>NZ_BSSQ01000001.1 GCF_030161375.1 Paenibacillus glycanilyticus
GCTGGTAAAGTTGACAAGCTATTAGCTGGTATAGTTGAATTAGCGGCAGCCTGAACGGGGGACCGCCGCTAATACGCACTAAAAAAATCGCTTATAAAGTTCTCTTCGACGCTCACCGCGGAGCTGTGCGTAGATTTGAGTTGTCGATGCTTTCTCATGACCGAGCATACCTTGGATAAAATCTAGTGGGGCACCGTTATCAAGGAGTTGGCATGCATAAGTATGTCGAAAGCGATGGGGGTATACGTTCGCTTCAATTTCTCCCCGAACAGCAAGCCGTTTTAAAGCCCATCTAATCGTAGGTATGGCCATCCGTTTTGTTGGATGCGTATCGGTAACAAATAAGGCTTTGCAGGAGTCCTCACGGCTGGCTAGGTACTTCTTTAACCATACTTTGCACTCTGTTGTAAAGTAAACTTCTCGCTGCTTCGATCCCTTGCCATTAACGATCGCTGAGCAGTTCTCCCAGTTTAGATCCTCGATGTTGATCTTCTCCACCTCCCCAACTCGGCAGCCGGTACAGTAGAGGAACTCAAGAAGCGCTCTTTCCCGGAGTGATTGGCATGAGATCTTCAAATGTATAACATCTTCCTCAATTAAGAACTTAGGAATACGCTTATCTAATTTTGGTTCTCTTAATTTTAGAGAGGGATTCGAAGTAAGATACGTCTCTTCATAAGCGTAACGGAAAAGAGAACGAACAAACCGAATTCGATGGCCTAGGCTGCTCGGCTTCAGCCGGTCTGCTTGTTTTGCTAAGTATTCCTTCAGCATTGCTAGCGTCACTTCCGTTATTCCTAGATCGCCTAGCTCCAACATCAACATTTTGTGCTGAAGGGCATATGCCTTTAATGTTTTTGGACTGAATCCTTGAATTCGTTTATCAGCTTCATACAACCTCCACAACTCACTTAGTTTCATAACAAAACCTCCCTTTAGAAGCTATTAAATCTAGTTTGCTTCTAAGGAGAGGTTTTAATAATCTGCGTAGCTCGTTGAACTAGCGTTCTCCGATAGCTTAAGATCGTTTATGTTTTATCTCTTATTTCACGAAGAATAGTTTCAATTTTATCCATCTTTCTTATCATAAAATTTTGGTACCCCAAAGTACCGACCAAACCGATTATAACCGCAATAAAAATAAGAATTTCCATTTCTTGTCCGTCCCTCCAAGGTTGTAATTATTCCATATGTTGCCCCAACTCCCTTTAGTTGAGAAAACGGCAGCATATCAAGATAAGCTGCCGTCGTTCTGTCTTGAACTATCGTTTCCCGATAGTTGAATACCACTATTAATTTATCATCTTAAATTCTCGGGCACCCTTTCAGGTGAACCTGACTTAATTATCATAACATCTATTTCTGTTTCAGTAAGTTTGGTTAACTGAAGATTTTTTATCTTAAAACTAGTAAATATGTCCTTCACCCGTACTGAGACATACTGATTCAAGGTATACCCTCGTTCATCAGGGTTATCCATAAAAATATCAGTTCCATCCCAAGCATCATCCTTAAAATAGCTACCCTTAAATCGAGGAAATATCCCTCCTGGATATTCCTTATGTACAATTCCACTGCGGTGGTAATCGAGTGGATTGCATCTACCTAAAATGGAGATGCCAGAATAATTGGGAATGATTTCATCGTTTTTTCCATAGAGGGTTATTCGGAAAGGTTTCCAGCCTGTGATTTGGTTTTGAATGAACGTTTCGATAATCGAATCATGTAGCAATAAAGAAAAACCGGTATGAATAGCAAGTGCCGGTGTGTGAGTTCCTCTCAAATGTCTAACTTCAATTGTTTCAGAAGGCGTAATATCCCCCCTTAACAAGGCACAGGAATAATCAAAATCGGCTTCTATACCTGCTTTAAATGGTCTTGTCGAATCAATATCAGAACATTTGAATAACTTATCGTAATCTGGTTTATAAGGCGACATCTTCATCTTTCACTCCTTGTTTTATTAAAGCAGGCTGATATGAAAATTATTCGTTATCCTAATTAGGTTATCCTGTCCTAAAAAAGAAGCAGTTGCCGCCGGCAAACTGCTTCTGAATGTCCCTGAACTAATGTTCCCCGTTAGTGCAACGTTATTGAACTTGCTCAACCAAATTTATTAAATCAGATTGAGTTAATTTGAATTTGCCTAAGGGCTTCTGATTTGCCGTTAATGTAATAAACAAAACGAGCAATAAATCCGTTTTCACTTTCCCACCATATTGACTGACTATACTCATCTTCCTTGTAATAGGCATGGGTTCCATTTTTAAGGTCTATGGGCTGCATTTTTTCCTTTTCAGAAAATACATAGGGTTCATCATCAATCACTTTGCTCAAAATGTACTTTATTTCTTGTGTAGTTTCCTTATTTAGATAATGATATACAAATTGGTGCAAGCCATCTTTAATCCCAATCTCAGAATGGGCTTCATTAACTTCAAACGGAAACTGTAATGGTTCTGAAAAATCATACTGAATCGGCTTATTTATGATTTCAGATTGGTTATTACTACTGCATCCACTCATAAAACAACATATTAGTATAAAAATAATAATACG
Organism: Paenibacillus glycanilyticus; assembly: GCF_030161375.1. GTDB lineage: Bacteria > Bacillota > Bacilli > Paenibacillales > Paenibacillaceae > Pristimantibacillus > Pristimantibacillus glycanilyticus_B. Next base: position 2,560 of record NZ_BSSQ01000001.1, read on the forward strand.
AATCTCAATCCCCCCTTACGTGGATTAATCACCCAAATAATAATACCACATATTGGAACTATCCTGCCCTTTCGCTCAACAAAAAAAGCAACCGGACGTAATGCGCCGACTGCTGTCGTGTTGCTTAACTATCGTCTCCCTTTAGTTTAATAACTTGCACCATTTAAGAACTTCTTTATCAACTTCATCAATGTAACCAATGTCTTCGGTTAAATCCCAGAAGATGATTTTATCTGTTTCATCATTTTCTTTAAAAGGGACTATACAATCCAGTTCCGCAAAATAAATCGGATTACACTTTACTAATCCATCTGCCTTCCTAACCTTCAGGAGTCCCATTAGATCCATTTCATGAACAACCTGCCCTGTTTCCTCGAAAAGCTCTCTTTTAGCACATTCCTCAGCCGATTCATTTATTTCTCTTCCTCCGGCAGGGACTTCCCATTGTTTCCTCCACGTATTAAAACAAAGGAGATATTTGCCTTCGAATCTCACCACTGCATAGGAACCTGACAGTGGTTGATTTAATAGTTTAGGTTCTTTTATTGGAATACACTCGATAAATTCGTAGCCATATTTGTTCATAATAACGGTCAATAACAGTCCCTCCCTTAATGCAAATTATATATGAGGCGTATTAAGCAAAACAGCAGCCATTTACGCGCCGGCTGCTGTCGTGTTGGTTTTGAACTAATGTTACCCGTTAGAATTCCTGTAAAACGAATAATTTGGAGTTTGCACAAAAACGAGCGCCTCTGTACGATGGGGTTACGCACGAGGTCAATTGCCTCAAAAAGCCCATCAGGAGGTCGCTCTATCATGAAGTTTAAGGCACAAGATAAGCAAAATCAACTCATTGAAAATATTACCGTTCATCACTTGGTCATTGGCGTAGACATCGCTCAAGAAACTCACGTAGCTCGTGCTGTCAGCTTTCGCGGGATTGCTCTGGGAACTCCACTCGAGTTCGGTAACCATCGCGAAGGGTTCGATCAGTTCAAACGCTGGATTCATGATCTGCTCAAATCCAACAAACTTAGCAGCGTCATCGTTGGCATGGAACCTACCGGCCACTACTGGTTTAGCCTTGCACGTTGTCTCCTAGATCAAGGCATAGAGCCTGTTCTGGTGAATCCTCATCTCGTCAAAAAGAACAAAGAAAACCGAGATAATACACCGTCTAAGAGCGATCATAAGGATGCACTAGTCATTGCAGACATGGTTAAAAACGGGTACTACTCCCCTGTTCGTTTTCATCCTGAAGACTACGAGGAATTGCGTATTCTAATGGCAAATCGAGAGACCATTACCAAACGGCTGAACGCTGCGGTGAATCAGATTCATCGCTGGGTAGATATTGTTTTCCCTGAACTTCGCCAAGTCTTTAAAATCCTTACTTGCACCAGTGCAATCGCAACACTTAGGCTCTTCCCTCTACCGAAAGAAATTAGTCGGCTAGATACGGAACAAGTCCTTGCCGGTTGGAAGCAATATGTTAAGCGTCATGCTGGTGTTAAACGTGCTGAACTACTCATTTCACTTGCAAAAACCAGTGTGGGTACCACTCAAGCACTTCATGCTTACAAGCTCCATCTTGGGCAATTAATCGAAGAATATGACCTGGCTCAGCGCCAGCTTGAACAAATAGAGCGTGAGCTCCGAATCATTCTTGAACGCATTCCCTATGTACAAAAACTCCTTGAAATAAAGGGAATCTATGTAACAAATCTTGCTGGTATTCTTGGCGAGGCTGGTGATCTAAGTGGCTATGCGCATGGAAATGCTCTGCTTCGTCATGCTGGATTAAATCTAGCTGAGGCTAGCTCAGGGAAATGGCGAGGAAAGATGGTACTTAGCAAGCGAGGCCGGCCTCGCTTACGTCATTTTCTTTATCTCATGACGATGAGTATGGTCATGACCAATACGGATATTCGAGCGTCACATCGTTACAATGTAGAAGAAAAGAAAATGAAGAGGATGAAATCCATCATGAAATTAATTGGTAAAGTAGCGCGAATACTAATCGCTTTGGCTAAAAGCAGTACAGCTTACGAACCCAATAAGGTATTCTCGCAAGCAGCATAAATTCGCTTTTTCCTCATCAGCTCATGCATTCGCAGGATAACAAGAAGCACGGAGTATCGGGAGATGTTACGCAAAAGGGCTCGGACCCGTTCCGTTAGAAAGACCGACCTCCACCCCTTAGTTAAGATGTGACGAAGGAATGAAAGGGCTATGACCCGTTGAGACGTGGGAGCGTGAATCGCTAGGGCGAAGTGGAGACGTGCACATTATGGAACAATATGGGTGATTCTCTATTCACCTTTATTTCCGCATGCCCAACTCTATATCTCCCAACCACCGGCTCCCCCATCATCCTCTTCTTTCACTTAACTACAGGGATGAAATCCTGCGAATTCATGAGTCTGAGTGAGGAAATTGAATCATATCGAGGGAGCGTAATGGTCAATGCTAATTCCTAATTGGTTCTCCATACTTAAATTCAATCATTCGTAATTTATATTTATCTAAATCTTCTATTGATGCAAGCCTAGAAATTATTGATTTTCCTGATTTCTCTTCTTTTTGTATAACTGGTATTCCGTAGTCTTCTGAAAGCACATTATCTTCAAGATGGTAATTAATCTCTCTGACCGATAGTATAATTCTTATTGAATCACCATCCTTTAATAAGACAACTTCTTCATTCCCAGACGCTAAGGTTTGCTTCCATTTAATAAATTTTTCAGTACCTTCGCTTAACCCGACTCCATCATATTTAACAATTACAGTATCCTCAATAGTCATTGTCTTACCGTCAACCTGATATTTTGCATAAAAAGGAAATTCTCCATAAGTATATTTAGGCAGAGGAGGATCTTCTTGAAATGAAAGACCCCAATAAACTAATAGCCAAGGACCTGCAATAGCAAAAAACAAAAGAACAACAACTATCGAGATAACAGCTAATAGCGGCTTCATTACATCCCCCTTGTATTAAGGCTATCAGAGCCTCTTTCATACCTTATCTCCATATTTTTTATGGTATTAGTATCCTAATTGAAATACAACGAGTTAATTCCATTATCCTGCCCTTTAGTTGAAAAAACGGCAGCGCATCATTTGATAAGCGCTGCCATCGTGTCGTATTGAACTATCATTTCTCTTCGTGCAATGATATCTGAATTAAGATTTATTTCTTAGCTTGTTGAAGTTACTAATTATTGTTTCTACATCTTGAACTTCATTCAAATCAATAATCCTACGAAGTTTCATACTCCAGCAACTTAAGTTCAAGGAGTTACATAGTTCCCTGCAAATATGTAAAGCTTCAGTTATACTTCCTTCTTCTTTATAATAATTAGTTCTGACAGAAATCATTTCAGCCTGTTCAGATACAGTGCCAGCGTTTAGTTCAATTTCTACTTTGTACTGCTCATCGTTATATAGAAAATAACACGCATCATCGAATGAATTCCAACTTTTCAATGTTGGGTCATTCTTTATTTTATCTATTTTTTTGAGCTCATTTACTGCTTGGACAAAGTTAAAATAATACGGCCCAATAAACTCCATACCTTCTTCCGTAAGCATAGATGAATTTCCTATAGGATACAAAATAAACTGGTAATCACCTAATCCCATCAAAAATCACCTCCGGTAACAAGTAGTTACGCATCTAGTATTTATTAATCATTTATTCAAGATAGTTTCCACGTTATCCTGCCCGTTAGCGTAACAAAAAAGCAGCCGATATCGGCTGCTATCTGACTATTCTTCAATATTAAGTCCTATCCTTAAACTTTAAATACTTTCTTAGTTCCCCAGTCAGACTTGATCATCTCAACCGCTTCCCTAAACCTCAACGAATGTACGATCTCCCGCTCACGAAGGAACTTTAAGCCATCCTGCAAATCCACATCATCTGTCATATCGATCAACCATTGGTACGTCGCACGTGCCTTCTCTTCTGCCGCAATATCCTCGTACAAATCTGCTAGTGGGTCGCCTTTAGTTCCAATGTATGCTGCCGTCCATGGAACACCGGATGCATTCACATACATCATTCCATTATCATGGTTCACAAAATTTTCTCCAAGGCCGGCTTCCATCAGCTGTCTAGGCGTGGCGTCTTTTGTCAATTTATATACCATTGTGGCAATCATTTCCAAGTGCCCAAATTCTTCCGTACACTATAGATGTAGGTGATAAAACCTTGCTTTCTATTACGAAAACTACATATTCAAGGTTGTATATTAAAGATCTAACGTTCTTCTTGATTTTCAATTTTCACCAGAAAGCAGCATTATCCCTCAAGTATTGAAGCAATATATGAGTGTACTTTTTCTAATTAAATAACACAAAAACCCCAACAATTGACAATATCAAAATAATAATACCAATATCGAAAAGCCTATTGTGTATTAAGGCTAGTTGATAATTATCGTAACGATTACGGACCAACGATTCATCTATGTAATCCAAAATACCATCGTCATTGATCAACATATATCCTGATTCTGTTTGTTGTTTAACTTTATATATTTTGTGTGCTGTGAAAACTGAGTTCTTATTATAATAGATATCTTTTACAGGAACTACATACAACCACTTCTGACTCCCCTCAGGTATTTTATTATCAACGTCTAACATCTATTCGTCTTATACGTGGCTAGTGATTGCAATCAAAATTTATTAGAGATTCCATTAACCCTAGCATAAAACACAAACAACCAAATTATCATTTCAAAAAACAGTTTTGTATCTAAACAAAATATCACAGATCGGAAGTTCGAAATTTCAATCAATGTACACAATAATTATGACTGTTTTTCGCGTCTGCTTTCACTATTTTAGCATCGAATTAATATAAAAAAGTGTAGTAATTAAAGGAAAGATAGAGACTCCATATCGTAAGACATGGGGGGATTCAGGCATATTTTATTTATTTTTCTATTAATTACTATCTAACAATAGCTATATTTAATCGTTTCATTTTGTTAAAGTTATCACACTGGATGTGATACTGTTGAAATATCTCCCCAATCATGAAAACCGTACTATAAATAATTCTCGATTTAAATTTTATATTCCGATAAAAATTAAATTCTTAATAGGTCATTTCATCGCAATATTCTGGCTTACTTTTTCAATATTTATTTCTAAAGCTTGGGTTACATCATTAGGCCAAATTATAAGCATGCCGGCAGCTATTGTCATCATTATGGGAATTGCCTATATCCCTGGGTATTTAATCAGTTTTATGGTTGGGAGCCTTCTTCTAGATAAACAACCAAAGTTTGCTGTTGAATTACCTCAGTCACCTGTAACAATACTAATAGCAGCTTGGAATGAAGAAAAGAACATTGGTGCTACGCTTCACCAACTAGCAAAACAAGATTATGATGGTGATATAAAAATAATTCTCATTAATAACAATAGTTCGGATAATACAGTTCAAACCGCTCTTCAAACAGCAGATGAACTGGGACTTTCTATGCAAATTATTGAAGAACAGCGCGCGGGGAAAAACTATGCATTAAATACTGGCCTTACTTTTGTAGACACCGAATTTATGATTACATTAGACGCTGACACTTTGCTCCATCCTTCTGCTATCCGATACATCATTAGCCGTATACTTAGTGCACCGGAGGATGTCTGTGCAGTTGCAGGTGCGATACTTGTCCGTAATAGCCGCCAAAATATTTGGACTAAGATACAAGAGTGGGATTATTTCCTAGCTATAGCCTCCGTGAAACGACTTCAAGGAATGTTTCAGCAAACACTTGTTGCACAAGGAGCTTTCAGCCTTTACAAAACCAAAGTCATTCAAGAAATAGGTGGTTGGGATGATGTAATTGGCGAAGATATAGTATTGACATGGAAATTTATGAAGAAAGGATACCGTGTATTTTTTGAACCTTTATCAGTGGCTTTTACATCGGTACCAACCTCATTTCGAGGTTTTTGCATACAACGTAGTCGATGGGCAAGAGGGATGATTGAAGGACTAAAAACGGTAAAACCATGGCAACAGCCTCGTATTTATGGAAAATATTTAACTGGTGTGAATTTTGTATTACCATATGTAGACGCAATCTATACTTTTTGCTGGCTACCAGGTTTGATTCTTGCTTTATTCGGAGTATATTGGATCGCCGGGCCGATGACTATTCTGGTGCTTCCTGTTACGATATTAAGCTACTTGATCTTGTACCGATATCAAAAATCAATTTTCAGAAAACTAGATTTAAAAGTTCGAAAAAATAATATAGGTTTCATTTTATTTATTCTTATTTATCAAATTATTATGAGTCCAATTTCAATCTTTGGATATACACAGGAATTACTGAAGCTTAAGCGGATTTGGAGATAATACAAATCGTACCTACAAGTAACAATATAGAAAGAAATTTTGGCCTTTATGGAGGATTTGTTTGGCAGATAGTTGTTACTTTAGAAGGATTAATTATGTTCGAGCTCACGCGGTATGTTCTTGGGGATGATTATCTAATTCGTAATCAGTACCAATTCTATTTTCATGCTTGATATTGAGTGGAGTCTTTATAAGCAGCCAGCGATTGAATTCCGCTAATAGTTAACCAATATATAGTGAAGTTCATTAACTGGCTGCTATCTAAGTGATCTTATTTGGTTAAAACACTATGCTCTTTACACCTTGAACACTTTTTTTTGTAGCCCTCATCTTAATATAATAAGATGAGGGCTATTTGACGCTTAAGTCAGTTTAAAGTTTCTTCGTGAGTACCAGATTTTAATTTTACTAAAGAATCACAATTCTATTGCATCTCCAGTATTTCTAGTAATACTGTAACTCTTTCCTGCAATTTGCACTAAAAAGACACTACTATTCATCAGATACGATTGAGTATCAATATAATCATAATGTTTATTAGTAAATATATATTTTCCTTGTTTGTCTATAAGGCCCCAAACACCATTGTTTGATACAAGTGCTCCACCATTAATAAAAGGAAGAGCCTCATCAAAGTAATCACTAAAAGCTAACTCTCCAGAAGTAGTAATATAGCAATATTTATCTTCCTCTAACATCACAAGAGCAAGCCCTTCTGAGAAGAAATCAGGATTTGAAAATTTCTCGTTAATTACAACTTGACCATTTGTATTGATATAACTTGACTTTAAAGTATAAGAATTAAGCAATGAAGCCATGCCTTCTGAGAATGTACCGGGTATATAACCATCTGGAATACTAACTACTTTTTGACCATCAGTATTAATATAATAGTATTTATTATCTTCATCTCTTACCCATGCTAATCCATTTACAAAAGGTCCTGATTCAAGAAAATTACATTCAATTACTACGTCTCCTTTAAGGTTAATATATCCAGTCCTACCATTCTCAACGACTCTAATTCTACTAATTCCATTTCTAATAGGTTCATCTATTTCATACTTTGCTGTAATCCTCTTCTGTACTGCCCCGTTGATATCAATTAACTCATAAGAATTATTACTTGTTGCTACTATTGCTTCATCATCATAAAATGGGCCAGCGAACAAATATTTCGGGGCAATTTTCATATCACCATCAGTCCCGATATAGCCCCATTTTCCTGACACCATTACAGCCGATAAACTATTACTAAAATATTCTACCTCATCAAAAACAGGTTTAATCTTCAAATCACCTTCTGTATCAATAAAGCCCCATCCCCCCCCTTTTTTGAAGGGTATCAAGGTGTATGCATCTCCATAAGGATATATACTGTCTACAATTACTGGTAATTTTTTTCCATCTTGATTCATTCTTTTTAGCATCTCCTTATTACCACAACTAACTGCCAATATAAAATAAATTAGCAATGAAGTTAGGATCAATAATTTACGTATTATCAAAGGATTCTCCCCTTTCCGTTAGAATCACCCTATGAAATTTTTTCATAGGGTGATTGAGGTATTTAACCGAAGATTGCTTTCACGGATCCTGCAATAGCTCCTCCAATCTCAGCTGCTGCAGTAATTGCAGCCACACCTACTGTTGTAACTCCTACTACAACAGCTTGCCCCAGTCCAGCGTTTTTACTTCTTCTTTCATATTCCGAATTTACATAGGTTCTGGCTTGTGCAACAGTTAATGGTGTATATACACCATCATCATACCAATAGAGTTCATATTTCACCTCTCCTGGTGCTACAAAATAAACACCCATGTATAAAATACCGTAAATATGAAAACGCGTTACATCATTCAGTTCATTCCCTCTTGTAAAATCTCCATTTCCTTCTTCTACGTAAGCAGAAAGTTGCTCCTCAGCACTTTGACCCCAAGGTTTTACTTCCCAAATCTGACCAAAGTACGCAATGTCTATTTCTCTTCCACTAGGTAACTTCCACTCCAAAACTGGCATAATATTTCTACCTTTTCCGTAAGCTTTATATACCTGTTTAGCTGCAATTAATTGAGCTATATCATGGAATACGGTATTATTACCTTCCTTTATACCTCCAGCCTTCTCAAGTCCATTTGCAATAAGAACTTTTGGACCAAGATTAGCATCCGCTATATACCCTTTGTTATATTGGTCGGACAATTTTTGAAGGCCGCTGACTTTTAAGTGACCAGTAGGATCAACATATCCTAATGGATTATTCTCTACATATGTGTAGAGATTTAAACTTAAAGAATTACTTAGTGTACCTTCGTATGTGTCTTCTGAAATAAACCGACCTATCCCGGGATCATACCATCTTGCTCCCAGATATTGTAGTGCGATATCTTCATCCCAGTACTCCCCTGAGTACTTAAAAGGATTTGATACTGATTCTTTTATTGTAGTTGGATTGCCCCAAACATCATACTTATATTGATTCTCTATCCCTCCTAAGCTATTTATTATTTCTACTACATCACCATGACCATTCGTCAGATAGTAAAATTTATTATCTTCCTTATCCATCTTACTAATTAGTCCCATACCATAAAGATATCTTCCTTTTAATGACACTGTATTGTCTGATTTGACAGTTCCCTCAGCAATAATATTGCCTAAATAATAATAGTACCTTGTTTTATCATTATTATAATTTCTTTCATATAGAAATCCGTCTGGGTCATATTTCAGTGTAACTTCTTCCCCATTTTCCATTGTAACTTGTACTAATTCATTCCAAATATTATAACGATAAGACGCCGGCGATATGTCAATCACCTTATTGCTTGTTAACTGAATCCTATTTCCATTCGTATCATAAGAATAACTTTCTTCATCTCCATTAACAGTCGATAGTCGATTCACTGGATCATAATTAGCGCTTATAATCTCGGTAGAACTTCCAATCTTAGAGGTAACACTTGTAGTATTAAAATTCTTATCATAGATATAATCATATTGATTAATTATTGTCCCGGAAGAATCTTTATGCTTTATATTTTTAAGTTGGGCTGAATCAGTATCACTATATTGGTAATCAATCTCATAATTATTGGGAAATTTAATTTGATTAATATAGCCACTTGGTGTGTATGAATAATCCGCTTCTTTTGTACCCGTTAATGAGTCTAGTGTTACGTAATCAAGTCTATTTAACTTATCATACGCATAGTATGATATTTTACCAAATGGATCCTTAATCTTACTGTAAGGAACCGATGCAGTAAAATCTTCTGAAGTTTCTACATAATGCCCATCAGGGTATTCCATTTTCCTAAGAGAACCGTTATCATTCCTGTACTCATACGAGAATTCCAAAGAACCTACAGTGGCGCTAATTCTTTGACCTGCAGCATTATACTCAAAACTCTTGGTTTCAGTCGTTGTTCCTGAGTTAGCAATAATTTGTGTTAACCACCCCCGGTTATTATAACCATAATCAAATTTGGTTTTATTACGATCAATATGAATGTCTACTTGTCCATTTTTATCATAAGTGAAAGTATCTTCAAGCTTACTTTGATTCATTTTCTTAATCAATCTTCCAGCATCATCATAATAATTTTCTTTAGTGCTATCATCATTGAATATGGTTTTTGTTAGATTGCCGAAATTATCATATTCATATCTAGTAGTTTCTAATAAAGGATTTGTTACCTTTATCAACCGACTTAGATCATCATAAGAATATGTCGTGACATTCCCCTTTGCGTCCTTTACCGAAATTAAATTACCAGCATAATCATAATTATAAAGAGCTGTATAATTTACTGGTGTTCCTGAATCTAAATTTAATACTTGAGCTATATCACTAACAAAGAATGCTTTCTTTCGTCCTGCTTTATCATTGAACGTATACGTTGACTTGCCAGACTCATCAATTACTTGTACTCGGTTTGTATTATACTCATAAATCCAAGCATCTTGATACTTAACTTGTTTAAAAGTCGAGTCTGGATTTGTTTGTTTAATTATGCGACCTAATACATCGTAAGTATAAAATGTTTGGTTATTTGATATGTTTTTAGTCCAATCTATTAATCCTAATTGATTATAATGATTCTCTTCAGTAGTAATCCAAGAAGAATCTTTGTACATTTGTTTTCGAACAAGTCTACCAAGATTATCATAGATATTTTTATGACTAACCCCTACTTCATCAATGTAAGTAATGATATTATTGGTATCGTCATAAATTATTTCTTTATTAATTGTTAGCTCTTCCGTAGAGCCAGGAAAAGCAATTAAAGTTAATCTACCTAAATTATCATATAGGTATTTATATATGTTTTTTTCACCATCAGTGTATGTCTTTAACTTCCCTGAATTAAAGTAATATTCATAGATATTATCGATTGTTTGATTATTTCCATTTACATCTTTTATCGTCTGAGATTCTTTTGTTAAGTATCCATAATTTAGAAGTGGATCGTAAGTGAATGATACTACCGCACTTGTCCCGTCTTTTTTCTTAATACTCTGGGTTAACATATTACCATAGATATCATAAGTTAAATTGACAACTATACTTTGATCCATCCCATTCTCTACATGAGAAACTATTAGTTTATCAACATTTCCATTATTTTGATTGATCTCATAGCTGGTTTTTTGTTGATTAGTTGAATTCAAATTTCGTATTTCAGAGTTTCTAATATGGAACTTATTATCGTAAGTATAAGTTGATACATTTTGAAACGGGTCCTTGTAGGTTAAAATATCTCCCCAATCATCATAAGTATATTCAATGGTCTTTGAAGCATTTTCAGTTGTTCCGATATTATATTGTGTTGTCGTAATCGTAACTGGCTGTTTGTTTAAATTATAACTGTAGGTAGTTGATTCAATATTTTTTGAACCTGCTTGGATATCCCGCTTCTCAATTAAATGATTACTATTCAATTTAATAGTTGTTGTTTTAGGATCAGTTCCTATTTTATTGTAAACATCAGTAATATTCATTGAATAAGAAAAGCTTGTTGGTAAATTTGATGGGTCAGTATACGTAGGATATCCTGAAAAATTGTTAACGTAATCATAAATTAACTTTGCATTTGACACCCCTTCAGAAAAGTCTTCTCTTGATTTCACACGGAAATACTCATAAGAACCTTGACTACCTAGATTTGCTACAGCCTTTTCGTAGATATAGGTAGTTTTGGCTTTTGTAGGATGTGTAACTGTAGCTAAACAAGCGTATACATTCTCCGTATTCCTATTGGTTTTACTGAAAAAATTAAAATTTGACTTGCAATTTGATGTATCATAATTGAAAACAGTTTCTCTGTTCTTCTGGTCAACTATTTTACTAAGAACAAACTCGTTATTATATCCTTCAATTGGTAATGAAATGTATTTTATCGTGTTGTTGTCAGGCAGAGTAATTGTCAACGTTTTCTGGGTCGATGTTGTAGCATATGTGAAAGTTAGTACTCGACCCAATGAATCCGTTATCTTAGATATAACTGGAACACCATTTATGTACTGGTGCTCAAAAGAGATATTATTGCCATATCTATCTATCATGACTAATAGTTGACCATTTGAGCCAAAGTATTCTCTATATCCACTTTTATTTATTAAAACATAGGAAGATTTTACGTTTTGAGCGTTCGTGTAGGTTCCATTGTCAGGTTCCAACCGGATATCTTTTAATTTGTAGTTTTCAAGATTTGAATCCCCCTCTGCTGATGTAATTTTTATCTTAAAGATGCCCCCACTTGCTAAGTGTAAATATTTATTATCATTTTTATCAATTTCAATTGAAGAAAAACCAAATGTCCAACCTGAACCAATGTTACTTTGAAGTTCAGTATATGTGTCATTGATTTTAGTATTTCCTGTCGAACTGTAACTATCTGTTGGATCATACTGCTCCACTATCACTGAATAGTAATTAATCTTTAAATCTGTCCCGTCCTCCCAGTAATCATTAATTGTGTAATCTTGATCTGCATAGATTGCCGCTACAGTTACTGCGTCTTCTAAAGTTTCATAAACTCCTAGTGTTGATGATGGAATATCACCGGAGGGATATCTGTCAGTACCGATCCAGTTTTCCCAGTAAGCTAGTGCGCCACCTATAACTTTATAATCATAATCAGTGTAACTAGATGACCAATAATCAGCCTCATATATGTTTGATTCTGATGAATTATAACGCACCTGAAGAGTTAGATCTAATCCATTTCTTCCTGACAATTGATAATTGGTTTGATCATATTCTAAAGATCCCGTTCCTGCTTGAACAGTTTCATTCCTATTTTGTGCTAAATTAAAAGGAGCCTGTAGATACTTGTTATAATCTACTACTTCCTCTGGTGTTTCAGTTTGAAGTGTAGATGTTGTTGTAGATGTTTTAGCCGGTTGCTCTTCAGTAATTTTGGTAGTTAATAATTTCACAGTATTCTGAATTTTATTTTCTATATCAGCCCAAGTACTTTTTGAGTTTTCTAATTCTGATTGAATAATTTGTAATTTAGTTGGGTACTGTTTAACTATTCTCTCTACAATACTATATTCGTCTTCAGGTAACTCGAGTTTTATTAATTGTAAGTCAGTTTCTGCTTCGTTATGATTTTTTAAAACTAAGGATGAGATTGGGAGACCTGAAGAAATTCCCATGACGTAAGCAGCATAAACATTATGAAATTGATATCCAGTTAAAAACAATGACTTAATCTCATTGATATACTGAAAATCAACATTATATCTTTGGAGAAATTGATTATAAGATTGAACCTGTACGTCAAGTTCCTTTAGATCTTCATGTTCTAGAATTAATTGTTTTACTTCTTCATAAGGTAACTTATATTCTTCTACTCGAGTTGCAATTTGTATAGACTGAATGAGAGTTACGCCACTCTTCTCCCCCTGAAGTAACAATTCTTTAGAAACTTGAAAAAAGTCACTTATTTCTTCTTGTTCTGACTCAGTAAACTTACTAAACGATTCTTTGCTTTTGATTAGTGAGAATACTCCTTCTGCTGAAATGCTTTCTTTAGGACTAACGATAACGGCTGAAGCATCAACCAAACCATAGCCGAATAAGTCACTTCTCGTACTTGTTAAATGTTTAGCTTGAGTGTCAAGTAAATTACGAAGTTCTTTATTATTCATTTCTGGATATTTGTTCTTTATTAAAGCTAATGAAGCAGCAACATGTGGAACTGCAAATGAAGTGCCACTTTTGTTAATGACAGTTTGCCCATCCTTATCTAATCCTTGAATATTAACACCAGGTGCAACTAATTCTACCTCTGGTCCCGTATTTGAGAAGAAAGCCAAATTATTTTCTGCGTCCACTGCTCCGACAGCAATAACTGTATTGAACTTTGCAGGATAAAGAACATTTTGTGATCCATCATTTCCTGTAGGTGCTACAAGTAAGATATCATTTTCATAGGCTAATTCCATGGCTTCTTCAAGAGCTTTTGAATATTCCTTTCCAACTAAACTCATTGAAATAATATCAACTTTGTTATTAATTGCCCATTCAATACCTTCAATTACTTGGCTATATGTTCCTTTTCCGTTTTCATTTAGGACTTTAACAGCATACAAATCAACATTTGGGGCTATTCCTATTAACCCTTGTGAATTACGGAGTGCAGCAATTATGCTAGATACAAATGTACCATGCCCATTCAAATCATCGTAATTTTGTTCCTCAGGTATAAATGAAACTCCATCAATGATTTTAAGATCCTTTGAATCAGAATCAATTCCTGTATCAAACACCGCAACTTTCACATTCTCACCATAAATACCTAAATCATGTACCTGATGTGTATTGATTTGTTTAATATTGCTAGTATAAGTATCTTCAGCAATTGCTGTTGATGTATTACCTTCATAGTAAATAACATTTGGGTCAGCTTTAATCAGCTCGATTTCCTTATCTGAAACACTATCTATAACTGCAATCGAAAAGTGTTTTAAAACTCTTAATTGAATACCTTTCTTCTTATAATCTTCTTCTGCTCTATCAACATCAATAAATTTCACTAAGACTCCATTTGGATACTCATTCTTCTTTTCTCCAATCACAGAATCCGTTATCGTATCACTGCCAAATGAGTTAACTTCATTAGTTTCATTGAATTGTACTGACTCCGCATAAGCTGAAAACTGATTTAAAGAGAATAATAGTATTGAACAAACAAGAACAACTACAAGATATTTACGTATTTTTATAGGATTTGTCGTTTTCAAATGTAATTCCTCCCTATCTAAATTGATTTATAGTATATCTGTTTTCACATTAGTGATCTTACTTTTTAGATTACCGTTAAAATCATACGTGTATAATGTACTATTACGGTAAATCCCTTGTTCATTATATAGTTCTACTAATCGATTAGATGAATCATAGACATAGTAATAGTAATTTAAATTTGAAATACGTATTCTATATAAAGAACTCATTGAGAAAGATGTACTCCCATTATTGAACAATTTTATAGTTATTGTTTGTCCTGCTGTCATTTTTAAATTTAACAACTCGGCGTCCGATGTAGGATTAGATCCTGACATAAGTTCGTTTGAACTACTATCATATACCTTCATATCAATATTTTGATTTGATGGAGGTTTCATCCCAATACAATAATCGCCGTTTCTAAGGGCTGTAAATGTGAAATATTCTACATCTGTGGAATTACTAAGATACCCCCTATAATTAATCTTTTCATATATTTTCAATGAATTTTGAGCAGTATCATTTGCCGTTTCAAAATAGTTTATTGTTAGAACAGGTTCGCCTATTGTATTTTTACTAGAATGAAACCACAAATTAAAGAAATAACCCGATTGTGGTTTTATAACAAAACCATAAAATTCATTTTTTGCATACATATCTGTGACCATTTGAGTAACATCCACATCTACCCAACCATATCCATTTAAAGGTGCTATAAAATTAACAGAATTAACTGATGTATCAGATGGTTTATTGCCCCATACTAATGTCGACGTTAGCCATGATGAAGTAACACGAGAAATTGTCATATTCGCTGTTCCTGGAGTGCCTTCTCGATTATCTTTTAAAAACAATGAAAGTTTTGCACTGTTGATTATCTTTCCTCTTAATCCATAGAAAGTAGAGTAATGCTCAAAGTCAATATATGTTCTGGATTCATCACCATTAGCATTTTTCATTACTTGGAGTTGAGTAGACGTTCCAAAATTAATACCTGAACCTGTGTTATTAGCTACATAGGAATCTGTCAGGCCAGCTTTACTAGTTTTATCTGTTATTGTAGGGTCAATAATAATTGGATAGGAAAGATTCGTGGTATCAATCTCAAACTTTAACAACGTATGATTAGCTTCTTGTTCAATTACAGGTTGAATCTCTCTATGCGTTCCACTTGCATCTTCAAACCACATTGGATCAATTTGAAGCTGCCCTGATGACAAATTGCTATCCAGCTTCTTATTAATACGATACGAAAATTGCGTTGGGGCATTTTTACTTTTTAAATAGATTGTTTCCTTAATTCCATAAGACTCAAGTGAAAGTCTGACGTCTGTGTCTTTCCAAACATTCGGATAATACATTACATTCGTTTCCGAACTACTTAAAGATCCTTTGCTTCTGTTTGCATTAATAGGTACGAGAGATATCCTATCTGTGCCTTTAGACATGGTGTAGCCTTTACGGTAATCCTTTGGAATCCTAATATTAAATGGTACCTTTAATGCACGATAATCCGAATCTAGCAGTGAGGCTTCCTCTTTACTAATAGATTTCTTTTGATTGTTTTTTCTGGCAATTTCTTTTACTTCTTTAGCAACTTCTTTAGAGTAAATATCATGATCGTCCACTATTAATGCTTCATCTACAAATTGAGTATCAATGTCTTGTAATCTACCTTTCTCATCTTCATAATGGATAGCGTTTGAATAAAAATTAGCCTGAATCGATCCATCTTCAAGTAGGAATTCTTTGGAGGCTATTTTTCTCCGATCGGATAATTCCTTTACTATTTTTTTCGATTTTTTTTCATCTGAACTAGTAATACTAGTATTTTGACTTGCGGTATTTTGACTTGCGAATGTTTTCTGACCAATTAGTGATGTTAATAATAACAAACACAAAATAATTTTAAGAAATTTATTGAATAAAGTTTTTGACATAATTATCTTCATACATTTCCCCCTACAATCCATAATTTAGTTGATTTAGCATAATTCATCACCAAAAATAACATCAAGACATTTTTTACTCAATAATAATATATTTTATATATCACCTTCTTCCTATTAAGCAATTTAATATACATCTTTTGTAATATCAAATCAAATATAAATATAATATTAATAATATACATATTTTAATATGTAGTTTTTTTTGATTTATGGTAAAATTTTTGGGATTTTTCCGATAACCACCTACTTTTTAAACAGAACTGTAACCGACAATGTACTTATTCCTTTTTCCAGTAATTAATTCTTAGACTGAATAGCTTGTTTATATTAATAAAGTCTAGTCAAGTTTCATCCCCTTAAATAACGAACGTACCGTTTAGATACGTTAGAGCGTAATCGAGTAGGAGGGGGCGGCTAGCCCCCGTCCTCTCACACCACCGTACGTACCATTCGGTATACGGCGGTTCATGCATATTCCGCAATTGTTTGTATTTGTCCATTAAACCCTGTAGCCCGATGGTTGACCAATACTGGTTATTCAATGCACGGCTAAGGATTGGACTACTAGCTATTCGCCAATATTTCTTCCTCGAATTGCCCCATTCATAGGCTTTCTGCTTTGAGATACCTAGTGAAATCAGTTCTCTTACCTTTGTCCTCGGTAGCTTCTACTGCTTCCACGTACACATCCGAAGTCTTCTTCTTATCCACTTGTCCAATTCTCGAAACGTACTTTCCGTTTCCGCTAATGCGTAGTAGCCACACCATCCCATCAGATATTGGTTGAGTTCCTTTATACGGACCTCCATGGGAGTTGACGAACTCCGCGATGTGATCCATTTAATCTTTACCTTTACTCGTTGCAAAGAAAATCCTTATTCGCGGATTTTCCTTCTCTCTCCCGAACGTGAATCCAAGGAATTTTCTTTCCTGCTTTTCGTTTGGTTGACCTTCAATTTTTAGTTTTCGTTCAATAAAAGAGGAGACGGAGTCCATCACACGTTGACCTGCTTTCCACGTTTTCACATAGATGTTACAGTCGTCCGCATAGCTTACGAGCCGAAGGTTTCGTTTCTCCAATTCTTTATCTAATTCGTCTAAGACAATATTAGATAGTAGTGGACTTAGTGGACCTCCTTGTGGAGCACCTTCTGCTGTTCCTCTTATAAGACCATTTTCCATCACTCCTGCTTGCAAGTAGGAACGAATAAGCTTCAGTACTCTTTTATCCGGTACTCGTTCTGCGAGTCTTGCCATCAGCCGATCGTGATGAACGCGGTCGAAGAACTTCTCAAGGTCGATCTCGACTACGATTCGGTATCCTTCTTGCATATACCCTTTTGCTTTCCTTACTGCATCATGGCCTCGCCTTTGTGGGCGGAATCCATAACTATGTTCGGAGTAAGCGGGGTCAAATACGGGCGTCAATACTTGCGTGATCGCTTGTTGAATAAGACGGTCTGTCACGGTAGGTATCCCTAAAGACCTCGTTCCACCGTTCGGTTTCGGGATTTCGACCCGACGGACTGGACTCGGTTCGTAGGTTCCGTTCCTTATGCTTTCTCGAATGGTCGGCCAGTTTTGTACGATGTGTTCGCGTAAGGTTTTTACCGACATACCATCTACGCCGTGACTCCCTTTATTCGCTTCGACTCGTGCTAGAGCCGTTAGCATGTTTGCTCGTGACAGCACTTCTTCGATCATCTTTTGATACACTCCTTGCGTGAATAGTTCTTCCTTTTTGTGCCGCTGATGGACTATGCCCTTCTGAGTTCCCTCGCGTACTCACCGCTACTTCTCTCAGATAAGTCCCTTAAAAAAAATAGGGATTGTCTGCTTTCTTCGCCCATCTTCGAACGCCAAGTTGTCCCATTCCTATTCCATGTTCAGCCCTTCTGCAACTGTTGCAACAGTCTGCATACTATGGCCTCTGCTGACTTCTGTAGGTTCAGCACGCCTTCTCAGGCATGTTTACAGCTTGATTGCTGCCTGCCATACAGATCTCCCCAGGTAAGAACGCTATCTTCCTCTCCATCTATCTGCTCCATTTACTCTCGTACGCCTTCGGCAGTATGGGCTTTGGTTTGTTGTGCAACCTCACCCAACGTACGTTAGCCTTATATGAAGTTCGTGTTCCTCAGACCGGAGATTTGCCGCCGACTTCCTTCAGATTCCATCTCACGATGGACACCCTTGTCTTAAGCTATGGTTACTACTGCCTTCACCATTCGGGACTTGAACCCTAGAGATAGCGCCCATGCTGGGCGCACACAAAAAAGCAGCCGATATCGGCTGCTATCTGACTATTCCTCAATATTAATGCCTAGCCTACACCTTAAATACTTTCTTGGTCCCCCAGTCAGACTTTATCATCTCAACCGCTTCCCTAAACCTTAGAGAATGGACAATCTCACGCTCACGTAAAAACTTAAGACCATCTTGCAAATCCACATCATCTGTCATATCAATTAGCCACTGGTACGTAGCACGGGCCTTCTCTTCGGCTGCAATATCCTCATATAGGTCTGCGATCGGATCACCCTTGGTACCGATATAGGCTGCCGTCCACGGTACCCCTGATGCATTCACGTACATCATCCCATTATCATGGTTTACAAAATTTTCTCCAAGGCCAGCTTCCATCAGTTGTCTGGGCGTGGCGTCTTTTGTCAATTTATATACCATTGTGGCAATCATTTCCAAGTGCCCAAATTCTTCAGTCCCTATGTCTGTCAAAAGACCTATCACTTTGTCGGGTATGGAATAACGCTGATTCAAATAACGAAGAGCCGCGGACAACTCGCCATCCGCCCCTCCGTATTGCTCAATTAAGTATCGGGCCATCATGGGGTCACACTTTCCAACTTTTACCGGGTATTGCAGCTTTTTCTCGTATAACCACATCCGTTTGACACGTCCCCTTTCTCAGGCGGATTTTCAGAGCGGAACTGGCATTACACCTGCCACGGCCATGGACTTTCTGACCACTGCCACGGGTATTTCGAAAAGCTATTGCCGTATTGAAGCGTAGGTCCATATAAGCTTTCAAACATTTGCCTGCATTGATGCTGCTGCATCGCTAGTTGATTAAACTGCTGGATTGCCTGCGCGTCGTGCGGATGGGTATCCAAATATAACGTTAATTCCACTAAAGCAAATCCAATTGCCTGAAGTTCCTCCAGCTTGCTGTAATATTGTTCGTCGAGAACGATGCTCAAGGAATTCGACCTCCTCAAAAGAATTGCGAAGCAATTCTTGCTTCGTAAGGACCAGCTTAAAGAATTGTCACACAAATAGGAGCATTAACGCCTATTTGTGATAATTCTTACTTCGTAAGCATTAATTGCGAAGCAATTCTTGCTTCGTATGGAACAGCTTAAAGAATTGTCATACAAAATAAGCTTACAAATAATATCTGGATTGATAGTTGCTGTACAAAGCCGGCCAGAGCGTCCCCCGCTTCAGCGCCTCATGAATCGAATATTGAGGCAGCCCTTGCGGTTGATATGCAATAAACTGATTAGGCGGTACTACATAGGTTTTTAGTTTCATTGGCGGACATGGATCGCATGGACCAATAAACGGCTCATAGACATGTATCTGATTTAAAGGATTTTGATTATTAGCAGTCTTGTATTCTTTTTTCTCTTTGCCCTTCTCCGTATTTTCTGCAGCAGCTGCATTTACTTCTGTGTTTGCTGCATTGGCTGCCGTATTTGCCGCGTTAGCTGCGTTCGCCGCATTAGGAGCGCTATTCGTAGCCTGAGCCGCCAGATTGGCATTGTTCTCGGCTCGGTCATTTCTCTCGGTGATCATCCGGTTACCCCTCCCTGACATTTAGACATCTCCTAATCACTTTATGCCGGCAGGGCTTTTCCCCATTAACACAATTACAAAAACCTGGTATTTTCTGCTCAATGCAGCATCTTGTAACAGCTGGTTCAGGTTCTAACGCGGGTTTAGGGCTTATTGGGTAACAACAATTTATTCATCAAAAAAAGCCGTCCAAAGGACGGCTTCAAAAGTGCGATTTTATAACTTAATATTAATTCTGAACAAACCAGCTTTGCGTATCGCCATATAGATAATAACGACCAGCGGCCCGAGGAATACCCCGATTACGCCAACCAGCTTAAAGCCGACATACAAACTGATTAAAGCGGATAAGGACCCGATGCCCACCGCGTCACCCAAAATTTTTGGTTCAACTATACGGCGGAAGATCGTCATAAATACGAATAAGATGTACAACCCGATCCCTGCGTATAAATCACCGGTAATGATCAGATAGGTGCCCCAAGGCACTAGCACGGTACCTGTACCCAGAATAGGCAGAATATCGACAATGACGATTAACAAGGCAATCGCGAGCGGGTATTTGATATCTAGAATGATCAGGCCAATCAAAGAAATGATGTACGTTAGAGCACTGAGAATAATTTGCGAGCGGAGAAAACCAAAAATCGACTTTTTCAAATTTTCCAGAACTTCATTAACTTGCGGACGCGACTTTTCTTCGAATAACGTCAGGAAAGTCGTTTTCATCGTATTTAAGCTAAATCCGAACATGTAGACGGCTACTAGGAAAACGATAAAGAAGATAAACATTCCTGGAATGCCCGAGGCAAACGAAATAACGGAAGAAGACAAGCTGCCTACCATACCCGTCAATGATTTGCTGACATCCGTCAGCCAATCCTCAATCTGGCTCACCGTGTCCGGAGAGAAGTTAGCGTAAAGCGATCTTGCGTTCTCGACGAGATCTGTGACATATGTACTGGCGTCTCCGAAATAGTTTGGAACTTTTTGCGCGAATGCAATGAGCTCGGCCACTACTTTTACGCCAAGCAACGCCATCAGTCCGATCAGTACAAACGTAAACAAACTGCTAGAAATGGTTGAAGCCAGCAACCGGTTTGTCTTAAATCGACGGATGAAAAATTGCGTCAGCGGCTCCATAAATATAGCTACCACAAGCGCAAGCAGAAACGGCGCCCCTACCGTAAACAAGAGGTACAACAGGAATAATGATAAACCTACCATGACTATAGTTTTGATCGACACGTTAACGGTTTCCTCCTTTCCTCTGAAAAATGGACCTGACCTATGTATGAGGGGCCATGACTTTCGTATGAGCTTCGTCCACTATCAGCATACGCCCATTTTCGAAAGTAATGTCCCCCTTACCATCAATAATTTCCTATAAAATAGCCTTTTTCTGAAGGAAGTCTACTTCTTTGTAATACATGTCTTTCACCAGCAGATTAGGACCGCAACATGACGCTGCAGGACAATGGCAATTCACGCCGCTTGCCAGATCATGGCCTAGCCAACGGTCGAACAACTGGTCAAGCTGCTCATCCTGGATGTTGCCAAACGCCGGTACGTCGGAGAAGTCCGTCACGTATACGTCGCCGGTGAACAAGTTCACATTAAGACGGTTCCGGCCGTCCGGGTCATTGCGTACGGTGACATTTGGTTCCGACGCAAGTCTCTTCAAGAGCTTCCGCTCCTCTTCGTTATCGCTGCAATGGTAGAACGGCAACGTGCCGAACAACATCCATATGTTTTTATCCCGAATATCAAGGAGCTTGCTGATCGCACGCTGCATATCTTCCTTCGATAGAACGGGAAGATCCTTAGCGAACGAACTCGGATACATCGGATGCACTTCATGACGCTGGCAACCCATTTCAATAATAAGCCGATGGATCTCTTCAATCCGATCATGAGTCCGATAGTTAATCATCGACTCGGCGGAGACAAGAACTCCCGCGTCGCTCAACCGTTTGGCGTTATCGATCATCCGGTCGTACAGCTTTGCGGCTGCATCGCGCGATACCGCATGGCCTGCCTTCGCGAACCCGATCTGATGGAAGTCGTCGGCATTCGTGTAATTAAACGAAATGTGCATGACATCCAAATAAGGAGCCAATTGCTCGTACCTGCTGTACGGCAGCGTGACATTCGAATTAATCTGAGAACGGACGCCGCGGCTCCGCGCATATTGAAGAAGAGGAACCATATATTCCTTCACCGTCTTGTCCGAGAAGGATGGCTCACCGCCCGTAATACTGATCGTCTCCAGATATTTCACTTCATCCAGACGTTTGATCATCAGCTCCAGAGGCAGCTTAGCCGGTTCCAGCATCACAAGCGTATCGCCTACGGCACAATGCTCGCAGCGCATATTGCAAAGATTGGTCACCGTCATCTCAACGCTTGTCAAGGTATGACGGCCGTATTTTTGCAAGGAACGAATGGGGTCCCAAGGATCATTTTGCGGAGATAATGGTGTTAAAGGATTGGAGTTTAAAGCAAAATCTAACGTATTCATAAATATCAGCACCTGACTTACATGGATAGAATGAGTATAACTTATACTATTGTAATGTTCGAAGGGAAATGAAGCAAATAAAATAGGTATAAAAAACGAAAAAGGAGGCATCGCTGCCCCCTTGTCTCTTCTTATATTCCTGATGCCATGCCGACATCGGACTGCTCTCCGTTGACTCTGACGATCATCGTGCTGAGCTGCTTCGACAAATCGATCTCATAAGGCGAGCCGAGTTGTTCTCCTGCTTCATTATATAACAGACGAACGATTGGACGATGCGGATACGAATGGTTGAAATCAACCACAACTCCAGTCTCCCCGGTATGAAGCTGTACCGTAATTCCAATCGGATAAATCGCAACTTTATCCCGGAACAGCTGTACCATATGCTGTTCGTACAAAGTACCGGTACCGGCATACAGCAGCTCGATAGCTTGATGAGGCAGCATGGGCGAACGGTATACGCGATTCGTTGTCATGGCGTCATAGGAATCTACAAGGCCAATCCACTTGGCGTATTCATGGATCTCATCCCCCGCTATGCCGCGCGGATAACCGCTTCCATCGATCCGTTCATGATGCTGGAAGGCACAATGGGCCACTACAAGCGGCATATTGGGCTCATCCTTGAGCAGCTCAAAGCCGAACTTGGCGTGATTCCTCATCATCTGGAACTCGTGGTCCGTTAAGGAGCCGGGTTTTTTCAGCACATCCATCGGAATTTGCGTTTTCCCTATATCATGAAGCAATGCGCCCATGCCGAGCTTCATTAATTCTTCTCTAGGGTATCCGTATGCGGAGCCCAGCAGTGTGGTATAGACACATACATTAAGCGAATGCTGATACAGATAGTCATCAACAATGCCCATATTCATCAGCATAATCATGGCGTCCTTATGGTTGGACAGGTCGTCTATAATCATGTTCATTACTTGTTTGAAGGGTTGTGCAATATAGGGATAAGGCGCGCCTTTTTTCTGCTTCGGAAGGTCCATCATGGCGCGGAAATTCGATTTGATCTCTTTCAGAGCGAGACTGATCGTATTCTCGGAAATGATTTCCGGCATGACGATATCGTCCGTCCTCGGATCTTTAATGAATACATACTGAATACCATATTGGTCCAAGCGGACAATATGGCGGCTAGTCAATTCGATGTTTTCTCCTAAGAGGACTAAACCGTCGCCCGAGAAAATTTTTTTGGCAAGTCTCATGCCAGGCTGGCATTGTGTTATAGGTACCAAGCGCATAATCCCGATTCCCCTTAATACGGCGTCTATAACTATCATCCGAAGAAATAGATCTATATCTTTATATTCGGACAAAACTAGCCGTATTGTTAATGTAAGGGAAAATTTGTCGCTTGGCAACTATTTTACGCTAAAAATTCGACATTATTCTCCATCTTTCATAATGGCAGGCGGAAATACCGTGACCACTGGCCAATTCCGAAGCAAGCAAATCCCGGATAAACTCAGGCAGATAGTAGGAGACGTCCTTCGCCCGTCCTAACGATAAGTAACCGATATGGAACGTAAACATATCAATGCTTCCCACAACATAATCCCTGCTATCCGAAAGCGGTTCGCCATTCACGGTGATCGACACAATTCGACTAAGTTCCGGAAGCGACGGGTCATATTCCACTTCCATGCCGTCGATCGCAAGCGTGCCAAGCACTTCCCCGCGGAAGCCGTATCCCTTAATCGGCATTCCTGTAAAACTTGGCAGCAACGCCTCTTCGAGCGCTGCTCTTATATTGGTGCCGCTAATCAGCATGCGGCACGGATTGATCGGCGACGGACAGAGGGCATGCAGCTGCCCCTCTGTCACGTCGCCCTGCTGCAGGCCGCCAAGCAGCTGCCCCGTATTTACGATGCCAATCTCGGCATCGGTATGGCGGCGCAGGCCGGCGGCCAGCAAGTTCCCGAGCGGCGATTCCCGCTCGGGGAGGGCGGGCAGCGGCGCATCCAGCCGGGTAATTACCCGGCTGAGCCGCAGCTTGCCCGCCTCGCGGTAGCCGCCGATAATCGCGGCGGCTTCCGGATGCTCCGCATAGGCGGCCATCGGCACGCATGCTGCGCGAATAACCATGCGCTGTGCGCTCTCGTCCCGCTCGAGCTCCACGCGCCCGATCTGTTCGCCGAATTTCCCGGCGGCGCAAATCGAGGTGCCGCCGATAACCAGCGGCTCCTCTAACAAATGATGCGTATGCCCGCCCATGATCAGATCGATGCCGGGTACTTGCTCGGCTAATTGTTTATCTATATTAATGCCGAGATGCGACATCACGGCAATAACGTCCGCTTGCTCTCTTAATTTCTTGACTTCTTCGCCAATCGCCTCGAGCGGATCCGTCAAATCCCAGCCAAGCAATTCGTAGAAATCCGTATAACGGGTAGTCGCGGCAATTAGTCCGATCTTGATGCCGCCTTTCTCCACAATCATGCTTGGCAGCATCCACTCCGGCAGCTTGCCCGAATCCGTCTCGCGCATGTTGGCGCCAAGAATCGTAAAGTTCGCATCGCGGTATACCCGCTCAAGTGTCTCCTTCGAATACGTAAGCCCTTCGTTGTTGCCAAGCGTAATCGCATCGTAGCCCGCGGCGTTTAATAACGCGATGTTAACCATGCCGTCGCTGCCTTCGGTCTCCAGCCGAATCCGGTCCATATGATCGCCGATATCCAGGCAGAGAAGATGGTCTCCGCCTTGGATCGTCCGCTGCTCTTCGATATAAGAAGCGATTCTCGCCGCATTCTCGAGACGGCTGTGAATATCGTTGCTATGCAGAATGATGATGGGTCTATTAGAGAATGTCATGCCTGCCTCCTCAGATCACCCGCCGATTTGTGACATGCGGCGGTCGGTCGGTGTATGGGTTAACGCCTCATTTGCGAGTTTTGCCGCCATTTCATGATTTTCCGGCTTCAGGTCCATTGCTCTGTAAAAAATATTTCGCATGGCTTCCGGATCGCCTAACGCTTCCTTCACATTGAGTTCATCCACCCAATACAGGCATGGCTTCATCGAACCGTCCGCCGTCAGACGGAGCCGGTTGCAGCTCTTGCAGAAATGGTCGCTGACCGGATGAATAAGTCCAAAAGAGCCTTGGCCGCCTTCCATCTGCCAATCATCCGACGGACCATTTCCCTTTACGTTTAATCTTCTTGTAATCGTATAACCTTCACGCTCCGCCGCATCGAGTACATGCGACAACGGCAAATAATGGTTGCGCCAATTCTCGTCCGCGTGACCAATCGGCATATATTCAATAAACCTGACATGCATCGGCTGTTCGTAAGCCAGCTTCAGGAAAGCCGCAATCTCATCCTCGTTTATGCCTTTAAGCAGCACGCAGTTCAGCTTAATCGGAGCAAGCCCGACACGTCCGGCTGCTTCAATACCTTCTATAACGCGTTTCAAATCGCCTCTGCGGGCAATGAATTTAAATCTCGTTGGATCCAGCGTATCGAGGCTAATGTTGACCCGGTTTAAGCCAGCAGCCTTTAGCGCTTCGGCATGTTTGCCGAGCAGCATGCCATTGGTCGTCAACGCTATGTCCTCAATGCCCGGAATCGCCTTCAACCTGCGAATCAAGCCGTCCAGACCAGGGCGTACTAGCGGTTCGCCGCCCGTGATTCGAAGCTTCGAAATACCAAGTTCCGCTGCCGTTTCCACAACCTGAACGATATGATCGTAACTTAGAAGATTGCTGGCGTCCTCGAACTCCATTCCTTCCTCGGGCATGCAATATAAACAACGCAGATTGCATCGATCTGTAACCGAAATACGCAAGTAATCGTGTTCTCTCCCGAAACGGTCCACCAATGGGGGCATGCCTCTCACTCCTTTTCTCTGCTACTAGAATAACATTTTTCAACTGATTATGGTATGCTAATACGGAGTTCAACCTAATTAATGAGAGGTTATATGACATGACATACACTTGGAAAATACAACTGTTTGCAGGGCTGGCTGGCCGTTTCGGCAGCCCCGTTATTCATATCGAGAAGGATGCGCCTTCCATGACGGTAGCCGCTCTGAAGCAAGAACTAGCTGACCAATATCCGCAGGAGGCTGATCTGATTCGGATTTCGTTCGTCGCATGCAATCAGACTTACGCCTCGGATGAGACCGTCATTCAGGCAACGGACGAGCTTGCCGTCCTTCCTCCCGTATCGGGCGGAGAACCGGAGGATCAAGAACCGGATTCGCAAGAATGCGTATCCGCAAACGGCCATTATGTGATAACCAAACATCCGATAACTTCCGATGAAGTTCTTGCCAAAGTAATCGTACCCGAGCATGGTGCGGCGATTGCGTTTGTTGGAACAACCCGCGAGTGGACGAACGGCCAACGTACCGTGCGGCTTGAATATGAAGCCTATGCGCCTATGGCTGTTCGGACGATGGAGCAGATCGGCGCCGAGCTTAACGAACGTTGGCCCGGTACCCATTGTGCGATCTCGCACCGTATTGGCGTTGTGGATCTTGCGGAGACCAGTGTAGTCATTGCCGTTTCCTCGCCGCACCGCGATGCTTGTTACGACGCCAGCCGTTATGCGATCGAAAGACTGAAGCAAATTGTTCCGGTCTGGAAAAAAGAAATATGGGAAGACGGTTCTGAGTGGAAAGGCCATCAGTTAGGGAGTCCTTGGAACCCAATAGAAACATTATCCAATTAGTGGAATAATTATTTTACAAGTGGGACCGAAAGTATAGGACAATAGTCATAATTTCTCGCCCCTCTTATTGCCATAACATTCATTCATTGTTACTATTACATCATACATACCGTTCATAATTTACTATTGAGGTGCAACGATGAGGCTGCATATTTCTGATTTAAAAGAGGGAGATATTTTACTCAAGGACACCTTTAACGGTTACGGCCTGCATGTTTTGTCCAAGAGTACCGTTCTAACGCACAAGGATATTGCGAAGCTGTTTCAGCATCAAGTTGACTATGTTGACATTGAGGACCGGAGAACTACTGAGCAACCTGATCATCGAACACTGGAAAATTCCGTTCACCCCAAATGGCTGCCAAACGTACGGCCCGATTACGAGAACGCCGTCAAAGGCTTCCAGGATTTGTTCTTGAAAGCAACCGCCGGCGGAGTCGTGAACCAGGATGAAGTTGCAGCTGCCTTCTCGCCTCTTCTGAAAAATTTCCAAATGGAGCGCGATGTCGTCTCCATGCTGCTGCTCTTGAATACGGCAGACGATTATACTTACCAGCATTCCGTTCAAGTTGGGATGTTGTCTTATTACCTTGCTTCCTGGCTTGGCTACACGGAATTGGAAGCGCTTGAGATCTCCAAAGCCGGTTATCTTCATGACATTGGCAAGAGCAGAATTTCGTCCAGCATTCTGGACAAGCCTGCCAAGCTTACCGAACAGGAATTTGAAGAAGTAAAGAAGCATACGCTTTACGGGCATGAAATTATTCAACAATCTTTCCATGATCAATCGGAATTTTTGTCCGTTAGCGCCCTGCAGCATCATGAACGAATCGACGGCAGCGGATATCCATACGGCCTGCATGGCGATGAGATACATCCCGTAGCGAAAATCATTGCCGTTGTAGACATTTACAGCGCGATGATCTCCGAGCGCGTCTACAAGAAGAAACGCGATTTGTTCTATGTCCTCAAGGAACTCTACAAGATGAGTTTTAACGAGCTCGATGCCCGCACGACCCATACGTTTATCAAACATATGATTCCTAACTTTATCGGTAAAAAAGCCGTTCTCGAGAGCGGCGAGGTTGGCACGATCATTATGACTCATCCAACCGAATTTTTCAGGCCGCTTATTCAGATTGGCGAACAGTTTATCGATCTGACCGTAGACCGCGATTATGAGATTAAAGCCATTATTTTCTAGCTTTGTATGGCAGCCAGCATGAAGAAAGCCCGTCCTTAGTGGACGGGCTTTTTATTATGCCAAAAAAATACGTGTCCGAGATGAAGTTCTCGGACACGCATCCCTATCTTTATTAACCGATCGAACCTTCCATTTCGAACTTGATGAGACGGTTCATCTCAACCGCATATTCCATCGGAAGTTCTTTCGTGAACGGCTCGATGAAGCCCATTACGATCATTTGCGTTGCTTCCGCTTCGGACAATCCGCGGCTCATCAGGTAGAACAGCTGGTCCTCGGATACCTTCGATACGGTTGCTTCGTGCTCAAGCGTAATGTTGTCGTTCATGATCTCGTTGTAAGGAATCGTATCGGATGTCGACTCGTTATCGAGAATAAGCGTATCACACTTAATGTTCGACTTCGAACCTTCGGAGTTGCGTCCGAAGGAAGCAAGACCGCGGTACGTTACTTTACCGCCATGTTTCGAGATCGATTTCGATACGATCGTCGAAGTTGTGTCTGGAGCCAGGTGAAGCATTTTCGCGCCTGCATCCTGGTGCTGGCCTTTGCCTGCAACAGCGATGGAAAGTACCATGCCTTTTGCGCCGCGGCCCTTCAGAATAACAGCAGGGTATTTCATAGTCAGCTTGGAGCCGATGTTGCCGTCAACCCATTCCATCGTCGCGTTTTCTTCTGCAACCGCACGTTTTGTAACGAGGTTGTAGATGTTAGGCGCCCAGTTCTGGATTGTCGTATAACGGCAGCGAGCGTTCTTCTTAACGAGAATCTCTACAACCGCGCTATGCAGCGAGTTTGTGCTGTAGATTGGAGCCGTACAGCCTTCTACGTAGTGTACGAAGCTGTCTTCGTCAGCAATGATCAGCGTACGCTCGAATTGACCCATGTTCTCGGAGTTAATGCGGAAGTAAGCTTGCAGAGGCACTTCGCATTTTACGCCTTTTGGTACGTAGATAAAGCTGCCGCCGGACCATACCGCACTGTTCAGAGCAGCAAATTTGTTGTCCGTACGCGGGATGATTGTGCTGAAATATTCTTTAACGAGATCCGGATATTCGCGAAGAGCCGTATCCATGTCTGTAAAGATAACGCCTTGCTTCTCCAGGTCTTCTTGCATGCTGTGGTAGACAACCTCGGACTCGTATTGAGCCGATACGCCCGCAAGGAACTTTTGCTCCGCTTCAGGGATACCCAGCTTATCGAATGTTTCTTTGATTTCTTGCGGTACTTCTTCCCATGTCTTGCCTTGTTTCTCGGACGGCTTAACATAGTATTGAATGTCGCTGAAATCCAGATCAGCCATGTCGCCGCCCCAGTTAGGCATCGGCATTTTGTTGAATTGCTCCAGCGATTTCAGACGGAACTCGAGCATCCACTCGGGTTCGCCCTTCATCTCGGAAATCGTGCGAACGATCTCTTCCGTTAATCCTTTACCGGATTGGAAGACCGCTTTATGCTCGTCACGGAAACCATACTTATAATCTTCCATTTCAGGCATTGTTCCTGGCATGGTTATTCACACTCCTTTATTTAATTATACCCCTATTAAACCTGCTGTTGTTCAATTCCTTTACGCAAAGCGTTCCACGCCAGCGTTGCGCATTTGATCCTTGCAGGGAACTTGTTAACGCCCGACAAAGCTTCGATATCTTCGTTCTCCTCGAACTCGACATCTTCACCCTTCATCAATCCCGAGAAACGTTGGGCAAGATCAAGAGCTTCCTCATAAGTTTTGCCTTTTACGGCTTCAGTCATCATTGATGCGGAGCTCAAGCTGATCGAGCAGCCTTCCCCGCTGAATTTTGCATTGATTACTTTGCCGTCCTCGACTTGAAGCTGAAGCGAAATGCGGTCGCCGCAAGTCGGATTGTTCAAGTTGATGGTAACGGATTCGGTATCCAATGTTCCGCGGTTGCGTGGATTTTTATAATGATCCATGATGACTCGACGATATAAATCATCCAATTGCATGACCGAAGAACTCCTTTGTCCGGATGAGGCCTTCCACTAAGCGGTCGATCTCTTCCTCGTTATTGTATAGATAAAAGCTTGCTCTCGCCGTAGCCGATACATTAAGCCAACGCATAAGCGGCTGGCAGCAATGATGGCCCGCGCGAATCGCAATGCCGTATGAATCAAGTACTGTCGACACGTCATGAGGGTGAATATCGCCAAGATTAAAGGTAACGAGTCCAACGCGGTTCGCTTTCGGCCCATAGATCGTAACGTCATCGATCGTGGACAGTTTATCATACGCGTAGGCTGCCATTCTTTTCTCGTGCTTATCAATCTCATCAAGTCCGATTTGCTCCAGGAAGTCAATCGCCGCGCCAAGTCCTACGGCTCCCGCGATAATCGGCGTACCGCCCTCGAAGCGATACGGCGCATCCTTCCATGTAGACTCATACAAGTCGACGAAATCAATCATTTCGCCGCCGAATTCGATCGGCTCCATGTTCTGCAGCAACGATTTCTTGCCGTACAAAGCACCGATGCCGGTAGGACCGCACATCTTGTGACCGGATAAACCGTAGAAATCGCAATCAAGATCCTGCACGTCGATTTTCATGTGCGGCGTACTTTGCGCACCGTCAACGACCATAACCGCACCGTTACGGTGAGCAATTGCCGCAACTTCCTTAATCGGATTCACGACACCGAGTACGTTGGATACATAAGTCATCGATACGACTTTTGTATTTGGCGTAACCGTTGTTTCCACGTCCGCAAGCGAAATCGTGCCGTCCGGTTGTAGAGGAATATACTTCAGCGTTGCGCCCGTCGCTTTGGCTACCTGCTGCCATGGAATCAGGTTGGCATGATGCTCCATCGGAGTGATGACAATCTCGTCGCCTTCCTTGCATACGCTGCGGGCATAACTCGATGCGACTAGGTTAAGCGCCGTAGTAGTACCGCGTGTAAACACGATCTCTTCCGCCGACTTCGCATTCAGAAACTTGGCTACCTTCTCGCGTGCACCTTCATAGGCATCTGTCGCCCGTGAGCCCAGCGTATGAACGCCGCGGTGCACATTGGAGTGATCCAGTTCATAATAACGACTAACCGCATCAATGACGGAACGCGGCTTCTGGGAAGATGCCGCGCTGTCGAGATAAACGAGCTTATGCCCGTTTACCTGCTGATGCAGTATCGGGAACTGTTCCCGTACCGCTTCTATATTCATCCTTCTAGCTTCCTTTCGAGCAAACGCTGAAGCTGCTCGCGTACCGCGTCAATCGGAATCTCCGATACGACTGGAGCCAAGAATCCGTAAATAATCAAACGTTCAGCGTCTTGCTTGGAAATACCGCGGGACATCAGATAATAAACCTGCTCCGGGTTAACCTGGCCTACGCTTGCTGCGTGACCCGCTTTTACATCGTCCTCGTCAATAAGAAGAATCGGGTTAGCGTCGCCGCGTGCTTTAGGGCTGAGCATCAGAACTTTTTCTGTTTGCACGCCGTTTGCTTTTGTAGCGCCTTTTTCGATCTTCGTGATGCCGTTGATGATAGCCGTTGCTTTATCTCTCATAACAGCGCGAGTTACCATGTTCGACTCCGAGCTGCGGCCGAAATGCGTCGCTTGCGTCGTGAGGCTCATCTTCTGCTCATTGCCGCCAATGCTGATCACTTTCGCATCCGAGTTCGAACCGTTGCCTTTAAGCACGGATACCGTATCGGATACCGTAAAGCCATCGTTCAGGTCGCCAACTACCCATTCCATTTGGCCGTCATTCTCGATAACCGCACGACGGAGAGTCATGTCTACGCCATTGTCAGCCATGTGGTGAATGGAACCGAAACGAACATGTGCGCCCGGCTTCACGAACACTTCAACAACCGAGTGATGAACGAATGGCGCATCAATTGTTCCCGGTTCAGAAACGACATAGTCTACATAAGTAACCGAGCTGTTGCTCTCTGCTACGATTACAATATGCGGAGCAAACGCCGCGTCTGCCTTATTGTTGAACAGAACCGCTTGGAGCGGAAGCTCAACTTCAACGTTCTTAGGCACGTATACGAATACGCCGCCGTTCCACAATGCCGCATGCATTGCAGTCAGCTTGTTCTCGCCTACCGATACGGCTTGGAACAAATATGGTTTAACGAGATCGGCATGCTCTTTGCATGCTGTCTCCAAATCTGTGAAAATAACGCCTTTTGCCGCAAGTTCCGCAGACAATTGCTTCAGAACCGCGCTCGAGTTGTGCTGAACGATAATATTTTCCGTTCCTTCAGCGACCAGCTCGCGAACTACTTCCGGCAGTTCAGCAACCGAACCTACCGCTTTCTCTTCCGCATAAGCTCCAACTGCCGTCAGATTCCAGCGGTCGATACGCATTTTCTCCGGCTTAGGCCATTCCAATGTACCAGCCAGCTCAGCCGCTTCACCGCGAAGATCGACGAGCCATTGCGGTTCGCCTTTGCTGCTTGCAAGCGCTTCGGCCGATTGACGGTCCGTCGGAGTCGTTAATTGTGTACTCATCCCGTTATGCTCCCTTCTCCGCCGATTAAGCTTGGCCTACTGTTTCGTCAACAATGCCGAGTTCTTCTTTAACCCAATCGTAACCTTCGTTCTCAAGACGCTGAGCAAGCTCAGGACCGCCGGATTTCACGATGCGGCCTTGCATCATAACGTGTACGAAGTCTGGAGTAATGTAGTTCAGCAAACGCTGGTAGTGAGTGATGATCAGGAATCCGCGGTCTTCGGAACGCATAGCGTTAACGCCGTTGGATACGATTTTCAGAGCGTCGATGTCAAGACCGGAGTCGATCTCGTCAAGTACAACGATCTTAGGATCAAGCATAGCCATTTGAAGAATCTCGTTACGTTTCTTCTCGCCGCCGGAGAAACCTTCGTTCAAATAACGGTGAGCGAACTCAGGGTTCATTTCGAGTTCTTTCATTTTCTTTTCCATTTGGCGGATGAACTTGATCAGAGAAATTTCTTCGCCTTCTTCACGGCGCGCGTTGATCGCGCTGCGCAGGAAGTCGGAGTTTGTAACGCCCGGAATCTCGCTTGGATATTGCATCGCAAGGAACAGACCGGCGCGTGCTCTTTCGTCTACGCTCATCTCGAGCAGGTCTTCGCCGTCGATTGTAGCCGAGCCTTCTGTTACTTCATATTTCGGGTGACCCATCAGCGCGGAAGCAAGCGTACTTTTACCAGTACCGTTTGGACCCATGATTGCATGGATTTCTCCGCCTTTGATTTCAAGGTTAATGCCTTTCAAAATCTCTTTTCCTTCGATCTCTGCTTTCAGGCCATCGATGACAAAATGTGTTGCCATAATATTGTTATCCCTCCAAGGTTGGTAATCGGATTTTAGGTTCAACCCTATAAACAAATCCCAAATGGGAATATTATAGAGTGATTCTCATTGATTCTCAATAATTATTTTATTATAAGTTTGATTATTAATCAATGCGAGAACGTCCTGAGACTGGAATTACGCGCCACCCGAAATATCGCTTCCTATTAATGACTGTTTGATTTCCTTGATTTTCTTTGCAAACTCATCATCGGACAAAACCGGGGTCATTACGGACTGAGGCATTCCTTCATCCAGTTTTACCCAAGATTTGCATCCGTTATAAGCAGGCTGCATCGGCAATTCGACCGGCTCTTCCAGTCGGTATACTCGAAGCAGCAGCAAATGCAGCGGCTTGGCGCGCTTCCATTTGAGCCGTTCTTCCGCGAAAGCGTCCGTCCAAATGTGATAATTCCGAATCCGGTCCAACGTCTCTTGGTCCGTGATCTCGATATCCTCCACCGCTTCCGCATAAGAGCCTAGCTTAATCGTAGGCATGTCAGGCGTCCAGCCCTGCATGGTCCCTTGAATTTGGCCTTGGTATTCCTCTTTCAGCAAATGTTCCTTCTGATGTTCAAAAGCCGGCATGAGATAGAAGCCTTTGCTCACCAATTGAAAGTCGCGGGTTTCCTCAATGATCCCGCCTTTGCGCATAACAAGCATAAGTTGCCCTTCTTGCAGCGCTTTTACCGTTACGGCCCATTCTTTTAATGCAACCGGTTCGCGTGATTGAGCTGCCTCCATTTGTCGTTCCCCTCCTAAAAATGAGATTAATCAACGTCGCTTGTCCTTAATCACGTAACATTATATCATTTGAAGGTATTCCAAGGCGAAATAATATCCGCTATACTATGTTGAGGACTTTACTCGGCATTATGTTGCCTTTTATAAATATGAACCCGGAGGTGGACGAACCGTGTCTGCTTATCATGCATTAACCGAACAAGAAGCGATTGAACTCGCAGGACGACTCGAAGGGTTTTTCCCTGCTGGAGCTGCGTTGAACTGCCGAGAAATCGGCGATGGAAACTTGAATCTCGTCTTCCACATTACCGATCCCGCAAGCGGAAAGAGCCTTATCATGAAACAAGCCCTTCCATACGCGAAGGTCGTTGGCGAATCCTGGCCGTTGTCGCTTGACCGCGCCCGTATCGAAAGCGAATCGCTTATTCTTCAGAACAAGCTCGCTCCGGGACTGGTGCCGGCGGTTTACAAATATGACGCTGAGCTTGCTCTCACCGTTATGGAAGACCTGAGTGACCACCTCATTATGCGACATGGTCTGATCAAAGGGATTCGTTATCCGAAATTTGCGGATGATATCTCTACCTTTATGGCCAATACGTTGTTCTTCACTTCGGATCTCGGCATGAATCAACAAGAGAAAAAGCAAAACGTCAAAGCGTTCATTAATCCGGATTTGTGCAAAATAACGGAAGACCTGATCTTCGACGATCCTTACACGGTCTCCGCTAACAATAATATCGATTCTGCTATCGAAGATGCTGCGGCTGCCCTTCGCGAAGATCAAGCACTCCATCTTGAAGTTGCCCTTCTCCGCGAGAAGTTCCTGACCAGCGCGCAAGCTTTGCTGCATGGCGATCTTCATACGGGAAGCGTGTTCGCCACGCCGGAATCCACCAAAGTGATCGACCCTGAATTTGCTTACTACGGCCCGATCGGCTTTGATATCGGCGCGGTTATTGCCAACCTGCTTCTTAATTATGCCGGCCAAGGCCACTGGATCAAGGACGAGAAAGAGCTTGCCGATTTCCGCAATTACCTGCTTGAGACGATCCGCGATACATGGACCAAGTTCGACCAGAAATTCCGCGCTTTATGGAATGCGCATGGCGTAGACCGCATGGCTAACGAAACGGCTGGCTATCAGGATCTGTACATGAGCCGTCTGCTTCAGGACGCCATTGGTTATGCCGGCTGCAAAGTTGTGCGCCGCGTAGTTGGTCTCGCGCATGTTGCCGATATTGATACGATTCCGGATGCGGCGGCACGCGAGCGGGCTGAGCGCCTCGCTCTGGAGATTGGTACATCCCTTATTCATATGAACCGCCGTGCGGTATCCATTGAGCAAGCGATTGACGTTGTCTTGACCGCTGTAGCAAAATAGTAAGCCGCAATACTGATACAAGAGAGGAATTGCAAGATGACTACAACCAATTATGAAGGCCTTCAATCCGTCATTTGGCATGACGACAAGCTGGACCTGCTCGATCAACGGCTTCTGCCGGAAGAAATCGTATATTTGCCGCTTGTGACAAAAGAAGATGTATGGGAAGCGATCCGCCATTTGAAGGTAAGAGGAGCTCCTGCAATCGGAATCGCTGCTGCGTATGGCGTTGCACTCGGAAGCCGCTCGGCTGAATCCGCGGAAGCTTGGCTCGCCGATGTCCGCCAAGCAGCGGAATACCTCGCAACTTCCCGCCCTACGGCGGTCAATCTGTTCTGGGCTCTTGACCGGATGAAAGCCCGTGCCGAAGCTCTAGCTTCCGAAGGCCATTCGCTTGAAGCGCTCAAGCAGGCGTTATTAGACGAAGCCATCGCCATTCAGAGCGAAGACGAAGAAACAAACCGCATGATCGGCGAACATGCATTGTCGCTGTTCCAAGACGATATCGGCGTACTGACGCATTGCAACGCCGGCGGACTGGCTACAGCCAAATACGGTACGGCGCTTGCGCCGTTTTATCTGGCGAAGGAACGCGGCATGAACATCCGCGTCTTTGCCGACGAGACTCGTCCTGTCCTGCAAGGCGCGCGTTTGACTGCGTTCGAGCTGCAGCAAGCAGGCGTAGACGTTACGCTCATTTGCGATAACATGGCCGGACATGTCATGTCCAAAGGCTGGGTAAATGCCGTAATCGTGGGAACAGACCGTGTTGCCGCTAACGGTGACGTAGCGAACAAAATCGGCACTTACAGTGTTGCCGTACTAGCCAAAGCGCATGGCATCCCGTTTTATGTAGCTTGCCCGCTCTCGACGATCGACCTCAATACGCCAACCGGCGCGGAGATTCCGATCGAAGAGCGTAATGCGGAGGAGATCACGGAAGGCTTCGGCAAACGTACGGCTCCGCAAGGCGTTAAGGTATACAACCCTGCATTTGATATTACGCCTAACGAATACGTGACAGCGATTATTACGGAGAAAGGCATTATCGAAGCGCCTTTTGACGTGAATTTGAAAAAGCTGTTTGAATCCTAATTCCATGAAGATAAGGCAGTCTCCGTTATGACAAGGAGGCTGCCTTTTTCATGTGCACTCGTGTGCTATATCATCAAACGGAGGGCATCTGTTCCGTTCATTCCAACCGTGATGCCAAGTGCTTCCGCAGTAGTTGTAACGGATTCAAGAGGCGCCGCAAGCAATTCCTCCAGCGTTTTCACTCCAACTGCTCTACCCGCTATAATCTCTCTATCTTTCAGTCGGTCATTAAGCAGCCCCACATCCAAAGCACCGCACATGATATAACCTCTATCCGTTGAGATCGCAAGCAAAGTTGTTTTGGGCAACTTCACCTCAACGCCAAGAGCGGTTACACCTTCTCCAAGCGGCACAGGAACCATTCTCATCATTCTGGACACCTCCTTTACAACAGGCCATGACAGGTCAGTTCGAACCGCAAGAACATTATATGCAGAACCTGCGAAGCAGTGTTGGTCACCTGCTCATTTTTGGGACTATGTGGACATCTTATTTGATGATATAGTTAATGTTATGTTTGCATAACTTAGTCCGGAGGAACTATGAACCCAACACAATCGGCCCGCACAAACTCATATGTATTCCAGGTTGAATTACTTATTGAAGGAGACAGCAACGGCGCTGCTTTGGAGAAGCTGATCAAGTCGCTTAACCAAGGCGGTTATACGGATTACCGCATCCTAAACGGCATTCAGCTCGGACGAATCATTGATCAACGCAAGTCAGAATTGCCGGGAATACAGCAAATTCCCGTACCGCCGTTCGTCAAACCGGCAGCTCCGGCTCCCGCAACCGCAGCATCCGCGGTTCCCTCAATAAACAACGGCCTCGAATCCTTCCGGGCATGCATGAAAAACAATAAATTAATACGGCTGATCGTAAACAAAGGGCTTGGCATCAAGCTCAGCATCCCTTGCCGCATTCTGAATATCGATGAACAAGGTCATCTGGTCACGGTTTATCATGTGGACGAGAAGCAAGTGTATACGTTCAGATTGAACGAAATCGAGGATTTTCAAGTATAAACAACCAAATAAAGGGGGTGTCCCATAAGTCATGAAAATGACGATGGGACACCCTGTTTTTTGTTTAGGTAAACCAGCTGCCTGCGCATTAAATGTTCTTCCAATCGCCATTGCTCAGGGATTCCCTTTAATCAACGAGGTAAGGTAGGAATCCCTGAGCAAAAGCGACCGCTTCAAAGCTTTCTGAAAGAAAGCTACTTCGTAAGCATAAACTTCGCTTCTCCAGAATCATTTAATCCTCCGTCTGCCTTTAACCTGTTCATGAAATGCTCAAACAAAAAGAAGCCAACCCTTGTTAAAATGGAGGTACCACCCAACCATTCTAAGTAAAGAGAGGCTTCTTTATGTACAAAGAATATAACATGGATTAACTGTCCTTGCCAATGGACTTGCAAGAAGATATCCCCGAAAATCATCTCGCACGCGTCATCAACGATACGGTCAATCGCTTAGATATGAACTGAAGAAAGCAGCAAGAACAAAAATAGTGCTGCAAGGGTAACCCTATGCAGCACTATTTTCATAAGAATCACTCTTTATTTACTAATGCGAGCCGTCTTTAAAGTGAGCGATCACCTTTGAGACGGCCCCTTGTTATGAATAATCAGATATAGGCCGCTCCAAGCATTTGTTCAATGGCCGTGCTAGACACAGGTGGACTCCAGAAGTAACCTTGCATTTCATCGCAATTATGCTTGCGCAAAAACTCCATTTGCTCCTCGTTCTCGACGCCTTCGGCAATAACTTGAATGTTCAAGTTATGGGCCATCGCGATAATAGCGGCAACAATCTCCGCATCGCTAGGATCCTGCTGGATATCCCTAACGAAGGAACGGTCGATCTTGAGACGGTCGATCGGGAAGTTCTTCAAGTAATGGAAGGAGCTATAGCCGGTTCCGAAATCGTCCACGCTTATCCCAATGCCCATATGGGTAAGTTCCAGCAGGCAACGGGAGACATGGCCCGTATCCATCGTCATGGACTCGGTAATTTCCAAGTCTAAATATTCCGGTTTGAGGCCCGTCTTCTGCAACACGGAAGCAACCTTGCTCGCAAGGTCCTGCTGCACGAATTGCCTGATCGAGAGGTTGACCGATACCGGCATAGGCGGTAGACCGGCATCTTGCCAGGCTTTACTCTGGCGGCATGCCTCCTCCAGCACCCAATCCCCGATCTGGACGATCATTCCGCTCTCTTCGGCTATTGGAATGAAATCGCCTGGAGGAATCATCCCTCTCACCGGATGTTTCCAGCGAACAAGCGCTTCGACCCCCACCATCATGCCGGATATCATATCGTATTGCGGTTGATAATGCAGAATAAATTCCTTGCGTTGAATGGCGCGGTACATCTCGTGTTGAAGCGTCAAGCGTTCGAATGAAGAATTGCTCCAGCTCTCGGAATATAGCATGCTGTCGTTTTTTCCGCTCTCCTTCACCTTTACAAGCGCAATGTCCGCTTTCTTGAGAAGGGAATAGCCGTCATCTTCACTCAATAGGCTCGTCACAGCCCCGAGACTTGCCGTAATATGCAACGGGAACCCTTTCAGCTCGAAAGGCTCGTCAATCGCGTGCAAAAGCTTCCGGGACCAGTCAGCAAGCTGCTCTTCCGACTCGATATCCTGCAGTAATATAACAAATTCGTCGCCTTCCAGACGGGCTACGATACCCTGTTCGCCAACCGCGCTTGTCAGCCGTTCCGCAACTTGAAGAAGAAGCATATCTCCAAACTCTCTTCCAAACGATGCGTTAACTAGCTTGAAACGGTCAAGGTCCAAATAACAAAGGCCAATCATACGGTTATGTTCTCTTGCAAATGCAAGCGTCTCGTTCATGCGGATATGGAATAACGTCCTGTTCGGGAGTCCGGTCATATCGTCGTAATAAGCCATGTAACGGATCCGCTCTATGTTGCGCTTCCGATCGCTTAAATCTTGACTGACAATAACGGTTCCTATCACTTCGTCTTCCTTCAGCATTGGAGAACTGATAATTTGAAGCTCCAGCGGAAATCCAGACCGGTGCGTAATGTTAATATTGCGCTGCTCCGATTTACCTTGAAGCGCATGATCCAGCATTTCCTGCAGACTGCTGCGGCTTCCCGGTTCTACCAACGGAGCAAGAGGCGCGCCCAGAAGATCAGCCCGCATATAGCCTAACGTATTGCTGGATGCCACATTCATCTCCATAATAACGCCATCCCGATCCAAAATAGCGAGCGGAACAGCTTCCGATTGGAGCAATGTCTCAACAATTGGCGTATGGAAGTTCCGGAAACCGATCAGTTGACGATCCTTGGCAAACAAAACTATCGATATGATAATCGCCGCAACGGCAATTATTGACGAAATCCATTCCAACACGGGGTCGGCGTTCCTATACAAGGCAGCTGCGGTAAACAGCGTCGCGACAATGGCAATCGTAAGAGCGGCTGTTCGCAGAATAGGATAAAACCGCGAAATTTGGAGCCGTCTGTTAGGCGAA
This sequence comes from Paenibacillus glycanilyticus, assembly GCF_030161375.1. Lineage (GTDB taxonomy): Bacteria > Bacillota > Bacilli > Paenibacillales > Paenibacillaceae > Pristimantibacillus > Pristimantibacillus glycanilyticus_B. The sequence continues at coordinate 43,405 of NZ_BSSQ01000001.1, forward strand.
CCGTCCATCCGTTTCGTCACGCACCAACTTCCTTCCTCTTGTCAGTTCATGCAAAGTTAGATTCATTATAAACGAAATGAGGATGATGGTATAGAAATATTTACTAAATCTATAAAAACTTCTTGTAGAAATAAGGCGAGTTATGTCGAATAACAAGGTAATTCGCCCGTTTTCTGATTTTTTCCTAGCATTTCAGTCCTATTTGAAGATGCATTATTCCCATTTTCCACAATATAAAAAGGCCGCTCCAACGATAGCGATGAGCAAGCCTTGATATACTTCTTATTCTTTTTTTCCGGCACGCCATGCCGCTGTTGCAATACAACCCCAGCCCGCCAGGAAAGCTACGCCGCCAAGCGGAGTAATGGCCCCAAGAATGCCAACATCCGTTAAAGCAAGTACGTATAAGCTTCCGCTAAACAAAACAATTCCGGCGATCAGCAAACGGGATCCCACTCTGATCAGCTTGGAGTCTCCGATTCGGCCAGCAAGCAAAGACACGAGCATTAATCCTAGAGCATGATACATATGGTACCGGACACCGGTTTCATAAACCTCCAGCATATCCTCGGACAAAGTATCCTTTAAACCGTGGGCGCCAAAGGCGCCAAGAGCTACGGCAAGCGCAGCGCCAATTGCTCCGTACGCAAAATATTTATAAGACATCCTGTTTTCATCCCTTTCATGTTTGTGTATAATCTTACAAGTAAATCCACCTATTGCAAAGGAGTCGATCTTTCTTTGGAAGAACCACGCCATCCATCGGATCCGCATAATAGCTCGCCCGCAAATCCCGAGCAGCCTTATGATAACCCATACGCATCAAGACCTGAACAGCCGTTTGCTCCGGTCAGAGACAATGAACCCATGAAACAATCGGGCCTTGGCATCGCTTCTTTCATCCTGGCACTCGTTACCGTTCTCCTTGTCGTTGGCTCCATTATCGGCGTCACCGTATTCGTCAGCTCGGTCGCGGACGATGCGCAAGGCTTTCTGAACGAGATGGAAACTATGGAGGGGGATTCTCTCCCATCAGACTTCGTGCCGATTCTGATAGCAGGGCTATGTATCCTCGCTTCCATCGGTGTCGCTATTGTCGGCTTGATTCTCGGCATTATTGGCGCCGCACAGAAAAATCGCCGCAAAGTATTTGCCATTATCGGCATTGTGCTGAACGGGCTCATAGTGCTTGGAACAGCCGGCCTTGTCATTATAGGTCTTGTCTCCGCTGCCGCGCAATCGACAATTTAGCAACAAATACAAAGAAGAGGCAGCCCTATACGGGATTGCCTCTTCTTTGTATATTAGCCAAGCTGGATAGCTACCGACTTATTGATGTCTGCAATTTTACGTTCATAACCGTCTATCTTCGTCTGCTGATCGATTATTTGTTTCGCCACGCTACTGAGCGTAGTGAGCGAACGAAGAGAGGTATTTCCATCATAACTTCGCAAGGCGTATAACAAGTCGCTCCACTCGGACGATTTTTGCTTGTTCAGCTGGCTAATGGCAGTCTTGGCTATTGAGACTTTCCGTTCTTCATCCGTAATGGCATCAAGTTGGGCGCGCAGACGTTTCATTTTGTCGTTCGCGGCTGTTTTGGCCGTGCTTAACCCAGACTGCGCGCTTCGAATTTCTTCTTTGGCGCTCCTCACGGATATTTCCAGCAAATCCACTTTCAGCTGAACGGCTGCCGTCAGCTCTTTTATCCCGAACTTTCTAGCCGTCCTGAGCTCCGCTTGCGCAGCCTCATACCGGTTGAACAAGGGCTGGTAATAAGATTTCAGCTGAGTGATTTTCTTGTCCAGCGCATCGAGCTTGGCTTTGTCGATCAGCCTGATTTTCTGCCGAAGTTCAGATTCCTTGCTATCGTTCGTTGCGGCAGCCGCCTTCATTCTCGTATCCTGGTACCCGATCGTATTCTGCTGCTGGACAAAACTCTGGTACAACGCCTGAAGCTTAGATGCATCTGCTGATGCCATACCCGCTTTGGTCTTGTCGAACTGCTTCTGTGCCGTCGCGGACAACACGTTTACTGCCGCATCCGCAATTGCTGTAGGGAGCAGAGCGGACAGAATCAGGGTCAGTAGCAAAGCTACCGCCGGCAATCGAGTTTTCATACTAATAACTCCTCCTTGTTTCAAGCAATTCATAGCGGCAACTATGCACGCAAACGCAAAAAAGCACCCTCCAAACCAAGCCGTAAAAGGCTGGTTCGAAGGGTGCTTCCCGTCCGATCATCATGTTGCCGCATATGTTCTTTCACTATACGGCTTGTCCGAACGAGGTGTCAACCTATTATTTTACAGAAATGGAGGTTCGGCTGTAGCCTTCCTTCGTCTTGTACACCTCAAGAGTAGCAGGGAATGCCTGCTTCAGCTCCTGCACGTGCGAGATGACGCCAATCATGCGTCCCGAACGCTGCAAATCAACTAACGCCTCAATCGCTTTGTTAAGCGAATCCTCATCCAAAGAGCCAAAGCCCTCGTCGATAAACATCATTTCGATCGAGACGCCGCCCTGGTAAGATTGAATAACATCCGTCATGCCTAGCGCGAGGCAGAGCGAAGCGTTAAACTTCTCGCCCCCCGACATCGTCTTCACGTCGCGGTTTTGCCCGGTGTATGCGTCATAAACGTCAAGCCCAAGCCCGCTCTGCTTGCCGCGCGTCTCCAGACGGTCGCTGCGCTGCAGAATAAATTGCCCTCCGGACAAATGACGGAGTCTAACATTGGCAGCGTGCAAGATCTGTTCCAGGTATTCAATCAGTATATAACGTTCAAATGAAATTTTGAGTGCGTTGTCTCCCTTAAGCATTTGATACAAATCAAGCACCTGCGCAAGCTTCGCCTCAAGCTCTTTCACCCGGTGGGCCGCTTGATCAATGGATGCCTTCAGCTTACCCGCATCCTCGGCGAATCTGGAGGCAATCTGGAGCGCATTGGCGGCAGCTTCAATCCGTTGCTTAAGCTCCGCAATGGCAGCTTTCATCGCCTCGGTATCCGCCTGCACTTTGCCCGCAAGCTCTTGTTCAAGCTCTTCCGCTCGCTTATGAACGGCAGCGACAGCCGTCTTATACGCTTCTATGTGATCCTTCAATGCACGTCTTTCCTGATCCGGCAGATGGGCTGCGCGGAAGGCCTCCAAATGTTCGAACTCCGCCTTGGCCAGCTCATCCTCGAAACGTTTGGCTGCAAGCGCCGCATTGTTCCGTGCTTCAGCGAGCTGCTGCTCGGTTTGCTCCGCATGAGCTTGCTCCTCGGCAAACTTCGCGCGCATCCGAAGCAGCTCGTCTTGCGCTTGCTTCCAGGCAACGGCTAGCGACTCTGCCAAACTGCGTTGCTTCTTCAGTTGCTCTTCCATCTGCTTCGGCGAACGGAGCTCCTCCGGAATACGCTCGAGCTCCTTCTCCAGCGCCGACTGCTTGGCGCCGCGCTCTACCGCAATCTGCTGCTGCTCCGCTTGCAGCTTATCCTTCGCCTGCTGCAGCTGGTCCAGCTTCTGCTCGATCTCTTCAGAGCGCTCTTTCAGCTGCTTGCCTAACTCAACCTGCTGCCCAAGCCGTTCCGCTTCATCGTTCAGCTGCTTCCAGCGTTTCCGCAAGCTTGCCTGCTGCTCGGCAAGGCCGGATGCTTCCGCTCCGTACTCCGCTAGCTCCGCAGCGCTTCCTTCCCAGCTCGAACGCGCCGCTGCCGCTTGCAGCTGCGCTTCATTCAGCTCGCGTTCATACCGGGACAACTGCTCCTTCGCCTGCTGGAGCTGTTCTCTGGATGGCACGGCTTCCGCCGCAACCGCCTTATCCGGATGCTCTTCGCTGCCGCAGACCGGACATGGCTGTCCGTTATGAAGATGGGCGGCCAGCAGACTCGCTTGTCCTTCAATCCAGCCGCGTTCCAGCCGGTCATGCTCCTCTCGAATTCGAGCAAGAAGTGCTGCCCGCTCCTCGATCACGTTAGCATGAGCAGCAAGTTCCTTCTCGAGGTCAATTAGCCTGGAAATATATTTGCCGGTTTGGACAACCTGATTTCTCTGCTCAATCATGCCGGGCAGCTGCTCGACCGCACCTTCAATCGCCTTGAGCTGTGCGGCGAATCCTGCCTTCGCTTCCTTCGCTTCTGCGATCAACGCTTCCGCCGACGAGAGCTTCGCCGCGCCGCTGCTCTCGGCAACGCGAAGCCGCTCAACCGCGACGCGTTGCGCCTCCAGCGTCTCAACCGCCGGCGCCAGCTCCGCTAGGCGGTGCAGCTCGCGCTCCGCCGCTTGCCGCTCCGCGCCGCGTTCCTCCTCGCGACGATGCCGCTCCTCGGCTGCCGCAAGCGCCGCCTTCGCGGCTTCCGCAGCCGCGCGTCGCGTACTTGCGGCCTGCTGCTTCGCCGCGGCGTCCCGCTCCGCGCGGACCGCCTGCTCCGCGTACGGCGCCAGCAGCGCCGCGCGCTCCGCGAGCAAGAGCCGGCGCTCTCGCTCCGCATGCTCGCCGCTTTGCGCCGCGAGCCGCTCCGCTTTGGCCCGCTCGCCGGCCAGCTCAATAAAGCGCGCATGAAGCGCCAGCTCGCTTTGCAGCGCCAGCTCCTGCTCGCCAAGCTGCCGCTGCAGCTCGCGCTTGCCTGCTTCCCCTTCCGCTGCCAGCTCGCGGTAATACGCAATCTCCTGCTCCAGCGCCTCCGACAGCTGGGCCGCATTGTACAGCTCCTGCTCCAGCGTCTGCGCAAGCAGACTGTTATCTCTTCGCGGCAAATTACCCGCCGCTTGCTTCATATAATGATCAACGCTAATCTTCGCTTCCTTCAACTGGTCGCCTAGCTCCCGGTTCTGCTGCTGGAAACGCGTCTCCAGGCGTTGATACAACTCCGTCCGGAAAATCCGGCGAAGAATCTCTTCCTTGTTATCCGTATCCGAAGTAAGCAACTTGCGGAATTCGCCTTGCGGCAGCATGACGATCTGATTGAACTGCTCCTTCGTCAGGCCAATAATCGTCTCCAGCTTCGCGTTAACGTCATTGACCATAAACCGGTCCACAATCGGTACCGCTTCACCGCCGGTCAGCTCGTACAACTCGGCTTTGCCGCCAGTCTCGCTTTTATTCGTTCCCTTCCGGTGAGGAAGCTGACGGAATACGCGGTAAATCCGGCGCCCCACTGCAAAATCCAGCTCAACGGCCGTATGTTTCTCGTCATCGGCGAAATGGCTGCGCAGCATGCGGGGCTCCGAGCGGTCTTCGCCGCTTGCCGTTCCGTATAGCGCAAAACAAATCGCGTCAAAAATCGTTGTTTTGCCCGCTCCGGTACTGCCGGAAATAACAAACAGGCGGTGCTCGCCAAGCTCGTTGAAATCCACAATCTCCGCGTCGCGGTAAGGACCAAATGCGGTCATCGTTATTTTGAGAGGTCTCATTTGGCTTCCCCCTCCTCTCGCAGCAATCCGCCAAAGGCGTCCGCAAACAGCTTTTTCTTCGGTTCATCGAGCGGAATGCCTTTAACTTCCATGTAAAAAGATTCAAACAAGCTGACCGGATCGGCTTCGCTTCTTCGCATAGTCTCCTCCGGGGCATCGCCGTCTTCGCCCAAACCGCGAACAGCCGTTACCCGGCGCTCCACGTGGAGCGCGTTCGGATACACCGCACGAACCTTTTCCATCGGGAACAAAACGGGGTTATCGTTGAGCAACGTGACGAACACATAATCTTCGTTCACCGGATGCGTCTCGATCTCTTCGATTGGACCGGCAATCCGGCGCATATCGCGAAGGGGCTGGAGCTCTCTTTTCTCAATCGACACCTGCCCGTTCGCATCCAACTCGACGACCAGATAACCTTTCTTGTGATTCTCCTCGGAGATCGAATATTTCAGGGGAGAACCCGCGTAACGAATTTTATCGCTGCCAACAAAATGCGCCTGATGCAAATGCCCCAGAGCCGTATAATGAAAAGGCTCGAAATAAGCAGCCCGAACATGTTCGGCCCCGCCGATCGAGAGCGGACGCTCGGAATCGCTCGTATTGGGTTCAGCTTCGCCCGTCGCGGTTACGAAAGCATGTCCAACAACGATATGTCTGGCTTCCGGATCCATCTGACTAGCAATACGCTCCGTAATCGCCCTCATCGCTTCATCATGCGTCCGGATGCTCTCGTCTTCAAACGCAACGCGTACCTGCGCAGGATCCGCATAAGGAATCAGATGCACATGCACCTCGCCACACGCATCCTTCAGCACAACCGGCTTATGTTCCGTTCTTAGCCTTCCGGCAATATGAAGCCCGCGGCTTTCCATCATCGCCGTGCCGAAGTCAATGCGGTCCGGACTGTCATGGTTACCGGAAATCGCAAGCACCGGCGTATCGAGCCCAACTACGATTCTCTCAAGCAGCTCGTCAAGCAAATCGACCGCTTCCGTCGGCGGAATCGCCCGGTCGTACAAATCGCCTGCAATAATGACCGCATCCGGCCGCTCCTGCTCAACCGCGCTTACAAATTGCTCCAGCACGTAACGCTGGTCTTCCGTCATATATACACCCTGCACAAGCTTGCCTAAATGCCAGTCGGCAGTATGAAAAAATTTCACTTTATGAACATTCCCTTCTGATACTCCTTAACCGTACATATATTCGCGTTTTCCTCTCAATTTCCTTCCTGAAAATATTTCCCCAAAGCCCTATCAATGGTACAGTAGTAGACAGACTTTATAGATTTCGTTAGAGGAAGAAACAGGAGGATCACATGCACACAGAATCAGAAACAAGGACCAAACGTTCCTTGTTCAGCAACTATTCGTTGCTGCTGGCCGTCGTATTTGGCGGTTTTCTCATCTTTGGTTTCTCGGAAAATATTAAAGGACCCGCCATCCCTCGCATGCAGGCCGACTTCTCGCTTAGCGAAGCGCAGATCGGGATGTTACTTGCCCTGAATTCGCTCGGCTACCTGATCGCCTGCAGCTTTACAGCCTGGCTGGTCAAAACAATCGGCATCAAGCTGACGACTCTTCTCTCGTTTGGTTCGATGGTTATCTCGGGCTTCTGCCTTTACTACTCCGTCAATTATTCAACGATGGTACTATCCTACTTCTTCATGTACATCGGCAATGGCCTGCTCGAGATCGCGCTGGCGATTCTGGCAGCGCAAATCTTCACTCGCAACACGGGAACGATGATGAATCTGGCTCACTTCTTTTATGGACTAAGTTCGATTGTCGCTCCGCTTCTTGCCGCTAATCTGATGGGCGTCCATCTGTTTGGCGCAAGCGCCGAGCTGGGCTGGCGGGGAATGTATTGCCTGATGTTGTCGCTGGCTATACTGCCGATGATTCCGACGATTCTAGCCAAATCTCCTAAGAAGGAAGAAAAACACGGAGAGCGGTTGTCGCTCAAGGAATACATGAAAGATAAAGCGGCTTGGCTGCTTGTTGGCGTTCTCTCTCTTGGCGTCGTGTCGGAGCTTGCGATCGGAAGCTGGCTCGTAAACTTTCTCGAAAAAGCTTACGACTGGAGTAGCGGCGAGTCTGCTGGCATGTTATCGGCCTTTTTCCTTTGTTTTACGTTTGCGAGGCTTGTATTAGGTCCGGTTACGGATCGAATCGGCTATACGTTATCGCTAATCCTGCTGTCCGCTTTCTCGGGACTCTGCTCAATAGCAGCCGTTATTGCCGGCGAGCCCGGTGCATTCCTGTTCGCGGTAGCCGGCATAGGGATCGCGCCGATCTATCCGACGGTCATGGCGCTGATCGCCAAGCGTTATCCGAAGGAAAGCGACACGGCGATTACGTTTACGGTGACGCTGATGGGGATTGCGACGGTAGCGGGGAACTATTTGATCGGACTTATTATCGAGTTATTCAAGAACGGCTTTGCGGAAGCCGCGCATCCAAAGGCGGGGTTAATTGCCGGTCTGCAAGCTGGTTACGTCTTCATCGGGGCATGCGCTTTGTTATGTTCCGTTATGTCGGTTTGGCTGTACCGCCATTTGAAACAACGCGGCGCCTTGCTGTAAATGATAAAGGCTGCTCCGGTCACCGATTCGGGTGGACTGGAGCAGCCTTTTCTATTCCTATTCGGAACTTAGTTTTCGGAAGATACCGTGAAACGCTCGTTCAGATGCGCTGCATTCTCGATCTCATCCACAAGCGCAATGGCAAAGTCCGCATAACTTACATAGCTGTTGCCTTTCGAATTCACGAGCAGATGGTCTTTCCCTTTCGTATAAGAACCGGTGCGCGCTCCTTCCGGGTCAAAGAAAGCGGACGGGCTGATGAACGTCCATTTCAGAGCTGTTGTTTGTTTAAGGTCTTCCAGGTTTTGTCCTTGATTTTTCGCCGTGGCAAGGAACATCTCCGGGAACTCCGGCGTGTTGAAGAGCTGGACCGTCTTCGCTTCATCCACGTACAAGCTGCCCGCTCCGCCAATGACGATAAGGCGGGTGTCCGATCCGGACAACGCTTCGATCAAGGCTTTGCCAGCCTTAACATGCAGCTCTTCTTGGCCAAGCGGCGCGCCAAAAGCGTTCACGACTACGTCGAACCCTTGCAGGTCGGCCGTTGTCAGGTCAAACACTTCTTTTTCGATAACTTGAACGCCTTCCGTAGTTAGTTTGGAACGGTTCCGTACAACCACCGTTACTTCATGTCCGCGGCTCAGCGCCTCTTTGACAACTTGTTGACCGGCTTTGCCGGTAGCACCTACAACTGCAATTTTCATATTAAATTCCTCCTCAAATGAATGGTTATCCAACGTGATGATGCATGCTTCGATAGCATAAGCCTGATTAACGTTACGTTTGTTGATTCGTACGAATAAGATCCGCGACCAGTTCTTCCAGCGTAATTTCCGAGAGGACGTTTTCCATCGCATGCTGCGCTTTCTTCAACACCAGCTCCAGAACAACTTGTATGCTTGCTCCAACCGGACACTGGGGATTAGGCTCCTCATGAATGTGAAAAAGCTGCCCCTCCTCAACGACATCCACCGCTCGAAAAATATCCAGCAGCGTAATCTCGCTCATTTCCCTTGTCAAATAAGCGCCTCCGGTACCTGCCCGAACTTGAACAAGTCCCGCTTTTTTCAATTGGCCCAGTAGCCTGCGTATGATGACCGGGTTTGTATTGACGCTGCCCGCGATCCACTCCGAGGTGTTATGGGCATCCTTCGATATTTCTAGCAAGGATAAAATATGGACCGCTATGGAGAAACGGCTGCTGATTTTCATGGTTTGCGTTAACCTCCGCTGTAATATGTTGTAACTATTGTAGTTACAACTGGGGTAGAAGTCAACGACGCTACGGTTGTTTCGGTTGATTGGTCTACGGTTGTTTCGGTTGATTGCTCCGTAGTAGTTTGTTCTTTGATTCAATTTTCTATAGGTTGGAACAAACGTACAAAGTCGCACTCAACTCGAAACAACGCTCCGCTTACCGGTTTAAACCACTTCAAAAGCTGTTACAACATTGAAGCTGTTACAACATTCACAAAAGACAAGGGAAACTTTGTTGTTTCGGTTGATTGCTCCGTAGTAGTTTGTTCCTTGATTCAATTTTCTATAGGTTGGAACAAACGTACAAAGTCGCACTCAACTCGAAACAACGCTCCGCTTACCGGTTTAAACCACTTCAAACCACTTGTTGTAATAACGAAGGTTACAACACGAGTAAAAGTTAAGGAAAAACTCAACTCGAAACAAACTCCGCTGGCGGGTAACTACATCACAATGAAAAATCTCGGCTCCCCTTGATTAGAACAGGTCGTTGTAACCATTGTAGTTACAACTAGCATGAAAGTCAAGATCAATAAAAGTTCCCTCGAAAATGCTACAGCAGAGCTGTAGTTGGTCTATGTTGTACGAAATACAGCATATTAGCCTCGATTTACACCAAAAAGAAAATATAATGCACGTAATGCAGTATATTCCTTATAATCGAGACTATATGTTCTCAACCAGCCGATTATCCTGCATTCTCTACAATGCAGGTCCCGTACTAGGGACAATTCCTTCAAATATGCTGCATTGCGTGCAACGGAGCGAACGGTAGCGAACGGATAGAAGCGGATCTGATTTGTTTTCGGGAACTTTTTATCCACCATGAAATCCAGAATTGAATCATTGACAAAAATATTTTTATGTGATATAATATTAAATTTTATTATTTACAACTGATCTTTAGATCTGTAATATAGTCACATGACCTCGGCCGGGTCCCTTCATTTTGCGCGAGGAGTGTGACCTTTATGCAAGCTCAACTTGCCGTATTATCCATAAGTGCCCCTGTTATGGGAAGAATAGATACCGTTCATCCTGTATGGATCGGGAATGATCAACATCAATTGCTGCTGGATACCGGTTATCCGGCCCAGCTTCCTCAGCTTCAGGCTGAGATCGAAAGAGCTGGCGGCAGTCTTGCCAATTTAACTCATATTCTAATGACGCATCAGGACATTGACCATATCGGCAATTTACCGGAATTAACGTCAAATGCCGGGATCAAAGTGTTGGCCCATCCACTCGAGAAACCATACATTCAAGGCGACAAAAGACTTATCCGTTTCACCGACGAAGCAATCGCAAGCATAGACCGGATGCCGGACTCCGTACCGGAGTCGTTCAGGAGCGGTTTGAAACGGATGATGCTGAACCCGCCTAAAGCTACTGTTCATCATGAACTAATAGGCGGAGATGATCTCCCCTATTGCGGAGGCATTACGGTTATCGACACTCCTGGCCATACGCCGGGCCATATTAGCTTTTATCATAAACCTTCGCGTACCTTTATTGCCGGAGATGCCTTGACGGTGAGAGACGGCGAGCTTTATGGAGCAGATCCTACCACAACGCTAGACCCGAATACCGCGCAAGCTTCCATTTCCAAATTGCTTGATTTCGACATCCAAACCGTCGTCTGCTATCATGGCGGAATATACAATAAGCGAGTCATGGAACGTTTGGCCGAACTTGCACAATAATCTATCCGACAAAAAGAAGCCCGTGATTTACCCACGGACTTTTTTTTGTTATTGATAACGAACAGCCGTAAGTTTTGCCTCCACGTCCGATGACTTTCCATATACGATCCAATGGTCGGAAATGAGCGGATCAATCTGCGGCCCCTCTCCCGTCACTAACCTTTCGGTTCCCTTTTCCAGATCGGCCATGTAGATATCAGAATTATGCGGACCCGGTCCGACATCATGCGTTGATGACCCGTTTCGTTCATCCATCCAAGCAACGATATGACCGCTAACAACCGGTGTCCTCTGATTTTCCTTCAGATGGGTAAGCTGATCCGTTTCTCCGGTAGCCAGATCATGGACGAATATATCCCCTGAATACGAGCCGTTAAAAACCTCCCACGTGACGATGTTGCCTGAAATTTGCGGGCGAGCCTCCTTATAATCTTCCGCTGCAATCGAAACGGTCACGCCTGTATCGATACTGTACAAGGAGATGTCCGTATTGTTCTCCGGCACATTCTCGCCTGCTCGAAGTCCCCGGTCCGTCACGCGACTACCGTTTTCCCAGACCACCTTACCCGCATCGATATCCGGATTCGTATGACCGCCTTTGCCCGTCGTAATGGTCTTTTGTTCTCCTGTCTTCACATTGAATAAGACAAGCTGCCAATCGGAGGGATAGTCTTTTGCAGCATCGCTAGCGTTATCCATCCAAACGACATAGTTGCCCGAAATCTTGGGATTGATTTGCGCAGAAGGGTCTGTCGTTAGTTGACGCTCCTCTCCCGTGGACAAATCATAGAGAAAAACATCCGCATTTGCGACATCATAACTTCCCAGCTCTCCAATTGGAGTCTCTTCATTCCTTAGATCGGACCAGACTAAATAGTTGCCCGAAATATCAAAGCCTACGTCTTGTTTAACAGGAATCGATGCTAATGGTTTATTGGCAGCAAGATCAGTTACGGTCAAGCCAGACTTGTTTCTTGCTACCAGAATGTCTCCGTCCAGCGCACCTTGCCAGCCGTCCAATTCGCGTTGATCCAACGCTTGAAACGGTTCACTGTCGGGAGCCATTGACTTGGAGGCCGACCTAGAGCCACAACCGGTTGTGAGTAGGACCAGCGCAAGCGCGGTACTGACTAGCATAGAAAAATAGCTATTTCGCATAAAAGCCCCCTGTAGCATTGTTGTCCAATTAAACGTTTTAGCCCGATGGAATGTTGCTCTCAATATTCTTCCAGACATATCCTGGTGAAACCACGGAACTGATAGCTGTATGCTTAGCTATTGAATGATCTGAAGGGAGTCAAGCATTTTGGCGTTGTTTTTGGCAATACTATGCTGGGTTATTGCGGCAGTTGCAATCGGTTATGGCTTTGCTCTTACCAAGGAAGTTCATAAGAGCAGAGACTATTCTATCCAACCTGATTTATTCAATCTTACATCCGACTCTATCTTGGGATGGATTTTCGGAGCAATAATTACTATGCTTTTTGCAATATTTGCCGGGCTGTTCTTCCGGGCACTTCCTTGGCGGCTAGCAAAAACGATTCATTTCGGAGTGGGTATCCTCTTGATCGCAATCGGCATCTACGCTTTGCGTACATAGCTCTTAGCAAACCTTTCTCTAAACCAAACAACCTTAGTCCGGCGTCCGCCGGGCTAAGGTTGTTTGTGCGATTGCCTTAATGAACAAGCTCTTCCGCAGGAAGCCGGATATGCTTTGCGAACCGCTTAGCTTCATCCGCCAAATACTCTCCGGAGCCAGCGTTCGCATTATAGGAAATAAATCCGGGAAGAAACGTGCCTTTACAGGTAAAGATGGTTTGCTCGATCGGCCGCAACAATTCGCTAACCGTGAACCGATTGCTTCCTCCCGAGCGATAAGAGTTTTCCGTACCGCCTGCGGTTGTGGCAAGCATGAACTCTTTGCCCAGCAAACGGTCTCCCGAAGGGCCAAACGCCCATCCGAACGTCAAGACGTCATCGAACCATTTCTTCATCAAAGGCGGACAGCTGTACCAATAAAGCGGGAACTGAAATACGATGCGGTCATAACGAAGGAGAAGTTCGCGTTCCTTATCCGCATCTATGTTCCAGTCGGAGTATTCCTCGTACAGATTGCGGTAATCCATGTCCGGCTGTTTCGTTATTTCAAGAGAAAGCGCCTGATTGGCGCGGGATTGTTCCGGCCGGGGATGCGCTGCAATGACCAAGATTCGCATAGGATGATGCTCCTTTTCGGTTTGATGTTAACCTCGCGAGTTACATCCCCATTATTGGCGAGATCCCGGTCGTTGCAAAGTACGCAGTTTCTCCGTACTAAGTCTGCTAAATCATACGATTGGCGCCATATGACACAAGGATACGGTACGAAATACCGTACTAAGTATGATAGAACGTCGTACTGTTTAATTCCCGGATACTCTGATACAGTAACGGTAAGAAAGTTAAGATCGGGAGTGTAAACAATGCCTAACGAAATACGCGAGCATGGTTCAACGCAAGGCGTATTAACGATGCTGCAAGCGATCGGCGGAAAGTGGAAGCCGCTTATATTGTTCATATTGCTGCAAGAAGGAACCAAACGGTTCGGGGAACTCCGACGCCAGTTGCCTCATATTACGCAAGGCATGTTGACCAACCAGCTGAGAGAGCTTGAACGGGATGGACTGATTGTACGGACGGTCTATCAGGAAATCCCGCCCAAAGTCGAATATCAATTATCCGAACACGGACTTACGTTGCAAACCGTGCTAGGCGAGATGTGTACGTGGGGATATCAGCATTTGGATTTTTTGAATCAGCACAACGTAGACACTGGATCTGCAGATCAAACGGAAAATCCCTAATTGCCAATCCCTTTATAAATGAACCCGCTTCGCCCGCTGATTGAAGGTTCAACTGTCAAGCTTGCCTTACGGAAGCGTTCTGTAAAAGCCGAGAGACTCTCTATGCCAAGCGCGGTAGCTTCATCCAATCCCCATACCTCGACCGCTAAAGCAGCCGGATCACCTTGCAGACGAACCTCATCGCAATGCTCATGCTCCACAATTTCATAACGTCCTTTAATAACAATGGAGACAAAGCAATTTTGCACTTGCCCCACCAATCCCGCTTCCTCCATAAACCATAAGCCTTTCGGCAGGATGCCGATCACTTCTTGTTGGCTGGCATCAGCCGGAATCGGGAATACCGCCAATATGCGGTTCTTCTCGTACAGCACCTCCGCATATTCGCTTTGATGCCGCGGATCGCCTTCTCTCCAGCCTTCGCCGGGATGGAAGAAGTACAGCTGGTTCACGCTGTTGTCAGCGGTAACCGGGAACGAGACCATCCACCGGATTTGCTCATTATCAAACTCTTGAACGCGCTCCAGAATACCTCCCGCCGCATAATCCTTCCTCACATACGTATAGGAGTGAAGTGGTATCTCTTCGCCGGTATCAATCTTAATGATCTGCTTCCGAACCTCGGCCGGTTGTTCGCGTTCCAGCGCCGTTTCCCTGGCATCCTGCGGAGCAGGATAACAGAGGAAGCCGGCATATTCCGTTCGAGGCATATAATCCCCCAGCGGAAAATCTCCAAATTGCGCATAATCATGCAGAACGTTGCGGTCCGCCGGCGCATCATGCGGCCAACCTCTGGAGTGGGCGCCGACCCAAGCCCCTTTTAAATAAAACAATGCCCTCTCCCGCCACAAGTAGTCCAGCATGTCGGCAAGCTGCCGTTGTAACACGGGCTCGCCCGTTAGCTCCCATGCAGACGTAAACGCCTGAACCCAATGCCAGAACCACGGCAAAGCTCCGTACTCGGGCATACCTTGCGAAGTTACCCGCTCCATCGTACGTTTCAAGGAAGCGATTCCGTCATCTAGCAGCTCTTGATCTTCAAAGCGTTGTCCGAATATGATTTTCGCCGCCGTATATTTCGCTTCATGATGGTTAAACATCTGTACAGGCTTCCGGAAAAATCCCCCGCGATAAATATGCACAAGCGTTCGCTCAAACTTTTTACTTAAATCCGCCACCATTTGTTCCTTATAACGCTGGTAAAAATAAACCATCAAGCTGCCCATCAGTTCGACCGGCAGCTCGTGAGGATTCGCCAGCTCGGGCGCTGGGTTAAGGTTTAGCGGAAAATGGCCGTATAACGGCTGCTCCGGATTCTGCTGCTGAAGCTCCAGCACAATTCGGAGCACGTTTTCCGCTTTCTTTTTCTCATCGGCTGGATTAACCAATAGTGATTGCATTTCATTGTCCACTGCAGCAGCAAACAGATACGAAGCATAGTAGAAATTATCCCGAATATCGTGATGGAACCATAATCCGCTTGCAAGCATGGGCTGGTTCTGCGCTTTTAACGCTACCGCGCGAATGATCTCTCGCTGGCGTTGCTCTTGTCCGTTCAACAACTCACTCCCCCCCAAACAAGTATGTATAAGTTCATTTAAGTTTATTTTAGTTCATTCTGAGAGGTTTGTGGTAATAAATTTTCGTTGTATGTTTGGATGTACACCCAAACTCGCAAATTCTATTGTGTTACAATAAGGGCTATAACATGGAGAACGGATGAACGAATATGAACCATTTGCGGAGATACGAGAATATTATGGAGGTTCTGCTGACGCAGAAGGAAGTTACCGTTGCGGAGCTAAGCGAGCGGCTTAACGTTACCGGCAAGACGATTCGGGAGGATCTGACGAAGCTGGAGGAGCAAGGACTGGTGAAACGCGTCCATGGCGGAGCCGTCCTGGCGAACAGCGATCAATTCGGCATCCTTCCGGTGAAGGAGCCGCTTGTTAAACACGCGGATGAGAAATCCGATATAGCCGGAATAGCCATTCGACTGATCTCCGACAATGATATAATAGCGCTCGACGGCGGCAGCACTACGCTTGAAATCGCCAAACGGCTTGGTGATCTCCCGGTTACCGTTATTACAAACGACGTATATATCATTAGCGAATTGGCGGCAAAAGAAAACGTCCGTCTCGTAGTTCCCGGCGGCTATCGTGTCCGCAATGTACTTGCTGGCCCGGAAGCGGTGGCTTACGTGCGCAACTTGAATATCAATAAGGCGTTTATTTCCGCAACCGGCGTTCATCTTGAATACGGGTTGTCCGTTTATACCGGCGATTTGATCGACTTCAAGCAAGCGCTTATGGCAACCGCCCGCGAGTGTTACGGCGTTGCCGACCATCATAAATTCGGTCACAGCGCCCTTCGCACATTTGCGCAGTTATCCGAGCTGACGGCGCTCCTTACGGATCAAGGCCTCCCTGAAGAAACAGCCTCCGCCTTCCGAGCGGCAGGCGTTCGCGTGGAGTATTAAACGTAGCGCTATGCAGCGTACAACAGGCCAGTCCACAGCGCAAAAAGCCAGTCTGCGTGCGGAGTACTATAGCGCTATAGCCCATCTGCCAAGCACAAAAACGCCAGTACCTCCCTTGCAGGTACTGGCGTTTACTACATTAGTTAAATCCGCCGTTCACGCGGATCGTCTGTCCGGTAATCCAACGGGCTTTATCGCTGACGAGCAGTTCTACGGCATTAGCGATGTCATTCGGTTCGCCAAGACGTCCAAACGCGTTCATCCGGCGGAACGATTCCACAAGCTCCTCGGATTTGCCGTTCAGGAAGAGCTCGGTCGACACCTGGCCCGGAGCTATACAGTTGATGATAATATCTTTCGGGCCAAACTCTTTGGCAAGCTGACGAGTTAATTGCTCGACGGCTCCTTTGGTTGCGGCGTATACGCTATAAGTCGGCAGCATAGCCCCCGACACGGAAGTCGAGAAGTTGAGGATCGTCCCGCCGCTTGCCATATGCTTCATCGCTTGCTGGCAGGCGAAGTAGGTTCCTTTTACATTAATCGTGAACTGCCGGTCGAACATCTCTTCCGTTACGTCCCCGATTGGCGTACAGGTCATCACGCCCGCATTATTCACGAGAATATCTACGCGTCCGAACCGCTCCAGCGTCTCGGCAAACATTCCCTCAACATCGCCAACCTTGCCGACATCGCCGCGGACCGCAACGGCTTCCCCGCCAGCCTGCTCGATTAAACGAACAACTTCATTAGCTTTCTCTTCATTGGAAGAATAATTAACGACAACTTTAGCGCCGGCTTCGCCCAGTTGAATGGCAATTTGCCGTCCGATTCCTCTCGAGGCTCCCGTAACGATAGCAACTTTTCCTTGTATGCTCATGGTTCTGTCTCTCCTTAATAGGAAGTTATTTTGTTTCTTTATTCTCTACGGCTACATCATCATTATAGAGAGTTTGAGGGCAAGGCCGTTAGAACAGAAGCGTTCATTCCTTGCCTATTTCTCTTTTGCTATTTTACAATAATCATAACCACTTCTCGGAAAGGAATGCATGAGCCATGGACGAAACTTTGCGTTTGGAGCAGACTTTGCGGCAGCTAGCGGACTTGATCCTGCGCCACGCTCCATCAAGCGGTACTTATCCGACGCCTGTCCCTCATTTGTCTTTGATGCATGCCACGCATGAATCGGAGCCGCTGGAATCCGTCTATAAGCCCTCCCTTTGTTTGGTCGCGCAAGGCGCAAAGACGGCTTCCTTGGCCGATGAGACCTACCGGTACGATCCAATGACATTTGTCGTTATTGCCGCTGAATTGCCGATAATAAGCAAGATTGTCGAGGCTTCGCCCGAAGTCCCCTATCTTAGCTTGAAGCTTAGCTTTGAACCGGATGTTATTCTTGATCTTATCAAAGACAGCAGCCCTTCCGATGAAGGATCCACGGAAGCATCGCCCGGCATAACGATGAACCATACGTCCCCCGGACTGCTTGACGCCGCCGTGCGGCTGGTTCAATTACTGGACACGCCGGAGGATATTCCGGTTCTGGCCCCGCTTATCGTCCGCGAGATTCTGTACCGCGTGCTTCAAAGCGAACACGGCGCGCTTATTCGCTCGTTTGCCATGATCGGGAGCCATTCGCATAACATCGCGCAAGCGATCCGGATCATTAACCGGCAATACGCCAAGACGCTTGTTATCGAGGATCTGGCGAAGTCGGCTAAGCTAAGCACTTCGGCTTTCCACAAGCATTTCAAACGCGTAACGGGGATGAGCCCGCTTCAATATCAGAAAACGTTGCGCCTGCAAGAAGCAAGACGTTTCATGCTGACGGAATCGATGCAAGCTTCGGAAGCGGCTTTCCGCGTCGGGTATGAGAGCCCGTCCCAGTTCAGCCGTGAATATGCCCGGATGTACGGCAAGCCGCCTACGCTCGATATGCAAGAGCTCCGCGGCACCGCAATAATAGGGCCGTGACGTTTCAAACCGTCACGGCCCTGTTTTTCATTGCTATTTAGGATCTACCGGCAGGCCTTTGCTCTCCCGCATCAGCTGGAAGTACACATCCGGCCGAACAAACACAACGTCCTTGTTGTCTTTGTACATATTTACGGCATTCACGAAGTTCTGATAGTTCACCTGCCAAGGGTTCGCTTGAATGGAGACAAAACCTGGCGATTTGCCGTCCCAGTTCTTGAGACCGTCGGCAATGCCGCCCGTCACGTCGCTCTCCGCGCTGCCGTAAGCCACGTTTAACTCCTGGCCTGGCATCGAATTGTTGTAAACCCCGATTGTCCCGGTACCGAACTGGGAAGTGAATCCGAGCAGCGACGGAGCATACTTAGCAAGCTTGTCGCCTACTTCCGGCTTGATCTCGCCCTTCACGTAATTCCATACCGTCAATACTTTCAGACCCGACTGCTCCATGTAAGAATTCGTACGCTCGATGAATTTCTGGAGTCCGTCTTCTTTCTCCATGAAGTTCGGGTACGTATAACCAACGCCGGATGGACCGGATACAAACGCGTCGTTTGGCGTAGCTTGGCTGTACAAGTAATTCAACATCCCCGGCATCGTATCTACCATTAGAGGCGAGATCGTCCAGCCAATCGGCACCTCTCCGCGGCTTGGATTATTCCACAAATTCCAGAAGGAATGCTCCATATACTGCAGATTGTCGCCATCGCTCAGAATAAACGAGACATATAGCTTATTTTCCAGCTTTGGTTTCTCCGGAGCTTTCGGCATGGTAATCTCGCGTGAAGTTCCGCTAAGTACGCTAAGGTTGGAAGAGAAGTCGCTTGCGACGGTCGCAAGTCCGTAATCGGCCGTTTTCTTCACGCCCATCCCTTCATCCGGCCACCAGCCAAGATACAAGCCTTCTCCGTAAGGCATATCCTGGAAAAATTTATCCAGAAGCTTAGACTCGCTATCGTCACCCGGATTCAACCAAACAACGGCCGCATCCATTCCAATCGCATAGTCCCGAAGGTAAGACTGAATGCCGGGATCAAGACCGATGATTGCTTTATGCGTCGTTTGCTTCCAATAGTGGTCATAGAGATATTGATAGACATCCAGCTTGGAGCTGAATTTGCCTCGCAAATCCTCAATGATTGGTAGATTATAAGGTTCGCCCGCAAGCTTATCCGCAAGGGATGGCGGGGTAACGATGCCATGTTTCAATCCTGCCATCGTCGTTGCGAGATTAATCGTATCCGGTTGCTGATCATCGTAAATAATTAGCCCTTTAATCTCCGAACGGTATTTGTCCACCAGTTCCCAATTATCTTTCACTTCGGTATATTTCAGCCCCAGATGATCGAGCATGGAAGTTCCCGTGGAACCACGGACATTGTCCGTATAAGAGTAAATACGCGGCTGTTTCTCGTTGACGATGCCCTTTAGAGAGGTGAACAATAAATTCTCTTCCTTGCGCAGCGGCCAGAATACGCCGACATCAAACAGCTTCACGGTCGATTTGCCGGTCCACAGTACCTTGAACTCCAATTCATGCCCTTCACCCGGTGCGGTGAACGAAAGCTCAAAGCTTTGGGAAGCGTTAGGCAGCCGGAAATCCCAGTTTTTCACTTCCTGCGAAGCAAGAACGGCATTCGCCGTCTGGTCCCGCACTTCCAAAGTCGCTACAACGCCATCCTCATCCGCAAAATTATCGACTTGCAAGTTAAACGCGGCTTTAATGTCTCCCGCCGGTATTTCCTTGCGGCCGGTTACGTCCAACATCGCTTTGTTAGCAGCGTCGGTTCCCGCAGCCGCTACCCAGCCGTCTCCATCCGCCTTGCCCGTTTCATGCCCAAACGTCTCGTTCTCTGCTTGGTAGTAATAACTGTCTGTCGTGTAGATCATATCGAGCGTTTCAGCCGGGGTGTTAAACGAAGGCAAAGCCTGCTTGCTCGGCCAGCTGATCCCTTCCTTCTTCTCGGGCCATGCGAAATAGGCGGATACGGCTGCAACAAGGATGACGGCCAGAGAGATGCTTATCACTTTACCTTTGCCCTTCAATTGTACTTCCCCCCCTACATAATTAACCGTTTACCAAACAGCTTTCACCGTTACCCCTGCCGGAACGTTCTCATAGCGGAACAGTACCGTCGAGCTTGCTTCATCCCATTTGAAATCCATCGCCATACGGATGGAGGCACCGGCCGTGCTGAAAGCTACGGTCTTAGGCTTGCGTGGGCATTGGAATCTCGCCACAGCTTGAATCCCTTCGGGTCCGTATGCCGTAAAGGCAAAGCCGTCGGATGACTCCGTGATCTCATCGATTCGGGATGCTGCAGCAATAAGCTGCACGCCGTCTCCCGCTTTGCTCAAGTCGTACAACAATACTTGCTCGCCGGCATTTACGGTCACCTGATCGAGGACAGGAAGATTCGCATCCAGCAAATCTACCAGCTTGCCGTAAATACGGTAAGGCTCGTCGCTGATCGATTCATCAAGAACGGCGCCAATAATGTAAGGGCCTCTGCGCAGCGCCATGCCGTTCTTTTTCTCCCAGCTTAGTCCGCCATTGTCCGCTTTCCGAATGGCTGACGCCACTACCAGGCGCAGCTGTTCGCCCGCTTCCGGCAGAGTCGCGCATTGCGCAGGATGGAGCGGCAGGTAGGCCAAACAACCTTTGCCCACTTCGTATTCGCCCGGCGTTAGCGCCGTTTCAAGTCCGAGACTTGCGAATAGATGTTCAGCCGGAGTAGCATATTTCTTCGTCCCTTGATTCCACCACTCGCGAACCGTATGGAAGTCATCGCTGCCATCGCCGACATAGATGAGCGTACCGCCTTCTTTCACCCACTCCGCCAGAACGTTATGCAGACCGGATGATTCCGGCTTCATGTATTCGTAACTAAGTACCAGGACGCGGTAATCGTCCAAATACCCCGGGAATCTTCCCGCGTTATCCAGCTGAACCGGACGAACGGCCGCGCCATGCTTAAGGAGCGGAAGGGCTAGACCGTAGAACGGCGACCAGTCCAGCAGTTCCATAAATTCGCTGCCAAGCGCCGACGCAACTTCCGTTCCGTCGTATTTGAACGAGGTTGCTTCCTCGCTCCAATCCGGGTGATTGCGCTGGTACATAGCCGAATCGGCAAGGAGCAGGCCTACTTGCAAACTGTCCGTCAGCCATTCCGCGTCTTGCCCTTCCATCGTGCCAAGCACGTTTAATACCGTTTGCAGCTCGGTTGCATAATCAGCCGGAATTCTTTCTTTGCCGTTAGCGCCTTCTCTAGGATATTCGCCTTGGTAAATCCGTCTTGGCCAAGGACATACTTCATAACGGCTGACATGCGGATGCAACAGGGACGCCACTAACGTACGGATATAATTCTGGCGGTAATCCTTCCAGGTATGCTTCGGATCATCGGCAATCGGATCATGCAGGAACCACATTCTGCGGTCGGTGCCGCGTACGAGCTCCTGCATGATGCCGTATTCCAGATAAGCCGTCTCGAACGTCCGCTCCTTGCGGACGCCGTTATACACGTTTGGCGTTTGCGCCGTTCCCGTCCATACCTGCGCGATATAACCGTCTACGCCAGGCAACTCGAGCAGCTTCGATTCCGGGCTGACGATCCGCCATTGCGTATAGTTAATAAGGCTATGCGTCGGCACATAGAATCGGATTCTGCGGCCGTACTTCTGCAGCGCGTATTCCTTCAGCGTGCTGCAAATCCGGTCCAGCGTACGGGTGTACAAATAAGCCTTCAGCTTGGAAGCCCGGTATTGCGCGTCCACCGAAGAATGCGGTGCTTGCCAAGCCTCGCGGTAATACAGTTCCCACTCGCGCTTGAACGCGTCCGAGTAGCCGCCTTCCACCCAAAACTCCGGCTCTTCCAAATGAATCGCCTCAACCCCCGCGTCAACCGCCACACGGATCTGTTCGGTCAGAAAATCGGCATAAGCGATGGTAGGAACCATATAAGGGATGTCTTCGGAAGTGCCGTGAATAATATTGTCATATTTGCGGTTCTTCTGCGCTTCGTCCCAATGCGAGCGGCCGTCAACCTTGCCGTTCAGATAGTCTTGGTAGCCACCCCATGATACGCCCGTCATCAAATGGACAACGTATCCTTTTTCCTTCCATGTGCGGATCCGTTCCTCGACATCGCCTCGAATCCCGTATACCATGACAAAGTCAGTCTGCAAATCATAAGACGGATGATAAGGTCCGCCCTCCTGAAAGCCTGTTAATTCTTCCTGACGGTTCCTTCTGATCATAGTTGAGAATCCCCCTAGAACAATTTTTGAGGTTGACAACAAACAGGGGGGAGCCGTTACGCCTTCCCCCCTGTTCACCTATCTTCAATTTTAATTAGAGCTTCACTCGGAGCGACTTGATCTCAAAAGGTTGGAATGCAAGCTTGTCGCCGGCTGCTCCGATGGCATTCTCCATCAGATCCACTTCCTCAACTGCCGAGACCGGTACGCCAAATGCAACAGCCGTTTCGGCAAACGTTCCGGAAGTTTCATACAGACGAATGATGAGGTCATCCGAATCTTCCGCTTTTTTCACCGCTTCAACCATGACATGCGGATGAGTCACTTGAATAAGCGAGTCAAACGCAGCCGTTGGCCCATTCGCCATAGGCGCCTGGGACGGCTCGGCAACCGTTAACGGCGTATTCAGCTCGTATCCTTTGCGGTATACGTCAGCTTGAATGAAATCGCCGCTATGCGGATAGATCGCGTACACGAACTGGTGAACCGCGCGATCAGCTACAGGGTCCGGATAATTCGGGCTGCGGAGCAAATTGATATCCATCACGTTGCGTTCCGCGCTATAGCCGTATTTGCTGTCGCTCAGCAAAGCTACGCCGTAATCTGGCTGCGACAGGTCGATATATTGGTGCGCGCAAATTTCGTCGCGTACGAATTCGATCATATTGTTGCGAGTCGTTGGACGTTTCAGGTAACCGAACTGAATCTCGCAATTCACGTGATCGGACATAACTTGTACCGGGAACGAGACGCGAAGCATCTTCTCCGTTTCTTTCCAGTCGGCATTCGATTCGAAACGAACCGTCGTTGCCGATTGCTCCAGCACAATACGTTGTACCAGCGTCGACTCGCCGAACCGGTAATGCTGTTCCAGCACCGCTTGGCCATTCTCGATCGCAGCCGTGCTTTCTTCAAGCGTCATGCGGCCAGCCACGGTATTCCGGTAATCTCTTGGGAAGTCCCAAGC
Organism: Paenibacillus glycanilyticus; assembly: GCF_030161375.1. GTDB lineage: Bacteria > Bacillota > Bacilli > Paenibacillales > Paenibacillaceae > Pristimantibacillus > Pristimantibacillus glycanilyticus_B. The sequence goes on from NZ_BSSQ01000001.1 coordinate 66,866, forward strand.
ATCGCCCCGGTCATGGTAAACGGTCAGCACATTCGCTTTCTGGCCTGGCATAATCGCCTCTCTGCCAGCTGCTTTATCGTAAAGCGACTCGATGCTGCCATCCTGTGCAAAGGTGACGCGCAAATATTGGTTTTCCAGCAGTTGCTCTTCTGCGCGAAGTGCCGAGTCTGTAGCCGTCTCGGAGCAAGGCTGTGCATTTGCAAGATTAGTAAAGCCCATCGCCGGTACTTTCACGGCGTATCGGCTGCCCTTATGCACCACAACTTCCTCACGTTCCCACGGCAACGAGTTAAAGACAACCGCCTGACCTTCCCTTGCTCCCGCAAGTTCCGCCACTCTGGCATAGGTTTGCGCGATCAGCTCCTGCGTGCGTCCATGCATCGCGGCATAACGTTCAAGCGATTCTTCGAATACGCGCGTAATCGACGAACCAGGCAATATATCATGGAACTGATAGAGCAGCGTTTCTTTCCATATCTTGTCGAGCTCCTCGGAAGGATAAGCATTCTCACCCATTGCAAGCAATAGGGAAGCTGCGAACTCCAACTCGCGGAGCGATTTCTCCATCTTGCGGTTATACCATTTGTTCCGGGCTTGCGTCGTTAACGTGCCTTGGTGTTTCTCCAAATAGAGCTCGCCGCGGTACGTCTGGAACCGTTCTTTCTCCTGATCAAGCTTATGGAAGAAGGATAAAGAGCTCTCTTGAACAACCGGAGGAAGTCCAAGCAGATTATGCTCGCGGGACAAACGTTCCAAATGTTCCTCGCCGGGGCCGCCGCCGCCGTCGCCGATCCCGTACAACATCAGGGCGTGCTCGGATATGTTGCTGTCCAGATAGCTTTTCTCGATCTTCGCAAGCGATCTTGGCGCGCCGGGGCTGTTATACGTATCTTCCGGCGGAAGATGTGCCAGCACCTTGCTGCCGTCAATGCCTTCCCATTCGAAGCTGTGATGCGGATGCGTATTGTATACGTTCCAGGACAACTTCTGCGTCATCATATAATCAACGCCGGACTTGCGAAGAAGCTGCGGCAAGCTTGCCGAGTAGCCAAATACGTCAGGCAGCCAGAGCACTTTCATCTCTTGGCCGAATTCCTGCTGGAAGTAGCGTTTGCCTAACAGAATCTGGCGAACAAGCGCTTCGCCGCCGGAAATATTCGTATCCGGCTCTACCCACATCGCGCCTTGCACTTCCCAACGTCCCTCTTGAATCCGCTCTTTGATCCGGTCGTACAGCTTCGGATAATATTCTTTCATCCATTGATACAATTGCGGCTGGCTTGCGCCAAACACATAATCCGGGTACTTCTCCATATTCTTCAGAACCGTCGAGAACGTTCTTGCGCCTTTGCGGATCGTTTCGCGGATCGGCCACAGCCACGCAAGGTCGATATGCGCATGTCCGATGGCGCTGACCGTCAGCGTTGGATCGCCGCCTTTTTTGCCGAGTTCCTTGCCTAGAATCTCTCTAGCTTGTTGCGCGGTCTCTTCATCAATAACCTCCAACTTAAGCGCTGCATCGTAAAGACTTTGAACCACACGCTCCCGTCTTGCTCCTTCCGGCAGATGCTCCGCCAGCTCCAGAAGCACTTCGTAATCGTAATACAGCTGACGGATCTCTTCGTAGCAGATCGCAATGTCGGCTTCTTTCAACGTGCCGCTGCGGTACATGCCGAACAGGTCGTTACAGCCCGCATCCGCCCACAGATCAATTTGGTCTCCAGCAGCGTCATAACCAAGATCAACCACGCGTTTGCCCGGCAGGCCAAGACTGAAATCAAATTCGGAGTTGATATTCGTCAAACCTTGCATTGGCGAACCTTCTTGATCAACGAGGCACAGCTCTCCATTAACGTCGATGAGCATAACGGCTTTTTTCCCCGCTGCTGACGCAGGGACGTTTCCTTCGAATCGGAACCAAGCGCAATCCCACAGTTTGCCCCATTTCGCGCCCGGAGTAAGATCAACGCGTTCACCGGAGGTACGCTCCGAATAAGGAACTGGCTCATTTGTAACCCAGGCTGTCACTTTCATTGCTGCGACTGGTTCATAGATGGCATCACGCAGGCGAGGAAGTACCCCTTTTGCTTTTTGCAGCTTGATTAGTTTCGTTTCGTATGGCATATCTGTCACTCCTGGGAAAAAAAGAGGACTGATTAACAGTCCTGTGGTCGGAAGAGTAATTACGTTATTGAGCATTTTAGGGAGAGTGGTATCTCTTTAAGCCGCTGTTGCCTTCTGGAAATTCTGATTAGATTAATAAGTGGAAAATTTCCAGATGGCAAAGGCGGACGCTACGCTCTTAAAAGAGATACCACAACTCCTTATCTGCTCAACGATAATTATTCTTCAGACCGCACAGGACATGTTAAGAAAGTCCTCTTTTTTGATTTTTATTGTTTCGTGATTTGTTCTGCTTTCTTTTGGGCGTCGTCCAAGATGGCTTTTACATCGCCTTTGGTCATCAGGGATTTCACGACTGCGTCGCCCCATACTTGCCATACCTTGGAGTTGTCTTTCGCGAAGGTAGGAAGACCTTTAACGTTGCCGTTCATTGCTTGGTAATGCAGGTACATCTCAGGATGTTTTTGTTGGTATTCAGGAGTTTCAGCGATTTCTTTCAGGATCGGAGAACGAACGTTGGAGTCCGCAATCAGCTGCTGAATGTCTTTGCTGTACATCGCTTTGATATATTCGAATGCTGCCTCTTTGTTCTTCGCGTCTTTTGGTACCGAGTGGAAAGCAGCGCCGATTGTTACGTTAGCCGCTTGACCGCTTGGGGACAGAGGAATTGGAGACATGCCGCATTCCAGATTGTTGTCTTTACATTGCTGTACTTGCCATGGACCATCGACCAGATAAGCGATTTGTCCTTTTGTCCAAGCATCGAAATAAGTACCTTCCGTATTGTTGACCATGAGGCCGGCAGGATGATCCGCGTTCAGTTCGCGAAGCAGGTTAACCGTCTCGATGTTTGCATCCGAGTTAAAGGTAGGCTGACCATTCTCATCGGCAAAAGAACCGCCGTTAATGCCGATCAAAGCGCCGTAGCGCAGGTAACCGCCGAAGTTAGGACCGGCGTACACGCCGCCGCCATAGAACTTGCCTTTGCCAGCTTCCGTTACTTTCTTAGCATTGTCAGCCAGCTCTTGCCAGGAAGTGATCGGTTTCTCCGGATCAATACCGGCTTCTTTAACCAGCTTTTTATTCCAGTACAAGCTGCTTACGCCAGGCTGCGAAGCAAGACCGTAGATTTTACCGTCATATTCCATTGGCTTCCATGCCGCAGGCGATACGTTAGCGCGGATATCCGCAGCCATATCGTCCGGGAACGGCTCAAGCAGACCTTGTTGGGCAAAACCAGGCATTTGCGTTTCGCCTACGATAATGTCCGGAAGGTTTTTAGCCAGGAAGCCTGCCGTTTCCTTCTGGATCAGCGGCTCGCCCCAACCCCAGTCTTCCGTTTTGATGCTGATGTTCTTAGCTTTCAACTGATCGTTAATAATTTTTTGGTAGTAAAGCGGGAAAGCCGCTACCGGGTTGCCCGGCGTATAAGTTGTATCAATGCCTTTTCCTTTTAACTCTTTTTCCTTTGGAGCGAACAAATCTTCCAGCTTGCCAACGCCGATCGCAACAGCGCCTTCGTTCAGAACCGTAATCGTTACCGGTTTCCCCGCTGCCGTATCCGTGCTTTCTGCCGGTGTTGCGGATGCTGCCGCGGACTCCTCAGGCGAAGCCGAATTTTGCGGCGAGTTGGTATTGTTTCCGTTATTGTTGCTACCGCACGCCGATAAAGAAACCGTTAATAGTGCAGTTACAAGCAAGGATGTGATTTTTGTTTTGTTCACATTAAACCCCTCCAGATTAGGATAACTGACCTTTTCGAAATTTAATATATCATGATTATTTGTTATATTCAATATGTTATAACAAATATTTTAAGCTTAGCCCTTAATGCCCGTATTAGCAAGACCTTGCACAATGTACTTCTGGAAGAAGAAGAAAATAAGAAGCGCCGGAACCGTCATGCCAAGTCCTAATGTAATAATAAGCGGCCAGTTCGGGATCGCCCCCGGGCTCGCGGCTGCCGAAGACAGCCTGGTTATTGCGGCAGGCAACGTCTGCAGCTTATCCGATGACGTATAGAAGAACGGCGTAGCAAAGTCATTCCATGTAGCAAGTGCTGTCGTAATGGCGATAAACGCCATAATCGGCAATTGCAGCGGGAGAAGGATCTGGAAGATGATCCGGAACGTTCCCGCGCCATCTACCTTAGCCGCCTCATCCAGCTCGTACGGGATCTTCTCAATGGACTGCTTGACGAGGAAGGCCCCCATAATGTTCAGGCTTGGTCCGCCAATGAAGTAGACCCACCACGTATCGAGAATACCGGAACCACCGGTAAAGATGTTGTTCCCCCCGGCAAACGGGAATCTGGCGAATTCCAGATAAGTAGGAATGAGAGCAATCGTACCCGGAATCATCTGTGTTCCCAGCAAGATAAGGAATAGCTGATCTTTCCCTTTAAAACGAAGCCTTGCGAATACATAACCGGCCAGCAAAGAAGTCAGGAGCGCCCAGAACGTGTTATAGATGGTGCGGTAACCGGAATTAATGAAATATTTCTGAATGCCCGCATCGGCTGAGCCGTAGAACAGGACAAAAAAGTTATGAAGCGTAGGCGCTTTGGCGATTGGCAGCAATCCGATAATGGAGCTTGTAAACTCATCTCTCGTGAAGAAGCCGGCCAGAACCATGAAGACTAGCGGATATAACAGGACAAGTCCAACGCTTAGCAGAATCAGATGGGCAATGAAATTGCCGGGCTTCAGTTGAAAAGCTAGTTTTTTGGCAAAAGATTCTTTCATGCTTTTGGACCTCCTTTTACGCCTTTAATCTTGATGGTTGAGCTTCTGTCGGAATTCGTGGACCAGCGGTAATAGAACACGGTACCGACGAAGACCACAACGGCCATAATGAGCGAGGAAGCGCCCGCCATGCCCAAGTTGAAATCCCAGAACGCATCGCGATAGATGCGGAATACGAGTACTTCCGTTTTGCCGTAAGGACCGCCGCCTGTCATAAACAATACCTGTTCGTAAATTTGAATGGCGCCGATCAAGCTTGTGATAACAATGTAAGTTGCAATCGGTTTCAAGCCTGGAAGCGTTACGTTCCAAAGTTTACCCCAGCGCCCTGCTCCGTCGATCTCCGCCGCCTCGTACAAGGAAACGTCAACCGACTGCAAGCCCGCGAGCCAGATGAGCGCCGCTCCCCCTACGCCTTTCCATACGGAGTAGACAACAATCCAGAAGACGCCCCAGAAAACGGAATATTGCCATACGATCGGCTCCTTGCCAATCGACTTCAGAAAGTTATTAATAACGCCGTTATTCGTATCGAGAAGGAGATTAAAAATCTGCGTTGTGGCAACGGTAGACGTTACCGCGGGAATGTACCAGATCGACCGGTAGATCCCTTTGCCGAACAAGGGCATATTCATTAGGATAGCTGCGCCAAAGCCGGCAATCAGGGTGATTCCGGTTACAAGTCCGCCCATCCAGATGGATCTCCATAATGCTTCGTAATACAAAGGATCTTTAAAGAACCGCACATAGTTGTCGAACCAGATAAATTTCGGATGAGCGGCAATGCCTACCCAATCGAAGAAACCAAGGAAAAATCCAAATAAGGTCGGGAAGCCCGAAAGGACTAGCCACCATAGGATCATTGGACTTAAAATAGCCGTGGCGATTAACGCATCTTTGTGTCTGACCGCAAACTTCTTGAGAGAGGATTGTGTTGATACGTTAGTGACTGGCATTTGTAAGGGTGATGCTGCTTCTACTTTCCTGTCATTCATGTTCATAATTCCTCCTTGCTAGTTATAGACGTACTCAAATGCAAATGCTATATATTCCCTATAAAATATATTATATTTGTTATATCAAATTAGTCAATTGGAAAAAAAAGAAAAACCGGATCCTTTTGTAAAAAAGGATCCGGTTTTTTAGAGATCTGCCATATGATCGCTGCTAAGCCTGCGCTTTAGCCGTAGTTTTCCGTAGCACGAGGGATGGTTTGAGAATCTTTTTCTCGAATTTGACCGGCTGTTTGCCTTTATTCTCGATTACTTGAAGAAGCAGCAGCACCGCTTCGGCACCCATTTGATATTCCGATTGATCAATATGGGTCAGCAAGCTGAACTCTTCAAGCAGCGGCGTCGGATTATCAAACGTCACGATGGAGATGTCCTCCGGCACGCGCAAGCCAACTTCCTTCGCAATCGACAAAATCTGGACGCCAAGCGAGCAGTTAAGAGCAATATATGCGGTGGCCATCTGGTTTTTCACAAACCGGTAAAACGGATGCTCGGGATTCATTCCGCCGCCGTTAATATGAATGTCGTTCAAGATGAGCGACGGGTTGATCAACGCTTCCTTCTGTTTCAGCGCTTCCTGGTAGCCCTGGATCCGCTCGTCCACCGATACGGTCATAAGCGGCGAGTCGGAACAGATCGCAATGTTGCGGTGCCCCAGCTCCCACAGGTGATCAACGGCCAGCATCGTAGCAAACGCGCTATCAGAAGCGACAACGTTCGTCTCTACGCCCGGCAAGTACCGGTCGATCAGGACAAACGGGTAATTTTGCATTTTGAGCGCGATAATCTCTTCGTTGTACACCTCGGCGTCGACCGGGAAAATAATAAGCCCGTCAACGGTGTTCTTCATCTCCCGGATAACTTCCTTCTCTTTCTCCTTGGAGTTGTTCGTCAGCATGATCACTAGCGAATAACCTTTCTCCTTGAGATGATCCGTAATTCCCGCTATCAAACGGATCGCGAAGTAGTCTCCTAGCACCGGGAAGACAAGGCCAATCTTCACTTTAGGCCCTTTCTGTTCCCCGCGGGGTTCGTTCACCGGGCTAACGGCCATCTGTTTCTCTGGGATGCCTTTGACGAAACTTCCTCTGCCCGGGATGCGGTAAATCCATCCGTCCTTCGCCAGCTCAGCCAGCGCGTTAACTACCGTAATCCGACTGACGTCGAATTCGTCCATCAGATCTTTCTCTGTCGGGATTTTATCGTCTTCGACGAGCTCCCGCGAGATGATCAGATCTTTGAAATGATTCTGTATCTTAATATACAGAGGTTCTCTGTCTTGACTCACGCGTAATCCTCCTATCCGGACCGCAATTCAATGATTATAACAAATATACCATATTTGAGTTTGTTAACAAAACAGTTATTTAAACAGCTGTTTATTTTCCTTATTTAGAGAGAAAAACAAGGGCGCACCTCATATGCGCCCCTGTCCATTACAGGCAAATCGAATTTACTTTCCTCCGTTGACGGAAGAAACCGTTTGGAAAGCGTTCATGATGCCCTTGTCCTTCAGCACCTTCATGAAGATGCCGCCCACGACTGACCGGTGCTGGAAGTTCAGTTGACGCGTTGTCAACGTATCCGTCCAGTCCGAGAATGGAACGCGGTCAACCGAATCGTTCAGCATATCCCAGATCGGGCTTACCAGCTCTTCGAAATCGTTTTGGTTATCCGACAAGGCGGCCGACCAAACGAGCCAGTCGTTTTTCGTATAGGTAGCACGGTTATCGAGCGGCGTGCCGTAATCGTTTTTCATCTTTTTGTACCAGCTGATCTCTTTGTTGATCATCTCTTTGGAGAACAGGTCCGTGCCAAACAGCACATCCCAGATCAGGTTATATTTGAGGCTCCAAGTACCTTCCGAACCAAAGGCCAGCTTCGTATGGTCGCCGTCCGCCGCAAGCACTTCCCACTGTTCAGCCATTTCTTGGGCTTTGGCCATGTAACGGGCTGCCGTTTCGTTATCGCCTTGCAGCTGCTTCAGAATCGAGTAGCTCGCTACGCCCATAACCGCCTTCACGGACAAGTTGGCGTTGCGCGCCAGATGTCCCGCAAAGTCGTCCGTGCAAAGCTGATTCTCCGGATCAAGACCAAACTCCGTCAAATAATCGGCCCATTCGCCGAAAATGTCCATATGGCTGAACAAGTAATTCCGGTTGCCGCCGGCAAGCGCGCAGGACGCCGCCATGGCGAGCATATTGCCGCATTCCTCTACCGGCATTTGTCCGTCGCGATCGTTCTCGCCGTACACTTGGCCGTTGCCGATTGGATATTGGCCGATATCATGCGGAGCAAACTCGAAAGTCCATTTATCCGTCTTCGCATACTTCACAATTGGGCGAATCATGCCTTCAACCAGCTCAGGCGCATACAGCAGGAACAACGGAACGGACGGATAGCTGACGTCCACCGTAGCCATGCAGCCGTTGCTGTAACATTCTTTGGACAGGAACAAAATCTCGCCATCCGTATCCAAGACAAGCTTATGCGCAGCAATAGCTTGGCGGTAAGACAAGGCTAGCAGATCGGCATAACGGCTGCCGCCGGCTTGCTGGCCTTCGGCAATGATTTGTTTATCAAACGCCGCACAACGCTCAAGCAGGCTTTCGTATTCTGAGAACGCAGCCGCAATCATCTCTTGCGTGCTTTGTCCGTTTCTTTTCCAATAAGCTTCAAGCTTGTCTCCGAAATATTCAACCGCAATCACATCGTCATATGCCAGTACAGCAAGACGTTTCTCGGTTACAGCGCCAACGCCGCCGATGTTATAGACAAGGGCCATAACCGGCTGAACGTCCGCAACCACTTGCGCTTCGGTCTCTGCCGGCGATTCCGCCAGCTTCTCATTGCGAACGAATCGATGACGGATATGAGCAGGCGCGATATAACCAGTCACTTCATCGGATTTCTTCGCGTTCAGGTAGAAATAACCCCAGTCAATGCGGTGATCGTCACCGGAACGGTTAACCGGCTCTTGCTTCTCATGAGCGATTTGCATCGTGATCAGTTCGCCGTCTTCCTGCTTCTTGCTGATGACCGCTTGCTTCGACGAATCCACGCACCACTCGCCGGTCACGTCGAAGTAGATTTGTACGTCATGCTCTTCGCCGTCGATCGAACGAACTTCGAACGCTACGTAAGAAGCCGGGCGCGATAATACATCCAGATCATTCAGAAGCAGCGGGGACGTAAAGCGAACCGTCAACTCCACTCCTGCGGATTGGAACGTATACACCGTGCTAAGCGGAGATACGGATACGCTCTTCTGCTCCATCGCCTGCGGCTCCGTGTAATAACGCTCGGCATTAGCCTCAACCTTACCTGCGAATCGTAGAATCATGCCATCGATACGAATAAGGCCAGTCATTGCATGGCGTTGTCCCGTCCAGTGGCGGGTATAGTCATCTGTAAGACGGTCCGCTTGGGACCATACACTGAAATAAGGATCTATCGTTACGAGAGGGACTGCAGGAGGACGAATTGCGCTCATCAAAAACAACTCCTTTATCATATATAGGCATTTGTTATAATGGATATATTATAATGCTATATTAAATTTTATGTCAATGAGCATATTTAATTATTTGGGGTAAATCACATTCTACTTTTTGCTCTAGTGGTCTGATACACAAGCGAACCTCCTGGTAGGTTCATATGCTTAGCTTAACACTAAGAATGCAAAGGACTGTGATTATGCGCAATCTATCGGCAATAGAGCTGTATTTGGAATTGTTGAAGAAAACGATTCTATTTGAAATCTGGCTGGAGCATGAACCGGGCGCTACGAAGGAAAACCGCCTTCAAGGCCTCGATTGGCCCCTTATTGCACATAGCATGATCGGGCGAATCCGCATGAATAATCTTCATATGCTGATGAACGATGTCATTAACAACAACGTCAAAGGCGATTTCATCGAAACGGGCGTATGGCGCGGCGGAGCGTGCATCTTCATGGCCGGCTTCCTGAAAGCCCATAACGTAAGGAACCGGAAGGTGCTGGTCGCCGATTCCTTTGAAGGCCTGCCTAAGCCGGATCCGCAATATCCGATCGATGCTACCTCCAAATTCCACGAGCAGGACTTTTTGCGCGTTTCCTTGCCTGAGGTTCAGGGCAACTTCAAGAAATATGATCTATTGGACGATAACGTCGTCTTCCTGAAAGGCTGGTTCAAAGATACGTTGCCTACGGCGCCAACGGACAAAATCGCCATTGCTCGCCTCGACGGCGACATGTATTCCTCAACGATGGATGCGCTGACTAACCTGTATCCAAAAGTGTCCGTCGGCGGCTACGTCATCATCGACGACTACTCCATCGGCTATTGCGCCGCTGCCGTGCACGACTTCCGCGCCATTCATAACATCACTGACCCGCTTGTTGTTATCGATATTACCGGCGTGTATTGGAAGAAGACGAAGTAAGTTGTGCGGCCGAGGGAAGTCGGGCTTTCATAGCTGACGCACCGCCTTCAATAGCCGACTTAAGCCGACTAAGCTTGCTCCTTAACGATGTGGCACATCGTTAAGGAGGGTAGAGTGTTACTTTGTTGGGGCCTTAACGATGCCGCGCATCGTTAAGATCGGGGAAACCACTCAATTTTGCTCGTTTCCCCGACTAGCTTAACTCCTTAACGATGTGCGGCAATGTTAAAGAAGGTAGAATGTTACTTTGCTGAAGCCTTATCGATGCGGTGCATCGTTAAGCTCGCGGAAACCTGCCCATTGTGCCAGCTTCGCATCAGATTAGTCTAGTTACTGACCAAACTGAAAGGCCTTAACGATGCCATGCATCGTTAAGGCCTTTTCCCGCCTGCTATCTTTTCAGAACTAAGTTCTCGAGTTTCTCACGATCTCGGCTCTCCCATCCATTCATATGGATTGCTGTATTTCTCATGGCGTCCGAGAATCGCTTTGACCTGCCGCACCCGATCCTCAAGGCTGCCACGGAGCGGAATATACGGAATTTTGCGTTCGATGAGATCGGCTACAATCTGCTTTTGGAATATGGCCCGGTTCACTTCTCCCGACCGATCCGGCGTATCGTCATACGGAATATCGTCCTCGCATAAGAAGACGAGGTCATAGCGCGAAGCGCATCGGTTAGCTAACTCCTGTAGCTTAGGATGCGCCTCCCCATGATAATAAAGAGAGAACATATACGTCGTAATCGCGTTTGTATCTACAAAGAGTACATTCCTCGCCTCTAGCAACATTCGTTCCTCGCGCTCGAGATGACCTTCCGCGATCTCTACCAATTGTTCAAGCGTTAAGCGACGTTCGATCTGATGCTCCTCCCAATATTCCCGGCCATATTCGGGCATCCAGACGGATTGCAGCTCTTCCGCCATACGAGCGGCAAGGGTTGTTTTTCCCGTTGAAGGCGCACCGAGAAATACAACATTCGTCATGAGGTCCCGATAGACCAGCGGATCTACCAACCCTCTATTGTCGTACGTTGCCTCTCGAACCTTTGTACCGGATACCGGAAACGTCTCCCGGAGCGGATCGACCTGCCGATTAAGCGCACCAAGAGCTTCGCTCATATGCTCGCCGTAAAACTCGCTGGAATAGAAATGCGTAACCTTCCGGCCGCCAAGCAGCCCCAGAATGTAATTCTCCTGAATCCATTTGATCTCCGGCGTATCCCCGCTGTCAGCTGGACCATCCCAAGCTTCCAACACTTCAACAGCCGGATATAGATTACGGATCCAGCGCGCCCGCACGGATAACGGCACTCTCGTCACCTCGGGACTGTCATAGATGACCACAATGAGATGGTCCACTTCAAGAAGCGCCGTCTCTACCACATGCTGGTGCCCGCGGTGGAACGGGGCGAATTTGCCAAGCGTTAACCCTACTTTTTTATCCGGCATACGTATTCACCTCATCCTGCTGCTCTCGCAAAGCCGACGCCCGACGCATATACTCCCGCTTCCATTCGACAAGTCCCAAAATTGCGATACCGAGGAAAATCACATACAAGAACGATGTCGCGTACAGCTCCTTGTAGAAATACATGCCGATCGACAAGACGTCAACCACGATCCAGAAATACCAGCTTTGCAGAATTTTATACGAGAGCAGGAATTGGGCCACAAGACTTAACGTCGCGATAAAAGCATCCAAATACGGAATGGACGCGTCCGTATGGCGCTCAAGCAGATACCCCCACGCCGCAGTAAACACAACCAGAAAACCAAGAAGCAACACCGCCATCCGCGGCGTCCACGATCTTGTTGGACGTACGGCCGCCCCTTCGCGCCTCGTCATCCAGACCACCCAGCCGTAAATGCTAAGCACGAAGAAAAACACCTGCAGCGTCATATCCGCATACAGCTTCACGTCCAGGAACATATAGAAGAAGCAGGCCACATTGACCAGACTAATCGGCCAAGTCCACAACTTCTCCTTCGCCGTCAGCCATACGGCCGCAAGCCCCGTTGTTGTTGCCGCGATCTCGATCGCACTCGACGACGTATAATAAGCGACCGCCAGGATAGCAACGAACAGACCCAGCATCGATAAATTTTGTTTCATATTAATGATTCCTCCTATATGAATGACCACCTAAAAAGGCAAAGCCTCAGCCGTTCATGGTGCTCATCGGTATTCCCTAGCTATAAATCGAAAGCTCCGGCACAAAGCCGGTAAAACGGTACAATTGCGCTGCACGTTGCGAATACTGATTGGATTGCTTCAAGCTTCCGTCCGCATGGCGGACTTCTTCAATCAGGCCTTTGCGGCTTTGCGTCGCGGTTATTTTGCGGATAAAATTCCTCTCCTCAAACGTTGGAACAACCGTCTGAATGATCTGATATAGCTCCCCGATCGTAAACTCCTCCGCTAGAAACTCTTTTGCAATCGGCTGCGTGATCATCAATCGCTGAATACATCCGTACGCATCACGGATAATGTCACGATGGTCAAAAGCCAGTTCCATCCCAAGCGCTTCGCTTAGCGGGAACAGCTGCACCTCTTCCGCATCGTCAGACGCCCGCCTGTAGAGTAGGAAGCGCTCATTCACCAAAGCGCAAAACGCATGGCTAATCATCCAGCCCCGCGGATCCCGCCCCGGCTTGCTGTATACGTTAAGAAACTCCATATGCACCTGCTTCACGCCCGCTTCTTCTTCGAGTTCCCGAATCGCGCATTCCTCCACCGTCTCCGTCTCGCGGGTAAAACCGCCCGGCAGCGCCCACTGACCTTGGAAAGGCCATGCTTTTCGGCGGATCAGCAATACCTGCAGCTCCCGGTTCGGCAGCGCCTTCTTTCCGGTCTCTTTCTCCCGCGAGGCGATAGTGAATATAACAATATCCGTAGGCGCGCCGTCCGGCGTACGATAGTTGCTGGCCGAATAGTTTTGTTCATTCTCGTTCAGATTCAAGAGTGCTGGACCTCCCTGCATCCCATATTATCGTTTTGATAATATCAATATGACATAATGAATATAAAGGTTCAAGTATTTTTTGGAAAGGCTTGTTGCATTTCGTGCAACGTAACGGTAAGCGGTCGGCGGCGGGATTTTGATTAAGCGTCAAATATCAACATTTAGGCTTAACATAACCTTTGGAAAAAAAGAAAAAACCGCATACGCGATGTATGCGGTCATTTCATAACAAGCTTATTTCAAGACAACCCGTTCCTGCTCATCAGCTTGCACATATTCCAGCTCAATGGCCTTTTGAATGCCCATCCGGATAACCCGGTCCAGCGCATTGCCGGATCTTGCATAACCGAGCAGCCTAACGACCTGCTTGATCAGATCCTCTTCCGGCAGACTGATCTGCGAAGCTAGAACCGCCTTCACCGCCGCGGCAACTTCTTCAATCGGCAGCTCCTCTGCCGACCGTCTTGCTTCCTCGGTTGCAACGCGATAACGGTCGTAGCTAGACGGTTCGGCACCTTCCGGCCAATAGAATACGGCTCCGTCCGAGACCGTCTCCACCGGCTTAAGCCGGATAATCAGATCAGCAAGGCGCTGATCCAGCTTTGCGCCAAGACGGGTGATCCCCCAAGCCTGCAGTACTCGCTTCGCAAGCAGACTGCGGCTGATGGGCCCTTCTTCGGCAATGACCCGCCGGATCTGTCCCAGGATTAGCTCCGTGGAAGACGGAGAATAGAATAGGTCAGTCCCGAGAGATACCGGTTCAAGCTGGCAAGCGGCATACGCTAACGGATCCGTCACTTTCACTGGCGAGTCAATTACTGCTGCAACAGGTTCATCCTTCTCTTCTGCGCTGTCCGCAGGAGCCGGCGTCTCCGAATGAATCATCACCAGAGGTTCGGAAGGAGCATGCCGCTGTGCTTCCAATGTTCTCTTCTTCGCTTGCTCAATCGCTTCAACAATCTGCCGAATGACGTTCCCTTTGTTCTCCCACCATTCCGGACTCCATACGCGAACGAGCTTCCAGCCAAGTTGCTCCAGCACCTGCTCGCGCAATAAATCCCGGTCGCGAGCGGCCTCCGCATCCCGGTACATCGGTCCGTCCAGCACGATGCCAAGCAAATATTTCCCGTTATTCTTCGGATCCAGCACTCCGATATCAATGCGGTAGCCTGAAGTGCCGACATGCAAACCCGTTTCATAACCAAGTGCTTTCAGCTCATCGGCCAAGCTGTGGTGAAGATTGGACACCAACGAGATCTGCTGTTCGGTGCCCGCGCTTGCCGGCAGCGCACGCTGGCCTTTTTCCGCGTAATCCAGGAAAGCTTTGAGACCAAGAACGCCTTGGGCGCTAATTCGGCTTGCGTTCAGATGATGGGACATCAAAGTCGAGTAGACCAACATCTCGTATCTAGCGCGGGATACGGCAACGTTCAGACGGCGCCAGCCGCCTTGACGGTTCAGCGGTCCAAAGTTCAGGTTGACCTTGCCGGACGCATCCGGACCGTAACCAACGGAGAACAGGATGACATCCCGCTCATCACCCTGCACATTCTCGAGGTTTTTCACAAAGATCGGCTCCGGCAACTTCGCCATTAACAGATCCAGCTCCTGATCCTGCTTCATCGCTTCTTCCAGCAAATCCTCAATTAAGGTCTGCTGAACGGAGCTGAACGTCACTACCCCGATGCTGCGCTGGCGCAAGACCGGATCTTTCGCCCTGCGTATGATCTCGGCAACAACAGCCTCGCCTTCCGCCCGGTTCTGCTTCGAACGTCCGCGGTCATAATAACCTTCGATCGGAATGAGAGTTACGCTGGAGACCGGCTCATCCGGAGACGGGAAGGTCATCAGCTTGTTCTCGTAATAATGGGCATTGCTGAACGCGATCAGACTCTCGTGACGGCTCCGGTAGTGCCAGGTGAGATGCCGCTCCGGCATGCCTAGCGCCAGACAGTCGTCCAGAATGCTCTCCATATCCTGCAGCGCTTCTTCCTCATCCGCATCGTTTGCGTTCTTCGAGAAAAAGCTTGTTGGCGGCAGCTGCTTCGGATCGCCTACGATAACGGCTTGATGTCCTCTCGCAAGCGCGCCAACCGCCTGTGCGGTCGGAACCTGAGACGCTTCGTCAAAAATAACCAAATCAAACTTGGCGCCATTCGGATCCAAATATTGCGCAACGGAAATCGGGCTCATCAGCATGCAAGGCGTCAGCCTAGGCAACAAATTCGGAATCGTCTCAAACAACTTGCGAATGGACAGATTACGTCCCCCGCTTCGGATTGCCCGCTGCAAAATCCCTGCCTCGGAGCTTTGCGCCGCTTCCACCGTCATTTGCGGGATTTTGGTTGATAACCGCGCCGCAATCTCCTGTTGCGTTAAGCTCAAATACCGCTGATCCGCAGCTCTGAAGCGCTCGATCGTGTCTTCGAACAATTTGCCCGAGAATGATTGGAGGCTAGCATCCCTTGCGATCATGTAGTTGGCAAGCGACTTGTACAGCCCTCTCTCAAACGCGGCAATCAGCTGAGAATTAGAAATCCGGCCAGCCTCGTATGGAGCAAGAAGAGGCAACAATCCAGCTTCCACCGCTTCCCCGCGGACTCTACGCCATGTGCTCCATTCGCGTAGCCGCTCGATATGTGCTGACCATAACTTCGCTTTACCCTTGATAAATGGAAGCCACTCGCCTTCTGCTTGTGACTGTTGCAGCTTATCGAACGGAATACTCAGAAGCCTACCGAGTTCCTGCTCTTCTCCCTTGATCCGCTCAACTAGACTTCCTACTCTTTGCAGGAGTGTTATCTGAGCTTGATCATGACGGCCATCGAGCAGCACATCCGTTATTTGCTGTCTCAACGTATGGGCAGCAGTCCGGCTGCCGGTCCATGTAAGGAGCAACCCTTGAAGCTGATCTATCCAATCGCAGGAAACAAGCAGCTCTTCCCACTTGCCATCCTCCGAATCCGCCCAAGCCTGGCCGAGATACGGCGCAGCAGCCGTCTTCATCGCCTTCAGCTTCTGCTCTTCCTCCTGCCAGCCGGTTAATTCCACGAGGGCCGGTTTGACCTGATCTTTAGTGAAGGAAGAGGCATGAACAGCCAGACCCTTCAGCTTCTTATAAATACGCTTTTGTCCCGACCACTTCGGCAGGAACCATTGCATGTCAGCCCGATCCCATTCCGCCGCAATCGATCTCGCATCGATCCGCGTTACTTCCGTTGTAAATCTCGCTAACACCTTCGCACGCAGTTGATCTCTGCGCTTGCCTTGCTCGGCCGTTGCCCTTACTCCAGCTAGCGCTTCTTCCAAATCGGCAGCCTGCAGGAAAGCCGGCTTCATCTCGGGAGTTCGGCTCGCCAGTTCGCAGAGTTGGATCAGCACCTGCAAACGCTCATAGCTGAGACCTCCCTTCTCCAATTGGAGACGATCTGCAGCCTGGCTTATACCTTCGCGAATCTGAGCCAGCAGCGGAATATACCTTTTCAGCACCTGATCCGCCTCGGATTTGATTGCTTGCGAATAGGTGGTTAGCTCTGCTTCGACAAGCGGATGAAGATGCGGCTCTCCGCAATCCGCGCCCGCGATTTGCAGCCTTGCCACAAGATCTTTCCAGAGGGTCAACTTGGCAGGCGTTAAGGCGTCTATGGATGCATCATCAAAATGCACAACGGAAGGAGCAGCCCCCGCCTGCTCGTACCCGGCTATCGCTTCAAATAAAGTCATGCCGAAAGCATGCTTATGATGAAGAGCGGATACATACCCGTTCAGCTCGTTCCTGAGCCGGAACAGCCGGTCCGCTTCACTGCTCCAGGCTTCAGGCGGTTGAATCTTTTTCGCCTCGATCGCAGCGGCTAATTGATCGAGCACGGATTTTTTCGTGCTTTTATTCGAATGCAATTCGAGGCAAAACGGACCTAGTCCAATCTGCTCGAGCCGACGTTGCACGACGGATAAGGCCGCCATCTTTTCCGCGACGAACAAGACCCGCTTCCCTTGGGCTAGCGCACCTGCAATCATGTTCGTAATCGTCTGGGATTTGCCGGTTCCCGGCGGACCGTGAAGCACAAAGCTCTGGCCGCCCGCCGCCGCGCGAACTGCCGTCAATTGCGAGGAGTCCGCGCTGATCGGAACGGATAACCTTGTCGGATGATCCTGATCAAGCGGCGTATTCTCCTCCGGCTGCTCCTCCCATGTCAACCGGCTTTCCATCAGGCTGGCTACGATTTTGTTGCGGGCAAGCTTATCGGCATGCGTGCGAAGATCATTCCACATCACAAATTGGCCAAAAGAAAACAAGCCAAGATGCGCCGTCTCCTCCACATCCCACCTTGGCACCTGAATAAGCGCATGGCGGAACACATGGAAGATCTGCTTCAAGGCAATCCCCTTCTCGTCTCTAGGCAGAGGGTCGAGCCCATCAATGCCGATGCCGTAATCCTGCTTCAGCATTTCCAGCAACGTAATGTTCATCTGCGGCTCTTCGTCTCTGGCCCGGATGACATAACCTTGCCGCGAAGACTTCCGGATAATATCGACCGGGATTAAGGCAATTGGCGCATAACGAGGCAGTTCGCTGACCGGCGTCTCGTACCATTTGAGCAAGCCAAACGCCAAGTAAAGGGTATTGGCCCCGTTTTCCTCCAGAGAGACTCGGGCGGAACGGTACAGATTCACCATCCGCTTCTCCAGCTCCACGGCATCCAGATCAACGCGCAGACGTTTCCGGTTGAACTCTTCTCTCAGAAGCTGTGCAAGCGGATGATCATTATTAATGCTCTGGTACAAGTCGGCATTCCGTCCATTGTTCTGCCAATCGCTAGGCTTCGCGAGCAGTTGGAATTCCTCGCCGTCGGCCAGCGCATCCTCCAGGTCGCCTAATTGAGCCGTAATGATCGGAATGCTCGATTTGGACAAACGGAAGTTCAGCAGCGAATTCCGTAGCGTCAGATCGAGCAGCCTGCGTTCCCATAACTTCTGGCGCGGAGACTGCGGCAATGCGTCGACTTCAAGCGGTTTATCAAACACATCAACAAGCAGAGGCGCCGCCGCATCTGACTCGCCAGACGTCACCGCTTGCGGCTCCACAATCCAGCCTTCCGGCGTAGCCGTCCGGACCGGAAGCGGTCGTACCGCGGCAGCCCGGGCTCTCCGAATATCCAGCACGCAGTCGAATTGATCGGGATCATGAAGATGCTTTTCCGCCAAGGCAACCGCTTGATCAAAGCTAACCGTCTCTCCTTCCACAAAAGCCGTTGCTTCCACCACGCAGATTTGGTTCATTCCGGTGGCGATCCGCTTCGTTAAGACGGAGATGTCATCCTGCACGCTCTCCGCGAAGGTCTCCTCCTCCAGCCATAAGCCGGAGAACGCATGCCCTTTCGTGAAGACAAGCAGCGGATGCAGCCCAATCGCCTCCAAACAAGCGGTATATAGTAGAGAAAGATCCAAACAATTGCCCATTCTGTGCGTAAAAATCGTCTCCGGCAGCCGGACGCGCTGGCCGATCACCTCAAAGCTTGGAGGCGCCACGTTATAAGCAATCTTCCGGTTCTGCATCGCCGCATAGATCGCAGCCGCTTGCGTCCGCACCTTGTTCGGATCCTTGCTCTGATAAGCGGTGAACGAAGAGCTTCCGGTCCATTTGGCCAATATATCCGCAGCTTCCCGGACGACCTGCGCAATATGGTGATGGTTCGGCATCACAAATGCTGCCGTCAGCTCCGGCAATACGGCGAGCCCGCTCCATTCGTCAAACGCCAATACGGATATCGTCCCGCGCTCAAGGTAAATTTCCGCATCCCCTTGCAGCACCTGCAGAGTAAGAATACCCGTCATCCGTTCGGACAAATTAGCCAAATAAGAAGCCGACAGCTGCAAGTTAACCGTGCCGAGATTAAGCGATTGGCCGGCAGGCAGCAAGCTGAAGCTTTTGCTCCAATCATAAGCAAATTCCGGCTCGGACGTTATCCGGACCGTAAAGTTAAGAAGATCTTCTTCCGCACCATTATGTATCTCCATATTTCTAACGACCGGTACATGATTCTGCTGCGTGCCATAATTAACAATCTCGCTATAAGACCAGTCGCAGGAAATGCGCGTGTTATTCAAGGGTCTCAAACCTCCTTGCTCCATTACTCTCATATGATGTCAATAGATTTACTATAGCACTTAAGAATCAAGATTTCTGCTAAATTCGACATAAGAAAAAAGAGAGATTCAACCTGGACCCTACAGTTGTTAGGCTGTGGGAGCCGTTTGGTTCCTCTCTCTTTTTTAAACAGATCGCTCCATTATTATACTGTTATATCTTCACATTCATGTCTATTAGTAAAAGTTGGCATCTACAGCGTCATCGCCTGCCCGTACCGGGCCAAATACGCTTCCTTCTCCTTGTAGTCGGGCATGATGCTTCCAATAAGCCGCCAGAAGGAACGGTCATGATTCATATGCGTAAGATGGCAAAGCTCATGGATGATGACATAATCGATCACTTCAACCGGCGCCATGGCGAGGCGGTAGTTGAAGGTGAGCTTTTTGCTAGAGCTGCAGCTCCCCCATTTGGTCGCCGACTCGACAATATCAATCTGCTTGGGCTTCACCTTCAGCTTCTCCTGATACGGCTTGATCCGCTCCGCAACAACCTTCTTACAGCTTGCAAAATAGAACTTTCGGAGATTGAGCCTGAGCTCCTCTTCAGACAAACCTTCCGTCTCTATTAATTCTTGGAGCGGATAATACTTGCCAAGATGAAGGAACTTCCCTTCATCTTCATATTCCCTAACCTTTGGCGCAGCCTGCTGTGCTTTGGCAATCGCCTGCAGCCGCTTTACGATTTCTTGCTCATGCTGCTTCACAGCCTGCTGAATCACTTCATCGCTGGTACCGTTTGGAGCTTTCACCGTGATGCGACCCATGGCATCCATCTGGAGATACAGCTTCTTCCTCACGCTATAGAGGACATTAATGTCTATCGTATGATTGTCTAACTGGAGTTTCATAGTCACCATCGTTCCTGCGAAATAATTATTTGTTTAGATTATATCGTAATGGCACGCAGCGTTGTTCCTGTCTCTAGCAAGCTTTTTAAATTACTCAGAATGGCCGGCCAGCCATTGTTGATTCCTTCAAAGGTATCTTCCTTCTCTACGAGGTCTGCCGGGGCAAGACCTTCATGTTTAAGCTTCAGCTTCATCGTAGAATCCAGAGGCGTTAATTCAAAAGTAACCTTCTGCGGCTCATCTCGAACCGTTTTGTCAGCTGCATAAGTCCAGGTAAAAGAAAGCGTTCGATACGGCTCAGATTTGAGGATAACCCCGTAATCCGTTACCTCTTCATTCCTCGAATACGAAATGCTCGATCCTTCCTTCCAATCGGATTGAATGCTGCTGCCGAAAAAATATTTCGCGGTGTATGCGCTGCTCGTTAAAGCTTCCCATAACTTTTCCGGTGTCGTGGCTATGTAAATGGTATACACAAACGTAGTCTCCGTCATTAGTTAACCTCCTCTTAGACTTCGCTGACGTCAATAAGAAAGATTTTTTCTTGGAAGCCGCCGCGCGTCGCCGCCTTCTTCTGTCTGATCTCTTCAAGTTGTTCCCATGAGAATCCATGCGTTGCTGCCAGTGCCCGAATAACCTCAAGCAGATCAGCCAGCTCTTCAAGCGATTCCTCCGAACTCTGTGCGGAAAAATATTCCTCTGCCTCTTCCTTGAATTTATTTCTTAACTCATAAGTGTACTCATCGTCCTCCAGAATACGAGTACGATACTCTTTTCCATTAGATTCTATCACCTGGGGAATCAAATCCCGAACAAGCTTATTATAGACCGGCATCGAAGATCCATCTCCTTTTATCACTCCTTATAGTGTAACAAATAACAAAGCACACCACATCAGCCGCGTGTTCTACACGAACAGCGCTCCTGATGCGATGTGCTTTTTGGTAAAAAGATATTTGCGTCCACGGTTCACGCACCACGCACCAATCGAAAGCCCTGATCTGGGCCAAAGCCGTTTGGCTCGAACTTGCCCCGGAAAGCCGACTCGGCGCTGCCGATATCGCCAATCCAACCGCCGCCTTTCACTACCCGCATGGCGCCGTTTGGCACATCTTGCCCTACGTACCAGTCAAAGCACCACTCGCGAACATTGCCCGTCATATCGTACAAGCCTAATTCGTTAGGCTTCTTCATCCCAATGGTTTTTGTTGAATCATGATTGTTCTCTATCGCAGGCCAGGTCCAGTCTCCCATTAGATACTTATCCCCGGCATTTCTCCAATACCATGCTACTTCGTTGATTTTATCGCTTCCGCTGTATTTGAAGCTCTTGCTCTGCTGCCCGCCGCCTGCGGCATATTCCCATTCCGCGTCTGTTGGAAGCCGGTAGCCATTCGCGCCTTCGCTAATCGTTACCGTCCATTTGAGCTGATCGTTTTCGCTTTTGTTATTCGGGTCCTTCGTGTTCTTGTCCAGGTTGTAATAAGGCTTGAGACCTTCCTTCACGCTTCTCGCATTGCAATACTGAATGACGTCATACCAGCTTACCATCTCGACGGGAAGTCTGCCGCCCTTGAACTGGGAAGGATTGCTTCCCATCACGTTAACCCACTCGTCCTGGGTCACCTCGTATTTCCCGATATAGAAATCCGGAAACGTGATCTCTTTGCCGTAGTAACTGGATTTCGTATTGGCAAAAGCTCCGCCTTTGACCAGCACAAAGCCATCAACAGGGCTAACAGACTTGGGAGATTGTACGGCGGCTGCATTGGCAGGGTCAGTCTGCGCTTTCTTGGGCGGCTGCTGCTCCTCCGAGCAAGCGCTGAGCAAGACCATTGCGGCTAATAAAGAACAAGTTATGAGCTTTCTCATCGGTGTATCTCCTTTGAGCGATGGAAATAGAGAAGGCCGACGTCAGGAAGACCGGCCGGCCAATCTCTTTTTTTAAAATCAGATTACCACACCGTTACGTTCGAGCTGCCGCTGCTTTGGTAACCCTCAGTCGCGAGGACTTGGTAGGACCAGCTGCTGCCGAGGTTCATGCCTTTGCTTTTCCAAGCGTTAACGTGGTTGGCGAAAGTAATGGCGACGTTGCTGCCGGTTGCACGCTTCGATTGGCGAACGCTCCAATATTGCGTGAAAGTAGCCGTTCCGTCGATGGAAGGGGCGTTAACGCGTTGCGCTGTATAAATATCGTAGGTTCCGCCGTCGCTGCTTACAGTGCCTTTGTACGTACCCGTAGGTCTGTAAGTGCCCCAGCTGTCGACTACGTAATATTCGATTAAGGAATTTCTTGTCCAGCCGTAGAGAGTCAGATAACCGTTACCGTTTGGCGCCCATACGCCTGCGTTGTAGTTGATAACACGGGAAGCTGAGCCTGTATTCCAGCCTTTACCTACGACGAAGTTGCCGGTATTCGACCAAGTCACGCTATAATTGCCGCCAGAACCGTTAACCGCGTTCACCGTTCCGCCGCCATCCGTCCAGTTCTGCCAGTAGTCTGTTGCCGCATTAGCCGTTGCCGCGAATAAACCGATACTCATGGAAGCTGCCAGTACTGCTGTCATAACCTTCTTTTTCAACTTGAACATAATCTACCTCCTGGAATTGTTATAGCTTGTCAACAACTTTCACCTGCAACTTAAGCGAATCAATTATGCGAGCTGATTCTGGTTGAAGTCGATCGTTATTGTGACTGGCCTTCTCTGCTACGCTCCGGCTTCCACCTCCTTCTGAACAAGATTATAGAGAGAAAACGCTTTCAAAATAAGGAATAAATTAAAGGGTTATCCCCCTTGGATTTAGGATGCCGGTAGAAAGCTTTTCATCCCATGGATACTTTGCTAGAATGAAACCAATAAACCTGTATGTGACTGGCGAGAAAAAGTGGAATTAACCACGAGGAAGCATACAGCTGGATCGTTCCGTTCGCCTGGGAAAAGTATCTGCGATTGACTCGTATTGCTACGAGCATCCGCGGATACTTTTTTTCGTTTATCTTGAAAGAATGAAACGGAGGACAACGGGATGACAACCATTATGAAAGCCAAAGAAGCAGCCGATCAGGTCTACGCTTCCATTAGAGCGAGAGTAGAAGAACTGAGGATGAATGGTCTTGCGCCGAGTATGGCGACTATTCTAGTCGAAGGAGATCCTGCATCTGCGTATTATGCACAAGCAAAGCAACGAATTGCCGATAAGCTCGGAGTAGCTTTTAGCCTCCATTCCTTTGAACCCAACGTCGAGGAGAAAGAGATTCTTGAGCTGATCTCGCGCTTGAATAAAGATTCGTCCGTCCACGGCATTATGCTCGAGCTGCCTTTACCCAAGCACCTGTCAGCAAGCACGATTGAGAAGGCGATCTCCCCGCTCAAAGACGTAGACGGCGTGACGCCGGACAACAAACTAGCTACCGTTACCGGAGCTGAAGGTCTTTATCCCGCAACGCCTCAAGCCTGTATTCGACTTGCCAAACATTTCGGGCATACACTGGCAGGTAAAAATGTCACCCTAGTAGGAAGAGGCCAAACCGTTGGTCTGCCCTTATTTCATCTGTTGCAGCGCGAAAATGCTACCGTTACCGTATGTCATTCACGCACTCCCGATATCGCCAAACATCTCCAGCATGCGGAGATTGCTTTTGTAGCGGTTGGACGTCCTAATGTGGTTACTCCCGACATGGTGCATGAAGGTCTGGTCATCATTGATGCGGGTATTAATGAGGTTGAGGGCGGGAAGATAGTTGGGGACGTATCGGCGGAAGTCAGTTCCCATGTTGCAGGGATATCTCCTGTTCCGGGTGGCGTCGGCACCTTAACCACTGCGATTCTGTATGAGAATCTATTGAAAGCTATAGATCTCCAGTGCAAAGAATTGGACAGTGAGAAGGATTCCGGTCCCGTTTCATGGGATAGCTCGATCCACCTGTTCCTGCAGCAGGCTGGCAGCTCGAATCCTACGCCTGGAGGCGGAAGTGTCGCCGCCCTTATTGCTGCACTCGGTGCGTCAATGACTTCCATGGTCGGCAATCTGACCAAAGGTGAGAAGTTTGCCTCTATCCAGCAACAGGTTGCTGGAGTTATAAGGACGATGAACCATTTGACCGAGCAATGCGAGGAGTTGCTCCATGCCGATATCCGGTCGTTTAATCAGTATATGGATGCGTTGAAACTTCCGAAGAGAACCGATGAAGAAAAGCTTCTGCGCAGCGAGGCTATCCAAAAGGCTGCAATTCGAGCAATTGAAGTGCCCCTTCGTCTTATGGAAATATGCCGAACAGGGATGTCCAGCACGTATAGCATTGCGGAAACGTCCAACAAGAATGTGATTTCCGATTTAGGTATAGGAGCCATTTTATTCGAAGCCGCAGCGCAGTCTGCTCTGTTGACGATTGAGATTAATCTGGGTTCGCTTAAGGACCAAGAGATGAAGCAGCAGTATGAAGATAAGGTACGGTTGTTGAGTGGAGAGATTGGGGAGTTGAAGAGTAAGGCTTTGGTTGTTGTTAGGGGTAGGATATAGACATAATAATTACTGTGATCTGAATCACTTACACACTAACAATAGTTTTTAATATAGATACGCAAACAAAGAAGCCACTTCTATAGTGACTCCTTTGTTTGCAATTTGTAATTTACTTATTCATTTCATTAGTTTGTTATTATTTTTGACCTCCACGCTGCCAGTGTGGTATTCGCGGTGTCCTACAATGAATCGATGTGTCCGAAAACATGCTGTAGTGCGGATTTTCGGACTTCGGTCTGCTTTGCTATATCCTTGGATTTCCGATGATAATCCAGGGTTCATGATCATTGATGTGATCACAAATCACCGTCTTGGCGCTGAAACATTCGTCTCATTATTGAGTTAATACTACTTCATTTAGCAATTCTAAAGCACTTTCTTCGCTTGGATCGTTTGTACCTAGCTCACCACGGAATGCACGAGCTAGGATTGCTTTCTTCATTTGTTCAATTTTATCGATAACATCTGTTATTCCATTAGCGTTCTTTTCACTGTCAAATAGCCTGTTCAATATTCGTACTATTTCTTGTTGCTCTTCAAGTGATGGGACAGGCAAAGTAAAAGCAGCTATTTTTTTTGCATTAATATTGGACTGGTTTACACCATCGCTTTTCACAGCATTACAATATTCTTTTGCTCGAACTGAGTTCATAACATAGTTCAGATAATCTCCATTCATCTGGTTATCGTATTTTAACCGTATTAGGTAACCAGCAAATATTGCAGGGTACTCCCCTCTATAGATCGATGTTTTCCCAACTAGCTCTGGACTGTTCGTTCTGTTAAAAAGCACATCTCCAGGCTGAAGTATATACTTACCTATATCTTCTTCATCGTCTGAATAGGCGAGATTATTCCAATCAATCTCTCCATCCTGTAAATTCCCCATACGAATAACTACCACTTTACCTTCATCGGAAGACTTCTTTGATGTACCGTACTGTAACGATGAACATACATCACCTAATTCATTGACTTCCCAACTATCCATACCCACGCCATGCGTTTCACGCCACTTCGCAGTGAGCTCCCCTGTAAAAGCTTTGTGTAGGATAGCGGCTTTACGTGTGTCAAAGCTATCTAATGCATCTTGTGCCAGTTCTTTCGCCTGATCAAGCTTAGCAAACAGGCTTTCAATACGGTCAATAATTCGTTGTTGTTCAGTGATTGGTGGTAGAGGTAATGCAATAGCTTCGATCTTCTTAACAGATAGATGCTTTACTGTAACACTCGATGTAGCATCTTGTATTTCTTTCAACTGCCGTGGCAAATAGTAAAACATATACTTATCTAGTAATGCTTTGTCATTTACCGATTTAATCTTACAAACACGTTGGTTTAGTAAACTTACTTCACTCTTCCATGAAGCAATATTAAAGTCACCATCCATACCAATTAATAAATCACCAGTATTAACGTGATATAACTCAGAGCATTCCTGCGATGTATACGTCTCAGTAAATCCTCGAACAATATCTCGAATACGAATTAATGGAAATCCATCCGCGGGTTTGTTGGAGAACAAGCTTGAGTCAAATGGAAACCCGCTTAATGTATCGATAAAATTATCTAATTTCGTCCAAATCCAATTCGTAGGAACTTCATACGGTTGCTCATCATCTGCCAATATCGCCTGTTCTAATAATTCTTCAGCTGATAAATTCTGCTTCTTCCCTTTAGCCATTAGCGACTAACCTCCAATGACTTCAATTCCTTTACAACGCTCATAATCAAATCAACGGCTTCTTCAAGCTGCGCTACGACTTCTTCTCCACTTTCAATCGGATCTGGAAGGTCGTCATAGTTAAGCACGCTATCATCACGAATAAGACCTAGATCGAGGCTATTGCTCTTTTCTCGGATTTGTTCACGAGTGAATACATTCCATCGCTCATCCTGCACCTTTTGACGATCCTCCGCAGTGTAGGACGAAACAAACGCATCAAAATGCTCAGCCTTAAGAGGTTTCGTTTTACCAAATGAAGTCATGTTGGTGCGCAAATCATAGAACCATACTTCTTTCGTATTGTTCTTATCGGAATTACCACGCGTAAAGAAGAGGACATTCGTCTTAACGCCTTGAGCATAGAAAATCCCTGTCGGCAGTCTTAAGATCGTATGTAAATTACACTTGTCCATCAAGTCATTTCGGATAGACGCACCATCACCTTCAGCAAAGAGTACGTTATCTGGAAGGACGACAGCCGCACGTGCTTCGTTGTTTGCTTTCAAGCTGCGGTAAATATGCTGCAAAAAGTTCAACTGCTTATTCGAAGTAGGATAAGTGAAGTCATCGCGAGTTGCACGCTCGCCGCCTTTCTTCGTTCCGAACGGTGGATTCGTGAGCACTACATCAAAGTCCTTCATTATCTTTCCTTGATTAGACAATGTATCACCTAGCTTGATTGGTCCTTCTAGATCATGCAACATTGCATTCATCAAGGCCAAACGATGGGTTTCATGTACAAGCTCAGATCCTGAGAATGCATGTTTTCGCTGGAATTCCTGTAACTCGGGGGATAGAGCAAACAAATCATCTGTCTGATCCTTCACATAGCGATCCGCAGCGATCATAAAACCGAATGTACCGCAGGCAGGGTCATTGCATCGTTCGCCTGGGCGCGGATCAACAAGCTTCGTCATCACGTCGATCAAGACACGAGGGGTGAAGTACTGGCCAGCACCTGACTTCTTCTCATTTGCATTTTTCTCAAGCAAGCCCTCGTACAGGTTGCCTAGCCCTTCTTCCTTAGCCGAATACCAATCAAGTGCGTCTATCGATATAATGAGCTTTTCCAGATTCTTGGGCTCATCGATATTCGAGGAAGCACCTGCATAAATCTCACGTACTCGACCTTTGATATCCTCGCCTAAGTGGTTGAGTAGTTCCTTATAGAATTTCTTTAGCTCAATTCCCTTGGGCTTAAGCAGTTGATCCCAACGATACTGCTCAGGGATTTCCTTTTCCGTCTCGGTTTCTTTTGCCATTTTCAAGAACAAGATATAGGTAAGCTCCGTTACATACTGATGATACGTGATGCCGTCATCTCGGAGAACGTTACATAAGTTCCATAGTTTAGATACGATCTCTTGGTTGTTCACGCTGTTTGTCCCCCATCTTCAAATAAGTACTGATTCAATTCTGTAATAATGGTATCAAGTTGATCGCGGAAAATCTTATTCATACGACTATAACCGCCTTGATTCTTGAATGCACCAGTGTTTAATAGATCACGATCTAATAACGGCTCGTGCAACAATACTGTTTCAATTCGTCCTAGCCAATCCAACTCCATCTTACTGAAGGAGTGATTCCGCTTCAGTTTGGTAATTGCAAGTTTTGTGCGTTCTGCTCGGCTGACGAGTGCAGATCCAAGCGCTTCCTTGCGAATAAAGCTGATGATGTCTGCTGTAATGTCATCATTAGACAGCTGCTTCCAGGCAGAGTTCAACTGCTGTTCTGAAAACCCTTCGCGATCCAGTTCCAATCGTAGACTCTTTAAACTTTCACGCGTAAGATCGCTTGGCCTAGTACAAACCACTTGGAGAGCAGCGATCTTGTTCATGTTGTTTGTAATGAATGCTTTGAACTCATCCAAGTAATCTTTCGGCTTTAAGCCTTTGCCATAACCACGGTCATGAGAGACAAGCTCATCCTCTTTATCTGAAATCACTACAGCTCTTGGCTTACCTTTGCCGCTTTCATTCATGATATCAAAGACTTTCCGATGTTCAAGTACATAGGCTTTAGCTTGCTCAACTGGCATATTTTTGACTTTCTCGATGAACTGGTCAGGCGTATCACCTTGTGCAATGTCACGGAAATGGGCCATAACATCTTTCGTCATGTTCCGTTTCTTGCGCTGTAGCTTGGCAACAATAAGATCAATTTGATTTTGCAGCTGCTTCTCGGCCGGTAGAGCATAAAGTCCATCCAGCAAATCATCAAAAGATGTAGAAGGCTGAATCACGACCTGTTTCATTGTATTAACGTCATCAAGCGACTCATATACGCCAACTGGATCGTAGATCTCAAAATGCGTCTTGCCGATCTCAGGACAGAGACGGGTAGCTCGTCCCATCATCTGTTCAAAGAGGATACGTGACTTGACCCTACGCATGAAAGCAAGAGTAGTAATCTTAGGTACATCAATGCCAGTCGTTAATAGATCAACCGTAACGACGATATTGGGATAGCGTTCATTCTTGAAGCGTTTGATCGCTTCCATGACTTTCTTTGGATTCCCACCGCCGATGCTGCCTGTGATCTTCATGACCGCATCGTTGTCTACACCGAATGGCTCGTAAATTTCTTTGAGCAACTTCACAATGACATCGGCATGGCTATCATCAACGGCAAAGATCAGCGTCTTCGCGTCGCCCTCTGGATTGATGTCCTGGGCAATCTCGGACAATACGGTTCGATTGAAGTTCTCCGTGATGACCTGACGGTTAAACTTCTCCACATCGAATTTTAACTCATCATCCAGCTCGCCACTATTTGTAATTTCTCCCGTTACAGGATCGTAAATCGGGACTACTTCACCTTTCTGATAGGCGATTCCTTCTTTGCTTAGCTTGGTAACAATCGTATGCGGCGCATCATGATCGACAAGGTAGCCTTCAACTACAGCGCGACGATAGGTGTAATTGAATACGGGCTGACCAAAAATCTGTGTCGTTTGAATAGCAGGAGTAGCCGTTAAGCCAATTTTGACCGCATTAAAGTATTCGATGACAGCGCTATATTTGCTCATGTAATCTTCCTGATTACGATATAACAGCTCGTCGTCGCTCATGTCCTTGTCTAAAATATAACCACGGTGCGCTTCATCTACAATAATAAGGTCATAGTCGGAAACAGCAGGGATGGTTTCTCCCTCATTGTAGAGTACACGCTTGACCAAGCTTTGTACCGTGGCGACATGAACCTTGGTCTCTCTATCAATGTCTTTGTCGCTAAGCTCCTTGATGTTGTAGATGTTATCTAGTGTCCATAGATCTTCAATTTTGACTTCCTTAAACACATCCTGCGCCTGTTCACCAAGCGAAGTACGGTCAACAAGGAACAAGATGCGCTGAAAACGGCTAGATTTCAAGAAACGATACAACATGCCCAATATCGTTCGCGTCTTACCTGTTCCCGTAGCCATCGATAGAAGTACTTTGTCCTGTCCATTAATAATGGCTTGTTCAGCGGCTATAATCGCTTCAATCTGGTATTCGCGAAGGTTGAGGCCATCTGGGTCACGCAGCAAATCATAAGGTGTTGCACCTAGGGCTTGATCGGCTGTATCCGTATCTTTGCTGAGCAACTCCATAATGCCATCTGGACTCATCCAGCCTTGGAGGGCTTTGGAGATATTCGATTGTTTACGCACATCGAGGAACCAGATCCCCGATTTTGTCTCAAGTTGCTTCAAGTACTTCCGGCCATTCGTTGCAAATACAAAAGGTACTTTATACTTACTCCAATTACCCACTTGATAAGCAGCATGTTCTTCACTTACGGATTGTGCATATTCCTTACACTGGTTATCGATTACGGATGGAATATCGGTATATTGACGCTTTGCTTCAATAATGCCAATTATTTGAAGCCCAACGAATAAAGCGTAATCGGCATATCCAGATTTTCCACTGGAATTACGAGTCGGCCATTCAGCAATCGCAAGATTACGACCTTTTTGAGGTCTAGTGCCCTTCGAATATCGCAAGTGAACCGAATCTGCCTCCCATCCGACCTTACGTAACTGCTCGTCGATAATATACCTCGTCTGCGCTTCGGAAAGCTGAAGCTGCTGGGCTGCGCGACTTCCTCTTGAGGTACGTTCCTCAATCGTCATCGATTGGGCTACCTTAGCTTTTTCAGCAAGCTTCGTTAGCTCTTCAATCCTAGATTCTTTCTCTCGAAGGATAGCTTCGTAATCGACCTTATCTTGTGACTTTTCAAGAGGTAACACAAATCGTTCAGGACTATACTGCCAGTCTCCGTACGTTTGCATGAACCAAATGCTCAACTCATGGGTCATGCCTATCAAGATTTTGCATTGATCAAGTGAATCGTAGTTCGCATGCACAGCTTTATTCCGAGCCATACGTAAGCTGTATAAGATATCGTCAATCTCTCGTGGCAGCAGTCCTTGACCCTTCAATAGCTTTATGCGATTGGCATGCGTGTTGTCGTAACTTGGAGGTTGAATGCCATCAAACTGCATCATGAGATTGACGATCGTTTCGCCCAGTAATCCTAACTTAATTAAGCATGAATTAGGGTCCGAATAAAGATATTCTTCAGCGGTTGCGCCTATTTGAGCAAGTACAGGAAAGTTGCTCTCTAAGAATATAAAGTTAGACTCCACTCTTCTCCTCCTTATGTACTGATAAGTTACACTTAGCCCTCTCCGCATAGAACCAGAGCGAAGTATGTCTTAAGTACTATTCATATTTCGCTATAATGACCACAAGTTCCTTCAACCAGTATGGACATTTACGTAACTAAACAAAAGAGCACCCTTAGGTGCCCCGAGTCATCCAGGTAACTTTTCCTCGCCTTCTGGGACGTACGTGTTAATTTTACCTACTAGAGTTATTTTGTAACGCTAATCTTCGTTCAACTTCCTCAGGTATTCTTCCTAAGAAATAATCTTCAATTAGCTCCCAGAATTCATCAGTTCGAACTTCATTGTCGAATAAATACCTTAGCATTTCAACAGACATTTGATGACGAAGTCGAACATTAGCTAGTATTACATTTTGATATACTGAAGCTTGATTAACAGTTCGTTCCAACTGAGATCGAGAGTTCACACGAATATAAATTTCCGGGCTTTCACCCCCATTAATTCGATAGATAAGCAGACCCATTGCTTCCATCAAGCCTAAATACAAATACCTTTTTTCTTGAGCGGATCCGAACACTTTTGGTTCAAAAATTTCATACTTATTAGAAGCTATTGAATTAGCTAAATCACTGTCTAACAGATTCTTTGTCTCATTATTTATCCAGTCAAGGAAACCAGCATATCCTGTATTAAGAAAATGATACGCCTGTCTGGATTCATCGAACTTCATAAACCTATTATAGAAATTACTAGTTTTTTTTATTAACCGGTCGTATGCATACATCGAGTTGAGAATGACCTCTGCCAGCATATCGACTTGGTATTTCGAGGTCAGGCCCGTTTTCTGCTTAATATTCAAAGCAACCTCTGAAACTGAAAAATATTTGCGGCTTCTTGCAAATTCCGAGAATACAGAGCCAATGTGTTCTACCCATTGGTTAGTTTCCATAATAAATGCTTTATGATTATTTTGTTTAAGCGTCAGCTCTAGTTTTAACACAGGAGTTAACTTACCTTTAAACGGTAACTTCACTTTGCTATCCTCAATGTAGTAAAAGTACTTAAATTCAGGAAATGAAAGGTTCGAATATTTATCTTGCCAAATCGCTTTTAAATCACATGTCAATATAACTCGTTCTGACAGTCCGCTTCCGAATTTACTAATGACTCTAAAATATTCCGAGTAATGCGGATAGATCAACTTCATATCTGAATTTGAAGCCATTACGTATTCTTGGGCAAACATACTTCTTGGTCGTGCAACAATCGGGGAGTAGCTCAGTTTAGCTAGAAAATCCTTCTCAATAATTAAGAGTGCTGTTTTAATTTTATTATCTATATCATCTTGTTGATCTCGTCCGCTTCCATCCTCAAAGATATGACGAAACTCATCTGCACTCACTAATAAATTACGGACATTTTCTCCGCGATTCTGTTCTATAATCATCAGTATTTTTCTAATAACCTCAATTAATTGCCCTTTTCTGATTGTAGATATGCCATGGAGCCTTTGCACATGAACAAAATCTTTAGCAAGGTAGTCAAAATAGGCATAACCGGTCGGCAGGTCACGTGCTGCACGACCGATTTCTTGAACGAAATCACATACGTTACCAGTTGGTGCGTAATGATAAACATTTAGAATATCTGGAATATCAATCCCCATTCCAAATGCTTTGGTCGCTAACATCACTTTTGAATCGCCATTTTTATAACGCAAATAATTTTCCTGCTTCGCTTCTTTTTCTAATGATCCAAAATAAACAGAAAGTGATTGGCGAAGCACCAAACTCCCATATATACTGCAGAATTGCTTAAAATCATGGATTGATTTAACTGTTGGGAAATACACTAGTGTTTTTTGACCTCTCGATGCATACCCCTCTAATCTCCCTAATAAGATTTTATTTTTATCCGTAAGATATTCATTAAATTTCTTAGTCTCATCAACTTTCTTCTTGATTCTTATCTCTAGATTATCTCTTTTTACATAACCAAAGTAACTTATTGGCGTTATCATATTAAGACTGTTACGTGTCTCTTCGTACATATCCTCTAAGCCACCATAAATAGCTGTAGCTGTAAAGGTTGCAATTGGGAAGTTCATTTTTTGTCTTAGTTTTGATAAGTAGGTTCCTAAGTACCAGTAGTCTGAACGAAAAGCTTTGCCCCAGGTTGTTACAATATGTGCTTCGTCAATGACGAACAAACCGACCTTCCGTTCACCAATAAGTTGAGCGATATCGGATCTACTAAGTAAAGTTTCTGGTGAAATATACAGAATAGATACCTGGCCGTTTCGAATTTTCTCTTGAATCTCAATACGCTCAACTGGTGTAATATTGGAATTTATTGTTGCACTTATTTCAACATTACGTGATACCAGTCCTTGCACCTGGTCTGTCATAAGACCAATAAGTGGAGAGATGACGATAGTAAGTAAATTGTATTGTTCAGCTAAATATATTGCTGGGATTTGAAACATCACGGATTTACCGGCACCCGTTGGTGAAGTTACAAAAATATCTTTATACGGTACCCCCGCACTAGCCTTTTTCGCTTCCTGTACTATGTCGTCGATGATTTGACTTTGAGGGATTTCTACAGTAGTTTTCTCACGTCCACGACTTTGAATATTCCGATACATTTTTAGATTTCTAAAACTTTTATGCCCCCAATATCTGCTGAGAATTTTTTGATAAGGTGATATATCCCGTTCAGGAGTACGGTCCATTTCTTTTTGAACAATCTCAATTCGATAGCTTGGTGCTAACTTTTGTATCAATTTTAAACGATTATAATATTTATAAGGGGCTTCTGCTGGCTCACTACTAAAAACAATTCTGACCGTATGATCGGGATGCTTTCCGAGCAGCAGTCTATTTTCTAGCTTTAAAAACTCATCTTCTGAATCGTTTAGCTCTAGTGTTACATCCGCATTATTTTCTAATTCAACAATCGGAATCTCCTTAAGCAATTTAAATGTATAAAAGGGAATCGACTCTTCGTTTTGCTCAGCATATGTTACAAACCAATTATTTTCAATTCTCCGGATATTCCCATAAACTTTGCTAAGTAAAGCAAGTTCATGTTCGCTCTCTTCATTAAATTCTAATTCGATATTCGATTCATCAGTTTGAAATGGATATAACGCTGGATATGTAAGATGATAGAGATTGTTATGAAAATACTTTACCTCATAATACAGCGGGAGAAGCTCCGACCCCACTGCAAGTTCCTCTTCTCTTGTACACCAAACCCATTTATGAGAGTTAGCTTGCTGAAAAAGTTGAGGTATCAATTCTGCTTTTTTGTTAATTAAAGACTCAACACTAATCTCCAAAGACTCTTTAAATAATTTATTTTCTATAATATCCGCTAATTCTGACAATTTAAAACCTTCAAAAACAACCAGTAATGGATTGCGAGTTGTTTTATTGAGATTTGTAATATGGTCAGTCAATATATTGATGAAATCCATGAGGACCATCCTTTTTCATAGTATTTTTTGTTTCCGATTAATATACTGAAGTCTTCCAAGCGCTTTTGATTCTATTTGGCGTATACGCTCCCTTGTTAGTCCAAACACACGTCCAACTTCTTCTAGTGTGCGTGGAGTCCCATCCTTAAACCCATATCTATAGGAAAGAACTTCACTTTCGCGTTCTGTAAGATTCATCATTAGTGAGTGAACAGCTCTCTGAATTTCTTTTTTTTCAGCAAGAATTGCCGGATCTTCAAACTCTTCAGGATGGGTACAGAAAACTTCTAATCTATCATTTGGAACAAAATCTCCAAGCTCTAAATCACCATCCACCTCATTTATTGGCTGATTGATTGAAATAAACCCTAGAAAACGATGCTCAGCTTTCATTGCATCGCAATATTGGTCTTCTGAAATCCCTAGTTCATCACAAATGTCTTGCATGGTTACATTTTCATAGTTCTGTTTAATTATCAGCTTTATCCTTGTCTTTTTAATTAATTTAATCCGTTCCAACATATGAACAGGTATTCGGACCGTTGTGCCAGTATTACATATTGCTCTTAAAATTTTCTGCCTAATCCATAGAACTGCATATGTAGATAAGGATCCATTAAAAGTAGGATCATATCTGTCAATTGCTTCAATCAGTCCAAAAACACCTTCATGACATAAATCCTCTTCTGTTAAATCATGAACCATATATTTCTTACATTTAAGAGCTACATTATAAACAAGCCTCATGTTAGATTCTACTAACTGTTGAAGTAATGCTGGATGATTCGTCCGCTTATACTCTTCTAACAATCGACGGTTATCATGATAATCATTGCTATTTGCTTGTTCAACAGCTCCTCCAATATTAGGAACCAATTCTCTATTTAGTAAAGCATCAATGTCATCCCAATCATCTGATTGAGTCGAGTTTCGTTTTGTAAATTCATCAGATTCTTTTTCTTTGGACATTGTAGCGACTGGCGACACAAATCGCTCAACATCAACATCTACATGCTTATACCTCAGAGCTTTTAGAAAATCTAATATTAACTCAGAAGGAAGTGACTGCCCTAAAGACTTCTCAATTGTTCGTTGGGCAAAGGAAAGTTTTATTCGATGTTTCTTTGGATATGCATCTTGAAACCATGTTAACTTTTCTAGTAATTCCTCTACTCTCATAACGAGGCACCTCGAACAATATTAAAGTTAATATCACAGAAGCATTCTGAAGCTATATTTGTTTATTAAAACTGAAACCTTTTACATTAAGCCTATATCCTCCGGATAATCCATACGCTCAATCAAATCAATCTTTCTGTCATGTATGTCAGCACCTCGTCTAATTTTGTCTCAAACAATTTCTAGGTCTAATTAACTAATCCCTGCTTTTTGGACGGTAAATACAAAAACTCCTTATTTTTATACAAACACCTTATTGACAACAGTTATCCAGCCTCCGTCTAGAACATCACTGGCTTTCTTACATCAATCCTTATAAGGATCATACTCATCCGCTCCCGCCATGCAGACGCCAATCGGTTTCAACACATTCATAATCTCAATCGTATCCGCATGCGCATCCAACACTTCTTGAAGCTTCCGGTAAACAAACGGACTTTCATCGGTACCGGCGCCGCGCAGTTCAACGCCAAACTCCCTAACCGCAGCCATCATTTGTTCAGAGGTAATTTGACCGCCGCTGCGAGTACGGGTTTTCCAGTTCATTTTCCCGGCCGCTTGCGTACGGCTCATAGTTCGTCCCGCTCCATGAACGGTGCTGTAATAGGAGTCCTTGTTCTCTCCGCTGTCCTTCCCTTTGACGATAACCGATATATCTCCCATACTACCGCCGATGAAACCAACTTGCCCAGGTGCGGACGGGGTTGCTCCTTTGCGGACAACAACCACTTCCTTCCCGTCATGCGTCTCTTTCCAAGCATAGTTATGATGGTTATGCACTTCGAGGTCGGCTTCAGCCCCAAGAATGGCAAGCACTTGTTCGATGACATAATCCCTACCTGCATAAGCATAACGGCCAGCCAGCTTCATCGCTCTGTAATACATATCGCCAAGTTCACTGCTAAGGTCAAGCAGCACGGGTGGCTGATCCATTTTCTCGCCAGGCGCTTTCCCGAAGAAGTCTCTTCCTGCAGCCAGATTAATAAATCCGCTTGCCGTCTTATGGCCAAAACCACGGCTACCAAAATGATTAGCGATCCACAATTGCCCCGTTCTTTCCTCTTCAAATAAGTCGACATAGTGGTTGCCACTTCCTACTGTACCTAGCTGACTTTGCGCCAATGCTTTGAGCTTATCATGTTCCTGT
The DNA here is from genome assembly GCF_030161375.1 of Paenibacillus glycanilyticus. Taxonomy (GTDB): domain Bacteria; phylum Bacillota; class Bacilli; order Paenibacillales; family Paenibacillaceae; genus Pristimantibacillus; species Pristimantibacillus glycanilyticus_B. The sequence goes on from NZ_BSSQ01000001.1 coordinate 103,810, forward strand.
TTACCAACCGCTTGGAATGCAGCCCAGTCCGGATCGTCAAAGAGATCATGATCTACCTTTACGTTATTGACTCGGCCTACTCCGAACGAAATTTTACGTGCGATTTCATCCATAATTTTCGTTAGCCTAGGCTTTATGTCTGCAGCTAATAAGTTAGTTCGCACGGCTTTATTCCCGCACGCAATATCGTAACCAACGCCTGAAGGAGAGATTTGACCGTCATAGACAACAACTCCTCCAATAGGCTGACTGTAGCCTTTATGATGATCAGCCATCAGAAGCGTTTGCACGACATTGCCATATTCTGCGCAAGTTTTGGCTTGAGCCAGCGCCCCGCTAACTGGATTACCCCAGACTCGAACACCTTCGATCGTTTGAAAAGCCATATTCTTTTCAGCTCCTATCTCATTCATGTGCTTGTTAGTCTTATTATCGCTTAGCTGCATACAATCAAACAGGGTGAAAGTATGACGAAGGTGGAAGTTGACTTTAGCTTGATAAACTATCTTGTTGCAGTAACCTGTCCATGCTACAATAACCAAAAATGGAAGAAGGGATAAGCAATGAACGCCAAACCACACCTTCACCATCAACGTCTCAACACAGCTCATAACAAGCATAATGAGCGAGTTGCAGAGTTTCATAAACGTCACGCCGCTCAAATTGCGAACGGCGAGAATGGAAATAGTGTTCTAGCAAGATGGGAAAGATTTGTTTATAACAAAACACTGCAATTTGCGAAAAAAATGTCTGAAAAATTTTAAAGGGCTCGCCATGTGGCAGCCCTTTTTTTATTGTGCAATTTTACAATACCCGCGCGAAAACCCGCCTTTGCACAAAGGCGGGTTTCTTATCTTATTCAATCCCTACAACACAGTCCTCAAACTCCACAGCTCCGGAAAATACCGCTGGCTGACGACATGCTTCAAATAATCCACGCCTGAAGAACCGCCGGTACCGCGCTTGAAGCCTATAACCCGCTCCACGGTTCCCATATGGTTGAAGCGCCACTGTTGCTGGCGGCTGTCGATATCGACGAGTTTCTCGGCGAGCTCGTACAGATCCCAATATTGGTCGACGTCGCGATACACCGTTAGCCAAGCTTCCGTGACACTTTCGTTCTCTACATAAGGCTGCGACCAGTCGCGCTGCAAGCACTCTGGATCAATGGTCAGACCGCGAGCGGCAAGCGCGCCAATCGCCGCATCGTAGATGCTCGGCTCACTCATTGCTTCACTCATGAGCTTGAGTAATTCAGGCTGATGCTCGTAAACGGCAAGCACTCTAGGATTTTTCAAGCCCAGCATGAATTCGATCTGCCGGTTCTGATACGACTGGAAGCCGGAGGAATTGCCGAGCTTATGCCGGAATTGCATATATTCCGCTGGCGTCAGCGTAGACAAGACGTCCCAAGATTGAATGAGCTGTTTCTGAATGCCCGAGACGCGCGCGAGCATTTTGAATGCAGGCTCCAAATTGTTCTGCTGAATCGAAGCACGAGCAGCTCTCAGCTCATGGAGGATCAGCTTCATCCATAACTCGCTGGCTTGATGAATGATGATGAACAACATTTCATCGTGGTGGTCGGATAGTCTGTGCTGACTGGTCAAAATCTGATCTAAATGAAGATAGTCCCCGTAGGACATCGATTTCGAGAAATCAGAAACGAGATCTTCTTTGTTTTGCGGCGTGTCGGCCATGTGTTCACAAGCTCCTTATCTATGATGTAAATGGTCGAAGCACCGCTCGTACAGGGCTGCCATCCGCTTCTGCAAGCGGGAGCGGCAACGCGATTAATTCGTAATCTCCCGGAGCGACGTGATCAAGGGCGAGCCCTTCGAGAATATGAATGTCGTGGGCATGCAGGCCGTGATGTGCTGCAAGTTCTTTGCTGTCCAGCGGATCTACGGAAGGAACATCCACTCCGATCAGCCGAATGCCTCGAGCATGCAGGTAAGGAGCCAGATCCGCTCTTAAAAAAGGTATCTCCGAAGGGAACTCATCTGGATTCGTCCAAGAGCTTGTGCGAAGCAGCAGACGAGTCACACCTTCGAGCTCATACGCGGCAAGATCTTCCGCACCGATACTCGAGAGGCCGGATACATCGATCAACCGTGCCGGCCCGACATATAACTCCAGATCCAAATCCATCACCTTGCGGCCATCATTGTCGAAGTGAAACGGAGAATCGATATGCGTCCCCGTGTGAATGCTCATCGTCAGCTTGCCAACGTTCACCGATCCGCTCTGCTCCTTGGACCAGCTTACTTCGTAGGAAAAAGGCGTGTCTCCCGGCCAAGTCGGCGTCCTCTGATCTAGAGGGCGAGAAATATCGATCAAGGTCATTGAGGTGCTCCTTTCTCCATCTTATGCAACGACATCCCGCATATTGGCGAATTTCTCGTATTGTTTGTCCACCATAGTGATCTTTAGCCTTTGCACGGTTTCCCATACATCGCCGTAAGTCGAATACAGTGGAACTGGCGCGAGTCGAATAATATTCGGTGCGCGGAAATCAGGCACAATATGTTGCAGCTCCTTGAGCGCTTTGCAGATTCTTGCCGCATCCTGATGTTCAAGGCTCACATGCCCGCCTCTACGCTCATCCTCGGTAGGATTGCCCAGTGTGAAGCCCATATCACTCAGCTCATGCTCTATTAATTCCATCATATAACGCGTGATATGCAGCGACTTCTGGCGAAGCTTCTCGAGCGTTGCTTCGGCAAACAATTCAAGCGATCCAATAAGCGGCGCCATGCTGAGAATATTCGGCGTTCCGATCTGGAACGCTCCAGCCGTATCCGCTTGGTGGAATTGATGCTCCATATCGAACTGTTTATCTTTACGCGAACCGAACCATCCCGCTAAGCCAGGCGTTGTGCCGTGATGCTTGCGATTGACGTACAGGCTAGCTGTCCCTCCCGGTCCGTTATTCAAATATTTATAATTGCACCAGAAGGCAAAGTCGACATCCCACTCGCTGAACGAATGCGGAATGGACCCAACCGAATGGCATCCATCAAAGCCAATCAGAATGCCGCGCGCATGCGCCTCCGCCGTCAGACGTTTCATATCCAGTAGCTGACCGCTCCGGTACAGCACAGACGGAAGCACGATCAGCGCAACCTCGTCCGTCATCGCGGCGATAATGTCTTCTTCTTGCAGGAATCGTCCATCTCGGCTGGCCACTCGAATGAGATGCTCATCCGGATCGTAGCCATGCAGCTTCAACTGACTTTGCAACGCATAGATATCTGAAGGGAAATTCAACTCGTCGGCGAGAATCTTGGTACGAGTACCTTGAGGCTTGTAGAATGTCGTCACCAGCTGATGCAGGTTCACGGTTGTGGAACCGGTAACAATTACTTCATCGGCAGAAGCTCCAACAAGCGGCGCGCTCATGGCTGCAAGCTTTTCCGCGAGGTAGTACCACGGATGTTGACCTTGCATCCAGCCATCGATGCCCAATGTTCGCCATGCTCCAAGCACGTCGAGCAAGGATTGTTCGGCACGTTTCGAGAGCAGGCCTAGCGAGTTACCGTCCATATAAATGGCGTTTGGATTAATGTAAAATTCGTCACGGTAGCCTGCCAACTCATCTTGTTCATCAAGCTTCCGGGCATATTGTTTGGAATACGGATCTAATTCTTGTTGGTCCTGAGTCATCATGTGCCTCCTACTCCTATTGAACTATAATTCCAGCATTGCTTGATTATCTTAACGTAGAGCTTGCGGGAGCGTCAAACGTCTGACTTCAAGCAAAAAAGGACTCGAGTATTTGTTCTACTCGAGCCCTAAATTATTGTTAAACCTCCGCAGCCGGCCGCTCCTTCGCCTTATCCGACTCGATCGCGTTGCGAGTCGCCGCCTCGCGATCCTGGCTCAGCTCCTCGACCGACTTCGTCTTCAGGCGCGCAGCGCCTTGATAGTTCTCGCGCGTTGGCAACAAGTCGCCTTTTGCCAACCGCCCCTCCGCTGCAGCGATAGCTTCCGTATACTGCGGCAGCCACTTCGCTTGCGCGACAAGCATCTCGTCAGCCATCTGCCAGATTTCTTTCGGGTTGCACACCGCACCGGTGAGCGGATCCATCATCATCGCTTGGCGGAGCAGCTTGTCGTCGCCGTGGACGGCGGCTTCTACGGCCATGCGTTGGACAGAGATGCTGACGTTGCAGACGGCTGCAGGGCCAAGCGGCAGATCGCCAACAACCGGCATGTTGATGCCGTTGCGGTCGACATAACCTGGCGCTTCGATGATCGCATCATCCGGCAGGTTAGTAATAATGCCGTTGTTCACGACATTGAAGTGACCGCGGTAGACACGGCCTGTCTCTAGGCCTTCAATAATGTAAGAGCCATGCTCTTCGCCGCGCTTGTCAGCCGTATATTGGAACGGCTCTGCCTTCATCCAGTTCGGGAAGTCCGTCTCGAACCAGTTGCGGCCTTCAGTACAGACGCGCAGGTAGCCGCCGGTCTCGCCGTTGATCCAGGAGCCAAGATCGATCCAATCCTTGATCTCATCGGCGCGTTTGCGGTACCAAGGCACGTATTCGCTAAGGTGTCCGTTCGACTCTGTTGAATAGTAGCCGAAGCGGCGCAACATGTCGATGCGGACTTTTTCGGTCTGAGCAAATTCCGGCACCGATTCGAACGCCTCCAACAGATCACCTGTACGATCTACGCCATCCGTCTTCACGGAGATATACCAAGTCTGATGGTTGATACCCGCGCAGATGATGTCGACTTCCTTCTTCTCCCGACCCAGCGCACGCGCGATTTGGTGATGCCCGCCTTGTACGCCATGGCACAAGCCAATTGTACGAACGCCGCCGTATTTGTTGCATGCCCAAGTGAGCATCGCCATTGGGTTCGCATAGTTAAGGAGCAGCACGTTTGATTCCGCCACCTCGCGGATGTCCTTGCAGATGTTGAGCATCTCGGCAATGCCGCGTTGACCGTACATAATGCCGCCTGCGCAAAGCGTATCGCCAACACATTGGTCTATACCGTATTTCAGCGGGATGTCGATATCGTATTGGAACGCTTCAAGCCCGCCGATCCGCACCACGCAGAAGACATAAAGCGCATCCTTTAGCGCCTCTCTGCGATTCGTTGTAGCTTGGATTTCGATAGACAAGCCATTCTCGTTTATGTCTCTTTGCACAAGCTGCGTCACCATGTCGAGGTTATGTTCATTAATGTCTGTAAAAGCAACCTGGATATCCTTGAACTCCGGCACCGCAAGCAAGTCTCTCATCAAACCGCGTGTAAATCCAATACTTCCCGCTCCTACGAAAGCCACTTTAAAACTCACAAATAACGCCTCCTCTTCGCCTATCGGGGTTTTGTCGTTCATTACCCTCATTCTAGCAGGCGGAAAAAGAAGGCGTTTCCACATTCGCAACGGCTTGCGTCAGTTATTGTCAACTATTTCAACTTCATAATCGTTCCAGCTTGTAATGGTCTTCTTGGAATTGCGGTATTCCGCAGGGGTTATGCCCGTCATTTTCTTGAACAACATGCTGAAATACTGGCGGCTGTTCAGCCCAATATGATCGGCCACTTCAATAATCGGCACATCCGTCCGGGCGAGCAGCATCTTCGCTTTTTCGATCCGCAACTCTACCAAATATTCATTAATCGTCTTGTTCATATTCGATTTGAAGATCCGCTGAAGATAGACGGGATGCAGATTCACAGCAGCCGCAATATCTTTGGCCAGAATAGCAGTATCGTAATACTGGTGGATATATTCGGTAGCTTGACGCACATAGTGGTGGATTTGGCGCTCCGCGCTATTTTTCGCCTCAACGGCAACAAGCCTCGCAACGCGGACCAGCAGCTGCGACATGAGAAGATTGGTCATCATCTCGCGTCCTCGCTCGGCACTTTCTCTATTCAGATCCAGCTCGAAGACCAGATTTCTCAAATTCACTTGAATATCCTCATAGTCCCTCAGCACAATCGTATCGAGCCGCTGCTCCAGCAGCTTCGCAAACATCGGATTATGATTGGCCAGCTGGCTCATCGAAGGATAGATACCATCACAGGGCTGGAAACCAAACTCCACGTTCAGCATCCGGCACGGACTGCCGCTCTCAACGATGAGCCTATGCGGTACGCCAGCATCCAGCATGATCAAGTCGCCTTTGCGCATCGCCACGATATCTTTATCCGTCTCCACGGTGCAATTGCCTGAGATCACGTACATGAATTCCGCCCAGTCATGCTGATGGAATCCCATGTGGAAATCTTCCCACTGCTTATAGTAATACGCGACGATCTTCGGCCGGAATTCGCCGGACTCTCGCCACTTCGCATCATAGAAACTATTCGCGCTCACGTTATCCCCGCCTTTGCAGCCGACTTCCTCTATGGTCAGCATATACCTGCAGGTAAAGGCCGGTCAACGTGCAAAAAAAGCTTCGGCTTTGTCGCGATGCTCATCCGTAATATGGGAGCTGATAGCCTTATAGGCTACAAAGATCGCCGTAGCATCATCACCGTATCCGATCACCGGGAAAATATCCGGGACGAGATCAATCGGCAAAATCCAATAGGCAAGCGCGCCAATCGCCGTCGCTTTTACTTTGGTTGGCGTATTCGGGTCCATCGCGCAATAGTACATAGACACTGCTTCATGCGAAAATGGCACCTTGCCCGCATATTTTCTAACCTTGGACCAGAAGCCTTGGTTGACGTATTTCAATTGCTCCTCGTGATCGCCAATTTTGGCGGCCCAAGCATCGGTGTCCACTTCCTCCACCTTATCCGGTGGTGCCGACTCTATGCTGGTTGCAATCTCACTGTCCGACATGGTAGCCGGAATAACGTCCTCTCCGACCAAACTTTCGTGACATGTCCCGCATTTGGCCAGCTTTAGCTTATCCGCTTCTACTTCGTTTTTTTGTCCGCAGTTCGGACATTCCACAATAACAGACATTGTTCATCCCCCCATATCTAACATTATTTATAGTTTTCATGTACGTTAAACCGTCCCAACCGGATTCGTCTGACAAAAAGTTTTTTATACTCATCCTTACACCGAATTTAGTCGGATGACGCGAAATTTTAGTGGTATAAAATCGTAAGCCCTTGGGCCACAATAGCTTCTGGGTGCTAAGCCGGTGCCCGACTACCAACGCGAATAAGGGGGAAGTATCCGTATGGCAAAGCCGGACAATCGGTCGGATAACGCAGAACATCTGCAGGAGCATGTTGCGAATACGCAGCAGAATATCCAAGAGACTGAACAGTATTTGAATGAGTTCAGCACGGAGATGGGCGGCACGCAGCAAAACGAGCTCGAAGCGAAAAACGAGCGCCGCAGAGAAAGCGTAGCCGAGTTCGAAGAAGAACTCGACGACGAAGAAGCTTAAGGTAGCAGCGAAAGATGACTTCTGCTTGGTCAGAAGTCATCTTTTTCATGTTCACGACCTGTGCTATACTGTCGCTAATTACTCTATATTATCGCAATCGACAAAGGAGCAGGCCTCGATGAATTTCAACCCATGGATCGCACCGGAACAATACAACATTAGCTCTGAGATAGAAAGCCACAACTCGGAAAAACCCGCATTGCGCCTATTGGACGATCAAGGCAACACGACACAAATTACATATAGCGAGCTGCTGAAAAAAGTGAATCAGCTAGCCGGCGGCTTAAGCGAGCTTGGTCTAACCAAAGGCGACCGCGTTCTCGTCATGGTTCCTAGAGCCATAGAAGCTTATATCATTTACGTAGCCTGCTTGAAGCTTGGACTTGTTATAATTCCTTCCTCCGAAATGCTTCGCGCCAAAGATTTGTCCTACCGTCTCCAGCATTCCGAAGCTCGTGCCGTGATCGCATGGGCGGAAGGTACTGCTGAGGTTGACCGTATTACGGAAGAACTACCTGCGCTTCAGTTCCGGATTGATGCCAAGAATGGACAAGCCGCAGGCTGGGTCCCCCTACGTTCCTTAATGGAAGGGCAGCCGGAAGAACGCGAAGCCGAGCCAACACACCGGGATGATATGGCGATGCTCTCCTATACGTCGGGGACAACCGGCAATCCAAAAGGCGTCGTTCATAGCCATGGCTGGGGATACGCGCATCTGCGAATGACGGCAGCTTGGCTTGGCATCGAAAGCTCTGATCTGGTCTGGGCAACAGCCGCGCCAGGCTGGCAGAAGTGGATCTGGACGCCATTCCTATCCGTTCTTGGCAACGGCGCTACTGGCTTTATCTATAACGGTTCGTTTAGCGCAGAGCGTTATTTGCAGCTCATTCAGGAGAACCAGATTGCGGTGATCTGCTGCACGCCGACGGAATTCCGCATTATGGCGAAGACCGATAGTCTGGCGCAATACGATTTGTCGTCGATCCGCAGCGCGGTATCGGCCGGAGAGCCGCTGAACCAAGCGGTCATTAAGAAGTTCGAGGAACTATTCGGCTTTATCATCCGCGACGGCTACGGCCAGACGGAAAATACGCTCCTGATCGGCAATCTGAAGGATTCTCCAATCAAGATTGGTGCCATGGGCAAATCCATCGTTCCCGGGATCGTTGAGGTTATTGATGAAGAAGGCCGACCTCAGCCGATGGGAGAAGTGGGCAACATCGCCGTTCATACCGATATGCCGGCCTTGTTCAAAGCATATTACAAAGATCCCGACCGCAAAGGCGCCAGCATCGTGGGCTCCTACTTCATTACCGGCGACCGGGCAAGCAAGGACGAGGACGGTTATCTGTGGTTCGAAGGCCGCGGCGACGATATTATTATCAGCTCGGGTTATACGATTGGACCGTTCGAGGTCGAAGAAGCGTTGCTCCGCCATCCGTCCGTCAAGGAATGTGCAGCCGTTGCTAGTCCGGATGAGATCCGCGGGCATATCGTAAAGGCGTTTATTGTGCTGAAGGACGGCGTTACCGGCTCACCCGAGCTGGTCAAAGAGCTGCAGGATCACGTTAAATCCGTAACGGCGCCATACAAATATCCTCGCAAAATCGAATTCATCGGCGAGCTGCCCAAAACCAACTCCGGCAAAATCCGCCGGATCGAGCTCCGCCAACGCGAAGCGCAAATGAATGGTTAATTAATAAAAACCGCTGATCAAGCCGGGCTTCGTAAAGTTCCGTCTTAAACAGCGGTTTTTTCTAGTATAAGCAACAAAGAGAGAAGCCCGCATCCTTCCAAGGATGCGGGCTTCTCTTGCTAATTTCACTATGCTTTTAACGAAAAAGCCGCGTTATCGAGGTTGCCGACGTATTTCTTGCCGGTTTCACCAGTTGCTGCAGAGCCTGTTAGCACCAGGTACACATCTTGAATGCCTGTCAGCTTCTGCGTTAAGTCGCCGCTAGCGACTTTATAGGTTCCCCAGCTGCCTGCCGTTGGCGGTGTCGCGATTGTTCCGACCAAGGTGCCTGTTGGGCTGCCGAGACGAACTTCAATTGCAGAGTTAGCAAAGCAGTTGGACGAATTACCCGAATACTCCACGGAGAAGTTATTCACCCCAGCCGTTCCGAAGTCCATACGTTTGTAGGCTAGCCATGCGCCATTAAACGTATTTTTTACTTGCTTGCCAACTCCGCCTTTGCCTGCTTCCGTACCAAGCGGATCACTGTTCGCTGGATTTAATGCCGTTGTCCACGCATCGTACGATTCCAGCTCCAGCTTCGCGTAATCGCTTCGTACCGGCTCGTAACCGAAGGTCATGCTGTCGAAGTTGCCGACGTACAGCAGGCTTGAAGTCGTACTGCCCGTCATGACAATGTACAAATCCTGCTTGCCTTTGACCGTCGTATTCAGATCCGCTGTCGCTGTTTTGTATTGTCCCCATGCGCTACCTGTATTAGGAAGCGAGATGGTTCCGACTACTGTTCCATCAGCGCTACCTAACCTAATCTCTGCTTTTACATCCGCAGGAGCTCTATTGTCTGGTGAATCGTACACGATCGACAGCTTGTTTTTCCCTTTCGTGCTGCCAAAATCCACATCCTTGAAGCCCAGCCATGCGCCGGTAAACGTATTTCCAACCGTCTTGCCGCCATTATTGTTCTCGATCTTCATGGCTTGCTTGTTAAACGTGTTAAGTGCGGTATTCCATTCCGTCTTGTCCTCGAATTGAACGGTCAATTGCTCCTGCTCCGGCTGTTCAGGCTCTTCTACCTTCAAGGAGAAGGCTGCACGATCAAAGTTGCCGATATACCTCTTGCCTGTCTCACCTTCAGCTGCTGATCCGGTAAGAACCAGGTAGATATCCTGGATGCCCGTCAACTTCTGAGTCAAGCTGCCGATTACCGTGTCATACGTTCCCCATGCAGCCGCTGTTGGCGGTGTAGCTAACGTTCCAACAAGCGTACCTGTCGGGCTTCCGAGATGAACCTCTACGGCAGAGTTGTTGAAAGTGTTCGTAGAGTTGCCCGAGTACTCGATCGAGAACTGATCTGCGCCCTCGCTGCCAAAGTCCATCCGTTTGTAGGCCAGCCACGCGCCGTTAAACGTATTTTTCACTTGCAGACCTACATTGCCTTTGCCCGGCTCGGTTCCGAGCGGCTGGCTGTTGCCAGGGTTCAGTTCCGTAGTCCAATCGTCGTACGTCTCCAGCTCGAGGCTCGCATAGTCCGATCTGATCTTATCGAACTTGAACCAGTCGAAGTTGCCGATATACGGCAGATTGTTTGGATTTGGCGTTCCCGCTACCATGACGACATACAACTTCTGAATGCCGGTCAGCGTTTTGGTCAGCTTCGCGCTTGTTGTGATGTAGCTGCCCCAGCCGGCATTCTTGTCGTCTAGATTTACCGTACCGACAAGTTCCCCGGTCTCGCTGCCCAGCCTAAACTCCAGCTTGGAGCCAGCAGGCACTTTATCCGTAGGCGCGTCATATTGAACCGTTACGTTGTTAAACCCTTTTGAACCAAAGTTTACATCATAGGCCAGCCATGCGCCGTTAAAAGTATGAGCAACAACCGTTCCGCCGTTGCCCGCTTCCGTCTGCAGGCCTGCTTTTCCATCCGGATGCATCTCAGATGTCATCTCTGAACGGCCTTCGAATTGAACGGTCAATTCGTTACCCGGTTCTTGCGGTACCTCCGGCACTTCCGGTTCTTCCGGCTCCTCCGGTTTAGGATCCGGCAATGGAATCTGCTCCGGCAGCGGATCATCAACGACCGGGCCTTCCGGATCAGGAAGAGATCCCGGCTCGGATTGCTGCACGATTGGATCGGCCAGCCACAGCGGCGATTCGTAAATATTCCCGTTAAACTCATTCACAAGGTAGACGTTCACCTTGTATTTGCTAGCCTCTACGTTATAGATTTGCGAGATATCGAAGCTGCCGGTCTGAACCGGTACCGCCGTCGATACCCATGCGTGCTCTTTGCCGTCCATCAGTTGGAACACAACAACCGCCGAATCGGCATAATCGCCTTTAAGCGTACCGGTAACATCGACGACCATGTTGCCATCCTGATGAATATCGGCTTTCAGGTCATAGACATCCCATTTCACATCAGAGGTGTACGCTTTATCAGATAAAAGCGCAAGACCAGGTGCACGGCTATCTTCTACGCTTGCTGCCACTCTCACTTGAACCAAGCCCGGCGCATAGTTGAGCGGACCAACCGTCTGAGGATTAGCGTTTGCTGGCGTCCAAGACTTGCCGCCGTTCGTACTAAACTCGTAATCCGTTGCATCCGCAATGCCGTCCACCGGAGTCCAGCCAAATGTATTCGACTGATCTTCGACAACCGGATTAGTTGGCGCAGCCGGAACGGTCAGCTTGCGAACCGCCTCCAAGCTGAATTCAAATGCGATATCCGAGCTTGTCGCATTAACCTGATGCACTTCGGCCGTTAATACATTAGTGCCTTCAACCAGATAAGAAGGATCAATGATAAATCCGTTACGATCCAGCTCGTCCCCTACGGTTGCATTCGCAAACGTACCGTAACCCACGGAACCGGAAGCCATATTGGTGCGGTATACTTCATGGCCGTTCAAGTAAATAACGGCGCCGTCGTCGCGGATGAGGCTTGCATCCAGCTCAAGTATGCTGCCCATATCCTTCGCATCGAACGTTTTGCGGAAATAGGTCGTTACGTATTTGTTGTTTGCATTTGGCCCATAGCTGACCTTGGTAGCCGGTTTGTTGTAACTGTCGTATCCAAGCATCGCCTGGCCGGAGCTCCAGCCGCTATCGTCGAAGCCCGCTTCCGTCCAGCCCTCTCCCGCAGCTTGGCCTTTGTCGTAATATTTCCACGTCGATTTCTCGGCGATGAGCGGTTGATGGCTCAAGTTATTATCGACTTCAGCCGCATAATCCGTTGTTGGAGGAGCCGCGCTTGCTTTGGCACCCCAGCTGAAGTTAGGCGTGTTGCCCATTTGGAATTCCAATGTTCCGCCTGCCATCAAATCCTCGTATTTGATCCAGGATTGATCGAAATTATGGCCATTAAGCGTAGCCGATTGAATGAACCGGTTCTCGCTCGATACGCCATTCGCCTTAATGGTCAACGTCTTGCCGCTGCCCATATGCAGCTTCACTTCCGAGAAGATCGGCGAGCCGATCAGGAAATAAGCTTCGCCCGGGTTACCCGGGAATAGGCCTAATGCGCTGAACACGTACCAGGAGGACATGCCGCCAGCGTCATCATCCATCGAAGGCAGATAACCTTCCGGATCGTCGCGATATACGCGGGATTTGATCGGATAAGAGTAAGCCCCGTGATTATGGTATTTCTGCGTGACGACTTCCGTCGTGAACTCTCTTGCATAATATTGCGTCAAATACGGATATCCCAAGTAGTTGAACAAATACGGCGCCGAAATATCTTCTTCGTTAATCGCCATGTATTCATCAATCTCGAAGAAATGCTTCAGCTGCTTCGCCATCTCCGTCTTGCCGCCCATCAGCTCGGCAAGTCCGTTAATGTCTTGCGGAGCAGACCAACGGTATTGCCACAAGTTGCCTTGATAAGCATAACGGTCCACGGCCTGAATATCGCCCGTGCCTACCGTCATCCCATTTGGCGTAAAGAAGCCGGTTGGCGTTCCTTTTTCATCCACTTGATCCTTGTTCCATAGCTTTTTGTAGGACAACGCAAGCTCTTTGTACTTGTCGAAAGTAGCTTGATCTCCAATCAGCTCGGCCAGCTTCATCGGGAACGAAGCGCTGTTTGCCTTCTCCAGCTTGCCGGAGATCTCTCCGTCTGAGGTAGAGAAATTGTCCGCGTCAACGGCCATTCCTTTCAACGCCTTGTATACGTCGAAATCCTGGAAGCCTTTCGCATAGGCATCAAGAATAACTTGTCCGTTGAATTCGTTGCGGACCGTCGGGCTTGGCCAATAACCGTCGCCCCATTGCGTATACGTGCCGCGGGTACTGTACAGATCAACCAGCGATTTCACCATGTTGTTATAGCGCTGCGGCTCGAAGAGGGAGAACAACGCATATTTGCGGAAATCATCCCATGTCGTCCAGCCATTGTAATACTCGAAGTCATCGCCTAGCTCGGAAGCTTGGCGAATTGTATTCTCGTCTCTACCCGCTTTGAACGTGCCAGCCGAGCTGGTAACGTTCTTCGGACTCAAATACGAATGGTACATCTGCGTATAGAATACGCGCTTGTTTTGCTCGTCCGCATCCGTAATTTCAACTTTGTTCAGCAAGTTGCTCCAAGCCGCTCTCGCTTCCTCGTGTCGGGCATCGAAATTCCAGTCCGAGTACTCGCCGCGTTCCGCTTGGGCTTGCTCCACGCTGATCGTGGACAGGCCAACCTTGGCTTGAATCGTTTTGCCGCCTGCCGTGTTAAAGTTCAGCCATGCACCACTGTTCGAGCCGTTACGTTCAGCAACCGCGCCTACGGCGTCGCCTTGCCAAGAACTGTAGGAATCGAAATCATGATCGAATTGAATCGAATAATAAATCGTGTAATAACCGTTGCCGCATACGTTCTTCGACTTGATCATGCCCGTAATTTCGTTGCTGCCCGTTACTTTCAGGCTTGCATCCAGCATGCCGGCATAGGAATTAGAAAGATCGACCAGAACGGATCCGGTATTGGCGCTATCCGGGAACGTATATTTGTGGAAGCCTACGTTATCCGAAGAAGTCAGCTGTACGCCGATTCCGGAAGCCAGCGTTACGCCGTAATAACCAGCCGATGCTTGTTCGCTGCTCTTATCGTACTTCTGCTTGTAGTCCGCAACGTTCTTCGTGAAATCGCGCGTTTCCGGCATCATCAGAATGTTGCCGCCCGCGCCGCTGCAGCCTACGCCGCTAAACCGCAAATGCGAGAAGCCCTTCAAATATTTGTTCTCGTAATAATAGCCGCTGAAAGCTCCGCCATCGCTGTCCGGGCCAAGAGACACGAGACCAAACGGTAATGTTGGGCCGGGATTCGTCTGACCGTTGTCGCCCAGCGTATTAATGAAAGGATCTACATAATCGATGGGTGCCAGGTTCGTATCGGGAACCCCCGGTACTTGTCCGGCATCAACGCCGTACACTTCCAGCTCGTAAAGCCGGACCGTGTTGCTGTCGTATGCGGCCTTATCGATATACAAACGTAGGTAACGCGTTGCAAACGGCGTGACAAACCGGTCAACGATCGTTTGCGCGTTATTCGTCACCACGTCTACATCGGTCCATGTCTCGCCGTCGTTACTCGTCTGCAGTCTGAAGTTTTTCGTGTTCCAGAACGGGCTGTTGCCGGATTCGTTAATCGCCGCGTTTTGCAGCACCCATTCGTTAATGACATATTCCTTGCCAAGGTCAAGCTCGAGCCATTTCTTCTGAGCGGATGTATTGTCGCACCATTTGGTATCGGTCTTCCCGTCCACGGCATTACTTGCGCTTTCGTTCGCATTGCATTGGCCGGAAGCCGTTACTGCCGCATTTAACGCCACATTGGTCGTTTCAAGTCCTACGGTCTCAGCCGCAAATGCGGTATTCGAACCAACCGGCACCAGAATGCCGGTAAGGCATAGAACGGTCATCGCCACCGCAAAAAGCTGTTTAAACATGTGCACCTTGTCCTCCCTCTATCGTCTTGCTTACGGCATGAGCCGGTTAATCATCATCGCGATTTCCGCGCGCGTTAGAGCTTGCTTCGGATGGAACTGCTTGCCGTCGCCTTGAACTACACCAAGCTTCCAAGCTTGATTAACCGCATCTGTCGCCCAAGCCGAAATTTGTTTCGCATCGGAGAACGAAGGCGCTCCCTTGCCCGCATCCGCGAGTTCAAAATATTTGACCGTCCGCACAAGCGTAACAACAGCCTCTTCCCGCGTAATCCGGTCATTAGGTCTAAACGTTCCACCGTAACCCGACATGATTCCAAGCGATGCCGCACGCGTTACGGCTTCCGTATAAAATTTGTCCTTCGGTACATCCTTGAACGGATTGATGGCCGATTCATCTTCTTCCATGCCCGTCCAATCCACCGCACGCATTATCATTGTCGCAAACTCTGCGCGCGTAATATTGCGGTTTGGCGCGTAATGCGAGTTATCCACTCCCGTAACGATATGTTTCGCGGTCAGCGATTTGACGGAAGCCGCTGCCCAATGGCCAGCCGGGATATCAACAAACGTCTTGTTGTATTCAAGAATGGCATAGGTGGAAAAATGTTTCGCCTTAAACGTAAACGTATCCCCTTTAACCTTGCCGCCAACAAATTCAAGCTGCGAGCCGTTCACGTAATACACGCCTGCCAGGCCCGAAGCGAGCTGCTTCGCTTGCTCCGTAGTCAGCTTCAGCGTTACTTCCGCCTTCTTGTTCAGATTGTGAATCTCCGTCACGCTGCTGCCGTTCACGGCTTGAATGGACACGGAAATCACAATGCCAGCCGATACATAATCCTTGTTCGATTGAATTGCTTTGTTAATCTCGTCTTTCGCCGTATTGGTCAGCTTCGTGTTCACGACAATGCGAATCAGAGCGCTATTTGATGTGTCGGATGACCCGATGGAGCCGGCAGGGAACCGGATTGTCGAACTGCCCGAAGCGATAATCAAATCCAGCTTCTTGTCACTCAATTGTTTCAGCGTCTCTGCCGGGAAGTTCAGCGCGCTGCCGTTCTCTCCTGCGCCTGCAGGCAGCTCAACCGTAATTGAGCCCTGAGCTTGACTGATGGCAGAAGCGAGCGTGCCGCTGCCGAAAATATACTCGCCATTGGTGCCAAGCTCCGGCTTAATAACAGAACCTGACGCATCGCCGGCATCTACCGGAATTGTACCCGCTGGCGAAGTGCCGCCATCCGGATCCGTACCGCCGCCGCTATGCGATTGAACAACGGTGAACGCCGTTTCTTTTTTCGCGGAGCCGCTGCTCGCAACTACGTTGTAGACACCCCACGGCGCGAATTGTTCCGTATCCGGAATCGTAATCGTTGCGGAATAAAGGCCGTCGGCCGGCTCAATAACATCCATATAAAAAGTCGTCTGGTTCGGACGGATAATCTTCAGGACCACATCATCCTCTGCCGTGCCCGAGAACGTAATCGCATCGCCGCGCAGCACTTCCTTCGCGCTTAAGTTAAGCGCGAAGGATGCCGCAGCAGCATAGCCGGTTGCAGGCAGAACAACTATAAACAAAGCCAATAAGGCTGCTAGTACTTTTTTCACCGCTGTAACCTCTCTTTCCAGCCGTTATTGGAACAGCTTTGGTCTTGCCAATTGAACCGGCGTCTCGGCTTTGCTGTCGAACTGGTTCATGACGAATACCTTCACTTTGTAATCTTTATCCGTTTCGTTGAAGTACTGCGTCATCGCAAGCTTCGTCTTCTTGAGCGGAACCGCGCTCACGAGAACCGGCTGCGGATTATTCCCTTTCATCAATTGGAACACCACGTAGGCACCATCCTCGTAGTCCTTAAGCTGTTCGACGTCTACCGTAACCTTCAGCTGAGTAGTGCCCCGATCCAGCGTGCCTGAGAGCAGGAACGTATCGCGCGTATCGTTCTTCGTGAATGCTTTGGTCGACACAAGCGATACGCCTGCAAGGATGCCAAGCGATTCGTTAGCCTTCACGCGTACCTGCACCGTTCCCGCAGCGTAATCGCCATCGGTGATTGGTTGCGGATTGGCGGTTGCAGGCAACCAAGTTGTCCCGTTGTCCACGCTGTACTCATAATCCGTAACAGCCGTGTAGTCTTTGGCGTTCGTCCAGCCGAACGTGTTATGCGCGTCGTCTACGACCGGTGCAGTTGGTGCAGCCGGTTGGTTGCCTGCGCTGACAGCGATCTTAGCTTCCGAGTTATCGCGTTTGTTAACGGCTTTGACGACAAATTCATAGGATTGGTCGAGGTTTGTTTTATTCACGACATATTGATAGCTCGCTTGGTCGGCTGCTGCCGGAATATATACGCTCCAGTTGGCTCCTAACTTGTCGTTCTTCTCATACAGGCGGAAGCCTCTGACACCTTCATCCTGCGGCTTGTTCCATGTAATGGTCCGCTTGCCGTCCTCCGACTTGCTGACTTCGAGCTCTTCAACCGGCTTTGGCTTCGCCTCGTTGCGGAGAATCGTGTACGTATCAAACGGAGAGTTCTCTCCCGACATAAACGAGTCAATCGTAAAGCTGTTCTCGGTCATGCTGACGCCGGAGAAAATCGCCTTCTTCGGCTGTTGATATACCGCCGCATAGAAGCGGTCGACATTGGCTTGAATATCATAAAACTTCGTCGCAGCCGAATTGTTGATCATGTACAGCGTACCATCGGGATTAATAACTCTACCCTCGGCGTCCTTCTGTACATCCTTAACCGGCTCATTGTTGTACATCTGGAACGACCTCATGAAGGTATGGTCATGACCTTGCAACACAACGTCGATTCCGAGTTCGTCGAATACCGGATATAACATTTGGCGCAACTCCAAAATATCGCCGTCAATAGCGTGGTTGCCTACGGAATAGATCGCTTTATGGAAGCCGACGATTTTCCATTTCTTATCCGTTGTCGCTACTTCATGCTTCAGCCATTCCAGCTCTTGCTTGAAGGAATCCTTCTGTCTCTGATCCCAGCCCATATCCATCGTGTTAAGGATCATGATATGAGCATCGCCGTAGTCATACGCATACACGCTGCCCGGCGGGAGCGGATCTTCAATGGAATCGTTCGGATAGTTGAAATGGTAGTAATAGTTGTCGTTGTACGGACCTTCGTGGTTGCCGACAGCCGCCATAATAGGCAGGTTCATCAGAATCGACTGCGGCTTCTTGAAGTAGTCCAGCCACTGCGATTCAAGAGCTCCCGCGTCTACCTGGTCACCGGTCATCATGAGGAAGCGCGCATCCGGGAATTTATTGACGGCCTGCTTCATCGTGTTGCCCCAGACATCGTAATCCTGCGAATTGGAGCCTTGGGAGTCCGTCATGTACAAGAAGTTGAAGTTGTCCTCATTCTCCGCTTCCGTTGTGAAAGAACCCGCTTCACTCCAATACCCGTCGTTACCCACGCGGTATTTGTAAGCCGTGCCTGGCTTCAAGCCTTCCACCAACACTTTATGGCTGATGAACGAGCCGGTTGTGCCGGAAGTAATCTTCAAGTTGTTCAGCACGCGCGTATCTTCCGGCTTGCCGACAACACGGAGCTTATTCGGCGAGTCAAAAGCTTCGCCAGCAGGCACGATCTCTACCATACTGTCCGTCGCGTTGGTTGGAGCGTTCTGCGGCTTGTCATAAGTGGTGTACCATGCGAAAGATCGGTTCGTCTTTGCGCTGCCGTATAACGACATCGCAATGGCATACGGCGTATAATCTACGACTTCGGACAAGTTGGCCGGGCTGAAGACGAAACCATTCACGGCCGTCCCGTCCGCATACTGCAATCCGCCTTGCCCATCATAAGCGAGCTTCACCGATTGGCCTGGAACAACAACTCTCGACAGCAACATCGTCACGCCGCTTGGCGCAGCATCCTGTGTGATTGTCTCAACCGGAACGGCTTGTCCGTCCACGGTCACCGTCAGGTGTTCATTGAGGTCAGCTGGAAGCTGTTTAAGATCCGAGATCATATTAAGCAGCAGATTTCTTCCGTCAGCAGCAACGCTAGCCGCCTTGGCTCCCGTATAATCCGCCGGCAGATAGAACGCGCTCTCAGGAACAATGGTCTTCGCAAGCGTTGGCGTCGACCAGCGCAAATACAGGTTGGAACCGCCGAAATCCTCGAAATATTCGACTTTGATCTCGTACTTGCGGCCGCCTTCGAGCGTAATCGGCTGACTCGTCATTTCTTTATCCCAATCGTTCACCCAATGATCGATCACAAGCTTGTTGTCGATCCACACGCGGAAGCCGTTGTCGCCCGTCATGTAGAAGGTGTAGTCTCCCGACTCCGGCGGCATCATTTGACCGGTCCAGCGCACGTTCGCGCCGTCCTCAACGCCCGTCATCCCTTTCAGAACCGGGTTCAGGTCCGTAAAATTAATCGAAGCATCCACGGTTGTTGCTTTATAATCACCATAGGCAAAGTTATTGCCCGAGCCTGTGTTCAAGTAATATTCGCCAAGCAAGCCATGCGCTTCGCTTGGCTGCGCGGCAAGTTCCGCTTCTGCATCTTCATTCGCATTCTCCGGAGCTTCCGGAGTCTCTTCGCTCTGTTCAAAGCCAATGGCCTCAAACTCATAGATCCGTGCGGCGTAGAATCCTGTCCCGGCATCCACTTCGCCCGGATTCGTAATGGAAAGCTTGAAATATCTTGCCGTCACCGGCGTGTCCAGATCATGTGTGGTTGTATCTTCCGTATTGCCGTTCACCGTAACGACCGGCGTCCAATTGACGTTGTCATCGCTGGTCTCAATCGTGAAATCCTTCGTATTGTATTGCCCTTCTTCCCCGCCAGCGCCGGCATGTCCCACAACAAATTGCTCTACGCTAACCTCCGCGCCGGCATCTACCTCCAGCCAATACGGATTGTCCGTTGTTGGCAGGCCGTCATTGCCTTGGAACTGCCATTCACCGCTATCCCGATGTCCGTCAATGGCTAAGGACGGCGCAAAAGCATCCGATACATACCCGTTAGCAGTCGCCGTAACTCCCGCTCTCGCAAATACATTTTCGGCGGATGATCCGGCGTTTGCCTGATGCACCATGAAATAACCTCCGGATGCCGCAACCGACGTCCAAAGCGTTACAACGGCCAACATCCGGTTGGTCAGCTTATAACTTCTCTTCACTCCCGATTCCTCCTACTCTCTCTATTGGTTCTGCAACATCATAGAGTAGTTAAGTTTATAGAGTGTAAAAATAAAATAAAGAAATGGTAAATGCATGAAATATTATTGAAAGTTATAGTTTTGTATTCTAAAATATCTATTTGATAATCGTTTGTATTATATAATTCATATAATTCTTAGAATTAATAATCATGTGTACAATAAAAAACCTACTAAAGTCGCAGGAGCTTTAGTAGGTCAAATGAAACAAAAACCGCCGTTCAAGCCGGGCTTCATGAAGCTCCGTCTCAAACAGCGGTTTTATTCAAATCGGTATTAGGCGTTAACGCCTAGTTTGCGGTCGATCACTTTCTTAATATCTTTCACGAGCTGCACGGAAGCTTCGATCTCGACTTTACGCGTCGATACGCTCTCGATACTGCAGCCGATCGGAATGCCTTTTTCGATGCCGAATTCAAACAGCTCTTCAAAAATTTTAAGCGATAGCGTCACGGACTTGTCCAAAATATCCGTCGACTTAAGCAATTCATTCTCGAGCCATTTCGGAATGCTGATGCCGAGCCACTTCATGAATTCGAGTGTTTTCTGCGAGCCGCATGGCGCCAGGTTGAACAGAATCGGCACCATCTCAATGCCGTTCTCTTGGCAATAATAATAGTAGTCGGACAACATGTTCTTCGATGCTTCTACGTTATACGTCGCCTGGGAGATAAAAAACTTGCAGCCGCCGTCCACTTTGTCCTTAATCCTCAAATGCTCGTCGTTTTTCTTCATATGACGTTCCGGAATAACAACGCCGCCAAGCATCAACCGGTCGTTCAGCTTGCCGCTAAGCTCGTACGCTTCCGGCAGCTTCATCGTTGTCTGCTGCTTGCTGGAGGACGTACCCACAAAGACCGAATACCGGTCTTCTTCCGCATCCTGCTTCAGCCATTCCGCAAAACTCTCGGCCGAATTATGGCCGACAACGCGGTAAATAATCTTTGGAACTTTCCAATAGTTCAAATACGTTTTGCTGTAAACGGTCGGGTCCAGCGCCTCGAGATACGGGAACGGTCTTTCTTCATCCGTACGGTCCGCTTCGTCCTGCACGTCGTAGAGGATCAAGCCGTCAATGTCCAGATCCTTCAGACGCTCGTATTGCTTATCCGCGATTTCTGCAATCTTCTCTGTCGAATGGCTTGATTTGGGCGGTGTCATGCCGTAAGTAATAATGCCCGCCTGCCGATTCAAAATTTTATCCTTAAGCATCTCGTTCTTCATCCTTGCGTCTATTGTAGTAGTGGAATAATTTCTTGTTTATTTCTACATGCCGGGCTGAATTCCTTCTTATCTGGTCGGATTTATCTTTTCAGTTCTTGTTGTTGAGGAATTTGGGCCATCAGCCGTTCAATCGTCCCGTCAAAAGGAAACTCTCTTGCGGCCACGCGCGCCTCAAGAGCCGCAAGCTCTTCCCGCACCTGCCGGATGAGCTGCTCCGGGTAACCGAACTTACCTGCATTCTCGGCAAATTCGTCCTCGTCTATAACCATCCACTTGCCGCCGCGTTGGACTAGATCCAAATCCAGATCGATGAACGAGATCTCGTTCCCGTTCTTGACCGCCGGCATATTGATGTTGCAATAATATTCATTAATCTGACCGTCCACAATTCCCGCGCTGACCGTAAACCAATGCTTGCTCGAGAAAAACTCGATAGACCAATTGTTAACGGTAAACACGGATTGTTTTGTATGATGCTGAAGCTTCCGGCCATACCGGCCAAGGACAAATACATAACCGTCCCCTTCTTCCAGCAGATCCGTATCCCATTCATAATGCAATAACTCGCCGTATTTCAGCGCCTTAATCCGAAACGTTTGTTCCACGAAACCGTCTTCCCTTCGAAATTCGTTAGGTTAGGAAAGTATAGCATACTTACCGCCTATTCGTCGTTATGAATCCGCTTCCTCATATTGCCCGGTGATCTGCATTTGCCCGTCAACAAGCTCCGAAATGGTCTCTTGCCACGCATTTTTCTCAGCATCATATTTGTGCACAACACTTGATACGAGTACAGGAGAACCATTGATATAGCGGTAATAAACATCCGAATATTCGGCTGCGTGAACTCTAATTAAAGAATGGACGGTTTGCGTGTAGGAATCAAACTCCGGAGCGGTAATTTCCTCCAGCTCTAAATTGGCCTCTAATGACGACGAATTAGAATTCCATAACCAATACTTGTAAGGCGTGTTTGGACCTGCCGGAATCCCGCTCTGAATACAAAGATCGAGGTAGCCGTCGAAATTCATATCTTCGATCTGAATTCCCAAGTTCATTCCATCCCGTGTATCCGTAGGCTCTAACGAAATCGTTTGAAGCAACCGCCCATTTGAACCCGCTTCATAGAGCTCTATCTTTTCCGCATGATAAATTCTGTCCTCAATCTCCTCTCCCTCGGCACGACCGTACACCTTCACCAAATACTCCGGCATCTTCGGGTGCAACCGAATATATTGATACCTTATAACGGCATGGGGATCTGACGCAAAAGCATCATCTATCTCACCGTCGGAAAAATAATCGATTACAGCATGACCGCCAAAGCCTTGATCATTGCGGCGTTCACTTAGTTGAAAATAAACCATCTGCGTTCCGGTTCCTTGATAACCGTCTACAAAATCCAGTTCCAGACCATATTGTCTGATCGGATCTTGTTGCACCGTTGTAGCTTGAATAGTGACCTCTTCACCGGATTTACGAAACCAGCTGATCAGCGCTTTTTGCTGTTCGAATACCGTCTCGCTTCCGGATATACGCCGAATGTCGGTTAAATCTAGTGTACGTATAGCTTTTTCCAGTATTTCGGGGTAATTGCTAAACAGCTCATCCGCATAATACCCGTCGCCTTTAACGGCGGAGCTCCTCTGTTCCATATCCCGCTCATAGGTGTCCCATGCTTCAATCCCGCTTAGCTTTAGCCTGCCATCCGCTTGCTTAGCGGTATACAGCCAATTGTAGTTTTTCAATCTAGCGCCTTTATCCGGGTAATGAATCTTTATTTGCTCCGTGACCTCGATCCGGTATTGATCTCCTTCTATCGTGTAGCCATATACCTTCGATGACACGATACTCTCCTTGACGTTGCGAGCAAACAGATCTGTAACAAGTTTTTTCTGCTCATCATACAGACTGCTCCCCGGAAGAAGATACGGTTCCACCTCGGCAAAGGTATTCGTATTTACGGCTGCGGCAAGCTTTAGTTGATACTCATGAATGAGATAATTTATCTGATTGAAAGCGTCATCGGGCTTCTCCTCCTTGAATAGAAGAGGCTCCCCGGTTAATTCAACTGTTTGGGCATCTGACGGCGCCGGCATCGAAGTGGAATCGACAGTCCGCAAATCTTGATGCTCGTTCTGGCATCCTGCGAATACCATTCCAGCCATCATGAATATGGCAAGCATCTTATACATATACCAACAGCTCCTATCCCTAATCCTGCTATTCTATGCTACCATATAAACCCATAAAATAAGCCCCTCGTCATAGACGAGAGGCTTATTCGGAAAGTTACTTTAAATAAAATCTACATACTCGAGCAGTCGCTTCAGCATTACTGCCGCTTCCGCGCGGGTGGCTTTGCTGTCTGGAGCAAACTTGCCCCCTGTCGTGCCTCCGATAATCTTCGCGTTAACCGCTTGAGCTACGGCTTGCTGCGCCCAAACGTCAATCGAAGCTTTATCTTTGAACGCATTCAGCAGAGCTGTGCCGCTCGTTGTCGGCTGTTTGCCCGTGTACGCAAGAGCACGGGAGATCATAACCGCCATCTCTTCGCGGGAGATCGATGCGTTAGGCTTGAAAGTGTTGCCTTCATAACCTTTTACGATACCTGCTTTCACCGCTGCGCCAACTGCGCCTGCGAACCAGTTCTTGCTGCTTACATCCTTGAAGGAAGCCGCAGCCGCATTCTCGGAAATACCAAGCGCTCTCACAACCATTGCCGCGAATTCCGCCCGAGTGATCGAAGCCTCTGGACCAAACTTATCGCTGCTAATTCCTTTGACGATCAGTTTGGATGCCATGAGCTCGACACCCTCTTTCGCCCAATGGTTCTTCATATCGCTGAATGTTTTATTCAGCTGGACAATTGCATAGACGCTGTTCCCCGTACGCTGAATCGTTACAACCGTATGACCATTTTCTTTCTTGAAGGTCGCTGGAACAAAAGTGAATTCCCCGGTCACTTCGTTGTACATAACAGCTGTGGAATGCGAAGCGTCCAAAGTCTGTCCGATTTCAATTGTACGAGATACATACGTCTTGCCGAAGTCGTTAATTTCCTGCATATTGCCGTTCGATTGCAGGAATACGCTAAATTCGATCGGTGTACCGATAAGCTTCACGCCGGATTTAGTCGCTTTATCCTTTATCGTAGCCGATAACGCGCTATCTACCTGATTGATCTTGATGACAATCGAAGCATCCGAACCAATCGAGGATGGCAAGTTAAGCGCGCTGATCGGCAGATCATAGCTTGCACCGCCCATCGTTACCGAGATCGTCAGGTTTGGTGCTTGCTTCAATGCTTCCAGCAGCGTGCGTGCCGGCAATTCCACGTTTACAGCTTGCGTGGAATCCCCCTTGATCTCAATCGTTTGACCTTTTTTGCCGGCAATCATCTTAATAGCTTCGTTCAGCGTTTTCGACGATACGGTTATCGTCTGACCAACCGTATTGCCGTCGATGCTGACGCCATTACCCGTTTGTTCCGGTTTCTGACCGCCGCCGTTTCCGGATCCGCTGCCAGGTTCTTCTACAGGAGGGTTCGTACCGCCTGTACCGCCAGAATCGGTTCTGAAGCTCCAGATATCGGACAACGTCTTGCCTGTGTAAGCATCTTCAGCTGCCGCATACCATTGATACTTTCCGCTTGCGTTCAAGCCGCTCCACGTTACGGAAGCTTGCTCTCCGCTTGTTACTTGCTCAACCTTGCCGATCGGCTGATCGGAATAGACGTTAACGCCCATGTAGTCAGTTGCTACGCGTTTGACTTGTGGCGTCAGATTCACGTCAAGCGTAAATTCTTCTTGTTTTGTCGTGTCGCTTGGGTCGTAAAAATTATAGTCGTCCATGTAAGGCGAGTACGTTTTTACGTTCATTTTGCCATTCGCGATATCGAACTGAAGCAGCTTGATATAACCTTGGCCGCCTTCCGGACCACCTTGATAGTCGGACAACATTTGATAGACCGGACGTTCGCCAATGCCGTCTCCGTCATCGTCAATCTTATCAACGAGGAGCTTGGAATCATGATAATGGCCTGATAATACGGCAAATACATTTTTGTTCTTTTGTACAACCTCTTCAAAAATCTTATCCGCAATCGGAGCGCGATTGCCGGATACGAGCAAGAACTCATGGAAGTTCAGGATCGCCTTGCGGTCCGGATATTTCGCCAGAACTTCGTTCATCCAGTCGATATCCGAATCGCGGATACCCCAGCCCATGTATACCATGATGAAATCATTGCCGTTCGAAGATATGAGATCATAGTGACCGCGGTTGTTATCCAGAGAACCACCGTAAGTTGGCTGATCCTTAAATCGGTCTTCTCCGAAATAGTTCCAGTAATAATCGTAAGCGCCAAGCTGATGGTCAACGTCATGGTTGCCCGCGAGCACGCCGTATGGAACGTTAGCGTCTTCCAGCACCTTCATGTCGGCATCGGCACGCTGCCATTGAATTTCTTTATCCGCTTCGTCGACAATATCGCCGGTATGGATGACATATTTAATTTTTTCTTTCTCTTTGTTGTCCGCAATCCAATGCACGATGTCTTCATAGATGTTCGGATAGCTTTCCGAGTAATACTGCGTATCGGACATCCAAGCGAACGAGAAGTCAAAGTTATCCTGCGAAGCTGGTAGCTCGTCCTGCACCATTACTTGCACGGTATGGTTGTCCGCGTATTCCCCGGCTGTTACCCATGCGTTCAAGGTAAAGTCTTGCGCTCCGGCCACTTTATAATCAACGCTGATCCATTGCTTTTTGGATGGGCTCCATACATACAAGCTGACTTTGCGGCCTTCAAGCGAATTGCCTTTCCATGTCAGTTCAATTTGATCCGTGTCCTTCACGGATGGATCAAGTTGCACCTGGAAGCGCTGGTAAGGGAATTGCTCCGTTGAGTCGTCCGTTAAGTAGTTCTTGTCCACCGCGCTAATCTTGTTGTAATCATCGGCTGTCATCGCTTTTTCCCCGGCGGGGGCTATTTCTTTCGGAGGTTCTACGTCTGCCGCATTGCGGAAGCCTTGGAATCCATCCTGATTCGCGCCGTCATACTTATACCCGCGGTAGAACGTAACATCCATCTTGTCGTTTGTCGGGTCCTTGACCTTCACCGCCAGAACCGGGTTCACACCTGCTCCCGTTGCACCGTCAGATGGAGATACCAGTTCCGGCTTAAGCGGATTCTCGTCCGGTACGGTGAAGGTGACTTCCTTCACGGCTACGTTGCCCACTTTATCTGTTGACTGAATTTTGAATACATGCTCTCCGCCCGTCAAATCTTTCGATGCTGTTGCATACGGAATCGTGATTGGCGTTTCATCAAGCCACGCCAGTGTTTGCTCTACGCCGGACAACGCATCCGTTGCAGAAGCGTCAATGGTGAATGCGCCGCGGTATTCTTTGCCGTCCTCAAGGGAAGTTGTAATGGCCGGGGCGGTATTGTCCACCTTCACAATGGCAGTCTTCTCGCCAAATGTAGAATGGCTGACTTTTACGCTATGTTCCCCGTCAGTAAGTTTCGTTGTATCCAGGGCATAAGCCTTCGACGCAAGCAATTCCTCCGGAATAACGAAGTTGAAGTCCATTACCGGATTTTTCCCTGCGCTGTCGCCCATTGGAATGACCGTATCCCGGTTTTTGTAACGATCATCGAAAATTTCCGTGCCGTCCGCAAATACAAGTCTAACGTTACGGACCGTAAAATCATCCTTGTTCTCGCCTTCGCGGTCATCAAAAGGAGAAGCCTTTGTACCTGCCCGGATGGAAATAATATTGCTTCCGCCCTTCAGGCGTTCCGCTGCAATTGGTACCGTTAATGTTGTGTAGGTATTGATTGGATCCAGAAAAATCGATAGGATTTCCTGCCCCATCGTTACGCCGTTCTTGAAATAATAGTTAACGCCATTTGCTTCAAAAGCAAAATACGCATCCTGCTCAACAGCGGAGTAAGTGCCTTCCGTCGCTTCGGTCTGATCAACAGAGAGATGCAGTTCAGAGGCAGGAGCATTCTCGGCTGTTGCTTTGAGTACCTTTGTTCCGGCAAGGAAATCGCCGTCCTTCACATTCAATCGCAGATCCGAATGATCCGTATTGCCCTTAATTTCGGTGCGATATTTATCCGAGGTTACTTCATTCTGTCCATCGGATACGACATAGTAATACTCGATATAATCACGGCCGATCAGCTCCGGCGAATAGATTGTATAGTGATACAATGTATCGTCAAAGCTTTCTGCCAAATAACGTTTCGTATATTGCGCGTCCAAGTTGCTTTTGTAAAATAGTGCTACGGATTTTACGCTATTCTCGTCATGTGCTTCCGCTTTGATCGAGAGGTTCTGAGCCTTGTCGATTGCCGGCGTATTCGTCAAATCCTTATAAGTAGGTTTCGTTGAATCGGCCGGCGTCTTCACCGGAATTTGCGGCACTTGAACCGGTGCTACCGTACCCGGCGTCGCTGCTTCAGTGCCCGCGCTATATTTAACCATTTGCGAGCCGCCGGTTGGAGAATATTTATAGAAAATCCCTTTGTTCGCAACGGTTTCCGCATCCGTATCGTAATAAGCGGCCGAAAGTTCCGTCTTCGTGTTGGTTGCAACAACAATGCCGCGCCCACCGCCGTTAGCCATGCCATCGCTATAGATCTTAACGATATCCGTGCCTTCTACCAGATTGGTACCGTAGTTGGCGTTGAACTCCGCAACGGTTGATTGCTTATTCTGGCTGTTAATAATCCAGAACACCAGCGTTTTTTTTGAAGGAATAATTACTTCTTCAGGTGTCGAAGGCCAAATCACGTCGGCATCCGGTCCCGAAGCGGTATAGCGGTATTGAATTTTGTAGTTGTTAAAGTTTACGGGTTTATCCGTATTGTTGTAGATTTCGATAAATTCATAACCGTCCGCGCTGCCTACGTTCGTGGAATCAGGAACGATTTCCGTTACCATCAGAGGCGGAAGTTTATTGGAATCTACATTGCCCAGCGTGATCGTGACGGAATAAATCGTCGACTTCAGCTTGTCTACTCCATCATTTGCTTCGATATAATATTTCAGCTCCGAATCGGTAAGAGCGCCCTTCGGTATCGATGCGCTGAACAAATCGTTCTCTTCGGCTGTCATTGGTACAGACGTATAATCCGCCGCACCGCCAACTTTGTAGTTGAGGACTGCCGTTACCGTCCCGCTATCCGGATCAACAATCGTTGCCTGTACGTTCAGATCATTGTCGACGTTGGCTGTTCCGGCTGGCGTATGCCCGATAATCGGAAGTTGATTCAGAACAGGAGCAGGCTCGGCAGGAAGCAGCGCTGCCTCTACCGTACCCGGAGTAGCCGCGTTGATTGCCGCATTGTTCAGAAGCATTTGGTTCGTGCCGTCGATTGGGTATTTATAGAAAACCCCCTTGTCCGGCTCGGTTTGAGCATCCGTCGCATAGAAGGCTTCCGCAATTTCCTTATCTGCCTTGGAAGCGATAACGATCTTCCGACTGCCGCCGTTCGCCATACCGCCACCGCCGTCAACCTTGAACAGATTGATATTTTCCTCAAGCGACGTATGATAATTCCCGTTAAAATCTTCGGCTTTCAGATCCTTCGTCGAGCCGTTCATAATCCAGAAAACAACGGTGCCTGCCTGAGGAATGACCGCCGTGCTAGGCAGCTCCCATACGGCATCCGGCGTCGCGGAATTCGTATAACGATACAACAGCTTGTAATCATTTAACGAAACAGCCTGCGTTGTATTGTTATATACCTCTACAAATTCGTACGCATCTGCACTTACACCAGTAACATTCGTGGAATCCGGTACGAGCTCCGTAATAAGAAGACCTGGAACTTTGGTGAAATCGAAGTTTTTCAGCTCAATGGCAACCGAATACGTTGCCGTCTTTGGATGGTTCACGGCATCCGCTGCTTCAATGTAGTACTGAAGCTCGGTACTTGTAAGAGCTTCTTTAGGGATAACTGCCGTGAAAGTTGTGCCTGTCGTGTTCGCCATTGGAACAGAAGAGTACGAAGCGGCAGAAGAATTCTTATAGAACACGGTCGCCGTTGCCGTATCGTCCGCATCCGTAATTTCGGCGGCAATCGTAAGATCCTGCTCACTGCTTCCCGATGTAACCGGTGTATGGGTAATTACCGGAGCTTGATTAACCGGTACTTCCGGAAATTGATAATGGACGGTCGGGATTTGTCCCGCAGACAGCGTACCTGGCGTCGGAGCGGTTTTAATCGCAAACTTATCGGTTTGGGCGCCGCCTGCTGTTGGCAGCATGTAGTGGTCGCCTAGGCCTTCTGCAATTTCCGTTGCAGCCGTATAGCCTGATTTTGAGATTTCAACGCCTTGGCTGTTTTTAATAACAACCGTACGGTCGTTAGTATTATGGAAACCTGAGAAACCTGTGACGTTTACGAGTTGATTGTCGGTCAAACTTACGCCATATTTTGTGTTAAATTGTTCTACTGTCAGGTTTTTTGGATTGTACCAGAACACCATCACTTGATCCGGTGCCAGTGATTTCTCGCCAAACGTAAACGTTAGATCCGGCGAAGTAGTTGGATTGGGATAACGGTACAAGAACGTATAATCGTTTAACCGAATCGTTTTGTTCGAGTTATTGTACACTTCATAAAATTCATAGTCATCCGTTCCGGCTACGTCAGGATGAATCTCGGAAACAAACAGCTCCGGCACGGTATTCTCTTCCGCAGCTGCTGCAATGCCGATGGATGACAGCATGCTCATAAGCATGCTTGCCAGTAGAACGCTAGAGATCCATCTCTTGTATCTCTTGCTCTTGCTAAACATAATTAGTTACACTCCCTTTGTTTCTATGTAATAGGTTACATCGTAATTTCAGAGACTAGGCGTTCGATCAGCCAATAGAGGCCCATCAAACCAACGATCGAGGAGGTCGCGTAGGTCCACCAGCTATGACGGCTTTGCTTCATCAGCTTCCGGATTGCCCATAGAATCGGAATGACGATCGCAAGGACAACAAGCTGACCGATCTCAACGCCAAGGTTGAAGGAGAAGAGCGGCAGGGCAATATTGCCTGCCATCGTACCGTGCAAAATCTCCGCAAAGCCAAAGCCATGCACCATCCCGAACATAACGGTGACCGCGATTTGTTTGCCTTGAAGCTTAGGGAATTTCTTGCGGAACATCGTCTCGAAAGCGATAAATACGATGCTTAGCGCAATAAGAGGCTCCACAATTAGCGGCGACAATGACGCGAGATCAAGCGCAGATAAGACGAGCGTAATGCTGTGTCCAACCGTAAACGCCGAGACTAGCTTCAGCATCGTCCAGCCGCTTGTCCCCGATGCCAGGATCAATCCGCACAGGAACAACATGTGATCAGCGCCTGACCAAATATGCTCCATGCCCATCGTTACGTACTCTTTCAGTACGCTTGTCCACGAGGAAGCGGCCGTTATCGGGCTCGGTTGCGCATCGCCTTGCGCTGCATCATCCGCATCCGGACGATTCGCATCAGATCCGTGGTAGCCTTCCATCTGCAAGATGTTATTCGAGCTGTTGATGACCTGCACGATGGATTGCTGACCCATACGAATGGTTGCATAGCTGCGATGATCCGGGTTGGTACCGTCATAGAAGTTATATTGAACCATGTACCGGTCTACGGGTTCTCCGAAATCGTAGTTGATGTCAATCTCGATCATTGGCATTTTTGCTTTCTCTGCTTGCTTGGCGGCAAGCACAACGCCGGCACCTATCTTGCCGTCTCCGGTCACAATCAGGCGGTCGTGCGCCATTTCGGTAAGGACAGCATTGCCGCCGGAAAGCTCATCGGTAGAAATCCGGCCGTTGCCGTCTGTATCAATCTCTGGCAGAGCTTCAAGCAGCTCCTTCTCCAGCAAGAACACATTGTACTCCATGCTCTTGTCCTTCACGGTAATGTCCGAGAAGCCAGTCGAAGCAAAATGCGCTTCAGCTGTTCCGCCCATTGCCATAAAGAACAGCCACAAACCCGCTAATAAAACACCTGCTCTAGCACGAAAGCTCACCATACTCCCCCTCTCTCTAGTTGTTCATAAATGTCGACACTTTGTGAGTATAGGTGTCTAATGTCAAACAAACGTCAAACTTACGTTAAGAAAAAGTTAAGATTGGTCATTTTCCCAAAAAAATCTATCGAAAAAACAGCAAAAACCCTTCATAAGCTTAAACTCAGCTTTGAGGGGTTCTCCCTTAACGCGTTGCCTATAAAAATCATCATCTTGTATAATATAGAAAAAACTAGATTCCCCCACTAATCCACTAGGGCGGTGAATGTCCATGGTTGAAACGATGATGCAGCTAACCGTTAGAGACATCCTGCAGCGCCCGCTGTTTCAGAAGGCCGAAGCGATCGCAAGCGATGAAGCGCTGAACCGTACGATCCGCTGGGTCCACATCATGGAAGTTACCCAAGTCGGCAAGCTGTTAAGCGGCAATGAACTCATCCTCTCCACCGGCGTTGGCTGGCACGACAATGAACAGTTAAGCCTTTCCTTCCTGCAACAGCTCATTGATTCCGGCGCTTCCGGCCTTTGCATCGAGCTTGGCACCTACACGAAACAGCCATCCGATGCGATGATCGAATTGGCTAGACGCGAGAACTTTCCTCTTCTTCTTTTCCACGAGGAGGTTCGTTATATCGATATTACGCAAGATTTGCATGCCTACTTCATTCATCAGCACCATCGCATGGTCTACGAGCTAGAAGCGCTCTCTACCAAGCTCAACCAACTGCTGCTCTCCGGTAAAGGCATCATGCCGCTGCTCAAGCTCCTCCATCACGCAACCGGCGCCCAAGTCGCCTTCTTCCCGTTAAATGCCGAAGCTGAATTTATCCCCCATATGCCCAGAGCCAAAGCCGATACGTTCTACGAGCAGTGGATTTACGGCAAAATGTTCGCCACTCCCACGCTCAAACGCGGCCTTGCCCATCGTCCGATTCTTGCCCTGGATCACCTATTCGCCGATTTGCTGCTGCAATCCGAGCAGGAACTAAGCGAATTCCAAATTCTCGCTCTAGACCGCTCGGCTACCGCCATCGCGCAAGAAATGATGCGAACGAAATATATGGAGGAGAGACGGCGCTATAAAGATGAGATGTGGGTAACGGATTGGCTGAGCGGCAAACCGACTGACAAGGAGGTTCGGGAATACATCGGTTCGATCAAACCAACCGCCAAGCTGCACGGTCTCGCGGTTTGCGTCTTCCGCTTAAGCGTAAAGCTGGCCGAGTGGAAAGAAGGGGAAGAGCTGCTTATTCAGAAAAATATGGTCGCCCGCGCCATCTTTGAAGGCGAAGGTTATTTCCTGCTTCCCGCCGCCCTGCATGACCATATCGTCTTTGTTCTTATTGACCAGATGAAGCAGCTCAAATGGAAGGATAGACTGCTTAAGGCTGTCGACCGTTTGCGAAGAACCGAACATAACCCGGAATCCGCCCTGTTCGCCGGCACCCTTGGCATCGGCAAATATTTGACCGATTTGTCCCGCGCTCGGGAAAGCTATGAATCCGCACAGGAAACGATCGCGATCCAGACGGATATCGGACCGCTTAGCTCGCCGTTTTTCAATGACCTGCATACGTATCGAATCATCTCGGGTCTGAAGAAGACTGGCATGCTTCCCGCTCTGATTGAGGAATATATCGGGCCGCTTGCGCGATACGACAAAGAGAAAAACGGACAGCTCCTCAAGACGCTGAAGGTGTTCCTCTCCTTGTCCGGCTCGAAGCAGGATACGGCCCGCGAGCTGTTTATCGTCAGGCAGACGTTATATCACCGGCTTGACAAAATCGCGACGCTGCTCGGAGACGACTATCTGGCGGCCGACAAACGTCTCGCTATCGAACTTGCGTTGTACGCGTACGAGTATACCTACGGGGCGATCCCGTAATGGATATACGCGTATGGAACAGCATGGTATAGTGAAGTCATTATGGAATGAAGACGAAGAAGGTGAACGCGTGATTGCGTATACGATATGTTTCATACGAAGAGGCAATGAGCTGCTATTGTTGAATCGGGAAAAGCCTTCCTGGATGGGATGCTGGAACGGCGTAGGCGGGAAGCTTGAGCCTGGAGAGACTCCGCTCGAATCCGTAAAGCGCGAAGTGGCCGAGGAGACCGGCCTGACGGATTGTCCACTCTTGTACAAAGGGCTTGTAACTTGGACAAGCAACGGCGCGAAGTTAGGCGGCATGTATCTGTACTTAGGGGAATTACCCGAGCTTGCGAATTACAAGACGCCGGTGAAGACCGACGAAGGCATTCTGGACTGGAAGTCGCTGGACTGGATCCTGCACCCCGAGAATAAAGGCGTAACCTCCAATCTACCCGTTTTTCTAGCAAACATGCTGGAGGAAGCAGGGCAATATGACTATAACTGCACGTATAGGGACGGCAATCTGGTATCGCATCGAACAACGCCTATTGACGCTTCAACCGAAGAACTCGCGGCTACAATCGACTATATGGCGCGTGCTTATTTGGTGAGAGAATAGCGAAACCATGCAAGAAACAAACAACGAACAACGGCCGCCCGGGACTTTGCCGATTAGTCCCAGGCGGCCGTTGTTCGTCGGAATTGGAAGCTCGGCTTCTCTCAGGTTGAAAAAGTACAATAACGGGTTAATTGCGTTCATTGAGCGATTGAAAGCCTTTCCTCATAATAAAAGCTGACACTAAACCTATGAGGAGGACTTATCCTATGTTAAAAACGACAATCGACAAAGCTCATTACGATCGCGAAGGCTACATTGTTCTGGACAATCTGTTCACCGAAGCGGAGATGACCGAGCTGACCCGTCACATCGACGTGCTGGACGAAGCACGCGCGGCGGAGGTGCGGGCACTTGGCCAGCAGGGCATCAGCATCCCGAACCAAATTAATTTCACGTCGCATTTGAACCTCAAGGACCCGTACATTCAAAATTTCGCTTGTCAAGAGAAGATGGCCGAGCTAACCAGCACTTTGCTGCAATCGGACGTGCGCCTATACTGGGACCAGTCCGTCTATAAGACGCCGGAAGCGAATCGCGACTTCCCTTGGCATCAAGATAACGGCTACGCGCCGATCGAACCGGAGCATTATGTCACATGCTGGCTCGCGCTGGAAGATTCCACGATCGAGAACGGCTGCATCTGGATTCATCCGCGAACGCATCAGCAAGGTCTCGTCGAGCATAAACAAACGGAGATTGGCAAGCAATGCTACTTCGGAGATGATCCGGGACTAGCCGTGCCGGTCAAGAAAGGAAGCCTGATCGCTTTCCATTCGCTGCTGTTCCACCGCAGCACGCCAAACCTCAGCCAATCAACCCGCAAGGCTTATATCATGCAATATTCGCAGGACGGCGCGATCGATCCCATGACTGGCGCTGAATACGAGAACGGGCCAACTCTTGTGCAGGGCGGCCGCTATATTTATCAAGCGAAGGCATAACGGATAACGCGTTGAAGGAATGCAGCCCGTTCTTGAACCAGGCAGAGAGGAAGGCTAAAGGATGTCAGACAGGTTACATCATGCGTCCGGAACGGATGCGCATACTCCAAGCACGGTGCAGACGGATACCCGGCTGACGATGTATGTCGCGGAAGAAGCTGCGTATTCGAAACTGAATATTCGCAACTCGCATCCTTATTGGATCGTGAGCTGCGTCGTAGAGGGCGAGGTCGTGACGGAAACCGCCGGCATCGCAAACACGGCACGTGCGGGAGACGTCATGATTCATCCCCCGCATATCCCCTTCAGCGAACAGTCGGATACGCCGGGCGTCCATCTGTGGTGCGCGTTTCAAACGGAATACGCGCCCGGACTCGAGCTTCTGCGCCTGTACCCGCTTCCTCTCGTCATCCGGTTCGACGATCCGGTTTCGTTCCAATCCGCATTCCGCAGACTGCTGGCCGCATGGACGAACGGAAGCTCCGGCTTCCGCGATCTGCGCGTCACGGCGGGCACCTACGAGCTGCTAGGGCTCTTGCTCGAGCAATGGGAGTTCCTCGGACGTCCATTGCGCGCGGAGGAGGCCCGAACGGAGCAAGACCGGCACACCGTCGTGATCCGCTACATGATGGATCATTATGCCGAGAAGTTGTCCCGTGGGCGACTAGCGGCGCTTATCCATCTGCATCCGGTCTACTTCGACCGCATCTTCCTGGAACGCTTCCAGGTGACGCCCATGCAGATGCTTCGCGACATCCGTCTGCGTCAATCCATGAAGCTGCTTGAAAGCACCAACGAAACGCTGCATGCAATCGCCCTCGCTTGCGGCCTAGGGGATGCTCCCTACTTCAACCGCCTATTCCACAAAACGTTAGGACAGACGCCTGGCGAATACAGAGAACAAATTCGCCAAGCGCGCGGCCATTATGCTAACGGCAAGGAGGGAGAGGCATGAATGGAAACCCCGGGCAATCCGGTTCGCTCCGGTTCTGCGTCAACAATTACAGCAGGCATGCCGGAACGCTGAGTTGGATGACGCATTACAAGTCGCTCGGCTGGGACGTTCAGCTTGTCGGCTGCATGGGACAATGCAGCACATGCCGAGCCGAACCGATGTTTCTCCAGAACGAGGATTGGGAGCCGATAACACCCGGAGCTAGCGCCGAGTGCATGAAGCAGCGTTAATGTTTAAGGTTCGATCGATCCCGCAATTAACCCGCATCGTTCCATCCGGAGGAAGCAAGCTGCTTCACTACCAGATTGGACATATATTTCCGGGCATCCGCGGAGAGCAGCTGCAGCACCGCGCTCTCTCCGCCGGGATGCATAAGCTCTATGGTCGCACCGCTCAAATTCTCTACGACACTATGAATTCGGAATTGCCTGCTTATATAAGCATCCAGCTTTTGCTTCTCTTCCATAAACTCCTGGTACGCGGACATAGGGAGCACCTCGCCTCTTTTGTGTTAGACACCTTCAGAGCTTATAGCTGCTGTACCTTTTCTTTCGAGTCCGAACCGCTTGCCTGCTTATACGTCGCCCGTTTCAGGAATTGCCCCGAACCCGCCGTTCCCACATAAGCTTGATTCCGCACGACAAATTCGCCGCGAGACATGACGCTCTCCGGAACGCCGCTCACGCGTATCCCTTCAAACGGATTGTAATCAACGTTCATATGATGGGTCTCCGCCGAAATCGTTCTCTCCGCATTAGGGTCAAAAATAACAATATCCGCATCGCTGCCAACGGCAATCGTCCCTTTGCGCGGGAACAAGCCAAACAGCTTTGCATTCCTGGTCGCCACAATATCCACGAATTGGTTAAGCGTAAGCCTTCCCTTCGCAACGCCCTCGGAATACAAAATCGAGAAGCGGTCCTCAATGACCGGCCCCCCGTTCGGAATTTTACTGAAATCGCCTAACCCTAAATCTTTCTGTCCTTTGAAGTTAAACGAACATTGATCGGATCCAAGCGTCTGCAGGGAACCGGTAATCAGCGCGTTCCAGAGCACCTCCTGATGGCTCTTCTCGCGAAGCGGCGGAGACCAGACGTACTTGGCTCCTTCGAAATCCGGCAAAGCAAGGTACGATTGATCGAGCATCAGATACTGCGGGCAAGTCTCTCCCCAGACATCAACGCCGCGAGTTCTAGCTTCACGAATCGCTTTCACCGCTTCCGCGCAGGTGACGTGCACGACAAACAGTCTGGCGCCCGTAAGCTCGGCAAGGGCTGCGGCACGCGCCGTAGCTTCTCCTTCAATAGCGGAAGGCCTAGTAAGCGCATGGTAGATCGGGTCCGTGTTCCCTTCGGCGAGCGCCTTCTCAACCAGGAACTCGATAACGTCGCCGTTCTCGGCATGCACCATCACCATGGCGCCAAGCTCCTTCGCCGATAGCATCGTCCGGTACAAGGTGCCGTCATCGGCTTGGAATACATTTTTATACGCCATAAATACTTTAAACGAAGTGATTCCTTCGTCTTGCACAATCGAAGGCAGCTCCGCCAGCACGGCATCGTTAATCTCGCTGATCATCAGATGGAAGCTGTAGTCGATGACGGCTTTCCCTTCCGCCTTGGCATGCCATTTCCGAAGCGATTCGCTTAAGGGTTTCCCTTTGTCCGTCAGGCAGAAATCGATAATCGTCGTTGTTCCGCCAAACGCCGCCGCTCTAGTCCCCGTCTCGAAATTATCGGCCGTTACCGTACCGCCAAAAGGCATATCCAGATGGGTATGCGGATCTACCCCGCCGGGGAACACGTATTTCCCCGTTGCATCGACGATTTCCGCTCCCTCGGCCGTAAGCCCGAGACCAATCTGCTTAATGATGCCGTCCTCGATCAGCACATCCGCTTGGTACGTATCCGCCGCGGTGACGATCGTTCCGTTCCGTATGATTGTTGCAGCCATGGCTTACACCGCCTCCTTGTTCGCGCCGCCCGGCGCTTGATTGGAATCGCCGATCGAAGCAACCGCCTTCTGACGCTCATTCCAGGACATCGGCAGCTCGCCGGTCGGAATCTCCACCATGGAGATTGCGCCTTCCACCGGACAGACGATCGAGCACAGGTTGCAGCCAACGCAATCTTCTTCTCTGACCTTGAGGTAAGACCGTCCGTCGCTGTCCGTTAATCGTTCTATACATTGATGCGAAGTGTCTTCACAGGCAATATGGCATTTGTTGCAGACGATGCAATTCTCTTCGTGAATCCGGGCAACGACCTGATAATTCAGATCTAGATCGCCCCAATCCGAATAACGGGGAACGGACTTGCCAATGAGCTCGGTAACCGAAGATAACCCTTTGTCATCCAGGTAGTTATTCAGCCCGTCGATCATATCCTCCACGATGCTGAAGCCGTGATGCATCGCCGCCGTGCATACCTGCACCCCGGTGGCGCCCATGAGCATGAATTCCACCGCATCGCGCCAATTGGAGACGCCTCCAATTCCGGAGATCGGTACATTCACCTCGGCATTCCGCGCGCATTCGGCTACCATGTTGAGGGCAATCGGCTTCACGGCCGGGCCGCAGTAGCCGCCATGCGCCCCTTTTCCGCCGACATGCGGGATCGTATTCCACGTATCGAGATCTACGCCGGCAAGCGAGTTGATCGTGTTGATCAGCGAGATTGCATCCGCTCCTCCGCGGACGGCGGCTTTGGCCGTTGCCGTTATGTCCGTAATGTTCGGCGTCAGCTTCACAATGACGGGAGTTTGCGCCGCTTCCTTGGCCCACATCGTCTGCGCCTCGACAAGATCGGGCTGCTGGCCGGAGGCCGAGCCCATGCCGCGCTCCGCCATGCCATGCGGACAGCCGAAGTTGAGCTCAAGCCCGTCGACTCCGATGGCTTCGACTTTTTTTACAATCTCATGCCACTTCTCCCGCTTCGGCTCCACCATGAGAGATACGACCAGCGCATGGTTCGGGAACCGTTTCTTCGTCTCGTAAATCTCTTTCAAGTTCACTTCCAGCGGGCGATCGGTGATCAGCTCGATATTGTTAAAGCCCGCCACTCGTTGCCCGTTGAAATGAACCGCCGCAAACCTCGATGAGGTATTAATAATCGGATCCCCGAGCGTCTTCCACACCGCTCCGCCCCAGCCCGCTTCGAAAGCGCGCTGCACCTGGTAGCCCGTATTGGTCGGCGGCGCCGAAGCAAGCCAGAATGGATTCGGCGAGGATATGCCCGCCAGATTGATGCGCAAATCAGCCATCGCGTTCCCCTCCTAAAAAGAATTGCCGCTCCAAATGGCTTACTAAAGCCATTTGCGGTGATTCTTGCTTCGAAAGCATATGCTTTGTTACTTTGACAAACTTCGAATTACGCCGTTTCCTCCTGCTCCTTCACCAGCTGCCGATAGATGGCATAAGCGGCTTTCTTCCCTTGCTGCGCCGCCGATACTACCATCGCTTCCCCTTGACCGTCGCCAAATATAACATCGCCCGCCGCATACACCTGCGGATCGGACGTTTGGAACGTGACCGGATCAATCGCCACGATTCCGCGCTTATGCGCAAGTCCCAGCTGCTCCACAAGATTGACGTGCCGCGTCTGGCCAATAGCGAGAATAACGGCATCCACGTCCATGACAAACTCCGAGCCTTCGACCGGAACCGGCCGGATATGTCCGCCGCTCTCTTCCAGCCGCATGTAGGTGCATTCAAGCGCCGTCACGTTCCCCGTGGCATCGCCGATCATCCGCTTCGGTGCGGTAAGCCACTTGAACATGACGCCATCCTGCTTGGCGAAATCGTATTCAAATTCATAAGCCGTCATCTCGGCAGAAGTTCTGCGGTACACGATCGTGACCTCTTCCGCCCCTAGCCGAACCGAGCAAGTTGCCGCGTCTATAGCAGTATTGCCGGCACCTATTACGGCGACCTTCTTCCCCGCAATATCCGTCCGGATGGATGTTTTCGTCGATTCCACGAATTCAATCGCATCATATACGCCTTGAAGACCTTCCCCTTCGATGCCAAGCTTCGGCACCTTGGACATGCCGACGGCGAGAACAATCGCGTCATATTGCTGCTTCATTTCCTCTACGCTAATATTAACGCCAACCTTCACGCCTGTCCGGATCTCTACGCCAAGCTGCCTCACCTGTTCCACTTCCCACAGCGAAATTTCCTGCGGCAGCCGGAAGCTTACGATGCCATATGTATCCAGGCCTCCCGCCTGCTCCTTCGCTTCAAACACCGTCACGGCAAAACCAAACCGCGCGAGCTCCCTTGCCGCCGACAACCCGGCCGGGCCTCCGCCGATCACGGCCGCTTTCTTCCCGTTGCTGCGCCCCGCCGCGAACAACACCTGCTCATTCTTGATCGCCCAGTCCGTCGCATAACGCTGTAGATCGCCAATCATAATCGGCTTGGACGAATGATTAAGTACACATGCTCCCTCGCAGAGCTCCTCCGTCGGGCATACCCGCGAGCAGCTTGCGCCAACCGGGTTCGCCTCCATGATGGCCCGGGCCGAACCTTTCATGTTGCCGGAGGCGATTTTTTTGATAAAGGACGGAATGTTGATGCCTGTCGGACAAGCTTTAATACACGGTGCATCATAGCAATAAAGGCACCGGTTCGACTCTTCTACCGCTTCCTTGGGCCTCATTCCGGCTTTCACCTCGGCGAAATTACGCCTCAATGACTCTGCCGATATAAACGTTGTCGCCATGGGTTACCTCCTCCTTATAGGTTTATGATGCCATCGTACGTTTCCGGCCTGCGGTCCCGATAAAATTGCCAGCTATTCCGCACCTCGCGGATCAACTCTTTGTCCATTACGCCAATAACGACCTCATCGCGGTCCCGGCTGCCAATCGCCGCAATGGAACCTCGCGGGTCCACCAAATACGACTGCCCGTAAAACTCCCCCATATTCCACGGCGCCTCATACCCGACCCGGTTAATGGCCGCGACATAATACCCGTTTGCCACCGCATGGGCCGGCTGCTCCAGCTTCCACAGATATTCCGAGGTACCGGCTACCGTTGCGGACGGGTTAAAGACGATCTCTGCCCCGTTGAGCCCAAGCGCCCGCGCCCCTTCCGGAAAATGACGGTCATAACAGATGTATACGCCAACTTTCGCGTAAGCTGTATCAAATACGGGATAACCGGAATTGCCCGGCTTGAAATAATATTTCTCCCAGAAGCCGCAGCCACCGTCGCCCGCCACGACATGCGGGATATGATGCTTGCGGTATTTGCCAAGGTAAGTCCCGTCCGCGTCTATGACCGCCGACGTATTGTAATAATTGGCGATGCCTTCCCTCTCGTAGATCGGAAGGATAAGGACAACGCCAAGCTCCCGCGCGAGCTCCCGGAACAGCTTCGTTGTTGGCCCATTTGGCATTTCCTCGGCGGCGTCATACCATTTGGTCGTCTGCTCGGCGCAGAAATACGGACCATAGAAAATCTCCTGCAGCGAGATGATCTGCGCGCCTTTGCTTGCCGCTTCGCGGACGAGCCGGATATGCTTCTCGATCGCCGCCTTTTTGTGTGCCTCTACCGGCTCGTCGCCGTGAATGTCATGAGATGCTTGTATTAATCCGATGGTTACTTTACTCATCGCTTCTCCTCCCGTTGGTTGCTCCGCTTGCGATACGATGCGCCGTCCGGTATAACAGCTCGGCTCCGAGCGTTATGTCTTCCGGGGACGAATATTCCTTGGGGTTATGGCTGATGCCTTCCTTGCACCGGACAAAAATCATGCTGTAATCGCAGACATACGACATCGTCAGCGAATCATGGAAAGGCCCGCTCATTAGCTCGGGTGCCGCAAGCCCCATGGCCGCCGCTTCCTTCCGCACAATATCTTTCATCCAATCCGCGCAGTAACGAGGCTCGCTGTTCGTGTCTTCGCGAATTAAATATTGCAAAGTATGCTCGTCGCAAATATCCTGAATCGTATCCAGCAGCTGCAGCTCCAGCTCGTTGCGGCGCGAGAGAACGATGTCCCGGAGATCAACGGTGAACGTTACTTTTTCCGGAATGATGTTGCGGGAGTCGGGAAAGACCGTTAGCGAACCAACCGTTCCAACCGTCGAAGTGCCTTCTTGAAGCCTGACAAGTTCGTCAAGCGCAACGATTACTTTGGCGGCGCCTACCAATGCGTCTCTCCTCATCGGCATCGGCACCGAACCCGCATGTCCGGCAAAGCCGTTCAGCTCAACCGTCCACCAGAGCGGTCCGGAAATACCGCTGACGATACCAACCGGCGCATCCAGCGACTCCAATACCGGTCCTTGTTCAATATGAAGCTCTAGAAAAGCTCCAATTCTTCCTGCCTCAAACGTATATCGATCAAACGCCGCCGGATCGCAGCCAAACTCTAGCAAAGCTTC
Organism: Paenibacillus glycanilyticus; assembly: GCF_030161375.1. Taxonomy (GTDB): domain Bacteria; phylum Bacillota; class Bacilli; order Paenibacillales; family Paenibacillaceae; genus Pristimantibacillus; species Pristimantibacillus glycanilyticus_B. The sequence goes on from NZ_BSSQ01000001.1 coordinate 146,063, forward strand.
CCGGCGGGTTACGCCATTCTTATCCTTCCGGTCCAGCTCCCCTTCCTCGAGCTTGCCCGTCATGCCGCGGACGCCAAATAATCCTTTGTTGAACCGGCAGCCTTCTTCATCGCAAAAGGCGACTACTTCTATATTCATGTCGGGAGTAAATTGCTTCTCCTTCATCGTTTGCACGGTTTCGATGGCTCCTAGAACGCCTAATGCCCCGTCATATCGGCCGCCATAAGGCTGGGAATCCACATGGGAGCCAAGCATAAGCACCGGAAGTTCCGGATTCCTACCTCTGAACTCGCCAATCAAATTGCCAAACGGATCGATTCGGGTACGCATCCCCGCTTCTTCCATCCAATTCCTCACTTGCTCCACGCCAGCCCGATCCTTCTTGGACAAAGCAAGCCGGCATACGCCAGTCTCTCCAATCCTGCCGATCTGGGCTAATTCCTCGATATGCCGGTTCAGCCGTTCCGCATTAATGGTTTCCCTAGGTTCCACGCTCATGCCCATTCCCTCCCGTCCAAACTCCGATGACATATAAGTATGTACGATATTTAAATTTATACGGCTAGTCAGATAGCTGCCCTCAAGAGAGGGCAGCTATCCCGTGCAAAGACTTGCTTATAATGCGCTAGACTCGATTGCTTCCGGAGATTCACCCGTTAGCTTTTTTCCGCATCCGCCAGAATCGTCTTATTGATCGCTTTGCCCAGATCAGGGGCGGCTTTGATAAGACCGTATTTCATGGAAATATCCACAGTCCGCTGAACCGCATCATCCACAAACGAGCCAACCTGCGCGTCCGTGAACCCTTCGGGCTTCACGAGTTTGGCCATCTCCATCAGCATGGTCGTCTGGTGCTCCTTCGTCGTGCTGCCCTCGGTGACCGCCTTCATGACGATATCGACGGCTTCCCCCTGGTTCGCAATCGCGTAATTCCAGCCTTTCATCGTGGCGCGAATCGCCTTCACCGCGGTATCGCGGTTATCCTTCAGCCAATCTTCCTTCACGACAAGCGTATCCTCAAGCATTCCGACACCGGCATCTTCGAAGTCATAGACGTACAGATCATCCGGCTTTACGCCACTCTCCAGCACGACATGGTACTCGTTATAGATCGTCGAGATCGCTACATCCAGCTGTTTATTGAAGAACTGGTCCATCGTAAAACCTTGCTTCACCAGCTCCACGTCTTTCTGAGGATCAAGACCGTTCTTCTCCATAAAAGCGAGCACCTGGAACTGCTGGCTTCCCGTCCACATGCCTACCTTCTTGCCTTTCATCTTCGCTGGGGTATCGATTCCGGAAGTTTTGTCCGCGACAAACCGGTACGAGCTTTTCTGCAAAATTTGCGCGACCGATACAAGCGGCAGGCCGTTATCCCGGTTCACCAGAAGGCTGTCAAAGCTCGTTACGCCGATATCCGCTGCGCCGTTCACCACCTGCTGCTCAATGACCACATCCGGTCCTCCCGGAACAATCTCGACATCCAGCCCTTCATCGGCGTAGAAACCTTTTTCCTTCGCTACAAAAATACCGGCAAACTGCGCTTGAGGCACCCATTTCAGCTGAATCTTCACCTTCTGCAGAGGTTCATCTGCCTTGCCCTCGTTGGCCGACTCCGACGGACTGTTATTGCCGCAGGCCGCGACAATTAGAAGCGCCATGGCCATCGTCAGCGATGTGACCAAACTCTTAACCCGGTTTCTCTTTCTCATCTACCCCAACACTCCCTATCGCTATCTATTTATAAGATGGTGACATCCCCTGATGCGTCAGAAGGTTAAGAAGCTTGCTTTCGCTGAGCGGCATGCCACGGAATCGCGAATCTCTCTATCAGTTGAATTAGATAATAAAGCGCGATGCCAAGCACGGCGGCAATAACGATGCAGGACCAGGCAATCGGCATATTGCCAAGCTTGATCTGATCGGATAACAGAAATCCGAGTCCTCTCGACGATATGAAAAATTCGCCAACAATGGCTCCTATAATACCTGTTGCCATGTTGATCTTCAGCGCCGTAAAAATAGCCGGAAGCGCAAGCCGGAAGCGAAGCTTAGCAAACACGGTAAATCTTCCTGCCGCATAAGCCTGCATAAGTTCGAGATAAGCGGGTTCCACGGAACGAAGCCCTTTATAAGCGCTGACCGCCATCGTGGCCATCGTCATGATCGACACAATGGCAATCTTCGAGGCTACCCCATCACCAAACCAGTTGTTCATCACCGGTGCAAGCGCGACAATAGGGACCGCGTTCAGAGCCGCGAGAAGCGTAATCGCCCCTTTTCCCGCTTTAGGAAGGAACGATGCGATAATAGCTGCGAGCAGACCAATCGCTGAACCAATGAGGCAGCCGCCGATCATTTCGGAGCCGGTATACAGCGAATAGTTCCATAACAAATCGCCATTTGAATGAATCGCTTCGGCAATGGCGGATGGAAGCGGCAATTGATACAGCTCCAAGTGAAACAACTTATGGAAGATTTTCAGCTGCCAAAGGATTAGAAAAAGAAAACCAAAGCCGATAGGTAGCCAGACGTTGCGGCTTTCCTTGCCCGAAGCTGATTTTGTTTTATTGCTCTTGGCTACCTCTGCTTCTCTAGCCAAAGAAGAGGAGACCGGAGCGCGTTCCGTATTCATCGCCGTCATCTCCTTCATTCTTCTTGGCCCCCTTGCTGGCGGAATTCGGGCTGCCATGGAGTCAATAACCGTTCCGCCAGCGTAACAAGAAGAAACCAGATCAAACCAATCGCAACGCTCATCAGAATCGTGGACCAAAACATGTAGACTTGGGAGCTGCCGTAATAAAGCGAGCTAAGCATTAAGACGCCAATTCCGTTTGGAGCGCCCATAAGCTCGACAATAATGGAAGCGGTGATCGCAAGCGGCGCGGATAACTTTAGGCCGGCGAATAGTCCCGGGAGCGACGCCATCAGCCGCAGCTTCGCGTACGTAGCCCACGTCGATGCCGCATACGAACGCATTAGTTCCTCCTGCTCCGGCTTAATGCTCTTAAGGCCGCGAAGCATATTGATCGCTACGGGAAAAAAAGTCACATATCCCGCCATCAGAACTCTCGACATCGCCGGATCATGGATAATGCCATACAGAATGGGAGCAAGCCCGATGATCGGCACCATCTGCGAAGCAATCATATAAGGCGACAAAGTTAGTTCGACGGCTCTGGACAAACTCATAGCAATGGCTAAGGCTACGCCTACCGCCGCACCGATCAGAAATCCGGTTATCGAATTGCCAAAGGTAATGATGCCTTGTTTGGCAAGCGTTGACCAATGGTTGGCCAAGGCTTCAAGAACGAGGTGCAAGTAAGGAAGCTTGGAAGCTGGAGCAAGCACATGGGCCACATCGTTTATGTACCAAGCGGCCGCTTCCCATAGAGCTAGTACTCCGGCTAACCAGATCAGGATTACGCCGCTGCCTTGGCCGCTTTTTCTAAGCCATCCGCTCATCGAGAGAATCCTCCTAACTTCGAAAGCATTAGCTTAGGCGTGCAGTTGTTGCTTGGAAAGCTGGAAACATTCCCTCACCTTGGCAGTCATCTCGTGAAAACGTCCGGAGTTCCTAATCTGCTCGTAGCTCCCCTCCTCCCGCTCCATTTCCAGGATAGAATGAACTCGCCCGGGATGGGCTGACATGATAACAACCCGATCGGACAGGAAGACGGCTTCCGGGATGCTATGCGTAACAAACACGATAGTCTTGTTCGTCTGCTTTTGAATATCGAGCAGGTCCAGCTGAAGCTTCTCCTTCGTGAATTCATCAAGGGCCGAGAATGGCTCATCCATCAGCAAGATTGGCGGATCAAGCGACAAAGCTCTCGCGATTGCCACTCTCTGCTGCATCCCGCCGCTTAGCTGCCAAGGATAATGATCCTTGAACTTGGTCAAGCCCACCATGTCAATAAGCCGATTTGATATGGCGGAATATTCAGACTTTTTAAGACCAAGCACTTCCATCGGAAGCTCAATATTGTCTTTTACCGTACGCCATTCAAATAAGGTAGGGCTTTGAAAAACAATGCCGTACTTCCTCTTCAGCCTGACCTCGCGGGGCACTTCCTCTCCAATCGTAATCCTCCCGCTTGTTGGCTGGAGCAGATCCGCCAATAATCGAAGCAAAGTCGACTTCCCGCAGCCTGACGGCCCCAGCAGGGAGACAAACTCGCTGCGATAAATATCAAAGCTGACGCTCGACAAAGCGGTCACTTCACGTCCTTTGCGGCCAAACACCATAGACACATCGTCAATCCGAATTTCCTTTTCCTTCTCTCTTCCAAGTGACAAACGATCATCCTCCCGGGCTGAAGAATGCTAATCCGTCCGTTATATGTACCGTTCCAATGCTGTTACGTAATATTATATAACACCACATTTGGATTACATTATACAAAGTGTTTTATAAAATAACCGTTTTGTTGGACGTTATGTACAGAGGAGAACTGAATGGCGGTTAACCGTGTCAGGATTGAGTTACTATACCTGTACTTTATGTGCCATCGCATCTTATGTCCACCCTCTTCATCCTTTAGTTCTCCCGCAATTGCTTCCCATCACACCTGCTACCTACCACACTCGTTGTAACTCGGTTTTTTCTTCTTATTTGGCTACTTTCACCACTGTAGCAGGCTTTTTGCCTGCTGCAGCTCACACGAGGAGCCGCCCCACGGCGCGTTCTACTCTGCAGCAAGCATTTTGCCTGCTACAGCTCACACGCGGAGCCGCCACGGGCTTTTGCCGCTCTGCAGCAGGCGTTTGCTACTCTGTAGCAGGCTTTTTTCCTGCTACAGCTCACAACGAAGAGCCGCCGCCGGCGTGTTCTGCTCTGCAGCAGGCTTTTTGCCTGCTACAGCTCACACGCGGAGCAGCCACGGGCGTTTGCTGCACTGCAGCAGGCTTTTGGCCTGCTACAGCTCACACGAGGAGCCGCCCCAGGCGTGTGCTACTCTGCAGCAGGCTTTTTGCCTGCTACAGCTCACACGCGGAGCAGCCACGGGCTTTTGCTGCACTGCAGCAGGCATTTTGCCTGCTGCAGCTCACACGAGGAAGGCGCCACGGGCGTGTGCTACTCTGTAGCAGGCTTTTTGCCTGCTGCAGCTCACAACGAGGAGCCGCCACGGGCGTGTGCTACTCTGTAGCAGGCTTTTTGCCTGCTGCAGCTCACAACGAGGAGCCGCCACGGGCGTGTGCTACTCTGCAGCAGGCTTTTTGCCTGCTGCAGAGCAAAAAAATAGAGGCTGTCCCCAAGGGACAACCTCTATTCAAACCGTCTTTATTTCGTCCGGCGGTCAACCGCCGAAATCGTAAACGCAAAGCTCAGATCCTGATCCGCCGGGATCAGGTATTCCGGGTGAACCGGAGCGCCCCAGCTGTCGTCGCCGCCTACGCCCATTTGGCGTCCAGCGACTGTGACTACAGTGTAATGCGGCTGCGGAAGCTCGTACCAATGTGCGGCATTTTCGAGCTCAAACGCTGTCCAAGGCGACACATTGCACTCCACCGGCGCCGATGGCGATGCGTTTAGCTCCAGGCCATAGCCTTGGCTGTCCGTAATCCGGACACGGCGTACGCCGGTACGGTTGCCTGTCTCCTGCGGCACCAGATACGGCGTCGGAAGATCCTTCACGGCACGGCTGATTGTGCCAAGACGCGCGCCAAATGCGCGATCGATGTAGTTTTCTTCCGGACCCATCGCATACCATTCCGTCTGATCGTAATCCGCAGACAGCTTGAACGTCAGGCCAATGACCGGCACGTTCGGCAGACCAGCCGCACCTTTGTAATCCGTCTTCACTTGAATGCTGCCATCAGCAAACACGGTGTACGTAGTACGCACACGCAAATCGGCATGGATGCTGAAGCCGTATTCGAATGCCACGGTTGCTTGATCTCCCGAATCCGCAACGGACAAATCGACCTTCAGGCATTTGCGTGCCAAGCTTGCCGCATACCACAGACCTGTATCGTAACCATGCGCATAACCTTTATCGTTATCCGTCTGCGCGCGCCAGAATTGCGGCACGGGCGGAGCTGCGATAAACTCGCGGCTGCCGTAGCGGATGGATGCAAGCGAACCAACGCCCTTGGAGAACTGGATTGTGAAGCCGTCGCCCATCACGCCAATGTTCACGTCGCCTTCCACTACGCGGATCGTGCCGGCAGGCGCTGCAGATTCTTCAGCCGCAACCTCGAACACGTACTCGCCAAAAGCCACTTCATGGCCGGCTTCCGCCCACAGCTCGTCTTGCTTCAGAACAAGCGTAGCATGGATCGCGTATTCGCCAGAAGCCTTAAGCACTTCTTCCGGCAATGCCAGCGATACAACAGCTTCGCTTCCTGCTTCAACCGATACTTCTCCGCCAGCAGAAGCGAACACTTCTACTCCGTCGCGGAGCACGCGTACATCCAAAGCCCATTCGTTTGTGTTCACAAACAGATTCTCATTTATTACTCTCAAGCTATCCTTTGAAGGGACAAGCTTCACGTTCTGGTACAGGAACTTCACTTCCTGCATTTTCGGAGTTACCTTGCGGTCCGCAAACACGATGCCGTTGCCGCAGAAGCTATAGTCCGTAGGACGATCGTTAAAGTCTCCGCCGTAAGCGAAAAACTCTTTGCCATAACGGTCTGTGGTCATAATGGACTGGTCCATGTAATCCCAAATAAAGCCGCCTTGGTACATCGGGTACTGCTGCTCGAGCTCGGTATATTTGTGCATGCCCCCAACCGAGTTGCCCATCGCATGCATGTATTCGCAGCTAATGTAGGGCTTCGACGGATTGCTCTCCAAATATTCGATAATGTCCGCGGGTTTCGCGTACATCCGGCTCTCCATGTCGCTTGTCGCATCGTAGTCGCGGTTATGGAACACGCCTTCATAATGGACAAGGCGGCTTGGATCCTTCGCATGGAAATATTTCGTTGCGTTCAAGATCACTTCGCCGGCATACGATTCATTGCCGCAAGACCAGATCAGAATCGAAGGATGGTTCTTGTCCCGCTCAAGCATCGACTCCGCACGGTCCAGAACCGAACCTTGCCATTCCGGCAAGTTGCCCGGTACGTTCCACGACGGCTCAACCGCGCCCATCTTCTGCCAAGAACCATGGGATTCGAGGTTCATCTCGTCAATGAGATAAATGCCGTATTCGTCGCAAAGCTCGTACCACAAAGTCTGGTTCGGATAATGCGAAGTACGGACAGCATTCATATTGTTTGCCTTGATCGTCTTGATATCCCAAATCATGTCTTCAGCCGTAATCGCACGACCGCGGCGGACGTTAAATTCATGGCGGTTAACGCCTTTGAATACGATTCGTTTGCCATTCAAGCACATGACTTTATCGATCATTTCGAAACGACGGAAGCCTGCTCGCTGCACGATGGCTTCAACCAGTTCACCTTGCGCGTTAACAATAGACAAATATACGTTGTACAGATACGGAGATTCTGCGCTCCACGTTTTCACGTCACTTACATCAAGAGCTATCGATAGCTTGCCGTCCGCAAATACACCTTCGCTTGCAGCCACAACAACGCCGTCGGCATCCTTAAGCTCAAGCTTCGCGCCTGCGCCGGTATTGCCAGCCTGCTCCAACAGTTCCAAGTCTACCGTCAGTTCGCCAACCGAATAGCTATCGTCAAGATCCGCGTGCACAAACAGATCTCTAACGTGAATTTCCGGTACCGTGTACAGATACACATCGCGGAAAATACCCGAGAAACGCCAGAAATCCTGGTCCTCGAGCCAAGCGCCGGTGCTGCGTTGATACACTTCAACCGCGAGTTTGTTGTCGCCGTCTTTAATAAAAGGCGTCAGGTCAAACTCCGAAGGCGTAAAGCTGTCTTCCGAATAACCGACAAACTCGCCGTTCAGCCATACATAGAAGGCCGACTCCACGCCCTGGAACGAAATATAGACCGGACCCGTCATCGATTCCGGCTTGCGGAAATGCTTCACATAACTACCTACCGGATTGCTAACAACCGGAATTGCGGGAGGACGAACGCCGTCCAGACCGTCCCACGGATACATCGTATTTACATATTGCAGCTGGCCGTAACCCTGCATCTGAATATGCCCGGGTACTTGAATGTCATCCCAGCCGCTGCAATCAAAGTCCTGCTTGTAAAAATTCTCGATCCGGCTTGCCACATTGACGGCATAACTGAATTTCCATCCGCCGTTCAAGTCGTGGCGCATCGCCATTGGCGCTTTAAGCTCCGCTTCCCCCATCGTACGGTAATACCGATGATCGGAGTGCGCATCCAAACGGTTTACCCGGTAAACGGTAGGATCGCTGAGCCAATTGATGTCTGCTCGTGTTGCTTTCATTCTTTTTATATCCTCCCCAAAAATGAATTATCACCACAATAGCCCGCTGCACGGGCTACTGTGATGATTCATACTTCAAAGCATTTGCTTGACTACCCTTATTTCACCGATCCAGTCATTCCCGCTACAAAATGTTTTTGCATCAGGAAGAAGACAATGGCCGTTGGCAGCGTCGCGATCAGAATAACAAGCATGTTGACACCATAGTCCGGCGAGTAACTGGAACCCAGGTTGGAGATCAGAAGCGGAATGGTCCGTTTCTCCGGGGATTGCAGCACAACGAGCGGCCACAGGTAGTTATTCCAACTGGACATGAACGTAATGATGGCAGCAGCCGCATACGATGTTTTCATCGTTGGAACGTAAATGCGGAAGAATACGCCAAGTTCGTTTAATCCATCAATTCGACCTGCTTCAAGCATTTCCTTCGGAAACATCTTTGTACTTTGCCTGAAAAAGAAAATCAAGAACGCGGTCGTGACCGTTGGCAGCACGACAGCCGTCATCGTATTTATCCCGATTGCGGGAATATTTTGCGAAATGGTACCAAACATCCGGTACAGCGGCACCATCAGAGCCGCAAACGGAATCATCATCGAGAGAAGCAAAACGTTAAATACAACATCCTTCGCCTTGCTGCGGAAAATTTCAAAGCCGTAACCCGCAAGCGAAGCGATAAGAAGCGCAAGAACAGTTGTCGTGATCGAAATTTTGGCGGAGTTCCATAATGCCGGTCCAAGATCGATCTGATCCATGATTTTGGACCAGTTTGCTCCCAGACTGGAACCCGGCATCAAAGTGCCTTTTGTAACGTCAACCGATTTGTTTGTTGCGCTTATGATCATCCAAATGAATGGGAAGATCGATACAATGGCCGCAATGCTCAGGAAGATATAAGTGAATATCCGCTTAGCCATTTTTATCACCTGCCAGTCTGAACTGAAGAATCGAGAAGATTACAATGAGAATAACTACACCGTACGATACCGTCGCGGCATAACCGAAGTCAGGCGTATATTTGAACGAAAGGTTGTAAATATACTGCGACAGCGTCGTGGTCGAGTTACCCGGTCCGCCCTTCGTAATGTTCATAACCTCGTCAAACAACTGGAGCGTACCAATCGTCGACGTGATAGAAGTGAACAAAATAATCGGTTTGAGCATCGGAATTGTAATAGCACGGAATTGGCGGAAGGCCGAAGCGCCGTCAATTCGTGCCGCTTCATAAATCGAGTTGTCGATGTTTTGCAGGGCAGACAGATAGAAAATCATATTATATCCGGTCCAACGCCAAGTGATGGCGATAATAATCGTAATTTTAGCCCAGAACGGGTCAGTGATCCATTGGATAGGTGCGTCGATCAGATGAAGGTTAGTCAACAGCGAGTTGATCAAACCGTCATTGCCAAACAAATATTTGAAGATTACCGAATACGCTACAAGCGATGTTACAGCCGGCAAGAAGATTGCCGTACGGAAAAACCCTTTGAATTTCAGCTTGCTGTCATTGAGCAATACCGAGATGAACATCGCCAGGACGATCATGATCGGTACTTGGATAATGAGGAAAATAAACGTGTTTTTCAGTGCGGTAATAAAAGTCTGGTCTTTAAACAGCCTTGCATAGTTGTCTCCGCCAACATAATGCAGGTTCGTGCCCGTCCCGCTCTGGAACGACAGCATCAGTGCCTTGATCATCGGGTAAAAGTAAAAGGCGCAAATCATGATGACCGCTATCGCGATAAACGACCAGCCGATCGCATTGGTTTTCGCCTTGATATTCATTGCTTTTGCTTTACTCACAGCGGCAGCCAGCTCCTTCCTATCTTTGAGCAATCCAAATGAAAACCCCGGAGCATGCCCCGCCGGGCACGCCCTTCACTTTCTTGGCGGCGGAACGCGGTAGGCCATGTTCCAGGGTTCGTTTCTCTCTTTATTTTACAGACGAATCTGCTTGTGCTTGCGCGTCTTTCAGTACATCGTCAATCTTCTTGCCGTTCAGGTAGTTCTGCATTTCAACAACCAGAATGTCTTCGATTGCGTAAGTGTGCATACCGTAGTTTACGCTTGGAATTTCGTTCGTCCATTTCGCGAAGTCTTGTACGATTTTTTGACCGCCGAAGAATTCGTTAGCTGCTGTATAAGCCTCGCCCGTTGTAGCCGGTTTGTAAGTACCGATTGCGCCTACGTCAGTAACGAGTTTTTGGTACAGGTTAACGTCGGAGCCCAAAGTTGCTTTCAGGAACTCAGCTGCTTGCTCTTTGCCCGGAACGTTCAGCACGTACCACGAGCTGCCGCCAAGGTTGGTTGCATGCACGGAGTTAGGCGTTTTTGCAAGCTTAGGCATTGGAGCTACAGCCCATTTGCCGGATTGCGAAGCTTCAGCCGTGATGGAAGGCGTGAACCAGTTGCCTGTTGGAACGGATGCAGCGTCACCGTTGTTGTAGTTCGCTACGAATTGGCTCCAGTCGGAGTGGATTTTCACGATGTTGGCATCCATCATGCTCTTGTACACTTCGAATGCTTCTTTCATCGCTGCGTTGTTTGCGATGTTAGGCGTTTTGCCGTCTTCGTTCAGGTACCACGAACCAGCGGACTGAATCATCATACGGATGATGCCAAGATCGTTCGGGTCAAGGGAAATCCAGTCCTTGCCTGTAGCTTCTTTTACTTTTTTGCCGATCTCGATGTATTGGTCCCAAGTGATGTCTTGAAGATCATCAATGGTGTAGCCAGCTTTCTCCAGGTAGTCCGTTCTTACATACAAGCCGGCAACGCCGGAGTCGAACGGAACGCCGTAGTTTTTACCGTCAACGCTTGTTGGTCCAAGCTTGTAGTCGGCAAAGTCGGAAGATTTAATTACGCTGCTTAGGTCGTAGAACATGTCCGGGTAAGCTTGCAGGAAGCTTTGCGCGCGGTAGTCCTCGATAAGTACGATGTTTGGCAGGCCTTTTGTCGTGCCTGAGCTCATGCCCGTGTTCAGCTTTTGAACGATATCGTTCTGAGCGTTTTCTACAATATCAACGGTCAAATCCTTGTTAGTTGCCGCATACGCGTCTTTCGCAAGGTTCATCGCTTTGATGTTAAAGTTAGGATCCCAAGCCCAAACCGTAATTTTGCTAGCGGCTTTTCCGCCGTTATCCGTGCCGTTATTCGCGCTGTTTGTATTGTTGTCCGAGTTGGAACCACAAGCCGCCAAGGATGCTGCTGTTACTGCGCTAAGAGCAAGTACAGTGACTAATTTCTTCACTTTCAAGACCTCCGTATCTGTATGTGTGTTGTAAGCGTTTTCCGACCTACAAATCCATGATAGCACTCCCATCATGGCGCTCGTTAGAACGATCTTTACAACGAATTGTCATTTTATTATGAGTTACTTGAAAGTGGGATATTCGAACTAAGACGATTTTTAGAAATTTGGATCATTATTAGATGAAAGGAGCGGAATCCGGATTTTTACCCTGGTACCTTCCCCGATCTCGCTCGTAATCGTTACGCCGTATTCTTCGCCAAACAACAATTTGATCCGGTCATTTACATTTCTTACGCCAATGCCGCTGAACAGCTGTCGTTTGCTTACCTCTTTCGGGATGCCGCCGTTTATATTCATGCCGTCGCCGTTATCCACCACTTCACAGACAAGCGATGTGCCTTCCTGCGCTACCATAATGTAGATATAGCCTTCCTGCTTCTCGTTAAAAGCATGGAAAAACGCGTTTTCGATAAAAGGCTGGATCATCAGCTTCGGAATCCGGTAGTTCAAGCAATCCGGCCCGATAAAATAACTGACCCGAATTCGTTCGCCATACCGAACTTGGTTAATAAAGACGTAGTTTTTCATATTGTCTAACTCTTGCTGTACCGTTATCATCTCGCTAACGTTGCCGATCGCATTCTGCAGCAGCGAGATCAGCGCATTAATCGTCTCGGCCGCCTTCTCCTTGTTGCCCTGCTGCACCATGAATTTCACGGAAGCAAGCGTATTGTAGAGAAAATGCGGATTAATCTGCTGCTGAAGGGCTTCCAGCTCCGCGTTTCGCTGCTGCTTCTGCGTCTCGACCAACTTGCTGACATAATCGTTAAGCTCATCGATCATCGCATTAAACGCAAGGCCTAGCTGCTTCGTCTCATAACTGCCATCCACTTTGACATGACGGTCGAACTCGAACTTGGAGATGGTGGAAATCTGCTTCACTAGCCGGGTGAGCGATTTGGTCAGACGTCTCGAGATCAGGAATACGATAATAACCGCCGCGGCTACGATCGCCATCACAATAAGCGTAATCTGCTTCGTATCCGTCAATTGGCCCAGGACCTGCTTCTTATCGATCACATTGACCATATAGAGCTCCAGCCCGGAGATATGCTCCGATAACAACAGATGGTCTTTGCCCATGATGTTGGCATTTTTATAATCCAGGTTCTTCTCTTCGATTTCTTCGGCATAACGAAGAAGATCCGGCGAACGTTGCCCGATCCAGTCATTCCGGTTGGAGGATACGATGGTCCCTCTCTTATCAATGACTGCCACATCATTGCCCAGACTCGTATTGCTGTTATAAAACCGGGCGAAATAAGGCTCGCGCACGGCAAAATAAACCATGCCGTACACCGTTCCGCTTCGGTCGACCAAAGTTTTGGATGCCACAATCGTAGGTTCGATGCCGGGAATGCCGGAGGATTCCGCATCGTCGTAGGAATACATCAGCTTGCGCGGCTCCGCAAGCGAACGTTGGGTGATCGGATGGTTCTCCAGCTTATCGTCCGGTACCGGCCAATAGGACCGGTCCGTCGAATACCTTCGTCCGTTTACTCCCGTTACCGTAATCCCTACCTCATAGGCATCCACGCTGGAGCGGATCTTGTTCATCTGCTGTCCCATTTGGAAGTAGCTGCCCACCATCTCGCTCGAGTCCCCGCTGCCTTCGGTCAGAAACTGCTTGATTGTACCGCTCTGCGAGATTTTGTTGGAGGTAAGAACAATCGAATAGTTAAAGGAATCCATCCCGTTTCTTATCTGCGAGATGATTTTGGAATTCGTAATGCTGAAGGTTTCCATGAACACGCGGCTTGATACGTTCATCGTCGTCCAGGTGGCCGTAATCGATACGGCCACAATGCTCACGACCATAATAATAAACATTTGGACGAACAAGCCGTTGTATTTGAATCGGTCAAGTACATTTCTCAAAGCTATCACTCACTCATCTTAAGGTTTGTTGCCGGTAGCGGCTTGGCGATAAGCCGGTATGTTTCTTGAATACTTTACAGAAATAGCTATGGTCCGAATATCCAACCATCCCGCTGATCTCCGAGATCGAGGCTTCGCCCGCCCGCAGCAGTTCCGACGCTTTTGTAAGTCTCACTCTGTGCAAGTAATCGACGAACCCCTCGTTATGATGGGTGGAGAAGTAACTCGACAGGTAAGAAGGATTGAAATGAAAATGTTTCGCCATCTCCGTTAAATTAAGCGGCTCGGCGTAATGCTCGTGAATATAATCAAGCAATCGCTTCATATTGGCGTTGCCGGATTGTTCGGCTTTCTCGGCGATGCAAAGCTTCGCTTCTCCGATGAAATCTTGCAGCAGCTCTGCGGCAGCATTCGCATTTCGCGATTCTTCAATCGCCTTGAAGTAATGGTATTTCTTCGTCTCCAGCTGCTGCGTACTGTAATTCATGTTGCCCAGAAGAACCGTAATATTAAAAATAACGTTGCTTAAAAAGGACTTGAACTCAAAGACATCCGTCGTGTAGTTCGTCTTGAAAGTATCAAGATGCTCAAGCAAGTACTCAAACGCGGTATCAAACCGCTCTCTCTTGAACGATTCCGTGAAGCTGTTCAGATTAAACGGCTCAGCCGCCTCGGGCGATTCCGGGAACTCGTGGAACAATAACAGATGCCTGTCCGGGAAATAGAAGGCGTAGTCCATCATTTTGAGCAGACTGGACTTATAGGATAATTCCAGCCCGGTTATTGCCGAGAAAGGCTCGCTCACCACGACTGCCACGTCCAGCTTAAGCTGATCGATGGAACTGGCCATGGTCCGTCCCCAATAAGGCAGCAAACTGAGCATCGTATAGTCCAGATTAAGAAGCAGCATAATCATCGGCGCCTCTGCCTTCAGCACATGGTACACCAGTTGGTCCGCGTGTTGCGCTTGCTTGTCCAGTTCGTCCACCATCGTCTGCCGGATCGCGTTCACCTGTTCCTTCGACATGGAACGTCCCCGCAGGTCAACGCCGAGCAAACAGAACGCGCTATGGGGAAAATGATCCGCAAGTTCTTGTTCCGCCTGGCTGTCATTCATGTCGTACCCGGACAGCAACTTCTCAAGGACGGAATCTATCGTAGGACCTTGGCTCGCAAAATGTCCTTCGTTTTGTAAGGATGGAATCTTCTCCGCCACCGCTTTGAGGACGCCCAACATATGGCCGGTGTCTAGCTTCGGCTTTAATATATAGTCGCGAACACCGCTCTGAAACGTGGAACGGACATGATCGAAGTCGCCAAAGCTGCTTAGCACGATGACTTCAATCTCCGGATATTTCAGCTTGATCTGCCGGGTCAGTTCTTCGCCGTCCATAATCGGCATGACCAGATCGGTCAGCACGATATGGGGCTGAAGCTCCGCGATCAGCTCAAGCGCTTCTTTGCCGTTGGAAGCTTCGCCTACGATCTGAAACCCCTCTTGCTCCCAGTTCATATAATGCTTGATGCCTTGCCGGATCAAGGCTTCGTCGTCCACGATCAGCAGCCTGCAGTAATTTGACATGATGAATAACCTCCTAAAAGAATTGATGCACGCTCTTGGCATCAATTCTTACTTCGTAAGCATGGGCCTGCCCTTTAATATGTAAGGTACATTATAACCGATAAGTCGAGCCCATTTCTCACCTTTGTCGATGGATTGTCCTTGTCGCAATGTGTAGAAATATTTGGAAGTTTGCTAGAATCGGGCAACTTTTGCTTCACATATCCGGGGAGGACTTGAATATATTGAATAACAAACCCAAAAAACTGTGCAAGGAGGTGCTCCGAAATGGGTTCAGCAGAAGATAGACTATTTGTTGTTTCTCAGGAGGATTGGTCGCTGCATCGCAAAGGCTACCAGGATCAAGCCAGGCACCAGCAAAAGGTTCGGGAAGCCATCAAGCAAAACCTGCCCGACCTCGTGTCTGAAGAAAGCATTGTCATGTCTGACGGCAAGCAAGTAATCAAAGTGCCGATTCGGAGCCTTGATGAATTCCGATTCGTGTATAACTACAATAAAAATAAACATGTAGGCCAAGGAGACGGTGACAGCCAGGTCGGCGACGTGCTTGGCGTCGATCCGCAAGCAGCCAAAGGTCCCGGGAAGGGCGAAGGTGCCGGCGATCAGCCCGGCGAGGATGTCATCGAAGCGGAGATCAGCTTAGCTGAGCTTGAGAGTATGTTGTTCGAGGAGTTGGAACTGCCGTTCCTGCGCCAGAAGGATAAGGATCAGCTCGAGACGAAGGAAATCCGTTTCAACGATATCCGCAAAAAAGGCATTATGTCGAACATCGACAAGAAGCGGACGATCATGGAAAATCTTCGCCGCAACGCGACGTCCGGTACGCCGGGCATCCACGGCATCTCGCCGGACGACCTGCGCTACAAAACCTGGGAAGAGATTGTACGTCCGCAATCGAACGCGGTTATTCTCGCCATGATGGATACGTCCGGTTCCATGGGTTCGTTCGAGAAATACGTTGCCCGTTCGTTTTTCTTCTGGATGACCCGCTTCTTGCGGCATCAATACGAGAAGGTCGAAATCGTATTCATCGCCCATCATACCGAAGCGAAAGAAGTGACCGAGGAAGAGTTCTTCACCCGCGGCGAAAGCGGCGGCACGATCTGTTCGTCGGCGTATATCAAAGCGCTTGAAATTATTGACAGCCGGTTCTCGCCAAGCGTGTACAACATCTATCCGTTCCACTTCTCCGACGGCGACAACCTGACCAGCGACAACGAGCGCTGCGTCAAGCTGATCGGCGAGCTGCTCAAGCGCTCCAACCTGTTCGGCTACGGCGAAGTGAACCAGTACAACCGCTCGAGTACGCTTATGTCCGCATACAAAAACATTAATATGCAGCATTTCATGTACTATGTGATTCGCGAGAAAGGCGAAGTATATAACGCCCTGAAATCGTTCTTCCGCAAGCGGGAGGGTATTGTGGGGTAAATGAGAAAAGGGGCTATTCCAACAGTCATTAACTTGACTTTGGGATAGCCCCTTTTATTTGCTCTATTAGCATGTTGTTTCATCAAATAGAGTTGTTTCCCTGTTATATATACGGATTTGATCAGACATTTCTCTACTACAATAAAAGAAGATTCCAGGTATACTATTCTACCTGGAATCCCTAGTCTATTACATTTTTCTATACTTCTTCCTGGGATAAAACGATATTGTCAAAATACCCTTTGCCGCCGGCGGCAGTCGCGCCGAGCTTTAACATCAGCTGCACGCTTCCGGTAACATTCGCGTCGCAAGGTCCTGTTGCGACTAAGACGTCGTCTAGATAGAGCGTAAAGTTCCATTTCGTTCCGTTGTGGGTAAAATCCACTTTGAAATGATGCCACTCGTCTTTCGTATAATTCGCATTGCCCCAAGTGTTCCACGGACGCAAATTCAAATCATTGCCCTGCGCCGGGCCGTCGCTGTCATAGAATCTAGCGCTCCACCCGAGATAGAGGGCATTGCCGGTGCTCGTGCCGCTGCCCATAAAGTCGTATTCCAATCTATAGTTGGCATTCGGCTCAAGCGTAACAGCGGGGAACTGATACATACTATTGCCGTCAGTCTGAGTGATCTCAAGCGCCTTCCCGCCAACCTCGCCCGGAGCGGAGACAATCGCGCTGCCGGTACCGGCCCAACCGATAACCTCACTCGGAGCATTGCGCGAGTCGAAATTTTCCTCAAGCAGGACATTGTACTCGGCTTCCGGCTTTTCGCCTTGATAGAGCTCGACGTTGTCAAAGTAGTTATTGCCACCGGCTCCGCCGACCTTCAACATCAGTTGCTGGTTAAGGGACACCGCGCCGTTGACATCGTTGTCGTCTACGAGCACGCCATCCAGGAGGAGTCTAACCCTCCACTTCGCGCCGTTGTGCTTGAACTCCGCTTTGAAATGATGCCACTCGTCTTTCGTATACGACTTAGCGACCCAGCTCTGCCACATCCGCAGATTCAGCTTGCTCGCATCGCTGCCGCCGTCGCTGTCATAAAATCTCTCGCTCCACCCGAGATAGAGGGCATTGCCGGTGCTCGTGCCGCTGCCCATAAAGTCATATTCCAAGGTGTAGTCAATCCCCGGCTCGAACGCAATTGCGGGGAATTGATATAAGCTATTGCCGTCCGTTTGAGTGATCTGAAGCGCCTTGCCTCCCACTCCGCCTGGAGCAGCAACAATCGCGCTGCCGGTGCCAGCCCATCCAACAACCTCGCTCGGAGTGCTGCGCGAGTCGTAGTTGTCCTCATACAGGACTGCGTATTGAACCTCAAGCTCCTCAAATTCCGCCGTTACGACCACGTCTTCATCAGGCATGAGGTATACGTGGCTGCCGCTGGCCAGCGTCTGCTCCACGCCGTTGATCTTAAGCCAAGACAGCGAATAGCCGTCGTCCGGAGTGATGGTCAGGGCGACCGTTTCGCCTTCTGCAGCCGTTGCCTTGTCCGCGGTGACCGAACCTCCGGCGATCTCGCCGGGAACCGTGAAGCTATGCGGCGTCGCCACGCCCTCCTGCCGACCCTGATAGAGAAGGAAGTTGTCGTAATACGCTTTGCCGCCATTATCGCTAAGGTAGCCGTTCTTCAGCTTCACCGTCTGGTTTCCGATAGCGGTAGCGTTAGCGACAGGCCCGTTAGCCATAAGGACGTTGTCGATGTAGAGGGTAAACGACCATTTCACGCCGTCATGCCTGAACTTCAATTTGAAATGATGCCACTGGTTTTGGCTATAAGTCTTGGCGCTCCAAGTACTGGCCGAACGTACATTCATCTTGCCGTCCACCGGAGCGTCGCCGTCGAATAACCGCTCACTGTCGTTGAAATAAAAACTGGTTCCGTCGATGCCGCTGTCACCTTTAAAGTCATATTCAAGGGTATAATCAATGCCCGGATTAAAGGTAATCCCGGGGAGTTGATACAGGTTATTGCCTGCCCCCTGCGTAATTTCAACCGCCTTATCGCCCCCGTTACCCTCTGGACGTTCCACAATCGCTGCTCTGTCGCCGGCCCATGCTCCTCCGCCGACACTATTACTGTCATCGAAGTTCTCGTCGTACAGGACAGAGTATCCGCCGCTTTGCTCTATCCCGGCAAATGACACGGTCACGGTGACGTCCTCGCCCGGCATGGCAAACAGGTACTTGTTATCGCCAAGACTGGACAGTCCTGCAGCGCTGCCGTTTACTTTCAGCGATCCGCTCTGCATTTTGTATTCGGGGTTAGCGGCAACCGTGAGGGTTACAAGCTCACCCTCTTTCGCCTGTGATTTATTAGCTGTGACGTTTCCGTTGTCCGTCTGGCCGATCGTAACGTTATGCGCCACCGGCTCCGAAGTATTAGCCTTCACAATGACGAACACCGGCTTCTCAGTGACTCTTATGGTAACCTTTCCGTCAATTAGTTGAGACTTGATAGAGGTAGTGGAACCGGTGTCGCTCTTGTCTACCAGCTCGACCAGCGTGACGTCCTCGATATCCGCTTGAGGGAGATCAGAGAGATCAAGCTCGTAGTCCACATAGTTGCCGTCAATATCGCCCTTGGAGGTTCCGAGCCAGAGCGCGTAGCCCTTGCCGTTATTTTTGGCTTGCTCGTCTTTCCCGGCGTTCGCGTCCTCATAGCCGAATTGAAGAACGTTCAGCGCGTTCTCGGGCGTCGTATTGTTATTGGTGAAGGCGTTGCCCGACGTGTCCCACGGTTCTATCTTTTTCGTATAGTCGGGAGTCTCGACTTCCTTCTCGAAGCGCATATCGCCAAGCCAATTGCGCATAGCCGTGACATAGTACCAGGAAGGTTTCTTAGCGTTTGGACCCTCGCCTAATACTTCTTGGGTATCCAGATACCCGCTGGTATTGAATTTGCCGGCAGTACCCGTTCCCGAACCGCGCAGCATGAACTGCTGGGCTCGTTCCACGCCCCAGGACGCCAGGAGCAGGAACTCCCTGACGATCCATCGGCCTTGAATCTCAAAACCTCCGACGACGTTTTGCAAGGTTGCCGGATTATCCTTTCCAGGGAAGCTAGGATAGAGATTCGGATTTAATTCAAGCTCGGCGTTGATGCCGGGATAATAATCCTGATTCGCTTTGGCGGTGGTCGCCGTGCCTTGAGCGCTGTCCCAGCCCAGCTCGGAAATCCACACCTCGGCGTTAGGATAATACAGCGCGCGAAGATTCATGACCCACTTCATGCCGTACTCAAGCGGAACGTCTTGGTTCCATGTCTGCTTGCTCCACTGGTCTTCCTCCGGCGCCACGCCGCCGATTGACCTGCCGTTCGCTACGTCTTTGGAGTCCGGGGTGTAATGGTGCACATTCAGAATGTCTACCGGGAACTGCTCGAACCTGTACAAGAAGTTTTGCTGTTCCTCGGGATTTTCCTCTCCGAGCAAGGCTTCCTCTCTGGTGTAGGGATTCGACTTCTCGGTATCATGCTTTCTGTAGTAAGCTCCACCCTCGAAGACATAGTTGATATCCAGGTAATCGTCCTCGGTTCTGTAGGTCAGGAACCACTCAGTCATCTCTTCCAAGAACTTCAGGTCAAGTCCGCCCACGCCCGCTATGGACAGCTTGGCGTTCGGGTCGGCGTTCTTGATGCCTACGCCGGAATAAGGCTTGCCGGTCGCTTTTTCGGTGTAGATGTAATTCCCGCTCCGGGATTTAACATCGATGTCCGTATCGTGGATCCACGACTTCATCGAGTTCATGTGGCCGTCGTAGTCCGCGCTGGTCATGGCCGCGAACTCATACCCGTTCACTCCCTTGAGGTTTAATTCGTTCCCGTTCTCATAAGTTTCGATCAGGTTCATTCCGATTTCCTTGGAAGTGCCGGGGGCGACGTGCACCAGATCGGGATCGATGGTGCCGCCCTCCTCCGTGCTCTTGGCGCTACCGTATCTAGCTACGTGCTGCCATAAGCTCATGGCGTGGCCTAGATAAGAATCGGGGTTCTCTCTGTCCCCGTCGCCCTGGTAATTGGGAATGCTGTACGCGGGATCCGTTCTTTCGGCATCTCCGACATGCAGATTCTGCACATCCAGATATACCTCAGCGCCAGCGGCCTTCATGTTTCTGTAGTAAGCGTCAAATGCGCCCCATGTGTTGACGAACGCCACCAGCGGCTTATCCGGATCGTCGATCATTCGCGGATCATTGTCGCCGGCGCCTAAGTCGTTACCGGCCATATATTCCGTCCAGGACCAAGTATGGTATTCTCTTGTCGTTCCGCTGACCGGTGCGACGCTGCCGTTAAGGTCCGGGTCATTAAAGAAACTGTTGGTTCCGACGAACGTACCGAAGTCCGTATCTGATTCCGGTACCTGCTGCGGTTCTTTGTTCCAATCTATAGGAACGATCTCCCTCTTGCCGGTATCCGCGACCAGCGGTTCAAGCGGCAAGCCGAGAATAACGAACTCGGAAAGGTTAACGTCGCGGGGAACCGTAATGATATCGTCCGCGAAATTAGCATATTTGTACGTTCCGCCGCTCAATTTTTCGATTTTGATTTTCGTGGCATTCTTAATCTCATCATAGTTGTAGCTGCCGCCGAAGCTCGCGGGGCTGGCGAGATCCCTTCGCACCCAGCTGTCGTCGTTGTTCATAGCGTAGGTGAACAGCTCCACATAATGGCCATCCACATAAGCCGACACCCTGACTGAACCGCCCGCGACCTGCCACTCGCTGGTCTGGTCCGCTATGGCGTCTGATGTGGAGCCATATTCGGCGCCGTCAAAGAACCAGATCTCCTGAAGCGTATGCTTCTGATTGAGCGCAAGCTCTAGCGTGCTGCTGCCGCCCTCGCCCGTTCTCCATACGCTGTCGTCGGTCGGAAGCGCTTTCAGTTCGTCGCTTAGCGTTGGCCAGTAGCCGCTGGGCGCTGCGGCGCTAATCTGATCAAACGTCGTGAAGTCCTTGTAATTCTCGTATCCGTCGAACAGCAGGTAAGGCGATCCGTCGCCCTCAGCCTTGCCGTCCGCGCCCAGCCAAGACCTCTGCACCGCCGCCACCTTGCTGCGGGTGATAGGCTTGCCGACCATGATAAAGCTCGAGAGGTTTACGTCGGTGTCGAAGTTTCTATATACGTCAGCGCCTTCCCACCAGTTGTATTTGTCCTCGCTCACCTTTTCGATTTTAATTTTCGAGACTCTCTTAATTTCATCGTAGGAGAGGTTGGTATGGTTGGCGAATCCGCTCAGATCGCTAAGATCAACCTGCACCCAGCTATCATCGTTGTTCATATCATAGGAGAACAGCAGCTCATACTTCTCCTCGTCTTCCAAATAGCCATACACATTGATAGACCCGCCGATGACCTCCCATTTGCTGCCCGCGCCTTCAGGATCGTTCGGGACATCGGGAATAGGGTTATTCGGATCCGTAAAGTTCCAATACGCAGAGGGGCGGTACGCTCCGCCGTCAAAGAACCAGATCTCCTCCAGATCATGCCGCTGTTTAAGGTCAATCTCGAGCATTCTGTTCGTGTCCCATGCTCCTCCGGCTGCCGATCTCCAGACTTTGTCCGTATTGCCGTTAGGGATCAGCTTATCTTGTTGGCTAAGAATAGGCCAGTAGCCGGACGGACTCGCTGCGCTGATCTGATCGAACGATGTGAAGTCCTTATAGGTCTCGTATCCGCTGAACAGCAAATATGGATTGCCAGGGGTCGTATCCTCGCCTTTTGTGCCCAGCCAGGATCTATCCACGTCGACGACCTCCCTGTCGCCTATGGTGACCCATCCGTCGTTAGTAGCGTCGGTTTGGTCTTCGACAGTTCTCGTTACATTAACGGTCAGTTGACCGGACTGAGAGATCAGGCTTCCTTTTTTGTCCTGCGCCTTGCTTATAAGGGTGTATTCTCCCGGCTCTTTATAGACTTTCATGAATGTAAAGGTTTGCGAATTGCCTTTTTTGATCTGATTGATATCCCAGTTGTTCTCTCCCGCAACAATGCTGATATTGTTGTATGTACCCTTGCTGCCGTTATTGGATGCGGTGACCGTATAGGTTACCGTCTCGCCCTGTTCCACGGATGTTTTATCCGCAGTCAAGGTCACATCGATACCCGCCGCGGTCCCCGCAAAAGCCGTGACCGGGATGCTCGCCGACAATAGCATGATTACTGCAACCATAGCTGCCAATAGCCTTCGTCTCATCATTTCCCCTCCTGAACAAAAGTTGGTGAACCCAGGTGCGCCCTACAATACTCCTCTTTTCGGTGACTCGCGGAAACAGACCGAGCTAGCGATTCCGGATAAGCGGGAACATACTCTGCGAACTTGAAAGCATCCTTCCTTCCTATGAAAAATGATGACGGGCCCGGTGCGTATAAATTAACACATTCTATTGGCGGTATATATTGCATTTCATTGCCTTTCGTTTACTTATTATGGCTTTACGGAAATAGGGCTGGAAATCGCGTTGACAACCTCGAACGTATCCAAAAAAAACTCGGCGACCGCTCTTCGGTTGAATACCAAAGCTCGATCGCCGCATATCTTTTTACGCGTCCGTTGTTCGTCCTGTCATCGCACATCCAAGCCGGCAACTCTAAGCTTCACGTCCGCAAGCTCAGGGAGATTGGAAGCCGGGCTGTCCAGGTAGAAATAAGCGCAGCTTGACCAATCGTCCTCCCGCTCGAAAACGCCGTAGTCCGGAATGCTCTCCGGTGCATCTGCGGCAAAGTCAATGATTCGCTCTTCGCGCGCCTCCATCACCCGGACGCCCGACTCCATGAACTTATCGCGCGTCTGCGGATCCCAATAGCCGATCTGCTGCATCGTTACCTTGATATCGCGCTGGAAGTAGACGGGGTCAGGCACGTGATAACGATAGAAGCAGAACGACATGCTCGTCTTGTCCGCTACATGGCAGCCTTGATATAGATTGCTGAACGTCCCCTGCTCCCAGCCGGTGCCGATATAATCTTCCGTTCCCGTGCTGCACAGGCTTGGGTATTCATCGTCTCCATCCAGGTAGATTTTGCATTCGCCTTCGCCCCACCAGGACAGGCCATACCGGGACGTATCGGGGTTAACGCCGATGTTCGTCCCCAGGAACCGACCGCGGCCCTGCAGCTTCGGCAAAATCTCGTAATCCCGCCGCTGCGTCGTTGGATATTCCCTACGAAAGTGCGCGTGGAAGTACAGAGCGTCCGCAGCATGGCGATCTCCAATCGTATAATCGACATCGTAGAAAAACATCCGCAGCGCCTCGTCGCCTTCATTCGTCACCGTGATCTTCATCCCGGTACGGAACGGCATCGGGACGGCGCAGTTGAAGCTCCGACCTTCCGGACTGCTGAACAACGCCGCTTGGAACGGCGTGACAAGGCCGAGACCGGTTCCGAAAAAATCGCCGAGAGGGGCGCTGACCGCTGCTTGCTCTGAGCCGTCCCAATACATATCGATGCGGAGCGAACGCAGCATGCGCGGGCTTCTGTCGTTTAACGTGATCCAGATGCGCCGGACGATACCGCTGATCCCTTGCTCCTCGGCCAGCACGACAGTCTCCCCGGAAGCGATGGGCAGGAACGGCGAGCCTTTGCGGCCGCCTCCGGCGATGGCTGCGGAACCTTTGGCGCCCGTCCGGTTCTCGGGACACGCCCACCGCGTCTCCACCCCGTCTAGCATCGCGTATAGCGCATGCTCAGCAGTCGATCCGATTTCCGTTCCCATCCTATTCGGTATCATCTGCTGGCTTCTCCTTTCGTTCATTGCCCCACAGTCGCGTGCCGCCGCCAAGCGCCTGCCGCCATTCGTGGCGCCAGAGATGGACGTCCGGAATGGAGATTTCCGGCATATTCTGGCGCTTCTCCTTCGCCGGGAACGCCGGGAAAGGCTTATGCGGCTCCACCTGGTACCAGTACGAGACGGTGCTCAAATCAAGCGTTAGGTTATTGTCATGTCCGTGCTCAATGCTCGCGCGCAGCGACTTGTCGAAGTAGACCGGCTCCTCGAACATGAACCGGTAACAATGCGTCCTGCCCATCCAGCCCAGCTTATCCGGCACCCGGGCATAGCCGAAATACGGATGCATATATACCTCGTTCGGACACCAGGAGCTGTTGAAGAAATCTTCCGTCCCCGTACCGTGCAGCGAGCCCGGCCAGTCTTCGCCGTCGACAAGCCACATGTCATCGCCTTCGCCGTACCACATGGGTCCAGGATTTTCCACGAAATAGTTGACCCCGACGAAATGGCCTTTGCCTTCGATATCGGCGAATAAGTAGTTGTTCGCGTCGCTCGGATTCTTGCCTTCCGGAGCAAGGATGCTCCATTCATTCTCACCGGCATCCGGATGCACCTCGGTCAGCTCGCGGTTCCACCAGGCATGGAAACGGCCCATCGAGTCCGGCATCTCGCGGTGCTCCTCATAGTCAATGTAGTAATAGAACGACCGGATCGGTTCGTCGGACTCGTTCTGCAGCGTAATTCGTGCGCCGCTGCCAAAAGGCATCGGGAAATAGCAGTTCAGCGCTTTTCCCTTGGCAGGCGCTGCCGCCAGCGGCAGAGAGATGAAATTGTACTCTTCGCCCCAGCCTTGGCCGAAGAAATCGCCGAGAGGCGCCTCTACGCTCGGCTCGGTCTCTCCATCCCAATACATGCGAAGTACGGCATTGCGCCTAATCATCTTATCGAGCGTATTGACCGTGATCCAAATATGCTTGATGATGCCCGCGCCGGGAATGTCCGCGAGCACGGCCGTCTCGCCCGCCGGAATCGTAACGTAATCCTGGTTGCCCCCCGTGCGGTCGTAGCTCGATACCCGTTTGGTGCGAATGCCGTCCTTGATCTTATGAATATCGTTAAGTAGGCTCATCCTGTATCGCTCTCCCTTTACTTCGTGGTTGTTCGGTCAGCAAAGTGCCTGGCGCTAGCCGCGCTCGACTCCGACCCTGTCCAGGAACGCTTCTCCGTAATGGGCGACAAGCCTCAAATAGCTTTCCGCCGCGGCGCCGTTCCCCCAATCATAAATCGTGAATTCGCCCATGTAATCGTCGTCCGCGCTTGTTCGGCCTCCATGGCCGTAATTTTCCATCATGAATCCGTAGTCCTCTTCTCCGAAAAAAGGCCATGCATGCTCCCAGCGCCCCTTCGCCGCCGGATTCTCCGGACAGTACATCAACGCAAACGACACGCGGAGCGCCGCGATTCCGCGTTCAACATACTCTTCTACTCCAAGCTCCAAGCCGTAGCGGATAATCGTCTCGGCGAATAAGCTTTGGCGAGCATCGTTCCACTCTCCATCTGCATTCATAACGCCGAAGCCGCCGACCGCCGGAACGAAAATATAGGGCGGCTGCCATGAAGCTTGCGTCATCAGCAGCTCGTCAAGGCAACGGCGGCCGAGCTGCAAATACGCGGAATCGCCGCTCGTTACGTAGCTGTCCAGCAGCGCCTCCGCCGTCCAGAACATCGAGAAGTTGCACTGCTTATACATGTTGTTGCGTTCAATCTTACGGCCGATCCATTCTTCACGTCCAAACGGACAGCAGGAATAATAGGTTTCGAAATCCTCCCAGCGACCGAGCGGAACGACATGCTGAGCGACCGCGTCTATCGCTTGCAGTGCGGCAGTGTGATACATTTCATTGCCGGTTATTCGGTACAGCTTTAGCAGAAAGGTAACGGACATCGACGTCTCCGGGCTGTCATCGAGTACGCCGCATGGCTTATGCGTCTTCTCGTCGATCCAGCCTGGGAAGAAGCCGCGCTCGTCCTGCAGTCGCAGCAGGGCGTCGCCGTAACGGACAGCGTAGTCGAGCAATCGTCCGTCGGGCTCCAGCTCTTCATGCCAGCGAAGCATCTGCAGCGCGGTCCAGCTCATATCGAGAATGTGCAAAGGCGCGTCCTTGACGACGCCGGTGAATGGATTGCGATTTGAATTGCCCCAATAGTAGGTGTGCCAGCCTTTGGCTCGATTGATCTTCCGGCCGTCCTCTTCCACGGATTCCATCTCCGCGGCTAGGACCGAAGGGAAGAAGCCGCCGCTTTGCGGAGCGGCCAGCGCCAGCTCCTTCGTTTGCCGCGCGCGCTCCATGTAGCTCTTGTTGCCGGTGCGCTGTCCGAAGCGGAATAACCCTTGCGCCGAGCGCAGCGAGCTGAACCATGCCTGGTTCCAGACGGAGCGGAATTCCCGTTCGCTCGCCTCCCCCGGGTAGTTTGGACTTTGCGTTACGTTTACGATAAAGACCGGCGCTCCTACCTTGCGATCGCCGAGGTCGATGCTTTGCCAAATAGCGTCTTGCCAGCCGCGGAACGCCCACTCATACGCGTATTTGGCGTACGGCTCGAGAGAGCCTCGCAGCGGTTCGCCGGAGCGATACAACTTGCCGCCCCAGCCTTCCCATAGGAACGCCAGAGCTTCCCGCCACGGGTTCGCCAGATCGTCAGCTTCGGTCGACACGCGAGCATAGAAGCCAAATTCGAGCTCGCCAGCCGGGAACACCGCGCCCGGCCGCCGAACGTACAACACGTGCTCCCGAACGGCTGTGGCGGACAGACCAAGCGTCAGCTCACTCCGGGGAGCGTCCAGATCCATGTACCAGCGCGGCGAATCGGCGGCGCCGGATGCAGAAGTCTCCGGCATCGCCAGCATCGCGTCCGGGTCGGGGATGATCGTCAGCAGCCGCTCGCTGTCGCCAGCGATAAGCGCTGGCGAGCGGAACGAGTGCTGGTCAACGACATGATCGGCTGTCGGCGTCAAATGCGGCGACCAATGAAACGTCGGCGCGAACGCCGGGCGGATCGTCACGCGCCAATCGTCCTGCCGGATATCCTCGGCCAGATGGAAGCTGAGGCGAATCCTCGCCAGCCCCGGCTCTACATAGAAGATGGACGTATTCGGAAGCTCTCCCCCAAGCTCTCCATATTCGATCGAACGGATGAAAGGGGCGAATTCCGGAGCGAGCATCAAGCTTACTGCCGCGTGAGATGCATCCTCCCCTGACGATCGTTCGGGTAAGTTCGACATCAAGATTCCCTCCTGTTAAACGCGATTCGATCAGCCGCGATCAAGCGTAACGATGATCGTTCTCTCGCCGAGAGCGATCGGCTGCCGTTCCTCCAATACGATGCGGTACATTTGGTCGCCCCAGTTTCTTCTCAAGCGGCTATCCATGTCATCGATCTTCTCGATTCGCACGCGGAGACACTCGGCATCGTAACGGACGACCGCCTGCTTGCCGGCCGCATAAGCAAGCCGGATCTCGCCGCTATCTTCGCCGTGAACCTCTGGCTCGCACGGCGTGATCAACGAATGGAACATCTGTGCCGGAACGCCGTCTTTCATCGCAAAAACATCTCTGACCGTCACTGCCGCAACGCCGTCCCGGTCCAACCGAACCGTGCGGTCCCACGCTGCGATGCCAGCCTCTTGCGGATACGCTTCGGCGATGTCCATTCGCAGCTCGGAGCGGCCGCCTTGCAGCGAGTATTTCGCGTTTCGCGCCTTGTGCCGCTCGCCGCTCTGCTGCAGCACCCCTCGCACTGTCGGCAGGTTATGGTACTGCGATTGCAAGTACCATAACTCATAGCGCTGCGCGCTAAACGTCTGCGCCTTATATTCCTCCGTGCCGAGATCGACAAGCAGCGGATAACCGTCGGCGAAGACGAGGAAGCTGCCAACGTCGTTATGGTTGTGCGCCTCCCCGTTATTGCCGCCCTTGGCCGCGACATACAGCCCTTGCTCAGTGCCTTCACGCTGCCTTGCGGTCATCACTTCGGTAACGCGGAACCAGGCATCGCGCATATAGGGAGCATCGGCTTTCTGCGCAAGCCGTTCATTCTCGACGAACAAATCCCGCGCGTAACTATACAAGTTAAACCAAATACGCGTGCTTGGATCGCCGCTTAACGGCAGGCTGGCGCCTAGACGGATAAGCGATTCATCCCCCGTGCTAAGGCCGTAGCGATATACACCTCCGCCTCCCGGACTCGCCTTAACATCGCAATCGGCGAAGGCGACATAATAATCGCCATGAATGTGTACTTTGGGCATATAAGCGCCAATATCCTTAACGATCTGCTCTGCGAAAATATCGAAACGTCCTTGCGACGCCAGCCACAGCATCTCCAGGCATTCATACAAACCGCCAGCTGCCGCGCTCCAATAAGACGGTCCTTCGTCGCAGCAGCCGTCAGCCGGATATGCCGCGATAAAAGCGTCAAGGCTTCGCAGCACCTTGGCAATTCCCTTTCTTCTGACGTCCGGATCCTCCTCGATAAGCAAGAGTCCCGCCAGTACCGGACCGTTGCACCATGGATTCCAATTGTTGACCCGCTCGCCCGGAGTGAAGCCTTGCCACCAGTAATCGTCGTGCTCAAGGTAAGGCTTCAGCATCCGATCCTTCGTCTCCGAAACGATGCGCTCGTTAATTCGAGGGCTGATAGTATCAAACTTGGTTCCTAGCAAATAACGGGTCCACAGGAGTAGCCGCGCCGTCTCCACGGAGGACAGCTCAACTCCGTACTCCGTACGGCTTGGAAGGCTCTCCTGCTTATCAAATTCCTTCCAGTGGCTGCGATGGCCCGGGAACACCCAGGTCGTTTCCTCGCAGATGGCGAAAATCCCGTTCATGATTTGATCAAGGTATTTGCCTTCGCCTTCCATGCATTCGGCGATCACGAGTATGCCTAGCACGCTTCTCCGTTCGAAATAGGCGAGACTGAGTCGCGACAGATCGCCGCTTGTCCAATAGGCACGATAGTCCGATACCTTAAGAACCGGCCAGCCGTAATCCACATAACGGTCCGCAAGTCTCAGCCAATTCTCTCTCTTCTTTGGCGATATAGCCCCCCAGGCCGCGCGGTCTTCCTCCTTCGGAAATGGCGCGTAGGGGCCTTCCCCGAAGCCAAGCTCCTCAAGCCGTTCCGTACCGTAACGTTCATATAACACCGTTCTATCGCCTCCCGTCTCTGTTAGAAAACCGCCCTGATCTAATGAACAGGACGGCTTACCCGGCAACAACTTATTCCTTGACGCTTCCGAGCGTCATGCCGCTCATGAAGTATCGCTGCAGGAACGGATATACGCATAGCACCGGCACCATGCCGAGGAAAATTTGCGCGGCGCGCACCGATCGGTCATTTAACTGCGACAACAATAGCAGCATGTTAGGATCCGATATGGTAGACATATCCATGCGGACAATAATGGTCTGCAAGTAGCTGGCAAGCGGATAGTGGATCGGATCGTCCATATAGATTAGCCCATTGAACCATTCGTTCCAGTGCGACACGATCGCGAACAGCGTCACTGTAGCAATTGAAGGCATGGAGAGCGGAATGATGATCCGCCAGAGCGTCTGCCAATGTCCGGCGCCGTCGATGAACGCCGACTCCGACAGCTCCTTCGGCAAGCCTCTGAAGAAGTTGAGCATCAGAATGACGTTAAAGATAGGAAGCGCACCCGGCAGCACAAGCGCCCAAATGCTGTCGAGCAGGTGCAAATTGCGCACGATCATATAGGACGGAATCAATCCGCCGGAGAACAGCATCGTGAAGACGAAGAACCAGGCATATCCCGTTCGGAACTTCAGATTCGCCGCTTCCTTAGACAGCGGATAGGCCGTAAGCACCGTTAGCAGCATGTTAATGCTGACGCCTAACAATACGCGCTGTACGGAGACGCCCGTTGAGACCAGGAACTCATGCTTCTCCGCAACGAACTTGTAAGCCTTCCAAGAGAAGTCGACCGGCCATAGCGTAACTTTGCCCGCTTCAATTGCGGCGGCCGAGCTTAAGGAGACGGAGAAGAGATTCAATAAAGGCAGAATGCTGATAAGGGACAATAAAGCAAGGAAAGTATAGTTGAAAACAACGAACAGCTTGCGACTCCATGAGTAGGGTTGAACCATGACAATCCTCCTTGCAGCTGATCAGAAAATGCGATAATTGGCGAAACGATAAGCTAAGAAGTAGGACAACGAGATGAGGACAAGCGAGATCACTGACTTAAATAGTCCGACGGCGGTCGCCACTCCATATTGAGCGCTGGCCAGGCCGATCCGGTAAACGTAAGTATCGAGAATGTCGCCCGTCGAATAGACGGATGGATTATAGAGGTTGAACACTTGGTCGAAGCCGGCGTTCAGCACGTTTCCGAGCGCGAGCGTCGTAAGCAATATCGTAATGGGAATGATCGCTGGAATCGTCACGTGAAGCGTTTGTTTCCAGCGGTTCGCCCCGTCCAGAACGGCTGCTTCGTACAATGACGGATTTACGGCAGTGATGGCAGCCAAATAGACAACCGTTCCGAAGCCAAACTCCTTCAATACGTCGGTTATCGCCAGCACGTAAGGAAACCACTTATCATTGCCGAGGAAGAACACTTTATCGAAGCCGAGCCATCCTAGTACCTGATTGACGATCCCGGAAGTTGGAGACAGCACGTCAATCAAGATGCCGGCCATAATGACCCAAGACATAAAGTGCGGCATATAGATAATCGTTTGGACGCTGCGCTTATAGAACTTCTTCCTGATCTCATTCAGTAGAAGCGCGGTGACAAGCGGCGCGAAGAGTCCACCGATAATTTTCATAAAAGCGATAAATACCGTATTCCGCAGTACTCCCCTAGTCTCGGACAAGTTATAGATATATCGGAAATGATCCAATCCGACCCACTCGGAGCGAAAAATCCCTTTTACCGGGATAAAGTTCTCAAAGGCGATAACGATACCGACCATCGGGCCGTAGCTGAATAACAGCACGACGATAATTCCCGGCACCAGCATAAGGTGCAGCGGCAATTCCAATCTCCAATTTCTGCGGCTCAATAGATTTCCCTCCTGCCTGGTTACAAAGAAGGGATAGCGGCTAGCGGCTAGCCCCTATCCCCTTGTTGCGTATTATTGAACCATGCCGCTTGCGTTAACTTCGTCGAGAATACTCTGGCCGCCTGATGCAAGCCAATTCGCTGCCCACTCATCGAAGTAGTCGAGCGGCTTGGAACCCATAATAATCGATGTCATCATCTTGACTTCTTCGTCGCGAAGCGAAGGGCCTTTCGCGATCATCGTTGGAGTCGGATTGCCCACATACGTCGACGTGAACACTTGCTTGTTGTCTACGTACTGGCCGAGGAGGCTGAATACGCCGCCTTCCGCCCACAATTTGTTCGCAGCCCACATTGTTGCGTCGCCGGCCTCGAATTTAGCTACTTGATCGTAGTAGTTCTTCTGTTCGTCATTTAGCGCCGACGTATCGCCGGATTTCTTCGCTGCTTGAACCGCGGCAGCCGCCCTCGGATTGTTGCCCGGCAAGCCTCCGTTGATCGGCGCAAGTCCAAATTCGCCGTAGTCTTTGCCATCCACGGTAACCGTATGGTAATTCTTATCGAAGTGTCCGTAAATTTTCTCGATATACGTATTGAGCAGCAAGAACGGAGCCTCCGGATGTTTGGACTTCTTGCTTACGACAAAGTAATGCGAAGGCAATCCGCCCATGCTTTGCGAGAGCGCCGGCTGATCGTCGGACGATACCAGCGGATAAATGCCCCAATCCGCGCCCGGAACGTCCTTGTACATATTGTTGATCGGCCATGTCGGCACCCAGAACGCGCCGAACGTCATTCCGACTTTGCCGGACGTAACGAGTTCCGCGGACTTATTGCCGTCGATAACGCTAAATTCCGGATAGATCGCACCTTGCTTGAACAAGTCCGCCAGCTTGCCGAGAGCGGTCTTCACTTCCGGTTGAACGTCAGCCCATTGCGCCTTGCCGTCCGCACCTTTGATGAAGTTGAGGCTCGTGCCCGTTCCCTTGGTTGGGTTGAACGGATACGCGTGGTAACCGTTGAAGAAACCGTCAAGTCCGGACCAGCCGTTGAACAAGTTGTTGTCGAGGCTTAATCCGTACGTATCGTTCTTGCCGTTCTTGTCCGGATCGTTCTTCGTGAATGCCATGGCGATATTGATGACATCGTCCATCGTCTTCGGCGGCTGAAGCCCCAGATTGTTAAGCCAGTCTTTGCGAATATAGATAAGCTGAGTATCGGCGGCTTCTCCGCCGTCTGCCGGAATCCCCATGATTTTGCCGTCTATCGTTGCCGCTTTGAGGCGCAAGCTGTTACTTCCTTCGAACGAACTCTTCGTCAGATCGGAAGCGTACTTCGCGTACACATCGGTCAGATCCGCGATCGTGCCGGCTTGTACGAGAATCTGGAACTGCTGAGCGTCGACATTCATGAAGTCGGGCATATCGCCCGAAGCCATCGTTACGGCGATCTTGTTCTGATATTGCTCCGCATTTACTTTCCAAGTGTTCTTCACCTTAATGCCGAGATCGCTTTCGAACGTTTTGGTCCAAATATTCTCGTCATACGTATCGCCAGGCGCAAGCTCGGCTGCCTGATTGAGAGAGCGTACCGTCGTTACCTCGATCGGAGGATCGTATTTGCCTTCCGGGCCGTTAGGAACGGAATTGGTCGAAGCCGCAGGGCTTCCTTCCGTGCTTGTTGTTGCGCTTGGCGAGTTGCTGGCATTCGTAGACGCGTTGCCGTTGTCGCTGTTGGTGCAAGCCGTTACAGTTGTCATCAGAAGCAGCAATGAGAGCATTGCCGAGCCTTTCACTTTCGCTTTCGCTTTCTTCAACTCCATCTGTATGCCCCCTATATCCTGGGATAAATGTGGTACGCTTTCAGTATGAGGCAGATCCGGCACGGCGAATATAATAAACCGTTTACCTTCCTTATCCTTTCATATCTACTTAAGCGAATCGCGGTATTCCTGAGGCGTCAACGATGTTGTTTTTTTGAAAAAGCGGGTGAAATAGGACGCCGAATCGTACCCGATCCGCATGCCGATCTCATGAATCTTAAGGTGGCTCTCGCCGAGCAGCCGCTTCGCTATTTCGATTCTCCTCCCCGTGATATAGTCGCTGATCGTATGGCCCGTCTTCTGCTTATACAATCTGGAGAGGTAAAAAGGCGTCAGATAGACATGCTCGGCCAGGCGGTTCAGCGACAGATCCCCGTCGATTTGCTCCTCCACGTATTGATGAAGCTGCTCAACGACTTCGCTCGTTTCCTGCTCATTGCCGCCTTCCATCCGCTCGAACAGCAATTCCGCCAACTCGCGGAAAAAGCCGGTAGCTTCCCTCCACGAACGATGCTCCTGAATAGAAAGCAGCTTGCCCGGGATCGATTGACCGCCGAAAGCCCCGAGCTCCCCGAACCGATTCAAATGCGGGATGAAGATCGCAGACAGCTCGTAGAACACCTCGAGCGGCAAGCCTGCCGCTAGCGTCGCCGGCTCGCCGACGGCTTCCGTAATCTCGTCGAACAGCTGCTCGAATTTGGCCCGTTCCTTCTGCATCAAGTATTGGTCGAGCATCCGGATGCGCTTGACCTTGCTTCGCGCCTTCTCGTCTACGCTTTCCTTCGCCCGGTCATCCGACAGCAGCATCTGGCTGCCGAGTCCAAGTCCGCGGCCGAACAGCTGCGACAGCCGTTCGTATTTGGATGAGAGCATGTCCCACTCGAACGGCTCGCTGGAGACGACGAACGAGCACGCGAGCTTCAAATAGCGGCTGCAAGCGTCTTGCACCGATTCGAGCATCCCAAGCAAGTAAGCGTGCAGGCCGGCCTCCGGATTGGCTTCCGCGTCTGCGCCTTCGTGCAGCGGGAGATTGCCTTCAATTGCCTGGCGATATCCCGACTCCGGCTTCGGCTGCAGCAGCCAGATCAGCCGCTCGTGATTGCCTCTGAAGTACGTCAAGTCGAATTCCAATGCTACGAATTCTTCGAAGATGTTGTTGATCGAATAAGCGAACAACAACTTATCGCCTATCGCCCTATCCTCGCGCCAGCGGTCGATCCGGGCGACGGCCATGACGACCGGCAAGTCCGGATCAAGCGGCACTTCAAACTGCGCGAACCGCTCTCTCCGCGCGGCTGACGACGAAGCTTCCCCTTCCAGCAGCCCCGTCAAATACTCCTTGCGCAGCGCCGGCAGCGCAAGCTTCAGGGAAGAGCGAGCGCTTTCGATCAGGCCTTCGTAGGTCACTTCCTCGGCAATGACGCGAATCGCCTTCTCGACCGAGGAGACAATCGAATCGTCTCCTTCCGTCTTCAGTACGTAATCAATCGCTCCTCCCCGAATAGACGACTGGATATAGCCAAACTCGTTATAACCTGTCAGGAAAATCGACTTGCAGCGCGGCCAAAGGCGCAGCACCTCCTTCTGCAGCTCGATGCCGTTCATCTCCGGCATCTCGATATCCGTCAGCAGAATGTCGATGCGCAGTTTCCGCGCGACCGTCAGCGCTTCCGGTCCGTCAAACGCTTGATAGACCTCCAATGGATAGTCGGACTGCGAGAATAACTCGCTTAAGCCTTCCACGATAATCGGCTCATCGTCTACGATCAACAGACGGTACATGGCTTCAAACTCCTTTCGCGTCTACAGTATCTTCAAGTTCCGTAGGCTTGCCCGAGGACTGGGGCATCGGCAGCCTCAGAGTCGCTTTCAAGCCGCCCATTTCGCTGCGATCGACGGATACGCCATACTCGGCGCCGAACCGGATCTGCAGCCGGCGGTGAACGTTCAGCATGCCGGTATATTCCATATCCGCCCGCTGCTTCTCTAAATTCGCTTCGAGCTGCTGAAGGTCGTCGTTCGTCAGCCGCTCGCCGTTATCCTCGACCGAAATGAGCAATTGCCCCTCCAACTCAATCATCTTCACGGCGATTCTGCCATCCCTGCGCTTAGTCTCGAGCCCGTACTGGTACGCGTTCTCGATGAACGGCTGCAGGATAAGCCTCGGCACCCGCATATCGCCGTAGCCTTCAGGCAGTTCGCTGAAATCGACGGTAATGCGGCTCTTGGCGAAGCGGATGCTCTGAATTTCTACATACGAACGGGAATGCTTAATCTCCGCGTCGAGCGGCACGTCATCGGATCCGTTGCGGGTTATGTATTGGAAATACTCTCCAAGATGCTGGCTGAACCGGATTACGCTGTCATTGTCGTGCATCTTCGCCAAGCGGTATAAGATAAAGTAGGTATTATAGAGAAAGTGCGGATTGATCTGCGATTGCAGCTGCTTCAGCTCCGACGTCTGGGCGCGCAGCTTCTGTTCGTACACTTCCTGAATCAGCACCTTCAAATTGTTCGTCATCATGTTGAATCGTTGAAACAAGTAATGGAACTCATCGCGGGACTTCGGCATCGGGATCGGATCCATCATCCCCGCCTCTACTTTGCGAAATCCGGTGATCATCCGATGCAGCGGCTTGCGGATGAGCTGATACAGCCAGTAAGAGTATGCCACTATAAAAACAAGCGAGACGAACGACAGCAGCCATAGCAACAGCCGGTATTTGTAGATCGGACCGAGCATTTCGGCCGACGGCACGTAGGCAATCAAGTAGTAGCCGAACGCGGCCGAGCGCTTATATGCGACTAAATAGGAACTATTCCCCGCTGAAATTTGCTTATAGCCTTCATCTGCGCTGTCCTTGGGACGGCTCTTCAAGTAGTCCGAAAGCTCTTTCGTAAGTCCTTCGTCCGCTTGGTTGCCGAGGCTCCAGCCGTTCTCCGGATTAACCAGCATCGCTCCCGCGTTCTTGTAGTCCGTGAAGTTCTGCAGCGACTGCTTCATCGTCTCCTGGTTGATCTCGATCGAAAGCGCGAACGTTTCCTTCATGTTCGGCAGATCGGAGCCGGGATAGGCGACCGCCATGAATAGCCGGTCTTTCCAGTAATAATTGCCGACGCCCCGGAGTTTGGCTACGGAAGCAACCGCCTCATAATCGGGATTAATCGTGTCGCTGATCGTTTCGTTGCTCGATATCGTGCGCTTCAGCGTCAGAATATGAGCGCTTACGTTTTTGATGTAAAGGCTCGAGTATTTGATCTGCTGCAGCTTGTCCTGGATGCGCTGAACCGTCTCCGTCCATGTTCCGATCGACATCGTATTGCTAATAAATGCGGCGTGTTGGATGTCTTTGTCCATCGCATATTGCTGCAGCAGCCCGCTCAGCTGCTCATTGCCAGCCTCAAGCGAGCTTAGATAGAAATCGACCCGCGATTGGAGCGATTTCGACAGCTCCTCGCGGACGCTCTTCTCGCCCAGCTGATTCATCCAAAGACCAATTCCGTAGATCGGAGCGACGACAAGCAGGAAGGCTATGATCAGCTTCGGCAATATCGTCATTCTCCGCTGTGTTTTACGAAAAATCTTCATTTCGAGCCGCCCCTTGCTTATAAAATTCAACTTGCTATCTCAGCAACGATTAATCGAGCTTGCAGCTAGCCTCAAGCTTGCCGCCTTCGTCCGATTCGCGGCTTTCCCCGTTCGGCAGCATGATCAGCGTTGGTACGCCGGCCGGTGAATGGACCGATAACCGGAACATGCGGTCCTCGCTAAGAGTCCAGCTTACATCGACGGTCCCTTTAGGCGTAGCGACTCTGCCCGATGCCCAGGTCAAGCCGCTTAGCCGTGGTGCGATCCGGATGCGTGCGAAGCCCGGCTCAGCCGGCTGGACGCCAAGCGTCTCCGCCGTATATTCGTAGAGCGGAAGCGCTCCCCAGCCGTGGCAATCGCTGCGCTGCGTGACCGGGTCCTCGACCCAAGCCGTAAGATGCAAGCCAATCTGATCCTTCCACGGCTTCCATAGCTCCAACGTGCGGTCGTACAAACCCGCGATTGACAACGCGCGGAAGTAGAAAAAGCTCATCGAGAACGAGGCCCGCGGCAGCTCCCGGTCGGACAGCGTACGCTCCATGAGCTTAGCCGCCGCCTGCCCGGTCGCAGCGCCGCCAAGCACCGCCCATATTTGCGCGTGCTGGCTGAACTCGCGGACATCCGGTCCGTCGCGGTACAAGCCGCGCTCCTCGTCGAAGCAACGGCTGCGGACGGCTGCGCGGATTTCATCTGCTCTGTCAGCGTATTCCTTCGCCGTATCCCGTCTGCCGGTCGCCTCATTCAGCTCGGCGGCACAGGTCAAAGCGGCGGCGTACATCAGATTGTACACCGTCATCGGGCCCTGCCACTTGGCCGGCGGAGAGCCGGCTTTAGTACGCCACTCCTCTACCCAGTCAACAAAGGACCAATAAGCTTCGGGAATGATGCCAACCAGTCCGTTCTCTACCCGGCGACCGAACCAATCAAGCACGGCGTCTATCGTCGGGCGGTAGCGCTTCACGAGCGACAGGTCGCCAAAATAGCTATAATGGTCGTGCACCATCAGCACCCAGAGCAGCGAGAAGCCGGGAATGACCTGCGGATCGACCGACGGGTAGCGGCTTTGCAGCATGCCGCTCGGAAGCAGCGAGCTATGGTAATCATGGATCGTCTTGCGCGGCAGCCGGTCGTCCGCGCTAATCTGATACGTGAACAACGCCTGCGAGCGGGCGTCCATAATGTACTGCATCTGCTCGTAGAACGGCGTATCCTCGTAGGTATCGTGCATGCAGCGCCGCAGCGTGTTCAAGCTGATCTGCCACATGCGCGGCCAGTCGGGATCGGAGCTCTCTGCCTTAGCGACGGCTTCAAGCGGATAGCCTACCTCCCGCCAGATGAGTCCGGCGATCGTGAGCGGCTCGTTGCCCGTAGCGTACGAGAGCCGAATGAATCTGCCGGCGCGTACCGCCAGAGGCTCGTAGATCTCAGGCTGCTCCTCTATGCCGATGCCGGCCGCGATATACGTATCCTCGTTGCCGAGGAGCTCCTTGCCGGACGGATCATCGCGCACGGTACGCCGCGAACTTCCCGGGGCCGCCTGCGCGGAGACATATTCGTAAGCTTCGGAATAGAGCAGCTTGATGGTGGTCGTAGCTCCTCCGATCAACCGAAGCTCAGGATAACCCGCCGTCATCTCGCCGATGTCGAGCTCCAGCCAGCCTTCGGCGTGCGCCGGTATCGCAAGCGGGAACAGTCCATCCGCCGGGGAAGCAGCACAATCCAGGCCGCGGTGGGTACGCATCAAGCGTGCGGGAGAGCGCTCCGTCTCGCGAAGAGGCGGAATTGTGCGAGGAGTAAGGTGCCTTCTGTTCAACTGTCCCCAGAGCAGATCATGCGGCTCCTGTTGTTGACCGGGATGCGGCCAGGAGTTGTCGTCGAATCCCGGAAGCCGCCATCCGTGCGGCAAGAGGCAAGCGTCCACCGTCTCCATTCCGCCGACGAACAGCGTCAGCTTTTCCTCGCCGATCGATACCGCTTCGTCTCGTTTTATTTTCCACCGGCTATCCGTGTGCAAGGTTTCAAGCTCGGATCCATGCTCGCCTGTTACTGCGCCTTCAAGCAGGAATCCCCCGCGATCGGAACGCCAGACGGATGCCGGGCCGTTCTCCCCGTTGTTGCCGGACGAGACGACCGGGTAATGAACAACGAACGCGGTCAGCGCATTTACGCCGGGAATGAGATAAGAAGTCAGATCCAGCTTCTCGTAATAATGGCTCCATCCGTCTCCTTTGGCGGGGCCGCTAGATACCCAAACCCCGTTCAAATACAGCCGATAACGGCTGTCCGCCGTCACATCTATCGTCAGCCGTGCTTTGCCCAAATCCGAATCGGCTATGCGGAACGTTCTGCGCAAATACGCGCGCTCTTGCTTCGTGCCGGACGCCTCGTCCTTATCCAGCCATATCCACTTGGCAAGCCATTCGCGATTCTCTTCCATCTCCTGTCGCCCCTCTCAAAAGTCCAGCATTTGTGATTTCATACAGATCGTACCACACCATTATAAAGCGCTTTCAAATAGATTACGACCTATATATTGCTTGGAATCCAAGTATCACGAAGGGGCTGCCCGCTTGGTCAGCCCCTGCCATTTCTATTGTCGTACAAACATAAATCCGATGATCTCATTAAGCTCATCACGGCTTATGCTTACGGTCACGTTTCCGCTAGGATCGGAAGTCAAAACTTTCCTCGCTTCACTCTCTTCGATATGACGGAATTCAATAACAGCTGCGAAGTCTCCCTCTATAGTAAGAACACCAGGCGTGAACGGAATGCAAGCAAGCTCGGAGCATTGCCGGATGTCCTCATTGTCTTGAGCGATAAGCGCCCATTCCCCGGTGAAACGGATACCTGACAATTGCGGAAAAACCATCTCATCGCCTGAATGATGCCGTAATGCGAGGGCCGTTATCCTGTCGACGCCTTGATGGGATTCCACCCGTCCCCATGACCGGATGACCGGCTCGCGGCTCACATCTCCGAAATCGGCGTCAAGCCATAACGGAGACCAGCCGCTACCGGGCCTGCGCCACTTGCCAAGCGCAAGCCAGCGAAGCCGCTGTGATTCGGTCATTGCCTTACCCGTACGATCGGCAGCTCCAAGCGTCAAGCCATTGGTGCCAACAACGGCCGTGTTGAGTAAAATCTGCTTCAGCGTTTCCCAGTAATAGCCTGTCGACGTATTGATCAGCATGCCGTGGCGCGCCGCGAGTGCCGACCACATGCAGCGCTGATTATGCCCAAGCGCCTCATACTCCGCACTGTCTCCGGCGTCGCCTAGATCATCGATATTGATCACGTCGAAGTGGTCGTGCAGCAGCGGATGCAACCCATAATAGATGATTGCGATATCCGGCTTTGCTTCCTTTGCGGCGTCCGTAATGATCTTGAGCAGTTCCGAGCAAAGCCTTTCTCCCCGGAGTTCCGGACAACGCGGCACGCTTACGTCCGGCCCGGGCAAGCCGTAACCGAAATCCAACTTCAGAGCTGCCGGATTCAACCGGCTGACGATGCTCCTGGTACGTTCCGTTAGAAACGATCTGGTCCGCTCCGAGCTGGGATCCAGGCAGTAATGATAAGACTCTCCGTATATCGGATCGCCCGACCAGCGCCAGAGCCTGGGCTTCCCGTCCTTTCCGCACAACAGATCCCCATCGCTCAAGCCAAACGCCTCAGGCTGGTCAATCCATCCTATTGACTGCCATAAAGCTATTTCGAAGCCTTCTGCTCTCATATGCGCAATGTCCCTGTCAAACTCCGGAAACCGGTTATAGTCCGGAATTCCGCTGCTGTCGCAAGTTTCCCAATATTCGTCGAGCACGATCATATCGGCAGGGGCCAATCGCGAAACCCGCTCCGTAATGGTCCTCAAATCAAATTGCCCTTCCTTGAAATCGCCCCATGTACATACAAATGATTTCGCTTGATTGGGCGATTTAGAACCGCTTACCGGAAAGGTTTGATAGAGCCGGTCGTAGGCGTCAAATCCGTTTATTCCCCAGGCAAGTCTGAGCGGTTCGCTCCAGCTTCGATGCAGCAGATCAGGCGCTTCCCACAAATCCTCCCTGTATAAATACTGCAGACAGGCAGTAGCGGATTTCAGTTGCAACGATAGCGCCGCATCCGGAATCGTTCCGGGTCCAAGCGACAGCCATCCGTCACCTCCACCCATTGCCGCAGCATATAGCGGTCTCGGGTAAGCAGCCGCGTACAGCGTACCCATCGCATCGCCAAAGCTGCCGAGAGGCAGCAGCGAATCACCCATATCGAAAAACCGCCAAAAGCTGCGCGTCGGATTCGTGCCCGCGCACGGCAGGCAGTACCCTTCCGCCTTCCAGTTCGGCCAGAAGGGTTTGGCAAGCGATGGAGCGGCCCGAAGCTGCATGTCCGTCATTCGTTTCGTTCCGAAATAGAGCGCTACGATAGAGGTCGGCTGATACCACGAGACTTCCAGACTGGAAAATCGGATGCCCCAGGCTTCGGTGTCCACCTGTAGGGAGCCTCTTCCGAGCTCATCGAATTCAAGCGCGATTTCATAGCAGGAATCCGAAAGTACTGTCACATTCGAGATAATCGCATCCGTATAATAAAGCTGTCCTTTCTCGTCGGAGAGTTCAAAAGAAGGAAGCAAACTTCCTTGCCATACCATGCGGCCATCCCGTTCGAGTACAGCCCGGTCCTTTTCCGTATTCCAACAAAACAACATCTGTTGCGCAGCGATCTTTATGTCCGGCAATAGGTTCATCTTATCCTCCCGTTTCATCTCAACGCGTACGTGATGGATTTGCGATTGTCCTTCCTTCTTCCTTCTATATTGAACGGCGGCCCTGGCCATGGATATGGTCATTTAATGACTTATCTTGCATTTTCATATCTGATTTCCGGTCAAGTCTTGAGAG
Organism: Paenibacillus glycanilyticus; assembly: GCF_030161375.1. Classification (GTDB taxonomy): domain Bacteria; phylum Bacillota; class Bacilli; order Paenibacillales; family Paenibacillaceae; genus Pristimantibacillus; species Pristimantibacillus glycanilyticus_B. Next base: position 187,742 of record NZ_BSSQ01000001.1, read on the forward strand.
GCCGCGGAGCATGTATATTCTTCTAGACATCAATAATGGAGATAATCCGTTCCTTCATTAAGAAAGGCACCCAAAATGGGTGCCTTTCTTGACGATATTCGATTCGTAGAGGGAAATGTTCGGCCGGAGCAAGCCTATCCTTGCTTGGCACTAAACATCGTTAAGCTCGCTGAAGCTAGCCCTGGAGCCGAAACCTCAATGGCAATCGTTCCCGGTTCATGCCCCGCCCGCACTATGGCGGCGGCAATTCCGCGATAGGCACGGCAGCTCGAAGAACGGTAGTTCTCGCTGCTCGTCACGTCCGCCGAGTACACGCCAAGCAGGCTTCCGCTGCCTTGTACCGAGACGGATATCAAATGCGCAGCGTCAGGCACAAGGCGGCCATCCTTATCGACAACAACGATTCGCAGCTCAGCAAAGTCCCGTCCGTCCGCGGACAGCCGATCGCTGTCGCAGCTCAGTTCCAGCCGCGCCGCGACTCCAGCAGTAACCAGCATGTCCTCGCACACTCGCTGCCCTTCGTTCATACCGACAGCGGCGAGCGTTCCGGGAACATAGTCGACGTCCAGCTCGATCGCCCGGTAACTCTCCGCATCCTTCTCCACTACTCCGAGCGAACGCCCGTTCAGGAACAGCTCCGCCGCGTCGCAGTTGGTGAAGACATATACCGTCTTGCGCTCGCCTTCGTTCCAATTCCAGTGAAGCTGCGAATTCATGTAGGCGTAAGTTTCGCCGGCAGCGGGAACGGGTTGCTTGACAGCGAGGCCTATGAACGGCTCATCGCTCCAAATGCTACGGCGGTAGTAGTACTCGCCTCGCGGCGTGCCGACCGAATCGATGAGCCCGAACCCCCAGCCGCGGCGCCCTCCCGCAAGCGCGGAGATATCGAATGTGTTGCCTAGGGCGGAGTCCTCGCCAAGCACGTCGGCGCCTTCTCCCAAGTAATCGATGCCAACCCACAGGAACTGGCCGATGACGTAGCGATTCTGCATGATGCGCTTCCAGTGCTCCGGCTCGAACTCCGTCTCGGAGCCGAGCAGAGCCCGATCCGGACGCTCGGCGTGCAGGCGTTCGTAGTACGCGTCGCCTTCCCGGCTCGCGACGTAGTTATAACCCGGCACGTCCACCAGATCCATGATGCCTTCCCGCAAGGGCAGCAGGTGATTGCCTTCCGCGCATACGGTCACGGGCCGGCTGTCGTCCTCCTCCTTGCAGATGTCAACCAGCCTGCGCAAGAGCGGAATCCCTTCGTCGAAGTAGAGATCCGGAATTTCGTTGCCTACGCTCCACATGATGATGCTTGGGTGGTTGCGATCCCGCCGCAGCATCGCCCGAAGGTCGGTCTCGTGCCATTGGTCGAAGTAAAGATAATATCCATAGACGTTCTTGCCGTACGGCGAGTCCGAATAACCGCGGTCCCAGCCTAACCGCCATTCGTCGAACGCTTCGTCCATGACCATCATCCCTAGATAATCGCACGCATGATAAAATTCCGTCGGGAAAGGGTGATGTGACGTTCGGACCGCATTGCAGCCCGCTTCCTTCAGCATGGCCAGCCGGCTCGCCCATGTAGGCGTCTGAACCGCCCCGCCAAAAATCGCCGCGTCCTGGTGTAGGCAGACGCCTTTGATTTTCGTCTCGACCCCATTCAGCTCGAAGCCGTCCCCGGCGGTAAACGATAACGTGCGAATGCCAAGCGGGGTCAGCACATCGTCAGCCGGCTCATCCTCGACGAACAGGACGGAGCGGACCCGATACAGATTCGGCTGCTCCGGACTCCAAAGCGCGGGTTCCAGCACGCGAAGCTGCTGCTCGAATCGATGCTTGCCGAACTGCGGAACGATCGCTTCAGCCTCGGCTATAGCCACCTCGCGGTCTTCCGGATCAAGGATGGTTGTTCTCAATCGGCAGTTTTTGCTGATTTCGTTATTGTCCGCCATTCCATTCCCTTGCCACACAAAAGCGTTCCACTTCGTCTCGGGATAACGGCCCGCGGAGACACTCGTTGCTACCGAAATCGCGGCGCCTTCTGAGTCGACGGTCTCCGTTCTGGCAACTACGCCCCATATGTCAATATGCAAGGGGGACGTTACAATTAGCTGCACGCGGCGAAACAGTCCGTTGCCTTGATAGGATCTGCCAAATGGCTGAAGAGAAGCGTCCACCTTGACCGCAAGGATGTTCTCCTCCCCCTCGGGAAGAAGATGAGGCGTAAGATCATGCCAGAATGGCGTAAAGGCGTAGGGATGCGTCCCTAGACAGCGGCCGTTCACCCATACCTCGGCATTCATCGCGGCTCCGTCGAACATCAGGTAACGTTTGCCCCCGCCATGCTGCTGCGGAGAAGCGAACGACGTACGGTACCATAAAACGCCCGAGCGAACGTACCCGTTCGCCGGATAGGCGGCATCGAAATCCGATTCCGCGGAATCGTCGTGCGGAAGCTGTACGATCCGCCATGCCGAGTCGTCATATAAGGAAGCTTGCGCGCCGGGAGCATCTCCTGCATGGCAGCGCCAATTATCCATCAAAGAGATAATGCTGCGGTAATCGGTTCCGTTAAGCATCCTCTCCACGTACGAGAGGGTAGGTTCTATTCTTCTATGAGTCATGTTCGGCAAGGCTCCTTCGCGAGGTTTCTCTCGTAATCCGCTTCTATTCCCTGCTTACTCCTGCTTCGCCAGGAAGCGTTCTGCACCTTCCGCCAGCCAGATGTCCCCGGTCTGCCGGCCGGTTCCCGTATCACGGATAAGATTATTGTCCAGCTCATTGTCGACGGATCCAGCGTTTACGAAAAATCCGTACCCGTCATTATCCTCGATTACATTGCGGAGCCACTTGTTGCGGCTTGCCCCGTTGGACGGTTTCTCAGGACGGCAATAGACGCCGCTATTTCCGTTGCAGCGTATGACGTTGTCGGCGAACCGGTTGTCAGAGTCCTTATGTCCGATAGAGATGCCGGACACGGCGTTATGCTCCAGCACGTTGCGCTCGAACTCGCCGAATTGAACGCGCCAGCAGACGAACAGCCCCGCCGTGCCGTTGCCGCTGCACGTATTGTCCTTGACGCGAGAGGAGTGCGAGCCGGCGCCGGGATGCAGCCCCGATCCTTTGCAGCCGCGAACGTCGCAATGAAGCACCGAGATACTCTCGGTAATCTGCCAACTGATGCCATCACCGTTAAAGTCGCGCACAAGGACACGCTCAACCTTGCAATCGCGTGCCTTGTACAGATAAATCCCGCCCGCCCGGCAGCCGCCGATCGGTTCATTGGCAGCCTTGTTGCCATCAATCGTAAGATCACGTACGCGGACCTGCTGGGCGTCCACCACTTCGATAATAGAGCAGGCATTCGTTGCCATTCCGCCGTCGTCCGAGTGGTAATCGCGCTCCAGATGCCGGTCAAAGCGCAGCACATGCCCCTCCACCGCCGTAATGACCGCCGTGCTTTCGTCCCAGCCCCATTTTTGCGACTCGTCGAAAATTTGCAGGCCCATCCCGACGCGGAAGCCGCTTGGGTCCGCCACCTCTACGCGCAGCTCGCCGTAATCGGCGTCGACGATAAACGGACTCTTGAAGCTATCCGTCTTGCGTAGTACCGTCTCCGGTCCGGCGCCAGCTAGCGTGACCCGATCCGTCAACCGAATCGGCCCGTATACGTCATATACTCCCCGATCCAGCCGCACGATGCCGCCGCCATGCCGGGTCGCTTCATCTACCGCCGATTGTACGGCCATAGACGTGAAGCCCGGATAGTCGCTTTGCGGACCTCCCGCTGTCACTTCTATCGTGCCATTGCGCAGCATCGGATCTCTCAGCCCCATCTCTCTCATCCTCTCGTTATGAAAATCTCGTTATGAAATTATCAATGGCAGCTCCGCAGGCTCAAGATTACCAGAATAGCTCCTTGCGGCCCCGCAGCTTCGCGAGCGCTTCAACAAAGAAATAATCGCCATAGATCAGCGATTCGTCCACATACACGCCGCGCGAATAATAACCGGTCGCATGCCGCAGAAGGCCTTCATGCTCGTCGCCCCATTCCGCATAGCGGTCGCATAGCGACCGGACGATCCGCTCTGCCGATATCCGGCACCAAGCAGCGTCTTCGACTCCCGCTCCTTCGCTTGCTGTCAACAACTCGGTCAGCTCCAGCAGACCAGACGCCGCAATCGCCGCCGCGGATGAATCTCTCGGCATGAGCTCCCGGTCAGCTTCCGGCAGGAAGAAGTCCCAGTAAGGGACGGCGTCTTCCGGCAACCGCTCGATGAAGAAACGAGCGACCCGCAGCGCAGCTTCACGGTACCGCATCTCGCCCGTGTACCGATAGCAAAGCGCGAAGCCGTACAGCGCCCAGGAAGCTCCGCGCGCCCAAGCGGAATCCGCCGCGTAGCCTTGCCCGGCCAGCGACTCGATCGGCGTCCCTGTCTCCGGATCGTAACGGAAAATATGGCAGACCGATCCGTCTGGACGAACAAAATCGCGCAGGACGGAATCGGCGTGCCGGATCGCGATATGCTTGTACCGCGGATCCTTGATCTCGCGTCCGGCCCAATGCAGCAGCGGCAAATTCATTAGACAGTCAATGATCGCCCAGCCGGCATGATCCTCTTCGTCCCAATTCGGCCAGGCGCGAATGAACTCGCCTTGAGGATTATACCTTCCGGCAAGGAGGTTAGCCGCGATAAGCGCATGCCGCTTCGCGTCCGCATCTCCTCCGCGCCCCGACGCTTCGGCTAGACGATGCTGGGCAACGCTGCTCAAGCTGAACATGAAGCCAACGTCGTGATGCAGCAGATCGTAGGTCTGCAGCGTCTCCGCAAGCTGCCGTTCGCAAGCTTCGGCGACTCGTCGCAGCTCCTCATTGCCGTTCTCCCGGTACGCAAGCCACAGCAGACCCGGCCAAAAGCCGGCGACCCAGTCATGCTCCGGCCCCCTGACGTAATGTCCGTCTTTTGTCCCGTTCGGATAAGCAGCCCCGATCGTCCGGGCGTTACGGACAATTTTGGCTTCAGCCCGGCTCCAAGCCTCCTCCGCCCAGCCCAAATCCCATTCCAAGCCGGGGTTTACCTTCTGCTCCGTCATGCTTCCATCCCTCCAGCTGTTTCTATGCCGAATTCTTCTTTCCCTGACTGCGGTGATTATCCTAATTTCACATTTATTATAAAATTGCTGAACAGCCGAACCTATAGTAATGTTTATGGAATCGCTGTCTTTTCATATCCTTTTGAAGGAATCTGAAACAAACGCGGGCTTGCGCATTCATGGGAGAAACCTCCCGATGATCGCAAGCCCGCGTTATTTGTTTGCTCCTCTATGCTCCGGCTTTACAGCCACCAGCCATTGTCTTTCTCATCCAATGTTTCCCTCGTAACCGCGTTCCAAGCGAATACCGTCTCTTCTCCGTTCAGCAGCCAGCGGCTTGGACATGTCGTGTGCAGCCAATCGAGCGGTTCCGCCGCCGGCCGTTCCACTGCCGCCAGCTCGAACGCCCGGCGAAGCTCGGCCTCCTGCTCCTTCGTCAAGACGGATGGATCCGCCGAGACAAACAGCGGCGTGCCGCTGCCAGCCAGCAAGCGAAGCCACTCGCGATTCAGCTCCCATGGCACGTCTGCCGTGAGACCTACGCAATCCGCATCATGGCTGAAAAACGTTCCGTGCTGCGGCATTCGAAAAGCCAGCGTATTGACGCCCATATAGCGCGTCCTCTCCCACCACTTGCCGCTCGTATCGTCACCGGTCCGCTGTATCGAGAACAAGCCCGCTGCCAGATGGCCAAACGTATTGCAGCCGATCACGTCAGCCTCTCCGGCCGCTTCCGCAATTGTCTTGTACAGCTCCAATGTAATCTCCGCGGTTGTCCTCGATCGGTCCTGGAAAGGATGCGGCAACGCGTGCGGCCTGGAACGCATCGTGAATCCCCATTGGCCAAGCAAGTCGTACGTCGTAAAATCGTGCTTCAACAGTTCAAAGCCCCATCCGACCATCGAGCGGACCGCCTCACGAATCGATTCGAGCGCTCCGGGTACGGTCGGGTCGAGCACATGGCCTCCGCTCGACGAATAACGAATCCATTCTGCCGGCACTTCTTCCGCCGTCAGAAGCGGCCGGCACCATAGTCCGGGCTTGACGCCGATCCCCCTCATCTCATGTGCCAGCCGCTCCATATCCGGGAACTTGCCGTTACCCGTCCAAGGCCCGCCATTACAGGCCCCCCCGCCGCTTTTCGACTGCCAGCCGTCATCAATGACCATATAGGGGCGATTGCCGGCGTTCGAGGACAGCGAGGACATGAACCGGGAATCCTCAAGAATCTCCCGATGCGAGCTGTTGCCATAGGCGTAGTACCAGTTGTTTCCGCCGTAGACCGGCTGCTTCGGCATTCGGGGACGGTTGCATAGAAGCGAGCAGAACCTCCGCGCCGCGCGAATAGGCTGTTCTCCTTCCGCTCCCGGATCCGTGACGATCTCGGCGATTGGCAGAATGCGATTGCCGAGGCGAACGCCTTCGCTGCCACAGGAGACGTCGGCTGTCAACGTCAGACCATCGGAATCAAGCTGCCAGAAGCAGAACGCTCCCGCTCCCGTTTTCACCCCGCAGCCTGCTGTTCGGACGCCGTCATGGGCTAGGAAATACCAAGGCAAGACCCGCTCGGGCACTAGCCCGCGCCACTCCAAATCCCCATATGCCCGCTCCCAATGATCCCCCAGTACATGCCAATTCCCTTCGACTCGCTCATCCCACCGGAGCTTGACGGCTCTCGGCGTTGCCGCCGGAGCCTCCAAAGTTACCTTTATGATTCCACCTTCGTTCGTCAGACGAACCGTAACCCCTTCGGACTCCCATGTTCCGGGCTGAACCTGTGTCAGCTCCCGCCATCCGCCATCCAGACGAACAAACGCGGCGGAAGGGCTCTCCATTCTTTTAAACAACTTCACGGCTTCGGCCTCCTCCCAATATTGCGCAACTGCTAGCAATAGCGAATAATAGTAGCGTATCCCAAAAGTATAAACGGCTATGGTCATACTCGTTAGGGCGAAAAGGGTCCGATCGGGGAGGAACGTTAACCAACTGGGACATGATTCGCATCGAAGGAGGTATTGCAGTGGCAGATCGCCAATGGGAGCACTACGTGTCTTATCCAAACAGCAAATCGGAAGCGTATTTATATGGAGCCCACTCCGCCGCCGTCCCTGCGGGCTGGGCTTGCGGCAGGCACTTGCATCATCTTATGTTCGAGCTCAACCTCGTTCTGGAAGGGACACAATTGGCCGAGATTAGCGGCATCCCGTACCGCCAAGAAACAGGAGATCTCCTTCTTGTGCCTCCGATGCGACTTCACTCGTTCCGATCCGAAGCACCTCTCCGCTATTTCGTGTTTCATGTGCAGATCGACGACCCCGCCTTCCTGCAACGGTTGGCTGATTCCGGCCTGCTGCACGTCGATCGGGACCATCCGCTGAACGGCAAGCTGGTCGCTGCCGTGAAGGGCCTCCAAGAGCTCTTGGCGCAGGGAGCCTCCCGAATCCGGCTTTACCGATCGCTGTACGAGACGCTTGATCTGCTAGAGAGCGAGCTCAACCGCATCTTGCCGGTACCGGGCGCTTCGGAGGAGCATCTTTCCCTTCCCGCTCGAATCGCGAGAGAGATCGAAGCTTACGTCGCCGTTCAAGGAGACGAGGACCGGGAGAAAGAAGAGAATTGGATGGAATCTATCGCGCGCCGGCTTGGCTACAGCCGCAGGCATTGCTACCGGGCATTCATGGGCACGTTCCAAATGTCTCCGCGCGATTACTTGTTCGTGCTGCGTCAACAGGAAGCGATGCACCTTCTGCTGAGCGGTGGGGAAACTCTCGAGCGAATCGCCATTCGTATCGGTTACGATAACGTTCAGAGCTTCATCCGGCAGTTCTCCAAATGGACAGGGACGACACCCGGCCAATTCCGCAAACAGAAGCGGGATGAGCTTGTCTATTTGACGCGTTTGGAAGTCCGTTAACCTACCAAATGCGAAATATAAAAAAATTCACTGGATTATACATCATACAAAAAGATGACCCCTCAGGAGTCATCTTTTTTCATTTTCCCTATTCAAATACCTTAAACATCCCCGTCATTCCCGGAGAATGATCCTTAAAGCCGAACTGTTCGTAAAACGTATCGTTGCCATGGGAGGCGAAAAGCCCCACAAAAGCTAGTCCGTTCTCGTGCCGGCGCTTCTTAATATAGTCTAGCAAACGCTCTACTATAAGTTTTCCTAGTCCATGCTTTTGATGCTCGGTCAAAACGGCAACATCCTGGAGGTAGAAATACATCGCTCCATCGCCAACGATCCTCCCCATGCCAACAACCTCTCCGGCATGCTCTATAACTACGCCGTAAAGCGAGCCTGCAAGCGATTGCTCGGACATGCCTATATTGAGGTCTCCCCAACCAACTGCTTCCCATAAAGTCTTATGCTCAAGCACCGTGGGGAGACGGTCTATTAATTCATATTGAGTATGTGCCATGTTCATCTCCAATTCGTAGATCTATATGACACTGTACTGTATTATTAGCCGGAAAGAAACCATTAATCTACAATATGAACACTAGTGCCGTAACCGCTATCTCCAATTTGAACCTTCCAGTCATACTCCCCCTCCGGCAAGTCTGCCGGAACTTCCCCTTTGCCCTGCCATTCCCCCTCATACACGGCAATACTCTGCTCCCAAATAATCTTGTCTTCTTTGGCCAAGGTAACATTAACTTTGTCCGTTCGGGCACCGTGTCCAACAACGGTAAAGGTTGTGCCAGGCTTGAGTTCTGCAGGTAATTCATATGGCAATACGTTAGGGAGCCAGTCGGAATAACCTTCCGATACGAACGAAAACAGCTTATCCGATTCTACAAAATAGTCGCCTTTCACCGGATCAGATACCCAGATCTTGTTCTCGACCGGAGTACAAGAAGTTGTCGTGTTCCCTTGCTCGTCTTGCTTGCTCGTACAATGCCAAGCCGGCCGGATCGTTAGAATGTTGTGATCCCGGTACTCGATATGCAATGCCATGCTGCGCCCCATCATTGGCGAGGTTAATCCTTTTCCATCATTTGCTTTTGCATAGTCCAGCCATTGCAGCAATTCGGCAATTTTATCCTGATCCCTGGACCCGATGAGCGGATCACTTACATATTGAGAATGAATGGGCCATGACATGTACGCCCAACTAACATCGGCAGCAGATTGTTTGTATGTTGTATTCGTGCTCTCTGTACTCGCAGTCGCTTTCGCATTGTAAGGATGGCCTTGCAAGACAAGCAATAGCAAAGTTACCAACATAAAACTAGCAATCACTACTCTGCTCCATTTCATAAGAACCACTCTCCTTCCTATCGGGCGAGAACCCGAGGTTTTGTTAGATTACCATATTTCCCTTGTTGCATGCATGATTTCGCAGCACTAGTTGCCATGTCAATTTCCCGGGTAATTTATCGAATTAAAATTTAATGTGCTAACTTCAATGTTTGCCTATACCCTGCATAGAGCTCCTTCATAGGTTATAGCGTACCTGCCTAAATGGTTGGACTGTAGCTAAGCATGTCATTAACTCATAGGGAGATGGATTCGTGAAATCCACAACACGGCTGACGGGGCGAGTTGTCTTTAAAGGCGACCCTGGCTATAATGCGGCGCGCAAGAACTGGGATCCCCATACGGACCGGTTTCCGAAAGTTTTTGTATTTGCGCAAAAAACCAAAGACGTAGCGAATGCGATCAAATGGGCAAATGAAAATAAAGTGCCTATCCGCCCAAGAAGCGGCAGGCACGCTCTGGAGACGAACCTGTCGCAGGTTAACGGCGGGCTTGTCATCGATACAAGCGAGATGAAGAAAATTACGCTGAACAAAAAATGCAGGACCGCTGTTGTCGAAACCGGCAACCAGGTAGGCAGAATCGTTGATACGCTTGCCAAGCAAGGCTACATGGCGCCGTTTGGCGACAGCCCTTCGGTTGGCATCGGCGGGATTACGCCAGGCGGCGGCATTGGACCGCTTCAACGGACGACGGGCCTCATCAGCGACAATCTGCTCGCTCTCGAAATGGTCGATGCCAAAGGCAGGATCATTCGCGCTAGCAAGAAACGCAATTCCGATCTGCTTTGGGCGTCCCGCGGCGGAGGCGGCGGCAACTTTGGCGTCTATACCAGATATAAATTCAAAGTAAGGCGCGCACCGGTTAAGGCGACCGTATTCAGCGTCACTTGGCCATGGGAGCAATTCGAGAAGGTCGTCAAAGCTTGGCAGCGATGGGCGCCTTTCACCAGCACCAAGCTGGGCAGCGAATTATCCGTCGGTCCGAAAAAAGGCGGCAATGTCAGCATGCTTGGGGTCTACCTGGGCAGCAAAAAGAACGCCCTTAAATTCCTGGAGCCGATCTTGAGCGTTGGCACAACGACCAAAAGAGATATTCGCTGCCTCCCGTACCTGGAAGCAACCAAATTTCTGCTGGCGCCCGATCCCGTGCTAACGCAAAGGTTCAGCAACCAGTTCTCGAGCGGCTTTGGCAGAAAACCTTTCCCGGATAAAGCCTTTAAATATATGAGGGAGTTTCTGGAGAAATCCGAAGGCGGAACTCCGGCCGGCTTCTTCTTCCTCAACTGGGGCGGAGCTATAAGAAAAATCGCCCCTAGAGCTACCGCCTTCTATTGGCGCGATCCGCAATATTATGTGGAATGGAACAGTTCTTGGGTAAAGCCGTCCCATGCGGCCAGAAATATTGCCTTGGCCCGCAATACCAGGAAGAAGCTGCAGCCATTTATCGTTGGTTCCTATATCAACGTGCCCGACCAAGGCATCAAATGCTCCGGTCCGGTCTATTACGGCAAGAACTACGCAAGACTGCGCAAAGTAAAAGCGAAATACGATCCGGGGAATGTGTTCAACAACCCGCAAAGCATCCCTCCGGCTAAAAAATAAACAAACAGCGGCAGGACTAGAATTAGTCCGCCGCTGTTTTTGCGTGCTGCTTATGCTCTTCGGTAGTAAAGTAACCTTCGAGCTTTTTTAATTTATTGAACTTCCGGTCGTAGGAGCTGCGCGCAAGGAAATTATCGTATAGCTCCTTGGCTCGATCCGGTTGGTTTGCGTTCAAATAAGCCTGAATCACCTCGGATAGTCCCGGACTATAGAAAAACTTTAACGGCAGAGCAATTTCAAAGGATTGTTCGAAATAGTTCACGGCTACGTAATACTCTTTCATCTTGCAATATCTCATGCCGATCATTTTGAACAAAATGGACTTTTCTTTATCGTCCTTCATGAGATCGATGGACTTGATCATTGAAGCCAACGCTTTGTCTTTGCGGAAGACCGTATCCCAAGTTTGTGCTTTGGAGTAGGCTTGGGAAGCCGTGGTGACCTTTCTGAATCTGGTGATGATCAGGACAATTAGAGCAAAAATGATATATGTTTTTAAAATCATGGCATTTCCCCCCGAACTTGATTTATATCACGGGGATCAAGCCAATCCTAGAGGAAAATATGTCCAAGCACCAGCTATTCCTCAAAACTCCGCTCCGCGTACTTTAGAGAAAATCATCGTATCGCGCAGCGACCAGTCATTTGCGCGTTTATGATTCCGCAACACGCCTTCCAACGTATAACCGGACCGTTCGGCGACTTTCGCGCTCCTCTGGTTGCGGGCATCGCAATGAATCTCGATTCGATTCGCTTCCAGCGCTTGAACGGCAAAATTCGTAATCGCCTCTACCGCTTCGGCGATATACCCTTGGCCGGCATAAGAAGTTCTCGCCCAATAGCCGATTTCGAAGGAACGTGCCGTCCAGTCCATCCTGTGCAGTCCGCTGCTGCCAACAAGCTTACCCGTTTCTTTATGGATGAGCAGCATTCTGAGATCCGTCCGCTGCAGATACTCGAGACGGGACTTCCTAATGCTAACCTCGGATTCTTCTACGGTCGGAATCCCGTTGGCCCAAGGCATCCACGGACGCAGCTCCTCCAAGCTTTCAACCACTGCTTCATTAACGGCTGCTCCATCCCCGTATAAGGGAGCTCGAATAATCAGACGAGAACTTTCGAAGCTCTCGGGAACGGTTAATAGAATCGGATATTGGCTCATGTCCTCTCTCCTTTTTCATGATCATTTTGTTAGCATTATAGCCGCCATCCGATTGGTCCGCAATGATTCCTTTTTGCACCACTTGCCCCGCCTCAAGAAGCGCTTTATGATGGTAAGATTGACTATCACAACCAGAAGGATTAGAACATCATGAGAATCAGAGATTGGGATCAAAATTTAAAAATCAGATTGTTGGGGGAATCCGGATTTAATATTATTTTCTGGATCTTTTTCCCTTACCTATCCATCTACTTCGCGCAATCCTTCGGCAAGAGCTGGACCGGCATTTTGCTTATTCTGTCGCAGGCGTTGTCCGTGCTCGTTAATTTAACGGGAGGTTATTTCGCGGATCGGCTGGGGAGAAAAAAAGTAATGGTGTTTGCCGCCGGCGGACAAGCGATAGGTTATGGCGTCTTTGCCGTTGCCGCTTCCCCGTGGCTGACGATTCCGACGGTCGGCTTCGCGGGCTTTACCTTCGCCAGCTTATGCGGCACGTTATATTGGCCGGCCAGCCAAGCCATGGTGGCGGATGTCGTACCGGAGGAGCAGCGTTCCGGCGTGTTTGCCGTTTTCTATACGGCCGTTAATATGGCGGTTGTTGTTGGACCTTTGATTGGCGCCACGTTTTTTCTGGATTCGCCTCATATCGTCTTGTTTGCGGCCAGCGCCGTCTGCTTGCTAGTTGCCCTGCTGCTTGCCTCTTTCACGAGAGAAACGCTGTCGGCCGATGCCATTCATACGAAACGCAGCACTAACGAACCTTGGCACAAGGCGGTTACCGACCAGCTGCGGGATTACAAAGTGATTGCCTCGGACCGCGTATTCCTGCTGTTTATTGTTGCCGGGGTATTGTTGTCCCAGACGTTTATGCAACTGGACCTGCTGTTTCCCGTCTTCCTGAAGGAAACGATTCATTCAACTACCGTCCTGGCCTTCGGAGACTGGAATCTCCAGTTATCCGGCGAGAAGCTGTTTGGGCTTATCGTATCGGAGAACGGGCTGTTCGTCGCTTTGTTTACGGTGGCGGTAACCAAATGGATGATGCAATACCGCGACCGGTTTGTTTTTATCGGAAGCGCTTTGTTTTATGCCGTCGGAATCGCGATGTTTGGCCAAATGTCCGCGTTCTGGGGGCTGACGGCAGCTATCGTTGTATTCACGCTCGCGGAGCTGATGACCGCGGGTCCTCAGCAGACCTTTGTATCGCGGCTAGCGCCGGAGCATATGCGGGGACAATATTTTGCGGCGTCGAGCCTGCGGTTCACCATCGGCCGAACGCTTGCTCCCATCTCCATTCCGCTCAGCGAGTGGATTGGCTACGACGGAACGTTTGGACTCCTGACCGTGCTTGCCGTATTGTCCGCGGTGATCTACTACATCATGTTTAACCAATACGAGAAGCAATCTGCCTAGAACGAAAGGCTGTCCCTAACGTCCGCAATGGCGAGGGACAGCCTTTCGTGATGCAATTCAACAAGATAAATTCCAGTAATTATGCTAGGATAGAGTGTGAATTAGTAGATTCCCTAACCAATTGGAGGCGCTTACACATGAATCAGGAGCAAGTGGAGCAAGTAGCTGAAGGGTATTTCGGAGAATTTGGCGGCAGCTTTGTTCCGCCCGAGCTGAAGGAAGTATTGGACTACTTGAGCGCGCAATTCAACAAGTTTAAGGACGATCCCGAGTTTAAGGAAGAACTCGACTATTACCTCAAAGAGTATGTCGGCCGCGAGAATCCGCTGACTTACGCCGAGCAGCTGACCAACGCTTGGGGCGGCGCAAAAATCTATCTTAAGCGCGAAGACTTGAACCATACCGGCGCTCACAAGATCAATAACGTTGTTGGACAAATCCTGCTTGCCAAACGGATGGGCGCGAAACGCATCATCGCCGAGACTGGCGCAGGCCAGCACGGCGTAGCGACGGCTACCGCTTGCGCCATGTTCAACATGGACTGCGTCATCTACATGGGGGCGGAAGATACTCGCCGCCAAGCGTTGAACGTATTTAGGATGGAGCTGCTTGGCGCTACCGTCGTACCGGTCAACAAAGGCCAAGGCCGCTTGAAGGATGCGGTTGACGAAGCTTTGAACGATCTGGTAGAGAACTATAAAAATACGTTTTATTTGCTAGGATCGGCCGTTGGCCCGCATCCTTTCCCTACGATGGTGAAACACTTCCAATCCATCATTAGCGAAGAGTCGAAACGTCAGATCCTTGCCAAAGAAGGCCGTCTTCCGGATGCCGTCATTGCCTGCGCGGGCGGCGGAAGCAACGCAATTGGCGCATTTGCCCACTATATCGACGAGCCGTCCGTACGCCTCATTGGCGTTGAACCGGATCAAGCCCCAACATTGACCGAAGGCGTGCCAAGCATCATCCACGGCTTCAAATGTCTGGTGCTGCTCGACGAAGAAGGCAATCCAAGAAAGACGTACTCCATCGCAGCAGGTCTTGACTATCCGGGTATCGGACCGGAGCATAGCCATCTGAAAGTCAGCGGCCGCGCGGAATACGTAACGGTAACAAACGAGGAAGTGCTTGCGGCATTCCAGGAGTTGTCCCGTACGGAAGGCATTATTCCCGCGCTTGAAAGCGCGCATGCCGTAGCTCACGCGAAAAGGCTCGCCCCTACCATGGGCAAAGACGAGATCATTATTGTCAACTTGTCCGGCCGCGGCGATAAAGACGTGGAGCAAGTGTTCCACATGCTGAACAAATAACTGTACCTACGAGAAGGAGCCGTCCCCATTAGTTCGGGACAGCTCCTTCTTTTATTTCTCCCGATCCATGACGACCTGAACGGCGATCGGCTCCCCTTCAACAACTCCATCCCGTTGCAAGTCGGACAATCTGAATGCATAGCCAACCCGAACCGGAAGGGTATGGGTCTGCGGAACGTCATTTGCCAATGCCATTATTCGCAGGCATGCAACCGCATTTTGCAGCGGCAATAGCGGTCCAAGCTCAAACAAAATTTCTTTGTCGCCAGACGGCAAAGTGTGAACAAGCCCACTCCCGGATAACGGGATCGCGATAAGTCCTTGCGGGATTTGAACATTGATGATTGTCCTGTCTGTATCCAGTTTCCCTGTATTTCTAACCTGAATACAACTGGCTTCCCCGCTGCCTTGTTCCAGTTCCAACAACGCAGGCGTTACGGATAACTCAAGTTGCGGTGATTCGGACGCATGCGGCATTTCATGATCACCTCAAATATTCGTTTCTCTCCCTAAATCATATGTCCTATCCCCCATTTCCTTCACCGCTAACGCCGCACTATTTTACTTGCCAGTCCATAAGCGTATACTGAAGTAGTATGCGATTTATTTAAGGAGGTATTTGACTATGGGTTATGAATCTTATTTCTCGGAACGTAGAGAACAGCAACTGGGAGAGCTTAAGGAGTTTTTGACCATTCCAAGCATCTCGGCGCTGTCAGAGCATAAGCAGGATATGATAAAAGCCGCCGAGTGGGTGGCCGGCAAGCTTGAGCAGGCAGGATTGGACAATGTGGAGGTCGTTCAGACGGCAGGGCATCCGATCGTTTACGCGGATCATCTTCATGCACCGGGCAAACCAACCGTACTCGTCTATGGCCATTATGATGTACAGCCGGTGGATCCGCTTCATCTGTGGGAGACGCCGCCGTTTGAACCAACGGAACGGGGCGGCAAGCTGTACGCCCGTGGAGCGACGGACGATAAAGGCCAGATTTACCTGCACATCAAGGCAATCGAAGCCCTTCTGAAGCAGGAGCAAGAGCTGCCTGTGAACGTGAAGTTCTGTATCGAAGGCGAAGAGGAGATTTCGAGTCCAAGCTTGCTTACCTTCCTGAACAAGCAGCAAACGAAGCTCGCAACAGATGCCGTCCTGATCTCGGATACTTCCCTCATTGAAAAAGGCAAACCGGCGATTTCCATCGGCCTTCGCGGACTTTGTTCGCTAGAGCTGTCGATTAACGCTTCGAACACGGACTTGCACTCCGGTACATACGGCGGCGGTGTTCCGAACGCCCTTCATGCGATGGTTGAGCTGCTTGCTTCCCTTCATGACAAGGATGGCCGCATCACCGTTGAAGGGTTCTACGAAGGCGTTCCGGAGCTAACCGCCGAGCTGCACGAAGAATTCGAGAAACAACAGTTTAACGAAGAACAGCTTAAGCAAACGCTTGGCCTTGGCACGCTTTATGGAGAACAAGGGTATACGTTTGTGGAGCGCACCGGCGCACGTCCAACGCTGGAGCTGAACGGCGTCTGGGGCGGCTTCCAAGGTGAAGGCACAAAGACCGTTATTCCAAAAGAAGCGCATGCGAAGATTACCTGCCGCCTTGTCGGCCAGCAGGATCCGCAGCGGATACTGGATGCGATCATCGCGCATCTCCATGCTAACGTTCAGCCGGGCGTTACCCTTAAGATTAAGCCGGGCGAAAAAGCGCGCGCCTTCGACATGGATCCTTCGAACCCGCTTCTGCAAACGGCAGCGGATGCCTATGAAGCGGTGTATGGCACACGTGCCCTGTTCACGAAAGACGGCGGTTCGATTCCGATCGTGGAGACCTTCTCCCGCCAGCTGTCGGCGCCGGTTATTATGATGGGCTTTGGCCTGCCGGACGAGAATCTTCATGCTCCGAACGAGCACTTCAACCTGGAGAACTTCGACAAAGGACTTCTGACAATCGTCGAGTTCTTGAAGCGAATCGGGTAAAACAAAAAGCGTACAAATCGAAAGTCGATTTGTACGCTTTTTTTCAATTAAAACGCCGGAAGCGCGATATCCCCATAATTGTCTTCGAGGAATTTCTTAACCTCCGGACCTGTCATCCGCTCGGCAAGCTTCTGAATGGCAGGCGAGTTCACGTTGTCCTCGCGCGCGACAAGCGTAATCACAAAGTCCGATTCGCTGCCTTCGGTAATAAGAGCATCGTTCTTAGGCGTCAGGCCAAGCGGTTTCGCGTATGCCGGCGTCATCAGAACCATGTCCACGTCGTCAATAACGCGTGCAAGCATGAGCAAATCGACTTCCTGGAATTTGAACTTATGCGGGTTGTCCACGATATCGGCTTGCGTAGCCTTGATGCCTACGCCTTCTTTCAGCTTAAGCAGGCCGTTTTTCTCCAGCATGACAAGCGAGCGCCCGATATTGGACGGATCGTTTGCAATCGCAATCGTTGCGCCGTCCGGAAGTTCTTCGATCTTTTTGTATTTTTTCGAATAACCGCCGTATACCGCATTATAAATCGCTTTTACCGGAACAAGATTGGCTTTGTTCGTCTCGTTAAACTCATTCATATACGGTACGTGTTGGAAGAAATTCGCATCTACTTCTTTATGTTGGAGAGCCGTATTTGGCTGAACGTTATCCGACAGCGTTACGATGTCCAAGTTAATGCCGTCCTGCTTCAAGAGCGGCTTCACCAGTTCCAGAATCTCGCTCATCGGCGGAATAAGTACCGCTACCTTCAAATTGACTTCTTCCTTCGCGGCTGTTCCTTCGTTTGTGCCTTGATTCGCCTTCTTATCCGCATTGGCGTTGTTATTTTGACCGCATCCTGCAACCATAGCCACAAGAAGCACGAGCATGACGATCCCGATTATTTTGTTTCTCATTTCTATTCCTCCCGCTTCTCTATCCAAGTCTGCCTTTTGTATCTCTATTATGCCGCAACTGGCGGTCGGCAGCCTGTAAGACCCTAGTCTAGACGAGTCCATCCCATAAATCAATCTATAGATTCGCTCGCACTATTCGCAATTTGGAATATGAAATATAATTGAAAGAAAATTGAAATGCTATCACTTTGAGGATTCATTAGGGCGGAGGAAACCTGCTATGCCATTCACAAAACATGAGATCGAGTTATTGAACAATCTACTTCCGAATGAGGTAGAAGCGAGCAGAGCGCGCGCTGCTTATGGCAAAACGGCCTCTTACATTCCGGAACTGGCGAAAGCTCCGCAGGATGCGCTTGGCATCCATATGATCGACGTCGACGGAACAACGGTATCCGGCGGCGATTGCGGCCTTTCTTTTACCATGCAAAGCATTTCGAAAGTGTTCACGCTTATTCTCGCGCTGATGGATAACGGTGAACAGGCCGTATTTGAGAAAGTCGGCATGGAGCCAACCGGCGATAACTTCAACTCGATGCTGAAGCTGGAGCTGGTCCGGCCGGGGATCCCGTTTAATCCGCTAATTAATGCAGGAGCAATTGCCATCTCATCCTTAATCCACGGTAATAACCCTGCGGAGAAAAACGCCCGCGTCCTCTCTTTCTTCCAAGCGCTTGCCGGCAACGATACGCTAGCTTACGATATGGACGTGTACCGTTCGGAATCGGATACGGCCAATCTGAACCGGTCGATGGGGTATCTGCTGAAGGATAACGGCGTTCTCGAAGGTAACGTCGAGGATGTGCTTGACGTCTATTTCCATCACTGTTCCATCTCGGTAACATGCGGCGATTTGGCTCGCATGGCCCTCGTCCTGGCCAACAACGGAACCGATCCCCTCACAGGTACTGCGCTTATTCCGCGCCGGTATGTTCAAATAGCAAAAACGTTTATGGTGACTTGCGGGATGTACAATGCCTCTGGCGAATTTGCCATCCAGGTAGGTCTTCCCGCAAAAAGCGGCGTTTCCGGCGGCATTTTGACAATGGTTCCCGGACGAGCCGGCATCGGAGTTGTCGGACCTGCGCTAAATGCCAAAGGCAACAGCATATCCGGCGTCCATCTGCTCGAGTCCCTCTCCCGTGAATTGGACTGGAGTTTGTTCTAGAATATAGGCTAGCAAGCAAACAAAAAGGTGTACAACAAGCTGCCATCCGGCAACATGTTGTACACCTTTCTTTCATTTAAAGCTCCCGCATAAACTCCTCGATATCTTTATCCGCCTTGGACTGATTGCATTCGTTGCAGGCCACTACGCAGTTATCGGGAGTCGTATGCCCGCCTTTGGCCCGCGGCAGCATATGGTCGATCGTATCGCCGTATTGGCCGCAGAAATGGCAGACATAATTGTCTCTCGTCAAAATGTAACTTCGGAAATCCTTGTTACTGAACAACCGCCGGATCGTGGTCCGGTTCACAATGACAGCAGCCCGCTCCTTCACGAGCGTCACCGCCAGTTCCAGATCAATCTCTTGATGCCAGCGCCGTCCTTTGTCCGTTTTGCCTCGCATCCAGACCGTTCCGTTGCGCGTTGTCCGCAGCAAACTCACATCAGACGGCGAATAATTCACCGGCAATGGACGGGGACGGTGTTTCCCTCCGCCCGTACGGGCTGATGATTTGGTCGGCCTCGGACGCTTCGGCGTAGCAACAGCAGCTGGTGCAACTTCAACAACAGGAGGAGCCGGAGCTAGCCGCTCTGCTTCGGGCACAACGGCCGGTTGGCTAGCCGTTCCGGTTGAAGCATTCTCCGTTACGGGGAGCGGCAACGGCTGAGCTTGCAGCTCCGCCTGGTTGCCAGCCTCCGGCAAATTCATGTCTGCGGCATGCAGCTTAATCGTTCCGGCCGCACGGGTTCTCTGCTTCCGGCATACCCGGCAAGCTCCGCGTCTGGAGCCTGTTCCCGAGCGCCGGCCCGTACGCCGCAAAAAGTCCGTCATCGGCTTTTGCTCCAGGCAATGCGCGCATTGTTTATATCGAGTCGTTTGCAAGTTATCGGTCATCGGTAGCAGCGGATGCAAGCAACATCCGTCCTTCACCCCATTACCCTTAGTAATTACAGCTTCATTCGATAGATCGGCTTATTCTCCAGTCCGCGAACAACAGGCGTCCATGGCTCGCTTTCCGGGGTTGTCTGCAGGGCGTCTTCAACCATCTGCAGCTTGGCGTCCATCGCATCGATATGATGAAGCGCCACGGCTTCCGCCGTCTGCGGTTGAACGGGACTCCCCCACTCTCCCAGATTATGATGAGACAGCACCATATGCTGCAATCCGAGCACTTTTTCTGACTGCAAATCGATATTGCACCGAATCGCCGCCTCCGTAATCCAAGTCGACGCAAGCGAGATATGTCCCATCAGCTTGCCCGGCAGGCTATAGTCCGATACGACGCCCAGCTGCGCGATCATCTCTTCGGGCTTGGCGATATCATGAAGAATAATGCCGGCTTTGAGCAGATCGGCGTTCAAGAACGGCCGCTGCTTGCACAGAAACTCTCCAATCTCGAGCATTCTGGCCATATGGTAAGCAAGTCCGGCAAAATACGCATGATGATGGGTTTTGGCCGCCGGATAATGCGTCAGTTTCTCTTCTACTTTTGCCACGCAATAATTCACGATAGCTTGAATTTCCGCATCTTTAATACTTTGTTTCGCAAGATTAATCGTATCGATAAGTTCATTGGAAGCAACCGGCGCCGATCGGATGAAATCGGTCAATATAACGTTGTCTTCCGGGACCGCCGGGCGCATCCGCGAGATCTTGATCTGCAGCTTCTCCCGGTACAAATGAACATTCCCTTGAACTTTAACGAGCCCCATCGGGAAAAAAGTTTCCTTGTCCTGCTGGGATACATCCCAAAACTTAGCCCCCAGCTGTCCGCTGGCATCGGCGAGTACAATATCGAAATAATCTTTAGGTGTCGTTGCGTTTGTCTGCTTGACGTCCAGCTCCTTCAGCAAATAGAAGCCGGTAAAATCGTCCTGGTTGCGAAGATCCTTAATTTGCGTCATTCTTGTTCCTCTCTCTTGCCCATGATGACTCCATTATACTATGAAACATGCCTTCGCGGCGCGCAAAAAGAAAGAGACTGTCCGTCCGGACTTCATGTCCGTCGAACAGCCCCTATTACGACTTGCTTATTGAACGGCTTCCGCGGAAGCCGAGGCATCAGGAGCAGCCGGATCCACCGGAGACTCTTGATCTACCTCTTTATGAGCCTCTACGAATTCGTATGCCGAGTAGAGGGCGGCTGCCGCATCTGCTCGATTCACGATTTGCTGAGGATGGAAGTTGCCTTGCTCATCCAGAGAGACAAGTTTGTACAGCAGCGCGCGCTGGATTGTTCCCTGATAATCAACGGTGATATCCTTCTCATCCCCGATGTTGATGTACATTTTGATCAGCGGATATTGGCCGGTTTTCTCGAGCGCCTGCACCAGATAATGCGTGAATTGCTCTTTGGTCAACGGCTTATTCGGATCGATGTCAGCAGGCAGATCCAATCCGTTATAATGCGCGATCACGAAGCTTTCCGCGTACCAGGCGTTGTTCTTCACGTTGGTGAAAAACCCGTCCGCCGTAGGAGCTGCCGTGAAATCGATCGCTGCCAGACTGAGTTGCAACGTGCGGACGATCAGCTCGACGCCTTGCGCGCCAGTCAGGTTTTCTTCCGGTCGGAATTCCGAAGAAGACACCCCTTTTACAATGCCAAGCCCCTCTAAGGCTTCAATCTGCGCCCGGCTGCTCGTGCCCGCAATATCCTTAAACGCGGAGTCCGCGGCAAAAGCCTGGCCGGATACAGCGCCGAACAATATAGCAGCCGAAACCGCGGCAGCGGCGATACGTTTTTTCATCACAATGTCCTCCTTCATCCTCTAGGCTGTATTGATGAACATCTGTTCAATGATTTGGACGAAGGTGCCTCGGGAAAAGTTGCTAATAACTAATGTCCCGGTTAGATTTTTTATCCACCGTCATTTTCATATAAACAAATAGCAGCGCAAACCCGGCGATTCCGACCAGCGCCATGCCCGTTCCCACCCAATAAATCGATTCCGGTCCTACCTGCTGGAACAAATACCCTCCGAGATAGCCGGATGCTATCCCCGACAAACCGCCCCACGTAAGCGCGTAGACCGCTTGCCCCGATGCCCGCAGCTCGCTTGGCACAATAAGCGCCGTAAGTTGCGTGCCGATATAATAGAACGTTCCGAAGGTCAAGCAATGAAGAGCCTGGATGAAAATAATCTGCTGCGCGTCGCCCGCTCCGGCCATCAAGAACCAGCGGAGCGAATATAACGCGCTGACCAGGATCAGGCAGCTGACCATCGTCCTGGCGTTCCTCGGCAAATAACGGTCAAGCAGCAGGAAGACCGGAATCTCAAAGATCGAAGAAAGAAACGCCGACCAGCCCACAAGATCGGTATGTCCTCCAAGCTCCGTCATATACAGCCCGATAAACGTCGTATTCATGGAATTGGGAATTGAGATGAGAAGCCCTATGACCAGAAACACGAGAAATACCCGGTTGCCCAGCATCTGCTTGTAATTCACGCCTTCGGCCGTCTTGGAAGAAGAACCTTGCGGCAACGTAAAAGCAAAGCCAATCGCAACAAGCATCATAACGGTATAAACGAGCCATAACCGGCTGATGCCGATCTGTCCGAGGATAGGCCCCGTAACCAAAGCGAGCACCGCCCAGCCGCAGGATCCCCAGAGCCGGAACGCTCCAAACTTATGGCGCGTCCCTTCGATGCTGTTAAGAATAAGACTGTTGCTTTGCGAAAATAACGGCATCTGGAAGAAGAAAAACAGCAGCATGCAGCTAAAGATAAACGGGTAGGAATCACTCAGGAAGACAAGCTGCATAGCCACGAGATTGCCGACCAGCATCAGAATCAGGATAAGCCGGATATTATGCGTCCGGTCGCTCAAATAACCCCATAACGGGTTTGCGATTAACGATACGATTGGCCCGCCTGCCATCAGCGCGCCAATCTTTAACGGCGAAATGCCGATCGATTGCAGATATAGGGCAAAAAAAGTGCTGTATACCGCTATCGTGCCGTAGCTGAAAAAATTAAACGTTTTAATAAAACGGAAACTTGCCTTCACTGCCTTCGTTTCAACCTCATTCATGCTGTCCATCCTTGTACTGCCCATGATTATACCGGTATTGCCGTTGAGCTGGAACGGGACCTGACTTCCTCAGCCGATACTTCGCGGCCTAGCTCATCGGACAAATAAATACCTTCACTGATCAACATCGTCCGCAGAGCAATCGCTGCGGTTGGCAATAACGGAACGCGCCCCTGAAGCGCCGCAATCCAATGATGCTGCGACGAGTCGTACGCGTCTTCATTCTCGCGCAGCCGGTGCCAGCGCAAATCCATCATGTCCAGGTCAATCGTGCTGTCCAGATCAATATCGCATACGGTGCTATGGAAGCTGAACGGTTGCGTCGCTTCGCCCGGCATCCCGTTCGGCAACCGTACGCCGCCTTCCGAGCCCAAGATGCTGCTTCCTTCAAAGCCGCCCATATGCACCGACCAAGCTTCAATGAGGTCCAGCGTCAAACCGCCCTTAAAGCGGACAAAGCCGGTTGCCAGCTCTTCCACGTTAAAGCCGCTGCTTGTTTTGCGGTCCTCCGGCATGGCCATCTCCTGATAAACCTTGCCAGAGATTCGCTCGACTTCCGGATTGCCAAGCAAATGAAGCAGTTGAGCGATATGGTATACGCCCATGTCGAGCAAAGCGCCGCCGGCAGCCGTCTCTTTCTTGGTGAAATACGGCGTGCCATAACCGTCGACATAGGGACGGTTTCTGCGGCGGAAGCCTGTCGAGCGCGCATGGTACAATCTGCCAAGCTTGCCACCTTCAATAAGTGTCTTGGCGGCTTTCGTATCTTTGCCGTATAGCGTAAACAGCTGAACATGCAGCAGCTTGCCCGTTTCCTCCGCCGCCTCAAGCATCCTCCTGCCGTCTTCGTAGGTGCCGGCAATCGGCTTCTCGCAATACACGTGTTTGCCCGCCTTCAGCGCGGCCACCGTAACCGGCGCATGGAAGTTGTTATGCAGGCATACATCAACCGCCACGATCTCTTCAAGCTGAAGGAGTGCCTGATAATCCGAATACACATGCGGAATCCCGTATTGCTCCGCCACGCGTCTAGCTTCCGCTTCGTTCACGTCGCATACGGCAACGATTTCTACGCCCGCAATCTGGCGGTATTTCTCGATATGCTGCTTGCCGATCTGACCAACGCCAATGATTCCGATCTTGACCGTCTCCATTATCCTTCACCCCTTGCATCCGCTTCGTCCGCCAGATGTTTCTTGACTATGCCGAGCAGTCTTTCGATCTCGAGATATTGCCGCTTCGGCGCGTTATATTCCACTCCCCAGTAGCCTTTGTAGCCAGCATCCTTCAGAGTTGCAATCGTATTCAATGCATCGCCGGAAACGGCTGTCTGTTCGTCAAAATGGGTATGGTAAGCCCATGGCGCAACCAATTTGTCGCCTTCCTCCCGGTCCGCTTTCCACCGTCCGAGATGCACAAGGAAACCAAATGCCGGATGGTCGACTGCTTCGGCAATCCGCTTCATTTCGCGGGGCAAGAGCGATGCGCCCATATGATTCTCCGGTCCGATCAGAAACCCGTTGTCCGAAGCAAACTGCGCAAACTCCCGGTACGTCCGGACCGTGTATTCGAACTGTTCATCCGTCATCGTCTCCACGTCATGATAGCTGCCGCCCGTGTCGATCCGGACGGTTTGGGCTCCAAGAATAACCGAAGCCCGCAGGTGCACAAGCGCGTTGTCGTATAGACGTTGTCTGACTTCCGGATCCGGATCCCACAAATGCGCGCCGTCAACGGCCAAATTGACAACCGACATTTCCTTTTCGTCCAGCGCCTCGCGGATCTTGCGGATATAGCTTTCATCTGCAAGCTGATAGATCGGACCCGTGTTACGGTCGATGAAAAAGCCGTTCCACAGATCGGCCACGTCCAGCTTGTAGCGGTATTTAACCGTTTCCAAATAACCGAATACATCCATTTTGCCTTCCAAATACGTGTTGTTAAACGAATAGCCTCCAATTGATACGTTCACGATTCCTCACTCCCGCTGATCAATATGTCCATCCCCTTCCATTATAGAGCTTGAACCGCGCGAATAAGGGATATTTTTGGCGACAAGCGGGGGAAATTTCTATTGGTTGGGCGCCCCGGGAAAGATCGTTCTCATATTGGCATGCTCGCTGAGCGGAGACGCCGGCTTTTTCCATGATGAGCGTGTTGGAATTTGATGAAATGAGCATAATAAGAATGAAAATTTCCGCCCTCGAAGCTCAATCGATCTATTTTCAAGATAATAATGATACATATTCGTTATTTTAGTTACGGGGCATGTTTATAATATAATGGATTCATAAGTAAGTTCTAATTTCCGTCCCTTGAACTTCAAAATCCTAGACGGAGGTATCTGTCGATGTCATCTGGCAATTTGCACACGCAAGACCCTTGGGCATCCTATTACGGGCCCAACCTTGGTTATGTACAAGAGCAATATGAACTGTTTAAGCAAAATCCCGAATCCGTCATTGCCGAGTATCGCGAGCTGTTCGAGAAACACGGCGAACCGCCTCAATACGCAGGCCAAACGGCGGCACCTATCGTAGCAGCGCAAGCTTCCGGCGGCGCGGCGATCGACGCAAAAGTACTTCAAAACCTAGTAGCGGCTGGTAAGCTTGTATGGAACATACGCGCTTTCGGCCATTTAGCTGCGGATATCGACCCGCTCGGTATCAGTCCAAAAGTTAGCACAAACATGCTTGAGCTTGGAACTTACGGCTTGTCCGAAGCCGATCTGGCAGCCCTTCCGGCGGAGCTTGTCTGGACGAAAGCGCCTGCCGACGTGAGAAACGGCTGGGAAGCGATTGAGAAGCTTCGCAAAGCCTACACGGGCACGATTGCCTTCGAATTCAGCCACGTTCATAACGAAGAAGAGCGCGCATGGCTGAAACAGCGCGTTGAGAAACAACTTCCGGCAACGAAGCTAAGCACGGAAGAACGCAAGAAAGTTCTGACGAAGCTGTTCGAAGCCGAACAATTCGAAGACTTCCTGCAACGTACATTCGTCGGCCAAAAACGTTTCTCCGTTGAAGGCAACGACGTTCTCGTAGCCCTCGTTGACGAGATGGTTCACGAGCTGTCCAATGACGGCGTTAAACATATTCTGATGGGCATGGCTCACCGCGGACGCCTGAACATTCTGGCGCATGTACTCGGCAAGCCTTACAGCAAGATTTTCTCCGAATTCCATAACGCAACTAACAAGAAGATGAGCCCGTCCGAAGGCTCCATCGGCATCAACTACGGCTGGACCGGCGACGTGAAATATCACCTTGGCGCGAACCGTTCGATCGGAACCGGCGAAACGGTTAAGACGCGTATTTCCCTCGCGAACAACCCAAGCCATCTCGAGTACGTGAATCCGGTTGTCGAAGGCTTTACGCGGGCAGCGCAGGATGACCGCATGGCTCCGGGTTATCCGAAGCAAAACACGGATCTGGCAGCAGCCATCATTATGCACGGCGACGCTGCGTTCCCTGGCGAAGGCATCGTTGCGGAGACGATGAACCTGTCGCAGCTTAACGGCTACTCCCATGGCGGCACGCTTCACATTATCGTCAACAACAAGATCGGTTTCACGACCGAAAGCCATGATTCCCGCTCGACGCATTATGCAAGCGACGTAGCCAAAGGTTATGAAATTCCAATCGTACACGTTAACGCGGATGACCCGGATGCGGTTATCGCTGCAGCCCGCATGGCGAGCGAATATCGTACGAAGTTCAAGAAAGACTTCCTGATCGACTTGATTGGCTACCGTAAATACGGCCACAACGAAACCGATGATCCGGAAACAACGCAACCTACGATTTACAAAAAGGTAAAAGCTCATCCGACGGTAAGCCGTATCTTTACGGACAAACTGATTGCGGAAGGCGCGATTACCGAGCAAGACGCGGAAGGCCTGAAACAAGAAGTTATCGGCCGACTGAAAGCGGCTTACGAAGAAATGAAGAGCCGTGAAGGCCAAGAACCCGTTCATCAGACGCAAGGATTGCCTAACGATCTGGCAACGGGCGAGCAAGTGGCTCCTGTCTCGGTTGAGAAACTTCGCGAGATTAACGCAAACCTGCTCAAATGGCCGGAAAACTTCACCGTTTATCCGAAGCTGCAGCGCATCCTGGAACGCCGCGCAACAGCCGTGAACGACGGCGAGAAGATGGACTGGGGCCATGCCGAGACGCTTGCGTTCGCAACGATTCTGGCTGAAGGCAAACCGATCCGGATCAGCGGCCAGGACGTAGAGCGCGCAACGTTTGCTCACCGCAACCTGGTGCTGCATGATGCTGAGACTGGCGACACGTTCTGCCCTCTTCATCATCTGCCGGAAGCAAAAGCTTCGTTCGCAATCCACAACAGCCCGCTCTCCGAAGCGGCTGTACTTGGCTTCGAATACGGCTACAACGTACACGCTCCCGAGACAATGGTCTTCTGGGAAGCTCAATATGGCGACTTCACGAACGTAGCGCAAGTCCTGATTGATCAGTTCATCTCGGCTGGCCGTGCGAAATGGCAGCAGAAATCGAGTCTGATCATGATGATGCCGCATGGTTACGAAGGTCAAGGCCCGGAACACTCCAGCGCTCGTCTGGAACGTTTCCTGCAATTGTCCGCTGAAGAGAACTGGACGGTTGTGAACTTGTCCAGCGCAGCGAACTATTTCCACTTGCTTCGCCGCCAAGCTTCGATCACGGAGAGCGATGCTGCCCGTCCATTGATCATCATGGCACCGAAGAGCTTGATTCGTAACCCTCGCGTTGCGTCGGAAATTTCCGAACTGAGCAACGGTTCGTTCAAATCCGTTATCGAGCAAAAAGGTCTTGGCGCTAAGCCTGACCGCGTGGAACGTCTCGTGCTTGCAACGGGCAAGATGGCCATCGACATTGAAGATGCTATCGAGAAAAACGGCGACCAATCGCTGGATTGGCTGCATGTCGTACGCGTTGAGCAGTTGTATCCGTTCCCTGAGAAAGAAATCGCAGCGATTATCGAACGTCTGCCGAATCTGAAGGAAATCGTTTGGGTACAAGAAGAACCGCAAAACATGGGTTCGTGGTTCTACATGGAACCTCGCCTGCGCAAAATCGCGCCAGCCGCTGCAAGCGTAAGCTACATCGGCCGTCCTGAGCGTTCGAGTACCGCAAGCGGCTTCCAACAAGTACACAGCTTCGAGCAGCAGCACATTTTATTGCAGACTTTAAAATATAGTCCGTCGTTGACATATAACACTGGGAGGTAGGCTCACGTGCAACAAATTATTGTACCGGCAATGGGTGAATCGATTACGGAGGGCACAATCTCCAAATGGGTAGTCAAAGTAGGAGACGCGGTTAAACAAGGCGACGTTCTTCTCGAGCTTGAAACCGACAAAGTAAACATTGAAATCAGCGCTGAATCCGATGGCGTTCTTCAAGAAGTGACTAAAAACGAAGGCGACACCGTTCAAATCGGCGAAGTCATCGGCACAATCGGAGCTGGCAGCGGCGCTGCCGCTCCGGCTCCTGCTGCACCGGCAGCTGAAGCAACTCCAGCACCTGCAGCAGCTCCGGCTCCTGCGGCTGCTGCTCCTGCTACGGCAGTTGCGGTTGCCCCTGCTCCGGCTCCTGCAGCTGGCAGCAGCTTGAACGTTTCTCCTGCAGCCCGCAAGCTTGCTAGAGAAAAAGGCATCGACATTAACGAAGCGCAATCGACGCTTGGTCGCGTTGATCTTCGCGCAGCAGCTCCGGCTCCTGCAGCGGCTCCTGCACCTGCAGCAAAAGCGGCTCAACCGGAATTCACGTCGAACAAGCCTTTCACGCGTACGAAGATGTCCCGCCGCCGCGCGACAATCGCTAACCGCCTCGTTGAAGCTCAACATACAGCAGCTATGCTGACAACATTCAACGAAGTGGACATGACTGCGATCATGGACGTTCGTAAACGCCGTAAGCAATCGTTCCTGGATAAGCACGAAGTTGGTCTTGGCTTCATGTCCTTCTTCACTAAAGCAGTTGTTGGCGCATTGAAAGAGTTCCCTAACCTGAACGCTGAGATCAACAACGGCGATATCATCGCTAAGCAATACTACGATATCGGTATCGCGGTATCGGCTAAAGAAGGTCTCGTTGTTCCTGTCGTACGTGACGCGGACCGCATGAGCTTCGCTGATATCGAGAAATCGATCGTTTCCCTGGCTAAAAAAGCACGCGATAACTCGTTGTCGCTGGATGAGCTGCAAGGCGGAACATTCACGATTACTAACGGCGGTACATTTGGTTCCCTGCTGTCCACGCCAATCTTGAATGCTCCGCAAGTCGGCATTCTGGGTATGCACAAAATCCAGCTTCGTCCGGTAGCGATCGACGCTGAACGTTCGGAGAACCGTCCGATGATGTACATCGCCCTCACTTACGATCACCGTATCGTTGACGGCTCTGAAGCCGTTCGCTTCCTCGTGAAAGTGAAGGAAATGTTGGAAGATCCGGAAACCCTTCTTTTGGAAGGCTAAATGATTGGGCTGTACCCTTGGGTACAGCCTATTTTTATTTGCTGATGTTAGCTCGCTGTTTGCAGTTGCTGCGTAAATGTATCTTCTTCTGATCGCTGTGGTCTTTAGTTTCCTTTAACAACTTTTATAATGTTGGAACCTAAAGACCAAGGCGAACGCTCCGCTTCTCCAGAAGATACATTTACTCCGCGCCTTCCCACGGCTCGCCTAACAACAAACAAACAAAAGGCTGAACCCAAGGCTAAAAGCCCACGGGGTTTAGCCTTTTTTACAGCCGTAAGCGTTCCTGGCTGAACGCCCAGGAACGATGGAAAAACAAGAATGACATTATTTCAAATTGTCATTGCGAAATTTTTCCTACAAGAAGTATAGTAGTAATGGTGATCGACATGAAGGATATTCCTTTGTACAAACAAATACAAGAAGCGATAAAAAAGCAGATTATGCTAGGTAATCTCCGCCCCGGAGACCGAATACCTTCCGAGAAGGAATTAGCAGATCAATTCCATGTCAGCTTAATGACGACAAAAGGAGCATTGTCGGGTCTTGCTGAGGAAGGTATCGTCGTCCGCTCCAAGGGCAAAGGAACTTTTGTCGCGGGACAAGCGCCGTATCATCTGAAATTTCAGAAGGAGGATAGCAGCAAGAACACCTCTGCTCTCCTTCCGCGTAAAAAGCTTATCGGCATGATTATCCCTTCCATGCGGACGAAAGTGGAACAGCGGCTTCTCGATGCTATTGAAAATACGGTAAATGAATATGGCTATACGCTTGTTATCCGCGTATCGAGAGGTTGCCCGATGAAGGAACGCCAATCGATCCAAGACTTAGACGAACTTGGAATTAGCGGACTGGTCCTGTTCTCCATCGGTGCAAATCACGAGCGACAAGCCGTTGACCAAGCTGAAGAATTGGGCTGCCCCGTTGTTCTCATTGACAGGTATTATACGGACAAGCCATTTGTTAGCGTAAGTTCGGATAATCGTGACGGCGCGCGCAAGGCGGTAACTTATCTCGCCAAGCTGGGACATCGCAAGCTTGCTATACTTTCGCCTCCAATCGAACATAGCGTAATGGCCGATCGGCTTGCCGGGTTTGAGAACGCCATTACCTATCTTCCCGAAACTTCCGTTCTTCGTTATACGATGCCTTACGAATCTTTTAATGTGTCGAGAGATGAAGGTGCCAAGCTCATGAACGGGTGGATCGCGGAGCACCATGCCCATTTCTCGGGGGTTATCGCAACAGACGTGGAGCTTGCGCGTTTAGCCTATTATGCCTTGAAACGTTATGGCTCTCTGACGGGCAAACACTTGATTACATTTGATGATCCGGAGATTCCGGACATTGCCTATATCCGCCAGGATGAGTCATCCATCGGAAGAAAGGCCGTCTCCTTGCTCATGGAGCATATTGTTCGGGGCGAAGAGCGGCAAGGCCAGTTCGTTGTACCCGTACAATTGATGTGGCCACAATAAAAGAAGGAGAAGGCCACTCTTAGGGCCGTCTCCTTCTTTTACTTCTTAAGGATTAACGCGGAAATTTTCAAACCGCGTATGGTTATTCATAGTTCGAAGACCCACTTTGCCATGCGTAAACGGATTGCTGCTGTTGTCCGTGTAGGCGATTTTTGGCGTTGTCATGTCATTCACGTACACCTTAATCGTTGTTCCGGATGTCACAACCTTCATATGGTGCCAGCTTCCCGCTGCAAGGGCAACCGGTGCGGAGGCAACGGACGTGAAATTGTAATTCATTTTACCAAGATACACGCCGTCCGGCTTGATGAATGCATAATAGCCTTGCACGTAATCCGGATTATTGGCAAGTACCGTGCCGTTCGAAGGGTTATTGACCCTAACGAGCATGCCAGCGTCACCGGTGGAATCCACTAGCTTGATATCGGACTCAGCCGTATAATCAGCCCAACGTTCGTTGCCAATGATGGTCTTCCCGAAGGCACCGGCTCCTGCCGCGTCCAGCTCTCCCGCATTTACGGACCAGTTGCCGTCAAATCTCGTCCAGCCATTGTCATTCCCATCATTAAAGTCGTCCAGCAGACTTGTCACCGCATCGCCGCGAGAGAACGTCATTCCAGAGAAATCAAACTCGCCTTTTACAAACTCGAATTTCAGTTCATGGTATCCCGCCGTCAAATAAAGTCCTTTCTTGCTTGCCGTTATCCAGTTCTCCCAATCCCCGGAGCTTGGTACGCTAACCACGCCGGTCAGATCTGTAGCGCCATCCCATACACGGTAGCTTGCGTCCGTAAAGGTGGTGGCGAGACGCACGTCCAGATCATAATAACCGGTCTCGGCGACGTTCACCCGATACTTCAGCCATTCTCCGGTTTGATTCCAGCCTACAATATTTTTTCCTTCAGCTGCAGAGCTGCGAATATCAACCGAACCGCTGCGATAAGCACCGCCGGTATTTTCTGCAGTCAAATCATGATAGGCCGTACCTTCACCACCGTTCATATAATGAACGGCTTCGATGGAACCGGGCAGCGGTTTGTATGTATTCCAAGCACTGCTGCCATTCACCTTGTTGCTAAAAGCCGCATAGCCAAAATCAGCATGCGCATCGGTTGTCGTATAGCCGATTTTGCCTCCGCTAATCCCGCTAACGGTGCGGGTCTGCTTTTTCATACCGTCGACGTAAATCGCAAAGCTGCTGCCTGCTTTCTCCACCCGGATCTGATGCCACTTCGTGTAGTCATAACCCGCAGGAAGAGCGGAATATTGCCAACCTTGGCTGACGCCTCCCACTACAAAATTCGTCTCCAGACGATTCAAGCTGCGGTTAAGCACGGCAACGCCGTAATTGCTCTCGTCCGTGTAGGAGAACACGGTTCCATAGACCGGATTCGCGCTAGTCCCCTGCTTGATCTGCTTTGTATTGAATTCCGCCGTATAATCACTCGCCGTGCTTGAGGTTGTCACCTGGCGGTACGTATTCGTATTGCCAATCGTGTCTTGCCACATCAGTTCCTGATTGTAGATCCCCCACGTGCCTCCTCCGACATTGGTCCATCCGGTACCGATAGCCGTCCGGTTGAAGCGGTCTTCGAAATCCGCCAATTCGGGATTCTGCTGGGAAGCGGTTGTTGGACCAAGCACCAGCATCTTGTCCCCGTTCCACGCTACACGATCCAAGTTCATTTTGCGGCCCGGGTAGACGAGATTGCCGCCAGAGGCATGGCTGTGATAAACGATAAAGTCCGAATCCAGATCCGGTCCCTTGATCATGCTGTTATGTCCGAGGCCTACATTCGAACCTTCGGTATCAATCAATACCGGGTTCTGATTGTTTGCAGGCGTAAATCCGGTCGTTGGGCTTGTGCTGGTTGCATAATTGACCCGGTAAGCGGTGCTCCAGACATGGTTGCCGGTATACGTCATATAATATTTGCCGTTACGCTTGAAGGTCGTTGAACCTTCCGTCCATCCCGCCATCGATAACCCCGTATTCTCAACCGCGCCAAAAGCAGTCGGACTCGTCATTGGACGGGCATCAATCCGGTCGGACCCGGTCGAGTAGAAATACCATTTGCCATCGTCATCAATAAATACGTTCCCGTCGATTCCCATCCCAAGATTGCCGGTGGCAACCGTAAACGGACCGGTTGGACTAGTGCTCGACAGAACGTAATGACCGCCGCCGCCAGGAGAGGTATACATATAGAACATCCCGTTCCAATAAACAACCTCAGGTGCATAAGCGGCTTTCGTGACTGCTTCCGTCGTGCATAACCCGCGATAGCTCCAATCGATAAGATTGGTGGAGGACCACACCTTAACGCCGGTCTGATCGTCGACTGTGCTGACATAGAGGTAATAGGTACCGTTGAATTTCAGAATATAAGGATCGCCTTCCCCGTAAAAATCATTGTTCGCCCAACGCCAAGAATCGCTTATGTTGATCGGGTTGCTGAATGCGCTCACTTGGAGCGGCATCAGCATAACGGCAGCGGCTGCGCCAAGCAGCAAGGTTTTCCACTTTTTCATCAACGATCATCTCCTTAATTTGGTAAGCGTTTTCAAGACGTAGTATAACAAACGGTGGGGACAAGCTCTTATACCTAATTAGATATAAAATGTACCTTGGGTCGTTATGACTTGGGCTGCCTTAGTTGGATGAGGCTCGCTATTGGAAGGATGGTGCTACGGAAGTGAATATTCTTTCAATCGCTGTGCCTTTCGGGTTCCCTCAATATGTAGTCTCAACGTAGGAACCCGAAAGCCAAGGCGAGCGCTAACGCTTTTCAAGAGCATTCCCTTCCTCCTCACCACCACTTCCCGGCTCGCCCCAACCAAACAGGGCTGTACCCAAGATCATAAAAGACCTTGGGTACAGCCCTTGCGGTGCCGCAACGTTCCTGGCTGACAACCCAGGAATATTGATTTACTATGGACATAGAGGAATAATTAGATCATGTACAAATTCAATAAGGTGGTGTCGACTTGACTCAAACGGACATTGGCATTAAGACCATCCAACTTACCATGGCAAATCGCAACAATCCTTTCTATCTAACCGTCCTATGGGACGCTCAAGACATCGTTCTCGTCGATGCCGGGCTTCCCGATCAAATGGAGCTGATTCGTGCTGCGTTCCAAGAAGCAGGGATTCCGTTCGAGAAACTAACCAAAATTCTTATTAGCCATCAAGATTCGGATCATATCGGCAGCTTGCCCGATTTGGTACAAGCATTTGGCGATCGGGTTCAAGTGCTTGCCCATGAAACCGCTGTCCCTTATTTGGCTGGAGCACTCCCCTTGCACAAGAGCAAGAAGCTCGTCAGAACACCGGTCAAAGTCGACGTCGCCTTGCAAGACGGCGATATCCTGCCTTTCGCTGGTGGTATCCGCGTGGTGTTTACGCCAGGCCATACGCCTGATCACACCTCCTTCTACCATATCCCAAGCAAGACGTTAATCGCCGGCGACGCATTAAGGGCACAAGACGGCATCCTGCAGTCGTACAGCCCAATCTATACGTCGGATCAAGTCACGGCGCTGCAATCCATTGCGAAATTTCAAGTGTTGGATCTCTCTAAAATAATTGCCTACCATGGCGGCGAATGCATGGATAACTTGTATGATCGCCTGCAAGCTATTCTCGACGCGGGTCCGGTCGAGAATGAGTAGCGGCAATATAACAACGTGAACACAGAGAAAGGACAGCTACACGGCTTCAGCAGCCATGAAAACTGTCCTTTTAACATTTTACTCGCCTACAAATATATTCAACGTTTATTCTTGTTAGCGCAATGCTTTTTGCTCGATATACTGTAACAAAAACTCTTTATCTTCGGGAAAGGAAAGTTGCAGTTCTTTTAGCTGTTCAGAGGTTTTCCAGGCGATTTCATAAATAAGACAATCAGGGTCATGAAGTGTTGGTTGTCCGTTTAAAATCTCGACTTCAAAATAGGTTACATGATATTCAACTGGACCAAATGCTCCTGACTTGCCTTTTATTTCTTTGATGATTTTACATCGGTAACCTGTCTCCTCATATACCTCCCTCATACAGCATGCTTCCAGGGTTTCTTCTTGTTCTTTCCCCCCAGACGGTACCGACCATCGTTTCTCTTCCTCCGGTTTACCTTGTAGAACCATTAATAACTGCCCATCTGAATTAACACATACACCTGCCGCACCGACCCACTTGTTCAAAGAATTCCCTCCATCATGCCCTTTAGTTAATAAAAATAGAGTAGCTACCGCTTAGGAAACTGCTCCATGTTTGTTTGTAATATCATAGCAACTGTCTAAACCATACTGTTCCAACTAATGATAATTGATCTTTGCTATCTTATTATAAATTTCAATTACCAGCCCACAATCCGTATTCATACTTTGTAAAATCCATCTTGTGACTCAGAAATATTTGAAAGAAATCTCTATAGTCTTTCGTTATTTCAAAATATCCAAAAACAGGATGCTCTTCTGATAAATTAAATATCTTTCGATATTCTTCTAATGGCACATTAACTAT
Organism: Paenibacillus glycanilyticus; assembly: GCF_030161375.1. Classification (GTDB taxonomy): domain Bacteria; phylum Bacillota; class Bacilli; order Paenibacillales; family Paenibacillaceae; genus Pristimantibacillus; species Pristimantibacillus glycanilyticus_B. Next base: position 223,151 of record NZ_BSSQ01000001.1, read on the forward strand.
TTCCTCATCCCCTATAACCAACGGGATCTCTGCCCCTACTTCACTCCATTGTACTAATCTTGTTGTATCTTTTTCTTCGAAGTAATACGGTGAAAAAAATTTCTCAACATAAAGACCGTTATTTTTTGCAAATTCAATTGCAGTTAAAGATTTTTGACTGCTGCCAATATACATATAATAATCCCAACCAAAATGCACAAAAAAATTGTCTTTGGAAATTAGCTGACAATCAGCAAAATTTCTTAATATCATTTTGCATATTATGCGAATTTCATTTATGTTCACAATCAAATCTTCCTTAATATTGATCATTCCAAATTCATGATCATATAAGACAGATGTCTTTTCTTCCTGTGAAATCGAATTGTTGGATGTCTGGATTAAACGCAGTGAATATAGCTTTTTTTCATTTAAGAACTCTATTATTGTTTCGACATAAGCGTGTTCAATAAGGAGATAATCTTCTAATGTGAATAATTGTCCATTTATTATTTTCCCAATTTCAGATGGGCATGTCCATTCATCTAATAAATAATGTCCCTTTTCATTTCTATAAAGCGGGTTATATTTAGTGATTCTCCACTGACATTTCAAATTAAATCTCACCTTCAAAGACACCAGTTTGATATTAATTACATTCCATATTACAACAGATAACTTATTATTGTAATTAAGCATAACTGCCCGGTAGCTTATTGAAGTCTTGTCCGCCGGTCCAGAAGTCTTATCGTCCAAATGCCCACTCTACCATCAGCGGAAACTCTTCTCGCCACATCGCATCGTCGTGTGACGCGATCCTCTCTCTCATTACCATATCTGCACCTGCCTCACGCAGCGCAGCCGCCCACCTTGTCGCGTTATCTAGGAAAAACGGCTCTAGCGTACCGGCGACGAGGTATGTGCGCGGAATCGAACTCGGCATCAAATCAGGTGCCCGGTAACCGCCGCCCGGCGAGGCGCAAAAGATCGCACCGAACTTGTCCGGATGCCGAAGGCCCATCGCAAGCGAGAGTTCTCCACCTGCGGAGACACCAAACACCGCAGTGCGTTCGGTAGTTAGCGTGACTCCGAAACGCCATTGGGTCCATTGGTAAACGTCTTCGACGAAGAACTTCTCGTGTGCCGCGAATCGTTCCGGGCTAAAGCTTGGTGAATATTCATGGAGCCGCTGCGTCTCATCTGCCACTCGGTGCACGCCGACGATCATCGTAGACGGTACGACTGCCTTCTCGAGGACTGCGCCCCACTGCGAAATCAACTGACCGTCACCTGCGAATACAATTACCTCGGCAGGATCCGGAGGGACGTACACCGTAACTTGTCTACCACCATCGTACTCAAGAGTCTCAGTAACGAGCCTTCCCGCAATAAATGACATTGTCGCTAGTCTCCTATCCATGCTTAAGTTTATCGCCATAAATAGTAATCTTATTCTCCCACGGATGACCTAGAATCCACCATGATAAGTCACTGTTAGAAATATATGGAGGTAATATTGATTTTTCCATACTCCATTTTTATCTCCCTTTCAAAAAGTTCAACTTATATATAATATTCGTTTCAATAGTAACATCACCTTTTGTTGCCCCTATCTTCCTGACTAACCAGCCCAGGAACAACAAAAACAGGACTGCTAAGTTATTAGCAGTCCTGAAACGGTCCTCCACTTATGGGCGAGCGACTTTGGAGTGGAGAAAGTAAATGTTCTGGAGAAGCGGAGCGTTCGCCTTGGTTTTCGGATTCCAACATGCTAAGCCTCATTCAAAGAATCCGAAAACCACAGCGATCGTAAGAATATTTACTTTCGTAGCTCCACCATCAAGCGAGCCCACCAACACTCTCGCTATAATGCACGCGGAAGATCATGTCCTGGTTGTAGTTGCCGAAGCCTTTGCCGAATAACGTTAGGCCGCCGACATGGGCGGCATTGTCTTCGACGGCGAGGCGGAATACCCATTGGTTGCGGGTTAGGCCAATCTGGTCGATGCCGACATCCGAGATTTGCTGGCCATCAATGAAGGTGCCATTTTTCTGGACGCGGATAATCTTGAGAAGGCCGTATTGGTTGACGAAGTCCTGCCACCAAGCCGGCGTATATTTCCCCTTCACGTCGCCATAATCGCCGGGACTCGTCCACATGCCGATTGGGACCCCGTTCAGGGTAAACACAATGTCCGATGGCCAGTTCTCATTGTATCCCGGTGCTTCGGAACTGATCTCCAGCACGATCTCGAGCTCCTCCGGGCGTTGTCCCGGCAAGAGATAGTTCGGAATTCGGTACTCGACGTATCCTTTGCCGAACCATAAAATCCCCGCATTCATCCGCTCCGGCTCGAGAAAATATCTCGGGTCGTCGAATTGGCCGATGACCTTGTCCGTCGTAGCTATACCGCAGGTGGGATATACCTCGAATTCCGTGTAGTGCCCGACCGGTATGCTGATCTCATGGGTTTTCTTTGGCAGTAGCCCCGCCTGAGGCAGATCAATCTGGATGCGGGATGCGGACAACTCGCAAATTTTATGCGTGCCGCCTTGCTTCCTGACCATCTTCGTCTGGATAATTCCCGCCTGCTCCAGCTTGCGGACATGCATCGTTACGATCGCACTGCTTAATCCAAGCGCGGCAGCCAGATCTTTGACATTCATCGGCTCCAGAGCCGCAGCAAGCAGGTCCAGAATATTTAATCGTACAGGACTAGCCAGCGCTTCGTAGAGCGGAAGCCAGGCATGGTCTGTATCGGCTTTGATTAACATGTTTCACATCCTGTACCTTATTGAAGTTTGATGCGAATGACGTTCCAGGATGCTTTGGCAAGATGCGTCTCAATGGTACCGCTTTGCTCAAGCTTGGCATTGCCGTTTGCGTGCGGCTTCACGCGATCCGGGTTAGCTGCCGTATTCACAGCCTGCAGGTCGTCATTCTCAAGGACAATATGCTCGATTACGCGGAAAGAACCAAAGCTGCGAAGATCCACTTCGAACGGTCTTGCTTGATCCAGATCTCGGTTAACGGCAAATACGGTTACTTCTCCAAGCTCTTCATTATGAACAGCTACCGCTTCCACATAAGGAACATCGGTATAGTCTTTGGAATCGTATTTATCCGATTTGAGCAAAGGCACAAGCACGGTACCGCGGCCAAACAGGCTAGCATGCATGTATGGATAGTAGATCGACTGCTTCCACGCGGCTCCGCCGTTCTCGGTCATAATTGGCGCGATAACGTTAACGAGCTGCGCGAGACAAGCCATTTTCACGCGGTCCGCCCGTTTGAGCAAGCTAATCAGCATACAGCCGACAACAAGCGCGTCCTCATGCGTATAGACATCTTCCAGCTGCGGCGGCGCAATGGACCACGGTTCGATTTTGCGGTCGCTGTCGTTGGAGTGGAACCATACGTTCCATTCGTCAAAGCTGAGGTTGATGTTTTTCTTGCTCCGTTTCTTCGCTTTCACATAGTCAGCCGTGGAGATAACGGTCTGGATGAAAGAGTCCATCCCCATCGACTGCGCCAGGAAATTAGCCGTATCCTTGTCTCTATTCCCATAATACTGGTGAAGCGAGAGGTAATCAACGTTGTCATACGTCAGATCGAGTACCGTAGCTTCCCAATCGGGGAAGGTTGGCATGCCAAGCGCCGAGCTTCCGCAAGCTACAAGCTCAATCGTTGGATCGACCCAACGCATCACTTTAGCCGTTTCGTTGGCAACGCGGCCGTATTCTACAGCGGTCTTAGCTCCGATCTGCCATGGTCCGTCCATCTCGTTGCCAAGGCACCAGGTTTTGATGTTATGCGGATCTTTATAACCGTGTTTAATGCGAAGATCCGACCAGTAGGAGCCAGCGGCATGATTGGAATATTCGATGAGATTACGCGCTTCCTCCGGTCCGCGGGTGCCCAGATTAACCGCCATCATCGCGTCGGTATTCGCTTTTTTGCACCAGTCCACGAATTCATTAAAACCAACAAGGTTAGGTTCGATCGTCCGCCATGCGAGCTCAAGCCGTCTAGGACGGTCAGCTACGGGACCTACGCCGTCTTCCCAATTGTAACCGGATACAAAATTACCGCCAGGGTAGCGGACAATCGGAACATTTAACCCTTTGACCAATTCAAGCACATCGGAACGGAATCCTTGCTCGTCTGCGGAAGGATGCTCCGGCTCATAAATACCGCCATAAACCGCGCGTCCCAAATGTTCGATAAAAGAACCATAAATACGTTTATCCACTTCGCCTACGATAAAATCTTTGTCTACGATCATTTTTGCCTTGTTTGCCATTCGAATTCACCTCTATAGAATGAAGGATTAAAAGATTACCTTTATTAAACAACAGCAATTGAAATAATTCAATAGCGAATTTAAATATATATGAATTAATAATACTGTTAATCCAAACTTAGAAATACCATTAATTTTCCCGAGTTGTCCAATATGAAAAAGTTCCTTGTTGAGTCTGCCGTTTGTTTCGTCTAAACTGGAATCAGAAGGTAATTTTCAGATGGTTCGCCATTATTGCAGGAGATGAACGACAATGCCCAGCAAAATTCGCTCTACTGACGATGCAGCCGGACATGCCATACAGCTATTGACCACCCTTGTTCATGTCGACACGATTTTTATTGCGATACAAGAAGGTTCCGTTTACCGGATTGTACAAGCCCATAACCGTAGAGATGCGCTGGCTGTCAGCGGGATGACCTTCCGAGCCGATGTTAGCGCCATCATTGGCGAACGACTCTATCATGCGGTGCCGATCTCCTCCAATGACTGCCTCATTTATGGCTTTATTTATTTGGTTGACCGGGATCCCATAACTCCAAGCGAGGACGAGCTGCTTGCCCTTGGCACCATGGCTTCCCTTCTTGGCTATACGATTGATCTGGAGCATGCGACAGTTACGGACAGTTTGACCGGCCTGTTCAACAGAAGATATCTGGACGAATTATTCCAGCGCAGCACGGACGCTCCGCTTGGCGTCATGTTTATTGACCTGAATGATTTCAAGCAAATCAACGATAATTTCGGCCATGAATTCGGAGACTTGTTATTGATTGAAATCGCCAACCGGCTCAAGCAGCAAATTCGTCAAACGGATCGAATCGTCCGATACGGAGGCGATGAATTTATTATCTGCTTCCATAACTTGAGCGAAGAACATGGCATTCGTGCCGTGCAGGACAAAATCAACGCTTCTTTCATCGACCCGTTTATGGTTAACGGGCAGCCGGTATCGATATCAGCCAGCATTGGCGTAAGTTCCAACCAAGGACGGTATGCCAGCCTCAAACAGCTCATTACGGATGCCGACCAAGCGATGTATCAGATGAAGCAACGAAGAAAAAAACCTTGAAGGTTCGAGCTTTAAGCTCAATACCTTCAAGGTTTTTTGGTTCATGTTCCGATAATTCCGTTAACCGCTGTCCAAATCCCCGTTACTAAAATCAGCCACAACGCGATTGTCTTGAACAACCGCTCGTTCAGCCTTCCAACCGCCTTTATCCCGATAATCACCCCGATAATCAACGCCGGAACTGCCCATCCAACCGTTTCCATGGACGACTCGTTCAGCAGTCCTTCGTATACGTACGTCCCGATCGTGATGATATTCAGAAGTAGAGAATAAGCCGTAATATTAGCCCGGAAAGTCATTTTATCGAGACCTTGATTGGTCAAAAACAAGGCTACCGGCGGTCCGCTCATGGAGATGCTCCCGTTCAGGAAACCGCTTAATGCGCCAACCGGCGCGTATGCGATCCTTCCAAGCGGGAAAGATTTCCCGCTAAGCATCAGAAGCGAGACAAGAGCAACAAGCAAGCCGGCTCCCAGCTTGAGCGAATGAGCAGGCACATATAACAAAGCATATGTACCTAGCGGAGCGGCGAGCAGACTTGCCGCGAGAAGCGGCCAAATGTGATTGATTCGAACATACTTCCGGCTACTGTACAATACGGCAATGTTGGTCAGAAGACTTAATACGACAACGACCGGCACGGCTTGTTGCATTGGCATCAACTTAAGCAGCAGCGGCATTGATATTAACGCGAAACCAAAACTTGTCAGCCCTTGCACAAAGCCGGCAAGCAATACGATCATAACGACAAAGATTAGTTCATCTGGCTGCATAATGGATCAAATACTCCCGATTCTATTTAAGCAAACGATAGACGACCTCGGCTGCCTCTGCCCGAGTCATCGGTTGGGCTGGCGCAAACCTGCCGCCTTCGCGTCCTTTCAGCAATCCTTGCTCATAGGCCCATTGTACAGAAGAGAGCGCCCATCCTGCAATTGAACTTTGATCCGAGAACGGAAGACTTCCTCCGGCAACTCCTGTCGCAGCTGTATCTTTATAGAGAATGTAATAGGCTTTGGCCAGCATAACAGCCATCTCTTGGCGTGTAATGGAGCCGTTTGGATCAAATTGTTCCGCCGAACGGCCGTTGATAAGTCCCGCTTCATAAGCAATCGATACCGCGTCCGCATACCAGGCTGATTCCGGTACATCGCTGAATGGAACGGCTGCGTTCGACCCCTTATCCAGCTTTAGCGCGCGGACAAGAATGGCCGTAAATTCCGCGCGGCTGACTTCTCGGCCCGGTTCAAAAGCAGCTGCCGAGACTCCTTGAACGATCTGTTTCGCGAATAAAGAATTTACCGCTTGTGCCGCCCAATGGCTGCCGGGCACATCCGCGAAAGACTTTTTCACTTCGAGCAAAGCGTATTTGCTGAAATGGGAAACCGTCGTATGCCATACGCCATCCATCAATTGTCCGCCGGCATATTGAATGGTTCCATCATCAGCGATATAGTAGATGCCGGTTAAATCCGGATTGCCAGCTTGCTGCTGCTTCAATCGCAGCGTAAGCGGTCGGCTGAACGAAGACAACTTCTCAACATGGCCCGCTGCATCCGTAACCGATAATTCGAAGTTGTAAATCGTGCCCAGCGCGTGAACTTCCGCATCGGTGCCGCTTAGCAATTGACGTGCAGCCTCTCCTGTTACCGGTACAAAACTTACCGTTACCTTGCTGCCTGTTTCATTCTTCAGCTTGCCAAGCAGCTCGGTTGCCACTTCCGAAGGAAGGGTCAAAGACAACTCTCCTGCTGACAGCGTAACAGGGCCTTTCTTCATTACATCATACAATCCAGCCGGTAAAACAACCTCTGTCGTTGAAGCAGGCAATACAGCTGTATATCCGCCTTTCCCGTCTGCAGTCAATTGGGAGGAAGTTAGAGTAACAACCCCATTAGTGCCCGATTGTCCGGTATTGCCGGCAGACGTTCCGTTATCTCCGTCCCCGTCACTCTCTCCTCCGGTTGGCAAATCTCCCACTCTTACAAGAGCAATATCATCCATGTACCCCCATGCCCCGGCAGGAGCATCTACATCAAATCCGAAGGATACTTTGCCGTCTCTTATTTCAATGTTGCTCACCGTATACGAATGCCAATCATTCCAGCCGGTATTTACAACGTTGGTGCTGTACGTTTTCCCCCCTGAATTGGCAAACAAGCTTATCTTCTGATCATTGTACACGCCGCCGGAAGCGGAACCGCGAAGCTCGTAAATCCCGTTCTCGAGCTTCTCAAGCGATTGCTTTACGGTATATTTAAATGGCGTGCCCAGCCAATAATTCAAGGCGTAATCGCCGGAATTGGCATTAGCCGCATTCTGCTCCGCCTTGACCGCTTCGCTGTCTCCGGATACCTCCCATGGAGCAAGTTCACCGCTCTCGAAGCCCGGATTTTGCACGACATTAACCTCGGCTTTCTCCGTCTTCACCAGCTCAAACTTGTCAAAATACCCCCATGCCCCAGCCGGACCATTGACGCTAATGCCAACCTTCACCTGGCCGTCCGTTACGTTGATTTCGCCAATCGAATAAAGCTTCCATACGTTATATCCGGCATTCGTAACTGGCGTGCTGTAAGTTTCGCCGCCGCTCTCAGCCGTAAGCGAAATGGCTTGATCCGCATATTCGCCGCCCGAAGCATACGCCCGAAGCTCATAAGTTCCATTCTCAAGGCCAGTTACGGTCTGCGATACCTGATAGGCAAATGCCGAGCCCGACCAATAATTAAGCGCGTATTCACCGGCCTTCGCATTCCCCGCGTTATGCTCGATCTTCACCGCCCCTGTATCTCCGGTTACATCCCAATTCGAGAGCGTACCGGACTCAAAACTTCCGTTCTTGATCCAATTCGGACTTCCCGTAACCGTAACCTCGACAGAGGTGTTTAAATCCGTTCCCGCAACCTTGCCTTGAACCGCAAACGTTCCCGGGGTATTCAGAAGTTCCGAATCAAATTCATCCCATTCAACCGCCTTGGACAAAATCGTGCCTTCGTTATAGAGCACTTTCGTATCCGCAGGCAATGCGAGGGAATCTCCCGTTGTTATCGTAACCGGAGTGGCCGGATACACGAGAATCGGGTTCACCCCGGCAATGCTTCCCGGCACATATCGGAACGCGTTAAGCGAATCTAGTGCGTTGCCTTCATAATCAAACATCGCCTGATTCTCCCAGGCATTGCCCTCGCCTTCCTTCCAGCCAACGCCCGGCAGCCAAGCCGGCTCCCAATAAAAGACGCCAAGTCCAAGCCCGCCTTGTACATGGGCAACCGTATTCAGCACCGTCTCGGTAACAAGCTTCTGATTCGCAACCGATGCTTCAAATCCAACCAGCTTCGTTTCGTTCTCGCCAACCGTGTTTGGATGATCGTCGCCGTTCTCGAGCGTATTGGCATACGAGGTTTCCGCCACAACAATCGGTTTGCCGTATCTTGCCGCGATATCGTCCATATTCGATTTCAACTGCTGGAACGAGCCGTGCCAGAACGGATAATACGACATGCCAATCACGTCATAGTCGACATGACGCGCTTCCATCGCATCAAAAAAGCTGCGGAACTTGCCGTTATTTCCGCCTTCCGCCAAATGAAGCATAATTTGAGTCGTTTGCCCCTCCGGCGTTGTGTCCCTTACTGCTTTCACCCCTTCGCCGATCAACTCGGCAAGGTTATCCATATTGCTTGTTGAGCCGTCGGGCAGCAGCATGCCGCTGTTAATTTCGTTGCCGATCTGCACCATATCCGGGTAAGCATCCGCGTCGGCAAGTTCACTCATCACGTCCGCGGTATAGTCATACACCGCCGTCTTGAGATCCGCGAAGCTAAGATCTTTCCAAGCCGCCGGCTTTACTTGCTGACCCGGATCCGCCCAGAAATCCGAGTAATGGAAGTCGAGAAGGAGCTTCATGCCCGCTGCCTTTACCCGCTCGGCCATCGCCAGCACATGCGCTTTATCGTTATAGCCACCTGCTTGAACCGGATCATTCCAGAGGCGAAGCCGAACATAATTAACCCCGTGATCCTTCATAATCTTCAGCAGATCTTCTTCTTGTCCTTCATCGTAAAACTTCACGTTCTTATCTTCAAGCGCCTGCAGCGTCGAAATATCCACGCCTTTGATAAACGTATCCGGATCGGACAAATTGCTCTCCGCCGCTTCCGCTTCCTTCACCGGCCCAACGCCCACCATCGTTGTAAGCGCTACCGCAATCGTAAAAAATAAAAGAATGCCGCTTCGTATCATTCGTTTCATCCTTTGTCCTCCCTTTTTGGCTATAAATAAGGAGGAGACTTTTGTCTCCTCCTTTAATTGTAAGAAGTAAATGTTTCAGAGAATGATTTGCTTTGGAAAAGGGGAAATCCTCTGGAGGAGCGCTAGCGTTCGCCTTTGTCTGCGGGAAATATCCTATTTGGATATATTCAAAATTCCTGCAGACAACAGCGACCGGAAGAGGATTGCCCGTTCCTATGCAAATATTAATTCTCTGGAATGCTTCTTCGATTAGCAAGGAGAGACAATCGTCTCCCCTTATTGATTAGCCAAAAACGCATCGATTTGACTCTGAAGCTCCGCCTGCACCTTATCGATTCCCGCTGCTTTGAGCTGCGCGATCAGATCCGCTTGGCCTTTGTCGATGTCCTTGATCAAGCCGTACTCGAGCGGAATCGCGTAACGGAGCATAACGTTGCCAACGTTAGCCACTTCGTTCTTCACATTGGCATCGTTAAATACGAATGTCTCAAGCTTGAAGTGGTAAACCTTCTGTTCCCATGCCGTGCCAATCGCGTCCGCTTCCGCCGGATAAGAAGCATCCTTGCGGTTCAGCGGGGAGTTCGATCCCCAGTTGGAGAAACCGGTGTAGTTCGGCGTGCCAGGCAAAGCGTTAAACTTGTCGTCGCCTACAGCCTCATAGTTCGTGCCGGCAATGCCGTACATGAACAGGTCATGGATTTCTTTGTCGTTTTGCAGCAGATCCAGCACCATCAGGGAACGATCCGCTTTCTTCGATGTGGCATGAATCGCAAAGCCGTTTTGCGTCGAGATTGCGGCGATTTTCTTGCTGTTAGGCGTCAGATCCGCAATCGCCAGTTCTACATCCGGCTGCTCGCGTTTCAGTTCAGCCAGATTCATCGCTACAGTACCCAGGTTTTGCGCGTAAGAAGCGGTTTTGCCGGCTTTCATATCCTGCCATACGTCGTTTTTGTTGGAGACGATGTTCTTGGACCATGCGCCGTTGTCAGCCAAATCTTTGTAGTAAGTAAGAAGCGATTTGAATTCCGGTGTGTCATAAATGTTGAATACTTTGCCTGTTGCATCGTCCAGCTTGTAAGCAAGCGGCATGCTGTAGTCTACCAGGTTGAAGTCGTTCGCTTGCTCGAGCAGGATTTGGTCAAGCTCATGCCATTTCCAACCATCGGCGCCTTTGGCGTTAAAGCCGTTGATGCCTTTTTCGTTAGCCGCGATCGCTTTCAGATAAGCCGCGTAAGTCTCAGGGCTATTAACCGGCTCCAGGTTGTATTTCTTGCGCAGATCTTCGCGGATCAATACCGCTTTGTCCGTTACTTCCGGATTGTTGTTCGGCACCAGGAACTGCTTGCCGTTCACTTTCGATTGCTCCCAAGCTACCGCTGGCATAGCTTTCATCGTTTGCGGCATAAACTTGTTCAGCATGTCATCGGTCAGCTCCATGAAGCCGCCTTTAAGCGCTTGGTCGTTATAGAACGCCCAGTTAGCCGTGTATGCAATATCGAAATCTTCGTTCGCCGCGAATTTGAGCGGGTACTTCTGCGTCCAGTCCGCCCAGTCTAGGAACTCGGCATCAATGGTGGCGTTAACTTTTTCTTTCAGCTTTTTGTTGATCTCCGCGAATACCGCGTCATAATCAACCGGTTTGCCGCCAACCATCAGCATTTTGATCTTTAGTTCTTCGGATGTGTCGACAGCGCCGGCATCCGCCGATGCCGCAGGAGATTGCGATTCTGCAGCCGGCGATGGCGTCGCTTCTGCATTTGTTCCATTGTTATTACCATTGTTGTTGCTGCCGCATGCGCCCAGTACTGTAGCGGAAAGGGCAAATGTAGCTGCCAGCATCATGACCGATTTTTTGTTTCGCATGTGTATCCCCCTAAAAATGGTAGTCATATATGATAACCAGGTTTCCCTGAGGTCATCCTAACCTTTCACGGCGCCAAGCGTGAGGCCTTGCACGAAATAACGTTGAATGAACGGGTAAGCGAGCAGGATTGGCCCGGTTGCGACGATAGTCATTGCCATCTTCAGGCTTTCCGTCGGAATGTTAGTCGTGACGACCGCTCCGGAAGCAACCATTGCTTTGCGCATGCCATCCATGTTGCCAAGCATTTTGTACAAATAATATTGGAGCGGCATCAGCTTATCATCGCTGACAAACAGAAGCGCGTTATACCAGTCATTCCAATACGCCAAAGCGATGAACAAACCGATGGTGGCAAGAACGGGCTTCGACAAAGGAAGGATCAGCTGGATGAAAATCCGGAAATCCCCTGCTCCGTCGATTTTGGCCGATTCGGTAATGGCCTCCGGAATGCTGCTCATGAACGTTTTCATGACGATAATATAGAACACGTTCAGCAGCATCGGCAGAATAAGAACGAGCAATTTGTCTTTCAGATCCAAATACGTAACGATCAGCATATACCATGGTACCAGACCCCCGCTGAACAATGTCGTAAAGAAGAAGAAGAAAGCAAACTGGTTGCGCCACCTGAAATCTTTGCGCTGGAGGACGTAAGCCGTCATGGCTGTTATAAACAAACCGACCAACGTTCCGATCGCGGTCACCATAATCGTGACCCCGTACGCCCGGAGCATCTGCTCCGGATATTTGAACAACATGCTGTAGGCCTCCGTGGACCATACCGTTGGTATAAGCTGATAACCTTTCTCCACAATGGAGCTTTCCTCGGACAAGGAGGAGGTAACAACCAGAAGGAAGGGGATCATGCAAATGATCGCTAAGAGTGAAATAAAGACGTAACCGATCACTCGCAGCAGCATGACATCCGCTTGCCTTTTTATTCCGCTTTTTCCCGTTTGGGCAACTGCACTCATTGTCTAATCCCTCCTAGAACAAAGCATGATCTTTGTCGTATTTGCGTACCGCATAGTTAGCCAGCAAGATCGTTGCAAAGCCAAGCACGGATTGATAGAAGCCGGCAGCCGCCGATAAGCCGATTTCGTTCGAGGTCGTCAGCGAACGGAAGACGAACGTATCAATAACGTCGGTCGAAGAGAACAAGAGGCCGTTTGTACCGACCATATTGTAGAACATGCCGAAGTCCCCTCTGAAAATATTGCCGACCGCAAGCAACACCAGAATGATAACCGTCGGATACAGGTTCGGAATCGTAATATGCAAGATCCGCTGGAACACGTTCGCTCCGTCGATCTCAGCCGCTTCATACATCTCGTTGTCGATACCCGTAATCGCCGCCAGGTACATCACCGAACCGTAGCCAAGCGTCTTCCAAGCGGATACCAACACCAGGATCACCGGCCAATACGAGGGCGTGTTGTAAATATCGACCGGCTCCATTCCCACGGCTTTCAGCATGACGTTCAGCGTACCCACGTCGTAATTGAACAGGTTGTATGCGATCGCTCCTACAACAACCCACGAGATAAAGTAAGGCAGGAACAGCATCGTCTGCGAGAACTTGCGGAACCATTTGCCTACCGCTTCGAATAGCAGGATCGCCGCCGCAATTTGCAGCACGTTGTTCACAACGATAAAGACGATATTATAAAGCGCCGTATTCCTCGTTACCATCCAGGCATTGCCCGATTCGAAGAAAAAGCGGAAGTTGCTAATTCCGTTCCACGGACTTCCGAAGATGCCGCCCGTGTTGTTGTATTGTTTGAAGGCAAGCACAATGCCGGCCATCGGGACATAAGCGAACAGTATAAAAAAGACTACCGCCGGCGCCAGCATGAGCAGCAGCGTTCTGTTCTGAAAGGCATAACCCCAAAATCCGCGTTGCTTCATTCGTTTTTCTCCTCCTGTGTCATCTCTCTGTCTTATAGGTCTATTATATAAACCGGACAAGCCCCTCCAAAATTAAGCCAAACTACAAAAAGTAATACTTAATCTACGATTTGCCGCAAAAAGTTTAGTTTGGACCGGGAGAAAAACAAAAGCCCGCAGACTCCGTTTAAAGAGGCCGCAGGCTTATTCGTTAAGGTCAAACGGACTAGATTTTATGCTTCTTCCGGTATTCCCCGGGCGTCATGCCGGTAAACTGCTTGAACTGCCGGTTGAAATAAATAATGTTTTTGTAGCCGACCCGCTCCGCGATCTCATAGACTTTCAGGCAAGGATCCGCCAAGAGCTCCCTCACCCGGTCCATGCGCCGCTCATTCAGCCAGTCGCTGAACAAGGTGCCGGTCTCTTCCTTGAACAAGGTACTTAAATAATTCGGAGTAAAATCAAAAAACGCCGCTACTTCCTTCAGCGTAATTTTCTGCTCCAGCCGCTCGTCCACAAACGCCATAATGTTGTCGAACAGCTTGCGCTTTTGCTTCTGCCGCTTGACGTAGAGCAGCTCGGATAACTCGAAGAACCTTCTCCGGAGCCAGGACAAAATATCGTCTATCGTCTCGAATTGGAACAAGACGGCCGCTTTCTGCGCATCCCACTTCAGCAGCTCGTACAAGTTCTCGCTTTGCTGCAGCAGATCGGCATGCAGCTTGGACGTTACCCGAATGATAAGATCATAAGCATATTGCTTCTGGGACACATGCTCATTCTTGTCGAACAACTTAAGCAACCGGTCATCAATCGCCACCAGGTCATAATTCAGAATCGCATCCAGCATCTGCTCGACGTTTTCTTCTACATTAGGTTCAAGCTTATCTTCTCTTGCCGTACCGGATACGTCCTTGATAAGCCGGTTCTTGCCAAGCAGCCACTTCGCGCTTAGCGCCGCTTGCGCTTGCCGGTACGATTCGCGCAGCTCCTCGCCATCTCGCGCCGAGCCGCCCGCGCCAGCCGTAAGAGTAACCGGAAAGCTCTGCTGAGCTTCTTTCACAAGCTCTTCCAGCATGGCGGTAAACCGCTCGTCCGAAATGGGCGATAAAATAACGATTCGCTGGTCGTGGCTAGCAAGTACGGTTCCTCCGTTATGGTCCGTAACGAAACGCTCCACATACGCGGTGATGCTGCGGATTAAACCGCGCCGCTCCGGCTCGGGGATTTTCCACTCCACATCATCGATCTCAATAACCGCCGCCGCTGCGCCATATTCAAGCAGCGAAGCGAGAAAAGGCGTAATATGCTCCCGTTCATGTTCCTCCGACGCATCCGCCAGCCATTTGAGCAGCAGCTCCCTGTTCACGAGCGATAAAGCTTCGTTAACGATGGAATGGCGTTTCCGTTCGCTCTCCACCTGCTTATACACCGTCTCCAGCATCTCATGAAGCTCTTGATCCTTCACCGGCTTCAGCAGATAACCCGAAGCGTTCATCTGTATCGCTTCCTTCGCATACTGGAAGTCTTCATGCCCGCTGATAAAGACAACCTGCACATGCGGGTTCAGCTCCTTCGCCTTCCGGGCAAACTCCGTCCCGGACATAATGGGCATCCGGATATCCGACAGGATCACGTCAATCCGCTCATCCTCTATCAGCTTTAACGCTTCGAAGCCGCTGCTGGCCGTCCCCACAACCTGCAAGGGCAGCGGGCTTGCGCTCACTCTGCGCCGCATCCACTCCAGATCTACCGCTTCGTCATCCACTAACAATACTGTTATCATGCCAGCTGTCTCCTTTGCTCTTCCTCATCCGCGTTGCCCTGCCGGTCAATCGGCAGCAAGATGCGCACCGTTGTCCCTCCGCCAAACACGCTTCCGATCTCAATGCCGTATTCGTCTCCATAGCGCAGCTTAATGCGGTCATCCACGTTGCGGATGCCGTAACCGCCCGACTGTCCCGGCTGTGCCATAACGGTCTTCAGCGTTTCCGGCTTCATCCCGATCCCGGTATCGATGACTTTCAGCTCGATTCTATTCCCGGCTGCTTTGCCGCTGATCCGGATGGCGATATGGCTGCCGAACCACGCATGCTTGAAGATATTCTCGACAAAAGGCTGCAGAATCAGCTTGATCACTTTGCAGTCTTCCAGTCCCCGCTCCATATCGATATGGACATCAAATTTACCTGCGTATTTAATACGCTGGATATCCAGATAAGCTTCAACCTGCTCCAGCTCCTTCGCGAGCGGAATAAATACCTGTCCATCGTTAAGCGTAAGCCGGTAAAACTTCGCAAGCCCTTCGACCATGCCCGTGACCTTTTCCGTCTCCGACAAATTGGCAAGACTTCCGATCGTGGATAAGGTGTTGTACAGAAAATGCGGATTAATCTGCGCCTGCAGCGCTTCAAGCTCGGCTTGTTTCTTCTGAATGCCTTCCACATATACCTTCTTGATTAGATCCTGGATGTTCTCCGCCATATCGTTAAATGCCCCTGCAATATG
Source organism: Paenibacillus glycanilyticus (assembly GCF_030161375.1). Lineage (GTDB taxonomy): Bacteria > Bacillota > Bacilli > Paenibacillales > Paenibacillaceae > Pristimantibacillus > Pristimantibacillus glycanilyticus_B. The sequence goes on from NZ_BSSQ01000001.1 coordinate 239,016, forward strand.
GACAAATTCATCGTTGCCGCTGAAGCGGAGCCGCTTCTGAAAGCTGCCCTGCTGGAAGGAACGGAGGAACGTAACGATCCGTCTCATTTTCCGTCCGGAAAGCCTCGCAACCAGGAACCCAATAAACGACATGAACAAAAAGCTGATCAGGCAGACGGAGAAAATAACGCCTCCCAGTTTGCCGGCGTCCTTGCTCAAGTATTTGCGAGGCACAAGCGTCTCAATGACAAAACTCGTGTTCGGAATCTTATTCTGCATGACGAGATAGGTATCCTGATTCACTTCCGTGTGCTCGCTGTCGCCCCGTTGATAGTAGATGGTGCCGTTATTCGAGTCAACAAGACGCAGAACAAGCCCTTCCTCGGTTGGAAACGCTTTAAAGTCGCCTAATAAATCATCCATTCTCGTCGTAATCCGGACATACCCGATAATCGTTTTGTAGTCATTGTAAGAGACCAGCTTCCGGAAATGAGAAATATTGTCGAGGCTTTGATCCGTATCGACCTGCAGCCAAATATTATCGCGGTCCGAATCCTTAATCTCCTGGAACCAGGACTTATTCGTAATTTCGCTGTACGGCAAAATATAATAGTCGCTGTCCTGGATTTCCTCGTACATGTTGTCCCCGTCAACCTCGTTCAAATAACCGTTCGTCGTATACACAAGGAGTCGGATGTGGTTGCCGTATAAATGCAGCGGCGCCTGAATTTGAGGCACGATCTCGTCGAGCATCGTCAGATAGGTTTGGAACGGGTCGCCTTTCTTCTGCAGCGCGCGTTGGAAAGACAAACTTCCGAATAGCGTATCGGACATCCGCTGGATCTCGTCGAGCTGGTAGCTGAGGTTATTTTCCGTCTGCTCCATCGCGGTCTTAATGTTCGTCTCTGCCATTTCCGTACGGGACTTCACTAGCATCGTATACGAAAAATAGCCGATAACCACGTCCGTAACTAAGACTAGCAGCAGGTAGGAAATCATCATTTTGTACGTAAAAGGCATGAACGTTCTCATCCGCTTGTCCATGTTTGCCGCATCCTCCGGTCCTATCTTTTTAATTAGGGGTATCATAAACGAATTCGCCCAATAAATAAATAGGAGATTACTTGAACGCTCGGGACATATCCTCCATAGCCGCCCGCATAGTTATGGTATGAACGGTATTTAAGAAGTACGGGGGGATAGCGGAATGAATCAGGATGAAATCCGTGCACTGGAATATGCCATTGATGAAATTACTGAAATCGCACAAGGCTTTGGGCTCGACTTTTACCCGATGCGATATGAGATTTGCCCGGCGGATATCATTTATACCTTTGGCGCATACGGCATGCCGACACGCTTCAGCCACTGGAGCTTCGGCAAGACGTTCAACAAAATGAAAATGCAATACGACTTCGGTCTAAGCAAAATATACGAGCTGGTCATTAACTCCAATCCGTGTTACGCCTTCCTGCTCCAAGGTAACTCGCTTATTCAGAATAAACTGATTGTCGCCCACGTCTTGGCCCACTGCGATTTCTTCAAGAACAATGCCCGCTTCAGCCAAACGAACCGCAATATGGTCGAGAGCATGTCCGCCACGGCCGACCGGATACATCAGTACGAGATGGATCACGGCACGGAAGCCGTTGAGAAGTTTATTGACGCGGTTCTTGCCATTCAGGAGCATGTGGATCCTACGATCATTAAGCCTTACCAACTGGATAAAACCCGTTACATTGAGCTGCTGACGAAGGAGAAATCCCGTTCCACGAAGCAGACGGCGAAATCCGAATTCGAAGATTTGTGGTCACTGGAAGAAATCGAAGAGGCCCAAGGAGCGCCCGGAACGGCATCCAACCATTTCCCGCCGGAGCCGGAGAAAGATCTCGTCTGGTTCATCGAGGAATATTCGCCTAAGCTTGAGCCTTGGCAGCGGGATATTATGTCGATGCTGCGCGACGAGATGCTCTACTTCTGGCCGCAAATCGAGACCAAAATCATGAACGAAGGCTGGGCTTCGTATTGGCATCAGCGCATTATTCGCGAGTTGCCGCTGACGAGCGAAGAGACGATTGAATTTGCCATGCTGAACTCTTCCGTTGTTGTGCCTTCTCGCCATAGCCTGAATCCTTATTATCTCGGCCTGAAGATCTTCGAAGATATCGAGAAGCGCTGGGATAAACCAACGAAGGAAGAGCAGGAACGGTTCGGACGCGTGCCGGGCAAAGGCCGGGAAAAGATGTTCGAGGTTCGCGAATTCGACTCGGATATCTCCTTCCTCCGCAATTACTTAACGAAAAATTTGACGGATGAGCTGGATCTGTATGTCTTCGAGAAGAAAGGTCCAGAGTGGAAAATAACCGATAAATCATGGGAAAATATCCGCGAGCAGCTCGTCTATTCCAAGGTGAACGGCGGCTTCCCGAGCATCACCGTCACAGACGGCGACTTCAACCGGATCGGCGAGCTTTACCTGAAGCATAACTACGAAGGCACCGAGCTTGACTTGAAATATGTCGAGCGAACCCTTCCTTATGTCGTGCATTTATGGGGCAAAAACGTTCATCTTGAAACGATCGTCGAGGATAAAAAAATCGTGTTCAGCTGCGACGGGAAAAAGACGAGCCGGAAGTTTGTGTAGCGCGCGCGAACGAGAACAAATAAAGACCGGGAACAGCAGCTTTTTGCTGCATCCCGGTCTTTATTACGCTTCTAATTGCTTCTGAGGTTTATAACTCCGCAATATGAAGAAGGCTACCATCGCAACCGCTAAGCATACCCAATATACATCGCGAATGCCCACAAACTGCGCAACAAGGCCGCCGCCCAAATTCCCCAGCAATCTCCCTAGAATGGATCCGTTGTAATACATCGTTGAAGACATTCCCGGCGAGTTTGGCAGCAGCTCCGTGAAGTAACCCAATCCATTTCCCATAACAATGGCTACAAACACCGCTTGTAGAATCTGGGCCACGATTAGCTGCCAAGCATCCGTAGAGACGATCAGAACGATGTTGTACAGAATTGAAATAAAGCAAGCACTGATCATAAGCGAATGGTTAGATAGCTTTTTACCCAATGCCCCGAGCACAAACATAATTGGAATCTCCAAACCGGCACATATACTAACGACAAGTCCAACGTCTGTATGAGTCCCGTGAAGTTCATTCACAATTAACAACGGAGTGATAATCCCATTTATCGCATTTACGGCCAGCAGAAAGATAATGGCAATCATTGGACTCCAAATCCGTTTTCGATTGATGGCCTGTTTTTCGATATCAACGGACTTCGTTTTTCGAAGAGCACTTCTATTTGGCAAAAAGATAAATACAATCGCCGACACCGTGATAAAAATAGCCGCCGTGCCCAAGAAGAGTCCTCTGTAGTTACCCCCTCCTAAAATAAGCGTACCAAACAAAGGTCCAATCAAGAATCCAAGCGATACTAATGAACGTAGAATAGACATCGCAAACGTCTTTTCTTCAGACTTGCTTTCGTTAGCCGACTCCTGGGCATAAGCATAAATTTGCGGCATCGCAGAAGCACCTAATCCACTGAAAAAACTAACCATAACGAGTAAAACCACATAATCATTAAACGCGGTATAAGAAAGGTAACCCAATGCGGACGAAATGGTTGCTATTATAATAATTCGTTTTCGATTCAATTTACGATCGGAGTACTTCCCAATTATGGAGTTGGCCAGAACTCCGCTTAGCGAACTCACTGCCGTGAATGCGCCGAAAGCTCCAGCACTCATCCCCAATTCCTCCGTGCAATAGAGCGCTAGATAAGGCATTGTAATCGAAATTCCTATACCGATCAGAAATACGCAAATAATAAACAAACGGTAGCCTTTTATTGAGAACAGGCTTTTTAATCGCGTGTACATATGATCCTCCTATCATTATGGTCGCAGCAATCATTCCTTACTTCATTATTCCGAAAAATAAGCTAAACCGGTATCACGTTTCTCCTAGATCCTTGCCCAATCCTCTCAATTTGGAACAAAAAAAAACAGCCAGACATTAAGCTGGCTGCCGTTCATTCGTTTACGCTTTAAGCCGTTTGACATCCTGTCTGGGCGAAGCGCCATACATTCTAGAATACTCGCGGCTGAATTGCGATGGACTTTCATAACCTACCCGAAATGCGACCTCCGAAGCATCGGCCGACTCCGATATCATCAACCGGCGAGCTTCCTGCAATCTAAGTTGTTTTTGAAATTGGATCGGACTCATCGCGGTGACTTCTTTAAATTGCCGATGTAACGAAGAGATGCTCATATTCGCTAATTCAGCAAGTTCTTCAATCCGCAGAGAATTGGAGAAATAATTGGTGATATGCTCGATCACTTCCTTGATTTGCTGGGTCGAGCTACCTTCAATCGCGATTTGTTCAAGAAGTCCTCCATGCTCTCCTCTTAAAACTCTATATAGAATTTCCCTAATGAATAACGGTGCAAGCATCGGAATATCTTGCGGTTCGTCCAATAAACAAACTAACCTGACTATCACATCCATAAGGGGCGTTTCAATGCGACTGACGAACATGCCCCGTTTGGCATGGCTTCTTGACCCTACACCAATATCAGAATCGCGCAGAACTTCCAACACTTGTTTTGCCGTAAATTCAAGCTTGAAACCAAGATACGGCACATCCGGAGTTGCTTCAGTAACTTGAGAAGTAACAGGCAAGTGAACAGATGACACCAAGTAGTCTGTTGGGCTATATTTATACCGTTCTTCTCCAAGCCATACTTCCTTCGCTCCTTGAACCACCAAACATAAGGACGGCTTGTATACACCGGGTCTTGGCCCTGACGAATTTGCTTGGCGCATGAAGTACATAGACGGAATGGCGGTTTCATGAACACCGTCGGTTTGCGCGTATCGTTCTATAATCTTGGCGAGTTTGCTCTGCTGTGCAGCGATTAATTCAGACATATGGCAATGTCCTCCGTTATTTTATAAATCCAATTATAATGTAAACTCGCATCCTAAATAAATGGCACTGAGAGGATTAGGCAATGATTTAGGACGATTGGGATAACGGACCTGCTGTTTTTCCGTTCATAATAAGCATGTCGACTATATTGAATATGGAGGACTACTGATGCAAACTGTAATATTGAACAATGGTGTTAAAATGCCTCTGCTCGGTTTTGGCGTGTTCCAAATGCGCGATGCGATTGAATGCGAACAAAGCGTTTATGACGCTATTATGGCAGGCTACCGGCTCATTGATACCGCAGCTTCGTATTTAAATGAGGAAGCGGTTGGACAAGGGATTAAACGCAGCGGTGTAGCAAGAGACGAGTTATTTATCACGACGAAACTTTGGGTTCAGGATACCGGATATGAGCGCACAAAAATAGCATTTGAAAATTCATTAAAACGACTGCAGCTAGATTATTTGGATTTGTATTTAATTCATCAGCCTTATGGAGACGTTTATGGTTCATGGCGGGCCATGCAGGAGTTGTACCGCGAAGGCAAAATTCGGGCAATCGGCGTCAGCAATTTCCATGAGGACCGTCTGATTGATCTCATCCTTCACAATGAAGTGATTCCTGCCGTAAACCAAGTTGAGACGCATCCTTTCCATCAACAAATCGAGAATGCAAAGTTTATGAAAGAACATGATGTGCAGATTGAATCGTGGGCGCCTTTTGCCGAAGGGAAAAATAATTTATTCCACAACGAGGTACTAGTGGCTATAGCCGAGAAGCATAATAAGTCTGTTGCTCAGGTCGTGTTGCGTTGGCTCACGCAAAGAGAGGTTGTCGTCATACCGAAGTCGGTTCGCAAAGAAAGAATTATCGAGAATTTCAACATTTTCGACTTCGAATTATCCGAAGAAGATATGCAGTTAGTGGCTTCGTTAGATACGAAACAAAGTTTGTTCTTTTCGCATCGGGATCCTGTGATGGTTAAAGGGATCGGTACTCGCAAACTCGATATTTAATAACAAAAACCGCAATCCTATCGGCCATTGCAAATGGCACCGGATTGCGGTTTCTTTATAGTTAAGCGTCCGTTCTGCCGTAACTTCTCGCGAATTGTTTCATCTTCTTATAAGCTTTGGGATTAAGCCATTTCATCGGATAAAACTGCGGATGATTGGAGTTGACCTCGATGACCCACAGCTTCTGATCCTGATCGTAGGCAAAATCAATGCCAAGCTCATGCATCCCTTTGCGTTTGCTGCTTAAATGTTTGGCAATCTTCAGCGATTTGGATTTCATGTCCGCCTTGCGCTTTGCGGTAGTTGCCGCCGACTTGCCTTGTTTTTTTCCGAGTTGCTCCATGGTATAAAGCTTTCCGCCTTGATAATAATTGGTGACGATTTTATTCCGAGCTGCGGCTTTCACCGAAAAACAGTTAACCGTCCATTCTCCTCCCGGCTTGCGCTGCACCATTACGCGAATGTCGTATGCCCGGCCGTTAACCTTGTCGAGAGCAATCCCTTTTTGGATGATCAGCTTTTTGTCCGACTTCTTCTTAATATAATCATAGACCTGCGAAGCCGAGTCTTTATGGCTGCTCAGCTGCTTCTTTTTGACGATATGTTTGACCGTATATCCGGAGCCGTCCAATTTCTTTACTTTGAAGATCCCCATGCCTAACGAGCCGGAATCCGGCTTCACATAAAGAGAAGAATGGCTGTCAAGCATCATTTCCATATTGTCTCTGCTGAAAGATACGGTATGAGGAACAAGCTGTTTCAGCGTATCATGTTCATTCAAATACTTGCATACTTTTAGCTTGCCGTAGATACTTTTGCTATTATACTTCTTGTCATACATTCTCTTCACCCTCCACTGCCAGTGTATGAGACTTGCATCTCTATCACTTGTGCGGAAGTGGATAGGCCACCATACAACTGCAGCAAGCAAAAAAAAAAGACTGCTCCCGCATTGGCATCGGAGAGCAGCCTTTCTTATGGAATTTAGCCTGTTTTCCCTTACGTCCGCTCTTTATCGAGCGCCCCATTCGAACTGTTGGCTCACTCGTCTTCGCCCTTTGTCCAAGTTGCCCTTCCCAAAGCACCAGGTTAACGCGAAATGGAACGTCGTGATGCCCAACTAGTTGAATGCGGGTTCCCACCCAACCTTAGGCTCTATTCCGTAATGGTTTTCGTATACGTACTGCTTGTTGTAATATAAGCGGTTTTACCGTTTACTTTCACTTGGTACCAGTAGCTGTTGGCCTTTTTGACCAACTCGGCTTTTTGGCCCAGCTCGAGTCTGCCAATCGTTGACGAACTTGAGCTCGCCGCAGCTTTCAGGCTGACCCAACCTTTAACGGTTACCACATAAGTAGTCTTCTCCGTTGACGGATTCGACGGTTTCGGATCCGGCGTTGGCGTTGGCGTTACCGTACCTCCGGAATTGCCTCCAGTGGATGGACCGTTCCAAGCCGGCACAGCCTTTTGAGGCGGTAGCACATACGATTGCGGAATCGTAGGAGCCTTTATCGTTTTCCCGGCCATACCGGTGAATCCGGCTGCAGGAACGACGCGGCGGGCTTCCTTGAAGTTCTCGCCCCACCAATATTCCCAGCCGTCAACGGTACCAAGCGCCGTCGGATTGCCGTCAGAACGTGTCCCAATAACGACCGGCTGGCCGTCTCGGTTGGTCCCCATATAGATCGCCACATGCATAATATGATCGGTTTCCTGCCACGTCAGAATATCGCCTAACTTCAGATTCTCGATACCCGTCAGCTTCCATTTGCCGTTTACTTTTTGCTTGCCGACACCAGCCACCTTGGTGCCAACCGTATTATATTTCGCGGATGTGCCGGTTATATCGAAGCCGAAATCACCAAATACAAACCGTGCAAAGCCCGAGCAGTCCTCGTAACCGTATTTGCCGTAAGCATCATTTCCGCTGCCGTAAACCATATACCCGTTTTCCATATACCAGATTGCCCGTTCAACAATTTGATAAGCGAGAGTGCCCGATTGACTGCTGTACTTCGAGCGGAAGTCAGCGACATTGTAGAGCTCGTCCTTCACATAGCTATCAGCGTTTATGTATTGATTGTACTTCTTTACAGCGCTGGCCGTCGTCCAAGTTGTGCTGGCGTTTGCGATCCCGGCGGTACCTAGTAAAGAGCCTATAATAGCGAGGCTAAGTAGTTGCTTTTTCATGTTTATACATCCCTCCCACACCTATTAAAATATGATTCCAGCAGTATCCGCAATGACCAAAAAATTCCTCCATAGATAAACAGGCCCAATCTTATAACCTTCTCATTTTCTATCTATTTCCAATATTTTTTATTCGTTAACTTGTATGAAACACACGTTCAAAGTCAATCCAGGACTGGGATGGAGCGTTTACCGAGCATCAAGGTTTTAGGTATTTCACCTCAATTTACGTGGATACAATTTCCACTAAAATCATTTCCTCAGTTGGTAAAGATGAGAAAAAATTTAGGAAAAAGGGCCCAATAAAGCGTGATACCGGTTTATAGCAATTCCCCTCTATCTTTACTATAATTTTAATAATACGTACAACTTGAGAATCAGGACATCCGGGGTGATACCATTGCCGCAAAATAAATTTACCGGCTATAGGGTTATGTTTAACGTAGGATCAAGGTTTATGGTTCATGTTTACATGAAAGAGGAGTATTACGAACAGTGGCGGCTTACGAGGGATCAGCGAATTAAGGATGTTGTCATTGAAGAGGTTGAGGTCGAACTTGATTATTTTTTGGGTTAAAAATAAACAAAGGCTGCTGTCAAAGATTCAACAGCGATCGCTGAATCTTTGACAGCAGCCTTATTTAGTTTCGCTTCAATCCTCAATCTTCCGTACATCGACCGTTACCTTCAGCCGTTGCTCGCCGTTGCCGCGGTAAACGCCTTTGACCGGCACAATATCCTTGTAGTCCCGTCCATGGCCCAACTTGACATATCGCTCGCCAACCGGCGCTTCGTTGGTCGGGTCAAAGCTGCACCAGCCTAGCTGGGGTACATAGGCTTCTACCCAAGCATGCGAAGCTTGCTCGAAGTCGGCGCTGCCGCCAGTCAGATCGCCTACGAAATGATAACCGCTCACGTATCGGGCCGGAATATGACGCACGCGGGAGCAAGCAATCATCAAGTGGGCGAAATCCTGGCAAACTCCGCGCTTGCGTTCGATCATGTCGCTGGCTTTTGTCGTCACCGTTGTTGCTTCCGGGTCATAAATAAACTCGGTACGGATCTTGCTTGATAACGAAATGAGCCAGCCAAGCACGCTGATCGCCTCGTCTTCCTTCTGCTCCACGGTATTCGCATATTGCTCCACTTCGGGCGTAATATTCGTATAGGCCGTTGGCAGCAAAAACTCCGCAAACCGGTTAGCCGCTTCCTCACTCTCGAGCCACGCCCACGCTTCCCTGGCAAGCTTGCCGTTTAGAAGCGCGGCTTGCTCTTCCGGACTAGGCGCATGTCTGGTGACCACGGTCATTTGAGTCCGGATCGTAAGCCGCTTATGCGACGGGTTAACCGAGAAGGAGTGGACCCGGTTGCCGAAATAGTCCTCATAACTGAAGAGGGACGCGTTCGGCTCAATAAAGATGGCCTGCTGATAGCAGGATTGCCGTTCATTTGTACTTGGGGTCAGCCGGATTTCATTGACACTGTCCGTAGCTGCCTCCTCGTAATCGTATTGCGTCACGTGGGATATATTCAGCTTCATGCGCTTGCCTCCCCCATCCGAAAAAAGGTCTTGGCGAAAGAATGGCCAAGCATCTGGCACGACTCCAGCAAATGTCCGATAATGGACCCGTTCCGGTCAACAATCATATCCTCATGCTCAAGACATGCCAGATCCGCTTTCACTTTGGCCACTTGACGGATCACGCGATCATGGGCCATCCGGAGCTGTTTATCCGAAAGTTCAATCTGCTTCATATGCTCGTCGAGGGCGTGGAAGGAGAAATGGACCGAACGCGGGAAAGATTGGTTCAGTATGACGAACTCCACAATAGCTTCCACCGACATGCCGTCGGCATAATAACGGCGGAAGGATTGATGGCCGCTTAACGACTTCAATACAGCCTGCAAATAAGGATACGCTCCCGCATTGTTCCAGCCGTCTCCAACAGCGGCATTACCAACTGCTTTTATAATCCGAAGGGTATTCTCCGAACGCTCCAGGAACCGTCCGCATTCGATGAAATGCCATTCATTCTCGCGCGGCATCACCGATTGGCAGAACCCCTGGAACAATGCCGTCCATTCCCTGATTCGTCCATAAAACAGATGCGGCGATTCTTTCATTAAATCTTCCGGCTGTTTCTCGCGCAGCCATAAATAAAACGAATTGATGGTGTCCCAAAGCTCGCTTGGAACCTTCTCGCGCAGCGTGCGCAGATTGCCTCGCGCATGACTGATGCAAGAAACGAGCGAATTGGCATTATCCCGGTCTAACGTAATGTAATGAAGTACGTCTTGCTCCGTGTAGCTGCCGTATTGCTGCTCATAGGAACCTCGGCTGCCAAGCGCGTCTACAATTCGAGTCCACTTGCAAGGCACTTCACTCATTTCGCCGTCTTGACCGCAAGCCTCAACGCCTAATTCATCTTCTGCCTGAAGGTGATAATGGACATCAATTAATCTCGCATGGTTCTCCGCCCGTTCCATATAGCGGCCGATCCAAAACAACGCTTCAGCGTTTCGGTTAAGCACAGCGATACCTCCATTTCTTGTTCAACAATCTTATTAACGATTTAACACCCACGTATCCTTGACTCCCCCGCCTTGCGAAGAGTTAACGACCAGCGAACCTTCCCTTAATGCCACACGGGTAAGGCCGCCTGGGATAACATGCGTGGAATCTTCTCCCATTAGCGAAAAAGCTCGCAAATCGATATGCCGCGGAGCCATTCGTCCATCGATCATTACCGGGGCGCGCGACAGCTTCATTGTCGTCTGGGCAATGTAACGACTTGGATTTTTTTTGATTTCCTCCGCAAACTCCTTGATTTCTTTCGGAGTAGCCGTTGGGCCGATCAACATGCCGTATCCGCCGGATAAAGAAGTTTCCTTCACCACGAGTTGGTCCAGATGCTCTAGCACGTAGTCCAGCTCATCCTTCCGCGATAACAGATAGGTCGGCACGTTATGCAAGATCGGCTCTTCTCCCAGATAATAACGAATCATATCCGGAACGTAAGCATACACTGCCTTATCGTCGGCAACTCCGGTACCCGGTGCATTTGCAATCGCAATATTGCCGGCCCGGTAGGCATTCATAAGCCCCGGAACGCCAAGCAGCGAGTCCGGCTGGAAGGCAAGCGGATCCAGGAAATCATCGTCGATTCTGCGGTAAATAACGTCAACCTGACGAAGGCCCCTCATATCTCGCAAATAAATTTTGTGATCCTTATACACAAGATCGCGGCCTTCTACCAAATGGATGCCAAGCTGCTGCGCCAGGAAAGTATGCTCGTAATAAGCCGAATTGTAGGATCCCGGAGTAAGAAGGGCAATTAACGGGTCCTTTTTCCCTTTGGGCGCAAGCGACCTTAACGAGCTCAGGAAATAATTCAAGCTTCGCTCGATGCTCTGAACCGATGAGGACAAATACAAATCATGAAACAGCTCGCTCATGATCGTTCGTCCTTTGAATAAATAGGAGAACCCGGAAGGCGAACGAAGATTGTCCTCGAGGACAAAATAACGGCCTTTCTCGTCTCTAATTAAATCTATGCCGGAGGATGTAATATAAACGCCTCCCGGAACGTCTAACCCCATCATTTCTGGTCGGAAATATACGTTGGACACAATCATTCGCCTTGGGATAACCCCGTCGGCCACAATGCGCTGGGAATGATAAATATCGTGAATGAACATATTAAGCGCTTTGGTCCGCTGACGAACGCCGCGGTCTACCGCTTCCCATTCATGTTTAGGGATAACGCGAGGAATATAATCAAATGGAATGGTTCTTTCAAGAGGTTCGCTCTGATTGGGACTGTACAAGGTGAAGGTGATTCCTTCTTCCATCATGCGCTGGTTGAGGGCATGTTGCCTCATCGTCAATTCCGAAGGTTTCATTCTCGCGAACAACCGATGGATATTGTCATAGTGAGGACGAACCGAAATGTCTTTCTCGAACATTTCATCGTAAAATGATTGCGAATCGTAATATTGCGACTGCGACTGTTTGGCCGTCGACATGCCAACCGCCTCCTCCATGATGGTACAGCACCTCATTTGATGCCTACATTGATGACTACCTAAGTTGGCTTGCCACCTTAAAGCAACTTAATGTGAGTAATTCTGACACAAAAAGCTTAATATCGTTAATGAAAGTAATTTTTTGTTAGATTTATCATACAAGAATTGGATTTTCATGTCAACTTATATAGCATAAAAGCAGGGCTTCTGCGCTGGCGAAGAAACCCTGCTTTATATCATATGCCTATTCTCTTGTTATGTATTCAATTGCCGTAAATCTTTTGCAACGGAATCCACGGTTTGTACAAACACGGCAAGCTCTTGTGATCTTGCTGCCTGATTGCGGGCTTCAACCGATGTTTTTTCCGACTCGATCTGAACCAGGTGAATCTTCTTCTGAATCTCGTCCATATTCGTTTGAATGGTCTCAAGCGCCGATCGCGACGATGCGGCAAGCTTCCGGACTTCATTCGCGACAACCTCGAAGCCTCGTCCCATCTCACCTGCGCGCGCTGCTTCAATAGCTGCGTTCAGACCTAGAAGATGCGTCTGATCGGCTATGCCCCGGATTAACAACCCCATCTCCGTAATGCCGGCCAGCTCTTCCTGCAAATCGCCTAACAATTCATGGGAACGGCCTTGCGACTGGGAGGTCGATACAGCAGCCTCGGCGATCGACTGGGCACCTTGGTCAAGCTCGGTCATTAATCCGGCCAGCTGCTGGGCCGATTCCGTAATCGTTGTCAGCATGAGAGAACGCTGGTCCGCCAAGTTCTGAATCAAAGACTGCTCGGCACGGTTATAGGCTTCAAGCACAAGCTGCGAATCAAGATTGAACATCTTGGACAACGAGTGCAAAACGGAAGTCCAGCTGCCTGGGATAGCGCGCTGCAGCACGGATGCCGCAATATCGAGATAAGTCATATAAGTTCCGAGATACCAATCCGTCGTAAGTCCAATCCGAGAATGGACAAGCCCCACCGTAATCCGGTTTTCGATATAAGCCTGGTCAATCACGCCGGAGGCAAGCGACAGCCAATAACCTCGCTGCGTTGACTTCAGCCTTTCAATATTGCTCACGTTCGAGATGATGTCCATAAGATGCGGCTGGCTGCCAATGCTGTCGTAGAACCGGTCAACCACTTCTTCTACTACCTGTTCGAATATCGGCCGGCAATCCGAAAGTCTCTTCAAATCTTCTTCTGTTATGCGGGTATATTCCAGCTGCTTGCGGCGTTCTTCTGAGACTTGAATCATAGATCTAATCTCCTTTAGTTATTATGTACTATAGATTATATCGGAAAATATTGGACGAGCTTGAACGCAAACGTGTATTCTTCATGACAAGAGGATAGTTAAATGAGCATACGGAGCAATTGAATGTTCTTCCGATCGCCATTGCTCGGGGATTCCTCGAATCAACCGTCAACGGTTGGAATCCCCAGAGCAAAAGCGAACGCTAACGCTTCTACAGAATCATTCGAAATGCTCCGTATGTATTTAACTATTTAACAACTAAAAGCGGCTGTGCTAGGGATTGCCCCGCACAGCCGCTTTACAGACACAATTACAGATACAATATTTAACGATTTAATAAGCTGCCGACATAACGCAACAGTTCGTTGGCGCATACCGGGCAATAGCCGTGTTCGTCAATCAACCGCTTGGTTACTTCGTTTATCCGCTTCAACTGGCTTTCATCCGGTGTTTTGGTGGACGTCGTAATTTTTACGATATCCTTCAGATCGGTGAACAATTTCTTCTCGACCGCTTCACGCAGACGTTCGTGGCTCGTGAAGTCGAACTTCTTCCCTTTGCGCGAATACGACGAGATACGAATCAAAATTTCTTCGCGGAATGCTTTTTTCGCATTTTCGGATACGCCGATCTGCTCTTCAATCGACCGCATCAGGCGCTCATCCGGATCCATCTCCTCGCCAGTCAGCGGATCTTTAATTTTGGTCCAGTTGCAATACGATTCGATGTTGTCGAGATAGTTCTCGAACAAAGTCCGGGCGGACTCTTCAAACGAGTACACAAATGCTTTTTGAATCTCTTTCTTGGCCAGGTTGTCGTATTCCTTGCGCGCCACGGAAATGAAGTTCAAATATCTTTCCCGCTCCTCCTTCGTAATGGAAGGATGTTGATCTAGGCCGTCCTTGAGCGCGCGAAGCACGTCAAGAGCGTTGATACACGACATATCTTGTTTAATCAGCGCACTCGAGATCCGGTTAATGACATAACGAGGATCGATACCGGACATGCCTTCTTCGATATACTCGTTTTGCATTTCCTTCAGATCGGCTTCCTTGAAGCCTTCAACTTCTTCTCCATCGTACATTCTCATCTTCTTCACAAGGTCCATGCCTTGTTTTTTCGTTTCCTTCAGACGGGTAAGTATGGAGAAGATTGCTGCCGATTTCAAGGAATGCGGTGCAATGTGAATATGCTTCATATCGCTTTGACCGATCAGCTTCGTATAAATCTTCTCTTCCTCAGACACTTTGAGGTTGTATGGAATTGGCATTACAATCATACGGGATTGAAGCGCCTCGTTTTTCTTATTGCTGATAAACGACTTATACTCCGATTCGTTCGTATGGGCAATAATGAGCTCATCTGCCGAAATCAAGGCAAATCTGCCCGCTTTGAAATTCCCTTCCTGCGTCAGCGAGAGCAAGTTCCACAGGAACTTCTCATCGCATTTCAGCATCTCCTGGAACTCCATCAGACCGCGGTTCGCCTTGTTCAGCTCCCCGTCAAACCGGTAAGCGCGAGGATCGGACTCCGAACCAAACTCCGTAATCGTCGAGAAGTCGATGCTGCCCGTCAGGTCGGCAATATCTTGCGACTTCGGATCGGAAGGGCTAAATGTACCAATCCCCACCCGGCTTTCCTCGGATATAAGCACGCGTTCCACAACAACATTCTCAATATCTCCGTTATATTCTACCCGAAGCCTCATCTGGCAGGATGGGCACAGATTGCCTTCGATCCGAACCCCAAGCTCTTTTTCAATCTCTGAACGAAGCTCATTGGGGATCAAATGCAGCGGCTCTTCATGCATCGGGCAGCCTTTAATGGCATACACTGCGCCTTTTTCCGTTCTAGAGAAACGCTCCAGTCCTTTTTTGAGCATGGTTACAATCGTTGATTTACCGCCGCTTACCGGTCCCATTAAGAGTAGAATCCGTTTACGGACATCCAGCCTTCTGGCTGCCGAGTGGAAATATTCCTCCACCAGCTTCTCCACCGCGCGGTCTAGACCAAAGATCTCCTGTTCGAAAAATTTGTAGCGTTTACTTCCGTTACCTTCCTCCACGCCAAAGGATTCAATCATCTCATAGACGCGCGCGTGCGCAGTCATGGCCGGGGTCGGATCCTCTCTGAGCAGCTGAATGTATTCTCTGAAAGTACCCTCCCATGCAAGCTTCTCACTCTCTGTCTGATACTCTGATATTCGCTTGAAAATGTCCATGCCGTGCCTCCTCCCATCGCTTCCGCAATCCGCTAGTTTTCTTTCTGCCCGGGATTATCTCTACATCATTGATCGTGTGGACCAACTTTTTTACTGAAGTATTACAATCCTATGCTTAGTTCACTAGGAAATTGACCACTATTTTAGTCTGCAATCCGGCAATTAACGACAAGCATTTGCTATAATGAGGGGAGAAAGAGGGGAATTAACATGGCAGTTAACAAGGAAGAGGAGCTGTACAGCCCCATCAAGACCTACTACGAAAAGCTAGGTTTTACAGTAAAAAGCGAGGTTCTGCACTGCGATTTGGTTGCGATGAAACCGGATGGCAGCGAGGCGGTTGTTGTCGAAATGAAAAAAACGTTCAATCTCGCTTTGCTGCTGCAAGGGATTGAACGTTTGCGAATAAATGATCACGTTGTGCTCGCCGTAGAGCGCAACCGGAAGAAAAGCGGCGCACATAACCAGCGATTCGGCGATATTACGGAACTCTGCCGAATGCTTGGCCTTGGCCTAATGACCGTTACCTTCTTCAAAACAAAAGCTCCGCTTATTGAATTTCTGTGCGAGCCCGGCGAGATGCCAAGGCGCGGCATCCGCAGAACGAGGCAAGCAAGGCTGCTGAAAGAATTCCGCGAACGGAGCGGCGATTACAATGTAGGCGGAAGCACCGGCCGCAAGCTTGTTACCGCCTATCGGGAGAAGGCGCTTCGGGCCGCTTATGCCATGCAGCAGGCAGGCACCGTATCGCCAAGCCAACTGGCATCGCTGACGGGCAATCCGCAAAGCACCTCGATGCTGCGCAGCAATTATTATAGTTGGTTCGAGAAGATCGGACGCGGCCAATATCGGCTAACGGCAGCCGGCGCCTTAGCTCTAGCGGAGTATGCCGAAGTAATCGCCGAATGGAAAGAGACCTTTATTCTCCCGCCTGCGCCGGAACCAAGACCCAAGAAAGCATCCAAAGCGAAAGCTCCCAAAACGCCAATCCCCTTTAGCTACGAGCGGTAAACTCGCGGATCGCTTCCGCCAACCGCGCAACGCCAAGCACCGTTTTCTCCCCTTTATTATGGGTGAAATTAAGCCGGGCGGTATTTCTTTTGGGATGATTGGCGTAAAATGCACTGCCCGGAACAAACGCGACGCCTTTCGATACAGCCGCTTTCAAAAGAATTTCGGCATCCAGCCCCTCGGGCAGTTCCACCCACAGGAACATGCCGCCTTTGGGCTCAATCCAACGCAAGCCATCTATATTTTGCGCCTTAAGCAAGCGCTGCATTTCGCGCATGCGGTCTCCATAGGATTCCGAGATCACTCTGATATGATCGTCGAGCGGAAAATGCGCAAGCAGCTGGCTTAAGATCTGCTGGTCCATCGTACTGGACTGCAAATCCGCCGCCTGCTTGGCCTTCGCAAGCATCTTGATGACGCGGGTATCGCCGACTGCCCAACCCGTGCGGAGTGCCGGAGCAACGATTTTCGAGAAGGTACTTGTATAGATAACGCCGCCGCTCCCAAGTTCTTGATCAAGCGCAAATAAGGTCGGGTAAGCGGCATGTTCATCATACTTCAATTCTCCGTAAGGATCGTCTTCAATAATCGGTACATGATGGCGCGCGCAGATTTGAAGAAGTTGCTGCCTTCGTTCCAAACTCCATACATTACCCGTCGGATTTCCGAAAGTCGGCACCGTGTACATCAATTTCGGTTTATGCTGCCGAACCAAACGTTCTACATCTTCCGGAATCATGCCATGCTCATCGCTTTCCGCCGCTACTACGTTAAGTCCGTGCAGTTCGAATACTTGCAGACAAGCCAAATATGTTGGTCGTTCAACAAGTACCGTATCCCCGGGTTCCGTCAATACTTGCACAAGCAAGCTAATGGCCTGCTGGGATCCCGTCGTGATGATCATTTCCTCGGGATTCACATTCATCCCCTTCTGAGCCATACGCACGCATAGCTGTTCGCGAAGCGGCAAGTAGCCTTCCGTCAAACCGTATTGAAGCGCGCTTGTACCCGCGGAGATCGCGCGGTCGGCCGCCTCCCTTACTGCCTGCACGGGAAATAGCTCTTCCGCCGGCAAACCTCCCGCAAAGGACACGATGTCGGAGCCTTGCGTCAGCTTCAGAATATCCCGCACGACGGATGATTTAACCTGCGTCATTCTTGGTGCAAATCGAAACTCCATATTCAGTCTCCTCCCACAACCAAAACCATGATTTGTACTGCCATTATTGTCGCATAATAAAAAGAACCCATGCAAACTTAAACGTTTTCTTTTTCCCAAACCTTGGTTATAATGAAGCTAGCATATCGGAGGTGTCTACATAATGTCCATTACTTTCGTTATTGTTATGACAGTCTTTATTTTGTTCCTGACTGCCATCTTGACGTCTTCATACAACGACGACAAGACCAAAGGCCTTTAAGAAGAACAAAAAAGAAGCTTCCCCTGTTCCCAGGAGGAGCTTCTTTTTTTATGATCTCGTATGTTTTATTAGTGCTGTTATGGATGATCTATCCGATTAACGGTGATGAAGTTGCCCCATCTCACTCATACATGGCTCACATAGATAACGTTCTTTGAATTCTTTAACTTCTTCCATGGATCCGCAGAACACGCATCTTGGACGGTAACGCTCAAGAATAATGTGATCGCCTTGCACTAAAATCTCAACAGGATCCCCCTCATTCATTTGGTACCTTTTTCGAAGTGATTTCGGCAGAACAATTCGTCCGAGTTGATCCACCTTTCTAACCACACCTGCTGGTTTCATCTTTTCACCTCTTTATGTCTGGATTTGCAAGCTAACGTTGTGAAAACATTGCACAGTAGACTTTTCGATGGTCTCAAACGAATTCCTTCCTAAACAAGGATAATCCTTAATATCATGCAAATTCAGCGCATTCCTGGAAATTTATTCTGGCGCAATGCCTCAAATACAATGATGGCAGCCGAATTGGACAAGTTCAGAGAACGGACATCCCCAGTCATTGGCATCCGCATGCAAGTATCCAGATTCGCATCAATCAGCTCTTGCGGAAGGCCCTTCGTTTCTTTACCGAACACGAAAAAATCACCGTCTTGGAACTCGAATTCCGTGTAGACCTTGCTTGCTCTTGTACTCGCGTAAAAAAACCTGCCGCCCTGATTCGCATCCTGCAGTTCCTGGAAGGAATCATGATACTCCACATGAACCGCATGCCAATAATCCAGTCCGGCGCGCTTTAGAGTACGGTCATCAGTCTGGAAGCCGAGGGGACGGACAAGATGAAGATGTGCGCCTGTTGCGGCGCAAGTACGGGCGATATTGCCCGTGTTTGCAGGAATTTCAGGTTCAACCAATACGATATGAAAAGCCATAACTGTACTTACCTCACATTCTATGTCATTATACACGATTCATTATACTACCGCATTAGTGCCAAAGCGGCAATTTTTACATTAGGTTTACGTTACCTTAATCTCCACATAAACGTCGTCCTTCATAATGAAGTCATCATTTAGGAGGCAAAAGGAGAATAGATACGATGAAAAAGAAAATTTTGGTCGTCGATGACGAGCCTTCCATCTCCATGCTTATCGAATTTAACTTGAAACTCGCCGGTTACGATGTACGGTGCGTAAGTGATGGCGAGGCCGTATTCGAGATGTTAAAGCCCTTCCGTCCAGACCTGATCGTACTTGACTTGATGCTTCCGAAGATGGATGGTATTCAAGTATGCCGCGAGCTGCGTAAGCAAAGCAACGCTGTACCAATTGTCATGTTAACCGCCTTGCAGGATGTCACCGACAAAATCGCCGGACTCGATAACGGAGCCGATGATTATATGACGAAGCCGTTTAGCCCGCAAGAGCTGATTTCCCGCATTCAAGCCATTTTCCGCCGCATTCAATCCCTTCCGGGGCAAGCGGAGAGCACGACGTTCGATATCGGCCGTTTAACGGTTCGAGCGGAGCAACGCGAAGTTCTGATTGAAGGCAAACCCATTGAACTGACACCTAAAGAATTCGAACTTCTTCTCTTCTTATGTAAGCATAGAGGCAAAGTATTAAGTCGTCAGCAACTGCTTCACGGGGTATGGGATTACCATTTCCTCGGAGATACGCGTATTGTTGACGTTCATATCAGTCATCTTCGCGACAAAATCGAGCAAAACGCAAGAACGCCGGAGTACATTATGACGGTCCGCAATGTCGGCTATAAGCTTCATGCCCCTAATATGGCCGATTCGTCCCTTGCATAATCGCCCCAACAAGGAAGACCGCCTTTCCGTTTACGGAAATGGCGGTCTTTGTCTTTACTTAACCGTTACGACGCTGGAAGTCTGCCATAAATTCAGCAAGCGCTTTGCAGCTCTCATGCGGTACAGCGTTGTACGTCGAGGCACGCAGGCCGCCAACATCGCGATGGCCCTTCAGGCCAACAAAACCGTTTTGTTCCGATTCCTTCACGAACAGCTTCTCAAGCTCTTCGCTTTGAATACGGAACGTAATGTTCATCAGCGAGCGGCTGTCCGGATGAGCGCATCCGATGTAGAAGCCGTTGCTTTGATCGATGGCATCGTAGATCAACTTCGTTTTATCGCGGTTGAACTGCTCCATAGCCGCTACGCCGCCATTGCCTTTGATCCATTTAAGAACCAGGTTAACCATATAGACCGAGAAGGATGGCGGTGTGTTATAAAGCGAGCTTGCTTTTGCATGGGTATCATAACGGAAAATAGCCGGGATGTTCTTCGGGCTTTCTGCTACGAGATCATCGCGAACGATAACAACCGTAACGCCAGAAGGTCCGAGGTTTTTTTGCGCGCCGGCATAGATCAAGCCGAATTTGCTAATATCAATAGGACGGCTAAGAATATCGCTCGACATATCGGCAACAAGCGGTACATTGCCAAGGTTTGTCGGATACTCCTGGAACTGTACGCCCCCGATTGTTTCATTGGAAGTCATATGAAGGTAAGCCGCATTCTCCGGAACGATAAAATCATTCACATTTGGCATGCGCATATAGTTGTCGCCTTCAGACGAAGCCGCGATTACGGTTTCACCGATCAGCTTCGCTTCCTTCAGCGCTTTATCAGCCCATGCGCCGGTTTTGACATAAGCGCCCGAACGACCTGCGGAAAGAAGATTCATGGGAATCATGGCAAACTGCTGGCTTGCGCCGCCTTGCAGGAACAGTACATGATAGTTATCCGGAATACCGAACAATTCGCGCATGAGTGCTTGTGATTCATTATTCACTTGCTCATACAGTGCGCTGCGGTGCGACATCTCCATAATGGACATCCCTGCGCCCTGATATTCGACAAATTGCTCCTGCGCCTGTTGCAGCACTTCAAGCGGTAAAGCGGCCGGTCCTGCATTGAAATTATACGCTCGATTCATTTCCGTTACCCACCTTCTGGTTTTGTTACATCCGAGTGTGATCTCACATGATATTGATTATGATAGCAATTTTAGTGACTATCTTCAAGTATAATTACAACATGTTAGTGACAAAAAGTCGAACGGAGATTAATCATATGGTAAATAATATTCGGATTTTCACCGCAATATCTATTCCAGACTCTATAACCGGACAAATCGTTAGCCATTTGCCTAGTTGGCAGGAAAGACTGTCCTTCCAGAAATGGGTAGACCCGAGAGATCTGCATATTACGCTTCATTTCATCGGGGATGCCTCCCCTTCTTCGCTCGAGGCCGTTCAGAATGCGATGCAGGAAGCTGTCTCCCGGTCCCGGCGTTTCTCGATCGAGCTGTCGAAGCTTGGCAGCTTTGGACGCGAGGATCGGCCGTCCGTGTTGTGGTTAGGTCTGAATAGCTTGCCCGAAGAGTTGCTTCAGCTCCATCAACGGCTAGGCGAAACGCTTCATTCAGGTATCGGTTACACGCCAGAGACGCGTCCATATCGCCCTCACGTCACCTTAGCCCGCAAATACATCGCCGATAAGCCTTGTTCGGTCGAATATTTGCACAACCTCTCCGACTCCTATCAGCAGCAAAAGACAGCATTTGACGTAAACCGAATAACCTTGTACCGCACCCGCCTGGGCGAAAGTCCTATGTACGAGCCGCTTGTTGTCTTAAATTTCGACAAATGAAAAGCGGACCCCTCCAGGGGCCCGCTTGAATAAGTGCGTTTCGAATTAGCAGCCGAAATACAGGCTGTACTCGTGTGGATGAATACGGATCGATACCGCTTTAGCTTCGCTGCGTTTAACGGCAACATAGTTAGCGATGAAGTCTTCCGTAAATACGCCGCTTTCAGTCAAGAATTCGGAATCCGCTTCGAGAGCGTCAAGCGCTTCGTCGAGTGTACCAGGTACGCTGCGGATTTCTTTTTTCTCTTCTTCTGGCAGTTCGTAGATGTTTTTGTCGAATGGACCATAGCCCAGAGCTACAGGATCCAGTTTGCGTTTGATACCGTCCAGACCAGCAAGCAGCATAGCCGCGAATGCCAGGTAAGGGTTAGCCGTGGAGTCCGGCGTACGGAACTCGATACGGCAGCCTTTTGGCGTTACCGATGCGATTGGAATACGTACTGCTGCGGAACGGTTACCTTTGGAGAATACAAGGTTAACCGGTGCTTCGTAACCAGGAACCAGACGTTTGAACGAGTTTGTCGAAGGGTTCGTCAAAGCGATCAGGGCTGGAGCATGGTGCAGAACGCCACCGATGTAGTTCATAGCCAGCGGGCTCAGGTTGCCGTAAGCGCCTTTTTCATAGAACATAGGAGCGTCGCCATCGAAGATGGACATATGCACGTGCATACCGGAACCGTTGTCGCCGAACAGTGGTTTTGGCATGAAAGTAGCCACTTTACCGTATTGGCGAGCTGTGTTGTGAACGATATATTTGTACAGCATCAGGTTGTCAGCTGTTTTCGTCAATGTGTCGAAACGGAAGTTGATTTCTGCTTGGCCTGCAGTTGCAACTTCATGGTGATGACGCTCAACGCGAAGGCCAACTTCTTGCATCAGGCGAACCATTTCGCTGCGGATGTCTTGTTGTTGGTCAACAGGAGCAACTGGCACGTAACCGCCTTTTACAGGAACTTTAAAGCCCAGGTTGCCGCCTTCTTCTTTACGGTTTGTGTTCCAACCCGCTTCTTCGGAATCCACGTAGAAGGAAGAAGAGTTCATTGTGCTTTCGTAGCGAACTTCGTCGAATACGAAGAATTCGGACTCAGGCGCGAAGAATGCAGTAGTACCGATACCGGTAGTTTGCAGGTATTCTTCCGCTTTTTGAGCGATGCTGCGTGGGTCACGCTCATAACGCTCGCCGTCCGGTGTATGAATGTTACACATAATGTTCAGTGTAGGATGATCTGTGAAAGGATCAACGAATGCTGCATCAGTATCTGGCATCATTACCATGTCAGATTCTTCGATACCGCGGAAACCTGGGATCGAGGAACCGTCAAAAGCTACACCGTTTACGAAAGTATCAGCGTCAACTTCTGTCGAAGGAAGAGTAATGTGGTGCGCGCGACCAGCGAGATCCACGAAGCGGAAATCTACAAACTGGATGTTGTTTTCTTGAATTTGTTCCAAAACTTTTTGAACTGACATCAGATATTTCCTCCATTTCCGAACATTTGCATAGTGGTGAACAGTTATTGTTCAAGTTTCGCGTTAAACTATGAGGTAATTATAAAACTACGGTTTAGCATCGTCAATACTTATGTCAGGTATTTTTTATTCATATGTGAGGTATACTTACAAGTTTAAACATTTGTTCACAATTAAGCCTTTACATTCGCTCAAAAAATCCGGGAGGCCTTGTATATCAAGGCTTCCCGGCTTTTCTGATTTACGAATTGGATTAGATTTTCCACTCTGCGAAAGCCGCTGCCGGCTCTTTGACTGTATTGAATTTCTTCCCGACGATTGGCGCCAGTTTCTCTAAATCCTTTAACAAATTAGCAAATTGGTCTGGGAATAGAGATTGTACACCGTCACCTGTCATCGAATTATCCGGATCTGTATGCATTTCCACGATCAGACCGTTCGCCCCTGCGGCAACGGAAGCTTTGGACATCGGCTCTACCAATTCGCGGCGGCCCGTACCGTGGCTTGGATCGGAAATGACCGGTAGATGGCTAAGCCCTTGCAGGACCGGAATAGCTGACAAGTCCAGCGTATTTCGAGTGTAAGTCTCGAACGTTCGGATTCCGCGCTCGCATAACATAACATTCGGATTTCCGCCGGCCAGTATATATTCCGCCGCATTCAGGAATTCATCGTACGTTGCGCTAAAACCGCGTTTGAGCAGTACCGGTGTCTGAATGGTTCCGAGCTTGCGGAGCAAGTCGAAGTTCTGCATGTTGCGCGTGCCGACTTGAAGGATGTCCGCGTATTCCGCGCATACATCAACATACTCGGGCGTCATAACTTCGGTAATCGTCAGTAAGCCGTGTTTCTTGCCCGCTTCCGCCATCATGATCAGGCCTTCTACGCCAACGCCTTGGAAGCTGTAAGGACCGGTACGCGGTTTGAAAGCTCCGCCTCGCAGCACCTGTCCGCCGGCAGCTTTCACAAGACGAGCGATTTCATCGATTTGCTCCGGCGATTCAACCGCACATGGACCACCCATGATCACAAGGTTCTCGCCGCCGATCTTCACGCCCTTGATGTCAATAATGGTATCGTCAGGATGGAAGTCGCGGCTCGCTAGTTTGTACGACTTCGAAATTTTGATGACGTTCTCTACGCCTTTCATTTGGCGGAGATGTTCGGCCAGCGTTGGTTCCGCCTGGCCGATAATGCCGATCACCGTACGGTCGGTTCCTCTCGATACATGGGCTTGCACGCCCGCTCTTTCAATATGGTTCACAATTTCTTGGATACGCTCTTCAGCAATATGTGGGCTAGTAATAACGATCATGTTCATCTCTCCTTTTTCACTTCAACGCTTATACGCTTTTATGCTTTGCGGCTTTTATGCTTTTACTTGTTAAAGTAAATATACATGATGGACTTTGGTTTCGTCAATTATTATTTTCTTGAGTTAGCTGTTATGCCGCTGCGGAAGTGAATGTTCTTACGATCGCTGTGCTCGCTAGATTCCCTGAATGTATTATTCTAAGGTTGGAATCTATCTCACAAGGCGAACGCTACGCTTCTACAGAACATTCACTTCCTCCGCCGCTGACAGCTGGATCAATAAAAACAATAAAAAACGAATCCCAAGAGTCCTTGCCGGCCGGACCAGCAAAACCCATCTTGAGCATCCAAATCTGCTGCCCACGAACAATAAGTTCAAGCTCTGGAAAGTTAAAATAGCTGTAGCGCCTTAATCGGCGCAGTATTCTCTAGCTTAACGATGTGCTGCATCGTTAAGCGCTACTATATAGGGCAGATCGGCCTCCTTATCGATGCCTCCCATCTTTAAGGCTTAACCAAACGGTAAGAACAAAATAAAAACTGCGGCGCAATCAACCTCGCGCCGCAGTTCTATCCTATTAAGCTTCAGCCGGAGTTGCAGCCGTTTTGGTACGGATCGTAGGAAGTAGCTTGTTTTTGTTGACCGTGCGTTTAATCTCCCATGTTGAAGGGTCATTATTGTCATATTGCTCCAAATAGGAGATAACTTCCTTCGTAATAGGAGTTGGAGTTGACGCGCCGGAAGTTACTGCAACACGTTCGATTCCTTGTAGCCACTCCTGCTGGATTTCCGACACGTCGGAAACGCGGTAAGCCGGTACGCCTGCGATCTCCTGGGAGACTTGGGCGAGACGATTGGAGTTATTGCTGCGCGGATCGCCAACTACGATACATAGCTGCGCCTGCCCGGCTTGGTCTGCTACCGCTTCCTGACGTACTTGCGTAGCCAGGCAGATCTCGTTATGAATTTCGGCCTTCGGATACGTCTCCAGAAGCTTGCTCATAATATGACGGATATCCCATTGCGACATCGTTGTTTGGTTCGTAATAATGATACGGCCTTCCGGCACGTTCAGCTCGGAGATGTCTTCGACGCGTTCAATCAGATGCACGCGATCCGGAGCCACGCCAATGGCGCCTTCCGGTTCCGGATGGCCTTGTTTGCCGATGTAGATAATATGATAGTCCTCGGCGACCTTTTCCCGGATCAGATCATGCGTCTTCGTTACATCCGGACAAGTAGCGTCCACGATCGTAAGACCTTTCTCGCGGGCGCGGTTGCGAACTTCGGGAGATACGCCATGGGCCGTGAAGATAACCGTGCCGCTCTCAATTTGCTCCAAAATCTCAAGACGGTTCTCCCCGTCCAGCGTAATTACGCCTTCTGTCTCGAAAGCTTCTGTCACATGCGCATTATGAACGATCATGCCAAGGATATAAATCGGACGCGGAAGGTCCAGGTTTTTGGCGGTTTGCAAAGCGAGAACCATGGCATCAACAACGCCGTAACAATAGCCCCGCGGTGATATTTTAACAATTTCCACTTGTTGCACCTGCTTTCTGGATAACGAAGGTTAGTCTTCGATTCGTTGATCGGTTCCTTCCATTATAATCGATGCAGGCTGGGGGGAAAAGTCTATTGGCAGCCAAATGACAAACGTGGACCCTTCTTCCTCCATCGTAGTCACCTCGATCGAGCCGCGGTGTTCGTCGATAATCCATTTGGCTATGGACAAACCAAGCCCCGTTCCAACGGTTTTCCCGCGTGATTCGTCCGCCCGGTAGAACCGGTCGAAGATATGCGGAACCTCTTTCGGATTCATGCCGATGCCCGTATCTTTAATAATGATGCCCAGTTGGTCTTCTCTACGCGTCGCGGATAACTCAATCCAGCCGCTTGGCGTGTATTTGAACGCATTTTCGATAAAAATGAACAAGAGTTGCTGCAAGTAGTCTGCATTCCCTTTTACTTGGAAGCCGTTCAAGGCAGACAGATCGCCAACCCGCCATACGGCGGTGCGAGGCAAGAATCCTGCTCTGCGGCCCACTTCTTCCGCGATAGGCAGCATCGGCAGCGTTGTTTTCTCCATCTCGTAACCGGCATCCGCTCTTGCCAAAGCCAGAAGATCATTCACAAGCGTAGACATCCGTCTTGCTTCCGCCGAAATATCTTGCATGGCTTCATTAGACAACTCCCAGCGATTGGTATCAAGAGCGAGTACAATATCTCCCGCTTCGCCAGGTTCAAGCGTTTTCGACCACATCCGCTGAAGAAGCTCAATATTCCCGCGAATCGTTGTCAGAGGGGTGCGAAGCTCATGAGACGCATCCGATACAAAACGCCGCTGCGCTTTATACGATTCATCCAGCCCGTTATACGCTATTTCTATGCGGGATAGCATAATATTAAGGGTGTATACCAATCTTCCAATTTCATCCTTGGGCCCTTCAATCGGAATCCTTACGCTAAGATCCGACCCGCTTTGAATCTGTTCCGTCGAACGGATCACTCGTTCAATCGGCTGCAGGGCTTTGCGCGCCAGGAATAAGCCTACGGAGAAGGCGATAATCAAGCAGATGACCGATGATAATATCAAAATAACGCGAAGACCCGTCAAATAATTGGTTTCACTTGTAATGACGGTCCCCACCTGAAGCAGGCCGATGATTTCGCCTTCTTCCGTATTGTTGGGAATAACTCGCTGATAGACAAGGAATGGGAGTACTTCGCCGCTGTCCGTCTTTAGGGTTGTCTTCACATAGCCGTTCTTAGGGTTGGACTTCGCTTCAGGTATCGGAAATTTCAACCCGTTTTTACCTAGCTCATCCGATTGTTTGATTACGCCTTCCGTATAGTTAACTAATTGGACAAAAAAGTTTTTATCAATGAAGGGTGATTTCTTCTGTAGATTAAGGTCCATTTGGTTCAAGCCATATTCGTATTTATAAATGTTATAATCATTCGCTTGGTCACGAAGCTGTACCTTGATATCATTATATGTGTTCATATTAACAAAGAAATAAATAGCCACGCAGAGCACAATCAATGCTGCCGCAAGGATGCCGGAGAACCATAAGGTCAGACGAAGCCTGATTGTCATCTGCTAATCAACCCTCTCCCCGCAATACATAGCCGGTACCGCGTACCGTTTGGATAATTCGTTTAGCCCCGCCTTCCTCCAGCTTCTGGCGGAGCATCGCAATATAAACCTCAAGCACGTTCGACTCGCCGCTGAAATCATAACCCCAGATCTTCTCCATAATGGCGTCCCTTGTCAGCACGCGCCGAGGATTGTGCATAAATAAGAGCAAGAGGTCGTATTCCTTCGCCGTCAATTCGATCCGTCTGCCGGAGCGAATCGCTTCGCGGGAATCCAGATCAAGCGCCAAGTCTTCAAATACGATTTTGTTGCTGTTGCCCTCGTCGATCTTATCCGATTTACGGCGCAACAAAGCACGGACTCTGGCCAGTAATTCCTCCAGCGCAAACGGTTTGATTAGATAATCGTCCGCCCCGGCATCGAGCCCTTTTACCCGGTCCGAGATATCGTCTTTGGCCGTCAGCATTAGAATAGGCACGGTGCTTCCGCCTTCGCGCACGCGGCGGCACACTTCCCAGCCATCCACCTGCGGCATCATGACATCCAAGATCAGCATGTCCGGATCTGCGGACAAGAGCATCTTCAAGCCTTCCATCCCGTTGCTTGCGGTCGTTACCTCGTAACCTTCAAACGCAAGGCTTCTTCTAAGCAAAGCCGTGATTTTTTCATCGTCATCTACCACCATAATGTGCTGTCTCATTCTATTCTCCCCTTGTATATAACTTATCGGCTAGAAAAAAAGCGCAGATTACTCTGCGCTTTTTTTGTCTGCGTAACTTACTCGGCGTTGAATTTATTTTTGTCTCCGATTTCAACCGTCAGATCCATTTTTTCGCCTCTGCGCATAATGTTCAGCACGGCTTTGTCGCCCACTTTGCGTTTTTGAATCTCCGCGATAAGCGCTTGGGTATTATCGTACGTTTTGCCGTCGATGCCCAAGATAACGTCAAATTGCTTCAGATCGGCAATGTATGCCGGAGAATTATAATAAACGTTGCTTACAATCGAACCTTCCGCTTTATCCATGCTCAGCTGTTTCGCAATTGCGTCCGTTACGTCACCCAGCTCTGCGCCAATGAATGGAACCGGCTCTTTAGGCACTTCTTTATTGTTTTTGAGAGTATCCAGAACTTCCTGGATCGTGCTCGTCGGAATCGCAAAACCAATGCCTTGCGCTTGCGAGCTTACCGCTGTGTTAATACCAACAACTTCGCCTTTTGTATTCAGAAGCGGACCGCCCGAGTTGCCCGGGTTAATCGAAGCGTCTGTTTGCAGCAAATGCTTGTAATTGCGGGTGCCGTCCGTATCTTGGATATCGATTGGACGCTCTTTCGCGCTAAGCACGCCTACTGTTACCGTGTGGTCAAAGCCGTATGGATTGCCGATTGCAACAACCCAGTCACCGATGTTGATATCGTCCGAACTGCCAAGCGGCAGCGTTGGGAACGCTTTGTCGCCCGTAATCTTCAGTACGGCAAGGTCTAGATCAAAGCTGGAACCAAGAAGTTCGGCTGTAAACGGCTTGTCGTAGCCTTGTACCGTTACTTCGATTTTATCGGAATCCGCTACAACATGCTGGTTAGTCAAGATGTAACCGTCGGATTCGAAGAAGAAGCCCGTACCAATTCCTTGAGCCTGCAGATTGCTGTCATCGTCTTTGTTGCCGTTATCTTGCGGCTGTTGCTGATTGGCATCCGGAGCCTCGTCGCCAAAGAACTGACGGAAGAACGGATCGTCCAAAATGCCGCCCCCGCCGCTGCTGCCGCGCGTCGCTGGCTTCACGTACGTCTCAATCTTCACGACCGCCGGGCTTGCCGTCTCAAACAACTTCGCAATGTTATCCGGTCTAGCGGCTGCTACCGAAGCACCGCCATTGCTGCCTGTCGTTCCCTCAGCCGTAGAACCCGAACCGGCGCTTGCGGAATTATTCGCCTGTCCCGAGGAGAATACCGAATTGCTTGTGAACCAGTTATTCGTATCGGAAGCATACATCAGGCCGCCCATCAGGCCGCCCACTACAACTACCCCAGCCAGGAAGGAGACAAACATGCCTCTAATCGGGCTTTTTTTGCGAGGCTCGCGTTGTTGCCAGCTGCTGCTGCCTGCTTGCTGATTATAAGTAAATGGCCGCATTGGCACCGGAGGCGTTACTTCCACTTTTGTTTGTTCTGCCTCAGGTTCGTTGTCATCAGGTGCTCCCGAGTAGTGTTCCTGCGGATTAGAGCGGGAAGGTACGGCTCCACCGTTATCGTCTGGTGCCGAAGATTTAAAAGGTCCGTATGAATAATAGTAGGAAGTTTTGCCCGGAGCTTCCGATCCTTCCGATGATGCTTCTGTGTTCTCATCTTCTCGCGGATCGTTGTTATCACCGTTTGCGCGATTCTGAAAGAAATCGTCATATTTTTTGTTCTGATCGTCCATGTCCGTTCTCCTCCTTGATTTATTCCAATTAAAGCAGCCGAATCTTGTAATTGTCGGCGCTCTCAATTCCTGTATTCCTATCATGCACATTCTACCTTAAAACAAACTTAAAATGAATTAAAACGAAAATAAAAAAAACGTCATTCGACGTTATTTCTATATCCTTCGCACGTTAATCTACCAAACTCTCCATTGGCTAATAGAGAGCTTGGCGTGCCTTATTTTATTGGGGAAACAGCTTTTCAACTTCGTTTAATATTCCTTTCGCCTTATCCACCCATTTCGAATCCACTCGTGCGTCCGGGTTCGAAGGTGATTGAAACTGATCAAATAATGCCCCTACGACGCGTGCGCTTGCTTCGGGATCGTTGCCTTCCTGATATTCATGTCTCAGCACATAAGGCGACCCGAACGTAATGATCGCATTCGTGTCCGCCGTTACATCCACGACGCTTCCGTTCGTCACTTGAAAAGGCAAGCGAAGCCACACTTTATGCTCCTCGTCCAATGCCCGGTCAAAAGAGCCGTTCGTATAGTCCCAATTGCCTCCGAGCGAGAACTGTTGCTCCTCCAGCCAATCCCTTGAATCCGTGAACGCTTGCTGACGGGCTTCCAGCGATGATGAAAGTGGAATCATGACCGATCATCTCCTTTAGCATGTATGGTAATTAGCACACATGTATATATAACCACTAAAGGATAATATGTCCCACCATTTGAACGTTTATGTGTTTTTAACCCAGCCTTTGCGATGCGCCAGAACCGCCAGCTGCGTCCGGTCGTCCAGTTCGCATTTCATCAACAGATTGCTGACATGGGTTTTGACGGTTTTTACGCTTATATGAAGCTCCTCGCCAATCTCCTTGTTGGAACGGCCTTCCGCGATAAGCAGCAGCACTTCCTTCTCCCGCTCCGTCAAGTCTTCGTCACCGGATTGGGCGGTACGCTGGCGCAAGCCTCTCGTTAATGCTTGCGATACATCCGCCGTCATGACCGGCATGCCTTTCACCGCGCCATTCAGCGCATAAATCAGCTCTTCCGCCGATACGGTCTTAAGGACGTAACTGACAGCTCCCGCTTCAATTGCTCCGTATACCTTGTCATCTTCGAGGAAACTGGTCAACATAACGATCTTCAGGCTTGGATATTTAGCAATAAGTTGCCGCGTTGTTTCAATGCCATCCATTCCCGGCATCATAAGGTCCATCAATATGACGTCCGGCAATTCGCCGGTGGGAAGCCCCGCTTCCAGCATCGAGATAGCCGTTTGCCCGCTGCCTGCTTCAGCAACAACCTCAAATTTCGGCTCCAGCATCAAATACGTGCGCAAGCCCGTTCTCACCATATCATGGTCATCTACAATCATGACTTTTAATGTATTAGTCCCGCTCATCGTTTTCATTCCTCCGCCATATTTTCGGTATTGTAACCTTCACTCTCGTTCCGCTGCCCGGCTTGCTAATAATTTCCGCCAATCCGCCTAACTGCTGCGCACGCTCCTGCATCGTCGATAATCCGTACGAACCTCGGCTAACTTGATCTGCCCGGAAGCCCGCCCCGTCATCTTGAAGACTTAGCACGACCTGACGTTCATTCTCCGTCAAACTAAGCGAGCAGCCTTGCGCGCCGGAATGCTTCACTACATTCGCCATAGCTTCCTGGATGATCAGGAACAGCTGATGCTCCTTCGCTTCGGAGAGCGGCTCCGATAACCGCCAGTCGAAATTACCTTGAAGACCGTTCTGCCGGCAATAGTCCGGAAACCATTTATCCAGCGCCTCATGCAGGGTACGCCCTTCGAGCTCCATCGGCCGAAGTTGCGCGATAAAAATCCGCATCTGCTTTTGCGCTAGAGTCGACATCTGGATCAGCTGATCCAATACGGAAGCAGCACGAGCTTGATCGATCTCTTGCAGCTTCGGCAAGGAAGATGCGCACATATGCATCGCGAACAGCTGTTGACTGACCGTATCATGCAAATCTCTGGCCAGGCGTTTCCGTTCCTCCTGCACCGCGGCTTCATTAGAAGCAGCTTGCGCCATAACCTGTTCTTCCCCTGTCATCTGCAGCCGCTTCATCCGCACTTCCATCAGTTCCGCAAGCTCATTAAATTCGTGGTACAGCTCCGAGAATGAATCGCCGGATTCGGTAATCCGAACTTCAAAGTTCCCGTTTACCGCCTGCTTCAAAGCTAGCTGCAGCGTATCGATCCGCCGTTGAATATGCTGTCCTGTCCAATACCCGAAACCCGCGCTAACAAGCAGAAAGACGGAGGCTGCCCCATAGCGCACTTCCGTCTGTACATAATCTCCTGAGAATCCGGTCCATACCACAATTGCAAGCAATAGCGCCGTTACCGAAGAGGCAACAAACATAGCGAGCAGCTGCCATTTGCCGCCTCGGAACAATCGAACGATCATAAAAGTCTAACCCACCTTCGTTACGCGGACATCGCCGATAAACGTGCTTACGACGAGTTTGATTTTTTTATCCGTCTCTTCATAATAAGGCGAATGGATGTTAATGCTCTTGAACATTCCGCCTTCCTTCTGTCCGAGAATCTTGACGTCCCCGACAAAAGCACTCGATATCACCTGAATGCCTACTTCATAATCGTTGGGAACATATACTTTCACATCGCCAATAAAAGATGAGATGTTAATCTTCGTCTCCCCAAACGGAATTTGCGCTTTCGTCAAATCCACAATCGTATCGCCGATAAAATGGGATATATTCAGCGGTTTCAGCTCCCAATAATCTTGACCGATATGAATATCTCCGATAAACCCGGATCTGGATTGCGCGCTTGGATCATGGTTCCAATATTCGAAGGATCCGTGCTTGGAGCGGTGATGTTGCCTGTGTTGTCTGTGATGTTCGCGAATATGCTCCCTCACTTGCTCTTTATGCTCCCGGATATGACGCTTCTGCTCATTGATCTGTTGACGCAATTGATGCTTCATATCATGATGTCTAGTCCGATGAAGCGGTTCTTGTCTTTGCTGCCCTTGCTGCTCCCTCTGTTCGTTCATTTCTTCGAATGCCGCATTGCCGTCTTCCTTCGTAGGGTCAGGGTGAAGAGGCGGCGCGGAAGGCACTTCGCCTTTGTGATCGGTATACGCATTGTACGATTTCCATTCATCCTCGAATTGCGGAGGCTCCTGGTGGCGATGCCGCGGACGGCGCAAAAAGTTAATGCCTACGAGAATAATAATGATCGGCCAAGCGTACGAGACGATATCGCCAAACGACCAGGAGAACCATTCTAGATTATGGCCGAGGAACATAAAGCCGAGTATGATCATCATGCCTGCCCACCAGCCTGAACCGTTACCGCGGCTTCCGGCCAGCAATCCGTGCACGCCAATCCACAAAAGCACAACCGGCCAATAATTAGAGACGATATCCCCAATACTAATATCGAAATCAACCACGCCAAATTGTCTTAATAAGAAAACGACGCCTATTCCAATAATAATGAGACCAGACAACAGCCGGTTTAGAAAGCTTCCATTCAAGTTATTCAACTCCCTGCGACTACTCAAGAATGTCTTATTGCTACTTAGTATAGCTAATGAAAGAACTCTTATAAAGGGACGGTCGATTGAACTTCGCATCGGTCTTGAGACGGAGACGAACCCACGGGAATCCGTTCCAAACCGTCATTTTTCGCTATTCTGTAAAAAAAAGTTATTCTACGTCACAAAACATCACGCTTACACGTTGACATAACTGACTTGGACTAATTATAATGGTGAGCGGATTCATAGAGACAGAGAAACCTTACATCATAAAAGACTATGAACAAACGGGAGTTGAAGCAATGGACGTAGCAGAACTGTCGAGAGGGCTGGACACGATCTGGGTTGTCTTGACAGCAGCCATGATCTTGCTTATGGAAGGCGGATTTGCCTTGCTGGAGGCGGGGTTTGTCCGGCAAAAAAACGCGGTAAGCATCATTATGAAGGTTTTTGTCGACATTGTTTTTGGCGCACTTGTCTTTTACTTTTTTGGTTTTGCGATTATGTATGGCAAAGATGTTGGCGGCTTATTCGGCACAACAGGGTTCCTATTAAATGGAGACTTATCTCACATCAAACACAACATCTCCCACGAAACCTTTTGGCTGTTCCAAAGCGCCTTCGTTATTGCGGTTATATCCATCGTATCAGGAGCGGTAGCGGAACGGATCCATTTCCGGGCTTACATATTGCTGACCATCGCGATGACCGGGCTGATCTATCCGTTATCCGGACATTGGATATGGGCCGTAAACGGCTGGCTTGGGAAGCTTGGCATGATTGATTTTGCGGGTTCGGCAGCGATTCACGCCTTGGGCGGATTTGCGGCGCTTGCGGCAACCATCTTTATCGGTCCGCGAATCGGAAAATTTTCGCCGGACGGTAAAGTAAACATCGTGTCTCCATCAAATCTTCCACTCGCTTCGGTTGGCGCTTTTATTCTATGGTTCGGCTGGTTTGGCTTTAATGCCGGCAGTACGCTCAGCGCAACCAACCCGGCAATCGGGCATATCGCCGTTACAACCATGCTGTCGGCGGCATCCGGCGGCGCAGTCTGTATCCTATTCACCATGTTCCGTTACCGGAAGGCCGATCCGCCTATGGTTATTAACGGCTCACTGGCCGGGCTCGTTGGCATTACGGCCGGATGCGCGTTTGTATCCGACGGGGCAGCAATCTGGATCGGCGCCATTTGCGGTATCGCCATGGTTCTCGTCACCGAGCTTATGGAACGCAAACAAATCGATGACCCGGTTGGCGCTTTCGCCGTACACGGCATCAGCGGCAGTATCGGCACGCTTGCCGTTGGCTTATGCGCGATGCCCGAATTGACCAAAGGCGTTGGCCAAGGTTACTACGGTTTGCTCTATGGAGGCGGCTGGAATTTGCTTGGCGCGCAAGCGCTTGGTCTTGCCGTTGTTGTTGTATGGGGCTTCGTCATTACATGGGCTGTACTATGGCTGATCCGCAAGGTTATGCCGGTTCGAGTATCGAAAGACGAAGAATTAGTTGGCCTTGATGTTGGCATCCATGGCGTTCCGGCTTATAGCCAAGAGAACGACTTTATCGATGTAGACAGCATAACAAGAAAATGATAAAAGGCGTTCCTCCTAGTAGGGGAACGCCTTTTATGTATAAGGATAATTATTTATATAGTTCATTAACCAGATCTCCTGACACCGTCACGATATCCGTTGGCGACGATACTTGAATGGATTTGGCATGTTCAATTTCAAGACGGAGGGCACGCACTTGCTCCATTGGCTTCTTCACAAAATGAATGTACTCAACAGCCAAATGATGATCTGGCTTCCGGCCGGACAATAACCTGCGCAACGTGGACATGGATTGATAAGCCCGTTCTTCCTTCAGACGCCGCTTCTCATATCGTTCAACCATTTGCTCGATTTCTGCGATTTCCTGCTCTTTCTTCGCCACATATGCATCGATAAAAGGCAACACTTCCGCCGCTTTGCGATGAAGGGACGTAGAATGATTCGTATGAATAATTGGATCCACCATGATAGCTCACCTGTCTTCATTGCGTGATTATTTCTTACATCTCCTATAATACAACAAAGATACGCTCTTGAAAACTTAAAATATGTAACATAAGAAATTTTACCTAGCTCAAAAAAAGAGGAACCGGGGTTGGTTCCTCTCTTTGATCGGTCTAAGTAATTACTTCTGCGCTTTTTGAGTCGCCTGATTTGCTGCTTTGCCTGCTTGAGCGTTTTGGTTGAACTCTTCAGAGAACTCCGCGTTGTACTTATTGTTGTTTTGCGCTTTATTGTTTTTGTTCTTAGCCATTGTAGTAGTCACCTCCCCGTCCATCCATTAGTATGGCTGAGGGAAGGCTTATTATTCAGTTTCAAGCTACGATTCCAGATAGGTCTGAGGGATTGGTTTACCCGCTTCCACGGCGCGATTAATCTGGTTCAACCACGTTTGCGAAAGCTTGCCGCTCCCCTTGCGAAGCACCTGAACTTCAACGGTTCGCTTACCCCACTGCTTATATACGTCTTTTATCGTCTCAAAGTACAAATCGAGTTTATGGCCTTTAATGGCCGAACCCGTATCCGCCACTACTCCGTATCCATAACCCGGAATGTAGAGAAGGGTTCCGATCGGGAACAGCTTCGTATCAGCCGCTACGGTCGATACTTGCCCCCTCCTGACTTTTACCCCCGAGTAGGTAATTCCGTACTGCGGATGCCCCGGGCGTTTGCCGGTTGATTCATATCCGGCTGTGTAGCCGGTCGCTACGACCTCTACGGTCGACAACGTTTGCTGAGCGATAGCTTCTACCGCTGCCGGCTTTTCTTTAGGCGCCGCCGCCAAGCTTGGAGCTGTCGTTCCTCCCGCTAGCAGCGCAGCAATTGCAAAACACGAGATTGTTTTTTTACAAGTAAAAAAGCTTGTGACCATTTGGGCAGCTTCCTCCTCAGAAGAATATTTCCCAAACGGTCCAAGCTTTATTCTCGAACGGTTAGATTGTTTTGGACGCAATCTCTTGTTGAAGCAAGGCAACCAGCTCTTCTACCGGCTTAGCGCCAATATCTCCCTCGCCGCGCTTGCGCACGGATACGGAACCCGATTGTGCCTCGTTCTCGCCTACAACCAGCATATATGGCAACTTCTCAAGCTGTGCTTCGCGGATCTTGTAGCCAAGCTTCTCGTTGCGAAGATCGCTCTCTACGCGGATACCGGCGAGTTGAAGCTTCTCTTCCACTTCACGAGCATAACCCTCGTAAGCAGTCGATACCGGGATTACTTTCGCTTGTACCGGCGACAGCCAGAGCGGAAGCGCGCCTGCGAAGTTCTCGAGCAGGAAAGCAGTCATCCGTTCCATTGTGCTGATAATACCGCGGTGGATAACGACCGGACGATGTTTCTTGCCGTCTTCGCCGATGTATTCCAATTCGAAACGATCAGGGAGCAGGAAGTCGAGCTGCGCAGTCGACAAAGTCTCTTCTTTGCCAAGCGCTGTTTTGATTTGAACGTCAAGCTTAGGACCGTAGAACGCCGCTTCGCCTTCCGCCTCAAAGAATGGCAACTCAAGCTCTTCAACAACCTCGCGCAACATGCGTTGCGACATTTCCCACATCTCGTCGTTCTGGAAGTACTTCTCTGTATCTTGCGGATCGCGGTACGACAAGCGGAAGCGGTATTCCTTGATTCCGAAGTCTTCATATACTTTGCGGATCAAGTTCACAACGCGCGCGAACTCTTCCTTGATCTGATCCGGACGGCAGAAGATATGCGCGTCATTTAGCGTCATGGCACGCACGCGGTGAAGGCCAGTCAAAGCGCCGGACATTTCATAGCGGTGCATAGTACCCATCTCCGCAATACGGACCGGGAGATCGCGGTAGCTTCTCATATCGCTCTTGTACACCATCATGTGATGCGGGCAGTTCATTGGACGAAGCACAAGTTCTTCGTTGTCGAGCGCCATCAGCGGGAACATATCTTCGCTGTAGTGCTCCCAGTGCCCGGAGATTTTGTACAGTTCAACGTTAGCCAACACCGGTGTATACACATGCTCGTAGCCGAGACGTTCTTCCATGTCGACGATATAACGCTCGAGCGTACGGCGAACTTTCGCGCCGTTTGGCAGCCACAGCGGCAAGCCTTGGCCAACCTCGCGGGAGAACGTGAACATTTTCAGCTCTTTACCCAATTTGCGGTGATCGCGTTTTTTCGCTTCTTCCAGGAAGTGCAGATGCTCATCCAGCTCCGCTTTCTTCGCGAAGGCCGTACCGTAAATACGCTGCAGCATCTTATTCTTCGAATCGCCACGCCAATAAGCACCAGCCACGCTAAGCAGCTTGAACGCTTTGATACGGCCAGTGGACGGCAAATGCGGTCCGCGGCAAAGGTCGAAAAACTCGCCTTGGTCATACATCGTAATAACCGAGTCCTCAGGCAGATCGCGGATCAGCTCAAGCTTCAGGTTATCGTCAAGCTCAGTAAATGTAGCAAGCGCCTCTTCGCGGCTCACTTCGCGGCGGCGAATGTCGAGGTTTTCGCTGATGATACGCTGCATTTCTTTCTCGATCTTAGTCAAGTCTTCCGGAGTCAGAGACTGATCCATATCGATATCATAATAGAAGCCGTCCTCGATAACCGGACCGATACCCAGCTTCACGTTTGCATTGCCATACAAGCGTTTGATCGCTTGAGCCATTAGATGCGCAGTACTGTGGCGGTAAACCTCCAGACCGTCAGCCGATTCTACTGTCACGATCTCGATAGACGAATCCGCCTCGATTGGCGCGTATACGTCAACCACTTTACCGTTGATTTTACCGGCAATCGCATTTTTGCGAAGACCCGGGCTGATGGAACCCGCTACTTCCTCAATTGTTGTCCCAGCCGCATACTCCCGAATCGCGCCGTCTGGAAAAGTAACCTTGATAGACATTGTTTTCCCTCCTGAAATGTTGGCATAGCAGGCGGGATGAACGCAAAAAAAGCACGCATCCCGCAAAGGGACGAGTGCTTGAATACCCGTGGTTCCACCCTACTTCGATCACCTTCCGCCGACTGGATATCTAGTCAACTTAAGCAATCCTTGTAATGATCTGATAACGGAGACATCCGGTGCAGCTTAATAATGACCGGAGTCACGTTCAACCGCACAGCTACAAAGGGGTATATTTGCTAATGCCACGAAGGAAATTACAGCCAGGTTTCCTCTCTCTGGGCCGGCATTTACGGCGAATACATGTCTTTGTCATTGCTGTTTAAATCGTATGTGCAACATTATAGCCCCTTTGTCTCTATTGGTCAATAGATACGGCTATCCGGCTGAACGGAGCTATTGCTATCAAAGCATGGATTACAGGAAGGGCATTGCGTACAAAGAGATACGCGGTTGTCAAAAATCGTCTCGATCGTCCGAATGACCTGCATATCCTCCTGCCTTGTATGAATCATAATATGCTTTGGCGATACCGCTATAAGCGAGCTGATGACCATATCTTCAATATTCATTTCGGTCTCCAGCATCTCGGCCACTAACTTGTCCGAATGGGGCTTCGGTTCAAAAAGCTGAAATTTCTCATTGTACAGGACAAACTCATGGCTTCCCTTGTGCACAAGATGGACTATCGGCACCTTGGATTCCTGCAAGCCGACAAAATATTTCAGAAGCGAAATAAACTCCTGGTATTGCTTATCAAGCACATATTCGTCTAACGCGTAATCCACGATCTCCGCTAATTCCGTACGGTAAGGCTGTAGCCGGAACGAAGTTAAGCCTTCCAGATTCAATACCGAATTTTCCTGCAAATACCGTTCAATCTCATCGGCAACTTTCGTTTTGCGGCGCTGCCGGTCCGCATCCAGAAATCTCGTTCCAAGGCCATCCCATTCGGTTCCGTGCAGCAGCTCGTGGCAATATTTCTCGATCACAGGTGCATCGATTGCGTGGTTATTCCTGTATTTTCTCCGAATAATGGCTGCCAGAATGAGCGGTTCCATATCGGTTACGATGAATTCGGCAAGGGCTTTGGAAGCCGCTTGGTACACCGATTGGCTATGGTCGGCCAGTTGAAAATACGGCAGGATTGCTTGGCAGCTAATCTCCTTTTCGGATTGTAGCGCGTATTGTACGGCATCTCCTTCGATGTGTGCGATATGTAGACCATTGTTTGTGCATTCCGCCATCAACGCCGCTAGTTGGGCAGCCGATTGCTCCATGTTCGAAG
Source organism: Paenibacillus glycanilyticus (assembly GCF_030161375.1). Classification (GTDB taxonomy): domain Bacteria; phylum Bacillota; class Bacilli; order Paenibacillales; family Paenibacillaceae; genus Pristimantibacillus; species Pristimantibacillus glycanilyticus_B. Next base: position 278,818 of record NZ_BSSQ01000001.1, read on the forward strand.
GTAGCGTTACGGTAAACAGCTCCATGAGCTCACCCCTTTCATTCCCCTTATAAGTATATGGCTGGGGGGTTGGGTATATACGAAAGGAGTGAGTGGGAGTGATTGGCTTTACAGCGAAGTTCCTCTCCGCGTGATGGTCGCTGCGCAAAAGTAACGTCCTTCCGATCGCTGTTGTTCCCGGAATTCTTTGAATTAAACCGCGCGGCGGTTGAATTCCGGGAACAAAGGCGAACGCTCCGCTTCTCCAGTACGTTACTTTCGCTCCGCTCACACCAGAGAGTTGCAAAAGCCAAGAAACTCTCCCCCGCTCCTTCGTTTGGGGAGGCGTTCTTGTGCTGCCCGGTTGCCTCGGCAGCGCAAAACTTCAAGTGGTTACAATTACTCGGCAGAGAGAGAACACAAGGAGAGCGAGCGAAGATTACTCGGTTGGTTGGTGGAGATAATTTTTTTTGTGGGTCAGCAGCTTGGGGCTGACATCGTAGCACATTTTGATCTGAGGGTCGTTCAGGATAGAGAGATCTTTGACCGCGATCATATTGAACCCATGAGGAGGGCCATCCAAGTAGCAACGTTCCGGAGGAATGATCTCCACCGGTTTGCCCGTCATATCGATGTTGGTATTGTAATCGCGCAGGGCAAATATATGGTAACCAAAAGACTTCAGATATTGAATAATGTCGCTATGCTCAAGCCCGTTGCTCCAATCGACGTAATTGCGGTGAACCTCAAAAATGATATTCGGCGCTTCATCCGCCGGCAGATCCAACTGGCTTGCAGCTCCCTGCAAGGCGGCATACTCCAGCCCCTCGATATCAAGCAAGATCAGATCTAGCGGCGGTATCCCTTGTTTTCTCACGTAGCTGTCAATGGAAATGGTCTGAAAGAGAGTCGGATCATCCGGTTCTGCGTCAGCGTCAGTAATCAATTCAGCATGCGCGAAGGAATCATTTCCGATCAGTCTCATTGTCCCTTCGTCATTGTTCCACAACCCAAGCCGTGAAGCCCGTACGTTACCAAGCCCGTTCAACTCGGCATTATGCTGCAGCATCCGGAATTGAGCCTTGTTAGGCTCAAAGCAATGCACGATACCGCCTGCCGGCAGTATTTCCTTCGCCACAATAAGCGCCTGATCACCGAAATAAGCACCGCCAATCAATACATGCCTAGCTTGCCTGGACAACATTTTAAGCAGCTTGGTCGTCTGTGGTTCCCATACATGATCGGGACAGTCCGGCGTGGCGAGCAGAAAGTCACGTGCGATCTTGGTCCGGTAATAGAAATCGAATACCAAGCCACCGGAAATTTCTTTGCGCATAATCGTATCCTCGTCCAATGCGGCATCAAGGATCGGAGCCGTTATATCTTCTCTTATATGGATATCATCGCGGTGAAGCCGCAACTCCATTTGCTTGATGGCTTCAATCAGTTTCTGCTGATCCATCGCTAACCCTTCCTTCCCACAAGCCTTGATTATGAAAAAGAATATGTGAGTTCCGAGGCATTTCATGCCGGTCTACACAATAAAAAAGCATCCAAGCCCATAAATGCTGGGCCGGATGCTATAACAAGCTGTATTAGTTCTGCATAACAAAGTCTTTTGCCGCATGCTCGTGATCGTCGTACATTTTAATCGTGTTGTATTTCGTATCGCGTTGCGCCGGGATTTTGCCGGACTCGCGGATAAGCTGAAGAATAGATTCAATGTTTACTTTATGGGTTGTACCCGCAGCAGATACGACGTTCTCTTCGATCATCGTGCTTCCGAAGTCGTTACAGCCGTAAGAAAGCGACTGCTTGCCGATATCCGGACCCATCGTAACCCAAGAAGACTGGAAGTTGTCGATATTGTCCAGCATGATACGGCTGACCGCAACCATCTTCAAATATTCTTCCGGCTTCGACTTCTCGACTTTTCTCATATTGGTATTGTCCGGCTGGAACGGCCAGCAGATAAAGGCCAAGAAACCTTTCGAATCATAACCGTTAGCTTCGCACTCATCTTGCGCGTCGCGGATGCGAAGCAGGTGAAGCGCGCGTTCTTCCGCCGTCTCGCCAAAACCGTATACCATCGTCGCCGTTGTGTTCATGCCATGACGGTGGGCGGATTTCATAACATCCATCCAGTCCGTCCAAGAACCTTTCAGCTTGCTGATCTTGCGGCGGGTACGGTCATCCAGAATTTCCGCGCCTCCGCCCGGCAGAGAGTCCAGACCGGCCTCATGCAATTGTCTAACCACTTCGTCAAGCGACAGTCCGTCCGATACATCCTTCATCTTCTGAATCTCGGCAGGCGAGAAGGAGTGCATCGTAATCTCAGGGAAATGCTGCTTGATCTCGCGAAGCAGATCCGTGTAGTAGGAGAACGGCAGATTCGGGTTGGTACCGCCTTGCATCAGAATCTCCGTACCGCCGACATCCATCGTTTCCTGGATCTTGTTAAGTATCGTTTCGTTCGAGAGGACATAACCCTCAGCCGAACCCGGTGCACGGTAAAACGCGCAGAACCGGCAATAAACATCGCAAATATTTGTATAGTTGACGTTCCGTCCAACGACAAAGGTCGTGATCGGTTCAGGATGGCGTCTCAGCATAAGCTGATTTGCTACCTCGCCCATTTTTTCAATCTCATCGGATTCAAGCAGCGTTACGCATTCATCAAACGTAATTCGTTCGCCGCGCAATGCCTTCTCCAAAATCTGGTCCAACGTAGCCATCTCGCAAGACCTCCTTATCTTTCCGTTCTTAATAGCTATCAATTAATCCTATCATATCTCGTTCTTGTCCGTCATCTTTCGTATGTTACGGAAAAACGAAAAAACACGGCTTGTCGCATGCGTCAGCCGTGTTTTTCGCTTAATTTGAACAAATTATCCGCGCAGGGCAGCATCGAGATCATTAATGAGATCCTCAATAGCTTCAAGTCCTACCGAGTAGCGGACAAGTCCGTCCGTAATTCCGCGCTCGTAACGGACTTCCCTAGGCATAGCGGCATGTGACATTTTGGCAGGATACGAGAGAATGCTTTCCACCGCTCCCAAGCTGACCGCAACAAGCGGCAGTTGAACGCGGCTGAGCAAAGACGCTGCTTTCTCTCCGCTTCCTACGTCGAAAGACACAACCGCGCCGTAACCCTTCGATTGCTTCTCGTGAATGTCGCGGCCCGGATGATCCGCAAGCCCAGGGTAGAATACTTGCGTCACTTCAGGATGCTCGCTGAGCCATTCGGCAAGTCTGCGCGCGCTGCGTTCGCTGTGCTCCATACGGGCTTGCAACGTCTTCATGCCGCGCATCAGGAGCCAGCTCTCGTGTGCGCTCAGTACGGCTCCAAGACCGTTCTGAAGCTGGTACAAACGGCGGCCAAGCGCTTCGTCGTTCGTTACGGCAAGTCCCGCCAACACGTCGCTATGACCGCTCAGGAACTTGGTCGCACTATGCAGCACAATATCGACTCCCAGCTCGAACGGACGCTGATGGTATGGAGTCATAAACGTATTGTCGAGCATCGTAAGGAGGCCGTTGTCTTTTGCCCAGCCCGTAACGCGCGCGATGTCCGTAATTTTGAGCGTCGGGTTCGAAGGCGTCTCCATAAACACCGCTTTGGTGTTTGGTTTGATCGCATCTTTCACCTGGTCAAAATCCGTCATGTCCACAAAAGTAGTCTCGATATTGAATCGAGTCAAAACGGCTGTAAGCAGACGGTATGTACCGCCGTATACGTCTTCCGTAACGATTACGTGGTCACCTGCGGACAACAGCATAAATGCTGTCGAGATCGCGGCCATGCCCGAAGCAAAAGCAAACCCCCGCGTTCCGCCTTCGAGCAAAGCAATATAGTTCTCAAGCGCTTCGCGCGTCGGATTGCCCGAACGGCTGTAGTCGTGATGAGGCGGGTTCATAATATCCGCTTGATGGAAAGTGGAAGCCTGGTAGATCGGGGCGCTGGAGGCGCCGGTCTGTTCATCGATTTCAGCGCCGAAATGCAACAGCTTTGTCGCAAAATGGCGTCCTGCAATTTTCTCGGGATTGTGGCGGTCACTCATTTCGCTTAAGCCTCCTCGATTTCTCTTTTGGCTGCGGCCAAAGCCTGCTCGAGATCCGCAATGAGATCATCGGCATGCTCGATTCCGACGGAGAAACGGAGCAGTCTGTCGTCAACGCCGATTTTCTGACGGATTTCCAGAGGAATATCCGCATGCGTCTGAACAGCAGGATAAGTCATCAGCGATTCTACGCCGCCCAAGCTTTCCGCAAAAGCAATTAGCTGAACGTGGCGGAGAATCGGTTCGACATAACGGGCATCCTTCAGACGGAAGGAGAAAATGCCCGTGTTGCCGGAGGATTGTCTGTTTTGAACCTCATGGCCCGGATGGTGAGGAAGCGCCGGATAATAAACATCCTCAATCGCCTCATGCTCCATCAAATAATTCGCAATTGCCGTTGCATTAAGCTGATGGCGTTCCATGCGAAGCGCCAGCGTCTTCATGCCGCGCATCAGAAGCCAAGAGTCCTGCGGTCCAAGGACCGCGCCAAGCGAATTATGCAGAAATGCCATTTGCTTCGACAGCTCTTCGCCTTTGGTTACGATAAGACCGGCAAGCACATCGTTATGGCCGCCAAGATATTTTGTCGCGCTGTGAACAACAATGTCCGCGCCCAGCTCAATTGGACGCTGGAAGAATGGAGTAAGCAAAGTATTATCTACGATAGTAAGGAGACCTTTGGACTTCGCCCAAGCGGATACCCGCTCCAGGTCGGTAATCATCATTAGCGGATTGGTAGGCGTCTCGATCAGAACGGCTTTTGTCGTCGGCCGAAGCAACTCGGACATGCCGTCAATATCGTTGGTATCCACGTAAGAAGCCGTAACGCCGAAACGCGTCATGATTTGCTCAAGCAAACGGTATGTGCCGCCGTACAAATCAAGCGATACGATCAAATGGTCGCCTTGGCTGAACATGGCGAAGATCGTAGTCAGAGCGGCCATACCGGAGCTACAGGCGAAACCCGCATCACCGGATTCGAGTTGTGCGGCCGCGTCTTCCAGAACGGTACGCGTCGGGCTTTTCGTACGGGCATAATCAAAGCCGGTGCTTTGGCCAAGCTTAGGATGGCGGAACGCGGTTGCCTGATAGATCGGGAAGCTGATTGCACCCGTTACTGGCTCCTTTTCGGAACCGATATGCGCAAGATGGCTTTCAATTTTCATAAGATTCGTCCGTCTCCTTTGTCTTCGAGATATGTCTTATTTATTATTTAGATACCCGCGCCCAAATCATATGGCGTTTGTTGGTATACATAATAGTTCAACCAGTTCGAGAACAGCAAGTTCGCATGGGAGCGCCATGTCGAAAAGGGAAGTTTTTCCGGATTATCTCCCGGGAAATAGTTCTTGGGAAGATCAATATCCAATCCTTTTGCCTTATCTCGGTCATATTCGTATTTGAGCGACAGCGGATCGTATTCCGAATGGCCGCTCACAAAAATTTGTCTGCCGTCTTTCGAAGCTACAATATATACACCGGATTCTTCGGATTCCGACAGAATATCCAAATCCCCGATTTTCTCGATATCCTCGCGGCGAACTTCGGTATGGCGGGACTGCGGCACGAAGAACATTTCATCAAAGCCGCGCAGCAGATTCACGTTCTGCTTCTCGGTCGTATGAGGGAACACGCCAAAAATCTTATTGTCGAGCTCATATTTCGGAACGCCAAAGTGATGGTACAAGCCTGCCTGCGAGGCCCAACAAATATGGAAGGTCGACGTAACGTTACGTCTGCTCCAGTCCATAATATCCTTCAGCTCTTCCCAGTAATTCACGTCTTCGAAGTTCAAATGTTCAACCGGAGCGCCAGTAATCACAAGTCCGTCATAGTACTGGTCCTGAATATCTTCGAACGTTTTATAAAAAGATTCAAGATGCTCGTGGGACGTGTTTTTGGAAGTATGCGTCTTCGGATGCAGCAATACAATCTCGACTTGCAAAGGCGTGTTGCCAATCAGGCGAAGAAGCTGCGTCTCCGTTGTTTCTTTGGTTGGCATGAGGTTCAATATGGCGATCCGTAATGGACGGATGTCTTGATGGAAAGCGGTGCTTTCATCCATAACGAAAATGTTCTCGTTGTTCAAAATTTCTTTGGCTGGCAGGGAATCAGGTACTTTAATCGGCATTGCGATTCACTCCTTTTCTGTAATAATCGGCGTTCTAAACGCAAAAAAGACCCTTTCTGCCGTGAGAAAAGGTCGTACGCTCGTCAAAAAAAGAGCTCTCGCCTCCCTCATCTCTCAGAAACTAAAGTTTCCGCAAGAATTAGCACCGTGCTTACGCCGGTTGCCGGGCTTCATCGGGCTAGTCCCTCCGCCTGCTCTTGATAAGAAAGTGGTTCTATTCGGTTGTTGAATACCAATTCTATTCTTAACTTTAATGGATTCCGCCATTCGCGTCAAGGACGTTATCGACATATGATGTAGAGGGCCAAAATAAAGGGAGATCGGCCTATTTTTCCGCTTGAATGTAAAGTGTATGCGGGAGTATACTAGACAAGGATTAAAAGCCGATTTTTCAAGAAGAATAAAGGATAAAGGAGTGCAAACAGACATGGAAGGCGATCGACCTAAGCCTGACAACAATCGAATACGGCGGCTGCCGGATCTACAGTTGCTCAAGCGGGCGTTTGCGCTTTAAGTCCGTTCTTTTGCACATTCATCCGGCAGCTCTGTCACAAGAGAGGAGAAGCTCGGATGAAAATTCGTCACGTAAACAACGGGTTATTTACCCCGATTGAAGACATTAATGAGACCCTTGTTCCCGCAGCGGAAGGTTTTTATTGGATTGATGCCGATGTGGAAGACCTTGCGATTTTGCAGCCCTTGTTCGGCATGCATGATCTGGCCGTCGAAGACTGCCTAAGCGAAGAGGAACAGCGTCCTAAACTTGAAATTTATGAAAACCAATATTTTATTGTAATTAACAGTATCCGGTTTGACGATGAGGAAATCTTCCTTCGCGCGCTGAATATTTTTCTAGGCCGTCATTACATTATTACGATTACCAAACAAAAGCTAAACGAGTTGCGCTCGCTGAAGCCCATTTTGTGGGAGCAGGAAGTTAATCGGCCGGACTATTTCTTATATCATCTCGTCGACATCGTAGTCGACAATTACTTCTTCGTTGGCGACCGGATCGACAATCGGATCGAAATGCTGGAAGAAGATATATTAATGAATACCAAGAAATCGCATCTGAATGAAATCATCGGTCTGCGCGGTGAAATTTTGTGGCTGAAGAAGGTGCTCGGACCTCAAAAAGATCTCATCGCTACGCTGAACAAGCGGGATTTGAAATTAATCGACGACCAGCTGCAAAAGTACTTCAGCGACATTTACGAGAACGCCGTAAAAATCGCCGAGTCCTTCGATACGTACCGAGAGCTCATGGGCAACTTACGAGAAGCTTATCAGTCAAGCATCTCCGCCCGGGCAAACGAAATCATGCGCGTGTTCACCGCGATGACGACGATCTTCATGCCGCTAACCTTTATTACCGGGATCTACGGAATGAACTTCGATTTTATCCCCGGGATGCACATGCACGGAGGTTCCATCCTCCTGCTCGGCATTATGCTTGTGCTTGGTTTAGGGATGTTGATTGTGTTTCGGAAGAAAAAATGGTTATAAGTGTGGGAGCCGCCCTGGTGTTGGGGCGGCTTTTTGCTGTCATTTTGGGGAGGGGCGGCCCGGGTCGGTATGCTTCGGGGACGCGAGGGATCTTCTTCCGGCCGCGGTTGTCTACACTTTGCCTGAACGTAATGTTCCAAGGTTGCAAAGTGTAGACAAAGGCGGGCGCTCCGCTCCTCCAGAAGATTCCCTCACTTACCCCTGCGCCCCTCCCCGACCGCCCCGCCAGCATGCCGCCGCCCGAAACACCTTAGGCGGCTTTGGTGGTGGGCCGCCTTGCAGGCTCAGGTGCTGCGCACGAGCCTGAATTGCACCACAGTAAGACAAGACCCTCGCCTCCTCGGCTTGGCCTTCTTCTAGAACAAAAAAGACCCCGGAGGGTCTTTTTCGTTTTACTATTCGTCGTACAAGCCTGATGACAGGTAGCGTTCGCCCGTGTCCGGGAACAACACGATGATTGTTTTGTCTTTGTTTTCCGGGCGTTTAGCGAGCTGGGATGCTGCGAATGCAGCGGCGCCGGAGGAGATACCGACAAGAAGGCCTTCGCTTCTGGCCAATTGGCGGGATATGCGGTAAGCATCTTCGTTTTTGACTGTGATGACTTCGTCCACGACAGACGGATGGTAGTTATCCGGTACAAAACCTGCGCCAATCCCTTGAATCATATGGGCGCCTCTGTCGCCGCCTGACAATACCGGGGAGCTGAACGGCTCTACAGCCACAATCTGAATGTTCGGATTAAGCTCCTTCAGACGCTCGCCTACGCCTGAGATCGTTCCGCCCGTGCCAACGCCTGCCACAAAGATGTCGACCTGGCCGTCCGTATCGCGCCATATTTCTTCCGCGGTGGTCGCCTTATGAACAGCCGGGTTAGCGGGATTGCTGAATTGCATCGGTATGTAGGAACCGGGAATTTCAGCCGCCATCTCATCCGCCTTCCGGATTGCTCCCGACATGCCTTCTGACGAGGGCGTGAGAACCAGTTCCGCGCCAAGTGCTTCCAGCAGCTTACGGCGCTCTACGCTGAACGATTCCGGCAAAATAATAATGAGACGATAACCTAAAGCCGCCGCGGCAAAAGCTAACGCAATACCTGTATTTCCGCTTGTTGGCTCAATGATGACAGACCCGGGAACAAGATTGCCTTTCTCTTCGGCATCCTTGATCATGGCAAAACCAATCCGGTCCTTCACGCTTCCGGCCGGATTGAAATACTCCAGCTTGGCAACAACTTTGGCAAGTGACTCCTGGCTTTTATTGTAATGGGTAAGCTCGAGCAATGGTGTATTGCCGATCAGCTCCGTCAAATTGGAATAAATGTTTGGCATGGATAAATCGCACCTTTCATAATGGATCTCCTAACATTATAGCATTAACGAGATCCGACTGATGCATCCTTAATCAACGTTTGCCTCTAGTGCTTCATCAGCTCCTTTGTCCAAGTTGACTTTCCATAGCAGGAATATTCCGATCAGGAAAAAGGCAACCAAGGACAAGATCGCCACCCGGCTGGAGCCGGTGACCGTTCCCACAACGGAAAACACAAACGGGCCAGCAAAGGAAGAAAACTTGCTGGACAATGCCAGAAAGCCAAAAAACTCGCCGGTCCGCGAAGGAGGCACCAAATTAGCATAAATGGAACGAGCGACGGCCTGACTGCCTCCCTGCACAAAGCCGACCATTATCGCGAGCGCGTAGAAATGGGCAGCGCTTGTCATAAAGAAACCAAGACCCACAATTAGGACATAGATCAGCAAAGAATAATACAGCATGCGCTTTGACCCGAAGCGGCCAGCGAGCTTGCCGAACAGAATAGTGCACGGCCATCCTACAAATTGCGTGATAAGCAAGGCGATAATAAGATCCGTTGTCTCAATCCCAATGCCTGCGCCATAGATAGTCGCCATGACGATAACCGTGTTAATCCCGTCGTTGAAAAACCAAAACGAAGCCATATATTTCAGCAATTCGGGATACTTCTTGATCGCCGAAAACGTTGTTCGAATACGGGCAAACCCCGCCCGCACGATTTCTCCGGTTCCTTGATGCCCGATTGGCGTTTTTGTTTCTTTAACCCAGCGAAGAATAGGAATGGAGAACAGCAGCCACCAGATACCCACAGTAATAAAAACCATTTGGGTAGCAAAGGTTTTGCTCGGAAAACCAAGCATCTCCCAGCCTTGAATCATGATGACGTTAATTAGCAGCAACAACCCGCCTCCGGCATAACCGTAAGCATAACCCTGCGAGCTGATGCGTCCCCTAAGCTCGGGCTGAACGCCATCCGCCAACATCGCATCGTAGAAAGTATTGCCTCCCGAGAAGCCGATGGAGCCGAGCACCATTAGACCGGAAGCAAGCAGCCAATCCCCTTCGCCCGCAAACGCCATAAGCACGCAGGAAAGCACGCCAAGCAGCATAAAGGCAGATAAAAATTTCAACTTGGATCCCGTATAATCGGCAATAGCCCCAAGTATTGGAGAGAGGACGGCAACCAGCAGCATCGCTATGCTTTGCGTATAGCCCCAATACGTTTCCGCCCGGTTACCGGCCAAATGCATACCCGCAACATCCGAATAATATACTGGCAGAACGGCCGCCATCATGGTTGTGGCAAATGCCGAGTTTGCCCAATCGTACAATTTCCAGCCGCGCAGTGCTTTTTGATCCAGCTCAAACGCCCCCAGTCCGCATAGGAGAAAATTTATATTTTTTTACAAAATAGGACAACCACAGCAATAGTTCGACAGTCCTTCTGTTAATCCTCTTTAAGATTTTCTAAAGCTTGCCTTCCTTTTTGCTGTAATCATCCATTTGCTTTATAATATAAAGTGATCATGTTCGAGGGGGAATGGAATTGAATATTAGCCAGCTTGAAACGCTCCTCACCATATCGAAGACGATGAGCTTCCGCAAAGCCGGCGAACTGCTGAATCTGACTCAGCCCGCCGTCTCTGCTCAAATTAAAACGCTTGAGGACGAGTTCAAGACAGTTCTCATCGATCGCAATCAGCCCGTCACCTTGACCGACCACGGAAAAGTATTTCAGGAGCACGCTGAGCGAATTCTATCGGTTGTTGAAGAATTGAAGCAGAAGCTCTCCGATTTGAATGCGGTACCACAAGGCCATATCGTGCTTGGAACAACCTCTTCCATGGCCATTCAAATATTGCCCCGGGTGTTATCTTATTTCCAAGACCAGTACCCGCTTATCAAAACAACGATCCATACCATGCCTTCCTCACAAGTGCTGGCTAGCGTAGAGAACGGCACCGTCGACATCGGCATCACGTACATTTCGGAAAAAAATCCGAATATGGACTCATCTATTCTGTACTACGATTCGTTTGTCCTCGTTGCTTCTCCCGCTCATCCTTTAAGCCAGGTAGCGCATACTACTACAATAGATATGCTCAAGGATTATCCTTTTATTATGCTTGCTCCCGATACTTTGGGACGCCGGTTTTTGGATCAGATCTTCAAGAAAAAAAATATCCAGCCGAATATTATTATGGAGCTGTCGAGCAGTGAGGAAGTAAAACGGATGGTGGAGATTAACCTGGGCATTGCGGTAGTGTCCAAGTTGTCCATTGCCAATGAATTAAAACTCGGCTCCCTTAAAATCATCAAAGTTGCCGAGCTTGAACCTTACCACCCGGTAGCTGTCGTCTATAAATCCGGCAGATATCTAAATACAGCGATGCAGCAATTTCTAAGCGACTTGAAAGGTATGCCCGAACAGTCGTTTCTCGGCAGCGAGTAATCGTAAGAATCACTTGGTAGCCATTCTTTAAGCCCATGCTTTCGAAGTAAGAATCACTACAAGAACCCAATAGTATTGGCTTCTTGAATAGCAATTCTTTTTAGGAGGAACTCATGATGAAATTTGACTTGCATACCCATCACGAACGATGCGGCCACGCGAACGGCACGATTGAAGATTATATTGTTGCGGCATTAGATGCAGGACTACAAGCAATCGGCATTTCCGATCATTCGCCTTATTTCGGAAGCGAGCAGGATCAGCCTTTTCCCGGCATAGCCATGGCCCGCAGCGATTTTCAAAGCTATGTAGACGAGGTTCTTCGCTTGAAAGAGAAGTATAAAGACCGCATTGAAGTACTGCTTGGCATGGAGTCGGATTTCTTCCCAAGACATGCGGAGACCTATCGCGATGCTTATAAGAATGTTCCTTTTGACTACTTAATCGGATCGGTGCATCAGGTTGGCGGAGTTAGCATCTTTAACCGCAACCGTTGGAAGGATTTGAACGAAGAGAAACAAATTGCCGACAAAGTTTCCTATTACGAGCTTATTCAGCAATCCGCCCGCAGCGGCATGTTTGACATACTGGGCCATATCGATGCGATGAAGGGGTATTACCCGGCCTTTTCCGATATTCCGGCTCACGAAGCCATTGATGATACGCTCCGCGTAATCGCCCATTGCGACGTAGCCATCGAGATTAATACGTCGGGCAGCACGAAAGACGTTGGCGGCTGGTATCCTTCCGACGATATTCTGGAGAGAGCCCTTCACTTTGGAGTGAACGTCACCTTTGGTTCCGATGCCCATAAGCCAAGCCGTGTAGGCGATGATTTTGAACTCGTGCGCAAGCGTCTGAAGGAAATTGGTTTCTCGCAATGGGTGTTTTACCGTAAACGCCAGCAAATCATCGTTCCATTGTAACTAACGGGGCTGTCTCATGGGAGACGGCCTTTTTTAATCCCTGCTTATCCGGACAAAAAAAGTGGACCTGTGCGCTCACAGGTCCGAAATTGATATATTAAAAGGGGGTCTTGTTTATTATAATAGCCCACTAATATGTTTGTACCGTAACAGAACTATTTCAATTGTGTAACAAATTCAAACTTATTTCAGCAGCGCATCGATTGAGATATCCCCTGCCCCAGTGAAAGCAACGCCAAGCGCAACGGCAATCAGAACCAAATTATATTCGAAGCCATTTTGCGTAGCCCATAGGCCGTTTGCGCCATGAACCTTCACAATGGCCATAATCATTGGAATGATCAGCAATGCGGCACCAACTTCTACCCAAAGCCCGGCACCAAACAACAATCCGCCTACAACTTCTGTCAATCCCGCACCGGCAGCCATCAGGACGCCCGGTTTCATGCCAAGCGATTCCATCCAACCGCCCGTTCCTTTCAAGCCGTACCCGCCAAACCAGCCAAACAACTTCTGTGCGCCATGTCCAATCATCAATAAACCAATAATAACCCGAATAATCAGCAATCCTGTATCTAACATAATGTACCTCTCCCTTATCTATTCTCTCGTTTGTTGAGCGGCCGCTCTCTTTGATGCACTTATCATAATGTACGTTACTTACTTTAGTCAAGTACATATATTAAAATTAGCAAATACCCAAATTTGGCTTACGGAACGAACTTACTTTTCCTTAGAACATATGCTACAATATAGGTAGAAAAAGGGGTGATCGCGTTGGATTATTCAACTATGTGCCCAAAGTATGAAGCTGCGGCCGACATTCTAGGTAAGAAATGGACAGGGCTTATCATTCGGGTCATGCTTGGCGGACCTAAACGGTTCAAAGAAATTAAAGAGCAAATCCCCGAGATGAGTGACAAAATGTTAACGGATCGGATGAAGGAATTAGAGAGTCAGAGCATCGTGAAACGAACTGTCTATCCTGAAATGCCTGTTCGAATCGAATATGAATTAACGCCGAAGGGTCATGAGCTCCAGCCTGTAATCGAATCGATTCAGAACTGGGGCGAGCATTGGATGTAAGAAAGCAAAGAAGCTGCGCCAATCAGGATAGTCCGCTATCCTGATTGGCGCAGTTTTTTTATTGAATGGCGCGTTGCCGTTATGCAACCTTGGTTGGTTGACTTTCGCGGATATCTCCATTACTATATTGATAATAGTTATCATTATCAAACACAAAGAAAGAAAGAGCCCCCGCAATGCGGAGGCGTCATTCTTAGCCAAGCCATTTTTTGAACAATTGCTTTGTCGTATCGCGGTTGATTGCAGCAATCGAAGTCGTAAGAGGAATACCTTTCGGGCACGAACGTACGCAGTTTTGCGAGTTGCCGCAGCCTTCGATACCGCCGTCTTCCATCAACGTCTCAAGACGTTCCGCTTTGTTCATCTCACCTGTAGGGTGGACATTGAACAGACGGACTTGGGAGATCGCTTGCGGACCGATAAAGCTGTTACGGTCATTAACGTTCGGGCAGGCTTCCATACAAACGCCGCAAGTCATGCACTTGGACAGCTCGTACGCCCACTGGCGCTTCTCTTCGGCAAGACGAGGGCCAGGGCCCAGATCATACGTACCGTCGATCGGAATCCATGCTTTAACCCGTTTGAGCGCGTTGAACATGCGCTCGCGGTTAATAACAAGGTCACGCACGACAGGGAATGTGCGCATCGGCTCAAGGCGAACCGGCTGCTCCAGCTTATCGATCAAAGCGCTGCACGCCTGACGAGGCTTGCCGTTGATGACCATCGAACAAGCGCCGCAAACTTCCTCGAGACAGTTGGATTCCCAGCATACCGGAGCTGTGTTTCCGCCATCCGATTTTTTCGGATTACGCTGAATTTCCATCAAGCCGCTGATAACGTTCATATTCGCGCGGTATGGAATTTCAAACTCTTCGGTATACGGAGCGGAGTCCGGACCGTCTTGACGGGTAATAACGAACTTTACGGTTTTTGTTGCTGTCGTTTGAGCCATTGGTTATTCTCCTTTCTTCTTGTTGGCTGTATAGTCGCGTTTACGCGGTTTGATGAGGGATGTATCAACATCCTCATAAGAGATTTGCGGACCTTCAGGCGTCCAAGTTGCTTTTGTTGTTTTGAGGAAGTCCTCGTCGTTACGATCCGGGAAGTCCGGTTTGTAATGCGCGCCGCGGCTTTCGTCGCGGAGCAAAGCGCCAAGCGTCATCGCTTCGGAAAGCTCAAGCATGTTCCACAGCTGACGCGTGAACGCTACGCTGGAGTTGTTCCATTTGAGCGAGTCGTTGATGTTAATGTTTTGGTAACGTTGCTTCAGCTCTTTGATCTTGTCAATCGTTTGCTGGAGCTTGTCGTTGAAGCGTACAACCGTCATGTTGTTTGTCATCCACTCGCCAAGCTCTTTGTGGATTACGTAAGCATTCTCGGTGCCGTTCATGCCAAGAATTCGATTATATTTGTCTTCATGCTGCTTCTTCGCACGGTCGAATACCGAGGAGGAAATATCATCCGACGATTTCTTGAGGCCTTTGATATATTCAACGGCTTTAGGACCGGCAACCATGCCGCCAAAGATAGCGGACAGGAGCGAGTTCGCGCCGAGACGGTTTGCGCCGTGGTATTGATAATCGCATTCGCCTGCCGCAAACAAACCAGGAATGTTCGTCATTTGGTTGTAGTCAACCCACATGCCGCCCATCGAATAGTGAACCGCAGGGAAGATTTTCATCGGAATTTTGCGCGGGTCGTCGCCCATGAACTTCTCGTAAATTTCAATGATGCCGCCGAGCTTAACGTCCAGCTCCTTCGGATCTTTATGC
This sequence comes from Paenibacillus glycanilyticus, assembly GCF_030161375.1. Classification (GTDB taxonomy): domain Bacteria; phylum Bacillota; class Bacilli; order Paenibacillales; family Paenibacillaceae; genus Pristimantibacillus; species Pristimantibacillus glycanilyticus_B. The sequence goes on from NZ_BSSQ01000001.1 coordinate 294,042, forward strand.
GACAGGTCAAGGTAAACCATGTTCTCGCCGTTGATGCCAAGCTTGTCGTCGACGCAGACGCTGAAGATTTCGCGGGTTGCGATATCGCGCGGTACCAGGTTGCCGTACGCAGGGTATTTCTCTTCAAGGAAGTACCAAGGTTTGCCGTCTTTGTAAGTCCAGATCCGGCCGCCTTCGCCGCGTGCGGATTCGGACATCAGGCGCAGCTTGTCGTCACCGGGAATCGCAGTCGGGTGAATCTGAATGAACTCGCCGTTTGCGTAATGAACGCCTTGCTGGTAAACCGCAGATGCTGCAGTACCCGTATTGATAACGGAGTTTGTTGTTTTACCGAAAATAATGCCAGGGCCGCCGGATGCAAGAATAACCGCGTCGCCGACGAAAGTATGTACTTCCATCGTACGCAGGCTTTGTGCGGCAATACCGCGGCAAATGCCTTCGTCATCCAAAACGGAACCAAGGAATTCCCAATGCTCGTATTTTGTTACGAGGCCGGCTGCTTCCCAGCGGCGAACTTGCTCGTCCAGTGCGTATAGCAGCTGTTGGCCCGTTGTAGCGCCTGCAAATGCCGTACGGTGATATTGCGTGCCCCCGAAACGGCGGAAGTCAAGAAGACCTTCTGGTGTACGGGAGAACATTACGCCCATACGGTCCATCAAGTGAATGATGCCAGGTGCGGCTTCGCACATTGCTTTTACCGGTGGCTGATTCGCGAGGAAGTCGCCGCCATAAACGGTATCGTCAAAATGCTCCCAAGGGGAGTCGCCTTCACCTTTCGTATTAACAGCGCCGTTAATGCCGCCTTGCGCGCAAACGGAGTGGGAACGTTTCACCGGCACGAGGGAGAACAGATCCACATGCACGCCCGCTTCCGCCGCTTTTACGGTTGCCATAAGACCGGCAAGACCGCCGCCAACGACGATAATTTTATTTTTAGCCATTACGTTTCGCTCCTTGTCTAAATACTTACTAACCGATATTGGTCCATGCCAACGCGGCACTTGCTGTTTCTTTGAATTCGTCGCCCATGAAAGCTACGAGGGACAAAATGAACAGCGCAGCTACAAGCACAAAGATAACCATGCAAATATTCGCCGAAACTTTTTGCGATTTCGGGGATACGGTAATGCCCCAGCTGATCAGAAACGCCCAGAGGCCGTTGCTGAAGTGGAATACGGCAGCCAGAATACCGATGAGATACAGAATAAACAAAGCAGGGCTAGTTGCAATATCATGCATCGTCGAGCCAAGCTCTTCATGCGTCACATTGCCAAGCGCTACCTGCACGCGAGTCTCGAACACATGCCAGATAATGAAGATAAACGTGATAACCCCTGTAATACGCTGCAATGTAAACGCCCAGTTGCGCTCATATTTGAAACGTCCCGAGTTGAGGTTGGATTGATAAGCCATGTACAAGCCGTAAACCCCGTGGAACAAGATCGGCAGATAGATGCCGAAAATCTCGAGCAGCGTTACGATAGGCAGTCCGTTAATGAAACTAACCGCTCTTGTAAAGCCTTCCGGCCCCCGCTCATACGCCTGAAAATTGGCCAACGCATGCACGATGATAAACCCGCCAAGAGGAATCACCCCTAGCAGAGAGTGAAGCTTGCGCCAGTAGTACGAATTTCCTTTCATTAATTACTTCTCCTTTCCAGACTGTGGTCGTTCCGTGACATTTTTTACTGTTGACAAACCATTCTACATTGTACCCCCGGCATTTAAGTCCGTCAACAAAAGTCGACACCAGGTACGAAAGTTTCACTTATCGACCGTTTTGTGGGACTTCTTCAATTGTGAACTTTCCGTGTATACCACTCTTTTAATCCTACTCCTTTTGAGCTTATAATGGAATTGCATATTTATTATAAATTATTATAACCATTTCACATAAGCGATCGGAGAGAGCAAAATGATCGAAGAATTTCATATGTTTGCTGCCATTGTTGAGCATTCGAGCATGAACAAAGCAGCTGCCTTGCTTAATTTGTCCCAACCGGCTTTATCCCGCAAACTTGCCAAACTCGAAGAAGAGATTGGCGCGAAGCTGTTCGAGCGAGTCGGCAAACGTCTTGAGCTGACCCGGGTTGGCCAGCTGACCTACGAGTATGCCGTCAACTTGCGCAAGCTGCACCGGCGCTACATGGATTCCGTTGCTGAATATACCGCCGCAGGAAGAACGTCGCTGACGATTGGGGCCAGCCTTACCACGCTCCAAACCACTTTGCCGGATTTCATCAAAACGTTAAATGCCAGCCACCCGGAGTTTGATATTAAAGCCGTCACCGGTAAAACCCATGAAATCGTCTCGCTTGTCCGCGACAACAAAGTGGATATTGCCATTATTGCTTCAACGATTGAAGACTCCCAGCTGCATTGCGTTCCGCTCTTTGACGACCATCTGCTCCTTGTCATTCCGACAAGCGTAGCCGTTACGAATCAACACGCTCTTTCTATAGAAGATGTAAACGGACTGCCGATGATCTTATTCTCCAAAGGAACCTGGTACCGCAAGCTGACGGACGAAGTATTCGCCAAACATCATCTGCAGCCGGATGTACGCATGGAGATCGATTCCTTCGAGGCGATCGTCCGTCTTCTTCATACTTGCCGCGCGGCAACCCTTCTTCCGCATTCCTATATGCGCAAGCAGCTTCTTGCCGACAACGAGCTGGTCGTCGTCCCGATCCGCGAGCTGGAAGAAACGAAGCGCACGACTTGCCTCATCCATAACGACCCTTCCGATCTTCATCCGGCTGTTCGGCGTTGGATAGCGGAGCTTGGCCAGTAATGCGCTCTTCGCTTTTTCGCTTTTCGCCCTTGTCCCCCCGCTTGCGGGAGGACAGTGAGTGCGCCTTTTAGCGCTTCACTGTCCTTTTTCATTCCCTCGCTAGGGGGAATGGGAATGGATGGGTGCGGTGCGAGATGGGTAAGGGGTATCTCTGGAGGAGCGGAGCGCTCGCCTTTGTCACTTCCTTTGCTACAACTATGTAAACTCCATTCAGAGCAAAGGAATGACAACAGCGACCGGAAGAGATACCCCGTCCCACCGAGCCCTCCCGCCCCATCCATTCCCCACCTCGCCCAGCGCCAGCCACACAAAAAAAGGACATTGAACGCTAACGGCGCCCACTGTCCTTATCATCACCTGATTATAGTTTCTTCAAACTGTTCAATTTGGTCGTTTGTCCCGATTACCACCATAACGTCCCGTTCCGTTACCACATCTGCCGCCGTAGGAGCAATTATAATACCATTAGGCTTGTTAATGGCGACGATGCTGCAGCCGAACCGAGCTCGCAAGTTCAAATCATGAAGCGACTTGCCGTTCAAACAATTCGGAACCGATAGTTCGGCGATTGTGTATTCCTTCGACAGCTCGATATAATCGAGCAAGTTCGGAGAGACAAGCTGATGGGCTACCCTTATGCCCATGTCCCGCTCCGGATACACAACGCGGTCCACTCCGATTTTCTCCAGCACCCGTCCGTGCAGTTCGCTCATGGCTTTGGCAACAACCCGCTTCACGCCTAGATCCTTCAATAGAATGGTCGTCAGAATGCTGGCTTGAATATCATCGCCTATCGCCACGACTCCGCAGTCGAAATTCCGAACGCCCAGTGACCGCAGCGCTTCTTCATCCGTACAATCCGCTGATACCGTATAAGTCAGCACATTGCTCATCTCTTGGACAGCTTCCTCGTCCCGGTCGATGCCAAGCACCTCATAACCCAGCTTAATAAGCTCTCTCCCCAGACTGGAGCCAAATCGACCTAAGCCTACGATCACAAATTGATTGTTTTTCATTCTTGCTTTCTATTCCCCTATCCAATCGTAATTTTGCCTTCCGGATACCGGTACAGCTCTTTCTCTGTTTTTGGTCCAAGCGCATATGCAAGCGTAAGCGGACCTAACCTGCCTGCGAACATGGTTAAAATAATAACGATTTTCCCGACATGAGACAGCTCCGGCGTAATGCCAGTCGATAAGCCCACGGTGCCAAATGCCGATGTTGTCTCAAATAATATTCTCAGGAATTGCTGATCCTCCGTTGTGGACAAGATCATAGTGACGAATATGACCAGAGCAAGCGACAACATCGTAATCGTAAGCGCCTTGAAAATCCGGTCTTTGCCCAAACGGTATTTAAACAATACGATATCTTCGCGGCCGCGAATCATCGCTATTACCGCGCCAATCATCGTAGTAAACGTTGTCGTCTTAATACCTCCGCCCGTTGAGCCCGGAGATGCGCCGATAAACATCAGGATAATCGTGAAAAACACGGTTGCCTGCCTCATCTGCGAGTAATCCAGCGTATTGGCTCCCGCCGTCCTCGGCGTAACGGACTGGAAGAACGAAGCCCAAATTTTACTGCCCCAATCCAAAGATCCAAGCGTTTTGCTATTCGTGAATTCAAAAATAAAAATAACAATTGCCCCAACGGCAATTAGAATGCCTGTCATCGATAATACAACCTTGCTATGGAGCGATAGCCGTTTATTTTTCCTGAATTCCAGCAAATCTGCCATTACAATAAAACCAAGACCGCCTAAAATAATGAGCAGCATGGATACGATATTGACGAGCGGGTCGCCCACATACATCGTAAAACTGCGGAAATGGCCGAATAAATCAAATCCGGCATTATTAAAAAAGGAAATGGCATGGAATATCCCGAACCAAACCGCCCTCCGGAATGGCATATCAAACGAAAACCGGAGAGTATACAAGATCGCCCCTGCCAACTCAATCGAAAGGGAGTAGAGAATTACCTTGCGGATTAACCGAACGATCCCTTCCATGCTCGACTGATTCATCGCTTCTTGTAAGATCAGCCGTTCCTTCAGCGAGATTCGCTTGCGAAGCATAAGCGCAATCAACGTGGCCATCGTCATAAAGCCTAATCCGCCTATCTGGATTAAAGCCATGATAATAACTTTGCCGAACACGGAGAAATATGTACCCGTATCCACTACGATCAACCCCGTAACGCAAGTTGCCGATGTCGCCGTGAATAGCGCGTCGATAAACGAAAGACGCGAGCCGTCATTGGAGGCAATCGGTAAAGTTAGCAGAAAACCTCCAAGCACGATAATAAGAGCAAATCCGAAAACAAGAATTCGCGGGGGCGGCCATTTTAATATATTAATGTAATTAGGCATGCATTCTCTCCTTTATATAAGGCACATCTGTTTTTGGGCATAAAAAAAAGCACGGGAACCCCCAATGCCAGATGAGTCCTGTTCCACGCAGCCTACGAGGTTAGCTGACGGATTCGGGCCTGGAAAGGCAGCCCTATTCAAGCAAAGCAATTGCTTAAAATTCACCCCATGCCGGCTTTATGCCAGCGATTTGGTTCCCCCGTTTTCATTACGAAATTCGGCTCCTATTCGATTCCTATAACGTTAAAGATTATACGCTTTAATAATGAATATGATCAAATGAACACGAGCGATAATTAAGCGGAATTCGTTCAAATTCAGTCAATCGTCCGCTACAAGCGGTCCCTTGCTGGCTGCACGTCCCTATTTCGCGGCTTTCCGTTCGCATTCTCATATTTCACCCGTATTGCTTGCAGCAGACGCATTGGATAAACCCGTTCAATAATGGTATGGTTACAATAGTTACGTATCGACTCAAAAACGAAATGGAGGTTTTGTATGATCCCTTCCATCACCCCTCATGAATGGAAACGATTCTTGTGGGCTGCCATTGCAGGAGCCATTATTTTTATTTTCACGCAGCTAGGCCCGACGGCGGGAGACCAATTGTTCTCCGAAACAACGCATAAAGTCATTAGTAAAAGCGAAGCCGCGCAAACAGCGGAAAAGTTCGCTAAGCAGCAATTTGGCGTCGATGCGATATCTTCACATACGATCTATCAGACCGATAGCTTGGCAAACGGCTATTTCTCCAAAGAAGATTTATTAGACCAATTTGAACAGAAATATGATGCGAAGTTTCCAACGGATACGTTCCAGGTCAATCTTGATTTGGAGGATGGCAGCCAGGCTTACGTCTATATTCATATGACAAACGGAAGCGTTACCGGCTGGCATTGGTTTGGCGCGGAGGCTGCCGATAACGATCGGCTGGTTCAATCATCCGCGAAGAAATTCGCTTTGTCCAAAGGATTCACTTCTGAACAGTTGGATCAGACGTACCTGAATGATGACGGAGATGCCGTCATGCATCCAACCGGCTATTCGCTTGGAGATTCTTCTCTAGAGCTGGTTATCGGAGTTGGCTTCATTGACAATAAAGCGGTCATCACCAGATACAAGCCCGCTTTCAAAGCACCTTCGGAATACATAACCTATGTAGATGGACAAAAAGATATCGGCAGCGTCCTATCCGTGGTTAGCCTAGCATACATGTGTTTCATCTCCCTTGTATTATCGCTCATCTATGCGATTTTGTACCGCAGGCATACCACTTTTAAACGCGGGGTATTTATCAGTCTGGTGTTTATCATTTTCTACATTTACAACAACTTGAACGTCCTTGACGGCATCTTCGCCAGCTTTGGCGAGCAAAGCCGGTCGGACGCCGAGATGAACGCTACGATTATGGTTACTATCGTGCTGCTGATTCCGGTCGGTCTAGCTGTTTATTTCGCGCTAGTTGCCGGCGACGGGATGTGGCGCTCGCAGAAACGTCCATTGTGGCCAGGCTTCCGCGAACGCGGATATGGCGATCATGTGTGGCGCAGCGTCTGGTTATCCTATCTCTTTGCCGCAATCATCTTGGGATGCCAGTCCATCATTATGATGGTTATGGAGTTTACGGCCGGGTCATGGGCAACGAGCGATGCGACTCAATCTTCCTACAACACAACCATCTTATGGATCATGCCGATGATGGCCTGGTGCGCTGCGATTTCGGAAGAAGCGATTTTCCGGCTGTTCGGCATTGCTTTGTTTAAGAAATGGTTCAAAAACACGTTTATTGCCACGCTTATTCCAACGATCATGTGGGCGCTTGGCCATGTCAGCTACCCAATCTTTCCGTTCTATACGCGGATCGTTGAGCTTGTTATTCTGGGCACCGTGTTTTGTCTTATTTTCCTCCGCTACGGATTTATTACGGCCGTGTTTACGCATGCGATATTAGACAGCCTGTTAATGGGCCTCGATCTCGTTAGCGTTGGAGGAGCCGTTAATCTAACTGCCGCGCTCATCTATGCCGTATTGCCTATTATTGTGGCATGGGTTATCAAGGTTTGGCACAACAGGCGGCATATGCCTGCCTGACCGATTTGCATTTGTAAGCTAAGGGGGCTGTCTCAAAGGTGATCGCTCACTTTAAAGACGGCTCGCATTAGTAAAAAAAAAGTGATTTTTATGAAAGTAGTGCTGCAGAGGGTTACCCTTGCAGCACTATTTTTGTTCTTGCTGCTTTCTTCAGTTCATATCTAAGCGATTGACCGCATCGTTGATGACGCGTACGAGATAATTTTCGGGAATATCTTCTTGCAAGTCCATTGGCAAGGACAGTTGATCCATGTTGAACAGATTACAGGCAGACGGAGCATTAAATGATTCTGGAGAAGCGAAGTTTATGCTTACGAAGTAGCTTTCTTTCAGAAAGCTTTGAAGCGGTCGCTTTTGCTCAGGGATTCCTACCTTACCTCGTTGATTAAAGGGAATCCCTGAGCAATGGCGATTGGAAGAACATTTAATGCGCAGGCAGCTGGTTTACCTAAAACAAAAAACAGGGTGTCCCATCGTCATTTTCATGACTTATGGGACACCCCCTTTTTTTATGCCATTATTCGGATATTTGATCTGGGGCAAGCCCATTTAATAGAAACGGCCACTTTGTCCAAGAGCATTGGATTTCATCTTAATATAATCTATTAGACCAATAATGGAGGTGATAGGATTGTCTACAAAATCGAAAGTAAGCGGTTATTCCAGCAAGCAAAGCTCCAGCAAAAAATGCTACGACCCATGCAAAAAATCAGGAGGCAGCAAGCACAAATCATCAGGAAAGAAAAAATCAAGCGGCCATAAATCGTCAGGTAAATCCTCGCATCAGCATAAGTCTTCAAATAAATGCTGCGAGCACAAATCTCAAGGAAGCAGCTGCTATGATCACAAATCTTCCGGCTGTCATGACAATTCAGCAATTCCGTGCAACGGGGGGGAAAAAACAAACGGCAAAAGCAATGCTGACTATGCGTACGGCATTCTTTGCAAGCTGTCGCTCGGACAAGTTATTCATCGCGTCACGCTTGATAACGGCAAAGACTTGGATAAAGTGAAATGGGCCGGCTTCCAGAACGGAAATGCAACCTTCTCGGCAGTGAGTTATAAGACATCTTATATTGTCTACGTTCCCCTTAGCAAAATAACAAGCATCGCGCTCTAAAATAATCGGACAAGGGACCATTTCACGCGTCTATCCACTCCTGTACAAGAGCAAATCTATCATTCTTCATATAATCTAGTACTACGTTTAAGAGGAGTGATAGAATTGCCAAAGAACAATAACAAGGATAACAACAAAGACAACAAGGACAACAAAAAAGACAACAAACAAGGTAAAGAGTCCGCGAACGCGAACAAAACAAGCGGCAACCAAAGTCCTGGCGGCGGCAACCGTACGAGCGGTAACCAAAGCCCTGGCGGCGGCAACCGTACCAGCGGTAACCAAAGCCCTGGCGGCGGCAACCAAAGCGGCGGTAACAAAAGCTCCGGAGGCGGACCTGGCGGTAAAAGCGGTGGCAAAAGCGGCGGTAAAGGCGGCGGCAAAAGCGGCGGCAACCAAAGCGGCGGCCGCAGTGCGGGTGCTGCAACTGAAAACGCTGATAAAAAAGGCAAAAATGAAGGCAAAGACAAAAATAACAATAAAGATAAAAACAAAGACAAAGGCAAACATTAACAAAGAAAAGGAATGAGGTTCCCCCTCATTCCTTTTCTTTGTCATTTTCATTGTTATTTAAGGCAGCAAGAATGTCCGAAGCCAGCTTCTCTCCGATCGATAGAGGCTTAAAGTCCTCAATGGAGGCTTCCCTGATCTTCTTGATTGATCCGAAATGCTTCAGCAGCAGCTTGCGCCGCTTCTCGCCGATGCCCGGTATCGCATCCAGCTGGGACGCAATCATCGATTTGCCGCGCTGCTCGCGATGGAACGAAATCGCAAACCGGTGAACCTCGTCTTGAATGCGCTGCAATAGATAAAACTCTTGGCTGTCGCGCGGCAGCGGCACGACTTCCGGAGGATCTCCGGTCATCAGCTGTGCCGTCTTATGCTTCGCGTCTTTCACAAGTCCGCAAACTGGGATATAAAGCCCGAGCTCATTATGCAAGACATCCAGAGCGGCGGATATTTGACCTTTACCCCCGTCGACGACAATCAGGTCAGGCGGAGTCAGCTGCTCCTTCAGCATTCTTTCGTAACGGCGGCGGACTACCTCCCGCATCGTCTCATAATCATCCGCGCCAACAACAGTCTTCACTTTGTATTTGCGGTATTCCTTCTTATCCGGCTTGCCATCCGTAAATACAACCATCGCCGAAACCGGATTCGTTCCTTGAATATTGGAGTTATCAAACGCTTCGATGCGCCTTACCTCCGGCAAACCAAGCCATTCGGCCAAACTTTCGGAAGCTCGGACACTTCTCTCCTCATCCCGTTCAATTAAACGGAATTTATCGGCCAGGGCAATCTTCGCGTTATCAATGGCCATCGTTACCGCTTCGCTCTTCCGGCCGCGCTGCGGCATTAACACTTTGACCTTCAGCCAGTTATGAAGCATGGAAGCAAATTCATCGGCTGCGTTAGAGGAGTCCTCGCTCTGCTCGTCTTCCGTAGCGGGAAGCGGAAGCAAAATCTGCTTCGGCAATGCCGGATTATCGCTGTAATATTGGGTGACGAACGTCATAAAGTCATCATATTCTTCTCCGTAATAAGGGAACGATGTACCGCGGCGTTCGATCATTTTTCCTTGACGCATGTACAAAATCTGAACGCACATCCAGCCCTTCTCTACCGCATAACCGAATATGTCGCGGTCAAGCGCGTCATTCATCGTAATCTTCTGCTTCTCGATGACGGCATCGATACTTACGATTTGGTCCCGGTATTCCTTGGCCCGTTCAAAGTCCAGCTCCTCCGCCGCCGCTTCCATCTTCCGCTGCAGATCCGCCTTCACTACGTCATGGCCGCCGTTTAGAAACTTTGTAATTTCCTGGATCATCGTCTCGTATTGGCCTGGCTCCACGTCGTATTCGCATGGGGCGATACATTGGCCGATGTGATAATACAAGCATACTTTATCGGGTAAAGTGCCGCATTTGCGAAGCGGATACAGCCGGTCGAGCAGCTTCTTCGTTTGTTGGGCGGCGTAAGCGTTTGGGTACGGACCGAAATATTTGCCTTTATCCTTCACAACACGCCTGGTAACCTCTAGACGAGGATGTTTTTCATTCGTGATCTTAATATAGGGAAAGGTCTTGTCGTCCTTCAGTAGAACATTGTACCTTGGATGATGTTGCTTGATCAGGTTAAGCTCGAGAATAAGGGCTTCCATATTGCTCGAGGTTATAATATAGTCAAAATCGCGGATTTCCGATACGAGCCGCTGCGTCTTTCCATTGTGGCTTCCGTTGAAATAGGAGCGGACACGGTTTTTGAGCACCTTCGCTTTGCCTACATAGATAATGGTGCCTTCCCCGTTTTTCATTAAATAACAGCCGGGCTGATCCGGAAGCAACGCTAATTTGTTGCGGATTAGTTCTTCGGCTTCAGCTCGGCTGACTGATGTGTTTTGTTGTTGCTGGTCCATTGTTCCCTCCTAAAAAGAATTGCGCAGCAATTCTTGCTTCGAAAGCGTACGCTTAGAATTGCGCAGCAATTCTTACTTCGAAAGCATACGCCTAGAATTGCGTGGCAATTCTAGGCGTATGCTCTGCCTCGTCTGTATTCATTTATTTTAGCATATCGAACGCATGTTTCGCCTTATATTTGTCAATTAATTGCTTTACAATAATTCGTAAAGTTGGGTATACTATTATAAGCTTTGAATGGTCTTCAAGGGAGGCGTAATTCATTATGGAAAATGTACGTGATCCGCGCGAACATGTGAACGAAGAACCGCGCCACGACTTGATGGACGTAATGGCAGGCTTTGGTGGAATGCTCGGTTTTATGACCGTATTGTTCGCTGCAGCTGTCATCATCAAATTCATCATCTCGTAACCAAACAAAAAGCTCCGAATCGGATATCCGATTCGGAGCTTTTTTCATTTCTTCTGGGGGTTGTTATTGAGCAACCGCCCGCAGGTTGTCGCCGCTTGAATGGCTATTAGCGTTAGCGGTTTTCTGCGGTTCCGGCTGAACCTGCTTATGGGAAGGCTGATCGTAGCGAGTACGCTCGGTCCGGTCGATTTGAACAATACGTCCATCATGTACGGTAATATTGACAGAACCATATTGCAATCCATTCACTTGCTCAAGGATACGGTCCAGCCACACTTGATCTACTTCCAACGGTTTTGCCATCATTAACCCCTCCATAATCAACCGATTTACTCGGTATTAATTTCAAAAAAAAATTAATCCAGCTTTTCGTGCGACGCTCGTTGGTTCGTTTTCCATTCAAACAAAGCCTTCACCATCAAAGTCAACACCGCCAGCATAACAAGCAAGGATGCTACGGCAAAAGCAGCCGAGAACTGATATTCGTTATATAGAATTTCAATATGAAGCGGCAGCGTATTTGTCTCCCCCCGGATATGGCCGGACACCACGGATACAGCGCCAAATTCCCCCATCGCTCGGGCATTGCTAAGAATGATGCCGTACAACAAACCCCATTTGATATTCGGCACGGTTACGCGCCAGAAGATTTGCCAGCCTTTCGCCCCAAGACTTGCAGCCGCCTCTTCCTCCTGCACCCCTTGTGCCTGCATGAGCGGAATCAACTCGCGCGCCACAAACGGAACCGTTACAAAGATGGTCGCAAGAACGATGCCCGGAAGAGCAAATACGATCTTGATATCATGTTCGTCGAGCCATGGACCAAGGAAGCCTTGTGCCCCAAACATTAAGATGTAGATAAGTCCGGAAATGACCGGCGATACCGCAAAAGGCAAGTCGATTAAAGTAATAAGAAAGTTTTTGCCTTTGAACTTAAACTTGCTGATCGCCCATGCCGCGGCAATGCCAAACACCGCGTTCAGCGGAACGGCGATAAGAGCGACAAGCAACGTTAATCGCAATGCGGATAAAGCATCTTTATCGGTAATTGCAGCCCGGTAAACGTCAAAGCCCTTTTTGAAAGATTCAATAAAGACGGATACAAGAGGCAAAGCTACGGCAATACCAAGGAATAAGACGGCTATCGTAATCAAAATCCATTTAACTGTCGCCGATTCGGTAATATGTTTGGGCCGTTTGGATGCTTCCTGCGACAAGTGTGCGGTTACTGCTCCTGCCATTTGCGTTCCCTCCCCTAATCCGCAATCGTTCGGCGGTTAATCCGCCATTGCATGAAATTGATAAGCAGAAGAAGCAGGAAGGATATGATGAGCATAACAAGCGCAATGGCCGTTGCGCCTTTGTAGTCGAATTGTTCCAGCTTCGTCATGATCAGGAGGGGGGCAATTTCCGTTCGCATCGGCATATTTCCCGAGATGAACACCACGGATCCGTATTCCCCGATTCCCCTCGCAAAGGCCAGCGCGAACCCGGTTAATAACGCTGGCATCAGCTCAGGCAATATCACTTTCCAGAAAGTTCGCAACCGGTAAGCGCCAAGCATAACCGCGGCTTCTTCCGTTTCTTTCTCAAAGTCCTGCAGAACGGGCTGCACGGTCCGGACGACAAACGGAATGCCGATAAATATTAGGGCAATCGTAATACCGAGCTGCGTGTAGGCTACCTTTATTCCTAGCGGAGCAAGGATCGAACCCATCCAGCCGTTTGGCGCGTATATCGCCGTCAGAGCGATACCGGCCACCGCCGTCGGAAGAGCAAACGGCAAGTCGACAAGGCTGTCGAGAATTTTTTTGCCCGGGAAGCGATAACGGACTAGTACCCATGCAACAAGAAGTCCAAATACAAGATTGGTTAGCGCCGCGAAAAAAGAAGTTGTAAAGCTGATTCGATAAGAAGCGATTACCCGAGGATTCGTAATAACCGCCCAAAATTCGTTCCAGCTCAGGCCGGTTGTTTTCACAAACACACCGGCGAGAGGGATCAGAACGATTAAGCTTAGGTAAGCAATGGTGAAGCCCATTGACAGGCCGAAGCCCGGCAATACGTTTGTAGACTTCCTTGCCTTGGAACCTTTCATGTGAAGTCAGCTCCGTTCATCTCTTTGATCTTGGTCATTACGAACCTGGCGTATAGATCTTGTCGAAAATACCGCCGTCGTTGAAGTGTTTCTCCTGCGCCGTTTTCCAGCCGCCGAAGTCGTCGATCGTGATCAGTTCAAGATCTTTGAATTGCTCTTTATATTTAGCCGCGATGGTTTCGTTAATAGGACGGTAGTAATTTTGCGCCGCAATCTCCTGACCTTCATCCGAATACAAGTATTGCAGGTAAGCTTCCGCTACCTCTCTAGTTCCGCGTTTGTCGGCTACTTTGTCAACGACGGCTACCGGCGGTTCTGCCTTGATGCTTAACGAAGGATAGACGATATCGAATTTATCCGGACCAAGCTCTTTGACGGACAGGTAAGCTTCGTTCTCCCAAGCAAGCAATACATCGCCGATGCCTTTTTCCACGAAAGTCGTAGTTGCGCCGCGTGCGCCGGAATCCAGAACCGGAACATGCTTATACAGCTCTTTTACAAACTCTTGCGCCTTTGCTTCGTCGTTGCCGTTTTGTTTCAAAGCGTATCCCCAAGCTGCAAGATAGTTCCAACGGGCTCCGCCGGACGTTTTTGGATTTGGCGTAATAACTTCCACGCCGTCTTTGATCAGGTCGCTCCAATCGTTGATGCCTTTTGGATTGCCTTTGCGAACAAGGAACACGATTGTCGACGTATACGGAGCGCTGTTATGTTCGAATTTGCTTTGCCAGTCCGCTTTAACCAAACCTGGCTCCACTAGCGCGTCTATATCATAGCCAAGCGCCAGCGTAACTACGTCTGCTTCCAGGCCGTCAATAACCGCGCGGGCTTGCGCGCCGGAACCGCCATGGGATTGTTTGATCGTAACTTTCTGGCCGGTTTTGTCGAGCCAATATTTCGAGAATGCTTCGTTATAATTCACATAAAGTTCGCGAGTCGGATCGTAAGATACGTTAAGGAGTTCAACCGGATCTTTGGGCTTTTCGCTTGGCGCCTCGGATGATGTTCCGGCATTATTCGATGCAGCGGGTGTTTCTTTATTTCCACTGCCGTTGGAATTCGTATTGGAGTTGGAATTATTGCCGCAAGCGGCGAGAACCAAAGTAAAAGTAAGTATAAGTACAAACGAACGGATAATGGCTAATCTCTTCATTGTCAACACACCCCTATAATTATTGACAGTTGAATAATGTTTAGCATCCGGTGGTCCGGGTAGATAATATTATTCCTACCTGTTTAGTTGGTTATGGATGAATATTACCAGTACGCCCAATCTTCTGTCAATAGAAAATTGGAAATTTTTTATGAAACATATAAGCTTACCTTATAGGATATTTCTAGAAAAAAGGAAGGCCCGGCGTTAGCCGGGCCTTCCTCTTCGCTTTTATCCCATTAATTCCGCGTCCAGCGGGAAATGGCAGGCAACCTGCCTTCCTCCTGCAAGATCCCTCAGTAGCGGCTCCTCTGCGCTGCAACGGGCTTGCGCAGCCGGACAACGCGGATGAAACCGGCAGCCCGATGGCGGATTGGCCGGAGAAGGCACATCTCCCTGCAATACGATTCTTTCCCGCTTGCGCTCAGGATCCGGCCTTGGAATAGCCGACAAAAGCGCTGCCGTATAAGGATGAAGAGGCCTTGCAAACAACTCTTCCGTTGGCGCGACCTCGACGATTTTCCCCAAATACATGACGCCAACCCGGTCGGATATATGCCGGACGACATTCAGGCCATGCGCGATAAACAAAAAGGTGAGACCAAGCTCCCGCTGCAGCTTCATCAGCAGATTAATAACCTGCGATTGCACCGATACATCCAGAGCGGATACCGCTTCATCCGCCACGATAAACTCGGGATTAAGCGCAATGGCCCTCGCAATGCCGATACGCTGCCGTTGACCGCCGGAGAACTCGTTCGGATACCGGTTTCTACGCGATGCATCAAGACCAACCAGCTCCATCAATTCAACGACGCGCTTGTCGATTTCTTTCTCGGTCATCCGTTCATGCAGGCGCAGCGGTTCACCGATGATGTCTTTAACGAGAAACCTCGGGTTCAGCGAACCAAACGGATCCTGAAAAATAATCTGCATCTGCTTCCGCAACCGGCGCAACTCTTGTCCGGTCAACTTCTGCACATCGGTGCCATTAAAGTTCACTTCGCCTTCCGTAGCTGGTTGCAGATTTAGCACAACCCGGCCTAACGTTGATTTACCGCAGCCCGATTCGCCTACAAGACCAAACGTTTCGCCTTTGCGGATGGATAACGTCACATCATCAACTGCTTTTACTTGACCAACAACCCGGTTCAGAACACCAGATCGAATCGGAAAATATTTTTTGACGCCACGCAGTTCAAGTACGTATTCCGCTTTCATCGGCTCACCTCGGGATTCGATTCTAGTTTCCAAGCTGCCGCCCCGCCCTCATCCATGTACATCCAACAGGAGGCTTGATGACCTTCCGATACGCTGAATGCCGGCGGAGCTTGTTGCCGGCAAATATCTTTGGCATGCGGGCAGCGCGGATGAAACCGACAGCCTTCCGGAAGCTGGCTTAACCCCGGAATATTGCCTTTGATCGTATACAATTCTTCGCCGCGGGATCCTTCCAAACCGGGAACAGACTTCAGAAGTCCTTCCGTATAGGGATGGCTCGGGCGGGCAAATACATCCCTTGCACTGCCTTCTTCGACGATAATGCCCGCATACATGACCGCGATCCGGTCCGCCATCTCGGCGGCAACCCCCATATCATGGGTGATTAGCAGAATCGACATTCCAAGCTCTTGCTGCAAACCGCGGAGCAGGTCGAGAATTTGGGCTTGTACCGTCACGTCCAAGGCGGTTGTTGGTTCATCGGCGATGAGCAAATCCGGGTCGCAAGCAAGGGCGATGGCGATGACGACACGCTGGCACATCCCCCCCGACAACTCATGCGGGTACTGCTTGGCACGGATTTCCGGCGCCGGAATCCCTACCATTCTCAGCATATCAACCGCTATTTTTCGGGCTTCTTTTTTGCTTTTTTTCCGATGAAGCATAATGCTTTCCGCGATCTGGTCGCCAATGGTGTAGACCGGATTCAAGGAGGACATCGGGTCCTGGAAGATCATAGCGATCTTATTGCCGCGGACTCGAATCATGTCATCCTGACTCCGTTTGGCGAGCTCATCCCCTTGAAACTTGATGCTGCCTTCCAGGATCGCGCCGCTGTTATAGTCAATAAGCCGCATAATTGCTAAGGAGGTCACGCTTTTCCCGCTGCCCGATTCGCCTACCAGACATACGGTCTGCCCTTTATTAATGGATAAAGAGACCTTCTCCGTTGCTTTGACGGTACCGCTTTGCGTTAGGAAGCCCGCTGTCAGATTTTCGATTTCAAGAAGCTTTTCCGCCATCTGTCTAGCCTCCTCTCGGACATTTTCTGCCGAGGATTCAACGAATCCTGAATGCCATCGCCGATGAAATTAACGGCAAGCACAACAACGAGAATGCATATGCCAGGGTAAACCGCCTGCAGCGGATCAACCAGCATAAATTCCTGCGCATTGCTGAGCATCAATCCCCAGCTTGTTTGCGGTGCTTGAATACCTAAACCCAGATAGGATAACGCCGACTCGCTTAGAATCGCCGCCCCTACCATCAACGTTGCATTCACGATAATCGGGAAGCTGGAGTTGCGGAGCAAATGTCTGAATATAATGCCAAAGTTCGATACGCCGATTGCTCTTGCCGCTTCTACATATTGCATTTCGCGAAGCTGCAAGAACGTCCCCCGAACAAGACGGGCTACGCTCATCCAGCTCGTCAAGATTAATACGATAATCATGTAGCGGAACTCGGTACCAAAGATGGCCAATACAAGAATATTAAGGAACAATAAAGGAATGGAGTTCATGACGTCGACAAGACGCATAAAGCACGTATCGATAAAGCCGCCAAAAAAACCGGAAATAGCTCCAACCATAGTTCCAATCAAGACCGATCCGATCGCTACGGAGAATCCGACCGTTAACGAAATTCTGGCGCTATATAGCAATCTTGCGAATATGTCGCGCCCCATCTCATCGGTTCCAAGCAAATGGCCGTCGGTCCCTGCTTTCAAGTTGGCAAACATCAAATCGATCTTGGCCGGATCGTATTTGGTAAGCCATGGAGCAAATAACGCGCCAAAAACAAAAATCGATAAAATGACGAGACCGCTCATTGCATACGGATTACGCCGGAACTTCGACCAAGCGGTACGCCAAGGTCCGGGAGGACGCTTCAGAGGCTTAACGCTTTGGACCTCGACCTGAGGGATAACCGCAGAGGTCTGCAAATTGGCTTCACTCATGCCGACCTTCCCCCTTTCCTGCCCAGCTGCACCCGCGGATCAACGACGGCGTACAACAAATCAGCCAACAGATTGCCTATAATTACGATGACTGCAATTAACAAGGTAATGGCCATAAGAACGGAATACTCGCGCGCAACCGCCATCTGTACAAATAAACGGCCCATTCCAGGCCAGTTAAAAACATTTTCAGTTAACGCTGCGCCCGCCACTAACAGCGGAAGGTCCAGTGCAATAATCGTAATGACAGGAATCAACGCATTGCGGAGAGCATGCTTGTACACCACCTTACCTTCGCGAACCCCTTTGGCCCGGGCGGTACGGATATAGTCCTGATCAAGCACCTCCAGCATGCTGGCGCGCGAATATTTCACGTAACCTGCGAGGAAGCTTAAAGTCAGAACGGTCACCGGAAGGATAAGATGCATCATTAGATCGCCGATTTGACCTTCTTTATCCATCGAATACATATCGGACAAAGGAAACCAATCCAGCTTTATCGAGAAGATCTGCTGAAGAATGATCCCAAACCAAAAGGTCGGCATCGCAAATCCGATATACGAAATAAAAGAAGCCGATTGATCGGAGAGGCTGTATACTTTCGTGCTGTTGTAAATCCCCCACGGAATGGCAATTAGCAAGGTCAGAAGCCAAGCAACGCTCATAAGAACAAACGTGTTTTTAACCGTTGGCCAGATGATGTCGCCAATTGGCACGTGATTTTTGAACGTGTAACCCAAATCTCCTTGCAGCAAATTGCCTAGCCAATGTAAATATTGCATGGGAAGAGGCTTATCAAGCCCCATATTGTGGGCTTGTATTTCCATGGCTTCCGGTGATAAGCCAGGCGCAAGCATCATTTGAAAAGGTCCTCCCGGAGCGGCATGGATAAGCCCGAATGTAACGAGCGTAATCAGGAATAGCACCAAGACGGACTGCAGCGTTCGGCGAATTATAAACTCGGTCATTTGCCCATCCTCCTAAAAGAATTGACGCTGCTTTTGCGACAATTCTACTTCGTAAGCATTCACTAAGAATTGACGCTGCTTTTGCGGCAATTCTACTTCGTAAGCATTGCTTAAAGACATTAAGCATCCTAAAATAAAGGTCGTTTACAGGGAAGAAGAGGGCCGCGCCCTCTTCTTCTGCAAACGATGTATTGTACGCTGTTTACTCGGCCATCCACCATTTGATCATATGATAGAAGTAACCGGTTTGTTGCGTAGGCACAGGAGCATCCTCGTCAGCATACTTCACTTTAGGTCCAATACCTTGTGGGTTACCATATTGATACAAGAATACATAAGGCAGGTCAGTGGAAATTTCGGTTGCGATTTGGTTGTAAATTTCTTTACGCGCTGCTTGGTCGACAACGGAGTAACCGTCTACCCACAGCTTGTCGAGTTTTTCGTTTTTGTACCAACCGCTGTTTTGACCGGCTGGCGGGAAGTATTTCGAAGAGAAGATGCTTTCGCCGTCCGGATCCGGATTGCTAAGCGACCAGCCAAGCAAAATGGCAGGATATTTACCAGGCGTAATATTCTGGTCAATCCATGTAGCGAAATCAATGGCTGTTGGTTTCACTTCAATACCAACGTCTTTCAGGTTTTGCTGAATGATTTGGGATACCGCTTCGCGGCGGCTGTTGCCGGCATTGTACTGCAATTCGAAGGAGAAGCGGTGACCGTCTTTCTCGAGAATGCCGTCTTTGCCAGGCACCCAACCGTCTTCGGCCAGCAAAGCTTTTGCTTTCTCTGCATCATAATTATAGTTAACTGCTTTGTCGCCAGGATCCGACCAAGAACCCGGGAGGAACGGAGCGTTCATCAAAGCTCCCGTACCTTTCAGAACGTTATCAACCATGCCTTGGCGGTTCAGAGCGTAAGCGATCGCTTGACGGCTCTTTTGCGAAGAGAACGGAATGAATTTGTCTGGGAAGTTATTCGCGTCAAAGTTGAAGCTGACGTATTCATAAGTGGAAGTCGAGCCTTTGATTACGTTAATTTTGTCGTTTTTCTCAACCGCTTCAAGCTGCGTAATCGGAATCGCCAGCGTCGTATCCACATCGCCTTTGATCAGGGCTTGAACCTCGGTATTTTGATCGGCGTAAATTTTGTAAACAACTTTTTGAATATTAGGCTTCACTTCGCCCCAATAATTCGGATCGGCTTCCAGGCTTACATATTGGCCTGCTTTCCATTCCGACCATTTCCAAGGACCGCTTGTTACGGTCTTCGCTGGATCCTTGCCGTACGGGTTAGCCTGCAGTTCTTCCGGCTTCACGTCTTTCAGGATATGGCTTGGCACCGGGTTAAGCATCAGGGAGTATTGGAATGGCGCGTAAACTTGCTTCAGCGTAATTTTGACGGTGTAATCGTCGGTTTTCTCGACGCTACCAACCTTGTCAAACGTGCTGATGCCTGGCGCACCTGATTTTGGATTGATGATCGTATTAATGGTAAAGACCAAATCATCTGCGGTGATCGGTTGACCGTCACTCCATTTGGCCGTATTTTTCAATTTGATGGTGTAGGTTTTGCTGTCTTCCGAAATTTGCGGGAGTTCAGCAGCAAGAGACCATGGCTGTACGGTAAGGTTGCCGTCACGGTCCAGATCATACAGCTGGGCAAATAACAAATACGTCATATCCCCTGAAGCTGTATCATTGACGAATATCGGATTGACCGACACGATATCGGAGAACGTACTTACGGTTAAGGTTCCGCCTACTTTAGGCGCATTGGGATCCGCGGTTGGATCTGCGGAAGGAGATGCCGATTCTTCAGCGGTTGTTGCCGAAGGCGATGGGGAATTCGAACTATTGCCGTTATTGTTGCTGGAACAGCCTGCCATTACGATTGCCAAAATACTTAACAGGAATAAGAACTTCATCGGTTTCTTTCGAGTAATCATCCTATCTCCTCCTCTAAATGACTCGTAATTAGTCCTTTATGCCTGACATAAGCCGCTGCCAATCTATTTGTTCAAATCTTTTAATTTTTCTGACTATTAATGATAAAAGTATTGATTTCTGTTTACATCGGCTACATAATTTAAATATCTGGCATCAATTGTTAGTCCATATTCATTCTAAACTCACGGTCAACGACTCAACCTTCCATAGATGTACATCTTGAACTTTATTTTTCCAAGTATGTAACATTTTCTCACCTCCCCTGAGGAGAGTATACTACATTAAATTAACGCGGTAAATAGTTAAAGTATTTTCACAAAAAGAGGCTGCACATTTGAACAAATGTGCAGCCTTTTTCTCATTTGCGTCCACGCTTATTTTCACCGGTTACCATAATGACCTCAACATAAGGCCTCACCCGGTTCATCAGTCGTTCCCCTTTATATTGCTCGTCGCCGTCTTTGCTCGTAAAGCTGAAGTGCCGCTCCAGAGCGTCGAGCTCATAATTGGAAGTATACAACGTTGGTTTGCGGTTCATGCGATAGTTCAGAATAGAACCTAACACATGGTCCCGAACCCAAGGATTCAAGTTCTCTGCACCGATGTCGTCAAAGATAAGAAGATCGGTTTCCTTCATCATCTCGACCGTTTCTCTCAGCTTAGCTTGATCATGCATCATCGACTTCAAGTCCTCAACAAATTCGGGCATATAGACGATAGCACCCGAGTAGCCGGCTTTTGCAAGTTCGTGAAGCAGGTAACACATTAGGAACGTCTTGCCCGTGCCAAATTTGCCGGCGAGATACAAACCTTCCTTCTGCAAACCTTCTTCCTTCGTTTTATCAATGTAAGCAAGAATTTGATAAGCCGCTTCCGTCCGTTTCGGATCATTAAACAATATTTCATCGGCAGAATAACCGTTATTCAATGCCGTTTCGTCCACATAGAAGCTGCGTATCCGATTCTTGATCTGCTCTTCGCTGCGCCTAGCGATAAACTTCTTGCAGGAAACCTTCCGGTCAATCAGTTGGACCTGATCATTAACCGTCTCGCAAGAAAGCAGCGTATAATGGCCTTCAAAATCATTGGGACAGTTATTTAATCCGGGACAATTGGTACAATTGCGATATTCATTTACATATTGATAGACCCGGTTCATATTCATCCGCACTGCACGTTCGTTCAGTTCAGGGTGCTTGACGAACAGACGCTCAACTAGAGGGTCCGCCATTAGCTCTTCAAGCTTCTGATCCGCCTGATTGGACATAGACCTTCCGCCAGGCCATGATTTCAACATTTCACCAAGCGATTCCATTCGTGTTCGCACCGCCTTTTTGCTTAGTTTTTACCATCCAGCTTTCTAGCCAACATGCGCATCTGCTCCAGCTTCTCCGGAGAAATGGCCGTATCGTTAGCACCCTCATCCTGTACAATCGGAATGGAAGGCTTACGCGAGATCCCCCCGCGGGAGCTGTTGTTGCGGGATGCCCCTCTCGCTCCGGGCTGTGCTGCGGTTCTGGCATTTCGACGTTCCTTGTCGGCTTCCACTTCCGCTTGCTCTCTTACATAAAGAACAGCTTTCTCGAACGTATCAACCTGCTTCACCAGCATATTGGAAACAACGGCTTCCACAAAGGTCTTCGTTACGCGCTGCGCGTCGTTCATTCCGATCACATAATGGATCAGCACGTTAATAACCGGTGCGGGAAGCCTGTAATTAAGATCAATCCGTTCAAAAGATCTTTCAATCCAATCCGGTACCGCCCCCGGGAAAAACCGCTGCATAAATCTAGTATGAGGCTCATTCCGCATAAGCATGTTATATTGCTGCACATCGCATCTGCCAGCCAGCTGGCTTGGCACAACCAAATAGTATTCTTCCTGTACGCCAAATTCCTCAAGCTCGTCATCGGCTTCATTATTCTGGACGGCTGCCGCCTGTACGCGAGCCAGTGTCCGCTGGCGATCTCCCTCGCGTTTCTTGTCTTGACGGTACAGTTGATTAGCCCGAAGCTGTATTTCGTCTACAATCAACTCGCCGCTTGAAGCAAACACGCCGTCTTCATCCAATAAGCGGCAAATATCCGCTACGGATAGATTGTATTTATAAGCGACATAATTGATTTGTGCGAGCTGTTCGGCATTGCCGCGCATCCGCTCTACATAACTCCGGTTCGCTGAATTGCGCGGGAATCGTAAAATGATCTCTCCGTACGGGATGCCTGCCGTCTCCAGCTGCGTGCGAGGCGCAGCCTGGCGAGTAGGGGCAACTTCCGTCAATGCTTGCTCCAGCTCCTGGTCTACCGATTGGGTATTAAGCTGGAACAGTTCATAAAACGGCACGGATATGTTTTCTTTCGTCAACTGCATGCCGGCAATCTCATCAGGCTCTTGCGCCCCAAACGATTCGCGCAGCGATATAACCGCGTATTTGCCAATCTTATCCCTGAGCAGCAGCGTTAAATGCTGGTTACGGAAAAACTCGCTTGGCGTGAGCGGCTGCGATAATTCATACTCATACATCACATCGGCCTGATCCGGCAAACCGACGCGCGATGTCTGCAACAACCCTACGGCCTCAAGGCGCGATGCCTGTTCAATCAAATATTTTCTGCCACGTTCGTTCATGTCTAGTCCAAGACCGAGGAACAGCTTTCTTTGCGTCTCAATGGTTGAATAACCCGACGTACCTTCTGCAATCCCATGGTACAACTGTTGGTAGAAGGCAATAGCAAATGCGCCTATCATCGGTTGATAGATAAGCGACAACATTTTATAATCCAAGCTGCTTAGCGAAAAATCCCGAAAAGTGTAGTAACGGTGGTGTTCTGTATATTGCAGTAGATTACCGATGCGCAATTGCATCTCTCCATCTCATTCGTACTTTCTATCATTCTAACATAAAAAGAAGGGCCAGGGACGAATACAAAACTAGAAATATGAGGTTCAAAATGAAAACGGCCCCGTTTATCCCAATAGGATAACGTAGCCGCTATAGCTTAATTTTCTTAGAACATCTTGTAACCGCCGCGGCGCAATGCGCGAATCGCCCAACCGCTGACGTAAGCTCCCGCCAATGCTCCAAGGATAGGAATGACGTCAATAATGGTGAATTCCGTGAAATTATCGACAAACGATACCGAGTGGTCCCAAGTCTGCCAGATGTAGATCGGCAACAGCACAATGATAAAGGCATAGATAGGAAACCAGGTTGTTTTGAGAAGCATGTTAAGTATAAAGCCGATGCCAAACATCATGACCAGAAACAGCACCGTAGCTACAATTAATTGAAGCATGTCCTCTTCTCCTTATGGAAGTCTCGCTTTACAGTTTAAATAATGGAAATAAGGAAGTCAATCGAAGCCGCCCATTTGTCACAAGTCCGCCATTTGCTCTGGCTGTTTTGTTTACGATACAATGTTAAAAGCAATGTGACGAGAGGAGAATTTACCCATGAGTGAAGTAGCTATTACATTAGAAGGCTGGTATGCGCTGCATGATTTCCGTTCGATGGATTGGGCGGCATGGCGGCTAGCCAGCGATAAAGAACGTAGCACGGCGCTGGACGAGCTCCAATCTTTCCTGAAGGAATGGAACAACGTCGACGAGAACAAGCAAGGCAGCACGGCCGTCTATTCGATCGTTGGCCAAAAAGCCGACTTTGTGTTCATGCACCTTCGCGAAACGCTGGAAGAGCTAAACGATATTGAAACGGCATTTAACAAAACGCTGTTTGCCGAGTTTACCCAACCGGCTCATTCGTACGTGAGCATTGTCGAGCTAAGCAACTACGTGAATTCGCCGGGCAGCGACCCAATGCAAAATCCGGAGATTGTTGCTCGCTTGAAGCCAAGTCTGCCAAAAGCAAGACATATCTGCTTCTATCCGATGAACAAACGCCGCTCCGGCAATGACAACTGGTACATGCTCAGCATGGAAGACCGCCGCAACATGATGCGCAGCCACGGCATGATTGGCCGCAAATACGCAGGCAAAGTGAAACAAATCATCACGGGCTCCGTTGGTTTCGACGATTGGGAATGGGGCGTAACGTTGTTTGCGGATGATGCGCTTCAGTTCAAGAAGCTTGTATATGAGATGCGCTTTGACGAAGTCAGCGCCCGTTACGGTGATTTTGGCGACTTCTTTGTGGGGAATTTGTTAAGCTCGGAGAAGTTTGGCTCGATGCTGGCGCTGTAGGCGTGCTGATAGGTTAGCTGGAGGAGTTCCGCAGTCAAATGTTCTTCCGATCGCTGTTGTTCCCGGATTCCCTGATTGAATAGCCAGAGGTTGGAATCCGGAGAACAAAGGCGAACGCTTGAAAGCTTTCTGAAAGAAAGCTACTTCGGAAGCATATACTTTCTCCAGAATCATTCAGCCTGCTCCATCCTCGCTTAACCTATTTTTTTGGACCGTTTGCGCCACCGGATGATTCCGGTGGCGTTTTGTTTTAGGGATAGAGGGCCTAACGAAACTACATCACGCTATTCGCTCGAGATTGGAGCTTATCGAGATCTAACGAAACTTGGTATCGCTATTTATTGGATTGATAGCCTCGTGATGGCAAAAATGGTCAAATAACGTTACGACGTTTCGTTATATTTCAGAAATAGCTCTTTTACAGCTAATAGCGATACGACGTTTCGTTAGACCATGAAGAAGCAAGGACATAGGACGGGCGGGCAAACTTCATAAGCAAACCAAAAAGGCCTTCGCCGTAGCGAAAGCCTTTTTGGTTTAGTCTTCGTCTTCCTCGTCCAGGAGGCCGAGACGTTTTTGTTCGAGATAAAGCTCGGTTGCGCGGTCGCGCTCGCGGCCCTTTTCCTTCAAACGCTCGATGCCCGGCTGGATCAGAATGTCGACTTCCTTTTGAACAATATAGGATAAGTCATGCCGTTGCTGGGATTCCAGAAACGCTCCAACTTCCATTAATGCTTTGTAACGGTCTAATTCGTCTCGCTTCAAGAGTCCGACAACCTGCACGCTGGCGTGCCGCATTAGAAGAACTTCCCTTTGCGAAGCACAAGCGGAATTCCGCCAATAATGAACAAATAGCGCAGATCGATCAGCTTTTTCAGCCAAGCCGCTGTACGGCCCGTGTATTTCTTGCCGAATGCGATACCGATCGCTTCGCCTTTGCCAAGCGATGCAACCGTACCTTTGTTGCTGAATACGAAACCTTTCAACGGCTGATTGCGGATCGAAGCAATCAGATTATGCGCGCAGACAACACCTTGCTGCATCGCGATTTGCGCGGTTGGTGGGTAAGGACGTCCTTCTTCGTTAAACATCAGGGAATTGTCGCCAACGATATAGATGTTCTCATGGCCGGGAGCGCGCAGGTTGTCATCAACTTTCACGCGTCCGCGCATGGTTTCGAAGCCGGCATCTTCAATCAGGCGGTTGCCGCGGATACCGCCGGTCCAAATAACCGTCTGCGATTTGATTTCTTCGCCTTCGCCAACAACGACGCCATCAGGCGTGCATTCTTTGATTGCCGTGCCGATGCGGAACGTAACGCCTTTTTTCGTTAATACGTTCATGCCGTATTCCACAAGCTCAGGGTCAAAGCCAGGAAGCGCGGTTGGTGCCGCTTCGATATTATAAATTTTCACAAGTGCCGGATCTACGTCGAACTGTTTGCACAGTTCAGGAATACGATCGGACAACTCGCCTACAAATTCGATACCGGTAAAGCCTGCGCCGCCGACGATAAAAGTAAGGTAGTCCGTGCGATGCGGTTCCCGCTTGAACCGAGCGAATTGATATTCAATATGCTCGCGGATCAGACGGACCGAGTTGATGCTGCGGATGTTCATCGCGTATTCGCCAAGTCCCGGAATACCGAAGGTTTCAGGCTCGCCGCCTAGGCCAATAACCAGATAATCGTACGACAGCGTTCCATCCTCAAGAATAACCTTTTTGTCCTGCGGGCGAATTTGTACGACCGTTGATTTAACAAAGTCGATCTTGAATTCGTCGATCAGCTTCGAGATGCTGACGCGCGCGTTCTCGGGATTATCCGTGCCAGCGGCAGGCATATGCAAATGCGTTGTAATATAGTGGTAGTCGTGCTTATTTACAAGTGTGACGTCAGCTTCGTTATAATTAAGTTCCTTTTGCAACCGCAGCGCAGTAAGCACGCCGCCGTAGCCAGCTCCTAAGATGACAATTTTGGGTATGTTGCTCATCGTATGATCCCATCCATTCCTTAGCTTGTTTATGTGTCTTTTTGTTTGTGAAAAATTACACAATCCGTGCTGGATCTATATTTCTAACCAGCGAATTGTGTCATTTTTTTGGTTCCTTTTATCGCTCCGATTATGCGCCTTGCTTCGTGCTTGTTCAGCCGTTTATCTACTCTGTAGACTGAATCAAATCAGGCGCCATACATACAATACATCAGAAATATTACATAGTTTTTACTTAAACTTCAAGAGTAAAAATATACGAAAAACTTTAGAACAGCATACAAATTCATATTTCCTTCTTGGAAACGGCAGGCATATAATAGGAAGCAGATCATCAATTTATTGGAGGTGCCATCCATGTCATCCGTTCAAAAGCCAGATAACCTTGTAGATCTTATTATTATCGGCGGTGGGCCTGCCGGCCTGTTTGCAGCCTTTTACGGCGGAATGCGCCAAGCATCCGTCAAAATCATTGAGAGCATGCCGCAGCTAGGCGGACAATTAGCCGCACTTTATCCGGAGAAGTACATATATGACGTGGCCGGATTTCCAAAAGTTACAGCTCAAGAGCTTGTTGATCGTCTAATCGAACAAATCGGCTTGTTCCAGCCGGAAGTTCTGCTCGAAGAAAAAGTAGTTGAAGTGAACAAGCAAGGCGAACGTTTATTTGAAGTCATTACCAATAAATCCGTCCATTATGCACAAGCCGTTATTATTACGGCTGGCGTCGGCGCTTTCGAGCCCCGCAAGCTGGAGCTTCCCGAAGCCGTGCAATACGAGAAAAGCAACCTGCATTATTTTGTAGGCGATTTGAACCGCTTTACTGGCCAGAAGGTACTCCTTACCGGCGGAGGCGACTCTGCCGTCGACTGGGCGCTTATGCTTGAGCCCATTGCCGAAAGCGTCGCCCTGGTCCATCGCCGTGATAAGTTCCGCGCCCATGAGCATAGCGTAGACAATCTGATGAGCTCCAGAGTAAATGTGCTGACTCCCAAGGAGATCACCTCGCTTCACGGCGACGGCCGGATCAGCCGCGTAACCCTAACCGATACCAAAACCAAGGAACAAACCGAGATGGACGTAGACGCGGTTATCGTCAACTACGGCTTTGTCTCTTCGCTTGGGCCAATCGCCGAATGGGGTATCGAGATCCAAGGCGGCTCCATTGTGGTGGATAC
Source organism: Paenibacillus glycanilyticus (assembly GCF_030161375.1). Taxonomy (GTDB): domain Bacteria; phylum Bacillota; class Bacilli; order Paenibacillales; family Paenibacillaceae; genus Pristimantibacillus; species Pristimantibacillus glycanilyticus_B. The sequence goes on from NZ_BSSQ01000001.1 coordinate 321,968, forward strand.
GCGGATGGAGACCAATGTCAGCGGCATCTTTGCAGCCGGTGACATTACGACTTATCCCGGCAAGCTTAAGCTGATTGCCGTTGGATTCGGTGAAGCGCCAACCGCCGTCAACAATGCTAAAGTCTACATCGATCCGGAAGCGAAACTCTCTCCGGGGCACAGCAGCAACTTGAAGCTGTAGGTTATATCGAAAACTTATAATAAACAAAAATGACAAGGGTATCCTAACATTGGCGATTCATTCAAGTGCAAGACATCTGCACAAAGCCAAGGAGGATACCCTTATGTTTTGTCCTGTATGCAATGGCATGCAGCCGCTGAATGCAGCTTGCGCCAATTGTGGTCAAACGATGGAAGATTGGGGCCGAATGACGGATTGGATTGGTCCTTATGCACCTTACGTGCCACTAGAGACAGAAATGACAACATGGAATCAATCGGCCGATGATAATAACTGCACGCATATTGTATACTGCTCGTCCTGCGAACGGACGATTGAGGCTGCCGTATCGACAACGGGATTCTAAGCGATGTTGGATCCTGCAGCCTTGTTTAATTGCCTGCGCTTCATCTCAACAAGCAACATCCGGATGAAATCATCTTCTAGCTTGTACAGAATAGCAGCAAGGTAGGTGTCTTCCAGCAGCTCGTCTGACAGTAGCTCCATTAGTGGACACTTCCTTTCTTCCTTTAGTTTCCTAAGCTGATCCCATCGTAACATGCACAAAACCCAGCAACAATGGCCTCGCTTATGCACACGCCCTTGTGGACAGTCTGTGTATGAGATGTGAATATAAGTCGAAAAATGAGGATTTAACACAGTGGATCATGTGGATACAATTATACACAGCCTATTTTTTCCAAAAGTTGATAAAAAACTTTAATCGATTTTTCTTGACCCATTAATGGAATATATTGAAAATCGGTTCATAAACATGTAGGTTCAAACTGAAAAAAAATAAAACCCTCGCGGGTTTTTAGCCTTTTTTATTCGAGTTATTGCGGCTTATTGTAGCTTACTGAGGTCTCGTGTTGACCTCGAAGATCCATATCTTTCCGCTCGTATCTATGCCATAATCAAACCCCAGTTGAGTTACCCCCGGAAACCTGCTCTCCAGCATTCTGGTGGATTCAACGGTCAAATCGCGCATTTGCTGCTTTTTCGCTTCAACCAGGGATGGAGACAATGATCTGCGTATGCCTTCCGCTGCCGTTACCATTGTACCGCCTTGGGATAAATTTGTGACGAATAGACCCGGTTTGGCAATCCTCCCAACCATGGAACGATATTCCCAACCCGCTTCCGTCTTTACGTACTTCACCCGGTAATCGATTGGACGTCCGCCAACTTTAGCCAGACGAATGCCTTTCTGAATGAGGTAAGGACGATTTTTTCGTTTCTTGTCGAGCGAAGATTTCAAAGCTTCAAAGCTTGAAAAAGCGAGTGTTGCCGTTTGCGAGGTGTAGCTGAAGCCGGTGTTTGTCTTCCATACCTTGATGACGCCATGCCCTCCCGTCCCTACGACCGGTTTGATGACAACCATTTGATGCTTGGCCAACATGCTTTTTAAGTTAACGGCATTGTAGCGCTTTGTTGGAGGGATATGTGGAGCAAGTGCAGGGCTTGCAAGCAATGCCGCTTGTTTCACCCATTTGTCTGGGACAGGCCGTCCGAGTTGATCCTCCATGCTATCAATCTCCTTTTTATTAATAGCTTATGTCGCAATCTCGGTTGTCTCTTGGATGATTGTCCGAACAGGCAAAGAGCCCGGTTCCCAAGGAACCGAGCCCAATGATCAATTACTCGTCATTTTGTTTGTTCATGGCGGCTTTTAACGCATCCGCAAGACTATTGGACAACGACACGTTATCGCTGTACTGCTCAATCATCTTCTTCTGCTGATGTTTGTTCACCCTGCCGCCTTGTTTATCGCCAAGCATCTCGATGACGTTGCATGGCCGGCATTGCGCATATTTGCCTGCTTTGCCATCATGAATCTCCATCTTCTTATGGCATTGCGGGCAACGCTTATTGGAGAGCGCCGGTTCAGCCTGGCGGCGGTAGCTGCATTCCCGGTCCGAGCAGACCAGCGACTTCCCTCGTTTGCCCTTCACTTCCATCAGCAGCTTTCCGCATTCCGGACACCGCGAGTGAGTTAAGTTATGAGGTTTATACTCCTTGGTCTCATTCTTAACGGCGGTAACCCATTTACTCGCTTGTTCGCGGATCCCCGCCATGAATTGCTTGGCGTCTCCTTTGCCAAGGGCAATAAGTTCGAGCTCCCGCTCCCACTTGGCCGTCAGCTCCGGACTCCGCAGTTCATCCACGACAAGCTCGATCAACTGCTTGCCTTTGGCTGTAGGGGTAAGACGATTTTGCGTGCGGTCGATCGTTTCGGTGGAGAGCAGCTTTTCGATTATATCAGCCCGGGTAGCCGGCGTTCCCAGCCCGTGCTTTTCCATCTTCGAGAGCAAGGAAGCTTCCGTATAACGGGCGGGAGGCAACGTACGGAGCTCCTTCAAACGGCTTTGCTTCACCGGTACGGCCTGTCCCTGCACGAGGGCCGGGAGCAGCTGATCCGGCGCGTTATTCTCCGAGCTTTGGCCGCCTTCCTCTTCCTCGTCATCCTCCGCCGACGTTCTCGAGTCGCCGCCGCCGTAAAGCTCTTTCCAGCCGATCTCCTTCTGGACTTTGCCTTTGGCATACAGCTTATCTTCGCCTACAGTCAGAACGACGCTTGTCTCATCATACGTATACGGCGGATAAAACAACGCTATAAAACGGCGCACGATCAAATCGTACAGCTTGCGCTCGTCGTTGCTCAAAGCCGATAAATTCACATACTCGTCCGTCGGAATAATGGCATGATGGTCGCTGACCTTGCTGTCGTCCACGAACCGTTTCGTAACGGTCAACTGGCCGCGAAGCAGCTTGCGGGCTAGAGGGGCATAAGGTCCAACCGCAACGCTCTCCAGACGCCCCTTCAGCGTAGGCACGATATCGCTCGACAAATAACGCGAATCGGTACGCGGATACGTGACAAGCTTATGTTGCTCATACAGCTTTTGCAGCACGTTAGACGTCATTTTGGCCGAGAAGCCAAGTCGCTTGTTCGCTTCCCGCTGCAGCTCGGTCAAATCAAAGGCCTGCGGATGCGGTTCGGATTTCTGAGTCGTTCGAAGTTTGTCGACTTTGGCGTTTTTCCCTTGCAGCCGAACCGCTACGGCTTCAGCCTCGCTTCTATCCCACAATCTGCCGTCATGCGAATCATTCTGTCTCCATAACCCCTGGAAAGCCCCGAAGTCTGCCGTAACGTTCCAATAAGGCTGGGTCTGGAACTGATTAATTTCCTTCTCGCGATCGATAAGCGCGCCAAGGGTTGGCGTCTGCACGCGTCCGGCAGCAAGCTGGGCATTGTATTTCACCGTAAGCGCGCGAGTCACGTTCAGGCCTACCAGCCAGTCCGCTTCCGCGCGGCATACCGCCGAAGCGTACAAATTATTGTATTGCTGGCCTGGCTTAAGCGCCTTGAAGCCGTCCTTGATCGCTTTGTCCGTCTGGGACGAGATCCACAGGCGCTTGAACGGCTTGCGCCAATGGACAAGCTCCATAATCCATCTGGCTACAAGTTCCCCTTCGCGCCCGGCATCGGTTGCAATGATAAGCTCGCCAATATCCGAACGCTTGCACAGCTGGGCAACCGCTTTATATTGATGCGAAGTTTCGCGCATGACCTTCAGGTTCATCTTATTCGGAAGCAGAGGCAGGTCCTCTAGGTTCCAGGTTTTATATTTCGCATCATAATCCTCGGGCTCGGCAAGCGTGACCAGATGCCCCAGCGCCCAGGTGACCACATAGTCCTGACCTTCGATATAGCTTTTATGTTTGCTGCTGCAGCCAAGAACGCGCGCAATTTCTTTGGCTACGCTTGGCTTTTCCGCTAGCACTAATGACTTCATTCTTATATCCCTCTCTCCATACAAGCAAATTGCCGTAAATTCTTGTACAAGTATACTAGAAAACCGGTAACGAAACCAATGCCAGCCCGTTAAACCCGCATCATTTTACCCGGCAATTGCGCTTGTGATATAGTTAGTTTCACAAGTGAACTCAACCTATATATGGAAGCAAGGTGTTGGCCAAGTGAGAGCTAGATTTATTCCTGTTATTTTGTTTTTCCTTCTCTTATTTACGCTGGTGAACGGGTATATCGGCTGGAACGGATGGGTTTATCTATCCGCGTTGTTCGGGCTCGAACATGCCTTGCCGTACGGTATTATCGTTGGCGTCCTCTCCTTTGCCTGGCTCATCGGACGGTTCGGACAACATTCGGTTGCCCCGATTCGCCAAATTGCTTATGCGCTGAAATCGATCGGTTCCTACTGGTTTGCCGTCATGGAATACGGCCTTATTATTCTTCCGGTAGCCGATCTTATTGTCTGGCTGCTCACGCTTATGTCCGTTGCTTACAAGACGGCCGTCGTTTCCGTTGGGACCGTCACCTTTGTACTATTGGCTTCGATCCTGATCCGGGGCGCCTGGAACGCTTGGACGCCTATCGTCCGCAAATACGAGCTGACGGTTGCGAAGCAAGCCGGCCCGCTTAAGAAACTGCGAATCGGAGTTGCTTCGGATATCCATCTGGGTACCGTAGTTGGCAATAAACATCTCGGCAGGCTTGTCCGCCATATGGAAGAAATGAAGCCGGACCTTATTCTGCTCCCTGGCGACGTCATCGACGATAGCATCGACCCGTTTATCAGACGCAATATGGCTGCAACGATGAAGAACCTGAAAGCGCCGCTTGGCGTATATGCCGTCCTTGGCAATCATGAATATATAGGCGGCCATATTAAGGAGTATATCGCGGCTATGAACGCCGTCGGCATCCGTGTTCTGCTAGACGAAAACGTGCTTGTACAAGACAGCTTCTACATCGTTGGACGCAAGGACCTTGCCGCGCGCCATAGCGATCCGGAAGGACGTCTCCCTATCGGTGAACTAATCTCGGATCTGGACAGAACAAGACCGTTAATTATGATGGACCATCAGCCTTCCGATCTGGAGCAAGCCGCGGCAAACGGCATCGACCTTTCCTTATCCGGCCATACCCACCGCGGGCAGATGGCTCCGAACCATCTGATCACAAGGCGTATTTTCGAATTAGACTGGGGCTACAAGCTGAAAGGAAGTCTTCACGCGATTGTCTCCTCGGGGTTTGGATCCTGGGGGCCGCCAATCCGTATTGGAAGCCGTTCGGAAATTATTCAAGTCGATCTTACTTTCAACCCTTAACCAAAAACCTGCCTCATGGCATGAAACTTCATGAGCCTTACCCTCGTATAGAGTTTGCATTCAGCCCTATTCCAGGAGGGACTTCCTACATATGACAGAATCCTTATTCGATCGATTAACAGAAGCAAAGGAACGTAAATATGAGCTGGAAAAGGCCATACGCAAGCAAAGTCAATTCCGATCCAGATTAAATGAACTCGAACGGCAAATCATACGGCTGGAGGTTGATCTCGAATCCGAGCAAGCCGATGTCGATAAGCTTACGCGGATGTCCTTGACGAATCTGTTCCACACCCTTCTCCGCAGCAAGGATGAACAGCTTGAAATGGAGCGCCAGCAGGCGCTTGCAGCGGCACTCAAGCTTACGGAAGCTACGCAGGAACGCGACATGCTTAAAGACGAGATTACGCAAGCAGGCGTGACCATTACGGCCTACCAAAGCGCCGATCAGGACTACAAGAGAATTATGCTGGAACAGGAGCAAGCGCTCCGGAGCATGCCGGGGAAAGCCTCCGAGCTGCTCGCCATGGAAAATTCAGTTGCGGCCCAGCAAGTCATCGTGCGCGAATTAAACGAAGCGTTCACTGCCGGCAAACGGGTACTTGCTTCGCTTGAGCCTGCCATAGATAGTCTCGAGAAAGCGATTAACTGGGGCAACTGGGATACCTGGGGCAACGGCGGTCTTATATCTACCCATATCAAACATGAGCATATCGACGCCGCCAAATCGTCTATTTCGGCGGCGAATCATGAACTAAGAAGCTTCCAGGATGAGCTTGCGGATTTGGAACGCAGCCTGGATATCCGCATCGATATAAGCGGTCTGCTCAAATTCGGGGATTATTGGTTTGACGGACTAATTACCGACTGGATCGTGCAGAAACGGATCAAAGATACGCAGGACCGTACTTGCGAAGCGGCGCACGAGGTCAGAACGGTCGTGAAAAAGCTGCAAGCGGAATATACAACCGCGGAAGCCGCCTTAAACGGAATGACGGCAAGACGCATCGCTTGGCTGGAACAGCAGCAAACAAACTGAAACTAAAAACAGCTCAAGAAAAAACGGCCGGCGCCTTAAGCGCTGGCCGTTCCTCTATTCAAACCTTTCGTATAGCTCATGCTTGCGAGCAAGAAATAGATCGTCTGCATAACGACGAAGATCCCGATAATGACAAGCGAATACAGCCACACGCTGGACGCCATCAAGCCGTCAAGCGCCTTCATCGCAAATAACGCATGAATGGTGCCGATCAAACATGGCAGATAGAAAATAATGCCGATCTGCGTCACTGTTATTTTTCGAATTTCCTGCTTGGTCATCCCGATTCGTTTCAAGGCGTTAAATTGCGCCTGGTCTTCCTGAAGTTCGGTAAACATTTTGAAATAAATCAAACTACCGGATGCGATAAAGAACAACAAACTAATGAACAAACCAATAAACAAAGTGAGAGAGCTTGTTTCCTTCATATTGGCAAAGCTATCTGCCCGATGTCGGTCCATTTGTCCTACGAGATCCTTCGATACATCCAGCTTCTTAAGTGCGGGGCCGGCATTCTCCCAATCCTTCACTTCATACCCGTACCATACAAGCTGGTCGTTCTCGGGTACGCCCGCAAGCATTTGTTTATAATTGCCGTCATCCATAATGACCGTCATCCAGTTCATATCCGTCTGGTTCATGACGCTGTCGGACAAGACGGAGGCTACCTTATAATCAAAAGCTTTGCCATTCACCGTCCCTTGGAAGCGTTCAATAGGCGGGTTGAAAGATCCCGGCATCGCTACCGTGTCCGGCTTCAAATGAAGCTTCTTTTTCCCCTGCGCTGCCGCCAGACGGTTATAGTCGGATACCGAAATCATCATCGTGCCCGGACTATAATCGATATTGTGCCCATTGCTCCTCGTCAGCTTAACAGCCTCAACGCTCGCCACACTTACAATCTTCTCGTCCGTAACCGGGAACCCTTCCGATCGAAGCGTGGCCTTCATCTTGTCCGGATCAATAACGGCATGACTTTGCAGTCCCTTCTCCAATACCGCAATCGAATAAGGATAATACTGAAAAATCTGCTTCTTGGCACTAACCTGCATCAGATAAAAGGTGCCTGACGCCGTCAGGATGACAGCGCTCATGATCGATACCATAAACAAAATACGCGCGTTATCCTTCAGCTTATACCCAAGCTGCGAAAGGACAACCATATTCGTCCTGTTGTAGAAGACGGAATGGCGCTTCTGCAGAAACCGAATAAGCAGTACGCTGAATTGCGTAAACAGAAAATACGTCCCGATCGTAACCGTCACTAATATAAGAATAGCCATATAGAAGAAATTGTACGAATCAAGCAGCAGCGCCATCGTATAACCGGAGCCTAGCGATACCAGCGCCAGTCCGACTAGCCATGGAGAGAACAACAGCTCTCCCTTTGGTTTGCGGCCTGCCTTAAACAGTTCGACCAACTCGACTTTGCCGATGCGCAGGGAAGTTAGAACCGCGATTGCAACAAACAACACAAAGAAACCGATCCCGGTTATCCCGAGAGACTTAAGCGGTACCGCAAAAGGAATCGGATCCGACACCTTAAGAAAGACCGACAAAGCCATAAAAAACAGCTTGCTGAATAACATGCCAAGCCCGATCCCCACGCCTATGGATAACAAGGCGAGCGCAATGCTTTCATAGATAACAAGCTTTCTAAGCTGAGCTTTGGTCATCCCGAATAAGGACAACAGACCAAATTCCTGCTTGCGCGTTTTGAGAAAAGCAGAGTTGGAATACAGCACGAACAAGAACGAGAAGATACCGATAATATAAAGGCAGAACATCATTCCTCTTCTCACCTTGGCGGCCTGCTCAATATGTCCGTTTACGACATCCGGATGAAAGATAAACGAAGAGTACATATAAAAGATCAATACGGAAAATACGCAGCTGAGGAAAAAGGCACTGTAAGAACGCCAATTGCCTTTCATGTTGCTAAGCGCGAGCGAACGGAACGTCATCGAAATTACCTCCCAGTACACTAAGCGCATCCAGAATCTGCTGGAAAAAGGCTTGCCGGTTTGTTCCTCTCCGGATTTCGGAGAACAACTTGCCGTCTTTAATAAACACAATGCGCTCGCAATAACTTGCGGAGAACGGATCATGCGTCACCATTAACACCGTAGCCCGCAAACGTTCATTCATATCCTTCAGCGCATCCATAACATCCTTGGCCGCTTTGGAATCCAGGTTGCCGGTAAGTTCGTCAGCGAGCACAAGCGCCGGCTGATGAATGATTGCCCGGGCAATAGCGGCCCGTTGCTTCTGACCGCCGGACACTTCATAAGTACGCTTGTCCAAGATCCCTTCGATATTAAGCAGGATAGCAAGCGGCTTCAGCTTCTCCTCAATGACACGCGGGGCGGCCCCTTCCAATACAAGCGGTAAAATGATGTTTTCCTTAATGGTCATCGTATCCAGCAGGTTGAAATCCTGGAACACAAAGCCTAGTTCTCTGCGCCGGAACAACGCCAGCTTCTTGTCGCTCAGCTTCCCCGGCTGCACGCCGTTTATTTCAAGTTCTCCCGATGTCGGACGGTCAATAGTGGCAAGCAGATTAAGAAGAGTTGTTTTCCCGCTTCCCGACGGTCCCATAACGCCAACAAACTCGCCGGCCTCAATATTGAGATCAATATCCTCCAACGCACGGTAGGATATATTCCCTTTCGAATGATAAACCTTGCCAATCCCTTTCGTTCGCAAAACGCTCATCGTATTAGTCTCCTTCACTCGCAAAAGCTCGTTTTCATGATTATGGACTCAGTATAGCCTCTCGAGCCGTGTTGAACCCATCGATTTACCTTTCAATTGGAGGTTGGGAACCTTACGATTTTGTCATGTTTAGCGTTTAACGGAGCAAATGGATTCCTTCGGGTTGAAACTTGACCGTTACTGTCGTTCCAATACCCGCTTCCGATTCGACATCCAGTTCATGGCCCAGGCGACCGCATACTTGCTTGGCCAGATAAAGCCCCATGCCCGTCGACTCTTCAACGGCACGTCCATTTTCCCCCGTAAAAAAAGGATCAAAAATTCGTGGCAAATCATGCGCCTCAATACCAATTCCTTCATCTATAACCAACAGCCTGACGCTGCTCAAATCCTTCTCCTGCTCAATGCGGACGATAAGCTTTTTGGACCCGGGCTTGCGCTTGGAATATTTGATAGCGTTGCCGATCAGCTGGTTCAATATAAAAGTCAGCCATTTCTCATCCGTTTCGACAACCGCTTCCCCTTCGATCTTCGGAAAGATCGAATGGCGGATGCAGAGCTGCTTATGGGCATTAATGACGCGACGGGCCGTTTCCTGAAGCGGAATCGATCGGAGATGCAGGTCAAATTCCATCTTGTCGAGTCTTGCCGTATGGAGCATCATATCGAGCCCTCTTGTCATCCTGCCCGCCTCTTCGCGAATGCTCTGCAGCCTGTCCGAATCGGCTTGGGCGGAGCCGCCTTCCTGCAGCGCCTCCTGAACTAGCAAATCAATGACCGAAACGGGCGTCTTCATATGGTGCACCCATTGCAGAACAAAATGATTATGTTGCTCCTGCTGCCTGCGATATTGGCTTAAATCCGTCAAATAAGCGCCATATTGCGCAGCCAGCAGCCGCTGCACAGCAATCTGCTCCGTCGTTACCCCTGCGGTTACCACCATGGAGGCTTTGAGCTCCGACCCGCCGGCAATCGCCTCGTGAAGCTGTTTATAGTACCTTCTCTGCCGTAAATAATCGACCGTTAAGCCAACTACAAGCAGGAAAGCGGCTACTTCGACAAAATAGTAGACAAGGCCGGCATCCGCTTCCTTCTCATACCTTAGCTTGTCCAGCGCAAACATCGCCGAGGCTAACGCCATGCCTAATAGATAAGTTACGATTAGAACTTTGCGATCCCATAAATACGAACGGATCATGCTCTAACCTCCCGCAATGCCTCCGCATTAAGCCTGTAGCCTTGCCCGCGAACCGTCTCGATCGCTTTGTTGACCCCGACCTCCTCAAGCTTCTTCCGAAGCCGGGTTACGTTAACCGTCAACGTATTGTCATCCACGAACTGCACATCATCCCATAACGATTCCAGCAGCTGTTCCCTCGCGACAATCTCGTCCGGCCTTTTTAGAAAAGCTTCTGCCAGCAGACGTTCGTTCTTCGTTAATTCCGTCCGTTGCCCTCTCCAATCCAGCTCATTGCGGCTCAAATTCAAACGCAAGCCATACAGCTCCAGTTCTGCAGAAGACGCCGAAGCTGCCGCGTATTCCCCGTATGCGCGCCTTAACGCGCCCTTCACCTTCGCGAGCAGCAGATCCAAATGAATCGGCTTAGGAAGATAGTCATCTCCACCGTTCTCGATAGCCATGACCTGGTCCATCTCCCCTTCGCGGGCGGAGATAAACAGAATCGGGACGTTTGACCGCGTACGAATTTGTCTGCACCAATAAAATCCGTCATAATACGGCAAATTGATATCGAGCAATACAAGATGCGGTTCAAACGCCGTAAATTCAAGCATAAGCTCCTTGAAATTATCCGCTCGTTTCGCCTCAAATTCGTATTTCTCCATCGTGGATTTCAATACCGCGCCTATCTTGTCATCGTCCTCGACGATAAATATCCGATACATCTCGACATTCCTCCCGGTACCATCATACACCTTAATATATGGATCCTTTTGTTAAAAAATCATGTAAACAGAATAACAATACGGTCATTTTCAATCAAATTAACAAAATCATTACAATTTCTAAATAATGGGATAATAATCCGCTGTTATTCTAATTTTGCTTCCGAAATAGTTCCGACGAGGCTTGCGGGGGGAAGAAATTAAGACTTGTCATACATACCGGCGAAGGGCCGTCGGACCTAGTCAACTCATTCGAAAATAAGAAAGGTGACGAACTACAAATGAAAAAAGCAGTAGTCATTTCCGTGCTCGCAACAGCAATCGGCGCATCAGCAGTTACTCCTGTAATGGCGCAATCGGCCGTACAATCGGCACAAGCGGTACAAGTTGGTTCGACAACAGTCTCCATCAACGGCAAAGCTGTCGCAATCCGCACGATTAACGCGCAAGGCGTAACGCTTGCTTCCGTACGCGACCTGGCGAAAGCGCTCGAAGCTTCGCTAAACGTATCCCGCAGCACAATTACCGTTCAGCTTAACCACAATATCGCGCAAGTACAAGATGCGGTTACGGTTAACGGTACAGCTTTTGTTGAGCCTGTAAGCTTCCTTACAAAGCTGGGTGTTGGCTACTCGAACGGCAACATCACTTCGATCAAGTTTCTTGAGAACGTAGACCAAGTAACTTGGGTAAATGCTTCGAAGCTGATCGTATCGAAATCCGGCGATACTGGCCGCGAAGATTATCTGGTTGATGCTGCGACAGGCAAAAATGAACTTCTGCTTACTTCTTCCGATACTTCTGAACTGATCGTTTCCCCTGACGGTTCGAAAGCCGCTTATTCGAATGAAGACGGCACAGTAAACGTTATTGATCTGAGCACGAAACAATCGACGCAAGTTAGCGCAGATACATCGATTAAGAATGAGATGGTATTCTCCGCTGACGGCAGCTCGATCTTCTTCTTCCAAGGCGACAAGAACTCCGTGATCTGCAAACTCAGCCTTGCTGACGGCAGCGTAACGAAAATTCTTGAAGATAAAGTTGACTACAAAGCAAACCTTGCCGTATCGGCTGACGGCACAAAAGTAGCTTACCTCCAAATCAAACAACCGGTTGTTAAGAATGACGCTACCGACGTAAGCAAAGACGATGTAACCATCGATCCAACTGGCACAGAAACGCAAGCTTACTTCTACGACTCGGCTAAAAACGATAACAAACCTGTTCAATTAACGAAGGACACAAGCGACAAAGCGTTCTTGGAACTGTCCGCTGACGGTTCGAAAGCTTACTTCGTTAGCATTAACGACGATGCAGCAGGCAGCGTAGCTTCGGTAGATACGGCTTCTCTGGAAGCAGCTAGCGTATTCAGCGCTGAAGACGTATTCCAAATGAACCAAGCTGACGGCAAACTGATCGTATTGACTGCAAAAGGCGATGCAAACAGCATTAGCGCGATTGATCCTGCTACAGGTACTGCAAGCAAACTGTACGGCGTTTCTGACGCAGTATCCGAGCTGATTGTATCGGGCAAAGGCGATATCGCGGCTATCAGCAACGGCCAAGTAGCTGTGCCTGTGAACGGCAAATTCACGACCATTACTCGCTAATACAAATAAAATTCAAGCTCATGCTTACGACAGCATGAACCATCATTTTAGGAGGATTATAACAAATGAAACTGAAATGGCTCAAAGTGGCTACGGTAGCCGCTCTTATCGCAACAGTTGGCTTTGGTTCCGTACAAGCCCCAACAAAAACAGAAGCAGCTAGCAAGCTGTCCGGCAAAATCGTAATCAATGGTTCTTCCGCTCTTCTCCCGCTGACTCTTCAAGCGGCTAACGAGTTCAAAAAGCTGAATCCGAAAGTTAAAATCTCCGCTTCGGCAGCCGGTTCGATCACTGGTCCACAATCCGTGCGCAAAGGTATCGCTGATATCGGCGCTGTTGACTGGGATGCTACGAAAGCCGTTCCTGGCTTCGAAGCTTTCACTGGTCAAGTAGCTAGCAAAGTAGCGGTTACTCCATTCGCTGCCGTCGTTAACAAAAGCGTTACCGCAACAAACCTGACAACAAAACAATTGCAAGATATCTTCTCCGGCAAAGTAACCAACTGGAAAGAAGTTGGCGGTAAAGATGCTGCGATCATCGTCGTTAACCGTGCTTTCGGCTCCGGCACGCGCGTTAACTTCCAACAAAAAGCTCTGATGGGTACTGACTTCATGACTAAAGGCTCCAACTACAAAGAAGTCAAAACAAGCGGCGACATGAAAACGGCTGTTGAATCTACGCCAGGCGCTATCGGTTACCTCGATTTCGCTTACATCACTACAAAAATGACTGGCGTAAGCATCAACGGCGTTGCCCCAACCGTAGACAACGTAATCAACGGTAAATACAAAGTCTGGGGTTACGGCTACTATATGACTAAAGGCCAACCTACTGGCGTTGTTAAAGAATTCATCAGCTATATCCAAAGCGCTAAGTTCCAGAACGGATCGCTGAAAAAGCTGAAGTTCATCCCGCTTTCCGCAATGAAATAATTCAGGTCAATCGAATATTGGTAACGGCGGCCGTCTTTCGCGAAGCGACAAGGCGGCTGCTTGCTACCGAAGGAGCCGATCAATAAATATGTTAGATACTTCATCCACTGCGGGCCAGATCGATCTGGGCGGCAGTCTTTTGACGGGAAGCGGCAAGCCGTTTGACCGCAGGAAACGCCTGTTTTTCATGAACCGCATGTTCCGTTACGTTTGTATTGCTTGCGCTGCTTTTGTCTGTCTGATCTTATTCCTCATCCTGCTCCTCATGTTCCGCACAGGCATACTGACCTTTGGCGAAGTGTCCTTCTCCGAATTTTTCCTATCTACGGAATGGAGTCCGGAAACGGAGCAATACGGCGGATTGCTATTTATTTTTGGTACATTTGCCCTTACTTTATTAACTTTGATTATTTCAGTTCCGCTCTCGCTCCTGATCGCGGTCTTTCTGTCGACCTTTGTACCCGCGTGGCTGAAAAACATGCTTCGTCCGGTCATGGACCTGCTTGTCGGCATTCCGTCCGTTGTTTACGGTTACCTGGGCTTAACTGTTCTTATTCCATTGATTCGCGATGTTACCGGCACAGGCATGGGTGATGGCCTTCTTGCAGCTGCCCTTGTACTAACGATCATGGTCTTGCCTACCATCAGCCGCATTAGCGACGACTCCATCACAGCGGTTCCCAAGAAATATAGCGACGCTTCCTATGCCCTTGGGGCTACCCGGTTCCAAACGGTTGTGAAGGTGCTTATTCCTTCGGCTCGCAGCGGGATTATGTATGCCGTTATTCTTGGCATGGCCCGCGCAATCGGCGAAACCATGGCGGTAGTTATGGTTATCGGCAATACCCCGCAAATCGCGGACAGCTTGCTTAAGCCTACTTCCGTATTGACGAGCAACATCGTTATGCAGATCGCAAACGTTCCGTTTGATTCGACCTGGAACTACGCGCTTTACTTAATGGGCTTCCTGCTGCTTGCTATTTCGCTTCTGATGATCGTTGGCGTTCGCTGGCTGCAACGGAGAGGGGTACAACACTAATGAGCAATTTAAACACTACGGCAAACAGCAATCCTTTCCGCGGCAAAAGAGGAATCAACAGCTTCAACAACCGTTTCTTTACGATTCTCGTCTGGACCGTCGGCATTGCGGTCGTCCTCTTTATTCTTGGTCTTCTTTTCCTTATCTTGAAGGACGGAATGCCAAAGCTGTCATGGAACTTCCTGTTTGGTCTGCCTAGCGAGATTGAAGAAGGCGGCGGTATCGGTCCGGCCCTCGTGAACTCCTTCTACATTCTGTTCCTGTCGCTAGTCATCTCGATCCCGCTTGGGATGGCGGCAGGCATTTATCTTGCTGAATTTGCGCCCGACAACAAGCTGATCGGATTCGTGCGGATTTGCGTCGAAGGACTTGCTTCCGTACCTTCGATCATCTTCGGTTTGTTTGGTATCGCGCTGTTCGTAGAAATGTTTCAGCTTGGCCTCACCATTCTAGGCGGCGCCGTTAGTCTCGCATTCTTGAACCTCCCGGTTCTGACCCGCGTGACGGAGGAATCCATCCGTGCCGTGCCGAAAGAGCTCAAGAGCGGTTCCTTTGCGCTTGGAGCTACACATTTACAGACGATCATGCGCGTCCTGATCCCTGCAGCGATGAACGGAATAATTACGGGGATCTGTCTTGTGGCCGGCCGCGCCTTTGGCGAAAGCGCCGTTATTATTCTAACAGCCGGCGTTACGACTTCCGGCGAGATGTGGGATTTCAGCCTGTTCTCGCCGGGCGAGACGCTGGCCGTACACTTGTGGTACGTACAGTCCGAAGCGATTGTACCGGACGCCCAAGAGATCGCCCAGAAGGCGGCTGCGGTACTCGTGTTCTTCGTTCTGCTCATTAACTTGGTGTTCCGCATTCCTCTGTGGTTGAATTCCCGTAAGATGCAGAGGTCGTAGAAGTCGAGAACTGTCACTGCGCAAGTGAATGCTCTTTCGGCCGCTGTTGCTCGGGGATTGCCTGAATCAATTGGCAGAGGTTGCTATCCCCGAGCAAAGGCGGGCACTTCGTTCCTCAAGAGCATTCACTTCCTCCGTTCCTGGCCGACTTCTTTTTTTAAACCGAAACCGGCGTCCATGAAATGGGACGCCGGTTAGGTTTGTTTATGACAGGTTGTATTTGCAACCTGTCTATATGGTCAAAAAAAAGAAGGCTGCGAAAGCCTTCTTTGATTGCGCTTTTGTTTGATTCGCCGTATAGGCGGAGCAAAAAAATGTTCTGGAAAAACGGAGCTTATGCTTACGAAGTAGCTTTCTTGCAGAAAGCTTTTAAGTGCTCGCTTTTGCTGCCGGAATCGTACCTCGTACGATAAATTCAAAGATTACGGCAGCAATGGCGATTGGAAGAACATTCTTTTGCGCAGCCTGCCCCGGCAATCAAATCATTAGCAATCGCTATCTGGCTTACCGGCAGCCGCAGCCGTACGGAAACTGCTTCCGCAGCCGCATGTTGCTGTTGCGTTCGGGTTCTCGATTGTGAAGCCGCCGCCCATAGCCGACTCTTTCCAATCGATGATAAGACCGAATAGGTACTTGATGCTGTCGTCGTCGACAACGACTTTCAGGTCGGCAACTTCCATCGCTTTGTCGTTCTCGTTCTCTTCATCGTCAAAGCCCATGCCGTAGGAGAAGCCCGTACAGCCGCCTTCCTTCACGCCAATGCGCAGGAACAATCCGGGAGTCCCTTCCTCCTCGAGCATTTCTTTTATTTTATCAGACGCTGTCTCACTAATTGTGATCATGCCTCGTCCCTCCTCTATTATAAATACGAAATAAAATGTATCGTTGTAGCCCTAGTATACTCTTCTTTTTCCGCTTCCTCAAGAGATGAGCGCCTGCCGTCTTAACGTTTATTCAAGACTTTAGGTGTTGCCGCCTTTACCTTACGGGTTTATAATAATGGAAGCTTTCTTAATCGGATGTGCAAATTTTCACAAAGGCATCGCCCAGAACGAATCCACTCTTGTTCACAAGAACGATAAATGGCTACATGCCTATGCAGCAATAGCTGCAGACCTAATTCTCAAAAAAAAGGAGGTTGCCAAGATGAACATCGCCATTCCATCTCACAATAAGCAAATGCAGTCGATTATCGACAAAGTCCGTAACGGAGAACGCCTGACGCTAGAAGACGGCGTATTCCTGTATCAATCGGACGATCTGCTTACGATTGGGCAACTAGCTAATGAAGTCAATCTTCGCAAGAACGGAAAGAAAGTCTATTTTATCGAGAATATGAGTTTGTACTTCACAAACGTTTGTGAAGCGCATTGCGCATTCTGTAACTTCCGCAGAGACGAGGGAGCACCTGGTGCCTACACTTTGTCCGGCCAAGAAATGATCGAATACGTAGAACAACACTTCCACCCTGGCGTACGAGAGTTCCATATTGTAGGCGGACATAACCCGCATGTTCCGTTCCAATATTATGTCGATTCCCTGAAGGCCCTGAACGAGCGCTTCCCTGAAGTTACGCTCAAAGCCTATACAGCTGCGGAAATCGACTTTTTCTCGCGTATTAGCGGCCTAAGCTACAAGGAAGTATTGGAAGAACTAATGAAGGTTGGCCTTAAGTCTCTGACGGGCGGCGGCGCAGAAATATTATCCGATCATTACCGCAAAAAAATGCGCGTCGACAAAGCCGATGTCAGCCAGTATCTGGAAGTGCACCGCACAGCCCATAATCTTGGCCTGCGCACGCATACAACAATGCTGTACGGCTCGATTGAATCCCATGAAGACCGTGTCCGCCACATGATGCAAATCCGCGATTTGCAGGACGAAACAAACGGCTTCCAGGTATTCATTCCGCTCTCGATGCAGCCGATCAATCCGAAAGCCGGCATTCGCCGCCGCAATTCGGCCTATGAGGATCTGAAGACGATCGCGATCAGCCGTCTGATGCTTGATAACATCCAGCACATTAAAGCTTACTTCATTAACATTGGCACGCAGTTGACGCAAGTTGCATTAACGATGGGCGCATCTGACGCTCACGGTACCATTGTAAAAGAAAAAATCAGCCATGCGGCTGGCGCATTAACGCCTGAAGGCATCACGCGTGAGGATCTATTATGGCTTATTAGAGGAGCCGGACGTATTCCTGTGGAGAGAGATACGTTCTATAACGAGATCAAAGTATATGAGTAATCACGTCGTCTGAAGCACATATTAGGCACACAACAAGTCATTCATCATTTTGGAGTTGGGTAGGGAATCATATGAGAAAATTTGTTATTTTGGGCGGCGGCTACGGCGGCCAGGCTATTGCGGCAGATGTTATCGAGAAGCAGTTGCCAATCGACGTAGAAGTCGTTCTTGTTGACCGCATGCCTTATCAAGGTCTTAAGACTGAGTATTACGCGCTCGCAGCCGGAACGGTTTCGGATTTGGACATTCGCGTGAAGTTTCCGCAAGATCCGCGCATAACAACCCGTTTCGGAGAAGTGGTCGATATCGACCTCGACAATAAGCTTGTTCATCTGGAAGGCCAAGATCCAATCGATTACGAGTGGCTCGTCGTAGGTCTCGGATGTACCGATAATTACCATGGCATCGAAGGGGCTGAGGAGTTCTCCTCCAGCATCCAAACCTTTTCTAACGCGCGCAAAACCTATCAGCAGCTGAACGACGTGAAGCCTTACGGCCAAGTGTCGATCATCGGCGGCGGTCTTAGCGGCGTAGAAGTAGCTGCCGAGCTGCGCGAAGCCCGTTCCGATCTGAACATCCGCATCATTGACCGCGGACCAAGCGTTATGTCGGCCTTCCCCGGATCGCTGCAGAAGTTTGTAGCTTCCTGGTTCAGAGAGCATAACGTAGAGATGCTTAGCCACATCTCGTTAAGCCGCATTGAGCAAGGTTCGTTGTACGATTCCAATGCGAATCAAACGATCCTGACGGATGTAACGGTCTGGACAGCAGGCATTCAGCCTGTTGAAATCGTGCAGCGGATGAATCTTCCTAAAGACAAACAAGGTCGCCTTATCATAAATGAAAACCATCAATTGCCGGACTATAACGATGTGTTTATTTGCGGAGACTGCGCATCCTTGCCATTCTCGCCAAGCGGTCAAGCGGCCGGCGCGCAAGGTAAGCAAATTGCAGAGGTCATGCATGCGATTTGGAACAACAAGACGCCTAAGCTTGGCAAAATCAAGCTGAAGGGCGTAATGGGCTCCCTCGGCAAGAAGAACGGCTTTGGCCTCATGGGCAGCACGCCTATGATGGGGAAAATTCCGCGTTTGATCAAGAGCGGTATCCTCTGGAAATCGAAACGCCATTTCGGTTAATAATAGGATGATTGCTTAAACTAATCTCTGCTGACGGCTTCATAAATACGGTCATTCAAGTCC
Source organism: Paenibacillus glycanilyticus (assembly GCF_030161375.1). Classification (GTDB taxonomy): domain Bacteria; phylum Bacillota; class Bacilli; order Paenibacillales; family Paenibacillaceae; genus Pristimantibacillus; species Pristimantibacillus glycanilyticus_B. Next base: position 340,864 of record NZ_BSSQ01000001.1, read on the forward strand.
TCTGTTGTATCGGCTGCGATAATCGTACCGTCAACTAAAGCAAATGGCTTCAAATAACATTCGCCGCAGTTGCCGAGGCATCCGTATTCAATGACCTTCAGCCGATCATCCCGTTCAAGCTGTTTCATAATGTCTTCTGTTCCGTGATGCATATTGCCATTGCAGAACTCGACAAGCGGTTTGGACAATTTTGTAATCACCTGGCCTTAACGGTTGATATCCATTTTCATTCCTTGCACTTTGTACTATAATAGGGGAGAAAGGAGATGATTGCAATGAGTCAAACACAAGATACAATGTACGATGAAGTATTGGACGTACTGGATAAATTGCGTCCGTTCCTGCAACGCGACGGCGGTGACGTAGAACTGGTAGACGTAGAAGACGGTATCGTTAAACTTCGTCTGATGGGTGCATGCGGTAGCTGCCCAAGTTCCACAATTACGCTGAAAGCCGGTATCGAGCGCGCGCTGCTTGAAGAGGTTGAAGGCGTACAGGAAGTTATGCAGGTATTCTAAATGCTAAAGAGTCTTGCCCGCGTTCTGCAGGCAAGACTCTTTTTTTGTGCAACAGCGTTTAGCGCTCTAGAACAGGCCGTACGTCGTTGTTTCCTTGTTCGGTTCAAATGGATGCCAATCGGCGCTCCGGCTCTTCCTAACGGGTTTGAATCAGTCTACAGGCATAATCAAAGGCGAGGCGTAATGTACCTGTTACTAATTGCAAACCATGCTGGAGATCATCGGCTTGTGCTTCGATATTTTCGAGCCTGAACGCTTGCCCGTAAATTTGATGAGCCTGAGCGAGATCATCCTGCATTTCCGTATTCATATAGTGAATTTCCGTATTGCGGCGCTTCCTAAGCCGCCCCATCGGCTCTTTGAGACTTTCCTTAATGTCGTTCAGCTTCCAGGTCAAATCGGGATGCGCCTTCTTATCGCGCATGTTGCGCAAGACGGTGAAATAAGAGAAATGCGGCTTTATCCGCTCCGTCTTCATATCAAGCAGATCGTTAAGGAAAATACTCAGTTTGTCCAGCAGCGCAAAGATGCGGATAAACGCATTTTTGTCAAAATACACGTACCGCTGGTAATCAAGCTTCTCCTCCTCCGACATCTGGCTGACGGAAGTTGATTTAATCCTTTCCTTGAAGCGGCGGGCCGCATAACAGCTCTGTTCGATTTCGTTAACCGAAGCGAGCAGTCCCTGCGTCCACACCTCGTACGTGCGAAGCTTATGATCAACATCCTTGCCCGCCTCGATCTTCCCGTGCACAATGGCGATGAATTGATTCATAAGCTGTATCGCTTCCGCAAGACGGCCTTCCGGCTTCCTTTCCGGTTCATCAAATAGAAAACGCAGCATCAGGCCATCTCCGCCTCTCTTAACAACTTAGGATTTGAAGTATTCGTTCCATCTGCGGTCAACCAGCTCGGTAATATCCTCGCGCGGGAACAATTCCGCCGGATACCCTGGCTTCATGCGCGCATCAATAACAATTGGAAGTTTATAGCCAAAATGATGGCGGCGGATTTCCGCATTGGCGTAAATATCATCCGCAGGATTAAACCGGGTAAATACCGTCCATAGGAATGAGGTTTGTCCATGCGCGATATTGGCGTCATCCACAAGAATGACAAGCGGCCATTCCGTACCGCGCTCTGCCAGCCGGCTTAGCAAACGTTCAGCAAGTTGCGGCTCTGCTTCATAGGATGCACCGGATACGACGAGACATCCGCGGCAATACACTTGCGCATTCGTAATCTCATCAATAACGCCTTCCGTATAGCTCGAAGGCAGCTCCCTGATCGGCTTGCCAACGCCAAGCATAACCGCCTTGCTGCCATGATTGAATTTACCGCTTGTGTAGTCCAGCGTGTCATGGGAAGTCTCGTCAAAGACAAATAAATCCGTCTGCGGCTGGAACCGCTCAAGTACCGTTTCCAGAAGAACATCGAACCGGGACAGATCAATCGGCTGATCCGTCAGCATCAGGAATTTGGTCAGCGTCAACTGGCCTTGGCCAAGAATGCTGAAGGCTGTCGACAGCGCTTCACGCGAATAGGATTCCCTTACTACAGCCGCTGCAAGCGCATGTACGCCCGCTTCCGCGTAAGCCCATAACTCGCTGACGCCAGGCATAACCATCGGGAAAGCCGGCGCAAGCAAACGTTGTAAATATTCGCCCAAGTAGTAATCTTCCTGACGGGGCTTGCCCACGATGGTTGCCGGATAGATCGCATCCTTGCGGTGCCATACATGATTGACGTTAAACACCGGGAAATCATGTACAAGCGAGTAATAGCCGAAATGATCGCCAAACGGGCCTTCCGGCCGGCGGATATGCGGCGGTACTTGTCCGCTGATCACAAACTCGGCTTCTGCCGGAATCCGGTGCTTGCTGTGCGGATCGGATACGACAGGTAGCTTGCCGCCTAAGATCAAGGAAGCCATAAGCAGCTCCGGCAAATGCTCCGGAAGCGGCGCGATCGCCGAGGCGATCAGGGCAGGCGGGCCGCCCAAGAACACGGATACCGGCAACGCTTCGTTGCGCTGCTCCGCTTCATGGTAATGGAAGCCGCCGCCTTTATGTATTTGCCAATGCATGCCGGTCGTTGAATCATCAAAGATTTGCATGCGGTACATCCCCAAATTATGGGCTTTGCGGGATTTCATGCTTTCGGTATAAACAAGCGGCAGCGTAATAAACGGACCGCCGTCTTCCTGCCAGCTCGTTACGCGGGGAAGTCCGGCCAGCGGGTTCTGGCGTTTCAGCGTTTGAAGAATAGGCGCCGTGCCGCTTGGCACTTCTTTCATCCCTACCTTCAGCATGTCCCACATCAGTTTTCTCTCGCCCCATAACGCTTTTGGCGTTGGCGGCATGATCCGGTCCGCAGCCCCAACGATCTGCTTCATGATCTCTTCGGGACGAGTCCCGAATGCGAGATCCACCCGGCGGCTAGTACCGAACATATTCGTCAGAACGGGAAAAGGACTGCCCTTCACGTTTGTGAAAAGCAGTGCCGGTCCTTCTTGTTCGATGACGCGGCGGTGAATTTCCGCCAGCTCCAGATCAGGATCTACTTGCGCGTCAATGACAAGCAAGTCGTTCTCCTTTTTTAACACCTCTACAAATTCACGCAGGTTTTGGAAATTCAAACCTTTTCCCGTCCTTCCCGCAGCCGCCAGGAACGTATCAACATATCGCATAATATTCCAAACAAGCCCGTTATAATTAAATTATGAAGCAGGTTCGTAAACAGGAACCAGTCCTCGTTGCCGATGGTTGCCGTTAACAGCGCGCCGCTCAAGATCTGAGCAATAACAAGGATAAGCGCCCAGCCGGCGGATTTCGTAAGACCTTCCCCTTTGCCGCTGATTCGGCGGACATGAAGATATAGCCCGATTAGAGCAAGTCCAAAGATTAGCGCTCCGACACGGTGAACAAAGACTGCCGCCGTGGCGCCTTGAAGCTCCGGCACCACTTCACCGTTGCAAAGCGGCCAACCGAGGCATCCGCCGGCGGAGTCGGTATGGCGGATATAAGCGCCGAGATAAACCACGATATAGCAAAAAATAGAAACAGCCAGCATACGAGGGAAAATCGCTCTAGGAACGACAAATTCCTTAGGCTTGCCGTCCTTCACGCGATAAGACCAAACGACTAGAAGCAATGTGAATGCAAATGCAATAAGAGATATACCGAAATGAATAGCCATAACAGCCGAAGACTGATACCATACAACAGCTGCGGCGCCCATCAGCGCCTGTACGATGGTAAACAGGAGAGCTCCGCCGGCATACACAAGCGGCTCCTTGAAGTCTGGCTTATTTTTCCGAAACAGCAGGTAGGTTGCAGCAAAGGCAGCTACAACAAGCATGCCTTCAAAGCCGGTAATCAGGCGATGAGAAAATTCAATCGCAGTTTCCATTGTATAAGAGGGAATAAACTTACCGTTGCAAAGCGGCCAATCATCGCCGCACCCGCGTCCCGAATCGGTATTAGTAACTAGTGCTCCGGCGAGCAATACAAATAGCATTCCGATGCACGATGCGAGAGCAAGCGTGCGAAAACGGCCGGTAACCATAATAAAATCACCTTTTTTCGGGGTTTTGTTGTCACCTCATTATAGCGATTATAGGGGTCAAAAGCCATGTTGAAAATGTGACACTTCCTAGGGTGTGACAGTTCCGTGGCAATGATACGGATGTCAAAAAAGAACGGCTCGGGAGAAGGCTCCCGAGCCGCGTTATGATTGTCTTTTATCCCTTCTGGAGGGCATCCGCAACCTGAACGGCACGGTCCAGAAACTGTTCGATTTCGTCCCGGGTTTTGCGCAGCTTGCTCACAAACCGAATCAGCTCTTGGCCATTCCGGAATGCGATGAAGCTTGGAATGCCAAGAATGTTAAGCTCGGAGCAAAGATCGGGCAGATCGTCCCGGTCGATCTCGTAAAACTTGATTTGGCTGCCGTATTGCTGTTCTACCTCCGGCATAAACGGATCGATGTAATGGCAATCCGCGCACCATGTGGTTTTGAATACGACAACGGCAATTCCATCCGCTTGGACGGCTTCACGGAAGGCTGCGTCTGTTGTTAATTTGATCATAGCTGTCCCCTCCATTTTGCTTTTTCATAAACAGGATTAATGCACAACGCGGTCAATGACAAAGGTGTCATAACCGTAACTGTCGTCCCAGTGCACTTTCGCGCCAAGCGCATTGGCGAAATCACGGCCTGCCACGTACAAAGTGCCGTCTACGGTTTTCGTTACAAACGACCATGTCTTGGCTGTTCCGTTCACCGTTACGCGGTCGGAGCCTTCTTTCAGAACAATCGTCGTGTTTGTCGCCTCATCATAAACGGTTACGCTTTTCGTCTTTTTATCATATTTAACCGATGCTCCAAGCTGTTCAGCTACATGTCTAAGCGGAATAATCGTTACATATTTCGGCGTTACGATTGCCGGATACAGACGCGATGCCACGGACAATTCAACGGTTTGTTCGCCAACGCCTAGCTGATCCAGCAAAGAATAGGCTGCCGATTGCTTATCGAACATGCGAAGGAATTGGTAACCCTTCATCGAATCCAGCTGATCGGAGTGAATGGCTTGACTTGGAATGACCGGCGCATCAGCTTCTACATCGCCGTTAACGTTCCACATTTCGCCCTCCATATGCAGCGACAGTCCATCCAGCGGGAACAAAGCCTGTTCGCTTGGTTTCAGCGTCAGGTCAACGACCTGTTTGCGGATATCCATTTTGCCATCGACATAAAGCTCGGCTTTGATCGAAGAATCGTCGTTAAAAATCTGGCCCCGCTCTTCGCCGTTCTCTTCTTCCATCGCGGCAAGCTCTTCCTGCAAGGAAGTTAGCGTATCCACGAGTTCGTCCGTCATTTCCTTCACCATGTCTTCGGTAGTTGGCGCGTCTAGTCCGCTTTGCTCAAACGGATTAACGCCCATCTCCTCATACAGCTCAGGATGGCTGCTCATGATGGCAACGACCTGCTTCACGAACGTATCGAGTCCCTCGCGGTCCCCGGCAAGCACATCGACGTATTTTTTCACCCATGCCCAGATTTCAGTACCGCTCATCTCGGCCTTCACGTGGAATAAGGTGGTATTTACGCCGTTGATCGGTTCCTGGACCGCATTAACCGAGAGCTTGTCCGGGTTAGGCAAGTTGTCGATGAAGAACGAAGTTGCGCTGTCCGTAATTTCTTTGCCGATTGCCGTCAAGGCCTCTTCATCCGTGCCTGCTTCAGAAGCATCATCCGGATCTGCCGTTCCAAGCATGGAACCTATCCCTGAACCGGAAACGTCAATAACAATCGGAAGCTTCGCTCCTTCTACTTCAATAACCGCCGTAGTATCCGACTGTTTGATTGAGAAGCCGATGCTCGCTTTATCCCCAAGGATCAGCTTGCCGGCATAGGAAGCATGGCTTGCATCCTGCACCTTCACGCTATCCATTTGAAGTTTTACATTCGAAAACAATTTCATCATTGCTATTTCTTCTTCAGACATTCCTTCATAAGCTTCCTCATTGAACTGAAGCTTTAGTTCAACCGATTGCTTGCCTTCGGAGGAGGTTACTTTTAGCGTATTTTTGAGCACGGCATTGAAGTCTACGCCTTGGATCGCTTGACAGCCCGCAACAATGACAAGCGCCAGCGACAATAGCAGAATAATTCCCCGCTTAAATCTCTTCAGACTTTTCAATTTACAATTCTCCCTTCACTGCCAGTAATAGATTAATAGACCTATAATCCTATCTATTGTACTAGAGCTAGGGAGCATTTGTAAATGTATGGAAATCGTAGATTTATGTCGTTAATTCTGCGTTTGCGAGCGGCGAAACACCTTAAGCAGCAGGACAAACAGCTTACGCAGCGGACCAGGGAAAGACTTCGCATCCTCCATTGTAACGACGCGTAGCAAGACGAGCAGAATCAGATATAGGGCTCCGATCACCGCTCCGGCCATTACTGCAGACACAAGATACGTCAGCTTGTCCGGCCAGCTATCCGTCAGATGACGAATGCCAACCTCCGTTCCCCAACCAGCCGCTACCGAAATAACGATGGTAACGATATAGGATGGCCAACGGCTGCCCAGCACGGTAAACTTCACTTCCCTGCGAATCACTTCAAGGTTCAACCAGGTCATAATGACAAAGCAGACGCTTGTCGCCATAATGACGCCATAAACGCCGTATATCGGAGCAAGCGCATAGCTGCACAGGATTTTGAGCGCGATGCCAACGAAAGTACTCATCATCGGAATTCGCTGTTTGCCAAGCCCGAATAGAATGGAGTTGCTTGTCATCATCGTGATTTGGAAAATCGTACCTGCGGTTAATGCCGCTACAATGCCGTAACCGACCGTATCTTTGAAGAGCAGCCCCGTCACCGAATACGATGCGGCTGCAATGGTCAATGCCGCCGGCACGCCGGTAAACAGCACGATACGCATAACGAGCGATACTTGACGCTCAACTTCTTTTGTATTGCGAAGCGAATAAGCCGACGATATGACCGGAATGATTGAGGTGCTTAGCGCAATCGCAAGAATAGGCGGTATCCCGGCAACTGTCTGTGCCTTGAAACCAAGATCTCGAAGAACTTTTAGAGCCTCATGATAACCATAATAAGTCTCCGTCAACCGAACGAACAAAGACGAGTCGAACGTATAAATAATTTGAACCGTCATCGCCGTTATGACAATCGGTACCGATATGGTGAAAATTTCGCGGTATATCGAACGAAACGGAATCGCTTTCGCCGCCTTGACCGCTTCAATATCGACTTGCGACCGCTCCGCAAGATCGCCGCGGCTCAGCTTCCGTCCATAATAGAGCATAACGAGCAAAGCGCCTGCGCCGCCGATCACGTTGCCGAACGTTGCCGCTGCCGCTCCCCATTTCTCGCCTCCGTCTGCGATCGAGACGACGTAATAAGCAAGCGCTACGCCAACGATAACGCGCAAAATCTGTTCCACAATCTGCGACATGCCGCCTGCCATCATGAACTGGCGACCCTGGAAATAACCCCGCATCATCGCGATAATAGGGAAAATAAGCAAGGTTGGCGCAACCGCTCGAATCGCCACTTCAGCCCCCGGCGTTTTTGCGATATGGATCGCATAATAGGGAGCCGCCAAATACAGGACGATGGTCAATATGACGCCGGTAACGATGCCAAACAACAACGCCGCCTGGTAGACGCGTTTCGCTTCATGCTCGCGCCCAAGCGAATAACGCTCGGAGACCATCTTGCTGATCGCGCTTGGCAATCCGCCGGTTGCGATTACAAGCAGCGTCAGGTAGACGTTGTTTGCTACGGCAAAATAAGTACCGCCGGCCTCGGCCAGAATGTGGTCAAGCGGAACACGCTGAAAAATGCCGAGAAACCGCGCTATAAGCGCGGCTGCGGCTAATATTAACGTACCTTTTATTAGAGAATCTTTTTTCATTGATGTCCTACTCTTTCTTTATTGACTTGCTGGTTGCAACTATGCGTTTCCTTTGATCGGCTCGAGCGGTTGATGATTGCCGCGAACCGGTGTGCCCGCTCCGGATGGTGCAGCCCATTTCACGCCGTTCTGGATAATTTGCAGCACATGCGGATGGTAATAAGTCGGGTGAGTCTCATGTCCCGGACGGAAGTAGAATACTTTGCCTTGGCCGCGGAAGAACGTACAGCCGCTGCGGAATACTTCCCCGCCTTCAAACCAGCTGACGAAGATAAGCTCGTCCGGTGCCGGAATGTCAAAGTGCTCGCCATACATTTCTTCATGGTCAATCGTAACGTACTCCGGAATGCCAGCGGCAATCGGATGGGCCGGATTAACGGTCCAGATCCGTTCTTTTTCATTCGCTTCGCGCCATTTCAGATCGCAGCCCGTGCCCATGAGCTTTTTGAAAATTTTCGAGAAATGGCCGGAGTGCAGTACGATCAGACCCATGCCGTCCATAACCCGCTGATGTACCCGTTCAACGATCGCATCGTCTACCCGGTCATGTCCCATATGTCCCCACCAGATCAACACGTCGGTGTTGTTCAGCTTCTCTTCGGTAAGTCCGTGCTCCGGCTCTTCCAGCGTAGCTGTCTGTACCTCGATGCCTTCCCCGCGGATCCCTTCAGCCAGCGCATTATGAATGCCGTTTGGATAAACGGCTTTTACTTCCTCGTGTTCTTTCTCATGCAGAAACTCGTTCCAGACTGTAACCTTAACCATCCGATTTCCATCTCCCTTAGTTGGCCATGAGCCAAATGATGAATAAAATAATCATGCCTGCTTGAAGAATGACCTTTACGACGACACTTGTCAATAGGCCAACCAAAGATCCGATCCCTACTTTAAAAGATTTCTCGATATTCGAGCCAACCGCAAGCTCCCCGATCACGGCCCCGGCAAAAGGACCAATGATAAGTCCAAACGCCGGAATGACAAACGGTCCAAGGATCAGACCAATCGTACTGCCTATAATGGACGCTTTGGAGCCGCCGAACCGGTGTACTCCCCAGGCGCTGACCGCATGGTCCGCTATGATCAGAACGATCAGAATTAGCGTCTGAATGGTCCAGAAGACCCAGCCAAACGGCTCAAACGAGAAGAAGAATCCATATACGAAAAACGCGCCGTAAATAGCGAATACACCCGGCAGAATCGGCCAGATGGCCCCGGCCATCCCGACAACAAATAAGATGACGACTAGCGACCAGCCCAAAATATCCACGTAGGCATCAACCTTTCAATACATATTGTTTGATAAGTTCCGCGACGCCGTGCTCATTGTTGGATAAAGTTACGACATCGGCTGCTTCTTTAACCGCCTGCTGCGCATTGCCCATCGCAACGCCAAGGCCCGCTTCGCGAATGGCCGCGATATCGTTCAAGCTGTCTCCCGCCGCAACCACCTGGGACATTTCGATGCCCAGCATCGCGCATAACTCGCGTAGCCCGCTGGCTTTGGTAATGCCTTTCGCGTTCAGCTCCAGATTCTGCTCCGAAGAATTGGTGATCTCGAGCGCCCCCCATTCATTGGCTTCGTCGAAGATCCGTTTGCGGACAACGTCATCCTCGGTGTAATACCCGAATTTGAGCCAATGGTGGTCTTCGTACGTCGTAGCCGGGTCAATCCATTTCTCCAGATTGTAAATCCCGGTCGTTGAGTACGCCCAGAACCATGTCCCGGCGTATTTCAACGCCAGCTCGTGCAGCTGCTTCACATACACCGGGCTAAGCAACGTCCGTTGGTGCAGAACATGAGGCTTCTGCCAAATCTCGCTGCCATTCACCGTAATCATCGGCGTCTCCAGCTTCAGCTGCTCGGCGAACGGAAGAGCCCCGCGGAACCCCCTGCCGGTAGAAAAACTTACGGTAATGCCGGCATCCAGCGCCCGCTGAATCCATTCCGCGTTTTCGCCGCTGATTTCGCTTTGCTCATTCAGCAGCGTGCCATCCATGTCTAATGCGATTAATTTATAATTTCCCATGCTGCGACCTCCCGCTTGTTTCTACTATGCAATATTTTAGCACAGATTAAGGAGGAGATACCAAATCACGCGATGATTACATCCACCCGTGATTTCGCTATCTCGCTCCTGCTACCCCGCTATCTCGCCCAGCTATCCCGTGATTTCGCTATCTCGCCCAGCTATCCCGAAAATTTCGCTATTAAGGAAATGAATTTCCTTAAACGGCATGTCTTTCGGCCATGTCCCCCATCTAATATACTTCTTGCATAAAGAGCGGAAACGGATTTCCGTATAAGGTAATCTTTTTCCTAATAGGTTGAACGGCTGGCATTTATGAACACACTTTATCCGATTAAGGAAATAACCGCATCATATAACGAAAATGATTTCTTTAGGACGGAGCATGACAAAAGAACATGACAAAAACCCCGCCCTCTTATGAGGCGGGGGTTAAGAGTTATTAAGCCGCCAGCTTGCGGAGGCGGAGTTTCTTCGCGACAATGCCGTGAGACGGCGAGAAGAGAAAAGCGAGCACGAACAACGCGGCTGCCGCGCAGACGATACACCCTGCGATGGAAGCATCGAGCGCTACGGCCACGCCGTAACCGGCAAAGACGCTGAGGATGCCGACTCCAACGCTCCATACGATCATCATGCCAAGCCGGTCCGTCAACAGATAAGCCGCAGCGGCCGGAATAATGAGCATCCCGACAACAAGAATCGCGCCTACGCTTTCGAAGGAACTAACGGTTGCCATCGATACCATGCCCATAAGCAGGTAATGGAACAGCGCGACCGGAATGCCGCAAGCGGCGGCAAGCGCCGGGTCGAAGGAGCAAAGCTTGAATTGCTTGTAGAACAAGCTGATGACCGCAACGATAATAATGAGCGTCACGCCCAGTAGCCATACCGCTTTTGGCCCGAGATCCATGCCGTTTACGATCCATGTATTCCAGTGGACATACGCTATCTCGCCGTATAGAATGGCATCCTGGTCCAGATGCACCTGTCTGGCGAACAAGCTGACCAGCAAGACGCCAATCGCGAACAAGGCCGTGAACACGACTCCGATGGAGGCATCCGCCTGCACGCCTTTATTCTGAAACAGCTGAATGAGGAAGACTGCAAATAGACCGCAAGCCATAGCGGCTACCATCATCAGAAGAGAATCCCGCGAGCCGCTGAGCAGGAAAGCTATAACGATACCGGGCATAACCGAATGGCTAATGGCATCGCCGATCATGGCCATTTTGCGGAGAACAAGAAACGTACCCAGTATGCCGCTGCAGGCCGCGACCAACACGCCCGTCAGCAAAATCCAGAAGTCGCTCATAAAGCCGCCTCCTTATTTATCCGATCATCAACCGATGCCGTTGCCGCCTGTTCCTCGAACCCGTAACCAAGCCTCCGCTTCATCCGCTGTTGCGCAAGTCTGCGAACCAGCAATCCCCGTTTGGTCCCGATGAGCAGGGAAACAACAAACAGCAATGTTGCGGCCAGTACCGTAAGCGGTCCTGTCGGAAGGCTCGCTCCCGTCGAGCTGACGATCGCCCCCGTTGCCCCGCTTAACGCGCCAAATATGCCGGACACGACCACCATAACGCCTAGCCGATCCGTCCAGTATCTTGAGGATACCGCCGGCGTAATAATCAAAGACGCAACCAGAATAACGCCAACCGCCTGAATCCCTACCACCACCGCTACAACCATCAGGAACATTAGCAGCTGCTCGAGAATAGCAACCGGATAACCTAGACCTTTGGCAAACCCGGGATCAAAGGATACCAGCTTAAATTGCTTGAACAGAAGATAACACACCGATACGAGCAGCAGACTAACGATGGATAAGGTGAGAACATCGGAGCCTACCATGGATGCCGCCTGACCGAACAAGAACTTATCCAGACCGGCCTGATTCCCGTAACCTCCATGCTGTACGATCGTGAGCAGAACAATGCCGAGGCCGAAGAAGGAGGATAACACAATACCCATGGCCGCATCATGCTTAACGCGCGAATGGCGCGTAATCCAGCCGATGCCAAAGGTCGCCGCCACGCCAGCAATGCCTGCTCCGATCAGGAAGTAGAGGATAGACTTCGTCCCTGTCAGCATAAAAGCAATGCAAATGCCCGGCAATGCCGCATGCGCAAGCGTATCGCCCATCAAGCTTTGCTTCCGCAAATACGAGAAGCAACCGATGATGCCGCTGCTAAGCCCAAGAAGCGTACAGCTGATTAGAATCCATTGCATGTTCGGATCCTGGAGTAGCGTCCATAACGTATTCATCTTCGCCTGCTCACCCTTTCTTGTTGTCCGTCTTCGCGAGACTGTTCCGTTCTAGAAACGCCAGCCGGCCGCCGTACGTATGCTGAAGCAGCTCTTGCGTAAATACGTCTTTTGTTGGGCCGTAAGCAACAAGCTCGACATTCAGCAGCAGTACCGAATCAAAATATTCCTCCACCGTCGCCAGATCGTGATGGACGACAATAACGGTCTTCCCTTGCTGCTTGAGTTCCTGGAGCAGCGTAATGATCGCTTTTTCCGTAGCGGCATCAACGCCGGCGAACGGTTCATCCATAAAATACAAGCTGGCGTCTTGGGCTAGCGCTCGCGCCAGGAAAACCCGCTGCTGCTGTCCGCCGGACAGCTGGCTGATCTGACGGGCCGCGAAATCCGCCATGCCCACCTTGGCGAGGCACTCCATCGCAATCGCGCGTTCCTTCGCTCCCGGGCGTCCGAACAAGCCCAAATGCCCGTAACGGCCCATCATAACAACGTCCAGCGCATTCGTCGGGAAATCCCAGTCCACGGATTCGCGCTGCGGCACGTAACCAACCAGCTTGCGCTGCTGCTTGTAAGGCTTGCCGTACACCAGCACCTCGCCTCCGAGGCGGGGGATGAGACCAAGGGCTGCCTTCATCATCGTTGATTTACCGGCGCCGTTAGGGCCGATTACCCCTATCAGCTCGCCTTCCGTTACCGTGAAAGTGACGCCGCGCAATACCGGTTTTTTCTGATACGCCGCGCTTAACCCGCTTACCGTCAAGGGAGATACAACGTCTCCCCGTTCCATTACGGATGCTTCCGATTGCACTTTTGCACTGGACATCGCCATCACTCGCTTTCTTATCCTCTGAACTTTTATTTCAACGCCCGAACGACCGTATCCACGTTATGCTTAACCATTCCGATATAGGTTCCTTCCACGGTGCCGGCCTCGCCCATCGCATCGGAGAACAATTCGCCGCCAATCTTCACTTCATGCCCCTTCGAACGCGCGCCTTCTATAACCGATTCTATCGCTTTCTTCGGTACGCTGGACTCGATAAAGACGGCCTTGATCTTGTTCTCCACGAGGAAATCGCGCAAGGAGCTGACGTCTTTCGATCCATACTCCGACATCGTGTTCATCCCTTGCAACCCCGTCACTTCCAGGCCATATTCGTCACCGAAATAACCAAATGCATCATGCGCGGTAACGAGTATTCTTCTCTCCTTGGGAATCGAGGCAATCTGCTCGCGTGCATACCGGTCAAGCTCCTCCAGCTCGCCGATATACACAGCCGCTCTTTCCCTATATCCATCCGCATGCTCGGGATCCTTCTCGATCAACGAATCGCGAATGACCTCTGCCGCCGAAATCCACATCTTTACGTTGAACCAAATATGCGGGTCATGAGACTGGCTGCCTCCGCCCGGGAACGATCTCAGCTCCGATTCCGGAATCCGGGAAGACACGGCCACGGTAGGCTTGCGCTTCTCCAGCTTCTCGAACATCTCCGCCATTTTTCCTTCCAGATGCAAGCCGTTATAAAAAATAATGTCCGCCCGGTCCAGCTTCTTCACATCGCCGTAGGACGCCTTGTATAAATGCGGGTCAACCCCCGATCCCATGAGGCCTGTAACCGCGACATCGCTGCCGCCTATTTCCTGTGCCACATCCGCAATCATGCCTGTTGTAGCCGTTACCTTCAGCTTCCCGTCCGACGCGCTTCCTCCCGGTTGGTCCGCCCCGCAAGCCGTCACCAGAAGGGCACTTAATGCCAAAAATAAAAGGGTCATTATAAATCGCTTGATCGCGGAATTCTGCTTCTTCAATAGCCGCATGACACATCCCCCATCCCCAAGTTTTGCATGGACGAACATTAGTTAGCTTAACGCCTCTTTGTTTATACTATTCAAAAAAGTTTCTCTGATGCAACATTTATACGAAATTTGTTTTAAGAAGGTTTCAAAAATAAAAAAGCTGTCTCCAAAGATTCTTATCGAATCTCCAGAAACAGCTTGTGAAGCCGCGTTTATGGCTGATTTGTAGTTGTGTTGCCGGTTGTGTTGGTTGTACCCGCGTTTGTCGAACCATTAGAAGACTGGTTAGCAGGATCGCTCAGTTTGCCCGCTGGACCGTCTAAGCCAACTTCGTAATCGTACGCGTCAAAGATCTTACGCGCAATCGGAGCAGCGCCCCAGCCGCCAAACTCGCCGTCCGGAATAATAACCGCTACGGCCAGCTTTGGATTTTCTCTTGGCGCATAAGCGATAAATACCGCGTTATCCGCGCGGCGGCCGGCTACGTCGGATTGAGCCGTACCTGTTTTTCTCTCGTACGTATACGTTACGCCCTCAAAGCCCTGCACGTTAACCCGGGACATGCCGTCCTCGATCTCATTCCAATATGCTTCAGGGAAATCAACCGTGTTCAGCACTTCAGGCTTAAAGTTCTGAACGACATTACCGTCCGCGTCTTTAATCTGGTTGACGAACTGCGGCTTCATCCGTTTGCCGTGGTTCGCAAGCATTGCGGCGTACTGCACGAGCTGCAGCGGCGTATAACGCGCCTGCTGGCCAAACGCCGCCCGCACTAATGCGGATTGTGCGCTGGCCGTCTCGACTTCGTGGTAGTAGTCGATCGTACCTTTGGATTCGCCTCGCAGACCGCTGCCCGTCAAGACGCCAAGGCCAAATTGCTTCATGTAGTTATCCCAAATATCGACGCCTTTTTTGCCATACTTCTCATACAGGTTGTTGCCCACCATCTTCGCCATAAACGGGTTGGAGGAATGGGCAATCGCCGATGCCGGGTCAAGCAAACCGTAAGCATGGTTCGACGCGTTACCGATCCGAACCTCATGCCCTTTGGCACCAAAGAAGAAAGCGCCGTTATCATAATAAGTGCTCGAAGTCGTAAACAATTTCTCTTTCAAGCCGATCAATACGGAGAGCGGCTTCATGGTCGAACCGGGTGGTACAAGGGAAGACGGATGCTGATTCCGTTCTTTGTCCGTCTCATAGTGAGGGAATACCTCTCTAATCGTACCGTTGTTCAAGACGGACTCAAAGTTTTTATAGTCTTCATTGCTGATTTTGCCGCCAAACCAGATATTCGGATCATAGTCCGGCATACTCGCCATGGCAACAACCTTGCCCGTGTTCACTTCCATAGCGACAGCGAAACCGATCTTTGCATATTCCGCGCGTTCTGCTTTATTACTCGACGTGCTGATTTTATGAATCTGGTCAACGATCGCTTGTTCCGTTGTTAATTGCACATTGCGGTTAATCGTCAGATACAGATCATCGCCTTTTTGGGGATTCGTGATCTGGACCGGTCCGATAATCCGCTCCGCATTGTTTACCGGATAAGTCTTCAGGCCGTTTTTGCCGCGCAAAATATCCTGATACATATATTCAAGACCGTCGTAGCCTACGTCTTCATCATCCAGATATTGCAGCTGCGGATCGTCTTCATTCCCTTTATCCTTGTAGAAATCAAGCGACTCGCGGACACCTTTGAACTTCTTCAAATAACCGACCAATTGCACGGCTACCGTGTCCTCCGTATAGTTGCGGACGCTTTCCTCAACGATATCGATTCCTTTGAATTCCGACTTGTGCTCACTGAAATAGGCGATCTCTTTATCCGTTAAGCCGGTCTTAATACGCCGTGGGGTAGAGATCGTATTCCGGCGGAAATCAAGGTCCATCTGACGGATAATATCTTCCACCGTCAATTGCTTCTTCGGATCGGTTTCACCGTATTTATCAAATACTTCAGCCAGCTTCGCGGCGATCGCTTCCGCATCCCCGTCCTTGAAATCAGGAGAGATGGTGAAATACAGCGATTGCGTCGAAGTCGAATACGCAATGGGAGCGCCTGAGGAATCGTAAATATTGCCCCGGATCGGCGCAATCTTGACGCTTCTCGTGCTCTTCTGGCTGCCTTGCGCGCTTAATTTAGGGCCGTCGACAAACTGTAAAATAGCAAGCTGAATAATAAGAACGCTAAATAGTCCAAATACGACAAAGAAGAAAAAGTTCAAACGAAACGAGAAATGGCGACGATTCGTTATTTCTCGTTTCTGCGGATCATCATGCAAGCCTGTTCACCTCTTGTTAAAAAATCTGACTTTATTTATACCGCCCGGATGTGAGTCTTGTCGAAATCATCCGGATTAAACCAATCGCCCGACGATGCCCATGTGGCATCAAGCGGAATCCATGTTCCACCGTCAATCTTCACTTCATTCCACGCATGCGGACCGGAACCGCCGCGTCCGTCGAGACCCGTACCGGTAACGACTTTCACCTCAAGACCGGATGCGCGTGCCATCACGGCATACAAACGGGCCACGTCAATACATACGCCTTCGCGGGTTTTGAACGTCTCCTCCGGCGTCTGTTCCTTCCACACGCCGTTATCCACGTAATTGTTGGCTTTATCCCAATCGTAGGCGATGCGGCTGCCCAGCCAGTCATATAAGGCCTTCGCCTTCTCTTCCTCGTTGCTCTTGTCCTTCGTAATTTGAAGGGCGGCCTGCTCGATATCGGCCGGGATGTTGTAATCGACGATTTCATATTTACGCTGCAAGACGTTCTGGAATTCCGCCTGAACGGCCTCGGCGAGTACAGGGCCCCGCCCGGTCAACATATCGCCCGCCACCGGCTCGAGTACGGCCGATGCCTTCGAGTATAAAGGCGATTGCTGAATAAGGTTTGACCAAAGACCGTTTGGCGCAAGCGATACATAAATGAACAAAATCGCAACAAATACAAAAGCCCGTCCCGCGCCATGAACCGTGCCAAATACGGCACCGGCCGCGCGGCTGGCGGCTTGTCCTCCAGGAGGACGCTCCATGCTCTCGTGTCTGCCAGGTCTTTGCCGGCTCGCAAATAACATCTCCAGGAGCGGAGAGAGAAACGATGCGGCTAACCGTAGCAGCAGATAAGAGACGAGAAACAAAATCCCGTACCGGAGCAGCGCAAAATCCCGCAGACTAGTAATAAACGTATACCACGCTTGCAAGGTTGCACTAAGCTCGCGCTGCGGCACATCGACATGAGCGGTAAGCCATTCCGCTGCCTTAGGAGATAGGCTTCCCGCAATCCGCCCGGCTAGTACTAGGCAGACGATCATGATGACTGCGTCCCAGACAAAAAAGAAAAGACGCCTCGCTGAGCCCGACGCGCCTCTTCTCATCCCTTGCAGCAACGAAACAAGCAGAAGGAGAAGAACGATTAGCGAGACCGGTTCCCAAACCGTCCCTGCGCGTATCCATTCCATCATGTTAACCCCTCCTTGCCTATAGCAGCTTGCATGTTCTTTTGTTTATCTATGCTTTTCCATTCGCCTTGGCTTGATCAATCAGCGCCTGAATGGTTGAATCTATCTTCATCGTTCCAACCGATTTGCCGTGGAACTTTACGCTTACTTCGCCGGAGCCGGGAACGCCCGACAGCTCCAGATTCTCCGTCTTCACGGTAAAGCTTCCGTCGGAATTGGATGTAAACGTTGCTTTCTCTACTTCTCCCGCCATGGCTGACACGGCTTCTTGCTTCAAGCTGTCGATAGCCTGCGTACCAATGGACTTCACATCATCCAATGTATAGCCGCTGTATGCCACGATACCTACTACAATAACCAGGACCAACGCCCATTTCACAAATGTCTTCACGACTCTGATGATAAAGAGCAGCACGACCAGCGCAATAACAAGAACTAACCAATGATCCTGCAAAAAGGTGCTCCACGCGTCCCAATCATAACCGGAAAAATCAAAGTAGTTTTGCAACAAATTATCCCCCTAAAAAGAATTATCGCATAAGTAGTGGGATTATGCTTACTGTGGTAATTCTTGCTTCGTAAGCAGTAGCCCTATTATAACTCGCGCAATGTCCTATTATCAAACATTATAACCCACCCATAATATGCCGTAAACGTAGGCTTTGCATTGCCGTAGACATATCCTGTCCATCTTTCACGTACAAGTAGATTAAAGATGTAATGGCAGGGAGGAACGTAACCGTTGAAAACCGCAATCTGGCTTTATCTGTTTCTGTTCGTCGCTTTTTTTGATTTGCATGCGCAATACCCGATTCTTACGCCATTCGCGATATCCATCGGAGCGGCCCCTTCCTTCATCGGACTAATGATGGGCATGTATTCGATCACGCATTTGCCCGGCAATATTATAGCCGGTTACGGAGTGGACCGGTACGGAAGCCGGCTGTTTATCGTCTTCAGTCTAATGGGCGCGGGTATCGTGCTGCTGTTCCAATCCAAAGTAACCGATCCGTGGCAACTGCTTATCCTGCGCTCGATCAGCGGCTTTGTACTGGCCTTTTTGTCCCCGGCATGTCTCGCGCTGCTCGCGCGGATCTCCAGCGACGTGACCAAACAAGGAAAGTTAATGGCCGGCAACGGACTTGTCCATACGCTTGCGACTGTCGTATCGCCGGCAGCAGGTGCTTATCTGGTCGCTAAGATCGGTTTTACCACCGCTTTCTATTTGCTTGGCTGGGTGCTTATCGTTACGGCGGTTTGCGCATTGTTCTTCATACGCGACATTAAACCCGTTCCGGCCTCCAAAGCGGAAATACCCGATTCAACAAGCTTAAAGCCTGCTGTCGCAATGGATGTTCCGATACCGTGGCTTGTATTCGTGCTGCCGATCGCGATCAGCTGCGCCCAAGGCATATTGTCCTTCGAGCTTCCGCTTATGTCGACTTCCAAGGAAGGAATGATGGAGACCGGCATTTTGTTTTCCGTTGTTAGTCTCGGAGCCTTGATCACGCTAAGCATGCTCTTCTTGAACAAGCTGTCTCCCTACTACCGGACCTTATGGGGAGCTCTTGCATTAGCTCTTGTCTATTTCACGATAGCGGCTCATGCGGCGGTTCCTTTCGCAATGCTGCTGCTCCTTGTCGGCATGGCCAAAGGCATCGTGCTTCCGGCCATTTCAACTCTGCTTATTGAGCTCAGTGGAGGCGCGAGATACGGCCGGATTTTTTCCGTCCTCTCGATTGCCTATTCCATCGGCGCTTTCCTTGGACCCATGTTAGCCGGTCAGCTGCGGGACCAATTATCCCCGTATTATTTGGCCTTTCTCGGCTTAATGCTAGGCGTCTCGATCCTGCCCTTCCACCGCCGAAATACGCTCATACCCATTTTTCATAAACCTAGGTGAATGCACAAGGCCATTAACTACACCGGGCATATAATGCATCATGTCAGGTGGCCACGAAGAGCAAATGTCCAGGGATGACAGTTGCTCGGCCGGATGACGTTTAAGCTTGCTTGAGAGGGGTGACTTAGATGTCTGATATTCATGTTTCACCAGTAAGCGAACACCGCGGCGGCGGACACAACTCTGTGGGGTCCATCCTCGTATTGTTCATCCTGCTCGTTATCATCGTTTGCACACTTTGCGGCGGCCTTTATTAAGAAGATTCCCCTTCGAAATAAAATAAAAAAGGGACGGAGCCACTAGGCTCCGTCCCTTTTTTGTGCAATCGCGGATGAGGAATTTTTTTCTTGTTCCCGCAGGTGAATATCGCTAAACTACGTGTAAGAACCTACAGAATAAAAGGCTGGTGACTGCTATGGAAATCGCCATTATTGTGGAAGGCAAAAACGACAAAAGCCGTATTCGCCGGGTGCTTGATGAATCGGTTCCGGTCTTCTGCACCTTCGGTACGCCTGGTACCGTCCAACTGGAGAAGCTCCGCAAGCAGGTCGGCAATAAAGACGTCTATATATTCACGGATAACGATTCCTCCGGCAAGCGGATCCGCGGTATCTTGCGCGATTTGTTCCCGGATGCCGAACATATCTATACGCGCCGCGGATATCCGGGCGTTGAACATACGCCCGAAGATTACCTCGTTGAGCAGCTGGAAAAGGCCGGCCTCGAAGAATATATACATTATCCGGTCAAATATGAAGAAGGAATATAACAACCGCTACCGTAACGATGCTTATTACGGTCGATAGAAATACCGCTTGCGATGCAAATTCCGGCTCATTATCGAACTCGACGGCAAGCAGCACGCTGCTGAGCGAGGTCGGAACCGATGAAGATACAATTAAAGCCGCGGCCATCAAATGGTCAATCGTCATGAAAAAGCCTAGTCCCCATACGACAAGGGCGGCTAATGCAGGACCGCCGATCAGACGCAAGCCGTTCGCGAGCAGTACGTTTTTGATCAGAACGGGGTTAAGCTCCCATTTCATATTGCCGAGTTGCACGCCAAGCGTAACAAGCGCCGTGCCGATAAAGGCATTAGACAGATACGTAATCGGCGTCTCCACCGGCTGAGGCAATTGGACATGAAATCCATGCAGCGCAAACGCAACCGGAATGACATAAATAATCGGTTGAGACAAGATGGTGCGCAGCGTGGAACGGAAGCTCATCCGATGCGCGTTCACGCTGTAGATGCCAAACGTATTTGGCAGCAGGGACTGCGTAACCATCACAATGATCTGGATCGACAGCGTAAACGGATTAGCCGAAAAAGCCAACTGATTAAGCGGAATGCCGTAATTGGCGCTGTTGTAGAACAGCACGCTATTGCGCATCGCGCCGCGCATGCCTCCCTCAAGCTTTCGCAAGCGGACGGCCGTTTCTACGGCTAAAGCCTGCAGCGTCATAAACAAAACGACAAACAATAAGACCTGTCCGATCAAGCTTGCGGAGATGTCTGTCGTATAGAGCAGATTAAAAATAACGGCCGGAGAAAATACATAAAAGTTCAATTTCGATAAGGTCTTGATATCCAAAGAAAAAAGCCGCTGCATTGTGAAGCCTACAGCTATCATCAATGTGAGCGGCAATACGTTGCTCCATAATATATGCCAAAAGATGTCCATCGCTTATTCCTTCGCGAGCTGCTTCAAATCGGCCACCATGCTTTCCGGTGTTAGGGATTCGTCGCTGCCGTTAATCCATTTGCGAATTTGGCCTTTCTTGTCAACGAGCGTAATGACGTTCATATGTATGAATGAATTTGTTGCCTCATCCCTTTTCACGCTGACGCCAAAATCTCTTGCCAACTTAATCGAAGCTTCCTCGTCATCGCCGCGAAGGAAGTCCCAGCCGCCTTTATCCAGCTCCGCAAAGTTGCGTGTTGCGAAGTCCCGTATGACATCCGGAGTATCTTTAGTCGGATCGAAGGTAATCGAGATCAGCTCTACCTTCGTGCCCAGAAGCCCCGCATCGCGGAGTTGATCCTCTACCTCGGAGATCATAAACGTAGTTGGAGGGCATACATCCGGGCAGCTTGCCCAATAGAAGTAGACCAGTCTTGCTTTGCCGTTTGTAGAGTCCAGCGAAACCTCATTGCCGTTAATATCTTGCAATGCAAATGATGGTGCAGCCATCTGGACGGGCATTTTATTGCCATCGTCTGAGGAGTAGTTCGTAATGAATAAATAAATGCCCATTGCCAAACAAAGTGCCAGTACAGCTATTTTGAAGCTGTGCTTCTTGAGAAATACCATTACAGTTCTCGTCCTCCCCTAAAAAGAATTACCGTACCATTGGCCAAACGGGGCCAGCCTCGGTAATTCTCGACTCGAAAGCTATAACTTACAGGTTACTTCACGGTATTTGCCATCATGACTATAAAGATGACCATCAAATAGTTAACGGAAATAAGGAAGTTGACCTTCGCCCATTTCTCGGTATTTTCCGCCTTAAGCCCCTGAATCGTATGAACAGCCCATACAATCCCAGCAATTACGGACAGAATCAGGAATACGATCCCCGTATAGCCATAGGTGTACATCAGTACGCAAGTAGGAATAAGCAGAACAACATACGGAATCATTTGCAGCTTCGTCCGTTTAATTCCTTTCACCACGGGCAATAGCGGGAAACCTGCCGCACGGTATTCCTCAACACGGCGAATCGCAAGCGACCAGAAATGCGCCGGCTGCCACAGGAACAGAAAGGCAAACAAGAGCCATGCTCCCATATCAATCTCGGTTGTTACCGCGCAATAACCAAGCACCGGAGGCATTGCCCCGGAAATACCGCCGATTGACGTGCTCCACGTAGACGTGCGTTTGAGCCAAATGGTGTAGATGAAAATATAAACGAACCAGCCCAGAAAACCAAGCCAGCCGGTAACCGGATTAACAAGAGCAAACAAGATCGTAAGACCTACAATGCCGAGCACAATACCGTATCCGAGAACAAAGCCCGGCTTCAAACGGCCCATCGGCAACGCGCGTCCTTTCGTACGCTCCATCTTCTGGTCCAGTTCACGGTCCCAGTAGTTGTTAATAACGCAAGCGGAACCGATCGTAATCGCCGAGCCAAGAACGACCCATAGCAGCTTCAGCCAGTCGAAATCCCATTTGGAAGCGACCCAGAAACCGCCTATTGCAGCAAATACATTAAGCCGGAGCAGCCGTGGTTTGGTTAATGCAATTAAATCTTTCAACACGAAGCGAGCCTCCCGAGTTATGCAACAAGGCACGCGACATTCGCGAGCCTATACATTTTCAATAATGAATCGTTTTTAATCATACAGAAAATTAGATGTCATGACAATGTTCATAGCCATTGTTCATCAATTCGCCATTCAAATTGTGACAATAAATATGGAACCCTTTTGCCCCGCCTTCAATACTATAGGTATGTAGTCAAGTGCCCAACTCTTTTTACGAAGAAGGAAGAGACCAGGAGGCTTTGAGGCTACAAGGAAAGGTTACTTCTATCAGAGCGCACGAGACAAAGATAATGCTTGGCCAGACGTGTCGTCAACGGCGAGCGGCAACGTCCGGCGTCCAATGCGTAATGGTTCTCCCATCCTTCGGGTGCTTGCCCTGATACTGCGCGTAATGATTCATCAACAAATTTCAAAGATTGAAAGCGAGGATCAACAGCATGTCTTACGGTTATGGTTACAAAAATGGAGTAAGTCCGGCCAGCACAGGCGGTTACGGCGGTGTCAGCCCATTCGGAGGCGGCGGCTATGGCGTCCCTACATCCGTACTTCCTGCCAGCACTACGCCTAACATGCCTATGCCAATGCCAATGCCTGCACCTATGCCTATGCCCTTGATGCAACAAGGAACAGGCACAATGGGCGCTCAATCCGTACCAATGGTACCAAGCGGTTCGTTCATTACGCCATCCGGCGGAAACATCGTAACCGTTCCGGTTATGGAAGAATCGTATGTAGAGAACATTTTGCGCCTCAACCGCGGTAAAATGGCTACCTTCTACATGACTTACGAGAACAACCGCGAATGGAACGCGAAAGTATTCCGCGGTATTATCGAGGCTGCCGGCCGCGACCACATCATCATTAGCGATCCTTCAACTGGCATGCGTTATCTGCTGCTTACATTGAACCTGGATTATGTAACCTTTGAAGGCGAAATCGCTTACGAATATCCGTTCCAAGGCGGTACAATTACAAATACGACTCCGCTGACCAACCGCTAAATTTAAGGATGACCGGCGTTTGAGCCAACCCCCGTCGGCTTGAATGTCCATACATGCATTTTGTCCGTACCTCCGGGAATCCATTCGGAGACACGGTACCAAGAAGAACGCTCATTGCAGCGTTCTTTTTTTATTTCCTCTGCCTCTTCTTCCGTCGCTGCTGTCCAAATCTCTACAAACAGGTTGATTTGATCCGTTCCTTCATATAATTGGACATTGCCGTCAGATTCCTTCATTAAAGTATCGGTGTAGGCTAAATAGGTATCGCGATGGTCGGCTGCAATTTTATATTCCGCAAAACAGATGTACATCTCGGTCATCCTTCCCCTTTCTTTTGCCACTGATAAAGTGGCGCTTCTCCGTTGATACTACTACATAATTGAATTGAATTAAGGAGGTCTAGCCGTGGACACAGGAACGCATCTTGTCATGGGTATTGGACTAGCCGGTCTGGCCTGTATCGATCCCGTTGTCGCTAATAATACATCCATCTTCACAGCTGTCCTGATCGGAACCATTATCGGGTCACAGGCTCCGGACTTTGATACTTTCTTGCGGCTCAAAGGGAACGCCAGTTACATTCGGAACCACAGGGGCATATCGCATTCCTTACCGGCTATCGCCATCTGGACGATTGTTATTACCGGACTGCTTCAGTTGTTTTACCGGGGCAGCCTTCCTTGGCTCCATGTCGGTTCCTGGGTGCTGCTTGCCGTCTGCGTTCACGTGTTTACGGATTTGTTCAACGCTTATGGCACGCAAGCGATGCGCCCTTTCACCGAGAAGTGGATTTCATGGAACATTATCCATATTTTCGACCCTGTTATTTTTGCCACTCATGTCATTGCTATTCTGATGTGGGCTTTTGGATTGGCTAATCCCGTTGTTATTTTTCCGCTCTTGTACGCAGTGACCATCATCTATTATACATGGCGGACGCTCGCTCACAGAAGTACGTTGCGAAAGCTTCCTTCGCTTGACCCGGAACCGGGTAGCGGAACAAAAGCTTACGTGGCGATTCCGACGATATCGTTGACGCATTGGAATATCGTCAAGCACGCAACGGACGGCAGCTTTGTAGTAGGGGATTTGCGGGACGGCAAGCTTAGATGGCTGGATAAGGTCAAATGCTCCGATCATCCCGCCGTTGCAAAATCGAGAAACGACAATGCGATCCGTTCTTTCCTTTATTTCACCAAATTTGCTTGCGCGGAAGTAAAAGAGCATGACTGGGGATATGAAGTCCGTTGGTCGGATGTCAGGTACAGGCACCGGAAGCAATACCCGTTTGTTGCGGTCCTGTTGATGAACAAAGAATATGAGACCGTTGGTTCCTATGTCGGATGGCTAAGCGACGATCGACTAATGAAACGCCTGCGCATGAACTCGTATTAACGAACAACTTCAACTTAACTTGACTATGGATAGCCCCTGACGCACAATAAGAAGGGGCTTTTTTTGCGCGGACCGGTTATTAATGAAAAGAAAAAAAGCCCAAGGGATTAACCCTTGAGCTTTTTTTGGCTTCCTCTGAAGCGTTGTGTATTTAAAAACGATTAGCGGAAGCTGCCGCCGGACAATTGTTGTTCAGCGATTTGGACAAGTTTCTTAGTAATATATCCACCCAACGCACCTGTTTCGCGAGATGTAACGTTACCGTAGTAACCGTCGGCTGGAATTTGTACTCCAAGCTCCGAAGCTGCTTCCATTTTCATTTGGTTAAGAGCTTGCTGTGCTTGAGGTACCACCAATTGATTGCTCGATTTGTTGCTAGCCATGCTGATAATCTCCCTTCAGTTGAGCACTGTGATGTTTTGCAAGCTTGCAAGCTTATTATGAGCATGTTCACGCAAATTATGCTAACCTCAAAAAATAATATTAAGCATCCGTAAAGGAGAGTCGCAAACCTTGTCTAAACCACTATCTTTGCTGTTTGCCGTTGTTTCTGTCCTGCTCATGTGCGCTACGGCCATCTCGATGTCCTTCAGCGCATGGCTGGCTGTTTTGTTTGGTATTCTTACATTAGTATCGATTGGCGGAGGTTTTATCGTAAAAGCCAGATTACGCCGCCGTAACGAAAACAAAGGCTGACGCTTCATAGCGTCAGCCTTTGTTTTATGATTAGCTGCGTGGGGCAAGGAAGCCCATTTTTTCTTTTACATCGGCTAGCGTACGGTCCGCAAGCACCGAAGCGCGTTCGGCGCCTTGCTTCAAGATCGCATGAATCTCGCCGGATTCACGGATCGCTTTGTATTTCTGCTGCAACGGCTCAAGCACAGCTACGACTTGCTCGGCCAGATCCTTTTTGAACGGACCGTAGCCTTGGCCTTCGTAACGCGCCTCAACCTCGGCAATGGAAATATTCGCGCAATGCGAATAAATGCTGATCAGGTTGCTGATCTCCGGTTTAGTAGCCGGATCGTATTTCACCTCGCGGCCGGAATCGGTTGTCGCGCGGCTAATTTTTTTGCGGATAACGCTTGGCTCATCCAGCAGGGCGATGTAGCTGCCTGCGTTCGGATTGCTCTTGCTCATCTTTTTGCTTGCGTCGTCAAGCGACATGATTCTTGCGCCAACCTTCGGAATATAAGGCTCCGGAACCGTGAAGTAATCTCCGAATCTCGAGTTGAAGCGGTTCGCCAGATCGCGCGTAAGCTCCAAATGCTGCTTCTGGTCATCGCCTACCGGTACAAGGTCCGCGTTATACACAAGGATATCCGCAGCCATCAGCGAAGGATACACAAACAGTCCGGCGCCTACCGAATCTTTGCCGGCTGACTTGTCTTTGAATTGCGTCATGCGCTCAAGCTCGCCCATGCCGGTGAGAGTCGTTAGGATCCAGCCCAGCTCCGCATGAGCGCGTACATGGGATTGTACAAAGATATTCGCTTTCGCCGGGTCAATACCCGCCGCAATAAACAATGCGGCTACGGATTCCGTCTGTTCGCGCAGCATCGCAGGATCTTGAGGCACGGTAATGGCATGAAGATCAACGACCATAAAGAAACATTCTTCCGATTCCTGCAGCTTTACAAAGTTTTGCATCGCGCCGATGTAGTTGCCAAGCGTAAGCTGGCCGCTCGGCTGAATGCCTGAAAGCACTTTTTTCATAAACGTTCGTCCCCTTTTCTTATCGCAATAAACTTTCCGTGAACGCAAAAAATCCCCCGCCGCAAGGGACGAGGGACCGTGGTGCCACCCTAATTTACTTCTTGCCTCCCGGAATAGCCCGAATCATCGGGGCCGGAGATCAGCAACAAGCCTTCATTGTTCCGTAACGGGGAACAGCCGGAGAAGCATAGACAGCGCATCAAAGGCTGCGTTCCGCTTTCCGCTCCAGGATCCATTCGGCAGTCAGGTTTGCACTGGCTTGCACCGTCCGCCAGCTCTCTGCTTCGCATAAACACCTGCGCTTACTTGTTCCTATCATCGCATTTCGTACCCTGATTATAGCGCAAGTCGCCACCGCCATGTCAAGCCCAATTACAAAGTCGGCCTACGCTCTTGCATTCGGGAAGTCGCGGGACAAAATAAATCTCGAGGATTCCACGGACGGAATCCTCGAGCAATAACATCTATTCGAACATATTATGTTTAGGATGCTGGTAACGATAACTCCAGTTTGATGTATTGTAATTTGACTCATAACAGATGCTAGCCGACCAGGTGCCCGCGTTTCGCCGGACCGAGAAGTCATACACAATCTCGCCATGCGTCCAATTCCTTCTTAATTTCAAAGCATCAATCGCAAGTTTGCGAAAGTCCTGAACCTGGGTTGGCGTCATACCTCCGTCTCCGTCTTGTTCCAGCTTGCCGTTTCTGCTCTCTATCGGATTATGCCGAAGGCCAAATTTGCCTACCGCATTGTTCCGGATATGGATATGAACGGATCCTCCAACCGCGTGTGTCAATTCCTCTTCTAATTGGCGAAAGACATAGTCAACTTGCCGTGCTAATGGCATAGCATCTAAATTCATTATAATTTCTCCTCCTTTCTACCCTGAAAATGATGTAACCAGTTGTAATAAACTGGTTCTCAGGTCTGATTATAAAATCATTTCTATAAATTGACAATATAGTTAATTGTATTTTTTACAATTATCAGTCAATTACATTCTCTCTTTACAGATTTTGATCCGATCTTATTCGACATTTATAGACCAATTTCAACCTCGATGCTATAATATGGTTATTCTATAAAAAGGAGCGCTTACATAATGAGCCAATGGTACTATTCCTTATCCGTTAGAAGTAAGCTGATGACCTCCATTTATTTCAATTTGGTATTGGTTGCAATTGCCTTAAACTTAGTCCTGTTATTTAGCGGCGGCTCCTTCCTTGCCGGTATAATCGTAACGGTGGTATTGGCCATTCTCGCCTATCCGACCGTCGGATTTATCGAAAAGGCTTTAAACTCCTCCTTTGAAGAGATGTCAAATGCGGCGTTCCGGATCTCCAAAGGCGATTTCACGCAAAGAATCGATACCGCTTCTAATGCATCCCTTGGCGAGGTCGGCCATGCGTTCAACAGCATGGTGGACAAGCTGCGCGATATCTTGACCGAAACCTCCAATATTACAAGGCATGTTTCGGAAACAAGCCGCAATATTTTCGATAAAAACAATCATATCCAAACCGCGATGGAGCAGGTTGCAGCCTCCTCGAATGAACTCGCTACCGGAGCAAACGAAATATCCGAGGATGTCGCGGACATGAGCGAATCCATTGCCGAGATTGAGAGAAAAGTAGCCAACTACGCTGACGCAACACGGGAAATGAACGAACGTTCCGAGTTCACGCTTGGCCTTGTCGATAAAGGCCGCGGAGCGCTTGAAGCGCAATCCGACGGAATGCGCCGCAACGTAGAGGCAACCGAAAAAGTATCCGAGACGATTACCGATCTTGCCCGGAAAGCGCAAGGCATTACGGCGATGACAAATGCGATCTCCGATATTGCCGAGCAGACTAACCTGCTGTCGCTTAACGCTTCCATTGAAGCCGCGCGCGCAGGCGAGCACGGCCGCGGGTTTGCGGTGGTTGCCCAGGAAGTACGTAAGCTCGCGGAAGAAGCAACAGCTTCCACCAAGGAAGTATTCAATCTCGTGAAGAGCATCGATCAAGGGATCAAACAATCGATTAACCATATGAAAGTGAATGAAGAAGTTGTAAAAATGCAAACCGAACGGATTCGCGAATCCGAGATGGTATTTGCGGAGATCGTACAGAGCGTGCAGTTCATTACCGAGCAGATTTCAGCCTTCGCAAGAGAAAGCGATCAAATGCTGGAGAGCGCTCGCAAAATCTCCGATGCCATCCAGAACATTTCTGCCATTACGGAGCAATCCGCAGCCGGCACGGAGCAAGTATCCGCCTCCATGAATGAACAGATCGCATCCGTCCAAGGCGTAGTCCAGGAGACCGAACGGATGCTGAATATGGCGACGCAACTTCAACGCACGATTCAAGTATTCAAGATGAAATAACAGATGACTATAGAACGATCGGCTATGCTTATGCATAGCCGATTTTTTGTTTTTGCCCTAAATTGTAGCGCATGATACCCGGAGGAATGGGAAAAATAGCTTCACCAAACGAAATGGAGGCCATTCCATAATGAAGCGGATGCCGTCTCACTCCGGCAGAGGCAAACGATGGATCATCTTGATTGCCATCGTATTGCTGTTCACATCTGTAGATCAAACTCATGCGGCACCCCCATCCAAGCAAAAGAAAAAAAAGGCCCCGGATATGTCCTGGGTCAGTATGCATAAGCAGTTTCCCGATTCTTTTATCATCAACGGGCCAAGAAACGCGAAAAGAATCGCCCTTACCTTTGATGATGCGCCGGATCCTAGATTTACGCCGCAAATTTTAGATACTCTGGCCAGCTATGATGTATGCGCTACGTTTTTTGTTGTAGGTTCCCGCGCTTTAAAGCATCCGGAACTGGTGCGGAGAATTCATCGCGAAGGGCATATTATAGGAAATCATTCTTATAATCATGCCGTCATGTCGCAATTGAAGCCAAGAGAATTTCATACCCAAATCTGGCGCACGGATGCCATCGTCAGCCGGCTTATCGGCTATCATCCGCGTTTTGTAAGACCTCCGTACGGGGAAATGCTGCCCTCTCAAGTGGCTTGGTCCAAACAAAGCGGCTATACAGTAGTCAATTGGGATGTGGATTCGGTTGATTGGCGCAATAATCCGAACAGCGGTATTGTTTTGCACAACATAAAAAAGACCCTGCAGCCAGGATCTATTGTCCTGCAGCATGCAGGTGGAGGTTATGGTCAAGATTTGACGGGAACCATTGAAGCTCTGCCCGTACTCATCTCACAACTTAGAAAAAAAGGCTATAAATTCGTCACGCTTCCAGAACTGCTGAAGCAACCCGCCGATAAAATGAAATAACCGAAAGCCACAGGGCTTCCGGTTATCTTGTTTATTTGAGAATAAAAACTTTAATATTTTGAATGCCGAATTTGCTAACTTCTGCAGGTGTGCCCGGCAAATAAATATCGACGCGGTTCCCTTTGATCGCACCGCCAACATCGGAAGCAGTCGCAATCATGCCGCCTGTTGGAAGGCCGTTAGAAGAATAACCCGTAATGTAAAGCTTAGTGCCCAGCGGAATGACCTTAGGGTCAACGGCAACTGTACCAACCTTCAGCTGGTTGCCAAAGTAATCGAGGCCTGCCCAACCGCCATTCTCGGATGCTGCGCCACTGTATGCGGTTGCTTTAACCGACAGCTGCTTGCTGAAGGTATGAATGATCCCAGCCGAATCCGTTACGCTTTGAGCCGTAACCTTCGAAGCTGCTGCTGCTGCGGTAGCTTTAACCGTAGTTGCGGCTTTGGCCGTTGTGTTAGTCGGGATGACAATTGTAAGACCGGCGTAAATATTCAAAGGATCAATCTTTGAGTTCGCTTTCATGAGCTTATCAACGGATACTGAATATTTCTTCGAGAGCTTCCAGAACGTATCGCCATCAACTGCCGTATAAGTTTTGCTGGCTGCGTGAACCGATCCTGCGGCAAACAGAAGAGATAATCCAAGTACTGCGGTCGTCATCATTGAAGCTTTCTTCATTGTCTTGTCCTCCTAGGTGTGTTGCGTAATCTAAGTAATTGGATAAAGATCTATGTCTTTATTAAAAAGCGTCAGGCGGAAACCGCCTGACGCCGGATTCATCTAATTGGAATGACTGTTAGCCAGTGAACTCTTGTACCCATTCGCCGTTCACGTAAGCTACGCCGATTTTCGTGTAATTAGCGTTCAGAATGTTAGCGCGGTGACCAGCACTGTTCATCCAAGCGGTCATTACTTCCGTTGGCGATTTTTGACCCATAGCAATGTTCTCGCCAGCGTAGTTGTAAGTCACGCCAAACGATTTCATCATGTCAAACGGCGAACCGTAAGTTGGGGAGTTATGGTCAAAGTAGTTGTTTTGGTACATGTCTTGCGCTTTTGCAGTCGCAACTTTAGTCAACAATGCGTCGCTTGTCAAACCTTTCAGACCAGCTTTCGCACGCTCTTGGTTCACAAGCGTTACAACTTGGGATGCAAATTCGCTTTGCGATACTGTTCCGCTACCAGTGTTGCCTGTGTTACCAGTGTTACCGCTGTTACCTGTGTTGCCGCTGTTACCAGTACCCGTGCTTGGGTTTGTTGGCTTCGTTGGTGTTGTAGGCTTTGTTGGTGTAGTTGGTTTCGTTGGTGTTGTTGGTTTCGTTGGTGTTGTTGTGTTGCCTGTACCCGTGCTTGGTTTTGTAATTTCCGTTGGCAATTGAATGGTAATGCCACCGAAAGTAATCTTGCTCAGGTCGATACCGTATTGCTTGGCAATCTCGTTGATTTGTTCAACCGATACTGTATTTAATGTTGTGGAGTAAGTCTTCACAGCTGGTGCTGCACCTGCAGTTGGAGTCGTTACACCTACACTGATCAAAGCTGCTGCTGCCAAGCTAGCGACACCTACTCGTAATGTTTGCATCTTCATGAAATCATCCTCCTAGATAAGTTTTATATGGGATAAAAGCTGTTGTCTCGTTATTCACTTGCCCTCCGACGCCACTTATCGTAACATGTGTTTCTAACTTGTTTCATGGCACAAAAACTGGGAAAAGCCCAGCATTTCCTGTATATATAGGCGTTTGAAGCCGTTTATGAGAATGTGCTCACTTTTCGAAAACAGCTCAAAATCAGGCGCCCGTTGGTTGTCCGAAACAATAGTCAGAATATTTAAATTCAAATCGCATTAAATATTAGAATCCTTTAAGAAAGCGATTTCAAATGATCGCAAAACAAAGAAAAACTCCTCGAAAAAACACGCCGATTGGCGGTCTCCCGAGGAGTTTCTTCTATTAATAGCGATTAGTTCACTTTGATGAATTGACCTGTAGCTTGCGATTCAAATGCGCTAAGAATCACTTGCAGCGATTTGCGGCCTTCTTCACCTGGAATAGCAGGAACCGTATCGTTTACGATCGAATCAATGAAAGCATCAACTACACCGCTGGACAATTGTTTGGTGTTTGTCGAGATTTCGCCAACTCTGTGTTTCTCTACAGAACCGTCGCGCAGTTCCACGATAACTTGGTCTTCCGGATGCGTGCCGATTTTCATAACGCCTTTTTCGCACCACAGAACCGTGCTGTTGTCTTCGCCTTTGTAATACGTCCAGCTTGCAACCAGGGAACCGATCGCACCGCTTTGCATGCGTACAACTACGTTAGCGTTGTCGTCTACATCGCCGGCTTTGTCAATCGTGCCGATGAATGCAGCTACTTCAGATACTTCATCATTAAGCAGGTAGCGGATCAAGTCGGATTTGTGCACGCCGAGATCGCCCATTGCGCCCATGATAGCTTCAGGCTTACGGAAGAACCAGCTTCCAGCACCGTCAACGCTCCAGCCGTCCGGACCAGGATGGCCAAACGATGTGCGGAAAGTCAGAACGCGGCCAAGTACGCCGGATTCGAGAATTTGTTTCGCTTTAACATGCGGAGGCATCAGACGTTGGTTGTGGCCAACCATCAGCTTCACGCCGTTTTTAGCCGCCGCTTCGATCATTGCTGCCGCTTCTTCGTCCGTAACGGCCATTGGTTTCTCAACGAGAACATGCGCGCCAGCGTTAGCTGCTGCAATCGCCATCGGTGCATGCAGGTAGTTAGGCGTACATACGCTTACTGCGTCCGGTTTTACTTCGGCCAGCATAGTCTCGTAGTCCGCGAAAGCTTTGCCGCCGTGTTTCGCCGCGTATTCCTCTGCGCGCTCGATAACCGGATCAACAAAAGCTACAAACTCAACATTCTCATTGCTTGCATATTCGGGAATGTGACGATGTTTGGAGATGGAACCGCAACCGATTACTGCAACTTTAACCTTGCTCATGATTTTCCCCTGCCTCTTCTATGATCAAAAAATTATTGGTTCAAATAATTAGCTTTCAGCCAGTTGATGCTTTCTTCAACCGATTGAATCGGCGGATTTGCACAACGGTCCTGCTCTACGATCAGCCATTTGACGTCGGCTTGCTCGGATTGTTTGATAAGCGGAATCAAGTCGAGATCGCCGCGACCAAGCTCAACCGTGTCGATTTCTGCTTTTTCGTTGTTTTTAACGAAGTCTTTCAAGTGAACAAGCGGCAGTCTGCCGGCATATTTCGAAATATATTCAAGCGTGTCGCGGCCAGCATATTGAACCCAACCGAGGTCCATCTCCACTTGCAGCAGATCAGCGCCAATTGTCGCGTAAAGCTTGTCAAATACGATTTCGCCGTCGATTTCAACTTCGAATTCGAATTCATGGTTATGGTAGCAGAATACAATGCCTGCTTCTTGGAATCGCTTACCGAACTCCGCGAAGTTTACAAGGTGCTTTCTCCATGCTTCTGTATCGCGAGCTTCAACAGGGAGCCACGGGCAGATTGCGTATTTCGCTCCGATTGTTGTCAAATAAGCAATTTCCTCTTCGATCTTTGTTTCAAGATTTGTAAGAGGCACGTGGCTGCCGATTGCAACCAGACCCAGTTCGTCTAGCAGCGCTTTCATTTGTTCGGCTGGAATATCTCCGTAGCCGGCGAATTCAACGCCTTCATAGCCCATCGCCGCAACTTTGCGCAATGTACCTTCAAAATCTTGAGCTGTTTCCTCACGAAGTGTATACAACTGTAAACCGATACCCGGACGTGTCACCTGTCAAGCACTCCTTTATCATTCAATTCATTGTGGCTGTTTATTAGTGTTTACGCTTCTCATTATACGGGTAGTAGGAAATAAAAAAACAGTTGTCTTATTACTCTTTTTTTATGCGATTTTGTCATTTCTTGCGTTTGCCCTTTATTTGTAAAGAAATCATAACCATTTTTTAAGATTATCTTAATCTTTGTAGCTTACAATGGGGTCAGAAAGCAAGTTATATGTACGAAATCATATGAAACGAAACTTTCTGCTTGTTTGTTTCGTATATGATATATCAAAGTCTATTAATGGAATGGAGGCATTCCCCTATGAAAACCATGATCCTGTTTAATAACCGTACAATTCCCGTTTACTTAGCTGATACGAATAAAAAATCGATCGAGAAATTATCTGATGTGCTTAACCGCAAGCTTACAACGGGTAAAAATGCCTTGAAAAATTGCATCAAGTCATTGATCAGCGTTGAAATTAACGGCAGCGAAGCAACTTTGCATTCGCTATACGAGAAAGACACTCTAACGATCTCACTCTACTAATCGATATAATAGCAATAAAATAAAGCCAACTGCATCCCGAGGATGCAGTTGGCTTCTTTATTAGTTCGTCGTTGTCTGCTGATCGGCCGGTTGTTGACCGTCTGCCGCTCCGCCGCCGTTCTGGAATTGTCCGCCGCGGCCGCCACCGCCACCGCCGAAACCTCCGCCGCCAAATCCGCCTAAACGGATAGACTCCGCTTCCTGCGTATCGTCCTTCAGCTGTACGGTAATAATATCATCAGCCTTCAAATCGGCTAGCGTCTTGTCAGTTTCGGTCATCTTGCCGTCGGCAAAAGTAGCGGATACAATCTTGGTAGCATCGGTTACCGTAATGTCCATCGTCTCGTCGGAGAACATATTCTCCATGTTGCGTTGGCGCTGGCCGCCGCCATTTTGACCATCGCCGGCTTGAGGAGCCGTTCCGTTATCGCCTTGGGGAGGATCGCCCGAAGGAGGATTTCCATTAGGAGCATCGCCTTGCGGAGCATCCCCAGAAGGTCTGCCTTGGCCGTCTCCCTCCGGTCTTTGGAAAGACGATTTATAAATCGTAATCGTCTGACCATTAATCGATTTGATTTTGCCGATCGTCCCCATCATCGCTCTGCCCTGGAACCCTTGCTGCCCCTGATTTTGTTGACCGGCTTGTCCACTCGTCTGATTTGCGGTTGTTCCCGTATCCTCGGATTTGGACCCGCAGCCCGCCAATGCAACCGAGATTGCTACAGCGCTTAATACGATTTTCCAGTTGTTCATCATTCGCATTCCCCTTTTTGGCCTTTTGCATGCATTGTAACAGACCAATATGAACGAGAAATGAACTAGATGAACAGATTAATGCCCGACTGGTCAGCTTGGCCCAAATAATATCCAACGCCGGCGATTTTGACACCATCGATTAACTCTTCTTGCTTGATCCCCATTAAGTCCATCGACATTTGGCAGGCTACGACCTCAACACCTTGCGCGATAGCCGTCTCAATTAGTTCTTCCAGCGAAGAAACGTTGTTGCTCTTCATAACGCCCCGGATCATTTTGGTTCCCATGCCCATCATGTTCATCCTGGACAAGCCAAGCTTGCGGCTGCCGCGTGGCATCATCATGCCGAACATTCGTCCGACCAACGATTTGGACACTTCGATCTTCTCCGGCCTGCGAATGACGTTAAGACCCCAGAACGTAAAGAACATTGTTACTTTTTTGCCGCTTGAAGCTGCTCCATTGGCAATAATAAAGGATGCAATGGCCTTGTCGAGATCTCCGCTAAACACGATCATCGTGCTGTTATCCGGGGTTTGACGGTTGACTTCAGACGGGATGCCGGCTGTTGCTGCGCCTTTCCGGACGTAGGCTTCAATCGTGCCGTCCTTAAGTTTCGTCAACTTCTCCACCCGGTTATGCGTCATGCCTGCCCAAGCTTTAATGTCTTCATAAAAGCCGGGATCCGTCGCGGTAACTTGCAACACATCCTCTGCTTTTAAAGTGTCCATCTGTTGCTTCACCTGAATAAGCGGACCTGGGCAGCATAAACCGCAGGCGTCGAGCGTAGCGTCGGCTTGCAGCACGGCTTCCGTTGGCGCTGCCGAGGCAGCGACTTCCTGTTTGCTTGTCGCAATAGCCCGGAAACGCGCAGATTCAACAGGGGTTTGAAGTTTCTCGTTGCGATCCGGCTTGTATAGCGTCAGCATGTACGTTTTGTAGCCGCCGGTCAAGTTTCTAACTTTAAAGCCGTTTTGCCTCAAAATACGCGAAGCCGTGTAACCGCGAAGGCCAACCTGGCAATACACCCAGATCTCCTTATTGCGGTCCAGCTCGCCTAGACGGCTTCGCAGCTCGTCGACCGGAATTAGCATAGAGCCGGGGATATGCCCGTTATTATGCTCCATCTCGGATCTCACATCAACGAGGAGGGTACCTTCTTGATCGCGTGAAGAGAGCTGCTCCGCAACAAATACATCCGTAAGCCCGGACAAAATATTTTCTGCCGTATAACCTGCCATGTTCACCGGATCTTTCGCCGAGGAGAATGGAGGGGCGTAAGCCAATTCAAGCTCCGTCAAGTCGGTAACCGATCCCCTTAGCCTCATCACCGTTGCAATCGTATCAATCCGTTTGTCTACGCCATCGCGTCCAACCGCTTGTGCGCCGAGAATTCGGCCTTCTTCATTAAAGAGCAGCTTCAGCGACATTGGTACCGCGCCTGGATAATAGCCGGCATGCGAGTTTGGATGCACATAAGTGACATGATAAGGGATCCCCTTGGCCCGAAGCGTCTTCTCATTGCTGCCGGTTGCCGCACCCGTTAAGCCAACGACTTTTATAATCGAAGTGCCTTGCGTGCCTTTGAAGGTTGTCGGTAGGCCAGCGACATTATCAGCTGCGATCCGCCCTTGCTTATTAGCCGGACCCGCAAGCGGAATCGCGGTTTGCTTGCCACTGACGAAATCCGTCACTTCAATGGCATCGCCTACCGCGTAAATGTCAGGGAAGTTGGTTTGCATGTGCTCATTCACCACAATATGTCCACGCGAACCAAAGGCTAGGCCGCTTCCCTGTAAGAAAGCGGTATCCGGCGTTACGCCAATGGCGGATATAACAAGTTCCGTAAGCAGTACACGGCCGGAAGCCAGATGGACCTCTACTTGGTTAGGACCCGCTTCAGCAAACGATTGAACCTTTTCGTTAAATAACAGCTGTACCCCGTTATCCTCCAGTTCCTTCGCCATAATCCCGGCCATCTCCGGATCAAACGGGGATAGAATCTGATTGCCGGCTTGGACAAGCGTCACGTTCAGACCTAGTTCCTTCAGGTTTTCCGCCATTTCAATACCGATAAACCCGCCGCCAATGACAACCGCCGAACGCGTATCAGCCTCGGTTACTTTCGCCTTAATGCGGTCCGTATCCGCCAGGTTGCGAAGGGAAACAATAGAGGGTAGATCAGCGCCGGGCACATCCGGTAGAATCGGCTTTGCTCCCGGCGACAAGATCATTTGATCGTAACTTTCTTCATATTGCTCGCCGGATGCCAGATTGCGAACCGTTACGGTCTTGGCAGCCGGGTTAATCGACGTTACTTCGCTTTGCGTGCGAATATCGAGGTTGAATCTTCGGAACATCGCTTCTGGCGTTTGAACCAGCAGCTTGCTGCGCTCCTTGATGGAGCCGCCGATATAATAAGGCAAGCCGCAGTTCGCAAACGAAATATAATCATTCCGTTCGAACATCATAATATGCGCTTGCTCATCCAGTCTTCGCAATCTTGCCGCAGCGGAAGCTCCGCCCGCAACGCCTCCGACGATAATTATTTTTTTACTCATGTTGCCTGATGCCTCCTGATGGTAAGTTCTATTGTTGGATAGGTAGATCTTCGCTGAACATCGCTTGAATTAATTTCGCAATCTTGGGAGACGCGATTGTATAATGAATCTCCAAACCGCTTCGCTCGGCTGCTACAATCCCGGCGCTTCTCAATTTCTGCAGATGTTGGGAGACGGTTGATTGCGGCAGATCCAGACAGTCCTGCATAAACGAAACATTGCAGCGCCCTTTCTGAAGCAGCCCCTTCACGATACATAACCGCACCGGATGCGCCAGCGCTTTGAGCATTTCGGCAGCATCGTCATAAGCTTTAAAGTTGTTGTCCATTGGTACACCTCTTAAGGTCAGTAGATTACAATATCGTAATATTACGATATAACGATTATAAAAGCAACCCATCAAAAAAAGGACCTTATTCAGGTCCTTCCTCGTTTAACTTTAGCTAGATGCTGATTCTATATCCGATACTTTCCGATTGCCTAACAGGAACAAAGCTGTTCCAACCCAGCCGAAGATCGAGGCAATAACAAGCAGCATCGTAAGCGATACGCTGTCCGACAAACCGGCGCCTAGCAAAGGTCCTACCGTACCGCGCACCCCAAACAGCATGAGATGGACGCCAAATACAGCCGCTTCCCTGCCGGGAGCTAATCGGGATACAAAAGCTAGAATTCCAATATCCCAGATCGCTTCGCCTACCCCTTGAATGCCATTGCCTACAATAACAGCCGCATAAGTTCCCCATACCCCGTACAACATCGGTACAATCGCATAGGCGCTAATGCCGCATAACAGAACATGTTTGATATCAATCCGGTCAATCAAGCGGCCGGCAATCAAATAAGTCAACAAGAGACCTGCAAAGTAAGAGATGCGGGCAAAACCGATCTGCACATTGCTCAGCTCCAGCACTTGCACCTGAATAATCTGATACAGCGGATTGGACAACATATTGCCAAATCCGGCAAACGTAGTTGCCGCGAGAAACACGGCAAGCTTGCGATTCCCGGAGACCAGCGACCACTGGTCTTTGAGCGAGAACTTCGCCGCATTGCGGGACTGCAAGGGCACAGGCTGCTTCGGCAATCTCAGCGAATTAAACAGAAAGATGGAGGCAACTCCAAATATAGAGGCTGTGATCAGTGGCCCCGATGGGCCAGCCGAGTCGGCCCAAGAACCAACGATATAGGCAAGAGGAATCATGAGCGCACCGCTTGCTACCCGGACATAACCCATAAGACGCCCTCTTACGTTAGACGGATACATCCGCGCAACAAGCGAAGCATAAGCAGGAGCTTGAATCCCCATTAATATTTGAAAGGCCATAGCTGTTACAACGTAAACCGATGGATGAGCGAATAATGCCGGGAAAATGATCAATAATCTGCCAATGACGTTTGGTATAATGACAAACGGTTTGGGGTTGCCCGTTTTCTCGATCCAGGCCGCCCAAAACGGCGAGAACAACAGGCCTACTGCAGGCGCGGCAGACAAAAGCCCAACCTCCAGATTATTAGCCCCCTCCTGAATGGCGAACGGCATAAAAAATTGATTTAATACAACGTTAAAAATACTAAACAATAATGTTGCGCTCAAATCGATCCGCGCATTAAACCAGACTCGAGGCGTCATCTGTATCCCCAGCTTATAAACACTGCCTTTTGTTTCCATCCCGCTGCAATCCTTTCGCTCCACTGGCCTATTCTATTTTGTAAGACATACCCATTAGAGCAGAGATTGTCGGAAAGCGCAACAGTCATTTTTACGGACTTGGGCGGACATGAAAAATCGGCCCTCATCGGGCCGAAATCCTGTTCTTGCATGAAGAATTACAATACGATAAATAACAGACCAAAGCAGGCGGCAGACGCGCCGGTATAACACCAAGCCGCGGTACGGCTGCAATCCCGAAGACGCCAGATACGGACTAAGTAGGCGATTGTAAACAAAACCGACACAATCATAATGCCAAGCATGATCCCGTCCATAAACGGATCGCCCATCATACCGGCCGTTCCGCCGCCATGATGCTTATTGGATGTTTCTAGCGCGCTTACGCCACCCGTGATCAGAAGCGGAATAAGCAGATGAATGCCGTGCACGACAATTGGAAATA
The DNA here is from genome assembly GCF_030161375.1 of Paenibacillus glycanilyticus. Classification (GTDB taxonomy): domain Bacteria; phylum Bacillota; class Bacilli; order Paenibacillales; family Paenibacillaceae; genus Pristimantibacillus; species Pristimantibacillus glycanilyticus_B. Next base: position 380,759 of record NZ_BSSQ01000001.1, read on the forward strand.
ACATGCCGCCAAGCGACAGAAGGGAGCTTCGCGGCAATCGTTTCTCGGACACGAATAGTCGCCTCCATTCCCGTTGCGTTACAACAGTATATGGCGCTGACCAGCAGACATTCGATTTATTTTACTCAGGTTGTTCCTTGCCAAGGAAACGCCAGAAATTGCGGTTGAACAAATCATCCAGGTCGCGCTTGATCTCTTCTTCGGTGACCTTCCATCCGCTGTTATACAAACGCTCATATTTCGATGCGAGCACCTGGCCGATGATGCGGCGCGAATGCTCCCACTTGTAGATCAGCTGTTCGAATACGCGGCAGTCCGAATGTTGTGGAATAACGGAAGTGCCAAGCAGCTCGAGACGGAATTTGGTCATCTCCTCCACCATCGATTCGATGTGAAGGAACCACCAGCAGCCAAACACCATCAAGTTGCGGAACTTGCGGGCAAGCACTGTAAGCTCATGCTGGTTGCTCCGCGCAAGCATGGTCACAAGGAATTTTTGCGACGGGTAACGTCTGCACAACGCTTCAACCGCGGACACGTCCGAATCCATGCTCATATCGCCGGCAAGCCGAAGCTCTGGATTCACGCGGCGGCGAACCCCGATCATAAGCGCAAACGGAATGCCATGCTGCTGGCAGACAGGTACCATCGCTTCATCAATCATGCGAGTACGATGATCTTCGGCGGGATAAACAAAATCGCCCGGCATCGATACGGCCAAATATAAAGCATCCATGCGCACAATCCATTCCGACAGGAAGCGGCTTACTTCTTCTATAGTACGTTCCGTCCATTCCTCCGAAGCCTCGTAGCCAAGCGAACGAAGCTGCTGAACCGCATTTGGCCAGTCATTCAGCAAGGCATCAACGCGTAGCGCTGCCGAAAACCGGGGATCCGTGTTACCGCCGCGGTTCAGCCACACGTCCCGCTCCTCCGGATCAAACGGATCATTGGTCATGAGAACATGTTTGACATTCGAGATGCGAAGCACTTCATCCACTTGCTGTGCGGTTGTGCGGCTTGCAAGCGCTTCGCGGTAGTCATTCAAATTACGCGAAGATACATCGAAGCCAAGGCGGTGCAAGATCGTAATGAAGCCATTAGCGGCTTCGCTGACCGGCGAATGTTCAATAAACAGCTTGTTCCAAATCCAGTCCGCCTGCTCCCGCTTCGACATGGCCCAGAAAGCATCGTACGATTCTTGATCATCCGACCAACGGAAAGACTCCGAAATAAGATAATGATATATAAGAAGTTCATCAATGCCCCAGAGAAGCAAGTTGCCGAAATCGGCGGAAAATAAATGCGTATGCATATCCGTTACCGGCATGGTCATCGCCAGCCGTTCAACGGTTTCTTTCATTGTAGTAACGGATTCTATCGTTAATTGTTCCTTGATCATATGGTTATCCTCCTTGGACTTGTCCTAAGCACAATCGTACCACCCGAGGGTTCGAACCGCTTCTATCCGGTTATCGTTCATGAAGGTCCGATTTATATGTGGTTGGTGTATTTAGGAGGTGCGCAGTATAATGAATCTGCAGCTGATTTCATACGCGGAGGATTCGAATGATCACTCAAGAACGATATAAGCTTCCGATCGAAGCGATGTACAATACATCCCAGATTCCTACGGACTTTCATTCCCATCTGGAATATGAAATTTATTATTTCCATAGCGGCAAATGCAAACTTCTGATCGGCGACAGCATCTACGAGCTGGCTCCCGGCAATCTCATCCTAATGAACGGCATGACCCTTCATTACCCGTCCATTGACGACCGATTTGAATATTGCAGAACCGTTGTTCATTTCGACCCCGCTTTTGCCGCGGGATTATTCCAGCCGCCGTTTGTCGTTCCGCTGCTCCAGCCCTTTGAACGCCAGACCAACCGGCTGTTCTCGCTAAGTACGGAGGAGCAAGCCAAGATCGAACCGCTGCTGGAGCGATTATGTAGCCTTAAGCTAAACGAAGATCCGCTGTCGCACGACCGCCTAATTGTATGTTTTCAAGAACTATTGCTGCTCATTTATGAATTCGCCAGCAAGCCAAGCCATGGCAACGGACAAGCCTCGCCGCCCAGAAGCATTAAGCACCAGAACGTGCAAAAGCTTATTTCGTATATGGAAGAGCATTACCGCGAAGACCTTCAGCTTGGCGATGTGGCGGATTATATGCATTTAAACAAACATTATCTGGTGAAGATCTTCAAGGAAACGACCGGTATCACTTTGTTCCACTACCTGTACCAGCGAAGGATTAACCAAGCCAAAATGTTGTTTACGATGAACCCGGAACGGTCAATTACGGAAACCGCCTATGAGGTTGGTTTCAAATACATCTCCCATTTCAGCCAAACGTTCAAAAAATTTACCGGACAATCGCCCGACGATTACCGCAGGGGAATTGCCCGGTCTTATCAGGATACCGATCTGTTATAGGGAAATGCCGAATTGCTCCTTAATTCCCGCAAGGTAAGCCTTGAGCACAACCTGAATACTGGCGTCGAGATCAACCGGCAGTCCAAATCCCCCGCTTCGTTCAAGCGATGCGAACCCATGCATAAAGCTGCGGAAGCCCCGAACGAGATGGATCGTGTCCTCCTCCTTCATCGCGTAAGCAAAATGAATCACTTGCGCGATAAGTTGAACAAGCTCCTCGCTCACTTTAATCAATTGGGCGTCCTCCGTCTGCTGGGCAGGCAGCGTTGCCTCGTACAAACCGGGATGTTCTCTCGCAAATCCGATATAGGCCATCCCTATCGCAAATACGGCATCGTCTCCCGATCTTCCCGCGGCTGCCCGAAGCAGCTTGTCGTGAAGGATTGTCAGACCGTGCAAGGCCAGCTTCTCCTTCAGATCGCCTAATCCGTTCACGTGGTTATATAAAGAAGGGGAGCGGATCCCCAGCTTCTGCGATAAGGAAGCGAGGGTTACGGATTCGAGTCCGCTCTCATTCGCGAGATCGGCTGCTTGCTGTATAATCGTGGGCAGATCCAAGCCTATTCTAGGTGACATCTCTCTTTCACTCCCTAATTCGTAATGACGGCATCAAGTTTGCGGGATGCTTCCCGAATCGCCTTTTCCATAGCGGCTTCAGGATGAATCAGCATCTCCCCGTGTCCAACCGCGAGCAGCGTTGGCTTAAGTTTAACCAACTTCATTGCGCTGCGGAGCGCCTCGATATTGTTCCAAGTCGCCATCGCCGGGAACGGAAACCACGGACGCATCTGACCGCTTACGGCAATGCCGCCCCTAGTCTGGAACGCATCCCCCGCAATCAGAGCATGAGTCCGAGAGTCGAGGAAAGACATCGAACCGGGCGTATGGCCAGGCGTGGACACCGCGAGCAGCGAACCTACCCGGTCACCATCCTGCAGCAGCACATCCGGGCGAGTAACGATTTTCCCTGGTTTAGGAACACCGCCGCGGATCGGCGTATCCGCCTCGCTTGCATCCAGAGAACGGTCCCCATCAAGAAGCCGGGAATCACGGGCCGAAATATATACGGTTACATCAGGCAGTTGCTTCTTCAGCGCATCCAATGCTCCGATATGATCACCATGCGCGTGTGTCAGCACAATACGGGTAATTGGCTTGCCAATCTGCTTCGCTGCATCCAGAATGGCTGCCGCATTGTTAGGCAAAGCCGCATCGATCAACGTTAAGCTTTTTTCTTCCTCCACCAAATAACAATTCACCGGAAAAATACTAGGCAAATAAGTGAGCTGATAAACCTGCTCGTTACGAGTCATTTTCATCTTCTTAATTAACCACCTTTGCTTATAAACTAATATCGTTAGTTTTATAATAACTAATACCATTAGTTTTGACAAGTGGTTTTTTGCCTAAAATTAGAAAAAAGCGTGGTGTTGTCGTTGTAGTACAACGACAAGAAAGTCCGTTTAAGTTCTGAACAAGTATTTGCCCATAAATACAATCAGCAGCCGGCATTATTAACCGGCTGCTGCATTGTCTCGTTAGCGTGACGCGCTATTCGAACCAAGTCTTGCAAAGCTTACACGACTGAAGTATGGTTCGAAATAGCGTTAATTATATTATCCCAATCGTCGAAATGTATTTCGTGCCCCGTTCTGTTGAGGGTTAGTAACGATGCATTGGGAATTTCATTAACAAGAGCTAGACCATGCTCATATGGAAGCACCGTGTCTTCTGTGCCGTGGATAACCAAAGCAGGTACCTTGATTCCTTTTATCTTCCCCTCATAGGAAGCATCACCTTTAAGAAGTGCATGATTAAACATGCTGAGGAGATTGTTAGCACGTTTTATTTCTTTTCTTACCTGCTTATAAGCTCTCTTCTCATCGAATTTATGCTTTGAACCACAAAGTAAGCCTGAACCTGCAACTAAGTAATTTGCAACAGATTCTTCATCTGACCAATTCAATGTAGCTCCATTAGCATGGTAAGCGAGTATCTTCTCATCCATCGGAGGCAAATCCCGATTGTTGTCATCAGACCCGAAAATACTCGACGCAATCAAGGTTATGGTTAGAACTCTTTGAGGATGCCTTAATGCTATGATTTGAGCAATCATACCTCCTAATGACATTCCCACAATATGTGCTTCGTCAATATTGTATCCATCGAGTACCCCAACAGCATCATCAGCCATGTCTTCCACGGTATATTGGGAATTTCCCGGCTCATAGGCAATGGAACGTCCGACATCTCGGTTATCATAACGAATAACATATCGTCCCGTGTCGGCTAATCGTTGACAGAATTCTTCATCCCAATAGACCATCGAACACATGGCTCCCATAATCAGTAGGATCGCTGGATTTTTGGGATTCCCGAAACTTTCCGTGCATATATCAATTCCGTTAATTTTAATTAACTTTTCGCTCATGGTTAATTCCTCACTTCATTCGAATTTGGTTAAATGCAAAAATGCACACTCAAATAAAACCCGACACATTTTCAAAAAAATGGTTGAGCATAAATGAACTTTACCTCATTTAACGTAAACGAATGAATTTGATAATCACGATAAGCACTCTCCTATAAATAAGTGAATAAAGGTTGTTAGCCCACTTCCGATTATAACATAGCCTTCCAGTTATGTTTAGGCACATTATTCGTATACGGCTGTATCCCTTTTGTATATAGGTTGTCCACTAACTCGAGAAATTCTTCTGATGACAAATCCTTTTGCCGCTGGAGCCAAAGACGAAATAAAGAAAAGGATGTTGTCAGGTGAAACTCAATCAAGTAAGGCGTTAAGGAATGGTTGTGCGGAACATTTAATTCCAATTGATCTAGCGTTATTTCTTTCTTTAGGCGCTGCAAAAAACGAGTGTTTCCATAATCGCCCAACAGGGCGTTGAGAACCAAGAGATGTTCTTTCTTATCTAAACAATGGAGCGCATTTTGAACGGTATGCACGGATAGCTCTTTCTTCGCTAGTTCTTCTTTTATCTCGTTCAATAAATCATTCTCTACAATGTCCAACAGTTCGTAAATATCAACAAAGTATTGATAAAATGTACTGCGGTTATATCCCGACTTATTCGCAATCTCCTGAATCGAAATTTTTTCAATCGGCTTTTGGCTATATAACTCGCAGAAAACATTTATAAACGTTTGTTTGGTCTTCTCCGTTATTTCGGGCTGCTTTTTCATGTCATCCTCCCAAAAGAATATCATCCGACACATTATACAAATCTGATGGTTGATCAAGGATTCATATAGATTTATGATTCCATCATACAACATGTTGTTGGATGAATTGAATAGGAGTGGCTATTATGTCATCGAAGCAAAATAGAATTTTGATTTTTGGCGCAGGCGTTATAGGAAGCATATATGCGATCAAATTTATTGACGCAGGTTATGATGTGACTATGTTTGCACGATCTAATAAATTTAACGCATTGAAGGAAAATGGCCTGCAATATTATGAAAAAGGTAAGGTTAAATCAGTGAAGGTAAATATCATTGATACGCTTAACAATGATGATGTATATGATTTTATTTTTGTTACCGTACGTTACGACCGGTCTGAATCAGCCTTGTCAGCGCTTAGAGACAATCAAAGCAAAACTATTGTTACGATGATTAGTAATTCAAATGGATTTTCTACGTGGCTAGATATTGTTGGAGACAGACTTCTACCCGCTTTTCCCGGTGTAGGCGGTCAGATTAAAGATGGAGTATTGCATGCTCGAATTCCGCCGAAGGCTCTCGCGGCTACTACGTTTGGAGAAATTAGCGGTTTAGTGACAGAACGCGTAGATAACCTTGTGAATTTATTACGAACAGCGAAACTTCCCTATGCTATCAATCCGGATATGAAATCCTATCTCATTACCCATTCGGTATCGGACATTGCATTGCTTAGCTTTTTAAATCCCGAAAGCAAAAAAACGGCACGCAATATAACTTTTACTTTAAAAACGTATTTAAGGGCAATTCAAAAAGCCGGCGTTGTTATTAATCCATCTATATTTAAATTTGTGCTGGTATGCCCTAATTGGATATTGAACTTCTTCTTTATGATGTGGCTGCGGACTAAAATGGTGAAGGACATGATGTTGCCGGATTACGCCATTAATGCAAACAATGAAATTATGCAGCTGGAAAACGATTTGTTGAAGTTCTTATCTCAAGAGAACAGAGTTTAACCCGTAATAGCAAGAGTACCCGTCTGAGCGTTCCATGTACAGCTAATCCCAATCTTCTTCAATACCCCGCATGGCATCATGGTGACGCCGGAGGCCGAACCGCTGTTTGCCGGAACTGTCACTCCGCTGGCTACGCCGTTTAGCAGCACTTGCGAACCTTGATATTGCACGGCATATTGTTTTCCTTTGTAGCTAATTGTCATTACGGATTGCGCATTGCCGTTCACCGTTACCTGATAATCGCCGCCGATGCTGCGCAGTGCATCCTTGAGTGGCACTGAGATGGAGCTGCCCTCCATAATGGCAGGGAAAATGGTGGCCAGAGGTTTGCCGTTCGCGGTCATCGTAATATCCCGCCGAATCTGCATCGGAGCATATACCATATGGTCAGGCGACTTCGCCGGACCGCCAGTCTCGTTCCAATTGTCCGCTCCCCAGCCAAAAACGCGGCCTTCTCCGTCCAGCGCTAATCCGTGATATGCGCCTGCCGCAATCGCCTGTATAGGCGTTGCGAGGCGAATCTTTTTCCCTTTGTCCGTACTATTAAACCTATCGACGCTGTACACAGCCCCGCTTTGCGTTAACAATAGCGTCAAGCTATTAGCGCCTATACTGATTGTCTTCACCTTCAGCTCGGGATGGAACAGCTTAGGCTTCGCGCCAGAATTCCACTCCACCTTCCAGGTCTGTCCTTTCAGATCGATGACCAAGGCACCGTTATAATACGGAGCAAATTGCCGCACCGCTGGAAGTCCCGCGATCTTCGCGGGCGTTGTCAATTGAACCTGTTCGTTTGATCCGGATGCGGATGTGTCCAGCTTTGCAGCAAACTGCCAAACCGAACCGTCGGACTTCTGTACGTACACCGTATCTCCAACCGATGTGATTTGCTCCACATTCGCAAGGCCGCTTACTTGTGCGGGCAGTACGGTCACTTCAGCACCTCCGGCTGACGGCTCCTTGCTGCGCGGCCATGCCCAGACCGTGCCATCCGAACGAAGACCAAATCCAAACGCCGTGCCGGCTATCGCGTTGCTCATGCCGGACAGAGGGTTGAGTTGTCTCGGAAGAATTCCTTTCTTCACATCTTCAAGCGAGGTTCCCCATTCCCATATCGTTCCGTCTCTCTTCACCGCAAGCTGATAACCGCTTTTGTTCGTCGAGAGCGCAACAATATCCGTCAGCCCTGCAAGCCGCACTGGGGCAGCCACCGAAGTCGAAACCGCTTGTTCCTGAATGCCCAGCTCCGACCACAAATTCCGCCCCCACACCCACACTGATCCGTCGTTGCGCAATGCGGCGGAATAGTAGGTGCCGGCAATGATTTGCGTAAATGCCGGTTTCGCGTTTGCTGCTTGTTCTGCGAGTGCTCTTCCCGGGAGAGGACTTACTACTAGAAGCAAAAATGCCATCATCAACGTAATAATAGGTTTCGAACCAAAACGGCTGCGATACGGTTGCATTGGGAGAATCTCCTTTATATAAAAAATGAACATGCAAACAAGTTCTATTCCTTTGACGCTCCCAGCCGGATGAATGTTTCGCAGCCATGCAAAAATGAAAAAGAACCTTGATTGATCATCAGGGTTCTTTTTCATTTTATCTCATTATTACACCTGCACCTGTTCCCGCCTGCGGAACTGCTCCGGCGTCAGGCCGGCATATTGCTTGAACAATCTGCTGAAATGGGCCAGGTGCTTAAATCCAAGTCGGAAACATACCTCCGTAACCGATAACTCCGGCTGCATAAGGAACAAGATCTTTGCTTCGTTGACCCTTCTTGTATAGATATAATGAAAGATCGTGACGCCCGTCACTTCTTTAAACAGCTTGGACAGATAGGACTTGCTTAGGTGCAGCCGCTCCTCGAGAAGCTCCATATTCAGGTCCTCTTTATAGTTCTCTTCCAGTACGGATATAATGCGCTGCACCGTCGCTTCCTTATCCGAGCTGTATTCCTGGCGGTTGCGGTTCAGCAGCGGCTGCTCGCAATGATCAAGAATCATGTAGAGCAGGTCTACAAAAGCAAGCCGGAATCGGTTGTCGCCGACCGCATCGCCGCGTTGCTGGTACTCATTCATCTTGGCCAGAATCCGCTCTACTTCCGCCTTATCCTCGCCCCGAAGGCGCAGCCGGTAATTGTTCAACTGCTGGAACGGCTGAAGAATATTCCGGGCATGCGGCAGTTCGAGATAAGGCTGCAGCTGGGTCGGTTCGAAATGAATGATGGACCGGATATAATCAACCGCAGGGTCAGCTTTCGCGCAATGCAGCGTCATTCCGTACATAAGGATGAGATCGCCCGGAGCAAGCTCGTAAATCTGGTCGCCGATCAGATAATTGCATTTGCCGCCATGAAAGTAATAAACCTCGTAATGCATGTGGGAGTGGAAAAACGGCTCAATCGGCTGATCCGACCAGTAATGCAAATCCAGCATATTAGGCCTCGTCTTGCAGCAGCTCGCGCATATAGTCTACAAAATGTTTAAGCATTTGCTCGGTTTCGGGGAATTGTCCGCTGAAATCCTCGACTCCGAGATAGCCGTCATAGCCAACCGCCTTGAGATCAGCAATAACCTGCTTCCAAGGCACCACGCCTTCCTTGATGCCGCTCCATTCGGACTTCCACTTCACGCTTCCGTCTTCGGCGGTTCCATCAGTAGCGAAAGCCGCGTTTTTCACGTGAACATGGGCGAGGTATGGACCAAGAATCTCCATCCCCATCCGGTAATTCTCATAACCTTCATGCACCATATTGCCCGGATCGAACAATACGCCGATGAAGGAAGGATCCAAGCCTTCAACAAGGCGATAGGCCGCTGAAGCGCTTGGCGCAATCGTCTGGTGATGGGTTTCAACGAGGCCTTTAATGCCATACTGGCGGCATAAGCCTTCCGCATCTTTCAAATATTGGCGCGTCAGAGCAAACAACTCGCCAAATGGTCGGGAACGGTCATATCCGGGAACGCCGAGGCGGATGAACTGAGCACCCACGCGTTTCGCTTTGCGAAGCACGTCCTCCGTTGCTTCCAGATCGCCTGCCGTTAAATAAGGAGTTACGCTAATCGAGCTTAAACCTTGCGATGCCGCAGCTTCGCGGAAACGGTCGGCCATCTCTTCCCCACCGGAAGGCAGCAGCGTGCATAAGTTGTTGCCCCAGAAGGAAGGTTGTTGCTCGGACGCGTTCTCGGGAGCTTCCTTGTAACGCCACTCGATCCCGTCGATGCCAGCCTCGCGAGCAACACGGACCAATTGTTCCGGAGTAAGCTCCGGTGTAGCTACTGTAAAGATAGACAGCTTCATATAAGAAACCTTCCTTCTCTATTCGTTGTTACTCAACCACTACAGCTTGATTTTGCGCTTCCAGACAGAGCTCGGCAGCTTTGAACGTATGCTCCTGCGGCATAGCAAGATCCGTTCCGTTTAGAATATCGAGAATAAGTGCGCCAAAGTAAGGGAAACCAACTTGGTCCTTCACTTCAATCTTATGTTCGCCTTCGCCGTTAACGAGGAACAGATGGTCGCCGGATTTGCTGTTAGCAATATCCACGTATTTGCGAAGCTCAATGTATCCGTTTGTTCCCATAATCATCGTTCTGCCGTCTCCCCAAGTAGACAAGCCGTCAGGCGTGAACCAGTCCACGCGGAAGTAGTTGGTTGCTCCGTTATCGCCGATAAGGGTAGCATCCCCAAAATCCTCGAGCTCCGGATATTGTTTGTTGTTATAGTTAGCTACTTTGCTGCTTTGAACTTTAGCATCCTTCGCTCCTGTGTAGTAGAGGAACTGTTCGATTTGGTGGCTGCCGATATCGCATAGGATGCCGCCGTATTGCTCCTTCTTGAAGAACCATTCCGGACGCATATGCGCGTTCAAGCGGTGCGGTCCGAGGCCAATGACCTGCAGAACACGGCCAATTGCGCCGTCTTTAATCAGCTGTCCGGCAAACTCCGCGCTTTCCACGTGAAGACGCTCACTGTAATAAACGGAATATTTCTTGCCGGTCTCTGCGACTGTCTTCTTGGCATCTGCCAATTGCTCCAGCGTAGTAAACGGTGCTTTGTCCGTGAAATAGTGTTTGCCATGCTGCATGACCTTCACGCCAAGCGGTCCGCGCGCGTTCGTGATAGCCGCCGCAGCAACGAGCTGCACCTCTGGATCCTGAAGAATTTGTTCTTGCGAAAAGGCGACTTGGACTTCCGGATATGTGCGGCAGAACACTTCTACCTTCGTTGGATCCGGATCGTACACCCATTTGAGCGTACCTCCCGCTTCGCGGAGTCCGTTGCACATCCCGTAAATATGACCGTGATCAAGCGACATCGCAGCAAAAATAAATTCTCCCGGCTGAGCGACTGGACGCGGTTTGCCTTGCGGCGCGTAATTCATTCCATTAGCTTTAGACATACGTTTGTTAACCTCCTGAAAAGAATTATCACCCAAACAGCTTTGCTGTTCATGATGATTCTAACTTCGAAAGCGTGCGCTTAATGCGTGCCGGATACGTCCAGCGTGCGGTATTCGTTAGCGTTTTTCTTCGACTCGGACTTGGCGATCTGCTCTTGCAGCTTGTCATAGAACAAATCTTCGTCAATCGGTAGATCTACCCAATTATCCGTCCAAGTGGACAGCAGCATCGCATTCGAGATCATGAGGCCTTTAATGCCTTCTTCGCCCGGTGCAATAAGCGGCGTTCCATTGTTGATGGCATCCGCCCAGTTTTGCGTAATTTCCTGATGGCTTCCTCCGCCGCCGCTAATCGGAATCTCGAATTTCCAACATTCCGGATTGCCGAAGCCGCCTGTAAAGGTCTCGTTAAACTCCGTTTCCGAGACGCGAAGACGGTGGAAAGTCAACTTGTTGTCTTCAATAACGATTTTGCCGCGGTCGCCCGTGATTTCGAAGCGGTTCGTGCCCGGCGCTTCATAAGTAGAAGTAACAAATACGCCGGTTGCCCCGTTTTCGTATTCCACGTAAGCCGTAACGTCGTTTTCCACTTCAATGTCACGGTGTTTGCCGAATTGACAGAACGCGCGGATGCGTTTGGGCATAAGGCCCGTTGTCCACTGCCACAGGTCAAGCTGATGCGGGTCCTGGTTAATGAGAACGCCGCCGCCTTCGCCTGCCCAAGTTGCGCGCCAGCCGCCGGAATTATAGTAGCTTTGCGAACGGTACCAGTCCGTAATAATCCAGTTCGTGCGGCGTACTTCGCCGAGCTCGCCGGAAGCAATCAGTTCTCTCAGCTTGGCATACAGCGGATTCGTGCGCTGGTTGTACATGATACCAAATACTTTGCCGCTTGCCGCCGCAGCCTCGTTCATCTCGCGTACCGCACGAGTGTACACGCCTGCTGGTTTTTCAATCAATACATGCAGACCTGCGTTCAGTGCTGCAATAGCTTGTTCCGGATGATCATAATGAGGCGTACAGATAATTACGCCGTCTACCGCACCGGATTCGAACATTTCTTGCGGGCTCAAAAACCCTTGGATATGCTCGCCCCATTCTGCTTTTACCTCTGCCAAACGCTCTGGACGAACATCGGATACAGCTGTTAATTCAGCGCCTTTAACGCCGCCTGTAATCAAATAACGGGCATGCCCCGTCCCCATATTTCCTAAACCAACGATACCGATACGTACCATGATTACACCCTCTCCGTGCTTGATGAAATAAGGAATCTATTTGTTCATTTTAGCACGAAGCGTTGTGAAAGCGCTTGATTCTAATGAGCCAAATATAAGCTTAATTTAACTGTGGTTGTACTGAGGCGGGCGAACCGGATGGACGGAGTCAGGCTGAGTTGGGCGAACCGGGTGGATGGAGTGAGGCTGTTGCTTCTCTGGTGCCTGCTGTGAAAGTTCATTACAGCTTAGTTGCTGCTGCTTTGATTGTGGGTGAACTGCAGGTGGCACTGCGAGAAAGCTTCCCCCTTCGGCCGCTGTTGTTCTTGAATCTCTTCCATTTAACTGTAGTTGATGAGATTCAAAAACAAAGGCGGACGCTCACGCTCCTCAGGAGCAAGCTCTCTCTCCGTGCGCACCCGGTTCTTCTTATGGGGACAGGTTTAAGCCGTCTGATTCCACGGCGGCTTACTAAACATATACACACACGCATAACTCCTTGTCAGAATATGATTGTTTAGCGAGTCTACAAGGAGATGTGGTCCATGAAGCTAAGCCAAGCGAAGATTTTCGAACCTGCCCAGCTCTATGCCAGTCACGCTTACCGTTTCATCAAGAAACTTGGCTGCAAGCCAAACGATCAATTGCATTTCTTGTTAATCAATGACGCCAAAAACACCAATCGAAGATATAGCTTCGCTACCGAGCTCCCCGCCATAACCTTGCGCAAATCTTTTCAAGCTCTGGAACCGCTCGCTCCTCGAATGAAGCTATATACCAAGCGAAACAAGCTTATAAATGTCATGAGGCAAAATAAAAAAGGTTATGCCGTATTTATGGAAATTAACGGACGGGAATCAACAAGGAAAAGCCCGTTCAATACGATTAGAGCGCAGTTCATCGATATCGACTTAAATAAAATCACTGCGCTTCTCTCAACGAAAGAACAGGCTCAGCAGAAGATTGATTCCATTCTCTCCGACCCGGCCGAGCGACTTAAATCCATAACCGTTACCCAAAATAAAAAGGGACAATACCGCCTGTTAGCTGAACGGACAAGGCAGAGAGTAGCTGAGCTGAAGAAACATTTTATAACCAAACACGGGGATCGCATCAAAGATACGACGATCGTCGAAACGAAAAACGGATATCATATCTATTGGGTCATGCGGAGCGGAGAAATCAGCAAGTTTGTTCCTATTCAAAAAGCGTTAGCGCAAACCTTCGCATCCGATCCGATGATCACCAACCTATCAAGAGTGATGCGGATACCGGGTTTCTACCATATGAAAAATCCCGGCAGCCCCTATATGGTCAAAGTCATCCAGTGGGGACGGGAAGTACCGTTTACGCAAGAGGAGCTTATTGCATCGCTTTCATTACAACCTTTGGCGACTGCGAAATTCACACAAAGACGCCGCAAATTACGCGCCAAGAAAACTGGCAGCCTAACAAAAATAACCAGGCGTTAAACGCCTGGCTCACCCATTTATCTATGTATGCTTATTCCTTGTTCGTTTTCCTTCTAAGAAAACCAAGCAATCCCCGATTGCGCTTTTCCTGCTTTTCCTCCAGAATCCGTTTTACGCCATGCAGCAGCAGCTTTGATCTGAGTTCGTCCTCATGGCTGATTTTTCTCATTTCCGCAAAAAACTGTTTGTCCATCCGCTAACCATCCCCGTTGCATCCATCTGTGAAACTCTACACTAAAGTCCTATTGTAATGCCGAACAGAAGACTTGTCAAAATTTGTCGAAAATAACAACAAAAGTCCCGCAATATACCTTTTTTAAGGTTATTGCGGGACTTTTGCCTCATTTAATTACCCTTTTTCTTCTAAAATTAGAAGCTAGCAGCTACTTTCTCTGCTTTCGCAACCCCTTCTGCGATCAATGCTTCTGCTTTATCGCTGAAAGCGTTGTGGCCTTCTACGATAACTGTTTCGAAGTTTGTTACGCCGAAGAAGCCCATGATGTTCTTAACAAAGTTAAGGGACATTTCTGCTGCAGCGAAAGGACCTTCCGAATATACGCCGCCACGAGCGTTAAGCAATGCAACTTTTTTGTCGCCTTGCAGACCTACAGGGCCGCTAGCTGTATATTTGAATGTTTTGCCTGCACGGTTCAGGTAGTCGATGTAAGTGTGCAATACGGCTGGAACCGTGAAGTTCCAAAGCGGGAAGCCAAATACGACTTTGTCCGCCGCGATAAATTGATCCAGATATTTGTCTGCAATGCTTACGGCTGTTTGCTCTTCAGCAGTCAGCTCCATGCCTTGAGCCGCTTTGAAGCCGCCGTTGATCAGGTTGGCGTTCAGGTAAGGAAGCTCCTCTTTGAACAGGTCCAGCTCAATTACAGTGTCTTGCGGGTGAGTCGCTTTATAGCTAGCGAGGAACGCATCGTACAGCTTAACGCTGACAGCTTGCTCTCCGCGGTCATTTGCTTTTACGAACAATACAGTACTCATCTTATTAATTCCCTCCATCAAATAATTTGCAGTAACTTTTTGTAACTGCCTTTATTTTATAGAGTTTTATATCTGCCAACATCGGCAATTAGACGGAAATATAGACCCACCGGGCCCGGCACGAAAGTCTGAGCATGGTCTTACGACTTTAGGCTGAGGCCTTTCCCGATTATGCCATTTGCCCTTTATCCTGGAACAAAGGCGCCGCGAATAACGCAGCTTGCGTACGATCGGCCAAATCCAGCTTGCTTAAAATGCTGCTCACATGCGTCTTCACCGTTTTCTCCGCAACAACAAGCGTCTGGGCGATATCTTTATTGCTGAGCCCTTTCGTTAGCAGCTCCAGCACTTCCAGCTCCCTTGGCGTTAAGGCATCCAGCGCTTTGTCCTTCCTCGCTTCATGCCTGGTCGGTTCCGGCCTTATCTCCGGTTCAGGACGGCTGAGCAACGCGCGCGATATATCCGGATGAAGCTGGATATTGCCTTTATAAGCGCTGCGGATCGCTTCGGCGAGCTGATCCGGCTCAACATCCTTCAGCATATAACCAATTGCTCCGGTTTGCAACGCAGGCAAGATATGGCTTTGATCGGAGAAGCTGGTAAGCACCAGTACTTTAATATGCGGATGTTGTTCTTTGATCAGAGCGCTGGCTTCTATTCCGTCCATAACCGGCATATTCAAATCCATCAGCACGATATCCGGTTGAAGCTCTCCCGCTTTCTCCACCGCTTCCTGTCCGTTATGCGCTTCCCCGACGAGTTCAAAGTCAGGCTGCATCGCCAGAAAAAACGATATCCCTTTTAGTACGATCTGGTGGTCATCCACCAGCAATATTTTGATTTTACTCATAAATAACGGTTCCCCTTCTCTTCCGCACAATGCGCCTGTACCGATTCAAGCGGAATAACCGCGCGCACGATCGTTGGCTTGCCTCTACCGCTCGTAATCGCCAAGGCACCGCCAAGCGCTTCCGCTCTCTCCCTCATGGAGCGCATCCCCATCGTCTGACGCCCTTTTTTCCGTTCGACTTTGAAGCCGGCTCCTTCATCCCTGATCTCCAATACCGCCGCTCCATCCTGTTGCTTATTGAGCCGGATATACGCCGTTTCCGTCCCGGAATGTTTCCGTACATTATTCAGAGCTTCCTGGCCGATTCGCCAGAATGCTTCTTCAATGGCGCGCGGGAGCTCGATTACGCCTTCCGTCCGGTCATAGATCGTCAAGTTGAGGCCTTGCCCGTATTGCTTAAGCGCCGGCAACAGCCCGTTCTCAAGGCCCGCAGGATGGAGCTGCCAGATCAGAGTACGCATCTCCTTCAACGCTTCCTGAGACAATTGCTGAATATCAAGCAGCGACCGCTGCACAACGGGATCCCGCCCGGCAAGTACATTTTCCGCCCCTTTGGCTAAGAAAGACAAAGAAAACACCTTTTGTATAACGGAATCATGCAAGTCTCGCGCCATGCGGTTACGTTCTTCCATCCGGGCAAGCTCGCTACGATGCTCATATACCCGCAAGTTCTCCATGCCTAACGTAAAATGATCGCCAAGCGAATACATAAAGTCCTCGTTAATCCCTTCGAATTGCCGCTGATCGGGACTGCTAATAAAGAGGACGCCAATCGTACGGGTGCGGACCCGGAGAGGAATAGCCGCAGCGGAGCGATAAGAAGGAATACCCATCTGGCTTAGCCAACTGTCCTCCATGCAAGACGATTCCATGATAAGCCGATTGTCGTTGAGAGCCGCGCTTACAGGTCCAGCTACTTCAACAGCTAAAGACGTCCACTCCTTCGTTACCTTGCCGTTTGAATACGAGGCCCGCAAAGATATCTGCTGCCCGTCAAACATAAATAAGGAGACATTCGGCCAACCGAAGGCGTCTCCAATATATTGCACGGCCTTAATCGGCAACTGATTAACGTCCTGCACGCCGTTGATCTGCTGGATCACGTCTCCAAGCTTGGCGTACAGCTTCGCATTCCGTTCCTGGGCCTGATACAAACGAATCCGGTTCATGGCGGTGCCGATCTGAAGGGCAATCGCTTGCAAGAGAGCAAGCTCCTCTTCCGTGAACTGCTCCTTGCCCGCCTGCGCAACATTCAAGAGCCCAAATCTATCTCTGCCCGCTTTAAGCGGTACCGTCGCATGATGAGTAATGCCTTCCGTACTTCCCAGCTGATGGGTTACCGCATAAGTAATCCGTTTGCATTCGATCGTATTTACCGCATGGGTAAGCTTGCGCTGACGGTAGCGTTCCACGCACCAGCAATCTTCCCCGCACATAAGCGCATAATTGCCGGCCGTTAAGGCGGGAGGCAGGTTGTAGTGAGCTGCGCAAGAATTACCCGGCACATCATCGTCAATGAGAAAAATCCATCCCGTAGTAAAATCAGTCACTTCCAGCAGCTTTAACAGCACATCGTTCAGCATCTGGTCCATGTCATTTGTCGAGTTAAGCATTTCGGCTATTTCTTTGAGCGCTGTAAGCTCATTGACCCGAATTTCTCTTGGCATCCGGCTTCCCTCCTCTTCTGCCACCATTATACACTTACTGTTCCCCATGCCTCCAGCAGCGCATCCCGAAATAGCCCATCCAGCTGTTCTTCCTTCAGTCCATCGGCAATATCCAGCTCCTTGGCTGCCCGTTCGAAATAAGTGATTTGCTCCTCAAGATAATCATTCAGCCGCGGAATACGCGGTTCCATGCCCAGCTCTTCTCCCGCGCGTTTCCTTGCTAATAACCGCTCAATAACACCGTGCAACTCATGATCAGCGGGTATCGCATCCTCTAACAGTTGCTCGAACGGTACTGGCGGCATCATGCCGTATTGCTCAATCCAGCTGCAAGCAAGGAGCGGACGAAGCACGTAGAAATATTTTTTCACCAGAATGGAATCGCCCTGCAAATATTCCCGGTAATTGCCCTTCGCCATATGGAGATAATGGAACATACAGGACTTTGGCGAAAAAGCATCGCGCGACATCTTCCGGATCCGGTCAGCCGTCTCGTAAGCCTCGCTGTACACAATTGGCGACTGCAGCCATTCCAGTAGCGGCGGATTCGATTTATGAAATAACGCCAGCGCTTTGCGTAAATCCCAACCGTTAATATCAAGCATATCGCTAATCGGACGTTCAATGACGTCCCTCCGCTCGCGAATCGATAAGTACCACTCTACTGGCCTTACATACAGAAACCGGACATCGTAATCGCTGTCTTTGGACGGGAAACCCCAAGCGCGGGAGCCTGACTCGCAGGCATATAAGATGCGGATATTTTCTTCTCTCTCTATCCGAGCTAGTTCGTCTTCGATTTTCAATCGGTATTGATCATCAATCATGTCTACTCCCCCTCCCTAACCTGACCGTTTGCCGCCAAGCAGCAGGTTCAACTGTTCAACAAGGTCGCCTCCGCCGGTGAGGGACACGCTTCCCACGTTATCGCAAATTTTCTCCAGGAACTCAAGCTCCTTCAGACGGTACAACGTGGCGTTCTCGTCCATCAGCTTCGCCGTATTAAGCAGGCTTCTGGTTGATGCGGTTTCTTCGCGCCGGGTAATGAGATTAGCTTGCGCTTTTTTCTCCGCGAGAAGCACCGTATTCATAATGTCCTTCACTTCGCCCGGCAAAATAATATCTTTCACGCCGGCATTCAGAAACTGAACGCCATACTCCCCGCTTCGAACCGCCAGCCTCTCCAGCACAAAAGCGCCAATCTCCTGCTTCGTGCGTAGCAGCTCATCTAGCTTCAGCGTACCGACATATTCGCGCAAGATTAATTGAAGCTGAATGTACAGCTGCTCTTCGAACCCTCTGATCTCCATCGCCTTAAGCGGATCCTTCGTCACGTATTGGCTGACAAAATTAAGCCGCAGCGTCACCTTGTCCTCCGTCATCATTTCCTGTCCGTTCAGATCAAGCTGAAGGCGGCGCATATCTACCGTTTGCACCGTTACCGTAACCGGCGTGCGCCAGAACCGGTATTTGCCCGGACCAAGTTCGCGTTGCAGTACATTGTCATAGAACAGAAAACCTTTTTCATATCCGGTCACATCATGCGTACTGTAAAGTCCGTTTAGTCTCATCAGATCTGCGCTGTTTAACGTTGTCGGCAGCTCAAGGTCGCCTGTATTCATGCGGGCAAACGTATGTTTAACCGCAGATTTCCAGTAAGCGTGTTTACCTGCCTTCAGTACGCTGCCGCATCGGCCATCTTCGTAGTGAAGTACATATTCATCATCGGCAACGTCGATGATTTGGAGCTCTTCAAGCAGCTTGTCGTCATGCAAGAACAAGGAAAGTTCTTTGCCGGGCACAACAAACGGCTTTGTAACGTCCATAACGGCTACCGTTATCTTCGAGAAGAATGGAAATTGGTGTTTGCCCGGACCAAGCAGCCTTGCATAACTCCCGTCCTTGAAGAGCAGACCGCGTTGATCGTTCTGAATCGTGATTTTATTGATGTATGTAGTCATAGGTTAATAACCTCCTTGGAATAGGCGCTAATGGCGAAAATGCTCCCAAACCCGAAGCGGAATCCGGCTTAAGAACGGCATCTCCCGCTTGCCGGCCGCCTCCTTCCGCTAGCTGGTTGACCATCTTGCATGAGTCAGCCCGGATTAACGTTCAGAAGCAGCTTTGGAGCAGGGTTCTCCCGTCCGGTATCCGCGGACTGCAGAGCTTCGGCGTTTGGCGCAGCTGTCAGAGCCTGCCGAGCATTTCCCCAAACGGCATTCGTACAATTGTTTCTCATTGATCTCGATTAAGAGTCGAGACATCGCTCTACCATGATCGTCTCCCCAGGACGATGGTGGATTCGAACCACCGCAATATTAGAGTAAAACGCGTACCAGATCCGAAAGCATACCGCGTACAGAGGCTGTACCGGCACTGCGGGATCTTCATTCGTCGAAATCCCAACCCGGTTCGGTCCGGCCGTTTGTTTTACATCCTCATTATGCTTGATGCTACGCTACCGGAACATGGCGGAAGTATGGCGATCGAAAACTTTTGGAAGAAATAGTGGGGTTCTCTTTCTTCCAAAAGTTACTACGGAAGCATACGCTTATTTTTCCGAAGGAAAAATCGCTTCGGAAGCATACCGAGCACCTATCCCGTTCCCCCGCCCCTTGTTACAATAGAGATAACTACCTCTTCCAAAATGAAAGGGGCCAATGAACCGTGGCAAAAGAAAGCTTTGATAAAGAAATCCAATTTCTGCGCATGCTTGTTCTGACGAGCGGGGCTTATAGCCGGCAGCAGTTCGCCGAGCGGCTTGGCATTTCGGTACATACCTTCGACAAAACGATCCGGCGCTTGAAGGATATTGCGGGGACGGTTAAGCAGCAGCCTGCCGAGGATCACAATACAGCCATTCACAATATGCTTCGCGCGAGTTATTACGAGTCGGCAGACCCGCTTCTGCTATTTCTGTTCCGCTCCAAATCATTGAAGGAATCGGAGAGCTATAGATTGTCGCTCCTTATTGCCGCTTTGCAGGAACAGTCGTTAACTCCTTTGGAGCTGCTCGATCGTTGCTGTGAAGGGATTCCCGAGGAACTCGCCCTTCCGGATGAGAAAACAATCCGCTCCGATCTCAAATATTTGGAACAAGCCGGCGTGATCCGGAAGCTTCCTGGAGGCAGACCGAGCAAATATACCGCAAATAATGATTTTGTCAGCCTGTTATCCGATGAAGAGTTATCGGACTTGTATGCGTTTGTAGACGTGATGGCCAATACGCAAGTTCCTTCCGTTCAGGGCTACCTTCTTAGAGACAGCCTGAAAAAAGCGCTGAAGCGGCGGCAACTGCCGGACGGGGCAAGCGATCTTTTCCTTTATAAGTACCATTATCATTCGCGCATACTGGACGAAGCGCATCTATATACGATCATGCAGGCGATTGCGTCCAGGCGAAAGCTGAGCTTCCATTACTTCACGCCCAAGTCGAATCAAAGCTATCATTCGAAAAACACAAACCCGCTTTTCGCTCGCCAGTCCGAAGGACGGCATACGGAGATGCTTCCTCTCAAAGTTGCTTATGATCATCAGTACGGAAGATGGTATTTGCTTGGATATGGCTCGGGCCGTTCCCAAATCGCGATTTGCCGGATGGAAGGTATAACGCAGCTGGAGGAAAGCGGAGTTGTATCGGAGGACGAGTATGCGACAAGGTTAGCGGCGCTTGAGCGCAACACAAGATACAGCTGGTTGGTCGATATGGGAAGGCCTGTCTTGGTGAAGGTTAGATTTTATAATCCGGAAGGGGCAAAAAGAAACTTCATTAAAGAACGGGTACAGCTTCAGGGGCAATGGGGCGAAATTACGGAAGAGAATGATACCTCATTCCTGTTCGAGATTACGGTTAACGGCACGCAGGAAATCAAACCTTGGCTGCGAAGCTTTGGCTCCAGCTGCGAAGTGCTCGAACCTGCGCCGCTGCGGAAGGAATTTATTAAGGAATGGAAGGAGCTGGCGGCTTATTATGAACCTGTTCGAAAAAATATTCAATTACCGCATGATGGCACAGCTTGATGAGCATGGCGCCATTGCGGTTACCGCCCAGGAACGGCAATGGCTCCTTATGATGCTGGAGCATCCGGATGCGACTGCCGCTATTGAACCGGATACGCTCATCAGACTCCGTCAATATCTAGGCGGTTCCGATGAGCGAGCCGACTCCTTCCAATCCATCATTGTAGAAAAAGCAGGCAGCACGGCTTCCACCTTGTACCATCCCCTGCTGCGAACATTAAGGCAGTTGATTGTGAACAAATCAGGCATGCAGCTCTTGCATACCCGGAAGGACGGCAATCCCCTCCCGCTTCAGACCGGCGTTCCTTACAAGCTGGAGTATTCCATGGTGAAACGGGAGTGGTATTTGCTCTGGTACAACCGTCGAACACGCTCGCTTATGACAACCCGGTTAAGAAGCATCGTCCATGTAGAGAATATGCCGGTAAGCGGGGAATTTTTCGCTCAAGCCGCCGCAGTGCTAACCAATCAGCTGGAGAAACGCATGCAGCATGCCACCGTCGAGATCATCCCCGCCTACAATAAAGAATTGTCGCGAATATTATATGCCTTTTCTTGCTTCGACAAACAGGTTCATTATGATGAGCTTGCCGATACGTATTTGATTAAGCTAAGCTTCCTCGGAGATGAGACCGAATACGTGCTGTCCAAGCTAAGGTTTCTTGGTTTGCGCGTACGCGTAACCGATCATCCTTATATGAAATTCCGGATGCGGGAAGCGGCGCATAAATCTTTAGCCCGTTACGGCTATTCCTCAGTCCTCGAACCGGCTCAGGACAATGACGGCATTATGTCCGCCGAAGCCGAATGAATTGGAGAGACCGATGCGCAGCGGAGCTGACTTTGCTGTAGTGGGCACATTGCTTAATCCGCATTCCGGATCAAGCTGTTCCAGGTTAATCGTTGGCGGCACGATTCCCTCGCGCAAACTTTGAAGCAAGGCAATCGCCTCAACGCCGCCGGCCGCTCCCAGCATATGCCCCAGCATCGACTTGTTCGCCGTTACTGCGATCCGGCTGGCGTCCGTACCGAATAATCGGGTGATCGCTTGCCCCTCCGAGCGGTCTCCAAGACCTGTGCTTGTGGCATGCGCGCTAATCATATCCACTTCTTCAGGAGAGATGCCCGCGTCAGCAAGAGCAGTCCTCATTGCGGTGTATGCTCCGGTTCCTTCCGGATGCGTTGCTACAATATGATAAGCATCCGAGCTTGCCCCGTAACCTAACACTTCGCCGTAAATCCGAGCTTCCCGTTTCTTCGCATGAGTCAGAGACTCGAGCACAACGATACCCGCTCCCTCCGACATGACAAACCCGTCACGGTTCTGATCGAAAGGCCGGCTGGCTTTCGTTGGTTCCTCATTGCGGGAAGATAACGCCTGCGCGTTGCCAAAGCTGGCAAGCGACAGTTCATTGACCGTTGCCTCAGCGCCGCCGGCAATAACCACATCCGCTATTCCAAGGCGGATAAGCCGCATCGCTTCGCCAATCGCCGTATTTCCGATGGAGCAGGCCGTAACGGGCGCAAGAGTAGGACCGGTTAATTGGTACCTGATACTGATCGTCGCCGCCGCCATATTGGCAATCATCATAGGAACAAGCAGCGGGCTGACGCGCTCGGGACCGCGGGTTCGCAATATTTCATCCTGCTCCATCAGCGTGCTTAATCCGCCAATCCCCGAACCGACATATACCCCAATCCGATCGCGATCCATCTCATTTAGCTTAAGTCCGGAATCCGTTATCGCCTGATCCGCGGCGGCAACGGCGAATTGCACGAAACGGTCCATCTTCCTTGCTTCCTTGCGGCCAAACAACGCTTCCGGATCAAAATCGGCCACAACACCCGCTATTTTTGTTTTCAATCTTTCTGTATCAAACGCATCTATGCGGGCTATCCCTGACTCTCCCCGTTTCATCCGGGTCCACAACTCCTCAACCGATTGTCCAAGCGGCGAAATAACGCCCATACCCGTAACAACTACACGTTCCATATTGTTCAACTCCTCACGAGAATCTAGTTTAATCCTCAAAATTAGTACCTGATATTAAATTATGTTGCCATATAGAGTATCCTATTACAAGTTGTCGTTTATCCTAGTATAATGAGTAACAGGATCCCCGATTTGGAGGTACTTCTTAAGATGAATAACAAGACGAGGCTTGCCGCGCTTTCCAGCTTTCTCAAAACCCAACGGGCCAAGCTAACCCCCGAAGAGGTTGGGTTTCCTCCCGGCAGCCGGAGAAGAACGCCCGGACTGAGACGCGAAGAAGTGGCGGCGCTTGCAGGCGTTAGCACGACCTGGTATACATGGCTGGAACAAGGCCGGGACATTCAAGCTTCGCCGAATGTGCTGGATGCTATTGCTTCCGCCTTGCGTTTAACGCATGATGAACGCAATTATCTTTACGGTCTGGCCATTGAGCCCGGAGCTGGCCCGTCCATCACGGCCGAAATGCCGGCTTATTCATCGGATGCGGTTAGCCCGCCTCTTCGCAAAATTTTGCAGGAGCTCAAGCAATGTCCATCGATTATATCGGACCGCCGCTGTCAGATTGTCGGCTGGAACGAAGCAGCCGCCCATGTCTTTGTCGACTTTGCTCTAATTCCCGAGCATGAGCGGAATATGATCCGCCTCCTGTTCACCCGTAAAGAACTTCGCCGGTTAGCCGTCAACTGGAAGCAGTTCGCAAGCGGATTTCTGTCGATCTTCCGGGCTTATTACGGACAATATGTAGAGGACAACTGGTATGATCAATTTTTGAGGGAAATGACGGAGCTGCATCCGGACTTTCAGGAGCTCTGGGAGCATAGCGAGGTCAGGACAGCCCCTGAGGTTGTACTGGAATTCCGGCATGCCAAGGCGGGGAAAATGCTCTTCCATCTCACATCCTTGCAGCTGCAAGGCGGATCCGATCTCCGCTGCAGCATTTACACTCCTGCGCCGGATAGCGATACGGAAGAGAAATTAAGCAAGCTGATGCGCGGAAAGCCGTCTTAGCCTGAATCAGGCCAAAGACGGCTTTCTTTTTACAACAATAATTTAAGCTTCGGCAACCATCCGGTTCGTTAACGCACCAAGCTTTTCGATCTCGATCGTAACGACATCTCCGGCTTGGAGATACACCTGCTTCTCAGCTGGATAACCCATTACGACACCTTCCGGCGTACCGGTTAGAATAATATCGCCAGGGGACAACGTCATGCATTGCGAAATATAGCTGACGATTTCCTTGCAATTAAAAATCATATCCGACGTATTCGAATCCTGCCGAACCTCTCCGTTTACCATGCAGCTGATCCGCAAAGCATTGGGATCCCCTACTTCATCCTTGGATACGAGGTATGGACCAACCGGAGCGAAATTATCGCAAGATTTGCCCGCTAGCCACTGGCTTGTCCGGGTTTGCAGATCGCGGGCTGACAGATCGTTGGATGCGCTGTAACCAAATACATAATCGAGCGCCTCGTCCACCGATACATTTTTCGCCGTGCGTCCAATGACAATCGCAAGCTCCGCTTCATAATCAACCTTTTGTGTCGACCGCGGCAAAGGAACATCCTCGCCATGCGCGGCCAGCGCGTTGCTGAACTTGCTGAACAAGATTGGGTACTCCGGCAGCGGCATATTCGTCTCTTCCGCATGTTTCCTATAATTAAGACCGATACAAATGATTTTGCCTTGTTCCGGGACGCTAGGTCCAAAAACAATTTCCGACTCATCCAAGTAACGAACTTGCCCTTCCTTGCATTCTTTCACGTACTGCCGGAGCTGGTTAAGCTCAGCGTCTCCGCCTTGCAATAAGCCGTTTAAGGTAGTATGGCCGGCATCCACAATGCCTAATTCCGTATGTACGCCTAATCGATAAGCAGTAGTTGCTGCTATTTCCTTGAATTGGACTAATTTCACGAATATGCCCTCCCCGTATTCCAATGGTCTACAATTGATTTCTCCTACATTATAGGACAAAAAAAACTCCCCGCACAGCTACGAAAGCCATGCGGGGGAGAACAGGAGATGCTTATTTCAATTTCGCTACGCCGGTTGCGATTTGCTCAATTTGAGCTTTTGTCAGGCTTTGATCGGCAGAGCTGATTGTGACATAACGATCATCAAGCTGGAAAGTCAGCATCGGAACTTCGCTAGGAGCAAACCATTTTGCTTTCACGCCGTTTGGCAGCGTTACTGCCGTGCTGTCATATCCGTACGAGTAATCACGAGGCGAGATTTGCACATTCATGTGTTTGAACCAGAAGATTACGGAATCTCCGCTCGCTACTTTTTGGAACGCGTCGTCTTTTGCCATTTTGGTTGGAGCATAAGCAGCCGTGAAGCCGTCGAATTTCGCAAACTCGTCTTTAATGGCTTTTGTTTGTGCGGCCGTATAAGTTACTGTTGCCAGATCGGCCTGAGCAGTGCCAACTTTAGCTACGCTAACCGCGACTTTCTCCGCTTGCGCTTTGGTCAACGATTTGTTTGGCGAGCTAACCGTTACATAACGGTCATCCACTTTTACGGTTAGCATGTCCTTGCCGTCTACGTTGTACCATTTTGCTTTTGCGCCGTTAGACAACGTTACGTTCGTACCGTCGTATTCGAAGGAATAATCGCGTGGCGACACGTTCACTGTCATGTTTTTGAAGAGAAGATTTACGCCGTCGCTTGTTGCCGCTACCTTCTGCAGAGCGTCGCCTTTAACTGTTACTTTTGGCGCGTATGCTGATTCGAACCCGTCAAAACCGGCAAATGCTTTTTTCATTTCATCCAGCTGAGCAGCCGTGTACGATACGGCTGCCATATCGGATTGCACGGCGCCAACGTTTGTTACGGTAACCGCTACTTTTTCCGCTTGCGCTTTGCTTAACGCTTTGCTTGGGGAGCTGACCGTCACATAACGGTCTTCCACTTTTACGGTCAGCATGTCCGTGCCGTCTATGTTGTACCATTTTGCTTTTGCGCCGTTCGACAACGTTACGTTCGTACCGTCGTATTCATAAGAGTAATCGCGTGGCGACACGTTCACCGTCATGTTTTTGAAGAGCAGGTTTACGCCGTCGCTTGTTGCCGCTGCTTTTTGGAATACGTCGCCGTTGATCATGATTTGCGGAGCATAGGCCGTTTCGAACCCTTCAAAGCCGGCAAATGCTTTCTTGATCTCTTCCAGTTGTGCGGCCGTGTAGTTTGTCAGTACGTATTGGTCCGTTGTGCTTGTACCGATATAGATCGTATTAGTCTTGCTGTCATATCTGATTGGCGTGTTCAGGGCGTTAGAAAGCGCACGGACTGGCAGATAAGTTGTATCATGATAAGTAATAGGCGCAAGCTTATTGCCGTTTTCGTCTTTAGGAATATAAGTGCTGCCGTTGATTTTAAAGCCGATGCTGTGGTTCAGGTACGCGCTGATTTTCTCCATATTTGTTCCGGCATATACGCCTGCCGCTCCCGATACAGTCATTCCTGCGATCATCATTGTGGCAACAGTTCTTTTCACGTTTTTGTTCATTTTTATGAGCTCCTTAGAGTTGAATTTTTTTATTTCCGAATTTCTAACCTTTTTTACTCTCTGTCTTTTTACTCTCTGTCTCTTTTTAACCTGTTTACGTTTGTTTGAAGCTCCTTACTGACTTCAGTATAGAAGAACGATATCTCGGAATAATTTCGGTCTTGTAACAAACCTGTAAACAATGTCGCCTCTCCATATAAAAAAGCCCGGATCATCCGATCCGGACTGTCTTCTTATTCAATACAAGAATGGCCGCCGCAATAAGGAGCATCCCCATAAAGGCTGGAGCGGCATGCCCTGCGATTACGTAAATTTGGCCGCCGATGATAGGCCCGATCATTCTTGCCAAAGCCTGAATCGATTGGCTGCCGCCTTGAATTCTTCCTTGTTCGCTTGCATCTACCGATTTGGAGAGCATCCCGTTAAACGACGGGCCAAAGATCGAATCGCCAAACCCAAACAGAAACATGCCGGCAATAAGAAGTGGATAGAAAGACACCAAAGCAGACGCCGCAATAAGGCCATACCCTATAATCTCCGACGCCATGCCAAGAGTAGCTATCTGTTTATCCCGAAGTTTGGCCAATAACCTTGGCATAATAAAGGCTTGCGAGACAATGTCTTGAACGCCCATGATGGAGAACATAAGTCCGATCAATGCGGGTTTCCAACTAAACGTGTCCAGCGTAAATTGCGAGAACACGGCCTGCAGGGATCCATTCGGGATCCAGAGCAAAAACGCGGATACAAGCAGTCTGTTTACGTTTTTCACCGAAAGGATGCTGACAAGCTGGGTAAATGGGTTCAACATCCCCAAGGTCATTTGGGTCCGTCGATTATTCTTGCCAAGACTCTCCGGCATATACAGCATCCCGAATATCACGTTTAACAATGTAATAGCCGCTCCGAAATACATAGGCGCTGAATAACCAAACTTGGCGAGTAGTCCGCCTAATGTCGGACCAATGACGGTACCCACGCCAACTGCCGCACTCACCCATCCGAAATATTTGGTCCGCTGATCCGCAGGAATAATATCTGCAAAATAAGCGAAAATCGTACTTATGCTTCCGCCCGTTATGCCCTCAATAACACGCCCGGCGAACAGTACCCATAACGCACCGCCTAAGCCAAACACGAAGTACCCGATCGCGGAACCAAGCAGGCATATTAACAGCAACGGGCGACGGCCGAATTTATCGCTTAGAGCTCCTAACGCGGGCGCCGCGAAAAACATGCACACGGCATATACGGAAGTCAGCAGAGTAACAACCGTAGCTTGATCTCCCGGATTACTTATATAAGGCTGCACCAAAAACGGTACAACAGGGGTTATGATACTAAAGCCCAATCCGCACAGAAACACCGACATTAGGCCAAATAGCAAAGCTTTTCTATCGATAGTCATGTCATTCCTCCTTGATTTTTGTTTCCTGGTCAACAATCATCATAACGCCATTTTGTTTCCTAGTCAACAAAAATTGAACAATAAAAAAGCAGCCCCTTCTCCATTAGAGCCGGGCCGCCTATCGTTACAACTTTTCATTATTCCGATTTCGCATCTATGCCTTGTTGCTTGATTTCCGCATCCAAATGCCGGCTATACCGTTCCATCAAGCTGATCATGCCGTCGAATTGTTCCTTCGTGATCTGCTCAAACACGGCTTGATCCCGCTTCCGGAACTCTTCGTGCAAATCCTCATGGATTTGATTAACGGCATTGCCTTGCTCCGTAAGCCTGAAATAAATTTCTTTCTTGTTGCCATCCTTCTGATAGCTTTCAATGAGTTCCTTTTCCAGCAGCTTCTTGGTCATTTTACTGATGGCGCTTCTTGTCATATAGAAGGATTCCGCAAGTTTGGTCACGTTGGAATCCGCATGTTTGCCGATGTATTCGATGGCATGCACTTCAGAAGGCGTATGCCCCTTCAGGCTATCTTCCATCTTAAACTTATTAAGCCAAGCCAGCTTGTTGAACAAATCCCTGACAACCGCTATAAGCTGTTCTTGCCGCTCCATAGCCCATCCTCCCCGTTTGACGCACTACTCCTATTATATAATGGCGCTACTGGAAATCAATAATATGGGTGACGGGCAGATCGTCCTTGCCGGCGACCGTAACGCCAAGCCGCGTCCCCGAAGGATTCCAGCTTAACGGATATTGCGGAAAATAGCTCGGGCCAATCGGCGACACTTTGCCGGTTGCGGAATCAAAAATATAAACCCCGTTCATCCCGCTCTGATTCTCGGTATATACCGCTACCGCCAGCTTAGAGGAATCCGGCGACCAAGCGCTGTACGGAATCAAATCGCCTTTGGCAATGGAGAGCCCTTCCGCGCTTCCGTTCGAATCAAAAATCCGAAGCTCGCTGCCTGCTTTCCCGGCTTGCTTCTGGATTTCGACCGCGAGATGTTTGCCATCCGGCGATACTTGGAACGTCAATGCCTGTTTGACCAGCTCGGATGGGTTAGGATTACCAGGCGCAAACTGTTTTAAAGTCTGGTTATTGTCCGTGTAATAGATACGTCCTTGGCCAACTCCAAAATTCACAAACGGCTGATCCCCGAGTGCCGGGTCATCAAGATTCAGAAGCGTAACGCTGCCGTCTACCTGAATTTGGCGGATGTCACCATGCCCGCTCATCGAACCTGCTGCAAGAATGTACGTCGTTTCGTTCAGCCAGCCGCCGCTCTCCAAGTAGTTGTCGCCCTTAATCTCGGACATCGTCCCGGTGCTGACTTCTTTCATATAGTTGCGAGCCGAATATTTGTCCTTCCATTGCTGAACGAATACATACTTGCCATCCGGCGACGGCTGCTCTTTCTCGACTGTTACTACCTTTTTCACCGGTTCGGCAGCCGCTTTCTGATCGTTGTTGCTTAAATCCACATCCATGGTGGTGTACTCGAACTGCGCTTCTTCCGTAGCTGTAGCCTCTTTGACAAGCTTGGTGTACATAAGCTGAACTTGATCATCGGATAGCCATTTATCCATGCTCGCTCCTTCGAAGCGATGTATTCTTTGCACCATAATATCTTGGTTGGGTTTCTGCTCTGGGCTTTTTACAACCGTTAATTCCCCGTGTTTATTTGTATTATTATTAGCTTGGTTCCCGCCCTGAACAGAGGAACAAGCAGCTAGAGCAGCTGCGAGCGACAACACGGTGCCTAATTTAATGATCTGTTTCATCGTTCATCCCCCCGGATGTATACCCGTTTTCCCCTTAGTATATAAGGCCTCTATGTCGAAAACATATCTGAATTGTATCCAAGTTGTAACAACTTTTTATTAGAATGCCCAATATAAATAACAGCCCGGATCACGTTATGTCCAGGCTTGTTGTTTACTCTTCTTGCGGCTCTATGGCTATAGGTTCACCGGGTAGGGAAATAACGAATGTGGACCCCTTAGGTCCCGATTCGACTAAGTTGACTGTGCCATGCTGCTTCTCGGCCAAACTCCTGACCAAAGCTAAACCGAGCCCGGTTCCGCCGGTTTCCCTCGACCGGTCATCGCTAACGGTAAAGAACGGGTCAAAGATCCTATTCCGGAGCTCTTCCGGTACGCCGATGCCGCTGTCCGCAACTTCAATAATGACGCGCCGTTCACCGGTGGCCTCCGTCTCCGAACGGTTGGACAGCCGAACCCATCCTCCGGGGCGGTTATATTTAATCGCATTGCTAAGCAAATTCGTAACCATGTGCATCAGATTATCCGGATCCGCCCATACGAGGTCTTCCTTCAGATTGGCAGAAAGCGAAATCCTTTGTTTTTCAGCTTTGATTCGTAGGCGGCTTAAACCCTCCTCGAGCAGCGGTTTTACTTGGAAATGTGCGGCATGCGTCTCGAAGTCGTAAATATCCATCGAAGAGAGCTGAAGCGCCTTCTCGATGAGCGCATACAGACGTTCCGCTTCCTTGCTGATCTGGGTACGCGCATTTTGCAGTAAAACCGGGTCATCGCTATACATGCCAAGCAAATCCGAATAGGCCAAAATAGAAGTTAAAGGCGTTTTGAGTTCATGGCTAATATTGCCGATGAACTGCTTCTGCTGCTGCTCCAACTCCTGCAGCCGCTTGATTGCCGTGAGCAACTTCTGCTTTTCTTCGTTTAATTCGTCAACATAGGAAGAGATGCTGCCGCTCATATCATAAATACCTTCCGCGAGCTCGCCGATCTCATCCCGCCTGCGGACAGGCGGCTTGTCCAGGTAACGGCCTTCTCCAATATCTTTGGCTGCCTGATTCAGCTTGCCAAGGATAAACGATTGCCTCCAGACGTACAAATAACCAAGCAAGAGGCCAACCGCCAACACGGCAGCCCCCGTCCCGATAAACAAGCTTCGAATATGCCGGTAAAACATTTCCTGTTCTTGGAGCGAACCATGGAACTGGACGCTGCCCAGAAATTGATCGGCATTATAGAGCGGTGCCAAATACAGCACCTGATTGCCTAGCGTAATATAAGCCTCTTGACCTTTGGAGGTATGGGCGAGCGCCTCCTTCACATCGGTCAGCGGCTGCACCGGCAGAGAGGTACCGGCAAATACCCCGTCGGCGCTGTATAGCGTAACGGCCATTCCGCTCTGACCGCCAAGATCTACGGCTAGGCTCTGACCGTTATGCTCCATAAATTCATCCGGCGATACGCGCTCACCGGTCAAATACTCTTCGCGTACGCGAAGATTCGCCGAACTCGCCAATTGAGAGAAGCTTTGCTCCATCCGCCTTTGCTGATCCTCGCGGATACCCGCAAGCACCAGCATGCTTAGCAACACGACTACAAATGCGAGCAACAAAGCAAGGAAAACGGTGATTTTGCCCTTTAATCCGATTTTTAACTTTTGCCGGGAACCGGCAACCCGGTTCATCCGTTTGTCCTCATGCTTTTATAGCCGATCCCGTAAACCGTTTGTATGTATCCCTGCGACTCGCCAAGCTTCTTGCGTAATCTTTGAACATGAATGTCCACGGTACGGGTACCGCCTGCAAAATCCATCTCCCACACCTGCTCAAGCAACGCCTCCCTGGAATATACCCGGTCGGGGTGCTTGGCAAGCAGCGCCAGCAGATCGAATTCCTTCGGAGTAAGGTCCAGCGACTCTCCGTCAACTTTGACCGTACGGCTTAACAATTCAATCGTAATTCCGCCAAGCTCCAATCTGCCCTCTTTATCCGCATCCTGTACCGGCGATTCAATCTGGCGCCGTCTGTGAAGAGCCTTCACGCGGGCAACAACTTCCCGGATATCAAACGGTTTGGTCATATAATCATCGGCGCCAAGCTCGAGTCCGAGTACTTTATCTACAATATCGTTTTTAACGGTAAGCAGCATAATGGCCGGTTTGTTCCCCGCCTCCAGCTTCCGGCAAACTTCGTAGCCGTTCATCTTCGGCATCATCACGTCAAGCACCATAACATCCGGATTGAAAGCAGCAACTTTCTCAAGCGCCTCCATTCCGTCACCTGCCGTCTCAACTATAAATCCTTCGCGTTGCAAAGCATAAGCGATCGCGCTCGAGATACTCGCTTCGTCATCTACAACAAGTACTTTAATCATGCGATTCTCACTCCTTGTCGAGCTATCCCTATCACGGCAGCTTACCATATAAATGGCTTATTCTATATCATTATAGCAGAAACACAAAAAAATCCCTTACCGACGTAAGGGATTGAATCTGTTAAGTTATGGTGCGGTAGAGAGGACTCGAACCTCCACGGGCGTACGCCCACTACCCCCTCAAGATAGCGTGTCTGCCATTCCACCACTACCGCACATATGTTGAATTTCCTCCATACCATTATTACTTTGAGGAGAAAGTAAAATGGTGAGCCATGAAGGACTCGAACCTTCGACACCCTGATTAAAAGTCAGGTGCTCTACCAACTGAGCTAATGGCTCTCATGTTGTAAAACGAACTCTTGAGAGCTTGCTTCACTCATTGAGGATAAATGGTGACCCGTAGGGGATTCGAACCCCTGTTACCTCCGTGAAAGGGAGGTGTCTTAACCCCTTGACCAACGGGCCTTACTTATTCCTTGTTCCTATCGTCATCTCTCTCGAGCGACATATCCACCAAGAAAATATGGCGGAGAAGGAGGGATTCGAACCCTCGCACCACTTACGCAGTCTAACCCCTTAGCAGAGGGTCCCCTTGAGCCACTTGGGTACTTCTCCATGGCTCCCCGAACAGGACTCGAACCTGTGACAACTCGATTAACAGTCGAGTGCTCTACCAACTGAGCTATCAGGGAATGCTTGAAACACTTGTTTCTTACTTGTTTCTCGCTTGTCTCAACCGCTTGTTCACCGCGGCGACAAGTAATAATATATCACGGGCAATTCATAAGGTCAAGCGTTTTTTAAAAAAAGTTTTCCGCGGCATTTTCCGCATGCATAACGGGCTGGATCAAGCCTTCTTTTGCGCGGATACTCGGTACCGCAGCTGCGGCAAACCAGCTTGTATTTATAAGGCGCAGCCGCCTTTGCAGCCCTCTCCGGCAACGTCTGGCAATAGCGTGATCCGCCCACGTAAGCGAGCAGTTTTTTGAAATCCGCATCCCGGTGCTGATACCCTCTCTTCATTATATGGAGATGATAATGGCACAACTCATGCTTGATGATTTTTTCGGTTTCTTCTGCGCCAAACGCCTCAAGCTGATGAGGGCTGATCTCTATATGATGGGATTTCGTAAAATATCGGCCGCCGGTCGCTTTCAATCGGCCATTAAAAGTGGCCTTATGAAGGAAAGGTCGTCCAAAACTTTCGAGCGATACGCGTTCCACCCAGCGCTGCAGTTCATCGTCATTCATTTTTATAGTCATCGTATTCTCCCCCAATACTTGAATTTTAAAGCGATCATACGCTACACTGTCAAGTAGCAATCATTATAGATGGCCTACGAGGGGAGT
Organism: Paenibacillus glycanilyticus; assembly: GCF_030161375.1. Classification (GTDB taxonomy): domain Bacteria; phylum Bacillota; class Bacilli; order Paenibacillales; family Paenibacillaceae; genus Pristimantibacillus; species Pristimantibacillus glycanilyticus_B. Next base: position 414,447 of record NZ_BSSQ01000001.1, read on the forward strand.
TAATTTTCACAATGCCTACGATGCGTTACGTCCTTATGAACGGCAATAGCACTATCTTCTTTGTTGAGATGCCGGAATCCCATGCTTATCAGCTCAGCGCGCTTAACCTGCGCCTCCATAAAGAAATAGACAAGCTGACTGCCGACCATGTGCCTCAGCTGCCTTATGCGGTCGCTGAATGCGACAACGTCGAGCTGCACGACAGCTCGATCCGGATTGTCTCCGGCCTTGATTACATTAATGAACTGGAACAAGAATTTGCGGCCGTGAAGGAATCCGCGTATCCGCTGATTGCCCTTCTTACCGAGATCCGCGCTTTGCAAGCCCAGCTTGAACAGTGGTACGAAGAAGAACTGTAAAAGTGGACCTGCACGGACATTCGCCCTCCCCCATACTGTAGTAGTACATCAGGTATGGGCGGAAGGAGAAGATACGAATGCCACAATGGCTCTGCAATCAAATGATGCGTGCATTCCAGAAGAAAGACCTTAGGCAGATCAAACTGCTTAATGAATGCTGGTATTTCTATCGCAACAAACAATCAGCCAAAAACGATGACGTACCCGAAATAACCTTTCATTAGAACAAATAAAAAAACTCCCGCTGCCTTCATGGCTGCGGGAGTTTTTGGCATTTACTTCACGCTGTTCCAGAACGTGATCTCTTCAAGCGGAAGACGTACGGTCGGACGGCCCTCTTCCTTCGCTTTGCCGATTGGAAGAACAAGCAGCGGAAGGTAACGCTCCGGAATTTCGAAGAAGGCTTTCAGCTTGTCGCGGTCGTAACCGCCCATAGGTACCGTATCATAGCCTTTGGATTTCGCCACAAGCATGATTTGCATAGCAACCAGACCCGCATCAAAAGCAACGATCTCCGTCACGCGTTCTTTCGGAATGGACGGGAACAGGTTCGTATAATGATCAGTGAACCGTTGAGCGATCTCTTCTGTCATATAACCGGCTTTGACAGCTGCCCCGTTGATCTCGCCAAGCTTCGTGTAGAACTCAAGGTCGCCAAGAATAACAACAACGGCAGAAGCGTCAGCCACTTGTTGTTGATTGTTTGCGATTGGAAGCAATTGATTTTTGAGTTCTTGGTCCGTTACGACCAGGAAACGCCAGGATTGCGTATTAGCCGAAGAAGGGGCTTTTGTTGCAAGCTCCAAAATTTCTTTGATCTCTTCATCCGAAATTTTAAAAGACGAATCATAATGGCGGACCGAGCGACGGGATGTCAGTACTTCGGTAAATTCTTTTCCAACTTGCGTTTCAATAGCCATAGTTAGTTCCCTCCAAATTAGGTTATCTGTGTCTCAGATTGCTCAGTTAGAATCAAAAAAAGGCCTAATAGATAATGACTGTGATTATTCTAACACAGATTAAACTGAGATTAATTATTCACAGTTATAACAAAAATCTAATTGCCTTTTTTACGCTGTAAGTACGCTCGCATCTGTAACAGTTTTGATAACAGTATAAAATCGAGACGGCGGAAAGTCAACAGGGCTGCTGTGACTATTTTTTCCGCCGTCATTTCTAATTATTCCGTTCCATCCGTTTGAGCGTGCAGATCCGTTCCGAAAGCTGGGCAATCGTGACTTGTTTCAGCACCTCAATCGTTCTTTGTTCCACTTCGTCGGTTATCTCCATAAAAGCAACACGCATCTCTTGGCCGAAATCATGAATGCCTGTCGTATCCAGCATACCGCTGCATAAAGGTTCGCCCACTCGCAAGGCCAAATAAACGTCAGCGAGCGTAATCGACTCCGGCGTGCGTTTCAAGCGGTAACCTCCGTCGCGGCCTTCCCGCGTCTCGAGCAGCTGCTCTCGCGCCAGCTTGGCAAGCACCCGGCGCAGCATCGTTGCTTCCGACTTCAGATGACCGGCAAGTTCCGCGCTTGTGCAAGCATTTGGTTTGCGGGACAACACCACAAGAGCCTGAAGGGACAAACCAAACCATTTATGGTTGGGAGCGCTGCTGCATCGTTCTCGCTCGATTTGATGATCGGATTGGCTCATGATGTTCATCCTCTCCTTCCTTAGTAGGATCTTAGAGGCACATCTGTATTATAGGTCCCGGTTCAAGCAGCCAGCAAGCTTAAAATTATGCCTGTTTCCGCATGGTAAGAGAAACCCGGCCTTTCTTCAAATCTACGCCAAGCACCCATACGGTTACATTATCGCCAACCGATACCACATCCATCGGATGCTTCACAAACTTGTCGCTCATTTGCGAGATGTGGACAAGGCCATCATTTTTGATGCCGATATCTATAAATGCACCAAAATCAATAACGTTGCGTACCGTTCCCTGCAGCTCCATGCCTGGCGTAAGATCTTCAATGTTCAACACGTCAGTATGGAAAATCGGCGGAGGCAACTCCTCACGCGGGTCGCGTCCCGGACGGAGCAGGCTGTCGATAATATCTTTCAAGGTAGGCACCCCAACGCCAAGCGAAGGCGCAATCGCAGCCGGGTCCATCCCCGCCAGCTTACCCTTCATCTCTTCCGTGCCGATCTGATTCGACTTCAATCCAAGTTCAGCAAACAGCTTATCAACCACATCATAGGATTCCGGGTGGATCGGCGTTTGGTCGAGCGGGTTCGATGCTTCCGGGATACGTAGGAAACCGATGCACTGCTCGTAGGATTTCGCGCCTAGCCGCGGTACCTTCTGAAGTTGTCCGCGCTTCGCGAAGCGGCCGTTCTCTTCGCGGTATTTGACGATATTTTTGGCAATCGTCGCGTTAATTCCCGCTACATAGGAGAGCAGCGAAGCAGAAGCCGTATTCACATCGACCCCGACATGGTTAACCGCCGATTCCACAACGCCGCCAAGGCTCTCATCAAGCCGTTTCTGGCTGACGTCGTGCTGATATTGCCCCACGCCAATCGCTTTGGGCTCGATCTTCACAAGCTCGGCTAGCGGATCCTGCAAGCGGCGGGCAATCGAGACGGCGCTGCGTTCCGCAACGTCAAGATCGGGGAACTCTTCTGCCGCCAGCTTGGAAGCGGAATAGACGCTCGCTCCAGCCTCGCTTACAATAATATATTTCTGCTCGGAATGTCCGGCCGCTTTGCGTTTGCCGATCAGGCCGGCGATAAATTGCTCCGTTTCGCGGGAGGCTGTCCCGTTGCCGATTACAATAAGGGAGACTGCATAGCGGTCAATCATTCCGTTGATGGTCTTCTCCGCTTCGGCAACTTTATTGTTGGGAGGCGTCGGATACGTAACGGCTACCTCCATCAGCTTGCCTGTATCGTCAATAACCGCAAGCTTGCAGCCCGTCCGGTAAGCCGGATCGACGCCAAGCACAACATTGCCCCTAACCGGCGGCTGGAGCAGCAGGTTACGAAGATTCTCGGAGAAAATCGAAATGGCGTGTTCTTCCGCCTTCTCCGTCAATTCGCCGCGAACTTCCCGTTCGATGGACGGTGCAATCAATCGCTTATAAGCATCTTCTATAACGGCAACCAGTACGTCGCGCACGGCAACAGCCGTCTGCTGGCGAAGCACTTTGCGCTGAACAAACTCGTGGATCCGCTCGGTAGACAGTTCAAACGTTACGCGAAGCACATCCTCCCGCTCCCCGCGGTTGATCGCTAGCACGCGGTGAGGCGGCAGCTTGCGGACCGGTTCCTGATAGCTGTAGTACATCTCGTAGACGGATTCCGCACCCGCGTTTTTCGCTTCCGTATGAAGCATGGCCTGATCAAAGGTATGCTTGCGCACCCAAGAACGGATCGCCGCGTCATCGGCGATATTCTCAGCCAGAATATCCATCGCGCCTTGCAACGCTTCTTCAGCCGTAGCTACCCCTTTATCTTCGCTTATGTACTTCGCCGCTTCTGCAAGCGGCTCGCCAAGGCGGGGTTGTGCCCATAGCCACGCAGCCAGCGGTTCCAATCCCCGCTCCTTCGCCACGCTGGCGCGGGTCTTCCGCTTCTGCCGGTAAGGACGGTACAAATCCTCTACTTCCTGCAGCTTGCCCGCTGCGCCAATTAAGCCTCGAAGCTCGTCGGTCAACTTGCCTTGCTCGTCAATGAGACGAATCACTTCCCGTTTGCGGTCTTCCAAATTGCGCATATATTGCAGCCGTTCTTCAATCGCCCGGAGATCGTTCTCGTCCAGCTCGCCGGTCATCTCTTTCCGGTAACGCGCGATAAACGGAATCGTATTGCCTTCGTCAAGCAAAGCAACTGCCGCTTTCACCTTCGTGATCGGGATCGACAGCTGCGCTGCCATGCCTTTAATAATCTGCTCGTTCTCGGCAGCAATCTCTCCCGCCGTGCGCTTGCCCGTGCTTGCCGCTTCCTCTTCCACTTGCTTCACCTTCGTATCAGCCAACCAACTGCACCGTCCCTTCAAATTCCCTTCAAACTTGTCTACTGTAAAAATGCCATAAATGTATTGTCTCAGATTTGGAACCGCTTTTCCATATTTGCGAATTGCGAAAACGAAAAAACCGCGGGCTATGTAGCCTGCGGTTGAAACGGTGATCTAACGATCTTTATCTAACATAAGGATTGTTGGCTTGCTCAAAACCAATCGTTGTTTTGGGACCATGTCCCGGATAAACGTTAACTTCAGGCGGGAGCTTGTACAACTTCCGCTGAATCGAATCATATAAGTCGCGTTCCCGACCGCCGGGAAGATCTGTCCTGCCGACAGATTGTTTAAACAAAACGTCACCCGAGAATATATCGTTGCCGCATAAGAAACTTACGCTGCCGGGGGAATGACCCGGCGTATGCAATACTTTAAACGACTGGCCGATGAGGTCGAGCGTCTGTCCCTCATCCAGCGCATATTCCGCAGGGCCTGTCGTGAGCGGCGGAGTCACATCCGACCATCTCATGGAGCCGTTCTTCTTGGCATCCGTCAGCCAATCCGCCTCAAGGTCGTGAATGTACACCGGGCATCCCGCCGCGGTCCGCACTTCTTCCACGCCGCCCATATGGTCGAAATGGGCATGCGTCAGCAGAATCGCTTCAATCGTCATTCCGGCAATTCGGTCCAGCAGCCGCTTGGGTCCCATGCCGGGATCGATAACAATGCCCCGTTCCAAGCCAGTCTGCTCGTCTTTTTCGGTCAATAAATAACAATTCGTTTGCAACGGGCCAAGGGTAAACATTTCAATGCGCATATACTAATACTCCAATCCGATTCCTTAAATCGATTCTATTAATGCTCTGAGTTCCTGCACCACTAATGCTTGATAGCCGGTACCTTCTCCGTAACGCCGCATAATTTCTTTCCGCGTTTCGGCGAGCTTCTCTTGATAATCGGCAGCATCGCGATCCGGATTATCTTGCTTGAATTGTACCATCGGTTCCTGCACGTAGGTTGGTCTTGGACCCCAAGTGCCGTGAATGACCGAACCTTCCGCATCGGTAACAATGACGACCGGAACGGAACGTCCGCCCATCGTCAGGAATTGATCCATCGTATCGAGGTTCTCCTCCATAATGAGCACTTCTACCGGAACGCCGCCAGTCTCGAGGGCGCGGAATACAACCGGAATATTGCGAACCACGTCGCCACACCAATCCGCCATCAAAATAAAGACGCGCAGGTCGCTTCGGTTGTTCAACGATTCGAAAAATTCCCGGTCGCTTTGGTCTGCCCATTCGAACTTATCGTACCAACCCTGGAAAGCTTCCTGATTTTTGGTCATTCCTTCAACAAACTGCCGCGGGCTGATGCCTTTATTCAACTTGTCTGCTACGCTTCTGTTCATGTTCATCCCTCTTTCTTATCTCGATTTAGATTTATACGGATTTGCCTTTGGCGCGAATAAATTTGTATACGACATAAACAATCAGTAAAGCTATGGCAATTAGAATAGCCGGCTGCACGTATTGAGCGGCCTTCTGATCGATATCTTCCCAGTTCTCACCTAATGTTTTGCCCAAATGTACGAATAATATCGTCCACGGTATGGAAGCCAGCGCCGTCAGCAGGGTAAACAGGGTAAAGTTCATCTTCGCCATCCCTGCCGGAATGGAGATTACTTGTCTCATAACCGGTACGAACCGGGCTGTAAATACGATACCCGCTCCGTATTTCTTGAACCAGTTCTCCGCAATATCTACGTGTTTGGTTTTGATCTTAATGTATTTGCCGTATTTCTCAACCAGCGGGCGGCCGCCGAATCTTCCAAACGCGTACAAAATCCAGTTTTGCCCGACCGCGCCAAGGATGCCGAAGATAACCGCGCCGAAGTATGATATTTTTCCTTCCGATACTAAGTATCCGCCGTAACCTAATACGATCTCGCTAGGAATAACCTCTATAAGTAATCCAATTAATATGCCGAAATAACCAAGGCTTTCAATCCATAATAAAACTTCATGCAAAATATCCTTAACCAAATCCATTGCTTCCCGCCTTCCCCATCCTAAATAATAGCAATCTTCGACTGTATTCTACCATATGAAGCGGATCAGCATCCACCCGACTGAAGTCGGGCATCTTCTATATGAGGAAAGCACAACCGCATCTCTCCTATTATATGCCTTGTCCTTCCGCATATGAACAAACGGTAATACGCTTAAACTCTGTGACCGTCTCATTCTCATCCGCATATTTATGAGTTAGAGAGGAGTCGGTTCACGATGAAGTCCACTACCCAGAAGCATGCGTCCGGCCTGCCGTCCGCGCGAAAGATCCGCCGCGCCTGCAGCAATGAATTGTATCGAACCGTCAAACGGTTAAAGATATGGGTATCGCAAGAGAAAATGGAACAGGCCGAAACCTTGTATTACAAAAAGGTCATTGTAAACCTGCTCTTTATTGCCGAGAATGAAAAAAACCGCAAAGTGCTGTCCGATTGGTGGGACGAACATGTTGCGGCTGAAATTGCCGAGCTATGGGAAGTCGACGTCGCCCAACTTCGGAGAGCGTTCCGGGATGCATTCGGCGGTTAACGCTTCTCCTACGAGAAAAAGCTGCCGGTTAACCGGCAGCCCTTGATTCAATGATTGATTAATAATGGCTATTCATGATTGGCGAATCGACTTTATCCTGCAAGGTAGCTAGTCTTAGAAGAACGACGCTGATTTGCGCTTTGGTAACGGGAGCGTTCGGGTTGAATTTGCCTTTGTCCGCCGTGAGAAGGCCCAGCTTCATCGCAATCTTCACGGCTCCTTTGTTTTTAATTTGCGAGGCATCCTTTAAGGATGCCACATCCGAATCGTTTGTCATGAACTCGGACAATTTGTCGTATTTCAGCAGTCTGGTCAGCCACACCGCCAACTCGCCGCGGGTTAAAGCTTGCTCAGGATGCAGCTTTTGCGTTGGGGAAGCTTGGAGGAATCCTCTTTGCACTAAATACTCTACGCCTGCGGCATATTGGCCATCGACCGGAATGTCGGCAAAACGCTGCACTTGAGGAGTGATATAACTTTGTCCTCCCGTAAAGCCGCTCATAAGCAAATTAATCCAGTCCCCATTATTTACGGTTTGGTCCGGATGGAGAAGCCCGTCGGATTCCGGCTTCAATATGCCGTATTCAAACATGGTTTGCAGCGACTTGGATGCCCAATGTTTCTTCGCGTCGGCCGGGAGTTCCCTTGTAGCCTCCGGCGTTCCCGAGAGGGAATATTGCTGCTCCAGCTTGCCGCTAATCGCGTTGATTAAGACGACATAATTATCTAGATCGCCAAACTTTGGCGAATACACAAGTTTCACTTGCGGCTCCTGAAGCTTTCCTTCTACATAATTGGAACCAACCGTCGTGTATTGCAGCTCGGCACCAATCGCGTCGCGATACCTCTTAAGCGCTTCCTCTTCCGTAATTTTCGCGGTTAAGGAATCCAGCTTGCCGAGTGTATCCTTCGGCATGACCGTGACATAATATTGTTTCAAATTGCCGTCTCCGTCGAGGTTAATCTGAACGGACGACGGTTGTACAGGCTTGCCTTTATAAAACTGCTGGAAGCTATACATATAAGCCGTGTCCGGACTATAAGTGACGGTTCCTGGACGGTTAATCAGCTTCAGGTCGCCCGAAGCATTCGGATACAGCTTAGTTACGAGATCCTGCGCTTTCGCTTTGGCTTGTTCCTCTGTGATGGCTGGTTTCGCCGCTGGCTGTTCTTCTGCACCCGGATTACCCGATGTATAAGAAAAGAGCTGCAGCAGTTGTCCCGTTGCCGCATCAACCGTAGCATGAACCTGTTCACCGAACGGATTGCTGTTCCAGACCGACCAAGTCTTTTGACCGTCACTGCCGCTGTTGACTTGCGCATTAACCTCTTTGGCGTCTGAACCAATAAGCGGAGTTACTACGGCCAATGCTTCGTCTTTCGTCAATTCTCCTCCCGCATGAGGCTCGAAAGGTTTGGCCGAGGAGCTGATGGCGGAATAGCCGGTAGCCTCGAGAGATTCCACGGCCTCTCCTTGCTCATTGAGGAATTTACCCGTTTTTGCATCAATTAGGCCAATCCCGCCAACCGCTATGTAGCCCAAACGATAATCGGAAGACTTCGATGGATTGTTATAATAATCGGCACCGGGAATATAGGCCAGCTGCAACTTTAGGTCTTTTTTCATTTTATCGGCCGCTTGTGCTGCCGTTAGTGTTGTATCGGGAGAAGGATAATCTCTGCGAGTGCCATAACCGCGGTATTCCGTTATTTTCCCATTGCCGTCAACTACAACTTGAATTTGACTGGTGGCTGTTGGAATGCCGTTCACTTGAACTTGGTAGGCAAACGAATATTGCACGGGGCCAAATAATGCTTGCGGGTACGCGCTATCGACGGGTACAAGCTGAAGCTTGTCTGCCGTATTAAGGGACGGCGAAGCAACCGTGATGAACTGCTTGGCGATCTTCTCCGCTTCTGTCTTGGACACTTTGGCCGGATAAAACGAATCTTCTCTCGGGAGCGAATTATAATACGTAACAATATCTCCGTTAATGGCATCGATAGCCGAATCAAAGCCGTAGGAACCGTTCTCGATTTCCATTCTCCACTGAATGGTCCAGATCATCTCTTGGCTTGGCGGATATTGATTCGGATTGCCAAGATCAACGCTTTCGACTTCCGCGTCTTTTAATTCCGGGAACAGCTTTCTAAACTTCTCAACCGCTTCTTCCTTCGAGATTTTCGCCTGGCTCTCGTCGAGCACTCCGCCAGTTGCAGTTCCTGAGGTACCTGCGGTTGCCGAAGCATCCGCGAGTACGGCTACCGTAGTAGAAGAAGAACTTGCCGCATAAGCCATCCCGCCTACCGGGAGCATACTAAGCGCTAATACGGTGGCAAGCAGCTTGCCTTTCAACGATCTTTTCATCTTGTTCCTCACAACCCTCTCTCTAAAATTAGAACAACTTCCAAAATCATACACCTAACCTAAAACGGTGAACAAGGTAAAAAAGTTTCATTTTTTTCCAATTAAAAAACCGAACGGCTTCATCAGCCGTTCGGTTTTTGTCTGTTGTTATCGTTCCTGCAGCCGGTCTACGGATACCGTCTTTGTGTTAATCGGGTTGCCGCCGACTTGAACGGTTGCCATTCCGTTGGCTTCATCCACGTTCTCGATCCATACGGAATCGCCATCGTCAAGATGAACCTTAATCGTAGCTTCCGAGTCGTAAATCTGTTTGGCGCGGTTTATATCCATAGTTGCTCTCTCCTTCTAGCATGCCTTTGCAGGTTAGTCCTTGGATTCGGGGACCATATAATCGGTAGTTGATTCGTCGATTAACCCGTTATGCGGGGACACGGTGCCTCCGCCTAATCCCTCATTCACCATGCGGTCAATATCCATGAAATAATTGTCGCGGCCTTCGTCCCATTTGTCTTCCGGCAGCTTCTCATTGTTCTCGATATCATCGAATTCCATCATAGTCGGTTCACTCCTCCCTGCAACAAGCATTGTTGGTTCAAGCAAAATATGCCCGTTTTGATTGATTCTCATGCATTGCGGCAACAATAAAGAACAGGAGAAGTTCATTAAGCACATGCTTTCGATGTATGAATCATCACGACGCCCTTGTTTGGGGCGTTATGGTGATAATTCATTTTAGGAGGAGTAACCAGATGCATACCGTATGGAAAGGCGCAATCAGCTTCGGGCTTGTCCATGTACCCGTCAAGATGTTCTCGGCCACGGAAGACAAGGATATCTCGCTTCGCATGATTCATAAAACTTGCGGCAGCCCAATCGCTTACGTAAGGCGCTGTCCGAATTGCGATATCGAGGCGGAGTGGGACGATATTATCAAAGGTTATGAATACGAGAAAGGCCGTTATGTGCTCTTTGACAAAGAAGAGCTTGAGCAGTTAGCGGGGGAGAAATCGCATACGATTCAAATTATGGATTTTGTTGCGCTTGAGGAAATTGATCCCGTCTACTTCCAGAAGACGTACTATTTATCGCCGGATCAGGCCGGCAGCAATGCTTACGGCCTATTGCTCCAGGCCATGTCCGACACGGGCAAGATCGGCGTAGCGAAAGTATCGATCCGTTCCAAAAGCAGCCTCGCGGCTATTCGGGTCATCGATAACTGTCTGGCGATGGAGACCATCTTTTATCCCGATGAGATCCGTTCGATTTCCCATGTACCGGGCATACCGGAGTCGGTCAATGTGAACGAGAAAGAGTTGACTATGGCCAAGCTGCTAATTGAGCAGCTGTCTACGCCGTTTGAGCCAAGCAAATATAGCGACGACTATCGGGCGAATATGCTTCAAGCGATTAACAATAAAATTGCCGGCCAAGAAGTTCAGGTGGCACCACAGCAGGAACAAACCAATGTGCTTGACTTGATGGCCGCCCTTCAGGCCAGCCTTGATGCGGCCAAACTGCCGCCGGGCGGTGTTGGACTCGACACCGGCTCGGGCACGCCAGCCGCGGCCGCTCCTGCGCCATCTGCTGCAGACCAGCCGCTTGTGAAGCCGCGCAAGCCTAGAGCGAAGAAAGATAAAGCGACGGAGACCGTTTCTTAATGACTGTTTTCACCCTCCCCGCCGAACCGATGATTCCCATTGCGGATGAGCGGATTCCCGTGGAGCCCGGCTGGATCTACCAGATCAAATGGGACGGTGTCCGGATCGTTGCCACGGTAAACGATGACGGCAGAATTGATCTGTATTCGCGGAAGCTGCTGAACAAAAACGCGGTATATCCGGAGATCCACAGGACGCTGCAGGAGCAAGCCGTTAAGCTTGGCCCCTGCATGCTGGACGGAGAGATCGTCTATTACGACGGCGTGCGCCCCAACTTCCAAATGGTATTAACACGAGAGCGAAGTTTCGGCGGCGAGCCTTCCCCTTCTTCCAGCCAAGGGAGAGTGCTATACGTACTTTTTGACCTGCTGCAGGACGGCGACCAGGATTTGCGTCCGCTTCCTTATGCGGCGAGGCATGAACGGCTTCTAGCCAAGATGAAGGAAATCCGCTCGGACCGTCTTCTTATATCTGATCTTTATACGGATCCGGACTCCTTGTGGAAATGGGTGGACGAGCATGAATGGGAAGGAATCGTCAGCAAAAAATTAGACAGTCCCTACAAGGAAGGGAAAGCCCATCGGGATTGGCTGAAGAAAAAACGGGCCATTCTGCTTGATGTCGGCATTGTTGGCGTGAAGCGCCGCGACGGGCGGGCGGCAAGCCTTGTTATGTCCGACCAAGGCCGGTTCGTCGGCAGCGTCTCGCTTGGCCTTGACGAAGCGATGCGGGAAACGCTTGGCCAAATGCTTCAGTTGCGGAAAAGCGATGCTCCTTCATGGCCTATGCCATTTCCATCGCTGCCCGCCGAATTGAAAGGCGAGAGCATCATATGGCTGCCTTCCCCCCTGCCATGCCGGGTTACGGGACTTGAGCTGACATCTGCCGGACTGCTCAGACATCCCAAGCTGGTGTCCTTTGGACTTCCTCCAGCGGGAGGCCGTACATGAACAGGACAAACGCATCTGCCAAACGGACGGCAACCGTTATGGTGGAGGGCTATGAATTAACGATTACAAACCCGGAGAAACCGCTTTGGCCGGAGCAAGGCATAACGAAAGCGATGTATCTGGAGAAGCTTGCCATGTTGTCGCCTTTTCTGCTGAAGCATTGCAAGGACCGTTATTTGACGACGATTCGATATCCCCATGGTTATGCGGATAAGTCGTTTTATCAGAAAAACTGTCCCGAACCAAAGCCGGATTTCGTCACGATCGCCGAAAGCGAAGGAATCTCTTATATTCATCTCGACAATTTGCCAACTTTGCTATGGCTAGGCAACTTGGCCTGTCTTGAGTTCCATGCGTCCTTTGACCGGATTAGCGAGCCGGATTATCCGACCGAATGGATATTGGACCTTGATCCTTCCCGGGAGGATGAACCTCGGATCATCGAAGCTGCCGCGCTCGTCGGAAAGCTGCTGGATTCGCTGAAGATCCAATCTGTTCCCAAAACCTCCGGCGCGACAGGCGTTCAAATCATCGTTCCCGTCCAGCAGAAATATACGTTTGATGAACTGAGGACCCTCGGTCAATTCGTCGGCGATTATTTATCAAGCGCTTATCCGCAGCTATTCACCGTTGAACGGCTGACCAAAAACCGCGGTGATCTCATTTATGTAGACTATTTGCAGCATTACAAAGGGAAAACGATCTCGGCTCCGTATACGCCAAGAGCTCGCTTTGGCGCGCCTGTCTCTACCCCGCTCCTATGGGAAGAAGTATATGCAGGGGGCATAAAACCGGCCGACTTCCATCTTCTGAACATAGCGGAACGCCTCCAGCGTTACGGAGACTTGATCGATCTGGTACAGCCGCAAGATCTAGGCCATGTGCTCAGCTTTATCCGCGCCAAAAAATAAGCCGCCCTTTACAAGAGCGGCGCCAATAGTCTAGCAGCGGCTTCCGCTGCTTTTTCTTTTGCCTGCCTCTGCCGGAAACTTTCCAAATCCAGCTCTCGGCTATCGAGCAAATCCTGCTCGAAATCTTGCTTCAAACGCGAGATGGTTCCATGATCAAACAAGACCGCGTTCTGCTCGAAGTTGCTGTGAAAGCTCCTCATATCCATATTAGCCGTTCCGACTATCGCCAGCAGATCGTCTACGATCATGACCTTCGCGTGGATAAAGCCTTTTTGATAGCGGTATACCCGAACCCCCGCTGCCAGCATCCGTTCCACAAAGGACAAGGTCGCCCACAATACGAGCTGCGTATCCGCAATGCCGGGTATAATTAACCGGACATCTACCCCGCTTTTTGCGGCACTGCCTAGCGCGGCCAGCAGACTTTCATCCGGAATAAAGTATGGCGTCGAAATCGAGATGCTTGTTGTGGCAGCCGTTACGGAAGCGAACGCGGTCTCCAGAATCGGTTCCCCGCTCCGATCCGGCCCGCTCGACACAATAAGAACCGGTTCTTGCAACGCTTCATCGGGATCATGCTCGGGCATGTACCCGGCATTAACCGGCAGACGTTCCTTGGCGGCCAGCTCCCAGTCTTTCATAAACAGCTCTTGCAAGAAATAGACCGCGTCTCCTTCAAGCCGGAGCTGCGTGTCCCGCCAGAAACCAAGCCTCTTATCCTTGCCTAAGTACTCGTCTCCGATATTGATGCCGCCAACGAAACCAACTTTCCCGTCAATAACGGCAATTTTACTATGATTGCGGCTGTTTAATAACCTCTTGAACAGCGCGGTTCCCGCCGGTAAAAAACATTCCACCCTCGCGCCCGACTGCTTCAGCTCCGACACGTACCGCTTACTCAAATGAACGCTTCCGATTCCGTCATACAGAACGCGAACCTCAATTCCCGCCTTCGCTTTGGCAGTTAGGACATGCAGGAACTTCCGGCCTATCTCGTCATCGCGGATCGTATAATAGTCCAGATGAATATGATGGCTGGCACGCTCCATCTCTTCCAATATAGACGCAAAAGTCTCCCGCCCGTTGGTAAGCACCTTTACTTGATTGCCAAGCGTCACCGGCCTGCCCGAGCATACGCGAAGCAGCCCAAGCAGCTGGTCCCGCTGCAGCATGCCGGTCTGGCCAAGCTCACCAACGCTCTCGGCGCATATGGACAAGCGCTCTGCCGCTTGCTCGTATTCTCTGGAAATATTGCGCCCTGCATGTACGCGCCTGGACCGCCCAATCATCCAATAGCAGGCAAAACCCAGAACAGGCACGGCGAGCGAAATAAACACCCATGCCGTAGCTTTTGCGGGCAGGCGCCTCTCGATCCAGACAATTGCAACAGACTGAGCGCTATATAACAATAGAAAGACTATGATTGCAATAAACCAACCGATCATTCTAGCACCCCATTAATTGAATCCCATTCAACTAGTGTGGTCCTCCTGCGGAAATTTATGCTGAGATAAATAATGACGCAAAGCTTCCCGCCAAGGCGGGAGCGGAGTTAAGCCGTTGCTGCGGATCGCGCCGTGATCCATTACCGAATAGAGGGGGCGGGGAGCCGGACGGGGGAACTCTTGTGTTGTGCAAGGCTCGACAAACGTGCTGCTGCCACTCTCCTCCATGATCGCTTTCGCAAACTCATACCAGGAGCAGACGCCGCTGCCCGATGCATGGTAGATGCCGTAATAATCGGTTTGTACCAGCTCTAATATAAATAACGCCAGATCCCTCGTATACGTCGGCGAACCTACCTGATCCGCAACAACGCTCAGCCGGTCGCGCTTAGATGCAAGCTTCAGCATCGTTTGCACGAAATTAGGGCCGTAAGCGCCAAATACCCAAGAGGTTCTGACGATAAAATAACGGTCATGAAGGCTTATGACCGCCTGTTCCCCGGCTAGCTTGGATTGTCCGTAGACGGTTTGCGGATTGGTCCGGTCATACTCCTTGTACGGTACCGTGCCAGATCCGTCAAATACATAATCGGTACTGACAGCGCATAGCTTAGCGCCGATTTCCCTGGCAGCCAAAGCAACGTTGCGAGAGCCGGCAGCATTCACGCGGAATGCCTCATCCGGCTCCGCTTCCGCTTTGTCCACGGCTGTGTAAGCTGCGCAATGAATGACAACATCCGGTCTAAGCCGGGACAAGACGCTTCGACATTGATCAAGACTCGTAATATCAAGCGTCTTGCGATCCAGTCCTATGATTTCGAATGAACCGCCGGTATCCATGAGCACAAATTCTCTGCCAAGCTGACCATTGGCACCGGTAACGACAACTTTCAGCTTGTGCTGCTCAGTTGCTCCGGTCATTTGGATTCCAACCATTTCTCATGTTGAAGATACCACGCAATCGTTGCTTTAATGCCTTCTTCATAGCTATGGTCCGGAACCCAGCCAAGCTCGCGTTTTATTTTGTCCGCGTCAATGGCATACCGGCGGTCATGTCCCAGACGGTCTACTACATGACGAATCAACGTCTCCGGTTTACCCAGCTCTTGCAAAATAGTTCTCACCACATGAAGATTCGTTCGTTCGTTGCTGCCGCCGATATTGTACACTTCCCCCACCCGGCCTTGATGCAGCACGAGATCGATCGCTTTGCAATGATCCTCTACATACAGCCAATCTCTTACTTGAAGACCGTCACCGTATACCGGCAGCGGCTTATCCTCCAGCGCATTCTTAATCATTAACGGAATAAGCTTCTCCGGAAATTGATAGGGTCCGTAGTTATTCGAGCAGCGTGTTATTACTGCCGGCAGGCCATAGGTCTCGTGATACGCCCGAACGAGCAGATCGGCACCGGCTTTGCTGGCCGAATAAGGACTGTTGGGCGCTAGCGGCGTCTCTTCCGTAAAGAGCCCTTCCGCCCCCAAAGTACCGTATACCTCATCCGTGGATACCTGTACGTACTTCGCCACTTGATAAATCCGCGATAATTCAAGCAAGGTCTGGGTCCCAACGACATTCGTGCGTACAAAGAGATCCGGCTGCACAATGCTCCGGTCAACATGCGACTCCGCGGCAAAGTTAATAACCGCATCAACTCCGGCTTCAAATAGCGGAGTAAGCGCCGCCTGGTCGGCAATATCCGCTTGGACAAACGAATAATTCGGATGATTCTCCACCTGCTTGAGATTGTCCGGATTACCCGCATAGGTTAAGGCATCAACGTTAATCAGCTTATAATCGGGATAACGGCTTAACATATAATGAACGAAGTTGCTCCCGATAAAGCCCGCTCCGCCTGTAATTAACATTTTCATTTGGGAAGGCTCACCCCTCATATACAAAATTGATTTCTGCCTGGGCAAGCACGGGATGCTTCGCGTCTTTATCCGACAAGATCGGCTTCGTGACCGGCCAGTCAATCCGAAGCGCCGGATCATTCCAGGCAATCCCCCGGTCATGCTCGGAAGAATAAAGGGCATCCACCTTATACTGCACCTCGCAGTTTGGCACCAGCGTGCAGAAGCCATGCGCAAAACCTTGCGGAACGAGCAGCTGTCGCTTGTTCGCGGCGCTCAGAATAAACCCTTGCCATTCTCCAAAGGTTGGCGAGCCGCGACGAATATCTACAACTACGTCATAGATCGCCCCGGCAGTAACCCGAACCAGCTTCGTTTGCGCTCTCGGATTCAGTTGATAGTGCATCCCCCTAATAACGCCTGCCTCTACCGATAACGAATGATTATCCTGTACGAAAGCTTGTATGATTCCGTTCTGCCGCGCCGTTTGCTCATTATAGCTTTCCGTGAAGAAACCTCTGTGGTCGCCGTATACGGGGGGCTCCAGCAGCTTCA
This sequence comes from Paenibacillus glycanilyticus, assembly GCF_030161375.1. Lineage (GTDB taxonomy): Bacteria > Bacillota > Bacilli > Paenibacillales > Paenibacillaceae > Pristimantibacillus > Pristimantibacillus glycanilyticus_B. Next base: position 431,122 of record NZ_BSSQ01000001.1, read on the forward strand.
CTCCCGGCAGCCTAGTTTCCATTACGTTCATGTCTCACCATCCTGTTAGATCAGAACTTTGACACTATTATTATATTCGACAAGCTCGTACTGACTCTTAGGTATACGCCATTTTTCTCCCTATCCCGAATATAATTCTGGCATGTCTCGAGCTTTGAGAGAATAAAAGTCAATAGAACTTAAACTTATCGGACTGGAAGGAGGCTTAACCTAAGCTTATGTTCAAGGATAAAAACAACGTTTCGGCGAGTGACACGCTAATTGGTCTCGGAACGCATTTGGAGGGAAAGCTGACTTGCGACGCAAACCTCCGTATTGAAGGCGAGCATAGCGGAGATATCGTCTGTCTGGGAGATGTCATCATCGGGGAAAACGGCATGGCACGCTCCAACATTACGGCAAGAGACATCGTTATTGCAGGCAAGGTGTACGGGGAAGTAACGGCCAAAGGCCGATTAACGATTACCGCAACCGGTCAATTAACCGGCAGCATCTCCGCCCAAGGCATCATTGTCCAAGACGGAGGGATGTTAAACGGCACCTGCCATATGGAACGATCGGCAGCCGATACCCGAACCCGTCCGTTGTCCGAGACAAACGGCGGCGGCTCAGCCGCATCTGCGAAGGAGCAGAATCGGGAGAAGGAAAAGGCGCGTCAAGCGGTATAAGAAAACTCCCATTCGGCTCATCAACTGGAACCGAATGGGAGTTTATTGTTTATATGGACGCGCGCAATTAAGCGGCCACGTCTCTCTTCTTGAACACATACCAAGCGAGTCCAACAAAGATGGCATAATAGACGGCAAGCACAAGGAAAGAGAAGCCCAATGTCATGCCTTCGCGCATTGGATTGTGATCCAAGTACTGCGTAAGGTCAAGGTGGATAAACAGTAGATAGTCGATCCATTTGTAATCAAGCGTAGCTAATAACATAACAAACGTGTTAACCCCAAGAATGAGGAACAAGGATAAGCCTATCGCCAACGCTCCGCTGCGGAATACCGTTGCCAGCATAAAAGCAAGCGTTGTCGTAACGACTAGGGAAATATATTTCAGCACGCTGAATTGGAACATATACGCGATAATGGACCCTGTCACCAGCGGAGAAATAACCTCCGAAGCCGTTGCGTCCTGATAACCGAACAACACCATGTTCAGAATAAAACCAAACAGCAGCATGGCGATAACCATTCCGAGCGCGTATAGTAACACCGCCACATATTTGGACAATAATATTTTCGATCTTGTCCATGGACGAATCAGCAGCAGCTTAATCGTGCCGCTCGTAAACTCATCCGCCACGCTGCCTGAAGCAATGACAATCGTAAACACCGTGATGAGCATGAACATAATCGAAGCTTCATTGTATAACATGTTCCAGGATGAAGCGTCATGCGCATCATTCACGAAATACGTAATGATGGAGATCGCCGCCATCAAAGCGAACATAATGCCGAGCATCACATAGGTACGCGGCCGGCGGTAAATTTTCATATTTTCGTTTTGTACAAGCTTCCAAAAATTAAACAATGCGTTCCCCTCCTGTTACTTCCAGGAATTGATCTTCAAGCGATTTAATTTGGACGCGGATGCCGTATACGAGAACGCCTTCCGCAACAAGCTTTGCGTTAAAGGCCGCTACGAAATCGCGGTTTGCCTCCAATACAATGCCATCGCCTTCCTTGAACGCATCTTTGCCAAGCTCCGCTGCCACGGCAATCGCTTCGGCAGGCTTGTCCACCTCGAACAACATGTTCACGTTGCTCAAAGCGTCATGCCCTTCTTGCTTGATCGTGCGAACATCAATCAACTTGCCGTTCTGAATAATAGCAACGCGGTCGCACATCAGCTCCATCTCGGAGAGCAGATGGCTGGAGACAAATACGGCAATTCCTTCTTCCTTCGACAGCTGGCGAAGATAATCGCGCAGCTCGCGGATTCCCGCCGGATCAAGACCGTTGGTCGGCTCGTCGAGGATAAGCAACTTCGGACGGTGCAAGATCGCCTGCGCGACGCCTAATCTTTGGCGCATGCCAAGCGAATAGGTCCGCACTTTATCATGAATCCGGGCTTCGAGGCCAACAAGGGCAATGACCTCTTGGATCCGCTCAGCCGTAACGCCTTCAATCATCCGGGCAAAATGAACAAGGTTCTGATACCCGGTCAAATATTTGTACATTTCCGGATTCTCGACAATAGCTCCGACATTCCGAATAGCCTGCTGGTATTCGGTGCGGATACTGTGGCCGTCGATCTTGATCTCGCCGGATGTCATGGCCATAAGGCCCACCATCATGCGAATGGTCGTTGTTTTGCCGGAGCCGTTAGGCCCAAGAAAACCAAATACTTCGCCCAGCGGCAAATCAAGCGTCAGGTTATTAATAATCGTCTTCTTCCCGATACGCTTCGTCACCTGCTGCAGCTGTACAATCGGTTGTTCCATGGGATGATCACCATTCCATTTCCAAAAACTAGTTTATGTATCGTCCGTCTATTATAGCGAATCAAGAGTAGAAGGGAAAGTGAACAACCTATTAAGATTTGTTATACTCGCGAACAATCCGAGCAGCAGCCAAGCGGCAACACGACACGGAAAAAGCCGGTCCGAAAAAGTGCCTTTGCATCATGCACCTTCACCATTTTTCCGCATCCAACACAATAAAAGCATTCTTCCAGTTGCAACATCATTACTTCCCCTCTTCCCGATCGTTATACTAATTGTATCATTATCGAATTTTGTTGTTACAATTCGTATCTTAACTTTATTGGATTTATCGAATGTTGTCAATACTTGTATCCTATTTGTCGTCTTTTCTCGTTGTAAGCGTTTACAGCCAAGAAGAAAAAAACAGCGTCCTATTAAGACGCTGGCGCTACCATTTTCATTTGTTCTTTCAGAAGCTCATGTACCCGCTCCCGTTCTTTCTCGCTTACGATCAGATACCATACTTTATTGATCGTACTGCCCGAGCCGCTTATTTCGACCGTATTGATATTGCCCAAATCTTCCCGGTAATCGGTCATGAAGGTTTTCATCTCGTCAAACGTAATGTTTGTCTTTACGCTATTGCCGAGTTCCTTCAGTATTTTTTGGATTTGAGTAATGTTGGAGAACTGAAGCGAGCTCTTCATCACTTCCATCATAATTTCCCGTTGTCTGGCGTTGCGGCCGAGATCCCCTCTTGGATCGTCGTAACGCATTCTGGAAAAACTGAGCGCCTGATCGCCATTTAGCTCAATCAGCCCTTTATCGAATTGATGATCGTCATAATTAAACGCGAACGGATTATTGACTTCAACACCGCCAAGAATGTCAATTAAATGGGCGAAGCCTTCCATGTTAATCCGGATATAATAATCAATAGGATAGTCCAGGAAATGCTCAACCGTATTTTTCGACATGGTAACTCCGCCGAAGGCATAGGCATGGTTGATTTTGTCCGTCGTGCCGTGCCCGATAATATCTGTTCTTGTATCACGCGGAATGTTAAACATGAGGATGGATTTTTTCTCCGGATTAACAGCCAGCACGATCAAGGTATCGGAGCGCCCCCGATCGTTTTCCCGCTCATCAACCCCCATGACAACCACGGTAAATGGATGGCGTTTCTCAATCAATGCCTGGACAGCCTGGTCCTGATTGGCGGTTACCTCAGGATCTTTGCTTACATACGTTGTTGGCGTAATCGGCTCATAGATTTGATCCGCCGTTTTTTTCACCGAACCGTACAAATGCCAGGCATAACCGGCTGTTCCGGCAGCTATAATAACGAATCCGGCCCCAATGCCGATAAGCGCTCTGCGCAAGCCTCGTCTCACACTCCACTACCCCTTTCCTTGCTTGACGCTAACTCGACATTAACGTTCTTACTTCTTCCCAATGATCAGCAAGTACAATTCGGTCATCCTCCGTAAGCGCCGGTCCAATATGAGCCTCCAGAAGGCATATTCCCGATCTGGCCAATAACGTATGTCTTTCTCCGGGGAGGATTTCGACAACGTCTCCTGCCTTCAAGATGCTCCTTTTTTCATTGCGAATGAGCTCACCTACACCGGTTAACAGGGTCCAGATCTTTTTCCGCTTCATATAAAAGGCATAACTTAAACACTCGCCTTCTATCATTTCAAGCTTCCTGGTGATCGATTGTTGCCCGTCATCGCCCGATGTGCAGCTTAGAACGACCGCATTGCCCCATTGGCCGGCTTCATAGCCGGGTACAAGAGGTTTCTGCTCTTCCTCGCTAAGCTTGCGAAGCCGATCGTCGGGTATGGCTTCCTTCCGATTCGCGATAAGAATCCCCGCCGAAGAAACGGCAACTATAATATCGCTTTGCCCCATCATAATTACAGGAACCGCCGAATCATTATAAATAGAAGCGTTTTCTGACAGAACAGCAAGGGAGTTCCAGCTGTTTATGCGATGGAAAGGAAGCTCCGGCATACGGAAGGTAGGACTGCCTTCAAGCAATCGGGAGACGACGCTCTCCAACTTGCCCTGAAGCTCCTCGTAGTGCCGGAACAACTGCTCATAAGCAAGCGGCAGCCCTTCCTCCGTCAAAGCAGAAATAACGCTCTTCAGCTGAAACGCGATAATCCCGCTTGAATCGCTTGTTAATACCCGGCTCAGCTGATGCTTGCGAAGCTGCTCAGGCAACTCCTTCAAAGTCTCAAACCATTCTTCGTCCTCCACGTACAAATCCGCGGGTACGACAGCAATAATCTCATGGAGAGGAATGGCCGCAACGGTGTGGAGATACGAGGCAACAAGCGCAACTGCCGGATTTATGCCCGCAGCTACCGGTTCCTGAATAACGTTCAGGCTCGCCGGGATCTCGTTACGCAAAGCTTCCGTCTGGTGGCGGGAGATCGCTATGAACGTATCCTGATGCAAGCCGACGTTGCCCAGCTGCCTCCAAAGCCTTTTCAGCAAAGACTCTTGTTCACCATTTGTTCCAGGCAGCAAAGGAAGAAGCTGCTTCGCGCGCCGGGCATGCGAAAGCGGCCACATCCGTCTGCCTTGACCGCCGGCTAATAATACGAGTCTCACTTGCTGCTCTCCCATTACATCCTCCTGTTAGTACCGTAATAGGCGTAGTACATCTGGTCCTTGCTGCTTTTTTTCTTGTTGTTCAGTACGACTCCGATCAATTTCGCTTTAACATGCTCAAGACTTGCGTACATTTTTTTCGCTTGCTGGCGTTTGGTCATTCCAACACTGATCACGGCGACCACGCCATCGCATTTGGAAGCAAGTACAAGACCATCCGTCACGATTAATGAAGGCGGTGCATCAAATAGGATCATGTCGTAATGAGCGGACATCTCCTCGATGAGTAGATTCATTTTTTTGGAGCCCAGCATTTCGGATGGATTAGGAGGAGTTGGACCGGATCCGATAAAGAACAAATTATCAACGGAAGTAGAATGTACAGCGTCTTGCCAGTCCGTCTGGTTCGCCAATACATTCGTTAAACCGGTCTGATTGGATAGCGAGAAATACGTATGGAGAGTTGGTTTGCGCAAATCCGCATCAATGAGAAGGACTCGTTTCCCCTCTTGCGAGAAAGCAACCGCCAGATTGGCTATCGTAGTTGTTTTGCCGTCACCGGATTGGCAGGAAGTGACCATTAATGTTTTTACAGGTTCATCAATGGAGGAGAACAGAATATTCGTGCGCAAAGAACGGTAAGCTTCGGAAATCGGCGATTCGGGATTAATCATTGTAATCAGCTTGGATATTTCAACTTGTTGCATGAATGGACCACCTGCCAACTTTTATTGGAGTGCACTATGGTTTAATGCGCGATATAAAGCGTGGATCTTGTGCTGCTGCGGGCTTTGACGAAGAAGTTCCTGATTCAGCATGCGAACCAGCACAGCCCTGAACCGGTATGGAGGATGGAACACAACGCCGTATTCAAACTGGTTATCTCTATTGTTGCGCCATACGACATGTCCGCGAAGATTCAGCACAACGCCTGAGATATTCATTTGAAAATCCAGCAGGTAGTTTTTGCGCACGGGAAAACATAACCCGGACAAAAAACTTAAACCGTGGCGGCTAATATTCAGAATCAGCACCGGGCACGTTGAAGCCGTAAGCAAGAGACCCTGCTCATCCAGCAGACCGGCTCTTGCGGTAATTCCTTCGTGCAGATGGATTCGGATATTAGACCTCGGTATAAAAGGGTCGGCAACCATGTTGAAGCATCTCCTTGCCTCATTTTCAAAGAGAGGAATAAAAGCATCGGGGTGTGTAAATACTATCATCTAATGATACAGTTCGTATCTTTCGTTTCTCTCACTTTACGATACGTTATGTATCATGTCAAGTGTAAATAATGATCACATGGATTTTTTGCGACATTTTGTTGCAACAAATGCAATTCTGACGTTTACGTATTAATATAGGTGTAGCGGAAAGTCAGTCATTTTAGGAGGATATCTGATGAATATAGGGAACCGAATTGCTGGCTTAAGGGAGGAAAGAAAGTGGACACAGGAGCAAACCGCTGCTAAGCTCGGAATATCAAGGGCTGCATTATCTCATTACGAGAAAAACCGCAGAGAGCCTGATACGGAGACACTTGCAAAGTTTGCTGACCTGTATCAAGTAACCATAGATTATTTGGTAGGAAGAACAATGAATACGCAGGCGGCGTTAAGCGAAGATATTCGAAGCTTTGTCGATCATCTGGAGCTGTCCGACGAAGAGCTGCTGGAGAAATACAATTTGAGTGTGGATGGACGCAAACTTACGGCTGAAGAAACGAAACGGTTCATTGCGTTCGTTCGGGCTGAACGCATGATGAATTAGCTCAGCGACAGATGTTAGGGCTGGATTAGATCCGTTGGCCATTTTTCCGGCGGAATATCCAATTGGGTTAATATTTCTCTAATATTTAGCTCAGTACGTTTCTCTTCGGTGCTAGTTGCTTGCATTTCTGCATCTCTCATTTTCTCCGACTCCCTGCTTCTATAAACTAAAACAATAATGTTATTATACCTAACTATATGGCTGGATAATGTCGGAAAGTGTGGTAGGATTAGTTCTATTTTTGTCGAAAATAGGCATTTATGCCCACTTTTTTGTGAAGAATATACACTGGACTCCTCTGGAAGCCTTTGTAAGAATATTTAGAAAATGGTTAGAGAGAGGTTAAGAGCAGTTCGAACTGCTCCTAACCTTTTTTTCATAGATTGAAAATCGGCTGCTATGCAGCCGTGTGTCATGTAGACGAACATCATACATTTCCATCCTATGCAAGTCCCAACGATAAAATAACCGCCTCGAATCGAGGCGGTTATTTTATCGTTGGGACTGAAGGGGTTGTTATAAGCGAAAAAATATTCCCAACATAAGGGCTTCAGTCCATCATAAGTACATTCCTGAGTTAAACAACAAACGGCAGTCAAAAGGCTGCCGTTTGTTGTTTAACTCTAATTGCTATGTATTTGTTTATGCCTTACTATATAAAGTCTCTGCATCTGGATAATTCATCTGTACTAAGCTTCCTACAGCACTCTTTCGTAATTCATCAAGAAGTGGAACAGTTCCTTTATCAGCTTTCTTCAAGGCATTCAAACAACTGGCACACCGTTTGATATTTACATTGTCTGGCTTAAGGTGAATATTATTTTTCAGATACTCACTGATTTCTTTAGCAAACTTAACAAGACTTTTGTTATCCGAACAATTTGCTGCTTCCTTTATACAATTGACAGATTCGTTCCGATCTAATAAATTAATTGCCATAAAACTCAACTCCGTATGAAGATTAATGGTCTTTCTAGACGCATTTCGAACTTTATTCTACTAAAACTTACGCTCTTAATCAAACATTATATTGCCTTCCTAGATCTTCACCATTAAAATGTCCGCTACACATGTATCGTAAAAGCGCAGTATTCCTGTATCTCTTGTTACTATGATTCCTGTGCCTCGAACAAAATGAAATTTACGTCGTTTTCTGAAGACAGCTAGGCCGGGCAATGAAAACGCCCGGCCTGTAATCGCCGCAACTCTCCCCAGGCGTACGGCATTTTGCGAAGCCTGGTTTTTTTGTGTCTTGTAGTGTGGGGCGAAGGGTAGAGGGAAATGTTTCTCCTGGAGGAGCGGAGCGCTCGCCTTTGTCTACACTTAGCAACCTTGATATGTTGTTCAGGCTAAGTGTAGACAACAGCGACCGGAAGGAGAACATTTCCCGCCATCCCTGAGCCATTCCCACACTCCTTCAATACAAAAAACCAGGCCGAGCAATTGCCCAGCCTGGTTCCCACACTTATCCGCCCGTACGAGCCAGCTCTTTCATACTAGCTTCGAACGCTGCAAGGAGTGCTTTATCATCTTTCAAGCCGGCATCTTCCGCTTTTTGGATATGCTCCAGCATTTTCTTGTAATCCTTCGGAATAACCTTCACGAATTTGGCAAGCGATCCTTCCCAATCGTTCAGGACGCGTGTACCAACTGCCGAGCCCGTGTATTCCACATGGCGATCGATCATGCCGCGAAGTTCAGCAACATCTGCTTCTGTCTCGAGACGCTCAAGAAGAACCATCTCGATGTTGCAGTTTTTGTAGAAGTCGCCATGCTCGTCGTAGATGTAAGCAATACCGCCGGACATACCAGCCGCAAAGTTACGGCCCGTGCCGCCAAGGTTAACTACCCGGCCGCCAGTCATGTATTCACAGCCATGATCGCCTACACCTTCAACAACAACCTTCACGCCGGAGTTCCGAACCGCAAAGCGTTCGCCCGCGATACCGCGGATATATACTTCGCCATCCGTAGCACCGTACAGCGCCGTGTTGCCGATAATGACATTCTCTTCGGCTACGAATGTAGCTTTCGGAGACGGAGCAACGATAATTTTACCGCCGGAGAGACCTTTGCCAACATAGTCATTGGAGTCGCCTTCGAGCGAGAGCGTAATGCCCTTCGGAACAAATGCGCCAAAGCTTTGGCCGGCAGTGCCAACGAAGTGGTAGGAGATTGTATCTTCCGGCAAACCTTTTGCGCCGTAACGACGAGTTACTTCGCTGCCGAGGATCGTACCTACTACACGGTTCGTGTTGCAGATCGGGAATGTGCCGCGAACGCGTTCGCCATTCTCCAGAGCTGCTTGTGCACCCGGAACGAGTTCTTGCATGTCGAGCGACAGCTCGAGACCATGGTTTTGCTCTTGTACGTTATGACGCGCAGCGTCTTGCGGTACATCCGGAGAGTGCAGCAGAAGGCCAAGATCGATGCCTTTTGCTTTGTAATGGTCAACCAGGTTTTTCGATTCAAGAATATCGACGCGGCCAACCATTTCTTGAATCGTACGGAAGCCAAGCTCAGCCATAATTTCACGGAGCTCCTGCGCAATGAAGTGAAGGTAGTTCACAACATGGCTAGGATCGCCCATAAATTTAGCGCGAAGCTCTGGGTTTTGAGTTGCAACGCCAACCGGACATGTATCCAGCTGACATACGCGCATCATAACGCAGCCAAGTACAACGAGCGGAGCTGTCGAGAAGCCGTATTCTTCAGCGCCAAGCAAGATTGCGATAGCAACGTCGCGGCCGTTCATCATTTTACCGTCGGTTTCGATAACGACGCGGTCACGCAGGTTGTTCAGCATCAAAGTTTGATGCGTCTCGGCAAGACCAAGCTCCCATGGCAGACCCGCATGGCGGATCGAGTTCATTGGAGATGCGCCAGTACCGCCGTCATAACCGCTGACCATGATTACGTCAGCACGAGCTTTGGCAACACCCGCGGCGATTGTACCTACGCCAACCTCGGATACGAGCTTCACGTTGATACGGGCGCGAGGGTTCGCGTTTTTCAAGTCATGAATCAGCTCCGCAAGATCCTCGATCGAGTAAATATCATGATGCGGAGGAGGCGAGATCAAGCCTACGCCCGGAGTGGAACCACGAACTTCAGCAACCCAAGGATAAACCTTGCGTCCCGGAAGCTGACCGCCTTCACCCGGCTTCGCGCCTTGCGCCATCTTGATTTGAATTTCATCCGCATTAACCAGGTAGTTGCTCGTTACGCCGAAACGGCCCGATGCAACCTGTTTGATTGCGCTGCGGCGGGAATCGCCGTTCGCATCAGGAATGAAGCGCGCAGGATCTTCGCCGCCTTCGCCGGTATTGGATTTGCCGCCAATACGGTTCATTGCGATTGCGAGACTTTCATGTGCTTCTTTGCTGATCGAACCAAACGACATTGCGCCTGTTTTGAAACGTTTGAAGATGGATTCAACCGGCTCTACTTCTTCGATTGGCACCGATTGGCGTCCGTCCTTGAACTGGAGCAACGAACGAAGCATCAGATGTTTCTTGTCTTCGCCTTGTACCATGTTCGAGAACTTCTTGTACAGTTTATAGTCGTTCTTACGGGATGCCATTTGCAGCGTATGAATCGTCTGCGGGCTGAACAAATGGTCTTCGCCGTCTTTACGCCATTGATAATCGCCGCCGGAGTCGAGTTCTTTCTCCCCGCCCTCTTGGTCAGCGTAAGCTTTGTTATGGCATTTCAGCGCTTCTTGAGCGATGATATCAAGTCCGATACCGCCGATACGCGATGGCGTCCAAGTGAAGTACTCGTTGATCAGCTCTTCCTGGAGACCAAGCGCTTCGAAGATTTGCGCGCCGCGGTACGACTGAATCGTCGATATGCCCATTTTGGACAATACTTTGGTTACGCCCTTCGTAGCGGCTTTAATGTAATTCTTAACGGCCTTCTCATGCTTGATATTGCTCAGCATGCCTTGGCGGATCATATCGTCAAGCGTCTCGAATGCCAGGTACGGGTTAACCGCGTTGACGCCGTAACCGAGCAGCAGCGCATAATGATGCACTTCGCGAGGATCGCCGGATTCAAGCAGAATCGCAACCTTGGTTCTTGTGCCTTGACGGATCAAGTGATGGTGCAGAGCGGAAACGGCAAGCAGCGAAGGAATCGCAGCGTTGTCTTTATCCAGACCGCGGTCAGACAAAATAAGAATATTATGGCCTTTATCAATAACGCGGTCTGCCGCTTCGCGCATCAGCTTAAGAGCGGAACGGAGTCCTTTTTCGCCTTCGGCAGCCGGGAAGAAGATCGGAAGCGTAATCGACTTGAAGCCTGGACGGCGTACATGGCGAAGCTTCGCGAATTCTTCGTTGGACAGGATAAACGTATCCAGCTTGATATGGCGCGCGCTTTCCGGTTCAGGCTTCAGCAGGTTGCGCTCAGGCCCGATTGTTGTGCCGACAGCCGTTACGATTTCTTCGCGGATGGCGTCAATCGGCGGGTTAGTTACTTGCGCGAACAACTGCTTGAAGTAGTTGAACAAACGCTGAGGGCGCTCGGACAATACGGCAAGCGGCGCATCGTAACCCATGGACGAGATCGGCTCTTGGCCGCTGCTGGCCATTGGCTCAAGCACTTTGCGAACATCTTCGAACGTATAACCGAAAGCTTGTTGGCGCTGTTGCACCGTAGCATGGTCCAGCTCAGGAAGCTCTGGCGCGTCAGGCAATGCTTCAAGACCGATCAGATGCTCGTCAAGCCATTCGCGGTATGGTTGTTCAGCCGCGATTTGCGCTTTTACTTCCTCGTCGGAAATAATGCGGCCTTCTTTTGTATCTACTACGAGCATACGGCCCGGACGGAGACGGTCTTTGTACAAAATCTCTTCTGGTGCGATTTCGACAGTGCCGGCTTCGGAACCGAGGATGATATGGTCGTCTTTCGTAACATAATAACGGGCTGGACGCAGGCCGTTACGATCGAGGTAAGCGCAGATTTGCGTACCGTTCGTAATCGCCATTGCGGCAGGTCCGTCCCACGGCTCCATCAAAGTGCTGTGGTATTCGTAGAATGCTTTTTTCTCGTCGTCCATGCTCTCATGGTTCGACCAAGGCTCCGGTACCATCATCATCGCAACATGCGGCAAGGAACGGCCGGACAGATGCAGGAATTCAAGGGCGTTATCAAACATCGCCGTATCGGAACCGTCCGGGCTGATTACCGGCTTCACCTTCTCCATGTCTTCGCCGAACAGCTCGGTTTCGAACAACGTCTGACGGGCATGCATCCAGTTGATGTTGCCGCGCAGCGTGTTGATCTCGCCGTTGTGGATCAGATAATGGAAAGGATGCGCGCGCTCCCAGCTCGGGAACGTGTTCGTGCTGAAACGGGAGTGAACGAGCGCCATAGCCGACACGACAGACTCGTCGTTCAGCTCTACATAGAACGAGCGCACTTGTTCGGTAGTAAGCATCCCTTTGTAGACGATCTTTTTGCTCGAAAGGCTGGTGAAGTAGAACATTTCTCCGCCTTCTTTGCCGCCGAAACGGATCGCAATCTCAGCGCGTTTGCGAATAACGTACAGCTTGCGTTCAAATGCCAGCTCATCTTGAAGCTCCGGATTCTTCGCAATAAATACTTGGCGAACGAACGGCTTCACCGACAGAGCGGATTGACCAAGCTTCGAATCATTAGTTGGAACGGTACGCCAGCCAATCAGCGTTTGGCCTTCTTCGCGGATAATGCTCTCCAGCTCACGCTCGAACGAGCTGCGGATCGCTTCATCTTGCGGCATAAACAGCATGCCGACTGCATATTCTCCTTCTTGCGGCAGGTCAATCTCAAGCTTGTTCAGTTCACGTGCGAAGAAATCATGCGGGATTTGAAGCAGAATACCTGCGCCGTCCCCCGTGTTAGGTTCGCTGCCCTGACCGCCGCGATGCTCCATGTTCTCGAGCAAAGTTAGCGCTTGACGGATGACAGTGTGCGATTTTCTTCCCTTGATGTTTGCCACAAATCCCATGCCGCATGCGTCTTTTTCATAGCGCGGATCATATAGACCTTGTTTCGGCGGTAATCCAAAAATTTTCTCTTTCATCGTGTGCAACCTTTCTATCAGAAGATTTTTGGGCAAGCATAGCTCAATAACTGGTTTTGAACGGCAGCAATCGAAGCGCATCGGCTTGTTGCTTGCCGCTCTAGCGAGCTTAAACGTGATGGCTTATGGCAACTTTCCGCGGACACAAACTTTTTCGAAGCTTTTGAAGGAAATTGTTCGTATCTAGTGGAAAATAATTAGTTGCGTGAAGCTTTCGTTTAAGATTGACCATGTTCCGGGCCGTGTTCCGCCATTGCGGTTATTATATTATTTTAACATCAGGCCAAAAGGGAATCAATTTAATATTTTTATGAATGTGATAAAACTTTACTTTACAGCTCATTGTTCGTGTTCTTATACTATGCCTAACATTTTATCAAAAGGAGGATGAACATTTGTATAGCAAATCAAGGAAACTAAGGTCTAGATTCACTTTTTCCGCACTTATTTTTATCATCGTTACCGTATCTGCCTGGGGTGGAAACGGTAACAAAGCAGCTGCGGCGTCCGCATCCGCTCAGCCTGATCCTTATCGGATTGTCGCTTTGGGCGACTCCCTGACGGCCGGTTACGAGCATGGATTCACCGTCAATTCCGTTCCTTACGGTTACGTCGAGCAGGTATATGAACAAGCCCTCTTCCACGGACTTCGCGCCGAGTATGCCAATTACGGCATTATCGGTCTAAAAACCGAAGGCTTGAAGCTGCTGCTTCAAGCCGCCTCGGATGGCCGAACCGTGAAGCCCGATGAAATCCAGGAACAGCTGCAGGACCCGCGCAAGGATACGCTTGTCGGGCAAACGGCACAAATGGCTAAATCCATACGTTCTGCCGATCTTATCGTTCTAACGATCGGAGGTAACGATCTGATTCCGGTGATGAGCAAACTGCTCGATGGAGCAACAAACGAGGAAATTGCCACTTATATCCAAGCTGTGTTGAACCAATATGAAAAAGATCTTGAAACTACAATCCGAACGATCGCCTCTTTGAATCCGAAGGCTCAATTAGTGATGGCAGACCAATATTCGCCGCTTCCTCTGCCCGTCCTAAAAGACGGAGCTGCCCAGCTGCGAAGCAAGCTGGATCAGGTAAGCAGCCGGCTTGGAACTGACGGCATTAAGCTGCAAATCGCGGATGTAAACAGTCTGTTTACCGGCCATGAGGTTGAATATACGTCCATTGCGCAAGGCGACATCCACCCGAACAGGCTAGGTTATGCGGCTATGGGGCAAGCTTTCGCCAAAACGATCTGGGGCGATTACAGGACCGTTCGTCCGCGTTCAGCCGGCAGCCAGATGTCGGTCGTTGTTGACGGCAAGGAGCTTGCCGCCAGCGCAGCCCCTCCCGTACTCCGCAGCAACCGGAGTTTTGTTGCGATGAGGGATATTATTGATGCTCTCGGAACCGGTGCAAAGCTAAGCTGGAGCAACGCTTCCCAAAGCGCCACGATTACTTATAACGGACATAAAGTTGTATTTACGATTAATTCGGCGTACGTGGTAATTGACAATAACAAAGTTAAATTGTCCACGCCGCCCGCGTTCCTGCTCAAGACCGGCAAGGAATCGAAGACCTACCTTCCGCTTGCCGCCTTGTCTGAAGCGCTTGGCCTGCAAGTTACTTACCGCAGTACCTTGCAAACCGCCTTCATCAACAAATAAGACGAGGGCAGTCCGCAAGTTCCCCTTACTATAGTAGAAGCAATTATTCGTTTACTTATATTCCTTCCGCAGTTCCTTAAGCAGCTCCAGCCCGCGCGCGGACCAACGCATCAAACGGTCCAGCGCGGCGATCTGGGCGGATACCGCCTCCTGCAGCGACACATTATAGTCCGGCACTTCCCCTTCAAACGGCTTCAAATCGCGAAGAAGCACATTTGTTTTTTCCGTATAACTGAGCGCCCGTCGTTCATGGAACATCGCCACATCCGGGTTATAAGGATGGTGAAGGTCACCTTGCTCCGGATGCTTCAGTACCGCCAGCACCTTAAACACGGCACGAGGGCTGTTCACCTCAACGATTTCACCGATATACTGCCCTGATCTCACTTCCGCCACGGCGAGTGCGCCGGGCACGATAAATTCACGATTCATTTCTTGCATGTATTTTGTTCCTCCTTAAGCTTAAAGAATTGCTTCGTAAGCAAGTGCTTAAACTGCGAAGCAAGCGCAGCCTTTAATTTCCGTTCACATTTTGCTGAATCGAATGCGCGCTACTTATTTCCAATGTGCTATAATACCGCTTAGTACATCGAACGACTTGTATTCATTGGATAGCCAATACCCTATCATATAAGAATATTTTCGTGCAAATGAACCCATGATGATCCCGTTTGCAGAGCAGTAGCATGTACTGGGACTATTGCACCTGCAACTTCAATAGCAGGATGACTTGTTTTAAATCGAGCAGAGTCGTAATATGGAACTAGAAAAGTAGGTGACATTATGCGTAAGAAAAGAGTGCTCCTGCTCTCCGAAGGATTCGGATCAGGGCACACGCAAGCCGCGCACGCCTTGGCTGCAGGCCTGCGCCAGCTCAACCCGGATATACAGACCCGCGTGATGGAGCTGGGCAATTTTCTTAATCCCGTGCTAGGACCTTTAATCATTTCCGCCTATCGCAAAACGGTCAGCAAGCAGCCCAAGATGGTTGGCTTGATGTACCGCAGCAATTATAAAAAATCGCTAAACCGGTTCATGCAGCTTGCGCTCCACCGTATGTTCTACACCCATACCTCCCAGGTCATCTCCCAATTGAAGCCTGATCTGGTGATCTGCACGCATCCCGTTCCTAATGCGGTTGTCAGCCGGTTGAAGCGGCTTGGGCTAGACATGAAGCTTTGTACCGTCATTACCGATTATGACGCGCATGGCTCCTGGGTGAACCAAGAAGTGAATAACTTTCTCGTATCGTCTTCTCTGGTGAAGGACAAGCTCATTAATCACGGCGTACCCGAAAGCCGTATTAACGTAACCGGCATTCCCGTTCATCCCCACTTCTGGAAAACCTATGATAAAGCCGAGATCAGACAGCAGTTTGGCCTCAAGGAACTGCCTACCGTCCTTATTATGGGCGGCGGCTGGGGACTTATGTACGAGGACAGCCTGCTGGAATACATGACGGAATGGCGCGAGCGGGTTCAATTTATTTTTTGCGTAGGCAACAATGATAAAGTTAAAGAAAAAATGCTCGCGAACCCAAGGTTCCGGCATGAGAACATCCGGGTGATCGGATTCACGAAAGAAGTAAGCAAACTGATGGATGTAGCCGACGTGCTTGTTACGAAGCCTGGTGGTATGACCTGCACGGAAGGCATGAGCAAAGGCATCCCGATGCTGTTCTACGAACCGATTCCGGGACAGGAAGAGCAGAACTGCGAATACTTCATCCAAGGCGGCTTCGGCGAAATGCTGGAGAAAACGGAAACGGTCGACAAATGGATGAAGATGATTCAGCAGCCCGATATTTCGAGCCAATACCGCCAAGCCCTTCTTAACAAAAGAAATGAAGAATACAATCCGCTTACTTGTCCTAAAGCCGTCTTGCAGCTGTTGCAATGACGGCTTTTTGCTTGGACAAATCCTTATCCGTTCGAATAGTACAAACCTTTTCCGGTTATTGTTATTATAGAGATGGAACGTGCGTCGCAGTTGAATAGCAAAGGGAGAGGATTCGGATGAAAGAACGAAGCATGGACGGAAAAACGATCATTCTGCGTCTCGAAATTGATACCCAACAAGCACATTTCGGCAAAGCCGTCACCGCGATTGAAGCGGCAGGCGGAGATATTGTAGCGATTGACGTCATACAAACCGACAAACAAATCAGCATACGCGACTTAACGGTCAAAATTACGGAAGCAGGAGCAGCGGAACGGCTGCAAACCGCCATTCAAAGCGTACCCGGCATTCGGCTCAGACATGTGTCCGACCGTACCTTTCTTCTCCATCTTGGCGGCAAAATTACGATTCAACCCAAAACTCCCATCCAAAACCGGGATGATCTGTCCCGCGTCTATACCCCTGATGTCGCAAGGGTCTGCCAAGCCATTGAAGCGGATCCCAAAAAAGCTTTTACCTTAACCATCAAACGAAACACCGTAGCCGTCGTCTCGGACGGAAGCGCCGTGCTTGGCCTTGGCAATATCGGTCCTTATGCCGCAATGCCCGTTATGGAAGGCAAGGCGATGTTATTCAAGCAATTTGCCGACGTGGACGCTTTTCCAATCTGTCTGGACACCCAGGATACCGAGCAAATTATTGCTTCGATTAAACATCTCGCCCCTGCCTTTGGCGGCATTAATCTAGAGGACATCTCAGCTCCCCGCTGCTTCGAGATTGAACGCAGGCTCCGGGATGAACTCGATATTCCCGTCTTCCACGATGACCAGCACGGCACCGCCGTCGTTCTGTATGCCGGACTTCTAAATGCCCTTAAGCTGACGAAACGCAAAATCGAGGATACGCGGTTTATCATTTGCGGAATCGGAGCAGCCGGGACAGCATGCACAAAAATGCTGCTTGCAGGCGGCGCCAAACATATCGTTGGCGTGGATCGCGAAGGGATCTTGACCGCCGACCGTACTTACTCCCATCCCATGTGGCAATGGTATGCAGAAAATACCAATGACGACCGAATTAGCGGAGGTCTAAAAGAAGCGCTCCTAAATGCCGATGTATTTATAGGGGTATCCGCAGGCGGCATATTGACCAGAGAGCATATCCAATCGATGGCTCCTGATCCAATCGTGTTCGCCATGGCAAACCCCGAGCCTGAAATCCGGCCCGAGCTTGCCGAAGATATCGTCGCCGTCATGGCTACGGGAAGGAGCGATTATCCAAACCAGATCAACAACGTCCTTTGTTTCCCCGGCATTTTCCGCGGAGCGCTGGACAGCCGTGCGGTTACCATCAATGAACAAATGAAGCTTGCCGCTGCTGAAGCTATCGCCTCTGTCATAGGCGAAGACGAGCTGAGCCGATTGTATATTATCCCAAGCGTCTTTAATACGAAAGTGGTAGAAGAAGTACGCCGCAGGGTCATCCAAGCCGCGCTGGACAGCGGCGCTGCCCGTAGAAGGCCACGGGAATAAACCCTACCGAAGACAAATAAAAAACAACAATTTGTCTTGATCTCAACTGGGAGATTAAGACAAATTGTTGTCTCTGCCTATTCGTTTATACTATAATAACTAGGTTATGAGTTTAATAGCATAAACCATAGGAAGGATGTCTATCGAATGGCTACGGCTTCTCCATCTCTGCAGAAAAGGGACAATATTCCCGAACTGTCTATCGTACGGGCAATGGCTATTATAGGTGTTCTGTCCGTTCACTCGACTTCATTTGCTACCGTTGATATGGTTAATTCCAATTACTTTTTTCTCTATAATTTCTTCAATATTTTTATGAAGATCGGCACAACAACGTTTATCTTTTTAAGCAGCTTTGTCCTTTTCTACAACTACTATACCAGGCCTTTGGACAAGCAATTGCTCGGCAGTTTCTATAAAAAGCGGCTGCTCTACATTATTATTCCTTATCTTGTATTCTCGCTGTTTTATTTCGCCATCTTGCATTTCTATTATTATTCCGACCGCTCTCTATCCGTTGAAGTTCATAATTTCATAGATAAAGTGCTGACCGGCAAAGCGTATACGCATCTGTATTTCGTGTACATCAACATTCAGTTCTATCTGATGTTCCCATTGTTCCTGTGGCTGATGAAGAAATTCCCCCGCACGGTCAAATGGGCGATTCCGGCAGGTTTTGCTCTGCAGTGGGGCTTTTTCATGCTTAACAAATACGGCCTCGAGACACCGGTTCCCAATCGGGGCAGCTGGTCGTTCTCGTATTTCTCGTATTATTTGCTTGGCGCGACTCTAGGAATCTACTATCCGAAAATAAAAGAATGGGTTATTATCGCAAGAAATCATGCTACAACAGCCCGTGTCCTTACATGGATCGCCTTGTGGGCGTTGTGGATCGCAGCCGGCTTAACCCATGTGTACTTGTATTATGAAACAAGACTGCACAAGGCTTCGTTTAATACTACATTGTTCGATCTTGTCTGGAATATTCATGGGGTGCTGACAGCCCTTGTATTGATCCAAATTGCGTTTATTTTATCCCGCCAGCTGCCTAAGGTCCTCACCCGGCTGATTGCAAGGCTTGGCGCATTATCGTTTGGCGTGTATCTGATTCATCCATTTTTCCTGCTCGTCTACAGGCAATACCCGCTTCATACGGGAACCGCGTGGCTGCTGCATTTATGGTATCTCGGCGGCTTCGTACTTGCCCTTATCGGATCTTGGATCGTGGTTGGTTTCTTTGCCCGTTATGTGCCTTTTAACTGGATCGCCTTCGGCAATCTGCCTAAATCGAAAAAACGGCCTTCTCAGCCGGTAGTTCCAGAAAGACAGCTGGACGCGTAATCATCGTAGGAGGAATCTGATGTGAGAATGAAAGTGATTGCTGCTCTCCTCGTCATCGCACTCGCGATCACTTGGCCGGTGTCCCAATACCATCTGAATGCGGCTTCTAACAAACCCGGACACTATAAAAATAAGGTTATCGTTCTCATGTATCATCATATCGATGAGAAAGAAAGCGGAGCTACGATATCGCCCAGCCGTTTCGGCACGCACATGAAGCTGCTGAAAGAGAACGGCTATAATGTGATTAGCGTGGATCAGTTCGCACAGTTCATGGAGCATAAGGCGAAGGTACCGGACAACGCGGTTGTAATTACGTTTGACGACGGCTACGAAAGCTTTGACCAATATGCGGTTCCGATATTGAACAAATACGATTTTGTTGCTACACATTTCGTAATCGGATCAAGCAGCGACAACCAAAACGTTCACACCAAGCATTTGACTTGGGACACGATGCGGAAGCTTAAGGCCGAAGGATACAGCTTCTACAGTCATACGTATGACCAGCATGGTTATGCTCCGCTCGATAAACGAGGCAAGAAAACAGGGCCTAAGCTGAGCAATCCGATCTACCTACCCGATAAGGGCCGGGTGGAAACCAAGAAGGAATACTTAACTCGCGTAGGAAACGATGCTCAGTTCATGGAGAAACGGCTTAAGGAAGAGCTGAACAATACGAACCAGATGATCGCCTTCCCGTTTGGCGCCTTTAACTCCTCGGCCAAGCAGCTTGAGAAAAACGCTGGCGTTACTTTATTCTTCACCACTCGCCCGGGCATTAACAGACCGGGGTCGGATGAAGTAATGCGCCTGAACGCGGGAACACCGACACTTACGGCTGACAAATTCCTCAGCATGATGAAGAAATACGGAAGATAATGCAAAAGAACAAAACGGTACAAGGATGATCCTTGTACCGTTTTTATTTACCCGCTTTCGCTTTGGTTCAAACAAGTTATTGAACAGGGCTAGACGCGATCATATCTTGTGGCTCCACATGTACGTGAACGCTCATAATATTATGTTTGCGCTCCATCAACTGCTCGATTTCATCGCTGATCCGATGGCTTTCGATTAAGGAAAGGGCCGGATCCACCTGCACGATGACATCAATCAGAACATTACTCCCATGAACGCGGGCTTTAATGTCTTTGATGGATTTCACTCCTTTGGTGCTCTCAATCGTGGAACGCAACGTCATAAGCCTATTGGCGTCAAAACCGTCCGTCAAAGCATGG
Organism: Paenibacillus glycanilyticus; assembly: GCF_030161375.1. Lineage (GTDB taxonomy): Bacteria > Bacillota > Bacilli > Paenibacillales > Paenibacillaceae > Pristimantibacillus > Pristimantibacillus glycanilyticus_B. The sequence goes on from NZ_BSSQ01000001.1 coordinate 451,683, forward strand.
GTCGAGCTGTAGAAGATGTCCCAGGCTGTCTTGCAGATGATCGCGCCCACTAGAAGAGCGGCTACCGGATCAAGCCACGGCAAGCCAAACTGGGCACCGATAATGCCTACGGCCGCTCCGGTACTGACCAGCGCGTCGGATAAGTTATCTTTTGCCGCTGCATGAAGGGCCTGATTATTGATCCGGTTCGCTAGTCTCCGATTGTAGTAATAGACGGCTCCCATACATACCGCAGCAAATAAAGCGACCCAAGCCGAATTCAGATCGGGTACAGTCTGCTCGCCTTTGAATAAGGAACGTACCGTATTGATAATAACCTGCAGGCCAACGGTAGCCATAATAAACGAAGCAATAAGCGCGGCGATCGTCTCCGCGCGAAAATGTCCATAAGGATGGTCTTTATCGGGCGGCTTCTGGGAGATGCGCAGGCCGATGAGCACGGCTATCGATGCTATAATATCCGTCAGGTTGTTATAACCGTCCGCTACGAGCGCTCCCGAGGCGAACCAATAGCCAGCGCCAAGCTTGATGGCCGACAGACCGATATACGCGCCGATGCTGACCAAAGCTCCCTTCTCGCCCTGCTTGATCTCTTCATACTGGTTCATTTCTTCCCCTAACCTCATTTCTTCATTAATCCATAATTTATAGTATGAATAATCATACCGGATCGAATTCATGTGGGTCTAGAGAAACAGTCTTTACCAGATGCGCGCATTTATGCACGGATGCAACTCTCGGCAAAAAATAAGGGCCCTCAGGCTAAACAGCAGCCTGCGCATTAAATGTTCTTCCGATCGCCATTGCTCAGGGATTCCTTCGAATCAACGAGGTATGGTTGGTATCCCTTCACAAAAGCGAACGCTTCAAAGCTTTCTGAAAGAAAGCTACTTCGTAAGCATGAGCTTCGCTTCTCCAGAATCATTTAATGCTCCGTCTGCCCTTAACCTGTTCATAGAATGCTCAAACAAAGATTCGTGGACATATGCAGCAGGACAGAAACTGCTGTTTCACAATAAAAGCAAAAGCTTAACCAAGAGCGGATACGAGAACATTACTCGCAACTACTTGCTGAAGAAAGCAGCAAGAGCAAAAATAGCACTGCAAGGGTAACTCCCCTGCAGTGCTATTTTCATAAAAAGCATTTTACTTACCTATGCGAGCCATCTTTACAGTTCGATTAAACGGCGTACATACGCTCACGAAGGGCTTTGACCTCTTCGCTCTCGAGGTACTCGTCATAAGTCATCATTCTGTCGATCAAGCCATTAGGCGTAATCTCCATAATGCGGTTTGCAATCGTTTGGACAAACTGATGGTCATGCGATGTGAACAGAACCGTACAGTCTGTATCTGTCAGACCATTGTTGAGCGCTGTGATGGACTCAAGGTCCAAGTGGTTGGTAGGCTCATCAAGGACAAACACGTTTGCGCCGCTGAGCATGATTTTGGACAGCATGCAACGCACTTTCTCGCCACCGGACAGAACGGATGCTTTCTTCATCGCATCGTCGCCGGAGAAGAGCATACGGCCGAGGAAGCCGCGGATAAACGTCTCGTCCGGATCCTTGGAATATTGGCGAAGCCATTCCACGAGGTTCAGTTCCACGCCGTCGAAGTAAGGCGCGTTGTCTTTCGGGAAGTAGCCTTGCGTTGTTGTAACACCCCATTGATACGTACCGGCATCTGCTTCCAGCTCGCCCATCAGCAATTGGAACAGAACCGTCTTCGGAAGGCCGTTAGGTCCAACAAAAGCGATTTTGTCGCCTTTGTTCACGGCAATCGTCAGGTTATCAATAATTTTCTCGCCGTCGATCGTCTTCGACAGGCCTTCAACAAGCAGCAAAGATTTGCCCGCTTCGCGCTCGCCTTTGAAGTGAATGAACGGATATTTGCGGTTCGACGGACGAATGTCGTCGAGCGTAATTTTGTCGAGCAATTTTTTACGCGAAGTCGCTTGCTTGGACTTCGATTTATTCGCGCTAAAGCGTTGAATAAACGCTTGAAGTTCTTTGATCTTGTCTTCTTTCTTCTTGTTCTCGCCGCGTTGAAGCGCGAGAGCCAGCTGGGAAGACTCGTACCAGAAGTCGTAGTTGCCCACGTACATTTGGATTTTGCCAAAGTCGATGTCCGCAATATGCGTACATACGGTGTTCAGGAAGTGACGGTCATGGCTGACTACCACAACGGTGCCTTCGTAGCCGGACAGGAAATCTTCCAGCCAACGGATCGATTCGATGTCCAAGTGGTTGGTAGGCTCATCGAGGAGCAGAATGTTCGGTTCGCCGAACAACGCTTGCGCGAGCAATACGCGGACTTTCTCGTTGCCGCCAAGCTCCGCCATTTGCTTGTCATGCAGATCCGGAGTGATGCCAAGGCCGTTCAGCATCTCGGCTGCTTGCGATTCCGCTTCCCAGCCGTTCATGTCGGCGAATTCAGCCTCAAGCTCGCCTGCGCGCATGCCGTCTTCGTCCGTGAAGTCCGTCTTTGCATAGAGCGCGTCCTTCTCTTTCATGACGTCATACAGCTTCTTGTGGCCCATGATAACCGTCTCGAGGACGTTGAACTCATCGTATTCGAAATGGTTCTGTTTCAATACGGCAAGTCGTTCGCCCGGCGTAATATGAACTTCGCCGCTCGATTGTTCAACCTCGCCGGAGAGAATTTTCAGAAACGTCGATTTACCTGCGCCGTTCGCGCCAATCAAGCCATAGCAGTTGCCTGGCGTAAATTTAATATTTACATCTTCGAACAATGGCTTCTTCCCGAAGCGAAGCGTTATGCCGCTTGTACTAATCATTGTATTTAATCCCGTCCTTCTTTTCCAAACTCGTTTTTATCTCGAACCATTATACCACAGTCTGAACGTTCAATTACACCCAAAAGGCAAAAAGATGCCAATTAGCCGTTGACGGATTTTGTCTTTTGCGCTTGGACGGATTCTTTTCCCCTGTCGGCCTTTTGCATCCGCCAAACCGCCCAGGCACTTGCTGCATAGACCAAAGCGCTGAAATAGAACAATACGTTTATAGTCAGCCAATCGATTAAATAGCCGCCAAGCACAACCGCAATCCCAGAGGCTACCGTCGTCCAGAAATGATAGTTGCCGATTGCGGCGCCACGGCCGCCAGGAATGGTATAATCGGCGAGCAGTTGTCTCTCGCTCATCTTCTGCATGGCGTTGCAGATCCCCATAAGAAGCTGCAGCAAGAGAACCACGCTATAAGACATGACCCATGGAAAAGCAAGCATGGCCGCCATCATCCCCATCGAACTCGCAATCAGCATTCTCTGGCTATATCGGTCGAGACGGGGAGCCAGCCATTGGGACACGAGAGCGGAACTGATCGTAAAGACGGCAAACGCCAGGCCGTATTTCGAATAACTGTTGCCGAGATTTTTCAAGAACAGCAAATAATAAGGATAGATCATTCCCGATGCAAGCGTGACCAAGCTCTGCGAACGAATAAGCCAACTTAAATTCATTCCGCTCCCCCTCCCTTGTATTGCTCATAGAACGTATTCATAAACAGCTCCCCCGGATCGTATTGCAGCTTTTTTTGGAAAAACAGCCGGTATTCCGGGTATGCCGCCCTAAACTGTTCAAGGCTTGGATAACCCGCATAAGGCAAATAATAAGTTCCCCCGCGGCTTATCGCTTCGTCTACGATCTGCCTGACGGACTGTTCCATATGACTTTGCCCTTTCGAGGATAAAGGCACGTTAAACAGGCAAACCAGAGCAAACATATCTTGCTTGGCGTAGGAGAGGACCGCTTCGTTATCTTCGTTCACGTACCGTACGGTAATGTTGAGCAGGTTAAGATTCTCCGAGCGTACGATCTTCCCCATGGCCTCTACAAAGTCGTCGAACTGCCGAACTGGTATAAAATATTCCTGCAAAAGGTCGCTGCTATCCGGCTGATCATACTCCATGAACTGCCAAGCCGCGCGCATCGCGTTATTGCGGCTGATCAGCTCACCTGACTCTTCGGTGAAAAATGCCGTCTGCAGATCCCAAGTTAGCGTCTTGCCCCAATCAAACGACCGGTTCAGTTGAAAGAGCAGTTTGCCAGGCGCGGTCCAGGGCTCGCGTACGGTTAGCTTGCTGTATTTCTCTAGCGGCTCAGAATGGTCTAAAGTGTAATTTTTCGCAAACATCTCCGTCAAGAAGCTGCCTCGCGATACCGAAATGCGCGCAATATGCATGCGGATATCCGGATTGGTCTTAACCTCCTGCATGAAATACCGTACATAATCCGCGGTTGGCATGGTTTCCGTATTTACGGAATACAGCTCGTCATCATCCAGCAGCAGAGTAACATCCAAAATAATGCCAAACAGTCCGTAGCCGCCCAGAGCAAGCGGGAACAGCTCGGCATTCTCCGAGTGGCTGACCTGCTTGATCTGTCCGTCAGCCATCAGCAGCCGGAAGGAATCAACGCTTTTGATCATCGAACCGTTCCGAATGTCTCTCCCATGCGCATTAACGCTGATCGAACCGCCAACCGTAAACGTATTTTGCGATTGCATCGTGCGGACGGCAAGGCCGTAACGGTTAACGGCCTCCTGAATATCCTCCCAGGTCGCGCCCGCTTGCACCGTTATTTTCTTATGCTCCCGGTCGATGGACAAAATCCGGTTGTAGCCCGTCATATCGACTACGATTCCGTCCTTGTAGTAGGTATGTCCGCCTTGGCTATGCCGCTGACCGGCGATCGATACCTTCAGATGTTGCTTTCGCGCATCCTGAAGCAAGTGGATTAATTGCGTCTCCTCTTTCCCCTTCACCACGCGTTCCACCTTCACCGGATGCAAACGGCTGTAATCCGTCACCAGATAAGGGTTCTGGTCAGCCGAACTTGTTCTGAAGTAGGTAATCACGCTAAGTGCAATAAGCAGCGTAATTGCAATCGTTTTTTTGGCCAAACCCTTCACCTCGGTCTAACAGCTTGTCCTCATTGGAACATTTTTGAAACTTTTCCGTCAACTACAAATTCTATGAGCACAAAAAAAGAGCCGTCTCATCAGCCATAAAGATGACTGTGAGACAACCCTTGTTCCTTGCCCTTAATCCCAGTGCAGCTTCACTTCGTTGCCGGTACGGGACGATTCGTAGATCGCATCCAGGATGCGGCTGTTCGTGTAGCCGGACAACGCGGACGAGATCGGTTCCTTGCCCTCGACGATACATTCGATGAAATGCTTGCTCAAGAGCACGCGGTCTTCCTCGCCATCCAACGGCTCAATAACCGTCTCAACCACTTCGTCGCCTTCATGCGTTACGAATTTGCCGTCGCTGCCAATAAGCGCCGCTCCGCCTTCCTTGCCCATCAGATGGACAAACGGATCTTGGCTGAGGCCAGCCGCGTGAGCCGCCCAGCTGACTTCCAGCGACAGAGTTGCGCCATTGTCCAGCTTGATCAATGCAGTCGCAAGATCCTCTACATCGTAATAGCCATCCCAGTTCGGAGTACCCCAAGTGCCTATGCCGCGGCGCTCCGGACCAAACTCGGCGTAGGTGGAGCCGTATACGGATACCGGCTTGGGATTGCCCATCAAATACAAGGACAGGTCCAGCATATGAACGCCGATATCGATAAGCGGGCCGCCGCCTGCCATGTCTTTGCGCGTGAACCAGGAACCCCAGCCCGGAATTCCCTTTTTGCGGAACCAACCGGTCTTTGCGTTATAGATCAGGCCCAGATCGCCGTTCTCCACGCGTGCTTTAATGGCGCGGTTAATGCCGGTCCAGCGCATTTGCTGCGCCATCATCAGCACTTTGCCGGAAGCCTTTTGCGCTTCATAGATCGTACGGGCCGCTTCGGCATCAATAGCCATCGGTTTTTCAAGCAATACATGCTTGCCCTGTTTCAACGCTTCAATGGCAAGCGGAGCATGGAATTGGTTCGGTACGCCTATAACAACGGCATCAATCGCCGGATCTTCCAGCATGGCTTGCGGATTCTCATGAACCGTCTGAATGCCGAACTCTTCTGCTCTTTGCGAAGCAAGCGGCAGATAAGCGTCGGTAATCGCGGTTACATAAACCGATTCCGCGCCTACCTTCGCGAACGTTTCCAAATGGACTTTACCAATAGCTCCTGCACCAATTATGCCAAGACGAATAGGCTGACTCATGTTTCCAGTTCCTCGTTTCCAATCGAAATATTATCGAAATATAAGATAAGTATAGCTCTCCGGCCTAGTAGAGTCACTGTCCTTATTTGGCTTCCTTTTGTTCTCGTTTGCTATTGTTCGGACGATGGATAACGCCAAGTCTGGCCATGCGGCAGCACGATGACCTGGTCTTCATCCAATTCCCTGCGAAGCCGTTCGTTCTCCAGCCGGTCGAGCGCCTCGCGAGGCGTGTCGTCAGCCAGCTTGAACGCGCCGTAATGCATCGGTACAAACCGCTTAGCCCCGGTATCTTCAAACGCTTGCAGCGCCTCCTCCGGCGTCACATGCTGCGGCCCCATGAACCATTCCGGTTCATAAGCGCCAATAGGCATAAGAGCGACATCTATATTGAAACGGTTGCCAATCTCCTTGAAGCCCGGAAAATAACCGCTGTCGCCTGCGAAATAGATCGTCGGATCATCGGAATCCTTCTCCGCTGGCTCCATCACCCAGCCGCCCCAATGGGAACTGTTCGTATCCCACAGGTTGCGGCGGGTCCAATGCTGGGATGGCACGAAGGTAATCCGGATGCCGTCGATCACAATCGACTCCCACCAATGCAGCTCCTTAATATTCGTGAAGCCTTTAAGCCTAAGCTTCGTGCGAAGCCCGGCCGGCACCAGAAGCATCTTGCTGCCCTGAAGCCTGCGAAGCGATTGAATATGAAGATGATCATAATGGGAATGGGAAATGAGAACGATGTCAACCGGGGGTACGTCGTCAATCGGTATCCCCGGCGGCGCCAAGCGTCTCTGGAAAGCCATCTGCCCGGACCATACCGGATCGGTCATTATATTTTTCCCGGCAAGCTGGATCAGAAACGTGGAATGCCCCACCCATGTCAGGGACGGAACTTCCCGGTTCCGGTGCAGAAAGTCCAGGTCAGGTTCTACGTTTGGAACCGCATAGGAATAATCTTTTGTTTTTATTTTACGAAGCCGCTCCTGCCGCCATCGTTTCAAGTGCTTGATGGAATTATGCAGCTGTACGGGCTCGCTGTTCGTAAATTTTTTTGGCTGCCTCAACTGTTCATCCCTCCTGATTGTATAGCCCTGTTACTTAAAGATACCAACTTGGGAATGTCCAATCAACCGTCGAAGATGGTCAGGCCTTATTCGCGTAAGCAGTTTTTTTCATGTAAACTATGATTATTAGCTCAAGTTAGTGAACGGGAGGCGCAAATATTAATGAAACTTATTTCGATCGAACCAACCCCAAGTCCAAATTCCATGAAGCTGAACGTGGATGAGCCGCTTCCGCGCGGCGTCAGACAATCCTATACAAAAAAAGAAATCGAACAAGCGCCGGAGCCGCTGAAGGCACTCCTCGCCATCGAAGGCGTGCGGAGCATATTCCGCACGGCGGACTTTATCGCGCTTGACCGCATCGCCAATGCGGACTGGGCGCGTATCCTCGCCGATGCCAGAGCATTGTTGCAAGGCGGAACGGAAGGCGACTCCGCGGCGGGAGCCGCCCTTGCCGCCGAGAGTTACGGCGAGGCCCATGTGCTTGTGCAAATGTATCGCGGCATTCCGATTCAGGTGCGCGTGAAAAACGGCGAGCGCGAAGCCCGCTCCGCGCTGCCGACAAAATTCACCGACGCCGTAACCGAAGCGGCAGGCGCTTCGATGATCCGCGAACGGAGGCTCGAGGAGTTTGGCGTCCGTTACGGCGAGCTCGAAGAGATTGCTGCCGAAATTGTGAAGGAGCTCGAGGCGGCCTATACGCCAGATCGGCTTCAAGAGCTAATCGCGGCTGCCCAGGCTCTTGGTCCTGGCGAGGAGTCGGCAGCGCCGGCCAGACCGGCTCCGCTTACCGCAGACGAGATTGAGAAGCGCTTCGAATCGCCGGAATGGCAGGTTCGTTACGCCGCGTTAGAACGCATGGCGCCGGAGGCGGAACTGCTGCCCCTCATTGCCAAAGCGCTGCATGACGAGAACATGTCGATTCGCCGGCTTGCCGTCGTATACCTCGGAGACCTCCGCACGCCGGAAGCCATGCCTTACTTATTTGAAGCGCTGCGCGACAAATCCGCATCCGTTCGCCGCACGGCCGGCGATACCTTGTCCGACTGGGGCGATCCGGCAGCAACCGGCCCGATGATTGAATCGTTGCGCGACCCTAATAAGCTTGTCCGTTGGCGCGCGGCCCGTTTCTTGTACGAAGCAGGCGACGAGAGCGCCGTAGAAGCGCTGCGCGAGGCCGCCAAAGACGCCGAGTTCGAAATCCAGCTGCAGGCTCAGATAGCGCTCGAGCGGATTGAACGCGGCGAAGAGGCCGCCGGATCGGTATGGCAGCAAATGACCGCCGCCCGTAACCGCGAGCAGCAATAAGCCTAATAAGCCCTATATAAGTCGTATACCCAAACGTTGCGCATAACCGCGACTTGGGATACGGCTTTTTTTTTTGCGTACAAAAAAAGGAGCCCCGCTGCAACCTCGCGGTAACTCCTATTAACCATGTTTGCTTATTGATAATCCAGCTGCACCTGCACAAGCATCGAGCCGTCGTTGCCATAGGGCTCGTAACGGGCCGAATAGCGTATGGAAACATGCGCCACCTTGAAAGCTTTCTGCAAGTCCGCTGCTAGCGTTGAGCCGTTTAGATAACGGAAATGCATGCTCGTTTGCTGGTTCATCACAGCCTCGCGAATATCTTGCTCCAGCTCAACCAGGCTTGATACCGTATGCTCGGGTTCTGCCCATTGCAAGCCAAGCTCGTTTTTGAGCGTCTCGTATTCCGCCGTATTGCCGGAATCCTTGCTCTCCAGCTTGCTTAATTCCGCGCTATAGGAATGGTTCGCGACCGGATAGGTCTTCACCCATTGATGATCGGCGCGCATTTCCGCATCCGTCTTCAAATAATAATTATAACTTAAACGGGATTCCGTCTGCTTCGAGCCGGCCGTCTTTACGACGGGATCATCCCATGTCATGTCCAAGTGGTACCAGTTGCCGTCAAGCTGCACCATATTCCAGGCATGATCGCCGGTTTTTACCGTGCCTTCCGCGATCAGAACGGGAATTCCGACAGCTTTTAGCATTTTGTACGCCAGCAAGGAATAACCTTGACATACGGCCGTTCCCGTCGTGAGCGCATCGTAAGCGGTGTAATGCTTCAGGGTCTGGTCGTATTGCAGCTTGCCGACAATCCAGTCGTGAATCGCCTTCACCTTCTCATGGTCATTCATCCTAGGGGTGATGATCTGCTTCACTGCTTTATTAACCGTGGCATCTACCGCTGCGGTTTGCTCCGTCGTTTCGCGGTATCTGGCCTCCAGCTTGATCGTGGACAGATTCCCCCAACTGCGGATGGTATACAAATAGGAGTCAAGAATATAAGCCGTGTAGTCGTCTTGTGCCAGCGCCAGATTTATCGTGTTCTGCAAGCCGTCCGTGAGCTTGTGCTTGTCTCCTTTATATTGAAGCGTAAAATGCTCGGATCTGTTTTGGAATTGCGATGCCAGCTCCTCTTCCAGCTGATCGACCGTGCTGCCTCCGCTAGAGGCAGACGCAAATACAGAGAACAGATCGGATTTCATGTTTAGACCAATGGCAGCGGCAAGCAAGGCCGCTACAGCCGTTATTTTCCAACCTGTTGTTCGCATAGTTACCTCCCGGCTTGGGAATATTAGTGTTCTTTCCTATTTTATGCGATTCCCTTTGGTAATAAACACGAAGAGCTGGAAACTATAATTATTGTAGCTACTTTCATCATAACGGAGTAAATGCAACTAGGGAAGCAAGATTCATAACTTTAAATAACTTTAAATATTTCCTTCTTATGAAGGACATTCAGGCTCTGCCAGAGGCTGCCCATGTAATTGTTGGGCCGTCTTTCGGTTGTCTTGCATTTCTTTATAGCAATGACTTATAGTGAATGATAGTAATGATTACTAGCTAGAATGTTTATAAAATGTTTATAGGATATTTATCGGAGGTTTACGTGAAAACTTTATTACAACTGAATACGATTTTCCTAAGCATGATTATGGAGGCAATTCCTTTCATCCTGCTTGGCGTCATTGTGTCCGGCCTCATTCAAACATTCGTAACCGAACGCTGGATTGCCAAAGTCATGCCTAGAAATCGGTTTTTGTCCACGCTCGTTGGCTGCGGAGTCGGCGTTTTTTTTCCTGCCTGCGAATGCGGCATCGTCCCTATTACGAGACGTTTGCTAGGCAAAGGCGTCCCGCTTCATGCCGGAATTGCCTTTATGCTGACAGGGCCGATTATTAACCCGATTGTCTTGTTCGCGACGTTTATCGCTTTCGGCAACAGCTGGAAGATGGCGCTGATCAGGGCGGGAGCCGCGATTGTTGTGGCCTTCTTTGTTTCCGTCATCCTATCTTATCTATTTCCCGAGCTGCCTTTCCGTGAGACTCAGGGCAAAGGAATAGCGGAAACGGCAGCCGCAGCCGAGGTACCTGTAGCCGTAACCGCAAAACCTCCTATTCAACAACGTTTGATGGGGGTCATTACCCATGCGATTGAAGAATTTTTCTCGGTAGGCAAATATTTGGTTCTTGGCGCATTGATCGCCGCTTCCATTCAAACCTACGTGCCAACGGCATCGCTCATCCATTTGGGGAGCAACGAGGTCACTTCTTCACTCGTCATGATCGTGCTTGCGTTTGTCATGTCGCTTTGCTCGGAAGCCGACGCGTTTATTGCTTCTTCCTTCCGCGGCAGCTTTTCGATTGGAGCCATTTCGGCGTTTCTCGTATTTGGCCCGATGATCGACATTAAGAACACGTTGATGCTGCTTGGGGTATTTAAAGGCAAGTTTGTCGCAACCCTGATCGCTCTCGTCATGGTCAGTACGCTTGTGGTATCCCTGCTTGTGGGGAGGTTATTCGGATGATCCGATTGTACATTCTGGGCGGCTTCGCCTTCATGCTGCTGGAAATGCACCTGAACGGCAATCTTAACAAGTACATTAATATGAAGTATTCTTATTTATCGACAAGCGCAATTATCCTGCTCGCCTTTCTGTTCGTCTTTGAATTCATCCGCGTAAACCGGAAGGAACGTGCGGACAAGGCGAAGGCCGAGCGGCTTGCGCAAGGCATTAACGATGATCATGTCCATGAGCATGGAGATCACGCTCACAATCATGACTGCGCGTGTCAGGACCATGACCACCACCATGACCACCACCATGATCACGGGCATGATCACGGCCATGACCACCATCACTCGAACTCCAAGTTCGGACGAGGATTTAGCTACATCATGCTGCTGATCCCAATCTTGACCGGTCTATTTCTACCCGTACAAACGCTGGACTCGAGTTTTGTGAAGGCGAAGGGCTTCTCCTTCCCCAATATCGACTACTCCGCGGACAACCCGGGCAATCACCAGTTTCTAAAGCCGGATACAAGTATTTTCTATGGTGAGGAAGGCTATAAGAAGGTAGCCGATAAAGAGCTGGCTCAATTTATTGACCGCAAACAGCTGATTTTTAACGATAATGATTATTTGAAGGGTCTCGAAGCGCTGTATAATCACCCTGACGTATTTATGGGAAGAACGGTAGGCTTTGACGGCTTTGTCTATAAAGGCGAGCAGATTGATAACACGCATTATTTCGTGTTCCGATACGGATTTATTCATTGTGCCGCTGATTCTGGCGTGTTCGGCATGCTTGTCGAGTTCCCGAAAGGAACGGTGCTGAGCAATGACGACTGGGTTCATGTAACGGGCACTTTGAGCTCCGAGCTGTACCAACCCTTCAAGCAAACGGTTCTGGTTCTGAAGGCGACTGATTGGAAGTCGATCGGTGAACCTTCCGATCCATACGTTTATCGTAATTTTTAAGCTTAATGTAAGGGAGACGATTGGTTTTGCGTAACGACAATCGATGGAAATCACTGCTTAGTAAACCTTTTGTTATTTTTTCCATCATCATGATTTTGAAAATGCTTCTTGTCTGGCTCATCGTATTTGACGGAGGCACAAAAGACCTGGCGAAAATGCTGATCACGGGCATTGCCTCCATTGGCTTTATTTTCTGTTTAATTGAATCATTTGCATTCCGTAAAAAATTCATGACTTATCTGATCAGCGACTTGGTGCTGACCGGCATTTATTTCGCGGTTATTATGTACTACAAATATTTTGGCGTTATTGTCACTTATCATGAGCTTCGCCAGGTGAATCAGGTATCCGAAGTTAACAGCAGCGTCATCTCGCTGATGGATCCGTATTTCTTGTTCATCTTTACGGATATCGTAGCGGCATTCCTAATGATCGCGTTCAGCCGGCGCTTCCGGACATGGAGCAAAACGTTGTCCGTCCGCGAAGGACGCAGCTGGTTCGCAGCCGGCCAAGTGCTTGCGCTTGCGGCTTGCGCGGCGGCTATCATTCCGTACCGCCAGGACATGAATGAATTCCAACAAGCCAAGAACATGGGCATTCTTAATTACGAAGTTTATGCCACGTTTGCTTCTTCCAAGGATCTTCCTATAACAGCCGAGAAAATTACGCCGGAGATGGTTGCGCAAGAAAAAGGCGTAACCGAACCGGCGGACCCGGCATTCTGGGAAGCGGCAAAAGGCAAAAACGTTATTGTCATTCAGCTTGAGGCTTTCCAAAACTTCCTGATCAACCTCAAGATCGACGGTCAGGAAATTACGCCAAACATGAACAAATTGGCGAGCGGGCATTTCTACTTCCCGCATTTCTTCCAGCAGGTCGGTCAAGGCAATACGGCTGATGCCGAGTTTGTCGTCAACACTTCGTTATACGTTCCGCCTAACGGCGCGGCTTCCGAAGTGTATGCCGATAAAGATCTGCCAAGTATGCCGAAGGCTTTTGCTGCTAACGGTTATCAGACGGCGACGTTCCACACGAACAACATCATGTTCTGGAATCGCGACCAGCTGTATAAAGCGCTTGGCTGGGACAAATATTATGATGACCGCTTCTTTGGCAAAGACGATATTGTCGCGTTTGGTCCGTCCGATGAAGTATTGTATGCCAAAACCGCTGACGAGCTTGCAAAAATGCAGCAAACCGGCCAGCCGTTCTACACGCAGCTGATTTCGATGTCCGGCCATCATCCGTTCCGCATTCCGGAAAGCAAATTTAAAATCACCTTGCCAACGCGTTATCAAAACACGCTGGTTGGCGATTATATCGAAGCGCAAAATTACGCGGATTATGCCCTTGGCCAGTTCATTGACGAACTGAAGCAAAACGGCGTTTGGGATAACAGCGTCATTGTATTATACGGCGACCATCAAGGTCTGCCGATCTATTCGCTCAATAACGACGAGAAAAAACTGATGAAGGAAATTTACGGCCGCGATTACGCGTTGCCGGATATGATGAACATTCCGCTTGTCATGTCCGTACCGGGTCAACAGCCGCAAGTGTTCCAGCAGGTTGGCGGACAATCGGATATTTTCCCGACGATCGCTAACTTGACGGGTGTCTCGTTGAAGGATCAGGTTCATTTCGGCCAGGATCTTCTCAACAATACAACGAATATACTGCCCGAGCGTTATTATCTCCCGTCAGGTTCGTTTATCTCGGATAAAGGCGCGTTTGTTCCCGGTTCCGATTATGCCGACGGCATGACTTACCCGCTGCTCGGCGGTCCGGTGACCGAACCGATGGAATCCAAGGACACCTACACCCGTGCCCGTCGCCTGGTCAGTATGTCGGATGAATTCGTGACTTCGCTGCCTGAATGGAACAGTAAAGACGTCACGCTAAAAGAAGGCACGCAAGTAGCCAGCAAATAAATATCCATTAAACGAAAAAGCCTCACAGCTCCTTTCCAAGAGCTGCGAGGCTTTTTACTTATTACATCAAATTAACTTCCCGGATCGTCTCCAGCGGAATCTTTGGCTTGCGGTCTGCCGTCAGCAGTCCGTTCACTTCCTGCTGCACATCGGTAATTTGCGTATAGCAATAACCGACGATATAATCTCTATCCTTGATTGCTTGGTGGATATTGCGGAACCGGTTCAAGAAAGCTTCATCCGAGCTCACCTGATTGCCGTAACCCCAGCCCGCTTCGGTCTGGAAAGCGATCCCGCCGAATTCGCTGACGATAACCGGTTGGCCTTGGTATTCATAACCGTCCGCAAAAGCATATTTCCAATGGTTAAACGAAATCTCGTTATTCAGGATCTCGTCCTTGTTCGCGTAACGCTTCTCGAACTCTTCCTTTGTCTCTACGTAATCATGAAGAGTCAGAATATCGGATACCGTATGCTCCCAGCCGTCATTCGTAATAACCGGACGGTACGGATCAAAGCTTTTGGTCAAATGGTAAATCGCTTCGGTAAATTTCTGCTGTTTCTTGTCCTTCTTAATGTTCATGACGCCCCAAGATTCATTGAAAGGAACCCAAGTAATGATCGAAGGGTGATTGTATTGCTGGCGCACAACCTCCATCCACTCTTTGGTGAACTTGTGAACCGCATTGTCGTTGAACTCAAAGGTTGCCGCCATCTCGGACCAGACGAGCAGCCCTTTCACGTCGCACCAGTATAGGAACCGCGCATCCTCTACCTTCATGTGCTTGCGTACGCCATTGTAGCCCATGGCCAGAATAAGATCGATATCCTCGATAAGCGCTTCTTCCGAAGGCGGAGTCAGATGGCTGCCTGGCCAATACCCTTGGTCCAAAATAAGGCGTTGGTAGAGCGGCGCATTGTTGAGTAGAATCCGGCCTTTTTCAATCGAAATTTTTCTCATGCCAAAATAGGAATAGACATGGTCCAGTTTCACGTCGCCTTTATACAGGATAAACTCTACGTCGTACAAATTCGGATGCTGCGGGGACCAGTGGCTATGTTTCCACGGCCCGTTTACTTCATGGACAAGATCGGCATCAAGCTGCAGCCAAGGACGGTCGACGACCAGGCTCATTTGCTTCACTTGTTGGCCCTTCAAGCTAATTACCGTCTCAAGCCGAATATCGGAAGCCGAGTAGTCGCCTTCTACTTCGTATTCAAACCGGACCGTGCGATTGTCGATATCCGGCGTGATTTTCACCGAATCTACACGGACGGGAGCAACAAACTCCATCCATACCGATTGCCAAATGCCCGTCGTCTGCACGTAGAAGCATTCGAAATTATCCTTCACCCAGCGCTGTTTGCCGCGCGGCTGCGTCGCATCCTGGCTATCTTCGACTTTGACAGTCAGCTGATTCTCTCCGCCAAAAGCGATATACGGCGTAATATCAAACTTAAACGCCGCGTATCCGCCTTGGTGGGAACCCACATAAGTGCCGTTGACCCATACTTTCGCTTCATAATCAACCGCCTGGAAATGCAGCAGCACCTTCGAACCTTCCACATCCGCCGGAATATCCAGCGTGCGGTTGTACCAGACGTACGGATGATGGCTCTCGTCACCGATTCCGCTTGCTTCCGTCTCATACGTAAAAGGCACCTTGATCGTACGTTCACTGACGAACGCGGAAGGCAAACTTGCTTCTCCCGCATTCGCGTCATCAAACGCAAAATTCCATTCCCCGTTCAGATC
Organism: Paenibacillus glycanilyticus; assembly: GCF_030161375.1. Classification (GTDB taxonomy): domain Bacteria; phylum Bacillota; class Bacilli; order Paenibacillales; family Paenibacillaceae; genus Pristimantibacillus; species Pristimantibacillus glycanilyticus_B. The sequence goes on from NZ_BSSQ01000001.1 coordinate 467,368, forward strand.
GACCCACTGTTCCCGGACGAATTGCGGCCGGGGATAGTTCTTGATGTACATTTTGGTTGTCATATCGTTTCCCTGCTCCCTGTTACGCTCCTATTGATGCGTTATATTTATGAGATCCCTTTATTTAGAGGTAGTGACAGTTATATCGCTAAATTGCCAGCCTGCCGAACTTGTTCGAAGACCAATACGTCCATGAAGAAAAGCGTTCCGGTCCGTCCAGGCCAAAATCGGATCCTTCTTATTTCCATCGAAGACCTGAATTGTAGCGCCTTCCAGCTTAATGCGAATCGGATGCGGCTGGCCATTCTCCAGCTCCAGCACGCCTGAAGTCAGCTCCTGATTTACTTCGTAGCTGATTTTCTTCAAGATCACCCTGCCGTTGCGCAGGGTCAGTTCATAACCCATATAAGAATCGGCAACTTGATCGGGGAAAGAAGATTCGTTTGACGTCCGCAGCAGAATGGATGCTTCGCCGTCCTCCGCATCGGATGGGGTAACCTTTGCGTTTACCTCCATATCCGTCCAGCGGTTGTCTCCGCCAAAGATCATCGAATCCTTGCCGTCCACGGCTAAACCGATTTTGCCATCCTCTACATCCCAGTCGCCAAAGACGGCATCCGGATCAGGCTCAAAGTTCAACTTGCCTTCCGAAGCCACAGCAGCCGCTGCCTCGATGAACCGGATGTTCGCGTTGCCCTTCCCTTTGGAGATCGATAACCATTGCAGCCCTTGCTTGAGCTCAAACGTTCCGAGCGGTACCTTCATCCATTCCGAAGTGTCGTCTTCCGTAACGAATGCGTCTGCCGACATCTTCACGTTCCTCTTCTTGCCGCCCGCTTCCACTTCAAGCGTGGAACCTGCCGAGCTGTCCGATACCATAGCCGCCAAGGCATAGTCGCCAGCTTCCCTCGCATAAACCGGGAATGCCAGCTCCGCGTCTTTGCCGGTTAGCTCAGCCGAGTAACTTCCATCCGGCGTCCCTTCTTGGTGGATGGTCACGGCCCTTTCGTCAATGGATGCGGCATGTACCGCTTCCATGGTGCCCGGCACCTGTTTGACCGCTTTATTGTCGCTGCTGCCGCCCGCCTCATTAGCGAACGCGGTGTACCGGAGCTCCGGCTTCAGTCCGCCGGTCCAGGCATAACCAATCCGGCCGGCCTTTGCAGCCAGCTTGTCGTCGTTTATTAGGAGCAGTCCATCCCAATATACTTTTGTGCCGCTCTGATCTGCTTCTACCCGAACGGTATGAAGCTTCCCGAAGTCCATGCCCTCTGGCAAAGCTGCCTGCTGCAAGGCTTCACCAGCTGCCGAATCTTGTATAGCGAGAGTACGGCGAGCAGGATCTACGCGTACGCTGCGATAGTTGTCCTCGTCGGTGTAGGAGAAGATCGTCTGAAGTTCGCCAGCCGGCGAGTCGCCAAGTATCACGTTGTACTCCGCCGTAAAACGGTCTTCGGTAGATAGATTCGTTACCCATGAGCGATCGGCACCGGCGATGCCGGCTTCTTCCCAGTTGTCCGTGTCCTGAATATCGTCGCCAAGCGGATCTTGGAATGCGGGAAGGGCTGGCGCAGAGGTCGGCTGGCCATGCGTTGGGCCAAGCACCGACATTTTATCCCCGTTAAAGGTCAGACGATCCATATTAAACATCCGTACAGGCGGGCCTTCCGCCGAGTGGCCGATCAAATTATGATAGACGATATAATAAGAGTCCAGATCCGGTCCAAGCACGGTGGCGCTATGCCCAAGACCGTTAAAGTCTTTGTCCGTGGAGATGATCAGCGGATTATTGTCCGGTATAGTATAAAGACCTGTCGGCGAATCATGTCCTACCGCATAGTTCACGCGATAACCTTTCGAGAAAACATGGTTGCCGGTATAGGTTATAAAATATCTGCCGTTACGCTTGATGATCATTGAACCTTCCGTCCAATGGCCTAGCGACGTATTCAGTTTGTCGCCTACCTCCATCGTATACGGATCGGTCATGCTGCTAGCCATAATCCCGCCGGACTCGGCGTGGGTGAAATACCACTTGGCATCATCGTCGATAAACACGGAGCCGTCGATCGTAAGGCCGAGATTATCCGTTTGTACGGTGAACGGTCCGGTTGGACTTGCGCTTTGCAAGACGTAATGCCCTTTCCCTGCCGGGGAGGTATACATATAGAAGGAACCGTTCCAATACACGACTTCCGGCGCGTACGCGCCTTCCGTGAGCGGCTCTTCCGTAACCAAGCCTTCATAAGTCCAGTTAACGAGATCATCGGAGCTCCAGGCTTTAATGCCAACCCGCCAATCCTTCGTGCTGCAGTACAAATAATATTTGCCGTTGTAACGGAGCACGTAAGGGTCGCCGATTCCGTAATCCGCCCATTCCTGATCTAACGACATCGGATTCTGGTAGGTCCGGTCCATGCTTAACTTCTCTCTCGGCGGCGCCTTCTCATCCTGCTTCTGCGTCATCATCCATATTCCCCCTCCGCCTGCCGCCAATAGGGCCGCGATGCCAATGCCGATCACTGACCGTTTCATTTGCCATGCGCCACTCATGCCTTACCCCTTAATGCCGCTGATCGCCATCGATTCAATGAAATAACGCTGCGCCATAAAGAACACGATTACGACCGGAATCAGCGCAACAATCGATGCCGCCATCAGGGACGGGTAATTCGAAGTGGAGATGTAGTTGGATTGCATGCTTGCGATCAGAACTTGAATCGTTTGACGCTCCGGCGTATGCAGATAAATGAGCGGACCCATGAAATCATTCCAAATGCCCATGAAACCAAGCGCCGCTTGCGCCGCGATCGCCGGCTTCGCAATCGGAAGCGCAACGGTCGTAAAGGTACGGAAATAACCGCAGCCGTCGATTTTTGCCGCATCGATTAGATCATTTGGAATGGCGCCTTGCATGAACTGCCGGAAGAAGAAGATCGTTACGATATTGCCGAACAACCCCGGTACGATAAGCGGCAGCAGGGTATCCACCCAGCCAAGCTCCGAGAAACCGATATATTGCGGAATCATAACGACCGAGTAAGGGATCATCATCGTGCCAAGCAGCGCCATAAAGATCCATTCTTTAAACGGAAATTCGAACTTGGAGAATGCGTAAGCGGCCATCGCCGCTACAAACAAACCGAAAGTCAGGACGGTAACGACAACAATTGCGCTGTTCATAAAACCGTATAATAGCGGTGCCTTCGACCAAACATCCTTATAGTTCAGCCAAGTAAGCGGATCCGGAATCCATTGCGGCGGAACATCGAAGACATGCTGCTGCGTTTTGAGGGAGGTCGAGATCGTCCACACAAGCGGACCAAGCATGATAACAGATCCCGCAAGGAGCAGCACGAATATAAACGTATTGATAAAACGGCGTTGATTAGCCATAGCTTAAGGCCTCCTAATCCTGGTACACCCACCGCTTGGACAAGCGGAACTGCACTAGCGTAATGATGAATATAAGGATGCCAAGTACCCAGGCAACCGAACTTGCGTAACCCATGTTGAAATATTTGAACGCTTCTTGGAAAATGTAATACACGATTGTCGCGCCGCTGTATTCCGGTCCTCCGTCCGCAGCCAGAATGTACATTTGGCTGAACGACTGGAATGTCCCGATAATGCCCATGACGACAACATAGAAGTGAATCGGCGACAAAAGCGGAAGCGTAATATGCTTGAATTGATGCCAACGGGTCGCCCCGTCAACTTCTGCTGCTTCGTAGTAAGTAGAAGAAATGCCTTGGAGACCGGCCAGATACAACACCATCGTACCGCCTACGCCGCCCCATAATCCCATCAGAATGAAGGATGGTTTCACCCAATTCGGATCGCCGAGCCAGTTCGGGCCTTGCGTTCCGAAGATTTTCCAAATAAACTCGTTGATCAAACCGTAATCGTAGTTCAGCATCCACTGCCACAGAAGAGACACGGCAATGATCGGCGAGATAACCGGGATGTAATAAATCGTCCGGAAGATCGAGATGCCTGCCAGCTTGCGGTTCATCATGATGGCAAGGATTAGCGAGAACACCATGCCAAGCGGGATGCCGAGAAGCAGGAAAAACGTATTGTAGAGCGACTTATAGAACTTCTCGTCATTAAACATGTAATGGAAATTGTCGAGGCCAACAACCTCGGAAGGCGTCAGCATATCCCAGGTCATAAAGCTAAGCCCAAACGAGGTGAGCAGCGGCGCCAGCCCAAAGATCAGAAACCCGAGCACGGGCGGGGCAACAAATATAAGAGACCAAATCACTTCTTTGCGCCGGTATCCGGTAATTGTTTTCTTCATTATTAATCCTCCCTGGCCGAAGGTGAGCGGGGCAAAGACGCTGCCCATAGGCTGTCGTCTTTGCCCCGCATGCCTTCCGCAAGTTCAACCTGTTTTACTTATTGCTTTCGTCAAACAACTTCTGAAGCTTCGGTTGTTCCGCTTTCACGAAATCAGCCGCGCTTTGCTTGCCCGTCCAGACAGCGCTTGCATCTTGCCAGAACGTATCAAGCCATTTCGTGTTTTTCGAGCTGTTCTCAATAGGAGGACGGCCGTAATCGGAAATAATATCAAGGAATACTTGGCGAGTCTCAGGCTTTTTGTCCATCTCGAGGAATTCGCCTTTCGCCATATCCATCAGGTTTGGAACCGCTTGGCCAAGCTGATAGTTTTGTCTTTGCGAGTCTTGATCAAGGCTGAGGTAAGTAGCCAGACGGAATGCGTCATCCGGGAATTCGGTTTTGGCCGATACGACAAAGCCAAGCGAACCGAGCCATGTTGCTGTTTTGCCTGTGTTAGGGCTTGCCGGCCATGCCGCGATATCCCAGTTGAACGGCAGATCCCAGAAGCCAGGCTGATCCCATGGACCCATCGGGAACATAGCGATTTTGCCGGCTACGAAACGCGCATAACCGTTTTGTGCTTTTTCATCGTCCGGGGAAGGACTTACTTTGTGAACAAGGCTAAGGTCAGCTACAAATTGCATCGCTTGAGCGAACTCTGGCGTGTCGATCGTAATGTTGCCTTTGCCGTCCGTCCAGTCGCCGCCATTTGCCCAAACGGCAGATTCGGTAGAATAACCCGCAACGCCAAACGTGTCGATCTTGCCGCGTTCGTTAACAACCGTCAGCTTTTTCGCGTCGGCAAGCATGTCATCCCAAGTGTACTCGCCTGCTTTGGCGCTAGGATAAGGAAGACCCGCTTTGTCGAACAGATCTTTGTTGTACGCGAGTGCCCAAGGGCCAACATCTTTTGGTAGACCGTAAATGTCGCCTTTGCCGGAAGTTGTTCCGTCATAACGGTAACGGTCAAGCGCTGCCGGCCATACATTGTTTTGGTCAACCAGGCTGCTTGTATCAAGCATTTGCTGAAGGTTCATCAATACGCCGCTGCTTACAAGCTTGTTGAAGTTCGCGCCGCCTGCATAGAACACATCCGGTGTTTTCTTCGCGGCGATCAGCGTATCAAGCTTCTGGTAATACTCGCCGGGAGGAACAACCGTATATTTCACTTTTTTGTTCGGATATTTCTTCGTGTAAGCGTCGATCAGCTTCTGGAATACCGCTTTCTCGGTATCGCCGCCCCAGCCCATAAATTCAATGCTGGATTTCGCATCGGCGCTTGCATCCGCGCCTTCGCCTGCTGCTCCCGTATTCGACGATTCCTGTGCCGCCGCATTGCCGTTGTTCTTGCCGTTATTCGAGCTTTCTTTGTTGCCTCCATTATTGGAACTGCAACCCGCAAGCACGATGATGAGACAAAGCATTGCCGCCATCCAAACCTTACCGCTTCTCCATTTCGCCATCTGTTACTTCCCCCTTCATAATGAATGAACAATATGACTTCCGGTAAACAAATAAGTACTGGCCACCTTTATGTACAGTCCAATCAGCCTCCGCAAGCGTCCTCGTCATCAGGCTATATGATACCGACACATTTTTTAATTTGTTTCAACTTATTTGTTTATAAACAAAATATACAATCCGTAATTCATAATGTCAACGCTTTCTTTCAATAAAACTGAATCATTCACCAAAAAAGTTCCAGATGCCGTTGTTCTCACAAAACATCTGGAACAATTGGACGTGCATTAGTCGTATTGCATCCTCATGATAATGCCCTGAGCATAATCGCCAAACGATTTGCCAAACAAGTTGATGCCGCCTTGATGTTTCGCATCCGGCTTGAGTCCAATCCGAAACGTAATATAAGGCTTCTGGTCCAGATGCAGGTCGCGTAGCGTGGACGACGAGCTTTTCTCGTTATCAACCGTGCTGCGGGTTTCCTCTATTGCCCAGGTTTTGTACAGACCGTGCTGGGTGCTGGAGTCGTTCCACCAAGGAGGATTAAGCTTGCCCCGATGATCTCCGAAGTCGCCCGGCGAGATCCAGGAACCAATCTCCACATCATTGACCCAGACGGTTATTTCGGAAGGCCAGTCATTATTGTAGTTAGGCGCCTCCGAGCATAATTCCAGCGAAAACTCGATGGATTTCACCTTTGCCCCTGCGGGTACTTTCTTAGGGAACCGGTATTCGATCCAGCCTTTGCGGAACCAGATGATCTCCGCCGTCCGGCTGTCCGGATGATAGAAGTTATCCGGTTCGTCTTCCGTAAACAACATCCCCGTCGTATTGGCCATGCCGCAGGTTGGTTGTATATCAAAGTTAATGAAATGGCCGATTGGCATTTCTACCTCTACCGCCTTGCTGTTGTTCTGGTAGAACGCAATCGGATTCAGAATCATCCGCACGTCGTCGAAATTCCGGCTGCAAACCTTCATCGCTCCGCGGGAAGCCGGCTGCAGCTCGGTTAGAATAAGTTCCGCCTCTTCGAGCACCTTCACGTTCGTTGCCGCCGTAGAGACGGGAATATCAAGCGCTTCGGCTATTTCAATAATGTTTAAGTTCGGTTTGGTAAGCAGCAGCTTTATGATGCCGATTCTAGTATGTGTACTGAGAGCATGCGCGACCTTTACGAGACGATCAGGCTCGTCTATCGTTAATTCTAACAACGTAAAGTCCCTTCTTCCTCTAATTTGTATAATTTTCTTACAATAAGATTAGCGTGATCCGCTTGTTTTGTCCAGTTTAATTGTAACAAAATATAAAATTATTTTTTGTTACAGTTTTTTTGTTTATATTGTTGGATGATATCCCGAATCCGCAATTGTTTAGGCCCCTACCGCTCCGGGTAAAGAAAAGGTAAGAAGATCGACCAAAAAATCGAGGACGGTGATCCCGAATGTCCGTTGAACAACGCAATTACGAAGAACGCCATGTCGAGAAAAGGTATGACTCGAGCCGCGTGGCTTCCACGTTTATCAAATACGTGGCGTATGTGCTTATTACTTTTGGAGTAATGTATTTTATCGCGAAGTATATTCTTCCGATGTTCTAAGTTTAAAATAAGAACCTCCCCTGTTCGATGGTCGGCCTGATCGCCAACTATCGTATAGGGGAGGTTTTTTGTTTGAACAACAAGGTAGTTAGCTAGGCGGTTTTACTTTGAAGAATACATTCTGAATTCGCCAATGATGGTTTTTCCATCTGATTTATATAAATGAATAGAACGGTATTCAGACTTATTGAGCAACTCTTGATTTGCCAACGCTTCTTCAGGAGATGAATATGATGGCGACAGATCAGAAGCTTTTACATATCCAACAACCCCATTTTCTCCTTCAGCTTTAATCAAGTCTGGTTCTACTCCAGTAAATGGTCCATGACCATACGTTTCACCCTGTTCATTTGTCTGATAATCTGACTTCAATGCGTTATATTTTGCCCATGTTTCTTTCGTAATCATTTCAGGATTTCTTTGAAGTAATGGTTCGGCATCCTTTAATGCTGCAATCGGTAAATCCCCAGCATTAACTTCACCAATGATATAAGACATATCTAAATATTCTTGTTCAGTAATACCTTGTTGGTCTGTAGCAGATACCGTCATCCCATTTTCTTTCAAATACTCTTCTCTAACAGAACGGGACAAATTATTTAAACCGTCTTTTCTTTGTAATATTAGCTTAGCATCTTTAAGAGCAGTAACAGGAAGTTCTCCTTTATTAACTGAAATAATAATTTTCATCATACGATCATAGTCTGTTCTTGATATCATAGTACCAGTATGAATCAATTCGCCATCAGTTAAGATTTCATAATCATCAACAACAAACTTACCATTCTCTTTCACGAACGATACAGATTCCACTGTCTTATAATAAGCCGGCTCGCTTGTTTTCGTAACATAAGTAATAACAACGTTCAGACCGTCGATTTTACTCTCATAATCAATAACCCATGGACTTGAAACTCCTATATTAAAATTCCAGTCCTCACCTGCTCTGATGATCTGTTCTTGTTCAAACTTTTCTTTTGCTTTTGCAGACATCATGTCGTAGCGCGGTTTTCCTTCTCGCGTTTTGAGCGCATTCGCCCAAACGTTTGTTAGTTCCTCGATTTCGGTAGCGGTTGTTTGTTCTGTAACTGCTGCTGCATCAACCTTCTCCCTCGTGTTCGCATTAGTTAATGCTGTACCACCAATAAACAAGATAACTACAATGCCAAGCAGAGACCATTTGTATGACTTTTTTACTGGCGAAGCGATCATAATCAGTCTCCTCTTCAATTCTTTCTTATTCCCCAAAATACTTGCAGCCCCTGCTAAATAAACGGGTTTCGTGAAGGTCTCTAGCATCTTTATGATCGTCAGTGCATAGTCTTTGGACTCTTCCGGTGTAATTCTCGATAAAGCCAACGCGTCACATGCTAATTCCTGGTCTACTCTCATCTTGTTGTAGGCGTACCAAAGGAAGGGATTAAACCAATGAAAAGCTAGCAAAATGTTCATTAACCAATTCGCGAGAATATCATTTCTTCGCACATGCGACAACTCATGCAAAAAAACGTACCGTAGCTGCGCTTCGCTTAATGTACTTAGTGCGTTGTCAGGTAACAACATCCTCGGTTTAAATAATCCAAACAGTGTAGGGCTGGAGACTCGATTCGACTGAATTAACGTAATACTTCTGCGTAATTTCATTTCTTCTTTACAAGACTCCAACAAATACTGAATGTTTGGATCAGAGATTTTTTTACGTTTTATTTTCCTGGCAAAATGAATATTTGTTCGAAGCATAACAGCAATGAATAGAATCGTTCCGATCAACCATATCCAAGAAGCAATTTGTATGAGTAAAATCGGTTTTTCAACCGTTGTATTGCTTTCACTAGTCACCATTTCATTCTGCTGAGAGGAAGAGTGCTCTTCTGTAGAGGACGTAGTCTCGAAGCTAGGCGTAACCATCGGAGGGGTTGAAGTAGCTTCACTCTCCACGCCAACATGATTGCCAACATTCATATGAAAGATATTAAACAAGCTAAACGAGCTTTCAGGTGTCCATGGCAGCAATAATCTTAGAATCAAAAGCATCCAGATCAGATAACCCCATCTAGGCTTTAATTTATCTCTGAGCATCCATTTAACAGTAATAATAATGACGACCAGTACGCTGCCCATAAACGAGGTAGATAAGATCCATTTAAAAAAGTCAGAAAGATGAACCGTCATCTGGCTTATTCCTTTCTTTCGTCTAGAATGCTTTTTAATTCTTCGATATCTTCTTTAGACAATTTCTCGTGCTTCAAAAAGTTAACCAACATCGGTTTTAGAGCTACTCCACCATACAGCCTTTTCAAAAACGATTTTGTTTCAGCCTGCGTGGTTTCTTCTTCCGTAACTAAAGGAGAATAGACATAAGGTTTGCTGTTTGAATCAAAAGTTATCACTTCTTTTTGAACCAATCTGGTAAGCAAAGTTCTGATGGTTTTAGGGCTCCAATCGGTTATGTCTGTCAAAGCCTCTATGACCTCGCCCGCAGTCATTGGAGATTTCGCCCATAATACTTTCATTACTTCCCACTCAGCATCGGAAATGCGTGAAACATCTTTCATAAACCTCTACCTCCACTTTAGACTACGTATGTAATCAATATTACAACTGTAATCAATACTACATTTGTAATCATCGGAAGTCAATCCTTTGAAAAACAAAAAAAAACTGTCGATCGCGTCGGCAGTTTTTTTGTTTATCTAGTTAGGTTCTATACATCATTGTTATTTATCAACCGGCAAAACAACTTCCACCAAAGTTCCTTTCCCAACTTCGCTTTCGAATCGCATCGTCCCGTTATGGTTTTCGATGATCCTCATCGACACCATTAACCCTAACCCGGTTCCCGACTCTTTGGTCGTATAAAAAGGATTGCCGATCTTGTTGATTTCATCAAATGGGATGCCTTGTCCCGTGTCCCTGATTCGAATGTAGATGTTACCGTTCAATTGGTTGGCTTGCATCATGACTTCTCCGCCAGTTGGCATGGCTTCAATGGCATTTTTCACTACATTGATAAATACTTGATTGATGCTGCTCTGGCACTCGATCAAGGGTAGGTTAGCCTCTAACTCTTTCTTGATCTGAACGTTATACAGGTTGGCTTGCCCTTCAAACAATCTGGTAACATGCGTTAATAGTTGCGCGACATCCCTTAACTCGAATACCTCGTTCGAAGGTTTCGCCAACACGAGAAGCTCGCTTACAATTTCATTGATGCGATCAATCTCGGCTATCATCACATCGTTGCGCAGTTTCTTTGAACCGTCCAGATCCTCTTTCAAATACATCTGCATGAATCCGCGCAAGCTCGTCAATGGATTTCTAATTTCGTGGGCGATCCCTGCTGCAAGTTGACCGATTAAGGAAAGTTTCTCGGATCTGCGTATTAACTCTTCGGAATGTACGCGTTCCGTTACATCGCGCCCCATGCTGATGACATGTTGAACTTCACCCGCGGCATTTCTTATTTTTTTGGAATGTGCTTCCTGCCATATATAATGACCTGCCTTATGCCGCAGACGGTAAATATATATTCGGCTATCCGATTGATCGTTACTTAACCAGTTACGGTGCAAATCCTCCGGATGCCAATAATTATAGGCTAATTGCCCAATAAGTTCTTCCGGTTCGTATCCGATTTGGATGCGGGAAGCCGGCGAGACGTAGGAGATTACTCCTTCGGGTGTTACGCGCAAAATAACGTCCTGCGAGTGATTGGAAATCAGATGATGCAGTTCTTCGATCCTCTTGTACTCTTCCTCTTTCTTCTTCTGTTCGGTTATATCTACAATCTGAGAAATGAATGCATCGTTGCCATCAATCCCCTGAAGGTTCCTTTCGACCGTAACATTCAAAAGCCCCCACATAACGGTCCCCGATTTATGGAAATATCTCTTAACGATTTGGTAACCGTCCATTTCGCCATGAACCAATTTGCACCACAATTCTAAATCCGCATCCAAGTCTTCGGGATGGGTGTAAAATGAAAAGTCGAGCGTTTTTAGCTCATCTTCGCTATAACCTAACATGTTGCATAAAGATGGATTAGCCATATTGACTCGTCCGTCTGAAGTTAACAAAGCCATCCCGATTGGAGATATATCAAATACGCGTATAAAAAGACTCTGGTCATTAAATATTGAAACCATACGATCCCCCGTTTAAGGCATTTCATGATCTAATTCTATTTTGATTAGCCTCAATAAGGAATTATACCAGCAATGTTTGATTATTTTAACAAAAAAAACAGCCGATGACTTATCGGCTGCCGGCGACCTGCAATTATACATTAACCGGATCGGGATTCCAGTTTCTAACTCCGTTATCTTCGATAATCCCTATTGTTACGTCCGCGATTTCGGATTCTTTAAGCAACGTATCCCTAATCTTGAATTTAATATCATCCGCGTCTGCAAGGGTTAATCCGGGGCGAAGTTCTATAAGGCCCTCTACATGGTAATAACGTCCTTCTTGCAAAACTCTCATCTGATAAATATCGGTTACGTAAGTATTTTCAAATATGATTTTCGCGATTTTTTCTTCAACATCTCTTGGAGCAGAGACGCCAATAAGTCCAACCATATTATCGTATCCGACTTTAAAGGCAACCCCAATCATCAATAATCCGATGAGCAGGGTTGAGATGCCATCCAGAAGTTTAAAGCTTGTCATTGATGTGACGATTACCGCAAGGAGTGCTAACAGCGCGCCGGTGGTAGCCACTAAGTCCTCAAAAAAAACTAATCGCGTCGGAGGAGCTGCCCGGCCAACATTTTTGAATGCCACCGGAAAGATGGCTAAACCCTTAGCCTCTATTCGCGCTTCGTGAACAATTTCCTTTGTTGCTTTTATAAGGACAAATCCATCTACCGCAACGGATAAGAGCAACACGATCAAATTTAACCAGAATCCATGAGATTCTGCCGATGGGTGAGCCAATAAATGAAACCCTTCCAGAATGGTCTCATAAGCCATGACGGTTACGACAATGACCGCAACCATGCAAAACAAATTAATGACACGTCCGAAACCGGTCGGAAAACGCCGGGTTGGTTTCTTTTCCGCTAGGACACTTCCCGCAAATACGAAAGTCTGGTTCACTGCATCTGCTATCGAGTGCATGGTGGATGCAAACATTGCCCCGCTCCCCGTCGTAATCGCCGCAAACCTTTAATGATTGCAATTCCCGCATTACCAAGTGCGGCAGTTGCCGATGAAGTGTTTCCTTTTTTCAATAAGTGTATAAACCGCTCTTTCTGATTGCTTTCCGATACCATTACAAGATTTCCCTCCTAAACTAGTTACAATTGCTACATACGCAAATAATAGCATAGCCGTTTCAAATTACAAAAAATTCCTGAAACAAAAAAAAGACAACCGATCGCTTTGATCGGTTGCCCCTATCATTCGTATTGCATCCGCATCATTATGCCTTGCGCATAATCGCCAAACGATTTGCCGAACAGATTCATGCCGCCTTGGTGTTTGGCATCCGGCTTTAGTCCAATTCGGAACGTCATATACGGCTTCTGGTTCAGATGCAGCTCGCGAAGCGTAATTTCAGAGCATTGTTCATTATCCACCGTGCTGCGGCTCTCCTCGATTGCCCATGTTTTGAGCAGCCCGTATTGGGTGCTGGAGTCGTTCCACCAAGGCGGATTCAGCTTGCCCCGGTGATCTCCGAAATCCCCCGGCGAGATCCAGGAGCCGATCTCTACATCATTCACCCAAGCGGTTATCTCCGAAGGCCAGTCATTGTTATAGTTAGGTGCCTCCGAGCAAATCTCAAGCGAGAACTCGAGCGACTTCACCTTTGCTCCAGGCGGGATTTTGCTTGGAAAACGATACTCGACCCAACCTTTGCGCAGCCAAATAATTTCCGCCGTCCGGCTGTCCGGGTGATAGAAGTTGTCCGGCTCATCTTCCGGAAACAGCATCCCCGAACCACCCGCCATTCCGCAGGTTGGAAAGATATCAAATTGAATGAAATGGCCAATCGGCATTTCCACTTCAACCATCTTGCTCTGATTCTGATAGAAAGCAATCGGATTTAGGATCATGCGCACGTCATCGAAATTCCGGCTGCATACCTTCATTGCTCCGCGGGAGGCCGGCTGCAGCTCGGTCAGAATAAGTTCGGCCTCTTCGAGCACCTTTACGTTGGTGGCGGCGGTAGAGATGGGAATGTCGAGCGCAGCAGCTATTTCAATAACGTTTAGATTCGGTTTGGCAAGCAGCAGCTTGATGATGCCGATTCTGGTAGAGGTACTTAGCGCATGCGCGACCTTTACGAGACGATCCGGCTCATCTATCGTTAATTCCAACAACGCTTTAGTCCCTTCTTCCTTTGAATCATAATGAATTACTTCACGCTGCCGGCCGTGAGACCTTTCTCAAGGAACCGTTGGCCGAACAAATAGACGAGAAAAATCGGAATACTGATCGCCATAAGCGCCGCGGAGATCTTGCCGTAATTCGTTCCCGCGAATACGACAAACTTCTGAGGCAAGAGCGTAACCGTCATCGCGGCTTCGTTCTGCAGGAAGATAAGCGGCAGCAAATAATCGTTCCATGAACCGAGGAACGTATAGATCGTCACGGTTGCGATCGCCGGCATGCCCAGAGGCAAATAGATGCGCCGGAATATGACATGTTTGCTCGCGCCGTCGATAATCGCAGCTTCATTGATCTCCTTCGGAATTCCTTCGAAGAAGGTACGGATCAGCATTAAGCCAAACGGTATGCCGCCGGCCACATGCGGACCTACAAGGCTAAGCGGGTTATCGATTAAGCCCAGCTTCTTGATCGTCATAAACCATGGAATAATAAATCCCGCCCCCGGAATCATCATCCCGATAATAATCAGCAGAAACAGCGGCGTCCTAAACGGGAAGCGCAATCTTGCGAACGCGTAGGCCGCAAGCGTGACGCAAGTTAGGGTAAGGACGATATCCATGGACGCAACAACAATGCTGTTCCAGAAATACCGGTATACCCCCGGATCCGTAAATACGGCTGAATAGTTGTTCACGAAGCCGCCTTCCAGCGATTTGAGCAGCATGCGAACAAGCGGATACAGCCAACCGATCCCCATAACCACAATGATGACTTGTACAATCGTCCTGCCGATTATATCTTTTCTATCGAATATCATCTTCTTGCCTCCTAAACAAAGCAATTCTTACCTCGCACATCGCAAGCTTACCCGTTAAACATCCCATTTCTTCTGTATCCGGCTCTGAACCCAAGTCATCATAAGGGCAATCATCATGATCAGATTGGAGATAGCCGCGCTGTAGCCACCTTTGTATTCGAGAACGTAACTGCGGTAGAGATATGTCGACACCACTTCGCTGGACCGAGCCGGGCCGCCTCCGGTAATAAGCCAGACGAGATCAAACGTCTTAAGCGAGCCAATGATGCCGAGTATCAGCAGCAAGGAATGGGTACTTTTTAGCATCGGGAAGATCATTCGCGTAAATAATTGCAGGAAGCCGGCGCCGTCCATCTTGGCCGATTCGATCACTTCCTGGTTGAATTGGGTAATCGCCGTGAAATAGATAATCATGCTAAAGCCCATATAGGTAAAAATATTGGTCGCCATCACCGCAAACAGCGCTAAATTAGGATCACCCGTCCAGTCCCGGACGAGATTCTCGAGGCCAATCGCTCTTAGCGCTTCGTTAACCGCCCCTGTATTGAAGTTGTACAGCTCGGTAAAGATCACCGCCACAACGACAAGGCTCATAATATTCGGCAGGAAGAACAGTGATTTGAATAACCGCTTGCCGAAAAACAAGGAGTCATTCACAACGGCTACAAATAGTCCGATGACAGCTTGGAGAATAACCGTGATGACCATGTAGGTCAGGGTATTGGTTATTGCCTTTATGAATTTAGGATCTTTCACCAGCGTGACGTAGTTGTCAAAGCCGATAAACGTCATATTTCTGGAGATGCCGTTCCATTTAAAGAAGCTATGATACACGTTGAAATAGGCACCGTAATAAATAAATAATCCGATGAACAACAGAGCCGGGATCAGATACAAATACGCGTCATAATCGTAAGCCGTTCTTTTCTTGGGAAACATCATGCCTTCCTCCTATCCTCCTGCACTCCTTGCCAATGAAAAAAGAGGAGGAAAGCTCCTCTTTTTTCACCGGTTCCTATTAGCGTTGTACCGTTTTGGATACGGCTTCGATATCTTCCGCAACTTTCTCCGGCGTTTTGCCGCCAAGCGCTACCGCTTGCAGAGCGTCAAACAAGGCGTTCTGAAGCTCCGGATATTTGAGCTCGCGCGCCCCGCTAATATTATTGGACATGAAATCCGTCACGGTCTGCAGCGATTGCTCTTCCGTCTTGCCCGCCATTTCGGCCGTAACCTGCACGCCCTTCTGCGATGGCAGAACCTGCAGCGTATTCGTCCACAACTTCTGGCCTTCGCCGGCAGCCATAAATTTGATGAACTTCCATACGGCGTCTTTATGCTTGGAGTCGGCGTTCATCCCCCACGCGATATCAACCGTCGCAACCATGTTTTGCTTGCCGCCGGACAAGTTTGGGAACGGGAACATACCCCAATGCGTATCTTCCGTAATCGTTTTGTCCTTCACCATTTGATCATGCGCTACCTTGGTGAAGCCGCTGAGATGCCAGGTGCCAATGGAGAACATGCTGGATTTGCCTTTCGTAAAGCTGTCGCTTACGTTCGGATACGGGGATTGCCCCATCGCGCCATCGGAGAACACGCCGTTCTTGAACAAGTCGCCCCACACTTGGAACGCCTTCACAATATCCGGGTCCGTCCATGGAATTTTACCTTCTTGAGCGTCGTACACTTTGCCCGGCGCAATCTCGTTCACGATGCCCATAAATACGTCGCGATCCGTCCATCCGTCCTTGGCGCCGATGCCAACGCCGGGAATAACGCCCGGTTCTTTCTCTTTCAACACTTGGATAACGTTGTTTAATTCATCCAGCGTTTTTGGAACTTGCAGGCCGTATTTCTCAAACATCGTTGCATTGTACAAAATGACCGGAGTTGCCGTCATGCCGCCCGGAAGCACGCGGAAATCGTCGCCGGAATAAGCAGCTTGCTCTAGCGCAACATCAAGGAAATTGCTTTTCCAATCCGCGCCCCATTCTTTCTCTGCGTATGGCGCAAGCGGTTCAAGAAACTCTTTATACTGATTGGCGTTTGCGCCAACCTGCATGGCGATGACGTCGGGACCTTCCCCGCCTGCAAGACCCGCGGACAACTTCTGGAAATAAGCGCCGGATTCGCCGACATGCGTCACTTCCAGATCGATGTCCGGATTCTCTTTCTCAAACGCCGCTTCGAGCTCCGGCATCTGGCCTTCCGTCGGAATCCATTTCCAGAACGTGATTTTTGTTTTTCCTTTAGCCCCGCTATCGCTGCTTGCGCCGCCGTTTGCAGCCGGCTCCCCGTTGTTGCTGCTGCCGCAACCGGCTAGCAATGAACCCGCGAGAGACAGAGTCAGCAATCCGCCAATAAGTTTATTAGTCTTCATATCGTGTAACCTCCCTAATATGTAAGCCCTTACACACTTATAGTAACATCGATAGTTTATTGGAAAGTTTCAATATTTTTGGATTAAACTCCAATATCTTTGGATGCTAAGCAAATGGCTGCACTTCCTTGCGGAGGCGCAGCCATTGCTTACGGGTTAACCGGATTGAGAGGCGTTTTTTTCGTAATCGAGGGGGGTTGTTCCGGTGATATCTTTAAATACTTTGAAGAAATAGTTGTAGTTGTTGAAGCCGACTTGCATATATAACGCTTTGACCGACACGCCTTCGCCTAGCAGCTGCTGCGCGCGGCAGATCCGTCTCCGGTTCAGAAATTCAACGAACGACATTCCCGTCTCCTTCTTGAACAAAGAGCTGAGATACGACGTATTTATTCCGACGTGCTCTGCGGCTAACTGCAAAGAGATATTGTCCCGGAAATGGGATTCCATATAGCGGATCGCCTTTGCCACATATCCGCTGTACGCGGGCTGGTCCTTGGCGCGGAGAATAGCAATCAGCTCGCCATACAACTCGATGATTTGCTCCTTCAGCTCCCAAGGTCCTGCGGCATTCCTCAGACCTGACTGTACCGGCACGGTTAACCTATCGAGCGTATCGGCCTCTGCGCCATGCTTGAGCCCTACCTTAACCGCAAGCTGAACCATCTCCGTAAGCGTCAACCGGACCGATTCCGAAGTGGCGCCTTGTTCCGCAAGTTCCGCAAAGATCCGCTTGATTAACGATAATGACTCCGCCTCGTCTTTCTGATCAAACGCGCCTAGCAGCAGCTTCTCCATCTTAATGCTGAGTCCGCCCGCTGACACATGGTAGTTCGAATCTCCCCGCTCCTGCTGCCGGACATCGGTATCACTCGCCGACATGAACTTCTCCCTCGCCTGCCGGTAACCGTCCGCCACCTCCGTTAACCGGAGTCCGCACCGGCTGAACTCGATTCTGATCTGGACGTTCATGAACCTGGCGAACATTCCCCTTAGCTTCTCCTTTTCTTCCTGGAGCAGATAGGCGATTTGCGATTCGCTTCTTACATGCTCGAAGCTGAACAGAAGAACAAATTGATCCTCGCCGATATGGGCTACAATCCCTTCAAGCTGACTCTGGCACAATTCAAGCACAGACCGGATAAATAGGCTTCGATCCTTATCCGAATGTCTCCAGTCCACCATGGAATGAACGACAGACATGGCGCCAACGACCAAATTGCGGGTCCCAAAGCCCGTATCATTCATGCGGAAGTAGGCTTCGATCTCATGCGTGCCTCCCATATGCCCAAGCGCAAGCTCCTTCACGATACTCTGCTTGGCCAGAAGATCGATCGTTCCGGGCGGCTTGACGCTAACGTTATGGCTCGCCCGCTTCTGAAGCCGTTCACGCTTGGCTTTCTCGAGTACGGCAAGCAAAGACGCATCATCAAGTCTATGCTTCAGCAAATAATCAACGGCGCCATTGTTTAACGTCTCGCGCACATAGTCATAGCTGTCATAACTGCTGAGCATGATGATTGGAATGCCAAGCTTCCGTTCCACCAGATAATGCGATAAGGCGACGCCATCCATATGCGGCATGGCAACGTCCGATAGTATGACATCCGGCTCCAGCTCGCCGATCATCCGAATGGCCGCTTCGCCGTTAGTTGCCTCTCCGCATAACCGGTAACCGTGGCCTTCCCATACCCGAAGCGAACGGATATGCGTACGTGCCATTAATTCGTCTTCGACCAGCAATACCTGAATCATGAAGCATCCTCCTTCACGCTATGAATGATAGGCAACGTTAGTTCGGTCGTCGTGAAGAGACCCTGCTGGCTGTAAATGCGGAGCCCGTATTCACGGCCGAATAACAGCCGGATTCTTTGGGCAACGTTCATGACGCCAAGTCCCGAGAAGCGGTTATGGGGAGAAGAGCCGTTGCCCGGAGATACCTCGACTGGCTCCGTCAGCATATTCGCGAGACGAACCAATCTGTCTTCGGGTATGCCTGCGCCATTATCCGTTACGGCTATCGTTAAGCGATTGCCCTCAGCCAGCATCTTCACGCTGATCATGCCTTTGTGTTTGACGGGTTCTATTCCGTGGATAAGCGCATTCTCCAGCAGCGGCTGCACAAGCATCCTTGGAATCAAATATTTCCGAGCTTCCTCTTCGATCTCATAATGTACGGTAAACGGTTGGACGAGACGGTAGCTTTGAATATTCACGTACCTTTCCAGATTGGTGATTTCGTCTTCCAGAGACGTGTATTCGCTATCGCTTTTGGCCATATCCCTTAGCAGCTCAATAAGCGACGTCGTCACTTCCCTAATATTCGGGACCTGTTGCAGCTGCGCCAAGAACTGAATCGTGTTTAAGGTGTTATACAAAAAATGCGGATCGATCTGCGACTGCAGCGCTTTAATCTCGGCCTTCCGTTTTTGCTGTTCGCGCCGCTTGACTTCCTCGAGCAAGCTATAGATTTGGCCCATTTGCTCACTAAACGCCTGGCTCAAATGGCCAACCTCGTCCTTCGACTGCAGCGGCTTCACATATTTGAGATTGCCTTCGTCAATCTTGACCATCCGGTCGCGCAAACGCCGCAAATTTTTGGTGATGCGCCTGGAAATAATGATCGATACGAACAGAACGGCAACAAGCGCGAGCCCAATCACGCCAAACATTTGGTTGCGCAGCTTGACCGTATCGTGAATAAGCGAATCGACGGATACAGCGCCAATCGTCGTCCAACCCGAGAATGCGGAGCGTTGCTTCACGTACAGTTGACCATCCCGTTCCACGACATCCTGGAATTGAGGAGGTATCTCGCCCCCGGGATTGGATTCGAATATAATCTGGTCTTGCTTGTCGGACACGATAAATCTCGTCGCGGATTGCGGTCCGTTATCGTACACTTTGCGGATAATATCGTACGGGGCATACAACAGAGCAACGCCAATGGCTTTATCGTTGGATTTGATTGTCCGGCCAATAACCAATACGGGCTTAAGCGTTGTGCCGGCTACCGTGTAGTCGTCGCTTTCTAGCTTGAAGAAGACGGGTTTCCCGTTTGCTGCAAGAATGTCCTGGAACCAGGGCTTATCTTTATAGGAGACAAACCGATAAGGAAAACCGGAATTGTACTCTTCTCCGTTAAACCCGATAATGCTGACTGCCGTAATATAAGATTTGTAAGCGAATAGGCTTCCGAGGTAGTCTTCCAATTTCTTTTGCAATTGAAATTCGATATAAGCGGACTGGTCTTGTTTCCTCTCCAGCACGCCGACCACATTGGTGCGGTCTATCGATACGAGCGTAATGATGCTGACGAAATCTTTGAGGACGATTTCCAGATTGTTATGCGCCTGGACAATATTGCTGCGCGCATTCTGGATCGCATTGTGTTTGATCGTCTCGGCCGTGTTGAAGTACCAGATCCATGTAACAGCGGACAGGACAATCGCCGAGAGGGCTAGGAAGGAGACGAAGATTTGAGCTTGAATCGAACGGCGAACGGAAAATAGCAAAACGATATTGTGCAGGATTGTCTTTGCTTTCATGCCAAGCCCATCCCTTCAAAAAGAAATATCACACCATAGCCGTGCCCGGGCCATGGTGTGGTCATTCTTCACTATGCTCTAATTATTGGACAGTCTTGAATTCAAGAACGTGCCGGCCTGTCATCGTCACCGGAATTTTATCCAGGGGCTCCCCGTCGCAAGTCATTGCAAACGCCGTTCCCCAACCGTGTACGGCAATATCGAATACAGCGGATCGGTAGCGCAAATTCTCCATCTTCAGATCGCACAGCATCTCCGGTACAGCCGGCGCGAAGGTGGCGCCTTCCTCGTCGTATTCCATCCCGAGAACGCCAAGGAGGAAATAAGAGATAAATCCGGCCGCATGCCAGAGTTGACCCGGCCAGCGCCAAGCTTTGCCGGTTTGATAATCGATAACTTCATAGAACGTTTTATTGATCACGCTATTTCGGACTTGCTGTCCAATCAAGGTCGTGAGGAGATCCAGTCTTCCTTCGCGTCCAGCCGCCGCTGCCATTCCGCTTGTCCAGACGACCCATGCCGCATTGCAGAAGTGGTTCGTCTCGGGACGGTAAGGGAAAACATTGACGCCAAACTCATTCATCGCTACCTCGGGAAGCCGGTTCAGCATGCTTTGCCTCTGCTCGGCGGAAGCAATCTCGTATCTCGGCCACATCGCGATCTCCTGTCCCGCGGATTCCCAATAGCTATTCTCGTAACTCTCGCTTCCGACTGGACCGCTGGTATAATAGCCCGCTTCTTCCTTCCAATATTCGCTTCGAATATTCCGAAGGAGCAGCTCGCCTCTATCCGCCCATTGCCGGATCAGAAGGTCCGATTCTCCCATATACACGCCCATGCGGGACATGGCGCGGAAAGCTTCCATGAAATAGATTTCGGTTGCAAAGCTGAAACCTCCGTTTTCCGGTTCCGGAAAAGCATCGTTGGAAGTAGCCTGATCGGCTGGAATTAAGCCGCGCTCCGGATCAAAGCTTTGTTCCAGCTTGGCAATCCGCGCCTTGAGGCCTTGCCAGGATTCTTTGACCAGCGTCAAATCACCAGTCGCCAAATAATAATCCCATATGCCGACAATCGGCATCGCCGTGCCGTCAACGCCATTATCCAGACCGCCCTTTGTCGTGAAGAGCAGCGATCTTCTGGCGCCTTCCGGATCGAGAATGTTACCCGAGCGGATGGCAATATGCGTCGTATCCCTCACCCATACGCCAAAACCTTCTCCCGGACCTTGGAATAACCCTGCCGTCCACATGCCTTCCTCGCCCGGCCGGGCGAATTCAGCGGAGCCGCAGCGGTAGAATATATCGGCCGCCAGGCGATACGCAGCATCAATCGTCGCATGCCCGGTATAGATCATCGGCAACCTTGCGACCTCTTGCTTCGGATGCCATACGTTGCCGCGGTCAATAACGCGGTTCATATCATGCGCCCAGTTTTTGCGCCACACAAATTCTTCAATCGCGCGGGTTGGCGTAACAATGGTCTCTCTGTCCGGCACGTAAGCAGGCGGTTCGCCATAGACGGAATCCTCTACGCGGTTACTGTAAACCGTATAGCTATCCGATTGATAAACAACCGTATCATCCTTGATTGCCTCTTGAATCAGCAGCTTCTCTTCCGGAGTTGGCCAGATGCCGCGAAGCCCATATACCACAAGCGATTCCGCATTCGCTGTACCCTTGCGGTTAAGCAACCGGATCGTCCGCTGCCGGTAATCCGGTCTCACCGCAACAGACATCGCAACCTCGCCCTCGCAAGCGAAAATTTCCATGGAAGCCTTATCAAGCAGCAAATGCAGCTTTAACTTTCCGCTTGCTGCCGGTAGCCGTGCGGTAATGTCCTTACAGCTGATCGTCTGCTTCTGCGTATCCAGCGCAACCCGAATGCCGTAAAGTTCAATGTCGAGCAGCGTCTCCGCCTCGATATCAAGCTCCAGCACAACTTCCAGCATATCCGACGTAATATCGTCCGGCTTGTTCTCGGCCGGCAGGACCCGCACACCAGGCCACTCGCCCGGAGCTACGCGGAAATGCAAGCTTTCTTCGAAGCTATTCCCGTTCTCAAGCGCAAGATCCGACCAAGTTCTTTGCCAAATGCGCAATCGATGCAGCTCTTCGATCGGAGCGGCATGTACTTTAATGATGCCTTCATCCGATTTGCGCAGCTTCAGCTCCACGGGAATAAGCAGTTGCCCTTGAAACGGCATAGAAGTTAATGGCAAGTTCTGGTTGACCCCTAACAAGATGCAGCGGCCGTCTTCAGTTGCATGAGCTGACAATGCCGTCAGATTGCCGTGCCACAAGACATTGCGCTCATGTTCCGCAACATAGCGGCCATCTTCCTCCCGATAGAACGAATAGGTGTTGTCTTCGTGGAAACCAAGCCATCTCCGTTCCGCTTCATTCCCGTTAACCGGCAATTCCACCAAGCGGGACGTTGACGCTTCCAGCTCCTCGCGTCCCGGATCAAGCTCATCGTAAGCCGTATCCGCTTCGCGCCAATGAATCAAATCCTTACTGACGCCATGCCCCATAAGCTCGGATTGGCTATTGGCGTACAATTTATGTTTGTAGCGCAAATGCCACTCGCCTTGTTCCCGGTAGAACGCAACCGGATTGCCGATCCAGCCTTTTTTCGTCGTGTAATGGACCTGTGGACGATCCTTCTCCGCATACAGCTCCTGCTCGCCTGCCGCGCGGTCGCTCTGGAATACGAAGTGGGACGCGCATAGCGCAGCACCGTCCGCTTCAGCTTCCACGATTACTTCGCAGCCTTCGCAGTCTGCAACGTCCACCGTGAACCAAGACTGGACTTCTTCCATTGCCACCTTAAGAGTAAACCGCTTGATCTCCGCGCCGCCTTGAATAATCCGAATCCGGCTGAAAGGAGCTTCATTATGAATGGGAATGTTAAGATACCTCTTCGCTATTGTCACCATTGAACTTGTCGCCATGTCTGCCTCCCGTATTGGGCAAATTTTGACCTAGCCTAGCCTACCCTACTGCACCATTTCCGCCGCGTTCATCTCCCAGATCTCCACTTGCTGTACGATCGTTTCGCTACTACGTATGCCATTGCTATCCTCCAGACTCGGATATACCCTTGCCGTAAGGCAAGTCTCGTCATCTGCAAATACTTCGACAATGGATTGATCGGCGAAAATACGAAGCCGCAGCCTCTCGCCGCCCTCCCCAGCCGGCAGCTTGCCTTCAACCGATGACTTATGCACGCCGGGGAACAAGCTGGACTCTGAACGGTCGATCACAATCGTATTCGCCGTCCAGTCGAGGCGCACCTCCGTCCGTTCCTTGCCACATCCCGATTCGGGACCCTGTTCCTATGCCAGATTGATCTCGCGAATTTTCTCCAAAGGCACCTTCGGCTTGCGGTCTTCCGTTAACAGTCCGTTCACTTCCTGCTGCACGTCGGTAATTTGGGTGTAGCAGTACCCGACGATATAGTCGGTCTCCTTAATCGCTTCATGAATGCCGCGAAGCCGCTCCAGATAAGCATCCGTAGATTCCACCTGATTGCCGTAACCCCATCCGCTCTCCGAGCGCATCGCGATGCCGCCGAATTCGCTGACGATAATCGGTTGTCCCGAATACGAATAACCTTTCGCGAAAGCGTATTTCCAATCGTTAAATGATATTTCGTTATTCACGATGGCGTCCTTGCTTGCGTAACGCTTCAGGAACTGCTCTTTGGTCTCCACATAATCATGCAACGTTAAAATATCGGATACGGTATGCTCCCAACCGTCGTTCGTAATAACCGGCCGATGCGGATCAAACGCCTTGGTCAGGTGGTATACCGCTTCCGTCAGCTTCTGTTGCCGCTTGTCGTTGAGAATGTTGCCAACTCCCCACGACTCGTTAAACGGTACCCAAGTAATAATGCTCGGATGGTTGTATTGCTGACGAACGACTTCCATCCACTCCGTGGTGAACTTCTGGATCGCATTGTCGTTGAATTCGAACGTTGAAGCCATCTCCGACCAGACTAGCACGCCTTTGACATCGCACCAATACAGGAATCGCGAATCTTCCACTTTCATATGTTTGCGAACGCCGTTGTAGCCCATTGCAAGCAGCTTGTCGATATCCTCGATCAGCGCTTCTTCCGACGGAGGCGTCAAATGGCTGTCGGGCCAATAACCTTGGTCGAGTACAAGACGCTGGTAGACCGGCCTGTTATTCAGCAGCACCTGGCCTTTTTCAATCGAAATCTTCCGCATGCCGAAGTAGGCATCTACGCGGTCTATCTCTTCATCGCCGCAATAGAGCACAAATTCCACGTCATACAAATTCGGATGCTCCGGCGACCAGTGGCTATGTTTCCACGGACCGTTCATTTCGTGCACGAGATCAACGTCGAGCGTGAGCCAAGGGCGGTCGATCACAAGACTGACCTGCTTGACTTGGCGCCCATTGAGCGTAATAAGCGTATCAAGCCGGTACGCATCCGCGCCCGTTGCCTGCTCTAAACCTTTCACCTGATAGTCAAAGCGTACCGAGCAGCTGTCAATATCCGGCGTCATTTTCACTTGGTCGACATGCACCGGCGCGACAAATTCCATCCACACGGACTGCCAGATGCCGGTCGTCTGCACATAGAAACATTCAAAGCTGTCCTTCACCCATCTTTGTTTGCCGCGCGGCTGCGTGGCATCCATACTGTCCTCGACTTTTACGGTCAGTTCGTTTGCGCCGCCAAAATTCACGAACGGCGTAATATCAAACGCAAATGCCGTGTACCCTCCGTCATGGCGTCCGGCGTATTTCCCGTTCACCCACAATTTGGCCGTATAGTCGACCGCTTGGAAATGAAGCAAAAGACGTTTGCCCTCTTCGGTAGCCGGCACATCAACGGAACGGTTATACCATACGTTTGGATGATGCGCTTCTTCTCCGATGCCGCTCGCTTTAGTCTCGTAGGTGAATGGGACAACAATCGCCTTGTCGCCGCCGAAATGATTAGGCCAGCCGTCCGTTTCACCGCGATTGTCGTCATCGAAGCCAAACCGCCACTCGCCGTTCAAATCGACCCATTCTTTGCGCACAAATTGAGGCCTCGGGTATCCAGGAATATACATTTTCGTTGTCATGGGTGTTTCTCCTCTCGCTGCTATCCAGGTAAAATTTTACTGTCCGATATCTGCATCCTTTTTCCGCCAATAAGTTTCAAACAACTTTTCTGTTGCAAAAAACAGCGATAATTCCGCTTATTCAGCCTTTCACACGAATAAAAATGACGTTATAAAACAAATTATATGTACAAAACTACCTACGTCAACGCTTTCAAACAATATTCTTGTTATATAACAACAAAAAAAATAGCGCATAAGCGCTTTATAAACAAGGTATATGTTTTAATCTTCGGGATCCGTCTCGTAATGCAGCTTCATGACGATATCCTGATCGTAATTCCCGAACCCCCGGCCAAACAAATTGAGTCCGCCTTTATGAACCGCATCCGGCTTGACGCCAACCTTAAAGCGTATGTTCGGATTTGCGTGAATGAGCAGATCTTGCAGCGTAACGTCGGATACCTTGAAATTATCCACGGAGCTTTTCTCGTTGTCTACCCGGAACGTCTTCAAAAGGCCGTATTGCGTGCTGCTGTCATGCCACCAGTCCGGATTGTTCTTGCCTCTGCGGTCACCGAAATCGCCTGGCGAAGTCCATGTTCCCACCTCGACATTGTTGATCCAGACCGTAATATCCGATGGCCAGTCATTCCTGAAATTAGGCGCCTCCGAGCATAGCTCAAGCGAAAACTCAATCGCCTTCAGCGTAATGTTCTTCGGAAGCGATCGCGGGAACCGGTATTCGAGCCAGCCTTGTCTCAGCCAAATGATTTCCGCCGTTCTGCATTCCGGGAAAAAGAAGCTCTCCGGATCGTCCTCCTGGATAACCATCGACAACGAATTCGCAACGCCGCAGGTTGGATGCACGTCCGCATCCACGTAATGGCCGATCGGCACTTCGACCTCATAGACTTGTCCTTTATTGCGATACCCTTTGATCGGATTCAAAATAAAACGCACGTCGTCGAAGTTTCTTTTGCACACCTTCATAGCGCCCCGGCTTGCGGGCATGATCTCCGTCAGAATCAGTCCCGCCTCCTCCAGCACCTTTACGTTCACGCCTGCCGTTGATACGGGGATGTTCAAGTTATCGCCGATTTCATTAATGTTCATATTGTTATAATTGAGCAGCAGCTTAATGATGTTGAGCCTTGTATGCGAAGATAGGGCATGCGCAACTTTCACTAATTCATCCGGCTCGTTGATCGATAGTTCCAACATTTCGAACTCTCCATTTATAATAAGTTTTCTGTTTCTTAATCATGATTCTAGATCATATACCAATCGATTTCCAGCGTTAATGCGGAAAACAGAAGAAGGAGGAGGCTAGAAGCCCCCTCCGCCCTTTAGGCTCTTGATTCGGCATACAGGTTGTCAAAAGCCGCCGCAGGCCCGGATACGCGTGCGCCAAGGCTGCCGGATGCAAAAGAAGTGTCCGTTACATCGATTTTTGGCGTTGCCATATCGTCGACATAGATGCGGATGCGCGCACCTTCGGCAATGACCTTCATATGATAGGTCGTTCCTGTCGTTACCGTCATATTCGCGCCCGTCAAGTAGGACCAATTGTTATTGAACTTCCCAAGAATAACGGTACCGTTCGTGTTGATCGCCGCATAGTAGCCCTTCAAGCTGTCGGCTCCCGGACCCGGATCGGTTACGCGGAATAAAAGTCCGGCATCGCCCGATCCCGAAGTAATGCGTACGTCGCCTTCGTACAGGACGTTGCTGAACGAGGAAGAAGCAAAGACGGATTTATAGCCGCTTCCGGCATTTACCGTATAAGCCCCGCCGCTTACTCCCCAGCCTCCCGCATATACCGCCCAGCCATCCGGATAATTGTCGCCAAAGTTGTCGGCAAATACCGGCGTTGCAACAAGGTTATCGAACGTTACGGCCGAATTGTAGGTGCGCAAGCCGACGCTTCCTGCCGCAAAGGAGCTATCGCTATACGTAATGACAGGCGTATCCATGTTCGTAACATACACTTTGATGCTGGAGCCATTAGCCACAACCTTCATATGGTAAGTCGTTCCCGGCGTAACGGTAAACGCCGCACCGGTCAGATAAGTCCAGTTATTATTGAACTTGCCCAGCACAACCGTATTGTTGGCGTTAAGCGCCGCATAGTAGCCCTTCAGCGAATCGCTTCCGGCGGCCGGATCCGATACGCGGAATAACAGACCGGCATCCCCGCCGCTTGCGATCTTCACATCACCTTCATAGACGAAGTCTGACAAGCTGGTACTGCCCGCAACCGCTTTGTAACCGGTGCCGGCATTCACGCTGTATGCTACTCCGCTCGCGCTCCATGTACCGTCATAAGTCGTCCAGCCATCCGCATTTCCGTCGCTGAAGTTATCACTGAAGGAGGTACCGGCATACTCCAGCTCGATACTGTCGATCTCCGCGTAATTGACCCCTTTGGTGAACTTGATCGTGTTCTGGTAACCTTTCTTCAGCTCCGTCTCAAATACGCTGTCGCCATACGTGTCCCAACCAATGTTATTGTAATTAATCGCAAACGGAGTCCCTCCGTTTACGGAGACATTATGCGTGGAGGCTGCGCCTGAGCCGTTTGTATATCTCACATGAATTTTGTAATGCCCCGCTGCCGGTGCATTGATGTCCTTGAACAGCACCGCACTATCGCTGTAGTCAATATAACCAACAACCGCTCCATGGGAAGCGCCAGCCTTTGTATTAATGCTAGCGTTAGTTAATGCGGCATGTTCCGCTTCAATCCGGAATTCACCGGATGGCACGGCAATAGGTGTTGCCGGATTAATAGGCGTGCCCAAATTCGGAGTGCCGTTTGCGTTCCAAGTGAACGGCTGCATGCGCGTCGGTCGCGGACCGCAGCCTTGACCGGCACCGGTATTGGCGTGATAGACAATCCAATCCTGCGTACCGTCCTTCGATTTCGTAAAGCTGTTATGACCGGTACCGTATACATTATTCGCCGCGGATGACTGGAATACGGGACCGGAAGACTTCGTCCAAGAGGAGACATTTAATAGATTGGCAGTATCGGATGCCGTAAGAAGGCCAAGCCGGTAATCATCCGACCAGCAAGGAAAGGTTGAATAGGAAATGAAGATTTTGCCGTTTCGTTTAATAACCTCCGGCCCTTCAACCAGATCGCTTTCCCAGCTTTGGTCGCGCGTTGCGATCTTTATCATTGAGGTCGATAACGTCCAAGGATTACTCATTGCCGCAATATAAATGCTGGACCAGTTGGAATCATAACCCGCATACAGAAAATACAGCGTTCCGCCGTTCTCGAACACGCTGCCGTCAAGACCCGCTCCCGTGCCGGCAACCTTCCCTTTGCTCGTCCACGAACCGGTGAACGGATCGGCCGATGTATTCTCGAGCACGTATACCCCTCGGCAGGAATCCCCGCAGCCTGTATTGGCCGTGTAATAGATGTACCACTTGCCTCCGATATTATGAATTTCCGGTGCCCAGATGTCGATCGTGCCGCTTGGCGGCGTCCAGACGACCTTCCGTTCGCCGCTGTCGATGCCCGTCATCGTGCGCGACCGCCAAATGGTCAAGTTGTCTCCGGTCGTGCGCGTATAGTAGTAGTAGCCGTCATTGTCGTGATAATACATCCAGGGATCTGCCCCCACGCTGTTGACGGGATTGTTGAAGTCCGTTGTTGGCGCGGCTGTTGCGATTCCCGCCAGGCCCATCGCCACTACTAGCCACACTGCAACAAACAGAGCTAGTGATTTCCTCATTCGTTGATCTTCCTTTCGATTCGGGAATTTTGAACGGACCTTAAATTTGTTTTATTTTGTAAGCGATTTCAAAATTGCATTTACAACAAGACAACTTTACAAGAGTACGAGAGTACGACAGTCAAACAATACAACAGTCGCAACAGCACAACATTTCAATAGTCGCAACAAAACCTCCTTCGTCGTTTCATTAGCCGGCAACAATAGCGTAACATCTTGTTTCTTCCAAAATATTTCAATATTTTTCGATACTACTCCAATTTCTTTGAACTCACGCACAATCAATTCGCCATAAGTGGCGAACTCCTCCCACTTTCACAGCCCTTAACGATGTCACGCATCGTTAAGGAGCGCACCGCGCTTGGTTTTGTAAGCCTTAACGATGTCCGGCATCGTTAAGCTACCTCGAAAGTCGGCTATCCCCCCCGACTTCGTTGATTTCAAGTGCCTAACGATGTCCTGCTACAGGACCATTCGGCGCCAGACGGGCGGGGCCAACAGGTCTGCAGCAGGCAAAATGCCTGCTGCAGGGCCGTTCGGCACCAGACGGGCGGGCCCGACAGGTCTGTAGCAGGCAAAAAGCCTGCTGCAGAGCCATTCGGCGCCAGACAGGCGCCTGTCCCGCATCGTTAAGCTGCTTTGCAGCTCGCTAAACCAAGATAGGGGCTGTCCCAATTGGGACAGCCCCCTATCTGTCATTATCCGCGCGGAGCCGCAACGGAATCACGCTCAATAAGCGTTGTTGGCAGCAGCAATTCCATATGCGGAGTATCCGTATGCTCCATTCTCCAGAAGAGCTGCTGAATCGCCGTTTTCCCGAACAGGCCCAAATCCACTCCCATGGTTGTTGTCTTTGGAGTAGCCAATCTGGACAGCTGACCGTTATCGAAGCTTACAATCGAAATATCGGACGGAATTTGGTACCCCATTTTATATAGCGTCGAATTCACGATAAACCCGAGACCGTCATTGACGCAGAACCAGGCTGTCGGTTGCTCGTCCAGCTCTTGCAGACGCTTTTCGATAAATTCCTGATCCTCAAGCGCATCGCTGATCATCCATTTCGGGTTAAGCTCGATGCCAAGTTCATAATGCGCGAGACGGAACCCTTCGAGACGTTCATAATAACTCGGGGAGAAAGACAAGTTGCCCACATAACCAATGCGAGTATGTCCCAGCTCATATAGATACTTAACGACACGATAAGCACTGAACCGGTTGTTCGTCAGAATCGCATCAGCCTCTACGTCCGGATGGTGATGGTCGATAAGCACGGTTGGAATCCCCGTATCAATCAGCGTATTCATATATTCGGTACTAAGATGCGACAGGATCAATATCCCGTCCACTTCTCTTCCCTCAATAAAAGGCGGCAAAATCTGATCCGTCAGCATCTGCTTGGAAATAGACTGGATCAGCAGCTTTTTGCCTCTCTTTTGTACTTCATTTTCTATAGTAAGGTAGATTTCCCCGAAAAAGCTCCGCAAAGAAAAGGCAAAGTCCGTTGCAACAAGAGCAATATTGCCCGTGCTCTCTTCCTTCTCTTCCTGATCCGAGGATCGCTTGCGGTTGCCGTTATAGACGTAGCCGAGCGCATCGGCCGTTTGCATGATGAGCTTGCGCGTCTCCTCGCTGACACCGCCTTTACCCGTAAGTGCTTGCGATACCGAATTTTTGGAGATTTGCAAGTGATCTGCGATATCCTGCATCGTAATTTTTGACTTCGTCAAGGATAACGTTCCTTTCTCTTCCCAGTAAGAATAGTGGAATAGGACAAATGGATTCTCACCATACTATACCGAATACATATAGAATTTTAAAAGCTTTTACTCGAACATTACAAACTTTATTATTACATTACAAGATTACAGACGAAATTACAAGTAATGCGACAATCTACCTAACAGGAATTATTTCTCGTCGAATTTTGTCGCATATATCGTTGACAAAACGTCCTGTCATGATTAATAATGTGGATATAACGCTTTCAGAAACATTTGTAATTACACTTTGTAATGTTACTATATTGTTTTGTAAGCTTTATTGTTAGGTGAAAGACTGTATTTAACGTATGCTTTCGAAGCAAGAATTGCTTCACAATTCTAAGCGTATGCTCTTGCTTCACAATTCTTTTTAGGAGGAACAGTCATATGAAAAAATCAAGATATTCCTTGCTTGTAGCCGTCACATTGTTGGGCGGAACCATGCTTACGGCATGCGGTAGCGGTGGTAACGGAGGCCAAAGCGCAAACGGCGTAACGACCATCGAATTCTGGGCGGCACCTAACCCATCGCAACAAGCTTTCTGGCAGGAAATGGCCAAAGAGTACGCAACAGTAAACCCTGATGTAAAGGTTAACGTTAGCGCGATCAAAGAATCCCCAAGCTCTGAAGCAAGTATTCAAGCTGCCATTGCCGGCGGAAACGCGCCAACCATTGCCGAGAATATTAACCGCGGCTTCGCCGCTCAATTATCCAACAGTAAAGCGCTTGTCGCTCTAGATGATCTTCCGCAATTCAAGGAAATCGTCGAGTCCCGCAACATGACAGAAACAATTGCTCCTTGGGAATTCGCCGACGGACATCAATATGTATTGCCAATCTACTCGAACCCGATGCTGATCGGATGGCGTACGGATATTCTGAAAGAAATCGGCTATAACGAGCCGCCAAAAACATACAGCGAAGTGCTTGACGCTACGAAGAAGCTGAAAGCGAAATATCCGGATAAATATATGTGGGGCAAAGGCGCCGACTTGGCCGACCCTACGGCATGGAAACGTTGGTTTGACTTCTTCCTGCTCTACAATGCGGCTTCGGACGGCAACAAATTTATCGAAGGCCAGAAGTTTGTGGCCGATGACAAAGCTGGCGTAGAAACACTTACTTTTGTAGACGATCTCCGCAAAGCTAACGGCATTTTGTCGCAAAACGCTACTGATCCGTTCGAGAACGGCGTTGGCGTATTCACCGATATCGGTCCTTGGACATTTGATTTGTGGAAAACAAAATATCCTGAACTGAAATATGGCGAGAACTACACGCTCACATTGCCACCGGTACCGGATGACATGGATCCGGCGAACGCAAAAACATATGCCGATGCTAAAGGCCTCGTTATCTTCAACAGCGCACCGGAAGCATCGAAAGAAGCTGCTGCCGAGTTCTTGAAATGGGTTTATTCCGACGAGAACCACGATGTGGCATGGTTCAAGCAAACGAACCTTCCGCCGGCGCGCGATGACCTGAACGAACTGGAAGGCTTCAAACAAATTCTCGCCGAGAAACCTGAGCTGGCTCCATACGCGGCAGCGGTATCCAAAGGCGTTCCGGCTATGGATAATCCGAAGTTCAACGAGCTTCAAACCCTGATTGGCCAAGAAGCTTTCACCAAGGTTATCCGTGGACAAATCGATCCGCAAACCGGTTGGAATAACATGAAGAAAGCGATTGAAGGTGAACTTCAATAATGATTAATAAGCAAAACAATAAGTTGGGCTGGCTATTTGCCAGTCCCTACATTATTTTCGGGCTGGTATTTTTCCTGGGGCCGCTTCTATGGTCCTTATACCTTTCCTTCACGAATTGGGATCTTATCGCTCCGACCTATGATTTTGTAGGGATGGATAATTTCAAAAAAGCAATGCATGCGCCAGGCGTACAAGCATCCTTCTGGGTTACTTACAAATTCATGATGCTGTTTGTCCCTCTGGTTATCGTCATGTCGCTTGGCGTTGCCCTTGTCATACAGGGATTGCCTAAGTTCAAAAGCGTCTATCTCATCGGATTTTTCCTGCCGTATCTGTCTTCCGGCGTTGTTGCGTCCCTAATTGTAC
Source organism: Paenibacillus glycanilyticus (assembly GCF_030161375.1). GTDB lineage: Bacteria > Bacillota > Bacilli > Paenibacillales > Paenibacillaceae > Pristimantibacillus > Pristimantibacillus glycanilyticus_B. The sequence continues at coordinate 500,516 of NZ_BSSQ01000001.1, forward strand.
AGGGCTTCCTATCCTATAACAGTCCGGTCAACGAATTTCTGAGAAAAACTTTTGGTCTCAATATTGACTGGCTCGGCACGCCGTTATCGGCGCTGTTTATCGTAGGTCTCATCTTGGCTTGGAAGTTCACGGGTTATTATGCCCTCATTCTGACTTCCGGTCTCGAGAGCATCGATAAGGAAGTATACGAGGCTGCTGCTATTGACGGGGTCACTCAAGGACAACGGTTCTGGAAAATCACGCTGCCGCTTCTGTACCCTGCTCTCTATACAACGCTTATTCTCGCGTTTGGCGTTACCTTCGGGATTTTCACCGAGGTATACCAGCTGACAGGCGGCGGACCAAACTTTGCCACTAATACATGGCAGATGGAAATCTTTAATCAAGCCTTTACGAATCTGCAAGCCGGATATGCGTCGGCGATTGCCATTATGGCTTCTATCGTTACGTTTATCTCCATCTTCGTGATTCGCAAACTGCTGGAAAGCTGGGGGAAACGAAATGGTTGGGTCTAACAAAAATCGTAAAAGTCGTCTCGCGGTTCGCTATGTACTGGCAACCATTCTGCTTCTCATTATGGTGTATCCCTACTTGTACATGGTGCTCAACTCGTTTGCCGATTGGACGCAAGTGGACAGGCAGCTCATTCCAAGCAAATTTTCTTTCAAATCCTATGAATGGCTCTTTACCGGCGGCGATGTCGGTATTGCCCGGCCGTGGATGAATGCCTTCTTCAATAGCGTTATCGTGTCCATTGCTTCCACTGTCCTGATGATGTTGTTTGGGGTCATGGTTGCTTACGCGCTTGCCAAATTGAATTTCCGGGGCCGCAATGCCATTAACAACTTCGTGTTGTTCCATATGTTTTTCCCGGCAATTATTTTGCTGATTCCAAACTTCCTGATCATTCAGAAGGTTGGTCTCTACGATACGTATTGGGCGATGATCATTCCAAAAGCAGTCAGCTTATGGGCGATCTTCATGTACACGAACTTCTTCAAAGCCGTTCCGGACGCGTTTATTGAAGCGGCAAAGCTGGATGGCGCATCCGATTTCAAAATTTTGTACAAAATCATGATGCCAATGTCCAAGTCCATTACGGCAGTTATCTTCCTCTTCTTGCTGATGGAACGCTGGACCGAACTTCTCTGGGACATGATCGTTGTCCGCAGCGACAACATGCTTACGCTTAACGTTTTGCTGTCCCAAATGTTTGGACCTTACGGCAGTTACCCTGGACCGCTCTATGCGGCGTCCGTTCTGCTTACCGTGCCAATCATCATCATGTTTGCGATCTTCGGCAAGAAGTTCAAGGAAGGCATGCAGTTCAGTCTCAAATAGCATGACGTTTCATCCGGGAGTGACAACGTATGGACAATAATCAATTCAAGTGGTGGCAGAATGCCGTCTTTTATGAAATTTACATGCCAAGCTTCTGCGACGGCAACGGAGATGGCGTCGGAGATTTTCCGGGCATCACCTCCAAGCTGGATTACTTGAAAGAGCTTGGCATCGGCGGAATATGGCTGACTCCTTTTTACGAATCGCCAAAGGTCGATAACGGCTACGATATTTCGGACTATTATGCGATCGATCCGTCTTACGGAACGATCGATGATTTCGATATTTTCATTCAAAAAGCCCATGATCGGGGCATTCGGGTTATTGTCGATCTCGTGCTTAATCACACGTCAGCGGCCCATGCCTGGTTCCAGGAATCCAGATCCTCTATCCATGCGGACAAACGGGACTGGTACATCTGGAAGTCGCCTGCCGATGGGAAGGCCCCGAACAATTGGGAGTCCTTCTTCGGCGGTAGTGCATGGGAATGGGATGCAGCTACGCAGCAGTATTATTACCATGCTTTTGCGAAAGAACAGGTGGATCTGAATTGGGCTAACCCGGAAGTCCGGCAAGCGATGAAGGATGTTATGGGGTTTTGGCTGGACAAAGGAATCGACGGTTTCCGGCTGGACGTTATTAATTTCCTTAAAGTATCCGGCGATTTCCGTGATAATCCGCCCGGTGCAAACGGTGAACAAATTCACCGGTACGATCAGAATCAAGACGGCGTATTGGATGCAATCGGCGACATCTGCCGTTACGTGCATGAACGCGAAGGTATCTTTATGGTCGGAGAAGTTGGATCCGAGGATATGGACATTCTGCGCCGCTATAGCGGCAATGGCCTTCTTGACGTCGTATTTAACTTCAATTTGGGAAGTCAGCAGCAATTCCATCCGGAAGATTTATTCCGCGAGCTGAAGGCGATGGAAGATGTTCACGCCGATGATCAACTTCCTACCTTGTTCTTCAGCAGCCATGATATGCCCCGCCACATCTCCAGATTTGGCGAAGGGATTGCGGTGCTCGAGGAGCAAAGAGCCAAGCTGATGGCGACCCTTATGTTAACGGCCAAAGGCGTCCCCTTTATCTATTATGGCGACGAGATCGGGATGAGAAACCATGTCGCTCGTCGAATTGAAGATATGAGAGATATTCAAGGGCTCGGCCATTACGAAGTTGCGCTTAGGAATGGCCAAACGGAAGAAGAAGCTTTCCATCTGGCCAAAGCCAAAAGCCGCGACTATTCCAGGTCCCCCATGCAGTGGAACGGAGACCGTTACGGCGGTTTCTCTAATGTTGAACCTTGGATCGGCATGGGCCCGGGCTACGATCAGATTCATGCAGAAGACGAACGCAAGCAGACGGATTCTATTTATTCCTTTTATAAAAGCCTGCTGTCGCTTAGATCGGAATACCCTGCTCTCTCGACCGGCCAGTACGTAAAGCTGGAACAACTCGAGGGTTCGGCCATTGTATATACGAAACGCTGCGGTAGCGATGAGGCCTTTGTTGTGCTTCAGTTCGGCAATAAGCCGCTTCAACTGAACTTGTCGGATTGGACAAGCCATAAGCTGACGCTTCGCGCGGCGAGCAACGAGATTGTACCGCTTGGCGGTTCTATAGTTGAAATCCCTCCTCATACGGCGGTTATCTGGACTTTATAAATTGGATTATTAGTTGGAAACAAGGAGGCATACACGGTGGAATTGATGAAATCCGCAGTAAAAACTTGCTCGACGCTGCTTAACGAATACCAAGAAAAAGCTTCAACGATTGACAATCCGGTCAAATTAACCTTCTCGGGCGTAGGCAGCAAGGACGTTTACAATATTACGGCACCTTTCCAGATTGATGGCGTTACGGTCATTGCAGGCCGGGTGGAATCGCGGGATAGCGAGCATTCGGAAATCCATTTCTTCGTAGAGCAAAACGGCACTTGGTTACCGAAAGAAGGAGCACCCGTATTTACGCTTCAGGATCCGTTCTTCACCTTCATTCATGGCGAACTGGTTCTGGGCGGCGTTGAGATCTTCCCTCATCCTACGAAGGAAAATGCCTTGATGTGGAGAACCGTATTCCGCAAAGGCAAATCGCTGAATGAACTTACTCCTTTCTTTACCGGTCCCGACGCGATGAAAGATTTGCGTCTGGTCGAACTGGCAAGCGGCGAGATCGGCGTATTTACTCGTCCGCAAGGCGACAAAGGCGGCCGGGGCAAAATCGGATTTAGCAAAGTTAGCTCGCTAGAAGACGTGACCGTACAACTCGTGAACGATACTCCCCTTCTCGCAGATCAATTCATCGATGCGGAATGGGGCGGCGCTAATGAACTGCATGTGCTGAACAATGGGCTTGTTGGCGTCCTTGGCCATGTCGCTTGCTTCGATGAAGCCGGTGACCGCCATTATTATCCGATGGTGTTTGCGGTCAATCCGTTGACTGGAGCGCATAGCGACATGGAATTGATCGCCGTTCGCGCAGACTTCCTGCCTGGCGAGACGAAACGTCCGGATTTGGCAGACGTCGTATTCAGCGGTGGCCTCGGTCGCCATCTAGACGGATCCGCCGACCTCTATGCGGGAATCAGTGACGCGGAAGCGCATCGCGTAACCATTCGCGATCCGTTCCTCAAGTTTGAACAATAATGAGACAAATAAGCTTATTGGATTGGGGCATATAACCATGAATATATACAGATATGAGGAGAACCCTCTCGTTACACCGGCTAGCGTAAAGCCGTATCATGAAGGATTTGAAGTCATTGGCGCTTTTAACGCAGGCGTTGCGGAATACAACGGAGAAATTTTGATGTTGCTTCGGGTCGCGGAACGTCCGATCAGCCAGGATCCGATGATCGTCAAAGCTCCTGTATTTAATGCCGAAACGCAACAGCTCGACATTTTGGAATTCCGTACGGACGATGCCCGCTACGATTTCTCCGATCCGCGCGTCATTCGCAACGTGAATCATAGCGCTACCTTCGAATACCTGACTTCCTTGTCTTATATTCGCGTGGCGCGCAGCAAAGACGGCCATCATTTCACAATCGACGAAAAACCTCTTGTCTATCCGTCGCAAACGCTGGAATCCTTCGGCATCGAAGATCCGCGCGTGACGCAAATCGGCGATACGTATTACATCTATTTCTCCGCCGTATCTCCGGTAGGCGTTGGCGAATCGATGGTTTCGACCCAAGATTTCGTGAACTTTACGCATCACGGCATGATTTTTGGACCGGACAACAAAGATGTTCTTATCTTCCCAGAGAAGATCAACGGCAAATATTATGCGCTGCATCGTCCAACGACCAAAAGCACGGGCAACCCGGAAATGTGGATCGCGGAATCCGATAACCTCCTCTACTGGGGCAATCACAAGCATTTGGCTGGCTTGCGCGAAGGCATGTGGGACAGCGGCCGCATGGGCGGCGGCGCCGTACCATTCCGCACGGAAAAAGGCTGGTTGGAGCTGTATCACGGCGCAACGCTTGATCACCGCTACTGCATGGGCGCCCTGCTGCTTGATCTGAACGATCCATCCAAAGTGATCGCCCGCTCCGAGCAACCGATCATGGAGCCGGAAACCGACTATGAGAAAAACGGATTTTTCGGAGATGTTGTATTCTCCTGCGGCGTTACGGTTCACGGCGATGTCGTGAAGATGTATTATGGCGTAGCCGATACTTCCATGGCTTGCGCTGAACTTAGCGTGACAGAAATTTTGGATAGCTTGACTTACGTTTAGGTTAACAGCAAACTACGCATTCGAATGTTCTTCCGATCGCCATTGTGCTGCTTTACTCAGCAAATTATGGGCAAGCGAAAACTACCCGACTTCGAGGTTAACTTTCGGTAAGCCTCGAAGCAGGGGGATAAGCTTTGGTGAAGAACTTCATATCTAGTTGATTGACATAAAGAAGCCTCTCTTTACTTAAAGTGGTTGGGTCGTACCTCCATTTTAAGAAGAGACGGCTTCTTTTTGTTTGAGCATTTCTTGTACAGGTGAAGGGCAGACGGAGCAATTTAATGATTCTGGAGAAGCGATAGCGGTCGTTTTTGTGAAGTGATCCCAACCTTACCTCGTTGATTCAAGGGATCCCTGAGCAATGACGATCGGAAGAACATTAATTGCGCAGGTTGCCGCTTAACCTAAATAACAAAGGGGTGTCCCATCGTCATTTACATGACTTATGGGACACCCCCTTTTGTAGTTAAACTTATTTATTAACCTTTGATCACGTAAAGTCTGCTGGATTCCTCGAAGATTTCTCCCGGCGCAAGGCTCAGAAGGCCAATCTCTTCGGCAGGCAGATCCACATTAGGCGCGTTCACCAGGTTGATCTGCGGCTCCGGACAGAAGAAACCTTCCGTCGCATTGTTGTTCCAGATCATCCATTGCTTGTAGGAAGTGCCTACGTCGTAAACCAGCTTCACGCCGGCTTTTGTATCCGACAGTTCCATGCGATTGCGTCCGTTTTGCGGACGGGATGTATAATGATTGTCCATCGCTTCGAAGAACGGGTATACGCCCGTATCGCGCATAAGCGTTTCTTCTTCCTTCAATGGCTGATAGGCCTTCGTAGGAAGCATACGCTCGTTAAGCTCCCAACGTTCGCCGATCGTCATATGGATGCGATAATCTTTTGCCTCTCCGCCCGGAACAAACGGCGCGTTAACGGATGTATGGAAAGCAAGCAGGCAAGGCATCTCCGATTGCCCGTCATTGCGGACGGTAACTTGTTGAAGCAGTCCGTTCTCGCTTACGGAGTACCGAAGACGGATCGTGTAGTTGAACGGGAAGCTTGCATACGAAGGATGCTGCTCGTCCACTTTGATCGATACGACAACGAAGCTTTCCGTTGCCGTCGTGCCGTAATCATCTACCTGCCATGGCGTCTGGTACAGGAAACCGTGCAGATGGTTGCCCGTTGCCGGTTCGTTTACTTCGAATTGATGCGTTTGTCCCTTCCAAGGGAACTTGCCGTCTTCATAACGGTTTGGCGGGAACAAGACCGGAATGCCATGAATCATTGGTCTTGCTTTGAAGCTCTCCATCTCTTCCGGCGTTGGTTCATGCAGGAATTGAATCTCCGCTTGGGTGTCGCGGAAAGCAATCAGATTGCCGCCAATCTCCGGCAGCATCGCCGCTTCGTATTGTCCGTAGCGCAGCCAAATCGCGCGTTCTCCATGGAATAAACCTTCGTTAGCTTGTTTAATCGTCATCGTTACACACCTCGTCTGTAATGTTCAAAGTTATCTGTTTCTAGCCGTCTTTCGCTCGCCAATGAGCGGAAATTCCCCGATCCGAAGCTTCGCTCCGCCGTAAGGCACCAGCACCAAATCCGTAACCGGCTGATCATCTGTATTCGGCGCAAGCGGCGGAGTTCCTGCATTATTGCCTTCCATTCTCCAATCCGGCACGAGCTTGCCTTGCGCTTCCAGCTTAACCGGCGATTCCGAAGCCAGGAACGGCTGATACGGCAGCTCCCCTTCGCTTACGACCGCTTTGAACGAAGTATCCGCTAGCAAGCCGTACTTCCATTGCGAAGCCGGGTACAGCTCATAGTCATTGAACCTTTCGCGCTTCCGAAGCAGTTGCCAGTTCTCTTCTACGGGAAGAGCATACACAAGCGGACCACGCTCCACGCTTACCGCAAACAGGTTGCGCGATACGGTCTGAACCTCCATCGGAAGCGATAGCTCTATTTGGTCTCCCGCCTGCCATTCGCGGTTAATCGCCGTGTATCCGTGCTCGATCTCAATCGGCATCTCGGCACCGTTCACCTTAATAACCGGAGATTTGCACCACCCCGGAATACGGAGCCGCATCGCAAAACCGGCCGGACGGTCCAGCTGAAGCTCCATGCTTACGCGCTCACGGAAAGGATACTCACCGGATACGCGAAGCTCGGCTTGCACGCCGCCGGCAACTTCCGTACGCACATGGCAAGGCGCATAAGAGACCGCCGCCAGCCCGCCTTCCTTGTCCTTCATCCAGAGATGAGAAACAAATTTTGGCCAGCCTTGGTGCATATTAGCCGTGCAGCAGCCGAAGTTTGGCTCAAGTCCAAACACGTTGGCGTATGGACCGTTGCTCCAAGCCCGCGGAGCGACATTGCAAACGATCTGATTGACTTGCTGATCGTATTGATGCGAAGTCCAATCGGCGGAGATTGTGGCAGGCAACACGTTAAAGGCGACTTTTTCGAGCACATCGGCGAACTTCCCGTCTCCAAAAATCCGCGTCAGCTGTTCAAGCGTAAACATGTATTCCACGACCGCGCACAATTCAACGCCTTGGCTTGGCGAAGTGCCCGACAGCCATTCATCGCCCGAGAACATGCCATGGGCTTGCCCGTGATAAGTCATGAGACTTTCGATTCCGCGGTATACCGCCTCTTGATCGAGAGAATCCCCTGTAAGCTCGAAAATAACCCCTGGCGTTTTGAGACCCATGGCCACATTCACCACATGCGTTCTCCAGTCCCACTGCTCGACTTTACGCCAGAACGGAAAATCATAAAAGATGTCGGTCCAGTCCGTTGTTTGTTCCTTCACAATGGAAGCAAGCTTCAGCAGATCTTCGTTTTGGGTGCGGTTATAAAGCCATACCAGGCAAAGAAGTATTTCCGCTCCGCGCGCTTGTGCCCATCCCCGCAGCGGCTGGCTTTCAATCTGTCCTAACACATAATCCATGAATTTCGTCAGGAACGGGATCACGCGGGGATCTCCGGTCGCTTCTTCATATTGCATAAACACCTTGAGCATGATCATGTAATGCCACCAATCCTGCTCCTTATCAATATCCGTGTTAACCGTCGTAATTCGCGCCGGACCAAACATACCGTTCTCCTGCTGGCTGTTCAGCGCCCACTCGACCCAGCGGTTTGCTTTGGCAATCAAGTTCTCGTCATTCAATATATAGGCAAGCGGGAGCAATCCGTCCACATAATAAGGACCTCTCTCCCAGCTTTCGCCGTTACCGCCAATCCATCCGTTATCCGGCCCAACATCTGCCCAATGCTCCTCCAAATGCCCCGTTAATCCGTCAGCCTGGATTCGAAGCTGGTTATACAACCATCCTTCGGCTCGAATGCTGCCGAGAGGCAGAGCTTCCCATGCGTTATTCATCGCGAGTCCCTCCTTCAAGTCATGCTACTCCTTCGAATATACCACTTGAGCCGCTTGATGCTGGATAGACAATCGCAACTACTATTTATCCGATCACAACTTCATAGAATAAGGAAGACATTTACGAATCTCTTGTATTTACTTATACTGGATTCATCAAAGCTCAAGAAGAGGTGCGCGATAATGTTTCATTTTGAATGTCCGCCTATGCCGCATTTCATCCATATCGGGCAGGATACTTACAAAATAGGCCGGAAACATCCCGATCGCAATAGTATCGGCGTCTTTGACCTATTGTTTGTGACCCGCGGCTGTTTGTATTTGGCTGAAGGCCAGCATGAGCTCGTCTTGCCTGCCGGTCATTTCGGCATTTTGCGCCCGGATCTCGAGCATCATACCGTCTCCCCTTGCGAGGAAGAGACGCATTTCTTCTGGCTGCATTTTCAAACGACCGGACAATGGCATCCCGAGCCCTATGAGAAAGAACCCTTGCCGCCGGAGCAAGAGCTGCTGTATCCGCCTATTGAATACTTCTCCTTCTATTTGCCGCGTTCTGGACCGGTGCAAAACTTGGGGGTAACGGAAGAGCAGTTCCGAGGGCTCCTTGAGCTCAATCAGAATCCCGCCGGGAATTCCCGTTGGCAGGAGCAGCAGCTTTTCCACGCCATCCTTCTCCGGCTGCAGGAAGACAGCAAAGAAGAAACGGCGCAAAGCCCCCATCTGCAGCTTGCGGAAGATGCCGCTTTGTACTTGCGCAAGCATTACCGCGAACCGCTGAGCTATAAGCAAATGGCGGAAGAGCTGCATTTCCACCCCAACTATATCGCGTTGTGCATGAAACGAACGTTTGGCTGTACGCCGCTCGATTATATTACCCAGTTCCGGATCGAACAAGCTAAGCGGCTGCTCATCCACACCAACGATGCAGTCGGCACAATCGCGGAGGATACGGGCTTTGGCTCTTTCCCGTATTTCGTCCGCTGCTTCCACAAACGTACCGGCAAGACGCCCAAGCAGTTCCGCCTCATGTACAGAAAGGCTTAACGACGCGGGTGCATCGTTAAGCCTTTATTACAAGTTAGTTAGCCAGGTAACCTGTGCGCTCGAGCAGCGCCATCGCTTCGAGCAGCATAACGCCGCTAAGCTGGCCGCTGAGCTGCACTTCCGTCTCCGGCTCGTCTGCCCAGGACAAGCTGAACAACCCGGACTGCTCCGAACGTCCCCGCTCCCACATGGAAATCGCATTGTGACGAATCAGATCGACCCAAGGCTTAGAAAGCTCCGGCTGAATCTGAATCAGATTAACCAAATAACGGATCAGAATCCCTTTAAAGAGACCGCAGTCGTCATTGCCTTCGCGAGGCAGCATGCCCGTCTCCGGGTCTACCAGTTCCTGAACCGTGGCCGAGGCTGTTTTTTGCGCATCGACCAGATAGCTCTCGTCGCCCGTGCAGTTGTACAGCTCAATACCCGCGCCGATAAAGACGCCTTGGCAATACGTGTATTTCCAATCATAATCGATCTGGCCGTCGCCAAGCCGGTTCATGCCATCCCAGACAAAGCCAGTCTCCGGATCAACAAGCCGCTCTTTGTTGAACTGGTAGATCCGCTTAGCCCACTCCAGATCTTCCTCCCGGCGGTCCATCTGATAGATTCGTGCCGCGAGGATGGAAGCAGGCGCGTTTGCAGGGGTGTTTTTATAGTCCAGCTGATCCTTCTTCCAAGCCATGCCGCCGCCCATATGGTCATTCCAAGCCGTCTTGATGTCTTCCCACAGCTCGAGAACGCCTTCCTTGTAGAACATCTCGCCGGTCTTATGATAGGCTCTCAGCAGCGCCAAAGCCATCCATTCCATATCGTCATAGTAGTTATGAAGCAGCGTGTCTCCATTCCACTTCTTAGCGCCGCGGAATGCCCGCTCCAATAGTTCTTCATCCTCCGCAGACTCCGTACGCTCTAGGGAATCTACCAACGCGTCTACCACATGCGCATGCCACCAATAAATCCAAGGATCGGCGCATTTGCCGCCAATCGGTACCACCTGCTCCATGATGCCGCGCTCTTCATTCCAGTACAACCGTCTGAAATCTTGCTGGGCTACGCCGGCTCTTTCGGCCCAATCTACTTTCACCTGTACAGCCATTACTTTTGCGCCTCCTCTGTCTGTCCCATAGTGCCTAAGCTGTTTTTCTCCAAAACCGCCAGCTGCTCCAGCAGCATAATGCCGCTAAGCTGCGTGCTCAGCGTAACTCGATCCTTCGGCTGAACGCCCCAGGAAGTGCTGAACACGATACGCGCCGGATCGGCGCCTCGCGTCCAAAGCATCTGCCCTTGCTGCTCCAGCAGCGCCGCCAGCTCGGAAGGCTCCGATGATACAGAGGCTAATTCGCCAAGATAACGAACGAGTATGCCTTTGAACAAACCGCCGTCTCCGTCGCCTTCGCTAGGCCACAGACCATCCTTCAGCAGTTCGGCAGCGGCAGCCTTAGCCGTCCGTTCTGCATCCTGCAAATACACAGCATCACCGGTAATCCGATATAACTCAACCCCGGCGCCAATAAAGACGCCTTGGCAATACGTAAACTTCCAGTCTTTATCGATGCTGCCGTCGCCGGTCCGGTTCATGCCGTCCCAGACGAAGCCCGTCTCCGGATCCACAAGATGAGACTTCAGCCAATCATAGATTTGACGAGCCCAAACCAAGTCTTCTTCCCGGCCAAAAGCCTGATATAGTCTTGCCGCCAAGATTACCGCGGGAGCATTAGCCGGAGTATTCTTATAATCAAGCTGGGATTTCTGCCAAGCAATTCCGCCGCCTGCGTGATCGTTCCAGCCCGTCTGGATATCCGCCCACAACAGGAGGGCAGCCGATTTATACTTCTCAACGCCCGTTGCCTGATAAGCTCTCAGCCATGCGATCGCCATCCATTCCATATCGTCGTAAAGCTCATTTGGCCACACACCGTCGTTGCGCTGCAAGATGCCTTCATAGAAAGCAACCAGCCGCTCCCGGTAGAACTCGCTTCCCGTCCGATTCAGGCCGTCCGCAAGCGCATCAACCGCATGCGCCATCCACCAGTAATGAAAAATTGTATTGCATGCGCCATCCTGACAAGGAATCTCGATATCGTACATGTTAATGGAAGGATTCCAATATAATTGCTCCAATGCCCGCTGTGCTTCTTCCGCACGTGCTGCCCACACCATAGTTCCCACTCTCCCCGTAATACCTTCTGTCTTCTTATTGCAGCAGTCCGTTGCGTTCCAGTACGGCCATCTGCTCGAGCAGCATCATTCCGCTTAATTCCGTGCTCAACTGTCCAACAACATCCGGCGTTTCCGCCCATGAATTGCCGAAAATCGCTTTATCCGCCGCTTTGCCATATTGCCACAAGCTGTCTGCGTTTGTTTCAAGCATCGCAATCAGCTCCTTCTGCCGCGAAGCTTCCGGATCGGCAGCGATTAGTTCCCCTACGTAGCGGACCAATATCCCTTTGAACAATCCGCCATCCCCATCGCCTTCCGAAGGCAACATACCGGTTGCCGGAGACAAGAAAGCGTCTTTCAGATTAGCCGCCGTCTGTCGGGCATCCTCCAGGTAGACCTCATCGCCAGTTGCGCGGAACAGCTCAACTCCCGCTCCAATATACACGCCTTGGCCGTAAGTAAACTTCCATTCTTTATCGATATTACCGTCGCCGGTCCGGTTAATGCCGTCCCAGACTAGCCCGGACTCGGTATCAACCAGCGTCTTTTTCTGCCATTCGTAAATTTTCTGTGCCCACAGCAGATCCTCATCATCATGGAAATGTTGGAACAGCCTTGCCGCCAAAATAACCGCAGGCGCATTCGCAGGCGTATTCTTGTAATCCTGCTGTTCCTTCCGCCAGGCGATTCCCCCGCCCATCGCGTCATTCCAGCCGCCTTTGATTTCTGTCCATAATTCCATGGCCGCCTGCTTATAACGGTCATCATTCGTAGCGTCATAAGCTCTAAGCCAAGCTAACGCCATCCATTCCATATCATCGTAATAATCATTAATCATAACGCCGGCGTTACGGTCGAGCAGCCCTTGATATATCTTGCCGAGCAGCTCGGCATATTTCTCGTCGCCTGTCCGGATATGGCCGTCAACCAATACATCAACCGAGTGAGCCAGCCACCAATAATTAAAAGGGTCGGTGCACAGCTGCGCGATACACGGCGCCGCATTGTTGAACAAGCCGCGTTTCTCGTCCCAGAAGGATTGAACAAGCTCCGTCTGAGCTTCTTCTGCCCTCTCCTGCCAAATGCCGGAGGAAGCGGACTGCTCATGCCGCTCCGCAAGCTGCCAGACAACGATGCCTGCCACGAGCAGCAGAACAACGATGCCAGTTAGAAAGGTGTATAGCTTTTTCTTCAACAAAGTCGATTCCCCCGCTTACCCTTTCGTTCCCGTAAACGCAATGCCTTGCACGAAGTACTTCTGAAGCAGAAGGAACAGAATCAGAATCGGCAGGATTGCGATCAGCGCGCCGGCCATCATTGGTCCAAAGTCGGTCTGATGGTTGAATGAGAATGCCTGCAAGCCCATCTGAATCGTCGCTTTCGCCGGATCATTCAAGATGATCATCGGCCACAGGAAGCTGTTCCAACCCGCCTGGAACGTAAAGATAGAGAGCGTTGCAAGTGCCGGCTTCGTCAGCGGCAGATAAATATTCCAGAAGATGCGGAACTCTCCCGCTCCTTCAATCCGCGCCATCTCCATCATGTCGGAAGGCAGCGTCAGGAAGAACTGCCGCATGAAGAACACCGCGAAAGAACCCGAAGCGCCCGGCAAAATAATGCCCCAGAACGAGTTCAGGAAGCCGTTGCCTCCGCCGCCCAGAATGTCATTGCCGCCAATGAGCGGGAAATGCTTCAGCACGTAAAAGCTTGGAATCATCGTTACAATGCCCGGAATCATCATGGCTGCGAGCAAAATGCGGAACAACGGCTTGTTCAGCTTGAAGTTCAGCTTAGCAAACGCGTAACCGCTGATCGAACCAAAAAACAAGTTGCACAATACGCCTGATGCCGCGAGAATAAACGAGTTGGCAAAGTATCCGGCAAAAGGCACGGTCGTAAAGGCCGCCTTATAATGTTCCAGCGTCAGAGTGGACGGAATCCACTTGATCGGCACGGAGAAGATTTCATTGCTAGGTTTAAACGAGGTAATCAAGCTCCAGAAAAACGGCAAAAACATCGCTGCCGCTATAACGATTGATACGACATAAAACAGGACGGTCGCGAGCGCCTTCTTGAAGGTATAAGAAGGCTGCTTTGGCGCACGTACAGGAACGGGTGTTACCATTGGCTGTGCCATTACTATACCTCCTTACACAATCGGCTCTTCGGATTTGTTAATGCGCATATTGATGAACGAGAAGATCAGGATCGCCACGGCCAGCACAAAAGCTTGCGCGGAAGCGTAACCCATCTTGAGCTGGTTGAAGCCTTGGTTATAAATCAGGTAAACCGGCGTTTTCGTTACGTTGCCCGGACCGCCTTGCGTCAAGACAAACGCTTGGTCGAACATTTGCAGCGCCCCGATAATTGCCATCGTACTTACGAGGAAGGTTGTTGGACGAAGCTGCGGCCACGTAATGTAGCGGAACCGGTCAAACGCCGTAGCCCCGTCCAGCTTCGCCGACTCGTACAAATAATCCGGCACGCCTTGAAGACCGGCAATATAAATGATCATGTTGGAGCCAACCGACTGCCACAACGTCACCATAATAATCGAGAACATAGCCGTCTCGGTCTGAGCGAGCCACGCCGGTCCGGTAATGCCGACATAACTGAGCAGATTGTTGACAAGGCCAAATTCCGGATGGAGCAGCCAGATCCATACCGTGGATGCCGCAACGGCGGAGGTCAACGTCGGAAGATAGTTAAAGGTACGGAACAGCCTGACGCCAAACCTTTTGAAGTTTAGCAGCATCGCAAGCAGCAAGGAAATTATAATGTTGAGAGGTACAAATATAACGGAATAGAAAAAGACGTTTTTGAAGGAAAGCCAGAACAGATCGTCCTCCAGCAACTTCTTGTAATTGTCCAGCTTGACGAATTCCATTCGGCTGACCACGTCGTAATTGGTGAAGCTTAAATAGAGTGCCATCACTACGGGTATAACGGTAAAAGCGAAAAACAGCAGCATCGTTGGCGTAATAAACAGATAGGCCATCCGGGCCTGATGTTGGTTCAGCTTGCCCATTGAAGACATCGGCACTTCTCCTTTCGTTAGGGGGCGTTCCCACCTAGGTTGTTGGAATAAGGAAAGGGAGGTCTCCCTCCCTTCCCCCTTCCTATAGTTGTTATTTCACGTCTTCGTTGTCCGCAAGCTGCTGGTCTCCCCGCTCCTGCGCTTTCTTAAGCGTTTCCTCGGCGCTTTGTTTCTTCTGTTGGTACAACTGCAGGTTCGGGATAAGCGCTTCGGTCTCCATGACGGAGTATCCAGGGTGAGCCGGACGGGTCTTCGCAAATTCCAGCGTATCGAGGAACGGCTTCCAGAGCGGATCTCCCGTGAAGAACGCATCGTCAAGCGCTGGTTTGTAGCCGGGAATGTTCAAGCTTGTTTTCGCCCACAGCAAAGCGTTGTCCTTATTGGCCGTCCACCACTTGATGAACTCCCATGCTTCTTCCTGATGTTTCGAAGCTTCCGGAATAACGAGGCCAAAGCCGCCCATCACGCCGCCTTTGTCGCCGTTTGGTCCTGCAGGAGGCGGTACAACTCCGAAGTCCAGATCTTTGCCGTATTTCTTGTACGTGCTAAGCATCCATGGGCCATTGTAGGTCATGGCTACTTTGCCGGTCGCAAATGCGTCCGTACCTTCGCCAAGGCCTTGCTCAAAGCCAACTTTGTACACTTTGTCGTCATTGAGCATACGGTTCCAGTAATCTAGGACCGCAAGACCTTTTTCATTATTAAAGTTCGTTTTCTTGCCGTCGTCGGTCAGCATGCTGCCGCCGGCTTGTTGAAGATACATATTAAAGAGTCCGTTATCGGCAAGCGAGAAACCTGCCACTTCAAGTTTGCTTCCGTTCCATTTGGTCGTTTTGATCGCCGCTTGCTCAAGCTCATCCCAAGTTGTAGGAGGCTGCGCTACGCCCGCGTCGTTCAGAAGTTTTTTGTTATAAAACAAAGCGCGCGCATCCACCGTCAAAGGCAGTCCGTATAGCTTGTCGCCGTTCGACAACTCGTTCATGGCTTCGCCATAGAAGTCATCTTTGTTGAGGCCGTCTCTCGATACGAGATCATCGATCGGATGAAGCACGTTTTTCGGAGCGTAGAGTGGCGTACGCCATCTGTCCCAGAGCAGAACGTCAGGCGCGCCGCCGGATGTAGCCGCTGTCAGGAACTTCGTAATAAGGTCCTGCTGGAGCATATATTTCACGTGAATTTTGTCTTGCGATTTGTTGAACGCGTCTACCATCGTCTGGAATTGCTTCTGTCCGTCGCCAGCCCAGTCGCCCCAGAACGTAATCTCTACAGCCTTGCCGCCTCCGGCATTACCCGAAGCGTTGTCTGTCTGCGCGTTTGTCCCGCTGTTTGCGTTCGTATTGCCGTTATTGTTTGTTGTTGTTTTCGCGCATCCGGCCGCTGTTGCTACTACCGTCACCAAGGCGATCATTGTGATCCATTTTTTCACTTTTCATGCCTCCCTTTTTAATTAGCTCACCTATTTCGAAGAATACCGCCTGATACAGGCTGGCATTCTATGAAACCATCGTTATTTCGTCTGTACCCGAATGCCGCAATAATCAAGAAGTAGCTCGCTGAACATCATATTGGCCCAGGAGAACCATGGACGGCTGAATTGGTACGGATCATCGACATGGAAACCTTCGTGCATAAAATTCGTCCCTGCCGTTGTTGCCTCCATAAGACCAAGCAACCGTTCTTTCTCGGAGATGTCCGAAGTGGTGAGTCCCTGCATCGCCAGCGCGATATGCCAGATATAGCGGTCCGGCGTATGCGGGCTTCCGATTCCGGCTGCCGCTTCGCCTTCGAAGTAATAAGGATTCGTGCTGCTTAAGATGAGGCGGCGCGTATTCCGGTAAATCGGATCGTCCTCGGAAGTGTATCCGAGATAAGGAATTGACAAGAGACTTGGCACATTCGCATCATCCATGAAGTTGTAATTCCCAAGCCCGTCGGTTTCATAAGCGTATACTTTGCCAAACTCCGGATGATCGGTCATGCCGTAGCGCTCAATGCCTTGATTGATCTCCCCGCCAAGCTGAGCCGCGCGTGCTGCCAGCTCCCCGTCGCCAAGCACCTCAAGCGCTATTTCCTGCAAATACCGGAGCACAACAACCGCAAACATATTTGCCGGAACGAGATAGCCGTATGTACAAGCATCGTCGCTTGGGCGGAAGCCGCTCCATGTCATCCCCGTATGGGCGGTCTCCGTTCCTTTCCCTTCGCGCAGGAGCGTATCGGTCGGCGCGCAGTTGAAGCGCTGGAAGCGGTAAGGCGATGCGGTCTCATGGTTCTGCTCCGTCGTCCAGAGATTCAGAATCGCTTCTGCCGCCTGGCGGAACGTATCGTTAAATTGCGAAGTTCTGCCGGTATTTTTCCACAGTAGGTAACTGAGCTGCAAAGGATAACATAACGAATCAATCTCGTATTTCCGCTCCCAGACGGAAGGTCCCATCTCGGTCAAATCATCCTGATGCCCTTTGCCGGTTGGCCCGTTGTTGAAGGCATTGGCATACGGGTCAAGCAAGATCGAAGCCATTTGCCTTTGGACCAGCCCTTCGATCAAATCGGCCAGCTCGGCATCCTCTGCCGCCAATACCAGGAACGGTCTAAGCTGCGCCGCGGAATCGCGAAGCCACATAGCTGGTATATCACCTGTTATAACAAATGTTGTACCGTCCGGCATGCGTTGGATCGTCGTCTGCAGCGTATTCTGGATCGCTTTCTCAAAAATCGCTGCCCAATTCGGATGTTCCGGTGTTTTTTCCTTGATGATTTCCACCAATCTGGTTAAGGATGCTGGAATTTCTGTCGATTGTGTCATGCAAGTATGCCTCCTTGATACTGTAACTAATGTCATCTCATTTCCAGTAAAACGCTTTCATTTCGATATAGCTATTATATTGGCATGTATATGGTATGTCAATATGTAATTTTGTATAATGTTTATACCAATCTTTTATACTATTTAAACAGGACTTCAGGCACAAAAAAAGCCTCCGTAATGGAGGCTTTGACGACATGCTTTTCTATATTCGACAGTTATTATGGTTTAACAGGGCCCGTGGAATCGCTAATGACAAGCGAGGCGTCCAGCAAAATTTTGCTTGGCACGGATTGCCCGCTCCGCAGTCTGAGCACGTTCTCGAATGCCGAACGTCCCATCTCATGCTGATTCTGGCTCAGGTGGGTAAACGGATATTTCCCGTTTGTCTCCGGACAATCGAAGCAAACAATCGAATAGTCTTCCGGAACGGACTTGCCCATCTGCTTCACCGCCTGATACGCAATCTGGCTAATGTTGAACTCCGTCGCAAACAAAGCCGTCACTTGAGGATGCTTGTTCAGATGCTCGATAATCCGCTGAATATCCTTCTGCTTGTTTTCTTCCGAATTGTGTTTTGGAAGCGAGGACGTAATGTTCTCCATCCAGACTTCGCGGTCGACCACGATCCCTTTCTCCGCATGGGCTTGAATAAACCCTTCGATCCGTTCCTCGATGGCGGTTGTATCCACGGGCGGAGGCGATAGGAAAGCAATCGATTTGTGCCCAAGCTCAAACAGATGGTTTGTCCCATCCTTCGCCGCGCCTACGTTATCCGTTGCGATCGAGCTTGCGGAAATGCCCTTCAAATGGCGGTCGACAAGGACAAACGGGAAGTGGTTAATAACCAGCTTCAAGATCTCGGCGTTAAAGTATTCGCCTTGCGCAGGGAAAACAATGAGGCCGTCCACCCCAAGCTCCAGCAACCCTTTGATCGCTTCCTCTTCGAGAGCCGGAATGCCAAATGTACGCCGAAGCACCAGATAGCTGTTATGCTGGCGCGAAGCTTCCTCCATGCCGTAGATCAGACCGGTGCCGTAACTGTCCGCGAAGTCGGTAATAACAAGGCCGATCAGCAGCCTGCCGTCTTCCTTCCGCGTCTTCTGGGCAGGTGTTCCCGTTGCTTGCGAAACCTGCTTCGCTTGCGGCGCCGGCTGGTCGGACACAAACGAACCGCGCCCCGGCTGCCGGACAATATATCCTTCGCTGGCTAGCAGCTCCAGCGCTTTCTTGCTCGTAATCCGGCTTACGTTGTATTCGTCGCCAAGCTCTTTCTCGGAAGGCACACGATCGCCAGGCTCGTATTTCTTCTCCACAATGTCTACGCGCAACGCTTCAAATATCCGTTCATACATCGGTTTCGATGATTCGTTCATTCCGCTCTTCCCCCGTCTTCCACCGACAAGTGTTCAATATTTACATAACAATATATCATGTTATATCACATTTGCCAAGATGGATTGACATATCAACTGCAGAAAGACGACAAAATGAACTAAATCGGCATTTCCTTGCCGGTATAATCAACAAAGTTGAACCGGGACTCCGGCACGATACGGCCTTCCGTTAGGTCGAGGATTCCCTTCGCGCTTTGGCGCGGGTCCGTAGGCGCGTTCTCCCCGCCCATATCCGTCTTCATCCAACCCGGATGGACGCTTAGCACCTTAATTCCCCTGTCTTTCACGGCAGACTGCAGCTGCTGCGTAAACATATTAACCGCCGTCTTCGAGATGCCGTAAGGATAATCTCCCGGATAGGCATTCGAGATGCTGCCCGCTTCGGAGGAAATGTTAATGATGGCTCCCTGCTCGCCAGCCATAAGCGGCAAGAAATGCTTCACCACGCGCATGGGTCCAAACAGATTAATATCAAACGTTCGAGCGACTTCGCTTATATCCAATTGTTCAATTGGCGTATTGCGCTCTACGAGTATAGCCGCATTATTAATTATTGCTCCAAGCGTCCGGTCCTGCTGCTTCATAGCTGCCGCAAGATCGGCCAAGCCCGCCTCATCGCTAACGTCCAACTGCGCCAACTCCAGTTGCTCGCCGTATTGAGCGGCAAGCGCAGCCAGCTTGCCTTCTACCTCAATATCCCGCACGCCTGCAATAACGCGATGTCCGCGCTCCAGCGCTTCTGCCGCCATTTCTGCGCCAAGTCCCCGGCTAGCGCCTGTAATAAGGATAATCATCTTACTCCTCCTCAGCCATTTGTCTTCTCTATCACTATACCACCGCAGGGATTAAAAAAGCTGCTCCGGCGTGGTCACCGCAAGCGGATGTCCTGCCAGAACAGCTTCCTATGTACGCAAATCCATAACCGTCTGCCGCTCCACAATCTTATGCGAAGCAACTAGGCTAGGAACAACTTTTCCCGTCTCAATCATCGTAATCAGCTTGCTTGCGGCTTCCTGCCCCAATGCCAGCAAGGGTTGTCCGACCGTGGACAAAGCCGGATAAATCATCCTCGACAGCCGAATGTTGTCATATCCCATAAACGATAGGTCGTCAGGCACCCGAATCCCATGCTGAAGGGCAACATTCATTGCCCCAACGGCCATCTCGTCCGTTGCCGCAAATACGGCCGTCACTCCCTTATCCTGCTTCAGAAGAGCTTCCATCGCCGTTCCCCCGCTGTCGTAATGAAAATCCCCGTATACGACACGAGAGCTGCGGTAAGGAATTCCTTTGTCATACAACGCATCTTTATAACCTTGCAGCCTCGGCCTTCCGGCAACCGGATCATCAGGGGAACCGCTGATCATGGCGATATCCCGGTGTCCCTTGTTAATCAAATAACAAACGGCGTCATACGATGCTTGTCTGTCATCCACGCGCACATAAGGAATATCAGGATCATCGCTTTCGGAAGAAACGAGCACAATCGGTACCTTCATCGTCTCCAGCAAATGCTTGTACTCGTGCTTAAGTACTTCGCTTACCACAATAATGCCGTCGATCTGTCTTTCGCGAAGCACCTGCAAATACTTCATCGTCCTATTCCCGTCAACTTCGGTATTGCATACAAGCACGCTATAACCCCGCTCCAGCGCAAATTCCTCAATGCCTTGCAGAACAGCGGAGGCAAATTCACTCGTAACAGCCGGGAACATCACCCCAATCGTTTGGGTGCGCCTGTTATTGAGGAAACGCGCAATTGCGTTTGGATGGTAACCCATATCCTCGATCGTTTTGATCACTTTTTGTTTCGTCTTGTCCGAGTATCCCGTGAGTCCGTTTAGAACGCGAGAAACAGTCGCAATTGATACATTAGCTTCTCTAGCTACATCTCTGATTGTCGGTATCATAGACCATCCATCTCATTCCGTGAAGTATTGCCCGTTGTTAGGAGTAACCGGTTACACAAAGTATAGGTGGATGCAAAACTTTCTGTCAATCGCCGGATATTCGTTAATATTTTACTGAATTCCCATTGACGTCAGCGTTTCTTTCGGTATATTTTCCGGTATGCGGCGGGCGTCAGGCTTTCGAATTTCTTGAATGTTTTAATAAAATAACCCGTGTCCGCAAAACCTAGCTCATCGCCAATCTGATTAACCGACAGCTCCGTGGTTTCCAGCAGCTCCTTCGCCCATTCGATCTTCAGGTGTGGGACAAATACCGAGAAGTTCTCTCCCGTCTCTTTCGTAAAGACGCGGCTGAAATAACTCGGGCTCACGTGGCACAAGGCAGCCATCTCCTTCAAACCTGCATTGTCATGCTTATGGCTGTATATATAATCAAAAGCCGGCTGCAATAAAGTGTGGACAGCCTCGTAGACGGAGGAAGCCCGCTTCAGCTTGTTCTCGATTAAGGTGTTCGACAACTCGCTTTGCAGCGCTTGAACGGAAGAAGACTCCAACGTTAATGAGCTGCGATAGAGCTGGAGCATATCGCTTTTGCGGATCGCTTCCTCCACGATATAGTTGCACAGATGGAACAGCATATCGGCGATTTTCTCGACCTCTTCATAAGACAAGAGCGGCAGGGACCGATATTCCGGTTGCAAAACCTCAAACTTCCGGTCCGTCTCCGCATTAGGCGGCCTAGTTACGATCTGCTCGATGGGCACGTCGGGATCGCTTAGCTTAACTTGCCCCGCCATTACCGCACCGATATATTGGTTGTCGACCACGATCGGAATGGCAATATCGAGAATTCCGAAATGGCACTGATAAATATAAGGTTTATTGGAACGAACGGCTTCAAGCCCGCCGCGCGCATCGCATTTCTGACAATAAGACGATAAGGCGGGATCCTTCCTTACCTCGCTGCAGAACGACTGGCACTGGCTATGCTTCGAGACCGGGACCCCTTTGTAATCCACCGTAATGATCGCCATCTTTGTTACAAGAGACATCGAATCCTGAAGCTTATGCCATTTGTCGATATCCATAATTTGTTTCAAATCATATCGCGCGTTCATTGTGATCGCCTCAAATCCGCTAATATAACTTCATTATACCCGATGGCCTATTCAGGACAAAATAGTACAATTTTAGGGAAGATTGCGCATAGAAACACCATCGAAAACTGCATGTATTTGCACTTATCGTACAATGCTTCTCGCGCCTCCTAATTTTATAATGGCAGTAGAACTTTATCTCAGGTTCATGCTTACGAGGTATGAATGCCCACAAACGGTTGTTAATCAACCTAGTAAGTCCATTCATTTTAGGAGGTTTTTCATAATGAGAAAAGCATTTATTAGTCCAAGCAAATATGTTCAAGGCGAGAATGAACTGCTTAACCTTGGTTTTTTCGTACAATCCTACGGCGATTCCGCCCTTCTTATCGCTCATCCCGATGATGTTAAGCGCGTGAAGGACAAGCTGGACTTTACTTCTAATAAATTCAATATTACGCTGGTTGAAAGCGGATTCCGCGGGGAGTGCTCGCGTGACGAAATCGCAAGGCTGAAAGAGCTTGCCCGCGAGAAAAACTGCTCCTGCACGATTGGCCTTGGCGGCGGCAAAGCGATCGATACGGCCAAATGCGTTGCCGAAGGCGAAGCGCTTATTATTGTCCCGACGATTGCAGCCACCGATGCGCCAACTAGCCACTCCGCCGTTATTTACACGAATGACGGGGCTTTTGAGGATTATGCCTATTTCAAATCCAGCCCTAGCGTTGTCATGATCGATACGACCGTTATCGCCAATGCTCCAACACGCTTCCTCGTATCCGGCATGGGCGACGCGCTCTCGACTTATTTCGAAGCAAGAGCGACGTCCCGTTCCTTCTCTAAGGTAAACGCAGGCCTGCCAAACGGCGTACACGCCGGCGCGGCGCCTATTGCCCGCGGAACAAAAGCGGCATTTGCCCTAGCCAAGCTCTGTTACGAGACGCTTCTGGAGGACGGCGTACAGGCGAAACTCGCATCCGACAGCAACAAAGTTACAACGGCGCTTGAGAACATTATCGAGACCAATATTTTGTTATCCGGTCTTGGCTTCGAAAGCGGCGGCCTTGCGGCTGCGCACGCCATCCACAACGGATTAACCGTTCTCGAAGGCACTCATCATTATTTCCACGGCGAAAAGGTAGCCTTCAGCACGATTGCGCAGCTTGTGTTAGAAAACGCGCCTAAGGAAGAATTAAACGAAGTGTTGGCGTTCTGTGCATCCGTTGGACTGCCAGTATGTCTCGCCGACATCGGCGTAGACAGCATGACCGGCGAAGAGCTTGCCAAGGTTGCCGCGCTCGCCTGCATCCCGGAAGAATCGATTCACGCTATGCCGTTCCCGATTACTGAGGAAGCCGTAGCCGCCGCGATTGTGGTTGCCGATCAACTCGGCCAGGCTTTCAAACAAGGAAGGAAGTCGTAAGATGAAAAAGATCATCAATCAGCCGGAGTCGCTAGTCCGCGAGATGTGTAACGGTCTCGTCATGGCGCATCCCGGCCTTGCCTTCAATTCCAAATATAAAGTCATGACCAAACAAGAGTTAAATTCTAACAAAGTCACCCTGATCAGCGGCGGCGGCAGCGGCCATGAACCGGCTCATGCCGGCTTTATCGGCAAAGGGATGCTTGATGCGGCCGTCTGCGGAGACGTATTTGCTTCCCCTTCTCAAATTCAGGTCTATCAGGCGATTAAATCGACGGCAAGCGAGCGGGGTACGCTGCTTATTATCAAGAACTACAGCGGCGATATGATGAACTTCAAGAATGCCGCGCATCTTGCGGGAGAAGACGGCATTCAGGTCGACTATGTGAAGGTAGACGATGACATTGCCGTTGAAGACAGCTTGTATACCGTTGGACGCCGCGGCGTTGCGGGTACGGTGCTTGTTCACAAGATCGCCGGCGCTGCCGCGGAAGCAGGTTATAGTCTCGCCGAAGTAAAGGCAGCGGCGGAGCATGCGATTGCAAACGTGCGGAGCATCGGATTTGCTTTTACCTCCTGTACGGTACCGGCAAAAGGCACTCCAACGTTCGCTATAGGCGAAGACGAGATGGAATACGGCGTTGGGATACATGGCGAGCCGGGCATCCGCAGAGAGAAACGGATCTCCGCGGATGAGCTTGCCGAGCGCATGGTTACGGAACTGCTTGCCAGCCTGAACATAAGCAATGGCGCTGCGGAAGAGATTGCCGTACTCGTTAACGGCTTTGGCGGTACTCCCCTTCAGGAGCTGTACCTGCTGAACAATGCCGTCATGAGAGAGCTGCATCAGCGTGGCATTGCCGTGAACAAGGTGTTTGTCGGCAACTACATGACCAGCATCGATATGGCGGGAGCATCTCTGTCGATTATGAAGCTGGACGAGCAGCTGGCGCAGCTGCTTCACGCGGAGTGCAACACCCCTGCCTTTATCGTGCAAGGCGGAGCTTCGGAGCCGGTTTCTTATGTGGCATTGGAGGAACAGGCGACAAGCGGCGATAACGTGTCTTACCGCGTAGAAACAAGCGAAGAATATGCGGTTGTCAGGGAAGACAAACTATCTCTGCGCAACATGATTTATCTCGTCGACAAGATGAGCGAGATTATTATCGAGAACGAAGTTCCATTCTGCGAGCTGGATTCCCATGCCGGTGACGGAGATTTCGGGATGAGCGTTGCCAAAGGCTTCAAACAGCTCAAAGCGGAGTGGTCGGATATTACGGTTGCTTCCGAGGATATCGGCAGCTTCTTGCATGCCTGCTCCCTCATTATTATGGAGCATTGCGGCGGAGCTTCCGGCCCTATCTGGGGATCGGCATTCCGTGCCGGCGGCAAATATGCCGAAGGTAAAACGGAGCTGTCCGTAACCGAAACGGCAGAACTGCTCGATGCGGTTGTGAAAGGCATTCAGGCAACCGGCGAAAGATCGTTTGGCCGCGGTGCCGTTGTAGGCGACAAGACGCTGATTGACGCTTTGATCCCTTACGCGGACAGCTGGAAGCTGGCTGCGGAAGCCGGAACCGGGCTGATAGCAGCCGGTATTACCGCTGCGGAAGCTGCTGTTCAAGGCGCGAAGAATACCGAAACCATCGTAGCCCGGATGGGCCGCGCCGGCACGGTTGGCGAACGCAGCATCGGTTATCCCGATGCGGGCGCTTTTGCCCTTGGCGTTATTTTCACGGGTCTTGCAACAGCGTTGAAATAATCGATATATAAATGAAACAGCAGCAGTCTCGGGACTGCTGCTGTTTGTCTTAATCAACGTTAATCTTGAAGGGCTTTGACTTCAGCTCTATATCATATTCCTTGCCGTCTTTTTTCACATTGAACTTCGCCTTTGAAATGACCGTATAGCTACCTTCCTTTAAGGAAAGCTCGTTATAACTCGAAGAAACATGCTCCCCTTCATCATAGTTGTAAGCAGCTTTGGGATCTAAGGTAACTACATATCCGATGGCATCCACGAACCGCTCTTTGTCATCTAGTTGGACAAGTTGGCCCTTCTGGTCATAAACCTCATAAGTGAACATACCTGCACCGTGCTCCATCTCCCAAGTACTATTTGAGTTATTAACTACAGAACTATGAACATCAAAACTCTCATCGGCTTGTACATTTTCAGGCGTACTTACCTGAATTCGGAACATTTTAGCCGTTGGTACTGATTCCGTTTTTTCGCTTTGGCATCCAACCATTGTAATGAGCATGGCGATTAGAATAACTAGCGCAGAATGCTTCAGACATAACACCTCCTGAAAAGAATTATTGCGTTCTTTGCGATAATTTTTTCTTCGTAAGCATGGACTATTGCGTTTTGTGCGATAGTTTTCGCTCCGTAAGCATAGTCTGTACTTATTCTATGGCTATGTTAAACCTAAATGTTGATATTTGACGCTCACCAAAGTCCCGCCGCCGCCCGCTTACGTTGCATGAAATGCAGCATATTTAGGCGTATGAACCCACTAACTAGAGATATCCTGCACAAAATGCAGGATA
Organism: Paenibacillus glycanilyticus; assembly: GCF_030161375.1. GTDB lineage: Bacteria > Bacillota > Bacilli > Paenibacillales > Paenibacillaceae > Pristimantibacillus > Pristimantibacillus glycanilyticus_B. The sequence continues at coordinate 526,420 of NZ_BSSQ01000001.1, forward strand.
TAAGTCGAATAATACCCAAAAGGGTTCCAAAACAACTCATATCCTGCATTCCGTGCAGTAAAATTTGCGCTTTAGCCTAATTAAGGGAAATATACTGCACTTCGTGCAACATAGCTAAAACGAATGTAGGGTGAGAAGATTCAATCAACATCAGAGTTTAACATATCTTATTCTATATTTAATCAAGACAAGGCATTATTAACAGGTCTGGAAGTTCTAACTTTTTTAGAACCATATGCCCAAAAACATAAAAAAAAAGCAGCTGCCGCGTGGGCAAACTGCTCATGGAAGATTCACACTCTTGTTCTTTGTTCTTTGTTCTTTTACCCGTTTTCTCTAACTATTAATTCATCTATTGAAACTGGATAAATGGATTTAATTAATTCCAAAATAGCCTTAGCGTAGTCCTGAATTTCTTTTTGCGCATCATGCTCTAATCGTTGCATAAGGAAGTGGGCAACGGATTGAACGGATGCCGTCCAGTACCAACGCACGTACATTCCATATGCAGGCAGGAATAACCGCGCTTGTTCTGCACAAATTCCGTCTGCCAATGCTTGCTCGTATTTTTGCATGCCTATTTCGATGTAGGACAATAATTCCCGCGTATGTTTTTCGCCCATTTCCCAAGAAATGATGTCCCCGCTTCCTTGTTTGGAGTTCTCCGGTTTCGATCTCCACTCGTTCGCTTTCGGGGTATAAAACACCGGTTCTTCCGTTATGTATCGGCGGCTTGATTCGTTCCAAGCATCTAAACTATCGCCAGTTCCTTCATAATGAGCCGACCCCACTACGTACTTCCACCATTGTCTGCAGACCATTAGTGGCGCATACACCTCAAACTGGGCAATGGCATGCCTAAAAGGAGAAGTATGTCCCTCACGTGCCAGAAACTTGATAAGCTTAATATCTCGATCGCTCAGCTCGCTGGATTCCTTAGCATAAGAAACGCGAGCCGCATTAACAACGGTCAGATCGGATCCCATGTGGTCAACCAACCGTACATAACCTTCATCCAACACTTTTATGAATGACATCGTATCTTCTCCCTTTTACGTCACTAGCAATTCTCTTAAATCTACTGTGGAATTTCTTCTCTACACTAGCACATACTGGAAGTTAAGTGCATTTTAATTTAAACAAAGCTTCCGTTATTGTCGGCTGCCTTTATTCCCATATACGGAGCAAATCTACTTTCCAACTACTGTTGCTGTCTTTGTGGAGGCTCGCATATACATACACAGTCCCCTTCGTTCCCTTGACCTTGAATCTAAAATTCGCTTTTCCTTCTCCATTCGAGATTTCAATACCGCCTGTCGGAAATAGTCCAAATCCAGTAACTTCTCCAATTCGTTCATGTATTTGGGTATCTTGTTTGGATGCTTGTTTAGCAGTGTCCAAAGCTCCTGAACTACTTAATAGGAGAAACGCTCCGCCGCACGTAACAATGAAAAATACTAGGATACCAGAGATGAGAAGTAGTAACCGCTTTTTAGTCTTCCTTGCTTTGCGAGGCTTATCTTCATAGCTAACAACTATAGTTCTAGCTGCTAGATCCCCAAATCGTCGACCTTCTTTTTGCAGAACTAAACATAAAAGTTCAAGAGGCATTAAGATTAAAAACACATTCCGAAGTATAAGTGCCCCTGTAGAAGGAACTACTTCATCCTCTGAGTTCACAATATAGAGCCCCATAATTCGTTTCCCTAAACTCCGGTTGGTGAATACGTCCCGTAATAACAGCCCTAACGGCAATAGAAACATTAGTTCACTCAAATTTATGCCCATTGCGCTAAGTGCAAACACGACGATAATCAGTACGGCCATTAACAGACCTAGGTCAATCATAAAACCTAAAACTCGCCGTCTGTATGTTGCCCATGTTAATACTAATTTCCCTTCTGTCTGCACAATTTCTGTGTTTTCGATGTTAAATTCCCCCAATTAGAATCACCTTATCTGTACAATCGTCTCTGCAATATAACATCCGCAGCCCTAATCTTCTGTTCAATACTTTCCCATCGGTTCATGCAATGATATAGAATCATTTCCAAATCATTGTCATTCTGGGTTTCGTTCGTGTTGCGAAAGAGAATGTTCATTAACCAATTCGATAGATTCCGAAGATGATGGCGATAGGAATAGAACCGAATGAGATCAAGATTTACCGAGACAGAGCGACCTATTTGCTCTTCGTATGCGGAATAGAAAACTTCGAACTCATCACCAATATAATTTATAAAATCAAGTTCCAGAGGCGCAATCATCGCTGACTCCCAATCTATAAAATGCAACTCGTTTCCGTGACGGATCAAATTGCCTCCCCAAATATCGCCATGGCCTAATACTTTCTCTTTCGGATCCGCTATAGCGACGCCGCGGAGTTTCCGCACGAGGTTCAATAGCTCGCGAATTCGCTCTTCCTTGGGCAAAACATGCTCTCGCAAAGCCTCTTTAATAGGATGGTTAGAGGTCTCGGCGTTCTTAAGCATCGAAATACACTTCTCTAGGTCAGACTCAAACGAAATATCAAATGTCTCCTCCAAGAGAGTAGTCTTGTCTATTAGAGGAGTGATCTGCTGAAATCTAGCGACTGATCTAGCAATATCGCTTACTACTGCATCCGAGAACGGATATGCTTCAGCCAATGTGTCCCCTTCAATAAAGTTAAATAAGACCACCGTGATCCCATCAAACGTTATTTCAAAGCCACCATTCAGACTTTTTATTGGATAGGCAATATTCCGAAAATGTCCTTGATGAAACATTTGCCAAGTTAAAGGCAAGTATTGTTGAAGACGCTCCGTATTTTTTCTTTGTCTATCATTCTGATGGTCAAACAATTTCACATAATATCGTTCACCATTCATACAACTCACCCAATAAGAATAAGCGGAATCCCCCATAGGAATGAAGTACACGCTCTCTATTTGAAGCCCGTATGCCTTATCAAGGTTCATCGCAAGTACACGGTCTTCGATCCCATATTTAACTTCCAATCTTTTCACTCCTCGTTACGGCAATCTGGGCGGAAGGTTATTTATTTCTGTTTAAAAACAGCCTTCTCCTGTTTACCTTCTAACTAAGAGGAGTGAGGGCCATGAAACGAGCTTCGAAAATAATTCCGTTTTTCAAAGATGTGTACTGCCGCTTTCGCGATGATGACGTTCCTGCGCTGGGGGCCCAGCTTACGTATTATTTTATTTTGGCGTTTTTTCCGTTTCTAATTTTTATGGTGAGCTTGATGAGTTTCGTCCAGTTGTCGGGAGACAGCGCCGTGGCCGAGCTTATTCGTCTGCTGCCGGAACAAACCGGTGAAGCGATTCGGGATATTCTGTTAGAGGTTACGGACAACAGCAGAGGCACGCTGTTATCGATTGGGATGATCGCTACGCTCTGGTCGGCGTCCAATGGCGTAAATGCAGTCATCAAAGGCGTTAATAAAGCTTATGACGTCGAAGAAGACCGCCCTTTCTGGAAGGTAAGAGCGATCTCGCTTGCGGCGACGGTTGTGTTAGCTCTGGCTATTATGCTGGCGATTGTTTTGCTTATTTTTGGAGAGGTGATTGGCGAATTTCTGTTTGATTGGTTAGGTTCGCCGATAGGCTTCGGACTGATCTGGGGCCTATTGAAATACGTTGTTTCTATCCTGTTTATGATTGTTGTGTTCTCGCTGCTCTACTGGATTGTGCCCAACCGCAAAATCCCTTTCAAAACAGCCGTTCCGGGAGCTCTGTTTGCAACCTTTGGCTGGATTGCCTCCTCGCTGCTGTTCCAGTTCTACATTAACAACTTTGGCAACTATTCGAAAACGTACGGAAGCATCGGCGGCATGATCATCCTGCTGATCTGGCTGTACATGAGCTCCAATATTATCATGCTGGGCGGTGAGATTAATGCAACGCTTGCGGGTCAGCAGGCGAAACCATCCGTTAATAAACCCGCTCTGCCGACAGGAAGCAGCAAGCAAAATACGCGCACTATTAAGCTGTAGCCAGGATTCTTCATGCTATAGAAGCGCCAAAACGTCCCGAGGATGTTCAAACTTGTATTTGGCCGGTATAGCTTCAGGCTGCTTGCAGCCCCACATGGCTAAGCCAAAGTCCACGCCTGCGTCTCTAGCACATTCATAATCATAGACGGTGTCGCCGATGTAGAGGGTTGCCGCGGCTTCAGCACCTGAAATCTCCAGAAACTTGAGCAAAGGCTCCGGATGCGGCTTATGCCGCTTCGTGTCGTCCGCGCATAACGCAAATGGCAAATCTCTAACAAGACCAAACGGAACAAAGTCATCCAGATACTCTTGGCTGGTCCTTGAAGTAACGATCCCTCTAAGAACGGGATGTTCGCTCAAATCATGCAGCATTTCCCGGATCCCCTCAAAAACCTCAATCGCATGCCGTCTTGTATCGATTAAAGTGCCGTCAATGTCAAAAATAACTGCCTTATACACTGGACATCATCCTCCTGCAGCATAAGTAATAAGCTCCTAGCTGTAGGCTAAAGTATGAAATCCTTTTCAGGTCAATAGTTAAATGGATTGCCGAAGATGGATCTTATAGGGGATCTCTATTTTATTCTTGGATTTCTGGATAATGAGATCAAAGGCTTGTTCGCCAACCTTCACCAACTGATGATCGACCGAAGCAAGCCCTAACCCTATCCCCACCGTCTGGTTCTCTTGTCCAATAATCGCCAGATCCTCCGGCACCTCGAGTTGTATGCCTCTTGCATACTGATAAATCCCGGCGGCCACCTCGTCGCCGTTCGCATAAACGGCGGTAGGCCTAAGAGCCGCATGAAGCAGCTGCTCCCCCGCTCTTAGACCGTCCTCCAATCTATAGCAATCCCCAATGTGATAAGCAGGCGGGTAATCCCCGAAGATCTGCTTATACGCTTTGATCGTCAGCTTTGTGCTATTGCTCTCAGTCCCTCTTGCCGTTGTAAAAGCAACCCTTGAATGGCCCCGCTCCCTTAACAGCCGGAATGCTTCCAAATAAGAGGCGTACCGGTCCATATAGGCGCAGCCGATCTCCGGATGGTCCGTATATTCGCAGGCGACGATAGCCCCGTATTTGGCATACGGAACAAGAATATCCCAGCTATTCGAACGGGAAGTAATAATGATCCCGTCCAGCTGTTTGTTTTTCAACCTATTGAAACAGTCAAGTTCCTTGGATAAATCATATTTAGTAGGCAATACCATCACGGTATAATCTTGTTCTACCGATCGATTAAGAACACCGTGCAGCATCTGATCAAACGCCGGATTGTTGTTATACGGCATAATGACGCCAATCGTCCTTGTCTCCTGACGGATCAGGTCAACGGCCAACCGGTTCGGCGTATAATCCAGCTCGTCTATGACCCGCTGCACGGCGACTCTCTTCTCTTCGGATACATAAGAATGGTTATTGAGCACCCTCGATACCGTCGATACGGATACCCCTGCACGCTTTGCGATTTCATTAATATTGGCCATAAGTGACTAGTCGCTCCCCGAGCCTCCACTGCCCGAATCCGATCCTGAGGAGGAATCGCCGCCAAAAGATTGGCTGCCCCCGTGATCGTGATTGTTGTGATGATCATGATGGCTGTTATGATGATGGTTATGATGATGGCGGTGGGTATCTGCCGTATTATCAACAAACATTTGCGATTGATTCATGCCCGGTCCGGCTGAATGGTTCCGTCTGCCGCGTGAACGACTCGATTTCGAATTACTCGACACAATGCCGGAAATGACAATAATTGCAGCTATAGCGAAAAATACAGTAATCATGAATTTCCTCCCTTATTACGCATTCCACATTTTACCTTTTATTTATCTATATGTTCAACTTGCTTCGGAATTTCATGGTGGACCGGCAGCCTGATTTCAATTCTCGTACCTTCGCCCACTTTGCTCTCATACGTAATCCGTCCATGATATTGTTTAATAATTTTATGGCTGATCATAAGCCCTAGCCCCGTGCCCTTTTCTTTCAAGCTATAGAAAGGTTGTCCCAAACGTTGAAGATGTTCCTCCGGAATGCCGCAGCCTTGGTCTTGAATGGCAATCAGACATTCCCCGCTTGGATCTATTCGCAATCCGATCAGAATCTCCCCGCCTTTAGGCATGGATTCTATCGCGTTTTTTAAGATGTTGAGAAATACTTGCTTTAATTGGTTCTTCACGCATGCAACCGGGAAATACTCGCCAACGTACTCGCGTTTGAATTCAATATTGTTCATTAACGATTGCGGCGTCAAAAATTCAAGCGTCTGCTCGATCACGTCTTTGACATTCGTAACGGAATAAGCGATTGCCTGCGGTTTGGCCATCGAGAGCAGCTCGCTCGTAATGATCTCGATCCGTCCCAACTCATCCTGAAGCAGTTCGCCGTACTTCATCGTCGGGTTCTCGATCTGATAGAGTTGCAGAAACCCCTTGATGGTCGTGAGCGGATTTCGGATCTCATGGGCAACGCCCGCTGCTAGCTCCCCGACAACCGACAACTTCTCGGACTGCAGAAGAAACTCCTCTGCCTTCTTGCGTTCGGAGATGTCCCGGCTAATGATGACGATATGCTCGATCCGGCCTTCTTTCCCTTCGACCGGCTTGCACAAGGAATCAAAAGGAATGAGACGCCCATCCCGATGGCGGAACCGGATTTCCATGGAAATCGAGGTCTTCTGCTCCAATAGCTTTCTTACCGTCTGGTCAAACATCTTCCCGTCGTCGGGATTAATAATTCGGTCCAGCTCCGCGCGATTAAGCGTCAGGCTTGAATAACCGAGCACAAACTCATGCGAAGGAGAGAAATACCGGATGGCATGATCAGGGTCCATGACAACGATGAGATCGGACGTATTTTCCGCGATGAGTCTATATTGGTATTCGCTGGCGCTCAAAGACAAGGCCATCTCGTTACGCTCGGCCGTCGTTCGGCGCATTCGTTCATACGATTCAATCAGAAATCCTCCGACGAGCACGCCTAACAGGACGAAACATACGTACTGCAGATGGAAGGCCGGCTCGTCCACCAAAATACGGAATGTAAACACAACGCACGCGTACAGTACGACATAAGCGCCGGACAAAGCCAGACAACGCTTGAATAGCGGCAGCTTACGACGGGAGAAGTAGATGTGCAACATAGTAAAGGTCCCCATGATAAAAGCCCATCCGGCAATGGCCGGGAACCAGTTCCCGCTAGACAGCAAACGAATCGACAAAGCAAACATGCCTGTAATTACGCCCGCAACGGGACCTAAATAAGCAAACATCAAAATAACCGGAGAATACCGGATATCATACACGTAGCCTTGCTGCTTCACGGCTAATAAAACGAGAACGATCGAAACGGCGCCCGCATAGAGGCCGCCCCAAAACTGCGGATATTTCAAAGGCTTTAAATTTATGAAAGAACGAATCACCAAAGGGGTGCTGACTAGCAGCGAGAAAATCGCGAGATTGACCATATAATCAAAAAGAAACAAGTATAATCACCTACGTCTCGTAGTCTTTCACAACGCCTTGCTTAGGAATCTGCTGCGACTATTTCCACATCGTAAATGTATACGTTGCTAAATCTAGAAATCCTTGTTATTTGGATCTTAAAATTTTGTTGTGCTCCTCCTGTCCTCTTCTCCACCGGATAAAAGGCAGGTACATGATCGTGAAGATGACAAGCGCAATCCCTTCCTCCGCCAAGAGATAATAAGGATATGGCCCCAATAGATCAAGCAGCGAAGCCCCCTCCGGCTTGGACTTAAGGAACATGTAGTTAGCGTCAAGCCAGTAATCCGTGCCTCCAACGACAACCAGAAGAATATTTAGAGATATCATCGTAATCCCGATTGATTTCCAGGTCGGACGATAGTTATCGATCCAAGTCATATAGAGCGGAGCAAGAATAATCGCAATATGCACAATAAAGAAATGGAAAAAGCGGAAATGCGGATACGGATACGCTAAATCTGGCGTTAACATCGCTTGCATCGCACCGCCAATGCCGGCAAAAAACACAATCTGATAGAGAAGGCGGCTGCGCGTAAGCAGCATGATAATGGCAAGCAATTGCGAGATGCTGCACAGCTCGAGAGGCAGCGTATATTGAACGTCCCAGAGATCTTGGTCCGCATACCAATAATAGAGAACAATCTGGGGCACAAGCAAGCCCAGGATGATGCCGAACCGGATCATATTGTGAAGGAGAGGAATGCTCCGCACTTGGAGTCGAAAGCTATAGAGTAGCAAGGCCAGCACAATCATAGCAGCCAGCATAACGGTGTGGGATGCGGAATAAGGAATGAAGTTTTCTGCAGAATTCCGGTCAAAAAACGAAGACAAACGATAGCCCCCTCTGGAAGGTTAATTTTTGCCAATTCGTGAATTTCCGTTTCAAATGGCGTTGCAGGGGTTAAGTATCATTAATCATATCGATTGCGCTTCTAGAATTTACTTCTAATTCTACTTTGGAAAGGATGAAAGAACAATGCCTACAAAAACAGCCAAAACCGTCCAACAACACTTAAACCATCAGGTCGCCAACTGGAATGTCCTGTATGTGAAACTTCACAATTATCACTGGTATGTCAAAGGTCCGCAATTCTATACGCTGCACGTCAAGTTCCAAGAGTTCTACGAGGAAGCTGCGCTTCACCTCGATGACATCGCGGAACGCCTGCTCGCCGTCAACGGCCAGCCGCTAGCCAGAATGAGCGACTATCTGAAAGAATCCACGATCAGAGAAGCACACGGCAAAGAAACGGCCGAACAGATGGTCGAGCAGCTGATCAGCGACTTCTCCATGGTGATTGAAGAGCTCAAGGAAGGCATGGAGGATGCCGATGAAGCCGGCGACGAAACGACCTCTGACATGCTGCTTGCCATTCACAAATCGCTTGAGAAACATGTCTGGATGCTAAGCGCATTTAACGGCAAATAAGACTGCCGGCTTCAAGAAGACGCGGGCAAAAAAACAACGGCGCTTAACGCACCGTTGTTTTTTTGCGGCTTTATGGTTTCGGAGCAAACTTTTCCGGATAATTTAACATCGCTGCAACTTCACCGCTATAGGAGACTCTTCCGTACAAGGGACTGGATTTATCGAGCGTTAGATTACAACTTGTAATCGGTTTGTAGTCCACTGATACTCCATCCTTAAGCGGATCGTCCGTTATCTTCACTCCGTTATTGCGATAAATCTCCTCCACCGCAGCTTTCCATCTTTCATTAGTCTCAAGCTTGTCGTCATTCCAGGTCGCTCTTAAAGCTTCGCTTGTTGCGGTATATTGATATTCCCCTTGGCCGCGTTGTTTCGTTATTTCCTTCTCTACATATTCAACGTCTTCCGGATTAAACAGTGCCGTAATCCCAATTAATACAGGCTCGGCAAAGTAATCATCAAACGTAAAACTTACTTCAGCAAGCCGATTATTGATCTTTATTTGCTCTTTCGCAATAAAAGTGCGGGTTGTGCCAAGAGTTGTTTGAGTGGTGTCCTTTTCCGCGATTCCCAGAACATGAAAGGCCTCCTTCACGTTCATGCCCCATTTCAGCTTGTTGATAGGCGGAGGCGTTCCGTAAGAGGGCTGGTGGCTGCAAGCAGAAAGTAGAAAAGCCAGTAACGTAATAAGCATTAGGGTTACGCCGTATTTCCGCATAGAATAACCTCCTGTCGGTTAACCTTCTGACCGCAAGCGAGATATCCAACTTTTCCCACACATCATTATACGCCTAACCTAACATAAATGTTGCGACAACAATAAGGCTAACCGGGAATCAATTCATTAGCCCGTGATTTTTGATCTTTACTTGTACATGGGGCTTGATCTTGATTGTCGGATATTCCTTTTCCCAATCCAATGTTCTCCACGTCTTGTTATGCAGAGCTTTCATTTGAAGACCGATTCCAAGTCCGTCGCAGTTTGCTTCCTGAAGCTTGCGGATCATGGCCTCCGCATGATTGGTCATCGTTTTCTCCAGATTGCGGCCAATATCTGACAATACGGTTTTATTTATCTCCTTACCCGTAGGATTATCAACCAGGAAGCAATTTAACGTTATGTACAAGTCTGCCGATATCTGATCGTTTACCGTAATGTCCACTCTATGTTTTGCCCGTTTATAGATAAACGTTAAATAGCTTTGTTCGGGGCCAACCTGTTCGGTCATCGTCCCGTACGACTGGTGTTTGGTCAGCATAACAAAGGCGCGCGATTGCTTGGAATCCAGCCTCCCCGTCATCTGCTTTCCATGAAATAAGGCCAAACCAATGAGTTTTGCCCGCTCATTCTGGCGCATGGCATCAATGATGGGCAATACGTTATCAAAGCCGGGGGTGCTCATGATCGATAAGATCAGAAAAGGCGATTCTCTCGGGATAAGCCCTTCTTCCTCGTTGCTCTCAAGCAAATCATACAAATATTCACTGATGAGTGAACGGTCCTCTACCTCCATTTCCACGATATCCTGAGCAGAGCTTTCCGTAATGGCCACAAAAATGCTAATAGGGAACTGAGCTTCGCGATAGAAAAAATCCAATGTTTCATATAAGCTTTTTTCCGCAAAAGCTTTATTTACGAGCAGAACCCTTGTTTCTCTTAGGTCCATATGCTGGGAGACCATTTTCTGCAATTGTATGCCAGCTTCCTGCACGGAATGGCCTTCTCCGCTCACTTTTGGCGTTACGACGTTCCCCTGGTTCTCAATCGCTGTCTTGATTGTTGGAATCGACACGGATAAACGCACCTTGTTCTCGCCTAATAGATCGACCCCAACCGTTTGCGCCATTCGGATATTTTTCAGTTGTCTTTGATCCCAGCAACCGCCTAGAAGCAGGACCGCCAGGAGAAGAACAATCGATTCTCTTATTCTCATGACGATTTCCTCCCTCCCTTATTTCGGAGACCTGCCAACCAGAGCAAGAACAGCATGCTCGCAATGAGACCAAACGAAATAAGCGGCGCAAACCGGTTGGTGATTGCCTGCAATTGGTCCATTTGATCGGCTGTCAGCTGATAGAGGCAAATGGCGAATAGAATCGTACCACAGACGTAAGTGGCCGCTTTCGAAACCTCCTGCCGTTTCCTCAGCATGGCCGATATCGACGAAACAATCAGCATGAAATAGGAATAAAACGAGGTGAGAATAAACAAGATCCATATTGTAATAATGATCAAATCAAACCGCTCAATCACATTTAAGGAGATAGCCTTCATCTGGTACAGCAACGGCTCCCGGATCAAGTGAATCATTTCCTTCCCAAACAACGCCATGGAAGAAAATACGCAAAATGCGTAAATGACAGTCGTGGTCCAGCTCGCATACATCGCAGTTCGAAGCACCTTGGCCTTATCCGCATGATTAATATAACCAGGCAGCAATAGGATGATCTCCGCTCCGGTTAACCCCCATAACGCAACAAATGCGCCATCCAGAACGGCTAAAGGCCCCATTTCAAATACCGGCAGCAGATGATACGGATGCCAATCCTTCAGCATATACCCGGACATCACAATAAACGAAGGTATAAACAACGTGCAAAACACGGCAAACCTGGCGTATACCCGGATCGGCTGCAGAGCCAGGTACATGCATACGCCAAATAACGTCAGCATTAAGAACCATTCCGGCGTCCGCGGATAAGCCCATAATTCCGTCGTATTCAACCAATTGGATAATATGATGTACAAGATCAGCGCATTAAGCAAAACGGTCAGCGTCAGAACTATTCGGCCGCCAAAGCCCCCCAATCGCTGCATGATGTACTGAAACACATTATGCTCACCGGCTGACGCCACAAGTTTCCATACCATATAGACATAAAGACTGTTGGCGACTCCGCCGAGCAAGCAGGATACCCAACCGCTTGTGCCGGACTTTTCGCTTACCGCATGGGCGATGGAGATAATAGCCGAGCCGAATTGGGATTGGAGGACAATACAATAAAGCTGAAACAACCCGAGCTTGGACTTCATTTGGAATGATTCCTTATCGGCGAGTAATAAGGAACGCCAAACGGTTCCAGGGAGAAGAAATGCACCATGAAGGCAGCCGTAAGCAAGGTAATGCCATAAAAGCCGACAATCCATGCGGCAAATACAAATAACAGCTGCAAAATGAGCGTCAAAATCCGCATTTGATACGTGGGAATAAGAAAAGATCCAATAACCGATAAGGCTACAATAACGATGTAGACATTAGAAACAAAACCGATTTTTACAAGCGCCTCGCTAATGATAATCCCACCGGCGACCCCAACCATCTGCGCGATTTGAGAAGGCAGGCGAATGGTTGCCTCCGCGATCAGCTGGAAAATGATAATCATAAGAACGGCCTCCACAATAGGCGAGTAAGGAACATTTTCGAGCGATCCTTTAATGCTTATAGCCATCTGCGAAGGAAGCACCTCGTGATGGAAGCTGACAACGGCAATATACAAGCTGCAGATGTACAAACTGAGCATAAGCCCAATTCCCCTCAACGTTTGCAGGACAAGCGCGCCCCGATCCTCCATCAACATGGAGTCGATCGTGCGCAAAAAAGTATAAAACGATACGGGCACGATTAAGCATGTGGAGCTCTGCTCGCATAATACGGCAATTCGCCCTTGCATAATGAGATTGGTCGCCGTATCAATCCGCTCTGTACCAAACACCTGTGGGAATAATGTTTTTTTCTCCTCTTTCAGCAATTCCTTCTGCAGCCGTCCGGGATGTACTTCCATTCCGGTATTTAGCCCTTTCAGGCGTTTCGTTACCATGTCGACAATATCCGGATCAGCCGAACCATCCTGCCATAACACAGCTACCTTGTGAGAGGAATATTTGCCAAGGGTCAAATAACGGACCTTTAAATGAGGAGAGGATGCCCGATTGCGAATGAGATTAATGTTTATATTTAATTGCTCAATAAAGCCCGTTCGTTCTCCAATGATCGAGCCTTCGTTCTGGGGTTCTTGGATAGAACGGACATTGGACTGTTCGGCGCTTAAGGAATACCAAGCATCTTCGCTATAAACCAATGCCTTCCCGTCTAATAGCTCTTTGACGGCATCATCCGGATTGGTACAGGGAAATACGACTGCCGACGTAATCAGTTCGCCTAATGCGAGATGATGATCATGATCCAATTGGGCTTCAAACCATTGCTTAAACAAACTTTTTTCCAATTTATCCGGATCAACTAGAGTCTCTATATAGACTACAATGGCCTCTCTCCCGTACAAGTCAAATTCCCGCACGATCAAATCTTCCGTGTAGAATAGTTTCGCCTGGATTTGCTCTAGCATCATCGGTCTCACGGAACATCTCTCCTTTCCATGAAATATTGCCCAGATAAATTGGAAATTATGTGCATATTCACGCAAAAAAAAGACCGATGATCGTTGATCATCGGCCTCTTCCCGTATTATCCCGGCACTAGTCAGCAAATAACGCTAATTTGTATGCGAGGCATTAATCCATGCTTCGTTGGTTGTTTTCCAGTTGCCTGCGAATGCCTTCACGATCAATTTGAATCCAATATTCGACGATTTTGCCGTCTTCTATACGATATACCGCACTGGCAATCTCGATAACCGGTTTACCAGTCGGAGCAAACCCATCGACTTCACCTACATGCGTCCCCGTCTGCTTCCACCGTACATATACACGATCTTCGGAAGAGAGCAGCTCTTCGATCTGGAGCAGGAATGCTCCATAAGCTCGGGTCATTTCCCGGACATGCTCCGCATAATTATCCGGCGAACGCTCGACGGTCGTTTCATTCTCCGCTGTCACCTGATGCGCAGCGACACGAGCCGCCATATATTCATGTGCCGCATCCGGCTCTATTCCAGAACGCACCCGCTTAAAAAATTGTTCTACTATGTCAGCAGCATTCATAACTACACACCTCTCCATTCAATGTGATAATAATTCCTCGCTGTCTATCCGTACAAGCTCGTCCTTAACCCTCTTCGCTTCTTCCGCGTTGCTGGCAGGAGAACTGATGATAAGCTTCGATACGCCGTCATAACTTTTCGAGGTTATGCGTTTATACAGCTCGGGATCGGTTACTTCGAAAGATATTCTTGCGGTTTTATAATCGAAAAAAACTTGGCCTACTTCAGTTCTTTCTTTGCCTACATAGGAAATTAGAGAAAATCCGCTCGTAATAAGAACATGCTCAAGCTTGATATGGTCCCCGATCATTAACCAACCTGAGAAGCCATGGTTTTTCTTATCGTAGTCCCCTTTAAGCTGGAGGCTCGTTTGTTCATTAAGGGTATCGCCATAAATAAAAGCGGGTTTGTCCGTATCAATGCCCTTTATGGGATCAAACACAAACACAAGCGCGACAAATAGTGCAACGAATACAATTGAAATGAAATATCTCAGATGACCACTCCTTTTTTACTGCCTAACGATTTAACGCATGAACCCCTAAAAAGTTCCATTTCAGATTGAATCTTGGCGACGAATCCAACTTTCAATGAATTGAATCATTTTCTTCGCCGCCGGGGAGACATTTCTGAGCGAGGGGGCCGCAAGGCCGATTGAGCGGTAATAGTCACCTTCCAATGGACGAAATACGAGATGATCGGGAAGCTGCGACAAGATCATTTCCGGCAAAATACTAATTCCCAAATTGCTGCGTACCATAGCCAGGATGGCATGATCGTCTTCCAGCTCGTATTTGATGTTTGGTTTCAGTTTGTTCTGCGCAAATATACGCTGCACGTCCGTGTCACAGCCTGCAACCGGCATAATAAAAGGTTCGGCGAGGACCTGTTCTAATCGGATCGTCGCATAACCGCTGAGGGGATTTTCCGTGCTCATCACGCACATCATCTTGTCCTGATGCAGCGGAATTACATCAAATCCGTCAACCGTTGGCAAATTTACAAACCCGAAATCAGCTGCACCACTGGCGATCCACGCTTCGATCTCATGGTAGTTGCCATCGAGCAGTTTCAATTCAATATGTGGATATTGACTCTGAAATTTCTTCATCATTTGCGGCAGCCATTGAATCGACACGCTAGAAAAAGTACCAATCTTAACGGTTCCGATCTCAATGCCTTTTATCGCCGCAATCTCTTGGTTTAAGGTTTCATTCACCTGAAGCATTTCTCTTATATGAGGAATCAATCGTTCTCCGCTATTAGTGAGACGAACGCCTGACCTGTTTCTTATAAGAAGACTTAGGCCAAGCTCATGCTCCAAACTTGCGATCGCATGACTAACCGCCGATTGCGTCAGATTAAGCAAGTCTCCGGCTTTGGTCAGACCTCCAACCTCAACGACTGTGCTGAATATCCGATACTTGTCCAAACTCATCGATTTAATCTCCCGTTACATTAGAGTTCTTCATGCTTTACATTATAATCATTCATTTTATTTATTTAAATGCCGGTAGTATAGTTAACTTATACAACAGCCACTAAAGAACGGGAGTAGGATCAAGATGACATCCAAACCAAATGAGCCGTATTATGCCGTCATATTCTCAAGCCAGCGAACGGATGGGGATAACGGATATGACCGGATGTCCGAGGCGATGGAGAAGCTGGCTTCGGAGCAGCCCGGTTTCTTAGGGGTAGAAGGCGTTCGGAATGCCGAGGGAGCTGGCATAACGATCTCTTATTGGGAGAGTCTAGAGGCGATTCACAACTGGAAACAGAATCAGGCGCACAAGGCAGCCCAGGAAAAAGGCCGGCAAGCGTGGTATCGCGATTACAAAGTAAAAGTATGCATGGTAGAGAGAGAGTACGCCTTCGAATAACCGAAATAAAGGAGACCTTGCCGTTCCGTGAACGGATCAGCAAGGTCTCCTTTTCTATTGGGACAAGTCCGGCGGATACTCGGAGCGTAGACGGATCGTTACCGTCGTGCCCATTCCGGGCTGCGAGTCAATAGCCAAACCGTACATATCGCCCGCATACAGCTTAATCCGCTCGTTTACGTTAAACAAACCGTACGAGCTGCCGCTGCTGTCGGTTTTCTCTTCGGGCAATGGCGCCGCCCGTAACAGCTGACGGGCACGCTCCTCCTCCATCCCGATACCGTTATCGGATATCGCGATGATCAGATCACCGTCTTCCTCCATCACAAGGATGGTGATGAGGCCGCGTTTATTTCTCATTTTGCGAATACCATGGAGCAGGGCATTCTCGACGATCGGTTGCAATATCAACTTCGGAATCTGACAGTTTGCAATAGGCGGTTCCACCTCAATTCGGAAGTCGAAGGTGTTCGGGAACCGGTTCTGCTGGATGTTCAGGTACACTTCCGCAAGCTTGACCTCGTCTTCTACGCTGACAATGCTTTTTCCCTTATTCAGACTTAGACGGAAGTATTTCGCCAGACTGTCGATCATTTGGCTAATATCCTTTGCGCCTTTGCCGATGGCATTCCAGTTGATCATATCCAGCGTGTTGTACAGGAAATGAGGATTGATCTGCGCCTGAAGCGCCTGAAGCTGGGCTTCCCGCTCATGAATCTCAGCCAGATATTTCTCTTCAACAAGCGTGCGCACGCGCAAGATCAGATGGTCCACGCTTCTCTCCAAAGCAAGGAAGTCGCTGTTCGATAGAACGGTCAATTCGTCCAAGCTGTCCGCCGTGCCTTCTCTGCGGATAACGTTAATCACTTTCCTTACCCGTTGGCTCATTCCTCTTACGATAATAGCCAGCAGAACAAACGGCAGCAGCGTAAACAACGCGAAATATTCGAGCAGGGAAGTAATGCTCGAGCGCTGCGTCATCTTCACCGCCTGAGGAGACAGTTGGCCTCCGTTGCTTTGCGCGACCAGCTTCCAATTCGTTGGCGACACCGTGGTGAACATAACCTCGTCCGAATTATTGCTTAGACGGAAGGCATGTCCGCCGCTATCCTTGCTTGCATTCAGCCGTTTGACCATTTCTTCGTCAATCCGGGTTCCTACTCGTGCCCGGTCAGGATGGTCAATAATGGTTCCTTCCGAATCGACCAGGTAAACTTGGGTACCCGAAGAAAATTCCAGAGTGGATAGCAGGTCGGAGACCATTTTCTCCTTCACGTCTATCATCATTACGCCCGAGATTTGATCATAATGGTTGGGATCGCGCAGCATCCGGGCCGCCGACAATACATCGACATTCCCTGCCTCCAAATACGACTGCTCGTATATGCCGCTCCAGACAATGCCCCCGTTCCCCGCGATAATATCGTTATACCAAGGATCGTTCATCAAACTGTCCAAGGAGAAAAAATTCACCTTCTCCCCCGCGTAGATCTTCGACTTGTCGACGAACAGCCGCACCCGGAAGACGTCGGAGTTGGATTGTACCGACTCCACTAAATTCCGTAAATCTTCGATGACTTCCAGCTGGGTAGCGATCAGTTGATCCGTGTCGCTGACGGATAAGTATTCGTGCAGCTTATTGTTCATGAAGGCGGCATCGCTGATCTCCTCGATATGCTCAAGCCGGTAGGACAAATTGCTGCCGGCCTGTTCAAGCGTCAGCTGCATCGTTCTCATAACTTCATTTTTCAGAATGGTAGAAGAGCGTTCATAATAACCGTACAAGATCACGGCTGCCGGAATAACAATAAGGACGACATAAGCGATCAGCCATTGGCGAGGGATAGCTATACGGCGAAGAAGGCGACGGAACCATCCGCCACCTTCTTCCCTATATGGGCGCTTTGCCGGGTGCGCCGCCCCTCCGAACTTAAACATATTTCTCCCTGTAACCGCTCGGCGTTACGCCGGTCGTCTTCTTGAACAGTTTCGTAAAATAACTCGGGTCCGTATAACCGATCGCATAACAGATATCGTAAAATTTGTATTGCGGATCGCGCAGCATTTCCTTTGCCCGCTCCATCCGTACCTGAGTCATATATTCGCCAACCGTCTGACCGGTCTCTTGCTTGAACAACAAACTGACATAGGTTGGAGTGAGGAATACTTCCCTCCCGATATCCGTAACGGTTAAGCTTCCGTCCGCATAATCGCGGTCGATAATCGCCCGTACGCGCTCCACTAGATTGGCTACCTTCCCCGTGCGTTTCTCTCCGATCCGCTCGCAGGCGGCAAGCAGGTAAGCTTCAAGAATATCGCGCATTTCGCCTAGCGTCTCGCGGTCCAGCAGCGATTCCCATACGGCAGATTCGGCGGACTCCAGCTCCTCGGACTGCATATTCAATTCCAGCAGCAGCTGGCCGGCGGCGAGAAATATTTGCATGCAGACGTTGCGGCCGTACTTCAGGCCATCGGGACGGTTACGGTTCAAATCCGCAAAGATCGTATCAAGCACTTCCTTCAGCTTCTCCGCATTCGCCGCTTTAAGCGCGGAGATCAGCTCCTCGTCATACGCGAACTCATGCCGGCTTGCGCTTCCATTCTCTTGTTCCGGCGTTTCCAGGCTGTTCATCGTGATAACGCGGTTTTTGCCTAAATACCATTTATGATTGACCGCTTCGCGGGCTTGCCTGTAACAGCTGCTCAAATTGCTCAGACCCGTTACGCGGTCGCTGATTCCAATCGTTACGCTGATCTTCAGCCAGCGCTCAAGATTATCGCGGATTTGGCCCGCAAGCTCCAGCAACACCTCGGCTGCATCTCCGGCTTCCTCGCCTTCGTCGCTTTTACGCAAAATCCCGGCGAACTCCCCTGTCTGATGCTCAAACACATAACCGCCCATATGGCTGTCGATCAATTCCTGGCAAATATTATGGATCGAATACCATAACAATTGCCGGTCCCGCTCACTGCGGACACTCATGACACCCGGCAGATCGTCGACCGAGATGACGATGACCCAATAAGAAGCTTCCTCCGGCAAGCAAAGCTCTAGGAACTCCACTCTCTCCCGAATGTCCCGATTCTGAATGTTGCTGCCCATCAGCGATAACAGGAACTTTTCCCGAAGCACGGGCATGCCTTCCTTCAGCCTAACCTGCAGTTCTTCCTTCCTCCGCTGCTCGGCGCGTTGTTCATCTAGATTGCTTACGACATGTCTTAATACCGAACTTAACTCTTCCAGGTTAACGGGCTTGAAAATATAATCAACCGCGCTTAGCTTCATCGCGGATTTCAAATAATCGGCGTCATCGTAACCGCTGACAAAAATAATCTTCACCTGCGGATAACGCTCATTGATCAGGCGGGCCAACGTTATTCCGTCCATATTCGGCATGCGGACATCGGTCAGGACCAGGTCGGGGGTCTCCTGCTGAATCATCTCGAAGGCCACATCCCCGTCATCGGCTTCCCCCATAATCTCAATACCGAAGGAGGACCAGTTGAAGTAGGATTGCAGGCCTGTTCTGACGGTAATCTCGTCATCAACCACAAGCAGCTTGTACATGGATTTGTCCTCCTCATTTAATGGTTTTAAGATTACTTCTTAAACTTTACACCTTGATCTTCCAATAATTGATGCAGTTTGTCTATGGATATATTTTGCAAGTTGGAAGAATGGTCAATGGATAAGGACGCCGCAATGCCAGCAGCTTGACCAAGGGCGTAACAGGTTGCCTGCACGCGCATCGAAGACATGGCGACATGCGTCGCGGAAATGGATCGGCCTGCTATGAGCAGATTGTCAATCGCCTCCGGCACCATACAGCGGTAAGGGATATCGTAGCCGTCGATTCTGCGTTCGTCGGTTGTTTTCTGCGCGTCGGGGCTATGGATATCGATCTCGTAATTCGTCTGCGCCACAACGTCCGGGAATCTCGCTCCGCTAGTCAAATCCTGTTCGTTCAGCGTATAGAGGCCAACGATCTGGTTCGTCTCGCGAGTTCCGGTCTGCGGCGCGATATGGGTAAGGGCATAGTTCTCAAAGCCGGTCTTCTGAAGGTAATACGCAATCGAAAATACTTGCCGAAGCGCTTCCGTCTCCGCATAATTGACGTCTTCGATCTTCGCGCCGTTTGCCTTGACGCGGGACATGTTGACGAGCAGAGAGCCGTCGTTGTTATGCTCCCAATACAATCTTCTGCCTTGCGGCAGATCGGACACTTCTTTGTACTCATAGCAGCCTTCAGGCAGCAGCGGGGTTACCGGCTTGCCGGTGTTCTGCATCGTAAACATAAGAGTCATCGGCTGCGTCAGCCCGTCGCTGTCCCGGCCAGTCGTATACGGAACGCCCGCATCAATCGCCACGCGGGCATCCCCCGTGCAATCGATAAAGATCTCGCCTTCGAACGCTTTCAGCCCTTCGCGGGTCGATACGATAACCGCCTTGATCTTGCTACCTTCTTGGATCGTGCCTACAAACTCGGTATGGAAGTAGACATCCACGTTCTCTTTCTTCATCTTCTCGTTGAGATAATAACGCAGCATAAAAGGCGAATATTGCGGCGCAATCGATTCGTCATGGCCGGCTGGGAGCGATTCCGCAAGCATCTCTGCAATCAGCTCGCGGTAAATGCCCGTTACGTTGCCAATCGGCATAAATACGCTGACGTTGGCTATGGTGCCCATGCCGCCAAGCTGCGCGGTTTTTTCGAGCAATACAACCTTCTTACCGGAACGCGATGCGCTAATCGCAGCCGCCGTGCCTGCCGGTCCCCCGCCAATAATAACAACGTCGGCATGCTTGTAAGTCTCTACCTCTCGCGAAAAAGAATAAGCAGTCATCATCCATTTCCCCTCTCCAAAGGAACGCAGCAGAGGGCTCTTGTTAGGAAGCCCTCCCTGCCTGATTTATTATTTGGCTGTTGCGTACCAGTCGTTTACTTCTTTGGCGCTTGCTTCTCCGCCTTCGGCATTAAACTTCTTCTGGAAGTCGCCAAGGCCGTCCAGCTTCTCGCTGCCTGCAATCAATTTGACCGTATAATCGCCGGCCATCGTTTCGAGCTTCATGTTGTTTTTCGAGTAGTTCTCCAGATAAGGAGCTACGCTAAGCTTGTTAAGGATTTTATCCGAATCGGCCGTCTTGTTGTTAAGCGTGTCAAAGGCTTCGAACATAATCGGATTCTTACGAACGCGCGCTTGCCAATATTGCGGGTAGTTCGCTTCGTCCGTTCCGACCATGTAGTTGTTCGCCAGGTTGCGCTCGTCGTTGAAGATCGGAAGAATCGGCGTGTACGAACCGTTGTCTACCGTATAATGCGTGCCTTCTACGCCAACCGCAAGCTCTTTGAACGTTGTTGGTTCAAGCGTTGCGTTAATCCATTTGACAGCGTCTTCCGGATTTTTGGCGGATTTCGGAATAAAGCTCACGCGGTCGAAACCTTGGTTCGCCCCAAAGCCGGACTTGCCGTTTGGACCTTTCAGTGCAGGTACATAAGTAAACTTCGCATCAGGCGCGGCTTTGGCAAGCGCATCCGCGATGCCCGGAATATCAGCCCAGTGAACCGCAATGGCGCCGGCTTTGCCGCTCGAGAATTTCTCTTTGGCCGTTGCGTCTTTGTTAACTACAAACTCTTTGTCGATCAAGCCTTTTGCATACAGCCCGGAAACATAGTTCACATAATCCGGGAAGGCCGGGTCGAGAACGCGCGGAACAAGCTTGCCGTCTACATCATTCCAAGGGTTCGGCATGCCGAAAGCGCCTACAAGATCGTCGATCATTGGCAAGTCGCCTTTGATCGTGAACGGAACGTTTTGCGCTCCCGCCGCGCCTGGATCCTTGTCTTTGAATGCTTGCAGCACCGCTTCAAATTCAGCGGTTGTTGTTGGCATCTTCATGCCGACCTTATCGAGCCAGTCTGTACGAATAAGAATGCCAAAGCCTACCGGATAAGTAATGATATTTGGAATGCCGTACAGCTTGCCGTCAACCTTCAGCGCATCCATCGATTGCTGCGAAATGGCGTTTTTGATGTTGGGACCAAATTGGTCGATAAGCGGCGTCAGATCAATAAGCGCGCCTTTCTTGGCATAATCGGAATAAAGCGCCATGTCGATGTACGAGGTTACGATGTCGTATGGCTCCCCGGAAGCCATAAGCAGGTTCAGCTTTTGAGCCGGATTATCTTGCGGGAGCATATCATATTGCATCTTGTAGCCCGTTTTCTCTTCCAGCAGCTTGGCTACCGGGTACGCGGCATAATCTTCGCCTTGGAAGACGTCGAGACGTTTCAGCGTTGGAAGATTGGCGTTTGTTTCCGTAGACGTATTGTTCGATGCCGCTGGCGCATTGGATGCTGCCGTGTCATTGCCATTGCCGTTGTTATTCGACGAACATGCCGCCAAAGAGCTTGCGAGAATAACCGTTGTTGCTGCAAGTGAAAGCTTTTTTGTCATTTGTTTCATTGCATGACCCTCCTGAAAGTATATTATTTATCATCAACCTTGCCGTTAAACGTTGTTTGGTTAACCGCAAGAGTGAAGGCGAAGCCTAGACCTAGCGGTTTATCCTTTAACGGAACCAATCAGCACACCTTTGATAAAATACTTCTGCAGGAACGGATATACCAGCAGAATCGGAATCGTAGAAGCAATAACGGTCGCCGCCCTTACCCCTTCGGCAGGGACATTCATCATGTCTTCCGCGCTCATCTTGAAGCTCGAAGAATCCGCGTTCATGACAATATCCTGCAAATACAGCTGCAACGGTTTAAGAGACGTGCTGTTAATATAAAGCATCGGATTGAAGTAGTCATTCCAATAATAGACGGCATAGAACAATCCGATTGTAGCAAGAACGGGACCGCTGAGCGGCAATATAATCCGGAACAAAATCGTATAGTTGCGCGCGCCGTCAATCTTGGCCGACTCCTCGAGACTTTGCGGAAGACTTTCGAAATAGCTTTTGATGACGAGCATATTAAATACGCTGATTAATCCCGGAAGGATAAGAGAAGCAAGGTTATCAATCAGATCTAGCTGACGGATCAGCAGATAGCTCGGGATAATGCCGCCGTTAAACATCATGGTGAAGACAAACAGCACAATGATAACGCCAACGCCGGGCAGCTCGCGTTTGGACAGCGGATACGCCGTCATGGCGGTGACTATGAGCGAAGCCAAGGTACCAATTAAGGCTACCAGAACCGAAATAAGCAGCGCATGGAGAAATTGGTTATTCGTTACTACATATTTAAGCGTATCCAATTGGAAGCCGATCGGAAGCAGGTTGACCTTGCCCGACGTGATGGCCCATTCTTCGCTGACCGACTTCGATAATACCGTTATGAAAGGAACAAGCGTGGACACGCCCATCGCAATCAAGACGACATAGATGAAGGCATCAAGTACATAATCGTTTATTTTTTTGCTATGCATGGCTGTCCCCCCTTACCAGATGCTTCTCTTGAGAAATTTCTTGCTGAGCATGTTGCCGCTGATGACAAGAATGAAACCAACGACGGAGTTGAACAGGCCAACCGCGGTGCTGAAGCTGTAGTCCTGCTGGCCAAGGCCCATCCGGTATACGAAGGTGCCGATGACATCCCCGGTATCGTACACAATCGGATTGTACATGGTCAGAATCTGTTCCGTGCCGGCTTCAAGCAAGCTGCCGATCCGAAGGATAAACATGAGAACAATGGTAGGCATGATGCCCGGAAGCGTGATCGAAATCATTTTGCGTATACGTCCTGCCCCATCGATTGAAGCTGCTTCGTATTGCTCTTGATCGATACCGGCAATCGCGGCGATAAAGACGATGGCGTTCCAGCCGATTTCCTTCCAGCCTGCCGTAAAGACGACCACGCTGCGGAAGAACGAATTATCTTGAAGGAAAGAGACCGGGTCCCCGCCAAAAACTTTGATAATCTGATTCACCAGACCGTCCGTCGGAGAAAGCAAGGTAACGAACAAACCGGAGATGATCACCCACGACAGGAAATGCGGCAGGTAGATGATCGTTTGAATCGTGCGCTTGAAGAACATTTTGCGAACTTCGTTCAGGAACAAAGCGACAACGATCGGAATCGGGAACAGGATGACGATTTTGTACATGCTGATGAGCAGCGTATTCGTCAGTACCCGGGAGAAATCATCCGAGTGGACAAGCTTTTGGAACTGCTCAAGTCCAACCCACTCGCTGCCTCCGATGCCGCTGAAAATATTGAAATCCTGAAAGGCGATAACAACCCCGTACATCGGCGTATATTTGAACAATAGTAAGAAGATTAATCCCGGAACGAGCAGCAGGTACATGTCCCAATTGCTGCGCGCCAGCTTCCAGCGGCTGTTTCTATTCAACTTCCCTCACCTGCTTTTCTGTAATGTTATATCTGTATTGTAGAAGAGAGAGCGGTCGTTTCGTAGAAGTTGATCCTTTGATTTCTGGTTGAATTTTATAGAAGATACTAGGTTAATTAGCAAACTGCGCATTTGATGTTCTTCCGATCGCCATTGCTCGGGGATTCCCCTGAACGGTGAATAAGGAAGGAATCCCCGAGCAAAAGCGAACGCTTCGCTTCTACAGAATCATCAAATGCTCCGTTTGAGATTAACCTAAAGGTTAAATTCAAACGAACTTGGGGGGAGGCCGCTTTCGTTCTGCTATTGGATATAGCAGAACTTATTTGAAGGGGAAAGAACAACAACAACAGCAACAGCAACAGTAATAGCAACAGCAACAGCAACAGCAACAGCAACAACAATAGCAACAGCAATAGCAACAGCAACAGCAACAACAATAGCAACAGCAATAGCAACAGCTACAACGGAAACAGGGGAAAACACAAAAAAGCGGTGCAGAGAAATCTGCACCGCTTGATTTTTAGAGAGGTAAACCGGGATTATACTTGCGGGAAGCCGCGTTCGTATTGTCTTGGGAGATCGACTTTTTTGTGGAGAACGGTTGCTGCTTCGAGAGCCCAGTAAGGATTGCGGAGCATGCCTCTGCCTACCGCCACAAGGTCGGCGTCTTCGTTGCCGATGACGGAGTTGGCGAGAGACGGCTCGTCGAGTCGGCCAACGGCGATCACCGGTACGTTAAGCGCTTCGCGGATAGCTCTCGCGAGCGGAACTTGATATGCGGCATGCGTTCCCGGTCTGCCCGCTGCGGCAATTGGGCCTTCCCCGCCTGCGCTGATGTGGAACATATCCACGCCAGCGGCTTGGAATTCCTTCGCAAAGGCGATACTTTCGTTAATGCCATAACCGCCTTCTACATATTCGCGCGCGGAAATCCGCATAATTAAAGGCATGTCGGATGGCATTTCGCTCTTTGCCGCTTGGATCGCTTCCTTGCCAAACAGCGCCATGTCCTGCCCGTATTTATCCGTTCTCTTGTTCGTCAGCGGCGACACAAATTGGTGAATTAGATAACCGTGCGCGCCATGAAGCTCAATCGTATCTACGCCGGCTTGGACCGCTCGTCGCACCGCTAATCGGTATTTCTCTACCATTTGCTCGACTTCTTCCGTGGTCAAAGCGCGTGGCGTTTTGGACTTCTCGTCAAAAGGAATAGCCGACGGCGCGACCGGAACTTCCGCATCTTCTGCTTTACGGCCGGCATGGGCGATTTGAATGCCCACTTTAGCGCCATGCTGATGACAAGCATCAATGATGCGCGCAAACGCCGGAATATGATCATCCGACCATATGCCAAGATCGTAATCCGTAATCCGGCCGTCCGGCTCAACGTCGGTCATCTCTATAATAATCAATCCGGATCCGCCAACCGCGCGGCTGACGTAATGCGTATAATGCCAGTCATTCGGAATCCCGTCCTTGGCCGAAACGGAATATTGGCACATCGGAGGCATGACGACGCGATTTTTCAAAGACAAGCTTTTTATCTCAAATGGAGTAAATAAGTGATTCAAAGGCTTCTCTCCTCTATATGTATGATTTCTTGCTTACCAAACAAACTCCTACAATATTGTACCCAATTACAAATCGTTTGCGCCATGAAAAAAAAACTCCCCTCCTAACAGCAGGTTTGATTATTTGACCTGTCTGCTATTGGGGGAGCCTATCGATCCGCATGCCCGATTATCATGCTGCCGAGACATGCGAAGTATCGTGAATGTGATTCGGCTTTGGCTTCAGATGATTGGGCTGAATCGGCTGCAGGCTTTTCATAATGGAATTGAATACCGATGCCGATGTCAAGCTAGGCGAACCACCGTTAATGCGAGGCAGCAACATGGGGTCCGTCTGCCGTGTTGCGAGCCCCGTTTGGACCGTAAACGCGTAACGGATGCCGTTGTTTCTTAAAACTTTAATAGCGGTAGGTGTATATAGACCGTAAGGATAAGCGAACGTATCGATCGGACGGCTATTAAGCGTTTTTAACTTGGCGATGCTTATCTTTGTATCGTCATTGATTCGTTTCAAATACTGGGCCTTCGTTTCTTTAACGCCATTATGCATCAGGTAGGCTGTCAAGCCGTCGTGACTCAGGTCAGTCTTATAGTGAAGCGAATCGGTATGCACCTGCACCTCAATGTCGGGATCCGCTGCCACCATATCGGTGATTTCTTTAGCAGTCATATGCGGGATATACACATGCGCATTTTTGCTGAAATCGCCCGTAATGACGAAACAAACGCCGCCGACTGAACGCTGTTTCATAATTGGGTATGCATATTTGTAAAAGCTTTCGTAGCCGTCGTCAAACGTTACTAAAGCGGCATTATCCGGCACGCTGCCCCCCGCCATATATTGACGAAATTGCTCCAGCGAGATGAAATGCATGCCTTGCTCCAGCAGGTCGTCCAGTTCTTGCGAGAATTTCCGAGGAGTAATAATATCCCCTCCTTTGGACACCGGATCAATATCGTGGAACATTAAGACAGCTACTTTGTCATGGTAATAAACGGAATAATCAGTATTGCCGTGCCGAGTCACCCGAGATTTCTCTCCAGCCGTGACGGATCGGACAGTAGCAGAAGGACGAAACAAGTGCATTCGAAGGATATGAGGGGTAAAGCCAACAATAATCAGCGAGATGAACGCTAAGAATAAGACAGCTCTCGATTTGTAAGTCGTTCTGAGCATAAGCTACTCATCCCACTTTCAAGTTCTATAAGTTCAATTTCCAAAATATCACGGAAACATTAAAAGAACCTGAAACTTCAATTTAAAGCCAATTGTAACCTTCCTGTAATATTCCGCTCAGGTTCCTTTCATTAATGGCTTCTATAATAAGGGACAAGACCCCCCTTTAATATATTCTCTTGATAGCCTGCGGCCCGTTGCCGCAGGCTTTTTGTTTGCATAACAAAAGCCCCCGCGGAATCACCCCGCGGGGGCCAATAGCTATTTATAGCTCCAAGATCAACACGCCGTATGCCGGCATTACCGCTTCATTGTGCAACGTATCGCCGGTCAGCAGGTCTTTCGTTGCCTGCTTCACTTGAATCGTTACCGCCTGATCCGAATAGTTCAGCAGAAACGCATATGCGGCTTCATCGGAAGCCCGTATTCCGATCTCGACTTCTTCCGGAGCATGAATCCGGTCGGCCAGCGGAGATATGAGATGCAGCTCATCGAGAATGGCATCTACTACCGGTTCGCTATAAGCGGCTCCGTAGTACCAGACTTGACCTTGGCCATATCCGCGGCGGGTTAATGCGGGTTCCCCTTCGTAATACTCGGAGGAATACCGGGCTACAACTTCAGCTTCCGGATTCTGAACGCTCAGCACCTCGTTGAACCCAACCGTCTTGGTCCCCTCGGACAATCGGCCTTCCCAATGAAGCTCCGCTGCCTTGATTCTGCCTTTTACAAGGGTGAAATCTTCGACCGTAATGCCGCATAATTCGGCTACCGGACCTGGGAATGGCCGCATATAGCATTGTCCGTTCAAATCCTTGTACCCCGTGCGGGCACCAAAGAACAGCTTGCCGCCCTGCTCGACATACTGCGCCAGAAGCGCGGCTGTCTCATCGGTCATAATGGCCGGATGCGGATATACGACTACTTTGTATTTGGCCAGGTCTTCGAGACTTGTCTGGGGTTGCAAGAATATCGTATCCGCGGGGATATGCCGGTATTGCAGCTGCTTGAACCAGGAGCGCATGCTTTGCCACTGCAACGGACCATGCCAGACGTCCATCTCCCCATCCCATATATTGTTGTAATCTTGGATAAAAGCGACCTCCGCCTTATAAGCCGTGCCAGCGATTAGAGCACCAATCTTCGCGAATTCGCCGCCAACCTGCGCCACTTCCCGGACTCTCCGGTTCGGCTGATTGTGGTAGTCGTTGATGCCATGCCAATAAATTTCGGTGCCAAACGTCGCCGTACGCCAGCGGAAATAGACGAGCAAATCGGTCCCGTGCAGGACGGATTGATAGGACCATAAACGGATTTGACCCGGTCTAGGCGTTCCCATCTCAATTCGGTCGACCCATCCTCCGGGACCGGACTGCTGCTCCATCACGCAAAAGTTAGGCGATATCGATCTGACATTGGTAAGGTTAATGCTCGATTGACGATCGCGGAGCGGCTTGATCTCGTCATCATTGTAGAAGATGGTGCTGAACTGCGGGTAGGAATCATACGAGAAAAAGTCGAGCAGCTCATCCGTCATTTCATGATTGTTCAGATGGCCAAACAGTCCGTTTGTCGTCACCCAATGCTGCGGATCCAGCTCGCGAATAATATCGGCCTGCAGCTTGGCAAACGAGATCACATTGTCGGAAATAAACCGTTTCTCGTCGAGTGCCAGATGCGGGTTCGGCGATTCGGTCTGCGACAGATGCAACTGCTCCCAGTCCGAGTAAGTCTGACTCCAGAATACCGTCCCCCACGCTTTATTCAAATGGTCCAGCGTTCCATACTTCTCCTTCAGCCACGCGCGGAACGCGGCATGGTCGGCTTCGGCGTAAAACACGTTTTTCTCGCAATTAAATTCATTGTCG
This sequence comes from Paenibacillus glycanilyticus, assembly GCF_030161375.1. GTDB lineage: Bacteria > Bacillota > Bacilli > Paenibacillales > Paenibacillaceae > Pristimantibacillus > Pristimantibacillus glycanilyticus_B. Next base: position 555,157 of record NZ_BSSQ01000001.1, read on the forward strand.
ATCTGCCAACCAATTACGGCGGGATGATCCTTGTAAGCGTTCACCATATTGCGCACGATACGCTCGCATAACTCGCGGTATTTCGTGCTCGAATAATTGTAATGGCGCCGCATGCCGTGCTTGATCGGCACGCCTTCTTTCGTCGCGTTTAACACTTCCGGGTATTTATGCGTCAGCCACGCGGGCGGCGTTGCCGTTGGCGTTCCGAGAATAACCTTCAAACCGTAACCTTGCGCGAGGTCCATAACTCTTGTGAAAAAGCTGAAATCAAACACGCCTTCCTCCGGCTCCAGCATAGCCCAAGAGAACTCCGCCATCCGGATGACGGAAATGTTCACCTCCCTCATGCGCCGGAAGTCGTCTTCCCACAACCCCTCCGGCCAATGCTCCGGATAATAACATACGCCTAAAGTTAACTCGTTCATTTGGATTGATCTTGCCATTATGACATCCTCCTTCGCCTATCTTGCATCTACCTTCATTCTAGTAGCGTCCCAGGCGGATGAATATGACAAAAAGATGCGATGTGTATTAAAATATTGTCATCTATAGGATGACGATCCTCAGCATAATCTCCCTCAAATAAATAGTGTATAAAAATATTGTTTTCCGAGAGGTGCGCAATGAAAGAACATATCTTCCTACCGAAGCCGATTTTTCAGCGGCATAGCTGCTTTCCCGACTTCATCGGCGGATACGGTGATTTCCCCGAACATGCCGTCAACCGGGAATTTGCCACAACCGAGAACAACCTGGACCGCTACTACAATTTGCATATCGTGCTTAGCGGAAAAGGCTATCTGTACACGGACGGCATCACTTACGAGCTGACGCAAGGCCAAGGTTTTTTATACGGCCCCGGCCTTAGACAACAATACCATTCGGATGTTCGCGATCCTTGGGATATCAGGTGGGTGCATTTTTTTGGCATGCGCCTGGAAGAGCTGCTGGATGGCAAAGGATTAGATGAGCCATGGCTCTTCCAATTAACCGATCTCGCTCCTATCGAAGGTTTAATAGATCGTCTGCTGGATCTTGGGCGAACGTACGAGGTAGACGATGAATACGCGGCTGCTTCTACGCTATACGAGTTGCTAACCCGGATTCAAACGACCGCCAGCCAGCTTAACGTGTCGGTTCAACACGCGGCGGACAAGATCCGCGCAGCAGCCAATTACGTTAGAGCCAACTGCAACCAACCTTTCACGCTCGAGCAGGCCGCGGCTATCGCCGGGTATAGCCCGCATTATTTCAGCCGCAAATTTAATCAGACCATGGGCAAGTCTTTTTCCGATTTCCTTGTAGAATCCCGCATCTTGCAAGCGAAACGGCTGCTTGCTTCCACCGGCTTGTCCATTAAACTCATCGCTTTGGAGACGGGCTTCTCCCAGACCAGCTACTTCGGCAAATGCTTCCGCGATCAGGAGGGTATGACCCCGCTTCAATTCAGGGACATGCATAAAACTTGAATTATTTTTTAAATACCACTTGACTTGTCGGAATTATCGGGTTAATATCAATCCATCATCCTTTAACGTTCATTCTTTTAACGTTCAACGAATTGAATAAAGCCGATTGGATAACCAAAGGCCCAACTCACGTACCTGATCACGGGACGTCTGTTGCGGCCTTTTTTGTTTTCATCACGAGTGGCTCTATATCAAGCCCTTTAGGAGGTAACCACAAGCAAACATGGCAGATTTGACAGCTCAAATGGAAGAGAATGATTGGCTATTTAGGCGAATGGTACGCAGATTCGTGAAGGAGCGCGACAAAATTTCCGTTGAGGACATCGCCCTGCCCGGCTTGCTAATCCTTCGCAGCATTCAGCTCGGTGGCATGCAAAAGCTTGGAGAACTCGCGGAGCAGCTGGATTTGACCTCCGGCGCGATCACGGCGCTATGCGACAAGCTTGAAGCTAAGGGCTTCGCGCAGCGGCGGCGGCTAGAAGGTGACCGGAGAAACGTATGGCTCGACATTACAGAGGAAGGCAGACAGCTGCTGAATCGTTATCCAGAACTCGGAAAACGCGGAGTGGGCCTTATTTTTGGCAATTTTAACGAGGAAGATCTCGCAGCCCAGAAAGAAATGTTCCAGAGAATCTATGCCAATCTCGAAGGGTTCTCGGAACGTTACATGGCGATGGTTCAAGAGTACGAGCAACAATTAAAACAGGTGCCGGAGTCCAAAACCGTGCCGTCGCCACCGGCTAAAAACAATTATTTTCTGAATTATTAATCTATTTAATCCAAAAATACTTTTTTAGGAGTGTTGAACATGGGACATCCCACTATTTATCCAACCGGAGCTACCGTTTATTTGCCAGAGAAAGCATGGAGCGGCTATACCATATTCCAAGCGGCCAATGTCGGCGCATTACTTATTGATATGAACGGCAAAGAAGTTCATCTGTGGAAAGGGCTGCGCGGCTTCCCTAACAAAATTCTGCCTGGCGGTCATGTGGTAGGCAGCACGAAGGAACGCGATCCGAAATACGGCTTCCAGGACGAGGCCGATCTTGTGCAGGTGGACTGGGACGGCAATATCGTATGGAAATTCAACCGCCTCGAATACATAGAGGATCCCGGATATGAGCCGGAGTGGATGGCTCGCGCGCATCATGATTACCAGCGCGAAGGCAATCCGGTCGGCTATTATGCTCCGGGCCAGGAGCCGCAAACCAATGGCGGGCGTACCCTCATTCTTGCTCACCGCAATGTTACGAAACCCGAGATCTCCGATAAAGTGCTGCTTGATGACGTTATTATCGAAGTAGACTGGGAAGGCAATATCCTCTGGCAATGGGCGGTAAGCGACCATTTCGAAGAGCTTGGTTTTGACGAAGCAGCCAAAAACGTCCTGTTCCGCGATCCAAACGGCCGTCACTTCGGCGGCAATACCGGCGGCGACTGGATGCATATCAACTCGGCTTCTTGGGTAGGTCCCAACAAGTTCTATGACGCCGGCGACGAGCGGTTCCATCCGGACAATATCATTTGGGATGCCCGGGAATCCAATATTATCGCGATTACGGACCGCCAGACCGGCCGGATCGTATGGCAGCTAGGTCCGGATTACTCGAAGCCGGAAGTGAAGCATCTAGGCTGGATTATCGGTCAGCATCATGCCCATATCATCCCGCAAGGCTTGCCGGGCGAAGGCAATCTGCTTGTATTCGATAACGGCGGCTGGGGCGGTTACGGTCTGCCTAACCCCGCTTCTCCTTACGGAATTAAGAACGCGGTTCGGGACCATTCCCGTATTCTCGAGATCAATCCGGTCACGCTTGAGATTGAATGGCAATACACGCCAACGGAAGCCGGATTTATGGCTCCGCTTGATTCTTATCGGTTCTACAGCCCTTATATCAGCTCGGCGCAACGTCTCCCTAACGGCAATACGCTCATTACCGAGGGCGCGGACGGCCGGATTTTCGAAGTAACGAGCGAGCATGAATTAGTGTGGGAATACATCTCTCCCTATAAAAACAAAATCAACGCCAACATGGTTTACCGCGCTTACCGGGTCCCTTACGAGTGGGTGCCTCAACTGGAGAAGCCGTCCGAAGAAGCCATCCTTCCCCTCGACGTTGCGGATTACCGCGTGCCGGGTGCTGCTCCCCGAGGAGTCCACTCCTATGTTGAGGTTGCCGGAACGGAAGCTTACGGCGAAGGCGCGTTTTGCGTAGCGACAACGGTTGAAAAACCAGGTCAATCTCAAGAGGAAAGCTAAGGGGGGAAAAGCGATGAAAAAGTTCGGTATTCTTGCAACAATAGCCATTCTCGCCTTCACCCTTGCCGCATGCGGCGGCAAGGACAATAAGCCGGCAGCCGCTAATGCCAACACCGCAAGCAACAAGCAGTCGGAAGCGGCAGCCGATCCGATTAAGATCAAGATCGCCGACACCTCAACCAATCCGGTATTCCGCGTCGCTAAGAACAAAGGCTTTCTCGAGAAATACGGCATTGATGCCGAGATCATTACGTTTGCTACGCCTGCGGAAGGCATTAACTCGTTGTTCATCAAGCAGGCTGATATCGGTTGGGGCGCGGACTTTCCGTCGCTGAATGCCGTGAGCAAAGGCGAATTCTCCATTATAGGAGCAACTGGCACGGATACGGAAGCGTCGGCCGCGCAATGGAAGCTTTTTGTGCGGGATGACATTCAGTCGGCTGCCGACCTGAAGGGCAAGAAACTAAGTACGTTGCGCGGTACCTTCCTCCCCTATTTGTGGGATGTCTATTTGAAGGATAACGGGATAGCTGCCGCAGACACGAAGGAGATTGGCCAAGGCGGGTTCGACGAAGCTTACGTGGCTCTGAAAAAAGGCGAAATCGACGCCAGCTGGGTCGTAGGCGCAACGCTTATCGACAAATTCAAAGCCATTGAAGGCGTTCATGAATTGACCGACATGTCCAAAACCTCCGTGCGTATCGGCGGCACCATCATCGCCCCAAACTCCTTGATTGAGGATCATCCGCAGGCGATTGCCAATTTCCTGAAGGCCTTGGACGAAACCTCGAAGTTTATCGCGGCTAACCCGGACGAAACGGCCGACATTTTGTTCAAAGAAACGAAGCAGCCGAAGGAAGCGACGATCCGGGACTTGGCGACAAACAATTGGAAGATCGGCTTCACCCAGCAATCGTTCGACAGCTTGACCAATCAGAAGAACTATATGGTAGGCGCCGGCATTATCCAAAACGACTTCAATCTTGCCGATAAGTTGAGCCTGGACGCCGTGCAGCAAGCGGTACCGGACCAGTTCACCTACTCGAAATAAAGGAGAGATGACAGATGTTAAATACAAGTCCATCTCCAAATACGATTACCATTGAACGGTTGAATAAAAGCTACTCCGATGTTAAGCCGGGCAGCAGCGGCTCCCTGCACTACATCATCAAAGACATTGATCTTGTTGTGAAAGGCGGAGAGTTCTTCGTCCTTCTTGGCCCAAGCGGCTGCGGCAAATCAACATTGCTTAACATGATCGCGGGGTTCGTCTCCAAGACCGGGGGCAGCTTGCGCGTCGGGAACGACGAGGTCGACAAGCCGGGCAAGGAAAGAGCGGTAGTCTTCCAGCAGGCGGACTCTTCCTTGTTCCCATGGTTAACGGTAAGGCAAAATGTTGAATTCGGATTGAAGATGAAAAAGATGCCAAAGGACCAGCGCCAGGAAATATCGGACCGGTATATCCGGCTCGTCGGATTGTTCGGCCACGAGAGCAAATTCCCGCGCGAATTGTCCGGCGGCATGAAGCAACGCGTTCAGCTTGCCCGCGTGTTAGCCAATGATCCGGCCATCCTACTGATGGATGAACCGTTTGGCGCTTTGGATGCCATGACAAGACGGATCATGCAGAAGGAGCTAAGCCAGATTTGGCGGGAAACCGGCAAGACGGTTATTTTCGTTACCCACGATATCCAGGAAGCTCTGCTGCTTGGACAACGCATCGCCGTGATGTCTACTGGACCTAACGCCCGAATCTCCAGCATCTATCAAGTGCCGATTGGTTATCCGCGCGACCCGGCTTCCCCTTCGCTGAACGAGCTGCAGCGCCATATCCAGTCCCACTTTGACGCCGAGCTGGAAGGAGGCATGTATCCATGAAACTTTTGCACAAGAAATGGGTAACCATTCCCCTCCTCTGGATCATCACCTTCATCGTCTGGCAGATCGGCGCCTGGATTTATGGCCCCGAGATTATTCCGGGTCCAGCCGCTACCTGGCAAGGGGCGCGGGAGCTACTTAGCGACGGTTCGCTTATGCGCTACATCGGCATTAGCTTTTACCGGGTATTTGCGGGCTGGGCTTTGGGCAGTCTCCTCGCGATTCCGATTGGGCTGACCATCGGCAAAGTAACGGCTATCCGCGTGTTTGCGGAGCCGTTCCTGAACTTCGTCCGCTTCATCCCTCCAATTGCGTTCATCACTTTGTTCCTGGTGTGGTTCGGGATTGGAGAGCAGTCGAAAATCGCCCTAATCATGTACGCAACTTTGTTTATCGTCATCATTAATACGTTGACCGGCGTGCTCGCTATCGAAGAGGACCGCATACGTTCGGCCCGCAGCATGGGGGCGTCCGAATGGCAGATATTGCTCCATGTTGTTATCCCGGCTACTACCCCTTATATTTTCACCGGCATCCGTCTTGCTATGGGAACCTCGTACATGGCGATCATTGGCGCAGAGATGATTGCGGCGAACGAAGGGGTGGGATTCCTCATCTGGAACTCCCGCTTGTACTTCCGTACGGATTGGATCTTTGTAGGCTTGATCAGCCTTGGTCTGATGGGCTTTGTCACCGACCGGATCGTCGGCTGGCTCGGCAGCAAGCTGCTGTTCAGGTACGGCGTTATTAATACGACGGCGTTTCGCCGCCGTTAATTGAATAGAGCTGTCTCCAGATCACCGCTCGTTATGGGCAATCTTGGGGACAGCTCTATTTGCTCTCTATCTATGCCTTTGCGCCGCAGCTTGGGAAAATACGGCTTGTCCCCGAGCGGGCCCGACAGGTCTGTAGCAGGCAAAATGCCTGCTGCAGGACCATTCGGCGCCAGTCAAGCGGACCGACAGGTCTGTAGCAGGCAAAATGCCTGCTACAGGGCCATTCGGCGCCAGATGTGCGGGCCCGCCAGGTCTGTAGCAGGCAAAAAGCCTGCTGCAGAGCCATTCGGCGCCAGATGTGCCGCCCGTCAGGTCTGTAGCAGGCAATAAGCCTGCTACAGGACCATTCGGCGCCAGTCAAGCGGACCGACAGGTCTGTAGCAGGCAAAAAGCCTGCTACTACACCAAATACTTGCGGATAAAATAAGTCGGCGTGCAGCTCCAAGCGTGGCAGTAGCTGTTGATCAGGTTGCTGCCGTAAGGCGACTGCTTTTTGTCCTCGGGATTGTACAGCTCCCAGAACGTGTCCGCGCCGTCCCTCATCATTTCGCCCCAATAGGCCTGCATTTGCTTGACCGCTTTCTCGGAATCGCCAACCGAGAATAAAGCTTCGATCAGATGATGGTACATATACGGCGTAGTCATCCCGATTGCCGGCCGCTCTTCCAATAACCGGCTCAATAAAGCGGTATTCTCCTCAACCGGCAACACTTCAGCCAGCACGAGCCAAATTTGGGATGCCCAAGAGACTTGCCGGTCAACTCCGCTTACGAAAAAGCCTGCTTCCTCATCCCACAGATGGGCAACAGCCGCGTCAGCCACCCGCTTAATAAGCTCTTCGATGTCCTTCTCCCGATCCGGCTGTCCGACCAATCGAGCTAATTCCAGTCCCCGCTTCAGACAATAAATAAATACGCCTTGCGATGGCGCCTGCTTGTTCAGCTCCGGATGCCAGTCGATAAAGCTCCACCAGGTCTCGTCATCGCGCACGATTCCCCGCTCATCCAGCCTCTGAGCGCCAATCTCCAGCTGCTTCATCGCAATCGGCCACAGTTCTTCAAGCGTCTCCCGATCTTTGGAAGCCTCATAATAATCGTACAGGCAAGCTACAAAAAACAGCGCATAATCGTATAGCCGCGTATCGTCCGCGTGCGCATGCGGCTTCTCGAACACGCATGCGCCAACCGCTCCGTCCTCAAGCCGCATGCCGGCAAACAAATACAGGCATCGCTTTACCAGATCATGTTTGTCAAACGTCAAATAATTCGCTTGCGCCTGCAGCCGCAGGTCTCCGATCCACAGCCGCCTGTCCCGCTTTGGTCCATCCTCAAAGACGGTCTGCATGCAATCCTGCAGCGTCTTGATCGCAATCCGGTCCATCTCGGCCAGCTCAGCAGGCAAACTATCAGGCAGCGATGCCACGCCGGAAACATCGCCGGACGTTACTGCGGTGCAACTAACGTTTTCGAACGATACGTTATATTTTTTCGAAGTATCCAGCACATCCACCTTCACATAACGGAACGTATACCTTCTAGGGAGCTTGATTTCCGCAGGAAGCACATCCACAAAGATCGTCTCCTCCTGCAGCCAGGAGCTGCTCAGCCACCCGTCATACGATTCAAACGGCTCCGCAATCTCGCATGGCATCTCTCCAATCGTCAGCTTAATCTTCAGCGGCGCATCCGGCGGACTGCCTACGGGCTTCACCTTTAAGCTGATATATCCGACGAGATGATCGCCAAAGTCCAGGATCAAGCTATCTCCTTTTCCTAGCACGCGCTCCTTCCAAGCCTGATCTTCCGCCCGATCTACCCGCCAGCTCTGAAAAGCCGCCTCATCGGCCACGATATCCACAACGGCTTCCGGTTCAACTTCGCAAGTCTTTAATTCAGGTATTAAGGCTTCCGCTTTATCGACCATCATTTGATTCATTAGCACGAATATTTCCCTCCCGGTTTCCATTGCCTTGTCTTCTACCTACATCGTATGCGCTCCCCTCGCTTTCAACAATAGCCGGCCTTTTTGGATAGGTATCCGTTTTTTTCAGGATGCCACATCCATGCGCGTCAGCGATTTTTAGGTCCCATGTACGATTAATTTGGGTCATCCCGCGAAACCCCGCGCCGCTGCGCCACCGTCAAAAAAAATCCGACAGGAGCCAAAAAAAGCGGCGCTTACCAAACCATTATGTAAGCCTTTACACTTAGGTCCACAGGGCTCCGGAACCCCGCTACAACCACAATCGCAACCACATATAAGGCAGATTGAGATGACGCTCGAACATAACAAGGAGGGTATATCTGAATGGCACACACTAGAAAAAAAACAATTCTCGCTCTGACGGGAGCCGTGCTCCTCACATCAGCTTTGACGGCATGCGGCAGCAACAACAATAACGGCAACGCGGCAAACGCTAACGCAAGCAAATCCCCTGAAGCAAGCCAGACCGCGGCGGCCGAATCTCCGGCAGCTTCGAATGACGCCTCTTCCGAACGCTATGAGAAGCCGGTTACGCTGAAGCTGATGATCGACAACCAAACTTCGACCGAAGGCATTAAAGCGGTAGCCGACGAAATCGAGAAACGCTACAACATCAAGACCGAATTCGACCTCCGCCCGGGCGGAGACGAAGGCGACAACCTGGTGAAGACGAGACTGGCAACCGGCGAAATGGATGACCTGAGCTTCTACAACTCCGGTTCCCTGTTCAAGGCGCTGCAGCCGGAGAAGTATTTCCTTGATCTGACCAGCGAACCGTTTATGCAAAACGTGATGGATTCCTTCCTGCCAACGGTCAGCGTAGACGGCAAAACGTATGCGGCACCTAGCGGCGCATCGCAAGCAGGCGCTTGGCTCTATAACAAAAAAGCGTACGCCGAGCTTGGCTTGTCCGTTCCGACTACATGGGATGAGCTGAAAGCGAACAGCGACAAAATTAAAGCCGCTGGCAAAACAGCCGTCATCGGCTCCTACAAAGACAGCTGGACTTCTCAGCTGATCGTGCTCGCCGACTACGCTAACGTGCAAGGGGACGCTCCAACGTTTGCGGACGATTTCACCAATAACAAAGCGAAATTCGCCGATACGCCGGCAGCGCTCCGCAGCTTCCAGAAGCTTGCCGAGATGAAGGATTACATGAATAAGGACTACCTGGCAACGACGTATGACCAAGCGCTTAAGATGCTCGTGGACGGTACGGGCGTGCAGTATCCGATGCTGACATTTGCGCTCTCGAATATTTTCGCGACATACCCGGATAAGATCGACGACATCGGCGTATTCGCCCAACCTGCCGACAGCGCGGACAAAACCGCTCTGACCGTATGGATGCCAGCCGGTATCGCCATCTACAAAGACGGCAAGAACGTGGAAGCCGCGAAAAAATGGATCAACTTCTTCGCTTCGCCGGACGGCATGGCTATTCTGGCAACCAAAGCGAAACCCGAAGGTCCTTATGTCATCAAAGGCGCAACGCTGCCGGATGACGCTTATGCTGGCGTAAAAGAAATGATGCCTTACTTCGACAACAGCAAAAACGCGCCGGCGCTCGAGTTCCTCTCCCCGCTTAAAGGACCAAGCTTGCCGCAGCTGACCGTTGAAGTTGGCGCGGGCATGAAGTCGCCTGAGGACAACGCCAAGGCTTATGACAAAGACGTGGAGAAACAAGCGAAGCAGCTGGGCATTTCCGGCTGGTAAATAAAAGCATTTATCTGATGTGGAAATCACAGTAGAAGAGCCCTGCCCTGCTCCTCAAGGCAGGTCGGGGCTATTTGCAAAGATAGTTAGATGGGAGAGATTCACCATGCAGAAGGCATCCCTAACAAAGACTTATAAACGAGTGTATACGTACAAGTTTTTGTTGCCCGCAGGCATTATCTATTTCGTATTGTTCCTCTTGCCGACCATTATGTCCTTCTTCTTCAGCATGACGAGATGGGATTTGGTGGATTGGGATTATATCGGCTTCGACAACTACAAAACCTTTTTCTCGGAGTCATCGCTTAATATCGGCTTCCGCAACACCTTGATTTATGCGGTTGTCACTTGCGGCCTCAAGGTCGTGTTTGGATTATTGCTGGGGGTTGCGCTGACATCCGGTCTTCGGATCAAAGGCTACCTTCGTTCCGTTGTGTTCTTCCCTACTCTGCTCTCGACGATTGCCGTCGGCATCGCGTTCAGCAGCATGATGCACCCGACGCAAGGTCTCATTAACAAAAGCCTCTCGCTTGCGGGCATTGTTGGCCCCGACTGGCTTGGCGATACCAGTATCGCCCTGCTCTCCGTCGCTTTCGTTGACGTATGGAAAGGCGTCGGCATGGCTACCGTTATTTTTATCGCGGGCATTATGTCCATTCCCGAAGACTATTACGAAGCGCTTCAGATCGACGGCGGCAATGCTTGGGACCGGTTCCGGCACATTACGAATCCGCTCGTTGCTCCGGCTATGAACTCCGTCATTATTCTCGCCTTTATCGGAGGACTGCGTTCCTTCGACCTTGTGTGGGCGATGACCAAAGGCGGCCCTGGCTTCAGCACGGACCTGATCGCTTCTATTATTTATAAACAATATCAAGGCGGCTTCTACGGCCTCTCGACGGCGGGCAACGTTATATTGTTTATCGGCGTATCTCTGCTGGCCTTCCCGCTGCTTAAGCTGTTGTCGAAACGGGAGGTGGACCTGTAATGAAGCTGAAAGGCACCAAACGGCTTATTTTCGAAGCCATTGCGATTCTGTTGTCCGTTGTGATCTTCTGGATCCCGTTCCTGTTTGTCATTATCAACTCGCTCAAAAACAAAACCGAAGCCAGTCTGCTTGATCTAAGCTGGCCGGCGTCCCTCCAGTGGTCGAATTACAAGGATGTTCTCATCGCCCAAGACCATATGGTTGTCCGTTCCTTCGTAAACAGTACGCTTATTACGCTGCTGTCGATCGCGGTCCTCATAGTCGTCAGCGCCATGACCGGTTACGTGCTGCAGCGCCGCAACGACCGTTGGTCCGGCATCATTCAATTCCTGGTGATGGCCGGCCTCATGATCCCGCCTTCTGTTGTGCCTACGATTTGGGTGCTGGATTCGATCCATCTGTTCAAGACGATGACCGGCATCGTGCTGGTCGAGGTTGCGCTTGGAATATCCTTCGCCGTGATGCTGTACCGCAGCTTTATGGCGACAATCCCCCGGGAGATTGACGAAGCGGCGATCGTGGACGGCTGCGGCAGCACGCGAATGTTCTTCCAGATGGTCTTCCCGCTTCTGATGCCGGTAACCTCAACGGTAATCGTGTTGTCATCCGTCGGGATCTACAACGACTTTGTTAATCCGCTGTACTTCTTCCCGGGAGCGAAGAACGCCACGATTCAGCTGACCTTGTACAACTTCACCAGCATGTACAATACATCCTGGAACCTGCTGTTCGCGGACATTATTCTGATCTCGCTTCCGCCGCTAATTCTGTTTATCTTCTTCAACAAACGAATCGTTGCCGGCATGACGGCCGGCGCGGTTAAAGGCTGACAAAAGCAACAAATCCCGCAAACCGGGTCAGGTCTGCGGGATTTTCCGTTTCGACTTTATTGCTGCTTATTGCTGCTTATCCAGTGCCGCCTGCAAATCCTGCATATACATCTCGGGCGTATAGTCCTTGCTCGCAATCAGCAGCTGGGCATTGTTCCAGGCAATCGTCTGCGTATCGGGATCAAATAAAGCCTCAAACCACAAAGTGCCGTTTTTTACGTTGTCGATCGTCTGCTGCGCCATTTGCGTAAGCTTCGGCACATTAGGCGGCATGTTCTGCACGTTAAAGCCGGTAATAACACCGTTTTCCTCCATCGCTTTATCGCCATAACCGGTGAATACCGCCTTGAGCCAATCCTTCATCGTGTCATCATAGGAAGCCGCCGACAATGACGTAGTCAGCCCGGCATTCATCAGCCAGTCATCCTTGGTCCCCGCACCACCGTCTACTAACGGGATGTTGAACAAACCGATGGCATCCGTGCCGATTTTATTTTTGATCGGACTGTTGAAATCCCTCAAGCTCCAGCTTCCGGTATAGAACATCGCGACTTTTCCGTCCAGAAACAACGCGGATGCTTCGTCTGTCTCCGTCGTATTCACATACTTGCCGAAGTAACCTTGCTGCGCCATTTGCTGCACGACGGCGGCCGCTTCCACAAATCCCGGCTCCGTCACCTTCAGCTCTTTGCGTTCCACGCGCTGCATGGCGTCATACCCGTATTTGCGAATAACATATCCGTTAATTAGTCGGGTAATCGGCCACTTATTCGCTCCCGCAAGCGCAAACGGCTGGATGCCATGGGACTTGAATACCTCTGCCGCGTGAAGAAGATCATCCCATGTCTCCGGTACGGCTAATCCATACTCCGCGAACAGATCTTTGTTGTACCAGAACCCCTCGATATTAATCTCAAGCGGAAGCGCGTACAGCCCTTTGTTGCGGACCATCGACTTCAGAAGTTTGACGGCCGCCGGGTTTAATTCGTCTTGCAAACCCAGCTCGCGGAACGTCTTCTCAATGTCCAAAATAAATCCGTTATCGGCCAGCTGCTCGAGCGGTCTTCCGGACTCATAGGAGAATATCTCAGGCAAATCGTTGCTAGCGGCAAGCAGTTGGATTTTCTGCACAAGATCCGACGTGCTTACGTTCTCGAATTCATATTTGATGCTCGGGTGGGCCTTCTCGTAATCGCGGGCCTGTTCGCTAATGATCCGGGGCTGCTGATCCTCCAGATCGGAAGAGACATAATGAACGACCCTCGTCGGATCGGAAATTTGTTCGTCAGAGCTATACTTGCTGCTGTTTGAGCACGATACAAGAAGCAGACAAAAGGCTGCAAAAAGCCCCAACGTTGCATAATGCCTATTGCTCATGCTCGCCGCCTTCCTGAGCCGGTTCGCTCAGCCTGCTGCCCGTGCCATGTCCTTCGCGGAACTGTCCTGGCGTCAGACCGGTATACTTCTTGAACAGTTCGGTGAAATGCCGGTAGTTGTAATACCCTACCTTTTTGCTTACATCGTTGACCAGCATGCCCTTTAGCAGCAGCATCTTCGCCTGTTCCATCCGCAGCTTGGTTACGTATTTGATATAAGAAGTGCCTACCTTTTCTTTGAACAACAGACTGAGGTAGGTTGCGTTCATGCCGACATGATCCGCTACTTCCTGCAAGGTGAAGGAATGCAAGTAATTCTGCTCGATATAGACAAGCGCCTTCTCTACGGCATTATGCTTGGTTGCATGCTTGTCTTCCTTCATAAAGTTAAGGAACATTTCCATCTGCTCCTGCAGCCATTCAAACATCTTGTCCCTGGATGTCATCCCGCCAAGCTCCCGGTAGGCTACATTCGTCTGCTGCTTCATCTCCCCGCCGGACTCCTTCGCTACCTGATACCCGATATAAGCCAGCTTCAGTACCTCTTGTTCGACGGACTCCGGACTTAACCGCTCAGCCTCCATGCAATGCTTATACTCATCGAGCGTGCGCAGCAATCCCTCTTTGTTGCCCGTTCGCATGCAAAATACGATTTCTTCTTCGCATTCCGTTAATCCGTGAGGAAAGCTGTCTTCCGCATGCTCGAACCGGTTCCATCCTTTCTCCTCCAGAAATACGCCATACCGCAGCGCGCGAACCGCTTCCTTAAGACTTGCTCCCGCTTCTCCGAGATCCCCGTAAGTCTGCCCCGAGCCAATCGTCTCCTGCATATGGGGAGAACGAAGCGTTAGCTGCTCCCACAGCTGATCGGCCGGCAGCTCGTAATGAAAGATGACGGTGACCCACTCTTTCTCATACGGAAAAGAAACCGGCCTGTACGATGGATGCTCCTCCATCCACTCTCCTTTGCCCGTTGCGGCAAGGACCGTGACGCCAACGACTCTATCGGCTTCGACCAGTCCAAAGGCCGTTCTCCAAGCAGGAACGGCTTCTTTGCCCTGCAGCAGCAGATCAAGCGCCGCTTTCTCGAGCAAAGTTTCTTTGTTCGCTGCAACCTGCGTCTTCAGCTGCGTATGCTCCTGCTGATGGCCAATTCGGGTTATGGTCCGCCCGATGGCTTCGTCGATTTTTTCGAGCGTGATCGGTTTGTCCAAATAATCGATTACGCCAAGCTTCAAAGCTTTGCGGATATATTCAAATTCGTTAAATCCGCTAAAAATAATGCAAGCGGTATCGGGTTTCTCCATCGCAATCACTTCAATAAGCTGGAGTCCGGTTAACCCCGGCATTCGGATATCGGTCATCACAATATCGGGCTGAAGCTCCCGGACCATCGCAAGCGCCGAGAGTCCGTCAGCGGCTGTACCAACGAGCTCAATGCCGTAACGGGACCAGTCCACCATCATTTGAAGTCCTTGCGTTACGATATATTCATCGTCAAAAAGAACGGCTTTTAACATGACTCTCAACCCTCTCTGATTTCATTTGGCCGGAACCGGATCTCGACGACCGTTCCTTCTCCCGGTTCGCTCTTCACCGTTAGCGAACTTCTATGTCCGTAATAGAGCAAGATGCGTTCCCGGACATTCACCAGCCCGTATCCGTTCTCCGTGACTTGCACATCCTCCATTCCAACCCCGTCATCCTCTACCGTAAAGATCGCCGTGCCTTCTTCCATTCTGCCGGTCAGGCGGATCGACCCTTCGCCAAGCTTCGGCTCGAGACCATGATAGATCGCGTTCTCGACCAGCGGCTGCAGGATCAGCTTCAGAATCTCTATGCTCATCAGCCCCTGCTCAACGTCTACGATGTATCGGAAGCGCGATTTATACCGAAGGTTCTGGATCGTCATGTAATGCTCGATATGCTGCAGCTCCTTGAACACCGGGATCGTCTCTTTCCCTTTGTTCAGGCTGATCTTGAAGCTTTCGGATAACGCGACCGTCATCTTGGCGATATCCGCGTTATTTTGCAAGATAGCCATCCAATAGATCGAATCGAGCGTGTTATATAGAAAATGAGGCTTAATCTGCGCCTGCAGCGTTCTAAGCTCGGCTTCCCTCTCCTTTAATTGCGAGTGTATTAGCCTCTCGTTTAATTGCTTGTTCTCGGAAGAGATCTTGCGGAACGTCTCGCCAATCGCCCCGACCTCATCTTCTTCGAAGGAGATTACCTGGACCGAAGCGCCTGAGCCTTTGGACCAGTCCACCATCATTTTTTTCAGCTGCAAGAGCGGCCGGGTAATGCTTCCCGATACAAATAGAGACAAGATAATCGCAATAAGCGCAATAAATCCAGCAATTAAGGTAGTCACCGTTCCGATCCGGTTGGAATCTTGCAGCAGCACTTTCGCTTTGACGATATGGAGGAAAGTCCAATTGGTCGTGGCGTTGCGGTAACCCACCGTCAGATAGCCATGCTGATGCAGCTCGCGCAGCACCCCTTCTTCGCCTACCTCGCGGTCGATCATTTGGGTAATGGAATCATTCTGGGCATACACGCTGCGGGTTTGCTCGCCGGTTGTATCCAGCACGATAAAATCCCCGTCATCGCCCATCGCTTGCTCGAATATCGTTTTTTTCAAATTAATAATAAGCAGCCCGATGACGCGGAAGCTTGCCGGATCGCGAAGCAGCTTCACGCTGGAGAAGGACGTGCCCGTACCGCCGGCGTTTAGGGATTGCAGAACGTTATAGCTGAAAAAAACCTCTTTGCCGCTGGCCGCTTCCGCCCGCTTGTACCAATCCGTCTGGCCGATCATTGAACGGCTTGTCTCGTCGTCATAAATGCCCGCATTCGCTTCCATGCTGCCGTAACAGACCGAGTGGAAGCCCCGGTCAAATAAACAGATCGAGTCAATATGGCGGGTATCGATCAAATTGCGCACGACGAGATTTTGCAGGCGGTTGGCGGTCCGGACATCCAGCACATGGCTTTCGTCCGCCGCGCTCGCCTTTAATTCATCGCGAAGCTGATCGTTCGCCAGAATAAGTCGGTGCATGTTAATGACGTTCCGAAAGAGGAGATCCGCCACTTCGCTGGCGGTTTGCAGATTGTTCTTGTTGTTGTCCAAATGGTTGTGCACGATCGTATTTTTCGAGATATTAAAGGAAATGTATCCTAATATGATAAGCGGCGGCACCGACAATAACACTACAGCCAGCAGAATTCGGGTACGAAGCCTGCGGGGACGGTACTGCCTAAGCAGCGAGGATAAGGAAAAAGATCGCATCCGCTTTGGCTCCTTGGCCGCCGTTCCGGCCCGTTTTCTACATTGTAAACGAAATAATGGAGCTTTATCACGGCGCATTTTTTTAGGTGGGGTGTCAGGATTTTTTGGATTGAATTTTTTGGGGATTAGGTTAAGGCGCAAACTGCGTGTTTGTATGTTCTTCCGATCGCCATTGCTCGGGGATTCCTCTGAATCAGAGTTATATAGTAGGAATCCCCGAGCAAAAGCGAACGCTCCGCTTCTACAGAATCATACAAACACTCCGTTTGCCTTTAACCTGTCAAAAAAAATCAAAACAAAAGATCCTTTTGGGAGTGAGCCGTTTGAATAAAGAGGTTGTGCAGGTTAACTTCTGCACAACCTCTTTATGTGAGGTCAAGAGAAGGGGGAAACAAATCGAGAGCAGTCCGAATAAACAATTTGACCGCGTGAGACGCCTCGTCGATAGATGGAACCGCAAGCCGAATATCGCGGTAGGCATTTGGCTCAAGCTCTCGCTTCACAAGCCCTGATGGGAGCGACTTCAACGCAAGCTCGGACAGAATGGGAAAACCGAGTCCTTCCTCTGCCATATGGAGAGCCATGCTGACGCTCTGAACGATATACTTTGAATTCAAATGGGCTCTCGCCCGTTCGAATAGGTCCGTAATCGGCGGCTCATAACCGGCTTTACATGTAATGAACGGTTCCGTCGAGAGCTGTTTGACAGGAACAATAGACAGGCTGCTTAGCGGGTGGTCCTCCCGCAATACGGCAAACATTTTTTCCCGATAAAGCGGAATCGTCTCCCAGTCACCGTCTGGCGGAATGAGCAATGCAACGTCGATCACTCTTGTCTCCAGCCAAGTTCTCAGTTCGTCGATGCTTCCTTCATGCAGCTCGAATTCGATGCTCGGATGCTGCTTGGCAATTGCGCTAATAATACGGGGCAGGAAATGAGCAGCAGCCACAGGAAAGGCTCCCACGCGGATTGTGCCCACTTGAAGTCCTTTCTCGTCAGCAATGACTTGATCGACCTTAGCGAAGGTGCCGAGAATCTCGCGGAACAACACAACGATTCGCTTGCCGGCTTCAGTCAATTGCACGCCCCGGCGGTCGCGCAACAGCAACGGGATGTCCAGCTCCGATTCTAGCGAGGAGATTGCCCTGCTTACCGCAGGCTGCGTCATATTCAGTTCAAGGCCGGCTTTTGTAAAACTCCCCGTCTCGGCTATCTTCGCGAACAACTTAATCTGTGTATGTGTCATAACGTTAATGATATGCCTCCTATGATAAAGATTCATTTTCATCATGTTTAAATTTAGTGTATCATTCGGATTAAGCTTCACACAAGGAGAGATTCGTTACATGACAGAGAGATCGTTATCGCGTAAGCAAACCATATTCTATTTGGCCTTCCTCATCTTGATGTGGGGAATTAACTGGCCTTTATCCAAGTACGCGCTCAAGTTTACGCCGCCGCTTCTGTTTGCCGGACTTCGCACCTTAATCGGAGGAGCGCTGCTTATTATGATCGCGCTGCCGCGATGGAAGCAGCTTCGGCTACGGGAAACTTGGCTGTATTATGTGCTGTCCGCATTCTTAAGCATTGTATTCTACTACGGCTTCCAAACCGTTGGGCTCCAATACATGCCAGCAGGCCTATTCTCTGCGATCGTATTCCTACAGCCCGTCCTTCTTGGACTGTTCGCTTGGATGTGGCTGGGAGAGAGAATGTATACGCGCAAAATGGTCGGCCTGCTGCTCGGCTTCGCCGGAGTAGCCGTGATGAGCCTCGGCGGATTGGAGGGAGGCATCTCGGTACTCGGCATTCTGCTTGCCTTGGGATCTGCGCTAAGCTGGGCCTTTGGCACGGTCTATATTAAACGGCAGGCTGCCAAGGTCGATTCGCTATGGATGACCGCCATGCAGATCATGATTGGAGGGATCATCATGACGGCTTACGGCTCGACTGTCGAGAGCTGGTCAACAGTGCACTGGACGGCGGCTTTCTTGTACGACACGCTGTTCATCTCCGTGTTCGTCATTGCGTTTGGTTGGCTCGTCTATTTCAAGCTGATCGGTTCCGGCGAGGCATCGAAGGTCGGCTCGTACACGTTTCTCATCCCGGTTGTCTCCATCATTTGCAGCATTTTGTTCCTGAATGAACATTTGACGATAAACCTTACGGCGGGCATGGCGCTTATCGTTGCCAGCATATTGCTTGTAAACGCAAGGCGAAGACATGTCTAACAGGATTTAATCGCAAAAGTCGATCTGTCGAGCCAGAAAAAAAAGCTGCCGGAAATTGTCCCGGCAGCTTCATTATTATTCCAAGCTTTGAGCTAGGTCGGCGATGAGATCTTCGCGGTCCTCGATGCCTACCGAGATGCGGATGAGGCCGTCCGTTATGCCAAGCAGCTCCCTTCGTTCCTTCGGGATGGACGCATGCGTCATCCGGGCCGGGACGGAGATGAGGCTCTCGACGGCGCCAAGGCTTTCCGCAAGGGTGAAATACTTCACCTTGCGCAGCACCTCGGCCGCCCGCTCCGCGCTGCCGACATCGAAGGAAATCATCCCGCCGAAACCTAACGCCTGCCGCTTCGCAAGCTCATGCTGCGGATGGTCCGATAGGCCGGGATAATAGACTTTCCCGACTGCCGGGTGTCCGGCAAGAAATCCCGCAATCTCGCGGGCATTGGCTTCATGCGCTTCCATACGAAGTCCCAATGTTTTCATGCCGCGAATCAGCAGCCATGAATCATGCGGACCAAGCACGCCGCCAACGGCATTCTGAATATAATGCAGCTCTTCGCCCAGCTTCTCGTCCGCCGTAACGACCAGCCCCGCCACTACGTCACTGTGTCCGCCCAAGTATTTCGTTGCCGAATGGACAACGACATCTGCGCCAAGCGCCAGAGGCGTCTGCCAATACGGCGTGCCAAAGGTGTTGTCTACAATAAACAACAATCCATGCTTTTTCGTCCAAGCCGACACTGCGGCAATATCCGTCAACTTGAGCAACGGATTCGTTGGCGTCTCGACGAGTAACGCTTTGGTATTCGGCCGCACGGCCCGGCCAAGCGCTTCCAAGTCTGCCGTATCCACAAAGTCCGCCTCAATGCCAAGCCGCGCAAGCACCCTGGTTACAATCCGGAACGTTCCGCCATAAACATCGTCGGTAACAAGCAGGTGGTCGCCGCTATCCAGCCGGGACAACACCGTATGAATAGCCGCCATTCCGGAGCTGAACGCAAGGCCGCGCGCGCCTCCTTCCAGCTCTTTGATGAGCTCCTCAAGAGCATGCCTAGTAGGGTTGCCCGTGCGGGAATATTCATAGCCGCGGTGCACGCCAACATCGTCTTGCTTATACGTGCTGGTCTGATAGATCGGAACGCTGACCGCGCCGGTGTGCGGATCAACCGGCATACCGCCGTGTATCAGCTTCGTTAATCGCTTCATCGACATAGCCGCCTCCCTAGTTCCCGTAAATCCGTTTGCTAAGATAACGTTCGCTTCCGTCCGGGAATATCGTCACGATATGGCTACCGTACGGGGCGTGCTCCGCTTCCCTAAGCGAAGCTTCAAGGGCAGCGCCGGAAGAACTGCCGACCAGCAGCCCCTCCAGCCTTGCCAGCTCATTCACGCGGGCAAACGCGATATCATCGGTAATCGTATGAATGGCATCGAAATAAGAAGGATCCATAAACGGAGCGAGCTTTTCCACGCCAATCCCCTCCGTCCGGTGCGGCCCGGACTTGCCGCCTGCCAGAGTCGAGCCCTCCGGCTCAACGATAGCGGTTTTTACAGCGGGGTTCCGCTCCTTCAAATACCGCGCAGTCCCCATAAACGTACCGCCCGTGCCTGCACCCGCAACAAAAATATCCACTTTGCCGCCCATCTCCTGCCACAGCTCCGGACCAAGCGTATCATAATAGGTAAGCGGGTTGGCCGGATT
Organism: Paenibacillus glycanilyticus; assembly: GCF_030161375.1. Lineage (GTDB taxonomy): Bacteria > Bacillota > Bacilli > Paenibacillales > Paenibacillaceae > Pristimantibacillus > Pristimantibacillus glycanilyticus_B. The sequence continues at coordinate 575,665 of NZ_BSSQ01000001.1, forward strand.
GGAGAACTGCGCCGGCGAATACGCTCCCGGAATAGACATGACCAGCTCCTCGGCTTTCCGAATCGCGCCGGTCATCCCTTCTTCCGTTGGCGTATTGACGACTTCCGCTCCAAGCGCGCGCATGAGCGTCTGCTTCTCGATGCTGAACTTTTCCGGTACAACAAATATAACTTTATATCCCGTGCCAACCGCGGCAAGAGCGAGACCAATTCCCGTATTGCCTGCCGTTGGTTCGATAATGGTTCCGCCGGGTTTCAGTTCGCCCCGCTCCGCCGCGTCGCGCAGAAGCGCCATGCCAAGGCGATCCTTCACGCTTCCCCCGGGATTCATTAGCTCCAGCTTGGCGAATAACCGGACACCGTCAGGCAACGAAAAGCGCGTTAATTCAACGATCGGCGTATTCCCGATCAGCTCGCGTACATTACGATAAACAGCCATGCTAATCTCTCTCCTCTGCTGTTCCCGTCTAAAGTGCAATGATCTAGGCCAGCTTGACTGCCTCCAGCAGCCAGACATAACGGTTGAGACGAGTGAAGCCGACCGAAAAACCTTGCTCCGTAAACAGCTTATTCAAAATCTCGAGAGACGTATAATACTCCGTGCGCAAATCCCGATAAAGATTTAAATATCCTGCGTCCAACGCGGATTGTTCAATCTCTTGCCGTTCCTCCGCGCTTGCAAAGGAGGTATCCGCAAACACGACGCGGCCGCCGGGAGCAAGCAGCCCGCTGTACAGAGCAGCCGCTTTTGTTTTCTCCTCATCGGTCAAATGGTGAAAAGCATACGTGCTGACGATCGCATCAATTGGCCCTTGCAGCTCCGGAAATTCCAAAAAGTCGCCGTCCAGCACCTCAACCGCCAACCCCCGTTTCAATACTTCGCGGCGCATGCCCTCCGACGGCTCAATTCCGTACACTTTATTGCTTCGTTTCAGCAGCTTCTCCGTCAGATTGCCCGTGCCTACTCCAAACTCAACAACCGTGCCGCTAACCCTCTCCGCTACCGCTTCAAGGATGCGGTCGTACCCCGCAAATGCTTCCCGATATTCCACATCATCCCCGGCAACCGTACGATCATAAGATTCCGACCATTCGTCAAACAGCGCCGTAAACTCTCTGCCCATCTGTACGTATGCTCCTCCCATGCTGCCACAATGTGTTGCTTCTATCAGCATATGTAGCCGGGCTCAACTTGTTCTTATTTCCAAGCTTGTTAATCGGAATTGTTCTGCCGGTTATACAAGGGTGCAATCCGGTCAATTCGATTCGTCCAAATAACGCCGGAATAACCTTTAGGCAAACGTTCCAGATCTTCCTTCGAATCAAACCCGCTGGAAAACTCGCTGCCGTCTCCGCCAACAAGAACGACCAGGTTATCGGCTTGCTCCATGCGCTCCATAAATTTGTCCGGCCAGCCCCACAAGAACGGAGCAATCTTCTCGGGAATATGAATTTCCGTATGTTTGCATGCTGCCGGCATATAACCCGACCATCCGGCCGCTATATAAGGAATGAGGCATTTTTTCATGGTTGCCTTCGACATGACCCTCATGTCCGGCAGGGCTTCCTTTAAGGCCGCAATCGGTTCATCCCCGCCATAAACGGCGAGCTTATTTCTGCGTTCCTCCGGTAACTGGGACAAGAAACTCGCGAGCAGCTTACCTTCCTCGGGATCATTGCTTTTTACGTCAATAAGCAGAGAGTGATCCGGGAAATAATCGAGCACCTCCGTCAAAGACGGCATGAGTCCAACGCCCTTTCCTCGGAACGGATAGCTGTTCCCCCCGTCAGCCGTATAGCCGTAGCCAATATCGAGCTGCTTCAATTGTTCCATTGTATAATCCCGGGTAACCCCTTTGCCGTTTGTGCGGCAGTCCAGTGTCCAGTCGTGAAATACGGCAAACTGGTCGTCCTTCGTTAGATGTACGTCAAATTCGACGATATCCGCTCCCGACTCGAATGCCGCTTCCATGGAAGCTATCGTATTTTCTAAATACGAATGCTCCGGCTCATAAATCCGCTCCGCCGTACAAGTATCATTCTGAATGCCCGCCATCGAAAAGGTCTGCGCCAGTCCGCGATGGGCCAGCAGGGTTGGCTCTTCTCCAAGCGGTTTTGCGAAATAAGAGGTATTGTTCAAAAAAAGAAGGACAATGATGAGCGTTATCCCTATGAATGCTTTGCTCTTTATAATCTTTCTTATGCGATTCACCAGACCCGCCTTCTTCCACACGTAGTTGTAGCCATTGTGCCAATTCGGCAACTCCATTACAATGATGGCCCGGTTATATTTGAATGACTTAGACTTTATAAAATAGAAAAACCGCTCCATTATGGGGCGGTTTCGTTCTCAGGATTATATAGCTATTATGCCGTAATTTGAGCAGCGATGCCGTTTAATTCGGCTACGTCTTCGTCAGATAGCTTCAAGTTGGATGCACCGGCGCAGTTAATGATGTTCACCGCTTTGCTGGCGCCTGGAATCGGAAGAATGACTGGCGACAATTGAAGCAGCCATGCAAGCGCAATCTGTTGCGGCGACGCGTCATAATTTTTGGCGATCCGCGAAAGGTTCTCGTTGCTGCCGATGCCCTGCGCGTTACCCATGCCGTTGAGAGGGCTATACGGGAGGAAAGCAATGCCAAGCTCTTCGCAGCGCTTCAGCACGGCCATGGACGAATGGTCAAACAAATTCATGCGGTTTTGAACGGAAGCGACCGTTACAATCTCGCAGGCTTCTTCTAGCTGCGCAAGGGAAACGTTGGACAGCCCGACGTGAACGATCTTTCCTTCCCGCTGCAATTCCGCGATTGCTCCCACGGATTCCGCAAACGGCACCTTAGGATCCGGACGGTGGTGTTGATAGAGCGTGATGGCTTCTACGCCTAGCGCAAGCAAGCTGTCCTCGCACGCTTGACGCAAGTGTTCGGGACGGCCATCGTTTTCCCAACGTCCATCCGGACGAATGGAACCGCCTTTTGTCGCGATGAGCACTTCGGGACGATTATGTAAAGCTTTGGCCAGCAGACGTTCGTTATGGCCTTTTTCCGTCGAATCCAGGCAATAGGAATCGGCCGTATCGAACAGGGTAATGCCTTGCTCCAATGCGGCATGCACCGTTCTGATGCCATCTTCCTCCGAAGGTCGTCCATTAACGGACAGCGGCATGCCGCCCATTCCGATTTCTCCCACGATGATTCCCGTCGAACCTAGCTTGCGTTGTGCCATTGTCATAATACAACCTCCTTATGAATCTTCCAATAACAGGAACGAAATAATCAGTGTTAGTATACCAGTTCACCTTTTTCGCCAATAGTACTGAAAAAAAGTTCATCTACTTACTTTGATGTTAGTAGGTTCGCCCGGAGCCTCTTAATACTCTAATAGTTCCTTAACAGCATCCTGAATTTTTGCGGGAATCTTCGTATTCAGATCCTTTCCGTACATGAATAACAGCAAGAATGAATCCATGTTGTAATTTTTATATCTCATCCCGTCTTCCATTTGGAATTCAGCCCATCCTTTTTGTTGCTCTTCTTCCGAAGCAAATTGATAAATGACTAACTCTTCGCCATTGACGGCATATACCTGCGGCTTAATGCCTCTAATCAGCTCTAGTGTCTCGCCTTCTCTTTTGGTTACAGTAAGACCTTGTTTTTCTAGCGCGCTAATAATCTCATCTACGGAAGAAACCGCTTCTCGGGATAACAACACGACTTCCTTAGCGGTAAAAGCCCTATTTTTCTTCAGATTGATTGGCTTCACAGGCCTAACTCTAACTTCGTTGCCGTTCGAGAAATCCTTCAATTGAAGAGTGGCGCCTTGTTCGTCCTTCAGCACCGTATTCGAATCTATTCTAACGTCACATAAATAACCAATGCCATCCACATTATTCTTCCCTTTATTAATTGCATCAGAGCAATTTAACGTCATTTCGTTATTTTGAATAGAGTCGATAGTATCCTCGAGAGAGTTCGTTTTTTGCCAGCTGCAACCTGCTAAAGACAAGGAAACAACTAACGTTGCGATTGATAACGCGTAACGATTCATAAGCTCCCCCCTTATAAATAAAACCAACATCTAGTTTCCTAATACTTACAAAATATAGACGTGTAATTTCGGAGTATGTTGCGCCAAAACTGCCATCTGCCTTAATAACAAATAAGCCAACACCGGTATTAACCGGCATCGGCTCAGTCGCAAATATAAGGTTTGTATATCAACTATGCTCGTTCTTGTAGTCCACCATCCGCAAAATAATCGTTACCGCTTCCGCCCGGTTAGCCGAATCGGAAGGAACGAATTGATTGCCTCCGCGGCCGTTTACTAGACCGGATTTGACGGCTGCGGCTACGGCGTCCTTCGCCCAGGACGGAATGCTGTTTGCATCCGTGAACGTGAGCTGGCTCGCCTGCGTTGTATCGAGCTTTAGCGCGCGTACGATTATGACGGTCATCTCTGCCCGCGTAATCGGGAGATCCGGACGGAAAGTACCGTCCGCAAAACCTTTGACCCAGCCCGCGGCAACCCCGCTTGCAATAGAAGGCTTCGCCCAGCTGCCGATCTTATCGTTATCTTTGAAGCCCGTATCCGAGCTTGCCGCCGCGGCAGGTACATCCAAAGCACGCGCAAGCATCGTAACGAATTCTGCCCGCGTAACCTGTTTCAGAGGTTTAAACGTTCCATCCGGATAGCCGGTCACAAAGCCCAATTGCGCAGCTCTTGTTATCGCGTCTTTTGCCCAGAAGCTTGCCGCGACATCCGTAAACGCTTTGTTTTCATTCAGAACGCTGACCTGCAGCGATTTATTTGGCGCTACCTTCTCTGAATTCAAGTCCGAGCGAACAAGCTTGACCGACTCGATGGTGACGGAAGCTTTGCCTGCCGCCAAGCCGCTAAACGTAAAGCTGGCCAGCGATGCCGCCCCTCCCGATCCTTTTGCGGAGCCAACCTTCGTGTAGGCAAACGTCACTTTGTTGCCGGATTTAATCGGGGAAATCGCAAAGCCGTTTTGTTCCGTGCTATTCCCCTTAGGAAGCAGATTGGCCGCAGATTGAAAAGACAGCTTGCCCGCATCGTAAGACAATACAATCTCGTACCCGTACACATCCGACAATTCCTTGCCCTTAACCGTTACGGTATACGCCTTATTCACGTTAACGCTTGTCTGACCGGCGCTTATTTCAAAAGAAGCCGCAGCAGCAGATACCAGCCCTGCCGGCAAGCCGGCGAGTAATATAGTAAAGACCATCGCCCCAAGCAACCATTGTCGCAGCATCGCTGTTCCCCCCATAAAAGCAGGAGAAGGGACTCCCCTCCTCCTGCTTCCTCTAAATTTGGTTATTAAGCTTGCAGAATTTTTTGAGCGATAACGACGAGATCGGAAATATCAATAACGCCGTCATTGTTAAGGTCCATCCGTTTGACAGAGTTCCAATCTGCCGATTGCGAAGTTTTGCCGTAATTCACGGATACTTGAGCAAGGTCAAGGACGCTGATTCGGTTGTCGCCGTTCACGTCTCCAACAACTTGCGTAATCGCAAGCTGCTTGAACGCTTGAAGCGCCGAACCAAGCGCTGCCACGGCATCTTGTACCTGCTGCTCGGTAGGAGTTCCGGCAGCAATTGCAGCTGCAGTATCAATGGCTTGTTGCAGAGCGGCTTTCGAGCCCGCAGGATATTGGCCAACAGCCGAACCTTCAACGGCCGCATCGTGGAACGCTTGCGCTTCCGTGATGATATCAAGCAGAGCTTGCGTATTCACGTACAGAATTTGAACGCTTAACGCATCGCCCGCTTCAGCCGTAATCTCGGTCTCGGCATCGGAGAATACCGCGCTGGAGACAGCAATTGAAGCCGTCCTGTTACCCGTTACCTGCTTCGCCTTCATGTTCAGCTTGATCACGTTGCCGTCTGCCGAGACGGCGTGATCAGCTCCTTCGCTGACGAGCAATATTCGAACTTTACCCGGTTCATCCGTATCGGTACCCACAACGCTGACTCCTTCAACGAGTGATTCCGCATCCAGGAATTCCACGCTGCCCGCATCATAGCTAATCTCAATATCCTGTGCAAGCAATGGCACGGATACATGGCTTAAACCTACGGTAAGACTGAACGGAGCATTGGAATACACCTGACTTGCGCCCGTAATCGTTGCCGTGAGGACACCCGCATTATGAACGGCCAAGGTGTTCGTTACCGATACAACCGTATCGTTCGCATCGGTTACCGTAATCGTAACCGTGTACGGAGAACCCGTATTTGTCCCTTCAGCAGGCGTACCGGTAATTCTGCCCGTAGCCGGGTCAAAGGTCAGGCCGTCCGGAAGACCGGTTACGCTCCAGGCATACGGTTCGGTTCCGCCAATTGCGCTTAGACTCAGCTGTTGATCATACGCGGTTCCTACCTCCGCTCCCTGAAGTACCGCGCCCAAAGCCGGAGTACTGATCGTCAGTTCATTCTCGGTTACTTGTATGCTGTCGATTCGGATATCCGGAGAATCAAACGTTACATACACCGTGTGCAAACCGGCTGGAGCTTTGGCGATATCCGCCTCCACTTCCGTGAAGCCAAGCTCTTGGACCGTCTGGTCTGCCGCCGTTGGCATCGTATAGGTCGAGACGGAAGTTACCGGAACCTCGATGGATGCAAAAGGAGCATTGCCCGGCGAATCGGCATGAAGCGTAATATGTCCGCCGATTCCGTTACTTGCCACGTTTGCGACAAGCTTTTTCGCGCCGGTAAAGTCCGCTTTAGGCAGAGCAACCCAGGCGCCTTGTTTTTTCGAATTCACCGTGTAATATTCGCCGGCGACTTTGTCTTCTCTCAAGCTTTCTACCGTCCGCGCTTTGGAAGCTTCCGAATACACGACATTGCTGGAAGCATAAGCGTGATCAAACACGTTAAACTTGTTTACGGCCGATAGGGAAGCGAGTTGACTTCCTCCGATCGTCATATTGGCCGTAAAGCGGATATCGTCCGACGAGTGGCCGACCATCAAGGAATACGAGCCGTCTTCTACGATATAATCGCCTTTGTTCACATCCCAGATCGCGAGATCTTTTGGATCAACGGTCAAGGAAACAACCTTATGCTCGCCTGCGGTAAGCGATACTTTCTCGTAACCGACAAGCTTCTTCTCCGGCGTCTCGGTGCCATATGCGGAACCGTTCTTCCTAGCGTACAGCTGTACGATTTCGGAAGTTGTAAGGCTGCCTTCGTTCGTAACCTCAACCGATACTTGGAACGGCGATGTGCTGCTTGACGAAGATGGCGTTACAAAATCCTTGTAAGTAAAGTCGGCATAGCCAAGTCCGTATCCAAACGGATAAGTAACGGGCGCCGATGTGTACATATAAGTCAATTTCGTCTCCACCGGATCCGCATTGGTCATATCCACCGTATAACGCGGGTCAATCTGGCTGAAGGTTGTTGTACTGCCTTCCGGAATCGCGTATTTGTCGATCGCAGGCAACGCGGACATATCCGCATACCAGGTGGAAGTCAGTCGTCCGGTTGGAGCGTAGTCGCCATACAGCACGTCAGTAAGGCCTTGCGCGTCAAATTCGCCGGAGTAAGGCTGTTCGACGATAGCCGAAACGTTAGGATCGTTCTGGATTGCTTCCATAATGACAGGAGAGCTGGCGAGCAGAACAACGATTGTTTTTTTGTTTTTCGCCGCGAAAGCCGCGGCAACGTTTTTCACCAGCTTGTAGTCGTTTGCGCCAAGATACAGGTCCGCGCGGTCATTGCCCTCTGCCGCGCTGTTGCTTGGATGCGCGCCGATAAAGACAAGGGCGTAATCCTGCGTTCCTGCCATAGCCGCTGCATCCGCGCCCGCTTCTTTCACCGTCGTTTTCTCGTATTTGGCCTCATCGCCGCGCGTATTGAAATTCGAGAGCGTGCCAATCGCGGAAGCTGCCGTTGCCACCTTGCCGTCAGCCGCAGTCGTAACGTATCTGCCGCTGTAAGCGCCGGTCTGGAACGTTAATCCGCCGGAAATCATCGAGACGGTATTGTCGGAATTGCTCTCGATACGGAGTTTGGCCGGAATCGTGCTGTTATTGCCGGTCGACGTCAGGTTCGACCAATCCGATCCCGTCAGCAGGAGGCTTGCCGTTGCCGTATTGCCTACCGCTGCGCTATTTGTAGTTGGTGCCGTTACCCAGCGGCTGTTTTCCTTCGACAGAAGGCTTGTCGCCTGTTGGCCCCAATCGTACACTTCGAACTGTTGAGCGTTGCCAAACGTATTGTCCGCAGTCGTATAATCGGCTGTTAATTGAGCCCCTGCCGCCGTTCCGGCAGTCAAATATTTGCCGTTAGCCTTCGACTTCAGCGCAATCACTTCGCCGCCTGTAGCAAACTGCACTTTGGACGCGCCAATCGTATTCAGGATCGTAAATAATGGCGTTTTGCCGGCAGCCGGAAGGCTTGGCGTGCTTGCCGAATATTGGGCTTTCATGCGCATATCCGCATAAGCCCCGATAACGGCTGCTTTTTTCGACTTGTCGAGCGGAAGCGCGCCGTCCGTATTTTTCAGCAGAACAACCGTTTCTCTTGCAGCTTGCTGAGCTACCTCTTGGTGAGCCGTTGTGCTGAAGCTCGTAAGATTCGCGGATACATCCTTCGCTTGGCTCGCGAACGGATAATATTTCGGAATGCCGTTACTATCCGCTTCGTTGAAGATACCCGCGCGGACAAGCTGGTTCACAAGCGGTCTTCCCGCATCTTGAACGTCTTTCAGCGTAATGCCGTAAAGGCCTTCTTTGACCGCGTTAGCGAGAGTGACGACGTCGGTCTTATCCGTGCCGGATGCGCGAACCGATTCGGAATGGCCAAGCACCATAAGGGCAAGCGCATGTTTCCGGTCCAAGGTATAGCGCGCATCATACCCGTTGCTGAAGCTTGCGTTATACAAATGCTGCTCCCCGTTGAAATCCGGCGAAGAGTACATGCCGTAACGCGCCATGTTGTCGCCTAAGATCATATAAGGAGAAATAATGTTCGGAATGCCGTTCGTACGGCCGAAGGAAGTCATGATGCCGGATACCGACCCCGATTCCAGCCCTTTGAAGGCGGATGGCGTCTGGTATTCGTAGATGGCCCTAGCCCCTGCCGACGTGCTGGAGGACTGGCGGAACCACTCCGCGTTATACATCGAGAAATGTTTCGTTCCGACAATCGCCCGGATCCAGAAGCCGTCATCGCTCTCACTTTGATCCGTGCCGGACAGCCCGGCTGCCATATTGTCGATCATCGTTGCCGACAGGTAAGGGTCTTCCCCGTAACCTTCGGGGAAACGTCCGTTCAGCGGGTTGATCCGCATATCCGACAAGGCGGTGAAGGCGATCAACCTGGAAGTATTGGAACCGTTATGAATGTTGGCCGTCCCTTGCTTGACGTTGTTTTGGCTGATTTTCTCGCTTCCCATTACTTGCCCGACTTGCGTTAAGAGCTCTTTGTTCCAGGTCTGTCCGAGACCTACGAGAGCCGGAAAATCGGTTGATACGCCATAAACGTTATCCGCCGCCGAAATCCCCCCCGGCACCGTTTTGCCTTTAATCGGATTATCATCCATCACAAACGTGTAGTTGTCCCGGATGCCCGTTGCATACAAAGCGGCCCCTTCCAGTCCGACATAGTTGAAATACGTGTCCACGTAAGCATTCAAGTGGGAAGGCACTCCGTCAAACAAAGGCATCCCGTCAAAAATACCGCCCGCTTGCGTATTGAACGTAATCGCGTCTGCCGAGACTTTGCCCGGAACCGCCTGTAAAACGCCGCTAAACACCAGTGTACCGGTTAGCAGCAACGAAGCCGCTTTTCTTCTTTTTAACCCCTTCGACCTTGTACCGGTCATGCTGACACCATCCTATTCATCCCAAATTAACTGATTGTGACTGACCGGGGTGATTTGTCGACACCTTCAGTGTAAACGCTTACTTAAAAAGGGATAAGCGCCGCTTTTTTTAGGATAAGTTCCTATTTTTTTTGATAATGTCATTAAATTAAAAAAGCCGACGCCGGTTAAAAAAAACCGACATCAGCTTTATGGTTACGACTATGTTCGAGCGCCCTGCAGGCTTCGCTTCCTGTCGCTTAACGTCAAAGCGAAGCAGAGAAGCAATACCAGGCAGGCCAGCGCGTAGGGATAATTAATATCGACGTCAAACAAGAAACCGGCGATAATCGGGCCGGCGATGTTGCCCAGACTGGTGAAGGCCGAGTTCAGACCCGCGACATAACCTTGCTGATCCTTTGCGACCATCGACATTTGCGTGCTAATTGCCGGACGCAAAATATCAATCGCGAGGAAGATGATAAACGTCACGGCGAATACCATCCAGAATTTATGGACTAATAACGTGAGCACGATAAAGAGTCCCGCGAATAGCAGACAGGCCGCAATGACGTTCCGCTCGCCGAACGTTTTGAGAATCCAGCTGAAGATCGTAAGCTGAACGACCGCTCCCGCAATGGAGCCAAACGTAATAATAAAAGCGATGTCCTTCGGCTCATAGCCAAACTTGTAATCCACGAACAAGCCGAATACCGTTTCGAAATTCGCCAGTCCGAAGGACATGACGAACACGATGATCAAGCTGAGAAAGTACGGCTCCCGGTATGCGTAACGCAGCTGGGACAGCAGCCCTCTCTTCTCTTGAACGGCCGCCGGAGCGGCAGCCGGCCCTTCCTCCTGCGCTGGCGTAGACTCGGGAAGAATGAACAAATTAATAAGCGCTGCAATCAGTCCCGCTACGCCTGCGGCATAAAACGGCACCCGGATGCCAAATTCGGCGATGTAACCGCCGATGCCGGGACCAATGACAAAGCCGGTTGTAATAGCCGCATTAATAAGGCCCATTCCTTTGGCCCGTTCCCGTTTGGTCGTTATATCCGCCGCATAAGCCATAACGGCCGGCATGATCATCGCGGCGCTGATTCCTCCAAGCAATCTCGATACAAATAATAAAACGGATGATTCCGCGAATCCAAACAAAGCTTCGGACACGGCAAATACGACCATGCCGATTACGATCATCTTTTTCCGGCCGAACTTATCCGATAGCCTTCCGGCGAGCGGCGAACACAAAAGCTGCGTCAGCGAGAACGCTGCCACAAGCAGCCCGACAATTCCTCCGGTAATGCCAAGAGTGTCCATAAATTTCGGCATGATCGGGATAACGAGCCCAATCCCCGTGAACACTAGCAGCAAATTAAACATCAGGATGAGCAATGCTCCCCTGTTCTTGAGCAATAAATTCATGACATGATTCCCCCGATTCCCATGCTGTTACAATACTGAATATTCATTCTAGATTATTTCAGAAAAAAAGGCCTAGCGGGCCGGCGCGGCAATGCCATGCAAAAACACGTCCATTGCCAGCCGGTAAGCCGCCAGAGCATCATCTCGTTCCATTCTTCTCGTATGCTGATTCAGGCCATACATCAGACTGTCCAAAATAATCGCGAGCCCGGTGACATCCCTTGCTTCGAATTCACCGCTGTCGATGCCCCGCTGCAGCAAATTCCGGTTAAAGTCAATATAACCTTTTACCATCTCATTAATGCGCTCTTCGACATCCGAATTTTTCTCGGCGTTGTTAAAGAACTCGTCGACGGCTTTCGTAAGCGGATGGTTAAGCTGATCATCGGCCAGATGTTCCGCCATGCCGTACAGCTTATCAATCGTTGTTGCGTACAGTGGCTCTTTGGTCAGCCAAGTCTCTTCCCATTCCGTATTCCAGTCCTCAATCAGATGCAGGAACAGCCCTTCCTTGCTCTTGAAGTGATAATAGATGTTGCCGGCGCTGCATCCGGTCCCCTTCACGATATCGTCAATCGAAGTCGCCTTATAGCCCTTCTGCACAAACAAAGCCCGCGCAGCATCCGCTATTTTTCTCTTCGTCTGCTCGGTTTGAAGCTGTTTCTTGTTCATGCCTGACTCACCTCGGTTACTGAACGTTTATTCAGTATTGTAATCAATAATAATCGCAAAGGCAACTCCATCAACAAAAAAAAGCCTGGCACGGATTGCTCCATGCCAGGCTAAATGAATGATTACACCGCATTCTCGGGTGTACAGCAAATACAAACAAAATCGGTTACCTGTACGTAACCCGAGCAGAATCCGCCCTCCGGAAGGGGATCCACCGAGGATTCGCATCTCACCCAGATGCTGGCGTAATTATCGACGATGAGATGAATCTCCTGGTTCGTAAACGTTGGCGGCAGTTGAGGCGGCAATGGCCGTTCGATAACGGTGCCATCCATCGTGACTACAACCAAAACGGCTTGGCAAGGAGAGCCCCATGTTTGATTGCTTGCGGCCGTGATGACCACTCTCTCGGACGATGAGGAAGACTGGTTGTTGAATATAACATCGTTGTTACCGCAAGGAATCCAGAAATTCTCGTAACTTACGATCCTCTCAACACTGCAATTAGGTTGATTAATCGTTGTCATATTGCTGATAATCGTATTCGTGCTGGTGGTTAACGAATTATGAAGGTTCGAATTTAATTGGTTGATCGAATTGGTCAGGTTATTATTCAAATTGCTGGTAGTCGTATCTACTACGCTGGATAAGTTATTCAAATCATTGTTTAAGTTGCTATTGATTCCGATAAGCTGGCTGTTGATTGTATTGAGCAAGTTTACAACTTGATTGACGTTCGAACGCTTCACTCTCTTTTTTTTGCATATAATCGGTTTAACGCACTTAATAGGCTTAATCCGCTTTTTATGACAGCCGTTGCCCGTAACTTTCATACTCCCTGACACCTTGTTGCCACGCTCCTATCGTTTTTGTGATCCGCAGCCGCAGTCTATATGTTGATCAGAATCTTGTAGCATCGAATAAATAAATCGATAATGCGGATTCTTGTTAATCTCATCCCGAATAAACCTTTCCCTTACCTGATCGAGCGTTGGGGCATTGGGAGAATGAACTTTCTCTATGAAACGGCGGTACGACTCGCTTTTTTCCAGCATTAACGACTCGAAGGTTTGCAGCAATAACGCTTGATCGGCATTGTTTTGCACAAGAACCTTCAATTGCGGCAAATCAATACGGGACAATCGATTCAACAGGCTTAATCTCTGAAAATCGTTCATCATGGCTCCTCCGCTTCTACTAAGACGCCGCTACATTAGGAGTGCAGCAAATGCAGAAAAACTCTCTCACTTCGATAAAGCCGGCACAAACAGCGCCTTCCGGCACCTCGGCTCCCGACTCGCAGCGAATCGAAATACTTGCATAGTTATCGATCGTCAGATTGGTTTCGGCGCTCTCGGGAGGCAACGGTTGTTCGATCGTTGTGCCGTCCATCTGAATAATAACGAGAACAGCCGTGCACGGACTGCCGTATGGCATAAAACTTCCCGCGCGCACAATGACTTTTTCCGGAGTTGCCGCGGATAAATTCTCGAAGTACGTCTGGAAGGAACCGCAAAATACGGTAAAGTCCGTCCAGCGATCGATTCTTCTAACCTCGCAGGTCTGCGCGTTAATCGTATTCATGTTGCTGATGATCGTATTCGTATTTGTCGCAATCGTGTTTGATATATTGGCGTTATGGGCATTAATGGCATTCGTTACGTTGTTGTTTAAGTTGCTGTTGTCGTTTCTAATAACGGTGCTCAAATTATTAATATTGTTATTCAGGTTCGTGTTCAAGCCAACTAGTTGCTCATTAATCGTATTGAGTACGTTCACGAGCTGATTTGTAGCAGGCAAACATGCTTTGGCCTTATGTTTTACTACTTTGCAGCAACAGTTCTTTTTAGGTTTGAAACACTTTTTGCAGCATACCTTCACGGACATCCTCTAATGTCACACTCCTGTTAGCGCTTTTCGTTTAAACGATCGATCCACCGCAGCGGCAAATGTCATGGAATGGCATCTGGTAACCGCTAGCAGATGGCATATCTATCGTCTATTCTTAAAATATACAGAAATAGCATTTATGGATTGTACGAATAGAGGGGATTCAATAGCGGATTTTAGATGTTTAATAGATATGTAAAAAAAGAGCTATTCCCGACTTCCAAGATGTCGGGAACAGCTCTCTTTGAATTGAATTAATTTCTCCAATGTCTATTTTAAGGGGTGCACTTCAGGCTCCATGCCAGGCTTTTGCGTTATTCCAACGGCTTTCCCCAAACTTCCAACAACGCTTTATATTCGGCTACCGTTATGTTCAGGAAAGACCCGTGTCTCTTTTTCCTTACCCCTAGATCATACTCATCCGCATTCAGAATTCGAAACCGCCCGCTAGCGAGATCCTCGGCAATAATCGGCAGATAACCTTTCCCGGATGCGTATTGGTCAACCATTAGGCACCATTCGTCCCGGTCGTTGAATTTGAATATTTCCGGACCTTCTACGCCAAACAGATCATCGAGCACCGGCGACTGTAGCTCCTGGAAAGATTCTTGTGCCAACGAATGGCTGCGCTCTACCGTAATGCATTTCGTCGTTTCGTCTTTCGAATAGCGGAAATAGGTATCACCTGCACGGATAATCGTCGTATCAATCACGTGATTGCCGCGCTCGATATATTTTTCAGGCTTCGTGAAGGAGATAAAATCTTTGGTTCGGGAGCAATAAATAATCTGCTTAGGCTCGCGGTCTGCCTCCGTCGTCATGGAAGCCCAGAACATCAGCTGCTCGCCGGTTCCTTCATCGAAGATCGACTCCGGCGCCCAGACACAACCTGCTTCGGGCAGATCAATCTCAACGCTTCGTTCCTTCGACCAATTGACCAAATCCGAAGACTCCCAGACGATAATCGACCGACTGCCGCGGTGTTGCGCCACATCCCAACCTTTGCCGCTCGCAATCCGCAGATCCGTTGCTATGATATAAAACTTCTGTTCAATAGGACAACGGATGATAAAGGGATCTCTCACCCCTTGTTCCCCGATACCGGATACTAAGACAGGTTGTCCGCCGTTAAGGTCCGTATAGTGCAGTCCGTCGCGGCTGACCGAAAAATAAACCTGCTCCCCGTCCTCATGTTCCCCGGTGAAATGCACGAACAAATAAGCCTCGTAGGATTGATTTCTTCCTTGTTCTATTAACATGGGCTAGTCCTCCTTAAAAGAATTGCAGCATGCTATTTGCTGCAATTCTTACTTCGTAAGCATAAACCTAAAGAATTGCAGCATGCTTTTTGAATGCTCTTGCTCCAATTATCCGGTACAAGAGGCGGCTTGATAAGCCCTTATTATGCTATGAACTAACCTATTGTGCTTTATTTCGGACCTCCATAACGATCGGGAATTCCCTCCTCAACAGACACCTGCTATTAACTTTTTAAAGACAAAATACAATTAACTTAAATTATTAAACTTAAAATAGATTAAAACTTTATATTGTTAATACCATATTCTTCTGCTATACTCAGTCTCACTAACATGTTAGAAAAACTTACACAAAAGAACACAAAAGGGAGAATTGCAAATGAAAAACCGTTTTTCATGGAAGGTTTGTACAGCTTTATCTGCTTTGATGGTGTTTGGATCGCCGCTTTATGTAGCAAATGCTGACACGAAACCAAGGACGCATTACCTTGCGGCAAATTCTGAAAATGTACGCTGGGGCAATATCGGGAAAGGGGATCCGGTCCTTACCGTGAACTCCGGAGATATCGTAACAGTTGAGGCTATCACCCATCATTCCGGCGATGATTACGAGAGAATGATTGAAGGCGACGCGGGCGTAGAGGATATTTTCCACTGGGATCACGTCGAGAAGAACGAAGCGCTGCGCGGACCCGGCGTACATATTATGACCGGACCAATCGCGGTTGAAGGAGCAGAACCGGGCGACGTGCTGGAAGTAAAAATATTGGATATGAAGCTCCGCCCGAACGGAAACGAGAAATACGCAGGCAAAACCTTTGGCGTCAACGCTGCCGCCAACTGGGGCTACTTGTACGGAGATATGGCGGAAGAACCAAAGAAACGGGAAGTGGTTACGATCTATGAGATGAACTCAGACGGCGTCACCGACTATGCAACGGCGCTGTACAGCTTCAAATGGACGCCGCAGACCGATCCGGACGGCAAGGTGCATCCAACCATCGATTATCCGGGCGTTATCGTCGACCACGATACCGTCGAAGAAAACTTCAACGTATTGAAAGGCGTTAAAGTTCCGGTCAGGCTCCATTTCGGCACGATGGGCGTTGCGCCAAAAGAAGCGGACGTTGTTGACTCCGTCCCTCCCTCCTACTTCGGCGGCAATGTGGATGACTGGCGCGTAACGGAAGGGGCTACGATGTATTACCCGGTATCCGTACCCGGCGCGCTGCTGCAGGTTGGCGATCCGCATGCCGGCCAAGGAGATGCGGAAATTAACGGAACGGCCATCGAGACATCCGTAACCGGCGATATTCAAGTGATTTTGCACAAGAAAGCGGATTTGGACAAAAAGCTGAACAATCTCAGCTACCCTCTCCTTGAGAACGAGAATGAATGGGTCGTGCACGGCTTCAGCTACGCGAACTACTTGGCAGAGCTCGGAGAAAATGCCCAAAAGGATATTTACAACAATTCCTCGATCGACAAGGCCATGAAGGACGCCGCCCATAAAACAAAGGATTTTCTGATGAAAGGAATGGATCTGACGGAGGATGAAGCATACTCCCTGATGTCCGTATCCACCGACTTTGGGATCACGCAGGTCGTTGACGGCAACTGGGGCGTTCACGCCGTCATTACAAAAGGCCAGTTCGGCGAAGCGGAACAGAAGACCGTAGGGCTGCGAAACGCCTTTGACAGCTTTGGAGCCAAGGTCGTCTGGAATACGCCTAAGCAAACCGTAACGATCAGCTATAACGGCAATACTCTGGCAATGACAATCGGCCAAACTACCGCAACCTATAACGGTGAAAAAATTAAGCTGACCGCTCCCGTGCGGCTTGCAGGCGGGAAAGCAGTCATCAGCGATTATTCCGCAAGCTTCTATCAATCCGTGCTTTCCAAAACCAATTAAGCTATCATCCTTTCCTAATAAGCCAAAAAGAAACGCCGGGCAGCCACCCGGCGTTTCTTTCTGTCACGGCAGCCTATATATTAAGGCCGTCTTGATTCTTATGGCGTTTGAGCAGGATCTGATTCTGGGCGCGCAGTATCCCTTTTAGCGAATAGATCGATTCGTGCATGAACCTGTCCACTTCGTCCAAATCCTCCACCAGATAATGAACGTGAAGCAGGCAAGGACCGGTCATCTCGTAGAGAACAACAACGCGCTCGTTGGCCTTCAGCGATTCCAGAATCTCGTCCAGATGCGCAGGCTCGACCTCAAGCTCCAGGTAGGCGGATATCTTTTTGCCCAATCTCTCCGCGTTGATGACAATGGAGAACTGCTCGATAATACCCTGATTTACGAGCCTGTCGATCCGCTCCTTCACCGCAACGCCAGACAAACCTACCTCTTTGGCCAGATCGGTATATGAAATCCGGCTGTTCTGCGACAGCCGCTGCAAAATATGATTATCTATGGAATCCAGCATGCCTTCACCTCTTTCACGTTATTGTAACAGATTGAAGTTACCTATCTCCAGAGAGAAGCGATAGAAAAAGGCGCTGCCCCTAGGACAGCACCTTCCATTGTTTATACGCCAGCCTGGCTTCCGCAAGCGTCTTCCCCGGCTTCAGTTCAATTAGACCTTCAACGTGGTAATAGCGGCTTTCCTGCTGCTTTTATCGAAAAGGCACAACTCTCTTCTCTTCGCTGCTTTGCATCGCTAGCTCAATAATTCTAATCGTATTCCATGCATCCTCCGCCTCAACCGGCACAGGTTTATGGTTGATTATGGCCTCGGCCATCCTCTCATAGAACCGTTCATAACTTCCTTGCAGCGTCTTCACTTTGCGGGTTTCCGACTTGCCGTCAACCATAACCGTAAGCTCGCCGTAATGCTGTTCCAGATCCTGTCCCCATTCCGGCTGTCCTGGCAAACCGCCTTTGCGAAGCATATCTTCCTGCGAATCAAGGCCGTATTTAACAAAGCTACCCTGGCTTCCATGCACCTGGAATTTGGGACCATGCTGCATGACAATAGAGCCGCTATGAAGAATGACGCGTTTCGTTCCGTACGTCAGGATGAGGTGGAAATAATCCGTAACCTCGGAGCCGGCCCGTTGCGGCATGAGATCCGCATATACCGAATCCGGCTTGCCGAACAGATGGAGCGCTTGATCGATCAGATGAGCTCCAAGATCATACAACATGCCGGAACCGGGACCGGCCTGTTCTCTCCATCTTTCCGATACTTGCGGGCGGTAACGGTCGTAATGCGCTTCGTAAGATGCAATTTCGCCGAGCTCACCAGCTTCGATCAAGCTTTTCACGGTGAGAAAATCATTATCCCATCTCCGGTTCTGGTAGACGCTAAGCAGCTTGCCCTGCTGACGCGCCGTCTCGATCAGATCCCTTGCCTCCTCCGAAGTGTTCACGAAAGGCTTCTCCACCACAACATGCTTGCCGGCAAGCAAAGCTTGTTTCGCATAGTCATAATGCGTTTGGTTAGGCGATGTTATAACAACAAGGTCAATGCTCTCGTCGGACAATAACTCTTCCAGCGATGAAGCGACTTCGACCTTCGGCAGATGCTGTTTTACTTTTTCCGGGTTGCTTGAGACCACCTTGGCGATCTCCATTCCTTCAACGGCTTGTATGATTGGGGCATGAAACACTTGACCTGACAGACCAAATCCAACGATCCCTACGTTTATTTTGTTCATCGTTTGCACTCCTTTTTCCGGACGATCTATTTCTACACCAGTATAAGAGAAGTTATGCAGCTTTTCAATGTTATTTTAAGCATTAAACTTAATTATATAATTATAATAATTGCATTATCCGCGTTTCACTTGTCACTCGTGCAAAGCGTGCTTATAATGGGTAACAGAATGCGTATATAAGGTGGGCACAGGATGACGCAAGAGGACCGGATTAAATCAATCGTCGATTATTTAAAGCTGAACCGCAATATCAGCATGGAAGATATATGTACCTTGTATGAGGTATCTTATGATACGGCCAGACGCGATTTGGTCAAAATGGAATCGGACGGCCTTATCGTCCGCGTGCGGGGCGGAGCGATTCTGCCGTCCATGACGAAGTCCATTACCAGCTACAAAGAAAGATTAGCCGATGCTGGAGGCAAGCGCGCCATCGCGATGGCGGCTGCAAGCCAGATTAAAGACCGGGATATTATTATGCTGGATACCGGAACAACCACGCTGTATGTAGCTGAATTGATGTCGGCCGCGGACAACGTTGTTGTTACCAATTCCATTGATATCGCAGCCGTCCTATGCGATAAGCCAAATACGGCTACGCATCTGCTGGGCGGTATGTTAAACACGTGGCATCGTTACGCCTTTGGTCCCCGTACGGTCGAAATGCTGAGCGATATTCGGGTAGACAAGTTGTTTCTAGGAACTTGCGGCTTAACGGACGAAGGTTTGTTTGCGCCTACGGAAGAAGAAGCTTACATGAAGAGGGAAATGATTAAGCGAGCTAGTCAGGTTATTCTGCTGGCCGATTCCACCAAGTTCAACAAAAATCTGTTTCACCGCGTCTGCCCGTTTGAGGCGATTGATCTGCTCATTACGGATGCCGCGCCTCCCGCTCCATTCGATCAAATATGCCATGACCATGGTATACAGGTGATTGTCTCCGGCGGTTGAACTTAGCAGAATGAAAAAAAGCTCAGCATGAATTTCTCAATTCAAGCTGAGCTTTTTTTCATTCTGCTTTTTTAATTTATGTGCAACTTTTAGTAGAGCAATGAAGCAAAGAAAACAAGTGACAAACTCTAAAAAAAAGTTATCCCATCCAAAATCGTACCAGACTATTGTAGCTTCGCCGGTACCGTCTACATCTAATTCTAGCCCATTAAAAAGAGCAGGTTTGTCATGATCCCTACTCCATATTTCAAGCAGAAGCCAATGGAGCGTTGGAATAATAGCCGCGATGATTATGGTAACCAAATACTTCTTATTGTTCACGACTACTCCTCCGCGGGTGCAATTTCGTTATTCTCTCGTCTCCGACCATAGTCTTCTCGACGTTCTCATAAAGAGGAGCGACTGCTCCCAGCGGTCGCTGATTTCATGGGTTCGTCCGGCATATTCATCGGTCGTGATGGCATAGGACGGCGGTCCAAGTTCCACGACAAAAGGCAGCACATCCCCTATTCCCGCTTGTGCCCGCCAGTTCTGCATCCCCGAACTCCACCAGCGCTGGAAATGCTGCATCATGGGATGCTCCCCGTGTTTCCCTACATCAATCTGCACCTGCTCGCCATTTGATACTCTGGCATGGAATGCCGAGCTGCGGGTCAGGACGGTCTGGATCAACTGCTCCGCTTCATCCGAAACAGTATGCAGCTCTCCGGCCACCACGTAATGGGACAAATCGATGGTCAACCGAAGCGATTCCAGCGCATTGATGTAATCAATCGTCCGCAACAAATCCTGGGTAATGGTGCCCCGGTGCGTCTCGATAAATGTCGGAATGCCCGCTTGCTGCGAGAAGGAATTCATCGAATCTAGAAGCTGTACAGCCTGTTCCCCGATGACAAAAGGCGTTAACACCTGTACATTGATATGTTGAATGTTTCCGTACTCTTTGGCTTGTTCAAGAAACCGCTTCAGATCATCAGCCGTCTTCGGGTACGCATTAACGCTAAAAGACAAATCGTAATGTTCGAGCAGCCGTCTCCAATGTTCCGCGTCCCCGGGCGCCGGGATAAAGCCGTTAATACCGTCAAAACCCGCTTCCGCAATAATCGCCACTTGCTCTTCTATACTGCGCGTTTGGCCGTTCGCGGCTAATCCGCCCATTCCCCACCAGGACATTTGCACATCAAGTTTCGGAGCTAATATATTTACTGTCACTCTGGTTCTCCTCCTAAGCATACGCAATTGGCCTCTCCTAGGCCAAATAAACATATAGTCTAGTATAGGGAAGGGGTCGAGAGAGAGGCAGTAACGATTCTGCTATTGACTACCTTGATCCTGCTATTAATAGCTCAGAACGCACATGCTCCAGCAACTTCGCGTAAAACATTTGGTTTGTTGTATCCGCCTCCACTACCGTCCCGCCGATGGAAAGCGGCGCTAGCTTCTCATGCAACAGCCTTTCTTTGTTGCCTTCCTGCTCAATCCATTCCCGATCGTTATGTCCGCCATGCCGCCCTTCCGACCCCATACGCGCATGATAGCGTTCCAGCAATACTTCGCCATCCGCCCTGCACATTACTTGAAGCGGCTTGAAATCATATTGCTGCTTCAGCTTCAGAAACTCCGCGCTTCTTAAGTCCGGCCGCCCGAAGAAAGCTTCGATAATGATCGGCTGCCGTGCAGCCAGCAAGGTAGCCGCGGTAGAATACATAACCGTAAATGCAGCCGGCGCCAGCATCGGCGGCACGCCATTCGCACGGCAATCCAAGGCGTCAAACAATGTCTCATAAATACCATCCCGCGATAACACGGGCAGCCGTAAATCATCAGCCAGGCGCTTGGCTAATGTCGTTTTCCCCGCACCTGGAAATCCGTTAATGATAATGACGACAGGTTTATCCATAACCATCACCTCACCCTTATTTTACCACTTATGCTCAAGTGAACAATTTGTTAATTAATTAGTTAATAAAACAACCTTTTGATTGACATAGTGGCGGAACTTTATCATAATATGAACTGATATGATAACTACTTAATCATTAAATTAACCTTAATGTTAACTAAAAGGAGAGAATGAACGGCATGAGCAGCTCGCACAAGTATGTAAAGGATTATCCGCGTCCGCAATGGGTACGTGACGAATGGCAATTATTGAACGGAGCATGGAACTTCCGCTTTGATGATTCGTTTGAAGGAGAACGTAACAAGTGGTACAACCAGCTTGATGCAAACCTGACGATTCAAGTCCCATTCACCTACGAAACGAAAGCTAGCGGCATCGGCGAAGAGAAATTCCATCCTTGCGTCTGGTATGAACGGAATGTTGTTATTCCGCAAGAAACGGGAGACAAGCATGTCATGCTCCATTTCCAAGCTGTCGACTACTCGGCTAAGGTGTGGGTGAACGGCACTTATATCGGCTCTCATGAAGGCGGTTACGCGGCATTCTCCCTCGATATTTCGGATGCGGTGCAGCTTGGCGGAGAGAACCGCATTACCGTTCGGGTTGAGGACGGCAACAGCACGATGCAGCCGCGCGGCAAGCAGCGCTGGGTTGATCATAACTACGGCTGCTGGTACGTGCAAACGACCGGGATCTGGCAATCGGTATGGATGGAATACGTAGATACTTGCCATGTGAACCGGGCGAAAATCACGCCACGCCTCGAAGACTCGGCCGTTACGTTCGAATACGAGCTGGGCAGCACCGTTCGTTCCTTCGAAGGTTTGACTTTGCAAACCGTCGTTCGTTATGACGGAAAGCTGATCCGCTCTTCGGAAACGAATGTTGACCGCACGTTCCTGAAGATGGACTTAAGCTTGATGAACGACGTGAACGAATGGAAAATTCATTCCTGGCATCCGCATCACCCGAACCTGTACGACGTTGAAGTCGTTCTGAAAAAAGACGGCCAGCCGGTCGACACCGTCTATTCGTACTTCGGCATGCGCAGCATCCAGATTAAAGGCGAAAAAATCCTGCTCAACAAACAACCGCTTTACCAGCGCCTTCTGCTGGATCAAGGCTATTGGGAAGATACGCATCTGACGCCTCCGTCCGAGGAAGCGATCATTGAAGATATCGAGAAAACATTGGCGCTTGGCTTCAACGGCGTGCGCAAACACCAGAAACTCGAGGATCCTAGATACCTCTACTGGGCAGACCGCAAAGGCCTCCTCGTCTGGTCGGAAATTGCGGCTACTTATGAATTCGGTGACGACGCGGTAGACCGGTTCACGAAAGAGTGGATGGAAGTTGTCCGCCAGCATTACAACCACCCTTGTATCATCACTTGGGTACCGTTTAACGAATCGTGGGGAATCGCACAAATCCTTACGGACCGGAAGCAGCAGCAGTTCACCGAATCGATCTATCATTTGACCAAATCGTATGACCAGATGAGACCCGTTGTCGTGAACGACGGCTGGGAGCACACCATCTCCGATATTATTACGCTGCATGATTACGAAGAACTCGGCTCCGTGCTGGAAGCCCGTTATAAGGATAAAGACGCCCTGCTCAGCAATGATTTTGCCCATGACAAACACCGTTATCCGTTCGCTAAAGGCTACAGCTATCAAGGCCAGCCGGTCATCATTAGCGAGTACGGCGGCATTGCGTTCAAGAGCGAAGCCGGATGGGGTTATGGCAATCAAGTAAAAAATGAAGAAGAATTTTTGGCCCGTTATGAAGGAATTACGCAAGCGATCAAGAATCTCGATTATGTAAGCGGATTCTGTTATACGCAGTTGACCGACGTTCAACAGGAAGTAAACGGGTTGCTTACGATCAAACGTGAACCAAAGATTGCAATGGAGAAAATCAAGAAAATCAATTTGCAGTAGAAAGCAGGGATTTATTGATGGCAAAAGTGCAGCGTATTGGAATTATTGGCAGCGGCGGCATCGCTGCTGCACACGTAAGAGCTTATAAGCAACTTCCCGATGTTGAGATTGTGGCCGTTGCCGATGTTATTCCCGGCAAAGCGGCGCAATTCGTCACTAACCAGGAATTGCAGGAAGCGATCGGTTATGATGATCACCGTAAGCTTCTCGAACTGGATTTGGATGGGGTTAGCATTTGTACGCCAAACGCCTCCCATCATGTAACAACCGTTGACGCGCTCCGCGCAGGCAAAAACGTCCTGCTCGAGAAGCCAATGTCCGTTACTTTGGAAGAAGCGATCGACATGGCCCAAGTCGCCGACGAAACAGGCAACATGCTGACAATTGGCTTCCAGCCGCGTTACGACCCTAACATGAAAGTCGTTAACGACATTGTTCAGTCGGGCAAACTCGGCAAGGTCTATTACGTGGAGACCGGCGGCGGCCGCAGACGCGGTATGCCTGGCGGCACGTTTATCAGCAAGCAGCTCGCCGGAGCAGGCGCTATGGCCGACATCGGCTGTTATTCGCTGGATATGGCACTTAACGCGCTTGGATATCCGAAGCCGCTTACGGTGTCTGCTTATACATCCAATTATTTCGGCACTAATCCGATCCATCATCCGGAAGCCAATAAGTTCGAAGTCGAAGATTTTGGCGTAGCGCTTGTTCGCTTCGAGAACGATGTGGTGCTTCAGTTCAAGATTTCGTGGGCTATGCATATGGATACGCTGGGCTCCACCATGTTCCTCGGTACCGAAGGCGGATTGAAAGTTAACCCGTACGGCACTGGCAACTGGTCCGGCGTTTGGGATGGCCGTGTCGGCGAGATGAAGCTGTTCCATGATTTCATGGGCAAACAGACCGAAACGCCAATTCCGGTTACGAACACCGACATGAATCTCTTCTTCGAGAAAGTACGCGATTTCTCCGAAGCGGTAAGAGACGGACGTCCTGCTCCTATTCCGGGCTCGCAGATCGTCATTCAGCAAGCGATTATTGACGGCGTGCTTCGTTCCTCCGCTGCCAAACGCGAAGTAGCGATTGAGCTGCCGTTCTAATAAGGTAAATCAACAAAGCCTCCCTGAAGCTGTACGCAGCAGAAGGGAGGCTTTGTTTTGTTAGGCCATTTGTTATCTTCCGGCAACCTTCGTTGCATTCTGCACCCGCTCCAACGCCAAATCGGCAAGCAAAGCGAGAATGGCCGCAGGAATAGCTCCTGCATACAGCCTAGCGGAGTTATTCATATTGATGCCTGAATAAATTTCCCGCCCCAAACCGTCTCCCCCGACAAGCGGCGCGATCGTGGCAACGCCAATGGCAATGACGGCCGCAATCCGTATTCCCGTCAGCATAAACGGTAAAGCCAGCGGAAGCTGGACTTGAAGCATGATTTGCAGCGGACTCATTCCGACCCCTTTCCCAGCTTCCATAATGGACTTATCCACCTGGGTCAGCCCGACATACGTATTTCGAATGACAGGCAGCAGGGAATACAAGAATAACCCGACAACAACGGTTGTCGTGCCTAAGCCGAAGACAACCATCAAGAGCACCAGCAGCGCAAGGCTGGGGAATACTTGAATGATATTCGCCACCGTTAGAATAATGCGCGCATTCACTCGATTCCGGGATGCCAGGATCCCGAAGGGAATGCCAACCACCAGCGCAAGCAGCAAGCCGATCAGCACCATCATAATATGCTGGCCGGTAAAGACTAGCAGATCCGGCCAGTTCTCCTTCACATAGCGAAAAAACAATTCCATCCTCGCTTCACCTCCCTACTTGAGCAAGCCGATTTGTTTCAAATAATCTTCGGCTACCTTTTTCTCATTCCGTTTATTCACGTCAACCTCGTAGTTCAGATCAATCATCGTCTTGGCATCCAGCTTGCCGATAAGCAGGTCGATAACCTCCTGCAATTCCGGATGCGCCTCTAATACTTCCTTGCGAATAACGGGAGATGCATCGTAAGGCGGGAAGAAATGCTTATCATCTTTGAGCGTAACTAGCTCGTATTGCTTGAGCCGCGCGTCGGTGGAGTAAGCGACTACGATGTCCATCTTATTCGTTGCAACCGCATTGTAGACAAGCGCAACCTCCATCGGAAATACCTTGCCGAACGATATGCCGTACACTTTCTGAAAATCCGCATAACCGTCGCCTTCGCGCTCCAGCCACGTCGTATCGACGCCAAGCCTCATCGATTGCGCTTTGCCCGCCACATCGGATATTTGCTGAAGCTTCTCCTTCTCCGCCAACTCCTTGCGAACCGTAAATGCATACGTATTCTCGAACCCGTAGGAGTCGAACCATTTGAGCCCATAATGCTTATCGAAGCCTTCTTGCGCCTGCTTCAGAATACTGGCCCGGTCATTCGTGCGCTCAAAGGGGAAATAATTATCCAGAATAATTCCCGAATACAGCGATGCCATCTGAATGTCATCCCTGGTCAAGGCATCAAGCACGACGGTGCTTGTCGCCAGATCGGGCATTACCTTCACCTTCATATCCGTCCGGTCTTCGATGAGGAGCTTGTACATGTTAGCGAGAATCTTAGGTTCCGAGAAGGTCTGCGTCCCAATAATAATCCTGTTTCCATTTCCGCAACCGGCTAGCAAGGCAGAGACTGCAATCAACAGGGCGGCCAGCAGCACAAGCTTTTCCTGCAAAAACTTTCGCATTTGAGTTTCCATAAGTCTCATTTCCATTCCTCCTGCCGTCAGACCGTGCCGGAAGCCGGCGCGCTTCTCGTCTTGGCCGTTACCCATTTCTCCGCAAGTCCAAGCAGGTAATCTGCGGCCAGCGCCAGAAGAACGGCTAGCAGGGCTCCCGTCACAATCAGTTCTCTCTTATTGACGCCCATACCGGCGAAAATGAGCTGCCCCAGACCACCTGCTCCAATTAAAGTCGCCAGCGTTGCCCAGCTAATAATATAGACCGTCGTTACGCGAAGCCCCGACATAATGTAGGGAAATGACAGCGGCAGCTGGATGCGGAGCAATCGTTGCATGCGGCTGTAGCCCATCCCTCGAGCGGCTTCCATTATATTGGGATCAACGGCCTTGAAGCCGGAATACGTGTTGCGCATGATCGGCATGATCGAATAGAGAAATAACGCAAAGACAGCCGGCGTACGGCCGATTCCAAGAAGCGGAATCAGAATGGCGAGCAGCGCTAGACTCGGAATCGTCTGCAGCACGTTGGCAATCGTAAATACAGTGCTGTTGAGCCAGCCAATCCGGCTTCCCGCGAGCCATACCCCTGCCGGAATCGCAACAATCGCTCCAAGAATAATAGAGAGGGCAGAGATATAGATATGATCGCGAAGAGCAATCAGAATATCCCCTTGCCTGCTCGATAGGAAAGCTCCGTAGTCAGATAGCCAGTCCAT
Organism: Paenibacillus glycanilyticus; assembly: GCF_030161375.1. Taxonomy (GTDB): domain Bacteria; phylum Bacillota; class Bacilli; order Paenibacillales; family Paenibacillaceae; genus Pristimantibacillus; species Pristimantibacillus glycanilyticus_B. Next base: position 602,652 of record NZ_BSSQ01000001.1, read on the forward strand.
CATGCGTGCCCTCCTTGTTCCGTGTCTTGACCTGTCTCAGCCGGCTCAATCGGAGCCTCATCCTTCAGCTTCTCAGCTTCCGCGGCAAGCTCCTCGAGACTCATTTCATCCGGATTATAGATCTCTGCCATATGGCGCACTACGCTCCCCCGCGTAACCAATCCAGCGAGATGTCCTTCACGGACAACGGGAACGTAAGGCAAGCCATGCTCATTCATCAGCGTCAAAGCAAGCGCAACCGAGGAGCCCGATTCCACAACATGAACAAAAGGCTTCATGATGTCGGCAAGCCGGCTGTCTTCATGCCTATACCCTTTCAGTACGTTGAAAATCGTGACGTAACCAAGCAGCTCTCTTTTTTTGCCGACGACAATCAAAGAATCAACCCGGTGCTTCTCCATGAATTGAATCGCAGCCGCCATTCCCCGTTCGGGAGAAGCCGTAACCGGATTGACCGACATCACCTCGTCAACCGTTAAGCTAGGGTCGGGAGTATCGCTTGTCAGATGCTTCTTGCCTATGAAGCTCGTTACGAATTCATTAGCGGGATGGCGCAAAATATGCTCGGGCGAGCCGGTCTGAACAACCTGTCCATCCTTCATCAGAACAATCGTATCGGCAATTTTGATCGCTTCGTCCATATCATGCGTCACGAACACAATCGTCTTCTTCAGCTCCTGCTGAAGGCGAATCAGCTCATCCTGCAGCTGTTCCCGGCTGATCGGATCAAGCGCGCTAAACGGCTCGTCGAGCAAAATGACGTCAGGGTCGGCAGCAAGCGCCCGGATCACCCCAATCCGTTGCTGCTGTCCTCCGCTTAGCTCGGCAGGATAACGATTCCGGTACACCTCGGGATCAAGATTCACCATGCTGAGAAGCTCATCAACCTTGCCGGCGGTGACCTCTTTGTCCCATTTCAGCAGTTTCGGTACAACGGCAACGTTTTTCCCAATATTCATATGCGGGAACAGGCCGACATTCTGAATGACATAACCAATGCTTCTGCGAAGCTCAACCGGATCAATCGTGGAGATATCCTTATCCCGGATGTAGATTTTGCCGCTCGTTGGATTGTTCAAACGGTTAATATGCTTCATAAGCGTGGACTTTCCGCAACCGCTTGGACCAATCAATACGGTCAATTCGCCTTCTCTAATTTCGAGATTTATTGATTTTAATGCTTCAAAGCCGTCGTCGTATGTTTTTTTGACGTTCTCGAATCGGATCATCTGCTGTTCAACCTCCGGATATTCATAAGGTTAGACTGTCCGACTCTTGTACAAATAATGCCAAATAAGAAAATCTTGCCGAAATACGACTCGCGATCTAGGTTAAACTGCAGTCTGCGCATTAAATGTTCTTCCGATCGCCATTGCTCAGGGATTCCTTGAATTAATATTTCAGAGGTAGGAATCCCTGAGCAAAAGCGAACGCTTCAAAGCTTTCTGAAAGAAAGCTACTTCGTAAGCATGAGCTTTTCTCCAGAATCATTTAATGCTCCGTCTGCCCTTCACCTGTTCATGAAATTGCTGAAGAAAGCAGCAAGAACAAAAATATCGCTGTAAGGGTAACCCCTCTGCAGCGATATTTTCATAAAAAACACTCTTTAATTGCTAATGCGAGCTGCCTTCACAGTGAGCGATCACCTTTTGGGGCGGCCTCTTTATGGTTCATCCTATTATTATACGAGTCTGATCGTTACCGGTGCGGATACGTTGCCGGAATAATCAACGGCCACAAGCTTGTAATCCCCCGCGGGAAGCCCGGAAGTGCTGATTATATTGAAGCTGCTAGTTGTGTCCCCGACCGTTCCGCGTCCTTTGCCGCTCATCACAAGATCATGCATAGTGCGTCCATTCAGCTCGGTATCGGCTGGCACTAGATAAAGATTGGCCTTCTCGCTAAGTTTGGCGCCTAACGAATTCCCGATAACCATTACGGTAATTGTCGTCATGTCCGTAATGACCGGAGGGATATCGTCCCCGGTATTCAAAGTTGGATCGAGCATATGTTTGGCGGTATAGCCATCGGCTAAATGCTCTTTATCCGGCAAGAGGGTCGTTTCGTAATAACCGACCGGCTCCCGCTCTCCATTAAAGAAGATAATCTGGAAATAAGCATCGGATACGTTCCAATTCCCATCGGTAGACCTCGCGTAAATGCCGCCCTTGCTTGCTACCGGAATAACATTAAAGCCCGTAGGGTCAAAATCTCCCCGGTCTACGGTCTGCAATGGAGCAACCGACGACTGATACAGCTGATTCGTATCCAGCAGCTCTACCCGATAATATTTGGCCTCCGCCATAACCCCCGACCATTGCGAAGGATCAAGCGTTAGCCGCACGGCGCCCGCTACCCCTTTCCACAAACCGCCGCGCTTAATCTGATCTTGAAGCTCCTGCTTTGTCAGCTGTTGCACCGTTATGCCTGTACGATCCGTTAGACGGTTCAATTCATTCAGATTATAGCCGTAATCCCCTTCTAGAAAAATATTGCCTTGGCGTGAGACCTGAATATAAAAGTTACCGCTTGTCCGCAATTCGTATTTGGCGCTATAGGACATAAGCGAGAGAGATACCATATAGTTGCCGTAACTTTCCACCGTTGTGGTATCCAGCAGCTTATTTCTGCTTGAAGAATCGTACAGCTTTACGACATCGCCTTGCTCCAGAAGATTAGTTGAATACAAGCTGTACGAGGCGTGCGGGCCATCGCCTAAATTAAAATTGGGATAGGAGATGACCTGGAAGGTTTCCTGCAAATTGCGTTTATACAGAAAATCAATGTTATAGCCTTTTTTAGCTTTACCGTCGCCGCTCGTTACCGTAATGTAGACATGCAAATCTTCCATTGGCTTTAAATCGATTGTAAACGCATGATTCGTTCCAAGCTTCCGGTATTGCTCGCCGGCTTGATCCATGTAATTAACAAAATATTCGACTTTGGCAGAATCAGACTCCGGCGTGACGGTAACCGGTATCGACACCGCCTCCATATCGCGCTCCAAGGTGACGGTATAACCGTTCGTATTCTTATCGAACCCGATACCCGCGGGAACGCCTTGATCGCCTTTTTGAACAAGCGTCAACTCCCCGCCCAAGTTCATATCGCTAAGATAAGCGGTTGTTTGATCCGATGTGCCTGAGCCTGAACCTCCCGATTGCGATGAGGCCAATGCCGCGTCGATTACCGTCACCGCTTCCGCCCGGGTTAAAGTGTCCGTCGGACGAAACTTGCCGCCGTCGCCTTTCAAGATCTTCCTGGCGGACAGCTCGGCAACCGCGCCTTTTGCCCAAGACGCAACAAGATTGCCGTCCTTGAACGGAGACAGATCCCCGTTTGCAGCCGGATTGATCCGAAGCACGTTGGCCAACATTACGACGCCCTCTTGGCGGACCGTTTGTTGATTGGGATTCGCTTTGCCGCTTGCCCCGTGGAAATAACCGGCTTTATAAGCTATGGCCACTTCCGGATACGCCCAGCTCGTTACGGGCAAATCCGTGAACGGGAGCGAGCTTTCGGCAGACGTAAATCCGAAAGCATGGTTAACGAGCGTTACGAACTCAGCCCGCGTGATGGGCGCATTTGGTTTAAAGGTTCCATTGGAATAGCCGTGAACCCAGCCTTTATGGATCCACCTTGTAATGGTCTCCTTCGCCCAGTGACCCTCGAGATCAGTTAAACTATCCGTTTCCGCGGGTGCGGAAACCGCCGGGGCCGAAGCATGCACAGGCATGCCGGGCACTACCAGCAATAACAAGCATAATGAGATTATGTATCGATGCCAAACTTTTTTAGCCATCAAGCCTTCTCCTTTTTCTAAAATCTAGTTCATTTGGTATAAAGCTTCTACATAATGATAGTTCAAGTCTGCTTAATACTCTAGAAATAAATTGGAAAATAAGAGCTAAAGAAACTTGATGATCGTTACGTTCTGCACTATTATCAGTACAGCGTTAATCGAAGAGGCGGTGATGACTTGTGAAGCTGGAAAGATTGATATCCATAACCTATATGCTGCTGAATCATGAAGTCGTGTCCGCGTCGGAACTTTCGTACAAATACGGCGTTTCGCAAAGAACGATCTACAGGGACATTGAGGCCATCTGCGCGGCGGGCATTCCGGTGATTTCCTATCAAGGGGTAAACGGCGGGTATGGGATTATTAAGGAATACAAGATGGACAAAAGCCTGCTCAGCCCGGACGATATTGAATCCTTGATCACCTTTCTAAGCAGCACAACAACCGTCTTTCAGGATGATCGCGCGCAAGAGACGATTCAACGTCTAAAGACCGTTCAGCAGAGCAGCGATAGAGCGCCTAGCCTCACGATGGATTTGGGCAGCTGGCGATCGTATACGTCCGATCTCCGTATCCTGCACGCGGCCATTCAGGCGAAGCAGCTCATTTCATTCCATTATGTAAATGCAAAGGACGAACGTCAGGAACGGATCGTTGAGCCCGTCAGCCTGGTGTTGAAATACGACTCTTGGTATTTATACGGCTATTGCCGTTCGCGGAGCGACTACCGGGTATTCAAGCTGACGAGAATATCGGAGCTGGTTGCCCTGCAGGAACGTTTCGACCGGCATCATCGTTTCCGGGAAAAAGACATCTTCTCGTACAATGCCTGCGGTAATCATCAGTTCGAGCAGATCGAACATGCGGTCATTCATTTTACGGCGGGTTCGCTCGCCAAGGTTTTGGATGAATTTTATCTGGACGACAAGCAGTTCAATGACGATGGCTCCCTTACGCTCACCATTGTTCAAGCCATCGATACGGATTGGCTAATCGAGAAGCTTCTCAGCTTCGGCGAGGATGCCGTTGTACTGGAACCTGCTTCACTCAAGCAGCTCATCAAAGAAAAAATTGGAAAAATGTTAAAGCGATACGAAGAAGTATGACACTATGCTGTCATACTTCTTTTTTTATAATGGAAACATTCGTTCGGACTGTTCGATCAATCTATTGCAAAGGGAAGTGAATGCGTTGTTGAATCATCCTTTTTTCTTTGAAGAACAGATGAAGCATAACAATTGGGAGCTCAAAAAAGTCGATAAACACGCGTGGAAGTGGACGGAGTTCTCTCCTAACAAACAAAAGCCGCCGGGGTTGCGGCGACTTTTGCTGTTCTCGATATTTACCAAGGGATTTCGCCTTTTCGGTCGATAAAGATTCCCGTTGGACCGTCCTTGCCGATGGTCGCCATCTTGACGATGGCGTCCGTGCCTTCCTCGACTGTCTGCATGCCATGTCCGGTCAGATCGGTTTTTGTTGGTCCCGGATCAACGGCATTCACTTTAATGTCCGGCATCCCTTTTGCGTATTGCACGGTGAGCATGCTTACCGCTGCTTTGGAAGAACAATAAGCAAGCGCGTTTACCGTCGATTCGATCTTCTCCGGATTCCTCACCATTCCGAAGGATCCTAGCCCGCTGCCGACATTCACAATGACAGGCGCTTCCGACTTGCGGAGCAACGGGACAAAAGCATGCGTCACGCGCACGAGGCCAAACACATTCGTCTCATATACGCGGCGCGTTTCTTCAGCCGTAATCTCGTCCGGCTTCAAATGCCCACCGGCAATGCCCGCATTGTTGATAAGGACGTCGAGGCGTCCTTCTTTATTTATGATTTCAGCTGCTGCGGCATTGACGGAATCATCATCCGTCACATCCAGTTGAACAAACCGTGCGCCCAGTTCTTCGGCAGCCTTAGTGCCGAGCTCTATATTGCGGGCACCGATATAAACAGTTTGGCCAAGCGCAATCAAACGTCTTGCAGCCTCGTATCCAAGTCCTTTATTACCGCCTGTTATTAAAGTAATCGTCATGGGGATCAATCTCCTTTTTGCTCGATGTAAGAGAACACTTACATACTAACATACTGAATGTAAGTTGTCTATTACATTGGGGCATGATATATTTACTAAACCGTACAACTATCAGAAGGAAGTGAACTGATGTCCACCACGGATAGGCCCTACCATCACGGCGATCTGAGGGATACGCTGATCCGCACGGCCATGGAATTAATCGCGAAAGTTGGGCTGAACGGTTTTTCCGTTGCCAAGGTTGCCAAACATGCGGGAGTATCTTCGGGAGCGCCTTATCGCCATTTTCCCGACAAGGAAAGCCTGCTCTCCGCAACCGGAATTGTATTCCTAACTGGGCTGACTTCGAGAATAAACGCAGCTGTTCAGGCAACCGGCAATCCCGTCGATCGTCTGGCTGCGGTAGCGGCGGCTATTGCAAGTTATATGATTGACCATAATGTCGGGTTTGAACTGTTCAGCTCATTAAGAGGTTCTTCCTATACGGAATTTCATGAACAAAGCCGCAAGATGATGGATATGCTGCTTGCCATCGTTCAGGAAGCCGATCCGAATGCCAGCTGGGAGAAAGTCGTTGAGTTGATGGAGGCTCTTCTTGCCGTCAGCACGGGGTATGCCAATCTATATAACCAGAGCATATACTCTGATCGGAAGGTTACCCAGGCGGAATTCGCCGAGAGAGCCGCTACAACGATGCGATATCTTATTATGGGCAGGAAGATGAAGTAAAATGCGGTATGTAAAAAGTGCCCAACCTTGCATTCATGCAAAGTTGGGCACTTTCTTTTGTTTCAATAGGATAAAACTAATCGATAAATGCCAATGGCCTTATTTCGCTGCCGCGATGCCTACCGTATAGATCTCGCACGGCCCAAGCTCCGCCGCGAACGAGCCGCTCGCGCTTTCGTCGCTTGGCTTCAGGCGTTCGCCTTCTTGTTCCAGCACGTCGCTCGCATAAGCCGCCGAGGACCCGCTCACGTTCGGCAATGCCTGCAGCTTGGCTGCTTCCGGACGCATGTTGAACCAGCGCAGCATGAGATCGCCCGTCGCTTCCGCGATCTTGGCAGAGGAGAACGCAATACCTTCGCCTTCCCAAGCCAGGAACGAATGAACAGGCGATAAAGTTCCGCCGTGCACGCCGGTCTGCGCGCTTGTCCAAGGCGCTTGGAACTGATAAGCGGACGCATACGCGCCGGACACCGCGCCGTCGCCGCCATGCGGAAGAATCAATAGATCAACCGTATGCTCGCCGAGGCATTGCGCTTCCGGCGTTGGGAAGACGCCCCAGTCGCCTAGCTCGGAGACCGAGCGAAGCAGCGTGACGGCAATCGTATTGCGGCCGTCGCGAAGCACTTCGTATTCGTTTAAGCCAAAGTTCGCGATGGTGAGGCCTTGCATGCCGTCGCTGACATCGGCAAAAGCTTGCTGATGCTGCGCGTTGCTCGGGTTCTCCCATTCCGCAGCCGGCTCGTTGTCTCGAACCGCCACTTCGAAGATCGCGTCGGCGCGATGGACGGAAGCGATCAAGTCGGTCGGGAACAAGGCGCGCACGCGATGGTCTTTCGCTTGGTTATTAAACGTCGTGCGAATGCCCACGCCGCGGCCCGAACGCTCCAGGCTTACAACCGTACGGATCGTGAACGGCACAAACGTTGTTGAGCGGCCGGATTTGCGCTCCGGATAATAGACCGCTTCCTGCTTCTCCTGTTCGAACAGCTCATCGGCGGATGCCGGGATCGACCAATGATGCACAATCTCGAACGCCGCGCGGTACGCGTTGTCTTCGATGACGCGGATTTCGGCCGCGAGACCTTTGGTCGTAAGCGCAGTCTCGCCGTCCGGCTGCTTGAACATATACTCGTTGCCGATATCCCCGACATTCTCATAGATGAGCAGATCGCGGTACGTGCGTCCGCTGGCCATATCCGTTACCGCCAAGGTTCCGTCCTCGGCGATCTCTATGCTGAGGCTATCGTTCGCAAGCGTGCGGGGACCGGATACAAGCGACGGCGACGAAGCACCGCTCGCAGCGCCAAGCACCCAAGCGTAAGTTTTCAAACCAAGCGCCGGCACGGCCGCCGCTTCGAACGTCAGCTTCACGCGGCGCGTCCAATACGGCTGACGGAACTTGTCATCCGGAAGATCGTAGCCGAACTGCAAGCCCAGGTCCTCGAACGTATGCTGGATGGCGTTTCCATCCGCATCCACAAGCGTGCGGCCCTCGAGAGAAATTTCCTTCATCATGCGGATCATGTCATTTGGAGCGATGCCTTCGCGGAAATACACGCGCGCAACGTCCAGCTCGACTTCCAAGACGCCGCTACGCGTCCATCCCGTCGTATTAAACGCAACAAGCGGCAGCGCATCCTGACCATAGCTCGCGAACACGCTCGTATCGACGGCGCCCGCGACCGCTTGTTTACTGTCGTCGACAATCGTCTCCGCCACATGGCGGCTCTTATCGAACCGGGTGACCATTTCGCGGTGCACCTCGTCAACGCTGCAACCGCAGATGCTGTCATGCGGATGGTTCTGCATGAGCGTCTTCCAAGCGTATTTCAGCAGATGATGCGGGTACTTGGCTTGGCCCGTCACATGCGCGAACGCGGCGAGCGGCTCGGCGACCTTCTCCAGAATCATCTGACCGGTTTGATTCATCTGCTTCAGGTAGACGCGGGCTGACGCCGTGTTCACTAGCGTCGACCAGCCGTCCGTCCGCTGGCTGCGCAGTTCGCCGCGTACGACCGACAACTGCTTGTCTTCAAGCGACGACTTCAACGACGCCAGGTAATCCGGGAAATTCGAATGGACGAAATCCGTATCCGGGTACAGCTTGCGTGCGACGCGGATCGCTTCGGCCAGATCCGTCTGGATCGGTTGGTGATCGCAGCCGTTCATGAACAGCAACTGACCCGTAGATGCGTATTTGCCGGCATCTGCCAGCTTGCGGTCCCAATATTCCTTGGCTTCCGCCTCGTCCACGGGCACCTCGTTGCCGTTGCTGTACCAGTTGGCGAACAGAATGCCAAGCACCTGCGAGCCGTCGGGTCCTTCCCATACGAGCTCCGAGAAGGATGACTCGTACGCGGAGTCCGAGACCATGTTATTGAAGCCGGTAGGCTTGACGCCGCGGCCGAACACCGCGTTGTCGATGCCCGCCTGCTTCATGAGCTGCGGCGCTTGGCCGATGTTGCCGAAGGTATCGGGGAAGTACCCGACCTTCGCGATCGTGCCGTAATGCGCGGCATCTTGATGCCCGATCTGCAGATTGCGGACGTTCGCTTCGCTGCTCGTCAGGAACGCATCCTGCAGCACGTACCATGGGCCGATATGAATACGTCCCTCGCGAATCCATTTCTCCAGGCGTTCCCGCTGGTCCGGGCGTACTTGCAAATAGTCCTCGATGATAATCGTCTGTCCGTCAAGATAGAAGCTGCGGTATTCCTCGTCGTTCTCCAGCGTGTCCAGCAACGTATCCATAAGCGCGATTAACCGCACGTGATGTTTCTCGTAAGGCAAATACCATTCGCGGTCCCAATGCGTGTGCGAGATGATATGCGCCGTTTGTCTATGATCAGCGTTCGCCATGGCGATCGTCTCCTTTCGATTTCAAGCTTTATTCGGCCGGCAGAGCCAGCACTTCTACTTCATCCGGGCGATAGACCGACGTCACATTGCCGGCCCGGTCGACGGCAAACAATACCGCGCGCTCCCGCTCCAGCACGAACGAATACGCCGTTCCCGTCGCGGCGGACTTCACTTCGATCTGCGCGTCATGCGCATATTCGGATACGAACACGAAGAGCTCGCCGTCCTTGAAGCGAAGACTCCGGCCGTATACGCCCGCCAGGTCGCCGCCTCTTAGCCATTCCAATTCGCCGCGCGCGCCCGAAACCTCCAGCGCGTGCGCATACAGCGCCGCAACCGGTTCGGCGCGTTCGTTCAGCTCCACGGGCAGCGGGCACCAGATGATGCGTCCTTGACCGTAAGCAGCCTCCATGACTTGGTCCGCTCCCGCAGGGGCGCCGTAACCGGCTTCTTTGAACACTTCGGCGATTCTCCGGTGGCCGTACGATACCGGATACGCCTTGTCCCCGATCGCGAGCCTTTCTTCCCGAACGACGTTGGCCGGCTTTCGCTGACCAAACGTATCCGAGAGCCGGTCCGCTTCCCGCCAGTAGGCGTCGAGCCCAAGCGGGCCCGTGAACAAGAGCGTCGCTTCCGTCCGGTCCACAATGTCCAGCAGCCGCGCAAACGCTTCGTCCTCGAAGTTATGCGCGGACGGCACGATAATCAGCTTGGCCGGCGCCGCCTCCAGCGCGTCCAGATGGTATTCCGACACGCCGCGGAACGGCGTCTTCAGCTCGTAGCCAAGCACGCGCGTCAGGCGCGTCGTGGCGTCGAACGCCAGCTTGCGGTTGGAGAAATCGTTGGAGTACGGGAATACGGCGGCGACATCTTCCAATTCCCGCTCACGGAACAGATCGCGGATCTGCTCCATAAAGCTCCCGAACCGGTAGGAAACGTCCGCCTCCGGCTTCTCCGTTCCGTCTGCCCGCAGCGCGCCGATATGGGATTCGTTCGCGTTGTCCATATAGAAGTTGGTGTTCCAGATCCACTGCACGGCGCCGGCGCCGCCTGCCGCGAAGGCATACGCGTATTTGCGCTCCAGCATCGCCCGCAGCTCTTCTTCGGAACGCTTTGCGAATCCGGCCGGCGTTTCCACGTACATGATCCCCGTCTCCTGCACGACGTTTGGCTTGTCAGCCGTCTTCGCAAAGATACCGTCCCACAGCAAATGGTCGTTCAACCACCAGGAATGCACAGTCGTGTAGTCGACTTCTTCCCCGTAGAAGAACGGCGAAGGCCGCTGCGCGCCTAGCGCTTCGTCCTGGCCGACCGTCACGAGCTGCGACGGATTGCTTTCTTTGATCGCATCGACAAGCTGCTTCGCCCAGCGGTTGTGCATGTCCATCGAGAACAGCGCGTAATCCAGCCAACGCGTACCCCGTTTGCCTTGGTGCATGTCCTGCACGTCAAAGTTGATGTCTTCCGGCTCCGGTATAACAGCGGATGCGAAATCCGGCAACTCGCCCGGGGTCATGCCCCAGCGTTCGCGCAGCTTCTCGATCGCGCCGTGACGCTCCGCCAGCCATTCCGCGTAAGCCGCCTTCTCGAACCGGTCGCGGCTCGAGCGAGGACCGTCGGAGAAGATCCGCGGCGGATCAAACATCGACGGCTCATTGATCAGATCCCAATCGACGTTAGTCGTCTCGCGGTGACGGCTGACGATGGAGCGGATGAATCGCTTCTGCGCTTCCACGCTGCGAGGATCGAGATAAGGGTTTGTTCCCTCCCAAGTCTCCGGCGTAAAGGAAAAGAACGTAAACGTCACCTGCAGACCATGCCGCTTCGCGGTCATGAAGAATGCGTCGATTGAGCGCAGTACTTCTTCGGAAGCATGTCCGTCCACCTGCATGATGTTGCGGTACGCCGTCCAAATGCCCGTGCGGATCCAGTTAATGCCCGCCTTGCGCATTTGCGCCATATCGCGATCCCATACCGATACGTTCGGCAGGAACAGGAACTTGCGCGCGACGTCCGAGGTCATGTACGTCATGCCGACAACCGGCATCGGCCGGCCGTCTTTCTCGAAATAATCCCGTCCTCGCGACAGCAGGCCGCCAGCGTTCAGCAAGCCTGCATCCAAGCCCCAGAAACCTTGGCGAAGCAGGCGGGTCTCGCCGTCCGAGGACTTGGCGATGCAATCCACATGATAATAACCCGCTTGGATGTCGCCGGGCAGCGGAATCCGCTTCAGCTCAAGCTCAGGACCAATTTCCGCCTCGTGGCGGTAAGTGAACACGTCCGAACCTTCGCCATGGCGGACAGCAATATCAAACGTCCAGCTGGACTTGCCCTCCGCGCCGCGTCCCAGCTTTTGCGCCTGAAGCGTCAGCATCGGCCGCTCATGCAGCTCGTAAGAAGCATAGCTCGGCTTCAGCCACAGCTCGGTCACGCCTGCCGCGCAGAACGTCGTCCAAGCTAGCAGCGCTTCTGCTCCGCCGCGCGCGAAAAATTCCGCGCCAAGCGGCAAGTTGATGAACAGCCAACGTCCGCCTGCAAAATCACCTTTTGTGTTCTCCCATAATACGGCCGGCGCGGCAACTTCCCGCCCTTCGGCGGAGATGCCCTTCAGCACAGGATAAATATGCGCATCCATTGGACCGGCCGAGCCCATCTGCAGCGGCAGGTCGCTTGATTTGGTCACATGCGGCACGAGGTTCCAGGTATCCGCAACGTCAAGCAGAGCCTCTATGCCCTTGAATAGAGGGATTTCCTCGTTAGCGGAAAGCTTCAGGATCGGCTCCGCCTTCACCGGCAGCATCTCGTGAATACGCAGCTGACGGTGGTACGCTGTCTGTTCCGGCTCCGCGAGCCATTCGCCGGCTTCTTGGCGAACCGGCACGCGGAATGGCGCGCCGCCCAAGCTGATCAAGCCGCCGCCGCGTTTCAAGAACCCGAGCAACGCTTCCCATGCGGCGACGGGGAAATAAGGCGCATGCAGCGACACGAATACGCCGCCGTCCGCATTTTCAAGTCTTGCCGCTAACGCATCGGCGCCGTATACTTCGCCCACGCCCCGCAGCTGTTCCAATTCCGCTCCGCCAATGGCAGAGGCGCCCGGAAAGGCGCCATCATAGAAAATAATCGTCGAATTAGGCATCGAGGAGTCCCGCTTTCATCGCTTTATGGACCAGCTGCGAGAACAAGCTGTTGGACCAAGCGAACCATTTGCGCGTGAATACGGAAGGATCGTCCGAATGGAAACCTTCGTGCATGTAGCCGGTGTCGGCGTCCGTCGCTTCCAATACCGCGATCATTTCGAGAATCTCCTCATCCGTCTTGGCCGTGAGTCCTTGCATGGACAAGGCCATATGCCAGATATACCCCGGCGGCGTATGCGGACTGCCGATGCCTTTTGCGGCCGTGCCTTCGTAATAGAACGGGTTTTCCTTGCTCAGTGCGAAGCGGCGCGTATTCTGGTAGATCGGATCGTCCCCGTCCACGTATCCAAGGTATGGAATCGAAATCAAGCCCGGCGTGCCCGCGTCGTCCATCAGGCAGTAGTTGCCAAAGCCGTCTGTCTCGTAAGCATAGATCGGTCCGAACTCCGGATGCCGGTAGATACCGTATAACTGGATACCATGGTTGATCTCGCGCTCGAGCTTCGCCATTTCCTTCTCAAACGACAGGTCGCGGAAGACGAATTCGGCAATCTCGCGCATCTGGCGCAGCGTGACAACCGCGAACATATTGTCTGGAATGTTGTAATGGAAATCGCAGGCGTCGTCGCTCGGACGGAAGCCGGACCAGACCATACCCGTATAGTTGACCGGCATGCCGAGACCGTCGTTCATGAGCGAATCGGTCATGATCCCGTTGTCCCGCTCGAAGCGGTACGGCGAACGGTCGAAATGGTGCTGCTCGCGTTTCCACAGGTCGACTGCGGCGCGCATGGCCACCTTGAAGTCCGCGTCAAAGATATCGGCGCGGCCGGTTTCTTTCCAGTACGCGAAGGCAAGGCGCATCGAGAAGCAGATGGAATCAAGTTCGAATTTGCGCTCCCATACCCAAGGGGACATGTCCGTCTTGTCGTCGGTGTTCCAGTGCCAGTCATTAGCCATCTCATTAAACGCGTTTGCGTAAGGGTCGATGACGATATTGCGCATGTGCAGCTTGATCAAGCCGCCAATAATCCGCTGCAGGTCGGCGTCGTCCTTGGAGAACGGTACGTAATGCATAACCTGCTCGACGGAATCGCGCAGCCACATCGCGGGAATATCCCCGGTAATAACAAACGTCGTGCCGTCATTCAGAAGTTTGGTTGTCGTTTCCAATGTATTCGGAAAACAGTTCTTGAACAGCTGCAGCAGCTTCGGACGGTGCGCGAGGCGCGTCTCCGCCTCGGCAAGCACCGCTTGCACGGATTGCGGAAGAGGCAGGTGCGGCATGTCGATTTTAGGCAATCTGAATTGTTCCATGGTGGTTTTCCCCCTTGTTGTTGCTATAAAAGTTTCGTTGCTTATGCTTACCGCAAGCGGCCCGTGGACGGTTATCCGCCCGCGGGCCGCTTGCGGAGTAAAATATTGGAATCGATTAAAAGACTACTCTTTGACAGCGCCAACCGTCAAGCCTTGTACGAAATAACGCTGGAAGAACGGATACGCGAGCACGATCGGCCCGGTCGCCAGCACGACCATCGCCATCCGCGACGTATCCTGCGGCATCGACTGCAGCACGGAGGTCCCCAAGGAAGCGTTGTTGCTGTTGGCGAGAATGAACTGCATGCTGTTCTCGATCCGCATCAGCATCGATTGCAGCGGAACCAGGTCCGGGTTCTCGATGTACAGCAAAGCGTTGAACCAGTCGTTCCAGTAACCAAGCACGCTGAACAGCGCGATTGTCGCCAGACCCGGCAGCGCAAGCGGAACGATAAGCCGGAAGAAGATCCCGAACTCGCCGGCGCCGTCGATCTTGCCGGATTCGATGATCGCGTCCGGGATCATCGTTGCGAAGAACGTACGCATGATCATGATGTAGAAGGCATTAACCGCAAGCGGCAGAATGAGTGCCCACAGGGAATTTCCTAGGCCAAGCAGCTTTGTCGTCACGATGTAGGACGGCACGAGTCCGCCGTTGAACAGCATCGTGAAGAAAGCAAGGAACGAGAAAAATTTACGGTATTTGAACCCTTTGCGAGAGATCGCATACGCGAAGAGCGAGATCATGATCAAGCTGATCACCGTACCGACGACCGTGACGAGAATGGTCACGCCATAGGAGCGCAATAGCTGGTCGCCCGCCTTGAACAGGTAGCTGTAGGCGTCGGTGCTCCATTTGTTCGGGAATAACGAGTAACCGTCTTGCGCGAGCGTCTTCTCGTCGGTGAACGAGATGATCATGACGAGCAGAAAGGGAAACACGCAAGCCAGCGCGAATAGCCCGGCAATGACGTTGAAGATGATGTTCCAGACTGGCGTCAGCCGCTGAAAGTCTTTGGATTTCGTAAGGGATGCCATGATGATGCTCCTTTCTTCCTAATTGCTCTTTCCTCTTAAAATAAGGCGTTGTCTTTATTGAAGCGGCGAACGATCCAGTTGGACGTAATAACGAGTACGAAGCCAACGAACGACTGATACAGGCCGGCTGCGGTGCTCATGCCGATCTCCCCTGTCGTCTTCAAGCCGCGGTAGACGTAAGTGTCGATAACGTTCGTGACATTGTAGAGCGTCCCGGAATCTCGGGTAACTTGATAGAACAAGCCGAAGTCCGCGTAGAAAATGCGGCCGATGGCCAGCAAAGTCAAAATAGTCATTAGCGGTGCCAGCATCGGCAGCGTAACGTTGCGGATCTGCTGCCACTTGTTCGCGCCGTCAATCATTGCCGCTTCGTACAGCGATCTGTCTATGCCCATGATTGCGGCCAGATAGACGACGCTGTTATAGCCGAGCGACTTCCATAGGAACACGATGACGATGATGAAGGGCCAATATTTCGGCTCAGAATACCATTGCTGCGGATCCATGCCAAAGGCGAGAACGATTTTGTTCATCACGCCGCGGTCGTAGCTGAGGAAGCTATATACGAAATAACCGACGATAACCCAGGACAGGAAGTAAGGCAGGAACATCCCTGTTTGGAACCATTTCGCCAGCCGCTTGTTTGCGATTTCGGAAAGAATGATGGCCATGGCCACTGCAAGAACTAGACCAATAATGATGAACACGATGTTGTAGAGCAAAGTATTGCGGGTGATGATGTACGCGTCGTTGGTGCTAAACAGGAACTTGAAGTTATCGAAGCCGACCCAGCGGCTGTGGATGATGCTGGAGAGAAATCCGCCATGTACGCGGTATTCCTTGAAGGAAATTATCGTTCCGAGCATTGGCAGGTACGAGAACAATATAAACCAGACGGTAGCCGGAAGCGCCATCAGCAGCAGGGCTTTATTGCGGTTAATGTCTTTGAAGAAACGCCCAAAGGCCTTCATGGGGTTCACCCTTTCTAAGCGAAGTAGGTTTGCAGCGCCAAGGGCCTGCGGCAATTCGTTCTACAGATGAATCGACTTAAAAAAAGGGCGAATGCCGAACATTCGCCCTTCGGTACTATAAGAAATTTACTTGCCTTGCGTTGCTTTCCAAGCGTCGAGCTGCTTTTGCGCTTCGGCCAAGATCTTGCCAAGACCCGCGTCGTTCAGCTTCTTGATTGCTTGCGGCAAGTATTTGTCCGGATCGACGGTACCCGTCATGAGCGGCGCCCAGAAGGATTCCTTCGCGTTTTGCACGGCTGCGATCTCGCTCGACACATTCGTCGGATCGAAGTTGAAGCCGAGTAGTGCCGCAGGTTTGCCGGCATCGTTGTATTTCTTGAACTGTTCCCATTTGTCGGCAGGATCGCCCGGGTTCAGATGCGTGATCATGATGTTGCCAAGCGCGAACGTTGGCATATCGTAGTTCTTGGACTCTGGCAGGTTCTCCATGTAGTCGCCGTCGGTTACTTTGTAATGCGTGCCTTCGATGCCGGAGTCAACCATATTGCGAAGAACCGGATCGGTGTTCAGCAAGTTCAGGAATTCCATCGCTTTTTCTTTATGTTTCGAGTTCGCGGAAATCGCTTGCATGGAACCCATTACCGATTGGTTGTAGATCAACTCGTCGCTCATTGGCGTCGATACGATCGGGTAGCCGTAGCTAGTCGACCATACATTGTCCGCAAACGGCTGCGTTGTCGCCTTGTCTGCGAACCATTTGCCCGTCGCCTGCACGTCCGAGGACGATTCCAGCGTTGCGGCTTCCGTCGGGATGTAACCGGCCAGGTAGTATTTATGCATCGTTGCGAGTGCTTGCTTCATTTCAGGCGTTTCGAAAACGTTGACAATTTTGTAGCTGGAATCGTCAAGCTTTACCGCCAGCGGGAATTTCTCGATCAGGTAGTCATATGGAATGTACGGCGTGAAGGTCTTGTCCACTTGCAGCGGCGTCACGTCCGGGTTGTTTTCTTTAACGGTTTTGAGCAGCGGTTCCAGGCTTTCCAAGGAGCGCACGTCGGTGATGCTCAGTTTGTTCTCGTCAAGTATGTTCTTGTTGAAGCGCCAAACTTCAGACGTTGGAAGTTCTTTATTCGCCGGTACGCCGTAGTTTTTGCCGTCGACTTTGGAACCGCTCAGGAAGGCAGGGTTCAGCGTGTCGGTAATGCCTTTGCCGTATTGGGCCAGCAGATCGTCGATCGGAGCGAAAGCTCCTTTGCGAGCGTTTTGCACGTAGTCAAACGCCCAAGCCGCAGTGAACATGATGTCCATGTCCGCGCCCGAAGCCGTCAGTACTTGCATCTTCTGGTTGTAATCGCCCCAGTCGATCATCGTCATTTTGACTGTTGCGCCGATTTTTTCTTTCGTGTATTCGCTAACCGCTTCCATAACTTTGTCAACGTCTTTCTGCGGCGTGCCGATTGTGTACCAGTTCAACTCGACCGGCTTGGCGTTGTTGCCGCTGCCAGACGAAGCGTTGTTGTTTGCTGCCGTGTTGCCGTTGCTTCCGCAGGCGCTCAGCAAGAGCATAACGGCCATCGCGGACGTCAGACCGACCGCTGCTTTTTTACGGATTCCCATTGGTGTTGCCTCCCTTATGTCTGTGTAGCAATTCAATAGTCGCGACTTCTTGCTACTTCATCTTAGAAGATGAAAACATTTTCAAAAATAATAGAAAACAAAGAATAAGTGTACAAAATAAAGAAAGGAACTGCGAATGACGCCTCGGCGTCACAGCAGCTCCTTAAAATCGCCCGGCACCATCCCGACATGCTTCTTAAACTGCTTGTAGAAGTAGCCTGTCTCCCAGTACCCGACCTGTCTTGCAATCTCGTTTACCTTGAGCCTGCTGTCCGCCAGCAGTTCTTTCGCTTTATCAATACGATGTTTGTTCAGATAATCCGTGAACGTATCCCCCGTCTGCTTGTGAAAGAGCTGTCCGAGATAATTGGGGTGAATGTGGAATTGCAGTCCAAGCGACTTGAGCGTCAGCGCCTCCGCATAATGCTCGTGGATGTAGCGAAGCGCCTGCTTGATGACGGGACTCATGTCTTCCCCCGAGAACGAATCGGCGGCGAAGAATGCCGCGGTCCGTACGGCTTGCTCCACTCCTTCGAGCGTTGCCGCAGTCACCGCTTGGTCAAGCGCGGCTTGAAACGCCTCCGCCGCATCCGCGCGCCCGAGCTTGTCGACTTCGATCTTCATCATAATCATCAGCTCGATCGCCGCGCCTCTCGCCCGGACGGGATGCAGGCTTTCCGCCATCCGTAGAGCGGCGAAATCGCGGTTGATCACTCCCTCCAGCTCAGCCTTGTCCTTGGCGAGAATAGACTTGGCATAAGCCTCCCATTCGAATAATCCAGAAGGAAGAGCCTCCGCTTCCGCGGAAATATCCGCATAATCGAGCAAATGCGTGTCATGCCGCACCAGGAAGAACTGCTGCGTTTTACGCGCCTCTACGTAACTTGCGGCGGCATCAGCCGTCTCCACAATCCCGCCTAGCGCAATCCGCGGGCCGAGCTGCCTCTTGTCCCATTTGTCCGCCACTCTTTCCAAAGCTTCCTTTACCTTAGCTTGATTCCGCTTGTCCCCGTTTATGCAGCATAGAGCAGCTAGCTCGCCATCCTCGTTGCGAAAAGGAACAAACGACAAGCCGTCGGTCCCCTCGGCCTGGAGATCCGCGATGCAGCCGTCTAGATCAAGGCCGGGAGTATTCTGTTCCGGGCGAAAACGGATAATCGCCAATGCCGCAAGCGGCATCGACAGATCGATGTCGAGGAGCGCTGTCCGTTCTTGCAGCTCAGGCAACGCGATCCGGCCATTTACCCAGCGGGTCATCACGTTGTCCCGCAGGATTCCGATCTCGTCTTCCCCGAACGGCTGTGCCGGCTTGTCCGCCTCCAGCTTCCGCACCGTATCTGCCAGGGTCGCCTCCAGCTCCGCGAAGTTAATGGGCTTTAACAGGTAATTCTCAATGCCAAGGCGCATGCCTTCCTTCAGAAAATCGAATTCGTTGTAGCCGCTCAGGATGATCGCCTTTAATTGCGGCTGGAGCTCCCGCGCTTTGCGGATGAGCTCCAGTCCCGTCATAATCGGCATGGAAATATCCGTGATCAGCAGATCGACCTTGAGCTCGCGCAGCCGCTCGAGCGCTTCCTCTCCGTCTTCGGCGCTGCCAACGACCTCCAGGCCGAAGGCGGACCAATCGATGGCGTCGCTCAAGCCTTCCGTAATAAACGGCTCGTCGTCCACGAGCAATACTTTATACATCGCCAGCTTCCTCTCTTTCTACTTCCGCGGGCCAGGTCACCGTCACCGATGCCCCCTGCCCCGGCATGCTTTCTATGCTTAACCCGTAGCCGGGCCCGTGCACCAGTTCGATCCGCTCGTGAACGCTGCGCAGCCCGAAGGACTGTTGCTCCTCGGTTTCAGGCATCTTCAGCCGGCGCATAATGAGCGCAAGCTGCTCCGGCTCTATGCCTTTGCCGTTGTCGCGTATCCGGACCTGAATCAGGCCATGCTCTTGCACGGCTTCGATAAACAGGCGGTTGTTCTTGCGCCGGGAATCCATCCCGTGCACGATATAGTTCTCCACGATGGGCTGCAGGAGCAGCTTCGCGATTGGAACCCGCAGCAGCTCCTCGTCGCATTCGACCTCGTAGGCGAATTTGTCCTTGTAGCGAATCCGGAACAGCTCCAGGTACAGCCTGCACATCTCGAGTTCTTCGCCTAGCGTGTTCTCCGTCTTCGCGCTTACCGAGTTGCGGAACAGCACAGCGAGGCTGTAGATCATCTCGCCTACGTCAACCGCGCCTTGGGACATCGCCCGCATTCGGATGACCTCCAGCGTATTGTAGAGAAAATGCGGGTTTACCCTAGCTTGCAAGGCGGCCAGTTCCGTTTGCTTATGTCTTAGCTCCGCCTTGTATTCCCGGTCGATATGCCGGCCCAGCTCGTCGAGCATCTCGTTGAAGCTTTGGGAGATCTGCCCCAGCTCGTCCTCGCGGGCATCCTGCAGGCGGGCGGTAAGATTGCCTCCTTCGACCTTCCGCATGAAGTGCACGATCCGGTTTGTCCGCCTCGAGATATTAACGATCAGAATGGACGGAATAATCACCGCGACGATAATGCAGATCGAACTAATCAGAATGATCGTCCGCTTAAGGCCCGCGTATGCTTCCGCCATCGCGCTCTTCGGCATAATGCCAACAACGAGATACCCGGCCGTGTTCTGCGTCAGCGTGGAGATGTACGACTGCTCGTCGAGCAGCTCGGTTTGTTTCAGAGAGCCGACCTGCTGCATGTAAGGGAAGATCTTCCCATAGTATCGGTTCGCGGAATCGGACAATACTTGCCCATCCTGCGACAGCACCAGAATCTCGCCCTTAAGCGGGGTCCGCTGCTCATCAAGCGACCGGTTCACCATTCCGGAATCGAAGTATACGAGCAGCTGTCCGATGTTCTTGAGCGTATTCTTATCGTTCACTTGGGCACGCATGGAATACAGCTGCGAATTCCACTGGCCGATCAATCCGCGAATCCAAACATTCGGCGTTGCAGCTACGGCACCCTCCGATGCCATAATCTCGGGAATGTACGAGCGGGTCGGATTAGTCTTGTACAGCCGTCGCGGCCCGTTGCGGTTGAAGGCGTACAGCTGCTGCATGTCCGTGCTGTACAGCAGAATGTTCTGAACATCGGGGTCGGCATCCATCCGGTCCGCGAGGTAGCTCAGAATATCAACCGCGCTCTCGTTGCCGCCCGCGTAGTTCTGGTCAAGCATGTACTGCGCATAATCGCTGTAGGAATGCCGTAGGAAATAAGACGTGTTGCTCGCAAGCAGGCTGTTGCGATAGATGTCCTGCACCGTGTTCTGCACCCAGTCATACTTCTGCTCCATATAACGGTTCACCCGCTCCATCGCTTGCTTTTGGTTGTTCAGCTCGCTGTTCACGATGGAATCCGACATGAGTCCAAAGAGAAGATACGAAAGCGTGATAATGGTCAAATGCACGATAATCGCGAAGACGAGGATGACTTTGACGAACAGGTTGTTTTGTATATAGTTGTTGTAGATTTTCCGGAATTTCAAACGCCCGTGCCCTCTCTCTTCGATGTTGGGATTTGCCGACCATTATAACACTAAGGACGAAGCCGCGCCTTTTTTCATTAGAAAACTTCATTTCCAAATGAAAGAAATCTATTATTTATCCGACTCTATCTGAGTAAATGCTCATCCCGAAACGACATTGTAATACAGCTGTAACACTGTACTCAGATTCCTTTCATTTACGCAATCTATAATAAAGGACATGACCCCCCTTTATTATATTTCTCTCTTGCAGCCTGCGGCCCCGTGCCGCAGGCTCTTTGTTTTTGCCAGGGTAGCGTGGTAGTCTAAATAGGTGAGTTTTTTATAAGGACGGAGGGCAGCCATATGAGCGGCACTAATCATACAATTATTAGCCTGGCAGGCGTCAATTGTTTGCAGGTGGATCCGACCCGGGACAAGACGGGAACGGTCATTTTATATCATGGCTGGGGTTCTACTCAGGAGAGCTATTTATTTTTCGCAACTACGGTAGCTAGCTGGGGCTATAGGGTTATCGTACCGGAGCTTCTCCATCACGGTTATCGCGGCACGTTGGACTATGCCGATCCTGCCGTGCTTGAGCAGACGTTCCTTGAGATTGTTCTGCAGGGCTCGAAAGAAGCCGTCGGCATGGCCGAAGAGCTTAATGAACCAACCGGCAAAATCGCCATTATCGGCCATTCGGCGGGAGGATTTGTCGCAGCCGGAGCTTTTGCGAAGAACGCCAATATTGCTGCAGCCGTCGTCATCAACGGGTCCTGCGCCTGGACCGAATTCTATGAATCTTATTTGAGATACGCCGGAAAGCCGGCACTTGGCGAGGAAGAACGGAACGCTCTTGCGAAGCATGATCCGATCTCTTTATTATCCTTGGAGGACGAGAGAGGTTTATTGCTGCTGCACGGCAAAGAGGATACGACGGTACCGATTCACAGCCAGCGTTATTTTATGGAAAAAATGGCCCACGCCGCACCTGAACATCTCCGAATGGTTGAGTATAGCGGTGTCAACCATCAGATTACGCTCAAAATGCTGGAGCAGGCCAAATTGTGGCTGGACAGCCACCTAAATTAGCATAAAAAGCTAGATCTTGCTTACGGCGTCAACGAACTGGCGCGCGCGCTCGGTAACGAGATCAAACTTGCCTTCGCGAACCCATTCCAGGTTCAGCAGCTTGCCGCCCATACCGACCGCGTTGGCGCCTGCGGCGAAATAATCCTTGATATTATGCAGATCCACGCCGCCTGTCGCCATTATTGGAATGGAGTCCAGCGGTCCGCGAATTTCCGTTAAGTACTTGGTGCCAAGCGTCCCCATCGGGAACAGCTTTACCGCTTCGGCACCGGCTTTCCACGCCTTGACGATTTCCGTCGGCGTCATCACTCCCGGCCATACCGAAACCCCTTGCTCGTTCCCATAAGCGATAACTTCTTCGTCCAGGTTAGGCGAGATAAGAAACTGCGCTCCGGCAGCGACTGCCGTCTTAGCCATCTCTACGTCCAGCACCGTGCCGGCGCCAACCGCAGCTTGGCCGTCAAAGCGACTACGCCAGCGCTCGATCATTACGGCAGCGCCCGGCGTATTCATCGTAATCTCCATCAGGCGAATGCCGCCGTCCATTAAAGCTTGTCCGGCTGCGTCCGCTTGACTGTCTTCAATTCCTCTTAGAATCGCCACAATCTTATGTTCAAGCAAAAGCTCCAGCATTGTACTCATGTGATAAGCCTCCTCTTAAGTCCAATATTCTCGCAAGATGCGGATGAATACATTCGGGAAAGCCAGCGTTTCCATATCCTCGGGACCAATCCAGCGGTATTCGCTCCGCAGGCTGCCCGTTTCGTAAGCGGCTGCCGTCTCAGCAGCCAGACTCGCACCGGTAGCGCCAATTGCATCTAACCCCAAGTCGGCCAGGTAAATGCGCATTTTCCAATGAATATGGCTAAATACATGATCCGCGTCCATCAGCCAGCGGTCCGGACGAATAAGAAGCCCCGTCTCCGCTTCCATGGAACGGGTCAGCCATTCCCCTGCTTCCGCCGTGCTTGCGTTTGATTCGGATTGATCTGCGGCGTCAATTAACGGTTCTTGATCCTTCGGTACAAGAAGATGCGGCAGCTCCCACATTTGGGCGAGCAGCCCGGTATCCGGACGTTGGCGGACCAGGATTTTGCCTTCGTATGCACCGGTGCCGGTAATAATAACCGCCACCCGTTTCTCCGGACGCGGAGGTTTCGCCTTCGTCTTAATCGGCAGCTCCGTCTCCCGGCCAGCCCACCGCGCCGAGCAGTGCTCCATCACCGGGCATGGCAGGCAACTTGGCGACTTTGGCGTACAGACAAGCGCCCCAAGCTCCATCAAAGCTTGGTTGAAGTCGCCCGCCGCGCCTTTCGGAATAAGCGATTGCGCAAGCTTTTCGATGCCAACGCGGGTTGCGGGTTTCGCAATATCATCCTCGAGACAGAAATAACGGGACAATACGCGCATCACGTTGCCGTCAACGGCCGGCTCCGGGCGGTTGAAGGCGATGCTCATAATCGCACCGGTCGTGTAAGGACCAACGCCTTTCAACCCTGCAACCGCAGCTTTATCATCCGGCACAATACCCCCGTAACGCTGGACGACCTCGCGGGCTCCAGCCTGCAAATTCCGGGCGCGCGAATAATAGCCAAGTCCTTCCCAGCACTTCAGCACTTCTTCCTCCGGAGCTTCGGCAAGCGCCCGCACCGTCGGGAACTTATTCATAAACCGCTCGTAATAAGGAATCACCGTATCTACCCGCGTTTGCTGCAGCATAATTTCGGATACCCATACGCGGTACGGATCCTGATTCATCCGCCATGGCAAATCACGCTTAATCCTTCGATACCAAGTAAGCAGCTCGCGGCTGAAATAAGACTTGGCCTCCTCGTTGTGAATCGCTTCCATTAGTATTTCACCTCTTTATCCGCCATACCTTCCTGCATTTTCGGAATATATATTTTCATGATGCGGCGGTAATCCTTGGGCGTAACGCCTGTTTGCCGTTTAAGCAGCCTAGGCAAATAATGACTAAGCATCCCGACCTTGCCCGCAATCTCCGAGATCGGCAAGTTCGTTTCCCTCAGCAGTTTTTTGGCCCGCTCCAGGCGACGCTCCGTTACATATTGAATCGGCGAGCATCCCATTACGGTTTTGAAGGAAGTAATCAAATAATTGGGATGAAGGTACGCTACTTTAGCCAAATCCTCAATCTGAATATTATGATGAAGGTTGTTCTCAATATAATCGATGACGTCCGTCCATTTCTCCCCGCCTTCAAGCGTCTCGAAATACGGATCTCTGGACAGCATAATAACGCTTCTGTCCATATAGAAGCAGAAGAGCTGAAGAATAGCCGCCTTTAACTTCAAATTCGTAGTAATGCATTCATTCGCTTTGGCTTCAATCATTTGTTGGTACATCGCAATAACCTGATGTGTCTCCTCAATCGGAATGGAGAAGGATACAGGCTGCTTCAACATCTTAATAAACTTGAAATTGCCCGTCTCCACACTAAAATTACACCAGTAAGCCTTAAGCTTCTGATGCACGGTTGCTTCGTATAATACAGCCGTCTTAGGACGTATCAAATAAAGTCTGTTGGGCTCAATATGATGGACCTGTCCATCCAACGTAACAACGGCATTCCCTTCTAATACATACATAAATCGGTAAAACTCACTGCTTTCCTGGCCGGCGTTCCAGCCGACGTCTTTCTCCGAATAGGCAGCCATTGTGACCTCAAAATCAAATTGAGTAAATTGCCGTTGTAAAATTCGCTCGTTCGTGTCCATGACTACCCCTGTTGTGGTTTTCGTAAATAATTTACTCTATTATATAAGTATTACTGCTAAATTCATATGGAAGTTCTATCATCTTTTTAGATTTATTTTAATCTAGCACTAAAGAAAGAAGGAAATGGAAATGTTTGCAAAAAACTTGTTTGCCGCAATGCTGATTGCCTTGCTTCTTGCTGCCTGCGGAAACAATGGAAGCTCCGGCTCCCAAATCTCCACCAGTCATATGGATGCGCCCGAGAAGACAGGTGCCGTCTACAAGGCCAATTGCGTCAGCTGCCATGGCTCTGATCTGCAAGGACGCATGGGGGATCAGACCAATCTGCAAAAGGTTGGCGCGCGTATGACCGAACCGGAGATCGCGGAGCAAATCAAGCATGGCGGCAGCTCCATGCCTCCGTTCGAAGACCGGTTGACGGATGAGCAAATCGCAAGCCTGGCAGCTTGGCTCGCCAGCAAGCAATAAATATACGAAAAGGCTGATCGTCAAGCAGCTCCAGCAGCAGCTTAACGATCAGCCTTTATCTATTCCGGCTATTCCGTCTGTTCGACAATCGCCACCGCGGATGCGATCGAGCGATCATGCGTAATGGTAATATGGATGCGGTGGTTCTCAGCCATTCGTTCGAGCCGCTCCCAAGCTTGGCCGGACAACGTGCATTCCGGCTTGCCCTCTGGACCGCGCAAAATATCGATATCGGCAAAGCCAACTAGAGCTCCGATTCCGCAACCCAAAGCCTTCACGACGGCTTCCTTCGCCGCAAATCTTCCTGCCGTAAATTGCACCAGGCGTTTGCCCTCGTAACCATCGGCAATTTCCCGCTCCCGACTCGTCAATATCCGGCTCAGAAACCGGTCTCCCGCCTTGCCGGCAAGCAAAGCTTCGACCCGGTCCATATCCGTTACATCATGTCCGATCCCTGCTATCATCGTCTTGGTTAGATGCCCGGAATCGGGGAACGTTTATGCTCGGTACGCAAATATTGCTTCTCAAGCTTTGCTTGTGCTTCTTCCCCGATCTCTTTGCCTTCGAGGTACGCGCTGTTCTCGTCATACAGGATGCCCAGCTCCGACTCGTCGGTTTGCCCTTCCCAAAGTCCGGCGGTTGGCGCTTTGTCCAGAATGCTCTGCGGTACGCCAAGCACGCCAGCGAGCTGCCGAACTTGCCGTTTGTTCAGCGAGCTGAGCGGCGTAACGTCAACCGCGCCGTCGCCCCATTTGGTGAAGAAGCCCGTAATGGCCTCGGACGCATGATCCGTACCTACGACAAGCAAATTCAAGTCAAAAGCAAGCGCGTATTGAACTACCATCCTCGTTCTAGCCTTCACGTTGCCTTTGCCGCCGCGGCTAAGATGCCTTGGCATTCCGATCGACTTCAACGCATGTTCCGTCTCGATGGCAATCTCATCGACTGCTTCACCGATATTGGTCTCCGTCTTATACTTCAGCTGGAACGCTTCCGCCGTGGCATAGCTATCCGCGATATCCACTTGTTCCCCATAGGGTTGGAACACGCCAAGCGTGATATATTCCTTCCCGGTCTCGGCTGACAATTCATCGGTCGCCATCTTGCACAGCCCCGTAGTAACCGCGCTGTCAATACCGCCGCTAATCGCAATCAGAAGGCCGGTAGTGCCCGACTTCTTCACGTAATCCTTCAAGAAGTCAACGCGCTTTCGGATCTCCGCAGCGGGATCAATCTCCGGCTGTACGCCAAAGCGCTCGATTATTTCCTGTTGTAAACTCATCGTGCCCGTCTCCCCCTACTCCCAACGATCGAACTGCCGATTAACGGCAGTAGCGGTCAAATGCGTTTGTCAGATCTTCCGCGATTTCGGCAGCGGAACGGTTCTCGATTTGATGGCGTTCAATGAAATGAACAAGTTCGCCGTCTTTCATCAGAGCGATTGACGGGGAAGAAGGCGGGTACGGCGCAAAATATTCGCGCGCTTTAGCCGTTGCTTCTTTGTCTTGTCCGGCAAACACCGTGAACAGATGATCCGGCGTAATATCGTGTTGCAGCGCTTCCGCTACGCCAGGACGGCATTGGCCTGCGGCACAACCGCATACGGAGTTAACGACAACAAGCGTTGTTCCTTTTGCATCAGGCAGCGACGTTTCTACTTCTTCTGGCGTGCGAAGCTCTTGAATTCCGATCCGGGTCAAGTCGTCACGCATTGGTTGAACCATATCCAGCATATATCTTTCAAATGACATCGACATTTGAAAACACACTCCTTTGTAATAACCTAAATTTAGTTACTATTATACCGCTCGCCATGAAAATAAAGCAACCGGAGCGCACTCACTCCGGTTGCTTTTGCGGCGTTTCATCCGAGCCCGGAATCGGATCCCCGGCATGGTAAGCGCTGTTTTTATCGGGATGCATAAAGATCCCCGCTTGGGGCGTTATTCCCCGTTCGAAATAGTCCCGGTTCTCTGCGGTTTGGAATCCGACATCCTTGAAGGGATGAACCCACTGGTCACCGGCCATTATAGCCGGATCGGTCTCGGCGCTCCATTGATTAAGCGGAGAATCGGGTGAATCATATTCATGATCCCCGATTACAACGCCATACTCGTTAACGAACGGTTCGCGCGAGCCTCTTCCTTCCTTGAACTCGGGAAGAAAAGATATTTCGAACGGATCAAGCGACGGATCGTCTTCTTTGCCCTTGCCCATTATCGCCAGCCTTAGATGGAAGGGCGGTTTGGCCCGTCCAGCTTTTTATCGTAGCCCGCTTCGCCGGGAGCTGCCGATCCCGCTTTGTTTTTGCTTGCCTGCTCCGTTTGCTCCACTGAGTTGCCTCTTTTGTTCTTTGCCATCGTAGACGTCCTCCTCTGTAGATCTGAACTTTCTACGATAGTATGCGCGCCGGGCACATGCTTTATGTTCCGGCTTACGCGGATTGGCGGATGAACGAGACGATAAACGTTGTTCCGATTCCTTGTTCGGATTCCACTTCAATCCGGCCGTTATGGCGTTCCGCAATGCTAACGCACAGCGGCAGTCCCAATCCGGTTCCTTTGGTCTTGGTGGAGAAAAACGGATCAAAAATCCGCTGCTTCTGCTCTTCCGAAATGCCAACACCCTGATCCTGTATGCGTAATATAATCTCATCATTGTCTACTATGTAAGACGTATGAATGGACAAACAGCCCTTCTCATCCATTGCTTCCATGCCGTTGCGCGCCAAATTCAGAAGCAACTGCTTAATCTCTTTCTCATTAAGTTGAAGAGTTGGGATATAATCACAAAGCTCAACTTCGATCGTCTGGCCCCTTAGATTAGCATCCGCGTTCAGAAGCGGTACCATTTCACGAATAATCTCGTGAAGGGAAGTTTCCTCCATCGTTAATGCGCGGTTCTGGGCGAGAGACAAGAAATCGCTGATGATTGTGTTTGCGCGGTCCAGCTCGTCCATGACGATCCCGTAATAAGCCTGCTGGTTATCCGGACTCCGCTCCCGCATAAGCTGTACGAAACCCCGGATGACGGCCATCGGATTACGAATCTCATGGGTAATGCTCGCTGCCATCTGGCCGATTAAGCTTAAGCGTTCCATACGTCCGACCTCGCTGCGCAGCAAGGACAATTCCGTAATGTCATGCGCGGTTAGAACAGCGCCCGTCACCGTATCCGTCTGCAAATTGCGTATGCAAAAGGCAGTCTTCAGCAAAGTCCGGCCATTCTCCGCCTGCGGAATCTCTTGCACGGGACTATTCCCTTGCAGAGCTTCGCGCAGGAGCCGTACGCTAGTTGCTTGATTTCCTTCGCCAAAAAACTCATGGAAGTATTGGCCGACTATATTTTGTCCGCCGGCGAGCATTCGGACGCCCATCTCGTTTAGATGCGTGATTTTCCCATACTGGTTCACCAGTACAACCGCAATCTGCGTTTGGTCAATGAACTGTTCGAGCTTCTCGACTTCCTGCCGGTAGCTAAGCGATACCCGCTTCACATCATAATGCAACTGGGCATTTTCTTTGTAGGTCTCTACGGCATACACCGATATCCATGCCGACAATGCCGACATCGCGATCGTGAGAAGAGTAAGTAGCACAAACTCCAGCGTCACCGGCATATCCGTCGTAAAAACCGCAACCGCAAAAGAGATAATAACAAACGCGCTTATGCCCGCAACAAGCTTCATCACGATTCTCATCTTGTTGCGGCGGTTAGTTCGCTGGAATGGCCCAATTGAAGCAAGCATGACCAATACATACAAGACGATAAAGGTAATAAAAACAACCGTTTCCGACGGACTATCAAGTGAAGGAATACGAAATGCCGAATAGACGCCGCTTAATAATAGAAGAAAATAAGGCCCGCCATATAAAGAACCTATTAATAAAGGCAACAGCCGAAAGTTCATTTCATAACCGTAATATTCTTTTGTGAAAAACATGCACAATGCCATGGCGATGCAGCTGGACAAACCCACAATAACGGGAATTCTCCGCCATAAGCGGCTCGAATTATGCCATAACTGAAAGGCAAAGGCAGGTACAAGCGTAATAAAGAATTGTAACAGCAATTCTTTCAACACGGACGATCAGTCTCCTAACGAAACACGTCATGTACTGTCTTTACCCATTCTCTTGCTAGTCCGATTAAAACATAACTCTCAATATTTTACAATCGCTTAGCTATCCAGTTCGTAACAATATTCAATAAATGAGTGGCATAAATGTCATTATGCAGCTCATGGTAACCGCCTTCATACGTAACAAATTTACAACGCTCCTGCAGACGTTCCTCTACCTCCTTGCTAGCCTCATAGGAAGTTACGCGATCCCCCGTTCCATGAACCAGCAAGACCGGCATTTCAAGTTCCCCGCTATGGGCAATCGCCCATTCTCCGGAGTCCGTCATAATATGAAAGGTTCGGATCGTGATGGCGCTATGGCATAACGGATCCCCGAGGAAGGTTACGGCATGGTCATAACCGGGACGGTACAAGTCGTCAGGACTGATACCGGTCGATAAAGTCAGCTTGGGCATCACGCGTACAAGCAGACGGGCCAATGCTTTCATAGCTGCATTAGGGCCTTTGGCAAGGCGAAGCCACGGACTGCTCAGAATCAGACCGTTAATCCGAGGCTTTAGGAGAAGCGCGCTATTCAAAGCTACATTCCCTCCCATGCTATGTCCGTATAGAAAAACAGGGAGCTGCGGATAACGTGTTCCAGCCTCCTCCAACAGCAGCCCCGTATTGTGAACCGCCGCTTCAATAGAAGTAAGATGTCCCCGCTTGCCGCCGGATTTACCGTGTCCTTCCTGATCATGGGCTAGAACCGCATAACCTTCGCTTGTCAGCCTCTCCGCAACCGCCGAATATCGCTCTCCATGCTCGCCCATCCCATGCACGATACATACAGCGCCTCTTGGCTCTTTCGCTTCAGGCAGCCATTGTCTTGCGTAAATCTCGATGCCGCCTGCCCCGCTGAACCGCCAGTCCGTCCTTTTCATATGCGCTCCGCTCCTCTAAATTCGAATCTGTCATCATTATATTTCAATATTAGCAAGTTGAAACCGCTTTGCCGTCTTTTGGCGGCGAGGCACGATGCAAATAAATTCTTAGAATTTGAAAAAAAATGTTACAATGTACAGCAAACAGAAATACACTTCAAGTCAGGAGAATCGCACAAGATGTATGACGTTATTATTATCGGCGGCGGACCATCCGGATTGATGGCTGCCGTTGCAGCCAGCGAAGCAGGCGCGTCTACCCTGCTCATAGATAAAGGGGACAAGCTTGGACGCAAGCTCGGCATCTCCGGCGGAGGCCGGTGCAATGTCACCAACGCGAATGAAATGGACGAATTGATCCGCAATATACCCGGCAACGGCCGATTTTTATTCAGCGCCTTGAACCAATTCGGCAACCGCGAGATCATCGCCTTTTTTGAAGGAATGGGCATTGCCTTGAAGGAAGAAGACCGCGGACGGATGTTCCCGGTATCCGACAAAGCGAAGACGGTTGTAGAGGCGCTGATTCGCAAAGTGAAGGAACAAGGCGTCGAGATTCGCACGAACATGCCGGTGAAGGAAATTATGTACGAGAACGGAGCCGTGCAAGGAATCCGGATTGCTTCGGGCACAATCATCCCCGCGAAAGCCGTAATCGTCGCTACGGGCGGCAAATCCGTTCCGCATACGGGCTCAACGGGCGACGGTTATCCTTGGGCCAAAAAAGCCGGGCACACGATTACCGATCTATACCCGACGGAAGTACCGCTCACCTCGGCTGAGCCATGGATCCGTAGCAAAGAGCTGCAAGGACTATCCTTGCGCGACGTTACCCTTAGCGTCTGGAATGCGAAGGGCAAAAAGCTCGTTTCCCATGAAGGCGATATGATCTTCACCCATTTTGGCTTATCGGGCCCTGCGGCTTTGCGCTGCAGCCAGTTTGTCGTGAAGGAACTCAAGAAAACAGCCGGGGGCGAGAATGATAAACCAACCGTCCTCGTCACTATTGATCTGCTGCCGGACCGATCCGAAGCCGAGATCTTCGACGAGACGCTAAAGCTTGCCAAACAGGATCCGAAAAAAGCGGTTAAAAACGTACTGCGCGGTTATGTGCAGGAAAGATTGCTTGATCTTCTGCTGCGCCAATGCGAGATCAACGGCGATATTACGTACGACAATATTCCGAAAGAACCATGGCGTGAGCTGGCTACAAGAATGAAGCAGTTCCCGGTAGCGGTGAACGGGACTTTATCGATTGAAGAAGCTTTTGTAACGGGGGGCGGCGTGCATCTGAAGGAGCTTGATCCGAAGACGATGCAGTCAAAGCTTGTCCAAGGCTTGTACTTCTGCGGAGAAGTGCTCGATATTCACGGTTATACGGGAGGTTACAATATTACGGCCGCATTTACGACGGGCCATTCTGCAGGAACAAGCGCGGCATCGGCTGCTTTAGGCAGCTGAAGCCGCGCTTTCTTTTTTTACGTATGAACATCCCCAGAGAAATGGCTATACTCACCGGGATCAGGCAGAAACTCGTTTGCCGTATCCGCATCGTCATCCCAATTATGCAAATCCGCTGCTTCTTCAGCCCCAACCCAATCCTCGTTCACCATATGCGCCGGAATCGTAATTGCGTTCATGGAATAAGCAGAATCGGTCACCGCGCCATTCTGTATAGCAGCTTGCTCTACCAGTTGGCCGCCATGAGACATCGCGATTTCCAGCGCGGATGTCAGATCAACGCCGTCTACATGAATATGCAGGCGGTTCCCCTCATGCATGAGAGGCTCGTATCCGAGCTCCTGCAGCGTATCCCGAGCAAGAGCTGCGCTAAAGGAATCTGCGAAATCAAATAAAATCGCCGAACTCATTGTCTCATCTCCTTCAATAGACTTTCCAAACATTAGGATTCCCTAACTTTACCGAAATTTATGATGAAAAGCGGTTGTCATTTCAACAAAACTTTATATAATTTAAGTTATACAACTAAACGTAAGGTTTTGTAACATGACGTGTTATATTATGCCGGTAGCCACATAATAACTTCCAGGAAGGTGACAGAGCGATGGATAACGTGTTTTATTTATTAACCGATCCGATGTTTATCGTCGAGCTTGAGCATAACCGTTGGTATATACGCGACATTAATTATGCCTTCACAACGTTAACCGGGTACAAAAAAGCGGAGCTTACGGATGCCGACCCGGACGGCTTGTTAAGAAGAGGGTTCACTTTCGGCGGATTAATGACTCAATTTGGCGACGATAATGAACAAACGGTCGAGCAGGAACTTATTTCGAAGTCAACGGCGTCATTACCCGTTCGATTCACGAGCCGGCGCCTCCCGTCCAGCGAGCAAACCTGTTATATTATCATCGTCAAAGACATATCGGAAGAGAAATATATTGAAGAATTCGCCATGGATAACCAAGTGCTGATGAGCATCCGAGTATCCGAGCAATTCCGGATCACCAACGCGACCAGATATTACTCCCCCTTTAAGCAACGCGGCAACAACCTGATGAATCAGTTCATCTTTGATCATGTCGCGGAAGAAAACCGCAAATCGCTTCGCCGCATTATGGAATACGCGCGAACTCACGGCACAGCCGAACATGCGGAGATTCGCCTCCACATTGGCGATCAAGTACGGCTGACGACGGCCGTCATCAAACCTTTCTACTCCGGGAACAAGGAGTTTAAGAGCTATGTCATCCTGTTAACGGGCATTCTTCAGCCGGCCCGGGAAGAAGATGCCGCCTACAAGCTCCGCATGTTGATGTTGAGCAAGAACGTCACTGCCACATCACTTGCCCAATCCACCTTAATCTCGCTGACGACCATCTCCAAAATCCGCAACGGCAAAATTAAAAAACCCCAACGCCTGACGGCCGAATTAATAGCCGGGGAGCTGGGGGTTAAGCCGGAAACGATATGGAGCGGCTTCAAGCGTTATTAGATTAGAAGCGGAACTTCATAACCTGATCATTCAAATCTTGAGCAATATCCGTTAAACCGCCTGCGGCAGAAGCAATCTCTTCGGCCGAGGCGGTTTGTTTGTCCGCGCTTTCCGAAACTTCTTTCGCAATATCATAGGTACGGCGGGCAATCTCCGTCAGTTGATCGATGGATGCCGATACTTCCTCCGAGCTAGCCGCGAGCTGCTCGGCCGCTGCGGCAACCTCTTCGATCTTGCCGGATACGTTGCCGGCCGCAACCGTAATCTGGCGGAAAGACATCCCCGCCGCATTAACGCTTTCAAACCCCTTTAAGGTTTCCTTGCGGCTCTCATTCATTTTTTCCACGGTTAGATTTGTATCTTCCTTGATCTTCCCGATTACGCCCGCGATGTCCGCCACCGAAACCGCCGTCTGAACTGACAGCTTGCGCACTTCTTCCGCTACAACCGCAAACCCTTTCCCCGCTTCCCCCGCTCTGGCAGCCTCAATGGCCGCATTAAGCGCCAGCAGATTGGTCTGTTTGGAGATAGTACCGATGAAATCCGTGATCTTGCCAATGCTGGCCATATGGCGCTCCAACAAAGCAACGTGTTCGGCAGCCGACCGTACCGTCTCGTCGATGACCCCCATCGTAATGACGGCTTGTTCAATCGTTGCCGCACCTTCTTGTGCCTGCCGCTCCGCTCTTGACGACAATTCCGCCGCCGTTTGGCTGCTCTCCGCGATCCGCTGCGTTCCGTGAGCCATCTCTTCGGTTGAACGGCCGATTTCCTCGAAGCTATGGAGCTGCTCTTGCGAACCCGAAGCCGCTTCCCGGAACATCGCCGAGGCTTGCAAGACTACTCCCGCGTTTTGTTCAGAAGCCGCCAGCATCTCTTCGGAAGAAGCCGAAATACTAGAGGAGGCGGTTTGCACGCTTTGCATCGCGGCCCTAAGCGATCCAACCATATCCTCGAGCGCCCGCACCATCACTCCAATCTCGTCGCGGCTTTTTACTTTAGGAATGACGACGGATAAAGATCCGCCCGCCACTTCCGCAATCACGTCCGACGATCGCTTGATCGGGATTGATATCGTCCGCCTTACGTAATACAGCAAGGCAAGCACCAGCAGCAGCGCGCCGCCAAGACTGCACGCAATTGTCAGCACCGATTCGCGATTGATGCT
The DNA here is from genome assembly GCF_030161375.1 of Paenibacillus glycanilyticus. GTDB lineage: Bacteria > Bacillota > Bacilli > Paenibacillales > Paenibacillaceae > Pristimantibacillus > Pristimantibacillus glycanilyticus_B. Next base: position 637,086 of record NZ_BSSQ01000001.1, read on the forward strand.
CTCGCTGGAATCCTCCGCAGCTTTCGCCCCTTCTTCGTTGATCCGGATTAATGTATCTATGTAAGACTGCATTGTGCTGAAAGACAATTCAGAAGCCATTAACGCATCGGCAATCTCCTTGTCCGCCTCCTGGTTAGAATACCGGATAACATTGCGGTACAAGGCCAGATAAGCTTTCCATTCGCCCTCCAGATTTCGGGACAAATTCATGTCATCGCCTGTTTTCGGAAGCGCCATAAACGCCTGAAGCTTTTGCTGCAGCACGACAATCGTATATTCGCCGTCCTCCTCCAGCATTTTGCGCTTCAAAGAGTTGCTCTCCCAAGCCATCTTGTATTGAATCGTCAACATATGTTCATTCAAATAATTGATTTCATTGATCGCCTTAATATTCGCGAGCCACACCTGCGAAATTTCCCGCGCATTGTTCGTCAGCTTCCCCATTCGGTCAAAGCTAAGCATGCCGTTCACCGCCATAATAATGACGATAGCCAGGAAGGATAAAATGAGTCTTTGGCTAACTGATATTTTCCACTTCCATTTGTTCGCGAATGATTGCTGCGTCTGCTGCATCAAAAAAGCCCCCTTCTCGACTATGCTGTTAGTATAGCTCACATGTAAATATCAACCAAAGTCGCAAGCATGCAGCAAATCGGGTATTTTGCCTTTCTTGCTCGTTTTCTGTCTACAACAGGCGAATTCGCGAAGAAAACGCAAAAGCTTTAAATAAACGGGCATTTTCTGAAAATAAAATAGCAGTCCCGGCTTCTAAGCCAAGACTGCTATTCAACTAGCATCTTATAAACTTTGTTCGCTCACGCCTGATTCCGGATCAAAGGCAAGCATCTTCGTCCCGATCTTATCAATAAAGAACCGATCATGACTTACCGTTATGACAGCTCCGGGAAAATGAATCAACGCTTGTTCCATCACCTGAATGCTCGTTAAATCCAGATGATTGGTCGGTTCATCCAAGATGATAACGGCAGCTCCGGATAACAGACATTTGGCCAGCGCAACCCTTGCCTTCTGTCCGCCCGATAGATTGCCGATGAATTTGCCGAGATCCATCTCCGAGAATTGAAGCATAGACAAGAACTTGTTCACCTTTTTCCGCGGCGCATCAAGTCCCAGACCATACGTATTCACCGCATGGCTAACCGTATCCTTGGGATCAAGCTCCTCCCACATCCGGTTGAAGTAAGCGTAACCGACGCCGCGTTCCCATGATACTTCGCCTGATTCCGGCTGTTCCTGTCCGGTTAGCACCTTAATAAGCGTCGACTTCCCGCTGCCGTTAGGACCTACGATCACCAAGCGGTCCTCCTTCTGAATATCGAAGCTGATATCCCGGAAGATCTGACGACCGTCATAAGTTTGGCTGATTCCCTTTACTTCGCATAACTTGTCCGGAAAACGCAGCTTCTCGTAAATATCCGTAATCAGCACGTTCACGGGATGAGGTTCGATCCGCTTCTTGTTATCCGCCAGCTTCCGGGACAACCGATCCTTCGACGACTTCCTTCTTGCCTGGTCATCAATCGCTTCCGCCTCCATTAGAAGAAGCTCCTCTTCCCATTCGAACTGGCGGTCCAGCTCCTTTTTGCGCATTTTCTTCTTGCGAACATAATCCGTATAATTGCCATCGTACTCCTGAAAACGGTAGTTCTCAATTTCGATGATTCGCGTAACGACCTTGTCGATAAACTGCCTGTCATGAGAGATCAAGATCATGGCGCCTTTAAACCGGAACAACCATTGTTCGAGCCACACTATTCCTTCCATATCCAAGTAATTCGTCGGCTCGTCAAGCAAAACAACATCAGGCTGCTGGATAAGCATCTTGGCAAGCGCAGCGCGGTTTCTCCACCCTCCGGACAATTCGTCAACCGGTTGATTTCGCGAGCCGTCGTTAAACCCGAGCTTCGTTAACACCGTGTTAATCTCAACCGACACATTCCAGCCGTCCAGATGTTCCATCTGCTCGAACAAGTCCGCTTGTCTGCTTAACAGCTTGTCTATCTCGCCGTCATCCGCCATAAGCCCCAGCTTCTCCCCTACTTCCTGCAATTCCCGCTCGATAAGAGCAACCTGTTCAAAGCACATCTCGAGTTCCTGCTGAACCGATAGGTTACCGCTTAGTTCCGAGAACTGCGAGAAGTAGCCAATCTTCACTTGCTGGTCAACTTCCACCTTGCCTGAAGTAGGCTCTTCCTGGCCCAGAATCAGTCTGAACACCGTCGACTTACCGGCACCGTTCCGTCCAATCAGGCCAACGCGTTCCCCTTGACTGAGGCGAAAATAAATGTCGCGCATGATCATGGCATCTTCATATTTTTTCGTCACGTTCTCCAAACGAATTACGCTCATCGCAACCATCCTTCCATTCATCTAACGATTATAACACTTTCAGGCTCTATTCCGGGTATAATGAACAAGTATAGACGAAGGCATGATAGCAGTCTGTATAAATAGATGGGAAGAATATCAGCAGAAGAGGTAGAAAATAGAAGATGAGTTCATTTACGGATTACGCATTAAGCAAAGAAATTACCTCGGCTCTAACAAGCCTAGGTTTCGATACCCCAACAGAAGTGCAATCAAAGGTCATTCCCGTTGCATTAGAGAAGAAGGACCTGGTCGTCAAATCGCAAACCGGCAGCGGCAAAACCGCCGCTTACGGTATTCCGCTCTGCGAGCTCGTGGAATGGAACGAGAATAAACCGCAGGCTCTCATCTTAACGCCAACCCGCGAACTAGCGGTTCAAGTTACGGAGGATATAACCAATATCGGGCGATTCAAGCGAATCAAAGCAACCGCCCTTTACGGGAAAACTCCCTTCCATATCCAAAGAGCCGAGCTGAAGCAAAGAACTCACATCGTGGTGGGTACCCCCGGGCGTGTTCTCGATCATATCGAGCGCGGTACGCTAGCTTTGGAACGACTGGCTTATCTCGTTATTGACGAAGCGGACGAGATGCTGAATATGGGATTCATCGAACAAGTACAAACCATTATTCAAGCTTTGCCAAGCAACCGGGTTACGATGTTATTTTCCGCAACCTTCCCCGAGGATGTGGCCAAGCTGTCGCGCCGGTATATGGACCGCCCCACCGAAATCGCGATTAAGGCTAGCGGCCTAACGACTGCGACCATCGAGCATTCGCTTATTGAAGTAAAGGAACCGAGCAAGCTTTCCTTGCTTCAGGATGTTCTTGTCGCAGAGAATCCGGATAGCTGCATTATTTTCTGCCGTACACAAGAAAATGTCGATAAGTTGTTCCGCGCCATGGCCAATCTCGATTACCCTTGCGACCGTATTCATGGGGGTCTTGAGCAAGAAGAACGTTTCGAAGTAATGAATGCGTTTCGAAGAGGTCAGTTCCGTTACCTGATTGCAACCGATGTTGCGGCGCGGGGGATCGACATTACGGACATTACGCATGTCATCAACTACGATATCCCGCTGGAGAAGGAGAGCTATGTCCACCGCACGGGACGTACGGGACGTGCCGGCAAGAACGGGACGGCGATTACTTTCCTCACCCCGAATGACGGCAAACGGTTGGCGGAGATTGAGGATTATATCGGATTTGCTATTCCGAGAGTTACGGCTCCTTCCGAAGAGACGGTTGACCGTGCGCGGGAAGCGTTCGAACGCAAAATCAATGTTGGGGTTGAGCTCAAAAATGACCGGCGAGAGCAACTAAACAAGCAAATCATGAAGCTTAACTTCAACGGAGGAAAGAAGAAAAAATTCAGAGCCGTCGACTTTGTCGGAACCATCGCCAAGCTTGAAGGCGTAACCGCAGACGACATCGGGATCATTACGATCTCCGATCATGTGACCGATGTTGAAATTCTGAACGGCAAAGGCTCTCTCGTGCTGGAGCTCATGAAGAACACAACGGTAAAAGGCAAGCAGTTAAAGGTCCGCAGAGGAAACAGATAACAAAACAAGGGATGCCCCAAAGCCAGTGAATGGCTAAACGGGACATCCCTTCTTTTGTTATGCTTCAACCATCATTGTTGCTTTCCTTCGTCCATAGACGATACGGGACAACAACACGCTGAACTCGTACAAGACCACAAGCGGAACAAACACTAACAAATGAGAGATCAACTCCGGCGGCGAGATCAGACTAGCTACAATAACAAGCACCAGATAAGCGTACCTTCTCATTTTATGAAGCGCCTTTGGCGTCAATATGCCGATCTTCGTCAGAAACATCACAATAACCGGCAGCTCAAAGGCTATGGCAAGCGGGAGAACGATATTAAACATAAAGCCGAAATATTGCGCTACTCCGTACGTCTCGACAAGATCCATGCTTTTTGTAATTTTGGAAGTGAAGGCGAAGCTCATCGGAAACACGACAAAATAACCAAATGCGAGTCCCGTGAAAAAGCAGATCACACTGTAAGGAACATACCGCAAGGCAGCCGTCTGTTCCGTGGGGTGCAATCCTTGCTTCACGAACCCCCATAGCTGGTACAAAATAAAAGGCAGCGATACGGCCAGCGCAAGCACTAGCGCAACCGACATGTACATTCGGATGCCGTCCCACGGCGAGAAGACGTTCCAGGTCATCTCGGAGCCGGGAGGTACGCTTTTCAAATATCGGAGCAGCTTCGGAGATACATATAATCCTCCGCCAAGCGACAACAGGATAACGGCAAGACTCTTCCAGATCCTGCTTCTGAGCTCCGTCAAATGCCCAAGCAGCGTCATTGTTTCCTCATTTCCTTTCATTCGCTGCACAACCTTCCTGCTTTTCTTAACTCGAAGGTATGAAACCCGTCCCTCAGCTTGTCATTGATTTCTTTAAGCCGGTCCACGTCCGCGAAAGAATATTTGCGCGCGCCGCCTTTGGTTCTCACCGGGAACACCAGCTGCTTCTCCTCATAATAGCGGATTTGCCTTTCCGTCAAACCAGTTAAGTCGCTAACGATTCCAATACCCATCACTTTGTCCTTCATCGTCCAACGCCTCCTTCAACGGATATGTAAAGAAATCTAACATAACCCTCTCGATTGGAAATGTTATCAGCGCCTCCATTCTTCGTCAATGGGACTGATTGCCCTGTACGGTCTGTCCGCGATGCCATGAGACAAATGAACAAAACGAACAGACATGATGTTCTAAAGCCTGATTTTCTTGAGTTTTTATGAAAATCCCCCTCTCTAATCAAACCTAGAAATGGTTATAATTACCTAAAACTTTAGAATTGATTAATTATTTCTATTTACCAGATAAATTTTATTTATGTCAGACTTTCTAACAAAATATTGGCGACACGCTAAAAATCCATGCTACATTTCTTTCCGAGACGGGCAATTCGATCAAGTGAAGGAGCTGAAAGGGCATGGAGACAAAAGAGACGCCAAATGAACTGTCGCGCAGACAATTTCTGACGACAGTCGGCAAAATCGGCGGGGCTGCCGCTGTATTTAGTGTAATGGGGACGATGGGACTTTTTACGCCGGAGACGTTAAAAGCAGCGGAGTATGAGCCGCCATCCAGCTGGGATTTGAAGGGCACTAACCGTTCGGGCAAAAAAGTCGTCATCCTTGGCGCAGGTCTTGCCGGCCTGACAGCTGCTTACGAGCTTGGCAAAGCCGGCTACAATTGTACGATCCTTGAAGCACGCGCCCGTTCCGGCGGTCGGAACTGGTCGGTACGCCGCGGCACAACCGTATCTGAAATTGGCGGCCAAAAGCAGGTTGCGCGTTTTGATGACGGCATGTATCTGAATGCGGGCTGCATGCGTATCCCGCAGTTCCACGTCACGATGGATTATTGCCGTGAATTCGGCATCCCGATGGAGCCGTTTAATAACGTCAATGACAGTGCCTACTATTATAGCGAGGATGTTGGTGCCTTGTCGGGTACCCGCTATCGTAAGCGGGCTATCAAAGCAGACGTAAGAGGTTATGTGAATGAAATGATTGCCAAAGCCATCAATCAATCAGCTCTCGATCTTCCGGTGACGCCGGAAGAGAAAGCGAAAATCGTCGCTTACCTCCGCTCCGAAGGCGATCTGGATTCCGATTTGTTCTATAAGGGTTCATCCCGAGGCGGCTACAAAGATGAGCCTGGCTCCAGACTGGATGCCGGCGTCATCCGAGATCCATTTGATATGAAAGCCATTATTAATTCCGGCTTCGGTCAATTTTTCTCGAGCGAATACAGTTACGATCAACAAATGATGATGTTCCACCCGGTTGGCGGCATTGACGCCATTCCGAAAGCGTTCGAGAAACGATTGGGCAACCGGATCAAATTCCATTCGGAAGTAACCTCGTTTAAGCATGTCGGAGACAAGGTGCAAGTAACTTACACCGACCTCTTGAGTAATGAGGTACAACAAATAGAGGGCGACTTCCTCATCTGTACAATCCCGCTCTCCGTGCTGAAAAATATTAAACATGACTTGTCCCCTGAGATGACGAAGGCGATTAATAATACGAATTACGCCAATGCCGGCAAAATCGGTCTGCAGTTCAAACGCCGGTTCTGGGAGGAAGATGATCAGATCTACGGCGGCAATACGCTGACCAATATGGACATCTCGTCGATTTATTATCCGCCTACGAACTATTTTGCCAAGAAAGGCCTCCTGCTCGGCTATTACGCGTTTGGAGGCAGCGCGGACAAACTCGGCGCTATGCCTTTCAAGGAACGCGAGGCTCACGCGCTTGCTCAAGGAGCCAAGATTCACCCGCAATATTACAAGGAGTTCGAATCTTCCTTCTCCGTCAACTGGAAGTCGATCAAATACAATGAAGGCAGCTGGGTATCTTACTCGGGCGATGACCGGAAGACCAACTATCCGGTACTCTGCAAGCCAGACAGACGTGTGTATTTGGCCGGCGAGCACATCAGTTATATTACGGCTTGGATGGCAGGTGCCATCGAATCTGCGCGATCGGTTGTCACGGACATCCATGAGCGCGTTATGAAGGAATAGTAGGAATAGTTCAGGAGGGATAAATAAGATGAAGATGACTGGAAAAATGAAAGTAATTACAGGCGCGGTAATTATCTCTTGCCTGGCCGCTACGGCCAGCGTATATGCGGCGGTAACCCCAAACAAGTACCCGCTTGCTCCAATTCATGAACCTGAATTTTACGGCAATCCTTCTTCTTCGATCTCAAGCGCGGTAGCGATGCCGGGAAGCCTTGCAACTTTTGAAACGAGCGGTACCGTTCCTTCAGTCGTGAATAAGGATGGAAAAACCATCTATGAGCGTTACGGCGATACGGAGAAACAAGGCTTGAGCGTCCTGAAAAATATCGAGACCCTGCTGAAAGAGCAAGGCCTCACGATGAAGGACGTCACTTATCTGCGCGTATACATAGCGCCGGATGCGGCAAAAGGCGGCAAGTTCGATTTTGACGGCTGGAACAAAGCCTACGCCAAATACTTCAATACGAAAGAAAACCCCGTTAAGGTTGCCCGTTCCACCGTTGGCGTCGCAAGCCTCGTCAGCTCCGATTGGCTGATCGAGATCGAAGCGGTTGCCGCTTATCCAAGCAATCATAACCAGGACTAATTCCTTGGCCTTAGCATCTAAAATAATCGAATGGAGCTGATCGTATGTTGCAAAACGTTGGATTCCCGGGACTCATGATGATTCTTGTTGTTGTATTGATTATTTTTGGACCATCCAAGCTGCCTGAACTCGGGCGCGCCGTAGGCCGCACGCTTCACGAATTCAAAACGTCGGCGAAGGAACTCGTGTCCGACTCGAAGGAAGAAGTCGTGTCCGAGAGCAAATCCTAACTCCCCAACTCGTAGGCCGCTACCTGCCAACCAGCAGGTGGCGGCCTATTTTTGGCTGTAGCAGGCTTTTTGCCTGCTACAGCCCGGCACCTCTAACCAAAAAAAACCGTTTCTTCCGGCTAACCGGAAGAAACGGTATCAACTCGCGTTATATGGTGCGGTAATTAGCCGCGGTAAGCAACAAGCGCTTCGTTCATGCCGCGCGTTTGCGCGTATACCTGCTGATAGATGCGGAACAGACCTTTGTACGTCTCAACCGCCTCCGGTTGAGGTTCATAAGAAGCGGCATGCTTCACGAATTTGTCTGCGCAAGCTTCGAGGCTCTCGAACCAGCCGCAGCCGTAAGCTGCAAGCATTGCCGCGCCAAGGCCTGGACCCTGCTCGTTCTCAAGCGCAACAACGGTAGCGCCAAAGATATCCGCTTGCATTTGCAGCCAGACCGGATTTTGCGCGCCGCCGCCGATGGAGACAACTTTATCAACGGTTTTGCCAACGCTGCGGAACATATCTACGGATTCGTTCAGCGAGAACGTGATCCCTTCCATTACCGCACGGGCAAAATGAATCCGTTCATGCGAGCCGTCTACGCCAATAAAGCTTGCGCGGATTGCCGGATCGGCATGTGGCGTACGTTCGCCAACAAGGTATGGCGTAAAGATCAGTCCGCCTGCGCCAGGTTTAACTTCCCCTACCCCTTGCAGCATCTCGTCAAACGATTCGTTTGGAGCAAAAGTCTTCTTGAACCAGCTCAGGCTGTAACCGGCAGCAAGCGTTACTCCCATGGCATAGAAGGAGTTCTCTTTGCCGTGGTTGAAGAAATGGACTTTGCCCTGGAAGTCTTTATCCTTGTCATTCTCGTAAGAAAGAATAACGCCGGAAGTACCGATACTCGACAACGTAAGGCCTTCGGACAAAATGCCGGCGCCAATGGCGCCGCAAGCATTGTCGGCTCCGCCGGCAAATACTTTCGTCGAAGCTTGAAGACCCGTACGTTCTGCAATCTCAGGCAACAACGTGCCTACGAGACCATGGGATTCTACGAGCGGAGGACAGAAGCTTGCCGGCAATTCGAATGCGGACAACACGTCGCCGCTCCACTCTTTCCCCGCAACATCAAGCAGCAAAGTGCCCGCAGCATCGGAGTAATCCATGTGCAGCTCGCCTGTCAGGGCATAACGAACATAATCTTTCGGCAGCACAAAAAGCTTCGCTTGTTCAAAGGCTTGCGGCTCGTATTGGCGAACCCACAGGATCTTCGGCAGCGTAAAACCTTCCAGAGCCGGGTTGCGCGTAATGCCAAGCAGCTTGTCGCCAAGCGTACGCTCGATCTCGCGGCATTGCGCCGTTGTACGCGTGTCGTTCCACAGAATCGCGTTGCGTACAGGTTTGTTCTCCGCATCAAGGAGGACAAGGCCATGCATTTGCCCGGAGAAGCTAATGCCTTCGATTTGATCGGCCGCAATTCCATTAGACGAAGCCAGTTCATTCAAAGCTTCAATTGTAGCTTGCACCCAATCTTCCGCTTTTTGCTCGCTCCAGCCGGAATGCTCGTGGAACAGCGGATAGCTGCGGGATGCTTCCGCAGCTACCGTTCCGTTCTTGTCAACGAGCAGCGCCTTAACGGCGCTTGTACCTAAATCTATACCAACTACATAACTCATTGACATAATCCTCCCGTTGCCTAAGTTAATCTCAGCAATTAAACGCTGAAGATAACTTCGCTGAGCATCAGTCTCATGCGCTCTTGTTTGCCGGATTTGTTAACGATTGCGTTGTTTTGCAAAGCGTAAGCTTCCAGGGAAGCCAGGGATGCTTTGCCTGCAACAACATCAGCGCCGATGCCGGACTTGAAGCTGCTGTAACGGTCTTCAACGATGTTGTCGAAGATTCTTTCTTCGATCAGCTTTGCAGCTGCTTTCAGACCCCAAGCGAAGGAATCCATACCAGCGATGTGAGCAAGGAAGAGATCCTCAGCTTCGAACGAACCGCGACGTACTTTCGCGTCGAAGTTAACGCCACCGCGAGTCAGACCGCCAGCTTTCAGAACTTCAAACATAGTCAGTGTAGTCGAGTACAGGTCAGTTGGGAATTCATCCGTATCCCAGCCGAGCAACAGGTCGCCTTGGTTCGCGTCAAGGGAGCCCAGCATGCCGTTGATTGCAGCCGTACGGATCTCGTGCTCGAAAGTATGGCCGGCAAGCGTTGCATGGTTCGCTTCAAGGTTCAGCTTGAAGTAGTCTTTCAGGCCGTATTTTTGAAGGAATGCAATTGTTGTTGCAGAGTCGAAATCGTATTGGTGTTTAGTAGGCTCTTTTGGCTTAGGCTCGATCAGGAATTGCGCGTCGAAGCCGATTTCTTTTGCATAAGCGATTGCCATATGGTACAGGCGAGCCAGGTTGTCGAGCTCGAAGCCCATGTCGGTGTTCAGAAGGTTCTCGTAACCTTCGCGGCCGCCCCAGAATACATAGTTTTCTGCGCCAAGTTCTTTACCAACTTCAAGGCCTTTTTTCAGTTGCGCGCCAGCGTAAGCGTATACGTCAGCGTTGCAAGTTGTGCCAGCGCCATGTACATAACGCGGGTTCGAGAACATGTTTACAGTATTCCACAGCAATTTCTTGCCGGATTGTTGTTGCTGGTCTTTCAGCATAGCGACGATAACGTCGAGGTTTTTGTTCGATTCTTGCAGCGTAGCACCTTCAGGAGCGATATCCACATCATGGAACGCGTAGAACGGCGCGCCGATTTTGTCCAAGAATTCGAAGTTAGCTTCTACGCGAGCTTTCGAACGGTCAAGTCCGTCGAATTTGTCCCAGCCGCGGAACATCGTTGCGTTACCAAACGGGTCAGTACCGTTAGCGTTAAACGTGTGCCAGTAAGCAACCGCGAAGCGAAGATGCTCTTCCATTGTTTTGCCCAGAACCACTTGGTTTGGATCGTAATGTTTGAATGCAAGCGGATTGTCGGAACCTTTACCTTCGAATTGGATCTTGCCGATGTTAGCGAAATACGTCATGGGATGAATATCCTCCTTTAAGATGTACGAGTATAAGTTCAATTGTCTCGTTAGCTAGTTGAGTCATGAAAACGCTCACCAATAATATAGCACGGGTAACTTAGTTTGTCTATTAAACAAACTAAGTTTTTATGTTAAAATATTTACAACAGCCACATGCGTGGGAATTCTGATACAATAGGCTGAATGGACGACATGGACGGAGGCAATTGCAGTTGAAAGTAACGACGACAGGCGATTTGACCCTTATAAAAAAAATAAATACATCCATCGTACTAGAAGCTGTACTGAAAAACGCTCCCCTATCGCGGGCGCAAATATCCGAGCTTACGGGGCTGAACAAAGCAACTGTCTCCAATTTGGTTCAAGATTTGATAGACAGTGATCTCATATTAGAGATTGGTCCCGGGGAATCAAGCGGCGGCCGTAAACCGGTTATGCTCTTGTTTAACGGCAAAGCTGGTTACGCCGTAGGCATCGACCTTGGCGTCAACTACATTCGTGGTGTACTTTCCGACCTTGAAGGCAATGTTGTTGCCGAATTGCAACGCAGCCTCAAGAAACATCAGCTTGAGTTTACCCTTAAGGAACTTGTTCAATGTATAGAAGAACTAATTGGCAAAGCGCCGCTTAGTCCCTATGGTATTGTAGGAATCGGCATCGGCGTGCCCGGCATTGTAGATGATCAAGGTTCGATTTTGTTTGCGCCCAACCTCGAGTGGCAAGATGTCGAGATGCAGCGATTGCTGGAGGAGCGGTTCCAGCTTCCGGTTACCATAGATAATGAAGCAAACGCCGGCGCGCAAGGCGAGCAGAAATACGGAATCGGACGCGGGATCGCCCATCAGATCTATGTCAGCGTTGGGATTGGTATTGGTACGGGGATTATTCTTAATAAGGAATTATATAAAGGAGCAACCGGCTTCTCCGGCGAGCTTGGGCACTTATCCATTGAATTTAACGGCAAGCCATGCCGTTGCGGGAATGAAGGCTGCTGGGAGCTTTATGCTTCGGAAAATGCCCTGCTCGAGCAAGCTGCTCCGCTTGGCTTTGACAGTCTGGAGGAGCTGCTTGAAGCGGCGGATGCAGGTAACGAAGAAGTACGCGCGTTGTTCCATAAGATCGGCGAGTATATGGGCGCGGGCATCTCGAATATCGTCAACGTGTTTAATCCGGATGTCGTCATCATCGGCAACCGAATGAGCCGTGCGGAAGCCTGGCTTGAGGATGCCGTACAGAACTCGGTTGCTAGGAGAACTCTGCCCTATCACCGCGAGCGGCTGAAGATTCTGTTCGCCGAACTGCAAGACCAGTCCGCCGTACGAGGCGCCGCGTATTATGCGATCAGCAAGTTTTTTACGAAGATAAAAAGCGGTTAAACCAAGTGGACAAGACCCTGACAGGGTCTTATCGCCTCCGCCCATTTGCCCCGAACAAGCAATAAGACCCTCGCGGGGTCTTATTGCTTGTTTGCTATTATTTCAATCGATGTACGCCTACGATATCGTACACGTTGCCTTCGATTTGCACCGTTACGGAATCCCGCTTCACAACCCCATTATTATAGTAAGCCGTGAATTCGAACGTAAGCGGTCCTTTTCTCAGCTCGGAGAACGAAGCTTCCCAAAGCTCGCCTTGCCAATTGGAGCGAGAGGTATTCGTTGAAGCCAGTGTTGCGGAGTTGTTCTTCATCGCGACTTCAACCCGGTCAGCCTTCGTTGCCGTTCCGGTGTTTGTTGTTGTTGCGGACAAGAGGAACTTTTCTCCCGCCCAGAACACATTATACCCTCGCGGTGAATCCTCTCTGCCGCTCTTCTCCAAGTTAAATTCCTTGCGGTGCTCATCCCATTGCTCTGTGTGCTTTACGTACCCTGTTAATCCTAGCGCCAGCACTTTTATTGTTTTTTCCGTTTGCACCGTTTCCATGCCGTCGCTAACGGTGAGCTGCATCGTCCAATCTCCCGTTTCGGTCATTCGATAGCTTGGCCCCGTAGTTGGATAAGGGACATTAAACGTATAGCTAAAGTTCCGAATAACGCCGCTTGGACTGGTCAACTTATAGGAAACAGCCAGATCGTTATTGTCCGGATCGGTTGCCAGCGAGGTGAAAGCAACGGTATCTCCTTCATAGACAGGTTTTGGAGACCAGTCAAAATCTGCGGCAGGCGGGCGGTTCGTTGTGAAATAAATATATTGGTATTCGCCCATATTCCCCGCGACGTCCCAGTCCACAACCATCAGCCGGTATTTCGCACCTGTTACCAGTCCTTCAACCGTGTAGCTGGTCGACCCATTCGATAACGGAATACTATACTCCGCTGTTCCGTTGTTGTTCAAATCAATATTGATCGTTGAACCGTCATCGTTAACTTTTTGCATATAAAATGCTCTTGTCGCATGACCCGATGACGGCGCCGTGTCGCTAAACGGATTAAACATCACTTTTACCGAATTTGGCTTGATGTCCAGACGCTCCTCCGTATCATCCGGCGGAACCGTATCTACAAAGAAGTACCCATTCTCTGAATAACCGCCCCATGCCATGGCATCATTTGCTCGTGCACGCCAGTTATGCAGCCCCTCCTGCAGAGCAGATGGCGTATAAGCCGTTGCGCTAATAGCGTTATTCGTATCAATCACAAGGTCGCCCGTGGGATTATAGAAAATCTCATAGTCCACTCTAGATACCAGCTGTCCATCTACATCGGATACGGCTACCTTCAATAATGGCCTGTTATTATTCGTATACATCGGCTCTGAAGCTTTTGGGCCATTGAAGGTAAGCAGATGCGTTACAGGAGGCGTATTCAAGATGAAATATACGATGTTGCTGTCATCCGACCAGTAGCCTTTGGAGTAGACTCGGCCTTGCACTTTTACTTTTCTGCCCTGTTGAATGTTCTCATCAAGAACAAAAGAGGTGTCATCGCCAGGGTAGGTTCCTTCCATGATAGCCGCCCCGTTGTCCACATAGGACACTTTGAGATAGAACTGCTCCTGCGGATCATGATCTTCATCGCTGTATGTCCATCGCAATGTTGGCTCGCTGGCCAGCAAAGTTGGACTCGTTAACGTTCCGCTAGGATAAGTAATGTTCATCTGCGGCCGATGCTGATTGGCTTGCGGAAGGGCATCTTTATACACCCGTGTCTCAACCCAATAGGACCACACGCCAAAACCGTCTTGCACTTGTTCTTGAATGATCAGTTCTACGCCAGGTCGAGTATATAACTCCCTCTCTCCGGCCGTCCACGCCGCTTCATCTGCCCACCTTGTCCGGAACTTCCGGTCTGCCAAGTAATCCGGGATATCCGGATCGTAGGAAGTGTCATAGGTTGAATAATCGAGCGTTTCTCCTTCCGGATACACAATGCCCGTAAACCGGACATCCGGCTCAGCAACTGGGCGGCGATGCACATAGAGCTGTTTGGTTACCGGTTCCGACCACTGTTCGTACTCTTCCATGCCCGGATTATCTTTTGCCTTAAACGAAATATCATAAAGGCCCGGCTTGTCCAGAGACGAGAGCGCCTCATCGAAAGATTCCCCGTCATATTCACTCAGACCAAGCGAGTTGGAGAAATAATCCGGATCATGCTCATAACCCCATTCTTCCTCGGCTTCTAGATCTTTTTCGATATCATCAAAAAGCTTGTCATACTTAATCGCTTCGCCAACGAGAACGGATTGATGGGTCTCCTCGATGTAATAGTCACCATAGTTTTTCACCTTCACATCGCTAAACTTCGCTTGCTGCTGCCCAATAGACATGAGGCCTACTGACCCTTTGCCATATGTTTTGTCTGAAATTTCAATTAATTCGGCATGATTAATAGATACGCGCAAAGTTCCATTGCTTGCTTCCAGTTCAAACGGGTACGTAATAAATGGCGATCTTGGGTAATTTACTGATTGAAGAATCGTTTTGGTGCCGGCTACAACTTTGAATAAGATCAGCTTGTCCTTCGTCCATTCGGCTGCGTACATGTTTTTCCCGTCCTGAATGTGAATCGCAGCGCCAACCGGCTTATCATTCGCCACGTCATTAACGGCAACATTGAAGGAAAGACGATCGTTCTTCAGCTTAACAGCCGGATCATACCATAAGCCTGCCCATGAGGAATCGATGATTTCCACGGTGTTATCGTCAACTTTTTTCGGAAATCCACTTCCACCGTTCGCTGGCACAAAAGGAAATACATAGTATCCTTTATCTGCATTACTGTACGGAGTAAAGAAATAGATCGATCCATCCGGCATGATTTGTGACGACTGATTAAAATCTTTTGTTGTAGACATCTGAGGCATTCCATTAGAGAGTGTTTTGCTTACAAATTTTCTTGTAGATGTGCCTTCCGCAATCGTAATGTTTGCCATGACGTTTTGAGTGGGGTAGTTATCCGCAACATACAAACCAGGAACTATCATTTTGCCGTCTGGCGTCCCGAAGGTCTTATAGTTGGTTACCGTTGTTTGCTGACCAGTGCCATCATTAATGGAATAGTTATTTCCGGCCTTATCGTAGATGCGCGATTTCGTATTGTAGGTACCAGCGGTAAATACACTACCGTCCGTCCTTACTAACGGCGTGCCTACCCCTTCAATAGATTTATAACTAAACTTGCCGCAATACATTCCGCAGTCTTGCCAATTTTCAAGTGAGCCTCCGCCGGTATTGGTTAATGTACCATGCGTCTGATCGAACCTGACGACTTGAAATCCAACGCTCATGGTTGTCGTTGATCCCGCGTAATAATCGCCTCTATTAAAATAAAGATATTTGTAGTGGGTGTTAGGATCATAAGTATTCACCCAATCATCGCTTGCGGTTACAAAGGAGTCTTCTCCTTTGGAGTAGCCTACCCTCATCGAGCTCAACAACGCTTTATCCGAATCGACAGCTATTAAATAATCATTGCTTCCATCCCACGTCGTTTCTGCGATATACGTCATATAAAAGTCGCCATCCGAGTCTATCGTCCCTCTGAACCGTTGTAAAAAAGTCGGAATATAAGCTTCTTTCTCTCTCGATAGGTTCCAAGCGACCGAATTAGAAACGGTATCTATCTTCGCAACGTTTACTTGTATGGACGTCCTGTTATCCGGCCGAGTTACGTAAGCTAAATAAATAGATTTACCGTTCTCCGTAACCTCAAAGTATTGAACACTTGCTATCGGATCCGTTACAGGAAGCTTATATTGCCCCGTTACATCTCCTTGATTGTTAAATCTGGTTATATCGATGCCCGTAAGGTCGGTCTTCTGAAAATAGAAATTTTCCGATTTATCGACTCCTAGATATAAATAATTTTCCTCAAATGGCATGGAAAATCTGCGTAGTTCAGTCCCTGTGTTGGCTTCCCTTTCTATTGCGAACGCTGTTCCAGCAGGTCCTGCATACGAACTATTTCCTTCTAATGTATAGATCCGATGTCCTCCATAAAGACGCGGAATAATGGTGCCCGAAGTTAATAACCAAGGATTCAAAGGAGTAATATCCGAAGCCAAGTTATATTTGGATCTCCCGTTTGAACCAAGACCCATATTCGGGAAATTAATAAAGAAGTCTGCATATATAGCTTTTTTCGTAAGCAACGAAGCATTTGATGCTTGCCATCCCGTGCTGTTGTTCGCATCCAGCGAATATGGCTTAATCAACTTCCATGAACGCATGATAGATTCGCCCGTATACGCCAAATCTTCCGGCTGGCTGTCGCCCCCTTGCTCAGGTTGCTGTGTAAGGCCTGACACATCGAAATCTACATAAGGCGCATAATTCAACACATTTGTTGCGGCTACTCCTGAATCTGCAGAGAGGCCATAATCTTCAATTACCTTCGCTCTATACTGCCTCTTTCCAACTGTTGTGTACGTGATCGGATATGTATCCTGATAGGCTCCTGAATAAATAATAGTCCATGGCTCTTCCTCATAATTACCGTCGTTATCATGATCATACCGTTCTTCAAGCTGCATGTCGGTAATTGTATCGCCGTCTACGCTTTCCGCATCAATAAAGATCATGGACTCGTTGAAACGATACGTTTGTTCGGGAGCCATTAAGTTAACAATAGGGGGCTGGTCAGGGACAACTTCGAGAAGATGCTTCCCCCATTCGCTCTCGCGGCCTTGGGAGTCAAATACTTTGCCTTCAATAGAATAATTGCCGAGATTCGCAGGACCTTTCGCAGGCCATCCGTCTGTATAGCCAGCTTCTCCGACCTTTTTGTAGCGCATTTGGTTTTTGGAAAAATCAATCGTAATTCCGCGACTTGCTAACGGTGTGTATGAATTGAGCAAATGAAATACATTTGCGAAGTCTCTTCCTTGAATGACCTTGGACGGCCCCGTTACAACAGCAACCGGTTTTGGGTCAATAACTTGAAGAGTAGCAGTATCTTGTCTAGTCTCCGTACCGTTGGACACCGTGATCTTAGCCGTATAAAAACCTGGCTTATCAAATTTCACATCGGGATAGCGGTATTGGCTACTATCGGTTATTACTTCCTGCAAGTTGCTTGAGAATGTCCAACTCATGGAGGTATAGCCATCAGAGTTATTATTTAGCGTTGATTGTTCTCCATTGATGATGGTGTTAGGGATAAACTCGATATCTGCCGTAACCGGTGGTGCCGGCGGAGGAGTTGGTGTTCCTCCCGGGTCCGGAGTGGACGTGCCCGGCCTAACAACCGTAGTTGAACATTCAATCGGCTGCTCGGCTGTTGTGCCATCGGTAAAGTTGATCCGAGCACGCATCACCCATGTTTCGATGTAAGTGTCTGCACCGTCCAGTTTGGACTTCGATATTGTGAAATTGAATTTCTGAGTGATCTTGTCTAGCCCATACCCGACAGTTGATGTTGTGTACTGGCTGCCGTCAGTGGCTCGACCGTAAACCGTCCAGTTCTTGACGGTTTTTGTTCCTTTGCCCGCGAGCTCGGCGGTCAAAGTTGCCGTGACGGGAATATCCTTGTCGGCAAAAGTAATCGTGTCCGGCTCAGCCGTGCAATCGCAAGTTACGGTTGGCGTGTCGGGAGTAGGGATCGGTTCGTAGGTAACTCGGACTTCGCCTTCGTAGTAGTAGGTCTCGGCGGACCATTCCAAAGCCGTCTGCATTAAATATCTTTGTGCAATTGCATTACCAGAGCATCCTGAACAAGTGTCTTCATCAAGATAGGTGCTTTTTATTGGGGGTATAGCGACAGTAAGCTGGCCTTTGCCTGTCATTCCCTTTCCCTTACTCTCAACTCGATGTTGTCCTCTTCCGATTGGTGTTGCCTTGATTACAGCAACAGAATCTTGAATTAATCCTGTTTTATAGACACTGCTACCATCAATCGGAGAAGTGAAGTAAACAGGCGGGTCTACTCCATCACTAATAGCTTTAATCCATCCATCGCTCGCTCTAAGATTACTGCTGATAGTTATTCCATTATCATCTTTTGCTGGTAATAAACCAGGACATGTTGATAGATTTCCGCTCCAACAAGCATCTCCTAATCGAGGCGTTACGTTATATGGTCCAACCTTGTTACCTTCAATTACCCACTGTTTTCCATTAGCTCTTCGATTTATTACAGCATACATATCGGACTGTAGACCAGTAGCAATAACTTTGATTTTTGTTCCTTTAATCTTACTCAACAGTAATTTACTACTTGTAACGGATCCTGTTGTCTGCTGCGTTAGTTTTAGCTTCCCGTTATTATCTGCGACCATCATCCATAATTGATAAGACTTAGGTTTATATCCGGATGGCACTGTTAAATCTATTACAAAATTAGATAATAAAGAATTTGCATTATATTTTTCGCTAGCCTTAAAAGATACGGTTTCTGTTTTAATACTGGTCAATTCGTTAGCTGCACTGGCCTTCAATTGAAAGTTAAAGATGCTACATATTAATGCTAAGATAAGAATCTGTGATAGTATCCTAGTTAATGTGCCCAATGATCCTTCACATCCGTCAAGTAGATTTGTTCGCCACTTCCGAATGCAACATTATACCGAACTAAATGAATTGGAAGTCCACCATACTTTAAAATCTGAGCTTGAACATACTTCTTAGGTATAAGCTCAAACAAGTAATTATGTGCCAGACTATTAATTTTACTAAATGTGAAAACTTTCTTATTATAGAAGAGACCTTCCCTTTCAAATAGTTTTCCATCCTCATACATATACTGCTGTGTAAGATCAATCGTACCTGCATTTCCTTCTGTATACGTGTAAAAACTACTACTCATCGAAATTCCAGTCCCATCCGCAACCAAACTCTTCCCAATCAACTTATAAGCAAAGACATAACCATCACTTGGCTTATCGCTTTTATTCACTGGATAGTATGTAGCCCCCTTCAAATACTCCGCATAATACCCCTTCGTATCCGCAGGGTCTAGAATAATAAGCTTATCAATCGTCACGTTATACTTCTTGCTGATGTCCACCGAATAAGGCAGCTTCACCAGATCGTTTTGATTAAACATCGTGATCATATTATGGCGGTGCCAAGCGATTTCGGCGGCGCTGGAAGCGCCTTGGTCGACGGTCAACGTGCCGCCGCCCGCCAGCTTCAGCAGCCTTGTCACCAGTACCGCGGCTTCCGCGCGGGTTGTTGTACCTTCGGTATTGATACTCTCCGCTTTTGTCCCGGAACGGGACAGGATCCCCTTGTTCACGGCTCGGAACATGAGCTCGGACGCGGTTAATTTCTTGCCGCGGTAATCGGCGTATCCGCCACGGACAGCGAGTTTGGCCATTTCGTTACGCGTAGCCGAATTGTTCAAATTGCCCGGGTAATCCCCTTCCATATAAATGCCCGCCTTGGACAAAGCCGTCTGATAAGGCGTATACCACGCCGATCCGCCTGCGCCAACTTCGACTTTGAACGTCATTGCCATTGCTTTTAACAATTCCGCCCGCGTTATCGTATGATTGGGCTTGAAGGAACCATCAGGGTAACCGTTAAGCACCCCCGCATGTACTGCCGTTTCAATGGAAGACTGCGCCCAATGCCCGTCGATATCGGTAAAGGAAGGTTTAGCTTTCACCTCAACTGCAACTGCAGCCGCGGCCTCGGCGCTCCCCCCTTTGCTTGCCATACTCCATCCAGCCAAACTCCCCGCCGCAACCACACCGGCAAGTACAATGGAAACCACGTCTTTTCTCACAATCTATCATCTCCTTCTTTGATTTAGCTCTCTCTTTTGCTACTGTTTGCCCTCCGTATCCTCAAATTTGAATAGAAAAAAAGCACACAAAAAACCCGTAAGGCTTTTGGCGTGCTTCGCTCAAAAATTAGTTCTATAATAGCGCATTCTATCATTTTTTGTCAAATGTTACCGTTTATTGTTTATATCGACCCTATCTTTCCAGCCGAACCCATTCGACCGCAAGCGGACCTCCTTCAGCCTTAATCGTCACGCGGCAGCGGCCCGAAGCCAGTATTACCGGTTCGATCGCAGCAGACTCCTGCCACTCGCCTCCGCTAAACTCGCATACGCCGGCAAATTGCGTATTCACGCGAATGACCATAACAGCCTCGTCTTCCAACGCTTTTGCGCGTACCGTTACAATGTGCTGAGGCTCGGCTCCCTCGGGCAAATAAAGCTCATACACCAGCCAGTCGCCTGGCGCGAGCCGAACATGCAGCCAATCTTGCGGTTCCCACGAATGTCCTCCGCCATGATGGAAATGCGCTTTCTCCCGCTCGCTGTCCGTGAAGCGGATATCCGTGCCGTCCTCATCACGGAAACCAAGCTGCCTCACCGTCCGCTCCCCTACCCCGTAACTAATGCCTTCCCCATAATAGCCGTAAAATATAGCCGGAATCCGGATTGGAGTCCGAAACAGCAAGGAACGCACAACCTGCGGGTGATAAACGCAACGTTCCAAAGCCAGGTTATCCAAGTAGGTCCACAGAATCCGCTCCGCTTCTTCGGCGCTTGGTTTCTCTCCACCGTTCAAATAAGCAACAAGCTTGTCCCAGCCACCCGGCATAATAACGGAGCAAGGCGAATTGGTCGTGCTAAGTTTTTTCCAAGTCCAGAAATTCCAAGAGATAGCGCGATCCTCATATAGGCGAAAAGCCCCTGTGTACCATTCGATATTATTCTCTCCGCCTTCGCCCATATAAATCGGGAGATTAAGCTCCTCGCGTTTGTCCAGGAACTTCTGAATGCTAGCCGTGTCCGGGCTGTTCCAATACTTATGGAATTGCAGCATCAGATTCTCGTCGATAACCTCGTCAAATACGGACCAGTCCGTCGCCCAATGCGCGCCTTCAATAATGATCATATGCCGCTCATCCACCTCGCGGATGGCTTGTACCATCTCCTTGTGCAACGGCATTAACCTGTCATTATATTGGGAATTCCAATCCGGCAGCGGCTCGTTCAGCAAGTCATAACCGGCTACTATCCACTCATCCTTATAACGTTCCGCCAGCATGCGCCACATGTCGATCGCCATTCTCCGGTAGTTGTCGTCCAGGAACAATTCCGGCTGATCATGTTCCGAATCGTCGATGTTGGCACCGGTCTGGCCGCCCGGAGCACCATGCAAATCCAGAATGACATACAGCCGGTGCTCCCGGCACCAGCCAATCGCCCGGTCCAGCAGCGCAAGATGTTTTTCGTTATACTGCTCCGCGCCTTCAAGCATCAGGAACCGCCAATTAATCGGAAAACGAACCGAATTGAAGCCCTCCTCCGCAATTCGCCGAATATCCGCTTCGGCAATGTACGTGTCGTAGTAACGCTCCCAAAATGACGCCACCTTCTCCTCGCCAACCAGATCGCGCACCATTTTCTCGATCCGTCTTGGACGGTCTCCGGCCTCCGGAAACTTCCACATATATCCTTCAGGGAGCAACCAGCTCCCGAATCCTACCCCGCGCAACAAAATTTCCACGCCTGCGCCATTCACAATCTTTTTGCCTACACGCTTCACAAATCCGTTAACCTCTTGCAATCTCCGATCCGCCACCAACGCATTCCCCCTACAATTCGTTCATTCTCCGGTTAGGACAGCGATAAAAAAAAGCGCCTGCCACACGCTGTAATAGCGGTTGCAAGCGCCGTTAAGGCAACTGTACCAATGGGGTACCGGCATAACAATACCCGGATTTCATGATTGAAGCCAATCTGTTGTCTTCCTTTATTCTCGCCGGTCTTTCGGAAGAAAAATAGAAAGCAAGCCGATCAGCGGCAGAAAGCTGCTGGCAACGAGCGTATCCAGAATGCCGTAATGGTCGGCTGCCGTTCCGAGCACAATGGAACCAAGTCCACCAAGACCAAAAGCCAACCCCGTTATGAGACCGGATGCCATGCCCACTTTGCCCGGCAGAAGCTCCTGTGCATACACAACGCTTACGGAGAAGCCGGACTGCAGTATAAATCCAAGAACGAACACTACCGGATATACCCAGCCAAGCGACACATGCGGCAGCAACAAGGCAAACGGCGCCGAACCGGCAATCGAGAACAACATCATGCGCTTGCGGCCAAACCGGTCTGACAATATGCCGCCGAAAAACGTCCCTAGCACGCCCGCCGCCATAAAAATAAACAACGGCACTTGAGCGGCTTTGATCGATAGTCCGTACTTATCTTGCAGGTAGAAGTTGTAGAAGCTTCCGATCCCGGCCGCGTACCACGAACGCGCAAAGACCAGAATAACAAGCAGCGTCAAGGCAAATGCAATGACTTTGCTGTTGTATGGCGATACCGCGGGCGCAGCGCCTGCTTTTTTCTTAACCGGCGCACCGTTCGCCGCAAGCTGAGCCCCATACCAAGGCACGACCCGCAGAAGCACGATGATGGCTGCCAATGCAAGAAACGTTCCTAGCACGGCGCCACGTTGACCAAGCGGAACAAAAATATACATTGTCATCAGCGGAGCAAGCGCTTGGCCGAAGTTGCCGCCAACCTGATAGATCGACTGCGCAAGACCGCGCCGTTCGCCCGCAGCGAAAAACACGACGCGGGATCCTTCCGGATGGAACACCGCCGAGCCAAAGCCGACGAATACAACCGCGAGGAGCAGCATCCAGAAGCTTGGCGCATAAGCAAGACCCGCCATGCCGACGAGACTGCAAGCCATCCCGACGGGCAACATCCAAGGCGCGGGCTTTTTATCCGATAAGATCCCTACAGCAGGCTGCAGCACGGATGACGTCATATTCAGAGTAAACGCGATCCAGCCGATCTGGCCGAATTTCAGACCAAGCGAATCTTCAAAAATCGGGAACAAGGCAGACACGACGGATTGCATCGCATCATTAAGCAAATGAACGGAGCTGATGGCAAACAGGATCGAATAGACCGTCCCCAGCTTGACAGCCGGGGAGATTTTCGCCGAATTGCTAACGGACATGATGAGTTCCTTCTTTCCTACCCAAGCTTACTTGGCAGCACCCAAACGAATGCATACCGGGCTTGGCACTTCGAGTATGGTACCTTCCGATTGTATAAGTCCAGTCTCTTCATTCACGGAAAACAACACAATATTGCCCGTCTTCTGATTCGCAACAAGCAGCTGGCTGCCATCCGGCATCACCAGGAAATTACGCGGAGCATCCCCTTCGCAGGAAGCATTTTGCAGAAGCGTTAAGCTTCCGCTTGCTTGATCTACCGAAAATACGGCAATGCTGTTATGTCCGCGGTTCGAACTGTACAAGTAACGGCCCGACGGCGACAGGTGAATATCCGCCGCGTCGTTATATCCGGTGAATCCTGCCGGCAAAGCGGATACCGTGTTAACCGGCGTCAGCTCGCCTTGATCGGAGACGTTTAACAACGTAACCGTAGAATCCAGCTCATTCATAACGTAAGCAGCCGGCAAGGTTGGGTGGAATACAAGATGGCGAGGGCCGGCACCGGCATGAAGCTTGCAAGAGCTTTGCTTCACAAGCCGCGTTCCCTCTTCAATTCTGAACGTATGGATGAGATCTGTTCCAAGATCGTTCACGTATGCATATTGGCCATTCACAACAATCGCATGAGCGTGAGGCGCATCCTGGCGCGCTTCATTTGAGCCAAGAGGAGCCTCCTCGCGGACAACCGAAGTGGCAGGCGCAATGGTACCGTCTTCATTAATCGGAAGCAGAGTTGCGTTGCCTCCCGAGTAGTTGGCTACAAGTACAGCTTTATTGGTCGAATCAACCGTTATGTAACAAGGGTCTGCGCCATGCGTCAGTTGGCGGTTCAGCTCCGTCAACGTTCCGCTTCCTGCTTCGATGGCATAAGAGACAACGGATCCTCCGATTTCTTCACCGGTTCTACCCGTTTCGCTTACGGCATACAGGTGACGACCTGCCGGATCAACGGCTAGATATGAAGCATTCTCAATGCGAGTCACTTCTTGTTTGACAGCAATCGTGCCTGCCGCACCGTCGAAATCGCATACATAAACCGTAGGCACGGCTTCCGCGCCATAAGTGCCAACGTATAAAACGCCAGCAAAAGTCTGCTTCTTGCTCATTTGCTCAACAACCTTTCTTCAGGTAGTGTACAGTAAAGTGAACATAGCACATGCCATTAGCCTTCACAATGGTTTTAGAAAAAAATATCTTTTCAAGCTCGAATTGCCATGATATAATGTAAGCGCTATCAAATCAGTAGTTCACATTTCTAAGGGGGAATCGGAATGATGAATACTACGCTGAGCGGCCGTAATGTCTACGAGGATTTCGAACTGGAATCGGATGTGCTTTATTTCAAACTTGGTACTCTTGGTTTAGTAAGCTTCCACGGCAGAAACTACAACATAAAGAAAAGACTGACTGCCGAACAGATCCAGCAGCTCACAGCAAATAGCAGCTTCTACCCGGTCAATACGAATTGCTACATTAATATCGGCAAAATCAAGTCCATTGCAGGCGGCATCGTATACTTTGGCTCGGAATATCATGAAACGAAGCAAGTACCGGTACCAAGAAGAAAACAATACGTGCTGCAGCAGCTGTTCACGCAACGCAAGATTAATAACGAGCTGCGCATCACGCCATAAGCTTTACATGTACAGACAACCGCCGTATTCCAACCATGGAATGCGGCGGTTGTCTGTTCAAGTCCATCCTGTTATTCTAATGAAAGGTTGATTATATGGAGGAGGAAAGATCAATGAGCACGCAAGGAAAAGCATTTGAAGAACAATATCAAGGCGAACCTGCCGTTTGGCTGCAATGGGGCTCCTATGAGGCTGCCGTACTGCCCGGAGTTGGCGCCAATCTGATCGCATTCCGCGATACAAGCAAAGGTTATCGTATTCTTCGCGAACCAGCCGAGCAAGAAATGGAAGCGTTTAAAGCAAACCCCGGCATCCACGGCATTCCGGTCTTATTCCCGCCTAACCGTTATGAAGACGGCCGTTTTGACTTTAACGGCAAAACGTACACGTTCCCGATCAACGAGCCTAAGACAGGCAACCATCTGCACGGGTTTGCCCATACGGCCGCGTGGGCGGTTGAAGATTATGGCGTAACCCAAACGGAAAGTTACGTGTCCCTGAAATTATCGGTAGACGAGAATCATGCCATCTACCAATACCTGCCGCATGCTTTTACGCTTCGTCTACGTTATGCGCTAAACGACACCGGTCTGCTCCAGCATATTTCCGTACATAATGAAGGCCAAGACGCCATGCCTTGCATGGTTGCTTTCCATACGGCGGTTAACGCACCGTTTGCTCCTAACAGCACGCCGGAAGATTGCTCCTTCACGATGACGATCGGCAAACGTTGGGAAATGAGCGAGCGTATGCTGCCAACCGGCAACTTCCTGCCGTTATCAGAAGGAGAGCAAGCGATTCAAACAACAGGCGTACCTACTTATTGGGAAGCGATGGACAACCATTATACGGCGGAACCGCGCAACGGCCGCAATCAGATGGTGCTGACAGACAGCCGCGAGCAAGTATCGCTCGTCTATGATGCGGGTACAGCCTTCAAGCAATGGATGGTTTGGAACAACAATGCGACTAAAGGCTTCTTCTGTCCGGAGCCGCAGCTTAATCTCGTAAATGCGCCCAACGTTAACCTGCCGGCCGATGAGATTGGACTTGTAAGCCTGGAGCCAGGCGGCATTTGGGAAAACTCGAGCCGCTTCTACCTGCGAGCAGCGAAATAATAAGCAAAGAGCAGCCCCGGAAATTCTCCGGAGCTGCTCTATTTGTTACTCCAATCTTTGCCCTACGCCAAGACGATCCGCAGCCTCGGCATAGTGGGCCGCTACCGCGACGTCAAATACCGCAAGCCCCATTGGGGTAAATAACGTTGGTCCATTGGATTGAATGATCCGATCGGCCGGAAGAGCAAGCGCTTCGGCGAGCGTCATCGTCCCCTCCTCCTGAAGGCCCGCATGCAGATGAAGGCGTTCCGTATCCGTATCCGCCCGGCATATTTCCTCCCAGCTGTCCACGATAACGGCGCCTACGTTGGCCAAGGCGTCCAGTTCGTAATCCCTCAGCGAAACATGCATCAGAATCGCATCCGGCTTAGCCGCCTCGTCAATATAACGCTCCGGCGCAGCCGTACAGGTAAACACAACATCCGCATCGCGGTATGCCTCTTGCCAGGAAGCGGCTTTTTCGACTGGAATAACAGCCGGTACGCCGCTCAGCCATTCCTCTACTTGAACTTCACGCCTGTCATAAGCAACGATTCGGCTAATCCGGTCACCCAGCAGACCATTCAGCATATGCACATGCATCCGACCGATTGGGCCCATGCCGATTAACGCTATGCGAAGCTTCTTTTCTCCGCCGGCAACAAGCTTCCTGAGCAGCGTTCCGCTAACAGCCGCGGTTCGGATGGCGCTAATGAGGCTGCCTAGAACGATGGCGTTAGGAACGCCGGTGTCCGGGTCATTCAGAATCGTTACGCTGTTTGCCCTTGGAATTCCGATCTCGATATTCCCCGGGAAGCTTGCAATCCACTTCAGACCCGCGACGCGCGCCGGACGGTTGACGTAGGCAGGCATCGCAATAATCCGGTTGCGCTCGTCTCCATACTTCAAATAAGGTTTGATCGGTTGCGCGCATTCTCCAGCGGCAAACGAAGCGACAGCATTTTCAATGAGAAGAGCTAATGCCGGCCAATCAATGCCGATCTGCTCCAAATCCCGCTCGTTCAAATAAATCATGGGTTATTCTTACCTCCTAAAAAGAGTTTGAACCTTAACGAACTCTAACGGCTTATTTATGCAACCCTGCCGCAAAGGCATCGCCAAATAACCGGGATACCCATGTATCGTCATATACGGTGTTCAAATAACGTTCTCCGCGGTCCGGCAGCAAGACGGCACAGGTCGAACCGGGAGGAATATTCGCGCTATATTTTTCTACCGCCGAGATCACTCCGCCCGAAGAGCCGCCGGCCAGTATCGATTCCGTACGGACCAGCTTCCTGCAGCCGGCAATACAATCGCGGTCATTCACTCTTACCACTTCATGTATGCCTTCATCCGGACAAAGCCCCGGCTTTATGCCCGCGCCAAGCCCGGGCAGCATGCGCGTAACCTTTCCCTTCTCCCCTCCAAAAATAATACTGCCTTCCGCGTCCACCGCAATCACTTTCGTGGAAAGACCGTTCGTTCGAATGTAGTCCACGCAGCCGCGAATCGTTCCGCAAGTACTAACGCCGCAAAACAAATAATCCAAATGCGGAAGATCGGCGGCCATCTCGGTCATCGTCGTCATTTGATGGGACAAGGCGTTATTTTTGTTGCCGTATTGGTTGGGCCAGAACGCGTCTGGTAATCTCTTCAGCCAGCGGCGCACGCGGGCGAGCCGTGCCGGAACAAATTCCCCCGTCTCCGGATCGGGCTTCTCGACCAGATCAATTCTCGCTCCATAAGCCCGAAGCACCCGCAAATTGGCTTCCGTTGTTTTCGGATCAACCACGCAAATAAATGTAAATCCCATCGTATTGCACAGCTGGGCCAGCCCTACGGCGAGATTGCCCGAGCTCGATTCCACGATAACGGAACCGGGTTTAATGCGGCCTTCCTCCAGCGCTGCCTGGAGCATCGCTCTCGCCGGCCTATCCTTCACGCTGCCGCCGGGATTATGCATTTCCAGCTTCGCATAAACATCGAAATCGGCATCCTTAAATAATCGCCCAAGCTTCACCATCGGGGTATTGCCAATCATGGCCGCTATATTGTCGTACACGCTCATCCATGTTCCCTGCCTTCGCTGCTTGGCTCCACAAACAGCTTTTTCTGTTTAATTGGTTTTCTCGTTCCCTCCGGCAAGGAAACATCCGTAACACCGCTCCCAAACAAGACGTCCATCTGCTCTAGGAGACCGCCGCGAATCATTGCGCCAATCGCCGGTATCGTGCTGTGCAGCTCATCGCGTACCGCAGCGCGTACTTCATCATTCAATTCGTCAATCGTCGCAATGCCGACCTGCAGCTTATTTCCGTTCACAAGCACTTTGACAACCGCTTGCCGTACATGTTTGAAGACCGCATTTTCTATATCGTAAATGCTGATTTTTTCCCCGTGCTTCAGCTCCGGCCCCACCCGCTTCACAATAGCCTCAAACGTTGTAACCGGCTTGCCGTGCACCACGTCAACCCGCAAATCCCTAACGACGTCGTAGGTAACGAATCGAAGCGCCGGGAACCGCCGCCGCACTAACGAAGTAAGCACAAGCAGCTGCTCCCCGTCCGGAAGCTCTACTTCCGGCAGACCAGCTTCGGCTGGTTCAACTCCTTCGGCCATAACGCCATCCATGACGACATAACGTTCAATCGACCGGTCATAATAGGCAATGGTTCCGATCTCGATGCTGCCCAGCGTATCCATGACATCCTGCTCGGCAATGCCAAGCCGCTCCGCGACCCGTTGTCTCCATGCAGGCGGTGCCGGTTCCCCTACGAGAAGCACGCATTTCAGCCCCCATTTGAAATCCGGCGGAGCAACGCGAAGCATGCCATCCATAAGAGAAGGCATCGTATACAGCACATCCGGTACATATTCCTTGATTCGAATCAAATGCGCAGCCGCAGGCAAGCCAAAAGGAACCGATTCGCATGCAAGACCAAGCTCCTCGAATATGGGGACCGCGGTTGCTTCCGCATGGCCTGTTCCCATGTCGCTAAGTGCCCGCGATACGTTATAGCCTTTCAGCAACTCTGCAAACATCTCTACCTTATACCGGATATACGCTTCTTCATCATTGGCATCATAATAGATGGCTTTCCGTTTGTTGCCGCTAGTCCCCGAAGTCCGATAGACATTCCAGTCCCGCGGAACCGTACTCTCATCACTCTCGTAATAGGGAAGCAATCTATCCTGCGTGAGCAGCGGAACTTCCTCCCATTTGAAGTCGCAAGAAGCCCCTGTCATTTGCTTATACCAAGGATATAGCTGTCTCACTTCCTCCCATTTGGCTTGGAGAGAAGACATATTCATAGTAATAGGCATGAAGCATCCTCCATTTCAGTCAGTCGATCATTCTACCATCCTATGCGCCCCAAAATAGTTTCGCCCCGTATTACGCCCACTCCCTGAAGAAAAGGCAAGCATATGTTATTTCTGTAAGACTATCATGACGGGAATTCGGAGGACGTACCTATGCAAAAAAGAAGAGGCGTATATAACAAATGGGCTAAACACGTTGTTCTTTACCGTAAAGCTTCCACTCGCAGTCATATTCCGCATACTCTCCTATTTAGCGAAAACTCTCTTAGAAAAATGCTCTCGCTCTATCAAATGGTCTATGTAAAACCTAACAGCGGCTCCCATGGCGTCGGAGTTATGCGCGTCGAACATAAGAACGGCATGTACGCCTATCAGCTTGGCGCAAAGAGATACAGCCGCCTGACCTGGAAGCAGTTAATCGTCTCCTTGAGAAACAAAATTCAAGGAACCAAGTATATCGTGCAACGGGGCATTCATTTAGCCAGATACAAACAGCGGATCTACGATCTGCGGGTCGAGCTGCAATTAAACGAACACCGGGAATGGCAAATTACCGGCATGCTTGCCCGGGTTGCCCAGCCTGGGATGGCGGTAACCAACGGCGCGCAAGGTGCCGAAATTTACACCTTTAACTCCGTCATTGCCTCTCACGGCGGGGCAGAGCTCATTCAGAGCATGACCGCGCAATTAAACAGCATCTGTATCGAATGCGCGCATATGCTCAAAGCCCGGTATCCTTTTCTTAATGAGCTGGGTTTTGATATTGCGCTCGACCACCAGATGCATCCCTGGATTCTTGAAGTTAATACAACCCCTGAATCAATCCCGTTCCGCAAATTGCCGAGCAAAGCGATGTATTATCGGATCATGCAGCTGAGACGGCTGAATGCCCGCAGATAATAAGAAAAACAAGCTAGAAACCGGAAAAATGAACAAGCCTTTTGAATAGCCTCTATAGTAGGTAATTGCTTACGGCAATTTTCTTTTCAGGAGGGGAGCAAAAAAACATGGCCATCGTTCAAATGGAGCAAATTACGAAGCATTTCCGCATGGGGGGCCAACGTTATACCGCCTTGCAGCACATTTCCTTGGAAGTGCAGCAAGGCGAGTTCGTGGCGATTCAGGGGCCGTCCGGCTCTGGAAAATCTACACTCATGAATATTATGGGCTGCTTGGACACTGCCGATAGCGGCACATATACGCTGGAAGGCAGACGGGTATCTGCAATGAGCGATAATCAATTGGCGGATGTAAGGAACAGGCGGATCGGATTTGTGTTTCAGAATTACAATCTGATCCCCAACTTGACGGCTTACGATAACGTGGAACTGCCTTTAATTTACCGGGGGGTACCGGGACATCAGAGGAAACAAGCGGTGCTGGAGACACTTGATGCCGTTGGGCTTCGCTCGCATCTCAATCACCGTCCGGCGGAATTATCCGGAGGCCAGCAACAAAGGGTTGCTATTGCGAGAGCGCTCTCAACGAATCCCTCCATCCTGCTCGCCGATGAACCTACGGGAGCACTTGATTCGCAAACGGGGAAAGAAATTATGATGCTGTTAACCAAGCTGCATGCCGAAGGCCGTACGATTATCCTCATTACGCATGATAAGGCGGTAGCCTCTTACGCAGATCGTATTCTATATATAAAAGATGGAGCAATCGCTTGAGCCAATAAGCCTCATAGCTTTTCCGCCGAACGCGGGAAGCCATGAGGCTTATTGGTATCTTACCTGCTCTAAAATTGACTTCTCGCGCGGGACAAGTTACTTTTAGAAGACTGGCAAGCAAGTCAAAGCAAGAAAGGGTTATTGAACAATGCAGCTTACACACGCTACTTTTGCCGGAGGATGCTTCTGGTGTATGGTTACGCCATTCGAAGAACTTCCTGGCATTCACGGAATTATATCCGGATATATGGGCGGCCATCTGGCTGATCCGACTTATGAAGAAGTTAAAAAAGGGACAACCGGGCATCTCGAAGTTGTCCAAATTACGTTCGATCCGGCGGTATTCCCCTATGAACGCCTGCTTGAACTGTATTGGCCTCAGATCGATCCAACCGATGCCGAAGGACAATTCCAGGATCGCGGGAGCCAATACGCCACCGCTATCTTCTTCCACAACGAGGAACAGCGGGAGCTTGCCCTTGCTTCTAAGCAGGAACTGGCGTCATCCGGTCGTTTCGACAAGCCGATCGTGACCGAAATCCGGGAAGCGGAGACGTTTTATCCGGCAGAAGACTACCATCAGGATTACCATAAAAAAAATCCGAAGCATTACAAGGAAGACCGTGCCCAATCCGGCCGCGATGAATTTATCGAGCAGAACTGGAAATAACTTCGCATGAACAAACAAACCCGCTTGGCATGCTGCCGCTCACAAGAGATACGGCAAGCCAAGCGGGTTTTATAGTTAGATAGGAATCAACGTCGTTTTTTGGACATGTCATCCAACTTGGTGCGTTCCTTCTCAAACTTCATAAACGGAACGCCCCAACCGCAGCTTTTTTGCACGGAGACAACGTCAATTTCGAATATTTGCCTTACGATTCTTTCTTCGAATCCGGAGAAATGCTCATTCAAGTTTGAGGAATACTCCTCTGTCCCTTTATCCAGCACCTTCCCCCGGCCATAAACCCTTAATATTAAAGGCTCGTCTTCAAAACTGCACCACATGAACGTAATCTTTTTATTCTGATTGAGATGGTTTGCCGTCTCGTTGCCGCTTCCGTAATAATCCAGATATAAAATTTTGGACTCGCCAAGTATTCGGAGCGTGTCGTAACCTTTGGGAGACACGCTGACTTCGCCTGCTTCCGACGGGGCTGTACCCACAAAGAAAAGATGCTGGTTGCAAATAAACTCCCTGATCTCCGGTGTAATGGTATCAAAAAAAGCGGCCATGGCGATCCTCTCCCCTGAAAATCTATAGTCCCTTTATAAGCTTGTAATTTATCTTAGCCAAGCTTTACGATCGTCCTGCCGCGCACCTGGCCTTGAAGAATGCGGGCAAGTTCACCCGGAAGTTGCTCTAGGCTGATTTCATTTACGATTGCGGTGCTCAGCATCGTTGGCTTCAAGTCTGTAGATAGGCGTTCCCACACCTTGCGGCGCAGCTCCATCGGGCACTCCACCGAATCGATGCCAAGCCAATTCACTCCTCTTAAGATGAACGGATAGACGGAAGTCTCAACCTCGATACCGCCGGTTAATCCGCTTGTTGCGACAGATCCGCCGTATTGAAGCGTGCTGAGCAGATAAGATAATGTTTTGCCTCCCACCGGATCCACAGCCGCGGCCCAGAGCGGACGCCGGATTGGCTTGCGCTCCGTTTCCGTCAGCTCATCCCGGTGAATGACGCGAGCGGCACCAAGTTCCTTCAGATAAGCTTCTTCGTTCATTCTTCCCGTGCTTGCCGTCACCTCGTAACCGCGTTTGGCAAGAATGTTAACGGCGACGCTGCCTACCCCGCCGCTGGCGCCGGCCACTACAACCGGACCTTTCTCCGGCGCAAGTCCATTGTCCTCCAGCCGCTGTACGGATAACGCTGCCGTAAAGCCCGCCGTGCCAAGAATCATGGCCTCGCGGAGAGTAAGTCCTTCCGGCAGAGGAACAACCCAACTTGCGGGAACGCGTGCCAGCTCGCTGTAACCTCCATCATGCGTCACGCCTAGTCCGTAACTCGTTACAATGACTTGGTCGCCCGGTTTATATCGGGGATCGCTTGATTCCGTCACGGTTCCGGACAGATCTATGCCGGGAATATGAGGGTAGCTTTGCACCATGCGTCCCAGGATCCCAACCAACCCGTCTTTATAGTTCACGCTGGAGTAGGCGACTTGCACAGTCACTTCTCCTTCCGGCAGGTCCGCAGCCGTCAAGTTTCTAATTGCGAGCTTCGGCTTCTCCGTCTCATTGCCGTCCGCTACTAATGCACGAAAGTTATCCATGTTGTACATCCACTCCTTCGGTTTTGTTACTTATTTTACTCCTGCACAATCCCAAGCGCAAAGCCGTCATAACCTTTGGCTCCAACCGTCTGAACAGCCGTTGCGCTTACTCTCGGTTCCTCCGAGAGCAGGTCCATAAAATTGCGTATCCCTTGAACGCGGGGATCCGTGCTGTGCTTGCTGATGACTTCTCCCTCGCGAACGACATTGTCTGCCATGATAACGGTACCCGGACGGGAAAATCGCAGCGCCCATTGCAGATAGAAGGGATTATTAGGTTTATCCGCATCTATAAAGATAAGATCAAATGGCGCTTCGCCTTCCTCTCTAAGCTTGGCTAACTGTTCCAACGCCTCTCCTACTCTTATTTCTACCTTGTGGCTGACCCCGGCCAGCGCCATGTTTTGCCGTGCGGTCTCCGCATGATGCGGGTCAAGCTCCAGGGTGATCAGCTTCCCGTTATCCGGAAGAGCCCTTGCCATCCAGACCGTGCTGTAGCCTCCCAATGTTCCGATCTCCAGAATCCGCGTTGCACCAATCATCCTTGCATACAGATTCAATAGTTTTCCTTGGTTTGGAGCAACGTCAATTGCTGGCAGATCAGCCTGCTTATTATTTTGCAGCACCTGCTCCATAATCGAATCCTGCTGGACTAAACGCTCCGACAAGTAATCGTCTACCTTTTCCCAAGTGTGCAGCGTACTCATGTTTACCACTTCTCCTCGCTTTGGGATAACTTCTACTTCCATCATAAGCGAGTTATAATGATAAAAATAATATATGTTTTTGCTTAACTTATACATTATATATATGAGTTTATTCTAAGTTGGAGGGGGAATCCCGTTTTGCTAAATCTGCATGCCTTACGGTTGTTCCATACGATTGCTTCAGTAGGAAGCGTAACCAAAGCGTCTGAATGGTTGAATATTAGCCAGCCGGCTATTACCGCGCAGATTAAGAAATTCGAGAAGGAATTGGGGCTTCCGCTGTTCAAACCTCAAGGAAGAGGAATCGCGCTTACCGATGCCGGCGAGGAGCTTGCCGTGCTAGCGAAGAGGTTATTTGCCGTGGAGCATCAGATCGAGCAGTTCGCCTCCAATTACGCAAGCGGCACGGTTGGCAGCATTAGGATGGCGGCTACCTATTTGCCCGCAAACTTCCTCATCCCGGCATGGATCGCTAAGTTTAAGCAGAAGTATAATCAGGTCGAGATGAACATTACAACGACCAACTCCAGCGGAGCCTTGCAGCAACTGCTGGATGTTGAGGTTGATATCGCAATATTTGGCGGAATAGCCGAGCGTTACCCGGAAACAATTCAGACGGAAGAGTTATTTGAGGATGAATTATGGTTTGTTGTCGCGCCGGGCCACCGCTATGCCAATCGGCAGGTCACATTATCCGAGATGATGAACGAACCGTTTGTCATGCGCGAAGAAGGAAGTTCGACGCGGGAACGGCTCTTTTCCTTGTGCCGCACGCACAACGCCTCCGTTCCGACCATTTCGCTGCAATTTAACGGGTTGCATGAAGCGATTACCGCCGTTATCGCAGGTTATGGAGCAAACTTTGTATCGTCGCTTGTCGTGCGCGAATACGTCGAGCGCGGCGAATTAGCACGCGTGTACGTGGAGGGCATCCATCTCAAGAATACGATTGCGATTTGTACCCGGCGCAACGAACCTCTTCCCGCTTCAGCCATGAATCTGGTGCGGATGATTAGGTCTCTGCCTACTCCCCCGCCCGGTCATACCTGATTAACCAGCAATCCCGGTATTCGCCTTCATGCCATTCATGCTTCTCTAGCAGCTTTACTTTCTTGAAGCCGGCTTTCTCATAGACATGCAACGCCCGCGAGTTCCAGGCTTGCGGGTCCATGACGATTGTCCTTGCTCCCCGCTCCTGCTCAAGATAACGGACAGTCTCCCGAATGAGCGCCGAACCAATCCCTTTGTTCCAATAGGAGGGCTCCCCAATAAACTGGTCCATGCCATAAATCTTGACGTCCTTCTCATCCGCGAGACCGTAAATCTTCCTCTCCTCGGCTTCAATCTCATAGAATTGCAAATAACCAATGTCGGTGCCGCCCGATTGAATAATACAACGCGTATTCTCATCCGGTTCCTGGTAGAAATGCTCTTGTACCATTGCCGCATCATGCGGCTTGTCCCTGCCGCCGTAATAGGCCAGCACAACCGGATCGCTGAGCCAGTGGACCAACCGCTTGGCATCCTCCGCTTCAAGTGTGCGAAGACTAATTTCTCCCTTATGAAAAAGAATCATCCGTTCACCCCATCGATAGAATTATTTGATCAAATGCTGCCTGTAAGACAGCGGAGCTACGCCCATGATTTGGCGGAAAATTTTACTGAAATACGAGGGATTCGCTATGCCTACGCGATAACCCACTTCTGATAAGGGCAATGTCGTTTTGCGCAGCAGCGCACAAGCATGGCGGATTCGCGTCGCCTGGGTATATGCAACGATGGTCGTGCCTGTCGATTCCTTGAACAGATGAGCGACATGATAAGGCGACAAATGAAGGCTGCTGGCCAGATCCTCCAGCCGGAACGGCTCCGCGTAATGCTTCTCGATCCAGCCGATAATGTCTTCGACGCGATGATTATGGTACTTGAGATAAGCCGATCCGCCATCCGGACTTTGCTTCAATTGATGTACAAGGCTGAGCAAAAAAACGCCCCTATTTTCCTCGAACTCCGTCTCTCCCATGCCGCCCATCGTTTGGCCAAACTGCTTAAGAAGAGCCGCAAACGGCTCGGTCTCCGCCATTGCGTTAACCGGATGCACATTTGCCTGCTGCAGCATCAAGCGCTGGAAGAAGCTCTTAAGGCTAGGGAAATCATTCAAATAGCCTTGCAGCACGGCCGGCTCGAATTGCAGCACGCTCCTAATAAAAGGTTCGTCCGACGTCACGTGCACTTGAATGCGGTGCATCTGGAATGGCGGGAATACAAGCAGCGTTTGAGGTTCAATCGAATAGGATTTCCCGTCTATGATGAGCAGTCCCTTGCCTTCATGCACATAAGTAAGCTCCATTTGGGAATGCGCGTGAAACACCTCTTGGAAAAATTCCGTTGACGTTCTGCGATATTCGTATTGGAACCAGTTCGCCCCTAGCAATTGTTTCTCCCCCTTTCTAAATAACCGCAAGATATAAACATTTTACCGCAAAATCAAGCGACAAAGCCGATCATTTTCCATATATTCTAGAAGCAATTCCAATAAAGGAGCTGTTTCTCGCTTGAATAAGACAGACGGCATGAATTATGCGCCGCAAGGCAAACCAAACCCCGTTGTAGCGCCAGGCGAATTCCGATTCGCTGCAATCGCATTGGATCACGGACATGTGTACGGCATGTGTAACGGGCTTATCGAAGCAGGCGGAGAGCTGGTTTACGTGTACGATCCAGATCCGGAGAAAGTAGCCAGATTCGTAGAGAAATACCCTGAGGCCATAGCGGCGGCTTCGGAAGAGGAGATTTTTGCGGATGCCCGCATTGGGCTTGTTGCTTCCGCGGCGATTACATCCGAGCGTTGTGCGCTTGGCCTTCGGGTTATGCGGGCGGGCAAGGACTATTTCACGGACAAAGCGCCGCTTACCACTCTGGAGCAACTCGCGGACGCCAAACGGGTTGCCGCCGAGACCGGCCGCAAATATATGGTTTATTACGGGGAAAGGCTGCATAACGAAGGCGCGTTGTTCGCCGGTCAGTTGATAGATCAAGGCGCGATTGGCCGAGTTGTGCAGGTTATGGGCTGGGGACCGCATCGGACGAATGCACAAGGAAGACCGGAATGGTTCTTCGAACGCGAGAAGTACGGTGGCATTATTTGCGATATCGGCAGCCATCAGATCGAACAGTTTCTGTCTTATACGGGAGCTAAGGATGCCAAGGTTGTACAATCCCGGATAGCCAACTACCACCATAAGCAATATCCGGAGCTTGAGGATTACGGCGATGTGATGCTGACGGGCGATAACGGGGCGGCGGCCTACTTCCGAGTGGACTGGCTGACGCCGGACGGATTGAGTACTTGGGGAGATGGCCGGACGCTGATCGTTGGAACAAACGGTTACATTGAGGTGCGCAAATACGTGGATCTCGCCCGCAGTTCCGAAGGGGATCAGGTGTATATGGCCAATCACGAGGGCGAGTATCATTTTTCCGTAAAAGGTCAGGTTGGCTTCCCGTTTTTCGGACAGCTTATTCTTGACTGCATCCACCGTACGGAGAATGCGATGACACAGGAGCATGCCTTCAAAGTTGCCGAGCTTAGCGTATTAGCCCAAAATCTTGCGGAACGCATGGAATAGGAGAGATTACAATGTTGAAAGTCGCCATTATTGGAGCCGGAGCCATTAGCAGAGCCCATATCGATTCTTATTTGAAATTTCCGGAGAGATGCCAGGTCGTTGCGGTTACCGACATCTATGTCGATAAAGCCGAGAAACGCATTGCGGAATGCGGGTTGACCAAAGCCCAAGCTTTTGCCGATTATACCGAGTTACTAGAGCTAGATATCGACCTTGTCTCCGTCTGCACGCCTCCTTATACCCATGCGGATATTGCCGTACAATT
The DNA here is from genome assembly GCF_030161375.1 of Paenibacillus glycanilyticus. Taxonomy (GTDB): domain Bacteria; phylum Bacillota; class Bacilli; order Paenibacillales; family Paenibacillaceae; genus Pristimantibacillus; species Pristimantibacillus glycanilyticus_B. The sequence goes on from NZ_BSSQ01000001.1 coordinate 674,874, forward strand.
CCTCCGGGCGGGCAAACATGTCATGGTCGAAAAACCAATGGCCTCCTCGCTCGAAGAATGCGACGCGATGAACCGGGTAGCGGAGGAGAGCGGCAAGCTGCTCTCGATTGTGGCTCAGAATCGCTTCCGTACGCCGATGATGAAGCTGAAATCCGTTCTTGATAGTGGGCTGATTGGCCCTGTTGTTCACTCGCAGATCGACTCCTACTGGTGGCGCGGCCACTCTTACTACGATCTGTGGTGGCGCGGAACTTGGGAGAAGGAAGGCGGCGGCTGCACGCTTAACCATGCCGTCCACCATATCGACGCGCTGCTGTGGATGATGGGCCGGCCTACCGAATTGCAAGCTTTCATGAGCAATACGTCGCATGATAATGCGGAGGTTGAGGATATTTCGATCGCGATGCTGAAGTTCGCCGGTGGCGGACTTGGCCAGATTACGAGCTCCGTTGTCCATCACGGCGAAGAGCAGCAACTGATCTTCCAAGGCAAGGACGCCCGGATCTCCGCTCCGTGGAAGCTTGTCGCTTCCAGCTCGATGGACAATGGCTTCCCTACTCCGAATCAGGCTCTCGCATCGGAGATTCAAGCTTATTATGACAACCTTCCGGAGGTCGCCTATGAGGGACATGTCGGACAGATTGACAACGTATTGTCGGCTATCGAACGGGGTGAGCAGCTACTCATCGACGGGCATAGCGGCCGGGCAACGTTGGAGCTGATACTCGGCATCTATAAGTCGGCAAGCACCGGGGAAAAAGTCACGTTCCCGCTTGCTGCGGACGATCCGTTCTACACGCGCCAAGGCATTCAGGACAATGTTCCGCATTTCTACGAGAAAAGCGCCTCCGTCGAGAACTTCCAAGACCGGGCGATTACAACGGGAAGCAATTTGAAATAAAATAGTGGGGAGATGATCCCGTAGCGATCATCTTCCCCGAATAAATAAAGCCGTGAAAACCCAATTGGTCTTCACGGCTTTCCCTATTTATTATTGCTCGATCCGCAAAGTGACTACCGAAGCTGCCGGCAAGTTGAGGCTCAGCTTGCCATCTTCGATATTCGCTTCATAATAAGGCTTCACGCTAACGTTCGCCGGTTCCTCGAAAGAGTTAAACGCTTGAATTGTATCGGCGGCAAGCAGCTTGCCCGTGCAGGTAAAGCTGCCCTCCGCGCCGCGAAGCTCAAGGTTAATCTCCGATTGCTCGGATGGATGCAGGTTGTACAGGCTGACATGGATAACGCCGTCTTTCTTGGACGCGGTAACGCCTACTTGATCAAGCTCCTTGCCGTCGGCATTTACTTTGCCGAATTGACCATGGATGGCAAGCGCCTCCGCATCCTGATGGACGTTATACATTTCTAGCACATGGTACGTAGGCGTAAGTACGATTTTATCGCCTTCGGTCAGGACTACCGCTTGCAGCACATTGACCATTTGAGCGATGTTCGTCATTTGTACGCGATCGCAATGCTTATGGAAAATATGCAGGTTAATCGCTGCGACAAGCGCGTCGCGCATCGTATTCTGCTGATACAGGAAGCCCGGATTCGTGCCCGGTTCAACGTTAAACCAAGTCCCCCACTCGTCCACGATCAGGCCAACGCGTTTGTTCGGATCATAGCGGTCCATAACCGTACTGTGACGAGTAAGAAGCTCGTCCATATATTCGGCTTTCTTCATCGTAATAAACCAATCGTTCTCGTCAAATTCCGTTGCGGATCCTTTATCCGCCCAAGTGCCGGGAACCGTGTAATGATGCAAGCTCAGACCACTCATGAAGCGCTCCGCTTTGTTCATCAGCACGTCGGTCCAGCGGTAATCGTCGGAGCTTGCGCCGCCCGCGATTTTGTACAGCTTATTATCGCCGTATTGGCGAACGTACGTCTGGAAGTTGCGGTACAGGTCCGCATAATGCTCCGGAAGCATCTCGCCGCCGCAACCCCAGTTCTCGTTGCCCACGCCAAAATATTTCAGCTTCCATGGTTCTTCCCGGCCGTTCTGCCGGCGCAGATTCGCCATCGGGGAATCGCCGTCGAACGTCATATATTCCACCCATTCGGACATTTCCTGAATGGTTCCGCTGCCTACGTTGCCGCAAATATAAGGCTCGGCGTCAATCAGCTCGCATAGACGGAAAAACTCATGCGTGCCAAAATGGTTATTTTCCACCACGCCGCCCCAATGCGTATTGACCATTCTCTTGCGCGTTTCGCGAGGACCAATGCCGTCTTTCCAATGGTATTCATCGGCGAAGCAACCGCCCGGCCAGCGCAATACCGGAACCTTCAGGTTGCGGAGCGCTTCGATAACATCGTTGCGGATCCCGTCCGTGTTCGGAATTTCCGAATCTTCCCCTACCCACAAACCTTCATATATACATCTGCCAAGATGTTCGGCAAAATGACCGTAAATATTCTTATTAATCGTGCCAATCGACCAATCCGCATGTACTACTGCTTTATTCATCTCAATAAAAGCCTCCCAGAAAGAATAGAATGATTACACAACTTCCCATAATGACCGTGGATGCGGGCATCCTTTGTCCTTCAGCTTGGCTCGCACTTGAACCAGGCAACCGCAATGCATGCAGGTCGTGCCATACGACAGACTCGCGCAACTTCCGCAAGCATCCAGCCGTTTCGCGTACAAGGCATCGGACACGCAAACCTCAGGTTTCAATTTGGATAATAAACGCTGAATCTGCTCGTCCGTCACTCTGACGTCAGCCGAGCAGCCCTTGCAGCCATCCCGCTCCCTCTTACTGACAGATTCTGTGATTGTCATATTTGCATCAGCTCCCATCGCGGGCAGGACATTTTGTATTCCTCTACTATAGTTAGATTGTATGGGATTGAGAAAGCGCCTACAATTCACTATAATGAGAAAAAACTGACCTATCCTGCTTTTTTTGATGAAAAGGGGTTGTTGGCAATCATTCGCTTAGACAGCTGCGGCTACCGCTTTGTCCATCCAAACGGCATATCGATTATTCGGCCTCACGGTTCGGGGGATTATGCTTTTGTATTATTCAAGAAAAAATCAGAGGTAACGATAAGAGGAGAGCGCATCGTGGTGGACAGCGACTCGTTTGTGCTGTTCCAGCCGGATACGCCGCATTCCTATGCGCAGGTTGAGCTGCCATTCGTCAATGACTGGTTTCACTGCCAAGGGGATGAATTAATGCATCTGCTGGCCGAGCTTCGTTTCCCGCTCGATACTCCCGTCCCGGCCGTCGATCCGATGCTGATCTCCAGAAGCATTATGGAACTGCATCGGGTACAGAAGCAAGGCGGGCATTTGCGGGATCTCATTCTGGATACCGATATCCGGGCGCTTCTAATGAAGCTGAGTAATCTTCACGAACTCTCCCAGCATCCCGAGCGGCCGGGCCGTTACATCCGGCAGTTCTCGGAGCTTCGAGATGAGCTGTACAATACGCCACAAAGCCATGTAACCGTAGAGATGCTGGCTGAACGCGTTCACCTCAGCAAATCTTATTTCCAGCATCTCTATAAAGATATTTTCGGCTGTTCCGTCGTAACGGACATGATAAACGGCAGGCTGGAGCTGGCCAAATATCTGCTCAAGAACAGCACGCTCTCCGTATCGGCTATCGCGGCGAGCTGCGGATACGAGCATGAAACGCACTTCATGCGCCAGTTCAAGAAATTCGTGGGCATAACGCCAAGCCAATTCAAGGCCAGAACGTAAATTACATTTATAACTCCGCCTTCCGTTTGTACTCCGCCGGACCGCAGCCGTACCGCCTGCGGAACAAGGCGGCAAAATGGTTATAGCTTTGGAAGCCAACGCCAAAGGCGGCCTCCCCTGCCGTCCGTCCGGCCTGCAGCATAAGCAGAACTGCCTGCTCGAGACGCATATTGTTAAGCGTATCTACAATGGATCTGCCGGTCTCCGACTTGAACAGATGGGATAGCCGGGAGGCGGACAAGCCTACCCGTGCCGCCAGCTCGTTAATGGATAGCGGCTCCTGCATCTGCGCGGATAAAATCCTCATTACCTGGCTGACGCGGTAATCGAGCTTGTCCGCGAGCTGCCCAGCCATTAGCAGAATCAAGGCACTTAATTGATTGTCGCATAGCTCCTCCCAGAAGCCGCCTTGCGCCCTGGAATCATGAAGCAGCGATCGGAAAATCCGGAGTACCCTTCGCTGCAGCTCGCTGGAAGGCAGCGGGCAGAGCAGCACTTCCTCATCCGGCAGCAAGGACAGTTCCGGGAGCCGATTAAAGTGTGCCCACAAAAAGTTCCACGTTTCTCCTTTTACAGTGCCATACGTATGGGGAACCCTTTTGCGGAGCAGTATCAGTTCCCCTGCCTTGCATAATTTATCACCCGCTGGCGTCCGAAAAAAACCCTGACCCTCTAGCGTATAAACAAGCAACCAATCCTCTCTTCCCGCAGGCCGTACCATGCAATAGGAATCATTTTCGAGGAAATGCCCCGTAAAGATGCCGTTCTTCGATTCCTTCTCCACCATTTCCACCCCGCTCCGATTCATTACCCTAAGGGTAACGCCCCAGCCTCCATTCGTCCAGTACAATAGCAGAATCCAAGCAGTTATGAGCATGATTGCGACTTCAACCTTTTCCCTTAACACCCTACAATTAGAGACAAGAAGAAGCACACAACAAGGAGAGGGGCAATTCAATTGAACCAGTCGCTTAAAGTGCTCACCGCGGAGCAGATGAAGCAGTTCGAGACGGAAGGTTACGTAATCGTAAAAGGCGTGTGGAACAAGGAGGAAATTGAAGAAATTCGAGCGGAGTTTGATAAAATCAGCCTTACACCGGTTCCCGGCTATTTCGATCCGGTTCTGGACGGCGAGCAAGAGGATCCGCTGCGCCGTTACCCGCGCGTGATGCATCCGCACCGCTACAATGATCTGAGCAAGCATTACATGCTGCATCCCGCTGTTCTCGACATTATGCACGATCTGTACGGAGAAGAAGCGTTGGCTGCGCAAAGCATGTTCTACTACAAACCTCCGGGCTCCCGCGGTCAAGCGCTTCATCAAGATAATTTCTACCTGAAGGTAGAACCGGGCAACTGTATCGCGGCTTGGGCGGCGATCGACCGCTGCGACGAAGAGAACGGCTGCATGCTGCTTGTTCCGAAGACCAACACGTATGAGATCGTATGCCCGGAAGAGTCCGATTCGAACGAATCGTTCACCAACCATTACGTAAAGCCGCCAAAAGAAGAAAAACCAATTGCAGCCATCATGGAAGCAGGCGATATCCTCTTCTTCAACGGCAATCTGATCCATGGCTCTTACCGGAACAAAACAAAAGACCGCTTCCGCCGCGCGTTTATTTCCCACTACGCAAACAGCAGCGCGATGTCCATCTCGCATTGGTATAACCCGCTGTATAAGGCAGACGGTTCGGAGCTGTCGCTCGAAGCGAATCCGGACGGCGGGCCATGCGGCATCGAGACGCCGGCTTATCACTAAACATCGTAAAAGGGAGGCACGCGATTCTGGCTGAATCGCTGCCTCCCTTTGACTGTTATTTCTTCTGCATTCTCCATTCTTGCTGCGCTAGTCCCGCTTGCACATCACTCAGCGTAATTGCAGAACCGTCTTCCGACACGGCAAGCGCCTTGCCATTGTGTACGGATGTGATCGTAACTGTACCGTTAGCATTGGGACTAACAATCCACCGCTGATTATTGTAGCCTAAGTAGCTGTATAACTGGATGGTATTTTGCCCTGTATTGAGATCAAGCGTCTTGCCGCCTACCGTCCGAATCGAATAGGAGCCTTGTTCGTCACCAGTCGGTATAAATGTCCACGTTGCGACTCCCTCGGCCTGTAAGCTTACCGGCTCCCCGTTCTGTTGACCTTTTACAAACAAGGACTTGCCATTTGCTTCATTCGTTAAGATAGCGGAAGATAAAACTGCATCCTCCCTGTTGGCAGCCATAACGTTCTGATAGGACACTTGCCCTCCAAAAACATTCACGCCGAAATGTCCTTCTGGAAAAGTCCCATCCTGAACGTCAATGATGCGTTGTCCGTTGACGGAAATTATAATATGAGGCCCGTGCGCTTCTATGTTCACATGATAGGTTACGCCCCGTTGAAGGAAGGCAGGTACACGGGCAATCACCATCCGGTCTTCAAAAGCCCCGTCTACCTTATAGAACAACCGGTAAGCCTTCATATTCGGATCCAGATTGAAGTAATAACCGCTTCGTCCGTCAGCGCTTGCGCGGAACAGAACCGAACCGGCTCCTCCATCCTCGCCAAGTCTCATATCCGCTGTATAGGTGAAATTGCCTGCCGTTTCTCGAGCGATATAATTCGCATCGCTGGAGTAGCTACCCCGAATACCGTTCTCCGTTACTACCCAGCTTGACAGCGACAGATCCGGCTTCCAATCGGTCAGATTCGTCACGAATTGGCCGTCATTTACCCGGACCTGCGTACTGGCGTGGACTTTACCATTAGGAGTGGACACTTTGATAACGGCTTCTCCAGGTTTTCCAGCAAGCAGTGTCGCTTTACCTTGCTCAGAAGAACTAACGCGCGCAACACTTGGGTTACTCGATACCCATTTCAGCTGTTGTTTGTTGCTTCCGTTGCAGTTCGAACACTCAGCCGCCGCATATAACGTCTGTCTCTGACCCACGCCAAGTTCCTTGTCACTCTTGTCCATAATAATTTGGGTTCCGGTATCATTACGCGCAGTCCAAGTATCCGCAAGGGCATGTACCTTCAGCGATACGACCGTAACAGGCCCGCCCTTCGTATAGAAGCTCATGCTGCGGCTGGCCGGATCAGGAAAAATAACATCGGAGAACACAACCTCACCGTTATTGCCAAACAGCTCAATTGAGGAGTCATCCACAAATATATTCATTTTCACTCGTTTTGCTGCCTGTTTGAGCGGTGCCTCCTGATAAGTCGAGAACTTGTCGGAGAAGTCTATCACGCCGGAATGGCTCCGGTCTATGAACATTTGTTGATCGACAATCCGATAGCCTGCAACGGTTTTGTTGCTGCCTGCCCCTTCTCTGACGTTAAAACCAAATTCCGTTACAGCGCTTCCCGCCTCGATCTCAATCTCGGCTTCAATCTCAAAGGCGCCCGCCGACAAGTCCTTAATCAGATTCGCACTGGTTGGCATAACTCTTTTATTCTTTACCGTATACATCGTCGTGCGTAGTGACTGAAGCTCCTGAACAGGAGCCTGCACAAGCCGTACTCCGTCACTCGTATTCCTTAACGTTAACTCTCTTGGAATGGTGAGCTCACCCTTCCATCCGTTAGTAGGAAAGGAGAACGGATAATCCCAATTCGTCATCCATGCGAGCATAATTCTCCTGTTGTCCGGCAGATCCGAGAAGGACATCGAAGCATAGAATTCTTTGCCATAATCAGTTCTCAACACCTTGCCAGGCACATTATCATTGACGAATTTGCCTTCTGCCGTCAGCTGTCCGATGAAATATTCAGCGTCTGAACCCTCCGTAGCAGAATTGGCACCGGTACTGATCATCAGCACCCACTTCTTCTCCCCCGTCCCTTCCACAGGTAACTCGAACAAGTCCGGACACTCCCATACGCCCCCGCGCACATAACTGCCATAGCCAAAGCTGTCGGTATGCGTCCAGTCAATTAAATTCGTCGAAGAAAAGAAGCGAATATGATCACCGCCGGAAACAACCATGATCCACCTGTTATTCGCCTCATCTCTGACAACCTTCGGATCCCGGAAATCCCAACCGCCCGGCTCATCCCCCTGCTTGCCCGGATTCTCAATAACGATCGGATGCTCAGACGAATATTGCCACGTCCGCCCTTGATCGGTACTGTAAGCAAGTCCAATACGCTGATTGCCGTTATAAGCATCGGGATTATAGGATGTATAATAGGCAATCAGACCGCTACCGCCCGAGTCCGTGAACAATCCGGAAGCATTATTCAGATCCGCAACCGCCGACCCGGACCATACATGCCCGTTATCATTCCAAGGTAAAGCTATCGGAAGCCTTTTCCAATGCACCAAATCTTCGCTTACAGCGTGTGCCCAAGTTCCCCCGTCCTGATGGAACAGATGGTATTCTCCTTCATAATAGACAAGCCCGTTAGGGTCGCTCGCTGAACCGCGGGCTGGCGAATAGTGATAATCGGGACGGTAATTTTCCGTGTAATATTCAGAAGCCGGAACCATGTATACGTTCTGGAAGTAGCCGCTGCCGTTCATAACGGCAAATCCTGCGTTCCCTTGCGAATAGCTGCTGTCGGAAGCTTCAATAGCCGCATCCGCATAGCCGTCAACATACAAAGTTATTTGACTGCCGCTGGCCGTAATCTCCAGATGATGCCTCGTTCCGTCCTGCGAAGGATAAACCTTCTCCGACGCACGTATTACAGAGCCATCCATTTTCTTCAGCAGGGCAACTACGTGGTCATCTTCCTTCTTTAATACAGCCAAATAGCCCTGCGTGCCCGCTTCATTCATCCGAAATGCAAGAGCAGCCTCAGATTGCCCGGCATCGAACGCAATATCGCCTTCATATACAAAGTCAGCGGCCTGCTGATTATATACTTGAACGGCTGCACCGGCTCCAGCTATCCCTTGCCAGCCTTTCAGATCCGGCTCCCATACACCTGAAGTCAAAACAGCTGTCCCCAAATTGCTGTTCAATTCACTTACTTTTATATTTTGAAATAGGGCTGACCCATCCCATACGTTCAACCCAAGATAACCTTTTTTGTAAGCGGTATCATTAATGTCTATAACAGGCTTGTATTGACCATTCCAATAAACTTTCAAGCTGCTTCCGCTTGCAACGACTTTCAAATGATAAATTTCGCCTGCTTTGAGTTCAACTTGCCGTTCTACCTTCAAGTCTGCATCACTTGCCGCATCTCGCAGTCGAATAAGCCCTGCAGCAGGTACAATTTGCAGCATATAAGAAGCCCAGCCGTCTTCGTTGGACCGGAATACCAACGTGGCATCTGCCTTCATGTCGGTTAGCTTCACATCCGCCTCGTAAACAAAATTATCCGCCGTGACACCGGATATGGCCATTACATTTTCCTTCGGATCCGATGTCAGCAGCAAGCCTTCCTCTGTATTGTCCAGATGTCCTCTTCCTTTCACTTGCCAGTTCGTTAGGTTCGTTTCTACATTGGATGCGCTTACAACATTTCCTGAAGCTGCTTCTGCCTTTTCCGGATTAGCCGTTACCGACGCGAATGAAGTAACCGCCATTAAACAAGTGAGAATTGCCGCAACCGCCCAACTCTTTGATTTACGCTTTGCCTTCATCATTTATCCCTCTTTTCTTATAGAATTATTTCGCGATAGAACCGTGGGAATGCCGTACGACCTCCGGCAAATCCCACTGTCCATTTGAATTACACTGCATTTGTTGGCGTGTGTGCCTGCTTATACGCCCGCAACCCAAGCGCCAGCGCCCCGCATAAACCGGCTTGTTCCCCTAGTCTGGGCGGTACGATGTAGTGCTCGATATGGTCCGTAATCTCAACTGCGCTAACGTAGCCGTTCAAATTACGACGCACAGCTTCTCTCACAAGAGGGAATAGCTGCGTCTGCTTCATTACGCCGCCGCCGAGTATAATCTTCTCCGGCGAGAGCATGAGAATAGCCCCCGTAATGGATTGGGCGATATAATAGGCTTCCATTTCCCAAGCCTCGTGATCTGAAGAAAGCTCATACCCCTTCTTTCCCCAACGTGCCTCGAGCGCCGGACCAGCCGCCATGCCCTCCAGGCAATCACCATGATAAGGGCATAATCCCCCGAAGCTGTCTTCCGGATGTCTCTTAACCGGCACATGTCCCCCCTCCGGGTGAACAAGACCATGTACCAATTGGCCTTCTGCATAAACACCGATTCCAATGCCAGTGCCAATTGTATAGTACAGACAGCTCCGAAGCCCTTTCGCAGCTCCCCATACCGATTCCCCGTAAGCAGCCGCGTTGACGTCGGTATCCCAGCCATATGGAACATGGAACTCTTGCTTCAATATCCCGAGGAAGTCACAGTTTGCCCAGCCCGGCTTAGGCGTTGTTGTCACGAAGCCGTATAAAGGGCTGCCGGGATGAAGCCCAATAGGTCCGAAGGATCCAATGCCAATGGCTTCTACTTGGTTTTCCCGAAAATAGTCAATCACCTTGCCAAGCGTCGCCTCTTGCTGCTCTGTCGGAAAGCTGATTGAATGCTCGATCACGCCCTGCTCATTACCAACCCCGCATACAAATTTGGTACCACCCGCTTCAATCGCTCCAATGCGCATCACTTAGTGCCCCCTCTTAATTCACATTATCCTTTGTATCAGGTACGAGCTCGTAAATAGACAGGGAGGCAAGAGGCTCATTGGCGTTATCCGTGAAGTACGAAATTCCCACTGCATCCGGATCCGGATAAATAAGATCCGTAATAACGGCCTGCCCCTTATTGGCGAATACCTCTACAGATGCCGAGTCAACAAAGACACGAAGGTCTATGCTTTCGCCAGAAGTAGAAGTCACAACCTTTGCGGCTTGAATGCCGGAAAATAACGGATGGAATCCAATCTCGCCCGACTTGGTACGGTCTACATAAACGCTGCACGAAGTAGCGTCGAAACCAACAATGGTCCCGTTAGCGGCCCCGGTCCGAATCATGAATCCTGATGAATAGTTCGTCGACAGCTCAGCTTGGATTTCATAACTGACAAGCTCCAGCCTCTGCAGCGCCTGACTTGTTTCATTTATTGTCGCATCTTGTAGTGCAACAATAGGCTTCCTGATTAATTCCAGCTCAGCAACCGGCTTCTGCACCAAAGTAACTATTCCTTCTCTTAATTCAAGCGACATCTCCCTAACAATCGTCATCGCTCCCCGAAAGCCCTCGGTAGGAGTCTGATTAGCATAATGCCAATTACTCATCCAGCTAATCATCAGACGTCTGCCGTCCGATTCGGGAATATCCGACCATGTAACACCGGCGTAGTTATCGCGACCATGATCAACCCATCTAACTACCTCGGAAGCGGCATCAGGAGTGAAGACAACCCCGTCAAAGTCTCCCGTGAAATATTGGGTTCTCGATCCTTCCACGAAAGCGGGATCCGCCCCGATGCTCACGAGCATGACCCATTTCGTATTGGATTCATCACCGTCGATCGCCAGCGGGAACAAATCCGGGCATTCCCATACGCCGTCATGTGATCCGATTCCGTCCCCAAACTCGCTGCCAAGCGTCCAATCTATGAGATTGGAAGAATGATAGAGACAAACGGTCTGACCGCAGGCAATAATCATCACCCAGCGATTCGTTTCCTTATGCCAGAATACCTTCGGATCGCGGAAGTCAACAAATGTCTCATGCGCCAGGACCGGGTTGCCGGCATACTTCACCCACGTTTTTCCTTTGTCCATGCTGTAAGCCAGACTTTGGCGTTGAATCGGATGGCTGCCTTGGATCTCCAGATGATGAGTGAATATGGCAACCAGCCCCGGACCAGCCGGAAACAGTCCCGTTGTATTCTCCCAGTCCACTACGGCGCTTCCTGAGAAAATCACGCCATGCTCATCCGGTAGAAGCGCAATGTCGCGCTCTTCCCAAGTAATAAGATCCTTACTCACCACATGTCCCCAGTACATAGGTCCATGCGTATCTCCAAAGGGGTTATGCTGATAGAACAAGTGATATTCACCCTCGAAATAGACCATCCCGTTCGGATCGTTCATCCAGTTCACCTGCGGCGAGACATGATATGCACCTCTGAAATTTTGTTTGGCTAGTATAGACATCATTGATCCTCTCCCTTACTCCCGTTCTTTTCTCTTTCTTCCAAAAAAAGAAGGCCCTGCCCGGCAGTTTCCCTTGCCGGAACAAGGCCTTTACCATTGCTGTCTGCAACTAGCCTTTTGTCGCTCTGTCGTAACCGTCTTGTTTGATTTTGAGCCATTCCTGCAGACCAAGGCGGTCCAGCTCTTTCAAATAATCATCCCATTGCTCATTGATCTTGCCATTCTGATACCATTCCGTACGCATTCTGAGCACGTAAGCGAACAAATCCGTTTCAATCGTTGTGAGACGGTCCAGCTCTTCTATCGAGTTGAATACGCTAGGCATGACATTGTCAGCTTTCATATGCGGAGCCATAATATTTTTGATAATATCCATCCGGCCCTTCGCATCATCCGGCATCGTCGTATATTTACCATAGTAGGAATCCAGGATGGCAAGCGGTCCGCCGATACTCGTTTTCTCCCGAAGTTCAACCGGCGCTGTGCCTTCGAGCGGCAAATGCTTCAGCATATTGGCTGCTTCATCGTATTCGAAAATATTTTGCTGCTTGTCATCGCCGTAAGTTCCCCAGTTATCCTGTACCGATTGCGTCGGATCATAGAGCTGATCCACCCATTTCGCCGTCGTTTCCAGGTTCTTGTTTGCGCTAGTAACAACCATCTTGCCGCGGCCCAGTCCAAGGCCATTCGTTCTCGTTACATTAATTTCCCCGTCTGGTCCAGCAAGCGGAGGCATCACTTCATAGGCATCGTTCGCTCCGGAAATATTCGCTTTATCCCAGGAGAAGTACAATCCGTATTTCTGATCTTTCCCCTTCGCCAAATAAGTGCTCCAGTCTTGCGTATAGGCTTCAATGTCAATCAAGCCTTCTTTATAAAGCTCATTCACAAAGGAAACAGCATTCTTGTAACCATCATCCGAAGCTGTAAAAATGACCTTGCCGTCATTGGACACAACCGCATGATCCGGATTCTCGCCCAACCCAAAGGAAGCGAACAAGAAAGCCAGATCCTCTGCACCAGGCTTATTAATGAAGGACAACGGAATTTCATCCGCTTGGCCATTGCCATTTGGGTCTTGCGTTTTGAAGGCAATCAGTACTTTCTTCAATTCTTCCGTCGTGGTCGGCATTTTCAGGTTCAGCTTTTTCAGCCACTCTACGTTTATCCAAGGCATGCTGTCCACTGCCTGGATTCTTTCCTTGCCGCTCCCCAGCTCTTCAATCCATGGGAAAGCATAAATATTGCCGTCCGGAGCGGTAATCATGCTTTTATACTCAGGAGCTTCCTCCAGTACTTTCTTGAAGTTTGGCATATATTGATCAATCAGATCATTAAGCGGAATAATCGAGCCGTCCTTAGCAAGCTTGAGTAGCTCATAATCGCTGTAATCCGCGTTAAAAATCGCATCCGGCAGATCGCCGCTTGCTACAGCGAGGTTTCTTTTTTCAACAAAAACATCGTTCGTAAAGTTCTTCCAGTTAATATGAACATTCGTTTTCTCTTCGAGCCTCTTATTAACAAGCTTGTCATTCGGATCAGCCGGAGCGATGGCAGAGCTCTGCGTAATAAAATTAAGGGTTACTTTACCACTTGGATCCTGCTTCTTGCTGGCAGCACTACCTCCGCCTCCGCCACTGCACGCCGATAGCAGAAGGATTGAAGCAAGAGCTGAAGCCGTAGCTGCTTTGGATACCAATCTGGATTTGTTCATTATACTCATTACCGATGACCTCCCAATAATAATGAAAGAATGATTTCTGTCTCTCGCATGGCCATGCGTATGTGAAGATCCGTTCCTACTTAAGGGAACCGACCATAACACCTTTCTCAAAGTACTTTTGGAAAAACGGATACATAACAATGAGCGGCACGCTGGATACGACAATAGCCGCATATTTGATAATCTCCGACAGACGTTTAAGCTCAGCTGCCGCAAGCTGATCATTAATCATTCCCGGCTCAACCTGGTTCTGAATCAGAATCGAACGAAGAACAAGCTGAAGCGGATGGAGATTCGAGTTGTCGAGATAAATCATCGCATCGAAATAAGAGTTCCACTGCCCGACGAATGCGTACAATGCAAGTACAAACACAATCGGCTTCGACAGCGGCAGAACGACCTGCATGAAAATCCTCATCTCCGTGGCACCATCGACATTGGCCGCTTCCTTCAGCTCTAGAGGTACTCCTTTAAAGAAGGTCCGCGACAAGATGATATTCCATACATTTACGGCTCCCGGAATAATGACTGCCCATACGGTATTAAGCAAGCCAAGATTTTTCACAAGCAAATAAGTAGGTACCAGTCCTCCGCTGAAGAACATCGTGATGATAAACAGGGTCATGAACAACCCCTTTCCCTTCAAGCGATTATCGGACAGAGAATATCCGGCACAAACGGAAACAACCACCGTCAAGAGGGAGAAAGAAACCGCATAAAAGACGGCATTGCCGAAGCCGCGAATCATCGCCGGATTGGATAAAATCATTTTGTACCCCTCAAGGGACCAGTCCGACAGCTTGAAGGACAAGCCTCGACTCAGCAGTGCGGACGGATCCATAAAGGAGGCGACCACCACATAAAGTAGAGGGATTACGACGACGAGTACAGCAAGCGTCAGGAAGATGCTATTTAAAATAAGAAGAAAACGATCCAGTCTGGAATGCTTGATAGTCATGCATAAGTCTCCTTAAAAAGAATTGTGGAGCAATTCTTGCTTTATAAGCATTAGCTTAGTAGAGGCCGTCGCCTTCATTCAATCTTTTTACGATGAAATTAACGGTAATAAGCAACACTACATTAATAACCGAATTAAATAATCCAACTGCCGCAGAATAAGCATAGTCACCGGATTGCAAGCCGATTTTGTACACATAGGTTGGAATAATCTCTGATGTCGGAAGATTCATTGCCGTCTGCATCAGATAAGCCTTCTCGAAACCAATCGACATAATACCGCCTGCCGCCAGAATAAATACAATCGCCATAATAGGGCGTATCGTCGGCAGATCGATATGCCGAATACGCTGAAGCAGGTTCGCGCCATCCAGATTAGCCGCATGATGAAGCTCCGGATCAACGTTTGCGAGCGCCGCTACATATATAATGGAAGCCCAACCTGCTCCGGTCCAAATATCGGACAAAATATAGATGCCCCTGAAGTATTCGGGTCGGGACATGAAGATGACCGGTTCCCCTGTCACCAAGGTAATCAAATGATTAATCGGACCTGTCGGCGATAGGAAGATAAACAGCATCCCTACCACAACAACCACCGATATGAAGTTAGGGGCGTATAAAAATAATTGAATATTTTTCTTAACGCCAGTATGCCTGATCTGATTCAGCATTAGAGCAAGAAGAATCGGTATCGGAAAACCGAGAATAAGACCAAAAAAGCTTAATTTAAGCGTATTCATAAAAATAACGTCGAAGTTTGGCGATGACAGAAACTTCTCGAAGTTATACATGCCTACCCAATCGCTTCCCAATATGCCTTTAATCGGGCTGAAGTCCTTGAAGGCAATAACAGCACCATACATCGGACCGTACTTGAATATTAGTGTCAGAATTAGAGCCGGAGCGAGCAAGATATAAAGAAAGTAATGTTTTCTCCAATAATCAAGTACTGCGTTGCCGGGCTTTGCTACCATTTGAGCCTGTTTGGCTTCCATGTGTTAGGCTTACCTCCGTCCATTTACAAAAGTGTTCTATGTTTTGTGCAGTAAGGGCTTTCAATTAAACAATTGCATCTCGCTTGCTGCATTTACAATTTACCAAACAGCTTTACAAACGTCAATACATTTTGTAAAAATAAATTTGCGCATTTGAAAACTTGAATTGTTCATAATTAAAGAGTTTTTCTTGATTGAGTAGTTGAGTTGTTGGTTTTTATTGGAAAAACGGTTATTTTCTTATTATCAATCTCTTCAAACTAAGCTTTTGATACTCGAAGTAGTGTGCATTTTGCATACTTCTATTCATTTTTGACCACTCCATAAGTTTATAATTGTAAAGTCAATTGTGCATTTGTAAAGTTTGCGTTGCTATTTTCCACAAACTATTGTACATTTGAGTTACATACATGAATGAATTAAGTTTACAAAATCACAAATAGGGGAAATGCAAGAGGTGAGCATATCTGCATGACTAAGGAAAAGGTAACCATTCAAGATATCGCCGATGCGCTTGGCATATCTAGAAATACGGCTTCAAAGGCATTAAACGGCCGAAGCGAAATTCCGGAGGAAACACGTAACAAAGTAATCAAGAAAGCAATTGAATTAAAATATAAGCAATTTTCTTATTTGGAAAGCGACCAGCTCTTATCCAAGAACTCAGGAAATATCGCTCTATTGACGGCTAACCTTCCGAATACGTCCCACTTCGGCTCCACCCTGATCAGCGGCTTGGAGAAGCAGATCAGCGCCGAGGGCTATAACCTGTCCTTTCACATTATAAGAGAGGTGGATCAAGCCTCGTTATCGCTGCCAAATAATTTCGATGTATCGAATGTTGACGGCATCATCTGTATTGAATTGTTTAACCTTGCTTATAGCGAAATGATTACAAGCCTTGGCGTGCCTACTATATTTATAGACTGCGCTTCCACGGTATGTTATCCCGAATTTAAAGCCGATATTCTTCTGATGGAGAATCAGCATAGCGTTTATCAGCTTACAAGGAAGTTAATAGCGAGCGGATACAATAGCTTTGGATTTATCGGAGATTATAACCACTGTCTCAGCTTTAATGAACGCTGGCTGGGCTTCAACCGGGCGCTCAGCGAGGCTGGAATTCCACTTGATCCCGGTCAATGCATAGTAGAAGATGATCGCCTCTTCTTCTCCACACCAACCTGGCTTGAGGAACGTCTCCATGAGATGCAGAAGTTGCCTTCCGCTTTTATCTGCGCCAACGACTTTATTGCTGTCAGCTTCATGAAGGCGCTGAAGAACAAGGGTATCTCGGTTCCTCATGATGTCGCCGTATGCGGCTTCGATAACGGACCAGAGTCGATGATCGTCGAGCCTCATCTTACGACTGTTCATATTTATAGCAATGAAATGGGCGTAAAAGCTGCGGAGATGCTGCTGTCAAGAATTAATGATCCTGAACAGCCTTATCAGGTTTCTCATATCTTTACGAAACCGCTCATCAGGGAGTCTACTGCGGGGATTGGTTAATGCGAGAGAACCGGTCCAAACCGGCTAGCGGAAATAGCAATAAGCCCCATCTTCGGATAGGGGCTTTTCGTTATTCAACAACTATTTACACAGGCATTCCTTTCCCCTGCTCCTCCCACACCCAGCTTGGCACTTCCTTGCGCAGCACGGGGGCGATATCTGAAGCGAACCGCTCCATTTGCTCCCGCTGCTCGGCTTCGGATAAGCCGTCTACGCTCAGAGACAATACCTGGTGCCCGAAGGCCGCTTGGTAGTTTACTATTTTTTCGACAATCTGCTCCGGACTTCCGATTAGACTTGGTCCTCTGGCGACATTGTCTTCGAGCGAGATGAACGGAGACTGGTTATGCTGAGCGGCGGCCGTTGCCTGGAACGCATCATAATAGGGGCGATAACGCTTGATGGCCTCCTCCGCCGTATTCGCGATATACAAGCTGCCCGCACCGGCGCCAACTACCGCTTTCCGCGGATCATGCCCGTAATACGCCAGTCTCTCGCGGTAATGATCGATGAGATCCTTGTATTTCGCCTGCGGGTGGAAGCTGTTCGAGGAAAAGATCGGCTCGCCGTAACGGGCGGCAAGCTCGGTGGAACGGGTGCTGGACGCGCTCCCATGCCAGATCGGAATCGGCTTCTGCAGCGGTCTTGGCTGCGTCGTCACCCCATGAAGAGGCGGACGGTATTGGCCGTTCCAAGTCACATCCTCCTCCCGCCAAAGACGCCGCAGCAACTCGTAACGCTCCTCCATTGAATCCCATTGCTCCTCTTCCGTTATTCCGAAGAGCGGATAATGCCGCGGATCATTGCCTTTGCCGATAATCATCTCCAGTCTTCCGCCGGATAGATGATCAAGCGTCGCGTAATCCTCGGCTACCCGCACCGGATCCAGCACGCTAAGCACGGTTACAGCCGTCAGCAGGCGGATGCGCGAAGTTCTTGCCGCAATAGCCGACAGCAGCAGCGGAGGAGAAGAAGACAGAAACGGCGCTCCATGCCGTTCTCCAATGCCGTATCCGTCAAAACCAAGCTTTTCGGCAAGCACCGCTTGCTTGATTATATTTTCGATTTTGTCGCTGGCCGTATAATGCTCCTCCGTCACCGGATTTTTCAAATTCATAACGAGGCTGAACCATATAAACTTCATAGGCTTTTACTCTCCTTTGGTGTCGCAAGAGGTGATGCCGACATCCGTCTGCCCAGCAGCAAGGCAATCGGAATAGCGCTGGCGACAATGATGCTGGATACGAAAAATACATCGTGGATGCTGTGCATGTAAGCCAAACTGTATGCCTTGGTCCCCTCTTCCCCTCCGCCCGATTCAACCAAATGAATGGACAGCCGGGAATAAAACAACGACGTGCAGAGGCCAAGCGCCATTGCGCTAAACACTTGCCGCAGCCAATTGAGCAAAGCCGACGCATGCCCGATCCACTCCTCTGGAACGGAGGACATGCTTGCGTTGGTGGTTGGCGTTGAGGCTAGACCGGTGCCGATATTGCGGATGGCGAGCCATACAATAATTGCAAGAAGACTGGTCTCCGGAGGCATCTGGCTGAAATAATAAGTACTCACGACCAGAATCGCGCAGCCAATCATAATCAGCTTGGCCGGTCCCGCTTTGCGATACCATTTGCCGGCGGCAAACGTGGCGACCGTTAAGCATGCCGCTGCGGGAAGGAATAACAGACCCACCCTGAACGGCGACAATCCCTTCATCTCTACCAGCAAAAGCGGCATGAAATAAACCACGGAATACAGTCCAAACGATAAGATAAGCGACGCCATTAGACTCAGCGAGAATTTAGGGTTCAGCAGCAGCCGAAGTTGCAGCAGAGGATGATTGCTGCGGCGAGCCTGCCAAATAAACAGCGCAAAGCTGCCCACTCCAACTAGCAGCATCGTCCAAGTAAGCCAGCTGTTCCAGCCCCATACGGCCATATTGCCGAACAATAGCAGCAGCGCGAGACTTCCGCCCGTAGCAAGCAGCAGCCCCGGCCAATCCAACCGGGCGAGACCGTTCGGCGCGTCCTTCGGAATTACAAGCGCCCCTACAATCCAGGCGACAATCCCGACCGGTGCGGTCACCAGAAAAATAAGATGCCAGTCAAAGCTTTGCAGCCAGCCGCTGAGCGACGGGCCAATCGCCGTTCCTAACACCGTGGAGAAAGACCATACGCTAAGGGAAAAAGATTGTTTGTCCGGCCGAATCGTCCGATAAATCAAGGCAAGCGACACCGGCTGAATAAGCCCGCAAAACAACCCCTGTATAATACGAAACGCAATAAGAGCCCCAACACTCCAGGATAACGCGCATAGTAACGAGCTGACCGTTATTCCCCCGATGGCAAACAGAAACAGCCGCTTGCAGCCAAACCGCTCCATCGCATAACCGGTAATGGGAACAACAATGCCGCTCGCCAGAGTAAAGCCAGTCATCATCCATTGAACCGTCTGCAGCTCCGTGCCGAATATCCGGATAAAACCGGGCAGCGACACGTTAAGCGAGACGACATGGTACATCCCGACAAAGGATCCGATAAAAATAGCCGTCAGCACCGGCCAGAATGCCGGGTAGGATGCTGTCGGCTCCTTCTGCTCCGCCTGCTTCATAGTAAGGTATAGTGACAAGCCGCATAACGATCCTCGCCTAGCGGGCGAAGCTCCGGCTGCTCCTTCCTGCATCTTTCCGTCGCGAACGAACAACGGGGGTGGAACCGGCAGCCGCTTGGCGGATTGGCCGGCGAAGGGATTTCCCCTTGGATCGGCGCCGTACTGCCATGCTGACCAGGAACGGGCTGCGGGATGGATTCGATGAGCAGCTTCGTATACGGGTGAGCAGGCTGGCGGAACAGTTCATCGCTTGGCGCGATTTCCACCAGCTTGCCCAGATACATAACGCCAATCCTGTCCGATATATGTCTTACAATCTGCAAGCCGTGAGCGATAAACAAGTACGTCAAACCGAGCTTCCGCTGAAGCTCCTGCAGCAAATTCACGATTTGAGCCTGGACGGACACGTCCAGAGCGGATACGGCCTCATCGGCAAGAATGAAGCTCGGATTCAAAGCAATTGCCCGGGCAATGCCAATCCGCTGCCGCTGGCCGCCGGAGAACTCATGCGGATATTTGCTGGCGCTCGCTGGATCTAGTCCCACCAGCCCAAGCAGCTCTTCCACGCGATGCCGCCGTTTGCCGGCCGTCCATGAGCCGTGTACCTTAAGCGGTTCGGCAATGCTGTCGCCGATCGTCCATCTAGGGTTCAAGGAACCGTAAGGGTCCTGAAAAATAACCTGCATATCCTTCCGTAGCGGCCGTAGCTGCGCGCCATTTAATCCCGTCAGCTCCTTGCCCTGAAACAACACCTTGCCTGAAGTCGCCTGCTCCATTTGCAATAGAACCCGGCCTAGCGTAGATTTGCCGCTTCCCGATTCGCCAACCAGACCAAATGTCTCCTTCCGCCGGATGGAGAACGAGACATCGTCAACCGCCCGGATGAAGGTACGGGGAGCGGCAAAGCTTCTGCGCTTGACCGGATAATATTTGCGCAGATGCTCGGCAGAGAATAGGATTTCGCTATCTGTGCGGGAAAAGCCAGCCTCCGACTGTTCTTCATGCACAGCAGACGCTTCTACTCGCAATGCAGCGGATTTGCTTCTAATCGCAGGCTCTGCGGCAACCTGCTCCGCATGCCAGCAAGCCGCCATGCTTCCGCTTTGTTCAACAAGCGGCGGAGCTTCAGCCCGGCAGCGCTCCGTTGCATATTCGCAGCGGGGATGGAACAAGCATCCTTCCGGCAGTGCGGCAAGCGACGGAATGGATCCCTGAATCGCATAGAGCCGTTCGCCGCGTACGCTGTCCAAAGGGGGAATCGATTGAAGAAGTCCTCTCGTGTACGGATGGCGAGGTTTGGCGAACAGCTCCTCTGCCGTCCCTTGCTCAACGATCCGTCCGGCGTACATGACGATAATGCGGTCCGCCATCTCCGCGGCTATGCCAAGATCATGGGTAATGAGCAGAATCGACATCCCAAGCTCCTGCTGCAATTCCTTCAACAGCTGCAAAATTTGAGCCTGAATCGTAACGTCCAGGGCCGTGGTTGGTTCATCGGCGATCAGCAGATCGGGGCTGCAGGAGAGCGCCATCGCA
Source organism: Paenibacillus glycanilyticus (assembly GCF_030161375.1). Classification (GTDB taxonomy): domain Bacteria; phylum Bacillota; class Bacilli; order Paenibacillales; family Paenibacillaceae; genus Pristimantibacillus; species Pristimantibacillus glycanilyticus_B. Next base: position 696,006 of record NZ_BSSQ01000001.1, read on the forward strand.
ATCATCGCCCGCTGAAGCATGCCGCCGGACAACTCGCCGGGATACTGCTTCATCCGAATGGCCGCCTCCGGTATGCCAACGCGGCTTAGCAGTTCAATGCCCCGGTCCCAGGCGACGCGCCGGCTCACCCGCTCGTGCTGAATGATCGTCTCGACAATCTGCTGGCCAATGGTGAAGACCGGATCAAACGCGGCCATCGGCTCCTGGAAAACCATAGCTACCCGCTTCCCGCGCAATTGCCGGAGCTCCGCTTCGGGCAGCGCCGCGATATCCCGTCCCTGCAGCAGGATGCTTCCCCGCGTGATGGATCCTTTCTCGTAATCGATCAACCGCATGATCGCTTTGGAAGTGACCGTCTTGCCGCTGCCGGATTCTCCGACCAGGCAGACGGTTTCCCCGGGCTGTATCGAGAACGATATATTCGTAATCGCTTCAAGCAAGCCCTTGTTGGTCCGAAAACCAACGGACAGCTCCTGAATATTAAGCAATGCCTCCAATAGAGCTCCCCCTTCCTACCTTGCGCTTTTCTTCGGATCAAGCTGGTCTCTCAGCCGGTCTCCTATCATATTGACAGAGAGCACAAACATCGTGATCGCAAGCCCCGGGAAGGTACAGATCCACCAGGCCACCGTCAAATAGCCGCGGCCCTGCGACAGCAGCGTCCCCCAATCCGGCACTTCCTTCAGCACGCCAAGGCCCAGAAAGCTAAGCCCCGACCCGGTAAGAATCGATGTCCCGATGCCAATCGTCGCCATGACGAGCAGCGGGGACAGCGAATTGGGCAATACATGCTTCCAAAAGATATGGAACGGCGAAGCCCCGGCAACTTGCGAAGCCTGAATAAACGTCCGGCCTTTAATGCTCATAATCTGCGATCGCATAATACGCGCATAACCCGGTATGGAGGCTAGGGCTACAGCCAGCACGATATTAAACAGGCTTTTGCCAAGCGCGCCCGCAATCGCAAGCGCAAGCAGAATGCCCGGGATGGTCATCAGAATATCGTTGAAGCGCATCAGCACCGCATCGATCCAGCCCCCCGCGTAACCGGACAAAGCGCCAATCGCCCCGCCTGCCAGTCCTCCGACAAGTACGGAAGCGAAGCCGATAAACAGCGAATCCCGGCTGCCGTATACAACCACGCTGAATATATCGCGTCCGAAATAATCCGTCCCGAACAGATGGGCCGCGCTTGGGGGCTGCATAATGCTATCCGTTAACATTTCGGTAGGCGAATAAGGGGCAATCCAGGACGGCACAACCGCGCATGCCGCAATAAACAAGATAACGAGGGCTGCCGCAAACAGGAACAAATTGTTTGCCGCCAATCGTTTGAAACGGATAGCCGTCAGGCGTCTTCCGCTTCTTTTGTACGGGAGCGTACTGGCCGTAGCCGCTTCACGCATACGTATCCGGCTCCTTTCTCCATAACCTCACGCCGAGCGCCTTACTCTCGGATCTATTAGCGAATAGGACAAGTCGACAAGCAGATTCACAAGAACATAGATCAGAGCGGTAAAAAAGATAACGCCCTGCACGACCGGCAGATCCTTCGCCATCAACGCGTCCCCGATAATCCGTCCGATGCCTTGCCGGGAAAATACCGTTTCGATCACGACGGTTCCCGCCAGCATCTCTCCGATCAGCATGCCAATCATCGTGACCGCGGGAATAAGCGCATTCCGCAGCGCATGCTTATACATAACGGAACGCTCGGATAAACCTTTGGAGCGCAGCGTCAGCATAAAATGCTCGTCGATAATGTCCAGCATGCTGCTTCGGACCATTCTTACGATAAAGCCGGCTCCAACAATGCCTAGCGTAAGAGCCGGAAGCACAAGCGTGCTCCAACCGTCCGAACCCATGGCCGGAAACCAGCCAAGCCGCAGACTGAACAGCACAATAAGCAGAATGCCCGACCAGAAGGTCGGCATCGAAATGCCGAACAATCCGACGAGACGGGCAAGGTAATCAAGGGGACCGTTGCGGTGAACGGCGGACAATACGCCAAGCACAAGGCCAATCGTGACCGAGACCAGCGCGCTTGCCGCCGTGAGCGCCAGGGTTGCGGGGAAATGCTCCAGTATTTTATCCAGCACCGGCTCTGAGTTTAACAAGGAATTTCCGAAGTCTCCCCGCGCCATGCCGCTTATGTACCGGATGAACTGGATATAGAAAGGTTGATCCACTCCGAGCTGATGCTTCAGGCTCGCTATCTGCTCCGCCGTGGCGACCGACGGATCAATCATGTTGTCCGTCGGGTCGCCGGGCAGAACATACAGAATAGCGAAGACCAGCACCAAGGTACCTAAGATCACCAGCAGGGAAGAGAAAATACGCTGTGCAATGTACATGGCGAGCCTCCTCCTATCGATTTAAGAATTAAGGGAGACTCCGTTGAACAGCGGATAACCCAGCGAGTCAAAAACAAGTCCTTGTACGGATTTATCAGCGGCAACCGTGTACGGGAATACGTAAATCGGCAGGATAACCGCTTGGTCGATAATGTAATGCTGGATTTGCTTGTAAATGTCCGCTCGTTTTGTATCATCCGTTTCTACGCGACCTTGCTCAAGCAGCTTGTCGATCTCCGGATTGGACAAGCTGGTAAGCGACTTTTGAGCCTTTGGATCAGTCGTGTGATAGAACGGGTACAACGCATTTGGATCCGAGTTCACCTGGCTATTGCCGTAGAGATCGTAATCGCCGTTCGTATAAACGACCGTCCGCACGTCCTTCGTAATCTCCACTTCAACCGCAATGCCAAGCGCCTTCAGCTGCTGCTGAATGATGACCGCGATATCGTTGCGTTTCTCTCGGTTTGGCGTGCCGTCTACATAATGCAGGGTCAGCTTCTTGCCGCCCTTCTCGCGGATGCCATCCGAGCCTTTGACCCAGCCCAGCTCATCCAGCAATGCGCCCGCCTTCTCGAGATCAGGCTTCACTCCGTTCTCAAGCGAAGCATCATAACCGAAGGTGCCCGGCGTAAGCGGCGACCAAGCCCGGTCATAGGTACCCAGATACAACGTCTTCACGATGCTGTCGACGTCAACGGCCAATTGGACCGCCTGTCTTGCTTTGGCATCGTTCCATGGCTCATGCTCCTGATTGAAGAACAGCGTATAAGGCAGGCCAACCGTATTGGCTTCAAGCAGCTGAACCTTCGAATCGCCTTTTAGGGCCACGATATTTTGCGGAGGAACCGTCTCTGCCGCCAGCACCTGACCGCTCTGCACGCTGCCGATCCGGGTTGCTTCCTCCGGCACGATCTTGAAGGTAATGCCGTCCAGATACGGCGCGCCTGCATTCGTTACAAGCTCGGGCGCCCACTTATAGTCGGGGTTCTTCGCTACTTGAATTTGGGCGTTCTGTTCCCATTTCACGAACTTGAACGGCCCTGTTCCAACCGGATTCAGACCAAATTGGTCACCGTCTTTCTTCGCCGCCGTAGGCGATACGATCCCAAGAAGAGCCTGGCTCAGGTTGCCGAGGAACGCGCGCGACGGGGTAGCAAGGTTCAGTTTCACCGTGTACTCGTCAATCACTTCCGAGGATTGGTACGGAGCGAGCAGAGCCGCCGCATTAGCTGCTTTCGTAGCCGGATCGAGAATACGGTCGAAGTTATATTTGACCGCTTCGGCGTTAAACGGCGTGCCGTCCTGGAACTTCACGTCTTGACGCAGCTTGAAGGTGTAGCTCAGACCGTCTTCCGAAATCTCCCACGAAGTGGCAAGCCAAGGCTTGATGGAATTGTCCGGAAGCTGTACGACAAGCGAGTCATATATCGTGCGGATGACGCGTACGGCAACGGCTAGGCCGCTGCGATGCGGATCAAGCGTATCGGGCGAAGTAGCGAGAGCGTAAGTCAGCTCTCCGCCTTGCTTCGCTTCCGTGGAAGCTGCGGGAGTATCCGTCTGCTGCTGCGCCTGCTGGCCGTTATTGTTGCTCCCTTTATTTGATGCGCAACCAGACAGCACAAGCGCCAGAACTAACAATAAGGCAGCCGAGCCGAGGAGTACCTTGCGTTTCGATTTGAATATATTCATCGGATTACTCTCTCCCTATTCGATTAGTTAACGGTTACTCCGGCCTGATTGCGCGCTGCCGCATAACGGTTCTCCGGAACCGGTATACCCAGATTGCCGCGAAGCGTGTCTGCTTCATACTCGGTGCGGTACAATCCGCGCTCTTGCAGAATCGGAACAACCAGCTCGACGAAATCATCCAAGCCGCGCGGCGTAGCCGAAGCAATAATAAACCCGTCCGCCGCCTCCTCTTCGAACCATTCCTGCACTTTATCCGCTACAAATTCCGGCGTGCCGATGAAAGAGTTCCGCGGCGTTGCCGCCTGCAAAGCAACCTCGCGAAGCGTAAGCCCTTGCTCCTTCGCGCGGCGCTTAATCCGGTCGGTTGTACTGCGGAAGCTGTTGGAGCCAAAGTCGCCGAGGTCCGGGAACGGCGCGTCTAGTTCATATTGCGAGAAGTCATGATGCTCGAAAAATCTTCCCAGATGATCAAGCGCCTTCTCAATCGTAACGAGGCCAGCAATCTGCCGATACTTCTCTTCCGCCTCTTCCTGCGTACGTCCGATAATTGGCCCAATGCCTGGGAAAATAAGCGTATGCTCGGGACTACGGCCATTCTCGGCCACGCGGCGCTTCACGTCCCGGTAGAACTCCTTCGCCTCTTCGAGCGATTCCGGACCGGTAAACACGGCATCGGCCGTCTTCGCGGCAAGATTGCGTCCGCTCTCGGACGATCCTGCCTGGAATACAACGGGTTGACCTTGCTTCGAACGCGCGATATTCAGCGGGCCTTGCACGGAGAAGAATTCCCCGCTATGATCCAGGCGGTGCAGCTTCTCCGGATCGAAGAACACGCCGGTCTCTTTGTCGCGGACAAAAGCGTCGTCTTCCCATGAATCCCACAGACCCTTCGCAACCTCCAAGTACTCCTCTGCGATTCGGTAACGCTCGCTGTGCTCGGGATGCGGCTTGCCGCCAAAGTTAAGCGCGCTGCCTTCAAGCGGAGAAGTAACAACGTTCCAGCCTGCGCGGCCGCCGCTGATATGATCGATCGACGAGAATTGGCGGGCAACCGTAAACGGCTCGCTGTAGGAAGTCGACAGCGTCCCTACAAGCCCGATGTTGGAGGTAACCGCACCAAGCGCGGACAGGATCGTAATAGGCTCGAACCGGTTCAAGAAGTGGGGAATCGATTTGTCGGTAATGTACAGACCGTCGGCGATAAAGAGGAAATCAAATTTGCCTTCTTCCGCCTTAAGCGCCTGCTGCTTATAGAAACCGATATTGACGCTAGCATCCGCCGGAATATCGGGATGTCTCCAGCCCGAGCTGCTGCCGCCCACGCCATGAATAATCGCTCCCAATTTCAATGCTCTCTTCTTCGACATATACACTCCACCCTTATCTCCATTTTTGTCTGCCTCAATAAAATTCCGATATATCGAGATATCCCATCTGTTTAATAGGAATTTATCTTGGCAATACTCTAACACCCGGCTTTCGGCGGCACAATAGCATATAAATCTCTTCTATCGACTGTTAGGTATCATCTATGGGTCAGAGGTTTCGGCCGCAAAAAAAACACCAACTGCCGCGGCAATCGGTGTTTCTACCTACTATAACTATGATCCCGCAGCGAGCTGAACGAGCAGTCTGGTGCCGTGAACAAGCACGGACTCATCCAGATCAAACTTGGGCCGGTGTAACCCTTCCCTAATGCCAAGCGATTCATTCCCGCAACCCAGCAAAATAAAAGCGCCCGGCACCCGGTCCAAATACCAGCCGAAATCTTCTCCGGCCAAGCTTGGCTCAAGCTGCTGCCGCACATTCTCCCCGCCAAGCACGGCGGTGCCGGCGCGGATAACCTCTTCTACCGCTTCACCGTCATTCACAACGGCAATTCCTTCGCGGAGGGCAATATGGTAGAAGCCGCCATAGGCAAGCGATGCCGCTTGCGCATGACGTTCCAGTCCGGCCGAAATAGCCGCCACGGTCTGCTTGCTGAACGCGCGGAAAGTGCCGGTTATAACGCTTTGCTCGGCAATCGCGTTAATGACGGTACCGGCGCGCACGGTCCCGAAAGCAAGCACGGCTTGCTCCCGCGGATCAATGCTGTTTGCCATCATTCCGTTGACTCCGGCAATATAAGCGCCCGTCATTTGGATGGCATCCACCGCCAGATGAGGCGAGCTGTGATGGCCGTTTGTCCCTTGAAAGGTTACGTGAAAATGGGAAGAGGCAGCCATCGCATATAACGAGTGGATGCCAATCGTACCCGCATCAAGCTCGGGCCATACATGCAGGGCATAACAGCGGTCAACGCCTTCGAGTATGCCCGCCTCGATCATATCCCTTCCGCCGGAGAGCAGCCTGCCGTCCAGCGGACTTGACAGCGCTCCTTCCTCGGCAGGCTGGAAGACAAAGCGGATCTCCCCGGCAAAGCTCTCCCGGTAAGCCGCAAGCGTCTTTGCCGCGCCAAGCAGCATAGCGGTATGCGCATCATGGCCGCAAGCATGCATCACGCCGTCGACCGAGGATTTATAATCGGCATCGTTTAGTTCCGTAATCGGCAGGGCATCCATATCGGCACGCAGCAGAAGGGTCCGGCCGCCCTCGAGCCCGCCGCGCAGCACGCCTACTACGCCTTTACCAAAATGGGGGCCGACGCCCGTCCGGACGTCGATCCCCCATTCTTTCAGCAGCCCGGCAACCAACGCCGCCGTTCGATCCGTATCGTACAGCAGCTCCGGATGACGGTGCAGGTCGCGGCGAATCGCGATAAGCTCGTCATGCAGCGAACCCGCATACGCCATCATCTCCTCTATAGCTGCTTTGTTTATGTTCAGGCTCAAGCGTGTTCGGCTTCTTTCGCATAACGGTTAGCCGGAATTGGCAGGCCAAGATTGCCGCGCAGCGTATCGCCTTCATACTCGGTGCGGAACAAGCCGCGTGCCTGCAGAATCGGAACCACATGCTCAATGAAATCCTCGAGCCCGCGCGGCACCGAAGAACCAACCATAAAGCCGTCGGCAGCGCCGGCTTCGAACCACTCCTGTACCCGGTCCGCAACCTGCTCCGGCGTACCGATGAAGATAGGACGAGGAGTCGCAACCTGCAGAGCCACTTGGCGGAGCGTCAAGCCTTTCTCCTTCGCGTTGGCTTTGATTTTGTCCGTGCCGCTTTGGAAGCTGTTGCGGCCAAGATCGCCGAGTTCAGGGAACGGCGCGTCCAAATCGTATTGGGAGAAGTCGTGATGCTCGAAGAAACGTCCCATGTAGATGAGCGCATTTTCCGCCGATACAAGATCCACAACCTCCTGGTATTTGCGCTCCGCTTCTTCCTCCGTGCTGCCGATAATCGGACCGATGCCCGGGAAGACAAGAACGTTATCCGGATTGCGGCCAAATGAAACCGCGCGGCGCTTCACGTCTTGATAGAACGAAACCGCGTCTTCAACGGAATCATGGCCGGTAAAGATGGCATCCGCATGTTTAGCCGCATAGTCCTTGCCCACATCGGACGCTCCCGCCTGGAAAATAACCGGCTGCCCCTGCTTCGAACGGGCGATATTCAGAGGACCTTTTACGGAGAAGAACTCTCCTTCGTGATTAAGCGTATGCAGCTTGGCAGGGTCGAAGAAGACGCCGGACTCTTTGTCGCGGACAAACGCGTCGTCCTCCCACGAATCCCACAGGCCGCGCGTTACGTCCAGGTATTCCGTTGCGATCCTGTAACGCTTGTCATGGTCAGGGTGCTCCTTCTTGCCGTAGTTCAGCGCGGAGCCTTCAAGCGGGGAAGTAACGATATTCCAGCCTGCGCGGCCGCCGCTGATCACGTCGAGCGAACCGAACTGGCGTGCAACCGTAAATGGCTCACTATAGGAAGTGGAGAGCGTGCCAACAAGACCGATATGCTTGCTGACCGCCGCCAGAGCGCTTAAGATCGTAATCGGCTCGAAGCGGTTCAGGAAATGCGGGATCGATTTCTCGTTAATATACAGACCGTCGGCGATAAAAGCCAAATCAAACTTGCCGGCTTCCGCTTTCTCCACCCACGATTTGTACAGCTCGAAATTTACGCTTGCGTCGGACGGAATTTCCGGATGTCTCCACAGCGATGTGCTGCTGCCGACGCCATGAAGCATCGCGCCAAGCTTTAATTGTTTACGTTGTGTCATTACGCATTCCCTCCTTGCGCACGCGTAACGGTTACGGCCGGACCTTGGGCGATGTAAGCGGCTTTGATCCGGTCGATCTGGCCCAGGTGATGCTGCACATGCTTCGTGAAGCCTTGAATAATATCGCGGACGCGAACCGTTTCCCCTTTGAAGTTGATGCCCGTCTTATCCAAGTCCTGCTCGCTCAGTCTCCCAAACAGCAGACCGTTGTACTGCAGCAGCGCCCAGAATACGTTTAGAATATCGGCTGCATTGCCGTCATTGGAATGCTGACCCGACACCCACAGGTCCTGGTTAAAAGCCGGAAGCTGCGCTTTCGTATCCGCAAGAATGTCGCGAATTCGGAAGGATACCACGATATTATGATCCGCCAAATGGGACAGAACCTCGGTAATGCTCCACTTCGCTTCGCTTTCTTTCCATTTCAGCTCTGTTTCGTCCACCCCCGCTACAGCCTGGGTCAATTGAAGATGCGTATCAAGATAAGCCTGAATATCGATGGCGCTCATTGGAAGCCCTCCTCTAAATCATGCGGCTCAGCCGCGAAATGGGATAATGCGCGAACGGCCGTGCCGGCCAAAAAATCAGCGGCGATCGGCAACGCGCGTTCATCAAGATCAAATGACGGATGATGCCATTCTTGCGGTCCATCCGTACCTACGAAGACAAACAGGCCCGGAACCAGCTGTTGGTAGGCCGCAAAGTCTTCCCCGGCAAGCGAAGGCGTTGGACTAACCGGAAGCAGCTCCAGCTGCTCGGCTTCCCGCCATGCCAGCTCCGCCAGGCTCTCTTCGTTATAAACGGGCGGCGGTCCTTCCATCCAGCGAACGGCCGCCGTTGTATCGAAGGCAGCGGCAACGCCCGCTACCACCTGATCGAACCGTTCGCGAACCCGGCGGCGCACCTTCGGATCAAAAGTACGAACCGTGCCGTCAAGAACGGCCTTCTCGGATATGACATTCCACGCCGTTCCGCTGTTCAGCTTCGTCACGCTGATGACCGCGCTGTCTAGCGCGCCGACATTGCGGCTGACAACCGACTGCAAGGCGGTAACGATATGGGCAGCGGTCACAACCGGATCATTGCCGGCTTCCGGCACCGCGGCATGGGAACCGCGGCCCGCTACCTCAATCACAAAACCATCGGCTGCCGCCATTAGTGGACCGCTCTTAATGCCGATCGTGCCAACCGGCAGATTCGGTTTGTTATGCAGGCCAACTATCGCCCGCACGCCATCCAGCGCGCCGCTGGCGATAACCTGCCGCGCGCCTTGTGCTTTCTCTTCGGCCGGCTGGAAGATCAGCCGGACCGTTCCTTCCAGCTCTTGCTCGCGTTCTTTCAATAAGTACGCGGCTCCAATAAGGGAAGCCGTATGGAAATCATGGCCGCAAGCATGCATCTTGCCCGGCACAACCGAAGCGAACGGAAGCCCGGTCTCTTCTTGGATCGGAAGGGCGTCGATATCGGCGCGGAGCGCAATAACCGGTCTGCCCGTTCCAATCTCGGCGATTACGCCGGTCTTCAGCCCGTAATCCACCACCTGAATCCCTGCCGCTTCAAGCCATCGGCGAATTCGGACTGTCGTTTCAAACTCCTCATGGGATAACTCCGGATTCCGGTGCAGCTCTCTGCGGATATCGGTCAGCCGGCCCGCCAACAGAGCGGCGCTGCGGATTGTTGTATCGTTGCTCATTCGCCCACCTCACCTCCAAGCCTCAAGCCGTTACTTCGGCAAATGCCTCGCTAAGCAGCTCATAAGAGCGGATCCGCTTCTCGAACGGGGTAATATTCGTCGTTATTATAAATTCTTCTACGCCAGCTGCTTCCTGCAAGGCAAGCAGCTTGGCCCGTACCGTTTCCTTGGAGCCTGCCGCAATAAGCGGCTCTTTCTCTTCGATCGTGTACGCCTCCCCGGATTGCTGTCCGTAAGCTTCCGCTTGCTCCACCGTGCCGAGAGTCACCTTGCGGCCGCTGGCCAAATGCACCTTCACCAGCTTTTGCGGCGGAATCAAGCTTACCGCTTCCTCATCCGTATCCGCTACAATGGCGGCCAAGGCCAAAATCGCTTGCGGAGCAAATCCGAGTTCATAATTAAATTGCTTCTTGTAATGAAGAATGGAATCAATGGCAGCTTGCTCGTCTCCTCCGATGAACAGAGAGAACACATAAGGCAGACCAAGACTTGCAGCCAGCTCCGCGCTGTCGCCGGAAGCGCCAAGCACATGCAGCTCCGGCGCAACGGCCGGAATCGGCGTCGCTTTAAGTCCCGCAAGCGGTCCTTCTTCATCGGCGCGTCCCTCTACGTATCCTCGGAGCTCGACAATCTTGTCCGTAAGCGACAACGGGTTCGCGATGTTGCGCTGCAGCGCCTGCGTGCTGCGCGGCAATCCGCCCGGCGCGCGGCCTACGCCTAGATCAACGCGGCCCGGCTCAAGCGTTGCGAGGACATGGAAGTTCTCCGCAACCTTATAAGGGCTGTAATGCTGCAGCATGATACCGCCGGAGCCTACGCGGATTTTATTCGTGCGGGCGAGCAAATACGAGATCAGCACCTCCGGCGACGAACCCGCCACATGCTCGGAATCGTGATGCTCCGATACCCAGAACCGGCGGAAGCCAAGCTCTTCGGCTTTTTGCGCCAGCGCTACGGTGTGGGCGAATGCCTCAGAAGTGCTTTCCCCCGGATAAACCGGACTCTGATCCAAAATGCTTATTGTAATGGACATTATGTGTTCCCCTTTCACGTTCAAACTACCCTGCTAGATCGAATAGCTGTACTCCGATGTGTACCGCTTCAGGAATTGCTTGGTCCGCTCTTCCTTCGGATTGCCGAACAACTCGGCAGGAGGGCCTTCTTCGACGATCACTCCGCCGTCCATAAACACCACATGATTCGCCACATCCTGGGCAAACCCCATCTCGTGCGTCACGATAATCATCGTGATGCCTTCCTTGGCGATTCGGCGGATCACGGCCAGCACTTCGCCGACAAGTTCGGGGTCGAGCGCCGATGTCGGCTCGTCAAACAAGATCACTTCGGGCTCAAGCGCAAGCGCCCTTGCGATGCCGACGCGCTGCTGCTGGCCGCCCGACAGCTGGCTTGGATAAGCGTCCAGCTTGCCGCCAAGTCCTACCTTCTCAAGCAGCTCAACGCCGCGTTTGCGCGCCTCTTCCTTGCCAAGCTTTTTCACCACGATCAGTCCCTCGATGACGTTCTCCAGCGCCGTCTTATGGCTGAACAGATTGTACTGCTGGAACACCATCGCCGAGCGCTGGCGGAGCGCATAAACATCCTTTTTCCCCGCATGCCTCGCGTCCAGGGTGAAATCGCCGATCTGAATTCGGCCGTCCGCCGGCTTCTCCAAATAATTGATGCAGCGCAGCAGCGTGGTTTTGCCGGAGCCGCTTGGCCCGAGAATGGCAACAACCTCGCCTTTATTGACGGTAAGATCAATCCCTTTCAGCACCTCTTGGCGTCCAAACGACTTATGGATCCCGCTAAGCTTAATCATGCTACTCCTCCCTTGCTGTACACGCGGATTCTCTTCTCGATAAGACCGGTAAAACGTTCGATTAGGAAAGTTAATCCCCAGAATATCAAAGCGGCGGCGATGTAAGCCTCGAAAAACTTCCAATTCGTTGAAGCGACAATCTGCGCCTTGGCGTTCAAGTCTACAACCGACACGGTAAAAGCAAGCGTCGAGCCGTGAAGCATGCCGATCACCGAGTTCGACAGATTCGGCAGGCTGGCTGCCAGCGCCTGAGGAAATACGATTCGGCGGAGCGCCTGCGGCGTCGTCATCCCAATCGACCAAGCGGCTTCCATCTGTCCTCGGTCAACGGCCAGCAAGCCGGAGCGGACAACCTCGGACAAATAGGCGCCTGCCGTAATGGAGAACGAGATATAAGCGAATCCAATCATTGGTATTTTGGCGGAATTCCAGCCCAGATCGAATTGCGCGGACAAACCGTCTACAAGCATCGGCAATCCGAAATAAATGAGCAGCAGATGCGTCAGCATCGGCGTTCCGCGAATAAAAGTCACGTAACCGCCCGATAGTTGCGACAGCACCGGAATCCGGTAGATTCTAGCGAGCGCCGTTACCGTGCCGATCACAAATCCGATAGATACGGATACGAGAGTAATAAGGAGCGTAGTCGGAACAGCCGACCATAACTGCAGGAACGCGGTCCATATAAAACCCGGGTCAAGCTTCATAACGCGGCACCTCCTTTAATTCGCGGGTTAAGCCGCCCAAGGACAGGCGTTTGCGTTTTCTGCTGAAGAAACGGTTCTTCTCATTGCTATCCCGGCGCAGATGGCGGGACAACCGGCGTTCCGCGAGCAGCATAAGCCGTTCCAATGCAATGCTTATAACCAGATAAATAAGAGCAAGCGCCATATACGTTTCGATAAAATGCTGGGATAACGCGCCAAGCGTTTGAGCTTTGCCCGTCATCTCCATCACGCCCAGCGTAAAGGCAAGCGAAGTGTCCTTCAGCATCGCAATGACAAGATTGGAGAATACCGGAATCGCGATGGCGACGGCCTGCGGAAGCACAATCCGGGCAAAAGCCTGATACCCCGTCATGCCCACCGAATAAGCCGCCTCCACTTGCCCCCGGTTCACCGCCAGCACGGCCGCCCGGATCGTCTCCGAGACAAAAGCGGCCACATTAAGCCCAAACGTTAGAATGACGTAATAAATGACGGGAACCTTGGAAATATCGACGGAGACAAGCTTCAATATTTCCGGAAGCCCGTAATAGAACAGAAACAGCTGAATGAGAATCGGCGTGCCCCGGAAGAAGGAAACGTACACCATCGATACATTCCGAAGCACCGGTACGTTGTAAAGGCGGGGCAAGGCCACCAGAAAACCAATGAGCAATCCCAGCCCGATAGCGCCTGCCACGATTAATAGAGTAATATTCAGCGTACTCAGTAACTTGGGAATAAAATCGAATACATATTGAAGATCGAAGCCATATTCCATCTTGCGGTCTCACCTCTCATTACTGTCAGCATCTCAAACCTATTTCGCGCTGTCCTCCGTAAAGTCGCCGCCAAGCCATTCCGTGCTCAATTTGCCGAGCGTACCGTCTGCTTTTAGCTCCTTCAGCGCCCCATCTACCGCATCGGACAACTCTTGGCTTGCCGGATCATTCTTGCGGAGCAAGAACAGAATATCCGCCTCGGTCAACGTATCTCCCGTTGTCTTCAGCTTCGCTTGCGGGTCGATCAAGGACAATGTAAAGTCGGCTGCCAAGGTAGCGTCTACGCGGCCGCTCGTAATTTGGCTGACCGTATCGTTTGCCGCTCCGTTCTGGTACACAATATTGATTTTCTTGTCATGGTCCTTATTGTAATTCTCCAAAATTTGCGCTTGGGCGCTTGTTGCGCTAGCCAGTACTTTCTTGCCGGCCAGGTCATCAAGGGAGTGAATCGTGTCGTTATCCTTCGGAACAATGATTTTATTTCTCCAGTGGGCATACGGCACTGTGTTGAATAGGTATTTCGCTTCGCGCTCGGGATTTTTCTCCATCTCATGCGCAACAAGATCAATCTTGTTTGTTTCGAGGCTCAGCAGCAAGTTCGAGAATTCCATCGTTTGAATGTCGAATTCGTATTGCGGCAGATGTTTGTCGATCTCCCGAATGAGCTCAACGTCAAAACCAGTCAGCTTCCCGTTCTCGTCAATAAAGCATACTTGCGGGAAGCCCGTACCCGTGCCGATGACAACCTTCTTCACTTCGCCGCCGGCATTCCCGGATGCCGACACGTTAGCAGCGGCTTTATTGCCGTTTTGCGCCTTCGTATTGTCCGATTTATTGTTCGAGCCGCAGCCTGCTGCCACCAGAACAAGCGATAATGCAGCTGTAACGACCAATGCTTTTTTCTTCATCTTAAGTACCCCCGTCTTATTCATTAATTTGCCGTCGCCTGTTCTTCGCTTGCATTCGCAAAGAGCTCCGGGTTCACAACCTTGCGGAGCAAATGCATCGTTCCGTCGCCGTTGCCGGAGTCGAAGGAGCGGATGCTCTCGTAACCTCTGCGCTGGTACATCGGCAGTAGCCAGGGATGCTTCTCCGCCGTTCCTAGCGTTACCGCGTGCGCACCTTCCTGATCGCGGATAATCGCATTTTCAACCCAGGTGAGCAGCTTGTCGCCATATCCTTTGCCTTGCTCGCTCGGATGGACCGCAAACCATTTAATAAACGGCAGATCCGTTATGGCCTTCACCTCGTCGTTTCTCGACAACGTAATGGTTGCTACAATTACGCCGTCGGCTTCCAGCACATAACATTCGTTTTGCGTGATATTGTCGCGTATTTGATCCAAGCCGGCATTTGCCGCCGGCCATTTCAGCTCCAGCTCCCGAATGAGCGAATAAGCTTCGAACGTTACTTCGCGCAATCGCTCTGCATCTTGGACACCGGCTTGCCTAAACAATTCACTCATAGTTACACCCCTCGAAAATCTAATTGTATAATTCCTATAAACTTAGTATGAATTAAGCTGGTATAAATGTATCATCTACCCGCTTACCCGCGCTAATAGACTTTCTCTATTGATCGATTGATTATAGGGAGGGAAATGTACCGTTTAAATACTGTAAAAGCTTAGGTCATCCTTAGGAAGTAAAGCCTGAATATACTCCTCGTTTTCTCCGGTCAACGCAATCAGGTTCGTCTGCAGGGAGATCCCCTTCGTTTCTTCAATCTCGATCGGGATAAGCCTGCCCTTGCTGACCTCTTCCCTTGCGCATAAGCCCGGAAGGAAGCAAATACCTGCTTTTTGCATCACAAGCTTCTTCGCCGTCTCGGAATTATCCGCGTGAAACACGATATGGGGAGGCTGCTCCAAATGCTCGAATACCCGATGCAGCCGAAGCCAGTCGAGCGAGCCGCATTCGAAGAACACAAACGGCTGATCTTGGATTTCGTCGATCGACACCTGCCCCGCTTCGGCAAACGGATGACCCTCGTACACGTACAGCCGGATCGGATCATCGTAGTAGGAAAAAGACTGCAATGATGGATGGACAAGCTTTCGGACAAAAGCGATATCAATCTCCCGATCGAGCAGTTTTTTGACCAATTCATCCGAAGGAGCCGTCGTTAACTTGAAGGTTAGACGCGGGAATAACCGGTGCAATCGCGGCAGCAAATCCGGAATCAAATAGTTGGAGACAGATACGGTGCTGCCTATGCGCAGTTCCTGCGGACGGGCGCCTTTTTCCTGCAAGTGGAGTCGGCCTTTCTGAATCGTCTGAAGAATTTGCTGGGCGTAAGGCAGGAACTGCTTTCCCTTCTCCGTCAGCATTATTTGCTTGCCCAGCCGGTCGAACAGCCGGCAATCGAGTTCTCTCTCCAAAGTCTGAATGCGTGCGGTAACGGATGGCTGGGAGAGGAATAGCACCTCTGCCGCTTTATTAAAGCTGCCGTAGTGATTGACATACACAAAAGCTTCGATGTTCTCAATGTTCATTGGTAATCCCTCCAGGGCTGGTTCGATAGACTTTTTCTATATCGGCAATTAAATTATTTTTATCTTATCGGATTAATCGGAATTAGGGAATATGCAATCTGTAAAAAATTCCTAGACGACGGATGCAGACAAAGTTTTCAGCTCGCTCTATTCTCTTGTTCAGATGGCCCTATTTGTCGGATCCTAAGTAAATTTGGAACTAGTCATATTCCGTGAAAGCGCTTGTAAACATAGTACAGTCGGTCAGCTCGGGGCTAGGTTATGCTAACCGTCTTGACCAGCTGAAGGGAGTGATGAAACGGGTTTCATAATCATGCACAAACCTTAGGGTTAAAAAACAAGCGAACGGAGGCTGTTAGAAGATGACGCAAACGAGCCGTGTATCCAAGCTTTTGATTAGCGTAGCTTTACTGTTAGCCTTGTTAGTTGCGGCATTCCCTAACGCAAGTCATGCTGCCAGCGTCAATATTGCGAACGGGCCGGTCTGGTACGATACAACGGGCGGCACGATTCAAGCTCACGGAGGCAGCATTATTAAAGTCGGCTCCACTTATTACTGGATTGGCGAAGATAAACTGAATAACTCGGCTAACTTCTCGAATGTTGTCTGTTACTCTTCCACGGACCTGAAGAACTGGGCTTGGGTCAGCTACCCGCTTAAGAACACATCCGCCGCCGAACTCGCTTCGAGCAAAATCGAACGGCCCAAGGTTATTTATAACTCCTCGACCGGCAAATACGTCATGTGGATGCATTACGAGAACGGCACGAATTACAGCCTGGGAAGAGTAGCCGTAGCGTCAAGCTCCTCGGTCTGCGGAAGTTATACATATCACGGCAGTTTCCGTCCGATGAATTATGAGTCGCGCGATCTGACCGTGTTCAAGGACGACGACGGTACGGCTTATCTCGTCTCTGCCTCGAACAAGAACGGCGGCGCCAACGATACGATGGCGATTTTCCAGCTGAGCTCGGATTACCTTAGCGTTGATTCCTTCAAAACTTGGTACTCGGATAACGGCTACCGGGAAGCTCCTGCCGTTGTGAAGCAAGGCGGCAAATACTTCCTGATTACTTCCCAGGCATCCGGCTGGTACCCGAACCAGGGAGGTTACTCCACCGCCACTTCGATGGCAGGTCCATGGACCGCTGTCCAGCCGCTTGGCAACCCGTCGACTTTTGCTTCGCAATCGACTTTTATTTTGCCGATCCAAGGAACTTCCGCGACCTCCTATCTGTACATGGCCGACCGGTGGAACTCTAGCGCGCTTGGCGATTCCCGGTATATTTGGCTGCCTCTCACCTTAAACGGGTCCAGCGGAACGGCGTCTCTGGAATGGTATAGCAGTTGGAATCTCGATGCCGCTACCGGTTCGATCACCTATCCATCAACCTTAACGAATTTGTCGCAGGGCAAGACCGCAACGGCGAGCTCCTCCGCCTCCGGTTACGCGCCAAGCCTGGCCAACGACGGGAATTATCAAACGAGCTGGAAAGCATCCGCCGCCACATGGCCTTCTTGGTGGCAAGTGGATTTGGGCGCTACGAAAAACGTCAGGGAGATCGATATTTCCTGGTACATGGTGAAAGGCTCCGAAGGTTATCACCAATACAAAATCGAATACAGCACGAACGGAACCAGCTACACGACGATAGACCGAACGAGCAATAAGACGTACGGATTCACGACCGACAGCGTCAACTTCTCCGCGCGGTATATCCGAATCCAGCTCGTCAACGCCGTGCTCTGGAATAATCCAAGCAACTGGTACACGCCTACTTTATGGGAAGTTAAGGTGCTAGGCAGCTAGATAACGACGGCGGCACGGGAGGAGAATTGCCTGTGCCGCCGTATCTGCATAGACGGGACAAAATCTGCGGGAATCTATCAAACTGCACAAAATCGAGCGAGTCAAACCGGCCGGTCATCCGTTACACTGGGGAGGAACATCCGAAACGGGAGGCCATGGATAACGATGAAGCTGGAAACGATTAAACTCGCGATTAGCAACGGAGCAACCTTAACGCTTTATTTGCACGACATTATGGAACTTAGAGAACAAGCTCGACCGATCATTCTGATCACGCCCGGCGGAGCCTATAGTTTCTGCTCCGAACGGGAAGCGGAACCGGTGGCGATCTCTTTCTACAACGCCGGCTATCACGCGGCAATACTCCGTTATTCATGCCTGGAGGAAGCTAGAAACATGCAGCCGATGGCGGAAGCGCTCGAATCCATCCGTATCTTAAGAGAACATGCGGAGGAGTGGCATATTGCCGGGGACAAAATCGCGGTATGCGGCTTTTCGGCAGGCGGACATTTGGCGGCGGCAACCGGCACGATGTGGAACGAACCTGCTCTAATGGAGCGGCTGAACTATACCGGGGATGCGCTGAAGCCTAACGCCATGATTCTTGGTTATCCCGTCATTACATCCGGGGAATTCGCTCACCGGGGTTCGTTCTATAATATTAGCGGCTCTCGCGTGGATGACGAAATCTCGGGCTTCTATTCCATTGAAAAACGCGTGAACAGCGATACTCCCCCTACCTTCATCTGGCATACGGAAGACGATCCAGCCGTTACGGTAGAGAATGTACTGCTTCTGATCAGCGCTTTGCGCAAAGCTGAAGTATCGTTTGAATGCCATATTTTTAACAAAGGCCAACACGGCTTGTCCATGTGCAATCAAGAGGTAAATACGCCAAATGCCCACTGCGCCCATTGGTTTGGCTTATGCCTCGAATGGCTGGATTCCATCGGGTTTGGTTTGGAGTAAATTTGGAATAGTAAGAACGACTTGGGACACCGGGTCGTTCTTTTTTTATGGGATGCGCTCGCCGGGCACCGACCGGCCCTGTAGCAGGCTTTTTGCCTGCTACTGCCCGGACTAGCTTTCTCGCCCGGCACCCACCGGCCCGGTAGCAGGCTTTTTGGACCTCTGTCAAGAAAGTGGACACTGAGTTAGTGT
>NZ_BSSQ01000002.1 GCF_030161375.1 Paenibacillus glycanilyticus
ACCAGTTGTTCCGCCAGGAGCACCGCTGGGTAGCCAAGTACGGACGGGATAAGCGCTGAAAGCATCTAAGCGTGAAGCCCCCCTCAAGATGAGATTGCCCAACAAGTAAGACCCCTTGAAGACGACGAGGTTGATAGGTTCGGGGTGGAAGCACAGCAATGTGTGGAGCTGACGAATACTAATCGGTCGAGGGCTTATCCTAAAGTCTTAAAGAGTTACACTTTCGCATCCAGTTTTCAAGGCGCAAATCTTGAAGATAAGGCCCGTTGGTCAAGGGGTTAAGACACCTCCCTTTCACGGAGGTAACAGGGGTTCGAATCCCCTACGGGTCACCAATTTTACCCCAAAAAGTGAAGCAAAGCTTCGCAGGTTATTCCGATTACTTTTCGGGGACCCCGGGGTTAATATATTTGGAAGCTTAGCTCAGCTGGGAGAGCATCTGCCTTACAAGCAGAGGGTCGGGGGTTCGATCCCCTCAGCTTCCACCATATACGTTTTGTAATGCCGCGAGGTGGAGCAGTCCGGTAGCTCGTCGGGCTCATAACCCGAAGGTCACAGGTTCAAATCCTGTCTTCGCAACCAATTTTTTTTCGGACAAGATCCGAAAGTAGCATGGAGCTGTGGTGTAGAGGCCTAACATGCCTGCCTGTCACGCAGGAGACCGCGGGTTCGAATCCCGTCAGCTCCGCCATTTTTTTAAAATCAATACGCCGGTGTAGCTCAGTTGGTAGAGCAACTGACTTGTAATCAGTAGGTCGTGGGTTCGACTCCTATCGCCGGCACCATCTTTACAAAACAATATGCATGCGGTCGTGGCGGAATTGGCAGACGCGCTAGATTCAGGTTCTAGTGGTGTAACAGCCGTGGAGGTTCGAGTCCTCTCGACCGCACCATATGCGGAAGTGGCTCAGCGGTAGAGCATCGCCTTGCCAAGGCGAGGGTCGCGGGTTCGATTCCCGTCTTCCGCTCCATAATAGTTTTTGCGGCCTTAGCTCAGCTGGATAGAGCGTTTGACTACGAATCAAAAGGTCAGGAGTTCGAATCTCTTAGGCCGCGCCATATTTTCCTAAATTGAATAACGGGATGTAGCTCAGCTTGGTAGAGCACCTGGTTTGGGACCAGGGGGTCGCATGTTCAAATCGTGTCATCCCGACCATTTCAATTGTTAGAAGTCAGCAGACGTATTTGATACGTATGGCGGGCTTTTTTTAGTTTATGGACTATTTGGGATAACATACAGATGAGGTGAACAAGAATGCTCCGAATTGGTATTATTGGTTCTAACTTTATTACAGAAACGTTTATGGATGCGGCACGACAGGTTGATCAGGTTGAGGTAACTGCTATTTACTCCCGTACGGAGGAGCGAGCTAAGGCTTATGCAGCTGCGCAAGGTATCCCGAATACGTTTACGGATATTGAGACGATGGCGCAAAGCGATCTGTTTGATGCGATTTATATAGCAAGTCCAAACTCTCTGCATGCTAACTATGCCATTACTTTCATGAACCATGGCAAGCATGTATTGTGCGAGAAACCTCTCGCTTCAAACGTTGCGGAAATTCAAGCTATGATTAAAGCCGCGCAAGAAAATAAGGTGCTTCTTATGGAAGCAATGAAGTCCACGGTTATGCCGAATTTTGAAGCGGTTCGCGATAATTTGCACAAGATCGGCAAGGTGCGGACCTATTTTGCATCGTTCTGTCAGTACTCCTCCCGATATGATAAGTACAAAGAAGGCGAAGTGCTTAATGCTTTCCTACCGGAACTGTCTAACGGTTCCCTTATGGATATCGGAACTTATTGCATCTATCCGCTTGTTGTGCTGTTTGGCAGGCCGGATAGCGTCAAGGCAAGTGCGGTTATGCTGGAATCCGGTGTAGACGGCAAAGGAAGCCTGGTGCTCAATTATGGGGATATGGAAGCGGTTCTGCTTCATTCTAAGATCTCGAACTCCAGCATGCCTGCTGAGATTCAAGGCGAGGAAGGCAATATGATTATCGAGAGAATCAGTCAGCCTGCCAGCGTTAGAATCCAATACCGCGACGGACGCGCTGAAGAAAATGTAAGCAGACCGCAAGCAAATAATTCGATGGTCTATGAAATTCGGGCTTTTGCCGAATTGGTGCAACGGGGAGAACTGGAATCTCCGGTTAACTCGTACGCGAATTCATTGGCTGTTATGGAGATTATGGACGAGGCACGCCGCCAAATCGGGCTCGTATATCCTGCTGACTCGAAGTAAACCGATAAAAAAAGCAGGCTGTTTCCGAAAGCGATGTCCGGATACAGCCTGTCCTATTATTGAGCAACCAATTCTGGGGTTTGCTCGTTTTGCTCGAGCTGCTGCATAAGGAATGCAGAAAGCTCTTGATAACGCTTTGTGATCGTCGATGCGGATACTTCGTATTTTTCGGCAAGATCATTTTTGCTCTTACCGGATTCGGTAACTTCACACACCATAAATTCAAGCGCGGCACAAAATGCGCCCGATTTACGATAAGTTGGTTTCGTCATATTCGTGAAATCATGCCAGATCATAATCGCCATTGCGATATGGTTCGGCTTATAATCCTGTTTCATGGAAGCAATAAGTTCATGCGCGAGTTCTGCATATTGCGGATTAGCCCACGTGGATTCGTGGTCAACCAAGTGAACCAGTTCTGCTTCATTAAAATGACGAATAGCATTCGATGCTTTGCTTGTTCTAGCCGATTGTTCGTCCTTCGACATGCAGCACTTTTTATATTTCAAGCCGCTGCCGCAGTGACATTGTTCATTACTACCTAGTTTAGACATATGAGCTCCTTCGTGCGAAAATCTTTTATGCAAGAGTACATTCCTATATAATAACATAAAAAGAGGGTTGAAAGTACGAAAAACCTTCCTTTTCCAATCTTTTCGTCTAGGGTATAATTTTTCATACACCTGAGGCAGGTAGCAAACAATAAGTCTTATACATATTAGAAAGGTGTGAATGAGCAATGACAAACGTTGCATTCCAGAACCAATTAACCAAATACGCGGAACTGATCATCAGAGTAGGCGTTAACGTACAGGAGAACCAAGAGGTATTTATTACGGGGGCTGTCGATCAAGCAGAACTCGTACGTCTTGTTGCCGAGCAGGCTTATTTGGCCGGAGCAAGCAATGTACACGTAGATTGGACGGATGACAGATTGTCCCGTTTGAAATACGAAAAAGCAGCCGACGAAATCTTTACGCAGTATCCGGAGTGGGAAACCGCAAAACGGAATTCTTTTGTAGAGCGTAATGCCGTGTTTATCTCGATCGTTTCCTCTAGTCCGGATCTGCTCTCCGGCATTGATTCGCAGCGCATTGCGAACTTCCAAAAGGCAGCAGGCCAAGGTCTGCAAGCATTCCGCAGAGCGACGCAATCGGATAAAGTGAGCTGGACCGTTGTAGCCGCTGCAGGCAAAGCGTGGGCTGGGAAAGTATTCCCGAACGTAAGCGAAGAAGAAGCGGTCAACCAGCTGTGGGATGCGATCTTCAAGGCGGTAAGACTTCATTCGGAGGATCCGGTCAAAGATTGGGCCGATCACAATACAACGCTGCATTCGAAAGCTGAGATTCTGAACCAGCACCGTTTTGTAAAGCTGCATTATACGGCTCCGGGAACGGATCTGACAGTTGGACTAGCCGAGAAACATATTTGGGTAGCGGCGGGCAGCGAGAATCAGAACCATGTTTCCTTTATGGCGAATATGCCAACAGAGGAAGTATTCACGGTACCGCAAAAGACTGGAGTAAGCGGCTATGTCTCCAGCACAAAGCCTCTTAGCTATGGCGGCAACATTATTGATAACTTCAAGCTAACGTTTGAAGAAGGCCGAATTGTGAAGGTTGAAGCGGAGCAAGGCCAAGAGACTCTTCAGAAGCTTGTCGATACGGATGAAGGATCGCATTACTTGGGCGAGGTTGCCCTTGTACCGCATGAATCGCCGATTTCGCAATCGAACATTTTGTTCTACAATACGCTCTTTGACGAGAATGCTTCGAACCACTTTGCGATTGGTAGCGGTTATGCATTTAATGTCGAAGGCGGCAAACAAATGTCTCCTGAGGAGCTTGCTAGTAACGGCGTAAACGCAAGTATTACGCATGTTGATTTTATGATTGGTTCTGCGGAAATGGATATCGACGGGGTTAAGGCCGATGGTTCGGTAGTGCCGATCTTCCGCAAAGGAAACTGGGCATTTTAAGAATAGAATGGGCCCGGATGTTAAGGGGATGAGAAGTTATGGCAAAAAAGAAACGGCAAGCACCACCTTCTAATCACAGATCTGCTAGCGCAAGCCCGCAGCAGGAGCAAGGAACAACGCTAAAAGATATGCTGAGCGCGGATGTTTTGCAAAAGCTTAAAGCGCAGTCTGACGAGATGAAGGCCGCTGAGGAGCAGCGGAAGCTGAAGGTCAAGACAGAAGCCGATGAAGCCCGCAAGAAGGAACAGAAGCGACTGGAGAACGATATGGGCTACCTTCTGGAGAACAGCAAGCAGGATTGGCGGAAATATAAATAACAATTTTTGAGAAGCCTCTGGGCTGCAGATGATGCAGTCCAGAGGCTTTTTTCGTGCTGCGATAACACAATCGTGCTTGTCAACATATAACTATTAATAATAATATACAACTCCTTTCGCATAGGCATGGGTATAGAAGGACTGGATTTAGGCGATTGCTGATAAGAAAGGGCTGAAATGTACATTGTACAGGTGACGATGATGAGAAAAAATCAATCGATGAAACGGCTCCTTCTACCAGAAGAGCTGAGGTTCCAGAACGTGACGGAGAGCAGGCTGACGATTCAAGAGGTGTACGACCGCATTTTGAATTTTATGGCGAGTGATCCAAGGGCGGCATATCATTTTGTCATTGGAACAGACAGCCAAGGGTTTAATGGATATACGAAATTCGTGACGGGGATTATTATCCGGCGGATGGGAAAAGGCGCTTGGGCTTGTTACAGGCAGGTCGTTGTCCCGCGCGAACTGACATCGCTGAAGGAAAAGCTGACGATGGAGACTGCCCTGTCTCAGGAGGTAGCTTATTACTTCGTGGAAGGCGCGATCCAGCGGATGGAGGAGCTGTTGCTTCCTTTTGTATACCAGGGAGCATCGCTTGATTTGTTTATCGATATTGATGCAGGTACAGAGCCAACGATTAATAAGACCTCGCTGTACGTGGAAGAAATGATCGACCGGGTAAAAGGGATGGGGACATATGCGGCAAGGGTGAAGCCTGATTCCTACGCGGCATCGGCTTATGCGAACCGGCACACGAAGAAACCTGTCCGATTTAAAAAGCGCCAAGAGCTTGTTTGAGAAATGGGTTTCAATTTAAGAGGAGAACCGCAGCTAAGGTGGCTGCGGTTTTTTGCTGTTGGAAGGTTTTTTTCCTATTCCCGTAGAATTCATACGTATAGGGGAAGGAAGGGATGTTATGGGAAAGGAAAGAACGCTTGTAATCAGCGATATTCATGGCTGTTATGACGCATTTAACCGGCTGCTGGAGCGGATCAATTACGAGCCGGCAAGCGATCAGCTGATCTTGCTTGGAGATTTCGTTAGCAAAGGGCCAGACAGCAGACGGGTAGTAGAACAAGCCGCTAGCCTGGTACGCGAGCATGGAGCAGTTGCTATACAGGGCAACCACGATGAGCGTTTCGTTGATATAATCCGTAACAAAACGAGAGAGGCGAGGGAGAAGTTCTTCCGCCATGGCGGCCGTCAAACCGTGTACAGCTATCTACAGGGCAGTGACATGACGGGAAGCGAAGAAGACTTGTTGACGCGGCTTAGAATGACGGTTCTTGAGCAGTACCCGCATCATGCGGAGTTTCTGGAGCAGCTCCCGTATTATTTCGAGGATCAGCGCTTTATTTACGTTCACGCAGGACTTAATCCTAAATATCCGAACTGGAAAGATCAGCCCAAACGGGATTTCCTATATATTAAAGACTCTTTCCATAAAGCGGATACGGTCGTTAGCAAAGTGGTCGTATTTGGCCATACGAAAACCGTTGATCTGCACGGTAGAGCAGATGTATGGTACGGTAAAGGGAAGATTGGGATCGACGGAGGCTGTGCGAGCGGACTGCAGCTGAATGCGCTTGAGATCATCGGCGGCGAACAAGTTCGTGCCATTTCGGTACCGGCGAGACGAGCAGCGATGTAAGGCGGTTGAGGAGCGGATTGTCCGCTCTTTTTTATTTGGAAGAAAATTCTTTGCATGAGTAAGAATATTGCAGGATTCAATCGAATGATGTCGAACCTATGAGTATTCAGAACTATTTTCCAGTATTTGAGGTGTGCAGATGAAGGCCATACTGAGGTCTATCTTATTTATTTTGGTAATTATAGCCATCTTTACTTCATTTCGCCCGACAATTATATTCGCGAATACAGAAGAGGGTAAACAAGAGATTCGAATCACGGAGTGGCAAATTCATCCGGGCAAGGATGAGGATAGTACAACCCCGCCGGCTGAAGGTTGGATTACGGTGAAGGAAAATGAAGCGGACACGGCTATTCCGAAAGGGACAAGCTCGTTGTGGGTAAAGATTGAGCTTCCCGCTATTTCTCTTTCACATGCTGGGTTATTAATTGATAAGGCGTATGCACAGGATGTTTATGCTTATATAGATGGAAATAAAGTCTATGAGTCAGTAAGGGATTACAATTATAGTATTAATCGCTTTGTTCTGCCGCTAGATGCTTCAAATCAAGATCATACAGTGTATATACATCTCAATCATAATCAGGAAAAATTGAGTTTAAGTGGAGTGATACTAGGGGATTTCACCACGTTGTACAGGTCGATGCTGGTAGGCGATCTGGATGAAATAATTTTGGGAACCTCTTTTGTTTTTATTGCTGTACTTATGTTTATATGTATGATTTTCTTGAAAAAGGTTCATGTAACCGGTTGGAAATCGCTTAGTTTAATCATACTTTCTATTGGTGGCTTGCTCATTTTTTATTCCCCTTTCTTATACATTGTTAGTGGAAAGTATGGTTTGATTTATGCAACATCTTTTGATTTGCTCTCGAATTTATTCCTTCCGGCTTTATTCTTTTTCTTAGAAACATTTTTTGGAAAAGGAAAATATTCTGTTATTAAGATTTTTAAGTACTATGCCTTATGTGCCGTAATTCTTTCTACAATAGGTTTATTCTTAAATATTCTTACGAACAATTCATTCTATTCTGCTTATTATTTGATTTCAACAATGTTGTTTGCTTTTGGCGTTGTTTGCGGAAGTTTAATTGTGGTTGGGATCTTAGTTGTACACAGTTTTAAGAAACAGAATGATGCCATTATCCTTTCGTCAGGGCTTGGTCTCTTTATTATTTTTACAGCCGCAGATATGATTCAATATTATGTGCAATCCAAAACTTATGAATTTACATACTGGAAATGGGGCATCGTTTGCTTCGTATTTTCACTAGTTGTAATTTTGGGAAGGCAAATTGTAATTAGCTTTGAGAAGGTTATAACTTATTCCAGGCAGCTTGAAATTTATAATAATGAGCTTCAGCGCTCAGAAAAGATGGATATGATTAGTCAATTAGCTGCCTCCGTTGCTCATGAGGTTCGCAATCCACTGCAGGTTACGCGGGGGTTTTTACAGCTTCTTGAAGAGAAAAGCGCCAGTAATAAAGAAAAAAATTATATGTTGCTCGCCATTAATGAGTTGGATCGTGCTTCTGAGATTATTACGGACTTCTTAACCTTTGCGAAACCACAGTTGGAGCATGTTACTATATTAAATATTGCACAAGAATTCAAACACATAGGTAGTATTCTTATTCCGCTGGCTAACTTACAAGGTGGTCAGATTAAATTGGATGTTCCAGAATCCTTGCAAATTCAGGGGAATTCATCGAAGTTTAAGCAAGCTTTTATTAACATGATAAAAAATAGTATTGAAGCCCTTAACGGAGACGGGGTAATAGAAATAAGAGGCTACAAGGAAGATAATCGAGTTAATATTTGTATTAAGGATAATGGTGAAGGAATGACTGAGAGCGAGTTAGCCAAACTGGGCGAACCATACTATTCTAATAAGACCAAAGGTACGGGGCTTGGTCTTATGGTTACTTTCAGCATCATTGAAGTCATGCAAGGGGATATTGTGTTTAACAGCAGCAAGGGGATAGGAACAGAGGTTACTATTAGCTTTCCTGCTATTTAGTTCAAAAAAACCACTCCAATTTGGAGTGGTTTTTATTCATTTAATAGACTACCAAGTAGGGAACTCGACTGCAGAAGAAGTTTTCAATGTGGAGGGTTTAGGCGGGATGACCAGGTAGGCGTGGTCTGGTGTCTCTTCCACTGCAGTAACCTCGATGTTATCTGGGATCTCTACGCCAAATGCGTCTTTAATTGCCGCTTTAGGATCTTGGAGCAATTGCTGTTTGAATGCATCATCTTCCCAAGCTTTCTGAATAATTTGATCCCGAGTAATTAGATTCGACAAAATAACCCCTCCAAATATGCTAAATGATACCACTTGAGTACTATGAGTATAGCATAAATGTTGGATATATTATACTAATTTTTCTGATTATTCGACAAAATATAATCAAATCCGCCTAATAATATAGTCCTTTTTGTGTGTTCAACTTTCTCGCTGAAGGATGCTAAGCCATCATAAATCGAGACGCCAAACGAAAAGATAGGTCTTACGTGAAATTGACTATGATTAAGAGTGTCTAGAATGGTCTTGCCGCGAGCACAAAAATCAATTAATAACCCGCGATCATAGATATAGGATTCTATCTCATGAGCTTGAAGCGGGAGAGTAGAATGCCGTTTGTCATGAATAATGGCAATCAGACAGTTGTAATTGCCTTCCTGCAAATCTTCTTCCCAATCTGCCAAATCGTCAGCCATTTGGAGCAGAACAAGCGCGAGATCAACCAGTTGGTCTACTTGAGCGATCAGTTCTTGCCGGTCAGCGAGCAGGAGTACGCCGGTACTGGCCAATTTGAGAGGCGAAGCTTTTTTCGCTACCTTGATGAAGTCGGTCTTGAAAAAATCATGCTTGTCCTCATGGACAACGGCGGAGGCCCATTCTTGTACATATTGCTGGCCATGATGCCAAAAAGAGGATTCAGCGGTAAAAAGGCCACGCAGAATGGCTTCTAGCTCTGCGTGGCATAAGTGTGCGAGGGCAAGCTGCTCTTTCCAGGCAGCAGGAGACTCGTCCATCACGTCATCTTGCAGGAAATAGTAGAGCATGTTGAAAACATTCGCGATAGCAAGCTCCCGGCATTGGCTGATCGGAATCGGTGCTACTTCATTGATCCAGTAAGGCAATAAATAACAAATATAGTTTTTGGAGCTTGCCCGTTCAAAAACGTCAAACTTTTGCAGATAAGCTAATCCGGCTTGTGCGAACGGTTCAGGGAAATCGGTAATTCGCCGCTTGGCTTCAGAGAAGACGAGCTGCAATTCGGAAGCATAAGGAGCCACTAAATCGTCCCCGCCGTTAGTTGGATTCACCACGCGACATCATCTCCATCAAAGCGATAATCTTGACCGAATTATATTCTTCAGGCGATAGTTTGGAGAGCAACGTAGCTTTGATCGTTTGCTTCTCTTCTGGCGTCAAGCCGTCCTTCGCTTTATCGGCTAATCCCGTCAGTTCCTTCATCGAAAATTTGCTTAACAGCAAATCAGCTGCTTCATCCTTAGTCTTCACGACAAGCTTATCCTCTGCCGTGACTGGTTTGTCAGAAGCTTCGGCTTTGGTACCGGTTGTTTTACCGTCTGTCTTCGTACCGGAAGCGTCCGAACCTGTTGAACCGCTGTTGCTGCCGACGGCATCGGGCGTTAACGATCCTTGAATGGCTGCTACGGCTTTTTTATCAAAATATTTGGAGTTATCGGCAATGATCTTCTGAACGGCAGGATCCTTCTTTAACGTTTCGACTTCGTCCGTGGACAGGATTTGGTCGGCCATTTCATTCATCATCTTATTGGCTAAATAGTGAAAGCCGATCTTGTAACCGGCGAACCCCACTACGACAACGACAGCTATTATGGTCAGAAGTCTTGTCCAGATGACCGTGCTTTTGTTGAGCGGTTTCCTTGATCTTCCCGGATACTTGATCCAGGTCTTGCCGTCTTTCGTTTTGTACTTGTGAATACCTACTAACCGCAGGGGCGTGCTTACTTTTTTGAATTCCATCTCTATTAAAATCTCCTTCATATCCTTGTTGTCATGTGGCTTATTATACCATATAAAAGGAGAATACTAGAAACGGATCTAGTTCTAATTGCTTAGCGTGTCGAACGGTGGCACTAGTCTTTTCTAATCAACACTTTACCAGTAAAATGTTAATTTCTTGTTGAGAGAACCTTTTAATTCCAGTAAAATAGGAGAAAGCTAACATTCTCATCCATAACACGACCAAGGTCGTGGAACGGACCATACCTCAGCAGGTTAAACAACCCATGGCTCCTGCATTAAAGTTAGATCAGAAGCGTTACTTCTTTAATGTGGAGGTTATCAGGCATGACAAGCGAGCTGGAGGTTTATGTTGTACTGACAGATACGGGAACGTTATTCACGAGAACGATTAAGTGGTTTACGAAGGATCAACTTAATCATGCATCTATCGCGTTTGACAGCGGATTAAATGAGGTGTACAGTTTTGGCCGGAAAAATCCGCAAAATCCCTTTTTCGCAGGTTTCGTAAAGGAAAATATGCGCGGCCAGCTGTTCGCTGAAGCAACTTGCGCGTTGTACCGTTGCCGAATGCAACCTGCCGCATATACCAAGATGCGGAGCGTCATTGCCGAAATGGAGCATAACAGGGAGCTGTACCGGTACAATTTGATTGGGGTTATCGGCTTGTTGTTTAATACGCAATTGATCAAGAGAGAGTATGCTTACTTCTGTTCAGAGTTCGTAGCTTCGGTATTCGAGAAGAGCGGTGTCGAGCTTGTCAATAAATCTTCTTTTCTCGTAACGCCCGGCGATCTGGAGAATACGCCAAAGCTGGAGCTTGTCTATGAGGGTCGTTTGCAGGACTTGTTGAATACATGCATACAAGAAGACATAGAGAAACGCCTTGCGTAACAGCCGCAAGGCGTTTTGTCATGTTTAACCGTTTACAACTTCGCCGCCGTTAATGTGAAGGAATTGACCCGTCACGTAACCGGAATCTTCGGAAGCAAGATATACGTACGCCGGAGCAAGCTCATAAGGCTGGCCGGCACGCTTCATTGGCGTATCCGAACCAAAAGTAGACACGGCTTTCTCGTCGAAGGTGGAAGGGATCAGAGGTGTCCAGATCGGTCCCGGAGCAACGCCGTTAACCCGGATGCCCCGGTCAGCCAGATTGGTTGCAAGCGCTCTTGTGAAAGAAACGATTGCGCCTTTGGTTGACGAGTAATCAATTAATGTCGGGTTGCCTTTATAGGCTGTAATAGATGCCGTATTAATGACGGATGAGCCTTGCTTCAAATGGGGCAGAGCAGCTCTCGTCAAATAAAACATGGCAAATACGTTGGTCCGGAACGTTTTCTCCAGCTGCTTCGCCGTAATATCTTCAAGCCGCTGCTGCACATGCTGCTCGGCGGCGTTATTTACGATAATGTCGAGCTTGCCAAAGGTCATGACCGTTTGATCAACGACATTGCGGCAAAAGGTCTCATCTCCGATATCGCCGGGAATGAGCAGGCAACGTCTTCCGATGTGCTCGATTTCCTGCTGAACCAGCTTCGCATCCTCATGTTCGTTCAAATACACGATGGCAACGTCGCAGCCTTCTTGGGCAAACGCTATGGCGACCGCTCGGCCAATTCCGCTGTCTCCGCCCGTTATGATCGCTGCCTTGTTCGCCAGCTTGTCAGCTGCTTTATATTGATCGGATTTGTACACGGGAAGCGGGTTCATCTCGGATTCAATTCCCGGTTGCTTATTCTGGTGCTGTGGCGGGAACACCACGCTTTTATTGCTGGACGATTGTGACACAGGGTAAATCCTCCTTTTTTGGATATCCATTCTTGCTTATTAGTGTGGGATGTTGGAAGGTCTGCTATACACTATGCAGGAGCGGAGGAGGAGGATTAGGCGGATGACTGGCCCTAAGGGGCACGATGGCAAGGAAAGCCTTAGAAGTAAAAAAACTAATTGACAATGATTATCATTATAAATATACTCATTGGTAGTTCATTGCCGAATTACATATTAATGGGTGAGGGGTTAAGGATACATGAAAACGAAATTAGCGGCAGTTATGCTCGCAAGCGCGGTCGTGTTTGCGGGATGCGGCTCAAACAATAACGGAGCGGATCAAGCGAAGGAAGCTTCAACGAATACGGAGCAATCCGCTTCTAAGGTGGAGAATTGGGACGAGATTACCGGGCAATACCGTGATTTCGCCCTTGATCAGACGGATAAACTGGTTGCCGAGACGGATAAATTTGTTCAAGCGGTAAAATCCGGGGATGTGGAGACGGCGAAGTCGTTGTACGCGCCAACTCGCATGTATTATGAACGAATCGAACCAATCGCGGAAGCGCTTGGCGATCTGGACCCGAATATTGATGCGCGCGAGAACGATGTGGAGGAGAAAGACTGGAGAGGCTTCCACCGCATCGAGCAGTCTTTGTGGGTGAACAACACAACCGCCGGGGCCGAGGACTATGCCTCCCAGCTGCTTGACGATACAAAGACGCTTCGTGCCTTGATTGAGACGGTTGAAGTAGAGCCAAGCTTGCTCGTAACAGGAGCGGTAGAGCTCCTTAACGAAGTATCTTCCTCGAAAGTAACCGGTGAAGAAGAGCGGTACTCGCATACGGATCTTTATGATTTCGCAGCTAACGTGGAAGGCGCGAGAAAAATCTACGAACTGCTTAAAGCGGAACTGAATAAGCAGGATGCAGAATTGGAAGGGCAAATCGGCACTAGCTTTGACAATCTGGAACAGGCTCTTGCAACGTATAAGAGCGGAGACGGATATGTTTCGTATACCGATCTGAAAGAGGAAGATACGAAGAAGCTGAGTCAGTTGCTTGATGCGCTTGCCGAGCCGTTGTCGCAAATGGGAACGATTCTGGGAGCGTAATGAAATGACGACAGACGACAAGAAACATGCTGGAGATAGCATATTGGAGAAACCGGTCAGCCGTAGAGATTTGTTGCGGCTTGCCGGTGTTGGAGGCGCCGGGCTACTGCTTGGCGCTTCAGGCGTTGGGGCGATATTTGGAGCAAAAGGCAGCACCGCCCTTGGTGCAGCCAAGCCGAGCAGCGAAGACCAGATTGATTTTTACGGCAAACATCAAGCCGGAATTACGACACCGCCCCAGGATTTTCTGATGTTCGCTAGTTTTGATCTAACAACTAACTCGATAGACGACGTTCGCAAGCTGTTTAAGAGCTGGACCGAAGCTTCCGCAGCAATGGCGAAAGGGGTCATGATCGGGGAGGTTAACGATAATCCGAATCTTCCTCCTACGGATACAGGAGAGGCTGCTGGACTGAACCCTTCAAAAACAACCATTACGTTTGGCGTTGGACCTTCGTTCTTTGATGCTAGATTTGGCCTGGCCTCCAAACGGCCCGCCGTACTTGCGGATTTGCCGGCTTTTGGCGGAGACGAGCTGCGAGAAGAATGGTGCGGCGGAGATATCGGCGTTCAGGTGAGTGCGAACGACATGCAAATTGCCTTTCATGCGATACGCAATCTGGCCCGCATCGCAAGAGGCAAGGCGGTGCTGCGCTGGACGCAAGAGGGCTTTCAGCGTACCGGCGGCGCCGATTCTGCAGGGGCTACTCCCCGCAACCTGATGGGATTTAAAGACGGAACGGGAAATCCGGATACGAAAGACGAAGCGGTCATGAACGAGGTTGTATGGGCACAGAGCGGAGACGGTACGCCATGGATGGCAGGCGGGAGTTATATGATTGTCCGCCGTATCCGAATTCGCGTTGAAGTATGGGACCGGTCCACTCTTGGCGATCAGGAAGCGACGTTCGGACGCCATCGCGACAGCGGAGCGCCAATCGGCTCCAAGAAGGAATTCGACCCGGTTGACCTCAGCCGGAAGGATGGGAAAGGGAAACCGTTAATCCCAGTCAATTCTCATGTCGCGCTCGCTCGCGGAAACGGTTCGGTCAAAATTTTGCGGCGTTCCTATTCTTACTCAAGCGGCATGGATAACCGGACGGGACAATTCGACGCAGGGCTCTTATTTATTTGTTATAACCGCGATACGCGCAAGCAATTTATACCGATGCAGCAAAAGCTTGGGCAAATGGATGCCCTTAACGAATATATCGTCCATAACGGAAGCGCCGTATTTGCCTGCTTCCCCGGCGTACGCGAGGGCGGTTATATCGGCGATACGTTATTGTAGAAGGGAGTTTCTCAAGAGATGGTTAAACAACCTCAACCTAGAGCCTGGCTCTCCCGATTATCGCTGCTTTTCCTTGCTGTATGGATTGTATCGGCCGCCCCGTCTATCGGCCTTATCCAGACAGTCTCTGCTGCGGAGGCCAATTCGTCCGGACAGCTTGATAAGCTTCTCCCGTTGGTTGGCGGAGCATTAGCAGCGGCCGGCGAAGGAGATTGGCAAGATGCGAAGGAGCATATCCGGCAAGCGAGCGAAAGCTGGGAGCAGTTGAAGACGCAGACGAAGGCGGATACTTCCGATGTCACAGCAGCGTTGGCGCATGCGACGGAGGCACTCGAGCAAGCGGCGGATCAACCTGACGAGTCGAAGGCAGCTCTATCTGCGCTCGCCAAAGCGGTGAATACGTTTGTAAAAAGCGAGAAAACAGCCGAAAATCCGGCACTCTCGGGGAAAGAGGCTGCAGCGGGTCTTCTGCCGCTTGCGGAGAAGCTGCATAGCAGCATTCAGAGCGGGCAATGGGAAATGGCGAATGCCGTTTATAAGCAAATCAATGACAGCTGGCCGCCAATTGAGAAGTCGATACGCGGCGATAATTTTACGGTCTATGGCAAATTGGAAACAAGCATGAGCATGATTCGGATTGCTCTTCAAGCCGAACCTCCGCGGGCTGAGGATGCCGATACCCATACGGCAGCTTTCATTGCCATCATTCAAGACTATAAGGATGGGAAGATAGCGGCAGCCGCAACAGGTGGATCAAACGAGTTAACCATTGCGGATTTAATTGCGACGCTGAATCAAGCTTCCGGCGACATTGAAGCGGGCCGTTACGAGGAAGCAGACAGTCAGATGCAGTCCTTCATCAGTAATTGGCCAGCTGTTGAAGGCCAGGTTCAAATCCGGTCGGCCGCGGCTTATCAGGATATCGAGATCAAGATGACCGATGTGTCCAAATATTTACTGGCAGCCACGCCTTCACCGGACCGTGCGGAAGCGGTAATCGAGCAGATTCGAAGCCAGCTCCAGCCGATGACTTCGGTGGCCAAATATACGGCATGGGATGCCGGGATGATACTGCTGCGCGAAGGGCTCGAGGCGATTCTCGTCTTGGCCGCGTTGCTTGCTTATTTGAAACGCACCAATAACCAATCAAAAAATGTATGGGTGTGGTCAGGGGTTTGGACCGGCCTCCTCCTGAGCCTTGGGTTAGCCGTATTGCTGACCACGGTAATAGCCGAGGCGACGGCAGGCAGCGCGCGCGAAGCGATGGAAGGGATAACGGGTCTTGTATCCGTCCTGTTGATGTTATCCGTTGGCAACTGGCTTCATAAAAAATCCAACTTGCAAGCATGGAACAAATATATCGATGACCGGATGGGCAGCGCGCTTGCAAAAGGAAGTTTGTGGTCCTTGTTTATCGTTTCGGGTCTTGCCATATTGCGGGAAGGAGCGGAGACGACGATCTTCTATGTCGGGATGGCAGGATCCATTGATCCCGTTCAGATGATCATTGGCATTGCGGTGACCTTTCTCCTTCTCCTTCTGATCGGCTTTGCGATTATCCGGTTCAGCGCGAAGCTGCCGATCCGGCCGTTTTTCCTAACGGCGTCGGCTTTGATTTACTACCTGGTCGTCCGTTTCCTTGGCGAAAGCATTCACTCGCTTCAGGTAGCTTCCTGGCTCCCGGCGCATTCTTCAGAGTCGCTTGCAACCATTGGTTTCCTTGGCGTATACCCGACTTGGGAGACAACGATTCCGCAGCTTTTGGTACTTGTAGCCATTCTGGCGAGAGTCAGTGTCGTACAACTTCGCAAAGTCCCGGCCAGGGGGCTTGCCGATTGACGTGTGACTTGATATGCTGAGTACATTAAAGCGAGGTGATCATATGTCCGCCAATGAACATAACGAAGCTCAAGCTGAGGCTGAAGCGCCGGCACAAGCACAAGCTAAGCCGCTTACGCAAGCAGAACGCGCGAAGCAGCTTCTTGCTCAGAAGAAGCAAGGGCAAAACGGAAACGGTCAGCAGCATCAATCGACCGCTACGCAGGCTATGAAGAGCCAAAATACAAAAAAAGTAAACAACCAACGTAAAAAAATGGGTGTTTAATGAATGCTGCAAAGGCTGTCTTTAACTAGTCTATTCCAAGACTAGATAGAGGCAGTCTTTTTCATATGGCAGACTCTCTGCTCAGCTACGTATAAATGCCTCTTCTTTGTTTCATCCTTGGAATAGAGAAGAGGAGGGATCTCCCTGCTGAATAATTGGTTAAGGCATCGCCGCACGC
The DNA here is from genome assembly GCF_030161375.1 of Paenibacillus glycanilyticus. Lineage (GTDB taxonomy): Bacteria > Bacillota > Bacilli > Paenibacillales > Paenibacillaceae > Pristimantibacillus > Pristimantibacillus glycanilyticus_B. Next base: position 16,676 of record NZ_BSSQ01000002.1, read on the forward strand.
TACCCGGCCTGATGCTGGTTTGCGCTCTCTTTATTATGCTTGAGGGCGCGGAAAGCGCTGCTAGAAAACATATTCCGCCTGCCGAAATAAGCGCCTATGCTTCTGCCCTGGATGGAGAAGAAGCCCGTTATTCGCAGTGGACGATTCATGTAAACTCCTCGCATCCCAATTACAAACTAGCCAAATGGGAGCCGGTGAACGGGGTCTATTTGGGCGCGTATGTGCTTCAGAATCCAACCATTCATTACAGTATGGCTGAATTTAATCAAATCGCAGGGAAACGGCATGCCAGCTTCTTTAAATATGTGGGTTACGGAGAGCCGTTCCCGTCCGAATGGGTTCGCGAAGTCAAGGCGGAGGGCGCTTTTCCCCAAATTGCTTGGGAGCCTAACCATGGACTTGACGAGGTCAAGGACGATGCTTATTTGAGAGGGTTTGCCGATGCGGCTAGAGAAGCGGATGTACCGATTTTTGTTCGGTTTGCTTCCGAAATGAACGGAACCTGGACGAATTATAGCGGTGATCCCGAGCGATACATTGAGACTTGGAGAATGGTTTATCGCATTTTTGAGCAAAGAGCTCCCAAAATTGCAATGGTGTGGACGGTGCTGAATGTTCCGGAGCGGCCCATTGAGGATTATTATCCGGGAGATGCTTACGTAGATTGGGTTGGAATCAATATCTATAACGTAAAATACCATAACGGCAATTTGAAGGAGCGGTCTGCATTTGAAGATCCGCTTCAAATGATGGATTATGTATATAACCGTTTCAGCCGGTCAAAGCCGATTCAACTGTCCGAGTACGGAGCAACCCACTACACGGTTACGGATGACAAGCGGGACAATGCGTTTGCTATCTCCAAGATCAACCGCTTATACATGAATCTTCAAGAGTTATACCCGAGAGTGAAGGCCGTATACTACTTCGACGTGAACAATATCGAGGAATATAACGAAGTACGCCGTATCAATGATTATTCCATCACGGGCGAGCGGCAGCTTATAGGAGCTTACAAGCAGGCTACCGCTAGTCCCTACTATTTGAGCCGAATAGAAGATCTCCCTGCGGAAGGCAATACTCAGGGTGCCGTGAATCAAATATTCACGTACCGGGGGCACATTTTTGAACAAGATGGGGAGCTTTATGCGGATGAAGAGTTTTTCAGCCGGATACTGCAAGTGGACGTAGAAACGCTGGAGGATGGTACGGTTCAATTAACGAGGCGGGACGGCGTTATGCCTAGAGTGGCGCGGGTTCCTTTTCTGCCGCATAAAATATGGAGCGGATACAAAGTGAACGGTTTGTTCCCGCTATGGCGGGATATTAACGCTCTTCCCCTTGACATGGTAACGGAGGAACTTGGCTACCAGATGAACTGGAATGGAATTGACATCTATATTCAGGAATGAAACCGCTATTCCCCCCGCATAATGAAAGTACACAATTCCATTTAGACAGCATGAACGGAGGGATGAATTTATGACAGCGATCAGCAGTTCAACGATACAGATATATCTGATGGCTGGCGTTGCTACAACTAAAGTTTATTTCGATGAATGCCGGAACCAGCTCGACCGGTTGTTCCGGGCGGATGGGCGGGAACCGATTATTCATGTTCTGCACCCTTATGGGGATGTTAGCCGAAATCTGTACAGGCAAATTGTTGAAGTAGGAACCGATCTGACCAACCGCATGTCAATGGGGCGTATTGGCGGTCGCGCGGCATTTCGCCAAATCAGCGAAACGATGCAAAGCGATAATGAGCCCATGCTTTTTATCGGGCATAGCGGGGGAGGAGCAGCGGCTTACCAAGCGGGGAAAATGCTTCATCAGCAGCGTTTGAACCGTAATTTCCGCATCGTTCAGGTCGGTTCGCCGCGTATCCCGATTCATCCGGAGCTGAGGGATAAAGTGTGTTTTCTCCATTCAGTTGATCAGGAAGGGAAGTTAAGCGATCCCATCAGCCGGATTGGAACCTGGGGAGGATGGTCAGCGGCTGGCTCCGCGGTTCCGCGCTGGAACCGGTTCAAATATTCGCCGTCGATCGTTGAAGGGATTCCGTTAATCGGCGGACATGCTCATTATTTCTGTCATCAAACGCCTTATGTCGATCAGGACTCGGTATGTAATTTGGATAAAACGATTAATCGGGTGCGTAACTGGCTTCTTCAATCTTGGTCTTAATAAACGAACAATACAAAACTCCGCATCGCTGCGGAGTTTTGTTTATCTGGTGCGGGTTCGGTTAGGTTAGACTAGGCTAGGTTAACGGGCACCAGCCAGGAGGTTCAGAGCAAACGGCTTCGGCGAATTCGGGTTCGTCTGTGCATAAATCGGCAAAATAGCTGCTTAAGATATGATTGCCCGAGACGGAACCCATTCGGAAGGAACGTTTGACTTCGCCTTTTACATGCATATAGAAATAAGTCTTTTTGGTATCCGGCGACTGGTAAACGAGCGGCGGCAGATGGGGAACAATATCGTTTTCATTTTGAAGCCGCCAATGCGTTTCGACGGTGTTGTTGTACAGCTTGACGAATCTTGGATCACCAACTCGCGGAGCGCCAAAGGTGTAGACGATGGGAGCGGTAAATGCCGTATTAGCGGCGATGTCGAGTGCAGCCAAGGTAGCAAGCGCTCCGCCAAGGCTATGCCCCGTAATGAACAATGGCTTCTCTACCGGCAGTTGTCCGATTAATTCAAGCACTTGACCCCGGGTTGAATTGTAAATATCGGTGAACCCTTTATGCGTTTGGCCGGCATTTTTGACCGGACGGTAGGTGGTTTGCTGGGCAATAAAGTCCGATACCCAGTCCACGGCAGAGCCTGATCCGCGGAAGGCGAGAACGGAAGAACGTTCCGATTGCAAAACAAAGCCAAAGCGTTCTTCGCTGTTATCATAAGCTTTGGCAGAGAAGGCTCCGGTCATCTGATAACCACGCGGAACAAGAAAAAGGCCGTCCTTATTCTCAAATTGCGAGTAGGTCTGTCCAGCAATACCGGCAAGAAATAGAGCAATGCGGAGATCGAATTGTTGCGGTTGGCCTTGTCGCATAGGCCTTGGTAAAGTCGTTGTTACATTGGACCTTCTAGTTGTCCTTGCCATACGGATCCCTCCGCTCTTTCCATGGGCTGATTATGTATTCTATGTAGGGGCTATTGGAGGGGTGCAAAAAAAGCCGGGCATTGGATGCCCGGCTTTGCTTTATGTATATACTTAGTTGTTATATCGTCTTGGATCGTTTCTTGCGAGACATTCTGGATAGATCAGGTTCCGTAACGCTTTCGGGCTGCGCTTCCTCAATCATAAAGATACGCGCCTGCTTTTTCTTGTTGGAATCCCGGCCGGTCAGAAGGTCTCCGGTCCATCCTTTTTGCCACAGCCATACATAGATGAGGACCGTAATAAAGAAGATAACGACACACATGCCTATAAATCCAAGTTGATGGGTATCCCACGGGAGCGGGGAGAAGTTGGTTCCCCACAAAGCGCCGATTACCGTTGCAGGCGTGAAAATAACGGTGAAGATCGTCAGCGTCTTCATAATATCGTTGCCGCGGAAGCTCGATAGGGCGTCGTCCATGGAAATAAGGGTGTCAATCTCCAAAGCATAATGCTTCAGCAACCCTTCAATCCGGTCCAGCTTGTAGGTTGTCCGTTTGAACTCGTCCGTTTCCGTGAGGGTATCCATGAAAGCTTCCTGCGCGGCGCCATAGATTTCCCGAATGGGGATAAACAGATGACTCCAGTGCAATAAATCATAACGCCGTTCAAAAATGACATCGAGCAGTCCCGTACGGTTCGATATGCGCATGGATTGTTCTAGCTCACCAAGCCGCTTCTCGAAGCCGTCCAGCCCTTCATGAAAAGGCTCGAGCAGATGCCCCAGCATAACAAACATAGCCTCGGGCGCGGATTTGCAGTCCGTTATGCGGGTGGTTACCGATTCGGACTGCAGACGAACCATTAGGCGCAGGTCGCTATGCAAAGTAACGATCCTCTCGTTTGTCAGCCAGAAGTGGAACGGCTGCACATCGCTCTGCTGCTCGGAAGCTTGGAGCATGATTGTTCCCGATACGATTGTACCGAGGTTTGCCGAATGGGCAACCGAGATTTGGTTCATTTTGCGTCCCCAGCAGTCGTCCAGCCAGCTAGCGCATTCCGGAAGAAGCCGTTTGCAAGCCATCAGCTCGAGCGCGTCTTCTTCTGATCCAGGAGGTGTCATTAATGTCATAGATGCTTTTGACGTCTCGTCTTTTTTTCGATTGTCCTTGCGACTTGGAAGCTCTTGGGCCGTCTCCAGAGGAAGCCATTCCTGCTGCAGCACATGCCATTCCCATTGCGCATCAGGATAGCGCAGCATCCGATGAATCATTATGTACCTCCTGCTTGTTCTTGTCTAAACTCCGAAAACCATGTCGCTTACTCTTCATCATACCCTGAACCGCTTACTTACACAACCTTCCTGCTGCCGAGATTGATTGCCGCAAATTAAGGGTATAACTACCTAGAAAGACGATGAGGAGGATGATAGCGATGGCAAAGTTAATCGGCGCATTTGCATCACAGCAACAGGTGATCGATACGGTCAATAGCCTGGAGCAGGCAGGCTTCGTTCAAGGAGAATTGAAAATTCTCGCGAAGAACAGCGAGCACTCCCGGCGTATTGAATCGGAAAGTGATGTTCATGTAGATGAACTCTCAGAGCTGGCATCAACAAACGAAGCAGATGGGGATCACAATAAAGCCTGGACAGGAGCGGCATTTATCCCGGCGATTGGACTAAACGGCGGCGGATCGTGGAATTCCGGCTTCGCAGCAGCGGGATTTACAGCCCTTGGCGGCAGCTATACGGGCGATGATACCTTCGGTGACGAGGATTCAATGGAGAGCGCCATGAGGGCGCTTGGACTGGACGAACAGGAAGCGGCTTCTTGTCGCGATTCCATTCGGGAAGGCGCAATTATCGTTGTTGTGAATACGGATGAAAGCAAATCGATTCTGGACAAAGATGGCGGTCCGAACTTATCGCGTCTAGGCATTGCCGAAGGAATCTACAGGCAAAATGGGGCAACACGGATTTTCTCGGGCACCTGATATCACGAAGGAATGCAACAAGCGGCTATGCAGGACTCATCCTGCATAGCCGCTTGTTTGTCAAGATTGGAGCGTTGGCCGTCCTAGTCCGACGATATCAGCCAGCGGATTTTGTTTCTTATTAATCAGATCAAGCAGGATATGGCTCGCCATCATGCTGTATATTGTTCCGTTGCCTCCATAGCCGAGACAATAATAAACGCCTGGCAACGCGGGATCTTCCCCGATAAACGGGAGGTTGTCAACGGACTCTCCGAATGTCGCGCTCCATTCGTATTCAAACGGGACATCGAGCATCGGAAAATGAGCGGTCAACTTGTCATACAGCTTGTCAATTCGCTTGCCTCGCGCCTGTTCGCCGTCGACCGGATGCTGGGTGTTCTCGTCAAGACCGCCGATAACGATGCGGTCATCGACCGTTGTCCTCATATATAAATACGGCCTTGCGGTTTCCCAAATAAACATCTTGTTATGCCAGTGAAGCAATTTCTCCTTGTCTTGTACGGCGGTGACCGCGGCAAAGGAACGGTTCAAGAGGGGCTTGATCAATTGTCCGCGAAGCTCTTCCGGTTCGTAACCAATCGCGTAAATGACGTGATCGGCTTCAATGGCATGACCGGAAGCAGTGGTTAGATGATGTTTGCCGCCTGCCGTGCTTTCATGCGATACGATATCGGTATGTTCGTAAATACGAGCCCCGAATGAAGCGGCTGCATCCGCAAGACCGTGGACGAACCGGAACGGATTCACTTCGGCATCTCCATTCGTAATAATGGCTCCCGGACGGCTAAACGGAAAATGCTTCAAGATCATGTCCGCTTCCCAGAAGCTGACGTCGAAGCCGTTTCGCTTAAGCGCCTCGTATTCCTTCAGAAGCTTTGGCCTATCCTGCTCGGAGCTGGCGTAATAAAGGCTGCTGCGCGGCAGGAAATGGGGGTCAAGCGGCAACTCGCCGGCTATCTTTCCGATTTGCTTGACCGCGTCTGCGCAAGCGGAGTAGAACTTCACCGCCGCCTGCTCGCCAATCTGATCAATCAGATCGCATAGCATAATATCGTTTGAGAATTGCAATAAACCCGTATTGGCGGACGTGCTCCCGCCGGCTACCGTATCTCTTTCGAAGACGGCGGTTGAAAGCCCGTTTTTCTGCAATACATAAGCGCATATGGAACCGGACATTCCGCCTCCGATAATCGCGACCTGTACCTTCAGCCCCTCCGAAACGGCAGGATAGTTATTATGCTGCTCTAAAGTAACTGGCCAGAACAAGTGACCGCTATGCAGCTCCTTCATATAAGACCACCTCACCGGTTAATATGCCCCAAACGGACTATCCTTTAATTACCCGTCAGGTTTTCATTTGACGCACGGACTCCCGGTAAGCCGAAGGAGATTGACCGTACAAGCGGCGGAATTGTTTGGAGAAATACAAGGAATCCTGCAGCCCGACGGATGCGGCGATCTGCTCGATCGTGAGCCCTTCCCGCTCGCGTATCATTTGCCGGGCCTTGTCGATGCGAAGCTTGAGCAGGAAAGTAATCGGGGTTTCCCCCGTATACCGTTTGAAAATCCGAGAAAGATAAGCTCGGTTATAACCGAAGGATTCGGCCATCTGCTCAATGGAAACAGGCTGGGCATATTGGGTGGACAAATAATGAATCATTTGCTGCATCAGTTTCTCGGTGTCGTCCAAATGAGTAAGTGCCGCATTATCTTCCGACAGCTGGTGGACGCTGCAAAATTCGGCAAGCAGAAGCTGCAAATAACCTGCCGCCTGTATGTGGGCCGCAGGTTGGCTTTTGCGGAACACGCTGAAAATATGATGATACAACGCCGCAATGCGTCTGATCCGGGCCGACTCGTTAACCGGCGTGGCAACCGAAAAGCCGGCGGCCTGCACAAGTTCAACGGCTTGCGGACCGTTAAAAGCTACCCAGCGGTATAGCCATGGCTCATCCGCGTCGGACGAATAACTGACGAGTTGCTCCGGTTCGATTAGAAAGGTGTTGCCCGCCCGCAGCGAATAGCTTTTGCCGCCGCAAGTGAATTCTCCTTTGCCTTCAAGCACGGTATGCATGAGATAGAAATCATATACTTTGGGTCCGCGCTGGTGGGACGGTTTGGTTTGGCTCTCGCCTGCAAACAATACATTCATATGTTCGTTGTACGTGATGACGGGATTGGAAGCCACTTTATACGTGTCTTGCCTCATGGATAACGGCACCTGCCTTAAAGGTGTGGGGTTGGTAATATCCATCATAACATGCCAAATCACAAAGCTAAAAGTCACATAAATCCATGCTGAAAGCATTTTGAGCCATTTTGCTCCGGTACTTGCTTGGGTTATACTGAAATAGAACAAAGGGCTTCTAAAATTATACAAAAAAGGACTGTTGCAAGCATGGCATCTACACAGCAGCTTACACAACAATTTATACAACAATTCGGCGGAGAAGCCGCTGAGATCAAAGCATTCCACGCACCGGGCCGCGTTAACCTGATTGGCGAACACACGGACTACAACGGCGGTTATGTATTCCCGGCAGCACTGACATTTGGCACTACGCTCCTGATCCGCAAGCGCGATGACCGTAAGCTGGGTCTGGCAACAACAAACTTCCCTTCTTCCAAGTCGCTTGATATCGACAACATCGCTTACGATGAAGCCGATGACTGGATGAACTATCCGAAAGGGATCGTGTTCGAGCTTGAGCAAAAAGGCATTAAATTCAGCAGCGGTTATGACCTGCTCTTCCATGGCGAGATTCCGAACGGCGCAGGCTTGTCCTCCTCCGCTTCGATTGAAGTCGTAACGGCTTACGCGCTTCTGACTATGGAAGGCCAACCGACCGACACGGTTGAAATCGCGCTTCTGTCCCAAAAATCGGAGAACGAATTTAATGGCGTGCAATGCGGGATCATGGACCAATTCGCGGTTGCTAACGGCAAGAAGGACCATGCGATTCTGCTTATGTGCGATACGCTTGAATATGAACTGGTTCCGTTCCAATCCGGCGCTTACAAGCTGGTGATCGGCAATACGAACAAACGCCGCGGTCTCGTCGATTCCGCTTACAACGAACGCCGCCAGCAATGCGAACAGGCCGTTGTGGACCTGCAGGCAGCATTCCCTGCATTGAAGCTTCTCGGTCAAATCAACCTGGAGCAGTTCAATGCGAACAAACATCTGATCAAGGACGAAGTGGTTCGCAACCGCGCGCAGCACGTCGTGGAAGAGATCGACCGCGTGCTTCGCTCCATGGACGCGCTGAAGGCGAACGATCTTGAGGCTTTTGGCCAATACATGAACGGTTCGCATGATTCGCTCCGCGATTTGTACGAAGTAACCGGTCCTGAGCTTGACGCGATGGTTGCGGCTGCTCGCCAAGTGCCGGGCGTACTTGGTTCGCGCATGACTGGCGCGGGCTTCGGCGGTTGCACCGTGTCGCTGGTTCACGAAGACAGCATCGAACGCTTCAAAGAAGAAGTAGGACGCAAATATACAGAAGCAACGGGACTTACGCCTGACTTCTACGTATGCAGCATCGGCAACGGCGTAGAACAGCTTCAATAATAAACATATAGAGAAAGTGGGATGAGGAGTATGGCAGTATTAGTAACCGGAGGAGCGGGCTATATCGGTTCGCACGCCGTGGCTGCACTGGCAGAACGCGGAGAGGAAATCGTAATCGTCGATAATTTGCAGCAAGGTCACAAGGAAGCGGTTGTGGAAGGCAAGCTATACGTTGGCGACCTTCGCGACGCGGAATTTATGGATACCGTCTTTAAAGAAAACAGCATTGATGCGGTGATCCACTTCGCAGCGAACTCGCTGGTTGGCGAGAGCATGACAAACCCTGCGAAATATTACCACAACAACGTATACGGAACGCTTTGCCTGCTTGAGAAAATGATCGAGCATGACGTGAAGAAAATCGTCTTCTCCTCGACGGCTGCAACGTATGGCGAGCCTGAGAACGTGCCGATTGACGAATTCGACCGCACGCTTCCAACGAACACATACGGCGAAACGAAGCTGGCGATGGAAAAAATGATGAAATGGTTTGACGTGGCACACGGACTCAAATACGTGTCGCTCCGTTACTTCAATGCGGCAGGCGCGCATGCCAGCGGCAAAATCGGCGAAGACCACAGCCCGGAGACGCATCTGATTCCTATCGTGCTTCAGGCAGCCCTTGGTCAACGTCCGCATATCTCTGTATTCGGCGACGATTACGCGACGCCGGACGGTACTTGCATCCGCGACTACATCCATGTGAGCGATCTGGCGGATGCCCATGTCCTTGCGGTTGATAAGCTCCGCCAAGAAGGCGCGGAAAGCGCGATCTACAACCTCGGCAACGGCCAAGGCTTCTCCGTCAAAGAAGTGATTGAGATTGCCCGCAAAGTAACCGAACGCGAGATCAAGGCCGTTATCGAGCCGCGCCGCGCAGGCGATCCGGCTACGCTGGTCGCATCTTCGGACCGTGCCCGCAAGGAACTCGGCTGGAACCCGTCGCGCGCTAACCTGGAGGCTATTATCCTCAGCGCTTGGAATTGGCATGTCAATCATCCTAACGGTTACATCGAGTAAGGAACCGCGTTGGAGCGGAAAGGAGCTTTTTACACCATGACAGTTAAAGAAAACACGACCGTTACCGCAGCGGAAGCGCTGGTCCTCATCGACAGGCTTGTCCAATTCGCCCTTCGCCAAGGTATGATTGAACCGCTTGATGTTAATTTCTCGCGTAATGCGCTGCTGGATCTGTTCAAGTTCACGGAACCGCACGAAGGCGACATTCCGGAAGAACAACTGGACAGCCCGGTATCGCTTCTGGAGCCGCTGCTTGATTACGGCTATTCGATCGGACTTATTGAAGACAATATTCTGACCTACCGCGATCTGCTGGATGCCCGCATTATGGGCTTGCTTATGCCGCGTCCTTCCGAAGCCGCTGCGGCTTTCCGCCGGACTACGGCAGAAGAAGGCATTAAGGCCGCAACGGATGCCTTCTACAAGCTGAGCATTGACTCGAACTACATCCGGATGGACCGCATCAACAAAAATAAATACTGGCAGCATGAGACCGAGCACGGCGCGCTGGAGATTACAATCAATCTCTCCAAGCCGGAGAAGGATCCTAAGGAAATCGCGCTGCTCAAAACTTTGCCGCAGGCCCATTATCCGAAATGTCTGCTATGCGAGCAAAACGTCGGCTATGCCGGCCGCGCCGATCATCCGGCACGCCAGAACCTGCGCGTTTTGCCGCTTACGCTTGATAACCAGCAATGGTACTTCCAGTATTCGCCTTATGTGTATTACAACGAGCACAGCATCGTGTTCAAAGGCGTTCATGAACCAATGGTAATCTCGCATGGCACTTTCAAGCGCTTGCTTGATTTCGTTGAACAGTTCCCGCATTACTTCATCGGTTCCAATGCCGATCTGCCGATCGTGGGCGGCTCGATTCTGAGCCATGACCACTTCCAGGCAGGACGCCATACGTTCCCGATGGAGAAAGCGAACACGACAGCTACCTATACCGATCCCTCCGTTCCTGGAGTGCGGTTCAACATTGTGAACTGGCCGATGTCGGTTGTGCGCGTGAACGGCTCTTCCAAGGAAGATGTGCTGAATGCCGCTAGCCGCATGCTCGATATTTGGCGCGAATACAGCGATGAAGCCGTAGATGTGCTTGCGTTCACTAATGGCAGAGATGGTACCCGCACGCCGCATAATACGATTACTCCGATTGCGAGACTGCTTGACGACGGCGCTTATGAAGTGGATCTCGTGCTTCGGAACAACCGGACCAGCGAAGAGCATCCGATGGGGATTTTCCATCCGCATCAGCATTTGCATCATATCAAGAAGGAAAATATCGGCTTGATCGAGGTAATGGGTCTGGCGGTATTGCCGGGACGGTTGAAATCCGAGCTAGAGCAGATTGCTTCGTATTTGACTGGCCAAACGGAAGCGCGCCATGGCGAGCTGCACAGCCAGGAGCATCCGCTTCGTCTTCATGCGGAGTGGATTGAATCGCTCGTAGCCCGTTACGGCACAGCCAACTCGCAAGAAGAAGCGCAGGCCCTTGTTGAGAACGAGACAGGCGCCAAGTTCTCCGAGGTATTGAAGGACGCCGGCGTGTTCAAACAAAACGAAGAAGGAAATGCGGCATTCCACCGTTTCCTGACTTATTTTGGCTTGAAACAGGCGTAATAACTATAAAAATCCGCCATATTTGTCTTACTGGACAAATATGGCGGATTTTTCAATATGAGGATTGTGCAAAATATGAAATCTGTAAAGAAATTAATTTGTAAATCGTAAAAAATTATGGTATTTTTTATATGAAAATATAAACTATTCGTATTGTTATATTTTTATGAAAGATACGTGTTCTTCTTGATAAAGGGGAAAGTCAACGCTTATCTGGACTTTATTTCAGGTTAACGGAGGGGTCAAGATGCCGGAAGCAATTATGCCTTTAGATGATTTCTTGCAGCTTAGCAGCGAGGAGCAGATTGAGAAGCTGAAGCGCTGGAAGATGGATTACACGCTGAAGGATATTCGGGAAGCATGGAATTTCAAGCATTCCGCGCAATATTATATGCTGCTTAAGAAGTTGCGTATTTACGAGCGTGTTGTAAATAAATCGGACAAGTTTTATCCGATGCAGGATCAATTGCCTTTGCAGCAAGGCGGCGTCAAAGAACGTTCATGGCGCGGCCAGACGGGATATGTTCAACAGGAAGAGCAGCCTGCGGACCGTTTCAACTATCAGTTGAATACAACGCTGACCGGCTCAGAACTGGCGGAGAAGCTGGAACGTCTGGCGTTCTTCCTGAAGGGCGAGCAGAAGCAGGTACAGATCAGCTTGTCGATCGAGTCTGCTGAGCCGGCGTCCGGATCGGAAGAATCAAACGAATAACAACAAGCAAAGAGGAGTGCTGAACTGGGAGACAGCACTCCTCTTTTTAATGGGATTTTAACGCTTGTGTCGATTAATGCTAGATAATGTCTTTTTGTGGTAAATATTGTGATTATAATTATTGCTTTTTAATAATGGGTAGCATGAAGCTAGGACTAGCGGCTTCGTTCGGAAGTCCGGCCATTAATAAGCACCGGCCAATCAAACGGCCGGTGCTTTTGAGTAAAACTTACTTGACGCGCAGCTTGCCGAGCTCCGATACAAGCGCTTCAACTTCGCTGATGCTGAATTTATCTTTTGAAGCAACAACCTCATACAAGTCGCGGATATCCTCGTATTGATCAACGTTGAAGTGGGAAGCCTGCATTGCTGCAGCAGTCGCCATTCTAAGCTTTGTTTTAATGGTTTCAATCATAAATTCTACGTTTTGCTGGGTTTGCTCTTCGAGATTGACCATGTTAATTCCCCTCTCCTGTCTTTCATTAGTCTTTCGCAGTTCTCGTCATTGTAACATATTTCGCTTATCCCATGCCCGCAAATTGAACCGTTTGCCTGAATTCGGGTACAATGAGAGAATCAGAACATTTGAACGACATAAAGCAGGTGTATACATGTTAGGGCAAACAAGCGATATTTCGGGTACGGGAAAGGTTACGGGTACGGGGGCGGATAACCTGCGGATTTTTCTCGCACAAGTCGCGGCCAGGCATCCAGACCGCAGCCAAGTCGTATTTGTATGTATTGGTACGGACCGTTCGACGGGGGATTGCTTCGGCCCTTTGGTAGGCACCAAGCTCGAAGAGCGCGGTTGGCCCCATGTCTTCGGGACGTTACGGCGGCCTTGCGACGCGTTGCGGTTCGCGGAAGCAATGGCGGCCATTCAGCAATCCGTTCCGCACGCGGTAGTGATTGCGGTAGATGCCTGTTTGGGCAAACCGCAGTCCGTTGGAGGATATATTGCGGCGGAGGGGCCACTGACACCGGGTCAGGCGACGGGCGCCAGATTACCGGCAGTTGGCCATTACAGCATCGCCGGCGTCGTGAATGCCAGCAGCCATAAACCGTATATGACGCTTCAAACCACTTCCTTGTATGCCGTGCTGCAGATGGCGGACACGGTAGCCGAGCAAGTGGATCAAGCTTGGAACGCGCAACAACAACTTTCATTCCAGGAGGTCAATCCATGACTCAATTGTCCATCGCTAACCAAACACTTACGCTGCCTAGCGGCACGTCATTAGCTTATTACGATTCCAGAGCCGGTCAATTGCCGGTAGTTGTGCTCTTGCACGGTTATTGCGGAAGCTCGGCTTACTGGGAACGGGTAGTCGAGCCGCTTGGAGCCGCAGCCCGCATTATTGCTCTTGATCTGCGCGGACATGGGGGTTCTTCCGAAGAGACCGGTCCGGATGAGACGAATGTTATGGAATTGTATGCGGACGATCTGGCGGCCATGCTGGATCAGCTGAATATAAACAAGGCCTGCGTGCTTGGCCATTCGCTTGGCGGATACATCGCGCTTGCTTTCGCCGAACGTTACGAGGATAAGCTTACTGCCTTTGGTCTTGTCCATTCGACGCCGCTGCCGGACAGCGAGCCAGCCAAGGACAATCGGGATAACGCGGTAGCAGCCATCAAGAAGGACGGTGTCTCCGCTTTTGTGGAAGGGCTTGTACCAAAGCTTTATTCCCCGGACAATAAATTGACGATGACGGAATCGGTTGAGCGATCCATTGCAATTGGCAGAGGGACAAGCGCAAGCGGCGCGGTTGGCGCGGCTAAAGGGATGAAGGTCCGCCCGGACCGCACGGAGGTGCTGAAGAGAACTTCGTTGCCGTTGCTTCTTCTGGCCGGGGAGCAGGATCAGATTATTCCGGCGGAAAAAACGTTTGTTGTTGACGGTCCAGAGGTCAATCAGGAGAAGATTATGAATGCCGGCCATATGAGCATGGTTGAACAGCCGGAAGCTTTTGTTGAAGCCGTACAGCGTTTTATCTCTAAGCTTGGTTAATCTTGAGGGGAGGGAACCGGGATGTTTCGCCGCGATTATCTAATGAATATGATTGAGCAGATGACGGAAGCGATCGGACAGATACTGCAGTTGAAGCGGGAGCTCAAACATCAGGAAGCCTTGCTAGTGATCGATGAGCTCTTGGACAAAAGGTTCGGATTAAGCGGCAAGCTGATCCGTTCCTTGTCCGATAAAGATTTGATGGCCGTATTGACCACTAACGGAATTATTGAGACGGACAAAATCCAGGCGATCGCCGTTACCTTCAAGCAGGAGTCGGAGTTGCATGCCGAGCTGGGCAATGAGGACGCGAGTTTTGTGTCGGGATTGAAAGCCGTGCAGCTCTTCATGCGGTTGTCGCTAGTTGGCGCAGAGCCAACGATTGTAAATCCAACAAAGGAAGCAGAACAACTTCTGGAGCAACTGAAAGCGTATGAGCTTCCCGCTCACGCAAAGCAGCTTCAAGCGGAATGGCTTGAGGGAGAAGGCCAATTCGCGCGTGCGGAAGACGTGCTATACGAGCTGCTGGAAGACGAGGTTATTGCCAAAGAGGAAGTGGAAGCCTTTTACCGCCGAATTTTGTTCTGCGAAGACGAGCGGCTGGAAGCTGGCGGATTGCCGCGCGAGGAAGTCCAGTATGGGCTTGAATCGCTGCAAGCATAAGAAAGCAAAGATCTATAGGAGTGACATGACGAATGACAGAACAATGGCAGCAGCAATTACAAACGATCGTAGAAGCGGGAGAACTGCTGCAGGGGACGCTTAGCCAGCTCCGCCGCAAAGACGGAGCGGCTGCACCTAAGACCGTGGTACGGCCGGTGCAACTGAAGAACGGGCTTCATCTGCAGTTCGAGTACCATTACAGCAACAAGGTGACTCATGATAACGTCAAGCCCGAGCTGGCAGCGGAGAGAATTACGGAATTGCTGGAGAACGATTATAAACAGGCTTTGTTCAAGACGCCTACGGCAGATATTCAATTGCTGTTTAACAAAAAAGGAAAAGCAACTGTTCTTAGCAAAGCGCCAACCGGCGCGGCTAAAGCCGGTGCGGAATTGCAGCATAACCGCCAGAAAAACCGGATTCTCGCAGAAGGGACGGCCGCGCCGTTTCTTGTAGAGCTGGGCATCATGACCAAGGATGGCGCCGTGCATGCGAAGAAACAAGACAAGTACAGGCAGATCAACCGTTTCCTAGAGATGGTGACGGACGTGCTTCCCGCCCTTCCTGCGGACAAGCCGCTTACCATCGTTGATTTTGGCTGCGGCAAATCGTATTTGACCTTTGCTTTATACCATCTGCTTGCCGTAGAACAAAAGCGGGAGATTTCCATTATCGGACTGGATTTGAAGGCGGACGTTATTGCGTTTTGCCAGGAATTAGCCGATCGGCTTGGGTATGGCAACCTTAAATTCCTCGTTGGGGATATCGCCGATTACGAGGAATTAAATGAAGCAGACATGGTTGTTACGCTTCATGCTTGCGACACAGCGACGGATGCGGCGCTTGCCAAAGCGGTGAAATGGGGAGCTTCGGTTATTATGTCGGTTCCTTGCTGCCAGCATGAACTGTTTAGACAGGTTGAGAGCGAAGTATTGTCGCCGATTCTGTCGCAAGGCCTTCTGAAGGAACGTTTCTCCGCACTGGCGACGGACGCGGCACGCGGCAATCTGCTTGAAGTGCTTGGCTATAAAGTTCAAATGCTGGAGTTTGTTGATCCAGAGCATACGCCTAAAAACTTGCTGATTCGTGCCGTTCGCGGCGGGCAGGGAGCTTCTAGGGAGAAATGGGAGCAATATGAGCAGTTCAAGAACTTCCTTCATATTTCGCCGTCCTTGGAACAGATGTTATCGGACCTTTGGCCTACTACTTCCAAAAATTAATAATTTAGTCCTATGGAAGTAATTGTCGATTGAAATAACATTTGCTACAATGGCAATAGATGGATAGTCAATGGATGGGTGAACCGTATTGGAATCGATGATGTGGCTGGATTTTAGCATGTTCCTCGTATTGCTCGGTTTGTTTGTTTACGTGTTTGCTGTAGGCGCCATAACCGTGCTGCACAAAATTTATTTCGCGCTTCATCTCGTACTGATGGTTTGGCCGCTTACTCAATTTATAGCTCAAACAATGCCTGGATCTTCTTACAGGCTTTTTTATCTTTCGGGCTCTTACGTCGGATTGTCGCTCGTTGGCGTAGGCTGGTTTATATTTGTCGTGTTTATGACGGGACAAGCCAAGGTGATCCGCACGCGCAGAATCGTTTTGCTATCCGTGCCGGCTCTCCTATCCGTATTGTGCGTCGTCATAAATCCGAATCATCTGTTTCTCTCCATTGACGAACAGCTGGGGGTCAAGTCGCTTCAAAGCGGACCGCTATTCTGGTACATGATCGTCCAGCTGTTCTCATATATTCTTGTTTCGTTATTCGTGATGGGGTATACGATACGCAGGGGAGTTTCCGTCCGGCATCAGATGCTTGTCCGGACCGCCATGAACGGCGTATTTGTTCTTGTTTTGTTTGGACTAGGCGATTTTTTGGTCAATATTATCTTCATCAATTATTTTTCCGCTTATTTCTCCATCTTCTCAGTGGGCATTGCTTTGTCTGCTGTATACCTCGTACACGCCATCACCAGACACCGTGTTTTCGACATCATTCAAATTGTGCAGCGTGACGTTATGAATACCATCTCGACCGGCATTATCGTGCTGGATGAGAACGGGTTTGTACTGGAATTCAATAAAGTGATGAAGCCGATTCTGAAGTCTAGAATTGGCGATAGATTTACGCCGGAGGCGCTGGCGGTCCATCTTCCCAATCCGATCCGAAGGGAATTCGATGAATTTCTGGAAGGTTCGAAAGAGCGGCCGATGGATCGGCAGGAGCTGGAGATCGCTCTCCAAAGCGACGGACACTATCGCTATATCGTTGTACAATCCGCTCCTATATTGAGCCATAAGAAAAAAGAACGGCTTGGCAGATTATTGACCTTCCATGATGTCACCGAGCTTCGCATGCTGGTCGATGAGACCAACTTGCAAAATGAGCTGCTGCATGACCGGAACCGCGAGCTGCTGGCGATGCAGGACGAGTTGTTCCAAGCCAATAAGAAGCTGGAATACATGGCGATAACCGATGGATTAACGGGCTGCTATAACAGACGGTATTTGCTGCAGCAGCTTGAGCATGAACTAGCCGTAAATGTCCGGTACGGCATTCCTTTTTCGATCTTCCTGTTTGATATCGACTTCTTCAAATCGATTAACGATCAATATGGCCACCTTGTCGGCGATGAAGTGTTATGCGCTACGGTGGATGCGGTTAGAGCAACGCTGCGCACCGCCGATCTCCTGGCCCGGTATGGCGGAGAAGAGTTTACGGTCTATTTGCCGCATACCAATCGGGAGCAAGCGGACATTATTGCCGAGATGGTCAAGGAATCCGTCGAGCACAATGCCGTCAAGTATGGCAGTCAGTCGGTCAAAGTAACGATCAGCATGGGCGTTGTGTCGGTGGAGCAGTTCGATCAGCGGGCGCTGGACGAACCGAAAGCCTTTTTGAGAGAGCTATTGACACAGGCGGATTCCGCACTATACGAAGCGAAATACAGCGGACGCAACCGAATCGTGAAGCGGAAGCTTGCATGAAGAGAAACTCGGCAACTAAGGGAAATCGAACTTGGTAAGCCGAGTTTTTTCTGCCAATGGGACATTATCTTCCATGATAGTCAGCCCTCCATATATCTGATAAAATAGCTTCGTACTAGTATGGACTGAAAGAGGTATGGGCGATGAGAAAATTGCAAATTGGATCGGTCAAACCTGGGGACAAGCTGGCAAAACCTATTTTTCAAGATAATGGACGGGTTTTGCTAGGTGAAGGTGTAGAATTAAATGATCGTTATATAAACCGGCTGCAGAATTTAGGCGTCGACGTTGTTTACATTGAAGATGGCAAGACAGAGGATCTTATTCCCGAAGAGACGCTCCGGGACGAGACCCGCAGGCAGGCGGTAGAAGCGATCTACAAGACGATGAATACTTTTAAGGATCAGTCCGTTATCATGAAAGGCCGGGCAATCGCTCCGGATTTGGGGCGGACCTTCCGAAACGTATTTGGTCAGATTATGACCGATTTGACGGCGAGACCTAACATGATGGTTAATTTGACGAATATCCACGTTGCTGACGCGTATTTGTTCCATCATTCCGTGAATGTGGCGATGCTTGCCGGGGTGCTCGGAATTGCAAAGGGCTATAACCGGAATCAATTGGAGGAGCTGGGCATTGGTGCATTGCTGTTCGATATCGGCATGACCAAGATCCCGCAGAAGCTGATCGAGAAGGTGGGGCCTCTGACGGCGGATGAACGGGTTGTTATGGAGAGCCATACGAAGGAAGGCTTTGATATCTTGCGGAAGTACCACGATATTTCCATCGTATCGGCGCATTGCGCGCTCCAGCATCATGAACGTTACGATGGCTCGGGGTATCCGCGCAGGCTCAAACGGGATGATATCCATATGTATGCCCAAATCGTCGGGATTGCGGATGTATACGACGCGCTCACTTCGCCAAGACCGCACCGCAAGCGGCATACGCCTTCGGAGGCGATTGAGTTCCTGTTTGCTGCCGGCAATACTTATTTCGACTTTGATTTGATTAAGCTGTTCTGCAAACATATTTCGATCTATCCGGTGTCTACGACGGTGCTTCTTAGCTCCGGCCAGGTTGGCGTAGTGTCGCTTAACAGCGAGCTTGCCCTGCATCGGCCGAGGGTTCGAATTATCCGGGAAGCTGACGGCCGCGAGCCGGCATCACCGTATGACTTGGAATTAAAGGATGAACTCCATTTGACCATCGTGAAGGAATTATGATTTTGGACTTCCGCGAATAGGATTCTATCTATACCAACCTATCACTCTCTGAATATCCTAATAAAGAATTAGGAGGGAGAGTGATTATATGGCGAAAAGAATCAAACCGACTCTTAAAAGTCCTTCTGGCGGAAAAGCGAGAGTTGTGAAAAGAGCGGCTCAATTAGCTCCTCAGCAATCCGGTCCAATCTTTAGCCGCTTAACGGTTGTGTGGGTTACGGATGAAGGGATTCCTTTTAATACGACTGGATTTTTTGCAAGGCTTTTCAGAGGAAATACCGTTGTATCTACCGCAAACTTCGACCGTTTTGGCGTCGTTCGTTTCAACAACATTACTACTTTAACGACAGTCGTGTATACGATCCGGATTTTCCGCAGCTTTGACGGAGCTTTGTTCCGTACAAGAACCATTCCATCCGGCGTAGAGACATTTGCAGTAATCGGCTAATCGTTAAAAGCGGCTGTGCGCATAAATTCGCACAGCCGCTTTTTTGTGCGATGGAAGGACATTTACATATTTAGTTGGCGGGAACTCCGGCAAGTTGCTATATTCTGCACGGTCTGGTCTTTGAATATCTTGTTTATTAAGGTAAAATAATTATAATCAGCGTGTTCGAGGGGAGGAACAAGCTTACATATGACGGGACATGCACAGCATTTAAAGCTGCCTAAGCTGGAGTTGTTGCGCCGGGCGTTGTTTATTACGCTAGGGGCGGTGCTCGTTTCAGTGGGACTTGAGATTTTTTTGGTCCCAAATCACATTATTGATGGCGGGATCGTCGGGATTTCAATCATGGTATCCCATTTGACTGGCCTGCCACTGGGTATTTTCTTATTCCTTCTTAACTTGCCTTTTCTGGTACTGGGGTACAAACAGATTGGCAAAACATTTGCAATGTCTACCCTGTACGGGGTAAGCGTCATGTCGCTTGGCACGTTTTTGCTTCATCCGGTTCCGCCTCTGACGGAAGAATATTTCCTCGCATCGATATTTGGAGGAGTTATATTAGGGATTGGGGTAGGCATAGTAATCCGGTTCGGAGGCTCGCTCGACGGAACGGAGATTATCGCGATTTTATTCAACAAGCGCCTTCCTTTTTCAGTTGGCGAGATTGTTATGTTTTTTAATTTATTTATTCTTGGCAGCGCGGGTTTTGTATTCGGCTGGGACCGCGCGATGTATTCGCTTGTTGCCTATTATATTGCCTACAAAATGATCGATATTACGATGGAAGGCTTCGAAGAATCCAAAGCCGTCTGGATCATCAGCGAGGAGTCGAGAGAGATCGGCTCCGCCATCATGGACCGGCTTGGGCGCGGCGTCACCTATCTTCACGGGGAAGGCGGCTTCTCCGGCGGGCAAAAACGAATTATTTTTTGCGTTATTACCCGTCTTGAGGAAGCGAAGATGAAATCCATTGTTCAGGAGCTGGACCCGGTTGCGTTTCTAGCCGTTGGCAACATTCACGACGTGAAGGGCGGCAGGTTCAAGAAGCGGGATATTCACTAGAAGGATAAGGAGACTTTCGCAGTGGACGAATTTGCAAGCATCCGCCATTGGACTTCGGGGCGGCAAAGCGAAGAATGGCAGCGGGAACGCGGAGTCCGGCTTGGCATAGGCGACGATGCCGCGCTTATTGATCCTGCCGCTCCCATTGCCGGAGTAACTCCTCCGTATGAATATGTCTTGGCGATGGACACGATGGTAGAGACGGTACATTTCAATGAGACCACGATGTCCTATGAGGATATCGGCTACAAAGCGCTCGCTTCGAATATTAGCGATATCGCTGCAATGGGCGGTGTTCCTCTGCAGGCGCTCGTCTCGGTGAGCGTGCCGCGCCAGCTTGGGCCGGAGCTAATGCGCCGGCTCTATGACGGGCTCTACGCGTGCGCGGACCAGTACGGCGTAGCGATTATTGGCGGCGACACGACCTCGTCGCCCCAGCATCTTGTTGTCGCGGTGACGGTGACAGGTGCCGTCGAAGCGGGCAAAGCGCTGCGCCGTTCGGGAGCTCAGCCCGGCGACGCTGTTGTGCTGACCGGCCCCGTGGGCATGTCCGCGGCCGGCTTGCACTTCCTGCTCGCGCAGCGGGAACGCGGCGCGGACGCGCTTGCCGGGGAGCGCGTGGCGCAGCTTGTGCAGGCGCACCAGCGCCCTGCGCCATCGGTGCGTGCCGGCCGGCTGCTTCTTGCGCGCGAAACCTGCCATTCGCTTAATGACGTAAGCGATGGACTAGCCAGCGAAGCTTGGGAGATTGCTGAAGCGTCGGGACTTGCCGTTTCGTTATTCGAAGAACAGCTTCCGCGCAGTGGCAGTATGACGGCTTATGCAGGAGCTGCAGGAATAGATCCGCTGGAATGGATGTTATACGGCGGCGAAGATTACGTCTTGCTGGGCTCGATGGAATTAGGTGATGCAGCAGCGGCACAGGTGGCTTTCCATTCGGAAGGGCTGCCCTTTTACATCATTGGGGAAACAGCGGCCGGAACTCCGGCAGTGGAATTAATCCGCAAGACGGTGAAGGGCGAGCTGCGGCAGCGGCTGGCCAAGAAGGGTTATAATCATTTTGAGTAGCAAGCAGGTGAAGAAGATGACGATTCAAGGACAAGTTGTTCTAACTATTCGCAACGAGCAAGAAACAGCTTTATTAGCAAGGCGTATCGCAAAACTTGCGAAACCGGGTACCGTACTTGCGCTAGACGGAGATCTAGGGGCGGGCAAAACAACTTTCTCTCAAAAATTCGCAAAAGCGATTGGAGTAGAGGGTGTGGTTAACAGTCCGACATTTACCATTATTAAAGAATACGATGGGGCTTCCATGCCCTTTTATCATATGGATGTATACCGTCTGTCAATGGAAGAAGCGGACGAGCTGGGGCTTGACGATTATTTCTTTGGCCAAGGCGTAACGATTGTGGAGTGGGCAAGTTTAATTAAGGAACTTCTGCCGCCGGATCGGCTCGAAATGTACATTTCGCATGAAGGCGGCGAAGAGCGGGTTGTTCGGATCACCGGAATTGGCGAGCCGTACAGGTCGTGGTGCGAGGTTTGGAATGAGATGGGAGCAGGGAATGACGATGACCAAGTTTAACGAAGGACCATTATTGGCTTTTGATACATCCACTGCCGCGTTTGCGGCGGCGATATTGGCTAAAGACAACATCCTGGGGGACATGCAGTCGTTGGCGGAAAGAAACCATTCCGTTCACGTGATTACCCATGTCAAACAGCTGATGGAGCAATGCGGCGTAACGGCTAGCGATATCGGGGCGATTGCCGTCGGGAGTGGGCCCGGGTCTTATACGGGCATGCGAATTGCCGTTGCGGCTGCCAAGACGCTGGCATGGGTATGGGACAAACCGTTGATCAGCATATCAAGCTTAGAGGCTATTGCATATGGCGGTTGGCATCACGCTACAGGCGCTTCGTTCGGAGCGGTTGCCAAGGATGAAGCGGATTCGGGATTGGATTGGATCCTCCCGATTATGGATGCCCGGCGGGGACAAGTCTACACAAGCGGTTATGCCTTGTCCGCTCAAGGCGAGTGGAGTTGTTTTGCTGCAGACGGCGTAAGGCTGATGCATGACTGGGTCGATCGGATTGCCGGGGAAGCGGCTGAACGGCAAGGGCAATTAAAACGGATTTGGATAGTCGGCGATTTGACCCTTCACGCCGAAGAAGCGGAGCGATTGAAATCATTGGGCGAAGAGATGGGGGTTCAAGTCCACCTGTTATCTTATGAACTCGAAGGACGAGCCGTGGCGTGGCTTGGACGTATTAGGCTACATGAGGGCAAGATTGCCGATACGCACGGATTGACGCCGAATTATACGCAACTGGCGGAAGCGGAAGTGAATCTTCGGGCCAAGCAGCAGGGGGAGGCGAAGTCCTGATGTTGTTGACTGATCTTGTATTCCGTTCCATGACAATGGACGATGTACCCGCTATTGTCGCTATTGAACATGAGGCTTTTGCAACCCCATGGACGCCGGAAGCTTTCAAAAACGAACTGACGAGCAATATGTTTGCGCGTTACATGGTCATGGAAAATGAAGGCCAAATTATCGGCTACGGCGGCATGTGGATTATCGTGGACGAAGCGCATGTCACTAACATTGCCGTACGTGCAGATCATCGGGGGCTTGGACTTGGCGAGCGTCTATTAACAGAATTGCAGCGAACGGCTGCTTATTTCGGCGCGAACAAGATGACGCTGGAGGTACGCGTATCCAATGAGATTGCACAAGGCTTGTACCGGAAGCTTGGCTTCAAGCCTGCCGGTATTCGCCCGGCTTATTATTCGGATAACAACGAGGACGCGTTAATTATGTGGGCGGATCTGAATGTCTACCGGCCTACGGCAGAGGAGCAGGAATGGTGAGTACAACAAATCAAGATGCCGTCATTTTGGCGATCGAAACAAGCTGCGATGAAACATCGGTTGCAGTCGTTCGCGGCGGCAAACATATATTATCAAATGTTATTTCGAGTCAAATCGAAGTCCATAAACAATTCGGCGGAGTCGTTCCTGAGATTGCGTCGCGCAAGCATGTTGAAGTGATTACGCTCATGATTGAGCAGGCAATAGAAGAGTCGGGATTGACGCTAAAAGACATGTCGGCAGTAGCCGTTACGCAAGGGCCGGGACTTGTAGGCGCCCTTCTGGTTGGCATCGTAGCGGCCAAAAGCCTGGCCATGGCGCTGGATTTGCCGTTTATTGGGACGCATCATATCGCCGGCCATATCTATGCAAACCAGCTTGTTCACGAGCTGGAGTATCCGTGCATGGCGCTAGTTGTATCCGGCGGCCACACGGAGCTTGTCCTGCTGGAGAGCGAAGGCAACTTCCGCATGATCGGACGTACGCGGGACGATGCGGTTGGCGAGGCTTACGACAAAGTGGCCCGGGCTCTGAAGTTCCCATATCCCGGTGGACCACATATCGACAAATTAGCTTCGGAGTCGGAGACTGTCATCGAATTGCCCCGCGCATGGCTGGAACCAGGTTCTTATGACTTCAGCTTCAGCGGTCTGAAATCAGCGGTTCTGGCTGTAATCAATCAGACAAATATGAAAGGCGAGACCTTGGACGCAGGCGCGCTCGCAAGGGGTTTCCAGGAATCGGTCACCGAAGTGCTTGTCGAAAAAGCGCTTCGCGCCGTCCGTGCCTTTGACGCCAAGCAATTGCTATTATGCGGCGGCGTGGCGGCTAACCGCGGCCTCCGCGCGGCTCTTGCCGCCCGCTGCGACAAAGAAGGCGTACCGCTGCTAGTTCCTCCCCACAAGTTGTGTACGGATAACGCTGCAATGATTGGCGCTGCGGCTTTCTTGAAATGGCAGCAAGGCGAATTTACATCGCTCGACATGAAAGCCGAGCCGAACTTCTCGCTGGAAGGCTGGGCGAAGCCGTCCGTTTCTTAAATCGCAAGAATATTTTTTGATGGAATTGACAGAATATTTATCGAGGCATATAATGGGTACCAATAGTTCAAACTCCATACTGTGCAAACGCAAAGAACAGGAGTAGTAAGGATCATCCGGGTTAAGAGAGCTGCGGGAAGGTGCAACGCAGTCGAAGGATACCTGAAACTCGCCTGGGAGCGGAACGTCGGAAATATGCGGCTGGCCATGGATAGCCCGTATGTACGACGCTACGGTTAACCCCCGTAACAGGGTGCGCATTGTCAACATCCGGAATTGGCAATGTGCCTAAGGTGGACATTCGAAGCTGAGGAAGTTAATCAGAAGAAGATGTCAACAAGGGTGGTACCGCGCAGGTTTATGATAGCCTGTCGTCTCTTGATTTCAAGAGACGACAGGCTTTTTTGGTTTTTGAACTAGGTTTGGCAGCGTGTTTACTTACGAATTAACAAACGATAATTCATATACAAAACGCTTAGATCAGGAATAGTAAAGCAGGATAGCGGAAACACAGCGCGGTTGGAAGTTCGTTAGAACAATCGGCGCTGCAGAGAGCTGCGGGGTGGTGCGACGCAGTCGAAGCTTATGCTTGAACTCGCCTGGGAGCGGAATGGTGGAGGCCGGTCAATTGCTCATGCGCAGCAATCGACGACAGGCAAGTACATCGTTACGGCATACCTCCGTCATCGGGTGTTCAAGCGGGTCGGACCCGCATGAAGCAATAGCTTAGCCTGTGCCTTGCGCGCTAGCGGCCGCTTCATGAATGGATCCGGCCAATGAGAGTGGTACCACGGCAGCTCACTATGAAGCCTGTCGTCTCTTGATTACAAGAGACGACAGGCTTTTTCTATTGTCCAATCACCTTAAAAACGGAGGGGTTTCCCATGAGAAAAATTCAAATTTTTGATACAACATTACGTGACGGCGAGCAGTCGCCTGGCGCATCGATCGAACCGGAACGCAAAATTATTATTGCCCGCCAGCTGGCGAAGCTTGGCATTGACGTTATTGAGCCGGGTTTTGCGATTTCGAGTCCAGGCGAGTTCGCGGCTATTCAGCAAATTTCACGCGAGCTGCAGAACGTAGAGATTTGCGGTTTTGCGCGCGCGGTGAAAGTCGATATCGATGCGGCCGTTAAGGCTACCGAAGATGCGGCAAAGCGGCGTCTCCACCTGTTTATCTCTTCTTCGGATATTCATCTGAGCCATCAGATCCGCAAAACCCGCGCGGAAGTTGTTCAGATTGCGAAGGATATGATCTCTTATGCGAAGCAGTTTGTAGACGAAATCCAATTCGCGTTAATGGATTCTACCCGCTCGGACCGGGATTATGTTATTGAGTTGGCCGAAGCTGCGATTGAATCCGGTGCTACCATTATTAATCTGCCGGACACATTAGGTTACGCTTTGCCTATCGAGATGGCTCAGCTGTTCACGTCGGTGCGCAATGGGGCGCGTGGCGGAGACAAGGTTCGTTACAGCACGCATAACCATAACGATTTGGGCATGGCGGTTGCGAATAGCCTGGCAGCCGTGGAAGCCGGGGCGACGCAAGTAGAGGTAACGGTCAACGGTGTTGGGGAACGGGCCGGCAACTGCTCGCTCGAGGAGCTGGCGATGCTGATCGAGACTCGTAAATCCGCGTTGCAAATCGAGACCAATATCCAGCAGAGCGAGATTTATACAACTTCCCATATGGTCAGCCGTGCAATGCATTATCCGATTGCTTACAACAAGCCGATCGTAGGCCGCAATGCGTTCCAACATGAATCCGGCATCCATCAGGACGGCTTGCTGAAGAACCGGAATACTTACGAGATTATGGATCCTGAAGCGATGGGGATCTCCCGCAGCATGATCATTCTGGGCCGTCACTCGGGACGTCACGCGATTAAACACCGCTTGTCCGAATATG
Organism: Paenibacillus glycanilyticus; assembly: GCF_030161375.1. Taxonomy (GTDB): domain Bacteria; phylum Bacillota; class Bacilli; order Paenibacillales; family Paenibacillaceae; genus Pristimantibacillus; species Pristimantibacillus glycanilyticus_B. The sequence continues at coordinate 42,942 of NZ_BSSQ01000002.1, forward strand.
GCATCACGGTAGCGGATCATGAACTCGTGGATGTCTACAACCGCTTCAAGCAAGTGGCCGACGAGAAAAAAATCGTGACCGATGATGAGTTGATCCGCATTGCCGGCGAAATGACGGAGACACAGCCGGACCCTTACAAGCTGGTGGATCTGCAAGTATTGGCCGGCAGCCAGAAGTCGCGTATTGCTTCCGTAACGATCCGTGACGGCGAGGACGGTATGGAACGATCCTATTCAGGTATGGGAGAAGGGCCGCTCGAGGCCGTTATCCATTGTATTCAACAAGCGATCCCGGTGGCTGCGCAATTCGAAGATCTCGAGCTGCATTCGTTATCAACGGGAGAGGACGCACATGGCGAAGCCGTGGTGAGCATCATTATAGACGGCGAACGGTTCCGCGGTACGTCTATCCATAAGGACATCATTTATGCGGCAGCTCAAGCGTATGTCGGAGCTTGCAATCAGGCGGTTATGACGGGCAGGAAACGCGTAGCCGAGAACAACGCCGTCTAGTTGGAAAGCTTATCCACAAAAAAACGATGGTTGTGCATAAGAGGAAAAAACCGGATAAAACCAACATTCTTCCTGTGAATAAAATTGCGTGCAAGTAGTGGATAGTTTTTGCACAGCCCCCTGTGGATAATGTGGATAACGTGGATAGAATATGGGAGTAGGAAGCTTTTGTAAGTAATTAGTGACATTAACCTTTACAAATAACACTTTGTTATCGACAGAATTAACTAACAATTCGAGGATTTATGTGGATAAATCTGTGGAAAACGTGGACAGTTAGCCCGAAAGCGCGTATTTTGCGATTTCGGGCATTTTTGCTTCTTGAAGCGTATTTTGCGCTTTCGGGCATTTTTTGCTTCTTGAAGCGTATTTTGCGCTTTCGGGCATTTTTTTGCTTCGTGAAACGTATTTTGCGCTCTCGGGCATTTGAGTTACTTTCGGTTGTGGGTCTTTTGCGCTACCGCAATAAAATTGCGTGATACTGCAATACGGTTTTCGGTGAAAACACTTACAACATCGGTTAAGGTTAAATTACTAGATCATGTTCCGGCGTATAGGCATTCCGGCCTGAATGGAGGAGAACTACAGTGAACGCTCAGACGGTTATTCAAGTAAGCTCGATCTGCAAATGCTACGGTCCATATAACGCGTTAAACGAAGTTTCCTTTGAAGTAAACAAGGGTGAGTTGTTTGGTATTATCGGTACAAGCGGTTCAGGCAAAACAACCTTGCTGGAAATGCTTATGGGACTCCGCAGACCGGATCAAGGCACAATAGAAGTACTTGGCATGGATGCGACAATGGAAGCCAAGCAGCTGAAAGAATATATCGGCATGCATATGTACAGTAATTCACTCGTAGACAACTTGACGGTCCGTGAATCGCTGGAACTATTTCAATCGTTTTATTTGAGACAAAATGATATTGACCGCATTATCGAGGATCTGGAACTGGAGCCCTATGTCAACAAGCCGGTTAAGCGTTTGTCTGGCGGCTGGCAGCAACGCATCGCGCTTGCTTTTGCCCTGGTGAATGATCCGGAGATTATATTTCTGGACGAGCCGACAACAGGTCTCGACAAACAGGCCAGAGCGGATTATTGGTCTTTGCTCATGAAGCTGAAGAGTCAGGGCAAAACCATCGTGATGGCATCCCATGACATGGGGGAAATGCAGCGTAATTGCGATCGTATTGCCGTGCTTCGCAAAGGAGACATTGTCAAATGCGACTCCCCTCAGCAGCTTATCTCCCAAATTCCAGAAGGCTGTTTTTCCATGGAAGGCGTATACGTGCATTTCGCTTATGCGGAAATGTAACCTTACCTGAATGATCCGGCCTAGTTTGAAGGAGGACTTTTGTACATATGGATCCCAGAGACGACATCAACGAAAGTCCGTCAATTCATCGAAGCCAGGTGATAGAGAAGCGCATGGAGATGATTGCTATGCTGCTCGATAAATTAAATGGGGAGGAGATTGTTCAACAACCACAATCCAAACAAATATCTCATAAGCGAAAGGGGCGAAATAACGACAAGCTGGTGCGAATAGTTGCCGGCATTTTCTTCCATCGTATAAGATAGGGATGACACTACCATGACGGAGGTCAGACGATGGAAGACTTAGTGCCTATGATCGGGCAAGAAATGATGCGGATTTCGGATAAATATTTTACTACGGAGCCGCTTTGCGGCTATGCCCGTAATTTTATACGGGAAAAGCAGGCCGAATCGATGAGATTCGGCCTTTTGACCGTGCTCCATTACCGGATGTTCGGGGGAAGCTCTGAACAGATTTATCAGGCTGCGGCAGCAATTGAGTTGTTTATTCTCGCGTCTGACATATTGGATGATTTGCAAGACGGAGATGCGCCGCACCAGGTTTGGTCTCAAGTGCCGGCGGCCGCTGCGATGCACACCGCTGCTTCCTTTCTAGTTCTTTCGCAGCAGGCGATGCTCGAACTGGAGTTTGGACAAGCTGCCCTGATCAGGGTTGCTCATATGATGAACGGCCAGTTGCTCAAAGCAGCCAACGGGCAGATGCTCGACTTAATGAATGCGGTAACGGATGAAGATTCTTACATGTTCATGGTTCAGCATAAATCGGCTGCGCTAATTGTAATGGCTTGCATGACCGGAGTCATGCTTGCGGGCAAGGAGTGGCATCCTATCGTCGCGCAATATGCCGAAGAAGTAGGTATGGCGGCTCAAATTAAAAATGATATTCGAGACCTGGTCCGTTGGGATGATAAGAATGATTTCCTTCTGCGCAAAAAGACCCTCCTGACCTTGTTTCTGTTGGAGGAAATAGCGGAGCAGGATCTATGGATTAAGGACTATTTCGAAGGCAGGCAGCAATCGGAAGACATCGCGGGCAGGCAGCGGATGCTGGAGGAAGCATTCGACAGGAGCGGGGCGGCGCTATATGGATCGGTGCGCATGAGGATGCACTTCAACCGGTTCCAAGAGCTGCTGGATGAGGTGCCGGAGGCCGCATCAGCTAAGGAAAAACTCCTGCAAATCTTCTCTAGCTAGAGTCTTGTTACACAGACCGCAATGAGAGTTGCGGGAAATACGGGAGAGATTGGCGTTTGCTGTCGAAAGATTTCCTGCTATATTAGAATCAGATTTGATTCTAATATAGCAGAGGAGGATTTCAAATGTTAAAAGATGCTATCCGTACGCTTGCCGCAAGCAAAGAAAAAATGTCGATGGTGATGGGTGGACAGCTTCAACTGGCTGGCGTATCCGCAGCTGAGCACAAAGCACTCCAAGACGCGTTGAAGAATCAGGACGAGAAAAAAGGCAATTACACGCTGGCTGTTTGGGGCTAATTGTAGTCAGTAAACGACTTCATGGGCGTGCAGGAGGAGACTAGACGATGGCAAACCGATCATATAGAATTTCAGCACCTCTCTTCCTGATTGCATTTCTCGTCATTTTGCTCTATTTGACCCTCACGATTATCAAGGAGCCTTTCATAGGCGTTGAATTGGTAGAAGGTTCAAAGGGAGATTATCTCGTGAAAGCTCTCGAGCCTGCCGGACAAGCAGTAAGCAAGGGCATAATGGTCGGCGACAAAATCATTTCCGTAAATGGTGCGCCGGCAGGTGAATATAGCAATGTGAAGAAGTTTTTCTCCATCGAGAAATCCGATTCCGTGCTTGTGGAGCATAGCAGCAAGGAGCAACAGTTGATAGTGTTTAACCGGGGCTGGTACGGCGATCATTCCAGTTGGGAACTGTTTATTCAGCTATACATACCGCTTATCTCGCTGATCCTGTTCGCAGGGTTTTCTTCTTTTCTTTATTCGAAAAGGAAAAATGACATTGCTGCTTTGATGTTAATGCTGTTTTTTGCAACGATTGGACTATGCTACTATTCTTCCGCAGCGTCCTATCGAAGCGATCCCGTTGGATTTTCGATTATATATTTTGTATTGCCATCCGTACCTATCATTTTCCTTCAATTCATGAATCAGTATATGAAACGGTACAATGTCGTGTTTATAAGCAAGTCCGGATTAATCTCGATGTTAAGCGCATTTGGCGTAGTTGAACTCGGCATGCTGTTGTATGTATGGACGGATCTTATTTCCAACGACGCATTTGTGTACATACGGATGCTCTATTACGGAACTTTGATTGTCGGTAATTTTATTTGTATCTATCAGTTAGTCCGCAAGTACTTGCAATACCGAAATACAAAGTTTAATTCGTTATTCAAAATTACGCTTGTTTCGCATATCGTTGCTTTTACGCCGTTTACGGCGATGAACTTGTTGCCGCTATTTATTGGCGGAGGGCAAATTTTACCGGCAGCTTTTACGTCTTTGTTTTTGTTTGTACTGCCGATCGTTTATTTTTACCTGTTAACTTCCAATCAGCTCTTTGACATTGACTTTATCCTAACAAGGTTTAAATATTATACGCTTTTGTCTGCGGTGCCGGCTTTGCTGCTGACGCTTGCCATTATCGGCGTGTTGAACGGAAAGGCTGACATTTCGTGGATCGGTTACACCCAGATTTTCTTGTCGTCCTATGTCCTGATGACGCTGTTCCTGTACACCAAGGAGCAAATCGACCATAAGTTCCGTCCAAGGCTGTTCAAGGCCATGTATAGCTATCAGGACAGTCTGGACCGCTTCTCCCGCAAGGTTGCAACCGTGATGAAGAGCACGGATTTGGAAGCCGTGCTTAAGCAGGAGATCAGCGAACTCCTTCCGGTGAACCGCATCGATTTTGTACTCGTTGATCAAGCGGACGGTGCCGTACATAAGCTTGGTGAATCCGATGAGGAGAAAGGAACCTCCTTATTCCTTCTTCAGGTGGCGGAATCGCTGCAGGTCGGCGAGATGGTGGAGTTGCCTCATGGCATTGGACTTGTCATCGGCCGCCAGCGTTCCAAGTACCATGTCGTTTGGATTGGTTCAAAGACCAACCATACGAGGTTCAACTCGGACGAGCTGCGTTGGCTGAAGACGCTGGCTAACTACTCCAGTATCGTCTTCGAGAATCTGTATTTGATTGAAGGTCTGATCGAGGACCTGGAATCGGAAGTGCGCAAGGAACAAACAACGGCGCCTTGGGTTCTGCGGTTGTTGTTCTGCTTGTCGGAAAATGAACGCAGGAAGCTTGCTGCCGATCTCCATGATTCTGCCCTTCAGGATCAATTGATCTGGTACCGCAAATTGGAAGGCGTTACGAACGATTATCCCATATCGGACAAGCTGGGCGATGAACTGAACGAAATTAAGGAAGGTCTTCTCGACGTTATCCATCAGATCCGCGAGACTTGCAATGAGCTCAGGCCGCCGCTCCTGAAAGAGATGGGAGTCATTGAAGCGGTCGAATCCATCGTTGAACATTCGCAGATGCGGGATAACTTTGCCGTTGATTTCCGTCCTAGGCCGTTCAATAACCCGCTTAATGAGGAACAAATTACAGCCATTTACCGGATCGTCCAGGAGCTGCTCCGCAACGCCGCCAAACATGCGCAGGCGAATCGGGTCACTCTGGAACTTGAACAGCGGAAAGGCAAGATTTATTTCCGTTACAAGGATGACGGTATCGGGATGGATGTTGATTATATGAAGGCATCCTTCGAACATATGGGGTTATCCGGCATTAAAGAGCGGGTAGCGAGTCTCGAAGGAGATATTACGTTCCGGTCGAAGCGCGGAAGCGGGCTGGAAGTTGTAATCAACTTGCCGGAGACGATGACGACCGGTCGTTCGGAGAGGGGATTATTACGTGATTCGTATCTTATTAGTTGATGATCATCCTTCCGTGGGCGAAGGAACAAAAACAATGATTGAACAGGATCCCGAAATGAAAGTGACGGTTGTGTTATCCGCCATGGAAGCGCTGGATGCCGTTAACCATGATCCTTTTGATATTATATTATGCGACCTTAATATGCCGGGGATTAGCGGGCTCGAGCTCGCTAAACGGCTCATTCAGCAGGATCCCGACCGCAGAGTTCTTATTTATACCGGTTATGAGATTAGTACCCACTATAACCTGCTGATTGAATGCGGCGTATCCGGCTTTATTTCCAAGACGGTATCAAGGGAGCAGCTGCATAACAACATCCGTTGCGCGATGCGCGGGGAAGCGGTTATTCCAATTACGCTGCTTAAGCAGCTCCGCCGGAACGAAGTGAAGATTACCCGCGCGGAGAAAGCAATCGAAGAAGTCTCCATTAATGAGCGGGACCAGGATATTTTGCAGGAAGTGGCCAACGGCAGCAGTAATAAGGATATTGCCGCCAAGCTTCATATGAGCCAGCGAACGGTTGAGTATAACCTTACGCGCATTTTCGAGAAGCTAAGTGTCCGATCGAGATCGGAAGCGATTGTAGAAGCCAAACGGCTTGGACTCATTCGCATGGAGCAATTTTTAACTTAATAGGCTTACCCCGACTTCTCGTGACTCGCCTGTGGCGAGGAACGAAAGTCTTCCTATATTGGGATTACTGCCGCTTCTGCTGCAGAATCGAATCCCCCGATTCACATGCAAGACCAAGCAAGACCATGCAAGACCACCTAACTTTTGGTTTCCCTCTCAATGCTTACGCCTATATGGTGTAAGCATCTTTTTTTTCTATTGTGGTTTCGGGAAGGGGGCAGTTGCCCGAAGAACTATTTAAATAAAAACGTCCCGGTACAAGATTAGACTTGTACCGGGACGATGTTATGCTTATTCGCTTAATTGTTCCCACTGCTCATAAGCCGTGCTCAGCAAGGCGCGTTTGCCTTCTATCTTGGCTTGAATCTCTTGAATGGCCATATAGTCGTTGAAGATAGCTGGATCCGTTAATTGGACTTCGAGTTCGGCAATCTGTTCTTCATGAGACGCAATCTCTTGTTCGAGCTGTTCCAGCTTGCGAATGCGGTTTCGTTCTTCCCGCTTGGCTTGCTTATCCAATTCGTAGGAAGTAGGCGCTTCGACAACGGGCTGACCGCTTGATTTGCTGGCTAGCTTGGCGGCAGCTTCCAGCTTCGCTTCCTCGAGTTCGGTTTTCTTTTCCATCATGTCATCATAATTTCCTAGGAAATGCTCGGTTCCTGCGGGAGTTAATTCGACAATCCGTTCGGCCATTTTGTTAAGGAAGTAACGGTCATGGGAAATAAAGAGCAACGTTCCGTCATAATCAAGCAGAGCAGACTCAAGCACCTCTTTGCTGAACAAGTCCAAATGGTTGGTAGGTTCGTCAAGAATGAGGACGTTTGCTTGCTCGAGCATCAGCTTGGCAAGGGATACGCGTGCTTTTTCCCCGCCGCTTAAGGAAGAGATGCGTTTCAGAACATCTTCTCCGCTGAACAGGAAATTGCCAAGCACCGTGCGGATCCGGGCTTCCTCCATATGCGGGTAAGTACCCCATACTTCTTCCAGCACGGTGTTGGAAGGAGTAAGTCCGGTCTGCTCCTGATCATAGTAACCCAGCTTGACGTTGGATCCCCAGCGGACTGTGCCCGTTTGAGGTTCACGTTGTCCAACCAATACTTTAAGCAGTGTTGATTTGCCGATCCCGTTTGGACCGATCAAGGCTACGGTTTCTCCACGGCTCAGTTGGAAGGATACATGCTGGAACAACTGACGGTCCTTCTCCGGAAACTTGACGGACAGGTCGGCAACGTCGAGGACGTCTTTGCCCGTTTGCCGTTCGATTTCAAAAGAGAAACGCGCTTTCTTCAGATCGCCAAGCGGTCTATCCAGCACGTCCATCTTCTCAAGCGCCTTGCGGCGGCTTTGCGCCCGTTTCGTCGTTGAGGCGCGGACGATGTTGCGCTGAATGAATTGCTCCATCTTGGCGATTTCGTCTTGCTGCTTCTCGAATTGCTTCATATCGGATTCGTATTCGGCCGCTTTCAGTTCAATGTAACGGCTATAGTTGCCCGTATAACGCTTGGCTGCTCGGCGCTCGATCTCTATGATCGTCGTTGCAAGCGCATCAAGGAAGTAACGGTCATGGGAGACAACCAGAATAGCGCCGGAATAGCCGCGGAGATAACCTTCGAGCCAAGTCAGCGTTGGAATGTCCAAATAGTTGGTCGGTTCGTCGAGCATGAGCAAATCCGGTGCCTGCAGCAAAATGCGGGCAAGCGCTAGACGCGTTTTTTGGCCGCCGCTTAAGGTGTTGATCATCGTATCGGCCGGGAACTGGCCAAATCCCATCCCGTGAAGGACGCTGTTGATTCGGGTGTTGATCTCGAAACCGCCTTGTTCGCGGAACCAGTCGGATTTACGGGAATAACGGTCAAGTATTTCCTCGTAACGTTTCGGATTGTCATGCAGCGCCGGATCGGCAATTTGCTGCTCCAGGTCGCGAAGTTCTTTCTCGGCATCGGTAAGATGGGAGAAGACAGCGCGCATTTCCTGTTCAATCGTGCGGTTCGATTGCAAGCCGCTGTTTTGGGCCAGATAACCGATACGCGTTTCTTTTGCTTTGTGAATGGCCCCGGAGTCATAAGACAACTCGCCGGCAATGATTTTGAGCAGCGTGGATTTGCCGGCGCCGTTAACGCCAACAAGTCCAATCCGCTCCCGTTCGAGAACTTGCATCGTTATATCGGATAAGATGACGTCTATGCCATAATTTTTACTGATATTGGATACTTGAAGCAGCATAAATAATACCTCCAACAAATAATGACTCGTTCATTATATATTACCACAAACCGCTGTCGACATTGGCGAAAGTTGCATAACAATGGTAAACTACATTCAAGGTGATAACTGCGTCAACAGTTGGTGACGAGATACGAATAATAACTTTATAATATAACTGACTTATACGATATGCATGCGTGGGAGCCGTAAACAATGAATGAGCAGTCAAATGCGATGGATTTCGATAAAACGTCGCTGCGTAAAGCCATGACGAAGCTTCGTGACGGCATTGCGCCGGATGAACGTTCAAGACGGTCTTTGGCGGCCTGCCGCCATTTAACGGATTGGATCAAGAAGCATGGCGTGAAAAGCGTGATGTGTTATGTTCCTTTTCGCTCCGAGCTGGATACGCGGCCGCTTGTTGAGTGGTGCTGGAAGAGAGGCATTGCGATTGCGGTGCCGAAGTGTTATCCCGCGGACCATTCGATGACTCTTCACAAGTTAAGCAGCTGGGGTGGACTGAAAGCCGGTGCATACGGCATATTGGAACCTGATCCCGATGTATGCGGGACGCTTCCGGAATCGTACAGGCCGGAGCTCGTTGTGACGCCAGGCATTGCTTTTGACCGCAAAGGCGGACGGCTTGGTTATGGCGGCGGTTATTATGACCGCTTCGCAGAGCGGCTTCAACTTGAGCAGAAGGACAATTCGAAGCAAGTGATGTGGTTTGGCATCGCGTTTGAGGATCAGCTGGTGGAAGAGATTCCGATGCAAGCCCATGACAAACGGATGGACGGCATGATAACGGAACTTTTACCTAGAATTTGGGGTGATTCATAGATGGAACTAACGCATTTCAATGAGCAAGGCCGGGCACGGATGGTTGATGTTAGCGACAAAGAAGTTACGGCACGAACAGCCACCGCGCGTACGCAAGTGAAGATGAATCCGGGAACGCTAGCCCGGATTAAGGAAGGCAATATCGGCAAAGGCGATGTGCTGGCAGTCTCGCAGGTTGCCGCGATTATGGCGGCGAAAAAAACATCCGACTGGATTCCGATGTGCCATCCGCTCCCGTTAACCGGTGTCAACGTTACTTTTGGGGACAACGGAAACGATGAGTTATATATTGAAGCAACCGTAAAAACGACCGGAAAGACAGGCGTGGAAATGGAAGCTTTAACGGCTGTTTCGGCTGCGGCACTTACCGTGTACGACATGTGCAAGGCGCTGCAGAAGGATATGGTCATTGGTCCTACGTATTTGACCCAGAAGACCGGCGGCAAAAACGGAGACTATCAAATGGAATAACCCATGAACAATAAGGGATGGGAGGAATTATAGATGCGGTGGAAAGTAGCGATATTAACGGCAAGTGACAAGGGCTCGCGCGGAGAGCGTGAGGATACTAGCGCACAGGTTATTCGCGAGCTGGTTGAAGAAGAACTCGGCGGGGAAATTGTTGACTACCGGATCGTGCCTGACGAACAAGACGAGATTATCGCAGCCATGATTGAGATGACGGAATATTATCAGGCCGATCTTGTGTTGACAACCGGCGGTACGGGGCTTGCGCCAAGAGACGTCACGCCGGAAGCGACGCTTAAGGTTGTTGACCGTCTGGTGCCGGGCATTACGGAGGCGATGCGAATCGGCGCGCTGCAGAAGACCCGCCGTGCGATGTTATCACGCGCGGTATGCGGCATTCGCGGACAAGCGCTGATCATTAACTTGCCAGGCAGCCCTAAAGGCGTACACGAGAGTTTGATGGCTATAATGGACCAGCTTCCGCATGCGCTCGAGATTATTACAGGCACGCATGGTGATCATGAATGAGCGGAGCGGAGACGATTCTAAAGGAAGTGCCAGTCCGGGAAGCGATTGGCTTACGGCTTGCCCATGATCTGACTCGGATTATACCGGGACAATTCAAAGGGCGTTTATTCAAAAGAGGCCATGTCATTACGGAAGAAGATATTCCAAACCTACTGGATATCGGCAAGGAACATATTTATATCATGGAGCTTGGCGAAAGCGAGCTGCATGAGGATGATGCGGCGATCCGCATGGCCAAAGCGCTCGCGGGAGACGGAATATCGCTGTCCGAGCCGCATGAAGGCAAAGTCAGCTTGAAGTCCCGGATGCTAGGTCTTGCGGAAGTTGACCGGGCGCTGGTAGAGGCGATTAACGGATTAGGCGAGATTGCCTTGGCTACCGTGCAAACGCATAGCGTTGTGCAAGAAGGAAGGCCGCTTGCCGCAACTAGAGCCATTCCGCTTACGGTGGCAAGGTCGAAGGTAGAGGAAGTAGAGAGGCTTGCCGAGGCTTATCGCGCAGCGCATCTAGGTCAAGCTCCTCTTCGGGTGCTTCCGTTCCGCAAGCTTCGCGCGGGATTGCTTACGACCGGCGGCGAAGTGTACGGCGGACGTATTCAAGATAAATTCGGACCGGCCGTGCGGGCTAAGCTCGAGGCGTTTGGGTCGGAGGTTGGAGAGCAGCGATTCGCCCCCGATGACCGACAAATAATTGTCAAGGAAATACACTATTTGCTAGAGCAACGTTATGATATGATACTAGTGACTGGCGGAATGTCTGTTGATCCGGATGACCGGACACCAGGCGCCATTAAAGCATCCGGAGCGGAAATCGTCAGCTATGGCACACCGATGCTGCCCGGCTCGATGTTACTTATGGGTTATCTGAACGGCGTGCCGATTATGGGACTGCCGGGTTGCGTGATGCATGATCCGTACACTTCCTTCGATGTACTGCTGCCTCGTATTTTAGCTGGTCAAACGATCGAAAGAGAAGACATTATTCGTATGGGATATGGTGGTTTGAACAACTGTTAGTAAAATACATATGCGTATAATGAATAGGAGGAAGATCAAGGATGTCAGGTATAGGCGCAACAGGATTTATACTGCTCGCAATTGTCGCTTTGCTATTGTTTGGACCAAACAAGCTTCCTGAATTGGGCCGTGCATTTGGACGCACGCTCAAAGAGTTTAAAGCAGGGGCAAGAGATATAATGGACGACGAGAAAGACAACAAACGGGTTGAAGTCACCCGTGCGGAAAATATCGAAGTAGATACGAAGCGGCTTCCGGACTAACCGGGCCCGCTTTTTTGCTGAAAGGGGCCCTTATAGGTGAGCACATCGCAAAACGAAGCTTCCAAACAGCCGTTTGATCGGGCTCGAATTCGGGAAGAAGGCTTAATGCCGCTGTTTGAACATCTTGGCGAGCTGCGAAAGCGCATTATTTACATGCTGATCGTTATCGTTACCGGCCTTATTATTGGCCTCGTTATCGCCGAGCCCGCATATAACTTCCTTATGGAGCAGGAGCCGGCGAAAGGTTTACAATTGCATGCTTTCTCGTTATGGGACGGCATCGGCATCTATATGAAATTTGCTCTTGTTATTGCCCTATTGCTCGCCATTCCGTTTACGGCATACCAGTTGTGGGCCTTTGTTAAGCCGGCCTTAAGACCAAACGAGCAGCGGGCAACGTTGAAATACATCCCTTTTGCGCTGATTATGTTTTTGATTGGCCTTTCGTTTTCGTATTTTGTCGTGTTTCCGCTGGCCTTTCATTTCACGCGTAAAATCTCCGCCAATCTGAATTTGGAAGAGACGATTGGGATCACGCAATACTTCTCGTTTATGTTTAATATTTTGATTCCGATATCCCTTTTGTTTGAGCTGCCGCTTGTTATTATGTTTCTGACGGCGATCCGGATTCTCAATCCGCTGCGGCTCCGCAAGATGAGGAGAATCGCTTATTTCTTAATGATTTTTATTGGGGTTGTCGTAACGCCGCCGGATTTCGTGTCAGATAGTCTCGTTGCGATCCCACTTATTATTCTATATGAGATCAGCGTCCTACTGTCCGGAACCGTCTATAGAAAACAGCTTGCTGCCGAAGCTAAGCGTGAAGCCGAGTGGGCAGCGCAATCATAGGTGAACAAAGATAAACCCTTGGGGATTCCCCAAGGGTTTATCTTTGTTCTATTTAATAGCTGAGAACTTTGCGTTCGAGACGGTTTGATCCGGTTCCAGTCAGCAAAGCGGCTAGAGTCTCGCGGCTTGCGGACACCGTCTTGCGCTCTGCGGCGACACGCTCGCCTGGACCGATAACGGCAATCCGCTCTGCTTGCGGTGCGCCAATAACGGCACCGTCTTCAACAATAGCGTTCTCGCCGATAATCGCCTTATGAATGCGGACGTTGCGGCCAATCCGAGCGCCGGGCATAATGACGCTCTCGTATACGAGACTGCCACTGCCGACCTCCGCTCCGGCGCAAACAACTGAGCGCTGAGCTACTCCTTCAAATCGGCATTGCCGATCGACGATACAATCGTGGGGGATCGCAGAGGTATTAAGGCGATAAGGCTGGCGGTTTAATGCCGGAACATAACCGGATTGAAGCGGCCACTCTGGCTTGGCCAACCGGAGCGTGCCGTCAAGCAGTTCCATGTGCGCTTCCCACAAGCTATCAACCGTACCGACATCGCGCCAGTAGCCTTCGTAAGGATAAGCTGTAAGATTTGCCCCTTCTTGCAGCAGCATTGGTATAATATCTTTACCAAAGTCGTGAGAGGAAGAAGGATTGCGAGCATCGTTAGCCAATACTTCCTTAAGCTTGTCGGTACGGAACATATAAATACCCATTGAAGCCAGGTTGCTTCTAGGGCGGGACGGTTTTTCCTCAAATTCAACGACACTGTAGTCTTCATTCGTATTTAGGATGCCAAAGCGGCTTGCTTCATGCCACGGTACGCGCTTAACGGCAATTGTAGCTGTCGCGCCGCTATGAATATGCGCCTCTAGCATCGGGCGATAGTCCATTTGGTAAATATGATCGCCGGACAAGATCAGAACATGTTCCGGATTATGCTGTTCGATAAAAGAGAGGTTGCGGTAGATCGCATCGGCCGTTCCTGAATAGCAGTTGTCCGGAGAAGTATCGGAAGCGGGCAGAAGGGCAATCTCGCCAAGCTGTTTGGCTTGTACGGCATCTAACCAAGCGCCGCCGTCGCCGATATGGTTATGAACGGTGTCGGCGCGATATTGGGTCAAAACTCCGATATGGCGAATACCGGAGTTCATGCAATTGCTAAGCGGGAAATCAATCATGCGATAACGTTCTCCGAACGGTACAACCGGTTTGGCAAGGGCAGCGGTAAGTGGGGCAAGTCGTTTGCCTTCGCCCCCCGCAAGTAGCATAGCCATACAATTCATCTGTGGCATTTTATATTCCTCCAAGCTTCTCAAGTTAGGTTAGTGTCCATCATCGGATGTCCTTGTACCATTGCTTACACGAAGGTTTCAGCCTTTGAAACAGCTGTTTCAATAAAAATGGCAGCGGGTATTAAACATTCTGAAATGTGTTTATGGCGGGTACGTGGAAATTTAAAGTGACTGCTTACGAAGTAAATTTCCGCAAACGTAACGCTTACGAAGTAAGAATTACCGCAAAAAGCGCGGTAATTCTTTTGAGGAGGTTGAAGATATTGAAACGAAGCATAAAGCTAAACGCAGACGATATTTATCAATTCCATGAAGGAACATGGTTGGAAAGCTACCGGAAAATGGGCGCGCATCTTACCGAAGAGAAAGGTAGGTCCGGCGTGCGCTTCAACGTATGGGCGCCAAATGCCAGGCGTATGGCGATTGCTTCCAACTGCAATAGCTGGAACGGGTTCAAGGAAGTCGGCTTTGAATTGGAAAGGATCGGTCAATTCGGCCTGTGGAGCGGTTTTCTTGAAGGTTTTAAAGAGGGAGATTTATATAAATACGATATAGAAACAAAGACGGGAAGTCGGCAATTGAAGGCGGATCCGTATGCGATTAAGGCTGAAGTTCGGCCGCGTACGGCTTCGGTCGTCGGCTCGCTTGAAGGTTACGAATGGCAGGATAAATTGTGGCGACGTAGGCAAAAGCCTCTATTTAATCAGCCTCTCAATATTTATGAAGTACATGCCGGCACTTGGAGACGACATGCGGACGGTAGGCTGTATACGTACGAAGAGCTGGCGGAGGAGCTGCCCGCATACGCGGCGGATATGGGCTACACCCATATCGAGCTGATGCCGCTTGCGGAACATCCGTATGACCGTTCCTGGGGCTATCAGGGGACGGGCTTTTATGCGGCGACAAGCCGGTATGGAGAACCTCAGCAACTGATGGCTTTTGTAGACCGCTGTCACGGTCTCGGAATTGGCGTCATATTGGACTGGGTGCCTGGCCATTTCGCGAAGGATGCGCCTGGTCTTCGTCAATTTGACGGTAGTCCGTTATTTGAACATGCGGATCCGCTGATTGCGGAGAAGGAACAATGGGGGACGCTTGCTTTTGATTATGAGAAGCCGGAAGTGACCGGGTATTTAATATCGAATGCTCTCTTTTGGATGGACGCGTACCATATTGACGGTTTGCGGGTAGATGCGGTTACGAGCATGTTATTCCGGGATTTCGACCGTCCCGAAGGACGTTGGCGGCCGAACCGCCATGGCGGCAGAGAAAATTTGGAGGCGGCTGCTTTCTTGCGGAAGCTGAATGCGGCAGTTCTGGATCGTTTTCCTAATGCGCTTATGATGGCTGAGGAATCCCATGCGTTCCCCGGCGTGACTACGCCGGCCGAGCAGGGAGGACTTGGCTTCACCCACAAATGGAACATGGGCTGGATGAACGACACGCTCAACTATTTTGCCCTGCCGCCGGAGGCAAGGAGCGGCAAACACGGACTGCTCACGTTTCCGATTTGGTATGCGTTTGACGAGAGGTATGCGTTGCCGTTATCTCATGATGAAGTTGTCCATGGCAAGAAGTCATTGCTCGATAAAATGCCCGGTAGTTATGAAGAGAAATTCGCGGGGCTCCGCCTGCTGTTTGGCTATATGATGACGCATCCGGGCAAAAAGCTGCTGTTCATGGGCGGCGAGTTTGGCCAGTTCATCGAATGGCGTGACGAGGCGGAGCTGGACTGGCTGCTGCTCGCCTACGAGCAGCACGGCAAGCTGCAAAGCTATGTGCGTACGCTTAATCGGCTTTATCTCGAGCAGCGCTCGTTATGGCAGCTTGATTCCTCGCCAAAAGGGTTTGAATGGATCGACTTCCGCGACGAGGGGCAAAGCGTTATTGTGTATAGGCGCAAAGGCAGGGCAAATGGAGAATCGCTAATTGTTCTTTGTAATTTTCATACGCATGCCCATGCCGGTTACCGGGTTGGCGTTCCAAGCCAAGGCGGGTATAAAATATTGCTCAACAGCGACAGTCCTTCTTACGGAGGCGCCGGATTTATGGAGCTTGCAGCCGCTGAAGGAACAGTCGTGGGGTCGGAGCCCGTGATCTGGCATGGCCGGAAACATAGCATTGAGATTCCGCTTCCTCCGCTATCGGTCGTTATTGTGAAGCGGGAGAAGGAGTCCCGGGCTTCGGTACGTGTAGAGACTGAGCCGTTGACCTTGCACAAGGAGGCGGAACTGGAATTGCCTGGTAAGCGCCGCGGCCGGCAGAGGGAACGGATTGCCACAGTGGAAGCTTAAGCTGCAAAGGAGAGAACGCAATTGAAAATATTATTCGTAGGGGCGGAATGCGCCCCGTTTCTGAAGACAGGCGGACTTGGCGACGTGCTGGGCGCCTTGCCGGGCGAGATTAAGCAGCTTGGGGCAGAAGTACGCGTTATGTTGCCGCTCTATACATCCATACCGGATCGTTATCGAACGGAGATGAAGACGATTGCGGAGATCCGGGTTCAGGTCGGCTGGCGTTACGCGTATTGCGGAATTAAGGAGCTTGAGCAAGAAGGAGTTATTTATTATTTTCTAGATAACGAGCAGTATTTCAATAGAGGTTCCGCGTACGGACAAGACGACGATGGCGAGCGGTTTGCGTTCTTATGCCGGGCTGCGCTGGAATCCTTGTATGCAATCGGTTACTGGCCGGACATCATCCACGGGCATGACTGGCATACCGGCATGATTCCGGCGCTGCTGCGCCATCATTATAGCTGGCGGCAGGAATACGCACATATAAAGACGGTGTTTACAATTCATAACTTGCAATATCAAGGCAATTATTCTCCGCAGGTGCTTGGGGATTTGTTTGGATTGCCACCTCATTATTTGAGTTATGATCATGTGGAGTTTCGCGGTTCGGTTAGTTTTATGAAAGCAGGCATTCAGCTCTCCGACCGGGTTACAACCGTAAGTCCGTCTTATGCGCGGGAAATTACGACGACTGAATATGGGTGCGGAATGGAAGGCGTGTTGCGAAGCCGTGGCGAGAGTCTGGTCGGCATCGTAAACGGCATCGACGATGCCCTGTACGATCCGGCATCCGATTCGCAGTTGCAAGCCCGCTATTCGGCCGTATCGCCGGAAGCCAAGCTGGTCTGCAAAACGGCGCTGCAGTGGGAGCTTGGCTTGAACGAAGATGCCGACGTACCGATCATCGGCATGGTTGGCAGGCTAATGGATCAGAAAGGACTTCCGCTTGTGCTGGAGCGGCTAGACGAGCTGATGCATACGGAGAATGTCCAGCTTGCTCTGCTTGGTACGGGAGATCCGTATTTGGAGTATTTATTCCGTGAAGCGGAGCATCGTCACACAGGCGCAATGGTCTCTTATATTGGCTTTGACGACGGCCTTGCCCGCCGCATTTATGCCGGATCGGACTTGTTTCTAATGCCGTCGCAATTCGAGCCTTGCGGAATCAGCCAGCTGCTCGCGCTGCGGTACGGCAGCCTGCCCATTGTCCGCGAGACGGGCGGTCTTAGGGATACGGTACACAGTTATCAGGATTCGACGGGGGAAGGCAACGGCTTTTCGTTTGGGCCTTATAACAGCGGAGACATGCTGTATACGGTTCGTCGCGCATTATCCGTATGGAGAAACACGGAGGTTCGCGATAAGCTCATGCGGCGCGCTTTGCAAGGCGATTACAGCTGGAAACATTCGGCACAACAATATTTGGACTTATATCAGGAAGTTATATAAGAGCGAGGGGGGGGGGGGGGGGGGGGGGGGGGGGGCGTNNGTCCCGTAGTTACGGGACCGCCCATCTTGTGAATGCGCAGCTATTCTATTCAATCTTGCGCCAAACAATCCGGTAACCGCTTGGCTCAAGCTGGATGACCAGCTTGCCGTCAGGATTGTCGATTTCTTCTCCGCTCAGGGCATCGCGCCAGCCCCCCTCAATCATGGGGTGCGACAGCTCGGCAGGTTCATCGGAGCGGTTCATCCATACCGTGAAATGCTCCTGTCCGTCCAGCCGCTCATAGATGAGCGAGCCGCCTTCACCGGCCGACAACACGCGGTAACGGCCGCTGCGAAGAGCGGCATGCTCTTTGCGAAGCGCGATGAGCAGCTTATAGAAATCAAACAACTCCCAATTCTGGTCTTCCTCGTTCCACGTCATGCATCTGCGGCAATCCGGATCATCCCCGCCTTCCAGACCAAACTCATCGCCGTAATAGACGCAAGGCAAGCCCATTGTAGTCATCAGATATACGACAGCCAGCTTTAGCCGTCCCGTATCGCCGCCGCACCTTGTCATGACGCGCGGAATGTCGTGACTTGAGAGCAGGTTAAACAACGTTTCGTTCGTCTGCTGCGGATAACGCATCAGCAGGCGATTGATTTCCTCCGCAAAACGGGCGGACGAGATAGACCGCTCGGCGAAAAAGCTGAGAGCAAGCTGCGTAAACGGATAGTTCATCACGGAATCAAACTGGTCGCCAAGCAACCAGCGTAGCGAATCGCTCCAAACCTCGCCCACGATAAAAGCTTCCTTATTAACGCTCTTGACCGCAATCCGGAAGTCGCGCCAGAAATGATGGTCCACTTCATTGGCAACATCCAATCGCCAGCCGTCGATCCCGGTCTCTTTCATCCAGTTCACGGCGGTATCGATCAAATATTTCTTCACATCGGGGTTCGCCGTATTCAGCTTTGGCATATTGCCGTAGAAGCCAAAAGTGTCGTAGTTCGGTACACCGTCCCGTACTTCAACCGGAAAGCCGTTTAGATGGAACCAGTCTTTATATTCCGACTGCTCCCCTTTCTCCAGCACGTCCTGAAACGGCGGGAACTGTTCGCTAGCATGGTTGAACACGGCGTCCAGCACAACGCGAATACCATTGTCATGACATACTTGAACCAGCTTTGTAAGCAATTCCTTGTCGCCAAACGCAGGATCAACCTCACGGTAATCTACCGTATCGTATTTATGGTTGGATGGAGATCGGAAGATGGGCGTCAAATAAACCGCGTTTACGCCTAACTCAGTCAAATGGCCGATACGGTTAATGATGCCCTGCAGATCTCCGCCAAAGAAGGAATCGCCTTCCGGAGGTTCCCCCCAAGGCAGCGTACCTTCCGGATCGCTTGCGGGATCTCCATTCTCGAAGCGGTCGGGCAGGATTTGATAGAAGACCGCTTCCTTCGCCCATTCCGGAGCTTCAAACAAATCGATGGCATGAATATAATGCCCTTCGAAATAACCTCCTGCCGGCGGCGGTTGCTCCTCCGAAAATCCGTCTTCCGTCAGCCAAAGCGTTTCCTCTCCGCTTTGCAGCCGGAAGCCGTAGCTGAACCGTTTGAATTCAGGACGGATCACCGCCTCCCAGTAATCATGCAGGCTGTCAGAGGCGATGTGGTCCATTTCAATCTCCTGGCAATAAGTCTCCCAATCGTATTTATCTCCTGCAATAGCGAAAACCCGCTCTACATCGTCGCGTTTGGTTTTGAGGCGCAGATGGAAGGTTTCAGTGTCATAAGCGTAAGCCCATCTGTGGCTAGGGGAATGATAGATGCTTTCTTTTTGCAAAACGGGTTCATCTCCTTTTATTTACACTCGTGCTTAACCGCGAAGCAAGGATTCCGCCCCATCGATATAAACCGAGGTTCCGGTAATGTGGCTGGACTCGTCGGATGCCAGAAACAGTACCAGGCTGGCGACCTGTTCAGGTTCCCCCGGTCCTTTTTCAAGCGGATGGCTGCCTTCCGGATATTCAACGGGAATTTCTACTTCCTTAAGCTCCGGCTTTGGCTTGCTAGACTGATCGATATGGGTTGCAATCGCGCCCGGACATACCGCATTGACGCGGATGCCGTAATCCGCAAGCTCCAGGGCAGCCATACGGGTAAAAGCACTTTCTCCTGCTTTGGAGCTGCTGTAGGCGCTAAAACCAATGTTGGAAAAGACGCGATTGCCATTGATGGAGCTCGTAACGATGACGCTGCCGCCGTTCTCCTTCAGAAGAGGAATCGCGTGCTTTACGGTCAGGAACGTACCCGTCAGGTTAACGCCGATGGTCATTTCCCATTCTTCTTTGCTCATATGCTCAATAGGGGATAACGTACCGTTAATGCCCGCATTGGCAAAAACAATATCAAGCTTTCCATAAGCCGAGTTTGTTTTGCGGTAAACTTCCGCAAGGGACTGCTCGTCCGTGATATCCGCTTCAACGGCTATGGTTTTAGCCCCAAAAGCTTCGGCCTCGCGGCAGACAACGGCAAGCGTTTGCCGGTCGCGGTCGAGCAGCACAAGATTCGCTCCTTCTTCCGCAAAGCGGATGGCGGCAGCGCGTCCGATGCCGGAGGCGGCGCCGGTTATTAGGGCGACTTTTCCTTCAATGCGTTTGGCGGATGAATGGCGGGACATAGACATCTCTCCTTAGACTCATTTGTAATCTAGTACACGGATGTCGCTCGTCGTTAAACAGGTGCCGGTAGAAGTGCCCTTTTCTTTCCCATTGACAAGTGGATGCTTCCTTGGTATTTTATTAAACAGTTGTTTTAAACAATTGTTTAAATAAAAAGAGACAGATAGAGGAGTGGAGTCATTGAAACAAGCACTGCAAGCATTTATGAAGCGTCCAACCACATGGATTGGAATCATTACGGCATTAACGTTCCAAATTGTATTCTCTTTAATCTGGATGACAGGCTATGACGGCGTGACGGACCGCGCCAATCAGTTGCACATTGCGATTGTGAATAAGGACCAGCAGCTTGGTTCTCAGGTTGCTTCCAATTTGGTGAAGGAGCTTCCTTTTCAGATGTCGCAACTCGATAGCTTGGAGCAGGCTAAGCAGCAGCTAGACGACAGAAAGCTTCAAATGGTTATTTATTTGCCGGAAGACTTTACGCAGCAGACGGCCTCTCCGGAAGGACACGCCAATATTCAATATTGGATTAATGAATCGAATCCTGCTTTAATTAAAAGCATGATGAGCGGGGTTGCCGGGCAGGTGACGGCCGAGGTTAACAAGCAGGCGGTAGCCGCGGGAGTGAAGTCAACGTTAGGCGAAGCTGCCAAAATGCCGGAAGAACAGGCTGCGGCGGCCGCGCTAAGTTTGGCTGAACGGGTGACGGCGGACATTCAATCCACAAATGCCATCCATGGCATGAATAATCAGATGGTGCCGATGATGATGGTACTTGCTTCTTATGTAGGTGCCATGATTATGGGCATGAATCTGGAGCAGTCGGCGATGATGATCCAGGCAAGCGTCAGCCGATGGAGAAGATTCGCGGCAAGAAGCGTCATTAATGTCGCGGCAGCCGTAGCGGTTTCTTTGGTAGGCTCGACTTTGCTGTATTCGCTTGGCGGCCAGATTGAGCAAGGTTTTATTCACTTGTGGTTATTCGAGATGCTGTTCCTGCTTACGTTTATGTTCGTATCTCAAATGTTCCTGTATCTGTTTGGCATGGCGGGGATGTTGTTTAATATCATGCTGCTGTCTGCGCAGCTTGTATCGTCGGGCACGATTGTACCGCGGGAACTGTTGTCCGGCTTCTATACCGGACTTGGCGCCGTTCTGCCTGCAACTTATGCGGTAGAAGGCAATATGAATTTGCTGTTTGGCGGAACTGGCGTAGGCCGTGAAGTCGCGGCCCTTCTGCTGATTACGGCGGTGGCCGTAGCGGTGAGCGCTGCTGCAACGGGGCTGAAGAAAAGCGCTGGCAGAAAACATGGTGCTGCGGCTGCCGTACAGGTCAACCAGTCGAAATAACTATACCAATTGGGGGATTAGACCAAATGATAACAAGCGAGAGCGACGTGAAAGGGCGGATCCTGCTTGCGGCGAGAAAGCTGTTTGCCAATCAAGGCTTCGAAGGGACGACGGTAAGGCAAATATGCGAGGAAGCGGGAGGGGCTAATGTCGCTCTTATCTCGTATCATTTTGGCGGAAAAGAAAATATGTTTGGCGCTTTGTTTGATGCTTTTTTTCCGAGCCGCCAATTTGCCGAAGTAAACAAGAATTTGCCGCCTGTAGAAGGCGTGAAGCTAATCATAGCGGAAGTGACGAAGTTCCGATATAACGACCCGGAGCTTGTTCAGATAATCCAACACGAGATTCTGCTCAATACTTCGCGTATCGACAAAATTCGTTATTATGTGATGCCGCTCTGGCAAGCATTACGCGAGTGGCTGGAAGCGGGGAGAGAGAAAGGGATCTTTCAGTTCCGCTCGGTTGACCTCGCTTTGTATTCGATCGCGGGCGTGTTGCTGCTTAACCGCCAGTCCGAGTACTGGCAGGCCATTCGGAGCGAGGGACAACCTACGCTGGAATTTACAATAGAAGAGTTGACCCATTTTGTAATGAACGGCTTGCAAGCTAAGCTGTGAGAAAACCTCTATTGATGCAGTGAACAGAGACGGTATGCGCGAAAGCTTTGCGTATGCCGTCTTTTGGCTAGGGCTATAATGGTGAAGGTGCCTTGTAACCGGATGTTAATTAACTGCAAAAATGATTCAAGACACTTGAAATCAGGCCCAAAAAAAAGTATGATAAAAATGGTTGTTAGCACTTCAAGCTTACGAGTGCTAATATAAAACAATAAGCGACAAATTTTTTAAGGAGGCTATTTTCAATGATCAGACCTTTAGGTGAACGCGTATTGATCGAACCGATCGAAAAAGAAGAAACGACTGCAAGCGGCATCGTTTTGCCGGACACGGCTAAAGAAAAACCACAAGAAGGCAAAGTGGTGGCAATTGGCAGCGGAACTCTGAAAGACGGAGCTCGCGTTGCGCTTGAAGTTCAAGTTGGCGACCGCGTCCTTTTCTCGAAATATGCGGGAACAGAAATCAAATACGACGGCAAAGAGTATTTGATTATGAAGGAAAGCGACATTCACGCGATCTTTGGATAAGCCCGTTTCTTAACATAGAGGGCAAGGTAAAAGATACTTATTATACTTTTTGGGAGGTAACTGGTAATGGCAAAAGAAATTAAATTTAGCGAAGATGCTCGCCGCGCAATGCTGCGCGGTGTTGATCAACTTGCAAACGCGGTTAAAGTAACGCTTGGTCCTAAAGGCCGCAACGTGGTACTGGAGAAGAAATTCGGCAGCCCGCTCATCACAAACGACGGCGTTTCCATCGCGAAAGAAATCGAACTGGAAGACGCATTCGAGAACATGGGTGCTCAACTGGTTAAAGAAGTAGCGACAAAAACAAACGACGTTGCCGGTGACGGTACTACTACTGCAACGGTTCTGGCTCAAGCGATGATTCGCGAAGGTCTGAAAAACGTTACGGCTGGCGCTAACCCAATGGTTATCCGCAAAGGCATCGAAAAAGCGGTTAAAGCGGCTATCGAAGAGCTTAAAGTAATCGCTAAACCAATCGAAGGCAAGCAATCGATCGCACAAGTTGCATCGATCTCCTCTGCTGACGAAGAAGTTGGCCAACTGATCGCTGAAGCAATGGAAAAAGTGGGCAACGACGGTGTTATCACGGTTGAAGAATCGAAAGGCTTCGTAACTGAGCTTGAAGTGGTTGAAGGCATGCAATTCGACCGCGGTTACGTTTCCCCTTACATGATCACTGACACGGATAAAATGGAAGCTGTCCTCGACAATCCATACATCCTGATCACGGATAAAAAGATTTCCAACATTCAAGAGATCCTGCCTGTTCTCGAGAAAGTGGTTCAATCCGGCAAGCAGCTTCTGATCATCGCCGAAGATATCGAAGGCGAAGCTCAAGCTACTCTCGTACTGAACAAACTTCGCGGCACATTCACTTGCGTAGGCGTTAAAGCTCCAGGCTTCGGCGACCGCCGCAAAGCTATGCTGGCTGATATCGCTGCTCTAACTGGCGCTCAAGTTGTTACTGAAGAGCTCGGCCTTGAGCTGAAATCGGCTACTGTGGACCAACTCGGTTCCGCTCGCCAAGTTCGTATTACAAAAGAAAACACGATCATCGTTGACGGCAGTGGCAATCCTGACGACATCCAAGCTCGCGTTAACCAAATCCGCGTGCAACTGGAAGAAACAACTTCCGAGTTCGACCGTGAGAAGCTGCAAGAGCGTCTGGCTAAACTGGCTGGCGGCGTAGCGGTAATCAAAGTCGGCGCGGCTACTGAAACAGAACTGAAAGAGCGTAAACTCCGCATCGAAGATGCCCTGAACTCGACTCGCGCAGCGGTTGAAGAAGGTATCGTATCCGGTGGCGGTACGGCTCTGATCAACGTATACAAAGCTGTTGCGGCTGTTCAAACAACTGGCGACGAGCAAACAGGCGTTAACATCGTATTGCGCTCCCTCGAAGAGCCGCTTCGCACAATCGCTGCGAACGCTGGCCAAGAAGGTTCCGTAATCGTTGAGCGTCTGAAAAACGAAAAAGTTGGCGTTGGTTACAATGCCGCAACTGGCGAATGGGTGAACATGTTCGAAGCGGGTATCGTTGACCCTGCGAAAGTAACTCGTTCCGCACTGCAAAACGCAGCTTCCGTAGCGGCTATGTTCCTGACTACCGAAGCGGTTGTTGCCGACAAACCTGAGCCGAAGGGCGCAGGCGCTGGCATGCCGGATATGGGCGGCATGGGCGGTATGGGCGGCATGATGTAAATCGGGGTATAAAACCCTGTAATATCAAGGTTTAAGGGCTCCTTCGGGAGCCCTTTTTCTATTAAAATCACGAAAAAATCACATATTCTGCAGACATTTTACAGGATAAAACCTCTTAATACCTCAACCGTTTTCATCAGGGGAGATGGCAGAAATGAAAAGAGCTACTATTTTAATCTTATTAATTGTTATTATGGGATGTTCAGCAGAAACTAGTAATAGTGTTCCCGTTCATTATCAAGAAACTATAGGGAATTTTGCATATGAAATAAAAGTGAATAAGAATGAATTTACACTAAACGATAAGATAAAGGTTTATGCGAAAATTAAAAATATTGGAAATGAAACACTGTCTTATAATTCTGGAAATTCATCTTGTCCAGTTCCTTTATGGATAGGGATTGTTAATCAAGAGTCGAATAAATCCTTAAATCTTGCGACTAAAACCCATAGCAGTTGCACGACAGATTTACATATATCACACTTAGAACCGAATCAGTCAGTTGAAGCAGAGTTGGAGTTCAAACCGAAGTACGGAAAGAAGCGCGCGCCACGCGGTATATATGATGTGAAAATAACACTACCTTCTCCTAGTATATTTCTTGTGAAAGATAAAGAATATCCTAGTGCTAAAACTTCCATCAGTATTAAATAGAATGTGTATTAATGGAATAAGAAACAAAAAACGACGCTTGAAATGGCATCGTTTTTTTGTTTCTGCATTTATTCAACTGATTGAAGTGATAAAAACGGAAAATTATTGAAATCAGAGGCTTTGCATGAGTTGAGAAAACTTGTGCGAAGCCTCTTTTTTTATTGCGGATTGGGGCAGGGGGGGAGTAACTATAAATGTAAAAATATATTTATTTAATAAGATACAATTTATTATTCTATAAGATCTTCAACATGCAGCGTGATACCATTAAATGTCGCATATCCGTAGCTCTTAGGTTGACCGTCAGCAGCTGGATCAAACAACAACCTAGCCGGAGTATCCCCTAGAATAGAGGAGAAGGTTGCCCGCAAATTCATTTCTCCTGGCTGATTGCCGGTCAATTGAAGGTGCGTTTCGTAAACGGATTCACCGAGATAATTATAATTATACTTTTCAGAGCCATTGTAGAAATTTATACCGTCATCACTATAGTTGACGTATTGCGCTTCCGAGATGCCCGAAATAGGGGAAGTCGAGCTTGAGCTATAATCGATGTATCCTGAATGTTTGCCTGCAATTTTCCCTTGTACATTTGGAGAAGAGCTGGAATTTAGTTTTGTTAAATCTGTCGTAGCGCCTGGGATATGATCGGAAGTAACTTTAACCGGTACAGTTTTATGCGGTTTGTAATCAAGCAAAGTAACTTTCTGAAGCCGCTTGTGCAGATCATCATCCAATCCTCTACGCCCTTCGATCCACATCGCATGTTTGCCATCCGGATGCCAGGACATGGGAGAATGATAGACCCAATCCGGATCCGTGGATAGCTGGATGCCTTTATACCCGGGGTCGTTCATCGAACGATTGATGTCAACTAATGCAGGGCCGATGTCGCCGCTGCGGAAAGTACGTACGCCAGCTACTGAATAATAGTACAGAATCCCGTTTATACCTCCGGCAATATAAATAGGTCTAGGCATTATTCCGAAGATAGCGGGGTCTGTTTGTGCGGAAAACCGTGTACTCATAACCATTCCAAGCCGCTCATCAGGGGAGAAGATGGTGGTCTCGTCGTAGCCAGGCGTATGCGTGATTTGCGTTACATTGGTAGACGTCAAATCCTCGATAACGGAATCGGTTGTCACGTTATTTTTGGCGCCAACAACGGAAAGTGCGTTCCCTCCATGAATAAATTGTTTCACTTCTCCACCGCGTCCTGCGGCAGGCGGGATAATAAAGCCCGGGTTATTCGGGTCAGCTACAAAGGGCTCGGTGACACTAATAAGCTGAACATTCTCGAGCACATAGCTGTCTGTTTTACGTGACAGTACGCCTACAGCTTGACCGCCGGCAGAATTGGAGGAGAACATCGACCAAGCCATATGTTTGTTGTCAGGGGCAATGATAATTTCAGACCAGCGTGTAGTTAAATTGGGGTTATTCTCATCAAGGCCAGCCGGATAAACGATTGGAACTAAATTCGTGCTATTGCATTTATCCAGATTGGGCATGCACTCGAGCACATAATCCCCAAGCAAAATACGTTTGTTGTCTTGGAATGGCATATACCGGATGCCGCCTGTTCTGTCCTTTAACGGAATGACACCTGAGAAGATGGTCTTGAACTTCGTCCCGTCATCATTGAGGATAGCGAAGTTGAAAAAATCTTTCGTATTGAGATCGTTTACTGTTTTATACGACACAAAGACTTTGCCGGAATAGGTGTAAGTCGCATCCTGCAAAATAATATCACTTGGCAATGGAATCGTGCTAACGCGAACTCTTCCGATTCCTTCACCGTACTTCTCGTTGTTCTTGTCTGAGGACGCGCTGGCGGCTAATGTTGGCGTTGCCAAGGATAAGATGAGGCTTAACATAACTAGAACGGACAATATTCTTTTTTTCATGAAGATTTTAACCCTCCCATAGTTCTCGATAATTTGTAAGCGCTTTCTGATTGGTGTGAAAAAAATTAGCAAATGCAAGCTTAGATGATTCAATAACACCTCCAATACTTATCTTCATAGATTTTGGATGCAAAGAATCTCTAAGCTGTACTCTCTGGGGAAAATATATAATGTTGAAAATGATTTCTCAATGGGTCAAATTTAAGTTTCATCAGGGACATTTTTAAGCTGCTGCCCTGTGATTGGATGCTATAAAAATACTTAAAAATAGCCTACTATAAACTTAAAAATGACCCTTTTTATTCATAGAGCACTTAACATACAGTAGTTGAAAGTAGATACAAAACATATGGCTGCGGGGCTTTTTTCCACTTTACTGCGGTAGCATCGTTTCTTTAAGACATGTAGAATGGATAGAAAAAGACGCTGAAACGAGGAAAAGCTGGATATGGAGAAAAGCAGGTTTTTTCTAAAGTTAAGAAATATGAAATTACAAAATAAATTAATGGCTGGATACCTTCTCGCCTGCATAATTCCTTTGTTAGTTGTAAGCGCAATCATTTTTCAGCGTTCAACATCGGGATTAGAGAACTTCTCCGAAGATTTTGCTAGTCTTTATACCTCGCAGATCAGGACTTCTTTAAATGAATTTGTGAAGGAATATGATACGGTTACGAAGTCTGTGCTTGTCGAGAACGAGTTGATTTATCAGGTTGGAGATAATACGAAGAAGTCTATAGGTGAGTTGGTTACCCAGAAGGTTGCGGTTCAGAAGCTGCTGATGAGGGTAGCTTTGCTCAAACCAGAGATTAGTACGGTGATGTTGATCAGCCGTGATAATAGTGTATTTCAGTATAGTACGGGGACTAGTACGGTGGACGAGAAGGCTTTATTGTCGCAAGAGTGGTACAAGCAGCTCCGCGGTACGGACGATACTTTTTTTATTTCCGGGTTGCATGATCGCTCCTATTACGATGATAAAGGGGAAGGTGCAATTGTTACGATAGGAAGGGTACTGTATAGCTCTGATGGGGCATATTCAGGGATGCTTCTTATAGACCTTGACCCATTCACCTTGCTACAGCTTGATAATGCTTTTGTTTTGGCTAGGGATAAGTATGGCATGCGCGTCATTCTAAGTAATCGTCAAGGGGAAATCGTCTATCATTCCGATGCAGCCAGCGGACGTATGTCTTGGACGAAGGTTTTGGAGTTAGGTGACGAAAGCGTTAAGAATACCGACAATAAGGACCAAATTACTTTAATGGGCAGCACCGAATCGGGAGATCTATCTATCCGAACGGAAATTCCACGAGATAACCTATTCCAAAAAATTAATGAGATTAAGGGTGTTACGATAATCGTGATCCTCACGAGCTGTCTGGTCATCGCCCTCATTTCACTAGCTTTAAGCTATCGAATAACCAAACCTATCAAGGCACTGCGCAGGAGCATGAAGCAGGCGGAAATAGGGCAATATCTGCCCATAGAAACGGAACAGGCAAACGACGAAATCGGAAGCCTGGTTCACAGCTACAACAAGATGATCGTTACAATTCGATCATTGATTGAGGATGTATACATCGCGGAGATCAAGCACCGTAAAGCGAAATTTCTTGCGCTTCAGAATCAGATCAATCCCCACATGTTATACAATACCTTGGAATCCATTCGGATGAAGGCGCTTATGAAGGATGATGAGGAAACTTCCAGCATGATTAAGATTTTGGCAAGAATGTTTCGGCTTGTCCTAGGTAAGGAAGGCAAACATCATTCTGTGAAGCATGAATTAGAGTATACGGCCAATTATTTGCAAATTCAAAATATTCGATTCGATAATAAATTCCGATTGGATATTAGAATTCCCGAGGAGATGCTGCAGTGCAGTATTATCCCACTCGTATTCCAGCCTATTGTAGAGAACAGCATCAACCATGGATTCCAAGATTATAGCCAAAGTATGGATATCGAGATTACAGGTGCCTGGACGGAAGAGGGAGAGATCCTGATTCGGATTAAGGATGGCGGGGCAGGAATGTCCGTGGACAAATATGAGGAGCTTTGCGCGCTTTTAGAAACGGTCGAATCAGATAAATACAAGCTGGAAGATATGGAAGATAAGGTGGGTACAGGGCTTGGCCTGAAAAATATAGCTGAACGTATCAAGCTCCACTATGGGGATCAGTACTATCTGAGAATTATGCCTGGATTCGAGAACGGAACTACAGTAGAGATTCTAATCCCCAAGGTTTGAGCAGATGGGGTGACGCAAAAGAGAGAGGACAGGTGCATCGATGAAAGTGATCTTGGTGGACGACGAGAAAGTGATCGTGGACGGACTCAAAAAGATAATAGAACGTTATATTCCCGAATGCGAGGTTATTGGTGTTGCTTATAACGGTCTAGAAGGGTACAAACTTATTCAAAAACGGAAGCCGGACATTGTCATTACGGATATTCGGATGCCTCAGGCAGACGGATTAGATATGATCAATATGCTTATAGACGCAGACTGTCAGACAAAATTTATTCTGCTGAGCGGCTATGCTGACTTCGAATACGCTCGGAAAGGCATGCAATTAGGCGTTAAATTCTATTTAAATAAGCCGGTGGAGGAACTTGAGCTTCGTGACTGTGTATGCCAAGTCATAGCGGAACTTCGCGAAAGCAGATCCAAGCTTCAGGAAGTGGATGATTTGAGGCAAGAGATTCACAGCCGTATTCAGGAAAGTGCCTTGCGGGATATTCTTGATCTAGGCAACGATAATACAGTCCAAGTGGAAGAACTGCTTCAGATCGCCGGAATACCTACGGAGGGCAAGAGTTTTGTATGTGCTTTATTAGAATTTGATAACCACTTGGGTCACATGAAGGAGCTTGGCCTTGCTCCAGTGTTTCGACATGTTGACCGGGCTTTTGGCCGGTACGGGACTGTGTATCGATTCCGCTATTCCGGATCGCAGGCAGCTGTGGTGATTGCGCATGGTGAAGGAATCGAGTATGGGAATCTGGTACTTGCGGTACAGCGCATGAAGGAGGCAGTATTCCAAGAATCGAAGTTGTCCATGACTGTCGGAATAGGCACAGTGCAACATAAAGTATCGGATCTTAGCCAGTCCTTCGAAGAAGCTCGATATGCATTAAGCTACAAGATTATTAAGGGGATCGATGCCGTAATCCCTTTCCATGAGATCAGTAGTATTAATCGATATCGTAATCGGGTTCCAGAAGACCTGATTGCCAAATTAGAATCAGGCATTGACAACATGGACCAAGTGGAATGTGTAGGCATCATCCGTGAGATTTTCCGCGGGATGGAAGCGGCAAGTCCAATGGATCTCCAGCTGCAGTGTCTAAATATTCTTCTATTAAGCGTGAGGAAGATGTCCTTTCAGAAGCTGGAGCAGAATGATTTGCTCGGGCGAAATATTCTGTCCCTGGAGGGGATATCGCGATTTCGGACATTAGGAAGCTTGGAAGAATGGATGGTTCAAGTCATTCAGGAGATTATTGCGTTCAAATTAGAGCATAATATTCCCAAGAAAAAAGATATCATTGCCGAGATCAAGGACTATGTGTCAACGCATTACGATGAGCCTATTAGTCTTGCTGACCTAGCTGCTCGTTTTTTCATCAGCCCTTATTATTTAAGCCAGTTGTTCAAACAAAAGACGGGGGATACCTATATCAACTATTTGGCGCAATGCCGAATAGGCAAAGCGAAGGAACTGCTGGAAAAAACGGATTTGAAGGTGTACGAAATCTGCCAAAAGGTCGGATACTCGGATAAGCAGTACTTCGCCCGTTTATTTGAGAAACTAACAGGCTCCAGACCTAGTGATTACCGCAAAAACTTGCCTCGCGCATAATTGGGATAAGAATGGAAACCACTCTATGGCAGAGTGGTTTTTTAGTTGTGTCATACTTAAAAATGACCTTGTAGAAACTTAAAAACGACTAATTGAGGGAATATACCCTTCAGCTTATAGTTATGTAAGCGAATACAACTACTACTAGACGCGGGGGGAGAACAAGTGGGAAGAGTCAATCTTCAGAGAATGAAAGTTTACTGGCCGCTATATGCGATGGCCATTCCGGGCATCCTATTTCTAATTATTTTCAAGTATATTCCGCTGGCAGGTTCGGTGATTGCCTTTAAGGATTATTCGGTGTTTAAAGGGTTTATTGATAGTCCATGGGTAGGGTTCAAGTATTTTCATAAGTTGTTTGATTATCCGGATTTTGTCCGGGTGTTTGGAAATACGTTGTTATTAGGATTATTGAGAATTGTACTGGTATTCCCGATTCCGGTTCTGCTGGCGCTGATGATTAATGAAATTCGCAAATCTGCGCTAAAGAAAGGCGTCCAGACTGCTCTATATATCCCTCACTTTTTATCATGGGTTATCGTATCCGGCATTGTGTTTGACATTTTCTCCTTGAGCGGATTGTTCAACATAGTATTGGGATGGTTCGGCCATGAACCGATTTTGGCTATGCAAGACAGCGCCTATTTCAGGCCGGTTTATGTGCTGACTTCCATATGGCGCGATGCTGGCTGGGGCACGGTAGTATATATGGCGGCAATCAGTGCCATCGATCCGCAATTATATGAATCGGCCATGATGGATGGAGCCTCCCGATTCAAACAGATTCGTCATATTACGTTCCCGCTGCTTCTTCCTACGGTACTGGTGCTATTTCTACTGGAAATCGGAAACTTCTTGGATCTGGGCTTCGATCAAGTGTTCAATCTCTTGACTCCGATGACTTACAGCGTAGGGGATATCCTCGATACTTACGTTTATCGGACAGGTATTGAGCAAGCGCAGTATAGCTTCGCAACAGCGGTTGGCTTGTTCCAGTCGATTATCGGATTTATTCTGGTGTATATTTTTAACCGGTTATCGAAAAAAGTTTCAGATGGGGGTGTGTGGTAGATATGTTAAAGACCAGAGGAGAGAAAACCTTCGTAGCAGCTATCACGACCCTTCTTCTGCTGTTCTCGTTTATTGCGATCGTGCCGCTGTTGTCCGTCATCTCGATTTCTTTTAGCTCGAAGAGTGCTGTTGTACAAAATCTAGTGTCCATCTGGCCGAAGCAGTTCACCTTAGATTCTTGGAGCTACATTTTAGATCGCCCGGATTTATGGAAGTCATTCTTCCTCACGTTAGGTTCAACTGTCATTGGTACGGCCTTGGCCTTGCTTATTACCGCCTTGCTAGCCTATCCGCTTTCGAAGGTTGAATTCCGCTGGGGCGGGGTCATCATGGTTGGTGTGGTTATCGCGATGATTTTTAAAGCACCGATCATCCCCTATTTCCTAACTGTACGAGGGATTGGCTTGTATAATAATCCGTTGGTTCTGATTTTGCCGCATATTCTGAACCCATTTAATCTCATTATTATGAGATCCTTCTTCAAGGAGTTTCCTAAGGAGCTCGAGGAAGCGGCATTCTTGGAAGGCAGCGGTTACTTCCGAATGTTATTCCAATTCGTCCTTCCGTTGTCTAAGGCTGTGCTGGCTACACTTGCGCTGTTCTACGCGGTGGTCATATGGAATCAATTCCAGACACCGTTATTATTTCTCCAGAATACAGATTGGTTCCCATTACAGATGAAAATCCGTCAATTTATTACGGATGATAACATTATTATGCCGGGTGCCGCTTCAACAGTTGATTTGAACTATAACGAAAGAACGTTAAGATCAGCGACTGTCATATTCGCGATGATTCCTATCATAGCTGTGTATCCGTTCTTGCAAAGGTATTTTGTCAAAGGCGCGATGATTGGTTCTATCAAAGGATAATTCACATTGGTTTTAAGGCATTGTGCCTAAAACATATATAAAGTCCATTTCAAGGGGGAAACATGGCATGGCTATCAACAAAATCGGGGTATTGGCACTAACAGGCGCTCTTGCCGCTGCAGTATTTACCGGGTGCAGCAGCAATAATTCGGACAACTCCTCTGCTTCTTCACCTCCTGCTCCAGGACAGAGTGTTGCTCCGAAATCAGAGGAAGTCGTTGATCTTGAAGTATGGAATGGAAATAACGGCTTTAAACCGATCACCAAAGACAGCCCGCTTTATAATTTTTATAAAGAAAAGCTTGGCGTCGGCGTTATTCAACCATATGTGGAATGGAACGGAGGCACCAATTACCTCAATCAGCTGAATATTAAGATTGCAGCGAACGAAATGCCGGACTTGTTCTTGCCGCTGCAGGGTATCGAAGACAACTTGGCTAAGAACGGAGCTATCGCCGATTTAACAGATCTCTTGCCGAAGTACGCTCCAAACGTTATGCAGGCTATTCCGCAGGAAGTGTGGGATGTCGTTAAAGCTAACGATCCTACCGGACAAGGGAAAATTTATTATATCCCGAGTGTATTGAACTATGGCAGAGAAACGGGTCTGATTCGCAAGGATTGGCTCGATAAGCTGGGACTGGAAATGCCGAAGACACAAGATGATTACGTGAAGGTGCTTGAAGCTTTCCGCGACAAGGATCCAAATGGAAATGGAATTAAGGATGAAATCCCTACCGGCGGCCGGGAACAGGCGGCTTGGATGGATCAATTATTCGCAATGTACGGAGTAGCCATGGTTGAAGGCAAGCCGGATTGGGATATTTACGATGGCAAGCTGACGTATTCTGCCGTGACGCCAAACATGAAAGCTGCGCTGGAGTTTGCCGCTAAGTTGTATAAAGAAGGATTAATGGATAAGGAATCGCTTCTGAACAATAAGGCCAAATGGGAAGGAAAGATTGATTCCAACCTCGTCGGCAACTACTTCCATTGGGAAGAGTCGGTCAATGAACGCTTAGAAAATATCAACAAAAACAAAGGCGTGAAGGGCGATTACTCCGTTCTCCCGATTCTTGAAGTTCCAGGCTACAAAGGCTTCTATACGTTGAAGAAAATGCAGACCCCTGCTTGGGTTGTAAAGAACACCAAAGATCAGACGAAGCTTATGGCTACGTTAAAGCTATTGAATAACATGTATGACAAAAACAATTGGAATGACTTGTACTTAGGCGTGGAGGGCATGCACTATACTATGCAGGATGGCAAAGCTACTAAGCTGCCGGACGACAAGAGTACGCAACAGAATCTTGCTCTTTCACCCTATCTGAATGTAGCGACAGCGGACTTCTCCATTAATCTGTACAAAAACAATACTCCTGATGATAGAAAATGGGCCGTGGATCAAGGTATCCGCAATATTACAGATGCGCAGCCATACTTCAAAGACATCGCAGGTGACGGTATGCCGGCTAGCGTCTATGAAGATTACGCAGATATTAACAATCGTACTCTCTATGTGGAATATGCCAGCAAAATTATTCTTGGCCAGTACCCGATCAGCAAATTTGATGAATTCGTAGACAAGTGGAATAAATCAGGCGGTGAAGAGGTCACACAGCGTGCTAGAGATTGGTATGCGAAGGTGCATAAATAATAACCGGAAAAAAAGTATGAAAGTTTGGAGCAGCTGTTGCAATAAGCTGCTCCAATTATTTTTCATAATAGGAGAACTAGAGCATGAAATATACAAATCCAATTTTAAAAGGATTTTATCCTGATCCAAGTATTTGCAGGGTCAATGAAGATTATTACTTAGTAACCAGTTCATTTGGCTATTATCCGGGGGTTCCAATATTTCATAGTAAAGACATGGTGAACTGGACAATGATCGGCTATTGCTTAACTAGGGAAAGCCAGTTGCCATTATTTCAAAGTCATGCGTCTCCTAAACGACTTGTTGGCAAGACAGGTATCTATGCTCCTACACTTAGGCATCACAATGGCAGGTTCTATATGGTCACTACCAATCAGGCCCATTATCGCAATTTTGTCGTGTCGGCCGATCAACCGGAAGGACCTTGGTCCGATCCGGTTGATTTAGAATGGGGGGGAATTGATCCGTCGCTCTTATTTGATGATGACGGTAAAGTTTATATTACCGGAACCCGTTCTGGACATGACGAGCCTGATGGAATCTATCAAGCCGAGATCGACCTGAAGACAGGGGAATTAGTCTCTGAACGCAGGTTAATCTGGGAAGGAACGGGTGGTTCATATCCAGAAGGGCCTCATCTCTATCGAATCGGGAATCTTTACTACTTATTAATTGCTGAAGGGGGAACGGAATATGGTCATATGGCAACAATTGCTCGAAGTGATAATCCCTATGGCCCGTTCGAAAGCTGTCCTCACAATCCAATTCTTAGTCACAGAAATACGAATCTTCCCATACAAGCAACCGGTCATGTTGATCTAGTCCAGGCACATGATGACAGTTGGTGGGCTGTTTGCCTGGGGATCCGGCCTTATGGTTATCCGTTTCATCATAACTTAGGAAGAGAAACTTTTTTGCTTCCTGTGAAGTGGACAAATGATGGTTGGCCTGTCTTAGGTGATCATGGCCGTATACATTTAGAAATGGAAGCCCCTTCGTTTTTTGATGGGTATGCTGAAATTCCGTCTTTGCATGATCGAGAGGATTTCTCCCCTGGAAAATTAAGGTGCGAATGGAACAGTATTCGCAACTCGATAGAAGGGATATGTTCTCTTAACGATAGGCCAGGCTGGTTGGCCTTATATGGAACGGAATTCAGCTTGGATGATATAGATGTTAAAGCTTTTGTTGGACGAAGACAGCAGGATTATTGTTGTCGAGTCAAGACTCTGCTCGATTTCTCTCTAATGGAAGAAGGGGAAGAAGCGGGCTTAACGACATTCATGAATGAGAACAGTCATTATGACATAGCCGTAACTGTAACGAACGGAAAACGGCAGATTATATTCCGCCGCCGTATTGGTTCATTATGGAAGATTGAGCATCGCAATGAAATTGTGTCTGACCATATCATTTTAGCTATCAATGCGGATATGACCGAGTACCGATATTCCTATGCTATACCAGGCGAAGAAGAAATCGAAATCGGGACAGGGGAGGTTTTTTACCTTTCAACAGAAGTTGCCGGCGGCTATACAGGCGTTTATTTTGGGATGTACGCGTCGGGAAATGGTCATGTATGCAAAGGTCCAGCCTATTTCGATTACTTTGATTATCAAATCTTTTAAACCTAAAAACATACATTATAGAGGTGAATTTTTAATGATTTACGTTGGAGCAAATTACCACCCCCATGATTGGCCGCGCGAGCGATGGCCGGAGGATATTCGATTAATGAAGGAGTCAGGATTCAATCTGGTTCGTCTTGGGCATTTATGCTGGGACAGCTTCGAGCCTTCGGAGGGGAATTACAGCTTCGAGTGGTTTGATGAGGTCATGGATCTGTTCGCAGAGGCAGGGTTCAAGGTCGTTCTCGATATAGCAACTCGCCCGGCGCCAACTTGGCTGCACAAGAAATATCCGGCTATCCAGTTAGCCGACCGGAATCGGAATCCGCTTCTGGCGGTACATCGTTATATGGAGGATGTAGGTAATCCGATTTTTCAGGAATACGCGTACCGTTTCGCTGAGACGCTGACTAAGCGATATGCCGGACATCCAGCCCTTTACGCATTTGGTTTGTGCAATGAGGTAGGAAGCGGGATACCCACTTTTTCGGGAGAAGCACGCAACCGTTATGTTCAATGGCTGAGAGCAAAGTACGGAAGCGTGGAGGAATTAAATACAGCCTGGGCCGCGCAAAGATGGTCTCGCAAGCTTACCAGCTTCGAGGATGCGGAATTCCCGGTTGCTGGTGATATTAACGGAGCACCAGAAAGAATGCTGGATATGAGGCGCTTCTTCTCCGATGAACAGCTATCCTATCTGCAAGGCTTAAGTGACCTTGTACGTCAATATGCTCCGAATGCACGGGAAACAACGAACCATTGGGGAGAAAACCCAGTGCTTGGCTTCGATTATTTGAAAGCTTATAACCAAATCTTTGATTTGCCGGGAATCGGATTCTATCCGGGAGTTAATCCGGAAGACCGAAACGCGTTATTTGGCGCGTGCTTTACGATGAATCATCGAATTAGCGAGAAGGAAGAGCCGATTTGGTGTTTGGAATTCCAGACGGGTTCCTTTGGTGCTAATGCGCCTCCTAGAGGTGCGCTTCGAATGTATGCCTATTTATCCTTGCTGTTCCGTTCGGAGGCTATCTGCGCCTGGACATGGAGATCGATGCTGGGCGGAGAAGAGCAGTATTTATTCGGACTGTTGGATCACGATGGACTGCCTGGAAGGAAATTGGACGAGTTCCGTCAATTCACGCAGGAGATGGAGACGCTTAAAGCGATTGGGCTGCCGTATCTCCCCGAACCGGAGATTGCATTGGCCTATTCCTTCGAATCGTTCAAAGTGTCGGAGAATCAAAAAGGATACTACAAGACGGCCTATCTGGATCAAGTCATGCAGACATTCCAAGCGCTTTGCGAGGATAATGTGGACTGCAATGTCGTAAATCTTCGCCAGATCGAGAAGAACTACAAGCTGCTGCTGGTTCCTGGCCACTGCATCATGGACGAAGCCTCTGCTCAGACGATCAGGGAGTTCGTCGAGAACGGCGGAACGGTCATTATGACCGCCTATTCCGCTAAAGTGGATGAGCACAATACGGTATTCGGCACAACAATGCCTGGCAGGCTTAGCGACGTGTTCGGTATACGCGCTAACGCTTTCGAACGCCCTGTCTATCATTATTCGGACTCGAATGAGGGTGGTCTTCAAAAGCAGAAAATGAATATTCGGCGGGAGACACCGAAAATTAAGCTGCATGATCAGCTGATTGATTTCCCCATTGATTACTATGAAATCGTGGAGCCTGCGACGGCGGAAGTACTGGCTGCATTCACCGGCCTTGATAGCGAGCTTCCTGCGGTTAGCGTCAATATTTACGGCAAAGGGAAAGCAGTCTATGTAGCTGTGCCTGCTCAGCTTGGCCTAATTCAAGCCTTATTGAACCAGTTCTACGCAGAGCTTGGTATTAAAAAAGGACCACAAACGCCGCAAGGCGTAGCAGCACGGCGAGTCGGAGACAGTGTGATGTATGTAAATACGACTTCGTCGGAGCAGCATGTCACTTTACCTAAATCGGGAGTTGGCAAGATTTCAGGTCGTCAGTACGAGACCATTTTGTCGTTGGATCCTTACGGGGTAGAAGTTATTGCAAGGGACATAGAGGGAGCGTATGGAAATGATCAATCGTGAAGCATTAGTGCGTCGTCACAACCCTGTCGTTCGGGGCTTTGATAAATTTTCCTCTCTGACCGTGGGTAATGGGAATTACGCGTTCACCGTTGATCCCACTGGTCTGCAGACATTTCCCCGGCTTTACGAAAATGGCGGGGTTGAGCTTGGCCACCAATCCAATTGGGCTTGGCACACGTCTCCGAATCCAATGGGCTACGAAGTAGACAAGTTTCCGAAAACCTACTATAAAACGTTTAATGGAAGAGAGATTGGCTTTCCCTATATGCCGCGTGAAGAGGCTAGCGAGGAGTATAGATGGCTGCGCATGAACCCCCATCGCCTGCATTTGGGGGCGGTTCAGTTTCTTCCTGCGCTTCCTTCAGGTGAACCAGCCATGCCGGAGGACTTGCAGGGTATCGAGCAAACGCTGGATATGTGGACAGGTACTATATTCAGCAGCTTCTCTTTATCAGGTGAAACAGCCTCGGTTCTGACATGCTGTCATCCTGATGAAGACATCCTTGCCATTTCGGTGAAGTCTAGTCTTCTCGTGTCGGGTCAGCTTAAATTGGCTTTGCGTTTCCCTTATGGATCTGCCGATTTTGGCGGAGCAGGCGCAGTATGGGACCGCGCGGAAGCACATCAGACGGAGGTTATTGAATTAAGAGATGCCTTCGCTCGTTTCAGCCGAACGTTAGATCAGGATCGTTATTTCGTCACTGCCGAGTGGTCGAATGGGACTATTGCATGCGATTCGGCAGATCCGCATCTTTTTACCCTTAGTTCAGATAAAGATGAGATAGAGCTAGTCATTCGTTTTACGAAGGCCGAATGTGCCGATCCATTGCCCGATATGGCAGAAGTGATTTCGTGCTCGGCCAAATACTGGTCGAATTTCTGGAATAGTGGTGCTGCGGTAGAACTGGCGGAGAGCCAAGATGAACGAGCCCTTGAGTTGGAACGCCGCATTATACTATCGCAATATTTAACTGCTGTGCAGTCATCCGGATCGCTTCCGCCCCAGGAGACGGGATTGACGATGAATAGCTGGGCAGGGAAATTCCATCTGGAGATGCATTGGTGGCATTCTGTACATTTTGCGCTGTGGAACCGGCCTGAGCTGCTAGCGAATAATTTAGGCTGGTATGGCGAGATTCTTCATAAGGCTCAGGAGCTGGCACATTCACAAGGATATGAAGGCGCCCGCTGGCCAAAGTGCGTAACGGAAGAGGGGATTAATGCCCCTTGCTTTATCGAGCCGTTTCTCATCTGGCAGCAGCCACACCCGATATATTTCGCTGAGTTGCTCTACTCCATCGGCCAAGATCGTGAAACGCTGGAACGGTATAGCGAGATCGTGTTTCAAAGCGCGGAGTTTATGGCCTCCTTCGCAGACTGGGATAACCAAAGCAAACGCTATGTTCTAGGTCCGCCGCTTGCCCCTGCCCAGGAAATTTTTGATCATGCGGTTACGATGAATCCGGCCTTCGAGCTTGCTTACTGGGCGTTCGGATTGTCTGTCGCCATCCAGTGGAGAGAACGACTGGGGCTACCGAGAGTGGAAAAATGGGATCAAGTCTTGGAACATTTATCTCCGCTGCCTGTGTCGGAGGGTCTGTACGTGGCCGCCGAAACGGCAATGGATACATTCAGCGGCGGCACCGGTATCGACGACCATCCGACGATGCTGGCTCCGTTAGGTATTTTGCCCGGCTTGATGACGGATACGGAAACGATGAGGCGGACGCTTCACGAGGTCATGCGCTTGTGGAAGTGGAAGGATACATGGGGCTGGGACTATCCAATGATGGCGATGACCGCAGCGAGACTAGGGGAAGGACAGCTTGCTGTAGACCTGCTCCTGATCGATCGGACGAAAAATACCTATTTGCCGAACGGCCATAACTTTCAGACCAGCAGGCTGCCGATCTATCTGCCAGGCAATGGAGGTCTATTGACTGCCGTTGCCATGATGGCCGGCGGCTGGCTCGGAGGTCCCGATACAGCCGCTCCGGGTTTCCCGCAGGATGGCTCGTGGACTGTACGGTTCGAGGGATTAAATAAAATGCTTTAAATTAATACAATAAACCGCCCAGAAGCATGGGCGGCATGAAGTGATTTAATTCCTTATCGAAGCAATTCGATGAGGAAGGGCCGCGCATAAGCGGTAAATTAAATCGCCGATTGGACAGAGAACGTCCAATGCGGAAATCAGCACATAACGTTAAATAGAAAAGAAGCTTTCCACGAGTTCGCTGAACTTGTGGAAAGCTTCTTTTTTTTGGTTTCGTGTTACTGAGCTTGCTCTAGCCGCTCTCTGCAACGAATTTTGATGCGAATATCATCCATCATTCTCATCATATCGTCAATTGGAATTGTCTGGGTTCATCGTTATAGTTGAAATAAAACCATGCTTAACTCTTAATGGCGCCCATCATGATGCCTTTGACGAAAAACCGCTGCAGGAACGGATACACAAAAATGATTGGAAGGGTCGCGACCATCGTGACCGCCATCCGGATGCTCTCGCCGGATACCGGAGTCCGCTTCGAGCTGTTAGCCAGTTGCTCCGCTTCCGACACCATGGCGCCGGTCTGGAACTGATTTAATATTTTGACCAGAACGGCCTGAAGCGTCTTAAGCTCCGGCTTATACGTGTAAATGTACGAGTCGTACCAGGAGTTCCAATGTCCGATGCCGATGAAGAGAGCAATGGTGGCGAGCACGGGTACACAAAGCGGCAGAACGATCCAGGTGAAAATTTGCAGGTCGTTCGCCCCGTCAATCTTGGCGGATTCCTCCAGCTCGGAAGGCAACTGCTCGATATACGTACGGACCAGAATCATGAGGAATACTCCGATCAGGCCGGGAAAAATGAATACCCAGAACGAATCTATCAGCCCAAGCGATTTGATGATCATGTAAGTCGGAATGAGTCCTCCGCCAAAGTACATGGTGAAGATGAAGAACAGCGTAAGTGCCCGCCAGGCGATCAGCTCGCGTTTGCTGAGCGAGTAGGCCATCATGCTGATGGCGAGTACGGAGAGCGGCGTACCGATGACGGTCCGCAGAACGGTCACCTTCACCGAATTAATGAGCTCGCCGTTCCGGAAGATCGACGCATAGCTCTCGAGCGTGAACTCCCGCGGCCATAGGTACAATCCCCCGCGCACCGAATCGGTTGCGTCGTTGAGCGACACGACAAGGATATTCCAGAAGGGGTAGAACGTCACAACAAAGATGACGCTGAGAAAAAGGTAAATCGACAGTTCGAACAGCTTTTCGGACAGGGACGATATTTTGCCCATGGTTCACTCGCTCCTTCTGTTAGAATAACGACTGGTTGTTTAGTTTTTTGGATGAGTAATTGACGATGACGACCAGGATGAATGCAACGACGGAATTAAACAACCCAACGGCAGAGGCGTACGAGAACATGGAGTTCTGCAGCCCGTATCGGAAGGAGTAGGTTGACAACACGTCGGAATACCCTTGATTAAGCCCGTTGCCAAGCAGGTAATGCTGGTCGAAGCCCGCGTTAAGCACCCCGCCGAGCGAGAAGATGAGCAGGATGACGATCGTTGGTTTCAAATGGGGAAGCGTCACGTACACAATCTGCTTGAAACGTCCGGCGCCGTCGACCTTCGCCGCTTCGTAAAGTTCCGGATTGATGGAGGAAATCGCCGCGAGATACATGATCGCGCTATAACCCATTTCCTTCCACGTGTTGCCGATGGCTACAATCCACCAGAAATAGCGGCCCTCCTGCAGGAACAGGATGCTCTCGTCCGTCAAATGCAGCCATTGCAGCAGCTTGTTGACGATGCCGTCCGAGGACAACACGGTGACGATGATGTTCGCTGCAATAACCCATGAAATGAAATGGGGCAAGTAGGAGACGGTTTGAACCGTTTTTTTGAACATCGCCCCTTTGATCTCGTTCAATGCGATCGCGATGAGGATTGGCGCAGGAAAGGAAATGACGAGCGTCAGCATCGTTGATGCCAGCGTGTTCCGCATAATGATCAGGAAATCGCCGTTACTGAAAAAGTAGTTGAACCAATCCAGCCCGATGAATTCGCTTCGGAACATGCTGCTCCAGAAGTTGCCGAGCGATGGCTGGTAATTGACGAACGCCATATAAAGTCCCGCCATCGGCAAGTAGGCGAAGAAGATGGCCCAGACGATCGCGGGCACTAGCAGCAGGAGAAGATAACGCTGCTCGATGAACCGTAGCTTTAACCCTTTTTTCTTGCGTAATTCTTGTTTATTTAATGAATTGACGGCCGTTGCCATGCCAGCACCTCGTTCCTTGGTATTGTAAAAAATTATAAGATCCGCCGTTTCTGCCGGGCAATAAAACAATGTGAAGAAACATACGGGAAAACGACTTTCATGATCAGAGGAGTGACGCGGCATGTTGACTATTTTTTTGGTAGAGGACGAAATGATCGAGTTATCCCTGTTGAGGGACCATATCGATTGGGCCGGCATGGGCATTCAGGTAGCCGGCACGGCCAAAAACGGCCGAAAAGCGTGGGAGCAGATCCAACTGCTGAAGCCGGATATCGTCTTAACCGACGTTCGCATGCCGATCATGGACGGCTTGCAGCTCGCTTCGCTTGTGCAGGCGAATTTTGAATGGATGAAGATCGTGTTTCTTAGCGGGCATGATGAGTTTGGCTACGTGAAATCCGCTCTTCAGACAGGGGCCATCGGTTATTTGCTGAAGCCGATTAACCGCGCGGAGCTATCCGACGTTATGGCGAAGGTGAGAGACGAGGTCGAGAAAGAGAACCTGCTTCGCATCTCGAGGCATGTCCTGATCGAGAAGCGGGTCGAGGAGTTGTACCGCTCGGGCGGCGAAGGCAGAGAGCAATCATGGTTGGACTTAATCCGGATCGATCCGCGATTTGAGCTCAAGAAATATGTAACCGCTTTAATTCGTGGAGATCGCAGCTGCGCAGCCGATATTCAGCCAACGTTACGCTCGCTGTTAAGCGCGAATGCGATCGAAGGTTTCGTCATCAAGCTGAATGAACGGGAATGGCTGCTTGCGGTACCGTTCGAGGCAGGCGCCGATTACGAATGTAATTGGCACGAGCTAATATCAGCGATCAAGCTTGCCCATGACCGGAGCGTGATAATTGGCATCGCGGATACGGCAGCCGCGCTGAATCGGGCGCGCGAGATGTTGGGGGAAGCAAGGCGGGCAGCGGAGGAAAGCTTTTATATCGGTTATGGCCATATGATTCATTCCGGTCAAGCGCGCGAGGGAACCGACACCGTCTTCGCCTCCGAGGATGCACTACTGCTGAAGGAATTGTATGCCCATGACCGGCCCGCGTTCTTGAGTCGCGTCGAGCATTATTTCGAGACGCTTGTCCGGATGCGGGCAAGCCGTCAGAAGGTGCAGGAGGTCGCATTGGACGTGCTGAAGGTGATCGGAACCGCCTGCGCGAAGCTGGAGGATCAGGCAAAGATAGAGATCGGCGAGCAGCACGAATGGAACAGGGAGATGCTGGAGCTGGACACCGTTCCGAACATCATGTCGTTCCTGCTTGAGCTCGCTGCCCGTATCGGCCGTTACTTCGAGGAGCGCGGGCAAGACCGGCATTTGCTGCTCGTGCGGGAAGTTGCCGAGCATATCGATAAAGCGTACGCCGAAGCGCTGACGATCGATCAGCTAGCGGCCAAGGTATATATTTCCCCGAACTATTTAAGGGCTTTGTTCAAGGAGAAGCAGGGATGCACGATCCATGAATATTTGACGAATGTCAGGCTTTCTAAGGCGGTGGAGCTGCTCGCGGACCGCACGCTCAAAATACATGACGTGGCAAATAAGGTCGGCTACGATAATACTTCGTATTTTTGTTCGTTTTTTTATAAAACGAAAGGAGTTACGCCGAATGAATACCGTAAAAAATATCTTTAGTCTAAACGGTCTCTTTCGGCGCAACATGACGAACAGGCGATTCCGCAGCAAGCTGTTTATCGTCTACGCGCTTGTCGCGATTTTGCCGATCGCTTTTTTGGTCTACTATTCGTACGAAACGATTAAAGACCAGCTCATCCGGCAGGCGGTCGAGAACGTTGACGCTTCGATTGACCAGATCAATAACAATATCGAGAATAAGCTCGACATGTACGCGCAGAACGCCAGCCTTATTTATTTGGACACGCAGCTTCGCGACTATTTGATGAGCCACTACGAGAAGGGCGATATTGGCAAGCTGGACGCATACGACTACATTAACCAGACGTTGTACAAGATTCTCGCGATGAATCCGAATTTGAAGGCCATCACAATCTATATCGATAATCTTACGCTTCATTCGGACGGCTTGTTTATTAAGCATATGGACGAACTTCCGGAGAAGATGGCCCAGCAGTCGCTGCGCGCGGAAGGTTATATCACCCACTTCTATCCGGGTGACGGAGATGAGCGGGGCAAGATCTTCACGCTTGCGCGATCACTCAATTATTTAAGCCTCAATTATCCTTACGGGATCTTGACGATGGATATTTCAGAGAGGGAGATTTATTCGCTCATCGAGAAGGAAGGGAAGAACAAGACGGTTGTCGTGGCGGACCAGGACGGCCGCATTATCACATCCGATCAGTCGATGGCGTCCGTCCGGAATACGGCCGAGCTGTTGGCGGGAAAAAGCGACAGCTCGCTTGTCATCGAGAAGCCGCTTAGCAACGGCTGGCGGACGATTGTCATTTTACCGTACAAGGAACTGCTCAAGGAAGCGTGG
The DNA here is from genome assembly GCF_030161375.1 of Paenibacillus glycanilyticus. Lineage (GTDB taxonomy): Bacteria > Bacillota > Bacilli > Paenibacillales > Paenibacillaceae > Pristimantibacillus > Pristimantibacillus glycanilyticus_B. The sequence continues at coordinate 87,919 of NZ_BSSQ01000002.1, forward strand.
AAGGCTTCGGGTAAAATGCTGACGATATCGCTGGCGTGCGTGTTTGCGGCCATTATTCTTATTTACGCCACGAGCCAGCTTATGACGAAGCGATTCGAAATATTGCTTCAGCAAATCCGCAAGGTGGAACGGGGCAACTTCGATTTGAGATTTCCTCCGATGGGGCATGACGAGGTCGGCCAGCTTTCGTTCGCCCTTAAGAAGATGGCTTCCAAGATCGAGGAGCTCATACAGGACGTGGCCCGGAAGGAAGTGCTGAAGAACGAGGCGGAGATGAGCAGTTTGCAGGCGCAAATCACGCCGCATTTTCTATATAACACGCTTGCTTCCATCTCGGCGCTAGCCATCAAGAGCAATAACGAGCAGGTTCATTTGATGGCAGACGCTTTGGCTAGGTTTTACCGAATTTCACTAAACAAGGGCAAAAAGACGATTACGATCGGGCAGGAGATCAAGCTGACCGAGCATTATATCTCCATCCAGGAGACAAGATTTCAAGGGCTGTTCCGGGTTTATTACGACCTTGACGAAACGCTGCTCAAGTACACGACACTGAAGCTGATCGTACAACCCTTCATAGAGAACTGCATCAATCACGCGATATGGGACGATGACTGCGGCATTGCGATTATCGTCAAGCTGCATGCCGAAGGGGAAGATGTCGTCTTCTCCGTTATCGACGACGGCATGGGAATGACGCGGGCTTCGCTAGAGCGGTTTCGGCAAGCATCCGACAAAGCGAATGGATATGGGATATATAACGTAGACAAGCGGATTAAGCTAGCGTACGGCGAGCAATACGGCGTAATGGTGTATAGCCGTCTCGGCATCGGCACTTCGGTGCGGATCAGGATCCCCAAGACGTTTGTGTTCTCGCCGCAATAGCATTTATAAATTCCGACTTTCATGATAGTCGTTTTCCGTTATGTTTAGTAACAATGTGATATGGAATCGAGCCCCATCGGCTGACTACAATTAACCTAAGCACAGCGGGAGCCGGTTAGCCGGCCCGTTTGCAATCGAATAAGGAGGACAGAAAAGCATGAGAGAAAAGGGGATTTTTAAAATTGCTTCAACGCTTGTGTTGCTTACGGCGGTTCTAGCGGGCTGCGGCAATAACGGTGCGAACACGCCGGCAAGCGGGAATGCATCGAACGCACCGGCCGAGACAAGTGGCGAAGAGGTGGCAGTTAGCAACGATCCGATCAAATTCACTTTTTTTGACGGCAATGTTGGCGATTCGTTCGATAATCCGGTTGCGAAGAAAATTACGGAGAAGACCGGCGTTACCCTGGAAATCCAGCAGCCGACCGGCAATCCTTCGGAGAAGCTGAACCTGATGCTCGCCAGCAACGATCTGCCGGATATGATGGCGATCTCGCGTGGTGACAATCTCGACAAATACATTGCGGCAGGCGCGCTTATTCCGCTGAATGATTTGATAGACAAATACGGTCCGCACATTAAGGAAATGTATGGCGATACGCTTAACAAGACGCGGAGCGCGGACGGCAAAAACTATTATTTGGCCAACTGGTACGGCCTTGAGCAATACCCGGTATTCGGCTTCATGATGCGCATGGACGTGATGAAGGAGCTCGGAGCGGGCGACAAAGCATCGAACGGCGAGCCGTTCACGGCGGAGGAGTTTGTTGCGCTACTCAAAAACTATAAGGAAAAATTCCCGTCTATCGACGGCAAGCAGACATACGCCATGACCCTAAACGGCGAGAACATGGGCGCGATATCCGGCACGTTCAAGGGTATGTTCGGAATTATGCCTTATTACGAAACGAACGGCGAACTGAAAAGCGATGTAAGAGATCCGAAATATTTGGAAATGATCAAATTCATCAATTCGTTGTATACGCAAGGTCTCATCGATCCGGAATGGGCAACGATCAAGACGCAGCAATACGAGCAGAAGCTCGCTTCGGGAACGATCTTCGCCTCGACTGACGCTTTCTGGAACCTGGGCAAGCCAAACACGGTGCTGAAAGAGGAAGCGGCGGATCCGTCCAAGAAGGACGAAAGCCAATTTTACCCGTATAAGGTCATCGCGCCGGGCGTCGATCCCGCTAAGACGACCTATGGGCCAAAAAGTTCGCTCGGTTGGGACGGCATCGGCATTACGACGAAGAACGCCGATCCGGTTCGCGCGATCAAATTCCTCGATTACCTCGCGAGCGAGGAAGGCCAATATTTGATGATGTGGGGCGTGGAAGGCGTTCACTGGGACATGAAGGACGGCAAACACGTGCCGAGACAGGAAGTTCTGGATGGCTTCAAGAAGGACTGGGGCGCCTACTCGAAGGAAACCGGCATCCGCAAATGGACGTGGACGATCAAGAACGGTCCGGGTTCGGACGGAACGCCGTACGACCTGATTGGCAGGTACGAGACGGATCCGGTATCGGCGCTTGCGATCAAGAACTTGGCGGATTCGTCGTTCGATACCGCTATGTATGACAATCTTGGCCCAAGCGGCGGCACGCCGGAAGCAATCAAGCAGACAAAGGTCGGAGAGACGACCGGCAAATATTTCCCGAGAATGATTATGGCGTCTTCCGAAGCGGAAGCGGTCAAGCTCTATGACACAATGATGAAGGAGCTGGATGCGGCTGGCCTTCCGGCGCTTGAGAAAATATACACGGACAACTACAACAAACGCAAAGAGCTTTGGAATTAACGATTATTGAATGAGGTGACTGAAGCACCGATTATCGTTTCTGATGACAAGCTTGAAGCGAGAAGGCGCGGCGCTTGATAGTGCCCGCCTTTTTTTGTCCGGATTGATCCCAATAGGAAGCTGATGGAGGTAAACGATGAGCAGAATGGCTTTAAGAAAAGCGATTGCCTTTTTATTGATCATTGCGATAGGAGTTGTTATGCTGCCTTACGATAGTTCCGCAATGTCTATGTCCCGCAAAATGCAAGTCGAACAGAAGAACGGAATCGTAACGGCCTCGAATGGTCAATATGTCTTTACTTACGATCTGTCGACCGGCCTCGGGAACGCAAGCTGGGGCAATCGGCAGGTATTGCAAAACTTTCATTCCGGCTATAAGCTGGCCGGCCGGGACGAGGACTTCCGTTCCTCCGATCGGGCTGCTCGAACAGCCAAATGGAATTCCATCGCGAAGGATGGCTACGGCTCGGACGGCGTGAAGCTGACGGTTACAAGCGCCTTGGCGAGCGGATCCACAATCGTAGCGCGGTTCTACTTTTATCCGAGTAAATCGTACTTTCTGACCGATATGAGCGTTGAGAACGAGACCTCTTTAACAATCGAGAAGCTCGAGCCGGTCTCTTCTTCCTACCTCGATATCGGGCCGGGCTCCGACAAGCGCATCTTCACGACGCCTTACACCAATAACTTTGACTTCGGCGTTGCGCCTGTCAATGACTTCGGCAAAAGCCAGAACGGCGCGGACCGTTTCGAAGGCGAGCAACTGAAATGGGAGCCGTTCAACGGCATTAGCTACTGGGTTGCCGCAATGTTCGATGATTCGGCGAAGCAAGGGTTCGTGGCCGGCGCGGCGACGGTGAAAAATTGGAAGAGCAGCCAGAAGCTTGGGGAAGCCAAGCAGGCTAACGGGCCGCTATCCGCGTTCAGCCTCTACAATTGGGGCGGCACGCAGAGCGGGAAGTCGGTCGCGTCCGACCGATTCTTCCTAGGTTTCTACGATGATTACCAGGCCGGACTCGAGGAGTATGGCTCCGTGTATAACATCGGCGAGCCGCGGATGGAATGGAAAGGCTCCGTACCAATGGGCTATAACACTTATTATTCCCACTACAATTACGCATCGGCGGAGGCGATGTATCCGCAGGTCGACTACATGGCAGAGCATCTGAAGTCGCTTGGGTACGAATATTTCAACCTGGACGGCGGCTTCCAGCCGGTCTCGGATATGCCGTTCGATGACGGGATGAAGGCTTTCGCGGATTACGTGCACGGCAAGGGCCTTAAGGTCGGCGGTTACCAGACGCCGTTCACCATTTATGACGGTTGGCTTGACCTGCCTATCCCGGGCACGGAATATACTCACCGGGATATTGTGCTGAGGGACGAGAACGGGAATCTCATCCGAACCTACCTTGGCACTTACGCGATGGACATTACGCATCCCGCGGCCAAGGTGGCGCTGAAGAACGCGATCCAGAAGTATATCGATTGGGGCTTCGACTATTTGAAGCTGGATTTTATCGATATGGGCATGTATGACGGGAAACGGTACGATCCTTCGGTAAACGGCGTTCAGGCTTACCGGATCGGCATGGGCATTATCCGCGACGCGGTACTTGCCGCCGGCCGTCCGATTTATATTAACGAATCCATTGCGCCGCTGCTTCCGGCCGCTTTCGCCCATGGCAGACGTTCGGCATGCGACACGACGATTGGCGTAAACGGCTATTCCGGCATCGAACGGCAGGCGTTTAATACGGCCGCGTCTTGGTGGACGAACGGCACTTTGTACGAGTATAATGACGCGGACATGATCATGCCGGAAAATTTCGCCCAAGGCTTCTGGTACAAATACAGCCAAAGCGAAGGCAAGCTGCTGGCAACGACCGTAGCGATGGGCGGCGGACACTGGCTCGCGGGCGACAATTTCCCGTTCCTGACGGAGGAGCGAATGGCCGTCCTCGAGAATAAGGAGCTGCTCGCGCTCGTTCAGGGTGGAAAAGCCGCAAAGCCGGTCGATCTGCCAAACGTGTACCACAAAGGGGAGCGTCCTCCTTCCGTTGTTTATTTGACCGCGGGCAACGGCGACGTATTTGTCGGCCTGTCGAATTGGAACACGAAGGAAGAGCAGCCAATAACGGTTAACTTCTCCGATCTTGGCTTGAATGCGAACGCCAAGTATACGATGAAGGAGTTATACTCGGGCAATTCGCTGGGCAAGGCGTCCGGGAAGTTCACCTATACGCTGCCGCGCAGCGGAACAGCTATTATTAAAGTGTCGAATGGCGGCCCGGGCAACGCCAACGGTAAAGGGCCGGTTAATCTCGCCCTTGGCAAGAAGGCGACGGTATCGTCAACTTGGAGCGATCCGGGGTACGAGGCGGATAAATTGACGGACGGCTTGCTGTCCACCAGATGGAGCGCCGCTAGCGGGCAGCAGAATGACCAGTGGGCGGAAATCGATCTCGGCGGCGAGACTAAGGTCAACCGCGTTGTAATCAAGGAACATAAGGGCGATTACTTCCAAATTGCCAACTATGCGCTTCAATATTGGGATGGCACGAAATACGCCGATCTGACGAAGGGGTTTACGGTCGGCGACAACAAGGTCATCAACTTCGATACGGTGACGACGTCCAAAATAAGGCTGTACATGAAAACAAGCTACTTCATCCCGTCCGTAGAAGAAATCGAGGCCTATTACGTCGAAGGAAACGGCGGACCGGTGATCGACCAGGACAACAGCAATTCGCCATACGACAGCTATTCGGACATTCGCGCCGGCGTACAGCGGATGCAGGTGTTCAAGCTGAACGACAGCAGCTTGCCGAAGCTGGACCTGTATATTTATGAGAGCTACGTGAACACCGTTCCTGCCGACGCCTACTTCTTCGACATCGTGGTCCTTGATGAACAGGACAATCCGAAGGAGACGCTTTTCACCGCGTCGCTGCCGCCTTATAACATCCCGGGAAGCGTAAGCCCGTATTCGATCTATCCGCGGCTGACCAATCTCGATACGACGAAAAAATACGGTTTGATTCTGCGGTCGCCGAAATCGGCCATGACCGAATCGACGAATAACAATTACGGCTTCGCCTACAACGATGCCAATTCTTACGCGGACGGTTATGAACGTCTGTCGTTGGACGGCGGCAAGACGTGGACGACCGAAAATAACGGAAAGCGCGACTTAATCTTTACGGTATATACGAGCGGCAACGGGAACTAGAGCGTTGCCGGGGGGGGGGGGGGGCGGGGGGGGGGGCCCNNGGTCGATGCCTTGCATCGGCCGCCGCTTGCATTGCCCGATTTGTCCATTCCGCATATCGTCCATCATTATCCGCATATCGTTAATTGCTTCAAGCCTAGATTTTCCGTACGATTAGCGCATCAAACAAATACACGAGGTGATTCTCTTGACTATACAAATGGATTCTAATTTGAAGCTATTCTCGCTTTCAACGGAGAACAGTTCTTACGTATTCGGCATCAATGACAAGGGCATTCTGCAGCATTTGTATTGGGGAGCCCCTATCGATGCTGCCGATTGCGCCCCTCTTATGGGCTCCCGTTCGCACAGCTCGTTCGACGCCGCACTAGACCGTGAAGCGGAAGAATACGCCTTCTGGGGCGGACTGTCGTATATGGAACCGTCGCTTAAGGTTCGCTTGCATGATGGCGTACGCGATTTGCGCCTTGTCTATGACGGCTATCGAATAGAGGAGACAGGCAAGAAAGAGATATTGACCATTACGCTGAAAGACGAGACGTATCCGATCGAAGTACGCCTGACCTACGCGATCATGCCGGGGCTCGATCTGATTGAGCGGCATGTCACGATTGCCAATACCGGGGACCACGATGTTGTGCTGGAGAGCGCTCAATCCGCCGCTTGGACAATGCCAATGCTTGAGGACTACCGCCTGACGCATGTAACGGGCAAGTGGGCCGGCGAATTCCAGCTCAGGGAGACCGTGCTGTCGGAAGGCAAGAAGGTGCTCGAGTCCCGGCGCGGCTTCACAGACGGACACGCGAACCCTTGGTTTGCAATCGACAACGGAAGAGCGGCGGAGGAATCCGGTGAGGTATGGTTCGGAGCTCTTGCCTGGAGCGGCAACTGGAAAATCGTCGCGGAGAAGACGGCGTTTGACCTTGTCCGGGTAACGGGCGGCATTAACGACTTTGACAGCGAATGGACGCTAGCTCCGGGCGAAAGCTTTGAGACGCCTACGTTCACCGGGGGATACGTCTCCGGCGGCTTCGGCTCCATGAGCCGTTTGCTGCACAAGTATCAGTACGAAGTTGTAGCTCCGGGCCGGGAACTGCGCAAGGTGCTATACAATTCGTGGGAAGCGACCTACTTCGACGTTAATGTTCAGGATCAGTCTGCTCTCGCCGAACGTGCGGCCAAGCTTGGGGTAGAGCTGTTCGTCATCGACGACGGCTGGTTCGGACAGCGCAACCATGATCGCGCGGGTCTTGGGGACTGGACTGTCAATCCCGAGAAATTCCCGAACGGGCTTGGCGAGCTGATCGACAAGGTGCGGAGTTACGGCATGGAGTTTGGGATCTGGGTCGAGCCGGAAGCCGTTAACCCGGATAGCGACTTATACCGTCAGCATCCGGATTGGGTGTACCATTTCCCGACCCGTTCGAGGACGGAGCTGCGCAATCAGCTTGTCCTTAATATATCCATGCCCGAAGTGAAGAGCTACATTATAAACTTTATGTCGGATCTGCTTGAACGGCATGACATTTCGTTCGTCAAATGGGATATGAACCGGACGATAACCGAGCCGGGCATGCAGAATCATCCGCTGAACCGGCAGAAGGAGCTGTGGGTACGCCATGTGCGCAGCTTGTACGAGATCTGGTCGGAGCTGCGCGAGAAATTCCCGCATGTCGCATTCGAGACTTGCGCGGGCGGCGGCTCGCGCATCGACTTCGGCATGCTGCGTTACGCCGACCAGGCTTGGCCGAGCGACAACACGGACGCTTTCGACCGGTTAAGCATCCAAGAAGGTTTCTCGTATGTTTACGCGCCTAAGCTGATGACTTGCTGGGTGACGGAAGAAGTTAGCGGCATGAACAAACGCGTTACCTCGATTCCTTATCGATTCCACAGCGCAATGACCGGTACGCTTGGCATCGGCGCCAACCTGAACCATTGGAGCGAGGAACAGCTTGAGGAAGCGGCCAATCTGGTCGCGCAGTATAAGACGGTTCGCCCGCTCGTGCAGGAAGGCCGGCAATATCGGTTAAGCATGCTGAAGCACAAAGGCGTGGAGGCGGTGCAATACGTCGGCGTTGGCGATAGCGGAGAAGAAGAGAGCGTGTTGTTTGCATTCTTGCACTCGCAGAAACTTGGAGACCGTTTCCCTCGCTTGCTCTTGCAAGGCCTGAATCCGGACAAGCGCTATATCATTGACGGTATCGAAGGTTCGCATAGCGGACTTGCGCTTATGCGGATCGGCGTAGAGCTTCCGCTGAAGGGCGATTTCGACAGCTTGATGTACCATATTCGGGAGCAACAATAATCCGATTCTCTTATCTGGCAATCGCATACCGCACAGAAGGGTGCCCCGCGGCAGACGAAACGTCTTGCTGCGGAGCACCCTTTTTCCTTTTTCCTTTTTCCTACCCCTTCGGGGTATTACGAAATTGAGTAGGCGATACGCCCATGTATTTCTTGAATAACCGAGAGAAGTAATAGGGATCGGATATGCCAAACTCGGTACAGATTTCTTTGATGTTTAGGCTAGTAAGTGCCAACATCTCTCCGGCGCGCTGCATCTTCAAACGAAGGAAAAACTCGATAGGCGGGCAGCCAGTTTCTTTATTAAACAAGTAGATAAGATGCTGTTTGGATAATCCGGTATGTTTGGCTAATTGCGGGAGGGTGATGGAGTCGGTCAGACGGCTGGTCATGTACCGCATCGCCAGCTCCATGTAATCCTCTCTTTTTTTGTCTTGAATCGTTCCTCCCGTACTTAAGCCTACGTGGCTCAGTAGATGTCTGATGGTCTGGGAGACGTGAATCTGGGCAGGCATGGAGTAGGGCTTGTCAGACAGAAGGGAGAAGCATTGCTGAAAATCCTCCAACCATTTGGCATGGGTAGCGGCAGGAAGGAACAGACCGGTATCCATGCCATAGGTTTGAATAAACTCCAATACATGCCTTCCGTGCAAGTGCATCCAATAAATCGTCCATGGCTTGTCCTCGGAAGCACCGTACCGGTGTGGGGTTCCCGCCGGGATGACAACAAGCTGCCGCGGCGAAATAGTCATCTTGCTTCCGATTTCAAGCCAGCCTTCCCCCTCGGCGCAGTAAATAAGAATATGGGAATCGCAGCCTTTCATTCTCTCCCGGTAATGATATTGGGCTCTGGGAAAACAACCGATATCGCTGACATACAGCGTGCTGGTCAGTTCATTGGCGGTAAGCTCGTCTACTATATAGTCAGGCTGAATAAACAGCTTCTCGGATTCAAAACCATCTTTTTTTCGGGTCTCTTCCATTCGTTACTTCTCCTTTATAAGGCAAGCTGCATTCCATTTCGAAGCAATAAGAATATCATCCATCAATAGCCGAGTTTCGTCAATTGGAATTCATGCCAATCGGCTGTAAATTGGAGGTAAGTAGTCAAAGGAGGAGTAATCAATGAATATACAGCAAGCCGCATCATCCGCTGAAACAGCCGTTCGCGTGTGGGAAGAAACTGTAGAAATTCCGACTTATGAAACCGGTGAACCGGATAAAAATCCAATGTTCCTCGAGAAACGCGTATATCAAGGAAGTTCGGGACGCGTATATCCGCATCCTGTTATTGATAAAATTCTAGACGAGAAGCAAGCAAAGCCGTACCGGATGGTTATTCTTGAGAATGAATATGTTCGAATTGAAGTCATGCCGGAGATTGGCGGCCGGATCTACCGCGCTTTGGATAAAACAAACAATTACGATTTCGTTTATTACAACCGCGTCATTAAGCCCGCGCTGGTTGGCTTGGCCGGACCTTGGATTTCCGGCGGTATTGAGTTCAACTGGCCGCAGCATCATCGTCCGAATACCTATGGACCCGTTGAGCATCTGTTTACGCAAAATGAAGACGGCAGCGCTACCGTATGGGTCAGCGAGATCGACCGGATGTACGGAACGAAAGTGACAACGGGCTTTACCCTGTATCCGGGCAAAGCGTATCTGGAAATTTCGGCTCAGCTGTACAACCGTACGCCTGAACCGCAAACGTTCCTGTGGTGGGCGAATCCCGCGGTTGCGGTTAATGATCATACGCAGTCCGTATTCCCTCCGGATGTAACGGCCGTATTCGATCACGGCAAGCGCGACGTGTCCCGGTTCCCGATTGCGACGGGCACTTATTACAAAATGGATTATTCCGAAGGCGTCGATATTTCCCGTTACAAGAATATTCCCGTACCAACCTCGTATATGGCATACAAGTCGGATTACAACTTTGTCGGCGGTTACGACCATGGCGTTCAAGCCGGGTTGCTGCATGTGGCAAACCACCATGTATCGCCCGGTAAAAAGCAATGGACATGGGGCAACGGAGAATTCGGCCAGGCATGGGACCGCAATCTGACGGATGAGGACGGTCCGTACATCGAGTTGATGACCGGCGTGTTTACGGATAACCAGCCCGACTTTACATGGCTCCAGCCTTATGAGGAGAAGACGTTCAAGCAATATTTTATGCCATATAAAAACATCGGCGTCGTGAAAAACGCATCCATAGACGCAGCCGTAAATCTCGAGGTTGATGAATCGGCTCGCACAGCGGTTGTCATGGCTTACGCCACTTCCGTCTTTGAAGAAGCGGTAATTGAGCTGAAGGGGAAAAAACGTACTTATATGAAGGAGACGGTTCAACTCTCTCCTGAATCGACGTACAAGACGATCCTTACTCTTGATGAGGACGATCAGCCGCATAACCTGAAAGTTACCGTCTACGATTCGGCTGGCCGTTGCCTTATTTCCTACAGACCGGCTGAGCCGTCGATTGAGCAGGTTCCGGATGCGGCGAAACCACTTCCTCTGCCGGAGGAGTTGAAGACAAACGAGCAGCTTTATTTGGCCGGCCTTCATCTGGAGCAATACCGGCATGCTACATTTGAACCGGAAGCGTATTACCTCGAAGGGCTCAAACGGGATAACGCGGACATTCGGATTAATGTCGCTTATGGAACGTTGTTGCTGCGCAGAGGACAATTCCAGGCAGCGGAAGTTCATTTCCGCACGGCGATTGCATCGCTTACCTGGCGCAATCCGAATCCTTATGACAGCGAGGCCTATTACCAACTTGGCGTGGCGCTTAAACTTCAGGAGAAGAACAAGGAAGCATTCGCTGCGTTTTACAAGTCGGTATGGTCGGCGCAATGGCAGGATAGCGGCTATTTCTCCCTAGCTCAAATTGCGCCGGATAAGCTTGAAGCATTAGAGCTTGCGGAGCGTTCATTGATCCGCAACAGCCGCAACTACAAAGCCAGACATCTGAAGACGGCGCTGCTGCGCAAGACCGGGCGATTGGCGGATGCGCTAGCTTTTGCAGAAGAGACTCTCAAGCTTGACGTTGCCGACTTCGGAGCGGCTTATGAGCGCGGTCTGATCTTAAGAGAGCTCGGCAGAGGACAAGAATATGCCGAGGCGCTGAGTAAAGTGCTCGGTTTGCTGCGTGGCGATGTTCATAATTATATGAATCTGGCAGCCGATTACGCTGGAGCCGGTCTCTATCAAGAGGCGGGAGAAGTGCTGGAGCAGCTGAGCGGTCAGCGAGTGTACCCGATGGTCCATTATGCGCTTGCCTATGTCTACGAGCAGGAAGGCAGAAGCGAAGAGGCTAACGCTGAGCGTCAAGCGGGTCAAGCCGCGCCACCGGATTACTGCTTCCCGAACAGCCTGTTTGAGCTTCAAATTCTAACAAGCGCGATAAATAACAACCCGTCTGACGATAAAGCACACTATTATCTGGGCAATCTGCTCTACGATAAGAAACGGAATGAAGAAGCGATCCGGCATTGGGAGGCTTCAGCGGAACTGCAGGATCAATTCCCTACCGTCCACCGTAATCTGGCGCTCGCTTACTTCAATAAGCAGAACAATCCGGAGGCTGCGCGCCAATCGTTGGAGAAGGCTTTTGCCAACAATGAGACAGACGCGCGCGTCTTCTATGAACTGGATCAGCTGTACAAGAAAATCGGCATGTCCGTACAGGAACGCTTGTCGCGCTTAGAGCAGCATAAGCAGCTTGTAGACAAACGGGATGATCTATACATTGAATTCGTATCGCTCCTTAATATTCTCGAGCGGCATGAAGAAGCGCTGGAAGCCATTCTCACCCGTCAATTCCATCCGTGGGAAGGCGGCGAAGGCAAGGTGACAGGTCAATATGTACTTGCACTCGTGGAGCTTGGCAAGCGTGCCCTGCAACAAGGAAACGGCCAAGAAGCAATCACTCTGTTTAACCGAGCACTCAAATATCCGGAGAATCTGGGCGAGGGCAAGCTTGACGGCGCGCAGGAAAACAACATTTATTATGGTCTGGGTTGTGCGTATAATGAGCTTAAAGACGCCGAACAAGCGGCCTTCCATTGGGCGATTGCTTCACAAGGATTGGAAGAACCCGCAAGCGCCATGTATTACAATGACCAGCCGCCGGATATGATCTTCTACCAGGGTATGGCTTGGCTGCAACTTGGCAACGAGAAGGAAGCGAAGCGCAGATTCAACAAGCTGATCGACTATGCCGAGAAGCATCTGTTCGATGAAGTGAAGATCGATTACTTCGCGGTTTCGCTGCCTGACTTCCTCGTATTCGAGGACGATCTGAACAAACGCAATCGAATTCATTGCCTCTATATGATGGGACTTGGGCTTCTTGGACTTGGCCGTATTGCGGAAGCAAGCATGCGGTTGGATGAAGTGCTGCAATCCGAGCCAAGTCACCTGGGAGCTCTTATCCATAAAGGATAAGGGAGGACTTATGAGCATAACAAAGTGGAGCAAGACGGAGGAACAGGGCTATGAGGTGCTGCAGGGAGAAAATGCGTTTATTTGCGTGCGCCTCGTTCCCGAGCGTGGCGGGAAAATAATCTCGCTTGTCAACAAGCGAACGGGAACCGAATGGATTCACCGAACGGAGCGTCCCTGGACGGCCCTTCGTAATGGAATGAATTGGGATGACGGAGATCAAGGCGGCTGGGACGAAATGTTTCCGACGATTGAGGCTTGTTCTTGTCCGGATGAGCCGTGGCAGGATAAGCGGTTTCCCGATCATGGCGAGGTTTGGTGCATGCCGTGGACTTATGCCATAGAGGGCGAGAGTCTATTCTTGCAAGTCGAAGGCAGGCAAATCCCATATCGCTTCGGAAAAAGGATTTCTCTCTCAGGCAGTGAATTGCTGCTAGAATATGAGGTGGAAAATCCGACTCGGCACTTGTTCTCTTATTTGTGGGCAGCCCATCCATTGTTAAACATCCGGGCAGGGATGAAGTTAGAGGTGCCGCCTTCCTTGAATGAGATCGAAATCGCCTATTCGCATGGCGAGAGACTAGGCCGCCTTTCCGATCTAAATAGATTTCCATTAGCGGAAGGACGAAATGGCGAAACGGTCGATTTGTCTATCTTGGAGGAGAAAGACAAGAACGCAGGCGAGAAGTATTATTTCACCGGAAAGCTGCAAGAAGGTAATGTTCGATTAACCGATCCCATGTCGGGCGAAAGTATGATGTACCGGTTCGCTCCGGGCGAGGTGCCGTACCTGGCGATCTGGGCGCATTACGGAGCTTTCGGCGATTATACGTTCGCCGTGGAGCCGGCAACCGGCTATATGGACAGCGTTCACCGCGCGCATGAGCTTGGCAAGGTGAAACAAGTTCTGCCCGGAGGCACAAACAGATGGGCGCTTCGCGTGGAGCTGGGGATTAGTAGAATCAAAGGAAATTAGTTTTAACGTTATAGACATAAGAAGCTTCGCATGAGTTGTAATAACTTAAGCGAAGCTTTTTTACTCGAAATTGTCAGTTTTCTATTTGAAGCGAAGTTGTCAAAGATCTAGTAAATAACGCTTGCGCTTAGTAGACGAATGGGTTATTCTTCAAGGAATGCCACAACTATAATTTCATATCAAAGAGATTAATGGTGCTGTGTTATACACAGCTTAATATGGAAGATCAGTGCAAATCTGACGCGGTCCCGCCACTGTAACGCTGAGTATGCTAACGTGTTTCCACTGTATTAAATATACGGGAAGGAGTTAGCCATACGATGAAGCCTAGCCAGGATACATGCCATTTATCGTTATTTCCATCGTTTCACGCGGATGAAAAGAGAGGGGGTTACTATGCTTTTTTTTAAGCATGGCTGTTTGCGTCTGTAGAACACCTTTCACCTTAACTTGTGAGAGGTGTTTTTTTGTTCGGCAAAATGAAGCTAAAGAGGAGATAGATTTATCATGTTGAAGCGGAAGATAGAAAAAAAGTACATAGCAGCATGTCTCGCCATTATGATGCTCATGACCTTATTCAGTCCATCAGCTGTATGGGCTGCTGAAGCAACTTCTAAGGTTGAAAGTACAAATGGGTATGTCACGATAACGGTTGAGAAATTTACGCTTGGACAAGGCTACATCTTGGATCCGGTTCGTGTCCCTTATCATGAGGGAGACAGGGTATCCGATGTTGTAACTGAGGTTTTGGGGGAAGGAAGTTACCGCAGTGTAGGCAGCGTAGACAACAGATTCTACCTGTCGGGCGTATATGATCCTGATGCCGGACAAGTCGAAATACCTGCCTACATCCAGCAAGCCATAGGTGGAGCCGGAAAGATCGGTTCAAGGGCGAATGCGGATTGGTTAAGCGAATTTGACTATACTCAAGAATCTGGCTGGATGTATGCGGTAAATAATTCGTTTCCGAATGTAGGGTCATCGGACGCTTATGTGATGGATGGAGATGTTATTCGCTGGCAATATACCGTCTATGGATTAGGACGAGATTTGGGTAGCAACGAAGATGGCGGTAACGCCCTTATCCAAACTGCGAACAAGGATGCCTTAACGGAGAAAGTGGCTGAGATTAACAGCAGTCCAAATAAATCCGATATTTTAGCTGATACTGTGGTGCAAGCTGCTTACGATCACGCCTATGATGCCCTTACGGACTTGGGGAGCGATCAGTCTGTCGTTAATACGGCTTTAGCAGATCTATCGAAAGCTATGGATGATAACAAGGAGTTGGATAAGTCTGAATTAGAAGCAGCTATTCAACAAGCGGAGTTAACCAAAGATTCCGTGAAAGCGAGTACAGACGGTTCGGATGTCAGAACAACCGAGTACTGGGTAGACGATACGGTTCTTCATGCACTGACAGAAGTTATCGTGTCCGCCCAACAATTAATTGCGGATTCCACTGCTTCTCAAGAAGCCGTAGATGCCAAGGTACTGGCACTTAATCAGGCGATAACGATCTTAAATGAAGCGAAACAAAAAGGTTTGCTTGAAGAAAGCGCTAAGTTTAATGTGTCGTTTAAGGTAGCGCCAAAAACCGCCACGCTAGAGCTCTATAATGCGAAAGATCAGCGTGTAGACATCGGCGCGGCCGAAGCAGGGACATATAACATCTATAATACCGCGCTGCCTGCAGGCGACTATAGCTATAGAGGCTTTGATGCTAACGGAAATGGTGTTGGCGGCGGCAAGGTGACCGTTACGACGCAACAGGATCAAATCTTTGAACTTCGCCAATTAAATTTGAAGGCGAGCAATTCGGGATGGATCGTGAACCAAGACTATATGGTCAAGGTGGGGCAGGATAGTCCAAACGACACTTCACTGACAGTTGGAGCCATAACGGCCACTGGTCAAGCTCCTGTACTTGTTGCTACGGGGCATACGTATTATTATTCTTTCTCCCCAAGCGAAGCGCGTACGGCTGAAGGATACATTGAGCTAGCCAATAGCGTTACGGTTACCTTATCGTCCTCCGCACAAACGATTAGCGCAAGTGTTCCGTTATCGCGTGAAATTAGCTTTACTGTACCGGAAGGCGCGTCGTTATTTGTAGGAAGTAAAACTAAGCATTTTATTGCTTTTACCGAGATAGAGCCAGTGGCGACAACAGTTGTGGACGGCAAACAAAAGTTTAACTATAAGCTGGTTAATAACCAGGAATACAACTATCGGGTAAGTCAGGAAGGCAAGCTGACCAACACCGGGACGTTCAAAGCGACAGAAGCCAATGCCTCGATGGAGATTACCCAGGAGCAATTAAACGTACTTCCTCCCAATGCCATTTTAAACCGGAATACTTATTTGGAAGGCAACATTTATCTCAATATTAATGAACAAAATCATCTGAAGCTGGCAGCGCCTGGCGAAGAGTTTAAGCTAATGCCTTTACGGAGCTGGCAGGCATTAATCGAGGGCATAAACAACTACTTCTTCGAACCGGATTATCATTATGAAATCATAACGGGTGATAATGTAATTGACATTGTTGAAGGGCAACCTGGAGGCTATTCAACAATTCGGGCAAAAGCGAATGGAACGGCCATAGTTAAAGTAACCTATGATGCGCTAAAGGTGAATGGGTCGACCTATATTAAAGAAGCCAATAATGCATTTAGCGCCATTTGGCCGGAAAATGTAGGTTTGTTTGTGGTTACCGTAGGTCAAGGAGAGACGGGGATCACGACCGGCATTGAGAGCAACAAGGAACGTAATCAGAAGGCTAATGAAGGCAAGACAGGCAATAGTGTCAATAATCTACAGAATGGCGCATTTGATTCAGATATTGACAGTGTGTATTACCTGGATACGCAGCCGGGAGCGGTCTTTACGTTTACGCCTACCGCCGGCAGTGAAGTGAGCGTGCTTCGGCCGGAGATTGATCATGCATTGGGGACGGCATCTTACGGAGACGGCAACTTCTCTACCAGGAATGTCATGCGCAACTCGGACGGGTCCTTCAGCGTGCTGCTGACGGAAGGCAGAAACATCGTGAAGGTCGAAAAGGACGGTCTGGCTGAATACCAGGTGATGACGGCTAGACCGCTGACTGTAACGATTGACAATGTGACTCGTCCCGGTGAGAAGGTTGGTCCGGGAGATCAGGTCAAAGTAAGCTTCAATCAGCTATCATTCCCAGCCAACAAGCTATCAGGCATCTATAATTTTAATGGACAGATTATTTTTAGTGCAGGGCCGGAGCAAGCACTGGTTACTTCAGGTGCAAGTCAATACAGCCTTGCCAAAAGCTTGAATGTATTTCAGGTGCCTGCGGATTTGGAAGGCAGCTATAGTCTTAAGGACGGGCGAATAAAATTAGGCTTTTTCGGTAGCCCGATTGGTGCTCACCGTGAGATTGATCCGCTTACAGGAGCTAACCCTAATTTCACGGCAACGGCCAAAGAAGGCTATTATAGTATTTTTCCGGAAATTGTTATTGTTCAGGGGACGGAGCCCAAAGCCGCAGACAAGACCACACTGCTCTTCGCTGTTGACGACGCTAAGGAACTATTGGCTTCTGTTCAGGCAAGTACGGACGGAAATGATATTCCGCAAAGCGAGTATTGGGTGACGGAGGAAGTATTCAGCCAGTATTCGGCATTAATTGAGGAAGCGCAAGCTTTAGTTGCCGATGAAAGCGCCAGCCAGGAGGCCGTAAATGCCAAGGTGCTCGCGCTGGAGCAATCCTATTCATTATTTAGCAGTGCAAAACAGCAGGGACGTTGGCTTCCTATTAAGGAATTACTAGACAAGCAGCTGGCATATCTAGCGGAAAACGTAAGCAATCCCACCTTTGGCACATCTGGGGGAGAATGGAGCGTCCTTTCCCTTGCACGCGCGGGTTATGATGTTCCGGAGAACTACTTCGCGAAGTATTATTACAACATGGTTCGTGAAGTTAAAGGCTTAATGCCCGAAACCTCAAGCAAGCCGGAAGGATTATTGGATAGAAATAAGGGGACGGAGCATTCCAGACTTATTCTGGCTCTTACGGCAATTGGTCAAGACATACGGGATGTAGCCGGCTATGACATGAGTGCGGCCTTAGCCGATTTTAATTATGTCATCAAGCAAGGCATTAACGGACCAATCTTTGCGTTAATCGCGTTTGACAGTCATCAATATGATATCCCGACAGTAGAGACTACGGCGAATCAGACAACGCGTGACAAGCTCATTGCTTATATTCTTGGCAAAGAAGTAGCGGGTGGAGGCTGGAGCTTGTCCGGTACGGCCGATCCTGATATGACAGCGATGGCGATTCAAGCACTGGCTCCTTATTATGAGAACAAGGAAGAGGTTAAGGCAGCTGTAGACCGTGCTCTTAACTGGCTTTCCGCGGCTCAGAACGGATCCGGAGGTTACTCGAGCGCCGGCAATGAGAATGTTCAAAGCGTCGCGCAAGTCATCGTTGCCTTAACGAGTCTTGGGATTGATCCGCATACGGACAAGCGATTTATGAAGAACGGGAATTCCGCGATCGACAATTTACTATCGTTTGCTGCGCCAACAGGAGGGTTTGTCCATCCAAAAGGCGGTCATGTGGATGGAATGGCGACAGACCAGGGGACTTATGCGCTTGTTGCGTACAATCGCTTCCTACAGGGAAAAACCAGCCTGTATGATATGACGGATGTGGACATTAAGGACGCAAAGCCGAATATAACCGTACCGCTTCCGGCTGAAGAACCTTCGCTTGTTATTCCTAACGATGGAAGTAACTACACCATTCGCGTGAATGAATCCGATCAGGCTAAGGATGTTTCTATTGATCTGCCAGTACCAGCGACGTCGCAAACCTTCATAGAATTGCCGTCAAATGCAGCGCTACCGCAGTTGTCGATTACAAGAGGCCATGTCTCTCTGAGCTTCCCTCAAGGAATAGTTATGGATGGCAGCGGCTCCTCTAAACAGCTTGAGTTAATCTCGCCTAATAATAAAGAGGATGTTGCATTTAAGACAAGCTTAATGGGTTTGATTGACGTAAATCAGCAAATAGATGCAATTACGGAATACTTTACGGTCGGCGGGGAGGAATCGATTAACTTTACGAACGGTTTTGTTGCGATCACCTTTGCAGGCATGAAGGGCAATCATGTTGTTTATATTCGCAATGGCCAACCAATCGCTATTCACAAGTTTGCTAGCAATGAAGCGGGTTTGGCGAGCGGCGCATCTGAATATGCGTATGAAGATGGCAATGATCTTATCGTCAAAACGAATCATTTTACGGACTTTGCCGTTTATTCGGTTAAAAACAAAGACGACGGAGGCGTGGTTGGACCGGAGCCTGGCAAATCAACCGCTCTGCTGTCGATAGACAAGCTGACGATTAATAAAGGTTATGTTCTGTCTCCAACAACGGTAGAATTTACGCCTGGCGAGACCGCTTGGGATGTATTTAAACGAGAACTAGATAAACGCGGCATCCTATATGAATACTCTTACTCCAATAAATATAACAGTGTCTATGTGGAATCTATAGCCGGCGACGGAGAATTCGATCACGGCGACAATAGCGGCTGGATGTATAATGTAAACGGGGTCTATCCGAATTATGGAGCAAGCAACTATAAGCTGAAACAAGGCGATGTCGTGCAGTGGCGTTATACGACAGATCTTGGTGCCGATCTTGGACAGGTTGTTCCCGGAGGAGGGGAAGAGCCAGGCACGGAAGAAACGGAGAATGGGGCTAAGACACTCGCAGACTATTATAAGGATAGCGGAGATGTTTCTTCCTGGGCAAAGGATCTTGTTCTGCAAGCGACAAAAAAAGGATTCATTGAAGGTTTTAACGGAAGGTTGGATCCGAAAAAAGAGGTAACGAGAGCGGAATTTGCCAAGCTCTTGGTTGAGGTATTTAATCTGCAGACCGATAAGATTAGCCCTTTCCATGATGTTGAATCGTCAAAATGGTTCTATCCGTATGTAAATGCCGCTTATGCGGCAGGAATTATTACAGGGTATAACGATCAATTCAAGCCTCAGGATACGATTACGAGAGAAGAAATGGCGGTAATGATTGCAAGAGCGCTGAAGGGCGGATCAAACGTAGCCAATTCATTCTACAAGGATCATGATCAGATCGCCCCATGGGCTCAAGTTGAAGTAGATTCACTCTTAGCTTCAAGCATTATGGAAGGCTACAACGGTCAATTCAATCCTAAAGGTACAGCAACCAGAGAGATGGCGTTTGTTGTTATCATGAGGGCTTATCTACACATGGAAGGTTAAGATATTAACGCAAACACAGCCAAAGAGGCATCTCACAAGTTCGTCGAACTTATGGGATGTCTCTTTTTCTCATTCATAAATCCTCTCTCACCGTATCCGTATCCCAACATATAATAGATTAATAGAAATTAATTCTATCAAGGAGTTGGTGGAGTTGGCAGTTGACAAGAATACGTCCGTTGTGACGGACTTCGGAGCGATTGGGGATGGAGTGTCAGACGATACGGCGGCGTTCCAAGCTGCGATTAATGCAGGAGCTGGGCAGGTTTATGTTCCGAAAGGGTCGTACGTTGTAAAAAACATATCCATTCCGTCTAATATCTCTCTCATTGGAGCGGGTGCCGGCAGCGTGTTAAAGCTGCATCCTTCATCGGTGGATTGGGACATGGTTATCCGGCTAATTCGTTGCAGCAACGTCAAAATCTCCAACCTTACCATCGACGGTAATCGCGGCGCAATCGGTTTGGCCGACAATCAAATGCACGGTATAGGCTTGGATAGCGAAACAGCCAACATTACCGTTGAGAACGTTACTATTAAAAACACTTGCGGAGACGGGATATGGATAGCAGGCGGATCTATGGCGAACCCGGCTTATTTATCGAAAAATATCATGATACGGGATTGCTATATTTCTAATGCGGGCCGGCAGTCTATCGCTCTTGTTATGGGCGATCAAATCAGCATGATTGGAAACGTCATGGATGGCCAGCTAGATATTGAAGCAGAAGAACTCGGAGTTAATGATGTTAATGTAGTCGGCAATATTGCCGGAGCGATTGCTTACAACAATCCAGTCAATGGCGGGGGCCGCGTAACGATAACCGGGAATAACGTCATTAAAGACGTTTATATTTGGGGATCGAGCAACTTTACATTTTCCAGCAACGCGGTAAAAGGAAAAATTCGCATCGAAAACAGCTCTTATGGAACCGTTTCAAATAACTGGTGTTCGGCGTTGATCTGCTCGGGTACAGCAGAAGGATTAAACGAGCAGATCTCCTTTGTTGGAAACACGGTAGATTCAACAAGTTTGGATCTAACGGATAACGCTACCAACGGTGCGGCGGCTTGGGTTTGGAACAGCCAAGGCATTACGTTCAGCAGCAACAACATCATTTCCCCCAAACGCCACGGCATCCTCATTGATGGCGGCGTTAGCAACATTCGGCTAACAGCAAACCAGCTTATTGATACGGCGGGCACAACCGCAACGAATGGGATCGGCAAAGTTTCCTATGGCGGCGATAGCCATATCCATATCGCCAACAACAGCATTCGCAACTATAATCAAGGATTTAAATCGGACGGATCGGCTTCCAGCAGCATTGGAACTTTAACGGGCAATATTATGGAGTGCCGGACGGCAAATGTCGCTTCGTCGATCCTGGATAATCTAGTGGTTGAGCATAACACGTTTATCGGTAACGCGGTCGTAGGGTTCTATTACAGCCAGAACGTGATGATCCGATACAATCGTTTTCTAAATACAGCAACAACGTCAAGGCTTTTGCAGGTAGAAAATTGCACAAGTCCAGTAACTGAAGCCAATTATTTCAAAACA
Source organism: Paenibacillus glycanilyticus (assembly GCF_030161375.1). Classification (GTDB taxonomy): domain Bacteria; phylum Bacillota; class Bacilli; order Paenibacillales; family Paenibacillaceae; genus Pristimantibacillus; species Pristimantibacillus glycanilyticus_B. Next base: position 109,433 of record NZ_BSSQ01000002.1, read on the forward strand.
GGCACAACACCGGCGCAGCTGTCTGCGAACGGTTCAACCGGCATGAATCAAGCTGGGGCCGTTTGGAGGCAGGGGAGCGGACAACCAGCCGTAAACAGTGATTTTATTGGCCAGACTTATGTGGACACAGCTTCAAAACTGGCTTATGTAGCTACGGGTTCAGGAGCGGCTTCAGCGGATTGGCAAGCCGTGGGTAAAAGCGGTGTCAGCACTTCCAACAGCACGATTTATTCCCCGTCAGGCATCCCTTTCAAGCCAAGCGTATCCGATGGGGGAGTGGTGACATGGGCGTTTGCGGGGAAAGCGTACGACACTTTTACCCGCGCAAACTCTACAACCTCGGCAGGAGCAGCGACAGTTGGCGGAACATGGGTTGCGCAAAACGGCAAATGGGGAATATCAAACAACCAGCTTTACTCTGCAAGCAATGGAAATACTGAAAAGTTAACCTTGCCTGCCGTAACAGGTGACTACACGCTTACGGCGGACGTTCTTGGCACGCTCGACAACAATACCAACTACTCCGTACCTCAATTGATGATTCGATATGTTGATAGCAATAACCATATGAAAATCTATTTGCAGTCCGGCTTCTTAAGGCTCGAGGCATTGATTGCGAACAACAATGTAGTATTAGCGTCAGCAAGCGCAACAACGGCGAGCAAAACGACTTATCGCATTTCTGTATCGGTTACCGCAAGTACAATAATGATTAGCGTAGATGGCGCGCAAAAGATTTCGCATACTCTCTCTTCAGCTAATCAGACTATATTTGGAACGAACGGAGTTACGGGGGTAAGGCTATTGACCGGCGGTTCACCTGCAGCTGCGGCAAGATGGGATAACTACCTGATCACGTAAGCGGTATGTCCAATGTGCCTGAAAAAAATTGAAAAAGAAGCTTTCCACGAGTTGTCTAAACTTATGGAAAGCTTCTTTTTTACATTTGTGTTCATAGAAATTTTTATTGACTTGTTACAAAATGTAGCTTAAATTTAGAAGTATAAATCGGATACGAAGTGTATCTATGATATCGGTTAAAGGAGGAAGGAAAGGTGCTTCCCCTAACAATTGCTTCTCGTTTGATTCCGGTCAAACCGATGCGATTGAGTCATTTTTTGACTATGTAGATACATATTGTATCTAATGTTGTGTGCAGCTGAGCATAGGTCCGATTAAGAATTCAGGCACTGCCGCTGTTTCATTATTGGAATTATAAATGTAGAGAGGATTGAATTCCTATGCATCCTAAAAAAGTCATTGTTACCGGTGGTGCTGGTTTTATTGGTTCCCATATTGTTGATCGTTGTCTCTTGAAAGGTTGGGAAACGATTGTCGTTGATAATTTGTCTAAAGGGGAAGTTGAGAACATTCCGATTGGCGCCAAATTCTATCATGCCGATATCCGATCGCATGAGATGGAGATGATTATAGCAAAGGAACAACCGGATGTGATTGTTCATCAGGCTGCGCAAACGGATGTCCAGTACTCTATTAACGAACCTCTTGAAGATGCTTCAGCCAATATCTTGTCCACTATTCGGATACTTGAACTGGCTGTAAAGTACGGGGTTCAAAAGTTTGTCTATGCTTCATCCGCTGCTATTTATGGCACGCCTGAAGAGGTTTTGATTAATGAATCCCACCCCAAACATCCGATGTCCGGTTATGGGGTGTCCAAATATGTACCTGAGTTGTATATAAGCACATATGCCAAGCTGTACGGATTGAAATACGGTATTTTACGGTACGCCAATGTGTATGGTCCCCGTCAGGCAAGTGACGGAGAAGGCGGTGTAGTTGCCGTTTTTGTTGACCGTCTGCTGCGCGGAGAGAAGCTGATCATTTTTGGAGACGGGGAACAAACGAGAGATTTCATCTTCGTAGAAGATATTGCGGATGCCAATATCGCTGCCATTCTGTCAGAGCATAACGTCATTGTGAATATAGGCACCTCGCAGCCTTCCAGTATCAATAGGCTTGTGTCCAGCTTGCAGGATTGCTGCGAGGTGAAAACAAGAGTCGAGTACCGTCCTGCCCGCGCAGGAGACATTATGCATAGCTGCCTTGATAATCAACAGGCCATTATCCAACTAGGCTGGGAGCCCAAAGTAAGGCTTGAAGAAGGGCTATGGAAGACGTATTCCCACCGTTTGTCCCAAATGAAGCAAATGGCTAAATCCGCAGCGCATACTTAAAAGAATGGCAACGGATAGCCATTGAGATCAGTTGAAAAAATGAGGTGACTCTTGTTGAGCCGTGTTCCCGATTTTGGAGCTTTCGTAATCTCCATAGACTTTGAACTACTTTGGGGAATGAGGGATATAATTACCAAGGACAGCCCGTATGCAGAGCGCATGCGAAATGAAAAGATCGTTATTCCAAGAATGCTTGAACTGTTTGAGGAATACGAGATTTCAGCTACCTGGGCTACGGTAGGTATGTTGTTTGCACGATCCCGGAGCGAATTTCTTCAGTATGCTCCTACGATAAAGCCGCAGTATTTGAACAATGCTTTGAATCCCTACCAAGAGGAAATGGGCGAAGGGGAAGGGGATGATCCGTTACATTATGCTCCTTTATTAATTAAGCAGATCCGTAATACCCCGCGTCAAGAGATTGCAACCCATACCTATTCGCATTACTACTGTCTTGAGAAGGGGCAGAACAGCCAGGCTTTTGAAGCTGATCTGATTAGTGCCATTCAAATCGCTCAAAAGCAAGGGATTCAGCTGAAGTCGATCGTGTTTCCTCGCAACCAGCATAATCCGGAATATGACGAGCTCCTGATTAAACACGGGGTTCAGTGCTTCCGAGGCAACGAACAACATCGGATTTATCGTCCGCGAAGCGGGAGCGAGCAAGCTTACCGCGATAAAGCATACCGATTGGCGGACAGTTATTTAAACTTGACGGGAAATCACCTAATCCGTTGGGAGGATGTGGTAGAGCCATCGGGCCTTTGCAACATTCCTGCAAGCCGGTTTTTTAGGCCTTATATGAAGCAAGGTGCTATCTTCGAGAAATTGAAAGTAGCCAGAATGACCAGATCTATTAAGGAAGCCGCAAGGTCGAGCCGTATTTATCATCTTTGGTGGCATCCCCATAATTTTGGGGGAGAAATAGAAGATAATTTAGCACAACTAAGAGACGTTCTGGCCTGTGTGAGCCATTGCAAAAAAGAATATGGCATGCAATCGCTCAGTATGCGGGAAGCAGCGGATTTAGCTGAGCAATATAAGTACAACAATAGTTTGACTTACGGATAAAGGAGATAGGATTCTAATGGAAATTGAAAAAATGGATATATTGGAGATCCTAAAAAAGCGAGTGCGAATGCTGATTCTTTTTGCGCTCATCTCACTCTTAGTGTCCGGAGGGATTAGCTATTTTGCCCTCTCCCCCCAATACGAAGGAACAACCACACTATTGGTTCAGCCGCAAAATCTAGGCAATAGCATTGATTACAATGATGTTATTACCAATGAAAAGCTCATCTCTACGTATGGAGAAATTATTAAGAGCAAGAAGATTGCTCTAGATGTTATTCAGCAATTGAATTTAAAGATGAACGTCGATCATTTACTGCAAAGCGTTCAAACGGAAGGCGTAAAAAACTCCCTTGTCACGGCTATTTCCGTTACCGACTCCGATCCTGAGAGGGCTGCTATGATTGCTAACGCATTTGCCCAATCCTTCCGCAACATTCTTCCAACCATAATGAAAATCGAAAATATTTCGATACTTGATGAAGCGAATACCGAATATGTACAAGGAACGATTTCGCCAAGTCCCTACTTTATTATGGGGGTAGCCTTAGCTTTATCCATTTGTATCGGCATAGGCGTTGCCTTGTTCCTCGAAATGATCGACAAGACGTTTAAGACGGAAGAAACGGTGGAGCAGGTATTAGGGCTGACGGTGTTAGGATCGATTAGCAAATACAAATCAACCGCGAGCAATAGTTCTATCAATATTAAACGGACGGGTTCCCATAATACGAAAGCTACAGAAGTGATAGGAGGTTAGGTCGTACATGAGAAGATCAAGGAGAAGAAGTCAGTTATTTTGCTTAGATGACCCTAAATCCCCCGTCTCCGAAAGCTACAAAGCATTGCGTACCAATCTCCAATATATTCAGATGAAAGAGGACGCTAAAGTTATTCTCGTTACAAGTTCTTTGCCTGAAGAGGGAAAGAGCACCACGGTTTCCAATTTAGCTGTGGCGTTTGCCCAATCCGGCAAAAGCGTATTATTGGTAGACTGCGATTTGCGAAAGCCTAACATTCATAAAATTTTTGGCGAGAGCAACGAAGTTGGCCTGACGGACATCTTAATGAAGAGAAAAGAACTGGAAGAAGTCGTTCTGGAAACCGTTCAACCTAATCTGTTTATACTTACGAGCGGTATGTCGCAGGATAGTCCCGCCGAACTGCTTGAAATGGACGAGATGAAGGATTTCATGATGCATGTTAGCAGTCTCTACGATTTGGTCATTGTAGATAGCCCGCCGCTTCTTCCGGTTACCGACGGGAAAATACTGGCGAAATACGCGGATGGCGTCGTTCTGGTTATCCATGCCGGGAAAACGCTCCAAGAGCATGTGAAAAAAGCAAAAAATCAACTGGATTTAATCGGTGCCAACATTTATGGCGCGGTTCTCAATCAAGACAAATCGAAAAAACTTCTCTATTACCAATGATATGATCGATATTCATTGCCATATTTTGCCCTTCGTTGACGACGGCGCAACCTCCATGACAGAAGCTGTTTCAATGGCTCAAAACGCGTTTCGTGACGGGATTACGGATCTAATCGCTACTCCTCATAGTCTGAACGGTATTTATCATAATCCTGCTACTCAAGTATTGGAGTCCGTAAAACGGCTTCAAGAAGCTTTAGTACAGTACGGTATACCGGTCAAAGTCCATCCAGGCATGGAAGTGCATATGCACACGGATATCGTAAGTTTGTTGCAATCCAATGAAATCATGGGGCTTAATAACTCAAGGAAATATCTCCTCCTGGAGCTTCCGCCATCGAATATTCCCATTTTTACGGAAGAAATCTTGAGCGAGTTGTTAGCAAGCGGCTATACCCCTATTATTGCGCATCCGGAGAGAAATTTAGCTCTTCAAAAAAACATGGTTCATCTGAAAACTTGGATTGAGATGGGATGTTTTGCTCAGATAACGGCGGGAAGCCTTATGGGTGATATGGGGAAAAAAGCTTGTCAAACCGCAAAAGCGATGGTTCAGAAGGGTCTTGTGCATCTGTTGGCATCGGATGGACATCGTTCCCGGGGGCGGAAGATCCAACTCTCCGAAGGTTATCAAATATTGAAGAGTTGGACCAGCATGAACACGGTGCAGCGGTATCAGCATAATGCTAGCGTCATTCTTTCGGGCGAAGAAATGGGACAATTGATTTGAACTTTATGGAAGAAGGGATGACTAGCAATGCTCGCTGAATTAAAAGCAAGAATGGCAGGGAGAATGCTAGGGAGAGAAGAGCCTGCGTTTTACTTCAAATTATTGGGATTTACAATGGCAAGCTCTTCTATTGTTTTCTTTGAACCGTCTCCCTTCGATCTGCTAATCATCTTAACGATAGCGATAGGATTCATGTCCAATATCATTGTGATCCCTAAGAATCTTATTCTTCCGATCCTACTCGTTGGTTTGTTCCTGGACACGAATTTTATTGCTATGGCAGGGGTAACCGACAATGAAGGAAGCTCCATCCAGTTTGTTCTCATTACGGTATATCTGACCGTTCTATGGCTCGGAATAGCTGGACTAGTTGTGAGATTCCAGGAGAAAGCATTAAAGGTTATTTTTAATGGGTACGTCGCAGCCGCGTTAATAACAACGATCCCGGGTATATTTGCCTACTTTGGATTGCTTCCTAATAGCGATTCCTTGTTAATGTTTGGCCGAGTAATGGGTTTTTTCAAGGACCCTAATGTTTTTGGACCCTTTCTCGTTCCTGCAGCGTTATTTGCGCTTTATGGATTTGAGAAAAATAGCGGTCGCGCGAAGCAGTTATGGCTAATTGTTTTTAGTGTTATAACAATCGGAATCTTGCTAAGTTTCTCAAGAGCAGCCTGGGGGAATTACTTGATTGCAATCTTTTTGTATTTGATGTTGCCATCAAGTACCCGTAAACAAAGGTGGTCAACCTGGTCTATACTCCTCGCCCTCCTCTTGCCCGCTTTATTTTGGTTTATCAACCAGTCCAGTGTGATGGATTTGTTATCTAACCGACTCAGTTATCAGAATTATGACAATGACAGATTCGGAACGCAGATTATGGCTCTGAAAGAAGTTATGCAGAGACCTATCGGCATTGGACCCGGACAATCCGAATATTTCTTCAACTATTCCATTCACAGTTTATATGTACGGATTTTGGCAGAATACGGCGTTGCAGGAATGACGACTTTCCTATTGTTTATTGCATTGACTACCGTAAAATCTATAAAAAATATTTTCAATAAAGAACTGAGATATCGTTCCTATAACATCATCGTAACCGCATCGCTATTAGGGGTGCTGTTTAATAGCTTCTTCGTTGATACTTTACACTGGCGGCATTTTTGGTTGCTGCTTGCCCTGCCATGGATCACGGAAGGAGGATTGAAACATGAGAATCGTACAGATCATTACTAGATCTGATTCTATAGGCGGTGCCCAAATCCATGTCCGCGACTTATGCGTAGAGTTGCTCAAACGAGGCCATGACGTGCATTTATTAGCAGGCGGCAACGGACATTTTCTAACGGAAGCCGAAGCGCTTGGAATCCGAACCCAACCTCTAAAACATCTCATTCGGTCCATTCGTCCTCACTCGGATGCAATGGCATTGCTAGAGATGGTTGCGGTATTAAGGAAGCTTAAACCAGACTTAGTGGCGACCCACTCCTCCAAGGCAGGATGGCTCGGGCGGCTAGCAGCCAAGTTAACCGGAATTCCGTGCGTATTTACGGCGCATGGCTGGGCATTTACGGAAGGCGTCTCCGAGCGGAAAAGAATGGTTTATAAGTGGGCTGAAAAAGCGGCCGGAAAACTTGCTTCGAAGATCATCACGGTATCTCACTATGATTTTAACTTGTGCGTACGTGATGGTGTCATTCCCGTTAACAAGGCGACAACGGTACATAATGGCATTCCGGATATTCAACCGATCAGAAGAACAGAGGGAGAATCTTCGCCTCGTCTCATCATGGTTGCCAGATTGGATGAACCTAAAAATCATAGATTTCTAATCGAAGCTTTGTCTGGGCTTGCGGATGAACGGTGGGAGCTAGACATTGTTGGCGATGGTCCATTGCGGGAAGCTATAAGCAAACAGGTAGTAGATCTGAATTTAACTTCAAGAATCCGTCTATTGGGAGAACGTAAGGACGTTCACCAGCTGTTAGCCGAATCTGATATTTTTATTTTAATTTCGGATTGGGAAGGGCTTCCTTTAAGTATATTAGAAGCGATGCGAGCGGGCTTGCCCGTAATTGCTTCCAAAGTTGGCGGAGTGCCCGAAACCGTGATAGAAGGGTGCAATGGGTTCCTAACCGATAAAGGAAACGTTGAACAACTGCGGTTGCAATTGTTGCATTTGCTCCAAAGGCCTGAACTGCGCCGGGAGATGGGAAAAGCCTCAAGAGAGCTGTATGAACAAAAGTTTGAAATTTCTAAGATGATTGATTCCAACATGGCCATCTATAGGGATGCCATAACTCTGCATAAAAACAGAGTGAAGAAGAGATTGTCGGAAGCCTAACGGTTAAGTCCAGCGAGAGGTGATGAGCGCAGATTGTTTACATTTCTACGCAATAATAAAATATCTCTTATGCTAAATACGCTAAAGATGCTGATAGGGAATGTATTTTTTGCAATTTCACAGTTCTTTATTATTTTTATCATGTCTAAGTTTGGAAACTCCGTTGATGTAGGTCAATATGCTTTCGGTTTGGCCATCACAACCCCTGTTTATTTGTTGTCTTTTTTACAGCTTCGGTCGCTTTACATCTCAAATACAACCCGTGACTATACATTTGGCCATTTTTTGGGCTTGCGGATTCTAACGACAATTATAGCTTTTGTCATTACAACGGTCTTGGCTCTCGTCGGCAATTACGGGGAAACATTGACCATGGTCATTATTCTGATCAGCATATCCAAATTCATTGATGCGATCAGCGATATCGTATTTGGATTATATCAGAAGAAAGAAAGACTGGAGTATATCACGTATTCGAGAGTCCTTAAGGGTTTGATTACAGTGATTAGTTTTTCTGTCCTTTATATAAGTACTCATGACTTGGTTATTGCATTGGTGGGAATGGTTATTGGCTGGTTTGTCATTTTATATTTTTACGATCTTAGAAAGGCTAAGACGTTTGAATTTATTAAACCGGTTGTTGAGCGCGTAAAAGTTTATTCTCTCTTAAAAACCAGTTTTCCATTGGGCATCATCATGCTGCTCATGTCGCTGAACTCCAATATCCCGCAATATGTTATTGAAAATAAGCTAGGTGAACAGCAACTGGGCATATTCGCTTCCCTTTCTTATGTCATAATCGCCTCTACTGTCATTATTAACGCTATGGGGGAAGCAGCCTTCTATCGAATGACGGTATGTTATTCCGAACAAGAATACATGAATTTTGCGAAATTAATTCAACGTTTAATTCTAACCGGTATTGGAATTAGCAGCCTTGGAGTTATTATAGCGATATTTGCAGGCAAACCGTTGTTGTCCATTATTTTTAGTCAAGAGATCGCGGCTGAGAATACGGTTTTCATTTGGCTGACAGTTGCAACCTTGCTTACATTCACAACATCATTTCTGGGATACGGAATGAATGCCGCCAGGTTGTTTTATATACAAATACCGCTATTTGCGCTGGTCAACATAACAAGCTTAATTGCTTCTATCGCATGGATTCCGCATCACGGTCTAGCGGGTGCTGCTTGGGCGATCCTTGCGGCGTTAACGGTGCAAGCAATAGGAGGATTTGGAGTAGTCGCTTATGCCATTCTGAAATTGAAGAAAAGCGCAGCAGAATCAAATCCAAAAACAGTCGTAGAGGGAGCCATATGATGATGGTAACGATAGGAATTCCATTCTATAATGCGGGATCCACTCTTATGGATGCTATAAAGTCTGTGTTTGCTCAAACGTATAACGATTGGGAGTTAATTCTGCTAGACGACGGATCAAGTGATGATTCTCTAACCATTGCCAGATCCATCGAAGACCCTAGAGTCAAGATTTTGAGTGATGGCGACAATAAGGGGCTGCCGTATCGATTAAACCAAATGGCCAAGCTGGCCAGGGGCAAATACCTGGCGAGAATGGATGCAGACGATGTGATGCACCCGGAACGAATTGAACGGCAAGTCGATTATATGGAACAAAATCAAGAAGTGGATGTAGTTGGAACAGCCGTTTATATCATCGACGAGAATAATGATGTGCAAGGCTGGAGCGCGCTGCGTCCGATTGATACCGACCATAGGAACGTACTGACGAAATCGCTTATGAGCCATCCATCCGTACTTGGCCATAGCGAGTGGTTTCGTAATAATCCGTATGATGAAATTTATGTCAGGTCGGAAGACCATGAGTTATGGGTAAGAACGGTGGGTCATTCCACATTCTCGAGAATTGAAATTCCTCTTCTATATTATAGAAGAAACAGTACGATGAATTTGCGAAACTATCTATTAACCTATAAAACCGATCGAAAAATATATAGAAATTATGGACCGTCCATTATTGGGAAGTGGAAGGTTAGGACATTAATCGCCAAATCCCATCTAAAAGGTCTAATCTATCGGTTGTTGCATCTTTCTGGCACCGATCATCTGAAATGGAAAAAGAAACTAGAAGCTATGCCCGACAAGGATCGGATGGCGGCATTAAGTACACTAGCGACTGTACATCGCGTAGAACTTCCGATCAATAAGGAAACCAGAGCTTAAAGGGGAGACCGTATATCCTATGAGACTTTTAAAATTCGCAAGTTATGCATTTGATCTTATTCTGGTTACTGCGGGATTTCTAGCTTTTATTCCAGACTTTTTTGATACGGGGGGATTTTTGGTTTATTTGAGTTTAATTATCCTATCGGCTGCTCTCTTTCAATTGTTTGGACTATACGAGCAGCGATTGGAGCAGAAAGCGGGGGGAATTGTGATCAGCACCGTTTTAGCGGTGGTATCTATGCTTGTTATTGCAGGAATAGCAGCCTATCTTCAAACGGGCAACATCTATATTCAGAATTGGTGGAAGACAGGTTTATTCCTTATCGTGACGATAGCAGTCTCCCATTCCCTGTTCCAATTTTGGCAACGCAAACTCCATGGGCAAAAGCAAATATTATTGATCGAGGCAAAAGAGCAAGTCTCCTCTTTAATGATAGAAAAACTTTGGCAAAGCCAGTGGTACCGGATTAAACATATTCTTCCGCTCGATAAGTTGGATCAGCTGCTTTCCAAACTTTCCGATGTGGATATCGTCATGATTCCTTCTGCGGTTACAAACAAAAACGGAATTATTAAGATGGCCATGAGCGAAGGCAAGGAAGTTAGAATTGTGCCGGATTCCACTGATTTATTTATATGGAGTTCGCGAATCAGGCAAATGGATGATGTCATGCTTCTGGCACTTCGTCCATTGGGACTAAACGGACCTCAGCGTGTAGCCAAACGGATCATTGACCTTATGGCAGCAGGTCTGTTGCTTGTTGTGTTAAGTCCCTTCTTCCTGCTGCTCTGGCTGCTTATCCCGCTGACTTCCAAAGGTCCCGCATTGTTCAAACAAGAACGTCTTGGAAAAGACCAGGTGCCTATACAAGTCTATAAATTCCGAAGCATGGTAGCAGATGCGGAGAAATATACGGGTCCCGTATTAGCTCTCGAGAGGGACCCGCGGATTACGAAATTAGGGAGATTCATGAGAGCCTCGAGACTGGACGAAATCCCGCAGCTATTGAATGTCTTAGCCGGAGACATGAGTTTGATCGGGCCTCGGCCGGAAAGACAATTTTTTGTCACGCAATTTGAAGCGGACAATCCTAATTACAGCTACAGATTTGCAGTGCGGCCCGGAATTACAGGCTTGGCACAGGTCATGGGCAATTACGTTTCCATGCCTGAAGAGAAGTTAAGGTTTGATCTTATGTACATTCAGAAGTACTCCTTGTTGATGGACATCAAAATTATGATCCAGACCGTTCATACCGTTCTGCATAAAGAGCAAGCGAGTGGCATTAAGAATGGTGAGAAAATTGACCGTATAGACAAGAATCAGATTTGGATGTAGGTGGGATAACCTTGAATATCAAGAAAATTACTAGTATAGAAGAGTTAATGAATTATCGGGATGATTGGGACAACATCCTGCAACGGAATCAGAACAATAACCCTTTTATCGAATTTGAATGGATCCGCCAATGGCTGCTTTGCTTTCATGAGTCTTATGATATTCTGATCTACGCCGTTTGGCATGAGCAAGAAATAATTGCTTTCTTCCCGTTTATTAAAAAGAAGCGATTATTTAACAATTTCATCTATTTTGTTGGTTTCGGCCAGGCGAATTACATGGATATCGTTGTACAGAAAGAGTGGGAGGTACAGGCTATCCAGCTGGTAATGGGCGAATTGCTTCGTCTGAAGAGATCGGTCTTTATTCTTCACGGATTACTGGATAGCACGGGGACGGCCGATGCGATCAAACGTTACTGCACGGATCACCGGATTTCCTTTCATGGCTCACAAACCGTTGCTCCGTATATTGATTTAAGTATGGACAATTTTAATGATTATATTGAGAAAAGAATGAAGAGGCATGGGGGGGACCGTAAGGAAAAACGATTAAAAAAGCTGGGCCATGTCGATTTCCGTTCCGTGGACAAAGAACAGCTTGAAGCGATGTTTCACCTGCATGAAAAGCGCTGGCACGCCAAAATGGATACAAGCGGCTTTACGAAAGGCCAAACGCATGAATTTTATAAAAGCTTATCTACTCTTAAGAACGAAGTAATCGAAACCAAATTAGACGGACTATATATCGAAGAGCAATTAGTTGCCTTTTTTTATGGCTTTGTGTGCAGAGACCGTTACGTCTTGTACGTCCTTGCCCATGATGATGATTTTGGAGTGTTTAGTCCCGGGAGGATCTTATTAAAGGAAGCGATAAAGGACCGGTACTCCAACCAAGTTCAGAACTTTGATTTAAGTATTGGTTATGAATCCTATAAGTTAGATTGGAATACGGGAATGGATCAGTCGAACAAAGTAATGATGCCAGGGAAAGGAATGTTATCCCGTCTTATTTTCTGGTATATCGTCTTCAAAGATACTCTCATTCACAATATGAAGATGAACAGAAGACTGGTTCATTTTAAGAGAAATACGTTAGGCCGGCTCAAAAGTTATTTATATGGAATGGATGCCACTTCTTTGAAGAGAATAGGAAAGGCAATAAAAGGGTTCCTGTTCCAAAATTATGTGTATGAGATCTATCAAATGGATCGGGAGATGTTTGAAAAACAATCAAAGAGCGGGAACTTCCAAATGTTAACCGTAAAAGAACTCTATGAGTACCCGTCTGTTTTTCAAGAGAACATGGACCAAATCGTTAAGCGGCTGTTCAAAAAAGAGCAGGGTTATTGTTTGATTCATAACGGGCAGTTAGCCAATTACTATTGGGTTAATGAAGCTGAGGTTCGGATAGACCACGTTGATTTCGCCAATCCGATTTCTGAAAATTCACTTTTTGTTTATGATTGGGCTGAATTTGACGTAAATGCCATTGCGGAACTATTCAAGAAAAATAAGAAACTCAATTCCATTTATGTAGCCGCCTCTAGTAAGAGCAAAGATAAAAAGCTTTTTGATGATCAAGGCTTTTCAAAGGTTCACAGGATCATGAAACAAACGTTTTTTGGATTCAGCTTTTTTAAAAAGAGGGATTTTCAAATCAATTGAGGAGTGATCTGCGTGTTAACCGTGAGTAGAAAATTATGGGGCATTAATATTGCGCAAATCTATTTTCCAAGAGAAAGAAGCGTTTCAATGTATTCTTCTGCCGATCTTGTCGGCATCACGCAATCATCCGTCCCCCTAAAAGGTTTAAATCCCATTGAGACCTTGCATAAGGATTTGACTAAAAGCGCGGATGAATTATTCATGAATATCTCCAAATCTACAAGAAAACAAATCAGGCAGGCGGAAAATGATCCCGACATTCAAGTTGTTATCCAAACGGAACCGGCGGATGAAGAGATTTTCCGGTTTCGGGATTTCTATAATCAGTTAGCGGAAGCAAAAAAGACGTATCCTTGTAACGCATTTAACCTGGAAACTTTGAAGCTTGTAAGGGACAAAAAAGCATTAATCATTACAAAAACGGTAGATCAACAGCAACAACCATTATGCTACAGGGTGTACACGGCTGATGGAAGCAGAGCGATGGCCTTATATTCGGCGTCTCATTTCAGACAGTCGGATGACAATGAATATAAGCGATTAGTCAGCAAAGCGCATCGCTTGCTCCAGTGGGAAGATATCCTTTGGTTTAAAAATAATGGCTATCAAATACTAGATTCCGGCGGCTTGACCGATGATCCCAATGTAAGGAATTTCAAGCTTGAATTCGGTGGGGAGATCGTTACCGAGTATTCCGGTTATGTACCCAATACACTGCTCGGAAGGGCAGCGCTTCAAGCTCGGAAGTGGAGGCTGGCAAGGAAATAAGATGAAGTTAATAAAAGCGGCCGAACGGATACAACCTTCGGCCGCTTTGTTATTTAAGGCTGGACTTGGAAGTCTGAAGTCTGAGCTCGGCATTTTTTACGGAAAGCTGCTTGGTGAGTTCGGCCTGTTTGTCCGTGAGTTGCTCGGCTTGCGCGGTCAGTTTTTTGATTTGGGTGGAAATTAAGTCCGTGTGGTCTTGCGGATTTTTTTGCAGTTGTTTGACTTTAGCGGAGATTTTGGAAATTTTGTTTTTATGGGTTGAAATTTGTTGTTCGATTTCGGTTATCTCTCTTTTCAAACGGCTAATAATCGACGACGTGAAACTAATGGACATACAAGAAGCACCTCATTATCGGATTGGGTAAAGTTTATTATACTCGTTATTTTGACTTAAGGATGAAGTTTTTATTTTGCGCGGCTTCCATGTAAGTTTTTTCCTCTTGTCATCTATCTTCCCTTCCTTGTAATATTAGAAATGCTTTTTCTAAAAGACAGACTCATATAATCTTGGGAATATGGCCCATAAGTTTCTACCGGATAACCATTGCAACTATCCGACTATGAGTGATTCGCTTTGTTACAAGGGATAAATGTAGTTTAGCGTACACGAATAGCGTTATCGTAGGGACAGGTCATTCTTGAGCATCGGCTCAAGCGGCTTGTCCTTTTTTTTATTCAACTAGAGGGAGCGGTATAGAGAGATGAGAATGCTGGAAGATCGAATTCGCGAACAAGGATTGATATTGTCTGACACGGTGCTGAAGGTGGACTCCTTCCTGAATCATCAGGTGGACACGGCGCTGGCGCTGGAGATTGGCAAGGAATTGGCGGGGCGGTTTGCGGACAAGCCGATTACCAAGGTGCTTACGATCGAAGCAAGCGGCATTCAATTTGCAATGGCCGCCGGCATTGCGCTGAACGTTCCGTTTGTTTATGCCAAGAAGAAAAAGGCGATTACGCAATCGGAGCAGGCTTATTCCGCGTCTGTTCATTCTTTTACCAAACAAGAAACGTATCAGGTGACCGTATCGAAAAGTTACCTTGGACCAGGCGATAAGGTTCTGATCGTGGACGATTTTCTGGCAACCGGCGCAGCGCTTGTTGGTTTGGTTCAGATCGTGAATGAATCCGGAGCTGAGCTGGTTGGCGTTAGCTGCGTGATTGAAAAGGGATTCCAAGAAGGACGGGGTTTGCTGGAGCAAATGAACGTTAGCGTGCAGTCGCTTGCGACCATTACCAGAATGGCGCCGGGGGAAATCGAATTTGCGGAACCTGTCAAAGAGCTGGTAGAGGAGACGGTATAGAGATGCTGGGCAAACGTAGAGCAATTACTTTAGGATTTCAGCATGTCTTGGCGATGTACGCAGGTGCGGTTGTTGTACCGTTAATCGTTGGAGGAGCGCTCCATTTGAACAGCGCGCAGATGGCGTATCTGATCGCAGCCGATTTGTTCACTTGCGGTCTGGCAACGATCCTGCAGGTACTCGGCACTAAATATTTCGGTAGCAGACTGCCGGTTATTCTCGGCTGTACGTTTACGGCAGTGGGGCCGATTATTGCGATTGCATCCGCATCGAATTTGGCCACCGCCTATGGGGCCATTATTTTATCCGGTTTGTTTGTCGTATTGGCAGCGCCGCTATACGGGAAGCTGTTGAAGTTTTTCCCCGTTATCGTTACGGGTTCGGTTGTTACCATCATTGGATTGTCTTTGATTCCCGTTGCGATGAATAACGTTGCCGGCGGTCAAGGCAGCGCGGATTTCGGAATGCCGCGCAATCTCCTATTGGCGCTTTGCACGCTTGTTGTCATCTTGCTCGTGAATCGGTTCGCGAGAGGTTTCTTGCGGTCCATCTCCGTCTTAGTGGGTCTTGCCGTTGGTACCGTTATAGGATACGCAATGGGAATCGTCAGCTTTACGCCCGTAACGGAGGCGTCCTGGTTCAACATTGTTCAGCCTTTCTACTTCGGCACGCCGCAATTTAGTTTAACCGCCGTCTTTACGATGATTATCGTCAACATTGTAAGCATGGTGGAATCGACGGGCGTCTACTTGGCTGTCGGTCGCGCCACGGATCAGAAGGTGGAACAGAAGCAGATCATTAACGGCTTGCGTTCGGAAGGCGCGGCGATTATGCTTGGCGGTTTATTTAACGCTTTTCCATATACGGCTTTTTCGCAAAACGTCGGGTTAATCACGCTGACTCGCGTCAAAACCCGTGACGTTATTGTCGCGGCGGGCGGTATCATGGTTGTTCTTGGCCTTCTGCCGAAGCTTGCCGCTATTACGACCGTCATTCCGAATGGAGTGCTCGGAGGAGCGATGCTCGTTATGTTCGGCTCCGTTGCGGCGTCCGGAATTTCGATCTTGTCCGAAGTTAACTTGCGCGAAGAACGGAACCTTCTAATTGTTGCTTGCAGCATTGCCGTTGGCCTTGGCTCTTCGGCGGTACCCCAAGTATTCGACCAGTTGCCGGATTTTGCGAAAATGCTGCTTCAGAACGGCATCGTAACGGGCTCTGTTACGGCTATTCTTATGAACCTGCTATTGACGAGCAAAAACAGCTCGGAATCTTAAAAATCTTAATACCTAAAAAAGGATGTAACCTTACGCAGCAGGGTTACATCCTTTTTTTATTTTAAAACGAGAAATAAGACTGGGATTGCTCGATCAACTGGGCGCGTTCCCGCTGTGCATCCTCCCTATTTTGCCGTTTGACCGCAAAGGGATGTTGAATGTTCCATTCCAGATCCAGGACCGCCGTCTCGATAAGAGCTTGCCGTTCTGCTCCCCACTCTTCCTCCATGCCTTTAACCCTTACTACCGCCTCGGATATAGAAATTCCTTTTAATTGAATAAATACGTTAGCCCAGCGGATCAAGTCGAACTCTTTATGTACGCCGTGCAATAAATATTCAGCCCAACCATGGTATCCGTTGCACGATAGTTTCAACACGCCGCAGACGCAGTCGCTATCGATCCACGGCGTTTGTTTTTGGATTTGTTTATTGTCAAACCGGTAAATTTCAATCAACCGGATGCTATCGTTTATGGTTAGGCTTGCCGCTTTTTGAAGTTCAGGATCGGTATATTTCAGCATGAAAGACACACTCCTCTTTTATTTGGCAACCAGAAGTTGCTGAGAAGTATGTTACGCCTCGCAATCTCCTTCGTAAACCGGCATCTTCGCGGGAAAAATCCGAAATACCGGTCCTCCGGCTATAATCCAAGTATTTAAACCACGCAAAACAACCATTTCATCCATTTGCGCCTATGTTTCTTCTATTTACTCCTCTTCTGAAAAAAATGCCAACGGCTCTCTATTTAACCGAAAGCGATTTTTATGTTTTTTTTATGCTTCATAGCGAGATCTTTACCCTTTTTTTATGCGGGGTCGTATTATCATAACCCTATAACGAAGCAGGTACGGGGGAGTGAAACGGATCGCATGAATCATCGGGAGGTTACCCTTGTCTCCGCCCCAACTGCAGCAGGCGAGAACTTTATCAAATTGCTGCTGCTCAAAGGAATTCCGTTTGCCGCATTGGTGAATAACGCAGAAGAGAAGAACCGTCTGGCTTTATTGGGTGTAGAGCAATTTATACTCCTCGACACCAAATCGCGTGAACCATGGATGATTCCCGATTTCCCGATCGGCAACATTTATCTTTTTGAGAACACGCTGCCGTTATGCTGCCGGTACATTCAAATTTGCCGCGGCTGGTCATCTAAGCGATTGATTGTGATTACGGGGAGGATGAATCCAAGAGGGATCTACAAAGGGTTGGGAGCAAATGAAGTTATTTATTCGAAAAGCGACAATTTGTCGTTTTTGGTTTCCGATTCGCTTGATTCAATTAAACAGTAAAGTTTCTATTAAAGGAGAAATGGATATGTGGGATGTTGGGATGGTGGCATTGGTTGTTTTTATGACGGTATTAATGGTCGGACTTTCGGCCTGGGCGGGCCATGTTATAGATGAAGGAAGTGGGAAACCATGATTTGGGTTCTTGCAGCAATTGTTGCGGCTATGTTTGTTTACTTAGCTTATGTTCTGATCAATCCGGAAAAATTTTGACAGCTGATCCTCAGAAGGGAAGGTTTAACGCATGATTAACTTTTTAGCCATTATTGTGCCCGTACTTATCGTCATCCTGCTGGCGCGGCCAACAGGACTCTATGTTGCCAAAGCCTTTAAATATGAACGAACCGGATTAGACAAGGTGTTTGGTCCCGTCGAAAGACTTATATACAAGGCTGGGGGAATACGCCAAGACAATCAGAACTGGAAGCAATACGCGGGTTCGCTTGTGCTGACCAATGCCGTCATGATCGGGCTGGTGTATCTGATATTCCGAATTCAGGCGTATCTGCCGCTTAATCCAAGCCATGTCGCCAACATGGAGCCTACACTCGCTTTTAATACGGCGATTAGCTTCATGGCCAACACCAACCTGCAGCATTACAGCGGGGAAAGCGGTTTGTCTTATCTTTCTCAAATGATTGCCATCGTATTTATGATGTTTACGGCTCCTGCTACTTCGCTTGCGATAGCGATTGCTTTTATCCGCGGTTTAACAGGCAGGCCGCTTGGCAATTTCTTTGTGGATCTCATTCGTTCCATCACGCGGATTTTGCTGCCGATCGCCTTTGTAGCAGCCTTTGTCTTTATTGCGGTTGGCGTACCGCAGACGCTGGAGCCATCGGTTGTGGCGAAGACCGTTGAAGGCGCAGAGCAGATTATTGCGCGCGGACCCGTTGGCTCTTTCTTGTCTATCAAAGAGCTGGGGAATAACGGAGGCGGATTTTTTGGCGTCAACTCGGCGCATCCGTTTGAGAATCCGGACAACATCAGCAATATGCTGCAAATGATTTTGATGATGCTGGTGACGACGGCACTTCCTTTTACGTATGGCAAAATGGCGGGCAATGCCAAGCAAGGACGGATCTTGTTCGTATCGATGCTGATGATGTTTATCGTCACGCTTGGTATTTCCCTTACTTCCGAATATGCGGGTAATCCGGTGCTGAACGCGCTTGGCATCGATCATCACCAAGGCTCCATGGAAGGGAAGGAAGTACGGTTTGGCGTCGCGCAATCTTCCTTGTATTCAGTTGTTACAACGGCTTCGGAGACAGGCGCGGTCAATACGATGCACGATACGCTAACGCCAATCGGCGGTTTGATAACGATCGGCAACATGATGCTGAACACCGTGTTTGGCGGGATCGGCGCAGGATTCATGAACGTATTAATGTACGCGATTATCGGCGTTTTCTTATCCGGATTAATGGTCGGCAGGACGCCGGAGTTTTTGGGCAAAAAGATCGAAGGCAAAGAAATGAAGCTGATTGCCGTCACGATGCTGATCCAACCGCTGCTCATTCTTGCTCCGACAGCCATTGCTCTGGCGGTATATCCGGAGACCATCTCCAATCCCGGTTTCCATGGCTTGACGCAAGCCTTGTACGAGTTCACTTCATCTGCTGCCAATAACGGCTCCGGATTTGAAGGATTAGGCGACAATACGACGTTTTGGAATATATCTACCGGTATCGTCATGTATCTCGGCCGTTTCTTCTCCATGGTCACCTTGTTAGCGGTAGCTGGCTCTTTGCTCGCGAAGAAGACGGTTCCCGAGACGACCGGGACATTCCGTACGGATACGGGATTGTTTGGCGCCGTATTCCTTGGTTCGGTCATTATCGTTGGGGCATTGACGTTCTTCCCGGCTGTTGTACTTGGACCTATCGCTGAATATTTGACCTTAAAGCCTTAAGCATAGAGGGAATTGGAGGAGCTTGTCATGAGTCAGAGAAAATCCATGATGGATGGAACGATTGTACGCAATGCGGTCAAAGAAGCTTTTCTCAAGCTGGATCCCCGGGTGATGATCCGTAACCCGATCATGTTTGTAGTCGAAGTAGGTTTTATCATCACCTTATATCTATGCTTTGATCCCCATGCCTTTGGGGGCGAGGTTCCGGTATGGTTTAACCTAATCGTTGCGCTCATTTTGCTTATTACCATCTTATTTGCGAATTTTGCGGAGGCGTTGGCCGAAGGAAGAGGCAAAGCGCAGGCCGACTCGCTCAAGAAGTCGAAAACCGATATTACGGCTAACAAATGGACCGGCACGGGTATCAAGCAAGTGCCTTCTACGGAACTCCGCAAAGGAGATATCGTCATTGTCTCGCAAGGCGAGATGATTCCAGGCGACGGCGAAGTGATCGAAGGGCTGGCTTCGGTCGACGAGTCCGCGATTACGGGGGAATCGGCTCCGGTAATCAAAGAGGCCGGCGGCGATTTCAGCTCGGTGACGGGGGGCACGCGCGTCATCAGCGATAGCATTAGAGTTAGAATTACAAGCGATCCGGGCGAGTCTTTCCTGGATAAAATGATCGCGTTGGTCGAAGGCGCCAAACGGCAAAAGACGCCTAACGAGATCGCGCTTAATACGGTACTGATGAGCTTGACTATTATTTTTCTGATCGTTGTTGTAACGCTCCCGTTTTTCGGCAATTATTTGAACGTGGAAATTGAGGTGCCGGTATTAATCGCCTTGCTTGTCTGTTTGATTCCTACAACAATCGGCGGTTTGTTATCCGCGATCGGCATAGCGGGCATGGACAGGGTTACGCAATTTAACGTGCTGGCGATGTCGGGTAAGGCGGTTGAAGCAGCCGGCGATATTAATACGATTATCCTGGACAAAACCGGGACTATCACCTACGGTAACCGGATGGCAAGCGAATTCATTCCGGTCGGCAAGGAAACCGTCGGTTCCGTTGCGGAATGGGCGGCCGTAAGTTCCATGAAGGACGAGACTCCGGAAGGGCGTTCCGTGCTTGAGCTGATGAAAAAACAAGGTTTGTCCTATGAAGAGTCTATAGCTGAAGGCGGAGAGTTCATCGAATTCAAAGCCGAGACCCGCATGAGCGGAATCGATTTGAAAGACGGCCGCAAAGTTCGCAAAGGCGCGGTAGATGCCGTAAAAAGATGGGTCGAGGCACAAGGCGGCGTTATTCCTTCGGATTTGAGCCCCAAAGGCGATGCGGTCGCCAAGCAAGGCGGAACGCCGCTGGCCGTTGCGGTGGATAACCGCATCTATGGCGTTATTTATTTGAAAGATACCGTAAAACCCGGGATGAAAGAACGTTTCGAGCAAATGCGCCGGATGGGCATCAAGACGATTATGTGTACGGGCGACAATCCGCTTACCGCCGCAACGATTGCTTTTGAAGCGGGCGTTGACGATTTTATTGCCGAGAGCAAACCGGAGGATAAGATTGCGGTAATCCGCAAAGAGCAAGCGGAAGGCAAATTAGTGGCGATGACCGGCGACGGAACCAATGATGCCCCAGCCCTTGCGCAGGCAGACGTCGGGATTGCGATGAATAGCGGTACGGTGGCGGCGAAAGAAGCTGCGAACATGGTTGATCTGGACTCCGATCCTTCAAAAATCATTGAAGTAGTGTCAATCGGCAAGCAGCTGCTCATGACAAGGGGCGCGCTTACGACATTCAGCATTGCTAACGATATCGCCAAATATTTCGCAATCATTCCGGCGATGTTTATGCTCGCGATTCCTCAGATGGATGCTTTGAACGTGATGAGGCTGGGTTCGCCGATGTCGGCGATTTTGTCCGCGCTCATCTTTAATGCTCTCATTATTCCGCTCCTTATTCCGCTTGCGATGAAAGGCGTTGCCTATAAGCCGATGAGCTCCTCGCATTTGTTGAGACAAAATCTTCTTATTTACGGCTTGGGAGGCGTGGTCGTACCTTTTATCGGCATCAAATTAATTGATCTTCTTGTTCATTTATGGGTTTAAATAGAAGAAAGGTTGCTGAATACAATGAGAATGTTAGCGACAATCATCCGCACGAGCTTGGTTCTGATGCTGGTATGCGGACTTTTATACAATCTTGCGGTGACGGGGATCGCCCAAGCGATGATGCCGCATCAAGCAAGTGGCAGTCTCATTAAAGGAGACGACGGAGAAATTATCGGTTCCGAATTAATCGGCCAGAACTTTAAGGATTTGAACGATTTCCAAGGCAGAGTATCGAGTATTGACTATAATGCGGAGGGCTCCGGAACGCCAAACTATGCGCCATCGAACGAGGATATGATTAAACGCACGGCAGAGGCGGTTGAACAATGGAAGAAGGATAATCCGGATGTTCCCGTAAGCGAGCTCCCGATTGACCTTATCACGAACTCGGGATCGGGCCTTGATCCGAATATCAGTCCGAAGGCGGCGAGCACCCAAATTCCTAGAATCAGCAAGTTGACCGGCATTCCTGCACAGGAGCTGCAAGCGCTGGTTGAAGACAACACCAAACCAAGGGAGCTTGGTTTTCTGGGCGAGCCGGTCGTCAATGTTCTGCAGTTGAACCTCGCTTTGCATGAGCGGATCGCCAAATAGTTGGACCTCCCTGCCTGTCAAGCTTTACGGGCGGGGATCTTCCGTTTTCAAGCCATTCCATTCACTTTGATCACTTAAGGAAGCGGGGACAGCTATGGAAAGCTTTCATCGAAAAACGCCGGAACAAATTTTAAAGTCTATTTCCAAACTTCATTTCGGTAGGTTGAAGGTTTATATCGGCGCCGTTAGCGGATCAGGGAAAACGTATCATATGCTGCGGGAAGGCCATTCCCTGAAGGCGCAAGGGATCGATGTTGTCATCTGCGCCGTATCTACGATGCAGCGTCCGGAGACGCTTGAGCAGATCGGAGATTTGGAACGGATTCCGAGCATCCATTGGCGGGAGGAAGGCGTGGAGAAGAAGGATTTGAATCTGGAGGCCATACTCGCGAGAAATCCGGAGGTGGTGCTCGTTGACGGATTGGCTCACCGGAACCGGCATAACGGCCAATTCGGCACGCGGCTGGAGGATATCAAGTTTCTGCTGAATAAAGGAATCGGCATTATTGTTACTGCCAATGTGTATGAGCTGGAGGATGTCCGGGCGGTAGCGAGCAAACTTACGGGCATTGAAGTGCCGGAGACGGTTCCCGGAGATACATTGGAGCTTGCCGATGAAGTCGTGCTTATTGACGTGACGCCCGAAACGCTGATCAACCGGGTGGCAGAGGGGAATTTGCAAGGCCATAACAAAAAGGTACTGGAAAGAGGCAATTTGGCCATTTTGCGCGAGTTGTCTCTTCGGCTTGTGGCGGAAGGCGTAAACGATTCGCTCGTGAAATACCGGGAAGAATTAGGTTTGCTTGGTTCCTCGGGAGTAGCGGAGCGGATTCTGGTCTCCACGCAATACCATTGGAACGGCTCCATCTATGTACGCCGCGGGCAGCAGATTGCCAAACGGTTAAACGGCGACTTGGTTGTCGTAACGTTTGTGAAGCCGAATCATGAGCTTGGCAAAGAAGCGGCAGCTTTTAAACGTTCCATCATTAAGCTTGTTGAGCATATTCGCGCAGAATTCGAGGAGCTTCCGTTACGTTCGAGAAAAGCTTTGCCGGCCGCCCTTGTCAGCTATGCACTGAAGAACAACGTTACCCGAATCGTGTTAGGCCATTCCAAGCAAACGGTTTGGCAGGAGTTTTGGCAGGGATCAATCGTTCATGATATGCTGAAGTTGACTCGTAAGGTTGACATCTTTATCGTCGCGGACCGCGCGGAACATGAAGGCGAACGAATTCTGCCCGCGAAGATAGCCAGGCCCGAGGAAGAGGCGGATTTGTTCCGCCGCTTAAGTTCGGATGAGCTGGAGAACAAAATAAAACAAATTCGGCGCGGGCAGTTCAAAATCTATATCGGCGCTGCCCCGGGGGTAGGGAAAACTTACACGATGCTGCGGGAAGGCAACGACCTGCTGCGCAAAGGGATCGATGTGTTTGTCGGCTTGCTTGAGACGCATGGACGCAAAGACACGCAGTCGCAAACCGGCGACTTGGAAGTATTGCCAAGAAGGCAAATTGACTATCGGGGGAACATCCTTGAAGAAATGGATACCGATGAAATCATCCGCCGCAATCCCGAAGTTGTATTAGTAGACGAATTGGCTCACAACAACGTGCCCGGAAGTTTGAACAAGAAACGTTACGAGGATATTTTGCGGCTCTTGGCAGCGGGGATTTCGGTTATAACAACGGTTAACGTTCAGCATTTGGAAAGCTTAAACGATGCCGTAGAGCAAATTACCGGCGTACGGGTTAGGGAAACGGTGCCGGATCATATTTTGCGATTGGCCGATGAGGTTCAGCTGATCGATGTTACGTCCCAATCGCTTCAGGAACGCATGAGGGCAGGGAAGATATACGCGATGGACAAAGTCCCTCAAGCGCTGAGCAACTTTTTCAAGACCGGGAATTTGATTGCGTTACGGGAGCTTGCGCTCCGTGAAATTGCCGATGACGTGGATGAGAGACTAGAAGCTTGGCAGCGCAGCACTTCATTAAGAGGGCCGTGGCGACGCAAGGAAGTCATCTTTGTCTGCGTGAACAATACGCATCAGGCGGAAAGGCTGATCCGAAGAGGGTTTCGAATCGCTTACCGCCTTAAGGCTTGTTGGTATGTCACCTGCGTTCAGACGGAAAGCTTGCGGGGAGCCGAGGAACAGAT
The DNA here is from genome assembly GCF_030161375.1 of Paenibacillus glycanilyticus. Classification (GTDB taxonomy): domain Bacteria; phylum Bacillota; class Bacilli; order Paenibacillales; family Paenibacillaceae; genus Pristimantibacillus; species Pristimantibacillus glycanilyticus_B. The sequence goes on from NZ_BSSQ01000002.1 coordinate 133,786, forward strand.
GAAGCAGCTGGAGACCCTTCGGAAACTTACGGAGCGGCTCGGAGGCATATTCGAGGTTCAATCGGCGCTAAGGCGGAAGGATATTCCTAGCGTTCTGGTTGCGAAGGCGAAGGAATGCCAAGCGACGCAAATGATTATCGGTCAATCCAGAGCATCCTTATGGAAGGAGTGGCGGCAGGGCTCGATCGTGAAGGACTTGATCCGACTTGTCCGGCATTTGGATGTTTTGGTTGTGGCTGATTAAGGACAGGATGTGCAGAGGTTGAAGCAAAAGCAGGCGTATCTTTGGATTACCGCGTCGACGGTAGTTCTCGTTATTATATTAAAAAGCATCAGCTGGATGACGCCGGATCTGGTCAATATCGCTCTTATCTTTTTGCTGCCCGTTATCCTAAGCGCGATGTACGGAGGCAAATGGCCTTCGTTTTATGCTGCCGGCATTGGTGTTTTGGCGTTTGACTTCTTTTTCGTGCCGCCGTTTATAAGTTTTTCCGTTGAGGATATTCGTTACTTGTTTTCATTCGTTATCTTTCTGATTGTTGCTGCCCTTACCGCGAGCTTGGCTGCCCAATTAAAGCAACAGCTCCAATTCGCGAGACAACGCGAAGCCTATACCGCTTCGTTATATGAGATAAGCAAGGAGATCGGGGCTATAACGGATCTCCATTTGCTGCTGGAGAATGTTTCTTTGAAAGTGTCGCGGACGGTGCATGCGCAGACTGCATTTTGCTTGCCTAACCAGAAGAATGAATTGGAGATTGCCGCGCACTCCCCCGAGTCTTCCAAGCTGGGGCAGAGCGAGATGGTTATCTCGGAATGGGTGTACCGGAACGGGAAGATGGCCGGCCGCGGGACCGATGTTCTTAGAGAATCGCAAGGGCTGTACATCCCGCTGCAAGCGGAAGATCGAACGTACGGCGTACTCGCGGTCATTCTCGAAGACAGCGAACTATCCGATGAGACGCTTCGGTGGCTGGAGGCGCTGGGGGGACTTGCCGCAAGCGCAATTGCCCGAGTCAAGCTAAGCGAAGAAGCCAAACTTGCCCATTTGACGGCAGAATCGGAAAGACTTCGCACGGCGATTCTCGATTCCGTGTCGCATGAACTGCGGACGCCGCTGGCCACGGTTATAGGCTCCGCTACCGCGATGATTGAAGAAGACGGACTTTTTTCGCCGGAGGATAAACATGATCTGCTGATCACGATCAGGGATGGAGCGCTTCGCATGAATCGCCTCGTTTCCAATCTCCTTGGCATGGTTCAATTGGAGAGCGGGATGTTGCGCCTTCGCAAGAGATGGTGTGATGTGGAAGATATCATTGGAGTCGTGCTGAAGCAGGTGAAGGATTACCAGCAGCATCGCAAAATACGCGTACGGCTACCGGAGCAAATGCCGTTGATTCTAGGCGATGAAGTGTTGCTCGAGCAGGTATTGGTGAACGTGGTGAGCAATTCGATTAAGTATTCGCCGGATTTCAGCGAGATTATTATTGAAGCGCAAGTAGGAGGAGCGACCGTATCGCTCTCCGTTGCCGACGCGGGAATAGGTCTCGAAGAAACGGATGGGGAACGAATTTTTGATAAATTTTATCGTGCGGACCAAACCAAACACGTTCCGGGAACGGGCCTCGGGCTTGCGATCTGCAAAGGCATTGTGGAATTGCACGGGGGAACCATTTCGGCTAAGCCCAACCCGGAGAGAGGGACGATTATTACGATTTCACTCCCGTTAAATGAAGCAGAGGAGGACTGGAAGACGATATGATTACGCCTGAGAAAGGAGCCCGAATTCTTATTATTGACGACGAGCCCCAAATTCGGAAGCTTCTGAAAGTTGCGTTGCAAGCCCATCATTTTGAAGTTCATGAAGCGGGGAGCGGGGGAGAAGGGATTATGAAAGCTTCGGTTGAGCATCCTGAACTGATCGTACTCGATTTGGGCTTGCCGGATATGTCGGGAATGGACGTTCTAGAGCGCGTGCGCGAGTGGTCCGGCATTCCGATTATCGTACTGACGGCCAAGGAACGCGAAGAGGATAAAATATTGGCGCTCGACAGCGGCGCGGATGATTACGTCACCAAACCATTTGGCATGGGGGAGCTCGTTGCCCGAATTCGGGTTGCGCTTCGGCATGTAACCAAGACGACAAGCGAACCGGTTTTGCAATTCGGGAACTTGCTCATCGATCTGGCACAGAGAAACGTAGAGCTGAATGGCGAGCGGATCAAGTTGACCCCTACGGAGTACGATCTGCTTAAACTGCTTGCTTCGAATGCGGGGAAAGTATTAACCCAGAAACAATTATTGCAGCAAGTTTGGGGAAGTCATCTTACGGAATCCGGCGGCCAATACTTGCGGGTATACGTCGGCCATTTGCGCAAAAAGCTGGAAGAAGATCCTACAAGTCCGAAGTATATTACAACGGAACCCGGGATCGGTTACCGGTTTGTCGCCCAAGAATAACTTAATGGCAAGAACCGGGGTAGGATTGACATGAAATTGGGTATCCTTCCATAGAAGGCTGTTTTTAGGAATGGAGGGAAGAGCAGAGAAACTGAAAATTTTGGGAGAAAAAACCTGTATCTTTATACGTAAATATGAATTATAATCAACTGGTTTTCTAATTATCAACACACATCAGGAGTGGAATGACATGACGTTGAAAAAAAGTTTAGTTCTTATTTTGACTTTAGTTGTTGTGTTCACGCTGGCGGCATGCGGCGGGAACAACAAAGGAAATAACTCTTCTTCAAACGCTTCCGAGAGCCCGGCTGCTTCCGCGGATAACGGTGCGGCAGAAGCGACAGGCAAGCTGGCGGACATTAAAAAAGCCGGCAAAATCGTTCTTGGCACAAGCGCCGAATATGCACCGTACGAGTTCCATAAGAACGTTGACGGTAAAGATACAATCGTAGGCTTTGACATCGAGATTGCGAAAGAGGTCGCAAAGGATCTTGGCGTTGAACTTGAAATTAAAGATATGGACTTCGGCAACCTGCTCGCAGAGCTGAAGCTGGGCAAGATCGACTTCGTGATCGCGGGCATGACTCCGGACGAAGAGCGTTCGAAAGCGGTAGACTTCTCCAAAATTTATTATGACGCGAAACAAGCTGTTCTTGTGCGCGCTGCAGATAAAGACAAGTTTATGACAATGGCTGACCTGGAAGGCAAAGCGATTGGCGTTCAAATGGGTTCTACGCAAGAGAAAATCGGACAAGGCATCAAAGGCGCCAAGCTGAAGTCGTTGGGCAAAACAACGGATCTTGTTCTTGAGCTGAAATCGAAAAAAGTAGATGCTCTCATTGCCGAAGCTCCCGTAGCTCAAGGTTATGCAAACACGAACAAGGATCTTGCGTTGACGGCTATTGCTCCTGAGTATGAAGCTGGCGGTTCTGCGGTTGCGGTTAACAAAGGCGAAGCCGATCTTCTGGCTGCAATTCAAAAAACGCTTGACCATCTGATCGCGGACAAGAAGATTGATCAATGGGTTTCGGAAATGACGCAAGTCGCAGAGCAATAAGAACGTGTTGGGGAAATAGGGGATAAAGCCGCTATTTCCCTTTTTAAATAGAAAAGGCAGGGTTGAACAACATGGAGTTAGCTTACCATTTTGATTTTTCTTTTCTGAACGACTATGGTTCATACTACTGGACAGGCATTAAGAAGACGCTCGAGGTAGCTTTGCTTGCCGTGCTTAGCGGTCTTGTATTGGGTACCCTTGTATCGCTTCTTCGCCTTTCCGGGCTATGGATTTTCCGTTTTGTCGGTTCGGTATTTGTTGAAATTATTCGCGGGACACCGCTTCTCGTCCAGTTATTCCTGTTCTATTACGGACTTCCGATATTTCTCGGCTTTGATATCGGAATCTTTACGGCAGCCTATCTGACGCTTACCGTGAACAGCGGCGCGTATATCGCGGAAATTATGAGAGCCGGCATCCAAGCGGTTGATAAGGGACAAATGGAAGCGGCACGGTCGCTTGGGATGTCGAAAGGTTTGGCGATGCGCCAAATTATTCTTCCTCAAGCTTTCAAGAACGTATTGCCGGCGCTTGGCAATGAGTTTGTTGTTGTTGTTAAAGAGTCTTCGATCCTGTCCGTTATCGGATATGGCGAATTGACTTATCAAGCGAACGCGATTCGCGGGGCAACCTTTATTTCCCTGGAGCCGATGCTCGTGTCGGCGCTTATCTATTTCGTCTTGATCTTTACGATGTCCAAGCTGCTTGGCATTGGCGAGCGGAGGTTGAATACAAGTGATTAAAGTAACGGGACTTAAAAAATCATTCGGCAAAGCAAACATTCTGACCGGCATTGATGCGGAGATCGCCCAAGGCGAGGTTGTTGTTGTCATCGGGCCAAGCGGATCCGGAAAAAGCACGTTCCTTCGTTGTCTGAATTTGCTCGAGACGCCAACGGACGGCGTAATCGAATACGAAGGCAAACGCCTTACGGACCGTAACGTAAACATTAACGGGCTGCGTCAAAGCATGGGCATGGTGTTCCAGCAGTTCAACCTGTTCCCGCACAAGACGGTGCTGCAGAACATCACGCTTGCTCCGATCAAAGTGCAGAAGAAATCGAAGGAAGAAGCGGAGAAAATTGGCCTCGAGCTGCTCCGCCGCGTAGGTCTGGAGGATAAGCGGGATGCTTATCCGAATCGTTTGTCCGGCGGACAGAAGCAGCGTGTAGCGATCGCTCGCGCGCTTGCGATGCGTCCTCACGTCATGTTGTTCGACGAGCCGACCTCGGCGCTTGACCCGGAAATGGTCGGCGAGGTATTGGATGTTATGAAGTCGCTCGCGAAGGAAGGGATGACGATGGTCATCGTAACCCACGAGATGGGCTTTGCCCGCGAAGTTGGCGACCGGTTGTTCTTTATCGACGGCGGTCAGATCGTGGAGCAAGGAGCTCCTCGCGAAATATTCGGCAACCCGCAGCATCCTAGAACGAAAGAGTTCCTCAGCAAAGTGCTGTAAGGAACCGCACCATACAGCAAAGAGGCTTCCAATGGCTGATTGGCCATGGAAGCCTCTTTTTTATACCCGTATAGCTTATTTCTTAACCGTGATGCCAAGCGCTTGCGCAAGCTTGTTGAAGATTGAAGTGTTCTCATAAATGCCGGTGAACAGCTCCGAACCGGCGCCTGTTGCCGTTACCGGTACGTCTACGCCAGTATGGCCGGAAGTTGTCCAGTCAACGATAAAGCTCATCTTGGAGTTCGCGATCGCAAACGGGCCGTCTTCTCCGGAGATTGTTTGACCGTCCGTGGACTCGTCCGTTGCATCAACCTCTTCTACCGAGAAGCCGCCTGTCTCATGGTCGGCAAGGACAAGCACCAGCGTGTCCGGATGTTGCTTCGCAAAGTCTTTCGCTACTTTGACGGACTTGTCCAATTCCTGGCCGGCTTTGATCGTCAGCTTGGCGTTATTGTTATGGGCCATTTCATCCGTGGCTTCTTCTTCAACCATCAGGAAGAAGCCTTTTTTGTTTGCGGAGAGAGTGTCCAGCGCTTTTTTGGTCATATCGGGCAAGGAGACGATTGGATTGTATACGTCGCCTTGGCCTTCCGGCTTTTGCTGGAACATTTCTTCGTTAGCGAACAGGCCAAGCACTTTGCCTTTTGCTTTGGTCATGTCCGTTTTGTTCGTTACGTACGTATAGCCAAGCGACTTAGCTTTTGCTACCAGATCGCCTTGCGTCCCTTTGCTTTTCTCGGACGGGTCAGCAGGCGTCTCATCCTTGAAAGCACCGGCTTTGCCGGCCGGATACCAGAAGTCTTCGCCGCCGCCGAGCAGAACATCCACTTTGGACTTTGTCAAATATTGCAGGGCGATGTCGCTTTGTTTGGAACGGTCGAGAACATGGGAAGCAAAAGCGGCCGGCGTTGCATCGGTAATTTGGCTTGTTGTGACAAGGCCGGTAGACATGCCTTTATCCTTGGCATATTCCATGATCGTTTTTACGTTCTTTTTGTTAGCGTCAACGCCAACTGCGCCGTTGTACGTTTTAACCCCGCTTGCGTAAGCGGTAGCAGAAGCAGCCGAATCCGTAATGGCCGTCGTGGAGCTTGTATGAATAAGGCCGACATAAGGCATGGCATCCATCGCCAGCTGGCCGCTCTCGCCTACCGTGGCAAGGCGAATAGCGTCGCGTTGAGCAGTGCCCATGCCGTCTCCTACGAACAATACAACGTTTTTTGCTTTTTGCGTAGCTGCATCTGCTTGATTACTCTTCTGAACACCCGCATAACCTGTAACAACAAGGGCGGCAGCAGCGGTGCCGAATAATGCCGTTTTCCAAACTTTTGCGCCTTTCATTCTAACATCTCCTCCTATTTGAATCTCTCTGGTTCAATTGCATCTTACAGAGCTTCTATTAGGAGAATGTATCGAACAAGTGAAGCTTGTGTAAAAAAATGACATAACTAGGAATAAAGATAGAGGTTTTCTCGAAAACAGACCTAAAGTCTTACAAACTCCTGTACCCAATAAGTCCGGTATCGGCTATCCGTTGTCCCGGGGGCATAACCGACTCCCATATGCGTGAATTTAGGCGATAAAATATTGGCCCGGTGGCCCGGACTGTTCATCCATGCTTCCATTACCAAGGCCGGCGTCCGCTGCCCCGCGGCGATATTCTCGCCGTAAGCCGTCCATTCCACGCCAAATTGCGTCAACATTTGCCCCGGCGTGCCGTACGTAGGGGATATATGGTCGAAGTAATTATTATCGCGCATATCTTGCGCTTTTGCTTCGGCTGCTTCGAAGAGTACTTCCAATCTCGCAAGAGGAGGCAAGCCGGCTGCTTCTCTCTCTTGATTGACAAGGGCAAATACTTCATCTTCAAAGCTTTCTTGCAAAGGATAGAGAAGATCTGCTTTCGTACTTTTGGCTCCCGTAGATTTCGCGCCTGCGTTTTTCGTAATCGTCTTCTTATTTACGGTGGTTTTCTTCTTCGTCACCCAAATTATCCCCCTAATCGCTCATGCCGCTGGAATATGATATTCTATTCATACGATCAAGTAAGGTTTGGATGGTTGGTCAGGTTGATAGAGTAGGAGTGAGTTTTATGTTTAATGAAAGCTTATATACGGGCACAAGAGAAGAGAATTATACGCTTCTTATTAAACAGTTGACGGGACTGGTAGAGGACGAGCGCAGCCGGATCGCCAATTTGGCGAATGCGTCGGCCCTTCTCGGACAGTTTCTGGACGATATTAATTGGGTTGGTTTTTATTTATTGGAAGAAGGCGAGCTGGTGCTTGGTCCTTTCCAAGGAAAGCCGGCTTGTACGCGGATCAAGGTAGGCAGAGGGGTATGCGGAACGGCAGTTGCGCGGGAAGAAGCTGTTCTGGTGGAGGACGTTCATCAATTCCCCGGACATATTGCTTGTGACAGCGCTTCGAATTCCGAACTTGTTATTCCGCTCTATAGCGGCGGCCAGATCATTGGCGTGCTCGATATTGACAGTCCTTCCTTCAGCCGGTTCGACGAGACGGATCTGCGTTATCTGACTTCGTTTAACGAGCGTTTGGGCGAATATCTGTAGAACGATTGTAAAAAGGATACATGCTCATTTCCTTTAACCATGTGCATCCTCCAGCCAAAAATGAGCAAACGCACAATTTTGGTTAATGCCTATACTCAATTGGGTTAATGATCATAGGATACTGTACATTAGTTAAAGGAGATGAACAAATGAGCTACGGAGTAAGTCCTGTTGCAGGTGCTGGTACTGGTTGTGGATACCCGTATGGTGGTGGCGGCAGTTCTTTTGGATTCGTTCTTGTCCTCTTCATACTGCTAGTTATCATAATCAGATCCGTATGGTTATAAGTTCTTAAATAAAAGAAGCTGCCCTCGCCATCCCAATGGCCGAGGGCAGTTTCTTTTGTTTTGCGATATAATGAAAAGAATGACAGAAGGAAGGGATTGCACAAATGAACAAAACGATTGTACCGATTTATTTGCTGTCCGGTTTTCTTGGCAGCGGTAAAACAACCTTGTTGACCGGATTGCTTAACCGCTGGCAAGCGCAAGGACTTAAAGCGGCGGTCATTATGAATGAACTTGGCGATATTAACCTGGATGGCCAGATGGTCGGCGAGGATGTTCCGATGTCGGAAATGCTGAGCGGCTGTATCTGCTGCACCATCCGAAGCGACCTTAGCCTGGAGATCAAGACACTGGTCGATACGCATCAACCCGATATTATTGTTATTGAATCAACTGGCGCGGCTAATCCGATGGAGATTATGGACGGCGTGACGGAAGCGGCTATGTACTGCCGGATTGAGCTGCAGGGCGTCATTACGGTCGTGGACGGTCCGGAGCTCTTGCAGCGCAGCCGAAGCGGCATAGGCAAAACGTATAAGCTGATGCGCGAACAAATCCGGTGCGCGACAAGACTGCTGCTTAACAAGGCGGACAAGCTGGAGCTTGGCGAGTTGGTAGAAGCGCAGCAGCTGATTAGGGAAATGAATGAAATCGCCCCTATAAAGGCAACCATCCGCTGCGAAATAGACGACTGGTCGTTCCTTGACCGCAATGCGGAAGATGCCGCCCAGCTATCCGTTGTCCATAAGGAAGACAGCGGACAGGCCCATCATGATGGTCATCACCATACGCACGACCATGTGATGGTGATGACCTATTACATGAACGGAGCGGTTGACAGCGAGGCATTCGAAGAATTTCTGAAGCGGCTGCCGGACGATGTGTACCGGGCGAAAGGAATCGTGACGTTCTCGGATACGGCAAGCCGGTTTCTTTTCCAATACGCTTACCGGGAGACCGATTTTATCCGAATAACGCCGCAAGGCGAAGTGAATGATGTTGCCGTGTTTATCGGGGAGCATTTCTCGAAGGAGAGTTTGCAGGAGGAGCTCCGGAAGCTTGAGCAAGGAGTGCTTCATTCGACAGAATAGCCGATCTGCCGACATCTGCATGTCTATCCATTCGAATGCTTGGGAAAAATAATCCATGAGGAGCAATAAAGCTCTGCATCACGAATTGGATAGGAAGGTGTGGCAAGGCATGAATAGAAAATGGATCATCGGTGCATTCGCAGCGACTATGCTGCTGCTATCGGCTCCGGTCTACGCGGCGCAGCCGGAGGAGAAGGCACCTGCAGCTCAAGATAACCGCATGGAGGATGGCGGCAAGCATGGTCATCATCATGACGGGATGCTCGGCAAGAACAGAGAAGAGCACCGGATGGAGAAGCTCCGTTATATGGCCGATTATTTCGGCATTAAGACGGATGGCAAGTCGGCGGACCAGCTGAAGAAAGAGCTGGAAGCAGCGAAGCAAAAAGATAAAGCGAAATGGGAAGCTTTCAAAACGGAGCATAAAGCGAAAATTTTGGAGCATCTGCGCGAGAAAGCAAAAGAAAACGGCATCGCAACAGAGGGGAAAACGGCGGAGCAGCTTCGCGAGGAGCTTCATAAGCTTCACCGTATGCACCATAAAGGCGATCTGTCTCAGGAACCACAACGGGACGTTAAGCAGGGCTAAACGACACCGGGACCATAGCATTAGAAGAAAAGAGGTTGCGCAGGAGCGATTGGTTGCCCTGGCAGCCTCTTTTATTTCTTTTGTAGTGGAAAACAACATCATTCGACAAGAATATGTCGAATGATTGATTATTTTGTCATATAATTAGCTAGGTTTTCGTTGTATTTATCTTTATTTGTCAAGTATACTAGAACCATATCATAATTTGGAAAAACAAAGAAACGTAGGTCTTAAGTCAGAGGGGGTAGCGCTTTGAGGAACATAAGGCTCAGCATCGCACAGAAACTTATTACCGCATTGGGAGCACTAATGCTGTTGTCTTATTCTTTAATGGTTACTTTCTACTTGAACAAGCTCTACGATAGTAGCCTGCAAAATGGCGAGCTGCTAGCGCAAAAACAATCTATATCCTATATCGACGAATTCACCCAATCTATTAATAAAAGTCTGGCTTCATTAACAACCGTCAAGGACGCGTTGCTTCAAATGCGGACGGATTCCGTGCAAAACCGTTCTTATGCCGTACATATGCTGGAATCGGTCGTCCGGCATAATCCCGATCTGATTGGCGCATACACGGTATGGGAGCCGGATGCGTTTGACCATAAGGATGCGGAGCACAGGAGCGCCGGCAGTTATGATGACGATACCGGCCGGTTTATTCCTTATGTCCTGCGTCACAATGACGGTTTGAAGACGATTGCGACCGTTGATTATAACAAGCAAGACAATGATGGGGACTTTTACCGGATTGCCAAGCAATCGGGAAAGTTTACTTTGCTGGATCCCTATCCATACGAGCTGGACGGCAAGGAGATTATTGTAACGTCCTTTATTTTACCCTTAATCGATGATAACGGACGGTTTCTCGGCATTGTTGGCGGCGATATTTCACTCCAGACCGTGCAGGACAAAATCCGTAAAATCCGTCCTTTGAACGGACATGCCAGCATCATTACCTCTAATAACGCATACCTTGCAAACGGCGCCTATCCGGATCTGGTTAGGAAGCCTTATGAAATGTGGCCAGGCGGAGGTTCCATCAGCGATTACAAACAAAACTTTACGACCATTCAATATACGCTCGATCGTTATGCGCCGGGGCAAATGCTTCGTATGCTCATTCCGATCGCCATTCAGGATTCTACCTGGCATTTCGAAATGGTTATCCCGAAGAGCAACATGCTTACGCAGTTCTACTCTTCCCTGTGGAGTTCGATTCTGATCGGCGTCGCTATGCTCCTGATCATGTCTTTATTGGCTTTGCTCCTGCTGCGGAAGATTGTACTCGAGAATATTAACAAAGTCATTCAAGCGACCTCTGCCGTTGGACATGAGAAGCTAAGGCTGGATATCCGGACCAATGACGAGTTTGAGACGATGGCCCATCATTTTAACCGGATGGTCGAATTCCGCGCGGAAGCAGAGCATTTGATTCAGCATCAGGCTACGCATGATCTTGTGACGGGGCTTCCCAACCGGTATGGCTATACGCGGTATATGGGGACGAAAGCGGGAAGCAAGGGGCATGTCACTTTGCTGTATATTGACGTGGATCGGTTTAAGATTATTAATGAAACACTCGATTATACGATGGGGGATTTGCTTCTTAAGCAGCTTGGCAAGCGGATTGTCGAAGCGACCGGCCATGCTGGCCAAGTATACCGCTTTGGCGGTGATGAATTTATGGTCCTGCTTGACGAGATCGGCCATTCGGAGGAAGCGTCTGCGATTGCCACGCGGATTCTAAGCGTCATTGCCGAACCAATCAAGATGAGAGGGCGGCTTATGTATTTGACGGCAAGCATCGGGATAAGCACGCGGCAGGAATGGACAAGGGAGACGGGCGACAGGCTTGTGAAGGAAGCCGATATTGCTTTGTATGTCGCGAAGAAGCGGCGGAATACATACAAGCTGTATTTACCGATGATGAACAATGTGCCAACGAAAGAGATTGTACTCGAGAGCAGCATGTTTGAGGCGCTGGAGTCGAATCAGTTCATGCTCCATTATCAGCCGAAGCTGGAGATCGGAACGGGCCGGATTCATGGCGTTGAGGCGCTTTTGCGCTGGAAACATCCGGAGTTTGGCATGGTTTCCCCGCTTGAATTTATTCCGATAGCGGAGAAGACCGGGTTTATTATTTTGCTTGGGGAATGGGTACTTAAGACTGCATGCCGGCAAGTGAAAGTATGGGAGCAAATGGGGATGGATTCGATTCTGGTCAGCGTGAACATGTCGATGATCCAGTTCCAGCAAAGAGACATTGTTGCCAGCATCCAGTCGATTATCGCCGAAGCCGGCGTTCGTCCTGAGCAGATTGAGCTTGAGCTTACCGAATCGATTTTTATGGAAAATCCGGAGCAAACGCTGCAAATCCTGCACGAACTTCAGTCGCTTGGGCTTAAACTTTCCTTGGATGATTTCGGTACCGGTTACTCCTCGCTAAGTTATTTGCAGAATATCCCGATTCATTATTTGAAGCTCGACAAATCTTTTATTCGGGGAATCGTGACGGATATCCGCAAGCAGAAGATTTTCAAATCGCTTGTCGTGATTGCCCATAACCTTAACATGAAGGTCGTCACCGAAGGCGTCGAGACGACGGAAGAATTGCAAATTATTAAAGAGCATAAGTGCGATCTGATGCAAGGTTATCTGTTTAGTCCGCCAGTTGCTCCGGATCGGTTCGCAGAGCTATTCCGTACTTCCAAAGCTTCAGGTGAATAACGGATATGAACAAGAGGGGTGTCCCATAAGTCATGAAAATGGCGGAAGGACACCCTTTTTTATCTAAGTTAAACAGCAGCCTGCGCATTAAATGTTCTTCCGATCGCCATTGCTCAGGGATTCCTTGAATCAACGAGGTATGGTTGGCATCCCTTCACAAAAGCGAACGCTGACGCTTCTCCAGAATCATTTAATGCTCCGTCTACCCTTAACCTGTTCATAAAATGCTCAAATAAAAGAAGCCCCCCTTGTTAAAATGGAGGTACCACCCACCTTCCGCAGGTTCCTGCTTCGATGCTTACCGAAAGTTAACCTCGAAGTCGGGTGGCTTTCGATTGCCCATAATTTGCTGAAGAAATCCTTTTTTATGGGATTGGCGTTGGACGGTCCTTCATATAGGCGGTTGGCGTTTTGCCGGTTTCGCGTTTGAATATACGCTGGAAGTAAGACAAGTCGCGATAGCCGACGGCTTCAGAAATTTCTCCTACCGTAAGGGTGGAGTCAATAAGCAGGTAAATGGCTTTTTTAACCCGCGCTTTATGGACATATTCGCTGATGGTTTGTCCTGTCACCCGCCGGAATAACGTAGCGGCATAGTTTGGGCTTTTATGAATGTGCTCGCCAAGCTCCTCTTTTGTAATCTTCTGCTGATAGTAATTCATGATATAGTTTTTCATTCTCTCTACCTGCTGATGGGCAAGAGAGGTAGCCGGTCCCTCATTCAGCTCCCGGTTCCATAGAGCCAGACATTCATACAGGATAGCAAGACCTAACACCTCGGCGTACAGGTGCTTCTCCGTCCATTCCGTGTGCATCGTCTTGATCCGTTCAAGGATGAGTTCATAGGCGCCGGCTCTGGATTTCACCCATTCGTTATTTTGCAGAAGCGGGAGAGGCGGAGTGTCCGCAGTGAATTCAATAACGTATTTCTCATGAAATACGGTTGGCACACATTTGCCATAATAGGCTTTGCTTGCGGGGATGTACAATAAATCGCCTTTTTCTAGAATGATTTTCTCATTCTCGATCCAGTATACCGCCTTGCCGTAGCTTGCCAACACGAGTGTGGACGCGCCTTCTGGCCGATCCCCGTTGTCAAACCAGTCGGTTCCCCGGTCTTGTCTTACTTGCATGAGCCGCAGCATGGTGCCTCTTCTCCTCTCTAATTATCGTACTATATTTCTATAAGAGTACTATATTTCATGGTCGGTTGGGAAGAAAGGAGCTACAATAAGGCTATTCATGTTCAACAGACTCGTACAATCAGGAGGAATCAGAGACATTATGCGCAAAACAAAAATTGTATGTACCATGGGACCAGCTTGCGAATCGACAGAGGTATTAATCGACATGATTAAAGCGGGAATGAACGTTGCCCGTTTGAATATGGCACACGGAGAGCTGGAGGATCATGCGGCACGTATTGCGCGCATTCGGGAAGCTGCTGCGGCTACGAATAGTGTTGTCGCGATTTTGCTTGATATTAAAGGCCCGGAAGTTCGGATCGGCAAGCTGGAAGAAGCTTCTTACCTGCTGAAGGTAGGAGAGAAACTGACTTTGACGACGGAAGAAATAATCGGCACCGGTGAACGGATTCACGTCAATTATGCTGAGCTGCCGCAAGTGGTAAATCCGGGCAATAAAATTTTGCTGGACGACGGCTTGATTGAGTTGGAAGTTGCGGAAGTTAACGGCACGGAAATCGAATGCGTTATTCTGAACGGCGGCGTCATCAAAGCGAGAAAAGGCGTCAATCTGCCGGGTATCCGCACGACTCTTCCTGGCGTAACCGATCGCGATATCCGCCACATCCTGTTTGGCATTGAACAGCAAATCGATATTATCGCTCCATCCTTTGTAAGAAGAGCGGAAGATATTTTGCAAATTCGCGAATTGCTGCATGAGAACGGCGCAGGACATATCCAGATTATTTCGAAGATCGAGAATGAAGAAGGCGTTAATAACCTGGATTCGATTATCGAAGCTTCCGATGGCATCATGGTTGCCCGCGGCGACCTTGGCGTAGAAGTTCCGGCTTGGGACGTGCCTATGATTCAGCGCGAAATGATTTCGAAATGTAATACGGCGGGCAAAGTCGTTATTGTTGCGACGCAAATGCTCGATTCCATGCAGGTGAACCCTCGTCCGTCCCGCGCGGAAGTAAGCGACGTGGCGAACGCCGTGCTCCAAGGAACGGACGCGATTATGCTTTCCGGCGAAACGGCTGCAGGCAAATATCCGATAGAATCGGTGAACATGATGGCTTCCATCGCGGTTAAGGCCGAATCCATGCTGAATTATTTCGACGAGTTCCAACAGCGCAGAGACGTTCAGCCAACAACGATTACGGAAGTAATCAGCCAAGCGGTCGTGAGTTCTTCTCTGGAGCTGAACGCGAAAGCGATCGTAACGCCAACGGAGAGCGGCTTTACAGCACGCATGGTTTCGAAATACCGCCCGAAATCGCCGATTATCGCGGTAGCTTCGGATGAGAAAGTGTTGCCTCGCCTGGCAGTGATGTGGGGAGTAATCCCGGTTAAAGGCGGCAAGCCTAATTCGACCGACGATATTTTCGAATCGGCATTAACGAACGGCGGCAGCACGGGCCTGCTTGAGAAAGGCGACTATGTTGTCATTACGGCAGGTACGCCTACAGGCAAAGCGGGCGCTACCAATCTTGTGAAAATCGCGCAATACGGCGTCTAATATAGCGTCGAAGTACGCCCCTTGGATCATCTCAGCCAGATGACTCCGAGGGGCGTTTATTTGATTATTTGAAGCCGGCATAGCTGACAAAGCCCCTTCCCAAACAATTGGGAAAGGGCTTTTGAATGTCCGCTTAAGTATGGCTGACGGGAGTTGTGGAGATGTTGACATCGCTTGGTTTCGTTGTTGAAGCTGATGTTTCTTCTTCAGCGGCAGCAACTGCCGCATGCTCTTGTACGGTTCCATCGTTTTCGCTGCTAACCGCTGCCGCAGCTTCTGCCGCAGCCGCTGCTTTAGCCGCTTTTTTCTTGCGGTTTCTTCTCCGGAAGAACAGGAATAAGACGATTAAAGGGACGGCGCCGGCGAACAAATAATACGATGCGTTGTGAACCATCTTTTCGGCCGCTTGACCGTAGAAGTAGATCAGTCCGCCAACCAGATAAAACTTTGCTGCTCTGCCTATTGCCGCATAAGCAAGGAGACGCCAGAGCGGAAAGTTAAGAGCGCCTGATAGAATCGTAAATACTTTGAACGGAATAGGGGTGAAAGAACCAATTAATACGGCAGTATCGCCGTTTTTCTTAAACATGTTTGTGGCAGATTCAATCCATTCCTTCTTAAGAATGCGATATAGGATGGAGTTGCCTAACAATTTGCCGATTAAATAGCCGATTGGGGTGCCTATCAAACAACCGATATATCCTACGGTAGCCAGCATCAATGCATCATGCGGATTTACTAGGCTTAATGGAACCTGGAGGAATAAGGCGGGTATTGGAAAGATGATTGCATCAATCATAGAATGAACGAACAAACCCCAGGGGCCAAATTTCATTAGGAAGTCTACAACGTCATGGAGCATGAAAATGGCACACACCTCTCTACGCATGGAAAGCCGTAGTTAATTATACGATAGTTTAGGACTTAGGTTTCACTTTTTTTACTGCTAAATATTTATAGCGCGCCTATTTAGATGATGAAAGAAATAAATACAAGCCCCAGCTTGTCAAACTAGTCCGCATAATTGTCCAAGTTCCCTCATAGACATGTTACCAGTCGGAAAAACAATGTGAAGAGGGGATGATTGTAATGCGTCGCATGACATGGGCAGCGGCAATCTTGTTAGTGTTTTCACTCGTACTAAGCGCATGCGGGAAGAAGGACGCCGAGTCCGTTGTCAAGGAGCTCGACAAAGTCGTAAACAGCATGGAGAGCTACCAAGGGACAGGCACTATGAAGCTTCACACCGGTCAGCAGGAGTTAACCTATAATGTTGAAGTTTCTTACCAGAAGCCCCATTATTACCGCATTAAATTGACGAATGCAGAGAAGGATATTACACAAATTGTATTGCGCAATGATGACGGCGTGTTTGTCCTTACGCCTCGCCTGAACAAAGTGTTCCGTTTCCAAAGCGATTGGCCGCAAAATCAAGGGCAAGTCTATCTCTATCAAACGCTCATTCAGAGCATTGTGACAGACAACTCGCGCCAGTTCGCGGTTGACGATAAATCTTATGTTTTTGACGTAATGGCTAACTACAACAACGGTACGCTTGCTAGACAAAAAATTTGGCTCAACAAATCGGACTACAAGCCGACTCATGTGGAAGTCAATGATGCGAACAACGCTCTGATGGTTCAAGTCGACTTCTCGAACTTTGAGTTCGGACCGAAATTCGACGCAGCGACATTCCAGACGGAAGCTAATATGAAGTCGTCGCCTTCGAGCGGCGGAACAAGCGATGAGCCAACGATTGCGAATCCGGATGACTCCGCTGTGGATGGCAGCACAAACGCAACTACGGAAGAAGGCAGCAAAGATGCCGTAACGCCGGATAAATCCACGGATTCGAAAGATAACAGCCAAACAAACGGCAAAGATCAAGCGACCAAGGATGGCGACAAAAACGCAACTTCGGAAGATGAAGAGGATGCCGACGATACCGCGGCTAATCCGGAAGCGGATGCAGCCAACATTATGCAGGTCATGGTACCGACAGCACTTCCAAATGGCGTAACCTTAAAAGATACAATGGATGTCCAATTCGGCGGATTGCCAGGCGTTGTAACCCGCTATACAGGCGCCTACGACTTCTCGCTGATCCAGACACAACCAAAAGACATGGCTGCATCGTATACGGGCGGCACTTTCCTGGATCTCGGATTTACGATTGGCGAACTGTCTGGCGGAGACGACCAGAAGACATTAACTTGGATTGTGGACGGCAACCAGCTTCGTTTGACCAGCGCGACGCTTCCGGAGACCGAAATGATCCGCATTGCCCAATCCGTTGAAGCGGATGCCAGCAAATAATGTGCCTGTAAGAGAGTTTTTCCAAGAGGTACTATCCGATTACGGACGCCATTTCATTGACAGCCCAAGCGACAGCGTATAACATTAATCCTATTGATGTTTAAAGTTGCTCGGGATTGCTCGTGGCTGCCGAATGAGGAGAAGGTGAACCGACTTGGTATCGTATTATCGCCCGACACGGGTAGAAATTTCGCTTGATGCGCTGAACCGCAACCTGCGTGCGTTCCGCAGCGCTATGCCCGAAGGGCGCTTGCTCATGGCTTCGGTCAAGGCGAACGCGTACGGGCATGGCGCGGTGGAAGTCGCTCGCGAGGCAGAGCGGTTCGGCGTTGATTATTTGGGCGTCGCATTTCTGGACGAAGCGTTGCAGCTTCGGCAGGCGGGTATTGCGACACCGATTCTGGTACTGGGATTTGTACCGGCAGATGCTCTTGAGATTGCCCGCGACGAGGATATAACGATTGCGTTATTCCGCGCAGATACGTTGGAAGCAGCGGCAGCGCTTCCTGCTCATGCGGATGGCAAGAAGCTGAAAGTTCATATTAAGATTGACACCGGTATGGGCCGTCTTGGCATCATTGGCAAGGAGCAAGCCATCGCTTTTATTCACAAAGCGCTCGCTGCGTCGCAGCTTGAGGTAGAAGGCTTGTTTACCCATTACGCCAAAGCGGACGAAACGGACAAAAGCTACACCGGTCAGCAGTATGAACGCTTCTACGAAGTAGCTGAATATATTCGAAGCCACAAGCTTCCGATCCGTATTATTCATGCGGCCAATAGCGCAGCCGGTATTGATACGCCGGAATATGGCGGCGACATGGTCCGTCTTGGCATCAGCATGTACGGCTTATATCCTTCCGATGAAGTGAGCAGGGAGAAGATCAAGCTTGATCCTGTCCTGTCGCTTAAGACGGAAGTGGTTATGGTGAAGGATGCGCCTCCGGGATGGGGGATCAGCTATGGCACTCGTTATGTGACTAAGCAGGAAGAGAAGATCGGTACGCTTCCGATCGGTTATGCCGATGGCTTCAGCAGAATGCTGACCGGCAAGGCAAACGTGCTTGTCAGAGGAGTTAAAGTGCCTGTACTCGGTACGATCTGCATGGACCAATGCATGATTGCTCTGGACGCGGCCTCCGCGGAAACGGCCGTTGAGCCGGGTGAAGAGGTTGTGCTGATCGGACGTCAAGGCCAGCAGGAGATTACGGCCGGAGAGCTCGCTTCGCAGCTCGGAACGATTAATTACGAAGTGACCTGCATGGTTGCGGCCCGCGTACCCCGTGTCTACGTAAGAGACGGACAGGTAATCGCGGTATCGAATCCGCTCGTTTTAGGGTAGGAATTATTTACTATTATCAACTTTTCGCGAAAAATAGAGGATTTCTGCTGTCGATCGCGAATTAGTTAAAGCAAATTGGGATATGCTCGGAAATGCAGCTAAATCATGCAGCATATTTGATATACGCGTAACATAGCTATGTTAAAGTATAGTACCGGCGTATTTATGCAATAATGAATATTAATGGTTTTGGAAAAGTTTTGGGGGTGCTAGTTCGGTGGCCAATATGCAGAACACCAAGAGGATCATGATCAGCTTGCCGGATCAATTGCTGGAGGAGGTCGACGGAATCGTCGCCAAGGAAAACTCCAATCGCAGCGAGTTTATTCGTCAGGCAATGAAGCTGTATCTTGTGGAACGTAAAAAACGGCAGATCCGCGAGTCCATGCAGCGTGGTTATCTGGAAATGGCGAAGATCAACTTGAACATGGCCTCCGAAGCTTTTCAAGCGGAGGAAGAAGCCGATCATACGTTAGGCCGTCTCGTAAGCGGGGTGTAGAGGTTGATCGTAAAACGCGGAGATGTGTTTTTTGCGGATTTGTCACCGGTCGTCGGATCAGAACAGGGCGGAGTAAGACCAGTGCTTGTCATTCAGAATGACATTGGCAACCGCTTTAGTCCGACGGTCATCGTCGCGGCCATTACGGCGCAAATCCAGAAAGCCAAATTGCCTACGCACGTTGAGATGGAAGCGGCGGCGCACGGCTTCGACAGAGACTCCGTCGTGCTGCTTGAGCAGATTCGGACGATTGACAAGCAGCGTTTAACCGACAAGATCACCCATCTGGACGATGAAACGATGCGTAAAGTGGACGATGCTCTGCTGATTAGCGTTGGATTAATTGATTTTTAACCACAAGAAAAACAAGGGCGCCGTCGTCCTTGTTTTTTTGTTTGCTTGTCGTCGCATTATAGCGAAATTTTGCGCAATTTGAAAAAATATATAGACAACTATTTAGTGGTTTTGCTATTATATGGTCAATTGGATGTAAATTACAAATATGTGCACGGCTTAGCGAAGAACGCTAGCAGGTTAGCCTTAATAAGGCTACTGCTGCGTTCTTTTTTTTTCGCCGGTGGACGGGAGAGGGGGGAGACGTTGAACAGGAGAAGGAATGCGGGAATTGGCTTACTCGCTGCTATGTTGTCTGGTTTGCTTGTATATGGTTTGTTCCAGTTACAGAAGCTGCAAGTCACCCGCGAGGAGACGGTGGAAGTTGTTGTAGCCAAGCAATTCATTGAGGCAGGCAGGCGGCTGTCGGAAGCGGATATGACGTATAAGCGAATTTCACGCGAAGGTTACGAGAAGGAGATGATTATCGATATCGGGCAGGCGGTAGGCATGGAGACCGTTGTTCCGCTCGGGACAAACGAACCGATTCTAGGTTGGAAAATCGATCGGTTCCATCTGCTTCCGTCTCGGGCGGAAGCAACTTTTCAAATCCCGCGGGATTATATTCGATCAATCTCTAACGGAATAAGAGCCGGCGATAAAGTATCCATTTATCTATCTGGCGGAAGCGAGTCGTCAAAAAGGATGTTTGAGCCACTTGTAACGGTGGCCTCGGTCAAATCATCGAGCAACGTAGAAATCGATAATATGAAGGATCCGAATCTGTTATCCCTTGCAGAGGGGGATAAGGAACGGATGTACGCTTCGCGCCGCGATGCGAACGGCATGATTGAATATATCAACTTGAATTTGACGGAGTCGCAGTGGCTTGCGATCGACGGTTATTGCAAGGACGGCCTTCATCAGCTGGTGATCGCCTATAGTCCGGAATCGCTGCAGCTGGAAGAGGAGGATCATTCGTGAATGCGATATCGGCACCGTTCATCGCCTTTGTAGGAACGACACCGAATATAGGAACGACCGCAACTGCTTTTGCGACGGCCTTTCGGATCGCGGAAGCAAGCGGCAGGCAGGTCGGTTACTTATGTCTGCATCTCAAAAGCGCGAAGCTTCACCGTTATTTGGGGATAGCCGAGCCGGCAGTTACGCTGGACAAGCTTAGACCGGAACTTGCGTCCGGTTCGTTAACGCCGGATAAGCTGTCGCGTGCGGTGCAGACGGTTAGAGGAATGCCTAATTTGCATGTTTTATTCGGCAATATGCTGCGTGATCAAGCTGAATTTTTTACGCCGGAGGAGGTCGAGCATCTGATCCGGATTGCCGGACAGACTTTTTCGATCGTTGTCATCGATGTTGGAGCATATTGGGATAATGCGGCTACGATTTGTGCCCTGCGCGAGTCAGACTCGCGTATTATCGTCACGACGGATGCGTTGTCTCATTTTCAAGAAGACGGGAAGAGATGGATTTCACAAGTATCACCGCTGTTTGGACTATCAACGGAACAATACGACACCGTTGTCATCTACCCGCCATGGAGCACAGGAGGATATCGAATGAAGGACATTTGCAAAGAAATGGGTACTGCGAAGCTCGGGGAAATACGGTATGGGCATTCTTTTTATGCGCAGCTGGACAGCGGTCATTACGATCACTGGCTGAAGGAAGATCCGGCAGGGAAGACGGCGATGCAAGAGAGCGCAGAGCAGCTTATGGATCGGCATCAAATCAGGCGCATTACGCCAACGATAGCCGTTCAGCCCTGGTACCGCAAGCTGCTGGCCCACCGTAACGGAGCAAGCTCTTGAGGCCAGGCCAATTTTCACCGTCGGATTATTCTGCGCGGCTAAGACTGGACCAAGCTTCGACACACGAGCCATTAGATCAAGGCCTTTCCGCAAGCCGCGGCGCGGATTTCGGACGTCTTGCCGATGAGATAAGGTCGTATCTGGCCGCTCCGAGGGGACTCACCGAGGAAGAAAGAAGGCAATATAGCGAGACCTTGAACCGGGCGGTGCTTGGGTTTGCGTCTGAACGTGAACAAGTGTTGGCTATTATAGCCGATCGGCTGATTCGGCTTCGCATCCATCAGCTCGACGGTTACAAACATCCTTACGCGACGCTTGCCGAAGCTTTGTTCGCAGAGGTTATCGGACTAAATGTGCTTGAGCTGGTGCTTGTCCATAAAGAAGGCCTGGAGGAAATCCAGGTGGTTGGTTCACGGATTTATGAAGTAAGGGACGGCCAAGCGAAGCCGTCCGCCTTCCGGTTCGACCATGATCGCGATGTGGAGCGCATTCAACAGAACTTGGTCCTGTACAACAACGACCGCATCAATCCGCGGAAGCGATGGGCCGAGGTCATGCTGCGGGACGGTTCGCGAGTAACGATGACGGGCTTTGGCTTTACGGCGCAGCCAACCCTTACGATTCGTTTTTTTACGGTTCGCCGGTTTAGTCTGGAGACTTTGTGCGAGGACCCGTATTGCACGTTAAATCGGACAATGAAAGACATGCTTCTCGATATCCTGGATGCCCGGTTCAATCTGGTTATTATTGGTCCGACCAATTCGGGCAAGACGCATCTCATGAAAGCCTTGATCGCCGAATTGCCGGATGAGGAGAGAATCGTAACGATTGAGGGACGTTTCGAAATGATGCTGGGGCGGGATTTTCCGAATAAAAACACGGTTGAATACGAAGCTGACGAAGATGATCCGCAGCACCGGGCGGAGCAGGCGTTCAAGCTTGCGCTTCGCCAATCTCCGAAGCGTATCGTTCATGCGGAGATTCGGGATATGGACGCGAATATTTATGTGCGAGCCTGCACGCGGGGGCATTCCGGCAGCATGACAACGGTACATGCCAACATGCTGGAGGATGTGCCTGAAGCGATCGCCGATATGTGTATGCTGGATGGACGAGGCATGAACCCGGAACGTTTGACGAAACGGATTGCCGAATACGTCACCCAGATCGGCATTGAAATGCGGTATGTAGCCGGCAGGCGCGTCATTGAGCGAATCGGCGAGCTTGGCTGGTCCAATAACGAGGTAACGGTACGGGACTTGGCAAGATTTGATGAAACCAGCGGGCAATGGGTCTATCCGGTGAAGCCTTCCCCTAAAGCAATGGCACGTCTATCGGGAGGGAGATGGCATCATTGATTAAGCTGTCTATTGCGGCGGCAGCGTTGCTGCTCTTTAGTCTATGGTTTATCTCTCTGACCAGCTTGCTGCATGCCTGGACCGACCGTCAAGTGAGAAAGGATCGGCTAGCTTATGTTGCAAGGAACCGGTTGAGCTACCGGCTAGCGGAAAAGCTGCAACGCTTTGAACGGGTATATCGCCATTTGTCGGAGCTGCTCGAGACGCTGCAGCTTAAGTTAAAGCCAGCCGGACTTATTCTGGGATCATTGCTTCTTCTGTTGGCGGGCGTTGCAGTCGGGGGACTTTTTTTCCAGAGCATCAAGGGGACATTGCTGTTCGGGGCCGTGGTTGGTTGTCTCCCATACACGATATTGCGGGCGATGCTTGTACAGAGGCAAATGCAGCTGCAGATGGATTTTTTGCCGGCTATCGAGCTGTTTTATCAATGTTATCTGGTAACGGGAGGCCGTCAGGTACGGGCCGCTTTACAGCGGACGGTGGAAGAGAGAAGGCTGCTCGGGCTGATGCAGTCGGTGTTTGAGCAGTTATACCGGAATCTGTCGGTTCGAGGGGATGACGAAGCAAGTCTCCGAATTTTTTCAGCCGCACTTGGACATGTATGGGGGGATTATTTCGTGAACATTATGCGGGTGGCTTTGGCTGAAGGATCGCCAATCGCGGACAGTCTGAAAGAACTGTTGGCCGATATGCGCAAGGCGCGCCGGGCAAATGAGCAGGAACGGAACAAACTGTTGGAAATTCGAATTGCCAATTTCACTCCGATCCTGTTCCTGGCATTCTATATCGGCATTAATGTAAGGTACAACCGGGATAATTCGTATTACTACTACCTCATTGATCCGCAGGGCCGGGACATGCTCTTGAATGCCATCGTGCTGATTTTTGCTTCTTTTTTAATGGGGCTTTGGCTGTCACGCAAAAAGATGTAGAGGGGGCTTTGCGTCAATGGAGTTTTTCTTGCGTCTCTTTATCATTGCCGGACAATTTCTGTTCAGCTTCCTTGGCGTCTATATGATTCTTCAGTCCATGCCGAGAAGGCGGCCGCGATGGTTCCATCTGGATGCCTTGAACTGGCGGAACAATGAATTGCCGGATAAATGGATGAGATTGCTTCGGTTATCACGCGATCAGGATTCCTATGCGGAACGCGCCGCTCTTCTCGCGGGCTGCGGGGTAACGGCAGATGCGGCATGGTATTTGGCAGCGAGGAGGGTAGTGCTCGTATTCCTGCCCCTTGCCGCGGCGCTGTACACGGCATTATCGATACGGCAAGGGGCATGGCTTGTTTATTCGGTGCTGCTATCGGCATTTGTGATCCTGAATTGGGATTTGCCATGGCTGCGTTCCTTCCGAAGATTCCGGTCTCAACGGATTACGAAAGAGATTTATGCGATGAGCAACCAGTTGCTCTATTTGTCGGAGTCGTCTTTGCACATTCATACGAAGCTGACCCGTTGTATTCCGTTTACCCGGACGCTGCGTGGCGACTTGGAACGTCTGCTTGCCGAATGGTATCACGATGCCGAACAGGCGCTGCGCAGATTCAAGCACCGGGTCGGCACGGATGACGGCATGAGCTTTGTCGAGACTATCGATTCTTTGCGGCTGCATGAAAGCCAGGAATATTATAAGCTGTTGCGGGAGCGGATTCAGGACTATAAGGAAAAGATTGAGTTAGCCAAAGAAAGCCGGAAGGAATCTACGTCCTATTTCCTGTTTGTCATAGCGGGGATTCCGATTTTGTATACTTTTCAAATTTTTATTTATCCGTGGGTGCAGGAGGGGCGCAAGCTATTTGAATCCTTAGGATAGATAGAGAATGGCTAATGGTGCACGCGCTGCGAAGGAGGTGAATGAGGATGCGCAATATTCTTATGACCGTCATGCTGCTTGTTGTGGTGATCGTTTTGTTTAATAACATTATTGCCGATGGAACAAACGGAACGAGCAAACAAATTGAGTCGCAGGGGGACTCGGCCAATACGAAAATCAGTTCTATGTTAGGTGTAGGTTCCAATTAAGGGGGAGCAGGGTTGAGAAGCTTGCTTATTTCGATGCTCCTTCTGGTGACCGTCATTTTGCTATACACGGGGATTACCGGGGGCGACGACGGCACGAAGCGGCAAGTAGAGCGTTCGGGGTCTGCCATCGGCGCCTATATCCGGCAGATGAGCCCATGAGAAATATATTAGTGTTTGTGCTGTTTGCCGCTATGGTGTGCTGGATGATGTTTTCTCCGATCTATAAGCATGTGCTTATCGCAAGGCAAGCCGTGCTGCAACAGGAGACGGACTATTTGCTGGAGGTTGGCGCAAGCGGGAGTTATGGCTACATTGATGATGCCATGATGGAGCAGTCGAAGGGTCGGCTTGCGGCATTTGGGATGCGTCCTGAACGGGTTCAGTTCGAAGTAACGGCGGATAACGGTCTTCCGGCATCAGATCCGGCTTCCCCGTTGCCGAGAGGGACGGGAATGATGTTAAGAATGAGTTATCCGTACGAGGATTTATTTCAGATCGACCGGTTAATCGGGCTCGCTCCGGTCTCTCCGGACAGCCGAATGCGGACGTTTGGAATGAAGATGAGCGAATTCATGCCGTAAGATTGCAAGCGAGGGGTTCCTATGTATAAGTTGATGTTGATTGTATTAATGATGACGGTATGGGTATCGGTCCATTTTTTGCAGACAGATGAGGAAATGGCGATGAAGCTGCTGTACCAGTCCAAACATGCTCTGAACCGTGCGGCCCATGCTGCTTCGCAGCAGCTTGATCCTATCGCCATGGCAGACGGCGTTTTGCGCATTGATCCGGCTGCTGCCGAGGCAGCGGCGGCTGCATATTTGCAGGCGAACCTGCAGCTTGATGCCGATGGGAATCCTCTACCTAACTCGCCGGTCAGGGAGAGGGTAACCGTGCTTGCTTTCGAAGTCATTAATAATGATCGCTCCTTTCCATATACATACCGGAATCCGCAATATGAATATGAAGCCACTCTGGAGAGACCTGGCGTTGTTCTAATTATCCATGTCGTATACCCTCGGGCATTTACGCTGCTAGGACCAATCGAGTGGGACATAAAAGGCATTTCCGAGCTGACGGTTAGATAACCCATGCAGCGAAATAGTTGTAAATCAAAACTTTTGGAGGTGGGACGAAGCGTATCCAATCGCTTCCTGTTGACGATCCATCATAAAATTGATGTAATAAAGGGGGAATATGGAAGTTAGGAGTGGGGCTTTGAATGGACATTAAGAAGGATATTGCCGAGGAAGTTGTGAAGGATCGAATCCATAAGCTACAGGAATCCATGCGGGCTGCCAATGTGGACGGATTTCTTCTGACGCAAAATATAGATCTTTATTATTACACCGGCTCCATGCAAAACGGATATGCTTTTATTCCGTCGCATGGGGAACCGGTTTTCTTTGTCAAAAGGAGTCTTGAGCGAGCTAGACTGGAGAGTGGCGTCGCGGTCAAAGAACTAGGCGCTTTTCGGATGTTCGGGGAATCGCTGGCGAAGCAATTCCCTCTTGTATTTACAGGCCGGGCAGATCGTAAAGCTGTTATTGCGGCAGATCTGGATGTGATGCCTGCCCTAACCTATTTGAAGCTGTCTGAGCTGCTGCAGGCAGCGGGTGCCGGCTCTCTAATTGACGGCTCCGCTATAATCAGAAGACAACGCATGATCAAATCCCCTTTCGAGATCAGCCGGTTCGAGGCAGCGGCGGCTGTTGTAGACGAATCGCTGCGCGAAGCGCTTAATTACTTGAAGCCTGGCGTAACCGAACTGGAATGGATGGCGCATGTTGAATTTGAACTGCGCAAACGCGGTCACATCGGCCTTATGCGCATGCGCGGTTATAATCAGGAGATTGCCACCGGCATGTTTATCGCTGGCTCGGCGGCCGCCGTTCCGACTTATTTCGATGGTCCCGCAGGAGGACTTGGGCTTGGGGCGACGTCCCCGCAAAGCGTCAGCCGCCGGGCTATTGAACGCAACGAACCGATACTGATGGATATCGGCTGCTGCATAGACGGTTATGTGATCGACCAGACCCGCACGGCTGTCATAGGCGAATTGCCGGAGAAATTATCTCATGCCTATGCGGTTTCCGAAGCGATTATTCGGGAGGCAGAGCAAGGGATGGTGGAAGGTTCGATCTGCTCGAATTTATATGGTAGAGCGCTTGAACAAGCGGGAGAAGCGGGGCTTTCCGCTCATTTTATGGGGTATGGCGCGGATCAAGCGAGGTTCCTTGGTCATGGAATCGGCCTCGAAATCGATGAATGGCCCGTGCTTGCCAAAGGTTTTGATGTTCCGCTTGAAGCGGGCATGGTTATTGCGGTCGAACCAAAATTTACATTTCCATGCGAAGGCGTGGTTGGCATAGAGAACAGCTACTTAATTACTGATGGGCGCCCTCGGGCTCTAACGTTTACCAGAGAAGGGTTAATCAAATTGCCATAAGCAGATGGTAAACGAAACGAAGGGGGCTTTACGGGTATGGATCGTCTCTTATCAAAAAGGCTTCATAGAGATTACATTACGGTATACCGGCTATCCTCGCTCATTGCGCATCTTGTGCTATACGTGCTTGTTTTTGCTTATATAACCTTTGCCGCCTGGAAGCATTGGACATATATACCCGGCATTATCGGTCTGGCTGCAGTTAGCGTATCGGCATTGCTGTTCATCTGGTTATTCCCCGAGCTGAAATACCGCCGCTTCCAATATGAGTTGTTTGACGAAGAGCTGGAGATCAAATCCGGTTTGATCGTCATTCGCAATGTGCTGGTTCCAATGGTGCGGGTTCAACATGTCGAACTCGAAAGCGGCCCGATTATGCGCAAATACGAGCTTGCCAGCGTCGCTGTTGTTACTGCGGCAACGACACACCGGATCAGCGGGCTGAAGCAAAGCGAAGCCCATTTTTTGAAGAGGCGAATCGGTCAGCTTGCGAAAGTAGATGATCTGGATGATTAGAAGAAACAAACCGCGCAGGCTGCATCCCATTTACATGCTATTCCCTCTTTTCAACACGGTAAAAGGCTTATTGCCGCTGATCATCATCACCTTGCTCCAAGGCGTGAACTGGTCGGGGGTAAATGGCTATATCTATCTTGGTATATTAGCGGCTGTGACCCTGCTGCTGTTTCTTGGTTTACTGGGCTGGCGCAAATTTAATTTTACCGTGGAAGAGGACCGGATCGTTATCCGCAAAGGAGTTTGGTTCCGGGACGAGAAGACGATTTATTTCGGCAGGATTCACTCCGTTAATTTGGAGCAGCCGCTGCTCCAAAGATTGTTTGGCGTTACGCAAGTTAAGATCGAAACGCCCGGCGGCAATAAGAAAGCGGAAGGGATTTTGGCTGCTTTAACGGATGCCGAAGCGAGACAATTGCAGAAGCTGATGCTTACGCCGCTTACCCCGCATGCAGATATGGAAAGGCCAGAGAAGAAAAACAAGCACACGCCGTACCTGAAGCTCAATGCGGGCCAGCTGCTGCTTGCTGCAGCCACCTCGCTTAACTTTGGGCTGGTTGTTGCTTTTATCGCCGGCACGGTTTCACTAGCAGATGATTTCATTAATGAGCTGGCGCCTAATCTATATAGCAGATTGTATCAAGAGTCTACGAGCGTTGATGCAAGTTATACGTTTATCGCAATCATTGCCGTATGCGGGTTAGTGCTTGCTTGGCTGCTTTCTCTTATCCTGTATGTCATTAAGTTCACCGGATTCGCTGCAGACAAACAAGAGGACCAGATTACGATTTCTTACGGGCTGCTGGAGCGGAAGGTTCATCATTTCGAAGCTAGCAAAGTGCAAGCGGTTATTGTGCAGGAAGGTCTTATTCACCAATGGATCGGCTTTGCGCAGCTACAACTGCAAGTCGTTGCCTCTGATAAAATGGAACGGTTGATGCTGCATCCCTTTACGCGCGTCTCATCGATTCCTTCCGTCATGGCTAGCTTCGTGCCTCAATTTACGGTGGCCGAAATTCAATCAGCCGCCCCAAAGCGCGCTTATTTTGATTACGTGTGGAAGGGACTGCTTGCGGCTAGTCTCATTTCTGCTGTTCTTATCTATTTTTTCCATAACCGCGGATTATGGTCGCTTGCTTTGCTTCCCCTTGCCGCAGCTTGGAGCAAGAGTTGTCTGGCGGCGGCGGGTCTAACGCTGGAAAATGGCCAACTCATCTTCCGCAAAAGGAATCTCGCGCGTATTACTTATTACATGCGCAGGCCGCAAATTGTATCCATGACCGCCAGACGGACGAGAGGGCAAGCGCGCAGGCAACTGCTGTCCGTATCGGCGCATGTGCTCGGCAGTCAGCAAGCTTATCAAGTAGGATGTCTGGAGCAATCGGATGTCGAGAAGGTTTGGCGCTGGTACAGCCGGAATCCTTCCATGTGAATTGGACACCGCTATTATTTTTTAGTAGGATAATAGAGAAACACAGCGACTTGATAGACAGGAGTGAAGACAATGCTGAGTTTAGGGGCAAAGGTCGTTATAATCGCTGACCAATTCGAGCAGAATCTCCCTCTTGGGGAGTATGGTTATATAATCGCTTATGACCGCAATGCGGATAATGTATTCGACTATGTGGTAAGAGTACCTGCGGCCAACCGCAATTTCCTTGTTCCTGACGAGGATGTTGAACTGGAGGAAGTGCTGCTGCAGGAGGAGGCTGATCGAATTGAGCGTGAAGCTCTTATCGATTATGCGCTTGCTACGTTTAACGAAGAGTTGTTCAATCGGATTGTGAAGGGCGAGGAAATGCCCGAAGAGCAGGACAATGCGGCCAGCGAGAGCCAAACGACGGAAGACTTTATTCGCCAGGTAAATTTGAAGGCGTGGATATAACGGCAATCATCTTAGGCGGAGCTGATCCCTTGCGGGGGATAGGCTCCGTTTTCATTTTGCATGCCTGAACACTTTGTGAAATGGCGATTATAAGCTATAATAGGAGGAATGAGTACAAGGTTTACAAGGGAGGACGAAGCATCGATGAGCATTACGATTAAAGATGTAGAGCATGTTGCGAATTTGGCGCGGCTTGAACTTTCGAATGAAGAGAAAGAACAATTTACTGGCCAGCTGAATGCGATTTTGAAATATGCGGAAAAGCTGAACAGTCTGGATACGGACAATGTTGAGCCGACAAGCCATGTGCTTCCAATTACGAACGTAATGCGGGAAGATATTACCCGCGAATCGCTTCCGATTGAGAAAGTGCTGCTTAACGCGCCGGATGAAGAAGACGGCCAGATTAAAGTACCGGCTGTATTGGAATAGAACCTACAGGTATTTGAAGGGAGGAACTGCTGTTGTCACTGTTTGATTTACGCCTACAGGATGTACATAGCAAGCTCAATAACAAAGAATTGACGGTTTCCGATTTGGTGAATGCTTCTTACCGCCGAATTACGGAAACAGATGAAACCATTAAAGCTTTCCTTACATTAAATGAAGAGAATGCCCGCCGCGAAGCGGATAACCTGGACAAGCAACTTCAGGAGGGCGGCGAACGGGGACTTCTGTTTGGTCTGCCGGCAGGCGTGAAGGACAACATTGTAACGGAAGGGCTGCTTACGACTTGCGCGAGCCAATTCCTGAGCAACTATAATCCGATCTATGACGCGACTACCGTTTCCAAGCTCAAGTCGGCGCAATCCGTTACCATCGGCAAGCTGAACATGGACGAGTTCGCAATGGGCGGCTCGAACGAGAACTCCAGCTATTATCCAACGCGGAATCCTTGGAATCCGGAATACGTTCCAGGCGGTTCGAGCGGCGGTTCGGCGGCTTCGGTTGCCGCGGGACAAGTATACTTCTCGCTTGGTTCCGATACGGGCGGTTCAATCCGTCAGCCGGCTGCTTATTGCGGTATTGTTGGTCTGAAGCCAACTTACGGCCTTGTTTCGCGGTTTGGGCTAGTTGCATTCGCATCTTCCCTTGACCAGATCGGACCACTTACGAAAAACGTTGAAGATTCCGCATATGTTCTGCAGGCAATTGCCGGCTACGATGAGAAAGACTCGACATCGGCAAACGTAAATATTCCGGACTACACCAGCGCTCTAACAGGCGACGTGAAAGGCCTTCGCATCGGCGTGCCTAGAGAGTATTTGGGTGAAGGCATTGATCCGCAGGTGAAGGAAGCGGTTATGCAAGCGCTGAAAACCTTCGAGAGCATGGGCGCAACTTGGGAGGAAGTATCGCTTCCGCATACAGAGTATGCGATTGCAACTTACTACCTGCTTGCTTCTTCGGAAGCTTCGTCCAACCTGGCTCGTTTTGACGGCGTTCGTTACGGCGTTCGCGCGGACAACCCGGACAATCTGATTGATTTGTACCGCAAATCGCGCAGCCAGGGCTTCGGGCCGGAAGTGAAACGCCGGATCATGCTGGGTACTTATGCGCTTAGCTCCGGTTACTACGATGCCTATTACCTGAAGGCGCAGAAGGTCCGCACGCTTATTAAGCAGGACTTCGACAATGTCTTCAACCAATACGATATCATCATCGGGCCTACTGCTCCGACTACCGCTTTTAAGATTGGCGACCAAGTTGGCGACCCGCTGACGATGTATCTGAACGATATTTGCACGATTCCGGTAAGCCTTGCGGGCATCCCGGCAATCAGCGTTCCTTGCGGTACGGCGGATGGCATGCCAATCGGCCTGCAAATCATCGGCAAGGCATTTGATGAATCAACTGTGCTGCGTGCGGCTCATGCGTTTGAGCAGCAAACCGAATTCCACAAATCGCGGCCGCAGCTAGGGTGAAGGGAGAAATAACGATGTCTGAAGCTACTCAATACGAAACGGTAGTTGGTCTCGAAGTACACGTGGAGCTGCATACGAACAGTAAAATTTTCTGTGGCTGCTCTACGGCTTTTGGAGCTCCGGCTAATACTCATACATGCCCGGTATGTCTTGGACACCCTGGCGTTTTGCCTGTCTTGAACAAACAAGCGGTTGAATATGCGATGAAAGCGGCAATGGCTCTGAACTGTCAAATCGCAGACGTCAGCAAATTCGACCGTAAAAACTATTTCTATCCGGATTCGCCAAAGGCGTATCAGATCTCGCAGTTCGACCAGCCAATCGGCGAGAACGGCTGGATTGATATCGAAGTAAACGGCGAGACCAAACGGATTGGCATTACTCGCCTCCATCTGGAGGAAGATGCGGGCAAGCTCACGCACGTAGACGGCGGTTATGCATCGCTTGTTGACTTTAACCGCGTAGGCACGCCGCTTGTCGAGATCGTTTCCGAACCGGATATTCGTACGCCGGAAGAAGCGAAAGCTTACCTCGAGAAGCTGAAAGCCATTATGCTGTACTGCGAAGTATCCGACGTGAAGATGGAAGAGGGCAGTCTGCGTTGCGACGCTAACATCAGTCTTCGTCCATACGGCCAAGAGAAGTTTGGCACGCGCGCCGAGCTTAAGAACATGAACTCCTTCCGCGGCGTACAACGCGGTCTGGAATATGAACAAATCCGTCAAGCGGAAATTCTCAACGATGGCGGTAAAGTCGTTCAAGAGACACGCCGCTGGGACGATACGCAAGGCAAGACCTTCTCGATGCGCGGCAAGGAAGAATCGCATGACTACCGTTACTTCCCGGATCCTGACCTCGTTAACCTGAACATCAGCCAAGAATGGAAGGACCGCGTTCGCGCTTCGATTCCGGAGCTTCCGGATGCGCGCAAAGCCCGCTATACTAGCGATTACGGCCTTCCGTCCTATGATGCGGAAGTCATCACGGCTTCGAAGAAACTTGCCGACTTCTTTGAGGAAAGCCTGAACTATACGAAGGATGCTAAAGCGGTATCCAACTGGATCATGGGTGATCTTCTCGGTTATTTGAATGCGAACAACCTTGAACTCGCTGAAGTGAAAATTACGAGTCAAGGTCTTGGAGAGATGATTGGTCTGCTTGAGAAAGGGACGATCAGCAGCAAGATCGCCAAGACCGTCTTCAAAGCGATGCTGGAATCCGGCAAGCTGCCGCAGCAAATCGTAGAAGAGCAAGGTCTTGTCCAAATCAGCGACGAAGGCGCGCTTGTAGCTGTAGTTGATCAGATCATCCAAGCCAATCCGCAATCGGTCGAAGACTTCAAAGCAGGTAAAGACAAAGCGATCGGATTCCTGGTCGGCCAGATTATGAAAGAGACAAAAGGCAAAGCGAATCCGGCTCTTGTGAATAAGCTTCTGCTTGAACGTCTGAAAGCTTAACTGCCGATCTGTTTGATGGACGCCGCTCATCCTATGCGATGAGCGGCGTCTTTTCATATAAGGCTCATGCATACTAATATGGTACAATTATGATACGAAAGGTTGTGCTGCCTCATGGGTCATGATCTTGCAAATCCGTGGTATTTAAATGATTTTCATTTGGGATTGAGGCTGCTGCTGGCTATGCTGCTTGGAGGTCTAATCGGCTTTGAACGAGAGCAATCGAATCATGCCGCAGGACTGCGAACGAACATTTTGGTATGTATAGGTTCTTGTTTGCTAATGCTCTTATCGATATACGGTTTCTCCTCCTTTGTGAATGAGACGAACGTTAGGGTGGATCCTGCCCGGTTGGCGGCTGCCGTTATTACCGGGGTAGGCTTTCTTGGAGCGGGAACGATTTTGTTCACGGGCAAATCCATTACAGGACTAACAACGGCGGCTTCCTTGTGGGTCGTTTCGGCAATTGGACTTGCGGTTGGCGCCGGATTTTATTTTGCTGCTGTAACAACAACGGTATTGGTGCTTCTTATCTTATGGGCATTTAACAAACTGGAGAAGCGCTATATAAGCACGAAGAGGGAACATCAATTAATCGTTCAGGCGGATGAGCAATCCACCATCGTCCGGACGTTAAATACGCTGCTGACGGAGAAACAGATCGTTATTCGCAAAGTAACGCTCGAAGAAAGCCAGATGCTGGAGAACGGTTTGCAACTTATGCTCCG
Source organism: Paenibacillus glycanilyticus (assembly GCF_030161375.1). Classification (GTDB taxonomy): domain Bacteria; phylum Bacillota; class Bacilli; order Paenibacillales; family Paenibacillaceae; genus Pristimantibacillus; species Pristimantibacillus glycanilyticus_B. Next base: position 167,397 of record NZ_BSSQ01000002.1, read on the forward strand.
TTTGACGGTACAGTTGCCAAAGAATGAATCATTGTTGGCTTTACTGGAACAAATCAAGCAGATGGAGGGTGTGCATTGCGTGAGTTCGGATTAGTTCGGCCAAAGAGCAGACTTCTTACCCTATTACTCGCATTTGTGCTCCCAGGAGCCGGACATTTATATACGGGACGTTATCAGAGAGGGCTGCTCCTGACCGCAGGTCTAGTTCTTGACATAGCGGCGATCATCAGGCTGGCAGACGCGAATGCGGCAAGACATCTTCTGTTTATCGTTTATTTGGGAATAGCTCTGCCCGTCTATTACTTTGTCAGCGTGTTTGATGCTCTGCAGACAAGGGATTATGCGGAAGAGGGTTCTACGGATCAGTTGTCCCCGCTAATCGGACTATTGCTTATGGCGGCGGGCGGGTTATTGTTTGTTCTTATAGATCCGCCGATGGCGTTGACTCCATGGATGGATGAATTGGCTGAGATGTCGGTTGGTCCATTTTTGATGGCGGTGTCGTGTATTTTATTGTTCTCGCGATTGAAGGGAGATCAGTCTATGTTTCGATTAGGGCGTATTACGTCCGCTATTTTTATCATTATTATCGGGGGACTGCTGCTTTGGGATCAGGTACAGGGACGTAATGACGTTGCTTTGATTGGCAAGTGGTGGCCTGCCGTATTTATTCTGCTTGGCGCGGAGATTGTGATTTACAGCATTATTTATCGGAAAGCAGCGAGAAAACTCCGATTTGATTTTATAGGCGCTATTATTGCCATTGTCATTTCCCTCGTTGCGTTCACCGTGACGCAATACGCAGAGCTGCCGTTTCGTTGGATTGATCAATATGTCGATTTGAACGGTTCTCCTGATTACGGCGAGGAAAAAGGCTTTAAGTTTGTGAAGGATACGGACACGGTTCCTTTTGATGCTGCGGCTATAACCAAGCTCAAAATAGCCAATACGAACGGTAAAGTAACCGTCCGAGGCGGCGATACCAATCAGCTCATAATCGATACCGAAGTTTGGGTAGATATCACAGACCAGCAGGAGGCGCAGCAAATAGCGGACAAGTCCGTCGTCGAGAGAGTCTCGGATGCGGACTCCATGACGATTACGGCCAAGGGAGAGCCATACGGCACCAATGGGAGCCGCAAGCCTCGGATGAACGTGGTCATTACCGTACCGCAGCATGCGATAACAACCACAGATCCGATAGTCAGCACCAGTCCTCCAAACATAGATGGCGCTGACCAAGCTGAAACCCCGCTAACGGAATCCGAAACGGAAACTGTTCCTCAATTGGCAATAGCCGTTGATGTTAATAACGGACCAATCTCAGCTGGCGAATTAGCCGTGCCTGGCGGCCTTCAGCTGAAGAGTGACAATGGTGACATTATCGTTCAAAAGATAGAAGGGCCAATTGTCATCCATGGTCTCAACGGAGGAATCAAGCTTCAGAACGTAACCGGCAATGCGGAACTGTCAACGAAAAACGGTGCTGTTACGGCAACCACGCTTAGGGGCAACCTGACCGCGGAAACCTGGAACGGAGCCATGACTTTAAGCTCGATCACAGGCAGCGTTGAAGCGGATACCAAAAATGGCAAGGTCGCCGTCAAAGAAGTGTCTGGCGAAGTCAAAGCATCTACGCTGAATGGCAATATTGAACTTGCGAGCAAAACGGTCGGCGGGGATTGGGATCTGGACAGCACGGTCGGAGAAATTAAGCTGCGTATCCCTCAGGTTGGCGATTATTCGGTATTTGGTTCGGTGACGTTTGGCAGTATTACGACTGATTTGCCGCTTACGGTCAGCAAGAAGACGGTGCGGGGAACAATTGGCTCAGGCAATTACCGAATTCAGGTGAATGCGACTAACAGTATTTACATACAGTGGAATGAGACCAATTGACGAGCGCTTTCATTGACAAACCATTTTGAATGAACGTACAATAGTTTTATCTACTAGATGAAAGGCGTGAGGGGAATGGGAGCCAGCGTTAACGAAGCGATTGAACAGTTAAAAATGAATGGCGTCCGTATGACCCCGCAACGTCACGCCATATTGAGTTATTTGATGGGGTCCATGTCACATCCGACAGCCGATGAGATTTACAAATCGCTGTCGCCGAACTTTCCGAGTATGAGCGTGGCTACGATATATAATAACTTACGGTTATTTGTCGAAGCGGGTTTAGTTCGCGAATTAACCTACGGTGACGATTCCAGCCGATTTGATGCGGATCTATCCGATCATTACCATGCGATTTGCAAAAGCTGCGGTCAGATCGTTGACTTTGAACATCCGCCGCTTTTGGAAGTGGAGAGAGCCGCTTCCCATAAAACCGGTTTTATGGTCGAAGGACATCGTATGGAGATTTACGGTTTGTGCTCCAGCTGTTGCGAGGCAGCTGCTGTAAAGGCTTAAACCGGCAGAGATTATAGTTTGAAGGATAAGGCGTGCATAGAAGCGGTCATTCGCGGATTTGCACGCCTTTTATTTTAAGGGGAACCCTGTGCTTTCAAAAGCAGACAAGCCCTTGTTCGGGCTGTTTGTGTGATAATTCTTTAGGCTTATGCTTTCGAAGCAAGAATCATCACAGATAGCCCCATGTCTGGCTGTTTGTGTGATAATTTTTTTTAGGAGAGTGGACAATTGAATACGATGTACACCAGAACGCCACGTCGCCGGAAGGGCGGGGCAGCATGGTATACGCTGCTGTTCCTGCTTTTTATTGCAGCTGCTATGGGCGTTTGGTTTATATATTTGAAGTTTATCCCGAATCAGCAAATGACGGTTCCTGATTATAAAATGGAACATCCGATCACCTATAAGGGCGAAGTCATGGATCAAGGAGCCGTACTTCGCAATGACGAGGTCATGGTTCCCGTATCGGCTTTGCAAAAGGTACTAGGGCCAGGCGAGCCCGTTTATTATGAGCCGGAGAGCGGCTCTATTGTTTTGACGACGGCCAATAAGGTGCTGCAGATGAAGACGGATGCATTGACAGCTCAGCTGAATCAGAAGCCATATGAATTGCATATCGCGGCGCAAACTAAAGATGATGCCGTATATATCCCTATATCACCGCTTGAAGAGCTGTATGGCTTGAAGGCTGAATACAAGGCCGATTCCGGCATCGTTATTTTACTTCAGTCAGGAGAATCTATTCAGCCGGCGAAGGCTTTGAAGTCAAAGGGAAGCGCCATTAGAACGAAAACATCGATTCATTCGCCGATCGTCGAGAAAGTGCCGCAAGGCGAGCTAGTACGAATTTGGGGAGAAGAAGACGGTTGGTTATACGTACAAGGTCCACAAGGGCAACTTGGTTATATGCAAAAGTCGAGTGTGGAGCTTGCTAACATAGAGAAAATTCCTGATGCCTCAAAAGAAGAGGCCTTTATCCCTTGGAAGGTGCTCGGCAGCAAAATCAATTTGACTTGGGAAGCCGTATACGACAGAAATCCGGATACTAATTCGATTGGCGACCTCAAGGGAGTCAACGTCGCAAGCCCTACTTGGTTCGAGCTTCAGGATGGGAAAGGGACGATTAAAGGCAATGCAGATCCGGCTTACGTACGCTGGGCTCATAAACAAGGCATGCAGGTTTGGGCGCTATTTAGCAATGGGTTTGAACCGGAGCAAACGACAGAGGCATTGGCCAAGGCGGAGACTAGATTCAAAATGATTCGTCAACTTCTCGCTTTTGCCGAAACGTATGACTTGCAAGGCATTAATATCGATTTCGAAAATGTCCGCACGTCAGATAAAGCGAATCTTGTGCAGTTCGTCCGAGAGCTTACGCCGCTCATGCACGAAGAAGGGCTTGTTGTTTCAATTGATGTAACGCCAAAATCCAACAGTGAGTTGTGGTCCCTGTTCTTGGATCGCAAAGCTCTTGGCCAAACGGTTGATTACATGATGGTGATGGCGTACGACGAACATTGGGCGTCGAGTCCGGAAGCGGGGTCAGTTGCCTCTTTAGGGTGGACAGCCAGTGCGGTTAAACGAATTATTGAAGAAGACGGCGTGCCTCCGAACAAAATCATATTAAGTATGCCGTTGTATACGCGGATCTGGACGGAGAAGGATGGGGAAGTGACCTCCAAGGCGGTAGGCATGGACAAGATTAAAGAAATCATCTCAACTAAGAAACTTACGGCTAGCTTTGATCAGTCTTCAGGACAAAATTACGTGGAGTATGAGGACAATGGCGCGCTTAACCGGATTTGGATTGAGGATGGCAAATCCATTCAATCCCGAGTGAAGCTTATGCATGATCTTGGACTAGCAGGAGTGGCCACATGGAACAGGTCATTCCAGACCTCCTCCATATGGTCAGTGATTGATGATGCGATTAACAAAAGGCCATCATAATGAATTAATTATAGTAGAGATAAACAAAGAAGCAGCCCCGGTCATCATCACCGGGGCTGCTTCTTTGTTTGTTATTAAACGGAAGGCTCGTGAGTGGCTTGCGCGGGATCAAGCGTGAGCATCGTTTTGCAATACATGCAGCGGTCAGTTTTGCCAAGCATTTTCGTCGGACGGTGACATTCCGGACATTCGAGCATAGTGGCGCTTGTGGACATCATGCCAGCCCAGAAATACACTACGCAGCTAACGAGTAGGGAGATCATACCGATGACCATAAAGATCGCGGCGAAGATTTTGCCAGCGCTGCCCCACCAGACGATTCCGCCCGTTCCAATGATCATGACTCCCATGCCAACCAGAGTAAAGACGAGGCCCCACAAACGGAATTCATTGATTTTTGCCGATTTGAAAAAAATCTTATTCACTATTCCATTCCTCTCCATGACGACTGAAGTATGTAACGTAAACGGTTTTCTTAATTTGGAAGCAGGAAACCGCCACAGTTTGTCGAAAAAGATAATACTATACAGATAATTATTATAGCTTAATCCAATTGGATTAGCTATACGGAGGCAGAAGTGGATACCAAACCGTATTTTATTGAAACGTATCGTTCGCAGCCGGATGTAGTTGGCCTGGTAGCAATCGAGAATCCGTATCCATTTAATCCGATGATTGAAGGATTGGACGTTTTGGTTTTAGTTGTGCGTAAGAGTGGGGCAAACGAATCAACAGAGCATGTATGTTTGAATGGTAAGCGGATTAAAGTCAAGACGATTGACACAGATTGTTTGGAGCAGTGGATTGCGGGCAGCGGAAGCGGCAGCAAGATCCAATGGATGGTTCAGGGGGAGATATGGATGGAGCGCGACAATTACTTGGCGAATATTCGTGAGCAATTGATGGTATTTCCGGATATGGTACGGGAACAGAAGCGTTTCGCCGAGTTTTCCGGATTCTTGCGCACCTACCTGCAAGCGAAGCAAGATTTAGAGGACAATCATATTTTGGATGCGCACAGTCATGTCATGGCAGCACTTCATCACTGGGCACACATTGTACTTATAGAAGAAGGCTTTCATCCGGAGCTTTCGGTATGGAGACAGATTCGCCGAGTCCATCCGGGTGTGTATAAGCTGTATGAGGAATTAACGGCAAGTCCGGAATCCTTGGAGCAGCGCGTCCGTCTTGTAATGCTTGCTAGCGAGTTTACCGTAATGAACAAAATGAAGTCTTGCTGTTCCTTGTTGTTAGAAGTAATCAGCAGCAGGCAGGAACCTTGGACCATATGCGAACTGCAGAATTATCCTTCTATTCAGGAATTGCATATTGATCTTTCCCTTGTTGTTCAGAATCTGGTCAAACGCGCTTACGTACGTGAAGTTGCAGTCATGCCAATTAACGGAGATCCCGATGTTTTGGAACTCAAATATTTGCTAACTGCCATTTAACGCTCTCGTTAAAATACCCGCCAATTTGCGCGGGTATTTTATTTTTGAAAAAGAGTTGACTTAACTTTAAGCCCTGTGGTACATTAATACACGCCGCTTTTGAGGCAAGACAAAATGAAGTCGAAAACGACATTGAAAAAAATGTCGAAAGACGAAAAAAAGTACTTGCAATTGAGTAGGCAAACGTGATATATTATAAAAGTCGCCGCTGAGAAACAAGGCGATGAACGAGAAAAGAAATTGTTCTTTGAAAACTGAACAACGAGCGAAACTGCCCCGTTAGAAATAACGGAAAAGCGATAAAACAAAGTTTGAGCAAGTCAA
>NZ_BSSQ01000003.1 GCF_030161375.1 Paenibacillus glycanilyticus
AGTAAAGAGAGGCTTCTTTATGTACAAAGAATATAACATCGATCAACTGTCCTTGCCAATGGACTTGCAAGAAGATATCCCCGAAAATCATCTCGTACGCGTCATCAACAATGCGGTCAATCGCTCACACAGCGCATCTACTCCTCTCGCCAAATTGCCAACGCCGTACGTGAGAATATCATGTTCATGTAGCTGGCTGCTAGGCAACGTCCAGATTTCCGTACCATTAACCGTTTCCGTTCTGATCGCATGAAAGACGTGCTCGAGACCGTCTTCACGGCAGTTCTTCAGTTTCTCAAGGAAGAAAACTACACAAAGTTGGAGCATTACTTTTTAGACGGAACAAAATCGAAGCCAATGCCAATCGCTACACGTTTGTCTGGGGCAAGGCTGTCGTCAAACAGAAGATGAAGTTGCAAGAAAAGGTGCAGACCTTGTTCGCTGCCATTGAAGAAGCAGAAAAACAGGAAGATCAGGCGCTGAATAACTTGGACCTTCCAGAGCTCGGAGAAGCTTCAGCCATTACGAGCGAAAAGCTGGAGCAGGCTGTTCAGCAATTAGAAAACAAGCTTCAAGAAAAGCCGAAGGACAAACCGCTAAAAAGCTGTTCGCCATGTCCGGAGGGATCTTCTGCCTCGCCTGCAAAAATATGAAGGGCAACAAGAAACGCTCGGAAGCCGAAACGTCCCACAGATACACGTTGCCTGAAGCCGCATCTAGACAAAGTAAAAGCCTCTTTAGGGCAATTGCCGGGAACCATCATCGCAGATGCAGGTTATGGCAGCGAAGAAAACTATGCTTATCTGGAGTCCGAAGAACAACGAGCACTTGTGAAATACCATACTTATCACAAAGAAAACACGAGGGCATGGAAACAAGATATTAGTAAGTTCGAGAACTGGCTCTATGACGAGAGCGAAGATACCTGGACCTGTGCGGCTGGTCAGAAACTGCTATTCCGTTATGAAAGCAAAAGCACGACAGAGAGCGGATATGAAGTCGTTACGCGTAACTACCGCAGTATCTCTTGCGAGGGCTGTCCGCTAAAGGAAAGATGTACAAAGGCCCAAGGGGATCGAGAAATAAAGGTCAGCATGGAATATCTTCGACTCAAACAACAAGCAAGGAAACAATTAAAGAGCGAGGAAGGACATGCCCTGTCGGTTCGACGAATGCACGAACCCGAGAGTGTATTTGGCCAAATAAAAAATAATCGGGGATTCCGCAGATTCCTGCTTCGAAGCTTGCCGAAAGTTAGCCTGGAGGTCGGGTGGCTTTCGCTTGCCCACAATTTGCTGAAGAAAGCAGCAAGAACAAAAATAGTGCTGCAAGGGTAACCCTCTGCTGCACTATTTTCATAAAAATCACTCTTTATTTACTAATGCGAGCCGTCTTTAAAGTGAGCGATCACCTTTGAGACGGCCCCTTCCGTTTAATTGCTGCGCGGACGTCGGTTGTAGCCTTTCTCGTCATAAGGCTGGAGCTTTTCCAGCCAAAGCTCGAGCAGGGCATCCACTTCCGCTTGGTATTTCTTCAGTTCGGACCGGTCGGTTAGATTCTCCTCGCGAGGTTTGATCGAATCCAGCTCCTCGAATTCAAAAGTACTTCCGCCGTATTTGTTCCAGTCCTGCTGCAATTCAAACACTGTGTTCATATTTGTCTGCTTCATGAAAGCCAGCCGGTTGTTCGCGCCATCCAAATCCATCGTGCCAGCTACCAATATTTTGCCGTTCTCAACATTCCTGATCTGATAGATCCCCATTCTCCGGAAGGATTGGGAATAGGCCGTGCCTAATTCGCGCTTGCGTTGCTTTTCCACTGCTTATCATCTCCTCCATACTTATTTACTAATTTACTAAATAAGTAACGTAGTCAACGATAGCATATCACTCCTTGAGACGTCAACCGGACCGGATACAAAAAAGCGCTGGAATGAACGGATTCATTCCAACGCTTTCTAAAGCAATTATGCTGATAACTTAATGATTCTGAGCGATGCGCTGGCGATCGTCTGATCGGCAACTCCGCCAAACGGAGGATATTGGATTCTCCCGCTAATATTAATATTCACTTGCGTGCTGGTTACCGGTATAAGAGCGCGAAGCTCGACCACATCGCCTGCAACTAATCGCATAATAGCCGTTGCGCCAACGTTATTCACCTGCTGGCCGTCCGTAACCGCAAGGCCCGAGGTGGTGGCAGGATGCAAGGCGCCGTTAATAAAGATGCCAAACGCGCAATGGGTTGGCGGCGGCAGGAAGGATACGCTCCAGTCCGCCGTGTAATCGCCTGCAGCAGCGACCGTCAACGACGTGGCGGTAGCGACGATCCCTCCGGCCATCACGGATGACGGTTGATCAAATTGATTAAAACGTACAGCCTGGTTATTAATTAGCGTTTGATCCGCATTGTCGTAGATGTTGGCATAGGCGGGTGAAAACGCCCCAGGCGGACCTTGAGGGCCAACCGGTCCTTGGATTCCTTGCGCTCCTTGCGCGCCTTGTGCTCCGGCCGGACCTTGAGGACCTGCTGGCCCTTGCGGCCCTAGAGGACCCTGATTCTCGAAATTATTAATAATCATATTAATTTGGTTAATTTCGGTAATAAACGTGTTTTGCTGGACTGTCGTTAAATTAACCGTCTGCATGACGACAAACAGCTCGTTAATAATCAGCTGCTGTTCAACAGCTTTGTCCATTAGAGACAGTTCAATTCTTCTAAGCAGGTCTATAAAGTCTCTTAACAACTTGAGGAGGAGTTTTTTTCTACACATATGGGACTTGCTGACGAGATCGTGGAGCCTAATATTTTGCGTCATCAAGCCATGATTTGCAGTTGGATCCATTTGAGTTAAAGCTGCGGGCAACTCATTCTGAATGCCCTCCAGAATGCTTATTAAACGAGCAAATTCCGCATCCGTCATTTTAGATCGGCAAGGCTTTCTTTTTGGATGACGGCAAATCGCTTTGCGTTTGCAAGGCTTATGCTTTTTAGCTTTAAGTACTGCGGATTTCAAGCTTGCACCTCCATCGTTGTTGTCCCGTTAATTTATGTGGGACAAGAGCCGCGTGGCGTATGCGCTTGTCATGCTTGCCTTAAAAAAGGCGTTATTCTCGTGTATATAAGTCTAGTTATTCCTTAACAAACCTTCGCGCCATGTCGGGTACTTGGGCAGCCATCCATATTGCTGTCTGGCCTTTGTATTGGACGCGCCGCGTTCTCCGCGATTGGAACCATCCTGAGCGACAGGCTCCGGTGCTCCAAGCGAACGCGCATATAATGGCAGCCACAACTTGCCCGCCGCAGGCTCATCGTCCACGATGTTAACTGGACCAGAAGGCCAATCTAGAGCCAGGACAGCCGACCGCGCAGCGTCTTCTACATGCAGGAACGAAGTAACGCCGTCCGTCGCCGGAACCAATCCTTGCTTGACCCGTCCGGCAAACAACCCGTGTTCTCTCTCATAGAAAGTACCAGGACCGTATAAAGCGCCATAACGCAAAATAACGGCATGCGGCATTTCTGCTGCCGCCTGTTCCATTGCAATGACGCCGTCCACCGATATTTTTCTTGGCTCCGGCGCTTCGATATCCAGCTCTTCGCCTTCCGAAGCAATGCCCTGGCCAGGTTCATACGCCCAAGATATACTCTGCACAATCATCCGCGGAACATTGGCCGCCAAGGCTGCGTCAACCAAATTACGCGTCCCCTCCGTACGGATCCGCGCGTTGTCCGCAAGATTCCATTCGCTCAGAGCGGTCAGCTGGTGAATAACGGCATCAGGGCGCAACTCTTCAATCAACTCGAATATTCGCTCTCGGTCGAATATATCAGCCACTACAGCAGATGCTCCGGCATGCTCAATTTGAGCAGCCTTTGCCCGGTCGCGCGTCATGCCGACCACTTCATGTCCTGTTTCAGTCAGCATGGGAAGCGACAATCGCCCTATTGCGCCGGCAGCTCCGGCAACGAAAATTTTCACGACAGCATCCGCTCCTTTTCCTTGAACCTATTGTTGGGGTTGCTCTGCACCAGTCCCCTTCAGCTTGATCTTGAACAACAAGCGAAGCAGCGGCGGTACCGCAAAAAAGATAAAGAAGGTACGGAACAATTGATAACCCGATACCATCGACAGATCCGCGTTAATCTCATGCGCCAGAATGCCCATTTGATCCATCCCGCCAGGCGCCAGGCTAAGAAGGGCCGTCGATCTGGACACCGGATGCAGCAAGGTGAGCAGTTCGCATAATCCCCATGCGATGATCATAAGCACCAGACCGCTTCCAATCGCAAATGCGAAAGTCCTTACTTTCCGCTCCAGCCTGCTTGGTTTCAAGAGCAAACCTACATACGTGCCAATCATAAGTTGTGCGGCGCTAATGAGGCCGGATGGCAGCGATGGTCCGTGAAGGCCAATGCCTTGCAAGATAGCAGTAGCAATCGCAGGACCTAACAAGAATGCCGTTGGAAAGTTAATGCGGTTCCCGACAATTGCGCATACAGCGCATACCGGTGCGAAAATAAACATACTCGGAAACAAGCCTGCCCAATCCGCATGTTGCGTAGTTAACGCGACTGCCGCTGCGACCGAATCATGTACCTGGCCGAATACCGGACTAAAGACAAGAAGCGGTATGCCGATGACGATAATCATTAACCGGATCACTTGCGTAACGGTAACGACCGTCAGGTTAACGCCTTCGGTTTCCTCGGCAAGCGCAAGCACCTGCGACAATCCGCCGGGAATGCTGCCGAGCAAAGCGGTCTTGAAATCCGTATCCGACAGCTTCGATACCAAGTAAGCAATTCCCGCGCAAAAGAGCAGCAACACAAGCGTCATCAAAAACATGGATGGCAGCTGATGCCCCATTGCCTTCAGCGCCGTCCCCGTCATCGATAATCCAATTGTGTAGCCCACAATGATCATGCCGCTGTTTCGGATTTGACTAGGCCAACGGTATGCCCCTTTCCATATATTTGTGCCAATCAGCACGGCAATCATAGGTCCAAGCAGCCATGGAATTGGCGTATTCAGCAAGTTGAACAGCATGCCTCCGCCAACTGCGGTGATAAGCGTTATAAGAAATTTAAACCCGTTTGTAGTAGTTAACGTCTTGCTGCCCATCTTTATTACCCGTCCTTTCCTTCCTGCTTAATCATACCGGAAAGTAACGATGCCTGCATAATCGGACAGCCGCTCCTTGGTGACCTCTAGCTCCTTCACTTCTTTGGCCGGCTGATTGGCCGCCGTTATAAAGGAATCCACTTTATCGAATAGCAGTTTGCCCGGAAGGCCAAGCGCCTTCGTCCGGTAATGCATGGGAATCGTTATAACGGGGTTAAGCTGCTTTCTAACTTCGGCCGCTTCGGTACCGTTTAGCACCATTTTGCCTCCGGCCGGAACGATGAGAATGTCCACTGGGCCGATTTGACGAATTTGCTCTTCCGTGAGCAAATGTCCAAGATCCCCGCAATGGCAAATCGTTAAATCCCCTGTCCGGATAACAAACACGATATTGGGTCCTCTCTTCTTGCCGCCAACCTTATCATGGAAGGTCGGGATCCCCGTAATCGAGACATCCTTTTTCGTATAACTTTTCGCTTGGTTGACCAGCATATATTCGCCCGAAGCGACCTGAATCTGGTTATGATCCTTATGGTTATGGCTCACGATCACGATATCGGATTCAATGCCCTTTGGCATCCGGTAACCAAGCAACTTCCCATAGGGATCGATTAGAATCCGCGACCCTTCGTCTGTCGTCAGCAAAAAAGCAGATTGTCCATACCATTTGATTTTCATTACGATATTCCCCTTCGAATATGTGCGTCATTTTGCACATTTAAGATAAAAAATTTAATCCACCAAATCAGCAATCGTATAATTGCCCAACACAAAATAAACCTGATCGGAAATATCCGTCATGATTTTTTTGAAAGATTCATTCACTTTTTGGCCGAAATGATGATTCCCGGTCGTATCCAGCATACGGTCCCACGCCGGCTCTTCCTCGTGCACGGTCTGGTAAACTTCGCGCAGCGTAATGAGTCCGGGACGTTTCGCCAATTGGTAGCCGCCTGCGCGACCTTGCTTCACTTCAATAATTCCCCCGTCTACAAGCTGGGACAAAATCTTGCGCAAGGCGGTAGGTTCGCAATGTATCAGCTCTGCCATTTCTACGCTTGTTAACAGCTCCGTATGGGAAGCCAATACGATTAAAGCTTGAACGCCGAATCCAAACCGCTTCAGTTGTGCCATGTAAAAGACCGTTTCCTCCTTCATTTAATATGTGCTAATTCTAGCACACTTTATTAAAGGCCACAAATAAAGCCCTTTGTTTGTATTTGGGTTAATCAGCAGCCTGCACATTAAATGTTCTTCCGATCGCCATTGCTCAGGGATTCCTTTGAATCAACGAGGTATGGTTGGCATCCCTTCACAAAAGCGAACGCTTCAAAGCTTTCTGAAAGAAAGCTACTTCGTAAGCATGAGCTTTGCTTCTCCAGAATCATTTAATGCTCCGTCTACCCGTAACCCACTCATAAAATGCTCAAACAAAAAGAAGCCGACCTTTGTTAAACATTGGAACAGAAGATCAAATTATTCTCGGTTACGAAGATGCAGGAATAACCGGGGATTCCGCAGATTTCTGCTTCGATTATTGCCGAAAGTTTGCCTGGAGGTCGGATAGCTTTCGCTTACCCATAACTTGATGAAGAAAGCAGTAAGAGCAAAAATAGCACTGCAAGGGTAACCCCCTGAAGTGCTATTTTCATAAAAAAACGTTTTTATTTACTATGCGAGCCATCTTTACAGTGAGCGATCACCTTTTGAGACGGCCTGTGATAAGTTTATAATTCCTCATAAATCCGAATTTCAATCACTTCGGCGCGTTCGCATCCATTGGTTTCCTTCACGACGATCCGGATTCGATCTGTCCGGACCGGCTGGTTCAGCGCATGAATTTTTTTACGGGAACGGTTATGCTCGTCGCTAGCTACGGTAATCCATTCGCCTGTTGCCCATGCCTGAACGTCATACGACTTGACGAGCTCCGGAATGACGAGAAACGGCGTTTCATGGTGATGCAGATTAATTAAGTCTTCGTTCACGTCGTCGTTAAACGTAATTTGAATTTGGCTCACGTCCGCTGGCTGGGCAAGGGCAACTTCCACCCATTCCTCGCGGCCGCGCTCAAGCGGTTCGGACACCCACATATGCGGACCACCGTAAGGCCGAACATAACCGTCAACGACTTTCTCCGGACCAAAGGCATTCGTCTGAACCGTAAAACAGAACGGTCTGCGAACGAGCCTCTTCATCGACCATTCAATAACCGGCTGATCCGGCTGATGATCCTCCAGGTTGGAGCTGACGACTGGTTTAACGCCACGTTCGAACGAAAGCACGCCGGTTGCCGGCACTTCGGACGTATATAGACTTACCGCCTCATTCGCGCGGACAATGGCAAATACATTGCATGGTTCGCCGTCAAACAACGCGTTCTCCACCGGAATAGACAGCCATTGTTTCTCTCCCGCCTCGACTTCAATCGTTAGAGCTTGCAGGAGGTTGGCCGGTACGTAATTCTCATGGCGTCCCGTATCCCACAGCTCTACGGTTAACCTTGTCGCCTCGGAAGCGGTGGCAAGCAAAGATAAATCTTCAATCCCGCCATCGGCCGGGAACAACAATCCAACGTCCGAGGTGAGCGCATACGCTTCTGAAGGGCGGTCAATCGCAATGCGCCTTCTCGTGCTTGAAGCGCTTAAGGTACCTTGTCTCGCCAGATCGGCGGAATCTTCATTGCGCAAGCCAATAATGGACGCATCCATCCTGAGCATCGTCTGCTGAAGCTCGGTCATATGCTGCGCGCGCAGCTCGCGTGGCGTTACGCCTTTCTTGACGGATAACGCAGCTCCAACGCCTGCCGCTTCTCCTATTACCGCGCATGTTGCCATAACCCGGGTTGTTCCGAACGCCACATGCGACGCGCTAATATTGCGTCCCGCAAATAACAGATTGCTCACATTGCGGGAATAGACGGAACCAAATGGAATATGATAAATGCCGTCCGCATGCAGATGTTTGGAACCGCTTTCCGTTGCGTACATCCCTTGCGGCGGATGCAAGTCGATTGACCAGCCGCCAAAAGCGATCCGGTCATCGAACGGACGCTGGGAGATCACATCGTTTTGCGTCAGAATCGTATCTCCGAGGAAGCGGCGGTATTCGCGTTTGCCCGGCATGGAGCCTACCCACTCTAGCGTCATATTGTCCGCTTCGAACTGGCCGGAGTTCTTAATATAATCCCAGATGCCGTAAATAACCGACCATAATTCATCCCGGATCCGTTCATTCTCATGGACGGTATCAAGTTCCCCGCCCCATTCAATCCACCAATAATGGCAGCCCGAATCGCCGCTGCGGATCACGCGTTTGAGCGGAATCGAGGTCGTCGTTATGTCCTTCGCAAACGAAGGGGCAACGAATCTAACCGGTTTGCCCGTATCTTTCGTATAGAACAGCAAGGTACTTCCGAGCGTTATATCGTCGGCAACTTCCGGCGCCCAATCCTCGCCAAACTCATGGCGGGCTTCACGCCCGATTCGGTAGGCCGCGCCGGCGAGAAAACCTACTAGACCATCCCCGGTACAGTCCAAGAAAACTTCGCTCTCAAACGTAATGTCCCGCTCCGACCCCATCATCCATCCGGTTACGCTCCGGATCACACGGGCATCCAGCTCCCCGTCCGCTTCCACTTCTCTGACATCCGTATTCATGAACAGCGTCAGATTAGGCTCCGCCCGAACTGCCTCAAGCAGCGTAACATCCCACAAATAAGGGTTGCCTTCGGGATTGCGGTATTGATTCTGAATAAACAATTCTCCCATAATGCCGGTCTCGCGGGCATAACGGTTAACGCCGTGACTTGTCGCCCCGCATACCCATACCCGCACCTCGGAGCTAGAATTGCCGCCAAGCACGGGCCGGTTATGGACAAGCGCCACCTTTTGTCCCAATCGTGCAGCCGCGATAGCCGCGCTAATTCCCGACAGACCTCCACCTATAACCGTAACATCGGATTTGACCGTTTCCTGTCTCATGTTGGATGAGCCTCCTTTTAATTAGCCTTTAACAGCCGAACTGGATATGCCTTGGATAATGTATTTCTGGCCAAGCAGGAAAATAAGAATCATAGGTACAATTGCCGCGGAAGAAGCAGCCATCATGCCGTTATAATCAACGTTGTTTTCCAGAACGAAATTCTGGAGGCCAAGCGGAATCGTATACAGCTTTGGACTTTGCAGGAACACAAGCGCATTCTCGTAATCATTCCATTGCCAGGAAAAATCAATAATCGCAAACGTGGCTAGCGCCGGCTTGGCCAGCGGCAATACAAGCTTGAAGAAAATCCGGAAATGTCCGGCACCGTCAAGAAACGCCGACTCCGTAATCTCTTTGGGAATGCCAAGGAAAAACTGACGAAGCATAAATACGCCAAAGATCGAGAACATCGCAGGCAGAATCAGCGCCCAATGCGTGTTGTAAATATGAAGCCAATTAAACATGATGAACTTCGGAACAAAAATAACTTGAGGCGGAATCATCATCATGGATAAATATACCATAAAGAGAATATTGCGTCCCTTAAATTCCGTGCGTGCAAACCCGTAGGCTGCAAGGGCCGACAGGAAGACGGCGCCGGCCGTCCCAATAACGGCAATCTTAAGCGAGTTCAAATAATACGGCATAAAATTATAACTTCCGGTCCAAATCCGCTTATGGCTGCTCCAATCCAGCTTCGAAGGAAGCCACTGCCGGAACACTTCGCTAGGCGTTTGCAAGGATGTACTGATCATCCATAAGAAGGGGACAATCATGAACAATCCTGCAATCAGCATCAGAATCGTAACGGGAAGCTTAACCGAGAGGTTCTTTTTCGTTTCAATCATCGGGCCTCGCTCCTCTCTTAGTAATGGACCCAGCGTTTTTGGCCGACCCACTGGATGATTGTGATAAAGAGTATGACTGCAAACAGGAACCAGGAGATCGTCGACGCATAACCCATTTCATAGTAGCTGAAGGCGGTTTTGTAGACGAACAGCGATAATATCGTCGTGCTTCCGCTAGGACCGCCGCCCGTAATCGCTTGAATGAGAGAGAAGGATTTCATCGTCATAATAAGACCTGTAATAAGGAGCATAAACGTCGTCGGGCTAACGAGCGGCCATACAATCCGCCATGTAATCGTTGCCGAACCCGCCCCGTCGATGCGCGCGGCCTCCAGTTGTTCGGTCGAAATTTCCTGCAGGGCAGCCAGGTAAATAATCATGTTGTAGCCTAACATAAACCAGATCTGTACCACATCGATCGCAAACATCGCCGAGTCGGAATCGGCGAACCAGCCCGGTGGCGATGCGATGCCGATCAAACGAAGCACTTCATTAATTGGTCCTTGGGACGGCTGGAACAACAGCATCCAGACAAACGCAACGGCTACGCCGCTTGAAATATAGGGAAGGAAAAACATTCCCCGGAGCAATCCCTTCAAGTACACATTGCGGTTCAGCACTAGTGCAACAAGAAACGCAAGCGCAAGCGATACGGGAACGGACAGAAGAAAAATCGCCGTGTATTTGATCGACGCATAGAACTGATCATCACCGAATAAGCGGTTGATATTATCCATGCCGGTAAACTTCCAGTTTGGATTTGCGAATTGATAATCCGTGAACATCATCATGAAAGAATAGAGCGCAGGTATTATAAAAAAGGCGAGAATGCCTAGCATATTCGGCAATATAAAAGCATAACCAACCCAGCCTTGCTTCTGAACCCAGCTTTTTCTTCTCACAGAAAACGCCGCCTTTCTTGATCGTATCGGGCTATTTGGATATAACAAAGAGAGAAGAAAGGAAGCGGATGATCCTTCTTCTCTCTTGGAGGTTTTGTCACTATGAAGGTTACTTGATATATTCCTGATGGCGTTTGGCCATATTTTTAAGCGTGGCATCAATATCCTGCTCGTTCAGGAAATACTTCTCATATTCTTCTTTGCGGGCATCAAGCGCTTGCTGCGGCACGCTTAACTGGAACGAAGGGAACTGGCCAAACACAACCCGGTTCATCGATTCGGTATCGTACTTGTCTTCTACCCCTTTGAGCAGCAGATCCATCGCTTGTTTGTTGTCTACGCTCTTCGAGGATGGAATCCGGCCGCCGCTTGCCATCGGCAACATGCCGCCGTCCGCATACCATTTCGCAAATTTCCAGGCCGCGTCCTGGTGTTTCGACTTCGCGTTCACGGAGAGCACGTCGCCCAAACCGCCGGGATATTTGTAATCCTTCTGGTCGGCCGTTACTTTCGGAATCGTTGCGAACGCAATCTTGAAGTCATGCGGGAAGTTGGTCAGGTCATTGGCATTGCGGAAAATAAACTCGCCAGCGGACAACATGGCTGCTTCGCCTTTCAGAAACATCGTATCTACAGGCATCTTGCTCGTAACTTGCTCACCGTACTCCGGAGTCGACTTATCCACGAACATCATGTCATGCACGATTTGCAATTGCTTCTTCCACAGGTCATTGTCAAAGTTGGATGTCCCGTCCGGCTTCGTTACGCCAAGACCGGCAATCGTTCCGTCAATCGTGGCGGTAAAGGCCGCATCATGCTGCAGGAGACCGTATACGTTGTCTTTTTTCAGCTTGTTCGCGTAGTCTCTGAGGTCATCCCAAGTCCAGTCCACTGGCGGGATTGGAAGACCGGCATCATCAAGCATCTGTTTGTTAAGCCAAATGAATAGCATGTTTTTCTTTGTAGGAATGCCGTAGTATTTGTCCGCGATTTTCCATTGCGCCGCATCCTGCCCCATCTGATCATCGATGTTATAGTCGGTTTTGGCGCTCAGATCGAGAGCAACGCCGGCGTCAACGCGCTTCTGCAGACGAGTGAGCGTATAGTTGATGTAGAGGTCTGCATCCTGTCCCGTCATTAGCGCCGTATCCAGCTTCAAGTTGCCCGGATCATCGTTAACGTAGCGAATGTATTCGACCTGAATATCCGGATTCTCCTTATTCCAAGAATCAATGACGGCTTGCGGACCCGCTTCGGCAGGAACGGCTCCCCACATGGTGAGCTTCACCTTCTCGCCCGAGCTGCCAGCCGGCGCTTCGCTTGCCGTACCCGTGCTAGTGCCCGCGTTATTGTTATTGCCGTTGCTGCCGCATGCACCCAGAATGGAAGCTGCCAGCGTCGTAATGAGCGCAATCTTGAGCCAACCTTTTCGTTTCTTCATTTGTATTCCCCCTTCTGAAGATGTGCTGCCTGTTTGCTACGTCTTTAACTTTATCACCTGCCCGGCGCTTGGGGGATGAACAGCGTTTGGACATTCATAGAACGAATTTTTGTTCTTTCCGGTATTCGTTTGGCGTCACGTAGCACCAACGCTTGAAAATTTTGATGAAATAGTTGTCATTCTCGAAGCCTACCGAGCGGCCGATCTCGCTGACCGTTCTGTCCGTCTCGGCCAGAAGCATCTTGGCGGCTTGAATCCGGCGGTTCTGAATGTAATGCGTAAGCGTCGTGCCCGTCTTCTTCTTGAATAAATCGCTCACATAACTGGCATCCATCCGAATGTAATCCGCCAGGCGCTTGAGCGTAATTTCCTCGGCAAAATGCTCCTCGATGTAGTTGATGATCCGGTTCATCTCCGGATGATCCGTTGGTTCCTGCGCTGATTTTTCCGGGAACCACTTATCCGCCTTGCGGAGTTTCTCCATTCTTCCTAGCTCGGCGGCCACTTTGTCCATCGCTTGCTTTAATCCCGCCAGATCCAGGGACAACTTCATCAGGTAACCGGATGCCCCGTACTCCACGGCCTGCCTCGCGTATTCGAATTCACTGACCGCCGTCAGCATAACAAACCGGCAATCATAACCTTCTTCCCGCGCAAGCTGCAACAACCGTACGCCGTCCATAACCGGCATAATAATGTCCGAGATGACCACATCGGGCTGAAGCTCCCGGATCATCTTTAGTCCTTCTTCCCCGTTGGCAGCTTCTCCAACAATCTCGAACGGAATCTCCGCTTTGGCGAACAGTTTGCGGAGGCTTGCCCGCGCATGCTGCTCGTCTTCAACGATTAACGTTTGCCACATGGTTCAACCCCTCTTTCTCGTAAGGCTTAGATAACAGTAACGGACAATGCAGCATAACCCGCGTCCCTTCGTTTGACGATTCCAGTGCAAGACCGGAAGGCTGATTCTTGAACAACAGCTCCAGGCTTTCGCGTAAATTTTGAATGCCGATGCTTTTCCGTTTGCGCGTAGACTGATTCGCCTTCGCTTGCTCGATCCCCATTCCGTTATCAATCACTTCCAGGTAAAGCTGTTTGTTGCGGCTAGTGGCCCGTATAACGATGTGTCCTTCGCTTTGCGACTGTCCAAAGCCGTGAAGAAGCGCATTCTCCACCAAAGGCTGCAGGCAGAACTTTGGAATAAGCGCGTATTCCAGCTCGCCTTCAATCTCATATTGAAGCTCGATGCCATGTCCAAACCGTTTGCGCTGAATGTCCATATACGACTCGATCAGCACAATCTCTTCCTTCAGAAGAATCAAATCTTCTTCGGCATGAAGCGTCGTTTCTAAAATTTTGCCAAGCGATACGCATATTTCATAAATATCATCTTCGTCCTTGTCAAGCGCGATACTCTTGATCGTGTTCAGCGTATTAAGCAGGAAATGCGGATTCATCTGCCCAAGCAGCACCTGGAACCGGACGAATTGCTTCTGCCGTTCCTCCAGCTTTAACCGCTCCAGCAGCTCGTTAATATCGGTGATCATCGAATTGAAGCTGCGGGTCAACGCCAGAATTTCGCCGCGGCCTTGCTCCGGCAGCTTCGCCTTCAAATTGGATTTAACCGTTGTTTCCATCTTGCGCTGCAGCAGCTTGAGCGGTCCCATTACCGTAGACGAGATGAAATAGATCATAAGGACAAACATAAACAAGATCGCCATGTATAAGGCAAAAGAACGTTTCTTCTGCTTGTCCACTTCATCAAATAGCAAGGACAATGGCACCTTCTTCACGAGATAACCGTCAAGCTCTCCAATCTTGCTGTAGGTATACAATGTCTGTCGATCCACTATCGACTTGGAGGTGGTCGATTCGTCCATGCCGTTCCGGCTTGCCGCAACGATCCCGTCCGCTACATTTGCCGGCACCTCTTCTTCCGGTTTCGATTGAAGGATGGCATGGCCGCTTGCGTCCAGCAGAAAATACGCGCCATCGCCGGCCGCATCGCTGCCGGATATCCGCTCCGCGAACCACTCCTCATAATCGATGCTGAACCGGCCGTACGCAAAAGGTTTTAACCCGTCATCCCTCATCACTTCGTACAAGCTGAGCATGCGGTTGCCTTTGGTCTCCCGAATAACGGTCGACTGGTCATTTGTATGCCAGATATACCGCTGCCCGCCTTCCTTCTTCAGCTCCCGCACCCAAGCTTCCGAGCTGATTTCTTCGTAATTCAAGGAATTTTCCGGCGTATAGGAAGTGTAAGCGTTTCCTTTTAAGTCGATTAACGTGTAATAAACGGTAGCTCCCGTGAGGAAAAAGCTGTTTTCGATACCCGCAAATTTATTCTCAACGATTTTTTTGCGGTTGATGGCATCATATTGCTCCGGCTTCTGCATCACTTGGCGAAGGACGGAATCCTGTTCGAGCAGCATGCCCGTCTTCATCACAAGGCTCATCAGATCAACTAGATCCGTCTTGATTTCTTCCAGCTGCTCGATGTTTTTGTCGGAGGCATTGCGCTGGAGCAGCTCTTCCGTCTCCCGGAAATTGTACAGAAACAGCAAAGCAATCGGAACGAGCAGGAAAATCAGGAGGGATAACAAAATCCGGTTTTTGAACGTATCCGGCGTTATTCGGCGGAACCATCGGGTCAACATTCGCGATCAGTCCTCTGCTGGGATGTATACCCTCAATGTACTTGACGCGCATGCGAATCGGCAAGGGGCAGTTTGTGGTTAAAAAAAAAGCGGCTGTACTGGAATTCAGTACAGCCGCTAAGGTCTCTCCCATTTGGTTAATGGGCAAACGAAGCAATCGAATGATTCTGTAGAAGCGAATGCGTTCGCTTTTGCTCGGGGATTCCTACATATACACATCTAATCTAAGGAATCCCCGAGCAATGGCGATCGGAAGAACATTCGAATGCGCAGTTTGGATCATTAACCTACTTCCTCTTACGGCATTTCTTCTTTTTGTCGGTGGAGAACTGAATAAACGTACCGCTGACTTCATTCCGAAGGACATTGCGGAATACAAATGCCGCCACGTTATTATAGTTGCCGTAGAAGTCGGAAAGATCGTCATTATAGAACTGCACAACCCGGATTTTGAACACCGGATAAACATACGTTTGACCAAAAATCGTTCTGACGGAAACAAAATGGAAAAGGCGGTTTGTGCGGAATGCAGTCCGGTATAGGTCTGCGATTTCTTTAGGCGTTAAGGTTCTCGTAATAGGTTCGATCACCTTGCCGCCGCTTATCACCAGTACTTGAATGCTTATTTCGCCAATTACTTTAACGGGGGCAACAAGCGTTGCTAATGCTTGGGCTTTCTTGATCCCTTTGACGTAAAGCTTAACAATAAACTCGCCGTCTCCGTGATCTTGCAGCGGACCTACCGATACCAACGGATCTTTTCCGACGGAATACTTAATTTCGTTGTAATACGTAAATTCAGGCGGAGACAAACTGATTCTGGCTTTTCTATTTATCGTCATTATGAATCTCCTCTCTCCCATCAATCTTACTTCTATACTATTTGCAGAGAGAGGAGCCTGTTACCGCATTCATCCATAGGGGACAACTATATTTTTCTACTGAATGGCGTCTAGGAACACATAATAAGTCCGGCCCCGCTCGGCATGAAATACGCCATTCGCAAGTTCAATCGCTGTCCCTCCGTCATCCTCTATTCGGATGGATTGGTTATACCGGATTTGGCAATAGCCGCTGCTCGTTGCCCTTACATCCGCCCGCTTCAGCTCGCCGCCTGCCCATTCCATGCCGATTACAAAGCCACCTCTTGCCTTAAGTCCGCTAATTTGACCGTTTGCCCATTCAGCGGGCAAAGCCGGCAACAGTTCGATATAACCTAAGTGACTTTGCAGCAAAAGTTCGGCTATCCCGGCGCTGCCGCCAAAGTTGCCGTCGATCTGAAACGGCGGATGGGCATCGAGCAAATTCGGGTAAGTTGATCTTGCCAATAACGTTTGAACGGCGCCATAGGCCTGTTCCCGATCTTTAAGACGGGCAAACAAATTAAGCAGCCAAGCACAACTCCAGCCGGTATGCCCTCCCCCGTGTGCCAACCTGCGCTGAAGAGACGTAACCGCCGCTGCTAGCCACTCCGGCGTATTTTCGTTAATCTCATTGCCCGGGTATACACCGTACAGATGCGACACATGGCGATGCCCCGGTTCGCTTTCCTCAAAATCCTCATACCATTCCTGCAGTTGACCATGGCGGCCAATCTTATAGGCGGGAAGCCGTTCCAGCGCCAACAGCAGTTCATTTCGGAACGCCGGCTCCTCGATCTCCAGCACCTGAATCGCTTCCAGGCAGTTTCTGAACAAATCGCGGATAATGGCAATATCCATCGTAGATCCATAAGACACGCTGCAGGCTTCGCCGTTTGCCGTTACGAACTTATTCTCCGGGGAGGTCGACGGATTCGTTACAAGATCGCCGTTTGGCCCTTCGATCAGCCAATCCAGGCAAAATAACGCTGCGCCTTTCATCAGCGGATAACCCTTCTCTTCCAGAAACGGCTTATCCAAGTTATACAGATAACTCTCCCACACCTGCCGGACTAGCCAAGCTCCGCCGAGCGGCCAGAACGCCCAGCTTGCGCTACCGCCGGTCGGAGTGGTCATTCGCCACAAATCTACGTTATGATGGGCGGTCCAGCCTCTGCTTCCGTAATGGATTTTTGCCGTGCGCGCGCCAACGGTACTCATCTCTTCCAGCATCGTAAAGAGCGGTTCATGGCATTCGCTCAAATTGCATACTTCAGCAGGCCAATAATTCATCTCCGTATTAATGTTAATCGTATAATCGCTATGCCATGGCGGAGAGACATGATGATTCCAGATTCCCTGCAGATTGGCGGGCTGGGTGCCCGGTCTTGAGCTTCCCATCAGAAGATAACGGCCATAATGGAAATAGAGCGCTTCCAATTGCGGGTCCCGTTTAGTTGCCTGATAGTTTGCCAATCTGCGGTCAGTCGGTTGTTCTTGTTCCTCCCCGTCTATTTGATCCGACAAGGAGAACGTAACGCGATCAAATAATAACCGGTGATCTTCCGAATGCCGCTCGCGCAAAGCTTCGAACCCTCGTGCCGCAGCAGCTTGAACACGAATGCCGCATCTAGCGGCGCATGCTTCTTCATTCGGGGATTGATCGTAACCGGCGAAACCCGTTTCGGCGGTCAAATAGATATGAAAGTACGTCGCATCTCGAACGAGAATAGACTCTCCGTCACACTTCACGCTGCCATCCGATTCGACCTGCACGCGAATTTCAAAAGGCAACCCAAGTCCTTCTTCATATAACACGTCCATCGGATGATCTTTATGATAGTTGCCTGCCACATGGCTTGGAGCTTGTCCAATTAACCGCAGGCCATTCGCTTCCGCATGCTCCAATCGGTATTGAAGCAAGGAATCAACAACGATGTCTCGGTCCATGGTCCCGCCGGTTGCCTCATACCTAACAACTACTAACTGATCAGGCGTGCTTGCGAAATATTGTCCGTTGACCGTAACCGCACCATCTTCATAACGTACCGCTGCAATCCCGTCATTTAAGTGGAGCTCTCTCCTGTAACCGGATATTGCTGACTCCGAATTATCGCGCCGGATAATTGACAAACCGCCAAGCGGCAAATACGGCTCTACATCCCGGCCTTGCATATTCGCTTCGATCAGACGCTCCGCTTCTTCGTATTTCCCGGAAAATATAAGCTGTCTAGCTTTCGCCAAATATCTCTGGGCTTCGTAATTGATCGGATCCCGCGGAAAACCTGCCCATAACGTATCTTCATTGAGCAAAATTTGATCCTCATCCGTGCCGGAGAACACCATGCCGCCAATTCGGCCGTTGCCGATCGGCAGCGCTTCTTCCCACTCCGCTGCGGGTTGATCATACCACAGCTTCCATTCCCGAGATGCTCCCATTCCTTACCCTCCGTCTCCTTAACGAGAAAAGAGCCCGCATAAATCGGGCTCTCTTATCCTTAATCGTTTATTATTCGTTCCACAGTTTTACGCGGGCTTTAACCAGATCTTCGCGGATTTTTTCTGCTTTTTCAACATCGGCTTTCACAAGCTCTTGTTGGTAAGCATCCCAAATTTTATCGAAGTCTGCCGGCTTAGCCAAGATTGCTTCCGGAATACGTTTCCACGTAATGTCAGTCAGTTTCTTCTCGATGACTACAGCTTCGCTGTCGCCAGGGATCGGAATGTTCCAAGCTGCGCCCCAAGGCTTAACTTTGAACTCTTCTTCTTTAGGGAACAGGTCTTTCCAAGTTGTTGCGTTGTAAGCTTTAAGCACTTCTTTCTCTACATCGTTAAAGCCGGCCACGATTTGCTCAGGGAAGTTTGTTGTATAGTAGTTGCCGCTTGGATCTTTAACGCCGTCGCCGTAGTGGCCGCTAAGCAGGTTGTACAGACCAATACCCGTTTCTTTGGTGAAGTTAACGGCATCGTTGATTTTACGGTTGTTTACATCTTCAGGGATAACGCGTTTACCGTCAACCACGTTGTATTGTTTGCCCTCAATACCCCAGTTCATAAGCACTTGGCCTTCATCGGAAGCCAGGTAGTCAAGGAATTTGATTGTACGAACCGGATCCGGATTGTCTTTGGAGATCGCTACGCCGCTGCCAGCCATAAAGCCTGTTGGCCAGAACGATGCTTCTTTGATATCAGCGGACATTGTAACCGGATAGTGACCGTAACCTTGGTCGAATTTGCCTTCTGCTTTCAGCGCTTTCTCGCCGTCGCCATAATCCCAATCTTGGTCGATCAGACCAAGAACGCGGCCGGAAGCGATCTTCGCTTTGTATTGGTCATATTTTTGCACGAAGCTTTCTGGATCCAGCAAGCCTTCCGCGTTCATATGGTTAAGCCATTTGAAGTAATCTTTCTCTTCCGGACGACGGAAGTGGTACGTTACTTTTTGCGTATCCACGTCGATATTGAACTCGCCGTCATCGGAACCGCCAGTAGCAAAGAATGCAGGGTTCGTTACCGAGATGTACATATGCCAGTCGTCCGCATTCAGCGTCAGGCCGATATTCGGGTTGCCGTTCTCGTCTTTCGGATGAAGAGCGAGATAGTCTTTAATCGCTTTCTCGTAATCCGCAACTGTCTTAATTTGCGGGTAACCCAGCTCTTTAACTACGCGGTGCTGCAGCTCGAAACCGCCGCCAGCGTTGAAGTATTGCTGTCCGATCCCGTTGTAGGAAGGAATAACATAGATCGCATGGTCATCGTCGCTGTAACGAAGACGGCTCATGTTGCCTTCAAACAATTTTTTAAGATGAGGAGCGTATTTATCAATGAGATCAGTCAGATCAAGTACAGCGCCGGCATCAACGAATTTCGCGATGCTTTGTTTCGCGCTGATCAGGTCGGGATACTCGCCGCTTGCCGCGATCAGGGACGATTTTTGAACGGCATCGCCAACTGCGAATTCAGCATCAAGCGTAATACCCGTTTTCTCCGTAAGCGTCTTACCGATTTCGTCTTGCATGTTCGCCCAGTTCGGGGATGGATCTTCGCTGTAGTAAGACAATGTGAGCGGCGAAGTATCTTCAGGAGCTGCCGACTCCGTGTTAGTCGCATTGTTGCCTGCGTTTGCGCTTGGGCTGTTTGCTTCATTGTTGCCGTCGTTGTTGCTGCCGCATCCAGCCAGCATGCCTGCAACCAAAGTAGTAGACAATGCGAGGCTTGACCACTTGCTGATTTGATTCATGTAATAACCCTCCTATATATTTATGAAAGCCATATTGTATTAACGGGTTTCCCCAGGAATACCACTTCTAAACTTCGCTTACCCTTTAACCGCACCTAATGTCATGCCTTTCACGAAGTAACGCTGCAAGAAAGGATAAACGAGCAGGATCGGTACGGTTACGACGATGGTTATCGCCATCTTGACCGACTCAGGCGAAACGGTAGACATCATTTGCGTCATGTTCGAGTTGTGAATGTCCACATTGTTGCCTGATGTTGTACTTTGCAATACTTTCATCAGCTCGTATTGCAGCGTCGTTAACGCCTCGGCCGAGCCGTTGTACAAATAAGTGTCGAACCAGGAATTCCACTGCCCGACGGCAAGGAACAAAGCGATGGTTGCAAGCGCCGGCTTCGACATCGGAAGAATAAGGCGCCAGTAGATCGTGAAATCATTTGCGCCGTCCAGCTTGGCTGATTCTTGCAGCGCATAGGGGATGCCATCCATAAAGGAGCGGATAACGAATACGTTAAAGGCGCTTACGAGCCCCGGCAAAATGTAAACCCAAAACGTTCCCATCATGTGCAGGTCGCGGATCAGGAAGTAGACCGGAATCAAGCCGCCCGATACGTACATCGTCAAGGCCAGGAAGACCGAGACGAATTTGCGTCCCTGGAAGTCTGGCCTGCTGAGCGTAAACGCCAGCATCGAAGCGCTGATCAGACCAAGCACGGTACCGGCTACCGTACGGAATACCGAGATCTTGAAGCCGGTAATCAAGCCGCTGAAGGAAAAAATGACTTTATAGTTCTCCAAAGTTAAATCTCGCGGGAAAATCGTGATCCCGCCTCTAACGCTGTCTACCGAATCGTTGAATGAAAGAGCAAGCACGTTCAGAAACGGATACAGAGTAACAATCATAACGAAGATGACAAACACGTATACGACTACACTTAGAAACCGGTCTGACAGAGGCGCGTTGCCCAGCAGTCTTTTTGATGTCATGGCTCACACTCCTCCTTACATGATGCTTTCTTTCGTAATTTTCTTGAAGATTCCATTGGCCGCGAAGAGCAAGATAATACTTACTACCGAGTTGAAAATGTTAACCGCCGTACCAAACGAGTAACGGCTCATCTGCAAACCGTACTCCAGCGAGTACAAGTCAAGGACTTGCGAATAATCCCTAACGAGATTGTTGCCGAGCAAGAATTGCTTCTCGAAGCCGATCTGGATCAAGTGGCCGATCGACATAATAAGCAGAATAATAATCGTTGAACGAATACCCGGCAGCGTAATGTGCCAGATTTGGCGGATGCGGTTCGCGCCGTCAACCTTGGCCGCTTCGTACATTTCTTGGCTGATGCCCGCAATGGCGGCGAGATAGATAATCGTATTCCAACCCATCTCTTTCCACACGTCGGAGACGGTGACTATGCCCCAGAAGTAATGCGGTTTTGCCAAGAACTGAATCGGCTGATCGATCAAGCCCAGCCACATCAGAACCTCGTTGATTGTACCGTGGTCCGTCGACAGCATCTTGGACACGATGCCTGCTACAACGACCCAGGATACAAAGTGAGGCAAATACGAAATCGTTTGAGCCACTCGTTTGAAGGCCATGTTTTTCACTTCGTTCAGCAGGACCGCGAATACGATCGGCACTGCAAAACCTGCGATAATGCCCATGAAGCTCATGGCAAGCGTATTCCTCATAACGAGGTAGAACGTATCGTCTTGGAATAAAATTTTAAATTGGTCAAAGCCAACCCAGTCCTGCTCCCAGAACGATTTGGCCGGTTTGAATTTCTGGAAAGCCATTGTCCAGCCCCATAACGGGTAGTAGCTGAATACGAACACCCAAATGATGAAGGGCAACGACATCATATATAAGTATCTGTTGCGGAGTGCTGTTCTCCAAAAACTTCTCTCTCTCTTTTTCCCCAGCGTCTGCTGCTGAACGCCTGCTGAGCTTGTTGTGACCGCTTTCATCGGAATCCCTCCTGCCTTATGCATTTATGATAACGGATACATGGCAGATATCGGTACCCAAAGGATTTGGCATAAAATCATATAAAAATTAGTGTAAGCGGATTCACCACAAAAAAACGCATGATTTTCTCCGGCTTGAGAGAAAACCACGCGTTCTTCCTACGATTCTTTCTTCCGATAAACGGACGGCGAAGAACCTACATACTTGCGGAATTTGCTATGGAAATAGTCGACGTTTGCGTACCCGACCATCTCCGCAACCTGATATACTTTCAGTCCTTGCTCAAGTAATATTTTCGCTTGTTCCATCCGTACTTTATCCAGATACGTGTTGAAGTTTTCTCCTGTAACCTGCTTAAACAGCTTGCCGAGATACGCGCTGTTATAGTTAAACAGTTCGGCGAGCGTCTCCATTTTCAGGTTCTCTTTATAATTGCGATGAATGAGGTCGATCATGCGGTTAATCTGCGTGTCCGCGGAAGAATGGTCAAGAGAATCGGCGATCTCCATCGTTATGGCTGCTGTACGGTTAATTAAAGCGCAATACCTGTACTCGCGGAACAATTCCGGAATCCGTATCCGGTATTCCCGCACCGGAAACTCTGGGCGTTTGGCGGCAAGCTTATCGAGAACGGCAGACAGCAG
Source organism: Paenibacillus glycanilyticus (assembly GCF_030161375.1). Taxonomy (GTDB): domain Bacteria; phylum Bacillota; class Bacilli; order Paenibacillales; family Paenibacillaceae; genus Pristimantibacillus; species Pristimantibacillus glycanilyticus_B. The sequence continues at coordinate 22,680 of NZ_BSSQ01000003.1, forward strand.
CTCGACAAACGTTGCCTTCATCTCAGCCTCTCCCGATCCCGAAGTTCTCAGTGCTACCGCATATTCTTCAATCAATTGCCGGATGGCGTCGCGGTTCACAATCTCAAGCGCAAGATACAACTTCTCTGCGACCCCCAGCACATCAGGTCTTGTTGCATCATCGTTGACGGCGGTTGCATGATCTTCCGCGATAATCTTGCCGCCTTCAAGGAAGAAGCGGTTTCTCATCCGGTCCAGCGCCTTCTGATACATTGCGGGAAGAAGAGTAAATTCTCGCGCGTTATCGCCTGTGACGACGGTGAATTCGGGCGACATCTCTTCGCAGGCATCGGTAATCATGGCATAGACATCACGGTTGAATGCCTCATTGGCAAGGCTTTTGTTCAGCAAAACGAGCAAATAAGGCTCCATTATAAGGGCGAGTCCAACTCCGGATTGCTCCAGAAGCTCGGATAATCTGCGTTTCATATGAACATGTCCGGCTGTAGCCTCTTCGCTGTGCTCATGCGTCTTGATCAGCAGCAGCTCGTATTCCTTCCAGTTCAAAGGAGCCGCGGGCAATCCGGATGTATGGCCAGTAAGGAACCGTTTGATATCCTCTTCCACGTTTCCCTGGCGCTCATTTTGCCGCATGCGGCGGTCCTCATACTCTTGGTCCAATTCCTTCTTCAAGGATCTCAAATAGTCCATAAGTTCGTCTTCGTCTACGGGCTTCAACAAATAACCGTCGATTCGCTGGACGATCGCCTGCTTCGCATATTCAAAATCCGCGTATCCGCTCAGAATGAGGACATGCATGTTGCCCCCTTTTTCACGAATGGTCTTGATCAGCTCCAGTCCGTTCATCTCCGGCATCCGGATATCCACAATGATGAGATCAAGCTCATACTGCTCGCATTTCAGCAAGGCATCTTTGCCGTTAGCTGCCGTATCTACAACCTCATAACCAAGGCTCTCCCATTCCAGCAAGGTGCGAAGACCTTCCCGGATCATCGGTTCGTCGTCTACCAGCAATACTTTATACATACAAATCCTCCCCAAACGGTAAGGTAAAGCTGACCTTTGTCCCTTGTCCCAGCTCGCTCTCGTATTGAAGTCCATGTTCTTGTCCGTAGGTCAGTTGCAAGCGCAAATGAACATTACGCAATCCAATCCGGTTATTGTCCGCATCTTCCGTTTCATTCAGGTGCTGGGTCAACTGCTTGATTTTCTCGCTGGACATTCCTGCCCCGTTATCAATAACGTCAATCCGGACATAATCGCCTTCTCTTGCCGCGCGGACCGTTACGATGCCGCCTTCCATCTTGTTCTCGAGACCGTGAATAACGGCATTCTCTACAAGCGGCTGAATGATAAGCGGAGGAATAGATACTTTCTCTACAAGCGGATCAACTTGAAGCTCATAAGCCAAGCGATCCTCATACCGGAATTTCTGAATATCCAGATAACAGCGTACAATATCCATCTCATCCGACAGATGCGTCATCCGCTGCGTGACTTCTATGCTTCGCCTCATCAGTTTGCCAAGGAGACGCACCACCTGCGAAATTTCCTTTTCCCCTTTCAAATGGGCTTTCATCCGAATCGATTCAAGCGCGTTAAACAGGAAGTGAGGATTAATCTGGCTGGCCATCATCTTCAGCTTGATTTCGTTCTGCTTGGATTCGAGCAGGCTTTTCATTTTATTAGTTTCCTGTACTTCCTCCACTAGCCCGTTAATGCTGGACACCATGGAATTAAATTGCCTGGACAATTGCCCGATCTCATCCTTGCCGTCAATCTCCATCACGATATCCAGCTTGCCGGTGGCAACCTTCGTAATATGTTTACTAAGCCGAAGCAGCCGCTTCGTAATAATGGTCGATACCCCAATAATCAGTAAGATGGCTATTACAAGACTAATCGAAATAACGGTTAAGGCGAGCGATTTAATGCGGTTCGCGTCTGCCACGATGGTATCTACCGAAAATACGGATATAATGCGAAGCGTATTTCCGCTTGCTTCCGGCACCAAAGGCTCGATCAGTACCCTGGAAGCGACTCCGTCGATATCCGCGGCATACATTCCGCTCTTCTCCTGCACAATGCCGGGCTCGAACTCGATGTCAGCTAATGTTTTGCCGGTTCTTCCCATGCGGTTCGCCGCCACGATCCGGTTATTGTCATCCACGATCATCGTCTCGAACGTTTCCTGGTTTAAGATACTGTTCAGCATCGTCATATCTAGCGTAATGACAAGAACGCCGCTCGTATTATTGCTGGAAAAGCTAATTTCCCGTACCAGAGACAAATAATTGCGCTTGTCCCGTTCGTCCTCGATATAATACCAGTTCACTCCGCTGCCGGGGATCAAAGCTTTCTTATACCATACCGTATCCTTAATCGACTGGTCCGGCTGGATGAAATCCCAGTTGTTCAGCATCGTTGGATTCTCCATATAAAACCGGATGTTCGCTATTTCATCATGCTGCTGACGGATCTCATTGAAATCGGTATATTCCCGGTACGCTTTGACGACCTCGTAAGTCGATTCGTATTTCCGGTTCGTCACGGCTTCGAGCCGGCTGTTCTCCAAACGGTAAGCGCTGTCGTAAGCCACATTCATCAGTTCGGTTGTTCTCGCCTTGACGCGCTGTACGTTCGTATGCGTCTGCTCCATCGCGTTATCCAGTGCCATATTGCGCAGCTCGTTTGTCAGAAACACGCCAACAATGAGAATCGGTATGATCAAGACTACGATACAGGATAGGATGAGCTTTGTTCTCAGCTTCACATTATTAAGCAGGTGTGAGAACATATGAAACATCTTGCAAGCCCCCTGTCACCTTCACATGAAAATTTGATTGCGTTTACATTCTAGGGGTTCTACCGCTAATTGTACAGGGATTTTATCTCCAATTTGTCGGGTATGAACGATTGCGCCGGCATGTTAGAATTTTTGAAACCCCTTACAATTAAAGGAGCTGACTTTCGTCATGACCGAAAACGCTAATCCGTCTTTTCCATTTCACAACCCCGAGCTGCCGCTAGAGCAGCGCGTTAATGATTTGGTTAACCGATTCACCCTGGAAGAAAAAATCAATCTGATGTGCCAATATCAAGACGAGATTGCCCATCTTGGCGTCAAAGCCTACAAACACGGTACCGAAGCTGCTCACGGCATGGCTTGGCTTGGCGAAGCAACAACCTTCCCTCAGCCGATTGGTCTTGCCTGCACATGGGATAAAACCCTGCTCCGAGAAATCGGAAGCGCGATCGGCGACGAAGCCCGCGGCTTCTATCACCGCAATCCGGCTCACAACGGACTGACGCTTTGGGCGCCAACGGTCGATATGGAGCGCGATCCCCGCTGGGGCCGCACGGAAGAAGCTTACGGCGAAGATCCGATTCTAACGGGCAAACTTTCCGCCGCGCTTACGCAAGGCCTTCAAGGCGATCATCCGTTTTACGTGAAAGCAGTCGCATCGCTCAAGCATTTCATCGGCAACAATAACGAGATAGACCGAGGCGAATGTTCCGTCAGCCTTGATCCGCGCAATAAGCACGAGTATTACTTGAAAGCATTCGAGATTCCGTTCAAGGAAGGCGGCGCGCTGTCGATGATGACCGCCTATAACTCCGTTAACGGCGTTCCGGCGAACGTTAATCCGGACGTGAACAACATCGTCAAACGCGAATGGGGCATGAACGGTTTTGTTGTCAGCGACGCGGGCGACGTGCTAGGCACGGTTAATGATCACCATTATGTTGAAACCTATAAGGAAGCCGTCGCTCTTACGATCAAAGCTGGCGTAGACAGCATTACCGACGATCACCCGATCTCGAAGCAGGCGATCCGCGATGCGTTGACTGACGGCCTACTAACGGAAAATGATCTCGACACGGCGCTTCGCAACACGTTCCGCGTCCGCTTCCGACTTGGCGAATTTGATCCGGCAGACCGCAATCCATATGCAGCGATCGACGACTCGGCCATCATGAAGCCGGAACATGCGAAGCTTGCTCTCGATGCCGTACGCAAAAGCATTGTTTTGCTCAAAAACGATGGCCTTTTGCCGCTCGATGCAAATAAATTGTCCAAAGCTGCCGTTATCGGCCCGCTAGCCGGCATCGTGTACCGCGACTGGTACAGCGGTCTTATGCCTTACGCCATTACACCGTTTGAAGGCATTCGGGCGAAGATGAACGGCGAAGGGCAACGGGTAACGCTCGCGACTGGCAGCAACCGCGTGAAGCTGAAATCGCTGAAGAACGACCGTTATGTGACGGTTGCAAGCGGCGAGAAAAACCCGCTCGCTGCAAGCGCGCAAGACTCGGACTCTGCCGACCTGTTCGAGACAACCGACTGGGGCTGGGACAGCCACACCATCATTGCCGAGAACAACAAGTTGTACCTATCTACGGATGAAGAGCAGGTTACCGCATCTTCCGAGCATATCTGGGAATGGTTCACCAAAGAAGTGTTCCACGTCCGTCCGCAGCAAGATGAGAATACCGTCGCCTTCACGACTTGGAACAACCGTCCGGTCACCGTAAATGCCGAGACCGGCGCTTTGGAAGTGCAAGATGGCGATCCTGTTACTGCTGAACGATTTGCGGTTGAACAAGAAACCGACGGCCTGCAGGAAGCGATTGCCGCAGCCCGCGAGAACGAAGTCGCGGTTGTTGTAGTTGGCAATCATCCGCTTATTAACGGGAAAGAAACCATTGACCGTCCAGATCTGACGCTTGCCGCTTACCAAGAGAAGCTGATCCGCGAAGTGTACGCGGTAAATCCGAACACGGTAGTCGTTGTTGTCGGCAGCTATCCGTTTGCCATGCCTTGGGTACAGGAGAACATCCCTGCTATCGTCTACCTGTCGCATGCCGGTCAAGAGCTTGGCCGCGCGCTTGCAGATGTGCTGTTCGGAGACTACAATCCGGCGGGCCGCGTGAACATGACCTGGTACGAGTCGGCTTCGCAACTTGGCGAATTTATGGATTACGACATTATTAAGAGCGAGCGCACTTACCAATATTTTGCCGGCAAACCGTTGTATCCATTCGGCCATGGCTTGTCCTACAGCCGCTTCCAATACGAAACGCTCCGGTTAGAGCAGTCCGAAGATTCGATTACCGCTTGCTTCCGCGTTACGAATACAAGCGACGTAGACGGCGAAGAAGTTGTTCAGCTGTATACCAGAGCTTTGGAATCCCGCGTGAAACGTCCGCTGAGACAACTTCAATCGTTCGAGCGCCTAACGATTGCCGCAGGCGAAACCCAAGAAGTCCGCTTTGAGCTGGATCGTTCCGCTCTTGCTTTCTGGGATGTTACGCGCAGCCAAATGTGCGTCGAGCAAGGAAGCTACGCGTTCCTCGTAGGCGCATCCTCCGGCGATATCCGCTTGGAAGGTACATTAACCGTTGCCGGCGAGACGATTCCGCCTCGCGATCTGACCCAAGTTACTGCTGCGGTGAACTATGACGACTATTCGAATATCATCATCGGCGAGAATACCGAAGGCGGCGACAGCGCCGCAACAACTTCAGCCGATGCATGGCTTCGATATGACGATGCACAGCTTGGCGAAGAAACTTGCTTCTTCGAAGTAAGAGCTTTGTCTTCGAATGGCGCAGCCGTCGAGATCCGATTGGATGCACCGGACGGCCCGTTGGCCGGCAGCTTGAAGCTTGAGGCCAGACCAACATGGCAGACCGCTACCGGCTCGGTAGAGCCTATGGCCGGCAATCATAACGTCTATCTGGTTGTTCAAGGAGAAGGCGAAACAAAGCTTGGCTGGTTCCGCTTCGGTAAATAAATCGTTATGCAGGGGCAACTCTTTGTCATCATTAGATGATAAGGGGCGGCCCCTTTCCTATCGCAGACGGCTACGTTCCAGCGTAGCAAACAGCCGCTTGTTCCCGAAGGAGCAAGCGGCTATCTATTTTATTACAGATTTACAGTAATCTTGGAAGCGAATGGAGCCAACTTCAAACCTTCTTGGCTTTGCACGGATTCCGCGCCTTCTACGGCTGCTGCCTGCCCGATGCCGCGCAGAACAACTTGCCATGGCTTGTCTGTGCCTTCATAGCTAATTTCGATTGTGCCGCCTGTACGAACCGCTGTTGCGGTTGCTTGCGGTTTGCCGTTCAGATCGTGAATGACAGCCGTTGCGGTAGCGCCGTCCGCCAGTTCGAACAGATGCAGTGTTACGTTATCTGCATAGTCGTAGTCCGGCTTCTGATTGTTACTGCCAATCGCTAGAAGCGTGTTTGGACGAACGAGCAACGGAATCGAGCTGTAGCCATGCTGCTCTTCCACCCATTTGCCGCCTTCAACGGTTGTGCCGTCGATCAAGCTAGTCCATTTGCCTGCAGGTACGTAATATTTCGCCGTGCCTTCCGTGTTGAAGATTGGAGCTACGAGCAGATTTTCGCCCAGCATGTATTGACGGTCGAGATAATGCGTCGTTGGATCTTCAGGGAACTCGAGAACCATCGCGCGCATCATTGGCACGCCCTTCTCCGTTGCTTCAACCGCATGGTTGAACAGATACGGCATCAGGCTGCTCTTAAGCTCCGTGAAGTAGCGAAGCACGTCAACGGATTCTTCGTCGAAGAGCCAAGGCACGCGGTACGACTCATTGCCGTGCAGACGGCTATGCGAGCTAAGCATGCCAAACGCTACCCAACGTTTGTAGATATCCGGCGGAGCTGTCCGCTCGAAACCGCTAATATCATGGCTCCAGAAGCCAAAGCCGGAGAGCCCAAGCGACAAGCCGCCACGGAGCGATTCCGCCATCGAGTCGTAATTCGCGGAGCAGTCGCCGCCCCAGTGTACCGGGAATTGTTGACCGCCGGCTGTTGCCGAACGCGCGAACAACATCGCTTCGTTTTTGCCGCGGTTTTCTTCCAACACTTCAAATACCGCTTTGTTGTACAGCTGTGTATAGTAATTGTGCATTTTTTCCGGATCAGAGCCATCAAAGTAAACGACATCCGTCGGAATCCGCTCGCCGAAGTCTGTTTTGAAGCAATCTACGCCCATATCCATCAGACGTTTGAGATGGCCTTTGAACCATTTCGTCGCATCCGGGTTCGTGAAGTCGACAAGACCCATGCCCGCTTGCCATTTATCCCATTGCCAAACGCTGCCGTCCGGTTTGCGGACGAGATAGCCATTGTCCATGCCTTCTTGGAAAAGAGCCGACTTCTGGCCGATATAGGAGTTGATCCATACGCAGATGCGCAGACCGCGTTCTTTCAGGCGGCGAAGCATGCCTTCCGGATCCGGGAACATGTCCGCGTCCCACTCGAAGTTGCACCATTCATATTCTTTCATCCAGAAACAGTCGAAGTGGAAGACATGCAGCGGAATGTTGCGCTCCGCCATTCCCTCAATAAAGCTGTTAACCGTAGCTTCATCGTAATCCGTTGTGAACGAAGTGGTCAGCCACAGGCCAAACGACCATGCCGGCGGCAATGCCGGTTTGCCGGTCAGCTTCGTATAGTTGTCGAGAACGTCTTTGAGCGTTTTACCGCCTACGATGAAATATTCCAAGTGCTCGCCGGGTACGCTGAAGCCTACCTTCGATACAACTTCGGAACCAACCTCGAACGATACGCGTTCCGGATGGTTGACGAATACGCCATAACCTGCGCTCGACAGGTAGAACGGTACGTTTTTATACGCTTGCTCGGAGCTAGTGCCTCCGTCTTCGTTCCAGGAATCAACCACTTGACCGTTCTTGATAAACGGCGTGAAGCGTTCGCCAAGACCGTATACTTGCTCGCCAACGCCAAGATCAAGCATTTCGCGGAAGTACGGTTTGCCTTGATCTTTCACGTATGCTGCCGCTTTGTGCGCGGTACCGGTCATCTTGCGTCCGTTCTGGAAAAATTCCAGACCCCAAGTTGGCGATTTGCGGATACGCGCCTGCAGTCCGCCGCTTGTTAATGTTGTATATTGCTCGTCATGATCGACGGTTGCGGTATGGTTAGCATCTGCGTTAATTTCGAACTCGGGACCAACTTGTTTGACGCCGGCATGGTGAACCCAGCGCACTTTAATCACGTCAGGGATCGGAGAGCTGATCTCAGCCGTTAGCATCATGCCGTTCAGCGTATCGCCTTTAATGTTAATGGGCTTTGTCGCCATATATGCTGTCAGCTTGCCGTTGTTCTCTTTCAGTTCGCGCACGTCTACCGGGTGCTGCATGTCGACGCCTTCGCGAATTTGCCAATAACCATCTGTAAATTTCATGGATTTGGTTCCTCCTCTAATGAATGAAAAAGAATTGCGGGGCAATCCTTGCTTCTGTTCGCTGCTTAAATGCCTACTTAGTAGTTTCTCGTACCATGTAAGCGGTTATGTTATAATAATATTGTCTTACCCTATATAAATCTGTCTAAATATTGCTCATTATTATCACGATTTTGACATTTCCATAAATACATTAGGAGTCTTAACTATGGACAAATCGACACTGAAAGAAGCACGCAAGCATGGTACTCCGATCTACCCGGTCAGCTTCTACGATATTGCTTGTCCGCCCGATGCGCCGCTTCTGGATTTGCATTGGCATGATGAACTTGAACTGCTGCTCGTTACGGAAGGATCTGCCGTGTTCAGGGTAGACCTGCAAGATTATGAACTACGTGCGGGAGAAGCGATCTTTGTCAATGCGGGGGAGCTTCATTCGGGTTATGTTACTAACGATCAGGCATGCTCTTTTACAGCCGTAGTGTTCCACTCCAGCTTGTTCAGCAGCGGCACCATCGATTATTTGTTTGACCGTTATATTTCTCCCGTGCTGGAGCGAAGATATGAAGTACCAGCCCATCTGCGCCGGGAGCCGGGAGCCGGACTGGAACTGCTTACCATGCTTGATACGTTAATTGAGATTTACAACTCAGACAAATTAGCCAATGAATTAATGATAAAAGGATTGCTCTACTCCATGATGTCGGAGCTGATCGGCTTGGGAGGCCCCGCTGCCCGAACCAAACCGGAGCAGGAAGGTTACCGGATCGACCGGCTGAAGACGGTAATCGAATATATCGAGCAGAACTACGCGGAGCCTATCCCTCTGCACAAACTCGCCGAGCTTGCGAGAATGAGCGAATCTTACTTTTGCCGTTTCTTCAAACGGATCACAACAAAAAGCCCCATTGAATATATGAACAGCTACCGCGTCCAGCAAGCGGCAGCCCGTCTGCGCCAGTCCGACGCCAAAATTATGGAGGTCGCGCTGGATGTTGGCTTCAACAGCTTAAGCTACTTCAACACCGTGTTCCGCCAACGTTTCGGCTGCACGCCTAGGGAGTACCGCAGCCGGTTGCAGAAGAGCGGGTAGTTGGTAGTTGCAGCATGGAAATAAAAAAAGGATCAAAAAGCGAAGTGCTTTTTGATCCTTTTCCTTAAATCGTTTATTTAGTTAACAGGCGAGTATTCCGAATTTGCCGTGTCGAGCATCGATTTCCAGCTGTTAAACTTTGTTTCTCTATTGATATAACGTTCAAACAATTCCTCATGCAAGTTATTGATTTCAGCTTGCGTAGTGGCTTGAAAGTTGCCCTTCTCTAAGAACGCCGCAAAACTATCGAAGTTCGAATACTTCTTCATGAAGGCTCCATTAAACAATTTGTCTAATGCAACGTTGTTCGGGTCTTCCTGGTTGTTTTTTGCTCCTTGCAGATCCTTAAACAGATCTTCCATTGACATTGGTTTATGTCTCACGTCATTAACACACCTTTCGTTTTAGTCTATTTTTTTCCTAAAGCTGCCCACGTTGACTCCAGCCAAGCATCAAAGTCAGTGCCCTTCTCGCCGTCATAGGCATCGTACACATCAAGCCTCGTCTTTTTTAACTTCTCTTTAAACTCTTCATAAGAATGGCCTTCCGGCAAGCTTTTCTTGATTCGAACTAGAATTTTCTGCGTTCCTTTGACCGGTTCGCCTTTTTTGCGCGAAGGCAACTGAACTTCCTCGCCAAATGCCTTTAACTTGCGGTATGCCGCTTCCTGCACTTGATAAACGGCATCGTTATTCAATCTATGCGTTAACACATCGATGACTTTCGAATGGTTCGACTGGCTAAGTTCTTCGACTGCGTTCAGCCGTTCTCTCCAGCTAGACCGGTTTGCGGCTGCTTTTAATTCATCATAATTCGAAGGCAATTCATTGCTAAATCCACGTTGACTCAAATGATCTCATCCATTCTTTTGTTATTTCATTATTTATTTTTAACGGATATTACTACATTATCCCTTTTGAAGGATGTTATCCATCCTTCAACTTAAATAGTAACACATAATGCACCCATAAGACTTGTTTGCCGGTCAATAAACTTTTATCTCGTTCCCCCGTTATTCTCATGGTAAAATTATCAAAAGATTTCGATAAAGAAAACTTTCCTTATTCCGAGGAGCCTTCGTTCAGCCGGCTCACCGGCCTTGTTGGCCTGTTGAATTGGCAAGGAATTGAACATCCTTGGCTGAATCAGGCTGTGGAAGTTTGTTTGAATAACATTGCCGAATCGAAATATGAAGATTCCCATACGATTCTTACGGCATTTTGCCTGCTGGAAAGCTTGCCTCAATCCAATCATGTAAAAGACCTGTTCTCCAAATTATCGGAAGAACTTTATCAAGCTAATCACTTTAACCTGGAACCGGCTCAAACCTACGGACTTACTCCGCTAGATTTTGCGCCGCTTTCGAATTCCTATTGCAGAAAGATTTTTTCCGATCAGACACTGCATGATCATCTTGATGTTCTGGAATCGGAGCAGCAGGAAGATGGAGGCTGGCCGATTCAATGGGAGCCGCCTAGCGATTTGGCAAAGTTGGAATGGCGCGCATACAAAACGCTAAAAACCTTAATTACAATGAAATCGTATAATCGAATTTAACAGCTCATCACGCTGCCGATTCTTCCGGACATTTAAAACAAAAAGGCGATATCAGGCTTAGGCCTGTATCGCCTTTTTACTCAAAATTTGTTCAAACGCATCATTGAAGTATTCCATGACGTACTTCGCGACATAACATTCGAAGGAAGCATAATCCGTCTTGACGGCCGAAGGATCCTTAATAAATTGATCCACCTCTTCAAACGTAAATCTCGGCTGATCGATAAACAACGCATTGGAAGCATCCGGCACAACGATTAAGGTCGAATGCATAAGAAGCTGGGAAGATAAAGCGTTGGAAGTCAAATAGATGGAATCGTCAGCACCAACAAGCACCAGAGTAGGATGCGTCAAATGAGCGAAATCTTCATTAACGGGATCTTTGGCGAATAACTCCAGCATTTGAAAATAAGTAGCAGGCGCAACAGCCATATAAGCGGAAACTAGCTTGTTATACAAAGCATGGTCCGTTGACAGCTTGGAAATTCCGTTAGCCAGACTTTCCGCCAGCGTCAGCATGGAGCCTTTGCTCGTTAATTGCATGCGGCTTTCGATAATGGACGATATGGTCCCTTTAGGCATAAACGCGGGAACCGACAACAGGACCAGGCTTTTCACGAGATCGCTATGCTGCAGGCTGAATTTCACGGCAAGCGTTGCGCCAAAGCCATATCCGAGCAAATGGACGGGACCCAGCTCCAGCTGCGTCAGAAATCCGAATAAATCCTGAATCAATAATTCCCAGCTGACAGGCTCATGGCCTTGGCCGGTACGGCCATGACCGCGAAGATCAAGTTTGACTACCCGGTAATGCTCCTTGAGATGAGGCAGAAACGGCTCCCAAACCTCCTGGTTAAGCCCCAAGTCATGTATAAGAACAATGGTCTCCATAGAGGAATTCGAATGATCGATATGATAGTGGAACGGAATATTCCGTACTTGGATGAATGACATATAATCCTCCTACGTTTCATGAGCTTCAACTATCATATCCCGATTGCCCCCTCAAGTCTGTTGACTTTAAGTCACATTGCAGATAATCTCAAAAGTAGAGTACTAGATTTGGGGGGCCGCTAAGCATGGACATTCGCGTACAATTTGGACAGAGAATCAAGGAATTACGGGCTCGCAGCGGAATGTCGCAGGAGCATCTGGCTTATCGGGCCGGCCTCGATCGGAGTTACATAAGCGGAGTTGAGCGCGGAGAACGCAATGTCAGTATTCTTAATATCGAGAAAATCGCCGCCGCCTTGCAAATCAGCGTAGCTTATTTGTTCTCTGGGGAGCGGTTCTCACCCAAGCAGGCTTATCAGCCGAAAGATTTTATAGTCCCTTTCAAAGATAGAATCCATTACACGCTTGACCCGGATAAGAAGCTGCTCTCCTTCCAAGTGAATGGCCTGGCATCCGGCAAGCAGGACGTTGAATATATGTCGAATATCGTGCTTGGCATCTGCTCTGCCTACGGCAAGGATGAGCTGGATGTGCTCGTTGATCACCGCGGCATGGTGACCTCTGACGGCCAGCCCGTTGTGTATTCCCCTGAGGTTGCCGAAAGAGCGGTACAATTCCAGCAAGAGCTTACCTCCTACAGTAAAAAAGTCGTCGTCTTATGTAATTCGGAATTTATGGTGGAGCAGCTCAACTATGTATCCAAAACAAGCGGCATCTTCGATAAAGCGACCCATCTGTTCGATCGAGACCGCGACATGATCGGCAAGGCATATGAACTATTCGATATTCACGATCATCCTTTTATACAGCTGAACAAATAACAAAACCGCCTGTTATAGGCGGTTTTGTCGTATTTAAGAGTTCCCGATCAGCTTAGGCAGCGGCCTTCTGGGACGATTCACCAGATATATACTTCCGAGCACCAGAACCAGACCGATCAATAAGGAGTAAGTAAACGGTTCGTTCAGAACAATCGTGCCGATTAATATCGCTACCAACGGAATGAGAAATGTAAATGAAGCCACCTTGCTCGCTTCCCCGGAATCCATCAGCTTATAGAACACAAGCCAGCCTAGCGCAATGACGAAGATCGAAATAAACAGAAGGCTCGCTATAAATTCGGTGCTCCATACCACATCGGACCAGCTCTCCGTAACCGAGCCGAGACCGGTCATAAATATGCCGCCAATCATTAGTTGCAAGGCGACTAGCCATATATTATCTACCTTGCCGCTATTTTTCTTCACATAGACGGTGCCAAGCGCCCAGCTCAGCGCGGAACCAAGCGCCAGCACAATTCCCGCGATCGAGATATGGCCCGAAGCACCGCTTGCACCGCTCGAGATGACGCCAACCCCGGCAAATCCAAGCACCAGTCCTATGACTTTAAGGCCGTACATTCGCTCTCCAAGCCAAGCCCACGAGAAGATTCCCACCAATACGGGCTGAAGGAATACAATAGCCGAGAATAGTCCGGCAGGCAAATATTGAATGCCAATCGTCTGCAAACCATAATACAGAATAACGTTCACAAGGGCTGACAAGAGATAAATATGCCAGGTTTGCTTGAACCGCAAACGACGGTACCGCGGAATCGCCGCGATTAATAAGAGCAGCCCGCCAAGCAGCGTCCGTACGCCGGAAAATAAGACGGGCGGCATATCCTGCAGCGCATATTTGGATAACGGCCAGTTAATTCCCCATACCAGCACTAAAAAAAATATGAGAAAAAACGTAGTTCTTTTATTCAATCGAAATCTTCCTTTCGAATGTAAAAACCGTTATTGTCCTAGGACAAGCGGTGTCAAAAACAAGGTTAGAATAGCGGTTAGAATCATCGAAACGCTGGATACCGTTCCTGATATGCTGCCAAGCTCAAACGCTTTGGAAGTCCCTGCCCCGTGAGCGCTTGTTCCTAGCATAACGCCTCTCGCAACCTCATTGCGGATTCGGAACAGACGAATGATCGGAGGTCCAACTATAGAACCAAAAATACCCGTAATCATGACCGCAACCGCTGTAATCGTCGGAATCCCTCCAATTGTCTCGGCCACATTCATGGCGATAGGCGTCGTTGTGGAATGAGGGATCAGACTATACGTCATCGACTTATCGAGGCCAAATCCTTCGGCCAGCCACAAGGACGATGCAACTGCGGCGGCAGAACCGGTCAACACGCTGATTATGATCTGGGCAGCATGTTGTTTGATAAGATCATAATGTCTGGACAACGGAATAGCAAAAGCAATGGTTGCCGGTCCCAGCATATCGGATAACCAATGCGCGCCGGCGTTATAATGGGCATAACTTGTTTTGGTAACCGCAAGCAGGATAATGAGCAGGACTGGCGTCACAATCAATGGCGATAACAGCAGCATCGGTTTATGCCGGTATAGCTTTTTGGCTAACAGATATACGGCAATCGTTATTATTAAGCTAATCATTGAAATGATCATCCTTGCGAGCCCCCTTTCCGTCTAGCAACCTGCTGCGCCACAAGTCCGCTGCACAACATGACGATAATCGTGCCTAGACCGATCACTAGAGCAATCTGAACGCCGGAGCTGATGACCAATTGCCGGTACCCGATGATGCCAACGGCAGGCGGAATAAAGAAGAGCAGCATTGTAGCAATCAGCCAATCCGAACCGGATTCCACCCATTTGCGGGGAATAATCTTCGCTTGAAGCATAATAAACAGCAGAAGCATTCCGAGAATGCTGCCTGGAACCGGAAGATGCAGCCAGATGACGAGCTGATTCATCAACCAGGAAAGCACGATAAAGAACAACACTTGAATAAACAACTTCATAAGGTAACGCATAACGGCCAACTCCCTTTAATGGAAGTGTACAGCAGCCTTATTCATAGGTAAAATACATTTACAGAATGGTTTTCATTCCAATTATCTATGGATAGGAGACATCTTGTTTGGATATCCGACATTTGCAATATTTTGTGGAAGCCGCCCGCTTCCAGAGCTTTACGAAAGCCGCGCAGTCCCTTTATATCACGCAGCCGACGATCAGCAAGATGATCAAAAACCTCGAAGAGGAGCTTGGCGTTGTTTTGTTCGAGCGTACCGGCAAACGAATCAAATTAACCGATGCCGGTTCGATTCTGCTCGAGCAGGCGCAGCAAATGGTTCAATCCTTCGGCCAGATGAACTCCAGATTATCCGAACTGATGGAGATGAAGGTTGGCCATATTCGAATTGGACTGCCTCCAATGGTAGGCGTCACCTTTTTCCCGCGCATTATCGGAAAGTTCCGGGAGAAATACCCAAAGATTACGATGCAGCTGTTCGAGCACGGGGCCAAAAAAGTGGAAGCCGATGTTGGCTCGGGAGAGCTCGATATCGGGGTGATCCTGCTGCCAACTAATGAAGAGAAGTTTGATTCCTTCTGCTTCCTGCGGCAGGACTTGATGCTCGTTGTTCCTTCTTCGCATAAACTTGCGAATCGTGACGAAGTGCCGTTCATTGAGCTGAAGGACGAGCCCTTCCTGCTCTTCCATGAAGATTTCACCTTGCATGACCGGATTATCGCCGAATGCGAGAAGTTGGGATTTCATCCCGATGTCGTCTACAAAAGCACGCAGTGGGATTTTATAAGCGAGATGGTTGCCGCCAATATGGGAATTGCGCTTCTGCCTGAAGCCATTTGCCATGAGCTTGACCAGGAACGTCTGCGCGTCATCCCGCTAACGTCGCCTAGCATTCCTTGGCATTTAGCCCTTATCTGGCGCAAGGACAGCTATTTGTCCTTTGCTACTCGGGAGTGGATCGCGTTCGCGAGAGAAGTGCTGGGGCATGAGGTTTGATCGATGACAAAACAGTACTTAAATGAAAAACGGCATGCTAAATGGGGGATCCATTTAACACGCCGTTTTTCATTTATCTATTTCTGCTCACTCGCGGTCCCGGAGGCGGGCCGCCTGGTCCCATACCTGGACCGCCCGGTCCCATACCTGGGCCACCCGGTCCCATACCCGGGCCGCCTGGGCCTGGGCCATGACCCGGACCTCCTGGCCATGGTCCTCCCCAAGGCGGACCGCCCCATGGCGGACGTGGAGGCGGCGGAGGGCCCCATCCCCACCATGGCGGACGCGGAGGCGGCCAGCCCCACCATGGTTGAGGTTGCCATGGCTGAGGCTGAAACCCGCCGGGCGGAATAAAGCCGCCGCCAGGTGGTACAAATCCTCGATTGGATTTTGTCATTTATGAAGACTCCTTTAAGAGAGATGTAATTTGAAGCCTGCCTTAGCGTATGCCAATACCCATGACTTGGTATAGGCAGCCGTACCGCCAGCTAGGTCTGATCTTTACGCAAGAGAAAAAAGCTTCTAATCCAACGCGGATTAGAAGCTTTTTTCTCTTGCTTATCTGGCTAATTTCATTTAACCGCTTCCATCGCATTGGCCAGCGCAACCAGCTTGTTAACCGTATTCCAGTTGCGGACGGTGGAATGAACGCCTAGCTTCTCGGCTTTAACGGCTAATTTGGAATTGCGGATGCTCTGATAGAATAGCAAGTACAAGTCCCGCCCCTCGCAATGGCACAATTCCTCCTCGGATACAAAAGCCTGAAGCTTCTCAAGCCGATCTGATAACGGCTCTTCCAGCATCATTGATACATACAGCGATTCGCCTTGTTCGCTGGCCGCCGCGGCAGCAAGCTGCTCTGCCGAGAACGGGCAGTTGGCCGCTATTCTTCTCATTTCATCAGCCGTTCGAATAATAACCCTGATTGGAAGGCCAAATACCTCTTCGATTCGCTGCTCGATCCGGCTTCGGAGCGTTTGTTCGTCCTCATCCGATGTGAACAAAATATTGCCGCTCTGAATATAGGTTTGAACATCTTCTAGACCGATTGCAGCAAGCGCGTCTCTAAGATCCGCCATCTTGATCTTGTTTTTCCCGCCGACATTAATGCCTCGCAACAAAGCAATATGGACTGTCATAACCATTTCTCCTTATCCGTAAGTAGATGCCGTTCAAATTGCTTCTCGTGCAAGTCTTTGTACACGCCGTTCAACTGAAGCAGCTCTTCGTGACGCCCTTCTTCGACGATCGTTCCATCCTGCACGACCAGAATTTGATCCGCCGCCATAATGGTCGACAACCGGTGCGCAATAACAATACTAGTCTTATTCTGCAGCAAAAGGCTCATCGCCTTCTGAATGTAATATTCCGATACGGTATCGAGGGAAGACGTGGCTTCATCCATCACAATGATCGCCGGATCTTTGAGCAACACCCTTGCGATCGCAATTCGCTGCTTTTCTCCTCCAGAAAGCTTCATCCCCCGGTTGCCAACAACCGTATCGTAACCTTCGGGCAGCTCCATAATAAATTCGTGAATATAGGCGGCTTCGCATGCGGCTATCATTTCTTCTTCGGTCGCTTCATCATTGGCATACATCAGGTTTTCCCGGATCGTCCCGTTAAACAGATAACTGTCCTGCGTGACAAGTCCAATCTGGGACCGCAGCGACTCCAGCGTCATATCCCGGATATCGGTTCCCCCGATCCGTATCGCTCCCGATTGACGTTCGTACAGCCGCGGCAGCAGATTGGTGATGGTTGTTTTGCCCGCCCCGCTAGGACCAACCAGCGCCGTCATCGTTCCCGTCGCGGCTCTGAAAGAAATATGCCGCAAAGCTTGCTTGTCTTTCTGATAAGTAAAGCTTACATCCTCGTACACGATATCTGCTCCAGCAAGATCTATGTCCCGCGCTTCGGGTTTATTAACAATAACCGGCTCCATATCGAAATAATCGAAGATCCGTTCAAACAACGCGATTGAGCGATTGATTTCAACGTACAGGTTGGTCATTTGTCCGAATGGACCGTATACTCTGCCGAGCAATGCAACAAAGCTGATAATTGCCCCGACCGTTATTTCACCTTGAATATATAAATATCCGCCATACAAATAGATCAGCATTGGACCTATCGTTGTAAACGTCGTCAGCAGCATCATGAACCAACGGCCGGCCATCGATTCTCTTATTTGCAGCCGGGTAGATTCGGCATTTACCGCTTGGAAACCCTCAAATTCCTTCTGCTCTTTCGTGAACAGCTTCATCAGCAGATAACCGCTAATGCTCAAAGTTTCCTGGATAATATGATTTTGCTCGGACATTTTCTCCTGCGTCTGCTTGGCAATATTCCAGCGGACACGGCCCATTTTCCGGGTTGGCACAAGAAACAAAGGAACCACGCACATCCCGAGAATAGCGAGCTTCCAGTTCATGACGAACAACGTTCCAAGCGTTGTCGCAAGGATAAACAGATTACTCGCGAAATTGACGACGGTGCTGTTAAATACGCCTTGTATGCCGGCAATATCGCTGGTCATCCTCGTAATGACCTCGCCTTGCTTCACATTGGAGTAGAACTGCATCGGCATCTTCTGCAGATGGCGGTACATCTGGTTTTTCATGTCGTACACAATATTTTGCGAAATATAGGAATTGAGGTAGCTTTGCAGAACGCCAATCAGACCGGACGCAACCGTTGCCGCAAGCGAGATCAACACCAGCTCGAGAAGCAGCCTCATATCCTTATTCGGCAGCGCATCGTCAACGATATGCTGAATAAAGATAGACGGCAGCACGCCTAATCCGGAGGAGATCAGAAGAATCACCAGAACAACGGCGGTCTGCCTCCAATACGGAATAAAATAAGCCGAAATCCGGCGGAGCATTTCTTTTGTAATTTCCGGCTTTGTCCCGTCATCAAATTTCATCTTGTTAAAGCCCATTCCGCCGGGGCCTCCATACATTCTGGACATTTCGTTCCCCCTTCCTTACAGGTGAGTCAAGATCCGCTGGTGAAGCTCGCGAAGCTTATCGATCTCTTCCTGCTGCAACTGTTCGAGCGCATGGCTTAACGCCTTATACGAAGCTGCTTCCAAGTTATATTGCCTGCACAGTTCTTCGCCGCCTGGCGTAATAAACAACTGAATTTCTCTCCGGTCCTGCTCGGAAGGCTCGCGGATCACAAGCCCCTTCTCGACAAGCGAGTCAATATGGACGCTGACCCGGCTTTTGGCAAATACAAGCCGCTCCGTCAGTTCCTTTTGCTTCTGCCCCGGATTTAACCGGACCGATTCCAATATATTGATCTGGTGAACGGTTAGCCCCAGATGAGCGGCGCTATGAAAGGCCAACTTCTTCAGCTGGCGGGTAATCTTAAAGAAAGAATGGTAAATATCCATCGCTTGATCAGCCATTGCAAAAAGCCACCTTTTTAGTTATGAGTGTGAACCGTTACGGTTGTAAACTAATTATACGCAAAAAAAAGAGAGCCTTTCAACTCTCTTCTCTTCCGCTTTAATATAAGGGATACTTTTGACGCAAATCTTCCCGGTGGAGGACATTCGAATCCTCGCGAATATAATGGCAGACGTAGGAACGGCGCCATCTGTCCGTGCTCCGGTTTTTGCCCGATGAATGGATGAGCAGCTCGCTGAAAAACAAAATATCCCCTTTTTCCATCTCTACCGGTACTTGTTTGGTCGTATCCACGCCTTCCGTCTCCTCGGTCCAAGGCTCGTGTTCTTCGATGTTTTTGACCGCGCCATGCGGCAGCAGCCCCAGTCGGTGAGTACCCGGCATAACCCACAGACAGCCGTTCTCGACATCAATTCGATCCTCCATCGCCGTCCATGCGGCAATCATCGTCATGGGATCATTTTTGATGTAGTAATAATCTTGATGGGCAGCCTGTCCCGGGGAACCCGGCTCTTTGTAGAAATACATGCTTTGCACGCAAACCGCCTTTTTGCCCATCAATTGCGCAAGCGCTCCGCGGACAAGCTGATGCTTCATCAGTTGTCTCGACATGCTGTCGTGTTTATGCGGATTAAATAACCGCAGGGAATATTTTTTCGATTCCTCGCATGCCGCCCACTCGGGCATCGGCGATTGGTTCCTGATATCATAGATGTGTCCGTTAAAGGCATCAATCAAATCGCTGGACATCCCGTTCTTCCATAATAGATAACCGTTTTCTCTAAAAAATGCAATCTGTTCTTCCGTTAGGGGAGTAAGGGGAGCCGTAAAAGTTGTATTCATTAAGCATTCTCCTTTGTGGATTGATTTTTAGCTCGAGCGTTACCCTTATCGTACTCCCGCTCCCCTATCCTAACAATGGCTGTCGTTTGCTATTTTGTATCTGTCATTGATATCGGCATGATTCTTCAACTACAATAACAGTTAGAGGTGATTGTCATGCATGTAACGTCCGCGGTAGCCGGTTCCGTCGTTTATCCGCCTGGCGGAAAGTTTGGTCCTCGCATTCAGATGGATTTACAGCTTGTGATGCTTTATACCGGTGAAATGACGGTGACGATCGACGGCCGTGAGCTTCATGCCGAGCCCGGCCATGTCGTGCTTCTGCTTCCCGGACATGAAGAGCAGTTTGTGTTCTCCAAAACCGAAGATACTTGGCATCGCTGGATTGCCGTCCATGCGCCGGAACTTGATGACGAGACGCTGGAATCATTCCGCCGCCTGCCCGAATGTCTGCCGCTTACCGAAGATATGAACCGGCTGACGGATCTCCTTATCGGCCTGCAGCGGAATGTATCCTCTTCCGATCCGGTCATGCTGCAGCTTGGACTTGCCGCTCTGCATCTGTATCCGGTAGAATCCAAGCGGACCCTTCATCAAACGGAAAAACATCCGGCCATCTACGCCGCCATTTCCTGGATGCGGGAGCACTATGCGGAAGACGTCACATTGAAAGAGATTTCCGCTAGCGTAAACCTATCGCCGGAGCATCTGGTCCGTTTGTTCAAACAACACGAGCACATGACGCCATTTCAATATTTATGGAATTTGCGGATTAACAAAGCTGTTGAACTGCTCACCAACACAGGCTTAACGATTACGGAAGTCGCTTTGCTATGCGGATTCAAGACCTCTCACCATTTCGCGAGGCAACTCAAGCAAGCCACCGGCAGAACGGCTTCCGAAATTCGCCAATTATCATGGAGCGGTTTACGAAAAGCTTAAATTCGAGGTTTGTTCCATTGTGGACTCCTGAACCAACAGTCCTTCCAAGTACGACTTGTTATGGAGAACCGACGGATGATCCGGACGGTAAGCGCGGGCGATTTCGTTATGCTCATAAGCTTTCAGCCATTGGCCTAACTTGTCGTAACATACGCAAAGCTGCAGGTGCGGCAGCCAGGTTGAACAGGAGGTATTTTGCATCGACCAGGCTTCCTCCTGCTTGGGAGCCCGCAAAGCGGCTTCGTACCAGTAAGCGGCAGTCTCGTAAGCACCGGACTGAAGCTTGTAATAGCCGATGCGGCAGCAATTATCCGCTCTCGGGCTGCCATATTGGAAGGAACGAAGAGCAGCCTCGAGCGCCAGCTCCTGATCGCCTAAAGCCGCATGGCAATCGGCCAGTTTGCCGCAAGCCGCAATATTATCCTCCACCCACCCTTTTTTGGAATGAAGGAACCGGTTGTAATAAAGAACCGCCTTCTCAAATCGGCTGTGATCCCTGAGCTCGTTGGCAAAATAATAAAGATCTCTTGGACTTAACTCTTCCCCTTGCGCTAAGCGTTGTTCATAAATGCGTAAATTCCGCTCGCTGTCATGCCGCGTACTTGCATGGGTGACGGCGATGTCCGTTGCCAGCGCCACCCCGTATACCTCCAAGTATTCATGGACGGCGCCAATCCATTTGAACCCGCGTTCCCGCTTGACTAACCGGTTCCGGCGAAGCCTGTTCGTAACAACCCCGCTCTCATCCTTCGACAAATGATAGAGCATCGACACCGTATCCACATCCGGTGACAGCGAGGCTTTCAGCTCGAGCAGCTTCACCTGATCCTCTTCCATAAAAATATCGTCCGCATCCAGCCACAGTATGTAGTCGCAAGCCGCTTTGCCAAAGGCATAGTTACGCGCAGCGGCAAAGTCGTCAATCCATTCAAACTCGTATACTTGAGACGTATAGGATAACGCGATCTCTTTAGTCCGGTCCGATGATCCTGTGTCTACAATAACGATCTCGTCCGCGATTCCATTCACCGAATCCAAGCAACGCGCCAAAACATCCTCTTCATTCCTCACAATCAGACAAAGACTTATGCTGATCATCGCGAGCAACACCCCTTTTATTCGATTTTTTCCGCGGTGTTATGACTGATCTCGACGGACAAGCCTTCTTTTTCCTTTAGCCTTAAAGAATATTACTAATTTATGGAACATATTTTTCATTATTCCAATCTTTGGGCGTATGCGTTGAGAAGAGGTGAAGGAGAATTTGCCAGCCGCAAGCCTGCCGAAAAAGTCAATCTCGCATCTAGAGGAGTGATAAAAAGAATGGCCACTGGTCCAATTCCGATTACGGCATCGCAGTTAGCTTCCTTGCAAAATCTGTTGACCGATTTGTCGAACCTGCTTCCAAGCGTTCTTGAAAACCCGACATCAAGCCGCGTGTCCCAACTGAATACGATCTTAAATGAGTTGCGTTCGCTTGTATTAACGATTGATTACAATGTTGAAGAACAAGCTGCCATACTTTCCCTGCTGGAAAACCTGATTACATTAGTTGAGACCAATCCTTTCTCTCCTCTTGGCACGGTCATCTTGCTTGAGTCTCTAATTAATATTCTGGGTTCAGATGCCTTATTATTTAATATCCCTCCATCATCCAAGGATTCCTTAATCGGACAAATCCGTACCATTTCCCGTCAGCTTGCCGTGATTATCCCTGTCATCAGTCCTTCGTCAGGACCTCCCGGTCCAACCGGTCCGCAAGGCCCTGCCGGCGTTGCCGGTCCGGCTGGTACTGCGGGGCCGGCCGGTGCTGCCGGGCCAGCCGGCGCTGCCGGTGAAGCAGGGCCCGTTGGCCCGGTGGGTCCTGCGGGGCCAACGGGAGCGACCGGTCAAGCAGGAGCGGATGGTTTGCCTGGCCCTGCAGGGGGGCCCGGGGCGCCGGGGGCGACTGGAGCTACGGGCGCTACCGGAGATAGCAGCCCCGGCACGACGGGCGCGACAGGAGCCACCGGCAGCACCGGGTCTACAGGAGCCACGGGCGCTACCGGCGCTACCGGCGCTACCGGCATTGGCGTAGCCGGGGCTACTGGCGCCACGGGAAGCACGGGCACAGCTGGCACAATTGGCGCCACGGGTTCGACTGGCGTTATTGGCCCTACTGGCGCCAGTGGCGCGACTGGAGTTACCGGGTCGACTGGGGCCACCGGGTCGACTGGCGCGACTGGAGTTACCGGGTCGACGGGTTCGACCGGGGCCACTGGCTCTACTGGCGGCACCGGCGCTACTGGTGCTACTGGTACGACTGGGGCCACTGGCTCTACTGGCTCTACTGGCGCGACTGGCTCTACCGGTGCGACTGGGGCTACCGGCGACACTGGCTCGACCGGTACCACTGGCTCTACCGGTGCCACCGGCGACACCGGCACGACTGGCGCGACTGGCGCGACTGGCGATACCGGCGCTACAGGTGCCACTGGCGCGACTGGCGATACCGGCACCACTGGCGACACCGGCACCACTGGCGACACCGGCGCTACTGGCGCGACTGGCGCGACTGGCGATACCGGCGCGACTGGCTCTACTGGCGCTACCGGTGCCACTGGCGCTACCGGTACCACTGGCGACACCGGCGCGACTGGCTCTACTGGCGCTACCGGTGCCACTGGCGCTACCGGTACCACTGGCGACACCGGCGCGACTGGCTCTACTGGCGCAACTGGCTCTACAGGCGCGACTGGCTCTACCGGTGCCACTGGCGACACCGGCGCGACTGGCTCTACCGGTGCGACTGGCTCTACCGGCGCGACTGGCGCGACCGGTACCACTGGCTCTACCGGTGCCACTGGCGACACCGGCGTGACTGGTGCGACTGGCGCGACTGGTGTCACTGGCTCTACTGGCTCTACTGGCTCTACCGGCGCTACAGGCGACACCGGTACGACCGGCGATACTGGCGCGACTGGCGCTACAGGCGCAACCGGCGCTACAGGTGCCACTGGCGACACCGGCACGACTGGCGCTACTGGCGCTACCGGCTCTACCGGCTCCACTGGCTCTACCGGCACTACCGGCGACACTGGCGCGACTGGGGCTACCGGCGTTACCGGTGCAACTGGCATCACCGGCGCGACCGGTGCAACTGGCGTCACTGGAGCTACAGGCACTACCGGCGTTACCGGTGCCACTGGCGTCACTGGAGCTACAGGCACTACCGGCGTTACCGGTGCCACTGGCGCTACCGGTGCCACAGGCGCTACCGGTGTGACTGGCGCGACTGGCGCAACTGGTGTTGGCGCTACTGGCGCGACTGGCGTAACCGGAGCTACAGGGGCAGCTGGCTCTGGAGCCATTATTCCTTTTGCATCAGGAACACCGACCACTCTGACGACCGTACTTGGAGGTTTGCTGAACACATCCGCTTTAACCGCATTTGGAACAAATGCAGCCGGAGTGACAATCGCCGGCGGAACCATAGATTTAACGGGAGGCCCCGGCATTTTGCTGAATACTTCCTTCTCTACGCCGAGAGCCGGAACAATAACGTCTGTGGCTGCTTATTTCAGCACAACCGCAGCCTTGTCGCTTGTTGGTTCAACGGTCACAATTACCGCTCAACTCTTTCAATCCACAACTCCTAACAACACGTTTACGGCTGTTCCCGGTGCCTTAGTAACGTTATCTCCTCCCTTTGCAGGCGTTCTTGCCCTTGGCACCATTTCTTCCGGCCTTACGACCGGCCTCTCCATACCGGTTACAGCAGGCACTAGATTGCTGATGGTCTTCTCGGCAAGCGTAACGGCTGGCATCGACGTGGCAACCACCGTTGCCGGTTATGCAAGCGCCGGGTTAACCATCGTGTAAACACAATCCGTACACAAAAAAGCACGGAGCCCCAATAGCTCCGTGCTTTCTCTTATTCTAATTGTCATAAGGATCGATCGTTTGAATCGTACCGTCCTCATTGTATTTAAGCTCGGTAAACTTCACGCTGCGCTTATGGTCCACGCCGCCGGACAGCGAGGCATCGTGATAGAACAAATACCACTTGTTCTGGAATTCAACGATGGAGTGATGCGTCGTCCAACCAATTACAGGCGTCAAGATTGTACCCTTGTATACAAAAGGTCCTTGCGGATTGTCGCCGATTGCATACACGAGCTTATGGGTAGAACCGGTAGAATAAGACAAGTAATACTTGCCATTATATTTGTGCATCCACGGTCCTTCGAAATATCTGCGTTCCTCATCGCCCGCAAGCAGCGGATTTCCTTCCTCATCCACAATTGAAATCTCTACCGGATCGCTCTTGAACGTCAGCATATCTTCGGTAAGTTCAGCAACGAGTGGCCCAAGCGCCGGACCGTTAACGTCCGGATCGGCAGCGTCCGCTACAAATTCGCCGGTTGTCCATTTTTCCAATTGGCCGCCCCAAAGTCCGCCGAAATACATAAACGCCCGATTGTCTTCATCCACCAGAACGGCTGGATCGATGCTGTAACTGCCAGGAATATAGTTTTCTTCTGCTTTGAATGGACCCGCAGGCGATGCGCTTGTTGCTACGCCAATACGGAAGATCCCATCTTTGTCTCTTGCAGGGAAATACAAGTAATACGTATTATTTTTGAATGCCGCATCCGGTGCCCACATTTGCTTGGACGCCCAAGGCACATCCTTCACGTGAAGGGCTTCGCCATGATCGATGCAAGGGGAGTTCGCATCCTCCATCGACAATATGTGATAGTCTTCCATTTGGTATTGATCGCCATTATCGTTAGTTGGACCGTCATGATCAAGATCATGAGAAGGATAAATATAAATTTTCCCTTCAAAAACATGCGCAGAAGGATCTGCTGTAAAAATATGCGAGACGATTGGTTCATTAGGTTTGGACATGATCATATCTCCTTTTGGCGCATTACTGGTACGATTCTATTACACCTTTTCCATTCTAATCTGAAATTCATGGCGATAAACTAAATAAATTAAAGGTTTTTGCATGTAAAATTAAGATTTTCGCAAAAAATAAACGTTTTTCACCTATTCCAACTTGTTTATGGCTGAATGATTATTCGTCCCCTGCCATGTCCGGTTTCCGATTGGCTATGGGCCTGCTGCGCCTTATCAAGCGGGTAAACAGCCTGAATCTGCGTCCGAACAATTCCGCGATCCATAAGCTCCGCAATGTCGAATAAATCTTGTCTTTCGGCAAGAGCCGAACGTATAACGCGCACGCCTTCCTGCTCTCCGCGCTCAATCGGAGGTTGTCCCGTTATGGTAAGAAGAGTCCCGCCTTTCCTGACCAGTTGCCAAGATCGCTCAAGCGTTCCCCCTCCAACCGTATCGAGCACAAAATCCATTTGGCCTTCCAGTCCCGCTTCAAACGGCGAAGACGTATAATCGATAACGGTATCTACGCCTAGGGAACGGATGAAAGCCACATTCTCTGGGCCTGCCGTTGCGACCACATTAGCCCCTTTCCATTTGGCGAACTGGACGGCAAACAATCCGACGCCTCCTGCCGCGCCGTGAATAAATACCCGGTCCCCGGCTTTGACATCCGCATTGTTCAACGCACACCAAGCCGTCGTTGCCCCGCCGGATATCGTGGCCGCTTCTTCAAATCTGATGGAAGAAGGTTTAGGCGCAACGGAATCCGCGGGTGCCGTTGTATATTCGGCATACGTCCCATTTGTGCTTCTTCCAAATACCTCCTGTCCTACAAAAAGTTCCGTCACATCCGGCCCAACCTCTTCAATAACGCCGGCAAACGCCGTACCCGGAATAACCGGGAACTGCATTGGCATCTTGAACAAGCCTTTGCGGATCTTCCAATCTACCGGCAAGACACCAGCAGCTTTGACGCGAATAAGAACTTCCCCTGTTTGCGGAATTGGTCTTGCTATATGCTCGAGCTGAAGAACTTCTGGTCCTCCATACCGATGATAACGAATGGCTTGCATCATGGAAACGATCTCCCCTTCTTGGAATATAGAATGATTTCATGTAAAATCTAAAATACAGATTGAACACATATTGAGTATACTCACTAAATTAAATAATGCGATTACGGGCAATAAAAGTCAAGGAGGATTTAAGCATAATGGCTGTATCCGAAACGTTCGATACGATCCCAACGGCTGGTCATGTTCTGGAACATTTGCTCCGGACGACCCATCAGCTTCATCTTCAATTTGAATCCCAATTATCCGCTCTCGAAGTACCGGATTATTTGTCTGGCCCAAGACTTAGGTTCCTGATCTCCGTTCAGGAAGCCGGACAAATCAAAATGAGCGACATTGCCGCAAAACTTGGCATTAAGCCGCGGACCGTTACTCAATTCGTGGATGCGCTTGAGCAAGCAAAGCTCATTGTGCGCACGCCGGACCCGGATGACCGCAGAGCTACGTTCATCCGACTGTCGGAGACCGCTCCTCCGCTTATCGAGCATGCCCGGCATGCCATGAGCGAGTCGGCGGATAAGGCGCTCTCCGCCTTATCGCCCGAAGATCGCGGCCAGCTGCTCCGTTTATTGCATCAATTAAGCCAATAACCCGGAAAGGATTCCAGCCTATGAGCTTTCAATATACCGATGACGATGTCCGGGTGTTATGCGGCAGATTTGCTTTTGAAGAAGGCGAATCAATCTGGCAGGCAGGCGGGGTAACGATTGTTCAGTACGACCCGGATAAGCCTTTCTGCGAAGCAAACGTCCGGACGAACCGCGACTTTATCGTGTCGGCCTCTCTATTCCGGGGCGATATCGTAGCTACCTGCACATGCCCGGATTTTGATCCTGAGGATAAATATTGCGAACATGTCGCCGCGATGCTTCTGCATCTGTTAGAACAACCCGAACCGCCCGAAGAGGCGCTTAATCTAGCCCGTATTTCCGCAAGCGACCAGCTGTTATCGTCGAGCATTCTCGACTTGTTCAGCGTTCAGGGCCGCGAGCAGCCGCTCCATCTAGGCAGTACGCGATATGTCAGAGATACCCGCACGCCCGTTGACGTTCAATTCACCTGCGTCATCTATTCAAGCGGCTACCGGGATTACCGGATTGGAATTGAGCTGAGGGTAGGTCTTGGCAGACTATATGCGGTACCGGATATCCGCGCTTTTATCGAAGGCGTAGTATTAAACGTGACCCGGACTTTTTCCAAAAACTTCACCTTCCATCCTGCCGAACACCGGTTCAAGACCGAAGATTATGCCTTGCTCGGCGAACTTGTCCGAATCAGCAGGAACGAAACGTTGTACCAAGAAGCCGCGCAAGCGGCGAACGGGCGGGCACGCAGCAAGACGAACAACCGGATGATTATGATTCCGCCTGCCGACTGGCCGAAGGTGCTGCCGCTTCTTGCCGCTTGCCCTTCCGTACTGATTGATCAGGATGGCACCGTAACCGCCGGTCTGCAAATAAGCGAAGTTATCGCTCCCGTCCGGTTCGAATTCGGCGAGCATGACGGGCAAGGTTTTCAGCTGGACGTGGAAGGATTGGATAAAATCACCGTTTTGTCCGCTTACAATCTGGTGCTGAGCGAAGGCTGCATCGTACCGCTACCGGAAGCGTCGTGCAAACGGCTTGCCGATCTGAAAAACATGCTGGATGCCTCGCGCAGACAACATGTCGTGATCGCAGAGGAGCACATTGAACCGTTTATGGACAAGGTTGTTCCCGAGCTTATGAAGCTTGGACAAGTAAAAGTTACGAGAAGCGTCTCCGAAAAAATCGTGCAAACCCCGCTTGCCGCAAGGCTTTATCTCGACCGGGTCAGGGACAAGCTGCTTGCCGAGCTAGAGTTCCAATATGGCGATATCCGCATAAACCCGCTTGCGGCTAATCACGATTACAAGAACACCGACCGCATTCTGCTGCGGGATGGCACGCGGGAGAACCAGATTCTCGATATTATGGAGCAAAGCGGTTTTGTAACCACGGAGCTTGGCTACTATATGCAAGATGAAGACAGCGAATATGAGTTTTTGCGGCATACGGTTCCAAAGCTTGAACAGCTGCTGCACGTCCATGCGACGTCGGCCGTCAAGCTGCGGATAGCGATCCCTAGCACCCCGCCGATCCTGAAGGTGGAAGTTGATGAGCGGACCGATTGGCTCGAGTTTAAATTCGAATTGACCGGCATTTCGGATAATGAAATTCGCAGCGTCTTGCGCGCAATTGTGGAGAAACGGCGATTTTACCGCCTGCAAAGCGGTGCGCTGCTGCCGCTGGAAGGCAAAGAATATGAAGCTATTACAAGAATGATTAACGAAACGGGCTTTCTGCGAACGGATTTGAATCAGCCGGCCTTCCGAATTCCGCTCGCGCGGGGACTTCATCTTGCCGATTACGAGAATGATGGAAGAACCATTCAGCTCGGCAAATCCTTGCGCAAGCTGCTCGCCCATATTCGCAACCCGGACCATCTGGAATTTGAAGTGCCGGCAAGTCTTCAATCCGTGTTGAGAGATTATCAGAAATACGGCTTCCAATGGATGAAGACGCTCGCCCATTACCGGTTCGGAGGCATTCTAGCCGACGATATGGGACTTGGCAAAACGATTCAAAGCATCGCTTTCCTCCTGTCCGTTCTGCCTGAGATCAGACAGCTGAAGCAACCGGCCATCATCGTTGCGCCCGCTTCTCTTATGTATAACTGGCTAAGCGAGCTGAAACGGTTCGCGCCGGAGATTGAGGTTATCGTCGCCGACGGTTCAAGGCCGGAAAGAGCGGCTAAGCTGCGGGCTTTGACAGGCGTTGATGTTATCGTTACATCCTACCCGCTTCTGCGCCGGGATATCGACCTCTATGTCCATCATTACTACCATACCGTCATATTGGATGAAGCGCAGGCATTCAAAAATCATACGACGCAAACGGCTCAAGCCGTTAAAGCGCTGCAGGCCAAACACCGATTCGGCTTAACCGGCACCCCTCTGGAAAATAGGGTCGAGGAATTGTGGTCGATCTTTGGCGCGATATTCCCGGAGCTGTTCCCTGCACGCCATGTCTTCTCCGATATGCCAAGAGAAGATATCGCGCGCCGCGCGCGTCCGTTCCTGCTTAGACGTCTGAAGACCGATGTCTTAAAGGAGCTGCCGGAAAAAATCGAGTCCATGCAAGCAACAAGCTTGCTCCCGGAGCAGAAGAAACTTTACGTCTCGTATCTGGCGAAGCTTCGTACGGAAACCGTCAAACATCTGGATAACGACCGAAGCTTCCATCAGAACCGGATCAAAATATTGGCCGGACTCACCCGCTTGCGCCAAATCTGCTGCCATCCGGCTCTATTCATAACCGATTACGAAGGCAGCTCCGCCAAGTTCGAGCAGCTGTTCGAGATTATCGAGGAATGCCGAAGTACCGGCAAACGAATGCTGATCTTCTCCCAATTCACCGAAATGCTGGGTCTTATCAGCAAGGAGCTAGTCCGGCAAGGCGTGTCCTACTTCTATCTAGACGGCAGCACGAAAGCCGCAGAACGGGTTGAGCTGTGCAACCGGTTTAACGACGGCGAGAAGGATATATTCCTCGCTTCGCTGAAAGCCGGCGGTACGGGACTTAACTTGACCGGAGCCGACACCGTCGTCTTGTACGACTTGTGGTGGAACCCGGCTGTCGAGCAGCAAGCTGCCGACCGGGCGCACCGGATCGGACAGACCAAGGTTGTTCAAGTTATCCGGTTAGCCGCCCACGGAACGATAGAAGACAAAATGTACACCTTGCAGCAGCGCAAAAAAAATATGATCGACGATATCATCCGGCCCGGCGAAGAGCAGCTATCCTCGCTGACCGAAGCGGATATCCGCGAGATTCTGGCGATTGGCGCAAACGAACAGGATTTATAAGGAAAACAGCTGCACGGGTATTTTCCCGTGCAGCTGCTTTTTTTGAATAAACGGTGAACATCGCTCCTCCTACCGCTTCAGGAGACATGATGAGAATTTCCTTTGCGTAAGTTAGAAGGTCAGTTATAAAGTCAGGATATCTTTGGTCTGAAGAATAGCAAGATTAATTTGGTCCTTGGCGGCATTATAAAGCCGCTCCACAATATCAGGCGTTTCGCGATAAATCGGAGGATGATGAATCGCCCGGAAATGAATCGGCACAAGCGTATTTGCCTGCAGCACGACTGCTGCCGCTACCGCTTGTTCCGGCGTCAAGGTAATCGGCTGCCCGCTTGGAATCATCCCCGGAAACTGTACAACGGCGCCATTTACGGGCAAGCAAGCGGCATCAAACGGACCATAGGTTTTGCTCAGCTTCCACCAGAAACCATGCCATAACGTGTCGCCGCAATGTATAACCTTTTTCCCTTCCCCTGCCACAATCCAAGATACTTGAGGGTCGCCAAATCCGTCCACGGAATAGCCTGCCGTCACCTGGAGCTCTCCTACTTCAATTTGTTGTCCCAAGCTTACTCCATGTACGTTTCTTAGCGGAGTATCGGTCATGTGCTTCAAGGAATCTTGCGGAACGTATACCGGCACAGACGCGCCATAATATTCGGCAATCGCTTTTGGATCGTAATGATCCTCGTGATGATGCGTTATAAAGACAGCTTCAACCTGACCAAATTCATTAAGCGGAACCAACTCTTCATGGGAGGAACCAAACTTCGCAGGAAAATGATACATCGGGTCGATGGCAATGGATGTCTCTCCACTTTGCAAGCGCACACCTGCCCATGGCAGCTTTTGTAGGAGCATGATCGCATCATCCTTTATTTTTAATGGGTACCCGGAGGTTCCGCCAATATCATAATCGGATCTGGATTTTATTGTCAATTGTATCCAAGGGGGAATATTGTATGATGCCGTTGGAACAAAAGTCTGTCACGCTTGGCGAGAATGCATTTCCTTACTACATTCAGTGCAACGCGGACAAAGAAACCATTGTGTTATTGCATGCTGCGTTTGCGGATTACACCCTGTTCGAAGAGCAGATCGCATATTTGCAAGATCAATATCAGCTGGTTGTGCTGAATTTGCCTGGACATGGCCTGCAGGCAACAGCAACAACAGCAGCGAGAACCAAATTTACGATAAAAGACATGCCGGACATCATCAGTGGAATTCTAGCTGATAACCACATAGAGTCCTGCCATCTCCTCGGCGTTTCTCTCGGCTCGCTTGTGGCGCAAGCTTTTGCGGACCGTTATCCTCAGCAGGTGCAATCAGTCATTATCGTTGGCGGCTATTCCATCCATAAAGCCAACAAACGGATTCGCAAGGAACAGCTCATGGAAGGATTGAAATGGCTAGGGTACATCCTGTTCTCAATGACCAGATTCAAACAATATGTACTGAAAGCATCCTGCTATACGGAGGAGGGGCGCCGCTTATTTGATCAAGGAATACGGCATTTCCGCCGGCAATCCTTTCAAGCCATGAGCGGCATGGGCTCCTTCTTCACCGATCGGTGGAAACCGATGCCTTACCCCATGCTTCTCCTAGTTGGCGAACATGACCGTGATCTTATTCACGAAGCCGCGAATCTGCTGCATCAGCTGGAGCCGCGTTCGCGGCTTGTCGTTCTACCCGGAGCCGGCCATTGCGCCAATGCGGATAGGCCGGAAGCGTTTAACCAAGTTGTTGGCGATTACTTGTCGGCGCTATTTGCAAGACAATAAGGTTTTGATACTATTAAGCTAAAAACTGATAAAGGATAATCTCAAATGTCTTCGACTTCTCTGGAAACGATTGCTTACCGTGAATTAAGAGAACGAATTATGCGGGCTGAATATATGCCGGGGTCGATGCTCTCGGAAAATGAACTCGCGGGGCTTCTTGGCATGAGCCGGACGCCAATCCGGGCTGCCATCTCCTTATTGGAACGCGAAGGACTTGTGGGATCCTTTCGCGGTCGCGGCGTCATGGTGAAGGAAGTATCCGCGCATGATTTCAGCGGAATGTATGAAGTGCTGGTCTCGATGCAGCTGTTTGTACTCGACACGGCGGTGAAACGCCAGCTTGCCTTCGATCTGGATACGCTAGGCCATCTGCTGGAGGAGCAGCAGCTCGCCATGGAGCAAGGCGATCATTACAACTATTACAACAATACTTTGTTGTTTACCGAAACGATTCTTCGCACCATCCATAACGATAGCATGCTGCAAATTATGGAGCTGTACCGAGGCCGGTACGTCTTCCATACCGTCGCTTACCGCAAAAAATATCCGCAATATCAGCCTAGCCGCTCCGTGCAGACCAATAGACGGATGTATGAAGCGATTAAAGCCGGCGATATCGATGCTGCGAAAGCTGCGGTAACCGAGCAATACGCCGACGTTCACGAGCAATTTATTCTTGGTGGTTTGATGAAATAACAGCAAGGACGAGTAAAGAGGGTGGCTTTCGCTTGCCCATAATTTGCTGAAGAAAACAGCAGGAGCAAAAAATATCGCTGCAAGGGTAACCCTTTGCAGCGATATTTGCATAAAAAACACTCTTTATTGATAATGTGAACCGTCTTCACAGTGGCGATCACCTTTTGGGACGGCCTCTTCCTGTTTGCATATTTAGTTTAATAAGTTATAAATGGCTTGTGCTGCTTCCGCGCGCGTTGTGTGCTCAGCCGGGAAAAACTGCCCTGCTTTGCGCCCTGTCAACAGCTTCGATTGAATCGCGCGATTCACGTCGGACATCGCCCAATCGCTAATGTCTGACGCATCTTTCAATTCGGCAGAGGTATTCTCCAGCTTGGTACCTGTCATAAGCTCGTAAGCACGAACGAGCATGACGGCCATTTCTTCACGGGAGATGCTGCGGTTTGGCCTGAACATTAGCTCAGAATCGCCTGCAACGATACCCGCTTCATAAGCAGCAGATACTTCTTCCGCGTACCACGATTGCTCCTCTACATCTCCAAATGCTGCTTTTCCGGAAGAAGCCAGACCAAGTGACCGCACGAGCAAGGCGGCAAATTCAGCACGCGTTACTTCTTTGGCCGGTTGGAAGGCCTCGTTTGTAGCGCCGTTAACAATGTGCTGGGCCGTCAACTCTTGAATGGTGGAGAAAGCCCAATGCCCATTTGGCACGTCATCGTAATTTTTTTCGAAAGATAGAAGAATATAGTTGCCAGGATGTTTAATTGCCGCTTCAATTGCAGCGTCGCTATTTACACGTTTTCCGCCTGCATAAACAACACTTCCATCCTCCCGGATCTCATACACGCCTACCAACTTCGAGTTCAAGCCAGCTGGAATCGGGAAAGTCGCGGTTACCGGTTGCGTCCACCCTTTAAAGCTTTGTTCATTGCCCGCTTTGTCCATTACGACAAAAGAAACGCCAACTCCCTGTCCGCCTAGCTTATACAGACCGCTATCCTTGCTGCTTGCTTTCGTTGCCGCATCGCTTCCTTGCTGCTCCGACACGGGATTGATCAGTACCGTAATCACGAAATTACTATCTGTTGCCGGAAGAGCGGAGGCTATAATCGCCCCTGGAATGCGAAGCGTAACGCCATGCGCCTGAACGTTCAAAGTGCGGCCTTTCAGCTTGTCTGCCAAATTCGCGGGAATAAGAATCCTGTTCTGATCATTCGTCAGAGCTACGGAAATCGATGTTGAACCATCTTGCAGATCCTTATCTTGAATGGTCACGGCGTTATCCGGTTGAACCGGTGGATTTACCGGCGGGTTAACTGGCGGAACTACCGGCGTCGTCGAAATTTTCTCGCCTGTAAAGTCAAGTTCGCTCAAGCTTGTATACGTCTTTGAAAGATCCGCATTGTAAGTTCCGGTTACGAGAAATTTCACGTAGCGGCCCTGCACGGCTTTATCTAATTTCACAAAATCCGTATATACGTTCCCTGTCCAGGTTTTGCCGAATGTTCCTGAAGCTTTATTCGCGTCATTATCCAAAAATGCCGGATCACTTAAGTCAGCGAGCCGATCGGAGGCGTACAATTCGAAGGTCTTTGGAAACTCCATAGCCGATTGGCTGAGACGGCTTTTTCTTTGAATGCCTGACAGCTTGTACGTGTCCTTCATATCTACAATAACCCAGTGAGGGAACGGTGCAGCCGGTTCTTCATACTTGGAATGCCAAATCGTCGATTCCGCCCCGTCCAAAATATTGCTCGCCACGGCATTTTCATTTGCTGCGAAAGAACTGGATGAATCAATAGAGAAGGCAGATTTCGGTATAAACGAATATACGACGGTTTGTCGGGCGTACTTCAATGCCCACATTAAATCCATATACGACTGATCAATCGCGGAAGCCGCATCTCCATCGGTGTGGGCCTTTGCTGAAGCAAGACGCGCCGTAAGATCCGATTGCGCTTGGATCGGAAGTGACAACCCCGCGGTTCCATTAATATAAGCTGAGAATTGATCAGCTTCCTGTACCAGGTCCGTTAATTGGCTGAAGGTGTACATGGAAGATGCCGATTGATACGAATCCGATAAGGCCTTTGCTTCTGTCGCACTCAAGGCGCGCTTCCAAATCTTGAGATCGTCCATCGTAACTGCGGATCCGCCATATTTCATCTTCCCGTCGGCTCCGATGATGACATGATAAGGCGTATCCATGCTGGACGTCCCGAGCGATGACAGATCCTTGGTCACCGTGAGGGCGCCATCCACGTACGTGGATGCAAGTTTGTTCGTCCGGTCGACTGTAATCGTAACCAGATGCCACTCTTGTCCCACGCTCGACGGCGAATAGTCAATGCGATTAGTGCCGTCTGCCATATTAAGAGTTATTGTATTCGAAGTGGCGGGGCCGATGTACCAGCCGGGATTTTTACCGGAATCCCAGTCTTTGTTGGAGATCACCGACTGGTCTCCCACTAAATTGCCGGCATGCCAGAACGATACGGTAAAGTCTCCGCTTCCGAATTTCAAGTCGGCTCTGTCGCCAAGATCCACATAATTGGCATTTCCGGCAGGAATGCTAACCGCTTGGCCGGATTTGCCTGGAACATAGGAAACATTGCCCGCCATGGTTGCCTGTCCTGTTGTTCCTGTAGCATCCTCGTTCAAATTGCCTTCAAATTTCATATCCGATACAAGCTGGTTCCACATTGTATTCGGATCAATCGGCGTCAATTCCGGCGCCGAACCATCGGTGCGATAATTCAGCTGCAGAGACTCGCTTTTGTTGCCATAAGCGTCCACAGCTTTGATGTTGATGATGTATGACGTACCCGGGTTTAATCCCTTAAGCGGAATATTCATCTTGTTTGGAATAGGCGAGAAATAGAAATCCGACAGCACGTTATACGTCTTCACAACCTGTGCCGTACGCGGATCGTACAGATTAATTTCATAATGATGCATAGATTGATCGTCCTTGGCCTGTCTGAATGACAGCACCGGTACGTTATTTGCGCCAGGAAGCATGGCTAGTTCCGGGTTTGCAGGGAATTGAGGCGCCGTTTTATTGCGTGTATTATTCGTGTACGTGAAATGGCTTTTTATCTCCTCATTGGTATTACCTTGCAATTTAATGACCCATTTTTGGCCTGCTATGGCGCCGGCGCTCCGAAAGGTTTTGGCATGTCCCGGCCCCTGCCATACTCCTCCGAGATAGACCGAGCCGGGGTCGCCGTTATACTCCACGCGCTGAATCTCTACGCGATCCTTGTACACCTCGACGATTTGCGATTGCTGCTCCGGGAATTCAAAGCGGCTATCCACCAGTCCCTCTTCTGTTACGGCAGAATAGCCATGATCGACCTCAATATAAGACATCGAGCCTAAATTAACGGAAGTGAAATCTTTCTGATAGATGGACCGGTCATCATTAATATCCAGATGCGAATGGCCCGACATTACAATGACCTGGGGAAAATCTTTCAAATCCGCATAGAGGTTTGTATTCGTTGACTGCTGTCCGTCCATAACGGTGCCGGTAACCGGATGGTGCAAAGTAATAAAGATCGGCTTGTTCACATTGGCCGGATCGGATGTTATTTCCTGAAGTCTAGACTTCAGCCAATTCCGTTGTCCGGTATCGCCGTTGTAATTGTTCCCGTTCAGGAAGAAAAACGAATAACCGCCGATCGTCTTCTCGTAATAGCCGTTCGGCTGATCCGTAAACCATCCATCCGGATAATACTGCTTGACCTCGGCTACGCTGGCGTCATGATTGCCGATTGCGATTTGCACGGGGACGTTCGTCCAATTTTTGCGCGTCAGCTGCTCTTCAAGCACGCTGCGGGCGTACTGGTGATCCGGGCCTTTGCCGTTTCCGTTATCGTTGATGATGTCACCGGCGATCAGGATGGCATCCGGATTAGGGAAAATCGACGACAACACATCAAAATTGCTTGCAAACCTAGCTCGCGTCTCGGCATCCAGATCCGATGTTCCCGGACCAATATGAATGTCGGACATTGCAGCAAATTTCAGCAGCGGTTGTTCCGTGGAGGCAATGATGTAGCCATATGTTGCGGGCTCGCTCCAAATGTCGTCTTTCTCGGCAATTACGGACAAATTGGTCGTTGCCGTGAGTTCAATTGGCGCTCCGTTATACTTCAGACTGGTATCGTCCGGCATCGTTCCGTCAAGCGTATAATAAATGTCCGAGCCAGCTGTGGCGCTGCTGAGAGATACGGAAACGGATTGCTCGTAACGTCCCGACGGGATAGATACGCCCGGCGTTGCTACCGAATTCGAGACGGAAGCGCTCGCTACCGGAATGTAGCCTGAGGTAGCCGACAAGCTAACCGATAAGGCGATCGTACCTGCCATAAAAGCCGATGCTAATTTATTAACCTTCATTAGTAAAATCCTCCTAATCGTTTGATTAAAGAAATAGGTCATTTGCAACTAGAATTAGAGATCTACAACTTCAGGCATCCCTCCCTTAATAACAACTTAACACAGATTAATTTTGTGTCATTAATTGCTTTTGGTAGATTTTAATTGCATTTTATAGTGGTTTTGTCTTCTAAGTGTCAATGATTGGTATAAGTTTGGTTAAGATCGAAACGTTCTCATGTCAAAAATCAATTATTTTCATCGTTCTACATAAATTCTTCAAATTGAGATGATTCCCTCAAAACACTAAATAGGTAATCTAATGCAATAAAACCCAACCAAAAACAACATTTTTTACTGTTTTTAATTGGTATCAATTCATGCATAAGAAGGTGACCTATGAGTTTTATTCAATCCGTCAGCACGATTGTCATTGCCATTTTGCTAGAGTCGCTTCCCTATGTCTTACTTGGCGTTCTCATTTCGGCGGTACTCCAAACCATGGTCAGCGACAGCCTCCTCCAGCGGTGGATGCCGAAGAGAACGTTACCCGGCATCCTCTTTGGTTGTTTACTCGGGCTTGTTTTTCCGCTTTGCGAGTGCGGCATTATTCCTGTCGTTCATCGTCTGATTCGTAAAGGAATGCCTCCTTATATCGGCCTCGTATTCATTATGGCCGGACCAATCATTAACCCGATCGTGTTTATTTCCACCTTCCAAGCTTTTCGGTCCCAGCCAGAGATGGCCTTCTCCCGAATCGCGCTTGCCTTTGTCGTGTCGGCCATCATCGGCTGGATAGCTTCCCGCCGGGTGCAAATAAACTCGCTGCGCCAATTAACGGAGCAACCGGACCAGCATGCCTCGCGCAGCCAACACGCGAAATCCCCGTTTCCAAAGAACAAGCAAGCCGTTTATTGGAAGGCAAAACTTCATGACATGCTTGAGCATGCTGCCATTGAAATGTTTGATGTCGGCAAGTTCATTGTATTAGGCGCGTTAGCAACGGCTTTGCTGCAAACGGCCGTTAGTAAGGATTGGCTTCTAACGGTAAGCAGCGGATCATGGACGCCGCATCTGTTTATGATGGGGCTTTCTTACGTCCTCTCGATCTGTTCCACGGCGGACGCGTTTGTTGGCGTTACGTTTCTCCCCAATTTCAGCATGGGATCTGTACTCGCTTTTCTCGTATTTGGTGCCATGTTTGATATTAAGAGCACATTCATGCTGCTTAAGGTATTCCGTTTCAAGACAGTAGCCATGGTGTTGCTTCTTTCATTCGTTATCGTTTTAGTGGGGTCGGTTGGATTCGACTGGCTGAACACGTACTTTTAAGGAGGTTGAATGAAAGTGAAAGGTTCTACGCTTGCCCATCGGCTGATCCGGTCGGCGGTCATGTTTGGATTTGTTTGGTTCATTATCCAGAAAGAAAGCGCGCAAGGACTTAACTATTATGTGGCACCTAGAATGGTGCCTTGGGTGTTGTTTCTTGCGGGTGGGTTGTCCGCGTTAGCTCTGCATCAGCTGTATCTGGCCATTCGCCATCTTGCTCATGCCAAACAAGCGGAAGCAGCTTGCCATTGCGCGAGTCACGGCCATGATCGATGGAATACCCGCGCTTTTGTCATGTACGCGGCATTAATCACTCCGCTCCTTCTTGCTTACTCGTTCCCAGATGCCATATTGGGAAGTCAGATGGCTGCTCAAAAGGGGCTGAATCTAACCCCTTCGGACGTGCTGAAGGTGTCCGCAAGCCCAGGCAATTCATCAACCTCAAGTCCCGCTTTTGCGTTCAATGATTACACCAAGCCTTACGCCGATCGGGCTGCCGACATGTACAAGCAATCGCTTATAACGATTAATGATGATCTTTACATTGAATCGCTGACGTCACTTGATTTGTACCAAGATCAATTTGTCGGCAAAAAGGTGCAACTCAGCGGTTACGTTTATCGCCTGGACAGTATGAATGACAGCCAATTCGCCTTGGGAAGATTCGCGATGCGCTGCTGCGTGGCCGACTCCATCCCGATGGGGATTCTGGTCGAGTCGGACTCTTCCCTTGAATGGAAAGATGATGCGTATGTCGTTGCGTTAGGCACTATTAAGAAACGACAAATAAACGGAAGAAGCGTACTGGCAATTGAAGCAAAGACTATTCAAACGCAACCCTCGCCACAAGAACCTTATGTTTATGGGAATCCGTACTTTGGCGCTTAATCAGGGAAGAAGAGGAGGCAACCAGCCCTCCTCTCTTCTTTTTTTGTGGCCTTTTATTTTACAAACTCTCAAAATAGCGATTACACACAACTTACATACAACTTGCATACTTAATTTGAACAAGCGATACTTTATAAGGCGAAGGGATGATGATTCCAATGAAACCAATTATGTTCGCACACCTGACTGATACCCATGTTAACGTTCCGGGCAAAACTCCTCTCTTTTCGATTGACGGCGGCGCTAAGCTGCGCGCTGCATTCGCAGATATCGGCAAGCTGAGCGATAAGCCTGCTTTTGTGGTCATCAGCGGCGATCTTACGCAAGACGGCGACGTGGAGGATTATAAATTCCTTCGACAATTGATTGAGGAAGAGCAAGCTAAACTTGGCGTTCCCGTATATGTGGCACTGGGCAACCATGACTCTCGCCCGTTTTTCCGCGAAGGTTACTTGAATGAAGAGCCTTCCGAAGAGTCGTACCACTATTCCTTCACTCACCAAGGGTTGCGGGTAGTGATGCTCAACACGCAAATTCCCGGCAAACATGACGGCCGTCTTGACGAAGAGCAGCTCGCTTGGCTGAGAAACGAACTGGAAATTCCTGCTCCTGCAGGTACGGTCGTTGTTCTTCACCATCCCGTTGTTTCGACCCCTTCGGATCTGATGGACTCTCATTTGCTCGAGAACCCCGAAGATCTTGGACAAGTGATTGCCGGTACTGACGTCATCGGACTGCTGTCGGGCCATATCCATTTCAATAGCATCGGTTTGTTCCATAACATCCCAAGCGCTGCCGGTACGGGGGTTGCCTTTGGTCTAGACCCAACTTCAAACGACAGCATGAAATTCATCGATAACAGTGGATATAATCTCGTGCTTGTTAAGAACGGCCAAATGATCGTAACGCCAATGGCCATGCCTGGCGAGAATAAGGTTGTGTACGAGTTCACCTTGGAGCAGATGAAAGAAGCTATTGCCAATCATTAATCATACAAACGGAGGTTGTACCATTCATGACAACTAATCTTAAGGAAATTCATGAGAATCGGGTTATTAAGCTGGAAGGCGCTTATAATATGCGTGACCTTGGCGGATACGAAACGAAGGACGGCCGCGCGACAAAGTGGGGACGCTTCTACCGGGCGGATGGCCTTCACCGCCTTACGGATTCGGATCAGCGTCAAGTATTAGAGCGGAACGTTCGTTTGATTGTGGACCTGCGCCATTCGCAGGAACTCGAAAAGGATCCGAATGTGTTCGCTACTTCCGAGAAAGTCTCCTACCGCCATGTTAGTCTAATCAACCCCGCGACGCCTACTGTGATGCAGGTTCAAAGCTTGGGCGAGCTTTACGTCGATATGCTGGACAAGTCTCAGATTGAGCTTTGCGAAGTATTTGAACATCTCTCGCAGGAATCGGAAGAAGCGTCGTTGTACCATTGCACGGCCGGCAAAGACCGGACCGGCGTTATTTCCGCCCTGCTGCTCGACAACGTTCAAGTTCCGCATGAAACGATCATTAACGACTACAGCTTAACAGCAGAGCTTCTTGCCCCCATGGTTGACGAGATGCGCCACAAACATCTTGAAAGCGCGGATGCCGCGTCCATCGAAATGTTCGAACGCTTCATGGGCAGCGCCCCTAGCAATATGGAGATGATGCTGGAGCATCTGTACAATAAATACGGTTCCGGCGAGAAGTACCTTCTCTCCATTGGGTTGACGGAAGAGCAAGTAGCCGTGCTGAAACGCAAATTGCTAGGTGAATAAATAAGTCAAAAGAGTTATCCCATTCGTCATCTAGTGGGAGCTCTTTTTTTTATTCATTAAAGCTATTAATAATATTTGTTAGCCTATATACTTGAATTGACATTATATTCATAATTTTCATGCTATCAGCGTTTAAGGGGGTACATATGGAACGGACGTTTTCAATTTCCCGCTATCTTGATGTGAAGGCTGTAACGAACCAGCTCGACTTGCTTATCCAGCAGCCTATTTATTCGATTAATCCGGAAGCGCTTAAGCGATATGAAGAGGATTATTTCGAGAAGAAATGCATGAAGTCCAAGGAAATGATCCACCTCGCCAAAGACATCATTCCCGGCGGCGTCCAGCACAACCTCGCTTTTAACCATCCATTCCCGCTAGTTTTTACGAAAGCCGAAGGCGCTTACCTCTATGATCTCGACGGCAACCGTTATTATGATTTCTTACAGGCCGGCGGCCCGACCGTACTCGGAAGCAATCCCCCGGAAGTACGCGACAAGGTTATACAATTGCTTAATGATTGCGGCCCCTCCACCGGTTTGTTCCATGAATATGAATATAAATTAGGTCAGAAAATCGCAGACAGCATCGATAGCGTGGAAATGTTCCGCATGCTTGGCTCCGGCACGGAAGCCTGCATGGCGGCTATTCGAGTGGCCCGTCTCGCAACGAAGAAGAAAAAAATCATTAAGATGGGCGGCGCTTATCACGGCTGGAGCGACCAGCTCGCCTACGGGATCCGCATCCCCGGTTCCAAATGGACGCAAGCGCATGGCGTACCGCGTTATATTTTCAAACATACGCAGGAGTTTTTCCCGAATGACCTGCGCGATCTGGAGAAAAAGCTCCGTTTCAATCAATTGCGCGGCGGCACGGCGGCCGTTCTGATCGAGCCCGTTGGTCCCGAGAGCGGCACAAGGCCGGTTGACTTCGAATTCAACAAAGGCGTGGAGCAGCTGTGCCGCAAATACGGCGCTCTCCTCATATTTGATGAAGTCGTTACCGCATTCCGCATCGGCATGTCGGGTGCGCAGGGTTATTACGGCGTGTCCCCGGATTTGACGGTATTTGGCAAGGTGGTAGCAGGCGGTTACCCTGGCGCTGGCGGACTTGGCGGCAAGAAGGAATACATGAAATATTTGTCAGCGGGAATCGAAGCTGGCAGCAAATATAAAAAAGCGTTGGTCGGAGGCACGATGGCGGCCAATCCGCTCAGCTGCGTGGCGGGTTATTATACGTTATGCGAGATCGAACGCACTAACGCGATTCCGCGATCCGGTCAGATGGCCGACCGGCTGACGGCGGGATTGCAAGCTTTAATAAGCAAATACAAGCTGCCATTTGTGGCCTTCAACCAAGGCTCCATCTGCCATCTCGAGACGGTAGGGACGATGCATTACGCCATCAACTGGTCGAAGCCTTGGCAAATCCCAAAAGTATTGTCCGAGACCTCGAAGCGCAAAAAAGAAATGGAGCATATGGGAGCGGCCTATATGGCTGAAGGAATCGTTACTTTGGCAGGCAGCCGGCTGTACACCAGCGGAGCCTATACGGAAGAGATGATTGACGATTGTTTAGTCCGCTTCGAGAACATTTTCAAACAGGTGTCTCTGATTGGGGGTTAAGTAAAGGACCATGACTTCTATCGAGCAAGCGAAAGAGCGTGTTATAAAAGCCGGAATCAAGCTGGTCGACACCGGACTTATCGCCCGCACATGGGGAAATGTGAGCCACCGCATTGACGGCGGTCAATTCGTCATCACGCCTAGCGGCCGGGATTACCGTTCGCTTACTCCGGGCGATATCGTTGCCGTTCAGATCTCCGATTGCAGCTACTCCGGCGATGTTAAACCTTCCTCCGAGAAAGGCGTGCATGCCGAAGTATACAAACGTTTTCCGGAGGTTCAGTTTGTGATCCATACCCATCAGGAATACGCTTCGGTCATAAGTGCCTGCAAGGTAGATACCATACCGGTTGAGGAAGGATTGCTCGCCGGTCAGGTTGTGTGCGGGGCTTATGCGCTCCCCAGCACCAAAAAGCTGCAGCGCAATGTAGCCAAGGCGCTTGCGCAAACCTCGAATAAAGCGATCATTATGAAAAATCACGGCGCGGTTTGCTACGGGACCGATGATGCGGAAGCTTTCGCCGTTGCGCTTGAGCTGGAGACAGCGAGTCAGAACTATGTGGAGAACGCGTATAAACGATTAAGCGGTGAGCTTGAATCCAGCCCCGTCGACCTTAGCCGGTTTGCCCTTGGATTAGGCCGCGCTCCGCAAACAACCGGATCGGATAGGCTGTATCACAGCCGCCGGACAGAGGAAGGTTTCCTGTTGTTTAACGATTCCGGCTCCGAGCTTCTAATCCGGAATGACTACCTGGATGACTCCATGCCGGAGGAAGCCCGGGTCTATCGGCAAATCTATCGGTCGCATACGCAAATTCATCACATTCACTGGAACGGTACTCCGGAGGTTAAAGCTTTTTCCGAAACTGCTCATCCGCTTAAGCCATTGCTAGATGATTTCGCCCAGCTAATCGGCACGTCGGCCAAACAAGTCCTTCTCTCCCCTGCCGAGGTTTCGTCCGCCCTCAAAAAATCTTCAGCCGTTCTCATCCGCGGACAAGGCGCATTATGCTGCGGCAGCTCGCAAGAGGAAGCGTTAGCCGTAAGCATGGTGCTGGAGAAAAATTGCAAAGCTCACGTTGGCGCCAAGCTG
This sequence comes from Paenibacillus glycanilyticus, assembly GCF_030161375.1. Taxonomy (GTDB): domain Bacteria; phylum Bacillota; class Bacilli; order Paenibacillales; family Paenibacillaceae; genus Pristimantibacillus; species Pristimantibacillus glycanilyticus_B. Next base: position 66,964 of record NZ_BSSQ01000003.1, read on the forward strand.
CTTGGCCAAGTAAAGCCCATTCATTACCTCGAAAGCCTGCTCATGCGCTTCGTTTATTTGAACAAATATTCGAAGCAGGCTGCTGTTACCTCTTAGCCGAAAGGTGGAATTCTTATTAAAAGAATCTTCCTTATGAAATGGATTATTCTTTTATCGATTGTGCCGGCCATCGTATCGACCGAAATGATGTGGCTATCGCTTGCGCCAATCTCAAGTCTTGCCGAAGACTTCTATGGAGTAGGCAGCTTATCCATCACGTTATGCTCCATGAGCTTTATGATTATGTTTATCTTATTTTCTCTTCCCGCTTCCTGGGTCATTGACAAATGGGGTTACAAAACCTCGCTTCTTATAGGCGCGGGACTAACGGCCGTGTTCAGCGTATTTCGCGCCGCGTTCGCGGATGATTTCGCGCTTGTCCTTGTTTCGCAGTTTATATTGGCCATCGGACAGCCGTTTCTGCTTAATCTGGCAACCAAAGTAGCCTCCGACTGGTTTCCGCCCGATGAAAGGTCAACGGCGGCAGGCATTCTGACGCTCGCCCAATATATTGGATTTATCGTCCCGATGGCAATCGCGCCCGCTATTGCGGAAGCATCCGGTATTCCCGACCTGTTTATGTGGTTTGCGGGGTTTGCGGTTCTAGCCGCAATACTTGCAGCTGCCTTTACTCCCGTAAAACCTCCCGACTCCATCACCCATGCCTCCCCTCAGCAAGAGGTTTTGCGATTTGATTCCGTTAAACTTCTATGGCGCAACAAAAGTTATGGGCTTATCTTGCTCATCAGCTTCATTTCGATTGGGATCTTCAACACTATTCTGACCTTGCTCGAGTCGATTCTAGCTCCGCGCGGATTAAATTCCGAAGAAGCCGGACTCGTTGGCGCCGTATTTATTGTTGCCGGCATTATCGGGGCGGTTATTCTTCCCCTGCTATCCGATAAGTACCGGATTAGATCGCCCTTTTTTATAGGTGCAATCACTTTGCTGATTCCCGCATACCTGGGTCTAACTTTTGCGGAACCCATGGTTCTGGTTACCGTCATTGCCGGTATCGCCGGCTTTACGATCATGGGTGTCGCCCCTATATTGTTCCAGCACGGATCAGAGGTGGCTTATCCCGTACGGGAAGGAACCTCGCTTGGCATGATTTTGCTTATGGGGCAAGTTTCGGGAATCGCTTTTGTCTATTTGTTTGAGCTGTTAAATGATGCTTTGCATTCCATCGTCTGGCCGATGCTGCTGTTTGTGCTGCTGACAGCAAGCTTGATTCCTGTTACCCTTCGCATTCAGGAATCTTCCTTACGAGCACCCGCCAAGGAGAACGATCTTAATCCCCCGATGTAAAGGCAGGTGTTGTGATGAGTACTTATATTCTCACCTATGACGTCGGAACTTCCGGCGTCAAGACATGTCTTTATCAGCTGTCCGACTCGGTAACGCTTGTCGCGAGCGCCTTGCACAGCTATGAGCTTTCGATTCTAGACAACGGCGGCGTTGAGCAAGATCCCGCAGACTGGTGGGATGCTATGAAGCACACAACGAAGGAAGTGCTGTGGAACAGCCTGATTCCCGCTTCGCGCATAAGCGGAATATCGTTTTGCGCCCAAATGCAAGGTCTTGTTCTCGTCGACAGCCAAGGCGAGCCGATTCGGAAAGCGATGAGTTATATGGATACCCGCGCTGCAGCGGAGCATCGGCAAGGAATTATGCATGGTTTGCAAATAGCCGGGGCTAACGTATTCAAACTGCTGAAGTCGCTTGCCATCACCCGCGCCGTCCCGGCCAGCGTAAAGGATCCGGTCTGGAAATACAAATGGGTGGAGCGCCATGAACCTGAGCTGTTCCGCCGCGTTCACCAGTGGCTGGATGTGAAAGAATTCCTGATTCACAAATGTACGGGCGAATACGTGATGACGGAAGACACCGCTTATGCCACGCTCTTGTTCGACGCTCGCAAAGGCCGCTTCAGCAAGGAGATGTGCCGGATGTTTGGCGTGAACATCGCGCATTTCCCGAAGGTCATCCCCTCGACCGCGAAGGCCGGCTTGTTAACCGCGGAAGCCGCCGCTGAGCTGCAGCTACAAGAAGGAACGCCCGTATTTGGCGGAGGCGGCGATGCGGCCCTTATTGGAGTAGGAGCAGGAGCCGTTGACAAAGGCGATACCCATATTTATCTTGGCACATCCGGCTGGGTCTCCACGGTTGTGGACCGGCAAATTATTGATGCAACAAGCATGATAGCCTCCATTGTCGGAGCAAGACCGCAGCATTATCATTATTTCTGCGAGCTTGAGACAGCGGGTAAATGCCTCGAATGGGTCAAGAACCATTTGGCTTTGGACGAAATCGGCGTCTACCTGGAGAAAAAACAAATCTCCGATTCCGGAGAGTCCATGTACCGCAGCCTGTATGATTACATGATGCATGCCATCAAAGACGTGCCAGCCGGCAGCAACGGCGTTATTTTCACCCCTTGGCTCCACGGCAACCGCTGCCCGTTTGAGGATGCAAATGCTCGGGGTTTGTTCTTCAATATCAGCATTGATACGGGGAAAACAGAGCTCATCCATGCGGTACTCGAAGGTATCTGTTACCATTTGCGATGGCAGCTCGAGTCGCAGGAACGGAAGATCAAAACTTCCGAGGCGATTCGTTTTGTCGGGGGAGGCGCGCTTGCACCTCTCACCTGCCAGATCCTCGCCGACATTCTCGGACGAACGATCGAAACGGTTGATAGTCCGCAAAACGCGGGAGCCATCGGGGCTGCCGTTACCGCTGCCGTTGGACTTGGCATCCTCCCCGGCATCGATGAGGCCAAAACCCTAATCCAGGTCCAAGCTTCATACAAACCTAATCTGAACAACAAAGCTACTTACGATATTTATTTCGATGTATTCAAATCGCTCTACCGCCGGAATAAAAAAGCATTTGGCATTCTAAATCATGTCAACGGCCGAACAGATGTTTTTCGCGCTTCGCTATGATACAATACATGAATTGATGGGCTTTACACATTTAGGAGGCTTTAAGAACAACTATGCTTATTATTGGGATTGCAGGCGGCACCGGATCGGGGAAAACCTCGGTAGCCCGCTCTGTTATTGAACGGCTTGGCGCAGATAAAGTAACCTTTATCTCTCAAGATAACTATTACAAGGACCATCCTCATCTCAGCTTTGCCGAGCGCGAAGGTCTTAATTATGATCATCCTCTTGTGTTTGACAACGAACTTCTAGTTGAGCATTTGAAACAGCTGAAGTCCGGGCAAGCCGCCGAAGCCCCAGTCTACGACTTCGCTTCGCATGCGCGGTTCAAGGATCGGACAGTTGAGCTCAAGCCATGCAATATTATCGTTATTGAAGGACTGCATGTGTTGTCCGACGAGAATTTGCGCGCCATGCTCGACATCAAGGTATTCGTGGATACCGACCCGGATGTCCGTATTCTCCGCCGCGTGCTGCGGGACATCGAAGAGCGCGGACGTTCCATTCATTCCATTCACGATCAATATTTAAAGACGGTCAAACCGATGCATGAAGCTTTTATTGAGCCGTCTAAAAAATACGCCGACATCATCATTCCCGAAGGCGGAAAAAATGAAGTCGGCATCCAAATGTTATCCATTCTGATGGAGCAATATTTCTAAACAGTATTGTTAAGTGATTAGAGATTAGAGGGTGTCCCATAAGTCATGAAAATGACGGATGGGACACCCTCTTTTTTTATCTAGGTTAAACAGCAGCCTGCGCATTAAATGTTCTTCCGATCGCCATTGCTCAGGGATTCATTTTAATCAACGAGGTATGGTTGGCATCCCTTCACAAAGGCGAACGCTTCGCTTCTCCAGAATCATTTAATGCTCCGTCTGCCCTTCACCTGTTCATGAAATGCTCAAACAAAAAGAAGCCGCCCCTCCCTAAAATGAAGGTACCACCTCACCACTTTAAGTAAACAGAGCTTCTTTAATTCCATGGATCAACTGTCACTATCAATGGACTTGCAAGAAGGTATCCCCGAAAATCATCTCTTTTGCATCATCAATGATGCGGTCAATTGGCCGGGACAGCCTATTAGGCATTATTTTCTACGGTAAAGCTTAATCAAATTGCGTTCAAGAACCGTATTCCCGGACTGGGGAGAAAACAGCTTATTAAGACCAAAGACATTGTTAATCAGATTAACGTCTATTACCCGGGTAATACGAACCTCGTACTTGAATTGCACTTTGGACACGTCCGCGTATAGGTAAGCGGATCGATTAGGTCCTACCTTTGCGGTACAGGATTTGGTTTGACACGGAAAGACCGGCAAAGCAATCGGGGCTCCACTCGACCAATCATACACCTGAACGATCACTTTCCGGCTGCCGTATCGGTTCAAATTCACAACATCCACTATCGCGTAATTCGTGTTTGTGTTGCGACGCAAAATCCCGGTCGTATACGTCGCCCATTTCTTTGTGCTCTTCACCATTGCTCTCGCATCCCCCCTGCATGTCTTACATGCTATAAGAGATGCTAGTGCTAAGAGATTGGCATGGACGATTCCATAAAGACATTAAACAAGCTTTTGAGCTTGTACTTTTTTCCGATAAGACGAATAATACCAGCCAAGCATCGCAATCGCGATAACCGGGCACAAGAACAGCAGCTCATACACATGACTGTACGCATGCACGAGCGAGCTGCCACTCATCTTATGGAGCAATAAACCGCAAATCGCCACCGACAACGATCCGCCGAAGAACTGGATAAGCTGCATCATTCCCATGCCGGAACCGATCAGATGCCTTGGAAGAATGCTGGAGGTTTGATTATTCAGCGATGCCAGAGTTGCCGAAAAGGCAGGCGAGAACAACAAATACCCGCACATGATAACAAAAGGAGAACTTCCGACCGCCGTCATGAACAACGCCATTACTACAGTAAGTATCGCCGTCCCGATGAACAAGAACCGGACATTCCCGTAACGGTCAAGCCATCTTCCCACAAACGGCGTCAACACGGCTGATAAAATAGCGCCGGGCGCGATCAGGAACCCGATGATCATTTCCGATTTATCAAATAAATTCGCAAGCACCAGCGGCATCAAGAACAAATTGCCCAGGTTAATGATAAGCAGACAGAAACCCACGACAAGTAGCCGGATATACCCGGGCTGGCGGAATACTTCCGGGTTAACAAACGTGCCGCTGCCCTTCGCTTTCCGAATATGAATAACATGAAGCGCAATCGTTACGATACTGGCAAGCAGCCAGATTGCGGACTGTTGCGTCACGGCAATCAATAACGTAGTCGCGTTAATAACGGTCCAAGCTGCCCCCCAATAGTCAAAGCTGCCCGGCTGCGGATTTTCCTTCGGCAACAGCTTAAGCAAAACAGGAAGAATGGCCAACACCAGACAAGTAACCACAAACAAGCCGTTCCAGCCAAAATATTCGCTAATGACGCCGCCCACAATCGGCCCAAGTCCAAATGCCATGGCACTGCCGGCCGCAATCATCGAGATCGCCCTGCCTCTTCGTTCAACCGGAATATAACGGCTTGCTAGAACAAGCCCTAATCCGGCCATCGTACCTGCTCCTGCCGACTGAAGAATTCGGGCCGTCAGCAGCAGCGCAAAATTATGGGCAAAAATACCAAGCACCGAAGAAAGCCCCAATATAAGCAGCCCAACCGCTACCAGCTTGCGGATCGGAGCGATGTCCGACAAGCGGCTGTAAATAACCGTCGATAAGGCATATCCGATCGAATAGCTGGATACGATCCACGAACCAAGATCCGAAGTGATTCCAAGATCGTTAATAATGCTTGGAACGGAAACGTTAAACATCGTCGTATTCATCACCACGACAAACAAGCCCAGCATCCACACGGGCATTACAATTCTGTCATTCAAGTTGTTCACCTTGTTTCTCTAAGAAGTTACTTTACTTTGTTTAGTATAACATAAAAAAAGAATTCGCCCGTTTTCGAATAGGCATAGCTAATTTTTCGTTTACAATTTATAGTAGAGAAAGGAATGTAATCGATTCCAAACAGGATAAGGAGGAACGTAATGCTGAAGCTGTTCATTGCGGACGAGGAACAACTTACAAGCAGCCATCCCATCTATGGATTACACTTTGATGAAATCAAGCAACTTATCGATCGCCTTGCGAGAACCATTGAACAAGTAAACAGGACGAAGCAACAGCACTTAAGCATAACGGTCAATATCGGGATCAGCGGTTCGCTGGAATCGACTCGGGACATGCGCACGCCGAAGCGGAAGGTACAACAAGCGCTCGAGCTCATTCAAACCTCTTATGCCGATCACGGGATGACGTTATCCAAAGTCGCCAAAGCCTTGTTCGTCTCCAGCAGCTATCTCTCCACTTTGTTCAAGCAGGAGCTTGGGGTCAACTTTCTCGACTATGTCCATCAGTACCGAATCGGCAAAGCAAAAGCGCTGCTTCAGGCTAGCGACCTGAAAATCCACTCCGTCGCCAAAGAAGTCGGCTACTATGACGAAGCGCATTTTACGAAGACGTTCAAGAAATGGACCGGCATACTGCCGTCCCAATACAAGAAAACTATTGGCTAAACCAAAACAAGACTGTCCCATGCCATACTAAGATGACGTCTGGGACAGCCCTGCTTATACATTCGTTAATTGATGGCTCTGACGGTACGCAAGCGGAGTCATCCCCATCTTTTTCTTGAATACCTGGAACAGGTAGTTCGTATTCGAAAAACCATGGTTCACGGCAATCGACTCAACGGTGTTGGACGTTTCAACCAGCTCCTCGCAAATGCGCTGCAGCCGGAAGTCCTCCAAATAACTGCTGAAGGAACTTACTCCATACCGGTGAAAGACGCGCTGCAGCTGCCTGGTGCTGATCTGAATCCGATCCGCAACCTCTTGCAGCGTGAGCGGTCTAGCGTAATTGTCGTAAATATATTGCTGCGCCATCTCGAACCGATGGGCCTGGATATCGCGGGACGGCAGCATCTGCTGGCCGTCGCGGTCAACCGTCGCTTTGGCAGCGCGCAGCAATATTTGAATCATCGAATGCCGGATCGTTGTATAAGCGCCAAGCTCGCCTGACCTCCAGGCCATATAGGCCTGAAGGAAACAAGACATCGCGTCATGCTGATCCAAAAACGGGCGAAGCGGAAAATCAGTCAACGCCTGCATGCAAGCTTCGGACTCTTTATTTTCCCACTCAGCTCCCCACTCTTCCCGGTCTTCTTCCTCCGGTAGGCGGGTAATATCCACATGCAAACACAGTTCTTCCATTCCGGAACGGTTATCCGCGATTTGCTGATGAACCACTCCGGGACCGGTCAAATAAAACATGCCGCTATTCAGCTTATAAATATGATCAATTAGCGTGACCGTTCCTTTACCGCGCGGGACAAAATGAAATTCAAACTCGGAATGCTTGTGGAACTTGATAAGCTGGCCTGGTTTAAAAGTGGTGAGATGCCACTTCAGAACCCGAATGCCGTAACGTCCCCATCTGAAATGCAGATCAAGCCGTTCCAGCGCATCCGTCTTTTCTTTCATAATGGCATAAGGATACGGTCTAGCGCTTACCTTGCTGTCTGGTTCCATCATCTGCTCCCGATCATCCATGCCAGTCATTGTATTAGCGGATTTCTTCAATACGTACAACTCGCTTCTCTGCAACCGAACGGTTCGAAGCCTCCATCAGCGCTGTCAGATCCTGCGCCATACGGATATTGTCCGTAGCTACTGTGCCATTGTTGATGTGTGCTGCCCATTGTTCAAATGCCTTGCTGCGGCCATCCAATTGCACCGTTTCCGTCCACTCCGACTCTCCGTTTTTGTTGCTGCGAACAAGTACTTTCGAATCCGGCGTGCCGTACAGTACAGTTCCTTCCGTGCCGTGAATCTCGATCGCAAACGGAGAATGGGCATTAACGAAGCCCGCTTCCACGATCCCGATTGCGCCGCCAGCAGTAGTAAGGATCGATACCGCGTTATCCTCTACGTCTTTGCCGGTTACATAACCGTAAGTAGCTTGAACCTGAACCGGCATTTCGCCAAGGAACAGTCTTGTCAGATACATCGGATGGCAACCCAGGTCAATCAGCGCGCCGCCGCCGCATTGCTCCAGGCTATAGAAATGCTCCGGAAGCCAGTTTGCCGTAGCGCCATTGTGCGACAGGCGAACGCGAACCAATGTCACTTTACCCAGAAGACCCGCTTCCAGAACGTTTTGAATCGTTGTTGTATACGAATCGTTTAATCTAGGCAGGGAAACGGTCAGCTTAACGCCTGCTTCTTCAACCGCTGCAACGATTTCGTTAGCTTCCTTCGTTGTAAGCGCCAACACTTTTTCCGTAAAAATATGTTTGCCTGCTTGCGCGGCTTTGACCATTACTTCGCGGTGGATATTCGAAGGCGCATCTACAATTACACCGTCGATATCTTCACGAGCAAGAAGTTCATCCATATTAGAGAAGAAAGGTACGCCAAGTTTATTTGCGGCTTCCTCTCCTCTTGCCGGAATCTCGTCCCATACGGCTACGATTTCCGTATCCGGATGAGCTTGTGCCTCTCTCGTATAATCCCATGCATGTACATGCCAGTAGCTTAACATTGCGACTCTAATCATTGAACGTCCACTCCTCAAATCAGATATTAGTTTAAACTTCATATTTGCGACTTATTTCTAAGTTAGCACACCATTACACAAAGTAAAACTAGAACATAAAGACAATCTGACTATAAAAATACGACACCAAAAAAGAACTTTTCCCTGGAGTATTGACTCCAAATATCGGTCAAACCTATAGTAAGGGCATGCACTTATTTTATTTATAACGGAGGCTGGACATGAGTAAATTACTGAAGGTTGGTATCATCGGTTGCGGCGGTATCGCCAATGGCAAGCATCTCCCTGCACTAAGCAACAACAAAAATGTTGAAATCGTTGCTTTCTGCGACATCGTGGAAGAACGTGCTGTAGAAGCATCGCAAAAATACGGCGCGGAAGGTTCGAAAGTCTACACGGACTACAAAGAACTAATTGCCGATCCGTCCATTGACGTGGTACATGTTCTTACACCTAACGACTCCCACTCCTTTATTACAATAGATTCCCTTGAAGCAGGCAAGCACGTTATGTGCGAAAAGCCGATGGCTAAAACAGCCGCTGAAGCAAGAGCAATGCTGGATGTTGCGAAACGTACTGGCAAAAAGCTGACAATCGGTTACAACAACCGTTTCCGTAAGGACAGCCAAGCTCTTAAACAAGTTTGCGAACAAGGCGAACTGGGCGAAATCTACTATGCTCGCGCTCATGCGATCCGCCGTCGTGCGGTTCCAACTTGGGGCGTGTTCCTGGACGAAGAAAAACAAGGCGGCGGACCGCTTATCGATATCGGTACTCACGCACTTGACCTGACGCTGTGGATGATGGACAACTACAAGCCGGTATCCGTTACAGGTTCCGTATACCATAAGCTTGGTTCGAAAGAAAATGCCGCTAACGCTTGGGGCCCATGGGATCCTGCTAAATTTACGGTAGAAGATTCCGCTGTTGGCTTCATCAAGATGGAAAACGGCGCAACAATCACGCTTGAAGCAAGCTGGGCGCTGAATACGCTGGACATCGACGAAGCGAAATGTACGCTTTGCGGTACAGAAGGCGGCGCGGACATGAAAAACGGCCTTCGCATCAACGGCGAAGCAAACAGCCGTCTGTTCGTGAAAGAAATCGACCTCTCCGCTGGAGGCGTAGCCTTCTATGAAGGCGCATCCGATCGCGATATCGACGTAGAATGCGCAGCTTGGATCAACGCGATCCTGAACGATACGGATCTGGTTGTCAAAGCAGAGCAAGCTCTTGTCGTAACCGAGATTTTGGAAGCGATTTACGAATCCGCTCGCACTGGCGAGACTGTATACCTGAACCGTCAAGCCGTTACGAAATAACACAAAGAACACGCCTTTCGCATTTGCGGAAGGCGTGTTTTTTTGCTTGCCTGGCGTTTTCTTCATCTTCATCATTGCGGAATACGCTGCAGTTTATCCGGATTGCGGACGATATAGATGTTGCGAAGTTGCGCTTCCCGCTGCTCTAGAAAAACGACCGAATCCACCTTGCCTTCGAGCCGGAACACGAAGCCATACTCACCATTCAAAGGTCGAAGCTCGATTGTCATTTTGCTTGGGTCAAGCGATTTGCGGAATACGCCAAACAAGAACTGCGCCACACGCTCCCTTGTCTTAATTGGCCGGATAGCCGAATTGGCTTTGCCGCCCCCGTCGGACACTAGAACAACGTCTGCGGCAAGCATCGACAAAACGGTGTCAACCTCCCCTTCGGATAAAGCCGATACAAACCGGTTAATCCAAGCCTCTTCAATAGTGCCGACAGCCTGCAGTTCCTCTTCCGTTATGCCCATCTTCGCTCTTGCTCTGCTCATCAGCTTGCGGCAGTTCTGCTCGCTTTTGCCCGTTAATTCGGAGATCGCCGGATAATCGAATTGAAACGCCTCGCGTAGAACAAATACCGCCCGCTCCGATGGCGACAACTTTTCCAACAGAGCTAACATGCCATAAGATAGCAGGTCGTGGCGAATGATCTCCTCCAGACCGTCATCCTCATAAGGAGCTATAGGCTCCGGGAGCCACGGACCAACGTATTGCTCCCGCCGGACTCTTGCCGACCGAAGATGATCAAGACAACGGTTCGTAATCATTTTGCATAAATAGGCTTTGGGCTCCTGTAGCTTCTCAAGATTCACGTTCTGTACCTTAAGAAATACGTCATGAACGGCATCCTCGGCATCGGCAGCGGAGCCGATTAGCTGATAAGCCAAGCGGAACAACAATCCCTTGTATCTTTCATACAGCTCCATCCCATGACATCTCCTTATGATTTCAGCATGCTGGCGTAATCCCATACGAAACGTTTGATTTTATAGGAAAGATTTCCCGAGATGATTATATCAAGGCCCCATTTGCGAGTCCATGTCATGCCGCGCCCGGGACCAAGCCCAATCGTAAAACCGTCCATCACCTGTTTATGGCGGGGAGCCGGACTTCCGCTTCGATCGGCGGCCATGATTTTGCCAAGCCGCTGCGCCTGCGGAATGGCTTCCTTGCAGGTCATGCGCGCAGCTTCGCCGCTAACGGGATCAACAATATAGGCGCAATCGCCAATCGCATAGACGCCTTGAGAATTGTGGACTCGGTAGCTTTCGTCTACAAGAAGCCTGCCATCATCCGTAACAGGCAGCCCCAATGAGCGGACCGCGGGATTCGCCACAAGACCTAACGTCCATACGGTTAGACCAACGGGCAGCGTTGTTCCATCCGACAACCTAAGACTGCCGTTATCCTCGCGCACCGCTTTTTTGCGATGATGCACGGCAACTCCGCATTTCCCAAGCTCCTCTTCCAGCTTCCGGCTCGCCTTAACCGGTCCTTCCGCAAACAAACGATCCTGCGAATTAAGCAAGTGGACGCGCACCTCGGCAGGATTAAGACCTTGCCTTACAGCTTCTTCTTTCATGGCGTATGCAAGCTCCGAAGCGGTTTCAATACCGGTAATTCCCGCGCCGGCTACGGCTGCCGTCAGCAGTCGTTGCCGCTCTTCTGCTTTATCCTCCAACCGGGCAGCCCGCATATTATGCATCCATTGCTCCTTGATCCGGGAAGCCGCCTCCTTCCCCGAAAGGGTAATGCCGCCAAGTCCCGCTTCCGCCTCGCGTGCTACGCTGCCTATTGAGATGACCAAAGCATCATAAGCAACATGCTCTATTTGCCCCTCGGCATTCTGGTACTCGAGTTGCTTGGCAGACGCATTCACCTTGCAGGCATTGCCCTGTACAAACGAAGCGGATTCCGGCAATAGCCGGTTCCATGGCACCGTTATCGGATCTTCCCCAACAGCCGGCTTAAACAATAATACCTTGCGCAGGTGATAGGGGTTCGGATCCATCAACAGAATTCTAAGCTTCCGGTCCCCCGCCTCTGCCGCGTTTTGCTTCCAAACCGCCTTTACCGCGTGAATGCCCGCATAACCGCCGCCCACAACAACAACCGTCCATTCCTTCATCATCAATCTCTCCCTCTTTGCTCGTTTGTTAATAGAACGAGAAGAGGCTTTGGTTTGTGACATTGACATTCACTTCAATATTTCACTAACACAAAGTTAACGTTGACGTAAAGATTAACCTGACGATACGATAAATGCGATTGAGAACGCTGTTTCAAGGGAGGGCTTACTCGCTAGATACAAAATCAATAAGGTTGCAAAAAAGTCCGGTTTAACAAAACGGACGATCCGATATTACGGATTAGTGAAGCTATGAATACGATATCTATTTGATAAAAGAGAGGAAAAACCGAATATGTCTTCAACTGCAAAACCCGCTGCGGCTGCCGCGACTTCGCTTAAACCCGCCCAGTCCATGTTCAACCAGCCTATCGCCGTATGGGCCATTGCTTTCGCCAGCATCATCGCCTTTATGGGACTTGGTCTCGTAGATCCGATTCTCCCCATGATGAAAGACCAGCTTCGCGCGTCGGACAGCGATCTTACGCTTCTCTTCACAAGCTATAATGCCGTTATGGCCGTTGCGATGCTGGTTACCGGCGTCATCTCCTCCAAGCTTGGAACGAAAAAAATGCTCCTCACCGGGATCGTACTTATCGCGATCTTCTCCGCTCTTGCCGGAAGCGTCGACAATGTCATGTCGATCGTATGGCTCCGCGCGGGCTGGGGCCTTGGCAATGCCTTTTTTGTAGCTACCGCGCTATCGGCGATTGTCTCGCTCTCCCGCGTTGGCGTAGCCAAATCGATTATTTTGTTCGAGGTTGCCGTTGGTCTTGGCATCTCCGTTGGTCCATTGCTTGGCGGCGAGCTGGGTGCGATCTCCTGGCGCAGTCCGTTCTACGGCGTGGCTTGTCTGATGGTTGTGGCATTCTGCCTGATTACGTTCATGATGCCTAAACCAACTGCACCTGCCGCTACAGCCGTAAAAAAGAAAGCTTCTATTCTTGATCCGTTCCGCGCGCTTAAGCATCGCGCTCTTCTGATCTTCGGCCTGTCCGCAGCCCTTTACAACTTTGGATTCTTCACCCTGCTTGTTTACGCAGCACTTGTGCTTGGCCATCTGCATCATCTGGATGTTCACGGACTTGGTTATGTATTCCTTGGATGGGGGTTACTCCTTGCTTTTACTTCCGTCTTTATGGCGCCTAAGCTGCAGAGACGTTCGGGTACCATCAAGTCAATGTGCATCCAGCTCTTCCTCTTTGCTTGCACCTTGTTTGCAATGGGATATTGGACAACCGAAAAAGCGGTCGTGATCAGCATGGTTGTTCTCGCCGGCGCTTTCCTCGGCAACAACAATACGCTTATTACGACAGCCGTTATGAATGCCGCTCCCGTTGAACGCCCTACCGCTTCCGCTGCATATAGCTTCCTTCGCTTTATCGGCGGTGCGCTTGCTCCCTATTATGCGGTTAAGTTTGCGGAATGGTTCGACTTCCATGCGCCATTCTATATTGGCGGCGGCTTCGTTATTCTGGCCGTTATATTAATTGCTCTCAATCATAAACATCTGAAGCATGTCGATCATGCGGAAGGACATTAATCATAGGAATCAACAAGCTGCCCTTTCGGTTCAGCTTGTTTTTTTATGGAAAGAGGAACATTATAGAGATAATTAATTAGGAGAAGAGGAAGTTGTTTATGAAGAGACTCGTTCTTATTCGCCACGGACAAAGCGTCTGGAATGTCGAGAACCGGTTCACGGGCTGGACCGACGTGGATCTGTCCACCCAGGGGCTGGACGAAGCCCGGGAGGCCGGCAAAATATTAAAAAAACACGGTTACATATTCGATACCGCCTATACCTCCGTCTTGAAACGCGCTATTCGGACGTTATGGATTATCCTCCACGAGATGGATCTCTTATGGATTCCCGATCATAAAAGCTGGATGCTGAACGAACGGCATTACGGTGCCTTGCAGGGACTGAACAAAGACGAAACGGCGGCCAAATACGGAGAAGAACAGGTGCATCTATGGCGCAGATCGGTAGATGTGCGGCCCCCAGCGCTCGACAAATCGGATGAACGTTACCAGATTTCCGATCCCCGCTATAAAGGACTTCAAGACGGAGAGTTTCCGTTAACGGAAAACTTGGAGGACACGGAAGCCAGAGTTCTGAAGTATTGGAACGCCGAGATCGCACCGGCCATTACCTCGGGAGGCCAGGTGATCGTATCCGCGCATGGGAATACGCTGCGGGCTTTGGTCAAATATTTGGATCAGATACCGCCGGACGGCATTGCGGACTTGAATATCCCAACCGGGATCCCGCTCGTTTATGAATTGGACGATAACCTGAAGCCGGTCAAGCATTATTATCTCGGCTGGGAAGGTCCCTACCCGAAAGGTCAAATTCCGACGCATATTACTCATTAGAAGCATCCGCGACTGACTTCAACGACTGATTTCAAATATAAGAATTGTGCTATTCCGCTTCACTGAGCAATCTTGGATTGAATTCAAGCGAACGATCGCCTACAATAGAATCTAATATTGCGTATAACTTCGGCAATACGGGCCGAGGGTCTCTACCGGGAACCGTAAACTCCCGATTACCAGCATGCTTCTTTCAGCATCGATGGTAGTCGGGAGTTTTTTTATTCCATCTAAGAAAGGATAATGACATGAATACCAAACAAAAACTAACCAAACGAATGGAAGTAGCAGCCAAACGCGCAGCCGCAGATCTCATTATACGGAACGGCAACATTGTCAACGTGTTTACGGGGAGCATCACATCCGGCGATATTGCCGTCGTGGACGGCATGATTGCGGGAATTGGAGAGTATACGGACGCCGTTACCGTCATTGACGCGGCAGGCCAGTGGATTATTCCCGGCTTGATTGACGGACATGTTCATATTGAAAGCTCCATGCTTACGCCGCGCGAGTTCTCTAAGGTTGTCCTGCAGCACGGGGTTACCGCCGTTGTGACCGATCCGCACGAAATGGCCAATGTGATGGGAAGCGTTGGGATTCAATACATGCTCGACCAATCGGAAGGCCTTCCGCTCGACATTTACGTCAATCTTCCCTCCTGCGTTCCTTCGACCCCATTCGAGACAAGCGGCGCTACGCTTGAAGCGGAGGAACTGCGCGAATTTTATAAGCATCCCAAAGTATTGGGTTTGGCGGAAGTCATGGATTTCCCGGCTTTGGCATCGGGCAATCCGGGCATGACCAGCAAGCTGGCGGATGCGAATGATTTCGCCGCGCATATTGACGGTCACGCCGCCGGAATTAACGGGGATCTATTAAACCTGTACATGGCCGCAGGTATCCGTACGGATCATGAAGCAATTAACGCGGAAGAAGCAACGCACCGCCTTGAACTGGGCATGTATCTGATGATCCGCGAAGGAACGGTCGCCAAAGATCTGGAAGCCCTACTCCCCGCCGTCACACCGCATAACAGCCGGAGATGCCTGTTTGTAACCGACGATAAATTAATTGATGATCTCCTTGAGGAAGGCAGCGTGGATTACAGCATCCGTCTTGCCGTCAGCAAAGGACTCGATCCCGTTACCGCCATTCAGATGGCAACCATTAACGCCGCAGAATGTTTTGGCCTCCGGCAGCAAGGCGCCATTGCTCCCGGCTATAAAGCCGACCTTGTTATCGTCGACAATCTGGAAGCGCTGGCGATCCGGCAAGTGTTTAAGGAAGGCGTCAGCGTGTATAAAGACGGCGAGCTTGTAGAGGAAGCTTTTGCTTCAAACAGGACTATGTCTCCGGAATCCCTGCATTCTTCCAACATGAAGCAAGGAATGAAGCCTCTCCTGCCGCATGCTCTTCAGCTGCCGCTTGAGTCCGACATCTGTCATGTGATTGGCATTATCCCTAATTCTCTTGTGACCCGTCACTTGACGGAACAGGTCGATCGAGACTCCGAGAAGCGGTTTGTCTCCTCCGTAGAACGGGATCAGCTGAAGATCGCCGTTGTTGAACGCCATCATCATACCGGAAATATCGGACGGGCGATTGTAAAAGGTTTTGGCTTCCGCAAAGGCGCGATTGTATCGTCGGTTGCCCACGATTCGCATAATGTCATATGTGCCGGTGTCTCCGATGACGATATGCGGCTTGCGATCGACCATGTCGTTGCGATGAACGGCGGTCTTGCGGTCGTTGCGGACGGCGAAATTCTAGCTTCTCTATCCCTGCCTGTTGGCGGTCTTCTATCCGAAGAGAGTTATGCGGAAGTGAATAGGCAAATGCAAGGATTGTACGAAGCGCTTCGCAGCATTGGAGATCCGGATGCGTTTAACCCGTTTCTGACGTTGTCCTTCCTAGCTCTTCCGGTTATCCCGGAGCTCAAATTAACCGACAAAGGATTGTTCGAGTTTGCCTCTAACTCTCATATTCCCTTAGAAGCCAGATAGCGACAAGTCTCCTCAGCTTGTTATAATAAGGCAGAGAGGAGTTGAGTGTGCCAGTATGACTCGTTGGGTAGATCAATATATCCGGAATGAAGAACAACAAGCCCGGGTATTGCAAGTTGATAAATTAGCGGCGGCTTTCGCGGAAAGAGCGGCGAAGCATGACCGGGAAGGTTCATTCCCCTTTGATAATTTTGCCGATCTTCGCGAGGCGGGATATTTGAAGCTTACGGTTCCTAGAATGTATGGCGGAGAAGAGATTTCGCTCTATGAAATGGTTATGTTGCAGGAAAGGCTCGCTTATGGAGACGGATCAACCGCGCTGGCCGTCGGTTGGCATATGGGACAAATGCTTCATCTGCGGACCTCGAGGAAATGGCAGGAGCCCGTGTTTGCCGATCTTTGCGCAGCCGTAGTCCAAAGCGGAGCCATGATTAACACCTTCGCCAGCGAAGCCGCTTCGGGCAGTCCAAGCCGCGGCGGCCGGCCGGAGACAACGGCAACTGCCGTGGAAGGAGGATGGCTGATCTCGGGACGCAAAACGTTCAGCACCTTGTCTCCAATCCTCGACCGGTTTGTTGTCTCGGCCTATATTCCCGCCGAAGACAACGTTGCCGAATTTCTCGTGAGCCGCGGAGAACAAGTGTCCCTGATCGAGACTTGGGATACGCTTGGCATGCGCGCGACAGGCAGCCATGATGTCGTGCTGGATCAGGCTTTTGTTCCTGCCGCTCACCGGCTGGCGGGCAAAGGCACGGACGACGGCGCCGGCTGGCTGCTGCACATTCCCGCCTGCTATCTTGGCATTGCGCTGGCCGCGCGGGACTATGCTCTTTCTTTCGCAAACTCCTACAAGCCCGGACAGATGGACAAGCCCATCGCGTCTATTCCATCGGTTCAGCACTCGATCGGCCAGATGGAGCTTGAGCTGCGGACCACCCATACGATGCTGTATACGATTGCGGACCGCTGGGACCGGGAGACGGATAATAGGCCAGCTCTGAAAGCTGACCTTGGTCTCGCCAAATATGTCGTAACGAATAATGCCATCAGAATCGTGGATCTTGCCATGCGGATCGTGGGCGGCACAAGCCTATCCAGGCAAAACCCGCTTGAGCGTTATTACCGGGATGTCCGGGCCGGATTGCATAATCCCCCCATGGATAATGTCGTCATACAGAATTTAGCCGCAACCGCTCTAAGCGAATTTGAATAATGCATCATTAGAGTAGCGCTAGCGTAATTCGGACTTGCCTTGCTTCAGCCTCTCCAGACAAGCTTGGCATACGCAGGCTTTTCCCGATAATTCAGGCGGTATGCGTTCAAAGACTGCTTTCGGAAACGTTTCTTTGCTGCACCAGCATTCTCCGGCTGGCAGCCCTTGCAAGTTGCCGCACTGATTATTCCCTTTGCAAATCGGGCATTCGCTTGCAGAATAATCGGTCATAGCTTCGGCTCCGTGCTAATCTGCCATTTGATGCCGAATTTATCTTCCAACCGGCCAAACAACGTGCCCCAGAACTGTTTCTCCAGCGGCATGATGACGCGTCCGCCTTCTGACATATTGGCAAAAGCCTGCTGGGCTTCTTCATCCGTCTTGAATTCCAGGCTCAGGTCAAAGCTTGTGCTGCCTCCCCGCGGCTCGTGCATCGTATCGGCCATGTAGAAGGTAACGCCCGCAGCTTGAAATACCATATGTATGATTTTATCCTTCATCGATTCATCCGTACCCGGAGCTTGTCCGTACGTCATTTGATCGATGATTTCACCGCCAAGAGCCTGCACGTAAAATCCCGCTTGCTCTTTAGCATCCTCGGAGTAAAAATACGGTGTCAGCTTTGCCATTAGAGTACACACGTCCTTTAGCGATATTTGGTTTGCCAGCTTATTCTAACCTAGAATAACGTTTTTTTCGAGTCTGGCAAGCATAAAAGAAACCGTGCGGGCTTTTAAGCCTGCACGGTTTCTCGCTGTCTTACAACACCCTGACCGGTTCCTTCTCGCTCAGCGTCCGGAGGTAGTTCGCAATAACCCTGGCCAGCTGCTCCGGAGCTTCGACCAAACTCATGTGCGCCACGCCTTCGAACGTATTTTCCTGAATATGCGGGTATTCATAGGTTGACTTCGGCGTTTCCTGTTCATTGACGGAGAACGTATCGTCCGGAGCAACCACTTCATCATCCGCGCCGGCTACAAGAAGAACCGGATATGGCGCATCATGCAGCATGGCGCTGCGGTCCGGCCTCATCATCATGCCTTCCAGCGTATGAATGGCGCCTTTCGGTGACATGTTCAGTCCCGCTTGCTTCACCTTTTCCACTTCGTCCGGCATTTCCTCGCGTTTGGAATCTTTGAACAGCTTCGGAATCAACTCGTGCACGTAAGGCTCGATCCCTTCCTTCCCGATAAAGTGAATATCCTGATACCTCTTCCGTTTCACTTCTTCGGTATCCGGCAGGGCCGTGGAGTGTATTAATCCAAAGCCAGACAGCTTGTCTGGGTATCTATCCGCGAATGCCAGCGTGACGTAACCGCCAAGGGAATGCCCGAATACAACCGTCTTTTCAATTCCGAGCGCTTCCGCCAAACCGTTAATATCATCGGCCATAACTTCCATCGTGTACACATTGTCAGGTACCGATGTTTCGCCATGACCCCGCAGCTGCGGCATGATGATTCGGTAATGTTCACTCAGAAGCGGACAAACATTGTGCCAATAATGGGACGATCCGCAAAATCCGTGTATCAGAATAATTGTTTTTTCATTTTCTTTACCGCATTCTTCATATACCATATCGATGCCGTTAACATGTACCGTATGCTTTTCCATCGATAACACATCCTTTTTTAATTGGAGTTGCAACCATGTCATTAAATAACCAGCAATTGAACGGATGAAACAGTTGTTATAAAAAACGATAAAAAAACAGCCCTGGGCACAAAAACCCGGGGCTGTAATCGTACTGCGGAAGCATATGTTCCTTATTTGGATACCGTCTTATTATAGATGCCGATTTTGTCGGTAATTTGTTTGGCGGCATCGTCCAGCGCGGCCTTAACATCTTTCTTGCCCGTGAACACTTCTTCAATCGCGCCTTCCACTGTCTGACGCGCATCCGGGAATACGCCCATCACGGCTCCTTGGCTTGCCGTGCTTGGCTTGGAGGCATGCAACTGGTCCACTGCCGTCTGGAACTGCGGATACTTCGCCAAGTTGTCCTTGACGATTTGCTCATCGTAAGCTTTAGTTGTGATCGGGAAGTAACCGGTGTTAATATGCCACTGTGCTTGAACGGCCGGTTCAGCCAAATACTTAATAAATTCCCAAGCGGCTTGTTGCTCTTCTGCCGGTTTGTTGTTCAGAATCCATAAGCTTGCTCCGCCAACAACAACGCCGCCTTCGGAGGATGCGTCCGGCTTCGGCAAGAAAGCCGTACCCACTTCGAATTTGCCTGCCGCGCCGTCCACAATCCCGCGCAGCGAAGCCGTGGAATCAAGCGTCATGGCGATTTGACCGGCGAGGAACGCTTTTTTTGTATCGTCCGTTTTACGGCCAAGATTCAGAACCGACTTATTATCAACCAAACCTTTCCACCAGTCGAGCGTCTTGATGGCCGCTTCCTGATTCACAAGCGATTCGGTTGCGGCCGTCTCGCGGCCATTGCCGTTGTTAACGAGATCCTTGCCCTGATTGGCGAGCAGCTGCTCCATGAACCAGCCGTAGATGGCGAAGGATGCTCCCGTCACGTTGCCCGATGTCAGTTTCTTGGCATCCGCGGCCACTTCATCATAAGTGACAGGCGGCTTGTTTGGATCAATGCCGGCTTTTTCAAACAGGTCCTTATTATAGTAAAGAATCGGATTGGACGTATTAAATGGCATGGAATACTGTTTGCCTTCAAAGGTGTAGTAGCTGCGGATATTCGGCTCAAGCGATGACACGTCATAACTTTCCGCGTCGATGAACTGCTGTACCGGCGTAACCGCACCGGAATCGATCATGAATCTCGAACCAATCTCGTACACCTGAATGAGCGATGGACCGGACTTCGAATCCATAGAAGCCTTAAGTTTGTTCAAGCTCTCGTCATAGGTGCCCTGGAATACGCCTTCTACCTTAATATCGGGATGCGAGGCATTAAAATCGCTGACCAGCTGGTCAGCCGCTTTGCCAAGCTCGCCGCTCATGGAATGCCACCAAACGACTTTGACCGGTTCTTTGGCTGGTTCAGTGGAAGCTCCGCCAGCATTTGCGTTGGTCTCCGTATTGGAAGCCGTAGCCGTTGGTGCCGGATCATTCCCCCCGTTATTCGGATTTGATGCGCAGGCCGATAGAGGCAACACAAGCATCGCCGCTACAGGAAGTACCATTGTCCAATTGCGTTTAACCATGATTCACTCTCTCTCCCTTTAACTAATTATTTATATATGGTCCATAAAGGACATATACCTGAACATGTACCTGAACACCGTGAAGCTCAACCCTTTACGGCACCCGCCGTAATCCCCCGTACCAGCGGCTTCAAGCCTAACGCCAGCAGAACAAACGAAGGCACAAGAACAAGCGCCACGCCGCAAAGAACCAAGTTCCAGCTCGTCAATTCCTCGAACTGAAGCATCGCGATTCCGATCTGAACCGTTCTCATCGCATCGCTGCTCGTGATAAGCAGCGGCCATAGATATTGGTTCCATCCGTTTAAGAACACGTATACGGCTAACGAAGCCGCAGCAGGTCCGGATAACGGCAGCACAACGGAGAAGAAATGGCGGAAATGTCCGCAGCCGTCGATCCGAGCCGCTTCGAATAGTTCGCGAGGCAGCTGCAGAAAGAACTGACGGAGCAGGAACACGCCAAACGCCGAGGCTGCGAATGGGACGATAAGCCCTTGGAACGAGTCGAGCCATCCCCAGCTCTTCACCAGCAAATAATTCGGAATGATGGTCACTTCCCATGGGATCATCATCGTGCTGATAAACAGCGCGAACCAGAACCTGCTGCCGGCAAACCGAATGTAGACAAAAGCGTAAGCGGCAAGCGCTGCCGTCAGCACCTGTAGAACCATAATGCAGGTCGCTAGAACAAAGCTGTTCAGGATAAAGCCAATAATTGGTACCGTATTGATCGCGTTTCTGAGCTCCGCCGTATGAAGACCGGAAGGCAGCAGCTTGGGCGGGTATTGGCTAGCTTCGGCCGGTGTCATAAAGATCTGGGCAAGCAGGTATAACAACGGTCCCAGCACAAGCAGCGACAGCAGGATAAGTACGCCGTATCGGCTAATCGTTCGGACTCGATTACGCAATGCCGTCACTGATAACGCACCTTCTTTCCAAGAACGAGGAATTGTACGGCCGTGAGCAGCAGCATGAGGACAAATAGGACGATCGCCAAAGCGCTGCCGGTTCCGAACTGATAATTGACAAACGCTTCCCGATAAATCGAATACACCAGTACATCCGTAGAGCCGGCTGGACCTCCCCGGGTAAGGATATTGATTTGCCCGAAGGATTGGAACGCATTCATGATGGACACGACGGCTAGGAAAAAGAGCGTTGGAGACAGAAGCGGAAGCTTAATGGAGAAAAAGGTTCGCCATGACGAAGCACCGTCAATCCGGGAGCTGTCCATAATATCGTTGTCGAGCCCTTGAATGGCGGCTAACAGCAGGACAAAAGGAAATCCGGAATTCATCCAAATCGTCATGAGAGAGACGGAACCAAGCGCTGTTCCGGGATCGGTCAACCATTGAACGGGTTCCATTCCGATTTGACCAAGCAAATAATTGAGCATGCCTAGCGACGGATGGTACAGGATCATCCACAGAATGGATGCCGTTCCGACGGAAATCGCCAGCGGCATGGAGAAGATAAAGCGGAATAATTTGTTGCCTCTGCCGGCGGAATGGACCAGGCTTGCGCAGAGCAAACCGAGAGCAAGTCCAGCGGGCACCGTGAGCAGCGTGAATTGGACCGTGATCCATAAGCTGCTCCAGAAAGCGGATGACTCCAGCATTTGCGTATAATTGTCCCAGCCAGCATAAGCAGCAACCCGGCCACGCGGATCGGTAAGCTGAAAGCTGAGATAGACGGAGCGGACCATCGGATAAAAGAGGAACAATAGAAATACGGCGAGACTAGGCGCTAAAAACAGATAACCGAGCAGCTGCTCCCGAATCCGTCTCAGCCTGCTTGCGCTCAGCCTGTTACCTTCCGAGACGACAGTTGCGGGGGATATAACCGAGTTGGACTTGTCCGAATAGAGGGATGAGTTCATCTGTGGCTGAAACCGCCCTTCCAAGTGATTAGCCTTCCTATAAAGGCTTGGCAAGTCCTACAATAACCGTTAATTGTCAGAATAATGTCATAATAGTATTAAGATTCCGAAATATGATAGCGCTTAAATTGAAAGAAAGAGGAATCATATAAAGATTTGATTGGTTTTTAAATGAATAAACGGACGATAGACCTATTTTTTATGTTTTATATATTAATGAAGCAAAAATTAAAATAGAAGTAATCTATTCTTTTTGATATAAAAACTGTTTCATCTCCCGTTACAAGGGTTAAGTATCTATCAAGCAACAAGAAACAAGCAACGCAAACAAAACAACAAAGCACTTTGAAAGAAAGGTGATTACTATGTTAGGTTGGGCATTAGCATTCTTCATCATCGCAATTGTCGCTGGACTGTTTGGCTTCCTGGGCATCGCTTCCGCGCTGGCCGGCATTGCAAAAATCTTGTTCGTAGTCTTTCTCGTCCTGTTTGTCATTTCCCTGATATTCGGACGAAGACGAGCATAACCAAGCAGCATCAAATCAATGAACGAACTAAAATGAACGAACTAAAATCGAGGAGGAATTACAATGACAACTCAAACCATGACGACAAGAGTACACACGGTCAACAACATGCTGGAGGTTCAAGAGCAGGTACACCGTTTCGAACGTGACGGTTATGCGAGGGAGAACGTCTTTGTACTAACTCACGATAAAGGCCGGACCGCCCGAATCGCCAAAAACACGGATGCCGAACAAATCGGCGTTTCCGCGGAAGGCGTCGGCACCGCAATCGCCAATATCTTCCGCTCTACCGGCGACGAGCTGCGCGCCAAGATGCGGTCCCTTGGGATTTCGAAGCAATACGCGGAGCATCTCGAGGAACAGATGGACCGGGACAAAATTCTGGTCATCGCTTGGGGCGGCAAAGAATACAGAGATGACGAATATGATTCTGCCATCTATTACTACCCCGAATACCGCCTATAAGCCGGATTCATCGTTCGATCATTCAACAATCAAAGACCTATCCATACGGGTAGGTCTTTGATCTATGGTATAGTATGGTGTTAGAAGATCCTATTGAAAGGAGTGTTTCCAAGATGAGTATAATCATTGTCGACGATAATGCGACCAACCAGCTGATCATTCAGACCATCTTGGCCAAAGCCGGTTATCGAAACTTATTAACGGCCTCTTCAGCCCGGGAACTGTACGATCTGCTTGGAATCGGAATGTCAGCGACAACGCCCGACACGGATGTCGAGTTGATTCTAATGGATATGATGATGCCTGACATAGACGGTATTGAAGCTTGCAGAACCGTCTTGCAGGATAGCCGTTACAAGGACATTCCTATCATATTCGTAACCGCCGTCGGAGACTCGAACAAGATGGCCGAGGCGCTGGATGCCGGAGCCTGCGATTATGTCATGAAGCCGATTAACCGGATGGAGCTGTTAGCGCGTATCCGCTCTGCCATGCGGCTGAAGCAAGAGATTGACCGGCACAAAGAACGAGACAAAAACATGAGATATAATCTGGAACTAGCGAAGCAGGTACAGCTCAGCGTATTAAGTTCGGAGATCGATGACGAGAATGTGCGGATCAATGCCGCCTATCAGCCCTCTTCCGAGCTTGCGGGAGACTTCTACAACTGGTACCGTATCGATAAAAACCGGTATGGCGTTATTTTGCTGGATATGATGGGCCACGGCATCTCTTCTTCCCTTGTCTGCATGTACATCTCATCCGTGCTTCGCGACACGATTACGCGCATGCATGATATGGAGCAGGTCATGAATGAACTTAACCGCTATATGAATCAGCTGCATATCAAGGATGAGCTTATGAATTATTACTTTACGGCGATCTATCTGGTCCTTGATGTGGAGGAGAAATCGATCGAATACGTCAATGCCGGACATCCCCCGGGAATTGCGTTTCTCGACGGCAAGCCTGCCTTGCTGGAGCCCTGTTGCAGTGCAATCGGTTTTTTTGAGAAGCTGAAGGTAACCAAAGGAAAGCTTTATTATGAACAAAATGCCGGCATCGTTCTCTATACCGACGGGTTGACCGACGGTATGACGGGCGGAAAAGAAATGTCAAGCGAGACCCTGATTGGTCTTATGCGTAACGAAGAGCAGTTGGATCCTTCCGGACTTGTGGCCAGCATGATTCAGACAGATAATGGATCGGTGCAACAAGACGATATTTGTCTCGTAACGCTGTATACGAAATAATTTTACGAAATAATTAATTCAAGCTGTTTCAACTCCCCCCTGCCCGGGTAATCGTTATTAAAGCGAATGACAAAGGCAAGGCTGGAGGGATAACGTATGAAAAACACACTCATAGCTTGTTATCTTGCAGGAGGGATTATCAGCATCGCATCGCTGAGCTTTATGTCCGTTCCTCAACCCGTTCATAAGCTGCAGACAACTTCCGCATTTACTGAGTCGGCAACCGCCGAGCATGCGGATTATAACTACACAGTCCCAGACTTCAAGCTGCAGTCCGTCAACGGGCTATCGCTCTATGACGACAAAGTTACGGTTCAACGGATGCTTGGCAAACCGGCTCATGTTTCCCGTGACGATTATTTCACCGAATTCGAGACTTACGAATACCCGAACCTGAATATCGTCTTCCGCGAAGGCGTTATGGAAGAGATCAAGGTGAGCGGCAGCGCGGACACGATCCGAATCGACGACCAGGAAATTCCCGTCTCTATCGAAGCGTTAATTAAGGCGCTTGGAGAGCCTGACTATAAGGCGGATGACGGAATTGTCTATCAACGCCAGGAGAATGTTCTGAAGCTGTTCATTAATTATGACAAGGGTACGCTGGATTCTATCGCGTATTATCATATTTCATCTGTATAACGTATAACTATGGAGATCGGAGTGGATCGAATGAAAGCCCAGCAATTTCAGATCGAACAAAAAGAAACGAACGACAGCTATATTTTATCTCTCGCGGGAGAACTTGACCTTTCGGTTGTTCCCCAACTAAGATCAGCGCTCGAACCGGTTATGGATCGTAAAGACCAGAAGCTTGTACTTAATCTTCGCGAACTGTCCTATATCGATAGTACAGGCATTGGCATTATCGTTTCCATCCTGAAATACCGTGACGGAATTGATGCTCCCTTCTCCGTTACAGACATTCCGCCGACTATTCAACGTCTGTTCGATCTGACTGGCATATCCGGTTATTTAACGGAAGGGACAGAACAATAGACATGATACGATTACAAATCCCGTCTCATGCCGACTACATTGATATCGTTAGAGTATGTCTTTACGGTATTGCGTCCAAGCTTTCGTTCTCTTACGAAGACATTGAAGATATGAAGGTCGCCGTCTCCGAGGCATGTACAAATGCCGTGTTGCACGGCCGTCCTGCCGAGGAAGGCGGCAGCTTGATTGATGTCACCTTCCAGCCTACGGAAGCTGGAATCACCATCGTTGTAAAAAATGATGGCCCTCCGTTTGCGCATCAGGAAATAACCGCAATTGCTCCTCCGCTCCAAGGGATCGAAATCAGCGAGCTGCCAGTTGGCGGACTGGGCATCTACCTGATGGAAGCTCTTATGGATGAAGTATCCGTGCAGTCTAACGACAACAGTACGGAAGTGATTCTGACCAAATATATAAGCGAATAAAAGACAAGGGCCGGCGACAACTCGCTGGCCCTTGTCTTTCGTTATGACTAATCTTTTTTTACAAACAGACGCTCTCCGTCCGTTAATTCATTATAATGCTGCTTCCAAGGCGCAATCAGATATTCCATGCTGCCAAGGCCAAGAATGCCGTTTCCGGTCAAGCTGTCGTGAAACAGCTGGTGGACGCGGTCTTGCAGCTCGGGATTGAAATAAATCATGACGTTCCGGCAAAGAATCACGTGAAATTCGTTGAAGGTACTGTCCGTCGCCAGATTATGCTGCGCAAACACCATATGATCAGCCAAGGAACGATTAAAGATCGCGTGATCCCGATCCGTCGAATAGTAGGCTGAGAATTCTTTCGTGCCGCCGGCCTGCAAGTAATTTTTCGTAAAAGCCTGCATTCGCTTCAGAGGGAATTTCCCCTCCTTCGCTTGCTCAATGGCTCGTTCGCTCATATCGGTCGCATAGATTTTAGCCCGGTCGAGCAGCCCCTCTTCCTCCAGTAAAATCGCCATGGAGTAGACCTCTTCGCCGGTGGAGCAACCCGCATGCCAGATGCGAATCTCGGGAAACATCTTTAAATGCGGCACCGCTTTCTCCCGAAATGCTTTGAAAAAGCTCGGATCCCGGAACATTTCCGTTACTTTGATAGAGAAATCGTTCACGAGCTTTGCCGCATAACCCGGTTCATGGAACACCTTCCCTAACAGCTCGGTTACCGTGCTTGCTCCGTCAATAAACATCCGGTTGCGTATACGCCTCCGCATGGAGGAACGCAAATAATGCCGGAAGTCATAACCGTAGGCCATGTACAATCCTTCAATTAACAACTCGATCTCGATCGTTTCCCATTCGGAAGCAGGAGCTTCATCGGATCCCGCTTCCAGCATGTCCGGATAGTTGTGTTCATCCATTAATTCCCCACCTGCTTCGTTAGCCACACCCGCATAAGCGAGAACAGCTGATCCATCTGTAATGGTTTACTGATATAATCCGAGGCTCCTGCTTCCAGACATTTGTCACGGTCGGACTTCATCGCTTTTGCCGTAAGCGCAATAATCGGCATGGCTTGCAGCTGAGGCTGTTTGCGCATTTCCCTCATCGTCTCGAACCCGTCCATGAGCGGCATCATAATATCCATAAGTACAATATCGAAATCCGCGTCATCCCGTAAAATGTCCAAGCAGCGACGGCCGTTATTTGCAACGGTGACTTGCATCTTCTTGCTCTCCAGCGCTTGTACAAGGGCGAAGACGTTTCTGGCATCGTCCTCGACAAGCAGCACTTTTTTGCCGGCAAAGTCCGAACCGCTTGCTTCGCTTTCGGTTGCTGCCGGCTCCTCTTCGTCTGCTTCATGGACAGGGGCAGAAAGCGCAAATTGTTCTTCCGCGGCGGCAGATTCTTGGATAGCCAATTGGATGGAATCCGCTTGCTCTTGGGTAAGCTGAGGCAAATACACCGTAAAGCAGCTTCCCTGCCCTACCGTACTGTCCACCTTGATGTATCCGCCTAGAAGTCTCGCGAACTCGCTGCAGATGGATAATCCTAGTCCCGTGCCGCCATAAAGCCGGTTCGTATTGCCGTCTACCTGCTGGAAGGCTTCGAATATAAGTTTCTGTTTATCTTTCGGAATGCCAATCCCCGTATCCGTCACGGAAATCGCCAGCATACCTTCATCCGCTTGCTCAAATCGCAAATTCACCGATCCCGTTTCCGTGAACTTGAAGGCATTCGAGAGCAGATTTTTCAAGATTTGCTGCAGGCGTTGGCCGTCTGTATACCAGACATCCGGCAGGCTATCCGCTAAATGAACGTTAAAGGCAATATCCTTTTTATCCGCAATCGGATTAAAGGTCAACTTCATAAGCTCGGGATATTCGGTCAGATTCACTTCATCAATGGTCAGAACGACTTTGCCCGCTTCAATCTTGGACAGATCAAGGATATCGTCGATCAGCTTCAGCAGGTCCGTACCGGAAGTATGAATCACCTTCGCATATCCTTCTTCATCTTCATTTAATGTCCGGTTCTCATTCTCGCCCAGCAGCTGTGACAAGATAAGAATGCTGTTAAGCGGCGTGCGGAGCTCGTGAGACATATTTGCCAGGAAGTTGGATTTGTATTGCGAGCTTTTCCTGAGCTGCTCGGAGTAGTCTTCCAGCTCTTCCTTTGCTTTCTCGAGCTCTTTTGTTTTTTGCTCGGCGACCAAATACTGCTCTTCCAAATGTTCGGTCGTCATCCGCATTTCCTCCTGCTGCATCTGGAGTTCCTCCGTCAGCACCTGGGATTCGCTCAGCAGTCTCTCCACTTCCATCCGGCCGGAAATGTTGTTGACCGCAATGCCGAAGTCTTTCTCAATCTCCTCCATCAGCTTCAGATGTTGCGTCGTGAAGGACTGCAGCGAAGCGAACTCAATGACCGCTTCCAGCCGCTCCTCATATGCGATCGGCACCATCAGAACACTGCTTGGTTCCAGTTGCAAAAGCCCTGTTGTGATGAGCGGACTATGGTCCTTCGGATGATTGAGCAGGAATATCCGTTTCTCCATCGCGCATTGCCCGACAAGCCCTTCGCCGAATTGGATGGAGGATTTGCCCGCTTCCTCGCCGGAACCGGCGTAAGAGGACAATTTATCCAGTCTTTGCTGCTCTCCCGCTCCCCGGCGAATATAAAACACGCCGTAAGAAGCGTTAATCATAGGCGCTACCTTAGTTAGGAACGTCTTCGCCAATACTTCCAAATCATTAATGCCTTGCGTCATGGTCGCGACTTCGGCTACCTTCGCTTGCACCCAGCTTTGCGCCTCGAGGCTGGAGAGCAGCTGATTGGTCGCATCGCCGAGCTCCTTGATCTCATCGTTCGTATTCACTTTAATTCGAGTACCAAGGTCTCCTCCGGAAGAAGCAATCTCGGTAATTGTTCTTACGACCTGTTTAATCGTCTTAACAATAGAATTGGATACGAATGAAACAATCATGAAGGAAATAATCGTAGCGACCAGCAGCAGAATATAAATGCCGATTGTTAATGTCCGGTTTTTATTTTCCAGATCAACGATATGCAGTCTTGTCGACTGAATTTGCTGCGTGCTGATATTATCGAATTTGGTTCGCAGACTGTCCATTCGCTGCTTGCCGATATCGTCTTGGAAGAAGGCTGAAATATCAGCGTCTCTCCCTTGTTCTTTCATCGCGATGGT
The DNA here is from genome assembly GCF_030161375.1 of Paenibacillus glycanilyticus. Lineage (GTDB taxonomy): Bacteria > Bacillota > Bacilli > Paenibacillales > Paenibacillaceae > Pristimantibacillus > Pristimantibacillus glycanilyticus_B. The sequence goes on from NZ_BSSQ01000003.1 coordinate 96,570, forward strand.
TGGCTCGCCGGCTTGGTTGATCCAATCCTGGATCATCATCTTGATGGACTCAAGCTCCTTCTGGGTCGCCGGGGAATCGGAGAGATAAGCGTACAAGCTGTTATAACTTGTTTCCCACTCGGATTTGCCTTTTTCATAAGGATCCAGATAACTTTTATCCCCAGTAATGATATACCCGCGTTGCGCGGTTTCCATATTAATCGCGTCATATTGTATAGAAGCAATCAGGTTATGGACGTCTACGTCTCTTGACGTAATCGTCTCTACTTCATTCTGAAGCCCTTGAATACGGTCCGTCACCGCGACAATAGATACGCCAAGGCATATAAGAATGAGGAAATAACCAATTGCAATCTTGGTTCGGATATTAAATTTGATGGCTCGAAGCATAACAATCTCCTTCTCTCCTAATCTCTTCTCCCCAGTATACCACTAATAGTTAGATTAGACGGCTGTTTCATTTGCGAATTACTCGGGTATTTATAGAAAAAACGAGGAGATGATTCGATGGATCTCTTTATTCAGATCATTATCGCCGTCATTACGGTTGCGTTCGTCATCCTGATGTTCTTTCTCATCCAAACCATTAAAGCGTTAACCGCCACCTTGGATGAGGTTCGCTCCACCGTTGGGGAGCTCAAAAACGATGTGTCCCAAATTAGCGGCGATGTGAAGGAAATGATTCACCATACCAATGAAATGACTTTGGACGTCCGGACGAAACTTCGTTCACTCGATGTTGTGTTTGCCACCATCCACGACATCGGCCAGACGCTCCACAGCTTTACCGGCGTGATGAAAGAAACCGCCGTAGGAATTGTCCATAACATGAAGGACAAAGCAAAGACAAAACCGGAAGTCTATGATGAGCAGGCTAATCAAGCTAATCGAAAGAGTAGCGGCAACGTTACGAACGCTCTTGCCGACGGCATTTTATCCTCGGTACGCATTTGGAGAAAACTCAAACAACAATAAGCTATAATAGGACTAGCGGAGAGGAACGAGAACAAATGATGAAACCATGGATAAGCTTGACCATTCCCGCTCAAGCGGATTATATCGATATTGTGCGGCTGACCCTGTCGGGGCTTGCTGCCAAAGAAGGTTTTTCCTACGAGGAAATTGAAGACATGAAAGTAGCCGTAACGGAGGCTTGCAGCAATGTTGTCCTCCATGCCTATGACGGCGGCACCTATGGCCTGATCGAAGTCGTTTTCGAAATTCAGCAGGACTCCCTGCACATTCGGGTCAAAGACAGCGGCAACAGCTTCCAATTTGAACCTACGGCTATTGCGGGCGCTGCCTTGCATAACAAGCCTCTAAATGAAGCTAGTATAGGAGGTCTTGGCCTATTTCTGATGCAGGCTTTAATGGATCAAGTTGAAGTCCGTTCGGAAATGGGGACCGAGGTGATTCTAACCAAGCGACTTGGTAGGAAAGAGGAGATGGCATGAGATCACAATCATCCTGCCTGGATCAGCAACAAATAGCAAGCTTGTTATTGCAATATCGGGAATTGAGCTGCAATGATGCCGCAACGGCATTGTTGCAGCATTTCGAACCGTTGGTCCGGATGGCTGTATCCAAAATATCGCGTAACCGACCGGATCTGTACGAAGATCTTTTTCAGGTCGGTCAAATGTCCATGCTGCGATTATTCAAGCAATATGACAGCGACAAAGGCGTGCCATTCGAAGGATATGCCATGAAGAGCGTAATCGGCCAGCTGAAAAATTACTTGCGCGACAAATCTTGGTACATACAAGTACCTCGAAATATGAAAGAAAAAGGACTGCTCGTTCAGAAAGCGATCGATGAATTGACAACTAAGCTCGAGCGGTCGCCGAAGATGGATGAGATTGCAAACTATTTGGGCCTGTCAGTCGAGGAAACGATCGAGGTCCTGTCTTCGCGGGAATCGTACCAATACGTGTCTTTGGATACGCCGCTCTCAACCGAAGGCGACAGCGCTACGATTGGCGACGTCATCAGCGATCATTCCGACGAGTATCGCCATATCGATAATCAGTTAGCCCTTAACGAAGCTCTTGCGCAGTTAAAGGAAGAGGAACGCAAAGTGCTCATTCTCGTCTACCAGCACGGTCAGTCTCAACGGGAAATTGCCGATCAGCTCGGCGTTTCGCAAATGAGCGTCTCCCGCTTCCAGAAGCGTGCGCTCGATAAGCTGCGGCAGCTGCTTCATCCGCCGCTGAGCGAAGAAGGCTGAACAAACCGCCTATTTCATTTATTAATAAATGAAACAGGCGGTTTGTTTTGCTTTACGAACTTTTACGAGCTTCATAATTCTAACGCGACAAAAGAAGCCGCTCCGGTTGGAGGGCTTCTTTCCCGTGAAAAACTATTCTAATTCGAAGTGGTACTCATCTTTTCTTTCATATCGTCCTTCGCGTTGTTGAAGGAATCCATGACATGCTCATGCGATTTCTTCGCGCGGTCGGACAAGTCCGAAGCTTCTTCCCTGACGCTCGATAACACGTCTTTAGACTTGTCTTTGGCGGTGGAAGCAAGTTCCTGCGTACGCTGGCTGATGGCCTGGAACTTATTCGAGATATCCTCCCTCAGCTTCACACCCGATTTTGGAGCAAGCAGAAGTGCCCCGACAGCACCAACCGCCGTCCCGACAATTGTACCTACCAACAGACCGCTACCTGTGTTTTCCTTTGGCATAGTTATCTCTCCTTTATTCCGTTCGTATTCGAAACCGTTATTCGATCTCGTATGTTCTATTACACGTAATCGGTTCTTTTGAAACAACCCGAGCAACTTTATAGAACTTGGAACGAAAAAGAGGTTGCATCTTTTATTGTTTACATCATATACTGTTTATATAATAATCAGTGTACGTGGTACACAGAAAAGAGGCATTTCGTGAACCAACAAACCGCAATTGAAATAGCTGGCCTGCGCAAAAGCTTCGGTAAACAAACGGTGCTAGGCGGCGTTGATCTTACGGTTCCTGCCGGAACTGTCTTCGCCCTCCTTGGCCCAAACGGTGCCGGCAAAACAACCTTGATCCATATCTTGTCTACCTTAATTGCACCGGATGAAGGAATGATCCGCGTCGGAGGTTATAACGTTCAAACCGAGCAAGAGCTGGTCAAGCAGAACATTAGTCTTACCGGTCAGTTTGCAGCAGTGGACGAAGTCTTGTCCGCGGAAGAAAATTTGCGGATGATCGGGAGACTTTCCGGCTTGTCGGCTGCTCATGCCCGCGTCCGCGCGGAAGAACTTCTAAGCGCATTTGATCTTGCGGATGCCGCTAAGAAAAGAGTGAAAACTTACTCGGGAGGCATGCGGCGCAGACTGGATCTTGCCATCAGCCTTGTAGCCCTCCGTCCCGTTATTTTCTTGGATGAACCTACAACCGGACTTGATACGGTCAGCCGCAGAGCCTTATGGGAGATTATCAAAGGGCTTGCCAAGCAAGGAAGAACGATATTTCTAACGACGCAATATTTGGAAGAAGCCGATCAGCTTGCTGACCAGATTGCCGTTATTCATGGCGGGACGATCGTAGCCAAGGGAAGCGCCGAACAATTAAAAGCAAAGGTTGGCGGAGAGGTGATTGAATTGCTGAACGACTATGACGAAGTGATCCATACCATACCGACGACTGGAAATATCCAGGATATTAGCCGTACGTTAAATGATCTTGTCAACTCGGTTCCTCCGGGAACCAAGGTCAACATTCGCAGACCAAGCATGGATGATGTGTTTGTTGCCTTAACAACAACCGTGGAAAAAGAGGTGTTACACGCATGATTTCAACGAATAACCCCGTTAAGCCCGCTTCGTTGCTAACGACTAACCTCGTATTTATCGGACGCAGTCTCCGTCATAGCCTTCGCAATACGGAAGCTTTGCTTATGGCCATTATGCTGCCCGTCATGCTCATGCTGCTGTTCACTTATGTATTTGGAGGAGCTATTGATTCAAGCGGAGATTATGTCAATTACGTGGTTCCGGGCATTATTCTATTATGTGCGGGTTTTGGCTCATCAAGTACAGCCGTTGACGTATCCAATGATATGACAAACGGCATCATTGACCGGTTCAGAACGATGCCGATCAAAAGCCTTAGCGTAGTTACCGGTCATGTAGTCGCTAGTCTCGCCCGAAATTTATTCGCAACCGGCGTTGTATTTGGCGTTGCCCTGCTTGTTGGGTTCAGACCAAATGCCAGCTTTATCGAATGGATACTTGCCATTGCGGTGATTGCTTTGTTTATTCTGACCTTCACCTGGTTGTTCGCGGCGATAGGCCTAGTAGCCGGAAGCCCTTCCGCTGCAAGCGGTTATGGCTTTGCGTTATTGTTTCTCCCGTATTTGTCCAGCGCTTTTGTCCCGACGGACACGATGCCTTCCTGGCTGCAAGGCGTAGCCAACCATCAGCCGATTACGCCTGTAATCGAGACGATCCGCGGGCTCCTGACGGGAACCCCGCTGGAGAATAGCGGCTGGTGGGCCATTGGCTGGTGCCTGCTTATTCTGGCTATCGCATTCTTGTGGAGCATTTCTTCCTTCCGTAAAAAAGCCGGCCGCCGATAAGCCATCGAAGCAAAATAAAGAGAGCAGCCTAATCGCTGCTCTCTTTATTTTGCGCCTCGTGCGGCAATATAATGCTCGACCCCGTCCAATATCCGCTCCAATCCGAAATCAAAGTCGTTGCCGATTGGATTGTCCGCCGGATTTTCTTCCGTATAGACGCCAGACGCAATAAGCGGCTGCAAATCCGGGTATTGCTCCTTTTTAACCAACAGCTTAAGCGCCTTCGTATAGTTCAGTCCGCTGAACTCGCCTGGACTTGCTCCACCTTGAATCGCCCGCTCCATATCCCGCTGGATCATCCCCGTGGAACGGGCATAGCTGCTAAGCAACAAGACCGTGGACATTTTCTCATAATCGTTCAGCGGCAAATTTCTCATGGGCCGAAGCGCCAAATCCACGATTAACAAATTATTCGGAGTAATTGGCACGCCCGAGACCGGAATATCCGCGAACCACGGATGTTTGACGAATACTGCAATACAAGCTCGCACATATTGACGCAACCCCTCCCGCCAATCCGCCCCTTCTTCGAGCTGATCTTCGGGTAATTGGATGACCTGCTCCTGCATCAGCAATAACAAATCATCTTTACTTTGCACATAACGGTATAACGACATCGCCGTAAACCCCAATGATGCGGCTACCCGGCTCATTGATACGGCCTGCAGCCCTTCCTGGTCCGCCAGCTGTACGGCTGCAGCTACGATCTGATTAATCGACAGCTCGCGCTTTGGTCCTCTCTGAGGTTCTTTCACAAGCCCCCATGCTAACGCAACGCCTTTTGGCAAACTGCCCACAATTTGAACGTCGTCCTCATGCTCCATCCTGCTTTTCCTCCACGCCATAATTGTTTACTATGTACACAGTATAACACAATATTCAACCAACAAAAAAACAGCTCCTCGTAAGGGAGCTGTTTTTTGTTAGTCCATGCCATGCTCTTCCCGGATTTTGTACAAACCCTTCAGCAGCATTTCGGCAGGATCGCGATTCAGGAGCAGATGCGTATACAACAGATGAAGTGAGAAAGCGCAAACATTATTACCATCCGAAATAGCCGGGAAGCCCGTTTCAAATACTGGACCTTTCAGCTCTTCATTCCAGGCAAGTCCTGCGTGAACCTTCTCCTCGGGAAATTCTTCTTCAACCGACTTAATGCAATGCGGGATGAGTACATGATCAATTAATGCTTTGGCATCATCTTCGCTTGCAGGAGGTTGAGGAAGCGGTTTACCCCCCTCGGTTTTCATCAATTCATAGAAAAACGAAGCCATCCATTCTGTTGCTTCATCGTTCCCCGCTTGGAAGTTCGCGATTAACTCGCGAAGGAAAAATCCGCATACATAATCGCTGCCCGACTCATCCTTCACTTTGTAAACAAACACGGGACCATAAAGCTCTTGATTCAATACTTGGCCTTGGACGTCTTCGAAATGCCGTCTCAATGCGACAAAGCCGTTATGCTGGACTGCTTTGACCAGCTCCGCGAATTGCTTCGCCTCTTCTTCTTGATTCCCTTGGATCTCTTCGTTTGTTGTCTCGTTATTCATATCGCTTCACCCGTAATCATCATATCATTCCACCAATTAAACAGTCTAGTCCATTAACCCAAAAGAAAGCCGTCCCGGCAGGACGGCTTAAACTTTTCCTATTCCACGCCATGCTTCTGGCGAAGCTTGGCCAATTCGGCAAGAAGCGTATCCGATGGATCACGGTTCAACTGCATCATTTTGTACAGGTAATGAATCGGGAACACGCATTTCTCGGCGGGAATATCTTTGAATCCAAGCTCAAGAACCGGCGTGTGGTTCGCATCCAATCCTCTATGGCCCGTAATCGTCAGCGGCGCAAATTCTTCGCTTACTGCGCTGAGACAATGCGGGAACAGAGTATGGTCGATAAACTCTTCTTCTTTCTGTTCGCTCTCGTGAGGACCGGGCAGCTCTTTGCCGCCTTTGTTAGTCTTCATCAGCTCATAGAAGAAGGAAGCCATCCATTCACCGGCATCCCGGCCGCCGTCCTGGAACTGCTCCGCCAATTCGCGAAGGAAAAAGCCGCAGTCATAAGATTTCTTGAAATCATTGGTTACCCGGTAGATGAAGATCTGTCCGAACTTCTCATCGTTTGCAATAAGACCTTCTACATTCGGGAAAAATGCTCTCAGCGACGCGAGACCCTTCTGGTAAATCGTCTTCATGAGCGAATCCCAGACTTCCGCATTATCGTTACTATTTACATTAGTATTATCATTATTCATCTTGTATTCACCCTCATGCATCATACCATTCTGCGCTTTGGAACGTCCAGTGCAATACTTAACAACTAACCGCGGCTTACAAAGAACGGAAGCTGCTCAATTCCTACCAGGCGGAGGTACGTAAACAGCTGGCCTTTATGATGAATTTCATGATCTTTCGCATTTTCCAGCAACGCAAAACCCGGGACCGCATTCCCGAAGAAATCAATGGATTGTGCAAGCTGCTCCGGCGTAAGGGTGCGAAGAGTGGCTTCCGTTCTTTCCGTAGAAGCAGCAACAACCGCCTTCAGATCTTCAACCGTTTCCGGAGGGGAAGCAGGTTTGGTGCCTTGCGTATGCGCGCCGTTCTGAACGGTATTCGCGAACATATCCATCGCACCTGTAATATGTAGGACGAGTTCTTTAAGCGACATCCCTTTCTCCCAAGGTCTGTAGGAAAGCTGTTCCGTCGTTACGCCCTCAAGCATGTCATGCAATACTTTGCGATGGCTTTTCCAAGCCGCGATAAATGTCTCAATGTTTGTCATTTTACAATTTCTCCTCTGCTTTGTATTCCACCTATTCATTATAAAGGCTACAAAATGGTTTTTCATCTTTTCGCGCCATGCAAACTTTCTTATCCTGTTGTGAGCCTATATTTTGAGCCTATATAATGAAGACTTTTTTCTCCCCGGTCCGTTGAGATTACAATTCATGCGCAGACGTTCACAACTCTCAAAAAAATTTACATTGCGTTAACATGAATAACGTTTTGCGTTTACGTAGCCCAACTAGAATAGCTCTTGTAAGGAAAAACAAAAACACAAGTTTGGAAGGGGAACCTAACTATTATGAAAAAGTCTTTGATCGTTACTATGGCACTTACATTGTCGCTCTCGCTCGCAGCATGCGGCAATAACAACAATAACGGTGCAAACAACGGAAACGCAGCAGCTACAAACAATGCTACAACAAATAATACGGCTTCCGCTGATCTGTCCGGCTCCATCCTGGCTTCTGGCTCCACTGCTCTTCAACCGCTGGTTGACCAAGTATCGAAAGAGTTCATGGACAAAAACACTGGCGTATCGATTCAAGTTCAAGGCGGCGGCAGCGGTACAGGCCTTACTCAAGTATCCGAAGGTCAAGCCCAAATCGGCAACTCCGACGTATTCGCTGAAGAGAAGCTTGACGCTGACAAAGCAGCTGAACTCGTTGACCACCAAGTGGCTGTAGTCGCTATGGCAGCTGTAACTAACAAAGACGTTGGCGTGGACAACCTGACTAAACAACAACTGGTTGACATCTTCACTGGCAAAGTAACGAACTGGAAAGACGTTGGCGGCAAAGACGAGAAAATCCAAATCGTTAACCGTCCATCGAGCTCCGGTACTCGCGCAACTTTCGAGAAATTCGCGCTTGGCACGAAAACAGAAGACCTTGCAGGTTCGATCCAAGAGGACGCTTCCGGTACGGTTAAGAAACTCGTAAGCGAAACTCCTGGCGCTATTGGTTACCTGGCACTGTCCTACCTGGATGATTCGGTAACAGCTCTGAAATACGAAGGCGTTGACGCAAACGTTGATAACGTAGCTAAGGGTACTTACCCAGTATGGGCTTACGAGCACATGTACACGAAAGGCGAGCCTGACGCAGCAACTAAAGCTTTCCTTGACTACATGGTATCCGAAGAAGTTCAAAACGGCGACGTTGTAGAAATGGGCTACATCCCGGCAAGCAAAATGGAAGTAACTCGCGACGCTGCAGGCAACGTAACGAAATAATAAACAACTGAAATAAATATGTTGAAGTCAAGAGACGAGCTAGCTCGCCTCTTGACTTCATGTCCTATATCAATTGTAAACAATTTGTAAAGGGTGAACAAAGGTGAAGAAGTCTAATGATCGAGAAGTAGCCACGCCGCATCTTGCGGAAGAATGGGTCGGCAAAGTTTATACATTCATCTGCATCTTGTTTCTTATCATCACCATTTTTTCGATGGTTTACTTCGTCGCTTCAAAGGGACTTAGCACCTTTTTGGTAAACGGCGTTAACGTAAAAGATTTGTTAACAGGATTGAAATGGAAACCGGACGGCGAACCTCCTATGTTTGGTGCATTGCCGTTTATCTTCGGTTCGTTCAGCACATCGATTCTTGCTGCCATTATCGCTGCTCCGCTTGGGTTCTGCGCTGCGGTATTTATGATCGAGTTATCTCCAAAAATCGGCCGCACCTTTATGCAGCCCGTTATCGAACTGCTTGCAGGCATTCCATCCGTCGTATACGGATTTGTTGGATTAAGTGTAGTCGTTCCACTATTCCGCGATATATTCCCTGGCCAAGGCGTCGGGATCGCGGCAGGCGCGCTTGTCCTTGCCTTTATGATCTTACCTACAATTACGACTATAGCAACGGATGCGCTGGCTTCCCTGCCTGCGGGTCTGAAAGAAGGCTCCTACGCGCTTGGCGCAACCCGTTGGCAAACCATATATCGCATTGTCCTGCCAACTACGCTTCCTGCGCAGATGACAGGTATCGTACTAGGTATTGCGAGAGCTTTCGGCGAGGCGCTTGCCGTCCAGATGGTCATCGGCAACGCTCCGCATATCCCGCATTCCCTGTTTCAATCGGCATCAACGCTCACAAGTGCCATTACGCTTAGCATGGGCAACACGGCGATGGGCTCCGTACAAAATAACGCCTTGTGGTCGCTTGCGTTAATTCTGATGATGATGACCTTCGTATTCGTATTTATTATTCGCTGGCTGGAAGGACGGAAAAAGCTATGAGCGCCAAAACCGCAGATAAAATCGCAACCGGCATTATTATTTTCATTACGGGCTTAATTGCTCTCGCCCTGATTGGACTCTTGGGCTACATTTTGTTCCGCGGAATGGGCCATATTAGCTGGCATTTCCTGACTTCTCCGCCAGAGACAATACGCAAAGGCGGCGGTATCGGACCGCAATTGTTCAACTCCTTGTTCTTGCTCGTGTTAACGATGGTTATTACCGTACCGATTGGGATCGGAGCCGGCATTTATATGAGCGAATACGCGAAAGCCGGCAAAATCACTTCAACGATCCGCCTGATCGTCGAAGTATTGTCTTCCTTCCCTTCGATCATCGTTGGTTTGTTCGGCCTTCTCGTCATCGTAAATAAATTTAACTTTGGCTTCTCCCTGTTGTCCGGTGCTCTTGCGCTGACCATCTTCAACTTGCCTCTGATGGTGCGGATTACGGAACAAGGTCTCCGCAGCGTACCGCTGGCACAGAAAGAAGCAAGTCTTGCGCTTGGCATCTCCAAGTGGAAAACGATCCGTTCGGTTCAGCTTCCAATCGCGCTTCCGATCGTGCTATCCGGTTCGATTCTGGCGGCTGGCCGTATCTTCGGTGAAGCGGCAGCGCTTCTGTTCACCGCCGGCATGAGTACCCCGCGGCTTGATTTCTCTGACTGGAACCCGCTCCATTCGGACTCGCCGCTTAACCCGATGCGTCCGGCCGAAACGTTGGCCGTGCATATCTGGAAGATCAACTCGGAAGGTCTGGCGCCGGATGCAACGCAAATCGCGGCAGGGGCTTCGGCCGTACTTATTATTACCGTTCTACTCTTTAACTTAGGCGCGCGAGCGCTTGGACGTTATATGCACAACAAATTTACAGCTTCTAAATAAGGAGGATCCGATCGTGGGAGAAATTGCATTATCCGCTAAGAAGTTAAACGTCTACTATGGAGAAAAACATGCGGTTCACGACGTGTCGCTTGATTTCGCCGAGAAGGAAGTAACGGCTCTGATCGGCCCTTCCGGCTGCGGCAAATCAACCTTCCTCAGAAGCTTGAACCGAATGAACGATTTGATTCCTTCTTGCCGGGTTACCGGCGAGATCCGGATCGGAGACCGCGATATTAACGAAGGGAATACCGATGTTGTTGCTCTTCGCAAAAACATTGGCATGGTTTGGCAGCGCCCGAACCCATTCCACAAGTCTATCTATGAGAACATCGCGTTTGGACCCCGTTATCATGGCATTAAGAACAAAAAGCAGCTGAACGACATCGTTGAAGAATCCCTTCGCAAAGCAGCGATCTGGGAAGAAACGAAAGACCGCCTGCATAAATCCGCGCTCGCTTTGTCCGGCGGCCAACAGCAGCGCCTTTGTATCGCGCGCGCGATCGCCGTTAAACCGGAAGTCATCCTGATGGATGAACCGGCGTCCGCTCTTGACCCGATCTCGACCTCCAAGATCGAGGAGCTGATCTCCGAGCTGAAGCAGGATTACAGCATCGTTATCGTTACCCATAACATGCATCAGGCAGCTCGCGTGTCCAATAAGACCGCCTTCTTCTTAAACGGCCATGTCGTTGAATACGATAAAACGGAAGTTATTTTCACGAACCCATCCGAGCAACGGACAAATGATTATATTACAGGCCGCTTCGGTTAATGAAGCGGCATATCATATAAGGGCTAGACGAACCGGTCAGGTTCATCTAGCCCTTATTGTTGTTATGGATTAATAACCAAGGATGCTTTTTGTTTTATTGAAGATATCGTTCGCCATTTGCGCGTAACGGTCGCTGCCGTTCGCCTGCACCTGTTTGACAAAATTGTCGAAGTTATCGATCTTCTCTTGTCCTGTGATGAACTTGAGCGTCATCGTGCCTACATAGTCCATAAGCGGCTTCGAGATCAGGTTCAGCTGTTCGCTTTCGTCGGCTGAAGCCATAATTGGCGGTGCAACTGGACGAGCCGTACGATTGTTCAGAATACGGTTGTTAAAGTCAATTTCACCGTCTGTCATTTTCGACTGTCTGAGCTTCGTAGTACCGCCGTATGCGAATACGCCTCCGCCGAAACCGTAGTCTGCGTTCAGCTTTTTCGTTGCCGTAGGGTTCATGCCGTTGTAAGTAATGTCCGGATTAAGCGTAATTTTGCCACTTGCGTCCTTTGTGAAAGTCTCGCCCTCTACCCCCCACAGGCTAAGCGTTTGACCTTCATCGGAGTACCAGAGCCAGTCAACGAAACGAAGCATCTTAATAAATTTCTCTTCGCCCAGGTCTTTCAAAGCGTTCTCACTAATCATAATGCCGTTCTCAAGACGGGAGTTCTCAACCTGCAGCTGACCTTTAGGGCCGCCTGGAGGCGTGATAATCATGAGCTGAGCATTTGGATCTTCCATCTTTGTCTGGATATCCGTGAATACTTGATAGTTGGCGTTGATCACGTAAGTATCGCCTTTGTAGAACTTCGCTTTTGCCGCATCGTCTTCTTGCGTGAACGATTCCGGATCCATGATACCTTCCGTAATCAGCTTATTGAAGTACGATACGTAGTCTTTGAAGTCTTGGGTATTGTCAGCAAATTCGAATTGCTTCGAATCCTGGTTGAAGCGCATGCCGTTTGCTTTACCCCAACCGGCAGTTACGCCATATTCTACAGCTGCGATGTTCAATGTAGATTCGCCTTTGGACTGATCGGAGAATACGTATTTAGCGCCCGTAAAGTCTTTAACTTTCTTCATGGCCGCGTAGAAATCTTCGTAAGTCCAGCTCGTTTCTTTGGACAGGTCTACACCGGCTTTCTCGAAAATATCTTTGCGGATAACGAACGAGTAGCCGCCGCCCGGTGCTTCCCACATACCTGGAAGAACATAGTATTTACCGTTTGCTTGCATTTTCGCTTTCAGGTCATCTTCCATGCCCCAAGCTTTTACCGCTTTTTGATAGTTAGGCATGTATTGCACATAGTCGCTGATCGGAACGATTTGACCGCCTGCAACAAATGCGGATTCATCATACGTTTTAGGGATGATATATGGAGCATCGCCGCTGTTTACGAGGAGCGATTTTTGGTTCTCGTATTCAGTTCTTGCTACAACCGACAAGTCAAAAGAGACGTTTGTTTTCTCTTGGATCGCGCTCCAGATTCTCCAGTCTTTTTTGTATGGATAGCCCTCGTTGTCGCTGAACATCATGGAGTACGTAACCGGCTCATTCGAATGGAACGTAACATCCTCGCCATAAGCGTAATCTTCGGCCGGTTTGTCCGATGCTGCTGCATTACCCGAACCAGCCGCGGTATCCGCTGGCGAAGCCGAACTGTTGCTTGGTTTTTCATTATTATTCCCGCTGCAAGCCGCCATAACGAACAACACCATGATCACCGACAAAATCAATCCCATTGTTCTACTGAATCTTTTCATGCCGTGCCTCCCTTTTAATAATTGCATTTATATAACAGAACTTGCCTCGCGACCGTTCCGGTTATATCGCGTCTTACCCTTTTACAGCGCCAATCATCATGCCTTGCACGAAATATTTCTGGACAAACGGGTAGATACAAATCATAGGAAGCGAAGTTAGGACCATCGCAGCCGATTTGACGGTGGCCGCAATCTGCGTCGTTTGCTCCGCGCTTGCTCCAAGTTCAGCCGGGCTGATCGCCGTTTCGATAACTTGCCGCAAATATAGCGCTACCGGCCATTTCTCCTTCGACTGCAAATACAATGAAGCATCAAACCAGCTGTTCCATATCCCCACGACAACAAATAAGAGCATGGTTGCCAGAATCGGCTTGGACAACGGTAGCGTAATTCTAAGGAAGATGCCATAGACATCCAGTCCGTCAACCTTGGCCGATTCCTCGAGCTCATTCGGAAGACTTGCGAAGAAGGTTTTCATCAATATCACGTTAAAGGCGCTGATCGCGCCGGGAATAACAAGAGCCCAAATCGTGTTGCGCATATCCAGCGTTTTGGCTACGAGAATGTAGTTCGGGATCAGTCCGCCGCCAAAGTACATCGTGAACAGGACAAACGGGATAAAAAATTTGTTAAGACGAAGTTTTTCCTTTGAAAGCGGATAGGCCATTACAGCCGTCGCCGATACGGCAATGAGAGTACCAATTACCGCGTACATAATCGTATTGCCGTAATAGCGGAAGAAATCCGGCTTGCTCAGGATGACATTATAAGTAAGCGTAGTGAAATCTACCGGATAAAACGTTACTTTCCCCGCGTAGACAGCAGCCTCGGAACTGAAGGACTGCGCAACCAAATAAACGAACGGATATAAGGTAAAGAGCACAACTACGGTCATGATCAAAGCGTTTACGCCGTTAAAGAGGCGAGAACCCGGGGTTGCTTTCACGCTCAGCACTTCCTTCCTACCACAGACTTGATTTCGTCGTTTTTTTCGAAATAGCGTTCGCTGTCGTTACCAGAATCAGACCGATAACCCCTTCGAACAAGCCAACAGCCGTTGCATAGCTGAAGTTTGCGTTTGTAATACCCATCCGGTATACGTAAGTCGAGATAACATCCGCCGTTTCATAAGTAAGCGGGTTGTACAGAAGCAAAATCTTCTCGAAGTTCGAACCCATAATACCGCCAATGTCCAGAACGAGAAGCGTCATAATCGTTGGCAAGATGCCTGGAATCGTGACATGCCATGCAAGTCTTAACCGGCTGGCCCCGTCAATCCTTGCCGCCTCGTAAAGCTCCGTGTTGATCCCTGTCATAGCTGCAAGGTACAAGATTGTGCCCCATCCAAGTCCCTGCCAAATGCCGGAAGATACATAAATGGTTGAGAACCATTGCGGCAGCGAGATGAACTGAATCGGATCAACGCCGAAATGGCCAAGCAGCGCGTTAATCGGACCCGATACGGACAGCATCTCTTTCACCATGCCTGCTAGAATAACCATAGAGATAAAATGCGGAAGGTAAGATACGGTCTGAACGAATTTTTTCAGCTTCAGCGTTCTGATCTCATTAATCAATAACGCAAAGATCAAGGTTAACGGGAATCGGACAATCAGATAAGCAACGCTGAGAAAAATATTGTTCCAGAACGCCCGCCAGAAGGTCGGATCCTTCATAAACATCCGGAAGTACTGCAACCCTACCCATTCCGAGCCAAGAAAGTTGGGCCCGCCCCGATATTTCCGGAAGGCGATTACATTCCCGATCATGGGTGCGTACTTGAAAATGAGAAAATAAATGACGGGGATTAATAGGAAGGAATACAGCTTCCACTCTTTTCTGACATGCTTCCATAGCGGCGTAACATCCAACCTTCTACTTGAGCTCTCCATTTATCTCCACTCTCCTCTAGTCCATTTCGTCTACTGACCGGTCAAAAAATAGCTATATTTAACTACTTTAGTTGCATGGTCATGTGGACCTCATGATGAAATAATGCAAGTTAGAAGTCACTATTCAACAAATGTATTCGCTTTCATAGGCTTCATTATAGCTGTATTTGATTAGTCGCTCTTCGTAAATATAGCTTTTGACTTCTCAAATATTGCCTTTTTTGATTGACTTATTGATTTTATGAGCACGGGATGCCATTATCTGATTAGTCACAAGCGAGAGAGGAAGAGTGATAGATGATCCCGATCCTTAACGGAGCCAAAGAAACCGTATCCTACGGTGAGCATCTCGGGTTGCGCATTTATTTGAACAAGGAAGTCGAGAACTATCCGATCCATTGGCATACCGCCGTGGAAGTCATCATGCCGCTCGATAACATCTATACCGTTATTGTTGATGAAACCAAACATGTCCTCTATCCGAATGATATTCTGGTCCTGCCGCCGGGCGAGCTTCACGAGATCTTTGCGCCTGATTCCGGAACAAGGCTAATTCTTCAATTTGATTGCTCTTTGCTGTATTCCTTGAACGGTTTTGATTCTACCTTTCATTTGCTGCGCCCATGCCTTCTCTTAACCGCTGAACAAAATAAAGAGCTGCATGGGCTGGTTAGGCCGATGCTGCTCGAGCTCGTGAACGAATATTTCAGCCAAACAATGCTGAAGGAGGCTTCCGTGTACGCGAAGCTTATCGCTTTTTTTGTGACGCTCGCCCGGAATTTCATGCAGGAAGAACGCGGCTTCCCAAGGACCAAAGGTCATAATAAGCAACACAAATATATCGATAAGTTTTTGCAGGTTTGCAACTATATGAATGAACATTGCACCGAGGATATACGCGTCGAGGAGCTGGCCGAGTTATCCGGCTTCAGCAAATATCATTTCACGAAAATGTTCAAGCAGTACATGGGCTTGTCCTATTACGACTACTTGATCCAGCATCGCATCATGCATGCCGAAAACCTGCTGACCGATCCGAATCTGTCCATCATGGAGGTCGCCATGAGATCCGGATTTGGCAGCCTTCCTACCTTCAACCGAGTGTTCAAAACGTATAAGAAATGTACTCCATCGGAGTATAAGGCTTTGAATAAGATCGGATAAACGTGCGTGCTGCGCATTGAATGTTCTTCCGATCGCCATTGCTCGGGGATTTCTCTGAACTATTCCAATAGGATTGGAATCCCCTCACAAAAGCGAACACTACGTTTCTCCAGAATCATTCAAATACTCCGCCTGCCTTAACCGTCTTATTGGGGGGACCGAAATGGCCGTGCGCTAATTGCACGGCCTTTTCCATTAGAGATTTGGGATCATTTTTTGTTTGCTTTTTCGGATGGAGAGGACAGCGGAAGCGAAGGCTAAGATCAGGACGAGGCCAGCCGCGAGAGGATTGTATAGGACGGTATCGTTCCAATTAACAACAAGGCCTCCTATGCTTGCACCAATGGCGATTCCCATCTGTGTGACGGAAACATTCAAGCTGATGATGAGATTAGCCGACTGCGGAGCACGCTCGATGAAGTACGTTTGTGTAGCAGGCCCCAAGACGAACATGGACATAATCCACAGCGACAACAAAGTGATCGCAACTGGGAAGGAATGAATAGCAAGCGGCAGCAGCAGCAAGGCGATGACATGAACCATTACGCCAACAATAATTAATTTGGCGCTGCCCCATTTGTCTACGGCAGACCCTCCAATCCGGGAGCCAATAGCCCCTGCTACACCAAACAACAGCATCATCCAACCAATCTCGCTTGCGCTCCTGCTCAGAATGTTGCCAAGGAATGACGCAATATACGTGAACATGACCGAGTTGCCGGCTTCTCTGAACAAGACTAGCAGCAAGGCGTAGAAGATGACCGGATTAGCGAGCACCTCGAATTGCCGCTTGAATGGAACAGGTGCATCCCCTTCTAGATTCGGGAGAAGCAGTGCA
The DNA here is from genome assembly GCF_030161375.1 of Paenibacillus glycanilyticus. Classification (GTDB taxonomy): domain Bacteria; phylum Bacillota; class Bacilli; order Paenibacillales; family Paenibacillaceae; genus Pristimantibacillus; species Pristimantibacillus glycanilyticus_B. The sequence continues at coordinate 113,472 of NZ_BSSQ01000003.1, forward strand.
AGGCCAATGAGGATCACAATCCCTCCTAGTCCAAGGAACAAAAAGATGGTTTGCCAGCTATACATATTTGTTAATGCCACGCCAATCGGGACTCCAAATATCATGGCGCTGCTGAACCCGAGAATAATCGTTCCGATGGCACTGCCGATTTTCTCAACCGGTACCATCTTGGTTGCGGCGCTGAATGCTGCTACCAAAAACACGCCCGAGCTTACGCCAAGCAAGATCCTTGCTCCCATGACGACTACCAAGCTTGAACTCGCAATGGTCAAGAAATTACCCACGATAAACAAGGCTATTGCCAGCAGTAAAAGGTTTTTCCGGGGGATCCTGGTTGTCGTCGAAATAATGATCGGCGTGCCAATTGCAAACGCCAGGGAATACACCGTAATGAGCTGCCCGGCCACACTCTCCGAAATATTCATCTGTTCGGCCAGCACATTCAAGACGCCGGCAATGACCAACTCCGAAGTCGCCGTAAAGAATACGGCAACCATCAAGACGTAGATAAGTACACTCTTCATAACTACACTTCCTTCAGTGATCGATTTGTTAATTGGAGTATATCGAAGTGGCTTACTTTTTGTAAGAACGCAAATTGTTTTGGCATAATCCATCGAGTTGGAGTAACTTACCGGTTGGTAAGTGCATGCAACAAAAAAACCGCAAGAGCGAAGTGCTCTTGCGGTAAAAAGGATTGCTGAACATATGGTTTGAATTATAATTTAGTGGCTTGATAAACCATTTTCTGACTAGCGCTTGTTGGTTTCTTTCCATCCTCGAAATCAGCGCAAACTTTGACATCAGAGAAACCAATGCTTTCAAGGACGTACTTGAATTCATCGACACCGTACCAACGCAATGCAAAACGCTGTAATTCCGTTTGGATCAATGATCCATTACGCCACTTTTCGTATTTCAAGTAGCTTATTCGGTATTGATTGAAGAATAGATCAGCTTCCGTGCATTTCCCTTCCATCGTAATGATGTCGCCATCAGGCAAGTGAAATATGGCCGATCCTTCCCATCGTCCTAATTCGGAACTGTTAAACTTGTTATCCGGCAGAAAAAGATCAAGGAACAATTGCCCGCCTGGTTCCAAATGTTCATACAACAACTTTAGAACCCGCAGTGACTCTTCCCGTTGTTCGATTAATAAGAACGAACCCCCTGGAATGATGATTGCTTCATATTTATATGGCAAAGAAAGTTCTTGCAAGTTCGCTTCGTATAAGTTGGGAGTTAACCCTCGTTCTTCACATCGGTTGCGGCATGAATCCAACATTTGCGGGGAAGAGTCCACTCCGTCTACGATGAGGCCAGATTCTAGAAGAGGAATAATTACGCGGCCAGAGCCAACCATAGCCTCCAGAATGCGTCCCTTATAAGGCTTCAGCTTATCGCGATAGTACTCAATGTCCCCACCTAATGATTGCCCAACTTTTTTAGTTAAATCATAGACTTCCGTACAGAGTTCTCCGTAATTGCTAAAAGTCATATTGGCTTTCCCTCCACAAAAGAATACTTCCAGATTACACCAGCCCAAAATAAGGGACAACAGAATATTTTTATATATTCAAACATAACCAAATAACCGGCAGCTGATCTTTGATCTGCTGCCGGTTAAGTACGTCGTCGATGCAATTAGATAAGTTATTCAATCCTGTACGGGACTGAATTGAAGCTGCTCTATAAATTTCCGCGTCTCGATATCCGGTTCCGGATAAGAAAGTTCCAACTTCTCTAAGGCATTTACAATAATCCGGAGCACCAAGTAGTCGCGGAACCATCGTTTATTGGCAGGAACGATGTGCCATGGAGCGTAATTAGTTGCCGTATTCCGGAAGGCATCTTCGTATGCGTCAATATAGGAATCCCAATATTCCCGCTCGGCCAGATCACTTGGATCGAATTTCCATAGCTTGTCCGGGTTACTTAGCCGTTCGCGAATTTTCTCGAGTTGAAATTCAGGTGAAATATGGAGAAAAATTTTGATCAGCAACACGCCATTGTTCGTTAGAAGCTTTTCGAAATGCCGTATATGCTTCATCCGGGTTGCTGCTTCCTCATCTTGTATCGACCCGTGAACCCGCGTAATAAGTACGTCCTCATAATAAGAACGATTAAATGCGGTTATATAACCTTTGGCAGGGACAACTTTATGTGTTCTCCATAAGAAATCATGAGCCGACTCATCTGGAGTCGGTTTCTTGAAACTCTCCGCTCGAAAACCCTGCGGATTCAAATTAGACAGCACCTTTTTGACAACGCCGTCCTTCCCGCTGCAATCCATCCCTTGGAACAAGACAAGAACGCCATTTGACTTTGAGGCAAACAACTTGTCCTGCAGATGGCGAAGTTTCTCTTCCATCTGTTCAAACTCTTCTTGAATCTCTTCTTTGCTTGCAAAGCCGCCCGTATCATCCGGATCGTACTGGCTCAGACCGCGCTTAATTGCTTTGGTCAGCCGATAGTTTTTCAACATGCGACACCTCCTGAGACTGACTTACATCCTAAGTATATTGAATTTCTATATTAATTTCATATTTTGAGCGATATGTACTGCCAATCCGATTCTCAAATCTTCCAGCAGAAATTATTTCTCCTCCTACTTCAACATTCCCACCAGGAAGTTCTATAGTGAATCGATTAAGTTTAATTTTTTAATAGCCAATTAACGGCATCCAATAAATCCTCGGCTATATAGTCGGGAACAGCCTCAAGCCATTCGCCAAAAAATTGATTAGCTTGATATTTGGCCAAATCCTTTTCACCGGAACCTGTTTTCACCAACACTTTAGTACATCCCGCCCTTATGGCAGCTATCATATCGCTCCACCGATCGCCAATAACCGCGCAATTATTCAATACGAGGTCATTGTCTTCTGCTGCCTGAATAAGTAAAGTTGCCGAGGGCTTCCGACAAAAACAACGCTCTTCATGTTGGTGTGGGCATATATAAGCTTTATCGAATCCGAATGATGCAAGTTCGTCTTGGAAGTCTTTAATCGATGATTCCCCTCGAGATATTCCAGGTTGGTTAGTAAACGCGTAGATCTGAACTCCGGCATTCCTAAGGATATGGATTGACTGTTCCGAGAAAGAGAATAATTCAAACACACCTGGATAAATTACTTCATCGGAACCACCAATAGTCCCATCTCGATCAATAAAAACAGCCTGTAATTTTTTCGATGTTGACATATAAGCACCGCCATTTCGTTAAGAGTGAAAGGCTGGGAGATGCCATAAGTACAATCGACATAACGGAACTATTGTCCCACCCTCGACAGCATATTGGAAGAAGCACCCGAACTTTATCTCGGCTGCTTTCTTTATTGAGCTATACTCTCCAACTCAAAGAATATCCTTAAACGAATTTAAATCAAAGTGTAGATTTTTTAGTTGCATGAGATGCACGGCTGATAATAGCCCCAACAGCTCGATGCCTTTGTCCGTGAGAGCAATATGAACACTTCGTGCATCGTCTGGGTTTGGACGTCGTTTCACAAGATCGGACTTCTCGCTGCGGGTTACCAACCCCACGCAAGCATGATGCGTGATTCGCAGCTTTTCGGCGACTTCTGAGATGGTTGCGTAATCACGTCCGGGATATCCTTGAATAGCAAGGATTAATTGATGTTGTTGCGGGGTAAGACCTACTTCCCTGGCAGCGTTTTCACTAAAGTGATTAAAAATGCGCAGCTTATACCTAAACTCTGCTAACTGCTCATATAAGGATTTTGATAAATTTTGATTTAGCATTTATACATGCTCCTTTTACATAGTATATCTCAATACGATATATATACTTGGACAGCATGACTTCATTAAATCACGAAAGATTATGCGGATGGCGCTGGCATTATGTCTTCACAATCCTATTTAGATCTGGAGATGAGGGTAATGAAAGCTAGTACAATTGTTAAAGCCGTTTTATTCGGATTACTGTTCGCCATTTTTGCGATTGGTCTCTTGCCATTTTTAGTTGCAAACAGCTTGGCTGAAATAAGCGGTTCTTCAGAATTTTTTGATTTGGGCGGGATAGCCCCTCTCTTCAAAGTTCCTCCTTCGAAAAAACAAGACACAGAAAACGAAGATCAATCAAATGAAGACATTTGATTGATCTTCTTTAACTATTTAGTGCAACAATCAGAAGCCTATTTCGTCTAATAGTTTACTAAATGCGAAATATGGATGAGGTGGTTGCATGTGGAAAACAGTTACGAAGATATTGCTGATCTATATGTTTGTATTTGGCTTATGGTTTGTGAGCGAGCCTAAAGCCGCATATGCCTGTTCTTGTGCTACTGAGCCAAGTATAGAGAATCAATTAGAACATAAAACGGCCATCTTCACAGGGAAAGTATTGAGCGTGACCGAACCGGAGAAGAAAGAAATAATGTCTTCCGCTGATCTTGTAACCGTGCAATTCGAAGTAGAAACCGTATGGAAAGGCGAAGTTGAGTCGCAGACAAAGGTATACACCGCTCAGAGTTCGGTGAGTTGCGGGTACGAGGGTTTTAAAGTAGACCAGCAATTTATCGTCTTTGCATACGGGGAGCCCGATCATCTTGAAACAGGGGTTTGTGAAGGCAATAAGACGGTTGCTAGCGCAGAGAAAGAGCTAAATATCTTGGGTGCAGGTTATGAGCCGATGAAAAAAGCTGCTCCGCCAGACGATCCGTTAGTTTCAGCTTCTGTTAGTAAGGACTCCGCCAGCACATTCGAGAAGATTTCGATTGTTACTGCCGTTTCTCTTCTCTTATTCTTCGTATTAGCTGTTATTTATAAAAGAAGTCGCCGTTAATGACAGGGCAACAAAAATGGACAGGAGTGAGCAGGCTTGCCGCTGAAACCGAATAAAACCATTTATTTCTTAATCATAATCTGTCTACTGCAGCTATCGACGTCAGTGGCGCGGCTATTCACGACGGAATTTCAATTGATGCCGGATTTTATCGGCTTTACTTATTTCCTCACGAGCCTAGTTTTTCTAGGACTTCTGGTTGTCCTGATAACCGACCTGATTACGAAGGCAAGACGAACGATTAAAGGCCGTATCATCAACAAGGAAGGCAACATCATTCATGTGCTGCGGGATGACGGCAAGGTTAAGCGTTACAAAATTAACGTGCCTGAGGTGCTCGAGGTGTTACAAGCTGATTATAGAGTCGAGATCGAAAGCACGAATTTGTCTAATATTCTAAGCCGGATCACGGTGATCGAGTGACAAAGGGCTATGCGTTGCCCCATTTGTGCACCCATTTCTCCATCTCTCTAAGGGCAGCCTGAAAATCTCGGCCTTTCTCCGTCAGCGAATATTCCACGGTTACGGGTACCGTTGGAAAAACCTTGCGAGTAACGAGTCCGTTGTTCTCCAAATGACGGACCGTATTCGTTAAGGATTGGGTCTTCACGACCGCTACATTCCGCTGAAGCTGGTTAAATCGAAGCGGTCCATTCATCAGTTCCTCCAGGACAAGGAACGCCCATTTTGCTCCAAGAATCTGCAGTACCTCGCATATGCTCGATCCCTTATCTTCCTGATTTACAGCCTCGCTGTTGCCTCCCAAATGGTTCTCCTCCTTGCTTATGCTCAATTGCCACTCGTCTCAAATGAAGTCTCTTCCCCGTTCACAACCACTTTGATGGTATCGGCCTTCATATTGTTATTAAGCTTATACACGGACACTGGCTTAATCCGTTCATCTTGAAGATCGGACGTTTCTGTAACGTCGAAATGAATGGTTAATACGCCATCCTGCAACTCTGCTAGGGCGTCAGTAACAAGCTTCGCCGGCTCGCCTTGCTGAACGGTCGAGTCGTTCACAATCACATACTCCCCTTTGCCAGGGGCTGTATACAGATATATTCCGTTCTTGCTGCCATTTCGGTCTACAAATGATTTAACGTCTTTATTTGGGCGGTCTACTTCCTTCATCAGGGATGTTGACTCACTGCAGCCGGCCAGAACAAGGATCAGCAATAAAACAAAACCCGCAAACTTATACACATAATCCTCTCCATTTGCAAAAGGTATCGCTTCTATAAGCTGACTTTACCACAATCATCCAAATCTGCACATATAAAAAAAGAGCTTCCCTAACGGGAAGCCCTTCAAGTTACTATTATTATTGAGCATTATTGAGCAAACTGAGCGTGAAGCTCATCAAACAAAGCTTTAAGCTTCGGAGCGGCGTTAACTCCAAACATGAGATCCAAGTTGTCGCTTGAGTCCTTGGCAGAAGCGGAAGAATACTCATACATTTTTTCCTCGTAGGCTTGAATCGCCTGATCCGCATCATCGTGACGGACTATCGCAAGCGCCAGCTCCGCGGCATCCCGCATGGCAAGATTAACGCCTTCGCCCGCAAACGGAGACATCAGATGCGCGGCATCGCCGATCAAGGTAATACCCGGCTTATGCTCCCACTGCAGCCCGACAGGCAGCATATAGATCCGTCTTGGCAACACGAGATCTTCCGACTTGCGAATATAATCCCGAAGCGGTTCTGCCCAATCCTCGAAATACGAGAGCAGCTGCTGCTTCGCTTCCTTCGGTTGATCAAACGGAATACCGCAAGTATCCAGCCAATTCTGCTCGGCGGTAAAGGTCAAATAAACTTTGATTTTACCGTCCCCATTCAGCTGGGCAAGTATACCTTTGTTATCGTCTAGCGCAAATACTTTGCCTCTCGCGTTAAAAGCAGCCTGCTCCGGATTGGCCTTCGCATCCACATGGAGCTCTACCATCGTTAACCCCGAATAACCGGCTGTTGCATCCGTCAGCAGCGGCCGCAGCTTGGAGAACGCGCCATCCGCGCCTATCACAAGATCAGCCAACACCATCTCGCCATTGTCAAAATAAAGCTCATGTTTGCCGCCATCAAGCGCTACCGCTTCCGTCAGCTTATAACCGTAACGGATCGTACCAGGCGCCAGATCTTTCATCAGCAGGTCGCATAACACGCCGCGGTCAATCTCCGGACGGCCGCCTTCTTGCGCGCCTTCTTCCGCTATTTCGTCCATGTAGATCTTGCCGGTCTTATCAAATAAACGGAAATCTTCGCCTTCATAACGGGCAATCGCTTGGAATTGCTGGAGCAATCCCGCTTCGTTTAATGCCATTTGGCCGGAATCTTCGTGAATATCTAGCGATCCGCCACGCTGCGCGTTGGCATCTTGAGCTTCGCGTTCATAAATCGTTGCTGTAATGCCATGTCTTTGCAAGATCAATGCGAGCGTTAGTCCGCCCGGGCCTCCCCCGATAATTGCGATATGTTGTTGCGATTTATTTGTAGTTGTCATAATAACCATCTCCTATATCCATGTCGTTTGTTTGTTCCTTACACAGATATCTTAACGCTGCTACTTAAACTGAATTTAAACCGGGAGACGAATAAGCGAACTTCCTTAGAATAACAAAAAGAGATGGCTTATATGCCATCTCTCCAATTGAAACGATTTACGTACGGCGCATGTAAGCACGAACCGTAATTGGCGCGAATACCGCCACAATGGCCGCTGCGCCTACCAAGGACCATACCATATCCGTTCCAACCGATCCGGAATTCGTCAATTCGCGAACCGCGGAAACCACATGGGAAATCGGGTTGATGTCAACGAACCATTGCAGCCATTTCGGCATGGTGTCCGACGGTACGAATGCATTGGACATAAACGTTAAAGGGAATAATACGAGCATCGAAATCCCTTGCACGCTGGACGCTGTACGGGAGATTACGCCAAAGAAAGCAAATATCCAGCTCATCGACCAAGACACGAGAATAACAAGCAACGCCGCAAGAACAACAAAACCCAAGCCGCCTTCCGGACGGTAACCCATAATATAACCCATTGTGAACGTAAGAACGGTTGCGATGGTATACCGGATCGTATCGGCGAGCAATGCTCCCGCTAGCGGCGCGATCCTTGCAATTGGCAGCGACTTGAACCGGTCGAAGACGCCTTTATCCATATCTTCTCGGAGCTGAACGCCGGTTACGATCGAGGTTGTGATTACGGTCTGTACCAGAATGCCCGGAATAATTACCGGCAAATAGCTTTGTACGTCGCCGGAAATGGCGCCGCCGAAAATATACGTAAACATCAAGGTGAAGATAATTGGCTGCAAGGTTACGTCAAACAGTTGCTCCGGGGTACGGCGGATTTTTAGAATCCCCCGGTATGCCATCGTAAGCGAGTGGCGCAAGGTTTGGATGAAACTCGTGTGATTTTTAAGATGACCTGTTTTTACTGATGTATTCATGCGTTTACAGCCTCCGCTCTTTTTGTTTCCTTGACGGTATCGTTTGTTTTCTCGTCTTCGACGCCATGGCCCGTTATCGTCAGGAATACTTCATCAAGCGTTGGCTTCTGAACGCTCACCTCTGACAAGGTAATTCCTTTTTCCCGCAGGGAGATAAGCAGATCCGTAATCAGATCGGCATTGGCCATAGGCGCGGTAATTTTGGCCGCTTCGCTTGTCAGCGTCGATTGCACTTGAAGCACATGTTCGACAGTCTGACGGGCAATTTCGATATCCGATTGATTCTCTACTCTAAGATGCAAGGAAGAAGTGCCTACCGACTGCTTCAATTCATCTACCGTACCTTCAGCCACAACATGGCCGCGGTCAATAACGGCAATCCGGTCAGCCAATTGGTCTGCTTCATCGAGGTATTGCGTCGTCAATAGCACCGTGGATCCCGTTTTCACCAGACGGCGGATTGTATCCCACATTTGCGCACGGGTACGCGGATCAAGGCCGGTTGTAGGTTCATCCAAGAAAATAAGCGGTGGCTGCGCGATCAAACTTGCCGCAAGGTCGAGACGCCGTCTCATCCCGCCGGAGAAATTTTTAAGCGGACGTTTGGCCGCTTCCGTGAGTCCAAACTCCTCAAGAAGATCCGCTGCTTTTTTCTTCGCTTCCGCACGTCCGAGTCCCAAGAGACGCGAGAAAATAATCAAGTTCTCGGTTGCGCTAAGCGATTCGTCAACCGAAGCATATTGACCCGTAACACCGATTAATTGACGTACAATCTGCGACTCCTTCGAAACGTCATGGCCGAAGATCCGCGCCGATCCGGCATCCGGACGCAGCAGCGTCGCCAACATGCGAATCGTTGTTGTTTTACCCGCTCCGTTTGGACCTAACACACCATAGATCGAGCCGGCCTTTACATTAAGATCAACGCCGTCTACGGCGCGATTATCGCCAAACACCTTAACTAGACCGTTTGCTTCCACTGCCCAGTCGCCGTTGTTTGGCCGCTTTACGCTTTTATATTCCATTTCCTGTTTCCTCCCAAGAATTGTTGATGTCATGATCCTAACGTACTTATTTAAACTGAATTTAAACAAACAAGATGTTTCCATCTTACGTCAACTGTTTTACCGCTAAATCAGTCTCCAGATGTATTCCCTTATAGTCCGCAGCACGAAAATGAAAAAACCGCCCGATCTCTCGGGCGGTTGAGCTGTTAGTTCGACAAATCTATTATTTCACCCAAAGTTCAAACAGACCTTCGGTGATTCCCAGGTTGTACATATAATACAGACCGAATAAAAAGCTTACCGTGCCCGCAGTCTGCATTAATCCGCGGTTCAGCTTGATGCTGCCCTGGCTGTATACAAATGGAATGCCCAAGATCGTGGTGAAGATGAGCATGCCCGTAATGGTTCCTACGCCAAATACCAGAATGTAGATTGCGCATTCCCATACGGACTCTACCGTAGACAAGGTTAATATAACCATGGCGGCACTGCCGGCCAAGCCGTGAATAAATCCGATCACCGTTACTTTTAACAAGGAGGATTTGGCATGCTGATGAGAATGACGGTAAGCGGATTTGACCGAGACGAAGTTTTTGAAGCCTAGGTATACCAGCATAATGCCAACCAGGAATTCCAGAGACATCGCCCAGACTTCGGGCAACTCTCCCTTGAGCAGAACGAGAACCATGCCCACAATAAACAAAGTGCTTGTATGGCCAATCCCCCAGAAAATGCCCGTCAATGTGGAACGCCACAGCTTCTTCTGGTTGCTGACCATCGTTGAAACCGCGATAATATGATCCGGTTCAATGGAATGCTTAATGCCAAGAACAAGGCCAAGAAGCAATACCGTTATCAAACTTCCCATCCGATCTCCTCCTGCCCAAACGCAATCTATCTATTTATACAACAGCTGTTGCTGCAGCCTTTATTCGATACCGGCCAATAATGAATAGCTTAGAACAAATCAGCGATTTTGCTAGCCAGCCGTTCATACCGTTCAAATATTTTTTTGTAGGCGCGACTGGTATCTGGATTAGGCACAACGGCTTCTCCCATTGGAATATTCTGCTTAATCGACACAAAATCCTCTTTTTCCCCAATCGCGACAAGCGCCGTCCAAGCCGCTCCCCACGCCGCGCTATGATGATTCTCGGAAACGTATATCTCCGCATCAAAAATATCCGCCATCATCTGAAGCCAGATCGGGGAACGCGACAAACCGCCGTTAACATAAATAATCCGGGGAGCACCCGCCAGCTGCTCGAGCGTCCGCCCAATTTGATACAGATTAAACGTAATACCTTCCAACACGGCGCGCACATAATGCGCTTTCGTATGGGCGACCGTCATCCCGTAGAAATTGCCTCTCGCCCTTTGATTCCACAGCGGCGCTCTCTCCCCGTTAATGTATGGTAGGAACAATAAACCTTCAGCCCCCGGCTCGGCTTGCTCCGCTTCGGCCAAAAAGTCCTCATAACTGCCTTGATCATTAAGCAGCTGCTTCAGCCATTGCAGAGCTATTCCGCCATTATTCGTAGGTCCGCCAATGATATAGGAATCTTCGGTAAACGAATAACAAAACGTCTCGCCGCGGCTGCTCACTTTCGCTTCATTTGTCACCTGACGGATCGCACCGCTTGTCCCAACCGATACCGCTACCTCGCCGGGCAGCAGCGCGCCAATACCGAGATTGGCCAATTGGCCGTCAGCGGCCCCAATAGCCACGGGCAAAGTAGACGGAATACCCATCTCTTCCGCAATGTTTGCTTTGATCGGACCAAGCAGGGTTGTTGGCGCTACGATTTCCGACAGCTGGTTGATGTTTACGCCTGCAAGCTCCAGCATGTCTTGATCCCACTGGCGGGTATAAGGATTCAATAAACCGGTCGCGGAGGCCATGGAATAATCGATCACCCGTCTGCCGAACCAGCAATATATAATGTATTCCTTAATGGACATCCAATAAGAAGCTTGAAGATACGGTTCAAAGCCGTTTTCTTTCATCCAGAGCAGCTTCAAGAATGGCGACATCGGATGTACAGGCGTACCGGTCTTCGCGTACAACTTCAGTCGCACCTCTTCGGATAAACGTTCAGCCTGCTCCGTTCCTCTTCCGTCTGACCAGATAAATGCGGGCGCAAGAGGTTCTCCCTCTCTGCTGACGGGCACAAGTGAATGCATAGCGGCCGAGAACCCAAATGCCAATAATTCGTCCATGGCAATGCCGGCTTTCTGGATGGCCTTCTTGATCGCCCAAACGGCCGCGCGTTCAACCGCAGCGGCATCCTGCTGTACCCAGCCTACCTGCGGGTATTCGGAATGAACCGGTTCCTCCGCATCCGCAATAAGATGGCCCATAGGGTTGAAAATGCAAGCCTTCGCGCTGGTGGTACCGAGATCTAATCCAATTATGTACTTTGACATCCAATAAACCTTCCTTTTCTGCGGACAATGATAGGTAGCGAAAACAATAATAGTTCCATTCTAGCAATCTCGTCCTTTGAACGCTATACGCAAGGCAACAAAAAAAAGCGGTACATGGCTGTACCGCTTCGTTGCTTCTCTATTCGTGGAAATTCGTACCGTCGGTTACCGGCTTCACGTAACCTGCGCGGATCACAAAGTCGCCGAAATGCTCGCCTTTATTGCGTTCTGCCGCGTACCGGTTAATGATTGGAGTAAGGGTATCCATAATTTCATCTTCGCCGATGTTTTCTTTGTACATCTTGCTGAGACGGTCGCCGGCGAAACCTGCGCCCATGTACATGTTGTATTTGCCCGGCGATTTGCCGATGAACGAAATTTCGCCCAGTGCGGGACGTGCACAGCCGTTCGGGCAGCCCGTCATCCGGATGTTGATTTCTTGATCCTGAAGACCCGCATTCGCAAGAACCGGCTCCAGTCTATCGATCAGCGAAGGCAAGTAACGTTCTGCTTCTGCCATGGCAAGACCACAAGTCGGAAGCGCAACGCAAGACAATGCGCTGCGGCGGAGCGCCGAATAATTCGAACCTTCCTCGATACCGAACTCCTTCAGAATCGCTACGATTTTTGTTTTCTTCTGAGCGGTAACGTTTGCGATCATCAGATTCTGATTCGCCGTCAGACGGAAGTCGCCGGTATGAATCTTCGCTACTTCGCGAAGCGCCGTTCTCAGCTTATTGCCTTCTGTATCCACGACGCGTCCAGCTTGAACGTAAAGGGTCAGATTCCATTTGCCGTCTTTGCCTTTCGTCCAGCCGTAACGGTCGCCGGTATTCTCGAAATGGAATTCGCGAGCTGGCGCAAGTTCCCATCCGAGACGGTCTTGCAGTTCATCAATGAACCAAGGCATGCCGTGACGGTCGATCGTATATTTGAACCGGGCATATTTCCGTACGGAACGGTTGCCGTAATCGCGCTGAATCATGACAACCTTCTCAGCTACGTCCAGCACTTGATCCGGCGTAATAAAGCCGATTACTTTAGCTAATTGCGGGTAAGTCGCCGTGTCGCCATGGGTCATCCCCATGCCGCCGCCTACGCTAACGTTAAAGCCGGCCAGCTTGCCGTCTTCGCCAACGATGGCAATAAATCCAAGATCCTGCGAGTACACGTCCACGTCATTGGAAGGCGGAACGGCGATCCCGATCTTGAACTTACGCGGCAGATAGACAGGACCGTAGATAGGTTCTACTTCGCCTTGGTCCGCACCGTCCACTACTTTCTCGCCATCCAGCCAGATTTCGTGGTAAGCAGGTGTTTTAGGTGCCAAATGGGAAGTCAGTTGCTGCGACCAGTGGAACACTTCGCTATGAAGCTCCGATTGATACGGATTCGGATTACACATGACGTTACGGCTAACGTCGCCGCAAGCTGCAAGCGTCGTCAGCATGGCCGCGTTAATCTCTTGAATGGTATTCTTCAGGTTCCATTTCAATACGCCATGAAGCTGGAACGCTTGACGCGTCGTGAGCTTCAGACTGCCTGTGCCGTATTTGTCGGCGAGGCTGTCCATCAGAAGCCATTGCTCCGGAGTCGCTACGCCGCCCGGCGTAACGACACGAAGCATAAATTGATAATACGGCTCTAGCTTTTGCTTCTGGCGCTCGTTGCGATAATCGCGGTCATCCTGCATGTAGCTGCCGTGGAATTTCAGAAGCCGGTTATCCAATTCGGGAAGGCCGCCTGTAATCCGGTTATTCAACGAGTCCGTCATCGAACCGCGCAAATAGTTGCTTTCCAGTTTCAGATGCTCCACGTCGCTCGGCGGTCCGCCGATGGGCTCGACTTTATGGTTCTTTGCCATTGCTGTTAGCTCCTTTGCCCATGATTATGGGTTCATACTTATCTATTTGCTAAACGCTGCCAAACAAGCGCTTAGTATACGTCGCGTTGGTAACGTCCTTGCTCTTGCAGCGCGGACAGGTAAGCCGCGGCTTCTTCCTGGGATTTGCCGCCGTATTGGCCGATAATCGTCAGAAGCGCCGATTGCACGTCATGCGCCATATGTTTCTCATCGCCGCACACGTACACGTGAGCGCCGTTATCGAGCCATTTATACAGCTCTTCGCCTTGTTCCAGCATGCGGTGCTGTACGTAGACCTTCTCATCCGAATCGCGGGAGAACGCAACATCAAGCTTCGACAACACGCCGTCCTTCAGCATGCGCTGCCAGTCGGTTTGGTACAGGAAGTCGGTAACAAAATGTCTGTCGCCATAGAACAGCCATGACTTTCCTTCAGCACCTGTTTCTTCGCGCTCTTCCAGGAAAGCGCGGAACGGAGCAACGCCCGTGCCAGGACCAACCATAATAACCGGTGTTTCCGGATTTACAGGAGCCTTGAAGTTCGGGTTCTCCTGGATAAAGATCGGCAGCTTGTCGCCAGGTTGCAAACGCTCGGATACATAAACCGAACATACTCCTTTGCGGTCGCGGCCATGTGCTTCGTATTCCACTTTGCGAATCGTCAAATGCACTTCTTCCGGATGCGCGTTCACGCTGCTTGCGATTGAATAGAGACGTGGAGGAAGCTTGCGGAGCAAGCTAGCCACATCGGCTGCTTTCAGCGTCCAAGGCGCATAATCGCGGAGCAGATCGAGCAGATCACGTCCGTTCAGATAGGCTTTCAGGTCTTCTTTATTGTCCGGCTTAACAAGTTCGGCCAGCTTGCTATTGCCCGAGAAGGCAACGGCTTTCTCCAGCAGCGGCTTTGTTAATACCGTAATTTCGTAATGGTGGGCAAGCGCTTCGCGAACCGTAGAAGTCTCTCCGGCTTTGCCTGTTACAACCTTCTCATCGGCATTCCAGTTCAAGGCAGCGATGATCTCTTCTACCAAGGCAGGATCATTGTAGGCATAGACGCCAACCGCATCGCCAGGCGCATAGGTTAGACCGGAGCCTTCAAGCGACAACTCCAAATGGCGAGTTTCGCGGTCCGAACCTCTACCGTTCAGGTTCAAGCTGTCCAACACTTCCGCCATAAACGGATTCGAGCGCGAATATTCCGACTCTCCGGCTGCTACCGGGAAAGCCGATACCACTGCTGCTTGCGGTGCCGCAGCTGCCGAAGTTGCGCTTACCGCGCCTGCAACAGCCGTAAGCCAGCCGGATGCTAACTCTTCGAAGTCCACGTCGCAGTCTACGCGGTCAACGATCCGTTCTGCTCCAAGCTCAGCCAGTCTAGCGTCAAAGTCTGCGCCTGTCTTGCAGAAGAATTCATACGAAGTATCTCCAAGCGCCAGAACGGAGAACTTCGCGCCGTCGAGCTTAGGCGCGCGTTTGCTGTTCAGGAACTCGTAGAACGTTAATGCGTTATCCGGCGGATCGCCTTCGCCATGCGTGCTTGCCAGAATAAACAAATAGCCGACTTCCTTCAGCTTGTTTGTTTTGTACTGGTTCATTGCCGATAGCGTAACTTCAAAACCTTGTGCTTTCAGCTTGTCGGCAAGCCGTCCTGCCAGTCTTTGCGCGTTGCCGGTTTGCGATCCGAACAAAATCGTTGCTTCTTTTGGTGCGTCCGGCACCGCGGATATCGTAGCTACCGGGGCTTCTGCCACTGCCGCAGCTCCTGCTGCTACCGAAGCCAGAGCGACATTATTACCTGCGCCATAAAAAGCCAAGTAACCGCTGAGCCATTGCATTTGGGATCCTGTCAAAGTTGGGAGCAGCTTATTAAGCAGTTCTGCCTGCTCGCCTGTAAACGGACTATTCGTCACTTGAAGTTGCAAACAACATCCACCTCACACATCGATCTATAAAATCCGACTTCTATACTCTGTTTTCTTATACCTAATACTAACGCAGCCATAGGTTAGGTTCAATGCGTTAGTCGAAAATTGTCTATAAGATATTCTGTAACATTAATCACTTTTCTTTATAAAGCTGAAGAAATGATCTTATTGCCATTAGTTTTACCGGTTTATGGATAAAAAAATAGAAGCGCACTCCTGCGTTAGGAGCGCGCTTCTATTGTATAAAAACGATATTATCTTGCGAAGTTATGTCCGCCAATCTTGGCAACCACCTCAAGGTTATTCCAGAAAGAACCTTGGGTCACATTCGGATTAAAGAAATATACCGCATCATAAACGTTATTTTTCCCGTTCAAGGCATCCTTGGCTGCGCGCATGGCGCTTGCGTTTGGTTTGCTCTTGTCTAGCAGTCCGTTATGGGCTGGCGGGAACTGTCTGCCGGAGTAGATCACGTCGTGGATGGAATCCGGGAAACGCGAATCCTTCACCCGGTTCAAAATCACGTTCGCAATGGCAAGCTGTCCTTCATAAGACTCTCTGCCTGCTTCAACTTGCGAGATCTTAGCTAGCAGCGTTAGATCGTTTTGCGTGAAAGAGGCAGCCGGATTATCCAGGAATGAAGGGATAACGACTTTTAATTTGGCTCCGGGCTTTACCTGATCCTTGCTGCTTAATCCGTTGCGCTTCAGCAAGGTTGCAGCGCTGATTCCGTATTCCTTGCTAATGTCCGCGAGGTCAAACTCATCCGTTACAACCGCGCGATCAACTTCAGTGAGCTTAGCCGTATTGGAATCATTGTCCCAAGACAGATCTGCGTGAAGCACGTCGGCGAGCTGGCGGAGCGGTACGTACATTCTTCCGTCTTCCATAAACGGTGCCGATTCCATCCGGTAACGCGTATCGTTGAAATAAACGACCGGCACGTCATTGCCGAATACAACTTCATCATTATAGGCTGTATCTATTGTAAGTTCTTCGTTATTGCTATCCCAGCTGATCTCAGCGCCAAGCATCGTTGCAATACGCGCCGCCGGTACATACATTCTGTTTTTTTGCGTAATGATGGAGTCGGAGACTTTCGCGTTCTCGCCATTCACCCGAACCGTTGCGCCTGCTTCTGCCGCAGAAACGCTTGTAAGCGGTCCAGCACTAAGCCAGAGAAGCGCTAAAGCCATTACGCAAGACATGATCTTCACAGATTTTTGCATGTTATGTACGATCATATATACCTCCCCAAGATTATGTAGGTATAAAGCCCTTAACCATTCATGCTCTGGGTAATTGTACCACATGCAAATATGAAGTTTGGATTAACATTTTCACAGAAACGATGAAATAAGCTGTAAATTCACTCATTTTTCTCATAAAAGTGTCGATTGTTTCTCATTTATTATTAATTTATACTATTAATAAATATTGCCGGTCGTGAAGAACACGCCGTTTTGGATACCGTCTACCCCCTGGTTATGACGGATTCAAAGCGGCGTTTTTTGTTTTTCATGGCCAATTCAATAGTAGGATGTGATGATAATTTTGAAATTTGATCAAGCTTATCAACAATGGATGCAGAGCATGATTGAGCATGAAAGCAATCACCGAAGACGCGAACTACTCGAAAAAGGACTCGGTCACGGCACAGTAGAATTTCTTCGCTCAGTTTGGTTCCCGACCATTGGAAACTTCGACCATCTGCACCCAGAATGGGAAGTTCAAGATTTTCATAACGGCTTTCGCTATATCGACTTAGCCTATATGCCCGGCGGGGACTCAAAAGGAGGGATAGAAATTCAAGGTTATGGGCCACACGCCAGAGATTTGGATGTGCGAAGATTTAAGGATTTGTGTTGGCGGCATAGCTTGTTGGCATTAGATAACTGGGTGTTCCTGCCGATTGCCTATCTATCGATTGTAGATGAGCCTAAGCGGTGCCAACAGCTTGTGCTTTCTTTTGTAGGAAAATTCATTGCTACAGATGTCCCGGAGTCGCTCAGCTGGCTTGAAGCGGAGACCATCCGTTATGCACGCAGAGTGTTGCGCCCCTTCATACCTGCTGAATTGGTAGCACATCTGCGAATATCGGATCAATACGCGCGCCGCCTGCTTATAAAGTTGGTTGATAGTCAGCTCCTTGTTGTAGCCAGCGGCAAGCAGCGTTACCGTACTTACATGTTGAGACTTTGACGCAGATCTCAATGGAAGCTAACGAAACGACGTAACGCTATTTGCTCGATATCAACGCATTTTCAAATCTAACGAAACCTCATATTGCTATTTGAAGCATTTACTCGTCATATGACTTCTTATCGGCTAATTAACGTTACCACGTTTCGTTAGATGCTATAGACGACTGATTTTCGGCAAATAAGATTACTGCGTTTCGTTAGCGGACCAGCATTGGCAAAACAAACAAAAACCTCCGAAAAATCCGGAGGTTTTTGTTATCAACTACTATTATTTCTTCACGGCGTTAGCTTCGCGAACGAGCGAGAAGTATTGATCCGCCAGAACGACTTGGTACTCAGGACCAAGCTCGGCTGTTACGTTTGCCAGATCTGTAGGCGTCATGCCCCAAGCCAAGATGCCAAGGGATACGAAGAGCGGCGATTTGCCGTCCCATTTCGCTTTAGCGTCGGCAAGCGCTTTTTTCGTGTCGTTTACGCTGCCAACACCTTGGATGTTGGAGGTAGGAACACCGTCTACCATTTCCGCTTTCGTGAAGTTATCCCAGCCGATGAAGAGGCCCGGAACTTTGTACAGATCACGGTATGCCGCATTGTTTGCTTTGCTAAGCGGCAGATTCTCACCATTCAGGCGGTTAAGAACATAAGGAATGTTCATGCCTGTTTTGGTCAGATAATCTTTGGTCTTCTTCAAGTAATCGGCAAATTCTTTTTCCGGCCAAGCCGCTGGGTAGAGGTAACCCGCGCCGGATGGACCCGCAATGACTTGGTCATTAGCCGTTGCTGTTCCATAGAAGTAGTTCAGCATAGCTGGCGCTGCGTCATAGAGCAACGGGCTGGAAGTCCAGTTGATTGGCACCTGGCCGCGTTTTGGATCATCCCACAAAATGCGGAGTCTGTGCTGATTGTATTGCAGGTTATCGCCTTCGCTAAACGTGTAAGTCACGTAGATCTTGTTATCCAGCTTCACTGGTTTTGGAGCTTTTGGTTTGGAGAATTCCGGCTTAGTTCCGGAGAATACGCTCATGTTGCTGAACCAGTCGGCTGCAAGAACGTACACGCCATGGTTAGAAGCGACCTCAACGCCGCTGAACTCCCCTTGGAAGTCGTTGCTGAACCATCCCAAATACGGAGTGCCCGCTTTTACGTCGGACAAAATTTTCTCGAACAGCTCTTTCTCAGCCGGATCATTGGAATCCAGCCAGAATACCATCGCCTTGTTGGCTACGGCATAATCGCGCAGGTAACCATATGGCTCCTTGGTCTGGGAAGAGAACGGTTGGTCATTTGTTGCGCTTACTTTGTACTCGTTCCACATCTCAACGGACATCGTCAGCTCTTTGGTGCCAGCTGGCGGAGTGAACTTGTACGTGAAATAGTTGCCGCCGTCAGCGAAACGGTGTCCGCCGCTGCCTTGGGATACCTGCGATCCTTGCGGATCATACAGATAAGGCTTCTCGGCGTCGGTGCCCGGCAGGAAGTGTGCAACTTCTTTGCCGTCAGCCTTCAGCGTAATTTCGTGAACGGCCGCTCCCCAGCCGTCTTGGGTGAAAGCGTCACCAAATTTAACGTACACATCAGGTTTCGCTACGAAGCTGGACAAGTCCAGATCATACACCTTGCGGTTTTTGGCATCGCGCTCTTCCGTTGGCTCCTGTGCGACAACCTTGTATGTATCAACCTGGTTCGCCGGAGGACGTGCCGATACTTCTGGGCTCAGGCCAACGAGCATACGGTGAGTCGTTTCTTTCCACAGGTTCTCATACTGCCAAGTATAAGCATCCACGCGGTCCTTGAACTTGCCTTGGAAATCCTCGATTACTTTGAAGTTGTAAGGTGCGGCTTCCAGCTTCTTAGCCAGCTCAGGGCTTACCGCCACGCCATCGCGAAGTCCGGCGAGCGTTGTAGCCACGTTTACGGAATCCGGCACGTTAGGATCATAGATAATAATGCCTTTGATTTCTTTTTGGTATTTCTTCAAAATGTCATAATAATCGTCGCGCACTTTATAATCGACGTCCAGATCATTCAGCCATTTGAACTTGCCTTCTTCCTTGTTCTCGAGCAAGTAAATGCGTGGTTCCTTGCGGTTCACAATCCCTTGCAGCGTGGAAAATAACAGCTTTACATCGCCCGGAGCATCGTAAATGTCCGCTACATCCAGCTGTTTAGCCTGCTTGAAGGTCGGAAGTTGCTGGCTCTCCGGCCATGAGATCGTGGATCCTTGCGCCGCCGGTTGCGGCCCGGCATATGTTCCAGCCGAGAAAGACAGCGTACTGACAATTGCCAAACTGATTGCCGTTAACTTTCGAATCATGTTCCCAACACCTCTTATAGTTTGATTAGTGATGCTTCAAGTTCGAAAACGAAACGCTGACTCCCCACCTCCCAGAGGTTCATCTTAGCTGTGGTCCACACACAAGACATATTATATATATTGTATATGTCATTTCAATACATTCGACAAAAATTTCCAAATAAATAGTTCCTTTTATTCCCTTTGGAGGTCTTTAGTTTCAATTTTCCAGCTGCCCGGCAACGTAAAAAGGACTGTTCCCATAGCTTTCGGCTTTGGGAACAGTCCTTTGATATACTCCGCTTTAGTCCTCGATTGCCGCCTTGCGGCTGTTAATGCGCCGGATAAGCTCCGGATCAAACTTCGCCCGTCTGTCATACGTGTACAGGCCGTTAACTTCCTGCTCTACGTCATACAGCTGCGTGTAGCAGAAACCAAACATCATCGGATGATCAAGCAACGCATCCGTCAGCCCCGCATAACGGGCAAGAAACGCCTCTTCCGAGGTCGGTCTGTCGCCATAGCCCCAGGATTTCTCATCCTTCTGCTCCGGGTTCCACCAGATTCCGCCGTATTCGCTGACGAAATAAGGCTGGCCTTCATAGCTCTGCCTCTTCGGGAATGTGTTAAATACCTCGCCGCCATTCTTCATTGGCTCGTATCTGGCCTTGAACGTCTCCGGATTCTGGTCATAATCATGGACGTCGAATATATCCGTCACGACATGGAAATTGCCGCTCGTATCGATGACAGGACGCGTGGGGTCCACCCGCTTCGTCACGTCATAGACAATGCGGAGCACTTCGTTATTTTGCTTGGCGCCGTCCTTATCCCAAGTCTCGTTGAACGGGCACCAGCCAATAAGCGCAGGATGGTTGAAGTCGCGTTCGATCCCTTCCAGCCATTCCGGCAAAAAGCCGGCCAGTCCCTCCGTTGTCGTAATATCGAGGCCCCAGTTGGCATGCTCCCCCCATACGAGGTAGCCAAGCTTATCCGCCCAATACAGGAAGCGAGGCTCGAACATTTTCTCGTGCAGCCTAGCTCCGTTGAAGCCAAGTCCCATCGATATTTCGATATCGTTCCGCAGATCCTCGTCGCTTGGAGCCGTATATACGCCATCCGGGTAAAAACCTTGATCCAGCACAAGCCGCTGAAACACGGATTTGCCGTTGATCCGGAACGCCATCCCGTCCAGCTTCACGCTGCGAAGCCCAAAATACGACTGCACGGCATCGAAGATCTGGCCATCCCGCGCCAGACTTAGCTCCAGATCATACAATTCCGGCTTGCCCGGTTCCCAAAGATGAACTTCGGATAACGGCAGCATTAGCTTAGCCGACGAACCGGTAACCTTCATCACCGCAGAACCAGCGTCTATACCTTCGTATAAGGCTTTTACAGTGAGCGTTGTACCACTCTCTATCCCGCTTCCGCCAAGCTGCAGCTCTATATGCGCGCAAGCATTGTCCGGATCGGGAACAAGCTTCATGCTTGCCATATAAACATCCGGCACATGTTCCAGCCACACCGTCTGCCAGATGCCCGTTGTACGGGTATAATCGCAGCCCGAGGAATAATATCCCCCGCATTGCTTGCCCCGCGGCTGACGGCCGGAACGCAAATCATCCTTCGCGTAGACGGTAACCGCGTTGCTCTCCGCCGTAACCGCTGTCGTAATATCAAAGCTGAAGGAAGAATAACCGCCGCGGTGTTTGCCAACGGACACGCCGTTTACCCATACTTCGGCTTCATAATCCACGGCGCCGAAGTGAAGCAGAATACGCCCGCCGCCATTAAGCCAATGGCCCGGTACGACTAATTCTCTTTTGTACCAGACCGCGGCCATAAAATCCTTATGCTCTACGCCCGAAAGCTTGCTTTCCGGACAGAACGGTACCGTAATCGTTCCGGCCAACTCGTGACTGGCCTCTTGGAACCCTCGTTCTTTGCCGCTGTTGCCATGGTCGATTTCGAACTGCCAATCGCCGTTCAGATTAATCCAATCCGGTCGTACCCACTGGGGACGCGGATATTCGGGACGTGGAATCGTAGTTATCATAAATCAGTGATCTCCTTTGCTATTAACTTTTGCGATTAGCCTTTGATTGAACCGACGTAAACGCCCTTCACAAAATACTTCTGAAGGAACGGATATACCATCAGAATCGGCAGGGTCGAGAATACAATCGTGCAATATTTCACCAATTCCCGGAACGCCGTCGCGCTGGACGCGCTGTCGATAATAACGCCGCCGGCGCTTCCCTGCGTCGTTGCCGTTGAATCATTCGCAACCAGAATTTCCTTCAGCAAGAGCTGCAGCGGGAAATGGTCGCGGTCCTTAAGCAGTACCATCGCGTTAAACCAGGAGTTCCAATTGCCCACGAGATAATAGAGGAAAATAACGGCGAGCGTAGCTTTGGAGAGCGGTATAATCACGTTGACAAGCAGCTTCAGCTGGCTTGCGCCATCCATAGTGGCCGCTTCCTCGAGCTCCGACGGAATCGACTGGAAGCCGGTCCGCAGCACGATCATATTCCATGTATTTAGAGCCGTCGGCAAAATCATCGCCCACAGATTGTTATACAAGCCAATATCCTTCATTAATAAGAACCACGGGATTAATCCGCCGCCGAAAAACATCGTAATCGTAATAATGATCATGATGTATTTTTTGAAATATAAATCCCGTCTGGATAATACAAATGCACCCATAATGGTCATGAGCATATTAACCAATGTTCCAAGCCCTACATACATAATGGTATTCTTGTAACCTACTAATAGACTATCGTCTTTAAATATGAGCTTGTAACCGTCAATCGTAAATCCAAGCGGGTTCAATAATATGCCTTTATGCGCTACCAGTCTAGCCGGATCACTGACGGAAGCAAACACGATATGGACGATCGGATACAGACAACACAAAGTCAAAGCTGCTAGCAGAATATAGATTGTAATATCAAATGCTCTGTTGCTGATCGAATGGTATTTCATTGTATAGCCCTCTCCTTTCCTACCATAAGCTCACGTCGGATTTACGGCTTGCTATTCTATTCGTTACCCACAGCAGGGCAAAGTTCACTAACGAACTGACAAGTCCAACGGCCGTCGAGTAGCTCAAGCTGGCTTCGCGCAAGCCCCGGCGGTAAACATAGGAAGCAATAACATCAGCTCTATCGTAAGTAAGCGGGTTATAGAGAAGGATGATTTTCTCATAGCTGGACGCCATGATGCCGCCTACGGCGAAGATAAACAAAATGATGATAACCGGGCTGATTTGCGGCAGCGTAATATGCCACATTTTCTTCAGTCTGCCAATCCCGTCTATATCCGCAGCTTCGTATAGCGTCGAATCAATGGAGCTCATGGCCGCGAGATAGATAATGCTGGACCATCCGATCGTCTGCCAGATGTCAGAGAACGTATAGATCGGCCGGAAGAACGAAGAGTAACCTAGCAAAGAAGTATACTCTTTGCCCGTGATCAGCTGCACCAGCTGGGTAATAACCCCTTCATCCGCCGTAAAAATATGAATCATCCCGCACACGACGACAAGTGAAATAAAATGCGGCATGTACGTTACCGTCTGTACGACTTTCTTGAATTTGCCGTCACGGATTTCATTCAGCATAAGAGCGAGAATGATTGGAGCCGTGAAGCCAAATGCCAGCCCCCACACGTTCAGGAGCAGCGTGTTTTTGACCACCCGCCAGAAGTACGGCCCTTGAAAGAAATCAACAAAATGCTTCAATCCCACCCAATCGCTGTTCGCAAAACCCAGCAGTGGCTTGAAATCCTTAAAAGCGATCAATAGCCCCCACATCGGTCCATAACAGAAAACAACAAACCATACGATGACCGGTACGGCCAATACATACGCAAACCAGTTTTTCCTGAAATCCTTTTTAATGATTTGACCCGTTCTCATCCATACACCGCCTTATATCCCAGGTAGGGGAATAGCCGCCCGCGCGATGTTCGCACGAACAGCTATGCCCTTTCTTCTCCTGTATGAAGCTTCCTAATCGTAAGCGTTATCGAGCGTTATACCGGTCAAGCGCAGCCTGATGGATGCTCAGGAACTCGTCGAGGCCCATCTTTTTCGCTTCGCTCAGGAATTTGTCGTACGCATCTACCGGCAACTGCCCTTTCACAATCTTGGCAAAATATTCGTTGCGGAGAGTCGACAGCTGGTTGCCAAGCTCCGCTTCACGGGAAGCTTCTTCCGTTGTGAACGTAATAGGAGGCATCGCTACGCTCGTATCCATATTCTCGGTCCAAGTTTTCCGAATGTCGCCCGAGTAGCTGCCTTCCGCCACGATAAGCGGGTTGGAGTTATGCTCGTCGCGGATGTCCGGCCAAGAGTGCATGCGGTATTTCACTAGGGTAGTAGCAACCGGCTGGCCGTCCGGATCTTTGTAAATGTAGCTGTCCGGTTGGAAGTAAGGTTTGCCTGTCTCGTCAACCAGATGCACCTTGCCGTATTCGCCGTAGTTCAGAATCTCCCAGCCCTTCTTGCTGTAAGCAAAGTCGAGCCATCTCATTGCCGCTTCCACGTCGTCGGCCTGAGTCGTAATGGCAGCGGATCTGCCTGTACGCTTGAAGTTCTTGTACGTTGTAGCCGACTTATCTCCCGCATTCAGAACCGGGTTCAGAGCGCCAACGAAGTCAATATTGTTCTGCTGCTTCCAGTAGCTCCACATGGTATCCGGGGAGTCCATCATAACCGCGGTTTTATCTGAGATCGCGCTCGCCATCCGCTGGTTGAAGTCTGCTGTCGCCCAGTCTTTGTTCAGCAGACCTTCCTTGTTCCATTGCTGCATGGTAGCGAGGTAATCCTTCGCTTTCGGCTGGGCTGGTCCCCATTGCACTTTGCCGTCCGCATCCATAAACGTCCAATCCCATACGCCGTAAGCGCCGTTAATGATGCCGGTAAAGATCTGGCCGTATGTCGAACCGTAGTTAAGCGGCTCGCTGTAGCCAACTTCCTTCGCTTTGGTTAGGAAGGTATGCCACTCATCGATCGTATTAGGGACTTCCAGTCCCGTTTTCTCAAGCGCTTCCTTCTTGATCAGCATGCCGAACCACATCCATTCGGAATAAGGAGCAATGCCGTAGAAGCCAAGCAGCTTGCCGCTATCCGTTACGGTTGTTTTTCTTCTTGTCTCATCGGAGTTGCGCCATTCGGAATAGTTCGGAGCGTATTTATCCATATAATCGGTCAAATCCAGATAAGCGCCGTCCTTAACGCCCGCTTCAAGGCCGCCCGGGTAACGTTCCGGCTCAATGACAATGTCAGGCAGCTCGCCCGAGGACATCATCAGAGTAAAAGCATCCGCTTCCTGGCCAACCGGAGGCGTAATGAAGTTTACTTTGATACCGGTCAACTTCTCCACTTGCTTTTGTACAACTTGATTATTCATCTCCGGGATCTGCGAGTCCGCCGGCAGCCAAATATCGAGCGTTGTGTCTTTCTTGTAAGGATAAGCATCATAGTGGCTTGGAATCTTCTCGTCGTACAAATCGCCAAGATACGTATCGTTTAAGGTGTTATTCACTTCATCCATCTGTTCTTGCGTTGGTGCTTTATTGCCGCGGATCGTCGTGCTAATGTCGGAAAAAGCCGCGGTTTCCGCCGGTGCATCCGAGCTTTCGGTTGTTGCGGCCGGATCGGCGGATTCCTTCGGTTCATTATTGTTGTTGCTGCAAGCCGCCAGAGTAGAGCCGGCCACCACGGATACGAGCAACAGGTTAAGCAGACGTTTTGTCGTTGTTCCCATGTTTATCCCCCTTAATTGTCAACGTTTTCAAATGCAAATATTGAAATTAATTGAACAGATTTGCGATAAAACTAGCGATATAACGATTTTCATCCTTTCAAATTCGCAAAAAAACTATTTAATTACAGAAATCATGTATCAATAAGTAAAAAAAAATGACTGATTCCTATTCTCCTGAAGGCAACTTCAAGGCCATCTCATCTCCGTAAGGCACTCCGAAGTCGGGTGTCCCGTCCGGATTCCAACCAAATCTCTGAATGCGTGTCGCGCGATGTTTGGTATCGACACCTGGTGCGGGCAGCGCATGGAAAACGATCCAGTCCTCTGAACTATCCGGAGATTTCGTAAAGCTGTTATGCCCGGTCGCGTACACGCCGTTGTCTACGCTTTTCTTAAATACTGGCTGCATCGTCTTTGTCCAGGACTGCGCCGCCATCGGATCTGCCGATTCATCCATCGCAAGCATCCCTAGCGAATAATCCTCAGACCAAGTGGTGCTGGCTGAATAAACAAGAAATACTTTTCCGTTGCGCTTCAGCATGACCGGTCCTTCATTAATGGCCATGCCGCCTTGCTTTTCCCAATCCAGCGTAGGCGCCGTGAGCAAGGTTTGTTCACCGGTTAATGTCCACGGATTTGTCATTCCCATGATGTAAATGGCGGATCCGTAATCCGGAAAATGTCCATAGCCCGCATACAAGAAATACAGCTGGTCCTTTAGTTGGAACACGGTACCGTCTAGTCCCGCTACGGGAGTTGGCAATGCGCCTTTCCATACCCACTGCCCTTCTAGCGGATCGGCGCTAGCATTCTCCAATACGCAAATTCGGCGCGACTCATCTCCTCCTCCATCGTTGGCCGTGTAATAGACGTACCAACTGTTGTTCAGGAAGTGAATTTCCGGCGCCCACAAGTGACTGCTGTACAATCCCCCGGGTTCCGGTGTCCAAATGGTTTGTTTGCGCCCTTCCGCAATTCCCGATAAACGATCCGACCGCGTAAGCTCCAGGCGATTCCCCCTCGTGCACATGAAGTAATAATATCCGTCGGTATGCTGATAAACCCAAGGATCGGCAGCGCTTTCAACTACGGGATTGCAAAACGTCTCAGCTTGTGCCATCTACTCTCTCCTTTTCTTGCTCCTCATAACTTCTTGCATCTCCTATTATCTAGGAGACCTCCTGCGCCAAACAATTGCGAAAGCGCTTCACTTTCCGCTCAAAAAAGTTTGAGCCAAATCAATTTCGTCGGTCGAAAAAAAGCCGTCCTCTAGCGAGCAATGCCATTAAGATAGACTTTACTTAATGACATTGCTCCAGGACGGCTTTATCAATTCGGTTGTTTTATCAATTGTTTGCGCCATTCATACGGAGTAACCCCAACCGCTCTGACAAAAAAATCATAAAATCGGCTGGAGGAGGTGAATCCCACTTCGGAAGAGATCGATTCGATCGCTTTATCGGTCTGCCTCAGCAACCGTTTCGCTTCTTCCATGCGAAGATTAATCATGTATTGCTTGGGCGAGACACCTACGGTTTCCGTAAACTTTTTGCGTAAATTGCTTTCCGATACATAATGCCTCGAAGCAAGCTCATGAACCGTAAGCTGACTGTAAAATTTGGCGTGAATCTCTTTCAATACTTCCTGAATAATTGTCTGGTCGTTGCCGCCCCCGGCCGTTTGCACGGCTTCAGATGCTGCTGATTTATACCGTTGGAATAAAGCAACGGCCGTCTCAAAAGCAATTCTCATCATATTGCGGGAATCCATGCTATGCTCTTCTTTCGTCCATTCCTTCTCGAGCTGGCTCAAGCTGATTTCAGCCCAATTCCGGTCATCCTTGTCGAGCTGAATACACTCAATTCGGTTACACTCAAACCCGGAATAGAACAAGTATTGGGATTGCAGCGGAATTCGTTCATGATTGAAGTGAACGGATACCCCTCTCCAGGGTACCGTGCAGACAAAGCCGTGATGCAAGCCGGGCGGGATCAGAATCAAACTACCCGCGCTCACCTTAATATTTTGTTCCGGGGAGCTATAGTAGCCTTCGCCTTCCAGCACCAAGGTCAATTCATCGTATGGATGCGAATGCGAAATAAAGAGGCCGTCTCCCTCAGCCAACTGAAAGGTATGCGGTTTAAAGCGGTCGATGCTAATAACAAAGCTTTCATTTCCTTGCTCCATCATTCATCCCCCTTTGCATAGCTGATTGCTGCAACGCTATTAGGAAATTATAGCAATTCCGCAAGCAGCCGCTCAAGCAACGGGAGTGGTCATATTTTTAGGTTATGTAGCTGTATTTTTGGAACATGAAAAAGGGAAGTACGCCTGGTCGCGTACTTCCCTTTTTCTTAACAGCCGCTAGCTATTCCTCTAACCCACTAATCCACCGCTCTAGTTCTTGCCCAATCGCATCCGGGTTCTCCTCCAGCAAATGGTGGAATCCCTTTCCGATCGGAACGAGCGTCAATTGCTTCAAATGATCCTTGCACCAAGTAATTTGCGGCTCGCGGATTGTGCAGCCAGGCTCCGCATAGAACAAGACTTTAGGAATCTGCGACTCCGTAAACCATTGATTGCGCAACTCAACGGCCCGCACAACGTCATCCGGTTTGCCTTCGATCGGAATCTGATTGGGAAATACCCATGAAGGCTTGCGGCTGTCCGGCTCCCGGAAAGGTTCCCTGTAATATTCATGCTCCTCCGGAGTAAACTCCCTATTCAAGATGATGTGCGGCATGCCTTCAACAAACACGTTATGATCGCGCATAAACGGCCAGCCCAATTCCGGATCACGAAGCTTCTGGAACAGCTCGGCCGATTCAGCTGGCGTAAAAGCCTGCCAATCCGGGCAAGGATACAACGCTTGAGGCTCCAGCATCGCAATCGCTTTTACATGGTCAGGATGATTCATGGCGTAGTGAAGTCCAATCGCCATTCCCCAGTCATGTCCGACTAGAATGATATCTTTCAGACCCATGGCTTCTATAAATTTACTTATATGATCGGCATGCTCCAGGAAAGTATATCCGATATCCGGCTTGTCCGAACGGCCCATGCCGATAAGATCAACGGCGATGCAACGTCCCAGCTTGTCCAGATAAGGAATGAGATTGCGGTACATATACGACCATGTCGGATTGCCATGAAGCATAAGGATCGGTTGGCCGCTGCCTTGCTCAATATAATGTAGATTATGTCCATTGACGTTCAGATAACGGGATTCAAAAGGATACTCGGTGCCGATTGGTCTAACAGTCATTGTATATTCACTCTCTTTCTCTTTAATCCACAAATGCGATCCGAATCAATTCCTTCGCTTTCTTGAGCTGACTGTCGTCTAACTGTTGGAGTAGTTCCAGCATATCGCCCATTGCAGTTGCCTCCTGTGGGGACTCTTCCTGTTGCACCGGCTCTTCCGCAACCCAAGAAGTTTGTACCGTATCCTTCATGCATTGCACGAGAAACTGCATCTGTTCCACATTATATTTACCAAGAAATCTTCTTATATGTTGTTCCATATGGGCGTGCAACTGCTTGTGAACTTCAAATATAGTTTGGCCCAGCGGGGTAAGAGAAAACCATACTTCCTTCTTGTTATCCGGCAAACTCTGGCTATGGATCACTTCTTGTTCAAGCAGTCTTCTTGTGAGTTTGGAAATGCTGCCTCTTGGAATACCAAAATGCTTCGAGATCGCAATCCCGTTCACCGGCTGCATCTCCCCAATCGCATCAACGACATGAAGAATTACCGTTGTCGCTTCCTTAAGAAACTCAACCGCCTTTGGATCGCTTGTTTGCGCCATCATCCAGCGTTTTTCTTCATCCTCGCCTTCGGATTGGAATCTCTTCTGTATAAGACCTACCTGAACCAGCATTTCATTCAGCAGGATTTCTTTTTGCGCAGCGGAATGTTCCATCCCTCGTTCGCTCCTTTTCATTCACTTTGTCCAGTATAACAAGAATGGATGATCAAATAAATATCCAAAGAAACATTATTGACACCTCGGAAACATAATACTAATATTGTTTCATAAGATTATATATTGATTCCAAAAATTCAAATATCAAATAATTATTTCGAGGTGACCTATATGAACGTTGTTATTATTTTTGATCATCCGTACGGGGCAGGAGCATCCGAGAACATTGTCCATAAGAGAAGCTATTCCGCTGCTTTATTATCGGCTGTTACACGCGGCCTGACAGAGAATGGCCATAAGATTGATCTAATTGACCTGCATGCTGACAGGTTTAATCCGGTTACGACTGCGGACGACCTAGCGATGTGGCGGCAACGCACAACAAACGACCCTCAGGTGCTCCAGTATCAAGAGCGGTTAAAACGCGCCGATCACATCATTTTTATTTTTCCGATCTGGTGGGAAGCCATGCCGGCTCTAACGAAGGGGTTTATCGACAAAGTGTTCGTGAAAGGTGTTTTATTTGATGAAGGGAAAGGCGGCAAGCCGTTTTACAGCATGATGCCAAAGCTGAAGGCCGTTTCCTTGCTAACCGTTATGAGTACGCCCAACGCCGTATACAGATGGATTTTCGGCAATCCGATTACGAAGATTTTGTTCCGGGGAACGTTTCGCAAGATGGGCATTCACAAGTTAAAGTGGTATAACTACGCCGGTATGGAGCACCGCACCTTGGAGAAACGCCAGCAGCACTTGTTGAAGACGGAGCGTATTTTCGCCAAGCTGTAATGGCATGCCATAAAGAAAAAGCGATGGTCTAAGAAACTAGTCCGTCGCTTTTATCGCTTTATCAAAGCAGTAGGAGTCTTTGTCATAACCGTTATGCTCGTAAAAAGCATGAGCCCCGGTACGCTTGACACCGCTACATAAAATAATGCTTGTTATTCCATTTTCTCTCGCGTAATTTTCGATATGTCTTAACAGTTTCGTCCCTACCCCGCGATGTTGAACCGCTGTTTGCACAGCAAGAGCTTGAATATGTAAATATCCATTTAGAGACCCTACGGCTAAGGCATGGACTATCGTCACAAAACCAACCACATGATGATTAAATCCGGCCACGAAAGTCTTGTAATTGCCAGCCTTATTCATTTGGTTCATCGTAACCCGGAAGTTCTCTTCATTAATATTGCGGATTCCAAGTACGTCAGTCCATAGGACTACAACCTCGTTATAATCTTTTTCTGCTATTTCTCGAATCTCGATCTCCATGGTTAAAGCTCCTTTGGGATTACATGCTGTTTTTGGAAAAGGAATGTCCCGTTTAATCCGAGGGATAACAAGCTGGCAAGTTATTTTCAATCGTCCAAGAAATAACGGTGGCGCTATCTCGCCCTTGCCCCTCATGAACGTCGGTTATTAATTTTTTTATACTAGCATCTAATGAGCTTTGGAATTGATTTTTTACACAGTTATATATATTTTCGGATTTATCATAGTGACGATCGCCATATTCTAAGAGACCGTCAGTTGTAACTAGTATCGTATTAGTTCCTGGACGAAGTTCTCTTAATCCGGTCGAGTAACAGGGAATGCCGTAATTAAATGCGCTTTGATTGCCGATCCATTCGTAGAAGTTCCTTTGGTTTAGTGCGTATTGACCTCTTTGTTGCAGTTCTTCATGAAAAAGATAAAGTACGCAATCCCCAATATTAAGCCACCATAAATACTGATCTCTTCGAATGCAAATCAGACAAGCCGTTTCGCCTATAACGTCTTTGCATTGATTAACGAAATGATCCGAACTAAATAAATGGATAATCATTTTATTTATGTTTTCAAATACATTGAGATTGCATGGTGATAGTGCTTCAATAATATTCGGCATTATTGTTTCTAAGCTGCGGATTACTAATTCAGCACTTTGCGCGGTGTTATGAGCATCTACTATCGCGACAATCTCGCCACTATGATCTTCATTTCGCCAGACGAGTGTCCCGTCTTCATTTTTATTGGCACCAGCAAAGGTATTTCCTCCATATAAGCCAATTGAGATGTCCATATAGTTTGTTACAAACGGGTCATCCAAATGTTTATCTTCATCACCTAACCAAACAAATGGTTTCAATATTCCCACCTACTATTAGAAGTATCTATTGCCACCGTTACAGGAGCGCACGACTAATAAATCAAGTCATCTCTAGCATCGATCCCCTGTATTTCACAATAAACTCTATATTTATTCAATACGGTATATATATCGTCTTGCCCAATTACTTGATTCTTCTCATCAAAGTACTGAAGTGATCCACTTAATATAAATAGGGTGATTACTTCTTCGTCTTCAGTAATAAGCGTATGTATATCTCCTGGAGGCTCAAATACGAAAGTACCCGGTACAGCAACCCATTCGCGACCTTCATATCTCCATTTCCCCTGAATATTATAGCCAATCACTGATCCGCCAGTGTGTCTATGTTTTCCCAATACCTGATTGCTCTTTATCTTAAATAAGTAAATCCACGTTCCCGTGTTTAGGTCAAAACGTAAAGGTTTGAAATAGCAAGATTGATTATCCGTGAATGGTATCCAGGGCAGGTCATCAATATTCACAATACGCTCTGCTAACTGGAACTTCTCTGCGAGTTTAATAACGGATTCTTCAATTAAAGAACTCATAGGAGCACCTTCATTCCATTTAAGTTAGTTGCAGTTCACGATAATTGTTCTTCATATACTTGTAGCCAGAATATGCAGTCACTTTCCTACTCCATAAAAATCGCCATCTTCTGATCAACTAGTCCAATAAGAGATGCCGCGCCATCCTTATTGCCATCAAACATCGCATCCACAAGGAAAATCTGCTCCCGCTTCAGCTGAACATCACCAGAAAACACTTGCGTTTTATCGACAAACTCGCCCTTCTTCATGTCGTAGGCATAATCGAGATTATTTGGGGTTGCCTCATGCGCATATTTGAACCCATAAAGCTCCATGACCTCGGCTTTGCTCATGCCAACTCGTGCTCCGCGAGCCGTTTCGTATTTCCCTTCAGATCCTTCAATTAATTGAAAACCTACAGCGATATCGTCCCGGTACGCTACGCGAACACCCGATGAATACAAGACTAAAGGACGCCCGTTATCTCCACCATCCTGCAAGATAGCCTCAACATCCGCTCTCGAATCCCCATAACATAGGGTTTTGTTATTTTGCAGGTTAACGATGCACTTGTCCTTATCAGAGAATGTATCTGGTTGAAACGCAGCCTCTTGCTTCTGGCACCCGATAAGGGCAAACAACGCGATAACGCTGATTATCCATAGGCTTTTCCTCATCACGTCGACATTCCTCCATATATTCCTTGCTAAATTTGAACGGTATAAACGGCTGATACTATGGTAATTGCAAAACCAGCCACTATAACAAATACTCCAAACGGTATTGAGATTTTTATTCTCGCTGCCCTGCTTTTTTGTACTGAGAATATAGCTAGTCCTATAAGCAAGCCAAATACAATGGACTTCATATCGGAGCTGGGAATCCATTTAACAAGGAGCTTGTCCGAGAAAACAGATATCAAACAAGCACAAAATACAAATAACGGAATCTTCAGTTCCACAAATGTTCCCCACTTTTATCGGGATAGCTCTATTCTAAATCCGTATCCGAAACCTATCATCACTCCTCATTATCTCAGCAACTTCGGTTGGCGACTTGCCATCGGTGCCTAGCAGGTATGGCTCGTTAGCAGGTGACTTCATCAATTTGTCCCGAAGGAACAGCGAGCGGTTCAAATATTGCGAATCTCCTCGCTGATGCAGCCGGGCGGCAAGGTTGTCCGATTCCGCGTGCAGCACAACATAGTGTAACGTTACATCAAGATCCGATAGCTGTTCAAGGAACCATGGGAGTTCATCTTCGACAACAAAATCGATAACCGTATCTAACCCGTTCTGGATAAAATTCCGCGTCACGGCAGCGATATTAAGCCACGCCAAGCGAAGTCGTTCTTCCCATGGAGGTTCAGTTTCCCCTTTGTAAACATGTAGAAGGAGATCACCCTCAATTAAGACACTTTGTTTCATCTGGCTGGCTATAGTCTTGGAGACGGTTGATTTCCCGACGCCAAGCGGACCGGATATTAGATAGACGGTTACTGTCTTACTGCTGGCATGCATATTATCTCCTCCTCGAATTTCGCTTCAATGAATGGCTAGCTATCAGCTTGAGTGATCCATCAATATAAATAGACTATTTCCTACAGTGAAAGAAACGGTCCGCTTAGGCAATTGCAAGGTTTCATTCTTCTGAAACGGTTCAATCGATTGATCATCCACCTTAAACAACTTTGTGCCATATTTACTACTGTACGTAATGCCCCCATTCACGACGTCCTACATCATGAATCCTTTATCTACATCACTGTATGTTTTGAACGAGCTAATGTTGTTCGCATCAAAAATATCAACGATATCTTTGAGCAATACGACATCGTTACTGTTGAAATTCTCAATCTTGCCTTTGTTTACGATATCGGTGTACTTATCGGATGCACCTTGATAAGTAACCGTGTAATTGGTATGACTCGATTTATCGATTAGACTCATCGTAAGATTCACAAGCGTAGAATGATCCCAGCTGATTAGGAATTCAAACAAGCCCAGATTATCCGCATTAGTCCCAGCTTTCTGAGCGATCTTGTCCATCACGTCATTCCAGGCTATCTGATCGACATCATTAACAAAAATCTTCTCGCCATGATCCGCGCTGCATGAGCTTTGAACCAACAGTACAAGGCTAATAAGTAAGCAAATGATGCACTTTCTCATGACGTCCCCCTCACAGCTCTTACAAATTCCCCCATATTGAGACGCAGCTTCGTACAAAATGTTGCGTCTTACAAATAAAACCGCAAAGGCTAATCAGCCTTTGCGGTCTCCATAAGTTACGCTATTCCCGATTATGCTCGTTCTCAATCACGGCTGTTAAGAAAGCAAGCGCCAGTCCTTGCCCCCAGCCTTGCGCCCACTTCTTGTTAATGCCAAGATAACCTTCGATATCGTTCATGACGGCCGTTCCGCCGGATACGTTCAACACTCGTCCATTCTCCGTGATATTGGCAAGTACGCCGTCCAGCGCCTTCTGCACGTATTTGCCATGGAGCGGATTATTTTGCGTCACCATCGCTGCGGCGATGCCTGCCGTGGCGGATACTTCACCATAAGCTTCCGGATAATCTAGCACCGTCCCCCAAAGGCCATCCTCCTTCTGCAGCTTCTTGATGGCGGCAAGCTGATCTCGCAAGGAGCCCCAAATATGCATCATTGGCGGATACAAGTACGCTTCGGGCGTACCCTTGGCCGCACGCGACATCGTATAGGCTGCCCAAGCATTGGCGCGGGCCCAATACATGCCGGACATATGATCTTTATTAATATGGTTATAGCCGTGATACCACAGCCCGGTATTCTCATCCTGCAAATAATTAATATGCCAGTAGAATTGATGCAAAGCGTCGTCAATCAGATCTTTCCGGTCAAACCGGACGCCAACCCGCAGCAGGAAATACGCCGCCATAAATAACGTATCTGCCCAGCATTGTTCGGGAAAATCGTTTTTCGACGATACCGTATGCTGGAGTACCCGGTCACCGAAGCGAAGCGCTTTATTTCCCAGGTAATCCACTTTGCTCAAAATTAGCTTAAGATATTTCTCGTCTTGCGTCTGTTCATATAACGTGAGTAGCATATGTCCCATCGCGCATGTATTTACAGTCCATCCAGGCAATCCCGCTTCCAGATACTCATCAACCCAAGCTGCCATTTTGTCCAAATAAACTTGCTCACCAGTTACTTCATAAGCCCGGCTGACGCCATAGAAGGCTACACCGCCCGGCCAGTCCCATGTTAAATCCATCCCAAACGTATAATCCGCCACTTGCCGGACGACTTGCTTCAAATCAATGGCTGTTGCATCAAGCTTCATGATCTCCTTACCTCCCTTAGATCCAAAGCCCCTGCTTCGCGCAGGGGCTCGAACAAATCCTAGTCCATTCCTTCGATTACTTGAATTGACCAGCGTCAATCGCTTTTTGCTTCTCGTCAAGAATCTCTTGGTAACCGGCATCCAGATACGTTTCTTTCGCATCATCATACGTTGCTTGGAATTGATCTTCCGGTGCGAGAACCACCTTCACGTACAGCTCTTGGAAGAGCGAGTTCAGATCGGCCTTGTATTCGTTCACTTTATCCAGTACAACGGTAAACAAAGCATCCGGCGTACGGAACTCAGCCAAACTGTCAAAGTTATTCAGTACCTTATCAGCCAGGCTTTCGTAGCCAGGAGGCGACCAGTTTTGCAGATACGCTTTGCGTGTTACCGCTGGATCCGTATATTGAACAACTTCGCTAACTAGGGCGAAATAGTCTTTGTTATTGTTTTGAGACAACACCGATTCGCCTTTGAAATCCGGGTTCTTAACGGCAAGGCCGTCCGCGTCCAGCGTATAGTTCTGACCTTCAACCCCATTTTGCAAGTAGAACAGGTTAGCCGGCTGGCTCATCCAATCGAGGTACATCCATACGGCAGCACGTTCCTCAGGCGTCGATTCATAGTTAACCCCCATAATCAGACCAAATGGCCAATACGCGCGAGCTTGCGGCTTATTGCCTTCCGGTACGCCAGCTGTTCCAGGAAGAACATCGAATTGTGCATCCGCATTGTTTTTGAGCGTAGCAGTCAGAACATCCGTGTTGCTAGCGAGATAGAAGCTATACGTGCCTGTTTTGCCGGCAACAAATTCAGCTTTTGTCTTGGCATCGTCATTGCGCAGATAGAACTCTTTATCGATGAGACCATGATTATACTCATAGTTCAGGTTTTTCAAGTATTTCTCGGAATCCTTCGTCGTCAGATCCGCTACGCCAAGATCGGAATAAAGCGCGCGGTATTTCGGATCAACCGGCCAGTCGCGGAACGCATAGTTATACGTATAGTTGTTCTGCAGAAGAGATGCGCCAGCCGTACCCAGTCCTGCAGCCTTCCACTTCTCGAGCAATTCATTATACTTCTCGAGGGAGGTCAAATCCTCCACTTTCATGCCAACCTTCTCCACCCAGTCTTTGCGGATTAGCGTCGTGAAGTTGTCTACGCTTGGACGCGCAGCGAAGAAAAATACGTTCTTGCCGTCTACGGCGCCATATTGTTTAATCGTTTCGCTCATGTTCTTCCAATAGGTAGGCGCAT
Organism: Paenibacillus glycanilyticus; assembly: GCF_030161375.1. GTDB lineage: Bacteria > Bacillota > Bacilli > Paenibacillales > Paenibacillaceae > Pristimantibacillus > Pristimantibacillus glycanilyticus_B. The sequence continues at coordinate 150,418 of NZ_BSSQ01000003.1, forward strand.
AATTGGCAATCTCATCGTAGTCCAGTTCCTGCATGACATCTTCGCCATAATAAGCAAGCGCTTGAGGCATATCGTAGTGGAAAATAATATCCGGCGCTTTATGGGAAGCGAGCAGCTGCTCGTAATCCGTCACTTCGCTGTTTCTTGTGATCGGAATAAACTTGACATCAATGTTGTACTTGTCGCCGAATTCCTTCTGAATCCAACGCGTATAGTAGTTGTCCGTTACGTTCCAGCCTTCGAAAGCACGTTCATAAACCGGAATTTGCAGCGTAACTTTCTCCGGAAAACCCTTCGAATAATCGGGATATTTGCCCTCGGCTGCGTCGCTTGGCGCATTGCTTGCCGTATTGTTTGCGCTTGCGGAAGGAGAAGGGTCATTCGAGCTGTTTGTATTCCCATTATTGTTATTCGAGCAGCCCGACAAAATGCCGAGTACTACAAACAAAGCCATAAACATGGATACGAAATTCTTTTTGCTCATTGCTTGTTCCCCCATTACATGATTTTAGTTGCGAGATTATTCCTTCACGGCCCCAAGCATAACGCCTTGGACAAAATACTTCTGGATAAACGGATACACGCAAATAATCGGCAGCGTTGCAAACACGACACACGAAGCTTTAAGCACCTCGGGGTTGCTAAGAGATACTTGCGTTGCTTCCAGCTGGAAGCTTTCGCTTGCCTGAATAACGAGGTAATACAACTTCAATTGCAAAGGTCTCAGGTCTACATTTTGCTTAATGTAGAACAAGGCATCTTGATACGTGTTCCAACGCCCAACCGCATAGAACAAGGACAATGTCGCGATAATCGGTTTGGACAACGGGATCACGATACTGACGAGAATCCGGAAATGTCCCGCGCCGTCAATTCTTGCCGACTCCTCCAGGCTATCGGGGATGCTGCTCGACAAAGCCGTCTTCATGATCAATAAGTTGAAGGCGCTGAAGGCCGGAGGCAAAATAATCGACCATAACGTATCGAGCATCCCCAAATTGTTTATCAGCATATATTCGGGGATAATGCCACCGCTGAAATACAAGGTGAACATAAAGATAAAGGTTAACACCGTACGTCCCTTCAGCTGCTTGCGGGATAACGGATAAGCCGCGCAAATCGTGATGATCATGCCAAGAACGGTAAATAACACCGTTACTAGAACCGAAACATACAAGGACCGCAAAATGCTGTCATCCGCAAAAATCTTGCCGTACGCTTCAAGCGTGAATCCTTCCGGCCATATAAACACTTTGTTCGCGATAACAAATGCGTCTTCGCTTAATGACTTGGATACGACATGCAAGAACGGCAGCAAACAAGCCAGCGAGGCGAGAATCAAAGAGAGGTGAATCAGCACATCCCATAGATCAAAGCGCCTTTTGCGATGAACAGCTAGAGTACTGTTTGATGCTTTCATGGTTGGTTGACCTCTCCCTTCTATAAAAGTCCGTCTTCGCCAAGCTTTTTCGCAATCCGGTCGGCAGCCAGCACCAGGACAAGACCAATTACTGCCTGGAATAACCCAAGCGCCGTTGCCCGGCTGAAGTTGCCGCTCTCAATCCCCCACCGGTACACCAATACGGGAATCGTAACCGTATATTCGGTCGTCGCTTTGTTCTGCAGGGCAAATACCCGCTCGAACGAGCCCTCCATCACTTTGCCGAGGTTCATAATAAGCAAGGTAACGATGGTCACGCGAATCGAAGGCAGCGTCACATTCCATACCTTTCTCCAGCGACCCGCTCCGTCGACGATTGCCGCCTCGTACATTTCCGGGTTAATGCTGCTGATCGAAGCAAGATAAATGATGGTCCCCCAGCCCATGCTCTGCCAGACGCCTATCGCCAAATAGCTTATCAACCAATTGGTATCGTCCTGCAGGAACGGAATCCGGTCGCCTCCCATCATGGCAATGAGATTATTGATCGCGCCGTTGCTTTCGCTAAGAAGCTGGTAAGCAATAGCGCCGATGATAATCCAGGATAAGAAATGCGGCAGGTACAGCAACGTTTGATTAATGCGTTTGAACCTTACGCTTCTGATCTCGTTAAGCAGCAGCGCAAGTACAATCGGCATCGTGAAGCTGAACAAGAGATCCAAGCTGTTAAGCAAAATCGTGTTCCGGACCGCGCGGCCAAAGTCATGCTTGGCGAAGATCTCCTGGAAGATCTGAAAGCCTACCCAATCGCTCCCCCAGAATCCTTTTGCTATCTTGTAATTTTTGAAGGCAAGGATTAGCCCGGACATCGGAGCGTATTTGAATACAAGCACAAACGCCAGCGGTATTAATAGAAGCGCATATAGCTGCCAATCCCGCCGGAGAAAATACGCCATGCCGCGTTTGTTTAACCGGATGTTTTTTAAAGCGGTTTCATTTTGATGTGAAGCGCTTTCAATTTTCACATTCTCACCTCCTCGCGAATCAGTTTCCCCTCGTTTGTGGATCGCATGAGACATGGCTCGTTGCTGTCCTCATCATAGCCCCGCTCCTTTTAGCCCGTAAATGCTGAGTATTGATTTCATCCGTCATTTTTGATTGTTGAAGCCTGATTATTGCGGTTTTGGCGCGATTTATGATCAATTCTGATAGGCATGAGCAAAAATAAAAGCTGCCCTGCAGCATGCAGGACAGCCCAATGCCAGGCTATTCAAGTCTCTTTAAGATGTCTTGGCTCTCGATGTCTTGTAGCTGCTTGGAGGCATCCCTTCATACTTGCGGAAGAACCGGTTAAAGCTCTGAACATTATAATAGCCAACCTCGGAGGCGATCTGTGTAATCGTCATATTGGATTCCGCAAGCAGCTGTTTCGCCTTCTCGATCCGAAGATGGTTCGTGTAATCTATCAGGCTTTTGCCGGTTAACTCATATACGATCTTCCTCATGTAGGAATAGCTGATGCCAATCTCCTTGGCCATCTCTTCAAACACAATCTCCTTGCAGAAATTCTCTTCCAAGTATCGAATGATCCGATCCCCGTGATTCGCTTCGCCGGTGTTGCGTTCCAGATGCGATATAATGTCTTTGAAGAAATCCCGGAGATAATTCTCGAGCTCGTCGAGCGTATCAAGGGCTGCAATAGCGGAATAAATATTGCCTCGGCCGGCAAATATTCGGGACGTGCTAATGTTGTTTTCCCGAAGATGCTTGATGGTTACGCCAATCATCTGATTGTATATGAACAAGATGTTGTCATGCGAGATCGATTCGTCCGAAATAATATCAAGGCGGATCGAGTTCAGCTCCCCCAGAATGCTGTCCAGATCTGCCCGTTCCAAGAAATTAACGATCCGCCGCTCGCTGTTGGTTGGATACATGTATTTCTTGCTGCGCTCCGATTCCTCTTGCCAGTAAAAAATACACCCGCTGCCTTTGATCATCCGTTGTTTGATCGCCTCCGCCGCTTCAGCCACCCGCTCGGGAATCAGTTCGCTGAACTCCGTCTGGCTGCTAACGCCGGTCGTCACCGAATGGCCCAGCAAATCAAGCGCCGCATCCCGGATGCGGACAAGCGTATCTTTCAAACCGGACATAACGCCCTCATCCTGCACATAATTCATAACAAATACGAAATTTCCTTCTCCCTGGTAAATCCCTCTTGCATGGATGTTCGCGGGGAATAAGCTCTCGCATTTCGATAGCAGAAGATAACGGTTGTAGCTGCGCGTCTCCGGATTGTTCTTGCTTACGTATCTCCTGTAACGGTCAATGGAGACAACGGCAATCGTGTAATAACGCTCCGGGAACATCTCGGCAATTTGTTTCTTCACTTCGCCGCGAAGCAATTGGTGGATGGACAAGCTCCGGGTATCCTGCTCGCGCTCCTGCAGCAAGCTGTGCAAGCCTTCCTCCTCCTCCTGCATCCGCCTGAACGCGGACTCCAGGAAGGCCAGCTCATTGTTACCCGGGGTCCCGAGGCCGGTGCGTTCGCGCATCGTCCGGACAAGCTTCCGAAGCGGCTGAGATAACCAGGTCGCGAGCAGCACGGCAAGGATTGTACCCGCAAAGATGATAATCGCCGTTATAAAAATAATGCTTCGCTGCAGATTGTACGTCTTGGTCATTAATTGATCCATCGAATAGATATTGATATTCCACCAGCCAAGCTGCTCCGAACGCGACCAGGTATATAGCAGACGCTCCCCATTCAGCGTATGGTAGGCATAACCTTCTTTCACGGGCTTGCTCAAGATTTGCCGGATAAAAGGCTGTTTATTGCCGTCGGACAGCAGCAATGACTTATCGTGGTGGGAGATTATCGTACCATCCGAACTGAGGAGCATATAGCCTTCCGAACCTGGCTCGGATGAATTTAAATAATTGGCGATCTGCTTCTCCCGCAAATTGACGACGATCGTTCCGCGCGTTGTCGTGGACAAGCGATTTAAGGGCAGGACATAAGACACCACTTGAAGGCCGGATTCCAACCTTCGGGGAAACCATACGCCAGCGATCCCTCTCCTCCCATCCAGCGCTTGCTCCATCCAAGCTACCTGTTCGTACCGATCGAGCGTGGTAATGCCTTGATCCGTAGAGACGACATAATCGGCACCGTCAAGCAGGAAGTAAGTCGAGTAGACGCCATCTACGCGGTGATTCAGACTGGCCAGTTCATTCAGAACTTTAAGCGCGCTGCTTATATCGCTATAATCCGAATTCAATTCTGAATACGTTTGGAAGCCGCGGAGCCGGTCAAAAATATTCGTTGCGGCCAGCTGCACCGCATCCTGCGCCAGGTTGCTCAGCGCATTTTCATTCAGCTCGCGATTGGCATTCAGCCCCGCAAGCGACGTTTCCGCAATTGCGCTTTCCGAATACCCTACAATTTGTGTGCCGCTATACCAGGTCAGAATGGCAGTCGGAATAGCCATGACACAGATCAATATGAGCATCAGTTGAAGCATCATGGGAAATCTTTTCATCCGTCCGTCCTCCTATCCAATTGGGAATGGGTCATAGAGTTACACAAAGATGATATTGAAAGCGCTTTATATTTGTTGAGCAACTGAACCGTCACCTTGATACATATTGGACAATTATACACTATCAAGTTCGTTTGGGTCTATTTCCCACTCTAAAATTCTACTATAAAAATAAGACAACAAAAACACGCCCTTATTAGGCGTGTTCCTTATTACCTTCCCGGTATTCCTACTTTGAATTTCGTTCCTTTGCCAATCTTGCTGTCCACTTCAATTGTACCTCCGTGCAGCTGAACAATTCTCTGAACGATCGACAAGCCTAACCCGGTACTGCCGGAGGCCCGGTCTCTTGCGCTATCTCCGCGGTAGAAGCGATCATAGATGGATGGGAGCTGCTGTTCGAGAATACCGTCCCCCGTATCGCCGACCGTTACGAAGCATATGCCGTCCGCCTGCTCCGCCGCAACATGAATGGAGCGTCCCCCAGGTATATGCTTGACCGCATTGGAGAGCAGATTCATCCATACCTGCATGAGCAGCACCTCATTTCCGCATATGCAGAGCTGCCTGGGGACGGCGACCCTGATGGCGATTTCTTTCTCCGCGAGCTGCCATTCAAAATGTTGTATGGCTTGCCGAAGCTGCGGCCGCAGCAGGAACAGCTGTTTTTCGGTCGAATAGCCGGAATGGTCCAGCGTCGAGAGAAGCAACAGTTGCCTGCTTAACGCAGCAAGCCGCCGTGTTTCCTGCCCGATGATAGAGGCATATTGGCGTGCCTGCTCGGCCTTAATCCCATCACGGGCGAGGGAGTCGGCATACCCTTGTATAGCCGCAAGCGGAGATTGAATTTCGTGGGATACATTGGCTACAAACTCTTTTTTTGACCGGTCAGACCGCTCAAGCTCGGTGCTCATCGCTTGGAATTGACGGGCTAGCTGCCCAATCTCGTCTTTCCTTGCTACCGGGATTTGAATATCATATTGGCCTTGCGCTACCTTGGTTGTCGCTTCCGTCAGCCGGATAACCGGCTGCACCAGGTAACGCGCGCTGATGAGGAAATACGGGAAGCTGAACAACACCGTCAAGATAAACATAACGATAAAAAACATCCGCAATTCATCAAAATGCACGCGGCTGTCCTGCCTTACGAATAAGGCGTACCGATCGGCATCGGCCATGACCGTTAGACCTACGGTATTGCTTAACGCATTGTCAAAGTAACCGGTTTGAAACGCTTTGTTCGGATATTCCGCGATGCCATGATAGACTTCGCCTTCTAACACCCGCTTCTTCACTTCTCCCTCCAAATTGGCCTTTGAGAAAGGTCTTCCATAAAAAATGCCGTTGCCGTCTTCATCATACACGTAGATTTGATAACCAAGCTTGGCGGAGCTGTGCAAATAGTCGCCCATTCCATCCGGATGCAGCTTGATATAATCCCGCAGCTGTTCAGCCGTATTCATGAGTTTGGCATCGGCATGCGGCTTCTGGACCCCGTGATAATAGACCGTTGCCGCATAATAACCTAAGAAGGAGCTGATCGCTATCGAATAAATGATAACGACCAGCACGCGGACATACAGCGATCTCATGCAGACGGCACCTCAAGCTTGTAGCCGATGCCTCTGACCGTATGAATGACAAAGCCGCGGTCGGCTTCCGGAAACCGTTTGCGAAGCCTTTTAATATGTACGTCGATGGTTCTCTCGTCCCCGTTGTAATCCGTTCCCCATATAATGCGGATCAGTTCGTCCCTGGAAAATACGCGCCCCGGGTATTCCGCAAGCTGTGCCAGCAGCTCGAATTCCTTGAGAGGAAGCATTTGAACCTCTTCCCCGTCCACAATCTCGTAATTTTTCCGGTCGATTATGAGCTGATTCAGCCGAATCCTATCGCTAGAGGCCAGCGAGTAACGGCGGAACAACGCCTTGACCCGGAATAAAATTTCGGGAAGCTCAAACGGCTTCGTAACATAATCATCCGTACCGCTTAAGTATCCTTGCTCTTTATCGCTTAATTGATCCCTCGCGGTTAGGAGAATAATCGGAATATCATAGTTCTTTCTCGTAAACTCGCATAAGGTTAATCCGTCTACAATAGGCAGCATAACGTCCAATATGGCAAGATCTACGGGTTGCTTCTCTAGTACGGCAATCGCTTCCAGACCGTTCTGCGCTTCCAGAACGCGATAGCCTTCCCGGGTCAAATAATGGCCAAGCAGCGTCCGGGTATTGGAATCATCGTCTGTTATGAGCAATTGTTTCATCGTCTCTTCTCTCGCCTCCCATACCGGCGTTTATTCCGTACTCCGATTAACCAATTAACGGGCTTTTCTTCTCCAGATGACTAGACCGCCAGCGCCTGCAATAACAACGGCGGTAACCAGCCACCAGATCCAATTGCCGCTTTTTTCGGATTGGCTCTTTGCTTCACCGGCTGCTAGAGCAGGAGCATCTGCCCCTTCCGTTACTGCGGCGAGTTCTGTGCCGATGGTTTCGCTATCCGGCCCGGATTGCGGGGTACTTGCCTCTGCGCTCTCCGTCACCTCCGGCTGCTGACTAGCGGCTGTTCCTGCCGATGCGGAAGCGGAAGGCGATGGCTCAGATGACGGCACGGATGACGGAGACGATGATGGGGATGGCGTAGAAGATGCTGCTCCCGGTTTACTTGTCTGTTGCGGCTTTTCCGCTGCGGCCGGCGTTGGCGTTGGCGTTAGCGTTGGCTTTGGTGTAGCCGCCGGCGCTTCCGTTGGTTTGGCAGAAGGTTTCGCTGAAGGCTCCTCGGCTTCGGCAACTTCTGCTTTTTTCACAAGTTTAATGGTGTTCATGTCAAACGCGAACCGGATCGTATAGTCATGGTCATAGTCAATGTCTGCTACCGTCACATGGATTTTGGACACAATCGGCTTGGTGATATCCGCCGTAAATTCCACAAGGCGGGTATCCGCTTTTTTGTTGGAGCTGATTACCTTCGTATCCACATATCCGCCTCCGCCGGGCACTTTAAACTGCGTGACCCAGAAGCTATGGTTAATCGTGACCCGGATGGTTGCTTTTCCACCCTTCACGACAACCGTTGCCGGCTTCTCCCAATAATCATTAGCCATGGACACCGAATCATTGTCAGCTTGCAAAATAAGATAATCACCGGTATAAGTGCCGTCCTCCATCGTTGCCGCCGCCTGCGAATGGCCTTGCCCAAACAGCATCGCTATACACACAGCGGCAACGATGCCGCTGATCCATTTCATCCCTTTCAATCGTCTCATCCTTTCCAACTCTATTCTTTATGATGATAATGATAATTATTATCACTAATAATCCTACCAATATTTTCTTTTCGCTGTCAACCCTGCAAATTCCAAATCCTTGTATTTATAATTCTCATCGCATATAAAAGGGCTTTGGAGAGTCGGAACCGACTCTTCAAAGCCCCAGAATGGATCGCTATGCGTTTTGAACTTCTGCTTCCGGCAGCGGATGACGAACGATCTTCACTTCGTAGAAATTGATTTTGTTCGAAATAATATACTCTGGCGTCTCCCGGTGCGAATGCGATTCGCGGAAAGCCTCACTTCGCGTCCACGCTTGGAAGTTCTCTTTACTCTCCCATTTGGTGCTCACGGTTACCTCATCGTACTCTTTCGTATTTTCGGTGAGCATGACCTCAAGACCAAGAAAACCGGCCATTCCTTCCACCTTGCCGACCCGGTCGAAGCGTTCTATCAGCTTTATTCCGTTCCCTTTTGTAATCTGCGATACGTTTGTAACGATCACCATATCGGTTCCCTCCCCTTCTTGTTCACGTGGATTTTACTTCCATTTTGTGAACAGAGCGTGAATTCCAGATTACATTTTTGTTCCCAAGCTTAACCCGCAAACTTGTAATCTAAAATTCATGCTCCGTTCATAATCGGCGTTTAGAATTCGGGGCGTAGTCAAATCTTGGCAATGGAGTTAGTGAAACGCTATATTTTTTTTGACTTCTCATTGAGAATGATAATCATTGTCCGAATATAGCAGTCGACAGTTTCATGAACCATGCCTGTTAGAAAAGGAGCGGAGGCCTGCGAGCGTAAGAATGACGAGCAGCATAGATCTACGAAACGAACCATCATCCATTAAAAAATAGAGGAGTGTTTATACAAATGGCACAAATGATGAAAAGATCGCTGGTAATGACGTTAATGGCAGTAGTCCTGTTAATGGGAATGGCGGCTTCCGCCTTCGCATCTTCGCAAAACTATCAGTTCAACTACAACGGCAGCTATCATGCTCATTCGAGTTCTTATATTGCAGGTCCGGCTGAAGTGGACGGCGGCAACGTGACCATCACGCTGACAGGCAACTACTTCCCGCAAGTTAATGTAGGCGGCGTTAGCTACTACGGTACTTACAGCTCCACAACAAATCTGACGACCATTACCTTCCCTGGCGACACCTCCGCAAACGTTGACCTAACGCTGTATGTCGTAGCAGGGCCGCATAGCACCTCGTATAATTTGGAGCTTGAATGGCTGTAATCGCAGCCTAAGATTCAGGCGGTAAGCAAGGCAAAGAAGGAAGCGTTGATTCTCCTAATCAACGCTTCCCGTTTGTCAAATATAAGTACAAAGGGAGTTAATCAAAGTGAAATTATTGTTTAGAAGGTCATTAGCCATCGTAATGGCATTCGCTTTATTCCTTGGCATTCTACATATTCCCCCCGCCTCCGCAGCTTCGTCATCCGTTCGCGATGGTGAGTTTGATGTTCCTTTTCGTTATTTGAAAGACGGTTCGACCGAAACTTCGGCTGCTGACACTTTTATGGTTAAGAACAGCGGCAAACTGATCATTAAAGACGGTAAAGCTGTATTCGAGCATCAAGTTACAAAAGCAAACTACTCTACATTTGAATATTTCGGCTCGCGTAACCCAGGTAAGGCCAAAGCCGTTATCACTTCATCCGGCGGCGTGGAAAGCGTCAATGGACTGGATGGTTATACACCGGCTGTTTCAGGAGACGCTGCTTCACCCAACAATGACAATGTCGTTATTCGATTAGAAATCGAGGACGTTTATTCCCTACAGGATATTGTGATGCATATTAACGACAAAGAAAATATTTTCGGCGCAAATTATTACAACCATTGGTATAACGCGCAATTGCAGCTTCAACTAGACGGAATCGACCTATCCCCTCTTCCAGGCGGTGGCGATGGCGACGGCGGGAATGGCGTTATTACCCGAGATACGTTTAATTCTCTAGTATCAGCCGCAAATCTGCTGCTTGGAAGCGCGGTAGAAGGCGAAGCAGATGGCCAATACAAAACGGGATCCATAGCAGAACTGCAAGCTAAGCTTACTCTGGCAAACGCTTTGGCCGCAGACGATGATTATCTTGAAGTTGCTTACAAAACGCTGGATACGGCGGTTAAAAATTTCAAGAACAACGTTGTTGTCGTGAACAAAGCCGCGCTATCCCGATGGATTCTGGAAGCCAAAACATGGCTGGCCAAAGATCCTAAGGATTCCGGCTTTGCGGAAAGCGGCATCGCATCTTCCTTGCGGTTCGGAGCGGCTTACTCCGAAGGAGAATACCCTTCCGAATTCCCTGCCTATGAAGAGATCTCATATGGCGTACCGCTTGGTCTTACCGCGAAGGTGCGCAGAGAACTGGCAGCTGCCGAGACGTTGTTCCAGGATGCCGCAGCCACGCAAACTCAGGTCAATACGATGGTCTATGAGAAGCTCGCGAAGTATAACTGGGAAGACATCGAGAAGCAGAGGTATTCGAAGAAATCCGAAGCTGAAATCTATGTATTGGATTCCATCGCGGAAGGAACCAATATTCTGTCTCAATATGCTGGCGATTTTGCAGACACGGCCGAGCTTCTGCAGCAGGAAGGGTACTTGGGAACCTTTGCGAACATTACGATTCACGACGATCCTAATGACTCCATCGACTACACCGGCAAATCGATTGCTCAATCTTCCCCTAGATCAACGGATGGCCTATTCGGTCCAGCCAATTCCGCTAATCCAGGAAAACCGGTAACATTAAGCAGTACGGCAACGGAAAAAGTGTTCCAGTCTTATGTAAGAAGCGCCGCTCAGCCCGACTCGTTGTGGCAAGGTTTTGTACGAATCAGATATCCGATGACTTATGCGGATAACAAAGTGACCGAAATAGCCGGCGTAACAAAAACGGTCTTCATCAGTTTTAATGCTGCTCAGCATAAAGAACTGCTTTCTTTTATCGACCAAGCGCAGCAGCTTCATGATAAAGCTGTTGAAGGTACCGGGGTTGGACAATATCCAACCGGATCCAAAGCGACCTTGCAGACCGCAATCGATTCAGCTACAACTAGCGGCGGATATTTGGCTGCTCCAAGACCTAAAATTTTGACCGCTACAACAGATCTGCAGACCGCGCTTGATACCTTCAAAGCAGCAGCCATTACTAGCCCTACGGATCCGGGAACGCCGCCTGTCGGCCAGACCCCTAAATACCCGGAAGACGGCAATTATTATATGAACTTCCGGATTCTCAAGGATGGAACCGATGAAGATTCCATCATGAGCAGGTATGTCAATACAAGAGCGCTTGTGAACGTAAGCGGCGGCGCGAAATCCGTATCCTTCACGCTTAAACAAAGCAAGGAAATTACGGGTTTGACGCTGAACGGCAGCAGCGGCTCCGTCTCCTCGGCAAACACGGCAAACAACACCCGCGTTGCGACCTTCCAGCTGCCGAGTTTATCCTCCAAAATTAACGGCTGGGTAGACGTCAATTGGCCGGAAATCAATTACGTGCATAACTATGATGTTCAGTTCCTATTTAGTGAAAGCTCCGCCGTGTATGCAGGCGAGAATCCGTCTGTTCCGGGCGGCAGCGGCAACGTTGGTCCCCCTCCTGGCTTAGAGGTACCGGGCAAAGAGGAAGAAGCCGAAGGAGAAGGCGAGGGATCCGAAGAACCAGCAACAACGGTTCAATTCTCGGACATTAACAAACATTGGGCTAAAGCCAATATTGAAGCTGCCGTGAAGCTTGGCATCGTTAACGGCTTCACCGACGGAAGTTTCCGTCCGGAGAATACAGTATCCCGCGGTGAGTTTGCCGTGATGATCAGCCGCGCGCTTATGCTGGAGGGCGAAGATTCGGGTATGGTCTTCCAAGACGCAGGCTCGATCCCAGGCTGGGCGAAGGATCATATTGCGCGCGCGATTGCCGCCGGTCTCATGCAAGGCTTCGCCGACGACACCTTCCGTGTGTCCGACCAGCTTTCCCGTGCCCAGCTTGCCGTTATTATCGCAAGAGCGGCCAGCTTAAAGCTGGATGGCGCAAGTAGCGCAAACTTCACCGACTCGGCAGCTATTCCTGCCTGGGCTAGCAAAGAAGTCGCGGCTGCCGTAGATGCCGGGCTGATTCAAGGCAAGGATAACCGTTTTGCCCCTAACGAGACGGCAACACGCGCCGAGGCCATTACGATGATCATGCGGCTTCTGGCATTTTTCGAGAAGAAATAAATAAAGAGCCTTCGCGCAAGTTAAACTTGTGCGAAGGCTTTTCCCTTGCGCGGAGCCAGTAATACCCAGCCCAGCAAGCCGCCTAAACCATTCAGAATCAAATCGTCGACGTCAAAACTTCCCATCGAGAAAACAAGCTGCGAGCATTCCAGCGCAAAGCTTAAGCCAAAAGATAGGGACGCTGCCCCAAGGAAAGATCCCCATGTGCGGTTAGCCCATAATCGGATAAAAACCCCGCACGGGATAAAGATCGCAATATTCCCTATAAAATTAACCTGTTCATGGGTATCGGACAACCCTGCTATATTCCCTTCAATCGTCTTGAAAGGAGTAAAATTAGCCCTCTGCAACCCGTAATCCATATATTCGGGATTATTCAGCGACCAGTGGAGCTGATGCCATAAGAACTCGAGGTTAACCGAGCCGAACTTAAACAAAATCACTTTGAGCAAAACGTACAGATAGAACAGAAAGAAAACGGAGCTTATCGTTCCTCGTGTGTATTTCATCATGTGTTATCCCTGCTTTCCTAACGATCCAACGGGAAGGATCCAATGTTCTTATTAAGAATAAGAGACATTGCTTAAGAATTAAGCAGGGTAAATCTAAAGTTTTTCTTAAAAAGAAAACTAAATGCTCGCGCGCATGGCCGTAGACTTCCGAATCGTAAGCGACGGTGGCAGCACGACGCGTTCAGGCGATTCGCCGGGCTTGCCGATCTGGCGGACTAGCAGCTGCAAGGCGGTTTGACCGAGCTGCTCGATCGGCTGGGCAATCGTCGTAAGCGGCGGATCCGTGACGGAAGCAAGAACCGTATCGTCAAATCCAACGATAGAGCATTCCTCCGGTATCCGTACCCCCAGCTCCTTAGCCGCTTGGAGAGCTCCGATGGCAAGAAGGTCATTGCAGCAAAAAATAGCTGTCGGCCGATTCCCGCTTTGAAACAGCTCGCTCGCTTTCGCTTTGGCTTCTTTGATGCTTGTGCTGAGCACAAACGCCGGATCAAGAGGAAGACCGGCCTGCTCGGCCGTTGCCCGGAACCCCCGGACCCGCTCCCTGCTGCTGCTGATCGAATCCTGCTCCGCCAATACGGCAAGATTCCGATGCCCAAGCATGATCAGATGCTCGGCGGCTGCGGAACCTCCCTTGTAATCATCAACCACAACGGACGGAACTTCGACGGACGGAAGCTCCCTGGCTAGCAGCGTAACCGGAATATTAGCCTTCAGCAACGGATCCAGCACGGACAAATCCTTCAGACCGGTTCCAATAATAACGCCGTCCACGTTTTTTTGCTGCAGCAGCTCGGCATACCGTTCGACCTTCTCGTCTTTGTTATCCGTGCTGCATATAAAGACGCTGTATCCATGGCGTTGGCCTTCGTCTTCTACAGCCCTTGCGATCTCCGCAAAAAAAGGATTGGAGATGTCCGGAACCAACAGTCCCAGCGCGTACGTTTTTTTACCGGTTAATGCCGAAGCGATCATGCTTGGTTTATAGCCCATCTGCATCATGATCTGTTTGATTTCGTTCCGGCGTTCCTCGCTGATTTTCCCCTTGCCGTTTATGACAAGAGACACGGTTGCTATGGATACGCCTGCTGCCTTTGCTACATCATATATGGTTGCTTTCATCATTAACGGTCTCCATTCGCACGTAACTTATTTACATTCATTATGCGCGTAAAGGGGAACGCTTTCAATCATGATCTGTCCGGAGCCGGAACGGGCATCAGCCAAGCATGCGCCGGATCATTATAAAACTTCCACGTTCGGACCGGGCCGGCCATGACGTTTAAATAGTAGACTTCATAACCTGGAGGTGCCGATACGGGATGGTAACCTCTTGGTACAAGCACCGCTTCCCCGTCTCCGACGGCCAATGTCTCGTCCAGCGAGCGGTCATCCGTATAGACCCGTTGAACCGCAAAACCTTGGGCAGGATTCGTATGATAATAATACGTCTCCTCGAGCAGCGATTCCTCCGGGAGGAAGTTGCGGTCATGCTTATGCGGCGGGTAACTCGACCAATGTCCGCCAGGCGTAAATACTTCAACGACGAGCAGGCTGTCCGCCGGCTCGCTCTCCGGCAAGATGTTCTGAACGAGCCGCGCCATATTGCCGCTGCCCCGATGTTCGATTCCGACTTTCTCCGGCGGAATCAAACGTGCTTCACGCCCGCTTTTGCCCGGCGCAAGACATACGGCAAGCTCGAGCTCCGTAAGCGCCGTTACGCTCCAATTGTCGCTGCTTGGCACATAAACGGAATACGGCGGTATTTTTTCAAATACGCTCATTCTTTGGCCAATCCCGTTCCAACTGTTTGTGTTTGTGGATACGTCTGCCTTGCCGCTAAGCAGCACGAGACAAGCTTCCTGATCACCAGTGTCCCGCTTAAGCGACTGTCCCGGCGTCAGCTTGAATACTTCAAACCCAACGTATTCCCAGCCAGCGGATTGCGGGGTTACCGACAGGACGGAACCGTCAGCGCCTGATTCGCGCTCTACGATCAGTTTGTTTCTCATGTCATTCCTCCTAAATCTGAAGTGAAGTTCTTCCAATGAAAAACTTACTTCGTAAGCATTATTGTGTTATGTCAGCTCGCTCAGCCTGATCGGTCTGCCTAATTTAGCGGACTGCTTCGCAGCCAGCGCAATAAGTTCGGCTTGCAGCCCATCGTAACCTTCTACGGGGAGCGGACGGTTATGGAGCACGCTGTCAATGAACATCTTCGTTTCTTCCATATAAGCCTCGTTATAACGCTCCAGGAAAAAATGCAGCGGCTTGTCGCGGACGACACCTGTCTCATCGCTTAAAGTCACTGTATTCGGATAATCGTTCTCCGCTGAAACCGCGCCGCGGGAGCCAAACACTTCGACTCGTTGATCATAGCCGTATACGGCACGGCGGCTGTTGTCGATGACCGCGAGGGCACCGTTGTCAAAAGTCAGCGTAATAACAGCCGTATCATAATCGCCAAGTTCGCCGATAACCGGATCAACCAGTACGGCTCCTTGGGCAAATACCGTGTCTACCTCGCTGCCCGACAGGTAGCGGGCCATGTCAAAGTCGTGGATCGCCATGTCCATAAAGATCCCGCCGGACACTTGAATGTACGCCGGGCTGGGCGGATTCGGATCCCGCGACGTAATTTTGACCAGATGCGGCATCCCGATCCGATCTTCGGCAACAAGCTGCCGCAACCGTTTGAAGTTATGGTCAAACCGCCGGTTGAAGCCAATCTGCAACTTGACGCCCGCTTTCTTCACGGCTTCAAGCGCTTCTCTCGTCCGGTTCACGTCCATGCTGACTGGCTTCTCGCAGAACACATGCTTGCCGGCTTCCGCCGACTGAATAATGAGCGGAACATGCGTATCCGTCGATGAGCAAATATAAATCGCGTCAACATCCGGATGTGCGATCACTTCCGAACTGTCCGAAGTAACCATGCCGATTCCTCGGGCACTTGCCCATGCCATCAGCTCATCGCTCACGCACAAATCGCTGATCGCGACAACTTCCGCTTCTCCCATGCGGAGCAGGTTATCCGCATGAATCTTGCCAATCCGCCCCGCGCCAATAATCCCCACTCTAACCTTGTTCATCTGCGCTCCTCCAGCTCCCTTGAGGTAAGCCCGCTTACCAACGGGCCGTCACCATTTTTTTACGCGTATAGAACTCGACGCCGTCCGTTCCGTTGGCATGAAGATCGCCGTAGAACGATTCCTTCCAGCCCGAGAACGGGAAGAAAGCCATCGGCGCCGGTACTCCAAGGTTAATGCCAAGCATGCCGGCATCAATCGTCTCGCGGAATTGACGGACATGGCTGCCGTCTTGCGTGAAGAGGCAAGCGCCGTTTGCAAACGAGGAACGATTGGCAATCTCGATCGCTTCATCAAGCGTGGCCGCGCGCATAACCGACAGTACCGGCGCAAAGATCTCATCTTTCCAAATCTTCATCTCGCAGTTGACATGATCGAAGATGGTTGGTCCAACGAAATAGCCATCACCGCTCGAAGCGGTATCCTTGCGGCCGTCGCGCAGCAAGGTTGCGCCTTCCTGCTCGCCCGATTCAATGTAACCAAGCGTCCGCTGCTTATGCGAATCGCGAATCACGGGTCCGAGGAATACGCCGTCATCTAATCCGTTTCCAATCGTTATCGCATCGGCTGCCAGCTGAAGTTTTTGCAGGAGCGGTTCGGCTACATCGCCAACGGCAATGACTACCGCGCATGCCATGCAGCGCTCGCCCGCGGAACCAAACGCCGCGCTGACGATTTGTTGCACGGATGCGTCAAGATCGCAATCCGGCATCACGATGGAATGGTTTTTCGCGCCGGCCAGCGCTTGTACCCGTTTGCCGTTTGCCGTGCCTGTCTTGTACACGTATTCGGCAACCGGCTGCGAACCAACAAAGGAAATACCGGCTACGTCCTTATTCGAGAGCAAGCCGTTAACGACATCATGCGCCCCATGGACAATGCTTAACACGCCGGCAGGCAGACCCGCTTCCGCAAAGAGTTCGGCAAGTCGGGCTGCAAGTAGCGGCGTCCGCTCTGAAGGTTTCAATACGAAAGCATTGCCGCAAGCGATCGCAAGCGGGAACATCCAGCAAGGCACCATCATCGGGAAGTTAAACGGCGTAATGCCGCCAACGACTCCAATCGGGTAACGGTACATGCCCGATTCCAGATTCGACGCAATATCCGGCAGCTGCTTGCCCATCATCAAGGTAGGCGCTCCTGCCGCGAACTCGACGCACTCTATCCCGCGTTGAACTTCGCCATAAGCTTCGGTGTAGCTTTTTCCGTTCTCGGCGGTAATGAGGCGTGCCAGCTCTT
Organism: Paenibacillus glycanilyticus; assembly: GCF_030161375.1. Lineage (GTDB taxonomy): Bacteria > Bacillota > Bacilli > Paenibacillales > Paenibacillaceae > Pristimantibacillus > Pristimantibacillus glycanilyticus_B. The sequence continues at coordinate 167,689 of NZ_BSSQ01000003.1, forward strand.
CCCAATGTTCCACAAGCAGCTGCTGGTATTTGAATAATACGCGTGCGCGGCGCGGCACAGGCGTACGGCTCCACGCGCGAAATGCCTCTTTGGCAGCGGCAACGGCTTCATCCAGCTCTTCGCCCGACGAAATCGGCACGTAAGCAAGAATCTCCTCCGTAGCCGGATTGTAGACCGGTTCCGTTCTGCCCGATCTGGAAGGCACCCACTGGCCGCCGATCAGGTTATTTAATATTTGGACGCTTGTGCCTGTATTGGCATGAGACATTGCTTGTTCCCCGCTTTCCCATTCCTGTATGGAATTAATTGCTTGCCGCCGTAATCTCGCCCGCGAGACAACGCTCAATATATTCATGAACCTGCGGTGCTTTGGGCATCGCATCCGAACAGCTGTGACTGGAGATGACGATGCAGGCAGCCGCGCTGCCAAACTCCATGCTGGCGCTAATCTCCCACCCCTGCATAAGGCCGTATAGAAAGCCTGCTGCGTAAGAATCTCCCGCCCCAAACGTTTTCACCACTTTGGCGGGGAAGCTTCTTGCCCGGTGAGAGGCACCATCCTTCGTATAAGCGATGGAACCGTCCTTGCCGTGTTTAATGATCACAATGTCAGCCGAATGATCGAACCATTTTGCCGCCGTTATATGATCGTCCCGCCCCGGGTTATTCCCAAGACGTTCCATCATATCGAACTCTTCCCTTGTGCCGATGATGATGTCGCATTTCTCCGCGGCAAGATTATAATAGACAGCCGTTTCTTCGTCCGAAGTCCAGGTATAAGGACGATAATCGAGGTCAAACGCGATAACTGCCCCATGTTTCTTGGCGTAATCAAGCGCTTGGAACACCGCTTCGCGGGAAGGGCTTTGGGCCAGCGCCGTACCGGAGATGAGGAGGAGCTTGGTTGCCGCAATAAGTTCTTCCCGTACTTCCCCCGCTTCAAGAAGCAGATCGGCTACGTTATCCCTGTACATGAGAATGCTGCAATCCGTTGGGCTCTTAATCTCGGTAAAAGCAAGTCCCGTAACCGCCCCGGACTGATCGACCGTCACGCCCGAGGCATCGATGCCCTCCTTGTTCAGATAACCGGTAATGAACCGTCCCATCTGGTCATTCGCAACCTTGCCGATAAAGGCTGTTTTGAGGCCAAGCCTGGACATTCCGATACAAATATTGGCAGGCGAACCGCCGACATATTTGGTGAACGTAACGGTCTCCTCCATCGGCCGGTTAATTTCATTAGCGTTCAAATCGATGCACAGTCGCCCTACAGCAACAAAATCCAACGTTTTCGCGGCATCAAATCTTGCGGCATTACTCATGTACGTTTGCTCCTTTCCGTTCTGCTCGCTCGATAAGAGCATCAATATGTTGAAGGGCATGTAGAGCATATTCGTATGGCGGGTGCTCCGCCGGATCCTGCTCCCCTTCGAGCATCGCCCATCCGTCATATCCTCTTTCCACTAGCTCCGAAACAATAGGCTGAAAATCTATGCAACCGTCGCCGGGAACCGTAAAGACGCCTTTGCGGATGCAAGTAACAAAATCGGCTGCTTCCGCACGCGCTTCGTCCAGAACGGCCGGCCTTATATCCTTCAGATGAATATAAGCGATCCGGTCGTAATGCTTACGGAGCACTTCAAGCGGATCCGCGCCGCCATAATACGCATGCCCCGTGTCATATAATAGCCAAACAAGCGAAGGATCGGTCAACTCCATCAGAAGGTCGATTTCCTCGGGAGATTCCACAACCGTCCCGCCGTGATGATGATAGGTCAGTCTCATGCCATATTCCCGGGCAATGCTTCCCGCAGCGTTTAAGCCTTCCGCCAAGCTGCGCCAACCCTCTTCATCCAGGCGAAGCACTTCCTTCTCGTTTGGCGTGCGCCGCGGATCAAAGTGAAGCGACCCTCCGACCTCAGCGGTGCTGATCACGGTGCTGCCCATCCCGCTCAAAAACTCGCAATGCGCCCGGTAGGCGGCAAGCTCTTGCTCTCGGTAGGCGGGATCGGACAGCAGCACGGATTTCCACTGGGACACAAGCTGAATGCCGCGGGACGATAGCTCCTGCTTCAGCACCTCAAGGTCCTGCGGGTATTTGCGGCCCATCTCCGTCCCGGTTAGTCCTAATCTATGAATATCGTCCAGTATCGTCTCATAGGCGGTATCCGCCCCATGCTCGCGGACATCCTCTCCTACCCAGTTAATAGGATGGATCCCAACTGAAAAAGGTCTGTTGACAGGCATTTTAAATTCCCTCCTAAAATGAATGATCACCAAATGACCTTTTAAGAAGTCATCGTGATGATTCATACTTCGAAAGCATAAGCCTCTTAAATGCTCATAATGGTTAAAAACCTACAGCTTTCTCGCCTTGTCCGTTTCCTTCGCCATCTCGCGATGAGCCGCTTCAACCTTCGGGCTTACCGATACGGCAGGCACATCCACGCGCCACCAGGATTCATACCCGGAGGTATTTGTTCCAGGCAGCACTTTCATCTCTATTAAGGTCGAAACGGTCTCCTCGCGCGCGAGAAGAATCGCTTCGCGAAGCTGTTCCGACGTATGCACCGTGTAGGTTCGAGCTCCTAAACTGCGAGCGTGCGCGGCAAAATCAATCGGCATATAACTGCCGCTTAGACTGCCGTCCTGCGGATTGCGGTATCGGAATTCGTTGCCGAATCCGTCGCTGCCATGTCCCCGTTGCAGGTTATGAATACATTGGAATCCGCTGTTGTCAAAGAGCAATACCGTCATTTTCACGCCCTCTTGAAGGCTGGTTACGAGCTCGGAGTGCAGCATCAAATAACTGCCGTCTCCTACTACCGCGTACACCTCTCTGCCTGGCTCCGCCAGCGCCGCGCCAAAAGCGCCGCTCACTTCATAACCCATGCAGGAGAATCCGTATTCCATATGGTACGTCCCCGGCTCAACCGGACGCCACAATCGGTGGAGGTCGCCGGGAAGGCTTCCCGCCGCCGCTACGATGACATCCGAAGGCCGCAGCGTTTCGTTAATAACGCCAAGCGCCCGCGTCTGGGACAATCCCGCTTCATGTTCCGCGGCATACAGCAGGTTCACTTCGCGATCCCACTCCGCCTTCCACTCAGCTAGCATGCCTCGATCGTAACCGCTTACATATCCTGCCTCATTCAGAGCTTTCCGAAGAGCTTGAAGGGCCTCAACCGCGTCAGCCGTCACCGCGATGCCGCCTTGCTTCACGGCATCAAACCTGCTGACGTTGATATTAATAAACTCAACATTCTCGTTAACAAATGCAGACTTGGAGGAGGTGGTAAAATCCGAATATCGCGTGCCGATCCCGATCACCACATCGGCTTCCTTCGCCAGCCGGTTAGCCGCAAGCGTCCCCGTTACGCCAACTCCGCCCATATTCAGAGGATGATTCCACGGCATGACGCTCTTGCCAGCTTGCGTCTCGGCTACCGGGATGCCAAAAGCCGTCGCAAAAGCCATAAGTTCCTCAGCGGCTCCGCTGTAATGAACGCCTCCGCCGGCGATAATGAGCGGCTTCCGTTTGCCGGCTAGAAGATTAACCGCAGACCGAATCGCATCCGTTGCGGCAGGACGGCGTTCGATCACATGTACTCTCTTCGCGAAAAAAGCTTCCGGATAGTCATAGGTTTCCGCCTGCACGTCTTGCGGCAGCGCAAGCGTAACAGTCCCGGTCTCGGCAGGGTCGGTCAGAACACGCATCGCCGACAGCGCAGCCGTCATCAGTTGCTCCGGACGGACAATCCGGTCCCAATACCGGCTTACAGGCTTAAAGGCATCTACCGCGGACATTGTGTAATCCCCCGGGTTCTCCAACTGCTGCAGAACCGGGTCGGGTTGCCGGCAAGCGAAGTTATCGCCGGGAAGCAACAGCAGAGGAATCCGGTTCACCGTTGCGGTACCGGCTGCCGTCACCATGTTAAGCGCGCCGGGGCCAATCGAGGAAGTGCAGGCGAAGATCTGCTTCCTTCCGCTCTGCTTGGCAAACGCCGTCGCCGCATGCGCCATGCCTTGTTCGTTTTTACCCTGAATAAAGGTCAAACTTCCGGGGCTGCGCTCCAGTGCCTCGCCTAATCCCGTTACATTACCGTGACCGAAAATGCCCATAACGCCCTTTACGAATTTGGTCTCCGTTCCGTCAACCGATACGTATTGGTTATCCAGAAACCGAAGCAGCGCCTGAGCCATCGACAATTTGATCGTATTCATCATCTACCGCCTTTCTAGGAGATAAAAATCAAGTTAAGCGCTTAACCTCTCAAAAAAAATGACTCTGCTACGAGTTTATGATTCTACAAGGATTATATTCTACGGCAGACGCAAACTTCCTTTTGCATCTGAAGTTATTTTTTTATCTGATAAGATTTCTTGCTATCGTCAAGCGAAACCGTTATTTAAAAACACGCCTGCATCAGGCGTGTTTTTAAATTTGCGTATGAAAGAATCATAGATAAACGCAAGTAAAATTCGTAAACTGGGCCAAAGCATTCTCACCGTAAGCATACAATCCGATGACAACTCCCGTGAATCCTCCCGCAACCTCGGAAGAGAGATACTTCGTCTGCGCCGTACCAAGCTCGATTTCCTCGCCGTCTATGCCAAGAAGGAAGCGGTAGCCGGTATTGCTAGCCTGAATCACTAAAGTTGCCTTATCGCTGCTCACTTTCACATTGCCTACGACGGACTTTAGATCCCCGACATTCAGACGCTGCACAACTTCATAGCCTTCCGTACAATTGCGAATGGCAAAATCATAATGATGGTTCTCGTCCATATAGATCGTGATCCCCGCCTCCCCTGCCGATAGAGATACATCGCAAGTGATAACGGCGTTAAAATCCTTCTGGCGCAAACCGATAAAAGTCGGCGAATCCGCCTGATCAAGCGAAATTGCCGTTCCTTTAAGCGTCAGCTTGTCCTCTTCTAGTGCATAATGATCCGGATTCGGATGCCGGAGATAACACCATTCCTTCTCCCAATCGGTATTGGCAAACGTATAGACTTTCTTCTCCTGCTGAACGATTTCTTCAGGAATAAGGTCCGTCTCAAAGGACGTTAAGGTTGTCCCCTCATGTCCTGCCGTAAACCAGCCATCCTCCCCGAAAGTCACCGGGGTCAGAAATACTTCGCGACCGAGATGATGGTAAGGGATCCATTGGCCGATTTGGCGGAAGCCCAGATGAAGCATCCACCAATTGCCGGCTTCGTCTTCGACAAGATCGCCATGCCCTACAGCTTGCACCTCATAGCCGCCTAAGTTGCGGTTAGTCAATACCGGGTTATGGGGATAAGGCTCGAATGGTCCGGTTGGGGCAAGGCCGCGGGCATAAGTAGCCATATGGCCAAATTCCGTACCACCTTCAGCGGCCAGCAGATAATACCAGCCGTTTATTTTATACAGATGAGGAGCCTCTAGATAACGTCCGCCCGTACCTTGCCAGATCGACCGGCTTGGGGTCAACTTGCGTCCGGTCTCAATGTCGATCCGGCATTGAACGATTCCGGCGATTCCTTCGTCGTCCATTCCGTTGCTCATGAAATAGACGCTGTCGCCCTCGAAATACAAATCAGGATCGATTCCGCCCTGATCGACCGATACCGGTTCCGACCATTCGCCGTAAATATCGTCCGTCCATACATAGAAGTTTTCCCGCGAAGTATCATTGGTCGTTGTCATATAGAAACGTCCGTTATGATAACGGATCGTAGGGGCGAATACCCCTCCCGAGCTGTTTACTTTATCAAGCTGTATCTGGCTTGGCCTGGTCAAACAGTGGCCGATTTGCGTCCAGTTAATCAGATCTTTGCTCTCAAACAGCGGCACGCCGGGAAAATACTGCATCGAGCTGCAAACCAAATAATACGTATCGTTAACCTTGCAGACGCTTGGATCGGGATAAAAACCTTTTATAACCGGGTTATTGTATTTCATCGTCTCACCTCAATAGTTAATGGGCATGGTGCTGTATCCGCCTTCATTATCTACCATATCCGCAAGGCGATGAACCCTATAAATTAGGCGTAAATTCATATCATTATTTGATTGATTGATAGGCATTCCGCCTTTCGAGGCTATTAATTGTCAGATTTGCGTGAAGATTAGATGAAATGTTATTTCTAGTATTGATTCCAAATGTATATAGATTTATAAAGAGGATAAGAGCATTTGCATTTAGTTGCTATTGCTACTTCCCACTCATGAATAGGAGATGATTTTTTGGACGCAACAGTTTCTTCAAACGCAGGAAAATGCCCGGTTATGCATGGAAGCGCTACTAGTCATAACTCTAGTGGTACTTCAAATAGAGATTGGTGGCCCAATCAGTTGAACCTGAATATTCTGCATCAGCATGACAGAAAATCGAATCCCATGGGCGAAGACTTCGATTATGCGGCAGAATTTAATAAATTGGATTATCAAGCCTTGAAACAAGATTTGCGCGATCTCATGACCGACAGCCAGGAATGGTGGCCAGCCGACTTCGGCCATTACGGTCCTTTCTTTATCCGCATGGCTTGGCATTCCGCGGGTACATACCGGACTGGCGACGGACGCGGCGGCGCAGGCAGCGGGACGCAACGTTTCGCCCCGCTTAACAGCTGGCCGGACAATGGCAACTTGGACAAAGCTCGCCGGCTGCTCTGGCCGATTAAGCAGAAATACGGCAACAAAATTTCCTGGGCCGATCTGATGATTCTGACCGGGAATGTGGCTATTGAATCGATGGGCGGCAAAACGTTCGGGTTTGGCGGCGGACGTGCTGACGTCTGGCATCCCGAAGAGGATATTTACTGGGGCAACGAAAGAGAATGGCTAGGCGATACAAGATACTCTGGAGACCGGAATCTCGACAACCCGCTTGCGGCTGTTCAGATGGGTCTGATCTACGTCAATCCGGAAGGCCCTAACGGCAATCCGGATCCGGCCGGAAGCGCCCGCGACATTCGCGAAACATTCGGCCGCATGGGCATGAACGACGAAGAAACCGTTGCGCTTGTTGCCGGCGGCCATACATTTGGCAAGGCGCATGGCGCAGGCGACGCTTCGCTTGTTGGAGCGGACCCAGAGGCCGCGCCTATCGAAGCGCAAGGTCTTGGCTGGCTGAGCACGCATGGCTCCGGCAAAGGCCGCGACACGATCACGAGTGGCGTAGAAGGAGCTTGGACTCCGAACCCGACGCAATGGGATAACGGCTTTTTCGATATGTTGTTCGGTTATGAGTGGGAGCTCGCAAAAAGCCCGGCTGGCGCGCATATTTGGAGAGCCATTAATCCTGCTCCGGCTCATCTCGCTCCGGATGCGGAAGACGCGGCTGTCCGCGTTCCAACCATGATGACTACAGCCGATATGGCTTTGCGTACGGACCCGGCTTATGAGGAGATTTCACGCCGATTCCACGCTAATCCGGATGAGTTCGCCGATGCCTTCGCGCGTGCTTGGTTTAAGCTGACTCACCGTGACATGGGGCCTATCGCAAGATACCTTGGACCGGAAGTACCGTCCGAAGAACTGATCTGGCAAGATGTTGTGCCGGCTGTTGATTACACGTTATCCGATGAAGAGATTTCCGAGCTTAAGGCCAAAATCCTTGATTCCGGATTGACCGTCAGCGAACTGATCGCAACGGCTTGGGCTTCGGCGAGCACTTTCCGCGGTTCAGACAAACGCGGCGGCGCGAACGGCGCCCGCATTGCTCTTGCTCCGCAGCGGGATTGGGAAATCAACGAGCCTCAACAATTAACGAAGGTCATTACCATTCTCGAAGGCATTCAAGAAGAGCTGGATCAGAAAGTCAGCCTGGCCGATCTGATCGTGCTCGGCGGCAGCGCTGCGGTTGAGAAAGCCGCTCAAGATGCCGGATTTAATGTGACTGTTCCGTTCTCTCCTGGCCGCGGCGATGCTACGCAAGAACAAACCGACGTAGAAAGCTTTGCGGTGCTGGAGCCTGCCGCAGACGGCTTCCGCAACTATCTGAAGAAAACGTACAGCATTAGCGCGGAAGAGCTTCTGGTCGACAAAGCCCAACTGATGGGACTTACCGCACCGGAGATGACTGCCCTTGTTGGCGGCTTGCGCGTGCTCGGCACGAACTACAGCGGTACGCAGCATGGCGTGTTCACCGATCGCGTCGGTACGCTCTCGAATGATTTCTTCGTGAAGCTGCTCGACATGAACATTGCCTGGGAGCCTAGAGACGGCGGCGTGTATTACGGTCGCAACCGGACGACGGGCCGCGTTGACCGCACGGCAACCAGAGTGGACCTCGTGTTTGGCTCCAACTCCATCCTGCGGGCGATTGCCGAAGTGTATGCGCAAAACGATAACCAAGAAAAATTCGTGCGCGACTTTGTAGCGGCATGGACCAAAGTAATGAATGCGGATCGGTTTGACCTTCTTCGCGCGAACTAATCCTCTAATAAAATAATCTTGAATAAGGGCTGACCTTAATGTCGTCATGGATGACATTTAGGTCAGCCCTTTTTTTGTTGCCCGCCAAAAAAATGTCCGTACGATCTATAATCATGTCCTGTCGCGCGCATGCTGGAAATGATTAACTATAGGTGAATGCGAATTCAAGCGAAGGGTTGGTGTAATTGATGAAATCGAAGTTTTTTGTAAGCGGTGTCAAAGGAATCGTATTTTTACTTCTCTTGCTTCTTATCTTGCCAAGTGCGGCCAACGCAACGGCCTCCACGCAAAACAGCAACTTTTACAACGTCATCTTCCAGGACGGCGCGGACCCGTGGATTTACAAGCATACCGACGGCTTCTATTACTTCACCAAAACAACAGGCGGCGACGTGACAATCTGGAAGTCCCGCTCGCTTACCGGAGTTGATGCCGGCACGAAAAGCGTCATCTCCACCGGTTGCTGCAACGTTTGGGCACCGGAAATTCATTACATCAATGGCGCCTGGTACATTTATTACGCCAAGGATGACGGCAACAACGACAACCACCGCATGTACGTGCTTGAGAACACTTCGGCCGATCCCATGACGGGCACTTGGGTGAACAAAGGACAAATTACCGACTCCACGAACCGTTGGGCAATCGACGGAACGGTTCTGCAAGCGAACAATAATTTGTATTTCATCTGGTCCGGGTGGGAAGGGACATCCAACGTCTCGCAGAAGCTGTACATCGCCCATATGAGCAATCCGTGGACAATCGACTCGGCCCGCGTTGAGATCGCGCATCCGACCTATTCCTGGGAGACCAATACTTCTCCAAGCGTTAACGAAGGACCACAGGTCATCGTGAGGAACGGCGTCATTAGTCTTGTCTATTCCGCAAGCGGAAGCTGGACCGATGGTTATTGCTTAGGACTCGTTACGGCGAATACAAGCAGCAATCTGCTGCAGGCTTCGTCTTGGACCAAACGAAACCAGCCGATCTTCCAATCCGGCAATGGCTTATATGGTCCGGGGCATCATTCCTTCACCACGTCTCCGGACGGTACGGAGGATTGGATCGTCTATCATACGGCCAAATACGCCGGCGGCGGATGGAACCGTGAAATCCGGGCGCAAAAGTTTACCTGGAACGCGGATAACACGCCAAATCTGGGCAGCCCTGCCGCTCCAAACACACCAATCGCGATTCCTTCCGGCGATACGGGCCGCGTTCGTTACGAAGGAGAAGCCGGCGTATTCGGCGGCGCTGCTTATGCCTCCTCCAGCGCAACCGGCTCCGGCGGAAGCAAAGCCGGTCACATCGACACGGCAGCCAGCTATGTAGAATTTGACGTTTATGCGGCTTCGGCAGGAGATTACGTCATGTCCGCCCGCACGGGTAACGGAACATCCGGACTGGATTGGTCTAACCTCGTCATGACGGTGAACCAGACCACGACCAGCAACTTATATATTGCGAACAAGGGTTGGGAGAACTGGAACGCTTCCATCGCGCGCCTCACCTTAAACGCGGGCTGGAACAAAATCCGCTTCTCCAAAGGCGACGGTTACGGCGAGCTTGATTGCTTCGACTTGTTCCCAGCTAACCCGGCTGTCGTGTCGGGGGCGGTCTACAAGTTAATCAATCCGGCTAGCGGCAAAGCGCTTGATGTAGCCGGGGGCAGCACCGCGGATAACGCCAACGTCCAAATTTGGGATGATCTAAACAACGCGCCGCAAGAATGGCGCATCTCAAGCATGGGCGACGGTTCTTACAAGCTGATCAATACGAACAGCGGCAAAGCACTTGACGTAGCCGGAGGCAGCACCGCGGACGGTGCAAACGTTCAAATCTATCAGGATACAAACAATGCCGCACAACGCTGGGCCATTATTAATACCGGCGGAAGCAACTTCAAGCTGATCAACCCGGTCAGCGGCAAAGCGCTTGATGTCGCGGGTGGCAGCACCTCAGCCGGTGCCAACGTGCAAATCTGGCAAGACTATAATAATGCCGCGCAAACCTGGCAGCTTATTAAGAAGTAAGGATCTTCCAGCACTATGGCAGCCTAAAAATACAGTAGAGGCCGTCCCAAAAGGTGATCGCTCACTTTGAAGACGGCTCGCATAGCTGATCCATGGTATATTCTCTTCACAAAAGAAGCCTCTCCTTTTTTGATGGTTGGTCGCACTTCCATTCTAACAAGGATTGGCTTCTTATTTGTTTGTTGTTTAAGTCATTTATTGACAGGTTAAGGGTAGACGGAGCATTAAATGATTCTGGAGAAGCGAAGCTTATGCTTACGAAGTAGCTTTCTTTCAGAAAGCTTTGAAGCGTTCGCTTTTGTGAAGGGATGCCGACCATACCTCGTTGATTCAAAGGAATCCCTGAGCAATGGCGATCGGAAGAACATTTAATGCGCAGGCAACTGTTTAACCCAAATACAAAACAGCCCCTTTTTCTTCTCCCCTATTCGTACATAGCAATGACCGCTTTCGCTTGCTGCAGGATCCTTTCAACCAAATGCTCCGGCTGCAGCAGCTTAATTGCTCCTCCATAACCAAGTACATATTCCGCTGCTTCCTGTTCGGTATTGAAGCGGAGCGTAACCGGAACCATGCCGTCAGCGGCCTGGGCATCGGCGTCGACCTTTTCGACGAACCGGTCCGTAAAGGTCAATCGGCCGATAGTTGAAGGATGGACAAGAACCTTCACCTCAAGGGACGGAAGCGATTGGGCAAAATCCGCTTTGCTTCCCTTCCAGTATGCAGCCAAATCAAACCCGTCCGGCCTTATAAATCCCTCATCCGTTGTCTCCGCTTGCGTAATTCGCGATACCTTAAAACTCCGATATTCTCTGCTGTCATTCATCGCAACCAAATACCAAGAGCTGCCTTTCGCTACAAGTCCGAGCGGACTGATCACCCGTTGAGAGCTGGTACCGTCCGCTTTCCTATAGTCGATGGCAAGCTTGCGATCCTCCCACAACGCCTTCTGAATCGTAAGCAGTGATTGGTTCCGATCTGAATTCGGCTTCCACGTTCCGGTATCCATATAGATCTTCTCCATATAATGCCGCGCCTCAGACTTGGACGAGCCTGGTAGCGTTGCGAGCAGCTTCTGACGGATATCCAGTCCATTGGGCGCTACGCCCAAATCATTCAACATCTGCTCCGAAGGCAGAATAAATAAAGCTTTTGTATCCTCCAGCTTCATTCCGCTCAGCTGCGTCCGAAAGTGATCCATCAGTCTCCATCCGCCTGTTTTTCCCCGATCAGCGATTACCGGTATGCCCGCAAGACTTAGAGCATCCATATCGCGCAAGATCGTTCGGTCCGAAACCTCGAGCTTGTCCGCAAGCTCCTTGGTAGTCATTATTTCATGATTTTGCAGCAAAATCATAATACTAAGCAGACGGTCTGCCCTCATCTGAATTCACCTTCGTATTTTTTTATATATGACAAAAGATGTCGTCATTTAAGTTTACAATGAACATAGATGAAAGAAAAGGAGAGTAAAGAATGATGAAACCTTTACACGGAAAAGTCGCTTTAGTAGCAGGAGCAACACGGGGAGCCGGACGCGGGATTGCGATAGAATTAGGCGCGGCGGGCGCAACGGTCTACGTGACGGGGCGTACCACCCGGACGCAGCGTTCCGAATATAACCGTGCCGAAACGATCGAAGATACGGCGGATCTTGTAACGGCAGCAGGCGGACAAGGCATTGCCGTTCAAGTTGACCATCTTGTTCCTGAGCAGGTAGAAGCTTTGGTTAAACGCATTGAACAAGAACAAGGACATCTCGATATACTGGTCAACGATATTTGGGGCGGCGAAAATCTTGTGGAATGGAACGTTCCCGTCTGGGAACATTCTCTCGAGAAAGGTCTGAGGATGTTAAGACTCGCCCTAGACACCCACCTCATTACGAGTCATTATGCCCTCTCCCTCCTCATTAAGAGCAATAACGCTCTAATCGTAGAGATGACGGACGGAACCGCGGAATACAATCAGCAGCATTACCGGTTATCGATGTATTATGATTTGGTAAAGAACTCCATAAACCGTATGGCATGGGCTCTTTCCGAAGAGGTAAAAAAACATGGCTGTACGGCCGTATCCTTAACGCCGGGCTGGCTACGCTCCGAAATGATGCTGGAGATTTTCAAGGTAACGGAGGAAAACTGGCAGGACGGGGCGGCTACCGATCCCCATTTTATCATTTCGGAATCTCCCCGTTTCGTTGGACGGGCCGTCGCTGCCTTAGCCGGAGATCCCGACGCCGCACGCTGGAATGGACAATCCCTCTCTAGCGGGCAGCTTGCGCAAGTATATGGCTTTACCGATATAGACGGTTCTCGGCCGAATTGCTTCCCTTATCTCGTGGAAGTAATCGAAGCCGGCAAACCCGCAGACGTGAGCGGATACCGCTAAGGAACGGATACAACAAACGCAGCCCGTTATAGGCTGCGTTTGTTTATTAAGTACACCTTATTTTCCGGCAGCCGCTGTATCCTTCTCATGCTTCTTGATGGAGAGAGGCAATCCCAAGTTCCCGCGAAGCGTGCTGCTCTCATAATCGGTACGGAACAATCCCCGCCGCTGCAGTTCGGGAATAACAAGCTCAATAATGTCTTCGAACCCGCCAGGGAAATAGGGCGACATGATGTTGAAACCATCCGCTCCTTCATTCAAGAACCATTCTTCCAGCTGATCGGCAATTTGCGAAGGCGTTCCGACAATTTCGCGATGCCCGCGCGCGCCGGCAATCCGTTCATACACGGCACGGATTGAAGTTAAATTCTCGCGTTTGGCAATCTCCCTTATAATATTGTATCGGATGCGAGGATTCGTCTTATCTTCGATCGAGCTAATATCCGGCAGCGGCTCCTCCACATCATAACCCGACAAATCAATATTGGTGAATCCGGTTAGATAAGCCAGACCAACCTCCGGCAAGATATAGCTGTTCAGCTCTTTCTGCTTCGCAAGCGCCTCCTCTTCGGTCTTCGCAACGGTAATAAAGACGCCGGGCATAATCTTCAAGTCTTCCTTGTCGCGTCCATACCTGGCCAATCTCCCTTTCACATCCCGGTAAAAAGCTTGCGCCTCCTCTAGCGTCTGCCAGGCGGTAAAGATCACTTCCGCCGTTTGCGCAGCCAGCTCCTTGCCCGGTTCGGACGAGCCCGCTTGCACGATAACGGGATTGCCATGAGGATTTGACGGATTGTCGAGCGCGCCATTTACCTTGAACCATTTGCCTTCATGCTCGACCGGATGCACCTTATTCACATCTAGAAAACGTCCTTGCTCTTTGTCGATGACGAGCGCATCCGCATCAATGGATTGCCATAACTTCTGAACAAGCTCCACAAATTCTTCAGCCCGCTCATACCGGCTTGCATGTTCCAAATGTTTGTCTTTGCCAAACAGGAAGGATTCCTTATCGTTAGCGGAGGTTACGACATTCCAGGCTGCGCGCCCATTCGAGAGATGGTTAATGGAACCAAACTTGCGCGCAACGTGAAAAGGCTCGTTATACGTCGTGGTTAAAGTAGCGGCCAAACCGATGTTGTTCGTAACGGCCGCAAGCGCCGAGATCAGGATAACCGGATCTAGCTTAAGCGCGGAACTGGAATGCTCATTCAGATTGGAACCAAAGCCATCCGCGAAAAAAACCATATCGAACTTCGCGCGTTCCGCCGTCTTGGCAATCTCCGTCAAATAGGCCAAGTCAAAGGTACGGTCCGCTCCGGAATGCGGATGTCTCCAGCTCGCCACATGATGTCCGGGCAACATGATAAAAGCTCCAAGTTTCATTTGTCTCTTCGTCATCTTCAACCACTCCATATCTTTTATTTGAAATTGGCGTATCTTATTGCTTGTTGTAAGAATTAAACTCGTTCGTGTACAGGTCTTCCGCTTTGATCTGCCCTTGCTTCAGCTCGCCGTTAGCTACCAGCCAGTCAATCCAGACCTGGTATTCTCCCGGCGTAATAACGCCTCCCGGTTGGGCGATCCCGGTACTCTTCCAATATTTCAGATTTTCAGTCGACTCGTTGGGATCACGTTTCTTAATAATGGCCTCGAACCGCTGAATAACCTCTTCCCGCGGGGTTGTGCGAGCCCATTCAATCGCCTTCGCCACTCCCTCGACAAATTGCCTTACCGTGTCCGGATTATTCTTGATATAATCCTCCCGGAAGAAATAATCGCCTGCCGTAAATTCCGAGTTATAAACGTCCGTATCTTTAAATAGCTCGACTATGCCTCCTTTATCCAAAGCCCGGTCTCTGGCTATACCGCTCATGAGCACCACGTCGATCTGCTTGCTGCGAAGAATCTGCTCGGCGTTGGCCGAAGGGATTGTCACCAGCGTCACCTGACCGATTTCCTTTTCCGAGAGCCCGCCTTTGCGCAAATAGTCCTTCGTAACAAACTCCAGATGGGCTCCCAGCGTATTTACGCCGACTTTTTTGCCGATAAAATCCTTCGGCGACTTAATGGAGCTGCCTTCCAACACATAAGCCCCGATGTAAGTGTTCTTGTCGCTGCCATACGAACCGATCACGGATTTGATCTTTACGTTTTGCGAAATGGATTTGATAATGGCTCCGTTAAAAGCCGACCCGAAGTCGATCTGTTTCGTTGCCGTTAATTGAATGCTTTCCGGCCCGCCGGTCGTGCTGCCGATCGAGTCCAGCTCCAAATCGCCGAGATACCCCAAGTCCTTCGCTAACTCCGGGAACGAGACGCTTCCCGGCGCCGCATTATATTGGAGCACTTTGTCTTCTTCCCCCGCCTTTGCTTTGCTATCCGAGCAGCCTGCGAGCAACACGCTAACGAAACCCAACGTTAACAAAAGAGCCTGAACCTGATTAAATCTTTTCATATGCCTCTCCCCCATACCAAGTAATCCTATATTTTTAATCAACTTTTGTCTAAAAAAATAAAAGCACCATCAACTACACTTGCTGTTTCCAGGTCGACAATTTACGCTCCACCATGCTTAATCCTTGGTTAATCAATAACCCGAGCAGCGCGATGGTAAGAATCCCGGCAAACATTTCAGGAATCTGAAAGTTATATTGGGAATAGGTGATGAGGTAGCCGAGCCCCTCCTTGGCGCCAACCATCTCAGCGGCGATGAGCACGAGAATAGCTCCCGTTCCCGCCATTCGAATGCCGGTAAATATCGTGGGCACGGATGCGGGCAAAATAACCTTTAGAAACAGCTTAAAAGACGAAATATTCATGGACCGGGCCGATTTGATCAACAGCGGATCCACATTGCCGACAGCCGCGATCGTATTAAGCAGAATTGGCCACGTGCAGGCAAATAACACGATGGCAATTTTGGACGTCTCTCCGATTCCGAGGATAAGCATAAACACGGGGAGTAGCGCTAATGCCGCCGTATTGCGAAACAATTCCATTACGGGATTAAGCAGTTCTCTCGCGAGAGGATACCAGCCAATCGCAAGCCCTAGCGGGATAGCAATCACAATCGCCAAAGCAAAACCGCTTAAGGATCGAATCATGCTAGCCGCAAAATGATGATATAGTTCCCCGGAAACAATTAAATGCCACAACGCTTGAATCACATCGGAGAAAGGAGGTAAAAAAGCCGGATCCACAAACCCCGTTTGAGGAGCAACCTGCCAGACGAGAGCTAATACAATCAGAACAATAGATTGCTTAAACAACTTGCGGATGTTAAGCGACACGTTGATTTTTAGCCTTTTGCCTTGTAGCGGTCTAGGCACCGCTTTTACATTTTCCATCTTGCTATTCACCTCTCCTTAACCCGTCAAATATAAGCTCCCTGATATTCCAGCTCATGCAGCAGGCTCCATACTTCGTGCCGGGCCTTCACAAACGCCGGATTGGATCGAATATCCGCATCGTCAAGCCTGTTCTTTAGCGGAATGTCAACAATCTTCTTGACCGTTCCCGGACCAGGAGTCAGTACAACAACGCGTTCCCCCAGATAAACCGCCTCATCGATGCCATGCGTAATGAAAATAATCGTTTTTTTCGTTTTTTGCCAAATTCGGAGCAGCTCGCTCTGCAAGGTTTCCCGCGTCTGCGCATCCAGCGCCGCAAACGGCTCATCCATGAGCAGGACATCCGGGTTAAACGCCAGACTTCTAGCAATAGCCACGCGTTGTTTCATGCCCCCGGACAATTCGTGGGGATACCGGTTCGCGAAGGCGCTCAGACCAACTAAAGACAGAAAATGCTCCGCTAATTCCCTTCGCTCGTGCTTCGGGATGCCCTTTGCCTCCAGCCCGAATTCAATATTCCCTCTTGCCGTCTTCCAAGGAAACAAAGCATATTGCTGAAAAACAATACCTCTGTCGAGGCCGGGACCCGTGATCTCTTTGCCGTCCATGTAGATGCGCCCGTTTGTTGGGTGGGTTAAGCCGCTGATGAGGTCAAGCAACGTTGATTTCCCGCAGCCGCTTGGTCCCACTAAGGTAATAAACTCGCCTTCCTTGACGGTAAAACTCAAATCCTTAACCGCCGTAAACGGCTGCGTCGCTCCCTTTTGTTTCGGATCGCGCACCATAAAGCTTTTTGCCACATTCTCGAATCGCAGCTTTTCTGTTGCCGGCATCCCACTCACCCTTTCTCACCTAGTCCGGATAAACAAAAAAGCGCAGCCGACCCTAATAAACAGTGGTCTTCTGCGCTTCCAGTTGCCCGGTCAGCATTCGATTTTTAATTATTATTTCGCCCAATCCATTTAATACCAAGTAAAACTATGAGATTAATATAACATAAACTTTTTCATTGTCAATATAGGCCATTTAGGCCAATTTCCAGTTCATAACAAACATGACACTCCAATTCAACATTAAAAAAGGGGCTGTCCCAAAAGGTAATCGCTCACTGTGAAGACGGCTCGCATTAGTCAATTAAAGAGTGTTTTTTATGAAATATCGCTGCAAGAGGGTTACCCTTGCAGCGATATTTTTGCTCTTGCTGCTTTCTTCAACAAATTATGGGCAAGCGAAAGCCACCCGACCTCTAGGCTGACTTTCGGTAAGCCACGAAGCAGGAAACGGCGGAATCCTCGGTTATCTTTGATTTGACCAAACACACTCTCCGGTTCGTGCATCCGTCGAACCGACAAGGCATGTCCATCTTCGCTCTTTAGTTGCTCCCTCGCTTGCTGCTTGAGTCGAAGATATTCCATGCTAACTTTTATTTCTCGATCTCCTTGTGCCTTTGTATACCTGTCCTTTAGCGGATAGCCCTCGCAGGAAATACTGCGATAGTGGCGAGTAACGATCTCGTATCCACTCTCGGTTAAGCTTTTGCTTTCATAGCGAAATAGCATCGGCTTCTTTTTGTTTGAGCTTTTTATGAACAGGTGAAGGGTAGACGGAGCATTAAATGATTCTGGAGAAGCGAAGCACATGCTTACGAAGTAGCTTTCTTTCAGAAAGCTTTGAAGCGTTCGCTTTTGTGAAGGGATGCCAACCATACCTCGTTGATTCAAAGGAATCCCTGAGCAATGGCGATCGGAAGAACATTTTATGCGCAGGCTGCTGTTTAGCCCAAATACAAACAAAGGAGTGTCCCATCGTCATTTACATGACTTATGGGATACCCCCTGACGTTCCTATTCGCAATTAATGACGGTCTAGAAATGCCGCTACTTCGGCGAGGCGCGAAGCATAGCCCCACTCGTTATCATACCAAGCTGCAACGGATAAAAGTCCGCCCTGTACATGGGTCAGCGGCAGATCGATAATCGAAGAATGGGAGTCGCCTACGATACGCGAAGAAGCCCATTCCCCTTCCAATACATCAAGAACTCCGTTAAGCGGGCCTGCCTGCGCGGCTTGGCGGAACATATCGTTAATCTCTTGGGCGGTACACGGCTTCTCCGTGACCAGGTTAAGCTCCGCGATACTTCCGGTGCGAGTCGGAATCCGGTAAGCTTTACCCGTGATCTGCAGATCCGGCCAAATAAACTTCAGCGCCTTCGCCGCACCAGAAGAGGACGGGATAATATTTTCCGCGGCTGCCCAAGAATCCCGGCGGTCTCTCATCGGCTGATCCGTCAGCGATTGCGTATTCGTATAGGAATGCACCGTCGAGAATAAGCCGTATTGAATGCCGAAGTTTTCACGGACCAGCTTAACGACTGGAGCGAGCGCATTGGTCGTGCAGCTGGCCATGCTGATGATTTTGTGCTTCTCCGGATCAAAGCTGTCGAGATTGATGCCTTTCAGCAATACCGCATCGCAATCGTCAAGGGTTTTGCTAGGTCCGCTGACGAGAACACGCCTCGCACCGCGCTCCAGATGAAGCTCCGCTACCTGTCTTGTCACCGCGCGTCCCGTGCAATCAATGACGAGACCAACGCCAAGCTCGCTCCAGTTCGGAATCTCTTGCGACGAGTTCAAATAAAGAATGGAGCGGTCGCCGATCCGGATCGCGCCTTCCGTTCCTGCCACGGGCTCCGGCCAACGCTTATAGTTCGTATCGACCTCAAAGAGAGCCGCAAGCGTCGCTTCGTCCTTAATATCCGAGATGGATACCGGCACAAACAGCTGGTCCTGCAAAGCCACGCGAAGAAGCTGTCTGCCAATCCGTCCAAAGCCAAAAATAGCAATATTGTTCATGTTCTGCTCCTGCCTGCGCATCTGCGCAATCGATTTATTTACCATTGCAATAAATAAAGTTATTCCTTCAGCCAAGCATTCGCCAGCAACATCGCTCCGCGGGCAGCAGACGTATCAGCTAGGGCATTCAGCATGACAAAATCGTGAATCGTACCCTGGAAGCGCGCCTGCGTAACCCGCACGCCAGCCTCGCGCAGCTTATTGGCGTAAGCTTCGCCTTCATCGCGAAGGACATCCGCTTCGCCCGTAATGATTAGTGCTTGCGGCAAGCCTTTAAGCTGCTCGGTTGTCGCACGAAGCGGAGAGGCATAGATCTCCTCGCGCTCCTCGCGTGTTGTCGTATATTGATCCCAGAACCAGACCATAGCGTCCCGGCGAAGGAAATAACCCGTCGCGAATTCCTTGTAGGACTCGGTCTCATTACCCGCGTCCGTCACCGGATAGAATAGCAGCTGCTTATGAATTTCCGGTCCTTTGCGTTCTTTTGCCATAAGCGTGATCGCTGCCGTCATGTTACCGCCAACACTGTCCCCGGCTACGTAAAGCCGGCTTGTATCGATGCCATGCTCGTCCCCGTTGCTAACAATCCACTCCAGCGTTGCATAAATTTCTTCAATGGCCGTTGGATACTTCGCTTCCGGCGACAAGCTGTAATTCGGAAACACAACAGCAGCTTCCGACCCTACAGCCAGCTCGCGTACGAGGCGATCATGGGTATGCGAATTGCCGAATACCCAACCCGCGCCATGGATATATAAGATGGCCGGCAGTTTCTTCGTACAGTTAGGCGCGCGAAAAATACGAACCGATACTTGCCCGCTTGGTCCGCCCTCAATCATCAGATCGGTGATGTCGACAGGCGGCTTCGCGATATCTCCGGATTGGACGTCATTAACCGTTTCGCGTCCTTTTTCCGGTCCAAGATCAAACAAATAAGGGGGGTTAGCCGTATCCTGCGCAAATTTCAAAGCCTCTGGCTCCAGCACGATCTTCTTGCTTATCGTTTTCTCCATCATCTCAAACCTCTCCTTGCCTCATTGGTTTCATCCAATCGGATTGGACTTGTACAACTTAAATCCCCGTTATGCGGCAAATTGAATCTGGAAGCCCCCACCGGAGAGCTTGCAGAAAGAAAATACTGTAAATAGTTTAGAACAATATTCATCCAATAAATAGAGTTTACTTTACTATTTCCCTAAGTTGATTAGACCTAAAAATTGTAAATTATTATTTACATTTGAATAAAAAAACCGGTGCCGCCGAAAAATTCAGCGTACCGGTTTATGTTTAACCGAACAAATTGGACAATTCGTCCGCGTATAGAAACACAACCGCGATAGAGATCGCAAGGTTCAAGATCGCCGGGAAAATCTTCCCGAACGAATGCTTGACTCTAAGATGCGACAGCACCGCAACAAGCATCATGAGACCTACAAAGATGGCGCTCCAGACCGCGATTTCCGCGTTCCAATAACCGATAATTAGGCCGATACCCGCTGCAAGCTGGAGAACGCCAGTCACGACGCGGAACCATTGCGGCAGCTTGACGGAATCGAACAATTCAACCTGATGTCCCGCTCCGGCAAGTTTGCTGCCTCCAAAAAACGCCATCGAGAAAAGAAGCCAGCTTTGGAAAATAATCGCCAATATATGCATGTTTTAAAACCTCTCCCTATTCTCAATTATCAGACACCTTTAGGTGTCCTTTTATGTCTTTATAATATAACACCTTTTGGTGTCCTGTAAAGCAGTTTTTTAGCTAATGGCAAATAAAAAAACGCAGCCGGTTAGCTGCGTTTTTCTCCTTCGTTATACCTTCAAATCAAGCGTGCCGCCTAAATGAGGCTGCACGCTTTGCGCCATCATTTGCACCATCTGCTGCGATTGTTGTGCCGCATGGTCTTGCGCCATCTTGAGCACGCTGATTCCAACGTCGATCTTCAGCTTGCTGTGGGACATGGCAACGGAAAGTGCCGGGATATCCATGATTCACCTCCTGCATAAGGTATTTGGTCTCACTTGTTGTATCGGATCATACGTGACTCCTAGTTATAGCTTGTACTCCGGCGTATAAAATTCCGTGAGAAAACGGTAAAACAACTGCTCCGTCGGAAGCAGCTTCCGCCCTGTCGGACAGATGATGCCGATGCTGCGGGTTACCTCGGGATCGGCTAAAGGAATTTTTACCGTGGACTGCGGAATGTTCTGGGCTAGCGTAACCTCGGGCATAAGCGCGATTCCAAGTCCCGCGGATACTAACCCTTTAAGCGCATCAATGTCATCCCCTTCGAAGGCGATATGCGGCGTAAAGCCGAGTTCGCTGCAAGCTTGCAAGACGATCTTCCGGAAGATCGTCCCTTCAGGCAAAGTAACAAACGATTCGTCTTTCATCTCCGACAGCTGAATGCTCTCCCGGCCCGCCAGCGGATGATGAATGGGTAACAGCGCCACGATCCGCTCCGTAAATAGCAGCTTTTGTTTAATATGCGGATCTTCATTTGGCAGCGGAGCGATCATCGCCAAATTAAATTCGCCTTGAATGACGCCATCGATTAAGTCGTTATATAACGCTTGCCTCATTTGGAACTTTGCTTCCGGATACCGTTTGCGAAAGGCATAGATCGCTTTCGGCAACACATGGGCAGCCAAGCTGATCGGGAATGCGATGCGGACGACGCCTTTTTCCGGATCCAGATACTCCTTTATTTCCCGTTCCGTTTCGCTCATCATGTTCAACATCTGCTCTACGCGCTGGAGTAGAATCTTTCCGATTGGCGTCAGCTTCACTCTTCGGCCATTGCGGATAAACAAATCCACCCCTAATTCGCTTTCCAATTGGGCCAGCTGTCTGCTGACAGAGGATTGCGCGACATGGAGGACATTGGCGGCTTCGGTCACATGTTCCCGCCTAGCAACTTCCATAAAATATCGCATTTGTCTGATTTCCATGCTTGTTCCCTCATCCTTTATGCGCAAAACGCATTAAGTTTATCCTATCTGAATATTGTTGCGATTAATTATTTGATATTAATATTAAACTACTAATTTACAAAAGAGAAATCATTATGCAACAGCCAAAATTTGAGGGAGTGATATTCATGAGTATCGTACAGGAAGTTGAACAAGTTAACACGGAAGCCGCACACCAGTACATCGATGAATTGTTTGAAACGGTCCAAAAACGCAATCCTGGTGAAGTCGAATTCCATCAGGCTGTAAAGGAAGTCTTCCTTTCCTTGATCCCTGCTCTTGCGCAAAACCCGAAATACATCAAACATGCCGTTCTGGACCGTCTAGTCGAACCGGATCGTCTCATTTCCTTCCGGGTACCTTGGACCGATGATAAAGGCCAGGTTCAAGTGAACCGCGGCTTCCGCGTTCAATTCAACAATGCGATTGGCCCATACAAAGGCGGATTGCGCTTCCATCCTTCCGTTAATGCCAGCATTATTAAATTCCTCGGTTTTGAGCAAATTTTCAAAAACTCGTTAACCGGCCAGGCGATCGGCGGCGGTAAAGGCGGTTCCGACTTTGATCCTAAAGGGAAATCGGATCTGGAAATTATGCGCTTCTGCCAAAGCTTTATGATGGAGCTGAGCAATCATATCGGACCGGATACGGACGTACCGGCCGGCGATATCGGGGTTGGCGCAAGAGAAATCGGCTTTATGTTCGGACAATA
Source organism: Paenibacillus glycanilyticus (assembly GCF_030161375.1). GTDB lineage: Bacteria > Bacillota > Bacilli > Paenibacillales > Paenibacillaceae > Pristimantibacillus > Pristimantibacillus glycanilyticus_B. Next base: position 190,426 of record NZ_BSSQ01000003.1, read on the forward strand.
CAAGAAGCTCGCTGGCGCTTATGAAGCTGGCGTACTGACCGGCAAAGGGCTCGGATACGGAGGCAGTCTGGGACGCAAGGAAGCTACCGGTTACGGTGCCGTATACTTTGTGGAAGAGATGCTCAAAAGCAAAGGCCTAGGCTTTAACGGCAGCACCGTCGTAGTATCCGGCTCGGGCAACGTATCGATCTATGCGATTGAGAAAGCGATTCAGCTTGGCGCCAAGGTTGTGGCTTGCAGCGATTCCAGCGGTTATATTTATCACGAAGCCGGCATTAATCTGGACACCCTTAAACGATTGAAAGAAGTCGAGAACCGCAGATGCAAGGATTACGTCCTTGAGCATCCGGATGCCATCTACGTGGAAGGCTGCTCCGGCATTTGGACCGTTGCTTGCGACATCGCCCTTCCTTGCGCAACGCAAAACGAAATCGACAAAGCTGCGGCGGAACTGCTTGTAGCTAACGGCGTAAAAGCCGTTGGCGAAGGCGCAAACATGCCTTCTACGCTGGAAGCTATTGACGTATTCCTGGACAATAAAGTCCTGTTCGCTCCGGCGAAAGCGGCAAACGCGGGCGGCGTGTCCGTCTCGGCGCTCGAAATGGCGCAAAATAGCGCAAGATTGTCTTGGACGATGGAGGAAGTGGACGCTAAGCTTCAGCTCATCATGCATAACATCTATAGCGAAAGCATGAAAGCTTCGGAAGTTTACGGCGTTCCAGGCAACTTGGTCATTGGGGCGAATATCGCCGGCTTCGTCAAAGTCGCCGACGCGATGATTGCTCAAGGCGTATAAGCACACTGGTGCTATAACGAAACAGTATAATAACGATACCCCACTGCTCCGTTCATCTCGCGGAGCAGTGGGGTTTTTCTAATTCACGTCGTATTTTTCGCGCATCGACTGCATGGACAGGTTCACCGTGTTATTTAACGGCAGACGGTCTTCCTTCTCCATGGACCATAACAACAGCTTGCGTTCCAGCTCGATACGAACAGCAGCTTGGGCCGGGTCATCAAACCGATTGTGCAGCTCATGGGGGTCCGCCTTCAAATCATACAGTTCTCCTTCGCCATTGGCATACACGCAAAGCTTCCAATCGTTTGTGCGAATCGCTTTCCCTTTCCCAATCCAGGCATCCGAATAAGCACACCATACAAAATACCGCTCGTCAAAAGGATGCTCGGGGCGCAATGTGATATCGGACACTTTTACCGGATCTCCGTGTTCCCCGCTCTCCATAACGACATATTCGCGCGGGATATAAGAGGCGTCTCCTCTTAGGAAAGGCACATGGCTTTTTCCTTGGCAGCCGGGTGGAACGGGTATTTCCGCAAGCTCCAGCAACGTAGGCATAATATCAATGAGCTCCAGCAGGTTGGAAGTTCGTTTGCTGCCCTCATAACCCGGAACCGACATCACAAACGGGACATGAGTGAAAGAATCATAGAAGAAATTATGCTTCTGAATAATGCCGTGAGCCCCCATGGAGTCGCCATGATCGGAGGTAAAGATGATCACGGTATTGTCCCAAAGACCCAACTCTTCCATGCGGGCAAAAATTTTGGCCAAGGTATCGTCAATGAACCGAATCATTCCATAATGAATAGCGCGTACCTGCCTAATTAACGCCTCGTCCGCTTTATCCATCGCATCCATCAGATGCGCAACCTTCACTCGCTCAGGCTTGCCTTCCAAAGTATCCACCGGTGGCATCGGAACGTCTTCCGGCCGAATCAAGCTTGCATATGGCTCCGGTACTTGATACGGCGTATGCGGATCCGGGAAAGACAACCAGGTGAAAAACGGCTTCTCAACGTTTCGGACATGATCTAAATAATCGAGCATCGTCTCGCCAAGCAAATACGTGCCGCATTTCTCGATTGGCGCGGGATTGGTACCGTGACCAAGCGGGCTGCTCCAGCAATGCTCCACGGCCCAAGCATGCGCGGCTTGTGCCCCGGGATCATCCCGGAATCCATCGACCATATGACCATGGTCAGCTAGACGCACATAATCGAACGCTTCCCTCAGCAAAGCAGGATTGTCCGGTACTCCTCCCGGATAAATAGAGGGCTGCTTATCCATAAAGGCATGATTTTTCCCGATAATTGCCGTTTGATAACCATGGTTTTTTAAAACTTGAGGCAAGGTTACTTCGGCTGGATTAATGAGCATATGATTGGCATGCAAATTAAGCGTTGAACAATAACGGCCCGTGAACATGGAAGACCGCGAAGGCGCGCATGCCGGATAATTGCAGAAAGCTTGTTCAAACACAACCCCCCGCTCTGCCAAAGCTTCAAGTGCCGGCGTTGCCAAAGCCGTATTCCCGTATAGACTTAAAGTTTCCGCTGTTTGCTGGTCCGTCTGGATCAATAAGATATTAGGTTTATTCATGCTTTGCCTCTATCCTCCATTTATTTCCAAATTAATTGCTTCTATTATTGAATACTACTGTCGCGTCAACTTCTTGTAAATGTAACAAATTAAGAAGTTCTTCATAATTTACATGGTGGGTTATTAAGATTTTCCAATTATAATGAGTGAGTATGTGAAGGGGGTGAGAGATATGGAGCAGCGTGTTGTGCTGGTAGTTGATGACGATAAGGAAATACGCGATGCGATCGAAATTTATTTGAAGCAGGAAGGCATTGCCGTCTTGAAGGCGCAAGACGGTCTGGAAGCGCTCGGGATGCTGGAGTCGAACCAAGTGCATCTCATTATTTTGGATGTAATGATGCCAAAGCTTGACGGTATAACGGCCACCTTCAAAATCCGCGAGCATCGTAATCTCCCTATCCTGATGTTAAGTGCCAAAAGCGAAGACAGCGATAAGATTCTTGGCCTTCATGTTGGGGCAGATGATTATATGACGAAACCCTTTAATCCGATGGAGCTAGTAGCGCGCGTGAAATCCCAGCTTAGAAGATATGTAACTTTTGGATCCTATGAAGGGGCCAAAAAGACCGTCAATCTGCGGGGGCTTACGCTAGATCAGGAAGCCAAGGAAGTAACGGTGCATGGCGAAGCGGTAAAGCTGACGCCGATCGAATTCAAAATCGTGGAACTGCTAATGACCAATGCGGGACGAGTCCTCTCGATTCAGGAGATTTATGAACGCGTCTGGAAGGAACCGGGCTACAATGCCGAAAATACGGTAGCGGTACATATTCGCAAGATCCGCGAAAAGATCGAGATTGAACCGAAAAACCCAAGATATTTGAAAGTGGTGTGGGGTATTGGATACAAAATGGAGAAGTAGAATCCGGTTATTTATCTATTCGTTACTCATTATTATTGGCTTAAGCGGACCTCTGACATTATTGAATTCGGGCGATCGTTATCTGCAGCGCGATTATTACCATACGGAGCAGTTTCGTTATCAACTGGAGCAATTCACCGCTTATTTGAATTTGTTTGAGCTCAACTCGCCCTCCAAGAAGGAAGCATTGTCTTCTATTAAGGTGGACAAGAGCGAAATCGTAGAATACCGTAATGAGCTAGGTTCTCTCACAGGGCAGGTCAATAATATTCGCAGCGAATACGCGGCTCAAATTCAAGATGCCTTGAATGCAAACAGCAACTCTGTAGCCACTTTTTACAAGACGGAGAGAGATCAGAAAATTAAAGAGATGACAACTCTCTATCAAGATGACGATCAAGTAACCGCTCTAATTATGGACAAGAAAGAGGAACGATTAGACACCTATTTCAGACTAAGAGAAGCCTATCGCACCAAATATAATGATTACCTCACGCAATTCGACTATTATTTCGTGAACCCGTCTAAGGATGTTATTCATACCAATTTGAGCGTTAGGAATGAACAGAATGCACACAATGAATTAATTAGCGGTCATGCCTTTACAACAGATTATACGGTAGACACCGTCAATTCCCTACACAAACAGATTGGAGCACACGAATTGGTGGATGCTACGCTGGAGCCCTATCAGGGCTGGGTGGCGGTGCCGGCGTACGGTGTGCAGCAGAAGGCAGCCAAACAGTACAAGTTAGAGCGATCGAGTTTGTTCGCTTATGTCCTGGTCTGTACGATTCTGCTTGTTGTATGCATAGCGCGGTTCAAGAGAGTCATGTCTAGACAGACGAATGTCTATTATAAGTTGCCAATCGATGCGAGAGTTGTATTGATGCTGGGAGCCTTTATGCTAACTGGTGCTATTCTCTTGCATTCAGCTGGCTATTATTCTTCTCTATTTGAATTACCTTTGCTGTATGTCGGGAAATTGCTTGTTTCTATTATTGCAGCAGCATTGGGCATGGCCTTCACCCTTCACCAAGGGAAACTTCTTGCCAGTGAGCTTCAGAGCGAGAGCGGTATACGAACCGCTTTGTCTCGTTCCATGCTGAAGCGAAGCGGCTCGCGAGTGAAAGCTATAATCGAACAAATGACTAAACTCATGAAAAGCTCTTTCCTATATAAAAGCACGGCGATGCAGCTGTTCTTTTTCTCTGTCCTTTTTATCGGACTGGGTTATATTGGCGGATGGATGATTACGTACATCGAGATTTATGATGACTACTTCTATTTGTTGTTTGTGGGCATTGCGGCTGTTATTGGCATTGTCGTATTTCTTCTCTTTCTCCGGAAGCTCGGTTTCCTGAGTCGGATCGCCATAGCCGCGGATGAGCTGGCTGCCGGACGGACGCCGGACATGCTCCCCCGTAAAGGCAGCGGTGTAGTCGCTTCCTTGGCGATTAATATCAACGCCTTAAGGCAAGGCGTCAGCGTTATGCAGAATGAGCAGGCAAAAAGCGAAAGGCTGAAGACGGAGCTCATTACGAATGTAAGCCATGATCTGCGGACTCCCCTTACCTCCATTATTACTTACGCCGGATTACTGAAGTCAGGCGATGCGTCGAGGGAGGAACAAGCCGCTTACGCGGAGATTATCGATCAGAAATCCAAACGGTTAAAAACGATGATTGACGATTTGTTCGAAGTGTCTACCATGGCAAGCGGTAATGCAAAATTGCAGCTAGAGGAAACCGATGTTGTCCAGCTTATGCAGCAGGCGCTCGCCGAATATAAAGAAGTGATGGATAACTCGAATATTCAGTTCCGCATTTCAATTCCGGAGGAGCCCGTCTATGTCGTTGCAGATGGCCAGAAGTTATGGCGCGTATTCGATAACCTGATCGGGAACATGATGAAATACGCGATGGAACATACGAGGGCTTATATCACGATACAAGCATCTGCGCAGCAAGAAGTTGCGATAACGTTCAAAAACGTATCGAAGTATGAGATTAACGATCATGCCGAGGAGTTGTTCGAGCGGTTCAAGCGCGGTGATACGTCGCGGCATACGGACGGTTCAGGACTTGGACTAGCGATCGCGAAGTCGATTATCGACCTTCATAAAGGCCGTCTGACGCTGGAGACCGATGGAGATTTATTTAAGGCTACCGTGATTTTGGCGCAGCAATGACATTCGGATGCTGGTACGCCGAACTTTCTCCTTGCGCGTCTCGTCTGAGTCCGTAAAAAAACAAGCATCAACGGCGATGCTAAGCAATGCCTCTTTCGCCGCTTCGGACGCAGAAGGTTCATGCTGTATAAGATAATGGCAAATCTGATAACACAAAGACTCGTACCTCCGCAAAATAGCAAACTTTACTTGCCGCTCCATAATGAAACGTTCTCCCTTCTCCTTCAGCGCATCTATATATAAGGATAAGGAAATTTTTTTAATAAATAAGGGGGAAAATTCTTAAGTTTTTCTTAAAGTCCCGTTTAAGTTTTGAACAAGTAGTTACCCATAAAGACAATGCAGCAGCCGGCATTAGTAACCGGTTGCTGCACTGTCTCATTTAACGTACTCCGTTAACGTAACGAGCCGTTTACGCTCTTAATAACGTCAATAATTCTGATGGCTTTGATAGCTTGGGGAAATCCGTAATTTTTTCACTTTTAAAAGGCGGAATAAACCAAGTAGCATGGTAAGGCACCATTCCAACTTTTGCGGCGCCCTGTAGTTCATTCGATCCACCGTCACCAACAAATAATGACTCTGACGGTGATACATCCATTCTTTTGCAAGCGAGATGATAAATTTCAGAACTAGGTTTTGCCATTTTCACAGCATAAGAAAAAATAACATCATCGAAATATTTTGCTAATAAGCAAGACTCCCAAACGGATACTTCCTCTGGAGTACAGTTGCTAATTAGACAGATTTTCACTCCCAGTGCTTTTATTTGCTCCAACATATCTAAAATTCCAACGTCTATTCTGCTAAAAGGTATAGATTTGGACTTAACTCTTTCTGTATGTATTGTATTAATAGTTTCATTTGATACTTCATGACCGAGGCAAGTAAAAATTTCCTTTAACACCGAAGGAAAATCGGAGTAAGTACCGTCCATTCTTTTCTCTTGCCTCTCACTCCACTCTTTATCAAATACTTTCGATTCAATGCCAAGCTGTTCTACGAAGTGAGTAGATCTTTGTGCCTTTCTTTTACCGTTCTCAAATTCCGAGATTAGTGTCTCAAACAAATCAAAAAAGACAGCTTTTACAGCCAATTTCACCCCTCCTAAATACTCATTACATATTCTGAATAACTATTTTGTTTCCTTTAATTCCCTACATCTTTTTATGCTTTTATCACTGGTAGGCATTGTCATTATCCTGCCTGCCTTAATAAAACGAGCAGACTGCTTAAGTCTGCTCAACATTGAAGGTTTATTAAACAAACGTTTGCCGACAGCGGAACGGCCAACACAAGTCAGCAGTTAAGCTTCTCTTTAATCTGATTCAAATGGTCATTGTCGTGATGCAAAAATACATCTACATATCGCTCGCATGAATAGGTGTTGGATTCATGTCCAATGTTGAACCGAATATCATTGTTTAATTTTCTTAATTCTTCTACTAACTGTTTTCTAGTTTTGGCGAATTCATCGATGATATCGTTTACGCTATCATACCTATTAATATATGATATGCCTTCTTCATTATGTAAATCATGATTTGGAAAAGGAGGCAATGTGGCTTCATGAATCATCAAAGGTACCATCTTTTCCAAACTAAATTTATCCCAATAAAACAGATGACCAACTATTTCTCTAATCGACCATTTGCCTGTTGCAATTGGGTCGGTAAGGACATCCTCTGGGTATTTCTTGAGTGCTAAAAATTCTTCAATCATTTCTTCAAATTGATTCCGTTTTTCACTCATTTTTTAAATAACCTCCAAACCGAAATGAAAACATTTGTTCGCAATTACTATGCCATAAATTATTACAGTAATCAAGTATTCTGCCCTTGAGTTGAGAAAACGGTAGCTCATCATTTGTGAGCTACCGTTTCGTTTTTTATTAAGCTAAAGTTCCCAATTAGCTTAAGATTTTTTACGCTTCATTTTTATAACAGCTTGTGCTTTGCAATGAGAACAGGCTATATACCTCTCAAAATCAACTGTATTAAGAGGGGAGTCAACATCAAGAATTTCAAGAACATAGCATCCACAATCCGGACATGTAATTGATAAGGCTGGATTGTCTGCTAGTTGATTTACTACATCTATCCATTCCTGCTTCATCATAATCCTCCTGAGTTGTGATCTCTTCAACTAAAGTTCCCAGTTAGCTTAATAAGGCATCCTAGATTCCATTAGGACAAATGGTCATATCAATAACCTTTTGCTCATCATCAAACTTAAAGAATACCCAAGGTTTGTAGGCATCATTACTTGGATGCCCTTCATAACCATCAATGAACCCAATTTCGTTTGCTTTCATATCCCTTACTTTTCCTTGATGCCAATATGCTCTTTTCACTTCTTTATAAGTGCTACCGATACCGATTCTTTTCTTTCCGAATCGGTATGATGGTGAGGCTATTTTTATATTGGCTAAATATCCATTGGAATCGAAGGATATTCTATACCCTTGGTAATGAAGAGTACTCCAATTTTCATTTTTAATTTCAGCCTTTATTACATTTCTGTCGCTATCTTTTATTTCTGCGTACCAATTCAGTCCGCTAATACCAAAATACTTTAGATAATCACTCTCATATGGTTTATCAAAAATTTCTACATTGCTAAACGACTTCATAAACGAGTAGTGTAAACCTTGGTTTGCCTGTATCCCAAACACCAGGGTCAAGAGTAGAAAAATTAACTTCATAAAAACCACCTCATTGATAATGTTCCCCAATATATTCAATGAAAAACAGCTGCTGACAATCAGTCGGCAGCTGTCTTGTTGTTTCACTAAAGTTCCCAGATAGCTTAACGATAGCCGTCCACTGACTGCTGTTTGCTCTATTTAGTGAGATCTCTTATGGCAGTATGTATTCGAGTTGCTGTATCAATCGATCTATGATCCTGAACAATCACCTCTTCAAAAGTATTCTCAAATACCTCTCTGAGTTGTCTTTCAAGTTTTATTACATCTAAGTCGTCCATATGTTTGGTAATATAAATTGATATTGTTCTAATTTCCGATTCATATTCGTCCTCTGGGCATTCCATTGCTAACAGCAGGACGGGATCCCATAGATCGATATATCTTTTTACAATCTCAATAACAGGCTTTGGATCAAAGGAAAGGTGGTTCAGATATTCCTTTTCCTCGCTTACTTCTTTTTGGACAATCTTCATTTTTTCATCAAATGAAAGGTCTTTATTGAATTTCGTCATATGTCCTCCAACTCCGTTTTATAAACCTCCAAATTTCCCAAGTATATCCTATACGTAATTACAATGGATTTGTTGCGTTAACCTCCCGTTAAAGTAACAAAGCTGCCGATCCTGTACCGGCAGCTTTGTCAGTTTGGTCATTCAACTATCGTTCCTCGTTTGTTTAACGTATTACATTCTATTCAGATTGAATCTCGGTAAGTGTTTTTATTTGGGATGGCACTAATTCTAAGTCAGTTTGCTGATTTATATAATCTAATAAAATATATTTAATATCACCTATAGCCTTACATCTCGTATAGTCTCTTTCATTACCTGTCCAACGACCACATAATGGACAATTTACACCTTGCGGCTGCCCGTGTCCGTAACTAAGTGGTCGGATTAACTTCTGCTCAACTTCGTCATACTTAAATTCGATAATTACTTCTTGTGGGACGACTCCATCTTCCTTTTGAAAAATTAAGGTGTAGAATAATACAGGATAATTATTAGTAAACGCTTTGTAAGCATGTTTAAGTATCATTCTCGATAAAAGAGTATCAGTATTCATATTAATCCCCCACAAATTCAACCTTCCCATAAACTATAGCATATATTTCCACGCTAAACTCCCAGTTAGCTTCATGAAGTCTTGTTTGACTTTACTTTATTCAAATTACCTAACTCACTCAAATATTGATAACAAAACCACTTAATAAGGTGATTTGATTGTCGCGAGCGTAGTATAAGGGATTTTCACGTCAAAATAAAAACGAAAAAAATACGTACAAATGAAAAAGAACCTTGATTTCTCAAGGTTGTAGATCGGGATTATTATGTTGGCAACTGATCAAATGATTGGCCAAACTTTTCATGACACTTTAAATTACGTGGTACGTTCACAAGATGTCAGAAACGGAATTGACAAAGCCATTCACCCATACTACAAAACATTCCTAATCGATAATGAAAAAATCATCAAATGAGAGCCCATCCAATGTGAAGAGACATGTATATACACCGAGATTCTTATCTTGATATATTATGTAGACATAGGATTCTGCATAATCAAAACCATAATTTCGTACAGGGAAGTCCCTTTTTTCATCCCAGGAATCAATGTATAGTTCGATTTTATTTACCTGAACTTTTAAGGATTTAAATTCAAAAGTATCACCAAAGACTTCTCTAAACTCCTCAGGTTCTTCCTTCATGTAGCTATAGAAGTTAAGCCAAAAAAATTCAATTGTTCTCTGTTCTATCTGGTATTTGTCTACCCATTCTAATAAGTTAATGTTCATGGACTGGACCGCCAACATAAATTGGTTTTGCCATCCCAAAGATCATTTAAGTGGTTCCACCATTTTAATGACTCTTGTTTTAAATATTGATTAAAGACATTCGTATTTATTTCATTATTTAGTAATCTATTTTGTAAATCTTCCAATAATCCAATTGATGCAGCCTCTTTAACAAAATCATCGCCATTTGTAAGCAACAATTCAATTACATCAAACACTGATGGAAACTCACTTATTTTATTGTGTTTATACAAATCAACAAAATAAGTAGCGAAATTAGCTAAATCAATATATAGTAACTGTTCATCTCCATTCTTATAATTTTTCTGAACATATTCATCCCACTGTTTTTTATAAGATGGACACGCTTGGAGAATTAATTCCATTACTTTGCTTTTAGAGATTTCTTTTTTCACTGTACACCTACCTTTTGGAGTAAAATGATTCAAATTTTCCAAGTCACGACGCGTAAATCATTTTGCTTCGATTTTACCATGGATAACTGCCTATAAGTGGAATAAAAAATGGAGCTGCTGCCACCGGCAAACTGCTCCAAAATGCGTTAAGCTAATGTCTCGTGTTAGTTCAAGTTTATGTTTTTTTCATGACTGACTCACTTGCCCTTACTGAAAATGATTAATAAGTATAGAAATTTTTATCTGAAGCTACTCAGTATCTTTAAATCTACTGTACTCTTTTTTAACGCCTTGCATTTGAGTGATATGACGCTGAGCATGCTGACATAAAAAGTAGATATACTGGTAAACATCAATTTTTCCTAGATTATTTACTGTCATTGTGGTCTTATATAATATTCCTTCACCGTTTGGTATTTCGTTAAGTATTTCTAAGCATTCACTTATCTGATCGTCTAATAATGTTCTAACTTCAATTAATGTTTTTTCGCCTTTTGGCTCCATATGCTCTGGTCGGATCCACGTAAAAGATTTGTGCTCTGCAATCATTTTAAGTTTCCCTAAATTACTTTGATAACTAGTTAATTCTTGAGTCAGATCGACCTTCAAGGAAAGTTCTTTAGCCTTTTTCTTGCCTTTACGAATCAGAATTAACAAGAATTGATTAGTTAATGTAACATGTTCTAGAATTTGCTCAATACTCCATCCTATAGCAGGTCTATAACTAAGCAGCTCTGGACTTAAATCAAACCATGCATGGTATTCCTGCAAAGTTCGTGAAAGATCATAGCCTATGAACTCAATGGTTTGCTTTACAGTCATTATTCTTCCCGCCTTCGAGTAATTTCAGAAACGTCTTATTCAAGAACTCTACAAATTATTTGTACCTGATATATTCGTGAAGTGATTGAACTATCCTCCGTTAGATTAATGGCTTTACCTCATTTACTGTCCCGCCCCGCCTATGGGATTTCCATTTTTATCATAGTACGTTACTGTTATCGGTTCTGGCTTTAATTCATTTTTAAGTGGGTTATATCCACCGCTTCCGTACCACTCATGAATTCTGTATTTTTCACTTCGAACAAACCAGTTTTTATAGTCGTAGTAATACACATCTACATCCAAAAACGCACTTACTTCGGCAATCATTTTTGTGCCATCCCGCTCAACCATCTGCTCCTCGATACTGGCAGTATAAAATATTGAAATGAAACACCCCAAATAACCTCCAAAGCCAACAGCTGCCAACAGTGCTATCGTCCCAACAGTACGAATCAACACAGTGAACCTTTTCTTGTACATTTGTAGACAAGCTATAAGTCCACAAGAAAATGCGGCAACCAAAAGTAGCAACAGGAAAAAGCCTACCGAAATGACCCAATGACGATAAGTAAGTCGGAACGCAGCCAGTATTAATGATGAAGCTATTGCGAAGAAAACAACGGCGGCTATTAACAGTAAGGTTATGAGTGTGAATTTAACCCTCCCATTTTGCTTTTTAAACCAGTGAATTGGAACAATAAGGGATGCTATTTCCTTTACCACCTTTCACACGACATTGCCTTTGGAGGTCTACTTCGAGCAGGTATCGGTCTATCCCCTAAATATACTCCCAGTATTTAGACGTATTTCCGTGGAGTTTGTTACGTTATCCTGCCCGTAAGTTAAGAAAACGACAGCTCATCATATGATAAGCTGCCGTCGTGCTGCCTTGAACTATCGTTTCCTCGTTAGTTCCCTATCTCCATCCCTCTTGCTCCCACTTCATCCATTTCTTCAAGTTAACTATAGGATGAAATCCTGCGAATTCATGAGTCTGAGTGAGGAAATTGAATCATTTCGAGGGAGCGTAATGAACTAACGAGAGCCGCGGTGAATACAGTGGGATATGATGTTGCTAACCTATTTGAAGTGATCCTCAAATTACCTGATTTCATATTTAAGAAAGTCATTTAATTTATCTATTTTATCTGTTACGAATTCGATATCATGTTTTTTCTCTCTGATTAGTACATATAAAGGTGCAGAAGAAATATTTACTCTTTCTTCAATCTCTGGCATCCCATTTGTAACTATATTTATCCTATGCTTTGGATCTTCGAGTCCTTCAATTGGAACATCATAGTTTATTGTTCTGTTATAGACGAGCAGAAGATATTTGGGTTTCTCAAACAAACCTGTAAGAATTATGTAGATAGCATAACTAGCAGCAATAGCCAAACCTGTACGGTATAAGTATTTATTTATCGAGTTTTTCATTATTAGTCCTTTCGTTAGTATTTACGTCAGCTTTAAACAGTTAGTCTGCTAACTTCTTATTCTACGTGCTTAAAATATTCGCAATTTGTTTTAACTAACCTGCGCATAAGATCACGAACCAGCAGCCCCTTTTTAATCAGAGCTACCTGCGTGTACATTCAATTATCGTTTCCCAATAGCTTAATCCACTAAACGCATTGTTTACGTTCACTATATCCTCAACAATTAGTTCAATGGCATCAACGCTGGATCCCACTTTTTATACTATGCGGAACAGATTTTAATACTTACTTGGATTCAGCTCCTTAAACTTATGAGAGTAATGCTTCTTATCAATGAATCCGACGTAATTAAGTCCAATACACGGAGATAAATCTCCACCTAGTACGTTTGTATCAATAAAGCTGATGGAACTTAAAAGCGGCAGATTTTGAACAAAATCCAATGATTTAATTTCACCACACTTAGTAAGTTTCAAATGCTCGAGCTTCTTTAATTTCGCAATAAACTGATGATTCTCAAGTCTGGAACAAGACTCCAAGTAAAGGGCTTCTAGGTTATCAGGTAATTCATCAAGTAAGGATAGTCGACGTAAATAATAAAGCTCCAGTTTTTTCATTTTAGTATATACTTTTGAGCCTTTTAAGGAACTGATTGAGGCTTGAGTTAACCGAAGTGATTCTAAATTATTCAATTCGATTAATTCTCCCAAATCCCCATTTGTACTTTTAAATTTAGTTAACTCTAAATGTTTAAGTTGCTTTAGTGTAACTAAGTTTTTTAGCTTATTATTATAGATTGCTGCAAACGCTTGGAGTTCCTTGAAAGGCGACAAATCAAAATCAAATTTCAGTTCTGTGAAGGACAAGACTTTCAACTGAGAGAGTTTATATATCCCTGCTAGATCTGTAATTCGTTCAGTATCAATATCCAACTCTAGGATATGTTTACAATCATTCAGAAATTCTAAGTCAGTACCTTTGTAATAAGTTGATAATATGGACAGCTTACTTATGTCTCGCTCATTTAAATAATCTAAGCATCGTGCTATATTATCTCCATCTAAAATGAGAGTGTCGAATAAATTGTTCTCAATAAATTTGAAGCCATCTCTGATAGCTACCATAAATGTTCACCATCGCTCTCATTTATTGAACTCATCCTTTTTATAATAATTTTCGACCACATATTGGAATAAACCTGCCCTTTAGCTTAATAAAAATAGAGCAGTTGCCGTTGTGACAAACTGCTCCTAGCTGGCTGAACTAACGTTCCCAGATAGCGTATTAATTTACTGCAGACTTATTTCTCGCAGATTATAGCTTCTGCATCGCTGTTTGAAGCTCAACGTCGAACTTGTCAACGTTACCGGCTTTGGAGAAATATATGACCAACGCATTTCTCCCCAAATAACCTTCGATAGAAGTGGGTGTTTTTACTTTAAATTTACCGCTAATTTTTGTGGCTGCTATTTTAGCATCGTTTTCCGAATCAAAAATATATATATAAATTGAATCTGGCTTAACTGGACTTATTATATCGAATAAGTTTGGTTTTACACCGTCAAAAGCATCAGAATCATTGTTTACTTGACCTTTAGAAATTAACTCAGGTCCTTCAGATTGAATTTCTTGAATAACTTCATCTAACGTTACTTTACTTGCTTCTTTCTCTTTGTTAGCGCAGCCTGTAGCAACGACCACAAGTACAAGGAGTAGAACAATCATTCGAAAACTCATTAATTTTCCTCCAAATGGTATCTAATAAATGTGATATTAGCATGGGAAGCATTAGATTTAAAATTATAATTTCTTCCATTTAAACTGCCCTTCAGCTTAATAAAAAAAGAGTAGCTGTCCTTTTGAAAAACTTCTTCTCCTGGATGGCTGAACTAACGTTCTTCGTTAGCTTAGTAGCCTGTTAGTATCTATTTTCTCGATGATAACGTTTATAATCTCGGCTACTGTTAGTGTTCCGTCTACAATAATATCACTATCAGGCTTTATCGAATTCAGCATCTCAAGGTAACCGCGTCTTCCATGAAGAATATAATTACTCATTTCAGCAATAATATCTTCCGCCGTTGAACCATGATGATCTCTAATTAACCGACGAGCCATTGCAATATCTAGAGGAGTATCAATAAAAACAGCAAGGTCAATTAAGTCTTTTGTATCACTGTGTTTATATGCAAAAGGAAAATCTAATACAACATAATCTAATGACTCGGTAAATAGGGACTTCAAATCTCTAATTAGAGGAGTTAAGTTCCATTCATCATAATTTGCACCATTATCAACCCAGTTGATAATATCTTCGGGTCCATCGAAATCATATTCATCAAAATACAGACCTTTTGAATTTTGTAGTGTGGCGTTAAGTCGGGTAGTAATGGTTGTTTTTCCCCCACCAGAGACCGCTGCAATAGCAATAACTAACGGTTGTTTTCCTTTTTCCATATAACACCCCTTCACTGGCTCAAATCTTTTCAAAATATATTCGTGGAAATTATTGTGTTATCCTGCCCGTTACTTCAACAAAGACCGGCAGCGGTTCTCTGATCTACTGCCGGTCTTTGTTTTAAACTAATGTTCTCCGATAGTTCAATATGCTACAAATTAGGAAACCTGTGTATGACTTCATAAATAATTTCATATAAACTGATAAGCAATTACAATTATTAAACTTAGAATAATAAGTAAGACTCCACCAATCCTTGTTATCAAAATATAAAAATTAGAAGGTTCGGTCGCATCATTGGGACTGACCCCATAGAGTGAGACAAATTAAAACACCTT
>NZ_BSSQ01000004.1 GCF_030161375.1 Paenibacillus glycanilyticus
GCAGGGTCCTGGGAGAGTAGGACGTCGCCAAGCAATGAAAAGCCTGCCGCATAATTGCGGCAGGCTTTTTTTGTCGTTTTACTATTTCGATTGTAAACATTTGTATTCATGAGTACCCACCATAATTATCATATATCTACGAATATATATGGAGTAATGAGTTAATGCATCATAATTATTTTTGAATAATGAGAGTTTTATTAGAACAAATTAGAAAATTCTATGAAAACCAATTATTTAGGATAGTTATGGTAAACTCAAATTTCGCGAGTCAGAAGACAAGCAAGCATACATATTGGAGGGATTGCATAATGAAACGAAAGCTTGGCACACTCGTGTTATCGATGCTGATGGCATCTATTCTCTGCCTTCCATTGGAAGCTTCGGCTGCATCGTTAAAGGTCGGAAGCAAAGGTGCAGAGGTACAGGATTTACAGGAGAGACTTTATATGCTGGACTATTATAAAGGCAATATAACGACTTATTATAGCGCTGCTACGAAATCTGCCGTCGCGGCTTTTCAGAAAGGGGCTGGCCTCAAGCCGGATGGCGTCGCCGGTTCGGTGACGTTGCATGCGTTGCACAAAGTAACCGTTGATCGTTCCGACTTGTCGCGTATGGCGCGTGTCGTGAATGCTGAGGCGGGAGGTGAGAGCTACAAAGGTAAGATAGCCGTAGCCGCAGTTATTTTGAACCGGACGGAATCTAGCGGTTTCCCTAAGACGATTCGCGACGTCATCTTTGCGCCAAGCGCGTTTAGCGTGGTGAGTAACGGACAGTTCTGGAAGCTGCCAACGGTAAGCGCTCTGGATGCCGCTAAAGATGCGGCAAAAAGGATTGACCCTACAAAAGGCGCCGTATATTTCTACAATCCGAAAATTACAAACTCTGCGTGGATGAAAGCACGTCCAGTTACGGTGAAGATCGGAAATCATGTTTTTGCGAAATAAAAAATGGCCAGTCGCTGCATTGCAGTGGCTGGCCTTATTTTTATCCAAAAAAGGTTTTGTAAAGCAAAAAGATGTTAAGTCCGATAATAATAATGGCGACAAACCAAGCAAGCAGCTTCACCCAGAGCGGATTAACGAATTTGCCCATTTTACTCTTATCGCTGGTGAATTTGATAAGCGGAATAACGGCAAACGATAGTTGGAACGACAATATGATCTGACTCAGGATAAGCAGCTCAGTCGTACCGCTCTCGCCTGCAACGGCTGTAACGATAACTGCCGGTATGACGGCGATTAGCCGCGTGATAAGCCGCCGCAGCCAAGCTTTCATTCGAATGTTCAAGAAACCTTCCATGACGATCTGACCGGCAAGGGTACCTGTCAGAGTCGAGTTCTGTCCGGAAGCTAATAGCGCAACGCCAAACAATACAGAGCCAACAGCTGTGCCAAGAAGCGGTGTCAACAGATCATAAGCCTGTTCAATCTCCGTTACATTCGTCATGCCTGCTTGGTGGAACGTAGCCGCCGATATGATCAGAATTGCCGCGTTAATAAATAAGGCGAAAAATAAAGCGATTGTCGAATCCCATGTTGCGTATTTAATAGCTTCCCGCTTGCCAAGCTCGGTTTGTTCATAACGTCTCGTTTGCACGATTGACGAATGCAGGTACAGGTTATGCGGCATAACGGTAGCCCCTAGAATACCGATCGCAATGTAAAGCATCGTAGGGTCTGTCACGATTCGATGACTGGGAATAAATCCGGCAAACAGGGATGAAGTATCCGGTTTGGCAAAGAAAATTTCGGTTATGAAACATGCGCCAATTGTGAAGATTAAGACAATTACGAGCGTTTCTATATAGCGGAACCCTTTATTTTGAAGCAGAAGCACGATAAATACATCAAGTACCGTAATGATAACCCCATATATCAAGGGAATCCCAAAAAGCAGATTCAGCGCAATCGCTGAACCTATGACTTCAGCAAGATCGCATGCGGCAATAGCCAGCTCACAGAGGAGCCAAAGACCGATAACGACCGGTTTGCTGTAGTGATCGCGGCATGCCTGCGCCAAGTCTCTGCCGGTTACAATACCAAGCTTACCCGCCAAGGCTTGCAGAAGAACGGCCATCAAGTTGGAGATCAGAATGACGGATAATAACGTATAGCCGAACATCGCTCCGCCAGCGATATCTGTCGCCCAGTTACCCGGATCCATGTAACCTACGGCAACCAGGTAACCCGGGCCTGCAAAAGCTAGAAATTTCTTGAGCCAGGAGCCTTTCATCGGGACACGTAACGAACGGTGTACCTCAGGAAGGGAAGGCTGAGCGCCTTTATTTCTCCAGGAGTCATCATTAGGGTTCATGGCAGATGGCTCGAACATGTGAATCACCTCTGACTTTCTTTTATGTCTAAGATAATGTTGCCCTAGTGCAACTTATTTCTAATAAAAAAACTACATACCTAGGTGTATGCAGATACGGTTAGAAAGTTCCTTAAGATTTATTGTATCAGGGCAACTTTTTTTGTCAATGACAACTTTTCAATCTGCCGGTTCATTAAGTTGCTGAATTATAAGTTAATCTGCGCGATCTTGCCTGAAAGTATTCGTATAAACAAGGCTGTTCCCGAGAAGGAACAGCCTTGTTGTGTCGTTAACGATGCTTCTTCTTGTCCTTATGATGATGACCGTCAAAAGTATGTTCGACGTTATCTACAATCTTTTCGACGGCATCGCTAATCATGTCGATCGGCCCGGAGCCTTCATGATCTTTGGGCGTGTTAATGCCGGCTACCGTGTTGGATGTCTCATTGTATATTTCATTATATTCGTCGTCATGTTTTTTACTCATGTTACATGGCCTCCTCATAAAACAGATCTTGAGGTAGTTTACCCCATACGCGGAAGAACCAAACAGATAGAAATCGACGAATTTCTACGTACATGCACTTATAGGCCGCCGCCTACATACAATGTAGAACCGACTTCAACGTGTGCCAGTGGTATGTTCATGCCCCTGGTAATCCAGCTTATGGGGGTGCAGGAACATGGGGCTTTTTGCGGCTATTGCTTTATTCATTAAGCAGTTAACGATGCTCGTATCTTATGTGAAAAACAATGCTTTTCCGCAGCCGTTGCATGAAGAGGAAGAAATGAAGCATCTGCAGCTTATGGCGGAGGGGAATGCGCATTCGCGCAACCTGCTGATTGAACATAACTTGAGGCTTGTCGCTCATATTGTCAAAAAATTCGACAACACAGGGGAAGACCTGGAGGATCTGATCTCGATTGGTACGATCGGATTGATTAAAGCGATCGAGAGTTTTCAGACGGGAAAAGGCACGAAACTTGCTACATTCGCAGCTCGTTGTATTGAGAATGAAATACTTATGCATTTGAGGTCGCTGAAGAAGACGCGCAAGGATGTCTCCTTGCATGACCCGATTGGCACGGACAAAGAAGGCAATGAAATTACGCTCATCGATATCCTCGGTACTGAAGCCGATGATGTCGTAGAGCGAGTGCAGCTGAAGATCGAGAAGAGCAAGATCTACCGCAACCTCGATATTCTCGATGAGCGGGAGCAGGAAGTGATCCGCGGCCGGTTTGGCCTGGATCATGGTGGGGATGAGCGGACGCAGAGGGAGATTGCGAAGGAATTGGGGATTAGTCGGAGTTATGTTTCAAGGATTGAGAAGAGAGCGCTTATGAAGCTTTATCATGAGTTTTATAAGGCGAAGAAATAGAGATGTCAATATCTAATATGCGACCACATCATCCTTCGTTCTGCAAGAGCTGCTATATTTGAACGACAGGAGAACCCGATAAATGGCAGACTGACTGGCAGCTCAGGCGGGTTCGTGAAAAAGGACAGCGTATAGACATGGAAAGTCCCTCCATGTCTATACGCTGTTTTATTGTATCTTCAATGTATTGCTTTAAAAAGGAGCTTAAAATATAATTAACATAATTAAATGTAAGCGAAAACAATCTTGTTCTAAAGGGACTGCCGACCATTTGCCAGAGTCGAAGTACTCAGACAGCATGATTTCAAGATAACGACAGACTCAAGGAGATACTCAGCATCTAATTGAAGTTGAGTATATAGTGGAGACAGAAATGAAAAATTCCTTTTATAAAAATATATTCATATCATTTTTGCTGGTGATTTTACTTTATACCGTTATTATTGCTATAACTGTGGGGAAAAACGCTTATGATCAGCAAAAACTAAACCTTGAATCAAATGTAAAGTTTTCTCTTGAGAAAAAAACTCATGAAATAGATAATCAATTGCTGGCTGCGAATAATGCTATACGGCTGGCAGCAGATCAGAGCAGCGTAAAATCACTTGCTACAAGTAATACAGAGGAATATACAGATTACGCTAATATTTACAATGATCTTATAGTGAATCCTTATTTTTTGAATTTTAATTCGCAATACACAATTGCTTTGACTAAGGGGTTTGGCAGCAAGGTCATAAGTACAAATGGCTACTTTGATTTTTATGACTATCTTGATTTCATTCACTTAGGGAGTGAGATTGAAGATATTAACCAATTTTTTGCAAACTCTGCAAAAGATGAAGTTACCGTCATTCAGTCTGACAAAAGAGTGGCTTTGATTCGGTATATGAATGTAAAAAATGGAGCGTCCCCGGTTACTTTTTTTGTTAGCTGGGATAAAGCTAGCTTAGTAGAAGACAGCATATATGGAGATGCAGGGGCATTCTCTATAGTAGATGCAACGATTCTGCAAAAGCAATTGCCTGATAAAGGCTTATGGAACGAAATATTGGCTTCTAATATAGAGGATTCAAAGCAAAGTATTACTTCGTTTACCCAAAATGATGTCACGCATTACGTTGCCGAATCTTCGGTTGTTCCAGACGTTTATTACGACTATTCGATCAATCTGCAGAAGGTACTGACGTTCCCGACAAAGATAATATTATCTTTGGTAGGTTACTTTATACTTCTAATTTCTATTGGATCATTCTTACTAGTTGTGCTTAGTAAAAGAAACTATCGACCTTATGAACAAATATTAAACGAAGTACAACGTTTCGGCGGAGATTCCAATGCTGAGAATACAGAGACTGTCTTAAATAAGATTCAAGACCTTATTAAAGTAAACCAAGGTCTTATTAAATCGCAAGAAGATGTTTCTGAAGAAGTGAAGGAGCTTTTCCTGAAAAACATTTTATTTGATAACTATTCCAAAAAAGAAATATCGAAGTTAACCGAAACTCTCGATTTAAATGATGTCGTTGAATCAGGAATAATTGCCATATTCACTTTTGACGGGATAGCTGATCGGGAAGAGAATATGAATATTAGCGAGAAGCTTATCTATCGTAAAAGCTTTTTGCAAAAATGCTTTAAGTCTCACAAGCTAAAAGAATCATGTTTGATTCTCGATTTGAATGTCAATCGGTATGCATTGATTTTGCCGGTAGATATGCAATTGATAAATCTATTAGACTCTTTTGTTAAGAAAACAAGTACAGATTTAAAGATAAATGCCTCCTATGCAATTTCCGTACCATTTCATTCAATTAAAGAAATTTCAAGAGTATTCGCTGATGTTTACTATAGCTCTAATAATGCCGAAGCTGACGACAAGTGGGTTACTTTGACCGAACAATATGAGGATGTCCAATTTAAAGTAGAGATCGAGCAAATGCTCATTTCGCATATTAGCAAATCAAACTTTAAAGAGGCTAAACAAATATTGCATGATCTACTGGATAACCATATACTGAAAAAGCAAATTACGCTCTATCTGATCAATGACCTGAAATTTATATTGTTTCATACACTTAGACGAGCGATTCAAAATTCAGGATTGAGCTACCATCAGTTCGTCGATAATAATCGAAGTGAAATATTGAATTTGCAAAAGGAAACCGATCCTATAAAGGTTCGTGACAAGCTTATAGCTCTATACGATAGATTATTCGAATATGTAGCTACCGAGAAGATGGCGGACAAGAGTTTAACGGAAAGAATCGTGGAGTATATTGATCATAACTATACTAGAGAGCTTTCACTAGGCGAAGTAGCAGCGCACTTTAATTTGTCGGAGTCTTATCTAAGTAAAATCATTAAAGATTATTTGGGAGTATCCTATAAAAACTATTTGAATCAAATCAGAATTAATGAAGCCATCAGATTGTTGAAGACAAATAACTACAAAGTCACTGAAGTGGCTGAAAAATTAGGCTATACCAATGTGAATACATTTATTCGGGTATTTAAACAAATTGAAGGCACTACACCGGGTAAGTATTTGCAGAATGCTATGGATTAATTCATTTGGTTATTGAGAACTTCTTACGTACAGCGCGGAGAGCGGGCGTAAGGGGTTCTTTTTTTGTTTCCATCATTTTTATATGGGCCATAATAACTGTGTATTTATTTTTTATGATTATATCGATTAATTTCCTGGCGTCTTTAACACTATAGAATCCCGCATAATATTACGATTGTTGAAGCGGAATGGCGTTGATAAGCTAAAAGCGTTTACAAAACACGCACCATATCAGTCGGAGGGGATTACATGCTTAAGAAAAAAGCAGGCTCAATTGCAGGGTTGTTATCCGTATCAATGATTTTAGCGGTAAGCGCAGGATGCGGCAGTTCAAGCAAGGATGCATCTGCAAATGACGGGAAGACAGAAGTAAAGATTGCTTGGAGATTCTCTGGTGAGAACGATATTACTACCAAGTATTTGGAGAATGACTTTATTCCCGAGTTTGAGAAGGCAAATCCAAACATTAAGATCAAGCTGTCGCCAATTACGGCAAGCGAAGGCGACTACTATTCGAAGATAGCGTTGTCTATGCAATCAGAGAACACGACTCCGGATATTATTGCGGAAGATACGTTCATGTTGAATGCGGATGCTAATGCAGGATATTTGACTGATCTGGATAGCTACGTGAAGGATTGGCCGGAGTGGAGCAATTATACAGAAAATCTGAAGGCAGGCGCTATTGCCGAAGACGGCAAGATTTATGCGATTCCAGGCAGCTCCGATTCCCGAGGATTATGGTATAACAAGAATCTCTTCGCCAAAGCAGGATTGCCGGCAGATTGGCAGCCGAAATCATGGCAAGAAGTCATTGATGCAGCCGAAAAAATTAAAGAAACATCTCCTAATGCTATTCCACTCGGTATGACGGTAGCTAAAGCTAGTGGTGAAGCCGTTTCCATGCAGACATTTGAAATGTTGCTTTATGGCACCGAGGACACTCTCTATGACAGCGAAACAAAGAAATGGAATGTTAATTCACAAGGCATTATGGATTCTTTGAAATTTATCGATGAAGTCTACAATGAGAAAAAATTAGCACCATCGATGTCGATTGCCATTAACAGCAATTTCAGTTCCGTTATGTTCCAAGATAAATTTGTTAACGATGCAGCCGGCATTATTCTGGATGGCTTCTGGAATACATCCAACTGGAAAGAAAACGGACCTGCACCAGTAGCCAATATGACAGAACGTTTCGGCTTTACAGCAATGCCAACCGAGAATGGACAAGGGGCTGGCAAGGTGACGATGTCAGGCGGCTGGACTTGGGCTATTCCTGCCAAAACGAAGGACAAAGAAGCGGCTTGGACAGTGGTCAAAGCGCTGGGTGGAGCCGAGCAGCAAGCTAAACGTGCTATTGCGGATGGCAACTTAACGGTTCGACAAGATTCTGCTGAGAACGCGGAATACCAAGCTCAACCGTTCATTAAAGAGGCTACCGAGTTCTTGAACAATGCTCATTTCAGACCTGCTAATGATAATTATCCTAATGTATCTGTTGAGATTCAGAATATGGTGGAATCTGTAGCAACAGGCAGCAAGACACCGGAAGCGGCAGCTGAAGATTTTGCAAAAAATGTAACGAGAATTGTTGGCGAAGAAAATATAACTAAATAGTTAAGTCTCCGCAAAAAAATTTAAGGGGTAGTTGCTTCAACTACTCCTTTTTGAAAGGTGATTTTAATGGAAATCGCAGATTCAAGGGTAAAGGTGAAGCGTTTATCGGACACGAAGAAATCCTTACTCTTTCTAATACCTTCATTGATTTTGCTATTGATCTTTTTTATTGGACCGATGGTATTAACGTTTATTTTCTCCTTCACTAACTTAGCTTTAACGGGAGCTGCCGCTAAACATACGGAATTTGTTGGTTTTGAGAATTTTACTAGAATGTTCGAAGATCCCGAGTTTAGAACAAGCGTGTGGAATACAATCGTATTTGTGTTCTTTTCTGCTATTTTGGGTCAATGCTTACTAGGATTTTTGATTGCTTTTATGATGAAAGAAAAGAATGTCACCTTCCGAAGAATTGTTGGATTAATCATTATTGCCGCATGGGTAACTCCTGAGGTTGTTGTAGGCTTCTGCTGGGTAGCGTTTCTTAGCGATAACGGGACGGCTAATTGGCTGATTGGTCTGCTAGGATTCAAACCAGTTGCATGGCTGTTCTCATTCCCAATGGTCAGTGTAATTATTGCCAAT
This sequence comes from Paenibacillus glycanilyticus, assembly GCF_030161375.1. Taxonomy (GTDB): domain Bacteria; phylum Bacillota; class Bacilli; order Paenibacillales; family Paenibacillaceae; genus Pristimantibacillus; species Pristimantibacillus glycanilyticus_B. Next base: position 8,479 of record NZ_BSSQ01000004.1, read on the forward strand.
GTATGGAGAGGAACGGCATTCTCCATGATGGTGTTCCAATCGGCGTTAGATGAAATTCCGAAAGAAGTGGAAGAAGCGGCACATATGGATGGCGCAACAAGATGGAGAATTGTTACTTCTATTACGATTCCAATGGTTAAAGGAACGATTGCTACGAATCTAATGCTAGTTACTTTATCTACATTAGGCGTGTTTACTCTAATTTATACAATGACCGGTGGTGGCCCAGGCGTTGAGACTACCACGTTGCCTATATTTATGTTCAAGCAAGCCTTTGTCAGCTATCAATTAGGATATGGTACGGCTATTTCCCTCGTGCTGTTAGCCATTGGTGCTATAGCAAGCTTAATCTATATGAAAATTTTGAAAACGAAAGTGTAGGTGAGCCTGATGGGACAAAAGAGCCGCAAGATAGAAACGATGATTCATTATCTTATATTAGCCGTATTAGCTCTATTATTTTTACTTCCTTTGCTTTGGATGCTGTTTGCATCCGTAGATCCGCATGCCAAGCAAGCGTTAAAAGTTCCTGATTCAGTAACCTTAAATAACTTCAAGGCCATCATAACGGATCCCAAGCTAATCCGATCTTTCTGGATAGGGCTGTTGATTTCAGCTTGCCAGGCGGTGCTGGTAGTCATTGTCTGCGTACTGGCTGCGTACCCGTTATCTCGTTATAAAATGAAATACCGCAAATCCTTTATGACGACCATTTTGTTTATGACATCGTTGCCGATGACGGCCGTAATTGTACCTGTCTATCAACTATTCTTGCATTTAAAATTCCAGGATTCTTTAGTAGCTGTAACTCTGTTTCTGACGGCATCCTCTTTGCCCTATGCGATCTGGATGGTTAAGAACTTCATGGATTCTGTTCCGCTCGATCTGGAGGAATCCGCTTGGGTGGATGGAGCGACCGTTCTGCAAGGCGTGAGAAAAATAGTAGCGCCACTTATGCTGCCAGGCATATTCACGGTGGGCATATTCACCTTTACAGGAAGCTGGGGTAATTTCTTCGTACCTTACATTTTGCTGCAGACACCTGAGAAAATGCCGGCTTCCGTTACGATATTCCAATTTTTTGGAAGCTACGGAATGGTCAATTACGGAAAATTAGCCGCTTTTTCGATCATATATTCCATGCCAGTAGTGCTGTTATATGCCCTTTCACAAAGATTTATGTCGAAAGGCTTTAGTATGGGAGGAGCCTCAAAAGGATGAATGATATGTTTCTAGTAGAGAAAAAACTAAAAGCACGAATGAAAGAGCTAAAAAAATATATTTATAAAAATTCAGAACCTATCGGCAACTGGATCGTTCTGGAGGATAAGAGCAAGAATGAAAAGTATCCTCCGGCAAATATGTCCGAGGCGCAACCCTTCCTGCTTGGGGACACATGGACCGGCAGAGATTACTATCTATGGATTCAGACGGAAGTAGCAATTCCCAAGGATAGCGAGAAGATTCTTGTCTTTGATTTTGGCGAAAGCACTGAAGGTGCCACGGTAGGATTTGAATCTTTATTATTCCTTAATGGCAAGCCTTATCAAGGCGTGGATACTTATCATCAAGAGGTATTTGTTGATGAAAGCTACCGTGGAGAAACAGTTCAGATTAGCGTGAAGTTATGGTCCGGTCTGGAAGGCGGCGGTCCTAAGCGGCCAAGAACGCATCAATTTAAGCGCGCGGATCTAGTTCATATCGATAAGACGACGGAGGATTTATTTTATCTCTCTTCGATGATTCTAAATGCCATCCAGCAAATAGAGGGTAATAATCCGGTTAAATATTCGCTGAGAAACCTGCTGAATGACGCGTTCTTGAAGATCAGCTGGGATGCTCCAGGCGAGCAAGCCTTCTACGATGGTATCGCTGCGACGTATGAATGGTTAAATACGGAGATCAGTAAAATTCCTAAGAATGAGCTCTACGAGGTTGGAGTTATTGGTCATACCCATATTGATGTCGCTTGGTTATGGAGACTGAAGCATACGCGTGAGAAGGCTGCCCGAAGCTTCTCCACCGTACTTAGATATATGGACATGTATCCGGAATATACGTTTCTGCAAACTCAGCCTCAGCTCTATAAATATATTAAGGATGACTATCCGGAAATTTACGAGCAGATTAAAGCACGTGTTGTTGAAGGCAGATGGGAAGCGGATGGGGCTATGTGGCTGGAAGCCGATTGCAATATTCCATCAGGTGAGTCACTGACTAGGCAAATCTTGCATGGCGCTAAATTTATCAAGAATGAATTTAATAAGGATGTCCAATATTTGTGGCTTCCTGATGTGTTTGGCTACTCGTGGGCATTACCCCAGATTCTGAAGCAGAGCGATATTCAAACCTTTATGACAACGAAAATAAGCTGGAATCAATATAATCGAATTCCTCATGATACGTTTAAGTGGAGAGGAATCGATGGCAGCGAGATTCTAACTCATTTTATTACAACCCCTGTAACCGGTGAGAATACGGATTGGGCGGAGGACTGGTATTCCACTTATAATGGCGGTATCACTCCTGAGACCGTGCTTGGAACCTATAATAATTATCGCGACAAAGAGATTAATAGCGATTTATTAATAGCCTACGGATTAGGCGACGGCGGCGGCGGTGTTACCCGCGAGATGCTGGAAAATCGGAGACAGGTGGATAAAATCCCAGGTCTTCCTAGCGTAAAGCCTACTTTAGCGAAAACCTATTTCGATAAGCTCCATCAGACGGTTGAAGGTACGAATCAATATGTGCATACCTGGGATGGGGAATTGTATCTGGAGTATCATAGAGGAACTTATACCTCTCAAGCCTTCGTCAAACGAATAAATCGAAAAACCGAATTGATGTTAAGGAATTTAGAGTTCTTGTATTCCTTGTATGAGCAGAACAAAGCTGCGGATTATCCCGCCGAGAAACTGTTCGACATGTGGGAAGTGCTGCTAAGAAATCAGTTCCATGATATTATTCCTGGCACCTCGATTGAGGAAGTGTATCAGGATCATAAGGAAGAGATGGGCCAGGTCTGGAAAGGCATGGAGCAATTGCAGCAAGAGCTTAGCTATGAGGGGGCAGCCAGCTATCAGCTAGTGAATACAGCAGGCTGGTCAAGAAATACTTTAGTCGAGCTGCCATCTGCTGTTGAGGGAAGCTATTACAAGGAAGATGGGACCGTACTGCCTGCCGTGCACAAGGATGGGAAGACGCTGCTCTTGATTGAAAATTGCTTGCCACTCTCAAGTCAAACGATTCTGTTTGAAGAGAAAACGCAGCTTCAATCGGTTGCAGTTGGAATATTGCTGAATAACGGAATTGAGACTAAGTTTTATCGAATCGGCTGGAATGACAATGGTCATCTCGTAACGATCTTTGATAAGGAAAACAATCGTGAAGTATTAAGCGGTACGGGGAATGTGCTCCAATTGTTCGAAGACAAGCCAATCGATTATGATTCGTGGGACATTGATATTTACTATCAGGAGAAGATGGAAGAGCTTGTCTTCGATTCGGTTGAGGTTATCGATAATAATGTGCTATTTGTTGATGTCAAATTCAGCTGCAAGTTCAAGCATTCAGAAGTTCAACAAGTGATGAGACTGTACAATCATACAAGAAGAATTGATTATAAGATGGAGATCGAGTGGGGCGAGCATCAACAGCTGCTTAAAGTGAAATTTGATGTAGATGTGAGAAATACCGAAGCCCGCTATGATATTCAGTATGGCAATGTCCTTCGTCCAACTCATTGGAATACGTCCTGGGATATGGCCAGATTCGAAACCGTTGGACATCAATGGGCCGATCTGTCCGAGCATGGCTATGGGGTAGCGCTCTTGAATGATTGCAAATACGGCTATGATATCAAGAATAAAACAATGAGACTCTCTCTAGTGAAGAGCGGGATACATCCAGATCCAAATGCGGATGTAGGAAAACATCAATTCACGTATAGTCTGCTTCCTCATAATGGCGATTATTTAGAGGGAAGAGTGGTTGAAGAAGCTTGGGAAATCAACAGTGAAATAATCGCGATTCGTTCAGATGAGCCAATAATACTGCCATTTAGCTTAGGTACCAAGCAGTCTGTTGCTCTTGATGCTTTTAAGAAAGCTGAGGATGGCAGAGGCTGGATCGTAAGAATTCATAATTTCACTGGAGGCAGACAGAAGGTGTCATTTAACCTCGAACAAGGTTATTGCTGGAATGAAGTGAATTTAGTTGAACGAGATTTGACTGATAGTGCTGATGGCGATATCAATGTAGTGTTAAATCCGTATGAAATTAATAGCTTCCGTATTCTTGCATCTGATGGACAAGCGGGGAGAGCGCTATGATTACCAAAGAGAAATTAACAACTAATCCGATCGCTCCATCAAGCTCCATCGTACAAGGAAACACCTATAGAATTACGGTATTAACAAGTCGTCTGTTTCGATTGGAATACAGCAAGGACGGCAGATTTCAAGATTTGCCTACACAAATCGTAATTAATCGGGATTTTGACACACCAGAGTTTGAAGTTTACGAGACAGAGCAGTCCCTTGAGATTATTACGGCGGAGCTTCATTTGACCTATGATAAGAAAGAGTTCTCTGGCAATGGCTTGTCCATTCATGTGATGGATAAGCAAGGGAAGCATATGTCTTATTGGCATTATGGGCAGAAGACCAAAAACTTAGGCGGAACTGCGCGTACTTTGGATGATGTGAATGGGCCTGTCGCTATTGAAGGCGGACTGATGTCTAAAGAAGGGTATTCCATTATTGATGACAGCAAATCCGTATCTATCACTTCAGATAACTGGATTAAGCCAAGGATGGAAGAGGCAACGGATCTGTATTTCTTTGGATATGGCCGGGATTATTGGCAAGCCCTTAAAGACTTCTATCAGCTGACGGGACCAACTCCTTTATTGCCGCGTTATACGCTGGGCAACTGGTGGAGTCGCTATCATCCATACAGTGAGACAGATTACAAAGAGCTGATGAACAAGTTCCAAGACAATAAAGTTCCATTCTCAGTCGCTGTCATCGATATGGACTGGCATCTGACCAGCATCGATCCTAAGTATGGCAGCGGCTGGACTGGCTATACCTGGAACAGAGAGTTATTCCCGGAGCCGGCCGAGTTTATGAAATGGCTCCATGATCGAAATATGAAGGTTACACTAAATGTTCATCCCGCGGATGGCATTCGTCCGAGTGAAGAAATGTACGCTCAGATGGCTGAGGCGATGGGAGTTAATAATGGACGGAATCCTATGATCCCATTTGATATTACCAACGCTGAGTTCGCTAAGGCTTATTTGGAAGTCGTTCATCATCCGAATGAAGAAGCGGGCGTTGATTTCTGGTGGATTGACTGGCAGCAGGGCACCAATACGAAAGTTGAAGGATTAGATCCGCTCTGGATGCTTAATCATTATCACTACCTGGATCAGGCTCGAGATGGAAAAAGACCGCTGATTCTTTCGAGATATGCAGGCGTTGGCAGTCATAGATACCCAATTGGTTTCTCAGGGGATACGCATGCCACTTGGGAGTCATTAGATTTCCAGCCTTATTTCACGGCAAATGCAAGCAATATCGGTTATGGCTGGTGGAGCCATGATATTGGCGGCCATATGCTCGGAATCAAAGACGACGAAATGGTCACCCGCTGGATTCAATTTGGAGTATTCTCGCCAATTAATAGACTTCATAGCTCAGATAATATTTTCTCCGGGAAAGAGCCTTGGAATTATGCTCAGCCTTATGAAGCGGTCATTGGAACCTTCCTAAATTTGAGGCATCAATTGGTTCCTTATCTCTATTCCATGAACAAGAGATCGCATGAAGAGGGCAAGCCGATCATGGTACCTCTCTATTATGATAACCCTTGGAACCAAGAAGCCTATGAATATAACAATGAATATCTCTTCGGTACAGAGATGCTTGTAGCTCCAATTACTAAGCCAATCGACAAAGCTACACAATTAGCATCGGTTGCGGCTTGGATTCCCGAAGGGGACTGGATTGATTTCTTTACTGGGGAAATGTATTCGGGGAATACACGCACAACCCTTTATCGAGGCATTAGCGAAATACCGGTGCTTGTGAAGCAAGGCGGCATTATTCCACTTAGCGATTTGACTGATTATACAAACTCTACTGAGAATCCAAAGCAGCTTGAGTTAAGAGTTTTTGCGGGTGCTTCAAATTCGTTCACTATGTGGGAAGATTGTAACGAGGAGAAGTATAATCAGAAAAGCTGGCTGGCGACTACATTTACATTGAATTGGGAAGAAACTCCGACCTTTACCATTCATGCGGCAGAAGGAAATCTGGCTGTATCTCCTGAGATAAGAGATTACAAGGTGAAGATGGTTAATGTGCCTAGACAAAGCGTCAAGGTTACGGTAGATGATCATGAGATTGCCGCAGATGTGAAGTGGGACAACCATTGCCTGAAGGTATCGATTCCAAATGTTATCAATACGCAGTTGGTTCGAATTACTCTCGAAATAGATGTAATCGAGCAAAAGAATAAATTAGAGCGAGTATACGATTTGCTAAATAAGACCCAAATGGAGTATGCGTTAAAGCTGGAACTATATCATCTAATTAAGCAAGACAGAAGCTTCTCAAAATTGATTCGAGATTTGGAGAGCCGCCAACTGCCGAAGGAGCTTTTTGGAGCTCTATGTGAATTGTTAGGATCAGATTTGTAGCAACGAGAAACCGCAGGTAAATGCCTGCGGTTTTTTATTTGTGGAAACGAGTCATATTTACATCGTTCCGTGTTCACAATGATGCATGTGAGGTCTTTTGAAGAAGACGCGCATGGACGTTTCTTTGCATGATCCTGACGTTGTGGAGCGCGTGCAGCTCAAGATCGAGAAGAGCAAGATCTACCGCAACCTCGACATTCTCGATGAGATGAGTTTTATAAGGCGAAGAAGTGAATCGGATTATTGTGAAGTTTTAATAATAGGAAGGTAATGGTTCCGATATTCTAATGGAATATCTTTAGTTGGGTTTTCAAAAATAGAAAATATTTTTGTAGAGTGAAAAATAATAGGCTCTTCGATTGTATTACTAATGTAAGGACAAACAAGAATTATAATGCTTGAATCTAAAGTCAAAAATTCTACGAGGTGAAAGAAATGAAAACAAAAACAAAAACAAAAATGATTATTCTTTCCACGATTACCGCATTATCCTTAACTTTTGCAGTTCCAAGCTATGCTGCTACGAATCCTTTTTCTGATCTAACGAATATTGCTGCAAAGGATAAAATTATTGCTTTACAAGAACAAGGTATAGTTCATGGTATTTCAGACGATTCATTTGCCCCTAATGACACCATCACTGCGGCACAAGGTATAAAGCTTATTGTCAATGCGGCGAATCTGAATCTAGATTTAGTAAGATTCCTTGTAGAACCTAAAGCGACAGATTATTTCAAAAACGCTGACAACGATGCGTGGTATGCAAATGCCTTAATTACAGCAAGTGTTAATGGAGTCGAACTGCCAGCGGATCTTGATCCTAATAAGAAATGGACGCGTGAAGAATTCACTCACCTGCTAATTAGCACGATTGAAACGCACAGCAATCTTCCAAAGCTTAAACTTGCTCCTATCGCGATTAACGATAGCTCGGATATAACCATTGATTATGATGGATCTATCCAACGCGCGCTTGCTTATAACGTAGTGAAACTAGATGAACAAGGGAATTTCCATCCTAAATCTGATATTACTCGTGCAGAGGCAGCAGAACAAATCTACAATGTACTTGAATATATAAAGGCACATCCTACACCATCGCCACAACCAGGTCAAGAATAAAAAAACGGTCGGATTGCTTCTTATTTTCTATTGTATCAAGTAAAGTGCACTTCTTAGAATGACATTGGATGAAACTCCAGGTTTATCCGATGAAATTCTTAGAGGTGCATTTTTTTGGTTCTATAAATCAAATTGAGCTCGTAAATGTTTGGAAAATTCCTTGGTATAGCTGGATAGATCCGTATTGCAATGAACGGCCCAAATATCTCTATAAAAATAATCGGGATCTTTAAATGGAATTGTAATTAAAGTTCCATTAACCATGTCTTCATGACCTGTTGTTGTAAAGTTGTCCAAAATCGTAAAGGCATTTCCTTTCAATATAAGCTCACAAAACGGTTCGGTACTGGTCAACGTTACATAGACCGAATTGCCATCTAGATTTGTTCTTTTGATCATTTCTTTATGAGCGGTAGAATCGAGAACAATGATGGATTCGTTTCTTAAATCCTTCGATGTTAAATAATCTTTACTTCGAAAACGGGACTCTTTGCCAACGCAAATGCAGAAATAGCTTGTATATAGCGTTTCAATATCTAAATTCCGATTCAATAATTTATGCTCTTCACCAATAAAAGCAAGATCAATGCTATGGTTTGTAATTTCTTCGCAAATCTGCTGAGGCATTTTCTCCAGGAGCTCTATCTGAATATCTTTAAATTCTTTTTTGAAAGAAACTAACGCTTGTTTAATGATATGTCCAAACGCAGAAGTGTACGATATTTTCAATTTTGTACAATCCCCATTTTTTGCGCGATTAATATCTTCGTATAATTCTATATATTTAGCTTTCATTTCTAAAAGTTTGGCTAGTACGATTTGTCCTTCAACTGTTGGAATGGTTCCTTTGCTTGTTCGCTCGAATATAGTTATTCCCAGTTCATTTTCTATGGATTGAATGGATTGGCTAATGGCTGAAGCAGTTATATGCAATTTATCAGCTGCTTTTCGTATGGATTGTTCTGTGGCTACTTGTAAAATGTAACGGATCTGTTCGGAATTCATGGGGTCACCTCATTTGCTTTATCGTCAATAAACAGATTAACCATTAATACCATTACCAATGTTGGTCTAAAAATAACATTGTTGCTTTAAATAAATAAAGTACTGAAGTTAAAAAATGGCGTGCACTCATGGAGAGTGAACGCCATTTTAAATGGTTAATCCAATTGAGCTCGTAAATGTTTGGAGAATTCCCTGGTATAGCTGGTTAAATTCGGATTGCAATGAACGGCCCATATATCTCTATAAAGATAATCTGGATCTTTAAACGGAATTTGAATTAGAGTTCCGTTAACAATGTGATCATGGCCCTTCAACGTGAAATTGTCTATCATTGTAAAGGCATTCGAGTTCATCATAAACTCTCCCATTGGTTCCACAACGGTCAACGTTACATAGATTGAATTCCCGTCTAGATTGGCTCTTTTGATCATTTCTTTGTGAGAGATGGAGTCGAGAATAATAATGGGATCGTTTCTTAGATCCTTCGATGTTAAATATTCTTTATTTCGAAACCGAGAATCTTTGCCAACGCAAATACAAAAATGGCTTGTATATAGCGTTTCAATATCAAGATTCCGATTCAGTAATTCTTTTTCTTCAACAATTAAAGCCAGATCGATGCTGTTGGTCGCAATTTCTTCGCAGATCTGCTGAGGTAATTTCTCTAAGAGCTCTATTTGGACATCTTTGAATTCCTTTTTGAAAGAAACTAACGCTTGTTTAATGATATGTCCAAACGTATTCGAATAAGATATTCTTAATTTCAATAAATTTTCGTTTTTTGCGCGATTAATATCTTCGTGTAATTCTATATATTTAGCGTTTAGTTCAAATAATTTTGTTAGTACGATTTCACCTTCAAATGTTGGAATAGTTCCTTTGCTAGTTCGCTCAAATATGGTTATTCCTAGTTCACTTTCTAAGGATTGAATGGATTGGCTAATGGCTGAGGCAGTGATATGCAGTTTATCTGCTGCTTTCCGTATGGATTTTTCTGCGGCTACTTGTAGAATGTAACGGATCTGATCTGAATTCATGGGGTCTCCTTACCTCAAGTGGTTAAATAAAACTAAACACCGTGTTAATAATCTCTAGATTGATCAAATTCATTTTAATAATATAATGTTCATGAACTGGAGAAATCGTTAGGAGGACGATTCCCTTAATCTTAGAGTTACAGGAGTTAATAATGGATTATGACTGATCAAAACAGATCGAACAAATCGTTTTTATAACATTATTTTGTATTAATAACATTATATTTAACTTATTGAATAATTAATTTAATTATACAACAAAAAGAAGAATGTGCAACACATAGAATTTTCCGCATTCTTGAACAAGATTTTGCCAACATTGATTTATAATTCACCTTAATAGGAGGCTTATGAAATGGTAGGAAAGAAAAATAGGTTCATGTTGCAGATATCATTGGGCACGATAGCACTCAGCTTTATCATTCATGTATTGTACAGAAAATTTAGTTTTATGGACAACATGGGACACATGATGTCGATGGAGAGTATGGCAACCAATCATGATATCGGCCAAAACTATTCATTAGCGCTGAACATTTTTTTAATTATTCCCGTGGTTTTCTTGGGGGCAGCCTATTTTCTTTATCGTAAACAAACAGATCAATCCTTAATACCAATGTTTAATGTAATAGCTCTTACCTTCTCTAGTATCTCTATTATTTCTGGTGGGGGAGGGGGGATAGAGCTGCATTTTTCTATATTTATGGTGCTTGCAATAGTAGCTTATTATGAGGATATAAGGTTAATTGTTCTTATGACTGGCATTTTCGCAGTACAGCATATTTTAGGATTTTTCATAGCGCCTAAATTAATCTTTGGGATTAGCGAATACCCCTTCCTAATGCTTCTCGTCCACGCTTTGTTTCTGATTCTGACGTCAAGTGCAACAATCCTCCAGGTTATATCCAAGAAAAGAATTATGAACGTTATAGAAATGGAAAAAGCGGTTAAACAAAAAGAAGCTGAAACGCTTCTCGAAACGGTGCAACAACATTCTCAAGAATTAGAAAAAGCATCCGTAATTATTTCAGAGAAATCTGAAAATAACATTGTTGCTAACACGGACATGCTGGCAAGCTTTAGAGAAGTGTCAACAGGTCTTGAAGTTCAAAGCGAATCACTTAACAATATGGAAACTAACCTGCACAGTATTAATAAATTGATTGAGCAAAATTCTAAATCCTTTTCTGTTTTGCAAGCAACGGCAGCTACAACAGCCACAACGATGCATAACAACCAAAACAATATTGAACCTTTGTTCGAGCAAGTTAGAATCGTATCCGATGCGATTTACCAAACGACGGACGCCATGCAAAATTTATATCAGTCTTCTCACCAAGTAGAGGATATTATAACTACGATTCAATCCATAGCTAACCAAACGGGCATTTTATCTTTAAATGCTTCTATAGAAGCGGCCCGAGCCGGGGAGCATGGCAGGGGGTTTGCGGTCGTTGCCAGTGAGATCCGGAAGTTAGCTGAGCAAAGTAACAAAGCTACATATGAAATAAAGGAAATTCTAACGAATATTCAAGAGGAAAGCGAAGAATCTTTAACCAGGATTGAAGCGGGAAGACAAGCCACAACATACACAGTAGAACTTGCGGAAGCGTCGGTATCCAGTTTAGGACAAATGAACCAGGCCATTACCGAGATGATTGATATTGTCATAGATCTTAATGAATCTGTAAGACATATTGAACTGCGGTCCCAAGTGATTTCTAATGAAATGACTAACATATCCGCGGTCACCGAAGAAAGCGTGGCTTCCGTGCAAGATCTGTACAGTATTACAGAAGCCCAATCGAATGCTTCTCATCAAATTAATAGAGAGTTACTTCGTATGAAGGAGCTTTCCAAAACGTTGCAAAAACAATTTTCTTCTTAAATTAGATTACGAACCGCTTACGGTCGATCCGCGATTTAGTAATTTGTGACTTTGACAACATGGGAGAAATGAGGAGAACCACTTGGATGAGTATGATACTGATGATTACGAGAAAGCTAGCTTGAGTTTGGAGTTTGAAAGCAGACAAAAGTATCTCGACGAATTGAGGAAGCAACTAGACGTTTTGAATGACCCTATAAACAAAATCGGCTCTGATATACTCATCGAACAGGCTAGAGAATGGTACCGTATTGGCCATACAATCAAAGGAACTGCCCCGATTCTAGGGATGAGTCGCATGGGACGAGTAGCTGCCCTATTCGCCGAATGCTGGGAATGGAGCTACGAAACGAATGGCTTAGCAGGAGACGAGGTTCAAAATCTGTTTCAGGATTGCTACCTGGCCAGCCGTCCTCTTTTACATGAGCTTGAAATGGAATTTGAAATCAACAGCAAGGAACTTCTGTTGGAACAACAGCAAGCACCACTCAAGGAAGCCCTGCCCTCTCAACTCTTAGGCAGCAGATTGCTGGTTGTGGATGATGACCGTGTGTTGCGATCTTATTTGGCGCGCAAGCTTAGGCTGGAAGGTTATAACGTAGATGAAGCCTCGAACGTGGAAGATGCAATCAAGTTGCTGAGAGAGAATGACTATCAGTTAATTACGCTTGATCTGATGATGCATCCGCAGAGCGGATACGAAATATTCGAGGTGCTGAAAGAAGATCCAATGATCAAATGGCTTCCCATGCTTGTGTTGTCCGGCCGCAATGATATGAAGGATGTCGTTAGATGCTTTCATATGGGGGCTGACGATTTCGTCACCAAACCATTCCGCTTTGAAGATCTGAGCGCGCGGATCAAACGGATGCTGCTGCGCCATATGGAGTTTGCGCTCCTGGCGTTTAATGATCCGTTAACCGGCATTCATAATCGGCGGTATTTCGACCTGCAGCTTCAAGTAGAAGTGAATCGTGCAGAGAGATACAATGAGCCGTTAACGCTGGTCGTCATTGATATTGATTACTTTAAAGCGATCAACGATCGGCATGGTCATCCAGCAGGCGATTTCGTTCTGCAGAAATTCGGTCACTTGCTGCAAAGCTGCCTGCGGAACACCGATATACTAGCGCGCGTTGGCGGTGAAGAGTTTGGTGTCATATTGCCGGGTATTACCGGAATTGAAGCGGAAAGAATCATGAACCGCATCTTGCAACGCGTCCGAAGAGAGCCGATTGCGAAGCACGATAGTTTTGACCATTATATTACTTTCTCGGCAGGCGTCGCGTCCTGGAAATCAGGCAAGTCCGTTCAGAGCTGGTTCCAAGTCGCGGATTATGCGTTGTACAAAGCGAAGCGCAACGGGCGGAATCGTGTTCTCCGAACATCTTACGACATGGCGAGGAACAATCTGGCTGACCTGAAGCTTCAAGCCGTGGAGTCAAAGACGATATTGGTTGCTGACGATGACCGAATGCTCCGTACGATGATTTCCGATCAATTCAGGAAAGAGCCCTACAAGCTGCTTGAAGCGCAAGACGGAGAAACGGCTTATCGGATCCTAGTCGAGCAGCAACCGGATTTTTGTATATTGGATTGCATTATGCCGGGGATGAGCGGATTCGAAGTGCTCGAAAGATTGAGAATGGAAGGTACACGTGCTGCCAAAACACAAATCATGCTCCTTTCCGGAAGGAGCAGCGAAGAGGATGTAAATAGGGGATTGGAACTTGGCGCAGATGCGTATATGTTTAAACCATTTTCCTTAATTGATGTGGAAATGAAAGTGAGAAAGATGCTGTTTGCCGTACAAAGTCATTAGGACAGCAGTCTATAGGTGCTATATTTGTTGATTGTTGAGTTGAAGCTTGAATAGAACACGAGCAATGTCGAGCGTGGTATGACGGAGGGGACTGCCGGAAGACGGCCTATTGGAGGACGAGCAGACTTGGAGTAGAGGATAACCTTTGATAGGGGATAACGTCATGCGAGAAAATAGACTTGCTCGAATTCGTGGAGCTATTGAACGCAAGCGCAAAGAAATGCATACGCTAAGTGATCGGTTCGGCATGCAGTCTGAAGTTGTTATCCAAAAGTCTAAGGAACTTGATGAGTTACTTAATCGTTATGACCAACTGGGGCTTTCAGTGAAAAAACAATATCAAAAAAGCACGGAAGAAAGAACTTGAAAAAAGACGACATCCGAGATGGAAGGTCGTCTTTTTTTGAGGTTATTCCGCTTGGACAAGGCTGCCTAGGTTATTAATCTTGACATCAACGAGATAGCGGACCTTTAATTCCGGATAATAATCGCTTCGCCACTGTGCAAGTTTCTCGAATGGGATTTTGCTGCGGAAATGATTGCCTAGCCCCAAAGGATCAGCACCGGTTTGAATCAGCTTGTTCGTGACTTGCTCCAACTCTTTCAAGAATAACTTTTCGAGATCGGATATATGTTCGCTTTTAGGTTTTTCGATTCTCGATTCCGAAAGGCTTGTCTGCAAGTTGAGCTTGCCAACCAATTCCGGACCGTTCTCCGTCACCCTACTACTCCAGTGCATATGGGCCGATCGAATGGTAAGGCTCGCGCTTTCCAGAACTTCGACGTCTGCGCCATAAAAGCGGTTGGTGATCACGTTCACGACCAGCGTCTCATTATCGCTCAGCCGGCCGATCATTTTCCCTTTCTTCAGTATGGCGGATCCATCGAACTCGAGCACCGTCTCACGGCCCGGCTTTATGATCGGGAGCAGGATGTCCTGCGTATAGGATTGCGTCGAAGAGAAGGACTCCATTAAGTTGGCCTTTGCCGTTTTGGGCGTCCATCCGGCGCGTTTGTTCGCGAATTTGTAAAAGGTCGTGATGTCGCTCGTAATGGCCTTCTTCGTATTGCTCAACAATTCTTCCATGTCGCTGTCTGTTACGGCAAGCAATGTCTTAGGGGGAAACGCCGTAGCTCGAATCGCATTAGTCAATGCGTCTTGCAGTCCTTCCCGGGCGAGCTCTTGGCTGACGACTATAAGCTGTATGCTAAGTAAATCGATGTAATTCTCGACATCGGTACGAATGTTGTCGATGCCCTCGCTAATCGTAGAGGCTTCCCGAGAGACGACTTTGACGTTCAGCTTCCGTTCTGCTGGAATCGGGATCTGCAGCGAAACTTTATACCTCTTCTCCTGCCCTTTGGAAACGCCCATTATTACCGGTACGGTACGGTGATTGATATCATGATAATCCCAGCATCCTGTTGTCATTAATGCGCAGCCGAGCCAGGCGGCAAGGAGACATATCCCTGTTCGCACTCGCTTACGCACGTGGTTGTCCTCCGATCTTTGCCCGATTGCGGTAATAGACGCTTGCAAGCGCCAGGATGAACAGTAAGAAGAAACGCAGCGGCCCACCGGAGAGCAATAATCGTTCTAAATCTTCCAAGCTGGGAACGAAATAGGCAAAGACTATCGCAAACGATCCGACGATTAACGGATTTGTAATTAGTCTTGGGACGAAGGAAGAATGATGGGCAAGCTGCCTTGTCACCCATAGCAGACCGCTGATATTAATCAACGTGCTGAACATGGTGGCCATGATGTAGAACAGGGACAGCCGGTCGAAGAAAAACCAATTTACTCGAACCGTGTCCAGAAGCACGATCATGGGGAATCGGAGATTGTCCGCGACTTCTTGGCCAAATGCGCTGAGCGGAAGATAGACGTTCATCAGGAAAAAGAAGAGCGAAACGACCCATGCCCCCCATAGCCAGCGCTTTTCGGATTCTGCATAGGGCCCGAAAAAACCGATCAGGCCGAAGACATTGACGAATATCGAGAACGCCGGCAGAATGCGCGGTTCGTCCATGAAGTCGAATGTTGGCTTGATTGGAAAAATCATGTCGAGATTCGCGTAATTTATGGCGGAAATGATAGTAAAAGACAAAAGGGGGAGCCCGAAGGCGCCAATCACGAGTGAAAGCCGCAGAAGCGAATCGCGCTCGGCGTAAGATATGCTTAACGCGGTTACGATCAGCAGAACTAACAATACCCATAACGGAGTCTGCGGCAAATAAAGGATGCTGAGAATTTGGGCATGTCCGCGGATCATAACCCCGATGGCTACCATGTTGCTTAATATGTAAGGCCAAACCAAGCCTAAGCGAAGCCATAATCCGGACTGCTGGAGCTTGGTAAGCAGACTTGTCTTCTCGGTGCGCAAGCCTCCAATGAACAGACGCAGCATGAAGCCTTGAATCAGCCATCCGATGATGATGACCATCCAATGTCCGCTGGGCTCAGATTGAATGATGCTTTGAGGGAACACGAATATTAACAATCCGAACTGTAGCACAAGAAAGAAGGTCGCGACACTGATTCCACGGCTCATTATGTTCACTCCTTTTTCGTAACGGGCTTGAATGGAATCATGGGATGCCGCATTAGCGTAGCCGAGCTGACGAGCGAGAGCATTAGATAGAATCCGCATACGATGCCGAGCGGACCAAATATCGAAGCAAACAATAGCATGATATAACGCCATAACCGGATGACGAGAGTAAAGTGATACCCAATAACGGTGAAATTGGCGATGGTAGAAGCAGCGATGATAATAATCAACAGACTGCTTACGAGGTTCGCTTCGACTACGGCTTGTCCGAGTATAATGCCGCCGACCATGGTCATCGCCGGACCGATGCTCTTCGGCAACCGTACGAGCGCTTCGAACAACATCTCAATAATGAAAAGCAGTATGAGCGCTTCCGTTAAGGAAGGATAAGGAACGCCAACTCGGCTCTGCGCGATGGAATAGATAAGCTCGATTTTCATGACGTCCGGATTCACCGATATGAGAGCAACATAAGTCGCTGGCGCGAAGATGGCGATAAGCGCGCCAAGAATACGAAACGCAATGATCATGAACGCGGTAACTGGCGTATAATCGCGGTCAGTATCCGCGATAAACAGGTCAGGTAGCTCAACGGGAATGACAATGGCTTCCGGATAGCCCTCGACAAGCAGTACAATCCGGCCTTTTTTCAGGAAAAAAGCGACCTCGTGCGGCGACTCCGTCTTGACGAACGATGGGAGGGGACTCCATCTTGGCGTACTGCGCAGCCATCGGGAAACTTGCTGAAGCGAAGCGAATGGCGTGTTGGCATGCTCTTGCAGCGCTTTCTCAATATCGGTTACGAATGCCGGATCCGCCGCGTTGGTCAATGAAAGCACGAGAATTCTTCTCTTCTCGCGTGAACCGATGTCGATATTCGCCAGCTTTAAATCCGGGGAACGAAGCTCATTCCGGATTAGACCGATATTGGTCGTCAGGTCTTCTATGAAACCGGTTTGCGATGAGACCAGAATGTTCTGATTGTTCGTCGTGCCGACCGGGCGATTCAGCTGCTGCACTTCCGATTGCACCCAGGCTGCGCCTGTTCCTTCAGGCTGCAGAATGAGAGTTCGCCCTTCAAGAAGGCCCTTAACAAGATCCTCTTGCGTTGCTTCCGCGCCAAGCGCTCCGAGAAGCTCCTCCCAATCCGATGCGTGTTCTCGTCCGGCTTCCGATAGACGACGAGCGGTTGCTCCAACATCCACCAGACTCGTCAAAGCGATCATTTCCAACGGGATTCCGCGTATTTGAAGGGGCTGAATGTGAAAATCCAATGCGTGCCCCAGTTGCTCAACAATATGCATTCGCTGCGTCTTGCTGCGATTTACAAGCATTTTCCATCACCTAAACTCTAGTATTGGTGATCGTACCCAGAATTATGTAAAAAGCAGACAGAAAAATACGGCTGCCCAGGACAGTTACTTTCGTAATAAAAGTTAAGCTGCTTGTTGTTAACAACGTTAATTGGTTAAACAAAACTATACAGAGTGTCAACAATCTCTAGATTGATCATACTCGTTTTAATCATGTATTGTTCATGATAATGGAGAAATCGTTATATATGGATGGTCCCTCTAATTCTAGAAGAACAGGAGATAACTATGACTGATCGAAAAGTCTCGAATGAATCCTTGCTTGAGATTTTTTTGGATTGCAAGAAGCTTATACAGCAGTGTGATGAGCAGCTTAAAGAATTATCCATGCTATTGGATAAGTCGAATTGGTATACGGGTGAAAGTTATATTCGGGAGCTGCGCCCTCAACAAATTAAATTCACCGCATTTTCTGAACTGATTCTTGATGACACTGATTTTATTGAAATGGAACTCCTCAATGTCCAAAATGGGGAACCGGCGGATGGAAGTTCAGATGATCCAATGGAGTAAGCATCATTGTTTCTAATGAGGAAATAATTATGTGCATCTCGATCTCCTTTTATGAGCCGGATAGAGGTGTGAATGCCTTAACCTTGATCTAATGCCTGTCCAGACGGTCGATCGAGACTCGAGAGTATGACGGAGTATGACGTGACAAGTTGGGACTGCGGAACTCAGTAGGTATTTCGTTTGTAATTACTAAATGGATGGCTTCTCGTTCGAAATTTGCCGCACGTTGAATCGATATTTCGCAGGCGTAATGCCATGCTCTTGTTTAAATAACCGGACGAAGTAGTTGAACTCCATGCCAACCATCGCGGCTACATCGCCTACAGATAGTTCCGGGCCTGTCTCTAATAGCTGCGCGCCCTTCAGTAATCGAAGCCGCTGCAAATATTGGCTAGGGTTCATCCCGTAGGCTTCTTTAAATTTGCGTTGAAAATGCTGCTGCGAATAGCCGACGGTGTTTGCGATATTCGCTAGACTTAAGTTTTCCATGTAGTGCTGCTCCATAAACCGTACAGCCGCTCTAAGCAGTTCCTTCACGCTAGCATTGTTCCGGTAATGCTGCTGCGGCTTGTCTTTATGAATAATGGCAGCAATGTACGCTAATATACGATAGATTTCAGTAGACGCAAAACGATGGGAATCGCTATCTCCATACTCTCTCCTATGCCATAGCTGTCGAAGATCTAATTCTAGTTGTTCCATCTCATGTTCATTTACTACTATGGTTGATAATACCGGCAGCTGCAGTGCGCTAATGAGTGATTCGACCAAAGCTCCTTCGAGTCCCATATAACCGACGATCCAAGGTTCCGTCCCATAGGGACTGTAATCATGGGCAAGCTTGCTGGGCAGGATCAATATATTCCCTCTGCCTATTCTCAATTCCGGTTCGCGTTCGAAATAGAAAGTGCCCGATCCTCCGAAACAAAAAATGCATTGGAAAGTTGGATATCCAATTGGACGATGTATCGCGTGCTGGGGATGCAAACCACAGCTATATAGTGATAATGGTAGCTCCATCTCATCTGTATTATGGAATAGCCGAAACGGTAAAGCAGGCAACATGGCAGAGCCTCCTAGTATCCTTTTTACGCTCACTATTATACGATTTTCTCTATGGATCATAAATGTTCATTTTGTGCTATTTTCTCACTAGGCAGTCCTAACGACTTAGCCATCTCTTAAGCTACAATGTTGGCAAGACAAGAGGAGTTGTCCACTTGAAGAGAGGGTGACGCAATATGTATACATTCAAACCATTCCAACAGCCAACGATTCTCGAGAATCATCTGAATCTTGGCGGGGAGAATCCCGCAGGCGAGAAGATTGACGTGACTAGCTTATATTTCACGCGCGGCGGGCAGCCGTGGATAGCGGTAATGGGCGAATTTCATTTTTCCCGATATGACAGAAAGTACTGGTATGAAGAGCTCTGCAAAATGAAGGCAGGAGGCATTACGCTTGTATCTACGTATGTTTTCTGGATTTATCACGAGGAAGTGGAGAGCGAATTCGATTTCTCCGGCGACAATGACTTGCGTGCCTTTATCCTGGAATGCAAGCGGGCTGGATTGGACGTTGTTATCCGAATTGGTCCATGGGCGCATGGCGAATGCAGGAACGGCGGATATCCGGATTGGCTTTTGAAGAAACCATTCAAGCTACGCGAGAATAATCCGGAATATTTGGAGAAGGTACGTATCCTCTACGGTAAGATTGCCGTACAAGTGCAGGGACTCTTCTATAAAGACGGCGGCAATATCATTGCTGTCCAAGTGGAGAATGAGCTGACGGATGATGCGGAACATCTGCGCACGTTGAAACAAATGGCGATTGAATCAGGTATGATTGCGCCCCTCTATACCGTAACGGGATGGAACGCTGCTGCAGGCGCTAAGATTCCGCTTGACGAAGTGGTTCCTGTATTCGGCGGCTACTGCGATGCCCCGTGGGATAACCATTTGAATCCACTTCCGCCATCTCCTCACTATTTCTTCACGGGCATGCGCAACGATACGGGGATCGGAGCGGATCTGCTTCCGCAAAAGTTCGAACAACATGACGGATGGCAGCTGCCTTATGAACGTTATCCGTTCGCAACATGCGAATTGGGCGGCGGCTTGCAAGTGACGCATCACCGCAGATCAATTGTCAGCGGTATGGATATTTACGCGATATCGCTCGTTAAGCTTGGCGATGGCAATAACCTCGTTGGTTATTACATGTATCATGGCGGAACGAACAAGATCGGGAAGCTGTCCACGTTCCAGGAATCGAAGGCGACGGACTATCCCAATGATTATCCGATACTGTCGTATGATTTTCAAACGGCATTATCGGAGTATGGCGAGGTGCGGGAGCAATACAGGCTGCTGAATCTGCTTCATCTGTTCATTCAAGATTTTGATGCGTCGTTCGCGCCAATGATTAGAGTAGAGGCCGACCATATCGTGAAGAGGGATGACGCGAAGTCTCTGCGATATGCGATGCGTACGGACGGTAACAGCGGTTATGTATTCGTGAACCATTATCAGCGGCTTTCGAAGCTTGAAGATATTCGTGATGTCGTAATAGATACAGGCATCGTGAAGTTCCCGTCGATAGATGTGGTGGGGGACGTTAGCTTTTTCCTGCCTTTCAACATGGACTTGTCCGGCCATTTTCTCCGTTACGCTACTGCGCAGCCGCTGTGCAGACAGGGAGATACGTATTTCTTCATGGAAATTCCAGGAATTGTAGCGGAATATCAATTCACCGATGGCCAGAAGGTTACGCCTAAGGCTGGAATCGATTCTTCCTTCAAGATCAATGGTGCTGCTGTTGTTACGCTCACATGGGAGCAAGCGCAATATTTGCGCAGGTTGGAAGGAGAACTCTACCTTGGTGACGGCTGCGACCTGTACCATGCGGATGGCTCCATTCACTCCGTGGCAGATGGCGACTTCCGATATTGGTGCTGGAATGGAGAAGGATTCGAATTGAAGTCTATCAAACAGCCATATACAGAACCGGCTATCGTTTTCGAACAAGCGGAACAGCCTCCATTTGATCCAAAGTACACAGCGGAGCTTCACATTGGCGGAGAGAGAGCCATCACATGGCTAAAGCTGACGGTTAACGGCTCTGATGGGTTTGTAAATATCGATTATTACGGTGATGGCGCGCAGCTCTATGCCGACGGACAATTGGTCGCTGACAGCTTCTATTATGGAGAGGTATGGCGAGTGCCGGCTAGATTGCTGGATGGAAAACAATGTTACCTTGCCGTATCTGAAATCCGCGATGATTTCTACCGTGAATTCGAGAGCAGGGACCGCCTATTGGAAACTCGGAAATAATCAAAGAAACAGGACTGATTGCTAATCAGTCCTGCTTTTTTAGATATTAGACAAACAGCGTATTGGAATAAATGCTGCTCCTTACCCGGATCTAACAGCCAAGCTTCGGCTTTTGTGGTTGTCTTGCGGGATGGACGATGAACTGAAGCATGTCAGCGACCGGACACATGCCTGTCTGGCACAAGCCGATATCCCTCATTGTTGGTACGAGGAAAGCGGCGGGCATGATTGGCCCGTTTGGAAAAACGATTGTATCACTTCTCGCAATTAATCTTTCAATAGGGACAGTTTTTATGTCCCGGTTTCCGGCAAGATTGCTGGAAGGGTAAGATTGAATTGGGTATCTTTCTTCTGACGATTCTTAATTAACATGTGGACCACGCACTATCTTAATAAAAGGGATGGTAATCAAGACTTTTAGTCCATGATTACCATCCCTTTTATTTTACTTTTTGAGTTTTTGATTCTCATCCAAATCTTTCATTTTAAATTTAATTTTTTGGTTGTTATTATCATTAATAATATTATCTTTATCATCATATTGATAGCTGGCTTGAATAGGGTTCAGCAAACTAGCAGGAGAGTTTGGATAAGTCTCAAGGAAGAAAACATAATTGTTTCCTTTATTGAGGTTAGCACTATTCTCGTTGATGTATTCAGTATTACCAAAAATTCCACCAGGTTCTTTAATTTGAATGGTTTCTGTTTTCTCGATATTTCCTTTATAGGTTTTTTTTACTTCAACAGTGTAAATAGTATACGGCAAAAGACTATCATCTATTTTGCCGCCAGGATTAAGGCGTTCGTCATCGGTTTGAGGATTTTGGGCTATGCTTATTTCTTTGTATTTATAATCAATTACCTTACCCTTAATAATTGTATCCGCCATATCAATTAGATTATCCAAATTATCATACTCCGGATAATCTGCAGAGATGGATACTTTTTTTACACTTGTGTCATTTCTATTTATTAGAAGCACCGTACCAATTACCAAAACAAGGAATGCAAAAACAATGTAAAATTTTTTATGTTTCATTATTTAACCCTCCCTATTAAATTTATTCTTTAGTTATAAACTGTGTTTACTTCAGAAACATCATATGGTTGAGGGACTTTCATAGTATTACGATTACGCGAATCGTTCATGATGGAAGTTTGTGATGTATGATCTAAGCAGAATTCATGACCATATTCGTGGACCAAAACGGATTGAACGAAATTTGCAAAGTCAGTTGCATCCCTATTAATGGTTCTTGAATTTAATTTGATAGTAAACGGCCCTGGGTTTGCGGATGATGAATTTCCATACCAAGTATCTGAATAACTAGACACTATTAATGAATTTTTAGAGGATGATAATGTACCGACCGTTACGAGAGTAGCTGTACCGTTCCATGCGGAAGCAGCAGCTTCCATAGGCGTCTTCCAAGTATTGTTATAAGTGATTGGAGGTACATTGATATTAGGAGATTGTGAACCCCAGTCAGGATCAGTATTAGCGAATACAACGTTGGCTGATAGTAAGAGAGTAAAGATTAAAACGGCACAAATAAATCGTTTCATAAATATTAACCTCCCAAGAAATTGTTATTCATTCACAGCTAGAATACACAGACCTATCTTAAATAGTCATCTTCGGCTATGTATGTCGTGATTTTCTGAAGACTATTACCTATACCATTCACCCCCTTCTTTATTACTATTTTTAGGTCTTGGGAACTCTTTCCACCTCCTAGGCTGGATTATAATGTATGTAATTTTGGTACACAAGGACATTTTTACATATTATGACTCATTTTTTTTAACATGCCGCAATAAACATGTCAAAAGAACTAGAGTTATAAATAATATTGTTGATGAAAATCCATATAGAGGGATTCATCCATTTTTTTGCTTCCTTTTTATCCGGCAAAATAAAAAACCTACCAATTCTCTCCATCGGCAGGTTTTTTTATCAATTAAATTTTTATCTGACTGGACTATTCCTTAAGGCTGATTCACCCCCAAAAACTAATCGTAAGAATTCCAAATAGAATGAGCACCGAGCACAAGATGCGCAAAGTGCCCTGCTTTTCCTTAAGGACGACAATGCCGAGAAACGTCGCAAATACCGTTCCAATCTCGCGTAAAGGGGAGATGTGGGCAACGGGCGCGTACTTCATGGCGAATAGAAACAATAAATAGGAACCTGGATTAAGGATCGCTCCAAGCAAAATGATTCTACTGTTTAATCTCCATTCCATGCGAAGTTGTTTGGAGGCGATAACGGTTGGCGTCAGGGCCGCCACAAACCCGATATTCGTCACTTCAAGTAAAGAAACCGCTGATATATGTTCGAGGTTGAGCTTATCGACAAGGACGTAACAGGTGGTGCATAAGCCAACGCTAAGCGCCATCAAGAACGGTTTAACGGACGCTCTGGAAGCTGAACCTGATCTTGCGACGCCGGTGAAAATACCGCTTAGAGCAAAGAAACCAATGACCATGCCAAGCAGTCCCAACCAACCGTATACCGATAAGGATTCACGAAGGAACAGGACACCTATAATCGGGATGAATAAGGTACTGGTACCTCTCATAATCGGATAGATTTGCGATAAATCCCCCATGTTGTAGGTTCGCGCCAATAAGAGCGAATAAGCGACTTGCAAACAGGCGGATAACAGAAGAAGGCCGTATGACGATAAGGATAAAGGATATAGCCATAATTCTCTTATTAAATAAGGAAGAAGGACGATGGTCGTTACCATTAGGATGGACCATAAGAAGACGCTTTTGTTATGGCTTTTTTTCGTAAATAAACTCCAAATGGCATGCGCCAAGCCAGAAGCGATGACCAGCAGAGTAGCGACGATAATCAATCTATAATCTCCAAGTTAAGTACCGGGAATGTGTTCCGGCTGCTGGGTAATAACGGTGCCGTCAGCAAGTCGCAGCCATGTTTCGAAGCCGCGTTCATCTTCTCGGAGCCGAATCATTCTCGCGCCTCGTTGAAAGCCCTCTTTTCCATACGTGTTATAACCGCTGGCTCTGCCGTAACATAGACGAATGCCGTGAAGCTCACCCCAATAATCGTTGATATGATCGTGACCAACAAAGGTTCCTAGGATATCTCCCATTTCAACCATGGCCGCGAATAGGCCAGAGTTCACTTGGCTGCTGGAGACACTAGCCTCAAAAAAGTTCCCGTAACAGGTCTTGGTGTCCCATACCTCTTGATATTCCGGGAACGGGATGTGGAAGAAGGCTAGTGCCGGCAGCGGCTGTTCAGGGGCAGCTCCCCGAACCTTCAGAGATTCTTTCTTGTACCACTCAATCTGATCGCTGCGGATCCAATCATACCCGTTAATATGGGGAACAGGTGAATAAGCGCCCGAATCAAAGAAGTATAGGTTGAATTTACTTTGCCCTGCGGCATCTTGAATGGACAATCGGTAATTCCCTTCACCGCTAATTTCTACCGGGCCTCGCTGGGTAACCGTATGAGGATACTCCAAAACTGCATGGATGAGTTCTTCTCTCGTAATGATCGATTCCGTATCATGGTTGCCAAACACGATCGCCCATGGAATCCCGCGAATTTCTGCGGAGTGGACGGCTTCTCGTAATGCGCCGAATGGATCCTCGCAAATGAGGTCTCCTTGGGCTACCTCACCGGTATAAATGACGTCACCTGTAAAAACAACAAGATCAGGCTGTTCGGCATCGAGTACGTCTTCCATGAGACGACGTGTCTGCTGATCCAGATCGCCGTTATCTTTCCAATGCAAATCCGTGAATTGCGCGATCGTAAAAGTACGATCCTCGCGAAAAACGAGTGAGTGCGGCATAATAACCCCTCCATGTTTGCTTTGTTATAATGACCAATCATGTTGAATCATATTAAAATCATGTTGATTTATGAAGATTGTAGCGCCGCTAAATATAGCTGTCAACCAGTAATTCTGGTTATGGCCCTGCTATGGCCCGTTACAATAGGAATAGGCTCGCGTGTTGACAGCCAGCAACCCTAATTCTAAAATAATGAAAATAACACACCAATCAACATCAATTAGATGAAATCAGTCAAACAGGAGGCACCTGATGTCATTAACATTTGAAGATCGCAGAATGACGATTCTGAATCAATTGGAATTGGAAGGGAAGGTGCAGGTGCATCATTTGTCCGAGCTTCTCGGCGTTTCTACGGAAACGGTGCGGCGTGATTTGGATCGGCTAGAGAAGGAAGGCAAGCTTCGCAAGGTGTACGGAGGCGCGGTCAAAATGAGATTCGAGCTAGTCGAGCCGCCTTTCCTAAAGCGAACCCAAATGATGAGGACAGAAAAGGCGTCCATAGGCAAGCTGGCGGCGTCATTAGTTGAAGACGGTGAAACGATTATGGTGGATACCGGGACGACGACCATTGAGATTCTGCCCTATTTGCGGGATCGATCAAACCTTACCTTAATTACGCACTCGGTACCGGTCCTTAATTTAGCAATGGAAACGTTTCGCGGAACGATTATTTTTGCGGGCGGGGAAGTCAATCCGGATTACCAAGCGGCAACGGGTTCCCTCACCGATCAGATGCTGGATCAATTTAAAGTGAACAAAGCGTTTATATCGGTAGGCGGCATTTCGCTTGTAGACGGCATTACGGACTACCATGTAGCTGAAGCGACCATCTCGCGGAAAATGATGCAGCGAGCGGAAGAGTCCATCGTTGTTGCGGACCATTCCAAATTTGGCTTGTCCACGTTTTCCAGAATATCGAGGCTTGAAGAAATTTCTATGCTGATTACGGATGCCGGCTGTTCCAAAGAATGGGTAGATAAGATGGAAGCGCTCGGCATCGAGATGAGAATTAGCGAATAAGATACGGTTTGTCTTCAAAAAAAATTAAAAGAAATTACTTTCTTCCACTTTGCAACAAAGTGAAAATCTGATACTGTATACCTTATAGCCTATAGATTTAGTAAGGATTAAAAAGGGAGGCACTTTTTCATGGACAATTTGATGCTTGATTCCATAGATGCAACGACACATCTGGATCAACTCGAGGCTGAAGCGATTTATATTATTCGAGAAGTAGCGGCGGAATGCGAAAATCCCGTGATGCTGTACTCGATCGGCAAGGATAGCTCCGTGATGCTGCATCTGGCGCTGAAAGCTTTTTATCCGGAGAAGCCGCCGTTTCCTTTCCTGCATATTGATACAACCTGGAAGTTCAAAGAGATGACTGAATTCCGTGACCGCAAGGCAGAAGAACTCGGAATCAAGATGCTTGTTCACTCCAACCAGGAAGGAATTGAGCAAGGGATCAACCCGTTTGACCATGGTTCCGCGTATACGGATATTATGAAGACCCAAGCTCTGAAGCAAGGCTTGGACAAATACGGATTTACGGCTGCGTTTGGCGGCGGAAGACGCGATGAGGAAAAGTCGCGTGCGAAGGAGCGGATTTTCTCCTTCCGCAATAAGAACCATGCTTGGGACCCGAAAAATCAGCGGCCGGAAATGTGGAAGCTGTTCAACACCAGAATTAATAAAGGCGAAAGCATCCGCGTATTCCCGATTTCCAACTGGACGGAAAAAGATATTTGGCAATATATTCGCAGAGAGAACATTGATATCGTGCCCCTCTATTTTGCCAAAGAACGGCCTGTCGTTAACCGTGATGGACAGATGATCATGGTGGACGATGAGCGGATGAAGCTCCAGCCGGGCGAAAAGGTTGAAATGGCGAAGATGCGGTTCCGGACATTAGGCTGCTATCCGCTTACCGGCGGTGCCGCGTCTGAGGCGGACACGCTGGATGCTATTATTGAAGAAACGCTTGGCGCGGTATCCTCCGAACGGACAACGCGGGTTATTGACCAAGAAGAAGCGGGAAGCATGGAAAGACGCAAACGGGAGGGCTATTTCTAAGATGAAGAGCTTGCTTAAATTCATAACTTGCGGAAGTGTAGATGACGGCAAATCGACACTGATTGGACATATGCTGTATGAGGCAAAACTTTTGTTCGCCGACCAAGAGAGAGCGCTCGAGCTGGACAGCAGGCTAGGCAGCCGCGGCGGCAAAATCGACTATTCCTTGCTTCTTGACGGGCTGCTTGCGGAACGCGAGCAAGGGATCACGATTGACGTGGCTTATCGGTATTTTACGACGGACCACCGTTCGTTCATCGTAGCGGACACACCGGGGCATGAAGAATATACGCGCAACATGGCCGTAGGCGCATCGTTTGCCGATCTGGCCGTTATTCTTGTGGACGCAACCAAAGGAATTATTACGCAAACGAAACGCCATACCCGGATTTGCGCCCTGATGGGAATTAAACATCTCGTGTTGGCGGTTAACAAGATGGATTTGGTTGGTTTCGATACGGATAAATTTGATGCGATCAAAGAAGAATTCGCTCGCATCACGACGGAATTCCAGTTTGAGAGCATTCAAGTGATCCCCGTTTCCGCAACGGAAGGGGATAACATTACGACCAAATCGCCTAATACGCCTTGGTACAAAGGGCTTGCTTTGCTGCCGTATTTGGAGAACGTTGAAGTTCATGCAAGCGACGACGTGAAGCCATTTATGATGCCTATCCAGCGCGTATGCAGACCGGACCATACGTTCCGCGGATTCCAAGGCCAGATTGAAGCCGGCAGCATCGCGGTTGGCGATGAACTGATCACGCTGCCTAGCCATGAGAAGGCAAAGGTGAAACGGATTTTGGTTACCGACCAAGACCGGAATTCGGCTCATGCGGGACAACCGGTTACGATCCAATTGGACCGGGAAGTCGACGTATCGAGAGGCTGCGTGTTCACCAAGGACAATCAGCTCCAAGAGGCCGACGGCTTTAGCTCCACGATTTTGTGGATGGATGATTCGGTCCTGACACCGGGCAAAGACGTTCTGGTGAAGGTAGGCACAAAGATTCTGCCGGGTACGGTAACGGCTATCAAGCACAAAATCGATATCAACACGGGCAATACGGTTACAGCCGATCAATTGGTTAAGAATGAATTGGCAACATGCGAAATTTCATTATCGGATGGTATTGTTTTTGATTCGTTTGAAAAAAATAAAAGCATCGGCGGGTTTATTCTCATCGATCGCGTAACGAATATGACTTCCGCTTGCGGCGTCATTGAAGAAGCTCTTCAAAGCTCCGACCGTGAAGACCGAAATGATTCGGAAGTCACCAGAGATGTTCGCGCCCAGCAAAAAGGACAGCAGCCATTGACGATTTGGCTTTCTGGACAAACGGACAACACGGCTCTTGCGAAGGAAGTCGAGAAACGGTTGGTAGCAAGAGGTTACCATACGATGCTGGTTGATAACAGCTTAGGAGAATCCGTGCGGCAACTCGCGGGTTACGCCCGATTGCTTAACGATGCCGGACTTCTGGCGTTGGTACCGGCCGGTTCTACGAACGGCAACGACCAAGCTATTGCGCAAGAAATCATCGGTCAAGCCTTTTTGCCAATCGAGGCGGGTGCTTCGATCGAGGAAGCGGCAAAAGAGATCGTAAAACGCGTTGTTAAGGCTCTCATTCCAGATAGTTATAGCATTTAATAATTTCATCAGCACTCTAAAGAGGACGTCCTATTAGTCATTTAATCATGACTATGGGGCGTCTTTTTTGCTGCACATCTATCATTATTGATAGATTGCGGCAGAATGATCAGAAGTGAACGGTATAATCATTATTTATCGTTTACGTTAAGAGTCTTATCCCACTATAATTGCCTCATTCTTAGTGCCCCATTCATTTTAAGTGGACGTTAAGGAACAAGTTTGTGTTGGAGATGATGATGGCACGCAGCATTGTAAGCGCTTCATTTGTTTTGGGAAGGCAGATTCCACAATAATCATTAAGAGGAGGAAATTGATTCGATGGGATTTAAAAAGGTATCTCTAAAAGCAGCAGTCTCTTTATTAGCGGCGGTTATGACATTGGCTCCGGTTATTTCGCCTGTTCCGAGCTATGCGGCAACGCCGGTGACCGCTAGTGAGTTCGCCCCTCGCCAAGCCGAATATTTGGACAGAGGTTTGGTCGCGGTATTGACGGACACCGGCGTCTTTTTGAGTTGGAGGTATTTGAATACGGATCCGGATGTTATCGCTTTCAACGTGTACAAAAACGGAACTAAGGTAAACGCAACGCCAATTGCCGATGTTACGAATTATGTGGACGCGACCGGCGCGGATAGCTCACAATATCAAATTTCTACTCTTATTGACGGCAAGGAAGAGATGCAATCCGGAACGGTATCGGTGTGGCATAACAATTATTTGCCCATTCCGCTAGATAAACCGGCGGATGGCAGAACGAAGGATGGCGGCACCTACTCTTATACGGCTAGTGATGCATCGGTCGCGGATTTGGATGGCGACGGGGCGTACGAGATTGTATTCTTATGGAATCCAACAAATGCGAAAGACAATTCGCAAGCAGGTTATACAGGGAACGTCTATATGGATGCCATAGAGATGGATGGCAGCAAGCTGTGGCGCATTGATCTAGGGGTAAATATCCGCGCGGGCGCCCATTACACGCAATTTATGGCCTATGACATGGATGGGAATGGAAAAGCAGAGGTTGTCGTAAAAACGGCAGATGGCACAAAAGACGGCAAAGGCAACGTGATCGGAGATGGTACCAAGGATTACCGTAACGACAGCGGATATATTTTGACCGGACCCGAGTATTTGACCCTATTCGACGGCCTCACGGGCGAAGCAAAATCTACCGTTAATTATGAGCCTCCGCGCGGAAATGTAGGCGATTGGGGCGATACGTATGGCAACAGGGTGGACAGGTTCCTATCGGCAATTGCTTATCTCGATGGCGAGACTCCTAGCGTAATTGTAAGCCGAGGCTATTATACGCGGACGGTAGTTGTTGCTTATGATTACGTTGGCGGAGCGCTAGTGAAGCGCTGGGTATTCGATACCAAGGAGGCAGGTTCACAGTACGAAGGACAAGGCAACCACGGACTAAGCGTCCTCGATGTCGATTCCGACGGCAAAGATGAGATTATGTTTGGTGCGTTAGCCATCGATGACAACGGAACGTTAATGTATAGCACCGGACTTGGGCATGGCGATGCGATGCATGCCGGCAAGCTGGATCCGAACCGGGAAGGTTATCAAGTGTTAAGCGTACATGAACATACGGATGCGGAATACGGCATTGAAATGCGCGATGCGGCAACAGGCGATATTATTTGGGGCGAGTATACGGGGAAAGATACCGGACGGGGGATGTCGGCCGATATTGATCCCAATTATCCAGGTTATGAGTCATGGGCCTCGGGGATCGTTGATGGCATGATGACGCCGGAGACCAAAGTGTATTCATCAACAGGCGAAGTCATTTATACAGCGGATGAGGCTCCCAAAAGCACGGACTTTGGAATTTGGTGGGACGGTGATCTTAGCCGCGAGCTGTTTGACCATGTGTGGGACAACAGCACGGCCAAAGGTATTCCTGTTGTATACAAATGGGACTATCAGAATAAAAAGCTGAATGAAATCTTTAGAGCAACAGGCGCTCTAACTAACAACCATACAAAAGGAAATCCGGCTCTCCAAGCTGATCTATTGGGGGATTGGAGGGAGGAGCTCCTGCTGCGCAGCGAAGACAGCTCGGAGTATCGGCTGTATACAACTACGATTCCTTCCGACTATCGTATTCCTACCTTAATGCAGGACCCTGTCTACAGACTTGGGATCGCTTGGCAGAATACGGGCTATAACCAGCCGCCGCACACCTCATTCTATCTGGGTTCAGAGTCGACGGAATTCCCGAAAGCGAATATCCGGCTTACTGGAGGCCCGGAAACGCCTGAGCCTGTATATCACTTTGATTTCGGTACGGCAACCTCTGAGCAGACAACTTCGATTCAGGCTACGCCTTATTCAAAGGAAGCGGGTTACGGCTTCGCCAATGCTGAGGGAATTACGGTGGAGCCTGATCGGGTCGTGTTGCCTGATAACGCCAAATTCGCCGTAGATCTTCCGAATGCCAACTATAAAGTTACACTCAAGCTAGGAAGCGATACGAATGTTTCTAATGTCGGCGTGAACTCTGAATACGTGCAAAAGCTAGCCGTTGCGAATGTGGCGGCAGGGAAGCCGTTAACCTACTCCTATGACATTGCGCTTGTAGACGGTCAGCTTGAATTCGTCTTTACGGGAACGGCGATTGACGTCCAAGAGATTATCATCGAGAAATATGCGCCTAAATCCGCTGGTACTTCGACTACCGTCTATATGGCAGGCGATTCAACGATGCAATCCTATAGCTCGTCGCAAGCTCCGCAACAGGGCTGGGGTGAGCAGTTCGGACGCTATTTTGCAGGGAATGTTGTCGTTGAGAATCAATCGATCGGCGGTCGAAGCAGTAAATCCTTCCTGGTTGACGGCCGATTGGATACGGTTTTGCGTGATATTAAGCCTGGCGATTTCTTCTTCATTTCATTTGGACACAACGATGCGAGCATAGGCATTCCGGACCGGTATGCATCACCGGCAGATTACAAAACCTACTTGGCTCGTTATGTAAATGGAGCAAAGCAGCGTGGCGCAACGCCAGTATTGCTGTCACCTGTAGGCCGTAGAGATTTCAACCTGATTACGCAGGAATTTAACGTAAGCTTCCCTGAGTATGTGCAGGCGAGCAAGGAAGTTGCGCAGGAGCTTGGCGTAGCATTCATTGATCTCAGCCAGCTAAGCATCGCGCAATACAACAAAGTTGGCATGGCCGCTACGGAGAAGCTGTTCCTGTATGCCAATCCAGGTCAATATCCGAAGTATCCGGATGGCGTAAGCGACAATACGCATTTCAGCGATTACGGCGCGCAAGTGATTGCCGGCTTAGTTGCGGGAGCGGTCAAAGAAATGGGGCTTGGGATTTCACCGTTTGTCATTGACCCGGATCTTCCGGAGCCTGAGCCAGAGCCCGAGAATATGAAGTATACGGAAGACTTCGAAGGCGACCCTGCAGCCATTCAGTATGCCATGGTGAATGCGACTGGCATTGCAGGCACCATGACGGGAACCGTCATCGAGCAGAGTGGCAATAAGCTTATGAACGTGGTTGGCTCAGGATCCGGGAATCGTGCGAAGACGTTCCGAATTTTCGACTCGATTGCAGGAGATATCGTCAACGTTAACTTTGACTGGAATGCGGGTAACGTAGGTGCCTCCCCGTCCGAGGGGCATCTGTCGCTCATGGATGCGAATGAAAACTTGATTCTGACACTGTACACAACAAGCGGCACAAATACGAAAATCGGTTATTTCCCGGGCTATTATGCGCCTGATTACGGAACGGGAACGACCACATTGCCAAGCGGGGTATTCACTAACCTAACGAAGAACCAATGGGTTCATGTAGATGCGACAATCAACTTCGTAGACAAAAAGATAGATTTGACCTTGACTAGTCTTGCGGATAGCAAGGTGACGCAAACGATCGAGGGAATCGCGATGAGCGCCGGAACTGCTTATGCGAACAACGTAAGAGCCATGCGGTTCCTCGGTACTAGAAAAGGCGGAGGCGGCACGCTTGCTTGGACGACTCAGATCGACAATGTACAGATTGAAGGCAAGACGCTTCCGCCATCAGCCGGTGACCAGACGGCATTGGTCGCTCTGTATGATGAAGTGAAGGCGAAGGACTTGTCCGGTTACACGGCGGAATCTGTTGAAGTGCTCCATCGTGCTCTGGCTGCCGTGGAACAAATCATTGGTACAGAGGCGACGCAAGCTCAGGTCAACCATGTATTCAACATGCTGAATGTGGCTGTACAGTCTTTGACAAGCAAGCCAAAAGGCCAGATCGACGTATACAAATTTGATTTTGGCAATGGCGGCGCAGCTGAAGGTTATACTTCGGTTGATGCGGACAGAGCTTATATTGAAGGCAACGGCTTCGGATTCGCGGATACCAGTCTGGTAGAAGCAGTAAACCGGGGAACGGGGAATGCCTTGACGGAGGACTTTACCCGCATGAACGGAACTTCCTTCTTGGTAGAAATGGTGCCAGCCAATTATCGCGTGACAATGACTGCCGGCGATTCGCAGGAAGCCACGAATCTTGGCGTTACGGTAGAACAAATGGCCAAGGTGCCAGTCACGACTGTAGCGAAAGGAAATTATACCGAATTTACGTATGATATCGCTCTAATTGACGGCGTATTTAACTTCGAATTTACGGGCAATACACCTAAGCTTAATGCTTTGAGGATCGAACGTCTTCCTGACAAAAGCGAGGGAAATAAGCCAGTTATTTACTTAGCAAGCGATTCGACAGTTGCCAATTATGAGGAGGGGTACCGTCCGCAAGCCGGCTGGGGCGAGACATTGGGTCAATATTTCGATCTTGATCAAGTGAGCATCGACAATCGTGCGGTAGGCGGGCTAAGCAGCAAAACGTTCCTGGTTGGCGGCTATCTGAACGATATTTTGCTGGATGTGCGCAAAGGCGATTATTTGTTCATGCAATGGTCGCATAATGATTCCACGCCTTCCCGTCCAGAGCGCTACTTGACCCCAGAGCAATTCAAAGTATATTTGACGGAATATATCGATGGAGCTAAGCAGCGAGGGGCAATCCCCGTGCTAGTCACCCCGGTTAACCGTCGCGACTTTACAGGCGATGTTCTGAACAAGAGCTTCCCGGAGTATGTGCAAGCGATGAAAGAGACAGCAGTAGCTACAGATACGCTTCTTGTTGATTTGAACCAAGCAAGCTGGGAATATTTCCAAGAGCTTGGCACGGAAGGCACCAAGGATATCTTCCTATGGGTGGATGGGAAAGAAGATAATACGCATTTGCAAATGAACGGCGCTGTCAAAGTGTCTGAGATGGTGGCAAGATTGGTGCAGCAGCTTCGAATCCCATTATCGTCCTATGTGACTCTGGAAGACGATGCTACAGGCGTGCCCGGAACTCCGGTTCTGTCGAGTGACAACGGCTATGATACCGGTCTACTCGACGGCAGCTACAGCATTACGATGAACATGTGGTACGGGAATAACGGTACGTCTTACAAGCTGTACGAGAACGGCGTGCTGATCTCCAGCAAGAAGCTGGTTGATAACTCGCCATCCAAACAGAGCGTAATGACCCAGGTTAATGGCAAGCCGAACGGTACGTACGTCTATACCTGTGAACTAATTAATTCGTTCGGCACAACGAATTGCTCTCCGCTCACGGTTACGGTCAAGGACGCAGCACCTGGCAAGCCGGTACTCTCGAACGATAACTGGGACAACAATGGAGATTACAAGGTGACCATGAACATGTGGTGGGGCACTAACGCTACCGCGTATAAACTCTATGAGAATGGCGTAATTATCGATACTCAATCGTTGAACTCTAACACGCCTAATGCTCAAACTGCAGAAACGGTAATTTCGGGACGCGCAGCAGGTACTTACGAGTACCGCGCGGAGCTCGTAAACGATTCTGGCGTAACGGAAAGCTCGATTATGACCGTTATAGTGAAATAGGGTTTCAAAAAGAAGCGAGTAGCGTAGCAGGATTAGCCTGCTGCGTTACTCGCTTCTTATAATTCCAGCGGAGGTACTTCGATAATCATATCCGGTTCATCATGGATCATGGTGACTTGTAACGTCCCGCGGATATCTTTTTTTGAGCTGGATGCCGAGTTGTTTGTCTGGTTAGCCAGTTGTTCCAGCAAAGTTTGAGTCTCTTCTGTAAGCTTCATCGGCGTTAGTTGAATAGCAGAATACAGGCGGAAGGCATCTTCCCATTCGATTTCAAATTGAATGCATAAGGAGCGATTGGAAAACATCCGATAATCCGTAACCCAACCGCCACTTGTCGTGATGATTTGTTTAGCATCATCTATAGCATCATGTCGATTATATTTCGCGACAGCATTAATTCGGATAAAGGAGATTTCATTGCTCATAACCAATCTACCTCCCGATCTTGGAGTATAGAGCTATAGCTGAAGCTCATAAGTTTGTTCCATGTGGCGTTTGCCCCATGCGTTATTTTCTTGTTCCGAGATCTTCTTGAAGCCTGCTTTCTTATACATGCCAATGGCCGTTTCCTGATCGTCAGTCGTCTCTAAGAATAGACTTGTGAAGCCTTTTTCTTTGCTGAAATGAATGGCTTCGTTGAATAGTTTTTTTCCAATTCCCATGCTTCGATAGTCCGGATGAAGGATAAACCACCTGAGCTGGCCCGTTCCGTCAGATTGATGAACAATCGCAATGCTGCCAACGATTTCACCGTTTACTTCCGCAATCCAGATCCGTTCCTTGTCCGGGTTGTAGGATAGCAGAAAATCGTAGAACGTCTTGCATACGTATCCCTCGAAAACATGATTATAGCCGCAGTCCCGCGCATAGATCCATCCATGCATGTGAATGAGCATGCCGGCATCTCCCGGTTGCAGGTCGGTCCGGATCGATAGCTCAGCGGATTGATCAGACAGAGCGTTTTCGATGGTTGTCATGCTTTTGGCAATTTGGTTCTTCGTTTGCTTCGACAATCCGCTGACCATAGAACGGATCTGATCATTAGATAACGCGTTCATCGAGGATAAGGTTTCCTCGCCAAGCTTGGTTAAGTGAAGGAAGGAAGACCTGCCGTCCTCCCCCGATTGTACCCGGTAGGTGAAGCCAAGCTTATCGAAGCGCTTCAGAATCCGGCTTAAGTAACCCGCGTCCATTCTTAGCTGATCGGTAAGCATTTTTGCGGTAACCTGTTCCGTATTTCCTATTTCAAATAACACGCGTACTTCCGAAAGCGAATAATCACTATCTAATAGGTGTTTATCAAGTAATCCTAGAATCTTTGTATAAAATCGGTTGAATTTACGAATCCGCTGGATGATGGATAACTCTGCAGTCATGCGAAGGACCCCCTTGCTTATGTATATTTACTTGACTTAGTCAACTAGTTCAAAAAGTAATATAACAATGTTATTTGACAAAGTCAACTATGCTTCAGGGCGCCTATTACGAGGTTATAATAAAATAATGAGAAAAGCCCAAAGAGCCAGTCCTAATGAAGGGCTGGCTCTTTCCGATCCAGGCTGGTTAATACCAAAACATATCGCTTTGGTCGATTTTCATTAATTGCGTTTCAAAATTCCCGTGCGGTTCTATATCGTCAATAAAATGCCATTTTTTCTTGCTATCCATCCAATACACTTTCCAATACGTATCTTCTAATCTGAGCTGGGCTATCGGATACTCGAATCGTCCTCCCATATACCCTGGTCTTTCTTGACTTAATGTAACGGTGTTGGCTCTGAATTTATATAGGATTTGAATATCATTCCGAAGCTCCGGGGGGATCTTATTGTCGATATATATTTGAAGAATTTTTTCTATTCTCTTTTTTGTAAATGAATCCAGCATTTCTTTCACTCCAATCGGTCGCAGTCAATACTAATTATATACGCAACCCCTTCAGATCTGAAGGGGTTCTTCCATGTTAACTGCCCGAAAACAAGTATATTGATCAATAGTCTCTGCTTGCTATATGCTACGCTCAGAATTTGAGACGGGAGTGATGGGGATTGAGCAATGAACAATGGATTCGGGAAGCATGGGAGCGTGGCTCCGCTAAAATTAAAAACACCAGCTTGCGGGTTGGGGCGAGGTTCCCGCACGGTTCCCCTAACGGGCAATTTCAATTGATGCCTCCTCATTACTGGACGGCCGGCTTCTGGCCGGGATTGTTATGGCTCGTTAATCAGGATGAGGGGGACGAACGTTTACGCAAATTAGCCAAAAGCTGCGAAGAACAATTGGATGAAGTGCTTCATGCCTTTGAGCCGTTGGATCACGATATGGGCTTTATGTGGACGCTGACTTCCATTGCGAATTGGCATATTACGAGAAACGAGTCTTCCAGGCGTAGAGCGTTAACGATAGCAAGCCACTTGGCGGGAAGATTTAATCTGAAGGGCAGCTTTATTCGAGCTTGGAATAATCCGGAACGGATCGGATGGGCGATTATCGACTGCATGATGAATTTACCCCTGCTGTACTGGGCTTCGAAGCAAACCGGCGACCCCCGGTTCAAGCAGATCGCGGAAGCTCATGCAGAGACGGCGGTGAAGCATTTCATCCGAGAGGATGGTTCAGCCTATCACGTCGTATGTTTTGATCCGGTAACCGGTGAACGAGTGGGAGCACTTGGCGGGCAAGGCTACTCCGAGCAATCCGCTTGGGCGCGGGGGACTGCATGGGCAATCTATGGATCGGTACTGAGCTATCAGCATACCGGGCGGCAGCTATTCCTAGAGGCCGCCGAACGAGCAGCCGGCTTCTTCATGACTCATTTGCCCGAGGATCGGGTGCCGTATTGGGACTTCCGGTTGCCTTCCTTGGAGTCAGCACCCAAGGATTCAAGCGCGGCAGCGATCGCGGCAAGCGGATTGCTTAATATTGCCGCAGCATCCGAAGGAGAGAAAGCAATCTTATATAAAGAACATGCTCTCTCCATATTGAGGTCGCTAACGGACAACTACCGGGCGGACGATATGGATGAAGCCATCTTATTAGCCGGCACGGGCAATCTCCCGGGTACCCAGAACATCAACAAGCCATTGATCTACGGCGATTATTATTATATGGAGGCGCTGGCCAAGCTGAGGGGTTATTGTTCCTTCTGGGAAAGTACATGATAATCGGGCCAAAAAATGTATATTGCTATCCGAATAACCGCGCTGCACAAGCCTGTTAACTGATCGAAATCATGTATATTGTGCAGTCGCTCTTCAGTCAAGTACGATGACCTCAAATCACAGAGCGAGGAAGTGACAACGATGAGCAAGGCGCTCCCACCTCCGGCATCCGCGATAACCAATCCGTCTCAAGAGCAAGCGAGAACGAGATCAAATTGGTTAGTTAGGAAATATGGAAAGCGGGTTCTGAAGCAGAATGTTCCCTTATATCTCATGTTTTTGCCCATCATGATTTTTTTCCTAGTGTTCAAGTATTACCCGATGACAGGGCTCGTCATTGCCTTCAAGAAGTACAGCTTCTTGAAAGGAATCTGGGGCAGTCCCTCGGCAGGACTTCACAGCTTCCAAATGATCTTCAACAACGATCAAATGATAAAGATTATTTGGAACACGTTCAAACTAAGCGGGCTAAGCATTCTGATTGGTTTTCCGCTTCCGATTATCCTTGCTTTGCTTCTGAACGAAGTAAGGAAAATGATATTCAAACGGTTTATTCAAACGTTTGTTTACCTTCCCCATTTTCTTAACTGGGTGATCGTCGGGGGGATTGTCGTTACCGTATTTTCCCAGAATGAAACCGGCGTTATCAATCATGTCGTGAAATGGTTAACAGGGAGCACATTTCCCTTCTTATATAATGAAACGTCTTGGACTTCGATCTTTATCGCGTCCGGCGTATGGAAGGAAGCGGGCTGGAGCGCGATTATTTATTTGGCGGCCCTTACAACCATCGATCAAAGCTTATATGAAGCAGCCAGCATTGACGGAGCGAACAAATGGCAGCAGACGATTAGAATTACGATACCAGCCATCATGCCTACGGTCATTATTATGTTGATCCTGAAAATCGGCCATTTGATGGAACTCGGCTTCGACCAAGTATTTGTGCTTCAGAATGACGCGGTATCCAATGTAGCGGAAGTGATCAGCACCTTCATGTACAAAATCGGCATTCAGCAAGCTAATTTCAGTCTCGCTACCGCGATGGGTTTGTTTGAATCGATCGTAGGGCTTGTGCTTGTGTTGACAGCTAATTCGATCGCTCGCCGATTTGGTCAAGGACTGTGGTAATTTCGGAGAAAGGGAGGATCACATGAACAGTACTAAGGGGGAGAAAATTTTTTACGGGATCAATTATTTCGTTTTGCTCCTGATTGGTTTAACTTGCGTGCTTCCATTGGTGCATGTACTGGCGATGTCCTTCAGCGATAAACATGCCATAGCATCAGGCGCGGTAAGCCTCTGGCCTGTCAATTTCGATAGTTCGGGTTACTCGGCGTTGTTTGACGAGACGCCTATATTCAAAGCCTTTAGGAACAGCCTAATTATAACGGTAGTGGGGACGGCGCTGAATGTCCTATTTACGGTGCTTGCAGCGTACCCGCTATCCAAGCGGTATTTCATTGGACGAAGATTCTATTCGCTGGCGGTCGTGTTCACGATGCTTTTTACTGCGGGACTGATTCCCAACTACTTGCTGCTTAAGAGCCTTGGTCTCCTTAATTCGTATGGCGCTTTATGGCTTCCTGGCCTCGTTAGCGTCTGGAATCTGATGATACTGAGGAGCTTCTTCGAAGGATTGCCGGAGGAGCTAGAGGAAGCGGCTCGTATCGACGGGAGTTCAGAGTGGCGGTTGCTATCGCAAATTATACTGCCGCTCTCCGGCCCGGTCATCGCAGCGATCTCTCTCTTCTACGGGGTAACCCATTGGAATGCCTTCATGAATGTGTTGATTTACATCAACGATACGAACCGGCAGAATCTGACGGTATTGGTCCAGCAGCTGATCCAGAACCAGAGCTTTATGCAGGAAATGGCCAATACGCAGCCTGAAATGGCGGCAAAGCTGACGCCGGAAGGCGTGAAGGCAGCCGGAGTAATCGTCATGACGTTGCCGATGCTTGTGCTCTATCCGTTCCTGCAGAAGTATTTTGTCAAAGGTGCCATGATAGGAGCGGTAAAAGGTTAATTCGAAATAGTGTGTAAACATTCTTTGGAGGAGGTGGTCTATCACGTCCCTGAAATTATGCTAGCGCAATAATTTGATAGCGGTTACATTAAAACAAGGGGTGACATGTTCAAATGAAAAACAACAAAAAAATGAAAGCCACAACCATTACGTTAGCGATGCTATTAACGAGTAGTGCAATGCTTGCAGCTTGCTCTTCAAAAGATAACAATACAGCAGCGTCAACGGCTGCGCCAAGCAACAACGCGGCATCGCCAAGCGATTCGGCCGCGCCAAGCGAAAAGCCGACTGGCGCCAAACCCAAAATTACGGTGTCTATCTATGACCGGAATGCGATCCCCGAAGGCGAAGGAACGTATACGGACAATCGCTGGACGAAATGGATTAATGAACATGCGCCGGTCCAAGTGGAATTCGTTCCGGTTCCTCGCAACAACTCTATTGAAAAGTGGAACGTGTTGTTTGCTTCCGGCGAAGCGCCTGATCTCGTAATGGAGTTTTCGAATCCTTATATGAAGGAATTGGCGTCCAAAGGCCAGCTTATTCCTCTTGATGAAGCGATAAGCAAATACTCCACGAACTACAAAACCATGATCGAGGGCAATGAGATTCTTCAGAAGTTGACCAACTTTAACGGAGAAACGTACTTCTTTGGCAGATCGATGCCGTTTACGACGAACCAATTCATCATGATCCGCAAGGATTGGCTGGATAAGCTGAACCTGCAAATGCCAAAAACAGCCGAAGACTATTTGGCAGTCGCTAAAGCTTTCACGGAACAGGATCCGGACGGCAACGGCAAGAAAGATACGCTCGGAACAACCTTCCATGATGTCGACTTTTTCTTCCAGCTTGGTCAAGCAAGCGATGAGCTGCTGCCAATGTCCATGATCAGCTCCTATCATCTCAGTAACGATCAATACGAAAGAACATGGGACCGTCCTACGGCCGATCTGGCATTCAAGAAAGCTTTATACGACGCAGGCGTGGTAGACAAAGATATTTTTGCGGATAAGAACGGCCAGAAGGCGCAGCAAGATTGGATCAACGGCAAGCTTGGCATCTGGGGCGCAGGAGGTCTGGAAAGCGCAACGCAATATACCACTTACGAGTCCTTCAAGAAAAACAATCCGGATGCCGAAGTTGCGATTCTGCCGCTTCCGCAAACGGAATTCGGACAATTCGCGCCTGCTCTTAACCCGATTGCTCAATTTACGGCAGGCATTAACGCGACGGCCAAAAACGTCGAGGCGGTCGTGCAATACGTCGATTGGCTCATGACTCCGGAAGTTCAACAAACGCTGATGTTTGGCATTGAAGGCGAGAACTATACCATTGGCGCTGACGGCTGCCCGAAACCGATCGATCCGGAGAAGAACAAGAAGGAGCTTAGCTGGAACGGCGATTATCAGATGATGTCTCAACTTGGCACGATGGGCAAATGCGTGGATTATTCGAACCAGCTTGATCCCGAGAAACCACTGGATAAGGAATACTTAAGTTTAGTGGAGCAAGGCCGTGCAGCTTATTTGTCGGCAGACCGCCCGCTTACGAGCGAAGTCGTGCTGCCAACTACGTTGCCTGAAGATTTGACCGTAAACAAAAACACGTTAAAAACAACCTTGACGAATATTTACACAAAAGCGATCGTAAGCGGATCAAGCTACACGGTTGACCAAGCGATGAAGGAAGCGCAGAATGCTTGGGAGAAGGGCGGCGGCAAAGCCATTGATGACTTCTTCAAGCAAGCCTATGTCGACAACAAAGATAAGGTCATTTATACGAAGGATTACTACAACTTTCTAACGAAATAATCTATTACGCGCTTCCTTCCCGCTGCCAGTCAGCTCCGGAGGGAAGCGTATTTCCAATGAGAGATTCTAATCGATGCGACGATCAGCATAAGGAGGCTTCAATATGAGAAAAAAATGGTTTCATCGCATGCTTTTATCCTATTTGCCCGTTCTCATATTGATCGTCTTTTTGTTTGTTTTTATAGGAATTGTCCAATTAAACGATCTATCCAGGAAAGAAGCGTTGAAGTCGAGCAACGTATACGTGCAGAACATCCAGAACAGCATCGATATGTCGTTGCGTTCGATTGAAATTATGATGTACGAAACGATCACGAGGAATATGAAGTTTATGAGTTATGCCGGGATGGAAAGCGATTCTAGCTTTATTATCGAACTCTCCCAATTGCTTCAGAACATGACGACTTCGAATGCGTGGATTGATTCCGTCTATATTTACAGGGCAGGGGATGGAGCGATCGTCAGCGATCAGACGAAGCTGAATATCGATCAATTCGGCGATCAACCGTTTATCGAGAGCAATCTGAATAACCCGCGGAAGGGATGGAGCGTCCCCCGCGTATACCGCACCATAAAGGACGGGATTCCCGAGAATAAGGTTATCTCCATCGCAAGCGGAGTGCCTATTCAGAGCAAAGGCATTGCGCTCCTTGTCATCAATATCAAAGTGTCCGCTATTCATGAGTTTCTAGAGAAATACGGCAATTCCGAAGTGAATCAAATTACGGTCGCGGATACGGATGGCAACCAACTGTTCGCCGCACCAGGGAGTACAGCGAAAGCTAGCGATATTACCCTTGTGTCCAAATACACGGGTTGGACGTATACGAGCAGCTTAAAGACGGAAGCCTTTGGGAATTTTTATGTGTATATGACAAACGGTTGGTTTATCGTAGGTTTTCTGGGCATGCTTATCGCCATTGCTTGGATGGTCTATATTACGCGCCGGAATTATAAGCCGATTGAAACGATCATGACCCGAATTCAGAAATATAATCAGACGCATAAGGATAATCCGATTCAAGGCCCGTCAGTCGATGAGTTAAGTTATATTGACAACACGCTAAGCAATATGATGGAGGTCAGCGAGGAATATCAGAACCAGAACAAAGAAAATCAGAAGTATAAAAGGCTGCTGTTATTCCAAGAGCTGGTCGAGGACAGTCGTCCCGTCGATCAGGCGGAGTGGGAAGCGGAGCTTCGCAATATGGGAATCCGTTCGTTCAGCAGCGCATCGGTCAGCCTTGTAGAGATCGATAAATATATGGAGTTTATTAGCCAGCATTCACGCAAAGACCAAGGTCTGTTCAAATATATTCTTAAAAAAGCCGTCGAAGAGACGGCGGAAGCAAGCGGACTGAAAATTTGGCAGGAATGGGTGACGAATCATAGGCTATGCATCATCGTATTATTCGAGCACCAGTCATCGGCCGAATCGCAGATGCTTGTTCTGTTCGACCAGGTTCGTCAGTGGATGCAGGATAATTTGAAGCTGACGGTGACGATTGGCTTAGGAAATACGGTATCCGAAGCAACTGCCATCTCAAGATCCTACGACTCTTCCGCAAGAGCGCTAGATTACAAATCGGCCCTCGGCAGCAATCGGGTAATTGGCCATTGGGAGATCGAGCTGCTTTCTCATGATGATCTCTACGTCTATTTGCAATACGTACGGACGATTGCTCAAGCGTTCCGGGTAGGCAATGACGGTTGGCAGGAGCAGTTGAAGTTATTGTTTGACGGGTTAAAACGGCTGATGCTGCCGAAAGAGGAAATTAGCGGTATCTTGAGCTACATGAACTATTATTTCTATCGCGAGATGATGGAGCTGCCGCCTGAATATCAGGAATTGTGGATTCGCGAGTTTCGAACGCCCTGGGATGCCCATATGGATTCGCTTGAAACGTTGGAGGAGCTCGAATATTTCTATTCGCAAACGCTCTCCTCTTGCGCGAAGCGAATGGAAGCCATCCGCGAGAGCAAAGGGAATCATGGGGTCGTGCAGAAGGTTAAGGCATATATCGAAGAACATTTCAGCAATCCCGATCTATCGCTTTCCGGCTTAAGCGACCAATTCCATATGAATTCTTCCAGCTTAAGCACGTTATTCAAGGAAGAGTTCGGAGAGAAGTTCGTCGTCTATCTATGCCAGGTTCGCATGGAGCACGCAAAAGGGCTGCTAAGAGATACAACGCTACCGATCCAAGAAATTTCGGAGAAAGTCGGCTATTTGCATCAAATGTCTTTCATTCGCGCGTTTAAAAAAATGATCGGAACAACGCCGGGCGATTACCGGAAGGTTCATCAATAATAGAAAGGAGAAGATTAAGATTAACAAAGAGTGGCAAGCCGAATGGTTGACGGACAGTGATTTCGTTCCTCACGCCAAACTGAATTTCCATCATAAAGAGCTTGATAAGCAAGAGGTTGAGCCGCATCGGACGGACCTCTTGCATCATCACTGGTATGCGCGCACAACGTTTATGGT
The DNA here is from genome assembly GCF_030161375.1 of Paenibacillus glycanilyticus. Lineage (GTDB taxonomy): Bacteria > Bacillota > Bacilli > Paenibacillales > Paenibacillaceae > Pristimantibacillus > Pristimantibacillus glycanilyticus_B. The sequence continues at coordinate 52,843 of NZ_BSSQ01000004.1, forward strand.
TAGCGAAGCCGACTTGGAAGCGGATTTTACTTGGCTGGACCTAACAGCCGATGATTATTACAAAGTGTATGTGAACGGGACGTTTCTCGCGCAAGGACCGGCCCAAAGCGATTCTTCGCATTATTATTTCAATAGACTACCTATTCGGGAGCGCCTTCAAGTCGGACTAAACGTTATTGCTGTCCACGTGTATTATCAAGGGTTGCGTAACCGTGCTTATAATAGCGCTGATTATCGCCAGGGGCTGATTGCCGAATTATGGGCGGGCGAGAAACTCATCGTCAGAAGCGACCGTACTTGGAAAGTAAAACGGGCGGAGGAGAACACAGCCGGCATCGTCTTTGGTTATGAGACGCAATTTACGGAGCGCTTGGATGCGAGAAAAGCGGAAGTTGGCTGGACGACCGCCGGTTATGACGATTCGGCTTGGTTGGAAGCGGACGTGGCTTCTATCCATGACTATGATCTTGTTCCGCAGCCGACACCCGTGCTTTCGGTTTATACGAATAAACCGGCTTCCGTGGACAAGCTTGGTCCCGGGCATTATCTGATCGATTTCGGAACCGAGTTGACCGGACAGTTCACAATGATAGCCCAAGGCGCGGCGGGGGATGAGATTGAGATCCGCTCAGGAGAAGAGCTGCAGCCAGGCGATCAAGCCGTTCGTTATGACATGCGCTGCAATTGCCATTATAGCGATCGCTGGATTTTATCGGGTAGGGAAGACCGCTTCGAGACTTATGATTATAAAGCTTTTCGGTACGTGGAAGTACTGGGGCCGGAAGGCGTCATGGAGCCGGAATCGTTCGCGGCTGTCGTTCGTCATTATCCTTTGGACGATAATAGCTGTATATTTCAATGCTCCGACGAATTGGTAGCGAAGGTATTCGATATTTGCAAAACCGGCGTTAAGCTCGGCGCCCAAGAAAACTTCGTAGATTGCCCAAGCCGGGAAAAGGGGCAGTATCTTGGCGACAATACCGTAATCGGCCATTCGCATATGCTGATCAGCGGCGATGGCCTGCTTGTCCGGAAGGCGATCGAAGAGTTTGCGAGAAGCTCGGCCATATGCCCGGGACTGATGGCCGTTGTTCCCGGTCACTATATGCAGGAGATCGCCGACTTTTCGCTGCAATGGCCGATGCAACTCCTTGAATACTACCGCCAAAGCGGGGATCTTGATTTTCTGCGGGAGATGCATCCGTATGCCGAAGGGCTGCTCAACCACTTTGAAACATTCGAGCGTGAAGACGGGCTGCTGGAACGCGTGGAGGACAAATGGAATCTGGTGGACTGGCCGGCAAATTTAAGGGATGAGTATGACTTTGAACTGACCCTTCCGATTGGACCGGGCTGCCATAATGTCTTGAATGCATACTATATGGGTTGTCGGCAGACCGTGGCTGAAATCCGCCGGATCCTTGGCCTCCCTGACCGGGATACAAGGCTTGCCGAGCGGATCCGCTAATTCAACCGCGTCTTCTACGACGAGCAGAACAAACTGTACATCGATGGCGAGAACAGCTTGCACCACGCTTTGCATTCTAACGTTCTCCCATTATTGTTTGGGCTAGCTCCGGAGGAAGCGATTCCGACTATTGTGGAGCTCATCCGCGCGAAACGGTTTGCCTGCGGCGTTTATTTTTCTTATTTTGTATTGAAAGCTTTGGCCAGAGCGGGGCAGCATGAATTGATTTATGAACTGTTATCCTCGGAAGACGAACATTCGTGGGGGAACATGTTGAAGGAAGGAGCAACGGCTTGTTTCGAAGCATGGGGGAAGGAGCAGAAATGGAACACAAGCCTCTGCCATGCTTGGGCTAGTGCCCCGATCCCGTTGCTGATCGAAGAGATTATCGGCCTTCAGCCCGCAAAGCCGGGATGGACGGAGATTCGGTTCCATCCAAGGATTCCAGCGGCATGGACCTCATTCAAGTTGGAACTTACGGTGGCTGTTGGCACGATTCGGCTTACGTACGACAAGGGGACATGGGCGGAGAGTTTTCCGCCTGGCATTGCAATATGGAGATAGCCATATCCCTGAAACGATGCGTTATCCGCGCTTAATGGCTTTCGCCCAGAACCCGCCGTGAAATCTCTTTGGCTCAACCGTAATAACGAATGCCTTCGGATCCAGCTTGAGCACAAGATCATAAACTTTATCCTGATGTTTTCGTTTGGCCAATATTTCCATCACAAGCCGATTGCCGTCTCTTCCGCTTCCGATCCAGGAGGTCACTCCAAATCCATTTTCGCGCAGCTGCTCGGGAAGACGAGCTTCGGGAGCTATGCTTATGACCTTCAAGGTGACGTATCCCAGAGCGATTTTCTCTTCGATCCAGGAGCCGATAAGTATTCCGAACGCATAGCCCAAAGCATAAACGATTAAATAAATGGTTTGATTTAAATAGCTTAGAACCAGATTTAATCCCAGGACGTAAATCATGATCTCTGCAACGCTAATGACAGCCGCGATGTACTTCTGTCCCTTAAGAGTCAGAATCATCCTAACCGTGAAGGCGGACACGTATATAATCTGAATGACAAGTATAAGACTCAACATTTTGATCATGAATATATTTCCTCCGATGGATTTTCTTAAGGTAGTATGGGGAATTATGGCCTGCTTCATTCGAATCTATGTGAAAATAAAACGAGCCAATGGAAGCGTGATTCCATTGGCTCGTTTCTAATTTCCTGCTAAGTGGTCGCGACCGCCGATCGCCCGACGGCGTTCAGGCGCTTTTTCGCTTCCTCGTAGATGTCGCTTGGAAGCGGGCCTCGCTTGGCGTATCGGAGATTTTCCGCCAAATGGGCGGGATTCTTCGTGCCTACGATCGTTGTGGCCATGGAAGGATGGGATAAGGTGAATCGCAGCAGAAACCCGGTTCGCTGCTCGCCATGTTCCAACAAGTCGTCAAGCTTTGCTTGCTCCCAAGCGCTCCAGCGGTCTGTTGAGCCCCGCCCCGCGCCTGGTTCGCCTTGACCAACTCCCCCGCGTACAATGATGCCGGCTCCGGTATCCGCTGCTTTCGTTATCCAATTCTCGTGATCCCGTTCGAGCGCAGAGTAGGGCAATTGGAACGTATCAAACGATCTCCAGTCTACGAACGCCGGAAGATTCGGCAGGTAAGAGGATACCCCGATATAACGGGCTTTGCCGCTTGCTTGAATTTCCTTCAGCACGTCGACCAGCTCGCCTTCTTCGGCTTGCTGCACCGTTGGGCCGTGAAGCTGCAAGATGTCGACGTAATCGGTTTTCAAGCGCCGTAAGCTCGTATCAATATTATGAAGCAGCTGATCTTGCGTCCAAATATGGGAAGTCTCGTCATGAACGCCGCGGTCGGTCACGCAGCAGCCGCATTTCGTCGCCAGTATGAATTCGCTCCGGCGGTGACTGATGAAGCGACCGATGAATTCTTCGCTGCGGCCGTAATCGTAAGAGGTATCGATCATATTGATGCCGGCGTCGAGCACGCTATTCAGAATGAGAGCCGCATCCGCGTCCTCGACCGGCCGTCCGCTCCATACGCGAGGACCGCGAATTTCCATGGCGCCGTAGCTTAGTTTGGTGACCGCAAGTCCGGTACGGCCTAATATCGCTTTATTCATAACCGGACATCGCTGGAAGGCCCGCTGTTGTCATGGCGGCGCGCTTCTTCCAGCTCCTGCTCCCATGTCAGATGCCGATAAGGGGCAGCGGCCTTGTCGGAATCAAACCATTGCATGAAGTCTTGCCACATGTCCGTCGTCCAGGCGGCATCGATTTGCGCCGTCGAATACGTTTTGCTGTTCAAGCGGGCAAACCCAAACACGTCGCGGACTTGCGATTTCTCCGCATGGGTTGCCGTTAGTTCCGCTAAGTGGGCAGGGATGAAGATGACGCCTGCCGGCGTGCCAAGCACGACATCGCCCGGAAGGCAGACAGCCCGGCCGATCCGGGCAGGGACGTTCATGCCTACCATCGTGACGTCGGCAATTGCGGTCGGATCGCTGCCCCGATAGTAGACATTAATATTTTCGATCTCCACAATTTGCTGATTATCGCGTATGCCGCCCCAAATAACGGCGCCTCCGGTTTTTGTGCGGGTAGATATCGCCGTTGACAGGTTGCCGCCTACATAAGTGCCTTGATAGATTTTATCGAACATATCAATGACAACAACGTCTTCTTCTTCCAGCGAATCGATCACCCATTGGTTAAAGAAACCTCTGCGATCCTCTTGCTCATGCCCGTAATTCAGCAGCGTGTCATGCAAATCCGGGCGCTTAGGTACCATGACGGCCGTAACCGCGCGGCCAACCATGGTTTTGCTCGGATGAATGATTTTGAAATCGCCTTCGAATTGATAATGGTAACCTCTCGACCAGAGAGGACCCCATGCTTCCTCGAGCGTGATTCTGCTTAATCGGCCAAGCACGCTGGACGGCACTTTCGGCCGTCCGTCCGGGAAACGTTCGCCTTCCCACAGGGAAGAGAGTTGGATCGTATCTTCGGCATTATTAAATTTCATAGTGGACACCTCGCTATATTGGTATTAACTCCAAAGCCGGTCGTTGGACCAATAACCGTTCCATTCGTCTGTAGGGAGCCATAGTCCGGGAATTTCCGGATGCAGATGCTCTGCGATCACTTCGTCATTAAGCGCTTCGATGCCAAGACCCGGCGCGTCAGGGACTTGGATGAATCCGTTTTGGACGAGAGGTTTCGGAAGTTTGCTCACAATCAGATCATCCCACCACTCCACGTCGACGGAATGGAACTCGAGCGCCAGGAAATTTTCCGTGGCGGCTGCGGCATGGACGGCTGCCAGGCAGGCGATTGGGCTCTCGGCCATATGGATAGCCATCGCGACGCCATAATCCTGGGCCATGTCGCCGATTTTTTTCGTTTCCAGAATGCCTCCGGTCGTCAGCACGTCGGGATGGATGACGGATACGCCTCCGGATTCCAGCAAAGGCTTGAAGTTTTCTTTGAGATAGATATCTTCTCCGGTGCAGATTGGCGTCGTTACCATACTCGCGAGCTGCGCATATTGATTCGTGTATTGCCACGGGATCATGTCTTCCATCCAAGCCAGATTGTATTTCTCGATGCGTTTGCCAAGCTTAATGCAATCCTGCAAGCCGATGTGACCGAAATGGTCTACGGCAAGAGGGACCTCGTAACCAACGACCATACGAACGTCGGCAACGTATTGCTCCAGCATGTCGAGACCTTTCTCCGTCACATGAATACCCGTGAAAGGATGGGCGACGTTATAAATATCGTAATGGCGGTTTCGTATATCGCGCAGTTCATGCTCCGAGTAGTTCGATTGCTTCCGGGAATACCAGGCTTTGGACCGTGTTTTCATTTCTTCCAGAAAACCAAGCGGGGCGCTTAACGCACCGGGCTCATGAATAATCTGATTGATGCCAAGATCCATCTTCAGGAAGGTATAGCCTTGTTCCATCCTTTTTTGCAGCGCTAACCCCATGGCTTTGCCCGTATCTTTGCCATCAACGTCGGTATCGCAATACATGCGGATTTGGTCGCGGAATTTGCCCCCAAGCATCTGGTAGATTGGCATGCCGTAAGCTTTGCCGGCAATATCCCATAGGGCAATCTCAATGCCGCTGACTCCGCCGCCTTGCCGGGAATGTCCGCCGAATTGCTTGATTCTGCGGAACAGCTTGTCGATATTGCAGGGGTTTTCGCCAAGAAGCCTGCTTTTGAGCTGAAGGGCAAACTGTTTGTCGGCGCCGTCGCGCACTTCGCCGAAACCAACGATGCCTTGATTCGTGAACACTTTAATCAAGCTGCAATGCATGGGAGCGCCTGCGATATCGGCAAAACGAATGTCGGTGATCCGAAGCTCTGAAGGCTTGGAGTAAGTATTTACATAAGCTAACGTATTTTCATAGGTTTCCTGTTGAGTCACGGGCATGGCTCCTTTACGTTAATTCGTATTTTGATAGATTCGGAAAATAGCGTTATAGCAACATGCTTGCACCATCCAACCGGATAGTGGAGCCTGACATAAACGAAGTTTCGCCCGAGGCTAGATAACAGGCGAGTGAAGCAACGTCCGCTGGAAGTCCGACGCGTCCAAGCGGGAATTTTTTGCGGCTCGGGTTCTTATGCGAGCTCTTAAACTTACCCACGTCGATGGCGCCGGGGGCGATCGTATTGACTGTAATGCCATATCGCGCGAGCTCTATGGCGCTTTCTCTGCCGAGCATCTTGATGCCGCCTTTCGACATGCAGTAGACGGGGTCGAAGTCGGTAGGTCTTTTGCCATGGACAGAGGAGATCTGAATGATGCGGCCGTAATTTTGTTGCTTCATATAAGGGATCACAGCTTGCATGCATTGCCAGTACCCCTTGAGATTGATGTTCATGACGCTGTCGTATTGTTCTTCCGTATAGGCAAACCAATCGACGTTCAGCTGCAGCGCGGCATTGTTGACCAGAATATCGACACCGCCTAGTTCGGCCGCTACGTTATCGACCATGCGGGTAATTTGATCCCGAACGGCGACGTCGGCTTGCACGGTCATGCATAATCCGCCAAACTCCTCGATTCGAAGCTTCGTGTCAATGGCTCCCGCGTCGCTGGAATGGTAGTGGATCGCAACCTTCGCGCCGCGCCTGGCAAGCTCGCAGGCAATGCCTTTGCCGATGCCCGTTCCAGCTCCGGTGACGAGTGCCGTTTTTCCCAATAAAGTTTGGCTCGTCATAAACGCGTCTCCCCCTCGGAGGGCTTGTTCATGCGGTGATCCATATAATGCAGGAGAAAGCCGCCGTCGAGCCGGATATCCGCTCCATTCAAATAACCGGACTGCTCCCCGGCAAGGAAGAAGGCAAGCTCCGCCAGATCGTTAACCGTTCCGAGCTTTGCGGCAGGTACTTTGTAACGGTAATCGTCGTAAAGTCCCGAGAGATGACTATGAAAAACAAGGTCAGCACCTTCGACTGGCCCCATCTCAATGGTATTGACGCGAATACCGAACCGACCGAGAAACAAGGCGGCTTCATGGGCTAGCATCTTCACCGCGCCTTGCGAAGCGCTATAAGCGAAGGAGGAACCGGTAGGTTTCTCGCTATGAATGGAGCCAGCAAAGATGAAGTTTCCGCTGCGGCGTTCGGCCATCCGTTTACCAAACGCTTGCGTGCAGAAGAAGGCGGACTTGGCGTTTCGCTGCATGATTTCGACAAAATCCGGTTCTTCGCAGCTTTCGACACTAGCAGGTCTTATGGCGCAGCAATTATGAATCATGACATCGACGGGCCCAAGCCCATTCTCGGCCTCATCCAGCATCGCCGACAAGTCTCGGCTGCTGCATAGATCGGCATGGGTAACGAGCACTTTCGAGCCAGAGGTCTTGCAAGAAGCCAATACCTTTTCCCATTCCCCGTCATCTTGCCGACTGTTTAGAATCAGATCCATACCGCCTTGACTGAATCTTGCGATTAAGCCCTCGCCGGACCAGCTGTCGGCATCCGCGATGAACACTACTTTCCTGGGCAACCCGTGTACACCTCCTCATGAATCATGGATTCCTCCGGTACTCGATTTTGCGATACATGACCATCTTAACGATCGATTGAAACGTAAAGCGATACCGTAAAATTATGATTTTGTTTGTTTTTTTACGGTCAGTAATTGGGAATGTAAGCGTTTATTTTTTTTCTTGACATTCCCACTCGAAGCGACTAGCATCTAATTATCGATTATCGATAATCCCTTATTTTCCCAAATTAGAAGGTGGTGATAGCCCGTGTCCATCCGAACAGCCAGTTCCGAACACAGTCCCATTTCACTTAGCGAGCATGTCTACATCTCCTTGAAAAAGCAGATTATGAAGGGTGAACTGCTGCCCGGACACCGCATGATCGTACTGGATATTGCCAAGCAATTCAGCGTCAGCCAAGCGCCGGTCAGAGAAGCGCTCGAGAGGCTGAAGCAAGAAGGATTCATCGTTGGCAAAATGAATAAAGGGTCGGTCGTATCCGAGATTACCGCCCAGGAAATACGGGACATTTATGAGCTGAGGCAGATGGTAGAGGGTCAAGCGCTTCGCGCCATGATGAAGGTGCTGGAGGATAAGGATATTGTTTATCTGGAAGGCGTCATTAACGGCATGCGGGAAGCTATCGATCAAGGTGATCCGCACCGGCTCGTCGAGCTGGACATGCTCTTTCACGGTTATTTTTATTTGCGCAGCGGCAATAAGCTACTGTACGACATTTGGACCAGCATCAAAACCAAAATTATGCGCTTTATTACCGTTACGAACAAGGATCATCCCGGTTATTCCCTTTCCGACGCCCATACCGAACTATTGGATCTGATTAAATCGGGCGACGTTGAGCTGTCGGAAACGAATCTGATCAGGGGATTTGATTTCTACAAAAATTACACCGGAGAGTAACTCGTGGGCTTAGTTACTTAATTCATCCTTTCTCAAGAGAGGAGTTCCGATGATGAAGCAAGCGGTAATGGTTCGTGCCGGAACGCTGGGCGACCTGCTCTCTGGCACAGCCGGCAATTTGAAGAGAAGCCTGGAAGACAGCGGGCATCACGCTTATTATGCTTACCCGGCAATAGCTTTGTTTAGCGTTAATACCGCAGCGATGGATTTATGGTCCGGGAGGAACGCTTTCGACGAACTGTATGCCGTTATTAAGCGTTACGGACCTGGCAATACGGCTGTCCTACCGGATGACAAAGGGCATGTCGGCGTTATTTTCTCATGGGACAACCGCGACTCCATAATCGAATTACATAGCAAGATTTGCAGCCACGAATACCGTTTAAACCCTCAACTTGTCACGCTAGGCATTAGCAATCCTGTTTCGCATCTATCTGATCTGCATCACGGATACGAACAAGCCCTCCACGCCATGCAGCACCGATTCTACCAAAATCATTCACAACCGGTTTATTTCAGCAGCATTACCGAATATGCAAGAGATACGGAATACCCGAAAGAGATGGAGGATGAGCTCCTCCATCTGCTAATTGAACATTCGATTACGAAATCAGTGGCAATACGGCAAGCAGTGGAAGGCTTTTATGAGGCCTTAACCAAGAGCGGTCCGCTGCCGGTCAATAAAGTTGTTGACGCAACGCTTCAGCTCTTGGTCAGCCTGCAGCTTCGGCTCAAGTCCGCCCTAGGCCAGCCCCATTTGTGCAGCACGCCCGACATTACGGCGCTCATGCAGCTGCAGTCGCTTGCGGGAATGAAAGACAAAGTATGCGAAGCCATTAACGGAATGGAGGGGACGCCCTACGCATCTGACAGCCTTAATCGCAATTTAATTAAGAAAGCGGTTACATTAATGGAGGAGGAATATGATCGGGCATCGCTTCATTACGTGGCGGAGAAAGTGTTTATAACTCCTGCCTACTTAAGCGCTTTATTCAAGTCGAAAATGGGCGTTACGTTTATCGAGCATCTGACCTGCATCCGGATTTCGAACGCCAAAAAGCTGCTTAAGCAAACCCATTTGAAAAATTATGAGGTCGCGGAACGAGTTGGTTATAACGACTCTCGTTACTTTAGTCAAATTTTCAAAAAGAAGGTAGGTTTGTCGCCAAGCGATTACCGCGACGCGAATTAATAAAACAAAAGGAGTGTGTTTTGTTATGAAATTAGCCGAATTTTTCACTTCCCATCCCAATCAGCTATGGCATTTGGCCAAGCAGATGGGCGTTGATTACGCCGTTGGTCCGCTGCCTAAGGAAGAGAACGGCATGAAGCCTTGGGATTACATGAATCTGCTGCATATGAAACAGCGTTACGAGAATCATGGCATTGAGCTGCTTGTAATCGAATCGGCGCCGCCGACGAACAAGATCAAGCTGGGTCTGCCCGGGCGCGATGAAGAGATTGAATGGATGGGGCAGCTGATCACGAATATGGGGGCTCTAGGTATTCCCGTCTTATGCTACAATTTCATGGCTCAATTCAATTGGTTCCGTACATCGACCACAACGCGTACCCGCGGCGGAGCGCTTGTGTCCAGCTATAATCATTCCTTGATGCAAAGCGCACCGCTTACGGAAGCGGGCATCGTTACGGAGGAACAATTGTGGGACAATCTTCGTTATTACTTGGAACGAATCGTGCCGATTGCCGAGAAAGCCAAAGTCAAGCTGGCATTGCATCCCGACGATCCGCCGATTAGCCCGATCCGCGGCGTATCGCGTATTCTTCGAAGCGCGGAGGCGCTGCAGCGCGCGATTGATCTTGTTCCGAGCGAATACAGCGGAATTACCCTGTGCCAAGGTACGCTTGCGACCGCGGGAGAGCATATCCCGGATGTCATCCGCCATTTCGCGCGTCAAGACAAGCTCTTTTTCGTTCATTTCCGGGATGTGGTCGGAACGCCGGACAACTTCCGGGAGACGTTCCATGATGACGGCCAGACCGATATGTACGAAGCGATGAAAGCTTATTATGAAGTTGGGTTTGACGGTCCTTCGAGACCCGACCACGTGCCGACGATGGAAGGGGAAGACAACGCGAATCCCGGGTACGAGACGCTTGGGCGCCTGTATGGCGTAGGATATATTAAGGGCTTGATGGAGGCTGCGGCGGCGGAGAAGAAGTCGCCTGCCAAGCCGGAGCTTAAGATCGGTTAAATAGAGAAGCTATGCATGCTGCGGCTGCATAGCTTCTTTTTTTATGCCTGAAATCTGTTCGGGACGCTCTTCAAGAGTGTAAAAAAACAAACCAATTCATAATTCTATCGCATGTACACATGTAAGCGATTTCAATAAAATGAGCCTTATAGACGCCGCTGAAAGGGGGATGACCGCAAGATGAAAGCTGAAGCTGTACATAAGCCGGCGGCCGCAAGGCTGCGATTGACGAAGAAAAAGGCCAAAAGCTCCAACCGGAACAATCTGGCAGGGTATATTTTTATTTCGCCGTGGCTGCTTGGGTTTCTACTGCTTACGGTATGGCCGATCATCCAGTCGTTTTATTTGTCCTTTACGGAGTATTCGCTGCTTGAAGCCCCGACCTGGACCGGAACGCAAAACTACGCCAACATTTTCAAGAACGATACCGATTTTACGACATCGCTCAAGGTAACCTTCATTTTCGTTTTGTTTTCTGTTCCGCTGAAGTTGTTCTTCTCTTTAATGGTTGCCATGATGCTGAACAAAAATTTGAAGGGCATGAATCTATACCGGACGGCCATTTATTTCCCCTCTCTCATTGGCGGAAGCATAGCCGTAGCGGCACTGTGGCGCAATATGTTCAACCTTAACGGTTATTTCAACCATGTGCTTTCCTGGTTCGGCATTCAAGGGGTCGGATGGATCACGAATCCGCATACTTCGCTCGCAACGCTGATTTTGCTCAATACATGGCAATTCGGCTCTACAATGGTTATTTTCCTAGCCGGCTTGAAGCAAATCCCTAACGAATTGTATGAGTCTGCGTCGGTTGACGGCGCATCGAAGGTGAGGAAGTTTTTCCACATTACGCTTCCGATGCTGTCGCCGGTCATGTTTTTCAATCTGGTGCTTGGCATTATCGGTTCCTTCCAGACGTTCACCGCCGCGTTTATCGTAACGCAGGGGGGGCCGATCAACTCGACCTACATGTACGCGCTGTTCCTCTACGACAAGGCGTTTAAGCATTATCAAATGGGCTATGCATCCGCGCTTGCTTGGATTCTGCTAGTAATCGTAGCGCTGATGACGGCGATCAACTTCCTGGTATCGCGTTACTGGGTATTCTACGAGACGGACGGAGGGAAGCAAAAATGATCAAAACGCTAAAAAACAATAAAGTATCCAACCATTTGATGCTGATTGTATTCTCTCTCTTGATGCTGTATCCGGTTATCTGGTGGGTGGGAGCTTCGCTTAAAACGACGGCGGAGATGAGCTCGCCTTCCATCTGGCCTTCAACGCCGATTTGGGAAAATTACACGAAAGGCTGGCAATTCTCGCCCGAATTTACGTTTGGCCGTTTCTTCGGCAACACGCTCCTTATGGAGCTGTGGAACGTTGTTGGCGGCGTTCTCACTAGCGCAATTGTCGCTTACGGTTTTGCGCGCATTAACTTCAAGTTCCGCGGAGCGTTATTTTCGATTCTATTGCTGACGATGATGCTGCCGGGGCAAGTGACGATTGTGCCGCAATACATTCTCTACAATAAGCTGCAGCTGATGGACAGCTACATTCCGTTAATTCTCCCGCATTTTTTTGGCGGCGGCGCATTCTTTATCTTTTTGCTCGTGCAATTCATAAGAGGCATCCCGCGGGAATTGGACGAGGCTGCCAAAATCGACGGTTCGTCGGTCTACGGCATTTTCTACAGAATTGTATTGCCGCTCATTAAACCCGCGCTGGTGACGGTGGCGATCTTCACGTTCATCTGGAGCTGGGACGATTTCTTCGCGCAAATGCTGTACTTGAACTCGGTAGGCAAGTTTACGGTTGGACTGGCGCTGCGCATGTACGTGGATCAGTTCGAAATTCAATGGGGCAGGCTGCTTGCGATGTCGCTGTTATCGGTTGTGCCGTCCGTCGTGTTGTTCTTCTTCGCGCAGAAGCAATTCGTCGAGGGGATCGCAACAACGGGCTTAAAAGGATAAGCGCATGAGACCAAATCCGAAATAAAGGGGAAATGAGAATGAAGCGCAAACTATACAAAGGATTAACTTTAGTGATGCTTGCGGCGACGCTTGGTTTGACGGCCTGCGGGAACGGAGGAGCTAACAACGGGCAGTCGAATGCCGAAGGCAAAAGCAACAATAGCGATCCTAACGCTCCGGTGAAGCTCAAGATTATGTGGCAAGGGGCGGATATCCGGCATCAGGCGATGCTGAAGACGCAAGAAGTGTACACGGGCTTAAATCCATCGGTCACTTTCTCGCCTGAATATATGGCATGGGATGATTATTGGAAAAAACTTCCGACGTTAGCCGCTTCCCATTCGCTGCCGGATGTCCTTCATATGGACGGGGCATACATCCAAGAGTATGCGACGAGAGGTACGCTGGAGGATTTATCGGATATCGATCTCACCGGCGTTATTGACGAGAAGACATTGGATAATTTGAAAATAAACGGCAAGCTGTACGGTATTCCGATCAGCCGCAACGCGCAAGGCATGGCGTATAACAAAGAAGCGCTGGAGGCGGCCGGCATCGAGCTGCCGAAGAAAGACTGGACGTGGGACGAGTTTTTCGATTTTGCGAGAAATGCCCGCGCCAAATTGCCGGAAGGCGTCTATCCGATCAGCGACACGGATACATGGGACTTCTACGAGTATTATCAGATGGGATATGGCAAAGGTACGATCATCCAAGAGGATGGCAAGAAGTTTAATCTGGACAAAGATTTGTTCATGAAGTTTTACGGCATATTCGCGGAATTCCGCGACAAGAAAATCGTTCCTCCCGCGGACATGGTCAGCGCGTTCAAGGAGAATGATCCGCAAGCGGACCCGATGGCCAGCGGCAAAGTGATGACCCGGGGCGCAACCGTTGGATCGGTAGGGGCGCTTGAACAGCTGATGCCTGGGAAAATAGACGTGGTTAACCTTCCGGTGGGGCCGGAAGGCGGCGGTTGGGCACAGCCGACCATCTTCTTAAGCGTAAGCACGGATTCCAAACATAAGGACGCGGCCAAAGCATTCATTAAATGGTTTGTTACGGATAAAAAAGCCGGCGAAACGTATGGCACAAACTTCGGCATTCCGATCTACGACGACGTATATAACGCGATTGAACCTAGCTTGGCTCCGAAGGAGAAGCTGGGCAAGAAGCTGTACGATACGGCGAAGGATAAAGCATTGCCGTTCTCCCCGGCGGCGGCAGGGTGGACGGAGTGGGTAGACAACTACAAGAAAACGATGGATGCCGTATTATTCGGCCAGAAATCGCTCGAAGAAGCTTATAATGATATATCCAAATCAGGCAATGCTCTCGCTGAGAAGCTAAGTAAAAGCAGCAAATAAACGTTATTCAAATGCAAATGCTAATAAGGCGGCGACCTTCCAATAGGTGCGTCGCCTTTTTATGTTGCGTTCGTTATTGTATGATAGAAGGACTGCCATAATGGCGTTTATTGTTATAGAACATAGGGGGATGACATGTCCTGGAGCAAATTGAAGCAACAACTGGATAGTTTTCTAAGTCCTGCGTTAGTCGGGAGAGTCGAATATGTGGGCACCAGTTACCGGTATTTACCCGACAAAGCGGGACTCAGTTATATGGCGGTAGATAAGAAGAAAGTATTCAATATGACGGATGCGACAACTTTCATTAAATGGTACCAGTCCGAAATGGAAATCAAAAATGATCCCAATCTTCATATCCCGATCAGCGAGGAAGACATCGAAGCGGTTAGAAAAACGACCAATGGACAAGTCCCGGAGGACCGTCTAAAGGTCATGGCAAGAGGCAGAAAAACCGGTGATCTTGCCAAGGAGCTATTATCCGCGCAGACCGCATTAAGCAAGTCAAACTTTACGGTTGCGGCCAATAGGTTCTTATCCGGGCCAATCGAGGAAAGCTTGGAGAGCAAAGACATTTTATTGAACATTCTTGCATTGATAGACCGCCGAGTCGGCAAAAAGCGGATTCTTAACATGCGCGATACGATTAAGCTTAAGCATCCGATTGTTCAGTATTTCTATGAGCTGCGGGTAAGCACAATGTGAATAGGTAGAACAAGAAGACAATTCTCCTCAAGAATCGGAAGAGAATTGTCTTTTTATTGCCTGTCGATAGCTGCCCGGCGTTACGCCTTTATGCTTTTTGAATAGTTGAGAGAAATACGGGGCGCTAAAGTCTCCGATCACGCGGCCAATCTCATTAATGGAGCAATCTGTATTCTCGAGCAGAGTACATGCTTCGCGAACCCGCCTGCCGCTTACATAATCGGAGATCGTCATGCCGGTCTGCTGCTTGAATAAGTGTGAAATATGGTAAGGGGATAAATGAAGTTCTTGGGATAACGTCTCCAAAGTGACGGGCTGGCGGAAATGCGCTTCAATCCAGTCGAGTATACGCTCAACGTGGCTGGCGGTTTTGGACATAGCTAGCGGTGTTTCATCCAATTCAAATACATGCAATTGAAGATGCTTAAGCACGGAGAACAGGAAGAGCACCCGATCCTCGACGCTAGGTTCGCCGCCCGCAAAAGTTCTCAACTTTTCATAGTCGAACAATAAATGAGCGAAAGTCAGATCTTCATGAAAGGCAAAGACTTGACGCTTGAGTGAGCCGCTTATCAAGTGCTGCAGGAAAGCTTGCAATTTAGGATACGGCTGCAGGTAAGGGTCCAATATGCGCGGATTAAACGTTAGGTTTGTTCGAATATAGGTGGATCCTTCGATCATAGGAACATCCACTTTATGCAATTGGTAGGGTTGGAAACAAAACAACGTATTATTTACAAGCTCGTATGGCTGGTTATCCAGCGTTACCGTACCTGTTCCTTCATGGACATACAGGAGTTCAATTCCCTGGTGGGCATGAAGCATCAGCCAGTTCTCGCTATTCGTCTCATATCTGGCATTTAAGAGAAAGGCATTGGCTCCAAGGTCATACGGCTCAACGATTGCTGGCATAGGGCGCACCTCCGAGCAATGGATAATCGCAATTCAGCTACATTATATCACAACCTTTCTAAAGTCTTCGGCATTTATAATGAGGCTGTAATTCCATTTGGGAGGGGTCGGACGATGTATAAGAAGGCGATCGAACAGGCACTGCAAACAACAAAGGCGAATATTGAACGAGAACGGTTTGGAGACAAGTTTCCACATGTGGGCATAAATAGCAGCAACCAATATGAGTTAATAGAGAATGAAGGATGGACGGAAGGTTTCTGGCCGGGGATTCTATGGCTAAGTTACGAGTATTCGGGCAATGGCATTTACCGGGAGGCGGCGGTCAAGACTGTCAATAGTCTCCGGAATAGACTTCAGAATAATTGGAGTTTGGATCATCACGACATCGGTTTCCTGTATTCCTTGTCCTCCAAAGCCCAATGGATCGTTGAGGGGAACGAGGACGCCAGACAGGCTGCCATTCAAGCTGCCGACGTGCTGATGAAGCGTTGGCGCGGGAACATGAATATTTTGCAGGCGTGGGGAAGAGAAGGAGACCCGGATAATGGTGGCCGTATAATTATTGACTGCTTGATGAATTTGCCGCTGCTCCATTGGGCTTACAAGCAGACCGGGAATGAGTCTTATCGGGAGGTTGCGGACAAACATACGGAAGCCAGCCGACGGTATCTTGTACGCGGTGACGATTCCTCTTATCATACGTTTTGGTTTGATCCTGCTACTGGCGACTCCCACCGCGGGGGAACGCATCAAGGTTATAAAGACGGATCGACCTGGACTCGCGGACAAGCATGGGGCATTTATGGTTTTGCTCTAGCCTATCGTTATCTGCAGAAGCCCGAGTATTTGGAGACGGCCAAACGGCTTGCGGTTTATTTTGCGGATCGTATCCCGGAGGACGGCGTCGTGTATTGGGACTTTGATGCCCCTCAAGTGCCGGAGACAAAAAGGGATAGTTCGGCGTCTGCCATCGCCGCTTGCGGAATGCTGGAAGTGTGCGGATTCTTATCGGACAGCGATCCGGCGTACAACAAATTGATGCAGGCGGTGAACCGTTCCATAGAGGGGCTTGCAAACGATTACTCGACCAAAGAGGAAGACGGTGCGGAGGGCTTATTGAACCGCGGGTCTTATTCCGTGCGTTCGGGCAGTTCGCCGGATGATTATACGATATGGGGCGATTACTTCTACCTCGAAGCTTTGATGCGGCTTGAGAAGGGCATTCCGGGATATTGGTATGAGCGGTAATCGTTGAAGCGGGAGGATGTTGCGAGGATGGATAATGTCAAGAAGGATCGGGAGCAATGGTTAACTTGGATGCTGCGGATCGGCAAGCCGGTATTGGAAGCGTTGGCCGAGCGCAAGCTCAAAGAACGGATGCCCGTTCAAGATAAATCCGGCGATCGCAGCGAATATGCCTACTTGGAAGCATTGGGACGATTGTTGACAGGAATGGCTCCTTGGCTGGAACGGACGGGGTTAACGGGTGAGGAAGAGGAGCAACGGAGTGCTATGGCGCAATTGGCAAGAGAAGCTATTGACGCTGCGACTGACTCCGATTCTCCGGACTTTATGAATTTTGCGAGTGGTCATCAACCGATTGTAGATGCTGCTTTCCTGTCTCACGCGCTTATTCGTGCACCGAAAGAGCTGCTAAGTAAATTGGATCCGCGGGTTAAACAAAATGTCATTCGTTGTTTGAAGGCTACAAGATCCAGAAAGCCGGCTTATAACAACTGGCTCTTGTTTGCGGCAACAACGGAAACCGCCTTGTATTTGCTGGATGAGGATTGGGATCCGATGCGCATCGATTATGCCCTGAGAAAACATCAGGAATGGTATTTGGGTGACGGGGTTTATGGAGATGGACCGGCGTTTCATTGGGACTACTATAACGGATTTGTCATTCAACCGATGCTGGTTGATGTTGTCCGGACAATAGGCGCGGAAATACCGGAATGGGAGTCGTTAACGGCAACGGTTATTAAGCGGGCTTCGCGCCATGCCGCCCAGCAGGAGAGGCTTATATCGCCAGAGGGGACTTTTCCTCCGATAGGCCGTTCTTTGGCTTATCGTTTCGGTGCCTTTCAATTGCTGTCGCAGGCAGCTCTTCAGGAATGGCTCCCTGAGGAGATAACGCCTAATCAAGTGCGTTGCGCGCTGACGCTCGTCATCCGCCGGATGATCGAGCAGCCGGGAACGTTTGACGAGAACGGTTGGCTGCGCATAGGCTTTTGCGGCGATCAGGAAGAGATTGGGGAAGGGTACATTTCGACTGGGAGTTTGTATTTATGCGCAGCGGTATTCCTGCCTCTTGGTCTGACTCCGGAGCATCCCTTCTGGCATGGGGAAGCGGATTGGACTTCCAAGAAAGCGTGGTCTGGAATGCCTTTCCCGATTGACAAAGCGATTCAAGGTTAAGGGTCAAAATAATACACGTCATCGAGTAGGAAAGCTATACCGTGATTCCCGTTTTCCCTTGCTACAATAGGGTCACATGTTGTAGACAGGAGGATCTTTCAAATGAGTGCTGAGAAGCTTGTACATATGGATACCGATATTTTGGTTGCTGGCGGAGGAATTTCGGGGGTGGCCGCGGCACTTGCTGCGGCGCGCAATGGAGCGAAGGTTGTACTGGTACAGGACCGGTCTGTCCTTGGCGGCAATGCCTCTTCGGAAATCAGGATGCACATTGTTGGGGCGGCCAACTCCAAACGGGGGAAGGAACTTGAGACGGAAGCAAGGGAAGGCGGCATTCTTGAGGAGATTCTGCTGGAGAATGCCGTCCGCAACACGCAGCGGAGCGCTTCCATGTTCGACTTGATTCTGTACGAGAAATGCAGGGCGGAATCCAATCTGACGCTATTGCTCAATACAACGCTGATCGGCGTGGATATGGAAGGGAAGCGGATTAAATCCGCGCTTGCTGCCCGGGAGAGCACCGAGCATCTGTTCCGAATCAACGCCAGCATCTATATCGATTGCACGGGAGACGGCAGACTTGGCAAGGAAGCGGGCGCTCTCTACAAAACCGGCCGCGAAGCGTCCGGGGAATACGAGGAGACATTAGCCCGCGAACGGGGAGATGATTACCGGCTTGGCTCGTCTCTGCTGTTTACGACCCGCGATATGGGTCGCCCTATGCGTTTCGCTCCGCCGCCATGGGCGAAGAAGTTTACGGAAGAAGACTTGAAATTCCGCAACCACAGTACATGGGAATATGGCTATTGGTGGGTAGAGTTTGGCGGCATGATGGATACGATTGCGGATAATGAATTCATACGGGATGAACTGTTAGGTATCATGCTTGGCGTATGGGACCATATCAAGAATAGCGGCAACCATCCGGAATCGGACAATTGGGCGCTGGATTGGTTCGGTTTTGTTCCGGGCAAACGGGAGTCAAGGAGATTTCTCGGGAAATATTTGCTGACGCAGAGGGACTTGGAGCAAGCGACACTATTTGAAGATGTCATTGCTTTCGGAGGCTGGCCGATGGATACCCATCCGCCGGAAGGGATTGACGCGAAGGATCGGGATCCCGCCCATCAGCCGTTTAGTCCGTATGTATACGGCATTCCGCTTCGCGCGTTAATTAGCGCCAATGTAGAAAACCTGATGTTCGCGGGACGCAACATCTCCGCAACGCATATTGCTTTTTCGAGCACGCGTGTAATGGGAACTTGTGCCGTTATGGGGCAAGGAGCAGGAACGGCTGCCGCTTTAGCTATTCGTGAAGAGGATCACCTCCATGATTTATCCCGGGACGGTGAGTTCTTGAAGAACGTTCAACAGCAATTATTATTGCAAGACGCTTATTTGCCAGGAGTTGCACCGTTACAGGATAATTTGGGCGCAGCTGCCAATATTCGAGCTTCTTCCGAACAGCAGGATGGCCATGCGGTTAACGTCATTGACGGGCATACGCGTGCTATGCATGGAGCGGGTGGCGTACAGTCGGAGTTAGCTGTCCCTGGAACGCACCGCTGGATGTCTGAAGCCTCCGATCCTGCACCCTGGATCGAGCTGGAGTGGGAATCGCCAGTGTCCATTAAGGAAATCGTTATCGTATTCGACACCGGCATGCATCGCCGATTAACGTTAACCCACTCGGACGAGGTGTTAAGGTTGTTCGAGTGGAGAGCGCAACCGGAGACGGTGAAGGACTTCCGGGTAACGGCAACGTTCGCGGATTGCGATCGAGTACCGCAAGAAGTTGTATCTGTCCGCGATAATTACCAGCGGCAGCTTGTGTTCAAAGTGAGCCTGGACGATGTTCGTAAACTTCGATTTGACATTGAAGGTACCAACGGCTTGGATCACGCCCGTATCTTCCAAATTAACTGTTATTAATGAGGAGAGGCCAACCGAATCTATCGGTTGGCCTCTTTGAATTGGTAGCCTGTACGGATCGAATACCGACAGCATTTAATGAACGGAGAACCTACTCAACACAACCCAAGAAGCAGCCGGCGAATCGCAGCTGTTTCTTTTAATAAGCCATTGAGAAAAAATGGTTTTATAAAAACAGTCAGTAATCCTACAGAGAACGCGGAATAGAATAAAGCAAATACGGGCATCCACATGCTTAGTTCGAACAATGCATGGCATTGTATGCCCCTGATCAACTTGTAGGAGGCCATTCAAATATGCAACAACCTCAGATATGGCACTATGGCCTAGTCGCGCGGGCGCATGCCGAATTGTGGACGGAATCCGGTCCGGAAGCAGCGTACTTCAAAAAATTAATTGAGTCGTTCGGGCAACCGGCGCTTGATCTGGGCTGCGGTGGTGGACGTTTGTTGATCCAATATTTGCAGGCTGGTCTGGATGTGGATGGCTGCGATTATTCGGAGGATATGCTTGCGGTCTGTCAGGAGCGAGCAGCCCAGCAAGGCCTTACACCCCGGCTCTATGCGCAGGCCATGCACAAGCTGGACTTGCCCCGGCGCTACGGGACTATATTTGCATGTGGAGTCATTGGTATAGGTGGAGAGCATCGTCTGACTATGCAGGCCATGCAGTGCTGCCATGAACATCTACGTCCAGGCGGCGTGTTCGCATTCAACTATGCGGCGCGATGGAATGACCCACCCGCTTGGCTGGCGAGGTTGCCTGAGTACAGGCAGGCTGGGCCCGAGGAATGGCCCGCATCCAGTGAACGCCAGCGCCTGGCCGACGGCACGGAGCTGGAAATAGCTGCCCGATCACTTGAGACAGATCCCTTGGAGAACGTCGCCACCCGTCAGATGAGACTCCGGCTATGGCAAGAAGGTGAACTTATCAAAGAGGAAATTCACACGCAAAGGCTAGATGATTATACGAAGAACGAGTTGGTATTGATGCTGGAGCGCGCTGGATTTAACGACATACAGATCTTTGGCGATTTCAGCGACGAACGGGCTACCGCAGACCACCGTGAACTAATCTTTATCTGCCGGAAATAAAAGACAGAGAAATATATGGATTATAAGCCGCGGATTACGCGGTTTTTTTTGCATTCAAGTTTGCCCTCAGCTGAAATGTAATTTTACATTCCTAAATGTCGCGTTATTACATAGATCATGTCGTTTACGAGGATAGTAGAGTAATTCCTTTATATGGTAGAGTAATGAGATTGCTTCCTATTTTTGGAACCTTCTAAGAATGGCTTCATCGAATTTGTTCAGTTGGATTACATGCCACTTACCACAAGGAATGTAGGTGATCGCAGTGAATAATCGGACAAGCTTTTCAGGCCCCGCTGCCCGTCTAATGCAAGACGTATTTAGGAGCTGGGGGTTTTATCTTACGAGCATTTTGGCCACAATCTCGTATTTGTTAATGGACTTCTATATGAGAAAGATGATAGGAACGGTCGCTGACGATATTCTTGACCATAAAGAAACGTTTATGGCGTCGTTTCTATTATTGCTTGGCTCTGCGTTCTTGGCATCCCCATTTCACGGCATATCGACCTATACGAAGGGCCGGATGTCCGAAGAAGTCATGCTGCGGTTGCGGCTAGCGATCGGCAGGAAGACGACAAAACTTCGCATGCCTTATTTGGAGACCCACGATAGCGGTACGATTATCTCCCATTTGGGCTCGGAAATGGATATGCTTAACGGCTTTACCTATTACGGTCTATCCATGATCACGACACTGTTCGTGCAGCTGATCGGCGTAACGGCATTTATGCTATCGGTAGACATAGAAATCACCATCGTCTTTATTTCCCTTTCCTTGGTTGTTCTTCCCCTAAGCATCCTAATGACCAAGCAGGTCCGTGCCCATGAGCGCGTATTTAGAAGCCAGTTGGCGCATTCGCAGCAGCGAGCGAAAGAAGGCATACATTTTATCGCCTTAATCAAATCGTTCCGTCTGGAGCGCAAGGTTTATGCCCAGTATGAGCAAGCCGTTCAACAATCCACAGATGCGGCTATTAAGAATGGCAGAACCATTGCTTATGTCGCGGCGGCGGGAAAAGCAATCGGATTCATTCCGCTGATCGCGATTATCGCGCTAGGCGTATGGCGGATTTCCAAGGGGACATTGTCGCAAGGCGAATTGCTGTCGCTTGTCGCGATCAGCGGCGGTTTCTTTGGTTGGCTGCAGGACACGCCGGATATCGTAGCTTATCTCAGAAAAGCTCAAGTTGCTTGCGAACGGATCTATGGCTTTTTGTCCTTGCCTGAAGAAGAGAATGGCAGTAGGGCCAAGCCTGATCGGGACAGCGGCTGCGTCGTTAAGCTGGAGGATGTACATTTTGCGTACCCGGGGGAGAAAGAGGTTCTTCGGGGCGTCTCGATGGAAATACGCCTAGGGGAATCCATAGCGATTGTCGGCTCCAGCGGTTCAGGCAAATCAACGCTGATGAAATTAATATGCGGATTTGTTGAGCCAGGTAGTGGTCGCGTCGAGTTTATGGGGTTGACTACGGATGAGTGGGAGAAGGAAGCCATGCGTCGGCATATTGCGTTCGTCAGTCAGAAAAACCAGCTGTTCCCTGGCACGCTGCGGGACAATTTATTGCCCGGCCAGGTGAAGTTGGAGGACGAACGGCTTGCTGACCTGTGTAGAGAAGCCGGCTTGGAATATATGTTGGCGGACGAAGGATTGGACAAGCATGTGGGAGAATCCGAGATTGAGTTATCCGGCGGCGAGAAGCAACGAATTACCATTCTGCGCGCATTACTGAAGGATGCCGAACTGATTCTGCTGGACGAACCTACCTCGGCATTGGATGCCGTTACGGAAGAGAAGGTACAGGCATGCTTACAGTTGCTGACGAAAAGCAAAACTTCGATAACGATTGCCCATCGTATGGCGACCATTCAGAACGCGGACCGTATCTATGTGCTTCAACAAGGACAAATCGTGCAATGCGGAACCCACGATGAATTGATTCAATGTAATGGCCCTTATCTGGAAATGCTGAAACTTCAATCCTTTAAGGACCGTGCGGAGGTTATGCAATGGAGCTAATTAGAGAAATGAAACCTTTATTCGCTTACATCCTGCCATGGAAAAGAAGCTATGCGTCCAGTTCGATCGTAGTATCCGTATCAAGCTATTTCGAGAATTTAATCATGGCGCTGTTGCTTGGCAAGGTGCTTGGCGCGGTCACGAACGGTACGTACCAAGCGGCGATAACGGATATGATCCGGTATGCGAGCATGTATGTCCTTCTGCTTATTATCGTTGCGGTTTCGAATGCTGTTGCCAACCGAGACGCAGAGCGTGCAACAAAAAGCATGCGGCTGAAGGCATTCTCGGGTATCTTGACATCCAAATTGAGCGCGATCGCGAGCAAACATGCCGGAGATACGCTCGTCCGATTGGACGGAGACGTCAATGCCGCTTCCGAGGTATTCAAGAAAACGATACAGAACGCCAGCGGATTGCTTTTTACGTTAATTGCCTCTATCGTGACGGTATTCTCTGTGAGTTGGCTGAGCGGAATCATCCTTACGTTGCTTGGCTTACTCATGCTGTGGATTAATGTTAAATTCATCGCTCCGGCCAGGGTTAGGCATAGTATCGCAAGAGCCCAGGTGTCTAAATCGGTAATGGGGTTATCCGACTTGTTAACCAATGCCGAGATGCTTCGGTTCTATGGCGGCAAGTCTGTCATGCTGGATCAATACGAGCATGTTTGCCGAGAACTTCAGAGCAAGAAAGTAGCCGCGGTCCGGCTTACGGCATTGCAAAACACGTTAGGCCAAGTTCAGGCGAGTTTCGTTGTTTGTTTCAGTATAGGGATTGGTTTCATTTTGTGGAGGAACGAGGTCATTACGATCGAGCAAATTCCAATCCTGATGAATATGGGCAGCATGCTTGTTAATCCGCTTGCCGGTATCGGGTTTATGATGGCGAATATGCAAAGTAGTCTAACTAGTGGCGTTCGGGTGCTAGAGTTAATGGATCTACAGCAGGAAGAAGGAGTAACAACAGACGAGCAGACAGTCCCCTTAGAACCTTCGAATGCGATTGTTTGCAGGCAACTGTCGTTTGGCTATAAGGATAGAAAAGTACTGGACAACGTCTCGTTCGCGCTCCCTGCAGGCAAGATGCTAGCCATAGTTGGCGAGAGCGGAAGCGGCAAAAGCACGTTGCTTAAGTTATTGCTAGGTTTATACGAATACGAGGGAAGCTTGAGCTTGCTTGGGAAGGAAATTTCGGACACGCCGCTTGCGAATCTCCGCGATAAAACGGCATACGTGCCGCAGGACTGCCCATTGTTTGAAGGTACGATCTTCGATAATATTGCTCTCGGCCGTCAGGACGCATCCGAAGAAGACGTCTATCTGGCGGCTTCTCGGGCGGGCGTCTCCGAGTTTGCCGAGCATTTCCAAGATGGCTTTCAGACATGGGTAGGAGAGTCGGGCGTGAAACTCTCGGGCGGACAACGGCAAAAAATTTCCATCGCGCGCGCTTTGCTTAAAGAGGCTCCAATCTTATTGTTTGATGAAATTACTTCTTCCATCGATGCCATCTCTGAGCAATATATCCAAGACACAATAGAGCGGATTAAGGGTCACCAAACGATCGTAGTGGTCGCTCATCGGCTGGCGACGATTAAGGAAGCCGATTGCATTCTCGTCATGGATAAGGGCGCACTCGTTGAGATGGGAACTCATGAGGAACTATTGGATAAAGATGGGTATTATGCTAGGCTGAAGAGGCTTCAAGATCTCGTGATTGAGGGGATGGTTGGATGAAATTTGTGATATGTACGGAATGATTTTTACTTATGTATGGGGATTTGATTTGCATGGTGACTGGGACTATGTTGATGCGATTTGCAAGACGATCGAAGAAAAAGACGGCGAAGTGTATTTGGTGGAGTTAGAAGCCGATCTTGAGAAAAGATTGGAGCGTAACAAAACGCCACATAGACTAGAGCATAAACCAACCAAAAGGGATGTCGCCCGTTCTGAGCGGAATTTGATACAGACAACGGAGAAACATCGGTTAAACTCCTTCGAGGGAGAAATAAAAAGAGCGAATTACATTAGAATCAACAATACGAATTTAACTGCTGATGAGGTTGCTGAAATCATTAAGAGCAGATTCTCTTTATAATGATGGTTTGTTTAGATCGAACAGATAGTTTAGAAGAAACAGAGGTCAAAAAATGAAGACAACCGAAAATACAAAAGATGAATTTATAATTGATTCTGCGTATTTGCAATCCCTTTTAAGAAGAATCGTACCTTCTAACTGTTTACAGTTATTATCGTGGAATTGCAGTCCACTTGGAAACAACAAGGAAGAGAGCTCGGTTTATAGAGTTTCTTGTTCATTTCTAGACAACGATAGAGAGCGGAATTATGCATTAATACTCAAAATATTAAAACCCGATTATTTGCGCAATCAGGTCGATCACTACTACTACTGGAAACGTGAAGCTTTGGTTTATGGTTCAGGTATACTGAATCAGTTGCCAAATAGTATAAGGGCGCCATTATGCTATGCAGTAGAAGAGCATCCTGAAGAAAATGTATGGATTTGGCTCGAGGACATGGCAATTGAAGAACTTCAAATTGACTGGTCGTTAGAGCATATGCAAAAAATTTCCTGCTTACTTGGAAAATTCAATGGAGTGTACATAACAGGAACTCCTCTTCCTACTGAGTCTTTTTTATGTCACTCTTGGATTCGTTCGTGGGTAGAGGTTTGTGCTGCTTATGCAAAACCTATTGAGGAGCAAAAAGTTATTTGGGATTCTTGCTTGGAGGATTTTGATGGTAACAGCTATATGTGGGAGCTTTATCATATTAATAGAAACCGGGTAAATAGCTTATTGCAAACAATAGAATTATTACCTCGTGTATTCGCCCATCAAGACGTACACTGGGATAACATTTTTATAGAGCAATTGAATGGCATTGATTCCTTAATAGCAATCGATTGGCAGTTTGCAAGCATTTCAGGTGTAGGAGAAGAGCTGGGCCGAATGTTTGGATATGCATTAATAAAGAATAAAATTCCAGTTAACAAGATTGCAGATTACAAGGAAAAGTTGTTACAACACTATTTACAAGGACTTAGAGATCAAGGGTGGGACGGTAATCCCATACTTGTTAGATTTGGGTTTATTGCCAGTGCATCACTTAGGTTTATTATGGTAATTGATAAGTTGATAAGTAACTTAGTAGAGGTCGATAGAAAAAAACAGGAAGAAAAATCAAGACATCTTTTATTTGTCGCTCGGGCACTGCTTGAATTGGCAGAAGAGTCTTGGAAACTTAGAAGTGAAGTACTTGCAATTACCTAATTTGCACGTCATAGGAGAACGAAAGCAAAATAAAAAACCAGCAGCAGATCGCTGATCTGTTGCTGGTTTTTGCCGACATGAAGGGCAGCAGCTTCATGTTAATCAATTTTTTTTGATTAACAGATTGACTAGCGCGAAAAGGAATGGTAATTTCAGTTTATAAAATAAATCAAAAAAAGTTGATTTAATGTAAGGAGGGCGCTTCATGACAGAACTTTCTTTCGCAGATTACGAATTGAAATTCAAAGCGCTTGCTGATGAAAAACGTCTTCACATCATGTATGAACTGACCCAACGCGGAAATACTTGCGTCTGCGATCTCGTTGAAATTTTCGAAATGTCGCAATCCAAGCTGTCGTATCACCTCAAGATTTTACTGGATGCCGGTTTTATCACGAAGGAGACGCGCGGCACATGGAGCTATTACGAAATCAATCAAGAACAGGTAAGCCACATTCTCTCTGAGGAGCTTTGCTGTATGTTCAAGCCGGCTCGAACAGGTAGCAGCAGTTGTTGTGGGGCGAAGAATGAATAAAGGGGCAAAAACGATGAGTAAAAAAACAGTTTATTTTCTTTGTACGGGCAACTCTTGCAGAAGCCAAATCGCGGACGGATTTTTGAAGGAGCTTGGCAGCGAGACATATGAGGTCAAAAGCGCTGGCCTTGAGGCGCATGGGCTAAATCCTCGGGCAGTACAAGTCATGAATGAAGCTGGCGTCGATATTTCGGGGCATACTTCCGATGTGATCGACCCTGAAATTTTGAAAGATGCGGATTTCATTATCACGCTTTGCGGTCATGCCAACGATAATTGCCCTGTTGTGCATAATGACAAAGCCGAAAGATGGCATTGGGGCTTTGAGGATCCAGCCAAAGCAACCGGTTCGGAAGATGAAATCATGGCAAAATTCCGCGAAGTGCGTGACGCCATTAGAAGTCGCATTGAAAAATTCGTGACAGAAGGTAAATGAATATAAGTAAACGTACACCTAAGGAGAAGTTGATTTGGGTAGAAAAACGAGCATTTTCATTACTATCTTGGCAGCAGCCATTGCTATCGCTTCGAGTTATTATTACATTATGCTCTACACGCCCAATCATACAGTTAGTAAAGTACTAGATGCTTCAATACAGGGAGAATCGATTCAGGAATTAGATGCAACCAACAATGCTGTATTAGAATCTTTCTGGTCTAGCGTTAATGAAACAACGCGATTTAAGTATTCCATTAAAAGAGTAGAAGCGGGATGGAAGAAGAGAGAGTTCTTGGTATATATTGAAAAAATCAATTATAATCAAGAGAATAATGTGACTGGTATTATCCATGGATCTCTCTATTTTAAATTGTCTCGTTCTTTCATCAACAATTGGACAATCACTGATATTAGAGTTACCGAGCAATTAACATAAATGGAGGTAAAACCTATGTATGAACATCTCGTCGTTTTCAAGTTTAATACGAATATCAC
The DNA here is from genome assembly GCF_030161375.1 of Paenibacillus glycanilyticus. Classification (GTDB taxonomy): domain Bacteria; phylum Bacillota; class Bacilli; order Paenibacillales; family Paenibacillaceae; genus Pristimantibacillus; species Pristimantibacillus glycanilyticus_B. The sequence goes on from NZ_BSSQ01000004.1 coordinate 80,665, forward strand.
GCCTGCCAAACACCAGGAACTGCTGGATCAATTGCTGGGGTTTCAGGATCACATTCCCGGAATTCTCGATATGAGCGCAGGTCTCAACGTAACCGAAGAAACGGAAAATATACACGGATACACGCTTGGATTGCGGGTTACATTCGATAGCCTTGAATCACTTCGCGCATATGGACCTCATCCTCTCCATCAGGAATTTGTAAAGTCGCTAGACGGTCTGCTCGAGAATGTTGTAGTCGTTGATTACCCCAAGATCTAGTTCACGTTCAAGCAGCCGGCATAGAGTCCGGCTGTTTTTTATTGACTAAAGCGCAGGAATTCATCATATCAGCAATAAGAATAGGTTAGGTGATTGTTCCGAGTATCTAGAAAGGCAGGGGGAAGCCATTATGAGTGAAAAAGTTGATGCAGCTGTACTAAATAATATCGTTTGGTGTGGAATCGTATGCGAGACGCACGGTATTACTGCAACTTCAAGCGAACATATATGGAAGACAACATCGAAATCTCCGCCATATTACCCAGACATGATTACATCAAGCAGGCATGTAATTGTTGATGAGGTAATGGATATCATCACAAATAAAGAAATTAGCGGGATCAAGGATAGTTTCGCTAATCTAGATTTATCTCCTTATGATTTTGAACTGTTATTTACAGCCGACTGGATCTATCATGAACCGGTGGTTAAGTTGGAGTCTATTCCGTCTGGATGGATTCATGTTACAACAGACAATGAGTTCGCAGAGTGGAATTCCGCCCATGGTTTAGAAAATGTGATAAAACCTGACCTTATGAAGCGCTCAGATGTAAAGATTTATTTATATAGGAACAAGGGTGAAGTGTCAGGATTTATCGCTAATCTAAGCGCCAGCGCGGTAGGGATATCCAACGTGTTTTCAAGTGCTGACATCGATCATACATGGTCGGACATTCATCATATAGTTGCATCAGATTTTCCGGGTTTACCTATGGTGGGTTACGAAAGCGGTACGTACCTTACCGCAGCCCTTAAATCGGGCTGGACATTTGTAGGACCGCTTCGTGTATGGGGAAGAACAAACAGGAGGTCTACCGATGGCTGACAAAATATTTGAGGAACCTAGGCTTGCAGAATTATATGACTGGTTTGATACTCCCGACCGTCCGGATCTTGATCATTATGCTTCGATGGCAACGGAGTTTCAGGCCCATTCCATTATTGATCTTGGCTGCGGGACGGGTAATCTTGCTTGTAGATTGGCTAGCATGGGCAAGGAGGTTATTGGTATCGATCCGGCGATGGCTTCGCTTAACGTTGCAAAAGGCAAGGATTACGGTACTAGGGTCAAATGGCTTCATGGGACAATTGATGCTATTCAAGGAATGCAGGTAGATCTCGTTACGATGACGGGGAACGTTGCGCAGGTTTTTATAACAGACGAAGAGTGGACGGGTATGCTCCGTGCTTGCCAAGAGGCGATTCGTCCGGGGGGAAGGCTGGTATTTGAAGTTAGGGATCCTGCTATGGAAGCTTGGAACAATTGGAATCGGGAGAGCACCTACCAGTGTCTTGAACGTTCGGATTTCGGGAGAGTGGAGACATGGGTCGATCTCTTGGAAGTGAACCTTCCGTGGGTAACGTTTCGGCATACTTTTATATTTTGCAGGGAAGGCAAGGAGCTTACTTCAGACTCTACACTGCGGTTCCGAAGTAAGGAAGAAATAATGGACGCCTTATCAGAAGCCCGATTTGTTGTCGAAGAAATTCGGGACGCGCCGGATCGGCCGGGGCTGGAATTCGTATTTATAGCTCGCCGAGCAATATCCGAGTAAACGTAAGTTTCATCCAAACAGCGGCAGTCTAAGACTTTTTCGAGTCTTGGACCGTCGCTGTTTTTATTTTTTCGATTCCATTTCACCAAACAAGCAAAAGGTAAAAATATTACTCCTGAACGAGTCGCAAGGCTATACCGTAATCGCGGATATCCCATGCTAGAATTAGCTCCATAATAGATCGGCAAGTTGATCAGGCATAATCGACAGCCGGGAATGTGGGGCTAAATAGATGAATCAATTTACGCTAAAAAGCAAGCAGATCCCGCTCAATTCTTCCTTTGACGTCATTGTAGTTGGAGGCGGGCCAGCGGGCTGTACCGCTGCTGCTGCGGCGGCCCGAGAAGGAGTGCGAACGCTTCTGATCGAAGCGACGGGAAGTCTTGGAGGCATGGGGACATCGGGACTTGTTCCTGCGTGGTGCCCATTTTCAGATAAGCAAAAGATGGTCTACCGCGGTCTTGCGGCCACAGTGTTTGAAACGCTGAAAGCACAAATGCCGCATGTACGCAAAGACGCGCTCGACTGGGTGCCGATTGAGCCGGAGAAGCTGAAGCGGGTATACGATAACCTGGTGACGGAAGCGGGAGCAAAGGTGTTGTTCCTGACCTCGCTGGCAGATGTCGAGAGAGATGAAGAGGGCAACGTAACGGCAATCGTCGTTCTGAATAAAAGCGGACTGCAAGCTTTCCAGGCTAAAGTATTTGTCGATTGTACGGGAGATGGCGATGTTGCGGCTTGGGCCGGAGCGGAGTATGAGAAAGGGGACGCGGAGACCGGTGAGCTTCAGCCTGCCACCCATTGCTTCATCCTTGGCAACGTGGATGATTACGCATATATAAACGGGGTGAATTTGCACGCCGAAAATCCTTCAAGCCCTATTCATGAAGTGTTTGAATCGGGCCAATATCCTGGCATTCCGGACAAGCATATTTGCAACAACATGGTTGCGCCGGGCTCTGTAGGTTTTAATGCGGGGCATCTGTGGGGCGTAGACAACACGGATACGTTCAGCGTATCCGATGCGATGATCGAAGGACGCAAGATGGCGGCAGACTATCGGGACATGCTGGCAAAGGTTCAGCCTGCTGCCTTCGCGAATGCATTCGTCATGACGACAGGTACGCTAATTGGCACACGGGAGTCACGGCGCATTATTGGCGACTACGTTTTGACGGCACAGGATTATATGGAACGCAAAAGCTTCGAAGATGAAATTTGCCGGAATAGTTATTTCCTCGATATTCATGGCACGAAGGCGGAGCAGCAGAGAGGCAAAGGTTCGAATCTGGCCTTAACGTTGTATGGCCCTGGCGACTCGCATGGCATTCCGTACCGTTGCCTGACACCGCGCGGACTTCGTAACGTGCTTGTTGCCGGACGCAGTATCTCTTGTGATCGTCAAGTGCTCGGCAGCGTTCGGGTTATGCCGGTTTGTCTGGCGATGGGGGAAGCGGCGGGACTTGCCGCTGCGCTTGCTGCTCGAGAGGCGAATAACGATGTGCATGCGGTGAATGTTGCGACGCTTCGCCGCAGATTACAAGAAGAGGGCGCTTATTTACCGGAGATTTCCGAGATCATGCAGGAGGTGAATGCCGGTGAGTAATCAAGTTATGGTACAGAAGGCGACCGCGGCAAAAACAGAGAAGAAAACATACTGGACCCGCAAGCGGCGCGAGCAATGGGCGGGTTGGATTTTTATAGCTCCGGAAGTCATTGGCATGCTTATTCTATCCGTATTCCCCCTAGTATGCAGCTTGTTCCTGAGCTTAACGGAATGGAATCTAGTAGGCGGTTTTTCGGCCATTCATTTTATCGGATTCGATAACTTTGTTAATCTGTTCAAGGATAATCACTTTATTAAAGCTTTGAAGAACAATGTGCTGTTTACGGTTGGAACGGTACCGCTGACGATTGTGATGGGTATCATTCTGGCGGCGCTGATCCATAAGAAGCTGCATTTCAAATCGTATTTCAAAGCCGCTTTCTTCATCCCTTATATTTGCTCGACGGTAGCGATTGCGGCGGTATGGCAAGCTTTGTACCATCCTTCCAAGGGGCCGCTGAATCAGTTGCTCATGGACATGGGAATGTCCCATCCGCCGCGTTGGCTGGTAGACACGGGCTTCTCTCTGATCGCTATCATGATTATTTATATTTGGCAGATTCTTGGCTACCAGATCATTATATTCCTCGCCGGGATGACGAACATTCCGGACGAGTTGTATGAGGCGGCTACGATCGACGGGGCATCGGGCATGCAGCAGTTCCGCAAGATTACGGTGCCGCTCTTAGGTCCAACAACCTTTTTCCTCGTTATTACGAGCACGATTTCGTCATTTAAAGTATTCGACATGATCAAGTTCCTAACAAACGGCGGGCCGAATTACTCCAGTACGGTTATTGTGTATCAGATTTATGAGGAAGGGTTCGAACGGTTCCAGATGGGTTACGCTTCGGCGATGTCTTGGGTGCTGTTCCTCATTATTCTGCTGGTTACGTCCGTTACCTGGATGACGCAAAGCAAGAAGGTCCATTACTAACACGGAAGAAAGGAGCTAGGTCGATGTCATTTCAAAAGTTTAAATTAAGCAATATTATTCTAACGTTTCTGTTCGCCGTCTTATCTTTATTCTTCTTATTGCCGTTAATATGGATGTTGTCTGCTTCTGCGAAGACAGAGCGCGACGTATGGACGTTTCCGATCCAATGGATACCGAAAGATTGGAACTGGGTCAGCAACTTCAAGGCAGTATGGATGGGCGATGTATCGTTTGGCCTGTTCTATATGAATTCGATCAAGATTGCCGTTATCTCAACGCTTGCGACGGTATTGTTCTCGGCGATGGCCGGTTATGCCTTATCCAAGCTTCAATTTAAAGGGAAAGCAGCCGTATTCAGCTTAATGCTGGCTTTCATGATGATTCCGGAGCAGGCGACACTTGTGCCTCGCTATATCATGATCAAAGAATTAGGCCTGTACGACTCCCATGGGGCGCTCATTCTAATGGGGATTTTCTCGAGTTACTTCGCTTTCCTGCTGCGGCAATTCATGCTTGGTATCCATAACGATATGCTGGAGGCGGCAGAGCTGGACGGAGCGGGTTTCTTCCGGGTATTCATCAGCGTCATGGTGCCGCTTAGCCGGCCGATTCTGGCGACGGTTGGGATCATTAAGTTCATTTGGACCTGGAATGATTACCAAGGGCCGCTTATTATGCTCAACTCCTCGAAGCTGTTTACGATTCCGCTTGGCATGCAGTTTTTCCAAGAGGAATTCGGCACGCGTATTGCCGTCATGATGATGGCTTCCGTTGCGGCTATTATTCCGCTATTGGTTCTATTCCTGGCCTTGCAGAAGCAAGTTATTGAAGGGATAGCGATCGGCGGGGTCAAAGGATAACAAGTCAAAAATGTCTACGCGCTTATCTCAAATCTGTACACGGTATAAGAAAAATGAGAGTTGTATAATTAGCCTGCAGCAAACAATTATAGGGGGAGTTAAATATGAAAAAGATAGCTTTGACACTTGTAAGCGCATTGACAGTGTTCTCTCTTGCGGCATGCGGAGGCAATAGCGGCAACGGTAACAATACGTCTGCGGCTAACGGCAACAAGCCGGCTGCTTCCGAACAATCGGAGAAGCCGGCAGGCAAAGAGAAAATCAAATTCTATACCTTTAAGGCCAGCACTGAGGAAGAACCGATGTTCCAAGCTGTAAAGGCTTACAATGAATCGCAGGACAAAGTAGAAGTGGAATACGAGTCGCTTGTGCAAAACAGCAATAGTACCGATTTCATGAAGAAGCTTGATATTCTCGTGGCAGGCGGCGAAGCGGTTGACGTATTTATGACCGGCAGCGAGGAAGAATTGCTGGAGCGCGCATCGCGTGGCGTTGTTGAACCGCTTAACTCGTACCTGGAGAAAGAAGCGGTTAAACCGGAAGAAGAGTATAACAAGGTGATTAAATTAAACAGCGATATTTACGGGCTGATGACAAGCTCGACGCAATGGTTCACCGTGTTCAATAAAGATCATCTGGAGAAAGCGGGTCTTGAGCTTCCTAAGATGGGCTGGACGTGGGATGACTTCAGAGGTTATGCCAAAAAACTTACCATGGACGGGCATTACGGTACGTACTTCCATACATGGGGCGAATACGCCGATGTCATCGCTTATACCGAACGTCCGAATCCGCAATTGGATGCAGACATGAAACCAATCTTTGATGATCCTTCCTTCAAATATTTCTTTGAACTGCGCCGCGCGATGGAGCAGGAAGACAAAAGCGTAGAACCTTATGCAGACGTGCTGGCATCGAATTACCACGTATTGCAGCAGTTCTTTGCAGGTAACGCGAGTATGCTTGTTGTACCAAGCTATGCGGTAAGAGCCGGTCTTAACCTTGAGAAATTCCCGCATGAATTCCAAATGATGTACGCTCCGGTTCCTCGTTCTGTCGATGCGACGGAAGTCGGCATGACAAACATTTCGGGCGGCGGACTTGCGATTGGCGCGAAATCGGAGCATAAAGAAGCCGCTTATGATTTCATCAGATGGATTTCGAAAGAAGCTTATAAGTACACGAAAGAAATTCCATCTTTCAAAGGCGTAGACGGCGCGGCGCTGATCAATGATTTCTTCAAAGACAATACCGATTTGATTGATACCACTTCTTTGGCTAATACGTTGTTTGATCCAAATAACAAAATGCCGGATGCGTTCAGCGTTCCTTACGGCGCGGAATTGAAGAAAATCGTAGAAGACGGCTTCTCCAGCTATATGCTCGATAACCGCGATTTTGACGAAGTGAAAGCTTCGATGACAGACGAAGTAAACAAAGTCGTCGAGGCGAATAAATAGGAAATACTGACAGGCAAAAGTGCGGAGGAGTACTTTATAATAAAAGGAAAATGCACACGCTTGGGACAAGGATGATCACTTCATGGAATGGCTTAGTCGATTTTCTCTGCATCGCAAATTGCAGTTTTCGTTCTTGATCCTGATTTTGTTTCCTTTTATCGCCGTAACGTTCTGGTCGTACTCCTCTCTGAAGCAGAATGTGAGCGATAAGTTTACCCGATCCAATATGGAGACCCTTACGGTTATCGGGAACCAGATCGAGAAAACGATCGATAACATTTCTTTTGCCTCCGTCTATTTCTCGGAGTCGTACAATCCTGATATTCTGGAAAGCTTTCGGTATCTTAAAGATGCCGAAAGCTTTGCTAGTTTCCAGACGTACGACCATTATTCCAATCTGATGTCGATGGCGGATATTTTGCTCATGCAATCGGCAGATGCCAATCTCAAGATGATGCTGGTGAACCGGAAGAACAAAATGATTATGGGCGATAGCTCGGCGCCCGTATTTGCAAGCTTGCCGGAGTCGTTCCTGCAGGAAGCAATCGGACTTAACGAGAAGGAAACGACGGCTTTGCAATGGTTCCCATCCGGTGAGGCTAATGCCGCACCGGAATACTATTACGCTGTCCGTTTCATTATCGATCCCCGCAATCATGCCAAGCTGGCTACCTTATATATTGGTATACCGCAATCATATTTTCATAGCTTGCTGGATACGGGCAATCCCGACATCGCTTTCACTTTAACCGACAAGTCCGGCGGAATGATCGCGAGGAATGGCGGGGGGCAGAGCGGCGATGCCAAGAATAGGCTCGTTAGCAAGGTTGCGATTCCGAAGACGGGCTGGCTGTTAAGCGCAGAGATGAAGAGAAGTTTCATCGACAGCCAGATTAACCGGGAATTTCTGGTGACGCTTTCGGTCGTCGGTTTGTTTTTCTTGACCTTCTTAATCTTGTCCATGCTCTTAGCGGGTTATATCAATAAGCCGATTAGCCTACTTCGCTCGAGTATCAAGCAATATGTCGGAGGCAAGCGGGATATCCGGATTCCGGTTCATGGCAAAGACGAGGTAGCAGCATTGTCTTCAGCTTTTAACCATATGCTGGACGATATTAACGGCTTGCTGGAAAAGGTAGAGAGCGAGCAAGAGGAGAAACGTTTGCTAGAACTTCAGGCGCTTGCCGCGCAAATCCGGCCGCATTTTCTGCTCAATACCCTTAATTCGATCAAAGTCAGCTTGCTGATGACTGGCGACAAGCCGCATGGGAACATGATTGATGCCTTGATGAAGATGTTGCGCGCATACGTTCATATCGATCAGCCGCTGAAGCTGGCGGATGACTGCAAGGTACTGGAGAGCTACGTTCAGATTATGCAAATCCGCAACCGCATGGATATATCCTTTACCCATGAACTCGGAGAAGGCACGGAGTCGCTCCAAATGCCAAGATTATTGCTGCAGCCTATTGTGGAAAATGCGATTTACCACGGTTTTGCTGCCCGCCCTCAGCATCCGGCTATACAAATTACAGCCAGGCTTACTCAGGAATGGCTGGAGATCACCGTCAGCGATAATGGGCGCGGAATGAGCGGGGATAAGATCGAGCGGCTTAACCGGAAGCTTCATGGCTTGGAGCAGGACCTCCCTTTGCAGAACGAGAGGGGAGTAGGATTGATTAATACGGCCCGAAGGCTGCAGGTGTTATACGGCTATCAGTCTCGGTTAACGGCAGCGTCACGGGAAGACGGCGACGGCTTAAGCTTCACTCTTAACATACCGATAACGACGATAAGCAAGGAGGCTGTCATTCATGAAGGCGATGCTAATTGATGATGATGTACCTATGTTGGAATATGTGGCTTATTTGCTTCAGTCATTGGATTTGGGGCTGGACATTGTCGCTTCCGCTTCCAATAGCGATCAGGCGCTTGAAGATTTCCATGCTACGCTGCCTGATCTGGCCATTGTTGATATTGGGCTGCCCGGAATGGATGGACTGGAACTCGCGGAGACGTTTCGTATGATCAAGCCTGAAGTACGGCTCGTATTTCTGACCTGTTATGAGGATTTCCAATATACGAAGAAAGCCTTCCAGTTGGAAGCGGATGACTATCTGATCAAGGACGAGTTATCTCCCGAACAACTCATGCACAGTCTCCGCAAGGCGATGAGCCGCTACCGCAGCCGGGAGGAATTGCTGGAGCATTATACATTCCGGCAAACGGTTGAACATAACAAAGAAGTGCTGCGGCAGAGCTTTTTCAAGCAATTGTTGTCCCCGGAAGGACCATCGGTCCAAACGCTTCTGTTCGGCGAGAGCTTGGGGATTAATTGGAGATTGCCGTATTTCCGCCAAGGCTTTATTCATCTGGACTCTGATTCCGTGTTTGAGCGGTACAGCTACGGCGATATGCCGTTAATCCAATTTGCCGTATACAATATTGCGATGGAGTTATCCGGAGAATCGGATGGGATCACGCCGATTTTGACAGAGGAAGGCATCTGCTTCGTCTGGAATGTGCCGGATCCGGATTGTTCTTATCAGCCGCTCCTCGCATTTTTAACTTCTCTTCAAGAGAAAGTAGAGCATTACTTGAAAATTACGGTTCGCGGCTTTTATGCAACGCAGACCGTTACGCTCCGGCAATTCGGCCAAGTGTACCGCGCATGGCGAGAATGCCGCGACGATTATTTTTATAAGACTCCTCAGTTGATCAATCCGATTGATGTTCTCAATCCACGGCCGGCCTTTCGGCAAGCAACGGAGTGGAGATGGGATAAGGTTCGGAATATGTTGTCCCAAGCGCTTGAAGAAGGAAATGCAGCCTGGATTGACATGGCTGTTAATCAGTGGATTCAACAAGCGGGGACGGAACAATTGCAGCCTCGTCTAACGAAAGAAGTATGCGGGGATTTTGTGCGGCAAATGTCTTTGGAGTCAAGCGGAGTCGCCGAGAACAACTTCCTGAACTGGTTGGGACAAGCTGTCCACATCAATGAGGCAGCCGCCTTGACGAAGCGGGAGCTGCGCAATTTGTGGCGGCAACATACGCATGCGCCGGTGTCGGTTCAAGAGAAGGATAGCCGTCTGCAAGAGATTGACCAATTCCTGGATGCGCATGTTGACCGGATGATTACGTCCCAGGAAATGTCGGAACACTTGCACTTGAATGCTAGTTACTTCTCCAGATATTTCAAGAAGCTGGCTGGCATTAATTTCACGGATTATGTGAATCAGTACAAGATTAATATCGCCATCACGATGCTGGGCCGGCAAAATGAGACCGTAGAGAACGTAGCCTATACGCTTGGTTTCTCCGACCGGGCTTATTTCTCGAAAGTGTTCAAGAAGTACAGCGGCAAAAGTCCAAGCGAGTACAAAAATCAAATTACCGGCGATTCGGAAGCCAGAAGTCAAAACTTTGCATAAGAACAGGTAATGAGGTTACACGCTATCCTCCGGCCGGCCTTTCTATAATGGATAGATAAGGTTGGATGTACCAAGGAGGATACCCATGTTCGAGAGAAAAATAGCATTGCCAGCCGAAGAGCTGACCGTATTGCTTGATGTAGACGTACTAGTGGCGGGAGGCGGTCCGGCAGGCATAGCGGCCGCTATATCCGCGGCAAGATCGGGAGCGCGTACGTTATTGATTGAGCAGCGGGGATTTCTTGGCGGGATGGGCACAGTTGCTCTTGTTCCCGCCTTTTGTCCGTATAGTGACGGGGAGAAAGCCATTATCCGGGGAATTGGTTTAGAACTGTTAGAGCGAATGAAAGCAGGTTGCGAGCCGGATTATCAAGAGCGGTTTGGTTCTGAGCTGGATTGGGTACCGATCGATCCGGAAGTGCTGAAGCGCGTATATGACGAAGCTGTTTTTGAAAGCGGTGCCAATGTATTGCTGCACACCTTCGTAAGCCAAACCGTGTTGGCTGCGGATGGCCGCCGAATGGAAGGGGTCGTCATCGTCAACAAGTCAGGCAGAAGTTTTATCCGGGCGAAGACGGTTATTGATGCGACGGGAGATGCCGATCTGGCTGCTCTGGCAGGAGCGCCGTTCCACAAAGGCGGGGAAGCCGGAGAGCTTCAGGCTGCTACCATGTGCTATATGCTGACGAACGTCGACCGTCCTCGGTTCCTGCAATATTTGCTGGAGAACGGGGATACGGATCAACTTCATAAGGCGGTTCAGCGAGCTCAGGCAGAAGGAGATCTGCCGCAAGGTCGTGATTCCGTATCCGGTCTGGCGTGGATCTCCGACTATCTTGTAGGGGTGAATTTCGGTCATGTGTTTGGAGTCGACGGTTCGCGGGCGGAAGATTTGACGACAGGCGCTGTTGAAGGCCGCAAGCTGATCAAGCTCCAGCTAGATTTCTTCCGCGCTTATGTACCGGGTTTTGAACATGCCCATCTCGTGTCCAGCGGGGAACAAATCGGAATTCGGGAGACAAGGCGGATCGTTGGCGACTACGTGCTGACGCAGGAAGATTTCATGAATATGGCATCGTTTGACGACGATATTGCGCGCAATGCTTATTTCATCGATATTCACATGGCTCGCAGTTCCGGCGCCATGCATATTCATCACCTTCCGCCGGGCAAATCGCATGGGGTTCCGTATCACTGCATGCTGCCGCTTGGACTCGATAACGTGTGGGTGGCCGGGCGCGCGGCTTCGTCAGACCGCGTCGTGTAAGGTTCGCTTCGGGTTATGCCGAATTGCTTCGCGATGGGCCAAGCATCGGGATTGGCCGCATCAATGGCGGCCGAAACGGATGGCCTCAGCCGGAATGTGGATATAACAAAGCTGCAAATCGAGCTTCTGCGGCAAGGAGCTTGGCTCGGGGAAGACATCGCTTCAAAACTTCATACATCGAAGGAGTGATTGAAAGTGCAAAGAAACAGACGCCGGATCGCTGTATGGCCGTTTCTTGTGACGATGGGCTTATTGCTAACAGGGTTGTTGTCAGGTATAGGGGGTCAGGTGGCGGAAGCCGCGGGCAACACTTATTATGTGGATTCCAGCGGCGGCAGGGACAGCGCGGCAGGGACAAGCGAAGGAGCGGCATGGAAATCGTTAACGAAAGTAAACAGCATGACCTTTAGTCCCGGAGACCGGATCCTGCTCAAAGCCGGAGGCGTGTGGAATGATCAGTACTTGGACGCGAAAGGCTCGGGCAGCGAAGGCAATCCGATTGTCGTGGACCAGTATGGAACAGGCGCTAAACCCCGCATCGCATTTAATAATACAAGCGTAAGCGGCGAAGGATTTGGCGTTCGGCTTCGTAATGTCTCTTATTGGGAGATCAACAACTTGGAGATTACGAGCGGAGAGCAGTCTACCGATATGAGAAGGCACGGTGTTCTGGTAGTAGGCGAAAGTACCGGTGCCGGAGATTTCAAGCATATATACATCCGTAATCTCAATATCCACGATATTTTCGGTACGGACCGGAGAACAGGCGGCATCAACTTCCATGCCAGAGGAACAAATGCGTCGATCGAGAGCACCTGGGACGATGTATTAATCGAGAACAATACAATTACGAATGTGGCGGATACGGGCATTCAGACGATGACGGACGCTTTCTCCAATAGCGCCTGGACCCATAAGCTTGACGCATTCAAGCATGTTGTTATCCGAGGAAATAACGTGGAGAAAATCCATCGGGACGGTATTCTTGTCCGGGCAGCACAATCGCCGCTGATAGAATACAACCGGACGAATGCCATTGGCGAAGCTTGTGATGTGAATACGAGTATCGTCAATTATTTGGACAATATAGCGGTTGTAGCGGCTCAATGGGCTTATTACACGGATGGAGCCGTGTTCCAATACAATGAAGCTTACGATACGCGAAAGCTTGACGGCGACGGTCAGCCGTGGGACTTCGACGTGATGGTTACCAACAGCGTCTATCAATACAATTACAGCAGCAACAATCAAGGCGGAACGCTTCTTGTGATGAATGATACGAATAATAATATTTTCCGCTACAATATCAGCAATAATGACCTGGATGCGAACGGTGCCTTTAATCTGATTAGCGGCGGCGGGAATTTATACGTCTATAATAACGTCATTTACCGGTCGGGGACGCAGAACAAAGCGCTGACGCATGCCAGCTCCACGGGAATGGCCTATTACTCGAACAACATTTTCTATAACGGAGCAAGCGGCCAATACACGAACAGCCCTAGAATGACCTATGACCATAACAGCTTCTACGGATTGAATTCGAGCGTGGCCAGCGATCCTTACAAAATCGTTGGAGATCCTAAATTCGTTAATCCAAGCACGGCAACTAGCCTGGCTACGGCTGCAGGGTTCAAGCTGGCGACCAATTCCCCTCTCATTAACGCAGGTGTTCAGGTGACGGGCAATGGCGGCAAAGATTTCTTCGGCAACCCGATCTATTACGGCGTTCCGGATATCGGTGCATACGAGCATCAAAGCGCAATTGCGCAGCCGGTTACGATCTTCTCCGATAATTTCGAGGACAATGACTATAGCGGTTGGACAACCTCCGGCGGCACTTGGAGCATCATGACGGACGGGAATCTGGTTCTGTCCCAAAGCTTGGCCTCAGGCGAAGCGCTTGCCGTTGCCGGCAATGCATCTTGGACGGATTATACGTACTCCGCACGTTTGAATCTGCTAACGGCTTCGGGGAATGCCGGACTAGTCTTCCGTTACGCGGATAATTCCAACTATTATATGCTTCGCTTGAACGACAGCCTCGACAAGGTGGAGTTGTACAAAAAAAGCGCCGGTACTTTGACTCTGATCAGCAGCGCAAGCGCAACACTTACGCCTGGGCAATGGGTCAATTTGAAGGTGACCGCAAGCGGAAGCACCATTACGGGTTACTTGAATAACGCGCAGCTTCTTCAGTGGACCGACTCTTCGCCAATTGCGGCAGGCAAAATCGGCATTCGGATGCATACAAGCGTTGCGCGTTTGGATGATGTTCTGGTCGTACAATAATTCCTTTTTGTCAAAATAAGATTGTTCCGCTATAATAGCTAGCATTCATCCGATCTCCCCTTGGAGGTCGGATTTTTTATTATGTTTATTCATAAAAAGGTAAAAACTACATGAAAGTAACTTCAGACGGCGGCTGGTGAGTCCAAATGATATCGGGAAAAAAAGCGCAATACATCGTTGAGGAAATGACGAAAATTATCGATCGTCCCATTAATTTCATGAATGACCAAGGCGTTATTATAGCGAGTACGGATAAATTCCGCATAGGCTCGGTTCATGAAGGAGCTTCTGTCGTGCTGAGAACGAGAAAAGAACTGATTATCGGCACGAATGATCGGTTGGAAGGAACCAAAGAAGGGATTAATTTGCCGGTTTATTTCGAGAATCGCGTAATTGGCGTCATCGGAATTACCGGCACGGACCAAGAAGTGATTAAGATGGGCGAGATTATCCGCAAGATGACTGAAATTCTCGTGAAAGAGGAGATCATCGATCGGCAATCCGAGCTCGTCAATCAATCGCGCGAAGTATTTATCAGGGAGTGGCTGGAAGGACAATGGAGCGATGACAAAGACTTGTCGGCGAGAGGCTGGACGCTTAACATCAACGTTCACTTGCCAAGAGTAGCCGTTACTTTTTTGTTCACTTCTCCCTCAGAATTAAGGGAAAATCAACAAGTCGTACAACTTCAGCAGAATCAGAACCAGTTCTACACCCAGCTTCGAGAGGCAATCAAATTTAATGATCAGGATATTATCGTCCCCATCGGGATGATGCAGTTCATTGTTCTGCTCACGTGGCCCGAGAACAGGGCGGATAAGAAAAAAGATTTCATCTCGCATAAAATTCAATATTTAATTAGGCAATTGGCGGATCTTAAAGGTTATTCCGTGAAAGTAGGCGTCGGAGGATTTTATGAATCCTTCAAGAGTATCCCGCATTCCTACCAAGAGTCGAAGAAAGCCGGCATTCACGCCAGAGGCGCCAATGATTCCAAATTCGTTTTTTTCGATGACTTGGAGCTGGAGTTGTTGCTTGACGGCATTCCCGAAGAGCTTCGGGACAAATATCTCAATAAAATACTGGATGTTGGAGCAAATCCGCAGCTTGAAGAAATGCTCGAGACGTTGCGACAGTTTTTTATTTATAACCAATCCATCAACAAAACGGCCGATCATTTATTCATACATAAAAACACGCTGCAATACCGCCTTAACAAAATTAAAGAACTGACCGGATATGATCCAAGGGTGTTTGAGGAAGGCGTTTTATTGTATTTGGCGTTATATTTTATCTCCGGCAAATAACGAATTGTTACATGTACCAAAATGAAGGCCGGGTATAGGCTTACATTTTGGTATCCGTACCATAGAGGCGCCTAGGTGTGTAATTGTATGATGGAGTCACTCCAATTCACACATAAAGGCGGTAAGTGAAATGCAAATGACCTCTGATCAAAAGGGGCTTTCCAATAAACTAGCGTTTGTATACGGCGAGCACAAAGCTGCGCTTATTCTAAATCGAATCAATGAGCTTATTTCCAACTATCAAACGGGAACGGCAAAAGCAAAGTGGGTCTCCCAGAACGATGTCATGCTCATTACTTATGCGGACAGCCTTCGCTCCGAAGGAGAGCAGCCGATTGAGACGATGAACCGGTTCGGCCGCGAATATCTGCACAATTTATTCTCGGCTGTTCATCTGTTGCCATTTTACCCGTATTCCTCGGATGATGGATTCTCCGTTATCGATTACAGGGAAGTTAATCCGAGCGTCGGCAACTGGGACGGCATTAAAGAGCTTTCCGAACAATTCGATCTGATGTTTGACGGCGTAATCAACCATATTTCTCAGCATAGCGAGTGGTTCAAACAATTCCTTGCGGGCAATCCGGAATATACGGGATACTTCGTGGAATCCGATCCGTCGGCAGACTACAGCAAGGTAACTCGTCCTCGCGCGCTTCCGCTGCTTACGAAGTTTGCTACGGCAACAGGCGACAAGCACGTATGGACAACTTTCAGCGACGATCAGATTGACCTTAATTACGAGAATGAGAACGTTCTTCTCGAGATCTTGGATATTCTTCTCATGTACGCATCGCATGGGGCTCGCTATCTCCGCTTGGATGCCATCGGGTTTATGTGGAAAAAGTTAGGGACAACATGTATTCACCTTGACGAGACGCATGCGATTGTGCAGATCATTCGCGAAGTGTTGGATCTGGCTTCGCCTGGCACCATCATCATTACGGAAACAAACGTGCCTCATAAAGATAATATCAGCTACTTCGGCAACGGTTATAACGAAGCGCATATGGTCTACCAATTCCCGCTGCCTCCATTGACGCTGCATACGATTTCGACGGGGAACAGCACAAAGATCTTGCAATGGGCGGAATCGCTTGGGGATACAACCGAAACGACAAGCTTCTTCAACTTCCTGGCTTCCCACGACGGGATCGGCGTACGTCCGGTTGAAGGGATTTTAACGAAAGAAGAAGTTCAGTCCTTGGTGGACCGGGTGCAAAACCACGGCGGATTTGTATCCTACAAAGACAACGGCGACGGAACGAAGAGCCCTTACGAACTAAATATTAACTATTTGGATGCCTTATCCCATCCGGATGAAGAATATGGGTTAAAGGTAAAACGGTTTATGGCGGCTAACGGCATTCTGTTATCGATGATCGGCGTCCCGGGGATCTATATCCACAGCTTGCTTGGTTCGCGCAACGATTTGGAAGGCGTTAAAGCTACAGGACGTTATCGCTCCATCAACCGCGCGCAGCTCGAGTACAACAAGCTTCGCGATGAGCTTGGACAAGCCGATTCCTTGCGTTCCCAAGTATTGAAAGGGTTCCAAACGCTTCTTGATATCCGGCGCGCAGAACCAGCCTTTCATCCGAATTCGGTACAACGTGTTCTTTACCTTCATGATCAGCTCTTTACATTGGTTCGTGAAGCAGAGAACGGAGACCAGATCTTCGTGGTCATCAACGTATCCAATGAGCCGGTTCGCACGACAATTCCCGTTGCCCAGCTTGGCTGGACGGAAGGTCAGTCCGTATCCGAATTACTAGGAGGAGAGGACGTATTGGTAAGCATTTCCGATGCACTGACATTGGAACCTTACCAAGTGAAATGGATCAAACGTTCCGGGAAGGCGGTGTAGGCATGAAGATCATCATTTCCCCGGATTCGTTCAAGGGATCCATGACGACCATGGATGCTGCGGATCAGATTGAAGCAGGCATAAGGGCGGTATATCCGCAAGCCGAGACGTGGAAAATCCCTATGGCCGACGGCGGAGAAGGGACGGTCGATACGCTTCTTGCTCTTGTTGGAGGAGAGAAGATCAAGCACCATGTTCATGATCCTTGCGGACGCCCCATTACAGCGAGTTATTGCTGGTCGGAAAAAAGCAAAACAGCCATTATTGAGACGGCTGCGGCTTCGGGACTTACGCTTGTTCCGGAATCGGAAAGGGTTCCGGAACGCTTAACAACCTATGGAACCGGGCAACTGATTAAACACGCATTGGACCAAGGGGCAGCAAAAATCATCCTTGGTCTTGGCGGGAGCGCAACCGTTGATGGCGGGGCAGGTTGCCTGCAAGCATTAGGAGTCAAGTTCTTTGACGGAGATAACAAGGAGCTTCAGGGGAGCGGCCAGATGCTCGCCACGGTCGAACGAATAGAATTTGCCGATATAGATCCGCGTCTTCATCAAGTTGATTTCGTCATTGCATCCGATGTCAAAAATCCTTTGCTTGGAGATCAAGGGGCTGTCTACGTCTTTGGACCGCAGAAAGGGCTACAGCCATCAAATCTGGATGAATACGAGAATAAGATGAGGAGCTTCGCGGATCAAGTCAAACAATCGACTGGCCGGGACGAACGTCATCAAGCAGGGGCGGGGGCGGCCGGCGGTCTAGGGTTTGGACTTATGTCCTTCTTGCCTAAACTCCAAGTCATGAGCGGCTTTGAACTTATTGCAAACCTTAGTCATCTCGAAGAATTGATGAAGCAGGCTGACCTGATCATTACGGGAGAAGGCAAATTCGACAGTCAGAGCTATCAAGGCAAGGTTCCGGTAGGGATTTCCCGGATGGCTATGCCGTATCAAGTTCCGGTTGTCGTGTTCACCGGCAAGATTGAGGGGAATGCTTCTAACGCGCAAATGGAAGGCATTCGAATGGTCATTCCGATCGTTGACCAGGCTATGACGCTCGATCAGGCGATGGTTCAAGGGAAACCGCTGTTGTTCCGGTCGGTGAAGCGTTTCTTTGAAACGATTCGACTAACGAAAGAAAGTTTTGTAGGTTGATTCAGATGAATTATTGGAGGAGGTGGTGGAGTGAAGATTGCGCTTGCCCACTTTAGAAGCGGGGAAACAGACGGTGTATCTCTGGAAATGGACAAATGGAAAGACGTCCTGATTCAAATGGGGCATGATGTTATCTTTTTAGCCGGCAGCGAAGGTTTGACGAATGCTTATTTAATACCGGAGCTTCATTATAAACATCCGAGGAACGCAAAGTTTGTCTATAATGCATACGATAAGCTGCTGGACTACGAATCGGAACAAGATTTTGCGGATGACGTGCTTGGTTTTACCGAGCTAATCGAGAAGAAACTTCTAGATTTTGTGGAATCCGAACAGATTGAAATGCTTATTCCCTTTAATATATGGTCGCTTGGATGGAGTCTTCCGGCAGGCATTGCTTTTGGCAACGCCGTCCGGAAGACGGGAATTCCGTGTCTCGGATTTCACCACAACTTCTATTGGGAAAGGGAGCTATACGGCAAACCGACTTGCCCAATCGTCAAGGATTGGCTTCAAACCTACTTCCCGCCCGAACTGCCGAGCGTCCGTCACGCGGTAACCAATCAATTATCGCATGACGGTTTGCTTGAGCGGCGGAATCTGAACTCTTACGTCATCCCTAATGTATTTGACTTTGGCCAGCCGCGCTGGTCAAGCGATGCTTACAATCAGGGATTGCGCGAGGCAGTGGGAATCCGGGAAGAAGATATCGTTATTCTGCAGGCCACTCGCGTGACGGAGCGGAAGACGATCGAGCTTGGAATTGATGTGGTAGCCGCATTGGAAGAAGAATTAAATCTTATTAAAGAGCAGGGCGTTACGCTGTATAACGGAAAGCCGCTCAGCGAGAACAGCAGATTGGTCTATCTTCTTGCCGGAATGCCGGAGTCGACTTACGAATATACGGAACAGCTGCGGCAGCGCGCCGAACAATTGCAGGTGGACCTGCGTTTCGTGAACCAGGTTATCGGCTATTCAAGAACACACACGGGCGGACACAATATTTATTCGCTCTGGGATGCTTATGTCATTGCGGATTTCATCACCTATCCAAGTATTCTGGAGAGCTGGGGAAATCAGCTGCTTGAAGCGGTATTCGCAAACAAGCCGATGATCATATTTGAATATCCGGTCTATGAGAATGATATCCGCCAATATGGATTCCAGTTCGTCTCGCTCGGGAACCGTTATGAGACAAGCCCGGATGGACTCGCTCAAGTTGATGAAGCAATCGTGAAGGCAGCTGCTCGCGAAATGATGGCATTGCTGACTGATCCTGCTCAATATGAGCAAATCGTGAACAACAATTTTAATACCGCAAGCAAACATTTTTCTTATGAATCTCTACATGCTTTATTGGTGCCAATATTCGAGGAGGTAAGATCATGTTAAAACGTACAGTTACGGCGGCTTCATTGGGTGTTCTTCTAGTTACGGCAGCATGCGGAAATAATGCCGCAAATGAAAGCGCTGGCAACGCGGGTAATGATAAAGGGAAAGTAACGGAGATCAGCATGCAAATTGCTTGGGCAAGCGATTCCGGCCGTGGCGTTGCTATTCAAGAGTTGTTGAATGAGTTCCAGACGCAAAATCCGGATATTAAAGTAAATATGCTTGGCGGCGTTCAATACGGTTCCAAATTGCTTACCCAAATCTTAAGCGGCAAATCTCCTGAAGTATTGCAGGTTCCGTACGGTGACGTCAAAGCTTTGGCTAAGGAAGACGCATTCGTAGACTTAAGCGCGGATTTCGCTAGCCAGAAAGACAACTATGCGCCGGAGATTTGGAACTTGTCCGAAACGGACGGGAAGTTGTACGGCATGCCATGGATTGGCCACTCTATCCAACTTATCTATAACAAAGAATTGTTCGAGAAGGCTGGCATCAAAGAAGCGCCAACAACATGGGACGAGCTTTATGAAGATGCGAAAAAGCTGACGATCGACACGAATGGCGACGGCAAGCCGGATCAGTTCGGAATCGGATTGTCCGGTAAGCAAGGACCGGATTTGACTTGGATGTACGGTATGTTTGCTCAACAAGCGGGAGCGAAGCTGGTTGATCAAGATGCCAATGGGGACTACAAAGTTGCCATCAACTCGCCAGAAGGGCAACAAGCGCTTGAGTTCTATACGAAATTGATGAAGGATACTGCTCCGCCGGATTCTTTGAATAAAGACGGTGGCGCCATTATGGCCGATTTCCGCAACGGAGTGGTCGCGATGGAATTGCAAGGTCCTTGGGGCGTATCGGATGCTTGGAAAGGCGATACCGGATTTGAACCTGGCGTAGCCGAAGTACCGGACGGTCCAGCCGGCAAAGCAACGGAAGTAACGGCGTATCTCTTGTCTGTTCCAACAGGCGTAGAGGGCGATAAGCTTGCCGCAGCGAAGAAGCTTATTACCTTCCTTACGGATAAACCAGCCCAAGAAATGATCATGAAGGGCGAGAAAAGCGATGACGGCAAATACTATCCGTTCCGTATTCCGATTCGCAAAGACATGACGGACACGGCTTATTTCAAAGATCATCCTGAATTCCTGACGTTCCAAAAAGGTTTGGCTTATCCGTTTACGCTGGTTCCAATCCCGGAATGGCAGAAAGTAAGCGATGAAGTTTACCAAAGCGCGTTGAACCAAGTTGTCTCGGGTTCAATCTCTGCAGCGGACGGACTGAAAATGGTAGAAGATAAAGGGAATGCTATTATCAAGGCATCGAAGTAACAAAGATGTGAGCGGGCACTCTGATTTTGCCGGGGTGCTCCCTCCTGCTAGGGGGAATACGATGAGTTATATAAGAAGAAGGCTGGGCGACCTCAGCGCGTACGTATTTATATTACCGGCTTTTTTAATTTTAGGTCTGTTCTTGGTGTACCCCGTCATTTGGTCCATTATAGCAAGCTTTAAAGATATTAAGCCCATGGCTTTGCAGAAATCGGGATTGTTTGGAATTCCAGGTCAATTTGTTGGTTTTGACTATTATGTAGATGCTCTTCAAAATCCGCTATTTATTAAGGCGCTTGTTAACACGTTATATTTTGGCGTTATCTTCGTTCCCATCACGATGCTTGGTTCCGTATTATTGGCCTTGCTCGTGAATCAGAAGCTGGCGGGCGTGAATTTTGTCCGTACCGTGTTTTTTATCCCGTATATCGTTTCGGTCGTTAGTGCCAGTCTGATCTTTGTATTCTTGTTTAACGGAGACCGTGGACTTGTTAACGCGCTGCTATCGCAAGTAGGGATTGCAGGGCCGAACTGGCTCGCAAGCTCGGTTTGGGCGATGCCGGTTATCGCGATTATGACTTGCTGGCGCAACATCGGCTATTTCATGCTGATCTATTTGTCCGGTTTGCAAAGCATTCCGACGGACCTGTATGAAGTGGCAGACGTTGAAGGAGCCTCTAAATTCGAAAAGTTCCGGTATGTGACTTGGCCATTGCTTGGGCGCGTATCGTTAGTCGTTATGATATTGCTGTTAATCAGCTCGCTGAACGTATTCCAAGAGGTATACATTATGACCGGCGGTGGTCCGGCGGATTCCACCACAACGGTTCCGTTCCTGATTTTCAACCGGGCATTCCACTATTTTGAAATTGGACAGGCAGCCGCAATGTCCTATATTTTGTTCGTCATCGTTATTATCATCACGATCATTCAGAAAAAATTCGTCGACAAGCGGCTGGGGTAGGAGGGGAATCACATCATGTATGCCAAAAAGTTGCTGCCTACCATTGTATTGTGGATATTCGGTATTCTGTTCTTTCTGCCGGTGTATTGGCTTATTGCATCCAGCCTGAAGAGCGATGCCGAAATTACAAAATTCCCGCCTACATTATGGCCAGACACAATGGTGTGGAAAAACTATCCCGAAATTTGGGATTTGCTGAAATTTAACGTTACGGCTTTGAATTCTTTGACCATAGCGATCCCGACCGTCATTCTTACGGTATTGTTCTCCAGCATGGCGGGATATGCTTTCTCGAAAAAACGGTTTCTCGGTAAAGACGCCATGTTTGTCGTGTTAATTGCGACCATGACCGTTCCGCCGACCGTATTGCTGCTTCCGCTTTATTTCATCATTACGAAGCTAGGCATGTTTGATACGTTGCTTGGTCTAATCTTGCCATTCTCGGTAACCGTATTTGCGATCTTCTTCACGAAGCAGAGCATCGACGACATTCCGAATGAAATGCTGGAAGCGGCCAAAGTAGACGGCAGCGGAGACTTCCGCACGTTCTTCAAGATCGTAATGCCGCTCCTTCGGCCAACGTTAACGGCATTGATTATTATTGATTTCGTGCAGAACTGGAACTCGTTCACCATGCCGCTAGTACTGCTTCAAAGCGAGGACAACTTCACCTTGCCGCTGAAGCTTGCGTTGATGGCGCAGGAATCCGTGTCCATCCCTTGGTCGAAAATTTTGGCGGCCAACGTGCTGACGTTGCTTCCCGTACTGGCATTGTTCATCGCAATGCAAAAACAATTTGTTGCCGGCTTAATGGCAGGCGCCGTAAAAGGCTAGAGACTATAAAGGGGCGGATTGGCATTAGCCGGATCCGCCTTCTACATGGATAGGAGAGATCATTATGTTTAACAAAAGACCAGTGAACGCTGTAAGAAACCGGGAGCTTCCTTCCTGTCTGGAAAGCGGATATGAAGCTATTCTTTCATTAATAGATCGCAAGCTTGAAGCAAATACGAATAAAACGTTTGTCGTAGGCATTGACGGTACGCATGGCGCGGCATTTGACCGTCTGCTAGGAGCGCTGCAGCAGCGTTATTCGAAGCAGGACGCCGCCTACTTGCAAGCAGCATCCTATCAATTGGGCGGAGAAGAGATCCGCGAATATTTCAAAGACAATATTACGGACAATAGGGCTTTTGGTTATTTTACGGACAAACAAATCGACAGCTATTTCGAAGCGGACGCGAAGGTTCGTTTTGCGGCGGATTTGAATAAAGCAGCTGAAGCGGGCAGCCAAATGATTGTTGTCATCGGTACAGGCGCCCATTGGCTTGGCAAAGAGCATTACGACTTTACTTTGTTTGCGGACGTATCCAGAGAGCTGCAGCAAATTAAACACAAGCAAGGAATGTTGAATTTCGGATTTGCTTCGAATCTGGATAACGTTGAGAAGTACAAGATTTCGTTGTTTGTTGAATGGCCGATTCTTGAAACGTACAGAAAACGCCATTTCTCGGATTTCGATTATTACCTCGACATGAATGATGAGGAAACGCCTGTCGTGACGGCGGTCTCTGATCTGATTACGGTTATTCAAGACATTATCCGTTACCCGCTGAGAGTAAAACCTTTCTTCGCGCCGGGCATTTGGGGCGGTCAGTTGTTGAAGGAAATTGCCGATTTGCCGCGCGATATGGTCAATTGCGCTTGGAGTTTCGAGCCGATCGCGCCGGAAAACTCCATCTTGATCGGACAAGGCGAGCAAATTATCGAAATTCCGTTTCTTATCGTGATGGCGAACGGTTACGAGGACATTCTGGGCAAGCGGATTAGCGATTTGTTCGACGATTACTTCCCCGTCCGTTTCGACTATCTGGATACGGTTGGCGGGTCGAATCTATCTTGCCAGGTTCATGGCAAGCAGGACTTCGTGCGCAAGCATTTCAATGAGTTTATGGAGCAGCAGGAATCCTATTACATCATGGAACAAGAAGGCGATTCCAAAGCCTACCTTGGGTTCACCGAGAATACCGACAAAGAGACCTTTATTGAAGCGGTTCAGCAATCCCAAGAAACCGGCGTACCGATTGATTTTACGAATTATGTACAGGAATGGGACTGTAAAAAAGGCGATTTGTTCCTCATTCCGACAGGTACGGTTCACTGCTCCGGCAACAATAACCTGGTTCTTGAAATCTCTTCGACTACTTGGTGGTTTACGTTTAAGGTTTATGACTATGTGAGAAAAGACACGGATGGCAAGCCGAGACCGATTAATATTGATTTCGCGGCCGAAAACCTTGATTTCCATAAGAAAACGGACTGGGTCAAAGAGAATTTGATCGCAAGACCGCAATTGGTACGGGAAGTGAACGGGAACGAAGAGTATTTGCTAGGTCAAAGAGACGATCTGCTGTTCTATGTTCGCCGCATTCATTTGCAGGACCAATACGAAGACGTTACGAACGGCGAATTCATGATGCTTAATCTGGTCGAAGGCGAGAAGGTCCGCATTGTTTCCATCGAAGACGAATCCGTATACGTTGAATTAAATTACGCGGAATCTTACATTCTGCCGGCTGTCTTCGGTAAATTCAAATTGGTGAATATGGGAACCGGCCCTTGCAAGCTGATCAAAGCCGGCGTGTCGCCGAACTGGACGACGAGAATGGTGCCATGAGTAACTATGCCATAGCCTTCGATGTAGGGGGAACCTTTGTCAAATCGGCCGTGCTGGACCCGGAAGGACAAGTCATCCCGTCAACGATTACCAGCTTTCCGGCTAATGCAAAAGCTTCAAAGGCAGAGATTCTGACGCAATTAATGGACATGATCCGATTGCAGTCGGAACAAATTCCGGTAGCAGACGGGCAACTGGCGGGGATTGGTTATGCCTTTCCCGGACCGTTTGATTACGAACGCGGGATCTGTTACGTGAAGGAAGCGGATAAATATGAATCCCTATACGGCGTAAATGTAAAAGACGAGCTGCTGAATAGGATCAAAGCATCCTCTTTAAAGCAACGGCTCGCCGAAGGTTTCGGTATCGTGTTCGAAAATGACGCCGCCCTGTTTGCGCTTGGCGAATATAACGCGGGACAAGCGGCTTCGTACAAACGTTCCATTTGCATGACGCTCGGAACAGGGACAGGTTCGGCCTTTTTGGAACAGGGACGCCTGGTGAAAGAAGGCGAAGGCGTTCCTCCAAACGGCTGGTTATACTCTTTGCCATTCCGGGATTCGATCACGGACGATTACATCTCCCGCAGAGGAATTCTTCGGCTTGCCAGCGAAGAAGGGTTGCCGCGCGAGTGGGACGTGAAAGAGATCGCGGATGCCGCTCTTCGGGGACAGTCCCCGGCTATTCGCGTATTCGATTTGTTTGGACAAGAATTAGCGGAGCTGCTTATGCCTTTCATTCGTTCTTTCCATGCGGATGCCGTTGTCATCGGCGGGCAAATCGCAAAGAGCCATCTGCTGTTTGAGAAGAAGCTGCGCGATGGCATTGCGGGTACAAATGCGCAACTTGTTTTCTCGAAGGATACTTCGGTTAGTACGTATACGGGCATTTATCCCTTATTAAATGAAATGTGGAATAGAGCAGGAGGCGCGTCTGCATGAAACGCACAATCAAAATAGCTTGCCTCGGAGATTCAATGACGGCGTTTTGGGGACAAGAGATGCCGGAACTTAAGCATGCTTTGGCGTCCCGTTTCCCTCAGCAACCTTTCGAATTATTGAATTACGGAGTAAGCGGAACCCGGGCTGAATACGGCATTTATCGTTTAACGCATGATTTCCCGAGCTCGTTTGGCGATCCGATGCAGAAATGCTTGTCATCGGCCAGCCCGGATATTGTCGTTGTAGAGTCATTTGCTTACAACCACCGCTTGGACGGAGCGGAATGGGTTGATAACTATAAGAACGTTCTGCAAGAACTGATTGCGACAATACGGCAAACCATGCCGGCTCAAATTTTATTCCTGGTTACGATTCCGCCGGACGTCGACCATTTCCTTGACCATGTTCCGACCTATAAGGATGTTCATATCGACTTGAGGCGCAAATGGGGACTTGGAAGCGAGACGTATTTACAGGCCGCTGTTGACTTTGCGACATCGGCAGGTCTACCGCTTATTAATGTCTATGATCTTGTCAAAGAGAAGGTAGCCGGCGGCACACCAATCCGCTGGTTTATCGACCAGAATGATCATATTCATCCAAGCCGGTACACTTACGAGCTGGTTGCCGAGCAGATTGCCAGCGCAATTAAGCAACATAAATTCATTCAGTCAGGGAGCGAGAGCGAATGAACCTAATTGACCAACACAAAGCGTTGCCTCGAGGAATGTATTTCCCGAAGAAAACGTATGACGATATTCCGCTTCCTCGCTTTGAAGAAGTAAGGGATCAACTGCCGCAGCCGATCTTCGAGCAGCGCCCGGACTACATTGAAACGTATTGGTTCGCGTGGGAGATTGCTTACCGGAATCTGCACATTCCGACGGCAGAAAGCGGTTATGTGAGCAACTTTATCGACGCTGCGTTTAACAAAGATATTTTCTTGTGGGATACGGCGTTTATTACGATGTTTTGCAATCTAGCCAACCCATATATTCCGGGAATCCGCTCTTTGGATAACTTCTATTGCAAGCAATTTGACGACGGCGAAATTCCGCGCGAGATGGTGAGGGATACCGGTGAAGACTTTATGCCTTGGGTGAATCTCGAGCGGTTGCCGCTGCATTCGTATTTCCACAATCATTACGGACACAGACGGTTGATGCAGACGGAACGTCCCGCGTTTGAAGAGATGTACAAGCCGGATCTGGGACGAACGGTTGAGGTTGCTCCGTATCTTACTTTGGATAATCTCAACCACCCGATTCTGGCATGGGCCGAATGGGTCAGCTATAAGCATACCGGCGACGTGGATCGGCTGGCGACTGTATTTGAACCGTTATTCCGTTATTATGAATCGCTCCAATATCATATTCGCAACCAGTCCGGTCTATATGTGACTGATTGGGCGAGCATGGACAATAACCCGCGAAACAGCTATTTGGGCAGCGGCTTGGATATAAGCTGCGAGATGGTCCTCTTTGCCCGCAATCTGATTGATATCGGGAAGGTTCTTCTTGATCATACTGAAGGTAACGCCGATGAGATTAGAAGCCGGATGGATCAACTGGACCAAGATGCGCGGCAGTTGTCGGATGTAATCAACCGGATGATGTGGAACCCGGCCAAAGGATTTTATTTCGATGTGCAGGACAACGGAGAGCAAGCGCCGGTGAAGACCATTGCTGCCTACTGGGCTCTTATCAGCGGTGTTGCGGATAACGAACAAGCAGAGCGTTTGGTGGAATGGCTGAATGATCCTGCGACCTTTAATCGGAAGCATCGCGTACCCGTATGCGCAGCTGACGAGCCGGGGTTTGATCCGCGCGGTGGATACTGGCGGGGATCCGTATGGGCGCCTACGAATGAAATGGTCATCCAAGGGCTGGAGAAATACGGATATAGCGGGCTTGCGGAAGAGATTGCCGTCAACCATCTGGATAATGTCGTAACCATTTTCAAGGATACCGGTACGATTTGGGAGAACTATCCTCCGGACTTTATTGATTCGGGAAATGCGGATAAAGCCGATTTTGTAGGCTGGTCCGGTATTGCTCCAATCTTATATCTAGTGGAGTACGGCATTGGTATTAAAGGGGACGCAACGAAGAACGAAATCACTTGGAAGCTGAAGCCCGGTCAAGGAACGGTTGGCTGTAACCGCTATTGGTTTGCAGGCAACACCATTGATCTGCTGGCAACCGAACAACAAGATGGTTCTTACGTGATTACGGCTACAAGCGAATCTCCTGTTAATCTTAAGATTTGCTTGGGTGAAGCCGAGGAAGTTATTGAATTAGCCGGTAAAACTGAACTCGTGGTTGCAGGCTAACATTAGACATAAGCAGTTTATAAGACAGTCTTCTTCTAAATTTGGAAGAGGGCTGTCTTTTTTTGTGGTTAAGCCTATGGCAAATCAATTTAACATGTACATACAAGTTGCGCGGATGGTATAATATCTGCATACAAGTTAATTTAGAGCATTCATACGAATTCTATTAACCATAACGGAGGAACAAACATGAGTCTTGATGTGAGAGAGGCTATAAAAAGCGGCAAAACGGTACTTGGAATTGAGCTTGGCTCCACTCGGATTAAAGCGGTTCTTATCGGAGAAGACAATACCCCAATCGCATCGGGCAGCCATGACTGGGAGAACAGCTACGTTAATAATAGTTGGACTTATAGCCTCGAGGATATTTGGAAAGGCATTCAAGACAGCTATCGGAAGATGGCTAGCAACGTTAGAGAGCAATATGGCGTAGCCTTGCAAACGATTGGCGCGATTGGCTTTAGCGGCATGATGCATGGATACATGGTGTTTGACGAGGCCGGCAACCAACTAGTTCCTTTCCGTACATGGCGCAACAATTTGCAGGAACAGGCATCCGCCAAGCTGAGCGAATTGTTCAACTTCCATATTCCTCAGCGCTGGAGCATAGCTCATTTGTATCAAGCGATACTGAATGGGGAAGAGCATGTTTCCGATATTCATTTCCTGACTACGCTTGCGGGATACATTCACTGGAAATTGACCGGGCAAAAGGTTCTTGGCGTTGGCGAAGCTTCCGGCGTATTCCCGATTGATATTCATACCAACGGCTTTAATCAAACGATGGTAACCCAATTTAATGAATTAACTGCCTCTAACCAGCTTCCTTGGAAGCTCGAGGAAATTATGCCTCAAGTATTGGTTGCCGGCGAGCGCGCGGGCGTGCTATCGGAAGAAGGCGCGAAGCTGCTTGACGTAACGGGCGAGCTGCAGGCGGGTATTCCGTTCTGCCCGGCCGAAGGTGACGCGGGCACGGGGATGGTCGCGACGAACAGCATCGCGAAACGTACGGGCAATGTATCGGCAGGTACTTCCGTATTTGCGATGGTTGTCCTCGAGAAGGAATTGTCTAAAGCTTACGAAGAGATTGATCTAGTGACTACTCCGGCAGGCGATTTGGTGGCGATGGCGCATTCGAATAACTGCTCGTCCGATCTGAATGCATGGGTGGGCCTGTTTGATGAGTTTGCCAAAGCGATGGGTCTGGACGTAGACGCGAATAAATTATACGGCACTTTATATAATCTGGCGCTGCAAGGCGATCCGGACGGCGGCGGTCTATTGGCTTACGGTTATCTTTCGGGCGAGCATATGACGCATTTCGAAGAAGGCCGTCCCTTGTTCGTTCGATCCTCCGAGAGCAAATTTAACTTGGCCAACTTCATGCGCGTCCATTTGTTTACGGCGCTTGGCGCCCTTAAGATCGGCATGGACATCCTTCTTAAGCAAGAGGGAGTTAAGCTGGATCAGATTTTGGGACATGGCGGTTTGTTCAAGACGGAAGGCGTTGGCCAGACGATTATGGCTGGCGCGCTCAATGTGCCCGTATCCGTTATGGAAACAGCCGGTGAAGGCGGAGCGTGGGGAATTGCTTTGCTCGCCTCGTATACGCTTAACAAAGCGGACAATGAAACGTTGGAGCAATATTTGAATGACAAAGTGTTTGCTGGCAAAGCCGGTTCGAAAGTTGAACCAAACGCCAAGGACGTAGAAGGTTTTGAAGCCTTTATGAAACGTTATACGGCAGGGCTTGCGATCGAAAGAGCTGCCGTTGAATATTTGAAATAACAGAAGGAGAGCCAGGAGTAGTTTTTCCTGGCTCTGATTTGTTAATCTATAGGTTAGACAGATTAATTAAAGGGGCAAGTTCATGAAAGAAAAATCGCTGCCGAAATATATTCAGCTCAAAAAAGAAATATTGTTATGGCTTGATACGGGCAAACTTCAGCCGAATGAGCAAATGCCGTCGGAGAATGAAATATCCGAACAGTTTGGACTAAGCCGGCAGACGGTTCGCCAAACGCTTGGCGAACTGGAGAAGGAAGGAAGATTGTACCGCCTTCAAGGGAAAGGTACCTTCGTAGCCGATGCGCGGGAGAGCGAACCCCGCATCGAGACGCAAACCATCGGATTGGTTACGACGTATATCTCGGATTATATTTTCCCGCACATTGTACGGGGGACAGAGGCGGCTATTCGCGCGAAAGGTTACCGGTTATTGCTCTCCAGCACGGACAACGATAAGGGCAGGGAGCGGGAAAGTTTGTCGATGTTAACGAGCCAGCCGCTTAGCGGACTGATCATCGAACCGACAAAAAGCGCGGAAGGGAATCCCAATCTCGCTTATTTCCTGGCGCTGAACAACCGGCGAATTCCTTATGTGATGATCAACGCGAGATATCCGGAGATCAGCTGCCCGTCTCTTGTTATCGATGACGAAGAAGGCGGCAGGACGGCGGCTGAACATTTGCTGGAGCTTGGGCACCGGCGGATCGTCGGATTTTTCAAGACGGATGACCAGCAGGGGGTGCTGCGGCTCAAAGGATTTATGCGCGCGCATCAGCAGGAAGGCTGCCTGCTGCCGCCGGAATTCGTCGTTGCCTACCGTACGGAAGAGAAAGAGGACAAACCTGTTGCGGAAGCGGCCAGACTGCTCGGGCTGCCGGAAGAGGAACGTCCAACCGCTTTTGTCTGTTACAATGACGAGCTTGCGTTACAGCTTCTTGAAGTGATCCGGCAAGCCGGATTAACCGTGCCGCAAGACATTTCGATCGTTGGATTTGATGATTCGCCGCTTGCAACCGCATCGGAAGTGAAGCTGACGACGCTTGTTCATCCGAAGGCCGAGATGGGGGAAGATGCCGCGAGCCTGTTATTCGAATTAATTGAAAGCGGCGGGGCCGTTATTCCGGAATCCAAGACGTATAAGCCGACTTTAATTATTAGGGAATCAACCCGCAAGATGTAATGACAAGTTGGCCGTGAATGAAAATAATTGTAGAAAACATGTACGTACAAGTGTATAATGGCAATGAAAAATGAGTTCGGGGAAAGGATGAGCATCATGCTGGAGCGGTTAAAGCAAGAAGTGTTGGAAGCCAATCTGGATTTGCCGAAATATGGTCTTGTTACGTTTACTTGGGGGAATGTGAGCGGGATCGATCGGGACAGCGGTCTTGTTGTCATTAAGCCAAGCGGCGTACCTTACGATAAGCTTAAGGCGGAAGATCTGGTTGTTGTCGATCTTGAAGGGAATAAGGTAGAGGGAGAGTTGAAACCTTCGTCGGATACCCCAACTCACCTCGTGTTATATAAAGCTTTCCCGCATATCGGCGGCATCGTCCATACGCATTCTCCGTGGGCGACAAGCTGGGCGCAAGCCGGCAAAGGAATTCCGGCGCTTGGCACTACCCATGCGGATTATTTCTATGGCGAAATTCCGGTAACCCGGGCGATGACGCGCGCGGAAATCGAAAGCGCATATGAACTGGAGACGGGGAATGTGATCGTCGAGACGTTTAAGGATAAAGACCCTATGATGATCCCTAGCGTGCTAGTCAACAGCCATGCGCCATTTAACTGGGGCAAAGATCCCCATGAAGCGGTTCATAATGCGGTCGTGCTTGAAGAAGTGGCAAAAATGGCGCTTCGCGCTTATCAACTTAATCCGGACATCCAGCCGATGGATCAAGCATTGCTTGATAAACATTTCCTTCGGAAGCATGGAGCAAATGCCTATTACGGTCAAACCAAGTAAAGTCGCCATAATGCTTGCGCACGCGAAAGACAATTTTCTTCTGTATCTCAACAGAAGGGAATTGTCTTTTTTTTCGTTAGGGCATATTCAAAAACCAAATAAGGAATATTATTCAAGAGTAGTTAACGAATAAGGAATGATTATGGATGTTATCTTCGATTCAATCCCATATTCCAAGTTGGACGGTGTTCTTCCAAGCCTTTATTGCTCTAGTTATTCCCATCCTCATCTACCGGGTTTACGTTAGGCTGGACAACTTAGGAGAAGACAAGCTGAGCTCCTCGGGTTCTGCTAATATAGAGTCTTCCCGCGATCCGTTAGTTGCTGACTATGATGACAATATGCAGTTAATAAAGTCCAGGATTGGAGCAAACAGCGATGTCGTGATCCGTGAAGTGACGGTAGGTGGCGTTGTTAAGGCGGCCCTTATTTACGTGAAGGGGATGCAGGAGGATCATCTATTAAATATGCGGATTATCCAATCGTTGAAGGAGATGGACGCTCAAATCCCTGAACAAATCATGGAGCGATTCCCAGGGAGTTCGGCGCATGCCGTTTCTTCCGCGACGGAGTTCAGCCAAGGAATCCTAATTGGATTTATGGCCTTAATTATAGATGGACGCAAGGAAGGGTTATTGATTACGCCGCCCCAATGTCCTTCCCGAGAAGTCTCCGAACCGGTATCCGAATCGCTGCTGCGCGGCTCGCGGATTGGGTTTACGGAGGACTTAAGCATAAATACGGCTTTGTTGCGCAAACAGGGTTTATCGGAAGATTTACAGATCAGAAGCTGTTTGGTAGGCCAAACCATACAAAGAGAGCTTGCGATTGCCTATATGGACCATATTGTCAATCCGGATTTGCTTCGGGAAGTCAATGACCGTGTCGCTCAAATCAAGCTCGATTATATTGCGGAGTCCGGCTATATCGAGCAATTTATTGAAGACAACTATTTAAGTCCGTTTCAG
The DNA here is from genome assembly GCF_030161375.1 of Paenibacillus glycanilyticus. GTDB lineage: Bacteria > Bacillota > Bacilli > Paenibacillales > Paenibacillaceae > Pristimantibacillus > Pristimantibacillus glycanilyticus_B. The sequence goes on from NZ_BSSQ01000004.1 coordinate 113,026, forward strand.
CAAGTGCAAAACACGGAGCGTCCCGACCGGGTTATTGCAGCCTTATTGGAAGGAAGAGTAGCCATTCTGCTTGACGGCACGCCGTTTGCGTTGATCGTGCCGGTCACGTTCAGCATGCTGCTCCAATCTCCGGAGGACTATTTCGAGCGCTGGTTGCCGGGCACTTTATTGCGGATGCTCCGGTTTGGGGCGGCCTTTATTTCTTTAATGGCGCCATCCTTATATATTTCTTTCATTTCGTTTCATCCGGGACTTATTCCGACGGAGCTTGCCTTAACCATTATTGAGACTCGCCAGGGCGTACCGTTCCCGGCATTGATCGAAGTGTTAATTCTTGAAATTTCCATTGAAATTTTGAGAGAAGCGGGAATCCGGCTGCCTAAACCGATTGGACCTGCCATGGGCATTGTTGGCGGTCTTGTTATTGGCGAAGCGGCCGTTCAAGCCGGGATCGTAAGTCCGTTTCTGGTTATCGTTGTGGCGGCGACGGCTATTTCGTCCTTTTCGATTCCGGTCTACAGCGCGGGGATTACGCTTCGTATACTCCGCTTCGCGGCCATGTTGTTTGCCGCTATATTGGGCATGTACGGCACCATCTTATTTTTCTTGCTGATTGTTTGTCACTTGTCCAAGCTGAAAAGCTTTGGGGTCCCGTATATAAGCCCCTTCACCCCGTACCGTTGGAGTGACTGGAAAGATTTCTTCGTGCGCGTTCCGATTTTTCTCATGAAAAAAAGACCGAAATTGATGAAGACCATGCAAAGCAAACGCAAGTAGAAGCGAGGAAAATAAATGGCTGTTTCGAAATCATTCCTGGGTCCGAATGACAAAATTACAACATCGCAAGCCGCGATTTTTCTAAACAATGCGATGCTTGGAGCGGGAATCCTGACGCTTCCGAGAAGTGTCAGCGAATCGGTGAAAACTCCTGACAGCTGGATTTCCGTTCTTGTCGGCGGTCTAATAGCTATTCTTGTCGTGGTGCTTATGCTGAAACTAAGCTTGCGGTTTCCGGGCAAGACCGTATTTCAATATACGTCCGCGGTTATTGGCCGGTATCCCGGAATGATATGGTGTCTGATCTTGGTTTTCTATTACATTGTGATTGCGGGCTTTGAGATTCGTGCCATGGCGGAAGTAACGATGTATTACCTTCTGGAGGGCACTCCAATATGGGCGATTACGATTCCGTTTATTTGGCTTGGCGCTTATTTGGTAATTGGCGGCATTGATGCCATTGCGCGGGTATCCCAAATCGTATTTCCGATCAGCTTATGTATTCTGATATTGTCTTATTTGCTGAGTTTGCGACTATTTGAGCTCGACAATTTGCGGCCGATTCTAGGTGACGGGTTAGGGCCGGTTATTCATGGATTGAAGTCAACGGTACTTGTTTACTCGGGCTGTGAGGTTGTCATGACGCTGACCGCTCAATTAGAAAATCCGAAACAAGCGCTCAAAGCAGTGCTCACCGGGGTAGGGATCCCGATTGGGCTGTATTTGTTCACCGTAATTATGGTGATTGGCGGGGTGTCCGTAGATTCGGCGGTTACAAGTACTTGGCCAACCATCGATCTGGTTCGAAGCTTCGAGGTCACCGGATTTCTGTTCGAACGTTTCGAATTTCTTCTTATGGTCATTTGGCTCATGCAGATGTTTTGTAATTACAGCTGCTTTTTTTACAATTCCTCGCTAGGGTTGTCGCAGCTATTCAAACTTCCGTACAAAGCGGTTATTTTTGCGCTGGTACCTGTTATTTTCTTGGTGACGATGATTCCCCAGAATATGAATGAGTTGTTTGGGCTTGGGGATGCCATCGGTTATTTGAGTATCTTGTTGTTCCTCCTCTTTCCGGTGTTTTTATCTCTCCTTGCTCTCATGCGGTTTGGAGGCGGAGGAGGTGCTCGGCATGAGAAGTCTTAAAGCAGCGTCGATATTGTTCATGGCTTTGAGCCTATTGACGTTGCCGGGTTGCTGGAGCAGCAATGAAATTGAAGATCTGGCGATCTATTCCGGCGTGGCCATTGACGAAGGCGATCTTAGCGAGGTAGAGCGAGGATTAGAAGAAAAGGGCGGAAGTTATTCCAAGCAAAATAAAATTACGGCAACCGTTCAGATTGTTCCGCTTAAGGCAGGGACTAAAGACGAGGTGAAAGGAAAAACGTCTCCCTACACCAATATATCCGGAGCGGGAGACTCGCTCCTTGAGATTTTCCGTCAGTTTTCCCTGCGATTGAATAAACCGATAATCGGCCATCACTTGAAAATTATCGTGATTTCCTCGCAGCTCTTGAAAGAGCGAAATATTAAGCAAGTAGCGGATTTTATGCTCCGGGACAACGATATTCGTCCCAATGTTAAGATTTTTGTGAGTCAAGGGGAAGCGATGCAGATATTAACGACCAAACTTCCCGACGAAGTTCCTTCCTTTTTCATAAATGATATCGTTAAGAATCAATTCCGTTCCAGCAAAATTATGGATCCTGTCCAGATGACGAATCTGGATGCGCTCATGTACTCCAAACAAAGCTTTATTCTGCAGACAATTGTGCAAGCCAAACGACAACTTGCCTTTTCAGGCGCTGGCATTATTAAAGGGGAGACCGGGAAGTGGATCGGCCATCTTACGGAGGAAGACGTGGAATGTATCAACTGGCTTACGAATGCAAGTTCCAGCGGAATTATTAAGGCAAACAATGAAGAAGGGGATTCCATTGCCTACGAGGTAAAAGGCATGAAAACCCGTATTCGGGTTCATACAGAACAAGACGGGCGTCTTATCTTCCAAGTCCGCGTGGAAAGCAAGGGAAGGATCAGCGAGGACTGGAGCGTAGAAGGCAATCCGTCGCTCAGCTCTTACCAGAAGGAAGCAGAGAAGTTATTCGAGCAGAAACTATCGATGATGATGGATCATCTTCTTGCCTCTATGCAAGACCGGTATAAGGTGGATGTAGCCAAGTTCTGTGAAATCGTAAGAATCCAGAAGCCGCAGCTATGGAAAAAAGTAAAATCCAATTGGGATGAAACGTTTAGCGAATCGACGGTCAACCTGGATATCCACGTTAATGTAACGGATTATGGGTCTACTACAAAATAGGCGGGTCTTGTTGTGCTTCGCCCGCAAGCGCAGCTTCCCGGGCCGCATTGTGAGCTAGTCTATGCAGGTAGTTGTTTTGTTTGTGTCTGCTTATATATTTAATTTGAACGCGGAGACGGGGGAAGGAGTCGTTAATACGGGTCAAAGCGGCTAATAGTTCTTCCCTTCCGCGTGCTACTTCGGCATGCGTGATTTGTTCTTGCGCCAGCAGATGCGAGATGCGGCTGCAATCGGAATAGATAACGGCGATTTTCGGAAGATGCTCGCATTCTCCGGCCGCTGCCGATGCTGCAAGTGTTTCCAGGCTGAAAAGGACGGCCATCAATTCTCCGTAAACGGAACCGTGGTCGCTAATCAGGGGCAGCCTCTTCGCGTATAAGCCGACGGAATGATTAAAAACGGTACAGCAAGCTATGCCATGAACGTTCTGCGACGCGAAACCCGCGTAATCGCAATACAGGAACATGGTCCCCGAGTTCGCGATATTTTGTTTTAGCCTGGGGTTGGCATAAGCTTTTTGAACAAGCGGGTTGTGCCGTAGATCCATGAGAGCATCTCCTATTCATAATTGGTACGGAGTCAGCATTAACCGAACGGTTTGGTTTTAAACCTGCATCAATGACAAGAAAGACTGCTTCACCAACGTTGTGCGGGTGAGCAGTCTTTCTTGTTATATCGGTTTGACGGTATCGCGAATGACGAGATTCGTAGGCAGCATAACCTTCTTGTTGCCATAGGAATTGCCTTCGCTAATCTCAAGCAACAACTTGGCGCTTTCATAACCAAGAACATCGAAATGCTGCTTAACCGTGCTTAGGGCGACTTTCGCAAATTTGGAGCTTTCGAAATCGTCAAAGCCCATTAGCGAGATTTGATCGGGAATGCGAATTCCGCGGCTTGTTAGTTGCTCGAGCACTTCCAAAGCGCGTTTGTCGTTCGTGCAGAACAAAGCGGTTATTTCTCCCGCTTGGATTTGACCGGATAATACGTCGTAGTCTAATTCTTTGTCCAAATACAGCAGCTTCTTATTTATGGGCAGAGAGGCATTAGTCATCGCGTTGCTGTAACCATTGTACCGGTCCACCTCTGGACTGAGATGGAAATCGTAAGCGGCAAACCCGATATGCTGATGGCCATTGCGGATTAAATATTCCACCGCCTCGTAGGCGCCGTCATGATTGTTGCAAGTGACCACGTTAACCGGATACCCGGCAGGCGAACGGTCAAGCATAACAAAAGGAATCGATTTCTTTCGAATATCATTAAGATAGCTTTTCGCGGCAACCGGATCGGAAGAGTAAATGAGTATTCCTCTAATATCAGACTGAAGCAGACGCAAATAAGGTCGCGTTCTTCCTCAAAATTATTTTCCACAAATTCAATAATCAGCTTGCAGTCGTGTTTGCCTAGAAAGGACTGAATGCCTTTCATAATTTGCATATAGGAGCTGTCGTACATCTCAACGCCGGAAATAACGAAGGCTACCAGATTGGATGCTTTCTCGGATACGGAAGGTTGACTCGCGGCCACGAAACTCCCTTTCCCCCGCACGCGGTAAATAACCCCTTCATTCACTAACTCGGATAACGCCTTGCGAACCGTAATCGAGCTCACGTTAAGCATCTTGGAAAATTCCGATTCGCTAGGAATGCGGTCATCCTTGGAAATTTCCTGGTTTTCGATTTGAGCTAAGACGTAATCCTTAACAATTTGATATTTCGGCAAACCAGGCTCTTTTACGCTCATTATGGAGTCACCTCATAACAACATTTCCTTGATTATAACTTAACTTAGGTTGAAATGGTATACTAACTTTTTGCTCAGAGATAAAAACAGTTTAAAAAATTGTTGATAGATTCGACAGGAGGGTAGTCAGAAGCTCCTATTTATCCAAAAAAAGGTTTGAAAAATTTAGGAGTTCGTATTACTATAGGTTCCGAGATAGTGTGTGAAGTTGTTAGGCTTAGCATAATAAGTCAAAGGTGAAAAGTTGAAGAGAAGGAAAGAAGTTAGGATAGAATGTTTCATGCAACTCGAATGAAAGCGCTTAACAGAAGAAAAGAAACGACTATCCACTATAAAATAACGACAATAAGTATTGGAATTCGAGACACTTCTAATCACTTTTCACCTTCTTCGTATACTTACCTTGCCTAATGATTCGAATTCTACCAAGAATTTACTAACAGGAGGAATAACAATGAACAAGACGCTTACATCCGGCAATCCCGTATTTACTGGCTGGTATGCCGATCCGGAAGCAAGAATTTTTGAGGGGCAATACTGGATTTATCCTACTTACTCCGCGAAATATGAAGAGCAGCTGTTTTTTGATGCCTTTTACTCCGACGATTTGGTCAACTGGACCAAGGCGGAACGGATTTTGGACAGCAAAGATTTCGAATGGGCGCATAAAGCGGTATGGGCGCCGTCTCCGATTGAAATTAACGGCAAATATTACATCTACTTCTCGGCAAACGATATTCAGAGCAATGAAGAATTTGGCGGAATTGGCGTTGGCGTGTCCGATCGTCCGGAAGGACCGTTCCGCGATGCGATTGGACGGCCTTTGATTGACCAGTTCCATTTCGGCGCACAACCGATCGATCCCCATGTTTATCAAGATGAAGACGGCCAAGTGTATCTATACTACGGCGGCTGGGGACATTGCAATGTTGTTCGTCTGGGCGAGGATATGATCAGTCTGCTTCCATTTGAAGACGGCAGCATCTACCGCGAGATTACGCCAAAAGGTTATGTGGAAGGTCCTTGCATGATCAAGCGGAACGGACAATACGTGTTCATGTGGGCGGAAGGCGGTTGGGGCGGACCGGACTACCGCGTGGCGTATGCGCTGGCTGACTCCCCGATTGGTCCGTTCGAACGGATTGATACGATTTTGCAGCAGGATCCTGAAGTGGCAACGGGAGCCGGTCATCACGGTTATCTGCAAATTCCGGGTACCGACGAGTATTACATCGTGTATCATCGCCGTCCCTTGAGCGAAACAGCTGCGAATCATCGCGTGGTCTGTATCGACAGCCTTGAGTTTAATGAAGACAATACGATTCGTCCCGTGAAGATCAGCTTCGAAGGGGTTCGTGCACGCACTCTGTAATTTGCAGGAGGGTGATCAGGTTGAACCAGGCCAAGAAAGCTTATTTTGTAGACGGCTATCACGGTGGCATTAAAGGCCATATGCCATTAGGGTCGTGGGCGGAAGTTATCCGCCGCCTGGAACAAAATCCGGAGTGGAGGCTTTCACTGGACATCGAACCGATCTCTTGGGAAGCCTTGCGCCGCTCGGATCCGCATTCCTATGACGCGATTAAACGGCACTTGCAAGCCGGCGACCGTATTGAAATTGTAGCGGGAAGTTACGCCCAGCCTTATGGCTGGGTGATCGGCGGCGAGAGCAACATCCGGCATTTATTACGCGGGAAAGAGATAATCGAAGAGCATTTTCCGGGAGTGACCGTGGATACGTATGCCACCCAGGAGCCATGCTGGAGCAGCAGCTATCCTCAAATACTCCGTTCGTTAGGGTATAAGCGCGCCGTGCTTAAGAACCCCGGAACGGGTTGGGGAGGTTATGCTTCGGGCATCAATTACGAGATGGTGTTATGGGTTGGTCCGGATGGAACTTCCATCCCTTGCGTGCCAAGGTATGGATGCGAAGAGCTTCTTAATTGTTGGGAATCGGAAGCGGGTTATATGAGCCCGGAGTTTGTGGAGAAATGCAAGGCGCACGGAATCGAGCATCCGGTTGGCAGCTTCCTTCAGGATCTTGGCTGGATGGCCAAACCTTGGCTTGACGAGGATTACATCGAGTACGTAACCTGGCGTCAATACATAGAAGAAATTGCGGCTAAACCGAAGGAGTTATGGCATTTCACCCAGGAAGATATTCGCTGTACGCTGCCATGGGGGGAAGGGACTCTTCAGCGGATGGCACGCGAGGTGCGGTCGGCGGAGCAAGCCGTCATAACGGCGGAGAAGCTCGCTTCGCTGGCAAGCGTGACGGGCGGATTAGCATACCCGGAAGAGAAGCTGCGCGAGGCTTGGGATCAATTGTTGTTATCTCAGCACCATGATGCCTGGATTTGCGCAACAACAAGAACGGGGCGGGATAAATGGGCGTGGCAAGCCGGCGCGCAAAGCTGGCTGGCGGAGCAGCTTGCTGACGGTATCCGTGATCAAGCGATGCGCGGTATGATTCCGGAATCAAATAATGAAAGCGCTGTACAGACCTATGGCGTTCGCGTGTTTAATTCATCCGGCTGCGACAGGAAAGAACTAACCGAACTGGAAGTTGCCGCGGCGGGAGGGACTCGTTCGATCCGGCTCCTGGATGCTGACGGTAGAACGATTCCAAGCCAATTGGCCGGGACGCGGGTATCCCCGGAGGATGGATGCGTCTATGCGGGGAAGCTGATTTTCGAAGCGGACGTTCCCGCAATGGGTTACCGGGATTACCGGATTGAGCATGTCAACGACACGGCAACCGTCCATGCAGACGCTCTGGACGTTGCTGCGGTAATCCATGAGAATCACGTCGACATCACGACAGACTTGTACCGGATCAGAATCGATACGGCGCGAGGCGGAGTTATAACGGAGTTGTACGATCGTTCGCAGAGCCGATCGCTTGTCTCGCCGGAAGAGCCGTTAAATGAACTGACGGGTTATTTCATCTCGGAAGCGCGCTTTGTGAGCAGCATGGAGTCGCGGGTTGCGGTGAAAGTGAAGGAAAGTGGACCACTTCGGGTTGTGCTCGAGATGGACGGCAAGATTGCCGGTACCCGCTTTGTTATGGCTTTATCGGTTGGCAAAGGGCAGCGCGCGATCGATTTCCATGTGCAATTCCATTATGGGGAAGAAACGTGGATCGGAGATCCTTGGGCAATGGCGCCGGAGAACCGGAGCACGGAGCGGCGAAAATCACACCATAATACCCGTTATAAGCTGCAAGCACGGTTTCCGGTTGCCCTTAGTAACAGGAAGCTATATAAAAATTCTGCTTTTGACGTTACGGAAAGCCGCCATACGGATACGCGTTATGAGCGGTGGGACGAGATCAAGCATAATATCATTCTCAATTGGGTGGATGTATACGAGGAAGAGAGTGACAGCGGCTTCGCGATTTTGAGCGATCATACGACGGATTATACGCACGGTGAGCAAGATCCTCTTGCCCTTACGTTAGGTTGGGGAGGGGAAGGCGGTTTCTGGTGGGGGAAACGTCCGCTGGAGGGCGTGCAGGAGATGCGATATGCGATTCTGCCTCATAAGAACCGATGGGATCAGGCGGGTATTCCGCAAGAGTCGCAACGCCTGTCGGAGCCTTTGCTGCCAATGCTTATTCGATGCGCTGCTCCAATGTCACAATCTTTCATGAAAGTGACCGATTCTTCCATTCAGATTAGCTCCTTGCAGCGCGATGGAAGAGATTTGCTCGTTAGATTGTATAACTCCGGATCTTGCGACTCCGGCTTTTCCCTGATCACAAGCCTGGAATGCGGCGACATTGCAGCCGTAGAACTGGATGGACAACCTAAAGAGAAGCTGCATCACAGCTTATTGCCTGACGGAGGTGCCGAAGTTCGGTTATCGTTGCCGCGTCAAGGACTGGCAACCCTTCGGATCCCCGATGTTCGTTATCGCACAAACGACGAAACCATAGGATGTGAAACGGGAATTGAATACGAGAAAAGAAATTCAGTATCAGGTTGAGAAGTTGCTTAAACTTAAGCAGAACTATTTCTATAAGAAATTATCAATCGTTGAATTTGCGTATTTTGTTACGGGAGAACGTCTGTCTTATTCCGATATCGGTTCGCATTCTTTTGAAACGATCCGCCCCGGCGAACGCTGGGGCAGCAATTGGACGTATGCCTGGCTGCGCGGGACGATCGTAACGCCCAAAGAGGCTGCGGGCAAACGGCTGGTGGTGCTTGCGGATTTTGGTTCGGAAGCGACGCTTTATGTGAACGGCAAGGTTAGCGGAGCATTGGATTTGCAGCATGATGACGTGACGTTAACGAGAAACGCCCGGGAAGGCGAGACATTTGAGCTTGCCGCCGAAGCCTATGCCGGCCATAGCGATCGGCAACCGGTATTAGGGACATCGTATTTATGCCTCTTCCAAGAGGAAGTCTATCAATTTTTTCTCGATCTGGAATGCTTGTGGCAGGTACTCCAACATACGGATGCCAATGCTTTGCGAGCTTCCGAGATTAACCGCTGCTTGACGGAAGTTATTGCCGCATTTGATCTTGGGCTGCAAGATGATAAGCTTGTTGATCAAGCCAATAACTGCCGTAAGCGGATGGAACCTCTTCTCGCCTGTGTAAACGGGTCTACCTCTCCTCTGTTGTTCCTAATGGGACAATCTCACCTAGATATTGCATGGTTATGGCCAATCGAAGAAACAAAACGGAAAATCGCGCGCACGATGTCAAATCAGCTGGCGCTAATGGACGAGTATCCTGATTATACATACGTTCAGAGCCAGCCCTATTTATTCCGGATCGTGAAAGACCTTTATCCCGAGCTTTATTCCCGCATCAAGCAAAAAGTAGAAGATGGCCGCATCATTCCGGAAGGCGGCATGTGGGTGGAATCGGACACGAATCTAGCGGGCGGGGAAAGCCTGATCCGTCAGTTCCTGCATGGCAAGAGATTTTTCATGGAGGAATTCGGCAAGGACAATCACATGCTGTGGCTGCCGGATGTATTTGGTTATTCGGGCAATATGCCGCAAATTATGAAAGGCTGCGGCATTGCTTATTTTGCTTCCGTCAAGATGTTCCAAACCTATGAGAATGCCGCGGATCCCTTCCCGTATAATACGTTCCTATGGGAAGGCATTGACGGATCGGAAATTCTGACCCATCTGCTGGACTATGGCGATTATCCGATCCGGGTAAATCCGTCCTTCCTTATTCAGCAGTGGAACGATCGCATGCAGAAGGATGGCATTTCGACTAGACTTGTCCAATTTGGCCATGGAGACGGCGGAGGCGGCGCTAACCGGGATGATTTGGAGTTCCTGCGCAGACTTGGCGATCTGGAAGGTGTTCCCCGGACGAAACATGGTTCGCCGATTGACTATTTCGAGGATCAGATCAATAGAGGGATTCCTGATGCGAAATATGTAGGCGAATTGTATTATCCTGCCCATCGGGGGACTTATACGACGCAAGCCAAGCTGAAGCGGTTCAACCGCAAGACGGAGATTGGCTTCCGCGAGTTTGAGCTATGGGCAGCCGCGGCGCAGCTGTTCCGGCAAAACCCGTATCCGTACAAAGAGATGGACGGTTTATGGAAGCAGCTTCTGCTACATCATTTCCATGATATATTGCCCGGCACTTCGATTCACCGCGTTCACGAAGAAGCGCAAGCAGAGCTGGTCAAGCTGCATGAGACGATCTATGAAATGGCGGATGAAGCGAAAGCTTCGCTAGTGGATGAACAGCAAGACGGGGTTACGGTGTTTAATCCTCTTTCCTGGAATCGGAAGGGGTTAGTCGCTCTGCCGAATGGGGTAAGTGCCATTGCTGGCCGTTCCGGTCAACCGCTTGCCGTTCAATGGCATGACGGCATTGGATATGCCCGGTTGGAGACGCCTTCCATGGGATGGACGGCTTATGCTTCTATCGCGGAAACACAAGCGGAACTCGTTGATTCTGTGGCGGCTGTATGTGCCACGAATTCGCGTCTTGAGAATGAACTTATGGCGATTGACATGAACAACCGCGGTGAAATCGTCAATATGGTGGACAAGAAGACGGGGATGGAATGGGCGGCGGGGCCTTGCAATGTTATGGCGATGTACCGCGACCAACCGTCGGCTTTTGATGCATGGGAAATAGACCGCCGCTATCGGGATTCGCAAGTAGAATTGGAAGAGCCGGCGGAAATCACGGTCACGGCAAATGGCCCTCTCTTTGCTTGCGTCCGTGTCGTGCGGAGGCTTAACCAGTCAACGCTCATTCAGGATATACGCATTGAAGCGGGAAGCCGCCGCGTCGAATTCCATACTACCGTCGAGTGGCAGGAGAAGAACAAAATGCTGCGCGTCGATTTTCCGGTCCGGCTGCATGCCCATGAATCGATGCAAGAGATTCAATTCGGTTACGTCAAGAGACCTACTCATGCTTCCAGGCCGCATGATGCGGACCGGTTTGAGGTCAATCAGCATAAATGGACGGCGCTTGCGGAGACGGGCCGCGGTTTTGCGTTGCTGAACGATTGCAAATACGGCGTAGCGGTCAAAGGGAATACGCTCAGCATGGCGCTTTTGCGTTCGCCGTCTTTTCCGGACGAAAGTTCCGATCTAGGAACCCATCAGTTCACTTACGCCTTTATGTTCTGGGAGGGGTCCTTCCAGGAGAGCGGGGTTATTCAGGAAGCCTACGAGCTTAATTACCCGCTTAGTGCCGTAAGAGGGGCTGGTCCGGACGGAGAGCTGTCTCTCATCCAGATCGACCGGTCTAGTATTCTAGCGGAAACCGTAAAGCTGGCTGAGGATGGTTCCGGAGATTGGATCGTACGGTTGTACGAAAGCACGGGTTCCGCGACGCGTTGCGAGGTTCGCGCAAGCTTGTCCTATTCCAAAGTTATGGAAACGAACATGCTGGAAGAAAATCAAGCGGAGCTGCCGGCCGTGGATGATCGCATACAGCTGCATTTCCGGCCATTTGAAGTCAAGACCATTCGTCTTGTGCAAATAGGCATTTAACGGTATTTAACAATTATGTTTAGGAGGTTCACATTATGAAACTTGAGCAAGAGCAAAGATTTGTTGTAATTGGTGATTCCATTACGGATTGCGAGCGCAGATTCCCGCATGGGGAAGGGTTGTTTCAAGGAGTTGGCAAAGGTTATGTTGCGCTAGTGGACGCGCTGCTTCAAACCGCTTATCCGGAGCTGGCCATACGCGTGACGAATATGGGAATCGGCGGCAACACCGTGCGCGATCTGAAAGCCAGATGGCAATCCGATGTGCTTGGTTTGGAGCCGGATTGGCTGGCGGTAATGATCGGCATTAATGATGTATGGCGGCAATTCGATCAGCCAAATATTCGCGAGTCACATATTTCGCTCGAGGAATACGAACAAACGTTGGAGGAATTGGTGAAGTCGGCGAAGCAAGGCGTGCAGGGACTTGTCATTATGACTCCGTTTTATTTGGAGCCTAATCCAGAGGACCGGATGCGCAAACGGATGGATGAGTATGGCCAGGCTGCCAGAAGAGTAGCGGAACGCACGGGCTCCGGGTTCATCGACGTTCAAGCGGCCTTTGCTCCGTTATTCGAATACGTACATCCTACGGCTATCGCTTCGGACCGGGTGCATCCCGGATTATCCGGCCATTTGGTTATAGCGCGGGCATTGCTGCAAGAGATTGGCTTTGATTGGGAAAGAATGAAAGGTTAATCGAAATGGCGCCTTGGTGAGACATCCTAAGGCGCCATTTCCGTATCGCGTATTCCGCTCTATCGGGGGACGGGTTTGCATACTAACTTATGCTAAGTTCATCTATAAAATTAGAAAATTATAGGATAAAAACTATATTGACGTCCTAAAAAGTATGTGTTAATTTTAACATAGTATAACAAGATGAAATGAGGAGGAAGTATCGATCCTTGTGAATTGGATACCTTTGCCGCTAGCTTTACCGCTAGGCTCTTTTCTGGGCAAACCGTAGTATTTATTCGCTGCCTCGCGAAGATTGGACGAGATGAGTTGTTGCATCGGCTCAAAAATGAATGCGCTTCCATGTACTGATGTAACCTGACTTTTCCAAAATGCAGTTTGTCGTAATTGTGAAATGAAGTTGTCGGGATTATAGAATCGTACAGAAAAAAAGTTAGTTGGTATACTAATTTAAAATGGCTCTTGAAGGGGTGTTTTTTTGGAAACAACCAATAAAAGCTTGTGGTCGCGGATGATGAGGCATCGATATTTGTATCTAATGGTTTTGCCGGGGTTTCTAACGGTCCTTATTTTTAACTACTTCCCCATGTACGGCATCCTCATTGCATTCAAGAATTACAGCGCTTCCAAAGGAATTATGGACAGTCCTTGGGTCGGACTCAAATATTTCAAAACGTTCTTCCATGATCCGATGGCGTTCCGAGTGCTCAAGAATACGTTGCTGCTTGGCTTATTCACGTTGTTCTGGTCTTTTCCCGCACCGATCATTCTAGCTCTGTTGTTTAACGAACTAAGAAATAAGAGATTCAAAAAAATCGTTCAGACCGTATCGTATTTTCCGCATTTCATATCGGTTGTCATTGTGGCCGGCATGATTAAGGAGTTTACTTCGAGAGACGGACTTTTTAACGATATCATCTCGTTTTTTGGCGGAAGCCCAATCATGTTTCTGCTCGAACCGGATTACTTCCGAACCATCTTCATCTCATCGGGCATTTGGCAGGGGGTAGGCTTCGGCACGATTATTTATTTGGCCGCATTAAGCGGAATAGATCCTACTCTGTATGATGTAGCGGAGGTAGACGGTGCCAACCGGTGGAAAAAAATCGTACATATTACCTGGCCGTCCATTCGCTCTACAACCGTCATTTTGCTTATATTCGCGGTTGGAGGAATATTGGGGACAGACTTTCAGAAGATCATCCTTCTCTATTCGCCTGAAACGTATAGCGTGGCGGACGTCATTGGATCGTATGTGTACCGGCAGGGGATATTGGGAGCGCAATACGAATATACGACGGCCATCGGCTTGTTCATGTCCATGATCTCCTTCGTTATTCTGTACTTGACCAACTGGATCAGCCGCAAGGTTTCGGATACAAGTTTGTTCTAGGAGATGAGTTGCAATGAGAAAGGTTAGCTTAAGTTCTAGAGTTTTTGATACGGTTAACATTCTGTTTATGCTGATAATCCTGGTCGCTGTCCTGTATCCGATTCTGAACATTATCGCGACGTCGGTGAGCAGCTCCCGTTATATTTCGACAGGCAGCGTTACCGTATGGCCGCAAGGTTTCAACATAGAAGCTTACACAACGGTATTCAAGGATCCCTATATTTTCAAAGGGTATTTGAACTCTATCCTTTACGCGGTTGGCTCCACCGGCCTTATGCTGCTGTTTACTTCCTTGATGGCTTACCCGTTAACCGTTCAGGGATTTGTCGGCAAAAAGTTTCTAACGATCTTTCTTATGATCACGATGTTTTTTGGCGGGGGATTGATTCCTACCTACTTGCTTATGCGGAGCATGCATTTGCTGGATACGGTATGGGTCATGATTCTTCCGGGCGCGATCGGCGCGTATAACGTATTCCTGTTCCGAACGTTTTTCATGAATATTCCGTCAGAGCTGAGGGAATCCGCTTTGATGGACGGTGCGAATGATCCTGTTGTTCTGTTCCGGATTATTCTGCCGTTATCGAAGGCGCTCCTTGCCACCTTTGCTTTGTTTGGACTTGTAGGGAGCTGGAACAGCTGGTTCGAAGCATTGGTTTATTTGCAGGATCAAGATAAATACCCGCTGCAGATGGTTCTGCGAAACTATTTGTTCACGCTCGATACCAATGCGATCGCGGGAAGAGTTGGCGCCGGCAACGTTGCGATTAATCAGGCGGGGGATTCCCTTGATCCGCAAGCCGTAAGGATGAGCGTCATCATTATCACGATGTTTCCCATCATGTGCATCTATCCATTCTTCCAGAAGCATTTCACGAAAGGAATTCTGGTTGGATCGATTAAAGGATAGGCTCTGCAGCAATTCCGCATGGAGGTGATCAAGCTTCAAGCTTCATTCATGCAAGATCCGGCAAGTTTAGTCTTATGGCATGCTGTCATCCAAACATTAATCAGGAGGGGTTTCAATGAAAAGAAAGACTACGTCTTTGCTTTTAGCTTCCATGTTGGCTCTCACAGTAGCAGGCTGTACAAACAATACAAACAATGCAAATAACGCACCGGCTAATTCGGCTAGTTCAAATACAAACGCGGCAGACAGCAAGCCTTTAAGTTTTTCGGTGGCGCTGCCATCGAATGGCGTTGATAACGAGAACAGCATGATGGGGAAAGAATGGCAGAAGGAAATGGAAGCCTACATGGGCAGGAAAGTGAATATCGACTTCAACTACATTCCTTCCTCCGAATATGACGAGAAGCTCAAGCTGATGATCGCAAGCGACGATCTGCCGGACTTTTTCGTAACCCCGTTGTTCTATGATACGACCGAAATGGCGGAGCAGGGCCAAATCCTGGAGTTAAGCCAATACAAAGACTTGATGCCTAACTATATGAATTACTTGGGCAAGGTGAAGAACGGATTAACGCGGGTGACCAATGCCGAAGGCAAGATGTACACGTTCAAAGAAACGTCAACGCCAAGATACCCGGAAGACAAAGGCATGCTCATTCAGAACACGTCCTCTTACCGTTATGATCTATTCCAACAAAACAATATCAAAATTCCCGAAACTTGGGATGATGTTTACCAGGCTGCGAAAAAGCTGAAAGAGCTGTACCCGGATAAATATCCGATCGCGACAAGATGGAACAGCTTGCGCTCCTTGTTCGCCGCTGACCATGTGAAAGACGATATTTATTGGGACGGTAGCAAATACGTATACGGCGTTCTTCAGGACGGGTACAAAGAGGCGCTCCAGTTCGCGAATAAGCTATACGCGGAGAAGCTGCTTGATCCGGAGTATACGATCGATACCGACGATACTCTGAAGCGCAAAGCTTTAAACGGCGATAACTTTATGTGGTTGACCCAGTGGTTCACGACTCCCGCGGAGTATACGAGAACGGTAAATGACGGGAAAGTATTCGCCGTCACGTTGTATCCGGACAATCCGAATTACGGGAAGTCCTGGCAGGAAGTGGCCAACGGAAATACGCCGGATCTTGGCTGGGCGCAATTCTGCATTAACGCCAATACAAAAGTTGCAAAAGATTTGATCAAATTCATTGATTATCAATACACGGACAAGATGATGGACCTGATTACGTGGGGGATTGAAGGCACGACCTACACGAAAGGGGCAGACGGAGTCAAGACGTTCAACGATGAGTTCAAAAGCGCGCCGGACCCTTGGATTGTAGGGGATAAATACGGAATCCGGGCAAGCAAGAACTATAACCCCGGCTTGCAAATGGTTAACGATGCCAAAGCTTTCGTAGACTTTGCGGCGAAGGATTACACTTACTTCGGAGGCAAATACGAAGAGGTGCCGATTGAGAAATCGCCATTCTTGACCAGCTTGCCAATGCCGAAAAACGACTACGTTCCTTCTTCCTACACCGAGCCTAGCATTCAATTCACGCCGGAAGAGAGCCAGACCATCTCCGAAGTCATGAACCCGGTCAAAACCTTTGTTACGGAGGAGCAAGCCAAATTTGTGTCGGGCAAAGCAAACTTCGACGACTGGACTAAATTTACAGATAAACTCAAAAAAATGGGCGACATCGATAAAGTGCTGAAAATCTACAATGATGCAGCGCAGCGTGCGGTGAAGTAAGAGACCTCAAGAGCAGTTTGCTTCGCAGCATGCTGCTCTTTTTTTATGACCATTGGGAGGTGATGCGATGCAATAATGTGGTTGTTGATCGATGGATATTCAACATTATGGCGATTGGAGGATTATAAATGATGAAATTTCGGAGAACAACCGGAATCGCAGCTTCGATTCTGCTCAGTTTGGCTATATTTCCGGGGACGATGTCTGCGGATAATGCTAAGCCAAAGCTAACGCCAAGCCAATATAGCAGTGAACAGCCTTTTGGGATCCGGGTTGTCGATTCGAAGACCGGACGGGGAATTCCGGCCGTGGAGCTGAGAACGACCAACAACATGACTTTTTATACGGATAGCGCGGGGTATGTAGCTTTTAAAGAGGTTGGGCTGATGAACGAAACGGTATTTTTCCATCTGTCCAGCGACGGATATAAGGTACCTGCAGATTTCTTTGGTTATCATGGCCAGGCCGTCGATGTGACGCCGGGCGGCAGCGTTACCCTCACGATGGAGCGGGTCAATATCGCGGAGCGGCTGTATCGGTTGACTGGCGAAGGGATTTACCGGGACAGTATTTTGCTCGGGCAAACACCGCCGATTGAGGAGCCGCTCTTGAACGGCAAGGTGATGGGCTCGGACTCCGTTCAGACGATCAAGTATAAAGGCAAGCTGTATTGGTTCTGGGGCGATACAGACCGCGTAGCCTATCCGCTAGGGAACTTCAGGGTGACGGGCGCGACCTCTAAGCTTCCGGGACAAGGCGGGCTCGATCCGGATGTTGGCGTCGATCTGGATTACATCAAACAAGAGGACGGCTTTGTCAAAAGCCTTGTGCCGCCGCTGCCGGACGGCGCGAATATCGCATGGGTGTTTGGTTTAATGACGGCCAAGGATGCAAGCGGCCGGGAGCGTCTCTTGGCCGGCTACAGTACGCATAACCCGGATCTGTCGGCGTTTGGCATTCTTCAGTTCAACGACGAGACGAAGCAATTCGAACAACTTGTCCAATTCCCGGATAAAGACGACTGGCGCCACCCGGGCGGTCAAGCGAGTTATTACGAGGACAACGGCAAAGGGTATTGGATCTTTACCGAGCACCGGATGCCAAACCTGCGCGTCCCGGCGACTTACGAAGCTATTCAAGACTATACGAAATATGAGGCATTCACGCCTATGAAGCCGGGGACGACGTATAACGGCGCGAGCACCGAGCTCGAACGGGATGCTTCAGGCAAGCTAGTATGGGGCTGGAAGCCAAATACGCCGCCGCTGAAGCAGGATCAAGAGAAGGAGCTTATCAATCTGGGCGTTATGAAGGATACGGATGCCCGCTATTACCAGCTGAAGGACGCGGATACGGGCGCTGATGTCACGATTGCCGGCAGCTCGGTAGAGTGGAATAACTACCGCCATAAGTATGTTATGTTTGGCCAGCAGATGGGCGGAACGACGTCGGGACTAGGCGAAATGTGGTATGCGGAAGCGCCCGCGCCGCAAGGGCCGTGGACAACGGCCAAAAAAATTATTACGCATAGCAACTACACCTTCTATAATCCGGCTCATGACGAATTTTTCGATAAAGCCGGAGGCAGATATATTTACCTCGAAGCTACCTACACCAATTCCTTCACGGATCACGAACCTACGCCGCGTTACAATTACAATCAGATGATGTATAAGCTTGATCTTGCTAGTCCAGACCTCGGACTGACGCTTCCGGCGACGGATCTAGCAAAGGGCAAACCGATTACTTCGACATCCAGCAAGAAGGATAACCAGGCTGAACTTGCCAATGACGGCAATCCGGAGACGTTCTGGACTTCCGCTTCGAACCGTCCGCAATGGCTGAAGATTGATCTTGGCGCTGCTAGCCGTATGGATCGCGTTGTCCTGAACTGGGGAACGGCGTTTGGCAAAGCCTATCAAATTCAAATTTCCGGCGACGGCAAGAAATGGAAAGACGTATACGCCACCAAAACCGGAAATGGCGGCGTGGATGAGATCACTTTTAAGGAAGCCGAGGCTAGATATGTCCGGTTATACAGTGCGCCAAAAACTCTCTTATCCGTACGGGATTTCGAAGTGTACGGTTCGGCGAACAATACCTGATTAATTATGAATGGAGGAGATCAACCGTATGGGATTCCATCTTCGCAAATTATCGGGAGTAATCGCCGGGGTTATGTTGGCCGCGGTATTATTGCCCGGTGCCATTACGCCGGTTAGCGCATCAGACGGCAATGCAGCAAAGAAACCGGTCCAAACGCAGATTTACAATCAGCCATTGTTCAAAATCCACGTCGTTGACGCGGCAACCGGCAGAGGGATTCCCGCCGTGGAGCTGAAGACGACCAATAATATCCGCTTCTACACGGATAGTGCCGGCAATGTGGCTTTTGACGAGCCGGGTCTTATGAATGAGACGGTATTTTTCCATCTCTCGAGCCATGGTTACGAAGTTCCCATGGATATGTTCGGCTATCGCGGGCAAGCGGTTAACGTAACCCCTGGAGGAAGCATTACGATCCAAATGAACCGGATCAATATCGCTGAACGCTTGTACCGGGTGACCGGCCAAGGGATATACAGGGATACGGTTATGCTGGGCGAAACGCCGCCTATTGAAGAACCTCTCCTGAATGGAAAAGTGATGGGGCAAGACTCCGTTCAGACGATTGCTTACAAGAATAAGTTGTATTGGTTCTGGGGCGATACGGACCGGCCTTCTTATCCTCTTGGCAATTTCCGCGTGACAGGCGCTACGTCGAAGCTGCCGAGCCAAGGCCTTGACCTTGATGCAGGCGTGGATCTTGACTATATTACGCGCGAAGACGGTTTTGTCAAAAGCCTCGTTCCTCCGCTATCGGATGGCGCGGGTATCGCTTGGATTTTTGGTCTCATGACGGTGAAAGACAATAGTGGCGAGGAACGGCTGTTGGCTGCTTACAGTACGCATGATCCGAACCCTCACTCCTTTGGCATTTTGATGTTTAACGATGAGAAGCAGGAATTCGAGCAGTTAGTCCAATTCCCTGGCGTAAGCGACTGGCGTTATGCCGGAATGGGCGGTCAAGGAACTTACTATGAGGATAACGGCAAAGGTTATTATATTTTCACCCAGCATGAGTATCCGAATATCCGGGTTGAAGCGAAGATGGATGCCATTGTGGATTACACGCAATACGAGTATTTCACCCCGCTGGTGCCGGGGACGACTTATGCAGGGGCGAACACGCAGCTTGAACGGGGCGCTGACGGCAAGCTCGTATGGGGCTGGAAGAAAAACACGCAGCAGCTAACGCAAGAGCAGGAGAAAGAGCTGATTGGACTAGGCTTGATTCAAGCGGGCGATGAACGGTATTTCCAGCTCAAGGACGCGGATTCGGGCGACGAGGTTCAAATTGCCCAAAGTTCCGTGGAATGGAATGAATACCGCCACAGTTATGTGATGATCGGCCAAGAGAAGTTTGGCAAAACTTCGCTGCTGGGCGAAATCTGGTTCGCGGAAGCGCCTGCGCCTAACGGTCCATGGACAGTAGCCAAAAAAATTATTACCCACAACGAATATTCCTTCTATAACCCTTCTCAGCATGAATACTTCATCAAGGACGGCGGACGTTATCTTTATTTCGAGGCGACCTTCACCAATTCGTATACAAAAGCTCCCGCCATGCCTCGTTATAACTATAATCAGATGATGTATAAGCTTGACCTTGCCAATCCGGAGCTCAATTTGGCGCCGCCAACCGGACCGGAGCTGGTGGAACTTGCTCAAGGCAAGGCGGTCACCGCTTCCTCTTCGGAAAGCGCGCATCAAGCGGCCGATGCCAATGACGGAAATAGCCAAACGCGATGGGCATCCGATTCTTCCGATCCGCAGTGGATCCAGATCGATCTTGGTGCTCCAAGTTTGATCAGCCGCGTGAAGCTTGATTGGGAAGTCGCTTACGGAAGAGCATACAAGATCCAGGTATCGGGCGACGGCGAGAACTGGACCGACGTGTATAGTACGACTTCGGGCGACGGAGGATCGGATATCGCGAACTTTGATGAAGTTTCCGCCAGATATGTAAGAATGTACGGGACGCAAAGAGGCACGATGTACGGCTATTCGTTATATGAATTCAAAGTGTTTGGACGCATTGCGGGGACGGAAGCTGAAGCTGCTGAACAATTGGAGGGATAAATCCAATGAGAAGAAGGATCGCTGCAGGAATAGTAATGACGGTCTTGTTATCTTCAGGTGTGGTTAACCATTCTGAACCGGCAGCAGCTGCTGACCCCGTATTGACCGCAACGGCAGCCGACAATTGGACGAATCTGTTCAACCGGGCAGGGTATGCCAACACCTGGCTGAACGCAGACGGTATTTATTCCGCGCCGCTGAATGAATTGGATTCAATAGGAAGCGCAACTGGCAGTTCCAAAACTTTTTTCATATTTAGCGATACAATTCTTGGTTCTGCTAATGCAGCGGGTACGATCAGCAATATGGCTTATCAGAACCATTCCTCGGCCATATTGACGGGCAACAGTCCTACTGCCGCAAATATGAGCTTTAAATATGGGGATAAGGCGAATTTGAGTACGGCCGGGGGCAACAACCTGTTTGGCTATACGGCCTGGATGCAGGAAGCTTTGGCCATTGGCGGGAATGTGTATGTGTTTGGCATTCCGTTTGACGGAGATTGGAAGCCAAAGCAGGTTGATCTTATCACGATTCCTATCGTGAGCGGCGAACCCAATTATGCGGCATTTACGAAAACCTCGGCCGTCTCCAAGCTTTATTACAAGAACTCGACCTATCTGTACGATTATGGCGTAGGCATCATGAACAATTCCACGCAAGCAGGTGCTCCGAATCCGGATGGATATATTTACTTGTACGGGTACAGAGATACGCTTGTTGGAGGACAGAAGGATCTGATCGTGTCGAGAGTACTCCGCTCGGAGTTCCCTAATTTCACTAATCTAAAGTATTGGAACGGAAGCAGCTGGAGCACCAATATAGCCGATTCGGCGTCTTTGCTAAGCAATGTCTCGACAGAACTCAGCGTTACGCCGGTTACGAGCGGGCCATACACCGGCAAGTATATAGCTGTTTATACAAGGGCCGTGCAAACCGCTGATATGATGTATGCGATTGGCGACAGTCCAACGGGACCATTCGCTGCGCCGGTCAAATTTTATACCGCTCCCGAGTTTGAAGGCACCGGCGCCGGCCAGCGTTATACCTACAATGCCAAGGCTCATCCACATCTGTCTAGCCCGGGGCAACTGCTCATCTCCTATAACGTGAATCGGATAGGCGGAGCAACGAATACGAACGATTACAGACCCCGATTCGTGAACTTGAATCTTGGATCACCGAATTTGGCATTGAACAAAAGCGCCACGGCTTCCTCTACGGATGACGCCGCAAGCCGAACGGCCGATAAAGCGGTTGATGGCAATGCGGGTTCGCGTTGGTCTTCCGCTTACGGCGATCCCCAGTGGATCTACGTGGATTTGGGTTCTTCGCAATCGATTAGCCGCGTAAAGTTAAGCTGGGAAGCGGCATACGGAAAAAGTTATCAGATCCAAGTATCCAATAACGCAACAGACTGGACGACCGTCTATTCGACAACCACGGGAGACGGCGGCGTGGATGACGTCACGTTCAGCCCGGCAAGCGGAAGATATGTCAGAATGTACGGAACGCAAAGGGTCAATGCGGGATGGGGATACTCGTTATGGGAGTTTGAGGTCTATCGCAATTAAAAGAACGACCAAGGGGCTTCTCAAAAGAGGTTTGCTCGCTAGAGAATGGCTCGCTTCAGTATAGTTAAAGAAGTGATTCTTAATAAAATTAGCTATGCAAAGAGCTATTTTTTGCATGGCTATTTTTCGTTTTTGATCTTTTGTAGCATTCTTAAGCAAATTGTGGGCAATCGAAAGCCACACCCGATCTCTGAGCTGACTTTCGGCAATGGTCTTTATCCGTAACGGAAACGGTTAATTGTGCGGAAATCTGGGCAGTGGTACCTTCAGTTTAACAAGGGTCGGCTTCTTTTTGTTTGAGCATTTTATGAGTGGGTTAAGGGCAGACGGAGCATTAGATGATTCTGGAGAAGCAAGGCTCATGCTTACGAAGTAGCTTTCTTTCAGAAAGCTTTGAAGCGTTCGCTTTTGTAAAGGGCTTCCTACCTCTGAAATATTAATTCAAGGAATCCCTGAGCAATGGCGATCGGAAGAATATTTAATGCGCAGGCTGCTGTTTAGCCCCATCGTCATTTACATGATTTAAGGAACCAATTAACGAGTCCTTCCTTCCCCTTCTACATCCCGTTCTGAATGAATATATTTCTCAGTAGTGGTAGTGGTGAAGGAGGAACGGGGCAAATGGAAGGTTATGGACTGCCAAGATGGCTGATGGTTAACGATTTTATTGCTTTTATCCGCGAAACCAATGAGCTTCTTCAGAAAGAAAGTGATTTATCTCCTGCCAATCCAACGGTCACCGGCGTAATCAACCTCTTGTTCGTGCAGCTGAGGTCCCGTTATTCGCCGGAAGAGGTACAAGCCGTCCTGAGCCATGAGTATATTCAATCCAACCAGCGGCAGTTGCAGGATAAGCTGTCGGAAGCCGAATTCCTGACGGAGCTGAGCGATTCCCGCAAGGCTTGCGAATCGAGAGATTCCGGTCTCGATGCCGTGAAATGGCTTCCTAATTGGCCTGTTTACATAGAGCTGGTTAAACAGGAACTATTCACGCTGCAACAGTATACGGAGGCTAACCGCGAATCGGAGCAATCGCCGATTGTGTTTGTCGGAAGCGGACCGATGCCGTTAAGTTCAATCCTATTGCACCTGTTTGGCGGCGTGGAGGTCATCTGTGTGGAGAAGGATGCGACAGCCTACGAGGCTTCCCGCGCTTTGTTAGAGCATATGGGATTTGGGGCGAAAGTGAAGGTCGTATTGGAGGATGGTTCGAGGTTCGATTACGGTCCGTACCGGCGGGTCTTTGTGGCCAGTCTCGTGAAAAACAAACAAGCGGTGCTGGAGCAAATTCGCTGCACCTCATCGAATCCTCTAGTTGCGATTCGCACAGCTGAAGGAATGAAGCAGATCATGTATGAATCGATAGAGGTAGATACGCTCACAAGCCAAGGCTGGCGGGTGCTCGGACGCACAAGTCCCGATGAGAAGGTGGTCATCAATTCGACGTTGTTCCTGCAATAATATACTATAGGCCATTTCCATTCGGATGTAGGATAAGAGAAGAGCGCGAAAGGAGCGACTTCTCTTGGATACTACATCTTTTTTGTTTTATTGCATGATTGCAACGTTTACGCCGGGCCCTACGAATATCATGATTTTGTCCACCGTAAAAAATGCCGGCGCGAGGCAAGCGATGACGTTCTCTTACGGAGCGACAATCGGCTTTGGATTATTGCTTGTTGTGTCCGCTGCTCTGAATTCGATGCTGATGGCGGTTATGCCGAAGGTCATCACGATTCTTCAAATCATCGGCAGCGCGTATATGGTCTATCTGGCTTACAAGATCGTCAGCAACCATTCGTCCCAAGCAACCGCGGAGCAGACGGCTACTTTCCGATTCGGTGTACTGCTGCAGTTTTTGAATCCGAAGACCGTCCTGTTTGCCCTAACCGTCATACCTGCGTTTATTATCCCGTCTTATAGCGGATTTGCCGCGGTATCCGTTCATATTGCCGCTATTACCTTGATTGGTTTCTCTGCTTTTCTTACATGGGTTTTATTTGGTTCCGTCTTAAGGACGTTTTTACAGAAGCATCAAAAATTTGCCAATCTGGTAATGGCTTTATTTTTGGCCTACGCTGCTGTTATGATTTGGACATAGCTTTGCCGAGGTGAGTAGGATGGAGAAATTTGTTTATAAAAAAGCGGCCGGCATTACAGCGTTGTCGGCAAGCATGACGGAGTTTAAATATAAGAAGCACGCACACCAAGAATATGCGATTGGCGTAACCTTGCGGGGCACTCAGCGATATAACCTGGAGGGCAGTCTTCAACTATCCCATAAAAGCGGCATTATGCTCTTTAATCCGGAGCAGACCCATGACGGCATGGCTAATGACAAGGCGGGATTGGATTACGTCATGTTGTATATTGAGCCGCAGCTGCTGCTTGAAGTGATGGAGAAAAAAGAGGTTATGCGTTTCTCAAACCCTATCGTATACGACCGGGAATTGGAGCGAAGGGTATTAAATCTGACGAATGCCATCTTAGGCGAAAAGGACGAAGCGTTATGCAGCGAATTGTTTCTGTCGCTTACGGACCGGCTAGCGGATTCTAGTCTGTCTGCTGACGCGAGGAAACAGGACCATGCTCTAATCCGGAAGGCAAAAGACAAGATTCATGCCAATCTGGAGCAAGTGCTTAAGCTTGATGAAATTTGCATGGAGCTGGATTTATCGAAATACCAGTTCATACGCCTGTTCAAGGCACATACGGGTATTTCGCCTTATCAGTATTTTCTAAATAGCAAAATCGAACGCGCCAAGCAGCTCATCGAGAGCAGCAAAGATATTTATACGGCGGTAGCCGCATGCGGGTTTGTAGATTTGACCCATATGAATAAACATTTCAAAAGCGTCTACGGCACAACGGCGCTAGAATATATCTCGCATTTTCACTAATTCAAATTTACAGCCTGCCGGCATCGTTCGGCGGGCTGTTTTTTTGTTGATGCTGCTTTTGTCAAAAACATTCAAATAACGCCTTCGTTCGACACAAACGACAAAGATATTGGCAAATAGAACAGCATTTTATAGTCTTCTCAGCATATTGGAAAATACCGATCGTCCTACAATAATGGTTATGAAGCATTTGCGGCTGATTTAGATTATATCTTGCATCGGGGGACAAAGCGGAATGATTGCTGGCTATTGGAAACGGATTAGACTATTGCAAAAGCTTATTATCATGGTTATTTTGTTCCTTATTATTCCAGTCTTGTTGATCGGATACTACTTATTCTCAACTAGCCTGTCGCTTGCTCAGAAGGAAGGACGCGAGATGCTGGAGGAAGTCGTCTATCAATTGAACGAGAACATCGAATACCGAATTGTGGGCTATCAGAACATATTGATGCAGCTTTCTCTGGATTCCGGCATTACAACGACGCTTACGCAATCCTATTCTTCACTGGAGGAGGAAGTTATGGGGCTGCAGCAGCTGAACGCGGCGGTGAATCGAGTCCGTTCGTATTTCCCAATGAAGTCCATTCAATTCTATAAAACGAATCCTACCTTGCATGAGGATGGAGGAACGGTGCTGAATTTGCAACGCGCGGAGAAGGAAGCCTGGTATTCGCCGATGCTGGATAATGACCAGTCGTTCTATTGGTATTTCAATTGGAAGGATGATTATTCCGAGCCTACTCTTTATATTAGCAAATGGCTGGTTGATTATTTGTCGAATGAGAAATACGGCTTCATTCACGCAGAAGTATCCAACCGGGCATTGTTCGACCAGATTTCCAATCCGCTTGCGCTAAAGAAAGGCGGATTTATCGTACTGGATAACAAGGGGAGAGTTCTCGCTAATTTTGTCAACAAGCAGGATGGTGACGGCAATGCCCGGCCTGATTATCTGGCGAAGGTATATGAATCCAGCAAGGGATGGTACTGGGCAACCGTTAACGGTTCGAAAAGCCTTGTCGTATTCGAGACAAATCGGCTGGACTGGAAGGTGGTCACGATCGTCAGCCAGCAGGAGATTTGGCAGAAGCTTCAGCTGGTCAAGAAAGCAGCGGTCACGGTGAGTATCCTCTTCGTCGTGCTGACAGTAGGCGTATTGACCGGCTTTGGGATAAGAACAACGAATCGACTCAACTCTCTCATTCGTAGCATGAGAAGAGTTCGAAGCGGGGATTTGGGGCTGACGATCAAGGTGCACAGTAAAGATGAACTTGCTGATCTTGAAGAGGAATTCAACGCGATGTCCTTGCGGCTGGAGCAATCTCTTGGCGAAATAGCCGAAGCGAGAAGCCGGGTGGAGATTGAGAAATTAAATCTGCTGCAAGCTCAGATCAACCCGCATTTTCTCTATAATACGCTGGCGCTTGTCAAAAGCATGGCGATGGACGTTGGATCCTCCGAAATTAGCAGCACGGTTGACGCTTTGGCTAAATTTTTCAGATTAGCGTTGAACCGAGGAACCGATATTTTGCCATTCTCGGATGAAATGGATCATGTGAAGGCCTATTTGGAAATTCATAAGTCTCGTTATCCGGGTAGAATTACCGTTCAATTTGACGTTGATGAAGAGACCTATTCCTGCAGTATTATCAAGATTACTCTACAGCCGATCGTGGAAAATGCGCTTCTTCACGCTTTTGTTCATACCGGTGGGAGAGGCTGCCTCACGATTGCCGCTTCTATGCGGCAAGATAGGTTATGCATTACGATAGCCGACAATGGATCGGGCATGAGCGAGGAGCAGCTCCATCGGCTGCTGGAGAATGCGCAAGGTGACAGAGTGGGCGGCGGCTTTGGCGTCTATAACGTCAATGAACGCTTGAAGCGGTATTATGGACCGAATAGTCAGATGCTTATCCAGAGTAAGCCGGGGGAAGGGACGATCGTTCAGCTGGTCATTCCTCAAAATCAGATGTCAAATCAAGCGATAAGCTAAACGGGAGGTCGACCATGATTAAGGTGTTTGTAGTGGATGACGAAGAGAGGCAGCGCCGCTCCATTGTAAGGCATG
Source organism: Paenibacillus glycanilyticus (assembly GCF_030161375.1). Taxonomy (GTDB): domain Bacteria; phylum Bacillota; class Bacilli; order Paenibacillales; family Paenibacillaceae; genus Pristimantibacillus; species Pristimantibacillus glycanilyticus_B. Next base: position 140,362 of record NZ_BSSQ01000004.1, read on the forward strand.
TGTCCTGGGAGCAATATCAGATGGAGGTCACCGGCGATTGGGAAGGGGCAAATGAAGCTCTTGAAGCTGCCAAGCAAAGCGTGCCCGATCTATTGATAACGGATATCCGATTACTGGGAACAGACGGTCTAGAGCTGTCCTCTCGCATGAGAAGGCTTAATCCGAACATCCGTATTATTATGGTTACGGGCTACGAAGAGTTTCACTACGCGAAGACCGCTCTGGATATTGGAGTTGATGCCTTTCTGATCAAGCCGGTTATATTCGAAGACTTAAATGCGGCGCTAGCGCGAATTGGCGAGGAGGAGCAGTCGAAGCTGCTGAAAAGCAAAGAGGAAACGCAGCTGAAGGAGCAGATAGACGCGCTGCGAGCAGCGAATCCGCAGCTCTTTGGCGGTGAAGAAAATGCTGAACAGAAAAAGAGCCATAGTCAGATTGTTGTGCAGAAAGCGATCGATTATATGAGTATGCATTACAGGGACGATTTGTCGTTGCGCTCCGTTGCCGAATCCGTATACTTAAGTCCCAATTACTTGGGCGCCTTATTCCGGTCAGAGCTAGGAGAATCCTTCACGGACCGGTTGATTCGCATACGGATCCAGAAGGCCAAGGAAATGCTGAAGCATCCGGAATTTAAGCTCTATGAGGTAGCGGAGCAGGTCGGGTATCAGAATATCGGCTATTTCACGGGATTATTCAAGCGCATGACTGGGCTCAGCCCGAAGGAATATCGGGATATTCACGGCTACTTATAATCGTGCCATAACAGCATTAATAGCGTCTCAGGACAATTGTAAGCGCTTTACATAGCGATTATAGTTTAAGCAAGCACTGTATTACGTTGGGAAAGGAGATGGACCCATGAACCGATTATGGATTCTCAAGCAAAAAGGCTTCCTGCCGCTGTATATCATTTTACTGCCGGGCATCGCGTTAGTCGTCTTGTTTAACTACATCCCGATGCTGGGACTGCAGATGGCCTTTAGGGATTACAACTTTACGGACGGTATTTGGAGAAGCCCTTGGATCGGCCTGCAAAATTTCAAGGAGTTCACGGCAAGCCATGATTTTTGGAAAGCGACCGGGAATACGCTGCTGCTTACGTTTCTAAGACTGCTGTTCGTGTTTCCAACGACCATTGTCATCGCCTTGCTCATCAATGAAATACGCGCAGCTCGCTTCAAGCGGGTCATTCAGTCCTTGAGCTACCTCCCGCATTTTGTATCGTGGATCGTTGTCATCGGATTTCTTGATGCCTTCTTGTCCATTGATGGAGGTGGCGCCAACTCTCTTCTGCACAGCTTGGGAGTGGAGCCTATTGCTTTTATGGGCTCGGAGACATGGTTTCGTCCCATCTTTATCGTCAGCAGCATGTGGAAGGAAGTCGGCTGGGGCACCATTCTTTATTTAGCTGCCATTTCAGGCATCAATCCGGTGCTGTACGAAGCGGCGGTGATGGACGGGGCAGGCCGTTTCGCTCAGATGCGTTACATCACGCTTCCGGGCATCGTTCCGATTATTTCAATCGTTCTGATTCTGACCGTGCCAGGCTTGCTTAGCGTTGGCATCGATCAGATCTATGCCATGATTAACCCCGCCAATATGGGCGTAGCGGAAGTTATTGATACGTATGTGCTGCGTCTGGGTATTGGACAGGCCCAATATTCGCAAACGACGGCCATTGGACTCGTTATGAGCGTTATCTCTACAGTGCTGCTAATTTTTAGTAATATGATCTCTAAACGTATTGGCGGCGACAGCTTATGGTAGGAAGAGGGTGATGATATGGAGCTAGGTCGATCTACGACAGGAGAACGGGCCTTTAATTGGGGCAATGCTGTACTGCTGACCGTCTTTGCGCTGTTATGCGTCTATCCGTTCTGGTACATCCTGATTCTCTCTCTTAATGAGGGGAGGGATACAAGCATGGGCGGCATTTACTGGCTGCCTCGTGTATTCACCTTTGATAATTATCGCGTCATGTTTTCCGATATGACCATACTGAATGCTTTCTGGATTACCGTGCAGCGCACAGTAATAGGCACGGCAGGCTCCTTGCTGATTACGTCATTTGTCGCCTTTGCTTTATCCCGCAGGGAATTGCCGGGCAGGCAGCCGCTTTTATTCGTATTTCTGATCGTCATGCTGTTCAGCGGCGGGCTAATTCCGTATTACATTCAACTAATGAATATGCATCTGATCAACAACTTCTGGGTATATGTGATCCCATCCTTATTCAGCGTGTGGAATATGTTCGTGATGAAAACCTCGTTCCAGAACACGATTCCCGAGAGTGTAGTAGAGTCGGTCAAGCTTGATGGCGGAGGTTATATGCGCATTTATTTCCATATCGTGCTTCCGTTCTCAATGCCATTGTTTGCTGCTCTCGGATTATTCACGGCAGTCGGGCAATGGAACGACTGGTTTACCGGCGCTTTTTTCGTGAACGATATTCAGCTGCAGCCGCTTCCGACCTACTTGCAGCGCATGCTCAGTACGATTGAGGCCAGTCAAGTGATCAGCACCAGCCAGATGACCACGATTAATCAGACCCGGCTATATAATCCGGATGCCATTACGCCAAAGTCGGTCCGGATGGCGACGATTATGATTACCGTTCTGCCGATTCTTGTTGTTTACCCGTTCGTTCAGCGCTTCTTCGTGAAGGGTGTTTTGATAGGCTCTGTCAAAGAGTAAATTCCGATAGGGGGACTTTGTCCGATGAAAAAAAGATGGAAGAACGCCGGTACAATGACATTGGTCGTTATGCTGAACGCTTTACTTGCCGCTGGCTGTACAATAAGCAACAACAGTAACGGGAGTCCAAGCGAGCAGAGCAGTGAAGCTACTAATTCGGCGCAAGAGACGCATTATAGCTTGTATGCGCCGGCTATGACGACGCCGATTAATCTCGATGGCCCAATCACGCAGGAGGTTATGAAGCAATCCGGCGTACATTGGGATAAAGTCGAGATCGGCAACGGCGGCGATTTGTCACAGCAAATTAACCTTAAGCTTGCTGGCGGCAGTCTATCCGATGCCATCATATTGCCGTCCGACAGTCTCGTCTGGTCGCGCCTCATAAACGAGAAGAAACTTCTTCCGCTTGATGATTATTTCAACAAACCCGATCAATATCCGAACCTGGCCAAGATCGACAAACGAATTATCGATTATTGGCGCGCAAGCGATGGTCATATTTACTTCGTGCCTTCTGCCTATGAGCCGGTTATCGATAATCCGTCTGCCTGGCAGGGCAATGCGCAAGGCTTATGGATACAGAATACGGTTCTGGATCAGACCGGTATGACAACGGATGACTTAAAGACGGTTGACGGCTTCGAGAAATATTTGAACGCGGTAAAAGACTTGAAGGATGACCAAGGCCGCAAGCTGATCCCGCTCTCTCTCGGCGGTGAGAACTTCGCCGGATTGGAAATCGTCATGTCGATGTTTGGCGTTAGAAGCACGGATAACGGTTACAACGAGCAGCCGGACGGTACGGTTATACCGGATTATAAGCTTCCGGGCTTCAAGCAAGCTTTTCAATGGCTGAATCATCTTAACCAGGAAGGACTCATTGACCCGGAGACTTCCTTCCAGAAGAAGGATCTATTCAAGGAGAAAGTGAATAATCTGCGCTTTGGAGCCATGCTGTTTGGCGGATGGGATAACCCGAACGTGACAACGCTGAAGAACAAAGGTATTGCCGAAGCGATCACCTATAACGAGCTGAAGAAGCAAGGCTTCCCGGACGGCTGGTTCTATCCGGTAGCCCTCCCAACGAATCCGGATGTCAAATTGGCTCAATATGCGAATTATAATCCGTTCGGAACGAACGGAACGGGACTCAGCACGGCAATTAAAGATCCTGACCGGCTGATGAAGGGGCTTGATTGGATGCAGACCAATGAAGCGTTTGTTCTCATGGAGTATGGTCCTGAAAGCATGGGAGCGTACAAGCTGGAGGATGGCGCGGCCGTTGAGAATTATGAAGTATTCCGAGGTCCTAAATACTGGGGCGGAGACAACGGCGGAATGGCGAGCGTTACGCAATATGGCTTCTGGTGGTGGAAGAACTTGGCTAGCGTAGGCAGTTCGCATATTAAGACGATGGAATCGCCATGGCCAGCCTACAACGCGATGCTCTACCAGGCGGAAGAAATCAACCATAAGCAGGGGACATTCGGATTGACGCCAAAGGCAGCCCGCATTAAGCCGACCATCGGCGGAACGGTTGAAAAGTACGGTCCCGTTCAGGGCGATATTCGTTTGAAATATTACGCAAAAATGCTGCTGGCAAAGAGCGATAAAGAGTTCGAAACCGCTTATAGCCAATTCCTTGATGAAATGAAGGTTCGTGGCCACGATGAGGAGACGATCGCCGAGTTCAACAAGGCTTATCAGGCTTACAGCGATACGCCGGCAGGCAAAATTACCGTAGACATCAAGAAGACTCTTCCTCGCAATGTCTACAGTGACGAACCGGCTATTATTGGGGAATAACGATTGGAGCGTGATTTTTGACCATGAAACCGCATAATCAAGTTAATATTATTAACTTCATTCGAGGCGTGGAGCCAAGAGATCCCATCGACCTGATTGAGCCGGTGAGAGAGCAGCTGGCGCTTGTGCAGAAGCACGGGCTGCCGGCGACCTGGCTGCTTCAATATGATGCTTTAATAAATCCTGATTTTACGAGCTTGCTTCTTCAGAGCGCAGATGAATCGCAGGAAATCGGCGTATGGCTCGAGGTCGTGCAACCGCTGGCGGAAAAAGCCGGCATTCCGTGGAGAGGCCGCTTCCCTTGGGATTGGCATGCGCATATCGCCTTTACGGTTGGTTATACGCCGAACGAACGGGAGAGGATTGCCGATGTACTAATGGAAGATTTCAAATCCGTGTTCGGCTATTATCCGAAATCGGTTGGCTCCTGGTTTCTCGACGCGCATGTGCTGGGGTATTTATCCGATAAATACGGCATTCAAGCTTCCTGCAATTGCAAGGACCAGTGGGGGACGGACGGCTATACGCTTTGGGGAGGCTATTATAATCAGGCTTATTATCCTAGCCGCCTGAACGGCTTTATGCCGGCGCAGACGAAGGAGCTCCAAATTCCGGTACCCGTGTTCCGCATGCTGGGCAGTGATCCGATCTACCAATATGATGCCCGGCTTGGCGGTAACGGCCAGAGCGTCATTACGCTAGAGCCCGTCTATTCGGGAGCAGAAGGCGGAGGCGGCATACCCAATTGGGTCCGGTGGTTCCTCGATGTTAATTTCCGTGAGGAACAAGTAGCCTTCGGGTACACGCAGGTAGGCCAGGAAAATTCCTTCGGGTGGGACCTGATGAAGGACGGTCTTGTGGATCAAGTGGAGCAGCTGGCCAAACGTCAGGCGGCAGGAGAGCTGCAAGTCGAGACGCTAGCTGACTCCGCCCGCTGGTTTAAGGAGCAGTATCCCCTCACGCCGGCTTCCTCGATAGCAGCGCTTACGGATTGGAGAGAGGAGGGGCGTCAATCGGTCTGGTTTTATAATCGCTTTTATCGATTCAATCTGCTCAATAATGACGGCGAGCTATGGATCCGCGACATTCATTTGTTTGACGAGCGATATAAGGAGCGGTATTTGACCGAAACCTGTCCTAATAAGTTCAGCCACTACGATACGCTGCCAGTCGTGGATAGCGCCCGCTGGAGTGAAGGGGATAAGCCGGCAGGTTTGCGGCCCGTCTTCTATGATCAGGAAGGCCGGGTGCATCCTGTGACGGTACAGTCGGTCGAAACCGATGAATCGGTAGAAGGCGAGCTTGCTATTCTGATAAGCGCGGATGGAGGGGAGACGATCCGAATCCGCTGCTCGGAGCAGAATATTTGCTTTACTGCCAGCAGTTCCGCGTGGGGACTTGAGCTATTATGGAGTGATTCATCGGAGCTGCCGAAGATGCTGCTTCGCAACGATGAAATCCAATTTGCATTTCATGATCACGATTATCGGGTTCAAGTTATAGGTGCAGAGTCACCGGTATTCCTGCCGGACGCAGGTATCTCTTGCCGGGCGATGGGACGCGATATTATTTTGCAATTCTAGCATTTCCAAATGGAAGGGGTATCCCATAAGTCATGTAAATGACGATGGGACACCCCTTTGTTTATATTTGGGTTAAACAGTAGCTTACGCATTAAATGTTCTTCCGATCGCCATTGCTCAGGGATTCCTTTGAATCAATGAGGTATGGTTGGCATCCCTTCACAAAAGCGAACGCTTCAAAGCTTTCTGAAAGAAAGCTACTTCGTAAGCATGTGCTTTGCTTCTCCAGAATCATTTAATGCTCCTTCTACCCTTAACCTGGTCATAAAATGCTCAAACCAAAAGAAGCCGACCCTTGTTAAAAGGGATAGTTAACATCCGGTCTGGTGGCTTTCGCTTGCCCATAATTTGCTTCGAGCAAACCTCTTTTGAGACGCTGCGACAATAAGTAAAGCATTGCATTTGGATGCAGCCTAAACCGTTTCGCCTTGAATCACAACAGGTTGTCCGGATGCGACCGCTTCGTCGATCGCAATGGAGAGGCGAACATCAATCAAAGCATCGGAGAGGGAGTAGAAACTAATGCCTTCCCGCACGTAATCCGACATACGCGACATGCTTTGCGCCATTGCAATCTCTTCATCCGAGAGAGAGGCCGGATAATACGGATTGCGGAATAGACTTGTCGAACCTGTCCGCAGCTCACGGAGCGAAAGCGGAGCCAAACTTCCTTCCATGCCATCTTGCACTCTTCGGATCGTATCCGTAACGAACTCTCCGCTGCCAAGGCTATAGGTAATTTCGTTATCCCGGATTTCTCCATGAGAGCCGCGAATTAATATCCGGTTATGCCGGATCGGGGAGAAATATTGGGAGCGGGCAAAGTCGAGAACGGCGCTTTTTCCATCAGGGAAAGTAAGGATCGCAATATCATGAATCTCGGTCTCGAGCTTGTCCTCTACGGCACGGCCGCGGTTCGGCACTTCCAGAATAGGAAGCTCAAACTGTCGGGCGGTAATCTCGCATGCCGCGCTTGAAACCGACAGCCATTGCCGAATCAAGCCGATCCCATGAATGCCATGCCCGGCGGATACTTGCACGTGCTTCACTTCGCCAAGCACACCGGAACGGATAAGGGCGGTCCGAGCCGCATGATGCGGCTGCAGCGGATATTGCTCGGCAATTTGGACCGAGGCGCCGCGGGCAGCCAGGTCAGATACTCGCTTAATCCCTTCCTCGTCAAAGGCTGGCGGCGTTTCGGCCAATACGGGAATGTGCAAGGAGACCAGCTCTTCGAGCAGCTCGGGAACGGCGTTTTTGGATACGGCAGCAATCACATAATCGCAATGCGGCGCCAGCTCGGCAGCCGAACTATACAGTTTCAAGCCCCATTTAGCGGCGGCTTTCTCATATTTGGAAATATCTCTTACGACAATACCAACGGCTTCAAATAAGTGCGGGAGTTGCTTGGCGATCCGAAGATAGGCTTCAGCCCGCCATCCAAATCCAATCAATCCGAAACGAACCGGTTGCATGAACAGTTCCTCCTAAAATGAATTACCACCTACAAAAAGGCAAGGGTTCAGCCGTTTGTGGTGATTCATGCTTCGTAAGCATTAACTTAATGAATTACCACCAACAAAAGGCAAGGGTTCATAAAGCATATCAAATGTGATCGTGGGAGAGCAACTTCTCGGCGGCTTGCTGCTGCCGGTATTGCCCCGGCGTAAGTCCCGTGCGGGACTTAAAGATTTTATTGAAATAGCTGACGTTCGCATAACCAATCTCATGGCAAATTTCCTCGATGGTTACATTGACTTGACCAAGCATCTCCATCGCTTTTTTCATGCGTAGCTGGATGAAATAATCATTAATGGTCATCCCCGTCGACTCTTTGAAGATACGGCTTAGATAAGAAGTACTGCGTTCTACGTATTCGGCAACGGTGTCCACCGAAATATTGTTATTAAAGTTCGCGTCCATGTATCCGATCGCCAGCTGCAACGTGACATCCGTCATTTTGGAACGTTTGTCACGGTGGTAATCGGTAATTTTATCGCACATCTCCATTAAACCTTGTTCCATATCTTTGAGCGTCTCTGCGCGGGCTAACAGATCGGCGTAGGCGGACCTGCTGCCGAACACGGAAGCCACATCGCCACGGGACTGGACAAGCGTCTTGACAATCTCTCCGCTAAGCTGGAAGAAGAGCTGCTGAATATTGGCTTTGCTGAGCTTCTTGTCAATGGCGGCCTTGGTAATCTCGCGTATGGTCTGGAAACATTCCTCTTTATCCGTCTGAAGTAGCGCCTGCTGCAGCTTGGCTTCCAGGTCATACGGATAGTAATAAGCTTCCTCTTCCTCCGATTTCCAATCGCTCAAGATGGAATAAGACAGTACTTCGCCTTTGCCGATGTAAATTTTCAGGTTCAACACGGCAATCGTCTCTTCATAGGCCAGTCGCACCGCTTGTTCCCCGGAACAGATTCGGCTGACCGCAATCGTAACCGTAAGCCCGTATTGGGTCAACATATGCTGCTTGAGGTTTCGGGCATAATCGAGCGGGAACTCTTCGGATTCCGAGGGAACGGCCAAGAGGATCACCGTTCTCTTATCGTCCTTGGCAAACACCTCTCCGTCGATATCCGCTCCAAGCTCATCCATAAAGCCATAACGAAGCAAATGAAAATGGAAGACATCGTCTTTAACCGGATAGGGCTCCTCGAGTTCAAGGGTTAACAGGGCAAACCGGCTGAAATCAATCCGGAGTCCAAGCAGCTCCGCGGCTTGACCGTTTCCGCCGCCGCCTTGGATAAGATCGTTCAAATATTTCTCTTTAATAGCCGTTCGGTTATCGGTAAGGAGGGAGTCAACCTGCCTTTTCTCCGTGGCGAGCGTCTCCCAGCTGCGGATCATCTGATCGAACCGCTGGCGGATGAACCCGGCTTCGTCACTGGCCGCAAGCAGCTTGGCTGCGCCTTCCCGCTGATCGCCGGCGTTATTCTCGATATAAGAGATGACGCTATGCAGCGGCCGGTACAATCTTCGGGATACGAAAAAGGAGATCGCGATCGCAGCGGTCAAATAAACAGCCGCCACGGCAATGACAATCGTCTTGATACGGCTCATCCCTTGAAGAAGAGCGGACTTCTCCGTCACGTCAATAAACTTCCATCCGGTTAACTCGGAGGTCGTGTAGGAGATAATTCGGTCCGAGTCGTCGACATAAGATCCGTTAGCCGCATGAAGCTGATTTAGGTCGACAGCGTGAAGAAGACGGTCTCCGTCAGCAGAATCCGAATACAGCAATTCGGAATTTGCGCCAAGAACGAGAGTTGTGCCTTTTTTGTTATGGTAATGGCTCAAGTAGTCGTTAAACAGAAGATCCAGCTTCAAGTTGATCACAATAGCGCCGTTCACCTGGCCGATGAGCGGCATTTTTTGAAGCAGGCTGGCCGCTTGATGGTCAGGCGCGAAGCCGTCTTTTCTTCCCGTAATCCAAAGCGAGCGGTTTGCGGATGGTTGTTTATAGAGATCCAGCCAGGATTGGTCTGCAAAAGTAGAGATCGGAGAAGTTCGAATTTCCTGGCGCGAAGTAAGGACAAGATCGAGAGGCTCGTAATACACATAGACCGAATCGATGTAGGGGCTAATTTTTTTCTGCTCGGCAACAAATCCGGTTAAGTCGATGAGCGAGCTGACGCTTAACTTGCTGCCTTTCGTCTGGTAAAGATACGACTGGGTGGAAATCATGCCCGCCGCGTTGTATTTAATGGAGGTCAATTCTTTGTGGATGAGTTCTTGCTGCTGAGTGAGGACAGATTCATTGTATGTAATCGCATTCTGAATGCTGTTATCCGCCGAGATGGAATACGTAACGGTTGCAATAAGAACTACAGTAATGACGGCAATCGCCGTTAACGCAAGCAGTTGCTTTACAAACATGCTATTTTGCTTGATTGAGCCCGGCATTGCATACTCCCCCTGTCTCAATGTTTGCGCTTACATAATGAAGCGCCAAGCCATAGACGCTAATACGGGGATTATATCACAGTTGGGCCTGATGGATAGCGGATGCGCGAAAAACATACAAAAAAGAGAAAAACATAAGGCCATATAAACGGCAAATAAGCGGAAAAACATAAAAGAGAATCGGAATAGAGGATTGAGAACGCCGGTGGAGAAGGCTATCGTAAATATTGTAACCGCTCCCATAACCCGGCCGGGAGCCAGAGCCTGGATGCGGTCCATTATACCGAATCAATAGGGGGAGATTGAATTGCAAATGAGACGACAGACGATGGGAAAGGCCGCTTTGGCGGCAATCGTGGCGGCGGGCTTGCTCGCGGGCTGCAGCTCCAACTCGAATAACGGCAATACAACTAATAATACAAAAGAATCAAACACAAGCCCAAGCGCCAACGCGAGTGAACCGGCAGCGACGAAAGAAGCAACTGCCAAGCCGATCGAAATTACATGGGGGATCCATTTCCAGGCAGCCGGTGTTGTTGAGAACACACAAGTTCAGAAATGGCTGGAACAGAAATTTAACGTGAAGATCAAGCCGGTGAAAGTAACCGATGCCAGCATCGCGTCCGGCGATGTTCCGGATATCTTTATGCTAGGGGATCCGGCGAACGTCTCGGCCTATCAGAACCAAGGCGTGCTGTCGAGCATTGATCCTGCGATGCTGAAGGAACAAATGCCGGAATATTACGCCGATATCGAGAATAACAGCAAGCTGTTCCAAACCGTTACCTTTAATGATCAGCTATGGGCAATTCCAATGTATATTGATTCCAAGAAGCCTTACGATCTGGGCATGCTTTGGCGCAAAGATTGGCTGGACAATGTCGGGATTACGAAGGTTCCGGAGACGCTTGATGAATTCGAGAAAGCCGTATACGCCTTTGCGGAGAAGGATCCGGACAAGAACGGCAAAAAAGATACGTACGGGCTGACCGGTACAGCCACCTCGACTTGGTCCTCCGGTTTCTATTCGATCTTCGGGGCGTTTGGCGTGGAGCCAACGATGTGGCATGAGAAGAACGGCGAGATCGTCAATGGCTCTGTTGCGCCGGAGACGAAGGAAGCGTTGGCGAAGCTTCGGCAATGGTACGCCGATGGCGTAATTGATCCGGAATTTATTACCGATACGCAAGATTCATACCGCAAGAAGCTCTACAACAACCGCATTGGCGTAATTGAAGAGCAGATTGCGAAAGGCGCGCTGCCGGAAGGCGGTACCGTCACGGAGATGAAATCCTTAAGTCCAAACGCGGAGCTGGTCTTCTCGAAAAATCCGAAAGGCCCGGGCGGCGAAGGTTCATGGGACTGGGGCGTAAAGAGCAATTTCGTTGTCATCGGCAGCAAAGTGAAAGACCAGCCCGAGAAGCTCGCGAAGCTGTTCGAAATTCTGCGCGCGGAGAGCAACGATGAAGAGACGATCAATATGACGACTCTTGGCGTGAAGGGAACGCATTGGGATTTTGCGGAGAGCGGAGCCGCTTCCGGCGCAACGAAGTTCCTTCCGTCGTTTGAGAAGCAGGAGCAACGCGATCAGGAAGGCATTCGTCTCTTCTCGCTCGGCAACATTACAACGCAAGCCTACCGTCAGAAATATTCCAATCCGAAGCTGAACGAAGCGATCAAGACCTATTCTTCCGCTCCGAACCTGACGGATGCCCTGCTCTTCTCGGTATTGCCATCCGACGGCAAATACAAGGCAGACCTGACTTCGCTTATGCAGAAATATTTCGCCCAGATTATTAGCGGCGAAATTCCGCTTGACGACTTCGATAAGTTTGTAACGGAATGGAAGGCTAGAGGCGGCGACGAGTTAACGAAAGAAGCCAATGAGCTGTACCAGGCGCAATTCAAAAATTAACCTGTTCCGCGGTCCCGCAAGAGTGAAAGGCTTGCTCTTGCGAGCGGTCCGGGCAAGGTTGCAAGGAAGTGTAGCATGAGGACGATACGCAAGCACGGAGAGCTGTTCTCGTTATTTCTATTTTCCTTTCTCTTTTTCTTTATTTTCAAATATGGTCCGCTATATGGCGTGATCATTGCGTTTAAAGATTTCAAAGTGGTAGACGGCATTTGGGGAAGCCCGTGGGTAGGGTTTCAGCATTTCCAAGAGTTGTTCCAGAACAGCGACTTTTACCGACTGCTCAAAAACACGCTTCTGCTTAATTTATATTTGCTCCTTTTTGCTTTCCCCGCGCCGATCATTTTGGCGCTGCTGCTGAACGAGGTCCGGTCGCGCTATTTCCAGCGCTTTATTCAGATGACGATGTATTTGCCCCATTTCGTATCCTGGGTCATCATGTCGGGGCTTATCATCTACTTCTTATCGCCAACGACCGGGGTTTTGGCCGAGATCGTAGGCTGGTTTGGAGGAAAGCCCGTCTTCTATATGGGCAAAAAAGAATATTTCCGCTCCATCGTTGTCATTTCCGCCATTCTGAAAGATTTGGGCTGGGGCTCGATTATTTATTTCGCAGCTTTGACGGGGATTAATCCGGAGTTGCAAGAATCCGCGATTATCGACGGGGCAAACCGTTGGCAGCGCATGATCAAGATTAACATCCCGTCGATTATGCCCACGATTTCCATCATGTTTATTCTAAGCTTGGGCGGTTTCTTAAGCGCGAATTTCGAACAAATCATTAACTTGCTTAACCCGGTTACGTTCGAGACCGGCGATGTTATCGATACTTATGTCTACCGGGTAGGCCTGCAGCAATTCCAATACAGCTACACGGCCGCGATTGGTTTGTTCAAATCGCTGGTTGGCCTTCTGCTTATTCTCGGCGCTAATCTGCTTGTCAGAAAAGCTAGCCGGGGGGAGAGCGGTTTATGGTAGGGACAGGAGGGAAATGTTCATGAGGGCCACCAGATGGCAGGATCGTATCGCCCCCGGCATTATTTATTTCGTACTCGCGGCATTAGCCGTTATTGTTGTCTATCCCTTTATACATGTCATCTCCGTTTCGTTTAGCGGACGCGGGGAAGCGCTCCGAAGCGGATTTCATTTCTTCCCGCGGGATGCGGAGTGGACCGCATACAAGGAGCTGCTCCAATATCCGTTTATCTGGACCGGTTATTCGAACACGATATTCCGCATGGTAGTTGGTACGTTCCTGACGCTGATCGTAACGGTGTGCGCAGCTTACCCGTTGTCGCGCCCCGATTTTCCGGCCAAACGGATGCTTACGTTGCTGTTGCTCTTCACCATGATTTTTGACGGCGGAATCGTGCCTCATTATTTGCTCATGAAGGATTTGCATTTGCTCAATTCTCTCTGGGTTTATGTGCTGCCGACTGCGGCAAATGCGTTTCAGGTGCTGGTTATGTTGTCTTTCTTCCGTTCGCTGCCCGATGCTCTGATCGAAGCGGCCCGTATTGACGGAGCGAGAGATATCCGTATTTTGTTCACCATTGTACTGCCGCTGTCGATTCCGCCGCTCGTGACGATTGGGTTATGGTCGATGGTTCACCATATCAATGCGTTTATGGACAATTTGCTGTATGTAACCGACCAATCCAAGTTTGTGCTGCAGCAAGTCGTCCGGCAGATTCTAATTGAAAACAAGGTAGATCCGTTTACGACGGCAACCAATTTGACGCCACCGGCTCCGGAAAGTCTAAAGATGGCTTCCGTCATCGTGTGTACGTTGCCCGTGCTTGTCGTTTATCCATTCCTGCTGAAATACTTCGAGAAAGGAACGATGATTGGATCGGTAAAAGGCTAAGCGAAGGGAACCACAAGGTTCCCTTTCTATTTGTAGAACCAAGGAGGAGTAGATCAAGCATGATGAGGAAAATGATGACAATGGTATGTCTATTGGCGTTGCTGCTAGGCGGGCTGCCGGCCATGGGCGTGCAGGCGGCGGAAGCTAAGAGCACGGGCACAGCCTCCAGCTCAAGCGGCAGCTCGAGTGAAAACGCCGGTGCGACCTTTTACGTCTCGCCAAATGGAAGCGATTCCAATTCTGGCGCGGAAGAGGCTCCTTTTCTAACTTTGGAGAAGGCAAGGGACGTGATTCGTCAGTTGAAACAAAGCTCGGGGTTGCCAGATGGCGGCGTTACGGTCTATCTAAGAGGTGGCGTCTACAGCCGGATCGGAAGTTTTCAGCTTGAGGAGCAAGATTCGGGTACGGCGGATAAGCCAATTACATATAAGGCTTATCCGGGGGAAGCGGTCAGGCTGAGCGGCGGGCAGAATCTGGACAAAAGCTGGTTCGAGCCCGTAACCGACGAAGCGGTATTAAACCGAATCATTAGCACGGATGCCCGGACGAAAGTCATGCAAGTAGACTTGAGCGCGCACGGCATTACCGATTACGGCGTATTAAGCCGGCATGGGTATTACAAAGCGAACGATGTCAGCCAGACCCCGCCGATGGAGCTGTATGTCGAAGGCCAAGGCATGACGCTGGCCAGATGGCCAAACAACGGAACGGTGCAGATGGGCGATATTGTTGATCCCGGTCCAACCCGCAAGGACGCTGATCTGCAGACAAGAGGCGGCACGTTCAAATATACGTACGACCGGCCGTCGTTATGGACGCAAGCGGACGATATTTGGCTGGACGGGATTTTCGGATACAGCTGGGAATGGTCGTATAACAAGGTGGCTTCGATCGATACCGCCAACAAAACGATTACGTTAGCTTATGGGGAAATGAGCGGGTTGTTCAAGAACTGGTACCCGGACTTTCATTTTGCGCAGAACTTATTAGAAGAGATCGATATGCCAGGGGAGTATTACGTAGACCGCAGCCAAGGCATTCTGTATTTCATGCCTACCGCTGCTTTCCTGCAGAAGGATCATCCCGAAATTACGGTAACGATGCTGAAAACGCCGATGGTCAACACCGTTAATACGTCTTACGTGACGTTTGAGGACCTCATTATGGAGAACGGCCGCGATTCTGCGGCGGTCATTATGGGCGGCGACCATGTTCAAATCGTGCATTGCGAGATCCGCAACTTCACCGAGGGCGGCGTGCGCATCAATACGCAAAGCCGGTGGTTGTACGATGATTTCGCCAAAGCGTCCGGGGTGAATCATGCCGTTATTGGCACGCATATTCATCATATCGGAGGAACGGGCGTTATATTAAACGGCGGCGACAGGCTGACGCTGGAGCCGGGCAATAACGTGGTGGAGGACAGCCACATTCATGATTTTGCCTATTACCATAAAGCTTATAATCCCGCCGTCATCCTTACAGGAGCCGGAAACCGAATCTCTCACAACGAAATTCATGACGCCCCTCATCCCGGGATCCTTATCTTTGGCAACGATCATGTCGTGGAATACAACAATATCTATGACGTGTGCAAAACATTCTCCGATCTTGGCGCGATCTATATGAATCTAGGGGCATCGCCGCAGGAACGGGGCACCGTGATCCGAAGAAACTATTTCCATAATATTGGCGAAGGCAAAGCCGGCGTGCAAGGGGTTTACCCAGACAATTTTACGATGGGCATTACGATTGAGGAAAATATTTTTTACCGGATGGGCAATTCCGCGATTCTGAACAATGGCGGCGCCCATATCCGCACAACCAATAACCTTTTTATAGACGCCAAGGTTCCTTATGAATATTCGGATATGTACCTCGGCGACGGGCCGGATCAGCAAATCTCGAAAAACTACATGGGTCCGTGGCATGCTTTATTCGACAAGTACAATAATTTCGTAGGCATGCCTCATTTGACGAAATATCCGGAGTTGGCGGACTTTTTCACGGAAAACAGGTATTATCCGGACACTAATACGTTCCAGAACAACGTCATCTATAATCCGACTAAGACGATAAGCAGCGCAACAAACGCAAACGGCGCTTCCGATAAGCGCAATCTGGTTCAATACGCCAACAACTGGGTGACGAATGTGGACCCCGGATTTGTGAACCTGGCTGGCGGAGATCTGAACTTGAAGGCCGACGCGGCGGTGTTCCAGCAAATCCCGGGCTTTGCGGATGTCCCGTTCAGCGAGATGGGACTGACTGACAAAGCGGGCACCTACTTGGCTCCCGAATCAATTCCTGTCGAAGGCGTAGAGCTGTACGATGACAATCTAACGATCGGGATCGGCAAATCGTATGATCTGCATCCGGCCGTGCTTCCTTGGAACGCTTCGAATACGGCTCTTCAGTATACATCCAGCGATCCATCCGTTGTGAAGGTCGATGCAAACGGCACCCTGAAGGGAGTTAATCTGGGAAGCGCGACCGTTACGGTTGTATCCGCAGACAATCCGCTTATTCAAGATGAGGTTCAAGTGACCGTTGAGGTCGGAGACGGCATTATGGACGATACGGATTTCGAGAATGGAAGGAACAGCTGGCCGACCGATCCGAACCGGAGCATTGTAGACGTTGGCGGCGGCAATCACATGTATAAGCTGCTCAAAGGTGCAACCGCGCTGAACGATAACGACTATAGCAATTACGAGCTGAACTTCAAGCTGAAGACACCTCCCGTTATTCCCGAGCTTGCTACGTTCTATGTGTTTGACCGGTTGAACCCAAGCGGCAGCGGAGGAAGAATCGGGTACCGGAAGTTTGCGGACGGAACCTCCTCGTGGATTCTATATAATGCTGCATGGGCAACGATTAAGCAAAATACGCTGCCTACTCAAGATCTGCTTCCCGATACCGCATATGACATCAAGATTATTGTAAAAGGACAGGAGGTCAGCGTTTACGCCAATGGGCAACTGAAGCTGAAAGCTTCGGATCCGGGCTTTAATGCTTCGGGTAAAGTCGGCTTTTATGCCGGAGGTTTTGACTATCTGTTATTTGACGATATTATGTTCAACGTACCTACTACCAACGTGGCCGGTTTGTTGCTCGATAAGAGCAGCGTAAACATGGTCATCGGCGAAAATCAGCAAATGCAGGTTCAATTCGATCCGTCGGACGCCGCCGACCGGTCTGTTAACTGGCATTCCGCCGATCCCAATATTGCGTCCGTAGATGAGAACGGGAAGGTAACGGCTTTGGCCAAAGGAGAAACCACGGTTACGGTAACCTCTGTTGCCAACCCGGCGGCAACGGCTTCCGTTCGAATAGTCGTGTCGGATATTTTGCAATTTACGGATTTTGATTCGGGAGCAAACGGTTGGCCGGTTGATCCGAACCGAAGTATCGTTACGGTAAACGGCAATAAGATGTACCGGATTGTTGCAGGGGCTTCGGCTCTTCATCCGAAGGTTTTTACCGATTATGATTTGACCTTCAAGCTGAAGACGCCTGCCGTGATGCCGGCTCAAGGTACTTTCTATATTTATGATCGCTCCGCATCCGGAACATCCGGCAAGGTCGGCTACCGGAAGCTGGCGGATGGCACGTCGCAATGGGTATTGTACAATCCAAGCTGGACCGTGCTGCAAACGAAAAACTTTGCAGGTCAGGATTTGCAGCCAGACACGGATTACACGATCAGAGTCGTGGTCGACGGGGCGAGCATCCGGGTATATGTGAATGGCGAACTGAGACTGGACGGCACGGACACCAAACATAACGCATCGGGAACGGTAGGTTTTTATGTAGGCGGCTTCAGCGAGTTCTGGTTTGACGACGTTAAGTTTACGCTGATTGACCGGACGCCTCCGGTAACGACGGCTACCTTGTCCTCCGAACAATCGAGCGAAGGCGGGGAATGGTATACGCATCCCGTCACGGTTAAGCTCCAAGCGGCGGACGAAGGAACTGGCGTAACGGGAACGGAATATAGCACCGACGGCGGTGCAACTTGGCAGCCCTACCAGAGCCAGCTTGTATTCAGCGACGACGGGAGTTATTCAATCCTCTATCATTCCGTAGACTCGTCGGGAAATAGGGAGGACAACAACACGATCGGTTTCAAGCTGGATAGTCTAGTACCTCAAGCTTCTGTTTCGGGGATCGAAGAGAAAGCGTATGCCAATACGGAAACTTTGAATCTGTCCTGGACGGTCTCGGATGCCGGGTCCGGAGTGGACGAAGGGAAAACCATCGCGCAACTGGACGGTCAGCCGGTACTTGCCGGAACAACCATCCCGCTGTATACGCTGGCTGCCGGGCCTCATACGTTCACCTTGTCCGTAACGGATATAGCTGGCAATACGGGGGAGAGTACGGTCACCTTCACTACTTATGCGGATGCCGGTACGCTGAAGGAGCTTGTTGCTCAGTTCTACGGGATGGACTGGATTGACAATCACGGAATCGCGAACAGCTTGACGAAGCAGCTGGATAATGACAGCCTTGAAGCCTTTATCCATCATGTCGAAGCGCAAAGCGGCAAACATATTCAGGCGGAAGCCGCCGCCTATTTACTGCGGGATGCTGAATGGATCTCGCAAGGGACAGGAACGGAAAACGTAGTTTAACCGTGAGGGCAATCGGGAAAAAGCGGTACAGAGGTAACCTCTGGACCGCTTTTTCCATGCGTACATTGGATTTTCTCCAATAGAATTCTGCTTAGAGCAGCATTTAATGAGCCACGTTGGATTTCCTCCAATCAAAAGCGAACAAATAGATGGCAGTACTTTCAACTCTCGCAGTTAACAAACGAGGGCTATTCCAACGTCATAAATGACCGCGAAATAGCCCTCGTTATATTTATATAAGTTCCGGGAACACCCAAGCGTACGATTGAAAATAACCGCTGTTTTTGTTCCGGTTGCCGATAATCGGGCGGTAAGGGGAGACGAATCTATCGTACTGTGGATCCTTGTATATGTTGAACATAGCTTCGTACAAATCTACTGGCCAAGTTTGGGAGGTGAGTGGGGCAGGGAAGTTCTGCCCTTTCTCATAAGGCCATTCTCCGGCGCGGCCGTCGGCATAATACAATAGCGTATCCAGCGCTTTCTTAATATGGTTGCCGCTAGGCGAGGTCCAATGGAACAAGTCTTCGCCGGTATAATCCAGCACTTGCTTGGCGGCAGCCGTAAGCGGAGCAAGGGCGAAATAATGGTACCAGATCGAATTCGTGCCTCTTAACGTCTCTTCCGGAATGTAGCCGCTAAGCGACAGGGAGGAATCGATATGCGACTTCAGTTGAACAACTTCTTCCTGGAACCCGGTCTGATCATCGAGGAAACGATAGAACAATAGCTGAGCGTATAGGCTCCAGCTCCACCAGTTGTTCCGAAGCGGGATACGATCCCACAAAGGCAGGAGCACATGTGTGACCCAGTAGACGAACTGATCCTGATCGGCTTTCAGCCATCCTGGATAAGCCTTCAACCACTCCGCTGCTTGAAGAAAACCGGCTCCCAAATAAGCGGAGACTAGCGGACCGTCCTTATCCGCGAGCTCCTTGTTCACCGAAGCCCAGCCTTGCAGCAACTCCACCGCTTTGTCCGCATAAGCGGGTCGGCCAGTCAGCCGGTAAGCTAGAGCCGTCGTATAAGCAGCTTGCGCATCGGCCTCCATTAGCTGCTTGGCAGCTAAATGTCCCGCGGTATCGAAATAAAAGCCGGGAATATGCCAGACGGGAACGGCATGACAGCTCGCGGACAAACTTTCCTCGGCTATGCGGAGAAGTTCCGTCTTAACGGCTGCATTTGGCGCTGTTGCGAGATCTTTATTGGTCATTTGCATACTCTCCTTCTGTTCTATTTGGGCTGCACTTCGTCAAGAGTCAGCTTGTACCCGAGATGCCTCATCGGAGTGCCGTCCAAGTTCTTAAATACCATGGCGAGACGAATATGTTCCTCCGCGCCATCCACGATCGCAATCAGTCGATTGATGCCGGCTTGTAGTCTAATCTCTTTCTCTGGCTTGGGCACTAGACTACCGTTCATATAAATCTCGCACGCGCAATTTGTTGTTAATTCGAGTTGGCCAACCTTCGTTTCCGCTGAAGGGTCAACCAAATAGACGAAGCAGCTGAGAAACCAGCGGTCTCCATTCGGATGAAGGATACGGAACGTGCCGTCGCCCACGCGCCGCTCTTTTTTCTGCATCCAGCCGTACAGTCCTTCTCCCAGATTGTTAAGCGAAAATTCGGGATCGATATAATAAGCTTTCATCGCTTCAAAATCGACATAAGGCGGGCACGGCATGGCCATGATCTTCTCGACTGCCCATTCGCTGCTGCCTTTAACGGCTGACAGGAGTTGATCCTCAAAGGCGGCGCCGAGATTAGCCAGCAATCTGGTATAGAGCCGAATTGCCTTATCACTTTCCGGTTCGATTAGGAGCTGAGAAAGCACAACCGTGCCTTGCCCCGTTTGCATCTGAAGGACATAATGGCCGGCGGGCTGCTCCTTCTCCCGATTCAGCTCTACAAGCGCCAGTCTGCTATATTCATCGGTATGCTGGTTTATGAAATAATCGTACCATGCGGTGCCCTCAACGCTTTGGCACAACACGTCAATGCCGTCTGCCGAGAGGTTATGCGAAGCGAGCGGGCGATTAACAACATCACGCGGAGACAAGAAAACCTTGTCATAGCCAAACAGATCAACCGGACTAAAGCCTTGCATCGCAGCCGAGGAGTAATCCGCTTCGAGGTGATAAGTCTGTTGTTCCGTGACAATAACAGGTCGATTAAGCAAGTAGGACAAAGCTGCTTCATCCGGTCCATCTACCACAGGTAGGATAACAACTTGACCGCCTTTTGCCGCGTATTCTCGTAACCCTAGGGCGAATTCAGAACTCGTCAGAAGCTTAGGTTCAACGATCAGCAGTTCGTACTCATCCAAACTGCTAGTCGGAATACTAGAGAGCTCATCAAACGAAAGTTTAATGGTCCGCAGGAAAATATCAGACGCACCACCTGGTTCTATGAGCGCTCCAGTACGGCTGGCAGCCGTGGTTCTGATGCTTCCCGCATAAGCGAGCAAGTTGCGCAGCAGGAGGCAAGCTTGCGGCACGCGATAGAAATTAGCCATCAGCTCAAGCTGATTGGCAACAAAGAGACCTTGCCCGCTTCGGTATTCCAGAAGCGGCGACCATAAATCTCCGCCGTCACCAAAGTCGCCAGAGCTGCATTCCAGAAGCATCGTGAAATTGCCCAATACGGGTTTCTCGAACGCGGCATGGATGATTGGTAGCGGACCGTCTTCCCGCAATTGTTCGTGCCAGAACATAAAGTCATCGTTATTGAGATCTTGAAGAACAGGGTGACTGTAATCGCCGGCATGGGCCCGCATGAAGTCCTGCCGTGAGATTGCCAGATTCCCGAAGGACAGATGAAACTGCTCGAGTAGTACTACCCGTCCGCCATGCTCGACATACCGGTTAAGCGCCTCCTCAAGCCGTCCGTCCGTATCTTCCAAAAAGCTGCCCACTACGAGAAGATGCCCGGGGTCTAGCTGTTTGATCTCATCCGGTGCGATCTCTTTGCAGGACGGAATCAACTCGCGAATGGTGAGGTAGTCTTGTTTGCCGCCCGTATATGCGACTGGCCTTGCAAGAGTAATAGGTTCGTATTTATATCGTGACGGATATAGCTTAAAGCTCAGATCCAGTTCATGTACCGTTACGTTGCCGTGAAGCAATACCGCCCGGAATTGAAGCGGAGACATATCGCTTAAGGGCTCCGGGTTCCAAGTTGTTGCAACCGTCACGCGTGTGGCCGGTGCTTGGCTGAACTCGAACCTCTCCTTATGAATAAGCTTGCCTTCCTGCCACACTTCGCAGATAACAGTGGCTTGCTGGTTATACAGCGTATCGTTATAGACATCGAAATTTCTAACGATTGGCTCATCATCAAAAAACGAGTGATTATACTCCGCCGGAATAATCGTTGCAGGCTTAAAAGCAGCGGCGAGCTTATCAAATGAAGCATTTTTCCGGTACATCGGGTATTCCTCCGGCAGGAGGCCGTTGTTCAAGGTTAAGGAATACCGCGGAATCATTTTCAGTTGCGGGCTTATTTCTTCTAATGTAGACGATAGAACCGGGATATCGCGTTCGGGCATGGCTCGCATGAAATAATGGGCGAAGTTGAAGGTAGACAGACCGGTTACCCCGTGCCGTCTCCCATATTCAAGAAACAAGCGTTCTTTCTCCGCTAGACCAATCGAACACTCTTCCGTATCCTTGTAAGCAAGGTGCCCGACGTACATGCTGCTGTTCTGCGGGCAAATATACCACCACCCGCCATGTTCGCCAAATACGAGTGGCGCCTTGCGATCCCAATCGTCAATCGTGCCATCAATGTTATAATGCCGGCTTTCTACTTCCGTCAGCTCTTGGGCCAGAAGCCGGTTATCCCCTTCAAGAATAATCGGGCGGGTAGGGTCAAGCTCGCGAATGATCGACATCATAGACGGAATATGCTGCTTGAAGCCGTCTCGGCCGTCAACCCAGCGCATCTCGTTCTGCAAGCTCCACAATATAACGGAAGGATGATTGTTGTCCCGTTCTACCAATCTCCGGATATGATCTTTGCAGTTCGTTATAAAAGCAGGGTGATCCGCCTGCATCGATTTGCTAGAGCCGTAGATGGCGGTCTCGTCAACGAGCAGCATGCCTTCCTCGTCGGCTATATCCAGATAATAGGTTGGATGCGGCTCCGCATGAAGGCGAACGCAATTGACGCCGGCTTCCTTGCACATGCGGTACCAGTTCCTGACGTACTCCTTCGTTTGCTGGATGCCGCCTTGGAAATGCCAGGAATCGCCCCGCAGGTTAATCGGAATTCCGTTGAGATATAACGCTGGACCAACGCAAGTAATCTCGCGGAACCCAAACCGCTCCTCCCGCCGGTCGAGAATGCGGTCGCCATCCAGTAATACCAGCTCAAGGAGGTACAGATGGGGGTGATCCGGATCCCATAGCTTGGCATCGGGCCAATCCATAGAGAAGTCAGCCACGCTTAACGAACCATTTCTCTTCCAATTGTTCGAAGCAACCTCTGCCGATAGAGCAGGAGAGCCTTCCCCAAAGCCGTTATCCCGTACATGGAGCTCGATTCTTAGCGAGGAATGCTCCGAATCCGCATGCGGGCTGCTGACTTGGGCGTTAACGTCAAGCCTGCCGTTCCGGACGGAAGTGCGGATCGTGACATTCGAGAGCGCTATGACGGGCTCGTTTTCCAAATAAACGTCTTGCCAGATCCCCCTGGCTAAAGCGCCAAACCAAGATCCAACAAGCCCGGTTACCTTGAGCTGGCCGGAAGGCAACTTCACCTTGTCGAAGTTGCCGCAGACGACATGCAGATGATGGCTGCTTCCCGCTTGAATCCGGCCCGTCACTTCCACGCGAAGCGGGAGATACCCGTCTTCCCATACCGCGATCAGCTGATCGTCCAGATAGATGGCGGCTTTTTGCATAATGCCGTCAAATCTTAGAAAATAGCGTGACTCCTGTTCATCTCTGGCGTCCGGCACTTGAAATACCCGATGAAGGACGCCAACATCCGCCCGCGCCCACTCTTTCGGGTAACCGTATAGATCGTAAGGAGCGTATTCGTGCTCGGATATTTCTCCGAAACTTTTGCCGGATGCCCGTACATAGGAGGACCGCCAGCTGGAAGGGACCTGCACCTTATGTTGTTCAAAGACGATGTGCTGGGGAAGCGAAAACCCGGATTGATGTTCATAGAGAGGCATGAAATCCCATTCACCGTTCAAACTATACGTTTCTCTCATCGTACCTGCTCCCCGCCAATTGTTTCGTTGCCTTGCAGTTGAAATAGGAGAGGAATCTCCAGCCAGATCAAGGAGTGGCCGGATTCTTCTTCCCACGGAATGAAGTGGGGATCCATCGCTGCCTGCCATTCGGAAGGCGTATGCGAGGTCGTCAACTTGCCTTCATAAGGCGGCGGTTCGATCGTGGCTGGCGATTCCGAATAGAAGAACATAAGATTCTCATGCAGAGCAATCATGCCGTATTTGTCGCCGTCTCCGGGACGCTCTTCCTGGTACTGATAGTGGTAAAAAATATAACTGGCCACTTGCTCGGGTTTCAGCCGGGCTATCCGGGCAAAAGGTTTTGATACTGGCTCAGTACGGCGCCAATGCTCCTCGCTGACAGGTTGTAGGTAATGGAAAATGTCCATCATCGGCACCCATCTCCGGGGCATGTCCGCACCTGGCCAACACTCCAGTCCGGACTCGCATGGCTGGAAGAGATAGTGGGGATCGGCGTCCTTGAGAGGGCTTTCATAATAAAGAAACAAGCGGGAATTAGAGTGGAACAAGCTGAGGTGATGGATGCTGGATTCCTTCATCCGGTCATGGAGTAACGGAATACATTCGCGAAAGTAGGTTTCCGGATCGATAACAGATCGGCATTGCGCCAAATAATGATAACGGTACATAAGACACCTCCGGTTTCCTTTGCAGAGCAAGGTTCAACGATAATGCCGTTCATCTCATTGCTGCCTTCATTATATAGCCGGACGGATTATTCTCTGTTGTGCTAAGATATAACTAAATTGCGATTATAGCTTGGGAGTGAGGGAGTAGTGGCGTCTCATATCGAGCATGTGGACCCGGGTCACAGCAGCTTTTTTCTAGCTTTCCGGGATGAATTGGCGGAAGATCATTTTGTTCGGTTCCATGCCCATCAAGGTTTGGAATTGCTATTTATTCATGAAGGCCACGGGGTGGTTGAGGTGGAAGGCAATCGTTACGAACTAAGCGGCGGTTCGTTATATTGCTTCCAGCCCTATCAACTTCATAAGCTGGAAATTCCCCGCCGCAAGGATACCCGGTATGTCCGGACAAATCTGACCTTTGATCCGAGATATTTGGAGCCTTATCTGGCCTCTTTTCCAAAGCTGCGATCTTTCCTCCGTTATTTGTCGAGAGGAGCGCTATCGACACCCAAGTTTGCCTTTGCGGACGATCTGTTCCTCCCATTAATGGAGCATCATATGGCGTCGCTACAGGACAATGGGGAGGACCAGGAATCCCGCATCTTATTGCTGATTTCCGTGCTCCGTTATCTTCAAACGTCGGTGATCCCTCAGCCCGAGCTTTCCCCGGAAGAGTGGTCTGCCGCCAAAACCGTTCATATCGAAGCGATGATGGATTGGATCGAAAGGGAGTTCAGGCAGCCTTTCCGCTTGGAGCAACTCGCGGATGAGCTGCATTTGTCCGCTTATTACGTCTCGCATCTCTTCAAGCAATATACGGGAGTGACGTTGACGGATTATGTAACAGCCAGAAGAATACGCGAAGCTTGCGCGCTGCTCGGGAGTACCGACATGCCGGTGCGGCAGATTGCCCACGAGACGGGCCGATTAAGCGCCCCTTATTTCTGCAAGCTGTTCAAGAAACATAAAGGGATGACGCCGCTGGACTACAGGTCCGCGCTTCATGAAGCGGCTAAGTAGCCAGGCCTTCGGCTTATACTCTGCCGATGCGGACGGACCGGTATTGCCCCGGCGTAATGCCGGCAAGCTTCCGGAACAGCCGGATGAAATAATTCGCGTTGTCGATGCCGACTTGCTGGCCGATCTCCGCTACGGATAATTCTGTGTTCTCAAGCAGCGATTTGGCCTTTCTGACTTGCAGGTCGTGCAAATATTGAAGCGGACTCATTCCCGTATATTTTCGGAGGCAGCGGGCGAGATAGTCGAAATGGAAATGCAAGGTTTGCTCCATATGTTTCGCATCGAATGGGCGAGTCAGATGCTGCTGCAAGTAAGCGATGCTCTGGTCGCACAGCAGTCTGGACCTGGGAGCATACCCGGTGCGCGCTGCCGTTTGTAGTTCAACAAACAGATTGGCTAACAGGGTCTGGAGCGATAACGAGCTTGCAGGCGATAACGCATGGTGAAGCTCCAGCATTTGCTGCAGGATCGGGAGAATGTCGGGGATGTGAATATTCGTAAACTTCGGAATGTACATCACTTGATGATGAGGAGCAAGATCGTCGTTGGTTCCTTTCGTAAAAGGCATGGACCAGGAGATTTGCCCGCTGTCCATTATGCGGGATGGTGCCGGATGAGCGCAATGAATCCAGTAGATTTCCGTCACTTCTTCGCACGGGCGATGCCCGATATGCATACGGTTTGGCTCCAGCACAAGCATGGAGCCTTCTTTGATTTCATACGGAATATCGTCTTCCGTCATATATAAAGTTCCTTTCGTGACAAACAACATGTCATACACATTAAACGATCTTGCCACATGTTGTTGTCCCGGCATCCACGAGGAATGGCCAATCGTCAATAATTGGGGAAGAGGAGGGATGATTAATTCCAGGCATTGCATGATGAAGACAACTCCTTTGCCTTGTAATCGCTTACCAGATTGTATCATGCCCTAAGCGCGGAAGGTAGAAAATGTGCTATAAAAAGTCGTTAATGAACCTGTCCGGCAATCCGCGGAGCTTATATAGTTAAGGTAAACGAACCGGAAAGGATGACAACTTATGCGATTTCGCCAAGTCCATCTAGACTTTCATACCTCTGAAGCCATTAACCCGATTGGTCAACGGTTTGACAAAAAACAATTCCAGGAGATGCTGCAGCTAGGCCATGTGGATTCCATTACGGTATTCTCCAAATGCCATCACGGCTGGGCCTACCATCCTTCGGAAGCAAACGAAATTCATCCGGGGTTAGGCTTTGACTTGCTTGCCGCGCAGATTGAAGCCGCGCATGAGATTGGCGTCAAGACGCCGGTCTACATATCCGCCGGTCTGGACGAGAAGCTAGCCAGACGCCATCCGGAGTGGCTGATCCGCGACAAGAATGACAGTACCGGCTGGGTGAAAGGATTCATGGAGCCGGGTTACCATCAATTTTGCATGAACTCTCCGTACCTTGATGTTCTTATCAATCAGATTCATGAAATGTTGGCCCGTTATGATGCGGACGGCTTGTTCCTCGATATTGTAGGCGTGCGCAAGTGTTATTGCCACAATTGCGTCGATAGCGCGATGCGGGAAGGCAAAGATCCAAGGCAAGAACAGGAGATGCGGGACCTCTGGGAACGCACGTATGCCAACTATACGGATAGAGTGAAAGAGACCGTGGAATCGGTTAAGCCGGGCCTGCCGATCTTTCATAACGGCGGTCATATTCAGCGGGGCCGGCGAGATTTGGCAATGATGAACACCCATCTGGAGCTGGAGTCGTTGCCGACGGGCGGCTGGGGGTATGACCACTTCCCGCTATCTGCGCGTTACGCGCAAACCCTCGGCGTTGATTTCCTTGGTATGACCGGGAAATTCCATACGTCTTGGGGAGAATTTGGCGGTTATAAGCATCCCAATGCGCTCCGGTATGAGGCGGCACTGAGTATTGCAAATGGAGCAAAATGCTCGATCGGAGATCAATTGCATCCGGACGGCTATATGGACAAAGCGACGTATGCGCTTATTGGAGCAGCGTATAGCGAAGTGGAGAGCAAAGAAGCCTGGTGCGATCATGCGACTAATGTGGCGGATGTGGCTTTACTGTCTCTCGAAGCAACCGGCGTGCATGAGAAGGCGCGGGATGGGAAGTCCAAAGGAGCTTCCGACGCGGGAGCCGTACGGATGTTGCTTGAGGGGAACTACTTGTTTGACGTGATAGATAAAGAACATGACTTTAACGCTTATAAAGTGATGATTCTGCCGGATTATGTGGCAGTTGACGATGAGCTTCGGGGCAAGCTGGAGGGATTCCTGCAACACGGCGGCAAAGTTCTCGCTACGGGCTGGTCCGGGCTTGATCCGGAAGGGAACGAATTTGCCATTGACCTCGGCGTGCGGTATGAAGGCCTTAATCCTTACCAACCGGATTATTTCCGTCCTTCCTTTGCTCCGCAGAGCTTAAGAGAAGCGTCCTTCATCTTTTATTCCCAGGGACAAAAGATCGGGCTTGCAGGGGGAACTGAGCTTGGCAAACGGGAAGATCCGTATTTTAACCGGGATGTATTTACCTTCTGCTCCCATCAACATACGCCAAGCAGCCATAATGACGGCGGGCCGGGCATGGTGGAGAACAACAACGGAATTTATATCGCCTGGAACGTATTCGAGGATTACGCGAAGAAGGGCAGCCTGATTCTGAAAGAAACCGTCCTCCACGCGCTTGATCGTCTGCTGCCGGGCAAGACGCTGGAGACCAGTCTGCCTGCGCAAGGAGTTGTTACTCTCCAAGAGCAGAAGGCGCATAAGCGGCTCGTGAACCATCTCTTGTACGCTTCTCCGGTACGCAGGGGGGATGGCGTTGAAGTCATTGAGGATATTATTCCGCTCCGCAATGTTCAGGTATCCGTTCAGACGGGCAGTCCCGTGAAACAAGTGTACTTGGCGCCGCAATTGACGCCGATTCCGTTCAGCTCCAAAGATGGCGTGTCTTCTTATACGGTGCCTGAGCTGGAATGCCACCAAATGGTTGTTCTTGATTATGAATAGAAGCTTATCTCGCAGATTGGATGTGCTAACATGAAAGCGCTTAGCGACTTTATCGACCGGCTGACTTCCTGGCGGATTCCTTGGGCGGAGGTTATGGTGATACACCGCAACGAGACGGTTTTCCGTTATCGAAGCGGTCTGTCCAATCTAGAAGAGGAGACGCCTATAGAAGAGGGTCGTATCTTCCGGATGTATTCCATGACGAAGATCATGACCTGCGTAGCGGCTCTTCGGCTTGTAGAACAAGGCAAGATGCTGCTGAACGATCCGTTGTCAGCTTATCTTCCCGAATTTGCGCAAATGAACGTCCGCAAACGGCTTCCAGACGGCAGAGTCGTATTTGAAAAGGCAGAAAAGCCAATACTTGTGCGCGATTTATTTACGATGACCGCGGGCTTATCCTATGACATTGGATCTCCCTCCATTCAACAGGCGGTGGAGCAAACCGAAGGCAAACTGCCTTTGCGTGCTTTTGCGGAAGCGTTGGCCAAAGAGCCGCTTGTGTTCGAGCCTGGCACCCGTTGGAATTACAGCTTGTGCCATGATCTGCTTGCGGCGCTAGTTGAAGTTGTCGACGGACGGCGGTTTGGCGCATACATTCAGGAGGAGATTACGGGGCCGCTGGGCATGCGGGATACGGGCTTCGATCTCTCTGCCGAGCAACTAAGCCGTCTTGTTCCCCAATATGAATATAAGGATGAGCTTGGCAAGCCCGTGCGTAAGGACGGGAACGGCTACCGTCTTGGCACCGAATACGAAAGCGGCGGGGCGGGGTTATTATCGACCGTAAGCGACTATGCCTTATTCCTCAATGCGCTTACCAATAAAGGAACAAGTCCAGACGGAGTGCGCATCGTATCGCCGGCAACGATCGATCTGATGCGGACCGACCATTTGACCGAACGTACGCGCGGGGATTTTGGCTGGGAACAATTGAAAGGGTATGGCTATGGACTAGGCGTCAGAACCCATGTCTCCCAAGCAGTTAGCGGATCGCTTAGTCCGCTTGGCGAGTTCGGCTGGAGCGGGGCGGGAGGTTGCATGGCCATCGTTGATCCGGACTCCGGGCTGACTGTCATGTATGCCCAACATCTGCTGAATAATCAGGAGCCTTATAGCCATCCGCGGTTAAGAAATATCGTGTATGCGAATCTGTAAGGTTTATTGGAGGAACTGCTCTCGCGAGGGAGCGGTTCTTTTTTTGCCCAAGAGGTTGACTTGGAGTTCACTCCAGCATGTATACTCCGAATGTGTTCGAATGACTAGATAAAAAGGAGTAGATGAACCTTATGTGTAAATCTCATGTGTTGAGCGTTGCTAGCGCCAAAGCGCCATTCGAGAAAACAACGATTGAACGTAGAGCGCTGCGTCCCGACGATATTCAGATTGATATACAATTCAGCGGAATTTGCCATTCCGATATCCATACCGCTTTTGGCGAATGGGGAGAGACGATTTTCCCGCTCGTGCCCGGTCATGAAATTGCGGGTGTCGTAGAAGCTGTCGGATCAGCGGTTACGAAGTTTGCGGTTGGCGACCGCGTAGGCGTAGGCTGCTTTGTAGATTCTTGCGGGGAATGCGAATATTGTCTTCAAGGCGAAGAACAGTTTTGTACAAAAGGCGTAGTCAGCACCTACAATTCTCTCGACTACGACGGCCAGCCGACGCATGGCGGCTACAGCCAGAAGATCGTAGTGACCGAGCGATTTGTTGTCCGTATTCCGGACAACCTAGGGCTTGATGTAGCAAGTCCGCTATTGTGCGCGGGTATTACAACGTACTCGCCGCTGAAACGTTGGAATGCCGGTCCGGGTAAAAAAGTAGCGATCGTTGGCATGGGCGGCCTTGGCCATCTGGCTGTGCAATATGCCCATGCTTTGGGAGCTGAAGTAACGGTTCTGAGCCAGTCGATGAGCAAACAAGAAGAAGCATTGGCGTTTGGCGCGGATCATTATTATGCGACAAGCAATCCGGACACGTTCAAACAGTTGGCGAGTTCCTTTGACCTGATTCTGAACACCGTGTCCGCCAATCTGAATGTGAATGCTTATCTGTCCTTGCTTCGCGTAGACGGTACGCTCGTTAACGTGGGCGCGCCATCCGAACCAGACAGCTATCACGCATTCTCCTTGATTATGCAGCGCCGCAGTCTGGCGGGTTCGCTTGTGGGCGGCATCCGCGAGACGCAAGAGATGCTCAATTTCTCTGCTGAGCATGGCATCAAGCCGCAAATCGAACGAATCAACGCCGATCAGGTAGATGAAGCGTATCAACGCGTGCTCCGCAGTGACGTTCGTTACCGGTTTGTTATTGATATGTCGACGTTGTAAGGATTGTAAGGAATGGAGCTGGGACTGCCCTGATTGCAGTTCCAGCTTTTTTTCATTGACTTGGAGTTCACTCCAAGCGTTAAATTAGAATTACCCGAAATGATCGCGAAGGAGGTCATCCCCTTATGAGAATGGCTGAAGTGAGCTTGAAGTTTGATCTGACGCAGGATACGCTCCGCTATTACGAACGAATTGGATTAATCCCGCCCGTTAACCGCAACAATAACGGCATCCGGGAATATACGGAAGACAACCTCAGATGGGTAGAGTTTATTAAATGCATGAGGAATGCCGGTCTGCCAATCGAAGCCTTAATCGAATACGTCAACCTGTTCCAGCAAGGCGACCATACGACGCAGGCGAGAAAAGAGCTGCTGATCGAGCAGCGGGAACAGCTTCGTCTGCGGATCGAGGAAATGACCAATACACTGGCCCGATTAGATTCTAAGATTGAGAATTACGGGCAGGGAATAAATCGCAAAGAGAAGGAATTATCACGATTAACCGAAACGGAAATCGGATGAGAAGCAGCCATCGGCTGCTTTTTCTGTTTGTTAATTCAACAAAATATGCCATGGCGAGACAAAAAAACCGGCATGAATCCGGATTTTTTAGGCGCGAGGTAGGATGTGGCGGGCAGTGGCAGGAAGTACAATCGAGAGCGTGGAGCCCCTCATCAGATGACGAGCTCCACCTTTTTGGAACAAGAAGAAACCGGTTTCATGAAACCGTTTTCTTAAAAGTCCAGTCTAATCCAACCTAAGGGGGAAGACGATTGAAACCGTTCAAGCTTAAGAAAAAAACCGCAGCCGCGATGTTAGGTACCGTCATCAGCCTGACCTCGCTAACCGGTCCGACTTATGCGGCGGAAGCCGTCCAAACACCGGTCGCGTACGATGCCGTTGTTCAATTGGATGCTTCAACTACATTCCAGCAAATCGATAATTTCGGCGCCTCTGACGCATGGAGCATGGAACAGCTCGGCAAGAACTGGACAGAGGAGAATAAGTCGCGCGTTGCGGATCTGCTCTTCTCAAGAGACAAGGGAATTGGATTGACCGCATGGCGGTTTAATATTGGAGCCGGCTCAACGGAAACGGATAAAACGATTATTACCGATCCGTGGCGGCGAGTCGAGACGTTCAAAGCTACGGAAGATGGCCCCTATGATTGGAGCAAGCAGGCCGGACAGCAGTGGTTCCTTAAGGCGGCCAAGGACCGGGGCGTGCAAGATCTCATCGGTTTCGTTAACAGCCCGCCGGTATGGATGACCAAAAACGGCCATGCCCAGCCGGATGCAAGCGTGGGCTCTACGAACCTGAAAGAAGGGTACGAGGATGAGCTTGCAACTTTCCTGACGGACGTGATCGAACATTTCAAGAAGCAAGGCATTAATCTGAACTATATCAGCCCGATCAACGAACCAACCTGGGATTGGAATAAAGCAGGACAAGAAGGTAACCGTTATAACAACGACGATATTAAAAAGGTTATTCTTGCCTTGTACAACGAGCTGAAGGCGAAAGGACTAAGCACGCAAATCAGCGCTCCGGACGGCGTAGAGATTACGGCGCTGCTGGACAATGAAGTGTTCAAAACCTTCTCCGGGCAGGACCAATATATGGGCGGCTCCAACAGCCTTGGCGTTGGCAAATACCGCGAATATATTAAGGACCTGCTTGGCGATCCGGAGCTTCAGGAAGCGGTGGGCCACCATATCGCTTCTCACTCCTACTGGTCGGATTACAGCAAGGCCGGGGATGACCGTTATGGCACCTTGCGGGATTTGCTCTTCTCCAACCTGAACAAATACGATCGCGAAGCGGTGTATTGGATGAGCGAATATTGCATCCTTGGCGATTACGGTCCGGGCCGCGACCTTGGCATGGATCCTGCGCTCTACATTGCGAAGACGATCCATTTCGACCTGTCGAGAGCAAACGCATCCGCTTGGCAGTGGTGGACGGCAGTATCCGCGGGCGACTATAAGGACGGCCTGATTTACACCGACTACCATAACCCGGGGGACGAGCAAAATATCCTCACCTCCAAAATGTTCTGGACGCTTGGCAACTATAGCAAATTCATCCGACCGGGCGCGGAACGCATCGCGCTCTCGGGTCTGGATGACAATGCCCGCAACGGAGCATTGCTTGGTTCCGCCTACAAGCATGACGGCGAGCATACCGTAACCGCCGTATTCGTGAATGACAGCGAGACGGAACAACATATCAAGGTTGAATTAAAAGGGAACGACAGCCATGATGCGGTTAATGTTCTGAAGCCATATGTCACTTCCGCAGACAAGGATCTGGAAAGAGGCGCGGATATCGCGGCTTCGGCTGACGGTTCGTTTGACGCGGTTATTCCAGCCCGTTCCGTCGTGACTTTAAATGGCGATGTTGTAAAAGAAAACAAAAAACCGGATGCTCCTCAAATCGTGAAGGTCGAATCGCTCAACAAAGGTCTTAAAGTCGACTTCAAGGCTCCGAAAGGCGCCTACAATTACGAGGTAGAATACGGCTATAAAAACAGCAAAAAGGTACTGAAGCTGTCGAACCTGTCCACCGATTCGGTCATTCTGCAAGGATTGAAAAATGACGAGAAATACGAAGTGACCATTCGAGGAGGCAATAACAACGGCTTTGGCCCAACATCCAAAAAAGCGTACGGCACGCCAAAGCTGCTGGCGCCAACCGGCGTCAAAGCAACGGGTACGGATGGCGGCA
The DNA here is from genome assembly GCF_030161375.1 of Paenibacillus glycanilyticus. Taxonomy (GTDB): domain Bacteria; phylum Bacillota; class Bacilli; order Paenibacillales; family Paenibacillaceae; genus Pristimantibacillus; species Pristimantibacillus glycanilyticus_B. The sequence goes on from NZ_BSSQ01000004.1 coordinate 173,766, forward strand.
TCGTTCTGACCTATAATACTCAGATCGGCGTATCTGCTTATCGCGTCCGTTATGGCACCAAACCAGGCAAATACGATAATCAATCCTTAACCCAGACCGTTGATGGGAAAATTCAAGTTAGCGGGCTAACGAACGGAACGGCCTATTACGGAGTTATTGAAGCCGTAGACGGCAACAACTCGAGCAAACCTACGGCTGAGTTTACGGCAAAACCGGATATTGCCGCACCGGGCAAGCTGGTTGCCATTCCGGGTAATGGCGAGGCATGGCTTGCCTTTGGCTCCGTTGAAGGAGCTGCAGGCTACACGGTTCAAACCTCGCTGAACAATAATGTCCAGCAGATCAGCGGCAATAAGACCGTATTAACCGGACTGACAAACGGGAAAGCGGTAACCGTGCGCGTATCCACAATCGGCAAAGGCGGCAAAGGAACGGGCTTTAGCGAAACCGTGGTGACTCCCGAGAACGGGGAAATCCGGTTGAAGGATGATTTTGCGAGCGGTAGTCTGGCCGGCTATACGCAGGACGTTAGCAAGTGGGTGATGGAAGACGGCTTGCTGAAGCATGTTTCCGGCGGCAATAACCGAGGTGAGCTTGGCGTTAATAATCTTCAAGTCATCGACGGCACGATCACAGCTGTTGCTAAGCATGCATTAGGCGAAGCAGACTGGGGCGTTACATTCCGCGGCAACAGTTACTCTAAAGGATATATGTTCGGTTATGAGAACGGCATTTTGGTTCTGCGCCGCGATGGTACAAATGTAGCCGAACCGGTGCCTTTCACCGCAAAATTAGGCGAGTATTACAAAATGGATGTCCGGCTGGACGGTCAACATATTCAAGCCTATCTGGATGGCAAGCTGATCTTTGACGTCAAAGATCAGGCGTACACAAGAGGACGCGTTGGCCTGCATAGCTGGGCGGATGCGCAATTCGCGTATTTGCAGGTTGCCCGTAATCCGGAGAACCTGACGGCTGCTCCCGAAATCTATCAGATCAAAGAAGGCGACGGGCAAGTTGTGCTCCATTTCAGAGAAGTTGACGGTGCTGACAGCTACGTCATCCGTTATGCTCCAAGCAATGGCGGAGCCGCAGCCGAGGTTGCCGCAACGCCGGGCTCGTCGGTCGTAACAGGCCTTCAGAACGATACGGCCTATTCGTTTAAGGTTGCAGCGATTCGCGGCGGTGCAGAATTCGAGTCGCCTTCGGTAGAAGCAACGCCAAACTCGAATAATAAAGTCGTCTATTATGCCGATGCCGGGGACGGAACGCCCGGTACGCTAGAGGCAGGCGAAGTGCTTGGCCTGTTCCAGTCGCAGGAAGAGCAGGAATACGGCCTTGATCCCATTACGGGCATGAAATGGGGCTACGAAGCGGATAACGGACAAACATGGGCGCAAACTTCTCCGGTGGATGCTTACGAAACGATCCGCCAATACGACGGCAACGAGAACGGCAAAGGGCTTGCTTACCGCTTCCAGCTGCCGGACGGAACGTACAAAGTAACGGTTGGTTTCTATGACCCGTGGAAAGCAAGCGACCGCAACATGAATCTGACGATTAACGGCGAGACGAAGCTTAGCAATTATGTGATTGGCTCAAATCGCGAAGCGAAAGTGTTCGAGAACATCTCCGCCGCGAACGGCGAGATTGTGGTCAAAGCCGTGAAAGCAGGCAATTCCAAGCCGATGATCGCTTGGATTAAGATCGAGATGTAACAGCGCAACGGGTAGATAGACCGGTACTCCGAAAGGGGTACCGGTCTTATTGTGTTTTGTCCGCAACGAAAAAAATCCTATCCGCGGAAAGGGGATTTAATGGGCGGGATGGAAAGAAGTGTGGGACGATGTCTAACTTGAGTGGGATTTAGGAGGAGCGGAATGATTAGTCTTATAAGGCTCGCGTTTTCTAATTTTAAATTTCGGAGCTTATTTTTCCGGATTTTGTTTCTGCTGGTTTTACTCGTGGTTGTCACTGTATTTGCGGTAGGGATGCTCGCAAACCGCTATAGCCAGAATGTTGTGAAGGCCGAGGTTAAGCAATCAAGCTTTCAGATGCTGGAACAGACAAGGCGGTTAATGGACACCATTCTGAATGATGTCGATCAAATTACAATCCGATTAGCGCAAAACCAAGCTTTTTCGGAGGCGATGGAAGCAGGCAGCAACGGCCCCTCCGAAGCAGATGTGGACGAGATCAAAAGCTATTTGCTCGATTCATACGTAACTTCACCTTATATCGAATCGATCTATGCGTATTATGCGGCTAGCGATCAAGTGCAATCCGCGCTGATTGGACCGGTGAAGTCCGGGGAGACGGACGATACGGACTGGCTGTCCTATTATCGTAAGATGAGCCGTACGGAAGGGAAATGGCTCGTCCGCAATTATCCGGACGAGAATAAAAATTTATCGCAGACGCAGGTTACTTTGATTCGAACAACGCCTTGGGCCAGCTCTCCCGTAAAAGGTGCCATCGTGGTCAATATGAATCAGCAAGCGTTGTTTCAAATTCCGTCATTTCGGCTGATGAGGCAAGGGGAAGAAATTTGGATGGTGAGTCCGGATTCCTCGTTGGCCTTCAACAGCAATACCGGGGGACAGGTGCCTAGCGATGAGTTTGCGGTTATTCAGAACAAACTTGGCAGCGACATATCTGCCTTTACAACCGATTTCCGCGGCAGCGAGTTTTCGTTTACGGCCGTCTCATCTCCTTACACGGGTTGGAAATACGTCGACCTTATACCCAATAGCTCTTTATACAAAAGCAGCAATGAAATTCAGCGATTTATGCTGATTCTTATGGCAATCAGCATCGTGATTGCCGTGCTGGCTGCTTTTTATTTAACCCTTAGAATCTATAGTCCAATTCACTCTTTAGTGCAAATGGTGAATAACAAGAAGGATTGGAAGTCTGCCGTTCCGCTTCGGGAGCGGAGCGAGATGGCGATGTTATTCAGCGCGTTTATATCAATGAAGGAACAAGGGGCGGAAATGGAGAGCCAGCTCAAGGAGAATTGGCCGGTATTGCAGCAGAGTTTCCTGCTGCAGTTAATCCATGAGCGGACAAAACTGCATGAGGAGCGATTTGCCAAATTTGAGTATTACCAGTTGCCGGTCTCGCGCAACGGATTTTTTGTTATGGTCATCCGCATCGATAACTATCACGGCTATATCAACAAATACGAGAGCTTTGATCAAAGTCTGATCCGTTATTTTATCGCGAAGCTTGCCGGAGAGCTAAGCAGCCCCCTTTGCAGAAGCTACTCCCTGCATACGGAGAGCAGAGACGTGATCCTGATTTGCAATCCGGATAAAAGCATGGACCTGGAAGCTTTTTACGAGGAAGCTCGGGCATTGGCCGATCGGATTCTGGCAGCTGTTCGCGAATATTTGCAATTAACCGTCAGTATTGGAATCGGCGAACTTAAGCTCGAGGCCGGCGACATCAGCGCATCCTATCATGAAGCAATCGAAGCTTTGGAAAGCCGTGCATTTAAGGGTTACGGCAGCATAGCGCCAAGCTGGATCTCGTTAGATAAGAAGCCCGTTGACCATCTGCTGATCCGCAGGCTGTCGGAATTAAAACGCGAAATTGTCTTAATGATCCGAGAAGAACCTTCCGAGAAATTTGAAGATGAACTTCGGAGGTTGAGGGAGGTAGCTGAAGGGGCAGAGGGATTGCCGTTTCCTCTTATCCAGCATGCCTATTTTCAGTTGATCATTGAAGTCTTTCACCGATCCGTCGATCTTGGATTGCCTCTTCAAAGCGATAATGAGCTTGCTCTGCTTCAGGAGAAGCTGCTGCGGTTGGAGACCGTAGACGATGTTGTGCTTGCTGCCCAGCAATATATCCGCGAAACGAACCGGCGTTTTTGCGCCGAGAAGAGAAACGGGCCGGAGTCTGTCGCGAAGCAAATATTGGAATACATTCAGAATAACTTCGATAAGGAAATTTCATTAGGCGGCATAGCCGATCAATTGCATCTTGATCCTTCCTATGTCAGTCGTTTATTCAAGCAGGAGATCAGCGTGACCTTTATGGACTATGTCATCTCGCTGAGATTGGAGAAGACGAAGGAGCTGCTCAAGACCAGCGAGATGACGGTCAAGGACATTGGAGCTTCGGTCGGATATGCCAATCAGCGAAGCTTTAACCGGATATTCAAAAAGGTCGAAGGGATGACACCCGGCGAGTATAGGGATATCCATGCTCCCAAGAAGCTGAATCAAGACGAAATATACTGATTTTACGCGGAATGTGAACGATATCAGAAAAGGTCCATCCCCTAATTGGGTGCACCGGGAGCCCTAGGATACATAGTTCGGAAATGGTCTATATACGGAATTCCGGTCTTGTCTTTATGATCGGAGTTGTAGATCCGCAAGGCTACAACACCATCATTATTCATTTTAGGAGGAAGATACAAATGAAGTGGGGTTCCAGAAAAACGTCCGTCATGTTGTTTAGCGCGTTGGTTGTACTTGTTGGCGTACTGAACGGTTGCAGCAATTCTTCGTCTTCATCACAATCCGGTACGAATGGTCAGACGGATACGGCAAGTTCCTCTAAACCTGCTAGTAAAGGCGATACCGTTGTCTACCATCTCGGAGAAACGGTAAATCCGGAGCAAGTGACTAACTTTAACCCGTTTCTTGCCACAGGCAACTGGTCGCCTTTCTTCGATTATGTATTTGATCCTTTATATTATTTCAATCCCGTAAAAGGCGAGCTGGTTCCCCGATTGGCGGATAGCGAAGGAAGCTGGTCCGAGGATAACAAAACGTATACCGTCAAGCTGAATATGGAAGCCAAATGGCAGGATGGCACGCCTTTGACGATTGACGATGTGCTTTATTCTTTTAACACTTTGAAAGACTACAAAGTACTGGACCGCTATCAGTTGTGGGGAGAAGGAAGGCTGCAGGAAGTAACCGCGCAAGGCAGCGACACGGTCGTGTTCAAATTGAGCAATACGTTCCCTTCCTTGCCTTTCTATTTAACAACCGTCTATATCGTACCTAAACATCAGTTCGAAAAAGAAGATCCATCCCAGTTCTTGAACAAACAGCCGATCGGCACGGGACCTTTCAAATTTAAAAGCATTAATGAAAGCGCTATAGTCCTGGATAAGAACGCGGATTATTTCCTCGGCGCGCCAAACATCGACCAATTGTTCGTAGACCGGTTCAACAACTCGTCAACGCTTACGCTCGCGCTGGAAAAAGGCGACGTGCAAGGCTCGACCGGAACGGTCGCCATGCCTAGCGTTCCGAAATTGCTTGAGAACCCGGTAAATAAATTGCAGGTGTACCCGGGCTTAAATACGTTCTCCGTTATTATGAACAACGAGAAGCCGGGGCTTAAGGATTCTGCCGTGCGGCGGGCGATTCAACTCGCAATCGACCGCAAGTCGCTTATTGAAAAAGGCGAATCCAACGGCGTATTCCCCGCTAATCCGGGATTCTTGTCCTCCGTATTCAGCGACATGGCAGATACGGGGCTAATTGATAATGCGGCATTCGCCTATAACGTGAACGAAGCTACAAAGCTGCTGGAATCGGACGGCTATAAGAAAAATTCAAAGGGCATTTACGAGAAGGACGGAAAGAAGCTTTCGTTCACTTATCATATGGCAGCGAACGCACCAGCCCAGAACAAAGAAGGCGCGATGATTACGGAATGGCTGAAAAACATCGGCGTTGAAACAACCGTTAAGCTGGTGACTTGGCCGGAGCTCACGAAGCTCTTGATGTCTGGTGATTATGAATTGCTGCAGAATGGTCTTCAAACACCGCCTGATCCGCAAGCGCAACTGGAGATATTCCATAGCAAAATGACTGCGCCAACCGGCGAGAATACGCCAGGTCTGAACTACATGCGTTTCCGGGATCCGGAAGTCGATCAATGGCTGGATCAAGCTTCTTCCGCGGACGCTGCCACGCGCAAAGAGTTGTACCAGAAAGTGCAGGCCCGAATTTCCGAACAGGCGCCTGTAGCCGTTATGTATAACGTTGGCGGACATATCCCTTACCGTACAGATCAATTCACGAATTATAACGAGGATTTGCCGGTAACTTCCGCTCTCTCGCTGATGCAAGTCAAGAAAAAGTAATCCGGAGAGGAGGCCTATTCCATGCGTTACAATTCGGTATATCTGGTGAAGCGAATCGGTATTGCCCTCGTTACGCTATACGTTGCGGTAACTTTGAATTTTCTGCTGCCGAGACTTATGAAAGGCGACCCGGCGAGCGCTCTTGCTTCGGAAAAGGCGCTTGGATCCCAGGAAGTCGCAAACGCGCTTAAAGCGCAATTCGGGCTGGATAACCCCAGCCTTTGGTACCAATATGCGAAATATATCAAGCAGCTGCTTCATGGCAATCTTGGCGTATCGTACGCCAACTTTCCGTCGCCTGTAGCGGATGTCATGCTGAAGGCGTTGCCCTGGACTTTAGGAACGGTTCTAACCGCAACCCTGCTCAGCTATCTAATCGGGTGGCTGATCGGCATTCGCGGGGCATGGAAACCAGGGTCGCTATTTGATAATTCAACCTTGTTTTCTTCCTTTTTTCTCAGTTCGGTCCCATTCTTCTGGATTGCGATTATTTTCATCATGATCTTTTCTTTCTATTTGGGATGGTTCCCGTTAGGGCAGGCCGTTGATCCCGCCTATGATAGCTTTGCGTGGTTCGATAAGGCGAAGTCCGTCTTGTATCATGCCTTCTTGCCTGTGTTTACTTTAATTATTGCAACGCTTGCCGGACATATCCTGGTGTTACGCAACAACCTGATGCGCGTCTTGTCGGAGGATTATATGTTGCTAGCGAAGGCCAAAGGGCTTCGCGCAAGCCGAAGAAAGTACATGTATGGCGCGAGGAATGCGTTGCTGCCTTCCTTCACCGGTTTAATGACATCGCTCGGGCATGTGATTGGCGGGGCCATCACGACGGAGATTGTATTTTCTTATCCAGGCGTGGGGATGGTTACCTTCAATGCGATACTGAATCATGATTTTCCGTTAATTCAAGGCTCATTTTTGTGTATTGCCATTTCGGTTATCGTCTGCAATCTGATCGCCGATCTTGTTTATCCGTTAATTGATCCCCGCGTGGCGCTTAATTAACTGGCATAGGAGGCTGACATGAATCTATGAAAAAAATGTTGAAAGCATGCTGGAATGCTTTTCCCGGCGTCAAAGGGAAACTGGGACTTGTCATCTTATTATTTTTTACGGTAATTGCGTTATTCGGTACCTGGGTAGCCCCTTATCCGAAAAATTTCATCGGCTTCGATTCCTGGCTCCCCCCGTCGGTCAGCCATTGGCTCGGGACGGACAGTTACGGGCAGGATGTCTTAAGCCAAATGATTTACGGAACGCGAACCTCGTTCTGGGTAGGCATCCTCGCCGGCTTAATTACGACCGTGATCGGCGTAACGGTAGGGATTGTTGCCGGATTTAAAGGCGGTTGGATCGAGGAATCGCTGATGCGGATCGTGGATCTGTTCCTGATTATCCCAACGCTTGCGCTGATGATTATTCTCGCTTCGTTTCTCCCGTCTATGGGAACCATGAGCACGATTCTGATCATTGGTTCGCTTAGCTGGCTATATATGGGGCGAAGCATCAGAAGTCAGACGATGAGCGAGAGACAAAGCGGCTATGTGGAGGCTGCCCGCATGGTAGGGATGAAAGATTGGGAGATCATGTTCAAGGAAATTCTCCCTAATATCACGCCGGTTATTCTAGCGAATCTCGTGCTTGTTACGACGCAAGCCGTTCTTGCGGAAGCGGGACTTAGCTTCCTTGGGCTAGGCGATCCGACCAATGTCAGCTGGGGAACGATACTGGCGCTCGCCAACGCAAATAATGCGGTATTATTCCATGCTTGGTGGTGGATTCTTCCGCCGGGACTCGCCATTGCGTTCTTCTGTTTCGGATTTATCTTGATCGGTAACGGCATATTGGAGAAATACCGGGCGAATCGCGGCAACGCAGCCTTGTAGAAGGAGGGATTAGATTGTCTGATTTACTCCAGGTCCGTCATTTAAGTATCGAATACGCCTCACCGCGCGGTATAGTCAAAGCGGTTGACGACGTTACATTCTCCATTGGCAAAGGAGAAATCTTTGGTCTGGCCGGCGAATCCGGCTGCGGCAAATCAACGACGGCATTTGGCATATCCAGGCTGCTGAGACATCCGGCTCAAATCTCGGGCGGGAGCGTGGTCTTGGACGGGCAAGAACTAACAACACTCAGCAATGATGAGTTTGATAAGCTGCGCTGGTCGAAAATTTCCATTGTGCTTCAAAGCGCAATGAACAATTTGAATCCCGTACTTAAAATTAGCAATCAGTTAATAGATGCGATCTTGGCTCATGATCCATCCATGGGTAAAGAAGCCCGTCAAAGGGCGGAGCAATTGATGAAGCTTGTAGATTTGCCGGTTGACCGGCTCGACAGCTATCCGCATGAATTATCCGGCGGTATGCGCCAAAGGGTTGTTATTGCTATGGCACTGGCCTTGCGGCCAAGTCTTGTTATCATGGATGAACCAACTACAGCCCTTGACGTGGTTGTGCAAAATGGCATCATCCGCAAGATTGTGGAGCTTCAGAAAGAGTTTGGTTTCTCGATCTTGTTTATCACGCATGATCTGCCTCTCATGCTGGAAATGTGCGGTCGGATTGGTATTATGTACGCGGGCAAGTTGGTTGAGGTGGCTTCCAGAGAGCAGATTCTGCAAAAGCCCCGGCATCCCTATACACAGGGGTTGCTAAACTCTTTCCCGTCATTATCCGGTCCGAAGCAAAGACTGTCCGGCATTCCGGGACATACGCCGGACTTAATCCGCCCTCCGGCGGGTTGCCGGTTTTGTCCGCGCTGCTCGCAAGCGATTCAAGAGTGCCAGACCTTGCCGCCTCCATTAGTAGAGGATGCAGGAGGCCAGATCGCTTGCCATCTTTATTCCGAGGAGGGAATAGCCCGTGAGCAAGCCTCTGCTGCATGTGAACGATCTTGAGAAGGTATTTAGCTCGCGAACGATGTTTCGCAAGAAACAGGTCCGAGCGGTTCGCGATGTCAGCTTTACGCTGGAAGCCGGAAAGGTGTTGGCGATCGTCGGGGAATCCGGGAGCGGCAAGAGTACGATTGCCCGTATGCTGACCAATCTAATTCCTGCTACGTCAGGGGATATTGCGTATAACGGACAATCTTTGCGCGACAACCGGCAGCTGCGCAAGAAACTGCCAACCTTTGTTCAAATGATCTTTCAGGACCCCTTTGCCGCCTTAAACCCGCATCATACGATCGGGTATATTATTGGCCGGCCTTTGCAAGTACATCGAATGGTGCAAGGCAATACCCGTAGCCGCGTTCTTGCATTGCTTAGGAAGGTAGGGCTTACGCCGGAAGAGGACTTTATTGATAAATATCCCTATCAGCTATCGGGGGGACAGAAGCAACGGGTTATTATTGCGAAAGTGTTGGGGCTTGAACCAAAAGTGATCATAGCCGACGAACCGACATCGATGCTCGACGTTTCCATCGGGATCGACATTATGAATCTGTTGCTGGATTTGAAAGAGAAAGAGAATCTGGCGTTGTTGATGATTACCCATAATCTGGGCAGTGCCAGGTACATGGCTGACCATATTGCCGTCATGTATGCGGGGCAAGTGATGGAGTACGGGCCAGCGGAGGAGCTTATCCAGAATCCGCAACATCCGTATACCAAGCTTCTGCTGTATTCTTCTCCCGACCCGTGGAGAGAACAGGCGGATCACTTTGACCTATCGGATGCGCAAGGGCAAGCCGTGTCGGAATCTTGCTGCAGCTTCCAGCCGCGATGCCCATTCGCGACCGACATTTGCAAGACCAAACCGGCCGCCGCCGTTCAAACGGATAGCGGACATCAAGTTCGCTGTCATCTCTATGCCTGATAGGAGGAAGAATCGATGAAACGACCTAATATGATTATTTTTTATTGCGATGATTTGGGGTACGGAGATTTGGGATGTTATGGCTCCGATGCCATGAAGACGCCGCATCTCGACCAATTGGCTAGCGAAGGTATCCGATTCACGAATTGGTATTCCAATTCGCCCGTTTGTTCGCCGTCCAGAGCTTCTCTATTAACGGGCAAATATCCGGCGAAAGCAGGAGTTACTTCTATTCTTGGCGGCAAGAGAGGAACAAAGGGGCTTTCTCAAGAACAAACTACGCTGGCATCCGTTTTGAAAGAGCAAGGTTATCAAACGGCCCTGTTCGGCAAATGGCATTTGGGCGCATCGGCTGAATATGGACCTAATGCTCACGGTTTTGACCAATTCTATGGATTCCGAGCAGGCTGCATTGATTACTACTCCCATATTTTTTACTGGGGGCAAGGCGGGGGCATAAATCCTGTTCATGACTTGTGGCGGAACGAAACGGAAGTATGGGAAAACGGCGAATATATGACGGAGGCTATTACGAGAGAAGCCACAACTTTTATCGATGCCGCGTCCGAAGATGAACCCTATTTCATGTACGTTGCTTATAATGCGCCGCATTATCCGATGCACGCGCCCAAAGCTTACCTGGACCGGTTCCCCGATCTGCCGCCTGACCGGAGAATTATGGCTGCGATGATAGCGGCTGTTGACGACGGCGTAGGCGAAGTGGTGGAAGCGTTGAAACGGAAAGGCATGTATGAAGATACCGTCATTTTCTTCTCCAGCGATAACGGTCCGTCCACGGAATCCCGCAATTGGCTGGATGGCACGGAGGATTTGTATTATGGAGGCAGTGCCGGACGATTCCGCGGTCATAAAGGAAGCCTGTTTGAAGGCGGCATCCGTGAACCTGCCATTCTTAGCTATCCGGCTGGGCTTGCTGATCAACAAGGGCAAATATCGGATGAAGTGTTTGCGATGATGGACATTTTCCCGACGATGCTTGAGTTGTCCGGAATGGATTCTAAGGGCTGTGACTTGGACGGAAAAAGCATTTGCGAAGCGCTTCGGGACGCCATGCCGTCTCCGCATAAGCAGCTGTTCTGGGAGTACGAAGGCCAATTGGCGGTGCGCGAAGGGAAATGGAAGCTAGTGCTGAACGGCAAGCTGGACTTTGGACGCATGGCAGCCGATTCTGTACACTTATCCGATTTGGAACAGGACATCAGCGAGCAAATCAACCTCGCCGGGCAATATCCGGAAATTGTTCAAAGGCTGGAGAGGGATGTCAGGCAGTGGTACGAGTCTCTTCAGGAGGAGGCGCAATTGCTGTGAAAGCCGTCATCGTCATGTTTGATTCTTTGAACAGGCATATGCTGCCGCCGTATGGAGCGGATTGGACACATGCTCCAAACTTCAGCAGGCTGGCCGAGCAAAGCGTAACTTATGATAATCATTGGGTAGGAAGCATGCCTTGCATGCCTGCACGGCGCGATTTATTGACGGGCAGATACAATTTCTTGCATCGAAGCTGGGGACCGCTGGAGCCTTTTGATGATTCTCTGCCTGCTCTTCTGCGTGCCAACAAGGTATATTTGCATTTGGTCAGCGACCACTATCATTATTGGGAACCGGGAGGAGCAACCTACCATAGCCAATATACAACTTGGGATTTCGTTCGCGGGCAGGAAGGCGATCCTTGGAAAGGAGAAGTCGAGGATCCGATTATTCCCGAGCATGTGGGGGACTTCAGCGGATACCGGAGCCACTTGTTCCGTCAGGATTGGATTAACCGCAACTATATGACGGAGGAACATCAACATCCGATGTCCGAGACGTTCTCCAGAGGTATCGAGTTCATCAAGAAGAATCGGAAGGAGGACAGATGGCTACTGCAAATCGAAGCTTTTGATCCGCATGAGCCGTTTTTTACTCCGCAAACCTACAAAGACCTGTATCCGCATGATTATACCGGCAAACATTTTGATTGGCCCGGTTACCAACCTGTTAAGGAAACGAGGGAGGAGATTGAGCACTGCAAATTCGAGTATGCGGCATTGCTCAGCATGTGCGACGCTTACCTTGGCAAGGTGATGGATGTTATGGACGAATGCGATCTATGGAAGGACACAATGTTGATCGTGACGACCGATCACGGGTTCCTGCTGGGCGAGCATGATTGGTGGGCCAAGAACATTATGCCTTTCTATAACGAGATTGCCAGAACGCCGCTATTCGTATGGGATCCCCGCGATAAGAGGAAAAATGAAAGATGCGGCGACTTAACGCAGTTCATCGATTTGGCGCCAACGTTATTGGAGTATTTCGGAGCTGCGGTACCGGGAGATATGGTTGGAGTATCATTGCAATCCACTGCGGAGAAAGATCAGCGGGAAGCCATTTTGTTTGGCATTCATGGCGGACATGTTAATTGCACGGATGGCAGGTATGTTTATATGCGTGCGCCGGTACGCCCGGATAACGCCCCGCTCTATAATTACACGCTAATGCCGACCCATATGGCTTCGCTGTTCAGCGTGGAAGAATTGCGCAATTTGGAGCTGGCTGAGCCATTCACGTTTACGAAAGGGATTCGAACGCTTAAGATTCCTGCAACTTCTTACATTCCGGCACATCATTTTGGCACTTTGCTGTTTGACCTGGAGAATGATCCGGAGCAGAAGCAACCGCTTCATGATGCCGATATCGAAAAGCGCATGATCGGGTTATTAATACAGACCATGGCTCTTCACGACGCTCCGCCGGAGCAATATGAGAGATTGGGTCTTTAATTAAAAACAGAGCTTGTTGAGATATTCTCAAGCAAGCTCTGTTTGTTGCAGCTTTATTTCGGAATCAATTCATCTCCACAATCCGGTTCAGCTCCGTGCCTTCCGTGTTTTTGCCCATCAAACGATTGAATAAGAACTTCGCCATCTTGAACATATTGCCGGAGTCCCAATATTCGGCGGTCTCGGCATTTACCTTGATCAGAACGAGATTAGGATCGTCGTAGGTCGTTTCCATTATTTCTTCGTAGGCTTTGTTCCAAAACTCTTTAATTTTCTCCGTGCTTTCCACTAGTTCTGCTTCGCCGCGAATGGAAACATAGGATTTGCCTGCATAAGCTACGTTAACCTGCTTGTTCCGGAACAATTCATGGAATTTTTCCGTGTCTTTTTTGGTAAGGAACCACAAAGTCCCGTCGAATTCGACGTCTTGCGTTTTCATCGGGCGTGACACGAGACCCTCCTCGGAGACCGTCGTCAACATGGCAATTTCGATGTCTTTAATTAATTCCCTAACTTTCTCGATGGCTTCCTGATCGGATACGTTTGAATGCATTCTCATCACCCCGTTAAAATTTATGGATCAATATAGTATTACACAAGGTGAGCCGAGCCAAACCACTAGATCGGTTATATTGATGCTTACGGAAAATATGAAATGACAGAATTGTGCTTCATAATTACATTGGAGGGATTCGAATGAACACGGTTTTAGGTACGTAACGTCTTACTCTGAGATTGTTGGAGCCGGGTGATGCGGAAGCGATTCAAAGTCTGGCAAATGATAAGGAACTAGCTGATACGACGCTTGGCATTCCTCATCCTTATCCGGAAGGAGCGGCATTTCATTTTGTCCAAGCACGGCGCGATGCTGCGCTTCGTGGAGATGGGTATTCGTTTGCAGTCAAGCGTAAGGAGGATGGAGCGTTTCTAGGCATAGTCGGGCTGCATGTGAACAAAACGCATCATATGGGGGAACTCGCTTATTGGATTGGCAAACCTTATTGGAGAAACGGGTATTGCTCGGAAGCTGCAGAACGGGTTCTCCAATTCGCGTTTGATGAGTTAATGCTGAACCGAGTCTATGCTGCGGCCATGACCCGAAATCCGGCTTCGTATAAGGTAATGGAGAAGATCGGCATGAAATTCGAAGGTATTCTCCGCAGCCATATTCGAAAAGGAGAGTGCTACGAGGATTTGAGGCATTATGGTCTTCTAAGGACGGATGCTCGTGGCTATTAATCTTCCAGTTTAGCCCTTTTGGCCTCTATGTTCCAAATTTTACTGTGCTATGATGAAGCATGGATTACTTACCTATCAGGCTAGAGCGAAAGGGGAACCATAAGAATGTTATTTGCAGACCACACAGGAGGCATTCCTTACGCGAAGGATCCTGCCGTTGTTAAGTTTAAAGGTACTTATTATTTGTACTATTCTCGCAGACCGCAGGAAGACGGGCGCTGGGGAATTGGGGTTGCAACCAGCACGGATCTGGACAATTGGGACAAAATCGGAGAAGTGCCGATGGAGCAACCTTGCGAGGCAAACGGGATTTGTGCGCCGGGCGCTATTGTATTGGACAATAAAATTCATTTGTTCTACCAGACGTATGGCAACGGACCAAAGGACGCGATTTGCCACGCGGTGTCCGAGGACGGCCTTCATTTTGCGAAAAACGAAACCAACCCTGTGTTTGCTCCAACAGGCGAATGGAATAACGGCCGTGCAATCGATGCGGACGTGATTGTGCATGGCGATCAATTGCTCCTCTATTTTGCAACAAGAGATCCGGAAGGAATTATTCAGATGCAAGGAGTAGCTTCCGCGCCACTGCAATCGGGTTATAACCGGTCGGATTGGACGCAAGCTTGCTCGGAATCGATCCTAAAGCCCGAGCTTGGCTGGGAAGAAGAATGTATCGAAGCAGCGGCCGTATGCCGGCGTGACGGGAAGCTCTATATGTTCTATGGTGGAGCCTATAATAACCGTCCGCAGCAGATTGGCTGTGCGGTAAGCGAAGACGGCATCCGGTGGGAAAGAGTATTCCAGGAGCCGTTCCTCCCAAGCGGAAGTCCGGGCAGCTGGAATGCCAGCGAATCCGGACATCCCTTTGTGTTCACGGATGAAGACGGCAGAACGTATCTGTTCTACCAAGGGAACAATGATCACGGGCAAACGTGGTATTTATCCAAAGCCGAGATTGGCTGGGAAGCAGGCAAGCCTTATCTGATCGCATAGCGACTAATTAGCCCTTGGAAGGAGTCAGAAACTTTGACTTTTTCTAAGGGTGTTTTTATTGTCTTTGTCATTAGATTTTATAAGGATAATCCTTTATCATGAAGCTATACCGATTTCATTTCCATTAAGAAACTTTTTATATACAGAGAGGATACGAGCCAATGCCCAATTCAGAAAAAATCAAACTGACTTCCTACTCCACGAAAGGCGGCTGCGGCTGTAAGATTGGTCCCGGCGACCTGTCGCAAGTCATCCAGTCGCTGCCCGCGTCAGTGGCGAATCCCAATCTGCTCGTTGGCATCGATACAAGCGATGATGCCGGAGTATACAAATTAAGCGATGACCTGGCGCTTGTGCAAACCGTCGATTTCTTCACGCCAATTGTTGACGATCCATACTCTTTCGGACAAGTGGCGGCTGCCAACGCAATCAGCGATATTTACGCGATGGGCGGCAAGCCGCTGACGGCGCTGAACATTGTTGCTTTTCCAATCAAAACGTTGGACAAGCAGGTGTTGGCGGATATTTTGCGCGGTGCGGGCGATAAAATGAAGGAAGCTGGCATTACGCTGGTGGGCGGACACTCCATTGACGATAACGAGCCGAAATTCGGTCTGGCCGTAACGGGACTTATTCATCCAGGCAAAGTGCGAACTAACGCGGGTTCGGTTCCGGGAGATAAGCTCATTCTGACGAAACCGATTGGCGTAGGAATCCTGACGACATCCATTAAGAAAGACAAGCTGTCGGAGGAAGAGATTCAGCGCGTAACGGACGTAATGGCTACGCTGAACAAGACAGCGGCGGAGACGATGGAGACGTACGATGTTCATGCGTGCACGGACGTAACGGGATTTGGTCTTATGGGACATACGCTTGAAATGGCCAAAGGAAGCGGGGCAGGCATTCGCATTTATGCGGATAACGTACCGGTGTTGCCTCGGGTGAGGGAGCTTGCAGAGGAAGGTTTTGTTCCCGGGGGTACAAAAAACAACTTCGCCCATGTTCAAGGTTCCATCACGTTCCCGGATACGCTGGATCAGATTGGGCAATGGATTTTGTGCGATGCCGTTACTTCCGGGGGGCTTCTGATCTCGGTGGAAGGCAGCCAGGCGGAAGAGCTTCTTGGCAAGCTTAAAGGTGCTGGCGTGGAAGCGGCGTTGATCGGCGAAGTGGTTGCCGAGCATCCGGGACAGATCGTTGTACTGTAGTTGAACCTATAAGGAGCGGTTGACTTGTTTCAGGACATCACCATAGAGGAATTGCTTGCATTAAGGGATAAGAAAGAAATAGTCTTGATCGATGTACGTTCACCGTCTGAATACGCGGATGCTACCATTCCAGGCAGCTTGAATATACCGCTGTTTGATGACGCGGAGCGTGCGGAAGTCGGCACGATCTATAAACAGGTCAGCGTGCAGGCAGCCAAGGACCGGGGACTTGAATTGTTTTCGGCCAAGCTTCCCGCTTTTATTAAAACCTTCGAGCAGATTAAAGATTCAAAAGCCGTATTCTGCTGGAGAGGCGGCATGCGGAGCAAGACGACAGCTACGGTGTTGTCCCTTATGGGCATTCGGGCTTATCGGCTGACAGGCGGCTTCCGGACTTACCGGAAGTGGATCGTAGAGATGCTCGAACAGATCGAACTACAGCCGCAGGCTATTGTGTTGCTGGGTCATACGGGTACGGGGAAAACGTCTATTTTGCGCCAGTTGCAAACGGAAGGTTATCCGGTTCTGGATCTTGAAGGGATGGCCGGACATCGCGGTTCCATCTTCGGTCAAGTCGGGCAGAAGGCGAATAACCAGAAGACGTTTGAGTCGTTATTGGTAACCGATCTGCTGAAGCTGCAACAGTCGCCTTATGTACTGATGGAAGGGGAAAGCAAGCGGATCGGCAAGTCCGTCATCCCGCAATTTCTCATCGAGAAGAAGGAAAATGCCAAGCAGATTTACATCCGGCTTCCCATTGAGGAGCGGGTGAGGCATATTGTTGAGGATTACAACCCTAACGAACATAAACAAGAGCTCGTTCAAGCGTTTAAGCAGATCGAGAAAAGAATCCATACGCCAATCGCAGCTCAGATTATGTCGGCTATGAAGGAGGACCAATTCGAGGTAGCCGTCAGATTGCTGCTTGAGCATTATTACGATCCTCGCTACGAGCATGCGATGAAACAATATGAACAAGATAGGGTCGAGATTGAAGCAGCTACAATCGCGGAAGCGGTGCGGAAGTTGAAGGATTATTTAGGATAGGTACATGTGATAGGGGGGAGTCCGAACAGGGGCAACCCTCTTTTTTTTGTGCTGCAAACTAAAGTGTGGAGGGATATGAAAATATTGGAGCAAGACTTTCTGCCATCCGTGACGTTTAATGGAAAAGTACATATTAATTGAAACGGGGACGGAGCTTTTGCAATTGCAACGTGAAAAAATTTATAAGTTAGCAGCTTTCCTATTAACTGTCGTATTAATAGGGCTCATTGTGTATGGATATACAGTACATAAATCAACGAAACGGGAACTTGAACAATTAGAGAAGGAACAGCTTTACAGCGCGCAGAGGTGGGTGCTGATGCAATATTATGATACTCAGACACTCGACTATGAGCTCGCTAATATCTTGTCTTCGAACTCGGCTTCTTACCGCCAAAAACATTTGAAAACAGCCTATAACACGGCTATTTCTATGGATAACGCGCATTGGACGGTTCCTTCCTCAATAAGCCTGTCCGAATATAACGATCGTGCTGAGACATTCTGGAGCCAAACGGAAAGTTATTTAGGCTATCTGATAGACGATCAGGCCGAGACATTAACGGAGGTTCAACGAAAAAATCTGTTAATGATGCGCGAATTTACGCTTCAAACTCTCCCGGTCTTGAAGAATATAAGTAATACGATCCTTCTTGGTCCTCATGTCCAGTCGGTACCCGAGAAAGAATTAAGCCAAGTCATCACCAATCTGAGGGAAAACATGACTTTCCGTTTTGACATAGGAGATAATGAGCCATCATTCAATAACTATCTGTATAAATTGCATCCTTATCAAGCAAGTAATCGCAATCAAATATTTAGTAAGGAAAAGCGAGTCCACAAAGAACAACTTCAATCGAAGGTGCAGTCGTTCATGAGCTTAATTTGGACGAACGAGCAGGATAACCGCATTACTTCTAGTGGTGGTGGCTTTTCGCCAGAGTGGGGCGATAGCTTAAAGTTTTCGTCTGGTAATAGCAAGCTATTAAATTATGAAGTTGAAATGAGCGTGGCGGGAGCGCATTTGTTGCGGATATATCCCTACGAAGATGGACCAAACAACCTTAATAATGGGCCAATGTCAGAGGAAGAGGCTACCGCATTTGCTCAAAGCCTGATAACCCGATGGGGGGAAGCGCCATTAGTCATTGATCATTCGGTTACGAAAGGGTCTCTATTGACCGTTTCATTTGTGCCGCAGGCAGGTGGCGTTCATCAATCGGACGCTAAAGTGGATATTACAATAGATACAGATAAAGGAATTCTTCAATTTTTTGATTCAACCAGCTATTATTTAATGAAAAATCGGAGCATTAAAACGGAGGCAGCCGTATCGCCTGCAGATGCGCGAAAACAGATCAGCACAGAGTTATCTGTTGCCAATCAAGCCAAGCTGACGATCCGTAACGGCAAATTGGTTTATGCCATTCCGGTTACTGGTTCCGAGCGGGTTACCAAAGTTTATGTGGATGCCCGAACCGGACAACAGGTTGATATTGAATATAAGTATTTTATGGATTAACTCAAAGAGGGGTAGCAATGGATCAAAAAGTTAGTAAACTCCTTAAATCTCTTAATTGGCATCTTCCGCAAGAGGAACAAGATTATGCCGTGCAGGAGCTTATTTGCTTCTAATGGATCTTAAGAGTGGTAATAGCACGATAGGTCAGCTTTTACAGACTATATTTTATTGTTTGCGGAATGGACGGGTGACTATAATCAAGGTATTACCTTTGAAATTTGGGAGGAGTATTTGATCAATGGACGCCTATTTGTTTGTGCATTTCAAGGAGAAGCCAACGCCGGACGGCGAGCAGGTCTATTTTGCGCTTAGCAAAGACGGTTTTAATTGGGAGCAGGTGAACGATGGGCAACCCGTGCTTTGGAGCGATCAAGGGGACAAGGGAGTTCGGGACCACACCATTGTTCGAACCCATTACGGCAAGTTTTACATTATGGCTACGGATCTCAGCCTTGCTAACCATTTTCACGGCAAGTATGAAGGCAGCTGGGGGAAAATTACGACAGACGGAAGTAAAAACCTCTCCTTGTGGGAATCCGACGATCTTCTGAACTGGTCAGAGCAAAGAATGGTTCCGCTCGGAGACGACAATTACGGTTGTTTGTGGGCTCCGGATGTGATCTACGACCCTACGGAAGAAGATTACGTCCTTCACTGGTCCTCTTCCCATTCCTCCAATCAATTCGGGAATAAAGCCATTTATTACTCTCGTACCAAGGATTTCGAGCATTTCACCACGCCACGGCTGATGTATCAAAAAGAAGACAGCGGCGTTATCGATTCTGCGATTTATGAAGATAACGGCAAGTTTTACCGGTTTGTGAAAAGCGAAGCAAATCCTCATGGGGTTATCCTGCAGCAAGGGGATTCGCTCCTTGGTCCATACACAACGCTTGATGCCTTTAATCATGAGATGGAGAAGCTCGGAAGCAGCGCTTATGAAGCACCTACCGCATATAAGCTAAGCAACGGAAAATGGTGCCTGATGTTGGACTTTTTTGGAGTTGTAGGCGAAGGACAAGGTTATGTGCCGTTTATTGCGGACGAGTTTGCCAGCGGAAGGTTTATCCGTTCGGATGACAACTTCAGCTTCCCTTACCGATTCAAGCATGGTACCGTGCTGTCCATCACGATGGAAGAGTATGACAGGATGAAAAGCGGATACCCGTTTACAAAATAGGGAAAAATTCGTATTATAAGTGAAACGAAACGCGATGACGAGAAGAGTAAGGGAATAACGTTCTTCGAACAGAGAGCTCCGGCAGCTGAAAAGGAGTGGAGCATGCTTCCCCGAAACAAGCCTCTGAGCAGCATGCTGGATCCTTCAAAGGTGATGGCATGACGGGAGCTCCCGTTACAGAGCTAGAGTATAAGCATTTTGTATCATGCCGTACTTGAAGAGATTAATATGGCGACATATTAATAAACTGGGGTGGCAACGCGAAACTTCGTCCCCAAGACTTAACGGTCTTGGGGGTGGAGTTTTTTTTGTTGCCGATGTAAGCAAGCAAGGGTCACACCCTATTGAATAAGGAGGAGCGGGCAATGGACAATTTTAAGGAAAAATTAGCAGAGCATCACATGTATAGACTAATTACGGAGGAGCTTGAGAAGCAGCCGTTCAACCGAGAAATGTGCACAAGATTCCCTCCCGAACCCAACGGTTACCTTCATATAGGGAGCGCATATGCGATCCATATGAACGATTTAATTGCGAGAAGTTTTGACGGAACGTTTCATCTGCGCTTCGACGATACGAATCCGCTCAAAGAGGATTTGGAATACGTGAACGCGATTATCGAAGATATCAAGTGGCTTGGTTACGATCCCGGAGAACATATTTATTACGGCTCGGATTACGCCGAACAAATCTACAACGCCGCGCTCTCATTGATCAAGAAGGGAAAAGCGTATGTATGCGATCTGACTTCTGACGAGCTGACGGACTACCGCGGGACTTTGATGGAGCCGGGGCGGAATAGCCCTTATCGGAACCGTTCAATCGAAGAGAATGTAGAGCTATTCTCACAAATGAAAAACGGCGATGTTCCAGCTGGAAGCAAAGTGTTGCGAGCCAAAATAGACATGGCCTCCCCTAATATGAATATGAGGGATCCGGTTCTGTATCGGATCATCTTCGCCGAGCATTACCGGACTAAACATGAGTGGTGCATTTACCCGATGTACGATTTTGCCCATCCCATTCAAGATGCGATTGAGGGAATTACGTATTCACTGTGCTCGATCGAATTCAAAGATCACCGGCCCTTGTACGATTGGGTTCTGAACGAGCTGGGGACCGCTCAACCTCCGCGTCAAAGAGAGTTCGGCCGGCTTAGTCTAACGGGTGTCGTGACAAGCAAACGGTTTTTGCGGCAACTGGTGGAAGGCGGCTATGTCGATGGCTGGGACGATCCAAGGCTTCCAACGATTCGCGGATTAAGGCGCCGGGGTTATACACCGGAAAGCATCCGTCGTTTTATAGAGGAAATCGGGAGTATCCGAAGCCAAAGTACGGTAGACATCTCCTTGCTGGACCATGTAATCCGGCAGGATCTTAAAGAGAAGGCGACAAGCGTGATGGCGGTCATGAGGCCTTTGAAGGTTATCCTTACGAACTATCCCGAAGACAAGGTTGAGCAACTGCCGATCGAAAATAATAGCGAAAACGAAACGCTTGGAACAAGAGAAGTGCCTTTTACTAGAACGCTATATATTGAGCGGGAAGATTTTATGGAGGAGCCGTCGAAAGGGTTCCATCGCCTTACTCCAGGCGGGGAAGTGAGGTTGAAAGGGGCTTATTTTATCCGGTGCGAGGATGTTGTGAAGGACCCGGAATCCGGTGAAATCATCGAACTTCACTGTACTTACGATCCGCTTACGAAGAGCGGTACCGGATTTACCGGACGCAAGGTTAAGGGTACAATTCATTGGGTATCGGCTGAACATAACATGAAGGTTGATGTTAATTTGTACGATAAGCTGCTTCTGGATGAGGAGCTCCCGAAGGACAGCGAAGATTGGATCTCGAAGATGAACCCGGATTCTCTGGTGCAAGTCAAGAATGTGCTTATGGAAGCGCTCGTGGAGCACGTAGATCCCGAACACAAATTTCAGTTCTTGCGCCATGGATATTTCTGTATGGACAGCAGGGATTACGCAGCTCGAGATCGAATGGTGTTTAACCGGATTGTGCCTTTGAAGGATAGCTGGAAGAAATCGAATGGAAACGAGGGCAAGTGATGAAGAGCAGCTTGAACATCATAATAGGAACTTTAATTATCGGTGCGTCGATCGTAATAAGCAGCTTCGTGTTAAGAAGTGGCGATAACCAGAGTAACGCGACAAGCACGGATGGCCATCCATTGATGACGGTTGAGGAGACGGCAACTTATCTTCATCTGAGTAAAGAAGAAGTGGAATATATCATTACGAGCGAGAATAGGACGCTAGAAACAGTAGGCTCTTTTACCGGCGACATGTTCCCGTATATCACCATCAACGATACCATCTATGTGAATCGCGATGCGCTTGGCAAATGGCTAGCAGAGGCTAGTAATAATAGAAGGGATTATGTTCATGGATTAATCTCACAATAAGGGCAAGGAGGAGGATTCATGACAAGAGTAAGCGTATTGCTTGAAAAGAAATATTACCGACTGGATGCATGGGAAGAAGCGTCGCCAGCCGTAAAGCAAATTGCACAGAGTGTGACCATTGCCGTTCAACAAGGCAGTAATATAAACTACGCGGATTTGACGATTCAAAGCGAAAGTATGGGGTTCTTGCTTACATGCAGCCTTTGTGATTTGTGGCAGGAAAAATCTCCGATGATTGACTCTATCAAGAGTACGATCGTTGAGGATACAAGCGATGAAGACTTTGATTATTGGGACGCTCTTCCGCCCTTTGGTATTGTTCATCTCTATGATTCCGGATTAATCATGCGGCAGCCTATTATGGAGGAAGATCTCGAAGACTTGTTCAACTTGTTCGGACAGTTCTTGCTGAAGCACTTTATGATGTATGTGATGGAGGAACATGAGGCAGTTTGTCCTTACATGATGGAGAGCGGTGGTATTACAAAGACTTATGTTCATGAAGGGTTGAATTATTATAGAAATAGAAACTATTAGGTTGGCGGGGGCGCTATGGCAGAGAATGAGTATAATCTGAAATTCGAACAATTATGTCAACATCTGCAGCTCGGAGATCTTGTCGGTACGCCTGAAAGGCTAACTGGCGGGCTCTTGCATCGAATATATGAAGTTAAAACGACACTTGGGAAATATGCAATAAAAGCTCTTAATCCTGAGGTCATGCAACGACCGCAAGCCATAAATAATTTTAGAAATGCCGAGGACATTGCTCAAATTGCCGCAAAACATGTTCCCGCTGAGCCCGCAAAGCAATTTCACGGCTCGTCCCTGCAACTGCTTGATCAACAATATTATCTTGTATTTGATTGGGTTGAAGGGAGAAGTTTAAAGCTAAATGAAGTGAATTTGACCCATAGTGAGAGAATGGGCTCAATATTGGCTGAGATCCACAAAACGGATTTCTCGGAGCTTGGACTCGTTAAGGTAGAGCACAGCCGTGCTCACCCCATTGACTGGAATAGCTTGCTCAGGCAAGGCATCCAATATGAAACGGCATGGGTTCAATTGTTGCACGACAACATAGAACGGCTATATGACTGGGATTCCTGGGCGAATGCTTCGGCAAACCTGCTGGAATTAAACAACGTGATTAGCCACCTGGATTTAGATGCGAAAAATGTATTGTGGAACGAGGACGGACCAATTCTAATTGACTGGGAAGCGTCCGGCTATATTCACCCTATGCGAAGCTTGACGGAAACCGCCCTATACTGGTCAGAGACCGAGTTAGGAACGATAGAGAGGGATAGATTTATAGCTTTCGTAAGAGGATATAAAAACGGCATAGGAGCTATACAAGGAGATTGGAGAAGTGTTTTAGAGAGTGGATACTCAGGAATGTTAGGTTGGCTTGCATATAACTTAAAGCGTTCACTGCCCATTGGAAGCAATGACGAGCAGGAACAGCAGGTAGGTACTGAGCAGGTTATTGGAACGATAGATGCTCTAGTCCGATATGCGGATCGTATAGATGAAATTGAACAATGGTTGATTGAAGAAAGCCGTTGATGAAGATTGTGTAAGTGATACAAGGGACCATCTCAAAAAGATGGTCCTTTTCTATTGATCCGATACGTATATATATAAGGAATCTATTTTTTGTGAGGTCATTCAGATTAGGAGGCTCCAGTTATGAAAAATACGATTGATCGCATTCAAAGTTTTTATCAGAAACAGTACAAGCTATGCTACATACAATCTTTCAACCTCGTTCGTTGCGAGAATGAAATTGGCATATTGACGGACAACTTGATGGTTACGCTTAGCGCACTGCCCCTTGTTCCGGAAGGCGAGAAGTTAATAGTTACGTTTGAGGATGTGAAGGATCTAAGAATAGGCAGTTTCCAAGGCGCGTTCCGATTAGATATAAGAATTCAGGATCTATCCGCAGATCAGATTGAAAATATAAATTTCCAAGTAAAAGAAGCAGAGTATGATGCGTTTTCTTTTGTGTGCAGATGTTTCGATTGGGTTCGGACTTATTGATAGCTTTTTTAAGTAAGTAGAGAAACTATTCCCTCCAATCTATCGTCTAACAACTAGAGTTATATCCTAATTATGGAATAATGGACAATAGCTTTCGAGGTGATGGCATATCAAGATTCAGAAGCAAACGATGATCAGAATGGTAATTCTTATTCTTGTATTATTATGGGTGATTAGCTTTTTGTCCCCGCAACTAACGACCAGAAGGTATATGCTGACAAGCTTTCACTGGGGCAGCGTATTTACCTCGAAAATTACCGACAAGAATCAATTTGACCGTAAATATGGGCATCTGTATGATGTCACGGGTTTCGTTAGCAGAACTACAGGAGATGCAATCAGTGTCTTTTATCTCAAACAATTTGGTCCCTTCTGGATCGTATCCAGCGTAGGAACCGGACCTTGATTCCGTTAGATATTACAAAAAAACAACCGCTCACCGTATATAACGGGGCGGTTGTTATGTGTTATAGAATCGTTTTGCCGATAATTTCTTCTACAGGTTTAAGCAGCTTTGCGTTTCGCATCGTAGTGCTCAGAATCAGTTTCTCTCTTGGCACGGTGATGACTGCGAGATGTTGTCCCTTCTCTACAGCTGCGGTAATGATAGGTCTACCTGTCTTCGCATCCAGCGTCATGATAAGATCCGGGAAAGATGCCAAACGTTCGCCGTTAATTTCCAGCGTCATATATTCATTCCAGAAAGTTAATTCAACGTTGTTATTCAACGTTACGACACCAACATCGAAGCCGCCTTTTGTCTCCAGACGGAAGTCAGTCACGGTGCCCGTAACGGCCACGTTACCGCCGAGCTGCTTCACGGCCGCATCAATTGCGGATTCGCCTTTATGCGATAGGAGTGCTTGTCCGACTTCAATCGCTTGGCGAATGGCGCCAGGAGAACCGTTTTGCTTCGCGTATGCGACCGTTACCGGATTACGCGCAACGGCTACAACGCCACCTGCTTCAATGGAAGCATTGCGGACGATGGAGGCGGATTTTTCTAGCGAGCTAGACACGCCAATCTCGATGTAGCGGTTGCCTTTGCCGCCAACCGCGCCTTGATGCGCGACGTAATCGTCCAGCTCGGTCAAGTTCATGGCACCCATCATTCCGGTCGGATGTGCCCGGCCGTTGCAAGGAATATCGATGACCGGAATGCCGGTCAAGGCGGATTGGAACCAGCCGTTAACGGTTGTCTCCGCACCGTTCTCGTTCGTGATTAACCCTTGAACCGGTTTGCCGGCAAGTCGGGCAACGATCTCAAGCGCACGGGCGTAATGCATAGGCTTGACGTATTTGTCTTTGGCAGCCGGTGCGCCAACCAAGGCCACCGTTACGAGCAAATCTTCATCGCTTAATTCATCTACCGTAATAAGCTTTGGATCTCCTGCTTCAAGCGCCAGCCGTCCGACCTCCAGCCCTTGTTCGATCCAGCCGCCTCCGCCGCCGCCAAGAATAGTGCCGCCAAACACGGCGTATTCCACGGTTTGTTTATCTAAAGGTATTGTCGTCATGTTGATCACCTGCTGTCCTATTTATTAATTTTAAATACGGAATTAAAGAAGCTATACAGCGCATCGCCGGCAATAAAACCAGCCGCAAGAATACTCATCGTGCTTTCTGCTTGTTTGCCTTTTACTTTGAGTACGATCAAACGAATCGCGATACCGGCAAGAACCGCCCAGCAAGCATTAGGGGAGGTGATGAGCAAACCGGTCGCAAACATGATGCCAAGCTGCTTCTTGGATCCGCCAATCAACTGCAGAAGAGCGCCTGGAATTGCCCAGAGCAGAAGTTCTCTCGCGACATGCGGAGAGGTACCGGCAGAGATCGTCGAAGCGTATACTTTATCGATTGGCGGGAACAGATTGTCCGAGAAATAACCGTTGTACGTGATCAAAACCGTTACGATCGATACGCCAAATGCGATCATGCCCGTAATATATTGCTGGCGTCGGCCATGAATTTCGTATTCGCGGTCTTCGCCGTTGCCGCGGAGAATATATCCAGTCTTCAGATCGTAACCCATATCCGCAAAAGCAGGACCCGTTGCCGCGCTGAAGCCGGCAAGCAAAGCAAGCGCAGTTGGAGGGAATCCGATCAGCATGCCGATGAGTAGAGTTATGAAAGCAACGGCAAACGCAGGGAACCAGCCCGAGTGCATAGCGGCAATACCTACGATAATTTCATGAAGGAATGCGGCAAAGGCTGCAAACAGGACAAATCCGATCAGCATGCCCGCCGACATATCCGTGAGCAACCCGCCGGCGATGGCAATAATAACGGCAACGACGAGATAAGCGACAAAACCGATTCCAAGTACGCGTTTGGTTTCGCCAGTCGTCCGAGTGAATTGTTGCTCGTCTACTTTAGCAACGGAATTGCTTTGTTCGGTTTGAGTGTCATCGTTCTTTGGTTTCCTGAACATCATAAAGGCAACTTGTACAAGCGCGACCATACCTGCGCCAATCATGAAGCCATGTCCGATATATGTCTTGCTCAAATCGTAATCGAACCAAGGAAGGGAATATTGGCGGATCAAGAGGCCGATGCCAAACATCGCGAGAGCCGCAATATTGCCGATGAACGCTACGCCAAATGCCGACATCGAGATGCCGAAATATGAACCGATAAGACCAACGGCCGTACCAATGCCGAGCAAGCCAGCACGTTTGCCGCCTTTGTCGCCGGCAAGAATAGATTCTGCCGTTGCAACGCCCGGCGCCCATGTACCTTTGGCAGGGAAAATACGCCAATCAAACAATTTATACAGTAAAGTGGCGTCGATAAGCATCGCCAAACCTGCGCCAATCAGCATCGGGATAATGAGATCCGTGTTGCCCATTGCAAACGGAATGCCGATCGGGATCAACAAGCTGTTGGCTGCGCCAAAAGTTGCTGAAGAGATAGAGGTCTGTACGAGATTTTGCCGCTGAACAGACCGGAATTTGCGCATGATCATAATGGGGATGCGGGAGATCAGCATCGCAACAAGCGCGCCGATGATAGATGTGCTTGGCGTTACGCCAAGCGTTACGATGATTTGCATGCCGATAATGGCACCAAATACAGCGGTTACAACGGTCAGAAATAAAGTGAGAGGTTCAAATGCGGATGGATGCTTTTTGTTAGGCTCGGTATTCATGGTGTTCCCCCTACGTTGTACATGATGAAGTTATTACGTAATAAATTGCCGAAATGTAGTTGCTCCGGCATGTTTGCTGATCAGAGCTTGAATCTCGTCGCGTCCCTGGATTAACTTCTGAAGAGTAGCCTCGATCTTCTCTTGAGGCATCCGGAACTCCGGACCGCCAACCGCTAAGGAAGATACGACTTCATTGGAAGCATTAAATAACGGAAGGGATAGGGCAAAGACAGACTCCGTATATTCGCCTACGGAGTAAGCCCAACCCGTTGCACGAATTTGATCGAGGTCATGACGAAGTTCTTCCTTGGACGTAATTGTCTTGCTAGCGAATGACTGGAGCTTCTGGTTAAGCAACGTTTCCTGCACGTCCTCCGGCAAGAAAGCCAAAATCACTTTGTTGGACGCTCCGGCGTAAAGCGGCGAACGGCTTCCAACGGTAACCCCGTAACGAATCGTTTGCGAGCTTTCCACAATCTCGACGCAAATACCTTCCAGACCGTCCCGCCATGTCAAATAGATGGACTCTCCGGTTTCGGCGGACAAGCGCTGCATGATAGGCACTATGACATCAGAGATTTGAAATTGGTCTCTCACGATCGATCCCAACTCCATAAATTTCACGCCTAAGGAATACTTTTTCGTGGATTTGTCTTGCATCAGAAATCCATGATGTTCGAAGGTTGCCAATATCCGGAACACGATAGAATGATTCATGTCCATGGCTTTTGCCAATTCCCTCACACCCCACTGCGGCGTCTCCTTCGTGAAATAATTCAATAATTCGAGTGAATTATCCAACGTTTTTAACAGGACTATCCCTCCTTATTTGTCGAGTGTACCGATAATAGAAACAGTGTTTCTAAAAATAGAATGTTGAAGTCATTATAGCTTACTATTCCCTTGAAGTTCAATAAATTTTCGCAATAGTTTTAAAGCTTTTGATGGAATAAAGTAGAGATTAAATTCATTCTTGCAACATTTCCTATTGGTTTCCGTCTAATTATTGGAAAAGTTGGAATGGAGGGGCAATATGTATAAAAAGTTCGTCGTAACTTCCGCATTACTACTTGCTTATTTATTAGCGTGTTGGTGGGTTGATGTTATCAGCAGTAAAATCGTTATGGATGCTTCAGGCCGCTCTTTTACGATTGCAAATCATTACTTCTACAATGAATATATTTTTATTGGAGACAATACGGAGCGGAACCTTAAGGTTGACCGAATTTTTCTGCTCTGTTCTGGTGTGGGTTACTTTGTTTATAGCCTCGCGAAGAGAAATAGAAAGACGAAGTGAAAATGAAAGGGACTTTATAATGCTAATGGAGAAAAGAAACTTTCGTTTCATCTATTTGGCGGGAGCCTTAATTCTGATTGTTGTAATCGCTGCCGGATTCTTGACTTTCAATCACAGCAAGAAAACGCAAGTTATCAGTAACCCATCAAAGATGCAAATGTGCAATGATACCGGGATATTTGACAACTTATCTCCCGCCGAAACCAAAGCTTGGGGGTTTGGCGTTCATACAAACATGATGTTTGCCGGTTCCGTGGTATGCATATATAATGGTTTTGGCAAACCTGCTGTTAATCATATTATTTTCTCCAAGGATAAAAAGGAAGCGCAGATCTATGTTCAAACGGATGCTCAAATGAAGAATTACAACAGGGTTGAGGTTATTTTGCCTACTGTCTCAACGATTGAAGTTATTGATGCTGTATCGAAAGACAGCTATTTGCTTTACCCTGACGCATTTCGGAATTGAACTAGCGGGAAAGGTATTTATGAAGAACATTACAGTAAAAAAGGTAATAACCATCCTATCGCTTGTGATCTTGGCGGTTGGTTGGTTTTGTTGGATGTCGTATAACTCATCAAGAGACCAGCTTATGGAGAGTAAAATGAATGCGGCGGTACACAATGCCGTATATGATTCTCAGTGGAATGTTGAACGTACCCATGTATCCGGATCAAAGCATAATATGCCTTATTATTTTGCTCGGATCGACAAGAATCCATTTATTGTTGAAAAGGAAGCCCTGTACTTGTTGCAGACAGATGCTTCTGTGCCTCAATTTAAATTTGTTCAGTTCCACATTGGCTGGTTTTCGTCCTACAGCATACATGTGACCGTCGAATATCCGGGAGCATTTGGCATAAGCAGAAAATTAGACCTCCACTATACGGAGAAAGTAATCGCATTTAAGCATGAAACGGGACCAGAAAACTACAGATCAGAAAAACAACCTTAGCTTGGCGGTCCGCCAGACTAAGGTTGTTTGCTTTTATTGAGGGAATAGAAGGTTGTGCAGCATAACCGCAGCTTCCGCTCGGGTAACGGCTTTTTGAGGGGCGAACGTGCTGCCCGGCATACCTTGCATGATTTGCAGCTCCGATATGATAGCTACAGCATCTTGCGCATATCCCGAAATGTTCGATTGGTCTTTATATTTCGCCAGAGCGGCTCCGGGATCTTTGGACTTACTATCCTGGCCATAGACCTCGAGTACATTCGCCGCTAACACGGCCATTTGTTCGCGGGTAATTGGCGAATTTGGATTAAAGGTGCCGTTACCGTTGCCTTTGGCAAGCTTCCATTGAACGACCGATGCGATATAAGGATAATACCAATCGCCCGGCTGGACATCTGAGAATTGAACGGTTGCGGTTGGATCGAGCAGTCCCAAGCCTCTTGCGAGCATCGCAACAAATTCGGCGCGCGTTACTTGCCGATTGGGATGGAATTGGTTGTCCCGGTCACCAAGAACGATATCCATAGATGCAAGCGAATCAATAGCATCGACAGCCCAAGCCGTTCCGGAAATATCGGAAAAAGCGGGACCGGCAAGCGGTTCTTTCATTTCGAGAAGCATTTGCGTAAGCAGGCGAGTGAAGGAGCTGAGATGCTCCTCGATGCGTCCTGGATAGTTAGCAGCAATGTAATCAGTCGTATCTTTTGGCGTATGCCAAATCTCGCCGTCTTTTTCCGTTTGCGTATATCCGTCCATATCGCCGAGCTCCCAGTTAGTCGCTTCCAAATACCCGTAAGGAATTCCGGCATATTTAAACGCAACATGATCGCTGGCATCAATGGTTGTACCGGCTGGGTACAGAGGATTAAGGCCGGTTTGCGTTGTAATGTTGAGCTTAAGCTGCTCGGCAATGTTGAGTCCGAGTTCACGTACGAATCCGTCGGTACCGCTATTGCCGTAAATATGCATATGATCTCCGACCGCCAAGCTGTCCAGGTTAATCATTGCAATGGCGTTGTTAATCTCATCGGAAGACATTTGGGATACATAATAATTTGAACCGACAAGTCCGACCTCCTCTGATCCAAACGCGAGGAACTTGATGGTGTAAGGAATGTCCGATTTCAAGACGGCTTTCGCAGCTTCGAGCATAACGCTTACGCCAGATGCGTTGTCGTCGGCGCCATGGCTGACGCCTACCGAGTCGTAGTGGGCTCCTACGTACAGAACGCGGGTGGATTTGCCGGGTAACGTAGCCACGACATTCGCAGAGTGAACGGTTTGCCCGTTGTCATCCGTGTAGTCGAACGGCTGCATTTGCGCGGATAAGCCGATTTTGCCAAATTCTTGCAGGATGAATTCGCCCGCCTTAGCTTCGGCTTCGCTTCCGGCGACCCGAGTGCCGATCGTGGA
Organism: Paenibacillus glycanilyticus; assembly: GCF_030161375.1. GTDB lineage: Bacteria > Bacillota > Bacilli > Paenibacillales > Paenibacillaceae > Pristimantibacillus > Pristimantibacillus glycanilyticus_B. The sequence continues at coordinate 204,965 of NZ_BSSQ01000004.1, forward strand.
ACTTAAGTATTGCATCGTCTGCAAGGCGTAATAACCGGGCTCGCCGTCCTTTAATGTGAATCCGCCGGATTGCTCCGCGAGAACGCTGCCCGGCGCCGCAATCGTACCGGCCAGCAAGATTGCGGCAAGTAGCAGCGGCGTTACCCGTTTTTTCATGTTTAAACTAGTCATCTTGTTCCCCCTGTGAATGTATGGATAGAGGAGAATTCGATGTGAGGCTAGTATATTCCTGTTTATTACAAATAGAAAGATAGACATCTTCCAATATGTGTTAATATAGTAGAGTGTTTTTTGATGCTTAACCATTTCTTATTCAAGGAGGTTAGGAACTGTAGTGAGGACAGATGTAGAGAATTGGAGTCCACTAAGCGTATTGGATGTAGCTCATCTATTTAGTCCATTACCGATCAGATGGGGAATTGCGGGTGGCTGGGCTTTAGACCTTCATTATGGCAAACAAACAAGAGAGCATAGCGATACGGACGTCATCCTATCACGAGCTGATCAAGAAATGGTATATCATTACCTTAAACCTGATTGGATCTTGTATCGGGCAGAGAAAGGCAAGCTAACCCTGTGGGAGGGCGAGTATTTGCATGATACCAATGATATATGGGTTAGCAGAGACGAAGCGAGCCCATTTGCTTTTCAAATGATGATTATAAATATAGAGAATGATAAATGGTTGTACAAAAGAAATAACGCCATTCAAAGGCCCGCAAGCGAGCTGTTTCTAACGACGCCTGAAGGAATTCCTTATTTACGGCCGGAAATTCAACTGCTTCACAAAGGCGGCTCGTCGCAAGTAAGGGAAAAAGACTTCAAAGATTTAATGACCCACCTTCCTTTGTTAGAACCTGCTGAAAAAGAATGGTTGAAATCCTCTCTGCGAGTCCAGTTTCCGGCGGGTCATGACTGGATCAATTATATGGATGCAGGCGAATAATTGCTGGCAGTAGTTTATGCAGTAATGTCTTCAAGTTTTTTTTCATAAAAAACGAGTGTCATCTTCTCATTTATTGCTTTTGTTTCGCCCGTTCTTGCATATCCTAGCTTTTCATAGAGATAGCAATGTCCCGCCTCTTGCATGACCGTATCAAGTTTCCATGACGTTGCATCACTATATAGCTGCTCTAACAAGGAGAAGACTTGTTGGGCTATTCCTTTTCCTTGGTGTTCCGGAATAATAAAGATGGGGCTAATTCGATAATTTTTATTATCTTTTTTTACGACTCTAACTGCACCAACAATATCTTCATGATTTTTGATTAAGTAATAATCAGTAAAAGATTGCTCGATGCGAGCAATAATTCTTTCTACCGATTCATTGGCAGGGCTTGTCTCAAAATCCTGATACTTTTCCAGCAGGGGCATAAACGCTACGACTTGCATGGCATGAATAGTGCCTGCATCCTGTAAACCGGCCTTGCATAATGAGACGTTCATTGAAGTGCATACCTCCTAATATTTGATATCATAGCCGCAACATATATCGGTAATTAACGTCTAAATGAAGGAACTCATTTGTAAAAAACTGGAGGATAACGAATGTCTAAAAAATCAGTTGGAGCAGCTGCTATTATTATAAATTCTGAAGGGCGAGTTCTTCTAGTCAAACATAACTATGGAAAATATAATTGGGAACTTCCAGGCGGGTTATCGGAGCTGAATGAATCCGCAGAGGATACTGCAAAGCGAGAAGTGCTAGAAGAAACCGGTCTGGAAGTTACAGTAGGTCGATTAACTGGCGTCTATTATGAGCCTAATTACGATATGCATCATTTTGCTTTCCTATGTAAGGTAGTCGGAAATCAGCAACCACAACCTGATGCCGCGGAGGTAACTGAGTGTAAATATTACAGCATAGACGATTTGCCTAGACCGATTAGCGATTTTACTATAGCGCGAATACAGGAAGCTATCAAGACTGACAGTAACCATTTATTTCACGTCATTGGACCAAGGCAGTGGTTTGAATAACTTGATATGAGGTGATTGATTTGGAATGTTTTATACTAACGGGTGCTTCACACGGAATTGGAGAAGCAATTGGGAAAAAACTGATATCCGCTAATCATCATCTAATATGTGTCTCAAGAAAAAAGAATGAAGCGCTAATTTCTTTGGCAAGGTCAGAGAAACAAGGCATTGTCGATTATTTCGAATTTGATTTAAATCAGGTTACAGAAATTGATAACTTGATGAGAAATATTTTTGAGAATTTAAGTTCTCGTATTTCTGCATTATATTTAATCAATAATGCGGCAATTCATTTTAATCAGGCTATTGAGGTAACAGAGCCGGATTCAATCGCTAGGCTGATGAATATAAATTTGGTTGCACCGATGATGTTAACTTCCAGTTTCATAAAGTATTCCAAACCGTTAAATATAGAAAAAAGAATTTTGAATGTTTCGTCGGGTTCTTCTTTCAATTTGACTCCTGGTGGAAGTTGCTATTCCACATCGAAATCCGGGTTAGAAACATTCACCAAAAGCATTGGAATGGAACAATCCGATGTTAAAATCATGTCTGTTAGACCCGGTATGGTCAATACAGAGATGCACGCGGATACATTAAATAAGAAAGATCTAAAATCACCGGAATATGCGGCAGACAGAATTCTTACTTTTCTTTTCGAGCGTTTCGAACACGGAAAGAACGTAAAAGCTTGGTGAAAATAACGAACGGAACAGGAGAAGCCGAAATGGTTAAATCACTCATCTTTGATATGGATGGAACTCTATTTCAAACGGATAAAATTTTAGAAATATCGCTAGAAGATGCTTTTAATGATTTAAGGTCGCGAAATGAGTGGGATAAACCTACTCCAATTGATACATACCGTAAAATTATGGGCGTACCTCTGCCCAAAGTATGGGAGGCATTATTGCCCGATCATTCATTAGAAATGAGAGAGCGAACGGACGCCTATTTCCTGGAACGGTTAATTCACAATATTAGAAGCGGGAAAGGCGCTTTGTATCCTAATGTACGGGAAGTTTTTAGTTACCTGAAAGAGAGAAATTGTTCCATTTACATAGCAAGTAACGGCTTAACGGATTACCTGGAAGCGATTGTGAATTACTATGATTTGGATCAGTGGGTCACTGAAACTTTTAGTATCCAGCAAATTGAATCGTTAAATAAATCCGATCTAGTTAAGAGTATTATGAAAAAGTATGGCATTACCAATGGAGCGGTAGTAGGGGACCGTCTATCGGACATTAACGCGGCCAAAGACAATGGTTTAATTGCAGTAGGATGTAATTTTGATTTTGCGCAAGAAGATGAACTGTCTCAAGCTGATCTAGTTATAGATGATTTAATTGAGCTGAGAACATTAGTATCACAGTAGTTCCATTTAAGTTTAAAGGGAAACTTATTTCAAGCGGAGGCGAATGTATGGCGAAACAAACTCATCTGTTATTCGCGATATTTCTATTCGTTATTCTAGCACTATCAGCTTGTACTTCTGTTAAGGTAACTACTGATGAAGTGAAAGAGGCTGCCATTTCAGCCATTGCCGAACATGATCATGTCAAACATAATGAAGTAAATATTATTGAGATACGACCTCATGATCATAAGAACAATGCTTGGTCGGTATCCTATCAAACGAAAGATAAAAAATACGGGATTTGGTTCCCCGTAGATGGATGGGAAATAGTAGAGATAAAGAAAAATTCCGATGGGAAATTATCTGGAGAATTTTATAGATATGATATTTAAATATGCTCCACTCATCTAGAGATTTGAGGAGGAACCGGGGATGACAACAACTATTACGCATAAGCCCGCAGGCTACGAATGTCCATTTTGCCGTGTGGTGTCTGGGATCGAGCGACCTAATCAAGGAACAAAACAGAGGGACATCATCTATCAGAATGAATATGTTACGGCATTTATAGCGAGCAAATGGTGGCCAAACAATAAAGGACATGTACTTGTTGTTCCTAACCAACATTTCGAGAATATCTTTGATCTACCTGCCGAATACGCAGCTGAAATCCACCGCGCGGCGCAGTTGGTAGCGCTTGGATTCAAAAATACATACGGATGTGATGGGGTTTCCACGCGGCAACATAATGAACCTGCGGGCAATCAAGACGTCTGGCACTATCACCTTCATGTTTACCCTAGATATGAGAATGATCAGTTATACCTGACAAAGGGTTCTCAGTCTGATCAGGAGGAACGTCCTTTCTATGCTGCGAAATTGCGTTCGTGGATACAAGAAAATGCTTTAATCCCAGGGAGGAGCAAATGATAACGCTTAGGCAAATGTCGGTTGCATTTCTCATTCATGAAGATAAGTTGTTGATGATGGAGAAACCGAACAACAACAGTTTTGTGGCAGGAATGGTTGTACCCATTGGCGGACACATGGAGCAGCAAGAGATGAATAATCCAAGAGAAGCCTGTTTGCGGGAAGTAGAAGAAGAGACGGGACTGACAGTCGGTGACATGTCAGGGCTGGAGCTTAAATACATTGTTTTACGGATTAAAGAGTCCGAAATAAGAATCCAATATGTCTACTTTTCAAACGTGAAGCACTTAAACGTGCAAGAAAGCGAAGAGGGTAAACTCGTCTGGGTTGACGCTAGAACGGCAAAAGATTTAAACGTTACCGCGACCACGAAATATATTTTGGAGCATTATTTGAATCACAAAAGTTCATCTGACATTTATGTTGGGACGATGAAGTCATTTGAAAATGAGCCTGAAATCACATGGGGACTATTAGAGGATTGGGAGAATAAGAACGTTCTCTCCGTACGCTAAGATTGCCTCATATTCTGTATCTTGCGTAATATACTGAATTGCGGTAACGGGAATTTGCGGGAGCGAAGCGGAGGCGATAGTGAATGGAATCGAACTGCGTCTTTTGTAAAATTATCGGCAGAGAACTTCCGGCAAGAGTAGAATACGAGGACGACCGGGTTATCGTATTTCACTGTAAAGACCCTTCAGCCCCCGTGCATTTACTAGCTGTTCCCAAAAAACACATTCCAACGGTGATGAACGTGGAAGAAGCAGACCTGCCGGTCATCTCTCATATTCATAAGATTGCCCAGGAAATGTATCGGCAGTTTAAGCTCGAGGGAATGAGCATGAATGTGAATTGCGAGGAAAAAGGCGGGCAAGACGTGTTTCACGTCCATTACCATATCAAAGGTTGGGTATGATGAGGTGCTAACTTGAATAACTGTCCTTATTGCAATATTTCTAATAATGGCAACGACCATGAAATTATAATAAGCAATGATAAATGTACGTATTCTCTTTTACAAGAACAGGAGATCCGAGGGGCAGGGATCATTGTCCCAAGGGAACATAGGGAGACCGTATTTGATCTGACGGAAGAAGAATGGCTGGCTACATATCGCTTATTACATGAAGTTAAGCTATATCTGGATCTTCATTACAAGCCTGACGGCTATAATGTTGGATGGAATTGTGGTCAGGTAGGCGGGCAGCACATCTTCCATTCACATCTGCATGTCATTCCCAGATATGCAGACGAGAAGATGGCGGGTAAAGGGATTCGGTATTTTTTTAAGACGAACCAAACTTGAAGGATAATTAAATAATAAGAAGCCTCTCTTTACTTAGAATGGTTGGATGGTGCCTCCATTTTAACAAGGGTCGGCTTCTTTTTGTTTGAGCATTTCCTGAATAGGTAAAGGCAGACGGAGCATTAAATGATTCTGGAGAAGCGAAGCGTTCGCTTTTGTAAGGGGATTGCCTACCTCTGAAAAATTAATTCATGGAATCCCCGAGCAATGGCGATCGGAAGAACATTTAATGCGTAGGCGGCTTCTTAGCCTAGATAAAAAAGAGGTACCCCTCGTCACATTTATACTCAATAAAACTGTACAGTTTTCTTATACTCACGGGGAGAAAGCCCCTCCCACTTGGAGAAGATACGGCTGAAATAATGCATATCCTCATAACCAACTTCACGCCCGATTTGTTCGATGGAGTGGTCAGATTCGCGCAATAAACGTTTGGCTTCCCGGTGTCTTATGGCTTGGACGTATTTGTTCATCGTCATGCCGTACACCGATTTGAATTGTTTGCCTAGATAATCCTCGTGAATGTTCAGTTGCTTAGCTAAGGTTTGATTCGAACAGTCTGCGGCATAATGGTGCTCGATCCATTCTACTACCGGAGCCAGTCGTTCCTTTGTTGTTGAAGAATGAGGCACGGTCGTAATTTGAGAGCGGTATAGACCTATTAATACGTTAAGCATTAACCCTTTGCACACGACCTCAAATCCCGGCTGCTGCTCAGAAAACTCCGCTATGATCCGTTCCATCTCTTTCACGATTTCCTTCGACGGTATCATTACCGGATTCGCGCTTAGCGGGCTGTAGCCGGGAATGACCGCTTCAAGGCAGAAGTCTGCCGCGACGGCTTCCTCGTTCTTAACGATAATATCCTGATCGACAACAATATTGAATTCATCGAAAAAATCAAAATGGATGCCAAGGAACAATGCTTGTTGTCCCGATTGAATGTCTAGCTTATGCGGCACGCCCGCACTGATAAACAACATCTCACCGGTCGATAGTGTGTACTCGCACTCTCCAAGATGCGCGGTAATCCGCCCGTCCAGTACATACAATAATTCGAAATCATAGATTTGGCGCAAAGGATACTCATTGTTTTTAATCGTCTGATGCAGTTGTGCCCAATGCACGCTAGGGGATAACGCAGAGAAATTTGTGAGTTGCTTTACCGGAAAAGAGATATCGGATAAGTCCACATTTTATTCTCCATTCTTCAAATCTATTTTCTGGAAGTCATAGTATCATAAGGTCATCTTAATGACAAGGAGATGGCACAATGCTCGGAAATGTTCAAGTAGAGAATGATTTGCAGACCAACTACCTCATAACGGAGGAACAACGGAAGCAATACGAGAAAGATGGGCATTTGTTGTTAAGGCAGCTTGCTACGCCAGCAATTGTTGATTGCTTCCGGCCGATCATCTTGAGCGAAGTGCATCGCCTGAATCAGGAGACGCGACCGCTTGAAGAACGGGATACGTATGGCAAAGCATTTTTGCAAATTTCAAACTTGTGGGAGCAGAGTGATGCCGTCAAGCCTTTCGTCTTTGCCCGCCGATTCGCGAAAGTAGCAGCGGAACTCATGGGAGTTGCAGGCGTTCGCATGTACCATGATCAAGCTTTGTTTAAGGAGCCGGGCGGCGGTCATACCCCTTGGCATCAAGACCAGATTTATTGGCCGGTTGATACGGAGAAGACGATTACGTTATGGATGCCTCTTGTTCACGTTCCCGAAGAAGTGGGTTCTATGACGTTTGCTTCCGGATCGCATCATCGCGGATATATAAGCAAGCTGGAAATTTCAGACCAGTCGCATAAAACGTTAAAACAATATATCGAGGCGGAAGGTATTCCGCAGATCGGCTATGGGGCTATGGCAGCCGGCGATGCGACCTTTCATGCGGGATGGACGCTCCATAGCGCGCCAGGGAATCCGACGAGTAACACGCGGGAAGTCATGACCATTATCTATGTGGCGGATGATACGCGAGTATTGGAACCGGACACGAATGCGCGTAAGAACGATCTGGCGAGATGGATGCCAGGACTACAAGGCGGAGATCTCATTAACAGCCCGCTTAATCCAGTTATTTATAGAGAGGACAGATAACGATGGAAACTATTCGCCCCCCTAAAGCTCCTTTATTCCGAGATCCGATTTACGATGGGGCAGCGGATCCTACGGTCATTTGGAATCATGAAGAACAATGCTGGTGGCTTGTTTATACAAGCCGAAGAGCTAATGCGGATGCGCAAGCCGTTTCTTGGTGTTACGGACTTGATATTGGACTTGCGTCAACGCCCGATGAAGGACAGACATGGATCTATCGCGGCGTTATGCAGGGGCTCGAATTCGAGAAAGGGAGAAATACGTTCTGGGCACCTGAAGTGATCTGGCATGAAGGCAAATACCATATGTACGTGACGTATATCCGGGGAGTCCGGAGCATGTTCGGGGGGCCATGCCACATGGCTCATTATACAAGCGGAGACCTGTTTGATTGGAATTTTGAATCGCTCCTTCCGCTTGGCGACCATGTTATTGATGCCTGCGTGCATCAGCTTCCGTCGGGCAACTGGAGAATGTGGTATAGAAATGACGGCGATCAAGGCCTGCATACTTATGCTGCGGACAGTTCGAATCTGTATGATTGGGAAGTGGTTGGTCCGGTCATCACGGATTGCAATCATGAAGGGCCTAATGTATTTGCCTATGAGGGCAGCTATTGGATGATTACGGATCCTTGGGACGGATTAGGCGTTTACCGTTCCGACGATTTGCATGAATGGCATAGGCAATCGACTAATATTCTTCAAGGTCGCGGCGCCCGCAAAGAGGACGGTGCAAAAGGCGGACATGCCGATGTGCTCGTCCAAGGCGATCAGGCGTTTATCTTCTATTTTACGCATCCGGAGCGGGATGAAGAGTATATTCGAATGGGTTATACAATAGAAGAGATGGAGCCTTATAAATACCGGAGAACTTCGATTCAAGTGGCCAAACTTACGGTAGAGAACGGCGAAATAATGTGCCATCGCGATGAACCATTCAACTTCAGGCTTGAGCCGCCATTGAGATAAGGAGAATATTCATGTCCGCACAATTAGCGAAAGCAACGATGGTTGTTGACCGTAGATATACGGTTGGGGAAGTAGACAAGCGGTTGTATGGTTCCTTTGTTGAGCATTTGGGAAGAGCGGTGTATGAAGGAATCTATGAGCCGGGCCACCATTTAGCGGATGAAAGAGGGTTCCGCAAGGACGTCATGGAGCTCGTTCGGGGATTACAAGTTCCGTTCATCCGTTATCCGGGCGGCAATTTTGTATCCGGTTACAACTGGGAAGATGGGGTTGGTCCGGTTGAGGAACGTCCAAAAAGGCTGGACATCGCCTGGAGATCAACCGAGACCAACGCAATTGGAACCAATGAGTTTATGGCTTGGTGCAAAGAGGTTGGCGCCGAAGTGAATATGGCGGTTAATCTTGGCACTCGGGGTATCGATGCGGCTCGCAATCTGGTTGAATACTGCAATCATCCTAGCGGTTCCTATTATAGCGATCTAAGAATATCGCATGGATGGCGTGAGCCTCACCGGATTAAAACCTGGTGCCTGGGCAATGAAATGGATGGTCCGTGGCAGATCGGGCGAAAAACGGCGGAGGAATATGGGCGTCTTGCTGCGGAAGCAGCCAAAGCGATGAAGTGGGTGGATCCAAGCATTGAACTAGTCGCTTGCGGCAGTTCTAGCCAAGAGATGGATACGTTCGCGGAGTGGGAAGCTACTGTACTAGACCATACCTATGAGCATGTCGATTACTTATCGCTTCATAGTTATTACGGGAACCGGTCTGGCGATTCTGCGAATTTTCTGGCCAAATCGCTTGGGATGGATTCATTCATCTCTTCGGTTGTGTCCATCTGCGATTATGTGAAAGCGAAGAAACGAAGCAAGAAAAAGTTGATGCTTTCATTTGACGAATGGAATGTCTGGTATCATACAAGCGCTAATAATGATAAGCATTGGGCCGTTTCACCGCCTATCCTTGAGGATGTCTACAATCTGGAAGACGCTCTTGTGGTAGGTACGCTTCTGATCACATTGCTCAAACATGCCGACCGGGTCAAGATCGCCTGCCAAGCACAGCTGGTTAACGTCATTGCGCCTATTATGACAACAAAAGGCGGCGAAGCGTGGAAGCAGACTATTTATTATCCTTACATGCACGCTTCCCTGTATGGAAGGGGTACGGTGCTTCACACTCTGGTGAACTCTCCTAAATATGATTGCAAGGACTTCACGGATGTCAATTATTTGGAGTCGGTTGCGATTTATAATGAGGAAGCGGGAGAAGTCACGGTGTTTGCCGTTAACCGTCATTTGGAAGAATCTCTCGAACTCGAATGCGACCTACGAAGCTTCGAGCAAATCTCGCTAGTGGAGCATATTACGCTAAGCCATGAGAATTCCAAGTCCGTCAATTCCGCAGAACAACCTAATGAAGTTATTCCCAAGCAGGGACGTAATGCAACGTTAACGGATGGCAGACTAACGGCAAGTCTTGAGAAACATTCCTGGCATGTGTTTCGTTTTCGGGTATGAGTTATTTATGACAAGAAAAGAGGAGCAAACGGCAGCCGTTTGCTCCTTTCTTATTAATGCGAGTCAGTCAGATCTCCGTGCGATACTTGCGCCTACTTGAAGAGTCGTTTTTCGTGCGGTGCTTGTCCTTCTCGTCTTGCTGTTCGATGGACTGGTCTTCAACTGGGATTGGATCGACGGTGCGCTCGCTCGCGAACTTGTCGAAGAGACTCTCTTTCTCCGTCGGAATTCCCTCCGGATTGTCGCGTTTGCCCTGCTGTTGGCGCCTCCGGTCAGCGCTTCGTTCGAATGGGTTCATCGCTTGTCACCTCGGAAGTAGATTGTACGCTTTTTTACCCTTATTCCTTCAGCTTCAAACCAACACCTTTCTTCCGTATTCAACTTTATCGAAATGATATAGTATATCTATTAGGAAATAGGAGGAGAGGATGATAGTCATGAGAGAGTTAGACGAGAAGTTCATGAGAGAAGCCATTAGATTGTCTGAACTAGCTGTGCTTCAAGGGAATGAGCCTTTTGGTGCGGTCTTGGTTAAAGACGGTGAGATTGTTTATAGCAACGCCAATCAGATCTATTCGGCGACCGATCCAACGTTCCATGCCGAAGCAGGTTTGCTGCGGAGATTTTGTGCAGAAACGCAGATTACCGATTTGCAAGCGTACACGTTATATTCCAGCTGTGAACCGTGTTTCATGTGCTCGGGCGCCATGGTGTGGACGAAACTCGGACGGCTCGTATATGCGGCTAGCGATATCGATTTATGCGAGCTTCTTGGCGAGCAGGGAAGTCATGCTTCCCAAATTGTGTTTGAGCACTCGCATCATAAACCTGAAGTAACAGCCGGTGTATTGCGGGATGAAAGCTTGAAAATCTTGTCCGGCTATTTCCCTCATAACCAAAAAGGATAATGCCTATTTATCTAGAAAAACCGCGCCTCGCGCGGTTTTTTGTTGCAGGTAAACCGCCAATAAACAAGTATTGACAGTTTCCAGAAGTAGGGAATATAATTAAGACCAGATTTATGTAAGCCCTTTCAAAAAATATTCCAAGTACCTATACCCGACGAGGGTATTCATTTTCGGCAATTATGAAACCCGTTTCATGAAATAGGTTTCACAAACTGCCGGAACAGGAGGACTTATGAACGGCATGAACAGACCTGATAACGGTATCATGGATGAGGAACCTACAATTTATATCAAGCTAGAAGAAGGTTACGACGGATTTGAAGGCTGGGGCACTTCGCTTGCCTGGTGGGGTCACATTATAGGGCGCTGGAGCAATCAAGAGAAGTTGGCTGAGGTATTGGATCTCGTCTTTGACCCGGTCAAGGGTTTAGGCTTCAACATCGTCCGATACAATATCGGCGGCGGCGAGAATCCTTCCATCCAGCCGAACACGCTTCGTCCGGGAGGCGATGTTCCGGGCTTTCAACCGGAGCTCGGGCAATGGAATTGGAATGCCGATGAAGGTCAGCGGAACGTTATGCTGGAAGCGATGAAGCGAGGAGTTGACATTGCTGAAGCCTTCTCGAATTCGCCGCCTTACTGGATGACGATCAGCGGTTCGGTTACAGGCGCGGAAGACGGAGGCAATAATCTGCGGGAAGACCGTTATGAGGACTTCGCGGATTATTTGACGGAAGTTGTTAAGCACTACAAGGAAGAGTACGGCGTTATGTTCCGCACGCTTAATCCGTTAAATGAACCGGCTTCTAACTGGTGGAAGAAGGGCAATATCCAGGAAGGCGCTCATTTCTCGCTTGATAAACAAAAGAAGATTATTCAATTGACCGCTCGTTCGCTTCAACGAAAAGGATTATTCGAAACAACGGTCAGCGCGCCTGACGAGAACAGCGTGGACGAAACGCTGGACATGCTTCACGGCTATGACGAGGAGACGTATAACAGCATCTCGCAGATCAATACCCATTCCTACAACGGGGAACAGCTCGAGGAACTGCGCTTGCTCGCGAAGGATAAAGGGAAAAAGCTATGGATGTCGGAGTACGGCACGGGAGGCACACAGCCGCATGATCATGAGGATCTGAGCTGCGTCATGGAGCTGGCTGAAAGAGTGATTGCGGATCTTCGGTTGCTGCGGCCTTCCGCGTGGGTGTATTGGCAAGCCGTTGAGGACGAAAGCGCGCAAAATAACTGGGGATTTATCCACTCCGATTTCAAACGCGGCGACAGCGAGTATGAAATAACGAAGCAATATTATGCGATGGCTCAATTCAGCAAGTTTATTCGTCCGGGAAGCCGAATTCTATGGACGAATGATGCGCATTCGGTAGCGGCTTATGATTCTGCAAAGCGTCAGCTGGCGGTTGTGATTCATAACGGGGAAGGACAAAGGCAGATCTGTTGCGATCTTGGCGTTCTAACGACAGACCAACCCACTGCCAGGCTGTACCGCACATCCGAACGCGAGAACCTAGCTGAAGAGGTTGTGCCTTTGCACAGTAACAAATTTACGTTAACGCTAGAGGCACAGTCTGTGACGACAGTTGTTATTGACCATATTTCATATAAATAGGGTAAGCAGAGAGGGGCGCTTCCAATGCAGGAGACGATGTTACCGTCCAATGGATTGCCGCATGCGAATACGGCGGTTCAATATAACTCATTGTGCTACAACATTAATGGTGAGCAAGTGTTCCTGAACAGCGCGGCGATTCATTATTTCCGCATGCCGAAGGAAGAATGGCGCGAAGTACTCGTGAAGGCGAAGCTGGCAGGCATGAACTGCATCGATACGTATTTTGCCTGGAACGTCCACGAGCCGGAGGAAGGGCAATGGAATTTCGAGGGCGATTACGATTGCGGCGCGTTTCTGGATCTTTGCCATGAGCTGGGATTATGGGTAATTGCCCGCCCGGGGCCATTTATTTGCGCGGAATGGGATTTTGGCGGATTCCCGTATTGGCTGAGCACGAAGAAGAATATGAAGTTTCGTGCCTACGATGAGCAGTATTTAGCCTACGTTGACCTCTATATGGACCGTATTATTCCGATTATCCGCGAACGCGAGATCGGAGCTCGCGGCTCTGTTATTCTCGTTCAGGTGGAGAATGAATACGGTTATTTGGCAACCGATGAGGTTGCCCGCGATTATATGGTTCATCTCAGAGACGGCATGCTGGAGCGAGGTGTAACGGTCCCACTGATCACTTGCGTCGGCGGCGTTGAAGACACGGTTGAAGGTGCGAATTTCTGGTCGGGCGCGGATCATCATTACCATCATCTAGTGGAGAAGCAACCGGGAACCCCTAAGATCGTTACCGAGTTCTGGACCGGCTGGTTCGAACACTGGGGTGCGCCGGCGGCAACGCAAAAGACGGCAGCGCTTTATGAGAAAAGAATGCTGGAAGCGCTTCGGACCGGTTATACCGGCATTAGCCATTATATGTTTTTTGGCGGCACGAACTTTGGCGGTTACGGAGGGCGTACGGTAGGCGCCAGCGATATTTTTATGGTCACTTCCTATGACTATGACGCACCGCTGAACGAATACGGCCGCGTGACGGATAAATATAATACCGCGAAGCGGATGTCTTATTTCGTTAAGGCAACGGAAAACGTGCTGCTGAACGCGGTTGAAGGACCTGCTGCCCTAGCGGTTCTGTCGCAAGGCTTCTCTGCCCGTGTCCGCGAGAATGGGAATGAGCGGATCTGGTTTGTTGAAAGCTCGAAGGATGAGAGGGAAACAACAAGAATTACGCTGCAAGACGGGCGGACGATTCCGGTTACGGTGGGGCCTAATGCAATCGTTCCGGTGATCGACAGACTTGAGCTTGAACCAGGCGTTTATTTGACTTGCAACACGTATCTGATTACAAACGAACGAATCGATGGGCAGCACACGCTAATCGTTTATGCGGAGAACGGGCAACGTTCGTATATCGAGCTCGAATCTGAACAGCCGATCCTCGTGCAAGATGACGGGGTGAGAAGGCAGCAGCGTGACGGAGAGCACAGAGTGATGTTTGATCTCTGCCACTTCCAAGAGGCACAGTTCGTTCACCTAGCGATTGGCGGCAAGCCATACCGGATTATAGCCATTAACAAAGACTATGCGGACCGCGCATGGCGAATCGAAGGCAAAGACGGAGCCAAGTGGGCTTTAGGTTATGCCGACTTCGATCTGCTCCAGGGCGGAATATGCCGGGCAGCTCTCGCGGAGTGCGATGTGCAGCCGATCCATTTGGGGGATTGGGGCAAGTTATCTAACGAGTTGCAGTCGCCTTATGTATTCTTGCAAGCTCCAGTCTTGGAAGAGTGGAACACCGAAGCTTGCGTGCTGTCAGCAGCACAAGGCCAACGATCGTTGCAGCCCAAAGCTTTTTCCGAGATGGGTCAGCCTTACGGCTATTTGCTTTACGAATGTGAGATCGAAGCGGGGGATGAAACTTCTATTCCTCTTGTCATTTCCAAGCTTGAAGATACGGCCAGAGTATATGTGAATGGCATCCAGCAAACCTTGGTGCACAAAGTTGGGGCGGCAGCGGTAGAGGTGGAACTGACGCCAAACGGCAGCAACCGCCTGCAAATTCTGGTGCAAAATATGGGCAGGCTTAATTTCTCGCCGTACTTGGGGGAAGTGAAAGGGATGGCCGGAGCGGTCTATTCGGGCGGCCAATCGATTGACTTGCTTGGCGGTTGGAGGCATGAAGATGCCGTCATCCATCTGAACGAAGTGAATGCCATTGCCAGCGGTACTACGATCCGCAGAACCTTTACCGTGGATGGCGGATATGACCGTGCGATACTGGTTGGCGCGATTAGCGGCAAGCTCAGCATTAACGGCAAGGACATTCAGCTTGAAGGCTATCAAGATTGGTTCCTGCATCATACGCTGGATGTCTCCGAGTATATGCAAGAAGGAACTAACGCGATCGAAATGGCTTACGTGAAGTCGCCGCTTGAGCGTCTGGAGCTGCTGGTTGCTTCCTCGACGCAAGAGTTAAACGGCTGGCGGATTGCTGATGTCGAGAAGCTTGAACGTCAGCCTCATGCTGGCGGTTCGGGCACTCCGGTATGGCACGCGGTTAAGTTTGATAGACCGGATCTTCCGCTTGACGTCAATGCCAAGCTGAAGCTGCGTTTGTCAGGCATGAGCAAAGGTTCATTGTGGCTGAACGGGATTAACCTGGGCCGCTACTGGCAGATCGGTCCCCAGGAGGATTATAAGATTCCGATGGCATGGCTGCATGACCGCAACGAGCTTGTCCTGTTCGACGAGAACGGCGCAAGTCCGTCCAATGTGCGTTTACTTTATGATCAGGCGTCCAGCAAACGCTGGATTTCCCTTTAGGAAAAATGAACTAGCGCTGCGGTTGAAATCCGTTTCATAAGCAACCTGACTTTGGTATAATCTCAATTATATATCCGTTGTTCTAGAGGGGAACCTATTAGATGAAGCAAATAACCGTGTACGATATCGCGAAAGAAGCCAAGGTCTCCGTTGCAACCGTCTCGCGCGTTCTGAATGACACAGCTCCCGTACGCGCTTCAACGCGGGAGAAAATCGAAGCGATTATGCAGAAATACCAGTTTCAGCCAAATGCGAACGCGAGAAGTCTTCTGAAGAAAGAAACGGGGATTATCGGCATTATTTTACCTGATATTACGAATCCGTTTTTCCCAGAAGTATTCTCCGGAGCGGAACAGGAAGGAAGAGAATCCGGCCATACGTTTTTCCTCTGCAATACGACGGGCCTTCATGATAAGGAATCGGAATTTCTGACCATTATGCAAGAGAAGCGCGTGGACGGCATTTTGTTTATGGGCGGGCGCATTAATCTGAAGGATTGCCATCCTGCCTTGATCCAAGAGGTAGTTGAGCATTCGCAGAAAATTCCGATGGTACTCGTCAACGGGAATTTGAAGGATTCCGGCATTACCCGCGTCGTCACGGATGAATATGCGGGAACCGTACTGGGAGTTAAGCATTTAATCGAGATTGGGCATACGAAGATTGGTTTTATCGGCGGGGAGAGCCATATGTCTACTACCGCGGTTAAACTTCGTGCTTTTAAGAAGACGTTGAAGGACGCGGGTTTGGCTGTGAGGGAAGATTGGATTTTACCGGACAGCTTTTCCGTCGAGTCGGGAAGAACGCAAATGGAAGTTTTGCTGAACCGCAAGGACCGGCCGACAGCCGTATGCTGCGTGAACGATTTTACCGCAATCGGAGCAATCAAAGCAGCGGTTGAACAAGGAGTCCGCGTGCCGGAGGATATCTCAATTGTTGGCTTCGACGATATTCCGCTGGCTCATCATGTGATTCCCGAGCTGACAACCGTGTCCCAGCAAGCGAATCAACTTGGCCGAACCGCCGTGAAGGTGTTGCGCGAACTTATGAATAAGGAAAAGATCAAAAAAATCTATTCTCTGGAACCGGAGCTTATCGTGAGACAAAGCACGCGGCTAATAATCGAATAGACGATAAAAAATCGCCTTCTCCCGGTAGTATGCCAGGTTGAGGGCGATTTTATTTTTAATCTTTGGGATCCTGGAGCGTCCGGAGCAAGAAAAATTGCTTGGCCAGAAACACAGGCGTATAAGGCATGTCCTCGCGAAGCCAAGACACGATCGTACCAATTAACGCCGCAGAGCTGTACCAGATGGCAATATCCTTTTGGATATTGGCTTTTGCGATAACGGAATCGTTGCCTCTTTTGTCGATTCCTTCACTGATCAGCCCGGTGAGAAGGCGAAGCAATCGCTCCGTAAAGATGGGGGTGCGCCGCGAGCCCAGAATAATCTTGTAGAACTTCGAGTGAGCCGCAATATGCTCAAGCAATTTAACCAGCATCGTTGTATTGATCACATCCGGAGAATCGGATTTTACGGTTGAGCGGTCAAGCACCTGATGGATATCTTCAATCATGTCATCCGCCATTTTCTCGAGCATATCGGGAATGTCCTTATAATGAAGGTAGAAGGTAACCCGGTTGATGGTCGCGCGCTCTGCGAGCCTGTTGACTGAGATTTTCTCGATGTCCATTTCTTCGAGCAGATCGATAAAGGCATCTCTTAAGAGCTGTCTTGTCCGCAAAATCCGGGGATCCGTACGCGTCGTTGGCTTATCCATTTCTCACAAACCTTTCTTTTACTAATAAATGGCATACTAGTAAACTACATTTTTGTTTTTGTTGTATTATTTTATTTACATAAGCTACACATTAATAATTTACTGTCTATTAATTTACAGTATTGCCCGGAATCGTCGCTTGTAAAAGATGCGGCGCGAGCTATAATTTAATTTATACAATGTTCACTATACGACACATTGTAAATTTAGTCTAGAGAGACAAGAAAGAAGGATGGAGCGGTTGAGTAAAGAGTTTCAAGCAAACAGTTCTGTCAAAAAAGGTCCTATTTTATTTGTCATGATCTTAGGTGCCTTCCTTGCGACGTTGAACCAAACCATTATGAGCGTAGCCGGCCCGGAGTTAATGACGGATTTCAATATCTCGGCTGCTACAGTCCAATGGCTAACGACCGGCTACATGCTGGTTAACGGGATTTTAATTCCAATTACGGCCTTTTTAATGCAGAGATTTACGACGCGCGAATTGTTCCAGACGTCGATGATTTTATTCCTGGCAGGTACCATCGTGTCGGCAATAGCGACGGACTTTAATGTCCTGTTGATCGGCCGGTTGATTCAAGCAGCCGGTGCCGGTATTATCATGCCGCTTCTTATGACGGTTATCTTGACCTTGTTCCCTCCCGAGAAACGGGGCGGCGCAATGGGGATGGTCGGTTTCGCTATTATCTTTGCCCCGGCGATTGGTCCAACACTTGCCGGCTGGGTTATGGAGAATTTCAAATGGGAAGTTATGTTCTATGGCATGATTCCATTTGTCATTATCGTAATCCTTTGCGCTCAGATCTTCCTAAGGAACGTATCGGAACGTTCTTATCCGAAGATCGATGTTCTTAGCGTTATTTTGTCCACGATTGGATTTGGCGCTATGCTGTACGGCTTCAGCCGCGCGGGCAGCGCGGGTTGGGAAAGCGCGGAAGTGCTGATTACGATTATCGGCGGTCTCGTTTCACTTGCCCTGTTTGTATGGAGACAGCTTATTTCGAGCAATCCGCTTCTTGATCTGCGCGCCTTCAAATACAATATGTACAGCTTGACGACGCTTATCAATATTGCAATTACGATGGTGATGTACGCCGATATGATGCTGCTCCCGCTTTACTTGCAGAACGCACGCGGTTATACGGCAATGGAATCGGGTCTGCTCCTTCTTCCAGGCGCTTTGATCATGGGCTTCCTGATGCCTGTAACCGGTAAGTTGTTCGATAAGTTTGGCGCGAAATGGCTGGCGATTTCCGGTATGGTTATTGTCATTGCAACGACGCTTGGCTTCATTAATTTGACGGATACAACGAGCTACACGTACCTCGTGCTGATGTCGACCGGCCGTCGGATCGGTATGGCGCTTCTGATGATGCCTGTTCAAACCGCAGGCCTCAACCAATTGCCTAATCGCCTTAATGCGCATGGCACGGCGATTTCCAACACGATCAGACAGGTAGCCGGCGCGGTAGGCACTTCGCTTCTCGTTACGATTCTGACGACTCAGACGAAGTCCCATCTGCAGGATTCCATGGCAGCCGGGGCAACGGAAGGTGTGACGCAACAACAAATGATTACGAATGCGACGATTAGCGGGATGAACGATGCTTATCTGGTTATCGTAGGCATTGGCGTTATTGGTCTAATTCTGACCTTCTTCCTGAAACGCGTTGCGCAAGCTTCCGATGAGAAAGAATCAAATACTAATTCGGCTTCCAAGAAGGTTGCCGTTGAAGGATAGAACGACCATAGGAAGAGCCGCCGAGAGGCGGCTCTTTTTTTGTGTGTAAAATCACGACATTTACTGCTTTGGACAGTGGTCTGCTTTTATAGGGAGTGGTATAATAAAGCAATTATTGAGACTTTTCCCATCCTTTCGGTTTGGCCGGATTGAAAGGGGTTAACGGATGAAGAAGAACCGCATGAATCTGCTTATTCAGCATCTAGTTTCTTATTTTCTTGTGCTATTGTTCCCTCTAATGATCATCTTGGTCTACTATTACCCTCATTCCACGGCGGTTGTGAAGCAGAAGGAGATGGACTGGAATACCCATTTAACGGAGCAGGTCAAAACGTCGATGGATACGTTCACGCGCTACGTGTACAATCTGCCGTTCGAGCTGCTGAAGAACAGGGAAATCAAGTTGTACAACGCCGAGGATATCGATTATCAGCGCGTGCAGATCGCTAATGAAATGCGCAAATATAACGCCACAGACGGATTAATTGACAACACCCTGCTGTACATAGAGAGTATGGGTTACTTGTTCGCCAAAACGGGAAGCGCTTACAATGTAGGCGACTTCGGTAAACCCGGGATCGGGTATTACTATAAAGACTGGCCGAACATGTTTAATGAATTAAACCATTTGAAAGGGACCATCGTGAGACCCGTGGAAGATGTCATTATTCCGGGAAGCAATCATGTTCGGATGCTTACCTTTGCATTGCCGCTTCCCATTGGCGGTTATGAAACGCCGGGAGCGGTTCTTATTATGGTCCGGGAAGATACGATTATCCGGATGTTGAATACGATGTCGGAGATGTACAGCGGGGACTTCTTTATATTGGACGGGGAAGGGCGTCCGCTGCTAACCTCAAGCAAAGGCTCGTATATTCCAACGAATGAAGTGCAAAGCTTCTTGACCGGTCTTGATAAAGACGGCAAAGGGGCAGGCTTGTATGAGAAGGATGGCCGATCTTATATTATTTCGCACACCGTATCGGATAAGAACGGATGGCAATACGCAAGCGTCTTGCCTGTGACGGAGATGTTGAAGGGCATTCAGGAAATCCAAAGGAATACCGTTATTCTGATTGGGCTTATGCTGCTTCTGGAGCTTCTTGTTATCTATATCGCCATCCGCCGGAATTACCAGCCGATCAAACGGATCGTGGACTTTGCATCCAATCTGTTTGAGCCAGCAGGCAGGAAGCCGATGAATGAATTCGAGATGATCCGTTTTGCTCTAGGCGAACTGGTATCCGCGAACAGCTCCTTGGATGCAAGAGTGAAGCAGACGATGCCGGTGATGCGGGATAATCTTCTGCTTGAACTTGTCAGCGGGAAGGCCGGCAATGACGAAGCTTATAGGAGCCAGGCAGCCGCGTATGGCATTACCTTCCCTCATCAAGCGGTGGCCGTTGCGGTTATGTCGATTCAATCCCCGAAGAAGGACGAAGGCGAAGAATGCAAGGCCGCGGAGTTCCTCCGTTCCATGGAGGATAGGCAGCCAAGCGAAGTGACGGGGTATTTTCTAAAAAGCATTTACAGTCATGAAATGATATACGTCTGCTCGTACGAGGAAGACTTCCAGGTGAAGCAATTCCTAACGGATACCGGGACTAAGCTTGAAGAAAATACAGGGGCGAAAGTTCATATCGGCATTGGCACGGCCAGCAGGCCGGATCGGTCAGAAGCCGTTCATGTCGCGTATTTGCAAGCAGTTAGGGCAACGGAGCATCTTCAGCTTCGCGGTGGCCATACCGTTATTGTGTTTGATGAACTGGAGACGCCTAAAGCGAGCTCAGTGTCCTATTACGCAGAATTGCTGCAGTCGCTGGAACTGTCAATTTTGAAAAACGATGCCGGTTCTGTCCGTTCCATTACGGAACGGATCATTGCCCAGATGAACAGCGACGGCATGCCTCCTCATATGGTGCGCAGCGTATATATGAACACGGTAAGCGCGCTTCTCAACGGATTGCAGAGATTTAGCCCTGATGACGATGACTTGCTCAGATTATCCGATTCAGCCTTTCAATTCCGCAATACCGTTGATCAGATGTCGGAGATAGTCGGGGATAGCTGCGCCCGGCTGTGCCTGATGATTCAGAACACGTTGCCGACAGTTCGCCATGCTTCCCAGGATGAAATTACGCGCTTTATAGAACAGAGAGGTTTGCAGCCGGAATTCTCGTTGCAGCTGATCGCTGACCATTTTGCTATGTCTCCGTCCAACTTCAGCCACCATTTCAAAAAAACGATGGGCCAAAACTTTAAAGAATATATCGATTTGTTCCGCATTCAACTCTCCATTCAACTGCTGAAGACGACGGACCAGACGTTGGACGGCGTTGCGCAGCAGACGGGCTTCTCCAATACGTCAAGCTTTATCCGCTGCTTCAAAAAAATCGTAGGTACGACACCCGGCCAATACAGAGAAACGCATAGGCTCATCTCCTAAACAAGCAGCTACTGCTCCGCAGACAACCTGCCGATTCGCTCGGCGGGTTTTTGTTTTGACCTGGCAAGAGTCAATAATTGAACATCTACAATAATTGAAAGCGACAATAATAAAGCGTTTTCACGACTTTTTTGTTAAACGCTTTCAAAAAATGCAAACCGTTCGAAAACTGTCCGTATACGGCATTGCGCCATCCCGATTACTGTGGATGTACCGGGCGAGACGCCTTGGGGCAGCCCATCGCAAGAGATGCGCTGCGCGTACATTTTTATACTATTGAGGGGGCAATGACATGCGGAGAAAAGTAGTCGGCTTCATCACCGTCATGCTTGCTGCAACGGCCATTATGTCGGCGTGCAGCAACTCGAATTCGAATTCGGGCGGAAGCAACGGAAATAGCGGCAATACGGGAGCAAGCCCTACGGCAGACGGCTCATCAGGCGGCGGCACCGGCAAGAAAGTGAAGCTTACCGCCATTATGACCAAACATCCGCTGACTAAACCTCTCAAAGACATGGAATGGCTGCAGCAGGTAGAAGAGAAGGCGGGCGTTGAGATCGAATGGCAAGAGATTACGGCGGACTGGGATCAGAAGAAAGGAACGATGCTAGCAAGCGGGGACGTACCGGATCTCTTTATTGGTCCTAACGTAATCACGGATGCGGACATGGCTCAGTTCCAAGGTTTGTTCCAAGACCTGTCGGGCAGCTTGGATCAGATGCCTAACGTGCAGGCCATGTTTGAAGCGAAGCCGGAGACGGAGAAAATAGCCAAGCAGCCTGACGGCAAAATTTTCGGCTTGCCGAAATACCAACGATATTGGCCTTCAACCGCTACCCGCCAATATATCAATCAGAAGTGGCTGGATAACTTGGGTCTGAAAATGCCAACAACCTGGGATGAGCTGTACGATGTGCTCGTAGCGTTCAAAGAACAGGACGCGAACGGCAACGGCGATCCAAACGACGAGATTCCAATGGACTGGCCGGGTGGAATCGGCGGTTACTTCAATGCGGCTTACCTGCTGAGCGGAACCGGCATGACGCTGACAGACGGCAGCCCGCAAGGTTATTTCGTAGAAGACGGAGTCGTGAAAAATTACCTGGTGGATGAGCGTTACAAGTCGCTTGTTGTGTTCCTGAACAAACTTTATAAGGCAGGCCTCATCAATCCGGAAGTATTTACGCATGATTATACGAAATACCAGTCCGTTGCCCGCGGCGAAGGGGATACGGCGAAGGTTGGCTTTACGATGGGATGGGTCGCATCCGACCGGTTTGGCGAGCAGCTTGCGCCGCAGTACACCTCGATGTCGCCGCTCATGGCAACGCCGGGCAGTCAAGTCTCCTGGAGTTATGACTACAATTCTTTGAACTATGGCGTTAATCAGATCGTTATGTCGGCTAAATCGAAAAACAAAGAAGCCGCTATGCGCTTCATCAATGAGCTGTATGCGCCGGATATGGGCATGCAAGTGCTCTTCGGTTCCCTTGGGCCAAACATCAAGGATAATGGCGACGGTACTTATAGCGTATTGCCTCCGGCAGATCCGAAGATGGACCCGGGCACATGGAAATGGACATCTACTATGGCGGATAACGGAGCTTTCTATATTCCGGATTCGCTGCAGCTGACGCTTGGCAAAGATATGCAGGAAGTATTGGAGCAATCGAAGCCGATCGACGCGATTCAGATCGACGTGGACAATGACGTATATCCCGGCTTCCTGAAATACACGAGCGCGGACAATAGCACGATGGGATTAAACAATACAAACGTCATGAACCTGGCGAATACCAACTTTGCGAAATGGGTGACCAAAGGCGGCATTGAAGGGGAATGGGACAGCTATGTGAAGGAAAGCGATAAGGCCGGCCTGAAACAAAACCTTGAAATTATGCAGAAGTATTACGACGAATACAAGAAGCAATAAGAGGCTGCGGAAGCCGGCATACCCCTGAAGGAACCGGTATGCCGGCCTCTGGCAGGCAAAGGAGGTTATAGGCCGATGCGAATATTAGGAGGAGGACTTCGGGCATTAAGGCGGGACTATCAGCTGTGGATTATGATCGCGCCCGCGATTGCCGCCGTTCTAATCTTTAACTATATTCCGATGTACGGCATTCAGCTTGCGTTCAAGGATTTCGACTTTGCGAAAGGCTTGACCGGAGGCGCTTGGCGGGGCGTCGATTATTTCAAGCAGTTTATTGACAGCTATCTGTTCACCGATCTGATGCGCAATACGTTCTTGATCAGCTTGGCGACGATTATCGTCGGATTCCCGGCGCCTATTATTCTCGCTTTGATTCTGAACCAGATCCGTCGCAAGCGGTTTAAAAACGTGATGCAGACGACCGTTTATTTGCCGCATTTTATATCGATTATTGTGCTTGTCGGCATGATGAACGTGCTGATGTCGCCGGAGACCGGCGTAATCGGTTATATGATGAAGGGGCTGGGACTTGGCCATATCAACCTTATTGCCTCGACCAATACGTTTATTCCGGTCTATGTCCTGTCGGATATTTGGCAGCATTGCGGCTGGAACAGCATTATTTACCTAGCGGCATTATCGACCGTTGATCCGCAGCTATATGACTCCGCGAAGATTGACGGTGCAGGCAGAATGAAGATGATCCGTTATGTCGACCTGCCGGCGCTTGTTCCAACGATTATTATTTTGTTCATCCTCAGCATGGGCAATATCTTAAGCACGGGCTTCGAGAAAATCTTCCTTATGCAGAATTCGCTTAATCTGCCCGTATCCGAAGTGATTGCCACGTACGTATACAAAATCGGGATCATATCCAATCAATTCAGCTACGCTTCCGCGATAGGTTTATTTAATACGCTGATTAATTTTGTGTTCCTGTTTGCGATGAACGCGGCTTCCAAGAAAATGTCCAATACAAGCCTCTATTAACGCGGAAAGGAGGGAATCCCTATGACACTGAAGGGCATGGGTGGCAAAGAGCTAGCCTTTCATATTTTGCTATATTCGTTATGCGCGGTTATTTTTCTCGTTATTATGTATCCGCTCTATTTTATCGTGATCGCTTCCTTTAGCGATTCGACGCTTGTGTCTACCGGGAAAGTGCTGTTGTTTCCGAAGGGAAGCAGCCTGTTCGGCTACAAGGAAATTTTCCAGGACAGCCGTGTCTGGACCGGCTACCGCAATACGTTGTTCTACACGTTGTTTGGAACGCTGGTCAACATGCTGTTTACGATGCCCGCCGCTTACGTGTTGTCGCGCAAGGAGTTTAAGGCTAGGCGTCCGATCATGTTCCTGTTTGTCGTGACGATGTTTTTCAACGGCGGTCTGATTCCGACCTATCTCTTGATGAAGGATCTTCATATTACGAATACGTTCTGGGTGTTTATCCTGCCGTTTTGCGTCAATATCTTCTACCTGATTATTGCGAGGACTTTCTTCGAGACCGCGCTGCCCGCAGAGCTACACGAAGCGGCGGTGATGGACGGCTGCTCGCATTTCATGTTTTTCGCCAAGGTGGCGTTGCCGCTCTCCAAGGCATTGATCTCGGTCATTGGGCTCTACTACCTGGTCGGACACTGGAATGATTTCTTTACCGGTCTGATCTACATTCGGGACAATAATCTTCAGCCGCTGCAAATCGTGCTAAGGGATATTTTGCTGTCCAACCAGGTATTCCAGAACGGCGCAGGCACCGGAGGAGGCGCGGCTTCGGGCGGTTACGCCCAGCGTTATGCCGACCAAATCAAATACGGCGTTATTATCGTATCTTCGCTGCCGATTCTGATGTTGTATCCGTTCTTGCAAAAATATTTCGAGAAGGGGGTTATGATTGGTTCGGTGAAAGGGTGATGACCACTCGATAAACGGAGAGGAGCTTGTTCGAATCCATGAAGTTGAAAAAGCTTGGTTTGCTCTTGCTAGTGTTGACCGTAACCTTGCCTTTCACGGCGTTTGGAGCCTCGGCAGACAGCGGCAGCAAGGCTGGATCCGGCACTGTGCCAGCTGATCCGTCGTTTACCAACGTATCCGTGCACGATCCATCGATCGTACGGGACGGCGATACTTATTATGTGTTTGGTTCCCATATCGAAGCGGCCAAATCTACCGATCTGATGAACTGGGAGAGGTTCACCAACGGTTATGCCACTCCGAATAATGTGCTTTACGGCAATCTCCCGCAAAACTTGGCTACTTCCTTCAAATGGGCGGGGGAGAACGATTCTGACAGCAAAGGCGGGTTCTCGGTCTGGGCGCCGGATGTGTTCTGGAATGCCAGTTATCGAAATTCGGACGGGACAAAAGGCGCATATATGCTCTTTTACTGCACGTCATCCACGTATATCCGTTCGGCGATTGGCTTTGCGGTGTCGCAAAATATCGAAGGTCCTTATACGTATGGGGATACGCTTTTGTATTCCGGTTTTACGGCAAACGAGGCTTATGATGCAAATAGCGTTATTAACAAGAAGTGGACGAACACCAATATTCCTCAGTTAATCAAGGAAGGCAAGCTGAGCGAAGAGAGCGACAAGTGGTTTAATGCGGACGGAACGTTCGCTAACCTTCAATATCCTAACGCCATCGACCCGCAGCTGATGTGGGATAAGAGCGGCAAGCTATGGATGTCCTACGGTTCTTGGTCCGGCGGCATTTATACGCTGCAGATTGATCCGGCGACGGGCAAAGCGATTTATCCGGGCAAAGATTCCGTAACGAAGGACGGCCGGATGGTAGACCGCTACTTCGGTACCAAGATTGCAGGCGGTTATTATAAGTCCGGTGAAGGACCTTATATGGTCTATAACAAAGATACGGACTACTACTATTTGTTTGAAACGATTGGGTGGCTAGGCGCAGACGGCGGATATAACATGCGGCTGTACCGTTCGAACAATCCGCTTGGACCGTTTGTGGATGCGGCTGGCCAAAGCGCCGTGCTTGCGGAAGACACGGACAACTCGTCCGTGGGCAACAAGCTGATGGGCAATTTCCTGTTCAAGCGGGAGGTTGGCGACCCGGGTACGGGCATTGGATACGGTTACGTATCTCCGGGGCATAACTCTTTCTACCAGGATCCAAAGACGGGCAAGATGTTTCTCGTATTCCATTCCCGGTTCCCGAAACAAGGCGAGGTTCACGAAGTTCGCGTGCATCAAATGTTTATGAACAAGGACGGTTGGCTCGTCGCTTCGCCTTACCGGTATGCGGGAGAATCGCTTGCGAAGGTGAATCGTCAGGATCTGATTGGCGAATATAAGTTTATTAATCACGGCAAAGGGACAACGGCCGATATTGTAGAGTCTAGCTATGTGACGTTGAACAAAAACAATAAAGTGACCGGAGATGAATCGGGCTCGTGGAAAACAACCGGCCATAACGATGCGGAACTAACTTTGGATGGCAAGACGTACAAAGGGGTGTTCGTGCAAGGTTGGGATCCGCTCGCCGAGTCGTTTGTGATGACATTTACCGCGATGTCCAGCGACGGAGTGGCAATCTGGGGCAGCAAACAACAAGAGAAGACGGACGTTCAGCTTGTGCGGGATGTAATAGCTGATCTGAACGTAGGGGACACAAGCCGCGTAATTGCGAATCTGGATTTGCCGTCCGAAGGGGCGCGGCATGCTTCTATCGCATGGACGTCCAGCGATCCGGCTATCGTGTCGGCAGAAGGCGTGGTGACGCGGCCGGCATCCGGAACGCCGGCCGCGGAAGTGACCTTAACCGCAGTGGTTGCCAAAGGAGCGGCTAGCGGAACCAAAAGCTTTAAATTAACCGTTCTGCCGTATACGGATGCGGCTCTGCTCGCGAAATACTCGTTTGACAATGACTTAAGCGATTCGACCGGCAGCTTTGGCGATGGCACGATTACCGGCAACCGAATCGATAACACGGGCGGCACGATGTCGTATGCAACCGGAGTAGCCGGGCAAGCGGCTGTCTTTGACGGCAATTCCGGCGTAAAGCTGCCGAATAAGCTGATCGACAGCAATCAATATTCGGTATCGCTATGGGTGAAGCCGGATCAGCTGACGACTTATACGACTACCTTTTTTGGCGCGAAGGACGGCTTTAATTGGGTAAGTCTAGTGCCGCAAGGACCGGCAGCCAACCAGACGATGGTATGGTCCGGCAGCGGTGTCTGGTACGACGGCGCTACCGGATTAACTATACCGACCGGAGAATGGACGCATCTGGCTTATTCGGTAGATAACGGCACGCTTTCAGTCTACGTCAACGGAAAGCAGACATTCAGCGGTTCGAATTTCCCGGACATCTTCACCGGATCGGATTCGGTCTTCAGCTTAGGCGTGAACTGGTGGGATGCCCCGTTCAAAGGCCAGCTTGATGAGCTTCAACTGTTTGACGGAGCGCTAAGTCCCCCTCAAATTGAGAGATTGTCGGAACGATAATGTAAAAAACATTCGCCAGCTTCGCCTGTTCGTACAGGTAGCTGGCGATTATTTTATATGCCGGTGTTTTGTAAGACGCAGGAAGACAGGGGGCAGTTGACGAAAGGCATAATCAGTACGAAACATTTCAAACATCTGTTTGTTGTCCGCGATAATAAAAAGTAAAGGGGATTAAAAAATGGCAATTGTAATGTGCTTCCCGGAGGGGCGACATAAGGCGCTAACGCTTAGCTACGATGACGGCAGGTTCGCCGACCGGCGGCTTGTCGAGATTTTTAACAGGTATGGGCTGAAAGGGTCATTTCATCTAAATTCTGGTTTGCTTGGTTCCAAAGACCGGTTGGGAGAGGACGACATTAAGCCGCTTTATGCCGGCCACGAGGTATCGGCCCATACGCTCACGCATCCGTCGATTGCCCGCTGCCCGAATGCGCAAATCGTCCAAGAGGTGACGGAGGATCGGCGCAATCTGGAACGTATCGTTGGTTACACGGTCCGGGGAATGTCCTATCCTAACGGCTCCTATAACGAGAGGATTAAAAGTCTACTGCCCGGTCTTGGCATCGAATATGCCCGGGTTGTTCCAAGCACGGGACAATATCATATGCCGGAAGATTGGCTCGAGTGGCAGCCGACCTGCCATCATAACCGGGATTTGATGAAACACGCGGAGGAATTCGTTAGTCTTCACAAGACGCAACATTTGTATCTCATGTACGTGTGGGGCCATAGTTATGAATTTGACAATGACAACAACTGGGAGCTGATGGAACAATTCGGACAGTTCATTAGCGGTAAAGCGGACATTTGGTATTGCACGAACATGGAACTTGTGGATTATGCGAAAGCATTCGAAAACTTAAGGTTTGCGGCAGACCTAAGCTTTGTCTACAATCCGACGGCGATCAGCGTATGGCTTAATGTTGACGGAGAGGTTGCGGTCGTAAAAGGCGGCGAACAGATCAGCTTGTAGCGCTAGCTGTGGCAGACAATGAAATCCGGCAAGTTTTGACAAAAATTTCGCGGGACCAATACTAGATATGAGAAGAAAGTTGGATGCCAAGTTGTAGAGAAAGCAGTACAATTGGTCTCATGAAACCGCTTTCTTCTTTTTTGTGGCCGCGAGAAGCCATGCTGGGTTTCATCTTTTTATGCCTATTGTGAAACGGGTTTCATGAAACCGGTTTCCGAAACAAAAAGGGGGGAGCTCTTAGATGAACCTCATCTTGGAGGTGAGGTATAGTCCGCGTTTGAACGTACTCTAATCCATCCAAAGGAGCGAAAAGAAAGTGCGGAAAAAACCGATCGCTTGGCTATTGCTGTTATCGCTTAGTGTCTCATTATTAAACTTTGCATCGCCGATTCCGAAGGTGTCGGCAGCTTCAGAAGAAACGATTTCTTTTCAAGATAACTTTACGGACGGAGATTTAACGGCTGATCCGGAGTGGACCGTCGCCTCCGGCACATGGACCGTCGCAGCGGATCCGGCTGATGCAAGCAATAAAGTGCTCAGCCAGACTGATGCGGGCGAAGGCATTATAACGACAGGAGACAATTGGACCGATTCCACCGTTACGATGCGCATTTATACCGGCGCCGGCGGTGCTTATCCGGGGATACTGGCCCGGGTCCAAGACTATAAAAACTTTTATTACTTCCAGATGCAAGCTTCGAACAATCTCGTGTTGTCCAAGCGGATAAACGGGACGGATACGACTATCAAGTCGGTTGCCTATACGTTCAGCAAGAACACCTGGTATACGCTCAAGCTTGTGCTGATCGGCAGCTCGATCAAAGGTTACATCGTCGAGAACGGCAAGGATAAGCTAGCTTTTGATGCCGTGGATACGACTTATGCAAGCGGTCAAATCGGCATTCGCAACAAATGGCAGTCCGTTCAAGTGGACGATGTGACGGTTACGGATATTCCTGCCTCGAATTTGGCCGCCATCCGGTCGGATTCTAGAACAAGCTCCTCGGTGTCCTTGACCTGGGATGCTGTAGACGGGGCAAGCAGCTATAATCTGTATCGATCTTCTACAGCGGGCAGCGGATACAGTTATGTGGGCAACTCTACCACAAACAGTTATTCGGACACGGGACTTAGTTCCGATACGGATTACTATTATAAAATGGCTTATGTGAACGGGGGAGTGACCGAATCGCAATGGTCTCCGGAATTTAACGCGAAGACGGATGGCGCGCCTCCGGCCGCACCTGCAAGTCCGATGGCCGCGGCAGTCAATGCCTCGAAGATCAATCTAAGCTGGGCGGCTGTTGCCAAAGCAACCGGTTATAAAGTGTACCAGTCAGCAGACGGCGGCGAGACGTATGACGTCATTTACGACGGTACGGCATTAAGCTTCCAGGCTACGGGACTAACGGCAAGCAAGGCTTACAAGTATCAGATTTCAGCTTATAACGCGTTTGGCGAGTCGGAGAAAGCTTCGGTTCAAGCAACGACGTATTCCTTCGACGCGCCGGCGAACTTTACGGCAGGGACCGTTACCGATTCTTCCATAACGCTGACTTGGGATGCGGTACCGGGGACGGCGGTCACTTATTCGGTGAAACGCGCGGCAAGCGCGAACGGCACTTACGCAGAGATCTATAACGGAACGGATACGACCTATACGAACACCGGATTAACGCAAGGTACCGGTTACTTCTATACCATTAGCGCGACAGTAGACGGCACGGCTTCTTCCGTTTCCGACGTGCTTGGCGCGAGCGCGGTGCGTACGTCTTTGACGCCTGGTGCTTTATGGGCGGATACAACCGGCAATCCGATTGACGCGCATGGCGCAGGAGTCATGTATGACGAGAAGACGCAGAAGTACTACTGGTACGGCGAATATCACAAAGGCGGTTGGCCTGCTGCCGGCGTCCGCGTGTATTCCTCGACGGACCTGATGAATTGGAAAGACGAAGGCATGGCGCTGACGTTAATCAATTCAATGGATGACTTCACGAATGATCCGCTCATCTCCAAGCTGTATGAAGGAAGAACGGATACGGTTAACATCTGGGCGGATATCCGCAAAGGACGCATTATTGAACGGCCGAAAGTCGTCTATAACGACGAGACCAAGAAATACGTCATGTGGGCTCACATCGACGGCGATAAAGACCCTTATAACAACAGTGCCAACTACGGCAAAGCCCAAGCTGGCGTAGCGATCAGCGATTCGCCGACCGGCCCGTTCGTTTATCAGAGCAGCTACCGGATGGATCTGGCTCCGGCCGGAGAGACCGATTACCATCCGAATGATAAAGGGATGGCACGGGATATGAACCTGTTCAAGGATGACGACGGAACCGCTTATCTCATCTATTCGAGCGAAGAGAATCTGTCTATCTACATCTCGAAGCTGACGCCGGATTATCTGGATGTAACCGGCTGGCATAAAGACGGCAACCACGACGAGAACGGGAACGCTGTCCGCGACACGGCCTACAAAGCGGAATACGGCGTAGACTATGTGCGCGTATTCCCGGGCGCGCAGCGCGAAGCGCCGGCGATGTTCAAATACAACGGCCATTATTACATGATTACTTCCGGCGCAACCGGATGGGCGGCGAACCAGAACAAATATACGGTAGCCGACAATATCTTCGGTACTTGGGCACCGATGCAGGATCCGTTCGTCCGTACTTCGGCAAGCGATCCGGATCCGGCCAAAGCGTTTAATACGCAGTCCACCTATGTCATTCCGGTTGATCCGGAGAACGGCAAATTTATTTATGTGGGTGATATTTGGAACGGCGGCAACTTTGCCAATGACGGCGCGAAGTATGTATTCCTGCCAATCGAGTTTGGAATGGGTACGGATATTGCGATCAAATGGTATGCGAGCTGGACGCCGGATTTGCTTGATGCCATGGGACAAGTGAATGTAACGACCAAATTCCCGGAAGCCGTTAAGCTTGGAGCAGTACCAAGTCTGCCGAATCAAGTGGATGTATCGGGCAAGACGGGAACCGTCTCGACACCGGTTACGTGGTCAGTCAATTCCCATGCGCTTACCGCTGCGGATTTTGCCAACCCGGGTCCGATAACGGTTCAAATGACATTGCCGGAATATCACAACAAGGTACAAAGCGTCAAAATGTATGTCGTGCCTGATAATGCGCTTTATTTTGTGAATGCGGGCGGATATGCGACTTCCGACTACAACCTGCTTGCCTCTTATATGCAAGGTTCATTGGCGAATAAAGGGGTAGTTGAACAAGCCTATAACGCGGACGACGCAACGCCTTGGGGTTACCTTGGCACAGACTCGCTGCCTTCGGGTTCAGTATCGGGGGATATTGTATCCACGGTCCGTTATTTGAACGGCGGCAACGTGGCGAACTCGCCAAAAGGCACGGATCTGTCTTATCAGTTCACGCTTGCGAGCGGCTCTTATGATGTGTATTTGGGCTTTAACGATCCATGGTCCAACGCGTCGAGAAAAGCGGATCTGCTTCTCAACGGCGAGAACAAAGGGGCTATCACCTTTACGCCAAGCAATACAAAGGCATTCACCGGCGTAAATGTAACAAACGGATCGCTTAATATAACAGTCAGAAACACGGCGGCACAAGATCCGATGATCAGCTGGATCATGATCGTGGATCCGGATTTAACGCCGGCAGCCGATCCGTCGATGGGACTTATGGCAACGGCAGCATCTTCGACAAGCGTTCAACTGGCATGGAACAAAACAACCGGTGCGCTTGGTTATAACCTGTACCGCTCAGGCAGCGAAGACGGCACGTACGCATTAGTGTACAGCGGCACGGCTGGAAGCTATACCGATTCGGGCTTGCCTTCAGAACATGCCTATTATTACAAAGTAGGCGTTATCGGCGCTTCGGGTACGGAGTCTGCCGTGTCCACTTCAACAAGCGTTGCCATCGCCCGTACCGCGCAGGAGGTTGCGGATAGCATTACGAGCATTACGGCGCCGGCAACCAATGCAACAACGTTGACGCTGCCAGCCGTTCCAGCGGCGTTCACCGCGGCTATCCTATCCTCGGACAATGAAACAATCGGCACGGATGGCGCCATTACGCCGCCTGCAGCTGACACGACGGTGAATCTCGTTCTGCGTGTCACGAGAACATCGGACGGCACGACGGCGGATACCATGTCGATCGCGGTTGTTGTACCGGCGAAATCTAGCCCAAGCGGCAACGGCAGCGGGACAGGCTCATCTAATAGCTTGACGCCCGTAGTGACGACGGATATGGCGAAATTGACGGTAAATGGCGTTATGGATCCAGGCAGTAAAATTGTACAAGGAACGGTAACCGAAGCTGAGCTGAATCAAGCGATATTGCTCGCTCCCGTATTGCGTACGGGGGAAAAAGTCGTCGAGATTGAGCTGCCGCAGGCAACAGGAGCAGCGGCGTACCGGCAACAACTGCCTGCTTCCGTTCTTGCATCGCTTGATCACAATCAAGTGATCCGGATCAAGACAGCTTTTGGCACAGTTACTTTGCCTGCGGGTATGTTCCCGGTTGATGAGCTTGCCTCTGCCAAACAGGTCACCCTGCACATCGGGCTTGCCGATTCCTCTACAGCAGCCAAACCCGTCATTGAAGTGAGCTTATTGGCAGACAACAAACCGCTCGCATTCCATAATGAAGATGCACCGGTCATCATTACGATTCCGTACACTCCGGCTGCCGGCGAATCTCCGGATCATCTCGTTATTGTGTACGTGAAGGATGACGGCACAACCGAGCCGGTGCCAAGCGGACGTTACGATGAAGCAGCAGGCGTCATGGTGTTTGCGACGACGCATTTTAGCAAATACGCCGTTGCTTACGTTCATAAAACGTTTGCCGATTTGACAGGGGTGCCTTGGGCAAAAACGCAGATTGAAGCACTCGCGTCGAAAGGGATTATTAACGGAACTTCCGTTCAAACCTACTCGCCGAATTCGGCCGTAACGAGAGCCGATTTCATTAAGCTTCTTGTATCTACGCTTGGATTGACAGCTACATTTGAATCCAACTTCGACGATGTCCATTCTACCGATTATTACTATAACGCCGTAGGCATCGCGAGAAAACTTGGCATTGCAAACGGATCTGGCGGTAACCGCTTTGACCCGCGCGAGAGCATCAGCAGACAAGATATGATGACGTTAACGGCGCAAGCGCTGGTCGTTGCTCGCAAGCTGCCTGCCATCAACGGGACAGCCGCGGACATGAGCGGATACGCTGATGCGGATCAGGTCAGCAACTATGCCGCTCTTGGCGTTGCGACGCTCGTGAAGAACGGCATCGTTCAAGGCTCGGGAAGCAAATTGTCCCCTCTGGCGACAACAACAAGAGCAGAAGTGGCCGTCATGCTGTACAATATTTACAAGAATTAGAATAAGAGACAAAGATAATCCGGAAGTAGGTATTCTTCCGGATTGTTCTTTTTTCCCAGCTTGATATAATAGGCGCTGTAAACGCTGCAACATACCTGCGAAATTAGGAGAGTGTGCGAATTTATGAGTTCTAACTATCATTTGAACGACGGTTCTTCGCGTCAACCGAGAATGGAAATCCAACAGTCCTGGTGGGCGATGATTGGGCTTGGCGAGAACGGCCGGGAATGGACGATGGAGGAGAAGTTTGAGAAGATTGCCGAAGCCGGCTTTACCGGCATTAGCGCAACGATGCCTTCCGAACAAGATTATGCGCAGTGGCACAGTCTGCTGGATAAACATCAGTTCAGCTTCAGCACGATTGCTTTTCCGGCGAACGTGAAGGACATGCTGGATACGCTTGAAACCGCGAAACAGTTCGGACGGGTACAGTATATCAACTCGCAAGTTATGGATGCGTTTGTTATTGGCGATGAAGCGGTTCAATTGCTGGAAGGACTTCTGGACGCGTCTTCGGAAGCGGGCATTCCGCAATTTATCGAAACCCATCGGGGAAGAATTACGCAGGATCTGCTCCGCACGACCGATTACGTTCGGGCATTGCCGCAGTTAAAGCTTATTATCGATCTGTCGCATTACATTGTTGGCGGCGAATTAGACGGCAACCATAGCCGTGCGGAAGCGGAATTTGACGTGCTTCTTCAGCGGACTGCCGGCATCCACGGCCGAATCTCCAATGGAGAACAGGTTCAGGTGGATATGGCGAGCGGAGCCCATCCGATGGTCAACCATTTCAAACGCTGGTGGCGCAAAGGGATGCAGAATTGGTATGCGAATGCCGTTCCTGGCGATATTCTCTCCTTTATCCCGGAACTTGGTCCACCTGGATACGCGATTACGAGATTGGTAGAGGACGGCCGCGAGGTCGAGACAACCGACCGCTGGCAGGAGGCGCTGCTTCTGAAGCAAATCGCCGAGGAGCTGTGGGAAGAGGTTGTTGCCGAGGCGGCCAGTCAGCAAACCATTCGATAATTCAAAAGATCTAGGTTAATCTATCGCATCAACAGTTAATCTATCGCATCAACAGAAAGGCTGTTCCAAAGTCAGTTAATGACTTTTGGGACAGCTTTTTTTTTCGTTCGTTTTACAGAAATAATCAATAAAATGGTTCGTTTTGCCAATTCGCTGAACAAATCATCAATCGGAATCAAGCTTTTGCCCATACCCATTTGGATTACAGACATTCTATAATTTGGATGTTTAAGGCGGAAGGAGGGCAGGAGAAATTTTGTAATCGTTATCATTTGAATTTGATATGGAATCGCGATAAGGAGGAATTGATGGATGAAGAGAAGATGGTTGTTAATCATGATGACGGCTTGCTTGCTAATGAGCACGGTAATCACGGGTTCGCAGGGGCAAGCCGCTTATGCGGCCGACGCAGCGTTGCAGCCGGGAACGATTCCGCTTGGAGCGGACGGGCGAAGCCAGCTCTACCCGGATAATTGGTATCCGGGTTTTGAGGACGGGGAAGGAAGGTTTCTTCATGACTTCTCCTATGCTGGTTATCACCGGGGCGAAGCACCGCTTCCCACTGTCGGTCTGGTCGGAAGCATTGATGTGACGAAAGCGCCTTACCTTGCGGATTCCACGGGACAAAAAGATGCCACCTCGGCTATCCAGCAGGCGATTAATGATGCTTCTGCCGCTGGCGGCGGTGTTGTCTACTTGCCCGAAGGCACCTATAAGGTGAATCCGCCTGCCGGACAAGCCTATGCGCTTGGCATCAACGCAAGCAACGTGGTGCTCAAAGGCGCGGGGATCGGCAAGACATTCCTATACAATGCCTCCGAATATATGAAACAGAAGGACATTATCCGGATTGGCGGCGGCGACTGGGCGAAGACGGATACGTCCGCCAAGCTGAGCAAATCGCTTACCAAACCTACCGTTCTGCTGCCGGTTGACCATGCGGCCGGTTTTGCCGTTGGCGATTACGTGCTGATTACTTTCGATACAACGGAGGAGTTTCTGGCGGAACTGGGGATGCAAAACAAGTGGGCTTCGCGCCTTGGCAAGGTGGAGCCGATCTTTTACCGGCAGATTGTCGCCGTAGACGAAGCGCATAATACGCTGACGGTAGACGTTCCTACCCGTTATCCGCTGAAGATAAGAGATAACATCACCATAACCAAGACGGCAGCGCCAATCTCGGAGATCGGACTGGAAGACTTCTCGATAGCAAACGTCCAGAATTCCAAGAGCGGCCTTGGCGAAGATGATTACAAGGTGGAAGGAACGGCCGGCTACGAGACGGATAACGCAAAAGCCATCAACGTCATAGCGGCCGCTAACAGCTGGATCCGCAACATTAGCACGTATAAGCCGGAGGGCAACTCTACCTACCACATTTTATCGAAAGGCATCATCCTTGACCGGACCAAAAATATAACCGTCGACCACGTCACGATGCAATACCCGCAATATCGCGGAGCTAACGGCAACGGATACCTGTACCAGTTCATCGGCAATGACAACCTGATTACGGACAGCAATGCGATAGGAGCCAGACATAGCTTTACCTATGCGAACTTCTCCGCGAACGGCAACGTGATGCACAACGTGTACTCGGAGAACTCCTCGTTAATGACCGACTTTCATATGTATCTGAGCATGGCGAATCTGATAGACAACATGACGGTAAACGGCGATGGCATCTCTGCCATTACGCGGGATTATGGCTCGTCGGCAACTAACCGGCATGGTGTTGTTACTACAGAAAGCGTGTTCTGGAACACGACGGGGCTTAAAGCTCATAGCAGCAAAAACGGCATCATCGTGGAATCCGAGCAATTCGGCAACGGCTATGTCATCGGAACAAAAGGTCCGGTAAGCGGGGTTAACGTACAAATCACCGGTTCCATTCCGGAAGCCGATACGAAGCCGTTCGATATGGCGGAGGGTATTGGCGAAGGCGACCGGTTATCGCCGCAAAGCCTCTATGAGGATCAGTTCGAGAGGCGGAACAGCCAGCTTGCGGCAGGACTTGCTTCGGTGCTGGTGAACGGGGAGCCGGTGGATGGCGTACAATTCCTGAAAACCGCGTATACGGTTGTCCTTCCTTACGGAACGAAAAACACGCCAATCCTTGAGGCAACGCCACTTGCCGGCAGCGCATCCATTCAAATCGAACAGCCGGCCGGTCCAAACGGCAGCGGTACGATTCATGTCACGAATAACGGCCGGACACAGGATTACACAGTGACCTTCCAGGTTGCGGCGAATCCGGCTCTGCCGCAGAGCATTACGCTTTCTCCCGACCGTTCCGTTCTGGGCTGGAGAACAACAAGCGATGCGATCAGCGCCGGGCATGAAGGTACTTTGAAATCGTTAATTACGCTTAACAACGGAGAAACCATCGATCCCTTGCAAGCCGGAATCAAGGTGAAATATACGTTGGACAACAAGGAGCTTGGCAACATGAAAGGCAATGTGTTCAAAGCGAAAAAGCCGGGAACGGTTACGATTACCGCAACAAGCAAAATGAACGGCGTAACGGTTACGGGTACCAGAACCTTTACAGTGCTGGAACCGATGGCGGAGCCGGAAGGCAAGCTTGCGGACATCCGCCAAGTAACGGCTAGCGCCAATGACGGCAATCTGCCGGTCAATACGATGGACCGAGATCCGGATTCCCGCTGGTCGGCGGACGGCAGCGGTCAAT
The DNA here is from genome assembly GCF_030161375.1 of Paenibacillus glycanilyticus. Lineage (GTDB taxonomy): Bacteria > Bacillota > Bacilli > Paenibacillales > Paenibacillaceae > Pristimantibacillus > Pristimantibacillus glycanilyticus_B. The sequence goes on from NZ_BSSQ01000004.1 coordinate 242,927, forward strand.
ATTTGCTGGTTGAGCTGGCGAAGGCGCAGAAGATTGACCAGGTAAGTATTTTGTTCTACAACGGCAATACGCGGTACAGTACCTTCGACATTGAAGTATCGGAGGACGGCGTCCATTATGAGAAAATACTCGATCACCAGAAGAGTCGGAAGCCATCGCCCAATGCGATTGAGAATTTTCCGTTCCCTAAGCCGGTAAAAGCCAAATTCATCAAATATGTAGGTTACGGCAACGAACTAAACGGCTGGAACAGTATCGTGGAGTTCTGGGCGCATAAGGCTGCGAAATAAGGTTTGAGCGAGGAGAGGGAGGACCCTCTCTTTTTGCTATATAACCTGTGCCATTTGGGGCAAGATAATCCTCAACATGAAGAAAAAGAGGTTGCATCCGCATGACTGACAATTCCAAATGGCTGCGAAGCCATCTGATTCCGTTCAAGCAGAACAGGTTGCTGCAGGTCGCGATTGCCGTACTAGCCGTATTCTGGATCATCATGGCGATCAAGCCATCCGATTGGAAAATATGGGCGGTCGAGAATTCGCTCCTGGTTGCTTTTGTTGTTGTTCTGATTGTGGTGTACCGGAAGTTTCCGCTCAGCAATTTATCTTATGTGCTAATCGCAATCTTCCTGGCGATGCATGCCTATGCCGCGCATTATACGTATCAGGAAACGCCGATAGACGATTGGCTGAAGCAGCTTTTTCATATCAAAAGAGGATTTTACGACCGGATTGTCCATTTCGCTTTTGGCCTGTTGATCGCCTTTCCCGTACGGGAGGCGGTTCAGTATTTTCTGAAGCTGCACAGGAAGTGGCCCTCCTATATCGTGACCTTTACGATGATTATGACGGCAAGCGCTTTGTACGAATTGCTCGAAATGTGGTCGGCTTATCTGTTTAACAAGAAGATGGCGGCTAAGTATATCGGGCTTGAAGGCGATCCGTTTGATTCGCAGAAGGATATGACTTCGGCGCTTGCCGGAGTACTTATTGCTATCGTTATATTTCTGATTGTGCATAAAGCATTGAACCGCAAGAACAACATGATCGGGAAAAATACCGATTGAAAAGCCGAAATCGATATGCTATGATGTGCAAAAGCAAAAAGCGCAGAAGAGAATAACATGCAAGCCGCTTATGTTCAGAGAGCAAGGGGAACGCTGCAACCTTTGCCTTAAGCGATGCATGAGGTCATCTCGGAGCTGTTGACTGAAGGCTGAATGTCGGCTGTGTAGGCTCAACCGGATTGGCACACGTTACCGTGCGGCAGGTAAGCAGAAGCTTATCTCATGAGACCGGAATGCAATAATGCCGGTGAATCAGGGTGGTACCGCGAAGATAACCCCTTTCGTCCCTAGGCACGTTCAGCTGTATGCTGTCGCCTGTGGAAGAAAGGGGTTTTATGATTTTCATAAAAGAAGCGTGGAAGAGAAATAGCGTCATGCGGCTTATGCCCAGAGAGCAGAGGGATTGGTGAAACCTTTGCCATAAGCGATGGACGCGGTCATCTCGGAGCTGTTGACCGAAAGCTGAACTTCAGCCAAGTAGGCTCAACCGGAATTGCACACGTTAACGTGCAGCAGGCAGGAGCTCTCCTGCCTCTTGAGACCGGATTCGCGAGAATTTCGGTGAACCAGGGTGGTACCGCGAAGACTAAACCCCTTTCGTCCCTTATGGCCTTGCAGCATTGCTGTGATTAGCCGGGGAAGAAAGGGGTTATTATTTTTTTCGGGAGGCTGCTAATTATGCAACAAATGACAGAAGCGCAAACGCAAAGATGGATGACGGGCTCGGAAGCATTGCTGCAAGGATTATTGGATGAAGGTGTTGATACGGTATTTGGTTACCCGGGTGGAAGCGCGTTATATATTTACGATGCGATGACGCAAAATAAAGAGTTCAAGCACATTCTTACCCGCCATGAGCAAGGAGCCGTACATGCCGCTGACGGCTACGCGCGTTCGACCGGTAAAGTCGGGGTATGTATTGCGACTTCCGGACCGGGGGCGACAAATCTGGTAACCGGCATCGCAACGGCGCATATGGATTCCATCCCGATGGTTATCATCACGGCCAATGTCCCTACGTACATGATTGGAACGGATGCTTTCCAAGAAGCGGACATCATCAGCATTACGATGCCGATTACGAAGCATAGCTACTCGGTGCGCGATGCGGCAGACATTCCGCGGATTTTGCATGAAGCTTTCTATCTGGCCAATACGGGGAGAAAAGGTCCGGTGCTGATCGATATTCCGAAAGATATCTCGAATGCGAAGCTGCTCTATGAACCGTACACGGCGGAGGTGAAATTTCGCGGGTATGAGCCGGATCCTGAGATCGATGCGGAACGCATAGGGGAATGGCTCTTGGCTATTTCCGAAGCGAAGCGGCCTGTTGTTATCGCTGGAGGCGGTATTGTGCATGCGAATGCTTCGGATGAGCTTATTCGTTTTATTGATCAGACCCAAATTCCGGTTGTAGCAACCTTGCATGGACTGAGCGGCTTCCCAAGCGGACATCCTCTGGCCCTTGGCATGGCGGGTCATCACGGTAATTACGCAGCGAATATGGCTATCCAACAGGCGGATCTGATCATTTCGCTTGGCTCGCGATTTGACGACCGGCTGACAATGAAGGTTAGCGGATTTGCGCCGCAAGCGAGACGGATCGTCCACATCGACATTGATCCGGCGGAGATAGACAAAATCGTTAAAGCGGATATCAGCATCGTAGGCGATTTGAAAGGAATTCTGGCGTATGCTTCGGCAATAGCGGCGCCATCCCCTGCAACGGGTTGGATGGAACAATTGCGCGAATATAAGCTTCAGCATCCGCTGCGCTATAACGACTCGGATACGGAGCTGAAGCCGCAATATGTTCTCGAGATGCTTCACCAGACTTCCAATGGCGACGCGATAATATCAACGGACGTAGGCCAGCATCAAATGTGGACCGCGCAGTTCTACAAGTTTAATCAGCCGCGTTCGCTCCTCACCTCCGGTGGACTTGGCACGATGGGGTTTGGTTTTCCGGCAGCGGTAGGCGCTCAGATCGGCAATCCCGACCGGCTCGTCATCTCGATTAACGGCGACGGCGGCATGCAGATGTGCGCCCAAGAAATGGCGATATGCGCGGTGCAGCAGATTCCCGTAAAGATCGTCGTATTGAACAACCGAGTACTCGGAATGGTTAGACAACAGCAGGAACTTATGTACGAGAACCGTTTAAGCCAGATCGATCTCGCGGGCAGTCCGGATTTTGTCTTGCTTGCCGAGGCTTATGGACTTAAAGGACTCCGTGCATCGAATAAGGCGGAGGCAAATGCAGCCTGGAAGGAAGCGCTCGAGACGCCGGGTCCGGTACTTGTGGAGTTTGTTATCCCAATGGACGAGAATGTATATCCGATGGTTCTTGGCGGCACGGCTCTGGATGAGATGATTTTGGGTGACTTTGAGTAAAACTTCTTCCAAGTATTTACGTATATAGGGTAATCCCGTACGTAGAGGAGGAGGACATGAACGGAATCAGAACCAGAATCAGAGTAACCGGAATTTGCATGGCAGCCGTATTCATTCTTGCGTCGATCGCTGGCTGTGGAGGAGATCCTTCGCAAGATGACGTACTAAATCAGCTGAAACCTGACAACAATGAAACATACGCTCTTCATTTGTTTTACGAGAACATTCTCCCTGACAGTGAGACTACAGAGCTCAATAAGTTTCATAACTCAGACCAGAGGTTAACGACAGCTATAACGAAAGTTCAGTTCTGGGACCAGGAGCAGGAGCGGAACGTGAAATGGGCTTCAGCAATCGGGATTAAAGACTTCCCGATGTATGTCCTTCTCGACCGGAAAGGCATCGTACTGGAGACGCCATACTTGAGTCGGATAGAGGAGTTCTTAGCCGAAAGTTTGCTGAAGGAATAAATACCATATGCCTGTTGACATCAATAACTGTATACATTATTATAACAGTAACAACAAAAGTTACAGTTGCTTACTTTACATTAAAAGGCGGTGATGACCGTGAATATTGCAGTCAGCGATTGGGTGCAGGGACAAACGATCAGCGGCGAATTTATTTTCGGCTATGTCGAACAAATCGACTTGGAACAAGGCGTTATGAAAGTACATGTTGTGAAATCGGATAACGAAGATTCTGCCGGACGGATTGCTCTTGCCAAGGCTCATCATTTGAGAAAACAGGCAGATTGGTCGCCGGATGAAGACGAGATCCGAAGCTTGGTTGACCTGGCGTTATCGGCGCAGGATCAAGCTTGGTTTATGGAGCTTAGCGGTCAACTGAAGGATGCGGAAAAAGGCAATTCAAAAACGCGCAAATGGTTATGGAACAATAACGGGTCGCGTTTATCCCATATTATCGAATAAATAAAAGGGTTCAATAAGCTTAAGTTGCTTATTTGAACCCTTTTAGCATTTTATGGAGCGGATGGTTGCGGCCGAAGTTTTCGAAAGGCGATTTGCCTAATGGCTGATTAGATGCAGCTGGAGCAGCTTGTGCCGTTTGCTTTTTCGCGGCGGCAGGCGTCTTGACGGTTTGCTTGCCTTTGCTTTTGCTCTTCGCGCCTTTGCTTTTCCCGGTTGAGGCTCTTCCGTTAACGCTGCTCTTCACGCCATTGCCGATGGCTTGGCTTTCCGTCTCCCTTCCCGTTTCCTCGAGCTCTACCTCCGATGTCGTTGAGCCGTTCCCATTACCGACCTGAATCGATTCGGGAGCAATTTGCTTGGCAAATCCAAAATGAATAATGCCGTTGTTATTAATGATAATGACCTTCCCGATACAGTTAAACATACAAGACTCGCATCTCCCCGCTAGCTGAGGCTTATCTTCTAGCTTATGGACAATAGAAATGGTCCGAATGGGTGAATGAATTGGGGAGACGAAAAAAGGCTACCCCATGCCTTGCGTTAGCAAGATTAACGGGATAGCTCTATTTTCTAAGCTTGCGCTGCCGGTTTCATCGCGTGATCTTTGGATTCCGCAGCTTTAGGTTCAGCCGCTTTGGTCTCGAATAATTCCCAGCGGACAAGATTTTCAAGTATGATCGCCAGAATGACGCCAATGATCAGGCCATTGGACAAAATCGGCGTCAAGAGTGGCGGGAATTCCGCAAAGGCCGAAGCGGGAATGTTCATGATGCTGATACCGGTAAGCACCGGCAGGGCAACTCTATATATCGTTTTGGCATTAAACGTTGTTCCTTGGAAAGAACGGATCGCCGTGCCGAACATTTGCAGATAAGCGACGAATAAGACGGCATTCCCGACGGATAACGGAAGTGTGGACAACCAGCCTCCCAATGCTGGGAAGATGCCCACGATAATAAACATCATGGAACCCGCAATAAGCGCGGCGCGGCGCAGCACCTTCGTATTCTCCAGAAACCCGATCGAAGAAGCAAACGTTCCGAACGGAATGAGCCCTAGACACCCTGCAAGGATAGAGAAACCGTTCGTGAACAGAATCGAACGTACGAACTGCTTGTTCGTAGCTTCCCGCTTGAATAGTCTGCCCGCTGCCGTCAGGCTGGTTAACGTATTCGTCATGTTCACAAGGCCCGCCAACAGGCCGACCATTATAATGCCGGGTTCAAAACCAGGCGTTCCCCAAGGGAGCCAATGCCAAATGCCGTTGCTGCCGCCGGCTGTCCCCATCCGGCTTGAGCTACCGAACAGGATCGCGTACAACGTCCAGCCGATAATAATGCCTCCAAGCAAAGAAAATTGTCCCCATTTCCCTTTGCCCTTCAGATGGATAAGCGCCACGACGATGATAATAAACAACGATAAAGCAGCCATCTTCAAATCCCATTTGCCGCCTTGATCATAACCAATCATCCCTTGGAAGAAGGTGTTCGCCAACTGGAAGGTGAGGAGCAGCAGGAACACGCCCATAACCATCGGGGTGAAAATCCGTTTCAACACGTTGAGAAAACCGCTTAAAGCGAGTACGATGACGATCGCGCTGGACAAAATAAAGCCGCTGCTTAGACTGGCCGCTACCGTTCCGACATCCATTCCCATTGCCGGCGCGGAAGCGCAAATGCTAAGAACAAGTCCCCACCATACGCCTGCCGGTCCGTCCATCAAAGCGTAACGATGCCCCCACACGGCTTGCACGATGCACAGCACGCCGGTCAAAATAAAGGACCGCTGCATCGAAGAGGCGATATCCTCCGGTGCAAGTCCGAGTGCATGGCCAATCGAGAGCGGCACCATAACTGTATTCGTAAAAATAAAGAACAGCCACTGCATACCCGCAAGCCATACAGTAAAGCTTTCTTTTGGTTTAAACATGATTATCCCCAGCTTTCTTCACAATTTCCGTTCATTTCGAGCTTCGTTTTTCTCCCGAATGCTCCGTTTATGGTATCATGGGCATAACTATATTAAAAATATTAAATAAATTGCCTTCGTATATGAAAAACATATATCGGGCTTAGCGGGTGGGAACAGACGAGATGGATATCAAACAATTGCGTTATTTCATTGCACTCGCCGAAGAACTGCAGGTGACGTCAGCCGCACAGCGACTCCATATGTCGCAGCCTCCGCTTAGCCAACAGTTAAAATTAATGGAAGAGGAGCTTGGCGTTCCGTTATTTATCCGCAGCGGCCGCCATCTGGAGTTGACCGTTCCGGGCAAAACGTTATATGAGCATGCTTTAACCATTACGCGGCTTATGGAAGAAGCGAAAGAGGAGGTCACGGAATCCGGCCTTGGACTAAGAGGGAAGTTGTCCATTGGCATCAATACGCTGTCGGATGAACGCCTTCCCAGCGTGCTTAGCGCATTTCGGCTGTTATATCCGAAGGTGACGTTCAAAATTCAACAAAACGAGACCATAACGTTAACTCGGCTTATTAAGGACAAAGCATTAGATCTCGCTATTGTCCGCCTTCCAATCAGCCTGGAAGAATTTGATCATGTCATTCTTGGCGCCGAGCCGTTGTTTTTCGTAACGGGTACCGGGCATCCGGAGGAGGATGCCATTACTTATCATCGTATTGCGGAATATCCGCTAGTACTGCCAAGCACGGAAGGTCTTGGTTTGTATCACCTGATTCTTGACCAGTTTCATTCGAGGGGATTGTCTCCGTCCGTAATCGGAGAATGCTCGGATATCGGCATGCTCATCGAGCTGATTGCTTCCGGCTTTGGGGCTTCCATCTTGCCGCGCACCTCGGTTAACCGATACCAGAACCATCGGATCAAAGCGTACCCGATTGCCGGCCCGGAAGTGACCTCGAGCTCCGCGATCATTTGGCTGAAGCAGCATTATTTGAGCAAAGCAGCCCAAAAGTTGATTGAATTGATAGCAGAGCGTCCGGTGTGACCAAGGTCACGGGCGCTTATTTATTTTTGGGAAACCTGAAAACCATACAATTGAATCTAAAAAATAGCCAATGCTTTTTTTCTGCCGGATCGTTATATTATTGTTTGAAATCGATTTCATTTGTAAGTGGTAACTCATTTCATTCCATTCGAGGAGGCTTATAATGAATTGGAAAAAGGCATTAACCTTGGCGGTAACGGCATGTCTTGCGTTAGGCATGGTTGGATCTATCCACGTGCGGCAAGCGGATGCGGCAATTGGAGCAAGCGATTTCCTGAAGACAAACGGGAAGCAGATTAGAAATAATAACGGTAATGGCAGCGTAGTCAGCCTGCACGGTACTAATCTGGGCGGCTGGATGATGGAAGAAAACTGGATGTCCCCGCTTGGAGGAACGGATGAATGGACGGTGCGCGGAACGCTGATTAACCGGTTTGGCTCATCTGCGGTAGATACCTTGAAGGACAGTTATCAGGACTTATGGATTCAAGCAAGCGATCTCGATACGATCAAGAATATGGGTCTTAACTTCATTCGGGTACCGATCTATTGGGAGAACATGATGAACCGGGACGGCACGATGAAGTCAGATGCGGTATCGTTTGGCAATCTGGATTGGCTTGTCTCGAATGCGCAATCCCGCGGTCTGTATGTGCTGCTTGATCTGCACGGCGTTCCGGGCAATATGAACGGCTGGCAGAGCGGCGGACGCGAAGGAGCTAACGAGCTGTGGAGCAATACGACTTATCAGAACTGGGTCGTTCAGCTGTGGCAGCGGATCGCTACCCATTACAAAGGCAATCCGACGATTGCCGGTTACGATTTGCTCAATGAGCCGGTAAGCAATAACAGCGCGCTATCGATCAGCCAGATGTATGATCGTTTGTATGATACCGTCCGTGCCATAGACCCGGATCATATGATTTACGTGGAAGCTTTCGGCTATTGGAACAATATCGTGGCACCTTCCACCTACGGCTGGACGAACGTCGTATACGAGGTTCACAGTTATGATTGGAACGACACCGATTGGAACAGCCAGAACAACAGCATTAACCAATGGTTCACGGATATCATCTGGCATCAGAATAACTGGAACGTGCCGGTCTATTCCGGCGAATTCACGTTGTTTACGCATAATGACCTCTGGGAGAAATGGCTGTCCGGCCTTGACGCCTTGGATGTATCCTGGACGAACTGGTCTTACAAAGTAACAAGCGGCGGCAACTGGGGCTTGTACCAGAACAATACGAACCCGTTCCCGAACGTAAGCAGCGACAGCATCGCAACGATGCAATCGAAGCTGTCGAAATTTACGACGAATTATTTTACGCCTAATACTACGCTGATTAACATGTTCAAAGCTTACGCCAAACTAAGCGCTCCTTCCAGCCTTCAAGCGAGATCAAACAACCTGTATGTGACGGCTGAGAATACCGGAACTTCGCCGCTTGTGGCTAACCGGACGTCCGTTGGCACCTGGGAGAAATTTATTGTCGTGACCAATGCGGACGGTACGGTATCGTTCCTGTCGCTTGCCAACAACAAATACGTAAGCGCCGATCAGAACAACAGCGGCAGACTGATTGCGCAGGCTCAAGGGATTGCGGCGTGGGAGAAATTCACCAAAATAACGAATGCCGACGGTACCGTGTCCTTCAAGTCGGTAGCCAACAACAAATACGTCAGCGCGGATTTGAACCTTGGCATGCTGATCGCAAATCGGGACAGTATCAGCGGTTGGGAAGCTTTTACTCTCACTGCTGCACCGTAACAGGCAAAGAGACAATAGGTTTTGAGCAGCCGCCCTCGCGCAGGGCGGCTTTTTCATGCCAATGTGCCGTGACCTGGCTACTTAAAGTTGAATCTATTAATAGTAAGAATAGTATATATACGGCCTGAAGGAGGGAAAGTCATGCAAGGAAGAACCAAAGGATACGCCCAAGGCATTGACGTATCCCATTACCAGGGAGACATTAATTGGACAAAAGTGGCAGGCGATGGCATTTCGTTCGTGTTTGTAAAAGCAACGGAAGGAGAAACTTACCAGGATCCAACCTTCCTCGGCAATGCGAATGAAGCAGCGGAAGCGGGACTTCTTGTAGGAGCCTATCATTTTCTGCGGGCTACTTCTTCGGCAGCGGCCAAACGGGAGGCGCAGTTCTTCTATCAGGCGGCTTCGAAGGCTTCCAAGCTGCTTATGCCTCCGGTGATGGATTACGAGGTCAATTCGGGTAATCTGAGCGATGCCAGCATGAGTGCGGTAGCGAAAGCTTTCTTGGAGGAGACGGAGCGATTATTTGGCCAAAAGCCAATTTTTTATACGGGTAATGCGTTTGCGAACCATTTCGATTCGTCGCTAGGCAGTTATCCGTTATGGATAGCCAGATATAACGCTTCTGAGCCGCCGGACGATGCAAAAGCCTGGAAGAAATGGACGTTTTGGCAATATAGCGACGGAAGCTCCGGCGGAACATTGCCGGATGGCAGCCGAAAGGTAGCTGGCATTGCCGGGAACGTCGATCTGAACGAATACGCGGGAACGGAAGACGACCTGCTGAACGCTTATGGACCAGAGGAGGATAAGCCAATGACGGATGCGGAAAAAGAGCAAATGAAAGAGCTTGAGGATCGGGTAGCTCTACTAGAGAAACATGTGAACATGTCGGGTAACCAAACGCCGCCAAGCTGGACGAAGACATCCACATCAGCCGCGATGAAGGCGGGTATCATCACTTCGGTTAACGACAAGGGAATGCCGGAATTTATTACGATTCAAATGTTGTACAACGCGGGTCTTTGCAACGCGGAGCTCGTGAAGTTCTTCAAGGAGTTCAGCGCCGAGACGCGAAAAGCGATTGAGGAACTGCAAAAGAAATAAATCGAAATGAAAAAATCCCCTACGGACAGCTTTTTGGGCCGTTAGGGGATTTTTGCCGTTTAGCCGGAAGTTCTAATCAGCTCATTGCCATGAATATCGAGCAGGGAATAAGCGCGTTCAACCATCGTTTTATCCTTTTCGAACAGATGGAGGGCTTTTTCGTGAATGCCGCTTTCTTGGGCGACATGGTTCAACTGCTGGACCATAAACTCCGAGTTGCATAAGGCAATGACCTTCTTGCTATAGGTCATCAGTTTCTGCTGGAATTTCACGGCCGCTTCCGATATTTCGGGTGAGTACACAACGGCTTCGCCATCGATCGATTTCATTTCCCGGTGATCTACCAATATATTTAGTTCGTCTTTGCCATAAGCGGAGCAAATGCCAATAATAACCGAAGTTAGGTAATCGACATCTTTTTGGCCGGAGAACAGACCGTTAACTTGAAATGCCAGCACCTTCTTGTCATGGTCGAGGTGATAATGAAAACGATCTTTGAAGGGCACGGCGAAATTATTGGCTTGATAAGCCGGATTAGCGGAGAATCGCTCGCCGGAGAACATATATTTGATAGACACTTGAAGGGCGGATGCGATCTTCTCCATATTAACAAGACTGAGATTGCGCTCTCCCCGCTCAACGCCGCTGATGTACGTCCGATCAAGTCCGCACCGGTGAGCGAGCAGCTCTTGCGACATGCCGCTGCGCGCACGCAACTCCTTCACTCGTTGTCCAAATTCGGTTCGAATGTCCATGTACGCAATCAGTCCTCCAATTTTTGCCTAAATTCCTCTATTAATGAGAATAAAAGCTGAGAGATTTAATGTCAACTCGGGCAAAAAACGATAAGTTTTATAAATGTATTATTTATTATATTTAAAATAAATGCTATATTAAATTTTAAAGAACAGCATGAAGAAGATTGGGGTGCAGGTAGCAGATGAATCTTTCACTTACGGCAACAACTTTCGCGGAGCTGCCGCTAGGCGCAATTAAGCCGCAAGGTTGGCTCAAAGACCAATTGGACATTCAAGCAAAAGGCATGACAGGACATTTGGATGAGTTCTGGCCTTCTGTCAGACCAAACAGCGGGTGGCTGGGAGGAACCGGAGAAAGCTGGGAGAGAGGGCCCTATTACTTAGATGGCTTATTGCCGCTTGCTTATCTGCTGGAAGACGAGAGACTGATCGAGAAGGTCAAGCCTTGGATTGAATGGACGCTTGGAAGCGGCAGGGAAGACGGGCAATTCGGCCCTTCAACCAATGATGATTGGTGGAGCCGGACTCGGGAGCCGTTTCTGCTGGAACTTGCCCGTCTCATCGGTGAACAGACCGAGGATTGGAAAGGGTTGTACGAGCAATATCCTTACTGGTATCGTCAAACCTCCTTTGATCACCGCGTGCATGTCGTGAATGTTGCCATGTCGTTCAAACAACCTGCGCTCCGCTTCTTATTGTCAGGGGAAACAGCGGATTTGGAATCCGTGTATACAGGTATTCGAAGCGTGATGAACTATCACGGCCAAGTAAACGGAATGTTCTCCGGAGACGAATGGCTAGCGGGTACGCATCCGAGCCAAGGCACCGAATTATGCGCCGTCGTGGAGTATATGTATTCGCTAGAGCATCTTGTTCGGATTACGGGAGACGGTTATTTCGGGGATTTGCTGGAGAAGGTTGCTTATAATGCCTTGCCAGCGGCGATTAGTCCGGACTGGAAGGTCCATCAATACGACCAGCAGGCGAACCAGATCATGTGCACGCATGCCAAACGCAATTGGACGGAAAATAACAATGAAGCAAATATGTTCGGCATTGAGCCTCATTTTGGCTGCTGTACGGCTAACATGCATCAAGGCTGGCCGAAGTTTGCCGCCAGATTGTGGATGTCTGCCGAGGATGGCGGATTGGCGGCGATCTCTTATGCTCCTTGCTTAATTGCTACTAAGGTAGGCCAAGGGAATGGAACCGCTGCATCCATACAAGTGGAGACTTCCTACCCGTTCCTGGATACCGTCAAAATATCGGTTAACCCGGAGATGCCGGTTAGGTTCCCCGTAAAATTGCGCATACCTAGCTGGTGCGCAGCTCCTACACTGCTTATTAATGGCGAACGCTACCAGTTGCATGTAGAAAGAGGCTTTGCTTCAATAGACCGGATCTGGCAGAAGGGAGATGAATTGCTGCTGACTTTGCCGAAGACAGCGCGGCTGGTTCCGAGAGCCAATGGCGCAGCCGGGGTTCAGTACGGAGCTTTAATGCTCGTTATTCCGGTAAAGGAGCAATGGCAGAAGCATCGCACTTTCCCCCCCTATGACGACTGGGAGCTGTATCCGGCATCACCATGGAATTACGGCTTGCAGTTAAATGAAGAGTCAGCCGCGGAGTTGGGACATGTCTTCGCCAATGAAATCGTCCGTCAGCCGTTCTCCGCCGAACATCCGCCGCTTCGCATGCAGGTAAGCGGCCGGAGAATTCCAGAGTGGACGATGGAGATGAATTCGGCTGGCACGCCTCCGCAAAGCCCGGTTTCCAGTAAAGAGCCGCTTGAACGGCTAGAACTTATCCCGTATGGCTGCGCAAGACTTCGCATAGCCGAGTTCCCTTTGGTACGGTAGGCAGCTTGTCCATTCGTATAGAAAGAGGCGAATATAGCGCTAAGGCAGAAGTATGCCAAGCAGCTATCAATCGCCTCTTTTTTTTTGCTGATGTTAGTCTCTCGTCGTTAACATTCGGTTATATTGCTCGATGATTTCGGCATGGAGCGCATGCTCCTCCGGGATCCCCATATGTTTGCGAATGATGTGTTTGGCTCCTTTTTGCCCGATAGCAAGCTGCAAAATTTCGGCTTCCGGATCGGCCATATAGTCAAAATGAAGGGCCGATGCAATCGAAGAGGCAAGATGCTTGGTCGGAATAGCCCGGTCATAAGCCTGCATGGCTGGCCGAACGAGCCGCTCGGATGTGGAAAGCTTGCGCAGCGGTGAACGTCCAACGCGGGTAATCGAATCGGTCAGAGCCGAATTGGAGAACCGGCGAATCGTTTGATTGACGTACCTCTGTTGCTCATTGGCGTCAAAGCCATGCTTGTCAACAAGCAGCTTGGAGGTCTCTGCGAGCGTTTGCTCCACGTGGCTGCGAATTTGCCGATTCTGCATCGCTTCTTGGATGGTAGACAAACCTTTCAAATATCCGCGGTAAGCAGCGCTGCTGTGTCCGGTATTAACGGTAAACAGCTTGCGTTCAATATAGGGCTCGAGGGAATTCGCAAATTTGGCGCCTTGAATGCCCGGGAATCCTTCCAGCAGCGCATCCTTGTGAATGACCCATTCGCTGAACGGTTCAACAACAACGCTTAGCGGGTCCGCGTTTCTCTGAACGGGAACGATCCGGTCAACGGCCGTATTGGGAAAAGCGAGCAACCGGTCCGCGAGATCATGCAGCTCGCTTGGCAACAAGGAATAGACCCATTTTTTTAACTGCGTGCTAGCTTTGATTGCATTCTCGCAAGCCATAATATGCAGCGGTTTAGTTCCGCGCTGAAGCCGAAGCTCGATTCCGGGTGCGATTTGAGCCGCCACATTTCGTAAGGAGGCTGCCCCAACAGCTGTCGTGATGAGGTCAGCATCCGCGACTCGAGCTTTTACTTCATCAAGATCGTCAATATGCAAAGCCGATACGTGTTTTACTTCAAAGTGCTCCCGAATATCTCCCGCCGTAGTGACGACATACGATTGCCGCTGGCGCAAGGCGGCGACCTGCTTGCGGTTTCTCGTGACAAAACATACCTCGTAGCCGGATTTTGAGAGCATCATCCCGATAAAGCCCCGGCCAATGTTTCCTGCTCCAAAGTGTACGGCTTTCATTTGCATCCCTCCATATAATTAATTGAATATTCAGATAATTAAAGCGGTCTAAAGCCTGTGCCTCGTCCGAATGGATAGGCAAAGACTTAAGGAAGGTAAGGGAATTTATACTGCCGCTCTTGCTAAGAAGCCGGAAGGATCGCGGATGAGATGTTCAAAGCTGATATCCTCAAGCGATTGACCGTGCTTGGTTATGGTACCGAAGTCAAGAAGTTTCGTAATCTTATTCGGAAGAACAACGCAATGAAGTCCTGCTGCCAAAGCTGCTTTGGCGCCGTTGGGGGAATCTTCGATCGCAATGGCATCTGCTGCCTCAATGCCAAGCTCAGAAATCGCTTGAAGGTAAAGGGAAGGGTCGGGCTTAACATGGGTAACGTGATCCGCGGTACGGATACATTCGAAATAAGAGGCAAGACCAAGGCGGTCAAGATGGCGCGTCACCCAGTCCAGCTTGGAACTTGACGCAAGACCGATGCGGAGACCCGCGGCTTTGGCGGAATCCAGGAAGGAGACAACTCCGGGCCGCACCAGCTCATTTCTCATAAGTTCGGCATGTTTCTCGTGCACTCGCGCGCGGAACGCATCCCGGTCAATCGTTATGCCGCAATCCGTTATTAAATATTCATAAGGATTAAATAGATGCAAGCTGGTCCCGATGCATTGCGAATATTGCTCGAGGGTGAGTTCGACATTATGCTCTGCGTACAACTCGCGGAATGCCTCATACCAAGGCGTCTCGGTGTCAAGAATAGTGCCGTCAAAATCAAAGATAAGTGCTTTTGCCAATTGCGTTCTCCTCCTTGCGCTCTCAGCGCTTCGTAGTCGTGGTACCGGCGTGATGCCGGCGTACGTAAGGGGGCAGATAAGCAAAAAGACCCTGTATGCACAGGGTCACGCTTAAAAAGCAATAAGTTAATTGCACGACCGATCTGCCCCTGTAGAGGTTAGATTAAGCGTACTTTCATCCTACTGGAAGGGGGTGGAAGAGTCAACGAATGCAATCGCTTACCGACAAAATATAATTGTTAGAATATTCTAATAATAGATCGGCGCTAGTCCGCTTTGCTCCGATCCTTGTAATACACATTTACGAGAATATCTTGCTTGTAATTGCCGAATTGCTTGCCAAACAAGCTGATTCCTCCGCAATGCCGGGCCGACTCCAGGGAAGCGAGCTTGAATCGGAAGTCTTCGCCAAGCTTTAATCCAACATCTTCAATGGTTACATCGGATAATTTCATGCCGTCGAGGAAGGTGCCATTCGCTTGGATGGATAAGCTTTTGAGCAAACCGTTCTGGGTGCCGAGTTGCCACCAGGAAGGAGTAAGCGCGCCGCGTTTGCTGCCAAAGTCGCCCGGGCAGGTCCATATGCCAACTTCGATATCATTGATATAGAAACTGATGTCGGAGGGCCAGTTCTCATTATAAGAAGGCGCTTCGGAACAAAGCTCGAGCGAAATATCAAGCTGGCTTGCATCCTGGGCAGCATGCAAGTAATTCGGAATCCGGTATTCGACAAATCCGCTTCCGAACCACAAGTGAGCAGCATTCATCCGTTCTGGATTAGAGAAATATCTCGGATCGTCAACGAGTCCTAATATTTTGCTCTCCGAAGCAAGCCCGCAGGTTGGCTTGACGGCATATTCCGAATATTGGCCGATCGGAATCTCGACGGAATATTTCGTTTCCGCTTCAGCACCGGAATCAGTTGGCAGAGAGCGTAGCTGCAGAGTAAGCGAGTCGATTGCAAGCGAGCACATCTTCGGGCTCCCTCTCGTACCGGACAAGCTTTCGGTCTTGATGAGGCCGCCTTCCTCCATCTTTTGAATATGTTTGGTGACGATTGCCGAGGAGAGGCCAAGCGTCTCTGCAAGCTCTTTGATGCTCATGGATTTCACATTAAGCAGTTCAATCATTCTCACCCGCGTCTCCGATGAGAAGCATTCGAGCATGGCCATATATTTGGTGCTGACTTGTATATGCACGTTGGTTCCTCGCTTTCTATCTTCTTGGCAATTATATAACTAAAATGTTAATAAAACAACTTTTTAGTTGACGATAAACGCATCCGCACGTTAGAATAAGCTGCAGAATCAAACTTATACGTTAATATAACAACTTATTGGTTAACTAACGGAGGCGTAAACGATGACAAACTTGCCAAGAGCAGAATATCCAAGACCACAATTCAACCGCGATGCATGGGTTTGCTTAAACGGTGAATGGGATTTTGATTTTGATGATGCGCGCGTAGGCAGCTCTGAGGGCTGGTTTACCGGGGAAAGAGATTTCACGAAAAAGATTCAAGTTCCGTTTAGCTTCGAAAGCGCATTAAGCGGCATTGGCGATCCAACGTTCCATGACGTGGTATGGTACCGCAGACAGCTGGATATTCCGGCAGCTTTCCAAGGAAAACGAATCATTCTCCATTTCGGCGCCGTAGATTATGAAGCATCGGTGTGGGTGAACGGACAACTGGTTGCAATGCATGAAGGCGGGCATACCCCATTCCAGGCGGATATTACGGACGCTTTGCAGTCCGGCGGCAACAATACGCTTGTCGTAAAAGCTGTCGATCATGGCACGGACGTATTCCTGCCGCGCGGCAAGCAGTTCTGGGAAGAGAAATCCCGTTCGATCTGGTATACCCGTACTACGGGCATTTGGCAGTCCGTATGGATGGAGGCGGTATCGCCGGTTCATCTTCGCAAAGTGAAATACGTGGCGGATATCGATACCAACGAAATCCAGATCCGTTCGTTTGTTGGCGGTTATGTTCCGGGCGCGAAGAACGTTAGCCTGTCGGTTAACATTTCGTTCGCCGGTGAAGTTATCTCCGAAGATACGTTCCTGGTTCGCGCGGGCGAAGAAAGCCGGAAGATCAAGCTGAGCGGCTTGAACGATCACGGCATGGACCGGTTCTGGTCGCCTGAACGTCCAAACCTGTATGACGTGGAATACGCGGTATCGGTTGACGGCGTTGAAGTTGACCGCGTAACGAGCTACTTCGGCATGCGCAAAATCTCCATCGAGAACGGCAAATTCAATCTGAACAACCGTCCTTACTATAGCAAGCTGGTTCTGGATCAAGGTTACTTCCCGGACGGCAATCTGACTCCTCCTTCGGATGAAGCAATTAAGAAAGACGTTGTTCTGATGAAGGAAATGGGCTTTAACGGCGCGCGCAAGCATCAGAAGGTGGAAGACCCGCGTTTCCTGTACTGGTGTGACAAGCTTGGTCTTATCGTATGGGGCGAGATGGCTAACGCTTGCGATTACTCGGAAGAGTACGTCCGCCGCATTACGAAGGAATGGCAAGAAGCGATCGACCGCGACTTCAACCACCCTTCCATCGCCGTATGGGTACCGCTGAACGAAAGCTGGGGCGTGCCAAACATTCAGATCGACGTGCGCCAGCAGCAGCATGCGCTAGCGATGTATCATTTGACCAAGTCGCTTGACCCAACGCGTCTTGTTATTTCCAACGACGGTTGGGAAATGGTTGCTACCGATCTGTACAACATCCATGACTACGAGTGGAGACGCGAAGTACTGGAAGACCGTTACGGCAGCGCCCAGAAAGCGGTCTCGGCAATGCCGGCTAACCGCCGCCTTAGCGTAGCGGGTTACGAATATGACGGCCAGCCGATCATCATCACCGAGTTCGGCGGCATCGCGTACAAGAAAAGCGAATGGGAAGGCTGGGGTTATTCCGGCGCTTCTAGCGACGAGGATTTCGTAGAACGTCTTCGCAACGTTATCCAGCCGATGATCTTCTCCGGCGTTGTACAAGGCTATTGCTATACGCAGCTGACTGACGTCGAGCAAGAGATCAATGGACTACTCACGTACGACCGTCAGCCGAAGGTACCTCTTGAGCTGATTAAAGCGATTAACGAAGGCAAATAACGCGCAGCGGAAACCGGACAGCATGAGCAACAAGCTGTCCGGTTTTTTTGTCGAACGGTTGTACAACCATCTATAAATATGTCCACTCCTTCTAAAAAAGCGACATGTGCGCGCGATTCCCCGCCAGCTAGAATGAGTATCAGAAAGAGCGACAAACATTCTAGGGGGAAGCGACAATGAAACAATCGTTCAAGCTTTTGGGTACATCGTTAATCGCACTTAGCCTGGTTGCGGCAGCAGGATGCGGCAGCAACAACGGCGGCAACAATGCGGAAGGCAATAAACAAGCAAACAGCGGTACAAACGCTGCTGCCGGCAATAGCACGGAAGCAAAAGCGGAAAAGGCAGACATTCTGTTCTGGACGCCGTTCTCCGGCGCCGACGGCGAGTTCATGAAGAAGATTGTAGAGAAATACAACTCGTCCCAGGACACTTACAAAGTAAAACTCGTTATCCAGCCAAACGGCGAATATTACAAGCTGCTTGACGTTGCGCTGAGCGCGGGCAAAGACCGTCCGGATCTGGCGATCATGCACGTGGACCAAATTCCGACGTACGTGAACAAAGGCCAGCTTCAACCGATGGACGATTTGGCGGGGGCAGCGGCAATCAACAAAACGGATTACGTAGACGCTCCGGTGAACTACGAGACAATCGACGGCAAATGGTACGGTATTCCGCTCGATATCCATCCGCTTGTAATGTACTACAACAAAGATTTGTTCGCGAAAGCCGGCATTACGGCTCCGCCAACGAACCGCGCGGAATTCGAGGCGGACGTAGAGAAGCTGACTGACAAAGCTAAAGGCACATACGGTTATGTTGTTCCGACGCTTTGGCCGCAACAATTTATCTTCCCGACGCTCGTATGGCAAAATGGCGGCGACCTGTGGAATGGTACGGACGTAGCTTACAACTCGCCTGAAGCGGTTGAGATGGTGCAATGGCTGCGCGGCCTCGTAGACAAAGGCGTGTCCCCTGGCAACGTACAGCAAGACGGCGAGAACACCTTGTTCCTGCAAGGCAAAAACGCGATTCAATTCAATGGTCCTTGGATGAAAGGCCAATTCGACGAAGCGGGCATCAACTACGGCGTAGCGCCGGTTCCGCAAATCGGCAAAGCGAAACAAGCGGTATACGCAGGCTCCCATAACTTCGTGCTTCCTAAAGGCGTAACGGACGCGGCTGTGGTTAAAGGCATCGGCGACTTCCTGAAATACGTATCGACCAACTCGATGGATTGGGCGGCTTCCGGTCAAGCACTGGCTTCCAAGCCAATGCTGGAAAGCGAAGAATTCAAAGCTCTTGATATGCAAAGCAACGTAGCGAAATCGTTCGATTACGTGCAATTCGCGCCTAACGTATTGAACTGGGGTACGATTATCGATCCGGTATGGGGCGAGCTGAGCAATGCGATTCTTGGCAAGAAGGACGCTCAAAAAGCGATGGACGATGCAGTAGCGAAGTCCAGACAAGCAATGAAAAAATAAACCGCAACTTGCGTAAAAGAAGAATGGAGGACGGAGAAGCAGGCAACAAGCTTCTTCGTTCCTCTGTTTTCACCTTTAACCGGAAATGGAGGAGCTGTAATTGATGAAGAGCAGTTTGCAATCCCGCATCACGTCATCCTTGTTTGTCCTGCCGTATTTACTCAGCTTCTGTGCGTTTCTGCTGATCCCGATTTTGTACGGCATTTATATTTCCTTCCATAATTTCGAGCTGCTGTCGGATTCGCATAAATTCGTAGGCTTCGATAACTATGTCAAAATCTTTACGCCAGGCACTTACTTGTACGATTCGTTCTTTAACGGTCTATGGAATACGCTGCAGTTCGTTTTGTATTCGGTGCCGCTTCTTGTGATCCTCGGCCTTGCACTCGCGATCTTGCTGAACCAGCTGCCGAAGCGGATCCGCGGATTGTTCCGTACGTTCTACTTCATGCCTTACGCGATTTCCGGTTCCGTCATGGCAGTGATCTGGCTCATGATGTTTGATACAAACGCCGGATTCTTGAACGGATTGCTCGCTAAGATGCATGTTGATCCGGTTGCTTGGCTGACGGACCTGCCATGGGTGTGGGTATCGCTTGTGCTCACCACGCTGTGGTGGACGATTGGTTTCAATATGATTATTTTCACGAATGCGCTTAATGAAGTGCCGGAGGATTATTACGAGGCGGCTTCGATCGATGGCGCCAACGCCTGGAAAAAGTTCGTCAGCATTACGCTTCCGTCGATTCGTCCGGTAATGCTGTTTATTATTATCACTTCGACGATTGCTTCCTTTAACGTGTATGCGCAGCCGTTCTTGCTCACGCGCGGCGGTCCTGGCGACAGCACGAAAGTATTGCTCATGAACGTTCTCGACGAAGCCTTTAAAGGCAAGCAAGTCGGTTCGGCTTCTGCAATGGCGATTCTGATGGCACTTATCATCATTATCATCTCGGCTGTTCAATACAAGATCGCTTACGGAAGGAAGGAGTAGAAGCATGAAAAAAACATTGCTTATCGTACTTGCAGTCATTATCGCCGCATTTTTCTTGCTTCCACTCATCTGGATGTTATCAACTTCCTTCAAAAATGACTTCGAAGCATTAGCGGGGCAAATGAATCTGATCCCTAAGAAACCCACCTTTGAGAACTATTTGGACGGCCTCAAAGGCAACCTGATGAACGTACCTATTACGCGCTGGATTACGAACTCTTTATTCGTAGGCGCAGCGGGAACGGCGATTGTGCTATTGTTCTCTTCCATGGCCGCTTTTGCGCTGGCCCGTCTGCAGGATCTTCCGCTCAAAAAGCTGATGTTCCCGATGTTTATCGGTTCGATGATGATCCCGGGCGTCTTGACGTTCCTGCCGATGTACCTGGAGTTTAATGGACTAGGCTTGATCAATACGTATGCCGCGCTTATTCTGCCATACTCGTCCGGCGCGTTTGGCGTGTTCCTGCTGTTCCAGTTTTTTGTTGCTTTCCCGAAGGAAATTGAAGAAGCAGCCCGCATTGACGGCGCGAACAAATGGCAGATCTATTCCCGCATTTTGCTGCCGGCTTCGGTGTCCATTATGGTGACGCTGGCGATCTTTACGTTTATGGGCATTTATAATGATTTTGTATGGCCGCTTTATTCGACGACTTCGCCGGAGATGCGCACGATTACGGCCGGTATTGCGATGATGGCGCAAGGCAGCTATACGCAAGCATACGGCAAGCTGATGTCGATGACGGTTATTGCGACGCTTCCGGTATTTATTATCTTTATTATCGGTCAGCGATCTTTCGTTAAAGCGATTACGCAGGCAGGTGTGAAATGAGTTCAAAACGTTGGCTTGTCCTAACGGCAGCGATTCTGCTGGTTGCGGCAGCCGGAATAGGAGCGTGGGCAATGAACGGTAACACAAATAACGAAAACGAGACAGCCGCCGAATATAACGGACATGGCGGTACGTTCAAGAATACGCTTGCCGAAATCGATACGCCCGATCCCGCGGTTGTGTACAAAGACGGCTACTATTATATGACGTTTACGCATAACGGCGCGGATATCATGGTCATGAAATCGCGCACCATCGATTTCAAACAGGCGGAGCGCAAAGTCGTCTGGTACCCGGATATAGGCACCAACTATTCCGCGGAGCTGTGGGCTCCGGAAATTCAGTTCATTCAAGGGAAATGGTACATCTATTTCGCTGCGGATGACGGCTTGAACGAAAATCACCGGATGTTCGTATTGGAAGCGGACACCGATGATCCGATGGGAAGCTACACGTTCAAAGGCCAGGTAACGGACGATAGCAACAAATGGGCGATTGACGGTCTAGCCATGGAGCTCGGCGACAAGCTTTATTTTGTCTGGTCGGGATGGGAAGGCGATATTAACGTCCAGCAAAATACGTACATCGCGCCTATGAGCGATCCGCTCACGATCAGCGGTCCAAGGGTGCTGCTGTCCGAGCCTGATCTGGATTGGGAGAAAGCCGGCGGCCCTCCTTATATTAATGAAGGGCATTCCATCTTGCATCATGACGGGGACGTATCGATCGTCTACTCGGGCGCGGGAAGCTGGACGCCGTATTATGCGCTTGGCATGTTGACGCTGAAGCAAGGGGCGGACCCGCTTGTCGCGGAGAATTGGACGAAATCGCAAGAACCGATTCTGAAGATGGACGAAGAAGCCGGAGTATACGGTCCGGGGCATAATTCCTTCATTACTTCGCCCGATGGTACCGAGCAATGGATCGTGTATCACGCGACAACCGCGCCAACGGATGGATGGGGCAACCGCAAAGCTAGAGCGCAAAAGCTCGCGTGGGATGAAACGGGCAAGCTGCAGCTTGGCAAGCCATTAAGCTTGACTACCGCGATTGAGGTCCCATCCGGAATGGGAATCTTCAAGGCGGCGGTACCTTCGGCCGAAGTCGCGTTTGACCATATTTCGTCGAATGTGCATACGACGGCGCCGCTTATGATCCACTATGAGATCGCAGCGGCTGAGACACTTACGGCAGCGATTAGTGTGAACGGCGAGCAGGCAACAACCGTCGAGCTGCCGGCGCTTGATGGTACCGGCTATGCTTATGCGGACATTCCGCTTGATGCGGGCATGAATGAAATCACTCTCTCCATTCAAGGCGGAGAAGGACTTATTAAGGCGATTGAACTTCCGCGCTACGAAGCGGAATATGCTTCGGAAGGAGAGCTTGGCCAAGCGGAGGATAATGCTTTTGCTTCGGGCACGGGAATCGTAATTGCGGGGGCAGGTGAAGGCGAAGCGGTTCGGTTTACGAATATTCAAGTGCCGGTTAGCGGCAAATATGATATCCGGATTGCCGCGGCCAATCCGTCCGAGAGCGATGAAGCCGAGCTTCAGGTTCGCGTGGAGGACGGAAAAGGGAAAAAGATAATTTTCCCAGCCGGAAAGCGCAACAATTACCAGACCCAAACGATCACATTGCAATTGAAGGCTGGCAAGAACGCCATTATACTGGAGAATGCGACTGCAGAGCTTCGCATTGACTATCTGGACCTAATTAGAAGCAATTCATAAGTTCGTGATCATGTAATAAGATTTTTCAGGAGGCGCTAGTCATGAAAGGTTTGTCCTATCGATCATTCATCAAGGTTGGCTTCACACTCGGAATAGCGGCAAGCCTGATCTTGACTGGTTGCAGCCATAACAATAATAACGAGGCGGCATCCGCCGAACGCAAGGCGTCCGCCATCCAGCTCAACTATTGGACCCCCTTCAGCGGGGGAGACAATTTGTTCATGACCGAGATGGTGGATGAATTCAACCAAGAGCATGAAGATATTCAAGTCGTCCAGATGAATTCCCGGCTGGACGATTATTATTCCCGGCTGCGAACAGCCATATTGTCCGGCAATGCGCCGGATGTTGCAATTATCCACGCAAGTTCTCTGCCTCAATTCGTGCAGAACGGTTACATTGAAGATTTATCCAGGCCGGCGCAAGAGATTGGCCTGGATTGGAACGTATATAACAAAGCGATCATGAAGGCGGCTTTATTCCAAGACAAGCCTTATGCCGTTCCTCTTGATACACATGTGCTTGTCATGTATTACAACAAAACGTTTCTTGAGCAGGCTGGAGTTCTGGATGCGGCGGGCAAACCTGTCATCAGCAAGGGCGAGGCCGGGTTTACGAAATTTCTGCAGACGATTAAACAAGCGGTTCCAAGCGATGTCGCTCCTTTGGCGCAGCCAAGCACCCGGATTGATTCGGTCTGGTTATGGTGGAGTTTGTACAATCAGATTCAAGGCGGGGGACAATTCTACAATCAGAAAGGCTCCCAGGCGGTATTTAATAATCCGGCAGCTCTGAAGGCGCTCCGTTACGTAGACGGCTTGTACAAGAGCAAGCTTATCCCGCCTAATATTCCCGATGCGTTTAAGCTCTTTAATGAAGGAAAAGCCGCGGTCTTGATTACGGGCGTGTGGGCGACCGGGGCGCTGGAGAAAAACGACCAGCTTAATTTCGGCGTGGTTCCGCTGCCAACGATCTACGATAAACCCGCGGCATGGGCAGATTCCCATACGTTAGCCATTCCGACGCAGCACGAGATGTCCGCGGAGAAACGCGAAGCGGCGATGGTGTTCATGAAGTGGCTAGCCGAGCATGGGGCCAAATGGGCGGAAGCCGGTCATGTGCCAAGCGAATCGGCGATTTTGGATACCGAAGCGTTCAAGGCGCTTAATTATCGCAGCGATTATGCGGCGGCCGCAAACGCAGTTGCGTTATGGCCTAAGAATACGAAGCAGCATAGCTTCATCGAGGATATTATCAAGCAGTTCGAGCGCATGAATTATGGCCAGGAATCACCGGAGCAGGCGCTTCAGAAGGCTCAGAATCAAATCAATCTAGAGTTGTCGAAGTAGCGGGAGGAGCCATATGATCAAACTTCTCGGACGTCTGCAGCAATGGTTCAAAAATTTGGCGCTGGCCCGCAAGTTGATTCTGGTCAACGTGCTTCTGATCGTTGTGCCGCTTAGCGTGATTGGAGCTTATTCCTTCTCCTTATTTGCTTCCAAGATGGAGGAGCAGGTTGGTAAATATCAGCTGCAAATGCTGAAGCAAGTGACGCTGAACATCGATACGTATATGAACGAACTGAACCGGTTGTCGCTTATGCCGTACCAGTATCAGGAGATATTGGATTTTCTCTCGACAACCAGAAAGTCAGGGGAGCCGTTATCTTTACAGGAGATCGATGACCTGAACAACTTTGTTTCGAAAGTGTTCTTGAACGGCCGCGTGGATATTATGGGCATTTCTTTATTCGGCGAGCATGGCGCTTCTTATGTCGTGCTGCCGGAAAGCCAATATATGACCACTTATCAGCTTGGCGGCAATACGGAATGGCTGGAGAAAGCGAAGGGCCGCTTCGGGCAGCCGACTTTTATTACGACGCATGATGTCAGTTCGACCAGCGGCACGGTCTATCAGGTATTTTCGATCGCCCGCGAACTGCGAAGTTTTGACAGCGGGGATACGATTGGCTACATCGTGATCGATATTGACCCGGCTGCCGTACGCAAGCTGATGTCGCAGGTTAGTCTTGGCAGCAAGGAATCGCTTTATATGACCGACAGCGCGGGCGATCTCGTGCTCCGTAAGGAAAAAACGGCCATTTATCCTCCTATTGAAGGTTTGTCGGAGGAGGGCGTCTCCCATCATAAGGTGGACGGCAGAAGCTTGCTGGTCGCCCATGTCAGTTCGGAAGTAACCGGCTGGACGACGATTGGCGTTGTCCCTATATCGGAGCTGATGAAGGACAGTCTGGTTGTCCGCAATTCGATTATATTAATCGGCGGCATTTGTATTGGCCTGGCCGTATTATTGTCCGTGTTTATCGCTTTCCGCATAACAAGTCCGCTTCGGATGCTTCGTTCCTTAATGAGAAAGGTCGAGCGAGGCGATCTGAAAGTATCTTTCCCCGTTACCCAATGGGATGAGGTAGGTCAGCTAGGCAATGCCTTTAACATGATGGTGTCGCATCTGAGCGAGCTGGGTTACCGGTTATACGAGACGGAAATCCGGGAAAAGGATGCCGAAATCGCGGCGTTGCAAAGCAAGATCAACCCGCATTTTTTATACAATACGCTTGGTTCCATCTCCATGTATGCCGAAGTGGAAGGCAATAGGGAAGTCGTGAAGATGACGAACAATTTGAGCAGGCTGCTCCGTTATTCCCTTAGCGGACGCAAGGACATTGTGACGCTGCGCGATGAGCTGGATCATGTGCAGGGCTATATGACGATTCAGAAAATGCGTTACGAGGACCGGATCGACTTCCGCCTCGAGGTTGATGAATCGCTGTATGGTTGTCCGGTGATCCCGCTCATGATTCAGCCGATTGTGGAGAATGCGATCAATCACGGGCTCGACAAAGGAATCGGGGAAGGTCGCATTCAGCTGTCTTGTTATCAGGAACAGGGGATGCTGATGATCGTGATCGAGGATGACGGCATCGGCATGACGAGCGAGCAGCTTAACGCGATGCGCGAGCGGCTTAATAAAATTCACGATCTAGGGGGCACGTCCGGCAACGGCCTGATGAACGTGCACCGCAGAATCCGTCTGCATTATGGAGAGCAATACGGGTTGCAGCTGGAAAGCATGCCATTCCAGGGACTTAAGGTCATATTGACCATGCCAATCGCTTATTCTATGACTGGATAGGAGGAGACAGAGTATGCCGAGCATTCTAATCGTTGATGATGAGGCGATATTCCGCAGGGGACTGCGTAAAATCATCGAGTCCTCTTCCGGCAGCTGGCAGGTGGCTGGTGAAGCCAAAGACGGATACGAAGCTTTGGAAATGGTGGAGAATCTGAAGCCCGACGTGCTTCTGACGGATATCCGGATGCCCAAGATGGACGGGCTGCAGTTGATCCAAATCGCGAAGGAGCGTTATCCGAAGCTGCTTGTCATCGTGCTTAGCGGTTTTGATGAATTTACTTATTTGCAGCAATCGCTGCGGCATGGCGTACGGGATTATCTGATGAAGCCCGTGGAGCGGGAAGAGTTGTTCAAGACGCTTGGGAAGCTGGAGGCGGAGCTCGCGGTGAAGCCGCAGCCAACTACGGAGTTATACACGGATGAACCGGCGGATGCCCGGATGATCCGCCAGCACGTGAGCGAGCATCTTGTGGCAGGACTCCTTAAAGGATATGTCAACGAGAGCGATCTGGCGTTGCTTTCGCGGATTGGCGTTACTTTCCAGGAGCCAAGTTTTGCTTGCATGATCATTAAACTGGACAAGGATACGCTGGACCAGGAACGTTACGATAAAGCGGATCCAAGCTTGTTCCAGCTCTATATCCAACAGATTGTGCAGGAACTGCTGGATCAACGGGCGAAAGGGTTTTCGTTTATTTTGTCCGAGACGGAAGTTGTGGCGCTCGTGAATCTGGCCGACCGGCCGCAGGCGGGAGATCCGTTATTCGAACTGTCGGAGACGATCCGCAGGCGGATGATCTCTTTGTCGAGATTAACGGTAACGATTGGACTTGGGCGGACGGTTGGCTGTATCAAGCAGATCCCGCAATCGTTCCAAGAAGCGAAGATCGCCCAGCTGCACCGGTTAATCGTAGGCGGCGACCGGGTTATCAGTTATGAAAGAATTAAAGAGAGTAATGCTGAGCTCCCATGGAGCTCTTTGCTTGAACTGCCGCTTGAACTGCTTGAGTCGTCGATTCGGGAAGGGAAGCCGGAGCAGACCAAGCAATATGCCGCGGCCTTTATCACGGGATTATGTTCGCAAGCAAAAAGTCCCGAAGTGATCCATCAGCAAATCTGCAAGCTGTTGATTCATGGCTACGAGGAAGCGGAAAAGCTGAGGATTACGCAAAACTGGCTAGGAGAGCGGACGATTCAAGCGGTACTGCTCGAAATTTGCTCCTTGAACTCCCGGACGGAGCTAATCGATTGCTGCTGCGGCTATTTGGGCAAACTTGCCGAATGTACGGCGGATGGCCAGCGGAAGGCAGAGCAGGATCCGATCGATAAGGTCATCCGATATGTGAACCAACATTATCAGGAGCCGCTATCGCTGACGCAGGTAGCAGAGCAGGTGTACTTGAACCCGGCGTATTTATCAACGTTGTTCAAGCAGCGGACGGGTACTTCGCTTGTGGAATATTGGACGGATTTGCGGATTAATGATGCGAAGAAACGTCTGGCTTCCTCGAACGAGAAGGTGACGATCATTGCCGAAAGCACCGGATTTGGAAATATTCGTCATTTCAACCGGGTATTCAAAAGCGTTACCGGTCTCGCGCCAAACGATTATCGGGAACAAGCCCGGTCGGTGAGATTATAGAGTGGATATGCAGTCAGGCTGTTGAGAGCTCTCAACAGCCTGTTTTTTATTTCAAACCGTGAGATCATTCTCCGATTGCAATTGAATGGCATTATGCAGTAATCGGGCCAGCAAAGCCGCGAACACGGCAATAATAAAGGAAGCAAACACGACGGCGAGGCCGAGCACGATAAGGCCGGGCGCATCTTCCTGCATAGCTTCAACGTACAATACCGGCTCCATAACGAGGAATATTAGGCTGATGCTGTAGCCGCAGATTTTAATTTTCTTAAGAGCCTGAACGGACAGTTCGGAGAAGGCAATGCTTTTATCGATATACCCAAGCAGCCTATAAGCCTGGAACAAGGCAATGAAATAGGGAATGACGGCAACAAAAAATCCGATGTCGGTTGGATGCATTTTGCCGGGAAATTGATCTGGGTTGTTTTGTAATAATCCGATCACCCCAATTACGCATGCCGCTAGTGCCGGCAAGCCCATTAGAAAGACCGTCAGTTGTAAGAAAAGAACAGAAGCATGTTTCATCCTTTTACCCCTCTTTGGCAGATGTCAATGCTATTATATGATGTTGTTTATCGTTTTACAATATATTTCGATTGAATTGAAATATATTATTTTTGTTTTGGAGAGGGGCATCTATGGTCTATATCTAATGTAGCAGCTGCTCGATCTTGGAAGTTGTTTGTTCATCGGCCGGCATATTAATGGTGACGGTGTATTGCGGAGAGTCAGACACAATAAATGAAAGCTGATTGAACTCTAATCTGCCCGCTGACGGGTGATAATTGATCTTTTTTCCTTCGGGACCGTTCAGCACGTCATGCTGAGGCCACCATTCCCGAAATTCCACGCTTGTCTGCTGCAGCTCGCTGATCAACTCCATCCACCAAGAGTCGCCGGGAAACTTAGCGTAACCCGCACGGAATTGGGCTAGCCGGTGTCTGGCATGTTTCTCCCAGTTCTCGCGCAGCAGCTCTCTGACTTCAGGCATTTGGAAGGATCTCCATACCGTGTTGCGTTCACGTTCCGACATCCGTTCGAATGGGCCGTAAATGAGGTTTGCCGCTTTATTCCATGCTCTTATAATCAGTCGTTGATCCGTTATAAAAGCGGGGCTTGAACCTTGAAGATCAAGGAAGTTTTGCAAAGTCCCGCTGACATCATTCAGGACGTGCGACTGTTCGGCGGGTATTTGCTGGAGGGCAAGCAGATACAAATGTTTCCGTTCGTCCGGATCTAGCTGAAGCGCGCGGCTGATGCTGTCGAGTACTTGCGCGGAAACCTGAATGGGACGGGCTTGCTCCAGCCATGTATACCAATCTACGCTTACTCCTGCCAGCGATGCTACTTCCCCGCGTCTTAAGCCAGGCGTTCGCCGGCGGCCGCTTGCTATTAGTCCAGCCTGCTCCGGTGACAGCCTGGCTCGCCTCGACGTCAGGAATTCCGCAAGCTCCCTTAATCTCACCGAATCATCCATGAGTCAGTACCTACTTTCTTTTTCCCAATATCGGATGTCTATCGTAGGAGAAATACTCCTAGGATAAGCTCTCCTCTTAATCTCGTTTCTAATCCATTATACACTCTACCAAGAATCCGAAATGACAATTAAAGGTGGAGAATGCAAATGGAAAAAGCTTTGCCAATCACATCCGGCCGAAAGAGTATGCTTCTGCTTGGACTTTCGCTTGGTTATTTCATGGTGCTGCTGGATATGACGGTTGTTAGCGTTGCGCTGCCCGCCATTCATGCTGATCTTGGCGGCGGTCTCCTTGATCTTCAATGGGTAGTAAATGCTTATACGATTGTATTTGCCGGATTGCTGTTGTCGATGGGGGTGTTTGCGGACAGATTAGGCGCGAAACGCGTATATATCGGCGGTCTGATCCTATTCCTTGTCGCGTCTGCCATATCGGCAACCGCGGCGTCGATAGGCGCGTTAATCGTCTTGCGCGCGCTACTAGGAATTGGGGGAGCCGCACTGTTGCCAGCTTCGCTTGCGCTTATGGCCCATTCCTATCCTGAGCCGGCTGAGCGGGCTAAGGCACTTGGCATTTGGACGGCGGTCACCGGCGCGGCGATGGCATCCGGTCCTGTAATTGGCGGACTATTGACGGATTCCCTTGGATGGCGGAGCATTTTTCTTCTGAATGTTCCAATTGCCGCGATTAGTCTACTTCTGACTTGGATTTACGCATGGGAAACAGAGCGCACCGTGCAGAAAGGTTTCGACTTAGCCGGTCAGCTTGCCGCAATGATTGCCATTGCTGCTGTATCCTATGGTCTGATGGAGGGCGAAAGGTTTGGCTGGGATTCATCAAGGATTATTGGAGCATTTGCTTTGGCTTTCTTGGGGATGCTGCTGTTTGTTATCATTGAAGCAAAAGGGACCTCGCCGTTGTTCCCATTGCGTTTGTTTGGCAATACGACCGTATCTGCGGGGTTGGTTGCGGGCTTAGTCATTAATCTCGGCTTGTCTGGCGTATTGTTTGTTTTGCCTTTGTTTTTTCAGCAGATGCAAGGATTGTCGGCCCATTCTTCCGGTCTATCTCTACTGCCGATGATGCTGCCTCTAGCTTTTAATCCCATTGTTACCGGTAAAATCGTAAGCAGAATCGGAGCCCGCTTGCCAATGGCAGCCGGTTTTAGCCTAGGGGCAGGAGGAACTGTGATTCTATCGCGGATCGATCTGACTACCTCTTATGTCTGGACGTGTATAGGCATGCTACTAATCGGCTTCGGGATATCTTTAACCATTCCTTCGCTGATGTCGGCGGTGATGTCCTCGATCGCAAAAAATGAGACGGGTGCCGTCACCGGAGCTGTAAATGCAAGCCGCCAGATGGGATCCATTCTCGGAGTTGCTCTTCTGGGGGCGGTGATCAGCGGCAGTGATTCGTTTATCTCCGGCATGCATCTCTCGCTTGGTATCATTACTGTTATTTTGTTCGGCGGGGCTTTGCTCTCCCTGGCTCTTATTGGCAAAAAAATGAGCGGATGATGAGCGCAACTGGCAAGTATCTTAATATAACACCTAATATTCCCAATAATACACCTCGTCCTGTAAACCCTTACATTCTAAGATGGGAGATGCAACTAACTCTTGAACAGGAATTAAGGGGGAGTAGGAATGGCACGAAGCAAGACCATGTTGTCTGCTTTAATGGCGCTGCTGCTGTTGTTCACCGCATTTCCGGTCTATGCGGCGGATCAGGGCAACGAAGCAGTCAGCTCCGTTAGCAGCGGGTCAGACAACTATGTACGGATTAAGAACAAATGGAAAAGCAACTATTTGTACGAAGGCTCGGACGGCGTTGTCCGATATGGAAATACGGCAATGGACAATACGTTCTCGCAATGGCTTATTGAAGAAAGCAATGGCGTAAAGCGGATTAAAAACCGCGCTACCGGCCACTATGTGACGATGGCCGAAACGGCGAAGCGCGGCGATGCGTTGTACAGCCGAAGCATCACCGAAAGCACGGCAAATGACCAGTGGATGATCGAGGAGTCCAGCCGTCCCGGTTATGTTGTCATTAAGAATGCGGGCGCGCCGGCAGCGAATCTGGTGATCCACCAGGAGGACCAGCTTGGGTTCGCCGAAGTGAGCGGCGATATTAACATTACGTTCGAAAGTCCGCAATGGGCGCTTGAACCGGTGGATCCCGCTGGCGTTCCCGTTAGAATCGCGAACCAGTTCAAAGCGGGCAAATATTTGTATGAAGACAAAGATGGCTTTGTGAAGTTTGGCGATGCGGCCGTGACGGATACCGCTTCGCATTGGTTCCTTGAGACCGCAATGCATGACGGAGCATCCTCTGGCGTATTGCTGCGCAACCGTGCCACCGGCCATTATATAACGCAGCAAGCGGAAGCGTGGATGCAGTTGAAGGCTGGCGCGGCGGACGGCGTAAAAAGCGAGTGGCTAATGGCGGATGCCGCAACAGCAGGTTTTGTCACCTTCACGAATGCGAGCAGTCCGCAAGCTCCGGCGAAGCCTTATGTGCTGAACACCCAGTTTCCGGATGATACGAACGTTCGCGCCAATGACTGGGCGGATATCACTTGGGGCAGTTCGGAGTGGAGGCTGGAGCTTGCATCCGATGTACAGCCGGTCCGCATTGCCGGGTATGCGGATGATCCGGCGGCAGCTTTGTATTTGCACGAGAGTAACGGCATTGTCCAATACGGCACCGTCAATTCGGCGGATCCGAGTTACTTGTGGATCTTGGAGGACTATGACGGCAATACGCTGATTCGCAATCTGTCGACCGGCCATTACGTGCATAACGGCAGCGCTAGCGCGCCGACAGATCCGCTTCAAGCCGATAATGGCTCCGCTATGGATGCCACCTACCAGTGGACAATCGATAATTCCAACATTTATGACGATTACAAAACGATTCAAAGCGCTGCAAGGCCGGATGAATACGTGAATGCGGCCGAGGGGGCAAGTTCGGCTCAGGCTGGACAGCTCGACCCTGACACGAATCCCGCGCAGTGGCTGTTTGCGGATCCTTCCGCATCGACGGACGGTTCCCCGCAATATGTTCGGATCATGAATGACTGGCAGTCGATGTATTGGTATGAAGATACAAATGGCGATTTGAAATACGGCAACATAAGAAATGACGATCAGCGTGATCAATGGCTGATTGAACGGTTCCAAGGCCGCAAGCGGATTAAGAACCGGGAGACCGGCCATTACGTCAATCTCCAGAACATCACGGATGGACGCATCAAGGTTACGGATGTGGAGGAGGATTGGAAAAGCGCGGTATGGGTCATTGAAGACAAAGGCGGCGGCTCCAGGCTGATTCATAATGTGCTAGATGTGAATGATACGGCTGGCGCGCAGAAATATATCAATCTGCAAAACCTTACGAAATACGCCGAGTACGGCATCATTAATCCGAATTGGGGTAGCCCGCGCTGGCGGTTTGTGAATGTGCCTGCGGATACCCCAAGCAACATTCGGATTAAGAACAAACTGAACAATCAATACTTGTATGAGGTAACGGCAGACGGCCCAGACAAAGGAAAAGTGAAATACGGCGACGTTGCCGCGTCGGATGCAGATTCCATCTGGTTCCCGGAAGATGCGGGAGACGGCGTTGGATCCGTACGGCTGAAAAACCAGGGAACCGGCCATTATTTGTCTATGGAAGGCGTTGGCGGAACGGTCG
The DNA here is from genome assembly GCF_030161375.1 of Paenibacillus glycanilyticus. Taxonomy (GTDB): domain Bacteria; phylum Bacillota; class Bacilli; order Paenibacillales; family Paenibacillaceae; genus Pristimantibacillus; species Pristimantibacillus glycanilyticus_B. The sequence continues at coordinate 275,967 of NZ_BSSQ01000004.1, forward strand.
AGCAGGATGCGCCGGACTTCAAGCTTGTTGCGGAAAGCATCTATCCGCAATGGGGCAGCGCCAAATGGTATTTGCAGGATAGTGCAAATGCCGGATACGTAAACATCAAAAGCGCATGGGCAGGACATTACGTATATGCCGCAAGCGGTAATGATGCGGGTTACACGAAGGTAAGTAAACTAGTAGCTAGCAATGATGAAGGCCAATTCGCGCTGGAAAAGATTGCACTGCCGGAAGCGCCGCTTCCTGCAACCCCAATTCGGCTGAAGAACGCTGCAACCGGTCAGTTCCTCTATGAGAATCATGGCGGAATTGTCCTGTACGGTAATATAGCGGACAATAACGGGTACTCCCATTGGCTGCTCGAAACGGAGAACGGACAGACTCGAATCCGCAACCGGGTAACCGGGGACTACATGATGGTTACCGGCGACTACCGGTACATTACGACCGGACCAAAGCAGGAGAGCAGCGCGGCAGCGGACAGCTGGTCCGTAGAACCTCAAGGCTCCGCCTATTTAATCCATAGCTTGTTAGACGGTTACGAGGATGAATATATCAACGTGCAGAACGGAGCGGGTTATGCGGAGCGCGGATTGTTCCCGGCGTCCTACGGCACGCTGCAATGGAACGTCGTAAGCGCGCCGGAAGCTTTTACGGCTCCGGAGATGGGCGAGGACCGGAACGAAGTAACGTCAACTCCGATTTTTGATGATACCAATTACATTACGATCACATCAGGCGGCAAAGCGTTAAACGCATCGTCGGGAGCGGCTGCGCTAAGCGGCGCATCGGCTTCTGGTCAACCTTCCGCTCAGTGGCTGCTGCAGGATTATAACGGCCGCAAGCTGATCAAGAACCGCGCAACCGGCAAGCTGCTGTCAGCTGATCTGAAGCTCAAGAACAGCAACTCGATTACGGATGCCGAGCAATGGACGATGGAAGAACGGCTTGGACGGTTCATTCTAGTGAACGCTTCGAAACAAGGAGCGCTTTATGCCGACAATACAGGACTTCATTATGGAGAGGAAGGTTTGGCTAATCCGGCAGCATGGCTGTTCAACCCGGTAGCGGGTATTGTCGTTTATGAAGCGGAAAATGCTTTCCATAGCATGGCTGTTGCGACGGCAGATTCCGTATCCGGCTATACGGGAACGGGATACTTGAACGGATTCAGCTCCTCGGATGAGCTTGTGCGATTTGTTGTGCATGCGCAGGAAGCGGGGACGTATCGGGCTACCATCCGGTATTTGTCTTCCGACTCTGGGTCGGTAGGCGTATCGGTGAATGGAATGGATGCCGAATCGGCGACACTTACGGCGGCAACCGAAACTTGGAAGTCTGCGGAAATTCAACTGGATCTTCGCGCAGGCGTCAACACGGTAACGGTTCAAAATAATAGTTCCGCTATCCTCTCGGTTGATTCGCTTACGTTGCTTAACGATGTCAATCTCGACTATCGCGGTGCGACAGTGGGGTATACCACGTATGAGGCTGAACATGCCGACACGACGGGAACCCTTATCGGTCCGTCTAGAGCATACCGCGAAATGGCGTCCGAAGCTTCCGGCAGACAAGCGGTTTCGCTTGATGAGACTGGCGAATACGTGGAGTTTACGTTGACGCAGCCGGCAAATTCAATCGTGCTTCGTTACGCCATTCCGGATAGCGCGGATGGCAGCGGCTTACAGGAAACGCTTGGTTTATACGTAAACGGCGAGTTTAAGCAGAAGTTGAATTTAACTTCTAAATACGCCTGGGAATATGGCAGCTATCCATGGTCCAATGATCCGAAGCAGGGCAGCGCGCACCGCTTTTTTGACGAGATCCATGCCTTGATCGGCGATGTACCGGCTGGCGCAACGATTAGACTCGAGAAGGACGCGGATAGCACAGCAGACTATTATGTCATTGATTTGGCCGATATGGAGCAGGTGGATGGTCCGCTTGCGAAGCCGGACGGGTTCTTGTCCATTACGGGTTATGGGGCAACGGCTAATGACGGTCAAGACGATACCGCCGCACTTCAGGCCGCGATGGCGGCAGCGAAAGAAGCGGGTACTGGCGTCTGGATTCCGGAAGGCACATTCGAATTCCGCGAAAGCGTCGTGAATATAAGCGACATATCCATCCGCGGAGCGGGCATGTGGTATACGACGCTGCTTGGCGCCCGATTTATCGGTCAAGGCGGCACAATCGGCGTATACGATCTGCTGGTCGACGGCGATTTGAATGTCCGTGACGACGAAGCAAGCACGCATGGTTTTGAAGGCGAGTTTGGCCCGGGCTCCGTCATACAGAATGTGTGGGTGGAGCATTCCAAGACCGGTCTGTGGCTGACCCGACTTAAAGGCAGCACCGGCTTCACCGACAGTCTGCACATGATTGGTCTTCGGCTCCGCAATCTGATGGCGGACGGCATCAACTTCTGCGTGGGTACGAGCAACAGCTTGATGGAGCAAAGCGATATTCGTTATCCGGGCGATGACGGCATTGCGATGTGGTCGGCTGAAGGGGTGGCAAGCGTCAATAATACGGCGCGGTTTAATACCGTATCGCTGCCGTGGCTGGCCGACAATATGGTTATATTCGGCGGCAAGGACAATAAGATGACGGATAATATCGCGAAGGATACGATTACAAACGGCGCGGGTCTTGCCGTATCGACGCGGTTTAATCCGGTACCGTTCAGCGGTACGACCGTTGTAGAACGCAATACGCTTATCCGCACGGGCAGCTTTGATACGGGCTACGGCGTAAATCTTGGAGCGATCTGGCTATTTGCTAGCGACAAGGATTTCAGCGGCAATGTGATCGTGCGCAATAACACGGTGCTAGATAGCACGTATGCCGGATTAATCGTTCATGGCGATTATAAGGTGAGTGGCGTCACGATCGAGAATATCGTCATCGACGGCGCAGGCACAAACGGCGTTGAAGTCACGCCAAACGTGAAGGGCTCAGCAATCGTAGACAACGTGATTGTACGGGGCGAGCGGATCTCCGTCGTGAACGATACCAATGCGCAATTCGCTTTTGAAGAACAGGGCAAAGGATTTGCCAGCCTGAAGAAGCCGGATACGAATCCGGGGACGGGCGGCAGCGGCTCCGGGTCCGGCGTCAATAATGCCGGCCCGAATATGACGGCTTCCACAAAAACGGAAGACAACGACAAAGCTTTAAAAGAAGCGGTCAAAACAAGCAGCAGTGTAATTGTTGATGCAGGCTCGGCAGCTGCGGGAGGGAAAGTTTCCTTCAGCGTGCAGGCTTTGCTGGATAGCGCATTAGCAAATCCAAATGCGGTCGTAGTTATTCAAGCAGGCAATGCCAGCTACAGCTTCCCGCTAAATTTGCTGAAGCAGGTGCTTCAAGCGAATAGCCTTGCAAATCCGTCGGCGATCTGGACATTTGGCGTTCAGCAACTAAGCGCGGATATGGCAAGCAAGCTGCAGCAGGATGCAAGCAAACAAGGGATTACGCCAGTTGGCAATCCGTTAGATTTCAGCATTACGGTTCAAGACGGAAGCCGGACCGTCGTGATTACGGCTTTTGGCGGATCTTATGTAGAACGTTCCATTACGCTTGACGGTGTCCAGGATGCGGATCAAATGACCGTCCTTGTCTATGATCCGGCATCCGGAAGTTTTAGCGCGGTTCCTGCTCTTGTCTCCGTGAAAGACGGCAAAACCGTTCTAACCATCAAGAGCATGGGGAACAGCATCTATACGGCTGCGAAGCTGGATCGTGCGTTTGCCGATATCGCGAATCATTGGGCACAAGCGGATATTGCGCTTCTCGCGAAGAAGGGGATCTTGAACGGCGTGTCGGCGAAGTCGTTTGCGCCGGAGCAAGCCGTTACCCGCGCGGAGTTTGCCGCGATGCTGGTACGCGCGCTGGGCATTCGCTCCGCGAATGAAGCCCGCAGCTTCAAGGATGTGGCAGTCGGCAGCTGGTATGCGGAGACGGTAAGCATCGCGTCCGGGGCAGGGATCATTAATGGTTATGCGGACGGAAGCTTCCGTCCGAACAATAAGGTCACCCGGGAAGAGATGGCCATCATGGCCGTCAAAGCATTTGAGCTTGCTTCAGGCAGTCAATTGGCAGCTGGGGATCTTAACTATAAAGATGCTGGCAAGGTCTCCGACTGGGCATCCGATGCCGTAGGAAAAGCGACGGGCGCAGGCTTGCTGAAAGGCAAACCGGACGGGTCTTTTGCGCCAACAGGCAACGTGACGCGCGCCGAAGCGGCAACGCTTCTGAAGCGGCTGCTCGTATCGGCAGAATTGATGAATTCGTAGAGTATGCAATAGGAAAGCGACTGTGCTGTCATGCGCAGTCGCTTTTTGTATTAATGGACAAAAGCGGAACATACAATCGTATTTATAAGCGAAGGAAAGAGGAGGTAGGAAAAACAGATGGAAACGTTCGGCAGAGGTTGCCTGTGGCTCATCCTTGGCGTGTTAGGATTGTTCGTAATTGCGGTTATTACGCAAAGTTCGATTCACATCCCTTGGTTCATTTTTATTCCGGCCGTTATTCTGGTCTTTTGGATGGCCTCTAAAAAGAGTAAAAAGTGAGGTCGCAACTTTCGCAAACAGGGAGAGTATCAATAGATACTTATTTGTATTTTAGTTATGGAAGGAAGTACCGGAGTGAAAATATACGATTTGTCGGTGCCAATTGACGAAGGAATGCCCGTATACCCTGGCGATCCGGAAGTGAGAGTCCGGGTAGCGCATACGTATGAGAGCCATTCGTGGGAATTGCGCCAACTGTCCATGGGAAGCCATACCGGAACGCATGTGGATGCGCCCTCGCATATGCACCACGGTGCAGCGACGCTGGATGAACTGCCATTGGAACGATTCTTCGGCAAATCGCGCATCGTACGAGTCTCGGACCCGGTTTGGCCGGAAGGCCGGGGATTATTTTTTATCGAATCCGTCGACGAACCCTATTTCAATCGCATCGCGGCATTACGGCCCCCATTTGTTGGCGGTGACTTGTCTGAAGCGTTGGAGAGGGAGCTGCTCGGGATCGGCATTGTCACTTATACGGGGCTGCAAGGGCTGGATCGGCTTCCTGCCTATACGGATTTTATGTTCTACGGGTTTCCGTTGCGGATTGCCGGAGGAGACGGATCCCCTGTTAGAGCGGTTGCGGTAGTCGAAGATTAATTGGGGTGGTAGTAAATGAATCAAGACAGCTTTATCCTCATTCAGATTGTTGTGCCAATGGCTTTGGTCTTTTTGTTGGTCTACAAATACATCGATGTTCGAACCAAAACGACTCATTTTGTCTGCCCCGCATGCCGCAGCCGATTCAAGTTATCCAAGAAGGAATTTGCTTTTGCGCGCAAAACGGGAGTTATCAATGAGCGTGTTGCAACTTGTCCCGTTTGCAATTACAAAGGCAGCATGCCGTTTATGAAGGATTAGAAGGTAGAGGCAGCCGGTCGGCTGCTTTTTTCTTGATTGCTGAAAGGTGGTATCGGACATGGGAAGACGATTATTTTGTATATTGGCACTCCTACTCGCTAGCGGTTGTACAGCAGACACGGTAAAAGATACCGTAACCCAAGAAAAACTGGAGATCATAAAGAGTCCTAGCGCTACACAGGAGAAGCTAGCCGTACATACCGATTCCATGTTGAACAATACGACCTATAATCCAGTAGCGATGGGCAATGATGTGTATGTAGATAAAACCTATTATAAGGACCAAAACGTTGCTCGTGGCGACATCGTGTTATATAAGACAGGCGATGCGGATTTTCCTCTCGATTATGGGAGAATTATAGGCTTGCCCGAGGAAGAAGTGAACTTGAAAGACGGACGTATTTATATTAACTCGAAGAAACTTGAGGCGTTTTACGCCAGCGAGTTCAGCGGGAATAAACAATATGAGAACCATCCGACCTCGATGCGACAACCTGTTGGATTAGAAGCGGGACAATATTTTGTGCTTGGGGATTATTGGCAGCGCAGCTTTCATGACAGTCAAACGATAGGGCCGATTGTCCGTTCAACAATTGTAGGAAAAGTCGTGGGATGGGAAGGTCCGAAACAGGCTTGGGATTATGAGCAGGGGATCGTTGTCGGAATTGAAGATAAAGAAGTTGCGATTGTTAGAGAGATTACTGCTAATGAGCTGCGTGCTAGCCGTACGGATCAAATAATGGGTGACGCGTTTCCGGAGGCGATATGGATCGTTGTGGACCATCATGAGGAGATCCAAGCATTACAAATCGGCGATACCGTGAAATATGAACTCACAGGGAAATTTTTTGGTACTAGTCCTATACGGGCAAAAGGTATGAAGATTGAACGAATAGGCAATATTTTCGAGCAGGATAAAGATTAAAATTTAAGGCAGGGAACAAGATTGCTTGCAACGACTAAAAAACTAAAAGACATTATACATTGCAATCCCGAACTAGATTCCAGTATTGTACGTTCCTATCTAGCCGTTATTGCCAATTACGGTGGGCTTGAAGACGCAAGGGGACTATTACAAGTGTTTATGGAAGAACCGGCGGATTACAATAGGACGTTGCTGCTTGAACCAATTATGAAGCATGGAGATTTAGAGCTAGCTGAAGATTTATATGAGTTCGCTATAGAGCAGCATAAGCTAAAAGAAGACATGCCGAGTGAAATCCTTCACGTCCTGGGATACCTCGGTTATACGGGATGCACGGAAACGCTCGTATCGCTCTTAACATCTGAGGATTGGCACCTTTCAAAAGACGCTGCATTAGGATTGCTGCATCTTCCTTGTCATGGCTATGAACAACAAATTAGAACCATCATAGACAATTCAATCGGGAAAAGCCTATTTGACGAGTTTGTCCCGGCATTAAGCTATAAAGTGGCAAACAACGAGATGGTGCCTAAGTTATTTGAATGGGGAAACAGCATAGTATCAACGGATTGTAATGCTGGAATCATACTTGGCATTGCCTTGTATGGACCCGACTATAAAGACGTCATCAAGGATATTTTGTGGAGCGAGAATTGGGAAGCCCACGATACAAGCACGGGGACGCGCAATTGGTCTTACGCGGCTATGCAGCATGTTCAGTTAACGTTCCGCGAGCTAATTGAAGATTTGAAATCCGCTCAGATCCCCAAGAGGGATCTATTCCATCGCCTCTCCGTGTTGTCTGAGATGCTGGAATGCAAATTGACCTTGCAACATCAGCCATTACGGTTTGCGGCTACCAATGATGAATCGATATTTGATATTTATCGTGAGCTGTTTGAGTGGAGCAACAGTGACCATGACGATTCGATTATCGGATTGATCGCAAGGAACCTCCAAGACGAGTTCGATTTATTGAATAAGTATAATCACTTGAGAGATAAGCTGGAGATGAAGATGGAACATCTCATCGAGGTCAATTATTTAAAGGGGGAGTTATAGAACTCCCGCAATCAATAGGCTGTCCTATCGCCAGTGAAGCTGACGACAGGACAGTCTTATTTTGTTCCTAACGAAACCTCATAGCGTTATGAGTTCAATAGGGAAGCGTTTTATTTTGTAACGAAACGTCATATCGTTAATTCCCTATTGGTCACCTCGGTAAGACTAGAAATTAGGCAATAACGTGATGAGGTTTCGTTAGAGTTCTAAACACTGCTGATTTTCTCGCAATAAGATTCTCCAGTTTCGTTAGAGCCGGAGTAGGCTAACCGAGGGTTATCCGATGGGCTATCCGATGGTTATCAAAAGGGCTAGCCGATGGTTGTCCAAATACTAAGCCAAAGGTTTAGCCAAATGCTTAGCAGATTGCTTAGCCAAATAGCCTAGCCGCAGCACAGACCCGAGTCCTTCTATCAAACCAAGAAGTCAATTCTGACCATAAAAAAGTAAAAATAACGGCATAGGCCGCGCCCCCTCATTATCTATAATAAAAACAACTTCACAACATCCTACTATTCTAAGAAATTCGAGGTGCTTATATGGAGACTTCACCACAAGTGATGGGCAAGCTGGAGAAGCCGCGCAAAGTACGCTCGCTGCAAAGCGGAGAGACACTTGCAGGCTGGCTGTTCGTCAGTCCGATGCTCATTGGCGTATGTATTCTCGTTCTGCTCCCGATTGTTGCGACAATCGTGCTCAGCTTCGCCGATTGGAACTTTGTTCAGGGCTGGAAAGGGATCGACTGGGTCGGCTTCGGGAACTTCAAGAAGTTGTTCCACGATGATCAATTTATCCGTTCCGTGCGCAATAACTTTATTTTCTTGTTCGCGGTACCGATTTATATGATTATTTCGATGGTGCTTGCCGTCGTCATTGACCGACATGTTTATTTGAAAAGCTACTTCAAGGTTGCTTACTTCATGCCTTACATCTCCAGTATCGTTGCCGTTGCGATCGTATGGCAGGTTTTGTTCCAGCCGTCCTTTGGCCCTATCAACCAGATTCTGCATACGCTTGGCGTAAGCAATCCGCCGAAATGGATCGCGGATCCGAAGTTTGCGCTTATCTCTATTATGATGATCGTTGTCTGGACCTCCATTGGCTTCAACATGATTATTTACATTGCGGGTTTGCAGTCGATTCCGAAAGATCTTTATGAAGCGGCCGATATCGACGGAGCGAACGGCTGGACCAAATTCGCGCGGATCACGTTCCCGCTGCTATCGCCAACTTCTTTCTTCCTGCTTGTTACCGGCATCATCTCAACGTTTAAAGTATTCGATATTATCGCCGTAATGACGCAAGGCGGGCCGATTGGCTCAACCTCGCTTATGGTTTGGTATTTGTACGATACGGCTTTTGTTAATTTGAAAGTGGGTTATGCGTCGTCCATCGCGGTTATGTTGTTTATTTTCGTCTTGGCCATTACATTCGGACAATGGCTCGCGCAGAAAAAATGGGTTAATTACTAACGGAAGGAGATTACGCTCATGGAGACATCCAAAACTGCTTTCAACTGGCGCAAAGGCGTTCTCACCGTCCTCATGTTTGCCGTCAGTATTTTGTTCCTGCTTCCGTTCATTTGGATGCTGGTTACCTCGTTTAAGATCGAGAAGGACGTCTTTGTTTATCCGATCGAATGGATTCCTCGCCACTGGCATGCGATCGAGAATTACAAGGAAGTGTGGGTGGGAGACTATCCGTTCTGGAAATATTATCTTAATTCGGTTAAGATCGCGGTCATTACGACCTGTATTTCGGCATTATTCTCATCCCTTGCCGCTTACGGCTTCTCGAAGATCAAATTCAAAGGCAGCAACTTTGTGTTCCTGATCGTTCTAGCGACGTATATGGTGCCGAGCCAAGCGATCCTCATCCCGCAGTTTATTTTGTACCGCCAGATTGGACTGTTCGACAGCCATTGGGGTCTGATCATTCTTAGCAGCTTCAGCGTACTTGGCACCTTTATGCTCCGGCAGTTCTTCATGGGCATTCACCAGGAGTATATCGAATCTGCTAAAATAGACGGGGCTAATCATTTCCGGATTTTCTGGAGCATCGCATTCCCGCTCGTGAAGCCGGCGGTTGCGACATACGCCATATTGCGCTTTATCTGGACGTGGAACGACTACCAGAATCCGCTCATCTTCCTCCGGACGGACAGCTTGTTCACCATTCCGCTGGCCATGCAAAAGTTCACGTCGCTTAGCGGTGAATTCTACTCGCTTATTATGGCTGCTGCCGTATCGGCGATCCTGCCGCTTCTGATCGTGTTCATTATCGGTCAAAAAAGCGTGATCGAGGGGATTGCGCTTGGCGGGGTTAAAGGGTAGTGATCATGAAAGCGTTAGCAAGAAAGTCGAATTTGTTGCAATTTAGGTAAAGATAGTTTCATCCTTACCGAATTGCCGCTCACTATAATGAGAACTATCAACATCCTATAACCTTACATTTCCGAGAGGGGCATTTAGAAATGAAAAAGAGATGGGCATCGGGATTGGCGATTAGTTTATTGCTTACCGGGGTACTTGCGGGCTGCGGGAACTCCAATAACAATGATTCGAGCAATGGCAAAAGCAACAATGGAAGCGCAGCGCCATCAACGGAAGCAAGCTCGAACGCAGGCGGCAGTGCCGGCGGCGATCCGGTAAAGTTGCGACTCTACACTTACGGCACGGAGCAAGCCTATAACTGGAAAGCAACGCTTGATGCTTACCATGAGAAGAATCCGAACGTAACCGTGGACCTTGTGCAATTGAGCGAAAAAGGCGATACGCAAGAATCGATGAAAAAGCTGGATTTGGCCGTTGCGTCCGGCGAGCAGATCGACGTCCTGATGTTCAGCGACCCGGCGGGTTATGCGCAACGCGTAGCGCTTGGCATGGCTGCTCCGCTTGATGATTTCCTCGCGAAAGACGGCTACAAGGTAGAAGAGGATTACAAGGTTGACACGCATCTGAACGGCAAAGTTTACGCGTTGCCAGGCAAATTCAACCCTTGGTACGTGCTTCTGAACAAGGACAATCTGGACGAAGCGGGACTTGCGGTTCCGACGGACTGGACTTGGGATGAATACGCGGACTATGCGAAACAGTTGACGAAAGGCGAAGGCGCGACGAAACGTTACGGTACTTATTTCCATGGTCCGCAAAACGGCGGCTGGATGGAATACCTGAAGCTGATGATGGAGAACCAGCCTACCGGTTCCGAATTCCTGAAGGCAGACGGCACGTCCAACCTGGATGATCCTAACTTCAAGAAAACGCTTGAGCTTCGCGTCAAAATGGAGAAAGAGGATAAGTCCTCCGTTCCTTATTCGGATATGATCTCGCAAAAGCTCGCTTACCGTAACCAGTTCTTTAACCAATCGGCAAGCATGCTCACGATCGGCTCTTGGATGAATACGGAAATCGGCGGCACGGACACTTTGCCTCTGACCTTCCACGTAGCGGTTGCGCCATTCCCGAAAAACAACCCTGGCGACCAGTCCGGCATTACGCCGGTAACAACCGACTATGTAGCGGTATCGGAAAGCTCCAAAAACAAGGAAGAAGCTTATAAATTCGTTCGTTGGTACACAACGGAAGGCCAAGTCGTGCAAGGCAAAAACATTCCGGCTTGGAATGGCGTAAGCAACGATCAAGTAGCCGGCATTATCGATACGATTCTTAGCGGCACGAAAAACCCAGAGCTGGTTGATAAAGAAAGCCTGGTTAACACGCTTGTGAACTCGAAAGCGACTGAAATTATTGCTCCGGCTTCCTACCAAGCCGAAGTATACAAAGCGATTAACGAAGAATACGAGAAGTTGATCCTTGGCAACCAAGACATCGACAAGACCGTTGAGAACGCGAAGAAACGCGTGGACGAAATTATTGCGGCGAACAAAAAATAATACGGTATAATGAATAACCAAAGGGGACGGGAGTTACTGTCCCCCTTTTCTTCTCTAAGGGGGGCATCAGGAATGTACCGCATCCGGTCTTATATTCACTCTGTGCGCGGCAAACTTTCGCTTGTGGCGGTTATTTGTATTCTGATTCCCGCGGTGTTAACGATGTTGATCTATAACTCTTTGACACGTGAAGCCGTTGAGCAGCAGGCGAAGGAAAATGCAAACGATTCCATGCAGCTGGTCAACGGCTCGATTAATAATTTGTTCCAAGGCATGCTGAACACCGCAAACTACCTCACCGTTAATTCCGACATGAAATCCAGCTTCATTAAGATGTTTAATGCCGACCTTGATTTCAACGAGAAGTTTACGGCAACCAACCGGATTATGCAGCAGCTGGAGACGTTAACGTATATCGGGGAGAAGAGCTACATTACGATTATTCTGACGAACGGGGAGACGTTCACGAATTATTCCAAGGATGAAGTAGATCCTTTGACCTTTCAGCAAGAGCCGTGGTTCAACAATCTGAAGCAGCTGTCGGGCTTGCAGTCTTATTGGGTCAGCACGTCGCCGACGATTTTCCCTTATGACAAAGTGACAAGTCCATATCAAATTTCGGTGGCGAGGACACTCCGGTTTGACAGCACCCGAATATACGGCTATGTCATTGTTACGATGTTGGAGAACAAATTCAGCAAAATTTTGGGCAGTCTGACGGGTAGTCAAGAGGTATTGCTTGTGGATGGCGACGGGAAGATCTTGTCTTCTCCTCATAAGAATCAAGTGAATCAAACCTTCCATTACAGCAGGCAGATGACGGAGAGAGATCCCCGTGCGGGCTCCTCCATAATTAAAGACGAAGATACGAAACTTCTGCTGACGACGGCGGATTTATCTTTTAATGACTGGCATCTGGTAGCAACGGAGCCTTATCAGGATGCGATCGTGAACATCAGCTCGATTTTTAGCCGGGTATTTCTATTCCAGATCATTTCCTTCATCGCTTTTCTTGTATTGCTGCTGCTCTTAATGAGGCAATTAACGAAGCCGCTCATCAAACTTGGCAAAGTCGCCTCCAGCGTGCAGCGGGGAAATCTGGAAGTTCGTTCGAGTATTCGGGGAGCGGATGAAATCGGGAGATTGGGTTTTCTGTTCGACCAAATGCTAGACCGCATTAAAGAGATGATCAGCGAGGTGTCGCTTACCCAAGCTAGAAAGCGCAAAGCCGAGCTTGCGATGCTGCAGGCGCAGATCAATCCGCATTTTTTATTTAACGTGCTCAATTCGATTCGGATGAAAGTGATGCGCGGCGGCGATCAAGACAGCGCGAAGATGATCGCGTCCTTATCCAAGCTCTTGCGCATGACGATCAGCCGGGACGAAGACGCCATTCTGCTGCATGAAGAGATCGAGCTGCTGACGCATTATGTAGAGCTGATGAATCTTCGTCAGAAGGAAGAAGTCCAACTTGTTGTCGAGGTGGATGTCAATTGCTTTGACATTCTGGTGCCGAGGTTTATTTTGCAGCCGCTCGTCGAGAATGCGCTTATTCACGGTTTGAATCAAAGCGCGGGCATTATCCGGATTGTCGCGCAGCGATCGGATTATTTCCTTGAACTTTCGGTAGAAGATGACGGGATTGGAATAGAGAAAGAAGCATTGGATAGGCTGAGGGCGAGGTTAACCGCTACCGGCATGGAGCCGGTACAGGAAACGGAGCGCTCGAGAGGACCGGGATTGTCCGGCATTGGAGTAACGAATGTAGCGGAGCGGATGCGGATTATGTTTGGCGATGCCTTCCGTATAACCGTTGATAGCGATAGAGGAACAAGAATTATGATGCATATCCCGGTTCGGGAGGAGGGGCGTCCTCATGTATAAAGTGATGCTCGTGGATGACGATTATCCGGTCATTGAGCTGTTATCGGAAGTGGTAGAATGGGAGAAGCTGGGTCTTTCCTTATGCGGCAAACATGAGAATGGCCTCGCGGCTTGGGAACACATGCAGGAGGAAGCGCCGGATATTCTGGTGACGGATATCGGGATGCCGAAGATGGATGGCTTGGAATTGGCGCAAAAAGCAAAAAAATTAAATCCTTCGGTACGGATTGTCATCTTGTCCTGCCATAGCGAATTTCAATATGCCCAGCAGGCGATGCGGCTTGACGTGCAGGATTATTTGCTGAAGGACCAGCTTGATCCGGAGGAATTGGTTGAGCTTCTGCAGAAGTTTAAAACGGGGTTTGACGGCGAACGCCAACTGTTGTCCGAACAAAACCGGATGAAACAAGTGGTTAGCGAAACACAGGTTCTGCGGAAGGAGAAATTGTTCCGCGAATTTGTTCAGCAGCCGCTCATCTCCGCGGAACAATGGCAGCGGGATTTCGGGTCGTACGGGTTATTTCAGCCCGGCGAATTATGTTTGCCGGTAGCCGGATTTATTGAGAGCTACAACATGATAAAACATCGGTTCGACTCGGATCAGACGCTGCATTTTGCCATTAGCAACGTAATGGAGGAGCTGCTGTCAGAACTGCCGCTTCACGCCATTCATATCGGCTACAGCAGCAGACAATCCTTGCTTCTGTTCTCGTTTAAGCCAGGGCTTAAGCAAAATGTATACGATCAAGTGCAAACCAGTCTACAGAAGGTACAGCGGACGCTTGGCCAAGTGCTCAAAATTCAAATGGCCTTCGTGATCGGAACAAGCTGCGACAACCCCCAATTGCTCAAGCAGGCTTTGTGCAATTTGCTGAAAGCGGATGAGCAGCGGTTTTACTTGTCCCGAGGGGAAATCGCCAAATGGCAGAAGGAGGCGGTAACGTCTAATTCTGGCTTGCTTGCTAAGTACGATCAGGCTGCGGCGGAAATCCGGGAAGCACTGGTTGCAAGAGACGGCAAGAAGATTGAATCATTGGCCGGCACGTGGGAGAATCATGTCCGCAGCAAACGGTACACCTCGGAAGAAGTGCGGGATTGGGTGCTGAAGCTGCTTATCGACATGCGCCTGAAGCTTCATGCGATGTTGTTTGCGTCACAGGCGATGACGGCTGAGAAGCTGCACAAAGAAATCGTTAATTTGGATTCGTTATGGGGATTGTTCGAGTGGTTTGGGTCCCAATTGCAATCGTATATTGTTGCCAGAGATTTGCCGGTAAGCAAACGCCGCGAAGTATCCGAAGCTTGCAAATATGTCTCTTTGAATCTAGGCAAACGGATCTCGTTGGAAGAAGTAGCGGCCCATCTGCATATGAATCCAAGTTATTTCAGCCGTTTTTTCAAAAAGGAGACCGGCTTAACCTTTATTGAGTATGTCACCGACCAGAAGATTGAAAGAGCGAAAGAATTGCTCGATCAGACGAATTATTACGTCAGCGAGATTTGCGAGATGCTCGGCTATGATAATCAAAGTTATTTTATTAAGACATTTAAGACGCAGACCGGCTTAACGCCAACCGAATACCGCGGTTAGGAGGAGAGAAAGTTGCGAATCATCGACATTTGGGAGAAAGATGTCCTGGAAGCTTCGCTGGACAATTTGCGTGCGGCAGACAGCCGAATCTACACGTACTCCGGGAACAAGGCGGATTGGAGCGGCATGGCGTCATCCCCCTTGTATGCGGACTTGATTAGGGAGATTCAAGCGGAAGGCGAGAGGTTGCTTGACCGTCCGATTCCCGAGTTGACGCAGGAAATATATGATCTGTTTGAACTGAACGGCAATCGGCTTATTTATGAAGGTCTGTATTTCGAGCGCAGGAGCAGATTGACATCGTTTGCTCTATTGCATTGTCTTTTTCCGGAAATATCCGAATACCGCGGAGCGTTGATAGAGACGATCGAAGCGGTTCTGGAGGAGCAAACCTGGTGCTTGCCGGCTCATATGAGAGGGCAGTCGCTCGAACGCCACATCGATTTGTTTGCATCCGAGACCGGCTTTGCGTTAGCCGAAATATTGGCGATTACGGAATTATCGCTTCCGGCGGCGCTTCGGGAAGCGATGAGCGAGCAGATTGAACGCAGAATCTTTGCCAACTATCTGGACGAACAATATCCGCCGTACCATTGGGAGACCGCCGATCATAACTGGGCCGCGGTATGCGCAGGATCGATTGGTTCGGCAGCGTTGCTGCTGGAGCTGGAGTCAGAGCGCAGAGCCGCGATCATTCACCGCGCTGTAAGGACGATGGACTGTTATTTATCCGGATTTGGAGACGATGGCGCTTGTGCCGAAGGACCGGGCTACTGGAATTATGGCTTTGGATATTTCGTTTATTTTGCCGATCTTCTGAAACGAAGAACCGATGGCAAGGCGGATTTGCTAGATTCCGGGCATGTCAGGACAATCGCAAGCTTTCAGCAAAAAGCGTATCTGGTGCGGAATCGTCCGGCCAACTTCTCGGATGCCGCTCATCATGTAAGCGTAAACATGGGCTTGTCCGATTATTTGGCGACTCAGATAAGCGGAGTCAGTTATGCGCCAATATCTATCCGTGCCGGTTTTACGGACGATCATTGCAGCCGGTTCGCCCACGCTTTGCGCAATCTGGTATGGTATAGGCCGGATGCGCCAAGACAGTTGGACTGGACAAGCGGCAGCTCGTATTTGGCGGATGCCCAGTGGTTAGTATCACGGGTTACTACTACGGCAGGCAGCTTTGGATTTGCCGCCAAAGGCGGCCATAACGATGAGCCCCATAACCATATTGACGTGGGTCACTTTATTCTCATTGCAGATGACGATCCGGCGTTTGCCGTTGATTTAGGGAGCGGGGAGTACACCGCGCAATATTTCGGCGAAGGCAGATACGGCTTTGACTGCAACGGAGCGCAAGGCCATTCTTTGCCTATGGTCAAAGGACAACTTCAATCGGTTGGAAGAACAAGAGCAGCAGTCGTCCGGCAGGTGGAAAACGGCGAGCTGGAAGACCGGTTCGAGCTTGATATGGCTGCTTGTTACCCAGGCAGCGGACTTGCTTCCTGCGATCGCAAGTTCACTTGGCGCAAAGCGGGTCTTGTTCCGGAGCTTGATCTGACGGATACGTTCCAATTCCATGAAGAGGGCGGACCGATTACGGAAGTGATCGTGAGCAAATGTAAACCGGTCGTATTGGCGGAAGGTCGCATTGCACTGACGGGCAGCCGGCATACCGCGATATTGTCGTATGAACCTCGTCTGCTGGACGTTTCCTATGAAGAACGGTTCTACTCTAATCATTCAGGCGAGCAAGAAAGCTATTATCGCATATCCCTTCATTCGACAGACGTTACATCCTTGAATCATGCCTTTAATCTGAATTTCAAATTTCAAGCATAGGTGGAATCATATATGACGATAAATACGACTGCTGCAACTCAGCTTGAAACGGCACCATGGGTGAATGAAGCTTGGAATCAAACGGTGCAAAAAGTGCTGCGAACGAGCGCTCGCATTGGCGCGGAATTTCCGCATGCCAGCCAAGGCGGCCAATATGTGCTGGAAGCGACGCATTGGTGGACGGCAGGTTTCTGGCCGGGTTTGCTATGGCTTCTGCATGAAGGAGAGGGGAATGCCGATCTGCCTTTCCGCCGGATTGCGGAAGAATGCGAGCTCAAGCTCGATGAGGTGCTGGACGGTTATGACCGACTCGACCATGATATCGGATTTATGTGGACGCTAACTAGCGTGATTAATTATAAGCAATATGGCGGGGAGTTATCCAAGAGAAGAGCGCTGAAAGCAGCCAACTATTTGATGGGGCGCTTTAATCTCAAAGGCAATTTCATCCGCGCGTGGAACCCATGGAGCGCCGGGGAGGACAACAGCGGCTGGGCGATTATCGATTGCGCGATGAACGTGCCGCTTCTGCAATGGGCAACCAAAGAGACGGGCGACGTTAGATACAAGCAAGTGGCGGAAGCCCATATGGAAACGGTAAGGAACCATTTTATTCGCAAAGACGGTTCGGTTCGCCATATTGTAAGATTCGACCCGCAGACTGGCGAAGTGGCGGAATATATTGGCGGACAAGGTTACGGACCGGAATCTGCCTGGTCAAGGGGAACGGCATGGGCGGTATATGGCTTGACTTTGGCGGCCAAGCACGCAGGCAGTCAGGAACTGCTGGACACGGCCAAACAGGTATCCCATTTCTTCTTGTCGCAGCTGCCTGAAGACAGCGTGCCGGTATGGGACTTCCGCGCGCCGGAAGAGACGAAAGCGCTGCGCGATTCCTCGGCGGGTGCTTGCGCGGCATGCGGCTTGCTGCTGCTGTCCGAGCTGGTGCCGTCCGCTGAAGCGGCCGGTTACCGCAGCGCCGGCGAGCGGATTCTGAGATCGTTGTATGAGAACTACGGGGCGTTTGGCCAAGACGAGGAAGAAGGACTTATTTTGCACGGGACGAGCCATTATCCGGAACGCAAAAACATGGACGTACCGCTTATTTACGGCGATTATTTCTTCGTGGAAGGATTGGCGCGTCTTAGAGGAGACGTCACTATCCCATGGGAGTAAAGCTGCCGATTGCGGATAACCCGCTCTGCAGCAAAGCGGACTTGGAGCGGGCGTTCAGACAGTTAACCAAACCGCTATTGCCTTATTATTCAGCGGGCGGAGCACGGCTGGAGCTGCCTGGATCGGGTGCGGGCCAATCGCCTGACATTAGCCAGATGGAAGGTTTCTCGCGGATTATTTGGGGGCTGGCGCCACTTGCGGCAGGCAGTGGGCATGTTGACGAAGACTTGCTGCAGCTAGTCCTAAGAGGAATAACCAACGGAACGAATCCGGGGCACAAGGAATATTGGGGGATACCTGCAGATTATGATCAGCGTTTAGTGGAGATGGCTTCTCTCGGTCTCGCTTTAGCGATTGCTCCCCACCGCATGTGGGAACCGCTCAGCGCGGAGGCGAAGCAGCATTTCTATGACTGGCTGAATCAGATTAACTCGCTTAAGGTTCATGATTGCAACTGGCTGTTTTTCCACGTACTCGTCAATGTAGGCTTCTATAAGCTTGGCCTCCCGTATGCGAAGGAGCAGCTTGAAGCGAATCTGGACCGGCTGGAACAGTTTTATTTGGAGGATGGCTGGTATGAGGATGGGACGAACGGTCACAGCGATTATTACGTCCCGCTTGCATTCCATTATTGCGGACTGATTTATGCGGCTCTGATGAAGGAAGAAGATCCGAAACGGTCCGCGCGCTTCGAGGAACGTGCTGCCTTGTTTGCGGGGCAATTTGCGAATTGGTTCACGGAAGACGGGAGAGCTGTTCCGTATGGGCGAAGCTTGACTTATCGTTTTGCCCAAGGAGCGGTATGGGGGGCGTATGCGTTTGCCGGTGTACAGCCTTTCGAACTTGGAGTCATAAAGGGATTGTACATGCGTCATCTCCGCTGGTGGCTTCGCCAGCCGATATTTTCGCCGGATGGCTTATTAACGGTAGGTTACCGCTATCCGAATCTAATTATGGCCGAAAACTATAATGCGCCGGGCTCCGTTTATTGGGCGTTTAAAGCTTTTCTGCCGCTGGCTTTGCCGGATGATCATCCGTTCTGGTTGGCGGAAGAGCTTCCGTTGCCGGAGCTAACCGATGTGTCCGTCCAACATGCGCCGCATGTGGTTATCTGCAGAGACAACAACCGCGACCATGTTGCCGCCTTTAATGCCGGACACCGGAGTACTAACGATCATACCCATTCATCGGCCAAATACGAAAAGTTTGTTTATTCCGCATCCTTTGGTTTCAGTGTTCCCCGTGCGGAATGGGGGTTGTCCCAAGGAGCTTACGACTCCATGCTCGCCTTGAGTGAAGGAGACAACCTATACCGCGTTCGCCGGAACAACGAGGCAACAAACTTGGACGGCGATGTGCTGACTTCCATATGGAAACCTTGGCGGGATGTAACGGTGACGACTCATTTAATTGCCGGATTGCCTTGGCATGTCAGAATTCACCGGATCGAAACGGCGAGAGCTCTGGATGCGGCAGAAGGAGGTTTTGCCCTTCCGCTTGACGCGTCGCTGTCCGTCAGTGAAACAACCGGCAGCGTATGTGGCCTGACCGGCTTTGGAGGCAGCGGAATTACAAGCCTAATAGGTTATGAACGAGCGGAATGGATTTCTGTCCAGGCGAATACGAATCTGATGCATGAGCGGACGGCCATTCCAACGCTTCAAACAAAGCTGCAACCCGGCTTGCATCTATTAATAATCGCCGTGTACGGAGAACCGGGAGCTCAAGAACCGGTTAATCCGGATGGCTGGCGCCAACGAGTCCAAGTCTATTTGGAAGGTAATCGGGTGCGGGCAGTCAGTCCGTTAGGCAAGGAGATCATCGTTGCTGTATAAAAGATGAACCGCAACCGCCCAAGCTGCATACGCTATTGGCAGAAGCCTACCTGGGGGAGTGCCAATGAAAAGCATCACAGCATCAGCTGGCCGCAGGCCATCCATAACGACCTTTGTACTAGTCCTTTATGTGCTTCTTGTAGTGTTATTGTTCTTCTGCTTTTAATCACAAAAAAACGGCCGTGCGGATCAATCGCACGGCCGTTTCTCGTCTCCCCCGAATGGACGGAGCATTTAAATGATTCTGGAGAAACGAAGTGTTCGCTTTTGTGAAGGGATTCCCTCCATTCCAAATTCAATTAGAAGGAATCCTTGAGCAATGGCGATCGGAAGAACATTTTAATGCGCAGTTCCCAGAATGCTTTGTTTAAATGCTCCGTCCTTAAAAACCTTATTAGCCTTTATGTGCTTCTTGTTGTTTTATTGTTTTCTGCTTCTAATAAAAAAACGGCCGTGCGGATCAATCGCACGGCCGTTTCTCGTCTCCCCCGAATGGACGGAGCATTTAAATGATTCTGGAGAAACGAAGTGTTCGCTTTTGCTCAGGGATTCCCTCCATTCCAAATTCAATTAGAAGGAATCCCTGAGCAATGGCGATCGGAAGAACATTTAAATGCTCAGTTCCCAGAATGTTATGTTTAAATGCTCTGTTTAAATGCTCTGTTTAAATGCTCTGTTTAAATGCTCCGTCCTTAAAAACCTATATATTGAGGCTCTTCATTCTCAAGCTCTTGGACGCGCGCGGCTACTTGATCAACGATCGTTTGCGTTTGCTGGGCAGCCTGCTCGAACATTTGCTTAGCCGATTTGTTCTCCGTCGACAGAGCGAACTGCTCCAGGCTTGCTTGCGCGCTTTTCAGAGAAGCGACGCATGTTTTTACATCGGATGCTACGGTCATCTCTAACACCTCCCTCACGAACTTGAACTGGCAACAAAACTAATATGGCAGGCTTTGACTTTTGCCATCCATGGAAATAAAATCCACATGTTCCTGAACCATTTTCCTGCTGTGGAAAATGGTTATTCGTGTTGTTGTGGGCTTTTTGACAAATAATCTTAACGTAGAAACAAGCGACAGGGGGATAAGCATTGTGCAGGACTGGTTAGAGATCACTCTACGCACCTTACTGTCGATATTTGTTCTTTTCCTGCTTACGAAGCTCGTAGGGAAGCGGCAAATATCCCAGCTTTCATTTTTCGAATACATTACCGGTATTTCGATCGGCAACCTGGCTGCTTACGTATCGCTTGATCTGGAAGCGACTTGGTATCTGGGACTGATCTCTCTAGGCGTCTGGGTTGCCGTTTCCGTCGTTATCGAGTTCCTACAATTAAAGAGCAAGCGTGCCCGCGACTTGATCGACAGCAAAGCGACGGTTCTCGTGAAAGGCGGCAAAGTGCTGGAGGATAACCTCAAGAAGGAACGGTTAACTACCGATGAGCTGCTGGAGCAGCTGCGCAAGAAAGACATCTTTCGTCTGGCGGACGTCGAGTTCGCCATTATGGAGCCAAGCGGAGATCTTAGCGTGCTGCTGACCAGGGAAAATCAACCGATCACCCCTGCGCATCTCGGCATCAAGGTTGCGCCCGAGCATGAGCCTCAGACGGTCATCATGGACGGCAAAATTATGGACGAGCCTTTGTCCACGATCGGACTAAACCGCAGATGGCTTGCTACGGAGCTCGAGAAAATCGGCGTAACACCCGACAATGTGTTTATCGGACAAGTAGATGCGTACCGTCAGCTCTACGTCGATCTGTTTGACGATCATATCAAGGTTCCGCAGCCGCAGCTCAAAGCCGAGTTGTATGCTCAGCTCAAAAAAATCGAAGCAGACCTCGAACTATTCGGACTGTCGACGAAAAACACGGATGCCAAACATATGTACGAGCGATGCGCCCAAGAAATGCGGCAGGTTATTACGGAGATGAAGCCGCTGCTCCATCACTGATTCGATGATTCAATACTGGAGGAGGCATGTATCATGTCGAGCAAGAACAAGAAGTTCACGCCTGTTCAGCAGGAATACCAGGCATTAGCCAAAAAACACGAGCCTAAAAGGCCGCTATTGATGAACTGTTTGAAAGCTTTTCTCGTTGGCGGATTAATTTGCATTATTGGCCAAGCCATTCAGGAAATGTTCGTGCATTGGGCAGGCTTCGACGAGAAGAAGGCCAGCAATCCAACCGTTGCGGTTATGATCATGCTCTCCGTTATTCTGACGAGCTTGGGGGTCTACGATAAAATCGCCCAATGGGCGGGGGCAGGATCGGCCGTTCCCGTAACCGGCTTCGCGAACACGATGTCTTCCGCCGCGATCGAGCACCGGAGCGAAGGGCTGGTACTGGGCGTAGGCGGCAAAATGTTCAAAATTTCCGGCCCCGTTATCGTATTTGGCGTAGTGGCGGCTTTTGTTGTTGGCATCGTCCACCTGATCTTTAACCCGGACGCCGTTGGAGGAGGGCATTAATTATGCTGAAAGGCCATCAAAGCTGGCTTTTTGAAAATAATCCCGTCATTGCAGGAGCCGCTGCTATCGTTGGCCCGTTCGAAGGGCAAGGCCCTCTGGCGCAAGATTTCGATATCGTTCACGGCGATCTTAGGCTTGGTCAGGACAGCTGGGAGAAGGCCGAACGGACCTTGCTCGAAGAAGCGGCTAACCTGGCGATCGAGAAAGCGCAGATTACGAAGGAATCCATCAACTTCCTGATTGGCGGCGACTTGATGAACCAGATCATCAGCTCGACCTTTGCCGCAAGAACGCTTCAAATCCCATACATCGGCGTATTTGGCGCCTGCTCAACTTCTATGGAAAGCCTTGCGATTGCGGCAAACCTGGTGAATTCCAAATCGGCCAAATATGCGATGGCGAGCGCCTGCAGCCACAATGCCACTGCCGAGAAGCAATTCCGTTACCCGACGGAATACGGCTCGCAAAAACCGCCGACGGCGCAGTTCTCGGTAACGGGCGCAGGCGTGAGCATCGTGACCGAACAAGGCAAAGGCCCGTTTGTCACTTCAGCCACGATGGGCCGGGTTGTGGATATGGGAATTACGGATCCGTTTAACATGGGAGCGGCAATGGCGCCGGCGGCAGTCGATACGATTCAAGCCCATTTCCGTGATTTGCGCATCGAACCCGGTTATTATGATCTGATTGTAACGGGTGATTTATCCAAGGTTGGTTATGCGATTGCCAATGAGCTGTTCGAGAAACATAAGTTTCCGATTCACCAGACCGTCTACAAGGATTGCGGCATGATGATGTACGACTACGAGAAACAGAAGGTACAAGCCGGAGCCAGCGGCTGCGGCTGTTCGGCAACGGTCACTTACGGCCATTTGCTACGGCGCCTGCGCGAGAAGGAATTGAACCGGATTTTGGTCGTTGCGACCGGCGCTTTATTGTCTCCGATCTCATTCCAGCAAGGCGAGACGATTCCATGTATCGCGCATGCGGTTTCCATCGAAAACGAGGTGAGGCAGCAATGATTTTTTTATGGGCATTTCTCATTGGCGGCGCGATTTGCGTGCTTGGCCAAATCTGCTTTGATGTGTTCAAGCTGACGCCGGCCCACACGATGACGTTGCTCGTTGTGCTTGGGGCGATCGGAGACGGCGTTGGCATCTATGACCCGCTGATCAAGTTTGCCGGCGCCGGCGCTTCCATTCCGATTACTAGCTTCGGGAATGCGCTCGTTCACGGCGCTTTGGACGAGATGCAGAAGACGGGCTGGATTGGCATTATTACGGGCATCTTCAAAGTAACAAGCGCCGGGGTTTCCGCCGCGATCATCTTCTCCTTCATCGCTGCGTTGTTTGTGAAGCCAAAAGGATAAATTGTACGAATGAAGCCGCATGCCTCGCGCCTGCGGTTTTTTGTAGCGCGCCTGCTTGCGCATTTCAACCATTCATACATATCCTTTCTTCCATTTACAAATAATGTACATAGCTTGTGTACCTATAAAGGAGTGTAACGTTATGGCCGTAAAAAGCGCTGGAGGCGGCAAATACCGCAAAATGTCCATGTCGCCAAAAGAATATCAAGCTTTTGCCAAATCACGCGAACCGTCGCGTTCCATATTCGGCAATTGCATTCGCGCCTTTCTTGTGGGCGGCACGATCTGCTTGTTAGGTCAGGCGATCCAGCAGCTCTTTATCCATCTGGCCGGGATGAAGCCGCAGGAGGCGAGCAATCCGACGGTAGCCGTGCTTATTATTCTTTCCGTCATCCTGACTTGCGCTGGCGTCTATGACAAAATCGCGCAGTGGGCCGGCGCCGGTTCCGCCGTTCCGGTTACCGGGTTCGCCAACTCCATGTGTTCGGCAGCTTTGGAACATCGCAGCGAAGGGCTTGTTCTTGGCGTAGGCGGCAATATGTTCAAGCTGGCCGGGTCGGTTATCGTGTTTGGCACGGTTGCGGCCTTTTTTGTCGGCATCGCTCATCTGATCTTTGGTACGGGTGGTGCTCATTAACGATGCTGCAAGGAAAACAAACATGGAAGTTTGAGAACCGTCCGGTCATTATCGGGGCGGCTACCGTTGTAGGTCCCGATGAAGGGGACGGTCCGCTTGCCGCGGATTTTGATCTGGTGCATCCGGAGCTGGACATGCAGCAGAAAAGCTGGGAAAAAGCCGAGCGGCTGCTGCTTGAGCAAGCGTCGGAGTTTGCGCTGAATAATGCTGGCATTGCCAAAGAGCAGCTGCAATTT
Organism: Paenibacillus glycanilyticus; assembly: GCF_030161375.1. Taxonomy (GTDB): domain Bacteria; phylum Bacillota; class Bacilli; order Paenibacillales; family Paenibacillaceae; genus Pristimantibacillus; species Pristimantibacillus glycanilyticus_B. Next base: position 300,332 of record NZ_BSSQ01000004.1, read on the forward strand.
TATGTCGGCGGGGACCTGATGAATCAAATTATAAGCAACAGCTTTGCGGCAAGAACGTTAGGCGTGCCCAATATCGGCGTATTTGGCGCCTGCTCCACGTCAATGGAGTCGCTGGCGCTTGCGTCCTTGATGGTCAATTCGGGGGCCGGTCAATATGTGATCGCAGCAACTTGCAGCCACAACTGCACGGCCGAGAAGCAATTCCGTTACCCAACGGAATACGGCTCGCAGAAGCCGCCGACGGCGCAATATACGGTAACCGGCGCCGGCGCCGCCGTTGTTGCGGCATCCGGCGAAGGCCCGGTTGTGGAATACGCGACGATCGGGAAGGTTGTCGACCTTGGAATCAAAGATCCATTCAATATGGGAGCGGCGATGGCGCCAGCGGCCGTGGATACAATCCAAGCGCATTTCAACGATACCGGCCGGACGCCGAAAGATTATGATCTGATCGTCACGGGCGATCTGGCCAGCGTTGGCCATCCGCTCGCTAAGGAGCTCTTAATGCGTGACGGCGTGCCGATGGATGACACGACGTTTAAAGACTGCGGGTTAATGGTGTATGACGTGAACCGGCAGAAGGTACAAGCAGGGGGAAGCGGTTGCGGCTGCTCCGCTGTTGTTACTTACGGCCATATCTTGAAGAAAGTCGCCAAGGGAGAGCTGAAACGCGTGTTGATTTGCGCAACCGGCGCGTTGTTGTCCCCGCTTTCCTTCCAACAGGGAGAGAGCATTCCTTGTATCGCGCATGCCGTTGCGATCAGCGGCGGAAAGGAGTAAGCAGAAGATGCAATTTCTATGGGCTTTTGTAGTAGGCGGAGCGATTTGCGTCGTTGGCCAACTGATGTTTGACGTTGTCAAGTTAACCCCTGCGCATACGATGGCTACGCTTGTTGTGGTGGGGGCTATTGTTGACGGGATCGGCTGGTATGAACCGCTTGTTGATTTTGCCGGAGCAGGCGCAACCGTCCCGATTACAAGCTTCGGTAATGCGCTTGTACATGGAGCGCTTACCGAGCTTGAGAATTCCGGCTGGATTGGCGTCATCTCGGGCATATTCAAAGTGACAAGCGCGGGCATATCCGCCGCGATTATATTCTCTTTCCTGGCGGCGCTAGTCGTTCGTCCGAAGGGATAAATAGGAAGAGGTGTCCCTTAAGTCATGAAATGAAGATGACGATGGGACACCTCTTTTTTATTTTTTACCCGAAATCAATCGCGTCACTTGAATAATCAGCTTCAGGAATAAGCCGTTTTGCGGGAAGGCCAGATAACGGGGCTCCCACGCAGGATCAAATTTGTCCTTGAACTTTCGGATGCCTTGAAACCCGTAGAAATGGCTTCCTTTCAGGAATACCCATCTTGCTAGCTGCTCTCCCCGGTAGGCGTAGACCGATTCCCCAACGCTTGCGAGAGGCGCCATTCCCAAATTAAATACTTCGTACCCTTCGGATTTAGCCCATTGAAGCAAATGAACGAACAAGACATCCATTACGCCGCTAAGTCCGTCCCGATGGCGCATCAAATCTATGGAGATTGATTTGTGGTTGTCGTACACGGGCATGATGCTGGCAAAAGCGGCAACCCGGCCATCGTTATCCCGTAGAACGGCGACAGGTGCCAGCTCCAGATAAGCTTCATTATAGCTGCCAAGCGAAAAGCCTTTTTCCTTGTCCTCATCCAGCCATTCATCGGATACTTCCTTCAGCTCGGCAAGCAGCTTGGTTGAGAAAGGCGGCTTCAGGATGTCGAACGTAAAGCCGTTCCGTTCATATTTGTTGCAGGCTGACCGCAAGTCCGCTTTGCGCCTTCCTGACAGTTGGAATTTATCCAACTCGACAACAGCTTCTTCGCCAAGCTTGAAGAATCGGTAGCCGTATTCGTGATAGACCGGCAATTGATCCGCTTTGACCTGGTAAAAGACGGCCGTAGCCGCGTAACGGTCCGCATAATCCCGGAACTGTCTGACGAGTTGCCGTATGGACGCCGGATCGCCGATCGGGTCGCCGAGCGCAACGAGTATTTTGCCGATGCGGCCATAGGCAAGCACCGCTTTATGGTCGGGCGTCCACATGAAGCTTTTGTCCCCCATGTAGAGCAGATGGGTGAGATAATTGCCGGGATGCTGCTCGAGCAGCCGTTGCAGCTTCTCCCAATCCTGCGGCCCCGGCGGCGGGGCGGGAGGAAGGCTTGGCACAAAGATTCGTCTCACCGTAAGCAGAATCCAGCTCACCGTTAGGGCAACAATGCCTTCCCGCAGCAGATCTTCGTCTTTCAGCGTATAGCGTTCATACCATTTGGCATGGTGAAGTAGCCCTGGCGGAAGCTCGTTGGTGGATAATCCGAGAGAAAGATAGAGCACCATAACGATCAGCGAAATGGCTGCCCATCCGATTGTTTTGCGCAAGGTGAAGATGGCCTCTTTCCGGTTGAATCTGTCCTTGGAGAGCCATAAGAGCAAGCACACAAACAGCAGGAAGATCGCTTCTTCGTACTCGAAGCCCTTCAGAATTAGAGCGAATGTCCCGCCAATGAGCAGGACCATAGCAAGAAAATAAGCCCGTTTGACGCGGAAACGGATGCCTTCGGACACCATCAGCATAAGCAGGCCGATGAGGACGGCCAGCTGATGGGAGCCCTTCATCGTAAATGGCGTAACGAATTGCTCGAGCAGATGCATCCGGTGCCAGCTGCCCGGCGTGGCGGATGATAGCAACAGCAGAATGCCGCTTATGAACACGAGCGCCGACAGCGCCCATGTGCTGATATCGCTAAGTACCGCAGATTGGCTAGGCCAATTCCACACCGTATGCCAGCGTTTGATGGCCGGCTTCAACACTTGCTCCTGCGTTTGTGTCCACCGTTCCTTGCCCGGTATCCATTCCGTTGTGGCTAGCGCTAATCCGGCTGCCCATGGCAGGAAGCAATAAAAGATCCGGTAGAGCACAAGTACGGCTAGCCCTTGATCCGGCGATAAGCCAAGATGCTGGAAAGCAAGCAGGACGATGGCGTCGAAGGAGCCTAGACCGCTTGGCACAAAGCTTGCCACGCCGGCAACGGCGGCAACGACAAAGATGCTCATCGCTTCCCGCAGTCCGATATCCAGGTGCATCAAATGGACGATCAGCCAGAAGGACAAACCGGCCATCAGCCACTCCGCAAACGATGTCGCGATCATGCGAAGAACCGGAGGTTTCGATAAAGACAATTCCTCCTCCTGCTCCTTATCGGCCAGTCCAAGCAAATTCCGCAGCCGGGGCAATCTGCCGAGCGAGGCGAAGATCACAACATAGGCCGCGATTAGAATGACAGCCAGATACAGCCACAGATGATGGGCAAGCAGGCTATGGTCATTCCATATGCCCGCGAGCAGCATAATGGCCAGAATGGACAAGCCGGTCAGCGCCGACAACGATTGATACACCAGCGACCGGAGCCAGGCTGGCCCTTGAAGTCCCCATTTGCGGTAAAGCGTGACACGGAGGCCTGCGCCGGTTAATCCTGCAAATCCCATAGCGTTGTTGAAGGAATTGGCGATCCAGCTAATTTTGAATACGGCCGTCTTAGGCACTCGAGCCTGATTCCATTTGATTAATAGAAAGTCATACCCGGACATGACCGCTACCGCAAGGAAACATATTGCGGCAAGCTGGATATGGTCGATCCAGTGCAGATGCTTCAGCAAATGCAAGGCGGCTGCCGGTTTGATTTCTTTGATGAAACCGCTTGTTTGGGTGTACAGGAAGAGAAGAATGGCGACGGGGAGCAGCAGTTTGAATACATTTTTGAACCGGTTAGTAAAGCGGGATAGATGATTCAGCAAACGTTTGGCACCTTCTTACGGGAATGTTTTACTCGAACAGAACCTTTTTGGTTGTACGTTCGTCTACAAGTAAGGATATTGCCAATATATCACACGGACCGGGCAATTCCCACTTTTCCTCTTGTCGGCGAGCGGCATGAGGTCTATGTGGAATCCTCCAATTATTTTCGGCAGTTCGTTCATTTGTGCTAGCTGAAGGTACTGCTGTAAAATAGTACTAAATCCCCTTTTTTATGCACTCATTATTCCGCAGGAGGTATGTATTCATGGAAACCCGTCTAGCTGATATGCAATTATGTTCTTCGATTCTAAATAGCCTGAATGCTTGTATTCTCGGAAAACAAAGCGAAATTGAACGTTTGATGATAGCCGTCCTGGCGGGCGGCCATGTCTTGCTCGAGGATGTTCCCGGCACGGGCAAGACCCAATTGGTGAAAGCGCTGGCAAAAACCATCGGCGGACAGTTCCGCCGCATTCAATGCAACCCGGATTTGCTCCCGACGGATATTACCGGCGTATCGATCTACCATCCCAAACACGAGCAGTTTATTTTCCGTCCCGGTCCGGTCATGACCAATGTTCTGCTCGCAGACGAGATTAACCGCGCTACGACCAAAACGCAATCCGCGTTGCTTGAAGCAATGGAAGAGGGGCATGTCACGGTCGACGGCGAAACCTATATGCTTCCTGCTCCTTTTATCCTGCTTGCAACGCAAAATCCGATTGATTTCGACGGAACGTATGCTTTGCCGGAAGCCCAGCTTGACCGCTTCATGATGAAGCTATCGCTTGGATATCCGAATGAAGCCGATGAACAACGAATGATTCTGGCAAGAGAAGCCGGCCATCCGTCGGACCGGATCGAGCAGATTACGATGATTGACGATATCGAGAGAATTCAAAACCAGGTGCTTGCGGTTCATATGGATGAGGCCGTTGGCAACTATTTGGTTCAGGTTGTCCGCGCGACGCGAACGCATCCGCAAATTCTTCTTGGCGCAAGCCCCCGCGCGGCTATTGCTCTGTCCCGTGCGGCCAAGGCAAGCGCGTATCTTGCGCAGCGTACCTTTGTTACCCCTGACGACATCAAGCAATTAGCGGCCCATGTTCTTGCCCACCGGCTGATTCTACAGACGGAAGCGCGGATGAACGGCTTAAGAGCCGAAGATATAATTGCCGAGGTGTTGGAGAAGACGAAGGTTCCCGTCAGACTGGAGCGTTGATCGGATGAGCGCGGTGAAGGGAATGAAAACCCGTAAACGATGGAGGCTAATCGCGTTCATTTATGGAGCCGCTTTGCTCTATTTATTATTTCAAGGCGGTAAAACAGCACTCATGTTATTTGTCATCCTAAACGTATTGCTGCTATATCTCGTTCTAGGGCGATGGAGCGGAATCAGCAAGGTATCCGGCATTCGCAGCTATCGCCTAAGCGGCGCAGCGGCGCTTAGCGACCAATCCTTGACGGCGGGAAGTACGCTCGATGTCCAGCTAACGGTAAAGGTTCCGGGTGTTTACCCGATTCCTTACGTTCTCTTAAGAGACAAGCTGCTTCGGCATAACGGACAACAACTTAAGTTCGAAGCCTCGTTTGTTCCTAACTTTAAGAGGGCCGGCGAAGTGTTGTACCAGACACCGCCGCTGGAGCGCGGGGAATACCGCTTCGATTCCACGGAGTGTATCTCCCATGATATTTTTGGCTTGTTCGAGCATTCGGGCTCCTTCGGCTCGGAGGCGGTATTCAGCGTTCTTCCGCAAATCATACCGCTTCGTCAATGGCATAGTATCCAGAGCGGTTTCCGTGGACCATATTCGCATGCGGTTGCCCCGCGCGCCGCGAAAGAAACGACGCAAATTAACGGGGTACGGGAGTATTTGTACGGGGACCGGTTATCGCGGATTCACTGGAATGCGACGGCGAAGACAGGCGATTGGAAGTCGAAAGCGTTCGAGCGGGAATCGTTGCCCCGGACTCTTATCATTCTGGATCGTTACTCGGCCGACTACCCGGCCCCGGCGATGGACAAATTCGAGCTGGCGGTGTCAGCCGCGGCTTCGCTCATCGACAGCGGGCTAAAAGGCGATACGGCTATCGGCCTAATGTCCTCCGGGAAAAAGCTGACGATGCTGCCGCCGAAGTCCGGCGTGGACCAGCGCAACGTCTTGCTGAGGCACTTAACGTTTGTGGACGCGGATGCGGAGCAAGGCTTGTACAAATCCGTGATGGCAGCCGACTCGCGGCTGGAACCGGGCTCCTACGCGATTATCATTAGCGGAACCTCCGGCAAAGAAGCGATCCTGTCCATGGAATGGCTGTCGCGCAAAGGATTAACTCCGTGCCTGATGCATATTGGCGGCGTCAAACGGCTGGAAGAGCAATCGCGCCTGATGATCCGCAGCAAAGGCTGGTCTTTATTCGAGCTGAAACAGCTGCAAGAGCTGCCGGCTGTTCTGGAAGGAGGCCGGGCATGAGCCTATTATCGCGAGTTTCAGCTTTTGTCCGCCGTATAGTCGTTGTTTCGGATTGGTATATGAAGCTTTCGCAATTATTTATAGCTCTTATCGTCATCAACACTTTGCGGATTTTTGAAGGGTACTGGTGGGAAGAGACGATGGCAGCCGCCACTTCAACGCTGCTCTTAGCCGTTGCCGTGGATTGGCTGCTCCCGCGCCGAATGCGGGCAATAAGAATCGTATCGCAAGTTGTGCTTGCTGCTCTGTCAACGGTCTACTTCGTTGATTTCAAGAAAGTAACGTTGACCTTGCCCGAGCAGGAGCGGACAGTTAACGATTCGTTCCGGACGATTTGGGGTTATGCGCAGCAACTTCATCCTATGATTTGGATTAGCGGCGCATTACTGCTTATATATTTGCTATTTGACCAATGGATAAAGACAAGACCCCGCTTGTTTGGTTTTATCAGCGTGAATATTCTCGTTCTGACGATTGCGGATTCTTTCACCCCGATCTGGTTATGGGATGAGGTAGCATGGGTTGTGTTATTGGGCTTGTTATGGCTCGTTGCCAATCATCTGCATAAGCTGGAGCGACAACATCCGGGAAGCTGGAAAGAGCTGATCGAATATCCGCTTCAACTGATGTTGCCGATTGTTGTTGTCGTATCCCTGCTGATGACGGCAGGCGTGCTGATGCCTTCCATTTCGCCCGTCATTCAAGATCCATACACGGTGTGGAAAGAGTCTAAAGGCGAGAAGGTTAATGTATTTCTAGGGGATAAAGGAATCGAGGCTCCCGTAGACGTAAGCAGCAGCGACTCGAGCTCCGGTTACGGGCGGGAAGATTCCCAGCTTGGCGGCGGATTTGATTTTGATTACTCGCCGGTCATGACCATTACGACTTCCCATCGCAGTTATTGGCGCGGCGAGACGAAGACGGAGTATACCGGAGCCGGTTGGAAAGTTAACGATGAGACAAATCGCGAACGAATCGCTTCGGTCGGGAAAGACTGGGAGCTTCCTTTGATCGAAAGCCGGGATAAGGCGGAGACGATAAAGGTTGATCAAGTAGTCAAAATGGCCAAGAATGATAATTACCCGGTTTTGTTCGCGGCTTCGCCGATCACTTCCGTTCATTGGGTAGACGATCCGGATGCAACGGTATTGCCAAAAAGCTTGAAATGGGCGGTTAATGAGCAGGAGCTGATCTGGTCCGACAAACCGCAGCGGAAATTCCCGCAGAGCTATTCCGTCACTTCGGAAGTTCCTATATTAGATGAAGAAGGACTTCGCAAGACCGAGGCGGAATTCTCGGATCCCGCCGAAACGAAAGCTTATTTGCAGCTTCCGAAGTCATTGCCTTCCCGCGTACGGGCTTTGGCCATGACCATAACTTCCGGCGCGGTGGATGATTACGATAAAGCGAAGTTGATCGAGAACTATCTTCGCACGAATTACCAATATACGAATAAGCCTGATAAATCGAAGCTGAACGGTGACAGCAAGGATTTCGTTGACCAATTTTTGTTCGAGCTGAAGGAAGGGTACTGCGATTACTTCTCCACGGCGATGGCTGTATTGTCCCGGTCCGCCGGCTTGCCGACACGTTGGGTCAAAGGGTTCGCGCCCGGCGTGCTGCCGGCCTCCGAGTATGTGCCGCAGGCCGGAGGGATTCCAACCGGAGCGGAATTGAATCCGGATGGTGCGGGTACGTATACGGTACGCAACTCGGATGCCCATTCTTGGGTGGAAATTTATTTTGACGGCTATGGCTGGATTCCGTTTGAACCTACGGCTGGATTTACTTTCCCGTATTCGGTTACCGAAGTTAAGCAGGAAGCGCTGCCGACACCTTCTCCCGAAGTGAAGACGGATCCGGTGACAGAGGAAGTTGCCAATAACAAGGCCGGAACGAATTATTCGGCGATTATTTGGATCGCGGCAGCTGTCGTGGTCGTTGCCTTGCTGCTTCTGGCGTTCATTCGCCTGCCTTGGATCCGTTCCAGGTACCGTTCGTACGGCGGGAATGACCGGATTGTATGGGAGACCGAAAAGCTGCTCCGCTTGTGCCGGCGCAAAGGTTACGACCGCAAGGAGCATGAGACATTGCGCGAAGCGATCCAGCGGTGGTCGCCGAGCCATAAACGGCTGAATCAGTTATTCCATGAGGTAGTGGATGATTTCGAGCGGGCCAAATACAGCAGCGTACAGTCTACCGGCGCAGATACTGACCGTTTTATATTGAAGATAAAAGCGATCAAAGAGGAATTATGATAAGATATCCTTTCATGAGGTAAGCTTAAGCCGCTCGCTGCACGCGAGCGGTATTTCTTTGCAACAAAATCCGAATATATGGTATAGTTTCGTAAGATAGCAGGAGAAGTGCGAAGAGCAAAGGGGTCAAAGACAAGATGTTCGAGAGATTATTGCCGCATTTACGCGTAAATTCGGTGTACGATATACAGCTGGACGAGTTGTACAACAAAGGTGTCCGCGGTATTATCACCGATCTTGATAATACGCTCGTTGGAGCGCGCGAGCCGCTTGCGACACCAGAGCTTACGACATGGCTGGCACAAGTTCGGGAATATGGCTTTAAAGTTGTGATTGTGTCGAATAATAATAGGACGAGAGTGTCCAAATTCGCCGATCCGCTGGGCATTCCTTTTATTCATGCCGCACGCAAACCGGCGAACAAATCGTTCCATAAAGCGCTAAGCGTATTGGGACTGCCTGTGGAGCAGACCGTTGTGCTCGGCGACCAGATGTTAACGGATGTGCTTGGCGGGAAACGTATGGGACTTTATACGATTCTGGTCACGCCTATCGCTCCTGCTGACGAAGGAATCATGACCCGCGTGAACAGGAGAATTGAACGGTTTGTTCTTTCTCGCGTACGCAAAAAAGGGACATGGTATGAGGAGGATACAAAGTGAGAGAAGAGCAGCATAGTCAGTCGCATGCATGCGCGGGCTGCGGAGTAAAGCTCCAGACGGAACGTCCGGAAGAGTCGGGTTATTTGCCCGAAGCGGCATTAAACCGCGAACCGGTCATTTGCCAAAGATGCTTCCGCATTCGTAATTATAATGAAGCTTCATCGATAACGGTCGACCAGGATGATTTCTTGCGCCTGCTTGGCAGCATCGGGTCGACGGACAGCCTTGTTGTCCATATTGTCGACTTATTTGATTTTGAGGGCAGTTTGATTTCCGGCCTGCAGCGGTTTGTAGGCAATAATCCGGTCTTGCTCGTTGTGAACAAGATCGATCTTTTGCCGAAGGCAGTTAACTTGAACCGTCTTCGGAACTGGGTACAGAAGCAAGCGAAAGCGGAAGGGCTGCGCACGGTGGACGTTGTTCTGTGCAGCGCTAAACGCAATATCGGCTTCGATCATGTGATTGAAGCGCTGGAACATCATCGCCATGACCGGGATGTCTATGTCGTTGGCGCGACCAACGTCGGCAAATCGACCTTGATTAACCGGCTGATTCGCGATTACAGCGATATGGAACGCGAGCTTACGACTTCCCGTTACCCGGGAACAACGCTCGACGCGGTCCATATTCCGCTCGATGACGGCAAATCGATTATCGATACTCCGGGCATTATTTATCCGACCCGGATGACTGAAATCGTACCTCGCGGCACTTTGCAAGCCTTGCTGCCGGATAAGCCGATCAAACCGCTTGTTTACCAATTAAATGATCAGCAGTCGCTGTTTATTAACAGCTTGGTGCGGTTCGACTTTGTTGAAGGTGAACGCCAGTCGTTCACGCTGTACATTTCGAATGCGCTGAACGTGCATCGTACAAAGCTGGAGCGGGCTGAAGAATTGTACAAGGAACACCGCGGCGAGCTGCTTGGAGGGCCTTCGCCCGAAGAATTGGACGAGATGCCGGCTTGGACTCGCCATTCGATCCGGATTCCGCGCAACACCAAGAAGGACGTCTTCATTTCCGGTCTTGGCTGGATTCAAGCTAACGGAACATCCGGGGCGATTGTAGATATTTATGCGCCTAAGGGGATTAAGGTACTGCTTCGCGATTCGCTTGTATAGACGAGAGAGGGGAACGGGAACATTGACGGTAAGCGACCATGGGATTACGGGAAACCGGATTGACAGCCAAACGGTGTTGTATGGCGTGATCGGCGATCCGATCAGACATTCGAAATCGCCGATTATGATGAATCGCGCATTTCGCGAGACGGGGATTAACGGTGCCTACATGGCCTTCCATATTGCCCCGGACAAACTCGGAGATTTCGCCGCGGCTATTCGGGCGATGGGCATTCGGGGCGTTAATGTGACGATTCCCCATAAGCTGGATATTATGAAGTATATGGATGAGATTGACGCCGGCGCGCAAGCGATTGGGGCGGTCAATACGATCGTTAACGATAACGGAAGATTGATCGGCTACAACACGGACGGTATCGGTTATGTCCGCTCTCTTAAGGAAGAAGCGGAGCCGAATCTGGCCGGTAAACGAATTGTCGTTATTGGAGCAGGCGGCGCATCCCGCGGCATCGTCTATGCGCTAGCCGGCGAGCAGCCTGTTTCCATTACGATTGCGAACCGTTCGGTCGAGCGTGCGGAGGAGCTAGCTGCGGCATTCGAGACTGTTGCGGAGGTACGAGCTGTTGCGGGTGACGGGCTTAAGGCCGCGTGCGAGGAAGCGGATATTGTGATCAATACGACTTCCGTTGGCATGCATCCGCATGTGGATGCCAGTCCGGTAGATGCGGCTTGGCTCAAGCCCGGCGCCGTTGCAAGCGATTTGATCTATAATCCGCTGCGTACCAAGTTTTTGCTCGATGCGCAGAAGCAAGGCTGCCGCGTTCACGGCGGACTTGGCATGTTTATTTATCAAGGGGCTTACGCTTTTGAATATTGGACAGGTCAATCGGCTCCGGTCGCGGCAATGCGCGAGACGGTATTGCAGTCCTTGGTCTAATAATAAGTACTAACTAGAATGACAACCCTATAGAGATGAAAGAAGGAACAACTATGTTAACAGGCAAACAAAAACGTCACCTCAGATCGCTGGCCCATCACCTGACGCCAGTGTTCCAAGTTGGTAAAGGCGGTACAAACGAACAGCTGGTCCGCCATATTGAAGAGGCCATTGAAGTGCGCGAATTAATGAAAATTTCGGTGCTGAACAATTGCATGGACGATCCGAAAGAAATCGGAGCGGAAGTGGCAGAAGCTGCAGGCGCCGAGCTGGTACAAGTAATCGGCAAAACGATTGTGCTGTACAAACGAGCGACGGAAGAGAAAAACCGTAAAATCGAGCTGCCCAAGGCTGCGAAGTAATAGCCCCTTTATTCAAAAGAGGAAGGTAGCGTTTCATGAGCAGAATCGGTATTATGGGCGGCACGTTTGACCCGATCCACACCGGCCATCTGATTGCGGCGGAAGCGGCGCGCGACGGCTGCGGACTCGACGAGGTATGGTTCATTCCAACTTATCATCCTCCGCTAAAGGATAATGAACCGGGTGTAAGCAGCGAACTTCGGCTTCAGATGATTCAGGAAGCGATTGGAGGCCAATCAGCCTTCAAGGCTCTGGATATTGAGCTGAAGCGCGGAGGTATGAGCTACTCCATCGATACGGTGCTTGAGCTGCGAAGCAGGTATCCCGGTGCCGAGTTTTCTTACATTATAGGTTCGGACCGGATCAACGATTTGCCTAGGTGGCACCGGATCGAAGAGCTGGCCGAACTCGTCACCTTCATCGGCCTTGAGCGCGAAGGTACGCCTTTGCGGCTGGAACAGCTTCCTGCGTATATCCGCGAGCGCGTGATGATGACGGCCATGCCGCCGATCGGCATATCATCGACAGATATCCGAAGCAGGGTAGAGGCGGACCGTTCCATCGCCTACCTTGTGCCGGACACCGTTCATCAGTTTATAAAGAGGAGAGGGCTTTATGAATCGTGAACAAATGATTGAATCGGTCAAGTCGCAAATGCCGGAGAAACGCTGGAAGCATGTAGAAGGGGTCATGGAGACCTCGATCCTGCTGGCCGAGCGGTACGGGGAAGACCCGGTCAAAGCGGAGCTTGCGGCTATTCTGCATGATGTAGCCAAGTATTGGCCGATCGCAAAGATGGAACAAATTATTCGGGAGCAGCAGCTTGACCAAGGGCTGCTGCTGCATGATAAAGCGCTTTGGCATGCCGAAGTTGGCTATTGGGTAGCCGAGAATGAATATGGCGTTAAGGATCGGGAAGTGCTGGACGCCATCAGGTACCACACTTCCGGCAGGGTCGGAATGACCAAGCTGGACAAGATTGTTTGTCTGGCCGATTATATGGAGCCCGGACGGGATTTTCCCGGGGTAGACCGTATTCGCGAGCTGAGCGAGACCGATCTCGAGCAAGCGCTTATCGCCGGTTTTAACTCCACGATCTCTTTCTTATTGGAGAAAGGCAATCGTATTTATCCATTAACCGTGGAATGCCGCAATGATTTAATTGAACAGTAAAAACAGGAGGTTGAGCTATGACCGTACATTCGGACGAATTGCTGCAAATTACGGTGGAGGCTGCGGAAGACAAAAAAGCGCAGCGCATCGTAGCATTAAATTTGAAAGAAATTTCGCTGGTGGCAGACTTTTTCGTTATCTGTCACGGTAATTCAGATACGCAGGTGCAAGCGATCACAACGGAAATCCGCAAACAGGCGGAGATGCGCGGCGTACGCGTAAAAGGCATTGAGGGAATGGATTCCGCCCGTTGGGTACTTATTGACCTCGGTGACGTCATTGTCCACGTGTTCCATCGCGACGAGCGCGATTACTATAATATCGAACGCCTGTGGTCCGATGCGAAGGTAGTGGAATTCGCATGAGTCTGATTGCGGGTACGATTGTAACGTTAAGGGTGGCACGCGAAGTGTCGCCCTACGGCTATTTTTTGACGGATGAAGAGTCGGAAGTGCTCTTGCACTACACGGAACTGGTTGGCAAGAAGCCGAAAATGAACGATGAAGTGGAAGTATTTATTTTCTATGATTCCGAGGACCGGATTGCGGCAACGATGAAACGTCCAAAGCTGCTCCTTGGAGAGATGGCGCGACTAAAGGTTGCCGACGTTCATCCTCGCCTTGGCTGCTTCCTCGAGTTTGGTCTTGGCCGGCAGCTGCTGCTGCCGATTTCCGAGCTGCCGGAGAAGGTGGAGTTCCGTCCGCTTCCCGGCGACGAAGTTCATGTGGTGCTTGGCCACGATAAAGCGGGCAGGCTTCTCGCTAGAACCGCGGGTGAAGACGAACTTGGACCGCTTGTATTCGAAGCTCCCCAAGCTTGGCGCAATCAGTGGGTTGAAGGCTGGGTAACCAAATCCCTTCAAATGGGCTCCTTCGTGCTTGTGGACGGCGGAGTTGTTGGCTTTGGCGTATACGGATTGATACCGGCGCCTGAACGAGTTCGTCCTCTTCGCCTTGGCGAACGAGTATCTGCGCGCGTGACGTTCATCCGCGAAGATGGCCGCGTTAATCTGTCGATGGCCAAGCTGAAGCAAGAAGGACGGATTGAAGATGCCGACCGTATTCTGGAGTTTCTGAAGGAACGTCCGGGAGGCGGGATGCCTTATTCCGACGATTCTCCGGCCGATACGATCAAGCAGCGTTTCGGCATTAGCAAATCGGCTTTCAAACGGGCATTAGGAAAGTTGATGCGCGAAGGTCAGATCACGCAAAAGGGAAGCTGGACTTATCTGGCGGATCCGTCCAAAGAAGATGCGGCACCTGCATCTTCAGACATTTCGGAGGAATAGCGGCATGGATGCATATGGTCAATTCGCATCGGTCTATGACCGGCTGATGCAGGACATGCCTTATGAAGAGTGGCTGCAATTCGCAAGGGACAGCTGGGAACGTTACGGCATGCCTAAGACGGTTGCGGATCTGGGTTGCGGCACGGGCAGCATCGCGATCCCGCTTGCCTTGTCCGGGCTCGAAGTGTACGGCATCGACTTGTCTGCCGATATGCTGACCGTTGCGCGCAGCAAATGGGATGAAGGTTCGTCCAATAACGTCCGGGCCAAGGGCAACGTGACTTGGCTGGAGCAGGATATGAGGGATTGGACCTTAGCTGTGCCCGTTGATTCGGTTATTTCTTTCTGCGACTGCGTGAACTACCTGACCGAGCCAGAGGATGTTGAAGCGGCATTTAAGTCTGCGTACGACAATTTGCGGGAAGGCGGATTGTTCCTGTTTGATGTTCATGCGCCTGAAGTGTTTCTTCGTTACGCGGAGGAGCAGCCTTTTGTGCTGGACGAGGACGAGGTGGCCTATATATGGACCTGCGAGTTGGACGAACCGCGCCTCCAGATTGAGCATCATCTGACGATATTCGCCGAGGAGCGGAGCGGCAAGTTCGAACGTTTCGAGGAAATGCACGCCCAGCGGGCATACGACCGCAGCTGGATGGAGGCTGCCCTGATGCGCGCAGGTTTTCGAACCGTTGACTGTTATGCGGACTTCGAGCTTGAACCGGCGGCGGACGGCTCGGAACGATTGTTTTTTGCGGCAGTAAAATAAATGACAGCAAACCAAATAAACAGGGTTGTCTTTCGTCACTTCCAAGTGACAGAAGACAACCCTGTTTTGAGTTTCCTTGCGTGAACGAATGATGCTCTTCTGCAGAGGGGCAATCGATTACGATTGGGGCGTTGAAATGGTGTCTGTAAGCTCCTTGGCATCTTCATCCGTCACTTTATGCGGCGGAACGAAACAGGAGCGGCAGCGGGGCTCGTAGCTCTCCGTATCGCCGATTAGAAACACCGGGCCAAGCTTTGCCGGTTTGCCATTCACGACCCGCTGGGTGAATGTTGCGTTGGCGTCGCCGCATACGGCACAAAACGAGGTCAACTTCACAATCTCGTCAGCAATCGCCAGTAAACCGCCGATATAGCCAAATTCTTTGCCGCGGTAATCCATGTTGAGGCCGTCCACGATTATATGCTTGCCTTGATAGGCCAGTTCTTCGACCAGGCCTATAATCGGCTTGCCGAAGAAGGAAGCTTCGTCGAACGCCACAACATCTGCATCGCTAGTCTCGAGCAAGATCTGCTCGACGGATGAAGGAGGCAGCTCCCGGGGCACGTTGGCCGCGGGAAGATGATAACCGATCCGGCTGACGATTTCTTCTTGGCTGAATCGCTGGTCCTCGGCAGGTTTGTAGGCCTGGACTTTCTTGCGTCCGTATTTCATCAGCTTCTGGCAGCGACGGATGAGTTCCCCTGATTTCTCCGAAAACATGGGTCCAATAATGACCGTTATGAATCCTCTCTCCATGACTTATCCCTTACCTTTACTTCAATGGTTGTATCATTTTAGCAGAATAAGTCGGAATTGCAACAGGGGTATTCGACATATTTTTTGCGTTGCCGGCACTAGATCTAGATTTTGCTCTAAACGTTTGTCTTCCAAAATCCGATCTATTCATTATTCCCTTAACGCATCCTTCAATCTGCTGTTCATGTTGTCACCGGATGACGATCCGCGGGAAGCGGCCAGTCTCAAACGTTTCGCTTCCTGCTTGAGCCGTTCGTTCTCTCTCGTCAAACCATCTATGTAAGGCAACAATTCGGGCACCGCGTAACCGGCATCCTGGAACAGCTGAAGCAGCGCTTCCCTTGCCTGTTCCGGCGTTATTGGCTTGTCCATTTGTACCTCCATAATAGCAATAAAATGTCACTATCCCATCATATCCGCATCTGTTAAAATAGTCGAGTGCCGAAAAAGGGCGAATAAATATTTTCTCCATAATTTTCATTGACGAGACCTATATATTGATGTATCATCAAATTCATCAACTACATATTGAGTTATGTAGTCAGATTTCAACGAAATTGTCAACTAGCGCATTTGACATCTTTGCTGTCAGAAGCGCTTTTATATTGCTGAAATTTCAGTAATAGCCGTGGCTTTATTCGTCTAAGGAGAGGGAACCATGCTGGTTGTTTACGATTCAAGAACAGGCAATGTGAAACGCTTTATCAATAAATTGAATATGAGAGCGATGCCCATTGGCGACCTTGATATCGTGGACGAGCCTTACGTTCTGGTCACCTATACAACCGGTTTTGGCCAGGTGCCGGAGCGTGTCATGAGCTTCCTGAACCGGAACAGCAACAACCTGCAAGGGGTATCCGCAAGCGGCAATCGGAACTGGGGAGACGGCTTCGCAAAAAGCGCAGACACGATCTCGAGCCTGTTCAACGTGCCTGTTATTTCGAAGTTCGAATTGTCCGGCACGAATCTAGATATGGAATACTTTGTCGAAAGGGTGCGAAATATTGAAACACATCGAGTTGAACAACGAATTGATGCAACGCGGAGCGGACGGCTTCTATCAATTGGATAAAGATAAAGAGGCGGTAGCCGCTTTTATGGAGGAGATCGATGCGAAAAGCGTTAAATTCGGATCCCTCCGCGAGAAGCTGGACTACTTAATCGAGAACGACTTTTACGAGAATGTATATGAGAAATATACATATGAGGAGATTGAAGCGGTGTTCACGCTGACCGAGAGCAGCGGCTTCCAATTCGAATCCTACATGGCAATTTCGAAATTCTACAAAGACTATGCAATGAAGACCAACGATAAATCGAAATACCTGGAGCAATATCCGGATCGCGTAGCGATCGTAGCTTTGAACCTCGGAGAAGGCGACGGCGCCAAAGCGCTCCGCATCGCGGAAGCGATGATCGAGCAACGCCTGCAGCCGGCGACTCCAACGTTCCTGAACGCGGGCAAAAGCCGCCGCGGCGAAATGGTATCCTGCTTCCTGCTTGAGATGGACGATTCTTTGAACTCCATCAACTACGTCCTTGGCACATGCATGCAGCTGTCGAAGATCGGCGGCGGCGTAGCGGTTAACCTGTCCAAGCTGCGCGGACGCGGCGAAGCGATCAAAGGCGTGGAAGGCGCTGCAAAAGGCGTTATGCCGGTACTGAAGCTGATGGAGGATGCGTTCTCCTACGCCGACCAAATGGGTCAGCGCAAAGGCTCCGGCGCAGGTTACTACAACATCTTCGGCTGGGACATCATCGAGTTCCTGGATTGCAAGAAAATCAACGCAGACGAGAAGACGCGGATCAAAACCCTGTCGATCGGCCTGATCATTCCTAATAAATTCTACGAGCTAGCGGCTAAGAACGAAACGCTGTTCGTCTTTGGTCCTCATTCCGTTCATAAAGCATACGACAAGCATCTCGACGACATGGACATGGATGTTATGTACGAAGAGCTGCTTGCTAACGATAAAGTTGTGAAAAAAGCCGTCATGAGCGCGCGCGACATGCTGACGAAGATTGCTTCCATCCAGCTCGAATCCGGCTATCCTTACATCATGAACAAATCAAACGCTAACCGAGTTCACGCTTTGAAGGATATCGGTCAAGTTAAGATGTCCAATCTCTGTACCGAAATTTTCCAAGTACAAGAGACTTCGACAATTAACGATTACGGCTTTGACGACGTGATTCGCCGCGACATCAGCTGCAACCTGGCTTCGCTCAACATCGTTAACGTGATGGAACGCAAGAAAATCAAAGAATCCGTCCATGTCGGCATCGAAGCTTTGACGACAGTCAGCGACGTATCCGAGATCGACAATGCTCCGGGCGTGCGCAAAGCGAATGAAGAACTGCATTCCGTTGGTCTTGGCGCCATGAACCTGAACGGTTTCTTCGCGAAGAACAAAATCGCGTACGAAAGCGACGAAGCGAAAGAATTCGCGAGCGCGTTCTTCATGATGATGAACTACTATTCGATCGAGAAAAGCATGGAGATCGCCAAAGAACGCGGCGCTTCCTTCAAAGACTTCGACCGCTCCGAATATGCAAAAGGCACTTATTTCACTCGTTACACCGAAACCGACTTCCGTCCAACATCGGATAAAGTGAAAGAACTGTTCGAAGGTATGGAAATCCCATCGCCGCAAGACTGGGCTGCTCTGAAAGAAAAAGTGCAAAAGAACGGCTTGTACCATGCGTACCGTCTGGCGATCGCGCCAACGCAAAGCATCTCGTATATCCAAAACTCGACTTCGAGCGTTATGCCGATCGTAGAGCATATCGAGACCCGTACTTACGCGAACTCGACAACGTATTATCCGATGCCGTACCTGGCTCAAGATAACTACTTCTACTACAAATCGGCTTACAATATTGATCAATTCAAGCTGATTGACCTGATCTGGGAAATTCAGCAACACGTGGACCAAGGCATCTCGACCGTCCTGCACGTGAACAGCAACGTAACAACCCGCGAACTGGCGCGCTTCTATATCTATGCGGCTCAGAAGGGGCTCAAATCGCTCTACTATACGAGAACGAAGCGTCTTTCCGTTGAGGAATGCACAAGCTGCGCCGTATAACACGAACTAATGACAAGGCTGCCGGATGACAGGTTCGGAAGGCAGCCTTCTACCAAAGGAGCAGGATTGATGAAAGCAGTTAACTGGAACCGTCCGGATGACGACTTTACGCTTACCTTCTGGCAACAGAACGTAATGCAGTTCTGGACAGACGAAGAAATCCCACTTTCCGATGATAAAATGGACTGGATGGAAATGAGCGACACCGAGCGCTCTGTATATAAAAACGTGCTTGGCGGCCTGACGCTTCTTGACACGATTCAAGGCGGCATCGGCATGCCGAAGATTCTTGAACACGTAGACGGCCTCCAGCGCAAAGCGGTACTAGCGTTTATGTCGATGATGGAGCAAATCCACGCGAAGTCGTACTCCAGTATCTTTACGACACTGGCTTCGACCGAAGAAATCGACGCGATCTTCCAGTGGGTGGAGACAAACGAGCAGCTTCAGAAAAAAGCGACTTTGATCTCTTCTTGGTACCAAGGCATCGAGACGAAGCAACAGCTGTACAAAGCGATGGCGGCTTCCGTATTCCTCGAGAGCTACTTGTTCTACAGCGGCTTCTTCTATCCGCTCTATCTGGCTGGCCAAGGCAAAATGACAAGCAGCGGCGAGATCATCGACTTGATCCTGCGCGACGAGAGTATCCATGGCCTGTATGTTGGCGTTCTGGCACAAGAGCTATTCAATGAGTTCACGCCGGAAGAGCAAACCCAAATTAAAGAAGAAGTGATCGCGCTTCTGAACACGCTCTACGAGAATGAAGTGGTCTACACGGATAGCTTGTACAGCGCGATTGGCCTCGAGGAAGAAGTGAAAGCTTATGTCCGCTACAACGCGAACAAAGCGCTTATGAACCTGGGCTTTGATCCTTATTTCCCGGAAGAACCGGTTAACCCGATCGTCTTCAACGGAATTAGCACGCATACGAAACAGCATGATTTCTTCTCGAAAAAAGGCAACGGTTATGTGCGTACCGTGCACATCGAGCAATTGCGCGACGAGGATTTCGTTTTTAATATGTAAGATCATGACAGCCGGCTCCCGAAGCCGGCTTTTTCTATGCATACGGCCGGAAAAAACGATTATAAGTCTATCCTAAAAATGGCAGTCATGTTACACTAATGGCGAAATAAAGCCCATTCTGGCAATTGCTTTCGAAGTAAGTTTTGCTTCGCAAAACTTTTGGCCAATGCTTTCGAAGTAAGTTTTGCTTCGCAAAACTTTTGAGGAGGAATCCGATTGGACAACTGCTCCATCATTACGAAGCCAGCCATTCATTTGGCCGGAATCAGCTATTGCGGTCCGTATTCCGCATTTCCGGATGAGGCCATCCGGCTGCAAAGCGACTTCTTATCCCGAAAGCATGAGTTAAACACCGTGTCCAAATCACCTGTCTTGTACAGCCCGTATTTCGGCAATGAGGTTTTTGCTTCTTATTGGGCTTGTCTCGAGGTGCATCACATGGAAGAACTGCCCGAAGGCATGGTGCAGTTCACGATACCCGAACATCGTTATGCGATGGTGGCTACCTCCAATAAACGGATTGGCGAAGCTTATGAGCAGCTGTTTGCCTGGATGAACGGGAAAAAGCTGAAAAAACACGATAGCGCGCTCGCCATTGAAGTTTTTTATATTAGCGACCAACACTGGGAAGAAGAAGAGGTTGAACTTCTTATTCCGCTCAGGGATGAATAAAGAAGAGACAGGGTACCTAGCCGGGGTCCCTGTTTTTTCTTTTTTCAATTATAATTATAATAAGAACGACGAGGAGGGCGGACAATGAAACCGATCTATATGGTAGATGCTTTTACGGATGAACCGTTCCGCGGAAACCCGGCTGCGGTCTGCCTATGCGACAAACCGGAGGATGAACGGTGGATGCAGCAGGTGGCGGCAGAGATGAACTTGTCCGAGACGGCATTTCTGGTTCCGATCGACGACGGTTATGACCTGCGTTGGTTCACGCCGGAGACGGAAGTTGATCTTTGCGGGCATGCAACGCTGGCTTCCGCTTATATACTCTGGCATACGGGCAGGTTGCGCTTCAATCAGACAGCCCGGTTTGTTACGAAAAGCGGCGTTTTGACGGTCGCCTATAATGCGGCGGACGGTTGGATGACGATGGATTTCCCCGAGGAGGCGCCTCAGCCCGTACATGCACCCGAGTCTTTAATTCAAGGACTTGGGCTTATCCCGCGATACACGGGCAAAAACCGCATGGATTATATCGTAGAAGTCGATAGCGAGCAGACGGTACGAAGCTTAAAGCCGGACCAGCAGCAGCTTATGGCGGCAGGAGGCAGAGGGGTTATCGTGACGGCGAAGGCTGCTGCAGGTTCGCCGTATGATTTTGTGTCCCGAGCTTTTTATCCGAATGCGGGAATTATGGAAGACCCGGTAACCGGATCGGCACATTGCGCGTTAGCGCCATATTGGTCGAGAAGGCTTCGCAAGCAGGCATTGACGGGTTACCAAGCTTCTAGCCGGGGAGGCATCGTCAAGGTCTCTGCGAGCGGAGGACGAGTGCTGTTAACCGGCCAAGCCAAGATGATTATGCAAGGAGCTCTGGAAGTTTAGTCTACAGGAAGCAAGGAGAGTTTGCGCTTAATGAATTATGACGTTATTTTGTTTGATGCGGATGATACGCTGTTCGACTACAAGAAAGCCGAAGATCATGCGCTAACCAGCGTATTTGAAGAGTTTGGCATCCAGTCTCCGGATACCGATTTTGTAGCATTGTACCGGACAATTAATCAGGAGTTGTGGAACGATTTCGAAAAAGGCGCCGTTTCGCTCGCCGAGTTGCGCGTAGAACGGTTCAGCCGTTTGTTTGCGGGAACGGATTTTACGATTAGCGCCGACGAATTCAGCGGCCGGTATTTGAATTACCTTGGCGAAGGCTCATTTCTAATCGACGGGGCAGTGGAGCTTGTCGAACAGCTGCGTTCCAAAGTCAGACTTGCGATTATTACGAACGGCATCCGGGAAGTGCAGCTGTCGCGTTTCTCCAAAGCAGGGGTAAACCATTATTTCGAACATATTATTGTCTCGGAGGACACGGGTTACCAGAAGCCTCATCTCGGTATTTTCGAATATACGTGGAATAAGTTAGGCGGCGGAATTGATCCAGGCCGAGTCCTCATTGTAGGAGACTCCTTAACCTCGGACATTCAAGGCGGGCTGAATAGCGGAATCGACACCTGCTGGTACAATCCGCATAACAAGCCAAATGCAACGCCCGTCAAACCCAAATTCGAAATCAAACAACTGTCCGAGGTGCTGAATCTGCTATGACCAAGACATATTCTTCTATATTATTTGACCTGGATGGAACTTTGACTGATCCAAAGCTGGGCATAACAAGCGCTATCCAATATGCTTTGCGGAAATTTGGCATTCAAGTAGATGATCTGGATATCCTTAATCCTTTTATAGGACCACCGCTTGCCGGTTCGTTCAAGGAGTTCTACGGCTTTACCGACGAGATGTGCACGGATGCGATCAAGTATTACCGGGAGTACTTCGCGGAAAGAGGGATGTACGAGAATAAACGGTACGAAGGGATCAAAGAAGTGCTTGCCGCGCTTAAGGAGCAAGGTGCTTTGTTGTACGTGGCCACCTCGAAACCTACTTTCTTCGCGGAAAAAATTATTGCTTACTTCGAATTAAGCGAATACTTCGAATTCATTGGCGGCAGCAATCTGGATAATACCCGCGTAGACAAAGGCGAAGTTATTGAACATGTGATGCAGACCTGCGGATTGAATGCGGAAGAGGCCATCATGATTGGCGACCGCAAGCACGATATTATCGGGGCTAAGAGGCATGGCATAGACTCTGTCGGAGTAGGCTATGGCTACGGCAGCGAAGAAGAGCTGAAGCTTGCGGTACCGACCTATTTGGCGGCTACGGTTGAAGAACTGGGCAAGCTGCTTGTTGGAATGGCAAGAAAATAAGCGAAATCAAATGGCAGGGAGCTGGTCAAATTTGACCAGCTCCCTGCATTATAACCGGAATGACAAGATACACAGCGCGAAGAGTAGGCAATGATACCTTGGATGGCTGCGGTGTAGCCCCTTTGTAGGATAACCCCGATTGACTCTTAAGACTTAAGAAATTCGCTTCAATCCTTCGCATCCCCCGGCCGAAAGGCCTGGCGGTGCGGAATCCCCGATAAACCGATCCAAGACAATATTCCCTCTCTTCATCCACCAGACGAACAGAATAAAGCCGATTTACCGTGCCGATATGGCCTATTGTCAATCAGCCTTCCCGAGGACCAAACCGCTTGACGGAGCGAATGCGGGCCCGTTCGATTTCAACCTCGCGATCGCGCTGCGGACTGCTTGTCACCAAGGAGGCCAGCAGTTTTTCCGCGGCGGCGGCGACCTCTTGAACGGCCTCTTGGAATGCGGCTTCATTAGCCTTGGAAGGTTGATTGAAGCCCGACAGTTTCCGTACGAACTGTAAGGAAGCCGCGTGAATTTCGTCTGTCGTTGCGGGCGGATCGAAGTTGAACAACGTTTTAATATTTCTGCACATGACCGGTCACCTTCCACTGTATAGGGTTATGGTAATGCTTGTCGAGACAGGAAGCTTTTAATCACTTGCCGCCATCATATCACTGTTTGACAGCATTGGGAAGGAAGTGCCAAACCTCGAACCTGGGATAAGCAGCATGGCGATTGCGGAAACTAACGGCCTGAAGTCCGATTGACATAAAAGATTGTTTTAGTTCATAATAATTCGCATGCGAACTAATTACGGAGGAAGCTGCAGTGGAAGAACAGCGGATCGTGGACATTTTTCAATCTTATCGCGAAATCAATCAAGCCTTCTTCCAGATCTTGTCCAAGGCGGCGAGCAAGCATAACTTGACCGCTCTTCAGCTCTTGGTGCTGCGCGTACTGCACGAAAATCCCGGTATCCGCTTGTCGGAGCTCGCCGAGAAGCTGAATGTGGGCAACAGCACGATGAGCGGAACCGTGGACCGGATGGTGAAGGCTGGCATTCTGGAGCGCGAACGGACGGAAGCGGATCGCAGGGCGATGACGATGAAGCTGACGGAGAAAGGCAAAGCGCTCTGGCGCGAGACGGATGCGACACGCATGAATATGATGCGTCCGCTGCTGTCAATGACCGAACAAGATCACCGCGAGCTCAGCCGCCTCCAGAACGAAGTATTGCGCTTACTAAAACAATCCAAGGAGGAAGCTTAAGCCATGACTACAATGGTGTCCAATCAATTGCGCAAAGGGCCGATAATGGCCTCCTTGCTCATTGCCGCGTTTGTGGCATTGTTAAGCCAAACCGTGCTTAACGTTGCGCTGCCAAAAATGATGGCAGATTTAGACGTCGGCGAAAGTACGATCCAATGGCTGTCCAACGGCTATATGCTGGTGAACGGCGTGCTTGTCCCGATCAGCGCTTATCTGATCAATCGGTTCACGACCCGGAAATTGTTCCTGGTTGCATCATCTTTATTTGCGATCGGTACGATCGTATGCGCCTTGTCGGGCGACTTCAGCTCGCTGCTTATAGGCCGGCTCGTGCAAGCATGCGGCGCCGGTATTCTAATGCCGCTGATGTCCATCGTTACCTTGACCATCTTCCCGGTCGAAGAGCGCGGCAAAGCAATGGGACTGATGGGCGTCGCGATGATTTTCGCGCCGGCCGTAGGACCAACGCTTTCAGGCTGGGTCGTTGAGCATTACGACTGGCATGTATTGTTCTACATCATCTTGCCGCTCGCGATTCTTGCCGTCGTGTTTGGCGCATTTTCGATGAAAGACGTTATTAAGACATCCCGGCCGAATCTCGACATTCTGAGCGTCATATTGTCCACGCTTGGCTTCGGTGGCCTATTGTACGGCTTCAGTGAAGCGGGTACGGAAGGCTGGGATTCAACCGAAGTTATCACTTGCTTGGCTGTCGGCGCGGTTGCACTTATTCTGTTCGTCGTTCGTTCGTTATTAATGAAGATCCCGCTGCTTGAAATGCGCGTCTTTAAGTATCCGATGTTCTCGCTCACCGCATTGATCAACGCAATCATTACAATGGCGATGTTCTCAGGGATGATTCTGTTGCCGATCTTTCTGCAGAATATCCGCCATTTCACGCCGCTGGAATCCGGATTGCTGCTGCTGCCGGGTGCCATTCTGATGGGCATCATGTCGCCAATCACAGGCATGGTGTTCGATAAGATCGGCGCGCGCTGGCTGGCCGTCGTTGGTCTTGCCATTACGGCAGTTACGACGTACGAATTCAGCCATTTGGAAATCGACTCGTCGTACAATCACATGATGCTCTTCTATACGCTGCGGATGTTCGGCATGTCCATGTTGATGATGCCGATTCAAACCGCAGGACTTAACCAACTGCCGCGCCGCCTGAATGCGCACGGTTCGGCTATGTCCCAGACGCTCCGAAATGTCTCCGGCGCGCTTGGCACGGCGATCCTCGTCACCATTATGACGAACAAAGCCGCGTCGCATGCGAAGGAGTTAATTATCGCCGGCAACGTTAACCCGACCGACAAAGCGGCTATGGGCGATATCACCGTGCAATCGACGATTTATGGCATTAACCAATCATTCGTCGTTGCTACATGGTTAACCATCGCTGCGCTTGTGCTTGCCTTCTTCATTCGCAAGGTGAAGCCTGCCGAGGAAGCGGTACAAGTACCACAAGTACCGGACAAAGCGGCGGCAGTAGCGGCAATGGAGGCAGCACCTGCAGCGGAACGCGCGAGTATGGAGGATCGTTCGGAGCGGGATGGCAACGCGGAACGCTCAGAGCGGCAAAACGCAGACGGCGACTTCCGAAATGCCATTCGCGGGTTCCTTACGCCTGAACCGGCGAAGGACAAGGACAACGATTTTAGCGATCAGGAATACCGGAAAGCGATTCTTCGCTTACAAGGCAAACCTGAACAGGATGAAAGCCAGGAAGAAATGAACGACAAGGGATACCGGGAGTCGCTTAAGAAGCTCAACCGGTCGACAAAAGAAAACGAATGAGGAATTGAGTTTGATTCCAAAGCCAAGAGAGGAGATTAATCGATGAAAATTTACATTGTTTATGATAGCGAAGCAGGCCATACGGAACAACTTGCCCGCTCGATTGCCAAAGGTGCGGAAAGCGTGGAAGGAGCAGAGGTCTTCATTAATCACGTTAAAAAGGCAAGCGTCAAAGACCTTGATCAAATGGATGCGATTATCTGGGGATGTCCCGGCCATTTCGGCACCATCAGCTCTGGCATGAAAGAATGGATCGACAAGCTTGGCTACTTGTGGGCTAACGGGAAGCTGGTCGATAAAATCGGAGCCGTCTTCTGCACGACGGCAACTATTCACGGCGGCATTGAAGCTACCTTGCTGAACTTGATTACGCCAATGTTGCACCAAGGGATGATTATCGTTGGCTTACCGGCCAATATTCCAGAGAATGCTCTGTACGGCAGTTATTACGGCGTAGGCGTCACATCTCCCGTTGAAGATACTCATGACGCGTTAAGCCAATCCCTCTTCACGAAGGGTCTGTTGTTAGGCGAATCCCTTGGAGCGCGCGTAGCTAATACGGCTGGCACCTACGCGGCAGGGAAGAGAACGCCGGGGACGGTTTAAGTCTCCAAGGCTACAAAACCGAACTTATGAAAAGCGCGGCCCCAATAAGGAGCCGCGCTTTATTGTTTATGTAGATAGTGCTTTTTTCTTGCTGGCAGGCAAGGAGCTGAATAGGGACACTTTGTTTTTGCCGGTGGTCTTCGAATGGTACATCGCTTCGTCTGCCTGTTTGATCAGCTGGACGATCTCGTGGCTATCCTTGGAGGTACTAACGCCAACGCTTACGGTTACGATAGTCTCCTTCTCTACACGGCTGCGAATCGATTCGGCGACGCGTTCGGGCTTGACCCGATCGGTGGAGACGCATGCTAGAAGCTCTTCGCCGCCATATCGCCCAGCTGCTCCAATGCCGGCTGATTCTTCCTTCATAATCTCCGCCACTTGCTTCAGGACGCCGTCGGCTTTGTGATGGCCTTGCGTATCATTCAGTTTCTTGAAGTTGTCGATATCGCAAAAGATAACGGCAAGTCCTTTTTGCCTGCGAAGCAGCTGCTCGGCTTTCGAGGTGAAGTGACGGCGGTTGTACAAGCCCGTCAAGCCGTCCGTAATCGATGATTGATAGGTCATCATCAGCCGTTCGATCACCCACTCAAACAAGAGGAGGAAGAGCTGCATGAAATATACGATTGGCAGGAAATAGCCGAGCAGCACCAGCCAATCCACCGATCCGTGGAAAACGTAACCGTCCGCGATTCTCGAAAGGTCGAGAACGAAATAGGTGATGAGGCTGGCCGAGAACTTTCCGTTTATTTCCGCCCCTTTGCTGCCTAGCAATATAAGGAAAGTTACGATTAACGAATAGAAATCGAGGCCAAGGAAACGGTATTGCCCACCCGGTATTAACGTTGTATCCCCGGCCGGATCGAGCAACATGAATTGAAAAGCCGCGATAAAAAAAGTAACGCAGATGAGAAGCACAAACGGCATAACTTTTATTTGCGCTCCGCGATGAGTATATAATTTCATGAATACAAAGTTTATAATGATAAAAGAAACGATTTGCAGCATCATGGAGATGACGTGAAGCCCAGGAGGCAACGCTTGGCCGGGGTAAGCAAGCATCGCAAGAATCGTGTTTTGCACCATAAACAGCGGAATGGTCAGCGTTAATAGCCGATAAATGCGTTTGTTTCGGTAGCTGGCATAAAGTCGGGTTGACATGAAGAGCATGAGTATAAGGATAATAATAACGCATGCGGATGAAATAAGTTGGCCGTTTGGCCCGGTTAACCAGGTTAGTATTGTCATAATTTAGTATCACCATATCCTACTTGAGTGTTGCTTTACAGAAACATATGTTCTAATATATCATGATTTACGGGACCGTAAAAGCATGACCCAAGAACGAATTAGCATTCGCGCGCGGCATCGTCCCCCATAATAATGTTATCGGATTTTTCTACCGCAAAATTAAAGATGAAAGAAGGAAGGACATTGAATATTCTGCAGGCATTGTTTTTTCCGCCGGAACAACCGGGCGGCGTGTCCTCCATGGTGCCTTACATTCAAGAACGGTTTTTGAAACTGGGCTGGCAGATGGAATTGTTCTCGCTTCCGAAGCGGGTACGGGGCAAGGGACAAGAAGAAATCGTATTTGAAACGTTTGATGTGACGCCGTTTCTCGGCGATCCCATCGTTGATAAATATTTGCAGACGATACGCGATTATATTTGGTGGACGCGTCTTCGCCTCAAGAAATCATACGATATTATACATGCGCATCATCCGATAGCGGCGCTAGTCATGAAACAGCTGTACCCGGATACGCCGGTTATGATGACGATCCACTCCAGCTTTGAACGGGAGCTTGTCTTGAACGGCCGAATTAAAGAAAACAGTACCGCACACCGTTTCCTCGTCTCCATCTACGGAGAGCTGGAAGCGAAGTTAGACCGGCTGCTAACCGTATCGGATTCTTTCCGGACTTATTTATCTCCTTTTATGAAAGATTCATCCGTTATTAAAGTCATCCCGAACGGCTTCGACGAGAAGAGGTTCAAACCTATCGCCCACGAAAACGCGGTACCGCAGTTTATTACGGTATGCCGCCTCGTACCGGCGAAAGGACTGGATATTCTGCTGCATGCTTGCGCGGAATTGAAGCGGCGCGGCCATCCTTTTGTCCTGCACATTATCGGGGACGGACCAATCCGCGAGGAGCTGGAACAGCTTGCCGTCTCGCTCGACTTGTATGACGATATTATATTTTACGGATATATGCTGCATCCGGAAGAGTTCATGCCGTTCTTTGACGTGTTTGTCCTGCCTTCCAGAGCGGAAGCATTCGGCTCGGTATTCGCGGAAGCGGCATTATGCTGGCTGGCTCTCGTTGGCACGAATGTCGGCGGGATTGCCGAGCAAATCGATGACGGCGTGAACGGATTGCTGGTACCGCCTGAAGATGCGCCTGCACTCGCCGATGCGCTTGAGAAGCTCGTCGTGGACCCGACCTACCGTTATAATCTAGCACGTTCCGGATGGGATAAAGCCAAAAAGGTCTATTCGCTCCAGCGCGTTATTTCGCAGCTCAAAAAAGTATATTTATCGTTGAAGCCGGAGGAATAAATCGTGACGGTTCCTTTTCGGTTTATACATGCGGCTGACCTGCATCTGGATAGTCCGTTCCGCGGAATGAGCAAGGTGCCCGAAAGGTTGAAGGAGAAGCTGATGGCTTCTACCTTCACCGCTTTGCGCCGGTTAACGGAGACGGCCATTGCCGAGCAGGTTGATTTTATCGTTGTTTCCGGCGATTTGTACGATGAAGCGGACCGTTCGCTGAAAGCCCAGCTGTTCCTGCTCAAAGAATGGGAACGGCTGCAGCAGCACGGCATTGCCGTATTTGTTATTCATGGCAATCACGATCCGCTAAACGGCGCAAGGGCAGAACTGAAGCTACCGTCCAACGTGACGCAATTTGGAGCTACAGGAATGGAATACAGGCCGGCTTACTGCAGAAGCGGTGAGCTGGCTGCTTTTGTTTATGGGATGTCGTACGGCAAAAGACATGTGACGGATAATCTGGCGGCCGGTTATTCGGCGGTGGCCGGAGCGCCTTTTCATATTGCAATGCTGCACGGCAACGTGAACGGCGATCAATCCCATGACCCGTATGCGCCATGTTCGTTGGAAGAGCTTACAGGCAAAGGCTTCGATTATTGGGCGCTTGGCCACATCCACACAAGAAAAGTGCTTCATGAATATCCGCATATTGTGTATTCAGGCAATATACAGGGCCGTAACCCAAGAGAGACCGGGGCAAAGGGATGTTATGTGGTGGAGGTGTCCGCAGCGCGGGCCGTTCGACTGACATTCTTAGCGCTAGACGAGATCAGGTGGCTGGAAGACGAGCTGCCGATCACGGGAATACATACGGAACAAGAGCTGTTGCTTAGGCTCGAAGAACAGGTGGAGAAGCTCGCGCTGGAGGGAGACGGACGAACGGTTATGGTTCGGCTCGCGTTGACCGGCCAAGGTCCTTTGCATCAAAAACTGGCAGATCCGCTTACGGTTCAAGCATTGCTTGAACAGCTTCAGCAATTGTCCCCCGATGCGTGGGTATATAGTCTCGATGGACATACCAGAGCGGAGCTGCGGTTAGCCGACCTGGAAGACGAGAACAGTTTTGCCATGGAGTTATACCGGCTCGCGCAGCGGCTGGAAAATGACCATGAGGCATGGAGAAGGGAAGCCGCATCGGCTGTGTCTCCGCTTGCCGGACATGCCAAGCTGGGCAGATTGCTGCGCGGACAATGGGAGGAGCTGCCCGTTGACTGGCTGCAACAAGCAAGAGAGCTAACGATCGGCTTGCTGTCATCAGAAGGCAGCGAAGGGAGGAAGGACGAATGAAGCTGCTGGAAGCGCGGATAGACGGCTTCGGCCAGCTGCAGGGATTCAGCTGCCGGCTGGACGGTCCTTCCGTTATTTTATACGGGATGAATGAAGCCGGGAAAAGCACGTTGTTTGGATTTATCCGGATGATTCTATACGGGTTTGCAAGGCGGAATCAACCTTCCGAGCGGCAGGAACCCGTGAACGGGGGTACCCATGGCGGGCAACTTGTATTTGAGGACGAGCATGGCCATACCTATTTGGCGGAACGATATGCAAGCCAAAACGGCGGCCGGTTGAAGTTAAGACGGTTGCTCGACAGCCATGGCAAAGAAACGCAGCTGGCTGAAGAGAACTGGCCGACGCAGGCGGAATGGGAACGGGATTTTCTCGGCGGGACCAATGAGCAGCTGTTCCGGGAATTGTATGCGATTACGTTAACCGAGCTGCAGCAGGTCGGAGCTTTGTCGCATGATGAACTCGGCAAGTATTTGTACCATGCGGGCTGGGAGAACGGCAAAGCTATCGCCGCCGCCGAGAAGAAGCTGCAACAGGAAATGGAGCAGCTGTTTAAGCCGCGCGGCACTAACCAGCGGATGAACAAAGAGCTGAAGACGTTAGAGCAAACGGAGCAGGAGCTGCGGAAGCAGGCAGATGCGATTCGAGCGTATAATGAGCTGCAGCAGGAAATCGAGCAAGTTCATCTAGAACTGGGCGGACTTGAGCAAAAGTTGCCTCATCGGCAATCCGCCGCGCAACTGGCGGTGAAAGCGCAGGCCATCAGGCCGGTATGGCTGAAGCAACTTGAGCTTGGCCGGGAGCGTGAGAGTATGGCCGATGCTCGGCGAATTACGGCTGAAGCGGAGCTGCGCTGGTATGAACTGCAGAAGGAACGCGGAAGTAGAACCCGTGAGCAAGAGCGGCTAGAGCAGGAGCAAAAGCTGGTCAACCAGAAGCGCGAAATCATCCGCTATGATGAGGAGCTGCTTGGACGGAAGGAAGAAGCCGAAGCTTTGCTTTTGGAAAGCGAACGGATGCAGCTTTTGCGGGAAGAGAGCATCACGCGGGCAAGCGAGCTAGCGGCAGACGAAGAGATGCTTGCTAGGCTGCTGGGCCGAATCTCGCCGAACTGGGGAGAAAAGCAACTGCTTGACTTGCAGCTCACCGTGTCGGACCGGGAATATGTGCGGGGGCAGAAACAGCTGGAAGCGGAAGCGGGCCGCAGCACGGAACGGCTGAAAGCGGACATGCAGTCGGTGACCCAGCAGGAACGGGAAGCAACGCTACAGCTAGCCGAATCGGAAGCGGAGCTTGCTCGCGCGGAAGCGGCGGCAAGCGGTCCGCTGCGGACGGGCGGCGGAGCTTTCCTGCCGCAAACAAGCGATGCGATGCGAGCGGCTTGGCATGAGTGCGATGCGGCGCTGCGCGAATGGGAGCTTGAGCGGCTGCAGAAGCCGGCAGCCGCTCAAGAGGCGGGCCAGGGCGTTGCCGGCCCGCTGTGGATTGGAGCGGCGCTGGCTGGCGGCGGCGCAATTGCGCTTGGCGCCGCAGAGCTTGCCGGCGGCGCTTTCCCTGGCGCAGCCGGCGCAGCTGCTGCGCTAGGCGCGCTCGCGCTGGCGCTGGCGGCGCTGGCGCG
>NZ_BSSQ01000005.1 GCF_030161375.1 Paenibacillus glycanilyticus
TGTTTTGATCCCTGTCTCACAAATGGGGGTCAGTCCCATTTGACTTCCAACTCTCTTTTATTGTCCAAATGACATCAGGTTTTATGGTCATTAATAATCCAACAGAGAAAATGATAAGAAATTGAATGTAAACCAATTGAGTGTTTCCCTCCTACGTGGATATTCGACAGTTCTCAAAATGAATATAATAATCATGGCTTTTCACTAAAATCAATAATACCACATATTGGAACTATGCTGCCCGTTAACGTAATAAAGCTGCCGATTGCACTCCGGCAGCTTTATTCGTTTGGTTTTTCAACTATCGTTCCCTCGTTAGTTCAGCTAACTTAGCTACCAAAAAGGACAAACGTATATTCAAGTCCCATCATTTCTTTAAGTGTTTTACCCAGTGCATAATGATTTGGTGTATCTTTCTTTATCACACAAATAATATTTCCTGCCTCGCCTTGCGAGAGGTTGGTTAGTTGAAGATACTCTACGTTATCATAGATAAATGATACCAGATAATCGTAATAGTCATCCGCCTTATCAATAACATTCAAACCAACATTATAAAGCCTAACTTTTGTCCCCGCCCAGATCTTTTTATCATCATTTATGTTTCGAAGTGGAATCCAATCAGATCTCTCCATAATACACCTCTAATATTGAACTATCGTTCTTCGTTAGCTGAAAAACGACTTGTGTAATATTTATGTTTTCCCAACAAAGTTTCCTTGAGAGGCGTTTTTCCATATATAAAAACCAAGAACATAAGCAAGTACGCAGCCAATCATTGTATCGAGTAATCGATATTCTAACAAATGTGCTGTCACTGGACTTCCGGTGCTGAACATCATTAACATTAACGGTGTCATAAGCATGGCATAGATCGCATAACTTCGATTTTTAAAAATGGGGCGAAGTGCACCAAGTAATCCAATAATAACTACACTATCCCATTGCGGCAGAGACCAAAGCAACAAACAACTTCCGAGTAGTACACCTACCGCTGTACCTATGCCTCTTTGAAAAATACGTCTTTGTGAATAGGCTAAATCACGTTTGAGGACAATGGCCACTGTTAAGCCGATCCAATAGGAACGTTCGAGATGGAAAACAAATCCTATTAATTGTGCCGCTATCATACATAATGCGACTCGAACTGTGTATTTCCAGCCTGTGAAATGAGTTAACTTATTCCTCCACGTTGTAAATCGTTGCCTATATGAAATCTTAGCGGTTTGTTGAACTGAAACTTTGTCGTCCCATAGTTTCTGCATTAGGTATCCAGTAATGACAGATACGATTATTCCTAATAAAGAACCTGTTACAAAAGAAGCAGATATTTTGAACATGTCCTGATGTAATCCTCCATCGCCCATGCTAGATCCAATAATGGAAAGTATCACAAATTGTACGCTGGCTATTGCAAAAGTTCTGCTGAATCCTCCCAGAAGCGCTGCCAATGTCGAAATCGTTACAATCAAACCACCTGTCATCCAGCCGTGCCCTGCTATAATTATACCGATAATCATTGCAACTGTCCCTATCGCCATTGTTCGAAACTGTTCAATTGTATGTTGCTTGATTGTTCCATCAGACGAAGTATCACTTGTAATCATTACACCAAAAGTAGATAATAATCCGAACATTAAATTATTCAAATAGAATCCTAGAGAAATACAGCTTGCCATTCCGATAAACCCTGCGATAACTTGCGGGTAATTGATCGACGTTTCATTTGACCATTGCAGTGTTTCTTTCAATATAAATCCTAAGCCTGTGTTCTCGTGGACACTTTTACTCATTATGTATCCTCCACTTCAGCTAAGTTCTGAAGTAATTATAATTTATATTTCCGAATTATAAAGTGACGAAATTCTGACGTTAAACTGCCCTTTACTTCAATAAAAGCTGCAGTAGATCCTACGATCCGCCGCAGCTTTATTGGTTAAACTAAAGTTCTCCGCCAATAACTTAAACATCAATATATCGTATCTTTCAGTCCTTAAGTTTAATATTTACGCCTGCAATATTATCGCCAGTTGCCTTGAACTATCGTCTCCTCGTTAGAATTCCTGTAAAACGAATAATTTGGAGTTTGAACAAAAACGAGCGCCTCGGTACGATGGGGTTACGCACGAGGTCAATTGCCTCAAAAAGCCCATCAGGAGGTCGCTCTATCATGTGGCGTAGACATCGTTCTAGAAACTCACGTGGCTCGCGCTGTCAGCTTTCGCGGGATTGCTCTGGCAAATGGCGAGGAAAGATGGTACTTAGCAAGCGAGGCCGGCCACGCTTACGTCATTTTCTTTATCTCATGACAATGAGTATGCTCATGACCAATACGGAGATTCGAGCGTCACATCGTTACAATGTAGAGGAAAAGAACCTGAAGAAGATGAAAGTTGAGACATACATGGGAACGAGAATCACTAGGGCGAAGTAGAGACGTGCGCATGATGGAACAATATGGGTGAATCATTTCGAGGGAACTTAATGGGTCGATTTAACTGTTCAATTTGAAAATGTGTATTATTCAATTTTTATTGCCTCACCATTAATTACGTCTACTTCAAACCGTTCACCTGATAAAGGGAAATCCTTTGTCGTGTGTAAAATGTATGTCTCTGCTTCCGAAGTCGGCTCCAGTTTTACCCAATAGTTAACTTCCTGTACCCCTATCCCATGGATCGCATAAATTGGCAGTGTTAAACGGATTAGATTTTCTTCTGACGTAGAAACGTTTTTTAGATATAGACGAGCATAGCTGTTTCTTTGAAATATATTGATTACTTCAATGTTGTATTCATAACGACCGTCTGTTGTCATTTGTATTGTATCTGTCATAACTCTCTCTGTTAACCAGCCGCTCGTATTAACACTCTTATATAATGGAGGAGTTAACAAAAGCATGCTGACAATTAAAGCAAAAATCCCTAAAACTCCACCTCTTTGGGGAGACCACCTTCTAAAAAGTAAAATGACTGACAAAACAATTAGTAACAAGGAAGGTATTCCAAGACCTATCATAGTTACTGTTGTAATTAGATCAATCCCACGTTGAAAGTTGGCTGTTGATCCAATAATGAGCCAAATAACTCCAGATAGATTAAATAAAGCTGACAATATCCACAATATTTTTATCCATTTAAGCAATACTTTCACCCTTTTATTAGAATCTTAAATTTTGCTTCAAACATGGGTTACTTTATGCTCCGATTTCCTCTAACTGTAACATAATATACCAATAATGACGATATGCCCACCAAGTTAACCTCCCTATAGCTTAATGGCAAAAGGAGCAGCTGCCGCGGCGGCAAACTGCTCCTGGATCGCTCTTCACTATCGTTCTCGTTTACGCAATCGAAGATTCAATTTAAGAAACTTGGTTGATAAGTATAGTAATCTTGTGCATGTACTGCTTTGAATCCAACTGATTCATATAACCCTAGAGCATGATCGTTTTTCGTTTCGACTTCTAAGTGTAATGAGTATCCAGCCGAACTTTGCTCATTAATGACTCGGCGCAACACTTTTCTGCCTATTCCTTTGCCTTGGTATTCTGGCAGAATGGCAAATCCATAAATCCACGCTTGCCCCTCTTCCCGGTTCACTCTAATTTTCCCTACCGTTCCTTCGTTCACAACAATCATGAACATATCCGTGTTATCGCCCATGGCCTTGCTTTCCATCACTCTCGCGTCTTCTACGTCCACTCCGAACGCGGTAACGGACAATCGTACGCGCATTTCGTAATCTTCTAATGTTGCTTGCCTCAGAAGTATATCATCGGTTTCTTCAAGAGGCGTTTCTTGCCACTCCATTTGATGCTCCGAGAATGCATACTCAGCACCTTTTTTACTCAAAAAAGCTTTTGCCGTATTGGATCCTGCAGGCGCGTTCAACAAGATTTTCTTATATCCGTTTTGTTTCACCTTTTCCATCCCTAGTCGGTATAATCGATGGAAATGCCCCTTTCGTCGTTCATTTGGTTTAACCATGCCACATACTTCGACTGTAGAACCAAATGCGTACAAACCTAAAAACGCTACAAGTTCATCATTTTCGTAATGAAAAAAATCCAGTTGATCCGATCCACGTTCTTTAAGCATTTCCCAGTTAAGCTTCAGTTGTAAACGATCATGAACTTCGCACTCTTTTTGCAAATGTTCAATATCTTTTAATTGTCGTGGTGTTAACATTTTTTTCTCCTTTAGCCGGCCGCCGTTATTCAGCTAACGTTCCTTGTTAGCTTAACTTCTTGATGTACTTCTTATATATTTCTCTAGCTGCTAAATCTATCTCACATAGTTCTTCATTCTTAGTTGGACTCATAAATACTCTTAATATATCTGGTCCGATTTCTTTTTTAACTTCATCCGGTAAATTAGGTATAAGAAAATATATACACGAAAACTGCCAACCATCATCACCGCTATTTAATACCATTCTTATTTGTGGAATAATGTCTTCTGGTCTTAATAATGCAAGGATTGTACATAGCTCCTGTGCAATCGGCCAGTTACAATCTTGAATCCATTCGAACAGTTTTTCTATTATTGGCTGAAGAGAAAAATTACCGGGTGCAATCATTTTTAACTTATTTATTGCTTCCATGTCAAATTTGTCTTTTGGAATTAACTCCTCTATGGGGAACAGATTAACCCTCCTCTATCGTACATCTGTTATTGCCGCTAGAGTAACCTCATGATACGTTCATTCAAAGTTCTTCTGAGGGAGATTAATGGATTTACCTCATCTACTGTTCCGCCCCACCTATGGGATTTCCATTTTTATCGTAGTACTTTACTGTTATCGGTTCTGGCTTTAATTCATTTTTAAGTGGGTTATATCCACCGCTTCCGTATCACTCATGAATCCTGTATTTTTCACTTCGAACAAACCAGTTTTTATAGTCGTAGTAATACACATCTACATCCAGAAACGCACTTACTTCGGCAAGCATTTTTGTGCCATCCCGCTCAACCATCTGCTCCTCGATACTGGCAGTATAAAATATTGAAATGAAACACCCCCAAAAACCTCCAAAGCCAACTGCTGCCAACAATACTATCGTCCCGACAGTACGAATCAACACAGCGAACCTTTTCTTGTACATTTGTAGACAAGCTATAAGTCCACAAGAAAACGCAGCAACCAAAAGTAGCAACAGGAAAAAGCCTACCGAAATGACCCAATGACGATAAGTAAGTCGGAACGCAGCCAGTATTAATGATGAAGCTATTGCGAAGAAAACAATGGCGGCTATTAACAGTAAGGTTATAAGTGTGAATTTAACCCTCCCATTTTGCTTTTTAAACCAGTCAATTGGAACAATAAGGGTTGCTATTGCCTTTACCACCTTTCTACGACATTGCCTTTGGAGGTCTACTTCGAGCGGGTATCGGTCTATCCAAACAGACGTATTTCCGTGGAGTTTGTTGCGTTAATCTGACCGTAAGTTAAGAAAACGACAGCTCATCATAAGATAAGCTGCCGTCGTGCTGCCTTGAACTATCGTCTTCTCGATAGCTTAATCTACTGTTTATTGAATTACATCATGAAGTATTAGAGAATCCGCTTCTGAAAGCTTTTTATGCTGATTTTGTCCCTCGATATATAATTCTGCAAATCCATTCGTAAACCAAAGGTCATACCAAACAGATAGAGCTTCACTACCGTCAGTAGGTACGAAATGAATCTTATAATCGGGAGGTCTATCCATGTTAAGCTTAGCCTTTTCTCAGCCCTCTTTTTTGAACAAAGCTTTGATTTTTAAAACTGTACCTTTCTCGGTAATCTCTTTATAATTTACATATTTGTTTTCAACTCCAAGACGTTTGAGAATTACCAACTTTTCTTTATTTATTTGTTGTTTACTTTGGCAGCCTACGACTAAAAACATTACTGAGATTAGAACCAGGAACAATCTCACAAAAAAACCACCTCCTAATTAAATAATACTAACGATACATTGTAACCAATTGTTACAGATATTGTTTAAATTATCCTGACACTAATAAAGGCCTGTCTGTCTTTATTTATTTTCTCACCCTAACTTGTTTTTCTTGTCGCTAGCGCAGTATTAAGAAATTTTCACGTCAAATAGTAAACGACAAGAAAATACGTACAAATGAAAAAGAGCCATCCCATCGTCATCAAAATGACTTTGGGATGGCTCTCCTATTACACTTCCATTACATAAGGAATATCGTCCCGCCAACCGATTTCCACTTTGGACAAATACCAGGTCTTTCCGTGGTCGTTATTTCCTTGGTAGAACAGGTAAGTGCGTTTATCTTCGTCCTCAAACAAGAACGGATGCCCTGATTCGCTGGCATTCCAGCTTCCCGGTTCGCCGCAAGGGAGCAGCGGTTCCGTAAATAGCCGCTCCCAGCGGACGCCATCGCGGCTAACCGCGCAGCCGATCTGCTGAGGTTCGTTGTTGTAAGCTCCGGCGTAGAACATGTACAGCTTGCCGTCTCTCTTATGCATGGCGGCTGCTTCGATGCACTTGCCTTCCCAGGCAAGTTCCGGTTGCAGGATCGACTCGGCGCAAATTTGCGTCCAGTCTTCTCTTCCATAATCTGAATGGATTGGCGCAGCAGCCACGCCTTGCATTTGAATTTCTCCCAGCGGATCACGCGTGGCGAAGTAGAGCAATAGCCGTCCATCATGCTCAATGACATCAGCGTCAATAGCGCGTCCGTTATTCCAATCTCCGGTTGGCGCGAATACCGGATTGGTTGCATTTTTGGCAAACGTTAACCCGTCTTCCGAAACGGCGTGGCAAATCGCATCCTTCGGAAAGTTGCCGTACGTTTGATAAAACAGATGAATACGGCCCTCTAGCACAATCGCTCCCGGCGCGCAAATCCCCTTCGCTTCGCATTCCTGTTCGATTGGAACTTCTCCGACTTTCGTCCAATGCTCCAAATCGCTGCTTTCGGCAATTCCAATTCCCCAGCGGCCGTCCATAAACGGCCCTCTGGAATAATACATCCAATACTTCCCTTTATACCGGACAACGGCAGGGTCTTTAGCGTATGGAACACCGGCTGTCGTATCTGCAAATCTCATCTGTACCCCTCCTATTTCTGAATGAATTTCCACATATCTTTCGCTAGGAAAGCCGTATCTTTGTTCTCGTCATACCACTTCGCATAGAACTCCTCAAGCTTCTCTCCGCCTGATTTCTGCCACAAGCTCTTCGCGTCGGCAAAAGCTTGATCCACGCTATAAGACGAACCGGATACGATCGCTTTGTTATAGAAATCCACGATTTTAGATACGTTCGTATTAACGACCTTGAGATCCTCCGGCAGCGCAGGCATGTGCTCGCTGTAAGTAATTGGCGCATATTGCACGTCAGGACTCAAATTCGCTTCCGTTGTTTTCCTTAATCAGCTCGATGAAATCCTTTTGCAGCGGCTGGCTGGCATCCAACTGGCTCGCCGTGCTAGCGCAAGGCTCTAGCTCGATCTGCTGCAACAGGAGCTGGAAGTCGTTATTCCACGTTACTTCTTTGCTGAACTGCTCCAGATCCTTCGGCACATAACAGCCGTTTGCGTTCTTGGCCGAATCAACATCCGGCGTGCCGTAACGCAGAATTTCCCCCGTTGTTTTCGAAGCCATAAAATCGATATATTTCATTGCCGCTTCCGGATCTTTTGTTTTTGCGTTGATGACCGTCGTCATTTGAACCGGATTATTCACGCCAACCGCGAAACGTCCGTAAGTGGATGCCGGCAGCTTGATCGCCTTCACCTCGGCACTAGGCACATTCTTCTTAAGCGGTTCATAATAGGTGCTGAAATTCAAAGGGTCAATCGTTCGTCCGACAAAAATGCCCGTCTTGCCGTTAATCCAATCCTGCAACGACTTCTGGCCGTTTTTGTCCGACAAGAAATCTTTGTCTGCAAGGCCCGCATCATATAGCTGCTTCTTGAACGTTACCGCAGCTTGCGCCCTGTCCCAATCGTGAACGAGCTTGCCGTCTTCCAATACCCATGATACGTCCTGGAACATCGTTGAGATCGCTCCGCCGGTTTCACCGCTAAGCGCAATGCCGTAAGTATCCTTCTTGCCGTTGCCGTCAGGATCGTTCTCGGTAAACGCTTTAGCAACATTGAACAATTCTTCTACCGTCTGCGGCTCCTGCAAGCCAAGCTTCTTCAGCCAATCTTCGCGTATGAACAACGCTTGAAAGCCTGCGAGCTTCTGCACGCGGCCGAATTCATATTGCTTGCCGTCGGATTTCGTGCTGGCTTTTTTGAGCTCCGGGTATTTGGCCATCAGTTCCTTATATGTCGTGCTGTATTTCTCAATCAGGTCGTCTACCGGAATAATCTGCTTCTGTTGGTAGAGCTGATCGCGGAAGTTGGCATCGAACTCTTCAATGACGTCAGGCGCGTTGCCCGAAGAGAACAATATATTAAGCTTCTGCACGGACTCTCCTCGAGGAATAGGTACGTATTTCGCATTAACCGGGCCATTCTCGTTCAGCCATTTCGTCCAACGGTTGTTATCGATCGTTCCCATCCCTTGAGGAATATTGCCGCGATCGTAAATCGTAACCGACAGATTAGGCTTGGCGGCTGAACCGCCAGCCCCTTCCTCCTTCGAATCGCTATTGCTCGAGCAAGCGACCAGCATAACTCCGCATGCAAGCGGCAGCACTGCAGCTGCCAGCGTGTTTCTTTGCCAAATTTTCATAGACCTTATCCCCTTCTCGTCTTTTTCCTTATCCTTTAACGGCGCCAATCATAACGCCCTTCACGAAATGCTTTTGCAAAAACGGATATACGATCATAATCGGAAGCACCATGACCATAATTGCGGCCGAGTTGATTTCTTCCGGAGTCAGCAGAATTTGATCGGCACTGTCCGAACTGTTCATCTGGGCCAGCATCGTCTGGCTCTGAATCATCTGTTGAACGAGAACGGAAAGGTTGTATTTCGTTGTATCGTTCATGTACATCAACACGTTAAAGAAAGAATTCCAGTACCCAACGCCGTAGAAAAGCGCAAGCGTCGTAAGAACGGGCATCGAGAGCGGCAATACGATTTTCGCTAAGTACAGCCAGTCTCCGCAGCCGTCAATCCGGGCGGCATCGTCTAGTTCCGTCGGAATATTCTCCATAAAGGACCGAAGCACAAGCAGATTAAACGTACTGATCAAGCCCGGCAGCCAGAGCGCCCCGTAGGTATTCAGCAATCCAAAACTTTTTATCGTCAAAAAGGTTGGAATTAGACCTCCGCCAAATAGCAAAGTAAATATGATTGCAAACGTATACAGTTTTCTGCCGTAAAAGTAAGTTCGCGTCAGCGGGTATGCCGCCAGAATCGTAAAAATCATGCTGAGGACAACCCCGACCGCCGTAATCTGAACGCTATTCCACAAGGACCGCAGAATCGGCGTTCCCTCAAACAACTGCTGGTACGAATGAAGCGAGAAGCCGATTGGAAAGACCGTTACCCACCCCGACGCCACCGCATGCGTATCGCTAATCGATAAGGAAACAATGTGGATCAGCGGAAATAAGCAGAGGAGTCCCGCAACTACGAGTATCGCATAAAAGACGGATACCATTATTTTTTCGCCTGCCGATAATTGCATGTTGTTCTCCTCCCTTACCACAATCCGCTGCCGAATTTGCGCGCAATTCGGTTAGTGATGATGACTAGAATTAAACTAACGATAGATTCAAACAATCCGATCGCAGCCGTTAGACTAAATTGAGAGCCCATTAAGCCAATCTTATAAATGTAAGTCGAAATAACTTCCGAGATATTGGAAACCGTCGAGTTCTGAAGCATAAATACTTGATCGAAGCCAACTTCCATAACCCGGCCCATCGATAAAATAAACATTAATACCACGGTGGAGCTTATCCCCGGCAAAGTAACATGCCAAATCTGCTTCCACTTATTCGCCCCGTCCAAGCCGGCAGCCTCATATAAACTGCTGTCGATGCTGCCAAGAGCCGCCAAATAGACGATTGCGCTAAAGCCAGCTTCCTTCCAAATGCCCGAACTTACGAATATGGCAAGCCAGGAGCCCTCGTGATAGAGAAAAGCGAACGAATGCCCGAATAGAGATTTCCACAGCTCGTTAACAACGCCGGATTGTTGGGAGAACACGGTCACGATAATTCCCGCTACGATGATCCACGAGAAGAAATGGGGCAGAAAAATAAGCGTCTGCACGAGTCGTTTGAACCACATCGCCTTGACTTCATTCAGCATAATGGCGAGCAGGATCGGAAACGGGAACCCGATAAAAATGGACAGAAGACTGAGAAGAAGCGTGTTCCGTATGATTTGTATCGTGGCAGGCGTACTGAACAAAACGCGAAAATTATCAAGGCCCACCCACGGGCTATGCCAGATGCCGTCGCCGAAATTGTAGTGCTTGAACGCCATGATGCTTCCGGCCATCGGCATATATTTAAAGGCTATGAAGAACACAATGACTGGCGCAAACATCACGTATAAGGATAGATTGCGCTTCCAAATCGAATTGCCGATCAGACTCACCTCCCTGATAGTAAACGTATAAGGCGTCAGCGTCTCCTGCAGGTAAGACCTGAACAACTCTCACTATACGGGAAGGCTTGCATAGGCTTCAATTTCCTTTTTTCCGCGATAAACATTTCGGTTACGATGCGCAAAAGCCGCCCTATCTCCGTATAAGGCGGCTCGCTGCGTATTGAATTAACCTTTTTCGCCAATTAACCTTTTGGTCATGAGCGCTGATTCAGCTTGCGATATTCGCCGGGAGTCAGTTCTTCCCGCTTCTTAAACGCGCGTATAAAGGAAATGACCTGCATGTACCCCGCTTGCTCCGCGATAGACTGCACGGAATCGGATGTATCGACCAGCAGCCGCTTCGCTTCATCCAGCCGGATACGGATTAAATAATCGACGAACCGTTCACCCGTCTCGGCCTTAAATACGCGGCTGAGCATTCGGGTAGACAACTCGAATCTATCGCTTAAATATTGCAAGGAGAGATCCGGATTACCGAAGTTCCCGTGAAGGAACGTCTTTACCTCTTCGATTAGATGATGGTAATCCTGCGTTTGCTGCCATGCCCCAAGCGAATCGACCAATTCGGCAAGGCAACGGGTTAATGCGCTTTGCATCTCATCCACCAGGTCTAATGTAGTCAAATCGGTCATCGCCGCGGATGACAATTTCGCTAGATTGCGTCCATCCGCGTCCTCGGGTATTTCCTGCAGCATTTTATCCAGCTCGTTAAAAAGGCATTGCATCACGTCAAGCACCTTGTCCCGCTGAAGCTGCTCGCTCCGCATCTCGGCAAACATCGCTTCAAGTCCGGTCAACCATGACGGCTCCGCTGCGCGAATGGTTTTGGCCAAGGACTTGGCCGCTTGCAGGTGGAGATATAAGTCGCTTCCGGCACTTGGCTGCACTTCTCTTGCAAAATAAACATGATTGTAGCCGTGAATCGTCCGGTACTCTCCAGCCCGGAGAGCATCCTGGTAGGAGTGGCCAATATCTTCCGCGTCATGGGCTTCCGTGCCAACATAGACAGATGTCGTAAATTGCAGATTGGAGGACACCCATGACTTCACCGCTTCCGCGATGTATTCAATGGAAGCCGCCGCTTTCTCCGGATCGGCGTAGAGAATAGCAACCAGTTGATCGGCTTCCTTCCATTCCAGCCAGATCGTGACTTGCTGGCCTTGGGCAATTTCCTGCATCACGCCGTGGATGACAAATTTAAATAACTGCTGATCGCGAACGGAATACGTATTGCGGAAATCCTGATAGTTATCCATCTCGACAATCATGACCAGCGCGGACGCAAACGTCTCGGGCAGCTTAAGCTGCTCGGCCTCTTGTCTCCATTCATCCGGACTTAAGGAAAATTGGCCGTCAAGCAATTCATAGAACCAATACTTCTTGCGGATCGATAAATCCTCAAGATACCTTTTCTCGTATTGATGGGAGTTCTCTACCAGATTATCTAGCGCCGAGGATATAAAATGAAACTCGTCATGCGCCGTTTTCTTCCCGAT
The DNA here is from genome assembly GCF_030161375.1 of Paenibacillus glycanilyticus. GTDB lineage: Bacteria > Bacillota > Bacilli > Paenibacillales > Paenibacillaceae > Pristimantibacillus > Pristimantibacillus glycanilyticus_B. The sequence continues at coordinate 12,036 of NZ_BSSQ01000005.1, forward strand.
AGACAAGCTTCGTTTCAGCGTATAGCGGTCAATCCGAATCATAATCTCTTCAATTGGCTTGTAGTTTCGATGAGTCATATAAGTCAGAAACAATAAACCAAGCAGCATGAGTCCTAACGCCGGCAGCATCCATGCTTCCAGGAAGGAGGCCATAACGCTTGCCCGTTCGAATGGCGGCACCTTCACTTCTAACTTCCAGCCCGTATAGGGAGAAATTACGCTGCTCTTCCCCCATTCGCTTGATTGTCCCGAATTCGCCCGCGAAGGTTCGTCGAAAAACGATTGTCCGTCAGTCCCAATCAATGAAATGGAATCGGTAGCGCTCGCTTTGATGGATTGCAGCATGCTTTGCACGGAACCTACTTGTATATTAATAACAACCACGCCATTCGGAATGGCCGAAGTAATGGGAAACAGCTTCGCTAATGACACGACTTGAACCGGCCGTGCTTCGCCGATGAATTGATTGTAATTGCGCTCTGAGGTCCATTTGCTCCCTAGCCCGTCCTTGAACGCGGCTTCCACAAAAGAACGGTCCGCAAACTGGTCCAGCTTGAACATGGCGTTGTCCGTAATCACTTCTTGAATAGACGGTTTGTAGAGATAGACATCCCCGGCAAAAGGAAACAACGTCTTCAATTCATTAAGCCTCTGCGTAATCTGATACGCAATGAAAGGCTCTGTTAGCCCTTCCGTATTGTAGTAATTTTTAATCGTCTCGTCCGTGAGCAGTTGCTGAACAATATAATTCTCGATCGTTAGGAACGAGGAATCCATCACGTTCATCACATGCTCGGCAAACACGTCGTTTGTATTCTGAATCCGCTCCTTCGTCTCCTCGCTCCAACGATAATAGAACGCCATGCACAGCAGCAGGACAACAAAAACAAATACGGGCATGTAGGACAACAATAGACGGTAAAACCACTTTCTCTGCATCGTCTTCCCCCTGGTAATCAATAACTTCATTTAAAATCCTTCTATGAGATTAGCATACATAAATTTTACAAGCGACATAAAAAAAGCAGTTCTTCAGATCGTCTGTCTGAAGAACTGCCTATCTTGCTTGTTATTTATTTACCCTAGCAAATTGTTAATGGCCGGATCTAATCTCAATACGCGCAATATCGCGGTTAAGGCTTCTGCTCTCGTAAGATTATCGTTTGGCTTAAATTCGTTTGAACTTTTGCCCTCGATAATTCCGGCATCGGCTGCTTCTTCAATGATTGTGCTGGCCCAATGCTGAGCATCAACATCCAAGAAGGTATGCCCAGTGCCAGACTTGCTTTCTTGTAAAATAAACAATTTTGAGATTATGCCAACCATCTCGGCACGGGTAATCTTATTATCCGGCGAGAACATGCCTTTCGGGTAACCGTTAATAACTCCATTGGAAGCGAGAATCTCAATGGACTCCCTTGCCCAGGAATTCTGCGTATCGCCAAACGATTGCTTATCATTTCCTAATCTTAAGGCAAATGCCTTGGCGATTATGGTGCTGAACTCCGCTCTCGTAATGGTCTCGTCCGGTCTAAAGCTGCCGTCCGTGTAGCCATGGATGATGCCAATTCGAGCTGCCAATGAGATATCTTTGGAAGCCCAATGGTTCGCCGCATCCCGGAACGTGTTGGAACCACCTCCGGCATTTAAAGCATCTCGAATGAACGCTGCAATTCGATCAGAATCTACGAAATCGTAAAATAACTTCTTGGCGGGAGTCGTTACGGGCACCGAACTGCTATTCGCGGTTACCGTCACGGTTATATCCACCGATTGAGTCCCATAGGTCCCCTTTATAACCGTGCTTCCTGCCTGTTTGCCCGTAATCGTCGAACCTGTAACGCTCGCGATGGCAGGATTCTGAACGGTCCAAGACACCGATGAGGTTACATCCGCCGTGGACTGATCGGAATATTGTGCCGTAATTACAGCGGTAGCCGTTTGCCCAACCGACACACTTACCGACGTTGGATTGGCGCTTAAGCTGCTTAAAGCGGTTAAGGTAATTCCTTTTGCCTCGCTGCTACTGCTCTTGGTACCGTCGTTAATAGTGAAGCTAACCGTACGCGTTGCCGTATTCGGGCTAACGGCTGTATTGGTATAAGAAATCGCACGCATTGCGCTTTGCCATTGCGCCAAAGTAGCCGAAGCGCCTGATGAGGTTAGCGTCAATACACCCGTTGATGTATTATAACTGGCTGTAATATTGCCCATGGTCGCTCCATCATTAATGAACGAGAGCTCGTCTTCACCCGCGTGAAAGTTGCCCGTCAGGGATGCCGTTGCGCTTACGAGAGTTCCATTGTCCAAATCGCTTATCGTCAGCCCGTTGTCTATTGCCACCGGGATCGAAGTTGCTGTATCGCCGGATCTGAAGCCGGTCGTACCGCTAGTTGTCGTCACGATAGGCGTCTGGTCTATCGCGGTTACCGTAACCGTTCTTGTTGCCGTGTTGCTGGTAACACCATTGTCGTCAATCGCGGTAAAACTAACGGTTCGCGTTGCCGTGTCAGGTGTTATAGCCGTATCCGTATAAGTTACCGATCTTAAAGCGCTTTGCCACTCTGCCAAGGTAGCAGATGCCCCAGCTGATGACAACGCCAACACGCCTGTCGACGCATCATAACTGGCTGCGATGTTGCCCATGGTTACTCCGTCGTTGGTGAATTGCAATACATCTTCTCCAGCATGGAAATTGCCCGTGATTGCCACTGTTGTGCTTGCAAGCGTTGCGCTGGCACCATTGGTTACCGTCATGCCTGAGTCGATAACGACTGGTGTGGATGCTGAGTTATCCCCAGCTACGAATGAAGCCGACCCTCCGCTGGCGGCCAAACTCGGAGATCCGCTTACATTTACCATACTAGTAGAAGCGGCGCTGGTTTTTATGCCATCGTAAACGGTAAAGATGATGGTACGGTTACCTGACTGGGTAGCCGACGTGCTGAATTGAACCGAACTCAATGTACTTTGCCACTGGGACAAACTAGCTCCACCGGAAGCATAGATCGTAAGAACGCCTGTGGAAGCATTATAAACTCCGCTAAACCCGCTTAGAAGGTAAAACGATAACACATCTCTATTATTAAAACCGTTCGTAATGGAGATGGTTGCACTTTGAAGCGTTCCGTTATCCAAATCGGAGACTGTCACGCCTGGATCAATCTTAACGGCAGATGAGCCGGACTGGTAAGAGACGGTCCCTCCTGTCGTCGTCACGATAGGCGTCTGGTCTGTCTCGGTTACCGTAACGGATCTTGTTGCCGCGTTACTGGTAACTCCACCTCCGTCAATAGCGGTAAAGCTGATCGTACGCGTTGCCGTATTTGGCGTTATGGCTGTGTCCGTGTAACTCACTGATCTTAAAGCGCTTTGCCACTGTGCCAAGGTGGCAGATGCCCCAGCTGATGACAACGTCAACACGCCTGTCGACGCATCATAACTGGCTGTGATGTTGCCCATGGTTACTCCGTCGTTTGTGAATTGCAATACATCTTCTCCAGCATGGAAATTGCCCGTGATTGCCACTGTGGTGCTTGCAAGTGTTGCGCTGGCACCATTGGTTACCGTCATGCCTGAGTCGATAACGACTGGTGTGGATGCTGAGTTATCCCCAGCTACGAATGAAGCCGACCCTCCGCTCGCAGTAAGGATGAGTCCTGTGAACACATTTACTGATTTGGTAGCAGCAGCGCTGATTTTCGTCCCGTCATTTATCGTAAAATTGATTATGCGATTACCTGGAATAGCGATGCTCCCCGTCGAGAAATGAATTCCTCTCAAAGCATTTTGCCATTGTGCCAAAGTCGCGGTTGCTCCGGCAGAAGTGAGCGTCAGCACACCCGTGCCTGAATTATAACTGCCTACAATATTGCCAAATATGTTAGTATCTGTATTGGTGTAACTCAACGCATCTCCAGTTTGAAAACCGGCTCCGATACTTACTGTTGCACTAGCCTGAGTCACATTGTCTAGATCAGATACCGTCACGCCAGAATCGATCGTAACGGCAGACGCTCCAGAAGTGTAAGAGGCTATCCCGCCGGTTGTCGTCACAATAGGCGTCTGGTCTGTATCCGTCACCGTAACGGTTCTTGTTGCCGCAACGCTCGAATTCCCTAAATTATCAATGCCAATGAAGCTAATCGTACGCGTTGCCGTGTTTGGCGTTACGGCCCAACTGGTGAACGTAATCGATCGCAAGGCGTTTTGCCAATCGGCTAAGGTTGCCCCGCCACTGGTAAGCGTCAGCGCACCTGTAGCGGAATAATAAGAAGCACTAATACCATTTTGGGCGATAAACAATAGGATATCTCCAGGTTGCAAGTTACCGGTAATCGTTACCGATACACTTGTTAGCGTGAACCCGCTCCCGTTAGTAACCGTTATACCGGAATCGACCAATACGGGTGTCGAAGTTGTGTTGTCTCCAGCCACGAATGATGCTGATCCGGCATCCGTCGTAATGACAGGATTTGAAGCTGCATAGACGGCGGATGTCATGCCATTACCAAGAGTCATTTGAACAACTAAAGCAAGTATTACTAAAAATATCCATTTTCGCGATAAGTTTTTCATGACGGCCTCTTTCCATTCATTGTGAAATGATGAGATTCTTACGATTAACATGAATTGCTATCAATTATATCTCTACTCTATTAATCGGCACAAAAAGAAAAAACCTTTGGTAGCCAAAGGTTTTTTCTTCAATAAAGATTAATGAAGGATCGGACGGATCCACTTCATGTAACAGATTAACCCTGCCCCCAAAAGCGCGGCCGTCAATAGAAAAGGCATCTGATAGTCTGCGCCGGCCAAGATCAGGCCCGCGAAATAGGCCGTAATGGAAGAACCAATGCTGCGGAATACGGAGCGCATACCGGCGAAGAGGTTCCGTTCGCTTTCCTTAAGCGCGGACATTAACTGGCTGTCGACCAGATTGGAGAGCATCGTTACTCCGCCCCCGCGAATAAGGAACAACATCATGAACAGCCATACCGGCATTAGCCAATAGAGAGCGACAAAGATGACGATATTGATTAGAAACACCGCAATAATTGCCGCGTTATTCCCGAATCGTTCCATCATGTAAGGAGTCAACAGCGAGCTGATGAACAGGACTACTCCGGCTACAGCCAGCAGCAGCGATACGTTATCGTCCATCCAATCGAGCCGGAACTTCACGATGACGTTGAGGAAAGACCCCGTAATAGCCAGCGCGCCGCCGAGCAAAGCCAGAAACACGGCGAACAGCCACAACTTCGAGCTTGGCAGCTTCTTTTTCCAATCGGTCAGGTTTCGTACGGCTTCTTGATTTCTCCCTTTCGGAGCAGCCCCGCTCTCGGCAGGCAGCAAGAAGCCGCGTACAACGCCATGAATGACAAACACAAGACCAGCGAGTAAGAGCGCCATTCGGTAGCCTTCCCCGCTGTCCGCTCCGCTTGGCAAATAACCGGCGATTAACGTCCCCGCTCCCGTGAAGGCCGTAAATACCGCAAACATAAGCGAGAAGGCGCGCATCTCATCCCTTCGCGAGGAACAATAGTTGAACAGAAGCTGTACCTCTGTCGTTTCGACCAGCGTTAATCCAATCGAGACAAGGACCTGAGCCAAGTAGAAAAAAGCAAGTTCGCCCGTGAACGCGTACAAAACGTTGCCCGCCGCAATAAACAAGATGCCGGCAACGAGCAGCTTTTTGCGGCCATACCGGTTGGCGAGCAAGGATACGGGGATCGCGAGTATCCCCATAATTAAGATGCCTACCGATACCAAGGCGCCCACCTGGTCTTCTCTCAACCCTTTGGACAATAAATGCAAATTAAGCACGAGAGAATACAGTCCGATTCCAATTCCGTATAACGACTCGGTCATTAGGAACCGGCGAACTCCCGACGGCAGGCGCCACAACCCTCTCAAATAATCGGACATCCCCTACTCCCTTCCGAGAGTGGAGAAGCCGCGTTTTGCTTCCAATCTCATTTGATGACTGAGTCGCTCTGGAGCGGTATCCTCGGAGAGATAAGGCTTCAGCAGCATCCGGAACCGGAATTCCTCCGGCTTGACGGCATGCTCAGGCCCTTGAGCCGGTCCGCAGCTGTTGCTGCCTAGACCATTCTGGCGGTAATCCAGATTCAGCGTAATGAAGTCCCGCGGTACCAGATCGCTTGCGTGTTTGGCCGCTTCCAGATCCGCATCCGTATATCGGCGAGCGCTGAATTCAAGCGTTGGATCGCCTGCCGCGAGCAGCCCGATTCCGCTGCCGTCCGTTACCGATACCCAGCGGACATCCGTGCGGTTGCCGTTCTCCTGCGGGTAAATATAGGAGGTGAACAACTCGTCTACCGTTCTGCGGTATACGCCGAATCGTCCCGCTTCCTTGCTGTCCGAATAATTCTCGCCCGGTCCGCGTCCATACCATTTCACCGCATCCATCGCTTCTGGAAGTTCCATTTGAAGCCCGATCTTCGGCAACATAACTGGAGGTTTACCCTCCGGAACACCGTGTACGTCAATCGTGATTAAGCCGGAGCCCGTTACGGTATATACGGTTTCGCAGCGGAAGCCCCAATCAAACACCGGCGGCGCGATCCGGGAGGACCAGCTGATTCGAATAGTCCCTTCATCAAGCCGCTCCCACTTGCAAGCATCGATCCGTTCCGTCAGCTTGTCGAGATGCGCCTTGCGCCAATCGGGCAATACATACATATCGTTGTCAATCGGAGCACGCCAGAAGTTGAGGCGCGGGCCTTTGTTCACAAGCTCTTGCCCGTTAATGACAAGCGACTTCATGCCAGGCTCCCGGGAGTCGAACGTTAACTGGAATACGTCGTTCCGAAGCGTGATTCGCCGCCCTTCCTCCGTGCAGGACAAACTGCGCGCCGGCAAACATGAAGTTGCTGCCGTGCTGCCCATCCCGACAGGTTCAAGAGCAAGCTGCGCCCAAGCAATCTCATGCCCCCGTTCTCCCCAGCCGCAATCCGAAGCCAGCGAGAATCCGATCGTTAACCAACGCTCCGCCCCATGATCCAAACCGGTAAGCTGTGCGTCCGCCCGGACGGGAACGGTAACCTCCGTGCTTTCGCCCGGCTGGATGTTAGGCAATGCTAGTGCACCGCTTTGGACCGTACGCCCGTCTACCGTTACGCTCCAATCCGCATAGAGGTGATCCAGCGAAATAAAGTCATACCGGTTGGTGATGCGAATGCGGTTCTCGGCTATTTGTTCGACCCGGACAGGCTCGATTATTTTCTTGTATTCAATAAGTCCCGGCGACGGCGTCCGATCGGGACGAACAAGGCCGTCGATAACGAAATTACTGTTATTCGGTTCATCGCCATAATCTCCGCCGTAAGCGTAATCGTCTTTTCCGTCCGCCGTTTTCCGGCGAATGCCATGATCGATCCACTCCCATACAAAGCCGCCCTGCAATCTGCGATAAGCATCAAACGTATCGAAATACGGCTTAAGCCCTCCCGGACCGTTCCCCATCGCATGGGCGAATTCGCATAAAATATGCGGCTTCGGATGATCAACGAGCTGCCCGAAACCGATCATTTTCTCAACCGATGAATACATCGTGCTGACAACGTCGCATACTTCGGCTTCGCGGTCTTCTTCGTAATGAATGAGACGCGTAGGATCCGCCTCCTTGCACCATTCCGACATCGCCCTAAAGTTGCAGCCAAAGCCGGATTCGTTGCCAAGCGACCAGAACAGAATGGAAGGATGGTTCTTGTCCCGCTCCACCATGCGGCGAGCCCGGTCGACATAAGCTTCCTGCCAGGCGGGATCATCGCTCAGGCGCGAAATATTGCCAAGCAGTTCAAAGCCATGGGTCTCCAGATCCGTCTCTTCCATGACATACAGCCCATATTCGTCGCAAATATCATAGAACCTCGGATCGTTAGGATAATGAGCCGTTCTGACCGCGTTAATGTTATGCTGCTTCATCATAATGACATCCTGAATCATCGTGGACAGCGCAACCGTGCGCCCCGTATCCGGATGGTGGTCATGCCGGTTAACGCCTTTTAGCAATATGGCTTTGCCGTTCACCAGGAACTGGCCGCCTTTCACTTCAATCTTGCGGAAGCCTACCCGCTGGGCAACCAACTCTGCCGCTTGGCCATTCCGGCCCTCTACCGTAAGGACCAGATGATACAAAGTTGGGGATTCAGCGCTCCATAGCGCAGGCTTCGCGACCGGTATCGCAAATTGGGCAATAACTTGATCCTGTTCAGCCACGCCAACAATCCGCTTGTCCGCAGTCGCAACAATCGCGCCTTCTTGATCCAGCAGTTGCAGCCTGACTTCCCCGAGCAGGTCCTTCCCGCTTAATTCCAACTTTACGGATAAAGTGGCATCGGAATACGCATCATCCAGCTCGGTAACAATCGTGTAGTCCACAATTCGGATCGTCGAAGGCTCCGAGATCAGATAAACATCCCGGAAAATCCCGCTCATATACCACATATCCTGATCTTCCAGGTAGGTGCCATCGGACCATTGGTACACTCGAACGGCCATGCGGTTCACGCCGGGCTTCGCATACGGCGTCAAATCAAACTCCGACGTTAAGCGGCTTCCTTGACTGTAACCGACGAATTCGCCGTTCACCCATACATGAAACGCGCTGTCCACGCCATCAAACTTCACCGCCAGCTGTCGGCCGTCCCAATGGGGCGGAAGCTCAAACTCCCGAACGTAGCTGCCTGTCGGATTATCGTTAGGCACATGCGGCGGATCAACCGGGAACGGGTAATAAAGATCCGTGTAATGCGGATGGCCGTAGCCCTTCAGCTGCCAATGGCTTGGCACTTGAAGCTCATCCCAGCCGGATACGTCGTATCCTTCTTCATGGAATCCTTCCGGCGCCCACTCCGGCCCTTTCGCGTAATGAAACTTCCAATTGCCGTTTAACGATTTGAACCACGGGGAGCTCCCCCGGTCGTAACTTAATGCTTCCGCGGAATCTGAAAATGGTATGAAATACGACCGGCTCCTCGCCCGGTTGCGTTCTAGCACGGCAAGATTATCCCAATCCCGTTGTCCTTGTAATTGAAGTTGCGGTTGTTCTGTTGTTCGCATGATGCTTCTCCTCCCAAATCGCTTGAAATCTCTCTACTTATTTAATCCCCGTATTCGCGATTCCGCCGACAATATAACGCTGCGCGAAGAAGAATACCGCTAGCGGCGGAATCGAGATGAGGCATGTAATCGCCATAATGGACTGCATATCCACGCCAAACATCCCCTTGAATTGCGATAATCCGAGCGTAAGCGTGTATTTAGACTGATCATTGAGGAAAATGAGCGGACCCAGGTAATCATTCCAGCAGTTCATGATTTGAAACACTGCGACAAGAATAAGCGGCGGCCCCATAAGCGGAATGATAATCCGCGCAAGAATGCCAAACTTGTTCGCTCCGTCGATTGTTGCGGCTTCATCCAATTCTCGCGGAAGCGTGAGAATAAATTGTCTTAATAGGAAGATGAAATAGGCTGATCCGAACCAAGACGGAACAAACAGCGGTTTGAGCGTGTTAATCCATCCCAAATAGTTAAATTCCATATATTGCGGAATCATCGTGACTTCCCAAGGAATCATCATAGTCGCAAGCACGACAAGAAATAATAGATTGCGTCCTTTAAACTCGAATCTAGCGAATCCGTAAGCAACTAGCGTACAAGATACCAATTGGCCAATCGTAGACAACATCGTTACGATAACGGTGTTTTTCAGGAACAAGTTAAAAGGCTGTATCGTCCAAGCATCCGAGAAGTTGCTGAATTTCCATATGGAAGGGATCCATTTCGGCGGGAAAAGGTACAACTCCGATTGCGACTTCAGCGCCGTGGTCACGGACCAAAACAACGGTGCGGCAAATAGCAGCGAGCAGCCGATCAATAAGAGATACACGAGAGGTTTTTTCATGCTGTTTTCCCCTTTCCGCCGGATTTCATTTTCTTCTGCGGCTTGCGTTTCATCTCGCCTTCATAGAATACCCAAGCCTCGGAAGACTTGAATACGAGGAAGGTGAGCGTAAGCACAATAAGGAACATGAACCATGCATTGGCCGCGGAATAGCCCATCTTGTAATATTTGAAGGCATTCTCATACATGTACATCGCGTAGAAATACGTAGCTTTCATCGGCCCGCCGCCAGTGAGCAATAAGGCCAAAGTCAGCTGTTGGAAAGCCGCGATTATAGACGTGATCAGGTTAAACAAAATCGTTGGGCTAAGCATCGGAATCGTCACGCTGAAGAACTGCCGGATCACTCCCGCTCCGTCCAGCGAAGCCGATTCATAAAGATCCTTCGGAATGCCTTTCAAGCCCGCGAGGAAAACAAGCATCATGGAACCTTGTCCCCAAAGGCTTGCGACAACCATCGCAACAAGAGACCATTTCGTATCGTTCAGCCAGTCCGGCCCCTGAATCCCAACGATCGACAGGAAGTAATTCAAGATGCCGTAATCGCCGCTGTATACCCAAGACCAGATCATCGCCAGAGCAACGCCGGAAATGACGGACGGCAAATAAAAAGCGGTACGGAAAATCGCCGTGCCTTTTGTATTCTGATTAAGCAAGATGGCAAGCCCCAGCGCTACCGCGATGTTAAACGGGACGAATAGAGCCGCAAATCTCAGCGTTACGCCAAGCGATTTCCAGAATAAAGGATCATCCGTAAACATGGATTTATAATTGCCCAAGCCGATAAAGTGCACCTGGCCCACAATAGGCCAATCAAAAAACGAAATAATAAGCGAAAACAACAACGGGCCTAGCGTGAAAACGAGGAATCCGAAGATCCAAGGGAAGATGAAGAGGTAGGGCGCAGCCCCACCCCATCCGCGTTTTCTTCTAGGCTTGAGGCTGGCCGCGTTGTTCCCTGCTGTCTGCGAGTAGGTCTGAGCCATCTCCTAACCTTCTTTCTGTAAGCTGTAATGTTATTTCAAATAACGCTCGCTGTCTTTGACTGCTTGGTTAAGCGCGTCCTGCGCGTTACTGCCGTGCACGACGGCTTCGACTGCCGCGGACAGCTGGCGGTTCACTTCATTCCATTTGTCGTTAAGCAGGAAGGCCGGCGTATTGTCCGAACGTTCCAGCATCGTGTAGTAAGGCTTGTAGAGAGGATCCTGATCCTTCTTCAGTTCATTAACGACGCTGACCCGTACCGGCAAATCGGCTACGCGCATCTTGATCGCTTCGCTCGACACATAATATTTGATGAATTCCCACGCAAGCTCCTTCTGCTTCGAATCCTTGGCAATGGACAATGCCGATTCGGCGACAACGCCTTTGACCGGTTTGCCCGGGAATGCCGGCATCTCCACGGTGCCTACGTCAATGCCCGCTTGCTTGAAGGATTCGAGCGGCCAGATACCGCTTTCCCACATCGCGATTTTGCCGCCTTTGAAAATATCCTCGCCGCTTTGCTGGCCTTTGCCGCCCGTCAGAACGGCCGAATTGTTCTTCAGCATATCGCCGAACAGTTGAACAGCTCCTGCCGTTTCCTTGCTGTTCATGAAGCCGTCAATCTTCGTTCCGTCATCGGAAATGTAGGAACCGCCGTTGCTCCATACAAACCCTTGCAGGTCATACGTGTCATTCTCCGCGCGGACGCCAAAGCCGTATTGCTTCTTCGATTTGTCCGACAGCTTGGCGGCGATGCTCTGGAAATCGTCCCAAGTCCAGCCATCCTTCGGATAAGGAACGCCCGCATCATCAAACATCTTCTTGTTGTAATACACAACGCGGGTCGTGAAGCCTGCAGGAATGCCGTAAAGATTATTGTCTATGGTCGCGTAATTAAACAATCCGCTGTAGAAATCATCCTTGTTCAAATCCTTGTCGCTGTCCGCATAGCTGTTAAGCGGCTCAAGCGACCGGTGATAGGTTGGAAAGTCCCACATGTACATCACATCGGGAGGGTTCGTGGCGCCAAAGCCCGCCGCCAGCTTCTGATCAAAGCCATCCGCATAAGCCTCTACCTGAACCTGCGTGCCAGGGTGATCCGCCTCGAATTTCTTCGCGATATCCTGCTCAATCTTAAGCGCATCGCCGGTATCCCAAGTAGCGAAGCGAAGCTTCTTCACTTCCCCGGAACCTTTCCCGCTATTCCCTGATTGCGATGATGCGTTGCCGTTTGAATCCCCGTTGTTGCCGCCGCATGCCGTTAGCGCAGCCATCGTCAATGCCGTTGTCAGAACAATAAAAGTTAGTTTCTTTTTCATATCTGGCAGCTCCCCTTTGAAAAATGAGATATATAACAATTGAACCGCTTTCATCATAACGAAAATGAAAGCGGTTCAAAACCGATAAGTATTCGATTGTTTGCGTGTTTTTGTTCGATTACGTCGCCAGGTGATCATCTGTTAGATGGCGGTTGTCTTTTTGTTCGGCGCGGTACCGGCTAGGGGTCTCTCCCGTGCAGCGCTTGAACCATTTGCTGAAATATTTGCTGTCGCCAAGCCCGGTTCGCTCCGCGATCTCTTGCATCGTCAAGTTCGTATCTCTCAATAATCCCGTAGCCAGCTTAAGCTTCCGTTTGTATTGGAAAGCAACAAAGCTGTCCCCCACCGCTTTCTTGAACAGGATCGAGAAGTGGCTCCGGCTAAGTCCGACCTGCCGCGCCACGTCGCTGACCGACCATTCGGCAGACGGGTTGTCATGGAGCAGCTTCACCGCGCGCCAAATAGCCTCTGGCCAATCCCCTGCGGATACCTGATACGCCTTCTCTATTTCAGCTTCCTTATGAAGGGAAAGCATAGCCTCAAGCCGTTCTTCCGCACCCGACAGCGGCCCTCTTCTGGCCCATTGAAATTTCGCGCTTTCGCTCTTTTGTTCTACTAATATGCTTTCCATAGCATTCACCTTTGATTGGGGCACCATACAGTAGCAGCGCTCATTCCCATAAGGAATAGCCGTTCCCAAGCAAAGCTGCCGGTCCTCGTGCGCTCCTTGCTTCAGACGCTCCGGCCAGGAATATTCGCAGCCCGAGGTTTTGAGCAAATAAAGATAGGCCTGTTCTCCGTTAAAGGACCACTCTTCGCGGGTGCGCTTCTCCATCTCGCCCGCAAACTTGTCATCGTGTCCATTCAGCCAAGCATATAAAAGCGTGCTAAGAAGTTCGCCTTGCTCGCTTGCGTTGTCTTTCTTAGCCGCCGACTCTGAAGCTGCCTTAAGCTCCTTCTGAAACTTTGCGAGCATATCTTCCAGCTCTTCATCTTCGAAGGCGGTTTTGAGCAAGTAGCCCGAAGCGCCAAGCTTCATTCCCTGCTGCGCGTATTCGAAATCCCGATGGCAGCTGAGCAGAATGATTTTCGTATCCGGTGCCGCCTCCTTTACTTTACGGGACAACTCAATGCCGTCCATCTCGGGCATAACGATGTCCGTAATGACGACCTCCGGCCGATGTTCGAGAAAAGCATCCCAGGCTTTACGGCCGTTGGGAGCATCCGAGACGACTTCCATCCCGTATTTCGCCCAAGGAACCGTCGAACGGAGTCCTTTGCGGACGATACTCTCGTCATCGGCAATCAATACTTTAATGGCTGGTTTCGTTTCCATGTTGGTCCTCCTCCTTCTTGGGCCATTCGATGAGGATCGTAGTCCCTTCCCCATGCGTGGATTGTACGTTCAAACCAAACTGCGGGCCAAAATGCAGCTTGAATTTCTGATTCGCGTTTTGCACGCCAAGTCCCCCTCTGCCCTTGCGCTTCTCCGCTTGCGGCATAAGCAAACGCTCCAGCTTATCTGCCGGAATTCCCGCTCCGTTATCCGTTAAGACGAGTCGCACATGATTGCCTGCCTCGCGAACCGTTAGCTTAATCTCCCCTTGACCGTCCTCGAAGCCGTGGAAAAAAATATTTTCGAATAAGGGCTGCAGCGTCATCCGGGGAATCAAATACGCCTTCAGCTGTTCATCACACTCTAGCTTATAGCTGAATACGGGGCCGTAGCGGATCTCCTGAACCTTGAGATAATGCTCGATAATTTTCAGTTCGCTGCCTAGCGGAATAAGCTCCTGGGAAATATCCAAATTGCCCTCAAGCACCTTCGTAAGATGGTACAGCATTTGGCGGATATCTTCCGCTCCTTGTAATCTCGCCTTCCACTGAATCGAATTCAGGGTATTAAACAGCAAGTGCGGATTGATCTGATAATGGAATGCTTTCAGCTCCGCTTCCTTCTTGTTTCGCTCGCTTATTTCTATCTCTCCGACGAGAGACTGGATCCCGCTGACCATGTTATTAAAGCTGATATCGAGAATCCCCAGTTCATCCCTCGCCTCCACCTGCGTTCTCGTATGCAGCTTGCCGAAGCTGACCTTCTGCATGGCGTCCTTCAGACGGCGGATCCGGGAAGTAAACGTAGAAGAAAATAAATACGCCAGTCCAAAAGCAAAGAGACAAGAGGCAATGGCTACGATAATCGTATTGGACCGAATGATGCCGGAGGAACGGTAGAACGATGCCGCGGGCAATCTCGCTTCGATGTTCCATCCGTTAACGGCGATCGATTTATTCCACACGATATCGCTTGACTGTGAAGCAAACGTTCCCGCCGTCTCGTAGATGATCCGGCCGCTTGGATCCTTGATCTGAAGATGGGCTTTCGTATCATGCTCGAACAGCTTGAACATATGAAGCAGTTCTTCCGCATTTTCTTCGATTAATATTTTGCCGCCCCTCAGGGCGCCATACGGGTTATTAATGGAAACCGCCAGCCCCAGAACCGGAGTCCCGGTATCCGGCGTATCGTTCATTTCATGATTCTGCTGATAGAATCCAATCCAGTCTTTCCCTGACGGAGATGCAGTCATCTGCTGCCAAGCCGGAATCGTCTTAAGCTTGGATACGTCGAGATTATTCTCCCCATAATAATAACCGGTTCGAGTAATGATATAGATGCCGGTCGTACGATCGGTTTTAAGCGCTTTCAAGAGTGATTCCAGATCGTTTTTATCCAGAATATCTTCATAAGTCACAGGGGCTTGGTCCCCTAAATCCGCCCATGCGGGATCAAGCAAATACGTATATATCGTCTCGGTTGTCTGATTCATGCGATTGAGATAGGAGCTTGTCTGCTGCTCCAACTGCGCCACGGCATTCTCGCCGTATTTGCCAAACTGCGAATTAACGACCTTCGCGGATTGGTAATAAGACATGGCGCCAAGCGATAGAAGAGGAATAATCGTTACGATAAGAAAGCATAAGAGCAGCTTCGTTCGGATGCTTCGGTATGCGCCTGACCGCAGGCGAGTATTAAGCCGTTTAAGTAATGGATTCATCGCGGTTGCCCTCCGAGCTTCGTGCAAAAATCATTTGAATTGTAGCATGGACCTCTCTGACAAACAATGTCAGATGTCCCCAAACGTCAAAAGCACTTCCTCACAGCCTTTTTCTTGGCGGTGAAGAAGTGCGATTTAGCCATTAAGTTGTATATTCATGCCCTAGAATAAGGAATACGCTAGAAGTCCAAGTAAAAGCGCGATCTCGCAATCCTTCACCCGTTATGGCGTCAAAATTTTCAGCCATCCCGCTTCGGTTCAGCATCGCGCAGAAACGGTCCGAGACGGTCTCCGCAAGCTCGCGATCCCCCGCCGCGGCAACGCCTTCAACGAGGATCATGGTCGATGGCGCCCAAATCGGTCCCCGCCAATACCCGTCGGCATGATAGAACGGGCTGTTCACGTTTTCCGTCGCCCAGCCGTTAGCCGTCAGGAATCTGCCTTCCTCTCTTAGACCTTGCAATAGCTTCGCGCGGATCGCTTCCGGCAGACGTTCGCCCAATATAATCGGCACGAATAGAAGCAGACTGTCTCCTTCGGAAATCTCATGCGTGCCGGACCGGCAAGCCGTAAATCGATCGTCATGCCAGAAATGGCTAATCATCTTCTCTAGCGTGTCCTCGGCAAGCTGCTGCCATTCGATTGCTTCTTCCGGATGTCCAAGCCGCTTCGCGATCTCAGCCAAGACCTCCATCTGCAAGATAAGAAAAGCCGTCAAATCAGGGCTCTCAACGGGAATGCCGTTGTTGAACGCCGTACTGTTATCCCAGCCGGAGTCGTTGCCGTGATTGTATTGCGGGATGCCGTCCCCGTCCGAATCGCGGTACCGGAACCACCATTTTGTCCATTTGGACAAAGGACCGTAAACCTCCCGAAGCTGCGCTTCTTGAATAAAGTCCGTCCGTTCCATCATCCAAGCGAGCGTCCAACCGTGAATAGGCGGTTTGTTGCAGTTCCAGAGCGCATACTTGTCGTTGATAAAGTCCGGGAGCAGACCGCTTTCATCCTGCCGGTCAAAGAAAATCATGAATTGATCCCATGCAAGCTTTGGATCGTGGCGAACAAGCGCCATCGCATTAAAGCAATGATCCCAGCTCCAGATGTTCGTCATCCAATTCTTCGACATATACATGGCCGGGCGAGTCAGACATCCCTCTGCGGGAACTAGGCAAGACCACGTAATGTAAGAAGCAAGTGCGCGGCTTCCCTCCCAACGTTCCGGCATGGACAAGCTGTTATGGTGCCACTGATTGAATTCTTCCTTCACCTCGGCAAGCACATCGTCAAACGGCTCCCACGATGTTCTCCGCTCCATTACGGTCTTGAACTCTTCAACAGCGAATTCGGACTGGCCGGACTTCCGGTCGGGCAAAAACTCCGCGATCACGTAAGAGCTTTTAATTTTGTCCCATGGCACTTCCATCTTCAGTTCTCCAACAAGCGCTGTCAGCATAAAGCGGCATTCATGGGTGAAGCTGTTCACTTCCCAGCAGCCGGGCGCCTCTTGGAAGGCGTAATCATAAGCGGCCGTCTTGAAGGTCAAGCGTATGCCGCAGCCGCTGGTCCGAACTCGAAAAGTCCGGCTGCCCGAGATGCACAGCTCGGCGGTCATTCCAAACTCCGACGTCAGCTGAACCCGTTCAGGCGAAGCTTCCGATTGGAACGGAACCGCTTGGCCGCTCTCATCCAACATCTCAACGAGGAATGCCTCGCCAAATTTATCATCGCCGCCGCGGACGGTGCGCAAATACAAGCCTTGTCTTCTATCTTGAGCTTCAGGCACAATCGAGATCGCCAGGAACGAACCTCTGCGGCTGAACGGTACAATATTTAAATCAAAATGGAATTCATGGTTCATGTTTAGTCTCCTTCACCAAATCGAATACGCTTTCATTTTATCGGAAGGAGAAGATCGGAGTAACCGACAGTTGTTTTCGGAGGGGAGGCGATTTGTTTCGTGAGGACAATTCGTTGGAGGATCGGTGTTGTTTTGTTAGAGAGATGTCGTCATTTTGTTCGAATCAAGCAAAAGGACAGCTGTTCACATGACAGCTGCCCTTCGCGATAAGCTATTTTACTTCAGTTGTTCAATCACTTTCATTGCTGCCCGATCAGCCGATTGAAGGGCTCCTTCCAAATGGCCGCCTTGCACGCGAGATGTTTCCGTGCCGGCGAAATAGATCGTTTTATCCCAACTATGAACGTCTCCATCCGGTGGCCCGTAATCGGGGTAATCGGATATCGGATCAGCGTCTTCCAACACTGCCGTATCAGGATCTGTAGACCAATCCTTGTATAGAATGGCGACGTTGTCTTTAGCCTGCGGACCAAATAGCCGCACCAACTGTTCTCTAATTAACTCCTTAAGACGCTCTTCCCCTAGTTCTAAGCGCTTGTTGGCATTTATTCCGAAAAAGCCGAATAACGCGCCGCCCGTTCCGTGACCTGGTACAGGTGAAGCATCATGAATTTCCTGCAGAGGGCCCACCCAGCTGGACGCAAATCCCGAAAGTCCCTGCTCGCGCCAAAACGGACGATCATAGATCACGACTGCTTTCGCTTGAGCGGCCATCCACGTCGGTTTGTTCATCAGCTGGTTCCTTAATTCTTGCGGCAGCCCAGGTTCAAAGGCAATATGCCGGGCAATTAATCGCGGAGGCAAAGCGAAAATAACGGCTTTGGCTGTTATTCTCTCCTTCCCGCCATTAACTTCGATGTTAACCGTCTTATCATCCTTTTGCGTAATGGCCGTCACGCGCGAGTTCAGTCGAACGATGCCTTCGGGAAGCGTGTTTTTTATTGATGCAATCAGCGTATGGACACCGCCCGCAATTCTTAAGGATGTGTCCATCGCCCCTTCGGAAAGTTCATAGTACTGCAGTGGCTCATGAAGAGATCTTTCCATCACGATACGTCCATGATCAGCTTGCGCAAAAGTATCCAGTTTGAGATCCTCCGCTAGTGCCGTCATTTTAGGTTCGTATCGAGGCCAAAACCATGTGGGTCCTAGATCATATCTTCCAAACTCCGGTTTTCCTTCAACTTCTTTGCTTAATATCCTCCCGCCAATTCGATCACGGGCTTCAAGCACTTGGCAGGCAATGCCGTGATCGGAAAGCACGGAAGCTGCTCTCAGACCGCTTAACCCGGCGCCAATGATAATAACCTGACTGTTCAATACTGTTCTCCTTTCTGTTGAGCTCGGGACCATAATACAACGGGAATAAGAATGAGCGACAAGATCGCTCCTGACATGGACAACGTAGCATAACTGGACTGAGCAACTACCATTCCGGATAAAACGCCGCCGGAAGCACCTCCCAAAGCGACGAGTACATCGACGGTACCTTGCGTTTTTGCCCGATCGGCTGGCGTTGTTGCATCTACTATGGCCGCTGTGCCGCTAATAAATCCAAAGTTCCAACCTAGACCAAGAAGGATAAGCGCAATAACGAGCAGCAGCATAGAGTCTCCCGGAGCAAGCGCTGCTAACGTACCTGATAACAGCAAGGTTAAACCGGCCATGTAGGACATGATAACGCGGCCAAATTTATCGACCAGGTAGCCCGTAATCGGTGAAGGCAGATACATCGCTGCTACGTGCAAGCCGATTACAATTCCCACCTGACTCAAGCTGTGTCCATGATGTTTCATATGCACGGGAGTCATGGTCATGATGGCGATCATGACGATTTGCGTAAGAACCATGACGGTGGCACCAACCATAATCCCTTTAACATTTCCCTTTTGCCCTTGAATAGAAGACTGGTTCGCTTGATGACGAGCGTCCGTCATCCGTTGTTGCTCCGCTATAGCTTTCGCTACGATGAGAGGATCCGGCCGAAGGAATAAGAGCAATACCGTTCCGGCAATAAGATAAGCAACCGCCGCTAGCATAAACGGACCGGACAAGGCCGGAGCCCCTAACGAAACAGCCAACCGTCCCGTCAGATCAACGAGATTCGGACCGGCAACGGCACCTATGGTGGTGAATACCATTGCCGCGCTGATGGCTTTGGCCCGATGCTCCGGCAAAGCCAAATCCGTACCTGCGTAGCGTGCTTGAAGATTGGTTGCCGTCCCCCCTCCATAGATCAACATGGCTAGAAACAGCAATGGAACGCTATCGATTACAGCAGCTAGCACAACGCCAATCGCTCCGATTCCTCCCGATAGGAATCCGACGGCCAGCCCGATTCTGCGGCTAAGACGTTGCGACAGGCGGCCAACCAATAGAGCAGCGATAGCGGATCCAAGCGTGAATAAAGCGGTGGGCACTCCGGAATAGCTGTCCGTGCCAAGCATGGCTTGTGCCAGCAACGCTCCTACCGTGATCCCTGCTGCCAGACCCGCTCCGCCAAATATTTGAGAGAGAATAACGACTTTTAAAGTTCTTGCATGCAACTGGCGTTGTTTCTCCGGCGATTTCACATATTCGAGTACTGCCGTATTTTCTGCCATCTCCAATCTCCCTTTTTAAATATTTGACTCATCTTAACACGCACAAAAAAGCCACACAATATAATTATTGTATGGCAAACAATATTAAGTATGATCAATTAGCAGACGTCTGAGGATCATTAATCCTTGTTCAAGTTCTTCGATTGTTGATGGTGCCGATACGGAAATTCTTATAGCCCGCTCCGGCGTGCTATTGCCAACGACAAAGCGTTCAGCCGCATACACCTGCACTCCTTGCTGAGCCGCTAAGGATTCAAATTCAGCTCCGGTTATCGTACCCGGTAATAGCAACCAACGGAAGATACCTGTATCTGCACCTAAACTGCGATAGTCTGCCAATAGTCGGTTGAAGGCATTGTTCCTTAGCCGATTTTGTTCCCGATGCTTCTTAATTAAATCTTCAAATTGATTGGATACAATAAGACGCGCCGCCAGTTCAGCCAATAGCGGAGAAACCGAAATGTTCAAATTATAAAGCGCCTTTGCGATCGGATCCTTGAACCGGCCCGGCACTGCCGCATAAGCTAGTCGCAGCCCCGGCGCTATCGATTTCGATAAACTCGCTATGTAGATAACCTGCTCCGGAGCAAATGACGCAAGTGCCGGAATGGGATTCTCGTCCAGAAGATGGTACGACGCATCTTCGATGATAAACGCATTGTATTTCTTGGCAATGGCCGCAATCGCTCTCCGATGTTCTAGCGGCATGGAACAAGCTGTCGGATTATGATAATCCGGAATGACATACACGCCTTTGATATTCTCGGTTTTGCATACATACTCCAAGGCAGTTGGACTCATCGTATAATGCTCGGATTGGATTGGAACGGTCTGCACGCTGAGCATTGCTGCTGCCGTCTTTAAGCCGGGATAGGTATGATGATCCACCGCAATGCGATCACCGGGCTTGCAAAGACTCGCCAGCGTGGCGGCAATCGCATTTTGTCCGCCGTTCGTGAACAAAATGCGATCGGCCGTCGTTTCATACCCGCCTTTTCGTATGAGCTTCACGGCTGCATCCTTTTGCCAAACGCTTTCGCCTGCCCGGCCGTAACCAAACCACCGCTCATAATCGGACTCTTGCACCATGCTCCTTAATTGATGCATCAAAGGCTCATAGGAAGCCTGGTCCGGGAGCGTCGCCCCCATCTCAATCAAATGCTTCGGCTTGGTATCTTCCAGCAAATACGCGTTCGACAAAGCATCGTACGATACAAAAGTTCCGCTTCCGACAGCAGCGCTTAACAAGCCTTTTAATTCGCACATTTTGAACGCTTTGGAAATGGTGCTCAAATTCAAATCCAAATAGTCAGCCAGCTCCCGCTGCGGAGGAAGTTTGGTTCCAGGGAGCAGAACCCCGCTCCTAATATCCTGTTGCAATTGTCTTGCGATTGCTTTATAGATCGGTTTTATCGTTCTATCAATGGATGGTTTCCAACTCATGGGGTAGTTGTCAAACGAGTTAATCGGCATGATACGCTTCCTTTAATTATTTCAAATATGAACTTAGAAACAATCGACCACATACCAATAGACGGGCAGTGGAAACCAGTCTTTAGGAGCAGCTACGTCCATATGACGGCCAAATGGGGTCAGGATCAGCTTCTGCGCTTCCATTTTATCCAGAACAACCGCTTCCGGCATAGCTTTCCGCTCGACTTGCACGCCGGCTTGATCCACGCGGATCGTTACCGGTTGATCATCCATTATTGCCGAGAATAGGCCGTAAGAAAGTCCGATTGTATTAAATTTCAACGTTAAATAGGCTTCCAATACATTCGCAAAATCATAAATATTGTACATATTAGAAGCTTCTACTTTATAACCTTCCGCAAAGTCGCTAAGTACGGCATTGTAGGCTAAGTCATATTCGGGAAGCGAAATTTTCACTTGGTCAATGGCGTAGCGGTCAAAATAGGCTTTTATTATTTTTCGAATATCTTCGGTGTCAGTTACCGAGAGTTCGGTTATTGCAGTCCCGCTATGATCCTTAATCAAATAACCGATTTGTTTGTCCTCGAACGAAATACCAACAGGAATTTGTCCGTAAGAAGATAAAATTTTCTCAAGGAGTTCGGTTTCTCGCGAAACGTACGCTAGACGCGAAGTATTTGATTGGTCGGCAAATTGCACGGCATCCTCAAGTTCAAACAGCGGCGAGAATGTAATCCCTTTACTGTCTATAGCTTTAAGCGCGTGCCTCACGTTCGCTTTGCTTATCGTATATTCATATTTTGTTCCGCCGGACGTATAGCCGAAATATTCATATCTCTGCCGCTGGCCGCTCAATATGCTAATATCGGTAGTTCCTTTCATTTCCTCGAGCCAGCTCGTCATCAAAGCCAACATATGCCCTTCTCCCCGAGCCCGAGGATGAACGGCGACTCCCCCGAGGAACTTCGCGCGGAGCTCTTGAGCGCCTACATGCAAAGTTTGCGGCAGAACCGCTATTTGCGAGACCAACTTGCCATCTTTATTCTCAGCAACCTTAGTGATCGCATAAGATTGATCATTCTCATGGTATACCTTTGGAAGTATTTTCTCAAAATCGATACTGAATGCATAGTTTGCTAAATCAATAATCTCGTCTCGCTCTTCTGGCCTCGCCATTCTGTATGGGGTCATTTCCTGCTCATCCCTTTCGCTTCGCTCTAGGCGGCAAATGTTTTCAATTACTCTTAAGGCATATCCTTTCCTCTCGAACTTACATAAAGAGCATACCAGTCATCACGACTCATAAGCTCAGCCTGACGAACAGCATCCTGGCAAGCAAGAATTCGCTCTGGATTAGCCGTCCCAATAACAGGCTGAATACGAGCAGGGTGACGCATGAGCCAGCCGAGTACAATCGCCTCAGGCGAAGTTCCTTTCTCTTCCGCCAGCCGTATGACAAGCTCAGCTGTTTTCCGTACGTTGTCCGGATCATTATCCGATGGAGCCTTCGTAAATTTCCCTTGCGCTAATGATCCGTAAGCTTGAATTTGGATATTTTCCATCTGTGCGTATTCCATAAGACCTTCCGCGAAGTTTACGTTCAGGCCGGCTTGTTGATTGACATGAATCCCTTGATCCAGCCAATCCAGTCGCGCAAGGCTCATCTCCATTTGGTTGGCGACAAGCGGCATGTCCATCGCCTGCTGCAAGAAGCGGATCTGCTGCGCATTCATGTTCGAAACGCCAAAATGCCGTACCTTGCCGGATTCTTTGAGCAAAGAGAATGCTTCCGCTACTTCTTCAGGCTCCATCAACGGATCTGGTCTATGGAGCAGAAGAATGTCTAAGTATTCCGTACCTAATCTCTGTAAAATGCCGTCTACCGAGTTCAAAATATGCGACTTGGAAAAATCAAATCGGCCAGGCGTTCTGTCATTCCCCCAACGGATCCCGCATTTGGATTGAATAACTAGATTTTCCCGGAGTACCGGCTTTGTCTTCAATACTTGGCCAAAGACGATCTCCGCCTTACCGTTCGTGTAAATGTCGGCATGATCAAACATCGTAATACCCGACGAAAGAGCCGCATCGATAGCTCCTTCCGCCTTCTTATAATCCGCTTGCGTCAGCGGATCACTGTTCCAGCCTCCACCAAGCGACATGCAGCCAAGCACAATTCGGCTGTTAGAAATTCCGCGTTTTTCAAAAGGTATCATTCTCATCGTTATCTCTCTCCTATTTCTAAGTATCTATCTTCTCTCTTGGTGTACAGTTAGATAACTTATATATTTACATCATATAAGAAGCTCTCACGGAATTCCACCTTACTAGGATTGTCGATTCCAACTTCTACTTCGACGCTTTATATCATGATCAGATCCCATCGTGGTCGTAAAAAATCGCCCTCCACCTGTCCAAGAAGACCAAGTGGAGGGCGATTGTTATTCATTCGTTTCCAATCTCTTTATTTCAGATAGAGGTTATACAAGAATACCGCCGCTTCCGCGCGGGTTGCCGCTTGCCCTGGATTAAGCTTCCCTGCAGAGCCGTGGATCAAGCCTGCCTCAACCAGCGAAGCCAGGTTTTGCAAAGCATAACCGGATACTTGCGCTTTGTCTTTGAACGCGGCTAATGTCGCCGTCGATTGCGGAGCTTCAAGCTTGCCAAGCTTCTCTAGAGCCCGGGCGGCCATAACCATCATATCTTGTCTCGTAATCGGCGCGTCCGGATGGAATAAGTTGTTGTTGCCGCCTTTGATGATGCCTAGCGCTTTGGCCGCGTTCAACAATTCAGAACGGGAATCGGCTGCCGCAACGTCCTCAAAGGTTCCGCTTGACTTCGCGGATAATCCTAACGCTTTCATCAAGGATACCGCGAAGTCCGCTCTTGTCATTGAGCTGCCCGGTGCAAACTTCGTTTGCGAGATAACTCCCTTGGAGGCTAGAATTTCTATTTGTTTCTTCGCCCAATCGTAGCCCGCGAGATCCGTGAAGCTCTTCTGAACAAAAACGACGGCGTATTCGCTGAAGTGGGTCGTCATGAAGTTCACGCTGCCGGTTGCCGAATCGTATTTCGCGTTCGGAACGGCAATGGCTTTGCCTTGACCGTCGATGTACCAGATCGTAATATGTTCCGGATCAGCCAATTCGGCCGCGGAAGGTTTATACGGAACGGAAACGGTTATCGGATGATCCGGATCGTTCCAAGTTACGACTTTACCGTCCAGCTTCAGCGACAGGTCAATGACCGGATGATCACCGATGGATGCCTTCAGGCTGTCGTCCATGCCATCCGTTGTAACCGTCTTAATGCTCAGCGTTACGGTTGCCGCATTCGCGGAGCCGATTCCGCTTTGAATACCGGACGGAATCGTCAGTGTTCCGGCAGCGGTTTGAATAACAATTGCTTTGCCCGCCGGTAAAGATTGCAAGAGCGAGGCGGGAACGCTAACGTTATAACCACGTGCGCCATTTACAGCTGGAATGACGATTGTCGGCTTGTTTGTACCCGACAGCAAAGAGCTCAAATATGACGTTGGAATCGTCAGAGAAGCTTCCCCGGTAGCAGGATCCAGAATTGGAGTTAAGCTACTCGATGTGGTTCCCCCTGTCGGCGTTGGTGGCGGCGTAGTGGTAGTTCCTCCGTCATCTTCTTTCGCTGCAAAGTGAAGCATCCCCCACGGGTTGCGGTTCTTCGAGTCGGAGTCGTTGCCGTTCCACGCATATTGCGAATAGCGGGTTCCGCCTGCGCCGGAAAGATCGAAGCCCATGTCATATCGCATTGGAGTGCCTAGGACAAGACTGCCGTCCGTGCTGAAGGCATCTGCAGGCAAGCCGATCGCGGAGAGCGGAATAGCTGCTTCCAGAATCCAGCCCTTATTGTCGGACGCCAATTTCGCTTTCACATTCACTGGCGACTGGGAAGCGAAGCTTGGTCCATTGACCCAATATGCAGCTGCCGAAACGCTGCCGTCACTGTTTTTGTTGACGCCAAGAAGCAATTGCGAATCGGTACCAAGCATGCTGCCAGGAGTTGACGCAACATCTTGCGGTCCGAAGAACAGCTCAAGCCCGTCACCATTCCACATATCCGCTGGATTGCCTGCTACGCCGCCATTTGCTGCCCTGTTTGTCCCCGACGTTACGCGGGCCTGAATGTAGAAGTTCTCATTGTCCCAAGTCACGGCCATATTGCCCGACACGTTTGGATCGGGAATAGCCGGTCCCGATACTTGATCTATCGCTGTCAGAGTCGCCTTTTTCGAAAAATCGCTCCAATCCGCGAAATCGCCGATGACCGGCGCGGTAGCGGTTTGAGGCGCTGCCATCACCTTGTGCGTGTCGCGTTCGGTCGCTGCACTTCTATTTGGAGCCGCATAAGGCTTGACGCTTCCCGCAAGCAATTTGTAAACATTGTAATGGTTCTGCATGGCAAGCTCATTAAATGCCTCAACCGGTCTGTTCGTCACGTCAACGAAACCGTACGCTCCGGACTCGCCGTTATTAGGACCGTTGAAGTAACGTCCGGTTGGTGCCTGATCGAGCCAAGTGAACCAATCGCTGCCTACCACGACGCCCGTCGCGATGGCATTCTCCAAATAGTCGCTGTACATCTGGCCCTTCGCCGTTGGGCTAGACACCGGTTGGCTGCCGTTTGGCAACACGCTTGTGTCGGAATAGTGCCACTCGGAGAGGATGATCGGCGTGCTGTCGGACCAATCGTAGATCTGTTTAAGCCAAGCTGTATCTAGCGAGTTCGTGTAGTAGTTGTAAGTAATAGCGTCTACGTTGCCAGCGGTTGCTTCCGCCAAATCCTGAGCGAGCGCGGTGTTCCGGAGAGATCCGGCAAACCAGCGGTCGCCAAGCTGCATATGATTCGGATCATATGCCTTGCCAGTCTGGTAGATGGTGCTATATTCGGTTTGGAGATAATACTTGGTAAAGTTATTGATATCGCTCGAAGCGGCGGATGTGCTCATCTTCAGCGTGCCGCTCGCCAGATCATTAAAGCTCGAGAAGTTTGTCTTCCACGCCGTATTAAACGCTGCGATATCATCGCCGTACTGATCGCTCATCCAGCTAGCCAGCTCATTTCTGGTGCCACTGCCAACAGAAGAGGAACCAAGGAGCGTGCTGCTGAACGAATCGTAAGGAAGTTCATTCTCAAACATGTAACCGATCAGCATCTTATCATTCGCGTGGCCGGATATAGCCCCGCCATAACCGGCATTTAAGCTGCTCTGCCAATTCGGACTAAACACGTCGAACAGTCTGGAGCTGCCGATATGCGGGGTTTGCGCCATGGCAGAATCGAGAACTTCGAAATACGGCGTTGTTGTGCTCGCGTCGCCGGACCACATGCCTAAGGAATTGAAGCCTAATTGCTTCTCGTTGTAGATCTGATCCTCGCGCCAAGCATTGACGTCAAACGGTTTGCCCGTTTCCTGCTCGATGTTGTACACATATGGCGAAAAGGTATCTTCGCCCCTCCAGGCTTTGCTGTCCGGGTCGTAGGCCGGAAGCTGGTCGTACTCCCATTTAATGCCCGTAAGATCGGCATAAGTCTCGTTCGGATCGGTCACTGTCGCTCCCAGCTGGAAGTACAAGTTGCCTAACGGGTCAACCATTACAGCCTCAGGGTTGCCGTCATTATTAACATCCGCATGGCTGGAATAGAAGTAACCGGTCGCTTCAAAGCCGTATTCAGACCCGCTGCCGGCCAAACCGCCATAACTGTCCCGGTCAGTCGGTGGGCTCAAGGAACTGAAGTACGATTCATTTTGCTCCGGAACCATCGCAAGCTCTTCATCGCTCGTGATCTTGGCATGCGGACGATTGTCGTTTGGCGTATACGGAGAATCAATCATTTGCCCGTATTTGTCTACGATTGCGGAGGCGTTAGGGTCGCTTCCGCTGGCACCGTTTCGAGGAACAATGGTGAACATCGTTCCGTCCGTATTGGTATACCAAGCACCGGCGCTTGTTCCAATAGCGGGATCTCCGGGTACATTCTCAAAATCCTCCTGGAATAAGACCGTATCGGCCGTCGTGTCGGTAATGACAATGTTGTCCACGTACACGTTGCCGCCCGATGCCGCGTTCACCACCAAGGTATAATCGTTCTGATCGTCATCCGGCACAACGAAGGTAACCGAGCCATTCTGCCAAGTGTTGCTTGCTGCTACCGATAGTTGCGACAAGGTTGCCCACGACTTATTTTCCACCTTGAAGTCGGCTGAGCTGTAACCAATTCCCTCGAGGTTAAACTCGTAAGTGTCGCCGGGAACCAACTCGCCCAGATGCGCCGTCACATTGCCTTCGCCTGAGTTGATTCTCAGTACTTTGCTGGAAGTACCGGCAGCCTCGCTAATCGGAACGACGGAGAAGATCCCGTTTGTACCGGTGTACCAGTTATCATTCCCTTTGCCGATAATTGGCGTATTAGGCACATTCTCGAAACCATCGGCAAAGAACGTTGCGCCCTCAGCATCGGTAACGGTCATATTGTTGATATAGACCTGTCCCGCCGATGCGGCGCTAATAAACATATAGTATCCTGCGCCTTCAGGCTGGCCCGCCGGTGTCGTGAAGGTCGCCGTGTAAGTGGTCCAAGACGTTGACGGACCTACAGTGATTGACGATCCGGACAGAGTAGACCAAGGAGTATCCGAATTCTCGTCAGACTGGAACTTGATGTCGGCCGTCCCCGAGCCCATCGCCTGGAACGAGTAAGTATAGGTGGAACCCGCAGCAAACTCCTTCGTTCCCCAGCTCATGTTCCCGCTGCCGGTATCTGCTTTGAGCACGTAGTTGTCTACAACTGCAGGAACCGGGCCTACGGCGTCATTCTTGGAAACAACGGAGAAAATACCTGTAGTTGTCGTATACCAGCTATCGTTTCCTTTACCTATTGCCGGTGTGTCTGCAATGCTGTTGAAATCTTCCGAGTAATAGGTCTCGTCGGCGGTAGTGTCCGTAATCACGACGTTATCGACATAAACGTTGCCGCCCGTCGCGGAACCAAAGTAAAAGTCGGCACCTCCGGCTTGGTCCTCAGGCGCGGTAAACGTACCTGTGTAGCTGGTCCAATTGGCGGAAGGTTCAATCGAGACCCTCGAACCGGCTAAATCCGTATACTGCAGCGGGCTGCCCCACTGCCAGTTATACTGAACGAACACACTAGCCGTCCCCGTACCCATTGCCTCTAAGGAATACGTGTACTCGTGGCCCGAGATGATATCGTTCGCGTCCCAGCCATGGCTGATAACACCGGATCCTACTCCGATCTTCAATACATTGTCGGCGGAGTCCGCATAAGCAGACCTGAGCCCGCCCGAGATCATCGATAACAGCATAGCCATAATGACCATCATGACGGTCCATTTATTTATCCTTGAATTCCTTTTAAGAGTCATTCGCCAATCCTCCAACCAATTTAATGGTATAAAGCGCTTACGAAACTATCTTTTAGCAAAATGCAGGAACAAGCGATATAGATTATTTCGAAACGAGCGTTTCTCTATCTGCCATCGACTTCCCCCTTTTGTGCGGATGGTATGATCAGTTTTATTTTAGGGCGATGTAAGCCCTTTCACTAGGTTACGGTTTTATGATTTGGTGCACTTTTCGATACACCGTTATTTTTTTCATCCAATTGAACAAAAAAGAAGACTGTCGAGATGATCTCGACAGTCTTCTAGGCCACTAATTTGCGGCTTCTTTCTTGTATAAAAGCATGTCTCTTCTAGTTCCCTAACAAGTTATACAGCACTTGAGCGATTTCCGCCCTAGTAGTTGTATGAGTAGGATTAAGCTTGCCATTGCTGCCGCCAACGATACCCGACTTAACGAGCAACGTCATCGCGTCCGTCGCCCATGATGCTACTTGTCCAGAGTCATTGAAGTCGGAGAGATTCTTGCCGGTTTCGCCCTGAGGGAGCTTTCCAATAACCTTCAAAGCGTTGTACAGCAGGGTGAACATCTCTTGACGGGTAATCTCCTTGCCCGGCGCGTACATGTTGTTTCCTACGCCGGTAGCGATACCAAGACGTTTGGCCGTTGCCAGGTAGTTGGTGTAATAAGTATTGCCCGCGTCCGAGAAGTTGTCCGTCGCGTTTGTATCCGGGGTAATGCCATAGGCTCTCATCATAAGGACGATAAAATCGCCGCGCGACAGCTTAGCATCAGGGTTGAAAATACCGTTCCCCGTCCCTGTTGTGATGCCTCTTGCCGCAATGAAACTTACGGCTTTGCTGTACCATGCGCTTCCAACAACATCGTTAAAGCTCACTTTGTTATAAGCCACCGCGTAGTTGCTGAAATGGGTGGTAGTATAAGTAACCACGCCGTTAACCGCGTCATAATGTCCGTTAGGAACATTGATCACGTTGCCGCTGTCGTCAATGTACCACACGACGATGCTCTCCGGATGAGCAAGTTCAGCAGATGTCGGAGAATAAGGAATAGATACCGTCACCGGTGCATTAGGGTTGTTCCACGCAATCGGTTTGCCGTCGATAGACAGAGTAATCTGTACCAATGGCTTATCGCCGATTGCGGTTTTAACATCTCCAGGAAGCCCGGATTTATCGCCCTGACCAATGGAAATGCCCGCTTTGCTTCCGCTTACGCCAGTAAGGCCTGTCAGCATATTCGAAGGAACGGTCACGCTGCCCTTATCGGTAGTGAAAGCGATGCTGCCTTGCAGATCGGACTTATTCAGACTTTGGACAGGGATGTCCAAGCTGTAAGTTTGAACATCCGGAACGGATGGAACTGTGATAACGGTCGTTTTCCCAGCTGTCATAAGATTGCTGCCTGCGCCAACATCCACGGTTGCGCTATGGTTATTCTTATCAACCTTGACCTGCAGCGTAGAATTCGAACCGTTAACATTAACTTGTGCCGTATAATCAGGCGTGCTTTCTACCGGACCCGTTGGAACGGTAGACGCAGAAACGATCGTGACATTAAATGTTGTTGTCTTGCCGCCAACCGTTACCGTAACGGTCTTAGTACCGGTAGTTGTACTGTCAAATCCGCTAATATTGGCCGATGTGATGGCAACAGGGCTACTGGTTGTATCACTGTAGGATGCCGTAACTACCAGTCCTGCAAGATCCAAACTCTCTCCAACCTTATATTGCGTTTTTGCAGGCAGAGTTGTCACCGCAATGCTTGTTAACGAAACATTCATGATTTCGGCACGGTCTCTGACCCTGATTCTTGGGTGCATATCCGAGTCGCTGACGACTTCGCCGATCGAAGCCAAACCGGCTACGGAAACGGATGCTCCCTCTGTAATGAAGGAAAGCGACGTTCCTTTTGTAATGTATCCGTTAATGAATACGATGGCCGGTCCGGATCCGTCATTAATTGTAAATTGGTTGATTGTTCCGTCATTGTCTTTGTAAATATCGGACACGACGCCTCTTGTTCTTACCAACAGTCCCGTATTGTCAGAGGACACGGAAGCAGCTGTGGTGAGAGAAGTTGGCGCAAGCTTATGAATGCTTGGATCCAAAATAGTGAAGTTGCTTACCGTAAGTTCCACTTCGCCTTGATAATGCGCGATCGTGCCGCTAAACCTTGCTTTTTGTCCTTCTTGGATACCTGAGGCAACCGGGAATAGGTTAATGCCGCCCGTTGCATCCTGCGCATAAATCGTATCAAAGAAGCCTTTGTTTGTATCCGGATTTGCGCTTTGCGTATTTACCTCGCTTGTTGTTGTTGCTTCAATAATAACTTCCGTTCCATCCGGCAGATTCTTCGCATCCGCAATGCTTGTAACCGTCAGCGGATTAACCGTTTTATAAAGATTATCCATAATATTGTAATTGGCATACGGCAAAGTCCCTGCGTTTTCTTGCGTGACCTGGATCTCAAAGTTACTCATGAATGATCCGCCGGCAACGACAACAAGCGAAGTTTTACCGTTCGAATGCGTAATCACTTCAGATGCCGCGAGCAGCTTTTCTTCCGGATTCGTTGCAATCTCGCTGTTTGAATTGACATACTTCGGAATATACAGCTTGTCCGAACTTACTCCCTTATCCGTTTGTGGATTCGTTCCAGCTGCAACGAATGGGAAGATATCAATGCCCGGTCCAGTTCCGTAACCAAAGTTGTCATTGTCGGTTTCGGCCGAATAAGTGGTCGGGAATCCGAAGACGAGCGGGCTGACCGTTGTAGGCAATGTTGAGGTTCTCTTGCCAGTCGTCGGATCAACGGCATAAATCGTAGAACCTGAATATTGGCTGTAGGTCTGTCCGTCAACAACGCCTTGCATCAACGGATTATTTAAATTGAGCTCCGTCGGATACAGTCGATACGCTTGTCCGCCGTTCTTATCATCGTCCATAACCTCATCGTCGCCTTCGCGTAGCGTGGAACCGATGGCTGCCAGAACGTCATTCTGCAGTTCGGACATATGTTTCTTAGGCGATGCCGAGTCCGCGTTTGAGATTTCCGCGTAGTCTGCGATATTTCCGAAGACTAGCGTATTCCCGTTCTCCGAGAAGGCTTTGAGCGCCGCGATTTCCTCAGCGGAATAGTTCACCGGATTTAACCATGCGCTAACGCTTTTTCTGGATGGGGCATTCAAGATGATCATTTTATATTTCGGATTGCTGGTTGCCGCGATTAATTGGGCCGAAGTATTGAGCTGTACAACTCTTACGCCGTTTGATCCGGCGAGTGTCATCATATTGCCCATGGAGTTCGGATAGCTTCCTCCGCTGACGTATTCATTGCCATGCGAAGCATCTAGCCCCACATACGAGACGGAATCTATGTTGCTAACCTTCATCGTACTGGTTGCCGTATACGTCTTGTCTACACCGTTCACCGTAATAACGGCGCTAATCGTGATAGTCTTGGTTCCCGCAGTCGTTGGCGTATAGCTGAATACATGATTCGCGTTGCCCGAGGATGCGATGCTTGTACCCGGCGTAAACGTTTGGCTCGCTCCGGAATCTCCGTCTACCTCATAAGAAATAGATTTAAGAGTGACAGCCGTACTTTCGTTGTTGAAGAAATTAGTCGTTAAATTTAATGCTTCTGTAGTAACTGGCATAGTCGAGCTGTTGCTCACCGAGGTAATGCCGACCTTCGGCGCAGAACCAAGCCAGATTGGCGCCGTGACAGCGATGAATCCTTTGTTGTCCGTAACGATTGCGAAATAATAGCCCGGAGTCGGCGCGTTCATCGAATAGGTGTAATCCGCGTTATTCGTTCCGACAGGGTAATTCTTCTGATCAACGATAGCTCCGCCTGTGCTGATCAGCTGGATCGATGCGATATCGCTGGTCGCTACGTCAGGATTTCTATTGCTAGCCGTTATCGTAATATCCGCGGTTGCAGGGGCAGTATCCAATATGGCGCCCATGCTATAGGTGTCCTTGCCGTCATTCAGATGATAGGTAACGTCTAAGTCTCTGTTCTCCGTCGACCATACGGAACGGTCGCGCAATGCCTGATAAATGCCGCTTAACGTAAAGTCGTTTGTGTAAACAACCGTCGCGATGGTATTGGATGTTCCCCAGCCTTTTTTATGATTATCGCCGTTGTTGGTTGGGGCTACGTGCCATCCTTTATCCAAAGCCAGAACAAACTGGTCTACCGACCTGAAGTATCCGCCGGAGCCAACGGCGCCTTCGCCGTTACCTGCTTCAACAAGCGTTACTTTATCGTCAATCTCATCCTCGTAATAGCCGAAATTCGAGAAGTTGCCGAATGTAGTGCCGGGATGATTAAGCTGCGAGATCGAGCCCGGCGTACTCTCAAGCATTTTATAGTAGGTTTGAAGGCCGCCATCGTTCGTCTTGTTATTTAAGGTCGCGTTGTTACGGCTGACAAAACCTGTGGTGTTGAACGTATTCATGTGGCCGGGACCGCCGGACCATGTCATCTCGAAGCCGTAGTCGGTTACGAAAGCAGGAGTGGCTGCATCCTCCGCTGCCTTCTTGCCGGCAAGCCAAGCGGCATTGCTTGAGTTGTAATCATTAATGTTATGGTCCTTCGTGACATCATAAGATGCCGTATCATAAGAATTGGAGTGGTCCGTTACGATAAAGAAATCGAATTTACCTTCATCTCTTGCGTAAGCATAAGCCTCGGGCAAAGTGCCTAGACCGTCCGAGTTAATCGTATGCGCGTGAAGGGAACCGTAATAGTTCTTCTCCCCGCCGGCGGCTTTCTTCGCCGTGTAGGTAAAGGTTGTAGAATCGCTGTCCAAATAATTGGCAAGCGTTGCCTTGGCAACGATTCTTACCGGGAAATAAGAAGCATCCATCGCAATAGGAGCCGAATAGGTTTGATCGGCTGTGCCCACTAGCGTACCGTCTGTGGACGTATAAGAATTTTTGTAAATCGAATACTGAATGGTTGCATCTGCCGTAGATGATGTTAATGCGACAGGAGTTGCGGCTGTGATGGCAGAGCTTCCTGGGTTTGCGATTACGTTAGCGGCCTTGCTTTGCGTATAGGTAAAAGTCTGAGCCGCTGTTGTATACGTGCCGTCCGAAGCTGTTGCCGTAATCGTTGCCGTTCCGCTAAGGAAGGCATCCACTGTAACTTCGACCGAGTTGCCGGTACTCGTTACGGCATTTCCTCCGTTTACGCTGTACGTTATGGTCGCGCCAGTTGTTGGAGTGGACAAGGTCACTTTCGAATTAAGCGGCACTGCCGTTCTGGTAGGTACGCTGGCAGCCATAAACTCAACGGTCGGTGCCGTAGTAGCTACGATATCTGCCGCGTTTGAGGAAAACAGCTGTACGCCATTGTAATAACTTGCAACGGCATTCGTAATGTTTACATAACTTCCGTTGACGCCAACTGTACTATCGATACCTTTGCTCCGCAAAGCAGATGTTATACCAGCTTGGCTTACTGCATGATTAAAGTAACTTGCACTATTAGTTCCACCGACATTGTCGAGTTTAACCGTGTCGAATGCAACCAGCATTCCCTCATAAGTTCTGTCCTCGAGTTGGCTGAACATGATTTTGATTGGAGTTGGAGGTGTCGGATTACTGCTACGCACAACTACATTTGTTGCCACATCATCCGGTACAATTTCCATCAAGCCGTTAAACAGCGTTGTTTTCCCGTAAACATAGATTTCCTTGCCTACATAAGAAGAGAGGTTTGCGCCACCTTTAAAAATAAGGATACCGCTGCCGGCATTCATTCCGTCCTGCATATAAAGGCTCGTATTCCCGTTCAAGTAAGTACCAATGCCTTTAACCCATACATACTCCCCGGCAGACAGCTTCTTGGCGT
Source organism: Paenibacillus glycanilyticus (assembly GCF_030161375.1). GTDB lineage: Bacteria > Bacillota > Bacilli > Paenibacillales > Paenibacillaceae > Pristimantibacillus > Pristimantibacillus glycanilyticus_B. Next base: position 46,507 of record NZ_BSSQ01000005.1, read on the forward strand.
CCGCGTTTGGCGTGATGGTCTGCTGATTGTAGGATAAAGTAAGGACGTCTGTTGGCAGAAGCGTTGAAGACTTCGCTACAACCTTAACGACAAAAGGGTTGGTTCCCGTAAATCCGCCTTCGGAAAGAGCCGTGAAAGGCGCTGTGTATAATTTGGTAGAACCGCCGACGGTTGTCGCTGGAGTCGTTCCGTCTGTTGTATAGAAGATTTGCGCATTTGCATCCGCATTGGATAAAGAGATTGGCGTAACATCCAAGATGGCGCCGGTTGTATTCGGCGTTGCCGTTACGGTTGGCGTAGTAAGTTCCGGAATCTTGGCACCGTAGATTTGAACGCCGTTAATATTGCTGGTACCGCCCGAACCTACTGTGCCGCCTCCTTCTGAGACTTCCGATTTCTGAATCACTCTAATATATAACGCACTTTGGTTGGCGGCCTCTGCAGGTAAAGCCATACCAAACTGCTCAAGGGACGTGCTCTCGATCTTTACGGTGTAGCCCGTGTCAAGCGGATTGCCGAATACGGTCCAGTCCGTACCGTTGGTGCTCCACTCCGTATTGAAATCGCGGGGACCCGTGCCGGAAGAACGAGCGCCGAAATTAAAAATCAGATCTTTAAATCCTTCGGTAGAGGTCTTCAGATACCAATACCCTTTGTCGGCCTGTCCATTAAAACCCGAAGTTGAAATAGAGGCTGACGAATAGGTAAGGCCTGAAGTAACTTGCGCGTTATTTTTAAATAATTGCAGAGTTGGATTGGAAGCATCCAGCGTCTTGTAATAACCGCTTGTTGCTCCAAAATTTCCGTTAGCAGCCGTTACTTCCCCCGTACTTCCGTAGTTCCATGTTGCAATTTCCGCTTTTCCTTCCATGCTTTGAGGCGGATTCTCAACGGATTTGTTGCCATTGATTGCCGCAAATACGGTTGCCGTGGGCAATGCCGGCATTATACTGCTTACTACTAATAAGCATGCCATGCCAATACTTAACCAAGCTTTGTTTAACCCTTTCATGTCCTCTCTCCTTGTTGAATATTTATTGTTAAATATTCGCACTTTCGTGCTCCTATTTTCACAAACCGTAAGCTAGTTTCTTGGATCCCATATATAATTTCCGGTTGTATCGATATAGCCGATCCTTCCATCCGAGAAGCTTAATCTTGCAATTCCGTTCCTGAATGGCCCGGCATTATTATGTCTAAGAATATTGTCATTTTCTTTCTGAACAACCTGATGAATGCTAAGAGTCCCTTCCTTATCCATATACCCGCCAGCTCCGTCATTTATGGCAGCCAAGCCTTCCGAGAACAGGGTTTCATCAAAGCTATCATCTAAGTCGGGGCCAAGTTTATAGGCGCCGGACTTGTCTATATACCCTATTGAATATTGATTAATGCTGCCGCCAACGCCTACCTTGGCAAGTCCTTCTGAAAAGCCGTATGCTACAGCAAATTTAGGTTGTATCACCATGTTGCCTTTTGTATCGATGTATCCGTATAAAGCGGCGGACGTTTCCGTATTCTTAACGGCTACGGCTGCTAAGCCCTCCGAGAAACTTTTCCCGTTCACGTACTTGCTCGCATCAATGATGACTTTCCCCGTCTTGTCTATGTACTGATAATGCTTGTCTTTCATGACGAGAGCCAAGCCATCCGAGAAGCTATACGCCTGTTCATATTGATAAGGGATGATCATTGTTCCGCGGGAATTAATATAGCCATACATTTCGGTAGGTTCATCTTGGACTAGAATTAATCCGTCGCTTTGCGTGGGCATATGATTTCCAATAAGCAGCATAGAAACGATATTCATATCTTCGGGCAACGTGCTTACAACCTTGCCTTTTGTATTCAGTACAAAATATTGTAGACTATAGGTGTCCTCATCCAGTTTTATTGCACCGGCTACTCCGTCGCTAAACGTACTAATCGCCGAATACTCCGGTTTGACAATCATCTTCCCGGCAGCATCAATGACACCAACCTTTATATTATTTTGTTCTTCTCCATCTTCACTGCTATTCGATTCGTCCTTCACCTGAACGACGGCGACGCCTTCATGAAAGTCCTCCGCCAATGTATAAATAGGTTCTATGGCTATCTTTCCTGCTTTATTGATATAGCCCCATTTCCCATCAACTTGGACGGGGTATAAAATCGTTTCGTCACTGTTTTTCTTGGTTTCAGCCTGAATAACGACGAAGATCGCCGCTACAATAAATACAATCGCGAATGACACCCAAACGATTGGTTGTTTGATCTGTCTATCTGTCATCAATGAAATCCCCCTTTGAACAATACAAATATATTTTAGTAGTCAATTGTTATTTGCCGCACAAGTTTTGGTGAAGTGTTTGTAAAAGCGGCATAATTGCTTGAAGTTGATAACGCAAAAAAAAGCACGCCTCAAATGGCGTACTTTCTTGCGATATGCAAATGATTAAACATAATAAACGACACGCTCGACCAGCCATAGGCCGCCTAACATTAGAGCCGCCGCCGAGCAGGTAACTGCCACGTATCCCGCGTGTCTCCAGCGATACAGAAGAGCGAGCACAGGCAGCGCCAATGCAATGATGATCACTTGGACGGATTCAATGCCGAGATTAAAACTAATCAGATCCACAGCCAGTTCGCTCTTTGGAATGTTCATTTCTATCAAGATGTCCGCAAAGCCCATCCCATGGATCAATCCGAAGATGAAAGTCAAAACCCACCGATAGTTCACTTTCTTGCGAATCAAATTGTCCAAAGCGACATAACAAATGCTTAGTGCAATAGCCGGCTCTACAATACTGGAAGGGACATGAATCACCCCTGTTACGCTCAAGGCCAATGTAATACAATGCGCAATCGTGAACGCTGTTATTGTTCCCGCATATTGCTTGAACGTTTGCCTTGCGATGAGCAGGGAGAATAAGAACAAAAGGTGGTCAAATCCCGATAAAATATGATTCATCCCCAGCACAAAAAACGAAAACCAGCCGCTCGTTGAGCTTGATGTAGCTGATTCCTCAGACTGTTGCTGCTCAGGTTCAGCATCGCCCGGCTTTAATGAAGCAAAATCATTGTCCGTCATTTGCAGCGACCAGGTCTGGTTGCTGCCCGAGAGTACCGCAGTGCTTCGCTCGGTCCCGTAATAAATCGACAGCAAGTTAATATAATTGCCCAATGTGTCCTTCATATTCAATTGATCAGTCAACTGGATCAACTGGTTTGCCGTTACCGCCGGGAAATAAGCTTTCAGAATCACCTTTTTTCCGTGCAAACTCAGACTCTCATTTGGAGGCCAGGCCGTGCTTTCCCCGTTATATTTCAAAACAAGGTCGCTCTTCAGAATCGCCAGCAGTTGCTCATCGACCTCAGCGAATTCCTTCGGATCTAGTTCTCCGTCCTTATTGTTATCGCCCCCGACAAGCTCTATGACCGACTTGACATCCAGGGAATAAGTAAGCTCCGTATTGGATTCGTATAGTTCCAATACGGTATAAATCGCGCTGTAGGCATGAGCATCCGCTCTATGCTGACCTGACAGAAGCGCTAGCAGCACCATGAAAATCGAAAGAAAGAAACGCCCTCGCCAGACCGTCATGTATGTCATCCTTTTTCTGAAGTAGTATGAATGCCAATCCAATCTATCATATAATTGTTAATTCCAGGTCAACTAAGAGATGTAGAAATAGTAAAGTTTAATAGAGTAGCCGGTTCCTAACCGGTAAATGCGGGAGGCAATCTCCATAAAAAAATAAGCGTTACCTATCGATTGTTCAATGGATAGGTAACGCTTATTAAAAATTATTGTTTTGCAAGCAATTGTTCCATATCGTCCATAGCCATGCTTTGTCCAAGCGAAGAATAGTCTAGCCATTTTTGCCCATCGAGGGTATAGACATGATTGTTCTTAACTGCTTTGAGATTCTCCCATAGCGGGTTCTTCTCGAGTTCGTTATAAGCCTTTTTAGCATTATCGTCATCATTCACAATCAAGAAGATCGCATCGGCATCAAAGTCGGGCAACACTTCTTTGGAAATAACCTCATACGGTTCATCTTCAGCAATTTTGTCTACACCGATTGCCGGGGTTAACTGTAAATCTTCAAACATAATAGGCCCTACTGGTCGACTTGTACTCATAACCCGAAGCTCTTTTGCGGATACGCGAATAGCCATTACCTTGGCATTGCTTCCCAGTTCATCCGAAATTAATTTGCGTACACGCGTTGTTTTCTCGTCATATGCCTTCACAAATTCATCGGCTACTTTGCTCTTTCCGACTACCGCAGCAACTTGCTTTAATTGGTCTCTCCAAGTTCCTTGATCCAAATCCATACTCACGACTGGAGCGATCTTCTCAAGTTTGGCGCGGTCCTGCCCACCAAATTGCTCCTCAATAAAGATATAGTCCGGTTTAAGCGCAAGAACGGCTTCCATATCTGGTTCCGTCACTACGCCAAGCTTAACGGTTCCTTGAAGCATATCTTTCACATGGGGCAGAAAATCTCCAACACCGCCGCCTATCGCTGATCCAGCCGGTTTGATTCCCAACGCCAGCAGATTGTTCGTCATATGGATCGACATAGAAGCGATTTTGGAATTCGGATCCACTTGCTGTACATCGCCGGCAGATGCTCCTTCCGAGGTTGAATTAGATTTTGCTTGTCCGCCACAAGCAGAAAGAATAGTTATTATTAATGCTAATACCCCAATCAAACTTAGTTTGCTTTTCATCGATTTTAAACCTCCGTGTATGATCAAAGTGATGTTTTTTTCTTAATAAATAATAAATACAGAAAGTAGGGACCGCCAATTGCCGCAACAACAACACCAGCCGGAATTGCATTCGGTTGAAAGAAAGAACGCCCGATTGTATCTGCGGTAACCAAAATAACAAGACCAACCATAGCGCATATGGGCAATAGATACCTATGCTGTGCTCCCACGAGCTTTCTCGCAATATGAGGGGCAGCTAGTCCGATAAACCCTATTCCGCCTACCATCGCCACGCTCGCGCAAGATAAAGCGATAGCAAACATAAGCAGCACGAATCGATTTCTATTTACCGCGCTTCCCAGCCCCGCTGCCATTTCGTCACCAAGAGTAAACAGATCTAATAGGCGCGAGCGATAAAAAATTAGCGGAACGAATAGGCAAATCCAAGGAAGCAGGGTCCACACATGGATCCAGTCTCTACCCCATACATTACCTGCCAACCATCTTGCGGCAAATGCATAAGTGTTCTCATCCAAACGCAAAGACAATAGAAGAGTTATTGAGCTAAACCCCGCTTCTATAGCTATACCTACCAATAGGAGCCGAATGGGCATCAACCCCCGATAGCGGTCGTAGGCTAGCAAAAAAATAACAATTGCGATGCCTGTGCCCCCAAGAAGAGTAAACAGCGGAATCATCAAAGTTGCAGGTCCTTCCAGCGTACGGAAAAAGGAAACATATATCATTAATCCAAAAGCCGCTCCGGCATGGATCCCCAAAATACCCGGGTCTGCAAGAGAATTCCTTGAGATCCCTTGAAACACTGCTCCGGCTACTCCAAGGCCAACACCAGCAAGTAAGGTAACGATTATTCTAGGCATGCGATATTCATACAAAATCATGGTTTCCTCAGGTGAACCGTAACCAAATAGAGCTTTCATGACGCTTGAAGGGGACAGCCGGATTGAACCGGTGTTCAGACTGAACAGAACAACTCCCGCTCCCAGTAAACCAAGCGCAACTGCAATTACAATCGCCCGTTTCCTTCTCATCTCCGATTGTTCTTTTACATTCAATTTATAACGATCTCCTTTCTTTACGGGCTAAATAAAGAAAGAAAGGGACTCCTACCAGAGACACCATGGCCCCTAATGCAAACTCTCTAGGCGGATTAACCATTCGGGCCGCAAAATCAGCCCAGATGAGCAAAATAGCCCCTAAAATCGCGGAGAGAGGAATAATTTTACGATAATCCACTCCTATTAATTTGCGGGCTATATGCGGAACAATGAGACCTACAAAACCAACAGCTCCTGCTACTGACACGGAAGCGCCAGCTAACAAAACAACAATCGTTAGCCCCATAATTCGGACATACTGGACACGAAGTCCAAGATTCATTGCCGTCTCTTCCCCCAAGGATAAAAAGCTGATGGAACGCCCCATTGAAACCGCCCACACGATTGCGAGAATTATGATTGGCGCAAGTACTCTCAAATGCTCCCAAGTAACCCCTGCGACCCCTCCGGCATACCAAAAGGCTAAATCTTGGCTTAAAGCAAAATAGATCGCAATCCCTGTACTAAAAGAATGCAAAATGGCTGCAACCACAGCTCCCGCAATCGTTAAATGCAATGCATTTAGTCTACCGGGTGATAATGATCCAAGCGCAAGTATCATAACCGTCGTTAAAGCAGCTCCTAAAAAAGAAAAAACAATAAGGACCGAGTAGGACAAGTTCGGCAAAAAGGCAAAGCATAGAACGACAACAAACGTTGAACCTGCATTAACGCCTAATATACCAGTGTCAGCCATCGGATTTCTCGTAACCCCTTGCATAATCGCGCCAGCCACAGCAAATGCCATGCCTACTAGAGCTGCTCCCAATATACGCGGCAATCTTATATCATGAACAATTTGATGCGAGGTTATATCCGGGTTGTAATGGAATACGCCAGACCACACGGTAGACAGTGTCAAATCCTTAGCCCCATAAGAAATGGAAACAAACAAACTTACTGCTAAACCCGCTGTCGCGGCCAGCAAATATAAAACAAATGCAAAGTTACCCTCCATCTTTCTCATTCCGTCTTTATATTGATCCTCCCTGTTCCAAATGATAAGAATTATCATTTTCATTATAAGGTATTCATTTTTTCCGTACATGAACATTTTTAAGATATAGGCTCGAATAAATTTAGATCGGCATTATTTATGTCCAAGGAGTAAATAACCGGCTTCATCCAGCTGATAAGAAAGGCCAGAAGGTGAATACATGATCCATTTCTCCCGATCTATAAATACCAACCGATTAGAAAGAACCGCTGGATGGCTTGCCCAAAACCTATTTGTATGTATCCAATGCATAACTTTTTGTTTATCGCGATCTTTATCAACGGCCACAAACAAAAAATCAGCTTCATAATCTTTTATGTCATCTGGAGAAATGGCGGTCCAGGTAAAGCCCGTTCCTGCTGGAAATGGATTCATTTGCTTTGAAATTTTGTCCGGTGCCGATAAATTTAGAGATCTGTAAAATACATGTCCAATGTTTCTAGCGCCGTACATACGCAGTTCACGGTCACGGCATACGCACACAGCAACGGTTGCGCCTCCGATTTTACTCTTAATTTTTCTGCGCCAAATCTCTGCCCGCTTCTCATAGTTGTTCAACCAATTACTCGCCATTTGTTGGCAATTTACTAATTCGGAGATCATATTCATATGCTGATAAACATCACTGCTAGCCCATGGAATCGAAACGATTGGAGCAATATCATTAATGTGCTCTTTGGCCTTGCCGAGTACATTGTCTTTGCATAAGATTAAGTCTGGTTTTGCCTTCATGAATACTTCCCTGTTCGCATTCCAGGGGTCGGCTCCGTGTTCCGGAAGCAACAATTCTTGTGTTTCTATGGGGAGAGTACGGTAGATTTGGGCAGCTTGAGGAATATGGCCTAACGTATAGAGCTGATCGGTATAGGGGGAAGAAAGCGATATCGTCTTGACTTCTCTCTTATGAATAAACACACTTGGTGAGTGTCCATACTTTTCTTTAAACCGCCGGCTGAAATAAAAGGCATCGTTATACCCAACACTTGTTGCAATATCTGAAATAGGATTATTTGTCGTCAACAGTAACTCCTTCGCCTTGTTCATCCTCAAGTCCGTTAAGAAAGCCATGGGGGTCTTCCCCATCATTTGTTTAAATATTTGCGAGAAGTAGGATGGATGAAACTGTCCTATACCGGCAATTTCGCTCATTTGAACATTGTCCTGATAATGGTGCAGCATGTACCCGATCGTTGCTTGTAATCTCCTTCTGGACTCGCTATCGTCTTTGAATGCCGAATCTTCCAGTATGTCATGAAGCAGGTCAAATAACAGCTGTTGACCGTATAAACTTCTACGCCCTCCCGTCTCAATCTCTGCATTTGACATAAGCAGCCCCATAATACGCATCGCATTACTGCCGGCCATTCGCAATTTCCCTTGCGCCGGGAAAGAATCATCGAGATGAAACTCCAACTTTTCTTTCGTTTTGTGTGATAATGCGTATCGGTCGAAATGAATCCAGAACAATAATAGTGGCTTATTATCATTCACATTCATCCTTACGGTCGTACCAGGTAGAAATAAAAAAAGAGCATCTTTTTCAATTTGCTCCGTGTGCTCGCTGAAATATAGTTCGCCTTCACCTTTTACCACAAACATAATCGTTTGATGGTTTAAGGAATTTATATGATTTGCCCAATCCGGCACGGTTTGAGATTTGGTTGCTTCAATAATCTCAATCTTAGAATGCAGCAACTTCTTTTGAATTTCCTTTATTGCGTTCAATTTCAAATCTGCTCCTTCCTTCCAATCTCACTGATAATCATTATCAATTATAGTTTGCCATTCATTTTATTGTCAATGGAATGAACTTCTAGTTATACCTCATGAGAACAAAAAAAGCCGCATATCATGCGACTTAACGAACTTTTCCTAAAGGAACAACGAGAGGGGTATGTGATACGGGATCGTCTATTACTTTGCACTTCAAACCAAATACTTCTTCCACGATTTGTTCTGTAACGATTTCGCGAGGATCTCCTTGCGCAATCATCTGGCCATTCTTCATGGCAATAATGTGATTGGCATATCTCGCCGCATGATTTAAATCATGCAATACGGCAATAATCGTTCGGCCTTGTAGATTAAGATCTTTAAACAGCTCCAGAAGTTCAATCTGGTGGGCAATGTCCAAATAAGTTGTAGGTTCATCCAACAGCAGAATCGGCGTCTGCTGCGCTAACACCATGGCAACCCAAACTCGTTGTCTCTGGCCCCCTGACAACTCGTCGACGTAACGATGCGAAATCTCGAGCGTATCAGTCAATTCCATGGCAGACTGTACTGCCGCTTCATCCTCATCAGACCACTGCTTGATGAAGCTCTGATAAGGGTACCGCCCATGCGCGACCAGATTCGCCACGGTAATTCCATCCGGAGCCGTTGAAGATTGTGGGAGCAAACCAAGAATACGGGCTACTTCTTTGGATTTATACGTGGTGATGCCTTTGCCATCCAATACGACTTGCCCTGCTGAAGGCTTAAGTAATTTGGACAGTGTCCGAAGAAGAGTAGATTTGCCGCAAGCATTGGGTCCAACAATCACGGTAAACGAGCCATCAGGTATCTTAACGCTTAGATTACTAGATATAACCCGCTCGTCGTATTTAATAGTAACGTTTTCCGCCGAAAGTCGAGACTCCGCTTGCAACGTCTTTTTCCGTTCAATATTTGCGGTTATCGTATTCATCATTCATTCATCTACTTTCCATCAGCATTTCGTAATGCATAAAGTGTCAGTCCACCCTATAGCCGACTTACATTCCAGCTGCTACATTGCTGAGCGTGCCTGCCGAAACAATACCCATACAAGATAACATCCTCCAAGTGACAATGTGACTACGCCAACAGGTAGAATGGTTCCTGAAATGATTCTCTGTGCCACAATATCCGCGCCTAACAATAATAAGGCTCCCATAGCCGCGGCTGGCGCAAAACTTTGAGCGGATTTGGTTAAGCGGAATACGATTTGAGGCGCGGCCAGAGCCACGAAGCTAACGGGCCCCATTACTGCCGTCGGTGCTGCTGTCAGAACCACCGCAATAAGAATTAATACAAGCTGCGTTGGCTCGATCCGAATGCCGTGCGACTTAGCCGCATCCCCGCCTAGCTCCATCTCTCTTAACGGCCTGTTCATCACTGCAGCAAAGATAAGCAATACAACGACAATTAACATGGCGGGCGTAGCCTGATCCCAGCTAATTCCGTTAAGCGAACCCACTCCCCATGCCGCTGCAGTTAATGCAACTTCGGCTTTGCTTCTTAGCAGAAGCATGGAGTTCAGACTGCTTAAAATGGTGGATACCGCTATGCCAACGATAATGAGACGAAAACCTTGCGTGCCTTTACGAAATGCAAGCAAATAAATAAGGATTGCGGTTGTGAATCCTCCAATTAGAGCACCAGCCGCAATTCCTAGGAACGAAGCAGACTTGGAAATAAGAATAACTATAAGGGCACCCGTGTAAGAGCCTGATGTGAAGCCTACAATATCGGGAGAGCCTAACGGGTTGCGGGTTAAGGATTGAAATACAGCGCCGCTTACAGCTAGTCCCGCACCAAATACAACCGCCGCAATAATTCTTGGCAACCGCCAATTAATGACGATTGTGCTTGTCATTTTTGCCGCTTCACCACTAAACACCTGCCATAAATCCTTAAGGCTAAGTTGCATAGTCCCCGCCATTAATCCATAAAGAGCGAGTACTAAGATCGCTCCGGCCAATATAGCCGTAACCGTAAGATTTTTTACATCAATCCGCATCTGAATCGGCCATTTTAGCCGTATGTAACGCCTGCCAAATTGTATACGCGGCACACGAGTCACTCCTTCTTGCTGACAAGCTCGAATTGTTCCATTCTTCATAACCTACTCGCTGAACGTCTTCGAACAAGTATAAGCAGAATAGGTGCGCCAACAAACCCCATAATAATTCCAACCGGAACTTCCGAAGGAGAAATAACGACCCTTCCGATTATATCCGCAAGCAGCAGGACGATAGGTGCTGTAACCAGAGAATACAGGAAGATCCATGGCTGACTTGGCCCAACAAACCAGCGCACGCAATGGGGAATCATAAGTCCAATAAATCCGATTGGTCCAGCAATTGCTGTTGCGCCGCCTGCTAGCAATGTAATTGCAATCAATCCAACGCTACGGACTAGCAACACGTTTACCCCTAATGATGAGGCACGGTCCTCACCAAAGGCAATGGCATTCAGAGCGGGAGAAATAACCAGAGCCAATATGACGCCAATGACAAGCAGCGGAACAACAATCCAAAGATCATTTAGCTCTTTTCTTGCTAGCGAACCTACCGTCCAGTTCAACATTCGCGAGAAAGCAGCGCTATTCATCAGGGTTAATGCCGTCGTTATGCCACTTAAGGCTGCTCCTAGAGCAACCCCAGCGAGTGTAATTTGGATGGGCGTAGGCGCTTTTCGGCCAGCACCGCCACTAATGACATAGACAATTAAAGTCGCTAGCAATGCACCGGCCAGAGCGAACCAGGTATAACCCGACATGGTGCTTACCGAGAAAACGCCAACCCCCAAAGCAACAGCAAAGGCTGCTCCAGCACTCACACCTAGAATGCCTGGATCAGCCAATGGATTTCGTGTTAAAGCTTGAATTAATGCACCCGAAAGTCCGAATGCCGGAGCTACAGCAAGAGCAATCAGAGTTCGGGGCAACCGCGACTCAAGAACAATTGTACTGTCGTAACTATCGGAGTTCGAGAACAGCGCATCCCACACGACTCCGAAGGATAGCGCTTTGGATCCGATCATTAGGCTTAAGAACACTGCTGCCAACAAAATCAAGATGGCAACCATTAAGCCCGAAAGCAGCCTTGGAGTTGTAACCTGTACTTTTTGTGCTGCTTCATCCTTTGGCTGCTTTGCCGGTATCACTACGCTCACTCTCCAGCTGTTACGATTTTTTTAATTTGAGGGGTCAAGTTCTCGATTGTCCAGAGCAAAGAAGGCACCGTTCCTGTCGAGAAAGCATTAGCCGTATCCGCATCCAGGATAATCGATCTACCATCAACAACGGACGGGATTTTTTGGAACAACTTATTATTAGTAATTTCTGTAGGATCTACCCAAATTGGCATAACAACCGTTACATCGGAATCCAGAAGCTGAAGTTGCTCGTCCGACACTGGAATGTAGAAATTGCCGCTAGCTTGTTTTTCAACTTCTTCTTTTGTCTTAAAGCCAAGTCGAGTCATGAAATCGATACGAGCATCGCCTTTTACATAGGCACCAAACCCATCAGAAGAATAAGCTGCTACTACCGCTTCTTTATCCTTGAATTCTGGGTTGTCACTTGCTGCTTTCGTGAACGCTTCATCTACTTTTTTCAGCAGGGCTTCACCTTCTTCTTCCTTACCAAGCGCCTTAGCGATGATGTGGACTTGATCCTCTGTAGAAGTCAAATAGTTATCTCCGTTGACAGGAACATCAACTGTCGTAGCGATTTCAGAAAGACGTTTATAACGAGTCTCGTCACCGGATGACTTCACGTCCAGGATCAGGTCCGGTTTAAGTGCTGCAATCTGCTCATAATCAAGCTCTGTTGTTCCCAAGATCGTTGGAGGAGTCGTATATGCACCTTTAAGCCATGGGCCAACGCCTTCTCCGCCAAACGCAAGCCAGTCGCTTGCGCCTACAGGTTGTACGCCAAGGCTAAGAGCAGTCTCAGCATCGCCCCACCCAAGAGCGACAATTCGTTTAGGCTCTTCCGTAATATTAATTTGTCCAAACTTTGTATCAATTGTTGCATTAAATGCCGCAGTAGATGCGTTAGCAGGAGCTTCCGATGCTGCCGAGCTATTTCCCGCATTCGCATTCGTATTTGTATTTGTATTATTCGAGTTTGAAGAACAACCCATCAATCCAATCGCTATTGTTGTAACGATCGCTACGCTACCAAATAATTTCGGTGTTCTCATGATAATATTAATCCCCTTTTTCTCCGTTGTGAATGATAATCATAATCAATAATATAATGGAGAAAACGGACAAGTGTCAAGCACAATAACCTGTATATTTAACTATATTAAACACATTAATTAAGACTTTCTAAATAGGGCCCCAAATATAACCTATAGACATCCATTTCATCCACTTTCTTGTAAAGTCTAAACAAAATGAGGGAACTAAAAAGACTGCCAGTGGCAGCCTTCATTAAGCTTATTTCTCTTCTTTTACGACAAACATCGTCTGTGTATGATCAACAAAATCCTCAATGTCTTTCAGCACGGCTTGCTTCTTCTGATTGGCTTGATCTTGCGTAATATCGCCTGTTGCTTGTATAGAAGCGATTTTGGCAGTAAAGTCGGACATTAAGGCATCAATGAGCTTCTGACGGGATACACCGTGATCCTTAGCAATATCAACAAATGATTTGCCTGCTTGAATTTGTTCGGCGAAGGTCGCTTTATCAATGCCTAACAACTCAAAAGCCGCTTGCATATTATATTCGCCAATCCCCTGATCTTTCACTTCTTGCTCCTTGTTTAGAGGAGTCTTGAATACCCTATCAGCTTCCATTGCTGCTTTCTTGCGAACGTTCGCTTTCTCTTCATCCGAAAGGCTCTTCGTACTCTTCGACTGAATCTCGTCACTGATTTCCTTTGTTAATTCATCAATCAGCGGTTGAACCTCTTTCCCTTGCCCTTCCGCGATATCAGCCAGTGACTTCCCAGCCTCAAGCGCCTTTTGGAAAGCTTCCTTATCTAAGCCAAGCTTTGTAGCAGCGATCTGTTGAAAATCTATTCTAATTCCTTCCTCGCGGATCTGCTTATCCTCTTTCCCCTGTGCAGCTGCGGAGCTCTCCTTCTTAGCAACAACCAGATTCCAGTCATTCCCTTCTTGCTTAACATTTTTGACTGTTTCTCCTGGCTTACCAGCTGGCTTTGTTGTTTGACCATCCGCAAAACTTGCTTTCTTCTCATCTTGCGATTGGCTGTTCAGATTATTGTCTGCCGCATAAGCAGACACCGGCACTGCAATGGCAACCAATAGCGCTGCGCCTGCGAGCTTCCAATTTCTCTTCATGGAATTATCCCTACCTTTATTATATTTGCCTTCCATATTCCGAAGGCTACGTTATATAAGATAAGGAAACATTCTGAAACAATTATGAAATGCTAGGTAGGGTGACACGGAATGTTGTTCCTGCCCGTGGCTCGGTCCACACTTCTATCTTCGCCTGATGAGCATCCACGATTTGTTTAGCAATCGCAAGTCCAAGACCCGTTCCTTCGGAACGACGCGTGCGGGCTTTATCGATACGGTAAAACCGTTCGAAAATATGCGGTAAATCTGCATGCTCAATCCCGATCCCCGTATCCATTACACTGAAGGACATTGTCTGCAAGCTCACATCCAGTGCAACAGTTACCCTGCCGCCTTCACGATTGTACTGTATCGCATTTTCAACCAAGATGAGAATAAGCTGCCTTATTCGGACTTCATCTGCTTGTATCATGGAATCTTTCTGTCGATTCCCCTCTTGGTTAACCTCCCATTCCAGAGATACATCCTTTGAGGCCGCAATCGGCTGGAGCTGCTCAATGACTTGGTTAATGGTGTACCACAAAGAGAAGCGCGAGACAGCAAGCTCAATTCGTCCGTTGTCGCTCCGTGCTAGGGTAAGCAGATTTTCAACAAGCCGGCTCATATGATGAATTTCACGTCCCGACTTCTTAAGCACATTCCGGTGAAACTCCGGAAGCCTATCGCTTTGCTCATCCAGTACTTCATAGGCGGATTTCAATATGCTTAGCGGGGTTCGGAGTTCATGCGATGCATCGCTTGTGAATTGTTCCTGCCTTTGAAAGGCATTCGCGATCGGTTTCATTGCCCTCCCTGCAAGCAAATAGCCTGCAACTCCGCCAGCTGCGAGTAAAACAAGAGCAAGCCCCGCAAACGCCCATCTTAATTGCGCTAGCAGTGCAGCATCATTCGTTATTTCCTGTGCGACAATAACCCTATACTCATTGAGCTCCCCGCTTGTTATAACCAACCCTCCAATTCGGAAAGTCCGTCCATTCGCTCGAATATTATGGTAGCCATGAGCCGGTCTTTCAAGAACACTTGGCAATAGCGCGCTCATTGGAAAAACCTCGTCTACGGCTTCATCATTCAAACCCAGTTTGTTTGCTGAGGGGGATTCGAAAATAATTTGCCCTTTCGGATCAACTAACCATGCCATTTGGTTCAATTGTAAGCCTGAAGGCACAAAGCCCTTTTGTGAATTCTCATAAGAATCAAACAAGACATCACCCTTTGGCGAGTCTAACAGCTTTTGCAATTCTGACTTGTACTGACCGCTTAACGTTGTAAGCTGATTATCCTCAGTCGTTGTTAGCAAATTTTGTACCATCCACAGCGCAAAAACCGCAGTTATCATCAAGATCATACCTACGGTTAGAGAAAATTCGCGTGTAAGCCGTGTTCTCGTTTGTTTAAACATTTGCGCACCCGTCCACTGTCAGCCGATAGCCAGCGCCATATACACTCTGAATGCTTTTAGACTCAAAGGGACCGTCTAATTTCTTCCGAAGCAACTTGATGGTGGCGTCTACGACGTTTAGGGTTACATCTGAGCCGATTCCCCATACATGATCAAGCAGCTGCTCGCGCGATAACACTTGTCCAGCATGACGCATCAAACAGACAAGCAATTGAAACTCGCGCCTCGTAAGCGCAATAGCCATACCTTCACGGTTTACTTCAAATCTGTTCAGATGTGCCGTTATATCCCCAAGGGAGATTATATCCGATTGATAACTGCGTTCCTGACGCCGGAATAAGGCAATAAGCCGCGCCTCCAGTTCCTCGAATGCAAAAGGCTTTATCATATAGTCATCCGCACCGGCATGCAGTCCTTCTACCCTGTCTTGCACGGCATCTCTTGCCGTCAGAAGCAGAATTGGAGTATGGTCATCTTTGCTTCGGATTTCCCTTACAAGCTGTATGCCGGTCATCTCCGGCAGCATCCAATCCAGCACATAGACATCATACAAGCCTTTTACTATGACTTCCTTCGCTTGTAAGCCATCCTTCACCCAATCTACGACATGATACCTTCGCTTCAGTTGATGTTCGGTTAACTCACCTAGCGTTTCATCGTCCTCCACAAGCAAGACGCGCATTTGATCTTACCTCCTGCAACTTCATAGAACTTAAATATACCAATAAACTATGAAATTAGCATGAAATGAGAAGCTGCCTTTCTGTTAAGGATTAACAACAGCATGATGTTTCTCCTCAATCTGAGCAGGGGCACCGCCGCGAAAAACAACGAGAAGCACGATAATGATCAAAAGCACCAGACTAACCAGACCTTTGCTGTAGCCTACTCCGCCATGAGCAGGTGCTGCAGACAGCCAATCCGCAAAAGATGCGCCTACGGGACGGGTCAAAACATAAGCTGTCCAGAAAGCCGTTATTTCTTGCAGATTAAACAGCTTATAACATAATGCAGGTATAAGTAGAAATACAAAGAACATGATTCCGGAAGCCAAATACCCCAAATGCATGCTGGAAGCTGTTAAGTCTCCGGCTGATGTGCCAAGAGCGAATGTGGTCAGAACTGTCAACCAATAAAACACTTCTCTTCGTCGTGTATTAATACTATGAATGGATAAGCTTTTCTCTTTTACGTACCAAGTTCTGAAAATGGCCGCAAGCGCAGCGATAAAGAATATAGTTGAAGCCGTATTCCCCAAACCTGCCCGGATAACATCCGCTGCCGTAGTACCAAATATGCTTACCATAATGACGACAAGCCAATACAGACTGGCAATATATTTTTTCGACTTGAACTGAAGAACCATTGCCGCAACAAAAATCGCTACACTTAAAGGCAACGAGATGAAAGGATTTAATTTCTCAAATAAATAATCCGAGGCGACTTCCCCAAGACCCGTAGTCAGGAGCTTGGTTATCCAGAAATACAAGGTGATTTCGGGTACTTTCGCCAACATCGTTGTAGCTCTAGGGTTTAACACTTCTTTATAAGCGTACATGTCTAACTCCTTTATTTCTTAGATTGGATTCGTCCTATTAAGAGCCTAGCCGCAATTGCTGCAATGAATATGGGAATGGCTAACCACTTAAGCTTCCTAAATTGACTAAATAGATTAGCCTTATGAGAACTAGAATCCGTCCCCCGTTGTACGATATCCGATTGGTTTATTGTAAAATCAATCCGGTCTTCCTTATCTTCGGTTAAATACTGAAAATGAATATCCGCTCTGTAATCACCCTTGCTTAATTCAGGGACATTGTTAAATTCAAAATATTGTTCCGTTCCAGGTTCAACAATAAGATCATGCATGGCGATGGCATGTCCGACATGCTTGTAACCATATTCATCCTGACTGGTATTGTAGGCACGATCCAATTGGACAGTCAGATCGCCAACCAATGCCTTAGCACCCGTGTTCAGTACCGTAATATAAATAACCGGTTCTCCATCGGACGTATAAACATAATCATAATGCTCAATGATCAGATTGGAGGCTGAAGCATGTATGGAGGCTGTATCCATCAGACTCTTGCCCTTCTCTTAATTAGAAGCCAATAAGCAAGCAGGCCAACAACTAATAAGGCAACGGCATAGCTAACCGGATGCATATAACGCTCCAATAGATCCGCATTTGCTCCCCATTTATATCCGACATAGGCTAGCGCTATATTCCAGGGAATGCAACCTAATGCGGTAAATAACAGGAATGTGGGAAACCTCATCTTGGCTATTCCAGCCGGCAGCGAAATAAAGGTTCGGATAAAAGGCAGGTTTCTTGTAAAAAACACGCTCCATGCCCCATAACGGGTAAACCATTGCTCGGCTTGAACAAGATGCGAGTGCCGGAAGAAGACATATTTCCCATACTTATTGAGCAGCCTTCTTCCGCCTAGCGCTCCGATATAATAAGCGATGACTGATCCGATTACATTGCCAAGTACTCCAGCAACAACAACCGCCTGCAACGAAATGGTGCCGCTCGCTGCTGCGAGTCCCCCGCTTAATAGAATGACTTCACTTGGGATCGGGATACAAGCGCTCTCCAGTACCATGCCAATAAATATGCCATAGACACCAATGGCATCTATTAATTGGACAGCCGTATTCGAAATCCAATCGATAATACTTTGCATTTCCGCAGTACTCCTTTCCAAACCATGAATGAAACGATTAGTTGCCTGTAGCCACTAGATATACAAGAAAGACAGCTGCGAGAACAAAGCGGTAATAAGCAAACGGAGCCAGCTTGAACCGTTCAAGAAGCTTTAAGAAGGTGATTACCGCAAATAGAGCAACGACAAAAGCAACTAGAAATCCGGTTATAAAAAACACGGCATCCGAAGACGTTAATGTTTGATAACTCTTTAATAATTCATACCCGCTTGCCGCCACCATCATGGGGATAGCAATCAGGAACGAGAAGTTTGTTGCGGCTCTATAGCTAACTCCAGACAACAATCCGCCAGCAATCGTTGCTCCTGAACGGGAGAATCCAGGCCAGAGCGCCAAGCATTGAAATAGCCCGATGTAAATAGCCTGTCTATAAGTAAGTTGGTCAATCCCATCCGTTAGAACAGGTTTTTGGCTTCGCTCGCCTATAAGCATAAACACGCCTCCGAGAACAAGTCCTACGAGGACCGTATAAGCAGAGAACAAATATGAAGTAATAAAGGAGTGTAAGACTAACCCAAGCACCATCGCAGGTAAACACGCAAGTATCACATGAAGAAGATTTAATCTTCCCGGCGCTTGATTTGGTATCTCTCTTTCTTGAGCCATTGACCCTGTAGTCCCTGTATTCACTCCAAGGAGACTTAATATTCTGCGCCAATAAATAACCGCAACTGCTAGAATTGCGCCAAGCTGTATGATGATCTCGAAAGTATCTGCTTTGTCACCGGTAAAGTTCAATAACTCTCCCGTCAAAATTAAATGCCCCGTTGAAGACACCGGAAGAAATTCAGTTAATCCTTCAATGATTCCTTGGACTACTGCCGTTAGTATATTTTGCATAATGCTGTACAACTTCTCCTCTCGCAAACACGATTTTCTCTATGTGGAACTCCTCTACTTTAAAATTCAATTCTCAACGAGCTGTGAATACCTTATTAAATTTTCATTAACAATTATGAACAAAAATAAAAAGCCTGATCGCTTGATCAGACTTTCCATTCATCCTCTGCAGCGGTATCCCGCTCCCCATAACGTTTCAATGTAATCGGGGCTTGCAGAGTCTTTTTCGATTTTTTCGCGAATTTTACGAATATGTACGGTTACGGTCTGAATATCGCCGAGGGCATCAACTCCCCAAATTCGTTCAAACAGATGCTCCTTGCTAAAAACCTTATTCGGGTGGCTGGCCAGGAAATACAGCAAATCAAATTCTTTTGTCGTTAGTACGGTTTCCTCGTTATTAACGAATACCTTCCGAGTATCCGCATCAATGGTTAAATCTCTAATCTGAATGACATTCTTAGTATCCTTCCGACCAACTAACCGCTCATATCTCGCCAGATGGGCCTTAACTCTCGCGACTAATTCAGCCGGCTTGAACGGTTTCGTAATATAATCATCAGCGCCAAGTCCAAGTCCCCTAATCACATCAATATCTTCATGACGAGAAGTTACGATTAGAATAGGGATATCTTGTTTCTCTCTAATTTTCTTGCACACCTCGAATCCGCTTAACTTTGGAAGCATCAAATCGAGGATGACCAAGTCGTAAATACCGGAGAGGCACATGGCTAGCCCAGCCTCGCCGTCAGCTGCAACCTGCACTTCGAATCCGTTAATCTCCAAATAATCCCGTTGCAGCTCCGAGATGGTGGAATCGTCCTCAATAACAAGAATGCTCTTCATCCTTAATCCTCATTCCCTTGAGTGGTTAGGCAAATATAAGGTAATCGTGGTTCCAACTTTAAATTGACTATTCGCCATTATTTTACCGTTATGGCCCTCCATGATTTGCTTCGCAATGGCAAGACCTAAACCGCTTCCGCCTGTACTGCGCGACTCATCGGCGCGATAGAAGCGATCGAAAATATGTTCAAGATTGTCTGGCTCCATCCCAATGCCATTATCCGATATTTCCATCACCGCGTTGTCCGCTCTAAGGAACGCCTTGAGCGATATTTGAGGCAAAGGTTTATTCATGTACCTTATGCTATTTGAAATAATGTTATTAAGCACTCGTTGAAACTGATCTCTGTCCATGAGCACAAATATCCCTGCAGCCACTTGAATATCAAATGCAAAAGAGATCGATTTTTTCTCCAGCTCGAATTGAAGTTCTTCCGTTAAATCCATTACAAAAGGAAGAAATTCTACGGTCTCGAACTGGAATTGCTGCCTGTTCAAATCCAACTTGGAGTAAAGAAACAGCTCATTAATCAGATGATCCAGCTCGTTAGCTTTGGCATCGATCGTTTTCATGTATTTATAGTTTTTCTCGGGCGTGTCGGCTACGCCTTCCAATATCCCGTCAATATAACCTCTAATCGCCGTAAGCGGCGTTCTCAAATCATGCGAGATACTTGCAATTAATTCTTTGCGGTTCTCTTCGTATTGATGCTGGATCCGGATTGACTCCTGCATGCGAGTACGCATATCTTCAAATGCCACTCCTAATTGCCCAATCTCGTCTTTCCCCCAAATATTCAGCTTGAAATCCATATTTCCGTTCTTCATCTCTCGAGCCGCTCTCCGTAGAGAATCCAAGCGCCGTATTATATTTTTGGACATATAGGTCGTAAGAAGAACATGCGTGATAATCAGAGTTAGGACCAAGCAAATTAATAAGGTAGGAAAATACTTTCGTATAAAATAAGTGAGCGGATCCTCTTTGGATATAATAAACAAACTAACCTGTTCTTCTTTGATCTTACTGTCGAACTGGAGATAGACATAATTCGTATTTCCTTCTTTTTTCTCCATATAGCTATTCGTGAATTTCTCCCCATCATACTGAGGCAAATCTACGGCAAGTTGCGGGCTTTGTTCCATGTTAACCGAGCGATAATAGATGGAGTCCCCTTTTCTCAAGATGATCCCGGAATCGCTGCTTTCCAGCTCCTGCGACAAATCTTCAAGATAGGTGAAGTCTAACAGCAGATCAGGATGCCTTGGAGCGGAACGTTTGATCTCTTTAACCGCATGCTCAACGGCTTCATGTCCAAATCTGTTCTCTGTAGTCTCGTATACGCTTTTTAAATTTTTCACGTCGCCTTGGTAAAAGATAACGAGCAGCAAACAAATAGTCAGAATGGAGACGAGCGGTACAATAAGCATAGCCGCATAAGAGAGAAGCAATTTTAATCGTATAGACATACCCGTTAAATCTCCTTAGGAGCTTTTAGGAAAGCTGATTCTAAAACAAACATAGCCATTATCATTTTGGACATTTATTGTTCCTCTATAATGGTCTACAATTTTTTTGGTTATACTTAAGCCTAACCCGAAATTCCCTTTCGTTCCTTTATAGAACGATTGGAACAAATGCTTCAGCTCCTCTTCCGTCAGGAGCGGACCGTCGTTACGGATCTCGATCAACCAATAGAGGCCATCTTCGATTAGCGTAATGGAGATGCTATGACGGGCAAATCTAAGCTGGTTCTCCAAAACATTCTCGATGGCCACTCGAATGCGATCGGGGTTTGCCAACATAACCGCTTCCCGGTTCGCGCCCGATAATTCCCAAGTCAATTCCGAATCAATGGTTTTAAAATTTCGAACGAGATAGCTCAGGATCTTATCTAAATAAACTTCTTCCGAATTCTTATCGTTATCCAAAACGTAATCAAGCGTATTTAAATACAGAATTAGTTGGATCTTTCTTTCGAGACGAAGCGCCTCTGCCTTAATAATGGCGGAAGGCTCCTGCGCAGAATGCTCGTACATGCCATCCATAATCGCTTGGGCATGGCTTGCAATTATCATTACCGGTGTTTTCAAATCGTGAGAAATGCTCTGCAGAAATTTCCTTTCCTCTTCATCCGCAATCTTTAAAGCTTCCTTCATTTCTTTCATGGAGCTTGCTAATCTGCCAATCTCGTCTTCCCGTTTGATCTCCAATTGACTGTCCCATTCTTTATTGGCAATTTGTCTCGTGTATCCTTCCAGCTTCCTCAGCGGCCGTCCGATGTTATTGGCAATCAACTTTGAAATAGGCAAACTGATCAATATAATTAGGATTCCCGCCATAATAATTTGATACATATCCTCATCGCAATCCAGTGCCTTATAGGAAATTAGATAAGTTTGCCCCTTTATTTCGCTAATTTGCGCGAGATAAAATTTGTTATTCACTTTGCTCGTGAACACATGGCTTTGATGATCGTCGATTAAGGCAAGTCCTCTGTCCAAGAGCAACTCGTCTATACCGCTGCTCACGCCGATAACGGGTTTGATTTGTCCAACCGCTTGATCATACACAAAATGATTAATCCGTTGGCTTTCAAAAGATTGCTTCGTATTCTCGTCTAGATCGTTAGGCGCAATAGCGTCCAGCATGATCGCGTGAGTGAATTCAAACGCATGACGGGCACTTTCCTCATCATTATCCTTCATGATAAACGCAAATAATACCAAGATAACGATAACGATCGAGCATATAAAAATAGAAATGGTCATCCAGATTCGCAGCGTCAAGGATTTAATTCTCATTGGGGCACCTCTAATTTATAGCCAAAGCCATAAAGCGTCTCAATTTGAATTCTAACCAGCTTTTTCCTTAATCTCCGAATCGTATCGTCAACTACCCGGTCGGATCCGAAATAGTTATCTCCCCATACCTTTTCTAGAATTTGCTCCCGGGTGACTACCGTATTTTTGTTCTCCGTGAAATAAAGCAGCAGAGCGAATTCCTTGTTTGTTAATATAATTTTTTGATTCCCGTCAAACACCGTCCGTTGCTTAAGGTCCACTATATAATCTTCTACTTGGGCAATAGCCGGAAACTCTTCTTTATTTCCATACAAACGTTGCATGATTTTATTGGTTCGGATCACGAGCTCCCTTGGCAGAAAAGGCTTTGACAAATAATCATCGCTGCCTAATTCCAATCCAATAACCCGATCCAATTCCTGATTTCTAGCGGACATAAAAATGACCGGCGTGAAATGGTTATGCTCCTTAATTGCTTTAATCAGCTGATAGCCGTCAATATCGGGGAGCATGATGTCCAGTATCCAAAGATCGGGCGAATGAGCCATCCTCTGCATAGCCGATTCCCCGTCATAAAAGGATACGACTTCATAGCCTTCCTTCTCCAAATAAACTTTAAGCAAATGATTTAAATGTTCCTCGTCTTCAACCAAGTAAATCGTGTGCATGATAACTACCCCCGGCTAATTGTACAAATTCGCCATTCTTCATAAAGGCGATTTGATCAGCCAAATAATGAACCGCCATTGAATCGTGCGAAATAAATAAATAGGAAATACCGCTTTGTTCCTTCAATTGTTTGAGATGGATCAGAATTTGCTTCTGAATAACCATATCCAGGCTGCTTACTGGCTCGTCCAATACGATTAATTTGGGCTTTAATGCGATTGCGCGAGCTATATTCACCCGTTGGAGCTGCCCTCCGCTCATCTGTTTCGGGCGTTTGGTCATTTCTTGCGGGGACAAGCCCATCGTTTCCAGCAGTTCGGCCACTTTCTTTTGTTCCTCCAGTGCCGATAACCTCTCATAGTTCCGTAAGGGCTCCGCAATAATATCGCGAATGCTCATCCGGGGGTTCATCGCCGAGTAGCTGTCCTGAAACACAACTTGAATGTCTCTTCTCCATTGCTTCCGCGCCTTGCGGTCCGATTGGTATAAATCGATTCCGTTAAACGTAATGTTACCACTGTCAGGCGGCAATAGACCAAGCACGATTTTTCCCAGGGTACTTTTCCCGGCTCCGCTCTCGCCAAGAATTCCTAGACAAGCCCCCTGCTCGAGCACAAAAGAAAGGTCCTTTACGCCTTTGCCTGCCGGAGAATGCTTTCGAAACCATCCGCTGTTGTTGTAGGTTTTAGTCAGGCTATTAGCTATTAGCAGAGACATAACGCCCCCTCCCTTTTCTCTTAAACGCCGCGGTAAACAGCAGTGCCGCGCCCCCAATACAAGCCGCTGTTGCCAGCATCGCTTTATAGGAATACTCGTCTGCCAACCATCCCATCAGATAAGCACCGCAAGAAGTTCCTAGATCTGCGGCCGCTATAAACCAACCGATGGAATACCCGCGCGATTGTTCAGGTACAACAAACGTTATGTAAGTCATTAGGGTGGGATATAGCAACGACAAGGCTATGCCATTGCATAACGCGGATACAAGCAATACGGGAGTTGAAAGCGATACGAATAATAACATAGGCGCAAGCATGAAACAAGCTATTAAGGGAATGATCAGCCAAGTCGGCAACACGGAAGAGTTAGGAATATACTTTCGTCCATAGAAACGGATGAGAATAAGAACAGCCGTCTCCGTTAGGAAGTATAGCGGTGCCGTATGAAGCCCTATGCTCTCCAGATATAAAGGCAAGAAAGTAGGCGCGACGCAAAAAACGACAGAAGCAAGCAGCATAATAACGGCCGGGAAAATAATAGCGCGATTTGCTGTGCGAATGGATGTCGCTTCGCTTGGTTTAATGTTCGTTACAACTTGCCGTTTAGCATCGTAACGAAGGGAACGAAACAACCCTGTGCCAAACAAAATGTTACATGCACCGATAGCAGTGAATAGGAGCAATACCTGCGTCATCGAAATATGATCCTTCATATAAAGCACTAGTGCCGGCACAAACGTATACGGGAGCATCGACGCTAAGGAGAGCATAGAAATGCCCTGTCCCCTTGCTTTATCCGACACCAAATCAATAATAAGCAGGTGTATCGTCATGGAGAAGAAAGCAAGTATAGCTCCCTGCAATGCCCTCATAACCGCAAAGGCCCATAGTGTCTCGATTGAATACAAAGCTAATACAATAGCATTTAGAACAAGCGTAATCATAAATAGGTTGCGTGAACCTAGTTTGTCTACAATAGCACCCGCGACAGGCCGCAAGAACATGGAAACAAACATGTATGCGCCCATAATCATTCCAATATCCGATTGGCTGGCACCCAGCTGCTCAGAGAAGAATGGCAAGGCGATAATGAGCATATGATTTGTAGCGTAAAATAATAGCGCAACAAGGTAGAGCCACGAGGCTTTCTTGTTAAACGGATGATCAAGGCTGGACAACTTCAAAGCGCTCTAGGCTCCTCTTTTGTATGATGGTTAAGAAAACGGGATTCACATAAGAGTTTGGTATATTCATTTCTCGGGTTGCGAATAACGTCACTTGTCTTACCGGACTCAACTATTTTTCCTTTATTCATCACAATCACATTATCCGCTACTGCTTCAATGACGTTCATATCGTGAGACACAAGCAAGATCGCGGTTTCCCCTGCTGATTTAATCCTGCGGATAGCGTTAAGCACATGCTCCCGGTTTACGCTGTCTAAAGCGGTTGTTGGTTCATCGGCAATGAACAAAGAGGGTTGGTTCGCGATGGCAAGTCCAATCATAACGCGCTGCAGCATCCCGCCGCTCAGCTCGAACGGATATTGCCTCAGCAACCGATCCGGTTCCGCCAGATTCATTTCCTTCAGACAATAAACGGCATGCTCCGCAGCTTGCTTCCGCGTGTAATTCCCCTGCAACCTTAACGTCTCTATGAATTGGCTCCCAATTGTTTTTAACGGATTGAAAGCGATCATTGGATTTTGTAGCACCAAGGAAAGCAACCGGCGGCGCACTTGGATTAGCTCTTTCTCTGAACTGTCCAGCAAATTACTGCCCTTAAGCAAAATTTTTCCTTGCGTTACGCGAGCTGTATCAGGGAGCAACCCTAGAATGGACATGCATGTCAGCGACTTCCCGCATCCGCTCTCCCCCACGATTCCAAGCACTTGCCCTTTATCAATCCGGAAGGAAACATCTTGAACAACCCTCATTGTTTCTTGTTGCATGAACGTTTCAATATTCAAACATTGAACATCAAGAACGGTTTCGTCATGATCCACTAGAATCTCCTCCTAATGTTCTGTTACCCGAGGTTTAAGCTTCCTGCGTAACGGACTCCCAAATCCCTTGCTCTCGCTGAAAGAGTCGCTTATCAGGTTCAAGAGCGCCACCATAATAAAGATTAGAACTCCCGGAGCAATCATCAGACGCGGATGGCTGCGGATAAAGGACTTCCCGTCATTGATCATCGCTCCCCACTCGGCGGTTGGTGCCTGAACGCCAAGGCCAACAAAAGATAAAGCGGATATGTCCATAATGACCCACCCAACCTCCAAGGTGACGACCACAAGCAGAGGAGGAACAATGTTTGGGATAATATGCCGTACC
This sequence comes from Paenibacillus glycanilyticus, assembly GCF_030161375.1. Classification (GTDB taxonomy): domain Bacteria; phylum Bacillota; class Bacilli; order Paenibacillales; family Paenibacillaceae; genus Pristimantibacillus; species Pristimantibacillus glycanilyticus_B. Next base: position 72,753 of record NZ_BSSQ01000005.1, read on the forward strand.
ATCATTCGGTAAGGACTTGTCCCGCTTACCTTGGCCGCCAGGATATAGGTCTCTGTCTTTATGCTATGTACAAGGCCTCTGACAAACCGAACGTAATAAACCGCCAGAATGATGACCAAAGCAATGGCCATCTGTTTCCAGCCGGCACCCCATACCGCAATAAGAGCAATCGCTAGAATTAAAGAAGGGAATGCAAGAACAGCGTCACTTGCGCGCATGAACAGATGATCTACCCAACCGCCGGCATAACCCGATAGGCAGCCAATGACAAGACCAACTCCCAAACTGGCAAGCACAATAACCATAGCTAAGCTTAAGGAAACTCGCGTCCCGTATAATATTCTGGAAAACAAACATCGGCCTAACTGATCCGTACCTAACGGATAAGAGAAGGAAGGGCTTTGGAGCTTATGGGACAAATCAACTAAATTAGGGTCATGCGGAGCTAGCCAAGGAGCAAGAAGCCCGGACACAACAATAAGCATTACTAGCGTTAGCGATACGATCAGCTTAGGCTGCAACTTCAACGTCCTCTCACCTTCCCTTGCTCTAAGGCAGAACGCGGATCCAACATCGTTTGGATTACATCCGCTATAAAGTTACCGAATACAAATATAAACGCCATAATCAGGATATAGCCTTGAATGACCGGATAATCGCGCCGGAACACCGATTCCAGAAAAAAACCGCCCATGCCCTGCATGCCAAATATTTGCTCCACAATGACGCTTCCGGCAAACAATTTACCTAAATTCATGCCTGCTGCGGTTATGACGGGGCGAATGGCATGCCGGAGAACATGCCGGGTTAATATTGCAAATGTCCTCATCCCTCTAGCTTTTGCATACAAAACAAAAGGCTCATTAAGACCCTTAAGCAGTCCAGCTCTTAACAAACGGGAATAGGTCGCTATCAATGAGAAGGATAGCGTTATAGCTGGAAGCACATAATTCCTCCACGAATCTGCCCCTTGCAGCGGGAACATATCCCACTTCACCGACAAGAAGTATATAAGCAAATAAGCCACCCCAAATTGGGGGGCTGAAGAACCAAGGAAAGCTAATACTCTGCATACATGGTCAATAAACCTGTCTTTCTGTAGAGCCGAGGCCAATCCGAGCGGAATACTTACGGCAACCGCCAGTATTAAGCTCGATATAGCTAACGCAGCTGTAATCGGCAGCCGGTTGTATAGCTCTTCCGTTACGGGGAGCTTACTATAAAAGGAAGTTCCAAAATTGAAATGCAGGAGATCCCCTAGCCATGTGGCAAACTGAGAGAAGAACGGCCGATCCAATCCTAATTGGGAGCGTATCGCACTCACAGCCTCATCCGTCGGCCTTACGTTCGAGACCGTTAAGTATGCTTTCGCCGGATCGATTGGGGTTAGCCGCAAAAGCGAAAAAGAAACGAAGGAGGCCCCCAATAATACGGGGACCGTCATCCAAATTCGTTTCCAAATGAAATTCGAAATTTTCATTAGAATTACACCTGACTTATTTTTGAATGTCGAGCGTGTCAAACGGTGTCTCATCGCGATGTGCCGGGAACTTCAAGCCAGTCACATATTTCGGATAAACGGCAATGCTAGTCAAATACGAGATTGGCAAGTATACGGCTTGGTCATGCAGAGTTGTGAAGATGGAAGTGTACAACTCTTGACGTTTCGCCTCGTCCGTAGTCAGCAGAACATCCTTCATCTGTTGGTGAAGCTCATTCGCCATAGGCAATCCTTGTTGAGCTTCAAAAATACCGTAGCCTGGTTCATAGTTCGTGGATACGAAATTATGCGGATCATATGGAGCTCCATAGGTGCTCCAGAACAGAAGATCAGAATCTGCCGCTTCCATGCGTTTATTGCGAAGCTGTCGTTCAAGACCAGTCAACTTAACATTAATTCCGATCTGCTTCAAATCGGATTGAATCGCCGTAGCCATTGGTTTCTCTACCTCGTCATCACCCATGTATACCAATTCGATCTCAAGGGGCTGACCGTTCTTCTCTCTAATCGATTTACCTTCGGGAAGCTTCCAGCCCGCTTGATCAAGTAAGGATTTGGCTGTTTCCAAGTTATAATCATATGGCTTCAAGCCAACATTCGCATACGGGAAGTTGGGAGCAATAATGGTATCTGCGGCCTTCTCTACGCCGTTCGTAACCCCGTCTACCAGCGCTTGTTTATTTACGGCGTGCTGCAGAGCTAGACGGACATTGAGATCGGCAAAAGGTCCCTTTGTCGTATTCACAATAATCGCGCGGCTTGCAAGCGGATCAGATACGGCCGTCTCGAATTTACCGGAATCTCTCAGGTTGACGAAAGCATCCAGGCTGATCACGCCTTCACCGTAGATGAGGTCGATATCTCCTTTTTCCAAGGCAAGAACACGAGCTTCCGGATCCGGAATTACCTTCACAATAAGCTTATCTATGTTTGGTTTAGTTCCCCAGTAATTGTCATTACGGGTGAATACAGCTTCTTCGTCCTTCTTATATTCACTAAGAACCCATGGTCCAGTCGTAATCGGACTCTTAATTCCATTAGCTGTATTACCGTCATCCGGGAAGCCGGCAGCTCCCAAGAAACGGAGAGGACGAACGACTGCAAACTCCTGCAACGCCGGGTAATATTGGCTTTTTAGCGTAATTTTGAAGGTATTGGCATCCACGACTTCCGTATTTTCAATTTGACTAATAACGCCCAACCAAGAATGCATATCGCGGTTAGCCAAGATTGTGTCGAAGTTTTTCTTCACCACTTCAGCGGTAAAGTCTGAACCGTCAGTGAATTTCACGTTTTTACGAAGATGGAAAGTGTAGGTCTTGCCATCCTCCGAGACATCCCAGGACTCTGCAAGCTTCGGTACGAGTTTGCCGCCCTCGCCATAATCAATCAGCGGTTCATAATACATGCCTTGAGCAAAAAATTCGTTTGGCGCATATTGATGAGGATTTAATGGACCGATATCTTTCGGCCACGAAATTGTCAGTGTCTTTTCTTCTGCCGCTGTATTTGCCGGAGCAGCTGTATCAGAGGCATTTACTGAAGAAGCAGCATTAGATTCTTTGTTGCTGCTGTTGGAAGAACATCCAGCAAGAATAATGGTGAAAATGATAGAGAAGATAATGAACGTGCGCAACCCTTTGTGTAACACGAATACTTGACCTCCCAGTGTGATAATGATTCTCATAATCACTTTACTAGGGAATCTTCATGAAATTATCGTTTAATTATGTGAACATGATGTGATTATGAAAGAAATGAGAAAGCTGCCGTCAAATAACGGCAGCTTCTCATTTCTTTCATATCCATGCAGGACATAGTCCGTTAAAAGCCCAAGGAATGCTAAATCCCTCGGGCCGGCCCTTATTGATTGGATGAATTTAACGTATTAATAGAATCCGCAAGAACCGTATTGCATTTATTCGTATCCGGATTTTTACTGCGGACAGCGGCAAGAACATTATCAATCGTCCCGTCAATTTGCGTCCATGCTTTTCGGTCTATCTTTCTGAGCCTAGGTTCCGACTTATCCCAGTTATGTTCCAGGTCATCCGCTTTGGCCTTTGCGGATTTCCAGTCGTTTATGGTGATACTGTTCTCAATGTCATTTTCGATACTGATAAAATCATTTAATTGGCCGCTCAGAGTCGTTTGAGTCGAATCCACTTTTGGTACAAGATGATGATTGCACCAGCTGTATCCGCCAATTCCTACAACCAACAATACAACGATAGTCGAGAGGGACTGCAGCCACGCCTTTTGTATGCCGCTACGTTCACCGTCCGATTTAGCTCCTTCGGATCTTGGCAAATAGTCCAGCTTGGTTACGGCCAATACAATAATGACAGCCAGTATCGCTATGAGGAAAATGACGCTTGTTAAGGTCGCGCCTAGCTCCAATCCGCCGTTTTTCTTCGTCTGGGACAAATAATCTCCTAATGACGCCCCAAGCGGCCTTGTCAGGATATAGGCAATCCAGAATGCCAAAATCTCGTTCAGCTTTAATTTCCAAGCCGCGAACACGCTGCCAATGACGACTAGAACGATAAGGCCTGTTTTCAAATAACCAAGACCAAGCTGTTCCGAATAAAGATCTCCTACCGCAGTACCTAATGCAAAAGTAAAGAGAATGGTTAGCCAATAAAATACTTCTCTCTTAAACGTATAGATCGAATGGATGGATAACGTTTTCTCGCTGGCATACCAGGACAGGAAAGTTGCCGCCAATAAAAGCGTAAAGAGAAGGGTGCTTTGTTCAAGCGGCACTCCCCATCCGTCCGTCATATTGTCCGTTATCAAAGTGCCAAATACGCTGATCAGCACAACCGTCAGCCAATAGATAAACGGGTTGTATTTCGATGATTCAAACTGAATATACAACACTATTGCAAAGGCAATGCCCATCACCAAAGTTGTGACAGGAAGACCCAAGCCTACATTAATGCTCAAAAAGTCCGAGAAGGTTTCCCCTACCGTTGTGCATAATACTTTAATGATCCAGAAAAAAATGGTTACTTGCGGCACCTTGCTTAGAAGCTGATTATATTCTCTTTGAGACGTAGCCATTTACATCCCCCTTTCGATAGTTAACAAGAACTTTTCGTTTTTTTGCTTTTGTAGAATAACGTAAAATAGTGAAAATTTTATTAACTGGATCTTAATATCAAAATAACCGGGATAAAAAATAAGAGCCGGACGATGTCCGACTCTTTCTTTCCTATTCCATCAAGCTTTGTCCCATATATTGTCCTGCTGTCAAACCTCCCGGGCAAGCAAACATGCCGCTAGCAATATGAGAGGTATACGCATTTAACTTATCCTTGCTTTGCATTAACTTCAGCATTGGGATGAGCTGCTCCTCTGGATTGCGGGAATAGCCGATAAATAACAACCCCGCATTCACGTTGCCAGTCTTGGGATCTACGCCATCGGTATAGGAATAACCCCTGCGATGAATGAGCTGGCCGGATTGTTTGGCAAGCGCAACATGCGAAGTCACCGGCAGCTTAGAGCTGTCCACGGCTTCAAACTCATTGGTCTTGCCAAATGCCGCACCGCTTTCTTTATGCCTGCCGAACGTATTTTCCTGATCGGATAAGGAGGAGCGGTCCCATACTTCCAGTAGCATCCGAATTTTGCGGTAGCTCATATAACTGCCGCCTGTCATCCAGGAAGGTTCCTCTTGACCGGCCCATATTACTTTCTTATTTCCTTCGGGGTTATCGTGAAGCTTATTCGCCGTTCCGTCTTTAAATCCAAATAAGTTGCGGGGAGTCACGCCTGCTTTGCCGCTTATGAATCCTTCCTGCAGCCAGTTCAAAGTCGCGTATCCCGTGGACAGCCGGATGAAATTCCGAACGGCATGAAAGGCGACTTGTTGATCATCCGCGCACACTTGCAAACACACATCCCCCCCTGATAGTGAGGGGTCAATGTTCTCGCGAGGCATACGCGGTATATCCTTCAAATACAAGGGCTGCTTCTTGGCAATTCCAAACCGGTCTTTTCCATCCTCAAGGAAAAAGGTCGGTCCAAATCCATACGTAATCGTAAGATTAGATGCAGACAACTCCAACGTTTCCCCCGTATCGGAAGGAGGAAGCAACGGGTTATCTCCCGTCTTCATGGTCCCCCCCGATGTGCTTAGATCGCTAAATTTCGTCCAGCTTTTGAACAATTGAATAACATCGGCCTTTTGACTTGTCGTAATTCGGAAGCTCACCAAATACATGTACTTCTGCTGAGGTGTTATTATGCCTGCTTGGCGATCACCATACATGGCTATTACATCGTTTACGGGTTGCTTATTAACCTCAGATTTAGCCTCAGGAATAAGCTTCTCATTAATGGACGCCATTCCGGCTGCCCCTATTGCTAAACCAAAACCGACGGATGTAGTCAGTTTAAGAAAGTCGCGTCTGGATATCGTACTGCCTGCAGGTTGGTTTTCTTCTGTACTCACGGCTTAAGCCTCCTACAAAATACTAGCCGTTTGGGACATTAAATTAGACAACTCGCTTAATTGATCGCTTATGACGCGAATTTCTTCCGTGGACAGCTTATCGTAAGCGATATATTGTCCATTTGTTTGATGAGTCCGAAGCGTTCCTTCAAGTTGCTGGAATGATTGATCCAATTGATTGCCCAATTCAGGATTTTTCTCGTTTAAAGCAGGAATAATAGAGAGATACACGGTTTTTGAGCCGTTAACATTTGCCGCAAAATCAACTAAATCCAGATGGGAATAAATCTCCTCTTCGCCTGTAATTTTGGAAGTTGCAGCCTCGTTCAATAATTCCATCGCCCCTGCAACTACAAGCTTCGGATCAAGCTCATAGGATTTTGCTTGTTCTTGCAGCGCCTTTGTATCTATGACTAACTGATCGGCCACTTGGCTCATGCCTTCAAGCGAATGGTCTTCCCATAATGCCTTTTCAATTCTATGGAAGCCGGTCCAGGCGGATACATCTTCAACATCGCCAATACGGGCATCGATTTTGGGATCAAGCTCCCCAAAGCTTTCGGCAATCGGTTCAATCTCTTCATAGAATACGCGGGCTTTTGCATATTCTTGTTTCGCCCGCTCCACATCCCCACTCTTAACGGCATCCGCGAATAACGCCGTTTGTTTGGTGAGGTTATCGGTTTGTTCCTCTACGTACAGCTTATAATTAGCTACTGCTTTAGTTAATATCTCCGAGGATTCCCCGCTACTTTCCTTGGCATTTAACAATGCGGTCAAAGCGTCTTGCAATTTGGAAGCCGTGTCGGTCAACACATTAAAATCAATCTTATCGTAAGCGGAAGCTGAGAAGATCGGCATTTCGTACTTTTCGACATCGGTATATTCAAGCGGATAGGTTTGGCGAACGGCATTCTCGTAGGATAGCCACGCATCATTGATGGACTTACCTAAACTCTTCACCAATTCGGTATCTTGTTTAGTAATGGCATCTTGCAGCTGAGTTGTTAATCCCTGCAGCTTAGCAGTCCCCTCTTGTATAGCATTATGATCCTTTGCAGGCGCTTGGCTTTGCTCTGTATTCTCCGGTTTAGCCGTGTCGTTATTGCCGCAAGCACTTAAGGTTAAGGCTGTAGCTACTACTAATGCCGAGAGCGTTATAGACTTTTTCAATTGAATTCCCCCAAATGTGTTTTGTTGCCAATATTTAAATTAAATAATGGTTCTGTTCTTGGAATAGCGAGTAGATCCTAGCTTCTGATAGAGCCATATAGCAATCGCGGCCAGCACGAAGACTAGCTGTGGCAAGAAACTGTACCACGATGGATATATGCTTAATGCCATACGTTCCGGTAAATAGTCTTGCATGGTGGAAGGGATAACTCCTGCCATTTGCAAACTATGGATCCCCGATCCAATAAATTTAAAGCATAAGTAAAATACAATTAGACTCGAAACGAGGAATACCGGGCGAATGGGTAAGCGAGTTCCTGCTTTTATCATGACAACCGCACAAATGGCCAGAATGCCAAACCCAGCAATAATTCCTGCAGAAAGCGCAACATTGGACATTTTGCCAACCATGCCTACTAGAAAAATAACCGTTTCAAGACCTTCTCGCACGATGGCGAAGAAAGCGAGTAAAGCGAACGAGATCATGCGGCCGCTTGTGAGCGCTTTGTTGCTTTGGGCTTGCAGGAACTGATTCCAGCGTTTAACATCCGAATTCCGATGCAGCCAGTAGCTGACGTACAGGAGCATTACGCTTGCGATTACGCCCGTCCACCCGTTAATTAACGTATTGTTATGGCCAAACGTACTGGAAGATAGTAACAATGACACGATAACACCAACAACTAGACAGACTAACAAAGCAGCTGCGGCCCCGCCAATAATCCACCTATTTGCAAGAGTAGATTGCGACCGCTTGGTGTACATGAGCAAAGTTCCTACCACGAGTAACCCTTCCAAACCTTCGCGCAGCGGTATTAAAGCTGCATCCCACCAGGAATATTGAGCGTCAAGAAGCGGTGTTAATGATTGAATTAATCTTTCTACCACTTGAATGGCTTGATTTTGTTTCTCTCTATTGTTCAGATTGGCATCCAGCAGAACCAGATCACGCTCAGCGTTGTTATACTTGGTTTGCGACTGGCTGACGACATCCCCTTCGACGGAGAGCCATTCCCTTTGTAGAAGTTTTACTTCCTTTTGAGCCTCCAGCCAATTTTGCTTCTCCAACAAATTACCGACCTTCTGAAGCTTAACGATATAAGTCTCGAGGGTCATCGCGCTTTTCCCTGAATTGCTTATGTATGCGCCATCCGAATAGTTATTTAGCGAGAACTGCAACGTGCCTGCTATTTCCGAGGCTTGAGCTGCATCCTTGTTAAGGAAAGCTAAGGACAAGCTTGCGATTTGCCGATCGATTTCTAACGCCATATCGATTGAATCTTGCTTCACGGCCGTTTTATTGGAACTCCACCACTTTTTGATAATCGCCAAATCCTCGTAGGCTTTTTCCAGGTCCTTGTTCTCCAGATCCGTAACCAGATTGGACATATAAGTCTTCGGATCATTCCCCTGTGCGCCGCTTAATTGATCCGAGGCAAACAAAGTACCGCTGTTCCAGCAGAGTAATGCGAATATAAAGATAATTAAAACTAGCCTAGGCATACACATCTCCTATTATCTATTCGTTAGTCTGTCTCCATGAATACGACAGCTCTCCTTCTGGCAATCACTATAAATACCTGAAAATACAAGCTGATGATCCATTACCTTAAATCCAAATTCTCGTTGTAATCGTTCTTCTATTTCCATTAACCAGTCCTCTTTGATAAGCTTTACATCTTTGCACCTCGTGCAGATCAGCATATGAGAACCATGTTTTTGATCCCGTTCACAAATTGTGTACCGGGGAACTGGGAAATCATGTGTCATTTTTTTGATTATATGCAGCTCTATCAATAAATCTAAGTTGCGATAAATGGTTGCAATGCCGATTCTGCGGATTTCTCTTACTCTATTAAAAATTTCGCTTGCGCTAAAATGTTCATCCTTATGCTCCAGCAAAAAGCGAATAATGACTTCTCGCTCCAATGTCATTTTTAAGCCGCTCTTATTCAGAATAGATAAGATACTTTCTAGCTCTTCCGATTGCAAAATAAAAACACGCACCTTTCGGGCATTTGATAGTGATTATCATCATCAGAACAAGATTACTATTAGATATTCGAGCAATTATCGAGTAATTATGTGAAGAGAATGTGATTTTTGAATGAAATAGAGAAAAGCCCCAGAGCCGTTCTCTGGGGCCAATCCTATACTTGCACATTCAGATAATCCATCATTCATATTCTGTTCGTCTATTGTACTTAACCACAACGTCTCGTATATTGTAATTGATAATGCTTATCAATAGACTGGATAGGAGATAATCTAACAATGAAATCTATCATGCTGTACGTTCTTCTGAGTGTAAGTCTTATGCTATCAGGTTGCAGTTCCGATTCGGATCCCGCTCCAGCTCCAACCGCTGCTGTAACGGAATCCAACACTAATAGTGCTCCTGCGTTTCCTAGAACAATAACAGATGCAAAAGGAGAACAAATTATCCCAATCGCTCCCCAAAAAATTGCGCTAACCGCATGGGGCTTCATCGACATGTTGTTGACTTTAGAGCCTCAACAACTTGCAACTACAGGTTATTCCTACTATTCTAAGCTTGATGCATTTAAGGCTTCCTTCGCTTCAGAATCCTTTGTAGATTTAGGCTCTGATACTCAAATTAATATGGAGAAACTATTGGAGTACAAACCAGACATTATTTTAGCCGGAGGCACGGATAATGATGCCGTATATTCGCAACTTACAAAGATCGCGCCTGTCGTATTTATAGATGCCGCCAAAGGTTACGAGGATTGGAAGTGGGCTTTAACCGAATATGCGAAAGCATTAGGATTAGAAGACAAGGCTAAACAGGTTATTGAAGACCATGAAGCTAAGCTCCATTCCGCCAAAAATAAATTAGAGAAATACAAGGACCAGAACGTTATTTTCCTTGACCCCAGCGAAGGTGAATTTTATTTGTGGGGAACGGATCGATTAAGCACCTATTACGATGTTCTTGGTTTGAAGATGGTTGACACCGAGCTCGCTGCGTCGGGTGGACAAATAACGCTAGAGGGTCTTCTCGAACTCAATCCGGACCATATTTTCCTGCATAACCGCCCAACTGCTCCAGCCGCGGAGGCATTAGAAGCGCTTAGCAAAAGCAAGGTCTGGAATATGCTGGACGCTGTGAAGAATGGACATGTATATACCTTGGAATCTTCAGCCTTCTCCCCTGGGCCTACTGGTGTTGGATACGGGGTTGATCATATTCTAGAAGCTTTGAACTAATTACATCAAGTTTGATAACGCCAACTCCCGATTCTTCTCGGGAGTTTTGCCTTTATGGAGGATTGCATGGTCGATATTATTGAATTAGCCAACGATGTTCTACTTGCTAAATTAGAGATTGCAGGGGTGTATCGAGTAAAACTCCCTCCTAATCAGAGCTTTGGCAACGTTAATATTAAACAAGCCGGTTTCCTGTTTATACTTCGTGGTGAAGCCGAGTTTAGTTGCGATGGCGAATCTTACCGTCTAACTCCCGGGCTGATGCTGCATGGAATGAAAGATATGCACTTGAAGTATACAACCGGACGAGATGAAGAATTCGAGTATATTCTGGTGAATTATCGCGGTATGACTAAGGAGCAACAGATTTACCAACATCTAAACGGACATTTTGTCATGAACATTCCTATGAGTATGGATATGTCCAGCAGGCTGCTTTTTCTTCATTCGATTTCACTAGATCCGGATTCTATTTCTGCCTTAAAGTTAAATATTGCTTTTATGCAATTAATGCTTGATATATTTGAGCAGACTCGCCAGCAATCGTCTCATAATCGGTCTCACTTAATGGTGGAAGATACGCTTGCGTATATCCACGAACACTATATGAGCCCGATCTCTCTAGCTTCGCTTGCGGCACGTTATAAGGTTAGCGAAGGATTCTTCTCATTTAAATTTCGTAATTACACGGGCATTAGCCCGATCGAATATTTACTGCGGTTTAGGATTAATCGTTCGAGAGAACTTCTGGCAACCAATCAATTTACCGTGCGTGAAGTCGCAAGACAAGTCGGTTACGCAGATGCTTATTACTTCAGCAGATTATTTAAAAAACATACTGGAATAGCTCCGAGTCAACTACTTACAAATAGACTGCTGTGAATTAGGAGTCAACATCCTTGCTGTTGACGTCCTTCCCATCAAAAGACGCGCGGAAAGTCGGAAGCAGCTGATCCGCTACCCATTTATGCTTTTCCACCGTGCCATCGCCAATATTAATCTCGATATAGTAGGTCTTCTCCGGCAAGCGGAGGATCCAGAATTGGGAGTAGGTGACGGAGAACGGTTCATTATGGCCGGCTATAAATCCGACGAAACGACCGTCGTTCGTCTGGAGCGTACGTTCCAGAACCGTAAACCAAGAAGTATGAATTTGTTTCTTCAGTTGTTCCATCGCTTCGGCATCCGTCAACGGCTTTCCGCCTTCATCCGTCCATATCGTAACACCGAAATTAGCGTTCGGATCCGCATTGAGCGACCCGCTCCACTTCCAGACTCCGGGATGGGTCTCGAATCCAAACCAGCTTGCGGGGGACGGTTCGCTAGGATTGTGCAAAGGCGCCGCGATCGACCAACTATCCTTACTGCTTCCTATACGATGCTTGCCGTCGATCAGAATATCAGCCGCTCTCGTAATACGAATCGTCTTATTCTTGCTGTCAAACTTCACTGACGCTTCAAGCGATTGTGCAAAAAAACGCAACGGAACCATAATTGAGCCTTGTTTCTCTACCGCCGGCTGTGGCAGCTTAACGCCCTTTCCGTCTACTTGAGCTTCAAGTGCGCCAAGTTTCACGTAAGCACCGTAATCCCGATACGAATTGCTATTTAGGGTGAAAGACTTTTCATGGGCGATATTGAAAAATTGAATTTTCAGATCGAACGCGAGCATTAACGCTCTAACCGGTATCATTGTGACGCCATTTGTTTCATACATCCCTTGAACCTTTATGTGTTTGCCATTCACTATAGCCTTATCGCTGCCCTGCTTCAGATCAATCTCTATTCCTTCAGGTTGAGCGTCTGCAGCACTTGCCGCCAATGGAGAAGCAATCAGCCCCCCTATTAATAGGAAAACAATAAAGATAACTACCACTAAACAAGTAATTCCGGTTTTCTTCCATTGTTGTAGCTTAATTTGTATGTTCATCGTAATGTGTACCTCCTTCTTCACTCTATAAAACCGTAAATCTAGCGAGATGTTTTCTATACTATATCGTATATTGGTATTATTTGTATATATAAACTACTTCTTACATAATTCAGATAAATAGATTCCCGCGATGAAGGCACCGTTAATTTTGCCGACCATCTGCTTCAGCGGCAAGTTTAAACATACAAACAAAAAAAAACGGCATCTCTGCCGTTTCTGCTTGTTCCAGCTATTTTATCTCGATTTGCCTATGAATTCTGGACTTCAGCCATACGTTTCATAATCGACGAGTAGGACGCCAATACATCGTTCACATCCAGATTTAACTGTTGCAGCTCAGGTCTCCATTTGGGTTCCCACTCCAGCGAGTAATAACCGTCGTAACCGCTAGCCTCCAACGTTTGTACAATGGAGCGAAGCGGCAGAGCTCCTTCGCCTGTTCGCGTATACTTCCACTCATGGATGTTTGGGTCGTCGAATGGAACCCCGTCCTTCATGTGAATATGAGCGCAATTGCGGCCGAACAGGCGAACTGTCTCCTCCGGTGCTTCTCCGAACTCGAAAGGATGTATGATGTCGTAAATAACATGGCAGTTGTCACGGTCGATTTCGTTCAGCAGCTGCCTCAGCACTTGCCCGGTGGAAAATTCATTATGCGTCTCGATCCATACTTGGACGCCGCGTTCCGACGCGTAATCGCAGGCCTCCCGCAAATAGCGGACAATCTGCTCCCGATCGATCGGTTGCTCTCCGGCATTCTTGAAGCGCAAGTAGTTGCCAAGCATGACGCGTACGCCTTTCGCCTCCAGCGCGTGGGCAAGTTCGATATTCCGCTTTAATTCCGCAAGCCGCTCGGCGCCGTTCGACTCCACCCCGTTGAAAATGACTCGCGTGCCTATATTCGTCACGGTAATGCCGGCATTGCGAAATTTCTCCGCCGCCTGCCGCAAATCTTCCTCTGTGGAATCGATGGTGACGGCATATCCGGCATCCTCTTTGAGCTCAATGCCTGTAAATCCATATCTCTTGCAGCTTTCAATTAATTGTTCTACGCTCCACCCTTCGCAAGGAAGGGTACTAAAGGACAGTTTCATAATAGTCTGGCCCCCCTTTTCAATATGCGTATTATTAATTACCAATAAATAACGGTTTGGCCCTGCAGACGGGCCACCGCTTCCGCAAAATAATAGTCGCCGTAAATGAGGGAAGATCGGATGCCGGAGTCCTGCGGCTTATGAGATGTCGCTTCCTTCAGCAACCCTTCATGCCCAGGTTCATCCTTCGTCGAATAGAAGCTGTACAAGTTGTTCACCATCCGAGTAGCCAGATCCTTGTAATAAGCGCTCTCAGTCTCATCCATATGGCTCGCCATCTCAAGCAGGCTTGCGGCAGTTACGGCTGCAGCCGAAGTATCCCGCGGCTCTCCGTCCTTGTCGCCTTGGAAAGTAAAGTCCCACATCGGAATAAGATCTTCTTCCAATCGCTCGATGTACACATCCGCGCAACGTCGGGCAATCTCAAGATACCGTCTGTCGCCCGTATACCTATATGCATGCGTGTAGCCTCCGATCGCCCAGGCTTGACCCCGCGACCAGCAAGACTCGTCGGCATACCCTTGAAACGTGCGTCCGCCAATTGGATCGCCGGTCTCCGGGTTGAACAAATACGTATGGAACGTCGTGAAATCCGGACGAACAATGGTGGTCGAGCAAGTATCCGCTTGCGCAATGGCAATATCCCTGTAGCGTGAATCTCCCGTTTCCTCTGCCGCCCAGAACAGCAAGGGCAAGTTGTACATGCAATCGATGATGAGCCGTCCGCGGTTCTCTTCGCTGAACGGGTCTCCCGGCGTCCATACGTTCCAAGCCTGCAGGAATCGTCCCTTCTCATTAAAGCGATCGGCGAGAGTGTTCGCCGCGTCGATGCCGATTCGACGCGATTCGGCATCGCGGGTCAGCTTATAATCTGCGACAGCAGATAAGCTGAACAGGAAACCTAGATCATGATCCGTAGTATGACGATCATCGTATAGCCGCTTCGCGAAGCGGTGTTTGGAACGTCTGGCATTGTCGATAAACGATTGGTCGCCGGACATCTCATAGCACAAATAATTTAGCCCCGTCCAGAAGCCTCCTACCCAGAAACAATTGTCAACGAAATTGTAGTTGTCCTCGTCAGCGCAATGGGGTAACTTGTCCCCGAATCTAGCTGCGTTTGCTTTTGTTTTATCCACAATAAATTGCCGTATCTCTTGCAATGGAATCATATGAATCCCTCCCTACCGCCATATTAACGGAACTACCGCTGCAAAAAATGCAGTATTTTAAGAAGTTGTTTGCGTTTTTTATGGCAGGAAGTACCGGAATTAATAACCTTGCTTGCGGTATTTCAACGGACTAACGCCCGTGGCTTTCTTGAACATGCGCGTGAAATGGCTGACATTGTTGAAGCCGGTCTCGAAGCATATTTCCATAACGCTGAGGTCCGACATGCGCAGCAGATCAAGCGCCTTGCGTATGCGTATATCGTTCACGTATTGGATGAACGGCTGCCCCATCAGCACCTTGAACATGTAACTGAAATAAGTTGGCGACATCGCCGCGCGTTGAGACATCTCCTCCAGGTTCAGCTGCATCGCATAATGGGTCTCAATATATTGTACAGCTGCGAAGAACAGTTCCCTGTTCCTGAATGCGGAAGCGCCTTCAGGCTGCTCGTCGTTGCTCTTCTCTCTGAACAGCGTAACGAGCATCCGAATAAGATCGGCCTTAATCAGGAGCTTGTAGCCATCCTCCTTCTTCCGGTGCTCTTCCTTCATGCTCGCAATCAGCTGCTCGACGGAGCTCTGACTTTTGGCCGACAGACGAAGCTTGGGAAACAGAGGAGCGTCGCGCAATATCTCGTCCTGGTCGACGACTAGCGGCATGAAGTCGATCTGTACCATCTCGAACCGCTCTTCCTGATACCGCTCGAAGCGGTGTGGAACAAAAGGCGGTATCGCCAGCATGTCTCCCTTGGTCATTAAATAAGCTTCGCGATTGACGTGATGGATGCAAGCGCCCCTAGTCAAATAACAAATCTGGAAATGTTCATGGGCGTGATTCACTCGGTTAAGCGTCTCTTCATTGGGAAAAGCAAGTTTGAATGGAAAATCGATTTCCATGAAGTCTTTATAATAATAAATATCGTGAGTGCTCATTTCCTACGCTCCTTCGCCCGTCCCGGCAGGCTCGCGGCTAGTTGATCTGCCTGCCTCTATGCTAGCATTAGACCGAAGAGAGATTCAATTATTTGGCGAAGAATGAGCCGTCCGCTTGTCAGGAGGTTGTCATCCGAACAGCATAATGATAGGGAATCGCACTCCTTGGAGATTCACCTTGCTGAATCCTTAGAACATCCGCTAACAGCTCCAGTACGACCTTCTCTCTCATATCGAAGGTAGGACCGGCGATATGCGGCAGCAGCAGCGCGTTGTCCAGATATCGGAAAGGACTGTCCGCTGCAAGCGGCTCTACGGGATAAACGTCAAGCACCGCCTGGAATCTGCCGCTCTGAAGCTCCTTTAATAACGCGTCATCGTCTACAAGTCCCGCCCTGGCCGTATTGACGAACAAAGCCCCTGCCTTAATGCCGGATAATAAGGAAGCCGTAATCATGCCTCTATTCTCTTCGTTAAGCGCGGAATGCAACGAGATGACGTCACAATGCTCAAAGATGTATTCCTTGGAGACCCGGCGCGCGCCGATTCGGGCCGCTTCCTCATCCGGCATATACTTGGAGTATATATACAGCTCGACGTCAAACCCGCGCAGCAGCTCCGCATAATATTGGGCGATTGCGCCGTATCCGACCAGCCCGACCTTCTTGCCTATTAATCCGGTATTCCTGTCCTGCTCCGGACGCCAGCCGCCTTGGCGAACAGCGTTGACGTATGCTTCCGCCCTACGCAGCCCCATGAGCGTATACATCAGACATCCTTCGGCTACGCTTCTGGCGTACAGGTCGTTGCCGCTTAATACGGTAATTCCCCGCTTGTACTCTTCTTGGCTGACTACGCCCGCAACGGTTCCTCCGGTATGGGCATGAACCCTCAGACGATCCGCCTTCGCAAGCACTTCCGCATCGACTCGCGGCGCACCCCAGCCGGAGAACAGCACGTCCACTCCGCCAATCATCTCCATTAACTGCGCCTTGGTCAACGCGAAAGAGCCTGTATCGTTAAAAACAACTTCTCCATGCTTCTTCAGCTCGGCAATCGCCATCGGCGTGAAGAAACTGTCCCTCGTCTCGCCTTCTCCCATTGTCACAAGAAATTTCATGAGTACCTGCCTCCTTATTTGTGAGATAAGTATATCGCTTGCCATGTACGGCTTCATGCACTTTTTTACGAAAAGTTTTGCTTTTTTTACGCGTTAATAGACTGCCTAACAATAATCAATATGCAATCAAACAAGGACAAAAAGACCAAGACAGCCTATACTGGCTACCTTGATCTTTCTTGGAATTTCGACTTTTTGTACCAGCCCTATCTCCCGAACGAATCCTCCATGTCGACCTTGACGTCTGCTTGCACTGTTTTCACAAAATTTGAGCCATTGATTAGTGACTTCAGTTTGGCCTCGTAAGCATCGGCGTCAATCGGAACCGGTACGGCCGCTCGATTGAACGAAGAGAGCATGATGCCATTAGCGAGCATGACCGAATGAACGCCTTCGTGTCCGTACGCGGTCAACTCGCCTTCTCCGTCCAAAATACGATTAAAGAACTTCTCGGCGACGACTCGATGCCCTGTCGGCTCCGTATTCGGAATCGCTACTTCCGTGCACGAGTTCTCCACCTGGCCGAAGCTTAAATTCGTTTCCCGCAGGAAGGCTAACATCGATTGACGGTTTCGGTAGAACAGGAGTTTGTCATTCTCGTAGACCAGCTTGCCATTCTCGCCAACGATCTCGAAGCGGTTCGTTCCCGGCGATTCAGCCGTCGATACAATTAGATGGCCGATCATTCCCCCATCATGTTCGAAATAGGCGGTTACTTCGTCCTCTACCTCGATCTCATGGTACTTGCCGATATGCGCATGGGCGCTGATCGTTTGCGGCATTCCGAACAACCACTGATACATATCCAGCGTATGAGGACATTGATTCACCAGAATGCCGCCGCCTTCGCCAGCCCATGTCGCGCGCCAGCCGCCGCTGTTGTAATAAGCCTGGGAACGGAACATCGTCGTGTTGATCCAAGTGACGCGAACCAATTCCCCAAGCTCGCCGCCTTCCAGTATGTCCTTTATTTTGCGGTAATGGGCAAATGTGCGCTCCTGGAACATCAGACCAAACTGCAAATCAGGCTGTTTGTTCCTCGCCTCTTCATAAGCGTCTACCATGGTAACCGCATCGTTCACATGTACCGCAATCGGCTTCTCGCAAAGCACATGAATGCCTCTTTGGAACGCTTCGATAGCGACCTTCGGATGGTCATAATGCGGTACGGCTACAATGACCGCATCAAGCGCCGCATTCTCGAACATATCCCTATAATCCAAATAAGCCTCTGCGCCTGTTTCCTTGGCGAAGAAGGTTGTCCGCTGCTCGTCAATGTCGCTTACGCCTGCCAGTTCCACCCTGTCCATATCCTTCAAATACAACAGATGCGTCTTCCCGATATTCCCAAGCCCAACCAAACCCACTCTTAATTTCTTCATTTCGGCTTCCTCCCCATTGTTATTCTTATTGTCCAAGTACCTGCTTGATGTAGCCGATGTAAGCGGGAAGCGATACTTCCGGTTCCTCCAAAGCCGGAACCCATTGCTTCTCGTATTCTAGCGAAAGCCAGCCCGAATAGCCGCCTTCCTTCAATAGAGCAACAATCTCCGGTACCGGAACCTCGCCGTCACCGATCAGGCAGAGCTCCTTGCCTCCGTCAGTATGGCGGGCATCCTTCACATGCGTATGCTTGATGTAAGGGGCCAAATGACCGTATGTATCCGACACTGATTCGCCGTGCATATACGGATGCTCGAAATCCCATAACACGCCGACCGCACCGCTCTGCACCCGGCCAAGCACGTCCAGAATGACCTTCTGTTTATTGAAATCGCCATGCGTCTCCAGCAGCACCTTGACCTGCTTGTCTTCGGCATAACGCCCCAACTCTTCAAGTCCTTGCGCGACCATAGCAACAACATCCTCATGCTGCGCTCCAGGCGGAACGAGATCGCCGAATACCCGGATATACGGCACCTCAAGACGGGCCGCAAGATCAATCGTATCTCGGCCTTCCGTAATGGCTTTGTCATATCGCTCTCCGTCGTGGAAGGCGCAGCCCGAGTCGAGGCAGCAAATGGCAAGCCCTCTCTTCTTCAGATCGGCCATTGTCTCTTGAATGTTGCCAGGCAGAAAAGGACGTGCCTTGGGCAGATACATTTCTCCTTCAATGCCGCGTATTTCAATGCCGTCGTAGCCCATTCGCTGCGCTTCGGAGACAATGGTCTCCCAATTCCATGACGGACAAGCCAAAGTTTGAAATGCAATTTTCATCTTAAATAATGCCTCCTGACGGCTGATTTCGTGTACGCTTCATTGTACAATTGGGAGCAGGAAGCAAACCCTGCACTTTCTTTGGAAATCTTTCCTCTATTTCACGATTATAAATATCGGCGATGGCCAAACGAATGGACGGTGAACATCAGTTGAAGCTTTTAGCCTACACGAGCATTATGAGCGAAGCATTCCCTTTCAAAATCCAAATCAAAGAGAACGAGCAGCTTAATTCTGACTCCCACGCGCATGATTACTTTCAAATTTGCTACGTGCTAAAAGGAACCTGCCTTCACCATGCGCACGGTAAACGGGTCTCTCTCGTCAAAGGGGATCTGTTCTCCATCCCGCCCATGTACGGGCATATGCTCGAAGCGCTTCCGGATCAGGAAGCACAGGTCGTCCATATTGATTTTCTTCCAAGTCTGCTCGATCGTCATATGGCCGGGCTACTTGCCATGGACAGCTTCGTGGATTTTGCCTTTATTCAGCCTTTCGTACAATTCCAGGACAACCTTCTGCCCAAGCTTAACTTATCCTACGAGGGACAGCTGGCAACGGAGCAGCTGATCGCCGGAATGATGGGAGAATTCTTGCGGCAGGACTCCGGTTTTCCCCTTATGATCAAGTCCGACCTGCAGAAACTGCTGGTCATTGCCGGCCGTGAGTTTCTGCAATACAGCCAGCATGACGGGGAGCGCCAGCTTGTCAGCCAGCACCGCGAACATTTCGAGCAGGCGCTGCGCTATATCGATACCTGCTACCGCGACCCTGTGCGCCTGCAAGACGCTGCGTCGAAAGCCGCTATGTCGCCTTCGTATTTCAGCACTATTTTCAAGCTCATGAAAGGCATGACCTTTGTGGACTATCTGAACGAAATCCGGCTGAACGAGGCGGTTCGAATGCTCAAAGAGCATCCGGATTGGAGCGTTGAGCGCATCAGTGCAGAAGCAGGCTTTAATCATTTGACGCATTTCTACCGGATGTTTAAGCGCAAGACGGGCGTAACCCCCGCACAATATCGCAACAACTGAACGGCAAACAGGGGCTGTCCGTCCAATCACGAGAAGTGATTGGCGGACAACCCCTGTTACTGAGGCGGAACCTTAGTCTTGCAGCGTAATGAATCCACGCGGCTGCACCGTTCTTCCCTCGAACTCATACGGGTCTTCGCCAAAATTGACGACTGCCCGGCGACCCGAAGAGAAGCGCGATTCCTGCACTTTGCGGTCCGCGCTGACGAAACGGTGGGCTATCATCTCGTCACGGCAGATTTGCCCCAGCCACGGACAGACGTTGTTGTAGCTCTCGATAAAGTTAACTTCGAAGATCTCCCATCGGTCCTGATCGATGGACCAGAGCGGCGCTGTACCGTAGAGGATGTTGAACAGATCCTTTTTCCACCAAATCTCCGGACAGTGATGATTGCCATCCTCCCAACGCCAAGACGTAACGACGGCGTCATGATAGACCAGCTCGTATAGCGGCACCCTCGTATATTCGTTAATCGCATACTTAAGATAAGTGTCGGATGCTGTGCGAGTTCCGAGCATGACGGACGGTCTCGGGTTGTTTTTCCAATCGCCATAATAATGGATGGTACCCTTATGGGTAATTTCGGAACCAAAGAAGGTACGCTGCAAAGTCATCATACCGTGAGCGAACAACCCGTGCTTGGCGGCAAAGTCCGCTCCAAACTCGCCGCCAAGATACGTACCGTAACGTTCCTCTAGCAGCTCGCAATTCCTTAGAATCGCCTCTGCATATTGTTGCCGGCTTAGCCGGTGTTCTGGATTATGACATTCATAGAGTCCGTTTGCCTGGTAAACGTCCAAGAAATACGTCTCATGGTTATACTCCTCCAGCTCCCTCTCTACCCGCTTGAACATCTCCGGCCTTACCGCTTCCGGACATACGTAAGTTCCATACGAATTGGAATATGTAGAACCGTCCGCCTTTCTGGAAACAATCTCTTCAAATTTACCTGGATAAACGTTCCGCTTTAACGGAATATCCTCGCGTACCGAATTGTCGGAGTGAATGTCGGTGAAATCTTCCGGATGAATATCCGTAAACAACTCGTACGCACCGGTTCCGTAGCCCAGTTCCTTTAGCCGGTCGTCGTACCCTGGTTCTGGATAAGGAAGATGATTGGCGTCCCACAATATAAGCGCCTTCTCGATGCCTGCCTCCTTCAACCCGCGGGCAAATTCAATCTCTCTCGCACCATCCCATACGTACATATGAACGCAGCCAAGCATCTTTTCGAGCGCCGGAAAACGCTCCTCGTTCTCCCGCAGCGTCCGAATGCCGTTCTTCGGCCAACTGTAAGCACGGTAACGCTTGCACTGGGCGACATAGCCGCCACGGTCAAAGAATACGTATGTCACCTTCCGCTCATAACCAAATTCCCCCATCGTACCATACCAGACCGGCGCGAAATTAATGAGTCCCTCTTCATCCCGCTCGAACGAGAACGCCGCGTCGTAAGGTGTCTCGACGATTGCCATATACCCGCTTTCCAGCTCTTCGTCAACCACGCCAGCCCAAGCCATAGCACCTCCGCCGCCGCAAAAGAATAGTGGCTGCTCTTCCAATGGATAGAACAAATCTTCCGCCGGCAAGAGCAATCCCTGGCTGTCCGTCTGCACTATGGCATGCCGGCTGTCCGGTGTCCGGAAAGCCGAGGGGAAACGGATCGCTTCGCAGGAGGCGTTTCTTTCTGCTTTCAGCGTCACGCTGAGCTCCGACGCCTCCGTCAGTTCAATTGTAGCCGTCATAACAAACTCGCCGCGCAGCTTTACCTGCAGTTTATTGCCTTCCTGCGTAACCCCTTCAAGCGTCAAGCTCTCATCAACCGGCTGCTGGCTCCATACCTTGCCGCAACGCTTATCGTGAACCAATAGGCTGCGACTTGTTTCATCGAACAAGATTCTCAGTCGTTTATCTTCTAATTTCCATTCGTAATCCATAGGGTCCAAACCTTTCTTGTTCAGGATTAGCTGCCGCACAACAGCGGGGCGCACGGTTTATTCTAATGTCTGGCAGCTAATCTACAAGTAAGAATCCAACGATTTCTATTCATTTCTGTTGATTTTGTCGCTCCGATCAGAGCGTTTCGCGATACTTGCCCGGCAATACGCCGGTCAGCTTTTTGAAGACCGTCGTGAAATAGGTCGCATTCTCGAAGCCAACCATCTCGGCGATCTCAAATAGTTTCAAATCAGGCGATTTCATGAGCTCCATTGCCCTGTCCACCCGAACTTTTGTCAGGTATTCGATAATGGTTTCGTTGTTCTCTTTCTTGTAAATCTGACACATATAGGTAGGACTTAGGAATACAATTTCGGCCAGCTGCTGGATCGTGATATTTTCCATATAGTGCTGGTCGATATAGGTTTTGATTTTCTGCGCAACCTTCTGATTTTTGGAATGATGCTTATGGAAGAAATAGCTCGACATGCCGCCGAGCAGTTCAAGAATGAACCTTCGGAGCGACCCGCTGTCTACTGTGTCCTCTATATGTCCAAGCACAACGTTCAGCGACATGCCCGTTATGGCATCAAACGACTCGTCCAGCTCGTGAACGGTGCGGGCAAGATGGAAGACGAACTCGGTGCACAGATTATGCACCTGCTCCACCTTGAGGCTTGGCAGTATCACCTGATCAAACATCCGATCAGCAAGCGTCTGGACCCCCTTCGAATCCCCCAGCTTTAGCAAGGTCAGCATCTGATTCTCGATTTGATACACCTGCCGGTAATGTTCATGCGTTTCCAAATTCTGGCCAAGGTCGTCAATGGTAACAACGGACCCCTTGCCCGAGAAGAACGTATACCGGATTGCAGAATCTGCTTCGCTATAGGAACGGCTGAGCTGCAGCAGCCCTGTCACCGGCGAGCCTAGACCAATCGAGACGGACACTTTGACAAACTGGCCGACGCAGGCAATGATCTCCTCGCATAGCTGCATCGGTTTGCTGCCTTGCAGGGAGCTGCCTTTGAACAGAATAACAAGCTCGTTCTCGAGCGTATTCGCGAAAGCAAACCCCGCGTTTGCGGCGGCAAGCAGTTCGCTCACGACATTAAGCAAGGCGAAGAACAATAGTTGCTTGTTCTCTTCGTTATAGGTTTCAAACGTCTTCTTGTAATCGTCGAGCTGTAGCAATCCGACAGTCATAACTTCCCCCGGCAGGAGCTCGATTCCGTAATACGCCGCCTTCTCGGCAGCTTCGTGCTCGCTTGCGAAGTCGCGGGAAATGAGCTGGATCAGCAACCGTTCCCTCAAGACCGGCATGCTCTCGCGGAGCTGCCTGTGAAGACGTTCCGTCATCTGCGCCTGGCTGCGCTCGAGTTGAATGCTCGTACTAACTTTCTGCACGACTTCCAGCAGCTCCGGGATTTTGACCGGCTTCAGCACGTAAGCTTCCGCTTCTAGACTAAGCGCGGTTTTCGCGTACTCAAAGTCTTGCACTCCGCTGATCAGGATGACCCGAGTGGCGCTGTTATCCTCCTGCAGCCGTTGCGCAACCTCCAGCCCGTCCATCATCGGCATGCGGATGTCGGTACACAGAATATCGGGTTTCAGAACG
The DNA here is from genome assembly GCF_030161375.1 of Paenibacillus glycanilyticus. Lineage (GTDB taxonomy): Bacteria > Bacillota > Bacilli > Paenibacillales > Paenibacillaceae > Pristimantibacillus > Pristimantibacillus glycanilyticus_B. The sequence continues at coordinate 96,180 of NZ_BSSQ01000005.1, forward strand.
CTGCACAGCTCATAGGCATCCTTGCCGTTATCGGCCAGCCCAACGATCTCAATGCCGTAATCCTTCCAGGGTAAAATCAAGCTCAAGCCTTCCCGCACCATATCCTCATCGTCCGCAATTACCATGGTAAGCATCAGTACCCCTCCATTGTCTTTACTGCCGGTATCGTAACGATTGCCGTTAGCCCCGCGTCTTCGTTAGCTTCATACCGCAGTCCGTATTCCTCGCCGAACCATTGCCTTATGCGCGCATGAACGTTGCGGATGCCAAATGAGCCTGCCTCGCCGCCCGTGTGAAGCAGCTCTGTAATGGAACTCGCCGTCGCTTGATCGCCGCAGCCATTATCAATCACGCTAAGCATGATCAGATCTCCTTGCAATTCTCCCCGAACAATTACGCTTCCGTGTCCGTTTGAACGGTCGAAGCCGTGGATAATCGCGTTCTCTACAAGCGGCTGAAGCAATAGCTTCACCGTCAGAAAGGGGGCTAGTTCCCCAGGCACGTCCACCGAATAAGTCAGTTTCTTGCTCATCTTAATTTTCTGAATGGTCAGATAAGCCATGACTTGATTAATCTCGTCTTCCAGCTTGATGATGCTTCGGCCTTTATTCAAGCTAAGCCGGAAGAAATCAGACAGCGACGTGACCATCTGGCTAATATCGCCAGCTCCGTTCCTTAGAGCCATCCAGTTAATCGAATCAAGCGTATTGTATAAGAAGTGCGGGTTAATCTGCGCCTGCAGTGCCTCCAGTTCAGCCTTTTTCTTATTAGCCTCCGATACGTACAGGCTATCGATCAGCTCTCTTGTGCGTACGATCATTTGATTAAAACGCGTAAACAAAAACGAGAATTCGTCATTGCGCTTATACTCCATCGTTACGTTGTAGAGATCTGCCTCGGCCTGATTGATAGATTTGACGAATTTACGTATCGGATTCGTAATGTTATTGGATAACAACAATGCGAGAAGCAGCGCAAGCAGCAGGCTGACCAAGAGAACGAGCACCATTACCTTCCTGAAGGAAACAAGCGGGCCGTTCAAATCCCGCATTGGCGACAGGGTTACGATTTTCCATCCCAGCTCCGGGATACCTCGACTAGCTACCAGCATTGAATCGCCGTCCACCTTCCGTACGGAGGCCTTGAAGGCGACACCGCTTGCCAGCGCTCTCTCGCTCAAATGAATGCTTGAAGCGAACGGTTCATTTACTGTAACCGGCTCTGTACCCGCCATAATCGTTCCATTCTCGTTAAGGAGATAAACCTGACTGTTAGCCGAAGGTTTCATCGCCATAAGGGTTTGGTTGAAATCGTCGATACTAACATCAGCTGTCAACAAGCCGGCGAACGCCAGCGTTGGATCGTTTAGTCCGTACAGCCGTTTGACGAAGCGGATCGAATAGGAACCATCGCCGTTATCGCTGCGATAGAGACCAAGAACCTTGTATTTTTCTTTAAATGGGATAGAATGAAACCATTCTTCGTTTTGGATGCTCTCGATATTGTAAACGTTACCAATAAACGCGAAACGACTATATTCCGTACGATCCATCAAGTACAATTTGAGCTGAAATTGATTTCCCGTGCGTTCGTTCGTGCTGTACGTTGCAAGCAGCGCATTCAGCCGCGTCATCTCGTTAATCATCCCATAATCATCCCGAGGCTTGTCCGAAGATAGAATATCCTGCAGGTCAGAATTAAGATACAAGCTGGTCGTCGTATTGTCGATGGCCTCCACATTCTTGGTCAAATTCATCTCCATCATCGTCATGTCGCGTTCTATCGCACTCTTCATGTTTTGATTAATGGTCGACGAGGATGTATTATACAACGTCAGAATAATAATCGATGAAGGCAGGAGCACCATGGACAAAAAATAAGTCAACAACCTCGTTCGGATACTGATATTATTCATCACGAGCGAGGAAACGGATCGAACCGCCATCGGCTCACTTCCTTTTTCCTTAATTTATTGCCCATTATACTTGCGGGAGGATTAAAATGAAACCCATAAATATTCGTATCATTGCATTGCTTTCAGTTGTTCTGACCTTCATTACGGCTTTCTTTCTAATCCACGAACTTCGCAAGCAGCAGGATGTCGAAACGGCGGAGCCTCTAGTTCCCGCGAATAAAGTCCACCTTACTTTCGCCTATAACGGCGGGATTCCGAAGACGAGATTGGCGGAGATCATTGAGAATTACAATCGCACTAATCCGGATAAAACGACCGTGGAGTTAATCGATACTCCGAAGGAGGATTACGCGCGGCTGATGAACATGCACATGATTGACGGAGACGGTCCGGATCTGCTATCCGTGGACGAGGATTGGAAGACAACGTATTTCTTAAAGAACTGGCTGGCCGATCTTACCGCCGCCGCGAAATCTCCGGAACTGCCGGCTTACGACCAGTGGGCGATCGACTACGGCAGCTTTAACAGCCAGATCTTTAGCGTTCCGCATGCTTTTGGCACAACCCGGCTGATCTATAACAAATCGCTGTTCGTTACGGCAGGGCTAGACCCCGAGGTTCCGCCTGCCACGCTGGACGAGCTTGCCAAGAATGCCCGTCAAATCAGCCAAAGCCAGCTAGGTTACCAGCGATACGGATTTGCTTGGCCTCTTGGCGATAAAGAAGCCGGCTTTATCAACAGCATGGAAGTGCCGTTAACTTACAGCGGGCTAGCGATATTTAACCCTGACACCGGACGGTACGATCTGACCGGTTACGGGAAATGGCTTGATGCAATGAACGGACTCGAAAAGACCGAAAGTCTCCTTCCCGGCGGTCTGTCGCTGGGTTACCAATCCGCGCTGGCACAATTCGCCAAAGGCAATGTAGGCATGATGATCGTGACAAACAGCGATGTGTACGAGCTCGAGCATTCCTTAGACGTTCAGTTCGATTGGGGGGCAGCGCTACCGCCCGTCCTGGATGCCAAGCAAAAAGACAAGTACCCGCTTATCCTAAAGCCGGAACCGTTAATTGCCGTTAACAATGCCTCCGAGCACAAGGAAGCCGCAATTCGCTTCTGGACTTATCTTGAAAGCTCGGAAACGCTGCAAAAGCTCTATGAAACTAACTTACTGCTACCTTATTCGGCAGAGATTCGCAAAGCTTCTCAACCTAACAGTACGGCAGTATCGCATATCCGAAGTTTTCTTCCAACCGAATCGGAAGCCTTCTATCCTCCCGCTCCGGTCTTGCTGAACAACAAGCTGAATCCAAATCAGTCGCTGTTTCTCGATATTGACTGGAGTAACCGGCTTCAAGCGTACTCGGAAGCCGTCTCCGGCCGCTTCACCGTAGCAAAGGCTCTCCAGCTCGAGACGGATCGCATGAATCTTCTGTTGCAGGAAGAAGTGCAGGATGGTCATATCCAGCTCTCATCGTTTCTGAGGCCAGTCTTCCATTCGCCATTTGGCAATTAGTCGTAACAATAACAATGAGGTTTTCCCACGCTTCTTTACGGGAAAACCTCATTTTTTTCATTATCTTCTACAAAGTATCACAAGAAACTGATAGGAATACATAAATCCTTTATTTTAAATCTGCCCTATTTCCTTAAAATAAGGGTTACAACATTGAATGAGAAGGAGCAGGTGAACATTGTGGGAGCAATTAAATACCATTTTCGAAACATGATCAAATTCCGCGTTTTATTTCTGATGATGCTGCCGACGCTCGCCATCGTCATTTTTAACAACTACGTGCCGATGTTCGGGGTCGTACTGGCCTTCAAGAATTACACGTTCAGCGACGGGATCTGGGGAAGCGCTTGGACCGGCTGGACAAACTTCAAGTATTTGTTCCAGACCGATATCGCGTGGCTGGCTACGAGAAATACGATTATGTACAATGCCATCTTCATTGCGCTTAATACCGTATGCGCCATAGGCCTCGCCATCTTGTTGAATGAGATTCGCAACAAACGATGGAAAACCATCTTTCAGAGTACGATGCTCTTCCCGTATTTCTTGTCTTACGTTGCCGTAAGCTACGTCCTTTATGCCTTCCTTGGCGAATCCGGCTTTATGAATACCTCGATGCTCAAGTGGCTGGGCGAAGACGCTGTCTCTTGGTATTCGTCACCGGACAAATGGCATTTCATTCTGCCGCTCGTCAACACCTGGAAGCATGTCGGCTACTTTGCTATCGTCTACTTGGCCGCAATCGTATCCATCGACACCGAATATTATGAAGCCGCTGTCATTGACGGAGCATCTAAGTGGCGCCAAATCCGCTACATTACGATTCCAATGATGCTCCCGGTTATCGTAATTATGACCTTGCTGCAAGTCAGCCGAATCTTCAACGCCGACTTCGGGCTCTTCTATCAGGCGACGCTGAACTCGGGCGCGCTGCAGAATGCGACGGAGGTCATGGATACCTTTGTATACCGGAACTTCCTGTTGAACGGAGATGTTGGCATGTCTAGCGCCGCCGGCCTGTACCAGTCGTTCGTAGGTTTTGTGCTCGTGCTCGCATCTAATGCAATTGTTCGGAGAATTAACAAAGAGAATGCTTTATTCTAGGAGGTGGTAACTTGTCACAACTTGCTGAAAAACAAATCGCAATGCGTCCGGAACGCGTAAAGCGCAAAAAGTTTATGGGCGCCCAGTCTGTCTCTCCGGCTGCCTATTACACCATTATTGTCTGCTTGACCATACTTAGCTTGGCATGCGTAGTGCCGCTCTTGCTTGTTATCATGACTTCGTTCACTGACGAAAGCTCGCTGACCTTGCACGGCTATCAATTTATCCCTGCCAAGTTCTCGTTTTATGCCTACGATTATCTGATGAACGATTTTGACAAAATCGCACGGGGTTACGGCATCTCGGCTTTCGTTACCATCGTTGGCACGGCTGCCAGCCTGCTGCTTATTTCGCTCTTTGCCTACCCGGTCTCCCGGCCGGACTTTCCATACCGCAATATTTTCCTGTTCCTGGTCTTCTTCACGATGTTGTTCCACGGGGGACTTGTTCCTTGGTATCTCATCTACGTGAAAGCCGGACTGAAAGACACGATGATGGCACTTATATTGCCAAGTCTGATCGTTCCGTTTAACCTGATCATCGTGCGAACTTTCTTCGCCAATACAATACCTCATGCTCTGGTAGAATCGGCGAAGATCGACGGCGCCAGCGAATGGCGCATCTACGCCCGTATCATTATGCCTCTCTCGCTGCCGGTACTGGCAACCATCGGCCTGTTCCAGACGCTAATCTATTGGAACGATTGGTATACGAGCCTGATCTTCATCAGCTCGGAAAAACTCGTCAACATCCAATACTTGCTGTACCGCGTCATCAGCGACATGAACTATCTGAATTCCGGCTTCGCCAATCAGCAGGCCGTGGACGGTGTACTCAAGACGCTGCCTGCGCAGACCGTGCGCATGGCTATGGCCGTCGTTGGCATCGGACCGATCGTCATCGTCTATCCGTTCATCGCCAAATATTTCGTCAAAGGCTTGACAGTTGGTGCCGTCAAAGGCTGATTCCCGATTAACTACGGCTACTACCGCCACAGCGGATAGCATATAAGCAAACACATAGGAGGGTTAATAAAAATGAACAGAAAAAAAATCGTCGCCAGCGCAATGACATTGTCTATGGCAACCGCCATGCTGCTATCGGCGTGCGGCAACACGAATAACAACAACTCAAACGCCAATTCCAAACCAAGCTCAAACGCCAGCGAAACCGCGGGAGCAACAAATAACGGAGGTGCCACGGATAATACGGGCGGAGCCGTCGATCCGTCCAAACTTCCGCCAAGAGAAATCTCCATTTATTTCGAAGGCCCTAAGGCACAAACCGACACTGCGCTTGTAGAAGCGGAGCTAAACAAAATTACAAAAGCCAAAATTAATGCCACCGTTAAAATTAACCACCTTAGCTGGGGGGATTTCCCTCAGAAAATGAACCTGATGATGGCATCCGGCGAACCGTTTGACCTTATGTTCACTGCCGGCTTCGATAACTTCACCGGCAACGTGTCCAAAGGCGCCTTCGTCCAACTCGATGATCCAAACAATAACCTGCTTGAGAAATACGGTCAGGACATTCTCAAATCAATTAATCCCGTGCTGCTGAATGGCGGCAAAGTCGATAACAAGCTGTATGCGATTCCAACCCAGAAGGAAATGGCTTCCCAATACGGCATGTTGCTTCAGAAGGAGATTGTGGACCAGTACGGCATCGATCTGTCCTCGATCAAGAAGCTGGAAGATCTCGAACCTTATCTGCTGAATGTCAAAAAAGATCACTCGGATATGATTCCGATTGTCGCCAGTTCCAACTGGTTGGCCATCCTGCCTTACGAACTTGTCGGTTCGCAGGAAAGCCCGGGACGCCTGCCTAAGGACGGCAGCACAAAGGTCGTAAATATTTTCGAGCAGCAGGATACGAAAGATCTATTCAAACTAATGGAGAAATGGTACAAACTTGGCCTCTTCCAGAAGGATCCCGCAACCAATACCGAGCTTAGCGCTCAACTCAAAACCGGGTTGCTCTTCGCAACCGAAGCTCAATTGAAACCCGGTGCAGCTGAGGAATCCAGCATTAATCTGACCAAGCCGGTCGTTCAAGTACCGCTGACGCCCACATATACGCAAATCGGAGATTTGAACAACTCCATGCTCGCGATCTCCAAGACGTCGAAGGATCCTGAGCGCGCCATGATGTTCCTGAATCTGCTCCATTCTGATCCGGATGTCGTCAACCTTCTCGACTTCGGTGTCGAAGGCAAACACTATGTCAAAGTCGATGGCAAAACGACGGTTATTAAACACTTGGACGGCGTTGAAACTTCCGAGATCGGCTACGCGCCAGGTAACGCTTGGCAGGTTGGCAACCAATTCCTTAGCTACACCTTTGAAACGGAGAACGAACATAAATGGGAAAACTTCAAAACGTTTAATGAATCAAGCACGCCGTCCGTCCTTGCCGGCTTCTCCTATAATAACGAGCCTGTGAAGAACGAGGAAGCCGCAATCGCCGCGATCTGGAAGAAATACATTGATGCGCTTTCCGCGGGCATCGGCAATACGGACGATTATCTGAACAAGATGAACAATGAAATGAAGAAAGCCGGAATGGATAAAATTTTGCAGGAGAAGCAACGTCAAATCGATGCCTTCCTGGCCAGCAAAAAATAAACAGATTGCTTAAAGATAAAAGTCAAAGGCTCTGCAGATTTCACTGCAGGGCCTTTTGCTTACTCCTCCTTATAACAATTCAATTGTCCGCACTCCCCTCCCCAACCGACTGCTTTTTACGGAAGATCAACGCGTTTAGTTATGAAAATCTGCGCGCAATGCAAATGCAGAGACAGCGTTTACATTCACAGATAATCATCATTTTTGCGGCATTCCGCCATTTTCAATAATTTTTTAATTCATGTCCGATAAAGGTGATTATAACGGAAATTCCGCATTGAACAGCACAACAGACTGCCATTATAGTGGGGGCAGAACAAAAGAAAACGCTATCACAATCAATGTGCACAAGGATGGAGTGTGAGGATGAATTGAGCAATGAACAAATAACGGCAATTAACCCTGCAGTGCATATCCGCAGCGCATCAAAAAAACGAACCGTGTGGAAACGCTATCTCGATAACAAGTATTTTTTTATCATGCTGGCACCTGTCATTTTGTATTTTATTATTTTTCACTACTTTCCGATCTATGGGGTCATCATTGCTTTCGAAAATTTCAAAATCATTAAAGGCATCACGGGCAGCCCTTGGGTTGGGCTGGACAATTTCAGAGACATGTTCTCTGGGCTTTATTTTCTCCCGGTGCTGAAGAACACCTTCATTATTAATTCTTATAAACTTCTCTTCGGTTTTCCGGCACCGATTTTGTTAGCAATCCTGCTTAATGAAATTCGCAAGCCTCTTTTCAAAAAATCAGTGCAGACGATCACTTACTTGCCTTACTTTCTCTCCTGGATCGCGCTGTCGGGCATCATTATCGAGTTTCTGTCTCCAAGCCGCGGCCCGATCAATGTTTTACTAGACTTGCTTGGCTTCAAGCCGATTTTCTTTATCGCCGACGTACACTGGTTCAGGTCCATCCTGGTCAGTACGGAGATCTGGAAGACGGTTGGCTTCAACGCTATCATCTATTTGGCCGCCATTGCCGGTATAAATCCAGAGTTATATGAAGCAGCCGACGTCGACGGCATCAGCAAACTGAAGAAAATTTGGTACATTACGCTGCCTTCTATCTCACCGGTTATCGTCATAATGCTCATTCTCACTTCGGGTCAAATCATTAACGACGATTTCGATCAAATCTACAATCTGCTCAACGCCAAGGTAAGCAGCGTTGGCGACGTAATTTCCACCTATACCTATACCGAAGGAATTCAAAAAATGAATTACAGCTATGCCGCAGCAGTTGGCCTGTTCAAGAATGTCGTTGCGCTTGTTGTCGTACTGACCGCCAACTTTATTGCCAAACGGTTCAGCGATGAGACGATATTTTAGCCTGAATAACGAGATGTTTGAATGGAGGAAACCTGAGGTGCGGACTTATACAACAAACAAATCCGATTTTATTTTTACCTTCTTCGTTTACACTGTCCTGACTCTATTGGCGGTTGTCACGCTGCTGCCCTTTCTGCAAATCGTAACACTATCAATGAGCTCGGCGGAGATTGTGAACAGCTACGGCTTTCATTTCATCCCGACATCCTTTGACTTCTCCGGTTACCGGCAGGTGTTCCACAATGACTTGATCTGGACAGCCTACGGCAATACGATTTTGCGTACCGTGCTGGCTGTTGCCCTTACGCTGGTTCTCACTTTCCTTGGCGCTTATCCGCTATCGAAAAAATTTCTGCCGCACCGAACGTTCTGGACGGGTTTCGTCGTTCTGACGATGTTTTTCTCAGGCGGCATGATTCCCTCTTACATTCTAGTGAAAGAGCTCGGTTTGATGAACAGCATCTGGTCGCTCGTATTGCCGGGTGCGGTCAGCACGTTTCTGCTGCTGATCGTACGAAACTTCATTCATGAAATTCCGGAAGCACTGGAGGAATCGGCCAAGATGGATGGCGCGAATGACATCTATATTTTATGGCGGATTATCCTGCCCCTTTCGATGCCCGTTCTAGCCACCGTTGCGCTTTATACTGGCGTTTATCACTGGAATGCCTGGTTCGACAGCATGCTTTACATTCAGGATGAGAAGAAACAAGTGCTGCAGCTGGTACTGCGACATATCGTGCTTGACGGCGATCTGGCAGCTTCTGGGACGGAGACTGGCCAGACCAATGTCAATACGGAGTCGATGAAGCTTGCAACGCTTATCGTTTCCATCCTTCCCATTTTGTGCGTTTACCCCTTCTTGCAAAAGTATTTCGTCAAAGGAACGCTGATCGGCTCCATCAAAGGGTAAGTAAACTCGGTTATTTCCTGCTCCACGGCAGGCATGACATATATACATTACAATTGGAGGGTTTCAAATGACAAAAGAAAAAAAGAGAGTCAGGTCGTCAGCAAGTATTCTCCTATGCTGCATCATCGCGGCAGGCATGCTCGCAGCATGCTCCAGCAATAATAACAACGGCAATTCGGCAAGCTCCGAATCAAGCACGCCGTCTGCCGACGCAGGAAACAATGGAGGCAATCAAAGCACTAAAAATGAAGATCCCGTTACGATCGATTGGCTTGCCTACAACTCCTTCGGCCAGATGACGCCGGGCAATACGATAGACAAAATGGTTTCAGAGAAGTTTAACGCCAAGTTTAATGTTTGGTATATTGACTCAAGCAATTGGGTGGATGCGCTGAATGTCAAGCTTGCCGGAGGCGAAATGCCGGATGTCCTGCTTGTCAAACCGGATTTTAACACCATCTCCAAATATGTCGATAACGGTGTGCTTGCCCCGATCTCCGAAGACACGATTCGCCAATTCGCACCATCGTACGCAAAACTAATCGATCAATATGATTTGTGGAATACGGTGAAATATGACGGGCAAATCTACGCGCTTCCAGCTATCAACATTAATGGAGATTACCCAACCGCGTTAATATGGCGCCAAGATTGGCTGAAGAAAGTAGGTATCACAAAAATCCCTCAGACGCTTCAGGAATTCGAGGACGCTTTAATCAAGATTCGCAACAACGACCCGGACGGCAACGGGAAGAAAGACACGTACGGCTTATCGGATTACGCTATGCCGGCCATTCTTGGTGCATTCGGCTACCCCGGTATCTCTGATTTCAAGAATGCCGGTAAAGGCATCGTAAACCTCGATTATATCCAGAAGGACGGCAGAATTCAGTTGGCGGCGATACAACCGGAGATGAAGGATGCGCTTACCTTGCTGGCCAAGTGGTACAAAGAAGAACTTATTGATCCCGAATTCATTACCTCGGAAAATACAGGCGGTTACTGGGCTGACTCAAATGCCTTCTATAATAACCGGATTGCACTGACAGGCAAAGGCATGTATTACCACTGGAGAAACAAAATGAATCCAAACGCTCCTGACGACTTGGGAGGCGGACAATATCAGAACCTTCTGAAAGCGCAGCCGACAGCGGAAATTGCTTTCGGTACGCCGCCTGTCGGATCAGGCGGCAAATCCGGTACGATCAAATGGGGCGTTAACGCCCCACCGGTAGGCATTACAACAAAAGGCGCAAAGGATCCTCGCAAGATGGAGACGATTCTGAAGATGGCTGAAGCATCGATCACCGATTTCGATTATTACAACACTACATTCAGAGGCGTTGAAGGCGAAGATTGGAAGGAAGAAAACGGCAGTTACATCAACCTCAACCCAAAAATCACGACTGCGGACGCAGCTAAAAAAGGAATTGCCGTCTACCATATGATTGAATCGCCCGACTTCAACAAAAAGTTTGATGCCTTCAACTACCAATTCGCCGACAGCGTCAAAACGACAGGTTATTCCCCATTCCCTGCACCGACAGTCGATTCGTTTACGAAGTACGCGGGTGATCTTACAAAGCTCACTGATGATGCCTATCTGAAGATCATCCTCGGTGAAGCAAGCCCGGACAGCTTCGACGATTTCGTCAAGAAGTTCAAGGCTAACGGCGGCGATCAAATTGAGAAGGACGTCAACGACACTTACAATAAGATGGTCGGCAAATAATAGCCGGCAGCCTTAATTGGTTCCGATTGCATAAAGGTAGAAGCAGACTGCGATGCAGCTGCTTCTATCTTTCTATTGTTTCCAGGCGGGAGGAGTTTGGGATGAAATTAAACAAACATGGCAAGCAGCAGCCCCATTTTTTTCAGCAACTATTTTTGTTTAACATCATACTGGTCGTTCTCGTAACCTTCATGCCAGTCGTTATTTACTATCAGTATTTTTCGAAAGCGCTTAATGAGCAGCTGGAAAACATCAATAAGCAGACCGTCATGCAATTCCGCAGCTCCATTGACGATCAATTTCTGAAAGACAGCATTAAAATGATTCAGACGAGCTTCGTAGATTCTACGGAATACGATACGCTGAACAAGCCGATGATGAGCTCCATCCGGCATGATTCCACTGCGATCCGCAACGTGGTCAACAAACTGGACAACCTGCAGAGTAATCTCCCCAATGTACGTTCGATTGATGTTTACTATAAGACCGACAACGTACTTTTCTATGATTCCCGCTTCTGTTTCCTGAGCGAGGACACCTGTTCCATTGGTTCCCGCAAAGGCTGGCTGGAACAATTCCAGCATTCGCAGGGGCAGGTCAGCTGGATGCCTCCAAGTCCGTATTCTTACGCTGGCACGCCGGACGAACCGGTCATTACCTATGTTAGAAGCATTCCCTACTTTGCACCGCCCGAAAAACGGAAGGCAATCGTGGCCGTTAATATTTCCGCGGCCGCTCTGGATGCGGCGCTGCAGCAATTAAAGGATCCGGCAGATGGTCAGATCATGATCGTGGATGAGATCGGCAGAATCATCGCGAGTAACCATCCGCACGATCAAATTAACGAGCTTAAGCATGGCGAAAATGATTGGCTGGACAAGATACTGCTGAATCAGGAGCAAGGCAGCAACGAGAGTATTTTTAATGACAAAATCGCAGGAAACTCGACCATGGTCTCATACTTGAAGTCGGATTATAATAATTGGCATTATGTTTCGATGGTCAATAAAGATTTGTTTTATAAACAAGCAACCGAACTGAGAAATCGGCTCTTTATGATGGTTATTGTCTTCCTGGCCGTTGGCCTGCTGATTTCGTATGTGCTTGCGAAACGTGTTCATAAGCCAATCCGCAGTGTAATCGGCAGCTATTCGAATCAGATCCTCGATTTGAACCAGAAGGTCCAAGTGAATAAACCCGTCATCCGGCATAATTATATCCGCAGTCTGCTCCATGAAGAGTCATCCAAACCAGCACTTTCACTGGAAAGCGATTACTTGCAGGTTAATTCCAACTGGAGCCTCTTCTATACCTTCGTCCTGCAGACGCCAAAACAGGAATTGTTCGAGAACGAACAAGCCTGCTCATTCCGGCTTATCGCAATGCTAGAATCCATGAATGAACCTGGTTACCAGATTTGGGCGATAAAAGATTACGGCAATCAAGTGCAAGGGATTGTTTTCCTCGACGAAGTAACCGAGGCAGCAACCGTCACCCGGCATATTACGGAGATGATTGGACTGATCTATGGGAACGATTACCGAATGGCCCTTGGCTATACATATCCGCTCGGCGATTATACAATTTCCATCTCCTACCGAGAGGCGGTTGAAGCTCTTGAATACGCCTACCTCTATCCGGACGATAAGGTGCTTTCCTATCATACGCTGAAAATTTCAGACCGGCAGCGGAGCGGCGGTTCGGTCAGCCTGACAGACGAGCTTGAGGTGAGTATCCGGGCATGCGACGAGAATAAAGCCATTCAGCTAATCAGGAAGCTGGCGGATGAGATGCGGAGTGGAGCGTTCACCGTGGAATATTGCAAGACCCATTTTTCCGACGTAATCGCTTCGATGAGAAAGGTCGTGGAGTCGATCGGTTTCAGCTCAACCGCCCTGTTCGGCTGCGATATTAGGGAAAAGTTCAAGGAGCTCGACCATATCGGAGAAGCGGCTGACTGGGCGATTAGCCTCATTAGGAAGGCGGTTTCGGCGATTGAAAACCGTAAACAAAGCTTTGATTATAACATCGAAATCAAAATTAAAAATTATATTAATGAACATCTTTACGACGATATTAGCCTTGAACGGGTAGCGGATGATATGAACATTAGTGCAAATTACCTCGGTAAATTATTCAAGAAGAGCACCGGAATCAATTTTACCGAATATTTGACGGAATGCCGGCTATCGGAGGCTGCTAAGCTGCTCAAGGAGACCAAGCTTCCGGTGAACGAGATCGCAAGCAAGCTCGGCTACAGCTCCACAAACCATTTTATACGGATATTCAAAGAGAAGTACGGCGACACGCCGAAAAAATATCAGCTCCTGTACAAATGATCTTTCGGCATATAGCTCCACTGCAGACTACACAAGCTTCAGCCGGTCGACGTTCCAGTCATGCTGGCCTTCGCGGTACTGCAGCGGAGTCATCCCCACATAACGCTTGAACACTTTGCCGAAATAGCTGGTCGTATCGAACCCGGTTGCTGCGGCAATCTGCGTCACGGTTAAGTCACTGCCGCCGAGCAGCTCGGCCGCTTCTTCCACGCGCACCCGGTTCAAGTAATCAAATGGCGAAAGGCCAAGCGCGCGATGAAACGCTTTGCAATAATGAGACTTCGACAGATGTTCAACCGCTGCTAACTCCTCGAGGTTGATCGTCCGACCGTACTTCTCGCGCATATAGGCAATCGAAGCCCCGTAAGGCGGAAGCCCATCCGGCCTGCGGGATGCCTCATGCCCCTGACGGCTCAGCCTAAGGATAGTGAGCAGCCACTCGTAGATGCGTACGGACTGAACATATGGATCATTCAGCTTGCCCTTGATCGTGTCATGGAACAACCGTCTCCACGCGGCAATTGGTTCTGCATCGGCATTCAGCTGCAGAACGGGTCCCCGTTTATGCAGGCTGTCCCAGATGGAAGCCATTTGTCCACCGCGAAGACGAACCCAGATCACCTCCCAGGGCTCTCCCGCACGCGGATCGTAATAATAACGGTGCGGCCCGGGAATCTCTACGACAAAAGCCTGATTCTTCTTCACTTCAAACAACTGTCCCTCGACCTCCAGCCAGCCGCTTCCCGCCAGCGTGTATTGAAACAGATAGCCGGTCGTTTGCCGCGTGCGGCCCTCCCAGTCGTAGGCAGCGTCGGTAATCGTCTCATGGCCAATCGTCTCGATCAGCATAAGCTCAGGATAGCTATCCGGGAAACGAAATCCATATGATTTAATCACAATATTTTACCATCCAATCCACTCAATATTGTCAGATTGATTGCAATTACCAAGTTTAATAAGATGAAGCTGAAACCAATTATGAACAATATTTTATCACGAGAGGACGTGTTTCATATAGCTACCTGGAAAGATTGTTATTATAGGCTGGAAACAGACCGCTTTGTGGTCGGCAACGGACAGATTGAACGCAGTTGGCTCCTCAAAGGCAGCAAATTAACGCCGGAGGGACTAACCGATAAACTCCGGGGACGGCAATGGTTAACCTCCGGAGCTAATGCGGCAGAGGCGTATCGGCATCCCTTCTCCGCCGGAAGCCGCTTTGATGACATAGAGGCAAAGGCAGTCGTAGATAACCGGCACGGACTAGCGGCCGAGCATTGGCGCATCTCGCTTCTAATGCGGTACGGTACGCTCGATATTAAGCTTGTCGTCAGGCTTTACCCTCAGCTGCCCGTCATAAGAACCGCGCTACTGTTCCGCAAAAACGCCGCCGGGAAAGTCATACAATCCATCCCTGCTTCGGTAACCGCCGCCGGGGGCTTGTTGCTGGACACCAACAACTCGGAGCGCAGCATGCTGCCTGACGATTATGTCGATATGCTTCCCCTGCGCTTGCAGCACGGACGTTGGCAAGCCGCTAAATTCCGCGATGTAACGGATACGAACAACAATCTCGCAAGCATTGAGACTGGTCTTCTCTATCCGAACGAGAAGCTATCGCTGCGCGGCAATGTCCTTGTCATCAATGATTTGCTCAGCGGGGATGGATTAACGATCGTCAAGGAAAGTCCAACAACGTGCGGGCAGCTGAACGACTGCGGAACGGATTTCCAATTTATCGGACGAAGTCTTTTTGTCCGCGGATCGAGCGTGACTGAGGCAGATTTAGATTTGGGAGAACATTCCGAAGACGATGTCCATGAAGGCTTCGTGCGCGCGTACGGCAGCGCCGTCGGCGTATGGAGCGGCGGCGATTATGAGTCGATGCATTGGCTGCATCAGTACGCGTTGGCGCAAAAACCAATCGTGCCGGAGCGCGATCTGTTCGTCATGAGTAACACCTGGGGGGACCGTTCAAAGGATGCGCGCATCTGTGAGTCGTTTATTCTGGAGGAGCTTGATGCCGCAGCGCGTTTGGGCGTTACCCACCTGCAGATCGACGACGGCTGGGAGCACGGTATAACCATGAATTCCGTTCAAGCATCGGTTGCTGGAGGCGGACAATGGGGCAGCTATTACGAAGCGGATGCAGCCTTCTGGTCCGTTCATCAAGGGCGTTTCCCGCACAGCCTACATTCCGTTATGCAGCGGGCAGGCGAGTACGGCATCCGGGTCGGCTTATGGTTCTCGCCAGATGCCACTAACTACTATGGACAATGGCGTCAGGACGCGGATACGTTGCTCGGGCTCCATACGATTTGGGGAATTGACTACTTCAAATTGGACGGCATTCATCTTCGCTCCAAGCGTGGCGAGCGTAATCTGATCGCCATGATGGACGCCGTAACGGAAGCTACCGGCGGGAAAGTATACTTTAACCTGGATGCGACAGCCGAAGTCCGGTTCGGGTATTTCAGCGACATGCCTTACGGCGGCATCTTCCTGGAGAACCGGTATACCGATTGGCGCAATTACTATCCGCACTGGACACTGCGCAATCTTTGGCAGCTTGCCCGGTGGATGCCCGCGCAGCGCCTGCAAATGGAAGCGCTGAACGTCGAGCGCAATTCTCAGCAATACCCAAATGATCCGCTTGCGCCGGCCGCCTGCGGCATCGCTTATTCGCTTGCTGCCGCGCTCATGTCCAATCCGCTCCTCTGGATGGAGCTGTCCTCGCTCAGCGACAGCGCCGCCGCCATCATGGGCAAGCTCATCAAACGTTACCTGACTTATCGGGACGAGCTGCTCGGCGGCCACATCGTACCGATCGGAGACGAGCCATGCGGTACGGGATGGACGGGATTCCAATCTGTCGTTAATTCGTCGACTGGCTATGTTCTCGTATTCCGCGAGTTTACTCAGCAGCAGACCAGCACCATAAAGCTGTGGAACCTCCCGAAGGCAGCGCGACTCGAATTACAGCATATTCTCAGTTCCGATGCTAAACAGGATGCCGAGACTCATGACTTTACGATGGAAACGGAAACTGACGTCACCGGAAACCTAACCTTCTCGCTGCCTGCTCCTTTCACGTTTGCCCTATATCGCTACAGGATCGCTCCGCATTTGCCCGAGCCTGCCTCGCACACTCGCTGACAATTTCTATGGAAAGAGCAGCAACAGCCCGTCTCAAGGTTCTGTAGGTTAACAGAGCCAAGAGCGGGCTTTTTTACATGGCATTCAAAACAAAAAGCCCCGCCGAAGAAGCGAGGCCTTCCGATCACGTACAGGAAACCGTAACACAACAAGCTGTCTAACTTATTAAACCTCTGCCGTCACCATAAAGCGCAAAGGGATACGCACCTCTGCTCCCAGCGCTTGCGCTTTCAGGCGGACGCGATAAATAAGGACCGGTTCGGCATTATGAAGCTGGCTTGCGATCTCCTCGATCTCCGCTTGCAGCATTTCCCGGTCAAACACCAGCACCGCCTTGCTCCGCTCTCCCTTCCAAATGATGCGGCCGTGCTCGAGTGTTGGCCGGTGGAAGCTCATGAACAGCTCCTCAACGCGGTTATTCGCTTCACGGAAGGAATACGTATCGACAATTGACAGCTCGGCTTGCGGCAATTCCGGCTCTAGTCTCCAGGAAAACGCTCGAATCAGCTTCGTCAGTCCGCTTTCCGCCGGGTATGCCTGCGTTAGATCGACTTCCGCCTCCAGCATTCCTCCCTGTCCTTCCCGTCCAACGAGTTCGGCCGCATAAGTACGGCCAGCCGCCTGCTGACAGCCGTTAACGAGAGGAACAGAGTGGCCCTCCGACGCATTATGAAGATGTTCATAACGCAGTTCGCCAAAATAATCCTTCGTATAGACGCCTGCTCCGAGATCAGTCAGCAGCGACTCCCCATTGACATTGAGAATGAATTGCCCCAAGTCGTTATGATTATGAGGTTCGTCGTTGTGACCGCCCTTGCAGGCCATGCTGAATTGCGCGCTGGCATGCATCGCTTTGGAGACTGCCCAGCCTGCTTCCGGAAAGAAGAAATTGCCCTGCGCCATAGATCCGTTCAACAGCTCGGCTTCACTCCACAACAGATTGCGCGACGCATGCGCCCACCGATTGATTCGGTATAAGGCGGGAACTCCGTTCATCTCCGGCAGCGCTTGGCCTAACCTATGATGCAGACGGCACATCAGTCCCGTATGAGGCTGACTGTCCGGCCATGCATCCGAGAAGCTCGTATAGCTCGCTCCAGAGAGCTGCACCGCTGCGGGGAAAGACGCAATCTTACTGATCTTCTCCCCGCTAAGCAGGTTAATAGCCCCGGAAGTCAGCTCATGGAGCATATCGGCATAATAGAAGAAAAATCCGAATCCATACGCCCAATAACCAATTCCCTCCGTACAGCATCCATCATCCTCGAATCCGCTAAGGAAGACATTCATCGTGCGAATGACGCGGGCCGTTATCCCTGCCAAACGCTCCTTATCCTGCACGAGCATAATCGCCGCCATTCCCGCCGCGCCTGAACAAACCGCCGACCAGTTGCTCGTCGACGATTCCCATCCGAAAGCGGATGAGGATTCGAATAGCGGCTGAAAAACTCGCTCCTCTACTTCATCCCTCACGCGATCTGCGACCTGCGGGTCAAGCAAATCTCCCAGCAGGTACAAGGCTTCAGCCAGCGCATGAGCCGTCTCTGCCGCAAACAAATCGACACGCTGCCGTGGAGGAATTCTATCGGGAGACATCGGCAAATGAGCGGGTAAGCACCATGTATATTCCCCGCAGATTTCCCAGATCAGATCTTCTAATGCCTGCAGATCGGACGGCTCCTGCTCCAGGAGCACCACGAGCAGCAAAGAGATAAACCGGTTGCGGCGCTCAAAATAAGGCGTTTCATATTCTAGCCTGGTACCCTGTGCCGCAAACAGGCGAAGGTCGGAAAATTTCAGCTCCGGGAACGGCTCGCGCTTTGCAAGATCCGACGCGGCTCTAGCCTCCGCAAAAAGCGGCTCTAGATGCGGGGACTGCGCCAGTTGCCGGAGCAGACGCTGATTCATTTCCTTCCCTAGCAAAGTTCGGGGCACTTCCTGTACGGCTGTTATTGCATCTCGAATTGCTTTGTAGGTGTACGTTATCATAATTGCTCCCCTGTTATCGCCCGCAGCTTAGCAAAGGCCTCGACAAAATAATAGTCTCCGTATATTAACGCGCCATTGTCGACGTCGGCACGATGATTACCGCGATGGAAGGCAGAGGTGCCGTTTGTGAGCAGACATTCGTCGGATAGATCCCAGACGGCACACTTCTCTGCCAGCGCTTTCAATATGGCGAGCGCTGCTTGCAGATACAAACTCTGCTCTGCCTCGGGAACGGCCTTCGCAATCTCGATAAGACCGCAGGCAGCGATCGCTCCCGCGCTGCTATCAAACAGCGGCGCGTCAGACGGCTGCCGGAAATCGCAAGGCGGTACATAGCCGGTAAGCGCTAAATTAGCGATGAAATAATGCGAGATCCGTTTTGCCGCGTTCAAATATTCGGACTTGCCGGTCCAATTGTAAGCTTGCGCGAAGCCGTAAATCGCCCAGCTCTGGCCTCTCGTCCAAGAGGAACCGCTAACGTAGCCTTGCCCGCCTGGTATATCCAGCACCTCGCCGCTATGCGGATCAAATGCAACGATATGATTAACAGAACCGTCTTCCCGGACGAAATGCCGGAGCGTCTTGTCCGCGTGCAAAATACCGACCTGCTTAAATCGTTCGTCCTTGCTCTGCTTGCTCGCCCAGAATAGCAGCGGGATATTCATCATGCAGTCGATGATCGCCCAGCCCTCATTGCCGTCGCCGTTCCAGGCCCGAATATATCCACCGGCGATATTCATTCGGGCGGCCAATACGTTAGCGGCCAGCATAGCCCGTTGCTTTGCCTTCTGCTCGCCCGTCGCTTCATAGTTCATCACGCTCGATAACAGCCACATGAAGCCAACGTCGTGATGAAGCTCATCGTACCCGTGAAGAACCGCATCCATTTTCTCTTCAATGCTTTGTGCGTACTGCTTGTAGGCTTCATCCTTCGTTGCCTCATACATATGCCACAACATGCCCGTCCAAAACGTGTTCGTCCACCAGGATGCTTCATCCTGCCAGTCGTCATAGACGCCGTCATGCGTCGTATACGGCATGCCGTCTTTAATCCTGGCCGAAGTAACCTTCACCTTGTCTGTAATCCTTTTCCACGTTTCTTCAATAAATGGGCCGTTCTCCCGCAGCAGCTCTTTCATGCTAACTCCTCCATATCAATAAAATGACCATATGCTTTCATATATTTAGAGTTTACGTTGAGCGCCTCTCCGTCGATATGGTATAGTTTGCGTAAAACATTGCAAATCTTGCGATTCTAGATTGCCGATTATGATTATTTCGGGAAAGAGGAACGAAACGATGAACGAAACGATCACAACCATCAGTCTGCATAACGGTAATTTCACTTATCATCGCACGCTGACGCGGAATCCTCATGATGATCAGCATCACAACTACATGCTGGAGTGCTACGAAATCTACTATTTAGTATCGGGCAATGTCGTCTATCAAGTCGAAGAGCAGAGCTATACGCTTAATCCAGGCGATATGATTATCCTGAACAACCGCGAGATGCACAGGCCCTATTTTGCCTCGGATTCGGAGTATGAGCGGATCATCCTGTTTTTCACCCCGGAATTTTGCAGCCATTATAGTCATGAAGGGTACTCGCTATTGCAATATTTCGAACGCAAAAAGCCCGGAAGCTTTAATTGGCTACCGAGCAAGCTTATAGAGCAAGCGCAATTGGCGCGTTCCTTCAGTGAGATTGAGGAGCATCAGCGCAGCGGCCATCCGGCTCGCGACTTGCTAATCGAGACGGCATTCATCCGCCTGCTGATTCAGATTAACGATGTCATAGCCTCCCAGGTGCTCCCCACCGCTCTAAACGGCAACTATAACGCAAGGATCGAACAGATCCTCAGCTACATCAATCAACATTTGTACGAGCCACTCACGCTTCAGCACATCGAGGAACAATTCCATATGAACCGCTATCATTTCTCGCATTTGTTCAAGAGCATGACCGGCTCCAGCTTCAAACAATACATCACGCATAAGCGGATTGCCAAAGCAATCGAGCTGCTGAAGCTGCGTTTCCCCCCTGGCGAGGTGTGTACCATGACCGGTTTCGAGGATTATTCGAACTTCTATAAAGCTTTCAAGAAAATAACGGGCATTTCACCCGCAAACTATATCTAAACGGGACTACTCTAATGAACGAACGGTGCTTAAGCGGTTGAAATTTTCTTTCACTATGTCCGTCATCCACTCGTTGATTTCCCATAAGTCGGCTATCGGCTTATTGGTGAAAGGATCGGTATGCATATATCCCGGCGGCCCAAACTCTGCCGTGAACGTCGCATTCGATCTGCCACTGTCCTGCTGGTGCCGGAAAATGTCCTGCCACCAACCCATGAACAATTTGAGCTCCTTACGGAAGTATGGGGACGCCGGGTGAGGAATCTGAGGCCCTTCCGGATACCCGACTCGGCCATGGATATGAATGGTTTTACTGACAGCTAGGGCAACGTTTTCATCTTGATCTTCCAGATGGGATTCGCATACGTTCACCCAATGACTGAAGTCGGCCGTGATGCGCAGCTCCGGGAACTTTCGGAGCAGTCTCGCCGTCGTCCATGGCGTAAACATAGCCCTGCCTCGATGGGTTTCATGACCAACGGGTATTTTCCACTCTTGTTCCACGCGCAGCGCCTGTTCATAGAAGCGATCCTGATCATCTTCGCTCATGCTGTCTTTCGCGGAATGCGCAACGATATGAACCGGCTGGAACGTAGCTGCCCGCTTAACTAACTCAGCGAACGAAGAGGAATGGTCACCGTGCGTTACAATCTGCGCAATATAAGAAAGGTCGTAACGCTCCAGCAGTTGTTTGAACGAATGCTCGTCGTTCTCCGGCGGTAATGGCGCTTCAATGCCGTAGTAACCTGCTGCAGACGCTTTTCCCAGTAGCTCTTCGTAAGTCCCTTCCATTCCCCATAACGCTTTATATACGTGTAATTTCATCGAATGTCCCTTCTCTCCTGCTTAACTTCCCTGCTTCCTGTATTCTCTCGGCGAACATCCGAATTTCCGCTTGAATGTCCGATCGAAATGGGGAATCGAATTAAATCCCGCCGCGAAGCACACTTCCGTAATGGGCAGCTCACTGCTTCGGACAAGCGCCGACGCAAATTGCAATCTTCTCTCGTTTAAATATTCCTGAAAAGAAATGCCGACTTGTTTACGGAAGCATTCGCTCAAATAATTGGCGGATAACCCCGCGTAACCCGCCGCGTTTGCGAGCGAAACGGGTTCACGGAAGTGATGCTGAATATACAGCAGCGCCTTCCTAATGGAAGGATGCATAACCTCTTTGCTATTGCTTTGTTCGCTTCGTTTAATCAGATCCATCTGTCTGACAAGATCAACAATGATGCGTTCAAAGCTGCCCTGTACGATAACTTCGCTGCCGAATTGCCAATTCTGCGACTCGTTCCATAACAGGGTGAATTCCGACTCCATCTTTTGCGCCTGCTCGCTATCGAAAGTATGGATGAACAGACCCGCATGTCCGAAGATAGATTCATAGATGACCGGGCGCAATAGAGAGTCGTTAAATATAAAATCGAACAGCTCGATTGTCTGTCCTTCATCAGGAATCAGCTCATGGAAATCAGCGGTTGTCAGCAGAAATACCATCCCTGGCTCAAGACGGTAGGTTTGGCCGTTCACGATATGTCGCCCCGTACCCGAGGTGATGCAGCCCATTTCAAAAAAATCATGCCAATGCGTTTCTATTTTCTCGGTAAGCGTTTGCTTAAACATACGAAACGAGGAAGAGACTTCCAAATAATTACTCTCAAGGAGCCTCTCCGGCGACCCGTTATTCATCCGTTCTTCCCCTTTCGCTATATCTACTTATTTATTTCTATCTATTATACGTTGACGAATGCGCTTCCCGCCAGATCCTTGCCTCTTGCCAGCCATACTTTATGACCTGGATTTTTCTCTTCAATCACTTTCGCTTCCGTAGAGAAATACCGCATGGTATAGCCGCAACGGCGGTAAGGGCTTTTATTAGGCGTAGCGCCATGAATAATACGCGAGTCATGTAACGAACATTCGCCCGGCTGGAGTTCAAAGTAGACAGCCTTGGAAGCGTCGATGTTTTTGATCGCGGAATTGAAAATATTATCTTTCCCGTCGACTTCTTCATATTCGGAGAATCCGCCCGCATGAGTTCCCGGAATGACGCGCATGCAGCCGTTTTCTTCCCAACTGCGGTCAATTGCAAGCCATACTGTCACAATCTTATCGAAGCTGCTTAGACGGCCTTTCCAATAAGCGGAATCCTCATGCCACGGCGTCTGCTTGCCGATCAACGGTTCCTTGCAGATGAAATGGCTTGACCATAATCCGATGTTCGGGCCGATGATTGGTTCAACCAAGTCGAGTACTTCGTCGCTGAGCAGGAACTTGAGCAGACGCTCGTCACGGAAATGCGGAGTGTCCAGCTCGCTGTTGAGCTTTCTTCCGACCAGCTCCCATTGCTCTTCGAAGATGCCGCTCAGCTCCTTCATTTTGTCTTCGCTGAATATTTGTTTATTGTGAAGCAAGTACCCGTTATTCTTATAAAATTCAACTTCCTGCGGTAAAAGCAATGCATTTGTCATTTGCAATTCCCCTCCGTTAATATGGTTGTTGTTGCTGAACCAATCATAACGGGTATGGCCTTATTCGTACTTCTCGTTAATTCCTGTAAAGTTGATTTATCTTCGGAACTATTCCTCCGGCAAACAATAAAAGCTGCTTTATTGCAAAACTATTTTGCGATACTGATTCGGCGATATCCCCTTAAGGCGCTTGAACATTTTGATAAAATAGCTCGTATCGTTATACCCTAGCGCCATAGCGATCTCGGAAATACTCCGTTCCGAGTCCACCAGTTGCTGCTCCGCTCTTTGTATGCGCAAATAATGCAAATAATCCGTAAAGGATAGGTGCATCATGGCTTTGAACAGTCTTGCAAAATGACTGTAGCTCAGCATGGCTTGTTGACTGACCATGGATGCCGACAAATCTTCATGCAGATGCTCATGTATGTATTGAATAATTTGTTCAAACTTGCGAATATGGACCGGCGGTACTTGTCTATGATCCCCGCTTGAACGGAACCAGCCCACTGCCGGATTTCTAAGCAGATACAGCGTGATTTGATAGAGAATGGACGTGACCGCAAGCTCGAAACCTATATGTTGATTCCTATATTCATCATAAATCTCCATAACCCAGCTGTTCATCCGTTTATGGTCTTCCTTATTTAATCGCAATACCCTGGGATGCGCATCCAGCGAAGCCAGAATGGGCCGGACATAGCGCAGCTCAAACGCTAAGCTTGACAGCGGCTCCAATACCTCGGGGTCAAACCCCAGCACATAATGTTCGGATGCCACGCCTTTTTCTACGATAACGGCATGTACTTCACAAGGATAGATTAGAATCAAATCTCCTGCGGATACTTCCTTTCTTCCGTTTCCCACCTCAAGAATCGCTTCGCCTTTCGTAAAATAAATCATCTCAAGATGATAGTGCCAATGATAGCCGGAGTGATAACCGTCCGTTACGGTCTCAAGCTTCCCCGTATAAAAGGGGTGCTCAAACCCGCCATTCTGATTTTTATTCTGTTCAAACACCGGCGTCGCCATGGCATCAACTCCATGATAGAAATGTTATATTTTTGATCATCCCCATTATAGCGTAGCCGCAGTTATTTTCGATATGATTTGAAGATAATACTAACGTTATAAAAGGAGAATTATCTTCATGGCCACTAATTCGTTATTGAACTTACCAAGTCCCTTCTTTCTCGGTGTCAACTATTGGGCATCACATGCCGGCACCAGAATGTGGTCCGACTGGAGACCCGAGGTCGTTGAACGCGACTTTCGTCTGCTTGCCGATTCTGGAGTAGAGGTATTGCGGGTATTCCCGCTATGGCCGGATTTCCAGCCGATTCATCGTTTATATGGATCACAAGGGATGGACAAAGGCATTCGGTTCGGCGAACAGCATGTACCGGATACCGAAGCCGGGCACGCGGGGATGTCAGAGCTGATGATGGCACGGTTTGCTGAGCTGGCCGCAATTGCCGAGCGTCACAACCTCAAGCTTATCGTTGGCTTAATCACTGGTTGGATGAGCGGCCGCTTGTTTGTACCTCCTGCCTTGGAAGGCAAACCTATTCTTACGGATCCTGATGCCATTCGTTGGCAGAGCCGATTCGTCACATATTTCATCAGGCATACGCGTGAATTAGATGCTATTATTGCCTGGGATCTAGGTAACGAGTGTAATGTCATGGGAGAAGTTCATAGCCGCGAGGAAGCCTGGCTGTGGACGTCATCCATTGCCAATGCTATTAAGTCCGCCGATTCTAGCAGACCGCTTATCTCAGGCATGCATAGCCTCATTCCATCAGGGAATTGGACGATGCAGGACCAAGGAGAGCTAACCGATATTTTAACGACGCACCCTTATCCCTATTGGACGCCATATGCCGACTTCGACCCGATTAACACGATACGTCCGATCGTACATGCAACGGCTGAAAGCCTGTTTTACAGCGGAATTGGCGGGAAACCGTGTTTCGCGGAGGAAATGGGCACAATGGGACCGATGGTATGCAGCGAAGAGGTGGCTGCGGCTTTCGCTCGCACCAGCATGTTGACGCAGTGGAGCCATGGTCTGCCCGGATTGTTATGGTGTGCCAATGACCAGACCAGACTCGAACACGCTCCATATGACTGGGTAGCCTGCGAAAGCGAGCTTGGATTGGTAACCGAAGATGGCCGCGTGAAGCCGGCATTGGTAGAGATGGCCCGTATCAAACAACAGATCTCGGAACTGCCGATTGCCTCGTTGCCGGCTAGAATCATCGACGCTGTTTGTATCATTAATACCGAACAGGATCACTGGGGCACGGCGCTAGGATCTTTCATTCTTGCCAAGCAAGCCGGACTTGAAATAGAATATCAATTCGAAGATCAGCCTCTAAAAGATGCACCGCTCTATATGCTTCCTAGCTTGACCGGAGTATCAGGCATTCCAAAACGCCGATGGGAACAGCTTCTCGGGAAAATCCATAACGGGGCTACCCTGTATGTATCAATGGATGGATCAAACATGCTCAACTTCACCGAATTAACGGGTCTTAAGGTTGTCAATCGAATGCGCAGAGGCCGCCCGGCTGAAGTCACGCTTCATAACGCTGATGAACCGGTAAATCTATCGATTCCAGCTGATTTCCGGCTTGAGCTGGAAGCTGTGCATGGGGAGGTTCTCGCAACCGAATCCGACGGGAATATTGTATTCTCCAAGGCGAGTTATGGCAAAGGAACCGTCTATTTCCTATCACTTCCCATTGAACTTGCAATGGCTCAACAACAAGAAACCAGCTACCAGCCCGAGGAGCTTCCTTATTGGAAAATATACAACGCATTAAAGTCATCTGTTGATTCTCAAAAAGTTGCTTCTATACAGAATCCGAATATTGGCATAACCGAGCATCCAATTGATCCCAATGCCAGAATAACGGTCTTAATCAACTACTCTCCGCAGCAACAGGAAGGAACACTCCAGCTTCAGGAAGGTTGGGGAATTGATTCCGTTTGGTACGGTGAAGTTCAGGCATCTGTATCGGATAACGAAATTCCAGTAACCGTTAAAAACAATGAAGCAGTTTTTGTGCGGCTTACCAAGAGAAGATAGCAACAATCCGAGGGACAGCTGCGTAAAGCTGTCCCCTGTAATATCTTGTATGATCTCCGATTGTTGAACCCGCAAGCGTAATTTCTTGACAGTCATTAAGAAAGGAATGTTATAATGTGGTTGTAAAAACGTTATGACAAACATTCGCATAATTAGGGTGAAGCTATGAAGGTGACCATAAAGGAAGTAGCTCGGGCAGCCGGTGTTTCAATAGGAACCGTATCCCGGGTATTAAATGGCAAAGACCGAGTAAGCCAGGCAACACGCGCACGTGTTCGAGCCGCCGTCGAGAGCCTGGATTTCAAACCGGATCTGACAGCCAGAGCCATGATTCACAAGCAGACCCAATCTATCGGACTTGTTGTTCCCGCTCTCACGAACGAATATTGGTCCGCATTGGCGGAATATGTGCAGGAGGCCGCTTGGAACAAGGGCTATACCATGCTGCTCTGTACGGCAGGATATCAGTTGGAGAAGCACCTATCCTGTATCCAGACACTCATTGATCGTAAAGTCGACGGGATCATTGCCGGTATCCGGCTGAACGATCCCTTAGAGCAAGATCAACTGAACTTGGATACATGGCCCAACGTGAAAATGGTATCTCTTGTACAGGGGCTTCCAAATACGTTGCTAGTCGGTGTCGATCAACACACCAGTTCCATTCGAGCCGTTGAACATCTCATAGGTTTAGGTCACCGCAGCATCGCATACATCGGACATTCAGCAGACCGTGAGATGGGTTATCGTCATGCGTTAGAGCTGCATGGCATTCAAGTTGCGGAGGAACTTATCGTCCGCGGTGACGGCTCCTTCCAATCGGGACACCATGGAGTCATGCAATTGAAGGAGCAAGGCGCTGCTTACACGGCCTTATTTTGCTGGAACGATATGACGGCGCTTGGCGCATTGCAAGCCTGTGAAGCCATTGGTCTACGCGTCCCGCAGGATGTCGCTGTGGTCGGGTACGACGACATTCCTATGGCAAAGCTGGTGAAACCTGCTCTTACTTCCGTCCATCAGCCCTTGCAGGAGATTGGCAGAACTGCCGTTCATCGCTTATTGGATTTGATTGCCGGCGAGGAGTATTCCGCTACTTCCAATATTCTGTTCGACGCGGAATTAGTCATTCGCGATAGCTGCGGAAGCCGTCTAAGGAACAAGATCTAAGTAAGGATCGAATTACCTTGGGGGCTTTTTAACCCATGTTTGTCATAACGTTTTTACAAATATAAAGGAAAGAAGAGATTGCCATGACGATTGCGACTAAACTGGTTTTCCCTGGCCCCTATCAGATTGAATTTCAGCAGGAAACCTTGCAAGAAATTGGTTCTAAACAAGTAACCGTTGCTACAGAGTACAGCTTGATCAGTCCGGGTACAGAACTTGCTCTATACACGGGTACACATACCGGACTGGCCAATCCGCACAACCGTTGGGCTAAATACCCCTTCTCCCCGGGTTATGCAATTGCGGGTACGGTTACCGCTATAGGTGGAGAAGTCACGGACATTCAACTCGGACAAAAGGTTTTTGGCATTGGCTCGCATGCTTGTCATAACGTTTTTACAATGGATACAGAAGAGAATCGCACTTTATTTCCCTTACTCCCCGATCAAGACATGGCGTACGCTACCTTTGCACGATTAGCCGCAATTAGCGCTACTTCGCTGATGCAGGCTAAGGTTCAGCATGGAGAGACCGTCATTGTCCTGGGGATGGGGCTAATCGGACAGCTTGCAGCCCAGCTTTATGCTATTCATGGTGCGCGAGTCATCGGCGTTGATCCCGTTCCGCGGCGATTAGAAATCGCGCGGGCATCGGGAATCCCCCATACGCTTGTCTCCGACAATCTAGGCCTCACCATGGAGAAATTAAAGGAAGTACGAGGATATACGGGAGCTGAGCTTGTCATCGAGGCCACGGGGATTCCTGACATGGTGAACAGCGCTCTAGAGCTGGTAAAGCCCATGGGCAGAGTTGTGCTTCTGGGTTCCCCTAGAGGATCAGCAACTATTAAAACTTATGAGCACATTCATGTTAAAGGAGTTTCCTTGGTAGGCGCTCACGAAGGTTTGCAAACCACTAACGGTCAATCCATGAGAAGCAAGTATATCCGGTATGCCCTCGATATGTTTCACACCGGCAAGTTATGCGTCTCCCCCCTGCTGACACATGTGGTTGAAGCCTCGCAAGCGGGAAGCTGTTATGAACAGCTATTGAACGATAAGGAACGATCCATGGGCATGCTTTTAGATTGGCGTAAGTTTCATAAAGGGGAATAATTATTTATGGCCAAGAAGAGATTTGGCATTGCAATTATCGGAGCCGGAATGATTGGATTCAAGCACGCACAGGTCTTAAGCAGTATGCAAAGACCTCAGCTTGTTGCCATTTACGACCATCGAATCGAGAATGCCCAAAGGCTTGCGGAACAGTTCGATTGTGATGCCTATTCCGATCTGGAGCAGTTGCTTAAACGGGAGGATATTCAGATCGTCTCCATTTGCTCCCCAAGCGGTCTTCATGGGCAGCAGGCTATACTTTGCGCAAACGCAGGAAAGCACATCCTTGTCGAGAAACCGATGGACATCCGTTGGGAACAGGCACAGCAGATGATAGCCGCCTGCCATCATAATCAAGTCAAGCTAGGCGTGATCTCTCAGCATCGCTTCCACCCGGATATCATTAAGGCCAAGACGATGATTAATCAAGGGCAGCTTGGCAAGATCATTGCAGGCAATGCATCTATCAATTGGTATCGGAACCAAGAATACTATGATAGTGCTTCATGGAGAGGCACCAAACGTTGGGATGGCGGAGGCGCGCTCATGAATCAAGGCATACATACGATCGATCTGCTACAATATTTGGCCGGCCCCGTGAACAGTGTGTACGCCCAATGCCGGACAGCGGGCCACGACCGTATCGAAGTGGAGGACGTGGCTGCAATTACCCTGCAATATAATAATGGTGCCATTGGAACCCTATTCGCAACAACCTGCGCATATCCGGGATATCATACCCGCATAGAGCTGATTGGGACGAAAGGAACAATCATTTTAGAAAATAATAAGCTTCAATGCATTCATTTATCTGATGATCCCGCTTCATCCTATATCTCGCCTACCTCTCCATCTTCAAATCAGGGACAATTGGGTCCTGAGGACACGATGGGAGAAACTCATATAGATCAACTAGAAGACTTCCTCGATGCAATCGAGCTGGACCGTGAGCCTGCGGTCAACGGTGAAGAAGGCGCGAAGCCCCTCGGCATTGTCATCGCTTCCTATTTGTCATCGGATGCCGGGCGACCTGTGCAAATTCGCGAGATTTGGAATAATGGTTAGAAAGCACGTAGCTTCCGACTTAAGCTACCGTTTATGAATCCTGGAAAGCAAACACCCCTTCTGCTGGTTTCGCAAAAGAGGTGTTTGCTTTCATTTATCAGCGATAAACTATTTAAACAGCTTGTAGTAACAAAATAACATCCATGCGTGAACATGAGCGCAATAAGGCTGGAAGGCTTCTTCTACCCAGAAATGATATAAACCTTCTCTTTGGGATAATGAAGAGTTCAAGCTGTCCGCAAAAGTCCAATGCCCGACCCAATAATCCGGATAATACTCCGCAAATTGGTGGAAGGTCACCTTCTTGAACAACTTGACTGCTTCTTCTTTATCAAAGCTTGCAAGACCAATCATTAACGGACCCTGATGCGAGAACCAGATTCCGCCGTCTTCTCCGTCGCCGCTACTCCATAAAGGAACTTCTCTTGTTCGAGCGCCGTACCTTTCTTCGTCCAGTACCCTTGCTCGGATCTCGGCATACAGTTGCTTCTTCCTTTCAACAGGAAAGCTCTCGATCTGCAGCAGAAAAGTTTGGGGTTCGATGCATAACTGATCTATGCCGAACTTCAGCTCAGCTTTGTCATCCTCGCCTAAATAGCAGCGCGGAGAAAAGGTTCTACCCTGCATATCCGTCATAAAAGCAGCAGATAACTCATCGTGGTAATCCTTGAATTGGCTCACAAAGGTTTCAAGCAAAGCCATGTCCTCTATAACGGAATCCGCGTATTCCAATTCCCTTAATAACCGCGGAATAAAGGCAAGCGCCATCGTTGTGTTTAAATGGGATTGCGCAAAGTGCTTATAGATATTCGGCGAATAAGGATGGAAGAAGCTGTCGCTCCAATCCGAATTGAGCATTCGAATTAAACCGTGCTGGCCTCTACCAACCGTATCTCTTAGATAAACAAAGTGCTTGACGAGAACCTTGAACACCGTATCCTGACGACCAATTTCAACTGGATAGTAGCTGATGCATTCGTTAAGGAATTCATAATCGCCTGTGATATTCAGGTATTCGGCAACGGCCATAAACATGTGCAGCTGCGCATCGCTTTCCATATAGACACCTGGATCGCTGTAACCAAAGCCAATATTTTGCCGCTTGATTTCCCCGTCTCTTGACGAATGTTTCATCGCATTTCGAATACAGGATTTCGCAAGCGCCGGATTCGTATAAATCAGAGGCAGACAATGCTGAAGATGGTCTCGGTTCGAAGCGTTTTCCCCTAGATGATACGCATAGACGGAGCCTTGCGGAACATAAGTTTCCCGGAAGTATTGGCTATAGGTTGCCATCGCTTCTAGCGTATACGCATTCCACAACATCTCGGTACGCAGAACCGGGTCTTTCTCTCTCTCCAGATCCGGAAGAATCTGATGCCATAAGTGGGCATACGCTCCCACGGATTCATCGCTTGGCTTTGCATGATTAAGCATGTGTTCGATTTGACTCTGCATTTCGTCTCCTGCATGGTCGAAAGCCAAACCAATGATCAACTGAATGCTCTTCTGTTCTCCCGCGCAAAGCTCGGCCTCAAATTCCGCAAATAAGACATCCCCGATATCCGTATTCCTGAAACCAGCTCTACTTGTATGGGAAGTTCCTCCAACCGCATGCATAAACACGGACGGAGGGGCAATGTCATGCGTGAAGCTATCTTCAATACTATCGGGCCATACAAGCAGCTTTACCGGTTCGCAAAATATTTCCGCTATTGCGGTGGCCTGATCTCGCAGTGTGCTTAACTGATTTCGATATTGGACAAGACGCTTATCTGGAGATAGCGACTGATCATTCATTAACATGTATTGAACGAGCAGCTCTTCCGTATAGTTTATCGTCACCGGAGATTGACCTTCATTACTCAAGCTCAATTCAATTAGCATGGACGGATTGCCAGCATGAAGCTCCGAGGAGGGCTGCATAGATATCGTTTTGGATACGGTCACCTGCTCGCCAAAGCTGTAGCTATACTGGGCATAACCTACTCCAAAGCGAGAATTCCATTGTATGGTTTCATTAGAATGATCACCGACTAATAAGTATTCTGCAGTCGATTGATCGATTCCGCTCGAGACGCGGAGAACGGATTGATTCCATCCTTCGTTTTTCCCCGCATGATTCAGCCTGGCCCATCCGCGCTCGCCGGTTATAAATTCGTACATACCACTTGCATGCGCGAATATAGTGGCCCGATAGTTGCCTAGTAGAAAGCAAGGATCCACCGGGAGCTTTGCATCTTGGCCAGCTTTATCCTTGGCGAAAAACGGGTAGCCGCCCGTATAGTGATAGACCGGCAACCGATCCCTATCCAGCCCCCAATGGCCCACTCGATTCATGCCTCTGCACAACCTTTCGTACGACAAGTTAATAATGTTTGCGATGACATGCGCTATTCAAGTTCTTATTCGGCTGTCATCCTTCTTGTATCCACTTATGCACGCTTCATGTTACTGCTGTGACCCGGGGATAGCTTGGCTTCGGGATCAATGTACACCTTGGCGTTGTTGATCGCGGTTGGCGCTTCTCCGAACCCGACCGCAATCAGCTTCAGCTTGCCTGGATAAGTTGTAATATCGCCCGCCGCGAAAATGCCAGGTATGTTTGTCTCCATGCGGGTATCGACTACGATTGAACCGCTCTGTATGTCTATCCCCCATTCCGCAATCGGACCGAGGGAAGAAACGAATCCGTAATTTACAATAACGGCGTCCACCTCAAGGTTCATCTCTTCCTTCGTCTTCATATCGAGAAGGGTCATTGCTTCAATTTCCTCATCCCCATGAAGGACAGTAATTTCCTTATTGGTCAGTACGTTAACTTTGGAATTCATTAACGCCTGAACGCTGTGCTCATGCGCCCGAAACTTGTCGCGGCGATGGACAAGTGTAACTTGTTCGGCAATCGGTTCCAGCATAAGCGACCAATCAAGCGCAGAATCTCCGCCTCCACTGATCAGCACCTTCTTCCCCGTAAAGCGCTTAAGATCGTCAACGAAATAATGCAAATTTTTACTCTCGTATTTCGCGGCTTCGGGAAGCTCAAGCCGCCTAGGTTCAAACGCCCCAACCCCACCAGTAATAATGACTGATTTTGCGAAATGTACGGATTTATCCGTAATAACCTCAAACAGTTTCTCATCATGCTTGATGACGTTTAGCACCTTTTCCTCCAGCGCAATGTCCGTCGTGAAATGGCTTAACTGTTCTTTCAGCCGTTCAACCAGCTCCTGGGCAGTCACTTTGGGGAATCCAGCAATATCGTAGATATATTTTTCGGGATAAAGTGCAGCAAGCTGTCCGCCAAGATGAGGCATACTCTCAATAACCTTGACCGAAGCCTGGCGCATCCCCCCATAGAAAGCTGCGAACAAACCTGCCGGACCACCGCCGATAATCAGAAAATCAACCGGATTGTTTTTTGAATATAAGCTTAACAAACGTATACCCTCCGTCTAATCGAAATGTGATACAACCGTTCTCCGCTAGATCAAGACATAGATCAGGCCATCTTCCACTTCAACCTTATAGCCGCGAAGCTTTACCTTCTCGTCAACCAAATGCTGGCCTGTAAGCAGATCAAACTCCCAGCCATGCCATGGACAACGTACAATCTCTTGATCTTTGCCGTACTTGTACTCATAGACCAGAGAAGGCAACCTTGTACCGCATACCGGACCTTGACATACGGGAGCGCCGGCATGGGGGCAAATGTTGCGCCAGGCATAAAACTGCCCTCCCACCGCAAATAAGCCGATTTCCATTCCCTTAACCGTAACGATCAATCGGTTGGCATCTCGCAGCTCTTCGACCGTAGCCGCTTCGTAACGATTCCGCGTTTTTTCCATCTCTGCTACTCCCCCTTAACGGAAGCCGCTTCAGCATCTGTTATGGCAGCGGGCGCTTCATACAGCCCGTATAGCTCCATTGCGTTATCGACCAAAATGCGCTGGCGAAGATCCTTGCGAATCGGCTGAAGCGCCATCTTCGGATTATCGAAATCCCAGTGCGGATAATCGGATGAGAACATGACCGTTCTGCCGGCGTCGACCATATCCATTATCTGATTCAGATGTTCGTTGTCAGCGGGCTCTTCAATCGGCTGCGTCGTCAGCCGGATATGATCCTTGATATACTCTGACGGAAGCCGTTTAAGCCATGGCACCAGATCTCTTAAACCTTTGTAATTCTTGTCCATCCGCCACATGAGATGGGGAAGCCAGGCAATACCGCCTTCAATCGCGACGAATTTTAAGCCCGGGAACTTCTCGAATACGCCTTCGCACACAAGAGAATTGACATGGGCCATGTAATTGGTAGGCAGTATGTTATGCCACTCAAGGTAAGAAGTCGGATAACCGGATGGCGTGGGAGCGCCTGAGATGCCTCTGCCCTCCGTGCCCGGATGAACCGCAACCGGCAAGCCGTTGCGCTCGGCCGCTTCATAGATCGGATGATAGAAACGTTGACCAAACAGCATGCGAGATCCGCTGCACATAATAACCTGCACCATGTCTTTATTTGCTGCCATACGGTCGATTTCTTGCGCCGCTGCCAGCGGATCCGCATGATTCACAAGAATTGAACCTTTGTACACGGGGCTAACCTTAAGCCAGGTTTCAACAAGCCAATTATTATAGGCAGTGGCGATCACGTTTCCGTAATCCGGATTAGGGTTAAGCGAAATCCCCAGAATGCCGGAGCCCGTCAATATGCCGTAATCAATACCATACTTCTGAAAATGATGCTCAAGCATATATTTTGGGTCGCTGCCAGGCAAGCCGCCTCCCGGCGGTATCGCGTCGGAGCGAAGTACGCCGATCGGCGAATGCCAGCCGCCCCCGTATCCCGCTCCCGCCGACTTCCAATATTCATGCCACACCCTTGGCAAGAAGGGCAGTAAATCCTCGGATCTGGCAATCGCATTATGCACATCCGTATCAATAATTTTTGGCTTAACCATTGGTGAGCTCTCCTTTGTCCTGCAGAAGTGTAATCGCTTCGATAGCTATACTCTACATGGCAGGCACCCTCGCGTACATGAAGAAAAGGCATGAGAATCTGGATTATTATCAGATCCTCATGCCTTTTCAAGACTTATGATTTTCGGAATTGTCTTGGAGACATCCCCGTCTCTTTCTGAAACAATCTGGAGAAATAAAAGGAGTCTTCAAACCCGCATTCCTCCGCAACTTGCTTGATAGGGATATTCGTATTTCTCAGCAGCAGCTTGGACTGATCCATCCTGATTTTATTTAAATACCGCATCGGACTAACGCCCGTATGCGCCTTGAATAAAACCGAGAAATAACCCGGTGACAAGGAAATGCTTCCTGCCAGCTGATCGCGGGTCAGATTCTCTTTGAAAGACTGCTTCATATACTGGATGGCCTTCTGAACAGCCGATGCAGCATCTGGATGGTCCTCCCGGTTGGCTCCGAGTCTTTGAATAAGCCTGAGCACACTTAACAATTGCAGCTTGACATGCCACTCGTAGCCGTTGTTTTTTTCATGCCAAAGCTCGTAAGCCTCCCGAAATGAAGACTCCAGCGCCGCCTTCTCAGGGCCACCGTTTCCCAGCTGCAACGGCAGTCTTCCCGCTGGCTCGAGGCTGAGCATCGTGCCCCCATCCCATTGAATAATCCGGTACTGAAACAGAAAGGAATAGAAATGAAGAGGGTTGGAGCGGCTGGAAGTTAACCGCATGGGATGCCCCGGCCAAATTTGAAATAAATCCCCAGGCCCAAGCGAGCGGTCTTCTCCGGCAAATGTCAGCTGTCCTTCTCCGCCATAAACATAAGCCAGCGAATGCAAGCCTGTCCGTTCCCTTGCAATCTGGTAATCGAGCTGCTCCCACACCTGTTTATCTCGAATAGCTACCTCTATAATCCGAGGAGTAAAACCGTTAAAAAAATCATAATCGATCAGCATGTTTTTTTAACCCCTCGCTCACTTCAACGTCCTGCTGCCTGCCCCCATGTAATTCGTAGTTAGTCAACATAACCCGCCGGTAGTCCTCGGGAGATAGATCTACAAATTGCTTAAAATTGCGGTAAAAGGTAGCCATGCTTTGAAACCCGCATTCATAGCATATTTCAGTAACCGGCATAACTGTTGTCGCTAATAATCTCTTAGCATGTTGTATGCGAAGGGTAGACATATAGCTTTTAAACTTCCTCCCCGTTGCTTCCAATATTAACCGGGATAAATGAGACTGGCTTATATGAAATACCGAGGCCAATTGCGACAAGTTTATTTCTTTCTGGTAATTCTGATCCATATACTGCAGTACCGGTCTAATATGCTCATAATTTCGCATGCCATCCAGCCATGTCGTATTGCTGATTTCTTCTTTGGACATTCGAAGAAGCTCCACGCATACGGACATTAGCAGGCTTTTGACCGCCGTTCGGTAACCCGGAGCACGCTGCTCTTTCTCGGCATAAATCTGTTTAATCATCGACCGCAGACGTTCCAAAACATCGGTACTGCCGTGCAATCGGTTTTGAAAATGAAAAGGATAGTATCGAAAGGGTACCATCAATTCAGGCTCTTCTTTGGCAAGCAACCCCGAATCAAAGTTAAGGAATAGAAACTCGCAGGGACAGCCTTCATTCGATTGGGCGATATGATTTTCCAATATATTCACAACAAAGATATCTCCCGGAACTACGGGATAGACCGTGCCGCCAAAATAAAACTTCCCGCTCCCGGATAGACATAAGCCCATCTCAAAACTTTGGTGATGATGCTGCGTCTCGAGTTCAAAGCTTGGCGTCCATTTGAAACTGTTAACGGGAAGTTCACTATCCTCGTATGTAATGTGCAATATCATGAGCCATACCTCCCTTTAGACCATCATCCATTATTCTCCCAATTGTAACTGAAAAACGCCCGAATGAGGAAGAATCCTTCCTCATTCGGGCGCCCCCGCGTTATTTCGTTACTATTTGCTGCTCCCTTAATTTCAAATAGACTTGGTGACTTCTTCGGGCACATTCCGAAATGGCGATCGGATGGAAACCAACAACTGCCGAATACAAGGTATCTTGGAGCGGTTCGACCCAATGGCTTGGCAATTGCTTTGCACCCAGCGATGCTCCCATAATGGAACCTACTGTCGCCCCATTACAATCCGTATCCCACCCGCCTAGAACCGATGTAGCAATTGCTAAATTAAAATCACCTTTCGCAAATACTAGGGATGCCGCTACCAAAGCGGCATTATTATTGGTATGGACAGGGTCGTAATGCTTAAAGGCATCCCATATTCTCTCAACTAACACGAGTTGATCATCTGTGCTGCTCGCAATTAATACAGCTTTACGAATGTCCCGTGCCAGACGGCAGTTTGCGGGAATTTCACTTAATCCAATTTCTACAATTTTAGTCGGATCCGATTCCACGAAAGCAGCGGCGATCATGGCGGCCACGAACATTTCACCGTAAATACCGTTACGTACATGAGAGAAGGAGGCATCCCGCCAAGCCAAATCGGCTGCCAGCTCAGGCTGGCCAGCTGCCCCGTAGGCTAAGCCGTCTGCACGGATTTGGGCGCCAATAAACTCGCGGTATGGATTCAAATAGGTGCGCACCCAATTTTTCTTCTGCTCCCAATCTGCCGGCCTGCTTTGCTCCCCGTAATGATGCGTAACTTGGGCGAAATTTAGATAGGACTGTGTTTCCGCCGTACAAACCTGGTTATAGGACAAGAGCTCATGCCACAGCTTGCCGATGTCCCAAGAATCCCAATCTAATCCTTTTCTTTCGAGCATGATTAAACCAAGTACGGTGTAACGGATATCATCATCCGTTTCCATATAGGCAATACGTTCTCTAGTACTGGCAGAACCCCAGGTAGCAAGTTCAATTCCATACTCATCCTTAGCTGTGGAGTATCCCGGAGTATAACCGTTAATCGGCCAAGCGTCTGCTCCCTTGAACCATAGATATACGTTCTCCCAACCCGTCCTTCCATGCGAGCCGGCCATGAAATTGGGCCATTCGAGCGGTTTTCCTAGCGCACAGCCAATGGCTCTCCCAAGCCATGCGCCGTAGAACTTATCTGACCACTGTTCATGGGTGAGCTCCTTGTCCAATTAGCGGGGACCGTTCGGGCGAAGACGCCTGATCTCCTCCAGCTCATCAGGTTCGTCTCTATTGGGATGCGTTAGCTCCAAAGCGCATAATTCCGCATAAATCGCCATTAATTCCGACTGGTTATCGCCAGATTCCTCAATCCGTTCCAGGAACCCGTCTACCAGACAGGCTTCATCGCTGCGTTGCTTCACTTCCTCGACCAATAAATCTTTAAGCCTAGCCCATCCAGCCATCTCTTTACCTCCAATAATGTATTCATCTCTTACTTTCATTCTATTGGAGAATAGACTTCATTTCTTCCCAAAACATGCGCCTTATTCTCATTTCTTGTGTATTCATGAAAGAGCGTATCAATGGAAAGATTCAAGTTTTATAATGGCCAGGATAACAATGCGAGAGGGACGGTTAAACATGAAATCTATCTATGTTGTAGGCAGCATAAATATGGACGTCGTAAATACACTAGACCATTTCCCCCTTCCTGGCCAAACGATCGAGGGTCAACACACCCATTACCACCCGGGCGGGAAAGGAGCCAATCAGGCCGTAGCAGCAGCTATGGCTTGTTCCAAAGTCCAAATGGTTGGAGCAGTCGGCAATGATGCTTTCAAAGCAACATTGCTCCAATCCTTACAGGATAAGGGCGTAGGACAAGACTTCGTCATTTCAAAAAGCGGACAATCCGGTTTAGCATTTATTACGGTAAACAGCGAGGGAGAGAATTATATTGTGCTTTCTTCCGGAGCAAACAAACATTTATCCTCGCAAGACCTACCTGCTGAAATGTGGAATGACGCCGCATTGATTTTACTGCAGAATGAAATTCCATGGGAGTTGACCCGCACGGTTATTCAAACCGCGGATAAATGCGGCATTCCGGTATGGATGAATCCGGCACCTGCATTTGCCATGCCAAGTGACTTGTTTACGTCTATTCATACTTTAATTCTTAATGAAACGGAAGCGGAAATTCTGACGGCAATGTCTATTTCGAACGAAAATGATGCTGTTCAAGCTATTTCCCAACTTCTTATTGACGGTATTCGCCGTGTCATCTTAACGATGGGAAGCAAAGGGCTGTTATATGCTGATCAGCATAAGCGAATTACCCGCGTCGAGGCATATTCTGTTCTGCCCGTTGATACGACTGCTGCCGGCGATACCTTTATCGGCGCTTTTGCAGCTGCATGGTCGAATGGCTTGTCTTTCAGTGAAGGAGTAAATTTCGCGTCTGCGGCTGCAGCATTAACCGTTACTAAGTTAGGGGCTCAAGATAGCATTCCAAGCAAAGCAGAGATTGAAGCATTTATGTCCTCGAATCCTGCACCGCGACATATAGCAATGTCTGCCGTTTAACCCAAATAAAAGGGAAGCTCCATAATCATTAAATGACATGGAGCTTCCCTTTATTCGATAAGTGAAATAGAGATAAATGCGGTATCCCGTTATGGTGCGAGCAACTGTTCAACTTGGTTAAGATTATCCATCATGCCAAGAGGATAATAGGCTTTTATGCGGAAATCCTTATCCAATTCATAGACTTGATTGTTCTTGACGGCGCGAAGGTTTTTCCAGGTAGCCATGTTCTTGAAATCTTCTGGAAAATAGCTTTTGCTGATAAGCAGTACTTCCGGATCAATCTTCACAAGACCTTCCAGAGAGATGCTCTCGTATGTGTCCGGCACGCCCGGTGCCGCAGTCAAGCCGAATCGGTCGTACAAAATAGGTCCAACATCTCCCTTATCCGTCCTGCCCCACAGCGAGAACTTCTCCTTTCCGTCCGGCGTTATGTACGCGACTTCCTTGCCCGCCATTGTTTTCTGCAGCTCTGCCTTTAATGCCGCTTCCTTCGTCTTGTACTCTTCGATATAAGCGCGGGCAGCAGCCTCTTTCCCCAGTGCCTTGCCTATAAGCAAGTGGACTTCTTCCCATGTCATCGTCTGGAAATCGATCTGAATGACGGGAGAAATCGTGCTAAGCTTTTTATACTGTTCCTCATCGAACACTTTACCCGCCATTATGACGAGGTCCGGTTGAAGGGCGATAATCTTCTCAATATTGTAAGGGTACGTGCCAATCTGCTGTACACCTTGCATCTTATCGGCAAGATAGTCGAAGTATCCGTCATCATCGTTCGCCACCGTACCGGAGCCGACAAGCGCTCCTCCAAGCGCAATCACGTTGTCTTCATAGAATACCGAAACAACGCGCTTCGGTTCCTTTTTAATTGTCACTTCGCCGTCCGCCCCCATCACGGTGACGGGGAAGGCGTTCGCATCAGCATTCGTCGTGACTTCAGCAACAGCTCCCCGGGAGTTGTTGGTATCGCTCGTTCCGCAGCCGGATAACGCCATTACTATGCAAAGCATAAGCCCTACAAAATTTGCTTTCATTATAAACTTCCTCTCTCGTCCATTCAGTGATAATGATTATCAATAATTTGAAATTATACACAAGAAAACAACCCTTTTCTACCTGTATAAGGAGGAATTCAACCCGTAAACGGAGGTCTTGCCTAAGCAGATGATAGCAAATTAAAAAAGCCGCTCTATTAGGCGGCCGTCGTCTTCATTTCAACAAGCTGGGATTAATACCGAATCTCCTGCGAAACTCGGCCGCGAAATGGCTCGGGTTGCTGTATCCGACCGCATTGGAAGCTTCATTGACGTTCATGCCCTGCTCCAAATAACGCCGTCCCGCATCCATTCGGGCTTGCCGCAGATAACCGAAGACCGTTGTACCAAACATCTCCCGGAAACCTTCCTTCAGCGTCCAATCGCTAACCGAGACAAGCTTTGCAAGCTCTGCCAGGGAAGGAGGATTCTCGAGACGGTTCACCAAAAGTTCGCTCGCTTCGCGAATGGCGGATTTCGTTTTGCTGCGGCCGATTAATTGACTTGCCCGGTTTGAAAAAGCGGTCTGCTTGTTCTCGCCGCTCCATTGTCCGGACGCGAGCGACAGCAGCTCCATGGCTTTGCCTTCCAGATAAAAATAACGGTCGATTCCCTTATCAAAAGGGCACATCGCAATTTGCCTCACGATAGTATTTACTAATGGAGGTGTCGCTGCTTCTTTCACATGAAACGGCTTATCATCAAGCATGCGGAATAATTCCTTATCCGTTGAACAATGCCAGAAGTGATAAATGCGGCTAGCCCAAATATTCGGATCAAGCAGCAATTCAACCTTAACCGACCGTTTCCCGCGGATAACCTCGGAGCGTCCTTCCGCTTGCCTTGAGAGCAGCAAGAAAGAATGATTGTCCCGCTCATCCGCCTTTTCGTAATAGCCAAATACCTCATTGGAAATACCGCCCATGAGACAATAGCTAAGTTCAAACCAATCTTTATCGGACGGTTCGCCTTCCAATCGCATCGTCTCGCTGAAGGTCAGATCGCTAATGCATAACGTCATCCCTTCCCTCAAGTCCAACGCCCATGCGTGGCCTTCCATTCCTTCATCTTTATATGTATAACTGGATATCGCCTCGCGGTAACCCGATACCGTCAACGTTTGTTGTTTCATAACCTTTCCCGCTCTCCGTTACCTTAATTATCGTAGCTATCTCCCACACATCATATTGATAATTGTTCTCAGTGTCAAGATGGCATGCAGCAGAAAGGGCTGTCCCCGTTAAATGAGGGACAGCCCTTTGAAGATTAGACTCGCTAACAGACAGCAGCAAACCTTAACATCTTAATGATATTCGTAAGCTCCCCGGTCCACCGTTCCTCCAACGGGACGGCTGATGCCGTCAAAGTCCAGCGCTGCCTTAAACCCGTTA
This sequence comes from Paenibacillus glycanilyticus, assembly GCF_030161375.1. Lineage (GTDB taxonomy): Bacteria > Bacillota > Bacilli > Paenibacillales > Paenibacillaceae > Pristimantibacillus > Pristimantibacillus glycanilyticus_B. Next base: position 137,756 of record NZ_BSSQ01000005.1, read on the forward strand.
TCCCCGCTGTTAATAGCCGGCGAATTGGCTTTCAAATGAAAATCTCTCGACGCTAGATTGTTGAACAACGGATCTGTCGTTACATTTCCCGTGCCTGTTTTGAGAACAGTGCCGTTATAGAAGATATTGCTGTTGTAATAGACCGATGCGATCGGGTTGCCGCTGGAATCATTCGCTTTGCTTACCGTCTCTCCGTTCGCGTACAAAATATTATTCACGACATAGACATTGCTCGAATAATTCCCGATGATTTCTCCATAATCGAGATGCGTGCTCTGAGAGTTCGCATAAGTCGTATTGTTATTGACATACACATTTTGCGAACTGAAAATATTAATCCCTGCTCCGCCGTTCATATAGGAGATGTTGTTTTCCACAATCGTTTTTCCGGTATAAGGCGTCCCGCTAATTTGCGAGTTTTTATTATCGTCGACAATAATGCCGTTGCCATCGGAATACACGCCGTGATTCTGCCATTTGTAGTTGGTCTGATTGCCATACACCAAATTGCCGGACACGAAATTTTTGTATCCCGTGCTGGTGTCCGTATTCCGGGAGTGGAAAATATTGAGGCCGCTTTGCGCCCAAGCCGTAAACCAACAGTTGTTATACACCGTATTGCCCGTGTAATTGATATAATCGGCTTCTTCCGCCCCAATCCCTTGGCCTGGCGTATGATGCACCTTGTTGTTCAGAACGTTGATGTGCGAGGAATACACCGTTGGGCTTACATCCGCATTCTTCACGATGCTGATGCCGTTCGTATTGAATTTGCCGATGTTCCCAAGCGTATTCGTATTCTCGTAGGATAACGCTTCCGTATTCGATAAGTTCTCGCTCCACCCGTAAATCTCGAAGCCTTCGATGTTAATATAGGAAGCTCCCTTTACTAGAATATGATGCCATGCGCCTTGGCTGACGCGCAGAACGGGAGTGTGACCCGGATAAGCCTTGTAAGTAATATAAGCATTGGCCGTTCCGGAACGGGTAATCGTTAAGATCGGGTTCCCGTTATCCCAGTAGGTGCCGTTCATGACGTATACCGTATCCCCGGGATTCGTCTTGTTGGCAGCGGTTTGGATATACCGGAGCGCTTTGCTTGGCTCTGGCCCCAAGCCCGTATTATTGTCGTTTCCGTCAACGCTCACATAGTAAGTAACGGGCGATGCCGCATGCGCTTTGGCAGGCATATACAAACCTAACATCCATAAGCAGCTTGCAATCAAAAGCCATTTGAGCAAAACGAGATCGTATCTTTTTACCGTCACGATTACATCCTCCTCTATTGCTATTGGTTAACCGTTCCGTTTGTCATGATGTTGTATAAGATTTGCGCGGTTTCCGCTCTTGTGGAGAAGCCCTGCGGCATTAATTCCCCATTGCTTCCCGCTATAAAGCCAGCTTCCGCAAACACCTTCACCGCTTTAGACGCATAAGCTGCGATCTCAGTGCTATCTTTATAATCGTTGATCGTTTTGCCGCCTGTAAGTGCCGACGGCAGCTCGCCCATCTTATCCAGCACATTGTAAATCATGACGACCATATCCTGCCTGCTGATGCTGGCTTCCGGTACGAAGAGATTGTTGCCCATTCCCGTCACAAGGCCTAATTGTTTGGCCGTTCCCAAATAAGCCGTGTAATAGGTGTTGCCCGCATCAGCGAAATTAGTTGTTGTGCTAGCGTCAGCTTCAATGCCGTATGTTCTCATCAGCATAACCAGAAAATCTCCTCGGGTTATCTTAAGGTCAGGCCCGAATTGAGTATTGCTGATCCCTTTAGTAATCCCTCTTGCCGCGGCAAAGGCTACCGCATCGTTATACCACGCATCGTCAGATACATCCGAGAATTGTTTTTCGCTATAACCAACGGCATAGGTTGAAAAATGCTTCGTCCTGAAGCTTACCGTTTGCGCAGTCGGATTGTAATGGCTATTGGCAAGCGCATTCAAATTCCCATTCTTGTCTACATAGTAAACGACAATCGCATGCGGATTCTCACCGGCATGCGCGGAATAGGACAACTCCAGCGCTACAGTGCCGCCTTTAAAATCAGAGACGGTTTGATTGCCTGCCATAATTTCGAAGCTGTACAGCGGTCTGTCTCCAATCTTGTCCTTCAGGCTTTGCTGTGCTTGTGCCGAATACTTGGAAAGCTCGGATTTCGCATCTAACTTGGAGATGGAAATATGCACCTTGCCGGAAGCATTTGCGCCGGTGAGCGAGCTTTTGATTGCCTCAATAGCTTTTTTATTCAAGTTCAAGACAACGCCGCCGGCCTTGACAGTCACCGTCTCAATCTTGCTATTCGCTAGAGCCAAGAGAGATGCGGCAGACAATTCGAGGGATAGGCGATTTGCGTTTGCGTCTGCTTGCAGCTCAATGATGACGGGAGCAGACTTGCTGCCCCCTGTTGTTCCTTCGGCTCCAGCGACAGCCTGCATAAGCTGGCTATCTGTTACGGTTGCCGTGGCTACGCCGTTGCTATCTGCGGATACCGCAACTTTTATCGTTCCCGCGGGACCAGCAGGAGTAGTCGGCGTAACGGGATCCGGTGTACCCGGCGTGACAGTCACGGCTGTAACTTCCTTGCTGGCTGCGAGAGCACCGCTTAAATCGTTAATATGGACCAGGTAATGTTCGACATTGGACATAACCCCAGTCGTAATATGAACCTCAATTTTACCTTCCGAACTTGCAACGGTTTGCTCTAGCGCCTGCACGCTGTTATTCTCGGTATCTACAACTCTGACTAAGTAGGCCGTTCCGGCATTGAAGCCCGTTCCTTGAACAGTGATTACTCCGTCAGCATACCCAGCGCTTGTAATCGCGCTGCTAGCAAATACCGACAATGGAAACAAAGCCAAACTTAGGATAGCAACCATTACGAGCGAGATCGTTTTCTTTGTCATGTGCCCTTTTTTCCTCCCTTCTTAGCTTGTCTAATTCGACGTTGATGAATGGGCGTATACGTTAACTCCCAGATTGGAATCCGCAAGAGCAGGCATTCCGCTAGCCAGCCACGCGTCTACTTTTGTCCCTGCTTTGGCATAAGAGATTGCTGTTGCTTGGCTAGTAGCCGCGATCATGACAACAGACACATGCGCATTAACGCCTGTTCCTTCCGTAAACTGGACAATCAGATATTTGCCTGCAAGCTCACTTGATTTCTCGCCCGTAATTGTAACGGTTCTTGTCTTGCCGGCGCCGCCGCTTTGTTCAGCACCAATTGTAATTGCATATTCAACGGCTTTCGGCTGTACGGTTACATTAGCTAGCGCTTTAATCGCAGTCCCTTCCACAACGCCGTTTACGGTGAAGCTGCCAGCTTCCGCATAGCTTTCAGGCTGAACGGCATCCCATGTTACGTTTGCAGTGGAAGTCGCGTCGTTATCATAGACGACCGTTACGGTAGAAGGCAGAGAAGGCGCGGTTCCCGCTTTGGTTGTAACGTTGACTGGCTGAACAGCGGTTACGACAGCATGGGAAGCTTGTGCGAGCAGCGTTACATTGCCCCATCTTGCCGTGCTGGAATAGCCGTTGCCTTGGTTATCGCTCCAGATGGCTGTTGCTGTTCTTGAACCTACGCCGTTGTCGTCATTAACCTGGGAATCAAAACCGATTGTTGTCCCTGCTGCTCCTTTGATGGTCTTGAACGGAATTTTGACTTCCACGATATATCCGGTTGACGTCTTTGAAGTTGCGCTAGTAAATTCCGAGACGTTGCCTTTTGCTCCTACCGTCTTCTCGTTGTCGTAGTTAATGCGATATTGTCTGTCATCGTCCTGATGAGAGGTTGTTTTGGCGTTATTCTCATCCAGGAATACTTCAACGGAGTCTTGTTCCCATGGATTTGCGTTTTTCTTGCTGAGCACGGGATCCGCTACCTCCGAAAGGACGTACAGATTATCTTCATCCCATAACACGCGTACTTTGGAAGTAGCGCCCGAAGTTACCGGAGCCGTGGAATTATCGATATATTTGTTGACGTTGATAATAGGAGCTTCCTCCCATAGATCGTCCATCGTCCCGTCAATAACGGGAGTACCGTAAATCGCTTGGCCATTCTCCGGCACGAAAATCATTGACTGTCTTATGGCATCGATATCCGTCACGTCATTGCCAATAGGGTTTGCGCTAGTATAATTCGTTTCGTAAGCCCCGATGTCAATCTTCGCTCCTTGCGGACGGGCTGCTTGCGCAATATCCACTGCAGGCGCCAGCGTTCTAGTTCCTCTATCGATAGCAGGAGAATCCGACTTCACATGGAGGAACCCGGGATCCTTCGGATCAAGCGATTCGAATTTAGGATCCGCTACCACATCGTTAATTCCCATAACCGACGGTGTCCCGCCGTTGTAATAGATGTTGTTGGCATAAATGACAAATTCGCTGCCGCTTGCATTATTCATGGCATACTTGGTTTCGCCCGCACGCAAATCTCTCGAGTAGACAATATTATTGAAAATATTAACGTTCTCCGAGCTGCTCGCGAACAGCTGCGCATAAGTCAAATGAGGATTTTGGTTATTGTTGTAAAGCGTGTTATTCATAATGTCTACGTTGGCGGAGTTGAACGAATGGATGCCTGATCCTCCGTTATTGTAGGAAATATTGTTCTCCACCAAGGTTTTCCCTTTGTACGCCGGGAATTTCGCCCCGGTATTTTTGTTATAGTCGATAATGATGCCGTTGCCGTCGGAGTAGCCCTTTGTCTGATTCCATTTCACGTTCGTTTGGTTATCATGGACAACGTTGTTGCGGATAATGCTCTTATAACCTAGCTGACTGTCGACATCTACCCCACCCAGAACGCTGATGCCGCTGCAGGCATACATCGTGTACCACGCGTTATTGTAAACAAGGTTATTCTCGATCGTGATGTAATCCACATTCGCTGAACCTATGCCTCCGGCTGGGAGATCATGAACAATGCTGTTTTTGATCGTAATATGATGGTTAGGCGGCAAGCCGTTGTCCAGATTGGTTCCGCTGTTAATGTTGATCCCGTTCGTATTGGCTTTGGTAAACCTAGGATCGCCATAATTGACCGGCAAGCCCGCCGTCGTCTGCTCGTACCAGTAATTATAGGCTGCTTCGCCGTCCGCCAGCGTCAGATTCTTGTTATTCCCTTTGATCTCAATGCCGTCGATAACGATATAACTAGCCTGAATGAGAATGACATCCCATGCGTTATCGGAGAATAGGACGGGATGAGCGCCAGGCGCCGCTTTGTAAGTAATATAAGCAGGCTGATTGGTTGCCGTATTGAGAGCACCGGATTTCGTAATGGTGACCATCCGGTTGCCGCCGCTGTACGTAAAGGTACCATCCATTAAATACACCGTATCGCCAGGCGCGGTAAGATTCGCTGCCTTTTGAATGGTCTGGAACGGAGTATTCACGGATTTGCCGTCATTAGAATCGCTACCCGTAGGGCTGACATAATAATTGACCGGAACGCCGATTACGGGAGCAGAGTCAATCAAGGACCCTGGGGAGGCATTTACAATTGGAGCCGTTCCCGCTGCATCGGATACGGATACTTTAATATTGTCGACCAGGATCGTGGATTTGCTATGCGTGCCCGCATCTACATTAAGCATCCATGCTGCTAATCCGTTGGTTTTGAACAAATTGGAGTTTTGTATAGGCTCATTGTTTACAAGCTTGGCCGTAACCCCGTTCTGAACAAAATATAGATCATAACTCAGCGAGTCAACATGCACGACCATTTTAAGCGAGAAGGCCTTATCTACTTCCCAAGTTCCTCTAGCCGCCAACGCGCCGTTACCCGTAGCCGAGGAACGTGCATAAATTTTGCCGTTTCTAGCAATAAGCAGGTTATTGCTCTTCACGCCCCAAGAACCGTCAATTAATCTTAAATAATAATCGGCGTTGGCATCCTTCAGCTTGAAGTCCGCTTCTAGCGTATAGCTGCTGTGCTTTGTATCCGCTCCCCATGATTCGAATACCGGGAAGCCGATATCCCCCGGTTCGTCTTGGGTTGTCGTTACGTCCACCCATCTGCTGCCGCCGTCCTCGACAATCTTCATTACGGATGGCGATTTCCCGTCCAGAATATTGGTTTTGATAACCGATCCGGTAGCCGTTCCCGCAATAGCGGAATCCGTATCCGTCGTTTCGAACGTTGTAGTTCTCAACAAGTTGGTATCAGATGCCGGGATATAGGCATCTCTTGCATCATCGGAGTATGAAAGCTTGATATTATCGTAACGTACGGTGGTATCGGTCTCAGACGCGGTACCAACCGCTTCGATATTGTAGTAGACGACACCCGTTGTCAGAAACCCGTGGTTATCGTAATTCATCAGCGGCTCGCCGCTGGCAAGCATCGTTGTTGTCCCGGACGCGTCCGTTATGAACAAATCGTATTTATTAATATCGTTATAGAGATCAAGCTTCACCTTATATGTCGTGTTTGCCGACCAGGTGCCTCGCTTCACATAAGTCGATTGCGCTTCAGTGCCCGATTTGACTTGAATATCTCCGCTTGGCAGAAATTTGGCAATCGGAAGATTTTGCTTCCAGTCCCCCGGAATAACATTCAGACGGAATTCTTTGGCTTGGTTGCTGAATGTAAGGGAGCCTTCAAATGAGAACCGGTTGCCCGTTGCTTGCAAGCCTGCGTTGGCCCCATAGTAGAACCGCGTCTTGCCTTGCGCGTCCTTCGGAACGGTTACTTCCAGTGACCGGTTCCCGCTATCGTCGCTTACGATTTTCTTGGAGAAAGAAGCTTCCGTAGCAAACATGGACGGAACCGGCGTTATTTCGGCATCCGTTTGAAAGGAACCAAAATTCGGGTCTGTCGTTTCAAAAGTATGATTCTGGGAAATTGCCCCGGCCGCGGCTACCTTGCCGTTAAATTGCTGAAAACCGATGCTTATAAACGAAACCATGAGTGTAAGCGCTAAGATGCATGAAGTCATTTTTCTGATTCTTTGTTTCTTCATCATTCCTTGTTTCCTCCTCTTAATGGCTGTGAATCTATTAGCATAATAATTACATGAGTAACAGGTTTGCTGTCTCGCACCTCCTATGGCTCATTTACTCGTTTGGCGCTTTATACATCCCCTTGGAAGCGTTGTCAATTTTTGCTGACCAAACTCTTCTTCCGTTCATATTTTTACATGATTGCATTTTTTTTAAAATCAAAGATCTTTAGATTCCTATCACTATATTAGGTTTGGTTTCGGACAAAACGGCAATTGTCCCGTATATCCATTTTCTGTAACACAAAAAAGCCCCATGCCGGGGCTTTTTTGGTATGTTCTAAATGCTTTTATCATAAGCCCTTCACTTGTCGCCCGTTGGACGCTTATCCTTTTACTTTGCGGCGAATGAGCATGGTTTCATGCAATTAACGTTTGAACATGGGCGGGGTCTTGAAGGCATGGGACTAGATGTTCTAAGTTTGCTGCTCCCGCCTGTACAGCCTGCTGTTCGTTTTGTTTCAATGCCCGCCTGTTGATTGCTGTTCGCATTCATAACCTGTTAACCCCGTTCCTTAGATTGGATTAGCTTACAAGTTGATCATACGATTGTCTGAATGATAAAGCTTATGCGATCTTCGGAAATAATCCGCTTTTCTTCGTGATCGTTCCATTAATCTACGCTGGAAGGGAATCAACACTCCGCGCCGGACATCTCGTTTGTGAACGTCCGCTTATATTCTTGAGGACTAAGTTTCTCTGCGGACTCGGCGACATAATGGAATTGCAAAGCGCGACGCCGCTTGGGCGACAAATTATACGGCGTTCCATGCTTCAGCAGGCCGTGGAAGAACAGAAGGCCCCCCGACTGCAGCGGAACCGCCACGTCCTTCTCTACCGCAACATGCGTATCGCATAGCTGCCAATCGCGTACGGCGTAATGCGGAGTTGCCCCGTCGGCGTGCGAACCTGGCAGCACGTGCATGCATCCGTTGTCAAGCGTAGCTTCGTCTAGCGCGATCCACACTCCGACTACCGGTTTATTGTAAGCAAGATTTCCGTACGCCATATCCTGATGCCAAGGCTTTTCTCCTCCGCCATGCGGCGGCTTCAGCAAAGCCATATCCTGCACGAGCCTAGGCTTATCCCCCAGAATCGCTTCAACCGCGCGCAAGATAGCCGGATGATAAGCCACATGCCTGAGCCGATCATCGCATTCCACAAATTGATGCACTTTGCGCACGGCTAGTTCTCTCTCTTCATTAGACTTCAGCTCGCTTGAAGGTTTGCTGAACTGAATCGCCGCGCCTTTCGTATCTGAGAATATCATGGACATCAGCGCTTCGATTGCATTCTCCACTTCCTGTTGCCCTAACACGCTATCAACGGCTAAGTAGCCGGCTTCTTTGTACTCCTTCCATTCTTCTTCCCCCAGTACATCAAGGCTCGAATAAGTCTTGGAAATGCTGTCATACCGATACAGCCGTTCCGATATTTCCTGAGGCGTTAAAGAGTCTGTTTTTCTCTTCATCCCATGCACCACCATTTATCAAATTTGTCGCTTTCTATTTTCAATGGTATAGTAAATGGCGAACAATCCAAATGTCATATTTCAATAAACGATTTATACAATTTGACGAATCCAATATAGAAAGGAGCTGGTTAGGAGATGGAGTCGATACCTACGTTCAAGTTGGGAGAATCATATGGGAAAATGGCCTGCGAACGTACGTGGAAGTGGAACCGAAGCGATATTCCGTTCAACGATTACGATCTATGGTACGTATGGAGAGGGGAAGGACGGCTCGTCCTGAACGGAGAAGAGAGAAAAGTCGAGCGCCATCAATGTTATTTGTTCCGGCCCGGCGACCGCGTGGAAGCTTGGCATAATCCCGACCAGCCCCTACTCGTTACCTATATGCATTTCGAGACGGAGAACGCTCACCGTTTCTTAACCTCCCTCCCTTCCCACTGCGATTTTATCTCTTCGTTTGCCTTCGAGGCTTACCTGGACAGGTATGTTCATGTGATGTCGTTCCGAGCGCATCGCTCCGCGGAAGAAGCGGAGATGCTCCTGCGGCTGCTGCTCATTCAATATGAAAGAGAATATCTATCTCTCGAGCAAGCAGTGCCGCGTTATCGGAACCCGCATATCGAGACAATGACGAAGATTGCCGCTTCGATCCGCGAGAATCCCGCCCAAGCCGGCAGCATAGCAGACCTTGCCAAGCAAGCATTCTTATCCCCGCGCTACTTCTCCGCGAAGTTCAAAGAAACGATGGGACAAACGATTGAAAGCTACATTATTGAGAAGAAGATTGAACGCGCGGAGCTCCTTTTGAGCCAGAACGGAATGACGGTTAGCGAGGTTGCTGACGCGCTTGGGTATCCCAACATCTATTATTTCAGCAAGCAGTTCAAGAAGGAACGGGGCTATAGCCCCTCGAAAGCCATGCAGCACAAAAAGCCCGATCAGTAAAAGGGGGTGTCCCATAAGTCATGTAAATGACGATGGGACACCCCTTTGTTTGTATTTGGGCTAAACAGCAGCCTGCGCATTAAATGTTCTTCCGATCGCCATTGCTCAGGGATTCCTTGGAATCAACGAGGTATGGTTGGCATCCCTTCACAAAAGCGAACGCTGTCGCTTCTCCAGAATCATTTAATGCTCCGTCTACCCTTAACCTTTTCATAAAATGCTCAAACAAAAAGAAGCCGACCCTTGTGAAACTGGAGGTACCACCCAACCAGTTTAAGTAAAGAGAGGCTTCTTTATGTGCAAAGAATATACCATGGATCAACTGTCCTTGCCAATGGACTTGCAAGAAGATATCCCCGAAAATCATCTCTTACGCGTCATCAACGATGCGGTCAATCGCTTAGATATGAAGCTTTCTCCCGGAGGTGGCCGGGACAGCTACCACCCCAAAATGCTCATGAAAGTCGTTATCTATGCGTACACACAGCGCATCTACTCCTCTCGCCAAATCGCCAGAGCGGTACGCGAAAACATCATGTTTATGTGGTTAGCCGTTAGCCTGGAGGTCGGGTGGCTTTCGCTTGCCCATAACTTGCTGAAGAAAGCAGCAAGAGCAAAAATATCGCTGCAAGGTATGAGCCCTCTGCAGCGATATTTTATTAAAAAACGTTTCTATTTACCTATGCGAGCCATCTTTACAGTGAGCGATCACCTTTTGAGACGGCCCCTTTATCCATATTATGAAGTGAACACTCTCTGCTGCAGCCTCTGAACAACTACAACGCCATAAGGTCCTATCTCGATTTTACCTGCTAGTTTATTCTGAGTTATACAATCTTGAACAAACTCTTTAAAGACGATTTCTTGCGAACTGCACGTATAATTCAGGAAAATAACAATTTCCCCGTCGGGATGGCTCCTAGTCACGACTTCTACTTCAGCCGGAGCATATACCCAAGCTTCCGCCGGATCCGTAAGATGGAGTAGATCCAATAGCTGATCTGTATTCTCCTTCGTAAAGAACATCCCGCAATAAATGACTTCGCCTTTTCCTACCTTATGGCGGACCACGGCAGGTCTGTCTTTGTAATAATCTGTCCTGTAGCGCGCAATTACTTCCGCTGTAGGCGAATCAACCTGCAATACTTCATTAAAGACGGGAGCTGTGACAATCTCATCAGACTCTGCAAACTTCATATACGAATCCTCATGTCCCTTAACCATCGTAAAGTCGATGACTTCAATGCCGCACAAGTCTTTGACAACTCCGGGAAAAGGCATCATATAGCAGCGGTTCGACCGATCCTTATACCCGCTTCTTGGCCCCAAGACCAAAATCCCGCCTTGCTCTACATACTGGGTCAGGTAATGAACATCATCGCTTTCTAACAGCTGGGCATTTGGATAAAACAAAACTTTGTAATTTTGCAGCTCCGCAAGCTTACAGCTTCGCTGCATGGGCAGCATATCCGTTAATAGATGCCGCTCCGTCAGAGACTGGTAGATCCCCTCTTCGCTCTTCCATTCCTCAGAACCGATATAACCTTCGATTTTACTATTGCTGTCATTATCGTAGTCATATAGAATCGCAGCTGACGCAGCGCATTTGCTGCGCAACATAAGCTTGCCGACAGCCGCAATCTCATCGGCGAGCCGCCCCGCTTCTTCAAGCCTTCTATGCGGTTGATTCCCGTAATGGTTGAGTCCATGCCATAAGGACTCCGCGCCTACCGTACACGTCCTCCACCGGAAGAACAGCAAACCATCCGCACCGTGCGCGATCGATTGCCAAGCCCATAGACGCATTTGTCCCGGCTTTGGAGTTGGCTGCAAATAATCCCCAAAGTCGTATTGATTAAGCACGTTACCCGACTGTCCCCCAGGACCGGCCTGTTGTTCTAAAATCATGAATTTGGATGAAAGCCCGCGAACCCGGCTTAAATTCCTGCCATGCATCCGATCGCGGAAATGCGAAGGCAGATCTTTACGGCTCAACTGGAAAGCGGGGTAGGAATCATAAGACATGAAATCAACCGCTTGCTCGGTTAAAGCATAGTTATCTATGTTCTGGAACAATCCATTATGGGTAACAAACTGATGCGGCGCATGTGCTTTGAGTATATCGTATTGTTTTCTGGCGAATGCAATGGTCACATCGGACGTGAAGCGATAAAAATCAAGCAATAATCCCGTGTTATGGTAAGTTGGCGTTGGCCGCGGCAAAAACACCTGCTCCCAATCGCTATACGTTTGCGCCCAGAATGCCGTTCCCCACGCCTGATTGAGCGCATCCAAAGTTTCGTATTTGGTCTTGCACCAGTCCCGGAAGGCATGATGATCGGAATCGGCAAAACTTACGTCCATATGGCAATTCAACTCGTTATCGATTTGCCAGCCAATGACGCTTGGGCAATCCTTATAATGCTGGGCCAAGGCAAGCACGATTTTTCGGGACAGCTCATGATAAATCTTCGATGTATAGTTATAATGCCTTCTTGAACCGTGCTGCATGACCACCCCGTCGAACGTACGGCGCAGCACTTCGGGATATTTAGAGGTTAACCAAGCAGGCGGCGCATAGGTTGGCGTGCCCATAATGACCTTCAGATCATATTTCTGGCAGAGGGATATCGCTTCATCGAATAATTCAAAGCAATACGCGCCCTCTTCAGGCTCGAGTATATTCCATGCCGTCTCGGCCATGCGCACCACATTAAATCCCAGTTCTTTCATTCTTCTAAAGTCTTCCTCCCACATCGACCGTTCCCAGTGTTCTGGATAGTAACACACGCCAAGGAGAAACTCTTCTGTCTTAAAGCTTTTGTCTAAATCTATCATCAATAAATCCTCCATTAATTAGCTTAATAGCAGCGCACTTCGTATACTCCCGCAGAAGAGTCCCCATTCGTAGCCAATATAACAATACGAAGTTGGTTAGTGACAATCGGTTGCTCCAGAGTATGTCTCGAGAGCCGTTGATAGTTATCTTCCACATGTACGAGCGTCGTCCAAGCATCATCCAGGAACGCTTCAATGACATATTCCTTCGGACACTGGGGATCCTGATAGAATGGCTCATACTTGTGATATTCTTGGAATAAGTGTCCGGGGAAGACGAGCTGAACCTCCTGAATGGTTTGCTGCTGGCTCCAGCTCAACTGAATAAATGGCGGAACGGGATCCGTTGGATCCGATAACCAAAGATTCGTATATTGATGTGGACGAGCAACGCCGCTAACGAGATTTTCTCCTCCAAAGCAGGCCTGGGCCGGCGTGATCCGGTAGCTAAGCGTGCCCCCATCGGATAAGTAGCGGCGCATCTTGCCTGCTCCCATGTCATAGGCGGAGACATGACCGGGAATAACGGTTCCGGCAGTATGCCACTCAACAGCCGAATTAGCACCCAGTTGCAACCTGACATATCCCGGCTTAGCGGAAGCCTGACGCCAGTTCACCTTCCATTCCACCCATTGCTTAACTCCAACCGGCACGGTCAATTCGGCTTCGGCATAAACGTCGCCCGTCTCCGCCCGATAGTCCCAAATATGGTCAACGGGAACTATACTTGCTTGTACTCGCTGCGGAATGCCTGATGTGTTGCTCAAACAGACGGATATCGTATCGATACAGCCATCCTCTATCGCAATCCATTGTCCGCGCATATGGGTGAGCGGCTCGTTCTGCTGCTTTCTTTGCTCCTGGAGCTTGCTGGAACGGAACCCATTCGTATAATCGCGGCTTTCTGGACCAACGCCATAAGCCACAGCCGATGAACTGACTTGAATGGCCGCTTCCCTAGCCAGATCATGGTCGTCTTCATTCTTATAGTTAGGGAGGAAGCAGCCGTCGCGAAGCAGTCTCTGCTGTATATCTTGTACTTTCGAGCCCGTGAGTTCTGCTAGCTCCACCTGCTGATTGATCGCGTAGGCCGCGCTTGTTCCTGCCGCTTGCCCCATGAGGGCCGTCGTCGACATAACACGGACGGTTCCAAGCGCAGCATGGGTTACGCTAACGTTACGTCCAGCCATCATAAGATTACGCATATCCTTGGACAGCATGATACGCAGCGGTATGCCATAAGGGCCGCAATAGCTCTTCTGGGCATACTCCGTTGTCTCGCTGTAGCCTTCGGCACTTGCGGGCTCTGCCGTCTCTGCAAGAAGTCCGCCCGGTGTATGGAGATCCACGAACCATCCTCCGTAAGCGATCTCGTCTTGGAATACCGTTCGATTCTGAATATCATGCTCCGTCATGAAATATCGCCCTAAGATTCGCCTGCTCTCCCGTTTCCCCGGAACTTGGCCAATCCAATCCAGTGCCAGATTCGCAGTCTGCTCCCTCAGCACGGGATCGTGATTCTTCATCCAATCCCATATGCCAAGCGTGTGTCTGGTAAGCTCATGCCGAATGGTTTCATTGTCATAGATGGTATTCCAGGGTATTCCAATCTCGATCCACCAGTAACCGGATTCCGTATCGTAGAAAGTACGGCCTTGCTTGTAGAAGTAATCCGGATCCTCATGCTTTACCGCCCAGGAAGGCGCTTTAAAGGGAACGGGCCGTCCCATATCCTTGGCTCGGAAATGAATGGAATTGCCCATCGTATTGGAACTTGCTTGAAGCGGAGCATGAGGCTCACCGAACTCCTCTTGTCCTTCTGATCCCCAGCGCCATTCGCAGCCGGCCAGATCTGCCACGATGCCATCGCCCGTACTATCGATGAAGATACTGCCCCCAATCTCAAGCTCGGTCTCCGCGTTTGCGATTACCGCCCGCACGGAACGAATCTTATCGCCATCCAGCTGTACGCTTGTGACGGAGGTATTCAAATGAAACGTCAGGTTAGGCGTCCTTACCGCCATATCGTACATCACCATGTCCCATACGCTGTTGGTCCATCCATTCTCGCGAATTTTCTCATGATTGACTGCTCGCTCCTCAATCAACAGCTCGGAGATAATGCCAGTCTCTCTGGCGTAAGCATGAAAGTTGGCTGCTCCATGGGGAGTAACGCGAACTTCAGAGGAACTGTTGCCCCCGAATACGGGTCTATCTTGGATAAGGCAAGTGCTTGCTCCGCTTCGGGCGGCTGCGACAGCAGCGCAAAAACCCGCGAGTCCTCCGCCGCACACCACGACATCGTATGATTGTTGAATATATTTCATTATGAAACTCTCCTTTATTTCATTATTATTTACTCGAGTAAATTAAAAATCGAACTCATTGTAGCATTGCATGTGATTGCTTGCCAAGCGCTTTTTCTGTATGATTTACACGAGTAGATTTCAAAACGGAGGCATGCAATAACATGGTAAGTCGTAAAGACGTCGCGCAGCTTGCTGGCGTATCAGTAGCTGTCGTATCTTATGTGCTCAACGGTAAAAACAACGTCAAGGAAGAAACAAGAAATCGCGTTCTTGCCGCTATGCAAGAGCTGAAATATGAACCTAACCTATTAGCGCGAAGCTTGAAAACCCAACGGACGCAGCAACTAGCCGTGTTTGTGAATTACCTTGGCAACCCCTTTGAAGCAGGCATCTTATTGCGCTTGGAAGCGGCTGCGCGTCAAGAGGGCTATTTAGTATTTTTCCAAACCTATACGCCTGATCTGGAGCAGCCCTTAATATCCGCCCTGCGAGGGAGAGTAGATGGCCTCGTATTATTAGGCCAGCAGCTCGAGTACGAGACCTTCCAGCGTCTGAAGGCATTAGATGTGCCGGTATTATCCGTCACTCAGTCTCCCATGCTGCAGGAATGGGGGATACCCTGCATTGATCTGGATTGGGTGAAGCAATATCGGGAAGCCATCCTCTTCTTGAAGAATAAGGGCCATCATCGGATCGCTTATATGACGGATACGGTGTCAGGATGCTATCACCTTCACCGGCTGCGGGCTTTTCAAGAGGCCATCCGTTTGGAAGGCCTCGCTTTGCCCGAACAGCTTATCCTCGATGGAGGCGGCAAGGTGGAGACCGCAACTCCAATGTTCCATGATTTTATCGAGCAGAACGCTTCTAACTTGCCGATGAGCGCGCTTGTTTGCTCTAATGACCTCATGGCCGCAGCTGTTGTTGACGCCTGTAAGACTAACAGCATCAAAGTACCTGAACAGCTGGCCATCATAGGTTCGGAAGACATTCTTATGACGCAGCATACGGATCCCAAGCTAACGGTCATCCATTATCCTCGAGAGATGTTAGGCACATTAGCGATGAATATGATGAAGCAGCTGCTGCTGAAATCGCCAATGGAATCTTTCACTGTCGAGGGAGAATTGTTGCCTAGAGGGACGGCGTAGTCTCTGCATCCGCAGGAAACTGGATGAGGATCGTTGTTCCCATTCCCAAATAGCTATGGACATATATTCCATACTTTGATCCATACTGAAGCTTAATGCGTTCATCAACGTTTCGGATGCCATAGCCCAGCGCTTCTTCCCCCAGGCTAGATAACTGGGCGATGGTCATCCTGTCCATTCCAATCCCGTCGTCAATGACCTTTATCTGAATGACTCCGTTCTCCAGCCTGCCTGTAATCCGCAGATTCAAGCGATTGTTCTTGTACCAGGCATGCTCTAAACAATTCTCAATAAAGGGCTGAAGAATCAATTTCACGGACTGCATAGGCAGAAGAACGGGATCCACATCATAATTGACGCTGAACTTGTCGTCATACTTGATTCTCTGGATATCGATATATAACTGTACCTGCTCAAGTTCCTTTTCAAGGGTAATTAAGGACTTGCCATTATTCAACGTTAACCGGTAGAACTGACTTAGCTTAATGATCATCTGATGCATGCGTTCAGGCTGTCCCAGCTGTCCTAACGTACTAATTGCAGATAAAGTGTTATAGAGAAAATGAGGATTAATCTGCGCCTGCAGAGCTGATAATTCTGCCGTGGTGCTTCTAAGCTTGGTCTCATAGACCTCTTCAATCAGATGATTAATGGTAGAGGCCATCTGGTTGAAGGAATTTGAGATTTTGGCGAATTCGTCTTTATCTTTGATCTGAATGCGTTTCAGATAATTACCTTGATGGAAGCTGTCCATCGCGCTTACGATTTTCGTGACCCTGCGGGAAAAATATTGCGATATAAAAGCCGCAATAAGAAGGAGAACGATCATGCTAACGATACATGCCACAAGCGTGGCGATTTTGAGCTTTCTTGCCTCTGCTTGCATTTCATACATGGGAACATACAGGATCATCTTCCCTTGCATAACGGGAATCTCCTCTTCCACTTTCATATAGTCATGTTTGCTCTCGAGGGTGGACAAAGGGATGTTCCCCTTACTTGCAGGCTCGCTCTTGTAAACGGCTTTCCCCGTACTGTCGAGAATCATAAGAACGCTATCGTTACCCGGCTTCTCTATATTATCCGTATCAAATAACTCATGAATCGGCACTTGAATGCGGAGCACCCCAAGATTAACCAGAGGAAATCTCGAGACATCTTCGATAAGACGCACGACCGAAATAACTTGTTCCTCAGAGTCATTGAAGTACTGCCCCCACTTGGAATGATCCTGTGTCAGCTTGACCTGATGATCCCATGGCCGATCCTTCAGCCGCGAGCTGTAATAAATGCTAAACTCCTTGCGGCTTTTATCAGAATGCCGGTCTGTATTATAAACCTCGGGCAAGGTCTCATTATTCATATATAAGGTGACATGAACCGTGTGAGAGGACAGCTGCAAAGCAGACTCCAGCTTGGGCTGCAAATACTGGGTATATTGTTCCCAGGCGGTCAGCGGCGTCTGCGGCGTGTTCAGCACCTTTTGTATTCTCGTATCCCAGAACAGGAAGTCGGAAACTTTCTGTATATCCGTGATTCTGAATTCCAGGTTGCTGCGAAGCTGCTGGATCACCAGATTCGTGTTTTCTTCGGTTTGCTTCGTTAAGCTATTGATGGAGACTCTGTAAGAGAAATTGCCAATGGCCAATATCGTAATTAATACTAGCGAAGAAAAGGCAAGAATTAATTTATTGCGGAAGCTCATGGTTACCCCTTCTTTCGATAGTCCCCGGGCGATACACCGAATTTCTTTTTGAATAACCGATAGAAATGGGTCATGTTCTTAAAGCCCAATCTGTCCGCCGCATCATAAATTTTCATCGTAGGATCATCCAATAATTGCTTCACTCGCTCCAGCCTCAAGTTCAGAATATAGTCCGAGAAATGCATGGAGGTTTCTTCCTTGAACATTTGCCCCAAGTGATTGGGCGAATACAGGAATTGCTTGGCTAAATCCTTTAGCGTAACCCCTTCTTCCAAGTGCTCCAATACGTGTTGCTCTACTTTTTCAATAAGCTTTTTATTCCGTTTGGCCAGCTTGTTATGCAGCAGTTCGGATACTTGAAACATTTGTCTCCGCAGCCAGTCGCGAAGATCCTGCACCGTCTCGAATTGATAAATAACGGCTAGATGCTGGAAATCCCATTGCAGCAGATCGTATATATTTTCATTCTTCTCGTTCAGGAAATCGTTTACTTTGCCGAATACGTATATCGTGAAATGATAGACGGAATTGCGGCTGTCCAGCTTCAAGATCAGATTGCCGAGCTGTTCAAGAAGATCATAAATGTCTACTAATTGATAGTTCTGTATCGCGTAAAAAAGCTGGGAGAGCAGCTCTTCTGCCGAGCCTAGAATTTGCTGGGACGATTCTAGATTTAACTGAGTGGACGCAAACGGCAGTATTCTTCCTTTTCCGTTGAACATTTTTTGTCCCAACGCTTGATTGGCTTCCCCATATGATTTTCTGAGCTCATGCAATTCGGGTACGGAGTTGCCCAGTCCTACCGTAATGGTGAAAGCGGAATGCCGACGGGCATCTTCAATTAACTGCTCTAGCCGCTGCATCGTCTCCTGACTGCTTGTTTCCGGAATTACTATTCCTAGTCGTTTGTTTTCCAGCGCTGCGTATAAAACATTTTCCTGTTGCAGATAGGTTGTCAGGTAAGACATCGTACTTTTTATCTGCTGCTGATTCTCATTCGGTTCAAGCGAATTCAACCTGCGATCGACATCGTCCAATTCGAGTATCGCCGCTCTCCAGTACACGGCTTGGTAGCGCAGCTTCACGTCATTCAGATAACCTGCGTCGGACTCGCCTTCCAGCAGCTGCTTGACGGCATTGTTTTTGACAATATGCTGAGAAGCGTCCCATTGATCCTTTAATTGAGCGAAATTTCTCTCCCTCTCGATTCTCGTTACCGCATTGCCAAGCGTCTCAATCAATTCATTATAATTTATGGGCTTTAGAATATAGCCTTCCACGCTGAATTGTATCGCCTTCTTCGCATATTCGAAATCTTCGTAACCGCTTATAAAAATAAATATAATGGAAGGCTTAATCAGCTTTGTTCTTCTGGCTAACTCAAGTCCTGACATGATCGGCATCTTAATGTCTGTTATGACAATATCGGGCGCGAGCTCCTCAATATAATCAAGCGCCGTAAACCCGTCATTCGCCTCAGCAACCAGCTGCAAGTTAAGCTTTTCCCAAGGGATGAAGGTGCGTAATCCTGTTATTTCAAGCTGCTGATCGTCTACGATTAACACATTATGCATGATTCATCACCCTATCAAATTCGAATCCTAGTAAAATGAAGGATATACCCAAGTATACCCTCCATTTTAGCATCTTCATAAACGTATTAGCCGTTAATCTTTTTGAGATTTTCTTGCCATTTCTCCGTCATATACTTCAGTACTTGCTCGTAGCCGGCAGCATCCGCATCGCTTTGGGCTTTATTGATAATTTGAGTTACCTCGTCGCTATTTTTAGCAAACACGGCACGTGCATAAGCTTCTTTCATGATGTCTTTGACTTGACCATAGATGATGCCAAGATCCGTGTCCGGCATAGGCTGAATGCCCTCAAACTCGGTCGTATCGTAAGAGCTTGGCTTCAGCACTTTGTTGGCCGCGATTCCGTCGAATTGACCTTCCACCTTCTCTACGTAACGCTCATCATTCAGATTAATCAAGTTTTGGCGCAGATTGGAGTTGGCAAAGTAGTTGCCGGAACCAATCTTCAGCTTGTCTTTGTCTGCTTGCGCGATCGTTTTCGCTTTCTCATTCGGAATCGGTACGCCATCAGCGTCCGCTTCATCCCACAGCAAGCCCTTAGGTCCAAATGTCAATAACTGCTGGCCTTCCTCCGAAGTCGCCCAATCCATGTAAGCGAAGATCTTCTCGGGATCCTTCGCATGCTTCGTAATGACACTTACGTTCCATCCAAGCGTGGAATAATTCGCGGGCGTGATCTTGGATGCGTCCAGCCCTTGATTATGGAGAGGCGCAATAACTTCGTAACCATTGTCTTTGTTGGTCTGAGCCAAGATAGCATGCCCTTCCTGAACTTGGAAAATATTATTAAGTCCTACGACAGCTACGCGGCCTGTTTTTAGTTTTTCTTGTACCTGGTCACTTTTTTGGGTGAATGCGTCCTGCGTAATCAATTTTTTATTAAACAGATTGTTTAATTCCTTTAATGAATCGAGCAAAGCAGGGTCCTTGAAGACGGACTGCAATTGATTGTTTTCCGGGTATGCTTTTAAGCTGTCAAGGAAAAATGTCGTCTTGCCCTCGCCATAGCCTGAATAGATTAGGTTCCCCGCCTGCAAAATGCCTCCGCCTGACAGTTCGCCGGTCTCTAAAGGAACTACGTTAGGGTAAGCTTCCTTCACTTTCTGCAGGTAAGCTTCTAGATCCTCATAAGTCTCGAGCTTAGGCGATCCAAGAGCCTTGTAAATTTCCTTGTTTACAGCCCAGCCGGTATTGCCGTTCTGCCCGCCGTACCAATTCGGGAAGCCATAGAGCTCGCCGTCGGAGGATTTCAACATGCCTAGCGTTTTATCTCCAGCCCATTTTTTAAGACTAGGGTATTTATCTACATACTGACTGATAGGAACCAATTGTCCTGCCTGAACCAGCTTTTCAAGGTCTGCGCTTCGATCAAGCGTAATCACGTCCGGCAGCTGGCCCGATACAATCATCGTATTGAATTTTTGCGATGCCGCTCCGCCTGATTGTACATATTCCACGTTTACGCCTTTTTGTTCCTTAATCCATTGAGAGGTCGGGTCCTGACCCCATGGATCTGGTACAGCCCAATCGTAGTGAATATACCAGCTGAAGTTCAAACCCTTAAAATCTGCCAAAGCGGGTGAATCGGTCTGCTCCTCAGTCTTGGCCGGATTATTGGTTGCTGCCGCTGGTTCCGTATTCCCGTTGTTGCTCTTGCTGTTACTGCAGCCAGCTGCAATAAGACTAATAGATAGAAGTGCGACTGACCATAGTTGGGATCGACGATAAGCTTTTTTCATCTCTGTTTGCCCCTCTCAATGTCTCATTATATATGTGGAACAAAGGCATGTCCTTTGCTGACACCAAATTTATTCTTTCATGGAACCAATCAACACGCCTTTTACGAAGAAGCGCTGCAGGAACGGGTATACCATAATGATCGGCAAGGTGGTTACCATCATCGTTGCCATGACCAGCGACTTGGTCGAAACCCCTTTTAACTGGCGTACAAATTCGCTTGCTTCTCCCCCTGCCGACGATAATTGCTCCGACATCGCATTTGAGTTGATGATCTGATTAAGCAAGGTCTGAATCGGCATCAAATGGGGATTGTTAATGTAGATGGATGCTGTGAACCAATCGTTCCATAAGCCTACTGCCGTGAATAACGATAACGTTGCAATGACGGGTCCCGAGATTGGCACGATGATGGAAAAGAAAGTACGGATATAATTGCAGCCGTCAATCTTAGCCGACTCCTCCAATCCGTCCGGAAGCTCTTGAAAGAAGGTGCGGAATATAATCAGGTTCCATACCACGATGATTCCAGGCACGACAAGCACCCAGAACGTATCGATCAAGTGAAGGCTTCTGATCAGGATGAAGGATGGAATTAAACCTCCGCTGAAAAACATCGTAACGATACACATGATCATAAATAGCTTGCGGCCAATTAGGTTTTTCTTGGTTAATCCGTAAGCGAACATCGATGTAAATAGGATGGATAGAAAGGTTCCAACTACTGTCCGAAAGATGGAAATGACAAATGCTTGTATCAGTCGCTCATCCTTGAACACCACTTGATAATTTTCTAAAGTAAATACTCTTGGCCAGAACGTAATACCGCCTAGCGCCGTATCGGCACCAACATTAAAGGAAATGACGAGACTGTTCCAGAATGGATACAAGGTTACAAAAGACAAGCCAAGCAACAGGACAACGATGATTGCATCGGGAACTCTTTTGGCGATTTTCAAATAAAGGCACCTCCTACCATAAGCTTGACCGCCCCATGCGGCGAGCCAATAAATTTGCAAGCACGAGCAACACGACGCTGATCGCTGACTTGAATAATCCAACAGCCGTTGCGTAAGAGTATCGCTGCCCTAGTATCCCGACTCGATACACATAAGTGTCAATGACATCCGATACCGGTCTTAGCAACGTATTAGCGCCGTTATTGGTCAGATTCAAAATATCATCAAAACCCGCATTCAATATTCCGCCAATGTTCAGAATCAGGAAAATAATGATAATCGGAGTAATGCTCGGGATCGTAATGCTGACAATTTGTCTAAGTCTACCCGCTCCATCCATGGCTGAAGCTTCATAAAGATGCGGATCAATTCCCGCTATAGCCGCGAGGTATACGATGGCACCAAACCCCACATCCTTCCACACGCTGGATGAGACCAGGATTCCCCAGAAATATTGGGAAGTAGACAGCCAGTTGACAGGTTCATGAATGATTCCAAGCTTCATCAGGAAAATATTAAAGCTTCCGTTGTCCACCGACAGCATCGAAATGACGAAGCTTGAGACGATAACCCATGACATAAAGTGCGGCAGATAAGACACCGTTTGAACGAATCGTTTGAAGCGAAAGCCTTTTAATTCATTTAGAAGCAAGGCTAGCACGATAGGAGCAGGGAAGCCGAACATAAGCTTCAGCAAGCTGATCGAAAGCGTATTTCGCATAACGCGATAGAAGTCTGACGAGTGGACAAACATGTCAAAATGCTTCATTCCTACCCACTGGCTGTCAAGGAAGCCAGTGAATAAATTATAGTTTTGAAAGGACATCAGTACTCCCCACATGGGCACGTAACTAAAGAGCACAACCAGTAGCACTCCCGGAATGACCATTAATTGCAGGTCCCATTGTCCAATGTAAGCTTGTAAAATCCCCTTCTTGGAAGGACTGCGTTTTTTTGTTTTTTTCGCCGCAAGCAGCTCCGTGTGCATGATTTTCTCTCCTTCTCTCTTATTGCTTTCATTATATCGATATCGCTGATAGCGAAATATGTCCCCTGCCAACGAAAACATATTCGTAAAATCGGAATGGATATAAAAAAAGCCGCAACCGCGATTTCCGCAGCTGCAGCTTATTCAAAGGAAGAATCACATTATGGAGTAACAGCCTTTAAGATATAGAAATCATCGCCATAAGCCGTACCCGCGTTATTGTACATATAGATTAAGGCGGTCGTGTTGCTTGCTCCCGTTGTGAAGGTAATCGTTTGTTTCGTATAGTCGCCGGTCGAGATCGGCAGCTTTTGCTCGTTCCCTCCATAGTTTTTCACGCCGATATAGCCGGTCCCACCGCTAGTGACCTTGCCCCAGGCAGTGAACGTATACGTCGTATTGGGCTGTAATCCCGTTACCGTCTGCTCGCATGCGCCCGTCCATGCCACTTTGCATGAATTGGCCCCTCCAATAGCGTTTGATGCCACAACCTGATAGCTTCCCCAACCTGTCCAGCCGGTAATACCGCCCTCGAAGTTAGCGTTGACAACCAGATTCGGATTTTTTGGTATTCGCACCAATTGCACGTCATCTATATAGCTTACGGCGGTTGTATCGGCATACATATAAATATTCGCGCCTGTCCAACCGTTAGTTGGAGTGAAGCGTAGGGTAATGCGCGTATACGCGGTATCCGTCACGACTTGCTTGACCGCCGTACCTCCAAAATCTTTGGCGCCTACCGTGACGCTATAGCCTGGGGATGTTTTTGCCCACACCGATAATTCATATTCTTCCCCGGCAATTAAACCCGTTACATATTGGCTCACTCCGCCGAGCCATCCGGTCTTGCCCGCGCGAGGACCTGAATATCCGCCTGCAGCCGAGAGGCTTCCCCCTCCCCATGCTGTCCAAGCCGTGTTTGCGGCATCCTCAAATCCGGGATTAACGATCAGATTCGTGACGGAGTTCAAAACTTCCGTTCGTTCATTATTCGTCTCGTCTGACTCGCTAATCAAATTCTGATTATCCACGAACGCCGTAACGGTCAACTCTTGCGAATCCGCAATCCAGCCCTGAGAAGTAAACGTCCTGGTCTCTCCGGCAGCCATCTGCGTTGTGCTTCCTGCCCAATCTACCCTTGTTCCGTTAATCTTAAAGTTTGTGCCTAGCCACTGGGAAGGCGTTTGGGTTGTACCCTGATTTTTCACCGTAGCTACAAAGTGAATTTTCTCGCCTTCTTTGAAATCTCTTTCTGCAACCTCCAGCTTGGTTACCACCAAATCGTTAGATGGCGTAAATCCGCCTGGAGCCGTCAGCGACACCGTGCTTTCATTATTGGATTCGTCCACCTCGGAGACTGCGCCCCATGTATCGGCAACGCCGCGGAGCGATAATTGCTCGCGGTCAACTACCCATCCTTTGCGAGAGACTAAGGTAACGGTCTCCCCAGGATTAAGGGTGAAGGCATCCGGCGTCCCCGCCCAATCTGCCTCAACGGCGGCACCGTCTATATAGAATCTGGCACCAAACCATTCAGTAACGGGAACATTGCCTTGGTTCTTCACATTCATTACAAAATGAACCGTGGAGCCTATTCCCCAACTGGATTCCTGGACGCTAAGCGATACCGGTACAAGGTCTTTGCCTACGATGAGATTGATATATTGCGACATTTGATTATTGTCTTCTTGGGCCTCGCTAATACTATTGGTTGCATCAACCGAGCCCTTCAATAAAAAGCCTGATTTTGTTGCATTCCAAGCCGTTGATGTAAAAGTCACGGACTGCCCGGGACTTAAGTTAATAGAGGAAGAATCGCTTTTAACGACTTGCCCATCCACCTTAAACTCGTTTGTTAACGTTTGGTTTCCCGTTGCCGTTGTACCGTTATTGCGAACCGTCAACTGGAAGTGAATCGGATCGCCTACGGCAAAGCTTGCTTCCTGTACCTGAAGTGCCGTAACCTGCAGATCTACTCCCGCAAGCGATGTTCCTGCTCCGTTGTAGGCTCCGATATTGGGTGCTGCGGTGGAAGAAACGGAATTCCCCCAGTAATCCTTGCCCCCGTTATTTGCGATCAACACTCCTCCGGCGAGTGCCGGCGAGCCGTTTAATAGCTTATATCCATCAACCGTATTCATGCCGGTTCCACCGCTTCCAGGGTTAACCAGCAGAGGATCACTCGTTATTTTATTCGAATCCGAAGGCTCTGTAACAGGATGATTGCCGTAGAATACGTTATGGTCGAACGTAATATTGCTGCTCTGACCCCATGAATAACTGCCATTGCCCAGGTTGTAGAAAATATTGTTTTTCGACGAGATGTTGGACGCATATCCGCCCCAATCGCTAAACTTGTAGACCGATGAATGGGAATCGCCTTTGATATACACGGTATTATTGTAGATCTCGCCGTTGGTCGCCGAACCATAGAAACCAAAGGTTGCAGCTCCGTCATTCTGGCTAATATTGTTGCGAATCCTGAAGTTGCGGTTGGACTGCGGAGCCCAAGTCCCGTCCGCATAGATGCCAACCGAACCGCCTTCGTTATCGTGGGTATAGTTATACTGCAGAACGGCACCATCCTGAAGATAATCTACTCCTAACCCATAGCCGTCTTTGGTTGTTCTGGTCAAATAAGCTTCATTATATTGAATCAGGGCATTAGTTGAATTGTAGCTCCAGATGCCGTTGCTATAATCGCCGGAACGGGCGTTGGCGTTATACACGACGTTGTGTTCAATTAGAGGTGCTGCCGTATCTCGGATACTGATCCCATCTCCGCCAACATCATAGACTAGGTTATTCCTTACAATCACGCCGCTTGATGGATAGTAAGCAGGTCTTGTCGAATTGCAGGTCACTAGATTTGAATTGCACCACCAATCGGAAGTGATTACAATTCCCGCACGGTCGGTGTTGTAGACTGTATTATTTTCAATCCGCACATCATCGATTTTCGTCTGAACTGCCGTGCCATAGGTATGGACCCATATTCCGCCGTTTTGTTTATCCGTATTGAGCCCATTCACATCATGAATGGTCAGATTTCTGAGATAGATATGACTTAAATCTCCCGCATCCTGCGCTTCAATGGATACGCCCATCTTCTGACCTTGCGCGGATCCCGTGTTGGTAATTTCGAGATTGTTGATTTCCCAATATTGTTGGTTATACAAATAGACTGCGCCTGTACCCACGAGCCCTCCCCCGTTAATGATAGGCTTGCTGCCTGTACCGAATTTGTCGATTATAATCGGGTTTCCATTAGCCCCAGAGCCTTTGGGATAAAGCTTGCCCGACCATGATCCTCCGGCTTTAAACAAGATCGTATCGCCCGGCTGGAACGTTGTGGCGTTCACCTTGGTTAACGTCTTCCACGCCGTTTGCGTGCTAGTACCTCCGAGATTGTCATCTCCTCCGATATTGTCTACATAATAGGTATTGCCGCTGCCGGCTGCTTCAATAGGTCCATCTCCTATATACATAGAGGCGCTGCTAGCCACCATCAGGCATAAGCAGAACATGGCCATCATTCTCATCCATCTCGTCATCATGCACATTCCTTTCTAATTGTTATGAATAGCAACTTCATGCGGATAATGCTTTATAGACTTGGTCATTAAATGTGATCTCGGCTTGCCTAACCTTCCCTTCGATCATGTTGTTGAATTGCTCCTCGATGTAATGGTTTTTTACCGCGTCTTTTACTTTCTCGAACTCCTCGTATCCGCCAGCAAGTCTGTCCTTCACATGGAACACTACCCATGCCGATTGTTCATCAACGATCTCGCTGCTCTCGCCGGCTTTTAAATGCTGAATGGACGCCCATATCGACGGATGCCCCGCTTCAACAGAATCAAGCCCACTCGTATAGTCGACCTGTTCATAGTGAATATGATAGGGATCGGACAACTGATCTAAAGTGCCGTTCCCTTTCTCCCATGCCGTCAACATGTTCTTCAAGATAAGAAGCGCATGATCCCGATCAGCGTCTGTAAAGGCAAGCGTCAAGATTTCAACTTGGAATTGATCCGGCTTTCGATACCGTTCATCTTTTGTTTTCTCGTACTCCGTTTTAAGTTGATTTTGCCCAATCTGCTGAGTCCTCGCCCAAGCTTCCT
Organism: Paenibacillus glycanilyticus; assembly: GCF_030161375.1. Taxonomy (GTDB): domain Bacteria; phylum Bacillota; class Bacilli; order Paenibacillales; family Paenibacillaceae; genus Pristimantibacillus; species Pristimantibacillus glycanilyticus_B. The sequence goes on from NZ_BSSQ01000005.1 coordinate 164,593, forward strand.
TAAGCTTGATGTTCAAGGTGGACTGGGTGTACTGAAGATACTGATCTTCGCTGAAGGCAACGGGCCCATAGATTACCCCGCCTTCGGCAACGGTCTGTTCCCTGCGCTTGTTCTCGGACTTCCACTCCGTGAGAAAGCTCTTGTAGTCCAAAGATTGAACGAGATTCTTCTCCGCGGCCAGCTCCCCTTCAACTTTGTAGCGAACGAGCTTGTTCATGGCATTCTTTTTCAACAAATCCTTGGGAGACTCCCCGCCATACGTCCCATTCCAAAATGTTGTGCTTTCTTCCACCCCATACTTCTCATGAAAGTAATTAATAACCAAACTCCGCTCGCGATTCATGGCGGTTTGCATCTCTTCTTTCTCAATGGGAATGCCGTTCACCCAAGCCACGTTTAACGGTCGCGGCGGATTCCCGCATGAGCTTAGCATGAGGCTTATTGCACCGGACATTAGGAGCATCGCTCCAAGTGCCTTAAAAGCATGGTTTGTTCTTTGCCGCAATCTATCATCACCTCCTATCTCCCATTCGTCATGAATGCGCTTTCAATATTAGATGCATTGTCATTCTACTAGACAAATGGCGCCTTTATCTATGTTCCAAATCAATGAAAAGATAGTCCTGAGGCACTCATTTGCTCGTTACGGCTTGTTTCTCGAGAGAGAGCCTTTATAATGGAGTGGGGATTTCAGTAAAATAATGGGAGAGTGATCATTTTGAGCAAACCAAAAGTAGGCATCCAGTTGTATACGCTTCGCGATGAAACAGAAAAGGATTTGCTGGGCACAATCCGCAAAGTTGCGGAAATGGGATACGAGGCAGTCGAATTCGCAGGATTTTACAATACGCCGGCAGAACAATTGAAAGCGCTTTTGGATGAGCTTCAACTGGACGCGCCTTCCGCGCATATCGGACTCAACTTCAATGAACCGGAGAAGCTGGCTGCCGATCTTCAAGTTCAAATCGATTATGCCAAGACGCTTGGTCTGACCTATATTGTCGTTCCTTCGGCGCCGCTGCCGGAAGAGCCTACAGAGGTTGACGTGCACAATTTGGCCCGCATTCTTGAACAGGCAGGTAAACAAGTGACGGCCGCTGGCTTGAAATTCGGATACCATAACCACGCTTTTGAATTCAAACCGGTTAACGGTAAGCCCGTCATCGACCATCTGCTTGAGCTTGTCCCTGCCGAGTATTTGATTGCCGAGTTCGATTTGGGCTGGGTGCACTATGCCGGATATACGCCAGCCGAGTATGTACAAAAATATGAAGGCCGTGTTCCGCTAGCGCATTTCAAAGATTTCGCTTCGGGCCGCAGCGATACGGAAGTCGGCAAAGGCTCTGTCGATTTGAAGAGCGTGCTCGATATATCCGAAGAATGCGGCATCCGCTACTGCATTGTCGAACAAGAACAGTTTGCCAACTCTTCACTTGAAAGCGCAAAGATTTGTCTGGAATTTTTCAGAGAAAATGGTTTTTAACATTTGTGAATGATGTAATGCGATCTCTATTAAATAAAGCAACGGCCGCCATTTTTTTATGGCGGCCGTAATCTTTAGAAGAACCGAGTAATTGCTGCCCGGCCTATAATTGCTGACTATTAAGGAGCCACATCGCTATACGTTGTGCCCCATTTGTAATTGTCGTAATAGACCTTCATCGTATTGTTCTGTGCTCCTCGGTACATACCGAAGGAATTGTAATATTGATTGATGAAGTTTTTGCCTTGAAAGCCTGCCAGGAAGCCGAGGTAGCCGGTCCAATTGACGACCTGTGTGCCGTTGTACCAGATCTTCACCCCGCCATTGCCGCTGGCATCGGGTTTGAAGCCAATTACAATAGAGTTAAATTGATCCGTCGTTACTTCCTGCGACCACAGGGTAAGAGCGTTCCCGCTTGGACCGTTGACGCCGTCGATGTTGTAGTAATCTTTATTGCGAACTTTGAACTGGTAGGTCAGCTTACCGTTCACGTTTGCCAATTCAAGCGCTCCTTGCGGAGAAACGTAATAGCTGTCCTGATGGAATTGGTCAAGCACAACCCAGTTGGTCGGCAGCGCGCTGTCGGATGGAATTCCGATCTGAAACCCGTTATACCGCCATTCCCCGAACGGCTGATTTCTTGCGGCATAATATTCGTTCCTCTGCTTCTCGCCGGCTGTATATGGATTAGCCTGCAGCTTCAGGCTTGAGCCCGTTCCGGATGGCGTCCATGTCGAGAAATAAGGCATGACCATGTTGTTGCGGTCCAGCTCTTTCTCCTCGAATGTCACTCCGCTGTCAGTCAAGTCCCAGCTCGTGGAATTGATCGAAGCTCCTTCAACGTCAATGTTGGCTATGATGCTTGCGGATGCTACGGACGCAAAAATCGTTACGGAACTGACAAGACCAAGCATTCCTAAAGTCCATTTTCTTTTGATTGCCATAAATATTGGCCTCCTTTAAATAAATGGATGTCTAAATCAATAGCAGCATGCCTGAAAGAGTGGCTTGTTCTCAACTGATTCGACTATCACCTCCCTCCATGGCTCACCCCAAATGAAAACGCATTCATAAGTAGCAATGAATCAAGGGGATATGACTATCCCCTTGATTACCCGCTTTACTGGTTATACACACGATACAGCAGCATCGCCGCTTCGGCTCTTGTCGTTGTGCCAAGCGGGCGGAGGAGGCTGCCCGAGCCCTGCACTACCCCGCTTCCGATCAACGTTTGCACGCTGCTCTTGGCATAATCGGCAACTTGCGCCGCATCGTGGAATGTTGCCAGATCGGCAGACGTTCCGCTGCCCGGATTGTTGCCTGCCAGGCGCATCGCGCGTTCAACCATGACGATCATGTCCTGCCTTGTAATATCTTCCGCCGGATTCAAGCGGCCGTTGCCTACGCCGTTGCTGAGCCCCAGTGTCAGAGCTATTCCGGCAGCTTCATAGTAATAGTCCGTTTGATGTACGTCGGCAAAGTTCGTCTCCACATCGGCTGTAAGTCCCAGCGCCTTTATCAACAGCTGGAGGAAATCCGCTCTCGTGATGTTGGCGTTCGGATTAAAGGTTGTATCCGATGTTCCGTTTACAATACCCTGAGACACCAATACTTCCACCGCTTCTTTCGCCCATGCCGCTTGGTCCAGATCCTTAAACGTTTTCACCTCGTAGCCTACCGCATACAGACTGAAATGGGTTGTTGTAAAGGTCAGTTTACCTGTTGCCGCATCAAACTTTGCCGGCATCCTGATAATCTGTCCAGCGCCGTCGATATACCAGATGGCAATGTGCTCCGGATGGTTCAATTCCTGCGCGGTTGGCGTATACGGAATGCTGACAGTTACCGGTGCATTGTTGTTTTTCCATGCAACCGCTTTTCCATCCAGCAGCGCCTGCAATTCAATGACCGGTTTATCTCCAATCTTCCGTTTCGCATCGGCGTTTAACAGCGAGGTATCCGCCCATCCGATGGAAATTCCAACAACAGTTGCTTGTTTCAAGTCATTTGCTTTGAACATGTTATCCGGCAGGGTAACCGTGCCGACCGGGGTTATTAGGTTTACGGCCTTGTCTGATTTACCGTTGCCCGCATTCCCGTTTAGGAAACCGGATGCGGGAATGTTCAACCTATAGGCAGAAGCGCCAGCCAGCTCGCTCATTGTCACACTGACGATTTTATGTCCTTGCTGATCGGCATCTGTTTGCCCGAAAGCTTGTATGAGCGTCGCCTCGTCTACATTCGCTTGAGCCGTGCCGGCAGCCAATACCGGCTTCAGAACGATATTCCCCTTGTCCGGTGATGGAGTTACGGGAGTAGGCGGCGTTGATGGAGTGACGGCAGGAACGGTATAGCGATATTCTTCGGCATTTGGACTCTCCGAGACGCCGTTCACTGCACTCACCGTGAAATAATACGTCGTGCCTGCATCAAGACCTGGAATTTCGCTACCTGAATAGCCGTTCTCCGGTACGCTAAGCTGCTTCGTATACGCATGCGATTGTGTACCGTATTTAATGGTATAGCCCTGCGCGCCTTCGACTTGGCCAAATACGGCCTTCGTCTTGGCATCCGTTGTCTCCATGCTCGTCATTACGGGCTTGCTTAAGCCGTTTAGCTGCTCGACCTTGAAGTCGTCGAAGTAAACCGGCGTCAGAACGGAGAACAGACCAACCGTTCCTTTCGTCAACGACGTATCCGTAACGTCATAAGCCAATACGTCGTCGATATACAGCTTCAGGCGACTGCCGTCGAAGACGGCCTTCATCTTGTGCTCGGCCACTTGCTTGTTCAGCGTGAAATCAAACGCAAGATCCGGAAGAAAAGCATTGTTTACTTTTCTTCTCAGCATGACTTTTTCGGTATTCGCCGTTTTGTCGTATTTGTAATCCGCTACATAGTAATTGGCCGCCGTGTTGACTCTGCCGAGCAAGCCTACTTCCTTGGTTGTATCGTCCGGTAATAGCGTAAAGGTCGCGGAGACGGTATAATCGCTCCAATCCGCGCCTTGCGGTAGCCACAGACGCTCTGGGTTTCCGTTTGCCGTTTTAATTTTACCGTTCTCCATAACGGGCGAACCGGAAGACAGCACCCAATCGCTGGCATACTCGCCGTCATTGAAATCGTCCGTGAACAGCGTCGCTGCGTTCGCCATGGCCTTCCACTCGTTAGAGAGGCTGCTTGCGCCGTTAGCGTTGCGTCCCTCGATTACGAAGTAATAAGGCGCTTGGGATACGGGAACGTTCACGGCATAGCCCGAGGCCGTAATGTTGTCTATCACTTTCGTATAGCCGCCAGGGCTTAGACCGTACTTAAGCGTATACGACGTGTTCTTCGGATCGGTCGTAAAGTTGACGATCAGGCGGTTGCCATCCGAAATGATATTCGTAATGGTCGGCGTAACGGCATCGGGCACTTTAGGCGCGAAAGAGAGCTCTCGCGAATTCGCGCTTTCCCCGTTCGGGTCAATCGCCGAGACGGCGAAATAATACGTTGTATCGTTATTTAGTCCTGTAATTACCGGATTCGCGCTTGTCGTCAGCAACGTATGCGTATATTGACCCGGTTGCGTTCCGTATTTGACTTTGTATGCAACGGCTCCCGGCACTTCCGAGTAGGTTAAGAACAACTTAGCGTTGCCAACGGCGATGGACTGAAAATCCGGTGTATGCACGCTAGCATTCTGAACGAGCACGCCATCGAATTTCGCGCTGGCTTGATTCGTATAGAGACCAACGGCGCCGGAAGCGAATGCCGCGTCTGTCGTCGCCAGCTGCTGCACACCGTCTACATCAAGCTCCAGACTGTTCCCGTTCATAACGGCTCTTAAGCGATGAGCCGTATCGGAAGATAAAGCGACATTCTTCTCCACGAGCGGTGTGAATTGGCCATCCGCTTTCTTCTTAATAGCGAGTTTGCCATTGTCATAAGAGAACAGGTAGAAGTTATTCTCGTCCTGGACTCTTCCGAGCAGCCCCGTCTCTCCTCCGTTCATATCCTTGATCCAGGCAAAGTAGCTGATATTATCGAAGCTTTTCTTCGAATAGAGAGCCGAGCTTCCCGCCGCATTACTTTGCTTCAGCAGCTTTTCGTTCTCGTCCACGGGCTTCGCGCCCGTCATATGAGATACGGGATCCTTCGTGTTATAAGGTACGATGCTGTCATTTACTCCCTGCCAGCTGCCGTCCTTCACGATCCAGTTATCGGCCAGATTGCGCGTGGCTCCGTCATAGTTAAACGTGTCGTTTAATAAGGCCGGCTTCAGGTAACCCATCGACATCATGCTGTTTATATAAAAGTTTTCCGGCAAGTAACTGGTTGCGATTTCATAAGAGGACTGGGTGAAGTACCCGTTCACAACCTTTGCGTAGTAGTCCGATACACCCACGCTTTGCAGCTTCACGATATCGGCCGCTGCCGCTTCGTTCCCCGGCGCATTCATGAATCCAAAAAAATTCATGATTCTCGTATTCTGCAAGCTAGGATCAATGCCAAGCACAACATAGGTTGCGCTTTGTCGGGAACCCTTCGTATCCGTCGAATCGAATTCATGTCCCATGCCAAGCTGTCCCATATAGTCGCCATCCTGCGCAATGTGCGTCCACGACTTCCGCTGCGAGGCTTCATGGAGCTTAAGCGGATTTTGCAAATATTGCTCCAAAGTCACCCCCTTGAAGGACCAGTTGCTTGGCTTGATCGTACGCTGTACTTTATCCGCCTTTTCAGCCAATCGCTCCGCTTCCGTCGCAGCCGTAGAGAAATTCGTCGTTTTCTCGAACGATTCTTTCACTTTGGTTAACCCCTGCGCGTTCAGCTCCGCGATAAAAGCGGCGTGATCGTAATTTTGCAAAATGTCCTTCACGTTTTCCAAGCCTAGAACAAAAGAAGATGTAAAGAAAATAGTAAGATTTGGTTCCCAGAAGTTAACTCCCGTACCGTTCCACGTATTGGGATCTCCGTTCATCGCGAGGCGATCCCCCGGACGCGGATTACCCAACTCGTTGTAGTCGTTCAGCGTATAGGCCGTACTGATTAGGCCGGCTTTGAACAACGTCAGAAGCTTGGATTTCTCGGTATCCGTGAACATCCCCATAACCGATTGGTCATTCCACAAGAGCGCAATGCTGTATAGCATCGGGGATTGCGATCTGGAATCCAGCCCGCCCTGGAGATTAGGCATGTTGGCCGGCGTGCTGAGCATCTTCTTCACGGTCGACACATAACGGTCGATATATACGGAATCGCGATCGCCCGAAGCTATTTCCTCGGCAATAAAACTAAGTCCCTTGGCGGCCTTAAGCTCGGCTCCCGAGCCTTCCGCCGCGTCTTTATTGCCGAACACAATATTGGCGGAGTCAGCCATAGCCTTCTTCAAATCGGCTTGTTGCGGCGGCAGATACGGGTAATCCGTGTTGACTGCTTCTACGGAAGCCGTCGTCAAATCATCGGGCGTCACATTCCCGACCGCGTCTTTGAGCGCGCCGGCCTGAATGCGCAGCATATTCTGATTGCCGCTTAACGGCTCGTTCAAAATCATCGTTAGCGTGCTTCCGCTTAGAATCGCCTTGTCCGCTTCGCCCAATGCGCGGTAGTTCGCTCCTCCGTCCGAGGAGAATTGCATAGCTTGCTTCAGCTGGGCATCGCTTGGCAGATTATTGAACGCATTCTCGCTGAATACAATTACCAGCTTTTTGTTGAAATTCGAAGGATAAGCCGATAGGATTTGCGGCGCGCTGGAATCCGAGGCTATGGCACCCGATGTATAACTTTGCGCAACCGTATTCCCCGCCGCGTCTTTGAGCGCGTTTGCCGCCACGAGCAGCTTGTTCGAATCGCCGCTTATAGGCAACGTCCGCGTTACCTTGAGTTTACCGCCCGTTATCTCCACGGTGTCCCCGCTGGCTAATGGCAGGAAGTTTGTGCCGTCCGCGGAAAATTTGACGGCATTCTTCAAATCTTCCGAGGAAGCCAGATTGCTAAACAAAGCTTCATCAGCCGATAAGGTCAATTGCTTGCCCGTCAGATCGGTTTGAAGAACGGGATTAAGCACCGGAGCCGTCACGTCGTATACGAGCGTATTCGTGGTCACCATCGAAGCAAGGACGTTTTGCCCACTGTCCTGCAACGTGTTTGCGGCCACTTGCACCTTGGCCCCAGAAGCGCTTAACCGGTTCACCAGCGTAATCGTCAGCTTTGTTCCGTTCAGAGTCACTTGATCCCCGCTTTCAAGCGCGGCGAAATTCATCCCATCCCTGGCGATGGTAACGGCGGCTTTCAACGCGGCGGGATTTGCCGTAGCATTGCCAAGGTTATCGCTAAATTGCAGATCAACGGTTCGGTTCTCATTGCTGACAACGCTGTCCACATAGGAAGGCGGTTCATTATCGTAATTGACGACCAATTGCGGGGCATTTGCTCCGCTTTCTTTGCCGCTTACCGTCCGGTTTACCGAAGGCGTTCCCAGTAGAACGAAGGAAACGACGCCATCCGCCAGCTTCTGCTGCTCTACGTAGGAAGTGACATCCCATTCATACCATCCGTTTCCTCCCCCTACGCTGGACGCGGTAATCGCGGAGCCGTAAGTTGGTTGATTGGAGTAGGTAAGCCCGGATTCCGTCCATGCGTCATCAACCGCATACAAAGTGAGCGGCTCAGCCGCAGCGCCCGCATCCGTGAAATTCAATCGAAATTTTGCCGAATTGTAGATGCCAAGCGAATCCACGTTAAATTTGAAGAAAATGCGGCGATTGTAAGTCGAACCGCCCTCTTTAAGCAGCATCGCCGTTTCGGTCCCATAGTTGCTCGACAAGTTGGCGGCACCGCTGTCGACTCTCGCGTCTTCCGAGACCGTTATCGTTCTGCCTTGCTCAAGTCCGCCCAAGTTCGACGTGACCGTTTCAATCGCTGTTGGTGTGGCGTTGCTTTCCGATTGAAGAGCTCCCGAAGCAACCTTCAGTTTATTCCGAATGCCCATAAGCGCTTCATTAAAGGTAACCGTTAGAACATTGCCGGTAATGGCTACCTGATCCTCGGATTGCAACGCCGCGTAAGTTGCCCCTTCGTCTTGCGACAACGATACGCTTGCTTTCAGCTGATCCGCCGTACCCATCACACTGATGGGCTTGTCATAAACAAGCGCCACGCTTTTGCCGTTATTACCGACCGTTGCCGACAGAAATGCCGGCGCGCTGGCATCCTGCATGCCGATAAGCGCCTCCGTCGTGACGGGCGAGAGCAGAATGTTGCCTGCGGCATCCTTTACCGATGAACCAGCCACACGGATTTTGTTTAATGATCCGCTTAATGCTTGCTGTAGCCCTACTTGAATGTTGTTTCCGCTGATTTCAACTGTGTCGTCCGCGCCAAGCGGATTAAAGTTCACGCCGTCCGTCGCCAGCGAGATCTGATCTTTCAGAACAACTCCCGCATTCTCTGCAAGAGCTTCGTTGTATGTTAATTGAATGCCTTTGAAGTCTACTCCAACCGCGCTAGATTGGTAGACCGGCGGCGTATCGTCCGATGTATATTCCAGCTTCGGTCTTTGCGTATCGTACGGTCTTTCGGTATCGTAAATTTGAACTTGGGTGTTTGTCGAATTGGCAATCATAATGGAAGCTTTGCCAACCGCTTTTTGCGCCTTGATGTAGTCAGTCAGGTCAATCGAATAATAGCCGTCCGTTGTCCCTATGTTGATCGAACCTATTTTATCTCCGTAATAAGGCTTATTATTCCAGTTAATCGTTGTTTGATCCCACGCCTGATCATCAACCGCGTACACGTTTAAAGAAACGGCAGCCGCCGGGGCTTTGGCGTACACTTTCACTTCCGCTTTCGTTATCGCGTCCGCAGACGGGAGCATGCTAACGTTGAATCTCATAAACACTCTTCTCGTTACGGAGAGATTGGAGTCTTCCTTGATGCTCAATAAATTGGCATTTGGATCATTGTAATTGGTGGAAGGATTTCCCCCGTCCACATAAGCGTCCGCTTCGGCGAATATGGCATTAGTCGCCGCATGTACGGATTGCGGCTGAATTAAGATCGAACCGTTCAGCGCGGTAAACGCCAGGCTGGCGATCAACATTTGACTGACAAACCTTTTTATTCGTAAGGATTTCATAAATTCATCCCTTCAATATGTAGTTGTCCACCATCATTGATTACGCTTACATTTTGCAATAAACGAAAAGTGAAGACGATTCGTCTCCACTTTTCAGCTGCTTGCTTCCTTACTTCTTGCCGTTCGCGTTATACCATTCCGTTGCTTGCTTGATTAGATCGTCGCCGCCGCGCGATCTCCAATTTTTCACGTACTCGTCGAAATAATCTACAGGCTGGTCGCCCATTACGATTTTTGCCGCCGTTTCAATAAACATGGTGCCGGGAACCGCGAACTCGCCGATCTCAGGCAGCGAAGATTTGAACGTCGGAGCGCCTAACAGAATGTTCGGTTGGCCTTCTTGCTTGCCTACGGTGAAGAACTCTTCCAATTTAGCTACGGCTTCGTCTCCGACTTGAACCTTTTTCAGATCAGGATTCCAACCGGCTAGATTAAACGTAATGGTTCTCCAGAGGGCCGTTTTGTCGTCGGTATCTTTTTGCTGGTTATAAGTAATTTTGCCTGCGCTGTCTTTGGTGTACGTGACGTCCGGAATACCGAAGGTAACAAATTCCTGTCCTTCTTCCGTAACGAGCCAATCGAAGAACTTGACGATCGCTTCCGGATCTTTCGCTTTCTTGGTAACGGAGAACGTTTTGTTGTAAGCGGAAATGCCAAAGCCCGCATATTGCACGCCAGGTGCTTTAGGAGATATCATAGGCTCCACGATTGCGCCTTTGCCGGGCAGCGCTTTATTTAATTTATCTTGCCAGTCCCAGCCGAGATTTGGATCGTGAACCCACAAGCCGACTTGGTCGTTTTGAATTTTTTGTTCCCATGTATTGCGTTTGTTCGACATGAATTCGCTGTCGAGCAATTTCTCGTCGTACAGCTGCTTGAGGAACGTAAGAGCCTGTTTCATTTGAGGACTCGTGTTCGAAGGCACAACCTCTCCGTTAATAACCGTCGCTCCATACTCGTTCGCTCCGAACATGCCGAGAATCGTGTCCAGCCACGTAAAGTTCTCTCGGCCGGACAATGGAATCTCGTCCTTCTTGCCGTTGCCGTTTGGATCTTTGTCGCGGAATGCGCGCAGCATGGTCAACAATTCATCCGGTGTTTTAGGCGTCTCCGTAATGCCTACTTTGTCCATCCAATCCTTGCGCACGAAGAACATGCGGTTGACCTTAGAATCTCCGGCTGCTGATTCAGGAATGGCATAAATTTTTCCGTCACGGGTTACGCCGTCCCAAGCCGCTTGCGGAATAACCTTTTTCAGGTTAGGGCCATATTTATCAATATAGTCATTCAAGGGAATCAATTGGTTGTTCGCATACAAGTCACCGTTCACGCCATAATCGGAGATCACGTCCGGCAGCTCGCCGCTGGCGAATTTAACCTTTTTCAGGTTATCCGCCTGTGCTGCGGGCAAAAACGTAATATCCAGAATCGTGTTCGTTTTCTCTGCCAGGTATTTAATCGTAGGATCATCCATCGCATTGCCGCCTGGGACAGGTTGGCTATTATCCGTCGTTAACAGGCTAATCTTAACCGGCGCTTTTGGCGCTTCTGTTGCATCTGCATTTGCTGCGGGGCTTGCCGAGGATTCCGTCTTCGCGTTATTCGTATTATTGTTGCCGCATGCTGCGAGAGCGCCAGCCATTGTTACCGCTAGAGCTACGCTGACCCATTTTTTCGAAGCGTTCATTTGAAAATTCCTCCCTTTTTAATATGTGACCCTGTATGTTTCTATATATGAAGACATAATGTCGACATAACGGCGTTATTCTTTCACGGAGCCAAGCGTAGCTCCTTTTACGAAATGTTTCTGCAGAAACGGATAGATCACCACGATCGGCGCGGTAGCAAGCACAATCGTTGCCATCTCAAGTGCCTTCGGCAAAAGCTTGCCCCCGGTATCTCCCGCTACCGCTGCCGCTATGTCGTTCGAGCTGCCTGCCGCAATCAGGAAATAAATATACATTTGGAGCGTTTGGAGATGCCGATCGTTAATGTACAGAAGCGGCGCGAAATAGCTGTTCCAGTGACCAACCGCGTAGAACAGCAGCAGCGTCACCATGATGGGTTTGGATAACGGAACAACAATCTGCCACACGATGCGGTAGTCGCTCATTCCGTCCACCTTCGCCGCATCAAAAAGCTCCTCGGGCAAACTGCGGAAAAACGTAATGCACAATATCATGTTAAACGCGCTGATTGCCCCCGGTACAATCAAAGCCCATATGGTATTAATCATGTGCAATTCCTTCACGACGAGATAGGTCGGAATTAAGGGCGCCTGAAATACCAGCGTGAAAATAATGAAGAGCATGATGGCTCTGCGGCCTCTCAGATACAACTTGGATAACGGGTATGAACCAACCACGGTCAATAGCATATTGAGCGCAGTCGCGATGACGACGACCTTCACCGTCATCCAGCCGGCCTTCCAGAACGCATCATTAGCCGCTACAAATTTGAATTGCTGCAAGGTTGGTTCTACCGGCCAGAAGGAAACTCTGGACTGGATGATGGCATTGTTGGAAGAGAATGCGCCTGCTACGACATGAAGGAGCGGAAGAACGGCAACCAGACTCATGACGACCAGCAGCAGGATGTTGAAAACGTCGAATGATTTCTCGCCCAAGGATTGTTTGATTTTCATTTGCTGCCTCCTAGTACAAGCTCTCGCCCGTTGTTGATTTGCTGATTTTATTCGCTCCCACGAGAAGGACAAAACCAATGACCGATTTGAACAATCCAATAGCCGTTGTCATGGAAAATTGACCGTTCATAATGCCTAAACGATAAGCATAGGTATCCAAAATTTCCCCAACCTCATACGTAATCGGGCTTAAGAAGATATACACCTGTTCAAATCCTACGTCCATGACGTTGCCGATTTTGAGGAGCAGGAGAATCGTAATCGCTGGCAGGATGCCTGGGAACGTGACATTCTGGAACTGCTTCCAGCGCCCTGCCCCATCTATCTTGGCCGCTTCGTACAGCGAAGGATTTATGCCGGATAAAGCAGCCAGGAAGATGATCGTGCTCCAGCCCATCTCCTTCCATATGCCGGCAGATACAACGACGGACCGGAACGCTGAAGGCGATTGCAAGAAATCGAATGCATGTCCCCCTAATCCTTCAATCATGCCGTTGACGAGGCCGCTTTGCACCGAAAGCATCATGTAAGCCAAGCCGTAGACGAGCGTCCAAGACAGAAAATGCGGTAAGTACAAAACCGTTTGCACCCAGCGCTTGAAGCCCATATTGCGAACCTCATTCAGCAGGCATGCTAGAATAATCGGCGCCGGGAAAGAGAACACGATTTGGTACAAACTGATCAGCAGCGTATTTTTAATTAATCGGGCATACTCCGGATTCGTATACATGAGTTTAAACCATTGAAATCCGACCCATTTGCTTTTGAGAAAACCTTCAAAGATGTTGTAATCCTTGAAGGCAATAACGCTGCCAAGCAGAGGAATGTACTTGAAGGTTATAAAATAAATGAAGACGGGAATCAACATGATATAGAGGGCATTGTTTTTCTTCACGAATTGAAAGAAACTCAGCTCTCCGGTTTTCCGTTTCCTGTTAGACAACGGCTTCTTTACCTGGACCGAAGCTGCTTCTAGGATCTCGTTATTCATAGGTCCCACCTCTTCTCTGTTTATATTTCTATTATATAAACGGCTGTTTCACGGTCCTAGTGGGGAATCTTTCGAAGTTCATGGCAATCTTCTGTTCTTTGCGTTATTCGACGCGATAAGTCAAACGGCCGCCTTCAAAGCTAGATTTAACGAGGGGAACCGTCCCCCTCTCCCAATCGGCGAACAAAAGAATAGGCACTTGCAGCGACCCTCGAACCGGGGCAAAAGATTGCTTCCCAGCAACCGCATCGTACACGAAGCCCGCTGCCGCATCCAAATAACCGAACACGGCTACGCCTCTTGGATAGAAGCTCAGGTTATTGCCGTAGAACGTTTCGAAGAACAAGGCCACCTGCTGCGTATTGGTCGTGGTTTGCCAGCTCCAGTAATTCTCTATGAGATGGAAGAGATCCAGCCCCCGGTAGGCCGCGGCGATGTCTCTAAGCATATTCATGGATATCCAGCCTACTTTGCCCGAGTGACTGGCGAGTCCCGGAATAAATTGACCTTCGTTCTCCGTGTCTTCATAGCTCGTATGGCGGCAGCCGTATCGGCCCAATGTTTTGTCCGTTGCCGTTTCCATGTCCAGGCGCAGTCTTTCATCTAGCAAGCCGGTACGATGGCCGACCATATCGAGCAAGGAAAGGCCATTCACCGTATAAATATGATAAGCATCCCAGCCTAGCAGCTCGCCCGTCTTTGGCTCGCCCGTCCACGGATCCACGGTTCCGTCCATCGTTCTCGACAGCGTGACGGCATAATGATCCTTCAGCCACCCCTTCTCCTCGATGGTCGCAAGAGCCGTCTGAGCATACTGCTCATAGACTTCCAATTCCTTAGCGTCCGCATCGCCCGCATGACGTAGGATTTGAATGCCTGCCTGAATTGCGGCCAATGACTTCACGCCCAAATAAACTTGTTCCGAGCCGTATTGAATGGCAGGAGAAGCATCGTCGACGGTATTGGCGCAGCCTTTATCCGGGATGCCGTTTCCGGTCGTATCGCAACAAGCGATAAAAGCCATTAATTTACGGATAAACCCGCTATGCCGAACAATCGTAGCATCCTTGCCGGATCTCCGCCAATGCGCGAAAGCCAGAAGAATGTAATTCGTACTTTCTTCGACTTCCATCTCGTGAGGGTAATACTGCTTCGTGCTATCGCCGAATACCCCCATATCATGGGATAAATAGAGCGTACCCTCGCCCCGTTCTCCGAGCAGAAGCTTCCCGTCTTTGCCAAAGAATGGCCATTCATTAAGCTCAAGCTCCAGCAACTCCGGCCAGAACGCAAGATAGAACGGCCCTTGCGTATACTCCACGTCGACGGTGGAATGGAAGTAACAATTGCCCTCCCACACGGTAAACCAGTCTTGCCCGTTGTCCCTTACCACCCACCATGTATTCAGCAGCCAGGCGTGCAAGGTTTGAGCCAGCAATTTAGAAGTAGATTCTCCAAGCGTATGATTGGACAGAATACGATCGACCTTCTCCGAATTATCCGCTACTTCATCGGCATGACGAATGGACCATTCAACAACCTGATCAAGTCCGGCAAAGCTTTGCGTATATTTGAATGGACTGCGATGGCCCAATACATTCAATACGGGCTGATCCCAAGCGCACCATGCAAGGGATAGGGAGTCGCCTTTCATTCCTTTGCCCAGCGAGAAGGATGCCGTCACGCAGTCGTCTTCCCACACGCCCGAAAGAATTGAGATGTGATCCCGGCATGATATGGTTTCCTCTTCCGTGCGAATTCCGCTCTGATGATCCCCTTCGTCTTGCGGCCGCAAAACAACGGATTCATATACAGCTTCAATTCCCGCCGCATTCGATTCTAGAGCGGAGCTAAAGGCAAATCCTTCTCCCGAGAAGCCCAAGAACAGCTTGCCTTCCACCGTTTCGTCGTACTGCGCAATCCAGCGGTACGAGGAAGGCAAGCGATCCACTTCGAGACTCAGATAAATGACTGGCACCGTACTGAAAAAGTTATCTCTCGGACGAAACGGAATGCGGGCCGTTAACTTCACGTGAATACCCGTCTCCGGATCGATGCCGCTTAACGTCATCGTTGTCGCCGTCATCTCCTGATCAACGAACTCGAAGGATTGTCCCTCCTGCGCCAGCGGAAGCGTCAGCACCCGCTCTCCGAGCGTCACTCCCGCTCTAATCTGAATCGGCAAGCCGGGATGGTTGCCATGCCGGACGAGGTACGATTGCCGGTTAACCGGATCCCAGGCAAATCCCAGCCTTGATCCCAATACTGTCAGTGCGTCTCCCATTAATTGCATCGTTCATTCCTCCTGTATGTCTGTTCTCGCTTCGGTTTGCTTATCATTATAGGTCCGCTGTCTTCCGCCAAACAGTAGAGGAGGTTTCGTTTTACTACGACAATCTTCGGGAAATAGCAAAAAAAGACTGTACCGCGCGTCGCACGGTACAGTCTTTTGTGACGAAAAATCAGGATTTCATCCGTTTCTTGTAATCGAGCGGGCTTAACCCATAATGCTTCTTAAACAATTGAGAGAAATACGTCACGTCCTCATAACCAACCTGATTGGCAATCGCGTAGATTTTTTCCGTGGTTGCCATTAAGATGTTGCGAGCTTCGCGCATTCGCACCGTTACCGTGTATGTGCCGATCGTCATTCCGGTTTCCTGCTTGAATAAGGTGCACATATACGTTTTATTCATGGCTGCGTGATCCGCAAGCTCCTGAAGATTAATCTGCTCTCCGTAGTGCCGGTCGATATACATTTTTATTTTATCGATAACCTTTACGGATTGCTGATCGCGGATGCCCCTCATCGCATCCACAAGCTGATAAGCGCCTTCTTCCAGCCTTCGAACCGCACATAACCGGAAGTAGCTTCGAACCTCTTGCAGCGACAGGGCGGCTTCGCCAAGCCCAATATCGTTGCCCTCCTCCAGCGCTAGCTTTATGCGGTCGGAAGTCAATTCCTCGATGATCGTGCTTAGCCACAGATTGCTTAACGGATTCAGCAAGTTAAAGTTGCCTGCTACCCAGCTTTCCAGCAATTCCAGCGTTTCTACAATTAGAAGAGGCAGCGTCTCTACATGCAAAGTTCGAATATGCTCCAGCCATTTATCCACCCATTGTTTATGATGAGGCAGCTTTTTGAGCATTAACTGGGCTGCAACTCGATGACGATCCGCGTCCAACTTTTCACTAGCCTTGTCCAAGGCACGGAAGAGCAGCTCCTCATCCACCGGCTTCAGAATGTAATCCAGAGCATGTAATTGAATACTCTGCTTAGCGTATTGAAAATCATCGTAACTGGAAACAACCATACAGCGCATCCAGGGATACCGCTCGTTGATTGCGCCGATGAGCGCCAGCCCGTCCATGACCGGCATGCGGATGTCCGTTATGCATAAATCCGCATAGTGATTATCTAGCCAATCCAGCGCTTTCACGCCATTGGCAGCCGTCCCGGCAACTACGGTCGTCGGATGGTAAGCTTCTATTGATAAAGATAAACTGTCACGAATCAGAGAGGAGTCATCTACAAGAAGTACGCGTATCATCCGCCAGTTCTCTCCTTTGGTTTATTCGGGAAAATAACGCTAACGCGAGTCCCGCCTTCATCCGCCATTCTTTCTATTGTGATACCCGCAAGACTATGATGCGGATAAAATGTTTTAATACGATAATGAACATTCAGAATGCCGATTCTCGAAAGCTGCAGGAAATCCTGTTCGGTTTGCACTTGTCCCAGCGCTTCCTGGATCTCACTCAGCTTCTCGCCGGATATGCCCGCTCCGTCATCTTCGATATCCACGCGGACGTAATCGTTCTCCCATCGGTAAGCCGAGATAACAATCCTTAATCGCTCACCGGTCATTTCGTAACCATGCTTGATGCAGTTTTCCACAAAGGGCTGCAAGCAAGCCTTCAGGCACGCTGATTGCTCAATCCCGGCCTGAATCTCAAATCGGAACTCCAGCTCGCTGGGATATAAATGATCCATAATTAGCATGTAATCCCGAATATGCTTCACTTCGTCTTCAAGGGTAACTACAGATTCTTTATAATTGGACGTATACCTCAGCATATTCGAAAGCGCGATGGTCGATTTGCGAATGGGCTGATGTCCGGCCAGATTCGCCATGGCATTAATAGACTCTAAAGCATTATACAGAAAATGGGAATTGATTTGAGACTGAAGGGCAGACAATACGGCCCGTTGCTGAACCATCTTGGATTCGGCCAATTGATGGATGGAAGAATCGATGCGGTCAAGCAGCAAGTTATACGTCTCCGCCAGATCGGCAACTTCGTCCGTACCTTTCACATCGGTGCGAATATCAAAGCGTCCCAGCTTCGTTGTTGTCATCGTCCTGCGAAGTACCTTAATGCGCCTCGTAACCGAACGCGCCACTAGATAGACGAGAACAATGGCAATGACTAGACTAAGCATGGCAATGGCAGCGGTCCAATTCCGAATTTCAATAATGCGCTGTGCCAAATCTTTATAAGGTACAAACACCACTACCCGCCAATTTACTTTCGGAATGGATTGATAGACGACCATCTGCATCTTGCTTTTATCATACAGATAGGCAGAAGCCTCGCTCTTCATCCGGGCTACCAGCGAATCTTCCAGATTAGCATTAATCATGGAGAGATCCGGCGCGGAAATAATCTTGCCGTCTTCATTGGCAATAATCGCTTGGCCATTCTTCCCCAGTTCAATCTGATCTAGAATTTGCTGAGTTGGCAGCAAGGAAATATCCACGGCCAAATACACGGGTTGATCGGTGTAATACAGCTTTTGCACATAGGTCAGAATCGGAATTCGGATAAATTGTCCGTTGCTGTTTTTGTAATCGTTGCGAAGCTGCACAAACGACTGAATCCGGCCCGTGTCCGCTATCTTTTCTTTCAGTCCCGAGTCGGAGAAAGAGTATTCCGTATTTAATACGGCATCCCTAATGGGATTGCGATATACCATTTGATTGCCGTTCTCGTTATACAAAATAATGGAAAGCGTTTCCTGATGAAAATTGATATAAGGGCCAATCACCCGATTTTCCATGTCCTTGAGCTTCGTGTAGTTCTGATAGGTATCCCCTGGTTTAAGTAGCGTCCAAGCCTGGAAATCCTGACTGACCGCAAGCGTTTGGAAAAACTGTTCGTTATCGTTTATATACCGGGTCAAATTCAATGTGGCCTGCTTCAAAATCTGATTGCTGAAGCGCTGGGCATCGGATTCAATCGCCCTGGCGCTCTTGTAATAGCTAAATCCCCCGATCGTAATAACGACAAGGATGACAATGCAGGAGATCATGAGAATAAGCTTCCATTGCAAGGAACTTTTAATGAAACGGAACAACCGAACTCTCCTCCTAGCTTCTTAGACTGTCTTAAACGCTTTTCGGACTGCCCGTTAACCAAAAAAAATAAGATGTTCCTTTCAATTCTAGCAGAAAACCGCTAGGACTAGAATGAACACCTTTTAACCTTCAATTATGAAATGCATGATTAAGTATAAGCTGAATTCAGCTCTCGTTCCATGGGGTAATCTTCTGCTTTTGTATGACAATCTTCGTTTCTATCCATCAAGCCTTACGTCTAATTGCCAAGATATAACCTCTCCCGATTTAATCCTCATCAACTTATCGTTCCTGTAGGCAAGCGTGAGATCATCATAAAAACCATTGCAAGGTTCAATCGCACAGACAGAGTTCTTGAGATAGTTCCCTTCGTCGATCCATATGCCGAGGTACGGAATTTCTTCGGCAGACCAGCGCAGTGCGATAGACTC
Source organism: Paenibacillus glycanilyticus (assembly GCF_030161375.1). GTDB lineage: Bacteria > Bacillota > Bacilli > Paenibacillales > Paenibacillaceae > Pristimantibacillus > Pristimantibacillus glycanilyticus_B. The sequence continues at coordinate 183,621 of NZ_BSSQ01000005.1, forward strand.
TCCTGTATTTCGTTCTACCAATCCCGCATGTCCTTCTCTAATCTCGCCGTTTACGTAGAACTTGCGGGAATCCCGGTTCGAAGCAGGACCAATACGGTTTATCGGATAAGGGAGAACCTCGTCGCCTTTCGGCCAGCTGTACAAGCTTCCTTCCTGTAAGAGATTGCCACCGTCGACGCAAAGGATTTGGGCCACGTCATCCGGGAGGATCACTTCAGAATGCGCGGTGGTTGCAAAGAGCGGATGTGCGCACCAAAAGGCTAACAGCGTATCCGAACCACGATTCGTGCAGGAGTAATTGAAGCGTAATGTCTGGTCCTCAACAAAGCTAATCTCTCTGGTGAAGGTGTACGGCAGCGAGCGCCCATCAACCGAGCAAGCGATTAAGCCATCCCCAATAACAGAATTCCACGGAATGGACCAGAGTTCGCCATGGTCTGGAATCGGACTTCCGAGGTAAGGACCTTCACAGGGATAGTCACAGGCCAGAATGGACGGAAAGCATTCGTCCCAACCACTGATGCCGGATTCGCCGAAGTCAGAACCGTACGCAACCGGATACAGTTCGCGAGCATCGGAACCAATAAGCCATTCCTTGCCTGTCGTCTTGTAAAGCAAGGACACGATCTTTGCTCCGAGTTCCGGAATGACGATAAGCTTGACCTTATCGGATTCCAACTCAATCGCTTGTAATCCTTGATACGCGGTTTTACTGGCAATCCCGCCTTGGTACGCCCCCAACCCGTTCTTCATGTCTCACGGCTCCATTCTTTTCCTATTGCTGACGGACTTTCGTACGGCTTCCATTGCGACTCAGCAGAGACGGCAGGCTGCCCTGGATGGGGGGACACACTCACCCAGTCATTGAACTGCTTCCGAAGTTCCGTCCAGATTCGTTCTACGTCGTCATAGGTTAACCTTCTTGGAGCCAACCGTCCCGAATGGCGTATTTCAACCAGATCAGTTGACATAGCGGTGGCTCCGGTAACTAAGCTATGCAAGCAGGTTTGCATGATCGCTTGCCCTAGTTTTTCGCTGGCCTCCGGCGCATCTTCTCCAATAGCCAAAGGTCCACCGGAACCAGGCTCATTGTGCAAATTCAACTTAGAGAAGTTAACAAGATCCTGTCGAATGTACATCAACTGCGAAATTTCATATTTGCCCGCATGATCGCCTTCGAAGCTTCCCGCCGCCAATTCCGGATCGCTGGCCACCCATACCCGAACCCCGCAATAACTTTCGAATAAAGATGCAGCTCGGCGCAAGTCCAGCTGATTCCCTCCGCTATGTCCGGAGATAACAATAATCCCTAAGAATCCGGCATTGGCAAAGGCCCGAAGCTGATAGAGAAAGAAAGGGAGCAGAACATGCGGCGGCATGCTTGTCATGCATGCGTTATTCTCGCCTACCGTATCTTCAAGCCATCTGGCGTGATAGCCGGATTCGTGGATATGATAGCCAAGGGAAGGAGCGACAATTCCCCCGACTTGCGCGGCAGCCTGTTCACAGAGCCATTCGGCCTTAATCGTGTCGAGTCCAAATGCGGCAATTTGACCATGGGGCTCGCAAAGCCCCATAGGCAGATAGACGACAGGACACTCGGTTTGGCGCTGCTGGAACTCTGAGGGCAACAATTCGGACCAACGTACTTTATTCATCACGCATCACCAGAACTTGGTGTCATAGAAATTTCTAATCCACCTATGATAGCGGAAAATTTCCTCAAACACCTCGTCCGGAAGCGGATCCTTCGCCAGTACCGCAATATTCTGGTCCGCATATTCAGGCACATGCATGGACACAAGCGCAGTCGTCACGCCCGGATGCTTCAACACGAATTTGATTGCAAGCTCCGCCAGGCTGTCCGCATATTGCGGAACGAATTGACGCAAGCGGTCTATGCGTTCCATATACATGCTCCTAGGCACATAATCGAAAAACGATTTGCGATAATCACTGTCTTCGAATTTAGTATCCTCGGTCAGGAATCCGCTCAACCCTCCCTCATCCATGATGCAGCGGGCAATAAAGGCTACGTTGTTCTCCTGGCAGAACGGGATTAGGCAATCGAGCGCAAGCGGATCGAATATATTAAAAACCGTTTGAACGGCATCCACCATACCGCTTTGCACGAGCGGAAGAGCGATATCATGCCGTTGATCCGGCAAAGAAACGCCGATATAGCGAATCTTCCCTTCTTGCTTAAGCTGCAGCAACTCTTCCAGCCAATATTCATGTTTGTTCCATTGAGGCCAGTATTGGTGAAGCTGCATGAGGTCGATGCAGTCGACGTCGAGCTCCCGAAGGGAGATCTCCGTACTTTCCCGAAGCCAACCTTTCGGAAAGGCTTCCTCCACCGGTATGACCGTACCCCAGCCCACTCCGCCAGGATAACGAGACTGAATTTTACTTGCCAGGAACGGTTTTTTGCCTGTCCATTCCTTCAATGCCTTGCCGACCAGCCTCTCGGAATCACCGTAAGCCCGTGCCGTGTCTATTAAATTAACGCCTTTTTCGAGACTATGCAGAACAGAACGGATCAACTCTTCCTCCTGATAGGATCCAAGCGTCCCTCCTAATCCCATAGCTCCGAAGCCGAGACGCGTGATGCTTTCGTCTGAACCGGCAAACTTCGAAAATTGCATACCAGAACTCCTCTCACGTTTATGCTTTAAAGCAAAGATTTTAATCGGATCGCGGGATCGGACAATTGTTCCGAAGACGGCTTCGCCCGTCTCTCGATAAGCTTCTCCAGAATGCGAATCTCTTTCCCGAGGCTTCCGTCTCCTATGCCGCTGGCGGCAACAATCGTCCCCTCTTCGTCAAGATGGACATACAATTGGTTCCCGTTCAATCCCGACCGTTCTACGGTTACGCATCCGAGATCCGGAAGTCCAACAACCTGGAGCGTCTTATCGTATTGATCGGACCAGAACCAAGGTACGGCCGCGTAGGATTCCGTGCCGCCCACAAGATTCCTAGCGGCAACAATCGCTTGATCAACCGCATTGCGCCATGCTTCAAGCCGCATTCGCTGACCGCCGAACAAATGATGAGGGAACGAGCAGCAATCTCCCGCCGCATATATATGAGGATCGCTCGTACGGAGCTGATCATCCACGACAATGCCGTTATCGACGACCAGTCCGCTCGCGGAAGCCAGCGTTGTCTCCGGAATGGCGCCGATACCCGCTACTATGACATCGCACTTCAGAATGGTACCGTCAGACAAGGTGACAGCATGCTCGCGCCCTGCGGGTGCATGAATCTGCTCGATACCCGTCCCGAGCTTGAATTGAACGCCAGCCTCGCGGTGCCGGCTTTCCATTTGGCCGGCAATTTGAGCCGGTACCCCGCGCATTAGAATGCGCGGCGCAAGATCAAGCAAAGTGACCTCGCATCCCGTCTCCCTGGCGCTTGCCGCGACCTCAAGCCCAATGAAGCCTCCGCCAATCACTACAACCCTCTTCCCGGCTGACAATCTGGAGCGGAGAACAAGAGCATCGGCATACGTGCGAAGATACATCACACCGGAGGTGTCGGATCCTTCCAGCATCAGTCTGCGCGGATTGGCTCCCGTTGCAAGCAGCAACCTGTCATATCCCTTCGAGCTCCCGTCCTCGAAAACAACCCGCTTTTGCCCACGCTCAATCTTGATCGCTTCTTTGCCCGTGATTAGATTAATCTGGTATGCGCCGCATTTCTGCTCGTCAAGGATCGTTGCGGGCGCGGGCGTCTGGGGCATAAGAAGAACCGTCTTTGACAGCGGGGGCCGTTCGTAAGGATGCATGTTCTCTCTGCCGACAATGGTAATCTCCCCATTAAATCCACCTTCCCGCAGTTCTATCGCTGCCCTTGCTCCAGCTTCGCCGGCACCTACAATAACAATCGACTCTATCGTCATCACGTTCATCTCCTTACTCAATCCTCACATACACTTTGCCGCCTGTCACCTTCACGGGATACGTTTGAAGCGCGTCACAAGCCGGCGTCTTCTTCGCTTGGCCGGTTGTATAGTCAAATCTTCCATTATGCTTCGGACACTCGATTATGTTTCCCATGACTAATCCATCGGACAAATGAACGCGTTCATGGGTGCAGTAGCCGTTTGTAGCATAAAACGCATTTTTATCGGACCGGTACACAGCCAGCGTAACGGAGCCGTAATCGAACCGAATGACATCCTCCTCCTCAATGTCATTCGAATCGCATACTTCAATCCATGGCTCTTGCATAATGATTTCCTCCTTCAACGGGAATTGGTTTATAGCGGTAAGGCTGTGCGCTCACCGGCAACTCTCGCACAATCGTGTAGGCAGGGTCTTTTCCCTGCTTCCGCAATGCGCTTACAACTTCCCTTATAGCCGCCCACGTACTCCGGCACGGCTTGGGGCAGTCCCCTTTCATCTCGGCGTGCAACTGCGGCAACGCATGATAAGGGACCATCGGAAACATATGATGCTCAATGTGGTAATTCATGTTCCAATAGATGAAACGGAAAAACGGATTCATATAGATCGTTCTCGAGTTCAGGCGATGATCTACCACGTCTTCATGCAAACCGAGATGCTGGCAGAGACCAAACGTCAGCACCAGGATCGATCCATAGAAGGAGGGCAGCACAACGAACATGGCGGGCAGTATACTTTGCGTATATAGGCATGCCGCGACAACCGCCGCAAATATGAGCAAATATACGCGTGATTCCCAAAATGTCTTGCGATATTCGGATTTCGGGATGTATTCCTTTTCTTCTTTATCAATCATGCCGAATGCGTGAAGACACATCCGTTTGATATCTTTGGGGCCTGCGTACAAATGCATGATCTCCATCAGGATGATCCTCCACACGGGCGGGCGAGGCTGCGCGATCTCCGGGTCCCGCCCAACGATGTACGTATCCGTATGGTGACGGGCATGACTCCAGCGCCAAGGCGTAGCCGGTCTAAGCACAAGAAAAGAAGCGAACTGGTAGATGACTTCATTCATCCACGGTGTTTTGAAAGCCGTCCCATGTCCGCATTCATGCCATCTGGAATCGCCAGGAGAAGCGTATAGGATGCCGTAGATCAAAAAGGCAGGTATGGCAAGCCAAGTCCCCCATGCCTGAAAGGCTAGTAAACCCGAGCCAACTAACAAGGCTAACCAGATGACGGTGTCCCTGATAGCGGGGCCGTTCTTGCGTTTCATTAACTCTTTCATACGCTTGCGGGGTATCGGGCTGGCATACCATTCCGCCGAAGCCAATCCGCTTTCCAGAGCCCGTTTATTCTCAGGACCCGATAGGCTATAATCCCTCTTGGCCTGTACAACGCCCATTCCTAATTCCTCCTCCATTCGACTGCTATCCATGTTTAATCCAAGTATAAGTCGTTCTCCATACCCTGTATTTAGCTTAAGTTTATAAAGTTGTGTCCAATAGCACACAAGAGATATTGTCATTCAACAAGAGATAAAGCGGTCGTTGCCAAAAAAAAAGAAGCAGTTCTTTGTCTGCTTCCTCGTACATTAGGGGCCGGCCACTCCTTATGTAATTCTATTTAGAAACGATAGGCTACAAAGCTATCCGGGTCCAATAGTTCCCAGTTCTCCGGCGGCTTGCCGAAATCCGTAACTTCCATCATCTCTCCATTATTCAAAGACGATTCGTGGGCGATTAGTCCCGGCATGATATAATCCGCTGCTCTCCAAGCATGGTTAGGAGGCAATTTCTTGGTCCAGACGGCCTTCAGAAAATCATCTACAAGAAATTGATGGGAACCAAAGTGGCCGTTCGGAAGACCGTCAAAGCTCTCCGGTAGCCGGTAGCTGTGATGAACTTTCGCCAGCGAAGCGTGGAAATCGTGATGGAGAACTTTATGCGTGCCTTCCCCGTCTTCCGCAACTTCTACATATTCGTCCGTACAATCCAGATCCGAAGTCAGATCTTCGACCTGTCCCCACTTTAAGTTCGACCAAACCGAGCCGCCCGCATGTTCTTCAAAGCTGCCGCTAGTGCCAAACATACTCATGTACACACTGTTCTTCCCGCCCCATCCGACACGGCGGAATTCGTTCACGCGCATCATTCCGCCATCGGATGTACGAACTAGAGCACTCTGATTGCTGAACGGATTATTCCACAGGTTGCCGTCTTTGCGGAAAATACCGTCTTCGTGCTCGTCGACGTATCCGAGACAAGATACATGTGTCGCTCTTGCTCCCGTTACGGACAGAATCATGCTAACGGAGTGGGTCGGATAATACATAGGCGGTATTCCCGCCACCTTCTTCCAGTCCTCTCCGCCGGAATGTTTGAAGGCATCGTAGAAACCATGAAGCATGTCATGCAAATATTGAGCTTCCCCATATACGAATTTACCGAAATGTCCCGCCTTGAACCGGTCTCTGCAAATGACCGTGCTTGGATAATAATAGCTCGTCTCACCGGTCATATAGATAAGACCCGTTTCCTTTACCGCATCCAGAATCAACGCAATCTCTTCTTTCGATTGTGCCATAGGGACGGCGCAGTATACATGTTTGCCGGCCTTAAGCGCCTTCAACGTCTGTTCGCCATGAAGATGGCGCTGCGTAAAGATCGCAACCGCATCAACATCGCTCAACAGCATCTCATCAAGCGAACGATAAGTCTCTTTTATCCCGAAGAATTCGGCGTACTTGTCGAGCCGGTCTTGCCGCTGCTCTGCTAGCGCCACCTGGTCTACGAACGGATGCGCCTGAAATAAAGGGATAAAACATTTTGAGAACTGACCTGCACCTACAACACCAATCTTATAACCCATTTCCCGTATTCCTCCTCAGAAGCGTATGAAATTTATGCCTCAAACGTTTGCCAATTGCGGTCCATATGATATACACCTTCATTGTAAACGCTCCAAAACGTATTTGTATTTATCCCAAATCATCAATTAAGTTGCCAAAATCACTAATGACCCAACAATAACGAAACAGCAGCAGCCATGGACGAGAAAACAAAGTCCTAGACTGCTGCTGTTTTATTAAACGTTCTCTCATTTAACTTTCTTTTTCACCGTAATAGTAGCCTCTACCGTTTGTACCAATATATACGCGACCATAGACTTGCCTGTCGCCTTCCATGCAGTTAGGATCATTGCCGACGCGGTTTGCATCATCGTTAATCCGAATCCAAGTCGTACCTTTGTCGTCAGATCGGAAAATACCTTCAACGCCGCCCACGCGTCCATATACATAGACTGCAGGCATGTCTTCGCTAAGCCCCTTGCCAAAAGCAAATAAATAAGCCTGGTCGACATTGTGCAATTTCGTAAAGGTATCTCCAAAATCACAGGATGCGTATATGCCTTCATGGTTCAGGTTAACCCACACATGGCCTTTATTATTAGGCATTGCTTTCATGTTTGAGAAAGTCTCAAGAGGCAATTCACTGACTTTCATCCAGTACATGCCCCCATCGGTACTTCTATAAACCTCGCCAAGATGATAAATGTAGTACACATTGTTTTGGACTCGATCAGAAGCAAGGCAATGATTATTCGACCAAAATTTCTCAACGCTGCCTTTTGGCGCGCCTACAGACTCTTGCCAGGTGACACCTGCATCAAAGGTTACTTTGGGCGTGTCTTGAATGGGAAGAACAACAAAATTGTTCTCATTTACCGGATTCATAGCTAACTTGCCATTTGCGCCAAAAGGCCAATTTTTAAATGCCGTCCAATTGACCCCATTATCACAGGAGTAGCCACCGCCTCCAGTTTTGCCCCATTCCCAAGAACCAACTCTAGCCATGAAGCTCGGATTACTCTCACAGAAGTCAATACCCGTTGTTTCTTGCATCTGTGGACCACCATGTTTATGTAGCGGGCTTTCTTTCAAATTGGTATGGCGCATACCATCGTTGTCCGCAATACCTGTAATGATATTAGCTCCAATGGGAGGACAAATCATAGTGAAGCTAACCATAGATTCATATCCTTGCGTATAAGACTTCCAATGGCGCGGTTTCTGTGATAGGTCATCTGTTCGCCAAATCGCATACCAGTCTGTCAAATACACTTGGCTTGGGTTATGCGGATTTATTACTATACTGGAAGTGGCTGCGCTAAAGTAGCAACTAGGAAACCATGGTACATCTGCCTCGGCAATGGATTGGTTGGTAACCAACTCCCAACTATCGCCGCCATTAAGCGTAATAAATATGGGATTCCAAAACCCGTTAAACCTAACCGAACACACCACTCGATCCGGATTTGTTGGATCAGCGGATATCCCCGTATATTCTTTGTAAACGGGATCTGGTGTAATATTTTTTGTAATACCTGACTCATATTTATATACGCCACTAGTCACGTCTGTCGTTCGTGCATCACAATAACCGGCTGAAATAAATAACGTACCTTCGCTATTCATACTCATACGATTCGGCATCAATGGCGTGTTCGGAATGACTTGGAATGTTTCGCCGCCATCTAGCGTTTCATATACGCCTTCACCGCATATCCCAACAAAAAATCTCTGGCATCTGCCATTAACAACGCTATTGGGATCGAACATAACACTTCTGATCCCATTTCCTTTCATTCCGTCCGGAACACCGGAAAGTTGTCTCCAATTATCGTTTTTCGTCGCTTGTTCCATCATGTAGAGACCGTCATTTCGTGTACCGCAGACAACATAGTCACTATTAGACGGATCGACTGCGATACACTCGCCATTCCATCGCATGGCTAGATTGCCTCTAAAATCTTTGTTAAGGTTCGTTCTCTCCCATGTCATACCTCTATCTCGTGACCTAAGGACATCGCAAGGATTGTCGTCTATATCCGTTTCGAAGTATTGCATCACTTCTTCTTTGCTATATTTACCTGCCGCTGCATAAATAACGTCCGTATTCTGGGCGTCAAGCGCAACAGAATCAATGCCATAGAAATTACGCTCGCTTAGACCAAACGAATCCATCAATTGAATCCATCTTTCTTCCTCTTTAAAGAAGCGGTATAAACCACCCACATCCGTTCTAACATAGATAAGATCTTCTTCTTTGGGATGAATAATTAGACCTGTAGCATAGCCGCCTCCACCGATTCTAAGGCTATTCCACTTATATTGATCACTCGTAACGGTTTGATTCATTATTAAACTCCTCTCGTATAATAGGCGGTCGCCGCTCTTCCAATTATATCTGCGGCGTTCTGCACGAAATATGTCTTCCGCCAACGAAACCTTGTTCGACAAATCGGAAATGATACGTGATCTTGAGCGGTACTAGCCGGAGCGCCGCATAAAAAAAAGAGGTCGGGCAGTAACGGTCTGCTCAACCTCTAAGCTTGTCTAGTCCGGTTCTGTTGCTTCTTGCTCGTTTTCGGGACGTACCATTGGTGCCTTCAGCAAGAAACTATCTGTCGTAATTCCGGACTGCCTGATATTGGCTGTCACTTTCACCTTCACGTCCGCATCCTCGAACACCGGGCTCCAATTGCTCTTCAGTTTGTTGTATTGCTGATGCTGCTGAATATCGAGCAGGTCGCCGAACCCGAAGATATCGGCTTTGTACTTATGCTGCACTTTGCTTACCGTCCCCTTGATCTGATCCTCCATGTAAGCTTCAATTTGCTTCTGGAGTCTGCTGATTTCTTGGTTGTCTGATAGCCTTACCTTGCATTCCATAAATGAGATGTAGGATTGGATCGAGATCGAGATATCAATCTTTAGCTTGCCGTCCGTATAATTGACCTTCTTCTTCGTTGAAGAATTAATGACGTTGTACGAACCCATTTTGCCGGGTTCTCCGCATCCAAAAGTCAACACGGACTGCTTCAGCTTACCCTGCACCCACAGAACGTTGCGCGTATCCCCTAGCGACAGAAAGCCGAGCAGTTGATTATGGTGGAATACCCCTGAACCTGCCAGCTCCACAAGCGCAGACGGCTCGATCTTGCGCATGTTGGTGATTTGATTGCCCTTTTGCACATCTCCTTTGACGCGTATTGCGCCAAGAAGAGGCTCCTTAGTATCCGATTGCCAAGCCAAGATGAAGTCTCTTAATTTGATCATCGGATCGCTTCCCCATTCCTTCTCCCCAAGCTCCATTTGGGAGACAATCTTGAACGAGGATACTCTCACCATGGGATGGGATATCTTCAGCGTATCCTCTGCTGGGCTCCCATGCGTCATGACAAAATTCACATTCTCGCGGAATTCCCGATTCGATTCGAAATAATCGAGAAAGCTGAGAAGGCCCTCTCTTGCAATCTCCTCGCTAACGACAACGAGTTGAATATGCGAGTACAGCATTTTACGGGGAATGCCCGTATTAATTCTGCGAATGGCTTCAACTACCGATTTGCCTTCATAACTGTAGACCACGCTAGGCATATTCCCGGATAACTTCTTAGACGTCATTTCTCCGGGATTGATAACTTCCAGCGTTACTTTGTATTTATCATGCTTGCCCGCATCGATAGCGATGCCGGAGACAATCGCCATATTGTTAAGCTCGTAATGGTCCCAACACCCGCTTAAGACCAGCAGGAGCATCACCGAGCATAGTCCGGAGAGGAAGGGATGCTTCAATTGCTCCCTCCTCCTTTGCGCCCAAGCAGCTTAGAAGGCCACGACTGCTTGGTGACTTGCTGCGGCATGAGCAGCCTAGGACGCTTGCGATTAAGAAACATCGGCAGCCTTATAAACACATCGTCTTGATCCTCCATTATCCAAGGAGCCGTGGAGCTTAAGTAAGGCACGCCTATGGAGCGGAGTCCGGTCAGATGAGCAACAATAATGACAACCCCAAGCAGCGTTCCATACAGCCCTAGAACTGACGCTAATATAATGAGCAGAAACCTGAGCAGCCTAGCTGAACTGGCGAAGCTATAGCTCGGAGATACATAATTGCAAATTCCGGTCAGCGATACGATGATGACCATCGCGTTGGAAACAATCCCCGCTTCTACGGCGGCTTGTCCGATAACAAGCGCGCCTACTATGGACACCGTCTGCCCAATCGCCCGCGGCATGCGAATGCCCGCTTCTCTCAGAACCTCGAAAGTAAGTTCCATCAAGAAAGCCTCAACGACAGTGGGAAAAGGTACGCCTTCACGCTGAGCCATCAGATTAATAAGCAGATTTGTCGGGATCAGCTCGTGATGGTACGTCATGACCGAGACGAAGAGTGCCGGCAATAGCAGTGCAATCAAGAACGCTACATATCTGATCCACCGAATGAAAGTTGCGATATAGAAATGAAGGTAATAGTCTTCTGGCGTCTGGAAGAAATCATGGATAGACACAGGCGCCAGCAAAGCAAAGGGAGTCCCGTCGACAAGGATAGCCGTTCTGCCCTCCAGCAATCCGCCGGCAATGCTATCTGGCCGCTCGGTGCTTAGCAGCAGCGGGAATGGGGTCAGGTTGGAGTCTGTAATGAACTCCTCGATGCTACCCGAATCCAGGATGGAGCTCGTCTGAATTCGGCCAAGCCGTTCCCGAACCTCATTTACAATACGAATATTCGTTATGCCTTCTATATAGAGGAGCTCAATGCTCGTTCTCGTATCTACTCCAAGCGTCATGGATTCAAAGCGAAGATGCTCGCTCTTGATTCGCCTGCGGACCAAGCTCATATTCGTAACGATCGACTCCGTGAAGGAATCCTTAGGACCCTTTACGACGGTCTGAGTCGTTGGTTCCGACACCGCGCGTTGCTCGCCTCCTTGCACCGGAACGGCGATTGCCTCGTGAAGGCCATCCCAACAAATGACCATATAACCGTTTAGAATATGATCCATCACTTCCCGCAGAGTAGCAGGGTACTGCAAGGACATCGTCGTGAATATTCGGCTTCCGTAAGCACGAGCCGCCTCTTCCTCTAGCGGTCCAAACTGCCTCCCCTTACCATCGACCTGCAGCATCGCCGCAATTTCTTGAATGGCGTCAAGATCGACCATCGTCTTCAAATAGCAGATAATTCCCAGACAGCCGCTTTGACTGATTTCCTCCAGGCAGAAATCCGTCGTATGGCCAAACTTCTCCTCGAGAACAAAGCGGCAGCTTTTTGCATACGGCTGGAGCGGCTGACTCATCTTCTCGTCCTCAAGTTCAATTCCGCTCATGTGCCTTCACCTACTTTTCCTTTTGTCGGTCTATGTTTGATCAGCAAAATAATGAAGAGGACAGCCGGAATATAGACCTGGAACGGCATGTGAAAATAAGTTGGCAGCATTCTCGTGCCCTTAATAATATGATCCGTGAAACTCTTCGCGTGAACAATGGCGATAAACGCCACAATCATACTGATCGGAAAGGAAAAATGACGATAGGGCACCTGAACTACCGCTTCCAGTCCCTGAACGCCAAGTATCGTGAAAACCGATATTTTGAGCAGAATGCCAAGCATCATGAGGAACACCACCAACGGCTCAATACGCTCCAGAAATTCGGCAGTCGAGATTAAGCGGGCGACATTAAGCAGCGGAAAGCTAGCCCTCGCTTTGCCATCCGCGGTAAGCACGCTAATCTGCAGCACAATCGAAATGATAAGCAGAAAGGTTCCGGTTCCCAAAGCTGCCATTCCAACCCCTAAACCTTTGTCTACTCGCTTTATGTATGCCATTAATACCATCAGAATAAGTGGCATCTCGCCAATCGGGAACCCCAGTACCGCGGGGAATACATCCTTAATGATGGGATGCCAGCCATCTCCAAGCACGGGAAGCAGATTGTGAAGATTAATTTCCCCGCTCATTAGACACAACAACACGATTGCAACCGTAAACAGCAACATATAGGGCGCAAATATCTCCGCCATTCTGCCGATAGTCTCGATGCCCAAATATACGATATACGCCACGACGGACATCAGCGTAAATCCAATAATGCCAGCTGGCGTCCTTGGCAGCACCGCCGCATTCATCATCGCTATAAAGTCGCGCATGACGTAAGCGGCAAGATATAAAAAGTAGATCACGTAACCGATGACCAACAAATTTCCGATCCATTTGCCAAGCGTTATTTTGAGTATGCTGTATATGGTCTGTCCCGGATACAACCTGAGCATCCAGCTTACCATCCAAATTAGCGGCAGACCTGCAATAGCTCCGATAATCAGCGCAAGCCAAGCATCTTTCCTGGAATCATTGCCGACACCTACAACAAGCGCGCTGCCAAGCTCGAAGGTAACCATGACAACAAACAGCTGCCACCTGGACAACTTCTCGACCGCTGGCACAGTCACTTGCTTGCACCTTCTTCTTGCGAGGCAGCATTGGCGCGTTTGCGCCTTGCTATTCCAATATCGCTAATCAGGCTGGCGAGTAAACCGTAACCGATATAAGCAAGGAGCTTTTGCCTACCCGCCATTAATTCTTTAAAGGAGGTCATAAAGCTATCCTGGGCAACAAACATATCCACTATGATAATCATTAGGAACATCATAATGAAGATACACGCATATGTGGCGGTTACCATATTTCATGCCTCCAACCGAAGGTAATATGCGCTTATTATGGGCAATCCCACCAGTGATTATGTGATCGAAACTTAACGTAAGTGTATACTTATATTCACTGAACAACTCGCATGCTGTGATATACTTCGATAGAGGTGAATGTCATGTCCGAAGAAATTATCTTTCTTCAACCGGTGGAAGCGGCTCAAGTCGTAGAAGGAGTTTATTTTCCTCCCTATATCTCGCTTGCCCATGTCTTCAATGCCCCCAAGGGTTGGACAATAGGTCCTCGAAGGTTCAGACAGTATCAATTTCAATATGTACTTGCCGGGGCTGCCAGTTATCGTATCGAAGATCAAAGCTATGAAACCAAAAAAGGGGATCTCATTGTTCATTTTCCAAATGAGGAACACGAGGTTAGAACGTTGGAAGGGGTGCCCTATGTATGCGTCTCGATAGTGTTTCACTTCGGGTCTACTTCATTTCCACTGGAAGAACTTCTATCAGGACTTCATTATGTGGGTAGTTACGAGGGCACTTCCTTAGAGTCTGCGCTTACCGCGATCCCCGCGGAATATCATCAACCTGAGCGCGTTCACCGCTTAAGGGCGCAATCTCTCCTTATGGAAGTTATATATACGCTGCTGCGCGACCAACGTAGCGTTGCGTTATCATCGGATATCGCTTCGCTGCAAGAATCTCACATCAAGCATAAGGCTCATGCGAATCTGGTACTGCTGAAAAACTATATAAAAGAGCGGTTCGCGGAGACTATCAAATACGAGCAATTAGAACAGTTGACGGGATGGAGCAAGAATTATATTCTGCTCCGATTCAAAGATGCTTACGATACTACGCCAATGCAATTCCAGATTCAGCTCCGCATCGAGCGCGCAAAGGAATTAGCAATCCAAAGCAATATGAGCGTTACGGAAATTGCCCATCATGTGGGCTATGCCGACGTGCATACCTTCGGGAAAATCTTTAAAAAGAAGACAGGCCATAGCCTGTCCGAATTTTGCGCATCTCTGTTGTATTGATCAAAAAAAGTCTATGTCTTGCTCCTCCACTTCTTTACGTGCGCCAGGTCTGCCCCTAATGGGATGTCCGAACCTTTCATTAAATGGCTGACGGAGCTTAATCGAGAGGACTTTTAGCGGTAGATTCAGACGCCATGCTCCTCCGCATCCGCTTCGTCCGCGCGGACTGAACCCCAGACCAAATCGCTGCCAGGGTTCATCAACTCGTTATCGTAAGTTATCGAAGAGTCTCGGAAGCCTTGTCCTGTCTGTGTTTTCGGCGTCATGAATTATTACTTGTTATGGGCAAATCTGGGGCATTATCGGCAGTTTGTTACCGGATTGTTACCGTAAGCTGCCAGCGGCGAGATTAATAAGAAATTTAACTGTTCTCTTTTTAATGGTAGATCTATTCTCCTATAATTTGTATAATAATGAGGTGACAAATTGAGACAATATTCATAAATGAGGTGCAGTGTAGTTTGAGTAAATTCACAAAATTAAAGAATGATTTTAATAATTTTATTCTAAGTAATGATTCTAATTTTTTTTCTACCAACGAGATTAAAATTATTAACTTGGTAATCGCAAAATTTGATGAAATCGCAGAAGTAGGTACTTCTGGTGGGAATAGGCGTGCAAAATTACTAAAGGAATTATTCATACATGAGTGGAAGAATGTTTCACCCCAATTAAACATAGTTAACCCCAATACTCCTACTACATCATTCCCTATAAAGCATCTAAAAAAAATTGAAATTGAAAACTTCAGAGGATTTTCTCAAGCATTTTCACATGAGTTCCCTAAACCATACACATTAATTTTTGGCAGCAACGGAACTGGCAAAACAAGCTTTTGTGAGGCACTAGAATATTCTTTATTAGGTTATTTAAGCGAAGCCGAATCAAAGAGATACGACTCAAGTAAATATATTGTTAACTTCACTACTGGCAAGGGGCAGAAGCCTAAACTAACTGTAATTGATAACAATGATAATGAAATATTAGTGACACCCTCCCCAAATTTATATCATTTTTGTTTCATAGAAAAGAACAGAATTGATGGATTTGCTAGAATATCAGCAAACACTCCAGCAAATCAAACGCAAATGTTATCAACTTTATTAGGATTAGAGGATTTCAATCAGTTTGTATCTGGTTTTACAGAAAATATAGAAAATTATATTAACATTCACGAGACTGATGGATTAAAATACAAGGATTTAGCACAAAAGACAAGAGAAACAGATTCAGATAAATCAAGTATAGAGATAAATAATAACAACCTTTCCAAACTCTTGATTGAAAAAGAACATCTTATAAAAGAAAGTAAATTAACAATGACCTTTCAAGAACTGGATACTTACATTCATGGATATGAACCCAATTCAGGTCGTTTATTTGAAGTTGAAAATGAAATTCAAAATATAAGTTCTGCCCGTTACGAAAGTAATAGCTTAAAAAATATTACTGACAATATTGATGATATACTCCTATTTTCAGAAGAATATAAGCAGATAAAGGCTGAGCTAGATAGATCTAGAGACCAAGTTAGCTATAAGCAACTTTTTACAGCTGTAAATGAACTGAGAGAATTATCAGAAGATAAATGTCCAGTATGCCAGACACCTGTTACTGAAGTTCTAATAAACCCATTTGATCATGCAATTAAAAAGTTATCAGAGCTCAGTATATTAGCCCAAATGGAGGACAAGCTTGAATCTATTTCTGAAGAAATAATTGCTAAAACAACACAGCTTTTATCGGACATTAATCTTAAAGTTAGATACGCAAAAGAACTTAGTTCATCCATTCAATTTATTTTCACTAAGGATTTATTAATAAATGAATTAAAACTTAGTAATATTAACGATAAAATAATAAATGTGCAAGAACTGATAAATGAAATCACTCGCAATAAAGAAGCCCTTGAAGTAATTGAAGAATTGCTTAATTTTAAAAATATGGAATTTGAAAAATCTTCCCATAGGAAAGCTGCCCTTCAAGAAGAGAAGCAAACATTACAAGTTATTTCTAATAAAATTAAAACCATTTTAACGAAAGAGAGTACATATCAGAACTTAATAAATGATGCTAACGTAAAGCTGAATAGCTTTGTTAAAAATAATGAAGAGTTATTGCGAGAGGTTGAAGCTGAAAAGGAACAGATAGCAATTAACAAACAGTTTGTTGCTGCCTACAAGTCAATATTATTAAAATTGAAAAAATATAACTTGGATTTGCCAGTTAAGTTGATATCAAACTTAAATGATCTCACTAGAGATTTTTATAATGAAATTAACAAGCATGATGCTGATTTTGAATTAATTGAGAAAATTGAATTACCGGTAAAACCGGAGGATAGAATTAATGCTTATTTTAAGGACAACCCAGCAAAGGCTGTTGATGCTTTACATGTACTAAGTGAGGGGCATGTAAGATGTCTTGGGCTATCTTTACTGTTATCTAAAATCGTAAGAGATAACATTAATATTATTATATTTGATGACGTTGTGAATGCAATCGATGATGATCATCGAGGAGGGATAAGAGAGCTACTATTTAATAGCCCACTCGTAAATAATAAACAAATAATCCTTACTTCGCATGCTGAGGAATTCATAAAAGACTTGGAAAACCAGGTTGGAAAAAAGCAACATAATAATTTAATTAGTAGAGTTACTTTTCTTCCGCCTGAAAATAGAATTATTCGAACAGATAATATTTCAACGTCTCATTACCTCACAAATGCAAAATCTTTCTTAGAGCGATCACAGAAACGAGATTGTCTGCGTTATTGTAGGAGTGCTTTGGAAAATATAAATAGCTCGTTATGGAAGCGACTTGCTAGAACATATAATACATTAATATCAGTACAAAT
Source organism: Paenibacillus glycanilyticus (assembly GCF_030161375.1). Lineage (GTDB taxonomy): Bacteria > Bacillota > Bacilli > Paenibacillales > Paenibacillaceae > Pristimantibacillus > Pristimantibacillus glycanilyticus_B. Next base: position 200,944 of record NZ_BSSQ01000005.1, read on the forward strand.
TCGCCATCCAAAAGGTATGCCAGATACTATGTCTGCCGCACTTGGTCTCTCAAAACTAATGAAAGACCTAAAAAAGAAAGAAGGTATTTTGAAATTTGATCGTATCATAGAAACATATGACTTCTTAACTGGGCTTGAAACAACAAATAATACTGCATGGAACTACCTAAATAAAGGAACACACGAAGAAGAGGAATTGTTTGAATTTGATTCTCTAATAGTTAAGAAGATTTATGAGTACATAGAAATTCTTGATAATGAAGCCAAAGCAGTTTGACAAAAAACCAGTATGCTAGGGGAATCAACAGATTTCCTGCTTACTGGTTCTTTATTGTTTATATGTTCCTCAAAAAGAGAAAAGCTTGCTATCGTTTTCACGTTTTATATAAATACTGGTTATCGTATCTATTTTAATGATTATTGATTTTTCATCCAATATTCATAGCGATGTAATGATGTTGGTTTTATGAAATACGGGGAGATCTTTAGTTTTTCTTTTTCAATATCAATTAAATTTTTTAAAGAATCACTATAGTCATCATTACTTATATTATAAGGTTGAATGATAAATTTAGTTCTTAAATCGTCAAAAATTGATAGATCATAATTAGAAAAAATATTTTTCTCAGTCACATACAAATCATTTAATATTTTTTCTTGTTTCTCTATAGGATGTTTATACCATTCACTTGGCTTAATAAACCAATGATCACTCCCATGCACCATCCAGCTTTCAACCATATTTAATAGCATGAGTGGATGCTGAGAAAAATGATTTTGGTATTTTTCAAGATAATACTTTTCTTTTTTTGATGTAGCGGCTAACATAAGTGTGCCATCTTCATAGGGAAGAATATTGATAATAAAGATCACTTTTTTACCATTCTTTTTTGAAAAACTTGCTACTCCAGCTAAAGATACCGGGAAAAATTGGTCAAATTTAATGGCAGTATATGATAGTTTATTTACTTGTTTATTTAATACATCAGTAGTAGCATGTGTATAAAAAGATTTAAATTCATTTAAGCGTTTGGTGCATTCCTTTAATTGTAGATTATATACATGCGAGGTTTCATCAGTAAGATCGACAGTATATTTCTGAATACCTATGGATTTCACAGGTTTTTCAAGCTTAGATTCAATGTTTGCTAACATCTTATCTTGTCTTATTTTTTTATAATTCTCAACAACTTTTTCTAGCGTTAGAACTACATTTTTAATATTTACTACTTCTCGACATATAGTTCTAAAGACTTGAAGAATGATATCGAACTCTTCGTTTATTAATTTCTTTTTCTCGAAATTAAAAATCTGCTCATGATCTTTACAGAAACCAGTAAATACTGACGCTTCATTTATTCCAACTTTTTTCATGTAATACTTAGCATCAAAGTCATTCCAGTTAGGTTGAAGCACATGGTTACTTTCAGCAATTAAACTTAGAGATGCAGAGCTTTGGATAGTATGAGATCGTTTAATTGTTTCATTACTACAATTAGGGAACATACAGGTTTTCGGAGCCTTAGCTATATTGTTATTTATTTTAATCCCGTTGTGAACAAATTTTTTTAATTCACCATGATTATCTTCAAATATAGTTCTTTTTTTCCGGTATTCCTCTTCAATTTCTTCAGAAATTTCCAGAAACTTCGCAATATCGTTTTTCAAATTAGAGCCTCCCTTTAAAAGAGTCTATAGCACTCAAGTAAATATTATGTCGCTATACGACATTTTTGGATATAAGTACAATTTGTAGGTCTCTTCAGCACTAAGACTGATAATAAATCAATTCAATCGTCTGATAAAATTGGAGCCAAGGGGGATCCGACTTCGCTCTGCTCGTCTTCTCATCATGGGATGTCCGAATCTTTTATCAAATGGCTTACGAAGCTTAATCCACGAGGACTTTTAGCGGTAGATTCAGACGCCGTGCTCCTCCGCACTCGCTTCGTCCGCGCGGACTGAACCCGGGTTCGCCCCCTATTGGGCTCCACCATAATAAACAGAAAACCACGTCACAAGGACGTGGTTTGATTGTTTATTATGGTGGAGCCAAGGGGGATCGAACCCCTGACCTCATCGCTGCCAGCGATGCGCTCTCCCAGCTGAGCTATGGCCCCGAATAAGCAAAATAATAGCACAGTCATTTCCAAGCTGTCAATCATTTTGCTAAGTTTTTATATCTACTTCTCTATTGTTAGGCTTGTGGCTGCGTGCAAGGACATCATTGCGAGATTTCCAAGCTCTAACGCATGTTCCAAGTCCGTACCGGGCAATCCGTTCTGCAGCCAGCGGCCCATATAACCTACCGTTCCTCCAGCTGCAAAAGTGGATCGCGCTTCATTCTGATAGATATGCTCAAACCGTGCATATAGCTCATTGTTTAGCCAACTTAGAAACATAGGATCATGAAACCTGTTCCTATAAAACGTCTCATAAGTACGAATATGCTCACAGATAAGAATCGTTGCGGGAATCGGGAGACTGTCCATATAAAGCTTCATCGTGTCATATTGCTCTTCGCCTAGTTTTCCTTCGTATATGCCAAATAGTTTGCCGGTAATCTCTTTGGTTACCTGCTGAAGCAAATCGAATTTATCTTGAAAATGCAAATAAAACGTAGATCTGCTGATCCCTGCTTTTCGAACGATCGCATCAACGGATATTTTATCAAAGGACTTGCCTGCCATTAATGAAAACAATGCTTCCGTAATGAGCCAGCGAGCGGAGATCGGATAAGAGTCAACTTGGGTCATGAGCAAGCCTCCTCGGCAACATGTGCAAATGGACATTTTGATTAAGATTGACGTTTGATCGCTAGAACTATTCTAGCCTAAGCTAGAGATAGATTCTAAATTCTATGATAACAAAAGAACGGAGGAAATACGTCATGAAAAAAGTATACGTAATTACCGGAGGATCAGGAGGCATCGGAATAGAGGTTGCACGCCGCCTCGGCAAGCAAGGTACGCTTCTTCTTGCCGATATTAGCGAGGAACGCCTTCATCAGGCAGTCGAACAACTTGCAGAAGAAGGAATTTCGGATGTTGCAACCCAGACCGTAGACATTACAAACGAGCAACAGGTCGAGCGACTCGCCGCAGCTGCAGTAGAGCTAGGTGAACTTGGGGCCATTATCCATACCGCCGGTCTTTCGCCAACCATGTCAAGCGGGCGCCGAATCATGGAAGTTAATATGGTCGGCACCGGACTTATCCTGAAGGCCTTTTTGCCAATCGCGGTTCCAGGTTCCGTAGCCGTATGTATCTCTTCCATGTCAGCTTATTTCTTCCCTCGCAATGATACTTATAATGGCTTGCTTAAGCAACCTCTTGAGGACAACTTCCTAGACCGTATAGAAGTATTTACTCAGGGCAGACCTGATATGTCTTATGGCATGTCCAAACTTGGCGTGCAGCTTATTGTAGAAGAGCAAGCATGGGACTGGGGGCAGAAGGGAGCCCGCATCGTGTCCGTATCGCCAGGAACGATTAATACGGCTATGGGCAGACAAGAAGCTGCGGAAAGCCAAAGCATGAAGATGCTAATGGACAATACCCCGCTTAACCGGATGGGGGAAGCAACGGAAATAGCTGCCGCAGTCGCTTTTCTGTGCAGCCTCGACAGCTCGTATATTACCGGTACCGATCTCAGGGTCGATGGCGGAACAGTGGCAAAAGCGCAAGATTTGATCAAACAAAGAAAATAACCTCAGAATTCCCGCCGTTTGCCATCCATCAAGCCGTCCGCATACATTTAACCGTTCAGACGCGGACGGCTTATTCTCCTCCCTTAGTCCACATAATTCGATACTTCCATTAAATTATAATCCGGATCGCGGAAATAAACGGATACGATGGAGCCAACTGCCCCGGTCCGGTTGACCGGGCCTTCCTCAACTAACACGCCGCAAGCGTTCAAATGCCGGACTACCTCAACAATCGGTGTTTTTGTAATCAGACAAAAATCCGCCGATCCAGTCTGAGGATTCCTCGCCTTTGGTTCAAACTCCTTGCCTGCTTCGTGCAGATTAAACTTTTGGCTGCCGAACTTAAGTGCCTTCCGGTTATCTCCAAACACGACAACTTCCATATTCAGTACCTTCTCATAAAAGGTAACGGTCTTCTCGATACTCGCTACGGTTAATACAAGATGATCTAACGATTCAATCTTTATCATGCCCCTCAATCCTTTCTACATGTAAAAAATAGCCCTCCCCCGCTGAGGGAGTGGGCTATTCATTCTAAGTTATTGTTCGTCCGGCTTGGACAACAAGCTGCTTAGCTCTTTCATAAACATGTCGATGTCCTTGAATTGTCTATATACCGATGCAAAGCGCACATAAGCGACTTCGTCCACCGGATACAGCTGGCTCATCACGATCTCGCCGATCTCGCGGCTTTCCACTTCGGCAAGCGCTGTTGTGCGAAGCTCCTTCTCTACTTCAGAGACGATGACTTCAAGGCGCTCCACCGATACCGGACGTTTCTCGCATGCGCGGATCAGTCCGCGCAAGATCTTATCGCGGCTGAATTCCTCGCGGCTGCCGCCCTTCTTGATCACAATAAGCGGAGTTTCCTCCACCATCTCGAAAGTCGTGAAGCGGCGGCTGCATTTTTCGCATTCGCGACGTCTGCGGATCGACTTGTTTTCGTTGGCTGGTCTGGAATCAAGTACTTTTGTGCCGGCAAAATCGCAGTATGGGCATTTCATTATTCTCACTCCTTCCGAATCCTGTTTTTTATGGTTTAATAAATTACCATTCGTTACCTGAATGAACTCGCGAATTCCGCACATAATACATTTACCAACCGCAAGGAGGTGAACAACAATGAGCGCAAACAGCAACAACTTGCTTGTACCACAAGCTACTGCAGCCCTCGACCAAATGAAATATGAAGTCGCACAAGAGCTGGGTATCTCGCTGACGCAAGATGGTTACCACGGCAACCTGCTCACTAAAGATGCAGGCTACATCGGAGGCAGCATCACTCGCCGTCTGGTGCAAATCGCCGAGCAATCCCTTGCAGGTAGCAAATAATGAATTTCATTAGTCATGTATAACAGATGCTTTGGCTGTTCCGTCCTGAAGCGGCGGACGGCCAAGGCTTCTTCTTGTCTAAGTTATAAAACCGGATAAAGATCTTTATATTTATTATAATAATAAATAACGCGTTGTACATAGTGGCGGGTTTCTCCGTACGGAATTTGATCGGTCGTCTCCAGCCTGCCATCCCACTTGCCCGAGTCAAGCCACTTTCTTACATTGCCAGGTCCAGCGTTATAAGCGGCAATTACCGCTATAGAATTTTGCTTGAACTGTTTGTGCAAAGATTGCAAATACCATGCCCCTACTTCAATGCTGACATCCGGACGATTCTGCAGCATCTCTTTGGTCACATTTCGGAAATCTGCCTGCTGAACAATCCAGTCTGCCGTATCCGGCATAATCTGCATGAGGCCAAGTGCCCCTTTTTTCGAAACTTGTCCGGTTGAGAAGTTCGTTTCCGTCCGGATAATTGCCGCAATCAGATGCGGGTCCACGCCATAATTGGATGCGCTCGCGCTTATATCTTCCTTGTACTCAATGGGATACATCATGCGCGCAAGCCAATTGGAATTAAGAAATAGGACGCCAATGAAGCCGATGAGCAGAAGAAGCAGCACTCTTTTTCGAATAAGCCACCTCATGGCAAATCCTTGCTTTTCCAGAAATCGTCCACCTGTCGCCGTGTCGTTTCAAGTGAACCGCTGTTATCGATGACCCAGTCCGCACGGCTTCTTTTCTGCTCGATATCCATTTGAAGTCCAATGCGCCGCTGTGCCTCTTGCTCCTGCAATCCGTTCCGTTCCATTAGACGCTCAAGTTGCAGCTGCTGCGGAACATAGACGACCATAACGCCGTCATATAGCCCTTCTTGACCCGTTTCATATAACAGAGGGATATCCGCAACAACCAACTGCCGCGGATGTTGCTCCTCATATTGACGAATCCTTAACTGCATGCGGCCTCGTATAGCCGGATGTAGTATACTCTCCAATTGGGCAAGCAATTCGCTATTGTTAAATACGATTCCGCCCAGCGCTTTCCGGTCCAATGTTCCATCCGTATGTATGACTGCTTGTCCAAACAAAGAGGCGACCGCCTCTAAAGCCGGTTCGCCGGGCATAACAACCTCTCTCGCAACCTGATCAGCATCGACCAACAACGCGCCTCGTTCTACCAGCATGGCAGCAACGGTGCTTTTGCCGGTAGCGATCCCGCCGGTTAAACCGATCTTCATTAGCTTTCACCCCGTTCAAGTAGATCCTGCCTGATTCCCTATAACAGCTTCAATATGCCGATAATAATTAATAAAATTCCCGGGAGTACCGATACGGCCTGCATGCCTTTCCAGTTCGAGAACCGGAAGCCGAACCGCATCCCGCCCAGCAGAAACAGTGCGCTCGCCGCAGCAATCATAATAGGCGTCAATAATGGAGACAATCCGATCATGGCAGCGCCGATGCCGGCACCAAAGGCGTCAAATGAAAGAGCTACGCCAAGCATAAGAGCCTCAGCGGCAGAGATCGTCCCCGATTTATCCACGTCGGCGGCTTGCGGAGTCCGCAATATCTGTATAACCAATCCCAGACGCTTCAATTCAACGATAACGACAAGAACCGGATGGGACAGTTCAATCTGCTCCGAAACGGGGGCAGAAGATTGCTCCGGGTCCCCTTCGCCCGAGCTTTCCTGCGCACCTGCTTCACGGCCGCTTTTCCTAAGCTGCAACAGAGCCCATGTGCCGATGCCGACTAGAACAACCGCTCCGATCAGCTTCGCCACAAACGGGGATAAGTACCCCGTGACCCATGAGCCGACGAGCATCGATAAGAAAATAACCAAACCTGAACAACATGCAATAATGACCACAGACAAGAGCGGTATTCTTATTCGCCGCAATCCGTATGTCACGCCTACTCCGAAGCCGTCCACACTAACGGCAAAAGCAAGCACCAGCAAAGAAGCAAAATGCGCGAACAACCCGCAGCCCTCCCCGCACACCGGATGCCCATGCCTTGCGCTTGCGCGCTTATCTAGACATCCGCCTATTGTTCGTAACAACAATAGCATATGCGGGGAAATCGTTACGGTGCATTAAACCTTCCGTACAGCCTTGTTGCGCGGTTTCGGGATAGGTTGGCAACTCGCGCAGGTATGCGTTCCTCTGCCGCCTACAACGGATTTATCGATCAATCTGCCGCATTTGGCGCAAGGTTCGTTTTTTCTGCCGTATACAAGCAGCTGATGCTGGAACATGCCCATTTCGCCTTGCCCGTTCACGTAAGATTTAACGGATGAGCCGCCTGCCGCGACGGCTTTGGCGAGCGTCGATACAATCGCCTCATGAAGTAGCGACCACTCCGCTTTCTTTAAGGAATCAGCCGTCCGTTCCGGATGGATGCCTGCCAGAAACAAAGCCTCATCCACATAAATATTGCCAAGCCCCACGACATATTCCTGATTTAGCAAAAGCGGCTTGATCAATCCGGATTTTTTGCCGAGTAACCCTCTCAAAGCATCAGCTGTAAAAGCATCATTATCCAGGGGCTCCAGCCCAAGCTTGCTCAGCGGCTTCATCTCAAACTCCGTTCCGGGCTCGAACAGATGCATGGTGCCAAACTGGCGTACGTCTTTGTATCTAAGATCCGTTCCGTCTTCGAAGTGGAACAGGACATGCGTATGAAGCTCGACCGGCTCGTCGCTTGGGAATACGCCGTAGCGTCCTTCCATCCGGAGATGGGAGACAAGCACAAGTCCGTCCAAAACAATTCTTAAAAACTTCCCCCGCCGCTCGACGGTTTGAATCGTACGCCCGGCAAGCGCCGCTGCGAACGCCTCCGGCTCGGCGGGACGTTGTATAATACGCGGCAGCTTGACCTCTACGGATGCGATCCGCTTGCCTGCGACTAGTTCGATTAATGTTCTTCTGACCGTTTCTACCTCTGGTAATTCGGGCATATTTATTCACCTCAACAACCATTATACCCGATGGGCGTTGGCTGCGGGACGGGATTAGTTGTCAATCCCGTTGCTTAGCGAAACTTTCGCCTAGTAAGGGATGGCTTCGCCATTCCCTACTTTTCATTGCGAAACTTCGCTTTGGACGGGATACTTTTGTCAATCCCGTTGCTTAGCGAAACTTTCGCTTAACCCGCGACGCGACCTTACTTCGCCTCGTACCAGTTCACGCCGTAATTGACGTCGGCCTTCAGCGGCACATCCAGCTTAAGCGCTCCGGCCATAATGGTTGGCACTAGCTCCTTCATCAGCTCCAGCTCTTCCTCCGGCACTTCGAATACCAATTCGTCATGCACCTGCAGCAGCATGCGGCTTTTCAGTCCGCGTTCGCTTAGCGTCTCATCCATGCGCACCATTGCCAGCTTAATAATGTCGGCTGCCGTGCCCTGGATCGGCGTGTTCATCGCCGTACGCTCGGCGAAGGAGCGCAGGTTAAAGTTCGAAGCTTTGATCTCCGGCAAGTAACGGCGGCGTTCCAGCAAAGTCGTGACATAGCCGTCGCGGCGAGCCTGCATGACGATATCGTCCATATACTTGCGAACGCCTTGGAAGACTTCGAAATACTGCTCAATAAACTGAGCGGCTTCCTTGCGCGTAATGTTCAAGTTCTGCGACAAGCCGAAATCGCTGATGCCGTATACGATACCGAAGTTAACCGCCTTCGCGGAACGGCGCATGTTTGAATCGACCTGGTCTGCCGATACGCCAAATACGTCCATCGCCGTCTTCGTATGAATGTCCATGTCGTTGATAAAAGCTTCCTTCAGCCGCTCGTCGCCCGAGATATGGGCAAGCACGCGCAGCTCGATCTGCGAATAGTCCGCCGCAAGAATGTACCAGCCCGGTTCGGACGGCACAAAAGCTTTGCGGATCTGCCTGCCTTCCTCCAGACGGATCGGAATATTCTGCAGATTCGGGAACTGGCTGCTAAGACGCCCTGTTGCCGCAATCGTCTGGCGGTAATACGTATGGATCTTGCCCGTTTCCGGACGAACCTCTTTCAAGAGCCCTTCAATGTAAGTCGACTGCAGCTTGGACAAGGTCCGGTAATGCAGGATAAGAGGTACAATCTCATGATACGGAGCCAGCTTCTCCAATACTTCCGCATCCGTCGAATAACCGGTCTTCGTCTTTTTCTGTGCCGGAAGCCCCAGCTTCTCGAACAATACCTCGCCAAGCTGTTTCGGAGAACCAATATTGAACTCCATCCCGGCAAGCCGGTAAATCTCGCTCATGGCCGTGGCCAGTTTGCTCTCCAGCTCGCTGCCAAGCCGCTCCAGCTCCGCTTTTTCCACCTTAATGCCTTGACGCTCCATGCCCGCAAGAACAACGGCCAACGGTTGCTCCAGCTCGTAATACAGCTTGTTCATCCCGCTTTTCTCGAGATCCGCGCGCATAAGCGAAGTCAATCTGCGAACCGCGTCCGCCTTCACGGCCAGATGGCGGTACAAAGTCTCGCTCTCCGGCACTTTGAATTTGGCGCCTTTGCCATACACCGCTTCGTCATGCGGCACCGAGGATTGACCAAACCGGTCGCATAACGCGGTTAACGTCAGGTTCGTGTCTGTCGGGTCCAGTAAATAGGCGGCAAGCTGTACGTCAAATGCCGCGCCTTTCCATTCGATCCCTCTCCAACCTAACGCCAATTCCGTTTTGTGCGTATCAAAGCCGTTCTTCGGCTTGTCCGCATCGGCCAGCCATTCGCGCAGCTCTGCGGTAAATGGTTGCTGAAGAGCCGTCACCGGCACCACATAAGCCTGTTCATGAACGGCTACAGCAAGTCCCAACACCTCTGCCTGGTTCGGATTTTCGCCGATTGCTTCAATATATAAGCCATGCTCGGCGCCGGCTGCCTGCAAGGACGACAACAACGCCTTCAGCGCATCCCCGTCATTATCCGATTCAATAACAACAACGTCGAGCGGTGCAGCCGGAACAGCAGCTTCTTCGCTTCCCGCTCCTGCTCCGTTCAGATCAAGCCGCTCAATGAGCGACTTGAATTCGAGCTTGCGGAACGCCTCGGCAAGCGTAGCTGGCTCATACCCTGCATATCGGATATCTTCGGCGCTATGCTCGAGCGGTACCTCGCGGAAGATCGTTGCGAGTTTTTTGCTCATAATCGCATCGTCTTTATGCGTCTCGACCTTTTCCTTCATCTTGCCTTTCAAACTGTCCGTATTCGCCAGCACTTCTTCAACCGAGCCGAATTCATGCAGCATTTTGAGCGCGGTTTTCTCGCCAACGCCCGGGATGCCCGGGATATTGTCGGATGTATCGCCCATGAGACCTTTCAGGTCAATGATCTGCATCGGCTTCAGCCCGTATTTCTCGTCGATCGCAGCCGGGGAGAAATGCTCCACCTCGCTGATCCCTTTGCGCGTAATGGCAATGGTCACATTGTCCGAAGCCAGCTGCAGCATATCCTTATCGCCAGTCACGACAAGCGTCTGCACGTTTTGCTCGTCGGCCAACTTCGTTAACGTACCGATAATATCGTCGGCTTCGTACCCGGATAGCTCAAATTGCGAAATGCCAAATGCTTTAAGCAAGTCCTTCATCACCGGGAACTGCTCGGATAACTCCGACGGTGTTTTGGCGCGACCGCCTTTATATTCGGTATAGCCTTCATGGCGGAACACGATTTTGCCCGCGTCAAATGCAACTAGCACATGTGTCGGCTTCTCTTCTTCAAGCAATTTAAGCAGCATGGTCGTAAAGCCAAATACCGCGTTTGTATGTAAACCTGCTGAATTCGTAAGCGGCGGCATCGCGTAAAAAGCACGGTTTGCGATACTATTACCGTCAATTAATATCCACTTGTCCATCTTGGCACCTCACCTAAACATTTCTACACCCTATCATACCATATTTATGAAGCAAACTCCTTGCCGGGCAGCGGCCAACAAGAAAACCGCCAGGGCATCTGTTTGTTCCTCGGCATGCCTTGAAAGCCAGAACAAAAAAACAGGGGCTGTCCGATTAAGACAGCCCCTGCAACACTTCTATTAGATATTATGTTGAGTATTTAGATCAGGACGTTTGTTTGTTACGAGATAAACGACGCTTTCGCCAATGTTGGTTGCATGGTCGCCGATACGTTCAATATTGCGGGCTACAAAGTTCAGTACCGTCGCCTGCGAAATGTTGCGCGGATTCTCCATCATTAGCGACAGAAGTTCGCGGTAGATTTGAGCGCAAAGCGCGTCAACCTGGTCGTCTTCCGTTGCCAGTTTGTAAGCGAGATCCACGTTTTCCTGCACGAAGGATTGAATGGATTCATAAGTCATCGTTTGCACGATTTCTGCCATGCGAGGCAAATCGATAAGCGGCTTAATGAGCGGTTGACCTTCCAACCGTACAACAAACTTAGCAATGTTCACGCAAAGATCGCCCATTCTCTCCAGATCCGAAGCAATCTTGAAGGCAGCCAGAATCCGGCGCAAATCTTTCGCTACCGGCTGTTGCGTGGCAATAAGCTTCGAGCCAAGCTCGGTAATCTGTTCTTCCATATGATTCAAATGCTGATCGTGTTGAATAATGGTTCTTGCTTTCTCTACATCGGTACCGCTAAGAGCTTTCATTGAATCCACAAGCGCTTCTTCTACGAAAGTTCCCATCTCAACGAGCAAATTATGAAGCTGCTCCAGTCCCAGGTCAAACTCTTTTCTTTTGGTCATCATCGTATTGCTGCCTCCCCCGTATTAGCCGAATCGTCCACTAATGTAATCTTCCGTGCGCTGGTCAGTCGGGTTAGAGAACAATTTCTCCGTTTCCGAGAACTCAACTACCTCGCCATTAAGGAAAAAGACTGTTTGGTTGGAAACACGAGCTGCCTGATGCATGTTATGAGTAACCATAACGATAGTATAGCGGTCTTTCAGCTCCTGCGCCAACTCTTCAATCTTTAATGTAGAAATAGGATCAAGCGCCGAAGTCGCTTCGTCCATCAGCAGGACGTCCGGATTAACCGCGATTGCGCGCGCGATGCAAAGACGTTGCTGCTGGCCGCCCGAGAGGCTGAGCGCGGAACGTTTCAAATAATCTTTTACCTCATCCCACAGAACGGCAGCTTTCAAGCTTGTTTCCACAATTTCATCAAGTTCTTTCTTGCTTGTGATGCCATGGAGGCGCGGGCCGTAAGCCACGTTATCGTAGATCGATTTCGGGAACGGATTAGGCTGCTGGAACACCATGCCAACCTTCTTGCGAAGCGTCTCCACATCAACATCATTCGAATAAATTTCAGTTCCCCCGATTGCGATGCTTCCTTCGATTCTTGTTCCCGGAATCATGTCGTTCATCCGGTTAAGAGTACGAAGCAGCGTAGATTTGCCGCAGCCCGACGGACCGATAAAAGCCGTAATCGCCTTCTCGGGAATCGTGAGCGAAACATCCTTCAGGGCATGAAAGGTGCCATAATACAAATTAAGTTTCTCAATGTTGATTAGTGTTTTCGACTGCGATAAGGTGGTCATAGTCGTTCTCCTCCACATATTCAATAAAAAATGATACCAGCCCCAGATGAACAATCTCCATACTGAGGCTTGGTGATTTTGCTCGAATCATAACGTTAAAAAAAATGGGAAGCCTATTTGGTAAAGCTAATCCCATTGCCAATGGTTGATCTTTGCGATGCCTGACGTATCTATCCTACTAGCCGTTTGTAAATGCCGTATTGTTGTTTTGTAAATTTCATGTTAAAAATAGGACTCGAGTAATTTGTCTATCTCCCGCGACACATGGATGGTCTGCTGATAAGCCTGCTCCGATTGGCGGCCGATTTGTTCAGAGCTATCCTTGCTGTTTGCCGATGCTTGAAACAATTGGCTGAATACGCTGCCCGCTTCTTGCACGCATGACTCGCTCACAACGGCTTCTTCCCGGCCTTCCCGCGCAAGCGTAGCCGTATGTTCAATGGCTTCGACAATCGTTTTGGTCAATGTCGTAATCGATTCAGCCGAACGTTTCGTTTCGCTGGCCAACTTCATTACCTCGCCGGCGACAACCGCAAATCCTCTGCCGTGCTCACCTGCGCGAGCGGCTTCAATCGAAGCGTTAATCGCCAGCAGATTGCTTTGCTCCGCCAGTTCTTTAATCAGCTTGGAGACGTGGCTGATCGAACCCGCTTCAGACTGCAGCGCGCTCATCCGCTCTTCTTGCTGCATGGAATTGGAAGCCAGCTTGCCAAACGCAGCGGTTACTTTGTCCAACTGATTTTTCCCGCTTAACGTCAAATCCACCATATCCGCGGATATTTGCTTGCCTTGCAAAGCAGACTGCCGGACCGAACTTACCGCCTGGTCAATCTCTTTCACCCGGCTGCCGACGCTATTAATGGTTTTCACTTGTCCGTCAACCGCTTCCTGTTGAAGCTGGCGGGACATGCGAAGCAGATCGGATACCGTCAAAATCCCCTTAACGCGTTCTTCTCTTGTTACGATGACACAGTTATAAAGAACGTTATCATCGCGTTTCAGTGCATTATCTATTAATAATTGCGGAGAATAGGCTTGATCTACGACCATCGGCGAGCTGTCCATAAGCTCCGAAACCGGTTTCTCGTAATACAGATCTACCCCAAACCGTTGACTTAACCGCATAAAAAACTGATTGCGCATCATAAGACCTACCGGCTTGTCCATATCAACTCCATCACTGGCGATTACTATGCATTCGCTGTCCGGATTCTCTTTGAACAAAGCAATGGTATCTTTGCAGGAACGGCTTGCGGCAATAACCGGTGCACTCCGGATGAATTCTAGCAAACGAGTTGAGATCTGGGCAGTTTCGACTTTCTTCTCCTGCGCTTGACGTTCTAATAAGGCATTCGTCATGGTCTCTCACCTTTCTCTATGGACTCCTATAGAACTAATATAGGACTGAAGCATCAATTCCAATTCATAGAAATGTTTTCGCTGCGTTAAAAATAATTGGTAAACTAGACCAACACAAAAAGGCGGCGCATATCCGCGCCGCCTTTTTGTTGAACGTATAGATTAGGCCCAAGCTACTTTTACTTGCGCGCCTTCCGGTTGGCCTTCATGCCGGAGGAGAAGCGTTCCGGAAGCTTCATCGTACTCATGCTCCAGAGCGTTACCGTCCGCCGTGACAAGTGTTGGAATCGACGGAACGAATAGCCGCGTGCTAACGGTCATATCCGACGGACTTTCCGAACGGAAGGAGATCGACTTGCCGTCAGCAGTCTCTTCCTCAATACGGGAAGAGCTGACGATCACTTTAGCAACGCGAGAATCATGGCTTGCCGCATTCAAGTCATACAACAAGCAGTTGTCGCCAGGCTTCAATTCCACTTGCTGAACGATCGGAAGATTATCCTCGAACAAATCGATATAACTTCCTTCGATTATATTTGCGCCTTCAACTTCCGTCTCGTCCAGCGCTTGCGCAATGACATAAGGCCCGCGTTTGATGCGAAGCATTCCGCTTTCGCGGTACGACTCCGTCTCTCCTCTAAGCTCCAGTGCTAATTGCAACCATGCGCGAACCGAATCGGCTCCTTCGTTTGTACGGGATAGAACGATTGGATGAACGCGGCGCACGAGAACATGGCCATCGCCATAAGCGTATTCGCCGTCTTCCTGATTCACCGACAATCCAAGCGTCTCGAACAAATGCTGGTCCGGACGTTCATAGGTCCGCCGGCTGCCTTCGCGGTTCCACCATTCGCGCACGTTATGGAATTCATCGGTGCCGTCGCCGACATAGATCAGGACGCCGCCGTCTCTCACCCATCCTGCGATCGCTTGATGCAATCCCGCGTGTTCCGGTTTCATATATTCGTAGCTAAGCAGCAGCACTTTGTAATCGTCCAGATAACCTGGGAACGTCAGCGCGTTGTCCAGCTGTACCGGACGCAGCGGAATACCGTGTTTGACAAGCGGCAGCGCCAATCCGTAAAACGCCGAGAAGTCGAGCTTCTCCCGCTGCTCGGGAGACAACAAATCCGCCGTCGTCAAGCCGCCTTGTTTTTTGCCTAGCGCATCTTCCGATTCTTCCGATACAACATCGCCGCGTTGGTACATGGCCGAGTTGGACAAGAGCAGACCAATTCCGCTCGTATAGATGTCCGTCGGTTCTTCCTCGTGATGATGAAGATCCCGAAGAACGTTCATGACGGTAAGAAGGACCGTCTTGTAGCTTGCCGGGATCATTTCTTTTCCCGTGCCGTCTTCCGTTGGGTATCCGCGCGTGAATACACGCCATGGCCAAGGACATACTTCAAACTTCGATACGCCCGGATGAAGCAAGGAAGCTACTACCGTTGCCCGGTAATTATAACGGTAATCACTCCAGGTGTAGCGCGGATTATCTTCAATCGGATCATGCAGGAACCACATATCTCTTCCCGTACCGCGAGTCAATTCCTGCATGACGCCATACTCCAGGAATGCTGTTTCGAAAGTCCGCTCCCGGCGTACGCCGCGGTAGATGTTTGGCGTTCTCGCCGTTCCCGTCCAAATCTGCGCGATGAATCCATCGCAGGAAGGCATCGATACGAGGAGCGCTTCCGGACTGATGATCCGCCATTGCGAGTAATTGATAAGACTGTGGGTAGGAACGTAGAAGCGGACTTCCCGGTTATAGGTGACAAGCGCATATTCTTTCATCTGCGCGCATAGACGGTCAAGCGCGCGGTAATACAGATAGGCTTTCAGCTTCGATGCCCGGTACTGCGCATCAGGAGACAGGTGAGGCGCCGTCCACGGTTCCCCGTAATACGTCAACCACTCCCGCTTGAATGCTTCCGAATAACCCGAAGCCGCCCAGTATTCGGGTTCCTCCAGATGGATGGCTTCTACCCCGCAGTCAATCGCTTTCTTGATATAGGCCGCCAAGTATTCGGAGAAAGCGACCGTCGGTACCATATACGGCACATCTTTACCATGCTGGATATAGTTGCCGAACCGGTCCATTTGCGCTTCGTCCCAATGGTTCCGGCCATCGAATTTTTCGTATAGGTAATCCTGATATTCGCCCCATGACACACCGGTCATAAGATGAATAGTATAACCTGCTTTTCTCCAGCCTTCGATCCGCTCTTCCAGCCCGTCCGACAATCCGTATACCATTACAAAATCCGTACGAAGATCATACTTCGTTCCGTAGGGACGAGATTCTTGAAAGCCCGTCCATTCCGCGCGTTCCTGTTTGCCCACGTCTATGTCCTCCTTTTTATCCAAACGGTTCGTTCGCACTCGCCCACATCTTAATACAAATATTCAATATAATCAATATTTCATTTGAATGATTGGAACAAGACTTTTTACCTGAAAACTACATCAATTCTAAGCTATTTTCGAGAATCCTTCCTTTAATAACCGTTAATTCGACTTTGTTCATCTTATTTAATATATTAAATATCTTGGCTAGTTCTAAAGGATGATTTCGATTTCTGCGCTCCTCGCAATAAAAAAAGCCGCAAGCCTCAAACGCTCATGCGTTGTGGCTTGCAGCTTGAATATCGGATTGCACGATTAGAATGTCTCCAGCGGAATGCTTAATACGTTGATTTGGGAGCCGTCTTTCGCGCTGTATTCGAACAGCTCGAGCGTAAGCGTCCCGTTTGTCGGCAATTTATCTGGCGGAATAACGAGATCAAGCGTGAACGGCGACCAGGCAGGCGCCCCTTCATCTAACATTGTATGGCCTTCAAGCACGTAATCATGTCCGTCCTCCACGGCATATTGCATAACCGCTTCAAACACTCTGCCTTTTCCCGTTACGGTATAATGCCCTGCCGAGCCTTGGACACTCACATCGCAAAAAGCGTTATTGCACGGAGCGACTTTCGCTTCTTTCTGAATGGTCACTTTTCCCAGCTTATCATTCCAAGTCACGGAAGCATCGAGCAAATTGCCCACTGCTCTAAGCGGCACATAGGTGTTTCCTTTGTAGTTCAGGATGGGCAGCCCCTGCCCCGTATAGGCTGTACCATTTACTTCAACCGGATAACCCGCTTCTGTCAAAGAGTATGCCTTTTTATCCGTATTGGGAGCCGCGAGCGACGGATAAGCCGTCATAATCAGTCCTCCCATCACTAAACCCACAATAAATCCCCTATACTTCCGAAGCATGTCCACACCCCATCTCCAGAATTTGCCTACCTGTCTTATTCTCTTATTCCATCCTATGAGGGCTTGTACCTCTTCCATGCCAAAAAAAATCCCCCTGCTTCTTCCGCGTTCAGAAGAAACAGGGGGTACGGTTTAGCCCATTTTCACCAGGCTGTAATTTTTTTTGCCTTTGCGGATAATGATGAAACGTTCTCCGATCGCATGCTCGGTGGAAACTTCCAGCGCAAGATCCGTTACGCGCTCGCCGTTCATGGAGATGGCGCCGTTCGTAATATCTTCGCGCGCTTGGCGTTTGGAAGGCTCGATTCCAAGATCCACAAGCCAATCCACAATGTTCTTCGCTTCGCGCGACGACTCGTACGTTGGCATTTCCTTGAAGCCCTGCTCGATTTCGTCCGCGCTTAGCGACTTGATATCGCCGCTGAACAAGGCAGCCGTAATGCGGAGCGCTTGCTGCAGCATCTCTTCGCTATGAACGAAACGCGTCATTTCTTCGGCAAGTTTCTTCTGCGCTTCCCGTTTGTGCGGTTCCGTAGCTACTTTCTCAGCCAAACCTTCAATCTCTTCCTTGGACAGGAACGTGAAGTATTTCAAGTATTTGACGACATCGCGGTCATCGGTATTTGCCCAGAACTGGTAGAACTCGTAAGGCGTTGTTTTCTCCGGATCCAGCCAGATCGCGCCGCCTGCAGATTTGCCGAACTTCGTTCCGTCAGCCTTCAGCATAAGCGGAATCGTGAGGCCAAACGCCTTCGATTCGCTGCCTTCCTTCTTGCGGATCAGGTCAAGGCCGCTCGTAATGTTGCCCCATTGGTCGGAACCGCCGATTTGCAGCTGAACATCCTCTTCCTTGAACAGATGGAGGAAGTCGAGCGATTGCAGAATCTGGTACGAGAACTCCGTAAACGAAATCCCGCTCTCCAGACGGCTCGAGACGACGTCTTTGGCGAGCATCGTATTGATGCTGAAGTTTTTGCCGTAGTCGCGCAGGAACTCAATCACGTTAATCTTATGCGTCCAGTCGTAGTTGTTAACCATGCGGAAGTTGTTCTCGCCTTCCGTGAGGAACAGCTTGGTAAGCTGTGCGGAGAGCGCGTCAACGTTCTCCTGAATTTGCTCCAGCGTCTGCAAAGAACGCTCCGATGTGCGGCCGCTTGGGTCGCCAATCGTTCCCGTCGCGCCGCCGATCAAGATGACCGGACGGTGGCCGGCCAGCTGGAAGCGTTTGAGCACCATAAACGGAATCAAGTGGCCGATATGCATGCTGTCGCCCGTCGGGTCAACGCCGCAGTAGAGCGAGACGGCTTTCTCGTTAGTTAATGCCCGCAGTCCCTCTGCGTCGGTTTGTTGATTAATGGCGTCGCGCCATTCCAGTTCGTCAATAATGTTCATGGTTTTACTCTCCTTTGATTTCGTCTAAAAACAAAAAAAACGCCCCTACGTCTTTGCAGACATAGGGACGATTGTTTACCGTGTTACCACCCAACTTGTATGAAGCCGCCGCGCGCGCAGGCTCATACCGCTCTAGGCGAGATATCGTTCGCCGTTTCCGCCCGGCATTACCCGGGATGCTCCTGAGTGTATTTCGCGGTCGCTTAATGTGTACCGGGTTCCATCGACCCCCGGCTCTCTGGGACAGGGATTAAGCCGCTACTGCGCTCATTCTCAGCATATATGATATCAGATTACAGCCATTATAGAGAATGGCGCAATCAATGTCAATCGTTAATAGCCGGCTTAGGAGTGGAAGCTTGCTTTTCGTTTCAGAATGCGCAAGCCGTTCAGCGGAAGTTCCAGTTCATGGCCCACTTGACCGCCGGCAAGCACATCCTTATACGCCTGCTCGTCAAGCTTCACTTGTTGCGCCTGCTCGCTGAAGTTCATGACAAACACGTAGTCGCTCTCGCCGTCGGAACGAAGCTGTGCCGTAACGCCTTGCGGAAGCTCCGTCTCAACCGCGCGCTTCAGCCCTTCCTGCTCGACCAGCTTCTTGAAGAAGTCGGTGAAGAACGGTTCGGTGTTGCGGGAAGCCACATAATACGCTTTGCCTTGGCCAAGCTGGTTTACCGTCAGAGCCGGACGGCCAGCGTAGAAGTCATCGCCGTATACCGCCAAAGGTTCCGCGCCTTCCAGATGGATCAGATCGCACAGCTCAATCGCGTCATAAGAACCCGTAAGTCCCAGCTTGTTGCCTGCGGACATAACAACGCTGTTCTTCTCGCCGTCATGCAAGGAGTCGATCTCCTCCGACCAGATGCCAAGCGTCTTGCGAAGCGGTCCGGGGAAACCTTCCAGGAAGCAAAGATCGCTTTCGTTAACGATACCCGACCAGTAAGTTGCAACAAATGTACCGCCATTGCGCACGAATTCCTCAATCCGCTCGCCAACGCCCGGGCGTACCATGTACAGCATTGGAGCGATCAGCAGCTTATACGAGTCGAACGCGCATTCCGAGTCGATGATATCGACGGGTACGCCCATATCCCACAGCGGACGATAGTGGCGCTTCAGCGTTTCTTCATAATGGATGCCTCCGTTGCGCGGACCTTGCGAATCCTTCACCGCCCAGCGGTTCTCCCAGTCATTGATAAGCGCCACTTGCGGCTTCACGGATGTCCCGACAACTTCCTGCAGCTTCTCGAGGGCTTGGCCGACATCCGTAACATCCTTGAATACGCGCGTATTCTCATGGCCGACATGGTCGACAACGGCGCCATGCAACTTCTCGCTGGAGCCGCGGCTTTTGCGCCATTGGAAATATTGAACCGTATCCGAGCCATGCGCGACAGCTTGCATAGAAGCGAGCAAATGCATACCCGGCTTCTTCAGCTTGCTGATCGGCTGCCAGTTCGTCATGCTTGGCGTGCTTTCCATCAGCATAAACGGTTTGCCGCCTTTGAGCGAACGGAAGACGTCATGGTTGAAGCCGATCCATGCGGCCAGTTCGCTTTGATCTTTCGCGTCATGCCAAGTCGGATAAGCATCCCAGGAGATGACATCCAGAAGCTCGGAGAACTTCCAATAGTTCAGCGGCTCAAAGTCCAGCATGAAGTTTGTCGTAATCGGAAGCTCGGGGCTAATCTCGCGCAGCGGCTCCATCTCGTTGCGGCAGAAATCGACCGTCTGGTCAGTGACGAAACGTCTCCAGTCCACGTTCATGCCGTGTACCGCTTTTTCACCGCGGTTGGTTGGCGTTTCAATTTGGCTAAAGCTTGTATATTTATGCGCCCAGAAGGTTGTCCACCACGCATGGTTAAGCGCCTCGATCGTGCCGTAACGCTTCTCAAGCCACTGCCGGAACGCCTCCGTACAATAATTACAATGGCACTCTCCGCCGTATTCGTTGGAAATATGCCAGCCGATCACTGCCGGATGTTGCGAATAACGCTCCGCCAGCTTGGTGTTCATCTCCTTCACCTTCGCGCGGTATACCGGCGAGGAGAAGCAATGGTTATGGCGCGCGCCGTGCAGATTGCGGATCCCGTTCTCCGATACGCGAAGAACCTCCGGATATTTCAGCGACATCCAGGCTGGACGCGCGCCGCTTGGCGTTGCCAGCAAAGCATGGATTCCGTTAGCGGCGAAACGGTCCAGCAGCTGGTCCATCCATTCGAATGTATAGACGCCTTCTTCCGGCTCATACGCGGCCCAAGAGAAAATGCCAACAGACATGACGTTGCTGCTCGACAGCTTCATCAGACGGATATCTTCTTCGAGAACATGCGGGTAATCAAGCCATTGGTCGGGATTATAATCCGCTCCATGGAGCATTTGCGGGAATTTCGGGCTGATTGGCGGGAACTTCAGGGACATGATGGATAACCTCCGTATGAATAAAATGTCTATTACGATATTAATATTGTAATACGCTTTCAGATCCAATAAAATCACATTATATTCACATTGTTTTAACAATATGAAACTGGAAGTGGCTTCAACATGGATAAATTGTTATTTCCGATTCTGGCTGATTCCGACCGTAAACTCCCCTTGTTCGTGGACATTATCGGGCATTGGAATAACCAAGAGTCCATCGACCGTCAGCAAGGCTTCTCGCATTATCAATGGCTGCAAACAACGGGCGGCGAAGGCGAGCTATGGATTGGGGATAAGCGATACACGGTAAAACCGGGTCAAGGCTTTTGTTTGTTTCCGGGCGTTCCCCATCGTTATTTCGCGGTTCGCGAGCCTTGGGATGTCTATTTCATTAGCTTCGGCGGCAGCTTGGCCAAGGATTTGCTTGACCAAGCCGGCATTAAAGGACCAGGGCTTTATTCCGTAACCGACAGTGAAATGATCGTCGCCCATCTCAGGGGGATATCCGCAATGGCGGAGTCGGGGCTTCCTTTTCTCGGGATTGAATGCTCCAAGCTTGTTTATCTGTTTCTGCTTGATCTCATGAAGGTTGTTCAAGTCAGCACTCAATCCGCCGAGCAGTATTACAACAAGCTGCATCCCGTGATCCGTTATATCGAGGAGCATATTGACGGAGTCATGACGATTCAGGATTTATCTTCGCGCATTGGCGTTACTCCGCAATATTTGTGCAGGCTATTCAAGCAGCTAATGGGCATGCGGCCAATGGAGTATGTGAACCGGGAGCGGATTAACCGCAGCAAAGAACTGATGTTTCTCGGCAGAGAGCATAAGATGCAGGACATCGCGTCTATGGTAGGCTTCGATAGCGCTAGTTATTTCAGCACCGTCTTCAAGAGAATGGAGGGCATGAGCCCGGAACAGTTCAAACGCATGCACGGCATTCATTAATTCGCTATAATGAAGGGGATATAGCTTCACGGAAGGGGGCTTGTCCATGACAAGCAGCAACAAACAACTTGTATTTGACGCGATAGACAATGAGGCAAATACATTCAAACAAATTTCGCGCACAATCGGCGCTAATCCGGAGCTTGGCCATCAGGAATTCAAATCCTCGGCGATGCTTATTGAAGAGCTGGAAAGACAAGGCTTCACCGTTGAACGGGGAACGCTTGGCATTCCAACGGCTTTTATCGGAACCTATTCCACCGGCAAGCCGGGTCCAACCGTTGCTTTCCTATGCGAATATGACGCTTTGCCGGAAATCGGCCACGCCTGCGGGCACCATCTGATCTGCACGATGGGGATTGCGGCGGCCGTCGGCCTCAAAGCCGTGATGGATCAATTCGGCGGAACCATTCGCGTCTACGGTACGCCTGCTGAAGAAACCAAAGGCGCCAAGGTCCCCATGTCCGAAGCCGGACTATTTGACGACTGCGATTTTGCGCTGATGGCCCATCCTTATTACACCTTCGAGAAATCCGGCGACTCGCTAGCGCTTGACGCGATCCGGTTCGAATATTTCGGCAAGCCGGCCCATGCGGCGGCAAGCCCGTCTGAAGGCATCAACGCACTTGATGCGGTCCTGCAGCTGTTCAACAGCATTAATGCTTTGCGCCAGCAGACACGCAGCGACGCCCGCATCCATGGCATCATCGATAACGGCGGCAAAGCGCCAAACGTTATTCCCGATTATGCTTCCGCCCAATTTTACGTACGTTCCGCTTCGCGGGCGTACACGAATGAGCTTGCCGAGAAGGTTCGCCGCTGCGCCGAAGGAGCTGCTTTGCAGACCGGCTGCAGGCTGGAAATGAGCAATTACGAATTTTCCTATGACGAGTTGCTTACCAACGAGGCTTTGTCGGAATGCTTCACCGCCAATCTGCTTGAGTTAGGCTTGAAGCCGGAAGAGATCGAGGTGGGCAAGGATCATGGTTCGCTCGATCTTGGCAACGTATCCGTCCGCTGCCCGGCCATTCATCCTTATGTCAAAATCGTCGAGGAGCGTTTCCTGCTCCATACGGTTGAATTCCGGGATGCTGCGATGACCGAGCGCGCGCTTGACCGGATGATTTTTGCCGCCAAGACGCTGGCCGCTACCGCTTACGACGTGGTTGCCGATCCGGTTCTGCTTGCAAGCATCCGCGAAGAATTCGAGCTCAGAACCCAGAAATAATCGCAGCATGCTGAACATACGTTCATAAGAGGCTTCGCTTCGCCTGAGCATAGGTGAAGGGAGCCTTTTCGCATGCGGAGAAAGCAGGATTAGCGCTAGCTCTAACGAATAGACAATCTAAGCGTTAAATCTACCATCGATTTCCTATTTTCGAATCCATAATCCAGAGAGGGCAGGTGTATCCAATTGAAATTTAATGAGTATCGTTACGAACGTCCCGATGTAGCAGCTTTCGAGAAGCAGTTCAAGGAGCTTCTATCCGCCTTTAACGCGGCGAGCCGTTTCGAGGAGCAAGATTCCGCCATGACGGGCCTCAACAAGCTGCGGAGTGAGTTTGATACGATGCAGCAAATTGCGAGCATCCGTCATTCGATTGATACCAACGATGAATTTTACAAAGCCGAGCAGGATTTCTTCGACGAGAACGGACCTGTCGTGCAGGAATACATAACGGATTATTACCGGGCGCTGGTGAACTCTTCTTTCCGCCAGGAGCTTGAAGCCAAGTGGGGCCGTCAGCTGTTCCAGCTGGCCGAGCTGTCGCTAAAGACGTTCAGCCCGGAAGTCATAGAGGATTTGCAGCAGGAGAATAAGTTATCCACCGAATACACGAAGCTTATTGCTTCGGCCAAAATTATGTTCGACGGCGAAGAGCGGACGCTTTCGCAATTATCTCCATTCCAGCAATCGACCGACCGCTCGGTGCGCAAACGCGCTTCGGAAGCTTCTTCCGGGTTTATGGCCGAGAATGAAGCCGAGTTTGACCGGATCTATGACGAGCTTGTAAAAGTGCGTACCCGCATCGCGAAGAAACTCGGCTTCACGAATTTCGTTGAGCTTGGTTATGCCCGCATGAGCCGGACCGACTATACGGCCGAGATGGTAGCGAGCTTCCGCGATCAAGTGCTTGAGCATATCGTGCCGGTTGCTAGCAAGCTGAAGGAACGCCAGCGCGAGCGGATTGGCGTAGATTCTCTCTACTACTACGACGAGAATCTTGCGTTCCTGACCGGCAACGCCAAGCCAAAAGGCAGCCCGGATTGGATCGTGGAGAACGGCGCGCGGATGTATGCCGAGCTGTCGCCGGAGACCGACGTCTTTTTCCGCTTTATGCTGGATAACGGCCTCATGGATCTGGTTGCCAAGAAAGGCAAGCAAGGCGGCGGTTATTGCACGTATATCAGCGAATACGGCGCGCCGTTTATTTTCTCCAACTTTAACGGCACTTCCGGAGATATCGACGTGCTGACGCATGAAGCCGGCCATGCCTTCCAAGTGTACGAGAGCAGAAGTTTTGCCGTGCCGGAGTATGCCTTCCCGACTTATGAAGCTTGCGAGATTCATTCGATGAGCATGGAGTTTTTCACTTGGCCTTGGATGGACCTGTTCTTCCAGGAGGACGCGGATAAATACAAGTTCCAACATCTGGCCGGCTCCCTGCTCTTCCTCCCTTACGGCGTTACGGTAGATGAATTCCAGCATTTTGTCTACGAGAACCCGGATGCTACGCCGGCTGAGCGGAAAGCCGCTTGGCGCGAAATCGAGAAGAAATATTTGCCGCATCGCAATTACGAGGACAATTCGTACCTGGAGCACGGCGCCTATTGGCAGCGTCAGGGACATATTTTTGGCAGCCCGTTCTACTATATCGACTACACGCTTGCGCAAATTTGTGCCTTTCAGTTCTGGAAAAGATCGCAGGAGGACAAAACGGCCGCTTGGGCGGATTACCTTCATTTGTGCCAACAAGGCGGAAGCCTCTCCTTCACCGAGCTTGTTAAGGTTGCGGGCCTTATCTCGCCGTTCGAAGACGGCTGCGTGACTTCCGTCATCGGCAGCATCGACAGCTGGCTGGAGAACGTGGACGACAAAGCGCTGTAAGGAGGCTGACCGATGGACATCTCATTTAAGTCGCTTGGCGAGCTCCCGATCCGCGAGGTATCGGAGCTGTGGAACCAATCCTTCGAAGGTTATCTCGTTCCCGCTGCGCTTACGCTTGACCGGTTCATCGGACGGATCGCATCAGAAGGTCTGTCGCTTGAGCATTCCCTTGCCTGTTATGTGGACGGCGAACCTGCCGGACTAGTAGTAAACGGCTTCCGGGAGCATAACGGAAGGAAGCTCGCTTGGAACGGCGGAACGGCCGTCAAGCCCGCTTACCGGGGCAAGGGAATCGGCAAAGCTCTGATGCGGAGGAACCTGGAGCTGTACGGACAGCTTGAGGTTGACCAAGCCAATCTGGAGACGATCTCTTTGAACGATCATGCCATTGCGCTATACGAGGCGGTTGGTTATAAGCCGATTGACCGCCTTCTCCTCTTGTCAACGGAGCAGCCGATACCGGATATGGATGATACTTATGAGCATCCTTACCAGATTGCGCTCGGCATGGCAGCCGAAGCAGCCCGGCTTTCGCTCTATTCGCCGGGCGAAGCTTGGCAGGCCGATCTGCCAAGCTTGAAAGACGGCGAGAGCGTAGCCGTCTTTGACGGCGGCGAAGTTGCCGGATATGCCTTATATAGGCGGACGTTTAATTCAGCCGGGGTATTAGTGGGCATCGTCTTATACCGGCTCGAAGTTGCCGCGAGCCGAACCGATGCCAAGGCTATTATGTCCGCCGCTTTGCACGAAGTATGGCAACCCGGCGAGCAATGCCGCCGCATAGCTTTTAATATTCGCGCATCCAATTCGCCACTTGTCGAGCTGCTCACCGAAATGGGGCTAGTAACCACGATGGAGCAAGTGCTGATGATGCGCGATATGAAATAAGAAGATTCCGTCTCAAAAGGTGATCGCTCACTGTGAAGACATCTCGCATTAGCAATTAATGAGTTTTTTATGAAAATATTGCTGCCGAGGGTTACCTTTGTAGCGATATTTTTGCTCTTGCTGCTATCTTAAGCAAATTATGAGCAAGCGATAGCCACCCGACTTCGAGGTTAACTTTCGGTAAGCCTCGAAGCAGGAATCTGCGGAATCCCGGATTATTCTTTATTTGGCCAAACACACTCTCCGGTTCGTGCATCCGTCGAACAGTGAGGTCTTCACGTACCGTTGGCAATTTGGCAAGGAGAGTTGATCTGGTCGGCTTCTTTTTGTGTGAGCATTTTATGAACAGGTTAAGGGTAGACGGAGCATTAAATGATTCTGGAGAAGCGAAGCGTTCACTTTTGTGAAGGGATGCCAACCATACCTCGTTGATTCAAGGAATCCCTGAGCAATGGCGATCGGAAGAATATTTAATGCGCAGGCTGCTGTTTAACCTAGATAAAAAAGGGGGTGCCCATCCGTCATTTTCATGACTTATGGGCACCCTCTTCTTCCATTCAAGCGGTTACCAGTGCGAATTATAGACAGGCGCGCTATTCGGATTGTTATTGCCGTAAGAGAGATTGCCTTTGGTCAGCACATCCTCATCGTAATAAGCCTCGTATGCAAGCGTTGATCCCAGGCTGTTGAAGAACGACCACATTTTCTCGATGTAGAACGGATTGTCGTTGCCATAGTTCGGCGCGGCTCCATGGTAGAGCCCCCACTCCGGCACGCTGAACTTCTTGCCATGCGCTACCGCAAAATCGATCCAATGCTGCAGCCCGTAAGAACCGCCCAAGTGGCTGCTGGTCCAAGTGGCGTCGCTGAACACCGGCGGCCATTGATCGTAGCTGTCCACCCCGATGTAATCCACCACGTCGTCTCCCGGATAGACGAGAGCCGGGTCCGCGTTGCCCGCCGCCTTCAGTCCATGCCCCCGATTGACGTTCCAGTCGATCTTAATATTCGGATCTGCCGCTTTGAGTGTCGAAGCAACTTGGCGGAAGCAGCCTTTCCAATCAGTCATATTCGCCGTCGTAACGGAATGGGCAAACCAGTCGCCGTTAAATTCCCAGCCTAGCCGGATGATGGCGCTGCCTTGGCCGTGGCTAATGAGATTTTGCGCGAAGGTGGTCCAATAGCTATTGTAGCTGCCGGCCGCGCAAGCCGAGAATGTCGCTCCGATATTCTCCGGGAACATCGGCATGGCGTAGGTTGGCGTCCATGGCGCGTTTTGCCAGCCGTTCAGGAATGCTCCGCTCACCGTCATGATATCCCACGAATAACGGTAAGGAAAGTTCGT
Organism: Paenibacillus glycanilyticus; assembly: GCF_030161375.1. Classification (GTDB taxonomy): domain Bacteria; phylum Bacillota; class Bacilli; order Paenibacillales; family Paenibacillaceae; genus Pristimantibacillus; species Pristimantibacillus glycanilyticus_B. The sequence goes on from NZ_BSSQ01000005.1 coordinate 228,213, forward strand.
CGTTATGTCCGCCAGACGGCCGCGCCACGTTTCGAAGTTCTGAATGGACGTCCAATTCGCTTGATCGTTCGTCGTGTGGTAAACGCCGGACATCCATGGTAATCCGCTGCGGTTGCCGGTCGGGACGGTTGTGCCCGTAGAGTAGATTGCAACGCCTGCAATTTGCGGATCGCCTTTGGACGAGCGCAAAATATCAATGTTCAGCACGCCGTCGCTGACCGTGACGTTATACGGGCCGTATTTCGCCCAGCTGCCAAGCGCAAGATCGCCGATTCCCGTTGCCGCTGTCGTCCCCTCCAGCTTCACGTCTTCATTCCGGAAGTTGCTCTGATAATTCTCAAGCGTCCATAAATAAACCTGGTACGAACCGTTTGCGATCGTCTGATTCATCGAGAAGCCCTGGCCGTTTGCCGGGTTGCTGCGGTACAACGCGGATTGCAGCATCGCTTGCGTATTGGCATCCGTCGCCGGATTCAGCGAGAAGGAGTATGTACCGCTGAACGTCGAAGCATTCGTCACGGACAGCCCGCTGCTCAGAGCCGACGCATACGAAATCCAGCTGTTGCCTTCGATTGTCGTCGCCGCGCCATTCAAGTTAATGCCCTTCACAAATGTTGGCCCCGTTCCAGCGCCACCCGTCGTCACAGTAACGTTGTCGACGGTCGTTGTGTTCAGAACGGTGTTGTTTTGTGCCGTGACGGCAAGGCCAATGTAGGCGCTTGTAGACATGGAGACCGTAACCGAGCCGACTTGGGTCCATGTCGTACCGTTGCTCGAGATGGAGCTTGTGAACACGTTGCCGGCACGCTGCAGCTTCACCCAATAAGGCGCTGCGACGCCCGTTTGCGTCACGGTCGCCGTGCTGCCTGAAGCCGTGTTGCGGCTAATGAGCTGCGCCCCGGACGTGGAGGCATATTCCACAACCGTCGATACATGTTTGGCTCCTGTTGTGAGCGCTTCGCGAATCATAACGCCCCCTTTTGCCCACGAGCTTGTGCTGGATATGGAAGCGACGCGGGCGACGATCGTGCCGTCGCCGCTCAGCGGCTGATAGATGTAGCGGAATTGATCCGCTGTCCCCGAGATATCCGTGCCGGATGCTTTGATCGTGTAAGTACCCGACGCATAATCGCCGGAGCCGGCAACGCCAACCGATCCAATGTCCTGTTGCAGCCATGGACTTGGAACAGCGGCTGCAGCCTGCTGCGAGAACGTAAACAAACCGCTGACAAGCATTAGTGCCAGAACGGCAATCATGCTCATGCTTACGTTTCTGTTTCTGGCATTTGTCATTACATAATTGCTTCCGATAACAGGTTTAAACATGAACGAAGGCACCTCCATTTTTGAATAAAAAATAACTTCGCGAACTTAACAACTGTGCTTCTCCTCCCTCCCCGCTTTATGAATGCGTTTCCATTTAATGCTATACGAAAAGGGAACTGTCGATTGATCATCATCAGTTCCCTTAGTCGTCCGTGCCTATCTGATTAATTACGAGCCAGGCGTAAATTCATCCAGCTGCTTCTGAATCTCCGCCTTCACTTTGTCATAGCCGGCCGCTTTGAGCTCGGCAGAAGCTTTCTTGAGCGCTTCGTCCGGATCGGCAGCCCCGTAAGCAAGCGCCCCGCCGTACTTCAGGAACACATTGTTCAGCGCTGCGATTTCGTTCTTGATGGAGTCCGTGTTTGGTTTGAAGTTCGCATATGGATTATCCTTTGCTACGCTAGCCATGTGCTCGACATGTTTCGCATAATCGGGGTAATCGGTCGTGGATGGCTTGTTGAAGCCAACCCAGTCGCCGAAGCCCCATGGATATTGCCATTTCGGATAAAGAGACGGATCCGTACCGGCCGGAACTTCAATCTGCGATTTGTCAGCCGTATACTCCCAGTGCTTGCCTTCGATTCCATAGATCATAAGCATGTAATAGTTCGGATCGCTGAAGAACTTATCCATAAACATAAGCGCGCGCTCTTTGTTGCCGGACGAGGACGGAATCGCCATCATGCCCGAATCGTAAGCCAGCTTGATAAAAGGACCTTCCGGCGAGAACGATTGGAACGAAACGTTCCAGTCCGGATGCGCCGTATTGATGCCGTTGAAGGAATCGCGGAACTGATTGTCGCCATATGCGGCCAGCGCGGATTGACCGGCTTGGAACGAATCGCGGGAAGGCGTCTTGTTGTTCAATACGTTCTTGTTAATGTAACCCTTCTGGAACATTTCGCGAATTTTCGGATAGGCAGCCAGCAGGTCCGGATTATCGAACGCCGAGGACACTTGCGGCTTGGTCTCCAGCGGGTCAAATAATAGCATGTTTGCCGGCAGACCCGGTACGGAAATAAGCGATTTTTCCTTCAGAACAAACGAGGTGAGCGGATAGTCGCCAACGGATGCCCCTGTATTGAACGGAACGATTTTCGGATCGGTTGCCTTGGCCGCTTCCATATATTTCTCTACGTCGTCCAGACTGGTCAGCGCCGTTAAACCGGCTTTGCCCATAATATCGCCGCGAGCCGCAAGCCCGGCATCCTGGTACTCAAGATAGTTACGCGGTACAGCTATAATTTTGCCGTCGACGGTCGCATTCGACCAGGCTTCAGGCGGCAGCTTTTGCTCGGCATTTGGCGCGTATTTGTCCAGCATATCTTTCGTAAGCTCCGTGAATGCGCCTTTCTTTGCGTTGTCGCTGTAACCCAGCCAACCAGCGGTATAGATCATGTCGACATTTTGGCCGGACATAAGCATAAGCGGATATTTGCTGTCGAGATCCCCCCAGCCGATCCAGACGAAATCAACGTCGGCATTTAAATCCTTGTTCGTCATTTCGTTCAGCTTTGCTTTCACCGCGTCGAAATCTTTTGGCGGGTCGCCAAGCGCTGCCCACGTCAACTTCACGTGCTTGGAAATGTCCGGCGTGGAAGCGGCTGCGTTCGTACCCTCGGAAGCGGTGTCGCTTGTAGCTGCGGCATTGTTGCCTGTCCCCTTCGTATTGTTCGCGTTGTTTGAGCTTTGGCTATTTGCCGTATTGCCGGCTCCATTGTTGTTGTTGGATCCGCAAGCTGCCAACGATGAGCTGACGATCAGCGCCAGCATGCCGATCATGATCGCTTTCTTAGTCTGCGTCTTCAATCGGTTTGACCTCCTCATGATTGTTCGTTCGATTGGTTTATTTGTTCTAAAATGGCTCTATGTTAATCCGCTGTACGGTATTAACCTAAGTAATGCCTTGCGTTACCCTTTCACCGCGCCCACCGTCAAGCCTTTGACGAAATACTTCTGCACGAACGGATAGACGAGCACGACTGGTCCGATCGAGACGACCGTCATCGCCAGCTTCACCGTTTCATGGGGCAGCTCGACTGTCGGAATGCCGTTATTGCCGGCGGCATAGGAGAGAAACTCGATGTTCGTAATCATTTTGTACAACATGTATTGGAGCGGAAACTTGTTCTGATCGTCAATGAACAAGGCCGCTTGATACCAATCGTTCCAATAGCCCAGCGCGATAAACATGCCGATTGACGCAAGCGCCGGCTTCATGAGCGGCAAGCAAAGCCGCGTAAAGATCGTAAATTCGGTTGCCCCGTCAACCTTCGCCGACTCCGGTATGGCATCTGGAACCGCATTCAGAAAGTTCCGCATGATCAGGATGTACATGGGCGACAAGAGGAGCGGCACGATGAGCGCCAGCAAGCTGTCTTTCATATGGTAATACTTCAGCATAATGAGATAATAGGCAACCAGTCCGCCGTTGAACAAGGTCGTAAAGTAGAAGAAGAAAGCGAATTTGTGCCGGTACCTGAACTCTTTGCGGTAGAGCACGTAAGCAGTCATCGCCGTTAGGAACAATCCTACGAGCGTGCCCGTTACCGTTATGAACAACGTCACGCCGTAAGCTTTCAGCAAGGAAGTCGGATCCGTCAGAATCGCGCGGTACGAGTCTACCGAGAAGACGGACGGCCACAGTCCGTAGCCCTTCGCCACAACGGCGCTTTCGGAGGTAAACGAGCCTGCCAGCACCATAAGGAACGGAATGACGCATAAGAGCGCGACAATCACAATGACGGCATAGGCGACTACGTTAAGCGCCACTTTATCTATTCGAATAGCTTTCATGTCCCGTCCTCCTTCTAGTAGAGCGCGTTTTCTTTGCTGAATTTGCGGACAATGCCGTTGACGACGCTAATGGTCAGGAAACACATGACGGACTGGATGCATGCCGCGGCCGATGACATTGGAATGTCGCCCATCTGGGATAACGACCGGAACACGTACGTGTCAATAATGTCCGTTGCGTCATATAGATTGCCGTTATTGCCGACCAGCTGGTAGAACATGCCGAAATCGCCCCTGAAAATATTGCCTACCTGCAGCAGCACCATAATGATGATCGTTGGCACGATGTTCGGCAGCGTAATCCGGAAAATTTTCTGAAATGCATTCGCCCCGTCGATATCCGCAGCTTCGTACATTTCTTCGTCGACGCTAAGAATCGCCCCGAGATAAAGCACCGAACCGTAACCGATCCACTTCCAGTTGTTGAAGAAGACAAGAATGTACTTCCACATCCCCGGCGAGCTGTATACATCCACGGGATCCAGACCAAAGGCTTTCAGCACCCCGTTCACAAGCCCATAATCGTAATTGAACAAGTTGTAGAAGAAGGCGCCTACGATAACCCAGGAGATGAAATACGGCAGAAACATCAGGCTTTGAGAGAACCGGCTAACGAACTTCGAGGAGATCTCAGACAGCAGAACCGCAACTCCGACTTGAAACACGGTTCCCGTTACGATAAAGGCTAGGTTATAGAAAAACGTGTTTTTGAAAATATTCCATATTTGCCCCGAGAGGAACAAGAACCGGAAATTGCCGAAGCCGTTCCAATCGCTGCCGAAGATACCGCGGTCGAACCGGAAGTTTTTGAAGGCCACGATAATTCCCGCCATGGGCAAATAAGAGAATAGGATAAAGAAGATTACCGCGGGCAGAATCATCAGCAGAAACGGACGATTTTGGCCAAGATAGAACAGCAAATTTCGTTTTCGGACCATAAGGTTTGCACGCTCCATTGTCGCTGATAGTGAATCGCTATAGCCTCATTATAGGAGCATGTAAGCACTTCCAATAGGATGCGCTTTTATAATTTGGTGCACTATTCTATAGTCCGCGCAATGTTTGTATTGTAGCACGGACGCACAATCTGCTATGTTGAATTTAGGAGATTTATGAAGGATGGGAGCTGGATGCTGCTTGCTCAACCTATTAATCGTAGACGACGAGAAACGGACACGGGACGGGCTTAAGATGTGCCTGCCCTGGACAGACTTTGGAATCGGTGAAATCCGCGAGGCCGATGACGGCCACACCGCGCTTGAAACCGCGCTTGCCTTCAAGCCGGATATTATACTGTCCGACATCCGAATGCCAACGATGACAGGCATCGAACTGGCGGAACGCATACAAGCCGAATTACCCCGATGCAAGCTCATCTTCATTAGCGGATACGCGGACAAGGAATATTTGAAAGCCGCCATTCAACTGAAAGCGGTCAGTTTTATTGAGAAGCCGATTAGCGTTCCCGAGCTTAGAGCATGCATCGCTACCGTGATTAACGCATGCAAGCAGGAAGCGGAGCAATCCCAGCTTCTCGCGGAATCTGCCGCCAACCTGGAGACGAGCATCGGGATGCTGCAGCGCGAGTACGCGGTTCATCTCGCCCAGGGCAATCCCGACGCCGACAATATAAGCCGGCTCTTGGCCCAATCCAAATCGGGTTTAGGACTTCCTTCGAACGGCAATTATGTAAGCGTTTTATTTCATATGCATTTCGCTTCGGGCATCCCCGTGGAACTGGCGGTCTCGCTGCGCGGCTCCCTAGAAACGGCGGTTGCGCGGGAGTTTGTCCGTCAGCGCATCGCTTACGTAGCCGGTACGATAGACGGGACGCGCCTTGTGGCGCATCTCCTGCTAACACCGGCGCTTAGCCTGAGCGATCTGCGCGCCTCCGCGAATCGAATCGCAAACGAATTTGCCGATTCTAGCGGCGAGAATGCCAGCGGGCATCTGCTCTTTGCGGGCATCGGGCAGCCGGTGAAGGGCCTTGCGCAGCTGCACCGATCTTATCAGACGGCGTTGGCCGCGGTGAAGCAGCTGTTCTTCCTTGGCCATAACCGTGCCGTTGTCTATGAAGAGCAACCCGTAAAGTCATCCTTCGCGGGCGATCTATTCGCGCAGGAGTTCGGGCAGCATGTCCATTCCTGCAACAATGCCGTCTTCCCGTTTATCGACGCGCTTGCCCGCGAAATACGCGGATCTGCCGCTGCATCGATTGATGAAGTAAGGATGCTCTTCTACAAAATGCTGGTTGTGCTCTACACCGAAGCGCAAAACAAATTCCTTGGCCGTTATATGGAAGAGCGCAAAGAAGAGTATTTATGGCACCGGGTCTCGGACAGCGGCACGTTAAACGAACTTATCGCTTTTCTGGAGTCGGAGGTACGGGCCTACTTCGACGCCATCGCATCCGTTGGCGTGCAAAGCCGCGTCGTGCATGAGACGATCCGTTACATTGAGCGCCATTACCAGAGCGGAGGCTTCACCATTAGCGATATCGCCTCCCATCTCCATCTGACGCCCGCGTACCTTAGCCAAATTTTCAAGAAAGATACCGGTCAAACGATCAACGACTATATGAATGCGTATAAAATCGACCGGGCGAAGGAGCTGCTAGCCGACCGCGGAGTCAAGCTGGTCGAGGTGGCAGCGCGATGCGGGTATAACGACGCCAAATATTTCACCAAGACATTCAAACGGATTACGGGCATTACGCCTTCTGAATACAGGGAGAATGTACTAAAATGACGGTTAGCATCAAAACAAAGCTGCTCGTCTCTTATCTCGTTCTTATTTTCGTGCCGCTGATCGTGCTGACTGGCCTCACTTATTGGCGCGTGTCGACGCAGATGGAAGACAATATGCAGCGCACGTCGCGCAACGCGCTCGCTCAATCGGCGACTTATCTCGAGACTAAGCTGAACAATCTGCTTAATGCAACGGATATCCTCTACTTCGACAAGACGCTGCAGGATGTCATCACGGTTAGTCCCGCCGTCTATGACGAGGATTATATCCAGCAGAACATGGACCAGAACAATTTAATTGCGCTTATGGGCCAGATCGAACATAATACCGACGTGCTTCACGTTCGGCTGTACATGAGGGAAATTCCCGGCTATCTATACGATAACATGCGTTTCTTTGTGTTCAAGAACATGGACGGTTTGCCGTGGTACGAAGATTTGAAGGCATCCAATTCCGTCGTCACTTGGATCGCCCCAAGCCGGTTCTCGGCGGAGACACAGGACGGCGTGCCGATCATTTCGCTCGCTAGACGGATTACTCTCAAGACGTATAATGTCGCCGACGGCGTCATTCGCATCGATATGCGCGAACCGGTCGTGAAGGATATCGTTACGCAAGCCAATGTAACTTCCACCGGACTTTCGTACATTGTGAACAGCAGCGGAGAGATTATATCCGCCGCTGGCAATCCCGACTTGCTCGCCATGACCGATCTGCGCAAAGCCGCTGAACTTGCAGCGCATGATCACCGGGACAGCAGCGATATTCACGCGAACAATGCGGATTTTCTCACCTTGTCCCGACCGATCGCGAATACGGATTGGACGTTCATATCAGTCATTCCGTACAACGAAATTAAATCAAGCGGCAACGATATCCGGTTCTACATGATCCTCATGCTGCTTGCGACCGGCGCCATCGCTTTTCTGCTTGCTTATCTATGGTTCAACTCAACCGCGCTTCGCCTGAAGCATTTGGCCCGAAATATCCGGAATGTAACGAGCGGCAACTTCCATACCCGAATTCGGGTCTCTTCCAAGGATGAGCTCGGCCAAATCTCTCAAGACTTCAATTACATGGTGACTGAGATGGCGGCGATGATCGAGGAGAGGTTCGAGAGCGGCAAGAAGATCAAGTCGCTGGAGCTGCGGTCCCTGCAATCCCAGATCAACCCCCATTTCCTGTACAACTCGCTTGATATGATCAACTGGTCGGCCGTCATGAGCGGCAATTCCGAGATTGAGACGATGATCCAGTCGTTGTCCACCTTCTACAAGATTGGACTCAGCAAAGGAGACGACATCATTCCGATTAAGCACGAGTTAGAGCATGTGCGGGCATTCGTTACGCTGCAAAACTTGCGATACCAGGATCAAATCAACCTTGAGCTTGATTTTGACGAAGATATTATGGAACTGCTGATGGTGAAGATTACGCTGCAGCCGATTGTGGAGAACGCTATTCTGCACGGTATTTTGCGCAGTCCGACCAAATCCGGCACGATTCGGATTTCGGGCTCCAGGCGTGGCGATATCGTAATCCTGAGCGTATCCGACGACGGGGTGGGCATGGCGCCCGAGACCGCCTTGCATATTCTGGACGCCGATTCGCCCGATGAGTTCCATGGATACGGCATCAAGAACATTCATGAGCGCATTCAGCTTCTATACGGCGCTTCGTACGGCCTTTCGTACGAGAGTTCGCTTGGCGCGGGCACTACGGTTACGATCATATTGCCCGTGGAAACTAGACGAATGCCATAACAGAAGCCATGTAAACCAAAAATACCTTCAAAACCGCGTTACTGGTTTTGAAGGTTTTTTATAGTTGCCGCTTGGCTTAGTTTGCCACGGTCAACACGAGTACCCAGTCATTCCCTCTGCCGCTTGTTGGAGGCGCGAACAACGTCGCTTCGCCTTGGTTATTGAACTCTCCAATGGCTTGATACTCGCCCGTGCGCGGATCAAACCAGGAAGCCGATACGCGGCTGCATGCCAAGCTGTCAAACGACGCGCGGAACGGAATGCCGTTCGGACTGTAGATCAGGCCGTAATTCTCGCCGCGCGTAGCGACCATATAGTTCGCTCCTTCGTAATTGCCGGCGATCAGGCTTTGGTCCGGTACGCGGTCCAAATACGATCTCGACTCCATCAAAGCGCGCAAATGACGCATTTGCGTTGCCCCCGGCCGGTTCAGCGCATCCTGCCACGTCATAATGAAATAAGGTGCGGGCTCCGTCGTCATCGACCAGATGCTGTGATGGCCGTAAGTCGTGCCGAATCCGCCCGCGAAGACGCCATAATACGCGCCTGTTCTAACGTCCGCTTGGTCGAAATAACCGCGGGACGCGTTAAAATTAACAGGATGATCTTCATAAGCGGGTTCCGCGTCGACCGTAGGCTTAACCGGCTGACGATTATAATCCTCGCCGATGTGCTTGTAATTTTCGCGGATCTGCTCATGATGACCGGATTGAATCATATTGAAATCGAGCCACGGCTCGTCATGCATATGCAGCGAAGAAGAGGCATTGCCGCAAGGATGGAACGTAATAAGCTGCGTATCGCCGACCGCTTCCCGCAGTCCGGCAGCCAGCCCGTTGTTCACTTCGAAATGATTGCGAGTAAGAAGCGAACGGTCTCCGCCAAGCACCCAAATGATGTTGGAGCGATTGCCGTAGCGTTCACCAAGCCATTGCCCGTATACCCTTGCATTCTCGCCATTAAAAATTTCGGGTCCTTTGCCAAACGAAGCTTGATGGTACTTGTCTCCCCAAGTCGGAAGAAGCGCCACATAAAGCCCATATGTAGCCGCCAGATCGATAATGGCATCGACATGAACCCAGTAGTTGTCGTCGCCATCCGTATCCGGCATCGTTGGATCGTACTGGCCATGCGCGTTCCGCTTCAGCGGTTGGCGGCCGTAAGCGGAATTCGTCGCTACACCGTCGAACTCTGCCAGCGCCACGGCTTGCACGACATTAAATTTCAGCTCCGCCCGGTTCCGCAGATAGATCTCAGCTTCCTCGCGGTTCAGCTTGTGAAACAACTCCCAGGCGGTATCGCCCAGCCAAAAGAACGGGGTGCCGTCTTCTTGAATCAGAAATCGCTTATTGCCGCTTACTTTCAAACGCTGCAAGGTTGACATGCTTAACGTTCACGCTCCCGATTGGTATAAATGGATGGAATAATGAAATCCAATGCTGACGGCACTCGCCGCTCCCATGAAACCGCTTAGCCGTAATCTTAGGCTATCACATTTATTTATTGTATACAATATAATTATTAATTGTATACAATAAATGAAAAAATGAGGTGACCCATAAGTCATGAAAATGACGGATGGGCACCCCATTTTTTATCTAGGTTAAACAGCAGTCTGCGCATTAAATGTTCTTCCGATCGCCATTGCTCAGGGATTCCTTGAATGAATATTTCAGAAGTAGGAATCCCTTCACAAAAACGAACGCTTCAAAGCTTTCTGAAAGAAAGCTACTTCGTAAGCATGAGCTTTTCTCCAGAATCATTTAATGCTCCGTCTGCCCTTCACCTGTTCATGAAATGCTTAAACAAAAAGAAGCCATCCCTTGTTTGAATAGAAGTACCAACAACCATTCTAAATAATGAGAGGCTTCTTTATGTACAAAGAATATATCAGTTCAGCAACTAGAAAGCTGGCTCCAACAAAAGCCAAAGGACAAACCGTTTAAGAAAGCTGTGCGCCTTGTTCAGAAAGATCTTCTGCCGCGCCTGCAAAAATATGAAGGGCAGCAAGAACCGCTCGGCAGCCGAACGACGTTCATGCCTCGGTTACAGCATTCATCAACGTCCAACAGATACGCGTTGTCTCAACCCACACGTCGACAAATTAAAGACCTCACGGTTCGACGGATGCATGAACCGGAGAGTGTGTTTGGTCAAATCAAAAATATTGCTGCAAGGGTAACCCTCTTGCAGCGAATTTCATAAAAAACACTCTTTAATTGCTAACGCGAGCCGTCTTCACAGTGAGCGATCACCTTTTGGGACGGCCTTTTGCAATCGAACGTTATAATTAACGGAACAATACCTTGTCCACATTATATCTCGCCTGGAACTTATTGATCAGATAAGTCTCGTAAATCTCCCGCTCTACCGGATCCTCGTTCACGTAGATCTCGATCTTGGTCACTTCGTCGCGGTAATTTTTCATAGGAGATACGCTGTCTTCAAAGTGCTTCTTAATGCGCGGTCTCAGCTTTCTCGCCTTGCCTACGAACAATACGTCACCTCTGAAGTTGTAGAAAATAAAAAATCCGCCTTTTTCGCGCGTAATCAAATGAAAATCCGTGAAATTGTAAATATGGCTCAGCTGCGGGTCGGTCTGCTTGTAAATCGTAACGTCCGGTTCCGGAATCGTAATCGTAATCAAAACTAGTCACTTCTCTTTCCTTATCTGTTTAACTCGTATTGTACCATACTCGTCAACCAAACCAAGCTTGTTTCAGCCTGCCAATCCCTTCCCGGATTAACTCCTCGCTTAATCCCCCGAATCCGAGCATGATATAAGACGGCGGGCAAGCTTCTGCATCCAGCCAATGCTTCCTTGGCGTATACACGATCACCTCATGCTCCAAAGCCTTCATTACGAGCTCATCGCTTGAACGTCCATGCACATCCAGCAGAAGATGCATGCCGGAACGTTCCCCAATAACCTCAACCTGGCTGCCAAGCTGCTCCTGAATCGTTCGAAGCAACAATTTATGCCGGGACTGGTACAACTTCCGCATCTTGCGGATATGGCTTTCGAAATACCCTTCCTTCATAAATCTGTACATGGCCGCTTGAATAAGCGGCGATACGGACTGGCTGTAGGCTTCAAGCTTATTCCGGTATTCCTGCGTCACCCGTTCGGGAAGTACCATGTAACTGAGTCGTATGCCCGGCAGGAACGATTTCGAAAACGTACCCAAATAAATGACTTTGTCTCCGGTGTCTAGCGCCTTCAGCGCCGGAATCGGCTGGCCTTGGTAACGCAGCTCGCTGTCGAAATCATCCTCGATAATATATCCGTCTTGCTCATATGCCCATTGCAGAAGCTTGATCCGGTTCTGAACCGGCATAATCATTCCAAGCGGGAATTGATGCGAAGGGGTCACATATACCGTCTTCGCCTCGCATTGCTTGAGATACTCCGTTGAGATCCCGTCGGAATCCAGAGGAATCGGAATCATGTTTCGTCCCATGTTAAGAAGGACTGTCCGGACCCCGTGATAGCCAGGCTCTTCCATGGCAATATCCCGCGGCAAAGGCAGCAACTGAGCGAGAAGGCTGATCGTCGTCTGCGTGCCCGCGCTAAGAAAAATTTGCTCCTGAGAGCAAACGACGCCACGCGCCTGGTACAAATATTTCGCGATCTCGCCGCGTAGTCCCGCATGCCCTTGCCGGTCGCCGTATCCGTAAACTTCCACCGTACATTCTTCAAGCGCATCAACCAAGCATTTCTTCCATAACCGAACCGGAAAATGCTCCAGCTCTACGTCGCCGTATTCAAAATTAATCGCATGCGGCAGTTTCGCCGCGGGATCCATTATAGGCCCCGTCTTGACCCGCTTCTGCTCCACCGCTCCTTCTAACTTCTCGAGCGCCATCACGTATAATCCGCTACGCAGCCTGCTATGTACATACCCTTCCGCGAGCAACTGCTGATAGGCCGTCTCGACCGTATTCTTGCTGACTGACAAATACGCGGACATTTGCCGGATCGAAGGAAGGCGTTCGTTCTCCTTCAGCAAACCGGACTCAATCTGTCCTTTTAAATAATGAAATAGCTGCTGATAAAGCGGAATCTCACTCTGTTTATCCAGCTCCGGAGTTAAGCTGATGATGGCAACCACCCTCTTCTGTACCCTTCGTTATCATCAAAACTGTACCTTTTGACAAGGACAGATTCCTCTTACAATGATAACACAAACCACGACACCGAAAGGTAGGAATCAACCATGTTTCCCATTCGCCTGCAAAAAAGAGCTTGTACCGACGAAGACAAAATCCAAACGTTCCTCGAGCAAGCGCGAACCGGATTTCTGGGCCTTGCCTCAGACCATGTCCCTTATGTCGTCCCGTTAAACTTTGTTTGGACGGATAACGCGATCTACTTTCACGGCGCATCCGAAGGAAGGAAAATCGACATGATTGCGGCCAATCCGGAAGGCTGCTTCACGGTTAGCGAAGAATATGGCACGATTGCCGATCCTACCCCAGCGCATGTCGACACCGCTTATATGAGCGTCATCATCTACGGCACAATCGAGAAAGTGACCGATTGGGATGAAGCGAGTGCAGCCATGCAGGTGATGTTGAACAAATACGTTCCCGGGTACTTCGACCGGCCGCTCGCGAAGAGCCACCTGGAGCGTTACGTTTCTTCAATGGGCAGCACAACATCCGTATTCAAGCTTGTCGCAAGCTCCGTCACTGCCAAAGAGAGCGAACCCAATCCAGCCAAAATGTATTATGAGGGCCGGAAGAGCCACGAAGAACGGCACTGATTGGTTCAACCTTGTTAAACTCTGTTCAACCCTCAAGCCGCATACCAAAAAAGATGCTGCCCCATCACGGGTGCAGCATCTTTCTCTTATCCGTTCTTTAATTCCGGAATCACATATTGCGGCTCCCGGCCATACAACGCATCGACCAGGTTCCGGGCAGCGACCATGGCCATGTCGTCACGCGTCTTTTGGGTAGCTGAGCCGATATGCGGCAAGGTCACTACATTATCCAGCTGCAGGAGCGGATTGTCCGCGCTGACCGGTTCCTTCTCGTACACATCAAGTCCCGCCGCATAAATGCGCTTATCGCGCAACGCCTCAATTAGAGCCGCTTCGTCAACCGTTTCGCCGCGCGATACGTTAATAAAGATCGCGGTCCGTTTCATCCGGTTGAACTGCTCCGCGCCGATCATATGTTTCGTCTCCGCCGTCAGCGGCGTCATCAGTACGATGAAATCCGACTGCCCAAGCAGTTCATCTAGCGGCGCATAGTTCACGCCAAGTCGTTCCTCCGTCTCCGGTTTACGGCTTCGGTTATAATACGATACCTCCATATCAAAACCAAATTTCGCGCGTTTCGCAATCTGCTCGCCAATCCGGCCCATCCCGATAATGCCCAGTTTCGCATGATGGACATCAAGGCCAAACAGTTGATCGCCGATCCCGCGCTGCCAACCGCCCGCACGGACCAAGTTGTGGAGTTCAGTTACCCGCCTCGCTGCTGCCAGCATTAGAGCGAGCGTCAGGTCGGCGACGGTATCATCAAGCACATAAGGCGTATGAGTTCCGATAATGCCGCGTTTCTTCATCGCATCAAGATCGTTATGATTGTAACCTACCGAAATATTGCTGACCGCCCTAAGTTTAGGCGCGGCGCTCAGAAGACGTTCGCTGATCGCGTTACCGGCTGCGAGCAGACCGTCAACGTCGCCGATTTTATCGGCAAGCTCCTGTCCTGTAATCGCCCTCTCCGGATTTTGCCACATCTCGCAATCGCAATGTTGATCCAGATAAGCTTTTACCTCGTCCGATACTTTCGAAGATATGTATACTTTTGGCCGCATGCCGTCATCCCCTCTCCTGTTCTTCTTCTATTATACCTATCCCAAATGCAGTTTGGCGAATGGTTGCCTTTACGTCCGAACCCCACTACAATGAAATAGGCTGTATGAATCGCTTCTGGCTGACAAGTGCAGAACTAATTATCTACGTAAGGTGGGATCGGCAAGGGTGGAGCCGTTTAACGAAAAAGTTGTCTATGAAAACCCTTTGTTATCCTTGCGTGTCTGGCAGCCGATTCGAAAAGATGACGATTTCACCAATTGGCATTATCATCGGCAGCTGGAGCTGCTTTATATTATAAAAGGCAGGCTGGCTGTTGATATCGAGGATGAAAGCTATCATCTTGAAGCCGGAGATATTATTATTATTGGCGCCTCCCAGTTGCATCGCGACCGGAGCGTCGGCAATTTGGATTATATCGTCCTGCAATTCGAGCTCGAGCCGTTTTTCGATCAAAGCACAATCGCCTATATGCGATATTTTTCCGAAACGGAAAACTCGCTTAGCCACGCCAATTATATATTTAAGGAAAACAACATTGCTAAGAAGCAGATCGGCGACTATATCCGACAGCTTCATCACGAAGCCGAGCGCAAAGAAACCGGCTACGAGATAGCCGTGAGCGTCCTCATCAAGCAAATTCTGCTTACGCTGCTTCGCAACGATAACAAGAAGATGCTTGCCGAGCAGGATGACTTCGACCGCCTTCGGCTCAAGCCCGTGCTGGACTATGTGGAGAACAGGCTGACCGACCGGATTCAAGTCGAGGAAGTATGCCGGATCGCCAATATGAGCTATTATTACTTCGTAAAGTTTTTCAAAAAAACGATCGGCATGTCCTTCACCGAATTCGTGAATTACCGGAAAATCAAATGGGCGGAGCGGATTCTTCTAACGAAGGATTTAAGCATTAGCGAAGTCGGAGAACGTATCGGCATGCCAAACATGGCCCATTTCTATAAGATGTTCAAGAAATACAATGACTGCTCGCCTAAGCAATTTCAACGCAAAATGCTCGATTGGAACCGGCAATAGCCAAACAAAAAACTCGTCCACCAAATTATTTGGGTGTGACGAGTTTTTTCGACATTACTAATTTGTAACCAACGCCGCGGATGGATTCGATCTGCACGGATTGTCCAAGTTCCAGCTTCTTGCGAAGCGAGCTAACATGGACGTCAACGGTACGTTGTCCGCCAATGTAATCAAAGCCCCAGACTACGTTCATCAAATCATCTCGCGTAATAACCATGCCCGGACGCTGTACGAGATACAGCAGCACTTCGAATTCCTTCGGACGAAGTGGTACGGTCTCTCCGTTCAGAATAACTTCGTATTTCTCCGGATAGATCGACAAATCGCCAACCGTAATGACCTTTTCCGAAGTTTCGATTGGAACGATGTCATCCTGCTGAGTCCGGCGCAATACAGCCGACACCCTCGCGAGCAGCTCAGCTACCCCGAAAGGTTTCGTAATGTAATCATCAGCACCATGCTTCAGCCCTTGAACGACTTCTTCCTCCGCATTGCGGGCGGTCAGAATAATAATAGGCGTCTTAACGCCGTTCTGGCGAAGCCTTGTTAATATTTCAAAGCCGTTCAAGCCTGGCAGCATGATGTCCAAAATAATCAGATCAAAATTACGCTGCAAAGCCGTTTGCAGACCAGTCGCGCCATGATCAATAACCGTCGTATCGTATCCCTCTTGCGTAAGATTATACGACAAAAGTCGAGCTAATGTCGGTTCATCCTCAATAACGAGTACTTTATGTGACATGACTTCCTCCAGCCTGTCCAGCCTGGACACTTGTATTCTACCTTAGTTTATCACGATTTCATGAAGAATGGGTAAATTTTTAGGCCGGCTGTTATTGCTGTAGAACAGGCAGCTCGATCACGAATGTCGAACCCACGCCAACCGCGCTTGTCACCGCTATTGTGCCTTTATGCAGCTCAACCAGATGCTTGACGATGGAAAGGCCAAGTCCCGTACCGCCTGAACTGCGGGATCTTGCCTTATCCACCCGGTAGAACCGCTCAAAAATTCTCGGCAAGTCTTTCTTCGGAATACCGATGCCGGTATCGGTGATCTGAATTCGGATATGATCCTCATCGATGCTTGCGATATTAACCGACACTTTTCCGCCTTCTGGCGTATAGTTTATGCCATTTGCAATGACATTCATCATAATTTGTCGCAAACGGTCTTCATCCGCTTCCACATACAAGCCATGTTCGAGTTCCAGCTGTAGCTTGATCGATTTCCGGGCGGCTTCAGCCTCCATCATCGTGACGGTCTTCGTCATAAAAGCGTCCATATCGACCGGCGAGAAATAAAGCGGAATCCGCTTGGATTCAATTTTGGACAGGGCCAGAATATCGCCGATCAAACGGTTCAGACGATCGCTTTCGTCATAAATGATTTGCAGGAAGGAACGCGCCGTCTCCTCATCGTTCACCGCGCCGCCAAGCAGCGTCTCCGCAAAACCTTTTACCGCCGCGATTGGCGTCTTGAGCTCATGGGACACGTTCGCTACGAATTCGCTGCGCATCCGTTCAAGACGGCGAATCGCCGTAACGTCCTGAAGCACAAGCAACACGCCGCTGAACTCCTGGTTCTCTTGGTTGATCGGCACCAGATTGAGCTCAAGCAAACGTTCTTCAGGGAAATAGAACGTAATCTCCTCGCGAATATGTTCACGGCTGTCCAAAGCTTCCTGAATAAGCTGCGACAGTTCGTATTGCTGTTTGGCTTCCGCATAATTCCGTCCGACCAGCTCGCTTGAAGCGATGCCGAGCAATTCGCCCGCCCGCCGGCTCATAAGCAGAATTTTGCCTGCCGGATCAATCATCATAACGCCGTTGATCATATTGTCCAGCACGCTTTCCAGCTGGCTTTCATTTTGCCGGATTCTTGTCATTTGAATTTCAAGGCTTTCCGCCATCGCATTAATAGCATGACCCAGCTCGCCAACTTCATCCTGCTTGGACACTTTCACCCGTGCTTTATAATCCATTTGCTTAATCCGCTGGGCGACCTTCGTAATTTGTTCAAGCGGCCTGGTTAAACTAAGCGCAATCCGGAAGCTGATGAACGCGGCAATGATGAACAGAACAAGCAGTCCGATAATTAATACCGTCCACAGCTGATTGATGCTTTTGTCCACTTCCTTCAGACTCATCGCCAGCCGGATGACTTTGGACTGCGGATTGGATGGATCGGCCGCAACCGCAACGTACAATAAATCTTCCTTCAAGGTGTCGCTGTAACGGATAGCGCGTCCAACCCCGTCTTTATGGGCCTCTACGACTTCAATCCGCTTGCTGTGATTATCCATCGTGTCCGGCGCATGATCCGAGTCGCCAAGCACCGTGCCGTCTCCTGCAATAAAAGTTACCCTCGAACCCGTATAGCTCTTGAGATTCTGGGCTTCCTGCGTGAAATATGGGAACAGGGCTAAGTTATCTCCCTCTTTCCAATCGGTTTTGGCCAAGATGATATGCATTTCCCGGACCATGTTATGCTCCAATGCATCGATATGATTGTCTTTAAATGTCTTTGCCATGAAAAAACCGGCTGCGGTTACGGATAACGCGAGGATTATGATCATGGTTAACGTTAATCGGTTGCGAAAGCTGTTCATGGCCATTCATCTCCAATTTGCCTTTTTGTCACTCGTATATCGTACATGCCGTTATGTAGCTTCGCTAGTCTTGTTTTTATTAATTTTTTGTAAAACAAAATGATGCACCGTAGCAAGCGGCTGCTGCACTAAGATGGATAAGACCACGGGCACGGCCGCCAGCGGACTGAAATAGCCCAGCGCCAGCACGATGCCAAGCGAAATATTCCGCATGCCCGTCGCATAGGATACCGTTACTTGAACCTCTTTGCCGCCGTATTTGGCCGTTCCGAGGAAACCTACCGCATAACATACCCCAACCAAAACGATGACAAGCGGAATGAGCTTCAGCATGTCGTGCTTAAGTTCGTCCACATAAGGCGCTATGGCCGAAGCGTTCAGTGCGACAACGGCGACGAAACATAACTTCGAGATCGGCATAGCCACAGGCTTCACTTTGTTTTGAATCCGGCCTTTGCTCAGTTCATATAAAGCTACTCCTACAATCGTCGGCAACACAACAATAATAAACAAATCGAACATAATGGGTCCAATTGGAATATCCACGCTTGTATTAAATAAGAGATGAATGCCAAACGGAACAACAAACGGGCTTAACGCCGAGTCCAGCACGACCATGGCGAGCACAAGCGGTACGCTTCCTCCCGACATCCCAACCCAGAGTACGGTCGATACGCCAAGCGGAATAATCGTAAACAGGACAAGCCCAACCACATAAGGCGATTCGGCGCCAAACAGCATGGTACCAAGCCCATAAGCAACAAGCGGCGACAGGACATGCGCCAGCATTAACGTCCAGATCAGAATGCCCGGCTTTCTAATCACTTCATATAAATGTCTTACACCGCAGCCGATTCCCATTGTCAGCGTAACATAAGCAAACAAATAAGGTACGGCATCCACCAACGGAGCAAGCGTATCGGCAAAAAGAAACCCCAGGACAAGCGATCCCGGGATCAGCAGAAACATCCATCGTTCGAAAAACTGATTGAAGTTCAGTCCAAATTCCCTCGTAAGTCATCCCTCTCTCCTAGAATATACTGGATCAACATGATAACTTTAATGATAGCATGGTTGTCAAACCTCTGGACTGCCACCAAAATGCAATGCGTACTGTAGATGTGAGCTTCCCATATGGTAGGATGTAGTAGAACCTTCTGCTTAGAGGAGACCGAGAGGAGCTTGCCGTTTACATGGAGAGTCATTTTTTCGCATATATGTACCGTCTGAAATATATTGAACGCTGGAGTCTGATGAGGAATACAACCAAAGAGACCGTTGCGGAACATTCCTTCCACGTCGCGCTGCTTGCCCATATGCTGTGCGAGATCGGAAACAGCTTTTTTGGCCGAAGCTTCAATGCGGACCGTGCCGTGACGATTGCGTTATTCCATGATGCAACGGAGGTATTTACCGGGGATATTCCCACGCCCGTCAAACATCATAATCCGAAGATGCTCGCAAACTTCCGCGAGATTGAAGCGATGGCGGCGGAACGGCTGCTCGGCATGGTGCCCGAACCGCTTCAGTCCTCGTATGCCCCGCTGCTTGGCAAGCCGGGAGGCACGCTGAGCGAAGAAGAGCAGCTCTTGCATTCAATCGTAAAAGCCGCCGACCTGCTTGACGCTTACTTGAAATGCTTGACCGAGGTATCCACGGGCAACCGGGAATTTCTCGTGGCCAAAGGGCAGACGGAAGCGGCCATTGAGCGGCTTGGGCTGCCGGAGACCGAATGGTTCCTCACGAATATGGCGCCTAGCCTAGGCATGACGCTTGATGAATTAAGTTAGCCTTGCGATCCGCAAGGCTATTCTTTTTTGCAAAAATGCGGTGCTGCACGAAAAAAACAGCACAAAACCTGATTCACAAGTCGAGTCGTAGGCACTATACTAGTCTCTAGATAATGATAATCAATTTCAATTATAGGAGACATTCGAACATGAAACGATTTACTCGCTTGGCGCAAAGCGCGCTTATCCTTATGCTGATTGCCCTTTTGGCCGCTTGCGGCAGCAACAACTCCAGTTCGGTCGGCAACAACGAAGCTGCAGAGTCCACCTCTTCTGCCGAAGCACCTGCCGGAAATGCTGCAAATGCAACGGAACAGCCCGCTAGCACGGATAACGGGGTCCGCGTCTTGAAGGATGCCATGGGGCATGACGTTCAAGTACCTGCTCACCCCAAGCGGATTCTTGCCCCGTTTATGGAAGATCCGCTGACCGCGCTCGGCATGTTGCCTGTCGCGCAATGGGGAGCGGCCGGCGTACCGCAGCAATACCTCCAGGATCAGCTGAAAGACATTCCGGTATTAAACATGGAAGGCGGATTGAAGCCGGAAGAAGCTCTCTCCTACCAGCCTGACCTTATTATTTTCCTTGCGCCGACCTATCTTGCGGACGGCAGCTACGATCAGTTTGCCAAAATCGCCCCGACCTTCGTATTATCCGACAATGAAGCGGATTGGCGCGGCAATTTGGAGAAGCTTGGCAATCTATTGAATGATGAGGACGCCGTGAAAACCGCGCTTGATTCCTACGACCAGAAAGTGGCGGACGCAAAAAGCCAGCTTGGCAATCTTCCTTCCGAGAAAACGGCCGTGCTGATGCAAATAGACGGGGAAAAAGGATTTAAGCTGTTTGGTCCTAAGTTTTACGGCGGTGAAACGCTCTACCAGACCTTGGGCTTCCAGCAGCCTGCCGTATTAACAGGCGACTACGATACCTATTCGATCGAAAAACTTGCGGATTTGAATGATGTCGATTATATCTTCGTCATCTCCGGTCCGGGACGCGGCAAACCTCCGGTAGACAACTCTTTGTGGAAGTCCCTGTCCGCGGTTCAGAACAATCATGTGTTTGATGCGGATTCCGGCCACTGGTTTAATGCCAATGCCATCGCCAACGGTCTCATCATCCGGGATGTGTTAACAGATGTTCTCCAATAAGCAACCTTCTCCTGGCCTCCAATCAGAGGCCAGGCTTTGCTATAAGCTGCTGAATGTTGAGCTGCTGTTAGACGATTGTGACACAACCCGGGCAGACCGGCAATTTATTGAGACCAAATCCCATCTGCTCATTCTCTCAAACGCATCGGGGAGAAGCATCATTATCGATGGAAGACCTTATGTTCTGAAGCCCGGCTGGCTATACGTCTGTTCGCCGCGGCAATTAATGGAATGGACGAACCATATAGGCCAGCAGCTTGAACTGCTTCTGCTGCATTTCGACGTATTTGTTCAATCGGACCGGCAGCAGGAATCAGCAGGAACGGGAATTGAACCGTTGTTCCCGTACATTGGGGAAGCTCCTCTCCAACCTGCCATGGCGTCAGAGGCCAGCCGGCTTTTCGATACGATTAGCAACAACTGGAGGCAAGGCACGTCTTCGGCACGGCTTCGGTGCGAGGCGGGACTTCTGGAGTTGCTCTGTTTCGCCCTCGCGCACCGGGAACGCCAAGCAGAACTTGCTCTTGATCTTGCCCGTTTGGAGCTTGAACATCATTATGCAAGCGAGATCGCGATCGAGTCTTTAGCAAGGATTGCCGGGCTTAGCCGCTTTCATTTCATGCGGCTCTTCAAAGAACGTTTCGGCAAAGGTGTTGCAGAATACCGGACGGAGCTTCGGCTTCGCGAAGCCAAGCGGTTAATGAGCGAGAAGCAGTTGGCACTGGCTGAAATTTCCGAGAAGGTCGGCTACAAGAACGAAAGTTATTTCAGTACGTTGTTCAAGAAGCAGACCGGGCTTGCCCCCGCCGTCTATCAACGCAATCGGCAACGGAAAATCGCGGCCTATAGCTGGATTAATCTCGGCCAACTGCTCGCCCTTCAGATGATCCCCGTCGCAGCCCCAATGGATCACTATTGGACAGACCGTTACCGTAACAAGTACAGCTACGAAGTCACGACGCCTCTCAGCCATCATTACGACTTCAATCTGCAAGCATTGCGGCAGGCTAGACCCGAATACATCGTAGCTATGCATGAATTTATTCCCGAGAAAGAGCAGGATAAGCTAAGAGAATTGGCACCTGCCCTATTCTTAAGCTGGGAGGAAGATTGGCGCACCCATCTCTTTCAAATCTCGCGGTTTCTGGACTGCGAAGAAGAAGCGGAGATATGGCTTAAACGGTATGAGCGGGATGTGCGGAGTGTCAGGGAGCGGATCCTCCCCGTTCTTGGCCAAGATCAATTGCTTGTTCTGGCTGTCGGCCAGAATCAATTGTCGGTTTGGGGTCAGAGGGCAGGCACCGTGCTGTACGATGACCTTGGATTGACATTGCCTACCGCCTTGCGGGAGATTCAAATGATCAAACAAATAGAACATACGGAACTTACGGCGTTGCACGCTGATCGAATCCTTGTCCATGTTGAACAGGGTCCCGCCGCGGAAGCCAGATGGCAGCAATTGTCCCGATCGGATATATGGAGGAACCTTCCCGCCGTTCAATCCGGCAAAATCCATCTCGCAATCGCATATAGCTGCTTTGACGCGCCATGGAACGATTATGCGGCCGAGCCGATCGGCCGATTTCTTAACGACGTACCAAGCTTGTTCGGAATATGAAACATTAAAAAGCCGAGTCTGTGAAGACCCGGCTTTTCCTTATACCGTCTGATTTGCCGAGAGACTGCCATGCATCGCGTTCAATAGCTGGCGTGTCCGGTCGCAGCCGAACTCCCAGAACATCATGCCGCCTATTCCGGCGGTTTTTATATATTCGCACTTGTGCCGGATCGATTCCTCATCTTCGTAGGAGATAAAGCTAGACCCGTTGAACAGGTATGGCGCGCACGCCTCCTCATCCCAATAGCGAATATAACCGTTCTTGCCAATGTAATTGGCTGACAAGGCGGTGAAGTCCGGCCCGTACCCTCCGACACTTCCGGCCATCTGGTGAAGCCCGTTATTCCTGTCAGGCACCTCATTCCACATCCGGGAATAAAACGCTGCGCCAATCACGATCTTCTCTCTCGGTACCCCGGCGCGAACGAACAGATTGACGGAGGCGTCCGTGCTGATTCTGAACAAATCTCCCGTCGGCGTGTACAGATTGGTATGATGCCCCGTCAATACTTGAAATCCGCCCCGCATATCGTAGGTCATAAGCTGTACGAAGTCCAAACAGCGGTGGACTTGATCCATCTCGGTGCCGTCAATGTAATATTGATCGGCCCCGGCCGCGATCGTTAGCAGATAATGCCGGCCATCCAGCTGCCCTTGCCGGTCCAGCGCTTCCCGGATCGCGGCGAGCAGCAAAGTAAAGTTTGTACGGTCCTCCGGGCTCGCCGCGATGCCCGCTTCTCCGTAACAGGGATATTCCCAATCCAAATCTACCCCGTCCAGCGGATATTCGGTCACAACGCGAACGGCCGATTCCGCCATTCGCCTTCTTCCCGCCTCGGTAGACGCCGCTTCGGAGAAGCCACCCGCGCTCCAACCGCCTACGGAGAGCAAAATACGGAGCTGCGGCTGTTCCGATTTGATACGCTCCAACTCGCCTAGATGGCGCATATGATCGGTGGTGATGGCATCGCTTCGAACATGGCCAAACGCGATATTGATATGCGTTAATTGGGCCAAGTCTTCCCTTGTCAGACCGGGAAGATCTTTATCGCCCACATAACCTGCGATCACATAGTTCTGCTGTTTCATTTAAGCTTCGCTTCCTTTCTCTTGCGATGATTCTTCGGAAGTCTGCCTAACGGCAGCCAGCGCTTGCCATGCTTCCTTGCCCATTCCGATCTTATAGCCCGATGCGGCGTAACGGATGCGGTTGTGGTTATCCAGTACAAACAGATGCGGATAACCGGCCTCGCCAGCAGCAGATTGCGGCAGCAAAAGCTCTGAACGATCCCTCGCGAATAAAACTTCCGACGGCAATTGCGGGTATTGCGCCGGATCAAACGACGGGGTCCATTCCGCGTCTCCGATCATGAGGAGGATCGGCCCCTGCCGTTCAGCCTTAGTAACCGCTAGCTCCCCTAGTTCGCGCAACAAATGTTTTGTCGGTTCCCGCTCCGGCTCGATCCAAGCGACGATTGCTCCATCTCCCGCGAGTTGTTCGCTCATTATTAACGCTGAACCGTCCAACCCTTCGAGCGGTCGCGCAACGTCCATTCCCCCAAGCACAGGAAGCTCCCGAGAAGTTATGCGATATGTAAGCTCAACATCCGTATTCTCGCCTGCTTGAACGGAAAAGTAAGTTAATCGTGCCAATACCGTGCCATCCGGCAGCCGCACACCGGTCGTAAGCCGGTACGAACCCGGTTCTGCCTCAAGCGGCTTGTCGTACACATCGCCATATTTAGGCGGATAGATGAGCGTTTTGTAGAAACCGTTCTCCTCCAGCCTGGCCAATGTGAAGTTCTCGGCATACGACGGCTCCGTCGCTGCCGCCGTAGCTGCGGGATCGCGCAACAGCCGAATGCTGCCCTTGACACCAAGAAGAGGCTGCATCGAATTCGTGCTTAACGCCACGTCCCGCCATTCGCCTTCCGCCTTGTATTGCGGCTTCAGCTCATTTGGATGCAGCCTTGCCGGGATACCTAGACTTCGGCATACGGCGACGAAAACAATATCGAGCGAACCTGCGTCCCCCCGCTTCAACTTATACGTGCCTACCGGATTGCCTTTTCCCTTCAGGTTCGGGAGATCTTCCCGCTCGGTATGCCTATCGCTCAGCCAACGCGCCAGCACGGACGGATCCGAACGGAAAGTTACCAACTCCTGCTCCGCAAAAGCTCCTTGAAAAATTTGCCGATACGGCACGATCATCTCGTTTAATACACGCGGGCAAAGCACGTACGGCACAAATTCGTCATCCGGCAGATCGCCGCGAACGGCAAGCGAACCTAACAAATGATCGTCCAACGTGTCCTGCCTCACATCAATCCAATCTTTCTCGCGGAGGCTCTGCAATAGCCGCAGCGGCCATTCGCCAAATTCGGCCGTTCTCTCGCGCAAGAAGGAAGCAACCTCGCTAAAGTTCCCGCGCGCCAAACGAAGAATATCTCCCACCTGCGCTGCCGGAAGTCCAAGTGAAGCCGCCAATTCCTCAGCGTCTTGTTGAGTCGCGAACGTGCTCTCGTAGGCGGCCCGAAGCCGCGCTCCTTCTTCAAGCCGGTGTGCATGGTCCCACTCCTGTTCCATGGACAGAGGTTCCCCGGGTTCGCCAGCGCCTTCCGGCGGGGGAACCATATCGAGGTCGAACGTCCCTCCCGGTTGCCCCGTCTGATCCAGGACGAGTTCAAGCCGGTTATCCCCATAGGCGGACAACTTAACCTCTCCCCAAAGGCCGTTCGCAGCCCCCCGGACCAGCAGATCGCCATTGCCGGTCTTGAAGCGGATTTGTCCGAAGACGTCCGCAAGCAGCGTGGCGATGGGATAAAATTCGGCCATATTGTACAGCTCGAATCGCACCTCGGCACCAGGTACCGGATTACCGTCTTTGTCCTTCACCGATATCTCAACGGTGCGGGCCGGCGCATAATTTTCGAGCAGATTAATTTCCGTGAACGATTCGTTTGCTACTATGATGTCTTCCGGTCCCGGATATTCGGCGAAGATGCGCGTATTGAGCAGCATCGCCCGGCGAGCCGGCGGGCCAAACCATCCTTGGTCTAACCTCGCTTCCGGCTCGCATGCGCCGAGGAAACGCCACCGTCCGTCTGCCCAAGCCTCAACCCAAGCATGATTATCGTCGCAATGCGCCCATCGCGGCGTGTATACCTGACGGGCGGGGATGCCGATGCTGCGCAGCGCCGCAACCGCCAGCGTCGACTCTTCACCGCAACGTCCCCTTGCGCTTCTTATCATCGTAAGCGGCGACATCGTCCTCAGATCGCTGCCGATGTAGGTGGCCTTCTCATAACACCAATAATTCGTCTCCAGAATAGCCTCTTCCATCGTTAACGACTTTGTCCGCTCCGCCAATTCTTCGTACAAGATACCGCGGTGATCTTCGATGTTTTCCGTATTCACACGGTATGGGAGAACATAAGGAAGGAACAAGGAATCGGGAACTTGTTCTCCCCAAGGCACAAGCGCCCGAATCGCCAGCGTCTGGCACACGTGCCGCAAGAACAGTTGGCCATCGTAATCCGCAAGATCGTTCACCGGCATGTAGGCGAACAAATACTTGAGCGCCCATCGCTCTTCCTCCGACAGCTCTTCCCCGATCACTTCAAACAATTCATGTTCTCTAGCCTGCGCCAACTGGCGTTGGATGCGATATTTGCTCTCAATCCGTTCAAGCTCCGCCGCGCTAAGCGAGAACGGCGTTGTCCCAGTTGTCATGTCTCCATACTCTCCTTCCACAGCTTCCCGTCTTCGCGAATGCACCACAGCGACGTTCCGTCCGCTGACAACGCCGAGATCTGAAATAGGCTTCGCGTCGTCTCGACGGTTGCTTCGATGCTCAGCTTATCACCTTCCATCAATCGTCTCGCGTCCGTTTCAAACCTGCCTTCAGCCGCATAATGGTTGCGCTGGCGGTAATACAGCTTCCTCAGCTCCCACTTGATGCGCTCATCCTCCGGCATTGCAAAGGAATCCGGGCCCTCATCGCCGGCAAACAACACATAACCCCACAATTCCGGATAATGCATATTCACGATGCCCATCGGCGACCACACCCAATTATTCTCCGGATATGGCTTGCCGGTCTGCGGATCGATGACCTTGCGATAGCCGCCTTCCGCCTGCTCCGCTTGCCACTCCACTCTAGAGAAGTTGATGCGCCAGAATTCTCCCGCCATCGGCGGCCTGCTCTCCGTCGCGCACTCGCGCAAGCTCGCCCAAGGAATGGCGATTTCAAGACTCCACATCCGGTTGTCCGCCGCTGGATTATTCAATTCGCCTTCTATATAAACGGCGGTCTCAAGACCCGTGATGTCCCAGCCGTTCACCGGCGGCCCGCCGTCGCGATACGGCTTGACCAGCAACAGATCCCATACCGTATTCAGCGCATTAACCTCTATCTCGTAATAGCCGTGCGTATCTCCGTCCGGATCAATAAAGATTTCGAAATCGTTATCGTAAAAAATAACCGAATCCCGCTTCGTGAGCGTTGCCCAAATCTGATCCTCGATGAGCTCCGCGCCAACATAGAGATAAGCGTCATCCCACAGCATCTTGACCCGTGTCCGCTTCGCAGGTTTGGGACGCAAGTCTCCTTCGATATCCACGAAGTCTTCCGTCCATTCCGCCGCTTCCCAGAACGTTTTGTCCAAACGTCCGTCGAGCACAAGCGGACCTTGTGCCCGACGGCATATATAATGCTGTGGTCCATATTCGATAGCCGGTTCCGGCACTCCGCTAAGCATCATGTCCTTCCTCCCATCGTTTAAGTCCGCTAGTTATGGGTCACCACGGTTCCCGTACCTCCGTAAAACTTCACTTCCTCATCAAATTCCAGCTTTAACACCGTTACCTGCTCATGCGTATCTTCCGAAGTTAGCCCGATCCAAGTCGTGCCGGGAATGTCAAACCAAGGAACGCCGCCGTGAATGTCATGCGTCAGGTCTTTGCCGGAGTGCAGCACGGTAATCCGCTTAATCGGATTGCACAACCCTTTCAGGCATATATGCTCCTTCGGATCGTCATAGACAAACAGGTAGAGAGTTTTCTTGTCCGCAGACATCGTGCTCCCTCCCAAATAATAGCGCGCCATGATCCCTTCCCGCGTTCCGTATACAGCCTCCGCGTGCTGCCGGATCCAATCGCCTAGGCCAAGCAAAATATCTTCCTGCCGCTTATCAATCGTCCCGTCTTCCCGCGGCCCGATGTCGAGCAGCATATTTCCGCCCATCGATATGCAGTCGCAGAACATACGGATGATCATGCCTAGCGATTTATAGTGGTTATCCGTCGGCACATATCCCCAGGAACCGTTAATCGTCGTGCAAAATTCCCACGGCCCTTCCGGTCTCGTGATCGGAAGTCCTTGCTCGGGCGTCTTGTAATCGCCATGTCCTCGCAGCCTCGAGTTAATGATTAAATCGGGATTAAACGATTTCAAGTATTGCTTGAATGCCGGCAAATTCCATTGCTTGGCGCTCCGCTCCCAATCTCCGTCGAACCATAGCAGATCCACCTTGCCGTAATTCGTGAGCAGCTCCCGAAGCTGGCCATCGTTAAACTGCAAGAACTTCTGCCACTTCTCCTCGTCTTGAAGACCGTCCGCGGGACTTGAATACCGGTTCACTTGGCTCAAATCCTCCGGAATAATGCCGTCTTGATAGACGCTTGGATAATCCGGATGCGACCAGTCAATCAGCGAGTAGTACAGTCCAAGCCGCATATCCCGCTTCAGAATCGCGTCCGCGAATTCCCGAATCAAATCCTTTCCCGCCGGCGTCTTCTTCACGACATTCAAATCATTAAGCTGCGTATCCCATAGCGCCACGCCGTCATGATGTTTCGTTGTCAGCACGGCGTACTTGGCACCCGACTTCTCGATCAGATCAGCCCACCGGTCCGCATCGAAGCTTGAAGCCGTAAACCCGTCTAGCTGTTTCATATATTGTTCATAAGACATCTTCCCATTGTAGAAAGACCATGATTCCGCTACGCCATCCACCGCATAAATGCCGTAATGAATGAATATGCCCAGCTTTGCGTCTTCGAACCAACTCAACATCCGGCTCATCCCTCTCAAAAGTTATTTACGCATGAATCCGAAACACATGCGCGATCGGCGCTTCCGCGACATAACGCTCCGACTCCGGCAGAAGAACGGCAATGCCGCTGTCAGTTCTGCGATAGTCCAGCCTCTCCGGTCCGCCAACCAGATCGATAATCCCCGCTTCTCCGGTCCAAGGCAAATGGATCTCCCCAGGAACCTGCTCACTAGCAGACTTATATAGGTACATCGCATATACGACACCGTTCTTCTGCGTGAAACACACGTTGTCTACTACATGCGGTTCGCAAATTCGCGTTCCGTAAATCGCCTCACCGTGAACTTTGAGCCACTCTCCCATTCCTTTCATGCGGGCAATCGCCGCCTCGGACAATCTGCCGTCCGGCTGCGGGCCGATGTTAAGCGCCAGGTTGCCGCCTTTTGCAACGATTTCGATAAGTAGCTGGATGAGCTGGCGAACCGATTTGTACCGGTCCTCGTAACGGAAAGAGAAAGACGTGCCCATCGTAATGCAGCTCTCCCATGGCACCTGGAGTGCCCGCTCCGGCAACGTCTGCTCCGGCGTGATCAAGTTCTCGTAAGGCCCGCCGACAGTCCGGTCCGCCGACAGCAGCCATGGCTGGATTTGACGCGCTTTCTCCACGACTTCGCCTAACCGGATATTTTGGCTGCGATAATCGTTCACCCATCCCGCATCGAGCCATAACACGTCGATCCGGCCGTAATTCGTCATTAATTCCATGATCTGCTCATGCGTGAATTGAACGAACTTCTCCCATAACCAAGGATATTCCTTCGGGTCGTAGCTCGGCCCCCTGGACGTCTTCGTATCCGGCCGGATGCCCGGCGTCCAATAATAAGGAGAAGACCAATCCGCTTTAGAGAAGTAGGCGGAGATACCAAGCCCTTTGGCCCGGAACGCGTTGAATAGCTGCTTCACGATATCCGCGTGCTTATGGGCATGAAACGGACATTCCGCTCCCGTAACCCGATAATCGGTCGTGCGCGTATCCCACATGCAGAACCCGTCATGATGCTTCGTGGTGAAATTCAAATATTGGAAGCCGCTCTCCGCCGCGAGCTCAGCCCACAGCTCAGGCTGGAAACGAAGCGGATTAAACGTCTTGTTCAAGGCAAAATATTGCCGTTTCAGTTCTTCTCCGTCAATGTCCCAATCGATTCCGTTCCGGGACCAATCCCCATCTTCGTCGCTAAGCGCCCATGATTCTACCAGACCGAGTTGAGAGTAAGGCCCCCAGTGCATCATTAATCCCAGCTTCTGATCTTTGAACCATTCCAGCCGCTCAAGAAGAATCGGATCTTCCGGCTGAACCCAGCTGTCTTCGCTGCTGTAATTATGAACGCCTTGGTCAACCGTCTCTTCCTGCTCTGCTACTTCCTGTACCTTCTCACTCATCCTATTTCCTCCTAAAAAACCATTCTTTCAAACGAAAGAACGTTGTATAATAGATGTAATTTTCAGATATTTAAGTTTTGTAAAAGAGATAGATAACCGTAGTCAGGGGGCGAACCATTGAACCGGAACTATTTCAAGTCCAAGCTGTTTCTGAAATATACCTGGTCCTATTTATTCATTTTGTTAATTCCGTTGATCTTCACATCCATCTTTATTTACGAAAACGCCTCGCAACGCCTTCGTTCCGAAATCGAACGATCCCATCTCGACCAATTGACGCAAGCAGAGACCATCATCGACGGTCGCATGAAAGAATTAAGCGAGATTGCGGTTCGAATCTCCTACGATCACCGTCTCGCCTCATACCTCGTGCATGATCCCATACATAGCGGCGAAGCCATCGAAGCGCTGGATCAGTACAAAGCAACAAGCTCGATTATCGGTGAGCTGTACTTGTATTTTCACAAGGACGACCGCATCTACTCTAGTGAAGGAATGAACCACTTCGACGTATTCACTGACAATCTTCTATTTCAGAATTGGGATAAAAACGCCGTATTCAAAGATTTGAACGATGTAAAATTCCCGACGATGCGACCTGCTGATATCGCCAGCAACTCTAAAGGCCGACAGCAATCGATGCTGGCTTATCTCATTCCGATCAAACCCAATAATCCGAATCCATACGGAACCGTCATGTATTTAATTCCGAAATCGGAACTTACGAGTCTCATCGATTCCATTCTCGGCAACTATCAAGGCCAGACGTATATTCTTGACAATCAAGGCCAAATTCTGGTGGACAACCGGCAAGGAGAATCGCTGTCCGATGCGGATAACCGTTCTTTGTTTGGCCATTTGACCCCGGGCATTCAAAAACATGTCCTGAACGGCGAGGAGCATTCGATTGTCTCCGTTCAGTCCCCGGTCAACGGCTGGACCTATGTGACGATCATGCCTAGCAAACAGTTTTTCAGCAGCGTCCTGCATGTTCGAAGCTTCATCATTATGCTGCTCATCTTTGTCGTCGCCGCGGGAGCCGCAATCGCGCTTTTGCTTGCCCGCATGCAATACCGCCCAATATCGACGCTTGTTGAGTTCGCTGCCTCCAAGAGCGGCAAATCCTTAAGCCGCCCTGGCGAATCCCGCAACGAATTGGACCGGATTCGCACAACGCTGATCGAATATTGCGCAAGAGTTGACCTGCAAGAGCCGTACGCCCGCCATCATCTGTTATCCATGCTACTCCGCTTTGGCAGTTCCCGGGTTCAAACGACCGAGCTACGAGAGGCGCTGGATCTCCGGTTCGACCATTCTCTTCACTTCGTCATGGTAATCGGCTGGATCAAGAGCGACAAGAACAGCATAATTGAGCATCAAGAGATTCTGGAGCTGCTCACGCATATGGAACTGCCTAATCTGAACGGTCACGGTTATGGCGTCGAGCTTTCGCAATTAGGACAGATTGGCGTTCTTATTTGTTTCGATCCTGATGAAACTACAGACGAATTCGAACATAAGCAACTGATCGTCGAAGCCTTGCGCAGCCACTTAATCGAATCTTGCGATATTCAACCGGTTATTGGCGTTGGCACCAACTATTCCGGAGCCGATCAACTGAATCAAAGCTATATAGAAGCCTGCTCCGCTTACGATCTGAGAGTGTCATCCAACACCGGCTCGGTCAATTACTTCGAGAAACAGTCCTATACGACGGATCAAACGTATTGGATTTCGAACAACACGCTCTTGAAACTTTCCCAAAGCTTAAAACAAGGCAACTTCGAAGTCGCATCGCAAATGATTCAGTCCGCCATACTGAGCTTGCAACAATCCGAGTTATCCACTCTGCTCATCCGCTGCATCGGCATCGATCTGTTGAATACGATATTGAAAACCGCTTCCGAACTTGAGAATCAGAAGCTGATTCAAGAGATTGCGCCGCATATGATCGCGGGCCAATCGCTTGACGAGCTGGAACGCAATCTCCTTCATCTGGCAGCCCGGTTATGCGAACAGGTCGAGCAAGCCAATCAGAAGGAAGAACAATCGCTGACTGACCGGATGATCGCTTACATCGAAGCCCATTTTGCGGACAATGCCCTTAGCCTCGAGTCCGTCGCTTCCGAATTTAATCTGTCGCCGTCCCATATCAGCCGCTCCTTCAAGGACAAGATGGGCGTGAACTTCGTCCAGTACATCTGGCAGAAACGGCTAGAAGAAGTGATGCACCAGCTGAAGACGACGGATGACGCGCTCAAAGACATTATTATCCGGGTCGGCTACGTCGACGCGCCTAACTTCATCCGCAAATTCAAGAAAGAGACAGGTTATACGCCGGGCCAATACCGCAAACTGTATGCCTATGCCCAATAACAACGGCTGCTCCTAGCTAAGGAGCAGCCTATATTGGCGGGAGAGGCAGCGGCCGGAATCTCCGGCCATCTGCCTCTTAGACATTTATTTGCCCGACTTCCAACGGTCGTAAGCGCCTTGATACACTTCCACGATCCGGTCTCCGCCCATCTTCTTGACTTGGGCCAGATACTTGTCCCAACCCGACATCGGCTCTTGTCCCGTTACGAACTTGGCTTCCATCTGTTGAACGTAAGTATCGAGGTCAGACAGCAGAGACGTAATTTCGCTTTGCTCATCGTTTGTCAGATAAACGTTAGGGAACGGAGCTTTGCCGATTGGCTTAAGCTTCTCTTCGCTTTCCTTCTGAATCCAATTGTCAAATTCGGTCGTAAGACCGTTCGTCAGTTCGTTGATCTTGATCCCAGGAGTCAAGATCCCGAAGTTTGGCGTAAGCGTGCCTCTATAATCCTCTCGCTCCTGGCCGTCCGGAAGCGTCACCCATTCCTTCTCGTGCGTATCCTTGTTCTTGTATTTCCAGAGCATGCCTTCCGGACCTTGGTTCATAAGCGTTGCGCCTTCATAGCTGTACAGATAATCAACCCAGCGCATCGTTGCTTCCGGATTCTGGTCTTTGCTTGTGATGGCAAACGTTCCGTTCTTAGAAATACCCGGGTGCATGCCATAGACAGGAGATCCCGCGATTTCGCTGCTGACCGGCGTCATAAGCGGATTATCCCCGCTAGGCTCGCCGCCAAGCGTAAAGTAAGGGAAATAGTCGTTAAACAACGCGATCTGGTTATTCTGGCCTTTCGCTTTTTTCTGGTCAGGAGTCTGCGAGAATGTCTCGTGATCCAGCAGATTCTCGTTCCACAAGCGATTCATGAACGTCAGGTAACCCTTGTAGCCTTCTTCTTGCGGGGAGTAGTGCACCTTGCCGTCCTTGTCCGCATACACTTTCTCGTCGTACATACCCCAGAATCCAAAGAAGAACATGCGCAGATCGTCAAGCTTCACGGAAGTGAGCGGGATCTCGTCCTGTTTCCCGTTTCCGTTCGGATCCGAGTCTCTTACCTGCTTCAGGTAGTTATACAATTCCTCTGTCGTCTTCGGAAGCTCCGTAACGTTTAAAGATTTAAGGAACTTGCCGTTGTACCACATCGGGCTGCGGTACCAGATGGCCGACAGATCAATATACGGGAGGGCGTACATATGCCCGTCCGGCGTCGTGAACGACTTGCGGATGTCCGGATACTCGTCGAATATTTTCTTCAGATTCGGCGCGTATCCTTCGTCAATATATTTCTCTAGCGGAATAAGCACGCCTTGCGTTCCGTACGTCACTTGCTCGGCCGCCGTCAAGTCCGGGGCATACAACACATCCGGCAAATCTCCGCTCGCGAACACGAGATTTTTCTTTGTGGAGAAGCTGTCTAGCGGCGTCAGCTGGTAGGTGAATTTAATATTCGTAAGCTTCTCCATTTCCTTCAGCGCCGGCATGGTGTTCCAGTCTGCTTTGCCCACGTCCTGCGACATCATCTTCAGCGTAATGGGCTGATCAACGATCGGGAAGCCGTCTTTTTTCACGCCGCTATCGGAAGAACCCTCAGGCGTAGTTGCATTCGCGGAAGACGATGGCGAAGCGGAATTGTTGTTCTCGTTGGAGGAGCTGCAGGCTGCCATTATGCTGGCCGACATGGTAACACAGAGAATAACGGATGATGCTCTGGTGATCTTGTTCATGCAATACAACACTCCTTTTATATTGGATAATATGGGAAGATTCAGCCCTTGACGGAGCCGATCATTACACCCTGAACGAAATACCGCTGCAAGAAAGGATAAATAACGATAACCGGAATGGTCGCGACGATAATGACCGCATATTTGACGAGCGCCGCGATCTCCGCTTTGCTGTTCATGGCCGCCGCCGAGGAGACATCGATTGCTCCTCCCCCTTGGGCCCCCATCTCCTGAAGAACCAGGATTTGACGCAATACAAGCTGCAACGGGTACTTGCCGGCATCATTCAAATAAATCAGCGCGGAGAAATAGCTGTTCCAGTTGCCTACCCCGTAGAATAAGGCCATAACCGCGATAATAGGCAGCGACAGCGGCAAAATAATTCTCAGAAACAGCCGCATGTTCGAGCAGCCGTCGATTTGGGCCGCTTCCTGAAGCTCCTTCGGGATGGAGCTCTGAAAAAACGTGCGGGACACGATTATATTCCAGATGGACGCGGCGGACGGAAGAACGATCGCCCACATGGAATCCATCATGCCTAGTTCCTTCACGAGGAGATATGTAGGAATCAGACCCCCGCTGAAAAACATCGTTACCATAAACATCGCCATGAAAAAATTTCTGCCAACGAAATCTCTTCGGCTCAGCGCGTAGGCAGCCGGCAGCGTAACGAGCAAATTGATCAACGTGCCAACTACCGTGTAGAGGATGGTATTCTCATAGCCAATCCAAATGTTTGTGTTCTCGAACACCCGCTTGTACCCTTCGAACGTAATGCCTTTTGGCCACAGCCACATCTCTCCGGAAGCCACAGCCTTCGGATCGCTGATAGATGCGCTAATCATATACACCAGCGGATAAAAAACGATCAGAAAAGCGATTAACACATAAAGATAATTGCATGCGAGAAAAATTTTATCGCGCCTGGTCTCTTTAATCCCATAGAACATCTGGCTTCCTCCTTTACCACAAGCTGTTCTCGCTCGTCCGGCGAACGACCTGATTCACGACAATGAGCAGTATAGCGTTTATTACGGAATTGAATAAGCCAACCGCCGCCGAGAAGCTATATTGGGCATTCTCCAGACCCGATCGGTAGACGAAGGTGGCGATGACGTCGGAAGACTCCATGTTGAGCGGATTCTGAAGCAATAAGATCTTCTCGAACCCGACGCCAAACAAACTGCCCATATTCAGGATAAGAAGAATGGTCATCGTTGGAATTAAGACGGGAATGTTAATGTGGCGAATCCGCTGAAACCGCGTTGCCCCGTCAATGATGGCCGCTTCATGAAGTCCGGGATCTACGCCCGACAACGCCGCCAAATAAATGATCGTGCCCCAGCCCGCGCTCTGCCATATATTCGAGAACACGTACATCGTCTTGAACCATCGCGGATCCGTTAGAAAGTCCGGCTTGCCAAAGCCTAGCCATTCAATCAGGTGAACCAAAATGCCGGTAGACGGCGACAGGAAAGAAATGATCATCCCTGCCATGACAACTACCGAAATAAAGTGGGGAGCATAAGTGACCGTCTGGGCCATCTTCTTGAAAAAGCCGTTTCGCACCTCATTAAAGGCGAGCGCCAGTATGATCGGAATCGGAAACCCTATGGCCAGATCATAGAGACTAACGCTGAGCGTATTCCAGATCAGATCCCAGAAGTAATAAGAATGGAAGAAACGTTCGAAATGATCCAGACCAACCCATGGGCTTCCCATAATGCCTTTGGTGGGAATAAAGGACTTGAACGCGATCTGGACGCCATACATCGGCAAATAACAAAAGATTAGAAAGTAGAAAAACGCCGGCGCAACAAAGAAGTACAATTCCCAGTTTTGCAAAATTCTCTTGCCGAGCCGCTTGGTCGATGGCCCGGTTCGTAGCGTAACGCTGCCCGTTGCGGCAGCTTTTGAATCTTGCATCGGATCACCTCTTCCAATAGGTTAAAGTGCTAAGATTGGATTGCCCGTGCTGTTCAGGATCGATAACTCGTCCTGTTAGCGCTTACTTCCGAGGATAGAACAAGGAGCTGCTAGGCGTAAATATGTCGTTTTCCGCGAGCCCGGAAGTGCCGCCCAGCAAGGCTTGATCCCGGATGACAATTACACTGGACAATTGGACAATGTGTCATTCTCGCAAGCGAATGGACATGTCAAAATTGACATATTCCGCTTCGGGCAAAAAAAAGAAAAGCCAGGTCTGTGGTAAAGACCCGGCTTCCTCATTATAACGGTAGCTTTTTCGTTCTTACAATGGATACTTTGCCAGTTAGCGCTTCCGGCCATTTAACCTCAAGCTCAATATCCTCCGGCGCCGAAACGCGAATGGCCATCCCTTCGTCCCCGATGCTCCAATCTACTTCGATGGTGCCGCCGTTTGGCAACGGCACCGCGCCTCTCGCCCATGTCAAATCGCATGGATCCGGCTCGATCAGCACCTTATTCCAGCCGTCGCCGATCCGTTTCACCCCAAGCACCGTTCTGCCGAGGAAGTAAGCCGGACCAGCGGACCAAGCATGGCAATGGCTGCGGGTGAGCAAATCGGCATTCGCCCGATTTTCCTTGAAGTTCGGGTACATTTCCCAGCAAGTTGTTGCATCATTATCTACCATGAGGCCATAGTTGCGGCGGATGTCATCCAGCATACGCGGTACTCGTCCCATCGCTTCCAGCGCTTCATAATAGAAGAAGGACATAAACGGACTTCCGATTTGCACGAATGATGCCGGCGGTTCAATCAGATAAGATTCCAGCTTGTCTTGACGGTCTCCTTCAGCTACTCCGCTTAACAGCGCAACAACTTGCGTCTGCATGCTATAGATGTCCGAACGGCGGCCGTCCGCGTGAATACAATCGAGGTAAGCATCCCGCTCCTGATCCCACAGATGAACGTTTATCGCTTGAGCTAACCTGGAAGCCCGTTCTTTGAGCGGCTTCCCTTCGCTTGCTTGACCTGCCGATTCCGCCATAAGAGCGGCTTGGCGGAGCGTCTTGACCAGAAATAGATTCTGGTGGGTGACGATCCCTTCGTTCGGCTGGTCAATCGGCGCCCAGTCGAGAAGATTCCAACCCCGCATCTCGAGCAGTCCGTCCGCGTTAACATGGGTCAAGTAATGTTCAAGCGTAAAGCGGACATGCGGCCACATCTCGGCTGCGAAAGCTTTGTCACCTGTATGCTCCACGTATTCCATCGTTGCCAGCACCCAGAAAAACGTCCAGTTCGGAATGACGCTTGTCCATCCGCTTGGCACTTGATCCATATATAACGGAGATCTGTCCTTTGAACCCGGAACGAGACGCAAGCAACGTTTCACAATATCAAGCTCGCCAAAAACATAATAATTCACGAGCGCTTCGTTGCGACTGTCGCCAACCCAATAGGTTTGCTCGTAAGAAGGACAGTCGACGAACGTATCCTCCATGCAATTCCGGGTCGTATGCTGGCTAATCGCCCAAATGTCGTTCAGCAGCGGATCGGAGCTTTGGAACGTCCCCGCTTCCACAACCGGGTAAGTGCTCTGCACCATATAGACCTCATGCAGTTTCACCGGGCCAGCCGTCCCTCTTATCGTTACGACCGCATAGCGGAAACCGCGCCGTACCGGCGACTCGTATTGTTGACGGCCTTCCCGGCAAATGTACCTGAACGTATTATCCAGACCAAACGTATGCTGGCGGAAATCGTTCTTCATATATTCAAGGCCGTATACATCAACAACCGTACCGGCCGGAGCTTCAATCTTGAAGCCAAAAAATCCGGTACGCTGCTTGCCGAGGTCAATAACCAGCTCCGTGTCGCCATCCCGGAACTGAGGAATAACCCCATACTGCTCAGTTGCCGTCAAGCAAGCATTCAAGCTAGGCGGCAACGCATACCGCTCGGCTACAGGACGCCATACGTTGGAGCCAAATACATCCTGGTCGGTATAATAAGCAGCAGCCAATGGACGAATCCAAGACTGAACGGACGCCAGTTCCTCCAATGAAGCCGCTCCTGCTGCTTGGATATAATGAGGCTCATTCCGGTCGATCTGTTTGTTTTCCCTAGTATCGATATATTCCGCATCGTCAAACGGCCCAACAAGCAGCCACGGCGTCTCCCCGGCAGAATCCGGCGATTGAAGCGAGAACTTCAGCTCCGAATGGATCGCCAGATGGTAAGCTCCCCCGTGATCGCCTTGCGTTATATCAAGCAACAAGAAATGGTCGCCGGCTTCCAGCTCTGCCTCATAGTAGCGCTCCGGATCAATGCCGTAACTCTTCTCTATGCGTTGTCCGTTGATCCATAGCTTCTCGCCCCGGGATTGCATAATGCCAACCGTCACTTTCCCGGCTTCGGCCAGTGACAACGTTGTGGCAATGTAGCCCATATATTGAATCGGATTGGCATGCTCCTTCGACGCGGGGACCATCGCGTTCCGAAGATCGATAGCAGCCGTATAGACCGGCGGCTTGACCTTTTGCAGCGACTCGATGCGGGAAGGATACAGCTTCTCTTCCGTCAGGAACGGAATATCGCGGGGGATCAGGCTTGTCCATGGTCCCTCGCCGACTTCAGCAACGGCAGCAGCTTGCTCCCATAACGAATCATTATAACCCGGTTCGATCCAGTCCTCTTCGAGCTCTCTTGCGTCTATAATCTCCGCGAACCCTTGCTGGCAAGACATGCGTGGCGAAGAAGAATCCTGCCCCTTGAGCTTTGCCGTCTTCCAGGATGGGTCCGTAGCCGCAAGTACGTTGCCGCCTGATGAGATCTCAGCGAGCAAACCGCCTCTTCCGCGCAAATAATAGAAGTTGGTCACGCCAAAGTGCAAGACAAGGACAGCGATTGTATTCTTGCCTTCGGACCTTAGCAAATGACCAATCGAATACGTATCGAAGAACTGCTCCTCCGGCCAAGAGCGGACAGGGCCTCGTCCAATGCGAACCCCATTGACATAAGCCACATATCTGGAATCCGCGCTAATCCGCAGAACCGCATCTGCTGCCGTTTCCCGCGTTACGTCAAACGAAGAACGGAAGCAGCGCCATTCATTGCGGGGGCTTTCATCATTGCCTCCCCAAATCCATCCAGCTTTCCAAGTTGTCTCCTTCATTGCTGCCCCTCCAGGTTCATGATTGAAGCGCTTGTCTGATTAGCTCGACCTCTTGTGCGGTCAAAGGTTTGCCCGCTGCCCCGGCATTGGATTCCACTTGACGGGTATTTTTAAACCCTGGAATCACGCATGCATTCGGAGACTGCGCTAGAGCATATTGAATCGCAACCCTGACCAGATCCTGCGTCTCATGTCCGAGATGCTCTTTGATCGGCTGAAGCTGCTTGCGAATCTCCAGTAAACGGCTCTTCGTATAGGATTGATTAGTAGAGCGAATATCTCCCTCGCCGAATTGAGGCGGATTGTCCGGATCAAACTTATCCAGCAGCAACCCTTGGGCAAGCGGTCCGAACATGACCATGCCGAGATTTTGTTCTTGCGCCCACTTGAATAGATTGGTTCCCTGTCTATCAAACTCACTGCCAAAAGCATTGTAATGGAATTGCAGCACATCCGGACGCGTAACCGGACATACCCGCATAAAATCGGCATAGCTGTAAGCAGATTGGCCAATGACGCGGATTTTCCCTTCTTTTTGAAGCTCGCGCATCGTATCGGCCGCTTCCTCCAAATAGAGATCCTCCGGTCCAAAATTGGTATTATGGAAATAAAAAAGGTCCACGTAATCCGTACCTAGATTCGTAAGCGTTTGCTCCAATTGATGTCGAATATGTACCGGCTGCATCGCATTAGGCGCGGTTCCTCTGAACCAACCGACTTTGGAAGCCACAACAACGGAATCACGCGGCACGTCTTTCAAGAACCTGCCTATAACTCTCTCGGAATGACCGTCACCGTATACATCCGCCGTATCCAGATGGTTAATGCCCAAATCATGGGCTCTGCGGAGACCCGCTAGCGATTCGTTATCATCGTTACCGGACCAGCCAACAGGTTCCCCATCCCGCCAGGACGGCCCTCCTATTGCCCAGCAGCCCAAACTAACTTCGCTTACCCGCAAGTTCGATTTCCCTAATATCCGATATTCCATGATCATCACCTCATAGAGTCATTTAGATATTTGATATAACATATGATGCAAAGCTATTATAGCATTTGATATCTTTCACGTTCACTGCGGGAATGCGACATAAATACTTATGAATTCAGACATCATTTTGGTTTCAACAACCAATTGACCGCGTCCAGCAGATCTTCTGCCACATATTCCGGCGTTGCCTGTTCATACCATTTATCCCGGTACAAGTCGAGTGAGGATTTGCCCCAGCCTGTTTGAACGATTATTTTTCTTGCTCCTACCGCCGCGGCAGCTAGCATGTCGGTTGAACCTACGTCTCCAATGACGACGCATTGGGTTAAATCCAACTGATGCTCCGCTGCAGCCTTTAGGAGCATTCCGGGGCGTGGCTTATGGCATTCACAGCCTTCTTCAGGTTCATGAGGGCAAATATAAACAGCGTCAAAGCCATAACTTTCGAATTCTTCATGAAACTCCGCTTCCGTTGCTAGACCTTTAGCAATGTTGTGCTGATTGGTGAGCGCGATCGCTTGGATAGAGTGAGCTTTCAAGAGCTCCAATGCCTCCATCGTTGAAGGGAATAACCGAAAATCCCGCGGGTGAATAAATCGCCCCGTTCCGCCTAATGTTCCATCCCGGTCAATAAAAACAGCTTGAATCGTCATAGGAGTCCTCCTTTGGAAGAAAAAAATGCAAATGCCCCTTAAGGTCATTCTAGACCATAAGGGGCATTTCCTTTACAACGTGACATTCCAGCCAAACGGATATTGCTCGGATAGATCTAGCGGCAATTGGCCTGTTGGCTTAAGCTCGCCGGTTAATGCCTTGGCCGCCGATTCCAAGGCAAGCGGACGGCACTCATACACCGCAAGGTAAGCCTTGGCATCCGGGTATACCTTCAGATCGAGCGGATTGCGAACGGATACGGCAACGGTACGTTCACCTGCCAGCCGAATGACCTGCTGGGCAATCTCGCGTTCGATCAGATGTTTGGTCGCATCATAAGTAACTAAGACAATCTGCTCGAATGCATCCAGATCCGCAAGCGGATGATTGCCGCTCATCAAACGCTCCTCGACTTGATCCATGCGAACCTTCAGGAAATCGCCAAGCGTCCCATCGCCGGATAACATCTCATCGGCAACCGATACCGGCTTAATATCCGGCCACAACACAAGCGTACGGGCTTCCCGGTCAAGCGGCAATAAAGCTCCTTCGTTCTTCACGAGCGTCGCGGACGCTTCGCTCCATTGCCGGGCAACCGCTTTGCTTGCTTCGGTAGCAAGCTTTGGTTCCACCTCTTCCCACGACAGGAGCGGCACATCGATCTCGTAGTCCTGTTTCAGCTGCATAACACGCGCAACGGACTCGTCGATCCGGGCTTCAGACAATTCTCCGTTCTCCACGGCAGCAACAACCGCTTCAAGCGCGGCAACCTGCTTCTCATGCGTATGGCTGACAAGCACCATATCCGCGCCGGCCTGAATGGCCATGACCGCACCTTTCTCTGGACCGTAAAATCTGTCAATCGCGTCCATCTCGAGGCAATCCGTTACGATAACTCCCTTGTAACCAAGCTCCCCGCGAAGCAAACCGGTTAGAACCGGCTGCGATAACGTGGACGGTTTCCCCGAAGGATCCAGCGCAGGCAAGCAGACATGAGCCGTCATCACCGCTGCCGTCCCCGCCGCTATCGCCGCTTGGAACGGTGCGAGTTCAATGGCATCAAGTCTCTCACGGCTATGAGGGATGACCGGCAAATCATGGTGAGAATCAACCGCCGTATCCCCGTGCCCCGGAAAATGCTTGACCGTTGCCGCTACCTTGGATGCCTGATAGCCTAACAAAGCAGCTTTCCCAAGCTCTCCAACGACCTGCGGACGATCGCTGTAGGAACGGACATTAATAACCGGATTATCCGGGTTGTTGTTGACATCAAGACATGGAGCATAGTTCATGGTCACCCCGAGCAGACGAAGTTCTTCGCCGCATACGCGTGCCGTTTCGCCGGCTCCTTCCGCCAAGCCCGCCGCGCCAAGCGCCATGTTGCCCGGCATTAGCGTTACGCCTTCCACAATGCGGGCAACCATTCCGCCCTCTTGGTCAATAGCCACAAGCACATTCGGACGGCCGGCCCGGTCAGCAATATTTTTCAGCGAACCGGATAGTTCATGAACCTGCCGCGCATTGCGCACATTGCGTCCAAAATAAATCGTTCCGCCAATCCCGTATTTCTCGATTAAGGAGGTGATTTCCACCGTTGGCTCGTAACCGTGAAATCCGAAAACAAACAGCTGGCCAACCTTCTCCCTAAGCGTCCATTCCTTCCAATTCCGCTCTCCCATTCGCCGCATCCCCTTCTTCAAACGATGATCTAGCTCTCTGCCTGAACGGAATCACCTTGATGCTTGTTCCGGTAATCCGTCGGATTCTCCCCCGTGTATTTCATAAATACTTTCGTGAAATATCTGCGTTCCGCATACCCAACTTCCTTGGCGATTTGAGCAATGCTCTTCATCGTATCGGCAAGCAGCGACTTCGCCTTCTCCATCCGCTGGCGGGTTACATATTCGATAAAAGTCTCGTTATACGTTTGTTTGAACAACAAGCTGAAATAAGAGGTGCTTAAACCCACATGGGTTGCCGCCTCTTCCACGCTTAAATCCCGGTACAGGTTGCGGCCAAGGAAAGATTTGGCTTCCGCCATCGAACGCTCGGATTGTTTTTTCTTATCCGTCGATTTGTCGGCAACCGCCTTGGTCACCTGCAGAATGACGGACAGCAAATCCTTGATGCCAAACCTCCGGTCGAGTTTCAGCCACAGCAGATCTTCCTGTTCGCGCGAAAAAATGCCCATTTCTTTCGTCTCGCGCATCAAGTTTAATACGAAGAAATGCAGCATCGGCTTGAAGCGTCCAAGCGAGGTTTCATTCATCAGCTGCAGTTGCGTCGTCAGATGCTTCAGCTCGTCGTCAACAACAACCGTATCGCCTCGCTTCACGGCGCCAATCAGCTTCTCGGACGTATCCCAGAACGCTTGATCCTCGCGCGACGAACCCGCCAGGTCATTCGGATAAACCGTTATCGCCTCCTGCAACGGAGTGAGTTGCATCCCTTGCTGCACTAGCTTATAAGCTTGGGACAAAGCGGTAATATCGGCGTATTCCCTGTAAATTCCCGCATAAAGCGATAGCTTGACGTGATTTTTCACGGCGCTTAGGAGCAGTTCTGTCCAACCGGAAATCTGCTTCATGTCATACGCCTGCGATGGTTCGCTTTCAATCAGCACGCACCATTCGCCGTCCCGAATTTGAATAACGGCATGATGAAGGCCGTTCTGCTGCAGCTTCTCCCGAAGGACATTGCATACCGCGAAATTCCACAACTTCCGCTCTTTGTCCGACCATTCGCGCCAATCCTTGGTCCGCTCCGAGCTGACGTCGAGATCAAACACGATCAACGCGTATTTCTTGTCCAGCTCCTGCTCTTCCCCGCTGAATAGCCAATTGCCGCTTGTGACTTCCGTGTAATCCATCAATATATCGTACAAAACTTTTTCGCTAGCCAGATCGATCATCCGGCCAATCTTTTGTTTTTCTTCGTTCAGCTGCTTTTTCTTCTGGCGTTGGTTCGCCATTACCCGGGCAATAACTCCCGTTAATTCGTCATATGGTATAGGCTTTAAGACATAATCCTTCACGCCGTATTGAATAGCTGCCCGGGTATAAGCAAAATCCTGATAACCGGACAACATAATAATGTCGCTTTCCGTCCCTTT
This sequence comes from Paenibacillus glycanilyticus, assembly GCF_030161375.1. Taxonomy (GTDB): domain Bacteria; phylum Bacillota; class Bacilli; order Paenibacillales; family Paenibacillaceae; genus Pristimantibacillus; species Pristimantibacillus glycanilyticus_B. Next base: position 272,330 of record NZ_BSSQ01000005.1, read on the forward strand.
TTCCCGAATATGCCTGACGAGCTCAAGTCCATCCATGACCGGCATCCGAATATCGCATAACACGAGATCAAACGATTCCGACTCTAGAAGCTCAAGAGCCTCCATTCCGTTTTTTGCCGTCCCGCCAACGGTTAAGCCAAGCATTTCCCATGGAATGACCTTCTCGAGATTCCTAGTAATATGCGGCTCATCATCTACGAGCAATACTTTGCCGTTCATAATCGTTCACCTCGATTTTTTGGGATGGTGCAGCGGATCACCGTGCCGTATCCTTCCGCGCTGCAAATCCTTAATCCGTAAGATGGACCATAATGAATGCGAAGGCGATCCGCTACGTTCCGGAGCCCCAGTCCCCGCCGTTCTCCAAGCTCTGCGGCATTGCGCCGTTTGCCGCTTGGCAGCTGCTGCTCTCTTTCAGCGAACTTCTTGAGCGTCTGCTCGTTCATGCCATGTCCATTATCGCTGACCATAATAACTATCTGATGCGCTTCGACGATAACTTCGATCGTAATGATGCCAATTCCGTCTTCGAGCCCTTCAAAGCCATGTTGGATACTATTCTCAACGAGCGGTTGAAGCGTAAGCTTAAGGATAGAATAATCAAACGCCTCTTCCGATACGTTCAATTCATAAGTAAATAAATCCTCGAATCGGTATTTTTGAATTTCCAGATAACTGCGGACATGCTCAATTTCCTGGCTTAGGTAAATCTCTTCGGTATGATGCATGCTCGTGCGCAGCAGATTGCTTAAACGACGCACCATCATCATAATTTTACCGCCTTCATTTTGCGCGGCAAGGGCATTGATAGACTCCAGCGTATTAAACAAGAAATGCGGCTTGATCTGCGCCTGCATCAACATCATCTCGGCATGTTGCTTGCGTTCCTGTTCGGTTCGAACTTCGGTCAGAAGCTCGCCGATCCGCTCTACCATGCTGTTGAAGCTATTAGCAAGAAGCACCGTCTCGTCTTTCCCTTGCGCATTAACTCTAATATCAAGAAGACCTTGCTCCACTAGACGCATTTTGCGGACGACTTTAATAATGCTTTTGGCTACCCGGTTCACGAAGAAGATGTTGAACAAGATCGCGGACAAAATACAAAGGATCGTAATCATGCCGATCCATTGGACAAAACGTTCATTTTCGTTCGTCAGATTATCCCAAGACTTCACCGATACGAGAACCCAACCACTAAACCCGAGATTATACGAGGAGACGAGACTGTCTTCCCCGTCAAACCGCAACCTTGCGCTTGAGTAATCGGCGGTCTTTTGCGGCAAAGCGCTGGAATATTCCGATATATTCGTTCCTTCGAAATGTTTATTGCTATCAAGCATCACAAGGCCTTCGGAGTTCACGATCACATATCTGGAATTTGGGCCTTCCGCCGCCGGATTGAGGAAGGTATTCAGCATGGAATACACTTCTTCCGTCTTGTATTGCGTGATCATAAGCCCTAAGTCGTCTAGCGTCTCATAATCTTTAACAAGCCTCAGCTGGGTAAAAAGCGGCGGTTCTACGCCCGTCAGCTCCTGATGCTCGTAAGGGCCAATCCACTTCGGACGGCCTCCCAATTGAATCGTTTCATTATATAAGGACTGGTCCTTGAGCGCCTCAAACGCGATAGGCCGAAACGTCGTAGGATCATTGCGGAATGCGCGGAACATCGTGCCGTCCATCGCGTACAGCACCACGTAGCTGACCGCCGGATGCTGGAACAGAATCCGCTTCATTTCCTTTTCCGATTGGTTAATGGCAATTAGGGTGCTTGCGTCATCGCTGGAATAATATTTCGTGTAATTCAGCGTATCCTGCACCTCGGAGCTCGTTAAATTACCGTCGGAGAGCTGATCAAGTTCTTTGAAGAAATACTTGATATTCCCTCCGACAGCCTTGAGTGAGATTTCGGTCTGCTCGCTGTATTTTTTCTCCAGGACGGTTTCCGTGTTCAGAAAAGATACGATACCAAGTCCAATCATCGGAAACACAACCAGAAGGATAAAAGCAAGCATCAGCTTTGGTCTCAAGTTCATCTAGCGGGCTCCTTCCGATATGTCTGTCAGCCCTTCACGCTTCCCGCCGTCATGCCTTCAATTATCTGCTTCTGCAAGAAGAAGTACACAACCAGCACCGGAATAATGCTCATAATAACGGCAGCCGACAATGCGGCAAAGTTCGTGCGGTAGCCGTCATTAAAGCTCGCCATACCCGTCGGCAGCGTGCGGAGTGATTCTGACGTAATAAATAATTGGGATAAAATATATTCGTTCCAGTTGCCGATGAAATTAAGAATCGTAACGGTAACAAGCGCGGGCAGCGAGATCGGCAGAACGACTTTTACAAATAACCCGCCGGCCGAAAGCCCGTCCATAATGCCCGCTTCTTCAAGTTCACCCGGAATGGATAACATAAATGCATAAATAATAAACACGGTAATAGGCAAAGCATATGTGCAGTATACCAAAATAAGGCCGAAATGCGAATTGTATAAATGGATGCCGCCAAGGCTCATTTGCTGAATTAAACGGTAGAGCGGAATGAACAACGCACCGGGCGGAACAAGCAAGCCAAACAGGATAAATTGGTACACCGCTTTATTCATCCGGGAATATTTCATGCGGGACAAAGCAAACGAGGTCATCGCCGCAAACAACAGCGTAATGAGACAAGCAAGCAACGTCACTTTTACGCTGTTCAAAGCGTACAGGCCAATTTTCGCCGTTTCCCAAGCCTGCCGGTAGTTATCGAAATTGAAATGTTTCGGAAATCCCCAAGTATTGACCGTAATCTCGCGGCTCGTCTTGAAGGAAGACATAAGGAGCCAGACAAGCGGGAATAACGTGCAAACGATGTAAACAATCAACGAAAAATGAATCCAAAACTTCCCTTTGCGCAGTCCCGTAATTGCCGCATTCATTAGTACTGCACCTCCTCATGCTTCGTCAGTTTTTGCAAGATGCCCGTAAGCACGAGAATCAGAATAAACATCGTTACGCCAATCGCGCTGCCGTAGCCAAGCTCCATTGAACGGAAGCCGACTTTCAGCATGTACGTGGACATCACTTCCGTCGATTGGAACGGACCGCCGTTTGTCATAATCTGAACGATATCAAGCACCTTCATCGTGCCGGATACGGTGAGCAGCAGCATAACGAACAACACCGGACGGATGAGCGGAAGCGTAATGAGCCAAGTTTCGCTCCAGCCGTTGATACCGTCAATCTTGGAAGCTTCCACAATTTCTTTCGGAATGTTCAAGATTGCGGCCAAGCATAGGACGATAAAGAAGCCGATATTTTGCCATGCGTTAGCGATCAGAATCGAGAGCATCGCAAGTTTGGGATCCGACAGCCATTCCCGTGCCCAGCTATCCGGAGCGACCAGACGGATGAATTGGTTGATAAGTCCGGAATCATAGTTGTACAACACGCCAAACAATATAGCGACCGTAGCCGTCGAGATAACGACAGGTACAAACACGGCCGACTTGTAGAAGTCACGCATGCGGCCAACCTTACTGATCAGAATCGAGATAAGGAAGACGAGCGGAATATTCACAACTAATGAGAACGCCATAAAATAGAAATTGTTCGCAAGCGATTTCAAGAAAACTTCGTCTTTCCACAGTCTCGTGAAGTTATCGATGCCGATAAACACTTTTTCCGTAATGCCGTCCCATTGATAAAATCCGTAAACAAACGATACGATAACCGGATATACAAAAAACAAAGCATACAATACAAGCGTTGGGATGATGAACGCGATGTATGTGAATGGATTTCTGAGCGCCTTGTTCATAACTTCGCCTCCTGCTTCCTTCCTTTAAAAAAGCTAAGGTTAAGTTCAACCTTAGCTTTTTTTCCTCTTCCTTTTTTCCAAGCCTGTGCAGTTGTTTAGATATTCTCGCGTGCCGCACCAGCGGAGCGAAAGTATCATTCTGGAGAAGCCTGCGTTCGCTTTTGCCACCCGAATTTCATCCGCTAAGCGGATTGCAATGAAGAAATTCGGTGGCAACGGCGATCGGAAGAATGATACTTTCGCGTAGCGGTCACATCTTACTTAGTTGCAGCGTTAGCCTTGTCTTGTGCGGCCTGAATATCTTTTGCAACCTTCTCAGGCTTGCTCACCTTACCGATCAGCTCTTGCAGACCTACGTTAACAACAGCGCCAACAGCAGGTTGAACGATCGCGTCATAAGCTTTCCAGGAAGTCGAAGCGTTAGCCATAACCGTCAGTACGTCAGAGATTAGCGGATCTACGCCGGACAGGTCGGACAGCTTCATCGAAGGAAGAACCTTGTCTTCGAGCAGCGTGCGTTTTTGGATTTCTTCACTGTAGAAGTTAGCGATAAATTTCTTAACCATGGCAACTTGATCTTCGTTCAGGTTAGCCGAGAAGCCAAATCCGTTCGAGTATGAAGCGTTGATCGACGTTTGGTCGCCGGCTCCGCCTGAGATCGACGGGAAGTTGAAGTAGCCGATTTGGCCTTTCAGATCGCCTGCTTCGTCGCCCGTGAAGCGGTTAGCATCCCACGAGCCCGTAAATACCATTGCCGCTTTGCCGGACAGAAGTTGCGCGCCTTGATCCGCGTATGCCAGACCGAGTGCGCCTTTTGTGAAGTAGTCATTGTTTACAAGCGTTGCGTAGTCAGTAAAGCCTTTCACAAAACCTGCGTCCGTCCATTTTGCTTCGCCGGTTACAAGTTTGTTGATCGCGTCGATACCAACGTTGCGCTCCATAACCGTATTCCAGAGCATGCCGTTTACCCAACCGTCTTTTGCTGCCAGACCAAGCGGCGTAATGCCTGCTGCTTTGATTTTGTCAGCCGTTTCGATCAGTTGATCCCACGAAGTCGGAACGGACAGACCAAGATCTGCGAAGATTTTCTTGTTGTAGAAAATACCTTCCGAGTAGCCGCCGAATGGCAAGCCGTATACTTTACCGTCAACCGTGAACTCGTCAAGGCTGGCGAATTTGTCTTTAATGCCAAGTTCTTCAATGATCGGAGTCAGATCAAGCATGCGGCCTGCTTTGACGTACAAGTTCAGGTCGGCGCCGCCGAACACTTCGAAGATATCAGGCGGGTTGCCCGCTGTCATTTCCGCTTTCAGCTTTTGATCGCGGTTAACGACTTCGTCAATGCCTTCCAGCTTGAAGGTAAGGCCAGGATTCTCGTCTTGCGTTTTCTTTACAACGTCTTCGAGAATTTTCAGGCGGTTTTTGCTTGTCTCTTTAATTTGAGTATGACGCAGGGACAATGTTACGTCTTTTGCTTCAGGAGTTGGAGTTGCTTCTGTAGTAGCCGCCGGCTCTTGCGAAGGTTCCGTGCTGGCTTTGTTATTGCCGCCGTTGTTATCCGAACCGCAAGCCGAAGCGACCATAGTAAACGCGGCAAGCATCGTGGCGATGAGCATTGTACTTTTTTTCATTTAAGAAGACCTCCTCGATATAATGTTGCTTGTTTGCCTTGCACCTTTATTATAGATTCGATAATTCATTGCTCGGGAGGTCGAAAATAAGCAGGAGGAGGGATACAATTCTATTATTTTTCGAAACAGGGATAAAAAAACACAGCTCGCCGGGTTACTATTTCCGACAAGCTGTGTAATATAAAATCACCTATTGCTTACGCATATCCTCTACATGAGCTCGAATAGCCTTATAAAAAGCTTGCCACTCTTCGTTTCCTTGCGCCGAACCTGACATACCCCGATCAACGTTATCCTTATGCGGCTGCTGCGGCTCAGGGGAGGCAACATGCCGTTCCGTCATCGCTTTTGCCCACTTGTCTTTCTCCTCGGACATTTATCCCCCTCATCCCTTCAGCCAGTTTTTGCGAAGCGCAAACAGCTCTTTCAATTCATCCGTCGACAGCTCCGTAATCCATTGCTCCGATTGTCCGACGACCTGCTCGTTCAACTGTTGCTTGCGGTCAATCATCTCGTCGATTTTCTCCTCAAGGGTGCCAAGCGTAATAAACTTATGAACCTGTACCTGCTTGGTCTGGCCAATCCGGAAAGCACGATCCGTCGCCTGATTCTCGACAGCCGGATTCCACCACCGGTCGAAATGGAAGACGTGGTTGGCGGCCGTAAGATTAAGCCCTGTACCGCCGGCCTTCAGCGACAAGACAAACGCGCAGCAAGGAACCTCTGGGTTCTGGAAATTCTCGATCATCTCGTCCCGTTTGGCTTTCGGAACGCCGCCGTGCAAATAAGGAACCTTTAGCTCCAGCCGCTCTTCAAGCAGCTTCTTGAGCTGCTCGCCCATATCAACAAACTGAGTGAAGATCAGGCAGCGTTCGCCTTCGGAAGCAATCTCCTCCACCATCTCGAGCAGACGCGCAACCTTGTTCGAACGGTTCTCGTCCCACTGCTGCAATTCGCGTTCTTCGCTTAGCATAGACGGATGATCGCAAAGCTGCTTAAGCCGCGTGAGGGAAGCGAGTATCAGCCCCCGCCGCTGCATAGGTCCTAGCTTATCCAGCTTCTCGAGCAGATCGGCAACGATATTCTCGTAAATGGCGCCTTGTTCGGCCGTAAGCGATAAATACGTTTTCGCTTCGTTTTTCTCCGGAAGCGACAGCTGGATGGCCGGATCCTTCTTCACCCTGCGCAGCATAAAAGGTTTCACCCAGCGCTGCAAGCCGCTGATGACCTGCTCGTCGCGAGTGCGTTCGATCGGAAGCACAATCGCTTTGCGGAATTCGCCCATGCTGCCCAGGTAACCCGGGTTAATGAAATCGTAGATCGACCACAGCTCGGTCAGCCGGTTCTCCATCGGCGTACCGGTCAAGGCGATCCGGTGATTGGCGGGAAGGCCGCGGATGGCGGCCGACTGCTTCGTATACACGTTTTTTATATTTTGAGCTTCGTCTAGACATAACGCATTCCACTCGATCTGATTCAGCTCTTCTTCGTCAATTTGGGCAAGCGAATAAGAAGTGATGACGATATCGGCATCCGCAATCGCTTCTTGGAGCGCTTCGCCTTTTTCCCGTTTGGGCCCATAATGCAGGTAGGCCGTCAGCGTTGGAGCGAACTTCTCCAGCTCCTTCTGCCAGTTGCCGATAACCGACGTCGGACAGATTAGGAGAGACGGACCAAAACTATGATTGCCATGCTCTTTCACATAGGACAAATACGCCATGAACTGGATCGTCTTGCCAAGACCCATGTCATCGGCAAGCACGCCGCCAAGGCCAAATTTCCGGAGAAATAGCAGCCAGGATACCCCTTGCAGCTGATAAGGACGCAAGGAACCGCGGAAGCTGTCAGGTATATCGACAAGCGGAATCTCCGCTGTATGCTGCAGCTGCTCGAGCCATCTGGTCAAATGGTCATTTAATTCCACTTCGGCCCGCAGATCCAAGGAAGCATCTTCCCCGTCTTCCGTCAAGGTACCGCCAAGCAAATGCATTTCCATCACGTCGCGGAAAGACAACCCTTTGCGTTTGCCTACCCGCTTCATCCAGTCGCGGATTTGGGCTACATCTTGGGGATCAAGATGAACCCACTCTCCGCCAATATTCATCAGCCTGCGGTTTTCCTCGGCAAGCCGTATGAACTCCGACTCCGATATGTCGATATTGCCAAGCGCCATCTTCCAGTCGAACTGCACGATCTGATCGAGGCCGAACATCGGCTGCGCATCGGAACCTACCGAAGATTTCATCTTCGCCTTTAGCCTTACCCGGCGGGAACGGACTGCTTCCCACCAGCTTGGCAGAAGTACCGGACAGCCTGCTTCCAGCAGCTGCAGACTAGCTTTCTCCATAAAGAACCAAGCATCGTTATCCGAGAGTTGTCCGCGCAGCTTCTCCGGATCAGCTTCGTCTCTCCAATCCGGCAGGGCTGCAAGCCACCGTCCTTGCTCCTTCGCAAGCCTTGACTCCAGATGCGGCAGCCAGTCTTCCGGCAGCGGTCCGTCTTGTTCAAACAACGCCTGCCAGTTCCCTTTGGAATAAACGACCGGAATCCACGGTCCGCCATTACGGTCTTGCAAAGCAGGCCGAAGCTGCCAGCTTGCCCCTGGGGCCGGTTCTGCCAACTGGAGAGCAACTTTGAACGGCATCGTATCCTTATGAAGGCCCAGCGCAATCAGCCAGTCCTCTTCATCCGCTGCCTTATGCTGCAGAACGGTCTCCCCGCCTGCCGCAGCGGTGATTGTGCGCCAAGCGGCCACAGCTTGGTCGTTCTGCGCCAGTATTTCTTCAACCGCATCGCTTAGCCACTGGTCCGCGCCGGCGATGCCGGAATCAAGCACCAGCCGCTGCCATTCCAGCGCAAAAGCAGCTTGATCGGCCGGAACCTCCAGCCTCCAAGCCCGTCTATGCTCTGACCAGCGTCCCCAGTCCGGCTGAAACCATCCTTCCAGCAAAACTTCACGAAGCTTACCTGCCAGCTGCATCAAGGATTGAAGCCTATCCGACCATTCCACCTGCAGAAGCCTTACATGCTGGGGAAAAGACAAGTAATCGACGGCAAGCAGAGGGGGAAGCTTCAGCGCTTTCCCGCCTTCCGCCTCTATTTCTTCAACCTCTGCGCCATACCAGGAGGCCTGATGCCAGGCAAATAGAACCTGCTTCAGCCTGACCGGACTTTCCTTACGGTCGGATGCCGCAAGAATGATGCCACTGTCTCCCGCATGTTCGCCATGCTTCCAGTATCCGTCCACGAGTAATGCACGAGCGCCGATGAATGATTTCATGTTACGATTTTTCCTTTCCACAGCTCTTCCTGGAATGCGCGAAGCCGTTGGTACTTGCTCACGATCCCTTCAATGTAGCGCTCCCATTTGTCCGCGTGTTTACCGGCATTATAGAGCTTCTCCAGCTTCTTCAGCTCTTTCACGGCAAGGCGGTAACCCTGCCGGTTGCGTGAATTGATGGACTCCTCAATAGACTGATGATAGAGCGGTATCAACACATGCGGTGCGGCCTTCGTCATCTCGCGAATATTTTGAACGCCAAGATCATCCGGCTTCATTCCGATCAGGAGCTGGAGATCCGCCCACTCGTCGTACTTTTTCACGGCAAGCCAATGATCCGACAAGTCGGCGTAAGAATGCGGCAGCATCTCAACCATATAACGGGTCCAGAGCGGTTCATCGGGCTGATCCGTATCCGCTCTTCTGCACAACGTCATAAACGGCCCAATCGTCCTTGCATTCTTAACCTTTGAAATATGCTCATACAGGAAGTTCATCCAAGAGCCGATGATGGTCCAGTCTCCTTCTTCCAGCCGTTGCGCTACGCAAGGATAAATGACCTTCTGGGAGCGCTGGAAATCCGTCTTGCCGAAATGCGCAAGCGCAGCTTCGTCATCCCGTCCAAAAAAACTAAGCATCGCTGCCGCGGTATGGATGAAACTCACATTAACCGACTCATCCGCTTCCCGGTATTCTTCCTTCGCCATGTTGTCTAACTCGCGCGTATACCACTGCGCATCCGTAGACATCCGTTCGCATATCGCCAAATAAATAAAGGTCCAGTCAAACAGCTGCTGCTCGTTTTTCATCGCTTTGCTCTTGGCGTAACCCGCCAAATAATCAATCCAATGGCGGAGCTCCCCGTCCGCTTCGGACGGTTCCAGCTCAAGCGCCAGCGTATAATAATGCTCTACCCATGGCTCCGCCATGCGCAGAAACGACATTTCGTGATAATAACGGCTGAACGTATCGACCGTCTTGATGGCCTGCTCCGCCTGATCGAGCACGAACAAAATCACGCTCATCCAGTGCAGCCGCTGGCTTCGTTTATCCCAATGCTTCGTAGTTCCCTTTAGAGCCGACAAGACCGGCTGCAAGGCATGAAGCGAATGACGGCAGCTGCGCCATGTTTCGCCGTATTCGTCCTCCATCCAGCGTCCCCACTCTTCCGGCGAAGCATCGTCCGACGGTTGATCATGCCGGCCGCTAAACTTCGGCACGCTTACGGTAACCGTCCCCTGCTGCTTCTGGTCATTCCCCATAATCCGGTCGTAGGCCGCTTTCGCCGCCGCTTCTCCGTCCAAGCTATGGCAATAGGCGAAATAAACAGCCGCCATATGTTTGCAATAATCATTAAAGGGACAAGTACATTTGCTGTATTTGAAATGGTCTGAATCAAGCAATACGGAGTATACATCCGAGCCCTGCACGGCGCCGTATAACGTATCTTCGTCCGCCTGCTTGACGTTCAGCACCTGGCCGCTCCGATAATAATTCCATCCGCGGCGAATGATTTCTTCGTTCAAATGTTGTCCCAGACTATGTTCAAGCGCTGTATGAAGCTTATCATCAAGACTTGCCAAGTTCGTTCACCCGCCCTCTTCCGTTCACCTAGCATCTTATTAGTATACCACAACAAATGCCCCCTCTGAAAAGACAAAAGCAGCCCATTTCCCTCCCGAAAGAGTAAATGGACTGCTGAATGGATAATAGCTATTAGTGCGGAATGCGAATATAGAACGTAATTATGCCCTCATCTTCCGTGATGACCTGAATGGTTCCTCTGTACTTTTCCGTAATCGACTTGACGGTAAACAACCCAAGACCTTGATGGGCATCGTCTTTGGTAGTGAAACCCGCTTCGAACAAAGGTTTTGCCGTTACTTCCCGGGCATTGGAACAAGTATTGCGGATGCAAAATTCGAGATAGTCTTCCATTTGGCTGCCCGTAAGTTCAACCTCCCGGCATCCCTCGGCATATTTCATAACCTCATCAAACGCGTTATCAATCAGGTTGCCGAGCATCCGATTCACGTCAAGCGTCTTGAGCCCCATCTCGAGCCGGTTAAGTCCGCTGAAGGAGCAGGAGAACGCAATCCGGTAGCTTTCGGCCTGCGAGATTTTTGACCGGATGAGTGCCGCAATTGCCGGGTTCCCGATATTAATAATATCGTTCATGAGCCGGATCTCGCCGGTCAGTTCTTTCGTATACGCGACCAGTTCCTTCGATTTGTTGAGCTCCGCAAGGGAATGGATCGTCTGAACATGATTCAGGAAATCATGCCGCTGCGCCCGGATCGACTGGAACATGCTGTTGATCTCATCGACATACGTCTGCTGCGTGACTTCAACGACCTTCTCGCGAGTCTGGCGGAAATAGCGCATCGCAACGAGGGCGACCACGAGACTGATTCCGGTAACGAGGAAGATGACGATGCCAATGTTCAAAAATTGCGCATCCAGCCTGTCTTGAATGACTTGGTAATCGGATACCAGTGACAGAACGTATCCATGGATTGGATTTCCGTTCTCATCAACGAGGTTGACGCCTTCGCTGCCTGTCGACACCGGAATAAACAGTTTGAGCACGTGTTTACCGTTAATCTTTTCGTTGACCGAAATAGATGTGCCGGTAGCAAATGCTTTGGTTACATGGCCGATGTCGCCATCGTCCTGGTAACGGTACGTTCCGTAAAAGATATCCTTCTGCAGCAAATGCCCCTGCAATTTCCCGTCTTCATTAACGGTATCAAAAGAACCTTTGCCTAATGTAGTCGGGTTAAAGACGGTTGCTTCCAGCAAGGAATCGCTGCTTTTGATCGATTTGTCGATTAACTCGTCAATGCCGGTCAGCTTTTCGTAATCGGCGAGCGTCCTGTAGCTGACGTACGGATCAATAATGTAGTTGGTCGTGCCGTCGTGGTAATAGCCCCACTTGTAGATGCTGTCCGGGTCGGTGGAAGCGACCTCAAACGGTCCGCTCCAGAAATTCGGAAGCGTCTGCCCCAGCCAATCGATACTGACCTCATGTTGGTCGAACAACTGATTAAAGGCGACATACCATGGGTCCCATGTTTTGGTCCCTTTGCCCAGTTCGTTCTCGTCCGAGGACTTGTACAAAATAATATTGTCCGCCGTTCTCTTCATCAGCGTAATATGCTCGACGCCCAGCTTGGCGCTTAATTCCTTCAACTGCTCGTTCGTTACCTTCTCAACGTCGGGATCAAGCGCGTATTGTGCCGCGATCGCCGCAACCCGAAGTTCCCGTCCGATCTGATCCTGGAATTTCTCGGCACCTAGCCTGGATTGTTCGACGGAAAATTCGATTTGCTTTGCAACAGCCCGCATCTCATGGTTAAGCGCATCTTCCAGCGTTTGTTTGGTCAGAAAGTAGTAAGCGGCATTGCTGAGTAAAACGATGATAACGCTCAAGCTGATCGCCATGAGCCAGATATTGCGAGGCATATGTTGCTCCTTTAAGCTCTTGTAGTTTAATTCGATTATACAATATCCGCCGCGTTATAATGAGCAAGAAGTTGTTTCCATCATCCGCGGGACCTCTTCATCAATAAGCGAAGCGCCCATTTGCGCTCGGTGCGCTTCTTGTAACGGGGCAAAGCCCGGTAGATCCGCAGTCCTTCCCGGATCGCTTCCAACGCGTCATCCTTGCGGTTCATTAGCTCGTATATTTCAGCAAGGCGATAATAGGCTTCGCAGGACGAAGAATGAATCTCCTGGAACGCTTCGATATAGGAGAGCGCTCTCTCCGCATCCTGCTTCGAGTAATGGGCAGCCAGTCTTAAATACGGCGCTCCATACTTCACTCTAGGGTTCAAGAGCAGCGCTTTGCTCATGGCGGATTCGCCGGCTTCGGGCTTGCCGGTCTGCATGAGGCACAGTCCCAGGTCATCCCAATACTCCGCCGAATCATCCAGCACCCGTTCGAGCGGATCAAGCAAACTCAGCGCCTCGCGGTACTTTTTCTTGTCGATTAATATGCGGGCGATCTCTACCTTGGCAGACGTATCATTGGGAGACTGCGCAATATGGCGCTTCAGCTTTCTTAAGCGGGACGATCTTCGGAGCGGCTTCAGCAAGCTTGGCGAGAGGCCAATAAACCGCCGGTCCAAAACATATACAATAAACAGGATTGCGATGATCGCAATAATCGGATTACCGAAAATCCATGTAAAAAAGACGAATAGCAAAAATAATTTCCCCATAAAATCCCCCTGATTTATCTCAAACTTATTGGTGTAATTTGTATGAATAAATCTTTCGTCAATTCTAACATATTCTTGACATTATTGCGTTTATTCTAGAAAAAAAGAGCTGTCCCCGCGGCCTAGTCATACGGCTCGCAAGAACAGCTCTTTTCTTTTCCCTAACCTTATTCATTAACGGTACAGGCCGTTATCTTCCGCTTCCTTCACCCATACTTGCATAAATCCGGCTTCCCGGTTATCCCACGCATAATAAGGAATGAGTTCGCAGGAGCGGCCATCCGATGTTCGGCCCCGCAATACCGTTACCCCGCCAAGCAAATGGCTCTGATGCTCCGAAACAAACGGTTCCGATGCTTTGAGGGAGAACTCGTCGTACGTTAGCAGCTCATTGCCGGTCTGCTCCAGGCAATACACGACCGGCCCGCGCGCAAAAGCAATGCGGCCCTTGTTGGCTTCGACTTCGCCCCGGGAACGAACGGCCGCAACCGGCATATCCAGCTCCAGCTCAATCGTATCTCCCGGCAGCCAATGCCGCTTCAGCACGAGATAACCTTTCTCCGCCAGCGCTTCCTCGCCTGATACCGCTTCGCCTTGAACCTTCAGCCGGTAGCTTCTGCACCAACCCGGCAACCGCAGCCGCACGGTAAATGCTTCCGCCTGTTCCGGCGCCAACCGGAGCTGTACGCGGCCATCCCAAGGATACGCGGTCGACTGGGCTAACTGAACGCTTCTTCCGCTTGCCAATTCAACCTTGGTTTCACTGCTCAAATATTGGTTGACCGCAATGCCGTCATCCGATTTGGCATACGCGTATTGGCCGATGGACGGCAGGAACCGCGCAAGGTTTGTCGGGCAGCAAGAAGTGTGGAACCATTCCACCCGGTGATGCTCCCCTTTGGATGCGAGCGGATTTACGTAAAAGAACCGGTCTCCGGATAACGATATGCCCGACAAAGCGCCGTTAAACATCTCCCGCTCCACCAAGTCCGCATATTTGCCGTCGCCATGAAGCAACGTCATCCGGTGATTCCAGAACGCCATGGCAATGGCCGCGCAAGTTTCGCAGTAGGCGGACTCATTCGGCAGATCGTAATCATGCGTAAAGCCCTCGTTATGGACGGATGGCCCAATGCCGCCGGTAATGTACATATTGCGTTCAACGGTATGCGCCCATACCCGGTCAAGCGCCTCCATATAGGTCGGATCGCCCGAGGCAAGCACGACATCCGCCATTGCCGTATAGAGATACATCGCCCGGACGGCATGCCCTTTCACTTCGCGGATATCTTTGACCGGCACGTCATCCTGGCAGTACGCCGGACCCCAATCCTCTTTATCCCAAATCGCGCCAATGCCATGGCCATGGCCGCGTTCTTCCAGAAGCCAGAGCGCGAGCTTCCAATACCGTTCTTCTCCGGTCACGCCAAACAGCTTCACGAGCGCAAGCTCTATCTCTTCATGGCCTTCCGCCCAATGGCGTTTGCCCGGGCCAAACAACGAGTCATAATGATCCGCCAGACGGCAGGCCACGTCAAGCAGCTTCCGCTTGCCGGTTGCTTGATAATAAGCAACCGCGGCTTCCAATAGATGGCCGCCGTTGTACATCTCGTGTTTTTCCATGTCGGTCCACTTCTTGTCAGGAGCTTCGACCGTATAATACGTGGACAAGTAACCATCGCTCTCTTGCGCCGCCTCGATCAAATCGATGATGCGGTCAATTTCCGCTTCAAGCTTCGGATCGCGCTCCGTCATAAGCGAGTAGGCAGCACCTTCGAGTACTTTGTATACATCGGAGTCGTTATAATACATGCCCTCGTATTTGCCTTCGGTTAATCCGCCGGCAAGCGCGAAATTCGCAATCCGGTTCGTCTTCTCGCATTGGTCAAGACACACGCCCATCGTCACGTCTTTCAGCGTCTGGAGACGCGGACGCCAGAAGCCTTCGTTAATGGCAACCTCGGAGAACGGGACTCCGCGCCAGCCTTTGATCTGCTCATTCGTTACGGTCATGGTTTACCTCCTAAAAATTACTTCATTACCCTTTAAGCCCCGTCAGCGTAATGCCCTCAAGGAAGAACCGCTGACCGATCAAGAACACAATAACGCATGGCAGTACAACAGCCGTTGACGCGGCCATGAGCAAGTCCCACTGCGCGTTATAGCTGCCCTGGAACATTTGCAAACCAAGCGCAAGCGTAAAGCGGCTATCGCTCTTCAAGTAAATGAGCGGCCCCATGAAATCATTCCAAGAAGCAAGGAACGTAAAGAGCGCAACTACGATGACAGCCGAACGGCTAAGCGGAAGCAGGATCCGCCAATAGATCTGGAAATACGTTGCTCCATCCACGACAGCCGCTTCGTCAAAGTCCTGCGGAATCGACATATAGAATTGGCGAAGCAGGAAGATGTTGAAGATGCCGCCGCCGAAATACGACGGTAGGATCAGCGGGTAGAACGTGTCGTAGAAGCCAAGCTCTTTCCAGCCGATAAAGCTTGGAATCAACGTAACGGCAGCCGGCAGCATCATGGCGGACATCAGGATGGCGAATATCGTATCCCGGCCCTTCCACTTGATGCGGGAGAAGCCAAACGCGGCGATCGTACTGGATACGACCGTCCCGATTAGAACGCCAACTACGATAATAAGTGTATTTTTGAAGAAGGTTCCAAACGGCACAACCGTCATGGCATCCTTGAAGTTTTCAAAGTGAAAAGGCTTTGGAATCCATTGCGGAGGCATGATGAAGATTTGGGACAAATCCATCACGGAGCTGCGCAACAGCCACAGAAACGGTACGATAAACATCGCGGAAACGATCAGCAGGGCGGTAAACCCGGCCGTAAGCTTCAGCCTGGATTCTCTCATTATTGTCGTTCCCCCTCATAATGCACCCAAGATTTCGAGGTCTTAAAGATAAAGACGGTAAAGATCATAATGATAATGAACAATACCCATGCCAGCGCGGACGCATAGCCCATTTCCGTATCGCGGAACGCGGTCCGCCACAGGTAGAACACGAAGAACAAAGATCTGTCGTTAGGTCCGCCCTGCGTTAGAATATAAGCCTCGCTGAACACTTGGAAGGAACCGATAATCGTCATAATCGTGTTGAAGAAGATCGTTGGCGTCAGCATCGGAACCGTAATATGGCGCAACTTGCTGTACCAGCCGCCGCCATCCACGTCAATTGCTTCGTAATACGATTTAGGTACCCCGGACAAGCCGGCCAAGAAAATAATAACGGTCCCGCCAATTCCCCATAACGTCGTCAGCACGATCGAAGGAATAACGCTGCCTTCGCCAAACAGCCAGTTGCTCGTTGGCAAATGAAGCCAATTCAAAGCGGTATTCAGCAGCCCCAGATCCGGGTTCATCAGCCACATCCAAATCATGGAAGAAGCTACCGCCGGAACAATGCTTGGCAAATAGATAATCGTGCGGAACAGGGAACGGCCCTTCAAATTCATATTGAGCAGAATCGCCAGGAAAAACGAAATAATAATGACGGCCGGCACGCGAAGGACAACAAAATAAAAGGTCGTGCCCAGCGATTTGTAGAACAGTTCATCTTCACCGCTAAACAGCTTGATATAGTTGTCCAGACCGATAAAGCTGGTCTTATCCTTGAACACATTGTAATCCGTTAAGCTGAGATAAAAGCTGGCGATCATCGGCCCTAAAGTATAAATGATGAAACCGAGAATCGCCGGCGATGTAAAGAGCAGACCGTAGAACAGCGCCCTGCGCTCCCTGATGGAGCTTTTTTTCTGCGGTGCTGTCTTGGCAGACTGTCCTGTCTTTGCCGAAATCTCCACGCCGTTTCCCTCCTGTCTATAGCAGAGGACAACGTCCTTAATGTTCTAAGAAGCGCTGTCCTCTCCTGTTATCCGCTATTTGCGGACAGCTTACTTCACGTCGCGCCGGCCTTGAACTTGCTGCTGCGCTTTTGCGGCAACCGCATCAAGCGCCTCTTGGGCCGTCTGTTTGCCCAGCCACACTTTATCGAGAGCAGGGTTCACGACATCCATAATTTTGTTGAAGTTTTTCACATAAGCCGTTGGTGTTGGATGGCTGTGATTAAGCAACATGTCAATGATGGCGCCTTGATAGCCGGATGGACGGGAAGGCAGATCGGCCGTCCACTTCGCCAGCTTCTCGGAGTCGGTGTACCAGTCTTTCGGAGCCGGCATCCATGTTCCGGCTTTCAATACGTCAATCGCGGCATCCGGATTAAGCAAAGCTTTCAGCAGCTCCCACGATTCTTGCGGATGTTTCGACGATTTGAAGATGGAGAACATACCTGCTACAACGGTTGTTACCGGCTGTTTCATGATCGGCAGAACACCTACGTTGTAATTGAATTTGGATTGCGCAAGACCTGCGGTTGCCCATTGTCCGTCAATCGCCATAGCTACTTTTTTCGTTTGAAGCGCTACGTTTGTACCCGGAATGTTTTTCGATTGCAGCGGTGACGGAGCAACGTGATGAACGTTGATCAGGTCGGCCATTTTCTGAATTACTTCAACGGCTTCCGGTTGATTCAGAGCAAAGGTTTTACCGTCAGGCGAGAGGAAATCTCCACCGTTGGAGTAGATAAAGTTACTGTACGCTCCCCACCATGTTGGCAGGTTGATACCGAATTGTTTAATATTTTTAGGGTCAAAGCTTGGATCTTCAGCATTGCGTCCCTTGTTGTCGATGGTCAGTTTTTTGGCAACTTCAACGAACTGGTCCCAAGTCCATGCTTTGGAAACATCGGAAGGAGGCGGTTCGATGCCTGCTTCTTTGAATACATCTTCGTTGTAGAACAGACCAAACGTTTCCGGTCCTGGACCAATACCGATGACCGTACCCGGCGTAAGCGAATAAGTGATGTTAGGCACGATGGATTCAAGCGTCAGCTCCTGGTCTTTCGCCAAGAAATCCTGCAGGTTCAAGAACTTCCCTTCTTCAGCGAGCGGAAAAGCAATTGTTGCCGATTCCATCATCGCTACATCCGGCGCGTCGTTGCCGGCAACCATCGTTGTCAGCTTCGTATCGTAATCGCCAGCCGAGATCGCCTGAAAATCAACCGTAACGTTCGGATGCGCATCTTCGAATTTCTGAATAGCGAACTTGTAAGCCGCTACTTCTTCCGGCGAACCCCAGCCGGTCAATTTCAGCTTGATTTTCTCGCCGCTGCCGGAATCTTTGCCGGTCGTGCCTTCAGCAGCGGTATTCTTGTTATTGGATGAGGAATTTCCATTAGAAACATCAGACTTACTACAGCCGGACATGACAAGCACGGCCGACAGAATCGTAACCATAAATGCAGAAGCGTATTTTTTTCGATTCATAATCATTATTTCGAGCCCCTCTCTTATTTCCATCCTCATGGATCATAGCTGCAGTCTATGAATGTCTTTATTGTAGAGGATAGATAACGCTTACAAAACCCGAGCATTTCTAGAATGGTGGACTTTTATTGGGTCTTGTGAGGCAAACAAATCATAATGCTCGTTCCCTTGCCCGGCGTGGAATGAATACGGATGCCATATTCGTCGCCATAAGCCATCCGAATGCGGGAGATCGTATTTTTAATGCCGACGGATGCCGATTCTTCATACAGAATCGTATCTATGCCGTCTTTGCTGATTCCCCGCCCGTTATCGCGGATTTCGAAATACCGGTTGCCCTCTTCAATCCAACCCCGGATCGTGATCACTCCGCCTTCCTCCATGCCGCTGAAGCCATGCAATATGGCATTTTCCACAAAAGGCTGGAACAATAGCCTCGGTAATTTATTCTCGTACAAAGCCGGTTCGATCTCGTAATTCACCGTGAACTTGCCTTCGAACCTGGCTGACATGATGTAGAAATAATTTCTCATCCATTCCAGCTCTTCGGACAGATGAACCGCTCCCCAGTCCTTCCTGGACGTATAATGAAGCATATTGGAGAGGCAGACGAGCATCTTGCTGAGTTCCTTCTGGTTATTCTCAAGCGCTGTCCAATTCATGATGTTTAACGTGTTGTATAAAAAATGAGGATTCATCTGCATGTTCAAAGCATGAATCTCCGCTTCTTTCTCCTTCAGCTTAATCTCGTAATTTTCTTTCACCAGCATGGCAATCCGGTCGTTCATCCGGTTGAACCGCTGCGAGAGCAACCCGAATTCATCTTGCCTGGTAATCTCGACATGAGTCCCGAAGTCCCCTTCTCCAACCGAACGCATGGCGCCCATCAGCTTTTTGATCGGGCCGGTCATGCGGCTAAGGATGAAATAAGCGAACAATAAGGCAATAACGCTCAGTACAATCGCCGTCACGACCGTTGAAGTGCGGATGACCGGTACAAGACTGGCTACAAGTACGGATTGCGGCGTAACGACGATAGACATCCAGCCCGTAATCTCCGAGCGGGCATAACTGACGATCTGATTGTGGCCATCGATCTTAATCCGCGCCGTACCGCTAGTCTTGTCCCGCAACTGCTCCAACCAATCCGCATCGTAGGATTTGGTTACTCTCGTCTTGTCGCTTGAAGCGACCACAATATTGTCCGGGTTCAGCACCATGTAGGAGGAGCCGGCCGGAATGCTTTTCTCGAACAGCTTGTCCATCACGGTGGATTTAAAGCTGATCGTCAATACCGGACGTTCAACCTCCGGCTTCAGCCCCATTAGCGAGCTGTCTTCCATATGGGAGAAATTGAGCAGCCTTGTTGCCGAGAACAAATACCGGAAATCGATTGTCCCGTCTTCCAGCCACGGCTGATCAAACATCTTGATGAAATCATACGTCGGATACCAGACCATCTTCCCTCCCGCCTTAACCGCTTCCTTGTAAATCGCCGATTGCGCAGGATCGCCAAGCGGCATTTGCACGGAACTTCCGAAGCTGTAATAAGAAGTCCACAGCTGCGCCGAATAGACATCCTCGTTGAGGGAGAAATACTTGCTTAATATTGCGGTAACCTGGCGGTCCGCCGCGACCAGCGCCGCTTCGTCAGACGGATTCAGATTGTTGAAGATTTGAAATAAGTCCTTGTCTACAAACAAAGCCCGGCTGTTCTGATCGGCTATGCCAAGCTTCGTGTCGATGACATCATTGTTTTTCATGACAACGTCATACACGTTTTGTTGCGCCTGCTCGGTCACTACATGAAGACTTGTTCGGTAAAACAAGGTACTGAGCACTAGCAGCGGCAGCGCAATCAGCGTCAGATAGCTAAGCAGCAGCCTTTTCCTGAATGTCATAGGGAATCTCCTCCGGTTAATGATCGTGCCGTGTGCTTGAATGCTTCCGGAGACAAGCCGACCTGCTTCTTAAATATCCGGGTGAAATACTTCGTATCCCGGTAGCCGCACCGCTCCGCGATCTCGTATATTTTCAGCTTCCCGGCTGCAAGGAGCGCTTTCGCTTCCCTCATCCGGGCTTCCGTAAGATGATCGGAGAACGAACGCCCCGTGCGCCCCTTAATCAAGGTGCTGAAATAAGACGGATTGAAGTGAAACCGTTCCGCTGCCGTCTCCAGCGTCAGATCCTCGCTATAATGGGATTGAATCCAGCTTAAGCACTGCTCGACGGCTGCGTCGCCGGTGCCCTGCTTCCGTTCGGATAAGGCGCGGTGAACCGTTGTCAAACCGCATAGCAGCTGCTCCATGAGTTCTCTGCCCGTTCCGCAAGCAGGAATCCGCTCGGAGGCCGCTTCGGTGAGAACGGTTCCAACCTGCTGATCAATAATGCCCGAGGTCCGGCTCTTGAGCTTGATTAATGTTAAGGCCGCATAATTATGAAGGAGCCTTGGTTCTGTATAACCTCCGGCTGCAAGGCTCTTGAAGGCTTCGCGGCACATCGCTTCGACTTTTGAGAAGGAAGGGTCTTGAAGAGCTTCGAACAACAACTCGCCGTCGAGCAAATACAACGTCTCCTTCGGCTCATTGCCTTCCAGCTCTTCCGCGCGGACCACTCCTTGCCACTCCTCGTGAAAAGCATAATGCAGCGCTTTCTCTGCCCGCCGATACATAGCAGGAATGTCTTCCGAATCCGTTCGGCAGGCAATGCCGTGTAGAATGCGGCCGGAACGCGTTTGCGTTTGCTCTCTTAGCTCATGCTCAAGGGCTATTGCCGATTGATCTGACAACTCGCTGAACTTCAACGCCGTAATGAGTCTCTCTCCCTGTTGTATGGTCTGCAAAGGAAATACGCAGGCTTGTCCATGGATCTCCGCCAGTACTTGAAGCTGTTCGGACAGAACCGTCATTAATGGCGGCAAGTCGGCATCCTCCGGCTCTGCCCGCCTGATCTCTGTAAGCATGAGAACATCCAGCTGCTCTAGCAGCGGGTATTCCTGAAGCTCTTCGCCTTGGTCTCCCGAAAGCTCGCCGATCAGCCATTGATGAAGCAGCTTGTCCCGGTAAGCGGAAGATGCCTGCTCCAGCTTATGCTTCATACCGGCGGATTCGCCTCTTTCCTTCGCTTCCGACGCAAGCTGCTGCTCGAGCCGCGCCAGCAACGATTCCACTTTGTCCATATCTACGGGCTTCAGCAAATAATCATAGGCGCCATGGCGGATGGCAGTCTGGGCATATTCGAACAGATTATAAGCCGATACCATTACGACCTTGACCTCAATGGCCTCTTCTTGCAGCTTCTGGAGAAAAGCGAGCCCATCCAAATTGGGCATTTGAATATCGCTCAGCACAACATCGGGCCTCTCCGCACGAACAAGGTCAAGCGCAGCCGCGCCGTCTTTAGCCGTCATCACAGCTGCGTCCGGACGCATGGAGCCGATCATGCCGGCCATCCCTCTTAAATGCCGAGGCTCATCGTCAACGATCAATATTTTCATGGTGCAGTCCTCCCCCGTCTCTCGCTCTCTTTGGTTATTACAGTACTACGCACCAAAGCGCTTGAATAGGGGGATAGTCATTTGAGAAAAATTTACAACTGGATCATCATGCTCAATTTGGGAATGAAGAATCGTGAGGGAAATGAATCTGAAGGAACAGAAATGGCGGAAGGAAGGACTAGGACATAAGGGCAGGAGGGTATATAAAAAAAGGGCCCGCTTGCGGAAGCGGGCCTGTCCTAGAAATGGTATCAACTGTGGGGTTGATGCATATGATTGTATCGAATGAACCTTAGTCTAAGATTAAAGAACTTTGTCGAAATTTAAAACAACAAGTAAAACCCCGTTCCAAATATAGGAACGGGGAACTAGGAAACAGCCCGAATCGAGTATGGGATGTTAGATTTGCAACTCCCCAAGCTTGATCAGCTCGACAACCGCTTGCGAACGACCTTTAACGTTCAATTTTTGCATGACATTGGAAATATGGTTGCGGACGGTTTTCTCGCTGATAAATAATTGCTGCGCTATATCTCTTGTAGTCTTATCCTGCACCAACAGCTCAAATACCTCGCGTTCGCGATGCGTTAATAAAAACTTGCTTTTATGGTCGCTACCCTTCAAGTTTGTCACCCCTCCTTGCTCGGGTTTTTATGGTTTAACAAGGTTAAGGGATACAGTCAAATTATAGTATGAATCGGCTATAGCAATGGTGCTGTATGTAAGGAAAATGGGCGCTTATAATCTTAAAGAAATAGGGCTGTCTCCTCGGTCAATCCAACGACCTCTGGGGACAGCCCATGCTTCGTATTACTTTTTAACGGTGATCATAAATATAAGGGGTCGTATGCTTCGTGTCTGGAGAATTCAGCTTTGTAACGTTAGCCGGGAAAATGCGCTCGACCATCGCGTTGAATTCGGACACAAACCCTTGAATCGGGTGGCCAAGACGCACATCGCCCATATAGCCGTTCATCCGGTCTACGAAATCCGGGTTGGCCGAAACGTAAACGTTCTTAACGGAAGGATGGATACGCTTTACTTCGGCGGCAATATCGCTTTTGATTTTGTCGGTTAGCTGGCTTTCGCCGGAATTCGTCATGCTGAGACCGCGCATGCTGCCGTTATGGCCATTCGTGTCATATCCGCCCATCGTGCCGTTCATGCCGTAGGTTCCGTTCATGCCGTTCATGCCGTATTTGCCGGCCGAACCATACGTTCCGTTCATGTGACGGTTCGTATCGGTAATCGGACTGCTCATGTTCGTGCGGCTGTAGCTCTTGGCGCTTAAGCCGCGCGTATGATCTTCAAAAGATACGGCAACATAAGCATTATTGTCGGTAAGCATGACATTGGCGGTTTTGACCGTATTCATGGCAACAAGCTTGTTGGCGATTTCTTCGCTCATTTCCATCTTATAATTTTTATGACTGCCCACGATATTGTTGCTGTTGAGGCGGCGGCCATTGACACGGTTCATTTCGTTCATTTGGTCATTCGCGAAACGTTTGTCCGTTATCGTGCCTGGCGCCGAGAAATTGCGGATCATATTTCCGTTAGCATCGTAACGCACGCTGTTGGGACGAATATTTTTGTTGCCGATATCCCCCTGATTGGCGGCGCATCCTGCTAACGTCGTTGCTAAAGCCACACTTGCAGTAAGAAGAATGAATTTGTTGTTCATGAGCTGGCCACTCCTCCATTCGTAAGTTTAAGCTTTGACCCGTCCTTTATTGTGCTCGGTTACGGCGAAGCTATCCGACAATCGGCTTGACAAATCCATTCAAGTTAAGTAATTTATTATCAAGTATTAGTACCTGGTGCTAAATTATAAACGCAAGGAGCTGGTTATCATGGAAAAACTATTGCAATCCAATGCGGTTATTACCGCCATCGGCACTTATACGCCCGAGAAAATTCTTTCCAACGCGGATTTGGAACAGCTTGTTGAGACGTCGGACGAATGGATTGTGCAGCGCACCGGTATCCGGGAACGCCGAATTGCCGCGGACCATCAGTTCACGAGCGATTTGTGCGTCCGGGCCGCGCGTGATATGCAGCAACGTTACGGCGTCCAGCTTGAGGACGTGGATTATGTTATTGTCGCAACCTCCACGCCGGATAATGTGATCCCAAGCGTTGCCGCGCAAGTACAGGCTGCGCTTGGCATTCGGAAATGCGGAGCAATCGATATTCAGGCGGCATGTGCCGGTTTCACTTCGGCCATCCAACTAGCGAACGGGCTTCTCCTCTCCGGTGTTTACCGCAAAATTCTGGTTATCGGCGGAGAAACGTTATCCAAAGTTACCAACTACGAAGATCGCACGACCTGCATCTTGTTTGGTGACGGAGCCGGCGCTTTCTTGATGGAAGCCGGGGCGGAAGGCGATATTTTGGCGATGTCCGCTCACACCGACGGATCGGGCGGTCATCATGTTTACCGG
This sequence comes from Paenibacillus glycanilyticus, assembly GCF_030161375.1. GTDB lineage: Bacteria > Bacillota > Bacilli > Paenibacillales > Paenibacillaceae > Pristimantibacillus > Pristimantibacillus glycanilyticus_B. Next base: position 296,545 of record NZ_BSSQ01000005.1, read on the forward strand.
AGCGGCTTGTCCACTTCAATAAATGCGGCGGATATCGATACAACGAGCCGGATTGTCCAAAATGGACGGGAAGTTTATAAATGGGCGCTTAGCCAAGTATCCGAAGGAATTGCCGGATTGCTAAGAGACAGCGGGTATACGCCGGAGCAGATCAACTGGTTCGTTCCGCACAATGCGAATCAACGCATCATTGACGCGTTATGCGAACGGACCGGCATAAGCGAGCAGCAAGCATTGTCGAGCATTGAGCATTACGGGAATACGTCCGCAGCTTCGATTCCGCTTGCTCTTGATGCCGCTGTCCGGGACGGCAGGGTATTGCCGGGACATGTGCTGCTGCTCTACGGCTTTGGCGGAGGACTAACCCAATCCGGCGTTTTGCTTCGCTGGTCCATATGATTCATGATGGCTCACAGAAACGGGAATAATACGGACATCATCATATGAAGACGGTTGGAATACGTATGGTCCCGGTAAGCCCGGTACATGCCGCGAAGCGCGATTTGTTTCCGTTCCTGATCGTGCTTCAGGTAGTAGTCCAGCTTCTCGATTAGTTCCGCAGGCGAAGAATAAGTGACGATTTCCTGTCCGGGCGTAAAAAAGGATGCGAGGTCGTCGCGCGTATCGCATACCTGCAGTACGGCGCATGCCGCGATCTCGAAAGTGCGCGGATTCGGCGAGACAGCCGTCAGTCCGATTCTGTTGCTGTTATACAAAGCATCGTCATGAGCACGGTGCATGTTGATGACGATCTTGGAAGCATTGTACGTCAAGGCCGTTTCTTCCGGCCCCATCCAATGATTAAGCTTGATCTTGGAGCGGAGCAGTTCATAACGGGACAAACGATCCCACCATATGCCGGAAATCAACGTATTTTTCTCTGCCAGATACGGCGTTAACTCATTGAAATATTGGACCCGGTTCAAATAGGCCGAACCGATAAACGTAATCTCCTTGCGATTGGAACGGTCAGGGTTAATCGGCTTGTATTGGGCCGGATGAAAACAAAACGGCAAGTAATGGACATTCTGGCATCCCAGCTGCTTGTAATAATCAATCGTATTGCGCTCCAACGTAAACACGGTGTCGTAATGAGGAACAAGCTGCGTGGTAATGTCCGTATAATAGGGGTCATCCGTCAGCCATATGGCTGTTCGGATCCCTTTTTCCTTCAAGGCCACTACTTGACCGACGTCAAACTGAAGGCCATCGAGCACGATAACAATGTCCGGAGGATCAGCTGCCGCAATCTCGGCAACCGGCTGCGTGGAATTGACTACGGTTAACCGTTGAACCATCGCCGTTAACGTTTCTCTAACCGCTTGATCGATCGGCGAATAAGGAAACCCTTTGCCGGTCTCCACAAACATCGCATGAATCGGCCATACTTTATTGTTTTGAGGAACCCGGCTGATTGCCTCTTCGCATAACCCATACCAGTATCCGTGATCCCATCCCAGCTGATATCTGGCCGCCCGTCCAGCCTCCTCGCTTGTTTTCCTCTTGAGTCCTGGGGCCATCATTCGTCACTCCTACCTCAATAAATTGACAAGCGTTGCAATCCGCGACGTCATCGTATGATGGCGCAATGTCCGGTACATGCCTCTCATCGCGATTCGAAGCCGTTCTTCTTCATGGGACAAATAATAATCCAGTTTCGCAACTAGTTCTTGCGCGCTGCCATACGTCTCAATCTCGTGCCCGGGACGGTATTGCGTAGCCAAATCCTCCCGAATATCGGTTAGCTGAAGCGTAGCGCAAGCCGATACGTCATACGTTCTCGGGTTAACCGATAAACCCGGCATTTGCAGCATATTCGGATTGTCCGGGCCGGGAATGTCCGAGCGGTGCATATTGATGACGATTTTGGAGCCGTTATAATAATGGGCTGCCATCTCCGGGAGGACGCTGTCCATATGGATGGACGGTTTCAGCAAATGATGATTTTTCAAGCGGTCCCAATGTCCCCCGGCAATAAACACCTTCCGGCGCGACAATTGCTCTGCGATCGAATCAATGAGCTCCACCCTGTTCCAGAAAGCAACTCCGATAAAACAAATATCATATTGGTATTGCTTCTCCGCCCGGAATGACCCGAAGACCGTATCATTTACGGCTAGCGGCAAATGATGCACCTGGAGGCAGCCATGCTGCCGATACAGCTCTACCGTGCCCCGTTCATGCGTTAATACAACCTCATAATGAGGGGCAATCTGAATCGTTTGCGCCGTCATGTACGGATCATCGACAAACCAAATGACCGTCTTGATTCCCATGGCGCGGATAGCCGCAATATGTTCGAGATGATCCGGCGGAAACGTATATAATCCATTCAGCACCAGTACAATATCGGGCTGAATAGCCGTGACCTGCTGAAGCAAGCCCTCTTGCACGCCAACATGCACCTCGCTGACGCATTTTTGGAGCGCCAAGACGATGCCTGAATCAATAGCGTCGAAACCCAATGAGCCTTGCGGTATATACAACACACGCAGAGGCACCACTTCCGGCAATGGAGTCAAGAGAGCCGTCTTTGCCCACTCACAAGCTCCGTCCCGCCATCCTGCGTGGAAGCCGGCCGAATGTCCCTGCTGTTTACCCAACTGGAAGGACGCTGCTGCTCCCGTGTTCACAATTCCCCGTCACCTGCCCGATTGTAGTAGTTATACAAAAAAAGAGCCTTATTCCTGTTTTGTCCAGCTTGGGCATGAACAAGGCAGAAGCTAAGCCCTCTATTGAAAGTTAAAGCCGTTAGACCTGCGTCTCATAAGCAATCTGATGCCCATCTTCGAAACCTTTGGCAAATCCGGAATTATAGCCGTCATTATAGGCTTGGTTAAAACCGTTATCATAGCTGATCGGATCATAACTTGCGCTTTTTCTTCTTTTTCTGACCGACTTTTTCCGGCGAAGCAGGGAGCCCTTGCCGCTCTTCTTGCCAGCTGACTTCTTAGCCCCGCTTAATTTGCGTTTTGTACGGGCATAAGGCTTGCGTTTGGTTTTCCGTTTGGCTGCGGTAGTGCTTTTCTTCTTCATATCAAACGCCTCCTTTGCGTGGACGTTTCCTTCTTAATCCGCTGATTGTGGCATTCAGCCATGGCGTGCCGGGACTGCCAAGCTTCCTATACTTCCGGCGCATGGTCAGTCCCGTTACGGATTCCGCTATATATTTTTGCATCGTTGTCAGTAACTCCACATTTTCGGCAATGCTTTGGGCCAGCGCCGGGGAAGCCCCCGACACATCGGCTATGCTGTCCAGAATACGGGCAAGCGCGGTCTGGCTTCTCGCCAAGGAAGACAGAAGCTCGAGTTTAACTTCCCGCTCCGTTTGAGTGATTGTGCTCAATTCATATCACCCATGCCGAACAGCATTTCTTCGTCATCCCCTTCATTACCTCCGGCTTCGCCTGATTTAGGCAGCACGGATCTCATGACGGAAAGAATCCCTTGGCTCATTTTGTTTACGCCGTCCAATACTTCGATTACCTGCTCGTTGATTTGAGCCGTTTGCTTCATCTGCGTTTGATCACCAAGGAAGGATGCCTCCGTAATATGATTGCATATCCAATTCCGCGCTTTTTCCGCTTCCTCCGCTTTGGCTTCCAGCATTAAGGCGATATTCCACTGCATATTGGCCGTAGCGCCAAGCATGCGCATATAGGCCTGCTCCCGATTCATAAACAAACATCCTCCTTCAGGCCGTTCACTCTTCTTCCTCGAGGCGAAGCTCGCGAACGGTAAACGTCAGCTGCGCTGCAAGCGTCTCTTGCAATTCCGCTATGGTTGATAAATAGGAGACAATTCCGCCAAGCAGGGATTGCGTGCTTGTGAGCAGCCCATCCGTACCGCCGAAATTCGGATTGTTGTCCGGGATGGTCTTCACAACTTCAGCCATCCGAACAACAACATGGCGCTTGGAATCGATCATACGGGCCATTTGTTGATGGGAATGGGATAAATGTTCAATAATTTCGTTTACGATCTGCTGCAACACCAGTCCCTCCTTTGCAGCCATATACGTCTAGTTGTCGTCTTACCAGCATATGCACCTTTGAAAAAGGGTGATACTTCTACAAAGCCTGGCGCAGCTTCACCGGAGGAATGACCGGCAGCCCTTCCGGCAGCGCCTGAAGTTCTTCCACCGTAATCGGATATTTGGCTCTATCTTTCAAACACCAGGCAGCAGCGGCTGCTTCGGTAATGACTTTCCGCTTGGCGCCATGTTCCAGATAATAGAGAAAACCGTCGATTCCTCTTGCGATCTGGCCATGCTTCGGAGCACCGTGATGAACGGCATGGAGAGCCTGCCACTTCCACGAGGCGTCGCCTGCGGCAAGAACTTCGCCAGTCGCCCAGCTGCGGATCAACACTTGCGGCAACCGGACAACCGGTCCGGACCATGCTCCTTCAATTGGACGTTTGATCCCGTTCTCAATCCAGTAAACCTGCGGTCCAACGCCTTTCACAACTACTCCCTCCGGATAAAAGGCGGTTTCCCCCTTCGATTCTGGAGAGGTAAGTTGCGCTGCGTTTGCGCGAACCTGGTGAATCCATGCGTACGGGTTATTCCATTTGGTCATATAATAAACCATATTCCGGGCAGTCACTTGTTCCAGCTGGTCTCCCAGCGCTTTGATGCTGACGCTTCCGAAGTGATGGATAAAAGAATCTCTTGCGATAACAAGGGAGTATCCAAGGAGCCTGGTCCGAATATTATAATCATCGTCTTCATAATTGCCGTATTCGAACCCTTCATCGAGGAAGCCGATCTTCTCCCACAATTCTCGCCGGAATAGGAGGCAGAAGCCCGGAAGCCTGTCGGTTCTTTCCCAGCGCTTCGGATCGGATATATTGTTCAGTCTGGCAAATTCGGGCATATCCTCGACATTATCGTAAGATACCTGGATCTGCTGGTCACCGCTTATATAGTTGGTGACAGGACCAACCATCCCGATCGCCGGATCGCTGTGCAGACAGATCAGCAAGTTGCCCAGCCAATTATCCGTAGCTAATGTATCGTTGTTCAGAATTAGCAGCGTAGTTCCTTTGGCCATCATCAGCCCCATATTCACGGCGCCCGCAAAGCCGTAATTCTGGTCCAGCACCCGGAACCTAACCTGACCGTCAAGCTGCTCCAAATACTCTGCCGTACCGTCCGTAGAAGCATTATCAATGACTATAATCTCATGCGGCTGCTCCGTGTTGTCCATAATGCTGTCGATGCAGCCTCTCAGATAGTCGACTTGATTGTAGCTTGGAATGATAATGCTCGTTCCTTCAAACAAAGATTGGTAACTGCTCTGGCCGGCCTCTAGTCCCTGGTTGTATCCCGCTTGAAAGCCGGCCTGGAAATTGGCCGAGCGTCCGCCTTCTTTCGTCGGCGCGAGCTTGAGACGACGGATGCCCCGCGGTTTACGTCTCACTTAAATCTCTCCCGTCTAGTATTCTATATCCCAATACCTTGCCGATGCTTCCTTCAGCGACTCGAACGTTCCGGCATCCATCCACCAGCCGGATAAGGTCCGGTAGGTTAAGAGACCTGCAGCCGCATATAAATTGTTCAAATCGGTGATCTCAAGTTCGCCTCTGCTAGATGGGCTTATTTCCTCAATCCGCTGGAATACATCGGAGCTGTACATATACAATCCGGTCACCGATAGATTCGACTTCGGATTCGCGGGTTTCTCTTCAATATGCTTGATCGAACCATCCGATTCAAACACCGGTATCCCGTAACGATGAGGATCGTCAACCTCTTTGAGCAGCACCATCGCACCGTCTTGCTGCTCTTTGAAATCCTGGATAAAAGGAGTCAAATCCTCTTCAAACAAATTGTCTCCGAGCAGCACAAGAAATTTCTCGCCATCGGCAATAAACGGTCTTGCCAGCTGCAAAGCGTCCGCAATCCCTCCGGCCCCTTCTTGAATCCGGTAGGCAAGCGACACCGACAGCTCCGCTCCGCTCCCAAAGTATTGGATAAACATGCCTGCGGAATGGCGATTGGTTGTAATGAGAATCTCTTCGATCCCTGCCTTGCGCAGCGTCTCGATGCCATGATGGATCATCGGATGCCTGCCGACCGGCAGCATATGCTTATTGATATAAGAAGTAAGAGGCAAAAGCCGTGTACCGGTTCCTCCTGCCAAAATAACAGCTTTCAAAAGAGCAATCCTCCTATCCATGTGCAGACTTACAAGGCCATCTCGCGCTTGCGCAGCCGATCTTCAAATCCGCCCCGTTCATCTGTGCAGGACAGCAGCCAATGGATCGCTTCCAAATGGTCTCCTAGAATTAACCGTTCGAGCGGATTTCTCCGCTCCCGCTCCCGCCGGGGTTTGTTTAGTTTTCCGACATTAACCGTGTGTACGGCCTTTACTCTCAGCCCCTGCTTAATCGTCATGGCATGGGCAAGCGGCGGAACGGACAAGGCGGAAGCCCCGATCGTATCCAGGCATTTGCGGCTTATAGCATGCGGTACGGCCGTAAACGAGATTCCTTTCAGGTCGGGTCTTTGGAGAACGGCATTCAAGGCATGTTTAGCGAGAACCACGCTATGAACATTTGCCTTGTGCACAGGGCCGGAATAGTTGTTCAATGCGGCATCTACTCCCCGATCTCTCACAGCGTGAATGAAAGGACGCAATTGAGAGGCAGGAATAATCATATCTCCGTCTATAAACAGCAGAACTTCGCCCCTTGCTTCCAGCGCTCCTATCGTTCTTCCAACGTCATGACCAAGAGGCTTCTCATAGAACAGCACTCTAGCTCCCATCTTTCTAGCAATAGCGACGGAGCCGTCCGTTGAACCGTTAGCAACAACAATAACTTCTGTCCGGGGGTGCACTTTTGCAGCTTCGCGAATTACGCGCCCGATGGTCGATTTCTCGTTCATAACAGGGATAATGACCGATACGGCTGGATAAGGATGAGGTGCGCGTTTCATCCACTGAATCACCTCAGTTTATGCCTATTAAAATTTGCAAGCTTTATTGATGTACATCACATAGTATGTAGGATGATTGCTGGCGCAACGGCATTTGTACAACTTCCAAGACGTCTGTCCCCCACCAAATGAAAAAAGAGGATAGGAGCATAGATTATGCTCCCATCCCCTATTGAATCTATGAAGATTATCGGCCAATGGCGATCCAGTTCATATATCCCTCCGGTTCAAATGAACCTCTGGAACGAACAATGTTGAGAATGGCGCTTTCTTTCGTCTTGCTAAAGACGGATACATAACATTCCGGATTATCGCAAATGGCGGTAATGACATAATTGGCATCGCTATACGGCTCATCAAACGTAACTTCGATTTCGAGCTGTTTACCTTTTTTGAAGAACGAATAGGGTGCAAGGCCAAATTGTTGAATCACTTGACCGGTCCCCGCGGAGCGGATGAAGTTTGGCGCCGGTTCCGGTTCGGCTTGCACTTCTACGATGGTTTCGACGATTTCGGGAAATAACGCTGACACTAACTCTGGCGCTAATTTGTCGACTGTAATGGATTCCGAGGCGATATGCCAGCCGCATACGCTGCTCTCCGCCAACTTCTCGCTGATTACACTTTCATCGGCTAGCTTCTCGCTCGTTACGCTTTCGTCGGCCAATTTATCCGTCAGGATACTCTCATCCGCGAGCTTCTCGCTGCCTATGCTGCCGTCCGCCAGCTTATCGCCGGTCACGCTGCCTGCTGCCAGTTTCTCCTCTGTAACGCTATTAATTGCAAGCTTATCGTTTGTTACGCTGCCTTCGGCCAGCTTGCTGCTTGTAATACTGAATTCAGCCAGTTTATCGCCCGTTACGCTGCCGCCTGCCAGCTTCTCCTTCGTTACGCTATCGCTCGCAAGCTTGTCGTTTGTTACGCTGCCCTCAGTCAACTTGCTGCCGGTTATACTGTCATCCGCCAGCTTATCGTTTGTAATGCTGAAATCCGCCAGCTTCTCCGTTGTTACGCTATCGGCAGCCAGCTTGCTGCCCGTCACGGCCAGATCGATCAGCTTTAAGGTTGTGACGCTATCATCGGCTAGCTTATCGCTCGTTACGCTCTCATCGACCAGCTTGCGGGTTGTGATTGTATCGTCGGCTAGCTTTTCCGTCGTCACGCTCTCGGCAAGCAGCTTGCTGCCGGCGAGGCTTTCCGCAGCTAGCTTATCGCTCGTTACGCTCCCCGCTGCCAACTTATCGCTCGTAATGCTCGCATCCGCCAATTTGCTGCTTGTAACCGCCAGATCGGACAGCTTGATTGTGCTGACACTATCCGCAGCCAGCTTATCAGCCGTTACGCATTCATCGATCAGCTTGCGGCCCGTAATGCTGTAATCGGCGATCTTGCCCGTCGACACGCTCTCGTCGGCCAGCTTGCTGCCCGTCACTACGAGGTCGGCGAGCTTAATCGTAATAATGCTTCCGTCGGCCAATTTGTCAGCCGTTACGCTTTCGTCGACCAGCTTGCGGCTCGTGATGCTATCGTCGGCAAGCTTCTCTGTCGTCACGCTTTCATCGGCGAGCTTCCGTCTGGTCACACTCTCGCGTGCCAGCTTATCAGCCGTAACGCTGCCGTCCGTCAGCTTCTCCGTCGTAATGCTGTCGACCGCCAGCTTGCTGCCGATAACCGCCTCGTCGGCAAGTTTCGCCGTTAGGACGCTCTCGTCGGCAAGCTTCTCGCTCGTCACGCTTTCGTCGATCAGCTTGCGGCTTGTAATACTGTCATCGGCAAGCTTCTCGCTCGTAACACTTTCATCCGCCAGCTTGCGGCTGGTAACGGCTTGATCCGAGAGCTTGATCGCGGTTATGCATTCATCCGCCAGCTTCTCCGCCGTTACGCTCTCATCAACAAGCTTACGGCTTGTAACGCTGTCGTCGGCGAGCTTCTCGGTTGTAATGCTTTCGTCCGCCAGCTTACGGCCCGTGACGCTTGCATCAATAAGTTTCTCCGGCGTAACGATGTCGTCGGCCAGCTTGCTTGTTGTGATGCTCTCGTCAGTTAGTTTGTCAGTCGTGATGCTGCCAGCTGCCAACTTGCTGGCGGTAATGCTCTCATCGACGAGCTTCACGGTTGTAATGCTTGCATCCGCCAACTTGCGCGCGGTAATGCTCTCGTCGGCAAGTTTATCTCCGGTAACGCTGCCTCCGGCGAGCTTGCTGCCCGTGACGCTTTCAGCCGTCAACTTGTCGCCGGTGATGCTGCCTTCGGCCAGCTTAACTCCCGTCATGCTTCCGTCCGCAAGCTTCTCGGCCGTGATGCTGTTGTCGGTCAGCTTCTCATTCGTGATGCTTCCGGCTGCCAGCTTGCTTCCCGTAATACTCTCATTTGCCAGCTTCCGATCCGTAACGCTATTGTCGGCCAGCTTTTCATTTGTGATGCTTGCATCCGCAAGCTTAACGCCAGTTACGCTGCCTTCAGCCAGTTTTTCCGCCGTCACGCCTTCGTCAGCCAGCTTGCCGGTTGTTACGCTGCCCTGCGCAAGCTTGGAGGAGTCGATAATCCCTTCTGCCAACTGCTCGCTTGCGATGCTCTTCGGTCTAAACTCGTTAAGCACGTCTCCGTTCAGATGGTCGAAGGATACCGTCCCTTTGCGGATATGATAGCTTTGAATCGAATCCGCTTTAATATGCTTGCTCGCGATCGTCTCAAGCCGCAAGTGATCGCCGGACACGGTATCGAACGCAAGCTTGGAGGACGTTACCGATCCGTTCTGCAGCTTGCTCTCGTCAACGATGCCCGGTGCCAGATGTTTCTCCTGAACCGATTGCGGCTGAATATGGCGGGTATGAACGGACAGCGGAGCAAGCTTGGAATCCTGTACGGCACCGTCCACGAGATGATTCGTGTCCACAATATCATCAAGCAAGGCTTCCGCGCCGATCGCTCCGGGTTGAATATGGTCTTCTCCGACGCTAAGCGGAGCGAGTTTGGTCTCGGTGACTGCTTCATCGGTCAAGTGAACGGAACGGATGCTGCCTTCCCCAATATGAATGCCAAGAACGGAATCGTTAGCCAGATGCCGGCTGAGCACCGTTTCATTGCCGATATGGCCGGACTGCACGGCCCCCGTTGCAAGCTTCGATGCCGATACCGATTGGTTAGCCAATGCATCCGTGCCGATCGCACCGCCGCGAATATGATTGGCTCCGATCACGCCGTCCTTCAGATGATCCGATTGGATGGAATGCGGCTCGATATGATCCCCTTGGATCGCTAAAGGACGAATGAGGTCCGAGTAGATGGATCCTTCCGCCAGCTTGCTTGCCGTTACGCTTCCATCCGCAATCTTCGGCGACGTTACGCTCGAATCAAGCAGCTTCTCGGTCGTGACGGCATCCTTGGACAACTTGCTTGCCGTTACCGCTTGTTCCGTAAGATGATCCGTGCCTACAATGTCATACGACAGATTGATTTCCGTAACGGACTGATAACCCATATGCTCCGCTTGGATAATCCCTGCCTGCAGATGCTCGGAATTAATAGCTGCCGGTCGGATCAGCTCCGAGTGAATGGAACCGCTAGCGATATGGGTGTCTTGCACGCTGCCACCCGCAAGCTTGGAGGACGTTACGCTCGATTCCGCGAGTTTATCGGATGTTACCGACTGGGAGGCTAACTTCTTGGTCGTTACCGACGCATCGGACAGATGTTGCGTCTTCACGCTGTTTCCGGACAGATGTTGTTCCTTGACGGCCTCGCTTGCAAGATGAATCGATTGGATCGCTTCGTTTTTCACGTGGATTTGATCAATCGATGATGGCTGTACATGGCCGCCATGAATGGATGAAAGCTGAACCGCATCGGAATTAACCGATTCTGGCGCCATATGCTGCTCGTTGATGCTACCGGCGTTAAGCTTCGACGAAGTAATGCTGCATTCGGCGAGTTTATCCGTCGTCACGGACTCCGGGGCAAGCTTCTGGGAGCCGATGCTGAAATCGGCCAAATGATGCGGATGCACGGAGCTTGGCGACAAATTAAACTCGGTGACTGCTCCATACGCAAGTTTGCCGCTTGTTATCGATAAATCCTGCACGGCGTCCGTACTGACGGATTGATTGGCAAAATGCTGCTTCTCGATCAGCTTCGGCTTCAAATGCTCGCCGGAAACCGCCTCTGGAGATATTGCTTCCCCGGTAATGGCTCCAGCCGAGAAATGATAGGAACGGAGCGCTTCCGGCGCAATTTTTTGGAACGTAACAATTTCATTCTTTAGATGGGCGTTTTCAATGGAACTTGCGGCAAGCTTCGCGCTTTTAACCGCGCCATCGGCGATTTTTTTATCCGTAACGGATTGATCCGCCAGCTGCTGCGTATCTACCGCGGAATCACTTACATGTTCCGTGCTTATCGCTTGAGGGGCAATTTTCTCCCCTTTAATAGAACCGTCCTGCAGTTGCTCCCTGCCAACGGAACTTGCTTGCAGATGCTGACGGGATACGACCTGATGGGCAATATGGCGCTGTTCAATCTGTCCGATGGCAATATGGTCGGAAATAACGCTGCTTCTGCCGATATGCCTGGTTTGGACTGCTTCATTGGCGATTTTGTTCGAGATGATAATTTGATCGCCCAGATGTTTGCTTCCAATTTGTCCGTGTGCAAGATGCTCGCCTGTCACGGCTTCCTGTTGAAGATGAGTGGAACTAACGGCTCCAGGCGCGATTCGCTCAGCGTTTACGGATTGAGGTTGAAGGGCTTCGGTCCCTACTGCCCCTTCCGTGAGATGCTCTTGCGTGATAGCGCCTGGAGCTACGTGCTTCCCCTGGATCGCTCCAATCGAGACATGCCCGGCAAGCAGCAGCCCTTGCTTCAGATGAACGGATTCAATCGTATCCGATGCGAGTTTGCTGCCGGTTATCGCTCCGTCGCGAAGCTTGGAATGGGTGACGGACGCTTCCCCAAGCTTGGAATTCGTGATGGCTTCATTAGCGATTTTGTCCGCCCGCACGGCGCTATTCTGGATCTTATCCGTTGTAATCGCGTGGTTATCAATCAGTTCTTCCGTAATGATGAACGTTTGGAGATGCCTAGACGTAATGGAACCGTCCGCGATTTTGCTGGAATCGATTGTCCGGTCGGCCAGCTTCTCGGATGTAATGCTGCCATCCGCAAGCTTGCTGCCGCTAATGGAGGAATCTACGATTTTATCGCTTGTAATGGAGCTGTTGGCCAGATGATTCCCCGTAACTGCGGAAGCCGAAATCTTATTGCCGGTTACGGCTCCCGGGGCGAGATGAATGTTATTTACCGCATAGTCGGCAATCGTGGACGATTCAATGCTGCCCGGACGCATGTTCTCCGAATCAACCGAATACGGGGCAAGCTTGCTGCCGGTTACGGCACCGTCCACGATATCGTCTGTATAAATAAACGGAAACGGTTTGTACAGATCCTGTTTCTCCACCAGTTTATCAAGCTTTTGGTCATAGGTAGGTTGTTGGTTGAGTTGAACGGCAGGTGCAGATGCAGGCGCTGGTGTCGGGACTGGCTGCGGTTCCGTTTTTTGAATTTGGATGAGCGGGCTCGCTTGCGTTTGCTTTGGCTCCGTCACCGGAGCGGGTATCGGCTTAGCATCATACGAAACACTTTCCTCAATAAGCGGCTCCGTCTCGGTGCCGCTCACTTCAGCCGATGAGGAGGCATCGGCAATAAGGATCAATTCTTCCGTCAATGCAGGGATAATTAGCGTCTCCGCTTGTGGTGCTTCTTCTACAGGAGCAAAGGCGTTGATGTTAACCGTCCTGTTCTCTTCCGGCTTAGGTTGCGGGACAAGAGGGTTAAGATTTTGCACTGTATTTTTTTTGCGGTTTAATTCATCCAACCACTTTAATTCCGAGGCATTCGGATTGCTCACATAATAACTCGGTTTGCGCCCTTTGGCGTTTTTAGACGATTTTCCTTTTGTCATTGACCTCTCCTTCTTTCTTCCTCCTCAAAGTTATTTCACTATATGCTCCTACCCATGGGCGCGCTACTGCCGTTTAGGCAACAAAAAAAGGACGACAGCGCTTAACTGCCATCCTCCGGGGGGAGCACTTCTTGATGTTTTTGTTGTTCCGGGTTACAAAAACCCATGTCGTAGCTGATGGACTCCTCTAACGCGGCGCCTTTGCCGGGTTCAGACTCAAGCTCTTCTTCCGGACTATCGTACAGATCCAACTCCGGATCGTCATGGAATCTCATATCCACTTCATTTCTTTGAATCTTTAGCCATCGCTTCGCCGTATGTTCCCATGTAAACAGCTTCTCTACCCGCTGCCTGCTTTTTAGCCCCATCTGACGGCGCAGCGCTGCATTTTGAAGCAGCAGCAGCAGTTTTTCGGTCAGCTCGTTTTTAATTTCTTTTTGATTAATGAGATAACCGGTCTCCCCGTCTTGTATAATTTCTTGCATCCCGCCGGCACGGGTCGCGATCACGGGCAGCCCGGTTGCCATGGCTTCGACATTGACTAGGCCAAATGCTTCCCGCTTCCCCGAAGGCATGACCGCAACGTCCGCCGCCATGAACCAGCCGGGTACCTCCGAATAAGGAACGTAAGGCACAAATCGGATATGTCTCTTATATTGCTCGCCCATCTTCATAAGCTTGCGTGAATAAGCGGTCGTGCGATGAGAGCCGTAGAAAGGGCTGCCGACGATGACCACAAGCAGATCCGGATGAATTTTAATCAGCCTTGGCACGATCGCAAGCAAATGATGTACGCCTTTGAGCGGGATTAGCCGGCCCAGAAAAACGATTACTTTGCGGTGCGCAAGCCCTTTCCGCTCCCTGTGGTAACGGCGAGCAGCTTCGCCTTCCGCCGTATAGCGGGATTGGAATCTCCGCGTCTCCACGCCGGGATACACGACGCGGATCTTAAGTTTTGCTTCCGGCACTTTAGCAAGCACGAGACTTCGCAAAAATTCGCTGTTTACAATAATCCGGTCGGCAAGCGCAAAACTTCTGCGAAGCACGGTACCCGATATATGCCTCGGACTGATATACGTCGAAGAATGCAGATTAAGCCATATTTTCGCTTTCGGATTGGAACGTTTCAGCTTGATCACGTATGTCGGACGGTTCTCGACTTGTATGATTTGCGGACTGAATTTCTGCAATGCGTGTCCTACGTTCGCCACATAGGCGGATCTATTGGCAGCATGGAACCTCTCGCATAGACAATCGTTAACCAAGCTTCTGCGCGGTAAATGCCGCCCGATTTTCCCGTAAATACGAGGCTCTACATGAGGACGCAAGAGCGGAACGAATTTTTCGACGACCCGTTCAACAGAGCTGCTGTTCCCCGAAGGAATCGGATAGGCTCCTGGCGTAACGAATGCCACTTTTAAAGGCGACATGTCGAAGGAAGGCCTCCCTCGTAATCAATTTGCAGTTAGCATACGCGAGCTTTCGCGATATTGCCACAAGGCTAAAGCGGATACCTGCGCTATTGATTTGTAGTGCCGGTTGTGTCACACTGTTCGGAGAACATCGCAAGTTCATCAAACGGCAAATGAATGAGCAATAGTTAAGCAAGATGCAAGGAAAGGACGTGTTGGTGCGGGCATGATGGGATGGTTGTTTCAAGCCATGACGGAACTAAGTTCGCGCAAATGGATTTCCAGAATAACCGGCCGTTTCGCGCAGTCGAAAGCGAGCCGCAGCTGGATTCCGAGATTCGCAAAGATGTATAACATTCAAGTTGAAGAAGCGGAGAAGCCGCTGAAGGAATACAGCACTTTAAATGAATTTTTCACTAGACGACTGAAACCCGGCTCCCGGATTATTCATGAAGAGACAACAGCACTTATTAGTCCGGTAGATGCGCTCATCACAGGCGCGGGATCCATACAAGCCGGAACGATTGTCAATGTAAAAGGGCAAGATTACACGATCGAAGAATTGCTTAACCGTTCTCCGCGGACGGATCATTACCGGGACGGCTATTACATCGTATTGTATTTAAGCCCAACCGATTACCACCGCATCCATACGCCGGTAAATGGACGGATTGTAGAGCGGGAACATGTTCCGGGCAAAGTATATCCCGTTAATGATTTTGGCCTTCGCCGGATGCGCCGGGTTCTTAGCCGGAACGAAAGACTTATTACATACATCAAACATGCCGGAGGAGAAACGGCGGTCGTCAAGGTTGGCGCGATGAATGTCAGCAGCATTCGTTACGTGGAGCCGCTGCGCGATCAAGCTGTAAAAGGCGACGAGCTCGCTTACTTCGAATTTGGTTCAACGGTCGTTCTTCTCATGGAAGACGATACCTTTATCCCAAGGGAGGATCTTGCTCCGGGGTTGAAGGTTCGTATGGGTGAGAGGTTGGGTAAGTTGATTGATGGGTGAGATGTAAAGCATGCTCATTGCGCATTGAATGTTCTTTCGATCGCCATTGCTCGGGGATTCCTTCGAACAATCCTTGCGGATTGGAATCCCCAGAGCAAAAGCGAACGTTACACTTCTACAGAATCATTCAATGCTCCAATCGCATTTTTACAAACCCCACAATCAACTTGGGGTTTATGGGGCCTTATAAAAGCCATTACTAAGTTAATGGCTGCATGTATCGCTCACTGTGAAGACGGCTCGCATAGGTAAATAAAAACGTTTTTTATGAAAATAGCACTGTAGGGATTACCCTTGCAGTGCTATTTTTGCTTTGTCCACGTGTGGCTTGAGACAACGCTTATCTGTTGGACGTTGATGAATTGATCTTCCGTTCCAATCTGCACGTTATATCCCGGCTTCAGCTGACCATTGCGCATGTGGTCTTCCTACATGTGCAATCATTAACGGTTTGTCCTTCGGCTTTTCTTGAAGTTTGTTTTCTAGTCGCTGAACAGCTTGCGCTCGTGATAGCGGAAGCCTCTCCGAGCTTAGGAAGGTCCAAGTTATTCAGCGCCTGATCTTCCTGTTTCTCTGCCTCTTCAATGGCAGCGAACAAAGCCTGTACCTTCTCTTGCAGCTTCATCTTCTGTTTGACGACAGCTTTACCCCAGTTTCGCGATTTGACGAGAAGAGTAGATTCGCTGCGTGTAAGCGTAGATGATGACCTTCATGAGCATTTTGGGGTGATAGCCTGTCCCAGCCACCTCCGGGATAAGCTTAGATAAAGAGGTACATATCTGAGCGATTGACCGCGTCGTTGATGACGCGTACGAGATGATTTTCGGGGATATCATCTTACAAGTCCATTAGCAAGGACAGTTGATCCATAGTATATTCTTGTTCATAAAGAAGCCTCTCTTTACTTAAATTGGTTGGGTGGTACCTTCATTTTAATAAGGGTCGGCTTCTTTATGTTTAAGCATTTTATGAATAGGTTAAGGGCAGACGGAGTATTTAATGATTCTGGAGAAGCGAAGCGTTCGTTTTTGTGAAGGGATGCCCACCATACCTCGTTGATTCAAGAAATCCCTGAGCAATGGCGATCGGAAGAACATTAAATACGCAGTTGCTGTTTTACCTAAATAAAAAAGGAGTGCCCATCCGTCATTTTCATGACTTATGGGACACCCTTTTTTATCGTGGTGACAAGATTAACGGATTTCGGACGGGCTACGGCCCGTGTATTGCTTGAACTGCCTGCTGAAGAAAAAGATATCCCGGTAGCCTAACGCATCCGCGACTTCCGTTACGTTCATGCCCTCGTACATAAGCAAATGCTGGGCTCGTTCAATTCGCGTGCGAATCATATAAGATTGGACCGACATCCCGATCATTTCTTTGAACTTGACGGAGAAATACCGCGGGGACAACTGAGCGCGCATCGCCAGATCTTCTACCCGATGGGCAACGCTTGGATGCTGCTTCACGTAATTGGCGACCTCGTGAATGGCTTCGGTCAGCTGGTTGCTTCCTTTTCGCTCAATCATCGGCTGATCATGGTCCTCCCGCAGAAGATGGATCATGAGCTGCTTAAGCACAAGCAACGCCTCATCCTCCGCCGCATACGTCTCAACCAGAAACAACCGGACATAACGGGACAATAAATATTCGAAATCAACGGTATCCTCAAGCTTCCGGTAACGCTCGGGAACAAACTTTACCGGCTCGCGCACGTCAAAATGGATATAGGTTAACACAAGCGGTTTTTGCGGATTATGGGTTGCGCTTGTATGGTCGCCGGGACGGAACAGAAAACAGCTTCCCTTTCCAACCGGATAGATGGTGCCGTTTACTTCCACTTCCCCTTCGCCGCTCCATACATAAAATAAATCATAGTTTGCCATCGGCTTTTCCCGGCGCTGCCATTTCCAGTTCGGTTCGCAGACGATTTTGGCGATAGGCGGCAATTTGATGTAGGACTCCGGAGATAGGTGCAGCATGAATTTCCTCCTAAAAACTTATCAACAACGCTTGATGCCGACATCATACAACAGCCGTAAACTCCCGCGCAAGCAGGTATATTCACCCGTTTGCACAAAAGACAAAAAATTTTGCATTTTGGTTGGCTTGATTTATTAAAAAAATGTTATAATAGCACCCGATAAGCGTTAAATGACGAATTGATTTCCCGGAAGGATGGAATGAAGTCCATGAACCCACTTGCTCAGCAGTTGAACGAGACGCTCAAAGCCGAAAGTCCGAACGTCTATGATATGTTGTCCGCTTTAGGAAAGGCGATTTATTTCCCGAAAGAAGGCATACTCAGCCAATCCGCAGAAGCAAAGGCCAAGGCTAAGAAATTTAACGCCACGATCGGCATTGCAATAGAAAATGGTCAGCCCATGCACCTTAAGGTTATTCAAGACACGTTGTCTTCGTATGAACCAAAAGATATATACGAATATGCGCCGCCTGCAGGCAAGCCGGAGCTGCGCTCCGCATGGCGCGCCAAAATGGTTAAAGAAAATCCTTCTCTTGAAGGCAAAACATTCAGCAATCCCGTCGCTACAAACGCTCTGACGCACGGCCTTAGCATTGTGGCCGATCTGTTCGCCGACGTAGGCGATGCGGTCATCATCCCTAACAAGAACTGGGAAAACTACGAATTGACCTTCAACATCCGCCGCGGTGCCGAGATCGTTGAATATCCGCTGTACAATGAAGAGTACCGCTTCAACAGCGCGGGTCTACGCGAAGCGTTGTTTGCTCAGAAAGACAAAGGCAAAGCGATCGTTATCCTAAACTTCCCGAACAATCCGACAGGTTACTCGCCGGGTCCTAAGGAAGGCGATGAGATTGTTGCTGCGATCCGCGATGCGGCTGAAGCCGGCATTAACGTTGTAGCGGTAACGGACGACGCGTACTTCGGTTTGTTCTTTGAAGATTCGATGCACGAATCGCTGTTCGGCAAACTTGCCGATCTGCATCCTCGCGTGTTGGCTGTTAAAGTTGACGGCGCTACAAAAGAAGAATATGTATGGGGCTTCCGCGTTGGTTTTATTACTTACGCAAGCTCTTCCGATAAAACGCTTGCTGCTCTCGAGCAGAAGACAATGGGCATCATCCGCGCAACCATTTCCAGCGGTCCTCATCCGTCGCAAACCTTCGTATTACGCGCGTTGCAAGCTCCTGAGTTCGACGAGCAAAAAGCGGAAAAATACGATGTGATGAAAAAACGCGCCAATAAAGTAAAAGAGCTGCTAGACAGCGGACGTTACGGCGATGTATGGGGCTATTATCCGTTTAACTCCGGATACTTTATGTGCCTGAAGCTGCAAGGCGTATCGGCGGAAGCCGTCCGATGCCGTCTTCTCGACGAATACGGCATCGGAACGATCGCGCTTGGCGAGACTGATCTTCGCGTGGCATTCTCTTGCATCGAAGAACCAAACCTGGAAGAACTGTTCGATACGATTTACAAAGCGGTTACCGAGCTGATTGGATAATAAAAAGCGGTGAGAGGATTTAATCCTCTTCACCGCTTTTTTCATGCCGGAAATTATTCATCTTCCGCATCCTCGGCCAGTTTGCGGCGCAGCCGGCCGGGCCGGACAAACCAGATTTGCGCATAGGCCGCCAATAGGGCAACTATAGCAGGGATGAACTGGCCATGGACCAGCAGCATAATGGCTGCCGGCAGCCACATAAGGGTCGCTGTTGCCGCCATTGCCCAACGGTCGACGGTCAACAAGCTGTCCGCTCGTTTCGCCTCGGGTAACGGATAAACATGCCGCCACACCGAGTAACGATGGGCATGTCTAAGCCCTCCCAGCTGCACGGCAACAAGCTGCAACAGTACGATATACACGGCCGCGGCTCCCCAGCCTTGCAACCAACTATCTTCAGAGAACCAATATAAGATCAGAGCAAACAATACCATAAGCCGCAGTATAATGCCGCCAATTTCCGTACGGACAAGCGATGCGGAGTACAGATAAACGTAGGTCAATCGGTGCCTGGTAGGTATGTAGCGCAAAACCCATGACAAGTAAGCTCTGGAAGCCGCCTTGGACGGCATCGTAGGAACGTCTATAAATAAGCCGAAAAACAAATAGTAGCTTCTTCTCGTACGCGCCTCTTCTTCGATCAACCGTTCCCACGGAAAGGCATGCTTGTCCGGCAATCTGTACAGCAAGGCAAACAAGGCTGCAAGCAGCAGCAGGAATAAGGCCGCCTGCCATGGCGCGCTTGTCAGGATTACGGCGAGCGTCAGCCCTGTTGCCACCCAGCGCAGCAGACGGAGCAGACGGCGGATACCGGACCAGGCCAACCTCCGTTCTTTCCATGCTCCAAGCAGATTAACCGCCCGAATAACGGCTGCAAACAGCAGCAGCAAGCCAAATCCGGCTTCCCCTTCGCCTTGCCTATAGATCGGCCAATATAGCAGCAGTACGGCTAGTCCAAACAAACCGGTCATTATAGCGGAACGCCGGAACGATCTTCGCATATAATTGCCCATTTCCGCTTCCCTTGGCGTATGGAAGACAATATCCGGCAACGTCAGCCAGGTCCGAAGCGGACTCCAGCTAAGAACCATAAATAATGCCGCTACGCCAACAAGTGTAATCGGAAAGTCGCTTGGCAGATTGCGAATGAGCCTTATATAGCCAAACGCTGAGGACAACACGATAAACGACAGAAATAACGGGAATCCGCTTTGTCCCATGTAACCAAAATACGGGGTTACCTCTTTGCGGAATTCGCGCGCCCTCTTCTCCCATAAAGCTTCAAGCGACCGATTTCCCCCGCTCATTGGCGTCCCTCTGTAACAAGTTTATAGAAGGCATCCTCCAGCGCTCCGCCACGCGCCTCGATTCCGGCTGCCTGGCATACCTCTTCGAGAGTGCCGTAAGCGGCAACATGGCCTTGATGCATGACGATAAAGCGGTCGCAATAGGCTTCCACCGTGGATAAAATATGGGAGCTCATAAGTATCGCGGAACCTTTCTGCTTCACCTCGACAAGCCGCTCCAGCAAGGAGCGAATACCAAGCGGGTCGAGACCAAGGAACGGTTCATCAATCATGTACAGCGGCGGCTCGGAGAGCAGCGCGTTCATAATCATAACCTTCTGCTTCATCCCCTTGGATAGATGGGAAGCAAACGCCTTGCGTTTAGCCCTCATCTGGAATTCATCGAGCAGCTGTTCCTGCCGCTCGCCAAACGCGGATTCGGCTACATTATAAGCCATGCCGGTCAACCGCAAATGTTCCTCCACCGTCAGTTCGTCAAACAACACAGGCGTTTCGGGCACATAAGCAAAAGCCGATCGATACCGCTCCGCATTCTCCTCCAGCGTAACGCCGTCTACCTTCACTTGCCCTTGATGGGGCTTCATAAGACCAAGCACATGTTTGATCGTTGTGCTCTTGCCGGCACCGTTCAGGCCTATTAACCCTACCATTTCCCCGGCTCGGACCTCAAACGATACGTCATGAAGCACGGGTCGGCGCGGGCTGTAACCGCCGGTTAGACCGGCTACCTGCAGAATCGGTTCACTCATAAATGTTGTCACCTTCAATATCCTATTAAATGAATTGCTGTTTACTTATCAGCATACCGAATTATAGCGGCAATATCAAAAAAAGAGGCATTCCTTTCCACCGGGGAAAGAAATGCCTGCTTTCTGTCATTCGCGTTTAGAGAATCGTAATCCCTGCGATAACGCCGTCTTTGCCTTGGATTCTAACGTCATGACCCGTTACAAGATCATCGCGGTCTCCGGCGATCAGAGCGTTGTCCGCCACGTTATAAATCGTTACGATCGTTTGATTGCCGTCTTGCTTCGAAATGGAAATCGTAGACAGCTTGCCGTTTGCATTGTACGTAATGGTGTTGATTTTGCCTGTTACGTCAAATACTTTGGATTCGTCTACGGCTTGTTTCGTCACTTCGATGAAGACGATTTTGTTCTGATACGTGCGGACAAGAACTTCGTCGCCGGCTTTCAGCGCGCTTACCGCTACTTTCTTGTCATCTCTGAAAATAAACACGTTCGAATCAACCGCAAGCGTCAAGTCCGTACCGCTGGATTGCGTAATGGTCAGTTGGCCGTTCGACACGGCTGCCTTAAGCTTGCCCGTAATAGCTTGTCCATCGTTATCCGGAAGTTCCGAATCCGTACGGTCCAGCAGTGCCGCCAGTTCCGCGCGGGATACCTGCTGGTTAGGACGGAACGTATTATCGTTATAACCGGTAATGATGCCTTTTTTGATCGCGAGTGCTACATAACCAACGGAACCCGCCGGAATGTTTTTCGCATCCTTGAAGTCCAGCTGCGTGTTGCTGAGAGCTTTTGCTTCGTCTTCCAGCTTAAGCGCTTTTACCAGAATCGTTGCCGCCCACAGGCGAGTTGCATTCTCCTGAGGTTTCACTTCGAAATCGTTTTCGTTGAACAAATCGTTCTCAACGGCTACCGCAACATAACCAACCGCCCAAGGATATTTTTTCTTGATCAGATCCGCATCCTTGAAGTTGAGTTTTGTATTCATCTCTTCCGTTGATTCGGCTTGCTCGCGCAGGCCCATCAGACGAACAGCCGCTACAATCGTCTCAATGCGGGAAATTTTTTGGTTTGGTTTAAACGAGCCGTCCTCGTAACCTGTAAATACGCCTTTCGATGCCAGGCGCATAATATATTCCATTGCCCATTTCATATCATCTTCATCTTTGAATTTCCAGCTTACTTTTATTTCTTGCTTATGATCGTCCCGGTCGTTGCCTTTTCCTTTGCCGTCATCGTTATGGTTGCCGTTTGCAAATGCCGAAGACGCTCCGCCTGCGAGCATCATTACAGCAAGCGATGAAATCACCGTTTTTTTCCATACCGTTTGTTTCGTCATAAAAAAGCCACTCTCCCTTGAACTTTTTATCGGAAAAATATTCCGCTTGTACCTTCGCTATACGTTTCGTCAAAGGTTTAAAGTTTTGGGAGGGTGGCTATCAAAAAAAATTTCTTATTTTTGGTTATCCTGGCTTTCGCGTTTGGCTTTCAACCACTTCGGAGCGCCTTTGTCTTTCTTGTCGCGTTGCCGTTCCTGCTTCGTTTGCGCCTGCTTAGGACGAGGTGCTCTAGCATCGCCTTCCGGCTTTGCGGCTTCTTTCTTCGGCTTGCGGTCTTCCTTCAGAAGCGTTTGCCATTCTCCGCTGTTCTTCGGCGCCGCAAAGGAACGGGAACTTACTTCCTGCTGCTCAGCCGTACGGCGAGGAGCAGGTCTTGTATTTGTTCTGTCCGGCAATTCGCTTGGAGCAACAAATTCACCTTTGAACATCGCTTTCTCAGGCAGTTCAATTCGGAGCGACTTGCGGAACTTGTCCATAATAAACCGTTCTTGCGGCGTAATAAGCGAGACGACGGTCCCTTTCCGCCCCATGCGCCCAGTACGGCCGGCACGGTGAACATAATGATCCGCATCAATAGGCGGCTCCAGATTGATAACAAGCGGCAAACCTTCGATATCCAGTCCTCGCGCCGCTACATCCGTTGCGAGCAGCAGCTGGATTTTCCCTTCGCGGAATCTAGCCAGCGTTGCGGCCCGGCGCTGCTTATCCGAATCTCCGTACAAGGTTTCCACGGTAAAACCTTCGTAACTCAGCTTCGCTTCCCAGTTCGCAATATTTTCCGTTACGTTCAGGAACAGAAGCGCCGATTCAGGCTTCAGCATACGTACAATTCGTCTTGCGACATCCGGCTTGTCCCGTTTATCGCATACGACATAAAAGTTGTTGATCGTCTCGGAAACCCGTTGTTCCGGAGCGATCTGAATACGGACCGGATCCTTCATCCAACGTCCTTCGAACCGGACCATAACATCCGGATAAGTCGCCGAGAAAAAGGCCATCTGACGCTCCTGGCTCATGGCAAACAGAATCGTCTCAACCTCTTTGGTAGAGCCTAATTCAAACACTTGATCCGCCTCGTCAATGACGATATGGCGCACCTCGCTGAGCTTCAGCTTGCGCAACTTCAGCAGTTCATGAATACGCCCGGGCGTACCGATCACAATCTGCGGACGAAGCTTCAGCTTCTCAATCTGGCGCTTCATCGCCGCTCCGCCGATCAACTGCTGGACGCGAAGTCCAAGCGGCTGCGCATAACCGTCCGCAACGCGCACGATTTGCATCGCAAGCTCTTGCGTTGGCGCAAGAATAATCGCTTGAATAGCACTCGACGAAGAATTAAGTTGCTGGAGCATCGGCAGCAAATACGCAAGCGTCTTGCCCGAACCCGTCTGCGAACGGGCAGATACGTCCCGTCCCGCCAGCAAAGTCGGGATTGCGTCGGCTTGAATAGCCGACGGCACCTTTATGTTGTTCGCTTCAAGCTTAGCGCTAAGCGTCTCGTTAATACCAAGTTCATTCCATGTCTTCTGACTCATATACGTTCCTCTCTTATTCCACCGCTATTTTCGATTAAACCAGCCGCCGAATATACGATCGGCTATCCGCGGGAACAGCTGATACAGCTTAATGCCAACAGCCGCGGTTTTAGGCAGGTCCACTTCGGCTTTTCGGCGTTCCATCACTTTAATAATTTGATTAGCCACATATTCGGGCTTCATCATAAACCAACTTACGTTTTTCACATAGGTGCCGGAAGGGTCGGCAACCTCAAAAAATTCAGTCCTTATCGGACCGGGATTAACCGCAGATACCGCAACATTCGTACCGGCAAGCTCCATGCGCAGCGAATTGGTGAACCCGAGTACGGCATGTTTCGTTGCCGAATAACCGGTAGACTTCGAGGAACCGATCTTCCCTGCCATAGAAGCGATATTTACAATATGTCCGCTTCCTTGCTTCAGCATGTAAGGCAGGACGGCTTTTGTGCAGCGGACAACTCCCATATAGTTCGTGTCCATCATTTCCTCAAAGCTTTCTACCTTTGCATCCAGGAAGGTCTCGAATTTGCCGAACCCCGCGTTGTTCAGCAATACGTCGATTCTGCCGTATTTAGCCATAATCGCATCCACTGTCTGCTGCACCTGCGACATGTCCGTTACATCCATCCGATACATCGGACAATCGGTTCCGATCGCAGCCGCATGTTTGCGAAGCCGCTCCAAATTCCGCCCCGTCATAATCGGAAGCGCTCCAAGCTTAGCGAGCTGTTTGGCCGTTACCGCACCGATCCCGCTGGAGGCTCCCGTAATGAGGACAATTTTCCCTTTTAACACTTCACATCACCTGCATCCGCATCTCTCATTATCTCTTCAGTTTACTTGATCAGACCATGATTAGCAAAAGAAATACGCAGGGTGTG
Source organism: Paenibacillus glycanilyticus (assembly GCF_030161375.1). Classification (GTDB taxonomy): domain Bacteria; phylum Bacillota; class Bacilli; order Paenibacillales; family Paenibacillaceae; genus Pristimantibacillus; species Pristimantibacillus glycanilyticus_B. Next base: position 321,174 of record NZ_BSSQ01000005.1, read on the forward strand.
AACCTATAAATGCTATGAATTAAAAAAAGCTCCCGAAGGAGCCTGCTTCTATGTTACGATGCGACTAGAACTTGAATATCAAATTGACCTATGCCGTCCATAATGAGAGGTACCGTTAGTGCCTGTCCCGAAGACAAGCTTTCGGCGCTTGCCGACTGGATAATTCGCGGAGGCGTAATGTCAACGCTAACCCCCTGATTGTACAACATCGTGCTTGCATTGCCGCTAATCATATTCCCTAGCTCCGATATTGCGCTGCGGCCGATTTCATCCAATTCGGAGATGATAAATCCGCCCATCATGGCTGAGACCATCTTCAGAGCCACCTGCTCGCTCAGCCCGAACACAATATCACCGTTCATTTGTCCATTAATCCCAATCTGAATCCAAATATGATTTTCTACCATCTCGATATTCTTAAGGCCCAGCTTTCCAGTGGAAGGCCGAATTTGGACCACCTGTTCAATGACGATCGTCGCGGCTTCAAGAAATGGATTAATGTATTCTGCCTTCATTAGCGGGAACGCTCCTTTTCGACAAAATTCGCACGTAGTCTATTCTGATTTCCATTATACTGAAATATGTAGGACAAGTATACTAGTATTCTCATTATTGAAACTTAAGACCTATGTAAATAGTCACTTTATCACGCTAAATTTGACAGTTATTGGAGGTGAATTTCCATGCCAAACGTGTGGACCCATCTTATTTTTGGCCAAAAAGTACTTGATCGGCTGCAAGAGTCCAGCCTTATTGATTCGGGGCCCCTTAAGCGGTTATTTAATATGGGCTGCCAAGGTCCGGATTTTTTATTTTACCACCGTTTCTTGCCCTGGCAGGGCCATTCGCCAATGACCCAGCTTGGTACGGAATTCCATAACAAACATTGCGGCCCCGTCCTTATGCAAATGCTCGACTCCGTTCTCGGACGTTCGACAGATGCTGGCCAGCCTGATTCCTCCGTCATTTATTCGCTTAGTTTTGTGCTGCATCACGTGCTGGACCGGCATATGCATCCGCTTGTGTTCAGCAAATCCGGCTTCCGCAAATGGGATCATCAGCGTTATGAAGTGATGATGGACACGTTAATCGCAAGGAAGCTATGGGCCGTAGAGACATGGAAGACACCTGTCTGGCGGCATATCGACACCGGAGGCCGGCTTCCGGACACCATCGTTCAAACCTTTCAATCGATCACAAGCAGCTTTTATCCCGAGCTTGCGCCTGCCGTTCGCGCGGAAGACTGGAATTCCGCAATCCGGGACATGATCCGCGCCCAGCGGCTGTTCCATGACCCTGTAGCTGTCAAGCGATCCTTGACCTTCGGCCAGATTGATCCTTTTGTCTTTCGGAAGACGGTCCCTTACGATGTGCTGAACGAAAACCGGCAACCATGGATAGACCCCACCGACAAGTCGGTTATCCGGAGCGAAAGCGCCTGGACGTTATGGGACCTTGCCATGGAGGATGCCTTGCTCGTTATTCCCGCCGTTCTGAATTATTTAAGAAGCAGCGGATCAAATCAACGGGAGCTTCGGCAAATCGCGGCGGAGCGGATCGGCAATCTTTCTTACGAGACCGGTTTGCCTTGCGATTCCGGCGCCATGATTCGATATGCGGAGCCGATTTGGCCAGGCGGCATTAAAGAACTGTCCCATGAGTCTGCCAATTGACGAAGGGCAGCAGAAATAGCGTTGCCGGGTCAGCAACGCTATTTCTGCTAGAGCCTATTCAATTGCAAAATGCGGCTACACAGCCGTCTGCTTGACGGATTTGCGGTAGTGGAGCCTAACGAGCCGCAATCTTTCATACAGTACATCCATCTGCTTCTCCTTCAAGCTATCCTCCCCGTACACGCGCTGAAGCACGGGTTTCAAATAACGGTCTCCGGCCTGACGGAACGTCTCCCAGATCAACTCCCGCTCCGTGTCCGGCATATCCGCGAGCTCCCTTGCGATCAGCGGCTCGAAATCGTAACCTTCCGTTTCCAGCTGCTCGATACGGTCCATAATTTCCCTACGGGGCAATTCGAGCTCGGATTGCAGCTCTTCCATTGAACCGCCTTCAAATACAAAACTCAAAATCCGTTTTTTCTGCTGCTGGCGAATCATATCGTTTTTGTATCTGGCTTCCTTTTGCTTGTACATCCATTGCCTATAGGCTGAAGCTTCCAGCTTCTCGGCAACCCATTTGAGCGGAAACTCGGTCTCACGGCTGTATTGCAATGTAATTTCGAGGAGCTCCTGACCATATAACGCATGTTTTTGCGAGCCCCAGCCCGGGATTTGCAACAGCTCTTCATTCGTGAAAGGGACAAAAGCGCTAATCATCCAGAGCATCCGGTTCGTAGCAACGAGATAAGCGGAGCGTTTCTCGGACACGGCTTTCTTGCGCCGCCATTCGCGAAGCGCTTCGAAGAGTTCCTGCTTCGCGTGAAGTTCGCCGTAACATTGCAACATGGACAAGAAGCTGCCGGCTCCTCCCCGCTTCTCCTCCAGCATGCCATCCACGACCGGCGTATAACCTTCGCCCATTTTGACAGCAATCCCATGGCGGAATCCAATCATCATCTCTTGCCAGGAAGTGCCTTCAAACCAGCTAACCGCCTCTTGCGATCCTTCCGACCATAGAACGGCCCAAATTCCGTCTCTCTCGCAGATCGACAGCTTTGCGCTTACGATCGCCCCATTGTCCGAAGGCTTCTCAAAGGTGTTCAAAAAAACGATTTGCATACCTGCTCACTCCTCTAATCGCGTATTTAATCCCTTCGAAAAAGACCGGAACAAAAAAAAGCACCCCTCCTGCAAAATTTGCAAGAGAGGTGCTTCCTCACGTTCGGTTTATTCGATTAATTCAATGCTATCATAACCAAATCTTTCTTACAAGCGTTTTCTTATTGTATAATGTGTGGAAACGAAAACGTGGAGGCTTTACTTATGCTGCTGCCAGATTATGATTTTATGTCCGATACAACGGAAGAGACTTCGACTCGATTTGTGACGTTTATTACGCCAAGCCTGAAACGGTTTGACCTTGCGGTTATGTCCACGGCAAGATTTTATGGCAAGAAGCTGATTACCGATTTGCAAGCAGGACGCACGGCTATTATCGGTCCGGATGACCTCGAAGAGGAGGGTTATCTGGAACATACGTTTAAGATCAGCGAAGAAGAAGCGGCCGAACTTGCCCAGTTTTTATATTTTGTAGTAGGAACGGTGAATTTTACCGATTGATGCTGGGAAAACTGAGAGGGCTAACGTAAACTTAAGCCATTTCAGGAGGAGATCTCGGTTGAATCGGTTTAATAGCGATGACCATACGGATTTGTCAACGGTTGAATCCCAGCGCAATGATCTTGCGCATGAAGAGTTTCCGGACGGTTCCTACGGCTCCATCATTTCCGGGCCAACGGGCAAAAGCAGACCTTGGCGCAATGACCAACGTTCTTCCAAGCCGTATGGCTACGAGAACCGCTCACTGCACGAAGACCTGGGCCGTGATTATCCGGGCGACGACGATTACGGCTCGTTCCCGGATGCCATGGATGAACCATAATAGAATGAAATGAACAAAACCCCGGCCAGAATTGGCCGGGGTTTTCATTATCCGATGATTTTAAGGAATGAGGACAGACGATATTTTTCAAATACAACTTCCGCTTCCGCCGGAATGCTCCAAATGCATTCCTCCAGGCTGCAGGCTACCGGCACTTCAATGTTGATCCGCGCCAGCGTCCGGGACAAATGCAGCATGTCGAGATCGGCTTCAATCTTCGCTTTTACGCTTTTGGACAAGGAGTCCAGATTGCCCAAAATGCCGTCGATCGACTCGAATTCTTGAAGCAGCTTCAGCGCTGTTTTCTCGCCAATGCCTTTGACGCCAGGGTAGTTATCGCTCGTATCGCCCGTCAGGCCCTTCATCTCAACCACCTGGAATGGATGAATGCCTTTATCTTCCTTAAGGAATCCTAGATCATATACCGCATAGTTGCCGCGGCCTTTCTTCATGATGACAACGTGTATGCGCTCGTCAACAAGCTGCAGCATATCTTGGTCGCCCGTCAAAATGTACACATGAGCCATCTCGCTTAGTTGCTTCGACACGGTCCCGATGCAATCGTCCGCTTCGTAACCTTCAATCCCGATGTTCGGAATGCCCAGTGCGGCTACGATATCTTTTACGAGCGAGAATTGCGGGATTAAATCTTCCGGGGCTTCCGGACGGTTTGCCTTGTAATTCGAATACATTTCGGTACGAAACGTCTTGCTCCCCATATCCCAGCAGCAAGCGACGTGTGTCGGCTGGAATTGCTCAACCGCGTCAAACAGATATTGCATAAAGCCATAAATGGCATTGGTCGGCGTACCGTCGGCCATTCGTCTAACGCTGTATTGCTGGGCAAAAAAAGCACGGAACAACAAAGCCATTCCGTCTACGATAAGAATTTTATTTTCATTCATTAGGAGGCCATCCTCTACTCATAATATAAAACTATTGTACATTAGTTTGGGCGCTCGTTGTTATGCAAAAAGCTGGCATTGTTCGCTTAGGTCGCATTCACTGGGCAAGGGAATGTTCATTAAACCTAGCTTCGCCGCGTTCACTGCGTAAGGGAATATTCTTAAAAATGACGTCGCCGTGTTCACTGCGTAAGAGAATATTCTTTCAATCGCTGTTGCGTCCAGATTCTTTGAACAATCGGACTAAGGTCCGAATCCGGACACAAAGGCGAGCGCTACGCTTTTTCAAGAACATTCCCTTACTCCGCTCACCCACTCCGCTATTCAAGAATATCCCCTTACTTCGCTCACCCGCTCCGCTGTTCAAGAACATTGCCTTGCTCCGTTCCTTCGCTCCCGGCTCACTTGCCACCGCATAAAGACGAGACCCAACCATGTACATATCGGTGGGCCACAGTCCATCACTCAATTCCCGAGTGATGGTAACTAGTGAGGATCCATTACTCGTATTCCGAGTGATGACATATAGAGAGCTGCCATCACACAGGTTGTCGAGTGATGGAGTATGGCCCCTTAGATTGCTGGACGAAGCGAAGCAAGCCAATACTCTGGAGAAGCCCCGCGTTCGCTTTTGTCCCCAAATTTCATCCGCTAGCGGATTACAAACAAGAAATTTGGGGACAATGGCGATCGGAAGAGTATTGGCTTGCATAGTGCCGCATCGCAACGATTATCCTTTTATAAACGCACCAATACGCCCAGCCGCCACAAGCAACCGTGCTTCGTCTTCGACCAGCGCAATCCGCACGTATCCTTCGCCTTCGCTGCCAAACGCCACACCCGGAATGACAACTACTCCAGTCGCATCCAGCAGTCCGCGGGCGAACTCGCGCGAGGTCCATGTTGTGCCGTCGCTGCGTTTAGGCAGCTTTGCCCAGATGAACATCGTTGCTTTGGGCTTATCCACGGCCCAGCCCTCTGCCGCCAAGGCGTCGATAAATTTATCACGCCGCTGTTCATATAATACGCCTGCTTTAGGCGGAGCAGAAGGAGACATAGCTTCCTGCAATGCAGCTACGCCCGCTTCCTGTACGACGCGAAATACGCCGTAATCAATGTTTTCCTTCAGCTCCCGAAGCGCTCCAACAGCATCGCGATTGCCTGCGAGGAAGCCGATTCGGCAACCCGCCATATTAAAGCTTTTGGATAAGGAATGGAATTCTACCGCACTTTCCAGAGCACCCGGTACAGCCAATATACTTGGCGGTTCATGGCCGTCGAAAGCCATTTCCGAATAAGCCGCGTCATGTACGACCAATACGCCATATTGTTGTGCCTTGGCAAGGAGACGTTCAAAGAAAGCAAGATCGACTACCGTTGACACCGGATTGCCCGGGTAGTTCAGCAAAATAAATTTTGCGCGCTGCCACACGTCTTCCGGCACCGATTCCAGATCCGGAAGGAATTGATTCTCTTCCTTCAATGGCAGCAAATAAGGCTCAACGCCGGCTAATGCTAACGCAGCGGTATATATCGGGTAACCAGGATTAGGTACGATTACTACATCGCCAGGATTGCATAACGACATCGCCAGATGGGACAAGCCGTCCTGCGAGCCCATCAGGGAAACTAATTCATGAGCGGGATCAAGTTTTACACCGAACCTGTGCTCCATCCATGCCGCGGCCTGCTGCCGGAATGCCGGACTGCCATGCGTGCCCGGATACGAATACATATCTGTACGAAGCGCCGCTTCGCTAAGCGCTTTTCTTACAGCTTCGGTAGGCGGCTTATCCGGACTTCCTATGCTCAGATTAATAATATCCCTGCCGCTATCCGCAGCTTCCTTCATCCACTCCGCTACCTCTGCGAAGATGGACGAACCGAGCTGCGACAAACGTTCCGATCGCCACGGTTTGCTCATGACCTCACCCGTTCCATTCTTGCTCGTATTGTTCTTCCTTGTAGCCCAATGTTACTTTGTTGCCGTCGGTTACAATCGGCCGTTTGATCAGCATGCCGTTAGAAGCAAGCAACTCCAGCTTCTCGTCTTCATTCATCCCGGCAAGCTTGTCCTTGAGGCCAAGCGCCTTATACACTTCTCCGGATGTGTTGAAAAACTTTTTGAGCTCCAGTCCGCTGTTCGCAAGAAGCACCTTCAGATCAGCAGGGGTTGGCGTCTCTTCCACAATGTGCTTGAGCTCCAGCTCATGTCCTTTTGCCTGCAAGGACTTCACCGCTTGGCGGCATGTACCGCATTTCGGATATTGATATATCGTTAACTTACTCATCTGGTTAAAATCCTCCTGTATGTTGTATAACGGACGTCTTTGTATTCGTGTTAAACCTCGTTCAACACTTGCTCCAGCTTGACGAGTTCAGGCGGCAATGCCGCTGTCCATTCAATCCATTCCTTGGTCATCGGATGCGTCAAGCCAAGCGTCTCGGCGTGCAAAGCCTGGCGTCCGGCGGCTGATTCCCAATCCTCGTGCTTGCCTGCCAGCAGGCCATACATCGCATCGCCAATTAGCGGACAGCCGATATGCTTCATATGGACGCGGATCTGATGTGTCCGGCCGGTCTCCAGCTTAAGGCGCACCTTGGAGGCCAGGCCTTGTCCAAATGCAGCCGCCGTCTTGTAATGCGTTACCGAAGGATAACCTTCAGGGGTCACAATCCGTACATGTGGGTCAACGGGATCGCGGTCAATCGGGGCATCTACCGTGCCGTCTGCGGGAGACGGTACTCCGTACACGTACGCGCAATACATTTTCATAATGGTGCCGGCCTGCAGCTGTTCCGATAACTGCTGGTGGATATATGGATTTTTTGCGATAACGACAAGCCCCGACGTATCTTCATCAAGCCGGTGCACGGGGCGGAAGCGGACCCGCTCCCCCTGCATCTGCCAATGATGCACAATGCCATTGGCGAGCGTATTCGTGTAATGTCCTTTGGTCGGATGAACGATGATTCCCGCCGGCTTATTCACCACCAGCAAATAATCATCTTCAAACACAATGGATAGAGGAAGCTCCTGCGGCAAAATATCTTCGGATACTTCTTCCTCCATCCGAATGGCGACCTGGTCTCCCTCCGCTACCTTGGCCGTCGTATACGCTCTAACGCCATTAATGGTTATCCCATACTCCGTCAGCTTCAGCCGCGACAGAAGCGAGCGCGAGACGCCAAGCTTGCGCTCCAGCACCGTTCTGACATCTTTCCCGGCCATCTCTGCGCCAACCTCGACGCAAAGCGCTTTGTAATAACCGTCCATATCGGGTGCCGTCATTTGGACTTCTTGCGGAACACTTCCGCGCTCCGTACATATTCCGTATCCGGTACGCCAAGCTTCGCATTAGCCGCTCTTGCCGCAGCGAAGAAAAAGTCCGACAACCGGTTCAAATATTTCTGAACCTCCGGATTCGCCGGATTTGCCGGATGCTCGGCAGCGAGCGTCACCACTCGGCGTTCCGCGCGGCGGCATACCGTTCGGCATACATGCAGCAGCGCCGATACCGGACTGCCTCCCGGCAATATAAATCTCGTAATCTCAGGCGCTTCTTCCGTATAGCGGTCAATCAGCGCCTCGAGTCTTGCCGCGCCTTCCTCCGTCACTTTCAAATGGGCTCCCGGACTTGCATAAGCCAGATCAGAGCCGCAGTCAAACAATTCCTGCATAATGTCCACAAGCTGATCCGCCATCTCTTCCAGCTGTTCGTGTTTTGCGGCTTCCGCAGCCGCCTGCCCGACAAAAGCATTAAGCTCGTCAATGGTTCCGTAAGCTTCGACGCGAATATCGTCTTTCCGTACCCGGCCGCCAATTAGCGAAGTTTGCCCTTTATCTCCCGTACGCGTATATATTTTCATCCTTGATCCGCCCTTTCCCAGCAGGGTAATTCCTTTCACTATACCACAAATTAACTTGTCCGATTGAACAAGGCGCACAAAAAACAGGCAGGGCGCGCCCTGCCTGTTCGTCACACATTCACGTATTAGCCCTGCTTCAGCTTATGAACAAATTGCCCGATCCGGTCAAGCGCTTCTGTCAGTTGAGCAACCGAAGTTGCGTACGAACAGCGCAAATGCCCTTCGCCTCCAAGACCAAATACATCGCCCGGCACCGCGGCAACATTGCCTTCCTCCAGCAACCGTTGCGCGAATTGCTCGGAAGTAAGTCCAGTTGACGTAACCGACGGGAACGCGTAAAACGCTCCTTCAGGCTCATGGCATTCGAGTCCAATCTGACGGAAGCCCTTCACGACAAGCCGTCTGCGCTGGTTGTAAGATTCCATCATACGGTCCTTTTCTTCCAGCCCATGCGGAGTGAGCGCTTCAAGCGCAGCGTATTGCGCCATAATCGGTGCGCACATCACGGTATATTGGTGGATCTTCAGCATGGCGCCAATCAGATCCTGATGGCCGCAAGCATACCCCATCCGCCAGCCTGTCATCGCAAAAGCTTTGGAGAAGCCGCTCACCAGAAGTGTCCGGTCCTTCATGCCCGGCATCGCGGCAAAACTTACATGCTTCGAACCATAAGTAAGCTCGGCATAAATTTCGTCGGAAATGACGATCAGGTCGTTTTCTTCCACAACCTTTGCAATCGGCAGCCAGTCTTCGTACGTCATAATGCCGCCGGTTGGATTGCTCGGATAACATAAAATAAGAACTTTGGATTTAGGAGTAATCGCCGCACGCAGCGATTCCGCCTTCAGCTTGAAATTATCTTTCGCAAAGGTTTCAATGCCAACGGCTTTCCCGCCGCTAAGCGTCGTAATTGGCGAATAAGAAATATAACACGGTTCCGGAATAAGAATCTCGTCGCCAGGGCTGATGAGCGCCCGTAGCGCCAGATCAATCGCTTCGCTGCCCCCGACCGTAACGAGAACTTCATTCGCCGGATTATAAGGAACGGCAAACGAATCATTCAAATATTGCGCAATCGCTTCGCGCAGCTCGGGCATGCCCGCATTCGAAGTATATTGCGTTTTGCCTTTCTCCAGCGCGTACACGGCCGCATCGCGGACATGCCAAGGCGTTACGAAATCCGGTTCGCCTACGCCAAGCGTAATAACGTCCTTGCGGGTACTAACCAAATCAAAAAAACGCCGGATGCCCGACGGCTTAATGCTCCGTGCAAGCGGCGATAAGTAATCAGCCATCGATTGGCGGTGATTGGATGTTACCTCGTCTTTAATCATTGCCATCACCCTTTACGGCGAAATCATCAATCGATGGTCACCTTCATGCTCCTCGAAGATAATTCCGTCCTGTTTGTATTTTTTCAAAATGAAGTTTGTTTTTGTCGACAATACTTTGTCAATCGGCGACAATTTATTGGATACAAAAGAGGCAACCTCTTTCAAGTTTTTGCCTTCAATCTCGACAAGCAAGTCATAAGCTCCGGACATCAGATAAACCGACTTCACTTCCGGATATAAGTATATGCGCTCGGCGATGCCTTCAAAGCCGCGCCCGCGCTCAGGCGTAATTTGAACTTCGATCAGGGCGGTAACCTTCTCGTCATCCACCTTGCTCCAGTTCACGACTGTCGCATATTTAACGATGATATGTTCTTCTTCCATGTAGGCGATTGCCTGCTTTACGCTCTCAACCGGCTCATTTAACATGGCGGCGATCAGATCGGCGTCTCTGCGCGCATCTTCCTTGAGCAGCTCCAGCACTTTCAGCTGTAGTTCGTTCATCGTCAAACTCCTTCCAAAACTGCGGTTATGACAAATATTTTACAACGAATTAATGGTTACTGCAAAGAAAAAAACGAAAGACCCCGAAGGGTCTTTACATGTAAAAAGGCTGATGCGGCTGGTGCTGCTGAGGTTGCTGGTATTGTCCGTATTGCGGGAACGAAGGCTGCATGCCGCCCATGCGTTGCTGCAAATACTGCGAAGTTTTTTGCTGCGTTTGCTGATATTCCTTCGTTTGCTTGTCGATTTCTTGGCGCAAAGCCGAGGAAGCCGTGCTGTACATATTATTCTGCTGCATAACTTGGAACAGATTCCCTTGCAGCTTAAGCGTGCTGTTTAAGAGCTGAGTGAACATTTGGCGTACTTCCGGGCAGGTAGACTCCGTAGCCGCCGTCGCATATTCGCGAACAACGCGCTTCAGATCGGACAATACCGTATAAGCCAAATCTTCATCCGGCAAATGATGCTGTTGTTGATACATGGTTATTCCTCCTTGATGTCCAATCTTTATTGTGGCTGCGTAGGCGCCATATGCTGGTGCTGCTGCAAGGCTTGCATCAATGTTTGATAATGCTGCTGATGGGTTTGCAATTCAGCCATGCCGGCTTGTCTTAACTGCGGATTCATCGCAAGGGATCCAAGTAGTGCATTTTGTTTGATTAACAGATCTTCATTGGACAGCGAATCTGCAATATATTCGAGTTCCTTCGCGGTTAATGCTTGCATCTTGTCATAACTCTCCTTCATGCCATGTTTATGGAAGCATACGTATTATGGGCGCAAATCCCATAAATTATGTACTCGTATGAAGCTCCGATTTGGAGCGGATCTCCGATTCCTTGGTCAGCTTGCATTTTACCTCAATGCTCACATCTTCCGAACCAGGCTTCCACCCCTCTCGTTCAAGACGCTTCCACCATTTGTTGTGATAACGGTATATCTCATGTCCCAGACCATACAGATCCGCATGCATAGCTACTCCTCTCAGATACGTATCCTCCAACTGTTTCTTTACATTCTGCTCCACTTCCGAAATAAGCTCCTGGTCCGTAAAATCCGTTGAGGCTTCCAGTAAATGTCCGGTCACATTAACCTTCAGTTCAAATTGGGGTTGACCGTTTGCGCCCTTCACTTTGATCTTGGTGTTGGAAGAGTCTACGACAACCGATCCTTTTTTATCGTCTATACGAATAGGAACAAGCGATCTCTTAAAGGCGGCATTGGTCCAGGTTAAACCTTTGGATTTCTCTTTGGATAAATACCCGATTGGTTGTTTTTCGTTAAATAGGAATGTGCCGCCTATCGTTAAGAAATTTAGTTTCTTTTTATTATTCTCCCAATCATTAGACACCATGGAGAGCGATGGAAGAGCTACCGTCAAAGCAGGTTCATATGCCCCTCGCACCAGTGTTTGCAGCGTCATTGGCTCCACATAACTGTTCTGGTCATTCTCGATATGAGGGGCATAGAGCGGGGTTGTTAACGGCGTTTTGTTGAATAACATATCCATCGTAAACAGGCTATTGATATCCGTCTTGGTACCAAACACCAGTGAATTAAACCGGGTCGAGCTCAGACGGTTGACGCTGTCGATAATTTGTTCAATTTGACCAAAAGCGCGCTCATGAATAACGACGGATTTCAAATGATCGAGTGAAAGCTTGTATTGGGAGGAATCCATCAGGTTAAATATGGCGGCAAGATTAGTGTCCCCTTCATGTTTTCCTACCCATATCGGACTCCCCGGCGGAGGCGCCGCATCTTGTTTGGCTAACACGCCAAACGAAATCATCTGGGCGTACACCACAAATTTATCGTCGACATAATCGATTCCAACGGCTGAAATATAACTGACATCCTGCAGATTGACTTCATCCCAACAGCCTCCGGTCATTAGCATGGCACAGACAGCCAGACTTGCTTTGATTGTTTTGACATAGGTTTGAAACCGTCTATGCGAGGTCATGGTTTCTCCCCTTTCGCTCTGGATTTCCATGGTTTTTGAATAAAGGCTGTTACGAGTTCTCTCCATTTGATCGGAGCAAGCGGCTGCATATAATGCTGGTTAAACGTCTCCAGCGAACACATATAGATCAGAATGATAAACACGCCTGCAAAAAAACCGAATATTCCGAAGATCGAAGATAGGATTAATACGAAAAACCTTAATATGCTCACGGTCCCGCTCAAGGTCTGGTTGACGAGCGTAAACGTCGCTACGGCCGTGATCGCCGCTGCTACAAGCATGGTTGGAGAGGTGATCCCCGCCCGGATGGCCGCATCGCCAATAATAAGCCCCCCTACGACAGACACCGTCTGGCCAACTGGTCTTGGGAGCCTGACGCCCGCTTCCCGAAACAATTCAAACATCATCATCATAAGGAACATTTCCATCGTTGCCGATATAGGTAGTCCAACCCTGGAATTTGTGACCGTAGCAAGCAGCGTAAACGGAATTTGATCGGTATTGTAAGCCGATAACGCAACCCAAAAACCGGGCAGACAAATGGCCAGAACAAAACCCGCAAAGCGGAGCAGCCGCTCAAGCGTTACAAAATAAAAAGGAAGATGGGCATCCTCCGGCGATTTGACGAGCAGAGTAAAATTGCCAGGAAGAATGATGACAGACGGATTGCCATCAACGACTAAACATACTCTGCCTTTCATCAAAGCTTGAACCACATAGTCGGGGCGACCGATGTAATCAACAAGCGGAAACAAGCTGTTTGGTCTGTCCGACACCAATTCTTCCAACTCCGATGAACTGTACAGCGCTTCGATGTGAATAGCATGAAGCCTTTTTCTCGTCTCGTTGACCAATGCGCGATCCGCTTTACCCCGCATGAACATCATGGAGATTTCCGTTTGTGATTCGGAACCTATTTTCAAATACTCCACCTGCAAATCCGGTGTCCGAAGACGTCTGCGAATAAGTGCGATATTGGTGGATAAGCCTTCTACAAACCCGTCCCGAGGCCCCTTAATCGAAAGCTCCATTGTAGATTCTTCCGGCTGGCGCCCAGGAATGCTCGCGATATCGAAGATATAAACCGATCTCGTAGCTTCGTCAACCGTTATGACGCTGCCCGAATAAAGACTCGAGAACAAGTAGGCAACTTCTCGCTCGTTATCGAGAGATAGACGCGCGCCAAACGAGCAACCTTTCTTGTACCGGTCGCCTTTTTCCATGATGACGGATTCCTGTTTATGGTCTGCCTGTTCAAGACCGCCGGCATCTTTATTTAAATCCTCGGCCAGCTTGTCCATCTGGGGCAATAAAGCAATAAACACCGTCTGCATATCGACCATGCCGCTGCACATGAGAATGCGAAAAGCGCGTTTGGGCTCTTCTTTGCCAACATTAATCGTTTGGATAATGACATCGCCGGAACCGTCCAGTTCATCGTAAATCCTATCCAGACGGTCCCGATGCCGATTACGCTCCTCGGTTTCCGTTCTTTGACTCATTACGATAACCTCCTTCTGCATTCGGCTTGTCTGCGTTCGTAGACTTGCGGAATGAAAGTAACCATACAATCAACAGAACTACTCCAAACAAGATCCAAGCCGACATAAAATAAGCATGCATTAAGATCATGTACCAATTCATGTGCATAAGGACCAACAAGCTTATAGATGCCAAAATGACAACCGTGATCATCATACCGATCCATTTCCGCCGGATCTTTTGGAACGGACCATAAATGGATAGGAGATAAAGCGGCAGAGAGATTCGTACAAGAGCACCCGATAACCATTGAAACACAGCAAAGAAATCAACGTGTTCGAAATATTTACCGATTCTAACCAAACGCCATTGCGAATACGCCGGGTAACGCATGTAACTTGCCTCCTCTGGCCCGAACAAAGTGATCGCTCCGATCGTTGGTCCCATGGTCAAGAGCATAAGCATAAGAGTCAGCAGGATTAAATGCCATTTCTTGAAGCTCTTTTTCATCTCATGCTGGACTAACAGCAGGAAGGATAGCTCCATAAATGCGCTGAGCGAATAAACAGCCCCCTTGAATACCGGATACATTCCCCCTTCTAACAAGGGAAGCAAATAGTGGTAGTCTTTGACCGGCATATTAGCCGACATAACGAAATCGCCTAATACAACGACAAGAGGAAGCAAAATACAGGATACATAGGTAATTGTACGCAGCCCATTCATCGCGGCAAACATGCAAATCACGCAAAAGACCAATAAGACCATAAACTGAGGGGTCCGCGGCAAATACGTGGTTGATGTCCAGGCAACAACGTCCACTAAGGCCCCAAAAGCAACAAACAGAAGAGACAAATTAACAATTGCGAGAAGCAGCCATACGAAAAATGTTGGAACCTTCTGTTGTCTCAACCACTGGTCAAAGCGGACTCTATTCATCTTGTGCATGACCCGCTGCAACGGGAACGCAGCAACTGGAAGCGCAATAATAAGAGCAACCGGCACGCATAACCAAGCATCTCTCTTGGCTTCGGCTAGCAGCAGCGGTACAACTATGACATGATTCACAAGCCCTACAGTAAGCAAAGTCATCATCACGATTGGCCATAAACCGATAGGCTTGGCAGGAAGCTGCACGGACATTCACCACCTTCGCTTCCAGCATTCCCCTAAGCAAGGAAAGTGATGCATATTTCCCCGCATGCAAATAGCCCTTTGACTGGCTGAGGCAATCAAAAGGGCTGTTTGTTTTTTAAGGCAAATGAATCGTTTTGACATGATCGTAATGGATAAATACCGATGATCCGCTTGCATCTGCTAGCTCCAGCAAGTTAAGATCGACATTTTTGAGTACTCCTGTTTTTCTTGGATTCTCCCCTAAATCAAGCACGACGAATTGTCCGATATGCTTGCGCAACTGCTGATCAAAGGTTCGGGCAAGGGTTAACGGCGTTGGCTTTAACGGGAATTGCTCCGAAGAAAGCGAATAAGGCGTGACATTGGCATTGTAGGGAACGAGATATTTCAAATGCCTCATCGAAATCATAACGGAATGGTAAATTGGCGAGTAGAAAACAAAGAAATCATTCATTACCGCTGTCACATAACCATGTATGGACTGATTGCCCGTAATATAGATTTCCGAGAACATGCCTTTTGCGTTTAATAGAATTTTACGGAAAGAAATAGAGTCATTATACGGTTCAAAAGGCAACTCCGGCGTACCGCTATAGGTTTGTTCTTCATCTTGCACGATTCTCAGTTGCTGCAAATGGATTAAAGGGACATAGAAAAATTGGATGCCGTTATACAACACGAGAATATCCTGGCCAAAATCAATAAGCTTGCCTCTAATGCCCGCCCTGCCCGAGATAACGAGTTCAACCTGCGAATCCAGGAGTGGATGTTGGTTCTTCAACTGCTCGACCTCCTTTTCAAAAAGCTCCATCTTAGTAAGGATGCCGGGCAAGAAAGATTCATGCCCGGCATCTATCGATTAGCCTTTTTTCGAGCGGTTGCTGCCACCTGATTTTTTGGATTTATTGCCTGTTGTTGTTGTTTGTTGAGCTTGAGCACCGGATTTGTTGCCTGATTTGTTGCCTGATTTGTTGTTCTTGTTACCGCCCGATTGGCCGCCTTGATTACCGGATTTGTTGTTGTTTTTGTTGCCGCCGGATTGGTTTGTGCCGCCAGTTTTGTTGCCGCAAGATTTGCCGCCAAGTTTTTTAATGGTTTTGATGTGGTCGATCAGAATATAAACAATTTCACGTCCTACAACGACAAGCGCCGTGTTTCCTTGTACGTCTGCGAGGAAGCCTTCAACTTTCTCCGGACCGCCCCAGTTGATTTGCACGAATTCTTGTTTCAGAGCTTTTACAACGCCTTTGAAGTTGTCTGCGTTGATGAAATCAGCGCCATGACCGCCGCTCTTGCAAGTAGATAGTCCAGTCACGCTTTTAACATGACTCAGATCAACATAAACAACGCCATCTTTTGTAGAAAGTACTAGATAATCGCTTTTTACTGCAAGCAATCTGCCTTCCAAAGATTCCGGACCGCCACGGTTGATTCTAACAAGTTCACCTACCAGATTTTTAAGCTCAGTGTTGCCGGATCCTGTGTTACCGTTGTTACCGTTGTTACCGTTGTGTCCGTTGCTTCCGTTGGTTTTGTGGCAGTTGTGGCTCTTGTGGCTGTTGTTCCCTTGTTGCCAATTGCATCCGTACATGTAATAAATCCCTCCGATGATTCTCTTAATAGATTTACAACCGTGCCATCCAATTGACATTCTACCGCTAATAGGCTGATCTACTTGGTGATTCACTTACTAGTCATCTACCATTGGTGACGGTTTGTAATATATCTATATGTAACCCGTATATGAGAGGTACTAGATTAGTAACTATTTATCTGGACAATAGATAAGAAATGATCAAAATGATGACTAAATGGTGTCATCCGCCCCCATTGCCGAATAGGGTAAATAAGCACAGAAGCCTATCGGTCGCGGTAGGCTTCGACTTGAGTCTAAGGGGTGAGGCCCGTGGCACAACTGCCAACTCGAAAAATTGACATTGACGAGGATGATCTGAGGGATCTGAAAAACAATCCTTGGAGCAAATCGTTTAAGCCCATCACGATTGCCATTGATGGCAAAGATTATTCGGGGACTTGCGGCATTCGGGGCGGCCATACGCGCAATTACAATAAGAAATCGTTTGAAATCCGTCTTGACGGGGGCAAAACGCTGCACTGGAACGCCGAGTTTGATGATCCGTCCATGATCCGCAACGCTTTGTCTTTTCAGTTTTTTAACGGGATTGGGGTACCGTCTCCGGATACTCAACATATCTCCGTTGAGATCAATGGCTATCCGCAAGGAGTGTATCTTGAGATTGAAGCCGTAGATAAACGTTTCTTCAAAAAGAGAGGAATAGGCTATAATTCCCTGATCTATGCCGTCAATGACAACGCGGACTTTAGCTTGGTTGATCAGAGCACCAGTATAAAGAAAAACTCCTTGTTCGACGGTTACGAGTTGGTTACGGGACAAACGAATACCAAATACCGTCTCGTCCGGTTCATCCGCAACATCAATACGCTCCGTGCCAAGCAGCTAAACGTCTACGCAGCTAAACGACTGGATATTAACCAGTATTTATTATGGCTTGCAGGTGCGGTTCTGACCGGGAATTATGACGGATTTGATCAGAACTATGCTCTGTACGAGCACAAAAAAACGAGCAAATACAGAATTATTCCTTGGGATTACGAAGGAACCTGGGGAAGGAACTGCTACGGCAAGCCTTGCGGCAGTGACTTGGTCCGGCTGGAAGGCTACAATAAACTAACCAGCAAGCTGTTCACTTATTCTTCTTGCCGCTTGCGATATCGCCGCATTATGCAAAACTTATTAAAGACTGCCTTTACCGTCGAACGGATCGATCCTATAATTAGCCAACTTTACAAAGAGATTACGCCGGCGATCCGCGACGATTTCACCCGCAAAAGCAGTTATGATACGTTCCTCGATGAGCCGTCTTTCATCCTTGACTATATTCGCGAACGCCGCGGTCTAATAAAAGAAGCCCTAAAAGCTTGGAAATAAGCTTTTAGGGCTTTCTCATTCTAAAATATATTCATGCTCAAGTACCTCTCGCCGGTATCGGGAGCAATGCAGAGCACGCGTTTGCCCGGTCCGAGTTTCTTCGCAACTTGCATCGCCGCCCATACTGAAGCGCCGGATGAAGGTCCCAGCAGCAAACCTTCCAGCCGTGCAAGATCCCTCATCGTATTTAAGGCATCTTCATCGGCAACCTGAATGATCTCATCGTAAACCGCCGTATTCAGAATGGCAGGAACAAACCCGGGGCTTGTGCCGACCAGCTTGTGCGGTCCGGGCTGTCCTCCCGACAGGACCGGCGACCCGGCAGGTTCAACAACTGCAATATGTATATGAGGTAATGACGCTTTAAGCGTTTCGCCGGTTCCGGTAATGGTGCCTCCCGTCCCTGCCGTCGCTACAAAGGCATCAAGCTTGCCTTCGGTCTGCCGCAAAATTTCCAAAGCCGTTGTCGTGCGGTGGATATCCGGATTGGCATGATTCTCAAATTGATTCGGGATAAAACTTCCCGGAATTTGTGCCTGGAGCTCCAATGCTTTGCTGATGGCACCGGGCATTCTTTCGGCAGCGGGCGTAAGAACCACTTCCGCCCCGTATGCCTGCAGCAGCTTGATCCGTTCCGCCGACATATTGTCGGGCATAATCAGAATAAGCTTATACCCCTTGGCAGCGGCATTCATCGCTAGACCAATTCCGGTGTTGCCGCTTGTAGGTTCGATGATCGTGCAGCCCGGTGCGATCAGGCCGCCTTGCTCGGCGGCATGGATAAGAGCGGATGCGGCACGGTCTTTCACGCTGCCGCTTGGGTTGAACTTCTCGAGCTTCACTAATACGTCTGCACTGTTTTCTTGGACGAGCCGATTAAGCTTAATCACGGGCGTATCGCCTATAAGTTCTGTAATGGAGGATACAATTTGTGGCATAAATTCTCCTTTTCGTGATAGTTTCCAGTCGATCCCCTGAGCCCCGAGCTACACGAGTCTATCTTGATTCCGATCGCTGTTGTCCCCGAATTTCTTTGATTTGATTCCGCTAAGCGGATGAAACTCGGGGACAAAGGCGAACACTACGTTTCTCCATCAAGATAGACCCGCTCCGCGCTCTCGGACGACTGAAAAAAACACTTAACGAAATTTATTGTTGGCCGAGAGGAACGGCCGGATAAAAAACCAACCGGCGATCGGAACGATACCAACACAAAACATGAGAGTAACGATTGCCGACGTACTCTGCGTCTGGGATAAGACGATCAGATAAGCGGCAAGGCCGATGACACGGCCAATAATGAGACCCGCTTCACGGAGAACGATTAATTCTTCGCGGTTGCTCGCGCTCTCCTCGGAATGGCCGATCAGGTCAAACACTCGGGATGTCATCGGAATAATGTACAGCGGCATGAACAAGGAGGTTCCGATGCCAAAGATAAGCAAGGTATTGTAATCGACTTTATAGAAGAGCGGAAGTACGATCAGTCCAATCATAATCGTGCCCGCAAGCATCGCTATTCTCCGGTTGGCCGGTTTAAGACGTTTGCCTACAAACCAGAAGCTGATTAAAGCAACAAGGGAAGTAATCAACGAGAAGTTGCCCAGTTTGCCTTCGTTTTTGGTCGCGATATAAATAACGAGCCCGATCAGGAACATAAATACGCCTTCGCGGACCCCTTGCGTTACAATGGCCGGAAACATCCGCCGCCAAGGATTACCCTTCTCCCTCAGTTGCCTGGCCCCAAGGAACCATTGGTACTTCTCGCCTTGTACTCCCCGATTAGCCAACCAGAAGCTGCCGACGACGGCTAGTCCAAATATGACAAGAGATATCGTAAAGATCAGTCTGTACCCGCGTTCACCTTGCAGCGATGTAATGAGGAACCCCGACACCCACGGCGCGATAATTCCCGACAAAGCGCCAAGGATGCCCGCAATACCGTTAAACCGATCGCGGTTATCGGGCTCGGTAATTTCGAAATAAACAACGTTGTAAGCCATCCAGTAAAAGCCAAGCGCCATGCCGCTTAACATGCCAAGCGGAACGTAATAGACTTTGGCCTGTTGCCCTAGCATTAATACGGTAAAATAAAACGCCCCCGACAGCACGATGCCAAGACGGAGGCTGTACATTTTATGATGTTCCTTCACCCATTTGCCAGCCAGCCAAAAAGTGATTCCGCTCGTTAGGTATTGACCAAGCGTGAACCAGCCGATCAGCATAAAGGACTGGCTTGCCTTCCAGAGATAGACCGGGATGAACGTACCGGATAGCGCGCTTGCTACACCAAACAGACCTTGCACGGTCAGCAGTAAAATAGCCTGCGCCCCCAGCGCTCCGCCTTGGCGCGAACCTGTGACGCTGCGGCCCAGCGATCCCGGTCTGGCAGCCATGCCTCCCCTGGTTTTTACGCCATGATGACTCTGCTTCAATCCGATTCCTCCTAACAATGGTGATTCTCTGTTAGGTTTACCGAAGCGGGCAGGGTACATGCTTACCTGCCAATAATTACTCTTTTGGCGTTAGTAAAGCAAGCATCTGATTGCGTGCTTCCGGGCTAAGTACCGACGAGGTTTGGAAGCAGGACGGGCAAATGTAGGTTACCGTCTCGAATGGCGATTGAATAACCGGTTTGCCGGTAGCTGCATGAATGGTTGGCGTAAGCGCAACGCTTTGTCTGCCCGCTTCCAGCATATATTCGCGGCATGTTGGACATTCCGGCGCTTCATCCTGGCTATCCGTCATTTGGCGGATGGTTTCTTCCGCCGCAAGCCAAGAAACATTCATCTGGCGGAAGCCTTCATTGGACTCGTCATTATAAGAGTCGTCCTGCGCTTGTTCTTCCTTCTCATCCCAGCTGTCATCTTGATCGTCTTCATCACGGTCAATCCCGATCTGCATCGTACGGTAACCGCTCAGCTCGTTATCGCAATGCGGGCAATGTTTCTCCGGTCCAATCTCCTCATCCCATACGATTTCAGAATCACACCATGGACAAATTGTTTGCTCTTCCATTTTCAAAAAACCTCCACAAGCTTCATTGTTAATTGTTCATAATATATATAACGCCTAGTCCAAAAAAGATAATTGCGATTGCGAGCAAAATCCCCCATAAATACTTCATGATTGCCCTGCCCTTCTGAACATGTCTTACAAAATAACCGTTGCCCCAATCACATAGGACAAGGAAATCGAAATAACCATGGCGATAAAGCCTACTGCCCGATTATCCTTGGCAATTTCATCATCGATCTTAAATACCGGGGTAAGAAACTCAAATAAGAAATAGGCGGCAAGCAAAACAATAAAACCGAATATGCCCCAGATCAGACTTTCATAGATGGAATCTTTCGCTTCGATCGAAAACCTGAAAATATTGCATATGCCGAATATTTTGCCGCTTGTCGCCATAGCTACCGCCAAATTGCCGTTTTTAATCTCTTTCCAGCAATTATAACGGGTTACAAGCTCAAATACGGACAAAAAGACGATTAGCGACATCACTACAAGCGATACATAAACAAGAGATGCCGCATACGAATTGCTCAGCAAACGATCGACTTCATTACCCATTATTATCACTCCTATGGGCCTTATTCCTTACCGCAAGCTTAGCGGCGAAGCTATTTCAGCTCCGCTACCGTTACGCCTGCGCCGCCCTCGCCGTATTTTCCAAGACGATATGCCTTCACAAGACTATGTTTGCGCAAATATTGCTGGATGCCCGCGCGAAGGACGCCGGTCCCCATCCCATGGATAATATACACCTGGCCAAGACCGCCTAAATACGATTCGTCCAAGAAACGGTCCACTTCAATAATGGCTTCTTCCAGATTCGCTCCGCGAAGATCCAATTCCATCCGGAGACTATCTTCCTTGGAACGTTTCAAGCTTGCGGTTTGCTTCGGCTGCTGCTGTTTATTGAGCTGTGCGACCGGTTTAAGCAATTCCAGATCGTCTATGGCAACTTTCATTTTCATAATGCCAAGCTGAACCGTTGCGTCGGATGCGCCAATCTCAACCACAATGCCTTTCTGATTGAGGCTGTATACCATAACTTCATCGCCTGCACCAATCTTCGCGGGTTTCTTCGCGTTACCGCCGCCGGCAGGACGTTTCTTCTTCGTAGCTAGTTCCGGCGCCGCTTCTTCCAGTCTGCGTTTCGCTTCGATCAGCTTATGTTCCTTCACGGACGCCCCTTCTTCAAGCGCCAGCTTGCGCAGGTCCGCAATGATCTGGTCCGCTTCGCGTCTGGCCTTGGCTACGGCTTCGTTAGCTTCCTCTTGCGCCTTCAGCAGCATCTTGTCGCGTTGTTCCTCGAACCGCGCCAACTCCGCTTCATGGCGTTTGCGCTCCGCTTCCATCTCGCGGCGCAACGATTCAGCCGTATTGCGCTCGGATTCGGCGCTGAGACGGTCTTCCTCGAGCGAAGCGATCATGTTCTCCACGCGTTGATCCTCTTCGCTGACTTCTCCGCGGGCGTGATCGATAATCGTCTGGCTTAAGCCAAGGCGCTCGGCAATGGCAAACGCATTGCTTCGGCCAGGCACGCCAACGAGCAAACGGTAAGTTGGACTAAGCGTAGCGACATCAAATTCCATGCTGGCATTAATGACGCCTTTCCGGTTGTACGCGTAAGCCTTCAATTCGCTGTAATGCGTAGTTGCGATAATCCGGCTGTCGAGCTTATGGATATGTTCAAGAATAGCGATTGCAAGCGCGGAACCTTCCGCCGGGTCTGTACCGGCACCAAGCTCATCCAGCAACACGAGGCTTTTTGAAGTCATGGACTTCAGAATCCGAATAATATTCGTCATATGGCTGGAGAACGTACTAAGGCTTTGTTCAATGCTTTGTTCATCGCCAATGTCGGCGTAGATCGAATCGAATACGCATAGCTGGCTGCCTTCCTCTGCCGGAACAAACAAGCCCGACATCGCCATCAGGCTAAGCAGACCTACGGTCTTCAAGGATACCGTCTTGCCGCCCGTATTCGGGCCGGTAACAATAATGGCAGTGACTTGATTGCCCAGCTCGATATCAAGCGGAACAACCTTGTCCGGTGCAATTAACGGGTGGCGGCCTCGTTTGATTTTGAGGAAACCCCTGTCATTCATGCGCGGCAACGTAGCTTTCATTTCATGGGCAAATCTAGCCTTTGCATAAGCGAAATCAAGCTTGCCGAGCAGATCCTGATTGTAAAGCAAATCCTCTACGTGTTCCGCCGCGCGGGCCGTCAGCTTTTGCAAAATTTTCTCAATCTCGCGAAGCTCTGCCGCTTTCGTTTCCCGCAGCTTGTTGTTCATGGACACAATCGCTTCCGGCTCAATGAACAAGGTTGCGCCTGAACCCGACTGGTCATGGACTATCCCGCCAAAATGCGAACGGTATTCCTGCTTGACCGGAATAACATAACGGTCATTGCGAAGCGTGATAATGGAATCCTGCAGCATCTTCTGTACCGACGACGAACGGATCATCTGCTCCAGCTTCTCGCGGATTCTCGATTCGCCGCTGCGCAGCTCGCGGCGGATGGAAGCAAGCTCAGGGCTTGCGCTGTCCATTACCTCAGCCTGATCATCGATGCAGTCAAAGATGGCGTCCTCCAGAGGCTTGTGCTCGGATAATTGTTCGGTCAATTGGAACAACAGCGGAATCGGATCATCCTCATGAAGGTTGTCGATATGCTTCTTCACTCGGCGAGCGCCTCTTGCCGTTGCCGCGATATCCATCAGTTCCGCCGGATTCAATGTGCCGCCAATTCTTGCGCGGTGCAGCGACGCGCTAATATCGACAATGCCGCCAAACGGGGCGTTGCCCTTCAGCCGGTCAGCCTTGTAAGCCTCATCGGTTGCTTGCAGCATAAGCTTGACCTGTTCCAAATCGGAGTTAGGAGCAAGCTGATCCGCTACGCTTTTGCCAAGCGAAGTAGCGACGCGCTGCACTAATTTATTCGTAATTTTATGAAATTCCAAAGTGGATAAAATTTTGCTGTCCAAGTGAACACTCCTCTCGCCCTTTTATTATAGCTGATCAGGGTTTAGGATGCACGGGTGTCGCCTCTTGTTTCATACATGTTTCCCCGATTTAATGGCCATAATAGAAATGAATTCGCACCATACTTAGGCTAACCTAATTAAAGGAGGCTAACGATATGAGTTTTCTTGGCCATGTAGTCCGTTTTATCGTTTCAGCCATTGTATTGATGGTTGTGGGCTGGATCGTACCGCAGTTTAGCGTCGGCGGATTCTGGAGCGCGTTGCTGCTGGCTCTTGTTATTGCGGCGCTTGGTTGGATCGTTGAAGGCATTTTCGGCAAAAGAGTCACCCCGTTTGGACGCGGCATTGTTGGTTTTATCGCGAGTGCGGCGGTCATCTGGGTTGCGCAGTTTATTGTTGGCGGCGTATCGGTAACTTGGCTCGGCGCGATTCTGGCCGCGCTTGTGATCGGGATCATCGACTTGTTTATACCGGTCAGCACCCCTTATGAAGCAGGCCGAAGCGATTACCGCGATCGCGACCGCGATTAGCGGAGGCACAAGCCAGTTCATGCCCTTGTCCATTCGGAAACGATGGGCGAGGGCTTTTTCATTTGTCACTTGACTGTCACTGCAAATCCATTTGGGATAAGCTACAATAGGAAAAGAATGCAATTTTTCAGGTTAGCTATGGAAGGGAGTATTAATGATGAAGAAATGGATTATTTTCGCGGCTGTCTGCTGCCTTTGCGTGGTTGTCGCAGCTTGCGGATCGGGCAATAAAGGCAATAATGCGGATTCGAACGCAGCAAGCTCCGCTGTTGCGGACGTTGTTATCAAAGCAAGCAGCTGGGAATTCGATCAGCCGGAATACCATATCAAAAAAGGCCAATCGATTAAGCTCGAACTCATTGATGGCGTTCATGGCGTCGAGATTGAGAAGACCAATCTTAAGCTGACTCAAAATAAGATCAAAACGGTTAATCTGGATGCGGGGGAATACGAAATAAAGTGCAATATCCCTTGCGGCGGCGGTCATTCGAAAATGACGGCGAAGCTTATTGTTGACGAAGCGTAATAATCGAACGGTATGGTAGGGGTCGTCCTAATTAGGACGGCCCTTATTTGGTTGTCTTGGCGATGCGCCGCGCCGTTAAGTTCCTCGAAAGTAAGGGAACCCGTCATGGCAGGCTGTCCGCTTACATATGAATTATAATGATTCCTTTACAAAAGGGTAAGAAAGACTGATGGTCTAAGCTCTTCCCCTTTCGCCTTCCCGTCTGATAAGATGATTCATAAATCTATCTTAGCCAATGGTTTAAGTATCAATAATCACCTAGATCTCAACTGCGGCTATTATTTGAGGAGGGTATGATCCTATGAGCTTATTAAAAGGACGGATAGCTATTGTAAGCGGTGCAGGATCCGGTTTGGGCAGAGCTGCTTCCCTGTCTTTCGCTAAGGAAGGGGCCGAAGTTGCTTTATTAGGCCGCCGCGAAAGCAAGCTGCAGGAAACGGCAGCGCTAATCAAACAAACAACAGGCCGAGATTCCCTAATCATCCCTACCGATATTACGCAAGAAGATCAAATTCAAATCGCTGTCCGGCAGGTCCTAGACCAGTGGGGCTCCATACATGTGTTGCTTAATAACGCTGCGGTACTTGAGCCTGGCTCTGTGCTGGAATTAACCGCCGAAGACTGGCATGTCCAAGTGGCTACAAATTTAACAGGTCCTTTTCTTCTGACACGTGCCGTCCTTCCTTCCATGCGCCAGAGCAAATACGGCCGCATTATCAATATTACGTCCGGCTTATCCTGGAACGGAGCAGGCGGATATGCCGCATACAGCGCCGCCAAAGCAGGATTGGAATCGTTGACCCGCACGCTGGCCGACGAAGAACATGAACATGGCATTCTCGTTAACCTTTATAACCCCGGTACCTTGCGCACCGAAATGCATGCAACCGGCAAAGATCCTGCCGTCGTCACCCCGGACCTCATCCGCCTGGCAAGCTTGCCGGTAGGCGGTCCAACAGGAACCATTGTCAGTTATGGCTAACTTCATATAAGCCGTTCCCGGGCATCTGCTTGGGAGCGGCTTTTTTGATGTGCTTGTGAATGAAACAAGTTGGCCGTAATAAAACAGCCATCTGCTATTAAGCAGATGGCTGTTGCCCTATCTATTAGCTATGTTCGATCAGTTCAATCCATTCGTTGTATTCCGTTTGAAGCTTGCGGTACTCAATTTCCAGCTTCTCATGTTTTACGGCAAGCGTACTAAGTTCCTCGCGGAGCGCTTCCGTTTCTTCTGAAGCAACCTCGTGTTCTACAGACAAGGACTGCGTGCGCTCGTCCAGCATCATTCGCAGCTCAACTGCCGCAGCTGCTTCTTTACGAGCCGCTTCCAGTTGTTCGAGAAGTGATTTCTCCGCCGCTTCGCGGGAACGTTCCGATGCGGATAGCTGGTCAACCTCTTGCCTTGTTTGTTTGACCAGTATTTGCTCGGCTTCAACCTGCTCCGTTAATTTCTGAATTTGCAGGGAAGCCGCTTCAATCTGCTGAACCGTAATTCGTTCACGCGCAGCTGTATATTCAAGCTGCTCCAAGAGCTCGCTTTCGCGTTTGGCTGAAACGGAGAGCTGCTCTTCTGTCCCTAGACTGCGGAGCTCTGTCTCTTTCAAATTGGCTTCCAGCTCTTCAATTTGCGCGCGCAAATGCTGCTGCTGCTCTTCCTGCTTGGCTAGAAGCTCGGAATAACGCTCGTCCGCCTCCGTTAAACGTTCTTCCAAGCGCATTTCAAATTGCTGCTTCTGCTGTTCGAATTTGCGGTTAGCAACCTGCTCCCGTTCATCAAGCGCTTCTTTGAGTTCTTGTTGCTGGCGTTCCAAAAGCTCGATTTGCTCCATGTATTGAAGCTCCAGCAATTCATTGTCCTCAGCAAGCTTCTTCTCGAGCGAACGAAGCTGCTCTTGCTGGCGTTGTTCCAGTTCGGCAACGTCCCGATCATGCTTCTCAGCCATGGAAGCCGATTGTTCATGAAGACGGCTCTCCAATTCCTGATTCATCAGCTTATAAACATCAAGCTTTTCTTGGAATAGGACAAACTGCTTCTCGTAACGTTCCTTCAGCTCAAACTGTTGTTCCGCATGGCGGAGCTCTGTCTGTTCCAGCTGCTCTTGATATTTACGTTCCAGCTTATGTTTGTATTCTTCGTATTGAAGCTCCAGCTCCAGCTCTTTTTCTTCAAAAATAGCCGTTGCTTCCGTCAGCTGGCGAGCCTGCTCTTCCAAGCGGCGCTCTGCTTCGCTATAACGGTCCGCATGCAGCTGTTCGATCGCCGAACGTTCCGCTTCGAACTGCCGCTTCTGCTTGTCCTTATCATCCTGCAGAAGCTCGAACTGTTCCTGCAATTGCTGCAGCTTCTCCGTTTGCTCTGCCGCAAGTACCTCCACAGCCGTCTGCAAGTCTTGCTGCTTAACGGCCTGCACTTCCAATTGGCCAATCGTTTCAAGCGATGCGGCGAAATGTCCGGATACTTCCTCCAGTTGTTCCTTGGCATCGGCATACTGCTGTTCAAGTTCCTGAGCTTGCTGCTCCATATAGCGAATCGATGAACGTAGTGCCTCTTCCTGTTCCATGGCCTGGATGAGATGCTCATCGGCTGCTTGAAGGCGGAGTTCATGCGACTCTTTATCCTGATTCCATGCTTGCTCGAGTTCGGACAATTTCGTGAGCAGTTTGGTACGTTCTTCGATCCAGCCGTTGCGGCGGCGTTCAAAGTCCGACTTCAGCGATTGTTCAAGCTGCGCCAGCTTGTCCTGCCATTCCACTTCCTTCGATTGCATCAATTCAAGCGTTTGAGCACGTTCCTGCTCACGCTCTTCCGCGGCAATCACTTGAGCAAGCGTAAATTCATCGGTTGCTTCCTCAACTTTTGTCCGCTCGCGTTCGAGCTCTTGTGCCGCCTGCGCTTGCTGCTCAATAAGCATTTTAGCCGCTTTGTCGCGCTCTAGTTGTAACTGTTCGCCCAACGCTTCCGCAGCTTTTGCACGTTCTGCTTCTAGCTCTTCTGCGGCCAATACTTTCGTAAGCTCAAGTTCTTCCGCCACTGACGTTGCATTCGCGCGTTCCCGTTCGAGCTGTTCGACCAGTTCAGCGGCTTTCGCGCGCTCAAGTTCGAGTTCTTCTGCGGCGAGTGCTTGCACGAGTTCCAATTGCTGCACTGAAGCTACTTTCAGCTCAGCCAGAGATTGTTCGGATCTTGCACGAACGAGCTTCATTTGCTCTACCAGCTCTTCCGCTGCTTTCTCTCGTTCACGCTCAAGCTCTTCCGCAGCCAACGCCTGCGCCAACGTCAGTTCATCCTTTGCTTCCGCCACTCTCTTGCGTTCAAGCTCTAGCTCATCGGCCGCCTCGGCTTGTTGTTCAGAGAGCGCTGCCGCTGCTCTTGCACGCTCGCGTTCAATCTGCTCCGCCAGCACTTGTGCTGCTTTCTCCCGCTCGCGTTCCAGCTCTTCCGCAGCCAGAGCTTGAACAAACGCCAATTCATTCACGGCTTCCGCCGTTTTTGCGCGCTCAAGCTCAAGTTCCTGTGCCGCTGCCGTTTGCAGTTCCGCCAAGTGTCCCGCTGCTCTCGTACGCTCTTGTTCCAACTCTTCCGCAGCCAACGCCTGCGCGAGCGCCGTTTCTTCCGCCGCTTCAACGGCTCTAATACGCTCACGCTCCAGCTCTTGCGCCGCTGTCGATTGCTGCTCCGCTAACGCTTCAGCCGCCCTCGCACGCTCGCGCTCCAGTTCTTCCGCTGCCAGCGCTTGCCCCAGCGCCAGCTCGTCCGCTGCTTCTGCCGCCTTCGCGCGCTCGCGCTCCAGCTCTTGCGTCGCCTTCGCACGCTCACGCTCCAGCTCCTGCGCCGCTGCAGCTCGCTGCTCCGCCAGCGCTTCCGCCGCTCGGGCTTGCTCGCGCTCCAGTTCCTCGGCTGCCAGCGCTTGCCCCAGCGCCAGCTCGTCCGCTGCTTCCGCCGCCCTCGCACGCTCGCGCTCAAGCTCCTGCGCCGCTGTCGCTTGCTGCTCCGCCAGCGCTTCCGCCGCCCTCGCACGCTCGCGCTCAAGCTCCTGCGCCGCTGTCGCTTGCTGCTCCGCCAGCGCTTCCGCCGCTCTCGCACGCTCGCGCTCAAGCTCCTGCGCCGCTGTCGCCCGCTGCTCCGCCAGCGCTTCCGCCGCCCGCGCTTGCTCGCGCTCCAGCTCCTCCGCTGCCAGCGCTTGCCCCAGCGCCAGCTCGTCCGCTGCTTCCGCCGCCCGCGTACGCTCGCGCTCCAGCTCCTGCGCCGCTGTCGCTTGTTGCTCCGCCAACGCTTCCGCCGCCCGCGCACGCTCGCGCTCCAGCTCTTGCGCCGCTGTTGCTCGCTGCTCCGCTAACGCTTCGGCCGCCCGCGCTTGCTCGCGCTCCAGCTCCTGCGCCGCTGTCGCTCGCTGCTCCGCCAATGCTTCCGCCGCCCGCGCTTGCTCGCGCTCCAACTCCTCCGCTGCCAGCGCTTGCGCCAGCGCCAGCTCATCCGCTGCTTCCGCCGCTTTCGCACGCTCCTGCTCCAGCTCTTGCGCTGCTGCAGCTTGCTGCGCCGCTAGCGTCTCCGATGACCGCGCACGCTCGCGCTCCAGTTCAGCTTCCGCTCTCGCATTGGCCTGCTCAAGCTCCTGCTCAAGCTGCTCCGCAGCAAACGCCTGCACGCGTTCGATCTCTTCCGTCGCTTCCGCTTGCGCGAGCGCTAGAAGCTCGGCCGCTTCCTCCAGCTTTGTCGCAAGATCTTCCGCCGCTGCCGCTTTGGCTGCGGCCAGCTCGGTTTCGTATTCGCTTCGAAGTTCCTCGAGATCTACTCTCGCCCGTTGCTGAACGGCCGCAAGCTCCTCGCGGAGCGAGACTTCGAGCCGGCTAGCCTGCTCCAGCAAATCAACCAGCACGAGACGTTTCGCTTCCGCATCATGCAAAGTATCATTTTCGCGGCGGAGCCTGAATACTTCCTCGGTCATCTGAACCGCGGCAAGAACGGCCAATTTAGGCATATCGAGACGAGGATTGCCAATCGCCAGCTTTTTCATCGCATCATCGATCGAGCCGGCTACCCGTTTTATATAATCAACATTGTTATGACCTTTGAGCTTATATTGATGTCCGTATATATCAACTGTAACAATGGTTTGGTCAGCATCCATACTGGGTAATCCTCCTATTCAACGTCTCGCAAATATTTAGTCCTTCATCTATGTAACAAAAAACACTAATGAAAGTTGCAAATCTGTGAAAAAACTCATATTTAGAGCCATTTCGAGGGCCAAAAACATAAAAAACGCCGCATCGAAAGTCCACTAGGAACTATTTCGATGCGGCGTAAAAAGTTTCCTGCCTATTTTCTCAATTCTGCCTCAAAAGATTGTTCAAGTTCCGCAACGACTTTGCCGTGCAGTTCCGTCACTTCTTCATCCGTCAACGTGCGGTCGGCATGACGGTATACAAGCGATACCGCAACGCTTTTCTTGCCAGCGCCAAGCTTTTCTCCGGTGAACACGTCGAACACTCGAACGGACTCGAGCAGCTCGCCCGCAATAGCCCAAGCAACGTCAGTCAGCCTCGCTGCCGGAACAGCTTGATCAAGCACAACGGCAATATCGCGCTGCATAGCCGGGTAACGCGGAAGCGCCTTGTATTCGATGTCGGAATTCGCCAGATCATACAGCACGCCAAGCTCGATTTCAACGACATACGTATCGGCAAGGTCGCTTTCATGCTGAAGCGTTGGATGCAATTGACCAACAAAACCAATCGTCTGCGGGCCATGCGCCGTGTCGACAATTACCGCTGCCGTTCTGCCCGGATGGAAGTTTGCAGGCTGAGCCGATTCAAAACGAACCTTCGCCGACAAACCAAGAACGTCAACAACCGTCTCCAGAACGCCTTTTGCGTCGTAAAAATCAACCGCTACCGCTTTGCGGTTCCATTGCGCGTCTACGCGGTTGCCTGTAAGCAATACGGCAAGACGTTGCTTCTCTTGCGGAAGGCGGGTAAGCTGCTCTTCTTCCGTATGGAATACGCTGCCGATTTCAAAAATCGCGGACGATTCGTTTTTGCGGTTGCGGTTATACGTCGCTGTTTCGATCAATTGCGCGATCAGCGTAGTACGCAGAACGCTGCGCTCTTCGCTCATCGGCATGGCCAGCTTCACCGGCTTCAGATCTTTACCCGTCAAGTCGGGGAACAGATTCGTGCGGGCAGGTCCCGTGAACGAATAAGTAATCACTTCATGCAGGCCGGAATCGGTCAATCTTCTACGCAACTCGCGGCGGATCGCCTGCGGTTTGGTCAACGCGCCAGGCGTTACGTCGCCGTGAATTGGCGTAGTAGGAATATTATCATAGCCGAACAAGCGGGCTACTTCTTCAATTAAGTCAACATCGCGCGTAATATCGCCGCGGCGCGTTGGCACCGTTACGGAGAAAAGATTATTCTCCTCCGACAGGCGGTAGCCAAAGTGCAGACGGTCAAAAATCGTTTGAACTTCAAGACGCGACAGTTCAGTACCAAGGTAGCCGTTGATTTTGTCCAGCGTTACCTCTACAACAGCAGGCTTCGCTTCTGCGGCAACAACCTCGACGATTCCTTCCGTTACCAGTCCGTCAGCAAGCTCCGCAATAAGAGCAGCCGCGCGGTTCAGCGCAGGAATAACGCGGGCCGGATCCACTTCCTTCTCGAAGCGTACGCTTGATTCGGAACGGAGACCAAGCTGACGGGACGTTTTGCGAACGGTACCGCCGTCAAACTTCGCCGATTCCAACAAGATGTTAACCGTATTATCGTTAACTTCGGAGTTCGCTCCGCCCATTACGCCAGCCAAGGCGACAGGTTTCTCGCCGTCCGTAATAACGAGCATATGCGGTTCCAGCGTGCGCTCTTGACCGTCCAGCGTAACGATTGTCTCGCCTTGACTAGCAAGACGGACATCGATACGGCCCGTTGCAAGAGCATCCGCGTCAAAAGCGTGCAGCGGTTGGCCGTACTCGAGCATCACAAAATTCGTAACGTCCACCACGTTGCTGATCGGGCGGATGCCCGCTGCGATCAGACGGTTTTGCAGCCATTGGGGAGACGTACCGATCTTCACGCCTTTAATGTAACGCGCGCTGTAATGCGAGCATTGCTCTTTGGCGCTGATCGACACCGCGATGTGGCTGTCCGCGCGATCGGCGGCATGATTAACGGCAGGTTCCGGAACGCGCACTTCGCGGCCGGTCAAAGCGCCAATCTCATAAGCAACGCCCAGCATGCTAAGGCAGTCCGAACGGTTAGGCGTCAGATCCAGTTCAAGCACTTCGTCGTTAATCCCAAGTACTTCGCCGATTGGCGTTCCGACCGGAGTTGATTCCGGCAGCACGAGAATGCCTTCTTGCTGTTCCTTCGGCAGCAGCTTGTCATTGATGCCAAGCTCCTTCGCCGAGCAGATCATGCCTTGCGATTCCACGCCGCGCAGCTTGGCGCGTTTGATCGCGAAGTCGCCCGGCAGCTTCGCGCCGATCATGGCAACCGGTACTTTTTGGCCGGCATCCACGTTTTTGGCGCCGCAGACGATTTGAAGCTCTTCGCCCGTGCCGACGTCAATTTTGCATACGCTGAGCTTATCCGCATCGGGATGTTTCTCGCGGGATTTCACATAACCGACAACTACGCCGGATACGCCTTTGTTCAAGGATTCCACGCCGTCGATCTCAATGCCGCCGCGCGTCATTTTTTCCGCTAATTCTTCGCCTGTGTAACCTGTCAAATCGATATATTCATTCAACCATTGGTATGATACTTTCATGCTAAGTTTCCCCTCCCTACATTCTCGCGAATTGGCTTAAGAACCGCTGATCGTTCGTATAGAAATGACGGATATCGTCGATGCCGTATTTCAGAAGCGCGATACGTTCTACGCCCATGCCGAACGCAAAACCGCTCACTTCCTTCGGATCGTAACCGCCCATCTCGAGAACGCGCGGATGCACCATGCCGCAGCCGAGAATTTCAAGCCAGCCTGTTTGCTTGCACATCCGGCAGCCGTGGCCGCCGCATTGCACGCAAGTTACGTCAACCTCCGCGCTTGGCTCCGTGAACGGGAAGAAGCTTGGGCGAAGACGGATTTGCGCTTGTTCTCCGTACATTTGTTGTACGAATTGGAGTAGCGTGCCCTTCAAGTCGCTCATGCGGATGTTAGGACCAACCACAAGACCTTCAATCTGATTGAACATGAACGAATGCGTCGCATCGTCATCGTCGCGGCGGTATACTTTGCCCGGGCAAATGACTTTGATCGGCTTGCCGTTCATTTGCTGCATCGTGCGAACTTGAACCGGCGACGTATGCGTGCGCATCAGAATATCTTCGGTAATGTAGAACGAATCCTGCATATCGCGGGCTGGGTGGTTCTTCGGCAGGTTCAGAGCTTCGAAGTTGAAATAATCCGTTTCGACTTCCGGACCTTCGGCGATCGAGTAACCCAAACCTACGAATACGTCTTCGATTTCCTGCGCGACTTTGTTCAGCGGATGAACGGCGCCTGTCGGCAATGCTTTGCCCGGCAGCGTAACGTCAATCGTTTCCGCGCGAAGGCGGTTTTCCGTCTCGGCCGCGAGGAACGCGTTTTGCTTCTCGTCAATGACGCCTTCGATTGCGGCGCGAACCTCATTGCCCACTTGCCCGATAACCGGACGCTCTTCCGCGCTCAGACCGCCCATACCGCGCAAAATCTCGGTCAAAGCTCCTTTTTTACCTAAGTATTTCACGCGCAAATCATTCAACTGCTGCGGATTATCGACCTGCTGCAGCTCTTGCAGCGCTTCTACGCGCAATGCTTCCAAACGTTCTTTCATTGTCAAATCTCGCCTCCATTATGGAATTTACAAACAAAAAAAGGCCTTCCTCCCCGCAAGGGACGAAAGACCGTGGTACCACCCTAATTCGGATTAACCGCGCCATGCCATAAGCATGATTCGGCAACCCCTCAAACCCCGTTAACGGCGGGGACCGGACCTTCCCTAATTGGCTTTCTGCGAAAGCGGTTCAGGCGTCTGCTCCGGAGTGAACTTCGGCAGCCTAATCCCGTAAAGACGCTCGCAATCCATGGCGTCTTCTCCCTGTACGGAAGCTCTGCTTACTTATCTCCATCAAAGCTTTTTGTATGGATCCTATTTAGACACAATAATCTATATTATATGCATTTCCTTATTGCCTTGCAACCTTGAGTCAAATTCATAAATAATAAATATTATGAATTTGACTCACGCCTGCTTAAGGATGCTTTATTTTTTGAACAACCCCTGCTCATACGCATAACGGGTAAGCTGGACGCGGTTATCGAGATGCAGCTTCTGTAAAATGTTTTTCAGATGATTCTTGACCGTGTGTTCGGATAAACCAAACGTTACGGCAATCTCTTTATTCGACTCCCCCGTCACGACCCTCTCCAAAATATCTTTCTCGCGCGAAGTAAGCGGTGTTGTCATGGCCGTAGAATCGGAAACAAGGCCAGGCTGCACGCCGGCTTGTGGCGCGTTGACCTTACTTAACGATGCGGCTGAAGTAAACTCCTGCAGCAGCTTGAAAGCAATCTCCTTCGACATCGGCGCTTCATCGTCCACGACGGCCCGAAGATATTCTCTCCAGGCGGAGGGCGAAAGATTTTTGAACAAATAACCTTGCGCCCCCCGTTTGATCGCTTCGAACAGATGGGTAATATCGTCGGATACCGTTACCATTACAATCTTCAGGGACGGATACAAATACTTCAGCTGCTGCGTCGCTTCCAGACCCCCAATACCCGGCATATTGATGTCCATCAAGACCAGGTCCGGCAACACGTCATCGATGCGGGCAATGGCTTCTTCGCCGCTCGCCGCTTCCCCCACTACGGTAAAGTCGGAATCGGCGCCGATAATTTCCCGCATGCCTTCCCTGCCATGGGGATGATCATCCACCAGAAAAACGCGAACCTGTGCGTTTGCTTCACTCATTTGCTGCCACCTCCCGACCGGATTCGTACGGTAGTCCCTATTTTTTCCGCACTGTTGATTTCAAATGTCCAGCCCATCTGCTCCGCACGGTCTCGCATCATCCGAACGCCGTAACGGTCCTTTGCATCAATCTGGCTTAGGGAAGCTCCGATTCCGTTATCTTTTATCTCGCACATAAAATCTTCCTTACCCACGTGACGACTAATAACTTGAACCTCGGTTGCCTGCGCGTATTTCCGGATGTTCATCAGCGCTTCCCGAATAATCGCCTGCAGCTCAACCAGCTGTTTATTGGATAACACGCCTTCCGGCAATTGCCAATCCAGTTGTACGCGAACCCCGCTGTTTATCAATAAATCATGGGCTGCGCTATGAATGGCATTCAACCAGGAATCGTTCACAACAACGGCCGGGGACTGCAAATTCGCGATCGACTGCCGGACGTCTTCGTAAATGTGCTTAACCGTTTGGCGGATTTGGACGGTAGTTTCCTTAGCCT
Source organism: Paenibacillus glycanilyticus (assembly GCF_030161375.1). GTDB lineage: Bacteria > Bacillota > Bacilli > Paenibacillales > Paenibacillaceae > Pristimantibacillus > Pristimantibacillus glycanilyticus_B. Next base: position 356,411 of record NZ_BSSQ01000005.1, read on the forward strand.
CCTCATTCAGTTCCGAATGCTCCAGCTTATCCAGCTTAACGGATACAAGAAACAACGATTGGGAGATGCCGTCATGGAGCTCTCGGGCCAGCTGTTCCCTTTGATGAAAGGCCGCTTTGGACACCTGTTCCCGCTGAAGCGCCTCCTGCATCTGCTCAAGCTTTCCAAACAATCCGCGCAATAAGGTTAATGTAAACAGAAAAACAAGAGCAGGCGCAAGAAAATTGCCCAGATCCATTGAAATATACGGCAGCAAAAATACGTGCCGGACATACTCCCACAAGCCAACCACAATGGTAGGTATCCATAAGATTAAAAATTTCAGCGTTCGATAGGACATTTTGCCCTCCTAAAAAGAATTGACACGCGATTTTTGTGGCGATTCATACTTCGTAAGCATGAACCAAATGAATTACTATACAAGGTTGAATATCAACCGTTTGTGGTGATTCATACTTCGTAAGCATGAACCTAAAATAATTAATGCCGATAACATTTCCCGGGTAATGGGAAAGGGCTTCCTCTCAAGTGTACTAGACACCCTCCTAAAGGACAATTCGTATAAGAATGTTCTGACGCGAGCACAATGAGAAAAAAGGGACAGAGGGGAGGAATACCGGTGACAAACGGCCTTTTCAAGCTTGCAGAACTTGGAGAGAATAACGAAGCTTTAGAAGAAATTCGTCAATTGGAGCAAAAGCTGACCGACCAGATGGGCTCAACGATCAGTTTAATTGCTTATGAATCTGAGGATGATAATAATTAGGTTCGTAAATCAGGCGCCTCTGCTAATAAGCCAGGGGCGTTTTTTCTATTGACAGAGCAATGTTTTTCATTTATTTTTGTTGTACATACAAAATAAGAGTCATCAACCCGTAAGGAGGGCATAGGATATGTCAAACGACTTTCAACCGGCGGCAGGAGATGCGGATGAATCGTTCTTGCACAACTGCTTGTATTTCACGGCCAATCGCCTGAGCAGAGCAGTTACCCGCATGGCTGACGAAGCTTTTGCAACCACTGGGCTTGCTCCCGGTTACGGTTACGTCATTCGCCTGTGCGTCGCCAAACCAGGCATTACGCAGAAGGAATTATCCGAGAAGCTGTACATCACCCCTTCCACCCTTACGAGGTTCATCGATAAGCTGGAAGCCAAACGTCTTGTGGAGCGCAAAGTACAAGGGAAAACCGTACTCGTCTACCCGACGGATAAAGGCCGCGAATTAGAACCAACGATCCGTGCCGCATCCAAACAACTGCTTGAATCGTATCAAGCCATTCTTGGCATAGAAGCCGCAACGACACTCACGCAATCCCTTGAGTCGACAAGCGAGCAGCTGGAGAAATAAATACAGCGTATCGCAGAGAAGCCAGGCTAATCTTAGCTACATTGGAATTTATGCAGTACAAATGCAGATTATCGTTAGATAACTTAGGCTACATTGGATTTCCTGCAGTATAATCACCCAGTTTTAATAGCATGAAGTCATTAGAGCCCTTAACGCTGTACTAAATCCAATGTAGCGAAAGTATGAGGACGGTTTATAGTTCACACCGGCGGGACTTTTAGTAGCCAGGTAGTTAGATGCTGGCGCGCCAATATGCTGTATTTTTGTGGAACATAGTTGTGCGGGTCGACCTTCCCACTTACGTTAGTTTGGCTATGTTGCACGAATTGCAGCATATTTCCCTTAATTTGGCCAAAGCGCAAATTATACTGCACGGAATGCAGGATATGAGTTGGTTTGGAACCCTTTTGGGCAATTATTGACTTATATCCTGCATTTTGTGCAGGATACCTCTAGTTAGTGGGCTCATACGCCTAAATATGCTGCATTTCGTGCAACGTAAGCGCGCGGCGGGACTTTGGTGAGCATCAAATATCAACATTTAGGTTTGACATAGCCATAATGCAAAAATCCAATGTAATGGAAACGGTTCGTCTTCCGCAAGTATGTTTCTGTATTACTTCTTTTTTTAATTATACGTTTGTATGTACAAACAAAATATAATGAGGTGTGCTTCATGAATCAAGTAAAAAGCAAGTTTTATTACGGTTGGATTATCGTTTTGCTTACGTTTGTTACGCTGCTCGTATCGGCTGGCATCCGTTCTATGCCAAGCGTGCTCATGATTCCGTTTCAAGAGGAGTTTGGATGGAGTCGCGCTGAGATTTCCAGCGTCGCATCCATCGGCATTTTATTATACGGTTTGGTTGGCCCGTTCTCCGCTGCCTTGCTATTGCGCTTTGGCATCCGCAAAGTTGTACTGCTGGCTCTCGCCGTACTCGCGATAAGCCTTGCTCTCACGCCTTTTATCACTTCCTTATGGCAGTTCGATCTGTTATGGGGACTTGTCTCCGGACTTGCAACCGGCATGATGGCCAACGTGCTTGGCGTCACCGTCAGCAACTTATGGTTTGTGAAGCGAAAAGGGCTTGTTGTTGGCTTGCTCACGGCAAGCGCCGCGGCCGGACAATTGCTGTTCCTCCCGCTTCTCGCCAAGATGACCTCTGATTATGGCTGGCGTTACGCGATGTATACGGCCGTGGCCGGTATCATAACGGTCTTTGTACTAGTGGCGATCTGGATGAGAAACCATCCTTCGGATATAGGTGCCGCTCCTTACGGAACGGATGAAGTCGTTCAGCCAACGCCATTTCGGGGCAATCTGTTTCTGACGCCCATTCAGAACCTCGGCTACGCCATGAAAAACAAAACGTTCTGGCTGCTTGCCGGCACCTTTTTCTTCTGCGGCTTTTCCACGAACGGCCTGATCGGCACCCACCTGATTGCCGCCTGCGGCGATCACGGAATGGTTGAAGTAGCTGCCGCCGGCCTGCTCGCCATGATGGGGATCTTTGATCTGTTTGGCACTACGATCTCCGGCTGGTTATCCGACCGCTTCGACAGCCGCTGGCTCCTGTTCTGGTATTACGGCCTTAGAGGATTATCGCTCCTGTTCCTGCCTTACGCGCTTAGCGCTACTCCTGCCATGCTTGTTGTATTTTCGGTATTTTACGGGCTGGATTGGATCGCAACCGTTCCCCCAACCGCCAAGCTCGCGGGCGAAACGTTCGGCAAAGAAAAGTCCGGCATGATCTTCGGATGGATCGTTGTAGCCCATCAGATCGGCGCCTCAACCGCCGCTTACGGCGCAGGCGTCATGCGAGATTGGCTAGGAAGCTATTCGCAGGCTTTTGTCATTGCAGGATTCACTTGCTTCTTCGCTTCCTTGATGGCGATTCGGGTGAAAAAACATCTCGCCGAGCGCAAAGATATGACGCTACAAGCCTAATAAATCCATCAGAAAAACCTCGAACAGCAGCTTATAAGACGGCCTGTTCGAGGTTTTTAATTGCTACAGCTTGAACTTCTCGATCTGCATCTGCAATTGCTCCGCCATTTGGGACAGCGATAACGAGGCGCCTGAGATATGCTTCATCGATTCCAGTTGTTCCTCCGCCGAAGCGGACACTTCTTGGGCACCGGAAGCCGTATGTTCCGATATCTCGGTGATGGCTTTCATCGCTTGCACCATCTGCTCCGCGCCTGCGGCCATTTGCTGAATCGACGAGGATACTTCCTGAATTTGAGAGGACGTTATATGAACCGACTGCTGGATAGCGGAGAAAGATTCCCCTGCCGTATTCACCATTTCCAGTCCATCGCTCACTTCCGTTGTCGCCGTATCCATAGAAAGCACTGCCCTATGCGTCTCTGCTTGAATAGATTCAATTAATTCTGAGATTTGCTGCGCGGATTGGCTAGACTGCCCGGCAAGCTTCCGCACCTCCGATGCGACAACCGCAAATCCGCGGCCATGTTCGCCTGCTTTCGCCGCTTCGATCGCAGCATTAAGCGCAAGCAGGTTCGTTTGATTCGCGATTCCCGTAATTACGCTGCTAATCTGCCCGATCTCCTGGGAACGTTCGCTTAATCCTCCAATAACCGTCGACAACTCATTAACCGTATGGGAGATAGCCTTCATCTGCTTGATTGCGGTCTGAACGGAAGACGCGCCTAACGACGCATTGGAATAGGCTTCTGTAGTCGTATCGGACACTACTTGGGTATTGCGCGCAATCTCCCGGGCACCAACGGCAATGTCGGAGATGGTTCTGGCCGCTTCTTCAACCGTATTGAATTGCGTGTCTACGCCTGTCGCAACCGATAACATCGTAACGGTGATTTGCTCAGTAGCTCTCGAGGTTTGATCGGCACTTGCCGTAAGTTCTTCGGCTGAAGCCGCAACTTGGCTTGCGTTTGCGCTGACGGTTTGAATCAGTTCTCTCAGATTGCCTCGCATGGTGGCAAAGGAAGCTGCCAAATGTCCGATTTCATCTTTATTTTTCACATTCAGCTCGGCTTTGGTCAAATCGCCGGCAGCTATTTTCTCAGCAGCTTTAGACAGCAAGACAACGGGCTTGCTGACTAGTCTTCCTATGTATAAAGCAATCGCTAAGCCAATGACAATAGCCAATATCCCAAGAATCAGCATGGAGGTTTTGGTGCTCTCGGTTTGTGCCGAAGTTGCCGCATGGCCATCATCCATTACGGTCTGCTGATAGGCTGTAAGCTCATCCATCTTGCTGTCGAAAGCGGAGGCCACTTCATGTCCTTGAGTCGTAACCAGCTTTAAGTAATCGCCTGTTTTATTCTGATCCTTCAACTGCATCTCATCCGTCGCAATAGCATGGAATTGATTCTCCAGGTCAATGAGCTCCTGAAGAAGCTCCTTTGCTTTGGGCAGTTTTATTATAACGCTTAAGTCCCCGCTTAACTTTAAGAAGGTCTCATGGGCAGTCTTGAAATTTTGCGAGGACGACTCATCCTGAAGGATCAGATACCCTCTGGCATTAAGCTGTTCCTTCTTGATGGCGACATTCAATTCCTGAATGAGGATAAGCTTCTTCGCTTTATCGTCAATCAACTTCCCGTATGACTGATTTACTGCCGTAATTTTTGAATAACCGATCATTACGATTGCCGTCAAAATGACCAGCACTGCCAAAAACCCCAAAAATAGCTTTCTGCTTACGGTCAACTTCATTACTACACCTCTTGTCGTTTGGTTGCATAGCTTAGAGACCTGTTGCCGCGGGAATAATGCCAGCATCCCCCTCCTTCCACAAATTAACATCATTAACAATCCCTATTTTAGGATGTTATTCCTATATTAATCTAGTACAAATTATGGTATTTTGGACCAAAAAAAAGAATGTACCCGTAGGCACATTCTCCCGTTCCCATTTATTCCTATTTCAAAAACTTAACTAAGTCGAGTTTAACCTCTTCTACCCACACATCTGTAATCTCGGCATCCCGGGAGTACTTCCAATCTTCGTAATAAATCTTCGTCATATAGATCGATACATCAAATCTTCCCATAGGGAAAGTGACTTTATAACCTTCAAAAATTTCACCCGTCATGCCATCTTCAGTCATAGTCCCGTTCTCTCCCCTATCTCCGGATCGTACCTCTATTACCTCTCATTTTAGGAGATTATAGGATTCCAGTCTAGCAGAAAATTAACATATCATGAAAGCTTTGGTTTAGCACTCAACTTCCCTAACCTATTCTGGCCAATAGGATTTGGGAACAGCAGGGTAACCGCGGTCGTCCGGCCAAATATACACCCATCCCGCGAGAGTGGGATCTACGGCATCCCGGACCCAGACTCGTTCGTAATCATTTAATTCCTCGATGCCGTAAAATTCCTCCAGCTCATCAAGCGAAACAAGTCCTGCCGCGTCAATCGTCATCCATAATCCTTGAATAATCGAACCGCTGTCCTTTGCCCCCTTATCTCTTACCGCTGCCGGATAAGCTCCAACGTCGACCAGCCTCCCGGCGATAACGCCGCTCCTGCTGCTAATCAGAAAGGGAGACACAACATGGTGGTTGATAAGTCCCGGAAGCAAGGAGCCGTATACAAACACGTTAACGGTCTGGCGCGTAGTCATAGCTATGGCCTTTCCGGTGCCTGCAACTTGATGCCGGACTGCATAAGCTCCTCCCGGATTCGGGAAGCAAATAACGCAGCGTTTGGTCCATCTCCGTGCAAACAGATTGTATTGGCCAATACCTCTACCGCTTCGCCTTCAGGCGTATAAGCGCTTCCCTGCGCTACCATCGCTACCGCTTGCCTAGCCGCCTGCTGCGCATCATGCAGAACAGCGCCGCGTTTGCTGCGGGCAGCAAGGCTGCCATCCGATTCATAAGCACGGTCCGCGAACACTTCGGAGACGGCGGTAAGGCCAGCGCTTTGGGCCGTATCGAGCAGCTGGCTGCCGGATTGACCGTAGATCATAAGGCGGTCATCAAGCGCGAGCGTTGCTTGGACAATGGCTTCGGACACGGCCTTATCCCGGTTAGCCATATGATACAAGGCGCCATGCGGCTTCAGATGGTTCAGCTCTCCGCCTGCCGCTTGAACGAAAGCCCGGAGCGCGCCAAGCTGGTACAAGACGAAATCATACACTTCCGAAGCCGAAACGACCATTTCCCTGCGTCCAAAACCAAGCCGGTCCGGCAGACCGGGATGAGCGCCGATGGCAACGCCTGCCGCCAAAGATTGCTTCACGGCCGAATGGATGGTATGAGGATCTCCGGCATGAAAGCCGCAGGCAATATTTACGCTTGTGACATATTGAAGGAGCTCCGCATCTTGACCAAAGGAATAAATGCCATATCCTTCTCCGAAATCGCAATTGAGATCAACGGTAAGATTGCGATCCGTGCGTTTGTTGTTTGTTGACATATTGGGACTCCTTTCTAGTAAGGCAGACGACTGCGTATAGCAGCGGCCAAATAACAAATGTCCTGCTCGCGCCGGCGATCAAGCCGCTGCGCTTCCGGCAGCGTGACAGGCTGAAACCGGATCGGATCACCCGGTTTCGCCTGGGCGAGGAGCGGCATGTCGACGGTTGCGACATGCGCGATCAAGGGATAGCCGCCGGTGGTTTGGCAATCGGCGGCCAGAATGATTGGCCCGCCGCCGGGCGGAACCTGCACGGCGCCCGGCGTTACCCCGTGCGAGAGCAACTCCGCGCGGGTCAGTCTTTCAAGCGGGGTGCCGTTCAGGCGGCAGCCCATCCGGTCTGAGGCGGGAGCAACCGTGTACCGCTCCCGGAACAGGGCTTCACGGGCAGCGACGCTGAATTGCCCGTGTTCGCTCCCCGGCATCGCGCGAAGCACGATGCCGTCTTCGCCGTCGCCGCCGCCATAGGCTCCCGGCGGCGCAAACCACGGCGCGGCCGCCCATGGCAGGCGGCGGCCGGCCGTTTGCTGCGCTGGCGCGGCGGCATCGCTATGCCGCGCC
>NZ_BSSQ01000006.1 GCF_030161375.1 Paenibacillus glycanilyticus
CCGGGTCTCGAGGGTTCGAATCCCTTCCTCTCTGCCATATAACTTTTCTATTTACATTAAGGCCCGTTGGTCAAGGGGTTAAGACACCTCCCTTTCACGGAGGTAACAGGGGTTCGAATCCCCTACGGGTCACCAATATTTATCCTATCACATTTGGAAGCTTAGCTCAGCTGGGAGAGCATCTGCCTTACAAGCAGAGGGTCGGGGGTTCGATCCCCTCAGCTTCCACCATATTTTATTTAATTGACGCGGGGTGGAGCAGCTCGGTAGCTCGTCGGGCTCATAACCCGAAGGCCGCAGGTTCAAATCCTGCCCCCGCAACCAAAACTTTATCTTCGGTGTTTTACCGAGAATTCGATGTGGAGCTGTGGTGTAGAGGCCTAACATGCCTGCCTGTCACGCAGGAGACCGCGGGTTCGAATCCCGTCAGCTCCGCCATTTTCATCAAACATCAGGCTCGGTAGCTCAGTCGGTAGAGCAGAGGACTGAAAATCCTCGTGTCGGCGGTTCGATTCCGTCCCGAGCCACCATGTTAGATGGTGGAATTTAATATTGTGCCGGTGTAGCTCAGTTGGTAGAGCAACTGACTTGTAATCAGTAGGTCGTGGGTTCGACTCCTATCGCCGGCACCATTGTTTTTTTGTAGGGATAGCAAGATGGGCAACAGTCCAAAATAAGAATATGCCGGTGTAGCTCAGTTGGTAGAGCAACTGACTTGTAATCAGTAGGTCGTGGGTTCGACTCCTATCGCCGGCACCATGTTTTTTGGAGGGTTAGCGAAGTGGCCAAACGCGGGAGACTGTAAATCTCTTCCTAACGGTTCGGTGGTTCGAATCCATCACCCTCCACCATTTTATTGAGAGCCATTAGCTCAGTTGGTAGAGCACCTGACTTTTAATCAGGGTGTCGTAGGTTCGAGTCCTACATGGCTCACTTTGTTTTTTTTGCGGTTGTGGTGGAATGGCAGACACGCTATCTTGAGGGGGTAGTGGGCGTATGCTCGTGGAGGTTCGAGTCCTCTCAACCGCACCATATATGTAATATGCGGTCATGGCGGAATTGGCAGACGCGCTAGATTCAGGTTCTAGTGTCAGCAATGACGTGGAGGTTCGAGTCCTCTTGACCGCACCATTATGCGGAAGTGGCTCAGCGGTAGAGCATCGCCTTGCCAAGGCGAGGGTCGCGGGTTCGATTCCCGTCTTCCGCTCCATTATTTTTACTAGATTTGAACCACGGGATGTAGCTCAGCTTGGTAGAGCACCTGGTTTGGGACCAGGGGGTCGCATGTTCAAATCGTGTCATCCCGACCACTACTTAATTAAATGAAACACTCGTATGACCACATCCAATCTTGGATGTGGTTTTTTATTTGCCAAGATGAAGAAATCATTAACGGCAGGATATACACGTCATGCATCGAATAATAAGATGTCACATATTTGAAGTGAGGTGGTCGTGTTGCTTCGTTGGAAATCAGGCATCTTGTCTATGCTGCGCAATCGGTTTCTTTTCTCCTCTCTTCGCAAGCGAATTATGGTGCTTCTTACTATTGGGTTTGCCGGCTGCGCGATCTTGATGGCATCCGTCTCTTATAATGCGATTTATACGATGCAACATGATAAGATCAAGACTTCCATGGCTTTTGATCTGTACCAACAGACGACTAAGCTTAATCAGATGTACAATAACATGCTACAGGTTACTCAGCAGATGACGCCGGAAGGTACGGTTGGTCACCTGATGGAATCCTATATTTCTACTGAGGATATTTATAGTCAGCGGCTTCTCTCTCGCGATATTTCCTATAATATTGGTTTAATTACTTTCTCTAATCCGGCGATGCAGCTGGTTATGTATTATAATCCCTCAAGTGGACATGCTTCGTATTCGAACTTGCCGCTTCGTACAGATTTTACTCTACAATCTCTGCCGAATGTCGCTTCTACGGGGGAGTTAAACTATCAGTCGCCTCATAGGTCGTTATGCCGATTTAGCGATGACTTGGTTATGTCGGTTACCAGGGAAGTTGAATTCTACGATGGAACAAAGCTGATCGTTTATGTGGAATCCAAGACCGACATATCGGCAGATATGAATTCGCTTACAGAAAACTTGAATATGCCTTATTCGCTAGTATTTACGGATTCGGCGGGGGTTGTTACTTATAGCAGCAGCGAAGCTGCTTATAAGCCGGGGCACCAACTGCTTCTAGAAGGGCAATCGGGTACGACGGATGATTATGTATGGAACCGTATGACAGGCGATTACGGAAACGATCTGACGCTGCTCCTGCCGGTATCCTATTATAATCACGAGCTTTACACTTGGAAAAATCATATGTATTGGATTGTTGCGATTGCGCTCTTGATGATGTTCCTGCTCACGATCGTATTGCGGAGGCTTATTAACCGGCCGTTTCTTCTGGTTGAGAAGGAAATGAGGACATTTGGCAAAGGTTATATGGGCACTAGGCAATATCATACGGGCATTGACGAGTTTGACCGGTTATTTGATCAGTTTAATATGATGAAGCGGCAAATTCAGCAGCTGATCATTGATGTGGAGCAGAAGGAAAAACGCCGGCATCAGCTTGAAATCGAAAAGCTTGCGTATCAGATCAACCCTCATTTTCTAATGAATACGCTAAATTCGGTACGCTGGATGGCCGCCATGCACAAGCAGGAGGAAATCGAGAGATTTGTCTCCTCGTTAATTATTCTGCTCAACTATAATTTGGGCAAATCAAAGGAAACAGCTACTTTCAGGGCCGAAATACAAGTGATGCGTACGTATTTGGAGCTGCAGCAGATGCGTCATGATTTTGAGGTGGAGCTAGCTATTACGGAAGGGTCGTACCTCGATAGCCCGGTTGCAAGGTTCATCCTGCAGCCTATCGTAGAAAATGCGGTGTGCCACGGCCTTGATGATAACGGCAAGCTGGAAATAAGCGTACTGCCGGATGAGTCCGCGCAAATGGTCTGTATTACAATTCGCGACGATGGCAAGGGCTTAAGTCAGGAAACGCTGGATTTGCTGCAGCGGGATACACCGGATCAGCAACAGACGGGATGGGGAATCGGATTGCGGTATGTTCGTTCCATGCTGGATTCCTTTTATGGAAATAAGGCTCGCATGAAGATTGAAAGCACTCCAAATCAGGGAACAACGGTTACGTTAAACCTTCCTTTTCTTGAAATCCGAAAGGAGAGAGCCATGTGATTCGCGTATTGATCGTGGACGACGATAAGCTTGCACGTAAAGGACTAATCTCGATTATGCCTTGGGCAAATCATGATATGGTCGTGGTTGGAGAAGCAGCCAATGGCGCCAAGGCGCTTGAGTTTATGGAGCGGCATCAGGTGGATCTCATGTTCGTGGATCTCTCTATGCCCGTGATGTCGGGGATGGAGCTGCTGCAGGTTACGCGTCAAAGGTATCCGGACCTGCGAACGGTTATTTTATCGTTCCATGAAGAATTCGAAAATGTACAGACGGCTTATCGCATGGGAGTACTCGATTATATTTCCAAGGTGCGACTGGAATCGGAAGACGATGAGCAAATTTTGAGACGGATCGAGCAGCAGATGACCGGAGAGCTGCAGCAGCGTACAGCTGCCTCTCCATCCGCGGTAATCGAATCTGCACCTGCTGTCGAAGAAAATCTCCATACGCAAGGAGAAGAAGAGTGGAACAGGCTGGAGCAGGAGTGGCGCTCTAACTATTGGCTCTTCAATGAATCGGTATTCCAGCGGTTGTGTAAGCAAACGATCGAAACAAAGATATCCTTCCGCCGTCTGGAAGGGTTGTTCATACGCGTATTGTCCCAGCTTGAGAATGAGCTGGCACTTGCTGCAGTTCCTAGATCCGGCGAAGATGACATCCGCTTAGCGGTAGAATGGATGCGGGATTACAGGAAGCGCGTGTATGCGCAGGTCGCGGCATCCGCTAATTTCACAAATACGACGACCAGCATTCTCAAAGCCGTTCTCTTTATTCGCGAGCAGGCTTCGAATGCTTTGCATGCCGAGGACGTGGCCGACCACGTACACATGAGCCGAAGTTATTTCAGCCAATGCTTCAAGAAGCTTACGGGTTCAACCTATAACGATTATTTGAAGCAAGAGCGGATAAGATCGGCAGAACGCCTATTGTGCGAGACGAATCAATCCATCGCTTGGGTTGCACATGCCGTAGGCTATAACGACTCCAAATACTTTTCCCAGCTTTTCTATGAACAGACCCGGTTATTGCCTTCCGAGTTCCGTGCCCAATTCCTCAAGGGGGAAGAATGATCGCAATTGAGCGAACAATTATCTAACCTTGCGTCGCGATCTGCCGTAAAACACGGCACATCTGTCTGACTTTTTTTAAGCGCTTTCATTGTACAATGAGGAGGCAAGAAACAAAAGTAAGCGCTTTCTCGAATGGGGTCGCTTCTATTGAGCAGTAAGAACTTTTAGGAGGGGTTAGATGAAAAAGAATGTGGCATTGCTGCTTTCCACTGCGTTACTTGGTGCAAGCTTAACAGCATGTTCGTCCTCAAATGATTCATCAAACAATTCATCGAACAATTCGAATGCTTCTTCAAGTCCTGCAACAAGTTCCGAAAGCCCGGCATTGTCGGGAGACGATTTGGCTTTCTCCAAATTTGAGAAGCCCGTTGATGTTCACATCGGCATGGTAGTGGACCCGACGGACAAAACGCTTCCGGAAGGCGACAGTGTCAGCAACAACCAATACACGCGTTACCTGAAGGAAAAGTACAACATTAACGTCATTGTGGATTGGACGGCTGCTACGGGTAACGACTTCAAACAGAAAGTCAGCCTGACAATCGCATCGGGCAAACTGCCTGACGGCATGGTGGTGGACGACCGTTCCTTTATGACGAAAGCGGCAAGCTCGGGCCTGCTGTACGATATCGGCGATCTATTTGATCAATACGCCTCCAAGCAGGTTAAAGATATTATGGCAAGTACAGAAGGACGCGCGCTGGAAAATGCCAGCTACAAAGGCAAAATGGTCTCGCTTCCGAACATTACGGTTGATACCGACGGCGTTCACGTTATGTGGATCCGCAAGGATTGGCTGGATAAGCTCAGTTTGCCTGTACCGAAGACGCTGGCGGAGCTTGAGACAACCGCTAAAGCGTTTATGGATAACAAGCTGGGCGGGGACAAAACGATTGGCATAGCCGGCCCATCCAAAAACTCGTTCCCTTATTCCACGTTCCTCGTTTCTTCCAACAATATGGCTGGATTTGACCCGATCTTCGGCGCGATGGATGCTTATCCGGGCTACTGGCTCGACAATGGCGACGGTACGGTATCGTACGGTACAACATCGGACAATACGAAGAAAACATTGGCTTTGCTGGCTGATTGGTACAAAAAAGGACTTATCGACCCTGAGGTGGGTACACGCGATAACACGGGTGATCCGATTAACGCGAACCAGACGGGTATTTTCTTCGGACCATGGTGGGCAGGCGGTTACGGCAACGGGGATTCCTTCAAGAACGACCCGACGGCCAACTGGCAGGCTTATCCGGTCTACTCCGATGACGGCAAATGGAATACGCATATGAAAACAACGGGCAGCACGTACACCGTTATCAGCAAAAATGCCAAACCGGACGTTGTTAAAGCTATTCTGATCATGAACAATGCCCTTGTACGCGATGAAGCAACCTTCGACCTGTCCGTTGCGGTGGGCTGGTATCCGCTCCGTAACGTAATGGCTGCGGCGAACGAAACGGAATACGAGTATACCGAGTTGACGAAAGTGCTGAAAGGCGAGTCGGAACCTGAAACTTATAACGTACCGAACAGCTTGTACAAACTGATGTATGCCGATGCGAAAAAAGTAAGAGATGTCGTTAAACCGCCGTATGACGAACTGGGCGTAACTAATTACAGCACGGCTAACTTCGGCGACTTCCAGCGGCTCTATTCTCTCTTGATTGGTGACCGTCCTTTTGCAACAACTCCAATCGACAAAAAGGTTTACAGCGTGACTTACAACCAGACCCCAACGATGGAAACCAAATGGGCGAACCTGAAGAAGATGGAAGACGAGACCGTTCTGAAGATCATCCTTGGCCAAGCGTCGATTGACTCCTTCGACAAGTTCGTGAAGGACTGGAAGTCGCAAGGCGGAGATGAGATCACGGCGGAAGTTGCAGAACTCTTGAAGAAATAAGGATAGGTTAAGCTTGCGGAAGGCATCTTGCCTTCCGCAAGCTTTCCAATCTCACGCAAGCGACAGGAGGTTAGCCGTATGAGGAAATTAGGCCTTCAGAAGCATTATTATTTGATGCTGCTGCCGGGTATGGTCTGGCTTGTTATGTTTAGCATTGTGCCTATGTTTGGGATTCTGATGGCATTTCAGAATTATAATCCGGGGATGGGGCTATTCAAATCCGAGTGGGTTGGACTCGAAAACTTCAAGTATATGTTTCAGCTTAATGACAGCAAGACCGTAATCACGAACACTTTAATAATTGCCGTGGGCAAAATCGTGCTTAATCTGATCGTTCCGCTTGTCTTCGCTATTCTGCTTAACGAGCTTCGTAACTTGCGTTACAAGAAGCTGGTTCAGACGGTAGTTTACTTGCCGCACTTTCTGTCGTGGGTTATCATGTCCACCATTGTTATCGGAATCTTCGGCTATTATGGCGTTGTAAATACAGTCTTCGGTTATTTCGGAGTAGATCCACAGCTGTTTATGGCGGATGCGGGGATCTTCCGGCAGCTGATCGTCGGCACGGATGTGTGGAAGGAATTCGGCTATAACGCGATCATCTATCTGGCTGCGCTGACGGGCGTTAATCCTAACCTATACGAAGCAGCGGCGATTGACGGGGCTAACCGCTGGCAGCTGGTTCGGCATGTCACGTTGCCGGCGCTGATAACGACGGTTGTTCTGTTAGGGGTATTAAGTCTTGGCAGCGTGCTTAACGCCGGCTTCGATCAAGTCTATAACTTGTACAACCCATTGGTTTATTCCACCGGTGATATTCTCGATACTTGGGTCTACAGGCTAGGCTTGCAGAATCTTCAGTTCTCGCTGGCGACCGCGGCAGGTTTGTTCAAGTCGGTCATTAGCTTTGTGCTGATTTATGTCTCCTATCGTCTTGCCTACCGTTATGCCGATTACACGATTTTCTAAGAGGAGGACGCTGCTGTGGTCAGAAATACAACATTAGGTTCACGGGCGTTTGATATTGCGAATATCATCCTCCTCGCGCTGCTCGTCATCAGTTGCGTATACCCGCTGTGGTATACCTTCTGTGTATCCATTTCCGAAAAATCCGCCGCTAACGCGGGTTTGGTAACGATCTATCCAATCGGCTTCTCCTTGACGCCGTACAAAGAAATTATTAACGACAGCATGTTCTTCAACGCCTTTTGGATTTCGATCCAGCGTACCGTACTTGGCACGGGCTTTGCCTTGCTGATTACCGTATTAATGGCTTACCCGCTCGCTCGGCCGAAAAAAGAATTCAAAACGCGCAATATGTTTATGTGGATCCTAGTCTTCTGCATGTTGTTTAGCGGCGGCCTAATCCCTTGGTATCTGACCATTCAGAACTATCACTTGATTGATTCAATCTGGGCGTTAGTGCTTGGCGGCGGCGTACCGGTATTCGACGTTATCCTCATCATGAACTTCTTCCGCAATCTGCCCAAAGAGCTAAATGAAGCGGCGGTTGTTGACGGAGCGGGACCATGGTCGGTACTGTTCCGGGTATATATCCCGTGTTCAATCCCCGTGCTGGCCGCGGTTGCCCTGTTCATTAGCGTCTATCACTGGAACGAGTTCTTTAATGGTTTGGTGTTAAGCAACACCCAATCCAGCTATCCGCTTCAAACTTATATCCAGCAGCTTGTCGTCAACATTCCGGTCGGCACGAACTTAACGCCGGAGCAATACAAGAAGCTGTCGGAGTTGTCTAACCGGACGCTGAACTCGGCTAAGGTATTTATCGCGATGGTACCGATGCTTGTCGTATATCCGTTCTTGCAAAAATATTTCGTATCCGGCATTATGCTCGGAGCGGTGAAGGAGTAACGCCGAAGAGGTTGTCTCAAAAGGTGATCGCTCACTGTAAAGATGGCTCGCATAGGTAAATAGAAACGTATTTTATGAAAACAGCACTGCAGGGGGTTACCCTTGCAGTGCTGTTTTTGCTCTTGCTGCACCTCTCCGCGGAGCAAAATAGTACCATTGGCAATGTAGACAGGAGAGTCAATTGATCGGAGAATAGACAGTAATAACAATTGTAGCGAATAGGGAGGAGTGAGAGGCTGATGAACGGCGATTGCTGGATATCCAACGTCAAATTGGAGACAGGCTTTAGACGGAAGGAAGACGGGAGCATTATTGGAACAGAGACGGCGGCCTATCATTTGCGGCTTGGGGACGGATTCGTGAAGGAGCTGATTCCTGCCTCTGAACCGCTGTCAGTGGCGTTGCCGATTATAGAGGGTTCTTCCTATCTGTTATTGCCTTCATTCTCGGAGATGCATCTTCACCTGGACAAGACACTCATCGGAGAAGCGTGGCAAGCCATTCCGCCCGGCAAAGGGGTCGTTGAGAGAAGTGAGCTCGAACATAAGACTTTGTCCGAGCATGCGCACACTACGGCGGCCAGAGCGGAGAGGTTGCTGCAGACTGTAATGGATGCAGGGTCAACGTACGTACGGACTCATGTTGATATCTATCCGGCGATTGGCCTCAAGTATCTCAAAGAGATTCAGTCTGTCCTTGAAGCGTATGACGGAAAGCTTGCCTATGACATTGTAGCCTTCCCGCAGCAAGGCTTGCTGCGGAGCGGCTCCAAGGAGCTGCTGCGAGCTGCCATGCGCGAGGGAGCGACAATGGTTGGCGGGGTTGATCCTGCAACCGTTGATATCGATATCGAGAGATCGCTTCAGGAGATGGTCGAAATAGCCGTAGAGTTTGGCGGCGGCATTGACCTGCATCTTCATGACCCTGATTATTTGGGAACGCACACGATTCGCAGGTTGGCTCAATTGACGATTGAAGCTGGTTTGCAGGGGAAAGTGAGTGTCAGTCATGCTTTTTGCCTGGGAGAAGTGCCGGAAGGTGCTACAGCTGATTTGGCGGGGCTACTGCGCAAGGCTGGCATTCGCATAATTAACAGCGTCCATCATAAGGCGACCTTGCCTCATGTTCAAGTGCTGCAGCGATATGGCGTGCCGTTCTCTCTTGGCTGCGACAATGTGCAGGATTCCTGGCAACCGTTTGGAAACGGTAATTTATTGGAGCGGGCGGGACGGTTGTCGGAGCGTCTTCGCTGGTTGGATGAATATTCGCTTAATCGTGCTTTGGGCTGCATCACAGACGGCGTAATGCCGCTTGATGCTGGCGGTAATCGGGTATGGCCGCAGCCGGGTGATGTTGCAAATCTTGTGCTGATGGATGCATCCTGCTCCTCTGAGGCGATCGCGAGAAGACGCGCATGCAAGGCTGTATTTTTCCGGGGCGCTCACGTTGCCGGCAAGCTGATGTCTGCCGGAGAACGGATGGTGGTCGTATGAACAGTTACTGGTTGACGAATGTGCGACTTGAAGAAGGGTATCAGATGGAGGCTGGCGTGCCCGCCCGGACAATTACTGGCAGCTACCATTTGTTTATTCAAGACGAGAAGATTCGCTTGATTAGGCCGGCAGGCTCCGGACTCCCTTCAGACAACTATAGTTGTTACGATGCGGAAGACAGCTTAATGCTTCCTGCCTTCCGGGATATGCATATCCATCTGGATAAGACGTATTATTCCGGCCCTTGGAAGGCGGTTGAGCCGCCGTTTAGCGTATTGGCCCGAATTGAGGAGGAAGCCGTGCTTCTCCATCAGCTTCTCCCTAAGTCGCAGGAGCGGGCAGAAGCTCTTATTGATCTTCTTTTTAGCCATGGAACGACTTATATACGTTCGCATTGCAATGTAGATCCATACACGGGCGTGAAGCATGTAGAAGCTGTCATGCGCGCGTTTGACAACCGTAAAGACAAAGTCTCGGGGGAGATTGTTGTATTCCCTCAGCATGGCCTGCTTCGCAGTCAAGTGGTGGAATATGCCCGGGAAGCTTTGCGTTTAGGCGCGACCAGTATGGGCGGTGTTGATCCCGGAAGCGTCGATCAGAATATCGAGCAGTCTCTGTATACCATCATGGATTTGGCAGTGGAAGCAAATGCGGATGTAGACGTTCATATTCATGATCCCGGACATCTTGGGACGTTCACAATTCGCAGGCTTGCGGATATGGCGGAAGATGCCGGCTGGAGGGGCCGTGTGACGGTATCACATGCGCTCGGATTAGCGGGCGTATCGCCGCAAGAACAGGAAGAGTTGGCGGCTATGCTCGCGGCGCGAGACATAACGTTAACATCCACCGTCCCGCTCGGCAATTTCCCGTTCCCGGTGCTCAAAAAGCATGGGGTGAAGGTTTGGCTTGGCGATGACAGCATTACGGATCATTGGAATCCTTTCGGCCAAGGGAATGTCCTTGAGAAGGCTAGCAAACTGGCGGAACGTTACGGATGGTCAGACGAGAGAGGGCTTGCCGAGACTTTAGGATATATCACGGGCGGAGTTACGCCTTTGGATCGACAGGGGAACCAGCTATGGCCAAAAGAAGGCGATGCGGCAAATGCGGTACTGGTTCGTGCTAGCTGCTCAGCTGAAATGATTGCCAGAAGATCAAAGGTTGTTGGCGTATTGTCCAAGGGTTCATGGTATCCCCTTCCAGAGGATGAGAGGCAAAATGCTTTATAAAAAATCCGTGCCCAAATAATAACAGCCCTCAGACCAGTTGGTCTGAGGGCTGTTCATTTTACCGTACGCGAATCTCGCCGTCGTACGAAGCGATTACGCCATACAGATCAGGGCGGCGGTCGCGGAAGATGCCCCACTCGATGCGTTGCGTCTCGAGCTGGTCGAGGTCGAATTCGGCAACAAGCACGGATTCTTCATCGCGGCCGGCTTCGGCAATCATGTTGCCTTGAGGGCCGGCAATAAACGAAGAGCCGTAGAAGTTAATCGTCGAATCATCGTCGCCTTCTTCGCCGATCCGGTTGGATGCGATAACCGGCATCAGGTTGCAGGCCGCATGGCCTCTCATGCACATTTGCCAATGATCCTTGGAATCGATGCTGCCGTCCTGCGGTTCGGAGCCGATAGCTGTCGGGTAGAACAGCAGCTCGGCGCCCATAAGCGCCATGCTGCGCGCCGCTTCCGGATACCATTGGTCCCAGCATACGCCAACGCCGATTTTGGCAAATTTCGTCTTCCATACTTTAAAGCCCGTGTCGCCGGGATTGAAGTAAAATTTCTCTTCATAACCAGGGCCGTCCGGAATGTGGCTCTTGCGGTATTTGCCGAGCACTTCGCCGTCGGCGTCAATAACGGCCAGCGAGTTGTAACGAGCCCAGTTCTTCTTCTCGTAGAAGCTGATTGGAAGCACGACGTTAAGTTCTTTCGCGATTTGGCGGAAATGATTAACCGCTTTGTTTTCTTCCAGCTCGGTTGCGTAGACGTAGTAGTCTGCTTTTTCCTTCTGGCAGAAGTAAGGCGTCTCGAATAGCTCCTGCAGCAGGATGATTTGCGCGCCTTCTGCCGCAGCTTTGCGCACCAGCACTTCGGCTTTGCGGATGTTCTCTTCAATATTGGATGTGCAGCTCATTTGCGTCGCTGCTACTTTGACTGTTCTCATGGATGGCAATCCTCCTAAAAAGTTTTACTTCGTAAAACTTGCTTCTTAAGCATTGTCTTATAGTTTTGCGAAACAAACATTAAGCCCGGCGGGCAGGCATTTGCTGTGTCGTGCAATGCACGTTGCCGCCTTCGCGGATAACGGCCATGCCGTCGATCGCGCGGATGCGGCGATCCGGGAATGCCGCTTGCAGCGTTTCGATTGCTTTGCGGTCGGCTTCTTCGGCAGCGCCGCCGAATACCGGCAAAATAATGCCGCCGTTTACGAAGTAGAAGTTCAGGTAGCTCAGCGTCAGACGAGTGTCCTCGTATTCCGCGTAAGGCGGTTGTCCAATCTCGATAATCTCGAGCTTGCGGCCTTTTGCATCTACCGCTTCGCTCAGGATACGGCGATTTTCTTGCGTAATCTCGTAGTTCGCATCGGATGGATCGTCGCATACTTGCAGAATGACTTTGCC
Source organism: Paenibacillus glycanilyticus (assembly GCF_030161375.1). Classification (GTDB taxonomy): domain Bacteria; phylum Bacillota; class Bacilli; order Paenibacillales; family Paenibacillaceae; genus Pristimantibacillus; species Pristimantibacillus glycanilyticus_B. The sequence continues at coordinate 12,193 of NZ_BSSQ01000006.1, forward strand.
TGGAGCCGCGAAGCAAGCGATGTTATCGACATGGCCGTCGGTTTCGTCGCCGCTGAGGCCGCGCTTCAGCCATACGATATTTTCTACGTTAACGAACTCTTTCACGTAACCTTCAATCTGCTCGCGAGTGAGCTCCGGGTTGCGGTTCACATTAAGCAGGCATTCTTCCGTTGTCAGAAGCGTACCTTCGCCGTCCGTATGGATCGATCCGCCTTCCATAACAACCGGGGCATCAAACTGCTTCACGTCAACATGCTTCAGGATTTGCGGTGCTACCGCATCGTCCAGATCCCATGGCGAATATTTGCCGCCCCAGGCGTTGAACTTCCAGTTCACGCCCGCAAGCCCTCCGTCTTCACCTACAACAAACGTTGGGCCGTTGTCGCGCAGCCATGCATCGTTATGCTCGATCGGCAGGCATTCCACGGCAGAATTGCCCGTAAACAAGGCGCTGACTTTCTCCATGTCCGCAGGGTTTACAACAACTGTAATAGGTTCGAATTCTGCAATGGCCGTAACCAGCTCGGCGTAACCTGTGCTTACTTGCTCGTAATGCTCCGGATAAACCATAGAAGCTTGTACCGGCCAGGAGATGAACGTGCGCTCATGCTTCGTCCACTCGGCAGGCATTGTATAGTTCAATTGTTTTGGATTCATGTTGGGTGAAATTCCTCTCTATATCGCTTTGCGGAAGATGTCATTTTGCTTATGAAATGCAAGGTTCTAAACCATTTCCTATCATATAACAAAAAGATGGCTATCTCAATTGCGAAGCGGGCAATTTTCAGCCCTTTTCATGGCAATTTTCAGTCTTATCTATTATCGCTCTTGCGATGGAAATCGATGTACGCCAGATCGCCAACAGACGGCAGGATAAGTCCGGCATAAGGCGCGAGTTCTTCCCGCTCGCTTGTACCGGATAATACGCCAATGGCCAAGCCGGCATTCGATTGTTGAGCGAACCCCATATCGGTTAACGTGTCTCCGGCAATAGCAACCTCGCTTGGCTGGAGCCCCGTCAGCTTGCAAAATTCGTTCATCATGACGGGACTAGGCTTTTTCTCGTAACGGTCGGAGGTTCCTATGAAGTCGAAGTAGCCGGCAATGCCATATTTGTTCAAGAAGAAGAGGGTGGATTCCAAATCGTCCGCCGTCGCGATCCCAAGCTTTAGTCCTTTGTCCTTTAGCAGAGGCAACAAGCTATTCAGATCTGTCGTTGGCAGCAGCTGGTCCCGGTGAACTTGCGTAAGGCGATAGATCTCATCCGTGATCCAAGGAAGCAATCTTTGCATGTGCTCTATTCCATAGCCGCTGGCTTCAAGTACTTCCCCATAGGCCCCGGCAATATCGGCGGTTGTGCCCCCGGCCAAATACCCTTTCGAATCGACCTTGCCGTTCGCGTTTAGTCCAATGGACTGGAGCAGCTTCTCCTTAAGGCCCGAAGATGCCGGTAAACCTCCATTTAATTCCGCTAGCAAGCGGTCCGTTAATTCCTCCGCAATCGGAACCCAGAAGGAATGGAATTGAATTAAGGTACCGTCCTTGTCAAACAGAATCCCTTTTAATTGGTGTGTAGTCATGTCAAAGTCCTCCATTTGTTTTGTTGTTGTTTTAGTTTGTTTAATTATATAAATACAATATTAACGCCGTGTTAAATATTCGTAATTGGATTGAATTACGAAAAAACCCGTAGTATTCTTTGAATAAACCACATGAAACAACATTAATCCCAAACGGAGGGGAATTATGAAAAACATCATTCTACTGGACCGCAGCAAAGTCATGTATAAAGGTAATCTCCATCTTCACACAACCTGGTCGGACGGGCGGCTGCCCGCCGCTGAAGTCGTGGAAGCTTTCAAGGCGAAGGGTTATCACTTCATCGCGTTTAGCGACCATGATATTTACACGCGTACGGAAGAATTCAATACGCCGGATTTCATTGCGATTCCGGCAACCGAACGCGGAGAACTTAATCCGGTTGCGGATAAGAACCCCGGATATCACTTTGGCGTGCTGGACGATCCGACGGTGGAACCGGAGCTTGAGCGTTACGGCCATCTGGAAGAGTTCCCGATACCGGTGCCATGGGTTGGGGATCACTCGCCGCAGCTATTGATTGATGAATTGCGTGCTCATGGCAACCTCGTTATTTTTAACCATCCGGAATGGCATTTGACGCGGTTTGACGACATGGTGAAATACGACCGGTTCTTTGCGGTTGAGATTTACAATCATGCGACGGAATGGTCGACTAGCAGCTCCTACGGCGCAGCGTATTGGGACCATGCTTTGCAGAACGGCAAACGCGTCTTTGGCATTGCTTCGGATGATTCGCATTCCCATGACCCGAATTGGGTAATCCCCGAATACGGCGGCGGCTGGGTTCGGGTGCAAGCGGAAGAGCTGACGCATGCCGGCATCATTACAAGCCTGAAGAAGGGAGCGTATTATTCCAGCTCCGGACCTGAGGTATATGACTTGCGAGTCGAGGATGGCCAGCTGCAAATCCAATGCTCCCCTTGTAAATTTATTATGTTTAAGGCATTCCCGCAACGGGGACCGTTTTACGGCAATTTTGAGACGGGCGAGCCGCTCACCGAAGCGTCTATGACGATCGAAGAAGACATGGTCTACGTGCGCGTGGAATGCGTCGATTACGAGGGCAACGTTGCTTGGACGAATCCGGTGTTCATTGCGGATTTGATGGAAAAGGGGGAGAAGCGGGGATGACAGCAAGCGTATATTTGAACGGAAGCAAACGCAAATACAAAGGAAATATCCATACGCATTCCACAAGAAGCGACGGCCAATACGAACCGGAGACGGTGATTCAGGCTTATAAGGACAAAGGTTATGACTTTATGTGTCTTAGCGATCACGAGATTTATTGGAAGTCGGATGCGTACAACGAGGAAGACTATATCCTGCTCAGCGGCTATGAAATGGCATGCGAGATGAGCTGGAGAGAAACGGGCCAGCAATACCATATTCATGGTCTGTTGGACGAGTCTCTTGGCGCCAGCGTTCCGTTTGGACATGACGAGGAGCACGCTAAGCCGGATTACGAAGACCTTGCGACGATTCAAGCCTTAATCGATGAGATGCGGGCAAAAGGCAATCTGGTCATCATGAATCACCCGACTTGGTCGCGCAACAAACCGGAGGATCTGCTCGCGCTGCGGCATTATTCGGCAATCGAAATTTATAACCATCAGTCTGAGTTGGATGAAGCGGTAGGTTATGGCGTGCGGCATTGGGATTACCTGCTCAGCCATGGACGCAAAGTATTCGGAATCGCTGCCGATGACGCGCATGGCGGAGAGCTCGACAGCGCAATCTCCGAATTTTTCGGCGGCTGGATTAACGTTGAGGCAGAAGATTTCAGCCAGCAGGGGATTATTAATGCCATGAAAGAAGGCCGCTATTATTCCTCGAACGGACCGGAAATTCATGACCTGCGCGTAGAAGACGGCTATTTAAAAATAGAGTGTTCGCCTGTAAAGTTCATTAAGTTTATTACGCATCCGTTTAACGGCCGTACCTTGTATAACAAGGACGCTGCTCCGGTGCAAAGCGGACAATTTCTGCTGGATAGCGAGATGATGTACGTTCGGGTGGAATGCGTTGATTATGAGGGGAACGTAGCTTGGTCCAATCCGGTATTTCCCGCTGAAATGAAAGGCTAATCGCATCATGCACGCATCAAACTTAAATAGCGAATTTCGAAAAAACGTAAGTAGGCTCGTCATCCCGTCCGTCCTGCAAATGCTGGTGGGCAATTCGTTCTCCCTTATCAATACGCTGATGGTCGGACGGCTTGGCGATTCCGCTATTGCCGTTGTGGCCGCAGTCGGGCAGATCGGCTTTGTTCTTAGCATGATTTTGACCGGCGTATATGGGATTACGGCTTTTATTACGCAGTATCACGGCAAAGGCGACAAGCATTCGCTGCAGCAAGCTTTTGCGCTGATGCTCCTGTCCAGCGTAACGGTTACGCTTGTCCTTGTTGCGGTTGTTTTTGTATTCAAAAGCTCTATTCTCAGGCTGTTTATTAATGATCCGGGTGCCGTCCAATACGGTGCCCATTATTTAACCCTGTTGCTGCTAGTCTATTTGATTAACTCGGTTAAAGATACATTCGCGAGCGCACTCGGGGCGATCGGGCAGGTTAAAGCGACATTAATGATCGGTCTTGTATCGATGTCGATCAATGCGGGGCTTGACTATGTGCTGATCTACGGCAAGCTGGGTTTCCCCGAATATGGAATCGCAGGAGCGGCGTATGCCACGCTTGTTGCTTCCGTCGTCGGCGGAACCGCGTTGATTGTGTATGTCTATGTCCGCAAAGTGTCTTTCCATCTTACGTTCAGATCCTTAACCTCGTTGAAATTTGCATTCGTGAAAAGGTTGTACCGAACCACGCTGCCGCTTGTTGTTCATGAAGGGCTCTGGTCGGTCGGAAATATGCTGTATGCCGTCGCTTTTGGTTATATGGGCGTAACGGCGCTCGCAACCTTCCAGCTGGCAAGAACCTTTAACGGATATTTCATGATGGGCATTTACGGTTTTGCCTATGCGGCGAACGTGCTGATCGGCCAAAAGCTCAGCCGGAAGGAACCGGACGAAGCAATTGCCTTCGCTCGGAAGTTTACGGCATTAACGATTGTCGTTTCCTTGTTCGTCAGCGTGGCGATTGCGGCGTTAAGCCCGTATATCGTTATGCTGTTCAGCCAAACGAGCGGGGAAGTTCAGACGGCATTCCGGCATGTGATGCTGATCCAAGCGGTCCTCATGCTCGCGTATTTTCTCAATAATGTGTGGATCGTAGGCATGTTCCGTGCCGGCGGCGACAACGTTTATACGTTGAAGCTGATCCTCGTAACGACATGGCTAATCGCATTGCCGCTCGTGCTTGCCGGTGCCTATCTGTTTCATTGGCCGGTTGAAGTCGTATACGTCATGTTTGCGCTTGAGGAAGTGTCCAAAGCGTGTATCGGCTATTTCCGCTATCGCTCGAATAAGTGGGCTAACAATTTAACGCAAAGCGGATCGGAATCGGACAAAGCTGCATAGAGAATAGATTTACTACTAGAGGAGGGCAATGCAGTGGAAGTAAAAGCGTATATGAGAACGGAAGGGGATATTAATCTCTCCTCCGAACGGAAGAAATGGCAAGCCGACAACTTAAGCGAAGAAGCGATGGACGTATTGGACGAGGACAGCCGCTATTTCGTGCATCAATCGATGTCGACGCCATGCTTGAACGTCATCGTTGACGCAGAGGGCATCTACTTAGAGGACATAGACGGTCGGCGATATATGGATTTCCACGGCAACGGCGTCCATCAGGTTGGTTATAAAAACCGTTATGTCATTGATGCCGTTAAAAATCAACTCGACGAAATGCCGTTCCTGCCGCGGAGATTTACGAATCCGGTTGCCATTAAGCTGGCGAAGAAGCTGGCAGAACTGGCTCCGGGCGACTTGAATAAGGTGCTGTTCACGCCGGGCGGGACTAGCGCGATTGGCATGGCTTTGAAGCTGGCCCGCAAAGCGACGGGTAAATTCAAAACCATCTCCACCTGGGATTCGTTCCATGGAGCGGGCCTTGATGCCATTTCGGTTGGCGGCGAAGGCGTGTTCCGCAATTCGATGGGGCCGCTCCTGCCGGGAACGGAGCATATGATGCCGTTTAACGGCTACCGGTGTTTCATGGGCGATTGCGACGGCTGCGGATTGAAATGCCTCGATTATTTGGAATATATGCTGGAGCGGGAAGCTGATGTTGGCGCCATTATTATGGAGCCGATCCGCAGCACGGATGTTCAAATTCCGCCGAAAGCTTACTTCAAACGGCTGAGGGAACTATGCGACAAGTATGGCGTATTGCTCATTCTCGACGAGATTCCAACGGCATTTGGCCGCACGGGAACGATGTTTGTCCATGAGCATTACGATATCGTGCCGGATATTGTGGCGATTGGAAAAGGCTTCGGCGGCGGCGTATTCCCGATTGCCGGCATTATTGTGCGGGAAGGGCTAGATGTGGCGCAAGATATTTCGCTTGGCCATTATACCCATGAGAAAAGCTCGGTTGGCTGCGCGGCCGCGCTGGCTACGATTGAATATATCGAGCAGAACGGGCTGCTGGAGCATGCGCGCCGGATGGAGAAGGTGTTCGAGCAACGTCTGACGGAGATGAAAGAAAAGCATGCTTCGATTGGCGATGTGCGGGTGAAGGGCATGCTCGCCGCTATTGAACTTGTCCGTGACCGCAAGACGAAGGAAAAAGCAATCGAAGAAGCGGAGAAGGTCATGTACCGGTGCATGGAACGAGGCTTAAGCTTTAAGGTGTCGAACGGAAATGTCCTGACGTTGGTGCCGCCGCTTGTTATAACGGAAGAACAGCTCGTTGCAGCTCTGAATATAGTCGATGAAGCTATTTCTTTTGTTTGCGATTAAAACAACAACACAAAAGATTAAACAACAACAAAACAAAACATTAACGTGGTTTTTATCCTGAATTAACATAACTCCCTATACTAAGTCTTGTAAGGTTAATCATTTAGAGCCTTGAAGGAGGAAGTGTAACAGTGAAAAAGTTTGCTGGCGTAGCTTTGACAATGGTTATGGGTCTTGGGGTACTCGCGGGATGCGGTTCGAATGGAAACTCTGCTTCTACGACGTCGGAAGGCGCCTCCGCATCGGACAAGCCGGAAGCAAAAGTGGTAACGATCTCCGTTCGCGAGAACACTTGGGGGGCACGGAAGGACAACTTCCTCGAAGCCGAGAAACGTCTGAATGAAGAGCTCGCTCCAGACAACGTACAAGTGAAATTGGACTGGTGGCCGGGTATCGACGATGACGAGCTTGTTCTTCAAGCCCAGGCCGGCAAAGTGGCGGACATTTTCATCAACTCCAGCGTGGACATCGGCTGGGAGCGGGATGCGGGTCTGATCCGCGACATCGACTGGGTGAAAGACTCCAAGGTGTTCAAGAACGTTCCGGCCTCTTATACCAACATAATGAGCTATGACGGGCATTACTACGGCGCGATTCAAGATATGGATGCTTCGCCTGTGTTTATCAGCCGCAAAGCGCTTGAGGGACTAGGCTGGACGAAGGAGCAGATCGACGGACTTCGTGCTAGAGTCGACAGCGGAGACTTCACGTTCCATGATCTTGTTAACCTTGCGGATGAAGCAAAGAAGAAGAGCCTGGTCAAAATCGGGTTTGCGGTCGAGGATACAAGGTTTGAAGGCTGGAATTATGCGTTTGACTTCAACAACTACGATGCGGAGCAAAACAAGCTGGAGCTGACGCAAAAAGCGAAGGACGTATATGCCTTCTGGGCGGATGCGAAAAAACGCGGCGTTATCGCGGAAAACATCGGCGACGTGGATACCGACATGGCTGCTCCGATGTTCGTGAAAGGCGAGATTTTCGCGGAATTCGCACGCACGGAGTTCTACCAAATGATGCGCGAAGCCAACGGCATGAAAGACAAAGTGGACGAGTACAACAACTGGTTTAACGACAATGTCGTATGGATCCCGGTTCCTTCCGCGCAAAAAGGCGGCAAGCCGGTATCGTACAGCAACCCTGCCATGATTTTTGTCGGTGCCAAAGTGGACGACGAGAAAATGACCTACGTGCAAAGACTGATCGAGCATGTGCTGGATCCGGATCTGCAGATCAACCATACGATCGCAAGCGGCAAGCTGCCGGTAACGCCGGAGGCTCAAGAGGATCCGCGCTTTAAAGAAATGTCCTTCTATAAGGATCATGCCTACCTCGTTGAGTTTACGAAAACACGCCCTGCGCTTCCGGACTACGCAACGTTCACGAAAGGCTACACAATGGGCGTTGAGGCGATTCTGACCAAGGGCAAATCGGCGGAAGAAGCATTCGACATCTTCGAGAAAGAAGTGAAACAAAACGTACCTGCGGACCGTGTCGAGATTCAGAAGTAATCGGTCAATAATCGCATCAGCCGAGAATCGACTAGGCGCTCGCACCTGAACGGGGCGCCTTGCCGGTTCCGAACTCCGCACACCTTATGGAGGTCGCCTTGAAATGAAAACGGAAATGAATCTTGAAATAAACCTTGAATTGAACGAGACGAAGACTTACAAGAAACCGTTACGCAAAGCCATTTATCCTTATTTGTTTATTGCACCGTTTTCCTTGCTTGTGCTTGTGTTTTTTATTTTGCCCGCGATCGCGACGGTTGGCATGGCATTTACCGATTTAAATGCCTCGATGAAGCCGCATTTTGTCGGCTTAACGAACTTCAAACGGATATTCAGCGATTACAATCTTCCGCAAATATTGGGCAACACGGCCGTGTTCGCTGTTTTATCGCTCGGAATCTCCCTGCTATTTGCTCTAGTTATCTCCATTGCAACGCAATATTTTCTTAAAGGCAAGATGCTTGCCGTAGTGTACCGCATATTGTGGTTGATCCCAAGTATCATTCCTTCAGTCGTGTACGTAACGTTTTGGAAGTTCATCTTCGACCCGACCGAAGGCGGTCTTATCAATAAGTTTCTGCTAAATATGGGAATCATCTCGGATCCCGTGTCCTGGTTCACAAAAGGGGCCATGGCGATCGTTATTCTGGCGACTATCATATCGACGATATCCGGCGGCATGATTCTGTTATCTTCCGCGATTAATTCGATTCCGGAGGATCTGTACAAGGCAGCCCGCGTCGACGGCGCAAGCGAGAAATCCGTCATTATGAAAATCATATTGCCTACGCTGAAATGGCCGCTGATGTATATTACGATTTCCGATCTGATCGGCTTCGTATCCTCTTATTTCTTCATCATGCTATTAACGCAAGGCGGTCCGATGCGGGATACAACCACGTTATCGCTGTACGCCTTCCAACAGGCATTTAACCTTAAATATTATGGTTACGGCGCGGCGGTGTCGCTGATCGTGGTGTTTATCTCCTTCGTACTCACGATGCTGCTTATCCGTATGTTTGATTTCAACCAAATGATCAAGCCTTCACGAATAGAGGACTAATAATAGCTGAACCGGAGGCCGTTCCGATGACGACCAGCACGTTAAAAAAAGCGCTAGCGCATACCTATATGACGCTGCTCACGCTGCCGATCATTGCGATGATCGTGTGGTATTTCCTAGCGGCAACGATGAATTTTACAACGGGCGAGTTTTCGCTCGACAACTTCTCATTCTTTACGGAGCCAGTGGAGTATTCGGGGATCAAGCTGCCTTTAATCTGGCCGATTGTGTTAAATACGATTGTTTATTCGCTAATGATCGTTGCGATCGAGGTCGGGATTTCCGTGCCAACCGCGTACGCCTTCTCAAGGCTTGATTTCAAAGGGAAAGGCGCGGCATTGAAATTTCTGTTCCTGATGCGTTCTTTTCCCGGCATTACCTTGATTATTGCGACGTTCTTCATTCTGGTGAAGATGGGCCTCGTCAACACTTACCTTGGCGTCATGCTGGTTGCAACAACCGGCTCGCTGCCGGGCCTGGTTTATATTATGAAAGGCTTCTTCGACGAAGTGCCTTGGGATATCGAATGGGCGGCAATGGTGGACGGGACAACCCGGTTCGGAGCGTTCAAGAAAGTGCTCGTCCCGTATGTGTTGTCCGGAATCGGGGCGATCTCGGTATTCGCCTTCCTCGGCGCTTACGGCGAATGGTTCCTGTTCAAGCTGCTGATCTTTAATGACGACATGCTGACGTTAGCCGGGTATCTCGCCAAGCTGGTGACGAAGGAGAATCAGATCGTCAATTACGGCTTGATTACGGCAATCGGCTTGTTCTATACGTTGCCCGTTGTGGTGTTCTATATTTTCACGCAAAAAATGTTCATGAAAGTTAACATGGGAGGGGCGAAGCAATCATGATTACGCTCAGAAACATCGTCAAAAACTACGACGGCAAAAAAGAGAGCAGCCGCGCCGTCGACGGGCTTGATCTGGTCATAAACAAAGGCGAGTTCGTCGCCCTGCTCGGCCCGTCCGGCTGCGGCAAAACAACAACGTTAATGATGCTCGCGGGCCTTCTTAAGCCAACCTCCGGAGAGATCTATTTCGGTGACCGTCTGGTTAACCATGTTGAACCTAAGGACCGGAATATCGGCATGGTATTCCAGTCGTATGCCTTGTACCCGCATCTGACCGTCCGCGACAATATCGCTTTCCCGTTGCGGGAGCGGAAGATGCCTAAAGCACAGGCTTATGAACGCGCCAAGGAAATGAGCAAAATCGTGCAGATCGATCATCTGCTGGACCGCAAGCCTTCCCAGCTGTCCGGCGGTCAGCAGCAACGGGTGGCAATGGCCCGGGCACTGGCGAAAGACCCGGAAATCTTGCTGCTCGACGAACCGATGTCCAACCTCGACGCGCGGCTGAAGCTGGACGTGCGGGATGAAATCCGCAAGCTCCAAAGAGAGCTCGGCGTAACGACGATTATCGTTACGCATGATCAAGAGGAAGCATTGGCGATTTCCGACCGGGTGGCGATCCTGAACGGCGGCAAGATTCAGCAATATGCACCGCCGGAGGAGTTGTTCAGCCAGCCGGTTAATTTGTTTGTCGCGAGCTTCCTGGGCAACCCTCCGATGAACCTGATAGATGGTGTAGTTCAAGAGGATAAAGGAGTGCAGGCAATTGTAACGAGCGGATTCGAGTTCCGCATTCCGGAAGCGAGAAAGCTCGAAGCGAAGCATATCGGCAAGCCGGTGAAGCTGGGCATTCGTCCGCATGATCTGATGCTGACGGACGGGAGCGATCCGAACGCGATCGCCATGAAGGTTGATCTGGTAGAGCATCTCGGCAGCGGCAAGCTCGTGAAGGTGATGGATGCGGAGCAGAAGATGCAAAGCACGATTCGTTTTGTAACGGATAATGAGGCTCCCGTCCGGCATGGCGATACGATTCAGATGAAAATACGGGAAGACAAATTTCATATATTCGATATGACGGAGGACGGACATAACCTAATGCAGTTCCGTTAATTGACGAGAATGGAGTGAGCCGGATGGAATACAGCCGCGAACAAGGGGATATTAACAAGTCAAGCGCACGAAGCCGCTATTGGGACCGCAACCTGTCTCTAGCCGCACGGGCGGTTTACGAGGAAGATAACCGTTATTTTCTGCATCAAAGCTTATCCACGCCCGTCTTGAACGTGTTGTCCAAAGCCGAAGGCATTTATATCTACGACATGGACGGCAAACCGTATATCGATATGCATGGCAACGGCGTTCATAACGCGGGTTTTAATAATGATGACGTTATTGAGGCGGTTATCGCAGCATTACGGAGCAAAAATACGTTTTCGCCGAGACGGTATACGAATGAGCATGCTGTCGCCCTTGCGAAAAAGCTGGTCGAAATTACGCCGGACGGTCTGGACCGCGTATTGTTTGCGCCTGGCGGCTCGGAAGCGATCGAGATGGCTGTCATGCTGGCCAAGCAGATTACCGGCAAGTGGAAGACGATCTCGTTCTGGGATTCCTATCACGGAAACGGCTTCCAGGCTTCAAGTATCGGCGGGGAGCGGTTGTTCAAAGCGGGCAACGGTCCGATGGTACCTGGTGCGCTGCATGTGGAATTCCCGAACTATTACCGCAATCCCTGGGGGTTCGATTCGGAAGAAGCGGTCGATAACGAAATCCTTCGGCAGATGGAGCTTCTCTTCGAGCGTGAAGGCGATATTGCCTGCGTTATCGGCGAGCCGATCTCCGCGACGCCGATCGTGCCAAGCAGCCTTTTCTGGGAACGGGTGAAGTCATTGTGCGAGAAGCATGGGGCACTGCTGATCTTCGACGAGATTATTGAAGGATTTGGACGTACGGGCCGCATGTTCGCCGCAGAGCATAGCGTAACGCCGGACATTCTTGTGCTTGGCAAGTCGCTTGGCGGCGGCGTCCTTCCTTTTGCCGGGATCGTCACGAGGGAAGAATACAATGTTCTGGGGCATCTGTCGATTGGCCACTTCACGCATGAGAAGAATGGTCTATGCGCTTCGGCTGGCCTGGCTATGATCGATTATCTGGAACGGCATCGCTTAGTTGAGAACGCCGAGGAGGTTGGCCGTTACGCCTTGGAATGGCTGGAGGGGCTGCGAGAACGTTGCCCGTTGGTTGGCAATGTGAACGGCGTAGGGCTTCATATCGGGGTCGAGCTGGTGAAGGACCGGGCAACGAAGGAGAAGGCGATCGACGAAGCGGAAGCCGTTATGTATAAAGCGATGGAGAGAGGCGTAGCATTCAAAATTATCGAGAGCAACGTTATTACGCTCCGTCCTTCCCTTGTTATTACGAAAGAGCAAATGCGGTTTGCGCTTGAGCAGCTGGAGTTATGCCTGCAGGAAGTCGCTTCCGGGAGCTATTACTATTAAACTTACTTTGTTTTATAATGGCTGTATATGATTAAAGGGGAGAGACACCATGTCTTTGGCAGGTGAAGAGAGACGCAAACGCATCCTCGAGATGCTTGGCATGAAAGGCAAAGTGAATGTGAACGATCTGGCGCAGCAGTTCGAGGTAACAACGGAGACGATCCGTCGCGATCTGGATGAGCTGGAGAAAGATAATAAGCTTAAGAAAGTATACGGCGGAGCGGTAAGGCTAAAAGCCGAGATTGAACCGGCTTACAATGAACGTGAAATCATTCATGCCGAAGAGAAGCGGGCCATCGGGGTGCTTGCCGCTAGCTTGATCGAGGATAATGACGTGCTGGTTATCGATGAGGGTAGTACGGCCATGCAGATCATTCATCATCTGGAGGACAAGCATAACCTGACGATTCTGGTCTGCTCAATTCCAACGCTAACGCTCCTTCTGGACTACCAGAAGAATGGCGTATACGACGGCAGAACAATCTTCATCGGAGGAGAAGTGAATCCGAAGCATCTTCGGGTATCGGGTCCAATCTCCGAGAAAATGATGGAGGACTTCTACGTGAACAAATCGTTTGTTTCCGTAGACGGCGTATCGCTCGAGAATGGACTTACGGGCTTCGATTACGAACGCGCGTTGTTCACCCGCAAGCTGATCCAATGCTCGCAGTCGACCATCGTTGTCGCGGATTCTTCCAAGATCGGCAAACGTACCGTTGCCAAAATCGCAGATCTATCCGACGTGGATTACGTCGTGTCCAATAGCGAGCCTCCTACCGGATGGGACGAAGTCCTGCAGGACCGAGGCGTGACTTGGTTGAATTAACATCATCTCCTCCTTATGGGGGCTGATAGGCTTATGTTGGATAAGGGGCTGTCCGCTCGGTCATTACAAATGACGGTGGGACAGCCCCTGTTTCTTTAAAAAGGATTATTTCGCGTTCTCGTCCGGCTGATGAATACCGATTACATTGTTTTCGGTATCGATGTAATAACCTTGCCATGCCATGCCCGGTAACGCGTATTTCGGAAGGGCTACCTGGCCGCCCAAACTAAGAATTTTGGCCTCGGTCGCATCGTAGTCTCCTACGCCAATCGTACAGACAGAGCCGTTCACCGGCTGACCCGGCTGCGGAGGAGGACCCATGCGTTTCATCAAAGCGCCGTTAATCCCCATCGCGTCGGCGTCGCCCGTTGTTGCCCCTAGATAGGGCATACCCGCATATTCGCTCCAATCCTCAAACGTCCAGTCAAATGCCTCGCCGTAGAACTTTTTGGCACGCTCCATGTCATCGACATGAATCTCGAAATGAACGACTTTTCCCATAATAACCTCCCAAAATGTAGACTATCCTACTTGTTCTTCTATAAGGGTAACCGTTCCTGCTTGAGATAAACTGTTTACGGAAATTATAATATAACGAATTGGAACAGAGGTTGGAAGGAGGCTGTCGCATGACGGATCTAATCACCATCACGCTTGGCATGGGCTGTTATTGGAGCCCGGAAGCTTTATTTGGCGCCATGCCCGGCGTCATTCGCACGCGCGTCGGATTTGCAGGAGGAACAACGGCGGAGCCGGTCTACCGCAACATGAGCGACCATACCGAGACGGTCGAGCTGGCATTTGATGCTGCTATCGTTACCTATGACGAGTTGCTGGAGACGTTCTGGAATAACCATAATCCCTACAACATTAACGGATATAAGGACAGGCAATATCAGTCGCTGCTGCTCTATCGGGACGCGGAGCAGGGGGAGCTTTTCCGCGGCATCAAAAGCCGGATTGAGCAAGACAAAGGGCCGCTTGATACGGAACTAGCGCAGCTTAAGACCTTTTACCCGGCAGAAGGAAGGCATCAGAAATATTATTTGAAGAGATTCCCGAATGCCGTCGATCAGCTGAGACGGCTCTATCCGTCCGATGAGGAGATGGAGCGCTCCACTTTAGTGGCTCGACTGAACGGCGTAGCAAAAGGGTTCCTGAACCTCGAGCGCCTATTGAGCGAAATGGAGCAATGGCCGATTGCTGACGGGCAGCGGGATGAAATGGCGGCTATTATTCGACGAATCCGCTGGTAATCGCTTTTTACAATTTAATTGGTATAACATGTTATATTAATATTCCATTAGTCGGAGGTTTTGTCGATTATATTAGACTTATGATATATTGACCTTATACTAACTTGAAATTATAGTAATAGGTGACTGAAGCCGATCGTATACCCGCATGCGAATCGGCTTTTCTTTTTGCCCATAACCATATATTTCAGGAGGGATGTACGTGGCCAGTAGAATGAAAAAAAGGTCAAAGCTTATCGTGTTGCCAATTGCTCTTGCACTCTCGATTAGTCCCTTGTTGCCAAACGCAACACCTCGCGCCCATGCTTTTGAGGCGGCGGATGCCAAGACGGCGATGGAAGCCTACAACAATGCTTTCTGGGATGCGAGCGCGAAATATTTCTGGAAAACCTCCAAGCATGACGGCTATCAGGATTTCTGGGTGGAAGCCGAACTCTGGGAGCTCGTTATGGATTCTTATCAGAATGCTACCGATTCGGAGTTAAAGGCGAAGCTGCGCGCGCAAATTAATGATGTATTTGACGGTGCTGTCGAGAAGTACGGTCCAGACTGGACGAACAACACGTTTAACGATGATATTATGTGGTGGGCGATGGCCAGCACGAGAGCTTACCAGATTACGAAAGACGCGAAATACCTCGAGAAAGCGGAATATTATTTCAACTACGTCTACGATACGCAGTGGGATGACGAGTTTGCCGGAGGCGGCATTTGGTGGAAGAGCGATGACCGTACGACAAAAAACGCCTGCATCAACTTCCCAGCAGCCGAAGCTGCGGTATTCCTGTACAACGCCACTCATAACGAGCGTTATCTGGATGCGGCAACCAAGATTTATCGCTGGAGCAAAACGATGCTGACGGACGGCAACGGCAAAGTGTTCGACCGGATCGAGACGCAAAACGGCCCGATTCAAGGCGCGACCCACTATAATCAAGGCACTTTTATTGGGGCAGCCGTAGGTCTCTATCAGCTTACGGGCGACAAGGTTTATTTGGACGATGCGCTCAAGGGAGCTACCTTTACGAAGGAGCAGCTGGTTGATGCAAACGGGCTTCTGCGTTACGAAGGTCCAAACGGAGACTTGAAAGGCGGCAAAACGATTCTTGTCCGCAACCTCGGTTATCTTCAGCAAGCGGTAGGCGCGAGCAGCGAGAGCAAGTACAAAACGTTTGCCGAGAGCTTTAATAAATGGCTGGCCTTTAACGCAGATATGGCATGGAACAACAGGAACTCGGACAATCTCGTCGACAGCAACTGGGCGGGACAACAGCTGTCCGGCACGTTTGAATCGTGGAGCTCTGCGGCAGCCGTTCAGGCTTTAACGTCACTTAAGCCGCAAGATGCAGATCAGCTGGATTATGCGGTCAAAGATCCGTATAACAAGATGGAAGCGGAAAGCTTTAATATCGTTAATGGTCCGGGCATGGAGGGCAGCATCGAAGGTTCCCTTCAGCTGGGCGGCGTGCAGGACGGGAATTATGCCGCTTATAAAAATGTTGATTTTGGCTCGGGAGACGGTGCAAGCGGTTTCATTGCGCGTGCATCCAGCGGAACCGGCGGCGGCCAAATCGAGATTAGGCTAGATGCTCTAGACGGACCGAAGGTAGGGACGTTAAACGTGGAAGGAACCGGAGGATGGAACAACTTTATCGATGCGGTTACGCCGCTGAAAAACGATGAGGGGCAGACCAGCCATGTGACGGGCGTACACGATGTGTATCTGGTGTTTAAGAAAACAAACGATGCGTATTTGTTCAATCTGAACTGGTTCAAATTCACGAAGACGGATCCAACCCGGACGGATGCTTATGCGAAGTTGCAGGCGGAGCATTTCGTGGACAGCGACGGACTAAGTATCAACTCTACCGGACAATTCGTTGACGGCATTAAGAATAATGCGTTTGCATCGTACGAAGGGATTGATTTTGGCTCCGGAGCTGCAGGCATTACGCTGCATGCCGCAAGCGGCAGTCAAGGCGGCACCGTTGAAGTGAAGCTGGATTCTCCGGACGGTCCAACGGCGGGAGTCATCGACATTCCCGCGCTTGGCAGCTGGAGCAATTGGGTGGATGTAACCTCGATCCTGGACGATTCGTTAGCAGTTGGCGTACACGACGTATATCTCATTTTCCATGGGAAGGACGGCAGCGACTATCCTTGCAATCTCGACTGGTTTACCTTCTCGACGATCAAAGGTACGGCTAGAGATGCCTACGGCAAGCTGGAGGCCGAAAACTTCACGAACAGCGTAAACGTCGGTACCGAAAATGGCGGCAATCAGACGTATCTGGCGGGCATATACGGTCCGAATAACCCTTATGCGATGTACAACTATGTTGATTTTGGAGATGTTAGCAAGGCTCAGTTCCATGTGCAGGCGGCCAGCGATACAAGCGGCGGAACGGTTGAAGCCCGTATTGACGGCATTAACGGACCCGTCATCGCAACGGCCGAAGTAAGCGGCACGGGCGGCTGGCAAACGTTCCAAGTATTTGACGGCGAGATGAAGGCCGAAGTAACGGGCAAGCACCTGGTGTATCTGCTGCTCAAGGGCAATGACTACCTGTATAACTTGGACAAATTCACGTTTGGCGATGCGTCTGTCTTTACGGCACCAACGCTACGGCCTGATCCGGTTGATGACGGGGTAGCGCCGGGAGAGGTGGAGAACGTTCAATTTAACCGCGTTAATGACCAGTTGAACGTGCAATGGGACGGCCCATACGCGGTGGATGGGGATGTTGTCCTTCTGAAGCTGCTTCGTAACGGCCAGCAAGTCGGGGAAGTGCAGAAGGTACATCGCGGAATTCAAAAAGCCGTGTTTGCCGGCATGGAGACGGATCAAAGCTATAAGCTTGTAATCAGCGCGGCGGATAAGTCGGGTAATCAATCCAAGGGAATTACCGTTGCCATTCCGGCTGTCCCCGTATATTCCTTAACGGTTAATGGGGTTAATCTCAAGGATGGCGCGGTACTGACAGATGATGCTTACCTGCGCTTCCAAGCAGGCGACGGCAAGACGGCGATCCAATCCGCGAGCGTGACGGTTGACGGCAAAACCTACAACGGGAATAAACTTTATGTTGAACTCGCCGGCCAGTTGGGCAAGAAGGCAATTGTTATAGCCGTCGATGACGCAGCGGGGAACAAGCTGAAGAAGACGATCACCGTTGAAGTGAAGACGAGTATCGGAAGCATGGGCAAGCTGGTTGACCGGTACCGGGCTTCGGGAGAAGTGAGCAAATCGCTGTCGGCGCAGCTGTCGGCTAGCTTGAAGCAAGCTCAGCATCACTTGGACAAAGGACATCGCGATCAGGCGGTTAAGCAGATGCAGGACTTTGTGAAGCAGCTGAATAAGGCAGATAAGAAAAACGTATCGGATCATGCGAAAGCCGTATTAAATGCGGATGCCGAAGCGCTGATCGCAAGCTGGAAGAAGTAAGCTGCAATCGGATGCATAAGGGCCCTCAGGGCCTTAACGGAAAAGGGGTGCCCCAAAGTCATGAAAAATGACGATGGGGCACCTCTTTTTTTATTGCAGCTTCCAGATGCGGTACAGGATGACGGCTGCTTCCGCGCGGGTCAGCTGGTCTTTAGGCGCAAGCTTGTTGCCGCTGCCGGTGACCACGCCTGCTTTGACAAGCGCGGCTACGCTTTCCTTCGCATAAACGGCTACGTTTGCCGCGTCGGAGAACGCGTTAAGGGAGCCGCCTGCAGGAAGCTGCTTGCCGAGCACGGCCAAAGCACGGGTCGTTACTACCATCATGTCTTGTCGGGAGATGCTGCTATTCGGCTTGAAGGTATGGTCTGCAAAGCCGGTTGCGATGCCAAGCTGCTTCGCAATAGCCAGTTCTTTGTAGTAATACGCGTCGGCAGGGACATCGCTGAACATGGCAGAATCGGTGCCGGTACCCTGCAATTCAAGCGCTCTGACGAGAAGAGCGATGAAGTCTGCCCGCTTGATCGAAGCGGCAGGGGAGAACTTGTTCTCGCTAGTTCCTTGGATCACGCCTCGGGAAGCCATAGCGTCAATTGCTTCTTTGGCCCAAGGCACTGTCGCAAGGTCGCCAAATGTTTTAAACACGGATACGGCTGCGTAAGTGCTGAAATGCGTCGTTTGGAACACAACTGCTCCTAGAGCCGCGTCATAATGGCTGTTAGGTACCGGTACGGCCTTGCCGCTGCCGTCGATATACCAGATGACGATATGCTCCGGATGCTGGAGTTCCGCCGCTGTTGGTGCGTAAGGAATAGCGACGGTTACAGGCGCGGCAGGGTTGTTCCAAGGAATGACATTGCCGCCTGCAACAAGGCTTAAGTCAATAACCGGACGGTTGCCGATCAACTCGCGGGTTGCCGCGTCTACATGGTCTAAGTTGGCTTTGGCTACGCGAATGGATACTTGATCTGCCGTAACGTTGGTGTTAGCCAACATGTTGCTTGGCAGTTGGATAAAGGCGTTAGCGATTTTTGCTGTCAGCGCGTAGCTGTCTTGGCTTTTCAGGCTTTGCGTCGGCAGCTGGACGGCGTAAGTAACCGCATTTGCCTGCAAAGGCACGTCAATGCCGATTTGTTTTTTGCCGCTTGCTGAAGGGGCTTGCTCCAGCGCTTTTTTCAGGTTCTCGTTTGTAATGGTGCCAACAGCATTGCCGCTTGTTGTGGTAACTTCGGGTTTGATGGACACGGAGCCGTCGGAGTTCTTCACAACAACATCCGTTTGCGCGGTTGTGCCGCTTGTGCCAGTCGGTTTGCCGGTCAGCGTAAGCTCTCCGAAAACGGAGGTGTCTTGATAGCCGGAGCCGGTTGTATCGTTCCATGCCGCCACGCTGGTACGCGCACCGTCTGTTGCGTCATTGATTTGGACGTCGAAGCCGAGCTTCATCTGATTGGCCGGCGTCACGGCCGTCAGCGGAATTTTTACTTCAACGGTATAACTGGTTCCGGATTTTTTCGTTTGGGACTCAAAACCGGTAGCAATGCTTGCCGAGCTGAATGAAGTCTGGTTGTCGAAGTTAATCCGGTATTGTCCGTCATCGCTTTGATAGTACGATTTCTTTGCGTTGTTCTGGTCCAGGAAGATCTCAACGGAATCCTGTTCCCATGCATTTGCGTTTGCTTTATTGAGCTGAGTATCGCTGACTTGAACAAGCACGTACAGGTTCTGGTCATCCCATATAGCTTTGGCTGTACCCGTAGCGCCTTGCCATGCCATCTGGTAACGTTTTATTGGCATTTCCTGCGCATTGCTCCATGCGGAGTCTACTGTTCCGTCAATAATAGGGGTCCCGTATGGGGCTGTTGCCTGGCTGGCATCTTTAGGTTTAGGAGCATTGTCCGCCAAGTATTTGTCTGGTTCAATAACG
Source organism: Paenibacillus glycanilyticus (assembly GCF_030161375.1). Classification (GTDB taxonomy): domain Bacteria; phylum Bacillota; class Bacilli; order Paenibacillales; family Paenibacillaceae; genus Pristimantibacillus; species Pristimantibacillus glycanilyticus_B. The sequence continues at coordinate 32,037 of NZ_BSSQ01000006.1, forward strand.
GCCTTGTAAGCCGGTTTAGCCTGCAGGTTCTTATCGAACAGGAGCGGGTTGTTCTCGGCTCTCCAGCTTGTATTGTCATCAAGGCCCCAGAAGGTTACGCGCGCGATATGGTCGGCGTGTTCTTTGTACAGCTTGAACAGCTGCGCATACAGATAAGCTTGCGCAGTAGCGAGATTCTCAGGGAGCGAGTAGTTGCTGCCGGCGGTAACGTCAAGCTCGCTGACGCTTACTTCAACGTTAAGCGAAATGAATTTCTCCAGGGACAGCTTCACGTTGTCCGGGTTCGTGTTGATGTTGTAATGGCCTTGCATGCCAACGCCGTCGATCAGCTTCTTGCCGTTATGGGCTGCCGCGTAACGGTCGTTGATGTCTTTGACCATGTTGTAAATGGCGGTTGCTTTGTTCTGATTGTCTTCGTTGTAGTCGTTGTAGTAGAGCTTAATATCCCATTCCGGATGATCGTCGAGAACTTCTCTTGCAGCAAGGAACGCTTGCTCAACATAATCCGAACCAATGGCTTGGTACCAAGGCGTCTGGCGCAAGGAAGCTTTGTAATCCGAAGGGTTAGACGGATTGTCGTTCATCGCTTCGTTCACAACGTCCCAGGAGATCACTTTGTTGCCGAAATGCTCCATGACGGTTGTGATATGGGTTTTCAGGTTATCCAGCGCGGTTGCGCGGTCTAACGGAACCGTATTTTTGGAAGCGTCTGTAGTTGTATTCAGCCATGCCGGCGACTGCTGGTGCCAGACGAGTACGTGTCCGTGTACTTGCATGCCTTCTGCCCGTACTTTGTCGACCATTGCGTCCGCCGCGGCGAAGGTGAAGTTGCCTTTCGTAGGCTGCAACGCATCCGGTTTCATGGCGTTGCCGGCCGTGACGACATTATGATGCATCTTCAGCAGCTCAAGGCGTGTTCCTTCAAGATCTTCAGCAGAAATGGCATTGCCGATTAGGAAGTCGTTAGCGTATATGTTTTTGATAGGAGCAAGATCCTTCTGGATCCCAACAGGACCCGAGCCGGTGCTCTCAAAGCTGATGTCATCAATATAGTAGGATGCCGTAGCGTCGGAGCTTTGCACGTAAATAGTCAAATATTCGCCGCCTACGCTGTTATAGCGGTAGGTGCCTTGGAGCTGAACCCAGCCGTCTGCCTCGGTAATCGTTTGGCTTGCAAGGCTTGGGTAGTTAGCGCTGCTTCCATCGCCGACCTGGGAGGCAAGCTCGAGCTTGGTGCTTGTTGAAGGAGAGAGCAGCTTCACCCAAGCGGTTACTTTATACTCGTAGCCCTTGTCGACGTATTTCTCTACGCGCAAGGAAGGACCATGCCAGGTTGTTGTCCGGCCTGCTACCTTCAAGGCGTAGGAACCGTCTGTTGTATGATTGGCTTCGTCCGTAACCGTAAGAGTCTCGGTGCCAGCACGGCCCGCAAATCCTCCGGTTGTCTGATCTTCGAACGTAATGGTGTTGAAAGGCAGGGCTGGCGGTCTAGCAGGTTCTTCTTCGCCGCCTCCCGTTACGGTCTCCGTAATCAGAATATCTCCGATGTAGAAGGGAACCGTTTTGCCTTCCTCGCTGGATTGGACGCGCAATTGCGTGCTGACGGAAGTATCAACCGTAAATTCTTTGGTCAGCGTAAAAGCCGCCCCTGCGGCGAGGTTAGCGCTTGCCAAGAACCCGTAGTGGCTGCTGTCTACAGCTTGAAGAAAAGCTTGTGCGCCGGACGGTACGGCCGCGTCCTCGTCCACGTAGCCTGTGACCGTTGCGGTATAGGTTTTGCCGTTCTCGAGCCCGATGTCGGCAAATTTGAAGTCGGCCGCATCCCAAGTGTTTGCTCGGTTGCTTACGTACAAGGCTTTTCCGTCTTGATTGCCATCGACTGCTTTGTCTGCAACCTGGGCCAGGTTAGCGCCGCCGGATTGTACCGCTTTTCCTTTATCCGTTGCAAAGTCTTCGTGGTAAACGGTATTAATGGTTGCGGTTTGTTTTGCTGTAATAATGATATCTCCGATGTAGAAGGGCACGGTTTTGCCTTCCTCACTGGATTGGACGCGCAATTGCGTGCTGACGGAAGTATCAACCGTGAATTCTTTGGTTAGCGTAAAAGCTGCTCCCGCTGCGAAATCAGCGCTTGCCAAGAACCCGTAGTGGCTGCTGTCTACAGCTTGAAGAAAAGCCTGTGCGCCGGATGGCACGGTCGCCTCCGCGTCTACGTAGCCTTTGACCGTTACGGTATAGGTTTTACCGTTCTCGAGCCCTATGTCGGCGAATTTGAAATCAGCCGCATCCCATGTATTTGCGCGGTTGCTTATGTACAAAGCTTTTCCGTCTGGATTGCCGTCAAATACTTTGTCTGCAACTTGGTTCAGATGAGCACCGCCGGATTGAATGGCTTTCCCTTGGTCCGTTGCAAAGTCTTCATGGTATACGGTTGATTCGGTAGTCGCCGCTTCCACTACCGGCGCGAGCCTGCCTATCGGAATCAGCAGCGCTGCAGCGAGCAGGATGGAGACAATTTTTTTCAAGGATCTACTCATGTATGGCATTCCCCTTCGAAAAAGTATTTTATTAAGCGCTTACAAAACGTTGCGTGTTGAGAGGTCCCTCCTTTCCTAGAGAGATTATAGCCCGTATTAATTTTGGAGTTACTACAAGAACTAAATGACTTACTGTACTTATTTAACATTTCGGGAAAAATAAAGCCCACCTCTCACGCTAACGTGACGAGATGGGCTCATTTCTAACTAGGTTGCTGCTTTTTCTCCCGAAATAGCAAGTAGAAAAGCAGAGAAGCGGTGACGTACAAGACGCCCGTGACGCTGAACGTAATGGCATAGCCCCAGTAGTAGCCGTGGGTGGAGATGATCCCCGACTGCACGGGCCCCATGGTGGCCCAACCGAGCATAAAGGCGGTCTGCATGACCGAGTTGGCGAGGCTTTGATTGCGGGCGGAGACCCGGTTCATCAGCGTTGCGGATAGAAGCGGGTTCGCCGCGTTCATGAGTGCCTGCCGGAATAAAAAGCTGATCGAGGCGACTAGCAGCATGTTGGTGAAGCCGGTAATAAGCAGGAACGGTAGCGACAACGTCTGGAAAATAACGATTGCCTTCACCTGCCCGACCCGGCTGGCAAGCGACGGCCCAATCAGCATCGAAAAGATGGTCATCACTTGACCTAATGCGAGAAGGAAACTCATGCCGCTAAGCGAAGTCTCAAAACGGTTCGTAAAGTACAAATTCAAGTAAGGAATGACGAGCCCCGAACCGATTCCGATCAGCAGCTCCACCGCTCCAAAGGCGGCAAGGAAACGAAATTCCTTGCTTGCGAGTACGGGCTGAGGCGCAGCCTCAACAGATGCTGCAGCAGCGCTGATGGCGGCTTTATCCGCTCGGCTCGCCCGTTTCGTCTCACGCATCGCTTGCAACGGCACAAATGCCATGATGGTAGCGAAGCTTCCGGCGAGCAATACGATCTTAAAGGAGATCAGCTCGCTTACGCCCGCATCCTGCAGCACGTCAGAGATGACGCCGCCGCTCAGACTGCCGGCCACTTGGGCAGCAAGCACAAACGCCGAGTAGATGCTGAAGATGCGCAGCCGATCGGCCTTGTCCACATTATCGGCCAGAAACGGGATGGCTAGCACTTGGAACACGGTGGCGAAGATGCCCGTCATAAGCGCCATCGCGACCAAGCTGCTTTCGGATTCGAATAACGAACGACCGGCTAACACAATACCGCTAAATAAGGCTCCGATGACGAGCAGCCTCTTGCGGCTGGTACGGTCGCCAAACAGTCCGATAGGTATGAAGCAGATCGCCGTCGCAAGAGCCTGCATGCTGACAACCGTGCCGCTCATGGCGTCGGGGTAGCCGAGCTCGTGAATATACAGATTATAAAGGACAGAGAACAAGCCAGTACCGAATTGATATAACATGTTCGACAGAAAGAAGAGACGGATGTTCCGGGACCAGCCCTTCCACTCCGCCGTCGTGGATTGTAGCCATTTCATGATGATAGAAGCCTCCTGATGCTATTCCAACCATCTACAATACTACCGTATCATCCGTAAATCAATCGGAAAATGCTGTGGATCATGATATGCTAGAGAAAAGACTAGGAGAGAAGAGGGAAGAAGATGCAGACTTTTGTTGTGCTTGGAAGCATTCTGATGGCCATTGCGGTTGCGATCGGCGCGTTTGGCGCGCATGCGCTCAAGAGCAAGATTGAGCCGGACAAGCTGAAAGTGTATGAGACGGGCGTACAGTACCACATTATCCATGCGTTAGGTCTAATTGGAGTTGGCCTGTTGGCTGACCGTTATCCGGATGCCGGCATTATCGTGACGGGCGGCTGGCTTCTGCTGGTGGGAATCGTGTTGTTCTCCGGCAGTTTGTATGTATTAAGTCTCAAAAGAGTACGTCTGCTTGGTCCGGTTACGCCGCTTGGCGGACTGTCCTTTATGGTCGGCTGGATACTGATTGCGATTGGCGTGCTATAAGCGATGTCAAAGGAAACCGGCCACGCAGGCCGGTTTTTTTGTTGCGGCTATTATGAATTTGTACAGTGATTCGCTTAATTCACAATTTACCGGCCTGCCTGGCGCATGTTAACGTACCCTCAAGCCATAATCGGCTATGGGGAAGGGGTGCATGATTTCATGACGTTAACGTTCACTTATGCGGGCAGCGTAACACAATATAAAGGCAGCACCATACGCGAATCGGTTGATATTCCTTTTGAAGATGAGAGGGAACGTTCCGGCAATCGGAATTGGATAGCGGGATTAAGAACCGAAGGCGATATCGACGATCCGGAGGGTCAGCGGCTGACGGTGCAATTTCAATCACTAGGCGCCTCGGAAGAGTCGGCCGTTGCGGTCTCGTTTCTATCGAGCGGCTGGTCGGAACGCAATTATGTGCTGATACCCGGTGCTGTTTACGCGGGGAACCGGTTTGAAGTACGGGAGTTGTCCTATGCTCCCTGCTGGTCAAGAATTGACGACCATGGCCCGAACGTGCCAAACCTGATTACGGATGTTCCCCGGTTGGCAGACCGAGCCGGGGAAACGTCTGCGATCCACCTCCTGACCGGCGACGCGGCTACGCCCGCTGTAGGAATAATGGACAAGGAATCCAATACCGGCTGGCTCTTTATTACGGAACAAGGGACAGCGTTAGGAGACAATTCGATCCATGTAGAGGAGAGCGTTGATCGGAGCTTTGTTCGAATTTCCTTCCAGGCGCCGGGAGTCCGCCCGTCCGCGAAATACGAGATGGCAACGACAAAAGTACCAAGCACGGATAGAGGGCATGATTTCACGGCAGGAGAAACGGTCACCATCCGTTGCCGAATCTACCGCTTCTCCTGTCCCAGCATTCAAGCTTTATTCGATAAGTTTGCGGCTGTCCGGCAGCAGGGGCAGTCTGCGGCAGAGTTGGCGCAAAGCCTGCCGTTCTCCGCGGCGTGGGGGACTCAGGAGCGTAAATATAACGAGATGAACTGGAACGCGGAGCTTGGTTATTACGCGGTTGGCACGATCGATATGAAGCATCAGGACTGGCAGGTTGGCTGGGTCGGGGGAGGCATGTCTAGTCTTGCTTTGCTACTTGAGGGCAGCGAATTGTCCATAAGCCGCGCTATAGCTACGCTTCATTTCTTGTTCAGCAGCCAGACGGCATCGGGCTTTTTTCATGGCGTCTGTTATCAAGGCGAATTTTACGGCGATGAATTTAACGACGATCCGGCACGCAAGCATCCGGAGCAATGGCATATATTGCGCAAAAGCGCGGACGCTTTGTATTTTATAATGAAGCATCTCCTTGCCCTCGAACAGATACGCCCGGATTTCGTAATCCCGGCTGAATGGCTGGACGGCACGCGAAGGCTTGCCGACGCATTCGTCCGGTTATGGCACCAATACGGTCAATTCGGGCAATGGGTCCATACGGGTACCGGAGATCTCATCATCGGCGGTTCGGCGGGCGGAGGCATCGCCCCGGCGGGTCTCGCCTTATGCGGCCGTTATTTCGATGAGCCTAGCTACACCGCTTGCGCCGAGCTGTCCGCGCGTTATTATTACGAGCGTTTTACGACCAAAGGCATTACGACCGGCGGACCGGGAGAGATTCTGCAAAGCCCGGATAGCGAATCCGCCTTTGCTCTGCTCGAGTCTTATATGGTGCTCTACGAAACGAGCGGGGATGGCGAATGGCTACGGATGGCGGAAGAAGCGGCGCTTCAGGCGATGACCTGGTGCGTATCGTATGATTTCAGCTTTCCGGCAGGGTCGACCTTCGAGCGGCTTGGAATGCAAACAACGGGTTCGGTCATCGCAAACGTACAGAATAAGCATAGCGCGCCGGGAATCTGCACATTGTCCGGGGACTCGCTGCTTAAGCTGTACCGGGCAACGGGCAATAAGAGGTACGCGGAGTTGCTTCGCGAGATCGCCGGGAATCTGCCGCAATACTTATCCCGCGAAGATCGCCCGATCCGGGGATGGGAAGGCTGGGATATGCCGCCCGGTTATATGAGCGAGCGGGTTAATATGAGCGATTGGGAAGGTCAAGGCAACGTGGGCGAGGTTATTCCGTATTCCTGTTGGTGCGAGGTATCCTTAATGCTCACTTACGCGGAAGTGCCGGGTATTTACGTCAATACGACGACCGGCATGGTAACGGTAATCGATCAGGTCGAATGCCGTCTGGAGCAAACGGAAGGAGTCCTCGCAATGACCAACCCGTCTGCTTTCCCGGCAGAGGTGAAGCTGCTTGCTGAGTCCGAGGAGGAAGCGGCGCTGCCGCTAGGCGCATGCGGGCATCTGCAGTGGAAGAGGATTACGATCAAACCCGGGGAGACGGTTAGAATCGCTATTTAGCCAGCTATGAACATATAAAAGCCAGCCTATACGAGGCTGGCTTGTTTGCATGCTTGGATTAATTAAGGAGGGAAGATTACGCGGCTAAAGCGTCTTTCGTGATTTGTTCGATGTCAATCGGGGATTTGGAGCCTTCTCTCACGAGATCGGGCAGGATATGCTCCAGGAAGTAATCGACGCAATGAAGGTTGATTTGTTTGATTTTGATCAGAGCGGAACGGTACATGACGATAAATTCTTTCTCCAAATTGCCACGTTGCAGTTCGAAGTATGCTTCGTAGATCTGATCCATTTTATCCGCAACCTCCAGGATCAGTCCTTCAACGGAATCGTCTTTGCCCTCGCGGAGTTGTCTGCGGAAGATCGACTGGAATTCCTCCGGTATATGCTCGTCGATAAAGTGGGCGACCATGCCTTCCTCTACCTGCTGCAGCATGGAACGAAGCTCAAGCGAGTAATGCTTAACCGGAGTCTTGATGTCGCCGATAAAGATTTCGCCATAGTCATGGCTGCTCGTAATTTCGTAAAGCTTCTTCCAATCGACGGTAACGCCGTTCCTTTCTTCGATATCGGCTAACGTTTTGGCATATTGCACGACCTTCCAGGAATGCGACGATACGCTATGCTCCTGGAATTTGAACTTTCCGGGGCAGCGGATAATTCTCTCGAGATCGGTAAGCGACTGAAAATACGTATGGATTCCCATATGCGTTATCCTTTCTTTGTTTCGAGTGTAGTGTAGTGGTGATCAGCTGCACAACCCTAGTATAAAACCGAATTGTTATTGGATCGTCAACAAATACTGGTAATTAATGGTCATGTAAAGACGGCAAGTTAGTTCTAACGATTTTGGGGGGACAAGTCCTCTTGTGAGTAGCTTATTCCGGATGCCGGGTTCGTATTACATCATTTTGTTAAACAAATCATTGATAAGTCATAAACGGTTATGAAAAGCACAATTTATATGTGTTTTTTCTTTTTTATGAAAGTCATTATCGATAATAATGCGATAAAGCCGGGAAATCGGTTGTATTTTTATTATGTTTTCGTGATATAGAATTTGCTATGATAATCATTAGGACATATTGAATAGGAGACCAAGCGATGAATACACATGGCATTCCATTAGAAGGTTTTGCGGCATTCAGCAGGAAAGTAGCTGCCGAAGGCGCGGTTCTTGTGAAAAACGAGGGGCAAGTGCTTCCGATACAGACTGGCGACAACGTGGCGATTTTTGGCCGGACGCAAGTGAATTATTACCGCAGCGGCACGGGATCGGGCGGCAGCGTAAACGTCACGCATACAACGAATCTGCTAGACGGCATGCGCAGCAAGGCGGGCATTCAAGTGAATGAAGTTTTGGCTGCGGCGTACGAGAAGTGGATCGAACAAAACCCGTTCGATAACGGCGGAGGCGGCTGGGCGGCGGAGCCTTGGCATCAGAAGGAGATGCCGTTAACGGCCGAGCTTGTCGCAGAGGCAAGAAGCCAGTCGGAGAAGGCGATTGTCGTAATCGGTCGGACCGCTGGAGAAGATCAGGATAATGCAGTGAAGCCGGGCAGTTATTTGCTCACCGATGAGGAAATGGACATGCTGAAGCAGGTTGCTTCCCAATTCGAACAAACCGCCGTTGTGCTGAACGTATCCAATATTATCGATATGAGCTGGTTAAACAGAGCGGATATGAAATCGATTCCAGCGGTCGTCTACGCTTGGCAGGGCGGCATGGAGGGCGGCAACGCGATTGCCGACGTACTGGCTGGCGATGTGACGCCAAGCGGGAAGTTAACGGATACGATTGCTTATTCCATTGAAGATTATCCTTCGACACGCAACTATGGCAATGAGCTGGACAACCGGTATGAAGAAGATATCTATGTCGGTTACCGGTATTTCGAGACGTTTGCGCCGGAGAAGGTACAATTCGAATTTGGTTACGGACTGTCTTATACTTCCTTCACTCAAGTGCCGGAGCAAGCGAAGACCGTTGTCAAGAACGGGAAGGAAGTTATTGAGCTTAGCGTAACCGTAACCAATACGGGGGCTGTGTACGCGGGTAAAGAAACCGTCCAAGTCTATTTCGAAGCCCCGCAAGGCGAGCTTGGGAAGCCCGCGAGAGCATTGGCGGCTTTCGCCAAGACGAAGGAGCTTCAGCCGGGCGAATCGCAGCAGCTTGTGTTAAGTTTTCCGGTTCAAGCTATGGCTTCTTACGACGATGCTGGTGTTACGGGCTATCCTTCGGCCTACGTGCTGGAAGCGGGCATGTATCGCATCTATGCGGGAAGCAGCGTACGGCAGGTAACGGAAGTGAGCATCAAAGGAAACGACGGTTACGCGGTGGAGACGCTTCAGGTTGTGGAACAGCTGGAAGAAGCGATGGCACCAACGATCAGCTTCTCCCGGATGAAGCCGGGACCACGCAAGGAAGACGGCACCTATGAGTTAACGGCTGCAGAAGTTCCGGTTCGCAAGATTTCGCTTGCCGAGCGGATCGAGCAGAACCTGCCGGTGACGCTTGAACAGACCGGCAATCAAGGTTATAACCTGCAGGATGTCGCGGACGGCAAGGCAAGCATGGAAGCTTTTGTCGCGCAATTCAGCGACGAGGATCTGGCGGCGATTGTCCGCGGCGAAGGGATGTCGAGTCCGAAGGTAACGCCGGGTACGGCTTCGGCTTTTGGCGGCGTAAGCGAGAACCTGCTTGGTTACGGCATTCCGGTGGCTTGCACGGCTGACGGCCCGTCCGGAATCCGAATGGACAGCGGCCATAAGGCAACGCAGGTGGCGATTGGCACGCTGCTGGCGGCAACATGGAATACGGAGCTGATTGAGGAGTTATATGTACTGGAAGGGCAAGAGCTGCTCAGCAACGACATCGACGCTTTGCTTGGACCGGGACTTAATATCCGCCGCAGTCCGCTGAACGGGCGGAACTTCGAATATTTCTCGGAGGATCCGCTTGTTTCCGGCGCTTTTGCGGCGGCATGCACGCGCGGCATTATGAAGGGCGGCTCGAATGCGACGCTGAAGCATTTTGCCTGCAATAATCAGGAGCAATACCGCCACCGGGTCAACGCGGTTGTATCGGAGCGGGCATTGCGCGAAATCTATTTGAAAGGCTTCGAGATCGCCGTGAAAGAAGGCGGAGCGAATTCGATCATGACTTCCTATAACCCGGTTAACGGACATTGGGCGGCTTCCAATTATGATTTGAACACGACGATTCTGCGCGGCGAATGGGGCTTCAAGGGTATTGTCATGACGGACTGGTGGGCCGTTATGAACGATGTTGTGAATGGCGGCACGGCTGACCGGAAATTTACGAATTGGATGGTCCGCTCCCAGAACGATTTATATATGGTCGTCTCTAACTATGGAGCAGAGTCTAACGTGTGGGGAGACAACACGCTGGAGTCGCTTGAGAACGGTACGCTTACCCGCGGAGAATTGCAGCGCAGCGCGATGAACATCTGTAATTTCATCATGCAAGCGCCGATATTCAGAAGAGAGCTTGTAACCGAGGAGAAGGCGGAACGGTTCGAACCTGGTGCCGATCTGTCCGGTACGCGGCCGCAGTCGTTGGACGATAACGCCAAGGTGGTGTTTACGGCTGGTGAACCGGCGGTTATGAAAGTCGAAAGCGGCGGCGTTTATCGGATGACCGTACATCTGATGTCAACGGAGTTTGCATGGGCGCAAAGCGCATGCAACGTGCTGATTAATGGCGAGCTTATGACCACTGTACAGACGAACGGCACGGAAGGTGCTTGGATTCGCCAGAAGCTGGTGAAGGTGGAACTGCCGGCAGGGCTGTATGAGCTGAAGCTCGATTTTGTGAAGCCGGGTATGCAGATCGACTGGATTGAATTCGACCGGATTTGATCTTGATCCCCTGTCCGTGTATGGTAGTAACAGCAATAATAAACGACAGGGATCTGCAAACATTGATTAAAGGAATGGTGTGAGGGTTTGGAATTATTAATAAAAGAGTTGCAGAAGTTGAATGTTCAGAACGCGATGAAGGGCGAAGTTAAGACCAAGCTGGCCGAGATTTTGCCAACGCTGACCAAAGACAAGCTGAATCTGCTTGCCGGCAATTACGAGATCAAAGGCCGTTCGAAGATGAAGAAGCAGGAGTTGGCGGATGCCGTCCAAGCCGCGATCGTCGATAAGGAAGAGCTAGCGCTGGCCTTGCGAATGACGGGCGAGAAGGAATGGGAGCTGCTTCAAAAGCTTCTGTCCGTTCCTTATCTGCAGGATGATACCGTTCTGCCGGGGGCTACTTTTTTCCTGATTAATGCAGGGCTGATGTACTCGTTCTATGAGGAGGACAAGCTCTATTACGTCCTGCCGGAGGAAGTAAAGACAGCCTACGCGGACGTTGCTCTGCCAACGCTTCTGAAGGAACGCGAGCGCTGCCAGCAAGTTAACGCCTACATTCTTGCCGCTATGAACTTATATGGCGTCTGTTCGTTTGAACAGCTGATCAAGATTTATAACGAGCAGAATGAGGATGGGCTGGACGAGGCGGAACTGATCCGGATTTGCGTCATGTTCGCAAGACGGGAGCAAAGCTGGCATGTGGATGGCGGCATGTTGATTGCGGATTATTTCGATGAAGACAATCAAGAGGAATTGGACGGGCTGCTGGCTAGCGTTGCCAATAAGCCGTATTATGTGCCGGACAAACAGGAGTACCTCAAGTACGCGGTATATGGATACTATGAGGAAACGCCTCAATTGGCGGGGCTCGAGCAATACATTCTGCAATATCTATGCGAGGATAAAGGGCTAGTCCAGAACCTCGTCTCCGAGATTCAATTCCATTGCTCGATGGCTAAGCCGATCGAAGAGATTCTGATGGGCTTCGAAGAGCATGGGATTGAGCTCCCGGCCGGAGACCAGCTGCAGATGATCGTTCATCTTGTCATTAACGTATACAACAACACCCGGATGTGGTCTAACGCCGGCTTCAAGCCTGTTGAATTAGGGGGCGGCAGCCCGTCGGCCGATCCGCTTCGCAATGTGGTGCCCGCTAAGCCCCAGCAAGCCGTGTCGACCAAAATCGGCCGGAACGAGCCTTGCCCTTGCGGCAGCGGGAAAAAGTATAAGAAATGCTGCGGATAACAGAAATGACCTTATCGGAAGCAAAGCCCGGCCTCTTATGGCCGGGCTTTTTCGTAATAAACCTGCAGCGTGCTTAAGGAATGAACAATCCGGGTAATGACCGCTTCCGTCTCGAAATATTTGCGATGGGAAAATGGCGTCCAGCTTAAGAAGCCCGGACATTGCACTTCAAGGTCTGCGGTGACTACCTTCTCATATCGATCATTTAACGGCTTAATCGGATAGGCGATAACGTCATCGGTATCATAGAAGTTCACCCATTCTCCGATGCCAAGCCCTTGGAAGGGCGCGGCGGGAACTTCGATCGGCACGCCAAAGTCCTTGAAGCGCAATGCCCATACGGCAAGCGGACTGCCAAGCGTGTAGAAATGCGTCAGCGTCTCTCCCCGCACCAGCTTGGATGGATTCTCCCCGATTGCCTCAGCGGCTTTGGAAGTAAGTTTGCCGTTCTGAAGATCATAGAAGAAATTGCTCGATATGATAGAACCTAAGCTGTGAGAGATGATGCATAACGGGGCATCTTGTCCGGCATCTTCGGATAAGCGCTGCAAACAGCAGGCGAAGCGCCGGTGAATTTCATCGTAAATATAATCATCGGGAGTGGGATCATGTTCCCGCGGTACCGCTTGGTAGGCAATCGCTTCGCCCAGCTGGTTCACGAAGAATGGGCGGAGCCGCAGCCATTTGGCCCAGCGGAGCTTTTTCCCCTGAATCCGGGTCCATAACCTCGCTTCCAGCCGGTTCACTATATCCCCCCAGTAAATACCCTCAACATAAAGCTTGACGTCCGGATTAACGACAGCCATGTGCTCGGACAGCTTCTTTGCCAGATCGACGTAAAAATCTTCCCTGCTCTGACCGATCCCATGGATGACAGCAACTGCAATTTTCACAGGGACAACCCCTTCCCAGTACGGAGTTCATACTGTAATGTATTCGCATACATTCGCTTTCGTTAAAGGGTGGAAGGCAATTTGGACGAACAGCAGGGAAGATTATGCCGCCTCTTCGAATTGGTTAGGTTCCCCCATGCACGCTATAGCTTCCCGAAGAAGTGGGTGGCGAACTCGCGGAAGTGGACGGCTGCTTGGGACAGGTAATGCTTCTTGTTCCAAGCGATGCCGAAGGTCCGGCGGCAGACGGGATCGACGATTTTGAGCTGGACGGTGCCGGGGCTGGAGGCACGGTTGCCTAGCGAGAGCGGAAGAGCGAAGGTGATGCCAAGCCCCATCTCGACTAGAGTTTGCACCGAGCTTGCTTCCTCCAGTTCGAAGGCAATACGCGGCTCGAACCCGGCTTTGCGGCAGAAGTCATCGGTGATTTTACGGAAATTAGAATGAGAAGCTAAGGCGATAAACGGTTCGTTAGCTGCTTCGCTCAGCGCGATGCTGGATCGGGAAGCGAACCGGTGCCCCTTCGGCACCGTTAGGCATAGTTCTTCCTCGGCTAACGTCAGCCACTCGATATCCGGTCCGGTAATGGCCGTGGAGGAGATGCAGAAATCAATCTCGGCGTTGTCGAGCTCGTTCTTAATCTCTAGGGCGGAGCCAAGCTGATGCTGAATAATCCGGACATGCGGATGCAACGTCAGAAATTCCTTCAGCATCGTTGGCAGGACGTAAGGCAGCGTAACCGAGATCGACACGGTGCCATGCTCCAGCCCGGCCATGTCGGTTATTTCGCGTTCGCCTTCTTCAAGCTCGAGAAAAGCGCGTTCGACGCGGCGAAGATACGTTTTGCCAAAAGCATTGAGCTTCACATGCCGGCCCTGCCGCTCAAAAAGCGGTACGCCAAGCCGCTTCTCGAGCCGGTTGATCGAGTTGCTGAGCGAGGGCTGGGAGACGTTCAGCTCCTTTGCGGCTTTTGTTATATGCTCATGCCGGGCGACGGCTTGGAAATATTTTAACTGGAGAAATTCCACGCGGATCAAGCTCCTTATATAACTTTCATGTGATGATTTCATTATAAAATAAGTATTATACTTTATGAATTTCTAATTTTATAATGATTCAGCATATAGAAAGCTTCAAACAGGGATGGGAGAGCGTTAACCTTGCTTAGAGAGAAAATATGGACGCGGAATTTCGTCACCATTTGCGTGAGCAGTTTTTTCATGTTCCTGACCTTTTATGTCTTAACGACGGCTTTTCCGCTGTATGTAAGGGATAGCTTGCATGGCAATCAGCAGCAGATGGGGCTGGTCATTACGATTTATGTGCTTGGCGGCGTGCTGATCCGTCCGTTCTCGGGCCAATGGGTCGACCGCTTCGGAAAAAGAAAAATGGCGATCATCGGGATGGTTATTTTCCTGATTGCTTGTCTTAGTTATTTCGGGACAAAAGGAATTATATTGTTCCTTATCGTCCGATTCATTCACGGCATGAGCTATGCGGTGGCTTCAACGGCGATGAGTACGGTGGCAGCAACGATTGTTCCGACCTCCCGGCAAGGGGAGGGGATGGGTTACTACACGATGTTTATGAGCATCGCGATGGTAGTAGGGCCGGCACTTGGGCTGTTCCTGTGGCAAGACAAGAACATTAACGTGCTGCTGCTCGCCATTTGCGTGATTGCCGCTGCGTCTCTTGTGTTTGCCGCATTGCTTCGGATGCCAGGTGAGAAGCGGTCAAAAGAAACTGCGGTTGCAATCGCCGCCGAAGCCGAACAACCGGAACCTGCCGTTACAGTTACATCAGCTGCAAAAAGCTCGGTTCTCAGCCGTTTTGTCGAGCCGGCAGCTCTGCCGATCTCGCTCGTTGGCTTTATTCTTTCTTTTGCTTACAGCTCGTTATCCAGCTTTATGGCTTCGTTTACCGATGAAATCCATCAATCGCAAGTAACGGGGACGTTCTTCATGGTGTTTGCGGTCATGATTGTGGCGTTCCGGCCGTTAATCGGGAAAATATTCGACCGTTATAAGGAACACTATTTGTATTATCCCGGCGTTGGTTTGTTTGCGGTTGGCATGTTCCTTCTCAGCCAGGCCCATTCCGCCGCCATGGTCTTGTTCGCGGGCGTTATTATGGGAATTGGATACGGCGCTTTATTGCCTTGTTTCCAGACGCTTGCGATCAAGCTATCGCCCGAGCACCGGCGGGGCAGCGCAAACGGAACCTTTTTCCTCATGTTCGATCTTGGTTATGGGCTAGGCTCGTATTTCATGGGGATGGTGGCTTCCTTCACGGATTACCGCATGATGTACTTCGTGGCTGGCATCGTTACCCTTGTTTGTGCGGGCGGTTATTACTTGCTCCATCATCGTCCCCGCGCGAGACTGTTGGTAGGCAGTCAAAAAGCAAATGCAGCTTAAATAAAGAAAATCCCCACGTCGCGTGGGGATTTTCTTTATTTAAAGCTATTTCGTTGTACCGGCTGCTTCTTCGCCCGAATCCTCTCCGTACAGCTCGTTCAGATGCTGCAGATGCGCGACGCCCCAGTCATTCATGGCTTGAAGGAGAGGAGCCATCTTCATGGCGTATTCCGTAATGGAATATTCAACTTTCGGAGGAATTTGCATATAGATTTTACGGTGAATGATATCGTGATATTCCAGCTCGCGTAATTGGGAAGTCAGCATTTTCTTCGTGATATCAGGCAGCGCCCGTTGAAGCTCGCTGAATCGCATGGTACCGTTGGAAAAAAGCTGATACATAATAACGGGCTTCCATTTGCCGACTAGAATCTCCAAAGCGGTCTCAACCTTGCAATTATCGGCCATCGTAATCCCTCCAATCCCAGTCAGGGCGTAAGGTATCTTTTTGGATACTAGGTTTATTTCAAGTGCCTACTTCCATTGTCTAACCCTTGGGCATTATTATAGCGCTATAAACAAGAGAGAATCAAGGAGGTTATTTAAAAATGAATATTGTATTATGGATTGCGCAAGCTTTGCTGGCGTTAATGTTTATCCCGGCAGGCGTTATGAAAACCTTCCAACCGGGTACAGTAAAAACTAAGATGCCGTGGGCGAAGGATGCTTCTACCGGGTTTGTAGTCTTCGTTGGTTTGTCGGAGCTGCTTGGCGGATTGGGCTTGATACTGCCATGGGCACTCGACATCGCTTCTGTTCTGACTCCAATTGCGGCTATTGGTCTTGCTGTCATCATGTTGTTCGCGGCGGTATTCCATGCTAGACGTTCGGAGTACGGAAGCATCGGCATGAACATTGTGATGCTCGCGATTGCTGTATTTGTAGCCATTGGCCGCTTCTAAGAAGCACGTTGTCGTTTCAATTATAAAATAGCAAGAAAGAGGGTGCTGCTTCGCGCAGCACCCTCTTTCTTTGTCTAGTTTAGTTCTGATCGTAATAGTTCAGCAGCAAAGTGACAGCTTCTGCTCTTGTTGCGAAAGCATCAGGTTCAAACCGGTTGTCTCCTCTGCCTTGCATAAGCCCAAGCTCATAGGCTTTGGCCACCGCAGGCTTAGCCCATTCCGGTATCCGGTTCGCATCGGCAAACGCGGGCACCGCTGAATCATCCCATGACTCCCCGCTTGCTCTTATAACCATTGCGGCAATTTCCGCTCGACTGACAAAGCTGGCCGGACGGAAGCTGCCATCTTTGTATCCATTTACGATACCCTTCGCGGAAGCTTGTCCAACCGCAGCTGCCGCCCAAGCCGGAATATCTTTGGCATCTGCAAAAGAGGCTGTTCCGGCAGGGCTCTCCGTGACAACCGGTTCAATCATTCGAATGATCATGGCCGCGAATTGTGCGCGTGTTACGTTCTCGTTGGGATGAAACCGGCCGTCGGAATATCCCGTCACGATCCCCAGTGCCGCGGCTCTTGCCGCGGCTTTTTCCGCCCAATGTCCTGTCATATCCGTAAAATGACTCGATCCGGAGGCGATAACGACCTTTAACGGAGCTGTGGCCGAAACGGATTCTGCTTGCACGGCGCTATTAATAACCCTTGCAGATTGAAGGCTGATGGAGGAGGCACCTTCTTTAATGCCCTTAAAGGTAAACGTAGCAAGGACGGAGGTTCCGTCGATCGCTTTATTTACCGAACCAACAAGCGAGTGCGCAAAAGTAATGACTCCATCTTTGTCTTGGGGGGTTACCGACATCCCGGACCAGCTCGAATCAGCTTTCACAAAACGGAGTTTCCCGGTATCATAGGCCAGCTTTAACTCAAAGCCATAGGCATCGTTCAATGAGCTGGCGGTTACTCGAATTTGAATCTCTTCGCCTGCGGCCGCTCCGTTTGGTTTAGCCGATAAAACAAGTTTTGTTTGTGTTGCTGCAGCGTCCGCCGCCGAGCTTGCCATCGGATAAACCAAACAAAGACAAAACACGAAATAAAGAAATAACTTTCTAGCCTTCATTTCCATACACCATCCTTAAGTAGATTATCTCCATCACACTATAAGCCTGGTTGTTTAACTAACTATTAAATCAAAGTGAATAATTTGTATTTATTTGTATTTATTTGCTTTTGGTTGTTTTGTTAAATCGGTCGACCTTAAGAAAATGTACTTCTTTCTTCTATTTAAACTGTAGCTGCCTTGGAGGGTAATAGCTTCAAATAACCTTAATGTGGCAATTACACAAGGAAAACAACCCATATTTATAATTAAAACTAGATTAAAAACAATGCAATACAACTTAATACACTTTTAATTGGAGGTGAACAGGGAAGAGAATGCGATCGTTTTGCTCTGCCATGCATTAAACCATTATTTTAGGGAGGATAACCGTAAATGAAATCCGCAACCAAAAAAGTGCTTTCAACTGTATTGGCCGCATCACTGCTCTTTCCTGCTTCCGGGCTTTATAATCATCATGCCTATGCGGCTGTAATTGATTCCGATAAGCAGCTGCAGCTGCATTTGGAGAACAACACGCAAGATAGCTCTCCGAAACTGCTGAATGTGACCACAGTCGGCAACCCTTCATTTGTAAAAGGCAGAGTTGGACAAGCAATATCCATTAGTTCCACCAGCTCGAATAAGCAATATTTGAGTTTAGGAAACCAGGTACAGCTCGGAACTTCTCAGAACTTCAGTATTTCTTTCTGGGTCAAAGCATCAAGCGTTACGGGCGACCCTGCTCTCATCTCTAATAAAAATTGGGCCAGCGGCAGTAATGCCGGCTACGTTCTGGCGCTCAAAGGAACAACACTGAAATGGAACTATAATACGCAAGGCGGATCCCGCGTTGATGCGGATATTCCGGGAGTCGTGAACGGCGCTTGGCAGCATATCGTCATTTCTCATGACCGTGCGAGTGGAAGAGTCGATTTTTATAAAAATGGCGAGCCCGTTGCGGTGTCCAAGGCATATGGCGATTACTATAACGGCATTACAAGCGCTATGAGCATCGGAACCCGCACTGGTACGCTGGATTCCGGACTGCCAACCAACATAGGCAATGACGGTACGGGGAATTACGGTATACCTTTGGACGCTCAGCTAGATGAAGTTATGTTTATTAACCGGGCTGTTACGCCTGAAGAAGTAGCCGAAATTTATAAGGAAGCTCCTCCCGTTGAAGTGGACACGACCTTTAAAGGGACGCTTTCGTTCGTAGGCGCGTCGGCAACCGTACAAGGCTCTGAATTCACGGAAAATCTGGATCTCCGGACGCCGGACATGACGGGTCCAATCGATACGATCAAAGCAGAGATTGCTTATGATGCGGATAAGTTTGATTTTGTCTCGGCAACCAAAGCGACTTCCGTGGACAGCTCTGTACCGGGCGTATTGAAGCTGACTCTGCCTGGCAGTGGAGTCTACAATGTTGCGAATCCGCTTGAATTTGCAAAGTCGGCCGTCTCCAAGCTGACGTTTAAAGCCAAAGCGCAAGGCGGCAGCGGCAACCTTAGCGTAACAAAAGCGGAGTTCTATACCGGCGGGGCGAAGTACGACAATGAGTCCTTGACGGCCCTGCCTAAAAGCGTAGCCATCAACGCAAAAAGCGATGAAGATTTGAATAAAGACGGCCATATTACAGTAGGAGACGTTGCGCTAGGAGAAGGCTTATCGGAAAGCGAGCTTACAGCCATTGCGGATCATGCGGCGTTTATGCCATATAAGCGCGTTGTGGTCATTGGCATGGACGGAGCGGGCGTTTCCGTTACGCCAGACGCTCCATACTGGGAAACAAGCAGCTCGCAGAAAGGCAAAGTCGGCAGTTTATTAAATATCCCGTCCATTCGCAAAATTATCGAAGGCGGAGCTGCATCGTATTCCGCGCAATCGACCCTTCCATCGAGCTCTTCGCCGAACTGGGGGGCCATGATCAGCGGAGTCGATTATTCCAAGCATTTAATCGACAACGATATTAGCGGTATCTATTCGTACAGCGAAACATCGCAGTATCCATCCATGTTCAAAAAGCTGCGGGCGGCAATCCCAACCGCTAAGCTTGCCGCATTTACAACCTGGAGCAATATTATTACGGGCCATATTGAACCATCCGTTGGCGTAGAAGGCCATTCGGTAAGCGATGAAGAGGATGTAGCGGCATTCAAGCAATATGTGGCGGAGGGCAAAGCGGACGACTCATCCCTGATCTTTTTCCAATTGGATGATTTAGACCATGCCGGCCATACTTACGGTTTTTACACGAAAAAGTACTTTGAGCAGCTCAATAGCATGGATCATTTGGTAGGAGACATTTATGGGGCGCTTGAAGATCGCGGATTGCTTGAGGACACGCTAATCCTGATGGCTACCGATCACGGGGGCGGCACGGAAAACGCCAACGGCACGCTCGGCAGCTCCACCTCGCACGGTCAAGATTCGCCGCTGGCCAAAACGACGTTTATTGCCGCAAATGGCCGTACCGTTGCGAAAGATACAGGGAAAGAAAAGATTTTGCAAGGCGGAACGACGAAGGATATTGCCGCTACCGTGTTGACGGCACTGAACGTAAACGAGCCAATAGGCGATTCCAAGACGATTAACGGCATGTTTGTCCCGCAGACCGAGCAAAACGATGCTTCAGCGGGTAATCTGACATTGGTGAAGCTGACCGATCCGGCATCGCAGCAACCAACCGCCTACGAGTTAACGGTGGATGATGCGGACGTTAAAGCGCTGGACGTAACGATTGACACAAACGGACTGGATTTCTCTTCCGTAATCCCTGCCCAAGACGGGGTGAAAATCATCCGTCAAGAAACGGAAGACGGAAAAGCTAGACTAATCCTCAAATCCGACGAGACGATTGCGGCGAATAAGCCAATTATCCGAATGAACCTTGCCCCTGGGGCAAGTGCTGCGTCCGCGCAATTGACGCAAGCCATGGCTGCTGACGAAGCGGGCAAGGAAACGATGCCTAACTTGAAGTTGGCCTCGCAAGAAGACGGCGGCGAGGTGGATCCGCCGATTACGGATGGTCCGCAAACAAGCTTAAGCGGCAGTTCATCCGTCACAGCGGGCTCTTCTTTTGCCGTGCGGGTTGGCTTGAACACAGGCGAGAACAACGTCTATGCCCAAGACATTACGCTCAGCTACGATCCGGCACTCATGGAATTCGATTCTGCGAAATCGCTCGCAGATGGCGTGGAGCTGCTCGAAACGGATGAGAGCAAGCCTGGGGAGATTCGTTTCTTGCTCGCGAGCGAAGGGCCGGACCATAGCATGAAGGGTGCCGAGGACGTGATTGAAGTGACCTTTAAAGCTAGTGACGTAACGCAAACCAGTACGGGCCATATTGCAGTGAAGTCCGCTCTCGTATCGGACGGAGACGGCAAAGAAACGGCCGCGTCTGTCTCAAGCCATGCGGTAACGATCCAGGCTAAACCGGCAGCTGATGCCAATGACATTAACGGGGATGGAAAAGTAAGCATTGGGGACTTAGCTATTATTTCAGCCCAATACGGCAAAACGTCCGCAGCTGCGGACTGGCAGCAAGTAGCAAGAGCCGACGTAAACAAAGACGGCGTCATTGATATTCTGGATATGATTTTGGTGGCGAAAAAAATAATCGAATAATGCAAAACAGGTGACTTCTGGCATTCTCAGGAGTCACCTGTTTGCAGTAGTTTAAGTCCAAGCTTAACGCTGTCGTGGTCCCTCAGATCCGTTAAGTAGGCGGCATAAGCCCGGATCGACGGAATGTCAAACGCGCAAGGCAGTTCAAACAAGGTTTGTGAATCGAGGTAAGGCTGTGCCACGGAGCGGGGAAGAAAACCGAATCCGGCCCCTTGCAGCAGTATCGTCAGCATAATCGTGGAATGGTCCGTTTCCAGAGCGGGGACAAAAGCCGGGCCAACAAGTTCCGCGAACCATCCGGGGAAAGGGGCTCCCCATGTAATATGGCAATACTCGGCTGAGCGAAAATCCTCCTTTTGCACGGGGCGGTCTCGGGGTTCTTTGGCTAGGAGCACAATCTCGTCCTCGAAGAGAAGTTGCTTGGTTACCTTCGGATGATCCGGTGGATCAAACTTGATGGAGAGATGCACGATGCCGTCGAGCAGCAGGTCGCGAATCATATAGTCCGGGTCAATGTTGCTCAGGAACTTGACGGCCACATTCGGGTGCTCCCGCTTGAAACGCAGGATGCCCGGCAAATAACGATAATGCCAGACCGATCCGGGCCCGCTTAGCACAAGCGAGTGCTCGAACGTGTCCGAGAGAGTTAATTTGCTTTCTTCAAACAGCCGCAGCATGCGCTCCGCATAAGGGTAAAAGGCAACGCCGGCCTTGGTCAGGCTGACGTTCCGGTTATCCCGTTCGAACAATGTTTTGCCAACGGCCGTTTCCAGCGCTTTGATACGGGCGGTAACCGCGGATTGGGAAATATGAAGATGTTCGGCCGCTTTCGTAAAGTTAAGCAGACGTGCGATTGCGATAAACGCTTCAAGCTGGGAGGAATCCATGAGGCTATCCTTTCATCATTCGAAATATCGATTATTATAACCTATATTATTCGTTATACAAATAATATGAAGGCGATTAAGATAGGGCTATGAAGCATAGGGAATGACTTGGACTGGAGGGAATCAAATGACTGAATCTCTTGTGATCGAACAATTAACGGCATTAGAAGCCTCTTTGGAAGAAATGGCGGAGCTGCTAATCCAGGTGGTGGAAGATGGGGCATCTATCGGGTTTCTGCCGCCGTTAAGCGTGGAGGAGGCAACGGCTTACTGGAAGAGCGTGCCGGATCCAAGCGTGAGGTTGTATGTCGCCAAGGTGGATGGCCGGATTGCGGCTACTGTGCAGTTGCAGCTATGCGGCAAGGCAAACGGCCTCCACCGCGCGGAGATTGCCAAGCTTATGACGCATCCGGCATTCCGGCAAAGAGGGATTGCCCGGCGTCTGATGTTGGCAGCCGAGGCGGATGCCGTGCAGGGTAATCGTTCGCTGCTTGTGCTGGACACGAGAGAAGGAGATCCATCGAACCTGCTGTACGCCTCGCTTGGTTACGAGCTAGCCGGCCGGATTCCTAACTTCGCCAGATCAGTGGGCGGCAGCTTGGACGCGACGATGATCTATTTCAAAAATATCGGATAAATGGACAAAACCCCGAACCTGATTAGGCCGGGGTTTTGCGTTTGCCGCCGGGCTTCCAGACGGATAACATATACATGATGATAATGGACAAGGTTTGCAAGGTTATGCCAACCATCAGCCAGGTATGGTGGACGGTGAGGCTGCCGTGATCGGAGATCCCTCGCAGCGTCCACTCGTGAAGCCCGATGAAGCCGATCAAGATCGCAACAAACGTCAGTGCTTCCTTGGCAATCACCCAATAATAGCGGAATAGTCCCCAGGAGGTCAGCATCGACAGCGCGATGCCGGTTACCGTTGTGCCAATGGTCGAGGCGCGTACGCTTGAGTCGGCTAGCAGATGCATAATGGAGTAGCAGGCATGCAGCACGTCGGGATCATCCGTAACGGATGCGGTTAGGGCAAGTATGATAAATACGACTTGCACGCCAAACATAATGGCCGCAAACAAAATATGAAGCAGTAATAATATCCGCCGCTGCTGCAAGGTGATTTTTTTCAAGCGCCAGCCTCCTCATTCAAATATTGAACCGGTATCCGACACCCCAAACCGTCTCGACATGTTGGGGCTTCGACGGATCGCGTTCGATTTTGTCCCGCAGCTTGCTAATATGGACGGTCACTGTCGCATGATCGCTGCCGATCGCGTCCATGCCCCAAATCCGCTCGAACAGATCCTCTTTGCGGAATACGCGGTTCGGATTCGTCACCAGGAAGAGCAGCAGATCATATTCCTTGGCGGTAAAAGGAACCTCGCGTTCATTCACGAACACCCGGCGCGATTGCTTCTCGATGCGGATGCCGTTCAGCCGTAGCTCGTCCTTGCGATGCTCGCTTTGTCCTTGCCCGATAAGCCGTTCATACCGCGACAGATGGGCCTTCACCCGTGCGACCAGCTCGCCAAGTCCAAACGGCTTCAGGATGTAATCATCCGCGCCTAATCCAAATCCCCGAATCTTATCGATCTCTTCTTTCTTGGCCGACACAATTAAGATGGGGACGTTGCTTGCCTCGCGGATCCTTCTGCATACTTCGTAACCGTCCATCGACGGCAGCATCAAATCCAGCAAGATCAGATTGTACCCGCCTTGGAGGGCCATCTCCAGCCCCTCGTCACCCCGCTCGGCCACGTTTACCTCAAAGCCGTGGGCCAGCAAATAATCTTTTTGTACCTCCGCGATAACGGGGTCATCTTCGATGATCAATAGCCGTTTCATGATCGGATCGATCCTCCATTCTCTAGATTGGCTTGTCTTTCCGCTGCCGGGAACAAGAGCCGAATCGTTGTTCCTTGACCGGGCGTGCTATGCGCCGAGGCGGTACCGCCATGCGCTTCCATGATTTGCTTCACAATGGCGAGGCCAAGTCCGCTGTTGCCTTTGCCGGGACTCCGCGACGATTCTGCCCGGAAGAACCGGTCGAATATGCGCGGCAGAGCATCTTGCCGGATGCCTTCGCCGTTGTCGACGACTTGCAGAAGATAGCTGCCATCCTGCTTGGCATCGAGTAGAAAATGCAGCTTCATAGGCGCCTTCTTCATATGTTGAAGACTGTTGTCCGCCAGATTCATGAGAGCCCTGTGCAGCTTTTGGCGGTCAGCCCGAATGAGGGCTGGTTCGTTCTCTTGGCCGTTGTTAAACGCAACATCGACCGAGCTGAAGCGGGGATTCAGCTGCAATTCATTAACGAGCTCAATCATATACGCGGTTAAATCTATGGTTTCCCAATGAAAAGGCAATTGGCCGCTGTCCAGCGTGGAATATAGCTGAAGCTCCTCGATCATCCGGTTCATTTCGGCTGTTTTGCCGGCAATCATTTGCACGTATTTCTGCCGTTTCTCTTCCGTATCGGCAATGCCGTCCCGCAAGCATTCCGTGCAGCCTTGAATGGCGGTAATAGGCGTCTTCAGATCGTGGGAGATGTTGGCGAGCAGTTCCTTGCGGCCTTGCTCCAGCTCCAGCTGGGCGGAGAGCGAGCCGCGCAGCCGCAGTCGCATCTCCTCGAAAGCCGCCCCAAGCTGTCCGATCTCATCTTGCCTCCGCAGCTCTACAGGATGGCCTAGATCACCTTCCCGAATATGGCCGGCTGCATTTTTTAATGCATATAGCGGCTTAATGATGCTGCGGGAAACGAGAAAGGTGAGTATGCCATTCGTAAGAATGAGCGCTCCCAGCAGAGTAAGCAGTACGAGCGGGAACAGCCGTTTGAAGAAGCCGGCCACCGGCTTCATATCGGTGACGATGACGAGCTTGCCGGAGCTGCCGTCCGGGCTCGAATAGGGGATGGCTTCCCATTGATCGCCGGTGGGCGGACCGGGATGACGCGCTGCATGATGCCCTTCATTTACTTCAGCCATAATGGCGTCCACGGACAGACCCGGAGAAGCATACCAGACTTCATCGCTTGCTATGATGATCATTCCCGCCTTAACTTCCTGAAGCTCGGTTTCCGTACTCGCGAGGAATGCCGAATCGGCGAGCAGCTTTGGATCATGCTCCGCTATGAACTTCAGTCCCGACGACAGCTCGCTCCGTCCCATAAACAATTCACGAATCGACGAGAGCGGGAAGGCATGCCCCGATTGTTCGCCGGGCGCCACGTCTTTTATAAATACATTTCCGATCAGCACAATGGCTAGGCCAAACAAAATAACCGGCACGGCAACCATTGCGGCGTAGGATAAAATCAGTTTTTTTCGGATGGACATTTAAGCAGCACCTCATTTCTTCTCCATTGTAGCCTGCCCTTTCAAATTTTCTATAAAATAAACCTGAAAAAAGTATAAATTAGTGCGGTATACAATTCATTCGGTCGTCCGTTATACTACATTCGGATACTACAGTTAGCAATTGAAGACAGGAATTATATACTTTTATAGCCCTTTGTAGGTGGTAATTCATATGGTTTATGCTTTCGAAGCATGAATCACCACAAACCGGCTGCGCATTAGCCAGCCTTTTGTAGGTGGTAATTCATTTTAGGAGGATTTCGAATGAGCGAGTTGAAATGGCACATTTCGGATTGGACGTTCAAAGCTAGCGAAGAGCAGCAATGGAATCCGGCTTTTGTGCCGGGTTGCGTGCATACGGATCTGTACAAGAACGGCCTTATTCCCGACCCTTTTGTCGGAACAAACGAGAAGGATCTGCAATGGATCGATAAGAAAGTATGGGAGTATGAATCGGTATTTGATGCCCCGGCTGAGCTAATGGCCCATTCCAAGGTGGAACTGGTGTTTGAAGGCTTGGATACGTATGCGGATGTCTACTTGAATGATGTGGCGATATTGTCCGTTAATAATATGTTCCGAGCCTGGACCGTTGACGTGAAGCCTTATGTGCTCGAGAAGGGCAATCGTTTGTATATCCGCTTCCGTTCTCCGATTGAAGAAGGATTAGCCAAATTGGAGGCTTACGGTCCCGTACTTCCGGCTCCCAATGATGATTCCGTTACCGGTGGGCTTGAGGATAAGAAGTTAAGCGTATTCTCGCGCAAAGCGCCGTATCATTACGGCTGGGACTGGGGTCCGCGGTTTGTAACAAGCGGTATTAGCAAGCCGGTGTATTTGAGAGGCTGGAGCGGCTCGATCATCCGAGATATGTACCTGCAGCAAGATGAGGTGACTGCGGCGAAAGCAGCCATAACCGCCATATTCGAGATTGAGTCCGAGACGAGCGGCGAAGCTGAACTTACGTTGCGGGCAGACGGCCAAGAGTGGGCTCGTCCAATTGTTCTTGAAGAAGGCGTTCAGACGGTGAACTTGCCGGTTGTCATCGAACAGCCTAAGTTATGGTGGTCGCGCGGTCTCGGCGAACCTAATTTGTATGCGTTTACAGCAGAGCTGTCGGTAGAACAAGAGGTGCTGGCGGAAGCTTCGGTTACAACAGGACTTCGCTCAATTAAACTCATCCGCAAACCGGACGAGCTTGGTTCTTCTTTTTATTTTGAAGTGAACGGTATTCCGGTATTTGCGAAAGGCGCTAACCATATTCCAAATGACAGCTTCTTCACGGAAGTAACGGATGAGCGGTACCGCCATGAGATTGCGAGCGCGATTGCTTCTAACTTTAATATGCTTCGCGTTTGGGGCGGAGGGCTATACGAGCAGGATATTTTCTACCGGTTATGCGACGAGAACGGCTTACTCGTATGGCAGGACTTTATGTTTGCCTGCAGTATGTACCCTGGTGACGACGCGTTCCTCAGCAGCGTTCGGGCGGAAGCGGAAGATAACGTACGCCGTTTGCGGAATCATCCGAGCATCGCGCTTTGGTGCGGCAACAACGAGATCGATACGGCGTGGTCGCAATATGTGGAAGACGGTGGCTGGGGTTGGAAAAAGTTATATACAAGCGAGCAACGCAAGCAGATTTGGGCGGACTACGAAGCGGTCTTCCATCAGGTGCTGCCGGAGGTTGTTGCCGCTATGGCGCCGGATATCGATTATTGGCCTTCTTCCCCAATGCAAGGCGTGACCGAAAACAGCCAGCAGCATGCGACGAACAATTCTTCGCACGGCGATATCCATTATTGGGCGGTATGGCATGCGCAGGAGCCGTTTGAACAATATAACCATAATATCGGGCGTTTTATGAGTGAATACGGGTTCCAGTCCTTCCCCGAATATAAGACCGTCCGCGCTTATGCGGAAGAGAAGGATATGGCGCTTGACTCGGAAGTGATGTTGCATCACCAGAAGAATGGCAGAGGCAACTTCCTGATTAAGGATTATGCGGACCGGTATATGAAAGATCCGAAAGATTTCCCTTCGTTCCTTTATATTAGCCAGGTGCTGCAGGCGGAAGCCATGAAGCAGGCGATTGAAGCCCATCGCCGGAGCATGGACTATTGCATGGGTTCGCTTTATTGGCAGATTAACGACTGCTGGCCGGTTGCGTCATGGGCAAGCATGGATTACTTCGGACGCTGGAAGGCTGCGCAATATTTAATTAAGAATAGCTTTGAGGATGTGCTGCTGTCCGTGGATCAGCAGGGGGATGCGACGAACTTCCATGTCGTGTCCGACCTTGGCCAGTCCGTCGATGCCGTGTTGGAGTGGAGCTTGCATGAGCTGGACGGCAAGCTACTGCAGTCCGGTTCCGAGACGATTGCCATTGGCGCTCGTTCCGCTAAGCTGGTGTTGTCGCTGTCGGCAGATCAGCTTGGCGATTATGTTCCGACTCGGACTGTGCTGCTGGGACGTCTTATTCAACACGGTTCGGAGCTGGCGCGTGCAGAGCATTATTATGTCTATACGAGAGAACTTGAATTGGCCGATCCGGAGATTGCGATTGAAGAAGCAGCCGGCAGCGAAGGAACGGCGTTTGTTCTGACAGCCGCTCGGTTGGCTAAGCGCGTATGGGTTCAAGCGGAAGAGGAAGGAATCTTCACCGATAACTTCTTCGACCTGATTCCAGGACGTCCGGTTACGGTGCAATTCCAGCAAAGAGCCGCTGACAATGTGCAATTCGCGCCGGCTACACCGGGTAAAGTTACCGTTCAGTCCATGTTTAACTATGCGAAATAACTAGATAGGATCGATGAAGCCCTTAAGGTCCCGCGGGACCTTAAGGGCTTGTTAATTTTCGGCGGATTAACTGCGCCGTTTGGAATAAGAACCTCGCAGGCCCTAAGGGACCTTAAAGTGTCCGAAGTGGCAGGCTAGAGCGCCAAAACGTACGTCGGCGGGAGAGTGCGCCAAGCCGCTGCCCCGGTTACCCTACCGTCTCCATGCTTAACCAATTATGCTGCTTCACTTCCGTTTGCGAGACGAGGCGTCCGCGTTTGTAGACGCGCTCCCGTTCCGGGCGCTCGTACAAGAGGGAACGAGCGTCTTTGGCGGCGCAGACGATGAGATCCGCATCGGCTCCAATGCGGAGCCCGTATTCGGTCAAGCCGAGAGCGTCGGCTGCGCCTAACGTAGCCATCCGCAAGAGCTGCATGGCATCTTTTGCGCTGCCGAGATGGGAAGTTTGGGCAAGCAGCAGGCCAACGTCGAGCGGGTCGGTCGTTCCAAACGGCGTAAAAGCATTTTGTACATTGTTGCTTCCGTAAGTCACGTTAACGCCATGCTCAAGGAGCGTGGAGATTGGCGTAAGGCCGCGATAGTCTCCCTTAAATTCCCCTCTGCCGTTCAAGTACAGATCCGTAAGAGGCAAGCTGATAACATGAATGCCTGCTTCGGCAATATCCGCGGCAATCCGCTTAGCATCCTCGCGGTCGGCAGCGCCAAGCGAAGTCAAATGGCCGACGCTTACCTTCCCTTGCATTCCATAGTGTTTGGTTGCCTCAATAACTTGCTTGATGGCAAGCTGCTGAGGATTATCGGAGAAATCCACGTGCAAATCCACAGGCAAGCCGCGTTGCTCCGCCATTTCAAATACATACGCAAGATGATCACTCAAATCCGTATCCATATACGTGATCCCGCCAATGACATCTGGCCCGAGCGCTGCGGCTTGCTGCATGAGCGACAGCATTCTTTCGTCATGGAATAAGCCGTCTTGCGGGAAAGCGACAACCTGCAAGTCGATAATCCCTTGTAGTTGCTGCCTCAGCGCAACCATAGCTTCCATAGAAGTTAATCCGATAACCGGATCGATCTCGGCATGGCATCGCATATGGGTAATTCCTTTGCTGACGGCTTGCCGGATCACTCGCATCGATCTTTCATAAATATCTTCCGCCGTAAAAGATTGCTTCAAACGAGAAGTCACCTCTATGGCGCGGCGAAGCTCGGTTACATCTTCGGCCATTCTTTCTAATAGAAGTGCTTTGTCGAGGTGAATATGCGGCTCTACCAGTCCGGGCAGCAACAGCTTTCCAGCCAGATCGTAAACCTCGATGCTTTCTGGCGCTGCTTCGGAAGAATCGGCGATATACGTTATTTTTCCGTCTTTTACTCCAACGTCTCTTAATTGGTTGGAATGCAAACCGGCTGACTTTGTAAACAAAATATCCAGCATAGCCATCATCCTTTGTGTTAGTTTATATGACATAAAATAACTCTTTCTATTATTATGCACACGGGCAATCGGGCTGGGTAGACGGATTGGAACGGTTTTTAGCTATGCACAAATGGAAGTGCTTCCTTTATGTTATGTCATAAAAGTTAACATACGCAATTGACGTTTTGGCAAAATGCCCCCATAATTCGAATGAGATTAGCCGATTACCTAACACGACAATTAGAGAAAGAAACTTTCATAGGGGGATGCATGATGGCTGAACGACAACTCATTCAACAAGTACTTATGAACGGCCGTATATGCACGCTAGTAATTGAAGAAGGCCGCATCACGGAAATAGGAACAGCGGATCTTCTGCCAGAACCCGGCGATTCGGTCTGGAACGCTAACGGTTTGCTGTTGCTGCCCGCCTTCCGCGATGCGCACGTTCATCTCGATAAAGCTTTTCCGACTGACCGATGGATTTCAAGAAAGCCAGTCTCCTCCATATTCGAGCAATTCAAGCTGGAAAAAGAGCTGCTCGCCGGCTGCAAAGATCGCCGTAAGGAGTTAGCGATCCAAACGCTAGAAGCGATGCTTGCATCGGGTACCGTTGAAGCGCGGGTGCATGTCGATATCGATCCGGATCTTGGATTATCCCATCTGGAGCTGATGCTTCAATTAAAAGAACAATATGCCTCGCGGATGGCCATTGAGCTCGTTGCCTTTCCGCAGCAAGGTTTGCTCCGTTCCCATTCAACCCCTTATATCCGGGAAGCGCTCCGTATGGGCGCCGATCTGGTTGGCGGGGTCGACCCGGCTGGCGTTGACCGCAATGTCGAACGTTCGCTCGCGACCATGTTTGAGCTGGCGGCGGAGTTTGATAAGCGAATCGATCTTCATCTGCACGACCCCGGACATCTTGGCGTATACACGATTGAAAAAATGCTGGACTATACCGCTGAAGCGTCTATGCAAGGCAAAGTAACCGTCAGTCACGCTTACGGCCTTGGCGAAGTAGACCCGTCAGTTGTAGCCGAGCTGGGCAGCCGAATGGCCGCTGCGGAGCTGGATCTGACAACAAGCGTCCCGTTTGATACCGCGATGCCGCCGGTACCGCTGCTTGCCAAACAAGGGGTGAAAATATCGCTGGCGACGGATCACACCGGACTGGACGCGTGGACGCCGTACGGCAATCCGGATATTTTGCGGCGCGGCAGGCTACTCGCCGAGAAGTACATCTGGAATGACGACTTGCGAATGTCATCGGTATTTGAGTGGATGTCCCGCGGCTCGCTGGAGTTGCAAGCGGGTGACGCAGCGGACTTTATTCTGGTGGAGGCGCTTAATGTCCCGCATGCCTTGGCGACTATGGCACAGCGGCAGCTGGTCTGCAAAGCGGGCGTGCCGGTAGCCGGCAGCTTATTGCAAGAAAACGGCAGGAGAGCCGCTTGGATGAACATACCGAAAGGGGAGCGAATGGCCGATGACTACAACGATTGATAGAAAGACAGCTACCGAGGCAGCGGAGGCGATCCGAATTCAGGACGCTGGCAAACAATACGAGAATGGCACCTTGGCTCTAAGCAATATTCATCTATCCGTTCATGAAGGAGAATTCGTCTCCCTCGTTGGTCCTTCGGGCTGCGGGAAATCCACGCTCTTGCGCATTATGGCGGGACTTGATCAGGCTACTTCGGGTAAGGTGCAAATTCAAAGCGAGCAAGCGAGTTTTGTGTTCCAGGAAGCGAACTTAATGCCTTGGCGTACAGTGGTGGCCAACGTTGCCTTACCTTTGGAAATAAGCGGCGTATCCGCCGCGGAACGCAAGCAACGCGCCCTTGCCGCGCTGGAGAAGGTCGGATTAACCGCTCACGCCGACAGCTATCCCCGGCAGTTGTCCGGCGGAATGAAGATGCGGGTATCCATTGCCCGCGCGTTAGTGTCGGAGCCAAAGCTGCTGTTCATGGATGAACCGTTTGGCGCGCTTGACGAGATGACGCGCCACCGGCTGCATGAAGAATTGCTGAACATCTGGATGAATTCCAATCTGACGATTGTATTTGTCACGCATAGCGTGTTCGAGGCGGTGTATCTGTCGGGCCGGGTCGTAGCCATGGAGGCGCATCCGGGAACAATCAAGCAGATTATTCCGATTGAAGAATCTTATCCGCGTACGAATGCCTTCATGACCTCTCCGCAATTCGGGGAGAAGGTTCGGGAGATCACCAATACGTTAACCTAATGGACCGGAAAGAGGTGGAGAGCGATGATACAAGCAAACGGACAGGTTTCGAAAGCGGTTGTGACGGCGCGAGCGCAGGAAGGTACTTCTTCTCCCGTGCGTAAGAAGAAGAACCGTTCGCTCCTGTACAAAACGATTACCCCAATCGCTTTTATAATAATTCTGATCGGCCTCTGGCAGCTTGGAGTTCGAGTCTTCGAGACGCCGAAATATTTGCTGCCGGCACCGTCCGATATATGGAAGGCAACCCTTAAGGGATTCCCGGATTTGATGCAGGCGGCGGGCAACACGTTTATTGCGGCATTGTTTGGTTTTCTTCTTAGCGTCGTGCTTGGTACGGCGGTTGCGCTGCTCATGATGGCGTCCAAATGGATTCGATGGGGCATTCAGCCTTACGCGGTTGTGCTGCAGACGATTCCGGTCGTTGCGATCGCTCCTTTAGTCGTCATCTGGCTGGGGCCGGGAATGAATTCGATTGTGTTCATCTCCCTCATCGTTGCGATCTTCCCGATCATCTCCAATACGAATCTGGGATTGTCGTCGACGGACCGCAACCTGATGCAGCTCATGCAGATGTATAAGTCCAGTACTTGGACGATGACGTGGAAGCTGCGGTTCCCGTACGCTCTCCCGTATATGCTTGGCGGCATGAAAATCTCAAGCGGCATGGCGGTCATCGGCGCCATTATCGGAGAATTCGTAGCCGGCATTGGCGGCGGAAAGGGCGGACTTGGCATGGCGATCACCTCGGCGGCCGTGCAGATGCAAACCTCGTTCCTGTTCGCTTGCACGATTGCGGCTTCGCTGCTCGGCATGGCATTTTACTTAACCGTCGCCGCGATTTCCCATTACTCCTTGCGTCACTGGCATGAATCGGCGATTCGTTCCGACAATGAATAGCTTCAATTAAATGATCCTATAGGGGGAAAAGACAATGAAGAAGTCGCTTGTATGGAAGGCCGGAATGATCGCAGCAGTAGCGGTATCCTTAACCGCTTGTTCCAGCAATGGTGGGAATAGCGCCGCTTTCTCGCCGGAAAAACCCGCAAAAGTCATTCAGCAAATGAGCTGGTTCGCGCAGCCGGAGATGGGCGGACACTTTGCGGCTTTGTCCGGAGACATCTACAAGAACGCCGGTCTGGACGTTACGATTCAGCAAGGCGGTCCCCAAATTTCCAACGTGCAGCTAGTCGCGTCCGGTAAAGTCGACTTCGCCATGTCGCAGGCGGATGAAGTGATTTTGGCCAGACAGGAAGGCATTCCGGTTGTGGCAATTTACGCGGATCTGCAGACCAACCCTCAAAACCTGATTTTCCATAAAGGATCCGGCATTAACAAAATCGAAGATCTAAACGGCCATAACGTCTACGTTGCAACGGGCTTCCCGTATTGGCAGTACCTCGCCTACAAATATAAGCTGAATGACGTGCAGGTGCAGACGTACAACGGTTCCTTGTCCGGATTTGTGGCGGATGACAAAGCCGTGCAGCAAGGGTACGCGACTAACGAGCCGTTTGTGTTGAAGGAGCAAGGTGTGGATGTAGACTGGTTCCTGAACGCGGATCTGGGCTACAATCCTTACGGCAACGTCGTTATTACGACCGAGAAAATGATTAAGGAAAATCCGGAGCTCATCAAAGCTTATCTGAAGGCAACAACCGAAGGCTGGGATTATTACTACGAGCATGGCGATGAAGTGAACAAGGTCATCAACAGTTACAACAAGGATTACGCTCTTGACCATCTCGCTTATGCGCAAGGCGTGGCGAAGGACTTTGTGTTTGGCGGCGATGCTGTGGAGCACGGAACGGGCTACATGTCCGAGGATCGCTGGACAACGCTGCTGGGCCAGATGAAGGAAGCGGGTCTTGTGACGAAGGATATGAAGGCGGACGAATTTTATACGAATGAGTTTTTGCCGAAAAAATAACAAGCGGCGGGTTCCTCCAAATGGGGGAGCCCTTTAGCCGTTTCAAGGACGTTATAAGATGATGCTTGCGAAGTAAGGGTTGCATGCGAAATTCTTGTTGGGAGGGGATACCATGCTGTTAACCGTTGAAGATGCCATGCGCGTTTTTCCGTTGTCCGAAGGCAAGTTAATCGCGGGTAAAGCGGGGGGCTTGAGGCCGCTCAAAGCCGTTAACATTATTGATGCGCCTGATTTTGTGCAATGGGCCAAAGAAGGGGATATGTTTTTTACGACCGCTTATGTGTTCAAAGACTCCGTAGAAGAAGCGATTGCCACCATACGCAGCCTTCATCAGCGGCAATCCGCCGGACTTGGCATCAAGCTTGGCCGATTCTGGTCGGAGATGCCCGCCGCCTTGATTGAGGAGGCGGATTCGCTTGGTTTTCCGCTCATTGAGCTGCCTTATCCATTTGCTTTCTCGGACCAGATCAACGGCTTGCTGCAGGAAGAGATTAATAGAAGCACTCTCTGGCTGAAGCGGGTAGTCGAGAAGCAGAAGAGGCTCATGAATGTTGCCCTCTACCAGAGCAAAACCGATAATCCGTTCCAGCGGATCTCCGCGGTGATGGAATACCCGATGGCGATTGTAGGCGGGAGAGGCCATATCCTGTACAACGATACGGCTTGCTCGGAAGGGGAGCTCATGAGCGAGTGGCCTTGGAAAGCGGAACCGCGGCGCATGACGAGGAACAACCGCCAATTTTACCGGCTGCCGCTTATGCAGGAGGATGAGGGGATTGGGTTCGCGATTTTTGTTCTGCCCGCCGAATATATGCCTAAATCCGAAGAGGGCTTATTCCATCAAGCCTCCGAGATGCTGGCTTATTACTTATCTAAAATGATGGAGAACGGCTCGGACACGTATTGGCACCAGGAGCTTGGCACGATGATCAATCATTATTTGGACGAGGGAACATCGCTGGATACGGTGTTGCATCAGGCGGAGAAAGCCGGTGTCCACGTTCTTGAGAATAAATTTGTTTGCGTGTTATGCGCAGCTGAAGAGAATAGGGATTATCTCTTGCAGCCCGCCCGGCTGAAGGGTGTCCGGCAAGAGCTTGAATTCAATCCGGCGATTCGCGACAAGAGAGGTTATCATGTTCTGACCGACGCCGGTTTATTATCGATCTATCCGGTATCCGGTACGGGAACGGTTCAGGCGATCGCCTCCGCGCTTGAAGCCGTAAGTCCAAAGGACGGTCAGCTGCGGTTCGCCTTCAGCACGCCCAAAGATTCTGCCATCCATCTGGCGGAAGCCTACGGCGAATGCAAGGAAACGATCAAGCTTAGCCGGAAGTTGTATGCGCAGGAGAAAATCCTGCATTTTGATACGATTCAGATGGCGCATTTATTCCAATACGTTCCGGGGGACAGCATGCGCCAGTATTGCAGGCATGTGCTGGGTCCGCTAATTGATTCCGACACCGCTCAGGCGCAGGATATGCTGCAGACGCTGGATGCATACGTAACTAACGAAGGTTTGCTTGGGGATACGGCCAAACATCTGTATGTGCACCGGAATACGGTCAGCTACCGGCTTGAGAAGCTAAGCGAGCTGCTCGGACTGGATTTCAAAAAACCGAACGATTTCATGAAGCTTCGTTTGGCTATATTGTTTTTGCGGATGATGGATTAGTGTGGGCAATCCCGAAGGTTTGGCTGGCGAGAATAAACGTTCAAGGCAAGGCAGTGCTTCCTTTCGACGGGAAGTGGATCGCAATTAGCCCGGACATGAAATAAGACCCCGTGAGGGTCTTATTTCATGTCCGGGCAGTCAAATTGGAGAGGATAAGACCCCACGGGGGTCTTATTAATCGCTGGCGGCGATAAAAGGCGCGGAAATGGCAGGTAGACGATGAACTCATGCGGGTGGCCACCTTATATCCGTCTTTTAATAAAAATTAATGGTGCAAGCCTATATCATCCAAAGATATCCGTTCTTAGATCAACCGCAAAGACCATATATTTGCTGTATAAGCAATAAACAAGTCTTGAGGGGGTATGGATATGGGGTTACTGCTGTCAGCCCTGCTCGTATGCGCCTCGGTTGCGGGATTCGTGTTGTTCCGAAGAAATACGGTTCCCATTAGTAGTAAAGTCCCTCAGCCAAGCCATAAGGTATCCGTCATTATTCCGGCTAGGAATGAGGAAAGCAATCTGCCGCATCTGCTCCATTCGCTTAAGAATCAGACGGTTCAACCGCTGGAAATCATCGTTGTGGACGATCATTCGGACGATCGGACAAGAACGATCGCGGAGAGCTACGGGGTAACGGTGATTGCCAATCCGGACCTCCCTTCGGGCTGGACAGGCAAGAATTGGGCGGTGTGGAACGGTTATAGGCAAGCGAGCGGCGACCTGTTTGTTTTTCTGGATGCGGATGTAAGGCTTGCGCCTGATGCATTGCGGTCTCTTCTTGCGGCAAGGGAAGAGCAAGGCGGGGTTGTTTCGGTTGTGCCTTTTCATGTGGCGGAAAAGTTTTACGAGCGGCTGGCGCTCATTCCGAATCTGCTTGGCTTATTTGCCTTTACGTCCCCAATTGAACGGACAAACCCGGAAAAAGGACTCTACGGTTCCTGCATCCTAGCGACGAGAGAGGATTATGAACAAGCGAAGGGGCATGAAGGCGTCAAAGCGGAAGTGCTTGATGATCTCAATCTGGGAGCGCGCTTTATCGCGGCAGGTATAAAAGTCACCAATTATATCGGACGAGGAATGGTATCGTTCCGCATGTATCCGGGGGGAATCAAAAGCGAAATTCAAGGCTTCAGCAAAGGGGCCGTCCTCAGTACCAGCAAGCTTCATATCGGTACGACGCTGCTTGTAGCCGTCTGGCTGATTGGGCTTATCGCGGCGGAAGCGGCTCCTTTTGTCATCGGAACATCGGCTTTGCTGCCTCTGGCAATCGGTTATGCGGTGTACACGCTCCAAATCTATTATTTTGTCCGTTATACGGGACGATTCGGGTTCTGGCTTCCTGCCGTTCATCTGTTAAGCACCATCTTCTTCTTGTACGTAATGCTGTATTCTCTTTATCAAGTCGTTTTTCTGCGGAGAGTGGCCTGGAAGGGGAGAAGTATTGACGTAGGGGGGCGTGAGAAACCATGATCTTCTTATGGACGATAGTCGCTTTTCTCGCAGGTTCCTGCATGTTCTCGTATTGGATCGGGCGGATGAAACGGCATAATTTGAAAATGTACGGCGACGGAAATCCGGGTGCGATCAACTTGTGGAAGGCAGCAGGTTTCACGTATGGCGTATGCGGCATAGTGCTGGATTTCGCAAAAGGGTACTTGCCGATGCTCTTGATGCATCACAGCGGCGCGGTTACGGGGTTTGGCATCCTCATTCCGGCGGCGGCCGCTATTATGGGGCATATGTTCTCGCCGTTTACAGGCTGGAAGGGCGGGAAAGCAATCGCCGTCACGTTTGGCGTATGGAGCGGGCTGACCGGCTTTGCGGCTTCGCTGGCTTATGCCATTATTCTGGCGGTATTGTTATCTGCTACGAGGCTAATGAACAAAGGAAAGCCTACCACCTCGGAAACGGATGCCTTCCATGTCGTATTGGGAATGCTGCTGCTTGCCATTTATCTGGTGCTGGACAGCTATTCCTGGCCGTACGTGTTGTTTGGCATCATTAATTTTCTTCTGCTCGCTTATTCGCACCGCAAGGAACTTACGGCCGTTAAGGATATGAACTATTAATCATACGAATAAAAAAAGCCCTTCCGAGCAGACCCCGATGATAAGGGATGCACGGAAGGGCTTTTTCGAGCGTCTAGCATTTATAGGCTTATTATGCCTGCGGTTTCTTGAACGTAAACGTCTTGTGCCAGGACTTGCCGCCGTCCGTGGACGTGTACAACACAGCCGGGTTTGTGCCGTCCGTTGCAATAAACCAGATATGGCTTGCGTCAGCCGCTGCCATGTATTGCGTGCCGAAGCCGGCAAACTCGGACTTGCCGATCGACCAATGCTTGCCGCCGTCCGTCGTTTGCATAATGGTATTAGGCGTATCGCAAGCTTGGCATTGTCCGCCCATAACCGCCGTTTGAGGGTTTACGACATACAAGGTGCCGGGGCTAGTGCTCTTCATGCCATTCGGGATATTCGCGTCGTCCATGGTGAATCCGGGAGCTGGTCCGGATCCGGCGCCGTTCTTCACGATAACGGGAGTCCACGTTTTCCCGCCGTCCGTTGTATGGAACAGGGAGTAGGAAATTTGCGTCATGCCGGCGTCGCCAATTAGCTCGATCCATGCGTCTTTGTCCGCGGTAGAACGGATGATGACTTTGCCCGGTGCGACTTCGGTTTTGCGCGACATAACGGTATCCCATGTTTTTCCGCCGTTAGCGGAATGCATGAAGAGCATGCTGCCGTTAACCATTTGCACAGCCCAACCGTTGTTCACGTCGTGGAAGTAAACTTCGTCGATTTCTTTGCCTGGCGTTTGAAGTTCGGTCCATGTTTTGCCGCCGTCTTTGGTCATGGCGTTTCCGCTAAATGCGGTTTTGTCGCTTGTGAAATGGAGATAACCGCGGTTAGGAACGGTTCCCGCATTTGTCCATGTTTTACCACCGTTTGTGGATTGGATTAGCGTGAGCGATTTGGCGTTCTCGTCGCCAACGGTTGCCCATACTTTGCTGCTGCTCAGCGCAAAAATCTGGTTGACCGGCTTATCGCTGGAATATTGCACCTTCCAGTGAGCGCCGCCGTCGTCGGTTCTTGCGATTTGGCCGTTGCCGGCTACCCAGCCGGACTTGGCGTCCGCAAGCCGAAGGGCCGTAACGTTGCTGATCTGCGCCTCTTGCTCGTTTGTGCTGACCGGCGTCGGATTGGAAGAATTGCCGCCACCTGCATTGTCCGTGTTGCCGGGTTGCTGAGAGGAAGTTTCTCCGTCAGGAGAAGAGCTAGGTGTAGTAGTAGAGCCGGAATTCGTAGAATTCGAGTTAGAGGGGGAGTTGCTCCCGGTCTCTTCCGTTGCCGGCGTATTGGTAGAATTGTCGTCCGACTTCGAGCAGCCTGCAAGAAGTAGAGTCACACTGAGCGTCAATAGGAGAATGAGGGTGCTGATTTTTTTAATCATGATGTCACCGCCTGAATGTTTTATTAGTAATAGCTTAACCTTCCTCTCCTTAGACGAACCATGTTCGACGAGTGTTGCAGGGAATTTTAGTAATAAAGTAATTTGGGTG
Organism: Paenibacillus glycanilyticus; assembly: GCF_030161375.1. Taxonomy (GTDB): domain Bacteria; phylum Bacillota; class Bacilli; order Paenibacillales; family Paenibacillaceae; genus Pristimantibacillus; species Pristimantibacillus glycanilyticus_B. Next base: position 70,861 of record NZ_BSSQ01000006.1, read on the forward strand.
AACGGAAGAGGGTGCTGGCACGCAACATCTGTTGTAGCAGGCAAAAAGCCTGCTACGGGTTAGTGAGGCGAGGTGCGACAGGTGCGTGGAGCGAAGTAGCAGGCAAAAAGCCTTCTACAGAGAAGTGAGGCGAGGTGCGACAGGTGCGCGGGGCGAAGTAGCAGGCAAAAAGCCTGCTACTGGAGAGTGCCGAGAGGTGCGACGGGTGCGCAGAGCGAAGTAGCAGGCAAAAAGCCTGCTACAGAGTAGTGAGGGAAAGGTGACGGGTGCGTGAAGCGAAATAGCAGGTAAAAAGCCTGCTGCAGAGTAGTGAGTCGAGGTGCAACAGGTGAGTGGAGTGAAATAGCAGGTAAAAAGCCTGCTACAGGGTAGTGAGGGAAAGGTGACGGGTGCGTGAAGCGATATAGCAGGCAAAAAGCCTGCTGCAGAGTAGTGAGTCGAGGTGCAACAGGTGAGTAGAGTGAAATAGCAGGCAAAAAGCCTGCTACAGAATAATGAGGCGAGGTGCGACAGGTGCGTGGAGCGAAATAGCAGGCAAAAAGCCTGCTACAGAGTAGTGAGGCAAGGTGCGACAGGTGAGTGGAGTGAAATAGCAGGCGAAAAACCTGTTACAGGTTAGTGAGGCGAGGGGCGGCAGGTGCGCGGAGGGAAATAGCAGGCAAAAAGCCTGCTACAGGCGGGCTGCTGTCTAAGCGCAAAAAAAGGGCCGTCCCTCGTCGAGGGGCAGCCACTTTGAGCTTTTATCGGTTATTCCGCTTTTTTCTTGATCGGAATATATATATCCATTTGAATCTCCGCCAGCTCATGGTTGCTGCGCTCATCGTACAGCTCGAACTCCGGCTTGCCGGCATGCTCGTAACCGGAATGCGGGAACCACTCGCCAAAGATCGTCATCCAGGTGCTTTGGATCGAGGAAGAGAACTGCTCCCGCGGCACTTTAGGCGTCGTGAATACGGCGTATTCGGCGCCTTCGAACTCTTGGCAGACGAGGCCTTCGCCCTCCACGCCTTCAAAAGATTCGGCTTCCATGCCAATCAGATAGGAGAAGCTGTCCGAACCCATATCGAAGTTGTAGCAGATGCCAAGCTCGACGGGGGACTCTTTGTGCACGCGGTTAGGAATGTTTCGGTACAGCTCTTTTTGAATATATTCCTGCCAGAACGCCGGAATCTCCCGATGGTTGTCGCCGTTTGCTCTGGTGCGGATCTCGTAGCCGATCACTTTGAAGGCCGGTTTCGTCACAATTTTATAATCCATTCGTATTCCTCCTAGATAGGGATTGTACTTGCGCTGAAGCACGTTCAGCCTGGAGTAGGCCGGAGGCTTGATCCCCCGCTTGCGGTAATCGCCAGGCGTTATATCGAAGACGCGTTTGAAGGCGCGCGTGAAGGTCTCATGATTCTGAAACCCGTTATCGAGCGCAATATCGAGCAGCTTCGCATCGGAAAAAGCAACCTGATAAGCAGATCGGGCAAGACGCCGTTTACGCACATATTCCATTACGGTCTCTCCTGCCATGGTTTGAAAGACCCGATGAAAATGAAAGTCCGAGAGCTTCGCAACTTGCGCCAGCCGCGATAAAGACAACTCCTCGCCAATATGGGCCTCAATGTAATCGATCGTCTCTTGAATCTGCATCAAATAGTCCTGCTTCATCCGGCTCAAACAGCCTCCTCGTTCTCCGATGAACCCATTGTATACGAATGGTGGTTCCGGTTCTTGATGATTCTTGCTGTACTAGAAGAACAGCCCCCGGCGTAGGGCCGGAGGCTGTTCTTATTCGTAATTAACCTTATGGCAAAATGTTGCCTGCCGCGCGGTAGATCGTATACCACTCTTCGCGAGTAAGAGTGATTTCGGCTGCTTTTACGCAGTCTTTCAGACGCTCGATGTTCATCGAACCGATTACCGGCTGCATTTTCGCAGGGTGACGCAGGATCCAAGCGATCGCAATCGTTGTGTTGCTCACGTCATATTTGCCGGCGATCTCGTCGATGGCTTTGTTCAGCTCAGGGAACTTGTCGCTGCCGAGGAATACGCCTTCGAAGAAGCCGTATTGGAATGGCGACCAAGGCTGAACCGTGATGTCGTTCAGGCGGCAATAATCGAGAATGCTGCCGTCGCGGTTAATCGCGGAGCTGTTCTCCATGTTTACGTTGATACCGTTCGAGATCATATTCGCATTGGTGATGCTCAGCTGCAGCTGGTTCGCAACGATTGGTTGTTTCACCGATTTCTTAAGCAGCTCGATTTGCATAGGGTTTTGGTTCGATACGCCGAAGTGGCGTACTTTGCCGGAGCTTTCGAGACGGTCGAACGCTTCAGCCACTTCATCCGGCTCTACCAGTGCATCCGGACGGTGCAGAAGCAGGATGTCGAGGTAGTCGGTGTTGAGACGCTTCAGAATCGCGTCAGTGGAAGCGAGGATATGTTCTTTCGAGAAGTCGAACATGCCCTGTCTAATGCCGCATTTGGATTGCAAAATAATATTCTCGCGAACAGAGTCGTTCATATGGATCGCATCCGCGAAAATTTCCTCGCAATTGCCGCCGCCGTAAATATCCGCATGGTCGAAGAAGTTTGCTCCTTGCTCAAGCGCCGTTTGAACAAAACGCTCTGCTCCTGCTTTATCCAAGGAATTAATACGCATACAGCCAACCGCTACTACCGGTACCTCTAGCGCCGTGCTTCCGAGTTTGATCGTTTTCATTGATAATTCCTCCTAAAATGAATTGTCACCCAAACAGCCGGATGGCTGGTTGTGATGATTCATGCTTCGTAAGCATGAGCTTAATGAATTGTCACCCAAACAGCTGGATGGCTGATCCTAATGACTTATGATAATAATCCATATTTCTTGTAAACGATTGCAAACAATGGGACAACCGCTTATGTATCCTTATCGATTGTGACATAGTTGCTGGTCTCTTTCAAGGCATGCGCTTAGGAAAGTTTGTTAAGTTTCTTTAGCCTTAGTACAATGAAAGGATGAATAAAGAGCATAGCCTGATCGGGAGGCAGAATGAATGAACAACCTACAATCGACCGGACTTATTTTGGAAGGCGGCGGCATGCGCGGCGTTTATACGGCCGGGGTGCTGGAGTATTTGTCGGAGCATAACGTGTATTTTCCGTACATGATCGGGGTATCTGCGGGGGCGTGCATGGGGGCGAGTTATTTGTCGAGACAGCTTGGCCGCAACCGGACCGTCAATGTGGAATGGGTGAGCGATCCCCGTTATATATCGTGGAAGAATTTCTGGACAAAACGGCAGCTGTTTGGCATGGACTTCATCTTCGATGACATTCCGAATAAGCATGTGCCCTTTGATTATGAAGCGTTCGACCGGAGTCCGGAGGAATTTGTCATTGGCACAACCGACTGCGAGACGGGAGAGACGGTCTACTATCGGAAAAGCGATCCGGATTTCGATGTGCTGAAGCTGCTCCGGGCTTCAAGCTCGCTTCCGTTTATTGCTCCTATGGTGGAATACGGTGGCCGGAAGCTACTGGACGGCGGGATCTCCGATCCCATTCCGCTGAAGAAAGCCGAAAGCGACGGTTATAAGCGGAATGTTCTTATTCTGACGAGGAACGAGGATTACCGGAAATCAGCAGGGAAGTTTGGCTGGATCGTGAAGAGAGCTTACCGCCGTTATCCCAAGCTCACCGAGATGATGCTTGGACGGCATGCCAAATACAACGAGACGCTAGATGACATTGCTCGGCAGGAGCAAGAAGGGACCGTATTTGTCATTCGTCCGCAAGAGGCGCTGACCGTTGGCCGAATGGAGCGCGATCCCGCCAAGCTGGATGCCTTGTACCGGCAGGGATACGAGGATGCGAAGCGGATCATGCCGCGGCTGCGGGCATGGCTGGAACAATAAGGTGCGGGATTGCGGGTTAAGCTTGGTCTATTTTATAATTAAGAAGTAAAGTAAAAGGAGGCGGTAACAATGGCAAATCAATTTGCCGGATTACGAAACAGCTTCATGCAGAGCCTGAATTAGGGGCGATACTTTGCATGGGGCGGACTAATTAGATGGTCGCCCGGCTATCGTTTCTAATAATGGGCTTTGCACCTTATTTGAGCGCAAGATCATTCAAATACAATAAGGGGCTGACAAAGCAATGTGTACACCATTTATTAGAAACCATCAACTGAATATGATTAAGAAACAAGTAGGCGAGCTGCAAAAAGCTTGCACGACCGTATCGGATCCGAGAGTGATTGAATCGGTCCGGTCGAATACGCCTTTTAAGGTAAAGGAAGCTTTCCCGGGAGCGACGGAAGCCGAGCAGAAGCTGCTCGAAGGTTTTGCGCCGTTAAATTCGCCTCAGGAATTCCAAGGCTATTTGCGTTCGCTCGAAGAATACGCGAAGCCGTTTGACCATGTGGACGAGAAACAGCTGAAGAAGCTGTTCCCGAAAGCGAAGAAACTGAAGGTTCCCGATCTCGCGGCGCTTGATTTGCGTTACGTAACTTATCTGGGCTGGAAGGATACCGGAACAAACAAGATGTATCTCGCTTATCACTTGAACGGCAAGCTTGTTGGAGTAGAAGGCCGATTTACGCCCGTGGGGAAAAAAAGCGTATGTTTCCTCTGCAACCGGCATGAAGAAGTAGCGTTGTTCTCGGCTGTAACGAAGTCGAAGCCCGCTAACGCTTCGCCGGATTACTACAAGGCGATCGGCAACTATATGTGCGTGAACAGCGAGACCTGCAACCGAAACATTACCGATGTAACGGTGTTGGAACGGTTTATTTCCGACATTGTTTTATAATGCGATATAGAGAAAGCCCGCCAACGTTGGCGGGCTTTCTTGCTGCTTAACCGTTAAGTTCTGCGATGGCGCAGACGGTATTGCTTGTATTGGAAATACATGAAGCAGCCGAGGCAGAAGCCGCTTAAGGCAGCAACGACGGCAGCCGTCAGCATGCCAAGCGCAATATAAGATAATACGGCAAGACCCAGGTAATGCGCGGCAAGCGTAACGGCAAGAAACATAATGGCGAGCAGATTGTTGAAGCGCAGCAGCTCGCGTGCTTCGGTCCGCTGGCTTACCGGAAGCAACGGCGAGAACAAGCGAACAAACAAATTATATTTGACTCCGTACGTACGGCTGATCAGTTGCACGGCAAGGGGAAGGGCAAGAATCCACCAAGATTGGGTAAGGACCGTTGCGATGATGCTGAGCAGAATGCCAAGCTGATTGCCGCGAACGCGGTGCAAGGGCACTTCATCGATACATTCGTAACTGAAATGAATAACCGGCTGGGACATGATTATCCTCCGTTCGGGTGTATATTAGTTCCAGTATATAATAATTCACAGTTTTCGGGTAGGTATTAATGGTTAGAAAATTTGAGAATCATTTGTGATTGACGCTTTTTCAAAAACTTTTTACAATTAATCAGGCAATAAGATGCAAGGCTGCATACAGGAGGTTAACAGAAGCGCATGAATTTAAAAATAATCGTCATTGGTCTCTACGTGGTGCTGATCTATTGGTTATCTCTCCATTTTACATTTTTGGATACTTTATTTTTCCCGACCCTTGGGGCATTCAGCTTTCTCTTCCTCACTCGCTCCTCTACAATATCCGAGATCGGCAAAGTTACTCTAGGCGCCGTGATCTCTTCGGGACTTGGAACGCTGCTACATTTCCTTTATCCCAGCCCGATCTCCCTATTCGTGAACGTCATTATTACGATGTGGCTTATCAATAAATTCAAATGGAACGCACCGCCGATTGTAGCCGTGTCGCTTGTTCCGTTTTTCTCGCATTCGCCTCACCAATGGGCCATTCCGCTCTCCGTCTGCGCGGCGCTGCTCGGTCTAATGCTGGTTCTTTATCTTGTGCAGGTCATCGAGAGCAGACGTGCGCAAATCTATGAATCGAAATCCACAGCCGTATGAAGGCGTGGATTTTTTCGTGTTTTTGGCGGAAAACGAACATAGACAAATGGGATTCATAGTAGTAGCTTATTAGATAGCTTAAGCTTTACCAATTCAACGAGAAGAATGTGATGATATGGGTATAGGACGACCCAGACTAAAAGGTAAACACGAGGCTTTCCTCGAACGGCACTTCACCGGAGTGTCCATTGATTACAGACAGATTATTGCTCTATTTATTCCGATCCTCATCGACCAGGCGTTTATCATCGGCCTTAATCTGCTGAATACGGCTATGGTCAGCTCGTCGGGCGTGGATGCGGTTAGTGCCGTTAACATGGTGGATTCGCTGAATATCTTCCTGATCAGCGTATTTATTGCGGTATCGACTGGGGGGACCGTCGTTGTGGCGCAATACAAAGGCAGCGGCAATCATCAGATGGTATCCAAATCAGCGGCAAGCTCGGTAGCTTCCGTTACGCTCGTCGCGCTGGCCATCAGTTTGATCGTTGTGGCGTTCCATAATCCGATGCTGAGGCTGCTCTTCGGATCCGCATCGCCTGATGTGCTGGAAGAAGGCAGAACGTATCTGATCGGCAGCGGCTTGTCCTATGTCGGGATTGCGATGATGGAGGCGGTATGCGGGGCGCTGCGGGGGATTGGAAGAAGCCGCGCTTCTCTTATGTTGTCGCTGGTAATGAACTTCTCCTACGTGGCGATGAACATCGTGTTTATTAACCTGATGAATATGGGCGTGCTGGGGTTAAGCATTTCGGTTAATATTTCGCGGTATGCGGCGGCCGTTCTGGCTATTGTTTATCTCGTTAAGATTGATACGAGCCTGCGGATTCGTCTTCGGGATATGTTGTCGGTCAATATTGCGATGCTGCGAAAAATCCTATTCGTAGGATTGCCCTTTGCGGCGGAGCAGATGTTTTTCAACGGGGGCAAAATCGTTACCCAAACGTTTGTCGTTAGCCTAGGCACCTATGCCATCGCCACCAATGCGATCAGCGGATCGCTTGCGAACGTGCTGCAAATTCCTTCGAACGCGCTGGCGATTACCGCCATCACGGTTATCGGGCAATGCATGGGGCAGCGGAATATAGAGGATGCGCGGAAGTTCACCCGTTCATTCCTATGGTTATCTACGGCATGTCTGTTTATTATGTCTTGTCTGATGCTGCCGTTCTTCTATCCGCTCGTGGGATTGTTCCATCCGCCGGCCGAGATTGTGGACGATATCTTTATCATTACGTTAGTTAATGCGATTATGCAGGTTATATTCTGGTCCATCAGCTTTATTATGCCGTCCGCGCTGCGGGCGGCGGGCGACTCGAAGTTCACTTCGGTCGTGTCGCTGCTCTCGATGTGGCTGTTCCGGATTGTGCTTGGTTACCTGCTCGCCATCGTGTTTGACTTCGGCATTCTTGGCGTCTGGTTTGCGATGAATTTGGAGTGGGGCGTAAGGGGAGCGGTCTTCCTCTGGCGCTTCCGCGGCAAGAAGTGGTACCGGCACCGTTTGATCGACTAATAGAGAAAGGGGCTGTCCCGTTATGGGGCAGCCCCTGTTTGTGCGTTTTGGCGATAGATTTGCCAAGTGGCCTCATGATTCGGCACCTGGCACCTCGTTAAGCCTATTCCTACGTCCAAGCCCAGAAGAAGCCGTCGCGGTCCCACGCGATTCTGCCTTTATGCAGCTTGCGAAAAGCCTTTTTGACTTCCTTCTCCAGCGACGCATTGCCGTTCTCGTTCACAAAGATGTATTGCTCGCCAAAATGCTCCTTCACATGCGCAATCGCTTCTTCCTGGCGCAAGTTCCCTCGATTCTTAATCTCATGAACCATCCATTCGGCGATTTGCTGCTCGGTTGTTGTTTCCACGTTCATTGTACGACCTCCAATACCTGATTGGCGTTATTATATCATGACTGAGTTGGAGGACAAATTTGTGCTAGCCTCTCGCTGGAGACGAAAGGTACGTGAATGGGGAGTAATCGCTAGTCGACTATGGGGAGAAAACTGCCGCGTTGCACGAAGTGCAGTATATTTGCCATAAATAAGCTTAAGAGCAAATTATACTGCGCGAATTGCAGGATAATAGGCGGTTTGGGGCTCAATTTAGCGTTTTTGAACCATTATCCTGCAGTCTGTGCAGGGTAATGGTAGTGAAGGAGCTCGTATGCCCCAAAATGCTGCATTTCGTACAAGGTGGACGGGTCGCGGGATTTACGCTGGCGCGTAGCGGGGCTTGGAGGTTGTACAGTAAAAGGAGTTACTGGAGTAATTCCAACGTACGGCGGCAAAAGGGGCGAGTTGAGCAAACAAAGCAAAAGGGGTATCCCGTCGTCGTGAACGGGATACCCCTTCAAACCTTTATCGTTGGATCGGTTCGATCCGGTACGAACCCGCGGCGCCTTCTACCGGCTGGATCGACCAACCGAACGAAAGCGCAGTCTTCGTGCGCTCCAGCTGCTCTGGCGTCAGCTGGGCGGTTACCGCTTCTTGCCCGGCTTCAAGCTCGAGCTGAGGCTCGTCGCCGAAGGCGACCCAAATCCAGCTGCGAAGTCCGCGCACGGTGTTGTATTTGATCTGATAACCGCCGCGTACCGCGGCTTCGAACGTTTCCGGCTCTTTCTGAGCGAAAGCCGCCAGATCGTCATAGTTGAATTGGAACATGCTATCGTCCTTCGGCAGATCGACTCCGGCCTTCACGCGTTCAATAATCTCGTCATCCGACCAGCCATGCCCCTTGCGAAGCGATTCGACTAGCATGGCATCCCATTGCGACAGCTTTACGATATCCGTCATGTGGTTTCAGCCTCCCTTAGCTTAGCTCTCTCATTCAAAAACCTTTACGGCAGTGCTACCCAATGTCCCGGACTTACTTCGCGCAATACGGCCGCTTCCTCGGCAGCCGAATCCGGCTTGTAGATCACGCGTTCAACATGAGCGCGCGGATCCGGTACCGGAATAGCGGACAACAGTGCCTTCGTGTACGGATGAAGCGGATTGTCGTACAACTCATCGCTGTCCGCGACTTCCACGAGGCGTCCGTGATACATCACGCCAATCCGGTCGGAAATATGCCGTACCATCGACAGGTCATGGGCAATAAACAAATACGTCAGGCCAAATTCAGCCTGTAAATCTTCAAGCATGTTAACGACCTGCGCTTGCACGGATACGTCGAGAGCCGAGATGGGCTCGTCGCAGACGACAAAGTCCGGACGTACCGACAGAGCGCGGGCAATCGAGATCCGCTGGCGTTGGCCGCCGCTGAATTCATGCGGGTAGCGGTACAGATGCTCGCGTTTCAGACCAACCTTCTCCAGCAGGGAAGCAACCACTTCTTTGCGTTCCTCAACGTTCTTATACAGACCGTGAATATTCATCGGTTCGCCGATCAAGTCCAGCACGGTCATACCCGGATTAAGCGACGAATACGGATCTTGGAAAATCGACTGGATCCGCCGGCGGAACGGCTTCAGTTGTTTCTCGCCAAGCTTCGAAAGATCTTGGCCGTCGAACTTGACCGTCCCGTCCGTGTAGTCGTACAGTCGCAGAATACAGCGGCCAACCGTTGATTTGCCGCTGCCGGATTCCCCGACAAGGCCAAAGGTTTCGCCTTTGTTGATCTGGAAGCTGACGCCGTCAACGGCTTTCAGCACCTCCGAAGTACGGCCCCAGGTATCGCGGCTTTTCACAAAATGTTTCTTCAGCTGCTGAACGTCCACCAGCACTTTTTTATCCTCTGACATGCGCAGCGCTCCCTTCAATCTCCGGATGGCGCGCAAGTTCAGCCTGAACTTCGGCATCGTTCAGCCAGCAGAGGGCACGATGGCCTTCGCTGATCTGGAAATGCGGCGGAAGTTCCGCGCATTTGGGCATGGCATGCGGACAACGTTCCATAAACGGACAGCCCGTAGGCGGGTCAAGCAGATCGGGCGGAGAGCCTTCGATCGGAACGAGCCGCTCGCGCGAGCCGCCTTGCCGCTGCGGAACCGAACGCAGCAATCCTTGCGTGTACGGATGTTTCGAATTGAAAAATATATCTTCCACGGTGCCTTCTTCCATCACCATACCGCCGTACATAACGATTACGCGGCTGCATACTTGGGCGACAACGCCCAGATCGTGGGTAATGAGCGCGATAGAGGCACTTGTCTTTTCTTTCAAGTCTTTCAGCAAATCCAGAATTTGCGCCTGAATCGTTACGTCGAGAGCCGTCGTTGGCTCATCGGCGATAAGGAGTTCGGGTTGGCAGGATAACGCCATCGCGATCATAACGCGCTGACGCATGCCGCCACTGAATTCATGCGGGTATTGCTTGACGCGGCGTTCAGGTTCGGTGATACCGACCTGACGAAGCATTTCGACCGCTTCTTTCAAAGCGGCATCCTTGCCTAGTCCGCGATGCCGGCGGATGACTTCCGTCATCTGGTCGCCGATTTTCTTAACCGGGTTAAGAGAGGTCATCGGATCCTGGAATACCATCGCGATCCGGTTGCCGCGGATCTGGCGCCATTTGCGTTCGGACAAGCCTTTCAGGCTTTCGCCGGCAAACGTAATATCGCCGCCGATCATCTCGCCCGGAGGCGGATTCATCGCCATAATCGCTTTGGCGGTGACGCTTTTGCCGCTGCCGGATTCGCCAACGATACCGATGGTTTCTCCTTGATCGATATGAAAGCTGACGCCGCGAACCGCTTTGTTTTCGCCGCTTCTGGTATGGAAAGACACTTGTAGGTTATGGACGGTAAGCAGTCGGTCTGCCATCTAACGTTCGCTCCTTTCGAGTAAGCACGCGTTACCGCTTGCCAAGCTTCGGCTCGAAGCCAACGCGCAATAGATCGCCTAGAATATTAAAGCTGAGCACCGTCAGCAGTATAAATAAACCCGGGAACAACGCAAGGTAAGGCGCTTGGGCAATATAGCCTTGCGCGTTGTTCAGCATGCTTCCCCATGTGGCGTTTGGAGCTTGTACCCCAAATCCAAGGAAGCTGAGGGACGATTCCATCATAATCGCGGAAGCCACGTTATTCGTTGCGCTAACGATGATGACCGGAACAAGGCTCGGGAATATATGACGGAAAATAATGCCCAAGTGATTCTGGCCGGACGCTTTGGCGTACAGCACGTACTCGCGCTCCAGAATCGTCATGGTCTCGGCCCGTATAATACGGGACATGTTCATCCACATCAGAAGTCCAATAATGAGGACGATACTCGTCAGGTTCGGCTTCAGGAATACGCTGAGCAGCAGCATAACGAGGAAGCTTGGGATCGACAAAATCACTTCCAGCAAACGCATCAGCAGGTTGTCGATCCAACCGCCGAAGTAACCGCTGACTACTCCGACGATCACGCCGATCGTAGTCGCCAGAATCATGGCCGAGAAGCCAACCATCAGCGAGACGCGACCGCCGTAGAGCGCGCGGGCGAAGTAGTCGCGGCCATAGTCGTCGGTGCCGAACCAGTGCAAGGAGCTTGGCGACTTCAGTCGCTGCAAGGCATCCAGCGCGTTAGGATCTTTAGGGGAGAGGAAAGCAAAGACCGCTCCCAATATGAAAATACCGAGAATCGCAATTGCGACGATTCCCATTTTGCTGCGTACGAGCTCGAGGCCCGCATTTCGCCATTTGGTCCGATTCATGAGCTCACCTCGTTGATTTGATTCTCGGATCGGCGAATCCGTATAAGATATCCGCAAGCAAGTTGCCAAGGATCAGGAACAAGGCGGAGAACAGCGTAATGCCCATAATAACGGGATAATCCATCCCTTTAACGGCCGTCATGCCAAGCGACCCGATGCCGGGCCAGGAAAAGACGGTTTCGGTTACAATCGCGCCGGTAACCAGATCCGCCATCGACATGCCAAGCAGCGTAATGACCGGCAACAAGACATGCTTCATCACGTGCCGGAACAGTACTTGTCTGCGCGAAGCGCCAAAAGCGTATTGAATCTGAACGTAATCTTCCTTGAGCTGACCGATTGTGCTGGAACGGATGTACCGCACATAGACGGACAAGAAGCCAAAGGCAAGAACAACGCACGGCAAGATTCCATGCTTGATCACATCCCAAGCGGAATGGACGCCTATCGTCCGCATGCCCATGATCGGAAGCCAGTGCAGCTTAATCGCAAATAAATATATAAGTAGAATAGCCATGTAAAACAAAGGTACGGAAATGCCGACGTAGGAGATCATGTTAATGACCTTGTCCTGCCAGCGGTTGCGGTTCGCACCGGCGGTTAGGCCAAGCGGAATAGCAATGAGAACGGCGAGTGCGATGGCGCTCGCCATCAGCCCGGCTGTTGCAGGCAAACGGTCAAGGATTTGATCCAAAACCGGCTGATGATTCACAAGCGAATAGCCCAGGTTGCCTTGGAACAGCTCCTTAAGCCATATGAAATATTGAATATAGGCCGGCTTGTCCAGCCCAAGGTTGTGACGAATGCGTTCAATGTCTTCGGGATGCATATTCGGCGTCACGAAGGAGAGAACAGGGTCTCCGGGAGCCAGCTTAACCAAGGCAAAGCAGGCGATCGAGACGAAGAACAAGAGCGGAATCGTCTGCAGTAAACGTCTAGCGATGAGTTGTCTCATGCGATTGTCTCCTATGCTTATTACGGCAAAAAATAACTGGTAACCCCCAATGTCATGAAGTTAGCCTCAGCCTCATGTAATGACATTGGGTTAACCCCAGCTATTTTTTGCCTGTATCCATATTTAGTTCATGATCTCGATAAAGGTTTTCTTACTTCATGTAAAGCTTGGATGGATCTTCGAAGATTACGACTGGTTTCAGAACTGCCTCATCCAGGCCGCCGTAACGCTTGTCGATCGCTACGATTGTTTTTGTGTAGCCGACTGGGTAGATAACCGCGTCGTCCGCGATCAGTTTTTGCAGTTGGCCGTAAGCTTCGCCGCGTTTTGTTGCATCCGCTTCGCCAGCGCCTTGTTCGAACAGCTTGTCTACTTCAGGGTTGGAGTAGCGAGCATAGTTGGAGTTCGAACCGGTTGTGTACAGAATCCGGTAAGCATCCGGGTCGTAACCCATGATGTAACCTGCATAGGACAATTCATAATCCGTAGACTTCAGGTCAACAAACTTTTGGCCGTACGCCGATGCGTCCATGCTTTGCAGTTCAACGGTAATGCCAACAGCTTTCAGCTTTTGCTGAATGTACAGGGAAGCCGCTTCTTGCGTCTTGTTGCCGCTCGATACGATAAAGCGGAGCTTCAGGTTGCTTTCGCCAGCGGAAGCAAGCAATTCTTTTGCTTTTGCCACATCGTTATCGTAAGAAGTAACGTCATTGGTGTGGAACAGACCATCCGGTGTAACGAACGATTTCGCCTGATCGGCATAGTCGCTGGAGCCGTATACCGTTTGGATCAGCTCATCGCGGTTCAGGGCGTAAGAGATCGCTTGACGAACTTCTTTTTTCTTCAGAGCGCCTGTGTCGCTGTCTTCATTGAAGAGCAGGTAAGCCAGACGGCCTTCGGAGTATGCTTGGATATCGAAGTTGCCAGTGCTCTCAATGGTAGATACATCTTGCGGAGTCAAGTATTTCACATTGATTTCGCCGTTTTGCAGAGCCAGGTTTGCTGAGTTCTCATCTTTTGCTACACGGTATGTGATCGAATCCAGATGAGGCTTGCCGCCGAAGTAGTTATCGAAACGCTCAAGCGTTACGTACTCGCCTGTTTTGTACTCTTTGAATTTGAATGCGCCGGAACCAACCGGAGTATTGTTTTTCGTGCTTTTCTCGATGTTCGCTTCGCCTTCGAAAATATGCTTAGGAATCGGAGTCAATTGCACGAGTGTTGCTTCAAACGCCGGGTTCACTTGCGGCAGTTGGAATTCAACCGTCGTGTCGTCAACCTTTACGGCTTTGATTGGTTTGCCGCCGATGATCAGGTTCTCGCGGAACATGCTGTTTTGCTTCTCGTCGAGAATCGTATCAAACGTGAAGACAACGTCGTCTGCCGTAAGGGGCTGTCCGTCATGCCAAGTCAGGCCGCTTTTCAGCTTCAGGGTATAAGTAAGGTTGTCAGCCGAAGGCTCAAGGCTGTCAGCCAGGTAGAATGTTTTTTTGCCGTTGTTCACTTGGAACAGCGGAGCGTAGAGAGCTTGGTCGATCGTCAGGCTGACGCGGTCGCCTGCATAGATCGGGTTAAGGATAACCGGATCCGATTGTACGCCTAGAATCAGGTTGCCGCCGTCCTTCGCTTGATCGGCTGCCGCCGTGTTCGAAGGGGATGCTGCCGAATTGTTGCCTGCGTTATTGCCGTTGTTGTTACCGCTGCAAGCACTAATCACTACTGCTAAAATAATGAGGGTAAGTAAAGCGGGAATGCTTTTGCGCATGATGCCATCCTCCAGTTTTTTCTGTGCTGATTTCTGATACTAGTAATAGTACATCGGATTACTCGGAATTACAATCTTTTTCTCATATTTCTCTCATTATGCTCCAAAATCATAGAGTTGTCGATGCAAGGAGAAGCCATTAATGGCGTGATATGACAAGGTTTCCCTGATATTAGGTGATGTTATTCATAAAACTAATGTAACCTTTCCGGATGTGGTCTCGTTTATAAGTATGGCAATGCTTACGGAGTAATTGCTGCGTTACTCTTTCCAGGAGGTGTACCACAATGAAAAACAAGAACATCACGACGAAATGGACGGTTCTGCTGAGCAGTACGGTGCTTGCGGCTTGCCTTTTGTCGGCCTGCAACAATGATTCGAATTCGAATGTGAACTCGTCGCCAAGTCCAACGGTATCGGCATCGCCAAGTCCGTCGGCATCTGCTTCGCCTGAGGCGGAGAGCAAACAAGGCAAAGGTGTATTTGTCGGCTTGGCCGACTCTCATACGGTTGAAATCACGGTAGATGGCGAAGCGGCTGCTTACCAGTTGGGCGAAGGAATGGACACGGCCGTGGCTGACTTGAAGGAAGGCGACAATGTAAGTTTCGACTACACGGAGGAAGCGGTAGAGGGTGACGAGGCAGCGAAAGTGCTGACGATCACGAAGATCGAGAAGTCGGCTGGCGGAGATGCCCCGGCTACGGAGCTTCCGGCAACGAAGGACTTCAAGTTCCAGCTGGAGGGCAATGAGGAGACTCGTACCGGTACGCTGGCCAAAGGCGACGGTTACGCGCTCTACATCTTCGAGCAGTTCAAATTCGACGCGTCGGCAGGCAAGCTGATCATGAACGTCGACAACAATTATTACGTAGAGATTAGCAAGCTGCCGGAAGGCTTCAAGCTGGATGACGTGAAAGCCGACGCGGAAAAAGAACTCGCAACCGTAGGCGACGTGCAGACGATTGATCCGAAGGATTCGAATTCCATGCTAGGCGACTTCGACCTTATGCTCAAAGCTTCGAGCAATAAGCTAACGAAGGAAGTTATCGTGAAGACGGTAGGCGGCGCAAGCTTCCTCTTCACCGTTAATCAGCCGGTCGGCGAACCAACGGAAGGATTCTCGCCGCTGGCCTCAGCGTCAATGGGTTCAATTGTAGCCCAATAAGGGTAATAGAAAATGAACAGCCTCCGGGGAGCACGCAGCACCTCGGGGGCTGTTTTTTGTGGTGGAGCTTATTCGCCGAGGCAGCACAGCTAATGCTGTTGCCGGAATTCGCTCGGCGAGACTTGGAAATGCTTCTTGAACACGCTGGAGAAATAGGTGGAGTCGTCGAAGCCGACGGTCTGGCAGATCTCCGAGATTTTCAGATCGGTATTGCGCAGTAATACCTGTGCTTTTTGCAGCTTGAGTTTGGTCACAAAGCCGGTGAATGTCTCGCCGGTCTCCTTCTTGAACAATGTGCTCAAGTAGCTGGGGTTCAAATGGATATGTTCGGCTACTTGCTTGATCGTCAGCTCGCTGTCCAAATAATGCTCTTCGATATAGTCGATCGCTTGTTGGATGCTGTTCACGTACGGGTTCGCTTGCTGCTTCCACCGGTCCATCCGGTTCTCGAAATCCTGATACGCTGCCTTGAACCAACTCTTCAGCTCTGGACTGCTCGTAAGCGGATCGACCGCTTGCAACGGCGGCTCCGCCGGCTTGCCCTGCTGGGCGAACAAGCCTAGCACCTCCGAGATTTGATGGAGCGCAAGGGCATGGTTGATCACGAGTATTTTGCCGTCTGTCAGTTGAAGAGAGGCGGCTTGTCCGCCAACCTTCTCGAAGTAGTCGTGCAGAGCAGGAAGATCGCCGGAAATAATAAGCGACATGATTTCGTTTTTGACCGCTTCGACAGTATGGGGTTTCCCTGTGTGGTCTACCGTCAGTGGCATCAATTTGGCTGGAAGAACGCGTTGTTCATCATAATCGGCATAGGCGGATACAAGCTGGTCAATGTCGGTGCTTGAGCCAAGCAGCGTACTGTCGATCGTGATGCCCAAATATTCGCTTACCGCAAGCTCCGCATGATCTCTCCAGCAGGTGGTCGCAAGACCGGACGATACCGACAGGATGAACTGGTCTTCCTTCAGAATGAGCAGCTTGGCTCCGGCATCTTCAGCAAGCGCCAGCTCTTGAAGGATGTTATAGATACCGTATTGCAGCACATAAAGATCGTCTGCCCCGTAGTTTTTGCCCTCCGGACAATAATCCGTGATGGTAATGAGCCATAGCTGGCTGTCTTCAAACAAACGCAGGAAATGCGATGTTAACTCCTGATTCATCTGCACTCTCAGCAATATAGAACGTAGAAGATGCTCCCTTACGGTCTGCTGATCCCGGCGTTTCGCTTGCAGCTTCTTGGAGGCAATGCCCAGAATACGCGTAATATCCTCGTCGGAGCATGGCTTGAGCAAGAAATCCATAGCCCCGTAACGGATGGCCGATTGCGCATATTGGAAGTCCTGGAAGCCGGTAATGATAATAAACAGCGTATCGAGTCCATGCGAGTGTATGCGCTCCGCAAGCTCAATGCCGTTCATGACGGGCATATGGATGTCCATCAGGATAAGATCGGGCTTCAGCGCAAGAGCTTTCTCCCAGCCCTCAAGTCCGGTCTCGGCCTCTCCGATAACAGTCCAGTTCGCCATATTCTCGCGAATAAAAAACTTTAACCCTTCGCGGAAATTCGGCTGATCCTCGACGATTAAGACAGTTCCTTTCATATGAAGCCCTCCTTGCTGATCGGTAAAATAAAGCTGACGGTCGTTCCGGCATCGGCTTCGCTCACAAACTGAAGGCCATAAGGAGCGCCATATACGAGCTGAATTCTCCGCTCCACGTTATGGATGCCCAGATGATTGCCGTGGGGATCGCGTTCGCCGGCCTCTAATTGGCGCAGCCTCTCGGGCTTAATGCCTTTTCCGTTATCCGTCACATCCACTCTCAAATGCTCCTGCTCCTGATATACATGGATCCGCAGCAGCTTTTTGTCCGCGGTAGTTTTATCGGCGAACGCATGAACGAAGACGTTCTCCACCGCCGGCTGCAGCAGCAGCCTCTGCATGTCTATGCCAAGCAAATGCTCATCCGTCTGCATATCCAGTTCCAGATCGGGATGGAACAGCGCCATCTGAATATTGATGTAGCTCCGTAGCTGCTCCAGTTCCTCCCGGAGCGTACTTGGCTGCTCGATCGGCTTCAAGGAATATTGGAGGATTTTGGAGAGCGACTGGATGACGCCGGCCGTATCCTTCGCGTTCTGGAGATACAGCTTCCAGTAGATTTCGTTCAATATATTATAGAGAAAATGCGGATTAAGCTGCGCTTGGATCGCCCTCAGCTCTGCTTCCTTCTCCCGCAGCTGCTTGAGCAATACCTCGTCAATCAGCGTCTGAATATGATCCGCCATATCGTTAAACGACTCCCCAAGGAAGGCCAGCTCGTCCTTCGAGCGGACTTCAACGCGGGCGTTCATCTGCCCGGACCTTAGCCGCCGCATCCCGGATACGAGATTGCCAAGCGGGCGAAGAAGCCTTGTGCTTGTGAGCGTCAACAGCAGACCGGTCAGCAGAATGCTGGACAGACCGGAGATCGCGATCGTCTTCAAGATGTCTGCGTTGCGTTTGTCGAGCGCATTCAGGCCAAGTCCGCTAATCAGCTTAAACACGCCGGAATCGGAGATGTTTTTGACAAACAAATAGTTGCCCTGATCGGTTGCCTGAATGACGGAGGTTTGTTCATTCTCTTCATGCTGGAGCGGAATGACATCGGGCTCGTAATCGAGATCATCTTCGTTCTTCTCGCTGAATAGAAGACGGTCCTTGTTGTCCAGCAAATAAATGATGTTGTTATCCTCGCCGATATCGTCGATGACCTCCGAGAAGAACCCTTCGTCCAGCACCAGCACCAGCGTGCCGTACGTTTCCTGATAGGTGCTCTTCATCTGGCGCGCGGCAATGACCATATTCCGGTAACCGCTTGGATCGGCCGTGCTCTTCAGCTTCATCCGGAACCAGGTTAATGCCCCGTTGGTCCCTTCAAGCTCTTCATTAATGCGGCTGCGCGTAGACTGATCCAGCATCGATACGGCGCCGAAGTTGGCGTTGTAATAACTTTCTCCCCGCAAGTTGTAGATAAACATCGCCCGGACATGGGGAGCATCGAGCTTGACCTGCGAGACCATGTCGTACATGAGCTGCAGCTGCTCGACTCTATCTTCATTCGTTAACGATTTGGTCAAGATCGACACGACGGTCGGATGGAACACGATCGTCTGCGAGCTTCGCTCTACCTCGTGAATATTCTGATTGATCCGCTGAAGCGCCTGCTTGTTATTTTGCAGAAATTGGCTTCGGATTTCCTCGCGAAACATCTTCTGATTCGACCGGTACACGATAATTCCCGTTATGGAGGAGGTCAGAATAACGATAAGAGACAAGCTGAGAATAAGCTTCACGACGAGACTTTTGGTGTGAAATGGCATGGCAGCCTCCTTGCAAGATCTAATTTAAGCTAAAGTTCCTCCAATTAAAGTTAAAGAAAGTACCCGTTGTAACCGGATACAATCAGATACAGGCAGAGGTTAATCAGAAGGGAGGGAATAGCTTGAAATCAGCATCTAAGAAAGCTCTGTTCAAGAAAAACGTGCCTCTTATGGTGATGTTTGCTCCGGCACTTGCATATTACTTGATTTTTAGATACTTGCCAATAGGCGGCTTGGTTATCGCATTTGAGAACTACAACTTCTTCGATGGCGTATTCCACAGCCCTTGGGTAGGCTTCAAAAACTTCGAAATGCTGTTCAGCAATGATAAAACGATTACGATTATTTGGAACACGTTATGGCTCAGCGTACTCAATCTGGTTGTTGGCTTCCCGGTACCGATCATCTTGGCGCTTATGATTAATAGCGTTAGACGTTCATGGTATAAAAAATTCGTTCAGACGGTTGTTTACTTGCCGCATTTCTTCTCTTGGGTAATTGTAGGCGGCATGGTTATCACGATGTTCTCGATGGAATCGAGCTTCCTGAACCATTGGATCACCGACAAATTCGGCGAACCTTATCCGTTCCTGTACAAAACCGGTTCCTGGGTAACGATCTTCGTTGGATCGGGCGTCTGGAAGGAGATGGGCTTCAGTACCATCATTTATCTGGCTGCTCTTACGTCGATCTCGCCGGCACTGTATGAAGCGGCCGCCCTCGACGGGGCAACGAAATGGAAACAAACCTGGCATGTTACGCTGCCCGGCATCCGAGGCACAATCATCCTTGTATTGATTCTCTCCATGGGACGAGTTCTAGAGGTTGGTTTCGATCAAATCTACAACTTGCGCAATGCGATGGTATCGGATATTTCCGAGGTTATTAGTACTTACATTTACACGCTTGGTATTCAAGGCGGACAGTTCAGCATCACGACTGCGCTTGGTCTGTTCGAATCGGTAGTGGCCTTTATTCTTATACTGACCGCGAATCTGATCGCCAAGAAGTTCAACAACAATCTGTTCTGAGGTGACGACATGAGAGAATCTAACGGAGATAAAATAACAAGAATAGTGATTTCGGTTCTCCTGCTGCTCATTTCGATCTCGTGTCTGGCGCCCGTTATTAACATTCTGTCCATTTCCTTCAGCGGCAAGCAAGCCGTTGAGACGGGCAAGGTGCTACTCTGGCCGGTAGATTTCTCGACGCAAAGTTATCATACTTTGTTCGAAGGAACGCGGGTGCTGGCATCCCTTTGGAACGGGGTTGTTATGACAGTAGGCGGCGTCATTATCTCGATGGTGTTTACGATTTGCGCGGCTTATCCGCTGTCGAAGGGTTACTTCTACGGCAGAAGAACGTTTACGCTTATGCTGCTGTTCACGATGGTGTTCACCGGCGGACTTATTCCTACTTACCTAGTTGTCAAAAGCCTAGGCCTCATCGACTCGTATTGGTCGATTTGGATGCCTGGCGCAGTCAGCACGTATAATATGCTCATTATGCGTTCTTATTTCGAAGGCATTGAGCCGGAGATTGAGGAAGCCGCGAGAATCGATGGGTGCAAGGAGATGTCCTTGCTCTTTAGAATCATCCTTCCTTTATCGATGCCGGTTATTGCGACGCTGATTCTTTTCTACGGCGTAGGATATTGGAATAATTTCATGAACGTACTGATTTATATCAACTCCACCGAAAAATATACAATCACCGTATTAATTCAGCAGATGATTTCAAGCCAGTCGTTGCTTACCGAGACGCTCGCCAACGATACGTCAGCGCTTGATATCGTACCTGAAGGTATTCAGTCGGCCGGTATTATCGTATTGATCTTGCCGATGGTTCTGATCTATCCGTTCTTACAGAAGTATTTTGTCAAAGGTGTCATGCTTGGGTCTGTGAAAGGGTAACTTTACATTAGATCGATGGGGGAATAGATATATGCTGAAGATGACGAGAAGAAATGCTTTGATTGCAGGTGCTTCGTTGACGCTACTAGGGGTACTGGCAGCATGCGGGAATAATGATAATGCGGGTAACAACGCGCAATCCGGGGACAGCAGCGGCGGCAAAAAGCCGACGATTAGCGCAACGGTCTACGACCGCGGAACAATTGCGGCTTCCGAAGGCACGATGGAGAAAAACCGCTGGACGAAATGGATTAACGAGAACGGCCCGGATAACGTCAAGTTCACGGCGATTCCGCGGACAGAGTCGAAACAGAAGCTGAATACGCTATTTGCTTCCGGCAGCGCGCCGGACCTGATCTTCGAATTCGACCCGAACATCAAGAACCCGCTGTATGATCAGAAGCAGCTGATGCCGCTTGACGATATGATCAATCAGTACAGCACAACCTATAAGAAGCTGCTCGAAGACAATCCGATTCTGAAGCAGGTATCCACGAAATCGGACGGCAAAATCTATGAATTCGGCAAGCTGAACGAAGCGATTCCGCAGTTCATTATCGTGATTCGCCAAGACTGGCTGGACAAGCTGCACTTAACGATGCCAAAAACGACGGAAGAGATGTATCAGGTGGCCAAAGCGTTCACCGAGCAAGATCCGGACGGCAACGGCAAGAAAGATACGTACGGCCTGAATATGGGCCCGGGCCTTGGGGATATTTTCGGCGGCATCAACTTGAGCAATTCCTATACGGATGAGAACGGCAAGTTGGTCCGCACTTGGGACAACTTCGAGGAATACATCGATTTCGCCAAACGTCTCTATGACGGAGGCATGATCGATAAAGACTACATTACCGACAATAACGGAGCCAAAGCGAATCAGGATTTCCTGAACGGCAAGACGGGCATGTTCCTTGTTCAGTCGAACTACAGCTTCTGGAACAAACTGTGGATTTCGGATTATAAAACGCTGCAAACGAATTCGCCTGGCGCTAAGCTGGAAATTATGCCATATCCGAAATCTCCGCGCGGCCAGTTCATTAACTGGATTAACAATCCGGTTCAGCTGACGGCTGTCGTGAACCGCAACGCGAAAAATCCGGAAGCCGTTATGAAATACGTTGACTTCCTGTCCGAGCCAACTACCGGCAGAACGCTGACGAATGGTATTGAGGGCGTGCATTGGGAAGCTGGTCCAACCAGCTGTCCGAACCCGATCGATCAAGAGAAGAACAAGACGGAACTCGGTTACCTGGGTCAAGACTACAACATGATCTTCTCGGTTGTTAGCGGCGGCAAATGTTCGTTCACGGCTAGCAGCTTCAACCCGGATAAGCCGGACGAGAAGTTCGCGAAAGACAAGTTCAAGGAAAACATGGACATCTTCTACAACATGATCGATCAAGGCGCGAAGTTCCCTGGCCTGACTCACCTTGAGCATCTGCCATCCGTTCCGCAAGATCTGTTGGTAGACTTCCAAAATGCCAATACTGAAATTAACAACCTGATTACGAAAGCGATCGTAAGCGGTTCGAAAATTACACCGGACAGCGCAGTTGCCGATGCACAGAAGCTCTGGGCGAAGTTTAACGGCGCTAAGCTGGACGCATTCTACCAAGAATGGTACACGGCGAACAAAGACACGGCGCTTATGCCGGACGATATCTTCCAAATCGTGAAGGATCAGAAGGCGACGCAGGACGAAATCCTGAAATAGGAATTTTGCAATAGGTAAGTGGAAAATGACAGCCCCCGGGGAGCATAACGCTCTCCGGGGGCTGTTTTGTTTAGGTATTTCAAGCTTCTTGAAGAGTCCCTACAGCTTGCGGCTCTCCGGACGCAGTGCCCACGATGCAACGTTAAGCGCTGCGTAGAAGAGCGGGAGGATGACGTTAAACCCGCCACTGCCATAGTCCTGATCAAGCAGGTGAGACGCGGCGGCACCGGTCATCAAGAAGAAGATTCCGGCATGCGTCCATTCCTTGAGCCGCGGGAATCGGGGCGTAAGAATGGCGATGACGCCAAGCAGCTTCCAAACCCCTAGAATCTGCATGATGTACAAGGGATAGCCTAGGTTTGCAACGAGATCAACGTTGCCGCCAAGTTTCATCAACTGCCCGAGACCGCTTAACGTAAGGGCTCCTGCGAGCAGTGCCGTGACGGACCAATAAGCGATTGTTTTTCCTTGAACCTTCGTTGTTGCTTTTCCGGCAGGTACCGTTGTTACCGTGCTAATTGATTTACTCATGTGTATTTCCTCCTCGAATTTGGGTTTTGTGCTATGCAAGCTGCGACTTTGTGAGCGGATTGGCTATTCATTTATTGGACACCATTTAGTGTCCTTTTGTGATTTTAGTATATGACACCTTTTGGTGTCCTGTCAATATGATTTTGAACAAAATTTGTAAAATGGGGGAGTTCTGACGAAATCGTACGTTACAAAAAAAGACGAGGGCTGCAAAGAAAACTTTGCAATCCTCGTCCTTTATCTAAATGGAAGACGTATCTACTACTCATTCCAAGGGGAATGAAGAACGCTATGACAGAAGTTGGGTCTCTTGAATCCCGGGAGCAGCATCTCGCAAACGTCGGCGTTAATGGTGCCGAATGTTGTTTCCGGTTTGTGCTTGAAGCCATCCAAGAAGGCATGCAGGATCCCATGCTTGAAATTGTCGCGAGGGAAATGTTTGACCACTAGCTCCCGAGCTTCCGCTGAGATGAGATCAAAGTTCTTCCCTACAACATCGAATCCAACGCCAAAATTCATAAGCGCGACTTCGGCTTCCTTATATTCGACGATTCCGATTGTGGAATGCAGGGCTACGGCATCCCATGCCAGCCGAATAAACTCCTCCGAAACGCCGCGGCTGCTAAGAAAATCCCGGACAGCGTTAGCCCCGTCAACCTCAAAACGTTTGTCGTCGCTTCGGAATTTGGGGGTAAGTCCAATATCATGAAAGAGCGAACTGATATAGAGCAATTCGGGATCATATTTGATTTGATTCAGGTTGCCCTTCATAGCCGCAAACAGAAATACCCGATTCGAGTGGTTCCACAGTAAATCATCGCCATGCTCCCGCAACAGCTCGGCTGCCTCGACGGCCAGCTTGCTATCGGGAATCTTTATATCCGCAATAAAAGTCGACATGGACTAATCCCCTCTCTTCCCATTCATTCGCTTCAAATGTTAGACCGTTACTGCTTTATTTGCTAAACGCGCTGCGGCTTCGTGCGCTTCTTTGAACGCTTTGTCCAGCACTTCCGTAGTGTCCAGCACGTTGGTGCCTTGCGCGCGGATAATCTGATAATCCTCGATGCCGAGGAAGGTAAACATCGACTGAAGGTATTTGTGCGAATATTCGATTTCCGTATACCAGTCGTTATTTGTGTAGATGCCGCCGCTTCCTTGAATGACGAGCAAACTCCGGCCGTCGGTCAATAAGCCTACGCTGCCGTTGTCCGTATATTTAAAGGTTTCGCGAGGGATCAAGATGTTATCCATATAGTCTTTCAGCCGAGAAGGGATATTGAAGTTGTGAAGCGGCATGATAATGACATATTTCTTTGCGTTCTTGAACTGCCTCAAAATTTCATTCATTCTGCCGGTAATGCGTTTCTCTTCTTCGGTCAACTCTCCGCCGGCCGTTAACTTGTCCCAGGCACCCAGAACGGCGCTATTTAGTTCCGGGATTTCTTCGCTATAAAGATCGATCTGCTCGATCGATTCGCTTGGATTCATCTTGCGGTAATTCTCGATAAAATGATTGCCGACTTGAAGGCTGACAGAAGCAGGGGAGTCCACGGCAGGATGCGCATTGATAACAAGCAGCTTTTCCATTATTCCACTCCTATAATATCTCTATTATCTTATTGGCGACAATATTAATCGCCGATTAGATTTGACTATAATATACGGCCTCATGCCGGCGAAGTCAAATCCATTTTTATGGAAAACCGCAGGTTGACAAGGGGCTTGGTTATCATTAAATTTATAGTATTTGACCCATGCAAAAATGGGAGGAGTTATGATGCAGTATAGTGTCGGAGTCGAATATGCCTTGCATTGCCTGGTTTACTTAATTCCCAACGAATCCGCGATTGGTATCAAGGAGCTTGCTTTTTTTCAAGGCATTCCGGAAACCTATTTATCCAAAATCTTCACGAAACTTACGAAAGTGGGTATCATCTCGTCGGTGCCCGGCGTTAAAGGCGGATTCAAACTCGCGCGCGATCCGGGCGATATTTCCTTTTGGGATGTGGTCGAAGCCGTAGAGGGGAAGAAGCCGATTTTCCAGTGCCAGAACATCAAGGATAAGGGCTATCTCTATCGCGACCGTGATTGTTCGGACTGTGCAGACTCTTCCTGCACGATTAATTTAGTCATGCTCGAAGCCGAAGAGACGATGCGGAGTTATTTGCAAGGTAAAACATTGTCTTGGCTCGAGGAGGAGCTGGATCGGGTATTGCCTGCGCAGAGGCGCAAGGACACGAGGGCTTTCTTCGCGAAGGGCAATTCCACAAACGCCGGCGAGTAGAGGGATCTAACGATATAACAAATCAGGGTTGCCCTACTAGAAGGGCAACCCTGATTGTCATGCGTAATCATCAGATCTCCAAAAAATCTTTCAACCGTTCCAGCTGCAAGAAATGATGCCGGTAGTGCATCTCGATTAATAGAAACCACTCAACGGCATTTAAAGCGCCAAAGCTCGGATGGGGAACTGTATTTTCTAACGGCGCGCGGATTAATTCCGGTTCCGTACGTTTCATTCGTTCCCATACATCCCGAAGTCCCTCGATCAGCTGCTCCTTAGTGTCCGGTTGCTGAGGCGTATACTGGGGAGATGCCGGCACCCGGATTCGAATGGGCGGGAAGCTTCCAAGCTCAAAGGCAGCTTTGCCGTTCTCGGTTTTGACGCCTGTGCCTGCTAGTACCAAATCGCCTCCCGCGATACATTGATCCACGTTGCGCAGATGCATGTATTGGGCTGACCGGATCAAGTGGACAACCATTTGTCCAACGGACCATTCTTCCTCGCTTGGCTTAGCAAGCAATTGCTCCATGCGGAGTGGACCCAGTTCCTCCCTATACCGTTCAACCGCCGATTCAAACGCCTGCAAGGCTTCTATTGTGCTTCTCATCTTGCCAACACTCCTTCAATCTTTCGGATAATTCCACTATAAAAGAACGCTACTGACAACAGTGTGTCAGTAGCGTTTGAACATTTTTTCGGCTTCTTCTCTAACGCGCGAGCGTAGAGATTCCGGTTCCATGACCTCAACGTCTCCGCCCCAGCTAAGGATAAGAGAAAGAACTTCCTCCGGCGTACGAACGCGCAATTGTACCCAAAGACCGTCCTCGCGTTCCTCGGCCGATTCGATATAAAATTGTCCGGACTCGGCGATTTTATCGGCAATTTCGGGGTTGGCCCGCAACCATATATGCTCATTGCGGTCATCCTGCGGCCGGTAATGGTTCAGGTTGAACCCATCCGGCATCGCAAACGGCGTATCCAACGCTACAAGCTCCGCCATTCTCGATAACCGGAAATGGCGGATATCCTGGCGCAGGCCGCAATGTCCGATCAGCGTCCAATTGCCTTGGACAAAAGCCAATCCGTATGGCTCCACCTCGCGGACGCTTTCCCGGTTGCCGTCTGCTTCCGGCGTTTTTTTCTTATAGGAGAAGCTTATTTTGCGGCGCTCCAGAATGGCGCGCCTTACTAATCGGAGCCTCTCTTTCTCATGTAATCCGGTTCTTGGTTCACCGGCGCTAAGGAGACGCATCGTTTCCCGGACGCGTATGGACTCCTCGCGTACAGTTTCCGGCAGGACGGCTTCAATCTTGCTTTTCACGGCCTTCGCTACACTAGCGTAGTCGCCATCCAGCCGCTGCTCGATAAAGTCGGCGCCCATGAGCAGGGCCACTGCTTCCTCAGCCGAAAATCCGATTGGCGGAAGGAAATAGCCTTCCATCAAGGAGTAACCTTGACCCGGAGCCCCAAAGACGGGAATGCCCATTTCGCTCAAGGCTTGAATGTCCCGATAGATCGTTCGCACGCTCGTCTCGAATAGAGAGGCCAAATCTTCGGCTTTGACAACCTTGCTGCGCTGAAGTTCAAGCAAGATGGCGAGGTGCCGATCGGTTTTGTTCATATTCCGCTCACTCTCCCCGGCGTTGGAATCATTTCGATTTCATTAATCGGAATTCGTTAGGAGTAAGTCCCGTTGTGTTCTTGAACACGCGGAAGAAATACTTTTCGTCGGTGAAGCCTACTTTTTCGGCTACCTCGTAGATTTTCAAATGCTCGTTAACAAGCAGCTTCTTGGATTCTTCTACGCGGATCTTCTGCAGATAATGAATGAAGCTGACCCCGGTCGTCTTTTTGAATAAGCTGCTGAAATAGGCGGGACTCATGAAGACGAGGCTTGCGGCTTTGTTCAAGTCGATATCTTCGGCATAATGCTCCTCCAGGTAACGGGTGACAAAGCCGATATCATGCCCGAATTGGGAGTGGTTCACGGAAGGCTTGCGGTTCGTCTCGTCTTTGTCCAACTCTTGAATGATTTTGCTGATCGATTGGTACAGCTTGTCTTTCTTAACGGGCTTAAGCAAATAAGCGTTAACCCCATAGACGATCGCTTCCTGCGCATAACTGAACTCGTCGAAACCGCTTATGATAATGGTCCGGCAGGGGAGTCCCCATTCCCGAATCTGCTTCAATAATTTAAGGCCGTCAAGGAAAGGCATCATGATGTCCGTAATGATGATGTCCGGAACCAGC
This sequence comes from Paenibacillus glycanilyticus, assembly GCF_030161375.1. Taxonomy (GTDB): domain Bacteria; phylum Bacillota; class Bacilli; order Paenibacillales; family Paenibacillaceae; genus Pristimantibacillus; species Pristimantibacillus glycanilyticus_B. The sequence continues at coordinate 98,361 of NZ_BSSQ01000006.1, forward strand.
TGCCGGATTTTCTCCAGCGCTTCTTGCCCATTTGACGCTTCTTCGATAGAGGAAATGGGCAAGTCCATTTTCGATACGATTTTAATAATGCCTCGTCTAATAATGTCATCATCTTCGATGATTAATAAGCTATACACGAGATTGTCCTCCTATAGGGCAGGGAAGCGCACGGTTACAACCGTTCCCCATGCTCCGCTGTCGATTTCAAGCCCAAAGCTTTTGCCGTGATTGAATTGAATCCGCTGCTGTAAATTCAAGAGACCTACGCCGCCGTTCTCCGAAGCTTGAAGCGTGGACACTTCATCAACTTCTTCTTTCAGCCTTTGCCCAATGATCGACAGCCGTTCCGCATCCATCCCCGTACCGTTATCCGAAATTCGGCACAATAAAATCCCGTCGTTGTTCTCTATGGAAATCCCAATCCTAAGAATGCCGGTTTGATTGCGGAAGCCGTGTTTAATGGCGTTTTCTACAATCGGCTGGAAGATGAACGAAGGGACCTGCAGGCGATGGAGCGGTTCCGGAATATCGATATCCAACTGAATGCGTCCGTTGTGAAGCAAATTCTGAATATGCAAATAATCGTTCAAATGCTCGAGCTCTTTCCATACAAAGGTGTCCTTCTGGCTGTGCGTGATGCTGTATCGCATAATGCTCCCGAGGGCGGCGATCGCTTCGGACAACTCTTCTTCGTCGTTGTATTCGGCCATCATGCGCATCGTTTCGAGCGCGTTAAAGAGGAAGTGAGGGTTAATTTGAGCCTGAAGGGCATACAGCTTCGCTTCGCGTTGCGCAATTTCCGTCTTATATACGCGTTCAATCAATTCGTTAATTTTGAAAGCCATAATATTAATGTCATGGGCGACCATGTCAATCTCGTCTTCGCCATGAACGGGAATTTGAATGTTGAAGTCGCCTTTTTGGATTTTGCGGATATTGATCAGAATCTGCTTGATTCTCCGCATGAGAAAGATCGCCATCCAATAGGCGGAAATGGCAAGAATCGTAATGGAACAGGCAAGAATGATAAAAAAGACGTTCCGGGATTTGATCCAATGCATCATCATGACGCTTTTTGGCGTTAAGCTGACGAGAACGGCATCCGGCAACCGAATCGGCTTGCTCATTACGGAGTAGTCCGTTTCCTCAATCGTCATGTTGGAACTTCCGCTACCGGATGCGTTCAAGTCCATTTGCTTAGGGAATGGCTCGGTTGCCGTCCCTCCGTATAGCAGCTGCCCTTGATTATTCAAGACGACCAGCATGCCGGAACCCAAAGTTTCCTTCGTCTCAAAGCTCTCGAACAAATAGGATCCTTGCACCGTAAGCTCCAGATAACCTCCGCCATTGTTGTACCCGCTGTTGCTGAGCGGATAGTAGAGAAAGTATTGGCCCGAGGCATCATGCCGCCAATAAGCCTGTCCTTGCTCGGTACCGGTCTTCATGTCCTGGAACCAAGGCTCTTGCCGAAGAGAAGAGGCATGCGTGAAAAAATCGCTTTCCGGTACTTCATCATCAGCGACCAAGATGCGAAAGGACCCGATGTTGGAAGTTGTCGCTTCGATCCAGGAAGCCATCGGTTTGACCGTCTTGTTCATGACGGAGATCCAATCGACCGCATCGTAATAGGGCTGGGTCAGCACATCATTAAGCGTGGTGTTGACGGAGATCATATAGCCGATTCTTTCCGCTTCGTCGATTTTATTGGATATATCCGTCTCGGCATATAACAACTGTTGATTGTTCACATAATCGCGTTCTTTGCTGACATCCTGAATCAGATTCTGATAAATCCAGATGCTGCTCCCTACGATCGGAATAAGGATGAGCAACAGATAGGTGGAAAATATTTTGGATTTAAAACTCATTTTGCGCAGCAGGTTTATTCGTTTCTTCTTCATGTTCTGCTCCTTTAAAAATCAATAGGCTAATTATAGTACAGCACGGCAGGAGTAGTTAGTGCGGAATTTATTGGTACTTACGTAAGTTTAGCCGATTCATAAAAATCGTACACTAAACCGAAAGATCGGAAACTGAATTTAAATAGGCATGTTGGTATCATTAAACCTAGCAAAGGATCAAGCTCCGCCAGATCCAGCATACACAACATGATGGAGTGATAGGAATGAATAAACCTTTGATGGCGACCGACAGGAGGCCAGGCTCTGCAAGCTTGCGCGGAAAGCTCTCTAGTCCGCAGGTTATATTGCAGCTGATGGTGTTACCGGCTGTCCTCGCGATGGTTATCTTTAATTTCATGCCGATGTTCGGCATGTTGATTGCTTTCAAAGAAACGGATCTCACGGATGGGATATTCGGAGGCAAATGGGTTGGTTTTGCCCATTTCAAAGAGATTTTCGAAGATGACCGTTTCTGGATGGCGATGCACAATACGATCGGCATGAGTATCTTGAAGCTGGTCATTACGTTTGCCGCACCGATATTATTCGCTCTCATTATGAATGAGATTCGCTCAAACGCTTACAAGAAAGTGGTTCAGACGATTAGCACGCTGCCCCATTTCTTGTCTTATGTTATTGTGGCCACGCTTTGTCTGATCTTCCTCGATCCGCAAGGCATTGTGAATCACGTCTTAATGTCGCTGCATCTAACGAAGGAGCCTATTGAATTTATGGCGGAGGCCAAATGGTTCTGGGGACTCGGCAGCGCGTTGGATCTTTGGAAAGAGACCGGCTGGGGAGCGATTGTGTTCCTCGCGGCTATCACGGGCGTCAACGGAGAAGTTTACGAAGCGGCCCGAATGGACGGAGCAGGACGGCTTCGCTGCATTTGGCACATTAACCTACCGGCGATCCGCAGCACGATCATGGTTATGCTGATCTTGAACATCGGCAATCTGTTCTACGGCGGCTCCAACTTCGACCAAAGTTATTTGCTCGGCAACATGTTCAACACGGACCGTTCGTACACGCTAGGTTACTATACGCTGGATAACGGCCTCATTCAAATGCGGTATTCCTTCGCCGCTGCTGCCGATCTGATCATCTCTACCCTTTCGTTAACGCTGCTTTTGCTGACGAACTGGGTAGCCAAAAAAATCAATGGCAGCAATATCTTCTAGGAGGCATCTATGAACAACTCATTTCGAAAAAGCAGAGAAGATATTATCGTCGACACCCTTGTATGGGGGCTTTCGCTAATCGTTCTTGCAGCAACCTTTTATCCGCTCTATTTCGTACTCATTCAATCGTTGAATGATGGGGCGGATGCCGCGAAAGCGCCGATCTACTGGTTCCCGCGCGACTTCTCGCTCGAGAACTACCAGCTGGTGTTCAAACAGGACTTGCTCCTGACCGGTCTGAAAAACACTTTGCTCCGCACGATCGTGGGCACTACGGCAACCGTATTTGTCACTTCGATGGCTGCTTATGCGCTTCAGAGACCTAACCTTAAGCTGCGCAAAGTGTATGTATCGATGGGGGCTATCTCCATGTATTTCTCGGGTGGTCTAATCCCGCTGTACTTGGTGCTTAATAAATTGCACTTGCTGGATACCTTCTGGGTATACATCGTTCCTTATCTGTTTGGTTTCTTCAACTGTCTGTTATTCATGTCGTTCTTCCGGAATATCCCGGAGGCTCTTACCGAATCGGCGCTTATTGACGGGGCAAGCGAATTCAAGATTTATTGGAAAATCATTATCCCGTTGTCCATGCCGGTATTTGCTACCGTATCGCTGTTTGTTGCGGTATTCCATTGGAATGATTACTTTATTTCCTCGTTCTTTATTACGACCGAGAGCCTGCAGACGCTGCCCGTTATCTTAATCAGGCTGTTGTCGCTGTCGGAAGCCCAGCAAGAGATTCAGCGGTATATCGGTAACAACACCGGTTCAAGCGTAACGCTGGAATCGATGAGATACGCGACGTTGATTATCTCGATTGCGCCAATTACCATTCTTTATCCGTTCTTGCAGCGGTTTTTCGTGAAAGGCATGCTTGTAGGAGCGATTAAAGCTTAATAAACAGAGAACTTATACATCCAGGGAGGGTACATGTTTTATGAAAAAGTGGAAAAGCAGTATGGCTCTATTGGCAACTTGCGTAGTAAGCGCAACGGTATTTAGCGCATGCTCCAATTCAAATGATAACGCGGGCAACGAGGCGTCTTCGACGCCATCGGCTACTCCGACCGCAGCAGCTATTCCGGACGGCAAAAAAAGCTGGGAAGTGGACACTTCCCCGATTACGCTTGACGCGTATTTAAACTTCTCCTGGTTCGCCAACAACTGGACCGATTCAGCGGCAAAAGAGATTACGAAGGAAACGGGCGTATCCGTTAAGATTTCGAAGCCGGTTAACGACGATGACCAGAAGCTGAACCTGATGATTACGAGCGATAAGCTGCCGGATATTATTATGGCCGACAAGAACAGCCCGGCTTGGAATCTGATGGTAGAGAAAGGCATGTTGTATTCGCTGGACGAGCTGGCTGCCCAATATGCGCCGGAGCTTCTGCAGGACGCGCCGAAAGAAGCGTTCACCAACTATGTAGCGGACGACAAACATACGTACATGTACGTTGACTTCATCGAAGGCGAGCAATACCAAGAAGAAGTGAAGAAATACAATGCCCTGGTCGGCACGAATCAGCCGGAATGGTCGATCCGCCAAGATTACCTCGAAGAAATCGGCAACCCGGACATCAGCACGCCGGAAGCTTTTACAGCCGCTCTTGAGCAAATTAAAGCGAAGCACCCGGACAAAATGGGTTACTACGCCAATGTTGGAGATCTCGTGAACGACAAGGACTTCCAACTCGGAACAAACAACATGTTCGGCAACTATCGTTACAGCATCAACGGCGATAAGATCGAAGCCGGCTTCCGCAGCGACAAGTTCAAGCAAGAACTGCAGTTCATGAACAAGCTGAACACGCTTGATCTGCTTACGAAAGATACGTTTATCGATACGAAAGACATCTTCACTCAGAAAATCAACAGCGGCAAAACGATTTCCTACGCATGGGCAATCGGCGAAGGCACAAAGACGCCTTCCGACAACCCAAATACAAGCTACAAAGTGATGGCTCCGTTTGATTCGTATACGCAATACAGAACGGGCGGCGGCTGGAACGCGTTTGGTATTCCGAAGTCCAACAAACATCCGGAACGCACGATTCGTTTCCTCGCTTACATGGCTTCCAAGCAAGGCCATATGGTAGCGAAGTGGGGCGTAGAAGGCGACAAGTTCAGCGGCGATGTCGTAAACGGCCCGCATTACAGCATGGTAGACGGCAAACCGCTCTATCTGCCTGAATATTGGGAAGTGAAGCAAAAGGACTGGTCCGGCGTATCCTCCAAGAACGGTCTTGGCGAGTATTGGTTCGCAACAAACGCGGCTTGGTGGAATGAACCGGAATGGAACAACACGGACCCTGCGTTTATCGAATACAACAAGATGTTCGGCGACAAAGTGAAATACGTGCCGGAGCTTGAGAACCTCGATCCGATGCCAAACAGCAAAGAAGGCATTATCCTGAAGCGCGTATCCGACTTGTACTCGCAATATGGCGTTAAGATGATTTTTGCCAAATCGGAAGAAGAGAGCATGAGCATTTACGAAGAATTCCTGAAAAAAGCAGATTCCTTGGGACTCCCGCAGGTTGAAGCTTATTGGACGGCGAACTATCAAAAGAATGCGGAGCGGATGGGCAAATAACCCGTCGTTAGGCAATGAGATAAAGGAAGGTGTCACACAGTGACGGTAGACACATTGGTAAACGGAATTATCAAACGAATGAACGCAATAAGCGAGAAATTGGACGGCCAATCTTACAAGCTTACCGCGCAAGATACAGGAACAATCGAACTGGAAATGGCGCAAGGGCCATCGTTCGTATTAGACGACAGCAACGGCAATAAGGACTGGTACGTGCTGCCGATGGACGCGGAACATCAAACGGTTGCGGGCAAAGGTTATGCATGGGTGCTTCCCGCGGATCCCGATTCCGCGAACGGCTCTTGGCTCATTAAATCGGACGGCGAGATTGCGATTACCCGTACGGAGGAATCCGTCGTAGTCCGTGTCCATGCAGAATCATGCGAGCTGGTTGCTTACGAGAGCCGGCCGCAAGCCGATACGTTCGGCAACCGGTTCCGCTTGGAGTTCGGCCATGGAGAGCAGCTGGGGCATACCCTCGCTTCTCTCTACTGGGGAACGATGCTTCCATCGGTCATCGAGCGTACCCGCGCTTCGCAATATCCGGATTCGGAAGGTTATGTACTAAGTACGCTTCATTCGAAATATAGCGGCACTTATCCGGACGTTGATCATGAGTTCCAAATTAAAGGACGCATGAGCTGGGGCAATAACCTGGACTATGACGTTGTCCGCCGGATGATGGAACTGCAGTTCAGAATGATGAGAGAAGATCCGGAAGGTCTGTGGCGCAATCCTTGCGCGATTCAGCCGGACGGCGACCGGGAATACCATGTTCGCCGCAGCAGCATGGACGGCCGCGAGAACGCGATTATGTTCCTTATTACCGGCAACGTAGAAATTCTGGAATCGGCATGGCTCTACACGGCTGCGACGAAAGATCTGGACTGGCTGCGACAACATATTGCGGAGCTGGAAGGCGCTGCTTCGTGCATCGAAGACCAGATGGACCGCTTCGGCCGCCTGTGGTCCGATGTGTATTACGAGGATCAAGTCATTAAAGACGGTCGCGAGACGTTCGCGACGGCACTGGCGGCACATTCCTTCAACTTGCTCGCTGAACTGGAGAAGCAGCTCGGCCGCGAAGAGCGGGAGAAGCATTACAAAGAAGTGGCAGCTCTGCTTGGAAGCAGTCTGGCGAAACCTCTTCCAATGGGCTATTGGGATGAGACAAACTCCCGGTTCGTCGATTGGGTAGATCGCAACGGCGATTCGCATGACCATATTCATCTGCTTGCCAACATCCTGCCTGTCCTGTTCGGCTATACGTCCAAGGAGCAAGAAGAGAGCGTAATGGCACTCGTTAACGAGCATCTTAGCCAATTCCAACGCTTCCCGACCTTCCTTGCCGCCCATATCGATCAATATACGGATTCCGAGATTGGCGATGGCGGTCCATACGACTTGTGCGCGGCTGGCCGTTACTGGTGCTGGGATGCGGCGTTCTGGACATGGAAGAAAAACGGCAACATGCTGCTGGAGCAGCTGAAGCGCGTGTCCGAGCAAGCAGCCAAAGAAGGCTACATTATGGGCGAACGTTACGACATGAACTATGTCTATTATATTGACGATAAAGATTGGCATGGCGCGGCTCATTATTATGAATATCCTTGCGTTTATTCGTGGGTACTTATTCATGAATACCTGGGCATTCGCCAGACGTTCGCAGCGGACCTGCAAATCGCTCCGCGATTGGTTGAGACCGGTAAAGTCGTGCTGGAGCAAAGCGAATACCAGCTGAGCTACGAATACGAAGAGAAAGCTTTCCGTCTGACGAACCTGGGAACGGAAGAACGCACGTTTGAGGTTGATCTGAGCGCGGTTCATCCGAACGGCTCGGAATGGAAGTTTACTAGCGAAGGCGTAGAACGCGTAGTTACGTCCGGCGCGGTTGTAACTTTGGCTGGCGGCGCGACAGGCACTTGGGTACCCGTAGCTTAGTTTGAGAAGAAATTGATCTGCCATGAGAAAGGGCTGTCCGTTTAGTCAATCCATGACTGAATGGACAGCTCTTTCTATTTCAATAGAAGAGAAGGAGAACATCATGATTACGAAGCAACGTCTAACAACGGCTCCGATTGCGCGGAGCGAGTCAATCCTCCTTGGAGAGAAGTATCGTTTTACCGTATTAACAAGCCGTCTGATCCGCATGGAATATAACGAGCAGGGCAAATTCGAAGATTTGCCTTCGCAAACGGTCATTAACCGGGATTTTGCAACGCCGGCATTTGAAGTGTACGAGACAGAGGAGTATTTGGAGATCCAAACCAGCGAACTGCTGCTTAAATACGACAAAAAAGCCTTCTCGGGCAATGGCCTTTCCGTTCATGTGAACGACATTTCGGGCCGCTATATGAAAACTTGGCATTACGGCGAAGTACCGAAAGATTTGAAGGGGACCGCCCGGACGCTTGACGATATTAACGGCGCACTTCCGCTCGAGCCGGGCATTTTATCAAAGGAAGGGTACGCGCTTCTGGACGACAGCAAATCGCTCGAGAGTACCGAAGACGGCTGGATTTCTCCGAGACTGACGCAGACCATCGATTTATATTTCTTCGGTTACGGAAGAGACTACTGGCAGGCGTTGAAAGATTTCTACCATCTCACGGGCGCGATGCCGCTCTTGCCGCGGTTTGCGCTTGGCAACTGGTGGAGCCGTTATCATCCATATAGCGAGCAGGACTACAAAACGTTAATGACCGAATTCAAGAACAAGGAAATTCCTTTTGCGGTATCGGTTATCGATATGGACTGGCATATAACGAAGATTGATCCGAAGTACGGAAGCGGCTGGACCGGCTATACCTGGAACAAAGAATTGTTCCCCGATCCGCAAGGCTTCATGGGCTGGCTGCATGACCAGAACCTGAAGGTTACGCTCAATTTGCATCCGGCGGACGGCGTTCGTCCAAGCGAAGCGATGTATCCGGAAATGAAGGCGGCGCTTGGCATCGAAGGCGAACGGAATCCGATGATTCCATTTGATTTCACTGATCCGACCTTTGCGGATGCTTATTTCAAAGTGCTTCATCACCCGTACGAAGAGATGGGCGTAGATTTCTGGTGGATCGATTGGCAGCAAGGAGCTCATTCGAAGGTCGAAGGGCTAGATCCGCTCTGGATGCTGAACCACTATCATTATCTCGACAATGCGAAGCATGGCAAGCGGCCGTTAACGTTCTCCCGTTATGCCGGAGCGGGCAGCCATCGCTACCCGATTGGCTTCTCGGGCGATACGCATGCGACCTGGGAGTCGCTGCAATTCCAGCCTTATTTCACGGCTAACGCGAGCAATATCGGATACGGCTGGTGGAGTCATGACATCGGCGGGCATATGTACGGCTACAAAGACGATGAAATGGTGACCCGCTGGATTCAATTCGGCGTATTCTCGCCGATTAACCGTCTGCATAGCTCGGATAACGTATTTTCCGGCAAAGAGCCATGGAATTACGCACCGCCGTTTGAACAAGCGATGGAGAAATTCCTGCGTCTCAGACATCGCCTGATTCCGTATCTCTATTCCATGAACAAGCGTGCTCACGAACAAGGCAAGCCAATCGTCGCGCCGATGTATTATAACAATCCTTGGAATGAAGATGCCTATCAGGTTCAGAATCAATATTATTTCGGAACGGAGCTTATCGTAGCGCCAATTACCGAACCGGTTGAACGCCGTTCGCAAGTTGCCGAGGTTAGCGCTTGGCTGCCGGAAGGCGATTGGGTCGATTTCTTCACGGGCCAAATCTACTCCGGCAATACGCGCGTTACGTTCTACCGGGGCATTAACGAAATTCCGGTGCTTGCGAGAATGGGCAGCATCGTGCCTCTTGCGGATTTAACGACCTTTACTAATGCCATTAACAATCCTTCGCAGTTGGAACTGCGGGTGTTCGCCGGCGCTTCCGGACAATTCACGATGTGGGAAGATCACAATAACGAACAATACGGTCAAGAAAGCTGGTTAGGAACGGAGTATGAGCTGGCTTGGCAAGAGCGTCCGACCTTCACGATCCATCCGGCTCAAGGGGAGCTGGCGGTTGCGCCCGAATATCGCGATTACCGGATTGTGCTCGTTAACGTGCCGCAGCAGCAAGTAACGGTAACGGTAAATAACGAGTTGGTAGAGGCGGAATACCAATGGAGCAAGCAAGAATTGACCATTCTATTGAAGAACGTTCGAAATACCGATATGATTCAAGTGACGCTAGAGCATAATCGGGTAGAAGAGCGGGACAAGTTGAAGCGGGTGTATGATTTCCTTCATCGGGCTCAAATCGAATTTAACCTGAAGCTGGAATTATACAACATGATCTGCGGGGAACCGAACTTCTCCAAAGTCGTTAGAAATTTGGAGAGCCGCAAGCTGGATGCTCATATTGTTGGTACAATAGTAGAGATTCTTGGATCCACGATCTAACAGGAGGGCATTTGGGAGTTATGGCGAGTAAATTTGAAATCAAAGAGCAGTTTTATTTGAACGATAAGCCTTTCAAAATCATCTCGGGAGCAATTCATTATTTCCGCGTCGTGCCGCAGTATTGGCGTGACCGTCTCGAGAAGCTGAAGCTCATGGGATGCAACACGGTTGAAACGTACGTGCCTTGGAATATGCACGAGCCGCAAGAGGGAAGTTACGCTTTCGAGGATGGTCTTAACCTGAGAGAGTTCATCGCAACGGCGCAAGAAGTAGGGTTGTTCGTTATTTTGCGTCCGGCGCCTTACATTTGCGCGGAATGGGAGTTTGGAGGTTTGCCTTATTGGCTGCTGAAGGATCCTATGATGAAGCTGCGGTTCAGCTATCCGCCTTACATGGAGAAAGTGAGCCGTTACTTCGAACATCTGCTTCCGCAAGTCTTGGACATGCAAATTACGCATGGCGGACCGATTATCTTGATGCAAGTGGAGAATGAATACGGCGGTTACGCGAACGACAAGACTTACATGAAACAATTAGCGGACTTAATGATTGAAAAAGGCGTGAACGTGCCTTTGGTCACATCGGACGGTCCGTGGCATGATATGCTGGAGAACGGTTCGATCCCGGATCAAGCTCTTCCTACTATTAACTGCGGCTCTAAGATCAAAGAGCATTTCAAGCGGTTAAGGGAGTTCCACGGCACGGAAAAACCGCTTATGGTTATGGAGTTCTGGATCGGTTGGTTTGACGCTTGGGGAGACGAGAAGCATCACACAACCGACGGGGACAGTGCCGCACAAGAGCTTGCGGATATTCTCGAAGAAGGTTCGGTTAATATCTACATGTTCCATGGCGGCACGAACTTTGGCTTCACAAGTGGCGCGAACTACTACGAGAAGCTGGCTCCGGACGTAACAAGCTATGATTACGATGCCTTGCTGACCGAGTGGGGCGACATTACGCCGAAGTATGAATTGTTTAAAAAGGTAATTAGCCAGCATGCGGAGATCCCGGATTTTCCGTTGTCGACGGTTATTAAGAAAGCCGCTTATGGCGAGTTGAAGGTAACGAATCGGGTATCTTTATTCGCAACGTTAGATACTTTGAGCGCGGGCGTGCATTCCGCTTATCCGCTGACGATGGAAGAATTGAACCAGAGCACGGGTTATATTTATTATCGCAGCAACATTGGTCCAGCTCGCCGCATTGAGGATTACCGCTTGATCACGTGTATGGACCGTGCGCATACCTTCATTAATAACGAGCTCAAGCTGACGCAATACGATCATGAGATCGGCGTTAAGCAGGAGCTGGAACTGACCGCCCCTAGTAATGAACTGGGCATTCTCGTTGAGAACATGGGACGCGTCAATTATTCCGTGAAGATGAACCATCAGCATAAGGGCATCAAAGACGGCGTTATCGTGAACGGAGCTTTCCATAGCGAGTGGGATATGTTCAGCTTGCCGATGGACAACCTGGACCAAGTGGATTTCTCCAAAGGGTACAGTGAAGGCCAGCCAAGCTTCTCCCGTTTTGAGTTTGACGTGGAAGAAGCGGGCGATACTTTCGTTGATGTAACGGGCTGGGGCAAAGGGTTCGTAGTCGTGAACGGCTTTAACATCGGCCGCTTCTGGGAGATTGGCCCGCAAGCGCGCCTGTACGTGCCTGCACCAATCCTGAGAGTGGGCAAGAACGAGATTATCGTATTTGAATCGGACGGTAAAGTTGCGGATTCGATTATCCTTACGGATGAGCCGAAGCTGAGCTTGTAAGAACGGGAAGCCCCTGGGGAGCGTGATGCTCTCCGGGGGCTTTTTTGCGTTAGCGCGCCGGCTGCCGCCAACTAGCTAATGAGGACCGGGCTAGCTGAGCTAACCGAGCTAGTCGAGCTAACCGAGCTAACCGAGCAAGCTGAGCTAACCGAGCTAACCGAGCTAACCGAGCTAGCTATCAAACAAACTAACTACCGAGATTGAGCTACGTTGCACGAAGTGCAGCATAATGGGCCGAAATAGGGGGGAGGAGCGAATATGCTGCACTGAATGCAGTATATATCGGGAATTTGGTTCATTTTGGCCGATATACGCGGAATATACTGGAATCCATGCAGGATAAACCGGGTTACTGGGCTCTCGAGCGCTCATATGCTGCATTTGGTGCAACGCAGGCAATAAGGGCGGGTGCTTTATAGGGCTTAAGAGAAATGCTTCTTTCCGATCAAGTGTGGGGAAGGGTGGCAGTCCAAGTGTGGAGTTTGTGCTGGATGAAATCCAAACATGAGTGAGAGGAGTGCATATGCACCCTTTCTAGATTTCATTGTCTTTGTTGGTTTCCTGAATCCGTTTCTGTTGTCGATAACGCGCAATGGCAACGGGTAAATTCAAGGCTCCCATAAGGAAGCAGCTAATTAATGGCACTACTTGAGGAAAAGTGAAGTAATGCGATTTGCCGTCGCCAACGGGTCCGATTTTCGGTTGATGCATATCCCACAACATATATAGCGAGAAGATGATCGGCAACAAAAGGCATACGATACTTGAAATAATATGGATGATAGATCTAGTCACAGGCGCTTATCTCCTTCTGCTTATCGGTTTAGTTCATATAAATATTCGGTCCACAATAGGGAGTTCCTTTATTTGTAAGATGCTTTCCCCCTTCAAATCCCCCCCCTCAAAAATGAACGAAAACTTTCATCATACGAAAAATAATAGTTTTTTACTAAACCTCCATATCCCCATAACATGCGGCTTACATTCGGGCTCTATGATTTGACATGTAGAGAAAAACATATGAGGATGAGGCCGTGGAGAGCCCATCTATCTAGGAGGAAGCTATCCTTATGTTGAACCGTTTCCCGAAGAAAAAGCCAGCCTTAGTCTTACTTACAGCCGTATCCGCTATGACAATCATGTCCGCATGCGGAGCAGACAACAGCTCGAATACACTCTCGAACGCCGTTCCGACAGATCCGCCGGCCAGCACGGATACTAACGCTAACGCATCAACGGCGCCTGCCGCGGACGCATCCTCTGCTCCGGCAGCCGAGTCGGTCGACGACTTGTACGCGAAAGCGAAGGAAGATGGCAAGCTGATCGTTTATTCTACCTCCGGACGCGCGAACGACGCGGCGGAAACTTTTATGAAGCAATACCCGGGCATTAAGGTTGAGGTCAGCAAGGTGAAGTCCGACGAGATGATGGACAAGGTAAGCAAAGAGCAGGACGCGGGACAGTTCAACCCGGACGTTATTATTACGAAGGAAGTTAGCGGGGCGGTTGAGGAAGAGATGGTCATGACGGGCCGCTACCTCAAATACTTGCCGGAGGATATCGCGCCGATGGTCGACGAGCCTTACCGCACGCAAGCGGAAGCTTATGCGAACTACGTGGAGTTCCGAACTCTTTTCTACAATAAATCTACATACGCGGAAGCGCCCGTAACGAACTGGTGGGATCTGACGACTCCGGAGTTCAAAGGCAAAGTGTACACGGCCGATCCGCTTAGCTCCCCGGCGTTTATGGACCTGTTCACGACGATGGTCATTAACAGCGACGACATGGCGGCGGCTTACAAAGAGAAGTTCGGCAAGGACATCGTCCTGAACGGTACGGACAATGCGGGCTACGAGTTCATCCAAGAGTTGTTCGACAACGGCCTTATCGTGTTAAAAGGAAGCGACGACGTCCTCGACGCCATCGGCAAAGCAAAGAGCGACGCTCTTGGCCTGGCGGTATCCGGCGACGTATCGAAGAACGAAGAGAAGGGCTGGACGATTGCCCCGATCTATGACATTAAGCCGAAAACATCGGTTCCGGATTCCGGGTACTTTTTCATCGCAAACAAAGCTCCTCACGAAGCAGCCGCGAAGCTGTTCATCCGCTGGATGATGGGCGAGAAGGAAGGCACGGGCGAAGGCTTGGCTCCGTTCAACGAAGTGGGCTCATGGGTACCGCGTTCGGACGTGAAGACGAAGAACGATATCTCGTTCGAATCGCTCAACCTGTGGCTGTTCGATGGGGATGCGTTGTACAAAACCGCACCGAAAGTACGCGACTTCTGGATTAAGCAAAAATAACTGACGCAAGGTGGAGAGAGAATTGGCGAACAAACGGGCGCTAACCGTGAGAAGCACGCGGTTCTATAACGGGCTCACTAACTGGCTGAGAAGCCCCGTTCATTTGATCGGGCTGGCGGCGTTACTCTTCCTGGCGTACACGATCGCTTGGCCGGTCATGAAAATCCTGTATACGACCTTCTTATGGAGGCAGCAGGATGTCCGTCTGACGGGAGAGGCGAACCCGGGGCATTTTACGCTGTATCACTGGACCCGCGTGCTGGCGAGCGATATGAGCATGAATTTGTTTTATAAGCCGATTCTCAATTCGCTTGGCGTTGGCTTCGCCGTCTCGGCATTGTCGATGCTGATCGGGTGCGGTCTGGCGTGGCTGGTCGTGCGGACGAATGTTCCGTGGAAAAAAACGATCGCTTTCCTGGCCGTCATCCCGTACCTGCTGCCATCATGGATTATTTCGCAGGCGTGGCTCACCTTCTTCAAAAACGGCAAAATCGGCGGAACGCCCGGCATTATGGAAGCTCTCCTGCATGTGTCTCCGCCGGACTGGCTGTCCTACGGCTTTGTGCCAATCGTGGTGTCCCTGTCCATTCACGACAGCGTGTTTTTCTTCCTCATCGTTGGGGCGGCGCTAAGCTCGATGAACAGCCAACTCGAAGAGGCGGCAAGCGTGACGGGAGCGGCTCGGTGGACGATTTTGCGGCGGATTGTGTTTCCGCTGGTGTTGCCGTCGATTTTATCCGGTTTTATCCTGATCTTCACCAAGGCCATCAGCTCCTACGGGGTTCCGGCTCTGCTCGGTACGCCCGTCAACTTCTATATGATCTCGACGATGCTCTATTCCAGCATGCGCTCGCGGCTGACGACCGAAGCCAATGTGCTTAGCCTGACGCTGATGATCATCTCGATGCTGACGATCTATCTGAACCAGCGGGTAGTGGGGCGGAGGAAAAGCTTCGTCACGGTTACGGGCAAAGACAGCGCCAGAACGCTGACTTCTCTTGGACGGTGGAGATATCCGGCGGCGGGGACGGCGGCGGTTGTGATGATTCTGATCTCCGTGGTGCCGCTGCTCGTGCTGCTGTTCCAGTCTTTTATGCTGAAGGAAGGCGTCTATTCGCTCAGCAATTTCACCACGCATTACTGGTGGGGCGGCTCCGATCCGGACATTAACACCGGTGAGAAGGGCGTCCTGCACAACGATATTTTTATGCTCGCGCTCAAAAATTCCCTGTATATCGCGGGGGTCGCTTCCGTCATTGCGGCGGTGATCGGGCTTGTGCTCGGTTATGTAGTAGCGAGGGGCAGACAGTCGTGGATCGGGCGAATGGTGGATCAGGTGTCTTTCCTGCCGTATCTCATTCCGGGCATCTCGCTTGCTGCGATTTACATCTCGATGTTTGCGAAACCAACCTTAATTATTCCGGCTTTGTACGGGACAATTACGTTACTTATCTTAATTACCGTCGTGAAAGAACTGCCGTTCACCGTCAAAGCGGGCAGCGCTTCGATGATGCAGATCGGGAAGGAGCTGGAGGAAGCGGCGCAGATTAGCGGGGCTTCGTGGTTTACGAGGTTCCGAAGGATACTGCTGCCACTGAATCAGAAAAGCTTAATGTCGGCGTTCCTCCTCGTATTTATCGGGGCGATGAAGGAGATGGAGCTGATTATTCTGCTCATCACTCCGCGTACGGAGACGCTGACGACCATTACCTTCTATTATGCCGAGAAGGGTTATGAGCAGCTGACGAATGTCATCCTGATGATCATTATTGCGATCGTCATTACGGTATATTTCCTCGCGGTGAAATTCGGCAAAGCCGACCTGACGCAAGGGATTGGAGGGCAATAACCATGAATGCAATCGAGCTGCAGGGCATCCATGTCGCTTTGGATGGAAAGCAGGTTCTTCACAATATTGAGTTAACGATCAAGCAAGGGGACTTCATGACGTTCCTCGGGCCATCCGGTTGCGGCAAAACCACGCTGCTCCGCACCATCGCCGGCCTGCAAAAAGCCGACGCCGGAACGATCACGATCAGTGGACGCGAAGTCGCAAACGGCGAGACGCAATTCCATATGGAGCCGTCGAAGCGCAGGCTAAGCCTGGTCTTCCAGAGTTATGCGTTGTGGCCGCATATGACCGTCTACGAAAATGTCGCCTTTGGTCTTCAAGTACGGAAGCTGGCGAAGGCGGTTGTACGCGAAAAGGTCGAGGCTGCGCTAGGCAAAATGCGCATCGCCGAGCTTGCCGGCCGCTACCCAAGCGAGCTGTCCGGAGGCCAGCAGCAACGCGTCGCCATCGCCCGCGCTATTGTCACCGAGCCGGATATTCTCCTGCTCGACGAGCCGCTGTCGAACCTCGATGCCAAGCTGCGCGTCGAGATGCGCGCCGAGCTGAAGCGGCTCCATCAGGAGCTGAACACGACCGTCATCTACGTCACGCATGACCAGCATGAGGCGATGACATTGTCGACGAAGGTTGCGGTCTTTTTCGGCGGACAGATCGTCCAGCTAGATAAACCGCGCGAGCTGTATAAGCGTCCAAACACGCTTCAAGTCGCCGAGTTTATCGGAAGCGCGGGGATGCAAATGAACCGGCTGGAGGGAGTTGTCCGTACAGACGAGGAAGGACTCAGTTGGCTGGAGACGCCGGTGGTGTTGATTCCTCTTGGAGGTGATGGATCCACTATGCAAGACGGGCAGGAAGTGGTGCTTACCGTTAGGCCGGAGGATATCCGGCTGTACGAGGAGCGCCGTCCGGGCAGCATCGCGATGTCGGTGTCGGCGGTATTCCCATCCGGTGCAGAGACGCTTGTCCAGTTGGACACCGCAGGCATGTCATTGATGGCCCGCGTCATCGGCGAGTCCGAGTATGAACCGGGCACCACCCTATATGCCGTGCTTCGCCAGGAGCAGATGAACGCTTACGATAAGAAGACAGGTATCCGAATGGAATTACAATATGTAACACACAACAATGAACCGGGGGAATCCACTCATGAAGATCGACTTTCATATTCACGTTAAACTTTCGAAGAAAACCAACTTTGAGATCGAACATTTTAATAGCATGATTAATGAAGCAAAAGCACATGGACTCGATGCCATAACGCTGACCGAGCATTTCAACACGCACCGCTTCGAGGACGTATACGGCACGCTCGATAAGATGTATCCTTGCAACAATCACTACTACAATGTCGACGGCTTCAAGCTGTTCACGGGCATGGAAGTCGACGTAGCTGAAGGCGGCCATATCCTCGTTAGCGGTCCGAAGGCTAAGCTGCTTGAAGTACGCGCAGTGCTGGAAGATCACCTGACAGCGGATCGTTTTATCGGACTGGAGCGTCTGTTCGAACTGTGTCACCCGCGCGGCCTGATGGTCATCGGCGGACACCCATACCGCGAATCCAACCATCTCTACCATATCGACAAGGAACTGCTCAAGCGGTTCGATGCGTTCGAC
This sequence comes from Paenibacillus glycanilyticus, assembly GCF_030161375.1. Taxonomy (GTDB): domain Bacteria; phylum Bacillota; class Bacilli; order Paenibacillales; family Paenibacillaceae; genus Pristimantibacillus; species Pristimantibacillus glycanilyticus_B. The sequence continues at coordinate 116,012 of NZ_BSSQ01000006.1, forward strand.
CTGAACGGCAAAGACTTGCATGAGATCGGCATCCAGGAAAATATCGCGAAAGTACTAACGCTTGGCGCCGAGCTTGGCGTACCGGTTATCGCGGGAAGCGACGCGCACCAGATGTTCCAAGTGGGCTGCGTATATAACCAGTTCGATGGAGACTTCGAGACCGTAGCCGAGTTGAAGGAAGCGATTCGTTCAGGGGCTTACAAGCGTGTCATCACGCCAAGCCTTGACTTGCAGGTACGTGCGGCGAATTACGTGAAGAAGCTGCTCAAGAAGAAAGTCGAAGTTGTAGTCTAACAGGGTGCAGACGGAGGAGAATCGTATGGTTTTCGGAGTTGAGACGGAGAAGCTGACACGCGGTCACCAGCGGATCGCGGATTATATAAGCAAGAACATGGACGATGTCCCGTTCATGGTAGAAGAAGATATCGCAGCGGCATGCGGCGTGAGCGTCTCCACCGTCTCTCGCTTCTGGGCCGAGGTCGGCTCGAAGAACCTGAAGGAATTCAAGCAGCGCGTCAAAGACGAGGCGCTGCTTTCTCCTGCCCGGAAGCTGCAATCTGCCTTTGACAAGGTTGGCGGAGAGAGCGGCGCCGCCGCTAATGTGCTGAGCGTAGCAGACTACCTGCAGCAGTCCGCCGATCGTATCGATCAGGCGGATTTTGATGCGGCAGCTGCGATGCTCGCCGGAGCGGGCACCGTCCACATCTACGGCCCCGGCTCCGCCGAATGCTTAACGGCGTTAATGAACTTTAGGTTATCACGCTTCGGAGCGGATGTCCGCCGCCTGGACCGCGGTGGCCACGAGCTATTCGAGAGCATGGTGCCGATCCGTCCGGAGGACGTCATCGTCATCTTCGGCTTCGTCTCCGAATCCCCGGAGATGTCCGTTTTATTGGATTTCGCCCTCGAACGCGGCTGCCGCACCCTGCTCATCACCGACCTCGCCGTCAGCCCCATGCTCGCCAAAGCAGACATCTCCCTCTTCACCGCCCGCGGCCAGCTCTGGGAGTTCCACTCGATGGTGGCGCCGATCGCCGTCATAGAGGCGCTAATCGTCGCGGTAGGGAAAGAGCGGGAGCAAGCTGCGCTTGCTGGGAGTGAGGAGCTGCATCGGTTGCGGAGGAAGTATGCGAAGTTGTTGCCGAAGCGGGTATGAAGTGGAAATGAGTCTACTCTAGCATCCGTAATTGACTTCCGGTAGTCTGTTACTTAGGATAATAGGCCTATGCTATAGGCTTATATATCGTACAAGAACACACTAAGGAATATTAATCTAATAGAGATATTGTGTGTAAATTCTTGTTGAAAATGGAGGTCATTTAATGAGAATATAGAATAAATATGCAAATTACGATTGTTGGAGGAAGAAAGGAAGAGACTTGTGGCAAAAGAAATACTTTTACTTCCCGGGCTTATGGGTAGTCGGTTGAAAAAGAAAGAGGAGAAACTTACAGTTTGGCCTAATGCTTCAATAGTAAATAGTTACAAAGATCTAGTATATCCTGAAAATAATTTAGATGCACACGATAGTTTGTGGCTGTATTACAGAAGAATTGAAAATTATCTTGAGAGAAACGGACTAAAAGTTACTACATTCCCATATGATTGGAGAGCTAGTAATCCAAGTCATCTTGAAATTCTAAAAGGTGAACTGGAAAATCTAGGGGATGACGTATATATTGTCGCACACAGTATGGGAGGAATATTAGCAAGATTATTTATAAATCAGTATTCAGAAGATGAGGTTATAAAAAAAATCAAAAAAATTATTACCTTAGGCACTCCTTGGAATGGAGCGCCGTTTGCTTATAAGGCTATTAAATATGGTGTTAATATACCTGAATTAATTCCAATATTATTAACAACAGTAACTTCAAAAGCAGTAGCGCCATCTTTTCCAAGTCTTTATCAACTTTTACCGAATGAACAATATCATCAAAGAACAATTCAATTTAATAAACCTCACTTTTATGAATCGAATGGTGTTCCTGTTACAGATTGGAATGATATTGAAAGTGATTTATTTGTACCATTAATTAATGCTGGTTTAGGCGGAGAGCCTTATGGTCAAATTGTATTAGAGTTTCAAGAACTCCTCCATCGGCAAATGAATGTTGAACACCATGAAATCATTGGATATGGAAAAAAGACAATATATACAATAAAGGATTTCTCTGTTAATGAACCAGGGTTAGAGTTTGACAATGGTGATGGAACAGTTCCCATAATAAGTGCAGTTTCTGAAACACCTAATAAATATTTTGTTAACACAACTCATAATAAATTGCCTAAGAATTACGGCATTATGAATTTAGTTTTAAATATTGTTAATGATTTAGCTGATCCAGTGCCTGACGATGTTTCAATTAAACGCAGTTTCGATGAAGTTCGTGATGTTGCTTTTAGTGGATTTATAGTGAAAATCGGTTGTCCTGTTACTGTCTCTATTACAAATCAAAATGGAGATATTGTGTATGGAAATATTGAGGTAGTAGACGATGAGGACTTTGAGGACTTGTTTGATGACATATATGAAGTTTCTACTATTGGTAACACAACATACATTTTTATCCCAAGTGCAGCTAGTACCACCGAACAAGCCAACACCCCAAAAGTTATAGTAGAGGCTTTTGATGAAGGTCCAACTTCTATAGCAATTCAAAGTTACCTTAATGGTACAACAAGTAATATAGGTACATTTGAAACAATCAATATTAACCCTAAAATAAGTTTAGAATTAAACTTAGCTAAATCTTTAGAGGAAGTTAGTTTGATAGTCAAAGAAACAGATAAAGATGATGTTCCAATGCGACCAGATGTTGTATCAGTTGAAAAAGTAGAGGAATTAGTGCTTCCAGAAGTCGAATTTTCTGTAAGTGCAGAGAAAATTATTCCTACACAATTAGAAGGTAGCTTAATAGTTTCGGGTAAAGTAACCTTTATAGTTAATGATATATTTAAAGGGACGTATCCTATTAGTGGTCTATATTATAGTGTGAATAATTCAGATCATAGACTAATTAAAGCTGAGGTAGAGCAATTACTTGAATTAAGCCCTGGAAGAAATGAACTAGAGGTTCTTGCAGTTGATTCCATGGGGAGTACTGGTGAAAAAAAACGATTAATTATTTATAATATTGAACGAGTAGAACCAGAGATAAGCTTAGAATTTTTCCACCATCAGTATAATGTAATTGTCAAAGATAATAATGAAATATTGTATGAAACTTTAGGAATAGCTAGACCGCGGTTCAACGTAAATATTGATGATGAAGAAAACGTTTTTGTCAGATATGATGTTATTAATCGATTACATGAGCTTGAAATCATGTATCGTGATCGAGAAAGAGTTATGAGCTTGTCTTATCAAGATGTATTTGGAGAGACTCATAAATATAATCCAACTATTAATGAGAATGCTATAAGGGCAGTTCTTGAAGGTGGAGGGGATGATAAAAATCTTAATGAGTTTCTAAATGAACTTGGAATAACTGCACCATATGACTATATAATACTTCATAAACACGAAGGAAAAGGTGCATTTAGAAAAATTACAAAAGAAACTATACAGAAATCAAAGCACATTTTTGTGGAAAAAGGAAATATTAGCGTTGATGTTTATAAGAGTAGCGATTATTTAGTTTCATTCCATGATTTTACTCAAGACATTCAAGTTCAAAAGGAAGAATCATATTTGTTTAAGTTCAAAGTAATTAATCTTCTTTCAAAGCGGGAAGTTACTGATTTGCAATTAACAGCACTCGTAAAAACGACGTTTAATGATGATGATTTTATTTCGAAAGAAGAAATAAAAATCTCATTTGATGAAAAATCAAATTTGTATTTTGGACAATTTAATGTTGTTGAACTTAGAGAGTTTTTAAGTGAGTATTGGACCCCTCAATTACTTCATTCAGTTGATTTAGTAATACAAGTTAAGGGTAATTATACAAAAGAACTTACCACAGAAGAAATTACAATTAGGTAATTCATTGTTAAGGGGAGGTGTAAATATGATTATGTATGTAACTTCAGTGACAAGTTCAATTATAATATTAATGACTATTTATATATTATTAAAAGTGCAAGATGGCTTTTTTAATGAACTTATTATTTGGGGTTACAAATTCATATTTGCCCCTCTTCTATTTTCTATTTTGAATTATTACTGGGTAATTCACTTTGAAATCAATAAGAAGTATTTTATGTTAAGTGCAATTGCCTTTATTCCAGTTGCCGTTATATATGCAGTGCAAATTATTAGGGAATCTAAAGAAAGTAAGTCTATTTCAATACTAAAGAAAACAGCAATTCCAATAATTAAGCAATATTTATTTGAGGTAGAATTAAATGTTGATGAGGCAGATATAACGTTTAATAACTCAAATACGGGAAATAGCAAAAGGGAAAGAGTAATAGTGAATATGCCTGAAAAGACGGAGGCATATGAATTGTTAAAGCTTAAATTGCAATCAGAATTAAGGCAAAGGACTAGTTGTCCTGATTTAGTTCTTATCTTCAATTACAAGTATGTTTATAAAAAAAAAAATAGTTCTTTTAAGGGAAGTAACATAACACATGAACTAGTACCAACCGAGTATTAAGTAAATGGTGTTAGATGTTATATGGGAATCGAATACACTTATAAGAAAATAGCATCGACTTGAGTTCAGAGGTGCTCCCCCATGAAACAAGGTCTCTACGAACAACTCATCAACAACGTAACCTTACAGCAGCTAGCTTCACTGGACACCTCTGCTTTTGACATTGGCAAAGAGGCCCTCGATCCAGAAGAAGCACGCAAGCTGCTGTCTAACTATATTGCTACCGTTACACGCCGGGCCTTGAAGGCTGTTCGAGAAAACTCCGACACCGACGAAGAAGCCGTGCTCGCACAGGTTCGTGCGTGTAACGACATTATCTCGACCCTCAAAAACACATTAGACCAGCAAGATTATGAAGAGTTGCAGCTCGCTGAACAAGGGGAAGTGTTGACCTATGTTTATGCGAAGCTCAACTCTATTCGTGCTGTTAAGGAAGAGAAGGTGCTTCGCCCGACGACTCCACTCTCCCAAAGTTCACTCTTCACGGGTTCACACGCTGAGCCAAACATGCTCAGTGAACTGAAGCACGAGATCCTAACTTCGGACCGCATAGAGTTCCTAGTGTCCTTCATCAAATGGAGCGGTCTCCGTTGTATGATCGAGCAACTCGAACAGTTTACGGCAAGAGGTGGGCAACTGCGGGTTATCACGACTACATATATGGAAGCGACGGACTTTAAAGCCATTATGGAGCTCAGCAAGCTGCCGAATACGGAGATCAAAATCTCCTACGACTCCACTCGGACGAGACTTCATGCAAAGGCCTATGTTTTCAAACGGGACACTGGGTTTACGACGGCATACGTAGGTTCCTCAAATCTCTCCAACCCGGCTCTTACGAGCGGCCTCGAGTGGAATTTAAAAGTAACGGAGAAGGATTCCTACGATGTCCTCAAGAAGATCGAAGCAACCTTCGAGAGCTATTGGAATGACCGGGAGTTTTCCGAATTCTCAGGGGACAATCCTGCCCATGAGGAGCAACTCAAACAAGCTCTAGGCAAAAACTACTCAAAAGACCAAGCCCAAGACGCTCTGTTCTTCAAGTTCAGTATCCAGCCTTATGATTACCAGAAGGAGATTCTTGAGAAGCTGGAGGCGGAACGTACTTTATACGGTAGGCATAAGAATTTACTCATAGCAGCAACAGGTGTCGGGAAAACGGTCATTTCGGCTTTTGACTATCGCCGATTTGCTCAGCGTAACCCGCAACGTGCACGTCTCCTATTCGTGGCTCATCGCGAAGAGATTCTGAAGCAGAGCTTGGACACGTTCCGTTTTATCCTGAAGGATTTGAACTTTGGTGAGCTCCATGTTGGCGGCAACCAGGCGAAGTCGCTTGAGCATCTTTTTATAAGCATTCAGAGTCTCAATTCCATGAAGCTTACTGAAATCACTACAACTAATTACTACGACTTCATCATCGTGGACGAATTCCACCATGCTGCGGCGCCTTCCTATCAGAAGCTGCTTGCTCATTACGAGCCTCGGATCTTGCTAGGCTTAACGGCTACGCCGGAGCGAATGGACGGCAAGGATGTGCTGCGTTACTTCGACGATACGATTGCGGCTGAGATCCGGCTGACCGATGCGATCGATCGGAAGCTGTTAAGTCCTTTTCAGTATTTTGGCGTGAGTGATCATGTGGATCTCTCGCAGGTGAAGTGGACCAGACGGGGATATGACCAGTCCGAGCTGGAAAATCTGTTTACGAACAACAAAATCCGGGCGACGCAAATTCTCAATAGCTTGAGGAAGTATGTGACCGACTTGGATGAGGTCAAAGGGCTCGGATTCTGCGTTGGCGTTGAGCATGCTCTCTACATGGCTAAGGTTTTCAATGAAGCCGGCATTCCTTCGATTGCCCTGCATGGCAGCTCCAGCGATGAGGATCGGGATCAAGTGAAGGGCAGGCTGGTTCGCGGCGAGATAAAAATGGTCTTTGTTGTTGATCTGTACAACGAAGGCGTAGACATTCCAGAGGTGAATACGGTACTGTTCCTTCGCCCAACGGAGAGTTTGACCGTGTTCCTGCAGCAATTGGGCAGGGGACTTCGCTTAGCCGAGGGCAAAGAATGCCTGACCGTCCTCGATTTTATCGGACAAGCTCACAAGGATTATAACTTCCACGACAAGCTGCGGGCGTTGCTCGGCAAAACCAAGCATTCCGTCCAGCACTATGTGGAACATGGCTTTTCGAGCCTGCCTAGAGGCAGCTTTATTCAGCTAGAGAAGGTCGCTCGCGACTACATTCTGCGGAATCTGAAGCAAGCGACAAATAATCGTCGTAGTCTCATTCATAAGATGAAGTATTTTGAAGGTGATTCGGGGCAAAAGCTTACCCTCGCGAATTTCCTGCGATATCACAGCATGAGCATTTATGAGCTTTACGGAGGCCGAACGGGTAACCGTACTTTCCGAGGGCTGATGGTGGAAGCGGAGCTTCTTGAACCATTCGAGTTCGAAAATGGCGATTATCTAACGAAGCGAATTCCTGCGCTCCTAAGCCTCAATTCCCGGAGGTTGCTGAGCTTCCTCACCGCTTATCTCTCAGGAGAGAAACAAGCAAGTAGCGAAGAAGAGCGGCTTATGCTGAATCTTTTCTATTATACGTTTTACCGGTCTGAGCCTAAGAAGAATGGCTTCGAGAGCATCGAGCATGGCATTCAAGCCATTGTGGCTTGTCCGCAGTTCCGTGAAGAGTTGCTAGAGATTCTGCAATATAACGAGTCGCATATTAGCTTCGTGGATGAGTCGAATGCCTTCCCTTATGCTTGTCCGCTCGATGTGCATTGCAGCTATTCGACGGATCAGGTGCTGGCTGCGTTTGGATATTGGAATGAGGCGAAGTCACCGGCTTTCCGAGAAGGCGTAAAATATTTCGACGATAAAGAAACGGATATTTTCTTCATCACATTAAATAAGTCGGATAAAGATTTTTCGCCGTCAACGCTTTATGAGGATTATGCGATTAACGAGCGGTTGTTCCATTGGCAAACGCAGAGCCGTACGTCGGAAGAGTCGAAGACGGCCCAACGCTACATCCATCACAGACAATTAGGGACTCGTATTTGCTTGTTTGTTCGAGAATACAAGGAGGAGAATAACTACACGTCTCCGTTTGTTTTCCTGGGCGAAGCGGAGTATGTTAGACATGAAGGCAATAAGCCGATGAGCTTCGTGTGGAGGCTCAAGACCGAAATGCCGCCAGCCCTCGTGCCAGCGGCGAATAAAGCGATTGTTTAGGACGTGAATAACATGATCGAGGTTGCGGCAGCTATTATTGAGAATGGACAAGGTCAGATTCTGATCGCGAGAAGGAAGCAAGGAAAGTCTCAAGCGGGCTTGTGGGAGTTTCCCGGCGGGAAGATTGAAGCGGGCGAAACGGCAGAAGCCTGCCTAAAAAGAGAGCTGCTCGAAGAGATGCATATCGAGATCGCTCCATATGCTTACTACGGCGTTAATGATCATCACTATGGTACAAGTCACATTCGGCTGATCGCTTATAAAGCGACGTTCGTTAGTGGTGAGATCGTGCTGGTGGATCATGATGAGTACCGTTGGATCACCGCAGCAGAACTCGGGGAGTTTGCGTTTGCTCCAGCGGATATCCCATTTGTTGAGATGTTGGAAGAAGGGAAGCCACATGGAGGATAATGAGCTTAAGGAAAGAATCGCGAACTTATCCATTTGGAAAAAGAACGGGCAACGCGCTCCGCATAAGCCATTGTTAATCCTGTTAAGTTTGGCTCAATTCCAACAGCAGCATACCGCTTTGCCTTATGAGATGGTGAGGGAGAAGCTGAAAAAGCTACTCATCGAGTTTGGCCCGGCGAGGAAGTCTTATCATCCGGAGGAGCCTTTTGTGAGGCTTTCTACCGACGGGATTTGGGAGCTTAGTCAGCCTGTAGATAAGAAGAACTTCTCGGATAAGATGCTGTTAACGGAGCATATATCCGGTGGCTTTAACAACGAGGTGCTCCGGCTTCTTCGCAATAATAACTCGCTTATTCAGGAGCTCTCGGAGATCTTGCTAACGGAACATTTTCCGGATAGTATTCATCAGGATATTATGGACGAGATTGGTCTCGACTTCTCGATTAAACGGAAAAGGCCACGTGATCCGAAATTCAGAGATCGCATCCTGAAGGCTTACGAATACAGCTGCGCGGTGTGCGGTTTCAATGTACGGCTCGGTAACAATCTGGTCGCTATAGATGCTGCCCATATCCAATGGCACCAGGCCGGTGGGCCGGACAAAGAGGATAATGGGATTGCCTTATGCTCCTTGCATCATAAGCTGTTTGACCGCGGCGTATTTACGATAACCGAGGAGCGGGAGCTGCTTGTTGCTGAACAAGCCCATGGCACGAATGGCTTTAACGAGTGGCTTATGAAATTCCATGGTCACAAGGTTCGCGAGCCGATTAACCCGGACTATATGCCGAAGGATAACTTCGTTCATTGGCATTTCCGAGAGGTGTTTAGAGGCCCGGCGAGGTATAAGGTGTAGGAGATTCGTATTAAAAGCTTAGCCATTGATATTTTTATGGTTGAGCTTTTTTTTATGGGAGTGACTTACAGGAAATATGTCTAAGCTGTAGAACATTAATGGTTAAACCATGCAAAATCCAAAATTTTTAATAAAAAGGGTGAAGATATGTTCAAAAGAAAATGGGCATTTGAAGATCCTAAAAGTGTGGCCGTTATGACCATGGATAAAATAATGAAGCGTGAAAGCCCAGTTCTATACGTAACACATGATGAAGAAGATGGAATGTGGCAGTTTCTAGATGGTGATGACGTGATCCAAGAAGAGGCCCGTCTTATATCTTTAAAACAAATGGTTGATATAGATCCGGGTTTAATTAAGCTCGCCAATCTTCCCTTTGGTTGGGTTGCCTGGAGAGAATCGAAAGATAGTGAGTGGATCAGAGAGCAGAGATAGAGAGGAGATGTTGGGGATGAATCAAAGGCTTATTCAAGAGTTGGAAAATCGCCTTAAGGCCATTACTTCTGAACGTATAGAATACGAGAATAAACTAAAGAGTTTGCGTGAAGAGGAATCTGATCTTACACAGCAGCTAGAAATATTAAAGGGATTTTAAGTAACCGAGTAAAGCGTACAGTAGCCGAACAGTGGTTTTACCAAGGGTCCTGCCTGAATCAGTAATTGATTCGGGCTTTTTCGTGTTGATACTTGGATATATTCGTATGTCAAATTGGTAGCTTATTATACTTTTATCTGTTGACGATAAGAAATATCTCAAGGTGCTTTCTTCATAATGATAGGAAATATAGGATTTTATCTTAGTATACTATTATTCCGTTTCTCTTGTTGGGTTAAGGTGCGTATGCTAAAATCGTTGCATACTTACTGTTGAAAGCGAATACATAGTCACTCATCCATCAATAAAAGGGGACTACGATCATGAATAAAATCAATCGACTTCGCTGCGAATACAACCATAACCCTATCGGGATACAAACAACTCAGCCTCGTTTCAGCTGGGAGCTGGAGTCCACCAAACGCAATTGTAACCAAGCTGCCTATCAAATCATCGTATCCGAATGCGAGGAAAGCGCGCTGGCCGGGTTCGGTGAGTTGTGGGATTCGGGCAGGGTGGAGTCTGCGGAAACCTTCCACATAGAGTATGAAGGCAGTCCTTTAACCAGTGGACAACGCTGCTATTGGACGGTTAGATGTTGGGATCAGGATGGGGAGCTGTACGAAACGGAGGAAGAAGCTTTCTTCGAGATGGGGATTCTCAGCCCTGATGAATGGCTCGCGCAATGGATTGGGGCAGAGGAGGCAATCGCCGCTCCGTTATTCCGAAAGTCTTTCTACATTAATAAGCCTATCAAGCAAGCTTCTTTATCGATATCTGGTCTTGGCTACTTTGAGCTATACATGAATAGCGAACGAGTCGGCGACCATGTCCTTGTTCCAAATTGGACGGATTATGATGATCGCCAGATTGAGGGGCTGCTGTATCCTTTCGACGATCAGACTTCTAAGCGGGTTAACTATCTTCAGTATGCGGTGACCGATCAGCTGCAGCAGGGTGATAATGCGATTGGCGTGATGCTCGGGAACGGCTTCTACAATCAGGCGGAGAGAACGATTGAAGGAAAAATGAAATATGGCTCTCCAAAGCTCATCCTTCAACTGGCCATTACATACGAAGACGATACAATCGAGCACATCTGTAGCGATGACAGCTGGAAATACAGCTCCGGACCCATTACGTTCAATAACGTGTTTTACGGAGAAGTTTATGATGCGAGGCTAGAGCAACTTGGCTGGTCGGGAACCAACTTCGACGATTCGTCCTGGGAACAGACCAGCTTGGTTCGTGCTCCGAAGGGGCAACTGACGGCTCAGACGTCTCCACCGGACAAAAAGATCAGCACACTCGCCCCAATCTCGCGATCCGAACCCCAGCCTCAAACTTACATCTTTGATTTCGGTCAAAATTTCTCCGGCTGGGTTCGCATTCAGATTCGAAGCGATGTTGCCGGTCAGCAGGTAACGCTGAAGTTTGCGGAAAATCTCGACTCCAATGGAACGCTAGATACGCTAAGCTGTGGTGGAGACGGCCAACTTCAGTCCGATACCTACATCATGACAGGCCAAGGAATAGAGCAATACGAACCCCGATTCGTCTGGCATGGTCTCCGTTATGTAGAGGTCGCCGGCTATCCCGGAGTGCCCACCTTATCTGATCTCGAGGGCGTCGTGGTTCATACTTCTGTGGAATTGGCAGGTCATTTCGCTAGCTCAGAGCCTCTACTGAATAAAGTGCAGAGCGCCTATCGGTGGTCGCAACTTACGAATATGCATGGCGGCGTGCCAAGCGATTGCCCGCATCGCGAGCGTCTTGGCTACACCGGTGATGGGCACCTGACCGCGGAGGCGGCGAGTTATAACTTTGATATGGCTGCTTTTTATGCGAAGTGGATTGGCGACATCAGCGACTCGCAGAATAAGCAGACTGGCTTTGTTCCGCACACGGCTCCGTTCAATGGGGGCGGAGGTGGTGTCGCTTGGGGTTCCGCCTATATCATCATGCCGTGGACGATGTACCGCATGTATGGGGATCGGCGCCTGCTAACGGAGCATTATGACGGGATGAAAAGCTGGCTCACCTATCTGAGTACGCGCAATCGCGGAGGAGGTTATCTAGTTGAGTTCGAAGAACCGGATAGCTGGTTCCTTGGGGATTGGTGTATTCCGGGTTCCAATGAGCTTCCTCCTGCGCTGGTGAGTACGTTCTATTATGCCTACACGGTTAGGATGATGTCCGAAATCGCCGGCGTGTTAGGTCATGAGGAGGATCGCAATCATTATGCGGAGCTGTTTGAACCTATTTGCGCCGCATTTAATGATGCGTTTTTCGATCCCGCAACCGCGACTTACTCCATTGGACGGCAAGGAGCAGATTTGTTCCCGCTTGCTCTTGGCTGCGTTCCCGCTGAATATGAAGATCAAGTGTGGGAGCGGGTGCTCAGGCATTACCGTGATGATCTTGGCGGACATTTGGACACGGGTATTTTCGGCACTTTCTTCTTGTTTGATCTGCTAAGCGAGCGGGGAGAGACGGATCTGGCACTCCAGATGGTTACGGCAAAAGATCATCCTAGCTACGGCTACATGATCGAGCAAGGTGCCACAACTCTATGGGAATCCTGGGACGGCCATGACTCCCATAATCATCCGATGTTCGGAAGCGTCAGCGCTTGGTTCTACAAACATGTGGCAGGGATAGCACCGCATCCCGAATCCATTGCCTTTAAACAAACGGTCTTCAAACCGTTCCAAGTGGCGAATTTAAACCATGCTTCGGCATCGGTTCATACTATTCGCGGGCAGTACGCCATCAGTTGGTCGAGAGAAAATAGCAGCAACTGGACATGCGAGATTCAAATCCCGCCTAACTGCTCGGCAGAAGTCTATTTCCCGCAGCAAAGCCGCGGCGCTCTTATCTCATCCATTTTCGAAAAAGGCAACAACCTTACGATATGGCCTTCATCTAATGCCGACCAATCTCCTGATTCCATCCCTTGGAGATCGGATCAGAACGACATCATCGTCACTTTAGGTTCAGGCCGATACGATTTTGAAATAACCGTTACCGCTCCGCATTAACCGAAAGCCTGAGCCATTCAATGGTTCAGGCTTTTTTCGAAGGAACGTTTAATTAAATCCAAATCATCCAGCCCGCGTCCCATATGATGAGGCTATAATGAATGTAGAGGTAGTTTAATGAAGAAAGCGAAGTGAAAGCCATGCTGAATCCAGCCATGGAGCAAAGCATAAGCAAGTTAATGACGAAGATCCTCCGGCATACGCCAGCGCAGTTTGGCGTTAGTCTTAACCCTGAGGATGGTTCGTGTCCGATAGATGTTCTATTAGAAGCGATACAAGCTCAGCCCAAATGGGCTGGAATTACAACCGAAGACATCGAGCAGGTTGTCCGCAACTCGGAAAAGCAACGTTTTGCCATCGAAGGCGGGCGAATCCGGGCAAGATATGGGCATAGTCATGATCGAGTGCAATATACGGCGGGCCATCCGCCGGCTGTTCTCTATCATGGGACGAATAAAAATGCTCTGCCATCCATCTTATTGAAAGGGCTAGAACCGATGAACCGCCAGTATGTGCATTTGTCGGAGGGCACCGGTTTTGCAACGCTTGCGGGAAGCCGTAGGGGAGAGTTGGTCATTCTGAAGATCGATACATCGCGTGTAAAAGAAGCGGGTATCGTCTTCTATTATGCTGGCAACGAGGTATGGCTAGCGGACCGTGTTCCGGCAGATTGCTGCTCGGTTGCCGAACTGGAGAAAGAGGAGTAGATACAGATGACCAATCCTATTATTGATATCGGCGTCAACTTGATGCACCGTTCCTTCCATCAGGATCGCGACGAAGTTGTCGCGAGAGCGGCCGAGAACCATGTAACGCCATTGATCATTACGGGCACAAGCCTTAGAAATAGCGTAGATGCCGCGCAATATGCGAAACAACATTCCGGCAAGTTATATTCTACGGCAGGCGTACATCCGCATGACGCGAAGAACTGTAATGAAGAAACGATTGGCAAGCTGCGGGAATTGGCGGCGTTGCCGCAGGTGGTTGCGGTCGGAGAATGCGGACTGGATTATAACCGGGATTTCTCGCCGAGGGACGTACAGCGGAGATGGTTCGGAGAGCAGATTCGTCTTGCGCTTGAGCTGGATATGCCGCTGTTTCTCCATGAACGGGAGGCATCGGGAGACTTTGTTGGGATGCTGAAGGAACATGGTGTGCAACATGCGGTCGTTCATTGCTTCACGGGTACTGAAGCCGAACTCAAAGCCTATCTTGAACTGGGTTACCATATTGGGATTACGGGCTGGATTTGCGATGAGCGGAGAGGCAGGCATCTCCGTGAGCTGGTGCGGATCATTCCGCTTGATCAACTGATGCTCGAGACGGATGCGCCATTCTTGACGCCCCGGGATTTGAAGGAAAAGCCGGCCGATGGACGGAATGAACCAGCTATCCTTCCGCATATTTTGCGGACGGTTGCGGAGTGTGTGGGGAAACCGGCGGAAGAAGTGGCCAGCGCGACGACGCGGACGGCGAAAAAATTTTTTCGGATCTAACGAAGTTTTCTAATTACTTACAGCTAAGAAGCCGCAAGATGGAGTTAAGATATAGATAAAAGAAGCCTCTAATCCCGCGTTACGCCTGTGTTTTTCGGGAAAACGCCTGCCAGTTAGGCGAATTAAATATTTTTTCCTAATGGATTCCATTGGAATTAGCTATTTCCATCTGAATGTGGTACAATAGGTTTATACAAACACGTGACCTGAATTCACATAACGTAGAGGGTTATTTTGTTCAGAGGAAATAATCCTGTACGATATGTGAATTTTTTATTGTTAGCACAAAATAAGAATGTCATGTAAATCATATACAAGGTGGTAATTAGAAATGGAACAAGGTACAGTAAAATGGTTTAACGCAGAAAAAGGTTTCGGCTTCATCGAAGTTGAAGGCGGCAACGATGTATTCGTACACTTCAGCGCAATCCAAGGCGACGGCTTCAAATCCCTTGACGAAGGTCAACGCGTAGAATTCAACATCGTTCAAGGCAACCGTGGCCCACAAGCTGAGAACGTTGTAAAACTGTAAGACAAGCACAAGAATGCCCCGGATCGTAAAGGTTTGGGGCTTTTTTCATTCATTACGATAACAGATCATAGGGAAGAGGGATACGATGTATTCTCGGAAAAAGACGGTTGAAGAACTGCCTACTGAACTGACAGTAGTATGGTCATGCTCAAGCGAGGAATGCAAGGGCTGGATGAGGGATAACTTCTCCTTGTCCGAAGCGCCGGTATGCTTCCTATGCCAATCCCCCATGGTCAAAGAAGAAAGAATGCTGGCTGTCGTAGCGAATACGAGCTTCAGCCATCAGAAATAAATTGCTCAAAAGCATCTCCTTCGCTGAAGGAGATGCTTTTTTTTCTACCTCGCCGCCACGCCGCGGCCGATCCCCGCAGCTACACGCGCCAATCCGTACACCATCAAATACCCGGTACTAATAATAAAAGTTGGCGATTCCAGCACCGAATGAATCTCGGTCATGTACACCGTATTGTCCATAATCGTCCGAGTAGCGGATGTGGCGATGACGGTGGACGCGAGGAAGATCGCTATTGCGGCAAGGCCGCCAAGCAGCTTCCTTCCCGTATCGCTTCGGTAACTGATCCAACCCACAATAGCAGCACCAATCGCTAATCCTACGCCTATAATAATCTCCATATCGAAAGTTCACCTCTCTTAACAGCTTGAGGCAAAGTCCCCATTCTTATGCGGAACAAATTGACAGCTTTTTTGAGAATCGTTATCATATAAGAGGATTATATACATAGGATGGAAAAGGCAGGTCTATGGGCTCTAAGCCCATGGGATTAATGAAACGGAGGTCGGAGCTGTTGTTCGATTTTTCAATCGTGAAGATGTATTATCATATTTCGCCCGAGGGGGCGGATCATCCGATTTATGAAATACCGGCAACGGGCTTTTTTGATCCTGTCATCCTGCAAGAGGCACTGAAGCGGACGGGAGATTCCGTGCAAGCGATCTCGAATGCGCTTCCGGCTTCGTTCATCGGAACGTCGTTATGCAAAGTAAGCATTGTACAGCTGCTATTCGTATCGATGTATCAGCAGTTATTGGATATGTATCCGGATAATTTGAATTACCAGCTTGAGCTGCATGACGATCATGCCCATATCGGCTATCAAATAAAAGAGCTTCGCTTCGTATCGGTTCCAACTGATCCTGAAGAGCGCAAAGTTTTCCTGCTCCAGCATTGGGAGGAGTTCTTCACGAATTTCGTTACGCCTGCCATTGAAGTAATTGCGGAAGCCGGAGAGTTGAAGCCGGATGCGATCTGGCAGCAGTTCAGCGGTCATCTGAAGATGACGCAGGACTTTATCGCGGAGCATATGAACATGCCTGCTCTCACGGAACAGTTCCTGGAAGACGGCAAGCTGCTCGCGGAATTCCTCGACCCTGCTTTGTTCAACCGCAGGAGGAATCCGTATGTGCTGGTGAAGCCGCGTTATGTGGAGAACCCGTATAATCCGGAGGAGAAATGGCTGATGCATTCCTCTTGCTGCATGTACGACCGCCGCGAGAACGGCACGAAATGCTACACTTGCCCGCGTATGACGGATGAAGAACGCGAAACAAGAAAATGCGATATTCTCGCCACGGCAGCTGCGCACTAATTCCATTTTCTTTACAGCTTTATCTGAATGAACTATACTTAGGTAACTAATTTCATAGGGAAGTCACCGGAGGAGCCTGTCACAACAGGCTCCTTTTTGCTGTTTATTTTACAATTTATCCCATTTGAATTTCGATAACGTAACACGAGATACAGGGGAATAATAAATGTAGTAGCGAGCTACAACGGGAGGGTCAACGATGGAACAACAGGCTGTTTGGGCTATTATTATTTTTCTTGTTTCCTATGCGCTTATCATTTCGGAGAAAATTCACCGGACCATTATTGCGATGATTGGAGGGCTGCTCGTTGTTGGGTTCGGAATTGTGGACCAGGAAACGGCGCTCCATCATATCGACTTCAATACGCTCGGATTATTGATCGGGATGATGATTATCGTCTCGATTACGGCAGATACCGGATTGTTCAAGTACATAGCCGTATGGGCGGCGAAAAAAGCGAAAGGAAAACCCGTCGCAATCATGATTGTGTTGGCGCTTATTACAGCTGTTGGCTCGGCGTTCCTGGATAACGTGACGACCATTCTTCTTATGGTACCGGTGACCTTCAGCATTACGAGGCAGCTTAGAGTAACGCCAATTCCTTTTCTGATTACGCAAGTGATTGCCTCGAACGTTGGGGGGACGGCTACCCTGATCGGAGATCCGCCAAACATTATGATTGGCAGTGCGGTCAAAGAGCTTACGTTTGCGGCTTTTATCAGCAATCTCGCTCCCATTGTCGTTGTGATTATGGCGGTCTACATACCGCTCTTTATTCTGATCTTCCGAAAAAAAATCCAAACGACCCCGGAACGCATCCAGAATATTATGGACCTGGAATTAACGGGGCTAATTAATGACAAGAAACTGCTTATCAAATGTCTGGTCGTATTGGGACTGACGATTATGACGTTTTTCCTGCATCAGCTTATTCATGTGGAGTCGGCGGCCGTCGCTTTGGCCGGAGCGTTCCTGCTGTTGCTCATGACGGGTGAACACCGGATGGAAGAAGCTTTCACCAAGGTCGAGTGGACGACGATCTTCTTCTTTATCGGATTGTTTGTCCTCGTATCCGGACTCGTTGAGACAGGAGTTATTGCGGACCTTGCTGCCAAAGCCATCGACGTAACGGACGGCGATCCGGTCGCAACATCGATGCTTATCTTATGGCTCAGCGCGATTGCGTCGGCGTTCCTCGATAATATTCCGTTTGTGGCAACGATGATTCCGATGATTCAGGAGATGGGCAACATGGGGGTAGATAATCTGGAGCCGCTCTGGTGGAGCCTGGCGCTTGGCGCATGCCTTGGGGGCAACGGCACGCTGATTGGCGCGAGCGCCAATCTCATTGCGGCGGGGATGTCCGCGAAGGAAGGGTATCCGATCAAGTTCGTCGCTTATCTCAAAATCGCATTTCCGCTAATGCTGTTATCCATTGTTTTATGCAGCGGGTATATCTATCTAAGGTATTTAATCTGATCAAGGAAATTTAATCTGATGAAGGAAGGGTGAACGGCATGAAGCTGGTCTACCATTACGATCCTCGAATCTTGACAATGGAGGAGAGCGCCAACGAGGAAGATATCGAATTTACGCTTGGGCTGTTGGATGATCATGAGGACATGGTGCCGAGACTGAAGGCGGTTCGGAGGCATTTCGAGGACAATGAAGTGTACACGGATGCTTTGTTTTATTCGTTTCCCGATCACCGGTATAGCGCGATTGTGAGACGGGATTACTATACGGACTTCGTGCTGCAGCTGATGAAACACCGGATTGTCACGCGCGTGGAGTGGGTATGAAAAAAGAGGTTGTCCAGTTGAGTACTGGGCAGCCTCTTTTCATGGGGCTAATCGTCTTCGGTTGTATACGAATGCTTGCTGTTAAGCAGCTTCTTCAGATCCCCGCGGAATAGCGTATCCTTCAGTTCCCTCGGCTTAAACGGAATGAGCGGCGACAAATAAGGGACGCCGGCGCTTTTGAGCTGAACCATATAGAAGACCAGCAGCGTACTCCCCACGATGATTCCGGGGAAATCCAGAAAGGCTCCAATAAGCAGAAAAGCAACCCTTAGAATGGTGATGGCCGCCAATACTTTGTTGGCAATCAGGAAGGTGAACAAGAAGGTGACGGCCACGATAATTAAGGCAAAGGGATGCGTTAACTTCGCTTTGACCAGAGAGTCGCCAATCGTAATCGTACCGACCAAAGAGACTAAGAGCACCACGCTTTGCGGGAGGCGGAACGTAATATCAATCAAAACCTTGAACAGCAGGATGAGCAGAAGCATTTCAAATATCGGGCTAAGCAACGTTCCTTTGGGGAGAAGAGCTTTCGCCACGGCATCCGGAATTTCGCTCCTATGCCACATGGTTATCGTAACAAACACGGCCGGTGTATAAATCGCCATAAAAAAGCCGAAAAACCGGATCAGACGGTTAGACAATTTGCCGTATTTGGTGTAGTAATCGTCAGGAGCTTGCATGTTATCCATGAAGAGCGAAGGAACGATAATGGCGCGAGGCGTGCCGTCTACAAGAATGGCGACTCTTCCTTCATAGAGGGAAGTCGCAACGGTGTCCGGCCGTTCCGCTGTTTTGCTAAGTGGAAATAAGCTTTTTCGCGCTTCCAGCGCTTCTTCAACAATTCGGGATTCCGGTACGTATTTCACCTTCAAGCTGTCGATGTGTTTCTGGACGAACTTCAAGATCTCTTGATCTACAACGCCGTCAATGTACAGGATTGAAATATTTGTTTTGGACAAGGTGCCAAGCTGACTCGTTTCTACGCACAAATCCGGTGTTTTGATGAAACTCCGGAGCAGATTGATGTTGGAGGTCATTTTCTCCGTGAGACCTAGAATTGGGCCTCGGGGAGCGCGCTCGGATATCGGCTGCGCGATACCTCTCTCCTTCCACTCCGCGACATCCACGATAATGGCTTTCGAGTACCCTTCCAAGAGCAAGGCGGCTTTGCCCTGTATGAGGCCATCGGATAACTCTTGGAACTCATAGGTAGCGGAGACATCCGTAGCTTCAATCACGCTGGCCATAATAAAGTCGATCAACTCGCGCTCCACGGGCGACATATGCAGAAGAGGGCGAATGACCGATTCTTGCAGCCGTACGCTGTCGATTAAACCGTCTATGTAGAGAATAGAAGCCTTCAAATGGGCAACTTGAAGATCCCGTATTTTCAAATCGGTCGTATGGTGAAAACGTTGCATGATGACGTTCAGATTATCGTCCAATGGCTTCTGGAGCACAGTCGGTTCCGATCCGGTCATGGTGCAGCTCCTTCCTGTTCTTTCCTACCTCTATACAGGTTGAAGCAAATCGGTCGTTCTTATGCGCATTTCTTCATTTCAATTCATTGGAGGAGGCGGGGAACTGGAGTTGCAGCCTTTGGATAAAAGTTTTGATGATTTTGGAGCTGGTCTTGCTCTTCGCCTGCATCCAGCCAAGCGGCACGGGAGGGGCGGTAGGCAAATCAATGTCCAGCACTTTATAGGTGGGATAGTTCTGATAATTGCCGTAGTTGAACGAATAGTTCAGTCCGAGCGTAATCGCGAGCTGATCGTCAATCGCCTGCCGGATGGCCTCAATGTTATTGGTCGTGAACAGCACGCTTGCTGAGCCGTAACGTTCGTTCAGGTGCTTGATATACCAGTCGATATAATCCTCGTTGTACAGCGCGAGCGGGTACCGCAACAGATCTTCCGCCGTGATCCGGTCGCGCAGGGCAAGCGGACTGGTTTTGTTAACGCAGCAAGCCATCCTGACATCCATTACTTTGGTGAACTTCAGTCCCTCAACGCTTGGCTGGAGATCCTCGTAGAGGACAAGCAGACCAAGATCGATTTTGTCCTGGTGGATGCTTGTGATCATCTCCTGGGAATGAGTCTCCGAGATTTCAATCCGGATATTCGGAAAATCCCGCTTAAATGCCGCAACCGTCTTCACGAGCAGCGACATCGGACCGGGGATTGTTGCGATGCGAAGCTCGCCGCTGACCGTATTGGTGAAGCTTTGTGCTTCTTCGCGGAGCTCTCGCACTTTTTCGATAATCTCGCTTGCCTTCTCGATCAGAATGATGCCTTCCGCCGTCGGGAACGTTCCGTGCCTGGACCTTGTGAACATCTTCACGCCAAGCTCGGTCTCCAGATGAGTGATGGATTGGCTGATGGCGGGCAACGTAACATGCAGATTGTTCGAAGCGGCCGAGATGGATTTGACTTTGGCTACCTCGAGAACATACTCCAGTTGGTCGATATTCATAATCGGATCCTCTTTCCTTCAATTTTATTTAACGTACCGTAAATTTAACTAAATTTATTATTACACTAAACCGTCCTATACTTGAATTGTAAGTTACATTTCTTATTTCCACGCGAATGACAATATAGAGAAGGATGGTGCTTGGTATGCGTCTAGAAGGCAAAGTTGCGGTAATTACGGGTGCGGGTACCGGGATTGGCAAATCGACGGCTCTTCGTTTCGCCAAAGAAGGAGCGAAGGTTGTTATTACGGATATTAATGAGGCAAGCGTGCGGCAGACCGCTGACGAGATCGTACAGCTGGGAGGCGAGGCGCTGGCGTTACGCCATGACGTAGGCAGCGAGGACAATTGGGTTCAAGTGGTGGAAGAAGCCGTTAAGACGTACGGAACGATTGATGTCTTGTTCAACAACGCGGGCATTTATGTCATTAAGCCTCTGTTTGATACAACGGTAGAAGACTGGAACCGTCTGATGAACATCAACGTGACGAGCGTCTTCCTCGGCATGAAACATGTCATTCCGGTGATGCTGAAGCAACAGCGCGGTTCGGTTATTAATGCTTCGTCGATCGCAGGAATTGGCGGTTCTCCAAACCATGTTCTGTACGGCGCGAGCAAAGGCGCGGTTCGGACGATGACCAAAGACGTAGCCATGGAGTTTGCAACGCAAGGCGTGCGGGTCAACTCGATCCATCCGGGGTACATTAATACGGCTATGGTGGACTACGCGGCGGCAACAACGCATCGCGATAAGGAAGCACTGGGACAAGCCGTTTCGCCTCTTGGCCGCGTAGGAAACGTGGATGAAGTATCGAATCTCGTTCTGTTCCTGGCTTCGGACGAATCGTCCTATATGACGGGCACCGAGATGGTAATCGACGGCGGCGCGATGGCTAGATAAGTCTTTTTTATAACTCAATAATTCATATTGCTCATACAAGAGGAGGAACTAGATATGCGTTTTCAAGATAAAGTAGCGGTTGTAACGGGCGGTGCTAGCGGAATTGGGGAAGCGACCGTTCGCGCTTTCGCGGCTGAAGGGGCGAAAGTCGTCATTGCGGACTTTTCCGAGCGTGGCACAGAGGTAGCCGAAGAGCTGAACAAACAAGGGCTGGATGCCTATTTCGTCAAAACGGACGTAACGAATGAAGATAGCGTCAAAGCGATGGTAGATGCAACGGTTGAGAAATACGGCAAGCTGGATATTATGTTTGCGAATGCCGGCATCGGCGCCGAAGGCCAGTCGCATGAGCTGGAGCTGAAGGATTGGCAGCGGATGATCGATATCAACCTGACCGGCGTGTTCTTAAGCGACAAGTATGCGATTGCTCAAATGCTGAAGCAAGGGACAGGCGGAGCGATCGTAAACTGCGGCTCGATCCACAGCCATGTGGCGCGTAATACGATTCCGGCTTATGCGGCGGCAAAAGGCGGCGTGAAGCTGCTGACGCAAAGCAACGGCATAGCGTATGCACAGCAAAACATTCGCGTAAACGCGATTTGTCCGGGTTATATCGATACTCCGCTTCTCAAAGACGCAAGCGATGAAGCGCGCAACTATCTGGTGAGCCTGCATCCGATGGGCCGTCTCGGCAAAGCGGAGGAAATCGCGAAATCCGTGCTTTTCCTTGCGAGTGATGACGCTTCATTCGTAACGGGAACAACGCTGACGGTAGACGGCGGTTATACCGCGCAGTAACGGGCTTTTTTGAATCTGACCTCCGGAATGGTACAATAGTCCAAGAATTGAATTTTTCGAGGAGTTGTCCATACCAATGAGCGAATTAAACGAAAAAGAATTAGTGAGTTACCTTGCGGAGCGTACGAAGGTACCTGCTGCAACGATTAGCCTTGTGCTGAAGCACGAGCAGGCTTTTATTGAAAAGGCGCAAAGCTCGGCCAAAGGCGAGATAGTTGATATCGACAGCGATGAGCTGGTGGATTATGTGCTGAAGCAGCGCGATGTGAAGCTCGATGAACTAACCGTTGAGAAAATTCTCGATATGGAGATGGATTATCTCGTCGAGAACGGCTTAGCGGAGCAAGAAGACTAAGCGATAATTATGAAGAAGGAAAGGCCATCTGCCCGGTTGGGGAGATGGCCTTCTTTTCTTTTGTTTAACCTGCAATGGTAACCGAGTTGTCGGTGGTGTTGTTTTTCAGATCAAGCTGAAGAATCTTGCTGAAAAACTCATCCGGCACATAAAGCGAACCTTTTATGAATTTAGGAGCGGCAAACAGCTCGATTGGAGCCATTTTATTGATGATGTAGCTGTTTTTGCCTTGTGTGACGGATGTCCACTGCGCATCGCGGGAAATTTCCGCGCTTTGCGTTTTGTTGCTCCATTTCACTTTGTAGCCGAGTGCCTCTGCCGCTTTGCGGAGCGGTACGAAATGCGAGCCGTTCGGGCCGGCAGCCAAATCTTTGGTCGATAGCGTGAAGGATGGGCCAACCGATGTCGTCTCGTCTACCGGGATATTGATAATGCCGCCGGCATAAGGCGCAATCTCGTATTGTTGGAAGACCAGATTAACAATGCCTTTGCCATCGACGAAGTAAGTATGATCGGCGTCGATCTTGAATGTTGTGCTCGCATCCCAGAAGAAATTATCCGGGTTTTTGCTGATTGTATAACGCACTGCGCTGTTCGCGGCCGCAAACCCGCCATCGCCAAGCGCTTGCTCAAGCGTGAGCTCGGCAGCTTGCTGGCTGTTGACGATATTGTAGCCTTCTACGGCTGTTCCGCCATGAGCGCCGCCGGTGAATTCATAAGTAGAAACGGTGAACGACACAATCCCTTTGGTAGCGGTGCTGCCGTCGGCTTTGAGCTCGTAGGATACGTTAAATTCATAAGCGCGGAACGGATAATCGTTCTCTTCAGCGGATTTTTTATCTTCGGCTGCGAGCGCTTTGAGGCGGTCGACCTCTTTTGTCGCTTTTTGCTCGATGCTGGCGTTGAGTTTATCTTGATAAGCCGTGTCGAGCATGCCGCTGATGACAGGTACGGAAATTTTGACGGTGAGCAAGTCGGAAGTTTCGTCAATTGTTTTTGTCGTTACTTTTACTGCTTGCGTATCGGGAAGCGTCGCGCTGATTGGCACGGCTGTAATCGGTTGTGCAGTTACGGTAACGGGCGTTGCTTCTTGGGCAGCCATTGCGAGAGCTGGCGTAAAGGCAAGCAGGCAGGAGCCGGCAACGGCGATCGTAAGCATTTTGAATGGTTTTTTCATGGTGGGTGGCCTCCTAGGCTAGGTTCGATTGATGAAGACAACAAGTAGACGGATCAACGTATAAAAAAGTTTCAGGCCTAAAATAATTTTATTTGTACATGTACGGCTCTGCCGATCCCTATGTATATTGCACCGAGATTATGGCAGAACATAGAAGCCTCTTCCATATCTTTAACCAGCTTTGCGTGTGTTGAACCGTGGTGAACTAACTAGTCACTCAAGTCCCTCCACCGCCGCGTTGCACAAAATACAGCATGTTGGACCCTGTCAGCCTATTCACCAGATATATCCTGTATAAAGTGCAGGATATATGCCGAAAATGGCCATTTTGAGCCTAAAATAGGCGAATATCCTGTATTCCGTACAGTATAAACGGCTTATTTGCATAATTGGGGCAATTATTCTGTACTTGGTGCAATGTAGCAGATTGTTTAGGGTGAAGTAACAATGAGGGTGTATTAGTTGGGCTCTTGCGGCAGCGAGCTATGCGGCCCACCGGGCCTGCGAGCAACAAAGAGGTCCCCTCCCAGCCGGATGGCGGCGAGGTGGCCAGGGGTTTGGGGCGGGGCGCCGGCCCGGCGAGCGGAGCGAAAGGCATGCTCCTCTCGAAGCGAGCGTGCGCCTTTGTGCCCCGGATTTCTACCGCTATAGCGGTAAGTTCCAGGAAATCCGGGGTACACAGCGATCGAAGGAGTATGCCTTTCGCGCAGCGAGATCCGGCCAGCAAGCCCTCAAAAACAACAATCTGGCTAAAGTGAAGAAGCCTTCCGGCCCCTCACTTTAGCCAGATTGTTGATGTTTTCGGCTACAATCGATATGTTGCTGCCGTGCGGCAGTCGATATAATAAAAGAGTAGCAAAATTATTTTATTGGAGGGTTAATCAAGTGCCAAACCTGACCGCTTTACTCGAGAAGATGACATTGGAAGAAAAAATATTTCAGCTCATGCAGCTGACCCCGAATTTCCTGAGCGAAGACGATGCAAACCTGACCGGGCCGCTTGCTTGGATGGGCGTAACGGAGAACATGGCAAGCAACGTTGGTTCCGTCCTGAGCGCCGTTGGTGCGAAGGAAACAATCGCTTTGCAGAAACAATACATGGAGAACAGCCGTCTAGGCATTCCTCTGTTGCTTATGGCGGACATTATCCACGGTTACCGCACGATATTCCCGGTTACGCTGGCAATCGGCAGCACGTGGGACATGGAATTGGCGGAAAAAAGCGCCGCGATTGCCGCGAAAGAATCCGCGGTAACCGGCATTCATGTGACCTTCGCGCCGATGGTGGACCTGGTCCGCGATCCGCGCTGGGGCCGCGTGATGGAGTCGACGGGCGAAGACCCATATCTCAACAGCGAATATGCCCGGGCTTTCGTAAGAGGTTTCCAAGGGGATGATCTCGCCGGCGATATGGACCGGATCGCGGCATGCGTGAAGCATTTTGCCGCTTACGGCGCTGCCGAAGGCGGACGCGATTACAACACGGTGAACATGTCTGAGAGACAACTGCGCGAGACTTATCTTCCGGCTTACAAAGCCGCGCTGGAGGAAGGCTGCGAGATGGTCATGACGGCGTTCAATACGGTGGACGGCATCCCAGCGACCGGCAACAAGTGGCTGATGCGCAATCTTCTTCGCGAGGAGTGGGGCTTTGACGGCATGCTGATCTCCGACTGGGGCGCGGTAAGCGAGATGATCCCGCATGGCGTTGCGGCGGATGGGGCAGAGGCAGCCAAGAAAGCTATTGAAGCCGGCGTTGACATGGAGATGATGACGTCCAATTACGCCAATCATTTGAAGGATCTCGTAGAAGCTGGCGAAGTGGACATCAAGCTGATTGATGAGTCCGTGCTGCGCATTCTGAAGCTGAAGGACAAGCTAGGTCTCTTCGAGAATCCGTACCGCGCGGCAAGCGAGGAGCGGGAGAAAGAAGTCCTGTTATGCGACGAGCACCGGGCAGCAGCCCGCGAGATCGCGGCTAAGTCTTTCGTCCTACTGAAGAATGAAGAGCAAGTGCTGCCGCTTCGCGTTGGGCAAAAGCTGGCGCTGATCGGGCCATTCGCCCAAAACGGCGATATTCTGGGGCCGTGGTCGATTTGGGGCAAGCAGGAAGAAGCGGCGCAAGTGTATGCTGGCCTGTCTGCGCGCGCTGGCGAAGATGCGGTTATCGTAGCTAGGGGCTGCGATATCGAATTCGCGACCGAAGAGCAGCTGCAAGAAGCGATCGCTGCCGCCAAGCAATCCGATGTGATTGTGCTCGCCCTTGGCGAAAGCTCCGAGATGAGCGGGGAAGCGGGAAGCCGCGGCGATATCCGCCTGCCGCAAGCGCAGCTTGATTTGATCCAGAAGCTGAAGCCGCTCGGCAAACCAATGGTAGTGGTGCTGTTTAACGGCCGACCGCTTGATCTGCATGGCGTGCTTGAAGAGACGGATGGGCTTCTCGAAGTTTGGTTCCCGGGAACGGAAGGCGGCCATGCGATTGCCGATGTCTTGTTTGGCGACGTGAATCCGTCCGGTCGTCTGACGATGTCCTTCCCTTATTCCGTTGGCCAAGTTCCGGTCTACTACAACAATTACAATACGGGCCGACCGCTTACGCCGCAGAACGCAAACGAACGTTACGTTTCGAAATACTTGGATATGCCTAACGCGCCGCTATTACCGTTTGGTTACGGCCTCAGCTACACAACGTTCTCCTACAGTGATGCAAGCTTGTCGACCGCCGTTCTGAACGCGGAAGATACGCTACAAGTATCGGTGAACGTGACGAATACCGGTGCGACAGTTGGCGAAGAAGTGGTTCAGCTGTACGTGCGGGATGTCGCGGGAGAAGTCGTGCGTCCGCTGAAGGAGCTGAAGGGCTTCCGGAAGATCAAGCTGCAGCCGGGCGAGACCAAGACGGTTACGTTCGACATCACCGAAGAGCAGCTTCGTTATTATCATGCGGATCTGCAACATAAGAGCGATGCAGGCGAATTTCATGTTTTTGCTGGACCAAATAGCAGAGATGGGGAGCCCCAAGCTTTCCGCCTGCAAAAATAATTCAAAAAAGCGCAATCCGCCAACGGCGGGTTTGCGCTTTTTTTACGAACGGCGACTGATGTAAGGCTATGTCTTAGAGGAACTCGCCAATCTCCTCCAAAATCTAGGAGATACCTCCCGTTTGCATTAAAAAAGAAAGCATGACGGTTATTGCCGGACATTCTCCGCGCGAATCCACTATGTATCCGCATTCATGACCGCAAAACAGCCAAATCCGCTTGAATATGCGAATTTATAGCGGTTTACAGAAAAGGGTGGAGGAGACTATGATCAAATCTGCAACTTAACATCATACGTTCGATAATCGCTGAGTTTCCGATTCAATCGGAAAGCAGGGGAACCAATTGCGATAAAGCCGCAAGCAACATGCGCTTGTCGCCGGGGTGAATCAGCTAGGCCGCCAACCACAAATGAGCAGCCGGCTGTAGGGCGAATCTCTAGACGTCCGAATCCGTCAGCTAACCTTGTAAGCGTGTGTAGAGAGGGTGAACTTCGGTTTTTTTACTAAGACCGCGGAGGATGCTCTGCGGTCTTTTTTTGCGTAAAAGAAAGTAAAGGTGGTTACATTAGCACTGATAAGTGCCCGCGTAACCCAAGATCAGACGTATGTTATTTCACTTCAATGTTGGCGGTGACCTGTGTGTTTACTCTTATCAAAAGATTGCTGATCGGACGTCCCCTCAAATCCACGGAATTAGGGGAACAAAAATTAATCAAGACAAAAGCGCTCGCGATCTTGTCCTCGGATGCTTTATCGTCCGTTGCTTACGGACCGGAGCAGATCCTGCTTGTCCTGATGACCGTAAGCGCGGCAGCGTTTTGGTATTCCATTCCGATTGGGATCGGGGTGCTGGTTTTATTAACGGCACTTATCTTGTCTTACCGGCAAATTATATTTGCCTACCCGCATGGCGGGGGAGCGTATGTGGTATCGAAGGAAAATCTCGGATTATTCCCGGGTCTTATATCGGGCGGTTCACTGCTGGTCGATTATATTTTAACGGTAGCGGTTAGCGTCTCGGCGGGTACGGATGCCATCACTTCGGCATTTCCTAGCTTGCATGAGCATTCGGTTCTCATCTCCGTATTTTTTGTACTCTGCATTACGATATTGAATTTGCGCGGCGTGACGGAATCAGCGTCAATACTCGCTTATCCGGTATATTTGTTCGTGCTGGCCATCGTCATCATGATTATCGTAGGGCTATACAAAATCGCCTCCGGCGATGTATCGCCTGCGCTCCATACGGCGGTAGGCACGCCGGTAGCCGGCATCAGCTTGTTCTTGCTGCTTCGGGCTTTCGCGTCAGGCAGCTCGGCTCTAACCGGGGTTGAGGCGATCTCGAACGCGATTCCGAACTTCAAGGATCCCGCGCCAAACAACGCGGCAAAAACCTTGGCGGCCATGGGCATCCTGTTGTCGATCCTGTTCTCGGGTATCGTGGTGCTGGCTTATTACTACGGCGTTTCGCCGAAGGATGAGGTAACGGTTGTATCGCAGATTGCCGAGGGTATATTCGGACGCAATATTATGTACTATTTTATCCAAGGTACTACGGCACTTATCTTGATTCTGGCGGCCAACACGGGTTACTCGGCTTTCCCGCTGCTGGCGGTTAACTTGGCCAAAGATAAATTTATCCCAAGAATGTTCACGGCACGCGGTGACCGGCTTGGCTATTCGAACGGGATTATCAGCCTCGGGATTCTGTCGATCGTTCTGATCGTTGCGTTCCAGGGCAAAACCGAGCACCTGATTCCGCTCTACGCGGTTGGCGTATTCGTACCGTTCACGTTGTCCCAGACGGGGATGCTCGTGAAGTGGTTCCGCCAGCGGCCGAAGGGTTGGGTTGGCAAGTTCATCATCAACTCGATTGGCGCGTTAATCAGCTTTATCGTCTCGATGATGTTCTTCCTGACGAAATTCGAGCAGGTATGGTCGATTCTGATCTTCCTGCCGCTTATCATCTTTGTGTTCCACCGGATCAAGAAGCATTACGAGGCCGTTGGCGAGCAGCTCCGTCTTGCGACTTGCGAGCCGGTTATGCCGATTGAAGGCAACGTGATGATTTTACCGGTCTCGGGGATTACGCATGTTGTCGAGCATTCGATTCTATACGCCAAGTCGCTTAAGGCTGAGCAGATCATCGCCGTTTACGTTCCTTTTGAGAAAGAGGATGAAACGGTGTTCGAGCAGAAATGGGAGAAGTTCATGCCGGATGTTCGGCTGGTCACCCTGCATTCGCCGTACCGCTCGGTCTCGAATCCGCTCTTCAAGTTTATCGATACGGTGCAGCGCAAGGCGAGCGAGAACAACTACCAAGTAACCGTCGTGATCCCGCAGTTTATTCCGAAGAAAGGCTGGCATAACATTTTGCACAACCAAACGAGCTTAATGCTCCGTACCCAGCTTCTCTACCGGAAGGATGTCATTATTACAACGGTTCCGTACCATCTGAAAAAATAACAAAAAGCCTTAGCCCGCCAGCCGGGTTAAGGCTTTTTTTGTGTCTACAGCTCGAGTCCGGTCCCTTGCTTGAACCGTTTGATCACCATATGGGTATTCACGTTTACGATGCCTTCCAATACATAAATTTTCTTGAACAGAAAATGCTCCAGAGATGCTTCGTCTTTCAATAACGCATGCATGTGCAGCGAGCTTGGTCCCGTCATCTGATAGATGCTGATCACCTCGGGCTCATCCGAGAGCAGAGCGCCGGCCTGCTCGACTAACCTCGGCTCCACCTCCACCTCAAAGAATGCGGAGATCGATTTGCCAAGCCTTGCGGTATTTAGCCGTATCGTGAAGTTCTCGATTATGCCGTTGTCTACCATGGCGTCAACGCGCTTCTGAATCGCTACCCTCGATAGATTAAGGCGTTCGCCAATCTTGGCGTATGACATCCGTCCATTGTCGTGCAGCAGCCGAATAATCTCCTGATCCGTCTCGTCCATGTGCGGTAAATGCATCGAACCACTCCCTTTTCCTCATTCTTGTAAAATATCACGCTTTGCTACTTTACGATAAGTACATGTCAGGTATAGGTTTTCAAAAAAGTTGTTTTTATGTCACTTAATATAACATTAGTAACCAAAGTGGTCTATAGAAGAGATGAAAAAGAACCCAAAAAGCGGGTTTTTGGTTGCGATGTGGTTGACGCTCCTAGGAGTCCTTCTTATACTGATGTCATAAAACATTACACAGTAAACCAAAAACATGCAAAGTGGTTACGAAAACCTTCGAAATACCGGTTATTCAACTTACATGAGGGTGTGATACGCGTGAAAAGGCAGCTGATTCGTAACGGGACGGTCATAACGATGAATGAGGAAATGCAGGTCATTCCGGGCGGTTACGTTCTCCTCGAGGGAGATCTCATTTCAGAGGTTGGAGAGTGGCCAGCGGACGGCTCCAAAGATAGTTTGCTCGGGCAAGTTGATCTTGTCGTGGATGCTGCGGGCAAAGCGGTCATTCCCGGACTGGTGAACGGGCATACGCACTTGTTCCAGACGTTTATCCGCGGCGTATCGGATGATCTGCCGCTTGCAGAGTGGCTTCGCCAAATTATTTGGCCGGCGTCGCTTGCAATGGAAGAAGAGGATTTCTATCTGGCGGCGATGATTGGCTGCATCGAGAATCTGAAATCCGGCGCGACCTACATCATGGACCATCACTACGTACACACCCACGCCGGCAACGATAACGGCGTTCTGCGGGCTATGCGGGAATCGGGAATCCGGGGCCATATGGCTAGAGGCGGGGTTGATCTCAGTTATGAGCCTAGGCTTAGCGAGACGATCGAGCAGATTTTTGACCGTACGGATGACCTGCTGGACCACTGGCAAGGAGCGGCTGAAGGCCGCATCTCCATTGCGCTCGGGCCGCTTAATCTGTATGGCTGCTCGGAAAGCTTCTTGAAGCAGGCGGCCAAATACTGCGAGCGCAACAAGCTGATTACCCATATTCACGTGGCGGAGACCCGGGACCAGATCGATAACACGATGGAGCGGTTTGGGCTGCGGAATTTGGAGTTGGTGGAAGCGGTAGGGCTGTTAAGCCGGCATACGCAGGTGGTACACGGGGTTTGGCTGGATGATGCGGAACTGGATTTGCTGCAAAAGCATGAGGCGACCGTCATCCATTGCCCGGTATCCAATATGTATTTGGCTTCCGGAGTCGCGCGCGTGCCGGAAATGCTGGAGAGAGGGATTAATGTGGCGCTAGGCACGGACGGACCGGGAAGCAACAACTGCCAGGACAATCTCGAGGTGCTGAAGTTCACGGCTTGCCTCCATAAGGTGGATCAGCTGGATTCAACCTTGTTGCCGCCGATGCAGGTGCTGAAGATGGGGACGGTTAACGGGGCGAAAGCGATTGGAAGAGCGCATGATCTAGGCAGTCTAAAGCCAGGGAAAAAAGCCGACATCGTTGTCATTGATCTGCAAAAAGCCCATATTGCGCCGATCCACCGGGTAAGCTCGGCTATCGTCTATAACGCAAACGGCAATGATGTGGACTCCGTATTCGTAAACGGCGAACTTGTTGTCCATCGCGGCAAATGCACGCTTGTGGATGAAGAGGAGATTATTCGCCGGGCGCAAGCGAGGGTGAATGTGCTAAGGCAACGATTAGGTACGGCTTATCCGGTATTCAGCAAGGTGGAATAAAGGGCGGAGGGCGGTTATTCATGAGGGAAGCAAGGAAGGTTAACCTGGCATCGGAACGATGGGTGAAGGCCGTGATTGAAGTTCTATTCTATGGCGGGGCGGTGTTTATTGCGCTGCTCGCCGGAGGACTGGTCATGGCGGCGGCAGGCGTCTCGCCTCTGGAGGCTTACCGGCTGATCTGGGATGGCGCTGTTGGCGACGCGGGCAGCGTGAAGGAGACGCTCGTCAAAGCGACTCCGCTATTGTTCGCGGGACTTTGTTATACGTTTGCTTACCGGTGCGGGTTGTTTAATATCGGTGCCGAAGGCCAGATTTATATCGGGGCGATGACCGGTACGATGGCCGCCCTCTACGTGCCGGGGTTGCCGGGCTACGCACATCTTCCGCTGTGCATCGTAGCCGGCGCGGTTGGCGGAGCGCTCTGGGCTGGAATTGCCGGCGCGCTCAAAATATTCAAAGGCGCCAGCGAGATCATTAACACGATCATGCTGAATTATGTAGGCATTTATCTGGTCAGCTATATGGTGACCGGGCCGATGAAGGACCCTTCCGGTACGCTGCCGCAATCCGCAAGGCTGCCGGAATCGGCACTGCTTGCGAAGCTGTTTGATTCACGGCTGCATTATGGATTTGTCTTGGCCGTTGTGCTCGCGATTATTCTGTACGTTGTGCTGAACCGGACGGTATGGGGATATGAGATCCGGTCGGTGGGCTTCAATAAGCAAGCGACGAAGGTGATGGGCATTCCGGTGAACCGCAATTTGCTTCTTGTGATGCTGGTGAGCGGAGCAATTGCCGGGATTGGCGGATTTGTGGAGATTGCCGGGGTACAGAACCGATTGTTCCAGAACTTCTCGCCGGGTTATGGCTATGACGGCATTGCCGTTGCGCTTGTTGGCGGGGCGCATCCGCTTGGCAATATCGGTTCTGCGATTTTGTTTGGCGGCTTGCGGAGCGGCGCTAACGCGATGCAACGGATGACGGGCACCTCGACTTCGCTCGTATACGTCATCCAAGCGACCATTATCGTGCTTGTCGTGTGCAACCGGTATTGGTTCGGCGGTTGGAAGCGGCAATTGATCGCTTGGCTGGTGAACCGGTACGGCAGCCGGCGTCTCCCGGAAGAACTGCAAACGGCGCATTCGGCATCCGAGGTGAAGATTAGCTTCAATAAAGGGGAGGAAGCGAGATGAACGAGGAAGTGATTGTCAGTTTCTTGGCCTCCGCGATCCGTCTGTCGGTTCCGCTTCTGCTTGCCGCCCTCGGGATTTTGTTCATGTCGCGAAGCGGGATCTTGAACATCGGCATGGAGGGTATGGTGCTTATCGGGGCATTGTCGGGTGTCGTTGGAGCTTATTATTTCGATAGCGCTCCGGCTGGCGTATTGCTAGCTATTCTCGTAACCGGCCTTGTTGGACTGCTGTTTGGTTTCCTCGTCATTACGACGGGGGCGGATCAGGTGGTGATCGGAACGGCGCTGAATCTGTTCGGTTTAGGGCTTACAACGGTGTTTGGCCGGAGTTTGCTTGGCATGGGACAGGAGGCGGTGCAGGTAAAAGGCATTCCGAGCGTGCCGATTCCGCTGCTGAGCGATATTCCGTATATCGGCGACGCTTTGTTTAATCAGAACGTGCTCGCTTATGTCTCTTATTTGCTCGTGCCTGCTGCCGCGTTTATTTTTTACAAGACGAATTGGGGGCTTCAAGTGCGTTCGGTAGGCGAGAACCCGCTCGCGGCGGATACGCTTGGCGTTCGGGTTCACCGCATCCGGTATATCTGCTGCCTCATTGGCGGCATGCTGGCCGGGGTAGCCGGCTGCTCGTTATCGCTTGGCATCTTGAATCAATTCACGGAAAACATGGTGGCGGGGCGCGGATTTATCGCTCTATCGGCCGTCATATTCGGCAAATGGACGCCGCTTGGCACGATGGGCGCCTCGTTGTTGTTCGGCGGAGCGGACGCGCTGCAGCTAAGATTCCAGTCGTTTGGGATCAAGATTCCGTACCAGTTCATGCTGATGTTCCCCTATTTGCTTACGATGGTGGCGCTCGCCTGGTTCTCGGGCAAGAGCAAACAGCCTGCGGCAACGGCCGCTTCCTATAAAAGTCTCGCAGATCGGAGCAGTTAGTTTAGTTAGGGGGAGAAACGATGGAGCCGATTGTGGAAATACGCGGGTTAGTCAAGCGGTTTGGTTCGTTTGTGGCCAATGACCGGCTGAACCTGGCGATCCGGCAGGGCGAGATTCACGCCATTCTTGGCGAGAACGGCGCGGGCAAAAGCACGCTCATGAATATGCTGTCGGGCATGCTGGAGCCGGATGAGGGCGAGATCCTCTTCAAAGGCAAGCCGGTTGCGTTCGCCTCTCCCCGGCAGGCGGTGAGCACGGGGATTGGAATGGTGCATCAGCATTTCATGCTGATCCCGGCGTTGACGGTAGCGGAAAATGTGCTGCTAGGCATGAAGCGGGGCCGCGGGCCGTTGTTCCGCTTCAAGAAGGCTTGTGCGGAAATTCGGGAGCTGTCGGACCGGTTTGGCCTTGATATCCAGCCGGAGGCAAGGGTAAGCGAATTGTCGGTAGGCCAGCAGCAGCGCGTCGAGATCGTCAAGACGCTGGTGCGCGGCGCGGAATTTATTATTCTGGATGAACCGACGGCGGTGTTGACGCCTGCCGAGGTGAAAGATCTGTTCCGGGTGCTGCGGACGCTTAAGGCGCAAGGGAAGACGATTATTTTTATTAGCCACAAGCTGCAAGAGGTGCAGGACATTTGCGACCGGGTCACGGTGCTTCGGCTTGGCAAGCTGATCGGGACGCAAGATTTGGCCGGGACTACGCCGGCGGATCTGGCCCGCATGATGGTTGGCCGCGATGTGGTTGCTCCGGTCCGGAAGGCAGGAGTAGCAAGCGGGAACATCCGTCTTAGCGTGAAGGGGCTGCATGCCAGCGTTGACGGCGCGCGGGTGCTGCGGGAGCTTGCTTTTCACATTCGGGAAGGCGAGATTCTTGGCATAGCGGGAGTTGACGGGAACGGACAGCGCGAGCTTAGCGAGGTGTTGTTTGGCCTGCGGCAGAAGGATTCGGGCGTCATCGAACTCGGCGGAGAGGAGTTGCACCGCCAGCACCCGCGAGGGATGACGGAGCGCGGCGTCGCGTATATCCCCGAAGATCGGCATAAGGAAGGGCTAATGCTGCAGATGAGCGTGGAGGAGAATCTGATTGCGAAGGAATACCGGAAGCGCAAGTTCAGCCAAGGCGGTTGGATCAGCCGAAGAAAGGTCCGGGAATGCGCGGAAGAGCAGATTGGAAGCTTTGGCATCAGAACTTCCGGGGCAGCGGTTCCGGTCGGCAGGCTGTCGGGCGGCAACCAGCAGAAGGTGATTTTGGCCCGGGAGCTGATGCTGAATCCGAAGGTGATCGTGGCGATGCAGCCGACTCGCGGGATGGACGTAGGCGCGGCGGAATATGTCCATAAGCGGCTGCTTGAAGCGAGAGAGCGCGGTTGTTCGATTTTGCTTATCTCGACGGAACTGGAAGAAGTGATGGCTTTGTCGGACCGCGTTGCGGTTCTGTATAAGGGAGAGCTGCTGGACACGATGGATAGAGAAGCGGCGGATTTGGATCGTATCGGCAGGCTGATGGCCGGGATCCGCCCGGATACTTCTTGTGCCATATAGAAGGAACATATCATTCCAATTGGGAGGGGTTAGGATGAGAATGGGGAAACTGGCGAAATCGATGGCGGTAGTAGGCGTATGTTTGTTGATGATGGTGCTCGCGGCATGCGGCAGCGGAGGCAATAAGTCGGAAGGCGGCACGGCGGAGAGTACAGGGACGGCGGCTGCGGGCGGCGGCAAGGCGTTGAAGGTAGCGCTGTTAACGCCCGGTCCGGTGAATGATAACGGCTGGAACGCAACGGCATACGCAGGGCTGATGAAGATTAAGGAAGAGCTTGGCGCGGAAACGGCTTATTCCGAGAAAGTAAGCAACTCCGATGCGGCTGAGTTCATTCGCGGATATGCCGATGATGGTTATGACGTTATTATCGGACATGGCTTTGAATACGGGGACATTATGAAGGACATTGCTCCGGACTACAAGGATACTTGGTTCCTCGTTAACAGCTCCACGATCTCCCAAGAACCTAACCTCACCTCTCTCAGCTTGAACAACAGCGAACAAGGTTATCTCATGGGTTCAATAGCGGCGCTGTTGTCCAAATCCGGCACGGTTGCGGCAATTGGCGGCTCGGATATCCCTCCCATTACGAATTCGGTGAAAGGCTTTGAACTAGGTGCCAAGGAAACCGTTCCTTCTATTAAAGTGTTGTCTACGATGCTGGGCGGCGACAGCGATGTAGCCAAAGCGAAGGAAACCGCGATATCGTTCATCGAGAAAGGCGCCGACGTCGTCATGACGAATGCGAACCAAGCGGGACTAGGCGGGATCGAAGCAGCGCAGCAAAAAGGCGTATTTGCCATCGGCTCCAACCAGGATCAGAACGCCAGCGGGCCGGATACGGTCGTTACGAGCGTCATTCAGGACTATCCGGAAGCGATGAAGGTTGTTGTGGAGCGGATTGCGCAGGGCAAGATGAAGGCGGAATCGCAGCTGCTCGGCGTGAAGGACGGCGCGATCTATCTGGCTCCGTTCCACGGCTTTGAAGATAAGATCTCGCAAGACATTAAAGATAAGATGAACGCCATTATCGATGCGTTGAAATCCGGCGACAAAGTCATCGGCAACCAATAGAAAAGGGAGAGTGGCTCATATGCTGACAGCAACCGTGAAAGATACCGTTTTGTTTCAGGAATGGCATCCCGTTTATATTGCGAAGGATCTGAAGGAAGAGCCTGTCTCCGTTATCGTATTGGGCGAGCGGGTCGCCGTGTACCGTGCGGCGAGCGGTCAGGTGTACGCGCTGCGCGACTTGTGCGTTCATCGCGGCGCGATGCTCTCGAAGGGCAGAGTGGAAGGAGAGACGCTTGTTTGTCCTTACCATGGCTGGAAGTATGACGGCAGCGGGGCATGCGTCTGCATTCCGGCTCAGGCGAAGACGGATAAGATCCCGGCGCGGGCGCGGGCGACGAAATACCATGCGGTAGAGAAGTATGGTTTGGTGTGGGTATGCCTTGGCGACCCGGTGAGCGATCTTCCTTATTTCGAGGAATTCGAAAATCCGGATTACCGTCCGCTTGCGTGCGGCCCGTATACGGTGCATGCGGCTGGAACCCGCGTGATCGAGAACTTTACGGATTTTGCCCATCTGATGTTCGTGCACGGCGGTCTGCTTGGCCATCCGGATTACGCGGAGCTGCCGGACTTCAAGGTGTTCAAGGAGAAGGGGCGCGTCTATACGAGCGACGTTCCGATCTTCCAGCCGATCGCCCATTCCGGCTCCGAGATGGAGGAAGGCACGACGTACGTGTATGTGAAGGAAGTATTCCGTCCCCTCGCGGCCCGGTTGTCGAAGCGGGATGCGGCTACCGGCCAGACGTTATGGATCTTGCTGACGGTGCTGCCCGTGGAGGAGAAAGAATGCCTCGTCTATATGTCCGTCTCCCGGAACTACGGCTTCGACGTGCCGGATGAACAGTTCGTACAATTCCAAGACACCGTCTTCGAACAGGATAAATGGATTATCGAGACGCAAAAGCCCGAGCTGCTGCCGCTCGACTTGCAGCTGGAGCTCAACCACAAGGCGGATTCGCTGTCCGTCGCTTACCGCCGCTGGCTGATCGAGCTCGGCGTGACGTTTGGCACGACATAGGGAACGGCGCGGTGGCGCCGGCGAAGGATTGCATTCGCGTAAGCGGAGCGATAATGCGCTTCAGCTAAGCGGGAATTGGCTGAGCCGAGAGGGAATCCGCCAGAGCAGAACCGGATAAGACCCTTTCAGGGTCTTATCCGACCGGTTTTGGCCGAGAAAAGCAAAATAAGACCCCGTGAGGGTCTTATTTGCGTAAATCCGAGGTCAAGTAATGCCGTTAAGGTCCCTGAGGGACCTTAACTCGTCAGCGGCCTTTCATCCTCCTTAGCGGCGGACGCAGCTTCTGGCTTCGACGGCCAGAATACCCACTTGCCGATCCAGACCGTTAGTGCCGGTACGAGGAAGGAGCGGACGATAAACGTATCAAGCAGGACGCCAATGGCCGTCACGGTGCCGAACTGGACGAGCACTTGGATCGGCAGCGTTGCCAGAACGGCGAACGTACCCGCAAGGATGAGACCGGCCGAGGTGATGACGCCGCCGGTTTGAGCGACGCCTTCTACAACGGCTCGGTTCAGTGGCATGGTCTTGCTCTTTTTCCAGATGCTCGACACCATAAAGATGTTGTAATCCTCGCCAAGCGCAACCAGGAAGACAAAAGCATACAGCGGAATAAGTCCCTGGATGGCGTCAGCGCCAAATAAGTGATGCAGCACGAGCCAGCCGATCCCAAGCGCGCTGAAGTAGGAGAGCAGCACGGTTCCCATCAGATACAGCATAGCCACGAAAGAACGCAGATAGATCAGCAGAAGCAACGCAATCATGCCGATAATGACCGGAATAATCTTATAAGCATCGTCGCCGGTTACTTGGCGTGTATCGTATTGCTCTGCCGTAGCTCCCGCGATCCAGACGTTATCCTTAGCATCGGCAATGCCTGCATCCGTAAGAGACTGTTCAGCTGCCGAGCGGATGACCGGAATCATATCGAGCGCTTCAATGGAATAAGGGTTCATCGCCAGCTCCACATTATAAGAAACAATGCCCGCATCACGCGTATTCGCTACGGGTTCGGATACGTTGCTGATGTTGGCGAGTTCCCCGAGCTTTTGCCCAAGCGGCACATCCTGACCGCCCGTTTTCACCAGTACCTGAACTTTTGCCAGACTGCCTTCGGAGAAGTGTTCGCCAATCAGGGTAAACCCTTCACGGGATGGCATATCTTCCGGGAAAGTAGATAGCGTATCGTACGTAAATTTGATCTGGGCGGAAAAAGCAGCCGTAATCCCCAGCACAACAAGCGTCGAAAGGGCAATCGTTTTTGGACGCTTCACAATCGCTTCGCCTAAGCGGATGCCAAAGCTTGGCTTTGTTTTCGCTGCCGGCAGCGGTTTGTTTTTCCGTGCGGCACGTTCGGCCAGCATCTCCGGCGTACGCGGCACAAACGGAAAGAAGGAGACGCGTCCGAGAATCGCGAGCAGGGCAGGTACAAGCGTTACGCTTGCGATCATCATGATGAGAATCGACAAGCTGAACGGTACCGCAAAGCGGTGAATCGCGCCATATTGCGCCAGCAGCAGGGCGAGCAATGACATCACAACGGTCAAGCCGCTCATCGTAATCGCGCCTCCGGAATCGCTAAGCGCTTTGAGCAAAGCTTGCCGCTTATTCGACTCTGTTGTCAGCACGCTGCGGAAGCGGGCGATCAGGAAGAGGCAATAGTCGGTTCCCGCGCCGAAGAGCAGCACCGTCATAATGGATAAGCCTTGCGAGTCATACGTAATCCAGCCTTCATCCGCCATCCAGCCGAGAATCGGGCCTGTCAGGCCATAAGCGAACCCAACCGCCACCAGCGGAATAAGGGCGAGAATCGGCGAACGGTAGATCAGCAGAAGAATAATGAGGACAAGCAGGGTGGTTGCGATCAGGAGCGAAACATCGGCCCCTTTGAACAAAGAGGTGGCATCCACGCCAATGCCCGCAGGTCCGGTAATCCGCCCGACCAAACCTTCTTCATCAAGAGCGGTATCAAACGGTTTGGTTGTAAAAATCGTTTCCGCGTCAGCCTGCAGCTGCTCCAGGCTGATTTTGAGCTCATCGGAGGAAGCTTCCTTGTCAAAAACAACCGTCTGCAGCATGGTTGTGCCGTCTTCCGACAACATCGCCTTCACCGCAGGCAGCGGCATTTGGTGAAGCGGCGGAAGTTCGGTCTGATGAGGAAGCGGGTCGTCCGCCAGCTTTTGCGATAACGCTTGAATCTGGGCAATATCTTCATCGGTCAAACCAGCGATGCGGTGCCAGGCGATAATCGCCGGAATGCCGTTATGATCATTAAGCGCATCAGCCTGCACGGAAGGGGCGCTGCTCTCGAGATTCGCCGCCGCATCGTTCTTATGATCGCTCGAAGACGGCAAGAGGACGTTGGCGAGGCCAACGATGACGATCCACACAACCAGCGTAATCCATCTTCCTTTGTTGCCGCTTACGGCGCCGGCGATCCGTTTTAATCCATTCATCCATTCTCATCTCCTTTAATTTGAACAGTTGCTTCTTCTCTTCCAGCCTCGGAAGCCAGGCCAAACAGCAGCACGTCAACCGTCCGGGTGGCAAGCGCCTCAACCGGTATCGGACTTGCGCTGCTTCCGGGGCCTCCCGGCTTTCGTTGAATCATGCTCAACAGGGTGAAGGAGGCTGCAAAAGGATCAAGCCCGTGTTGCTCCGCCGTCCGAATTTGTCCGGTCTGCTGGCCCTCTACGAACAAAGACGAGAGAGGGAGCAGATAACATTCCCGCCACCACTGCGTAATGAGCTGCCGGTTCTCCTCTTTAAGCTCGTGCCGAATATCCCGTTCCATTTGGCTGAGATCATCGGGCATGTGTTGCAAAATGTACGCGACGAGCTTAACCAGCCGTTCCCGCAACTTGCCTTCGCTTGCGGCAAGGCTATTCATGGCGATTTTGGTATCTTCGGTAACGGTTCGCAGCACCTCGGTATAGAGCGCTTCTTTGTCCGCAAAATAATGGTACATCGCCGGCTGCGTCAACCCGCATGCTTCGGCAATTTGACGGGTTGTGACCGACCGGTAGCCCTGCTCCATGAACAGGTCATGCGCGGTATGGATGATCATGGCGCGGGTGGCTTCGTCTAACGGTTGTTTTTTTCTGCGTCCCATCGAGCAGGATTCCCTTCTGTCTGAAAATACTTTAGCTATTAATTTATCGCGTGATAAATTATCTTTATGGAAGTTATTTTATCAATTGATAAATTGCAAAGCAAGTCAATTAAGCGTAAATTCATCGATCTGCCACAATGAAAATAAAAAAGCTGCCCCAAAGCCAATGGCTTTGGGGCAGCTATCCTAATCATAACTCGATATTAGAAATCAAAGTTGTCCGGGTCCGGACCAACGCGTCTGTCTTCGTTCAAGGCATCGATAGCAGCCATTTCGTCCGCGGACAGCTCGAAATCAAAGACGTTGCCGTTCTCGATAATACGCGCTTCCTTGATCGATTTCGGGATCGTTACGACGCCGTTCTGCAGATCCCAGCGCAAAATCACTTGAGCTACCGATTTGCCGTGTTTCGCCGCGATCCCGCCGAGTACGGGGTGTTCGAGCAGCTGGCCTTGCATAAGCGGGGACCAAGCTTCCAGCTGGATGTTGTGCTCGCGAGTGAAAGCGCGGAGATCGCGCTGGGCAAGCATCGGATGGTATTCCACTTGATCGACCATCGGAACAATTTCCGCATCCTTCATTACGTCTTGCAGATGATGTACGTGGAAGTTGCTGACGCCAATCGCTTTGACGCGGCCATCTTTGTAGAGAGTTTCAAGCGCGCGCCATGCGTCCTTGTATTTGCCTTCAACCGGCCAGTGGATCAGATACAGATCGAGATAATCCAGACCAAGCTTGTTCAAGCTTGTCTCAAATGCCGCCAGGGTGGATTCATAACCCAGATCCGCGTTCCATACTTTGGATGTGATAAACAGTTCTTCGCGGGTTACGCCATATTCGGCTATCGCTTCGCGGATGCCTTGGCCAACGCCTGCTTCATTATCGTAAATGGCTGCCGTATCGATGCTGCGGTAACCGTTTTTGATCGCGTCTTTTACGGAATTAACGACTACGCTGCCGTCCTCGACTTTAAATACGCCAAGGCCAAGCCAAGGCATAGCGACACCGTTGTGCAAAGTAACTTTATCGTTTAAATGTTGTGCTGTAGTTGTCATGATAGATAATCTCCTCTTTTATTAATTTCATCTAGTTTATTTCCGCTTAAGCGGAAGCTTGCAACTGCTCATTTC
This sequence comes from Paenibacillus glycanilyticus, assembly GCF_030161375.1. Taxonomy (GTDB): domain Bacteria; phylum Bacillota; class Bacilli; order Paenibacillales; family Paenibacillaceae; genus Pristimantibacillus; species Pristimantibacillus glycanilyticus_B. The sequence goes on from NZ_BSSQ01000006.1 coordinate 157,627, forward strand.
CTGAGCTATCTTTCTTCTCGAGCTTACGGCTCCATGCGGTCAGAACGACGGCGCCAAGCACCATAATCGCGCCAATCCAAGGGGTATGAATCAAGCCAAGCCCATCGGTGATGATCCCGCCGACATAGGCTCCAATTGCGATTCCGGCGTTAAATGCCGAGATGTTAAGAGCCGAGACGACATCGATGGATTTAGGCGCATAACGTTCCGCGAGCAGGACGACATACATTTGAAGACCCGGTACATTCATAAAGGCTAAGAGGCCCATCAGGGTAATGGTTACTAATGCAGCGGCCGCGTAAGGCGCCGTGAACGTCAGAACAAGCAAAATAACCGCCTGCATAATAAACATGACTAACAAAGCCGATAACGGCTTGCGATTAGCCGCTTTGCCACCGATCAGATTGCCGATTGCGATGGCGATTCCGTACAAGACCAGAATACCCGCAATCGTACTATCCTTAAACCCGGTGATATCGTGAAGTAACGGAGACAGATAGGTAAATACGACAAACGTGCCTCCATAGCCGAGCATGGTAACGGCAAAAGCGAGCAGCAGCCGAGTGTTTTTCAATACTTTGAAAGGCTCGCTTAACTTCGTCCGGTTGCCCTTGCGTAAATTATTAGGCACGAGCAGCAGGTTAGTGACAAGCGCAATAACGCCAATCGCGGCAATGGCAACAAATGCGGCGCGCCATCCGGCATGTTGCCCCAGCAAGGTGCCAAGCGGCACGCCGGTAACGGTCGCAACCGTAAGGCCGGAGAACATCATCGCAATCGCGCTGGCCCGGCGGTCCTCCGAGACAAGCTCAGCCGCGATCGTCGAACCGATGGACATAAATACGCCATGCGAGAAGGATGATATCACGCGGGCAATGAGCAGCATTGTTATGGTGTTTGCGCTGGCGGCAAGGCCGTTGCCGAGAATAAATACAATCATGATGGCAATTAGAAGACTTTTGCGCGGCACTCTTGAGGTAAGAGCCGTAAGGAGCGGAGCTCCGACGGTAACGCCAACTGCATATAAAGTAACGGATAATCCCGCTGTCGTAACGGATATATCCAGATCTTCCGAGATTAAGGGCAGAAGTCCAACACTGATGAACTCCGTTGTTCCGATGGCAAAAGAGCTGATGGCTAGCGCTAGCAGCGCAAGTGCCGAGCGGCTCTGTTTGTTAACCATAATGCTAACACTCTCCGTTTCGTAATGTTGTATTGATCGGCCGGTAAGTGCTATTATGGAGGCAATCCATCTCTATGACCAGTACGCACTATTTTGTAATATAGATACTAAAAAGTAATATAGGCACTAAAAAGTGCCTATGGAATGGAAGTGACCTTAATGGGAGCGAAAAAATACAACATCTCCGTAGAAGCAACGCTCGAAGTGATCGGAGGTAAGTGGAAATGCGTGATTCTGTGCCATCTTACGCATGGCAAGAAGCGGACAAGCGACTTCAAACGGCTTATGCCGTCCATCACGCAAAAAATGTTGACCCAGCAGCTGCGCGAGCTGGAGCAAGACGGAATCGTGAACCGGATTGTCTACAATCAGGTTCCGCCAAAAGTTGAGTACGAGCTGACGCCATATGGGGATAGTCTTCGCCCGATCCTGGATTCCTTATGCAATTGGGGCGAGCTGCATATTATTAAAGAGTACGGCTCGAAAGCAGCCGCGCTTGAGGATAACGTGCTTAATAATTTAGAGGATTAATAACAAACAAAGCGGCCTATAGCAGGCCGCTTTGTTTGTTATATAGGTTATTCTTCGTGATCGTTGATGAGCACCGTAACCGGATCAGAAATGACATTGCCCGGGATAAGCACTCCTTGAGGAGTCGTATAGTTGAAAGCGAGGCTAGCACGGTTAACCGTGAGCGGATTTTCCGGTTCGAATACCGCTTGGGCGGCAAACGTAACGCGGATCGTTTGGAAGGCTCCAACCGCTCCAAGCGGAATGCCGATAGCCGGGTTCGCGCCAGGCGAACTTACGCCGTCGATAGTGACGCTGCCCGGAATAAACGCCAGACCGGCAGGTACAATGTCCTGCAACACGGCTCCACTGAGCGTTGTATTCTCAGGATTGTTCACGACAAGCGTGAAGATGACGGAATCACCAACGAACACTTCGCTGACGTTGACGGATTTAACCACGGTTGGCGGTCTCAGAATGGTAACCGTCACTGGATTCGTGCGGACCCGCTGATCGACCAGCTGGCCATTTGGCAGCTCGAATTGGAACAAAATATCCCCCTGGTTGACGAGTACGCCCGTTGGCGGATAAGACTCGACCTTCAAGATAAAGGTAACGATATTGGTAATTCCGGCGATCATCGTGCCGAGGAACAACCCTTGATAATGATCGGCACCAGGTACGGAGAATCCGTTCACCGTCAAGCCATTGGCCACGAAGGAGGAGCCTTCCGGCAGTACGTCAAACCATGTAGCCAAGGCGTTGTAGGAACCGGAGTTCTCGACCTCGATGGTGTAATAGACAAATTCTCCCACGAATGCAGTGGATTGCAGGGCGCTTTTTCTGGCTGTAATGATAGGCTGCGTAACCCTGATCGATACCGTATTGGATACCGCTGGGGTCTGATCTATCTCGTCTTCATTGAACGTAACGATCGCGAAATCGTCGATTCTTGGGAACGGATCGGGAATGGAAGTGACTAAGGATTGAAAAGTAACGGTAGCGGTTGCGCCTGATGCCAACGTGCCAATATTTACGCCTGTTGTGAGGTCCCCAATGGCAGGGAGACCGTTAACCCGGATGGATCCCGAAACGACGGAAGTACCTGGGGTTACTCTGTCCGTGACAATGACATCGGTAGCCGGGATAGGCCCGTTATTTGTCACTTCAATCGTATAATCAACAATCTGGCCAACGATGGCGCTCGTTACGCTAGCCGATTTCACGACATCGAGCGTATAGATCGGATTTTTAATAAGGACTTCATTGGATACGCCGGTTCCCGCTAATGGCGTCCGGCCCGGCGGCGTGTAGGTAAACGTCGCGTTCGCCTGGTTGACATAGAACTGGGATGGCGGCACGGCTGTCATGATAACGTTGTAGGACACCACGACCGCTGCGCCAGGCGCCACCGGTCCTACGGGAATGCCGGTAATCGGGCTTGCCGTGGCATTCACTGTACCGTTAACCATTACCGTGCCGGCAACAAACGAGCTGTAGGCGTTGAGCGGATCAAACAAGATAGGAATGATCTCGATATTACCCGTATTTGTGACCGTTACCGAGTAGTTGACGATATCGCCCACATTGGCTACCGTGACGCCTGCCCGCTTAACGAGAGAGATGCCGGGCTGAACGACGGGCACCGTAACCTCTTCGGAGTACGAAATGCCGGTAAAAGTACCTGAAGTAAACGTTTCGACGGCCTGGTCGACGAGAACCGGAGGATTAGGCAGGGAATCGACCCTTACCTGGAACGTCTGTACGACGCTAGTATTAGCCGGTAATACCGCAATCGGGATGCCGGCGATTGGGCTGGCGCTTGGGAACGGTACGCCGTCAATCGTAACGCTGCCCGCCACAAAAGAACTGCCGACAGGGATATTGTCCGTTAAGATGACATTCGTGAGAGGTGTAGGGTTGGTGTTGGTGACCGTCACCGTATACGTAATAATTTCGCCTACGACCGCGCTTGGCAGATCGGCTTCCTTTACGGTTGTCAGCATCGGCGAGGTGACCGGAATCTCGACCAGATTTGACGGCTCGTTACCCGTGATAATCCGGCCGTCCGGCAAGGTGACGATATAAGCGGTATCAAAGCGGTTGCGAACGATGTTCTCAGGCGGAACGGATTCCACGAGAAGCTGATACGTAATGGTGACGACCTGAATGATATCAAGCACGCCGATATCAATGCCAAGCCTCGGATTGTCTCCAGGTTGGTTCACGCCATTAACAAACACGCTGCCGGCAACGAAGCTGGTACTGACGGGAAGCGGATCGGTAACAATTCCCGTGAAGTCGATGTTGCCGATATTTGTAATCGTAAGCGTGTAAGTTATGATATCCCCAACCATGGCAGTAGCCAGATCGGCTTCCTTATGGACGATGAGAGCCGGGAGGAATACAGGGATTTCCACGACGTCGGAAGGAACGACCGTCGAGATTGGAGGAGCATCCGGCGTCGGCTTGAAAGTATACGCTACGGTTGCCTGATCTTTCAAGAAAGGCGGATTAGGCAACGAGGTCACAAGTACTTTGAATTTAACGGTTGCTACTTGCCCCGCAGCAAGGGTGCCGATCGGAACGCCCATCTCAGGATCAGCATCTACCATCACTCCGTTTAACGTGACGCTTCCCTGTACCAGCTCCGACCCGACAATCGCCGTATCGAACATAACGACGGAGGTCGTTTCGACCGTTCCGGTGTTTGTAATGACAACCGTATACTCCACGGTATCCCCAATGACGGTAGCTATGGAATCCGCAGACTTGACGACCGTAATTTGCGGCTGCTGGATATCGATCTGCAGACCGACGGAATCGACCAGATAACCGTCCCCGCTTGTGATTAGCCGGAATACGGCAGCGGTTTGCGCGTTAACCAGCGTAGAGGAAACGGTGACATTCGTAATATCCCAGCCCTGACGGCCGCCGATAATATTGGAGCCCGGAGTTCCGTTAATCTGATTGCGCGTTCCAAAGGTTCCTGTTGTATCAAGGTTGCCTGCGTTGTTATTGATTTGCGATGCGAAGAAGTTCGTGGAGAAGTTGTTTGGACCCGACAATGGCGAAAGGGTGCCAGCGCTTTGTCCGAACAACATCCGGTCGCCCGTTTTGTTCGCGTCGCCTTCTTGCGCACCAACTAATGCTCTGCCGTTCAGTGCCCCGACAAACGGAGTGGCAAATCCCGTAATAACGGTATCTACCGGACCCTGCGAAGCTTGGATGACGGTCGCTCCTACCCGCAAAGAGAGATTTCGAAGCGGCTGAGTGGCATCTTCGTAGAAGACGGCAAGCGTCCAGCCGGCATGGTTGGAGGTCGGATCCGGAATGACGATCGTGCCGACTACCCCGCCGGTCGTATACGTTCCGGCTCCCGCCGCCGATATAAGCGAAGTAACGGTAGCCGAACGCACGTAAGCATTGGTTCCAACGCTAAGCGCAACTTCTTGGGAGGTAGCAGGATCCGGGCTGATGGAGAAGGTTCCGGCAGGGGTCGTGAAGCTAACGGCATTATTAATGAATGCACTCAAATCAACGCCGTTGTTCAGGTACGTACCGCCCCAAATCAGCTCGGCGTACAGAATCGTTGCTCCCGCAGGCAACACCAGTACGGCAGAAGAGCTGTTCAGCGCATAGTTGCCGGTTGTTCCCGCAGGATAAGTACCGAATGTCAGAGCCGTATTGGTCGTGACAAACCCGCCGATACTATCCACCGTTCCCGGTACGCCGACCGTTTCTGACCGGCTTAAGCCAAGCGTGTTTCCGGTAAAGGTTGCTCCTCCCGTACGGTTTAAGAAAAATCGGTTTACAAAAGGCATGCTGTGGCCTCCTTTTTACGCAAATACTGATAACTATGCTCAAATGGGCCCAATAGACTAAGCAGACTTGCTTCAGGGTTGTACGTTTTTTGTAAAAAGGCAGATGAGATCGCGATAGGCTTGTTTGACGCTAATAAGACAATCGCAGTATAATTGAATTACTAATTTAGTAATTTAGTAAACTTATATCATATACATTTATGAATGAATCTGGAGGAGCATAACGATGAGAATTCCTACTACATTAAAGCATAAACCGGTTATCGTATCCGAGAATTACGAGCAAGTGGACGGGCGTTACGCGGAACATACCGACGCGAAGGGGTTGTCTCTTGGGCTTGCGCAATGGAATGACCGGGGCAAGGTTGAAATCTCGGCGAAGGTATGGCGTTATACGGGGGAGAAATGGTCGCGCCAATCCGAGGAGCTGCCGCTGCACCGCGTGCTTGATCTGGCGATCCTCGTAGCTCGCTCGATGCAGCATTTCCGCGAGGAGTCGTACCGGTACGAGAATTTGTATGATCCGGAGCAGCCGGTCATCGACCGCATTGGTCTGCAAGGGGATGCGATGACCGTCGAAGTATGTACGGATAACGAGAAAATCAATCAGGACATCAAGCTGTTCAGCCAAGCGCTGAGCGATGACGATGAGCTGAACGGCGAACGTCTTCGCACCTTGTCCCGCATTCTGAAGGAGCTTGGCTATTAAGCTTGTGTTCGTCCTTCTCACAACAGGCGTTAGTCTTCTTGCCCGCTGGCATTCTTAAGAATGTTAGTCATGGGGCGGTATGCCATTTCATAGAATAAGGCATACCTTAAAAGGAAGTGAAGCCATGAGGAGTTATCAGTGGATCAAGTGGCGTAGATTCCTCCTCAGGCTCGTAGTCCTCATCATCCTTGTTACGTTATTGTGGTCGGGAGGACCAACGGCTTGGAATGTTGCGCTTGTTGTAGCATCCTTTTTGTTTCAGATGCTGTTTGCCGTCATCTTCATCATTATTCAATTCGTTGCGTTATTCTGGTTCCTCGCGAGAGGTCGAACGTATTGGGTACTGCCGGGAGAGACGGGCGCCACTTGGGACGATTATAGGGGCAACCCGGAGATCGTCGAGAATGCCAAGCGGATCGTCAGCTTGCTGAAGGGCGTGAAGGATTTCAAAAAGATGGGCGGCGAGGCCATTCGGGGTCTCCTGCTGTGCGGACCGCCCGGAACGGGGAAATCCTATCTAGCCCAGGTTATCGCGAACGAAGCCCAAGTGCCGTTTGCGTATGCTTCGGCTCCAAGCTTTCAGAACATGTTTTTTGGCGTCGGCAACCTGAAGGTCATGCGCATCTACAAGAAGGCCCGGAAGCTGGCCAATATTTACGGCGCCTGCATTATCTTCATTGATGAAGTAGATGCCATCGGCATGAGCAGGCAAGGCGGCGGTGGAGGCATGGGGATGTTCGGAATGGGCGGCGGCACGGGGCTGCTTAACGAGCTGCTCCTTCAAATGGACCCTCCTAACCTCGACAGCTCGAAATTCAAAAAGTTTCTTCGTCAGCTGGGCATGCTGCGCAAGAAGGCGGAACGGCCGCCCGTGCTGACCATTGCGGCAACCAACCTGCCCGATGTCCTCGATCAGGCTTTGCTCCGCCCGGGCCGGTTCGACCGGCAGCTGTGGGTAGATTCGCCGGATTATGACGGACGGATCGACGTGTTTGGTTACTACCTTAAGAAGGTGAAATGCGACGCCACGCTAACACCTGAGAAAGCAGCGCTGGATACGATCGGGTATAGCCCGGCGCAAATTAAGCACATCGTTAATGAAGCGGTCGTAATTGCGCATCAGCGGGGCGCAACGGAAGCGGGTTATGAGGACTTCCGCGCCGCGATGGAGACGTACGAATGGGGTCTCAAGCAGCCGCTTCGTTCCATGAAGGATGACGAGAAGCGGAATGTGGCTTATCACGAAGCGGGGCACGCGGTGGCGCAGTTCCTGCTCAAGCCGCATGAACGGGTATGGAAGGTTACCATTATCCGGCGCGGCGGATCGCTTGGGCTTGCGGCTACGAAGCCGACCCATGAGCGGTATAACCGGAGCGACAGCGAAATTCTGGCCCACATCCAGGTCTGTCTGGCCGCCCGCGCGGTAGAGGAAGAATTCCTCGGCAAGAAACTGAACGGAGTGACGTCCGATCTTCGTCAGGCAACCGAAAGCGCCGGCGCTTATCTCGGCATGGTCGGGATGGGGGATGAGCTATACAGCTTCCTCGCGGCCGGCTCGCGCATGGACGCCTTGAAGTCATTGCGTCCGCAGATCAATGAGTTATTGAAAGATCAGATGCAGCAGGTGAAAAAGCTGGTGCGGGATCATGCCGATTTCGTGCACAAGATTGCCGAAGAGCTGCTCCTGCGCGGCGATTTGACCGGCGAGGAAATCGAGCAGATCTACATGGATTTGTACGGCAGATCCCGTCCGGAGCCTTCCGAGGTGAAGGTAAGCGTTACTCCGCATGCTTCGGCCAAGGCGGAGGAGGAGTCGGAAGCCGACGCCACGGAGGATGACGGAGCAGAACAGGAAGAGGAAGAGGATAAGGAAGTTGCTCCTCCCGATTCGGATCCCGACCACAGGGAACCGGAGTCCTAACAGGATGAAGACGGACCCAGCCCTTGCGGCTGGGTCTTTTGCTGCGGGGATGATACAATGTAGCCATAGCTAGAGAGGAGCGGAGACATTTACGCATGACACAGATTATGGAACGAAAAGGCGTCTTTTTTGACGTAGACGATACTTTGTACGATCATTTATCCCCTTTCCGGCAAGCCGTTGCGGCCGTCATCGGAGAGCGTGAAGGTTTCCCTTACGATGAGGCGTATCACCGGATGAGGTACTATAGCGACAAGCTGTCGCTGGAGATGGGCGGGGCGGGCGTCATGGAGAACGACTCGAGCACGGAGCTGATGCGCCGGAAGCGCTTCGAGCTGGCCCTTGCTGAATTTGGCGTGAAGCTGACGGAGAAGCAGGCCGCGGACATGCAGGCGGCTTATATCGGCTGCCAGTTCAACATTACGATGTTCGACGGCGCCAAAGAGCTGATCAAGCGGCTGGTGAAAGCCGGTATTGTCGTAGGTTTGCTCACGAATGGCGCGGAGAATCATCAGCTTCGCAAAATCCGGGCGATGGAGCTGGATCATCTGATTCCGCCGGAGCGCCAGTTCATCTCGGGCAAGGTGGGCTGGGACAAGCCGGATACGCGGGTATTTCGCCATGTGAATGAAGCAACCGGCACAAGACCCGAGAATTGCGTATATATCGGCGATTCCTGGCGCAATGACGTCATTGGCGCGCTTGACGCCGGCTGGTCCGTCATTTGGTTCAACCACCGGTCTGCGAATCCGGAGACCGACACGCATACACCTACTCATACGGCAGCAAGCTATGAGGAATTGGCCGGGCTGCTGTTTTAATGCTAGTCCACGTTTTGGACAAGGAAGAAGACCCGGCTCGGAGGTGCCGGGTCTTCTTTTGCCCCAGGGGCTTTATTTTTTGCAGTATTTTTTCACGGTTTTGTGCAGTTCGGCTTGCGTGAAGCGCTGCGAAGCGAGCGGAGCGCCGTCAGCGTCTTTGCCCCATACGGAGACAAGCACTTTTTTGCTGAACGTAGTAATTTGAATTTCGTACTGGAGGAGAGTCGACACATCCAGATCGACGAAACCGGAAGCGCGTGCCGCCAAACTTAATGTTCTTGTTTCAACAAGTACTTTGGTACCGTTCAGGCGATACAGCTTGATCACAACTCTAGCTCGCTTGCAGCCGTTGTTCAGGGCTTTCACAAATACGTTGGTCGCAACGCCGGGTTCGGCAATGCCAAATGCGTTCTCAACGGGACCAGTGGAATACACGTAATAAAATGCCATTGATTAATCACTACCTTTCTATGGGGAATAAGCAGTGTCATCAACCAGCAAGATAGCGAATGTTTGGCACTCACTCTAGCGACAATCTTCGTTTATTTAAGCAGGTTAATGGAATCTACTATGTTAATAGAATATGCATCCGGAGCAAGAAGTTACTAGATTCGAGACTACTAGTCTCGTAATTGAGGAAACAGCCCGGATGAGATGAAGCCGAAGTGTTGGTTCGGGCGGCAAGGCTGGATTGCTAATTTCCATATGCTATGGTATATTCGCCGCAATTAAGGATGAAGGAAGGGACTCATTTATGGAGCATAAAAGACCAAAGCTGGTCGTCATCGGCAGCTTGAATATGGATATTGTCGTGGAGACCAACGCTTACCCGCAGGTAGGAGAGACGATTACCGGCGAACGCGTCCGGTTTATTCCGGGCGGCAAAGGCGCGAATCAGGCGGTTGCCGGAGCGCGGCTTGGCGCGGATACAACGATGATTGGCGCGGTTGGGGATGATGCGTTTGGGGACGAGCTTCTCTCCGCCCTTCGGAAGGATGGCGTGGATATTGCCGGCGTGAAGCGAGTTGCCGGAACCGCGTCAGGCATTGCTTCGATTTATGTGGCGGAAGGGGATAACAGCATCGTTGTTGTTCCGGGTGCTAACGGTCTTGTCGAGCCGGCCGATATTGACCGTTGCGAAGACAAGCTGAAAGAGGCGGATATCGTGCTGCTGCAGCTGGAGATTCCGGCCCAGACGGTTTTGTACGCAGCGCGCAAAGCGAAATCGCTGGGCAAGCTTGTTGTCCTTAATCCTGCGCCTGCGCAGCAGCTGCCGGAAGAGCTGTTTGGGCTGGTCGACTACTTAACGCCAAACCGTACGGAGCTGAGCGAATATACGGGCGTCGACGCAGACGGAGATGCCCTTGAACCGGCTATTCGCCGGATGATGGAGCTTGGTGCCTCCCATGTCGTAACGACGCTTGGCGCCAGCGGATCCGCTTATTTGAACGAGGCTGGAGAGCTCGAGCGAATTGCAGGGTACCGCATGCCGGTTATCGATACTACGGGCGCGGGGGACTGCTATAACGCAGCGCTTTCCGTAGCGCTAGCATCGGGCCGGGCGCTAGGGGAAGCGGTAGATTACGCATCGATGGCCTCCGCGCTTTCGGTGACCAAGTTTGGCGCGCAAACCGGCATGCCAACGGACGAAGAAGTGGCACGGTTCGCGAAGGAGCAAGGGAAGTAATTCTTCCGACAGGGATACGGCGGCACAATTGAGGAATAATACCTGTGATGCCATCCCAAGGAGGAGTTACTTCAGCTATGAGAAGATTCGTATTGGGCGTGACGGTATCGGCGCTGTTATGCGGCTTTGCTGCTCCGGAGGAGACGAAGGACAGAGCGTATTACGAGAGCCGCGGCGAGATTATCTGGGAAGTCCCGGGCGAGAACAAGCGGATCGCCTTGACCTTCGATGACGGTCCTTACCCGGAGACAACGGAGCCGATTCTAGATCTGCTGAAGGAATATAACGCGAAGGCGACTTTTTTCGTGGTCGGCACCCGGGTCGAGCGGTTCCCGGAGACGGTGAAGAGGGAAGTTGCCGAAGGGCATGAGGTCGCGAACCACACGTTCAACCATTATTTTTTGCAGCAAAAAAACACGGAAACGGTGCAGGACGAAATCGTCCGGACCGAGCAGGCACTCGAGAAGGTCATTGGCCAAAAGCCCTTATTGTTCCGCCCTCCTGGCGGCTTTTATAACGATCGCATGCTGGCAGTCGCCAAGAAATACGGTTATACCACCGTATTGTGGTCCTGGCATCAGGATACGAATGACTGGCGCGCGCCCGGCGTGCAGAAGATTGTGAACAAGGTGCTGAACAATGCCCGAAACGGAGATATTATTCTGCTCCACGACTACGTTCCGCGGTCGGTGCAGACGGTAGAAGCGCTTAAGCTGATATTGCCGGAGCTGCAGCGGAGAGGGTACGAGATGGTAACCGTCTCGGACTTGATCCACAACCGGGATCACTTGTTAAATCCATATTGAGGAAGCAAGATGACGGAAGGGAAAGGGGAGGCGCATGTCGAACCTTTCTCTAGTGGGGCAAGAAACGTTAGCCGAACCATTCCCCTCTTCTTGGAATAGTTTGAACGGGGAGCCATACAATATTGTAAGCGCTATCAACTATGGTGGGATGCTCAATATTCGGGTAAAGGTGGTATTGCGATGGGAACTCGTCTTTGGTGGGAGCAGGCGGTCAGGCAGCGTTTTCCGCATATTCGGTATGTCACCATTCGCAGCAGCGGTCATCATAAAGCGACGATCTATGCATGGGACGACCAACTCGAGTTGTCCACGGCGGATGCGGCCAAGCTGCACCGGTATGCCAGCGAATGGATGTCACCGGACATTTGCGTATCGGTGAAGCCCTACAATGAGGCAGCCGCAGATCAGGTCCCCCGCGATTCGCCGGATGAAGACCTCGTCAAGACTGCGCTGCGCGGCAGATTAGACCAGTCGGCCGTCTTTGCCGTACTAAATGGCCTGTTTGCAGGAGTTGTTGTTTCCTTCAACCGGTATGACGTACGGACGGGTACCGTCCACTTGGCTGCGTTCAGCCACTCCCCGTTCACCGATATCGCCAAAAGCAAAATTCGGCATTACGCCGAAGAATTGATGCCGGTTGGTTCAACGGTTAATGTGACGTATTACGGCTAACCTGACACAAAACATAGAGGACCAATGGAGCTTGGCCGGGGGACATTGCACCGGACGAAGTAGCCATTGGTCCTTTTTTTAATTTAGGGCTTTACTTGTATACAAGAATACAAGTAAAGTATAACTAAGAAACAAGCGCGGAAGGAGGAGACCTGAATGACCATCATTCCACCGCTAGAGCCGCAGAAGCAGCGCAAGTCGCTAGGCGAGCAGATTTATGAATCGATTCGCGAGAGCATCGTTTCGTTCCGGCTAGAGCCGGGGACAATGATCTACGAGAATGAGTTAGCCGACTCGATGAAGGTGAGCCGCACGCCGGTGCGGGAAGCGATCCGGCTGCTCGTCAGCGAACAGCTGCTCGAGGTGCTTCCGCAGCGGGGTACGCGAATCGCCTTAATATCGGCGCGTAAGGTTAGCGAAGCGCGGTTTATCCGGGAGCAGCTGGAGCTTGGCGCATTCCGGCTAGCCGCGGCCAAATGGAGCGACCGCGACCGATCGGCTGAAAGCGCTTCGCTGGAAGCGTTGCTCCTGCAACAGCAAGCAGCGGCGGCAGACAAAGACGTCGCGCTTTTCCTAAGACTTGACGAAGCGTTTCACCGCGCTGTTCTAGAAATTGCCGGCAACGAAACGCTCATGCAGATGATTTATTACATGCGCGCTCATCTGAACCGGGCCAGATATTTGGCGATGGATCAATTTGGCCATATGGATCAAGTGGTAGAAGAGCATCGGCGGCTGTACGACGCGATCCGAAGCGGAGACGAAGAGCGGGTAGCGGTATTGCTGGCTCAGCATATCCGCAAGCTGGACCAAGAGTTGCCGGAACTTCGGACGGCGCATCCGGATTATTTTGTTCACTAATTTCATTGGGGAGAGGACGATCAATATGAAGATGACTTTTCGTTGGTACGGGGAAGGCAATGATTCCGTAAGTCTGAAGCAAATCAAGCAAATTCCAGGCGTAGAGGGCCTCGTATGGGCACTGCATGACGTTCCGGCGGGCGAGGAATGGCCAATGGACAAAATCATGGAGTACAAACGTCTCGCCGATGAATACGGCTTCCATTTGGAAGTAGTTGAAAGCGTTAACGTGCATGAAGATATTAAGCTTGGCCTGCCATCGCGCGACAAATACATCGAGAACTACAAACGGACGATCGAGAAGCTTGCGACGGTTGGCGTAAAAGTCATCTGCTACAACTTCATGCCGATCTTCGACTGGATGCGGACGGATCTGTTCAAAGAGATGGAAGACGGCTCGACTGCATTGTTCTTCGATAAAGCGAAGGTCCTCAGCATGAGTGCGGAAGAATTGGTGAACAACATCGCCGGCAACTCCGCTTATTCGATGCCAGGCTGGGAGCCGGAGCGCCTGAAGCATCTTGCGCCGCTATTTGAAGCGTATAAGGATGTTACGGAAGAAGACCTGTTCAACAACCTCCAATACTTCCTGGAGCAAGTTGTTCCCGTTGCCGAGCAGAACGGCATCAAAATGGCGATTCACCCGGATGATCCTCCATACTCGGTATTTGGCTTGCCGCGCATCGTGACCAATCGCGATAACCTGGCGAGACTGCTGAAGCTGGTTGACAGCCCTTCGAACGGTCTGACGCTGTGCAGCGGTTCGCTTGGCGCGAACCCGAACAATGATATTCCGGCGCTGGTGCGGGAATTCGCTGACCGGATTCCTTTTGCCCATATCCGTAACGTGCGCGTGTATGAGAATGGCGATTTCATTGAGACTTCGCATAAATCGGACGACGGTACGGTAGATATCGCCGAAGTTGTGCGCGCTTACCACGAGAGCGGTTTTGAAGGTTATGTGCGTCCGGACCACGGCCGTCATATTTGGGATGAACAATGCCGTCCGGGTTATGGTCTGTATGACCGCGCGCTTGGCATCATGTATTTGTGGGGCGTATGGGACGGACTTGAGAGAATCAGAAAGGGGAATGCCTAACATGGTGAAAGTACCGAATCATGAGAATTTAGCCGGCAAAGTTGCCGTTATTACCGGAGGAAGCGGCGTGCTCTGCGCGGAGATGGCTAGAGAGCTTGGCCGCCAAGGCGTGAAGGTAGCAATCCTGAACCGTACAGCGGAGAAGGGAGAGGCCGTCGCGCGCGACATTCGCGAAGAAGGCGGAGTGGCCATCGCGGTAGCGTGCAACGTGGTAGACGCGGACAGCGTGAAGGAAGCAAGCAGAGTTGTGCTTGAACAGCTGGGCAGCTGCGACATTCTGATCAATGGCGCCGGCGGCAACCATCCGGACGGTATTACGACGAAAGAGACGTTCCACCCGGATGATCTGGAGAACCCAGACGTAACGTCCTTTTTTGATCTGAAAAAAGAAGGCTTTGGATTCGTATTCGATCTGAATCTTCTCGGCACGCTGATTCCTACGCAAGTGTTCGCGCAGCAAATGATCAATAAACCTGGCGCAACGGTAATCAATATGTCTTCGATGAGCGCTCCTAGTCCAATGACGAAGGTGCCTGCTTACAGCGCGGCTAAAGCTGCGATCAACAACTTCACGCAATGGCTGGCCGTTCATATGGCGGACGTAGGCATCCGCGTGAACGCGATTGCGCCGGGCTTTTTCCTGACGGAGCAGAACCGCAAGCTGCTTACGAACGAAGACGGCTCGCTCACTGAACGCTCGAACAAAATCATGACGCATACCCCAATGCGCCGCTTCGGCAAACCGGAAGATTTGCTTGGCACCCTCGTGTGGCTGGCCGATGACAGCGTGTCCGGCTTCGTGACGGGCATTACCGTTCCGGTTGACGGCGGCTTTATGGCTTACTCGGGCGTGTAGCGGTCTGGGCAACTCGAAAGTTATAAATGCTATGTGGTAAAATGAGGATGCAGTTTAGTTTGAGTAATGGAAGGAGTGGCGATTGTGAAATACCGGAGACTCGGAAGCACGGAGCTTAACGTATCTGTCATTGGCATCGGATCATGGCAGTTCGGAGGAGAATGGGGGCGAGAGTATACGCAAGGCGAAGCCGATGCGATTCTCGATAAAGGGCATGAGCTGGGCATCAATCTAATTGATACCGCGGAATGTTACGGCGATCATCTCTCGGAATCTCTCATTGGCGACTATATCAGCCGCCGCAATCGTGAGGACTGGATTATTGCAACGAAGTTCGGCCATCACTTCCATGAGCGGTTCACGCGTACGGATGTTTTTGATCCGGCGGGTGTAATCGCGCAGCTGGATGCGTCTTTAAAGGCATTAAAAGTGGATTACATTGATCTGTATCAGTTCCATTCCGGACCTGACAACGTCTTCGATAACGATGAATTATGGACAACGCTGGACAAGCAGGTACAAGCGGGCAAAATCCGCTATCTCGGTACCTCAATCGGCAGCAATGCGAATATTCATCAGACGGAAGCTTCGACGAAAGTGGGCTCCCGCGCGATTCAAGTCGTGTACAACCGGCTCGACCGCGTGCCGGAGGAGCAGGTATTCCCGTCCTGCGAGCGGCAAGACCTTGGCGTATTAGCGCGCGTACCGCTGGCGAGCGGATACCTGAGCGGCAAGTACAAGCCGGGCGCGGTGTTCAGCAGCACGGACGTGCGCCATCGCCATGATGCGGAGAGCACGCTGGAGAAGCTGAAGGAAGTCGAGCGCATTGCCCGCGAGGAAGTGCCGCAAGGCGTCGACATGGCCAGCTGGGCGCTGGCCTGGTGCTTGCGTCATCCGGCGGTGACGGCCGTTATTCCGGGCTGCAAGGATCCGGAGCAGGTAGCGTCCAATGCGCTTGCCGCACAGCTCGTTAGCGATCCTCATCCGCAGGACGTGAAGGTTACGGCGGAGTAATACAGTTTCCCGGACGGCGGTCCGCGAGGCAGGCACATTTTGGGCATATCGCCTAAGTGCCCGTCTTGCGGGCCGCCGTTTTGTTTGTTAGATCAGGCGCAAGGAAGTGAATCGATTGTTCTATCGAGTTGCTATGGTTATGTGCATCATTGTCCTCGTTCTGACTGGCTGCGGCCAGCGTCAGGAGCAGGCGCAGAAGCGGGAGCAGGTGCAGGAGCAGAAGCAGGAGCGGGAACAGAAACAGAAACAGGAGCAGGAGCAGGAGCAGGAGCAGGGGGCTGGGCGGACACCGGATTATTCGCCGTTTCTGACGGCGGGAGAAGGGGAGCTGCGTTTAGTTGTGCTGGTGCAGGACAAGGTGCGGGAAGAGACGCGTACCGTCAATGATATGATGGCGGCGATGGCAGGCCGGTTCACGCCGGTCGTTTACGATGTGCGGACGGTAGAAGGGAAACAAGCTGCTCAGCAGCTAGAATCCAATAGCAGAGAATATCCTGCCTATTATTTGTTCAATAATGAGCAGCTGCTGGCGCAAGGGAAGGACCTGTCTCAGATCGCCCAAGCGGCAATGGACTACACGGATAGGCTGTCGATCGGCGGGACTAGGTGATCCGGGTGCTCTCCCTCCCCCTCAAATCAAGCTAAGTGGCGCTACGCTTAAACAGAAGTACTAAACGAGATGTAAGCATCAAAGTCGGTTAACAGTAGTGGATATGTGCGAAAAGTTGAGCTGTAAGCGCCAAACGAGGCTAACAGGCAGTAGATTAGGCTAGATCAGGAGGAATCGGATAGCTGTAAACATCTAAGGCGGTTAACAGTGGCAGTTATGTGCGAAAGTTGAGCTTGTAAGCGCCAAACGAGGCTAACAGGCAGTAGACTAGGCTAGACCAAGTGGAAACGGATAGTTGTAAGCATCAAAGGCGGTTAACAGTAGCAGCAATGTGCGAAAAGTTGAGCTTGTAAGCGCCAAAAGAGGCTAACAGGCAGTAGATTAGGTTAGATCAAGTGGAATCGGCTAGCTGTAAGTATCTAAGGCGGTTAACAGTAGCGGATATGTGCGAAAGTTGAGCTTGTAAGCACCAAACGAGGCTAACAGGCAGTAGATTAGGCTAGATCAATTGGAATCGGCTAGCTGTAAGCATCTAAGGCGGTTAACAGTGGCAGCAATGTGCGAAAGTTGATCTGTAAGCGCCAAAAGAGGCTAACAGGTAGTAGATTAGGCTAGACCAAGTGGAATCTGATAGTTGGAAGCATCTAAGGCGGTTAACGGTGGCAGCTATGTGCGAAAAGTTGATCTGTAAGCGCCAAACGAGGCTAACAGGCAGTATAGATTAGGCTAGACCAAGTGGAATCGGATAGCTGTAAGCATCAAAGGCGGCTAACAGTAGCGGATATGTGCGAAAGTTGAGCTTGTAAGCGCCGAAAGAGGTTAACAGGTAGTAGATTAGGCTAGAACAAGTGGCATCGGATAGTTGTAAGCATCTAAGGCGGTTAACGGTGGCAGCTATGTGCGAAAAGTTGATCTGTAAGCGCCAAACGAGGTTAACAGGCAGTAGATTAGGCTAGATCAAGTAGAAACGGATAGCTGTAAGCATCAAAGGCGGTTAACAGTAGCGGCTATGTGCGAAAAGTTGAACTGTAAGCGCCAAACGAGGTTAACAGGCAGTAGATTAGGTTAGATCAAGTGGCATCGGATAGCTGTAAACATCGAAGGCGGTTAACAGTGGCAGCAATGTGCGAAAAGTTGAGCTTGTAAGCGCCAAACGAGGTTAACAGGTAGTAGATAAGGCTAGATCAAGTGGAAACGGCTAGCTGTAAGCATCTAAGGCGGTTAACAGTGGCAGCAATGTGTGAAAAGTTGAGCTTGTAAGCGCCAAACGAGGCTAACAGGTAGTAGTTTGGTTCGTCGTAAGGCTGAAATCAGCCTTATAACGGTTGGATGCTGCCGTTTTGAGGGCTGTAAGGCTCAAACCCGCCTCCACAAGGCCAAAGCATTAAAACCCAAAAAGGACCTAGTCCAGCTTCACCCGGTGCGGGTGAAGCTGGACTAGGTCCTTCC
Organism: Paenibacillus glycanilyticus; assembly: GCF_030161375.1. Lineage (GTDB taxonomy): Bacteria > Bacillota > Bacilli > Paenibacillales > Paenibacillaceae > Pristimantibacillus > Pristimantibacillus glycanilyticus_B. Next base: position 175,649 of record NZ_BSSQ01000006.1, read on the forward strand.
TATTTTTCCACCTGCTCAGTGGCAGGCGGTATCAGAAGAAAAAGAACGACCTCAGGCCGCGTTTTTTGCGTTTGTCCGGAGAGGCACTTTCGCTGAAGGCAGCCAATTCCTGCTGTGGAGTTCGCAATGCTTCGATGGTAGCGGCGAGTTCGGTCAACGATTTGCGGAGCTCTTCCAGCTCTTTGCGATGATGAAGCAGTTGGACGGTTACGACTTCGTCGGCTTTTTGGGACAAGGCGGCTTCAATGGCATCAAGACGTTCGAGCATCGGGTCGGTCTCGTGATCCGTTTCGTCGAATAGAGATGATGAATGGTGTGTCGGGGCGGCGGAAGGGACGGACGTTTGCGAAGTTTGTTGCGGTTGGGAGACTGGGTTAGCTGGAGAAGGAGCGAGCCGATCGTTGCCGGCTACTTGGGCGGTCGCCGCCGCATGCTGCATGCCGGCCGTAATCTCCGCCGACGCTTCGGAAGCCCCGGCTTCGCCGCTTAACATACCTCCGCCGGCGGTATAGACATTCCCGGCGCTATCCACAATCAAAGCTCCCGCATGGTTCCCTTTCGAAGCTTCTCTAGCAACGGGGCTGCCGCCAGCGGCATGCACCTTGCCCGAACTATCCACCACAAGAGCACCCGCGCCGCCGCCCCGGCCAAGACCGGAAGTTCCCGCGCTTATTGCGCCTTGCTCGGCCGCATGAACATTTCCGGCTTCATCGACGACTAGCTTGCCCGAATTCTCGGATGCAGCCGCAGCTCCGTTATTCATCACTTCTGCGGCAAGAGCAGCCAATGCATCTTCATCCGCGAGCGTCGGAATTTTGATGTCGTACAAAGCGGTCCCGGAATCAAGCTGGCTTTTGATCCTCCGGAGCTTGTCCATAGCCGGCGCGTCAAAAATATAATGCCCGAACATATCCTTCCGGAAGGATGCCTGGAAGGTGGATACCCAACGCCTGACGGTTGTTTCGCTGACGACCAGCTGCTGGGCCGCCTCTTTTGTCTTAAGCAACGTCATTTCATCACCTCATTCATTTGTCTATTACGAGACTTATTCGCCCCCCAAACTCTTCTCCCTGCCCGCCTGACAAAGGTAGTGGTATATCGCTAAAAGAAGTGTTCATCCGATCGAATTCGCAATTGCCGGGACATTCGGGCAATATTCATCAATCGGCGCCAGTGTCCGACAAACCGAGCAGAAAACGAACATTAATTATTTCCATTATTAAATAGTTCGTGAATAGATCATATTTTTCGTAAAAAAGGGATTGACAGTGGTTAGGTTTGTCCAGTAACCTTATGAAGGTTAATTTCAAACAACTTTAAACCTAAACACATTCGTATATCCTCATCTATATGGCGTGAGGGTCTCTACAAGGAGCCAAAAATCCTAACTACGAATAAGGGATTCGTGTACCGTCTTCCCCTTATTCGCGGCGTAGGATTTTTTTGTTTTCCAAATTTATTAATCCTCTGCAATCAAGGAGACAATAGGTAAAAGCACGCTTCCGGACTTTATCGACAACCATATGGAGGGAACAAGCAATGGATCGCCTGTTTAAACTGAAAGAGCGGGGTACGACGTTCACAACCGAAATTCTTGCGGGGATTACGACTTTTTTGACGATGGTCTATATCGTTATCGTAAATCCGGGCGTACTAAGCGAAGCGGGAATGGACTTCCACGGCGTCTTTATCGCGACCGTACTCGCAAGTATCGTAGCAACGCTTATTATGGGGCTTTTCTCGAACTATCCGATTGCGCTGGCACCGGGTATGGGGCTTAACGCGTATTTCGCGTTTTCTGTCGTCGGAGGAGAAGGCGTATCGTGGCAAACCGCGCTTGGCGCAGTTTTTGTCGCGGGGGTTATCTTCATTCTTCTGTCGCTTACCTCATTCCGCTACATGCTGCTTGATGCGATTCCATCCAGCCTGAAGCATGCGATTACGGCGGGGATTGGCTTATTTATTACGTTTATCGGTCTGCAAAACGCAAAAATCGTCGTGGCTTCGCCGGCTACGCTCATTACGATGGGCGATCTGTCGCAGCCGATGACGTTGCTTACGGTTGTTGGTCTTGTTATTTCACTCATTCTGATGGCTTACCGGGTAAAAGGTTTCCTGTTCATCGGCATGATCATCACCGCGATTATCGCGGTTATTACCGGCCAGATGCATATGCCCGAGTCTTGGGCTGCGCTGCCTTCCGGCCTTAACGCGACAGCATTCCAGCTCGATATTGGCGGCGTGTTCCATAATGGCTTGTATGCCGTCATCTTCACTTTCCTGCTGATTACCTTGTTCGATACAACCGGCACCATGCTTGGCGTTGCCGAGCAAGCGGGCTTGCTGAAGGACAACAAATTCCCGCGTTCCCGCGGCGCTTTGCTTGCGGACGCGATTGGCACAACAACCGGCGCCTTGTTTGGCACTAGCCCGACATCCGCTTATATCGAATCGAGCTCCGGCGTTGCGATTGGCGGCAGAACGGGCCTAACGGCGATTACGGTATGCGCGCTGCTTGCTCTGACGTTGTTCTTCTCGCCAACGGTTGCCGTTCTTGCGGGTATTCCGGCGATTACGGCTCCGGCGCTTATTATCGTCGGTTTCCTGATGATGAACGTGCTTCGCAAGATCGAATGGAGCGACATTGAAGAAGCGTTCCCGGCGTTCCTGATCGTTGTTCTAATGCCGCTGACGTACAGCATTGCGACGGGCATTGGCATTGGCTTCATCGTGTATCCGATTCTGAAGGTCATTCGCGGCAAAGCCAAAGATGTTCATCCGATTTTCTACGTGTTTGCGGTGCTATTCTTTATCCAGATCGGATTCTTCAGCCACTAGCCCTGTCGCTAGCCCATACGGCATAAAGCGCTGCCCGGTGGAAGAGCACCAAACCTGCCCCTTACACGTACAATAACCCATGGCATGATCATGGGAGGGGTAGGGAAATGCTTCAGATTTCGGGTAGCGACGCAGGGCAGATTGACCCGTCTGCGTTAACGCCGGTGGAGCGGGAAGTGCTGCAAGGCAAGCAAAGTAGTCCGGTCGTCTACCAATACGACTCAATGAACGCGCTCCGGTTCGAGCTTCGTCTGAGAGATCGCACGGTCAACGCGGCGAAAATGCTGCAGAACAGCCGGGCGGACTTTGCGGTATTCCGCAATTCCAGATGCAATCCGCAATTTTGGACGCGAACGGATAACGGCGGATTCCAGATGAATCCGGGCGTTCAGCCGTCGGATGCGATTAACGATATTTTTCAGAATGGCGAGTTATACGGGTTCGAGTGCGCAACGGCGATAGTAATCGTCTTATACAAAGCGGTTCTCGACACGATTGGCGCGCAGATGTTCAACTCTCTGTTTAATCCGCTGTATTTGCGCGACTGGAATCATGACAGCGACCTGTGGTTCATTACGACACAAAACAAGAACGAATCGTACCCGGGCGATGTCATGTACTTCCGCAATCCGGACCACGACCGGGACACGCCGGAATGGCAAGGGGAGAATGTCGTGAAGTTATCCGAGGATCTGTTCTTCGGCCATGGCATCGGCATTGAGACGAGTGAGGAGATCATTAACGCGTTGAACAAAATGCGCGAGCCGTTCAGCACGCAATCGGCATACCTCGACGACCTGGTCGTTCATCCGAACTTCAAGCATCTGCAGCAGATTGCGGCTACGGGAAGACGTTATCCGGTAGGCGTGTAATACAAAGCTTCGCTAGAGGTTGTCTCATGACGACCGCATGTTTTTGCGGAATAGCTGAGGCGCTTCGCCGGTAATTTTCTTGAACAGCCTAGAAAAATAAAACACATCGCCGTAGCCAAGCGCCGCCGCGATTTCCTTGACCGTCTGCTCGGTATTGAGCAGGCGGTTTTTGGCTTCCGCCATTTTGAGCCGGTGGACGTATTCATGCAGCGCAAAGCCGGTATATTCGCTGACCGTGCGCCGGAGCGTCGATAACGCCCAATGATGGCGTTCGGCAAATGCCGCCGCATCAAACGGTTCGTAGAGGGTGCCGGACAAAGCTTCGAGCAGCATGGCAAGACGGGTTGTTTTGCCTTGAGCAGCGGGGGAAGCCTGGCATAGCTGCACCCATTCATAGAGGAGCGATTCCAGCACCAGGGATGCCCGGTCCGCATTGGCCGGCGTACCGCTGTCCATCAGCGCGAAAATCCGGTCAATCCTGTTCTGCGAAGATACGTCCTCGCCGGGATGCATAACCGTATTTGGCTGAATCGGCCAATGTTCGAACCATTCCTGCGACCTGGTTCCTTCAATCGTGAAATAATACTCGTCCCAATAGCCGCCGGGATCAGGACCATAATCGTAACGGTCGCCGGGCTGGAACAGGAACAAGCTGCCTGCCGCGACCGGCTGCGCTTCTCCATGGTTGACCCTATAGGACCCTGAACCTCCCGCAATATACACGATGGCCCAATAGGTGAATACGGCTCCCTGTCGAAAAAGCGTTCTTCCTGGCAAATGCCCTGCCGTTCGGATGACGAGGGAACGAACGGACAGCTTGGCCGGATCCAGCCTTAAATCGACAATTCGAAGCGGTTTGGGACTGATCATATAATCCATGAATTGGGCCATGCTGTTCATTCCTCTCTTTTTACTCTCATGATAAATTGAACGTATGGCAGGTTGCAACTGATTATAGGAAACATGGAGGAGATGCAGGCAATGGCGAAGTTAAAGGTTGGAGTGATTGGCGCAGGATCGATATCGGGCTCGCATTTGCATGGTTATTCGGTTCATCCTGAGGTGGAGCTTACGGCGATTGCCGATCTGAACAAAACGCGCGCGAAGGAAAAAGCCGAAGCATACGGCATCCCTCATGTTTATGATAACTATATTAATCTGCTGGCCAACCCGGAGATCGACGCGGTCAGCATTTGTACATGGAATAACAGCCATGCCGAAATTGCGGTTGCGGCTCTGTACGCGGGCAAACACGTGTTATGCGAGAAGCCGCTTGCAAAAACGGTGGAGCAGGCGCTTGCGGTACAAGAAGCGGTGAAGCGTTCCGGCAAGAAGCTGCTTGTCGGCTTCGTCCGCCGGTATGCCGATCAGGCGCAATTGGTGAAGCAATACGCGGATAACGGACTGCTCGGCGATATTTATTATGCGAAAGCTTCCGCAATCCGGCGCCTCGGCAATCCGGGCGGCTGGTTCGCTGATGCCGAACGCTCCGGCGGCGGCCCGCTGATCGATATTGGCGTACATATGATTGACCTGTGCTGGTACCTGATGGGCAAGCCAAAGCCGGTTTCGGTAAGCGGCAATACGTACAAGAAGCTTGGCAACCGTTCGCATATTGAAGGTCTGAGCTTTTATAGAGCGGCGGATTACGATGCTTCCCTGAATGATGTGGAGGATATGGCCAATGCGCTTATCCGGTTCGAGAACGGCGCTTCGCTGTATGTGGATATCAGCTATACGCTGCATGCCGCGCAAAACGAAATGAGCAGCAAGATCTACGGAACCAAAGGCGGCGCCGAGCTTGATCCGAAGCTCGTGATCGTAACGGAGCAGTTCAATAAAATCATTAACGTCGAGCCGCAGCTGGATCATCTGGCGTTCCAGTTCCAGGACAGCTTCGATCTTGAAATTGCGCATTTCGTCGATTGCTGCTACGGTAAAGCTGAGCCGATCAGTCCGGTGGAAGACGGCGTAGAGCTGATGCGGATGCTTCAGGCGATTTACGAATCGGCAGCTCTTGGCAAGGAAGTAACTTTAAACAAGGACGCATCGGCATCTGCAGCCGCTGCAGCTCGGGAGGGCGTATAATCGATGACGGATTTGGTGAGAACAAAGGTAAATAATCCGATTGGCGTTATTGTGGAGAGCTTTGGACTTGGCCTGCATGAAGGCTTGAACAAGGCGGTCGAGGTTGGAGCGGAAGGCGTACAAATCTACGCGGTAAAAGGCGAGACCGATCCGGCGAATCTGACGGCGGCGGGACGTCGCGAACTGAAGGACCGGATTGAATCGCTAGGACTTACAATCTCCGCGTTATGCGGCGATCTTGGCGGACACGGCTTCCAGGATAGTGCGGCTAACCCGGCCAAGATCGAGAAGTCGAAGCGAATTCTGGACCTGGCGCTTGATCTTGGCACCAAGATCGTAACGACCCATATCGGGATCGTGCCGGAAGATACGGAATCGTCGATTTACGCCGCGATGCAATCTTCTTGCGAAGAATTAAGCAACTATGCGAGCAACATGGGCGCTTATTTCGCCATTGAGACGGGGCCGGAGCCGGCTGCGCGCCTCAAGTCTTTCCTGGATTCTTTGTCGACCAACGGGGTGTCCGTTAACTTCGACCCGGCGAACATGGTTATGGTAACGGGAGATGATCCGGTTCAAGGCGTGTATCTGCTTAAGGATTATATCGTACATACGCATGCCAAGGATGGATTAAAGCTGGCAGCGGAGATTGATCCGCGCGTCGTGTACGGTTACCTGGGCTTTGAGGGGATGAGCCATGACATCATCGCCGATATGGCGACGGACGGCGCGTTGTTCCGCGAAGTACCGCTTGGCGAAGGCAGCGTTCCGTTTGACCGCTACCTGAAGGCGCTTCAGGACATCGGGTTTAACGGTTATCTGACCATCGAGCGGGAAGTGGGCCAACGTCCGGAGGAAGATATCCGCAAGGCCGTGGAGTTCCTTCGCGCGTTCCGGTAGGCTTAGCAATTGAAACCGTTGCAAATTGTTAATATTTGAGCTGCATAAGCACCCCGATTGTCCGTTATGATAGAAGTAATAGGCGAGAAGGGGGGAGTTACAGATGAACGTTCCTGTTGGAGTTTGGATCTTTGCTGCCATCATTGTTATTATACTCACCTGGATGACCCTGTGGGTCACAAAGAAAGCATACTCGAAAAAATGGGACGACTCCGACGTCTAGTCGGACCGTACTGGAATAGATAAGAGCTGCCTCAAGCGTAAGGGGCGGCTCTTTTTCGTTTGGCTGCGGCGCGGAGAGGACTTGAGTGGACATAAGAATTTAAGGGAAAGAGGTGGAGAAATATCCTTGGACAAGAACACGCTAACCCATGAATCAAGGGAAGCCGTTAAGGCAATTGTCTCCGGTATTAAGCAACGCTTATTATTAAGCCGAACCAGTCCCTTGGTCGTGTCCATAGACGGAGGGAGCGGGGCAGGGAAATCTATTTTAAATGCCGTCGATGCATACGATTTAATCGTGGTTAACCAGCAGTCATCCCAAACAATAGGCGGTGAGTGATATGGTTGAGTCTGTTGTTGATTTTTACGATGACCTAGCCGAATCGTACCATCTCATTTTTGTTGATTGGAAACATGCTATAACATGGCAGGGAGAAGTTTTGAGCCAAATCATTGATTCGAAACTCGAGAGTCCGAGTATGGCGGGAGTCTCGCTTCTAGACTGCTCCTGCGGCATCGGCACGCAAGCTATTGGTTTAGCTAATCATGGATTTATAGTAACAGGATCGGATTTAAGCGCGGTATCCATTGAGAGAGCCCGAAAAGAGGCCGAATCATTCGGAGTTGAAATAAACTTTAAGGTGGCCGATTTTCGTTCATTAGAAGATGATGTTTGCGGAGTGTTTGATGTCGTTCTCTCGGCGGATAATGCAATACCGCATCTTCTGACGGATGAAGATTTATATCAGGCCGCAAGAAATATGTATGCAAAAGTTAAAGATGACGGCATTCTTCTTCTTACAATGAGAGATTACGATGAGTTAGTAATTACGAAGCCTAGAGCTACCGAACCGCGTGTTTTCGATAAGGGACAGCGCATTGTTTTTCAGGTGTGGGATTGGGCAGACGACTCGAAAACGTATCTGACAAACCACTTTCTGATGCAGCAAGAGAATGGGCAATGGGTAACCAAACAGAGCACAACAAGGTACAGAGCTTTATTGCGAGATGAACTTACCGATATTCTTAGTACGGTTGGATTCTCGGATATCGAGTGGCTTCTGCCATCGGAATCGGGTTATTACCAGCCTATTGTAATAGCAAGAAAAAAATAAGGCGAGGTGATACCGCTGACTCCGCTGTTATTGTTTTTTTTCGCGTTTATTATTTTTGTAATCGTATTGCCGACTACTATTATCGCGTTATGGGACAAGAAAGAATGGAAGGTTGCCCTTCTAGCCTTGCAAATCACCTTGGTCGGGATTGCTATTGTCATCAAATATCATGCAATAGGGGCACTGCTAACGGGTTATTTCCTGATGGCGTTTGGTATCATGCTGACGATAAGTTTGTTTTTCAGAAAAGAGAATACATAGAAAAAGGGAGTCCCTGCGCCATGGTGGCAGTTGGGACTCCCTTTTTGTAGTTTAGCCCGGGAACTCGAGCAGAGCCGGGTCGATTGCCGGCACAAGGCCTTCATCGGCTGCGCGGTTCAGCAAGGTGGAGATTGCGGCGTAACCGCTGCTTCCGAGGTTGCCCGTGAAGTCGTTCACGTACAGGTCAATATGTTGCTGCGCAACGGCCGGATCCATCTCCTGCGCATGCAGCATGATATATTCCTTCGATGCTTCGGGATACTTCCAGGCATATTCGACGGATTGTTCGATCCAACCGGCAATGGCCTTAAGGTCCAGCGAACGGCGGGCAACGATTGCGCCAAGCGGGATTGGGAGGCCGGTATCGGATTCCCACCAGCTGCCTAGGTCAACGAGCATGGACAGGTTATAATTCTGGTACGTGAAGCGAGCTTCGTGAATAACAAGTCCGGCGTCGATCTGGCCGTCCTTCACGGCAGGCATAATCTCATGGAACGGCATGACGATGATTTCGCCTACGCCGCCGGGAACATTTTGCGCTGCCCATAGACGGAACAGCAGGTAGGCCGTCGAGCGTTCGCTAGGAACGGCAACGCGTTTGCCGCTTAAGGAAGACGGGTCTTCCAGCTTGTCTTTCGTGAGAACAAGCGGGCCGCAGCCCCGGCCAAGAGCTCCGCCGCATGGCAGAAGCGCGTAGTCTTTCAATACCCAAGGAAGAGCTGCGTAAGAAATTTTAAGCACATCCAGATCGCTGTCGCCGCTTGCCGCAAGATTGTTCGTTATGTCGATATCGGCATACATGATCTCAAACTCCGGCGCACCGGGAACATGTCCATGCGTTAGGGCATGGAAGACAAACGTGTCGTTAGGACACGGGGAAAAAGCGATTTTCATACGATTACCTCCCGTAATACGGAGTTTGCGGCTTCAAGAGCCTGCAGGGCATCCTTTATTCGCCAAGCGCTGCGGTCACGCGGACCAACCGGATTCGAGATCGCCCGAAGCTCCAGCACCGGCAGACCCGCGCGGCGGGCAGCAGCGGCAACGCCAAACCCTTCCATGGCTTCCGCGGCGGCACCGGGAATTCTTGCGGCCAGTTCGACAGCGGTCTCGGCAGATCCGGTTACTGTGGAAAGAGTAAGCACGGGACCAAGAGCAGTCTGCAAGCCGGCAGCTTGAAGCGCCGCTGCTAGACGTCCCGCCAGCTCAACATCGACGTCGATGCGAGCGGAACCAAACCCCAGCTTGTCTACGCTGTGGAAGCCTTCCGGAGTCTCCGCGCCAAGATCCGCGGCTATGATCGCATCCGACACAACAAGCGAACCTACCTCGGCGCGCTCCTTGAATCCGCCGGCGATGCCGGCTGAAATCACGAGGCGATAGGCGCCAGGTCCCGCTTGAGCCAGAACCGTTGCCGCGCTGACGGCGGCTTCCACCGGACCAACGCCGGCTTCCAGAACCTCGAAGCGGTCGTCGCCGCTTAGGCCGCGCAGAACGGCATCCCGTTCGACCGCTACGGCGGTCATGACGAGTATTTTTCCATTTTCGCTCATGCTGCAAACTCCTTAATGGTATAAATGTATAGCGTGATTAATCATGCTTGCAAATTATCTTAGCAATAAATGATTATAGCGCTAAATAATGACGGTTGTCATTGCATCCGCTTTGGATGGCGCTGCCGTTATCGTTTGCGAACCTCAAAAAACTCGCAATCCGAACGGTTATAATAGACAAGGTCGCTTACGCTGGATTGAATGACAACGATGCTGTCGTCGAACCGAATGACGGTACCGCCGTTGTTCACAATATAATCATCTTGAAAGACGCGTACGGGATATTTGCGCAACACGGCCTCTTCAAAGTCCGGGTCGGTGAAAAGTTTACGGTTAATAGCCAAAGTTCTTGTCTACCCCTTTCCTCCATAGTGGATTCGTTAAAGACAGTGTAGGCTTATTTGCGGCTATTGTCCATGCGGAAGCGTCAAGCTTGGTTTATGCAAGGCGAGCGGGTACAATATAAAGAGCGATTTATAGAAAGAGGAGGAAATCATTAATGACTTTACATAATGAAAAATTAACGGTATTTATCGGTTCTTACGCGGAGAGCGAGAACAGCGGCGTATACCGCTACGAATTTGATCCTGCAGAAGGAACGCTTGCTTTGAAGGAGCAGGCATCGGGGCTGAAAAATCCAACTTTCCTGAACGTTGATGCCGCGAAAAACAGACTATACGCCATCGCGGAAGGTGCGGATGCGGAAGGGGCGAAGGTTGGCGACGCGGTTGCTTTTTCGATCGAAGGCGGCGGCCTTGCAGAGTTGAACCGGAAACTTGCGATTACGGCGCCTTCGTGCCACATCCAGCGTGATGCGAGTAGTGAATTTGCTCTGCTCTGCAGCTATCATGGCGGCCGTATCAGCCTTGTATCGCTTACGGATAATGGCGAGATCGGCGAGATTCTCGACATTCAGCAGCATGAAGGAAGCGGTCCGCATCCGAATCAGAAAACGCCGCATCCGCACAGCACGAACTTCAGCCCGGACGGCAAGTATATTTTTGTACCGGATCTCGGAATTGACCGGATCGTTGCGTACACGCTGGATAAAGAAAACCGCAAGCTGGTTCGCCATGGCGAGACCGTTGTTCAACCTGGCGCAGGCCCGCGTCATATGACGTTCCATCCGAATGGCCAGTTTGCTTTTGTTATTAACGAGCTCGATTCTACTATTAATTCGTTCCGGTATGATGCAGACCAAGGCGCGCTTGAAGCGGTGCAAACCGTATCCACGTTGCCCGAAGGATTTGCTGAAGCGAACGGCACGGCGGAAATTGCGATCTCCGAGGACGGACGTTTCCTCTACGGCTCTAACCGCGGCCATGACAGCCTTGCCGTATTTGCCGTAGACGCGGCGAGCGGTGAGCTCACGCTGGTTGGACATGTGTCGACGGAAGGAAAACATCCGAGACATTTTGCGCTTGTGCCGGGCGGCCAGTTTGCGATTACGGCCAACAAAGATACCAATAATGTAGCGGTATTCCGGATCAGCGAGTCGGGTATGCCGGTGTTTACGGGCTATTCGATTGAGATTTTCCAACCGGTATGCGTGATTCCGGTACGGGTTTAATGACGTTAACGAAGTTGGTGCAGAGTGCATAGGGTGGGCCTGAGCTTCTGAGCGAGGGTCGACTATGCGTATAGGCAGCGACATGACGAGTAGCCGGGGAGAGTGCGAGATGCGGATTCCAGAGCATTTGTGTCAGACGATCAAATCGGTTCACGGCGAAAAAGGCGAGCAGTGGCTGGAATAGTAGATCAGTACTATTAAAGATGTGCCGGGGAGAGTGCGAGATGCGGATTCCAGAGCATTTGTATCAGACGATCAGATCGGTTCACGGCGAAAAAGGCGGGCAGTGGCTGGAATAGTAGATCAATGTTATTAAAGATGTGCCGGGGGAGAGTGCGAGATGCGGATTCCAGAGCATTTGTATCAGACGATCAAATCGGTTCACGGCGAAAAAGGCGAGCAATGGCTGGAAGGATTCGACCGTTTGCTGCTTGATTGCGAGGAAAAATGGGGGATGACGGTAGAAATGCCGTCTCCTTTTGTTTTGTCTTTTAATTTTGTGGCCCCGGTTGTTATGCGGGACGGGACGCGTGCCGTGCTAAAGCTTGGCGTGCCTAGCAGGGAAATCCGCACGGAGCTTGCGGCTTTGCGGTTGTACGATGGGCGCGGATCGGTGCGCTTGCTCGCCGAGGATGAGGAGCGGGGCGCGCTGCTGATCGAGCGCGTGGAGCCGGGGTTGACGCTGGCGGAGTCGGAGCTTGGCGACGAAGCCAGGACGTTGGCCGCCGCCGAGGTGATGCGGCGGCTGGCGGTTCCCGCGCCGGACGGGGGAGAATTCCCGTCCGTAGCGGACTGGGCCGCGGGCCTCGCCCGGCTGCGCCAGCGGCATGGCGGCGGCACGGGGCCATTGCCGGAGCGCGTGGTCGGACGCGCGGAGGAGGTTTTTCGCCGCCTGCTTGATGGCGGCAGGCCGTTGTTGCTGCTCCATGGTGACTTGCACCATGGGAATATTTTGTCTTCGGGTCATGGCGAGCCGGGATGGCTGGCCATTGACCCGAAGGGTGTGGTTGGAGAGGCGGAATACGGAACGATTCCGCTGCTCTTGAACCAGCTGCCGCCGAAGGGGCAGCTGGAAGTGATCCGGCGCCGCGTGGAGTTGTTATGCGGCGCCCTTGGTTTGGACCACGCCAGGACACTGGCGTGGGGGTTCGCTCATGCGGTGCTGTCCACCGCATGGTGCGACGAAGACGGCGTCGGCGATATCCCCGCTGCGCTGGAGCGAGCCAGCTGGTTCGAACAGCTGCTCGACGAGTTGCAATAAGCTGCACCGAGCACTACAAGAGGAAAAATCCATGCTACAGGTGGCCGAATGCGCAAACGTGGGGCAGAAGTAGCTAAATAAGAGGAAAAAACCGAGTTACAGAGGTGTAAGAAGCCGTCTAACTGCCGCACCGAGCACAATAAGAGGAAAAAACCGTGCTACTGGTGGCCGAATGCGCAAACGTGTGGCGGAAGTAGCTAAACGACTTACAGTGTAGCAGGCAAAAAGCCTGCTACACTGTAAGTCGCTCGAGAGCGAGCCCGAACAAACCGTGCAGCAGGCAAAAAGCCTGCTACAGCTAGTCTCGTGCTCGAGAGCAAGCTCGAACAAACCGTGTAGCAGGCAAAAAGCCTGCTACAGCTAGTCTCGCGCTCGAGAGCAAGCTCGAACAAACCATGCAGCAGGCAAAAAGCCTGCTACAGCTGTTCCCCCGCTCGAGAGCGAGCCCGAACAAACCATGCAGCAGGCAAAAAGCCTGCTACAGCCGCCCTACCACTCGCCGAAGAGCCCATTTTTCCCCGTTCCACGATTTTTTCGCACAAAACCAGTTGACATTTCCAATCCTATACAGTAATTTATTGATAAATAAATAAACGAGGTTGCCTATGACGCCAAGAGAAAAAGACTTCCAAGCCGTAACGAACCGGAAAGAACAGATCCTAGATGCAGCCGCCTCGCTGTTTGCGATTAATGGGTATTACAAGACGACTACCGCCATGGTTGCCGCGGAGGTAGGGGTAACGCAGCCTTACGTGTTCCACTTCTTCAAGTCGAAGGAAGTATTGTACCTGGCTGTCCTGGAGCGAGCGCAAAAAAGACTGTTGCACGCCTTCAGCCAAGTAGATGCATCGCCGGAGATGCTCCACCATCAGATGGGGGAAGCCTTCAACGAGCTGATGGCCAATCATCGCGATGAAACGCTGCTCTGCATGCAGTCCTACACAACACCGGAGCCCAATGTCCGGGAGGTTGTAAAACAACGATTCGCCGAGGTCCACCAGTTGATCGCAGAACGCTTTGAGAAGGCAGGAATGCCGAATTCGAGTCAACAAGCTTCGACTTTCATCGCCTGCGGGATGGTAATCACCATGTCTGAAATTCTTAATCTACCCGTGCTGGCAGACTTAGGGCATCTAGGTCATATCGAGTAGTATAGCAGCCGTAGCTTTCTTCCAAAATCCGTACTCGCCGCCGCAGACGGATTTTTTAAAGAGGATTCATTTATTTATTAATAAATAAAGAAACTACCGAAAAAGGAGGAGCAACCAGCTGCCGCCGCCGTGCAGCGTATCCGCCGCAACTACCACCACCACCATAAGGCAGACAATTTTTTAAACTTATATTTATTAATCAATAAATAAATATCCAATAAAAGGAGAGTTACACATGCCATCAACAGCTTCGCGTGTTCGGCTGCTTGTTATTACTTGTATTGCGCTTTTTATGGCGATGCTCGACAATCTGGTGATCGGGGTGGCGCTGCCGTCCATCCAACAGGATTTTCATGCCGGTATGTCCGACCTGCAATGGTTCCTTAACGCGTACACGTTGGCGTTTGCTGTTCTGCTCATACCGTTTAGCGCGCTGGGAGACCGATTTGGCCGCAAAAAAATATTCCTGCTCGGCATCGTTTTGTTCACGATTGGCTCGCTTGCCTCCGCGTTAAGCTCGAGCTCCATCGAGCTATCACTATCGCGGGCGTTGCAGGGAATAGGCAGCGCGGCGATCATTCCGCTCAGCCTAACGCTTGTAAATGCCGCGTTCCCTCCCGAAAAACGTGCCGCGGCGATCGGCTTATGGTCCGGCATATCCGGACTTGGGTTGTCGATTGGGCCACTCGTTGGCGGCATTATCATCAACGGCGCGCCTTGGGAAATGGTGTTCTGGATTAATGTGCCGATCGGCATCGTTGCCGTTATTCTTGGCGCGATGTGGCTGACGGAGTCGAAGGGAGAACGCAAACCGCTCGATCTCCTAGGTATCGTACTTCTGGGTGCTTCCTTGTTTGGTATCGTGTTTGGCTTAATGCGCGGCAACTCGGAAGGTTGGGATTCATTTACCGTCTGGGGGTCGATGGCGGGAGGCGTTATCCTGCTGCTTGCCTTCTACTACTGGGAACGAAGCCGCAAGCAGCCGTTTGTGCAATTTGCCTACTTCCGCAACCGCAACTATAGCGCTTATTTGTCGGCGGGCTTTTGGATGAATGCCGGAATCTTCGGCGCGATATTCCTGCTAACCTTGTTCCTGCAGCAAGCTCAAGGTTACTCCGCTCTTGGCGCGGGAGTAAGGGAGATGGTATGGACGGTCTGCACAATGATCTGCGCTCCTCTAGCTGGCCTATTAGTCGGCCGTTACGGTACCAAGCAAATTTTGCTCTTTGGCCTGTTCCTGCAGATCGCGGCGATGCTCTACTTTGCGTTTATGATTATCGGGCAAGGCGCGGTGTTCCCGTTTGGCTATATGGTTCCCGCAATGATCGCCGCCGGGGCAGGCATGGGCTTCAGCTTTACTCCATTGTCCCACGGAATTCTGACTTCGGTGCCCGACCATGCGGCTGGCGAGGCAAGCGGCCTCAGCAATGCGTCCCGCGAGCTTGGCGGAGTGTTTGGCGTAGCGATTAGCGGACTCGTATTCGAGAGCGGCGGCGCAATTACTTCACCGGATGCGTTTGGCGACCATCTCGTTCCTGCCTTGTTCGTCCTGGCCGGTATGCTGGTAATGGGGTTCGGATCTGTGGCTATATTAATTAGAAGAAAACATTCGCAAGCGATGAATGATTCATCGTCTGCAGGGACGCTAATGGATACGAACAACTAATCGCCTGCTTGTAAAAAACAGCGGCAGCCCGGGGTCTGGACAGATCCCGGGCTGCCGCTGTTTTTGCCTTTATCTCCAATTATCTTAAGTAATCAGCCACGTTACAGTGCCAGACCATATGGGGCAGATCCGGACCCCAATAATCTTGGACCGTTACGTAGGGCTTTCCGAATTTGCGCAGCCACCTCATCTGAGCGTTTCGGTAACCGGAGTCCAGACAGAAATGCTCAATTCCTCTTTCAGCAAGAGAAGTTATCATCTCGTGAATTAAGGCGGAGCCAATTCCTTGTCCTTGATACTCAGGCATTACATACAAACTACCGAGCTCCAGAATGTTACTCAGCTTGCCTTCGGTACAGCGAATAACGTCTTCTTTGCATGGACCGATTGAAATAGCGCCAATCACATTCCCATCCATTCGTGCGACTAGAAAGCGTACGCTAGCCTCATCCACTATAGCATCGTGCAGCATTTGCTTTTTACCGTCAACTTCTTGCTGGATCTCATCTGTAAAAGCAGCTGTTAACCCTTCTTTCTCGAAGGTATCGGGAATAGACCGCTTGAAAAGGTGGTAAGCAGAGTCCAGATCAGCTGGAGTAAAAGGTGTAATCTCGATAGGATTCATCCGGTTCACTTCTCTCCTTAGGCTACGTTGGAGTTTATACAGCATGAACTAAATCCATCGTAGCATCAAGCCTCCTCGATTGTAACTCCATTTTACTGTACCGAATCCAACGTAGCCCGGGGGGGAAGCGGAGAGACTGGATATGCAGCGTACCCGGCGGAGGGTAATAAAGCTAGCTATGCAACATGCCCAAACAGGCGGAAAAGGCCAGTTTGAGAGGCGATTTATGCGGCAAATCCGCGCGAAACAAAGCCCAGACATACAGGTTCGCCCGGACTACGGGACCGATGAATTCGAGGTTCGGGCAGCCGGCCCGCTGCTCATCGTCCTACTGCTGGACTAGCCTATTTTACAATTGGTTTATAGCTAAAAAGGGGGGATGATGCAAAAATGAGCTCTTTTGCGATCAAAAGTGACCAATCTGACAAATGACGACGCTTTCATAAAAATCCGAAGAAATCCGCCATCTTGCAAAATTAACATAATCCTGACTTTTCAGGGGCCCATAGACTCTAAAATGCCGACAAACCTAGGTCAACAGGTCGTATACCGGGAGGGCGGGCGAATATGAGAAGACTCTTATACTTTGGACCCGGCCGGGTATTATCCCGACTATTGAACAAGGATATGGCAAAAGTCCCTTGCACCTCCGTTTTTTGCGACAGATTGTCACAATTTCCTCTCCCTTCCATATCCGGCGAGCCCCGCCGTTACGCGGCAAAACGCTATTGTCCCGGTCATCCCGTTTCTATGCCTATGGTTGTGTATCAGTTAACTGGATTTTAACGTTTTTCATCTCCATAATTCATGAAATTACTGGTAATTATTATCTATAAACGATTAATTCTTGATGAGAAATATGAAACGTTAGGTAAATCAGCATACAAATCATAGTCAAAAAATGATAACAGCCGCCTAATTCAAAATATTACCTTCTTCCCCTGTTTCCTAATTACCCTTGTGACATAATCAGAGTCGAATGTTGAGGAAAGGGATGGAGGTTATTGTCGTTTTGAGCAGCCAATTGGATTTAAAGGAAATCGTGTGGCTTGTTCGGAAAAAGCTTTGGCTTGTCATTCTCATAACCGTACTCGGTGCGTCAGCGGCGGGAGCTTACAGCGCATGGGTGATGAAGCCAGTCTATGAAGCCTATACAAAGCTGATCGTTAACTCGACAGCTGGACAGGCGGGATCGTTCAAGCTGGATCTGAATATGATCAACACGAATTTAAGCTTAATTAATACGTACAAGGAAATTATCAAGACCCCGGCCATTATGGATCTGGTCGTGGAGAAACATCCCGAGCTTGGACTAACAACGGATCAGTTGATGCACAACATCCGGTTCAGCTCGGTAAATGGCACGCAGGTCGTTACCATCTCTTATCTGGACACGGATTACAAACGTGCGGCGCAAGTCGTCAACACCGTCTCTTATGTGTTCCAGCAGCAAATTCCGCTCATTATGAAGGTGGATAACGTGTACATCCTTCATACCGCAGATTCGAACGATCAGCCGGTTAAGGTGAAGCCGAATACGAAGCTGAATACGGTCATCGGATTTATTGCCGCATTCATGTTGTCGATCACGCTGGTACTCGCTCTTAATTACTTCGACGATACGCTCCGGACGGAAGCCGATGTGGAACGTTATCTTGGCCTTCCTACGCTGGCAGCCATACCAAACATTAAACAAGGCGATCTGAAGCCGAAGGTGTTAGCCCAAGGCAGAACCACAACTATCGGAAAGGAGAGTGGAGGCGACAATGTCACGCACCAATCCTAATTTCCGCCCGGTTGTCGCGGATGCGAATCCGGCATCACCAATCTCGGAGGCGTACCGCACCTTGCGGACGAACCTCCAATATGCCGAGACGGACCGCCCGCTGCAGCTCCTTATGGTCACTTCAGCGGGACCGATGGAAGGCAAGTCCACAACGATTATGAATCTGGCCGTTACTTACGCCCAGACGGAGAGACGGACCATTCTGGTGGATGCCGATCTTCGGAAGCCTACCGCCCATTACACCTTTGGTCTTAGTAACCGGACGGGATTATCCCATGTCTTATCCGGTCAGGCGGGCTTAAGCGAAGCGGTGAAGGAAAGCCGGATCCGGGGATTGGATATCCTCACTTCCGGACCGATTCCGCCTAATCCGTCGGAGCTGCTAGGTTCATCCCGCATGGATGAACTATTAGCCCAGCTTCGCGAGCAATACGATATCGTCCTGATCGATACGCCTCCGGTGCTTGCGGTCGCGGATGCGCAGGTCGTATCCTCCAGATGCGACGGCGTACTGCTAGTCGTTAATGCGCGGACGGGCAAAAAGCAGCATGTCATTAAAGCAAAAAACGCCTTGCAGTTCGTGCAGGCGAGAATCGTTGGCATCGCTCTTAACCAGACCAGCCAGCGCGATGCGGGGCCTTATTACGAGTACGTAGAACGGACGTAAGCGACAACGGCGTGAGACAGAGATATAGATAAGATTTTTTAGGAGGAATTAATAATGCGGGCTCATTATCGAACAAAAGTCATTGTGGCGGGGGATCTGGCAGCAGTGTTGGCCAGCTTCGCCATTGCGTTTGCGCTTGAACCTTCGGTGCCTCAGGGCGGAGCAACAGCATGGCTGGCTTATGGGGCATTAGCGGCAGTGGTAGGTTTCTGGCGTCTTCACCGGCTCCGTCTTCACCGCCGGATCTGGCAATATACCGGCATCTCCGACATGCTTTGCTTGCTGCAGGTATCGCTTGTCTCCGCCGTTGTTCCGTTTGCGGCCTGGTGGGTCATGCAAGGGGACGCGCATTTCCTGCTGATGCTGCATCAAGCGGCGGGTACCTTCTTGCTGCTGTCTGCACCGCGCCTTGCATGGCGCATCTTCTGCGATAAGTACAGCGTAAGCAACCCGGTCGACAACCGCCGCGCGCTTATTATCGGAGCAGGGAGCTGCGGTACGCTGATCGCGAAGGAAATGATGCAGAACGACGGCATGAAAGTAACGCCGGTAGGTTTTGTGGATGACGACCCTTATAAGCACCGAATGGATATTCTCGGTCTGCAAGTGCTCGGCAACCGCCGTGAGATTGCTTGCATCGTGGAATCGCATCATATCGACGAGATTATTATCGCGATGCCTTCGGTATCCAAGACTCAAATTTCCGAGCTCGTGAATCTTTGCAAAACAACAAAAGCGAAGCTGAAGATTGTACCGGATCTGCAGGATATCATTGATAACCGCGGAGCGGCGGGCCGCATGCGCGATGTCAGCGTAGAAGACCTGCTCGGACGCGACCCGATCCGTACGGATCTTGAGCATATCGCTAGTTACGTACAGGATAAAGTCGTTCTCGTAACGGGCGCGGGCGGTTCAATTGGCTCCGAGCTATGCCGCCAGATCTCGCCGTTTGCTCCAAGCAAGCTGCTGCTTCTGGGACATGGCGAGAACAGTATTTACACGATTGAGATGGAAATGCGCGGGATGTTCCCGCAATTGCAAATAGAAACGGTCATTGCGGATGTGCAGGACCGGACGCGGATCGACGCTGTTTTCGCTAAATTCAAACCACAAGTGGTGTTCCATGCCGCTGCGCATAAACATGTGCCGCTGATGGAACGGAATCCGGCGGAAGCGATAAAGAACAACGTATTTGGCACCAAAAACGTGGCCGAATGCGCGGATGCTTACGGCGCGGAACGCTTCGTGCTGATCTCGACGGACAAGGCCGTTAACCCGACCAGCGTCATGGGCACGACCAAACGGATCGCCGAGATGTTTATCCAGTCGCTCGACAAGCATAGCAATACGAAGTTTGTGGCCGTACGGTTCGGCAACGTGCTTGGCAGCCGCGGCAGCGTTATTCCGCGCTTCAAGGATCAAATTTCAAAGGGTGGCCCGGTGACGGTAACGCATCCGGAGATGGTGCGGTATTTCATGACGATTCCGGAAGCCGTTCAGCTTGTTATTCAAGCAGGCTCCTTCGCCAAAGGCGGCGAGGTGTTTATCCTCGACATGGGCAAGCCGGTGAAGATTTACGATCTTGCGGTTGACCTGATCCGCCTCTCCGGCTACGAGCCGCATGTGGATATCGACATTACGTTCTCCGGCATGCGCGAAGGCGAGAAGCTGTATGAAGAGCTGCTGACGAACGAAGAAGGCCTCTCTTCCACGATGCATAACCGGATCTTTATCGGCAGGCCCGTTCAGCTCAACCGCAAGGAGCTTGATTTCGAAATTCGCAAGATGGAAAAGGTGCTGGGACAACATCCGGACGATATTCGCGCCGTTCTGCAGCATCTCGTTCCAACTTACCGCAACAACGGCGCTACGGCTGCCGGATAGAAAGTGAGAGTGCAACATGAACATCAGCGGTAAGGAGGCAGGTGCCGCCGCAAGCACAAGCACAAGCGCAAGTACAAATGCTGGTGCCAGTGTTGGCGCAAGTGCAAGGGCTGGGTCCATAAGGACATTAATTACTTCGCGGCTCACTAGCGGCGGAGGAGCCAGCTTCCTGATCAACTCGATTGGCATGGGACTGGCGATGCTGCTGCAGATCGCGCTTGCCCGGATTCTCGGCGTGAAAGATTACGGGATTTACGCTTTTGTTACTACGGTTGTCACGTTTATGGTGTTCCCGGCGAAGCTCGGGTTCGATACAACGACGGTGAAGCTTGTGTCCGCCTATCGGGTGAAGGGAGATTGGCCGCTTATCAAAGGCCTTCTGCGCCGCAGCAATCAGATTGGATTAACGCTTTCAATCCTGGCTGCTATCATCGGCATTGCCGTTGTGGCATGGATGGACTGGGGAAGCGGCGGTCAGGGCAGCGGCGAAGGACATGCCAAGACGTTTGCGTATATCGCGGGTTTTGCCGCGATTCCGCTTCTGACGCTGGCCACCTTGCGCCAAAGCGCGCTGCAGGCGATGAAGGATGCGCTATTCGCGCAGATGCCGGAGAAAATCATCCGTCCGGTGCTGACGATTGCTTTTGTCGCGGCATTAGGCGGTGCCGGAGTAGAACTTAGCGCAGCCATCGCGCTGCTCTGTTACCTTCTTGCTACTGCGGTCACCTATGTCATCGGCGCAATCGTCTTGAACAAACGGATCGGCGCGCAGACGGCGGCCGTTGCGGCTAGTTACGAGACTCGCGGCTGGCTGCGGTTATCGTCGTCGTTAATGGTTAATGCCGGCATGTATTTAATCCTTGGACAATTAAACGTGTTAATGATGGGGTTTATGCGGGGAGAGACCGAGTCGGGCTTGTTCTCGGCAGCCGTCCGCCTGGCGGTTCTGGTGTCGTTTATGCTGACGGCCGTTAATATGACGGCTTCGCCGCTCGTATCGGAGAAATTCGCCAAGGGCGATATGGCTGGCCTTCAACGGGTATGTATCCGGACGGGGCGGATCGGGTTTGCTTTTGCCGCAGTCGTATTTGCTTATTTCGTTGTTCTTGGCCATTGGACGCTTGGATTGTTTGGTCCGGAGTTCACGCAGGCTTACCCGTCCTTGCTCATTCTTGCTTTCGGCCAGCTGTTCAGCGCTTATTGCGGGCAGAACGGCACTGTAGCAACCATGACGGGACGTCAGAACGCGTTAACCAAAATTCTAATCGCCGCAGCGGTGGTGAACGCCGCGCTTAACGCGCTGCTTATTCCGATGCTCGGCATGCTAGGCGGAGCGTTAGCCGCTACGCTATCGATTATCGTCTGGAACTCGGCGGCCGTGCTGCTCGTAAGCCGCAAGCCGGGCGTACAGACATTGGCCTGGGCGCCAAAGCTGGCATTTGCAAGAAAGAGGAGGAATGACTCGTGAAGAAAGTATTGCTGGCGGGAGTTCCGAAGTCGCCGAATTTGGGCGATGGCCTCATCGCTTATACGTTAAACCGGATTATCGCCATGCGCGGTCAACATCAGGTTATTCATTTCGACTTGCTGGACGGCCGCTGCGATCAATCGATGCCGATCTACTCGGCACGGGGCAGTCTGCATTACGCGCTTGCGGGTGCGCCGGCTTCGGCAGTGATGCAGAAGGATACGGCGCCCGCGCTGAGGCTGAACAGCGACGGTTCCGGCAAGAAGATGACGCCCGATGCGCTTCGGCGCCTGAAGGCTTATTGGATTCACCGGGGCAAGAACGAGAAGCTGGGCAGCGAGCTCAAGCAGGCGGTAGAAGAGTCGGAAGCGGTATTTATCGGGGGCGGCCATCTGCTCATCGATACGTATTGGACGTTTCCGCTTGCGGTCCGCCGAGTAGCGGAAGAGGCCAAACGCCAAGGCAAGCCGCTTCATATTTTGCTGGTTGGCGCGCGTGGACCTTGGAGTCCGCAAGCAAAACGCTGGCTGCTGGACGTTTGCCGGTATGCGGCTTCGATCGCGGTACGCGACGAGGATTCTAGGAAGTTCCTGCTTGGCCTCGATGCGAGCCTTAAGGGCAAGACCGTAACGCTGGCTGATCCGGCGCTGTTTACTCCGGAAGCCTTTGGCCTTACGGAGACTGCCGCGGGAGTAGAGAAGCCGGGGAAGCGAACCATCGGGCTAGGCGTGATGGACCCGCATGAGATGAACCGGCATTGCGAGCTCCGCTGGGAACGCGAAGCTTGCGCGGATTGGTGGCAACAAGCGGCAAAGGTGGCGCTTGGCGCAGGCCTTAACGTGAGTTTCTTCACCAATGGCGCGGCATCGGATAACGCTTTTGTCGAAGAGTTTGTGAAACCGCGCCTTAGAGGACTGCCTGGCGTAGAGTTTTCGCCGTACCCAACGACGGTTGAACAGCTGGTCGGCTCGATTGCGGCCTGCGATACCGTTATTGCGCAGCGGCTTCACGCCTGCATTCCGTCGCTTGCGATGGGCAAGCCGACTTACGGGCTAATCTGGGACCGCAAGCTTGAAAATATTTTTGCCGATCTGGGCATGAAGAGCCAGCTGATCGACTTCCGCAATAGCAGGCAGCAGCTTGCCGCCGCGGTGGACGGACGGATGGCGGACTCGGAGGCGGCCATTAACGATAAGAAATTGCAGCTCTATGAACATATCGGGAGAATACTGCCATGAGCCATACCAAAATCAAAGTGCTGCATGTGGTTGGACGCATGCATCCCGGCGGCATTGAAACGCTGCTGATGAATGTATACCGGAATATTGACAGAGACAAATACGAGTTTCATTTTGCCGTGCAGTCGGCGGAGCCTTCTTTCTACGATGACGAGATTCGCGAGCTTGGCGGAACGATTTTCGTTCAACCGCCGCCAAAGGACGGAATCCGCTCCTTCCGCAAGCAGCTGATGGCGAACATGAAGAAGTACGGTCCTTACGCCGCGGTGCATAGCCATGTGTTTGGATTCAGCGGTTATGTGCTTAAGCTGGCTGAACAGCTTGACGTGCCGGTGCGGATCAGCCACAGCCACAACACGAGCGACAGCAAATCTTCCTCGGTGCTTCGCAATCTGTACCGGACGTATATGCGCAGCTTGATTAGCCGTTATTCGACGAATATGCTCGGCTGCTCGCGGGCGGCTTGCGAATCGCTGTTTGGCACCACTTGCTGGAAGGACGGACGCGTAGACGTGTTCCCGAATGCGATCACGCTTGCTCCGTACGAGTCGCTTGAGCGGGAGAACCGCCAGGAATTGCGCCGCCGGTTCGGCGCCGCTGAGGATGAGCTGCTGATCGGCCATATCGGCCGGTTCAGCAAGCAGAAGAACCATGCGCTGCTGCTGGACAGCTTCGCAAGCCTGATCAAGTTGCGTCCGAACGCGAGGCTGCTGCTATGCGGCGACGGTCCGCTGCGGGCAGAGATGGAAGAGAAGGCGCGGACGCTAGGCATTGCAGGCAAGGTTCAGTTTCTCGGCCTTCGCAAGGATGTGCCGGAATTGCTTGGCGCGCTTGATGCTTTTGTCCTTCCGTCGCTCTACGAAGGTCTTGGCATTGTCCTTATTGAGGCGCAAGCGGCGGGCGTGCCGTGTCTCATCTCGGAAGAAGTGCCGCGGGAAGCGGATTTGCGAATCGGTCTGATTGAGCGGCTCGCTCTGAGCGATTCGCCGGAGCGATGGGCGGAAGCGCTGGTTACGCTCTCTGAACGCAAAGGCCATGGCGGCGGAGAATGGCAGGAACGGGCAACGGCGCTAGGCGAGCGCGGTTATGATATCCGCGTTAGCGCGGCAAAGCTGGAGCGTCTCTATGCAGGCTGACCGTTTAATCGATACGCGGAAAATCATGCTGGTCGGATATTCCGTTCTGCTCATACTGACGGCGAAGTGGGCTTTTGCCGCGGATGAAAGGCTCGCGCTGATTTTGTACTCCGGACTGCTCTTGCCGTTCTTCGTGCTTATGCGCTGGCCGAATGCGCCGGTGCTGCTGATGGCGAGCTTTACGGCTACGCTGGCGGGTAAGGCGATCTACGCCGCAACCGTCAATCCGCTGGCCGGACCGGACGAGATTCATTACTACGAGCAGGTAACGACCTTCGAGAAGCTGTCGCAATTTATGCCTTATGCGATGGAGCAGATCTCGACCGGCTGGATGAACGTTTCCGCATACCCGGTGTTTGGCCTGTTGTATATGCCATTCTACAAATGGCTGGAGCTGGACGATCCGCTGGCGATTATTTTGTTCAACACGGTATTGCTCCTGCTCATCGTGAACAGCTCTTACCGGCTGAACGAAAGCCGCTTTGCTTATACGCTTCCGGATGCGGACAACTCGAGAACGCCGTTTATCATTATCTCGGTCATCGGATTGTTGATGAGCCCTTCGCTGATGTACATGTCCTCTTTGTTCGCCAAAGATATCACCTGTGTATGGCTTGGATTGCTTGGGGCGCAACTGATGGTTCGCCGGAGATGGATCTTGTTCATTCTCGTGATTCTGTATGCGACGGGGCTTAGGGATTACGCGATTATTTACACGCTTAGCTTCTACTTCTTGTACACGATGCGGATTCGCACGGCGATTTGCGTCATGGCAGCCGCCGCCGGCCTATTGTTCATGCAGATTGGTCCGCTTGGCATCATTAACGCCGTTATGCTGTCGGTCTTCCTGTTTATTAGTCCGAATCCGATTAACTTCGGCAACTGGGAACCGGAGCTGCTCCTGCGAACGCTGGAAGCGGTGTTTATGGCCTTTGTGCTTATGATCTCGGTATACCAGGCCATTGTGTACAAGGAGACGCGGAAGTTCTACCTGATGGCGGCGGTGCTGATCTTTACTTATGCATGCGCGCTCGTATTGGTCGGCTACGTGACGATTACCGGTCGGGAACTTGATTATGGCGTCGGAACGATCGGCGATAACATGGTCCGCAAAAAACTCCCGGTGCTGCCGCTTTTATATACCATTGGCGCTTATGCGCTCATATGGTGCCGCAAGACGTTTGTTCAGAAACATCGGAAAATTCAGTTAGCGGAAGAGAATCAACTAGGCGAGCCAGAGTTGTTAGAGCCGAGTGCAACGGCTTGGCAGGGAAGGCTTGCTGGAGGAAAGGGGGCTGAAGGACATGCGGGAACAAGAACAACATAGGGCAGGTGAATGGACGGGAGATCGATTGGAACGAAGCAGTGTCCATAAGACGAAAAAAAGAGGCCGAGATCAATTCGGCCGTTTCCGCGGCGTGCTTCGTATGGCAGAGACGGTGCTGAAGCCGGTGCCAAGGCCACTTCTGCAATGGATGTGGGTGCTGAGCGACTGGCTGCCGGATTTGCCGGGCGTGGCGATGCGTTACGTCCTGCTGAGAAGACTAGCCAAACGTTGCGGCGATAACGTGCTGATCGGACGATCGGTTGAGCTTCGTTATCCGGAACGGCTGGTTATCGGCTCAAATGTGAGTATCCATAAGCAATGTTACATCGATGCATACGGAGGACTCATCATCGAAGATGAAGTATCCATCGCGCATCAGTCGTCGGTAGTCTCGTTCCAGCATACGTGGAACGATCCGTCGCTGCCGATCCGCGACAATCCCGTGCTGGGCTCGGCCATTCGAATCGGCCGGGACGTATGGGTCGGCTGCGGCGTGCGCATCCTCGCCGGCGTTGAGATTGGCGCCCGCGCGGTCATCGCCGCCGGCGCCGTGGTGAACAAGCCGGTCGCGGCTGGCACGCTTGCGGCCGGCGTACCGGCCCGGCCAGTGAAGAGCATCGGGACGGGAACGGTTCCGGCGCCAGAGGGCGCTTGAGGGATTGCGCGGGGAGTTAAGGTCCCTGAGGGGCCTTAACGTTGTCCGCAACGTGCCCCAGTCGAGCAAAAGCAGCAGTTGTCGGGGATTTAAGGTCCGTAAGGGACCTTAAGCCGAGGGAAAAGTAGCTAGTTTAGGTGGTTAAGGTCCCTGGGGACCTTAACGAACTAAGAGACCCGCCCGAGGCGGCGCAAACCGCCGCTGCGGGCCGGGCAATAGAAACAAAGGAGGGAACCAGCATGAACGTGCTTTGGGCACATGACCATACGTTTTATTTTAACGAATCGGGCAAATTTTTCTCCGGCGGTAAGCTGCCATATGCGGTGTGGGAGCGGTACCTTGGCGTTTTTGACAAGATTACCGTGGCAGGCAGGGGCAAGAAAGCATCCTCGGATGCCGATATGGCGGGCAAAACGCTCTCCAGCGGGCCAAATGTTGATTTTCTCGTGCTTCCGTCGCTAAGCAATCCGGTTAATAAAATGACGAAGCGCGGTTATATCGAGCAGTTGCTGCAGGAGGCGATCGGCAAGGCCGACGCCGTCATTGCGCGCGTGCCAAGCGAGATCGGGGCGGAAGCCATCCGTGTAGCTCGCCGAATGGGCAAGCCTTACGCCGTGGAAGTGGTAGCCTGCGCTTGGGACGGCCTCTGGAATTACGGCAATCTGCAAGGGAAGCTGTATGCGCCGTTCTCGCTGAACCAGACCCGGGCAATCGTGAAGGACGCCCCTTATGCGCTGTATGTAACGGAAAAATTCCTGCAGCAACGTTATCCGAATATCGGAGGACGGACGGAATCCTGCTCCAACGTGGAAATTCCGGAGCCGGGCGAAGAGGTGCTTACCCGCAGATTGGAGCGTCTGCAGGCGATGAGCACGGACGCGCCGCTTACGATTGGTTTGATTGGGTCGCTAAACGGCCGAACGAAAGGAATCGACATTGCCCTACGCGCCATTGCGAAAGCGAAACCGAACCTGCCGGCAACGAAATTCCGCGTGCTTGGCGACGGAGATCCGGCTCGCTGGCAAGCAATGGCCGAGAAGCTGGGCATCGGAAGCCTCGTTTCGTTCGAAGGCGTGCTGCCAAGCGGCGGAGCGGTCTTCGAATGGCTCGACAATATCGATCTGTATGTGCAGCCGAGCTATCAGGAAGGGCTGCCGCGGGCAACGATTGAAGCGATGAGCCGGGCTTGTCCGGTGCTTGGATCAACGGCGGGCGGAATTCCCGAGCTGATCCACGAGAGCTGCCTGCACCGTCCGGGCCAAGTAAACCAGCTGGCAGAGCAGATCAAACGCGCGACATTTGACCGCAGATGGCTGAAGGAGCAGGCGGAGCGTAACTTTGGCCGGTCCAAGCAGTTCACGAAGCAGCGGCTGGATGCGAAGCGGACGGCGTTCTGGCAGTCTTTTGGCGA
Organism: Paenibacillus glycanilyticus; assembly: GCF_030161375.1. GTDB lineage: Bacteria > Bacillota > Bacilli > Paenibacillales > Paenibacillaceae > Pristimantibacillus > Pristimantibacillus glycanilyticus_B. The sequence continues at coordinate 203,343 of NZ_BSSQ01000006.1, forward strand.
AATGGTGGGCCAAATCTCTCTGCGGGAAGTTGCAGCGGGGGCGGAGCCGGTTCGCGAGGAAATGTCCGAGCATAACGAAACGCCAGCTGTCAGCACTAATGCGGCGAACACAAGCACAGGCGTAGAAGCAAGCACAACAGCAAGCACAACAGCAAACGCAAATACAACAGCAAGCACAACAGCAAACGCAAACGCAAATACAACCGCAAGCACTAACACAACCGCAAACGCAAGCACTAATACAAATACAGAAGCAAGCACAAACGAGAGCAGAGAAAGGGTGGGGGCTATATGACGATTTTGGTGACGGGAGCGGCCGGTTTTATCGGCTTTCATTTGAGCGCAAGATTGCTGAAGGAAGGCAAACGAGTTGTTGGCCTTGATAACTTTAATGACTATTACGATGTGCAGCTGAAGCGGGATCGCTGGGCGCAATTGACGGCTTCGCCATCTTTTAGAGCGGCCGAGCAGGACCTAGTCAATTACGATGCGCTGCTCTCGCTGATCCGGGAGGAAGGCGTTACGACGATCGTCCATCTGGCGGCGCAGGCGGGGGTACGCTACAGCCTGACGAATCCTTTTGCCTATCTGGAGACGAACCTGCAAGGTTTTGGCCATGTGCTGGAAGCATCGCGTCAGGCGGGCATCGAGCATCTGATCTACGCTTCCTCAAGCTCCGTGTACGGCGCCAATGTCAGCATGCCTTTCTCTGTAAGCGACAACGTTGACCATCCGGTCAGCCTGTACGCCGCAACGAAAAAATCCAACGAGCTGATGGCGCATGCCTACAGCCACTTATATAACTTGCCTACTACGGGGCTGCGCTTCTTCACCGTGTACGGTCCTTGGGGCCGCCCGGATATGGCATACTTCAGCTTCTCGCAAAAGATTATGGCCGGAGAGCCGATCCAAGTCTTTAACCAAGGCAAAATGCAGCGCGATTTCACCTATATCGACGACATCGTGGAAGGCATTTACCGACTGCTCGGAAACGCCCCTAAGCCGAATCCGGAGTGGGACCGTATGGAGCCGGATCCCGGCACCAGTTATGCGCCTTACAAAGTGTACAACATCGGCAACAACAAGCCGGTTGAGCTCATGAAATTTATTAACACGATTGAGGACAAGCTGGGGCGCAAGGCGTTTATGGAGTACAAGCCGATGCAGCCGGGCGATGTCGTTGCGACATATGCGGATGTCGACGGTCTGATGGCAGACGTGGACTTCCGTCCGGAGACTACGATTGAGGAAGGCATCGGTAAGTTCGCCGAATGGTTCAAGTCTTATTATGGCGTCCATTCCGACCTGGAAACGGCGGCAAAGGCGGCGGGACAATGATTCAAAAAATAGCCCATATCTGCACCTCCGGCATCAGCCACAAAATTATGGGCGACAAGCTTCGGCTGCTTCAGCAGCAGGAGGGGGTTCAGGTGACGTTCATCACTTCTCCCGAAGGTGTAGAGGAGGGGCTGATGCAGGAAAAAGCCTACCCGTTCGAATGGAAGCTGCTGCCCATGGCGCGTTCCATCCAGCCGGTTGCCGACCTGCGGTCGATTCTGGCGATGTACAAGCTGTTCCGCCGCGAGCGGTACGACATCGTGCATACCCACACGGCCAAAGCCGGTCTGATCGGACGGATGGCAGCGAAGCTTGCCGGTGTTCCGGTCGTCATTCATACGAGCCACGGGTTGCCTTTTTACGAGGGACAATCGAAAGGGACGTATACGCTGTACCGGATGCTCGAGAAGTTTGGCGCGTTATGCTGCCATTCGCTCGCCTCGCAGAATGAAGAGGACGCGGAGGTGCTTCGCAAGATGGCGCCTTGGCGGCCGGTTTTTGTAGAGGGCAACGGGGTGGACCTGGATCGTTTGGACCATCTGGCCAGCAAGGTGACTTCCGAACAGATCGCGGTGCTTCGCAGGAAGCATGGCATCGATCCGGAGGAAAAGGTGCTGTTTATGGCGGCTCGTTTTGAACCGGTCAAGGATCACAGCCTGCTATTGGATGCCTTGATGGAGCTCAAGCGCGTCGGCGCTCTGAACTGGGTGACGGTGCTGGCCGGGCAGGGCCCGCTCGAGCAGCAGATGAAGCTACAAGTGGAGGAGCAGGGACTAGCGGATGACGTGTTATTTGTCGGCCAGCAGTCCTCGATTATTCCATGGCTCGCGATGGCGGACGCGGTAACGCTAACTTCGGAAAAAGAAGGCATTCCGCGCTCCCTGATGGAAGCGATGGCGCTTGGCAAGCCGATTGTGGCAACCAATGTGCTTGGCACTCGGGAGCTGGTCGCTCATGCCGAGACGGGGCTGCTCGTCCCTTACCGGGATACGATGCAGCTTGGCGAATCTCTTGCGGCGATGATGAATACGCCGGAAGCGCGCAAACGCATGGGTGCGGCGGGACGCCGGCGGATTGAGGCGGCGTTTACGGAAGCCCGGGTTGTCGAGCGACTGATGCGGCTGTACCGGAGCACGAAGCTGCGGGTTGACCGCAATCGCGGGATCGGAGCTAAGCTTAACGCCTTTGGCAAGCGGTTGTTTGATCTGGCGGCAAGCGTGCCGGCTGCGGTGTTATTGTCACCGGTTATGCTAGTCGTTGCGCTGCTCGTGAAGCTGAAGCTTGGCTCGCCGGTGTTGTTCAAGCAACAGCGGCCGGGCAGGTATGGCAACCCGTTCTACGTGCTGAAGTTCCGCACGATGCGGGACGCGAACGACCGGTTCGGCCAGCCGTTGCCGGACGAAGCGCGCTTGACGTCCTTCGGCAAGCTGCTTCGCAAGCTTAGTCTGGACGAGCTGCCGCAATTATTTAATGTCATTCGAGGGGATATGAGTCTAGTGGGGCCGCGGCCTCTGCTGATGGAATATCTCCCGTTATATACGGAAGAGCAGGCTCACCGCCACGATGTCCGCCCGGGCATTACCGGATGGGCGCAGGTGAACGGACGGAATGCGGTCTCCTGGGAAGACAAGTTCAAGCTTGATCTGACTTATGTGGAGCGGCAAAGCGTCTGGTTTGATATTCGAATTCTGATTCGGACGGTCGGGAAGGTGCTGAAGCGCGACGGCATTTCAAGCGCGGGCCAAGCCACCGTTCAAAAATTTACGGGAAGCAGAGAAATGGGGAATGCATCATGATTAGCGGACATACGGAGCAATACCGGGTAATGGAAGAGCCGGCAAGACGCCCACTCATTGTTGTGGGCATGGGCGGCCATGGTCGGGTGTTGATGGAGATTGCCCGCGTATCGAAGACTTACCGGCTGGCGGCCATCCTGGATGACCGCTTCTCGGGTGTCGAGCTGCGCGGCGGATTGCCGTATGGCCCAATCGCGACGCTGAAGCATTTTCTCGCGGATGAGCCGGGTATGCATGTCGTGATCGGAATCGGAGATAACCGTACCCGGCGCAGCATTGTAGAGAAGCTTGCGCTGCCCGAGTCTTCGTACGCGGTGCTTGTCCATCCTTCCGCGGTTGTCGCGGAGGATGCTCGCATCGGGCTTGGCGCCGTCGTTATGCCCAGCGTTGTCATCGGGCCGGGCGCCGTCGTTGGCGCGCACGCCATCATTAATTCCGGCGCGGTCGTGGAGCATGACGCGCTGGTTGGTCCGTTCGCGCATGTATCGCCGAACGCGACCATGGCCGGTGCCGCCGCCGCAGAAGAAGGCGCGCACATCGGCAGCGGCGCGGTGCTCATTCCGCGCATCCGCGTCGGCAGCTGGTCCGTGCTGGGCGCCGGCGGCGTCGCCGTCCGGGACATCCCCGGCGGCAAAACCGCCGTGGGCGTCCCGGCGCGGGTCTTGCCCCCGCGCCTCAGCGTGGAGCAGGCGCTGTAAGAAGCGGCCGAGCAGCAGGTGGGATGGGGGCATGTAAGGCCGAAATCGGCCTAACAAGCCCCGCCGCCGGGCGAAAAGCGCTTTGTAAGGCTGAAACCAGCCTTACATACGCAGCAAAACCCGCCGCGGCGCCCGGCTTCGGGCCTTGTAAGCGCCAAAAGCCGCTTACAAGCCCTCGCTGCCGCGGCAAACCAACCCTGTAAGCTCCAAAGGCCGCTTACAGCACAGCAAACCCGCCGCCGCTGCCTGGCTTCGGGCCTTGTAAGCGCCAAAAGCCGCTTACAGCCCTCGCTGCCGCGGCAAACTAACCCTGTAAGCGCCAAAGGCCGCTTACAGCACAGCAAACCCGCCGCCGCTGCACGGCTTCGGGCCTTGTAAGCGCCAAAAGCCGCTTACAGCCCTCGCTGCCGCGGCAAACCAACCCTGTAAGCGCCAAAGGCCGCTTACAGCACAGCAAACCCGCCGCCGCTGCACGGCTTCGGGCTCTGTAAGCGCCAAAAGCCGCTTACAAGCCCTCGCTGCCGCGGCAAACCAACCCTGTAAGCGCCAAAGGCCGCTTACAGCACAGGAAAACCCGCCGCCGCGCCCGGCTTCGGGCTCTGTAAGCGCCAAAAGCCGCTTACAAGCCCTCGCTGCCGCGGCAAACCAACCTGTAAGCGCCAAAGGCCGCTTACAGCACAGCAAACCCGCCGCGGCGCCCGGCTTCGGGCCTTGTAAGCGCCAAAAGCCGCTTACAAGCCCTCGCTGCCGCGGCAAACCAAATCTGTAAGCGCCAAAGGCCGCTTACAGTACAGTAAACCCGCCGCCGCTGCCCGGCTTCGGGCCTTGTAAGCGCCAAAAGCCGCTTACAGCCCTCGCTGCCGCGGCAAACCAACCCTGTAAGCGCCAAAGGCCGCTTACAGCACAGCAAACCCGCCACGGCGCCCGGCTTCGGGCTCTGTAAGCGCCAAAGGCCGCTTACAACAAAGAAAACTAAGCGCCGCGGCGTTGCCAACGCGCGCCGAGCGCACCACATAGCCCGCCGCAAACATCGGCGGGCATCACAAGAGGAGCTGAGTACGACGTGAACAACAGTCGAATCTATTTATCCCCGCCGCATCTAGGGACGCGGGAGCGCGAGTATGTTGAACTCGCCTTCCGCACCAACTGGATCGCGCCGCTTGGTCCAAACGTCGACCAGTTCGAACGCGAACTGGCCGAGAAGGTAGGAGCGAAGGGGGCAGTCGCTTTGTCCTCCGGCACCGCGGCGATCCATATGGCACTCAAGCTGCTGGGAGTTGGACGCGGCGACCGCGTTTTCGTCTCCTCGCTGACTTTTATCGCTAGCGTGAATCCGGTGCTGTACGAAGGCGGCGTGCCCGTCTTCATCGATTGCGACGCCGAGACGTGGACGATGTCGCCGCAGGCGCTTGAGCGGGCTTTCGAGGAGGCGCATCGCAACAAGCAGCTGCCTAGAGCGGTTATCGTTGTCCATCTGTACGGGCAGAACGCCGACATGGACGCGATCAACGAGATTTGCGCCAAGTACCGCGTGCCCGTCATCGAAGACGCGGCCGAATCGCTCGGCACAACCTACAAGGGCCAATCGAGTGGAACGCATGGCAAATTCGGCATCTACTCTTTCAACGGCAACAAGATCATTACGACTTCCGGCGGCGGCATGCTTGTCTCCGACGATACCGCGGCGCTGGCGAAGGCGCGTTTCTGGGCGACGCAATCCCGCGAGCCGCAGCCGCATTATGAACACGCCGAGCTTGGCTACAACTACCGGATGAGTAACGTGCTGGCGGGTATTGGCCGCGGACAGCTTGAACTGCTGGGCGAACGGGTAGCCGCAAGACGAGCGGTATTCGACCGTTACAAGCGGGCTTTTGCCGATATCGAGGGGCTCACGATGATGCCGGAAGCCGAATACGGCGAGGCAACGCGCTGGCTAACGACGATGACCATCGATCCGATCACGACCGGCTGCACGCCGGCCGATCTGGTAGAGAAATTAACCGAAGCGAATATCGAAGCGCGTCCGGTGTGGAAGCCGATGCACCGCCAGCCGCTTTTGCAATATTATCCTTATTTCCCGCATGAGCCGGGAAGCAGCGTGTCCGATACGTTGTTCGAGCATGGCATCTGCCTGCCGTCGGGCTCCAGTCTCACCTTGGAAGAGCAGGATCGCGTCATCAACTGCATCAAGCAAACCATTCATATGAAATCGAGGAGGATGTCCCATGAAAGTGCGTAAAGCGATTATTCCAGCTGCGGGTCTCGGCACCCGTTTCTTGCCAGCAACAAAAGCCCAGCCGAAGGAAATGCTGCCGATCGTGGACAAGCCGACGATCCAATACATTATCGAAGAAGCGATTGCTTCCGGCATTGAAGACATTCTGATCATCAGCGGCCGCGGCAAGCGGGCGATTGAGGACCATTTCGACATTACGTACGAACTCGAAGACATGCTGGCCAAGAAAGGGAAAACGAAGGAGCTCGAGCAAATCCGCGGCATCTCCGAGATGGCGAACATCCACTACATCCGTCAAAAAGAACCAAAAGGTCTCGGCCACGCCATCTGGTGCGCGCGCAGCTTTGTGGGCAACGAACCGTTTGCCGTTCTGCTTGGCGACGATATCGTGCAATCCGAAGACCCATGCCTCAGCCAGCTGATCAAAGTCCACGACCGCTACCAGTCTTCGGTTGTTGGCGTGCAGCGCGTAGCCGATGAGGATGTATCCAAATACGGCATTATTGCGCCGCGCGGGTCGGCCATTGAGCCTTCGATCTTTTTCCTGGACGGTCTGGTCGAGAAACCTTCGAAGAAAGCCGCTCCTTCCAACTACGCGATTATGGGCCGTTACGTGCTGACGCCGGAGATTTTCGACATTCTCGAGCATCAATCCCCGGGCGCAGGCGACGAAATCCAACTGACCGACGCGATCAAGAAGCTGAACGACCAGCGCAACGTGCTTGCTTACAACTTTGAAGGCGTTCGTTACGACGTAGGCGATAAGTTTGGTTTTATCAAGGCGCAACTCGACTTCGCGCTTCAGCGCGACGATCTGCAAAAGGATGTGCTGGGCTACCTGCAGCAAGTGTACGAGAAGCATTTTATTACGAAGGCGGCGAACTAATATGCGGAAAATTACAGTAATCGGTACGGGTTATGTCGGTCTTGTCTCGGGTACATGCTTCGCGGAAGTAGGTAACCGGGTCATCTGCTGCGACGTGGATCAGCGCAAAATCGACCTGCTCAACGACGGCATTATTCCGATCTACGAGCCGGGTCTCGAAGAGATGGCGCTTCGCAACAAAAGCGAAGGCCGCTTGCTCTTCACGACCGAGGTAGGCGAAGCGATCGAAGCTTCGGACATCGTCTACATTGCGGTTGGCACGCCGATGTCGGAGACCGGCGAAGCGGATATGCGTTACGTCATGTCGGCGGCGAAGAAGATTGGCGAGCATCTGAACGGCCACAAAATCATCGTGAACAAAAGCACCGTGCCGGTTGGTACCGGCGAGCTGGTTCGCGAGGTTGTGCAGGCGAACAAGAAATACCCTTGGACAAGCTTTGACGTTGTGTCCAATCCGGAATTTTTGCGCGAAGGAACGGCGCTGTCGGACTGCATGAACATGGACCGCGCCATTGTCGGTTCGGACAATCCGGAGGCGGCGGAGCAGATCGCTCAGCTGCATGCGCCTTTCAACACTCGCATCTTCAAGACGGATCTCGAAAGCGCGGAGATGATCAAATACGCGGCGAATACGTTCCTCGCAACGAAGATTTCGTTCATTAACGCCATTGCGAACATTTGCGAGAAAGTCGGCGCCGACGTGGAAGACGTAGCGAAAGGCATGGGCATGGACAGCCGGATCGGCGAAAAATTCCTCCAGGCCGGCATCGGTTACGGCGGCTCTTGCTTCCCGAAAGATACGTATGCCCTCGCGCATATTGCGGACAAATCTGGTTATGATTTCGAGCTGCTCAAATCGGTTATAAAGACGAACCAACGCCAGCGTTTTGTCGTGATGGACAAACTTCGCGAGACGCTTGGCGGCCTTGCGGGCAAACAAATCGCCGTGCTAGGTCTGGCGTTCAAACCAAACACGGACGATATGCGCGAAGCGCCGTCTCTGACCATCATTCCGGAGCTCTTGAAGCAAGGCGCTCTTGTGCGGGCGTTTGACCCGATTGCCGCGGAAGCGGCGCGCCGCATGCTGCCAGCGGATATTGCGTACATGGACTCGGCGGAGCTCGCAACCGCCGGTTGTGACGCCTGCGTTATCCTGACCGAATGGAACGAAGTGTTAACGATGGATCTGGCGAAAGTCCGGGACCGGATGAAACAGCCGATCATCATTGACGGACGGAATAGCTTTGATCCGAAAGCGATGGAGGAGCAAGGCTTCGTCTACCACTCGGTGGGCCGCCGTCCGGTGAACCAGTTGGGTGCGGAACGCAAGTCCGTGAACCTATAGGGACCAAAGGGCATGCCTGCAGAATCCTGCAGATCCTGATCTCGAAAGGGGGTGACGCTTGAATGGACATCCGCTTCGGCCGGGCGGATAACGTACAGGTTTGCCTTATACACGAAAATACAGGGAATGCAGGAGGAGAAAACAATGAATAAAAAATTCCGGGCGTTAATTACGCTGGCTGCTACGGCATTGCTCGTGCCGGCGCTTATCGTAAACGCGTCCAGCGCGGCAGCGGCATCCAAAGCACCAACAGCCGCGGCGACGTCGAGCTTTTTCTCGCAGTCGTCGTTCCAGCCGCTTGCCAATTCGTTTATTCAGAAGGTGATTCAGAACTTTGCGCAAGAGCTGCAAAAAGTCGTAGAGAGCCTTCAGAACGGTAACCACGGCAACAATGGCAACAACGGCAACAACGGCAACAACGGCAACAACGGCAACAACGGCAACAACGGAAACAACGGAAACAACGGCAACAACGGTAACAATGGCAACAACGGAAACAACGGCAACAATGGCAACAATGGCAACAACGGAAACGGCGGCAACAAGGAGAAGAAAATCCAGAAGGTGTACAATGACACTTCCGCGAAGCTGTTCCAGCTGCGCAACGAGTGCCAAGCCGGCCTGACGGATATTGCCGTTGAATTCACGACGTTAACGTCCACGCATGAGAAGACTGTTCTGTACAAGACGGGTACAGCTGCGTTTAACCAATGCACCGCGCAGTACAAAACGGTTATGAACGACGCTAGCGCGCAGATTGTCGCTCTCAAAGGAGACCCTTCGATTCTTGAACCGATGCAACAAAAGTATCGCGAAGAGATCATCGCGGGCCGTGCTCAATTGAATGCAATCGTAGGCAAATAATCATTTTTGCGTAAGCCAGAAGAACCGGGTAATGGAGAATGATACTCTCCTTTACGCGGTTTTTTCTTTCTTCCTTTTCCGCTTATAATTAGCATCAGGAAACGGAGGATGTCATCATGATCATCAGAGAGCTTCAAGCAGCGGATAACGCAGCGATAGAGCGCGTAATAAGAGAGTGTTTGATTGAATTTGGAGGCAATCGGGAGGGGCTCGCGTGGGCAGACGACAGCTTGAGTCGTTTATCCGATTATTATAATCGCGAGGGCCGCGCTTATTGGGTCATTGAGCAGGATGGACAAGTGGTAGGCGGATGCGGGATCGCGCCGTTTGCGGAATCTTCGGAAGTATGCGAGCTTCAGAAAATGTACCTTCTCCCGCCTGCGCGAGGTACGGGCATTGCAGCCAAGCTTCTTGATACGGCATTAACTTTTGCCCGCCTTCATTATGGGCAGTGTTATTTGGAAACGTTGCAAAACATGCATGCCGCTAACCGTTTCTACGCGAAACACGGCTTTGAGGCGCTGGATGCGCCGCTTGCGGGCTCGGAGCATTTTGCATGCGATGCTTGGTATATCAAGAAGATTTAAGCTCTGCGTCCTGTAGACTATTATCATAGAAACAAGAAAATTCCTTTCACACTTCAGGAGCTTAGTTCGCAGGAGGAGAAGCTTGAGAGTATCGAGGTTGGGGCAACGTGCTTTTTGTTGTCCCAACTCCAGCCTCCCGTAAAAGGGAAAGTCGAAAACTCTTTTATGCCAGGATGGATCGCGTATTGCGGAGGACATCTTTCATAATATTGGAGTCCACCGGAACGCTGCCAACGACTTTAATCTTGCGTTTCTTCACATCCAAGCTCTTTAACTGATCCGTGAGAACCACACCGGTGAACGGCAGACCTTCCGGAAGCGGAACTTCAAAAGCATAATCTTTTACTTGATTGGTAATCGGACAAACAAGCGCAAAGCCAGTAATCTCATTAAAATCTGCTTCGGATAGTACAATTGCGGGCCGGCGGCCGGCTTGTTCTCGACCCGCATGCGGATCGAAGTCCAACCAAACCAGATCGCCGCGTGCTGGAGTTGTCAAATCAGTTCGTCTCCTTCAATCCCCAAGTCAATTTCTTTATGACGCGCTGAATCCGGCTTGATTTTCGAGAGCAGCATCCTCATATGAGAACGCAGTTCCTCGTTGGACTCTGGCGGTTTCGTTATCGGGCGAAGCAGAATATCGTTTTCCGGCGTTATCATGATTTGCAGTTCAGCACCTTCTTCCAGGTTAAGATGCTTTAAGAGTTGGTTCGGAATACGGACAGCGCTACTGTTACCCCATTTACTGAGCGTTGCAGTCGTCATTAGGATCATGTCCTTTCTCACATTATTATCCAATTGTACCTCACCACCCTATTGATGTATATACATATGATATACATGATTCATGGAGTTGATACTAAGCTTTTAACCAAAATGGCCAATATCGGCAAAGAGGTTTTTTGCTGCGAGAAAACTTTTTGAGCTTGCGGCATCTAAGGGATTAACCCCGTTAATATACTTCCAGTATACGGTGAGGTCCACCTGTACGGGGAGCGTGGGGCGATATGGATTCGGCTGAGTTTAAGCGATTTATCTTTTCCATCGAGATTAAAGCTTTGGAAAAAGCGCTGGTTCATGGCGAGGGCGAGAGTCCGTTTGTTTCGCTGATCCGGGAGCGAATTGAAATGCTGAAGCGAGAAGCAAGGTGGTTTCATCCGTTGGAAGACCGTGTCGTGAAGGTCCCGTCTATTCAATCTTCTGAGCTGTTGATTCGGAATGCGGTTGCAGATGACATCGATAGGCTGCAAGACATCAGACGCCGGTCGTCGCTCTCGAATAAAGGTGATATTGATCTCATCGCCGCTCATCCCGAGTGGCTTGTCTGGGATGACGCTTTGTTGCCGTATGCGACGGTTGCGGTGCACGACGGCAAAGCCCTCGGCTTTGCAACGGCGCTTCCAATTGAGGATTATTTGGAGCTTGAAGATCTATTCACCGATCCCGACTGGATGCGCCAAGGCGTGGCGAGTGCGCTCATCGCCGACCTCGCGCGCCGCGGCTTGCGTATAGAAGTATCCGCTAATCGACATGCGAAGGCATTTTACGAATCGGCGGGGTTCGTGGTTGTTGGAACCTACCAATCCGTAGGCGAACCGCAGCTGCGCATGCATCTAGAAGTTTCTCCTTAACGGTTCGGTTAGCCGTATAATTCAAGCAGACGGAATCCGTCTGCTTTTTTTTGTCGCCAACAAAACCGTTTGGCTTCCGGAGGAGTCTAATCATATAGAGGGTTAATGGCAGGGGAGGAAGCGTGTGGGAAATGAATCACTTGTGGCTGCTGCCAAACGCGGCGACGATGCAGCCTTTTATAATCTCATATCGCAACACAAAGAGAAGATGTACCGGATCGCTTATTCTTATTTGAAAAATGAAACCGATGCGCTGGAAGCCGTGCAGGAAGCGACTTGCCGGGCATATATGAAGATTCACAAGCTGAAGGAGCCGGATTATTTCGGCAGCTGGCTGATTCGGATTCTAATGAACTATTGCGCGGACGAAGTGAAGAAGAAAGCCCGAAGAAAGGGCGGGCAGGAAGCAGCCGCGGCCGCTTTGGAGTCGCATGCCGCAGACGGTGAAGCTGCATTGATCGAGCGGGTGATGCTGGAATCCGCGGTTGAACAGTTGGATGAGAATGCCCGAACCGTTATTCAGCTGAAGTATTATCACGACCTGACGATTACGGAGATTGCAAGGACGCTTGAGAAGCCGGAAGGCACGATCAAAACCTGGCTGCACAAAGCACTTGGCGGACTCAGGCAACGACTGGCAAAGGAGGGGGAGCCGCATGAGTGATTTTCGAGACGAACAGGAGCGGCAATGGCCGCAGCTAGAAGCGATGAAGGAGTACACGGATGAAATTCTGATTCCACCCGGGATCGACGCGAGCATATGGAACGGCATTCGCGCCGCCCGCCCACGCAGAAGGCGTAAAATATATACCAGATTAGCCGCTTATACGGCTTGCCTCCTGCTTCTTGTATCGGTTGCTTCCGTCAGGTTCTCCCCGGTTGTGGCCGCTTATGTGGGCGAGATCCCGGGTCTTCGCGCTCTGGTCGAACTGATTCATTACGATAAAGGACTTGAACTAGCGCTCGAAAATGATTTTATGCAGCCGGTTGGATTGTCTGCAGTGCAGGATGGCATTAGGATGACGATTGACGGCGTTATTGCCGACGATTCGAGGATTGTCGTGTTCTACACGCTAGAGAATGAGGAGAAACAGAAGAGCGTTATAAATCTAAAAACAGTAGAATTAGTAGACAATAAAGATATTTCAATTGCTAGTTCTTTCTATCCGAGTGAGGAAGGCTGGAAGAGTATACAAGGAACTTTTGAATTTTATCCAAACCAAGGGGCAGGTATCCCCGATAATTTGAATATGAGGTTTGTGTTAGACAAGGTGACCGAGACAGCTACGACTAGTCCGGAATGGCAGCTTACCGTTCCTGTAGACAAAGCGAAGTTTGAAGGACTAAAGGAGATTCATGACATCAATAAGACAGTTACCGTTGAAGGCCAGAAGATAACCTTTGGCACAATGACTGTCTACCCGACGAGAATCGAGGTTGAGGTGAATTATGATCCTGAAAATAATAAGAGGATTTTTTACTTCGACGATCTTCGACTGGAGGACGAGAATGGAGAAACCTTTGGTACGATCAATAATGGTGTGACAGGTTCAAACATAAGCGATGATCAGCAGGTCTTGTACTTCCAAAGCAATTACTTCCGCAAGCCCCAGCAACTCTATCTGCGGGCTAGCAGTATCCGGGCATTGGATAAAGATAAGCTGGAGGTAAAAGTGGATCTCGAGCATAAGAAGCTGCTTACTCGCCCTGATGATCTGCTGACTCTGAATGAGTTTGATCAAGGAATTTTGTTCTTTGGATTCAAAGATACAGAGCTGAAAGATGAGAATACAATTAACGGATCGTTTAGCAATGATTATCGGGATGCATCCGGCAAGACGTTTCATTCTAGCAGAGGAGGAAGCACAATTACTAACGGGGTGAAGGAGATTCAATATTACTTGGAGCAGATGGACTACCAAAGTCCGCTCACGCTAACGATCTCAGATTACCCGACCCGCATCCACGGCGATATAGATATTAAGATCAAATGACAACGATAACTTAGCGGTAAAATAAAGCTCTAACCAAACCTATCGCCCGTTATAGCCTATAGCTATAGCGGGCGATATTTTTTAACTATTATAGCCGTCTTATTTAATCATGCTAAACTTTAAGTACAACCTAGAGATACAAAGGAGAGAATGGCATGGTACCTTTTCGCTATGATCAAGTTGGCAGCTTATTGCGTCCTGAGCGTTTAACAGAGGCGCGTGAACAATATAAATCGGGCATCATCTCCTCGGAGCAATTAACAGCGGTGGAAGATGAAGAGATTATTCGTATCATTAACAAACAGAAGGACAATGGCGTAGCAGCCGTTACGGACGGAGAGTTCCGCAGAAGCTGGTGGCATTTCGACTTTTTGGGCGGCCTTGACGGCGTTGAATATTACGAGAAAGAAGCAGGATTGAACTTTCATAAGATGGAAACCCGCAAGGAAGGCATTCGCATAACGGGCAAGATCGATTTCTCGTCGCATCCGTTTATTCAGCATTTTGAATTTCTGAAGCAACATGCCGGCGATGATGTCGTGGCGAAGCAAACCATTCCAAGCCCTAATATGCTGGTGTACCGCGCCGATCAGAACGAAGAGATCTATAAGGATCGCGAAACCTACCATCGGGATACGATAAAAGCTTATCAGAAAGCGATCCAGGCTTTCTATGACGCCGGATGCCGTTACTTGCAGCTGGATGATACCGCATGGGCAGACCTGTTCTCGGAGGAAGGGCATAACAAGCTTCGCGCCAAAGGTCTGGATCCGGCCGAGGAACTGAAAGTGATGCAGGATATGATTAATGAGACGTTGGCGGGCAAGCCCGAGGACTTAGTAGTGACGATGCATATTTGCCGCGGCAATTATAAATCCAATTATTTTGGAAGCGGGGGTTATGATTATGCTTCCGAGGTGCTGTTTGGCGGTTTAAATGTAGACGGTTTGTTCTTGGAGTTCGACGACGAGCGTTCCGGGGGATTTGAGCCGTTGCGATACGTAAATCGCAAGGATTTGAAAATCGTATTAGGACTCATCACCTCCAAATCCGGTGAGCTTGAGGATAAGGAGAGGATTAAGGCGCGTATTGCGGAAGCTGTGGCTTACGTTCCTCTCGAGCAGCTTTGCCTAAGTCCGCAATGCGGCTTCTCCTCTACGGAAGAAGGCAATATACTGACGGAAGAGCAGCAGTGGGACAAGCTTCGTTATGTGAAAGCTATTGCAGATGAAGTCTGGAAGTAAGCGAATAAAAGTAGAATATAGCACAACAAAGGCTGCCGATCGGCAGCCTTTGTTTAATTAGGTGTACCCTACCCGAGGAACCTTAATCGATTACGTTGCACCAAATGCAGCATATGGACGCGTATCAGCCTAGTAACCACGAATATCCTGCATGGAATGCAAGATATTTCTCTCCAAGAGGCCCAAATGGGCCGAAATCTCGGAATATGCTGTATTTTATATCCTATATTTGATCCTATCAGCCAATTTGGCTCATTATGCTGCACTTCGTGCAACGTAGCTAAAAAGCCCGGCTTAGTGAGGGAATGGCATCGGATCATGCCATTCTCCCGAGTGCGACAAGAACTTATAGCTCTTTACTCTGTCTGCAGCAGAAAAGCAAGAACAGCGCTCATAAACTCCGCATGAAGCTCGACATTAGTCAGATGGACCGCTGGGAAAATATTAAGTTCCGCGTTGGGCACAGTCTTCGCAAGCAACTCGCTGTGGCTCGGTAGCGTGACCGTATCGTATTGACCGCCGATAACAAGTGTCGGGCTTGTAATAAGAGCCGCTGTCCGGCGCATATCCATGTCGCGGATGGCGGCCCAGCTGCCGCCGATCCCTTCGGCGCGTGTAGCAAGCACCATGCGGTGGAACGATGAGACGATCTCATTCTCGGTCTCCAGCATATGCGCGGGGAACCAGTTCTTCACGAACATGTCGGCGAAGCCGGTCAAATTCTCGGTATGCAGGACGGAGTCGATTAAGCTATACCATTGCTCAGCCGGTCCGAGATAAGAGGAAGTGTTGCTTAGTATAAGCCGGTCGATCCGCTCGGGAGCGTAGATACCAAGCCATTGTCCGACGGCACCGCCGAGCGACAGCCCAAGGAAATGGACTCTGTCGATCCGAAGCGAGTCGAGCAGTTCAATAACGTCTCTTCCCAATCGGTCGAAGGAATAAGGACCGGCAGGCGTATCCGAGCCGCCATGTCCGCGGTAATCGTAACGCAGCACGCGGAAATGCTCCGTGAATTCAGCAATTTGTCCTTCCCACATGCCCAGCGAAGTCGCGATAGAGTTCGCAAGCATAAGGACCGGTTTTTCTTCCGATCCGTCGATTCGGTAAGCAATCCTAACGCCATCACCCGTTGTGAAAAAATTCAATTCATTTGTAACGGTCACTGTCATCGTCATCCCTCTCCCTTACTGGTTTATAATGACATTTTAGAGGAGGGAGCTTACAATTTACATAAGAGGATAAAGGTAGTTGAGGTCTGAAAACTTAAATTTGAAGTTGTTGCCCGATCTAAACCTTTGAAAAAGAGGTGCTCCCTTAATGGACCAAATCGATTATAAAATATTAGCCCTTCTTCGCGATAACGCGAGAATAACGATCTCGGAGATGAGCCGTGTAATCGCCATGTCACAACCTGCCGTAACGGAACGGATGAGGAAGCTTGAAGAACAGGGAGTCATTACGGGATACCGGGCGGATGTGTCCTTGCCCAAGCTTGGGAAGTATACAACCGCCTTTATTATGTTTAAATCGAATAACTGCAAGGAATTCGAGACTTTCTGCGAAGCGGCGCCCGAGATCGTCGATTTCTACAGAACAAGCGGGGAATATAATTATTTAATGAAGGTGGTCACCGAAACAAGCGAGACGCTCGAAAGCTTCCTTGAAACCTGCCATACTTACGGATTTTCGTCGACCCTCGTTGTGCTCTCCACCCGGTTTGAGGATAAAATCTTTCCGCCTTTTTCATCCTAACCAAGCATAATTCCAGAACAAACCGCGTACTTAGTGAAGCAAGACTTCCTAAAGGGCGCGGTTTGTTTTTTGCGTGAAGAAGCCATACTGAACGAATAGCAAGCCCTAGTAATGGGTATTTCATACGTAACAAGTATCTCCAACAACAATTGCACCGAAGGTTAGGAGTGATGCACGGTGAAGCTTTACGATTGCGCCATTATTGGCGGAGGTCCGGCGGGACTAAATGCGGCGCTTGTGCTCGGGAGGGCAAGGCGCAGCGTGGTGCTGTTCGACGATAACAAGGCGAGGAACGCGGTCACGCTTGAATCGCATGGTTTTATTACGAGAGACGGCATAAAGCCGGAAGAATTCAGGCGGTTGGCGCATACAGATATGAGCAAGTACCCTTCTGTCCAACTTGTTCGGACAAAGGTAGTGGACATGGTGAAGCGGGGGCATTCTTTGTTTCTGATCCAGACTAGCGCCGGCGATATCTTTCAGGCACGGACGATCATCCTGGCAATTGGGCTCAAGGAGAAGCTGCCTTCCATAACGGGCATAACCGATTATTACGGTACTTCTTTGTTCAGTTGCCCTTATTGCGACGGATGGGAGCTTCGGGACAAGGCGCTTGCCGTTATTTCGGAGAACGAGTCCCATCGTTACTCGATGGTATCGACGGTGTACAACTGGAGCAAGGATCTGATCGTATGCACGAATGGCGTTGGAACGTTCGACGGGCAGCAGCGGGCGAAGCTTCTGAGCCGGGGAGTGCGGATATTTGAGCAGCCGATTGCCGCCTTGAAGGGGAAAAACAATCGCCTGCAAAAAATCGTGTTCGCCGACGGGACAGAGGTCGCCCGCATAGGCGGATTCGTGACATCAAATTGGTATTTGCCGATCCGATTCGCCGAGAAGCTGGGCTGCCAGCTGAATGCGAGCGGAGGACTGGCCATCGATGACTATGGGAAAACAACGGTTGATCATGTGTATTCGGCTGGCGATGCGGCTACGATTTCCCCTGCGCAACTAATTGTTGCGGCTGCCGGCGGCAGTAAAGCTGCCATGAGTGTTAATGCAGCGCTCAATCATATGGACTTTTAAACGATTATGTTATTTTAATGTTAGATTAATTTACATAAAGTTATTGCTTCTCCCCTTCTACACCTGCTAAACTCTTGATAATTGCTAGCTGATTATTGATAGATTGCATGAACAGTTCATTTTTGGCTTGGCCAATGTTGAGAAGGGTGGAGAGAGGACAATGGGGAAGCGATTATCCGTAATTGTGGCAGCGGGGATTCTCATCATGACGATGGCAGCATGCGGGGCTAACAAGGAAGACAGCAGCGGCGGCGACGGTAACAGCGGGAAGGTGTATAAGTTCGCGACGGACGCGGCTTATGCGCCGATGGAGTACATGGATAAGGACAAGATAACCGGCTTTGACGCGGATTTTCTGAAGGCGGTTATGGATGAAGCGGGGCTGAAATATACAATCACGAACACCGGCTGGGACTCGATGCTGACGGAAGTGCAATCCGGCTCCACGTATGACGCCGGTATTTCGAGCGTATCGATTACCCCTGAGCGGGAAGAATCCTATGACTATTCAATCCCTTATTTCGAATCTACCAATATGATTATGGTGAAAGAAGACAGCACGATTGCGAGCGCGGCCGATTTGAAGGGTAAGAAGGTAGCCGTGCAAGGCTCTACGACGGCAGATACGCTCATGTCCGGCATTATGGGCAGCGACAACACGGATCTGAAGCGTTTCGACAGCAACGCGGTAGCCATGCTCGAGCTGGACTCGGGCGGAGTGGATGCCGTTGTAGCCGACATTGCGATTGTCCGCGAATATATGAAGAATAATCCGGAGCGCAAGCTGAAGGGGATTCTAGATACGGCGAGTTTTGGTTCGGAGTTCTACGGCATTTTGCTTCCGACGGGCAGCGAGCTGAAGGCGAAGCTGGACCCGGCGATCAAGAAGGTGCTGGAGAACGGCAAGTATACGGAAATCTATAAACAATGGTTCGGCGAAGAGCCGAACGTCGATAATGTGCTAAACGCGAAGTAAGCAAGCATAAGGCATGCGTAATGAGGTTCCGTTGCGCATGCCTTTGTCATAACTGGGGAGGACGAGCGCGATGCATTTTCGATGGGATATCATTGTGGATTATTTACCGTTATTGCTCAAAGGCGCCGCTCTAACGATTGGCATCTCTGCCTTGGCGATTGTGCTGGGCTCGATTCTGGGGTTAGCTGTAGGCTTTGGCAAAATGTCTTCCAGACCGTATCTTAGCTGGCCAATGAGCGGATATATTCATTTCTTTCGAGGTACGCCGCTATATGTGCAAATCTTGATCGTGCATTTCGGTCTTGTGCCCGCCTGCATTGGACATACCGATGCCGTTATTGCGGCTATTACCGCGCTGTCGCTTAATTCGGCGGCTTATACGGCAGAGATATACCGGGCTGGCATCCAGTCGATCGATAAAGGACAGACGGAGGCGGCGCAGTCGCTTGGCATGACGGGATTCCAAACAATGCGGTTTATTATTCTTCCGCAGGCGGTGAGGCGGATGGTTCCGGCGTTTGGCAACGAGTTTGTTGTCCTGATCAAGGACTCTTCGCTTGTTGCGCTTATTGCGGCACCGGAATTAATGTACTGGAGCAACGTCATGCGCGGTCAATATTTGCGTGTATGGGAGCCGTATTTGGCGGCAGCGTTTATTTATCTGATTCTGACCTACTCCCTTAGCAAGTTGCTTGGCTGGCTGGAGAAGAAGGGGGTAGCGGGTTGATGGCGATGGCAGGACCGATTATTGAGGTTAACGGGGTTAATAAAGCGTTTGGCGCAAATACGGTATTGAAGGATGTATCGGTACAGGTGGCGCAAGGGGAAGTTGTTGTCATTATCGGTCCGTCCGGTTCGGGGAAGTCGACGCTGCTTCGCTGCTTGAACGGGCTGGAGAGACCGGAGAGCGGAGAGATCCGGATCGAGGACCGGTCCTTGCTGGATGCGGGGGCAGGTATAACGGAGATTCGTTCCCGGATGGGGATGGTATTTCAACAGTTCAACTTATTCCCTCATCTGAATGTTCTTCAGAATATTACGCTGGCCCCCGTTCAAGTTCGGAAGCTGGCTAAGGGCAAGGCAGAGGAGCTGGCGATGTCGCTGCTTGGCAAGGTTGGACTTCGGGAAAAGGTCGGGCAATATCCAGCCTCTTTGTCCGGCGGACAGGCACAACGGGTGGCAATCGCACGGGCCTTGGCGATGGAACCGCGCATTATGTTGTTCGATGAACCTACGTCGGCGCTTGATCCGGAAATGGTCGGTGAGGTGCTGACCGTCATGAAGGAGCTTGCAGCGGAAGGGATGACGATGGTGATCGTGACGCATGAGATGGGTTTTGCCCGGGAAGTTGGGCATCGCGTATTGTTTATGGAGCAAGGCGTCATTGTGGAGGAAGGAACGCCTCAGCAGTTGTTTGACGCGCCGCGGCAAGAGCGGACGCGGGCGTTTTTGTCGAAAGTGTTGTAATGGTAACGGCAGGCCGATCACGCGCATAAGGTGAAATCTCGGCGGATACCCTACTAATGGCAAAGGAGGGATTCGTACGATGGAATCAACAAGCGAGTTTGTAGCGAAGGTTCATGAGACACAAGCCAAGCAACGGAAAAATAAAAATTACGGCAAAGGCAAAGCGTCTCAGAAGCTGCAAAATGTGCAGCACACGAACAATCCTTAAAACCTGAGGTTTTCGGTCCGCCCGTCGATTGGTTGATTCTGACCTGTTTCCGGGCGGATTTTGCTTGTTTGGGAAGCAAAAAAGCTTATCCATGGATTGACAATGGGTAACAAATGCGGCATCATAACATATGAATAGTTGTTCATATATGTTCAAAGCGAGGTGCCATACTTATGAGTCATGAGCATAATCATCAAGAAGGCAAACATCAGCATACGGATACGAAGGCTCATTCCCACGCCGCAGGGGAGTCCGCTGAGCATAGCTGCAGCGGTGATCATGACCACGGTCATGATCATGGACATAGCCACGGTCATAACCACGGTCATAACCACGGTCATAACCACGGCCATAACCACGGTCATGATCATGATCACGGGCATTTGGGCCATCATCATCATTTTGATATGTCCGGCAACAAGACCGGATTGTTTATAGCATTAATTATTACGGCGGGCATTATGGTGCTGGAGTTTGTCGGGGGATTAGTCACCAACAGCCTTGCGCTGCTGTCGGATTCCGGGCACATGTTAAGCGATGTAAGTGCCTTGATTCTTAGCCTGGTGGCCGTCTGGTTCGCGGCTAGGCCGGCGTCGGCGGTTCGCACGTACGGGTTCCACCGGTTTGAAATATTAGCGGCCTTATTTAACGGCGTTACTCTTGTTGTGATCTCGGTCTTTATTATTTGGGAAGCGATCGGACGGTTGTTTGATCCGCCTTCGGTGGCGAGCGGTTCGATGATGCTGATTGCGGCCGTTGGCCTTCTGGCCAACCTTGCAAGCGCATGGGCGCTGCTGCGCAAAGGGGATGTTCACAACAATCTGAACGTTCGAAGCGCGTATCTTCACGTACTCGGTGATGCGCTTGGTTCGGTGGGGGCGGTGCTGGCGGGGCTGCTCATCTACTTGTTCGATTGGAACATTGCGGATCCTATCATCTCTATTATTGTTGCGGTGCTAATTGTGAAGAGCGCATGGAGCGTGCTGAAGCACACCGTCCATATTCTGATGGAAGGGACCCCGGCAAATCTGGATGAGAAGGAAGTTCGGTCCGCGCTTGGCGGGCTGGAAGGCGTCGTTGACGTACATGATCTGCACATTTGGACGATTACGTCTGGTCTTGATTCCTTGAGCTGCCACTTGCAGGTCGCTGACGGCATGGATTGCCAGAAGGTGCTGCAAGCCGCGATCGCGCTGATCGAAGAACGCTTCGGCATCCGCCACTCGACGATCCAAGTCGAGAGCTCGCGCATCCGCCATATGGAGCTGCAGGTGTAGGGGTGCAATGTGACAGGTGGGGCCTCATCTGTGGAGACTCTATCAACGATGTAACAAACAAAAGCCGCTTCCGTTTCCGGAGGCGGCTTTACGTTTTTACAGGTTAATATAGCGATCGAAGATCGGGCCGAAGTCTTTCACTTTGTATTGCTTATGCGCCCCTTCGAGCCATGCGAATGCGGATTTGTTCAGCTTGTCGAACGTATCGGCTACATCGTAGTCGCCTTTGTGGGCGTGGCTTAACGTCGACGAAGCAAGCTCCAGGCTTTGGCGGGCAAAGCCAAGGCTGATGTCGTTCTCGTGATGAATCTCGGAGATCTTGATCAGCGTCTTGTACAAGTCTTTCACTTGCTCGATATGTTTCTTATTCACGTCAATCGAGAATGGAACGGATCCAATCGCGAATTTGATTTCAATATCAAGGTCTACCGTGCCCGCGGTCTCAAGGGCTACGCCAGTGATCTTGTGCGTGGCGTACGAATAACGGTGCAGCATGCGTTTTTTGCTGACGGCACTAGTACCGTCCAGATGGATAAGCGCAAAGTTAGTGAAGCAATATTCGTCGGTCTTGGATTTAATCAGAAAATAAATCTTTTCCCCGTCTTCATGCATCACATAATCATCAGAATCCACCTTATCGTAATTTTCGGGCCGGATGACCGCCCCAATATCGCTTAGGCCGAGCAAGTCGGCAGCTACTTTTCCGAACAATTCTACCAATCCTCTCCGTGTATATAATGGATTTATAAGTCACTCTTCCATTATATATGCGGGATGGGGGAATATTCTAGCTTCTAGACTAAGGCTTAGGATTGCTCTGCGGCAGCTTTGGAGGCGGCCATTTTCTCCTCCATATGTTGCCTTTTTACGAGAATGGCGGCCATGATCAGCATAACGCCGTTAATGATAAATACCGCGCGGATCGGGATAATACCGCCAAGCACGCCGCCGATGACCGGGCCAAGCATGGTGGCGAACTGCGTAGCCGATTGGTTCAGACTGAAGGCGCGTCCGCGGAAGCTTGTCTCGGTCGACTTCACGATCATGGCATTAATCGCTGGGGTAACCCCGGCGAAGAACAAACCGTATACAAAGCGCAAGATCCCAAACTCCGCGATATGCCCAACGAAGAACTGCAGGCAGTTGCCGATCCCCCCGCCAAGCAGCCCGATAAACAGCACTTTGGAGAAGCCGATTCTGGAACCAAACTTGCCCCATTGCGGAGCGGCGATCAGGGTAGCGATCCCGACAGCCGAGAACACAATCCCCGATTGCAAGGAAGCATCGTGTTCATTCGATCCGAGCTGCAGCACATAGACGGTAAGCAGCGGTTCGAGAATCATAACCGAGAACATCGCAAGACCGGACATCGCAAGCAGCGTGATAAAAGCCTTGTTGTGCGCCGCATGCTTCAAGTCATCCAAGACGGAGGAGCGGACGCCGGAACGGTTGAATTTATGCTCGGTGGCGAAGAAGGTGGCGATCAGGGCAGCGACCAGCACGATACAGCCGGAGAAAATAAACGATTCCCGGTTGCCGATATAATGGCTGACCGTACCGCCGATCAGCGGTCCCATAATGCCGCCCGTTGCGCCGGACGTGGCCATAATGCCAAGGGCGTAACCGGATTTTTCCTCCGGCGTATTGGTTGCTACAAGCGCGATAGCCGCTGGCACGTAACCGGCGAGCAGGCCTTGGAACACCCGCAGCAGCAGGAACCAGTAGGGATCATGAATAAAAAAGGTAATGAAATAAAGTGCCGCTAAGCTGAAGCCCGAACGAATGAGCATCGGCTTGCGGCCATATTTGTCAGCTAGCGATCCCCAATAAGGCGCGATAAGCGCACTGGCCAGAAACGTAATGCCAAACGCGAATCCGGACCACATTTCCAGATGCGAGTTAACGCCAAGATCATTATGAAGAAACAGCGGGATAAACGGGATGGATACGGAATAAGCCGTGCTGCAGAAAAATACGCCAATCCACAAAACGATCAAATTCCGTTTCCATAGGTAAGGCTGGGTCATGTCTGTCACATCCTAAAAAGGTCGTCGTTTTCTTTTATTGTAAACCTATTTTTACAGAATCTCCATGATACGCGGCAAAAACGATACTTTTGTCCTTGGAGCCGCCGCATAAAAAAGCCCCGCCAACATGCGGCGGAAGCTGTGGAAATGCGCGTATTATCAATGTTTGAGCGCCTCTAGCAGGCAGACGTTAAACAGCTCGAGCTCTTCGTAGAACACCGCATGGCCGCTGTTGTCGAAACGGAGCAGAATCGAGTTCGGGATCGTTTCTTTCATGATGATGGCAAGCTCGAAGGGGCAGATCTTGTCATACACCCCGTGGAAAATATAGGTCGGAACCTTGATTGTTCTAAGGTCGGCCATTACATTCTCATCCCGCAACGTGTAACCGCAAGCGATAATTGCGCGGGGAGACTGATCGAGCTGCATCAGATCGAACCATTCCCGGTACGCTGGTGACGGCTCGTTGTGGAAAAACAGCTTGGCGAACTCCTGCAGCATCTGAGGACGGTCTCGGTTCGCGAGCGCAATAAGTGCATCAAGCCCTTCGGGCGGCATCCCCTGCGGAAAGCCAGGTTGCTTCGTGATATAAGGCGCGGCTGCGGCGAACAGCAGCAGCTTGCTGACGCCGTGCCCGGCATGGCGCCCCATATACCGCACGGCTACGGCGCCGCCCATCGAGAACGCGGCAAGGGTTAGCTCCTTGTAGCCAAGCGTATCAATAATACAGCGGACATCGTCCGCAAGCCGGTCTAGGCTATAGCTTTCCCAAGGGGAATCCGATTTTCCAAACCCCCGAAGGTCGAGCTGGATGCAGCGGTAGCCGTATTTGGGCAATTGATTGACCTGGTATTCGTACATGCGATGATCAAGCGGATAACCGTGAATGAACAGGATCGGCTGCCCAACGCCCGTATCTTCCACATACAGGCTGACTCCCGGTTCGACGTCAATATAATAGTTCAAGGCGCAAGTCCTCCTTCTTCCCCGCAGAATCGGTCTCTAACGTATAGGTATGTGCCGGAATGAGCGGTTAGAAGGAGAGGGAGTATCATGAACAGTGATTTGTCGAGCTTTGCGGCTAGATAAAAAGTAGGCTGCCGATTGTATCGGCAGCCTACTTAAGCTAAATTTATTTACTGTATCAGCTTACTCCTAACAATCGGCAGCCAGATTATATTTCGAGCATTCATTTTGCAAAATCCTGAGGAGAAAGAGATTTTATAAGTTCTGAAGTCGTCATTCCAAGGCCTTGTTTATATTCTGCTCGGCTTCTATGAATCATCTGTTGTAACTCTGGATTGGCCAATACATCAGCATGGATGGATTGCTGGTCTTCTTCTTCCACCGGGGCAGCCTCCACAGATTATATTCGCGCCATATGCATCAGGCTGCTGTAGGCAACCGTGCGGTTGCGGCCGTCGCGCTTGGCTTGGTACAAAGCTTCGTCGGCGTATTTGAACAATTCGAATACTTCTTCCGATACATCGGGGAAGGTCGCGACGCCAAGCGACATCGTTACCGATTCGCCAATCGGCGTAACCGATTGCTCGATCCGCAGCCGGATCCGCTCGGCTACCTGCACGGCTTCGCCCTCCGATGCATGCGGGAGCAGCATCGTAAATTCCTCGCCGCCGAACCGGCAGCAATAATCTTCCGCACCTTTCTCAAGCAGCATCACGCTCGCGACAAACTTCAGAACCTCGTCGCCCATATGGTGACCGTACCGGTCATTGACGCTCTTGAAGTGGTCGAGGTCCATAAGAATAACGGAGAACGGCGTACCTTGCTGCTTCCATAGATTCGTAATGGCGCCCATCGTGCGGCGGTTCGTCAGTCCGGTAAGAGCATCGGTATTGGCTTCCGCATGAAGCTCTTCCTTCTGCTGCCGCAGCTTGTTGAACGCAACCGCTACCGTATCGACGAGCTGATTCGCTTCATAATTCCAGCTGGCATCCATCGTCAGCGGCTTCACGTTCTCGCCTTCAACGGAGAGACGGGAAGCGTAATTCGCGAGCCGGTTCAGCGGTTGAGCCAGCATGCGAGATAACCAGAATGAAATAATAACGAGCAGGAGCACGAAAGGCGCCGAGAATTTCACCATTTCCTGAATGACATTTTCGGAGAGGTCGGCAATATGATCCTGGGGAGTCTGCGATACGATGCCCCAGCCTGCAGCCGGAACCGTCGCGAAGCCGGCCAGGAAGTTCTGGTCCTGCGAATTAATAATCCGCTGCGCGCCGGATAATCCATGCATCAGCTTCTGAACGACCGGATTGCCGCTCACATTCTCGGAGATCCGCTCTTTGTCCGGATGATAGATCAGGTTGCCAGCGGAATCCACGACATAGAAGTAAGATCCGTTTGCCGTGCTGGACTGAACGCCCAGAATATCGCGGAAAATATTCGCCTGCTGCAAATAAATCGATCCGCCGACAAACCCTTTGTAGTTGCCCTCGCGGTCGAAGATTGGATTGGACACAAGCACAATCAGCCGGCCCGTAATGGCTTTGAAAGGCTTCGAGATCGAAGCTTTCTTCAGCTTAAGCGCATCTATCGTAGCTTCGGAATCGGGTTTGCTCCCGATCAAATTCAGATTGTTCGGCGAGGTAGAGACGATGACGCCGCTGCTGTTCACAATCGTAAGCGAGTTGAAGTAAGGGCTTGTCCCCATGAAGAAATCCAGCTGCGACAGAACATTCTCGTCGCTAAGCTCGATGTCGGAGAAGTAATCGGCCGTCACCTGGAGACTATTTTGCATGGACAACACAAGCGACTCCGTCGTCTTGCTGAGATTCGACGCGGCGATGCCGTTCATCTCAATCGTATTGTTAAAGAGCGATTTCCGCTCGGTTTTGTACCCGATTATCGTGCTGATAAAGATCGTAATGAGAACCGATAAAATAACGACAAAAGAAATAATAGAGGATAGCTTGAAGCCTTTGCGGGGCCGGATCGTGTAGACCATAAAGAGTAGGCGATGCTCCTTCCTAAGTCCTTCCTAATTCTTACTATTGCATAGTTTATCACTTTTTGTCGAAAGTTACGATAATGATTCTAAAAAAGCCTGCAACCGTAAAATGCCCATCCGCCAGCCGCATGTTAGACAAGCGGAGAGCAGATGGGCATTTCGCATGAAGCTTAAGCTTATTGAAATTAACTTTATTGAAATTAACTTTATTGAAATTAACTTTATTGAAATTAACTTTATTGAAATTAACTTTATTGAAATTAACCTTTAACGGCGCCGGCTACAACGCCTTTAACGATATATTTTTGCAGGAAGATAAACACGACGATCGAAGGCAGCACGGCCATAACCATCGCGGTCATCGCAAATTGCCAGTCCGACGTATATTGGCCAACGAAGGTGTAAGCCGCAAGCGTCAATGTCTTCGTATCCGGCGAGCCGTTAACCATAAGGAGCGGCAGCAGGAAGTCGTTCCAAATCCACATTACGTCGATGATAACGATCGTTGTCGTTACCGATTTCAGCAGCGGGAAGATAACAAGGAAGAAGAGGCGGAAGCCGGAAGCGCCGTCGATTGTTGCGCTTTCGTCGATCTCTTTCGGGATCCCTTTGACAAAGCCATGGTAGATAAACACGGCAAGCGGTGCGCCGAAGCCCCAGTACAGAAGGCCAAGTCCCCAAGTGCTCTCGGTAATGTGCAGATCTCTAGCAATTTTGAGAACGGTGAGCATGATCGATTGGAACGGAATCAGCATCGGCATGATGACGAGCATGTAGATCAAGCCGCTCCATCTCGATTTGGTACGCGCCAGCTTATAAGCGGCGATTGAAGATACAAGGACAATCCCGGCAAGGCCAAGGGCTGTAATAATGAAGTTGTTCAAGAACAGCTTCGGATAGTTAATGACGTTCCATACATGCTCGTAGTTGCCGAACGACAGCTTATGCGGAAGGGCAATGACGTCTTTCATGACTTCGCCAAAACTCTTGAACGAGTTGATGATCGCCAGGAACAGCGGATACAGGAACAACAGAGACAGAAGGACCATCACCACTTCTAGAATGATGCGTCCGGATTTGGATTGACGGTTCATTATGCCTCAACCTCCCTGCGTTTGAAGAACGTCAATTGAATCAAGGTAACAATAAGAACGGCAACGAACAGGATCAGCGCTTTGGCTGTGCCATAGCCGTACAGGTTGTTCTGGAATGTGTCGCGGTAGATGTCGTAAGCGATACTGTAAGTCGTGCCGCCAGGACCGCCGCCGGTGAGCGACAGAATCACGTCGAATACTTTGATCGAGTTCGTCAGGGCCATGAAGACCGAGATCGTAATCGATGGTGCCAGAAGCGGCAGCGTGATGTTGAAGAAGCGGCGGATTGGGCCGGCTCCGTCTACGGTAGCGGCTTCCTTCAGATCATCGGGTACCGATTGCAGACCCGCAATGTAGATAACCAGGTAGAAACCGATCGATTGCCAGATGGATACGAATAGAATGGAGATAAAGGCTAGTCCGGGTTCGCCCAGCCAGCTGAGCTTGAAGATGCCCCAGCCCGTGCTTGCGCCAAGCGACTCGAAACCTTGCATGAAGATGAACTTCCAGATGAAGCCGACGATCACAAGGCTCAAGATGTACGGGATGAAGAAAGCCGCGCGCAGCCAGTTTGTCGATTTCAGCTTCATGTCCAGCACGAGAGCCAGCAGAATAGCAAAGACATTTATTAGCACGATATACAATACGGCGTATTTAATCGTGAACCATGCCGATTGGGTAAAGTTCGTGTCATGCAGAAAAATTTGCTTAAAGTTATCAAGTCCGATAAATTTAGGATGCTTGGAGATCCCGTTCCACTTCGTGAGGGAATAACGGATCGTCATCGCAAAAGGGATATAGAAGGCAATGGCGATACAGATAAGAACCGGCAACGTGAATAGGCCGAATTCTATTTTCTCGCTCACTTTTCTCCCCATTTTCTTAAACATAGTTGCACCTCTTCTCGATGAAAGTCAGTTGTAGGCAGCAGCTTCTCGTTGTCGTTAGCTGACTATAACATCAGTACCTTATTCGCTATACTGAGTATTATAATTGCGCTTACAGACAGCCAAAATGGATATATGCAAACGGTTAGGGGTAAAAAGGTGAACGAAAGTTTCCGCAGCACGGGGAGTGTATAGCAATCGCAACTTATATCGCAAAAAGATGGAGCGCCTTAACGGAGCGCGTATCCGGTCGTCTCGTGAACAAGCTTATTTTGCTTTTTACGACGATCATTATTCTGGTTGTTGGGTCTTTGACCTTCATCTCCTATAAGATGCTGCAGCGGGAAGCGCTGAATAACAGCATTTCGAGTACTTCGAACAATTTGCTCCTCGTTAACAAGAATCTGGAGGAATATTTGAAGGGAATGGAGCAGCTGTCCTTGCCTTCGATTAATTATGATGAATTGGCTTTCGCCATCAATCATGCCGCCACCAATTACGCATCCAAGATGTACGTAGAGGACTACCTTCGGGGTATGTATTTCTCCCGCAGCAACGAGGATCTGGAAGCCATTTATCTCTACTTTGTGGAGAGCGGGACTTATTACACGATTGCCAAGGAGAACTTTGATATCAAGATCCGGTCCGGCCACGCGGACAATCTGCCTTCGATGTCCTGGTACAAGCAAGCGATGGACAATGAAGCGAATCAGGCGTACCAGTCTTTCCTGTTGTCCAACGACGAGCGGGGTTACGACATGGATCCCAGCCGCAGCTTTATGGCTTACCACCGGGTGCTTCGTTCGATTTCGACCCGGGCGCCGCAAGCGGTGGTGTCCTTCTATTACAACCGAACCACGATCGATAAAATCATGCAGGACATTCCGCAGGACAAAGGCCAGCATCTGCTGTTCCTCAGTCCGGACAATGAACCGTTTGCGCTCGACGAGAGACCTTTTTACGAGATCATGGCGCATAGCGGCTTGTTGAATCAGATCAATGCGGACGGTACCGGCGCGAAGAACGGACTTACTTGGGAGACACCGGGCAATGAGGGCAGCAAGTATCTCGTTGTTTACAACGTAGGCGCGCAGGAAGGCTGGAAGCTGGTCAAGCCCATTCCGTACGAAGAACTGTATGCGGCGGCGAAAACAACCCGAAATCTCAACTTCCTGATCGGATTCCTGTTCCTCTTGCTCGCGGTCATTCTGATTACCTACTTCTCGAACGCGGTTACGAAACCGCTGAAGCTGCTGTCGCAGCAGATGAAGCGGTTCAGTACCGGGGATTTCGAAGCATCCACCGAAGTGGTGGGCCGCGACGAGCTTGCTTATCTGTCCCGCCAATTCAACCAGATGGTCCGTCAGACGAACGAGTTAATCAACGAGCGGTACAAGATGAAGCTAGCGGAGAAAAACGCGATCCTGAAAGCTCTCGAAGCGGAGATTAATCCGCATTTCCTCTATAATGCGCTGCAGGCGATTTCGACCAAAGCGCTTAAGGCGGAGCGGTTCGACATCGCCGATATGGTGGACGCGCTCGCATTGACTCTTCGTTATTGCATAAGCGGCAAAGATATCGTCCGCGCGAGCGAAGAGCTGCTTCATATCGAGCGGTACATGTCGCTGCAGAAAGCGCGGTTCGGAGGCCGGGTGCAGCTTACCATCGACTGGGACCAAGAACTTAAGGAACTGGAATTGCCCAAGCTGTCGCTTCAGACACTAGTGGAGAATGCGATCAAACATGGCGTGGAGATGGTCTCGACTCCCGTCACGATTAAGATCAGCGCGCGAGCAGCAGGCGGACATGCTTTTATTATTGTAGGAGACAATGGTCCGGGCTTTGCGCCAGGCCGCTTGACGGAAGTGCTCGAATCGTTCGAGGGCGACTGGAATGAACGGACGGAAGAGGAGCGCAGCGTAGGGCTGGTGAATCTCAACACGAGGCTGAGGCTGCTATACGGGACAAGCTCCCAGCTTGTTATTCGAACCAGTCCATCGGGCACGGAAATGGAAATGCTAATACCGCGGGGAGGCGGGCCTTATGTATAGAGTACTTATAATAGATGACGAAGAACCGCTTCGCGAAGCGATTCGAATATTGGGCGATTGGAAAGGCCTTGAAGTAAGCGAGGTGCTGGAGGCGACGGACGGGAAGATGGGGCTGGAGCTTCTGGCCCAGCAGAACATCGATCTCGTGATGGTTGATATGAAAATGCCGGGCATGAGCGGCGCGGAGCTCTTGCAAGTGCTTGAACGCGACTATCCGGATCTGCCTGCTATTGTAATTAGCGGATACAACGATTTTGAATATACGCGCCAAGCTATTCGCTCCAAGGTCGTGGATTATTTGTTGAAGCCGATCAACCGGCTGGACCTGAATGCTGCGCTACGCAAGGCAGTGGATCTGCTAGAAGCGCGGCGCGTGCGGGAGAGCGAGTTCATTAACCGCAATATTACTCTCAATATGTCGCTTCCGAAGCTGAAGGAGAAAATGTATCTGTCCATCATTGACCGCAGCTTCCGAAGCCAGACGAACGAAGCTTTCTTGCCGCTGATCGGGGCGGATGATCCGGATAACCGGTTCGCCGCCGTCGTGCTGCGGATGCTGAATATGGAGCAG
The DNA here is from genome assembly GCF_030161375.1 of Paenibacillus glycanilyticus. Lineage (GTDB taxonomy): Bacteria > Bacillota > Bacilli > Paenibacillales > Paenibacillaceae > Pristimantibacillus > Pristimantibacillus glycanilyticus_B. Next base: position 234,332 of record NZ_BSSQ01000006.1, read on the forward strand.
GTGCGTAAGGCGAGGTTCCATTCCGACGTGGACCTGCTTCATTTTGCCGTGGCGAATATGCTCAATGAGATAGCGGGCGAATACTTCCAAGCGTTCAGCTTTGCAAGTCCGAAGCAGGACCGCGAGCTGATCGTCATTCTGACGATGAAAGGCGCTTATCAGGAGGATATCGCCTACCGTTCGCTGCATCAGATGAACAAAGCGCTCGCCGCGCTTCAGGAGTTGCTCGGCATCATTGCGGTTGCGGGCATCGGATCGCCATGCACCGCCATCATGGAGATTGCCTCTTCATACGAAGCAGCCAAAGCTTCGGTTAGCGGCGTTGACCTGATGCGGCTCAAGGGTTATCACGTGGCGAGCAACACCGCTCAGAAGGCGGGGCAAGATCAAGAAATTCCGCTCTTGTCCGGAAGGGTTCAGCTGCTTCGCACCGCGCTGGAAGCGGGCAATACGGCGGGGGCGAGAACGATCGTCGCCGAAGCTTTGAAGAAGGGAAGCGATCGGGAATTTACGCTTGGCGAAGCGGATTTAATGGTGGCGCGATTTATCGTTCTGATGAACGATTTTTCGCTGGAGCTTGGCGTGACCCGCGAGAAGTTGCCTCTGATGGAGGAGCATCCGGTCCGTTTCATGGGACTTTCGGATGATTTCGCTAGCTATGAGCAGTTCAGCGCCATTATGGAGGACGCCCTAAGCTTTTACCTGGAGCAGATCCGGCATGCGCAGTCCGCCAATCGTCCATTTGAGATCGGGGATATTAAAGCCTATATCGATAATCGGTACTTCGAGGATATTAAAATTTCCATGTTTGCAGATAAATATTTTTTGAGCCGGGAATACATAATGAAATTGTTCAAGCAGCAGTTCGGCTGCGGCATTCACGAGTATGTGCAGCGGGTCCGGATGGACAAGGCGAAGGAGTTGCTTGACGATCCGGGTCTTAAGATCCAGGACATTTCGGAGATGCTTGGCTTCAAGGACAAGAACTATTTCAGCAAGGCGTTCCGGAACTATTTCTCCATTTCGCCAACGGAGTATCGGACAGCGAGCAAGGAAGGATAAAAAGTGAACAACAAGCAAGACTCCGCTTTTTTACCCTTAACTAGTCACTTATGTGCATTTTTATCGGAATCCGTTTTCATTATGATAAACGTGTGCATAAGGTCAGCTTAATAACAGCCCACCACTCCGGGCGGACATTTGATTGCTGGCAACTATGAGAAATGGGGGCGTTACAATGTTTAAGAGAATTGCTTCGGTGTCGCTCAGCCTTGCGCTGGTCGGCGGCATGCTCGCCGCTTGCGGCGGAAATAACGGTAACGATACAGCTAACAACGGCGGGACGGCTAATAATGGCGCGGCTTCCGACAAACCGGTAACGATTAACATGTTCACGGCTTCTCCAGAGTACACGGACGCATTTAATGCATACATCGCCGAGTACAAGAAGGTAAAACCAAACGTAACAATCAACCTTGAAATTATGCAAGCTGACTATAACACGGTTCTGAAATCGAAAATCGCTTCGGGCAGCACGCCTGACGTCTTCCAGACAACAGCTGGCGGCGACATCGATACTTTCGCGGAATACAGCGCGGATCTGACAAACGAGCCTCTTGCGGCTGCAATGACAGATGGCGTAAAAGCAAACATGACGTCTTCGGACGGCAAAGTGCTTGGACTGCCGGTTAAGGGCAACCTGATGACGCTGATCTACAACAAAGATCTGCTGACGCAAGCAGGTATCGCTGAACCGCCTAAGACGCTGACTGAGCTGAATGACGACATCGCGAAGCTTGAAGCAAAAGGCATTACGCCATTCGCCAACGCTTACAAAGAGTGGTGGGTATGGAAGCACATCTTCCAACACTTCGTGAATGCAGCGGCTGAAGATGCAGGCACTACGCCGAAAGATCTAGTGCAACAATTCATCGACGGCAAAACAACGTTTAACGACCATCCGGTTCTGAAGGACAACTTCTTTAACTTTATCGACCTGACTGTTAAGCACGGTACAGACAAACCGCTTGAGCGCGACAGCAACGCGGAAGTATCCGACTTCGCTCAAGGTAAAGCAGCGTTCATGACGGGCAAAGGCGCATGGGACGAAGAAGCCATCAAGAAAATCAGCCCAGACTTCAAGCTTGGCATTGCTGGCTACCCTGTAAGCGACAAGCCTGAACAGACGCAAATCGTAACGGGCGCAGACCAAGCGCTTCGCATCAATAAAGATTCCAAAGTAGCCCGTGAAGCGATCGACTTCTTCAACTGGCTGTACACTTCGGATTACGGCAAACAATGGTTCTCGAACGTAGCGAAGGTTATTCCGCCAATCAAGGACGCTCCGCTTCCTGACCTGGATATGCCGAAAGAAATGGATGAAATCCTTAAGACGCAGAAATCCGGCGATCTGTCGGTTAACTACTCGCTCGATACGTTCCACCAGAAGTTCGGCGAGATCATGCAGGCTTACATCGGCGGCAGCAAAACCAAAGATCAAGCCATCAACGAAATTCAGACTGCATGGCAGCAATTCGGGTCGGCCGAATAAGCTACCCATCGAGGGGCTGTCCCAGAAGCCAATGGCTAATGGGGCAGTCTCTTTCTTTTTTGAATGGAGTTGCGCGCCGGTATGCGGTCGAGGCCAAGAAATGCCGTTCGTGCGTGGAAGCCCGATCAAGGTCGGCGTCGGGACGTTGCCTCGCGGACGTGAGCAGTACTATCGTTGGTGGTGGTGACGCCCGACTGTCAGCACGTAGTCTCACTGTGCTGCGCAGCCCGCTGTCGGTGCGTAACGAAACGAGGTAACGCTAATGGCTCGTTTTGAGCGAGTTTTGGATTTTAAGGAAACAGGGTATCGCTATTTGGCCGAATGTTGCGGCATTAGCTTGCTTAAGTGGTAATTAGCGTGACTGAGTTTCGTTAGATTATATGAGAACAGTATGTTCGGCGGAATAAGCATATGGAGTTTCGTTAGAGTGGGAAAGGTGGTAGTTGGAGATGGAGACGAAGTTGGTTACGGGGATACAGAAGATCGAAGAGAACGGCTTGCATTTGGTGTATGAGGTACGGGAGAACGGCGATGTGCTGTTGCTTCATTTTGGCGCGCAATCATGGGTGGAAGAGTCGATTGCGGCTAAGCAAAAAGAAGGCTTCCGTCTTATGGAGCTGCAACTGACCGGCGAGGACCGGGCGGAATACCATGGCCGGACGCATCGCGCGTCGCAGCCAGGACTCCGCATGGTGTATGACGGATTATCGGATAGTAGGAACGAGTTCGGCCGCAAGCTAGTATTGGGATTGAAGGATCCGGTTACCGGCGTGGTTGCGGAGTGGAATGTTCAGTTCTACGATGGCGTTGCGATTGCGCGCTGCTGGACGGAACTTGTGAATGGCGGCGGGGAAGAAGTAGGCGTGGAGTATGTGTCGTCGTTTGCATTGACCGGCTTCGATAAAGAAGGCGAAGGCGACCGCGACGAGAAGGTAACAGTGACGCTGGCGCATAACGCTTGGCAAAGCGAGCTGCAATGGCGGACGTATACGTTGCCGGAGCTTGGCATGTCGCATCTGATTGACCGCGGCTCCAAACGCGTGGCCTTCAGCAACACGGGCTCTTGGTCGGCGGCGGAGCTTATTCCGATGGCGGTCATGTCGAACACGGCTTCAGGTGAAAGTCTATTCTGGCAGATCGAGCATAACGGTTCGTGGCATTGGGAGCTGACGGACCAAGTAGATCGCTTGACGCTGCTAATCAGCGGACCAACCGAGCATGACAATCACTGGTGGCTGAAGCTGGCGCCGGGCGAGAAGTTTGTGTCCGTGCCGGTGGCGATTGGTGCGGTAGAAGGCGGGATTGAGGAAGCGGCTGAACAGCTGACCGTATACCGTCGCCGCATTCGCCGCGAGAATGACGATAACAAGTTGCTTCGCGTTATTTTTAATGATTACATGAACTGCCTGTGGGGTTCGCCAACTACGGAGAAGCTGCTTCCTTTGATCGACGCTGCTGCTGATGTCGGATGCGAATACTTCTGTATCGATGCGGGTTGGTATGCGCCGGGCGAATGGTGGGATGGCGTTGGCCAGTGGCTGCCATCGGAGGAACGTTTCCCGGAAGGCATCAAATACGTGCTCGACTATATCCGCAGCAAGAATATGATTCCGGGTCTATGGCTCGAGCTTGAAGTCATGGGCATTAACTCGCCGAAGCTGGCGGATGCCGATGACAGCTGGTTCTTCATGCGTCACGGGAAGCGAGTTAAGGACCGCAGTCGCTACCAGCTGGACTACCGCAATCCGGCGGTCATCGCTCATGCGGATGAAGTCATCCGCCGCCTGGTTGAAGACTATGGCGTTGGTTACATCAAGATGGACTACAACATCAATGCCGGTATTGGCACAGAGACCGATGCGGATAGCGTTGGCGATGGCCTCCTGCAGCATAACCGTGCTTACCTCGCTTGGCTTGACGGCGTATTCGCTCGTTATCCGGAGCTTGTAATCGAGAACTGCTCAAGCGGCGGCATGCGGATGGACTACGCGATGCTTAGCCGTTATAGCATTCAGTCGACAAGCGACCAAGAGGATTACGTGAAGTATGCGTCGATCGCCGCAGGTGCGCCTGCCGTGCTAACGCCGGAACAAGCGGCTGTCTGGTCATATCCGCTTCGCGAGGGCGATGACGAGGAAGTGATCTTCAACATGGTGAATGCGCTATTGCTTCGCGTTCACCAATCCGGCCATTTGGCGGAGCTAAGTCCACGCCGCCGCGAGCTGGTGAAGGAAGCGCTCGACTATTACAAGTCGATCCGCGAGGATATCCGCGAAGCGCTGCCGGTCTGGCCGCTTGGCCTACCGGCCCACGGCGACGACTGGCTGTCGCTTGGCCTCCGCCGCGGCGACAAGCTGTACCTCGCCGTCTGGCGCATCGGCGGCGAATCGGCAGAGCTTGCGCTGCCGATGCCGGAGCTCGGCGGCAAAGCGCTTGCTGCGCGCTGCGCTTATCCCGCAGCCTCGGCGGACACCGGCTGCAGCTGGGACGCAGCCGCAGGCGAGCTGCGCGTGACGCTGCCGAACCCGCGCACCGCGCGGTTGTTCGAGCTGACGCTAGGCTAAGCTCGCTGCTTCAATTGCTAAGGCCACGGGTTAATCCCGTGGCCTTTTGCTTGTGCCGCTGCACGGCGGCACGCGCTGAGTAACTAGTTAGTTGAAGTCTCACCGTGCGCTTACGTTGGGTTCTACCTAGCAGTATGGTGCACACGGGTTAAGTAGCTAGTTAGTTAAAGTCCCATTGTACGTGAGCGTTAGTTCTACCCAGCATAATGCTGCGCCCGAGCTAAGTAACTAGTAAGTTGAAGTTCCGCTGTGCGCTAGTGTAGAACTCCATCGAGCATATGTAGTGCATGCGAGCCAAGTAACTTGTTACTTAAAGTCCAGTCTTGCGCCAACGTTGGATTCCAACCAGCAGAATGAGGGTAATTTAGCTTTGTAGAGATCACCGGGCCTGCCCGCGACATTTGCACAACGATCGAAACAGCTAACAATATTTACTGCAATTGGGCATACTACCTGCACAAGTACAAAAAAACGGCAAGCAATTTATCATTGCTTGCCGTTCCATCAATCAACAGGCTAGTCCAACACTGCCGTAATATGCTCTTTCGTAATCGACCAGTGGGAGGCGCTCCACACTTTTGCTTTTTTATCGAGGTAGATGATTTGCGGCGATTCGTGCTTAACTGCTGTGTCTTCCGCGATCTGCAGCGAGATCGGGCGGGACTCGATCACCTTAACGAGTACATAATCGGCGTCCTCGCGAGGGTTGCCGTTCAAATATTCATTGAACTCGCGATAAGCGTTCGCGCTCACCGGGCAAGTCGTGCTGTGTTTGAAAATAACGGTTGGACGCTCGCTCGAAGCTTCGAACGTTTCGTTCCAGCCTTCCATTGAATCAATCTCACGATATTGTGCCATGATGCCACACACTCCTTATAAGTTAATTGTTTTTTGAAAGGAACATTGCCTCTGCTAGTATTATATCCCCCCATGAGCAAAAAGTCATGCGCACAAAGGCGAGCATCATGTATAATCAAGTGTCGATAGCAAACGTTAGTTACATATAAGGTTGACCAGACCAATTCAATCCAATCCAGACCCAATCCAGACCAGATTTACCTTTACCACCTCCGGGTAGGAAGAGCAAAGGGGTGTATACCACTATGTCGGATCAAACGATCATCCGATTCGAGCAAGTAACGAAGCAATATGACGACCAAACGACGGTCTTGAGCAATGTTAGCTTCGAGATTGAAAAAGGCAAGTTCTACACGCTGCTGGGCCCATCGGGCTGCGGCAAAACAACGATCCTTCGGCTCATCGCCGGGTTCATCGAACCGTCGCAAGGGCAGATTTTGTTCAACGGCAAGGTCATTAACCGAATTCCGCCGAACGAACGCCAAGTGAACACGGTATTCCAGGACTACGCGTTGTTCCCGCATCTGAACGTATTCGAGAATGTGGCCTTTGGCCTCCGAATCAAAAAGCTCAAAAACGCCGCCATCACGGCGAAAGTCAAAGAAGCGCTCCGCTTCGTCAACCTGGAAGGGTACGAGTCGCGCAACATTAGCGAGATGTCCGGCGGCCAGCGCCAACGCGTCGCAATCGCGCGCGCCATCGTGAACGAGCCGGAAGTGATCCTGCTCGACGAGCCGCTCTCCGCGCTTGACCTGAAGCTCCGCACCGAGATGCAATACGAGCTCCGCGAGCTGCAGCGCCGCCTCGGCATTACGTTTATCTTCGTAACGCATGACCAAGAAGAAGCGCTGGCGATGTCCGACGAGATCTTCGTCCTGAACCAAGGCAAGATCGAGCAATCCGGCACGCCCAACGATATTTACGATGAGCCGATTAACCGGTTCGTGGCAGATTTTATCGGGGAATCGAACATCGTGGCCGGCCGCATGAAGCAGGACTTCGAAGTCGAGTTCACGGGCCGCACGTTCGAGTGCGTCGACCAAGGCCTGAACCGGAACGAGCCGGTAGAGATCATGATCCGTCCGGAAGACCTCGAGATTACGAAGCCGGAGCAAGGCAAGCTGAAGGTGCGCGTCGACTCCCAGCTGTTCCGCGGCGTTCACTACGAGATCTCCTGTTACGATGAAGCGGGCAACGAATGGCTCGTCCACTCCACCAAGAAAGCATCCGTAGGCGAGCAGATCGGCCTCTATTTTGATCCGGAGGCCATTCACGTTATGCGCTTCGGCGAGACGGAGGAAGAATTCGATAAGCGTCTGGATGCCTACAGCGAGGGTCAAGATGAGAACTAATACGCGTAATTTCTATCTCATTCCGTATCTCCTGTGGATCGCGCTGTTCGTCATTACGCCAATCGTATTGGTCGTGTATTACTCCTTCTTCGACGTGGAGGGGAACGTGACGCTAAGCAATTACGAAAAGTTTTTCACGCCCGTGTACCTTCGGATGACGTTAAGCTCGTTCTGGTACGCGTTCCTGATCACGGCTTTCTCGCTGCTCGTCGCTTATCCGGCGGCTTACCTATTAACGAGAACCAAGCATAAGCAGCTCTGGCTGCTGCTGATCATCTTGCCAAGCTGGATTAACCTGCTGCTCAAAGCTTACGCGTTCCTTGGTCTCTTCGGTACATACGGACTCGTGAACGGCGTCCTGAAGTTCGTCGGCATCGGCACGCAGCAAATTCTGTTCACCGACTTCAGCTTTATATTCGTATCGGTGTACATCTTTATCCCGTTTATGATCCTGCCGATCTTCAACTCGCTGGAGGAGATGAACCCATCGCTCGTCTTCGCGGCGCGGGATCTCGGGGCATCGCCGTGGACGGCGTTCCGCCGGGTTATTTTCCCGCTGACGCTGAATGGCGTGAAGTCCGGCTGTCAGGCCGTGTTCATCCCGGCGCTGTCGCTCTTTATGATTACGCGGCTTATCGCGGGCAACCGGGTTATTACGCTCGGTACGGCGATCGAGCAGCATTTTCTCGTTACCCAGGACTGGGGGATGGGGGCTACGATTGCGGTATTCCTCATTATCGCGATGGTTGTCATTATGCTGTTAACGGGCAGCAGAAAGAGAGGGCTGCAAAACAATGAAACCCGCAAAATTGCCTAATCTGTATCTGATCGTCGTATTTATCATCCTGTACGCGCCGATCTTCTATCTGATCTTCTACTCGTTCAACAGCGGCGGAGCGATGCGCAATTTCGAAGGCTTCACCTGGGAATGGTACGAAGAGGTGTTCGCGGATACGCGGCTGCTCATCATCGTGCTGAACACGTTCGTGATCGCGCTTCTGTCGTCGGCTATCTCGGTTATCTTCGGGATTGCGGGGGCTTTAGCCATTCATTATGTAAGAAGACGCCAGCCGAAGAACGCGCTCCTGTCGCTCAACAACGTGCTGATTGTCAGCCCAGACGTTATTATCGGCGCCTCGTTCTTAATCTTGTTTACCATTATCGGCATTAAGCTTGGCTTCGTGTCCGTGCTGCTGTCGCATATCGCGTTCAGCGTGCCAATCGTCGTCATCATGGTACTGCCGAAGCTGCAGGAGATGAGCCCAACGCTTATCGACGCAGCCCGCGACCTTGGTGCAAGCAGCTGGCATGTGCTGACGCGAGTTATTATCCCGTTTATCAAGCCGGGCATCTTTGCCGGATTCTTCATGGCGTTAACGTATTCGCTGGACGACTTTGCGGTGACCTTCTTCGTAACGGGCAACGGATTCTCCACCTTATCGGTCGAGATCTACTCGCGGGCCCGCCAAGGGATTGCGCTCTCCATCAATGCGCTGTCGACGCTGATCTTCCTGTTCACCATTCTGCTGGTCATTGGCTACTACTTCATCAATCAGCGGAATAACCGGACTTCGGCGAGAGCGAGAGCGGAGGGACGGCGATGAAATCTTTAGTTCAGACGTTTGTCGCCGTGTTGGTCGTGTCCGTGGGACTCATGTATTTGACCTCCTACCTCAACTCGAGCGCGGGTTATACGGGCAAAGATACGCTCACGATCTACAATTGGGGCGATTACATCGATCCGGATCTGCTGGATGAATTCCAGAAGGAGACCGGCATCAAGGTCATCTACCAGACGTTTGATTCCAACGAAGCGATGATGACGAAGATCGAGCAGGGGGGCACGACCTTCGACGTGAGTGTTCCTTCCGAATACGCGATTGACAAAATGAAACAAGAAAATCTGCTGCTTCCGCTCGACAAGAGCAAGCTGCCGAATCTGAAATACATCGATCCAAGCTTCCTGAACCTGAGCTTTGATCCGGACAACAAGTACTCGATTCCTTACTTCTGGGGAACGGTAGGCGTTGTCTACAACCCCGATCTGACGGACCTCAAGTTCAAGAGTTGGGACGATCTGTGGGATCCAAGCCTCAAGAATCAGATCCTGCTGCTCGACGGCGCGCGCGAAGTGATCGGGATGGGGCTTAACAGCCTTCATTACTCGCTGAACGATACGAACGAAGAGCATCTGCAAGCGGCGAAGGCGAAGCTCGATACGCTCACACCTAACGTGAAGGCGATTGTAGGCGACGAGATCAAGCTGCTCCTCGCGAACGAAGAAGCGGCGGTCGGGCTTGTATGGTCCGGCGACGCGTCGGAGATTATGAGCGAGAACGAGAAGCTGGATTACGTCGTGCCGGAGGAAGGTTCGAACCTGTGGTTTGATAACATGGTCATTCCGAAGACGGCCAAGAACATCGAAGGCGCGCATAAGTTCATCAACTTCATGCTTGATCCGGAGCATGCTGCGCAGAACGCCGAATACGTAGGTTACTCTACGCCTAACGCCAAAGCGCTGGAATATTTGCCGGAGGACATCTCGGGCGATCAGCGGTTCTACCCAAGCAAAGAGCTGACCGAGAAGCTGGAAGTTTACAAGAATCTCGGCAAAAAAATGCTCGCGCACTACAACGAATTGTTCCTGGAATTCAAAATGCATCGCAAATAAGATGAAGATACACTATGTAACGATGAACGAGCCTTTCTCGAAAAGGCTCGTTTTTTTGTGTCTATGAGAAGTGAAGCTTTTGTGAATATATCGGACCATGTCTGAAATAACAATTATTTGAATATTGCAAGATTGTCGAATTATTACCTTCCAATGCCATTTCCAATCCTAAATTAGCCATTGTAAGCGCTTCAGTAACTGTACGGAGGTCCTGTTTCTATAGTGCAATAGTTCTATTTTATGTCGAATAATAGGAAATAATGCGAAAGTGCTGATTCGATTGGGCTATTCTGCTATAATTGCTTCAAGTATTTACCTAGGTATATCTTAGTAGTGAAATGCACATTTACATAATTTTATCGGCAGCTTTGGTGGATGCATGAACCACTATTAGGATGTATATGTCAGATATGGATAACGAATTGGCAATGGACTGGAGGGGGGGTCAGATTCTCTAGGTTATTAGTCACGTTAATCATCTGTCTGATTAAATACCATTTTGTGGTATTGAGAGAATAATAGAGTTACATACTGTCACACTACCAAACTATGAGGTGAACCAGAGAGATGACAATGAGAAAGAAACTTATCGTATCCACGATCGCAGCAAGCGTCGCGGCAACAGCATTCGCGGGTCTTCCGCTCAGCAACAAAGGATTGGCAGAAAAGCTTGGTTTTAATACTACGGCTTATGCGGCAACTTCTACATTCCCGAATACAGAGATCGTAACGCAAGCGCAAAAGCTGTACGCAGCACTTGTATCGACAAACGGTCTTGATGAAGTGCAAGCATTGCGTACGAAGATCCAAGCGCTGGACAATGACGCAAACCACACGAACTTGAAATACGTAGCTGCACCAATTACAAGCAAAGTAACTGCTGAACTCGGCGCTAGCTTCGATGATAACGATAAAAAAGCAGTAGCTAATCTGGTGCTGGATGTAATCTCCTTCACGTACGATGCGAATCTGACAGAACTTGAAACGATTCGTAATACTCCAGCCTATCGCGATGTATTGACTGAACTTGCTGTAGGCGCTGGTTTCTCGGCAGAAGATGTAGAAGATCTGACCGTTGACGATATCGCGGAATATTTCTTCGCTCTGCAAGACAAAACCATTGATCTGATTGACGGTCTGGCTTCCAATCCTACTGAACTTATTGCGGTATTGAGCGATGAAACGAAAAGAACAAAGCTGATTAAAGATGCTTTGGCTGCTCTGCCTGCTGAAAGCTTGGCTGTTCAGCAAATCTTCGATGCATATGGCATTGATACTGATGATGTGAAAGACGTTGTACTTCGTGTACAAGAGAAAGTTGGTACTGGCGTTATTGTCAACGCAGGTGCTGCACTCTATACGGCTTACCTGAAAATGAATGAGACAACTACTACTCCTCCAATCACTGGTGGTGGCGACGAGGTAGTGAAAGTTGAAATTCCGAAGGAAGTTACAGCTTTCATCGACGACATCAAGAAGAAGCTTGCTGCAGCATCCGATGCTGAGAAAGCGGTTATTCTTGCTCAAGCGGTTCAACAAGCTACAGCGCTTGTAGCTAAGCTTCAAACATTTGACCTCTCCGGCAACATTGCGGTATCCGGTGGTCAAGCACAAGTTCAAGTAGGCGGTTCGTCCATTCTGTCCGCAATCGCGGGCATTGGCGAAATCCTGAAGAACGTAAAAGCTCTTGCTCCAGGCGTGACTCTTCCTCCGGTGCTTCTGAACGTTAACCTTGGCAACGTTGCTCAAGATGATGTGAAGATTGGCCTGAACGACGCTCTGATTCAAGAAGCAATCAAAGCAGGTCTTGGCGGCATTAAGTTGTCGGTTAACGGCTTGAGCGCAACGCTTCCGGTTGGCGGACAGTTCAACGGCGCGGTTGACTTCAACATTAAGAAATCGAAAGCTGATTCCGTTGGAACAGACGGTCACAAAGCGGTATCCGATGTATACAGCTTTGGCCTGACAATCGGCGGCAAATCGGTATCGACATTCGAACAACCGGTAACCGTAAGTGTTCCGCTTGGCAATGTAGAAGGCGTGGACAAAGAACTCTTGTCCCTTGCTAAGATCGTTGACGGCAAGCTGATCTTCCAAGGCGGTACAGTGGAAGGCAACCTGATCGTTGAACACCGCGATACGTTCTCCCAATATGTTGTTGTTGAGAACAAAGTAACCTTCACGGATATCGCATCGGTTCAAGCATGGGCTGGCCGCGCGATCGAAGTAATCGCAGCGAAAGGCGCTATCGAAGGCAAGAAAGCAGGCGTGTTCGCTCCGAAGGACAACGTAACTCGTGCCGAATTCGCGAAGATGCTTACTCGCGCGCTTGATATCGACAACAGCCAATCCAAAGAAAACTTCGCAGACGTGAAGGACACGGACTGGTCCGCTCCTTACATCGGCGCAGCAGCTAAGCTTGGTATCATTCAAGGCCGTTCCGCTACGAAGTTTGATCCTAACGCGAAGATTACTCGCGCTGAGATGGCTACAATGATCGCTCGCGCACTGAAAGTAACAAAAGGCGCTCAAGACGTAGCAGACATTAACGCTGCTCTTGCGAACTTCAAGGATGCAAGCTCGATCAGCGCTTCGCTGAAAGCCGGCGTTGCCTTCGCTTCGAAGAACGGTATCGTTGTTGGTAACAACGGCAAGTTCTCGCCGAATGCTTCGGCAACACGTGCGGAAGCAGCGGTTATGATCTATCGCTCTGTTAACTTCAAATAATAAATAATTCACAGAAATATTAATAGGACTTTAGACCCTCCTCTCATATCAGGCAGCAGATGGCAGGAGGGTCTTTTATGGGCTTTTTCTAGATTTAAAGCAAAATTAACAGTTTTTGTCTTTATTGTTTAGGACTATAGTAGTAAAATTAAGGAAGACAACTAGGTATACAGAAGGAGGGATATAGTGTCTGAGGAACTAGATTTGAAAGAGTATTTACTCATCGTTAGAAAGCGGCTGCTGCTGATAATTATCTTCGTCTTAGTCTGTACGGCAGCAACAGGCATCTACACCAAGTTGTTTAAGGACCCGATCTATGATGCTTCAACCAAGATTGTCGTGAATCAGACCAGTCAACAGCTATCCGTAGGGCAGCTGGATCTGAATCAGATTAACTCCAACATCAAGATGATAGATACCTATAAAGAGGTCATTAAGACACCGGCTATTCTTGGTAAGGTGGCAGAGCAATATCCTAAGCTAGGGATGACGGCGAAGGAGCTTGCGGAGAAGATTAGCGTCAGCTCTGTGAACGACACGCAGGTCATGACCCTTGCCGTGCAGGATGTTGATTACCGTCACGCTGCCGAGATCGTTAACGCAATCTCCAAAGTGTTCCAACAAGAAATTCCGAATATCTTCAACATCGAGAACGTATCCATCCTGAATGAAGCGGTCTTGGATGAGCAGCCGGCGCCAGTTGGCCCGAATCTGACATTGAACTTAATCATCAGCTTTGTGGTATCGCTTATGGTAGCGATCGGAATTGCGTTCCTGTTGGAGTATTTGGACGATACGATTAAGACGGAAGCCGACGTAGAACGTTATCTAGGTCAGCCAACTCTCGCCATGGTTGCAAGAGTGAATGCCAATGAATTCTCGGGCAACATCAATGGCCGTAGAACAGCAGACAGACAAAGAGCAGGAGGATTGGAAAATGTCAGTATCGGAGAATAGACGCCGTCTCATTACCGTTGCCAATCCTCGTTCCCCAGTCTCGGAGACGTATCGTACGCTTCGGACGAATATTGAATTCGCCTCCGTGGACGAGAAACTCCAAGTCATTATGGTCTCTTCCGCAGGTCCGGGCGAAGGGAAGTCAACGACGATTGCTAATTTGGCGGTTGCCTTTAGTCAATCGGATCAGAAGGTTGTGCTGATTGACGCGGATATGCGCAAGCCTACCGCTCATAAGACTTTCCAGATTTCGAATCGATTTGGACTGTCGTCGGTGATCTCGCAGCAATGTACGTTGCAGGAAGTAATCCAATCGACAGATATTCCGAATATGGATGTCATTACAGCGGGGCCTATTCCGCCTAACCCGGCTGAGATGTTGGCATCTAAGCGAATGACGGCATTCCTCGATGAGCTTCGTGGCAAATACGATATTGTCTTAATCGATACGCCGCCGCTGCTCGCCGTAACGGATGCTCAGATCGCGGCGACGAAGAGTGACGGAGTAGTTCTTGTTGTTGATCAAGGCAGAGTGAAGCGTCAATTCGCGCAAAAGGCGATTCAGAACCTTCAGAACGTTAATGCCCGCATACTTGGCGTCGTGCTGAACAACGTGAAGCGCCGTTCCAATGAAGAAGCTTATTACTATTACTATAGTGCTGATGTGAAGTAGGGTGAGCGGCTACAACAATCGCTCAAGGTCAAGTCTGCTGCACCTTTATCACGGCAGGCACTCGGTCACGCTGTGGGTTCGCGAACCTTAGGCATTATTGCCAAGGGTGTGACGTGAGGAAGGGTTTAATGCCCTATTCGATATGTTATAAATGTTCGAGCTATGTTTTCCTGCCGAAGGAGAGCATAGCTCGTATATTTATCTACCTAATATACATCCAAATATAAAGAGACATTAGAGAGAGAAGTTAGAAAAGCAAAGAGAGGGAATTGCTTATGACAAAAGTTAGGAAGGCCATTATTCCGGCCGCTGGTCTTGGAACCCGGTTCCTGCCCGCGACCAAAGCAATGCCGAAGGAAATGCTACCGATTGTAGATAAACCAACCATTCAGTACATCGTCGAAGAAGCGGTTGCCTCGGGCATTGAAGACATCATTATCGTGACGGGCAAGGGCAAGCGTGCAATTGAAGATCACTTCGACAATGCTTTCGAGCTGGAGCACAATTTGCTCGAGAAGGGGAAGTTATCCTTACTCAGTGAAGTTCAGAAGTCTTCCAAGGTAGACATTCATTACATCCGCCAGAAGGAGGCCAAAGGACTTGGTCATGCCGTATGGTGCGCACGTAACTTCATTGGGGATGAGCCGTTTGCGGTACTTCTTGGAGACGACATTGTAGATGGTCAGATCCCATGCACGAAGCAATTAATGGATCAATACGAAGTAACCGGACGTTCCGTTATAGGGGTGAAACCTGTACCGCAAGAGGAAACGCAGCGTTACGGCATCGTGGAATACAGCGAGAAGAACGGCCTGTTAAGCCTGGTGGATCGTTTCATTGAGAAACCTGCTCCGGGTACAACGCAGTCCAACCTTGCCATTATGGGCCGTTATGTTCTTACGCCAGATATTTTTAAGTTCTTGTCCAAGCAAGAGAAAGGCGCCGGCGGCGAGATTCAGTTGACTGATGCGATTCAGAAGTTGAATGAATCCGAAGGCGTGTATGCTTATGAATTCGACGGCCGACGTTTTGATGTAGGCGAGAAGTTAGGTTTCATTACAACAACTTTAGATTATGCTCTGCGGAACGAGTCTCTTAAGGGACCACTGTTGGAAGCCATGAAAGAAATATTAGAGAGAGAAC
This sequence comes from Paenibacillus glycanilyticus, assembly GCF_030161375.1. GTDB lineage: Bacteria > Bacillota > Bacilli > Paenibacillales > Paenibacillaceae > Pristimantibacillus > Pristimantibacillus glycanilyticus_B. The sequence continues at coordinate 249,828 of NZ_BSSQ01000006.1, forward strand.
TCATTTATAAAACTTAATACACGGGGGAGCAATGCAACATGGCGTTATCGCCTCTTCGGAAGGAATCCGAGATGACTTTTGACAGCCATTCATCTGTCGTTCAAGCCAAGATCAGAAGTGCCAGGAAAACATATCTCATCATGAAGCGAATGATGGATCTTGTAGGGGCAGCATCTGGTCTTCTTCTTTTATCGCCATTCTTAATCATTATTGCATTGCTGATTAAGCTGGAGAACCCAAAAGCGCCGGTCTTCTTCTATCAGAACCGGGTTGGAATCAATGAAAAACTTTTCCGAATGTATAAATTCCGTTCCATGGTCCCGAATGCTGAGGACTTATTGACAGAACTCTTACATAAGAATGAAATAGAAGGTCACATGTTTAAGATGAAGCATGACCCGCGAATTACAACGATTGGCAGATTTATTCGCCGTACAAGTATCGACGAGCTTCCACAGTTATGGAATGTGGTAAGAGGCAATATGTCTCTCGTTGGTCCCCGCCCGCCTCTCCCAAGAGAGGTCGCTCAATACAGCAGCTATGACAAACTCCGCCTTCGCGTGAAGCCAGGTTGTACCGGTCTGTGGCAAGTTAGCGGCCGGAATGAACTGAGTTTCACAGAGATGGTAGAGCTCGATCTTGAGTATATAGAGAAACGAAATATGTTATTTGACCTGCAGATCCTGGCCAAAACAGCCAAGGCAATGGTTGGATCAGATGACGCCTATTAGAGAGAAGGAGTGGATGGGAAGTGGAGTTAACTTCTAAGATTTTTGTGGCAGGCCACAGAGGACTGGTAGGTTCGGCTATTCTCCGAGCCCTGGAGGCGAAAGGTTACACCAATCTTGTCTACCGCACCCGTGCAGAACTCGATCTAATGGACAGAGATCGGGTTCTCTCTTTCTTTGAAGAAGAAGGGATTGAATATGTATTCCTCGCAGCAGCCAAGGTTGGGGGTATTGTTGCGAATAATGAATACCCGGCGGATTTTATCCGCGACAACATCATTATTCAGACGAATGTCATTGATGCGGCATACCGCAATAACGTAGAGAAGCTGTTGTTCCTGGGTTCCACTTGTATCTATCCGAAGTTCGCACCTCAGCCAATGAAGGAAGAATATTTGTTGACGGGCATATTGGAACCTACGAATGAGCCATATGCCATTGCCAAGATTGCCGGCATTACCATGTGCCAATCCTATAACCGTCAATACGGAACGAAGTACATATCGGTTATGCCTACGAATATGTACGGACCTAACGATAACTTCGACCTCAAAACTTCGCATGTTCTTCCCGCACTTATCCGGAAATTCCACGAAGCCAAAGTTAACCAATTAACAGAAGTTGAAGTATGGGGAACAGGAACCCCACGCAGAGAATTCCTTCACTCCGATGATCTCGCGGATGCTTGTATCTTCCTGATGAATACGTACGAAGAGAACGAGATCGTCAATATCGGCGTAGGTGAAGATATCTCGATCAAAGAACTGGCTTATCTAATTAAGGATGTGGTGGGATACGAAGGAGAGGTTGTCTTCAATACTACTGCTCCAGATGGTACTCCACGCAAGCTTGTAGATGTTACAAAGATTAACGGACTTGGCTGGAAAGCTAGCATTCCTCTTGAAGAAGGAATCAAAGCCGTTTACGAAACCTTTCAGCATGAATATTTGGTACGACAATAATAATATTAAAAGAGAGAATAGGGAGTGGAATGCAATGGCTAAAATCGCTTTGATTACAGGTGTAACAGGACAAGACGGTTCATACTTGGCAGAGTTTCTATTGGAGAAAGGTTACGAGGTACACGGTATAATCCGCCGAAGCTCGTCTTATAACCAAGAGCGTCTGGAAGAACTACTAACAGAAGAAGAAGCGAAAACCATTTTGAATAATAGCAACTTCCATCTCCATTATGGCGATGTAACGGATGCTCTTAACATAACACGTCTTATCAACGAGATTCAGCCTGATGAAATTTATAACCTCGCAGCACAATCGCATGTGCGTGTATCCTTCGATATGCCTGGCTATACCCTCGACGTTGATGGTAAAGGCACGCTTAATATTCTTGAAGCGGTTAGAGTATTGGGGCTGACGGAGAAGACTCGTGTCTACCAGGCATCCACTTCCGAACTTTACGGCAAGGTCCAAGAGGTTCCTCAGAAAGAAACAACTCCATTCTACCCGCGTTCTCCATATGGCGTTGCGAAGATTTATGGCTTCTGGATTACGAAGAATTACCGAGAATCCTATGATATGTTCGCGGTTAACGGTATCCTGTTCAACCATGAGTCGGAACGCCGTGGCGAAACCTTTGTTACTCGTAAAATCACGCTTGCGGCAGCTCGTATTGCGCAAGGCAAACAGAAGAAGCTGCTTCTTGGTAACCTGGAATCCCTTCGTGACTGGGGTTATGCCAAGGATTATGTAGAATGCATGTGGCTGATCCTACAACACAACAAAGCGGAAGACTTTGTTATTGCTACAGGTGAAATGCACTCCGTTCGCGAGTTTGTAGAGCTGGCATTGAAGCATGTAGGCATTAACATTGAATGGCAAGGTAATGGCGTTGATGAGAAAGGCATTAACTTGGCTACAGGCGAAGTAATCGTTGAAGTTGACCCTACATTGTTCCGTCCAGCTGAAGTTGAGCAACTGCTTGGTGACCCTACCAAAGCCAAAACTTTGTTAGGCTGGAATCCAACAAGAACTTCTTTCGAAGAGCTGGTTAGCAAAATGGTGAAATCCGATATGGCAAAAGTCAGCAATGAGGAAACTAATCGTAAGATGTTTGATGGGGTGCTGGTATAAACATGGCAGCTGCATCGAATTCAAAGAAGAAGCTCTTAATCTATGCCCATTATTATCACCCGGATGTAGCATCAACCGGCCAGATCCTGAAGGAACTGGCCGAAGGGATGCTTGATACCTTTGATATAACGGTTATATGTGTCGTTCCTTCTTATACAGGCAGCGTAGATCCTGAGTATAAGACAAAGATGTTCTACGAAGAGGAAATTAACGGCGTTAAAGTGACCCGTATTCGCGTGCCCGAATTTAGTAAGACTAACAAGGTAAGTAGAATTAAGAACATCCTAGCTTACTTTATTGGCGCAATGCTGGCAACGTTTAAGGTTGGCAAGATGGATTATGTATATTCCATCTCGCAGCCACCAGTCCTTGGAGGCCTTATCGGAGTATGGGGCAAATGGATGAAGCGGGCTAAGTATATCTACAACATTCAAGATTTCAACCCCGAACAGACAATGGCCGTAGGTTACAGTAAGAATAAGCTAATACTTAATGCCATGATGTGGTTCGATAAGTTCAGCTGCAGATGTTCGGATAAAGTCATTGTAGTTGGCCGCGATATGATCGAAACCGTCAAACATCGGTTCCGGGGGAAGAAAGTTCCGAATCATTCCTTTATTAATAATTGGATTGATGAGAAGGAAATCTATCCTCTTCCGGCAGATCATGAACAGGTCGTTGCTTTCAAGCGGAAATACGGCTTGGAAGACAAGTTTGTCATCATGTACTCAGGCAACATTGGTCTCTATTATGATCTGGAGAACATGATGCCTGTTATTAAGGAATTCAAGGATAGAGATGATGTTGTATTTGCATTTATCGGAGAAGGTTCTGTTCTGAAGGACCTAGTCGCTTATAAAGAAGAACATGATCTCTATAATGTAATGTTCATTCCTTATCAGAAGAAGTCGGATCTGATCTATAGCCTTAATGCCGGTGATGTCCATTGGTGCATTAATGCCAAAGGCATTAAAGGTGTGTCAGTTCCAAGTAAACTGTACGGAATTATGGCAGCTGGCAAGCCAATTTTAGGTGTCTTGGAACAGGGATCCGAAGCACGGCTTATTATTGAAGAAACGAATTGCGGTTATGTGACTGAACCAGCGAATTATGGAGAAGTAAAAGCTATTATTGAGCGATTTTTAAATGAAAAAGAAACCCTTGTACCAACTGAGATGAGTAACCGTGCAAGAGCCTTCTTGGTTAAGAATCTGACGAAGGATGTATCAATTAATAAATATATACGTGAAATAAATATTTAATATATTTTAGAACAGTACTTTTAAAATAGAACGAGAAGTAAAACGAAGTAAGAGGAGGACGTATGAAATTATTGGTCATTCAAGAACAACATTTCACAAGATTACCAAATGGGGAAGTTTGGGTTGACGAACAATCCAATGCAACTTTTTGGGATAGATATCTCAATGTGTTTGAGGAGATTGTTGTGTGTGGACGATTTACTCACGCTCAATCAAATGATACAGATAAATTAATGCGTTCAGATAGGGAGAGAGTTTCTTTTATAGAGTTACCAAATTTCAGAGGAGTAGGTGGATTGTTAAAGAACTTATTCAATGTAATGCGAATTATTAAAAGTGCAATTAATCAGTCAGACTGTGTGATATTTAGAGCACCTAGTCCAATATCTATGATTGCCTATCCATTAGTTAAAGCCAGTAATAAACCATATGCAGTAGAGATAATGAATAATCCCCAGACAGTTTTTTCTAAAGATTCAATGAAAAATTTTTATCAACCATTAATTACATTCTTAATGGTTAGTCAGACTAAATCTATGTGTATGTCAGCAAATGGTGTATCTTACGTTACAGCAAAAGTGTTACAAGAATTATATCCAAGTAGGGCAAAGAAAAAAGGGGAAAGTAAGAGATATTTTGAGTCTCATTATTCAACAATTTGTTTAGAAGAGTCTCATTATTCTTTTAGTGAATTCGGAGCAACTTTACCTAAACCATTAATAATGATTCATACTGGAAAAATGCAGGATAATAGAAAAGGACAGGATATTTTTATTGAATCTATAGCTAAGTTAAGAAGGAAAGGATACGAGGTTGAGGGTATTCTTGTCGGTGACGGAGTTATGAGGAATGATTTTGAAAACCTTGGTCAGCAATTAGGTATAAGTGACTCATTAAATTTTGTTGGATGGAAGGCTGGATATAATGCAGTCCAAGCTGAATTGAAAAAAGCACACATTGTAGTTTTTCCTTCTATGGGTGAAGGCTTGCCTAGATCTGTGATTGAAGCTATGGCTAATGGACTTTTATGCATAGGCTCAAAAGTTGATGGTATTTGTGAACTCTTAGAAGATAATTCTTTAGTTTCAAATATTAATAGTGATTCTTTTGTAAATAGTATTGAGTATTATTTAAAAAATTGGGAAGAAGTAAAAAGTGTTCGTAAGAAACAGTTCGATACTTCAAAAGAATATGAAAACTCAAAATTAGAGAAAAGAAGAACAGAGTTTTATTTTAAACTTAAAGAAGTTTGCTTAGAAAAACAAAGTAAAATTAATTTAAATAAAAGAATAAGTTTATAAAGACATTAATCACTTCATGGTGGCTCAAGGTTAATGCAGAAAAATTAGGCTGGATAAGGAGACGAGTCGAGGTGATAATAACAAAAAAGCAGATTATTAATGAATCTAAGTTCAGTAATCCTAAACAAATAAATATAAGTAATAAATTAATATTTCTATTAGATGCTTTTATCTTATTTATTGCTAGTATAATTGTATTTGGTCTAAAGGATGATTTAAAGCTACTCCCGTTAATCGGGAGAGTAATGATAGTAATTACAATATATATGTTGTTTAAGTTTAAGGGTAATAAGAAATTATTATTTTTATTTGCAATTTTAGGGTTTATAAATATATCAATAGGAGTTTCGGACTTAATTAATAATGGCGCTTATGTTGCAAATTGGCAGCTTTCATTGAGACATTCAGAATATAATATAGTAACAGCCAAAAGCATTCTGTTGTTTATGAGTGTTCTAAATATGATGCTAGGCTATTCGTGGTTAAAGAATAGAGCTGTTAATATTCTTTCAAATGATATTCAAATACTAAATAACCCTATTATATCATATGTTGGAACCGCAGCATTATTTATTATACTGCTAACTGGTTATAGCTCCGAATTACTTACTTCTTCAGGGGAGTATGTGAGTAACAATAATCCTATTTATGAATATGCCATTGTCATATATGTTGTTGTATGGTTTTTTTCTGGATCTAGTAAAATTATCAAAATATTATTATTTACTTACTCAGGAGTGTATTCGTTATACTCATTATATTTTGGCGATCGGTCGGCTGCATTTTTAATGCTTTTATTGCTTTTTGTACTTAACTTTGAAAGAAAAATCTCGGTTATTAAGTTGTTTGTATTATCAGTTTCTGCAATATTCCTGGCTAACTTTATAGCAATTATTAGAAGTGGAATTGATATGGATTTATCAACTATTATTACAAATGCACAAGAGAGAGGTCTTTATTCTGACACTGTATCTTATAGCTATTACACAGGCATCACAGTAACGGCGTTGCATTATATAGATCATGAGTCTCTAACTTATTTTCTTGGGTACTTAAAATCATTGTTTTTAGGAACTAATAGTTCAGAATATGGATCGTTAGCGAATTATGTAAGTGATAATTATGGTCGTTTGTTCAATAGAGGCGGTGGATTATTTTTTACTAGTTTTTATGCATGGTTCGGATATATAGGTATAATATCTGGTGCTGTACTTCTAGGTTGTATTATTAGAATGGTATTCTCGAAAAGCGGTAAGATATCTAATCTTTATCAAATCTTGATTGTTGCATTTAGTGTAAGGTGGTATCTATATAATCCAACTGTTCTTTTCAGAAGCGTATTTGTGATAGCCACTCTTGTAATTATATTATGTTTAATATTTGATACTGTTATTAAAAAAGAAAAGACAAGGAAAAAGTTAGATATAACTAACAGTGCTATATCAAAAATAAGATACTAATATTATGTGAAATCATGAATGTTTAAAGAGTGGATTAACTGTCATTTAAATCAAATGGATAAGGAAAAAAATGATGAGTAAACTTGATATGAATTTGGTCAAAAAATCAGGGATTTATTTTATTGGTAATTTTGCATCTAAATTCATTATGGCAATTATGATACCGTTCTATGCTTATTTTGTGAGTGTAAAAGAGTTGGGATTATTTGATTTTTCCCAAACCATTATGAATACTGTTGCTCCTGTGATTTTTTTGGCTTTGTGGGAGGCAATTTTAAGGTTCTTGATTGCAGAGGATGAAGAGAACAAGCGTGTTAATATAATAGCTACTTCAGTACGTATTACACAAATTGTTATTGCTATTCTTGTATTGTTTAGTCTAATTTTTGCAATTATCGGAAATTTAATTACTATGTATACATTACTAATGATTTGTGCATATGGCGCTGCACAAATGTGGCAATATTATGCAAGGGCTTTGAAATATAATCAAGTGTATATTAAATCCAGCATAGTTGGAACAATACTGAATTTTATCTTTTTGCTACTGACGGTTTGCGTATTTAATATGGGAGGAGATGGGCTTTTCTGGTCCTATATCATAGGCCAAATTTCAATTGTAGTTTTAATTGAAAAAAAAGTCTATGTGTTGAGTTATTTAAAAAAGGGTAGTTTTAATTGGTTAGTACTTAAAACGATGTTGTTGTTCTCGGCACCCCTGATATTAAATTTAGCGTCTGGATGGTTAATCTCCGGGGCAGGAAGAATGATTATTACAAATGAGTTAGGAACGTATGAGAATGGTTTATTTTCGTTTGCTATGAAATTTGGCACGATAGTATCCATGTTAGGTACTGTAGTTTCAATGGCCCTAATTGAAGAGGCTATTATTAAGAGTAAAGATGATGGGATCGATGAATATTTTTCAAGAACTATACAGATCGTGTTTAAACTATTTTTATCAATTGGGATAATGGCAATACCTCTTGTATCGATTTTTTATTACATAATTTCTTCGACGGAGTATAAAAGTTCTTACAACATGGTTCCAATATTTTTAATGTATTCGGTTTTGATGACTATGTCGACAAATGTAGGTGCGATATTTCAAGCAAGAAATAAAACCAATCTATTATTTTACACAACTCTAAGTGGTGCAATTATTACAATATTACTATCATATATCATGGTAAACTCGTTTGGTGTCTTTGGAGTTTCTATTGCTCAATTATCGGGAGCATTTGTCTTGTTGATGACGCGTTGGGTATTTGCTCGAAGATTCATTAAATTTGATATTAAATGGGGAAAAATAATTTGTTTGGCAATTGTATACATTTTAATTGTTGCGGTGTGTAGTAATGGATTGAGTATTGTCAGTATGCTTCTTAGTCTTCTGTTAATGTTGATTGTTTGTTATTTAAATAGAGAAATGGTTACTGAAGTTCTAAAGTTTAGAAGAAAGAGTAAAGTTGCAAATCTTCCTCAGTAGACAGAATCATTTTTGATCAGTTTTATCAATTGAAGAGATGGAGGTTTAATCATGAAATTTAGTGATAGAACAATACTGATCACAGGAGTTACTGGATTTATTGGGTTTTATTTGGCTCAACAATTGCTTACTACAAACGATTCAAGTATAACCATAATTGGTATTGATAATATGAACGATTATTATGATGTTAAATTAAAAGAGAACAGATTATCTATATTAGAGGGAATCTCATCGAATGATAATAAAGGTACTTTTAACTTTATTAACGGTTCTATAGCAGATAAAAATTTAGTGGATTCAATATTTTCACAATATAAGCCCACTATAGTAGTAAACCTTGCTGCACAGGCAGGCGTAAGATATAGTATTACAAATCCTGATGTCTATATTGAATCTAATATTGTAGGATTTTTTAATATACTTGAAGCATGCCGACACTCTTATGATAACGGTGAGAAAGGTGTTGAACATTTAGTTTATGCATCCTCCTCTTCCGTATATGGTTCAAATGAGAAGGTCCCATACTCAACTGACGATAAGGTAGATAATCCAGTTTCTTTGTATGCTGCAACAAAGAAATCTAATGAACTATTCGCTCATTCATATTCTAAATTGTATGGTATTCCATCGACTGGACTAAGGTTTTTTACAGTTTATGGTCCGATGGGTAGACCTGATATGGCTTATTTTAGTTTCACTAACAATATTGTTAAAGGGAAGACGATACAACTCTTTAATAATGGTGAGATGTTTAGAGATTTTACCTATATCGATGATATTGTTGCTGGTATTGTTAATGTCATGAAAAAGAGCCCGGAACCTACATCCGATGGTGTTAAGTATAAGGTTTATAATATCGGTAACAATCAACCGGAAAGTCTATCTTACTTTGTAGAGACTTTGGAAAACTGTTTGATAGCAGAGGGAATTATTGACGAACCAGTAGAAAAAGAGTTCCTTCCAATGCAACCAGGTGATGTTTATCAAACATACGCTGATGTTGACGATCTCGTAAGAGACTTTGGGTTTAAACCGAATACAAGTCTAGCTGAAGGTTTAAGTCGATTTGTGAAGTGGTATAAACAATATTATTTGCAATAAATATGAAAGCTTGGAGGTTTCGATATGAAGTTAGTCCTCCTCTCCGGAGGCTCTGGCAAGCGTCTCTGGCCGCTATCCAACGATGCCCGGTCTAAGCAATTCTTAAAAGTCCTCGAAAATGAAGATCAAGCTCTCGTCTCCATGGTACAACGTGTATGGGGGCAAATTAGTGAATCGGGCTTAGCCAATTCCAGCTATATCGCAACTGGTAAAGCCCAGATCGAAATGATGCATAATCAGATCGGTCCGTCCGTACCGCTCATTATTGAGCCTGAACGTAGAGATACTTTCCCGGCAATTGCATTAACAGCTTCGTATTTATATTCTGTCGCCCGGGTAGATCTGGACGAAGTCATAGCAATCTTACCAGTGGACCCTTATGTGGAGGGCCACTTTTTTTATGCCGTTAAACAGCTAGAGACTACGATTCAGGAGACAAATGCTGATCTAGCACTAATTGGTGTGAAGCCAACCTATCCGTCAGCGAAGTATGGCTACATTATCCCCGAGCTGGGGCAGACCGCTCACGATGGTGTACTGAAGGTAAGTCACTTCCAAGAAAAACCTTCCGAAGAAGCTGCTGTTGGTTTAATCGAGCAACAAGCTTTGTGGAACTGTGGGGTGTTCTCCTTCAAGCTGGGTTACCTCATTAATATCTTGAAAGAGAAGGGCTATCCGCTTCAATATAATCAGCTGGTCGAGCAATATCATGAGTTGCCGAAGATCAGCTTCGATTATGAAGTGGTTGAGAAGACGAGCAATATCGTAGTAGTGCCGTATGACGGTTATTGGAAAGACCTTGGTACATGGAATACGTTAACGGAAGAAATGGGAAATAATCAGATTGGTCGCGGAACGGTCAGTGAAGATTGTATCAACACTCATCTGGTTAACGAATTGGACATTCCGGTTACGGTTCTTGGAGTATCTAATCTGGTTGTGGCTGCTAGTCCGGATGGCATTCTCGTTACGGAGAAGAGTGCAAGTCCTCGGATCAAAGACTTCATTAACTATGATCAAGGCCCAATGTTTGAAGAGAGGGAATGGGGCTGTGTTCGGATCTTGGATAATGAGCGGTACGAAGATGGCCGTACGGTTATAACCAAGCGTATTGCGGTTACTGCCGGCAAAAACTTTAGCTACCTTATGCACCTGAACCGTGAGGAAGTATGGACAGTTGTGAAGGGTGAAGGTGAGTTCGTCCAGAACGGCGTTCCTATGAAGGTAAAAGCCGGTAATGTGCTGCATATTCCGGTGAAGACGCTCCACAGCCTTAAGGCTGTATCGGATATGGAGATGATTGTTGTACATAGCGGTTATTCGGATGAGGATAAGGTAATGGAATTATATTCGACCTGGTCGGAGATGTCCGAACACTGCCTTAATGTTTCGATGGGATAATGAAGACAATCGCTTATTATATTTCAGATTATGGTTATGGTCATGCTACGCGCAGTATTGCAGTGATCGGCGCCTTGCGTGCTGATGCAGCTCAGTCTTATCAGGTGATTGTTTGTTCTTCCGAGAAAATATTGCGGTTTATGCAAGCCTCATTGATTGGAAGTCAGGATAACATTCAATATCGCCAGTGCGTTTCGGACGTTGGTTATGTTCTTCAACCAGATAGCATTGAGCCAGACTTGGAAGCTTTTCAAATTAAGTATTTTCAGTATGTTGAAGCTCTTCCTTATGAAGCAGCTAGGGAGGCAGATTTTCTTCAAACCGCTGGAGTGGATCTTGTTATCTCGGATATCTCGCCGATTGCTTTTGTGGCTGCCAAGCAAGCGAAGGTTACTTCTGTAGGCGTATCTAACTTTACGTGGTATACGGCTTATTCGGAAATGATTGATCGTTCTGCATTACAGCCGTTGTATGAGGCATACGCTGCTATGGATTATTTTGTCCGGTTGGAAGGTGCTGATGAACCTGATTGGGGGACTGCGGGATCTACGCAAGCGGACTTTTTCTGCAGGGATGTAGATGCTGTTGAAGTGTCGAGGATTCTTCAATCCATTAATCCTGATGGGAAGAGAAGAGTCGTCTATTTCGGAATTGGCATGAGTATAAATGTACAACAACTAGCTGTATTGAAGCTTTGGGAAGATGATGCTTCTGTCTTCATCGTATCAAGCAATATGGACGTGAAGCACAGGAACGTGGTTGCAATCCCTGCTTCTTATACAGAGTCGCAGCATTATGTGGCGGCCTCAGATTTTGTTATTAGCAAGCCAGGGTGGAGTACGGTTGGGGAGGCGGTCTCCTTACGTAAACCACTGCTTCTACTGCACCGGAGTAGAATGAATGAGGATGAGAACACGATTCGAGCTCTAAGGAATCGTCATCCTTATCGTCTGGTGGAGTGGGAGCAATTAATAGAAGGTAATTCGCTAGATGTTCTAGATAGAGAGTATCCATTTGCAGATAGGGAGCAAGAGGGAATATCTCGAATAGCTGCCTATCTCAAACAAATTGTTGGGAGTGGATGAGGATGAAACTAGCTGTAATTGGCACCGGTTATGTGGGCTTGGTCTCGGGAGTGTGTTTCTCCGAGCTTGGTAATGAAGTCATCTGTGTAGACAAAATGCAGGCCAAGATTGATATGTTGAACAATGGCGAAGTTCCTATTCACGAACCGGGTCTTAAAGAATTGATCGCTAGCAATACGGCTGCAGGTCGATTATCTTTTACAACGGATTTAGCAGCAGCTGTGAGTAATGCAGAGATTGTAATCATTGCGGTTGGAACGCCATCTTTACCTGATGGCAAGGCTAATCTAGCTTATATTGAACAGGCTGCTGAAGAGATTGGCAACGCGATTGATGATTACAAAGTAGTTGTTGTGAAAAGTACGGTGCCAGTTGGAACGAACGAGAAGGTTGCGAATATCATTCGTGAAGTTGCTTCAGCTGAATTTGATTTTGCATCAGTTCCTGAGTTCCTAAGAGAAGGGACTGCCGTACGGGATACAATGAATCCTGACCGGATTATTATTGGTACTGCAAGTGAGCGTGCAGCTGAAATGCTGTCGGAGCTGCATCGCCCACTGACGGACAATATTACGATTACCGATGTTCGTAGCTCCGAGATGATTAAATATGCTTCTAATGCTTTCCTGGCTACGAAGATCTCATTCATTAACGAGATCGCTAATATCTGCGAGAAAGTTGGCGCGGATGTAGAAGAAGTTGCTAAAGGAATGGGCATGGATCGCCGCATTGGTTCGTCTTTCCTTAAGGCGGGGATTGGTTATGGCGGTTCTTGCTTCCCGAAAGATACGCAAGCCCTTATCCAGATCGCTGGTCAGATGGATTATGATTTCAAGCTGTTGAAATCCGTGGTTGAAGTGAACCGTGATCAACGTTTCAACGTGATCCGTAAACTTGATGAATTGCTTGGGAATGTTGCTGGCCAGACGATCGGGATCTGGGGATTGGCGTTTAAGCCGGAGACCGATGATGTTCGTGATGCACCAGCATTTGAGATTATTGAGACGTTATTAGAACGTGGAGCACAGGTGAAGGCTTATGATCCTATCGCTTCTAGTAATTTCGAGCAGATCTTTAACCGCCCTGAAGTGGAGTATTGCAGTTCTGCGCAGGAGGCGGCAGAAGGTGCAGATGCCTTGTGTATTCTGACGGAGTGGAAAGAGTTTATTGATATTCCTCTGTCGGATATCCAAAGCTGGCTGAAGACGCCAAATTTAATTGATGGCCGCAACATTTACCGGGAAGAAGACCTGGAAGAGACGCCTTTCGCTTATTATTCCGTTGGACGCCCGAAGATGAATAACGGCGTTAAAGAGTCGAATCCTATTCTTTCTTTCTAAACTAAACTAACAGTCAGGAGCCAATAAGGTTATGTCACCGGAAAAAAGAACAAAAAAGAAAAAGAAGATGAAACCTTGGATGAAGTGGCTGCTTGGCGCCACTTCTTTTTTAGTTATTGTCGCTTTGCTCTTCGCGGGTGGAACTTACTACTACATTAAGTCTATTGATATCGAAGATATCGCAGCCAGACATAGCAATGATACCGCGGCCAACTCTGGGGCTACACAAGCGGAGCCTAAGAAGTTGCCTGCTATTATCGAGAAGCCGGTTGAGAAGGCCAGCAAGTTAATTGGCGGGGAAAAGATCGATAGTGCGGATGCGCTGGATGTTGCAGCTATTCTGCTTAATTCAGGACTTAGCATGAAGCAGATTTCCTATTTGCAAGGTAATGCGACTACAGATCTGCCAGTCGAAGAGAAGCAGAAGATTCGTGATCTATTGTTGTCAAAGCTCTCAAATGATGAGATTGAGCTGTTACGATCCATTACGACTCAATATGGAATCTCGCTTAATATCCTCAATCCGGGGTATCCAATCGAATGGGTTGGCGAAAGAGACCCTGAGAAGATCAAGGAAAACAATGAAGCTTGGAAAAAGAGGAACCAGCAATCTACTGCCGGTTCCTCTAAACCAGCAACTACCGGCACTAAGCAGGAAGAAAAGCCTTCGGAGCCGGAGAAGAAGCCTGATAAGCCAGCTGTCGAGCTTGCTTCCGACAAGAAGCAAGTAAAGAAAACAATCGACTCGCAAACGCAGTCGAAGCTGAACTCGCTCTCGGGTACCTGCAAGGCCAAGAGTAATGCGATTCTGCAGCAGATCGTTGGCAGCGCGGATGGCGTTACGGTAGATGAGCTCCAAAACAAATATTTAGGGAAAGTCATGGAAGCCGAGGGTTCTTGTGATGCGCAGTTTAATGGCATCGTGAGTCAAGCGACTTCAAGTTATGCGGACAACGGAATTGATAGCTCCGCGATGCCGGATTGGAATGCGAAGTACGAAGCTAGCAAGCAAAGTGCACGAGCATCTGCCATTAGCGCCATTGCGAAAGCTATTAAGTCATAAACCAACTACAAAGGGGAATTGCTGATGAAAGCTTTACGTCATTACACACTTATGCTGTTAATCGTTGCACTCTGTACCGTCCTGCCGCTTACGGCGGGAGCCGCAGCTTCCAGCTCGGTCAACATTAAGACACAGGCGGTTAGCCTGAAGTTTGATGGTCAATCGTTGTCGCTGCCGTCTGGGCAATATGCGTTCATGTATCAGAACCGTACTTATATTCCAATTCGCTTCATCTCTTACGCTTTGCAGAAGTCGGTGAAATGGGATCAGAAGACTTCGAAAGTAACGGTATCTGAACCTACCGCTGCTGAGAAGGAGTCTCTTGCGAAACTGCTTGCCGGTGCTGCTGGCAACGGTACGAAATCGGAAGCGGGCAAAAGCTTAAGCATTAAGCCGGTTCAAGCTACGCTTGTATTTGATGGGGAGGCTAAAGCTCTTCCAACAGGTCAATCCCTGTATATCTTCAATGGTTCGATCTATGTACCGCTTCGCTTCATGTCTGAAGCTGTAGGTACAGATATTAAGTGGGATCAGAAGACAAACAGCATTACTGGCGAGTCCCCAGCTTACCAAGCGGCACAAGGTGGCGGAAACACTGGTGGAGGTACAACTGGTGGTGAAGGGGGGACTGGCGGATCTGGAGAGACGAAGCCAACTTATGAGTCGATTACGAGCGGTGCACAAGCTAAACTTGAAGCACTTAAAACAAGCTGCCAAAGCTCTCTGTCTGGCTTGTACTTCCAATACTTAGCTGCTACGGATGATGCGACCAAAGCTACTCTGAAAGCTCAAGGGCAACAAGTCATCGCGAAGTGCCAATCTGATTTCGACAAGATTATCGCCGATACGACGAATGCACTGACTACAAATGGCTATAGCACAGATGTTATTGCTAGCTATAGAACGGAATTTGATGGTTACATGAAGCAAATTAACGATCTCGCTGCATCCTTGAAGTAAACAAGAACTCCCCCGATGGCCGCAGCCGTCGGGGGAGTTTTCTTATGTTTATATGATTGTATGTATGGCCATTTTAATTACTAGGATAGTAGATAGATTATCTGAATAGCCGCGAGCGCTTATTGTTTCGGAATTTGTACCAATAGTCGCCGTTCTCATCTCTAAACAACCGGACGCCTACGATCTTGAGGGGTGTCCAAACCTCGGAGAACATCAAATAGCCAGCCATTCCTCGTAACCTCCTCTTCATTACTTTTTCTATTATTTATAATACCAAAGAATGGAACCTGAAAACAATAGTTTATAGGACTTTTTGCTCAAATTTACATTACCTTAGACTTGTTTTTAGGGGGTTGAGCGATAGATTTCCATTTCCTTCATAGATCTGTTACAATTACAGACCAAGAGAAGGATTAACGGCAGGTCGGATAGTGTCGAAGGAGTGAATGGAATAATGATGAAAAAAACGAGAAAAAATAGCATAATATGGTTTTTTGTCGTATTTTGTTGGATATTTTTCATATTTACATTGTCATCTGAATCCTATAATCAGCAGTCGATTAAGCCGACTTTGAATAAATGGGTAACTAAGGAAGAGCTTGCGGAGAAGCTGCCGAATACCTCGGTGACGTATCGGGGCGATACCGTCGTAGCGAAGGAAGACCCTTACGGGTTTGTGGAGTTCTTCTTCCGCAAAGGGGCTCACTTGTTCATGTACGCCGTACTGGCGGCAACGCTGTATATGTTCATCCGCAATCTGATGGGGCGCAGGCAGATGGTGCTGCCTGTCATCATGGCGCTGATCTTAACGGGCGGAACGGCCGCGATGGATGAGAGGAACCAACTGAGTTCGGTGGGGAGAACGGGGAATCCGACGGATGTCATTGTGGATTTGACGGGGGCTTGCATAGGCCTCATCGTCTGCATTCTCGTAAGCCAGTGGATTGGGCGCAGACGGAATCGGTCGGAATATCGGTTCGCAAGACGGTTATAAGGAACACGGCAGCCTTTCGCTTGTATGGCGGAAGGCTGTTGTTTTTGCCGAATATGGTTATGCTGTGAATAGAAGAGCAAGAGGAGTGTGTACATACGACAGTGGACGGCATGAATAATTTAACGCTTCATACTGATAAGTATCAGATTAATATGATGTATGCCCATTGGAAGAATGGGACGGACGGGGAAGGCGCGGTATTCGAGGCGTTCTTCCGCAAGCTGCCGTTCGGCAATGGATACGCGGTGTTCGCGGGACTCGAGCGAATTGTTGATTTTATCCGCCACTTGAAGTTCGGCGAAGAAGAGCTCGCTTACCTGGCGCAGCAGGAAGAGAATTATGATTCGGGATTCCTCGAGTGCCTTCGGAGGTTTCAATTCAAAGGGAACGTGCATGCGGTAGAGGAAGGTACGCTGGTGTTCCCGAATGAGCCAATCGTGCGGGTGGAAGGGACGATCTTCGAGACGCAGCTCGTGGAGACGGCGCTCCTTAACTTCATGAACTACCAGACGCTGATTGCGACCAAAGCTTCGCGGATCAAGCAGGTAGCAAACGGAGATATTTTGCTGGAGTTCGGGACAAGACGGGCGCAGGAAGCGGATGCGGCGGTATGGGGAGCGCGGGCTTCCTATATTGCGGGCTTCCACGCAACGTCCAATATGCATGCCGGCATGATGTTTGGCATCCCGACCAAAGGCACGCATGCCCATTCCTGGGTGCAGGGCCATGAATCGGAGGAGGAAGCTTTCCTCGCGTATGCGAAGGCTTTGCCCGACGGGGTAACGCTGCTCGTCGATACGTACGATACGCTTCGCAGCGGCGTGCCCAACGCGATTAAGACGGCGCGTTATCTGGAGAGCATCGGCAAACGGCTTGGCGGCATCCGCCTCGATAGCGGCGACCTCGCTTACTTGTCCAAGGAAGCGCGTAAGCTGCTGGACTCGGCAGGGCTGCAGGATGCGAAGATCGTGGCTTCGAATGATCTGGATGAGACGCTTATCTTCAACTTGAAGGCCCAAGGCGCCAAGATTGATACATGGGGCGTTGGCACGCAGCTCATTACGGCGGCTGACCAGCCTTCGCTTGGCGGCGTGTACAAGCTGACGGCCCGCGAGAAGAATGGCGAGTACATTCCGGTCATCAAGATTTCGGCGAATCCGGAGAAGGTATCGGCTCCCGGCAAGAAAGACGTATACCGCATCATGAACAAAACAACGGGGCTGGCCGAAGCGGATTATATGACGCTGCATGACGAGACGGATGTCCGGGATGGGGAACGGATCAAGCTTTTTGATCCGGTTCACCCGTATATTCACCGTTATATGAGCAATTACGAAGCGGTACCTCTATTGAAGCCGATTGTGGTGGAAGGCGAGATTGTATACGAACTCCCGCCGCTCGAAGAGATCCGCAATTACCATGAGCGGCAGCTTGCGATTTTCCGCCCGGAGATCCTGCGGAAGTTGAACCCGGATCTATATCCGGTTCACTTGAGCGAGCGGGCTTGGCAAGTGAAGATGGATCTGATCAAGGCCCATCAGGAGTAACCGGCGCATTAGCTTCGTGTTGAGGCTAATGCGCAAAGCTTAGCCATGCGAGAAACGCTGGCGGTATTTGCGCGGGGAGATGCCTTCGTATTTGGCGAAGCACGAAGTAAAGTAAGCGGCGGCATTGAAGCCGACCTCTTCGGCGATTCGCGCGATGGTATAGTTCGTCTGCAAGAGCAGCAGCTTCGACTGCTGAATGCGGAAGCGGAGCAGGAAGTCGAACGGTGAGCAGCCGAATTCCTTCTGCATGCATCTGGCGATGTAGACGGGATGGAAGTTGATGCTCTCGCCAAGCTGCTGCGCGGTAATGTCCTCGCGGTAATGCTTCCGGAGGTAAGAAGCGGCAAGCTCCGCGCATTGGGCCGTAGGCGTAGAGCCCTGGGTCTCGATGGACGCGGATAGCTGCTCGATAATCTCCTGAAACAACACCTGCTGCTTCCAGCTGACGCTGCTTAAATGGTTGCCGTGGCCAAGCTCCATCAGCTGCTGGATGGGTTCGATGACCTTGGTCGGCTGCAGCAACCGGGTATATTGCGGTACTTGCTTGATGAAGGTTTGCGTAGAGAAAATTTGGGGATTGAGCCCATGCGGCTCTCTCCCCTGTATAATACGCGGGGCATACTCCTCGGAAGCCGCCCACCGTCCTGTTGTCTGGAAGTGAAGCCAGTAATAGGCGGAGGGCTCTTCGCATGCTTTGGTCGCGTAATGATGATCGTCCGGCCTTAAGATAAGGGCTTCCCCTTCGCGTACCTCGAATGTCGCCTCGCCTTCTCCCATATAGAGACAACCCTCGGTTACAACGAGCAGATCGAACACTCCGATCCGGTGCCGGCTTGGATGCTTGAATCCCGCAAGCGATTCGGTATAGCCGGATGCAATATAGTGCGGAAGCGGCGGAACTGTGAAGTGAAACAGCGTCATAGAGCACCCTTTTTTTACCCCATGCAGAGGTTTGAAATTTGAAAGTTTCGGTTGTAAAACTGATACATTACCCGAAGTATAGCATCTATAATATGAAATTGACATCACTATTACAGAGGCGTATTTTCGGATGCCGGGTAACTGACAATCGGCTGCAGCATGTGTACGCTCGGGAGGATTATATAATGCAAAAGCGCGAACACAACAAGTTTTCGCTATGGATGCTTGCATGGCCGATTTTTATTGAATTATTTCTGCAATTTCTATTAGGAGCAGCCGATACGCTGCAGGTCAGCCGGATCTCCGACGATGCGGTTGCCGTTGTTGGATTCTCGACGCAGCTGTTCAGCGCTCTGATGACGTTATTTATGACCGTGGCGGGCGGGGCTGGTATTCTGATCGCGCAGCGGATTGGTTCGAGGAACAACGAGGACGCCCGGACGATTGCCATTATGTCGGTAAAAGTCAGCGCCGTTATTGGCCTCGGAATCAGCGTGCTGCTGTACGCCATGCCGGGGCAGATTGCTTCGCTCCTGCAGCTGCCGGATGAATTAATGCCGTTGGCCAAAACCTATATCTCCATTGTTGGCGGCGGGATGGTGCTTGTGGCCGTCATGTCGGCGCTCAGCAATGCGATTCGCAATACGGGCAATACGAAAGGCCCGATGTATACCGCTATCGGCATGAACGTTATTCATGTCGGCATGAACTATGCGTTTATTTTCGGCAAGTTCGGATTTCCGGAGTGGGGGCTTAAGGGCGTTGCGATCTCCACGGACATCAGCCGCTTGCTTGCGGTTATTGTGCTCTTCATGATGTTCTTTGGCGCGTTCGCACGTCAGATTACGTTCCGCGACTTCTTCAAGTTGTTCGACCGCACGTTGTTCAAGGAGATTCTGAAGATCGGCTGGCCGATGGGCGTTAACATGTCCTGCTGGGTGTTCTCGCAGCTTCTTATATTTACGTATATCGCGCGGCTTGGCGCTGTGGAGCTCTCGACGCGAACTTATATGAATACATTGGAGTCGTTCTGCTTCCTGCTTGGGTATTCTTTGGCGCTTGCGCTGCAGATTCAGATCGCTCATCTGTATGGGGCCGGCAAAGCGGAGGAGGCCTATCGGAATTCGTATCGGGCGCTGTGGATCGGACTTGGAATCGTGACAGTGAATGCGCTTGTGCTGTATTTGATCGGCGGCCATATTCTGAAGCTATTCACCAAGGATCCTGAGATTATCGCCATGGGCATATCCCTGCTCGGAATGAACCTGCTCCTGCAACCGGGCAAAATGCTCAACATGGGTATCGGCAATGCGCTGAATGCTGTCGGCGACACGCGTTACGTGATGTGGACATCGATTACTTCCATGACCTTGATTGCCTCTATTCTTTCTTATATATTTGGTATAACTCTGGGGTGGGGACTCGTTGGTATTTATGCTTGCATGATTCTCGACGAATATATTCGCGGCATATGGGTGCTTCAGCGGTGGAGGAAGAAGAAGTTTCTGAAGCCGGCTCAGGAGAAGATGGCTGCCAGCTCGCCTAACACCGGCAGCAGCGGCGGCGGCACAAGCGTTACGTTAGAGGTGTAAACAGACCATAGAGGGAGTTAGCGGATTTATGTTAATTATGAATGAGAAGATAAAAGCAGCCGAGGTGCGCCTCACCGGTCTTGACGGTGAAGAGCTTGGCATCGTCTCCCGGGAAGAGGCGCTGCAGATGGCGAAGCAACTGAAGGTGGATCTCGTCTGCGAATCGCTCATGAGCAGTCCGCCGCCTTGCAAGCTGATCGTGCGCGGGGGCGCGAAGCAGCAGGCGAGCCAGCAGAAGCGCGCGGATAAGGTACAAAGCGGGCCGGCGAAGGTGAAGGAGCTGCGTCTTAGCGTCGACATCGAGCAGCATGATTACGACACGAAGCTGCGGCAGGCGGTGAAGTTGCTCGAAGCGGGCAACGCGGTGCAGCTGGTTATCCGCATCCAAGGCAAAGAGGGAGCACGGGCGAAAGAGCTGCTCGAGCAACTGCTGAAGGACTTGAAGCCTTATGGTGAGAAGCAGTCAGGTATCCAACTGAGCGGCAAACAAGCTGCGGTTCAAATTAATCCTATTAATTGACAGCTAGTACCAATGGTGTATATGATAATGGTTATCAACTAGCGGAAACGGCTGCACCTTTTGGAGAGGAGCAGCATACGTTTCGCGAATGAAATATAAGCCTAGTATAAGTGAAAATTTATACGACCTTATATTTTTAGAAAAAGGAGAACCTAATGCTTAAGAAGTTTTTTGCTTATTACCGGCCTTATCGCAAATTGTTCCTGCTCGACTTCTGTTGTGCCGTTATATTGGCTGTTCTGGAATTGTTCTTCCCGCTGGCCGTCAGTCATGTGATTGACGATCTTCTGCCGGATGGGAATCTGAAGTATATCATCGGCGCTTGCGCGATTCTGCTCGCGATCTACGTGCTGAATACGTTCCTGTCGTTTGTCGTGACGTATTGGGGCCATATGCTTGGCATCAATATCGAGACGGATATGCGCAAAAAGCTGTTCGACCATATACAGAAGCTGAGCTTCCGTTTCTTCGATAATACGAAGACCGGTCACCTGATCTCGCGTATGACGAACGATCTGTTCGAGATTGGGGAAGTTGCCCATCATGGTCCGGAGGATATGTTTATCGCCGCTATGACGCTTGTTGGCGCGTTTGGCATTATGGCGTACATTAATCTGCCGCTGACGGTCATGACGTTTATCGTGGTTCCGATTATTATTTTGCTGGTTCTATTCTTCAACGGGAAAATGACCAAAGCAACGCATCGGTTGTTCGGCGACATGGCGGACTTTAACGCTCGCGTTGAAGATACGGTTGGCGGCATTCGCGTCGTTCAAGCTTTCTCGAACGAGAAGCATGAGAGCAAGCTGTTCGCGGGCAACAACAGCCGGTTCCGTCAGGCGAAGCTTATCTCTTACAAAATCATCGGCCTCAACTCGTCCATCACGTACATGCTGATGAGATTGGTTACGCTGTTTGTCTTGCTCGCCGGTACTTGGTTCGTTATTAATGAAAATTTGCAATACGGGGAATTTGTCGCGTTTGTGTTGATGACGAATATTTTCTTCAAGCCGATCGAGAAGATTAATGCCGTTATTGAAAGTTATCCGCGCGGCATCGCGGGCTTCCGCCGTTATGTGGAACTGCTCGAGACCGAGCCGGATGTGGCGGATGCGCCAAATGCGTTGGCGGTTGACCAGTTGCACGGCGATATCGAATACCGCAACGTGACGTTTGGTTACGAGGGCGAGTCGAAGGTGCTCAAAGGCGTAAGCCTCTCGATTCGGGCAGGCGAGACGGTTGCTTTCGTTGGCCCGTCCGGCGCCGGCAAAACAACGCTTTGCAGTCTACTGCCGCGCTTCTATGAAGTAGAGGGAGGCAGCATCTCGGTGGATGGTCACGATATTCGAGACCTGGAGCTGGAGTCGCTCCGCAAGCAGATCGGCATTGTGCAGCAGGATGTGTTCCTGTTCGCTGGTACAATCCGCGACAACATCACGTACGGCAAACTTGGCGCTTCCGACGCCGATATTATGGAAGCGGCGCGCCGCGCGCGTCTGGAAGAATTCATTGCTTCCCAACCGGATGGTCTGGATACGGTAGTCGGGGAGCGTGGCGTGAAGTTGTCCGGCGGCCAGAAGCAGCGGATGGCGATTGCCCGCATGTTCCTGAAGAACCCGCCGATCCTGATCCTGGACGAAGCGACATCCGCGCTCGATACCGAGACGGAACAAGCGATCCAGCAGTCGCTCGCGGAATTGTCCGAAGGACGCACGACGCTTGTAATCGCGCATCGTCTGGCGACGATCAAGAACGCCGACCGCATCGTGGTCGTGACCGAGAACGGCATTACCGAACAGGGCCGGCACGAGGAGCTTGTGGCAACGGGCGGCATCTACAGCCGCTTGCACCAAGCGCAGTTTGGAGCTTTGTAATATTGATGGAAAGAACGTGCCTTGAGGCACGTTCTTTTTTTATTGCTTCCTAATGGTACAGGCTGTCACTAAATAGAAGGAGATGAATACTATAAGGTTGTACAAGGGAGGTAATAAAATTTCTCCCTGAACTTAAGGGGGAATGGATTATGGCTTTACCTTTGTTGACCGTGGATGTGTATGCTCTCTTTACGAAAAATGCGAAATTAGGAAGCTCAGTAGCTGAAAGACAAAAACGATTTCAGGCTGATCTTGATAATGCCAATCGGGTGTGGAAAACAGGATTTATTAATAATGGCAGCGTCCAATGTAATATTCAGTTTGTTAATGCGGGGATTTATAATTATTCCGACACTAAGACAATCAATTCAGAGACTATCCCGTATCCACCGTTTCCTGGAGACGTTAATAGTTTGATAAACCAGTTTAGAGCAAGATCTGGTATTAAAAAACGTGCAATCTTTGTTGTATATGTAAGTGGAAATAAATTCAAATCTGGGGATATTGGTCTTGGGGGTTATCAATTTATTGGTTCAGATTATTGGGGCAAAGTTGCACTAACGAATTTGGCTGCTGACAATATTAATAAGTTCACTTTTGCTCATGAAGCAGGTCATGTCTTTGGCTTGGGACATAGTGGGTTATCGAATAATATTATGAATGCTCCTGTTACTTCGAGCAGTCCTCTGGTCACTACCAGTCAATGTACGACAGCCAGAAAAAGTAAGGTTATCAGAGGGAATTAGTCGGATCGAGGTTATATAGAAAACCGCCTTAAATAAAGGTGGTTTTTTTGTTGTAACAATTGCTGGTTGGGAGAAAGAGGCCTTGCACCCACAAGTCGTGCATTGACGATCCGCGCGTTGCATAGTACATTGGTCACAGCTAACAAAAGGATAGTAAAGAGATAGAGGGAGAGGACTATATTGTCGACGACAGCTGTAAAAGAATTGTCCCCGCTTGTAGCGGCGCTTGAACTGAAGCCTCATGTAGAGGGCGGTTGGTATAAGGAGATTTGGAAGGCGAACTTTGAAATTCCGCAGGCGGTATTGGGAGAGCCGTATTCCGGGCCGCGGTTTGCCGCGAGCTCGATTTATTTCTTGCTGCATCCGGGCGAGGAATCGGATTGGCATACGGTACACTCGGATGAGTTGTGGCTGTGGCATTCCGGCAGCCCGCTATTGTTGACGCTTGGCGGTACGGAAGAAGATCCGGAGACGCGCGAAGAGATTATTGTGGGAGGCGACGTTGCGAATGGCCAGCATCCGCAAGCGCTTGTGCCTGCAACCGAATGGCAGAAGGCGCGCCCGCTTGGCGATGAGCCGGTGCTTGTATCCTGCATCGTAGCGCCGGGCTTCCATTACGATGACTTTAAGCTGATTGAACGTAAATTTTAATGCCCGCAGAGAAACTTTGGACGCGAAACTTCCTGCTGCTGGCGCTCGCTAACTTATTCTTGTTCTTTGCTCTCGAAATGCTGCTCCCAACGCTTCCGATCTTCGCGGAAGAGCATGGGGGAAGCGGTTCGCAGATCGGCATGATGCTCGGCATCTTCACTTTCTCGGCGGTCGTGTCTCGGCTTCTGATCGGGTTTGGGCTCAAGCGGTTCGGTAAAAGAAAGCTGCTCCTCATCGGCGTAGCGATTTGCATCATCGGCATGGCCGGTTATTTCACAGCCGCTTCGATCTCGGCTTTGCTTGCTCTACGCGTTGTTCACGGCTTTGGCTTTGGTATCGCCACTGCCTTATACGGCACGCTTGTATCGGACGCCATTCCTGCCGCTCGGCGGGGAGAAGGCATGGGCTACTTTGTCATGGGTAATGCGGTATCCTTCTCCATCGGGCCTTTCTTAGGCTTATGGCTGCTAGATCAATTTGATTATGCCGGTTTGTTTGGCGTAGGCGTAATCTTCCTAGTGATCGCGTTATTGCTTACGCTTCTCGTTCGTCAGCCGCGCGTGCAGACGGGGGAGATGGCCGGCATCTCGGAAGCAGCGGCTTCTGCCGAAGTCATGTCTGCCGGTGGCGCTAAGCCTTCGCCTTGGGCGGAGATTATTGAGCCAAAAGCGGTCATCCCATCGACACTCGGCATGCTCGTTGGTTTTGCGTTTGGCGGCATGCTCAGCTTCGTAACGTTGTTCGCCAAGGACATTGGCATTGAGCAGACGGGTTACTTTTTCCTCGTTGTTGCGATCAGCGAAGTGCTGATTCGCTTCATTAGCGGTCCGTTGTTTGATCGGAGAGGACCTTTCTGGGTATTGTTCCCCACCGCAGTATTCTGTATGATCGCTTGCGTGATCTTGTATTACACGGATTCGATGGGGATGTTGATGCTTGCCGGCGTGTTCTACGGCGCAGGTTTTGGCGCGATGTTCCCGGCCTTGCAGGCTTGGATCATCAACATTGTTCATCCGGAGCGCCGCGGCGTTGCAACGGCAACCTATTACAACTTCTTCGATATCGGAATCGGCGCAGGCTCGATTCTGCTCGGCGTTGTAGTATCCGCGACGAGCTACACGACGATGTTCCTGCTGTCGGGCATTTTGTACGTTTTGTTTTTGGTGGTATATTTCGTGTACTTGAGCCGTCAACGCGCTCGGGCTAGAGGTTAAATGGGGAAGCGGTGCCTGTGGGCACCGCTTTTTCTGTTGGAGTTGAGGTGCACTTAGTTAGTTCTAGTAAGCCGTGGTCAAATCTATTTGCTTGTGGTAAAATATAGGTAATTATTGACCAAATAGGGCCGATTTCGGCTGTTTCGCATGATTATCCTGCATTTCGTGCAGGATATAACACTGTTACTGGGCTCTAATGCGCCAATATGATGTATTCGGTGCAACGTAGGCGGAAGGCGGAACTACAACTAACTAATATTAAAAAAGCTGTTCCCCGCGGGACCCGCCGGGAACAGCTTTTTTACATGCTCGCGTGCCTGCGCTAAGCAGGCAGTTTGATCTGTTGCCCAGGGTAGATCAGGTTGGCGTTCTTGATATGGTTCAGGTCGCGGAGCTTCTGCCAAGTTGTATTGTACTTCTTGGCGATTGCCCACAAAGTGTCGCCTGACTTCACAACGTAAACAGCTGGCTTAGCCGGTTCCGGTTTTGGCTCAGGCTTGGAAGGCTGCGGCTTCGTTGGTTCCGGTTTTGAAGGTTCTGGCTTAGGGTCAGGTTTCGGCTCCGGCTGCGCAATAACTGGTGTTGCTGCTGCCGTAATCCGTCCCTCAACCTTTGGATTTGCCGTCCCAAGCTTCGCAATATATGCGATAAGCGCTTCGTCGAGCGAGCCGTACATACCCGCTTGCGGGTATTTGCTGAACATGGTGTACTCATCGCCGCCGGCTGCCATGAAATCGTTGGTCGCAAGCAGATAGTCGGCTTTCAGATTAAGCGGCTTGCCGCCGACGGTGACGGAGTGGACGCGCTCGCCTTTAGGCTTGGCGGTATCGATCTTAAACGTGATGCCGGATACTTGCGGGAATCCGCCTTTCGAATTCGGGTAATCGGATACGCCGGTCTCCAGAGCGGCTTTCACATCGGCGCCTTTTACCTTCAGCGATACGATCTGGTTGCCGAACGGTAGTACCGTGATGACTTCGCCTTTCGTAATCGTGCCTTGATCGATGGAGGCGCGGATGCCGCCGCCGTTCGTAATCCCGATATCGGCGCCGGCTGCGCTGCGGATCGAGTCGGCGACCAAGTTGCCGAGATTCGTCTCGCTTGTGCGGACCTGGTCGCGTTCGCCGTCCAGCTTCACGCTGGCCGTGCCGACTTCTTCGGCGAGAATCGACTCTTGGCTTTTCTGAATCGAAGCGACAAAATCCGCGATTTCCGCATTAGGCGCAATAGCCGCGGCGGTATCTTTATTTTCGAGCTTCGCTTCCTTCTTCACGACTTTGCCGCCGTCCACCCATAGATCCACAACGCCCAGGTATTTCGTATATTCGCCTGCGCTTGCGATCAGCGTGTTATGGTCGGCATTCAGGCCATGCTCCAGCACGGTGTGGCTATGACCGTCGATAAACACGTCAATGCCGTCAACGGCTTTGGCGATCTTGAGGCTCGTATCGACGCTTGAGGCATCTTGGCCGATATGGCCCAGCGCTACGATGACGTCGGTCTGGTCTTTGAGCTCGTCCACTACCGCTTGCGCTTCTTTGGCCGGGTCGGTGAAGGTGAGGCCTTCGACGTTTTTCGGATGGGTCTTATAGGCGGTCTCCGGCGTAGTCAGGCCAAAAATCCCAACCTTCACGCCATCCACTTCTTTTATAATATAAGGCTTGAACAAGGACGACTTGTCTTTAGTTACTCTCACGTTGGCGCTGACAACGGGGAACTTCATCATCGATTCCAGCTC
This sequence comes from Paenibacillus glycanilyticus, assembly GCF_030161375.1. Lineage (GTDB taxonomy): Bacteria > Bacillota > Bacilli > Paenibacillales > Paenibacillaceae > Pristimantibacillus > Pristimantibacillus glycanilyticus_B. The sequence continues at coordinate 276,909 of NZ_BSSQ01000006.1, forward strand.
GAGGAGACGTTCATAACCATAGTTGAAATCATGATTGCCAGGTGTGAACGCATCATAACCCATCTTGTTCATGACCTGAACGACGCTTTCGCCGTTCACAAGCGTTGCGAACGTTGTGCCGTGAGTCGCATCGCCGGCATCCAGCAGGAGCGTATTCGGGTTAGCAGCGCGGTAGCTGTCGATGATCCCGGCGAGCTTCGCATATCCCATTTCTCCCGAGGATCCTTCCACGGCGCGCGCATGAGTATCGTTGGTGTGCAGTAGCGTGATGTGCTTGGCGGAAGCAGGCACTGACGTATCTTCAGCTGCAAAGGCGGTACCGACGGAAGCGGCAAGAAGAGACGCGGACAGCAATGCTCCTGCGGCCCACTTCAATCGTTTAAGCTTGGTAAGCATCTAATCCCTCCACTATTTATTTTTCTTTTTTCGGGAGTACATATTCGGTGTTTTTCCGCAGATCTCCTCTTAAAAACATGTAAATTATCTGAAAATTTAGCAAATTAGTCCTGAAGTCCTTTCCGTTCGCCTGCATCCATCAGGTTTCGACATCCATTAATTGTGTTTTTCGCACAAACGTTAGGGATCGTCGCTGCACATATGTCCAAACCTGGCGTCCTGCCTGCCGGGCGGTTGCCTTGGGGAAAGGGGACACGTATAATAGTCCTGAAATAATTTCACATTATAATGAACATATTCTCACCATACTAAGGCAACTCTGCGAGAGGGGAAGACGGATGGAGGAGCTAAGCGATAAACGTTCGAAAATGATTGAAGCAGCCCGTATGTATTACGAGCTTGACTATAATCAGCAGGAAATTGCGAAAAAGCTTGGCGTATCGCGCCCGACGGTATCGCGTTTCTTGCAGCAGGCGAAGGAAGACGGCATCGTGGTGATTCGCATTATGGACCCGGCTTCCGATAACCAGGAACGTGCCCGGCAGCTCAAGGAACGTTTCGGGCTTAAGGAAGCGATTGTCGCTTCCGTGCCGAAATACGAGGACGCCATGTGCAAGAAAGTTATTGGCGAAGCCGCGGCTAATTTTTTGCATGATACGGTGCAGGATGGCGATACGATTGCCGTCACTTGGGGAACCACCTTATATGAAGTAGCAACAAGATTGCCGAACAAGCACGCGAAAAAGGTGAAGGTCGTCCAGCTGAACGGCGGAGTCAGCCACTCCGAGACGAATACGTACGCGTATGAGATTGCGCAGCTATTCGCCAAAGCCTATCAGACGTCGCCATATCTGATTCCGCTGCCGGCGATCGTTGACCATGCGGTTGTGAAGCATGCGATCGAAGCGGACAGGCATATCCGCAAAATCCTCGATATGGGCAAGCAAGCCAATATCGCGGTCGTGACGGTAGGAGCGCCGACGGAAGATTCGGTACTGATCCGGGCGAATTATTTCTCGGACGAGGATCTTGGCATTATTTTATCCCGTGGCGTAGGCGATATTTGCTCCCGTATTATCGATATCAACGGGCAGCTATGCAGCCAGGAGCTCGACTTAAGGACAATCGGCATCGACTTGAACGAGCTCAAGAAGAAAGAATGGTCGGTTCTTGTAGCCGGGGGTCCTAGCAAGGTGGAAGCGATCTATGGCGCATTAAGCGGCCAGTATACGAACACGCTAATTACCGACCAGATTACGGCGCAGCATTTGCTGGAGTTTAAGTCGTAGTAAGTTAGAGTAAGTTAGAGTAAGTTAGAGCAAGTTAGAGAAAATTAGAGCAAGCCAGAGTAGAGAACAGATGAAAGATTACTGGAGGATTGGATATGAGCAACCATTTGTCGGCGCGCGATATCGCGGCATACATTGACCATACTGTACTGAAGGCGGAAGCCACGAAAGAAGAGATTATTAAGCTTTGCGCGGAAGCGAAGCAATATCAGTTCGCAACGGTGTGCGTGAACCCGGGTTACGTTGCGCTTGCGGCCAAAGAGCTTGCGGGTTCCGGCGTTGGCATTACAACGGTTGTAGGATTCCCGCTTGGGGCGAGCACAACCAATTCGAAAGCTTTCGAAGCGAAAGACGCCATTGCGATTGGCGCTACGGAAGTAGACATGGTCATTAACGTTGGCTTGATCAAGTCTGGCGACTTCGAAGCGGTGAAGCAAGATGTCGTTGGCGTTGTTGAAGCTTCCACAGGCAAAGCGGTCGTGAAGGTTATTCTGGAGACGGGCTTGCTTACGGATGAAGAGAAAGTTCGCGCTTGCGAGATCTGCAAGGAAGCGGGAGCCGACTTCGTGAAGACGTCGACTGGCTTCGGCAAAGGCGGAGCAACGGCGGAAGATATCGCCTTGATGCGCAAGACGGTTGGACCGGATTTGGGCGTAAAAGCTTCCGGAGGCGTGCGCGATCTGGAAACTGCAATGAAAATGATCGAAGCTGGCGCAACGCGTATCGGCGCTAGTTCGAGCGTTGCCATTGTAACCGGCGGCCAAGGCGAAGGTTACTAATAGTTAGTGTTGAAGGGGCAGCCGGATTGCGGCTGTCCCTTCATTTGGGATTGACCCTTTGCGGAAGAGCAAGGTATCATGAAGATAGTCGAACGGCCGGCTCGGTGGAGTCGGTTTTTTTGTTTGCTTAAGGTTGGAAGATGAGGTGCCGGATCGAAAAAGCCGATCGGACGTTATCATAGATTAATTGAGGTGAACCATGAGTTTGAGTTTGAACCATTCATGGCGGGAGCAGTGGACGAGTAACGCAAGAGTGAACATTTTGGCCGGTATTACAGCGACGTTGGCGCTTGTACCGGATTCGCTTGCGTTCTCGTTTATGGCTGGGGTCCCGCCGGTCGTAGGCATTTATGCTTCGATTTGTATTTTGTTAGTCATTACGTTTCTGGGCGGCAGACCGGGCATGATCTCGGCGGCTGCGGGCTCGATGGCCGTTCTGATGCTGACGCTGGTCAAGGAGCACGGTATCGAGTATTTGTTCGCGGCAACGGTATTGACGGGTATTATTCAATTCCTGATGGGCGTGTTTAAGCTTGGGAAGCTGATGAGGTTTGTTCCCTCGGGCGTGCTGACTGGCTTCATCAACGCGCTGGCGATTATGATTTTCCTGTCGCAGCTGCGGTATTTCAAAGGCGAGTCCTGGATGATGTACGTACTCGTTGCCGTCACGCTAGGCATCATCTATCTCGTTCCGCGCTTCTTCAAGGCGATTCCTTCGCCGCTTATTGCAGTGGTTGTGCTGACTTTGGCGGTATGGGCGTTTGGCATGGGCGACGTGACGAGAATCGGCGATATCGCTTCGATTGACGCCTCGTTGCCGTCGTTCCTGCTGCCGGATATTCCGTTTAGCCTGGATACGCTCTGGATCATTCTCCCGTATTCGCTGTCGCTTGCGGTGGTTGGATATACGGAGACGATGCTCACGCACAACTTGCTGGATGAGATGACCGGGGAGAAGACGGATAAGAACCGAGAGATGAAAGGGCAGGGGATTGCGAATATCGTCGCTGGATTTTTTGGCGGGATGGCAGGCTGCGCGCTTGTAGCGGAATCCGTTCTTAATGTGAAAATGGGCGGGAAAAACCGCTTGTCCACTTTAGTAGCTGCGCTATTCCTTCTGCTGCTCGTCGTGTTGCTCGGCGATTTGCTGTCGTTAGTTCCGATGGCGGCGCTGGTTGGCATTATGCTCATGGTCTGTATCGCTATCTTCGACTGGAGCTCCGTGTTCCGCATGAAGCGTCTGCCGCTTGGCGAGACGGTTGTGATGCTGGTGACGGTTGGCGCCGTATTGCTCACGCATGACTTGGCGATTGGCGTTGTAGCCGGCGTGTTCGTTAGCTTTATCGGCTTTGCTGTAAAAGCATCCAAAGTGCAGATTGACGACGAATGGAACGGTTCGACGCGGACGTACCGCGTGCAGGGCCAGCTGTTCTTCGCTTCGGCATCCGAGCTCGAAGAGCGGATTGCGCATGACTGCGAAGCGGAGGAGGTCCACATCGACCTCACCGGCACGAAGGTCTGGGACCACACGGCGAACCTCGCCGTCCGCAAGACGGTCGACCGTCTGCAGAAGAACGGCAAGCAAGTGACGGTTGTTGGCGTGTAAAAACGTAGCGCGTTGGAGCGTACACCGCGTGTTGTGCGGTGTAGTGCGAAGGCGCATAGATAGTTTGAATAGAGGCTGCTCCCTTTTGGGGGCAGCCTTTTTTTGTTATCTTTTTTGTCCTACGTTGGATTCTCTCCAGTCATCCCCTACTAATCGGTCCGTGTCTTGCTTGTGGCAAGCAAGACATCGAGCGGTTGATAGTTCGGCAGCCACTTTGTCGGCAGATGCTCCAGGCTTAGCGCGTATACGGATTTGAGCAGCCGAGATATGGAATGGGCTTGCTCCTCAATCAAGATCTCCTTGATCTCCGACGGTTTGGCAGGGACGGCATAATCCGTTCGATAGCCAAATTCGGCAAGGGAAACAAACATGGCGGGGCTTTTCCTGTAGTTGCAGCTACTCGGGAAGCGGGGGGAGCTGCCGGAGTCGTATTTGGATAATCGGACTGTATCCTGATGCTCCAGTAGTAACTCGCTTGCGTCGAACTCCAGTACAGCGAACGATTCCGCAGGTTCTCTCCGCATGTAAGTCGTCAGCATTGCGAGGCAATCCCGTTTGGTTGGCCAGAAGAAGATATGCCGGTCAATGAAGGAGCGGAACTGTTCGACCGTACAATTCTCTTCCATCATGGCTTCAGGAATGCGAAGATGCGAATTGACTGTCATCGTGATTCCCTTGTAGTCGACCTCTGTCTTCGACAGACGGCGCTCACCTGTGGATTCCGGCAGCAAATGTTGGCTGGACCATATGGCGTCAAAGCGAGCGATACCTTGCAAGTTCGCTGCTCTTGTGAAATGAAAGGCGGATTTCCGGCCGCTTGATTTCGTAATGTTAGCAATGGTTTGTTCAATATCCGTCATAAGAGCGGGCCACCTTTGGGATCTTATCTATCGCAGTAGTATGTAACGGGATGACTGCGGCCTATACAAATAAAGCCCTCCACGAAGGAGGGCTCACTCAACTATCGCTCGCAGCTGATCGTCAGGTTGGCGCTGAGCGTGCTGCCGGCTTCGACCATCACGAGCTCTTCCTGGCGGTTCAGCTCGCCGGTCATCGCCATCCATGGCTCGACGCAGACGAATGGCTTGTCCTGTACGGACCAGACTTGCACGTATTTGAAAATATCGTCATACGTCATGCGCACGCGGGCACCGCCGCTAACCGGGAACGCGATCTCGCGTTTCTTGGCGCCAAGCAGGGTAACCGACTCCACCATGCCGTCCAGATCCAGCTCACCCGTATAAGGCTTTTCGACCATGTCGTTGTAGTCGAGGTAAGTCGTTGCGTCCGTCTCGTACGCAAGGTTTTTCGAATCGGCGTTGAAGTAAGGATGGAAGCCCGCATAGAACGGCATCGACGCCGTATCGGTCAAGTTGCGGTATTGCTGGCGGATATGAAGCTCTCCGTTCACCAAGGCATATGTAAAAGTTACTTCGAAATCAAACGGATAACTTTCCTTCGTCTGCTCATTGCTGCGCAGGACAATCGTAATCGACGCTTCGCCGTCGGTATTGGTGCTAACTACTTCCCATGCGGAAGTACGCGCAACGCCGTGGTTAGCCATCTCGTACGACTTGCCGTCCCAGATGTAAGTCTTGTTCTCGAGTTGTCCGCAGATCGGGAACAGAATCGGATTGCCTCCGCGGATATTGGCCGTCGGATGTTCGAACGTTGCTTTATCCAGGTAGAACACCTCGAGTCCGTTCAGCTGGCAGCCAATAACGATGCCGCCGCGCTCCGGACAGACAAGAATGCGGGAAGAAGTGCTTTCTTCGATTAGTTCATAAATCTTAAAAGTATCGGTGTAGCTGGTTACTTGAAACTGGCTCATATGGCCCTCCTATAGTCTAATATGTACTCCTATCATACCATAAACAAGCAAAAGGCTGTCCGCCAAGGGACAGCCTTCCGTATTATTGAGCTGCGTTGCTAGCTTCAGCGCTTGCTGCAGGGCTAGCTGCGGAGCTTGCTGCAGGGGATTCTTCCGCTGCGGCAGGATCAAGCGTGTTGGAGATTTTTGCTTTTGCTTTCAGGTCTGCCATCCAGTCGGAGGACAGCTCGCTTACTTTTTGCGTAACCAGTTGGTACTTGATGTCTTCTTTTTTCTCTTCAAGCGTTGGCGTTGAAGCTGGCTTCTCATCGGTTTTCTTGATGATGTGGTAGCCGTAGCTTGTTTGAACAACGCCGCTGAGCTCGCCTTTTTTGAGTGCGAATGCCGCATCTTCAAAAGCAGCTTCCATCGTGCCTTTTGCGAAGAAGTCGAGGTCGCCGCCGTTGTCTTTCGTACCGGTATCCGTCGATTTCTCTTTCGCCAGTGTAGCGAAGTCTGCACCAGCTTTCAGCTGCTTCAGAATGTCTTCTGCTTCTGCTTTTGTTGCAACGAGGATATGCGAAGCGCGGATTTGCTCCGGCGTCGACATGGATGCTTTGTTCTCGTCGTAGTATTTCTTGATATCGTCGTCAGTTACTTTTGCTTGCGGCTCAAGGATTTTGCGGATTTTCACTTGCACTTCCGCGTCTTCGCGCAGGCTGTCAACGGTCATGCCGTATTGAGCAAGCGCTTGGTTGAACTCGTCTTCGGAACCGAACGATTTCTTCAGGTTCTCGATTTCTTTGTCGACATCCGCTTCCGTTACAGTAACTTTCGCATCGTCTGCAGCTTGGTCGATCAGTTCGTTCGTGATCATGTTATCCAATGTGGATTTGCCGCCTTGCTCCACGAGGGAATCATACAGCTTGTCCTTCGTAATTTTAACGCCGTTAACCGTTGCAACAGCTTTGGAGCCTGCTCCAAACGGAGGTTTGATCAATACGATAATAAGCACGACAGCCAGGATAGCCGATACCGCGATCCAAGCTTTGCCGCCGTTGCGGCCGCCGGATGAACCTGCGGGAGTCTGGGAAGTAGGAGCCTCTTTACGCTCTTCTTCTTGCTCAGCTTCCTCCTCATTAACCGCTTCTACCGCTTGATCGTCTTTGTTGTCATCTTCATAGACGAATTGTGTTTCCTTTTGCTCTGCAGCAGAGTCCAATTCCTCTTCTTCTCTTTTGTGCTGCGAGTCTTTGTTTTCCATTGTCAATAAACTCCCTTCAACAAAAAGGCACTATTTTTACAATCTTCACCTACTATAACAAAACAATCACGGAAAAACCTTAATTCTAAATAAAAATATGTTGCATTTAGTCGCTTTTCGTATAATGGTATAAGTATACAAATATTAGGCTTTAGTCACATATGGTGTGACCTGAGAACTAGTGACGGAAGGTGGGGAACGTATTGGTCACATTGCATGGAGAATATAACGGCTGGGTTATACTTCTCTCTTTCATCATCGCATTATTTGTGTCGTACTCAGCTTTGAACCTGGTGTACAAAATCTCGCATTCCAAAGGAAGAGTGCAGCTTGGCTGGCTCCTTGCAGGTGCCTTTGTGATGGGCAGCGGAGTATGGACGATGCACTTTGTCGGGATGATGGCGTTTCACGTCGGTATTCCGATTACCTATGATATACCGATTACCCTGCTGTCCGTCGTCGCTAGCATTTGTGCTTCTTTTGTCGCGTTTTACCTCACGAGGGCAAAAGAAATTAACCGCCTTAAACTGTTCGTGGGCGGCCTCGTTATGGGCGCGGGAATCGTCGCCATGCACTATACGGGAATGGCCTCGATGCATTCTCCTACAATGTCTATACAATATAACCCATTAATTGTTATTTTATCGGCCGTGATTGCCGTTTTGACTTCGTGTGCGGCTTTATATCTATTCATTAAATTCCGGGATAGCAACAAAGCATCCTTGTCCAAATGGGCGGCAGCCGCCCTAATGGGACTAGCTGTCTGCGGCATGCATTACACGGGAATGGGAGCGGCATCGTTCTGGTGCGGGGAGACGGCAGTCACTTTGTTAACGGAAGACATCCCGATTAATCTGTTCCTTCTAATAAGTGTAACGTTAGTTACGCTCTTGATCATGCTGGTCACTTGGATTGCGATTTATGTGGACCGTACCGTATTGGAGCGTATGGCTTTCAGTGATCCGCTCACCGGACTAGCTAACCGTCACGCCATGAACCGTTCCTTCGACGACAAGCTGGATCCCGGACACCATTACGGCTTGCTGTTTCTTGACCTGGATCAATTCAAGATTATTAATGATACGCTTGGCCACGACATTGGCGATCTGCTTGTACAAGCTGTGGCGAAGCGGCTTCAGTCTCATGAGAATAAAGGGGCTCAAACGTACCGCCTAGGGGGCGACGAATTTCTGCTGGTGTCCAAAGGGATGCTGCGGGATGAAGTGGAACAGCTTGCGAACCGCATTCTCGAGGATATTCGCAAGCCTTATCTGCTTGAAGGCAATGAGCTTTACATAACGGGCAGCATCGGCATCAGCTTGTCTCCGGATCACGGAACAAAAAGGTCTTCGCTCTTGATCGCAGCCGATACGGCGATGTACCAGGCGAAGCGCAGGGGCAAGAATCAATATTGTCTCTACGACGAGCAAATGGAGCGTCAGCTGATCCGCCGGATGGAGCTGGAGAAGGATTTAAGAATCGCGCTCATGCGAGATCAATTTATTATTCATTATCAGCCCAAATGGGATGCCAGCGAGAACCGTGCGATCGGCGTAGAAGCGCTGCTGCGTTGGAACCATCCGATTCTGGGTCGGATCGCGCCGGATGAATTTATCCCGATTGCGGAGGAGACCGGCTTGATCGTGCCGATTACCCGTTGGGTGCTCGGACAGGCCTGCCGCGATTGCTTCGAATGGAACGAGAACCTTGAGGAACCGCTCAGCGTATCGGTCAACATGTCCGTGAGCGTATTTGACAGCAAGAATCTCGAAGATATGGTCACTTCGGCGCTGCTCCATTCCGGACTTGAGGCGGCGCTACTGGAACTCGAGATTACGGAGACGATTGTGATGCATAACGTTGAGGATGTGGTCGCCCAGCTGAAGCCGATCCGGGAGATGGGCGTTATCATTTCGATGGATGATTTTGGCGCGGGGTACTCCTCGCTTGGTTCGATTGACCTGATTCCGTTCCAAACGCTTAAGATCGATAAGTTATACATGCAGCAGAGCGATATGCCGTCCAAACGCGCGATTATCCATACGATTATTATGCTGGCCAAACAGCTGAATCTGGATGTGATTGCCGAAGGGGTAGAGACGGAGCAGCAAATCGCGTTTCTTCAATCCGCCGGCTGCAGCTGGATGCAAGGCTTTTATTTCAGCAAACCGATGGCGCGGGCAGATCTGGATCTTTGGTTACAGCAGTCGATGTTGGTAAGCGGTAGACATACGTCGCAGAGCTTGATCGGATAATCGTTAGCCAAGGAGGGCGCCCAATTGTGAGCAATCTGGCCAAAATCTATCTTTATCTCCTGTTATCAATGGCAGTGCCGCTTCTCTTTTTTACCGTGCTCCATACGCATTCCGCCTGGGATTATCAGCTGTATTCGCCAAATGGCCATTTCTACGTTGTAAGCACAGTGTCCGGAGCGGCGTTTGCGCTTGCCGTAGGGATCGGGGTTGCAGCTTTAAAGCTTCGCAATCTGAAAATCACCTTTTTGTCCTTATCGTTTATTTCGCTTGCGGCGTTGTTCCTTCTGCACGGTTTGTCGACGCCAAGACATGCGATGCACGCTTCCTCTCTGCCGAGCAACGCCGCTCAGATGAGCATTTTGCTGGCTGTCGTATGGCTGTGGCTGTCGTCGATGTCCTCGGACCGGCGGATCATCAGCTGGTTATCGGCGCATCAGCGCTGGCTGTTGCCGATTTGGATTATGTCCATGATTGCCATTTGCGGGGTGTTGTGGCTGTTCGCCGACCAGATGTCCTGGCTGCAACTGAAGCATGGGTCTGTCAAATGGCCGGCAACCGTACTTATCATAGGGCTTAACGGCTGGACGATGTATCGGTATTTGGAGACTTACCGGTCCACGAGATTCCCGCTGCAGCTTGCGATCGTATTTTGCTCCGGCTGGATGATTGGAGCTCAATTGATTAACGTAATGGGAATGATGTGGATGGTCAGCTGGTGGATCTATCATCTGCTGCTCCTGGCTTCGGTTATTGCAATGGTTGTTGGCATTTATTATCAATATAGAAGCTCCGGCTCTTATACGATGTCGTTTAAGCAGTTGTTCCAGAACAATCCGAAGGATTGGATTGAAGGTTATATGTCGCCGGCGGTGCGGGAGCTGATCAAGACGACGGAAACCCGCGATGCGTATACGGCCGGCCATAATTACCGCGTGGCGCTATATGCCATTCAGCTTGGGGAAGAGCTGAGACTGAGCCGGGATCAGCTCCGGGCTATAGCGCAAGGCGGCATCGTGCATGATATCGGCAAGTTGGTCATTCCCGATCAGATTCTGAACAAGCCGGGCAAGCTAACGCCGGAGGAGAGGGCGATTATCGAAAAACATCCGGTTACCGGGTTTAACCTGTGCCGCCGGCTTGGTTTCATGCAGGAGGAGCTTGCGGTCATCCGCTCCCATCATGAGCGCTGGGACGGAACCGGCTACCCGGATGCGTTAAGCGGGGAGCATATTCCGCTTTTGGCCCGCGTAACGGCGGTTGCGGACGTGTACGATGCGCTCACCTCATCCCGTTCTTACCGGGCCGCGTTGTCCCATGAGGAAGCGATGGCGATTATTTGCAAAGAGCGCGGGAAACATTTTGACCCGTTATGCGTGGATGCCTTAGTCCGGATTGCGGGAGAGAAGGGCTGGTCGTTTAAGGCGTCGGCAAGCTGAACGGTCCGCAGGTCAGGATTAGGCGTATAGCCCGGGTTTATTTCCAATGGCGGCGGGTGTATGATAGAGGAGTTGCATTACATAGTAAGGTTATTTGAAAGGAAGGAATGAATAACAATGACATACGTAGCAGACAAATCTCGTTACGAGGGCATGAAATACAACCGTCTGGGTAAAAGCGGCCTTAAGCTGCCGGCTGTATCCCTTGGCTTATGGCATAACTTTGGGGGAACTGACCGTCTGGAGAACGGACGCGCCATGATCCACCGCGCTTTTGATCTGGGCATCACCCATTTCGACCTGGCGAACAACTACGGTCCGCCTGCGGGTTCCGCGGAAGAGACATTTGGTCAAGTATTGAAACAGGACATGGCCGCTTACCGCGACCAAATGGTCATCTCGACCAAAGCCGGTTATTACATGTGGGAAGGTCCTTACGGCGACTGGGGCTCCCGCAAATATTTGATTTCGAGCCTTGATCAAAGCTTGAAACGGATGGACCTTGAATATGTAGATATTTTCTACCATCACCGTCCGGATCCGGAAACGCCGCTTGAAGAAACAATGGCTGCGCTTGATCACATCGTGCGTTCGGGCAAAGCGTTGTACGTTGGCTTGTCCAACTACACTGCGGAGCAGACGGCGCAAGCTTCCGCGATCTTGAAGCAGCTTGGCACGCCATGCCTGATCCACCAGCCATCGTATTCGATGTTCAACCGCTGGATCGAAGACGGTCTGCAAGACGTGCTTGATCAAGAAGGCATTGGCTCGATCGTATTCTCGCCGCTTGCCGGCGGTTTGCTGACGAACCGTTACCTGGATGGCATTCCTGCCGATTCCCGTGCGGGCGGACCTAGCGTCTTCCTGAACACGAACAACATTACTGAAGAAAAGCTCGCTAAAGTTCGCGCTCTGAACGAAATCGCTCAAAGCCGCGGCCAATCGCTGGCTCAAATGGCGTTGGCATGGGTGCTTCGCGGCGGTCGCGTAACATCCGCCCTGATCGGCGCAAGCCGCGTCGACCAAATCGACGACAACGTTGCCGTTCTGAACCGCCTCGATTTCTCCGAGGATGAGTTGAAGTCGATCGAGAGCATTTTAAATCGATAGATCGCCTGAGGAATGTATCTCCTTCCGGTTGCTGTTGTCTCCATATGGCTTTAACAATGAGGTTAAGGTAGCCATATGGTAGACAAAGGCAAGCGCTCCGCTCCTCCAGGAGATACATTTCCTCTTGCTCTTATCGATTTGTTTTTATAACCGTGGAAGGCTGCCGATTCGTTCGGCAGCCTTTTTTAAAGGGCAGGCAAGACAAGATAAGACAAGACAAAGCAACCCAGGCCTAAGCAACCCAGGCCAATCCAGACCACACCAAACCAATCTAAAGTTAGGCAAGGAAAGAGAGAATGAAGGGGAGGATCGATATGGAAGTAAGATTAAGTGATTATCGGGAAGAATGGGCGAAGATGTTTCGGGAGGAAGCGGAATTTCTTAGATCCGTATTTGAGGGAGTAGACTTGCGGTTTGAGCATTTTGGGAGCACGGCAGTACCGGGAATGAAAGCGAAGCCGGTCATCGATATGATGGGAATCGTTGATGACATTAACGAGGTAGATTTGTTTAACGACACGATGGCCTCTCTTGGCTACGATGTAGCAGGGGACTGGGGGATTGCAGGCAGACGTTTGTTCCGCAAAGGCGGCGAGCAGCGCACCCACCATATTCATTTCTACCAATCAGATAACGCCCAAATCGAACGCCATCTGATCTTCCGAGATTACCTGCTACGCCATCCGGAGGAAGCCGCCAAATACAGCCGCTTCAAAGAAGACCTAGCCCAACGTTACGCCTCAACAAGCGAATACAGCCCCGCCAAAAAAACTTTCGTCACCGCAATGGAACAACTCGCCCTCATCTGGCATAAGCAGATTAACCTTTAACCGCACTAACTGTACCTCAGAAGCACATTGCACCACCAACGTATGCTACATCATCAACTCATGCTTAGCACAACCGCACCCTACTACTATCCAACTCATGCTGAGCATTACCGTATGCTACTATCCAACTCATACAGAGTACAACCGCATGCTACTCTCAGCTCATACTGAGCACCACCGCATACTGTTTCTCTAGCTCATGCTGAGCACCACATGCTACTATCCAGCTCATACTAAGCTCCACCGCTTATGATCTCTTTAACTACTATATCCTCCTACTGTTACCTTAGCAGCCTTAAGCCTACGCATATCCTGCACGAAATGCAGCATAACGCCCCGGTTCTGATCCAGCGGGGCCGTTCCATTGCACCAAATGCAGCATATTCGCCTCCAAACCTCCTAAACGAGCTGATTTACTCGAATATCCTGCATTCCATACACCGTATTTCTCCTAAAGCCCCTAGACATCCCAATATGCTGCATTCCATGCAACGTACCTAAACACAGATAAGTAACTAACACAACAGTTGGTTCCCGTAGGAGCTGGTGCGGAGTAGTTAGTAGGAGATGCTGAGGTAAGGTGATGTGCTAGAGGAATCGTAGCGAAATTATTTACCTTATATCCTGTATTATTTTCCTTCTATTGATGAAGGAACCATCTTTCTGAGCCTGTTCTTACGAATAAGGTAATTTATTTCCTTATACGGAAATTCGTTTCCGCTACTCATGCAAAAGGTAAATAAGGAGCAGGTTTCAGCACGAATGCACGCTGGATAAGGAAATTTATTTCCTTATTAGCGAAAATGTTGGGTTAGAGCGAATTATTGCCGCCAGCTGGAGAGTTGAAGGCTATTGCGGCTAGAAACTAACTAGTATTGTGTTGCCTATGACGCGTCCCAGAGAATTAGCAGGGGAGTGTTGCATATGGCGCGTTCCAGAGAAATAGCAGGAGAGTGTTGCCTATGGCAACCCCAGAGAATTAGCTGGAGGGAGTGCGAATGGCGTGTCTAGAGAATTAGTAGGGGAATGTGCCTATGTCGCGTCCCAGAGAACTGGCGGGGATTGTGAGGATGATGCATACGACACACTAACTAGCTAGCATAACGGTGCAGCAGGCCAAAGGCCGTTATGCACTAAATAAAAATAAACCGCTAAGGAACGCAAGCGGTTCGCCCACGCCCTCCCCAAAGAATCGGAGACGATTGGAGGGGGATGTATCTCCTGGAGAGCGTAGCGCCTGCCTTTGTGTACACTTTGCAACCTTGATCCTATCGTTCAGGCAAAGTGTACACAACAGCAGCGTAAGGAGATACATCTCCCGGAGTGAGCCAACGGTTTCATAATCACCCAACTCCAACAAATCCGTCTATCGATTCGCCCCCCTCCTGACGATATAATTACTAGTAGATTTACTCGGAAGGGGACCGTGCGCGTGAACAACTTGTCATTGCGGACAAAAGGTTTGCTGATTATCGTCCTGATCACCTTCATTCCGCTTGGGATTGCTGGCGTCTTCAATTACCTGTCGATCAAAAACGAGATGATCCACGCCGCTTCCGAGAGAGCGGCCAGCAGGCTGAGCGTCAGCGCGAATTACTTGGCTTCTTGGCTGCAGATCAGGCGGGCGGAGGTCGTTGTGATGAGCCGGGCGAATGTGGTCCGATTCGGCACGAACGAAGATAGGATGAGCTATTTCCGGGAGGAGCTGTATCGCTCCGATTACACTTATCATGCGATCGGGTATATCGATCTGAACGGGCAAGCGATTCGAACGAACGGCGACCCGGTTGATTTGAGCGGACAGGCTTTTTTCCAGGACGCGGTCCAAGGGGGATCGTTCATTACCGATTTGTTCCTGCCGACCTTTGACAAGATCAAGCAATCTCTGATTGTTGTTCCCGTCTATAATCAGCAGAACCAAATCAGCGGCGTTGTATACGCGTCGATGCCGATGTCCACGATGACGCCTTATTTTCTTATAGATAAAGATCCTGATTCGGAATTCTGGCTATATAACGAGCGCGGGGTTGTGCTGTTCCACTCCTACGCCATTTCCGCCAATCAGAACCCCAACACGGGACTGCTTAACGGACAACCTAATCTGAAGCTTCGCCACTTGCTTCACTTGTCCGGCAATATAAAGGTTACGCGAGCGGGTGGCGACAAGCATGTCCTGTTCTACATGGATGTGAATAGCGCGGCTCCGTGGCATGCGGCGCTGGAGATTCCGGCCAAAACGTTAACGGCTGGCTTGTCCAAAATATTAGTCTGGACCATTGCTGCAATCGTCTTGGCGGAGATTGTGATCGTGATTTTGTTCTCGCTTTACTTCCGCACGATTATTAACCGGCTGCAAGCGATACTGTCGGTGACCAAACAAGCGGCTGACGGGCAATTCGAAGTCGAGCATCTGTCCCAGGAGCCGGGAGACGAAGTTGGCAAGCTTGCCGCATCGGTTAACGGAATGATGGAGCATCTGAAGGACATGTTTGGCCGGTTGGAGGCTATCATCACGCAGAACGAGTATTCTTTTATTCTGCTCGACGAGAATTATCGCGTCAGTTACTTGAATCAGGCTGCAGAGAGGCTGATCGGTTATACGACGGAGGAGCTGGCCGGCCACGCGACGCCGCTGCTCTTCATGGACCCGGAGGAAATCCGTCAAGAAGCGGAACTGCTGTCCAATCAGCTTGGCGTCCACGTTGAGCCGGGGCTTGAAGTATTCCGGATGCTTCGCCAGGTTAAGTTCTCTTATGAACGGCAGTGGACCTTCGTCCACAAGGACGGAACCAAAATCCCAGTCCGCCACTTCTCTAACGGCCTCCGGGACCAGCAGGGCCGCCTGACCGGCGTGCTTGGCATGGCTTATAACATCTCCGAGCAGGTGAAGGTGGAGAAATCCCGCAATCTCCTGCTGGATATCATCGGTTCGGCCAAAGATTTGATCGCTTCCATCGATAACCACGGAAACATCGTGTATATGAACAAAGCCGGTAAACGGATGTTAGGTTTGCCGCTTAATTATAAACAGAAGAACTATAAACGTTTTGTTGAGCCGTCGACGTATGTCTATCTCATTCAAGGCGCCAAAATCGCCGAGAAATTCGGCTTTTGGGAAGGGGAAACCGAGTTTCTGACCCAAGAGGGAGACAAGGTCAATGTCTCTCTCGTCATCGTGGCGCATTCCAATAAGAACACCGGCGAGCTGTATTTCTCCTGTATTGCGCGGGACATCACGGAACAGAAACATATTCAAGAGGAACTCATGAGGGCAACGGAGGAAGCCGAGCTGGCGAATGCGGCCAAAAGCCGTTTCCTTGCGCTCGTCAGCCACGAGATCCGCACGCCGCTGAACGGCATTATCGGCTTGTCGCAGCTTATGCGGCGCACCGGTCTATCGATTTCGCAGAAGGATTATATGGATAAGCTCGGCAATTCCTCGGAGACGCTGCTGCGCATCATTAACGATCTGCTTGATTTCTCCAAGATTGAAGCGGGCAAGGTCGATGTGGAGCGGATCGCTTTCCATCCCCGGGACATGCTTGGCCGTTTGACAGACCAGCTGAGCGTCTTTATGGGCGGCAAAGAGAAATTCGAATTTATTCTGGAGGTGCCGGAACGTTTACCTGCCGCGCTGCTTGGCGATCAGATGCGGGTCGAACAGATTCTGCTTAACCTCTGCATGAACGCCATTAAATTCACCGAACAAGGCCATGTGAAGTTGATTCTGAGCATGCTGGAAAATAGCTCCGAGGGGCTTAAGCTGCAATTCACGGTGGAAGATACCGGCATCGGCATGACCAGAAAACAAATCGACAAGCTGTTTGTTCCATTCACGCAGGCAGACGGCTCCACAACGCGCAAATACGGCGGAACCGGCTTAGGTCTTGTAATAGCAGACGGTCTGGTCAAAATGATGGGCGGGAAGCTGCAGGTGGACAGCGAGCTTGGCCTTGGAAGCCGATTCAGCTTCATTCTCTCCTTCCCGGTTCTCTCCTCCATCTTGGAAGAGAAGCTAACCGTCAGCGAAAAATTGAAGAATCAGTGCATTTGGATCGTGGAAGACAGCGACGAAATGCGTCAGCATTGGTGCAAACTGGCGGAATCGTTCGGCTTGACGCCGGTTCCTTTCTCTTCATGGGCAAGCGCAAGGGACAAGCTGCGCCGGATGGGCACGGGAGCTGTGCCTAAGCTAATTATGCTGGATATGGAGATGCCCGATATGTACGGCGCGGAAACGTGGCTTGCCTTCCACAAACAAGCGTCGTCAGCCGGGGTGAAGACCGTGGCGCTTACCACCTCCTTCGGCCGGGACGAGCTGATGCAAATGCCGGATTCCGGAAGGCCTTCCGCGATTCTGACCAAACCGGTTACTCGGCAGGCCTTGTTCCATGCTTTAAGCGGTACGCTTGATCAGAAGGCGGTACAGGCGACGGATTGGACGGTTGGTTCGCTAGAGGCAGCGGCCTCCCTAGAACCTCAGGATAAAATACGCATTTTGCTGGGTGAAGATAACCATATCAACCAACTGGTTGCGATCGAGCTGCTGAAAGAGCGGGGGTTTGAAGTAGGCCTTGCCGAGAACGGCCGGGAAGTGCTCGAGAAGCTGGAGCAAGAAGAATGGCATCTCGTTCTGATGGATATCCATATGCCGGAGATGGACGGGATGGAAGCAACCAGGTTGATTCGGGCGGATGCCAGGTACGAGCAGTTGCCGATTATTGCCCTTACGGCCAACTCTCTCCGTGCGGACCATGAGCATTATTTGCAGCTTGGCATGAACGGTGTCGTTACTAAGCCGCTCGACGCCGATCAATTGTCTAAGGTGATTACGGATCTGTTGAACAATAAGAAGTTTCCTGTCCTGCAACAGGGCTCTTGGAACCAAACGGCCGATTTGATAACGGAAATAGTCGGAATCGACGTTGAAACCGCGTTGGCCCGAGTAAGCGGAAAACGCTCGATTTTGCAACATATGCTGACGCAATTCCTGAAAGATTACGAAAGGTTCCCGGATCGTTTATCGATGGAGCTTGCGAGCGGACAATTCGTGAACGCCAGACGGATGGTCCATACGCTGATCGGGGCCGCCAGCTACTTATCTGCGAATGGCGTCGTGCAAGCTGCGGCGCGGTTAAATGACCTATTGAAGAAGGAAGATGGGACAGAGGACTTGATAGAAGCGGCTGAACGGCTAAGGGAAGAGCTCAATCTTGTTATCGCTGGTCTGCATCCTAAATCGATTTCAAAATTCGACAGTATCTCCTAACATTCTGCTAACATTTTATTGTTAACCCTTCTATTCCTATTGTATATTAGAAATAGATTTATAGTTTTTGACAGAAATCTTCTTTCCCTAAGGGGTGGCGCCAATGAATAAGGTACTCGTAATTGAAGATGACGTCATGATGAGTGATATGCTGTCGATGTACTTGTCAGAAGAAGGGTATTCGGTTAGGCAAGCAGGGAGCGGCGAAGAAGGTTTGCGGACGGTTCAGGACTTTGCTCCTGATATTGTGTTGCTGGATCTGATGCTGCCTGATATGGACGGGATGGAGGTTTGTACCTCTATTCGCGAACGATCGCATGTGCCAATTATGATATTGTCGATGAAAAATGAAGTGTCCGAGCGCGTCCAGGCGTTAAAAGCCGGGGCGGATGATTATATGTGCAAACCATTCAGCATGCATGAGATGACAGCAAGAGTAGAGGCTTTAATTCGGCGCTCTCACTTTAGTACGGCAGAGATGGCAAGCGCCGAAGAGACGGAAGAATCCATTCTGTCGCCGATTCAGCTGGATGCCGAGCGCAGAATGCTTCTCGTCAGAGGCCATCTAATCGAGACTACCTTTTCTGAGTTCGAGATGATGAAGCTGTTCTTGTCTCACCCCGGGAAAGTGTTCAGCAGAGAAGAATTAATTAATACAATCCGAGGGTTTGATTCATTCGTAACGGATAGAGCCATTGACGTTCATATCGTTAATTTACGCAAAAAAATCGAGCAAAACCCGAAAGAGCCCCGCTTAATCCGCACGGTATGGGGCTTTGGTTACAAATATACGAGCGACCACAGTCAGGATCATGATTAAGGTTAACGCCGAAAGATCCCCTCGCTGCAGGGTGATCTTTTTTTGTACCCGCATACCCGCTAGTTGTCCGTGCCTAACATACTTCTAAAGAACAATCCGCAATTTTTCTAATATTTATATGGGACTATAGGATTACAGATAAGACTAAAGGATGGTGTAACAATCGTGCATGGGTTAGCCAATTTACCTGAACGGCAAGAGGCTTATGCTCAGCTGGATGTGGCTTTAAGCGGCGCGCGGGCAACCGGTCAGCGGCTCGTGGTGGCGTTAATACAGATTGACCGGTTCTACGGAGTGAACGAGGTCAAAGGCATAGATGCAGGAAACCAAGTACTGGACAGGATCGGAGCGAAGTTAAGGCAAGGCGAAGGCACCGTATTTGTCACCTTAATCAGCGGAGATACTTTCCTGATGGCCAGGGAAATCGGATACTCGCAGGCGGAATGCGCAGGCGCAGTCGAAGAAATGAAATATGCGGCGCATTATCCGGTGGAGATAGATGGGGCCGAACTTCATCTGACGGCGAGCATCGGAACATGCCTGTTCCCGCAAAACGGACGGACAAGCGAGAGATTGCTAGGCCATGCGGAGACCGCTCTCCTGAAATCGCGGGAGCAAGGCGGGAACCGCATTACGTTCTATAGCGAAGAGGAGACGGATCAGATGAACCGCTGGCTCGAGGTTGGAGCCGCTTTGCGTCCGGCTCTATATTTGCGTCAATTCCATCTAAGCTACCAGCCGATCTTCCGTACCGAGACCGGACGTCTTCGCGGCTTCGAAGCGCTTCTAAGATGGAATCAGCCGGAGCTTGGCACGATATGGCCGGGAGAATTCATCCCGATCGCCGAGCAGAACGGCTTAATCGTACCGATTGGCGAATGGGCGCTGCGCGAAGCGTGCCGGATGCTCGCGGGCATGCAGGAATACGGCTCGAAGGAGCTTGTCATTTCGGTCAATATCTCGCATGTGCAGCTGATGGACGGTTCATTCTGCAGCATGGTAGCCCATGTGCTGGAGGAGGTGGGCATTGAGCCTTCCTCGCTCGAGCTTGAGGTGAAGGAGGATGTTATTCTTCATTTCACGGACAAGACGTTAGCCGTGCTCAGCCAGCTGCGGACACTCGGCGTGAGGATTACGCTCGACAACTTCGGGGAAGGGTATTCGTCGCTTGCCAATCTGAAGCAGTTGCCGGTCAACAATGTGAAGATCAGCAAATCCTTCATCCGCCAGATCGATACCGAAAGCGTAGAGCGGCATATCGTTGAGGCGATGATCGGATTGCTCCATAAGCTGGAGATCGAAGTGATCGCTGGCGGTGTCGAGTATGAGGAGCAGTACAAGCTGCTTCGCGAATGGAACTGTGATTTTGTCCAAGGTTTCTTGCTCGGGTCGCCGATGCAACCGGATTTGCTAGACATGTCGATCAACCGCAAATCAACGCAAACCGCATAGAATTGAGCCCATAACAAACAAGCCCTGAACGGTCTGCATCATGCAGAAACGTTCAGGGCTTTGCTTTTTATCGTTCATAGGACTCGGCTCGGCAGGTTAACTTACTTCGAGATACAGCTTGGTTCCGTCATTATATTGAAAAATCGCAACGTCGCGGACAACCTCGACACTTGAAATACGTTTCCACTTTTTGCGGAAATCGAAGTTGAATTCCATCTCAATCAATTTATGATGAAGTTGGTCTACGGAAGCCGCCTGATCGTTAACGTAATAAACGGGAACCGAACGGTCTTTGAAGGTAATGATTCTCATCATCCCAATCGCACCTCCACTCGTTTTTTTCCAGTTTACTCGAAACGTTTTAGCCGCTTATAAAACGGTCATAAGGTAATTGTTTAATTTACTAACCTTTTCCTAACATTTCATTAACTGCTGTAACTGCCGTATTTTTTCTTATAGTGGCTATGGCCGTAAGGCGGCTGCTGAGGCGGATAGTGATTGCCTTTTTTGTAGTCGCTGCTGCTATGGCTGTAATGTCCTTGTCCGTAGTGACCTTTTCCGTATTGGCCGTGTTTGTTGTAATGTTTGCCGGTTACTGAGCCGAGGAGTCGTTGCAGCATGTGTCTAATCATGAACTTGACCTCCTTTGAAAAATGCGAAGCAATTTTTACTTCGTAAGCATGGGCTTAAAAATGCGAAGCAATGCAAGCTTACTTCATATTAAGTCTGTTTACTAATTTTCAAACATCGCAGACTTATCAAGTTATACGTAATTGTGAAAGGCAGGTTTCGTAATACGGCGTCTAATCCGCGTCTTAATGAAGAAACCTTAACCGGCCGGCCGCCGTATGTGTAGGGCAAGGAGGGATTGCTATCCGGTTTAAACAATGGATAACGAATTGGATGGATTATCCGCTGAGACAGGGGATGCTATGGGCGGGAATTTATCGCATAGATGAGTTTTTAGGGATGGGAAGCTACGGGCAGACCTATCGCTGCAGCGATCTGAGAGACGGATCAACCGTTCTGCTGAAGCGGGCCAAACCAAGCAAACGGGCTACCGGAAGGCGACTGCTGAAGCGGGAAAATGATCTTCTTCGGCAGCTTGCCCATCCGCAAATGCCGAGATGGCTGGACTGGTCCAAACACCGCCGGGAAACGGCGCTTGTTATGGAATATATAGAAGGATTGAACGTTGAGCAGGCAATTTTATTGCAGGAAAGAACCTATACGCAGCTGGAGTCCCTTCGTATGCTTCAGGACTTGTTGCCTCCTCTGGAGCATTTGCATCACGCCGGTTACGTGCATCGCGATGTCCGAATTCCGAATGTCATCCTAAGCGGTGAAGAGATTTACCTGATTGATTTGGGTCTGGCTTGCCGAATCGGCGAAGCGAATCCGGACGGACAGGAACGGGATAGGGAAGCGGCGCCTAGCGGATTCGCTGACAGCTGGGGAGCGGTGAAGCACCGCATGCGTCAGCCGGAAGAGGCGAGCGACTTGTACGGGTTAGGCCATTTTTTCTTATTTCTCATGTATGCGGGTTATATACCGGAAGAGGGACAGACGGAGCTAAGCTGGGAAGAGGAGCTTGCGCTTGATCCCATGGTTAAGAGCTTTGTGAAAGGGCTACTGGAGAGCAGATGGCGATCGGCGGCGGAATGCAGGCAACAATTGGAGAAGACCATTCACCATTATTCCTCGGGAAATAACAAATAAAGCGGTAATTTGTCGAAAAACAGCAACAAAATATATATTTTCATATCACACCTAAGTCATTCGCCTGCGCTTTATCGCTCATAGATTCATAGAATATAACACGATGATAGAGTGTGAAGTGAAGGAAGTGGCGGTATGATCTCATGGGAGGATATCACGAATTTTATTGATCCCAAGCTAATGATTGTGGTGGTGACTTGCTGGGTAATCGGGTACATGCTGAAGCAGACGCCGGCGGTACCGGATTGGACGATTGTGTATGCGGTAACGGCTGTGGCCATTGCAAGCTCCGGCCTGATCTTGGGCTTTACGGTACAAAGCGTGCTGCAGGGTATTTTGTGCGGGGCCTTTTCCGTGTACGGAAGCCAGCTGGTGAAGCAGACGTTTTTGAAGAGGAAAGATTGACGCTTATGTAATGAGCAAAGGCACAGGGTCCGGGAAGCCGGTCCGCTGTGCCTTTTGCTTGGCTGCTCCTCCAAAATGACGGCGCAGCCGTTTACGCTTGGTTAGTGTTGAATAACGCCGCAAGCTACGCGAGCGCCGGAATTGCCGGACGGATCTGTCTTATAGTCGTCGGCTTTCTCATGAATGACAAGCGCAGTGCCGGATTTAGGGAGCAGCGAGTTTGCCGCTTCCGTGTCGAGCGACACGTTCTTCGAGATGATCTCGGCCTTCACGGTACCGTCTTTACCAACCGTAATGTTGGGCAGATCGCCGTCATGGAAGCCTTGCGGGTTATCGAAGCCATGCTGCTTGTTTTTCGGATTGAGGTGCGAGCCGGCCGTTTCGAAGGACGGACCTTCGCATTTGCCGACATTATGGAAGTGTATGCCGTGAACGCCTGGCGTAAGCCCTTTTGCCTCCAGCTTCAAATGCACGCCATCCTTCTCTTCGGTCAGCACGGCTGTACCGACCTGGGTACCTTTCGCATCCACGAAAGCCGCTTTTGCTTCCATGACATGACTGCGCGTATGGTGGCCATGCCCGTGGTTTGCCATTGCCGCGCCTGCAAATCCGCAGCTTGCGACGAGGAAGCCCAGCGAGCATAACATCATTGATTTGTTCATGTGATCCTCCTTGGGGCGTAGTTTCCAAGTTAGCTTTTACCAAGTGGATGGCAAATATTCATGTGCGGCAAATTTATGGCATGAATCATTTACTCTATAAATCTATATTTCTATTAATTTATGCGGTTGTCCGCATCCACCTGTCCATACCACTCTATCAATTGCTGAATAGGATAGAAGCAGATCGATTGAGAGGAGTGAATTGAATGTCTGCTAAATTTAAAGTGAAGGTTAGAAGCGTTACACGTAAAGCGAAAAAAGGTGCTCGTATCTCGAACTGCGGTTGTACTATGGGGGATCGTGTAGGTGGGGTAGAATCCGGCAACAACAATGGCCGCCATCATTGCGACAATCACCGTGAAGATCCGGCAGTTGCCGGTGTTCAGGATATGGGTAAAGAGCTCAGCAAAGTATTTGCCAATCTGAAAAACGAAGAAAACGCAGAAAGACTTGTAAGAGCGATCCGCAACCATGATGCCAGAACGATTAATAAATTGGTCGGCTGCGATTGCCGCGTTGTAGATTTCTTCCGTACAAGAAATGCAGATTGCGTACGCGTTAGATGCTCCTTTGGTCCGTACAAAGATGTGGCTGTTTCCTTCGATATTTGCGTTCGCCGTGCCGTTGACGACATCAGCGACCGCGATGACCGCCACAGAGGCTGCTGCTCCTTCTAAACCGGGTATAAGTTATTAGTAACAGAGTAAAGGCTGTTCCCAATAACAAGGGAGCAGCCTTTTTGCCGTGCTGTGCTTTTACACTCATTCATCCGCCTACGCATACGATATGGAAGATATCGCGTGGTACAGGAGGCGAAATAACTATGCCGATTATCCCGAATTTTCCGCGGGAATGGCTGGAGGAACATAAAGTCTGGCATCATCAGCATCATGTGACGCCGGGCACGATCCCTCCGATTGGGTTCGGAGAGCAGTTCTTAAGGTTTCACCGTTATTTTATTAATAAGGTGAATAACTGGTTTGACAGCGTAGGTTACGACAAGCGGGCTATCGCGGGCTGGCCGGAAATGCCGGCTGGCATATTGCGGGCGCCCTGCATGAATCAACAGGCGTTATACCGGATTCTATACAATCCGCAGTCTTTTCCGTCGCTTGACGAGTTTGGCCGGTTCCTGGAGTCCAGCGGCGTTCACGGTTGTATCCATGCAACGGCTTCGCGGCTGTACAACTCACCTGAGATCGACAACTTTGACCTGGCGCCGAGACAAACGGTATTCTACAACATCCACGGCATGATCGACCAGTGGTACAAGAACTGGGAAGCTGCCTGGGGAGTACGGTCGGGCATTGATAGCAGCAATGTCAGAAAACAAGAGCTTCCGGGCGGCGTGTCGGTTACGTACAATCGCGCAAAGCCCTCATTATTGACGCGTAGTAGCTCGGCTCCCGAGGCACAAATTCAGCAGCTCGGACGGCTCGCGTCCCCTTGGGTCGCACACCATCAGCCGTCAGCTCAACGCCTTCACACACCAGCTCCTGCACCTCGCCCTCGAACAGCGCAATCATCTGTTCGACGTCAGCCTCGTATACAGCCGCCACTTCTTCAGCTTGCAGCTTTAAGGCGTCAAGCGGCACAGAGCACACAAGGGCAAAAACGTCGCTGACCTCGCGGTCAATAAAAGGCACGCCTTTCGCTTCGCCGACCATCTCCTTGCGCGTCTCGCCGAGCGGAATGAGATCCTCGAAGCGGGCGACAACGCCCAGCTCTTCTTCGATCTCGCGCACCGCGTCCCGCACCGTCTCGCCGGCCGTCAGATGGCCGGCCGCCGTAATATCATAACAGCCGGGATAGGTATCTTTCCCGGCTTGGCGAAGCTGGAACCGCACGATGCGGCGGTCTCCTTCGCGATGCGTCAGCCAGCAGTGAAAGGACCGGTGCCAATAGCCATGGGCATGGGTCTCGGACCGGCTGGCGGTGCCTAGCGGGTTAAGCTGTTCATCGTATATATCGAAGAATTCTTCGGCCATCTGGAGGACCACCTTTTTGTAAGCTATGGTTTAAGGTTACGTGCTGCTGCTAACGGTGCCTTCCAGCTGGGAGGTGCAATATTTGCAGCGCGTTGCTTTGATCGGTACTTGGGACAAGCAGTACGGACATTCTTTCTCCGTAGGTGCGGCAGGCGCTGCCACCTCTTCAGGCTTGATCCGGCGCAGGATGTTAATCCCTTTCACCAGCATGAAGATACAAAAGGCAACGATTAGGAAGTCCAGCAAGACGTTGATAAACTGGCCGTAAGCGATAACCGCCACGCCATATTTGGTCGCATCCGCAATCGTGTGAATGCTGTCCATTGTGACGCCTTCGGGCAACGGCTTGTCCGAGCCGAGATTAATGAACAGATCCTTGAAGTCCACACCGCCGAGCAATCGCCCGATAGGAGGCATAATGATATCGTTGACGAGCGAAGTAACGATCTTGCCGAAGGCGCCGCCGATAATGACACCAACCGCCAGATCGATAACGTTCCCTTTGATGGCGAATTCTTTAAATTCGTGAATAATCTTTTTCATCCAAATTCCCTCCTGCAAAACATTAATATAACCACTATCTATGTAATCTACTCTACTATATTAGTCGATCTCGCAGCTGATAGAAAGGGCGGGATCCTGAGCGCGGCAGCTTTTAGAAAAATGCAACTTCCTTCAGCCATTGGCCGTAATAGGCTTAGGCTTTTGTTTTTGAATATTAATTTCATGCTAAGAATGAAGGGATGGATGACATGTTTAATCGTTTATTGGCCAGTATTGGAATTGGTTCCGCCAAAATCGATACGCTTCTTGAAAAGTCACAATATGTGCCTGGCGAAGAGGTCCGGGGTGTAGTCAATATTCGTGGGGGCAACGTTCCGCAAAACATAGACACCATTCAGCTATCGGTGATGACCGAATACATTCGCGAAAGCAATGACAGCAAAATCCGCCAGCATGGGGAGATCGGACGTTATCATGTCAGCGCCCCGTTCACGCTGCAGGCGGGCGAGACGAAGGAAGTTCCGTTCTCGTTCGCTCTGCCATACCAGACACCGCTTACGATCGGCAGAGCGCCGGTCTGGGTCAAGACCGAGCTTGAAGTACGCGGCGGCGTAGATCCGGGAGACAACGACAGGATTGACGTCCTGCCTTCAAACGGCATCAATACCGTGCTTAACGCATTGGATATGCTGGGCTTCCGGCTTCGTCAGGCAGAATGCGAATATGCTCCCCGCCATGGCGGCGTGCTGCCGTTCGTGCAGGAGTTCGAATTTGTACCGACCAGTGAATTTCGCGGTCAACTGGATGAGCTCGAAGTGATGTTCTACTCCTCCGAACGCGAGCTTGAGCTGTTGCTTCAGGTAGACCGGAAAGTACGCGGGCTCGGCAGCTTGTTCGCGGAAGCGCTTGATCTGGATGAGACGTTTGTGCGCTGCAGATTTACGGAAGAGCAGCTTCAAGCGGGACCTGCGGGAATCGCCCGTCAGCTGTCCGATCTCATTGCCAGAACGATCTAGTGGGTAGGAGGTCCGAGATGCTTCGCTTGGGGCATCTCGGATTTTTTTGTTTGGATGGAATCTGCCCGCAGCTGACAGGGAAGGCTTGGCTAATTTAGCGTTTGTGGCATAATAAGGGGAAGACAAGAAGGGTGGCGCGTATTCGCATATCGCATATCGCATGTCGCTCGTGAAGGAGAAGTTGGTATGACAATTGGGGCGCGGGTGCTCAAGACGGGAATGGCAGTCGCACTAGCCATCTACATAAGTGAAATTTTTGGTTTTGCTTCGCCGCTTATAACGACGGTCGCTGCGATTCTGACGATCCAGCCGTCCATCTACCGCTCGTGGCAGCAAGTGCTCGATCAGCTGCAGACGAATGTTTTAGGTGCCGCGATGGCGCTAGCTGCCATGAAGTTATTTGGACAAACGCCGATTGCGGTTGGACTTGTATGTATTTTAGTTATTTTGGTAAGTATTCGGTTGAAGATGGAAACAACGATTGGCGTTACGCTAGTTACCGTAGTCGCCATTATGGAGGCACATGGGCAGGAAATGACAATCGCGCTTGAGCGTTTCCTGATGGTTATGGCAGGAATCGGGGCGGCTTTTACTGTAAACGTGCTTGTCTTTCCTCCCCGGCCAAGGAGACAGTTCAGCGATCAGGTGCATCATGCGTTTAACCAAATGTCGCTGCTGCTTCGGACCGCGATATCCAATGAAATGCGGGAGCAGGTATACCGCAGCGAGAAAAACAAGCTGCACAAGACGCTGCGCAAGCTCGAGGATAGCTACAATCTGTTTGAAGAGGAGCGCAAGGTGCTGGCTCGCGCGAAAATCAGCCATGCCCGCCAGCTGCTCGTCTCCAAACAGATGATCAAGGCGCTGCAGAAGGGTTCGGATCTGCTCGAGGTCGTCGAGGAGCATTATTTCTCGGCGCCAAAAGCAGGCGATTGGGCCGCCCGGTTCGACCGGCAAATCGAAGATTTGACGAAGTACCATGAATCCATCGTGCTGAAGCTGGAGAACAAAATGAAGCGCAATATGTCCATGGAGCCGGGAGAGGAGCGGGAAGCGCGTCTCGTCTCCGAGCTCACGGACTATGTCCGCGAGGATCCTGATGAGCATAAGCGGCTCATCTTCGTTGCTTCGGCGTTGTTCGAATACGCCTACCATCTTCGCCGCCTCGAAAAACTCGTCGACCATTCCCAGCGTACCCCCGGCGAAGCCGAAGAACGCCGCCCCGTCGACAAAGCCGACGAACCGGCAATGTTAGGGGACTAGCTACCAAATCGGCCAAGAATCGGCCGAAAGAGAAAGTGTTTAGCCTGCTTAACGATGCGTCACATCGTTAAGGTCATAAAAAACGAGCCAGCGCAGCGCGGCGATAACAGCGACAGCCGTCGGCTAATTACCAGCCGACGACAAGAGGCCCCCTCAAAATAATGAGGGGACCTCTTTTTTGTTTGCTGCGGCGCAGGGAGGAGGGGTAGAGGGAATGTATCTCCTGGAGGAGCGTAGCGTTTGCCTTTGTGTACACTTTGCTACATCTGAACATTGTTCAAGCAAAGTGTACACAACAGCAACCGGAAGGAGATACATTCCCGTCATCCCCGACCACCCCCAGCATCCAGCAAAAACAATCCTAAGAGTCCGTCTTATTACTCCCCTTGTGACGTCGAGGATGCTGCATATGGGCTTCCGGATCATCGTCGCCGTCTTTCGCGACGAGACGCGGGTCGGTACGTCCTTCATGGTGGTTGTCGAAGTCAAGCTCGACAAGCTCCCATTCCGTCGTGCCGTTCTGCGGATCGGCAGGGAATACGCCGCCGCGTTCAAGCTTTTCTACGCGGCCTAATTCATTTTTATAAACACCCGATACCTCGACATGTTCGCCTGACATCGGATCCATTTCATTATGCTGTTCTTGCTCGCTCATGGCCCATTCGTCCTTCCCTTAGCTTATAATCCGTGCTTCGGTACCGCTGCTGCATCGGCTTGGGATTGCATCTGGCTTACTTTCTGCTTGCCTTTGCCGGTACGATCGGCTAATGATTGCGCTTTGCTGGCTTCGACTTGTTTATGGGACGGCCATTCACCTGACATGCTGCCATCCTCCTTTCGGCAGTTGATCCTTTAGAGTTTGCCACGAAAGGAGGCGTTGTATGAGCTATCGGGGGCGAGAGGAACAAATTGCTGTTTAATTCACGTGGTAGCGGGACTCGAGCTTCTTGCCGCCGAACCACATAATGATAATGACGGCGCAAGTGACGAAGATCCGCCAAGGCTCCTCGCGGAAGCTGCTGATATTGAAGCTGATCAAAGAGATGCTTAGGATCATGACCCCTTTGCCGAGAATCGTTGCGAGAACGAAGGTACTCAAGGGGATTTTGCTAAAGCCCGAAACAATATTAATAATGGAGGACGGCGAGAATGGGAAGCAGGCCAGCAGAAAAAGCGGCGTGAACCCTTTTTGGTCCACCCATTTGAAGAACCTCTCGCTGCGGGGGAACCTGCGTTCAATCCTCGCCTTCACATTTTTCCCCAGCTTGCGGCTAATGAGGAATACGCAGATCGCTCCGATGGATACGCCGATCCAGGAGAGCAGAAAACCTAGCCACAGCCCAAAAATATTCGCGTTAGCCGCCACAATGACCACTAAAGGAAGGAAAGGCAGGAACGATTCAAGAAGCGGCAGCAAGATGCCGGGCAAAATGCCAAACTGCGAATAGCTTTCCAGCGTCCGCTGCAAATGCTCAAGGTCCAGACTTCTCATTTCGACATACAATTGATCCATGCTCTCCATCACATGCATTGTTCAATACCTACCCCACTTAACCCCAATCGGGGAATAATTCGTTCTTCCTCATTTGCCGCCGCTCATCTTGGATGCTGGGATCAGGACATATAGCAAGGCAATGAGTCCAAACAACACGGCGCTTGTCCAGATCACCGTATGCGAACCGAAACTCGCGGCCAGCACGCCGCCTGCAACCGGGCCAATCATGCCGCCCAGTCCTTCAACGGTCGATAGCAGCCCCCAGCCTAGCCCTTCTTGCTTCGGCGGTACATAAGCCGCAAGCAAAGCATTCCAAGCCGGCAAAATCGCTGCATAAGATAAGCCGAGAATTACGACAATAATTAAACAATACCAAAATGGGAGCCGCCATGCCAATAAATAGAGACCGGCAGCAAACAGGGCGAATCCGAGAATGAGAAAATACTTCTTGCCGCCAAGCTTGTCCGACAGTCGGCCCATCGGGATTAGCCCGGCTCCGGCACAGGCCCCTCCGGCAATAAGCAGCATGGAGTACTGGGCACCGGCTAGTCCAAGTTCCTGCTCTGCAAAGTTCGGCAGAACGGGAACCAGCATGCTTGCGCCGGCCGTTTGCAGAATCATGCCGGGCAGAAGCATACGCATAGCTTTTATACGTTCGGATAACGCAACAAGTTGCCGTTTTAACGGAATCGCTTGATACTGTTGCGATCCGCTTGGTCTAACGTCCTTGATGAAGAAGGTCAGGAAAGCAACAAAGATGGACAATATCAGCAGCATGTTATACGTACCGTTGACATAGTAGTCGAGCAGAATATTGCACACAATTGGCCCGGCGCCTAGACCGGCAAGCCAAATCGTGTAGAAAAAGCCCATCTGGGTAGCCCGCTCGTTGTTCGATACCCTCGTCAGACAAACGATCCAGATCGGCGACATCCCAATTCCGTATAAGGCGCTAGCCACAATAAATAGCCAGGCCATGTCGGCAAACGGGATAAGAAATACGCCAACGAGCGAGATCATCAGCCCGGTCTGCACAACGAACCGCATCGAGAACCGGTCGAGCAGGTAGCCTATCACCATTTTGAGCAAGGTATCCGTCAAATAATGCGCGGTAATGGCTATTCCGATCACATCCAGCGACAGGCCAAGCACCTTTGCGCCATAAATGGGGAGCAGGCTGATCAGCACCGCTCCCCGCACGAATTCAACAAGAAACAAGATAACGGAGATCAACTTGAGCCCCGATCCGAACCTCATCCCCATGTTCAGCACCTACGATTACAAATTTCATCCTTAACTATAGCGTTGACCAAATTTTGTATTCCAATCGTATTCTTGCAAAATATGATGGGCAATGTTGTCCGCTGCCGCCTCTTTGGTCTGCAGGCGTTGCACCGCCATTTGGCTGCGCTGAAGTTGCTCGGGATTCGTTACTAACCCGGTTATGGCTGCCGCCAGCTCTTCCGGATCATAGGCAATGCTCGCAGCTCCTTTGGACTGCAGGTAAAGGGCGTTTTTCTTCTCTTGGCCGGGTACCGGACGGTAGAGGAAGAGCGGAAGACCCGCGTATATGGCTTCGGCAAGCGTCACGCCGCCGGGTTTAGAGACGAGGCAGGTGGAGAGAGCCATCAGCTCATGCACTTCATTGACAAATCCGAATACATGAAGCCGCTTGTCATGGCCCATTTGACTTTCCATAGACGATTTCAAGACATTGTTGCGTCCGCATACGAGGGCGATCTGCGTATTCGGAAGCTGCTCCAGCAGATGGCTGCAGAGCTCGCCCGAGTCCGGCATAACGCCTTGAGCGCCGGGCATCATCAGAATGACGGGTTGATCGGCACGGAGGCCGTATTTTTCATATAACTCGAAGGTGGGAGACAGAGTGCCGCGGAAGCCCCGCCCTAGCGGAATGCCGCTTACGGAGACGCGTCCGGGATGGATGCCAAGCGAGCCAAGCTCCTGCTTCAAATCATCGGTAGCGACGAAATACCGGCCGATTCCGGGATGTACCCAGCGGCGGTGAAGATCAAAGTCGGTAATAACCGTGTAAGTAGGGATGTTCATGTTTTTTTTCAATTTGCGATGGTGTAGGGAAGGCAATGCGAAGAAGGGAAAGGTATGAATGACCGCGTCGGGCTGCTCTTTTTGAAGCAGCTTTCTGATCTTGTCGCGGCCAAAGGAGTGCAGGAAACCTCCGAATAGGGAGTTGTGCTTCATCGGACGGGTAACATCATAGACCCAGCCGTACAAATAAGGAATATGCGTATAGCTCTTCAAATAAACGCGTCTTGTCATCTCGTTCAGCCAAGGATGGGACTCGGCCATCAGGTCGACCATCACGGTCCTGTCATTGCCCTGCTCCTCTAGCGCGTCCCGGATCGCTTTGGCTGCCTGCAAATGTCCTTCTCCGTACGAAGCATACAAAATCAACACCTTTGGCTGATGGCTGTTAGGATAACGAACCAATAGATGCACACCTCCTGCCGCCAGTATAGCGGATCAATGTCAACGCATTGTGATCAAGTTGGTTCCTTCGTGTTAATTTTGTATAATGGGACTTGTATCCAAAATTTGATCTGGGACGAATAGGAGTGAATCGGGAGATGAAGTACACCTATCTGGGCCAATCTGGCCTTCGTGTGAGCCGGCTTTGCCTGGGAACGATGAATTTTGGCGTAGACACCGAAGAGAAAGAAGCTTTCCGCATCATGGATGCGGCGCTAGACGCAGGCATTAATTTTTTTGATACCGCAAATATTTATGGCTGGGGCGAGAATTCCGGCCGCACGGAAGAGATTATCGGCAAGTGGTTCGCGCAAGGCGGCGGACGCCGCGAGAAAACAGTGCTCGCTACCAAAGTATACGGCGACATGCATGATCCTTATGACGGTCCGAACCGAGAAGCTGGTCTTTCGGCCTATAAAATTCGCCGTCACCTCGATAGCTCGCTTCGCCGTCTGCAGACGGATCATATCGAGCTGTACCAGATGCACCACGTTGACCGGAACGTGAATTGGAATGAGCTATGGGGCGCGTTCCAGACAGCCGTTCACCAAGGCAAAATCGGTTATGTGGGATCGAGCAACTTTGCGGGCTGGGATATTGCGGTCGCGCAAGGGGAAGCAAAAGCTAGAGGCGTGCTGGGACTAGTATCCGAGCAGCACAAATATAATCTGCTCTGCCGTTTGCCGGAGCTTGAAGTATTACCGGCTTCGAAGGCGCTTGGACTCGGAGTTATTCCTTGGAGTCCGCTTGACGGAGGTTTGCTATCCGGAAGCCATCGCCATGGCGGGTCGGGCAGACGGAGCGGGGAGAAGAACGAGCGCTTCGCGCAAGTGAAGCCGCAGCTTGATGCGTATGCGGCATTATGCGATGAGCTTGGGGAAACCGAGGATCTCGTATCGCTGGCATGGCTGCTTGCGAATCCGGCCGTTACGGCACCGATTATCGGGGTGCGTACGCTCGAGCAATTCGAACGTTCGCTTCGCGCGGTAGAGCTTGAGCTGGACGAGTCGGTGCTGAAGCGGATCGACGAGATTTTCCCTGGTCCAGGCGCAGACGCGCCGAAAGCCTACGCTTGGTAAAACTCGTTGCAAGCGGTAAGCCGTCGGCGCGCCGATGGTTGGATTAGATTAAGAGATTAAAGAGGACGGGATCTTTGTTCAGTTCAACGAACTGAAAGCCTTTCTTCTGCATCCGCCCGATCAGCGGCGCATAGTCTTCGCGCTGCTTGAGCTCAATGCCGACAAGGGCCGGTCCGTTGTCTTTATTATGTTTCTTCGTATACTCGAAGCGGGTAATATCGTCGTTTGGACCAAGGACATCATCCAGGAATTCTCGGAGCGCTCCAGCTCGCTGTGGAAAACTAAGCATGAAATAATGCTTTAGTCCTTCATAGATGAGCGAGCGTTCTTTAATTTCCTGCATCCGGTCGACATCGTTATTGCCGCCGCTAATAATGCAAACAACGGTTTTACCCGCAATCTCGTCGCGCATCAAGTCGAGCGCCGCAATCGGCAACGCGCCGGCCGGTTCAGCGACAATGGCATTTTCATTGTACAGATCAAGCAAGGTCGTGCAGATTTTTCCTTCCGGAACGGTGAGCACGTCGTCAAGCAGCTCGCGGCAGATTGCAAAGGTCATATCGCCGATCCGCTTAACGGCAGCGCCGTCTACAAACTTGTCGATATGCTCTAGCGGCGTAACTTCGCCGGCATCAAGCGACACGCGCAGCGATGGCGCGCCTTCCGGCTCCACGCCAATGACCTTCGTCATAGGGGATACGGTTTTGACGTAAGAGGCAACGCCTGCTACAAGACCTCCGCCGCCAACGGACGCCAGGATATAGTCGGGTACCGTATCGGCTGATTCCATCAGCTCTTGGCCAACTGTTCCGTTGCCCGCGATGATCTTCGGATCGTCAAACGGATGGATAAAGGCCATGCCGCTGCGCTGGCTTTCGGCCACGGCTTCGGCATAAGCATCGTCAAACGTATCGCCGGTCAGCACAACTTCGACAAACTCGCCGCCGAAGAAGGAGACTTGGTTCACTTTTTGCCGCGGCGTCGTGCTTGGCATGTAGATTTTGCCGTGAACGCCAAGGTTCTGGCAGGAGTAAGCGACCCCTTGCGCATGATTGCCCGCGCTAGCGCAAACAACGCCGGCAGCGAGACGTTCAGGCGGAAGTGACCGCATGAGGTGATAAGCGCCGCGGATCTTGAACGAACGGACGATCTGCAAGTCTTCGCGCTTTAGGAATACATTGCAGCCGTAACGTTCGGACAACACGCGGTTATATTGCAAGGGCGTGCGGGTAATAACATCTTTTAGATGCATTTGAGCATGAACGATATCTTCGAGCCCGATCTTGTAAGAATAAGAGGATTGAAAATCCATATTAAAAGTCACCTCATTTATAGTCGCAAACAGTCGTCATTCGACAAACACTAATGATTTATTATAGCACTATCTTTGTTATTATGTAGGCGAAAAGGAGGGAGACAAAATGTTCCGCTGGTTGAAATGGTCCATCATTGTATTGGTACTGCTCGTTGCCGCCGCCGCTGGCGGGGGACTGTGGCTCAAATCTTACGTGGCTCCTTCGGAGAAGCTTGATCTGGCTTATGATCCGGTCTCGATTGAAGATAAAGCTCTTCAGATGGTCGCGAACCTGAAGCCTGAGATTGTGCTGTCGGAAGCGGATGTGAACAATCTGATCAAAAGCCAGCTGCAAGGCGGCCATTCGGCATCGCTGCCACCGGATATGAAGCTGGATGGCGCGCGTTTTGAGCTTAGCGGTGACCGGTTGATTGCCCATTTGAACATGACGTATCGCGACTTCTTGCCGGTTGGCATGCTCGCGACTTATAAGATGAGCTGGAAGGCGCCGAATCTGATCATTGAGCCTGTATCGCTTACCGTCAAAGATTATGATCTAGGCAAGGAACGTTTGGACCGAATGGTTGTCCCCATCCAGCTGCCCAGCATGATCTCGATCCGCGACATGCAGTTTCAGAGCAATCAGATTGTCATCGGGCTTAAGCTGAGTATACGACTGTAGCGTGTAGAGGCGGATCGCATAAAAAAATGATCCCTGACGTACAAGGATCATGGTCTCCGGACTTTATTTGCCGCTATTTACGCGCTGGGAAGAAGTAATGTACACGGTCAGATAGATAATGCCCGTCACGACGGCCAATATAAAGCCTAGACTGGAGATGAAGCCGAATACAAACAAGGGCACCGGACTTGGATCGGTATAGGCAATCTCATAATACCGGGCTGGATTGTCGATGACTTTGAAGAAATAAATTCCGCTTGCGATGGCCCCTAGCAGCCAGACAACCGCTCCCGTGATCATCAAGACGATGAGGGATTTTTTTGATTTGATCGGCAATGTAATTTCTCCCCTATTCATGTTGGATAATTAAGAGATGACTTGAACAGAAGTATATCATAAAAGTTAAATTTTGGAGATCGATAGCTGTATATGGCGTTTACGGAAAGCTTATATTGAACTTGCTAGAGATTATTCATATAATTTAGAAAAATACGTTACGGTAAAGGGTCATATCGTGGACAAAAAAATTGTGGACGTTGCAAAGCTGGCAGGCGTATCCGCCGCTACCGTATCCCGAGTGCTTAACGAAAGCAGTCTGGTATCGGAAAAAACGAAAATAAAAGTGCTCAAAGCGATCGAGGAGATGGATTACCATCCGAATGCGGCAGCCAAGCATCTGCGTTCCCAACGGACGATGACGCTAGGCATTATCGTACCGGATATTAATGTGTCTTATTTCTCCGAGATCATCAAAGGCATTGAAAATAAGGCTTACGCCCATAAATATAAAGTACTGATCTGCGACTCGGACAACCAGATCGACAAAGAGATGGAGTACCTCGGACTTCTGCCGGACCGTACGGTTGACGGCATGATTCTGGTTACGCCGCGCGTCAGTGACGACACCATTAACGATTATGTTCGGAAAGGTTATGTGATTGGCGTAGTTGGCCGAGCCGTCGTACATGAAGATATATTGAGCTGCAAGACGGATAACGTGAAGTTCTCAAACGAAGCGGTACGCCATCTGGTTGAGCAAGGGCATCAGCAGATTGCTTATATTGGCGGTTACTCCGATTCTCTCGAGAATTATGAGCGGATGGAAGGCTACATGAAGGCGCTGAAGGATGGAAAAATACCGTTCCTGCCAACGCTGATCGATAACGGGGATTTTGAGGAGACGGGCGGTTATCAGGCGTTTTGCCGTCTGCTTGAGCGTAACCAATCGTTCACGGCCGTCTATTGCGCCAACGACGAGATGGCCCTTGGCGTATACCGCGCCTGCCGGGAGAAAGGCATTCGCATTCCCGAAGACATGGCCATCGTAGGCGTCGATAACAACCGGATTACGGAATATTTGCTGCCTTCCCTAAGCACGGTAGAGCAGCCGAAATACGAGATGGGAGCCCAGCTTACGGAGAAGCTGATCGCCCAGATGAACGGTAATAGCGTCGACGAGCGCAAAAAGCATATGATCGAATCCACGTTAATTATCAGGGATTCATCGAGTTATAAGCGTAAATAGATTTGGGATTTAAAGACTGCCGCGCGGCAGTCTTTTTTTGTTGACCGGAGAAGTCACTTAACGATGTGGGGTATCGTAAAGCGTGGCGAAACGAGCAAAAAGGTCGGAAAGTAGCTAGTTGGGTGATCTTAACGATGCGCGGCATCGTTAAGGAACCGTAATAGTGGAAAGCGATAGGGCTTAACGATGCAGGGCATTGTTAAGTGTGGCGGAAACGAGCAAAAAGGTCGGGAAAGTTGCTAGTTGGGTGATCTTAGCGATGCGCGGCATCGTAAAGGAGCCGGAATCGTGGAAAACGAGAAGGCTTAACGATGCGCAGCATCGCTAAGCGGGGTTGCTTGCAGAATGCGTTGCCGATGTAATCGGCGAGCGAATGAGCCGGAAATCGGCCATATCGCTATAAATCCGTCCCTTTTCACGGAACTTTGTTATCGATTTCACAATGGTTACATCAACGATCACCATGCGGAGTATCCGATAAACCCCATAAACACGCGGTTTATCACTATTCCACAAAAAAAATTCCAAAAACTTTAAAAACAATTATTGAAATCGATTTCAGTCCGTGCTAAGATCTGTTTATATAAGTCAGGCAAAAAGAAAGTGATGCAATGAACGAGAGTAAAATCATTGACGTAGCCAATCGCGCAAACGTATCCGTAGCAACCGTATCAAGAGTGCTCAATCGCAGTGAGTTGGTCAGCGAGAAGACGAAGAAGCGGGTGCTCGAAGCCATTCAGGAGATGAATTACACGCCGAATGCAATGGCCAAGAACCTGCGGTCCAGGAAAACGATGAAGATTGGCGTTGTTGTCGCGGACATTCAAGTTTCTTATTTCGCGGAGATCATTAAAGGCATCGAGAATATGGCGAACTCGCTCGACTACAACGTCATTATCTGCGATGCGCAGAACAAGAAGCAGAAGGAACTCGAATATGTATCGCTGCTGCAGAACAGAACGGTAGACGGCATGATATTCGTTACTCCCGAGATGACCAACAAAGAATTGATCGCCCTCGTTGAGGACGGCTGCAGCATCGGCGTTATTGGGAGAAACATTGATCACGAGCAGATTCCATGCGCCTTCACGGATAACGTGAAGATTGCGAGGGATGTCGTGAATCATCTGATCGAGCAGGGGCATGAGAAGATTGCGTTCCTGAGCGGATATGCCGACGCCATCGACAGCTATGAACGGCTTGAAGGCTATATGAAAGCGCTTCGAGACGCGGGAATGCCGTTTGTTCCGGATCTCATCGACAACGGGGATTTTAATGAAGACGGCGGTTACCTCAGCTTCCTGAGGCTTCTCGAGAAGAACGACGACTTCACCGCAATCTTTACCGCAAACGACGAG
Source organism: Paenibacillus glycanilyticus (assembly GCF_030161375.1). Classification (GTDB taxonomy): domain Bacteria; phylum Bacillota; class Bacilli; order Paenibacillales; family Paenibacillaceae; genus Pristimantibacillus; species Pristimantibacillus glycanilyticus_B. Next base: position 314,723 of record NZ_BSSQ01000006.1, read on the forward strand.
ATGGCATTAGGGGTGTACAAAGCTTGCAAGCAGCTGTCCATCCGGGTACCGCAGCAACTCGCCATAGTTGGGGTTGATAATATTAGGCTGACCAAGTATATCGTGCCGCGTCTTAGCACGGTCGACCAGCCGAAATATACGATGGGAGCGCTGCTCACCGAGAAGCTGATAGACCAGATGAACAACAACGAGTTTAAGGACAGAAGGACGTTTAAGGTCGAGTCCAAGCTGCTGATCCGGGAATCTTCGATGTTTAGCCGGGATCGGAACGCCGAGACGATCGCAAGCGAAGCAACACGGTAAGCCATTTTTTTTGCAACATAAAGAAATCGATTACATTTTCGAATTCTGCATCAGCTTATTTTGAAGTCACGGAGGAATGCCGGTATGAAAGGATTGTTCCAGGAGCTCGCAAGGAATAGAATTTTGTTCCTCATGATTGCGCCTGCTTTATTATTCTTTATTGTGTTTGCTTACGTCCCGATGGTTGGCGTCTACTACGCGTTCACCAGGTTCAGCTTTGACGGCGGATTGTTCGGCGGCGAATTCATCGGATTCAAAAACTTCGAATTTCTGTTTAACTCGGGGGTACTGTGGAATCTGACGAAAAATACGGTGCTTTACAACATCGCTTTCATCATCATCAGCAATGTCCTGCAGCTGGCTTGCGCGATTTTCTTAAGCGAGCTGCCCGGCAAATGGTTCAAGAAATCAACGCAGTCCATCATGTTCCTGCCGTTCTTCGTATCGTTTGTTCTTGTAGGCGCTTTCGTATTTAACCTGTTCTCGAACGCGGGCGTTATCAACACGATGCTGACGTCGCTCGGCTTGCAGAATTACGACTTCTACCTGCATACGGCGCCTTGGAAATACATCATCGTATTCTTCCATGTGTGGAAGGGACTTGGTTACGGAACGGTCATCTATCTGGCGGCGATTATGAGCATCAGCGACGAATACCATGAAGCGGCGAAGATTGACGGAGCGAACATTTTCAAACGGGTTAGGCATATTACGCTTCCGCTGCTCGTTCCAACGTTTGTTCTGCTGATCCTGCTCAGTCTCGGCGGCATTCTGAAAGGCCAGTTCGACCTCTTCTACCAAATCATCGGCAACAACGGCATGTTGTACAACTCGACAGACATTATCGATACGTACGTATACCGCTCGCTTGCGGTCAATTTCGATATCGGCATGGGTACGGCAGCCGGACTTTATCAATCGCTATTTGGCTTCGTGTTAATTATCTTGGTTAACTATATCATTCGGAAAGTGCAGAAGGACTACGCACTGTTCTAAGCTGTAAGTTTTTCATTCGAAAAACAAAGCTAATGCTTACGAAGTAAGTTTTTCACTCGAAAAACTTTTTAGGAGGACCAACATGAAAATTAGAATGGAAAGAGCAACGGTCGTCTTCAACATCATGGGTTACGCGTTGATAACTATATTGACCGTGCTATGTTTGCTGCCGTTCCTGCTCATCGTCTCCGGCTCGTTTACGCCGGAGATCCAGATTATATCCAAAGGCTTCAGCCTCATACCGGAAACGTTCTCTCTGGACGCTTATAAGGCAGCGTTCAGCAATCCGAAACAAATTCTCGACGGCTACAAAGTGACGATCTTTATCACGGTGGTTGGTACGGCCGTTGGTTTGTTTCTAACTTCAATGGCGGGTTTCGTCCTGTCCCGAAAAGACTTCAAATACCGCGACCAGCTGTCCTTCTTCATCTACTTAACGACGTTGTTCAGCGGCGGACTTATTCCTTGGTACATTCTGATCACGAAACACCTGGATTTGAAAGACACCTATATGGCGCTTATCGTGCCAACGCTTCTTAGCGCATGGAACATCATCCTCATGAAAAACTTCATGAAGTCCATCCCCGACTCGATCGTGGAATCGGCCAAGATCGACGGCGCGGGCGAGTTTACGATCTACTTGAAGCTGATCCTGCCGCTATCCGGTCCCGGCCTAGCCACAATCGGATTGTTTATGGCGCTAGGCTACTGGAACGACTGGTTTATGGCGAATTTGTTCATTACGAGCGAATCCCATTATCCATTGCAATTCTTGCTGTACAAGATTCTCGCAAGCGCTGCCGTACTGAAGACCAACGTGGCGGGCAACCTGTCGCCTACGTTCCAGCCGCCTGCCGAGACGCTCAAGATGGCCGCAGCCGTAATCGCAACGGGGCCAATCGTATTCTTGTATCCGTTCGTTCAGCGCTTCTTCGTTAAAGGGCTGACGATCGGCGCCGTGAAAGGTTAGAACCGGCCATTAGGCTGGCTAACATATAGGTTCACTAAATAAAAGGAGGAGTCATCAAGCATGAAAACAAAGATAAAAACAATGGGCACTGTCCTCGTTTCCACCGCTATTATGGCAAGTATGCTTGCAGCCTGCGGCTCGGGCAACAATAATTCGAACAATTCGTCGAATGCAAGCGCGAGTCCAAGTACAGAAGCAAGCGGCAATACGAATTCGGGCAACACGGCAGAAGCCAAAACGCCGGATACTTCCAAAAAGGTTGAACTGACTTGGTACCTGCTCGGCGATCCGGCTCCGGATCAGCAAAAAGTCGTTGCGGAGTGGAACAAGATGCTCTCGGCAGACTTGAATACGACCGTTAAGCTGAACTTCACGACTTGGACAGACTGGCAAACGAAATATAACCTGCTGCTTGCTTCCGGCGAGAAAGTCGATATGATCTTCGCTTCCTCATGGGCGGACTTTTATAAATTCGCAAACCAGGGCGCCTTTATGCCTCTGAATGATCTCCTCCCAACCTATGCGCCAACAACATGGAGCAGCGTGTCGGAGCAAGACTGGAAGGAAGCAACGGTTAACGACAAGATCTATGCGATTCCTGCCACTTATCCGGAATATACGCCAGACGGCCTTGTATACCGAGACGACTGGAGACAAGAGTTTGGTCTTCCCGAGATTAAAGACGTGGATTCCATCGAGGCTTACCTTGACGGCGTGAAGAAAAACAAAGGCGTAACGCCAATTAACGGCAAAGCGTACAACGAAGTATTTACGATGTTCAAAGCGTCTCAAGGCTACCAGCAAATCGGCGGCGACAGCGGCGTGATCGTAGCGAAATCGTACGACACTCCGCGCGATATTGTTGCGTATCCGTTCACTCCGGAGTTTGAAGCTTGGGTGAAGAAGATGAAGACTTGGTCCGAGAAAGGCTTCTGGAAATCCGATACGCTGTCTGATCAAAAAGAAGCAGGCGACGCGATCAAAACAGGCCAAGGTGCCGTGTACTGGCGTAACGCTCCTGGAGCAGGCGGCTTCATCACGGGCATGGAGAAATCCAATCCGGACATTAAGCTCGGCTACTTCCCGTTTAGCCGTTTCCACAACTTGACGATGCCTACGTTGTCGGTTAACAACGCAATGGCTATTCCTAAGAGCGCGCCTAACGCAGAACGTTCCCTGATGGTTCTCGACAAGCTGCGCAACGATCCGAAGTATTATGATCTGATGAGCTACGGTCTGGAAGGCACGGACTACTCGATGGATGCGGACGGCAAACATATCGTTACGCCTCCTGCCGGCGTAGAGGCGAAAGACTTCAAAGGCTACGGCATCGCAAGCTGGGGCTACCGCGTGGAATCGATGGAGCGCGTGAAGCAAGCGGGCGGCTGGAGCGGCTTCGACGCTTTGCTTGAAGAGTTCAAATCGCAAAGCAAACCGAACATTTTTGCGCAAGTTATCATGGACTACGCTCCCGTGAAATCGCAGCAAGCAGCGGTTAACTCGGTTATCCAGCAATACGGCATGCCGCTTATGATGGGTCTTGTTCCTGACGTGGATAAGGCTATCGCGACTTACCGCAAGCAGCTGGAAGCGGCAGGCGTAAACGATGTGCTGAAATACGTGCAAGAGCAAGCAAACAAATCGTTTGATGCACAAGGATTAAAATAATAGGTTTTGCATGACCAAAGGGGATGTGTGACCTGTGCGTAGGGATTGGCGTACGCATTCGTCCTCATCCTCTTTTTTGCTTACCAATAAAGATAGACAGGGGAGACATCATGCTGAAGACAACTTTAACGCTGGAAACTATAAATGGCGTAAATATTCCGTTCCAGAATGGGATTCCCGTCCCTTCCTTCGAACCGCAGACAAGGGGGACAATAACGCTGAACGGCGAGTGGCGGAAACGCCGCCTTGCCATGGATCATGAGTTCTCGCTTGCTCCCCGTTCGAAAGAATGGCTAGCTGAGCTAGAGAGCCGTGAGGGAGACTATGTCGGGGGCACAGACCTAGACGCTTGGCAGCCGCATCAAGTTCCATCGCCGGAAAACAACCTGACAGGGCTGCCGGAAGCGAAATCGGCAGAGACGTATGAAGACGGCGTTTGGTACCGGAGAACGTTCACCATGGCAAGCAAATCCGAAGCGTATGCCTATACGCTTAAAGCGCTGAGCATTAGTTACGTGGCTGATATTTGGATCAACGGAAGCTGGATTGGCTGCCATGAAGGCGGGTTTACGCCATTTGCGTTTGATCTGACGGAAGTGCTGCGCGCGGGGGACAATGAGATTCGCATCCGCGTCGACAATCCGCCGTGGGGCAGCCGTACCGATACGATCCCGGCGGTTGCGGGAACGGATTTCTTCAATTACACGGGTATTATTCAAGATCTATATATCGAAATGACGCCTCAAGCGGCCATCGTTCGGGTGGATATCGTTCCGCAAGATGTGAACGGCAAGCTGGATGTGAAGGTCGTGCTGCATAACCGCGGCAAGGATGCGGTTCATGTAGCGCTGGCGGGAAGCTTGCTCGAAGCACATCCGGAAGCGCCCAACTTCTTGCAATCCCCGCTTGCCTCGTCGCTTATCGGCATTCCGGTCGTCACGGATAAACCAATGAATAGCGAGCTGACGTTGCAGCCGGATGAAGTACAGGCGGTACAGTTTGAAGTGATCGTCCAAGATCCGAAGTTATGGTCGGTGTGGCAGCCGAATTTGTATGTGGCGACCTTTAGACTTACCGCGGCCGGCGCGGCTACGTTGGCGCAGGATTCGTTCAGCACCCAGTTCGGCATTCGTACCGTGCGCACGGATAAGACGAGAATATTGCTGAATGGGCAATCGGTCTTCATGGCGGGCATGGCAAGACATGAAGAATGGCCGGACACCGGACGGACAGCGGCTTGGGAGCGGATTCGCACGGACCTTGAGCAAATCCGCGAGCTTAATGTCAACATGGTACGAACCGGACATTATCCAAACCATGTGTACACGTATTTGCTGCTTGACCGGATGGGGTTGATGGCGATGAGCGAAATTCCGCTCTGGCAGTTCGAGTCGGAGCATTATGAAGCGCAGGAGGAGAAACGCCTAGCCGATCAGATGTGGCGCGAGATGGTGTTCTCCCAGTACAACCGACCGTCCGTTCTCCTGTGGAGCACGCAAAACGAATCCAAGGACGTATCGCTTCGCCTCGCCTATAACGAACGTCTGGTCCGCGACTTGCGCGACAACTACAACGACGGCCGTCTGCTGACGCAAAGCTCGGCGGCGGATCAGCCGGGTCCTCATGATCCGTCGATGGCGCCGCTTGATGTGGCGGCTTGGACGATGTATTTTGGCATTTTCCATGGCGGGACGTATTACGAAGGGACACGGCAGTTTCTGGAGGAAGCGAACCGGATCTTCCCGGACAAACCGATCCTGAATACCGAGTTTGGCCATTGGTCCTCCGGCGGCATGGAAGGCGAGCAGGCCATTACTTATGAAGAGACGTTGCGCGCCTTAATGGAGAAGGGGACTTTGAGCGCGGAAGGAGAAGACAATCCGGTTGGCTACGTAGCCGGGATCGACTTCTGGATTATGTACGACTGGTACGTGAACCACAACAACTGGATTGATACATTTGGCGTTATTCATATGGACCGCAATACGGAGAAGCCGGTTGCTTCGCTCATTCGCCGGGATTACGGCGTGATCACGAGCCATAATCGCGGTTTTGGCTGCCAGGCGCTGGAGGGGGCGGCGAATGAGAAGGTTTAGTGCGGTTATGCTTCCCGTTCTCTTGGTGGCCATGCTGGCGACGGCTTGCAGCGGAGGGAATTCTGGTGGCACAAGTTCATCAAGCGGCAAGCAGGTTCAAGTATGGCTGACCACCCCGGATCGTAGTAAGCTGCTGCAGCAAGAGGAGAGTCTGAAGCTGACTAAAGCCAAGGATTCGGATTCAGAAGAGGGCGTCGTAACGATCGATGACCAGAAGGTCTATCAGCAGATGGACGGTTTTGGCGCTTCGCTCACGGATTCTTCGGCTTGGCTTATTGCGAATAAGATGAATGACGCGCAGCGCGGCGATTTGATGGGCAAACTGTTTGATCATGAACAAGGAATTGGCATCAGCTATTTGCGCGTGCCGCTGGGCGCTTCGGATTTTGCCGTGGAGAATTATTCTTTCGATGACATGCCGGCAGGCGAGAGCGACCCGGAGCTGAAGAACTTCTCTCTCGGCCACGACAAGGAATATATCATTCCGACTCTTCAGCAGGCGCTGAAGATTAATCCGGATTTGAAGCTGATGGGCAGTCCTTGGAGCCCGCCGGGCTGGATGAAAACAACGGATTCCGTTATTGGCGGCAGTCTGAAGCAGGAGGCATATGAGCCGTTTGCGAATTATTTGGTGAAGATCATTCAGGGCTACGAAGCGGAAGGCGTTCCGTTTGACGCGATTACGCTTCAGAATGAGCCGCATTATACGCCGGAGGACTATCCGGGTATGCGGATGGAGCCACTGGAGCAGGCAGAATTGATTAAGAATGATGTCGGCCCCGCATTTGAGAAGAACAACATTAAGTCCAAGATCGTCATCTGGGACCATAACTGGGATGAGCCGTATTACCCGCTGACGATTCTGAATGATCCGGATGCTTTGAAATATGTGGACGGGACGGCTTTTCACGGTTATGCGGGAGAGGTTGGCAACCAAGCTCAGGTGCATGACGCGTATCCGGACAAAAATCTTTATTTCACCGAGAGCAGCGGCGGCGCATGGTCGACGGACTTCGGCGGCAATCTCAAATGGGATATGGAAAATCTCATTATCGGCGCAACGCGCAACTGGGCGAAGGTGGTCCTGAAGTGGAACCTGGCGCTAGATGAGAACTACGGTCCAACGATTGGCGGCTGCAAGGATTGCATGGGCGTCGTGACGATTAACCAAGGAACCGGCGATGTCACTTTGAACTCGGAATATTACTCGTTTGGCCATGCGAGTAAATTCGTCAAATCCGGGGCTTACCGGATTGAATCCGGCGAGTCGGTTAGCGGTGGGATTGAACAGGTGGCATTCAAAAATCCGGACGGCTCGATTGTACTCGTCGCGCTTAACGCGGCTGGCGAAGATCAAGAACTGAAGGTAAAGATCGGCGGCCAATTGTTTGCCTACACGATGCCTGCAGGGGCTGTAGCTACGTTTGTGCTGCCGGGAACGGATCGCAAGTAAATTAGTAGAGGGTTAGAGGAGGAGACGACAATGTCTACGCTTCATACAGTTGAAACTTGGCTCAGCTCGGAGCTCGCGCCGGGCAATAATCGTTGGTTCGAAGGTCCGGCAGTCCCCGATTATGCCTTAAGCAATCAGTCGGCAATCGCGTTAACCGCTCCTTCGGTCTCGGATTTAACGACCATCCTGGTAACGCCGGGCCATACGTATCAGCAGATGCTTGGCATCGGCACGTCGGTTGAAGAAACAACGATTCATAATTTGCTGAAGATGGATCCGGCTTCGCGGGACCGGTTCATCCAGCAACTGGCGGACAAGGAGAATGGTCTAGGCTTTAATCTGTTCCGGATTACGATTGGAACATCGGATTTTACGGCTCAGCCGTTTTATACGTATAACGATCTCCCGGAGGGGGAGACGGACTTTGAGATGGAGCATTTCTCCATTCAGAAAGATATCGACTTGTCGATCATAGAGACGGTTCAACAGTTGCTGAAGGCTGCGCCCGATGCGAGGATATTTGCTTCGCCTTGGAGCCCTCCGGCTTGGATGAAGACAAACGGAGATCTGAAGCGGGGAAGTTTGAAGGAAGGCATTGAATATACCGAAGCGCTGGCGAGATATTATCGCCTAGCTATTCAAGCATTCGAGGAGCATGGCATCCCGGTCTGCGCGATGACGCTGCAGAACGAACCGCTGCTCGAGACGGATTATCCAAGCTGTTATATGTCGCCGGAGCGCCAACAGGAGCTTGCGATTGCGCTGAAGCGGGAGTTCGAAGAGCATAACCTGACGACCGAGCTGTGGATCTTCGATCATAACTTTGCGGATGCGATGGGTTACGTGACGCCCATCTTGAATGATTCGGAAGGTTATGCGGCCGTAGACGGCATTGCGCTCCATGATTATGACGGCTCGCCGGAAGTCATGAGCGAGATTCATGCGGCCTACCCGGAGAAGCCGATTTATTTGACCGAGCGCTCCCTCTGGGGAACGGCCGGCGCGGACCGGATGGCGCAATACTTCCGCAATTATGCCTGCAGCTACAATGCTTGGGTAACAATGCTAGACAGCCGGATCGGCACGCATCAATGGCTTGGCCAACCGGGCCCAACGATGCTCGTGCAGGATGCCGACGAACCAAACCGCTCCTGGCGTACGCCGGAATTCAACCTCATTGCCCAGTACTCCCGATTTGTCGAGCGTGGCGCTTATCGAATCGGCAGCAATTACGGCTCGCGGGAGACGGTTACGAACGTCGCGTTCCGCAACCCGGACGGCACGATTGTCCTAGTTGCCATCAACAGGACGGCGGAGGAGCAGCCATTCCGCGTGCTCTGCGAAGGCAAACAATTCGTCGCGACCCTCCCGGCAGGAAGCGTGGGGACCTACCTCTGGAAGTAGGAGATAGTTGAATAAGCAGAAACGGATACCGTTCTTGAACCTTCTGGTTCGAGAACGGTTTTTTTTGCGTGACAAGTTCGTCGAAAAAATTGTCAGCAAGACAGATATTTTGGCGGGAGCGGGCATACATTGTAAAACTACGCGCGATAACGTGCGAGCGAAGGCAGTCACGCTATATTAGCATGGCTGCTTCTGGCGTCGAAGCGACGCAGTTATCCATGCCGAGTGGGACCGGAATAAGTTCTAATGGAATAAGGACTTGGGTACGGTTGACAGTGCCATTGAGAATAGTTATCATATATTTAACGAAACTGATAATCATTATCAATAGATATGGCTAGTGGATAGGATGTTGCTGACAAACGAGCGACGGCTGCCAACCGGGTTAATAACCCGGCTTCGCAAGAAAGGGAGGTTCGAAAACGTTGGGGTTGTTGTATGAGATGGTTGTGAAGAAGAAGCAGTCCATGAAGCCAAAGAAGATTATCCCTCAGCCGGAGCAGCATGAACGGGGTTCAAACCCTTGGGCAGTGGAGTCCATCACCATTCATGCGGCGAATGAGAGGAAAGAGCAGAAGAAGTGAGCCTGCGGGAGCGGGCATTACATAGCATTGGAGTTGAAGAAGGTTATGAAGGAAGGTCGGTTTAATCAGAACGGCCAGTCTGAACATACGGCGGAACAGGCGAATAACGAAGGAAAGCCGTGGAACTGGATGCTGTTTCCTTTTTCCTCGGTGAGAGTTAGCCATGAGACCATAATAGCCGCTTCCGTCGGTTATGGCATATACGAAATTGATGAATACGGAGAATGGACGAAGCTGGCCACGGGGCTGCCGCCACATGCGACTGTGAACCGGCTTCAGCTGCATAGCGGCGTTTTGCATGCTTGCACGAGTGATGGATTGTACCTATACGAAGACGAGGAATGGGTGGATACGGGGCTAGCTGTTCCGTGCTCCCAATACCGTATGCTTGGCGGAACCGGTTATGCGGCTACCGAATACGGGCTTTGGTCGGAAGTTCGGGGCGAGTGGCAAAAGTTCGCGTGTCCAGGCAAAAAAGTGTTCGATTTCATGAACCTGCCCCAATATCTTGTCGTTGGCCATGAGAGCGGCATTGCGCTATACGACCGGTTTATGGATGAATGGGCCGAGTTCGAGCTGAACCGCGCCGTAACAAGCTTATCCGTATTTCGCGGCTTCTTGATCGGGGCAAGCGATAAGGGAGAATTGCTGGTTGGAGATAAAAGAGGACGTTTCGAACGGATCCGCTTCAGCGGCAAGTTTATTTTCTCCGTCGTCTCTATCGGCATTGATACGTATGTGTGCACCGATCACGGTTTATTCCGACTTAGCATGATTCAGGACCGGGTTATGTTATTGTCGGTGAAGCTTGGTTTTCCGGTGACGGATGTTGAACTGAAGGATGGCAGATTGTACATGGCGACCTTGTTCCAAGGGATTCAGTACATGGATGTATAGATGCTTCGCAATTCTTTATAGGAGGTAGTCATGAAGGTCATTGTGGCGTACGCAAGTTTGACGGGGAATACGGAGGAAATGGCGGAGGCCATTGCCGCCGGGGCAAGAGAGGCAGGAGCCGAGGTTGCGGTGAGAGACGCTTACGACGCGGATGCATCCGAACTTGATCAATATGACGGCATCGCGGTAGGTGCTTATACTTGGGGAGACGGCGAGCTGCCCGATGAATTTATCGATTTCTACGAGGCATTGGACCATCTGGATTTGAGCGGACGCAAAGCGATAGTATTTGGTTCAGGGGACTCTTCTTATCCTATTTTTTGCGGAGCGGTAGATACGATAGAACAGAAGCTGAAAGAGCTAGGCGCGGAGCTTGTTGCACCAGGCGTGAAGGTTGAGTTTGATCCGTCCAAGGACGAGATCGGGCAATGCCGGTTGGTTGGCAGGCTCATTGCCGGAGACGTGGTTACGGCAGCAAGTTAGAGTGCGGGAAATACCCGGAGGAGGTGGCCGGCTTGAATGCTGCGGCGAAAGGGACGGTAATTGAAGACTATAAGCTGGAGGAGCTCCTGCGATGTCCGTACCGGTATGCCAAGCGGCAGGAGGCTGCGCCATCGGCAAAGGCGGAAGTGAATTGGATGCAGCTTGCCCAGCTGGCTGTCAGCTATGTGGTGAATGCTTTTTATACGACGCCGGCGGAGGAGCGGTCTAGGTTCTCGATCCCGGAAATGCTGGAGCGCTGGTGGACCAACAAGGTATCAAAGTTCGAATCTCCGGAACATTACTGGTCGGTGAAGCAGCAACTGATTGACGGACTGTCCTCCTTGTTTGTGACGGAAATGTCCGCGGTTCCGATTATTTTGTTCGAGCAGCATCAGACGGTTGTGCCGGAACTTCAGGCGGAGCTGGTGCAAATCTTTCAACTCGTACTTAACGACAATGACGGAGAACCCGCCGATTATATCGTTCGCAAATATATCGTGGACGAAGATGAAGACATGATTCTCTTATTTCAACATTTAACGGCTGTTTTTTGCTCAAGCGCATTTGGACGGCTTCCCTCCCGGATTGAAGTGTTCCCCGTATTAGGCGGAAAAAGCCGCATCGTGCATCCGACAGCGGAGACGCTTAGGCAGTCGATGGATTATATGAATCTCGCCGCCGGCTTTATGCCGGAAGCAGACTCTGGGCGCGGGCCGCTCCGCAAGGCGGCAGGTTCCGCGGAATGCCGCCGCTGCCCGTTTATTGAGGAATGCGCAAAGCCGCCGGAAGCGGCGGAAGCGCTATTGATGTAAAGCCAAGCAGCTCTATTCTTCTTTCAGAGGAATAGGGCTGTTTTTTCATAGTCGAAGATTGTAGACAAATGGCAGCGATTTCGGTAACATGGCAGATAGATTTCTAGATTTTTGCATACATACACACATATCAGACAACAAGGAGAGGTTAATGGTGTCAGAGGAATTGCTGCTCACGTTTCGGTCGCCGCCGCTGCCGTTTTTCATAGAATCGAACCGGAGAACGTATCTGGCGGGGGAGGAGCATCCAAACCGGACGAATCTTGGCGTATTTGATCTGTTGTTTGTGCAACAGGGCTCGCTGTACATCGCCGAGGAGGGCAAGCGTTGGACGTTGAATGCCGGGGACGTGTTGATCCTGCGGCCTGACAGGTGGCATTACTCGTACAAGCCTTGCGAGGAAGAAACCGTGTTTGATTGGGTGCATTTCCAGACGGTTGGGGCTTGGGAGGAAACGGAAGGAAGCCAAGGCTCGCTGCGCGGGGATTATTATACATACGCCATTCGTTTGCCGAAAAAAATGCACTTGTCCTTCCCGGACGAAGCGAAACTTCTCTTCTCCCAGCTGCATGATGCGGCGCAAAGCTCCTCGCATGGCGCTTTCTGGGAACGCCAGCAACGTTTTCTCCATTTGCTGCAGATGCTGGATGAAGGCTGGCGTTCGGATGCGGCTAAGGCTGGCGTATCGGTTGCGGAACGCGCCGCCGCCTATTTGAAAATGAACTACCGCGGCGTCATTACCAATACGATGCTGAGCGAAGCGCTTCAGCTGCATACGAATTACATAACCCGCTGCATGACGGAAGTGTTCGGCTGTACGCCGCAGCAGTATTTGCTGTATTACAGGCTGGACCAGGCGAAGTTATTGCTGATCAAGACGGACTGGCCGATCGCAAGAGTGGCGGAGGAGACCGGCTTTAAGCAAACACCGCATTTCTCCAGGCTTTTTGCCGCGCAGACCGGCATGCCGCCGCTCAAATTCCGCAAACGCTTTACGAATTAATGGAAGAGGCAATTATAAATTCATTGTGATCGAACGCATAATTGACCTGTGCTTAAGCAAATACTTGGTAAAAAAGCACAGGGGGCCAAGGAATTATGATCGAACGTTATTCCATTACCGCAGATGTTGGAGATATGATTGAAGCTTTCAAAGTGGAGCAGTTGATTAACTGCTATACGAACCGGTTTAATGTGGCGCCGACGCAGACGGTGTCCATCGTGATGAATGACCGCTGGGGACTTCGGACGATGCATGACGCGAGATGGGGGCTGTTCCCGTTCTGGGCAAAAGACTCGATTAACGCGGACAGCTCGATGCTCTCGAATAAGCCGTTTTTTGAGCGGATGCTTCGCAAGCAGCGTTGCGTGGTGCCGTGCAGCGGATTTTTCGGCTGGCAGAAGGGCCAGAAGGAGAAGGATGCGCGGGCGATGCATATCGTGGTGCCGAACCAACGGTTGTTCGGGATTGCCGGTTTCTTCGATGTATGGCGGAATTACAGCGGTGAAGAAGTACGCGCCTTTACGATGATTACGGCTCCGGCGAGCGGGGCGATGTCGCAATGGCAGCCTAACGTTCCGGTCATTATGGACGAGGATGGCATGGAGGATTGGCTCAACCCGCGGATTTCGGATTTCCGCTCGCTTCGCAAGCACCTCGAGCCGATGGACAGTTACCGGATGAGAGCTTATCCGGTAACAAACGCGGTGAACGATGAGGCGTACGAGTCGCCGGATTGCATCCGGGAGATTCGCCTTCCGGATTTCGCATAGGCAAGAAGGGACGGTTCCGGCAAGCTGATGGCTTGCGGGAACCGTCTTTTTTTTTGTGGGGGTGAAGGCTGGGGGGGCGGGAGTCGAGAGCTGGGAGACGGGAGTTGAGAGCCGAGAGTCGAGAGTCGAGAGTCGAGAGTTGGAAGACGAGAGAGCAAAGAGCAAAGAGCAAAGAGCAAAGAGCAAAAAGCAAAGAGTCGAGAGAGCCGAGAAGCGGAAAAGCGGAAGTCGAGAGAGCGGAGAGCTGAGAGCGGAGAGCTGGGAGCTGAGAGTTTGAGAGTCGAGAGTTGAGAGCGGAGAGCTGAGAGCTGGGAGTCGAGAGCTGGGAGTCGAGAGCCGAGAGCTGGGAGCTGAGAGTTGAAAGTCGAGAGCTAAGAGCCGAGAGCCGAGAGACGAGAGACGAAAGACGAAAGACGAAAGACTAAGGCTTAAAGCTTTTCTCGGCTAACGAAACGTCATATTCCTATTTAGCCGATTTAGGCGATTTAAGACGGCTAACGAAACTATGTAACGCTAGTAGCCCATCAAGAGCGCTTTGGCGTCCTTGATGGGCTGAATAAAGTGATGACGTTTCGTTAGAATGGTGCAAAGCCCTATTTGGGCGGTTTAAGCGTCTGACGTTTCGTTAGCGGAGCAGATTCAAGAGAAGGGAGGCCGCGAGGACGGAATGTACCATGCAGCCGCATCGGTTAGCTTGCGAGCGCGGAAGCGCATCAAGCACTACGCGCTGCTTACCGTCCCAGTACTCGACGAACATTAATATCGTTAGAAATTAGCCGGATTGTGTTCTGCGGAACTCATCCGTTAACAACGGGACGACTTCAAAGAGGTCGCCGACGATGCCGTAATCCGCGACGCTGAAGATCGGGGCGTCGGGATCTTTGTTGATTGCGATAATGACGCGGGACTGGCTCATGCCAGCCAGATGCTGAATCGCGCCGCTAATGCCGCAGGCGATATAGAGCTGCGGCGTCACGACTTTGCCGGTTTGCCCGATCTGCAGGGCATAACCGCAATAACCGGCATCGCATGCTCCGCGCGATGCGCCAATGGCGCCGCCGAGAACGCCGGCGAGCGCTTGAAGCGGCTCGAAGCCTGCCGAGCTGCGCACGCCTCTGCCGCCGGAGACGACCACGTCGGCCTCGGCGAGATCGATTTGGCCGCCGGCGCGGCGAACGAGCGAGCGCACGGCGGTCAGGATTGGCGGCACCGTGAACGGCAGCGCCTGCACGGTGCCTTGCGGTGCGCCGGCCGGAAGCGTCTCGGCTGGCTCGAAGTTGTTCGGGCGGACCGTGACAACCCACGGTCCGCCCGGGGTGAAGCTGCGCTGCTCGAACGCCTTGCCGGCGTAGAGCGGCCGCGTGAACACGCCATCCTCTTCGTTGATGGCGGTTACGTCCGCGACGTGGCCGGCGCCGATGGCCGCGGCCACGCGGGGCGCGAGCTCGCGCCCTATGGCGGTATGGCCGAGCAGCAGCGCGTCCGGCCTAACCGCTTCAATGGCTGCGCGCAAGGCGGCGATGTACGCCTCAGGCGTATAGGCGCGAAGGGCCGGGTCGTCCGCGATATGGACGACGTCCGCCCCTCGCGCAGCCAGCGCGGCGGCTTCATCGGCCGCGCCGCCCGGGGCCGCGAGGACGGCATGGACCGCGCCGTCCACACCGGCCAGCCGCCGCGCGGCGCCAAGCGCCTCAAGCGCCACGCGGCGCAGCTTGCCGTCCCGGCACTCGGCGAACACTAGTATCGTTCTTCCCATCGTAATTCCTCCTTTGTTGCAGGGCGAACTGCAGATGAACTCCATTCTCCCAACGTAACTGAAGTAACTAACTTGTTTGTTTGATATACGGATGCAATAAGACCCTGTGAGGGTCTTATTGCGTTAAATTGGCTAGCATTTCTATCGCATAAGACCCTAGCAGGGTCTTATTTTATTTAAAAAGCTCAAATTTGCCTGGGTTCTTGCTGCTTCGTGCGAGATAAGACCCTGATAGGGTCTTATCGATAAGGTAAAAGCCCTGAAACAACCCAATAAGACCCTGCGGGGGTCTTATTGGGTTGCCACCTGCATCGGTGGGGCGGGATACCCGCCACAATAGCGATCCCCGCAAAGTTAACGCCCCTAAAGGTCCTTAACCAGCAGAATAATCGAGTTACGCGGCATGTTAAGGTCCTTAAGGGAACTTAACAATAACCAAACGTGCTAGAAAGCCACCAAAGTGAGCGGTCCCAGCAAGATTAACGCCCCTAATGGACCTTAACCAGCAGAACAATCGAGTTACGCGGCATGTTAAGGTTCTTAAGGGACCTTAACAATAACCAAACGTGCTAGAAAGCCAACAAAGTGAGCGATCCCCGCAAAGTTAACGCCCCTATAGGTCCTTAACCGTCCTTAACCTTCCACGCAGCAGCTTCTTCGCCATCCGCCGCGCAAGCGACAGCCGCTTCACTGCGGCATCTGCCCCTCCGCCTGCAGCAGGCGAACGAGCTCCGCCGCCTGCTCGCCGGGCGTCCCCGCCAGGCGCCGGCCGGCTGCGCGCGGTGCCGGCGGAACAAGCGCCAGGCGCGAGGTCCGCGCGCCTTCTTCCTCGCCGCCTGCGGCTGCCTCCACACGGGCGAGCGGCTTCCGCTTCGCCTTCATAATGCCCGGCAGCGACGGATATCGCGGCTCGTTGAGCCCTTGCTGCGCCGTAACCAGCGCTGGCAGCGGGATCACAACCGTCTCCGTGTCGCCCTCCACGTCGCGCTCCACTACAGCAAACCGTGCCGCCCCCGAAGCGCCCGGCGGCAATTCGCCGGATGCCTTCGCTTCATCCGGCCCGACCACAACAAGCTTGACCGCGGCTGCGGCATGCGGCAAGCCAAGCCGCTCCGCGACCTGGAGCGCTACGCTCCCGGAGCCGCTGTCGACGGCGAACAAGCCCGCCAGCAGCAGGTCCGGCTTCAGCGGCGCGATAACCTTCGCAAGCGCTGTCGCTAGCGCAAAGCTGTCCCCGCTCGCCACGGTGGAGCTATCCAGCCGGATCGCTTCATCCGCGCCCATTGCTAGCGCGGTCCGCAGCGCTTCCTCCGAGCGGTCGCCGCCGCAAGAGACGACGCGCACTTCACCGCCATGCTGCTCCCGCTGGCGCAGCGCTTCCTCCAAGGCATATTCGTCATAGGGATTAATGACGAGTTTGGCATCCGCTTCGACGACGGCGCCGTCCTTCACGATAATTTTTTCCTCCGTATCAAACGTTTGCTTGAGCAGAACAACAATGTTCAACACCGCAGCAACCTCCTTAAACCTATAGTTCCTTATCTCCCAATGTACCTTTCCAACCAGCAGCTACGCAGCATGGTCATACCCGCCGCAAGGCTCGGCAAAACCGCTTTCCATCAGTGCTACGATATGAGCCAACTCGGCCAAATAGACCCCCCGGCAAGGCGAAAGGGGCGGCATGTTCATGCTAAGGGGCTCATATACTGGAGCACCGCGGTATTTTGAGCAATAGCGCTTATAAGCTTGTCCGAAACGAGGCTTGCAAAAGGGGGCGAAGCGCGTGATGGCCATGCTGGAATGGTGGTCGGCAGATGGGGTAACGGCTGCAGTCAGGTGGATTATGTTCGCGGCGGTAACAGGGCTTGCCGCAGTTGCTTTTGCGACGGTCGTCTTGCGCAGGGTAGGTTATATGAAGCTCGGCAGGGAGGCCGAACAAGCAACAATCCCAAAGGATGAGCGTGGCGAACAATCCCGGCGTCCCTCGGTTGCAAGCCAGGTGCTCGGGCATAGCAAGCTGCTGCGCGATATCCGGAGCGGCGTCATGCATTTGATTTACTTCTATGGATTTATCGTTTTGCAGTTTGGCGCGGCGGATCTAATCTGGAAAAAACTTGGCGGCAGCCCGATTCCCTTCCCCTTCTACGGGCAGTTCGCCTGGTCGCAGGAGCTGACGGTATCGCTTGTGTTGCTCGCCGTCTTGTACGGGGGCTTTCGCCGGTATATCGAGCAGCTGCCCAGGCTGAAGCGGGGCTGGAAGCCTTCGCTTGTCCTATGGTTTATCGGCGGTCTGATGCTGACCGTTCTGCTTACGCTTTCCTTCGAGCGGCTGTCGGGGGATCCGCATGCGGTAGCCGCTCGTTACGCGCCTGTTTCTTCCGTGCTTGCGGACTGGATCGGGAAGCTTGGCGTGCCGACAGGCAGCCTGGCATCGGAGGCTGGATATGAATTGTTCTGGTGGCTGCATCTTCTGGTGCTGCTGTCTTTCCTTGTGTATGTGCCGCAATCCAAGCATTTTCACTTGCTGACGGCTCCCGTTAATTTGTGGCTGGGGCGCAACGCGCCTGTAGGCCGGCTCACGCCGCTAGATCTGGAGGATGAAGAAGCGGAGTCGTTTGGCGCGGGCGCCATTGAGCATTTTTCGCAAAAACAGCTGCTTGACCTGTACGCCTGCGTGGAATGCGGACGGTGCACAAATGTTTGCCCGGCTTCGAATACCGGCAAGCTGCTGTCGCCGATGCATTTGATGACCAAACTTCGGGACCATCTTACGGAAAAAGGCGCCGCCATCACGTCGAAGTCGCCTTGGATTCCGCGCGTGATGGGCGGGCAGCTTGCCGGAGCGCATGTGATGGGTGCTCTTATTCCCGAATGGGAGAACAGTCCGGAAGGAAGCGTCACTTCCATTATTCCTACGATGACCGCGCAGAAAGAAGCGTGGGGCGTGCGCGAAGGCACCAAGGCGGAGGAGCTCGAGCTAATCGGGGATGTCATGTCCGAGGAAGAGCTGTGGGCGTGCACCACTTGCCGCAACTGCGAGGAAATATGCCCGGTTGGCAACGAACATGTCGACAAAATCATCGATATGCGCCGTTATCTCGTGCTGATGGAAGGCCGAATGCCGTTTGACGGACAACGCGCGCTGCAAAATATCGAACGCCAAAGCAACCCCTGGGGGCTTCCAAGACAGGAACGCGCGGCCTGGATCGAAGATTGCGAGAGCCGTACCGGCGTCCGCGTCCGGACGATGCAGGAACTCAAACGCGCGGGGGCCCCAAAGCCGGATATTGTACTCTGGGCAGGTTCTATGGGCGCTTACGATACGCGAAGCCGGAAGGTGCTGTATGACTTGGTTCGGCTGCTCGACCGGGCGGGGGTTTCTTTTGCCACCCTTGGCGCGGAAGAGAGAAACTCGGGCGATACGCCGCGGCGGATCGGCAACGAGCTGCTGTTTCAGGAGTTATGCCGGGAAAATATCGAGACCATCGCGCGTTATGGAATTAGCCGGATCGTGACGGCTTGCCCGCATACGTTCAACACGTTCCGCAAGGAATATCCGGATTTCGGGCTGCCGAGGGACATTGTGATCGAGCATCATACGGAGCTGCTTGCCCGCCTTCTGAAAGATCGGCGGCTAACGCCCGAGCATCTTGTAAAAGAACGCGTCACCTACCATGATTCCTGTTATCTCGGCCGGTATAACGGCGTGTATGATGCCCCCCGCGAGGTGCTTAAGGCCATTCCGGGCATTGAACTGGAGGAGATGGCAAGAAACCGCGAGAACGGCATGTGCTGCGGAGCCGGCGGCGGCCTCATGTGGATGGAAGAGCAAAGCGGCGTCCGGGTTAACCGTGCCAGAGTGTCCCAAGCGCTGGAGGTGCGCCCGACGGTGATTGGTTCGGCTTGCCCTTATTGCCTGACGATGATGGAAGACGGGCTTAAGCTGCTCGAGGCCGATGAGAACACGGCTGCCCGCGATGTGGCCGAACTCCTTGCGGCAAGCGTATTCGGGCGGGAAACGGCTTAAGCCAGTCATCTAACTCCTTAAAAAATTTCACGTAGGAGGTACTTACGAATGTCGATGAATCGAACGGGTACAGTGAAGCGCGCAGCCGTCATCGGCTCCGGCGTCATGGGCGCGGGAATTGCCGCGCATCTGGCCAATGCCGGCATGCGCGTGCTGCTGCTCGATGTGGTGCCGCAAACGCTTTTGCCGGAGGAGGAAAAGCGCGGGCTGACGCTCTCTTCCTCGCAGGTGCGCAGCCGCCTCGCGCAAGCTGCCGTTGCCAGAATGGCGAGAACCCAGCCGGCTCCGCTGTATGAGCCTTCTTTTGCAGGAAGGATTACGGCCGGTAATCTCGAGGATCATCTAGCCGGACTATCCGAGGTGGATTGGATTGTGGAAGCGGTTGTAGAACGGCTGGACGTGAAGCGGAGCTTGTTTGCGAAGGTGGAGACGGTGTGGAAGCCCGGCACGATCGTGACCTCCAATACATCGGGTTTGTCCGTGGCGGAGATGGCAGAGGGCAGGAGCGAAGCGTTCCGGCGGCATTTTGCGGTGACTCATTTCTTCAATCCTCCGCGTTATATGAAGCTGGTTGAGGTTGTGCCGACTGCGGATACGGATCCCGGGGTGACGGCGCTTTTGACCGCGGTTTGCGAGGAACGTCTGGGCAAAGGGGTTGTTGTGGCCAAAGACACGCCTAACTTTATCGCGAACCGGATCGGGACGTACGGCATGCTGGTGACGCTCGAGGAGGGCTTGAAATTCGGCCTCACCGTGGAAGAAGCCGATGCGTTGACAGGTCCTGCGATGGGCCGGCCGAAGACCGCGACGTTCCGGATGCTCGATCTGGTTGGTCTCGATACGCTCTTGCATGTCGTAGACAACGTCCGGGAGAAAAGCACGGATGCGGCTGAACGCGAGACGTTCGCACGGCCTCCGCTCTTGGAGAAGCTGGTCGCTTCGGGCAGGCTGGGGGAGAAAAGCGGCGGCGGTTTTTACCGGAAAATCAAAGGGCCAAGAGGCGGCAGCGAGATCGAATCGCTCGATTTGGAATCGCTTGCTTACCGGGCTAAAATCCCGGTGAAAGGGCCTATTATCGATGCGGCCAAGGCGGCCAAAGGAACGGGTGGCAAAGTCCGGGCGCTCATTGGCACCGATCCGAAACATAAATATGCGCAGTTTGCTTGGCAGACGATCAAACGGACGTTGCTCTATTCGGCCGCTCTCGTTGGCGTCATCGCCGATTCCATTACGGACATCGACAAGGCGATGAAGTGGGGATTTAGCTGGGAGCTTGGCCCGTTTGAGCTATGGGATGCCCTAGGCCTCGAGAAATCCGTTGCGCGGATGAAGGCTGAGGGAGATTTGGTTCCGGATTGGGTTGAGGCGTGGATTGCAGAGGGGAATGGCAGCTTCTATAAGGTGCAGGAGGGCAAAAGGCTCGTATACGCCGGCGGGGGCGGAGGGTATGCGGCCGAAGAGATATCGCCCGATGAGATTTCGTTAGCTGCCTTGAAGGAAGCGGGCCGTACGGTGCTGCGTACCTCCGATGCCAGCTTGATTGATCTTGGCGACGATGTCGTCTGTCTCGAATTCCATTCGCCTAATAACGCGATTGGCGGAGATATTCTTACCGCCATTCGGCGGACGGCGGATGAGGTAAGCCGCAACTGGCGCGGGCTAGTTATTGCCAACGAGGGACGTAACTTCTGCGTAGGCGCGAATCTGCTGCTTCTCCTGATGGAGGCGCAAAACGGCGAGTGGGATGAAGTCGAGGACATCATCCGGATGTTCCAGAGCAGCATGTATGCGATCAAAAAATTAGACCGCCCCGTTGTCGCCGCGCCTCATCGGATGACGCTAGGCGGAGGCGTCGAGGCTTGCTTGCCGGCGGACCGGATTATTTTCTCCCCGGAGACGTACTTCGGTCTTGTGGAGACCGGGGTCGGCCTGATTCCGGCGGGCGGCGGCTCGAAGGAAGCGGCCGTCATGGCGGCGGCGCGAGCGGGTGGCGGCGATATTCAGCCGCATTTGAATGCTCTGTTTGAGACGGTGGCGATGGCCAAAACCTCGAGCTCCGGCTTTGATGTGGACCGCATTGGGCTGAAGCGCCCGCAAGACCGCGTCATTATGCGGCAGGATGCGCGTATTGCCGAAGCGAAGCGGGCGGTGCTTGAGCTAGACCGCGCCGGCTATACGCCGCAGCCCGAAACGCGTGTCCGCGTAGCCGGCCGAGAAGGCAAAGCCGTGCTGCGCATGGGCGTGCACGGTCTGCTGCTCGGCGGCCAGATCAGCGAGCATGACGCGCTTATTGCGGGTAAGCTCGCCCATATTATGTCCGGCGGCGACGCGGCGCCGGGGGCGGAAGTAAGCGAACAATATTTGCTCGACCTGGAATGCGAAGCGTTCCTCAGCCTATGCGGCGAGCGCAAAACGCAAGACCGTATGAGCCACATGTTGTCCACCGGCAAGCCTCTGCGGAACTAATGCCAGTCGGGCTAATAGCTTCAGTTTGTGAGTTTCTGATGGACAATGATTAAGGTCGTTAAGGTCGTTAAGGTCGTTGAGGGACCTTAACGCCACTAAATGTTATGCATCGTCGCAGCGCGAGCACAAGGTTCCGCCACCGCATATGCGTTGGCGGAGGCAATAAGAAGGAGGGCGTTTATGGGAGCAGAGGGCAAGTTTGCGGACAATGACCGCGATGCCGTTATCGTATCCGCGGTAAGGACGGCGGTTGGCAAAGCGAAGAAGGGAAGTCTGGCGGAGACGAGGGCTGAGGACCTCGGACGGGCCGTGTTAACGGTAGCGGTGGCGAGAGTGCCCGGTCTTGATGCGGCGCAGGTTGAGGATGTCATCATCGGTTGTGCGATGCCGGAAGGAGAGCAGGGACTGAATATGGCGAGGATCCTCGCGCTTTATTCGGGTTTCCCGGTCACAACGCCGGCGGTGACCATTAACCGCTTTTGCGCTTCGGGGCTGCAGTCGATCGCTTATGCGGCGGAACGGATTCGCCTTGGCGACGCGGACATTCTGGTCGCGGGCGGCGTGGAGAGCATGAGCCATGTGCCAATGACCGGCTTCAAGCTGTCGCCTCATCCGGGCATCGTGGATACGATGCCGGAGGTCTACATGGGCATGGGCCACACGGCGGAAGAAGTGGCGCGCCGCTACAACGTAACCCGCGCTGCGCAAGATGCGTTTGCCGCGTCCAGCCACCGCAAAGCGGCGGCGGCCATCCGGGAAGGCCGATTCAAAGACGAGATCGTTCCGGTTACCGCTACGCGATCCGATGTGAACGATTACGGCCGGCCTGTAGAGAAGACTTTTACCTTCGACACCGACGAAGGGGTGCGCGCGGAAACAACGCCGGAGACATTAGCGCCGCTGAAGCCGTCTTTTGCCCGGGAAGGCACGGTTACGGCCGGCAACTCCTCGCAGATGAGCGACGGAGCCGCAGCGGTTGTCATCATGAGCCGCGCCAAAGCCAGAGAACTTGGGTTGACGCCGCTTGCCGCATTCCGTACCTACCGGGTGGCCGGCGTAGCGCCGGAAGTGATGGGCATCGGCCCGATTGAGGCCGTTCCCAAAGCGCTTAATGCCGCTAACTTAACGGTTAACGACGTTGATGTTTTTGAGCTAAATGAAGCTTTTGCCGCTCAATGCGTGCCGATTATCGAGCAGCTTGGCATCGATCCGGAACGCGTAAATGTGAACGGCGGAGCTATTGCCCTTGGCCATCCGCTTGGGTGTACGGGGACAAAGTTGTCGGTATCGCTTATTCACGAGCTTAAGAGACGCGGCGGCGGGATTGGCGTGGTTACGATGTGCGTCGGAGGCGGCATGGGAGCGGCAGGGGTGTTTGAGGTATACGCCTGAAAGGAGACTTGAAGCATGGGAGAAAACATTCGGTTTGGCGGTAGATTTGTCATCGAGGATGCTTTGCCGTCCGCAACGGTAACGCCGGAGGACTTCACCGAAGAGCAGCAGATGATGGCGGATGCGGCGCAGCAATTTATGGAGGGCGAGATTTTTCCGGTTGATGAACAGCTTGAAGGTTTGGACTACGAACTCACGGTTAAGCTGATGCGCCAGGCGGGGGAGCTTGGCCTCCTCGGGGCGGATGTGCCGGAAGCCTACGGCGGACTGGGGCTGGATAAAGTAAGCACGACTTTGCTGTCGGAGACGCTTGCCCGCGCCTCTTCTTTCGCGTTGTCCGTAGGCGCGCATACGGGGATTGGCACGCTGCCGATCGTTTTTTTCGGAACCGCCGCGCAGAAGCGCAAATATTTGCCGAAGCTTGCTACCGGCGAGTTGATCGCCGCTTATTGCTTGACGGAACCGGCCTCCGGCTCGGATGCGTTAGGCGCCAAAACTACGGCTAAGCTGTCTGCTGACGGCAGCCATTATCTCTTGAACGGCTCCAAGCTGTATATCACGAACGCGGGTTTTGCGGACGTGTTTATCGTGTATGCGAAGGTGAATGGCGAAGCTTTTACCGCGTTTATCGTGGAAAAAGGAATGCCGGGCTTCAGTCTCGGGCCCGAGGAGCACAAGATGGGCATCAAAGGCTCGTCGACGCGCCCTTTATTTTTCGAGGATGTGGCCGTTCCGGTGGACAATGTGCTTGGCGAGGTCGGCCAAGGCCATAAGATCGCGTTCAATATTCTGAACATCGGTCGCTTCAAGCTGGGAGCGGGCTGTCTGGGCGCTGCCAAAGAAACGATCGAGCTCGCTTCCAAATACGCCAATACGCGCAAACAGTTTGGCCGCGCCATCTCGTCCTACCCGCTCATTGGCGCCAAGCTGGCGGATATGAATATTCGCACTTACGTGCTGGAGTCTATGGTTTACCGTACCGCCGGATGGATTGACGCGATGTTGAGCGCCGAAGGTGCTGGCGCGGATGCTCCGGATGCCGGCATGCGGGCAGCGAAAGCGATTAGCGAATACGCGCTGGAATGCTCCATCAACAAGGTGTTTGCTTCGGAGACGCTGGACTTTGTCGCGGACGAAGGGGTGCAGATTCACGGCGGCTACGGATATGTGAAGGAATATAAGGTGGAGCGGATCTACCGGGATTCGCGGATTAACCGGATTTTTGAAGGAACAAACGAGATTAATCGGATGCTGATTCCCGGAACGTTGCTGAAAAAAGCGATGAGAGGCGAACTTCCGCTCCTCGAAAAAGCGCAGTCCCTCCAGGCCGAGTTGCTGCAGCCGATGCCGGTTCCCGCTTTTGACGAACCGCTTAGCCGCGAGGCTTACCGGGTATCGCAAGGGAAAAAAGCGTTTCTAGCCGTTGGCGGTCTCGCCGTGCAAAAGCTTGGCGTGCGTCTGGATCAGGAACAAGAGGTACTCTGTTCGCTATCGGACATTATGATTCAGCTCTTCGCGGCCGAAAGCGCGCTGCTGCGCACGCAGAAGCTTGTGCAAAGCGGAGCTGAAGCCCGTAACGCGATTCAAATGACGGAAGTATTCGTGCAGGAAGCACTAGAGAAAATCGAAGCCATTGCGAAGGTTGCGCTGGCTGGTCTGGTCAAGGGGGATACCTTGCAAATGCAGCTGTCTGTCCTGAAAAAGCTGATGCGCGGTCCACTCGTGGATACGATCGCGACCAAACGGGACATTGCGGCGCGTGTCATTAGCGGGGAGCAATATATTGTGTAAGAGGGGGAACTCCATATGGATAGGGCAAATCCGGAAAACCCGCTTGTACCCGAAGATCGGCAAGAAGAGCCGGCCAATGCCGTACCTAACGATCCGGCATTTCCATCACGGCAGGAGGAAGCCGCAGCCCCGCAGCTCGTAGAAGCGGCTCCGCCCGCGGAGGCGGCGCCAAGCGCCGAGCCAGCTGTAGCGGCGGAAGCGGCTCCGCCTGCGGAGGCGGCGCCAAGCGCCGAGCCCGCGGCAGTCGCGGAAGCGACCCCGGTGTCTGATCCGCCCGAAGCGGAATCGGCTCCTGCTGAGGCAGCGCCAAGCACCGAGCCCGCGGCAGTCGCGGAAGCGATCCCGGCGTCTGATCCGCCTGAAGCGGAAGCGGCTCCGCCGGCGGAGCCTGCGCCAAGCGCCGAGCCAGCGGTAGTCGCGGATGCCGCTCCGGCGGAAGATCCGCCCGAAGCGGAGCCAGTTCCCGCTGCGGCCCGCCCCGAGCCCGAGCCGCCGGAGGCACCGCTCGCCGAAGTTGCCGCTCGCGCGTCCGCCGCGCCCGAGGAGCCGGAGGCTCCGAAGGAAGTTCCCAAGCCATGGCTGCGCCATTATCCGCCGGAGATTCCGGCTTCTCTAGACTATCCGAACCATGGCATTCCGCAATTTCTCATGAACGCGGTAGAGAAATTTCCGGCGAACGAAGCCGTGCATTTCCTTGGCAAGTCGCTTACCTACCGCGAGCTGTACGATCATACTTGCCGCCTGGCGAATGGCCTTATCTCGCTTGGAGTGAACCGCGGCGACCGGGTCGCGATCATGCTGCCGAACTGCCCGCAGGCGGTCATCTCCTACTATGCCGCTCTAAAGGTTGGGGCCGTTGTTGTCCAGACGAATCCGCTGTATGTCGAGCGGGAGCTGGAGCATCAGCTGAAGGACAGCGGGGCCACAACGATGATTACGGTTGACCTGTTCTACGGGCGTCTTGCCAATGTACGGGGCGAAGACCCGGAGGCAGGGCCGCTGCCGAAGCTGAAGAACGTCATTATTACGTCGCTCAAAGACGGACTCCCTTTTCCCAAAAATCTCCTCTATCCAATCAAACAACGCAAAGACGGCTTCAAAGCCGACATTCCGTATGGCCGCCAAGGCGTTGTATCCTACCGGAAGCTGCTCTCTTCCAGTTCCAATCTTCCCGTTATCATCGATATTCACGGCAGCGATCTTGCCCAGCTTCAATACACCGGCGGTACAACCGGAACGCCGAAAGGGGTGATGCTGACACATCGGAACCTTGTGGCCAATACGATGCAGACCTCGGCTTGGTGTTATAAGGTGAAGGATGGCTACGAAAGATTTCTAGCGGCGTTGCCTTTATTCCATGTATTTGGATTAACCGTATTAATGAACTTTTCGGTTATGCGTGCCGGTTCGCTGGTGCTGCTGCCGCGATTTGAGACGGAAACGGTGCTCGATACGATCAGCCGCCAACAACCAACGTTGTTTCCCGGCGCGCCAACGATGTATGTCGCTCTTATCAATCATAAGAAATCCGCCAGCACCGATCTGTCTTCCATCGAAGCTTGCATAAGCGGATCGGCCGCGCTGCCGCTCGAAGTGCAGGAGCAATTTGAGCGAATGACCGGAGGCAAGCTGATTGAAGGTTATGGCCTGACGGAAGCTTCCCCGGTGACGCATGCGAATCTGATCTGGGGCAAACGGAAGAACGGCACGATCGGCATGCCGTTTCCCGATACGGTTGCCGCCATCTTAAGTCCGGAAGGCAAGCTTCTTCCTATCCGCGAAGTCGGGGAGTTATGCATCCGGGGGCCTCAGGTAATGAAGGGGTATTGGAACAATCCGGAGGAATCCGATTTGGTGCTTCGGGGAGGTTGGCTGCATACCGGGGACCTCGGTTATATGGACGAAGACGGCTTTTTTACGATTGTGGACAGAATCAAGGACATCATTATTGCAGGCGGCTTCAATATATATCCGCGCGAGGTCGAAGAGGTGCTGTACGAACATCCGGCCGTGATGGAAGCGTCCGTGTTGGGCGTGAAGGATCCATACCGGGGCGAGACGGTGAAAGCGTACATTGTACTTAAAAAAGGAACCTACGCATCGGCTGCCCAGCTTGATGTCTGGTGCAGACAGAAGCTTGCGGCCTTTAAGGTTCCGCATTTGTATGAGTTCCGGGAGTCTCTCCCGAAGACGATGATCGGCAAAGTATTAAGGCGCAAGCTGCTTGAAGAGGAACTTGAGAAAGATCAAGAGCAATGAGGCGGTGATGGCGCGTGGCGGAGGATTTTGCCGCGGAAGAGGCGGATAGGAAAAGTCATCTGGACCAGCTCGAGGAGATGGCCAGCGGAACATTTTGGAGCGAGCTAGGCTGTGAAGTCGTATTTGCCCATGAGAAAAAAGCGGCGATCCGCCTACACGCGGAGAGGCGTCATCTCAATTTGATTGGCATCGTTCATGGCGGGGTATTGATGTCTATGCTCGACAATGCAATGGGGTTGGTCGTTATGATGGCATGCCGCGAAAAGACGGTAACCGCGGGCCTTAACACGCATTTTCTGGAGAGCGCGAGAAGCGGAATATTGGTGTGCGAAGCCGAGATTATACACCGGATCGGACGGACGATTACCCTGCAGGCCGGCGTGAAAGATGAAGACGAGAGGTTGATTGCATGGGGGAGCGGGTCTTACCGAATTGTGTCGAGGTAACTTTTTTTTAGGCTGATTGGCCGAGTTGCTGTCGGATTGCCGGTCCGATATAATAACCTATATATGGAAGAAAAAAAATTACGCGGATAAAGTGAAACCAAATCAGCGTTCAGCCGATAAATATAAGAAGAGAGGAGGCGGAAGAATGGTCGACGGATGGATTACGGCAGTCGTATTGATATTTGGCATTGCTGTTGCACTTATTGGCGTGTTTGCTTATTTACGAATGTTTAATAGAAACGAAACGCATCATTCCTCTGTTGAAATTCCGCCTCCAACGCCTCCTAAGTCTGCTCCGGCAGAGGATGCAGGTCCGGCTGCAAACCCTCCCCGGGACAATTAGGCAAGGGCCCAATAGGCAATTTGGATATTTCACAATCTGGCCCGGAATGTTATAATAGTAAGAAAAATGCAAACATTGTGACTCATTGACCATGGAGTTGCCTGCACTAAAATGGGGGGTAAAATCCGCATCCGTTCTCGGATTTGTTGTTTAGGACGACCATCCAACGTATAGGGGAGGAGATTTCATGGCGAAACATAGCCAAAATGAGGTCAAGGAAAGCCTGAAGGAACTCACGAGAATTTTTCAACCGAAAGATCCTCGTAAATTTGTACGGGATTATATCCGGAAGTACAGAATTACGGGCGGTTATGAGGATGAGCTAACAATTTTGGTGGAAGACGAGATGGGTAAGATCAACTCCTCGGTCAGCTGAGTAACTAACGAAATGGCTTTGTACCTGTAGATTGCGGGTGCAAGGCCTTTTTTGTGCCGGAAATCGGACAAGCGCGGACGTAATGGTTTTGTAAGGATTTAATAAGACTTTTGCAAGAGCCCCGTTCTTCAATGGTTAGTTATGTCCGGTAAGCTGGGTATCGTAGAGAGCAGGGACGATATTCATAGGCTTAAAGGAGAGATCGGGATGAAGAAACAAGTATGGGCGATTGTTGTGATAGGAGGCGTGTTGCTGCTAAGCGCATGCAATGGAAACAACAATAAAGACGACATGAACAATAAGCCGTCGACATCGGCCGAGATGAACGACAACAAGATGATGAACGACGGCAAAGCTATGAACGATGGCAAGATGAACGACGACAAAGCTATGAACGATGGCAAGATGAACGACGACAAGATGATGAATGACGACAAAGCTATGAACGACAGCAAGATGATGAACGACAGCAAATAATGTTCGGTAAAACGGCCGCCCCTCATGGGACGGCCTCTTCTTCTATCTTTTTTGCCGAGCGTAAAGTCGTATCTTATAGAAACAAGCCGTATAATAAAAGCAACTAGAGGTTATTGAACGGAGGGCAGAAGATGGGAGCCTGCATTGTAGTCGCGGACGATGAACGGAATATTACGGATGTGTGCCGACGGTATTTGGAACGGGAAGGCCATCGGGTATGGGTGGCCGAGAATGGAGAAGAGGCGGTCCGTCTCTGGAAGGAGCATCGTCCGGACTTGCTGGTGCTCGATCTGATGATGCCCAAGATGGATGGACTGGAAGTATGCGATACGATTAGGCAGACCGATGATACGCCGATTATTATGCTGACTGCCCGAGGGGAGGAGCCGGACCGGCTGTTAGGTCTGACGATGGGCGCGGATGATTACATGATTAAGCCGTTTAGTCCGAGGGAGCTTGTCCTGCGGGTGAATAATATTTTGCGGAGAATGGGCTGGAGCAAGGAAGCTGCCGCAGGGAGCAAAGGCAACCATGCCGAAAATGTAAAAAGCTTGGATCAGCAGGCAGCAGGCGAGCAAGCGATCCATCTCGAGGATTTGTCGATCTACCCGCAGGAGAGAAGAGTTTCCGTTCTTGGATCGGACATTGAATTGACCGTTAAGGAATTTGACCTGCTTCATTTATTGGCGATGTACCCGGGGAAGGTGTTCTCGCGCAGCCAGCTATTGAATCAAGTATGGGATATTGCGTATGACGGCGACACGACAACCGTTACGGTTCAAATTCGGCGTCTGCGGGAGAAGATTGAGCCGAATCCTTCCGATCCCCGCTGGATCAAGACGGTATGGGGCATCGGCTATAAGCTGGACCATAAGGGGAGTCCGGCATGAAACTCCGCACTTACCTTTTGCTCGCGAGCACGATAAGTATCGCCTTTATTATTGTGCTGCTCCTTGTATTCTTTCAATATATGCTTGTCACGCGGGAGCAACTGGTCTGGTTATGTACCGCTACCGTTGGCGCCGGTCTAGCCTCTGCGCTGCTGTTCTTCCTGCTTGTGCGACCGCTTGAAAACTCGGTTCGAAGGGTGGGAGAAGGGGCAACGCGAATTGCTGCTGGGGACTTGCGGGCACGGGTCGAGGCGACGGGGTTGAAGGAGTTCAGGCAACTAGCCGAACAATTCAACCGGATGGGTACCAACCTTGAGCACAGCTTTCAGCAAGTAAAAGCCGCCGAGTCCGCCCAGCGCGAGCTCGTGGCGAATATGGCCCATGATTTGCGCACGCCTCTTGCCTCCATGCAATCTTATGCGGAAGCGCTCGAGGATGGCGTGCTGGAAGACGAAGCGGAATACCGGCGTTACATCGCTACTATTCGATCGGAGACCATTCGGCTAAGCGAACTCATTCAGGATCTGTTTGAACTGTCTACCTTGGATGCCAGGGCAGAAGCAGAGGAAGGCGTTGAGCCTGCCGTGGTAGAGGATGTGCTGCTTGAGCTGCATCCGAGATTCTCGCTTCAGCTTGAAGCGATGGGGCAGCAGCTTCGCGTCCGCTTGCCCGAGCGGCCGCTGCGCGTGAACATGCGGGCGAGACATCTCCAGCGCGTGTTGCAAAATCTGTTGGAAAACGCGGTTCGTTACTCCCCGCAAGGCGGGATTATTTGGATCGCTGCAGATGAATTGGCGGACGACGTTGTCCGTCTGTCGGTTACCGATGAAGGAGCGGGAATTGCGGAAAGCGACCGCAAGCGGATCTTTGACCGCTTTTACCGGACGGACCGCTCCCGCAGCCGCGAGGGCGGAGGTGCCGGGCTTGGATTATCCATAGCCAAGCTGCTCGTCGAGCAATATGGCGGGACGATTGGGGTAGAGCAGCCGGAAGGGCAAGGCAGCAGATTCTGGTTCACGGTTCGTGAAGCGAAGACGGTTCATTAAGGAAAGGAAGCGTGGGAATGGGCGAATTATTGCGGCGGCTGCGCAAAGGTTTTGGACGAAAGCTGGCTATCTTGCACGCCTGGAACGGCTGGATTGTTGTTGTTCTGGCTTTGTCCGGCATTATGCTGGTCATGAACTATTGGCGGGGCGTGCTTGGCGAAGGCCGGGTATGGCTGAAAGAGCTGCATATTATTGTCGGACTGCTGTCGTTGGTACCGGTAATCTTTTATCTGCTTCTCGCGGCCAAGCACTGGAAGCAGCTTCGGGGCAAACGTTGGCAGAAGTTTAATGTCTTTGTTGTGCTGGGACTACTCGTCGGATGGTTTATCTCGGGCGTGCTGCTCTGGCAGTTCCGGGCGGTTGGACCATGGTGGTCGAACCATGCGCTGACGGTGCATGATCTGCTTACTTGGATTGGGTTGCCTTATATCATCTACCACTCCATTACGCGGGCCAAGTGGCTCAAGGAGCCTAACCGCCGAGTCGTGCGCACGGAACGGGAAGGGAAAGCCGAGGCCGAAGCAACGGTCCTTCACCCTGCGGCAAGTCCGCAATCCTATTTGTCCCGGCGCGCTTTCGTGAAGTGGGCCGTCGGCGGCGGCATTGCGATTGCGGTTGGGCCGTCTTTTCTGAAATGGACCGTCAATACGCTAGGCGTCAGTATCGGGAACCCTTCCTATGAGGAGATTGTGACGAGGGATGGCAATGAGCTTATTCCTTTGCCGCAGCCGATGCCGGCTTCTTCCCCTCCAAGCGGAGGAGGAGCCAAAGGCGAATTCCGGATTTATTCGGTGACGCCAATTCCGAGTTTTACGAATGAGAACTGGTCCTTCACGATTGATGGCTTGGTCGATAAGCCCATGAAGTGGAATTGGGAGCAATTCGTGAAGCTGACGCGCAAAGTTCAAGTGAGCGATTTCCACTGCGTGACGGGCTGGTCGGTATATAAGAATACGTGGGAAGGCATACCGCTGAAGCAGTTCCTCCAAGAAGCGGGCGTAAATCCGACGGCAACGACGGTAAAGTTCTATTCGGGAGACGGCGTGTACACGGACTCGCTTACCCTCGAGCAAGCGCAGATGGACGATATTATGGTCGCGATGCTGCATGACGGCAATCTGATTCCGAATGACCTCGGCGGTCCGGTCCGGCTGATCGTGCCGAAGATGTATGCGTACAAGTCGGTGAAGTGGCTGAACCGGATCGAGCTGATCGACAAGGATCATGTCGGCTACTGGGAAGAACGCGGTTATGATAAAGATGCTTGGATATAGCAATCAGGTGCCCCGTAAAGAATAGCGAATAAGAGAAAGCCGGATTCCCCAACTATGAGGAATCCGGCTTTTTTGAATTTCAGGATTTCATGAACTTTGCGCCTACCGAACCGAAAGAGATTGCAATGAAAATCCAGGACAGCAGACTGATGATGGATGAGGTAACGCCTGTAGCGGCAATCCCGCATACATTGAGTACCGCTGCGAGCAGGAGCAGGATACCGACATAGGAGGGGGAGGTTTTTGAACGGGTGATAGCGATACAAATTAGAATGGAGCCAATAAGCTGAAGGAGAAAGGAGCTAAGCGGAAAGATGGCGATATTTGTACCGAAGCTGTCATGTATGGCATCCGGCGCAGTGTCTGCGAGATAAGGAAGGATTGAAATTAAGAAGCCGGCCATCGGTAAGGCCAACAACAGGCTGAGAGCGTACAGGAACGTGCCGATCAGGCTGAGTTTTGCGTGACTGCCGGATAAGTGCTTTATATAGAATGCCGGCAATCCAAAGGTCAGCAAGCCTCCTCCCAAAAATAAAAGCGAGTTGTACACGATCCATGAAGTTTCTTGAAAGTTGCTGGCGGGAGCATCTAGACTGGTATCCGTGAAAAACGAAGCAAAAGCCGAAAAAACGCCGATAATGGGGGCGACAATAAGAAAAAAACCGGAAAATCGCTGCAAGCTTGCAGTAGACATCGCCTTTCCTCCCCTGGATTTAATTAAGGCTTATTGTCTAGATCGTATCAGCTGGACTTGCTGTGCGCCAATTATCCAAAAGTAGTATTTAATGATTCGCCGGAACCCGACAACAGAGCGCGGGAGAGCAAGGCCAGTTGTTCTATTTTTTTGTAGGCCATTTCGAATAGAACTGGTCCTATAGTCATATTCTTTACTATAAATTATGAAGGAGTTGGTCAAGTACGGCCAGTCTTGATTCCTAAACGTCATTTCTGTCGCAATTCGTCATGTTGGTTCAGAGGAAAAATGTAAAGGAGGTTTAAGTCGCGAGATGCCACGTTTACGACGCGCTAGGCGACTGGCACGAAAACGGCAGTGGGGGACGGAGAGAGATTCGACGCCCCTGTCTATATTTCATGATCAGCCATCCACTCGGAAAATGGTATACAGCCGCTTAGCTATTATTTTGACCATCGGGTTTTGGGGTACATATGTCATAACGACAATAATAAGGCAGTATTTCAAAGGTCCCAATACGTTCCCTTTCGTCATGCAGTCTCTTGGTTATCTATTGATTGTCACGCTTTTGACTTTTTCGGCTCTCATGTATCTTCTGGCACGACAAGGCGCCTTGCATCGGTTCAGCAAGCATGTGCGTGTACCTCGCGCAGAGATTGATAGATACTTCGAGGAGAACCAGCCAACTGTTACCGTGCTGATACCGTCCTATAATGAAGAGCCGGGAGTAGTTAGAAAAACATTGCTGTCGGCTGCCCTGCAAGAGTATCCCCATCTTCGAATTGTCCTCTTAGTGGACGATCCTCCGTATCCTGCTGATTCAGCGACTCTAGCTCGACTTAATGCCACCCGGCAGTTGACCACAGAGATCACCGAGTTATTTGCCGAACCTCGTCAGGTTTGTGAATCCAAGCTTGTAGAATTCTTTCGCGATCAGGCGTCATCATCGCATGTCAGTCTCGCGGTTGCGCAGGAACTGGCCGAGCTTTATGCTTGGGCGGCGAATTGGCTAGAACAGTTCGGCAGCAAGGAACAGAAGGATGACCATGTCGGGGAGTTCTTCGTAAAAGATGTGGTAGGCAGTCTCTCAGAGGAGCTGCGCCGGGTCCATGAAGCCTTGATGGCCTCCTGCAGCGAAGAGGTAGAGCTTCCCGTCGCGAGAGTTAGTCAGCTATACCAACGTTTGACCTGGATCTTTAATGCGGAGCTTGATGTCTTCGAACGAAAGAAATTCGCTTCCCTATCACATGAACCTAATAAAGCTATGAACCTCAACTCGTATATTGGGCTTATGGGACGAACATTTAAGCAGATAAATACACCGGATGGTCCTGTCCTTATGCCCGCGTCGGGTTTTCGGAGCGGTGAGACGGTTTCTTTTCCGGATAGCGAATTTGTGCTTACGTTAGATGCGGATTCTATCTTGCGGTCCGGTTATTGTTTGCGTCTTGTTTATTTCATGCAGCAACCGGACCATGCCCGCGTTGCGGTGGTCCAGACACCGTATTCTTCCTTCCGCGGAGCCGCTACCCGCATTGAGCGGATTGCCGGAGCTACAACGGATATCCAGCATATTTTGCATCAAGGGATGACGTATTATAACGCGACGTTTTGGGTCGGGGCTAACGCCATCATACGCAAATCTGCCTTGGAAGATATCGGCGAGACGGAATGGGTGGGAGGTTTTGAAATACGGAGGTTTATTCAGGACCGCACCGTCATCGAAGATACGGAGTCCAGCGTCGATCTTGCGAAGCATAATTGGACGCTTTTCAATTATCCGGAACGTCTAAGCTACAGCGCAACTCCGCCCGATTTCGGATCTCTCATCGTACAAAGGCGCCGATGGGCTAATGGCGGCCTGATTATCTTGCCAAAATTATGGTCTTTGGTTAGAGATCGCAAGCGGCAAGGAAACGCTATGTCCAAGGCCGAGATCTGGCTTCGTTTGAACTATCTGGCCTCCATTGCATGGGCGAGCTTTGGGCTTATTTTTCTTCTAGCTTACCCTATCGACGGACGGCTTCTAAGTCCCTTTGTCCTGTTGGCGGCGTTGCCTTATTTCATTGCAATGGCCAGCGATCTGAAATACAGCGGGTATAAACGGAGCGACGTGTTCAGGATTTACGGTTTTAACTTAATTCTGTTACCCGTAAATTTGGCAGGTGTCTTAAAGTCCATGCAGCAGGCATTAAGCGCCCGGAAAATACCGTTTGCCCGGACTCCTAAAGTGAAGGAACGAACGGTATCTCCCATGCTTTACGTGATTTCTCCATTTATCGTGATTGGAGTTTCATTGTTTACATTGTGGCAGGGCACCGTGCAGCATAACTGGGGAAATGCCGCTTTTGCAGCCTTTAATGCCACTACGGCCGCTTGGGCTTTGGTGGAATTTATCGGCATCAAAAATACATTTGTTGATATCTGGCTCAGCGTCCTAAACTGGCTATACGTTCCGGTGAAGAAAAAACAGAGCGATCAGGAGATCGAGCCCGCAGCGCGCGTTGGCTGGCAAGCGATTCTGTATCATGGCGATGCAGAGGGACGGCTGCCTGAAAGCGCAGTTGATCATCTTGCGTTAACGGAGAGAACGTCCTATCCGGAAGAAAAAGAAGTGATGACCTCATGACTAGCGCCGCGAAGAGTCTGGTTGGGGAACGGCGCTTATCGCCACTGCGATTAGTCATTCTGTGTACGGTTCTTGTTAGTCTAATCACCGCAGGTATCCTGGGAGCTGCCGGACGGATATGGCAAATCTGGCCTGCTGAGGCTGCTGCCCCAAATCAATGGTTCGCTCCATACGTAGACGTTACGGCCACTCCCGTATTCACATTCCAAGATCTTGGTTCTACCGAGCATAAAGACGCCGTTCTTGCCTTCATTGTATCGGATCGGACAAATGCCTGTACTCCGTCTTGGGGCGGTGCGTATACCTTGGATCAAGCCGGCGACGCTCTGGATCTTGACCGGCGTATTGCCCGGCTGCAGCAACAAGGGGGCAGCATTGCCGTTTCCTTCGGCGGCCAGAAAAACAATGAGCTTGCTATCGGCTGTACGGACTCGGCTCAGCTTGAAACGGCTTACCGGTCGGTAGTTGACCGTTATAATCTGACTACAATTGACTTGGATCTCGAGAACAGCGGACTCACGGATACTGCTGCCGGCAACCGCCGCGCTGAAGCAATTGCCAAGCTGCAATCGGAGCGACGGGCGGCAGGCAAGCAGTTGGCGGTTTGGTTAACGTTGCCCGTCTCGCCGCAAGGCCTCAGCCAGGAGGGGACGAATGCTGTTGCGCAATTGCTTCGGCATCATGTCGACTTGGCGGGCGTCAATGCGATGACAATGGATTATGGCTCAAGCCTGTTGCCGGAGCAGACGATGCTGACCGCTTCGGAAAGCGCCTTAATCCAGACGGTACGCCAACTTAAGATTCTGTACCAGCAGGCAGATATGCAGCTCAGCGATGATGCCTTATGGTCGAAGATTGGCGTAACGCCCATGATCGGCCAGAACGATTTTAAGAACGAAATTTTCACTTTGGATGATGCGCAGGATTTGAACAAGTTTGCTCTTGCCCGCGGCGTTGGCCGCATGTCTATGTGGTCGGCTAACAGGGACATTATGTGCGGAAGCAATTATGTTGACGTCAACATGGTTTCCGACGCTTGCAGTGGCGTGAAACAAGACCAGTACGGCTTCTCCGATTTACTTGGCATGGGCTTTGAAGGGAACATCATGATGAGCTCTGGTCTCATAACCAAGTCGGACCAAATGGAAACCAGTAGTGAGCAGCAACCAGATAACCCGGAGACAAGTCCCTATCAGATCTGGTCGCCAACGGGCATCTACCTTGCAGGGGAAAAAGTCGTTTGGCACCATAACGTCTACGAGACCAAATGGTGGACAAAAGGCGACATTCCCGACAATCCGGTTCTGCAATCCTGGCAAACGCCATGGAATCTCATAGGGCCGGTATTGCCCGGCGAAAAGCCGATTCCGCAGCTTGAAGTGCCAGCGGGTACGTATCCATCCTGGTCAGATGATACGGTCTATGATGCGGGCCAGCGGGTCATCTTCAAAGGTATTTCCTATCAAGCCAAATGGTGGAGTCAGGGCGATGGTCCAGATTCCTCATTATCCGATCCTGACAGCTCCGCCTGGGCGCCGCTCACGCAATCTCAGATAAAAGCGGTACTGTCTAAACTGCAGAACAAAGCGGAGAAAGTACCGTAACGAGCTTATACAGCCCGCCTCCTAACGAGGGCGGGCTGTATTTTTGGTTATCCTGCAATTGCAGTGACGTGATTAAAGGGCAAAAAGGAAAAAACTTCAAGCGTAGCGAAATCTTTTTACAGACCTTGTAGAAATTCGCTTTCCCCAATCGACATCTATACGTAAGGCAAATAAGTAATCAATGAGAGGAGTTTGAAGCATGCATTTTACGCTAATGTTATTTGAAGGCACGGAGGATTTCGCCGCTCGCAAGGACCCGGAGAAACAGCAGGAGTATCTGGCGGGTTGGTCGCATTATGTTCATGCCTTGCGCGATTCCGGAGTTGTAGTGACCGGGTTTGGCCTTCATGCCCCGGAGACGGCTGCGACGTTACAGCGGAATGACGGAACGATCTTTGTGCAGGATGGACCTTTTACCGAAACGAAAGAACAGCTTGGCGGCTTATTCGTTATCGACGTACCGGATTTGGATACCGCTCTGGAGTGGGCAGCCCGTGCCCCGGTAAACGCCGTTGAAGTAAGACAGAATCTCCCGGCTATGTAGTTTGGGGATGCGATGGATACTTATCAGACGATCGAAAATACCGTCCGCGATTCGTATGGCCGAATCATCTCCTATTTAGCCGTTAACTGGAGAGACGATGAAGCGGTAGAGGATGCGCTTGCGGATGCCCTCGTCTCCGCATTGGAATCGTGGCCGAAGAAGGGAATCCCAGACAAACCGGAGGCATGGCTGTTAACGGTGGCTAAGCGACGTCTTATGGACCGCGTCCGCCGCGAACGCGTCTCCGAGCGCGCCTATATGGCACTGCTCGCCATGTCGGAAGAAGCGCAGCATATGGAGTCCGCGGCTTTTCCCGATGAACGGTTAAAGATGTTGTTCTTGTGCTCGCATCCCGACATTGATCCGTCCATGCATACGCCTTTAATGCTGCAGGTTGTGCTTGGAATCGATGCTGCTCGCATTGCGTCCGCGTTTATGGTGAAGCCTTCCACGATGGGGCAGCGGCTGACCCGGGCAAAAGCTAGAATCCGCAGCGAACGCCTGACCTTTGAGATGCCTGACCTGGCGGAATTGCCTAAACGTTTGGATGCCGTACTAGAAGCCATTTACGCGGCCTATGGCAGCGGTTGGGATGATCTCGCGGGCGATTCGCGGCGCAGAGGTTTAACGGATGAGGCGATTTATTTGGGAAGGCTCATCGCTGCGCATATGCCCGAAGAACCCGAAGCGCATGGGCTTCTAGCGCTTATGCTTCATTGCGAGGCACGGAGTAAGACCCGCCGCGATGAAGCAGGTGCCTATACTCCGCTCAGCGAGCAGAATCCTTCCCGTTGGTCAGCCGCCTTGATGGCGGAGGCGGAAAATGCTCTGCATGCCGCCGCCCGCCTAGACCGAGTAGGCAGATTCCAGCTGATGGCCGCTATTCAGTCGGTCCATGCCCAGCGGGCGCGGACGGGGAATACGGCGTGGAACGAGATCGCCTTGTTGTACGAAGGATTAAGCCGGATGAGTCCTACTCTCGGCGTTCTTGTAGGCCGCGCGGCCGCAGTTGCCGAGGCATATGGCGCACAGGAAGGGTTGCGTTTGCTTGAAGCCATTCCTTCCGGGACTAGGGGCAGTTACCAGCCCTACTGGGCGCTTGCCGCTCATTTGCATAGAGAGATGGGCCATGTTGAGGAAGCGCGGGCAGCTTATCGACTCGCGATTGGACTGTGCGAGGATCATGCGGTGAGGCAATTTTTGCAGCAGCGCGCCATGGAGATTTAATGCTGTTAAGACAAAGGACCGTCAACTCCTCATAGGAGAGGAAATGACGGTCCTTTTTCTGTTTTCAGAACAAGCCAAACCGCTTCTTGCACGTATTCTTGCGGTTCGGATCAACAATTTGGGATACTCCAGCTTGTTCAAGCTTAGCGAGCATGGCATCCGCTCCGTGCTTAAGCTTGTAATTCATTTCCTCTTTATACAGAGGGGTTATGCTGAAGAAATGCACATCTTTATGTTCGTGCAACTTGAGCGTAAAAAACTCTTCCGGCGATTCTACGGTGGAAGGGATAGTTACCATCATGCCCGATAGCTTCGTATTGCTGGCGTAAGGCTCGGCGGGATCGCCGTTTGGAATCGTATGATCGGTATAAAACCAGGTATTGTACTCGTGCGGAAGCCGGGCGAGCATCTTTAAGTTTCCTATAGGCCAGTAATGGTCTTCCTTTTTTAAGCTTTCTTCGGACATTTCCCAATCGGCAGGGAGGCAGATCATGAGTTCCGCATAACGGAAAGCTTCAGCGCCTTTCGGAACGGTCATAGGCAGACTGCTCATTCCGCAAGTAATTAAGGTAATGAAGTTTCGTTCTTTGGTTGGAGCAACGTATAGAACATCGAGATGGATGAGATCGGACACCATTTCGTGAAAAACGGCCTCTACCGGACCGATATGTTTCTCGACATGCTGCGTAATAAGCTCGATGGCCTCGTCATCACTTTTTGCCAAGGTAAAGGGCCTGTCCGATTGTTTATGGCGATAAATGATACTTCCTGCGGGCGAGCGTTCCTCTCTGGTCATGTGGGCTCCTTTGGGTTAAAGAGATATAAGAGAATCATATAAGATAACGATTAGTTTGGGAATATTTAGGTTGGTCAATTGTCATGTCCATGCAAAGGTCCTTGCCGGTAAGCGCGCGGCGACAAGCCGAATCTTCTCTTGAATAACTTGGAGAAATGGAATTCATCATAGAATTGCAGAGCGGCGGCAATTTCTTTAACCGACGCATGGGTCGTCTCGAGAGCTGTTTTGGCCGCAGCCAGCTTAAGTTCTTGCATATACTGGTTTGGAGACATGCCTGTTCGCATGCGGAAGCGCGTGAAGAAAGCGGTACGCGATAATCCGCTTCTCTGAACCCATTCCTCAAGAGAAACATTTTGTCCAATCGTTTGGTGCATGCGGTATAGGATATCGTCCAATTCCGGCTGTCTGCCGGACCGATTGGCCTCTTGCTCTCTGGCCAAGAGCAGCAGAAGCTCCTGCAACGCCAAGTGGGAGTCATAGTCGTAACCAGTTGGCTTCATAATGAGGTTGTTAATCAGCCGCTCGTTTATTCGGGCGGCTTCTGCCATTTTGGCGGTAGTTACGGGAATGCCTATAGGCAGCTCCAGCGCTAAAGCCATGTCCAGCGAATCGAATTCCAGGAAATAGAACTTCCAATTCCCGTTTACGCAATGGTAGGAAGCGGGGATATCGGCCGGAACGATTATATAGGTTCCAGCCGGAAGCTCGTACTGTTTGCTTCCTAGCGTAATAACACCAGCACCATCCCAGGTGGTGAATAGGCCGGGGGTGGTGAATCCTGCTGGTTTGGTTACTTGATAAGCATTGTTTGCTTCTACCTTCCAAATTAATTGAAACCGGCAAACAGGCGGCATCGCTTTGGCTTCCAGCTCGTAAGGGATATTCATAAAGGACATGGCGCGACATTCCTTTTCGATTATTTGGTACGATTATACATGTTTTAGCGAATTACCTCCATGGTTTGACTTAGCAGCCGGCACTACAATAAAGCTAACATCGGACGAAGGAGTGGTAGGTGTATGCTGCTTAAAGTAGGAAGCCGTGAATTGGAGCTTGGCGGACCTCATTTAACGGAACTCAGGGATTCGAGCGGGCTATTGCATAACTTCGGCGCATTAAGAGAGAGGCTTGCGGAGGATGGTTATTTATTGCTTCGGGGTTTCCATGACCGGGAACAAGTATTGGAAGCGCGCCACGCCGTTTTGGAGAAAATGAACAGGATGGGCAAGCTGGACCGGGATACTTTGCTAGAGGAAGGCGTAATGGCAGACGGCAGCAAAACTCTTTTTATGGGAGGCACAAACGAAGATTTGCCGGAATTGCTTAACGTGCTAAACGGCGAGCATATTATGGGCTTGTTCGACGGGCTGCTAGGAGAACCGTCGCTTACGTACCATTACAAATGGCTGCGCGCCGTCGGACAAGGGGATTTCACCGGAGCGCATTACGATATTGTGTATATGGGACGCGGCACGCATAACCTCTATACGGTATGGTCGCCGCTTGGCGATGTCGATTATGCGATGGGGGGGCTTGCGATTTGTCTGGATTCGCATCGGTTCGAAGAACTGAAGAAGTCTTATGGCACTAAGGATTCGGACCGCGATCCCGGCATTGGCCATTACACGGATGATCCGCTTGTCATTACGGAGAAATTCGGCGGCAAGTGGGCCACTACCGAGTTTCGGGCAGGTGATGTATTGATCTTTGGCATGTTTCTTATGCATTGCTCGCTTGCCAATACGACGAATCAATATCGGCTTAGCGTGGATACGCGGTACCAGTCGAGCTTGGAAAAGGTTGACGAACGTTGGAGCGGCAAGAAGCCGCGCGGACATTTTTAATAGAAGACAAACACATCGTCTAACGGCTCGCGAGCTTTGGCGATGTGTTTTTTTATTAAACAGACTGTCGAACATAGGATTACTACTTTCGAGTAATATCCAATACCCTTTCTGTGATGGTACTGTTGATGTGATTAGGAGAATTGGCAGTCCAGTTTGATGGGGAGGTGTGTCTATGTTGAGAGCAAGCCGCCATGCCGTCTTGTTGCTGACCATTATCGCTTTATTGGTTGGTGTTCTCCCTGCGGGTCTTGCCTCAGCCGCGGGTACGGCAAGCGGAGGAGGCGGTACGGAAGGGAATGGGTTCAGCGATATTGCTACGCATTGGGCGAAGAACGAGATTATGGAGCTTGTTGCGGCGAATATTGTAACCGGCTTCCCGGATGGTACGTTTAAGCCTTCCGGCCAAGTGACCAGGGAGCAATTCCTGAAGATGCTCGTAGAGCTGACGGGTAGTAAAGGTACGGACACTTCCGTCCCGTTCAAAGACGTGGAAACAAAACGGTGGTCCGCGCCTTATATTTCGTCAGGAATAAAAAGCGGAATTCTGCTGACCGCGGATTACCCGGATGGCAAGTTCAAGCCGGACCTTCCGATTACCCGGTTCGAAATGGCGATCTGGATCGTTCGAGCGCTTAAGCTGCCACCGGCGCCAACAGAGCAACTCATTAGCAAACTGAAGGACCAGGCAGAGATCAAGCAGAACAGGCCCTTAATTGAAGCGGCCTTGCAGACGGGAATCATTCGGGGCATGCCGGACGGCAGCTTCAAAGGCAAAGACAATTCGACGCGCGCGGAAGCGGCCGTTATGTTATCCCGTGCCCTTCATTATTTGGCGAGCCTATCGGGTGGGCCTCATAAAATCGTCCAATACAGACCCGAAGTCAAATTAAGCACCAGCAAAAATTACGCGATGCGGGATAGCTCGACATGGGTCATTAACGATCCGAAGCTAACCTTAAAGGCTGGCGACGTGTTCGTTATGCCTCCGAGCGACAAGTATTACGGCGGCATTGCGAAGAAGGTCGTCTCCGTCAGCAAAGAGAACGGTTCGCTTGTGGTCAAAACGTCCGTTCCGAAGCTGAAGGAAGTGTTCTCCAAGCTCGATATCAGCACAACGGAGATGCTTGATCCGAAGCTGCTGAAGCCGATTAATTCATCGGTTACCATACAGGCGACGGGGCAAAGCGCGCAACCGCTCAATATGTCTTTATACGGATCTTCCTATACCCCGCAAAATTTAGCCTCATTAACCTTGCCGTGCTTCAACATCGGTCTGAATGACGCCAAGCTTGACGGCATGACGTTTGACGCAAACTTAAACGCATGTAATTTAGGTATTAACGCGGACATCGGCTTGGATGTGGATTTCGACTGGTTCGATACGGAACTGGACTTTTATTCGAAGCTTGTTCTTACCGGTGACATTACAACCAAAGTCCATGCGACTGCCGGTACCGCCAACAGCTCGTTAAACGCGCCGAAATTCATACCGCTTACGACGCCATTCTATGTGCCCGTGTTTACGGGAGTTTTCGTAAAGGGGCAGTTGTTCGTGCGGATTGATCCCGACTTCAAAGCGACAATCGTTGTTGATTTCACGGATAAATTCCATCTGGAGCAGGGCTTCACGCTCTCCTCGGGCAACGGACTTCGCGCGATTAACAACACGACAAACACGGCAAGCCTGGATGTTGACACGAAGGCTAATGCAAGCCTTGCGGCCGGGCCGGACGTTCAGCTTACGCTGACATTGCTTGATATTGCGTATGCGGGCTTTGACCTGTATCCCGGCATCGAAGCGGGCTACAGCCGCTATTACGAGCAGGGTCGATGCGACGCGATTAATGTGGATGCTTTTCTAAGGCTGGACGTCATCGCGGGTTATGATATTTGGATAGCTTCCGATGAATTCAGGAGAAATCTGGTTAACGCGGAATATAACCTGTATCAGACGGAATTCAATTGTCCGCCGCCTCAGCCACCGGGGAACTTAAAAGCTACCTTGCAAGGCTACCGGGCTACGCTTGGTCAGTTTAACAGTACGATCATTAATAGGACCGACGTTCTGCTCAGCTGGAATGCCGTCAAAGATGCCGCGAGCTATAACGTGAAACGTTCGGAATCGCCGGGTGGTCCGTTCACCTCAAGGAAAGCGACCGGCACGCAGTTCAAAGACACAACCGCAAGAATCGGCACGACTTATTATTATCAGATCACGGCCGTGAACGAGCATGGTGAGAGTAAACCTTCCTCTACCTTGACAGTCGCCGTTACCAATCAACCGCCGCAAGCGCCGCAAAACTTAACCGCGGACAAAAGGACCGGACCAAGCGTTGTTCTCCATTGGAACGATGTTGGCGGCTTCGTCCATTACACGGTGCAGCGCGCGGATGGAACCGGAACGAATTTTACGACGATTGCTTCTAACGTAAGCGGCACATCGTATACCGATACGAATGCATCCATCCTCAAATCGTATAGTTATCGGGTTATGGCCGAGGATAACGGGGGAGTGAGCGGACCAAGCAATGTAGTCTCCGTCGGAATTATGGATATCGAAGTCATCCCGATTAATCCGGACGGCCCGAAATTGCCGGTTGTTGTAATTGCGAAGCTGCTGGCTCCGGCTAACTTTAATGCCACAACGGAAGTGAACAGCGGGAAAGTTGTGCTTAGCTGGGACGCGGTGAAAGGAGCGGCGGGCTACAACGTGATGCGTTCGGCAAGCGCTAGCGGAACCTTTATCGTGATTGGCTCCAAAATAACCGCTACCAAGTTTACGGATACAACGGCTGCGATTGGCGTGACTTACTATTATAAGGTCGCGGCGGTGAACAGCAGCGGTATCGAAGGTACTGCAACCGCGGTTAAATCGGCTGCGCCAAGCAGCGGAATACGTTAGCGTA
The DNA here is from genome assembly GCF_030161375.1 of Paenibacillus glycanilyticus. Taxonomy (GTDB): domain Bacteria; phylum Bacillota; class Bacilli; order Paenibacillales; family Paenibacillaceae; genus Pristimantibacillus; species Pristimantibacillus glycanilyticus_B. The sequence continues at coordinate 358,955 of NZ_BSSQ01000006.1, forward strand.
GAACGTAGAAAAGCCGGCTGTCCTGCTCTTGCGAGCGGATGCCGGCTTTTTGTATGCGGACGATATTAGTAGCGGTCCATAATAAGCTGGGTTTTGAGGGAATCTTGAGCGAGGAGCCAGCCTTTGCTTTGCAGGTAGGTTACAAGCTCATCGTGTTTAGTAGAAGCAGTAGTAGCACTGGTTGTTTTGAAAGAAGCTTCAACGACGTATTCCGTGCCGGTGCCGGCAGCGTTTTTGATCGGCCATACTTCGATGTACAAGTCCATGCCGCTCCATTTGCCAATCGAACGTTTGGCGAGTACCGGTCCGAAGTAACGGGAAGACTGCAGCTTGCTTACGCCCCAACCGCTCGAGAGCCAGTTATTGAATTTATCCGGCGCATTGTTAATCATCAAGCTGCGCGCGTCGCTGATCGAGGGGAGATCCATGCCGCTGTAGCCGGACTTGCTGCCGGATTTGCTGCGGGTGATGCTGAGCGTTTTTTTCTGATAACCCCATTCCACTTGCGCTTCGTAGTTCGTATCGCCGGAGTTGAAACCATCGTTGTTCGCTTGCGTCAGCGCCGCGTTAATATCGTTATTGGAGATCGTGTAACGTTTCTTGTAAGACAATTCGAAATCGTCTTCGCCTTCCGTCTTGCGGATTCGGGTGCTCCAGCCGTTGTTGTAAATGTCTTTGGCGTTGGTATCCAGGAACGCGACGTTCATCTTAGTTACCGTTGTAGGCATCGAAAAAGCGCTTAATACCGTGCTTGTCAGCTTGTAGTCCGAACCAAGCGTGGTGCTGGGATTCATAAGCAGCTTCACCTCATAATCCGGCACCATGTTGCTTGCCGCATGTACCTCGGATGGCGCAACGGCTGCTTCGGCAATAAGCGTAGCTCCTAATGCAAGAACAATGGCTGCCGTACCGATGAAACGTTTGAACATAAATTCATCTCCTTTGATGTTTTCTTGGGAAAACTTATCCGAAGAAGATATTATCTATGAATTGTTCACGGATGATTATGGATATATGCAATATTTGTAAACATTAGGGAAGGGGTTAGATCGTGGAGACGCGAAAGAGGGGCTGTCCGTCTGGGACAGCCCCTGCATGCGGGCAAGTTATTGAGGACTAACAATGATTTTGGCTTGACTCTTATCGGAAGTCAGCAGGTTGAAGCCATTTTCGATAAGGTCATCCAGCACGATTTTGTTCGTGATAATCGATTTAACGTCCAGTTGGCCGGAAGCAACCATTGCGATTACTTCTTTGTATACGCCGCAATAGCCAAGCGTTGCAGTAAGATTGGCTTCTTTGGCCGTGATCTGCAAGATATCGACTTTAATCGGATGAGGGATAATCGATTCGATGACGACCTGTCCTTTTTTCGCGATGCTGGCAATGGCGTTATTCACCGTAACTTCTGCGCCGGCAGCTTCGAATGCAACGTCAACGCCGCCAGTCTCCGCAAGAATGCGTTGAACGGCGTTCTCTTCCATGCCGTTAATAACGGTAGTTGCTCCGATTTCCCGTGCTTTCTGGAGACGTTCTTTCGATACGTCAACGGCGATAATCTGGGAAGCCCCGGCAGCTTTAGCGCAAAGAATCGTAAGCAGGCCAATCGGTCCAACGCCAAATACGGCAACCTTGCTGCCTACTTTCATTTGGCTCGATTTCACAGCGTGAAAAGCAACGGCAGCTGGCTCCATCAGAGCGCCTTCTTCCAGCGTTACTTTATCGGGGAGTTTGTGAACCATGTAGTCATCGACGACAACATAATCGGCAAATCCGCCATTGGATTGCAAACCGACAAATCCGAAGTAATCGCAAAGATTGGAATACCCTTTTTTACAAGGCTCGCATTTGCCGCATTTGATCATGGGCTCAACGGTAACGCGGTCTCCAACGGCAAATTCCGAAACGCCTTCTCCAATCTCATGAACGATGCCCGAAAACTCATGGCCAAGCGTCAACGGCGCCATTTCGCCGGTAATCGGATGAGGGGTACCTTCTTGGATGACGCCAGGCGCTCCATGGTATGCGTGCAAGTCGCTTCCGCAAATTCCCGTCCATGCTACTTTTATTTTAATTTTGCCTGGCTGAACGACCGGCTCTTCTTTATTCTCGATACGAACATCGTGTTTACCATACCATACCGCTGCTTTCATGTTGATCAATCTCCTTTGCGGTTCATTATTCCTTCCCCGAAATTTTAACACCGACCAAATCTTTAGTATAATTAAAGCTATTAAAGCTACTTAATTACAACTGAAGGTGACCGCATGAATTTGGAGCAGCTGCATCATATTGTGGAAACGGCTAGACGCAAATCATTAGCCAGGGCGGCGGAGTCGCTTCATATTTCGCAATCGGGTCTTAGCCAGTCCATTACCGCGTTTGAGAAGTATCTGGGTTTTCCTATTTTCAAACGTTCCCGTATTGGAGCCGAGGTTATGCCCTCAGGCAAACGAATCATTCAGCTGGCGACGCACGTATTGGAACTCTTGGACGAAATGAAGCAAGAAGCGCAGGATCAAGTGCAACTCTTGAACAATAAAATTTCTTTGGCCGGCATTCCCGGTGTAATGGGCTCATTTATGAAGATAGCGGGCTATTTGAAGAGCAAGCATGAAGGGATTTCCATTGAGATCTCCGAGAAGGGTTCGATTCAGAGCATAAAGGAAATTGAGGAAGAGCAATTGGATGCTGCTTTTATTGCGGTTACGGAGAGTCTGCTCGTTTCCCTTGCTTCTTATACTTTCCATAAAGTGTCGGAAGGACGGATGATCATCGGAGCGGGGAAGAATTCTCCTATTGCCGCGCGCTCTTCGTCCATAACGCCGGAAGAGCTTCTCAAGCATCCGTTTGTTTTGTATGAAGATGATTTCGTGCACTGGTTTATCGATGATTTCCAGCAAAAGTACGGCAAAGTCAATGTTCTGTTCTCTTCCAATAACGTGGAGGCCGTAAGCAAGGCTGTCATTGAATGGAATGCCGTAACGATCGGACACGATTACACGTTTTTCGAACATCCCCTTGTGACGCGAAAAGAAATCGTGCCTCTGGAGCTGGAGGGCTACCAGCAAAGCCTCGTTTCGTTCGGATGGCTGATCGGCGCCCATAAAAAGACGCATCTTCTGGAAGAATGCATGGCCTTGTTTGAAGATGTTCGGCGATTGGAGGATTACGATCCAAATCATGTATAATGCATGTATATAGCAATGATAAGAGAGGCGGTTATTCCCGAATGAACAATATCGTATCGTTAAAATGGCTTCTTGCCCGCTTATATGAAACAGACCTCGTCATCGTCGACTGCCGGTTCCAGCTTGGCAAGCCGGAATTCGGCCACGAGGCTTATGAAGCTTCCCATATTGCTGGAGCGGTATATTTGGATTTAGAAAAAGATCTGTCCGCACCGGTCGAAGAACATGGCGGCCGCCATCCGTTGCCGGACATCACGGATCTGACTATCGCTCTGAGCAAAGTTGGCATCAGCAACGAAACCCGCGTTGTCGCATATGACGACCAAGGCGGCGCATTTGCCTCGCGCCTATGGTGGCTGCTGAAATATTTGGGACATGAACAAGCGTATGTAATGGATGAGGGCTTTACCGCTTGGCAAAATGCCGGCTACCCGGTGAATGCGGATCAGAAGACGCTGATTCCTGCGCGTTTCCTCGCAACCGTTCAGCACAACATGCTGGTAGAGATGGACGAAGTGAAAGAAAAGCTTGGCGATCAGAACATCACGCTGATCGACTCCCGCGACGGCGCGCGTTACCGCGGCGAAGTCGAGCCGCTCGACAAGAAAGCCGGCCATATCCCGGGCGCCATCAACCGCCTCTGGTCCGAAGCCAAAGGCGAAGAGGGCAAATGGAAACACGCGGACGAGCAGGCAAAGAGATTCGAGGGATTGCCGAAGGAGCAAGAGACCATCGTCTATTGCGGTTCCGGCGTAACGGCTTGCCCGAACGTCCTGTCCCTGCAGGAAGCAGGCTTCACGAACGTGAGACTGTATGCGGGTAGTTGGAGTGATTGGATCTCGTATAGCGAGAATCCGATTGCTGTTGGGGAAGAGTAAGGGACAGAAAAATGGATATTAGTACTTTAAGCTTATATACACCATCAAGAGGTTTGCATATCTTGATGGTGTATTTTTATGATTTGAAAGTCAACACGAAGTCAATTATTCGCTATATTAAGTATTTATATCTTAATTGCTGAGTATGTCTTCCTATATCTATCCGATAGTACAACTTTACATAAATGCTCCAACTAAGTGATACGTTGAATTAGTAATTACGGCTAGGACATAAGACAGTTTGTAGCAATACATGCATACTAGGATTCAGTAGAAAAGCACGTGCTGACAGAAAGTGTCAGGCCGGGAGTTTCAGCGCCGATATTATACAATCGACCATCTTTATCGGGCTCAAGCCTATTTGAGAAGGTAATGTATTGTTCCTTTTGGATACAATGGCTAGCAGATAAACTATGCTTTAGATTAGGAGATTATGTAAAGGCTGCAGTGTTTTTTAATAGATATCTGACATTCTTCTTTTTGCTAATGGTAAATTTAAGGCAAGCTCATCGATAAATGCGACGTCTATAATTTCTGTAAGACGCTCATATAATTCGGATAAGTGATACCCATCCTCTATTAACAGAAATACCAAATCACGTATATTTTTTTTATTAGAAGTACGGTAACCAGCTCTTTGAACCACCTCTAACCATAAGTTTTTGTTATTTATATCTGAAACAATAGATGAATATATTTTTTTTGAATATTTTTCCCAATTAATATATGAGGCACTCAGACCACCAATAAATTCAGAACGGAATTGACTGTCTTCATTGATGAATGAAAAAAATGAATCAGAGATATGCTCTTCATACTTCTGTTCATCACGGAACAATTTTGAACGTGTTGTTAGGAGTAAAGCAGCCAAACTATGGACTTCAGTAGAATCACTTTCTAATAAAGAGATCATTTTACTTGTCAAAATTGGACTCAAAAATAAATGTAGATAGCCCTCAATAGTATATGTATTCAAGAGATGATCATAGAGAGGTTTAATGATTTCTACATCAAATTCATCAGTCTCAATTAAATAATTAAAATAAACTTGAATAATAAATTGAATTTTTGTTCTGTTTTCCTGACTATAATCATCATAATTATATAGAAGTTCCTTAAATTGTCGCTTAATTACCAGAATCAGGTCACTTATGTTTTCGTCATTCTTTCCACGATTATATCTTGGAAAACTAAAGTATTTTAAACTAAAATTTTTCTGATGCATACAAATATCCAAGCCATCAGAAAACATTCGAGATAAGTTTAAGTCATTAAATCTATTCATATAATAATGTTGAACACCTAAAACTCCTATAGATATGTTGCGGGACCTAAACCATAGTTTGATTTCATTGATAACTTTATTATCTAAATAGTGTTCAAGACTTTCAGGACATCCAAAGTTAATCCATTGAGACAATTTTGCATCATGATTGGAAATATCAGTTTTCTTACTAAGCAGCTCATTTAACAATTCTAAATCGCTCACGTATTCTTCATAATTACTGTAAAGTCTATAAAGTTGATCATTATCTCTCGTAGACTCCGTTACCAAAATTTTTAATATAGGGAGATAGGACGTCGCATTACGATAAAGTTCATCAAAATTATTATAGTTAATTGTATCTAATAAATATTTAAATATTTCCCTCGTGTATACAATAATATTATTATCTGAGTTAGCTTCTTTTAAGTAAGTTTCAATCTTGTTTTTGTTATTAGTTATTGTTTCTTTTATTTTAGGGTTTGATATACAAGGTAAACTTTTTTGTTCACTGGAATTGGAATGAATAAGATTAAATAAGAAGTAGGGTCCATAAATTTCAGTAGTCCATTCACACTCAGTTCTTGCTTTTAAATAGTTACACAACTCGATAACAGTTTCATCTTCATTGTGGGATATATCTATAATTTCTTCAATAAAGTAGAACATAAATGAAATAAACGATTCTGATAGGTCGTGATCACTTGTAAAAGACATATCAATAAGATTCTTCCAATAATTATGTGTGGTAATAACAAGAGAAAACATTTTGTCCTTACTCGTTAGGTAATAATCAATTGCATCTAGTAGTGGCTTATTAAGCAAATTATATTTAATACAAAGGTATATTCCAAATTTTAAATCATCTTCATTCTTTTCTTTTAATAAAATCAATATAACTTGATTTAGTCTTTCGTCAAACCCAAATAGCATTTCATATAACTCTGCATACTTTTTGAGTTTTGAACTAACAATACTATCAAACCGGTTGATAAAGAACCCCTCTGTGACTTTTTGAATAGTGGCTAATGGTATGTAGGATATTTTATTGTATATATAAGCAGCTGTTACGGGCGTATCATAGTCTATTAGCAAAATGGCTTCTTTTAAAGCACTGATTTCTTGGAAGGGTTCTCTCAAGGCTCGATCATCAAGGATATCTAATACTAGTTGAGCCCCTCTCTTTAAGTATTTATCTTCATTTTCACTATCAATTTCACTACAAATGTCAATTAATCCTGGTGCCTCGCCTGGTAATGTCCTTCCTATCCTTCCGGCAAAAAACAATGCAACGTTTCTCCAATGCGATGTGCGTGCCGTAGCTTTGAATCGTAAAATTCTTTCATTTGAATCCTTTGCGGTATCAACTAAGTGACATGCAGTAAAAAACTCACGCATTACAGTGAGTGAGTATCCAATTTTACCGGCTTGTGGGCTTTCTATTAAAACCAACCTATCATTGGATTCAATCATTATTTGCTTGACCTTGTCAATAAGCTCCTCTTCATTAATATAGGGGTTATTATGTACAAGGTAATCATAAACACTGCTACGGAAATCTTTCAAATCCATTAAAGCATTTGAATTATTTTCAGTCATTTTACTGTGTAATAGGTAAGCGATATACTTATGTAACCCATATATTAAATTTTTATCAGTAGGCAACAAATGAGGGCTTTTGTTTTGTTCTCTAGTATAGATTGTATCCATATACTTCTGATATAATTCTTCTCTTTGTTTGGGAGGTGTAGAGCCAGCTCGTATTATTACAAGTAAGATTGTGACTTGTAGGGGCGTTTTGGTTAGATCACTAACAATTTTGTCTTCTAAGCAAATATTAAGAACATCTAGAATCTTTTGAGACCTTTTATACATTATATTTGTTTCCCTGTTTTCCACCCATTTTTGAGCGTATATTCTAGCTTTATCTACTGATAGTTTGTCCAGCTTAAGATGAAGGAAGTGTTTTGGATCAAACTCTTCTGAGTAACCTTGTGGCCTAGTAGATGAAATGATTTTTAAGTCGCAATTATATACTGTCTGAACTTGTTGAATAAAAGTCGTTATTGCTACCATTACTTTATGTCGAACAGTTTTTTCTGGAACTTCGTCGAGCCCATCTAAGATCAATAAAACCGCATTATTTCGTAATATTTCATGGACATTTTCGCAGGTTACCTTTTTTCCGACCCCAATCGTCATTTCGGTAGCCATATACTCAAATAAATTACTATTCTGAGTGTTTAAATTGAACCAATGAGCCAAATCTTTTAAAATAATTCTGAACGGAATTCTCGGGATACACTGTTCTAAAAGATTTGTATCTTCTGAAAACTCGTTCATTTTGCCCAGTAATCGCGCTCGATAAATTTGTGACATATATTGACCTAACGTCGACTTACCTTGTCCAGGACCTCCTACAAAAACAACTCTCTTTACAGAATCATCAACTATATATGATAAAGCAGAGACCCTATTTTCATCATTAACTGACTGCTTCAACCATCTTGGAATACTATCCAGGCTAAGTTCCTCTTGTGATAATTTTGCAGGTATAACATCAACATCAATAAATACTTTTTGTAGAGGAACTTTTGTATCCTCGGTGTCACCGGCATCATCTAGAGCTGCAGCACTTTCTTGAAGGTAGCAATACTGACTATATAACCTCACCAGTTCGTCAATTTCATTTTCGGTTTTACTGACAAAACCTAATAATCGAGCAATTACATCACCGCTGACTAATAAATGGGAGTATGACTGTCTTATACCAGGGAAAGAATCTAAAAAAGCGCAGACTTCTTCTGCTCCCCAAACATGAATATTTTTTACTTTATGATTAAATTTAGGTATTAAATTTGTATCAATTCTGTCTTTTAGTCCCTTCTGATATACAGGGGAGAGAGATACATTTGTTATTAAAATGTAGTTATCACATTGGTGGTGGTATATGTCGGTTATTTTATGTAATTCATCTTCAAGTTCAGAATAAAGCAACCTACGTGCTTCTTTCTGTCCTATTTGTATTACATTATGGAACTTTGATTGAAATATCCAGTACCCATCCCAGTTATCTGAGGTGGAAGGGTAAGTCGCACTGCCAAAGTAAGTGGCCTCTCGTGCTCCATCACTACCCATGCCATATACCTTAATTCCGTGCCCAATTACATTTTGGACTAGGGACTGCGATAGTTCTTCAAAATTTTCGTGACCTAATGCTCCTAAGTTATATTTTGTCATAATATATACTCCTTTTTCCATAATTATCATATGGGTAATTATAATCATATCTCTTACAAAACACTACATAATTATAGGCTAGGTCTGAAACAACATCTCAAGAGAGAGTGATAGGGTCTATTGATAATATATCTATCAAATTTTGCATGGCTTCCGTCACTGTCTTCGTGAATTATTTGATTATTGCGGTTTGGGAAGAGTAAGGGCGAAATCTGAAAAGCATTATTTATAAGGATGAGGTTAATACATGGCCACGCGAGCTGAACATCCCGCGTGGTTTTTTTTATGTTCAGGGAGCGTTAACGATTTAGTGACGCAAAGTCATTAGTCATTCACTAGACAAATTTCGCTAAAATATAGTAATATTTTACCTACGCGTGCTCTGATATGGGTATATTTAACTAGTTCTAAAGGTAGATAGTGTTAACGGGAACAGGTTGTTCGATATAACTAAGGCAACTAGTAGACATCGTTTTAAGACTTTCGGAAGAGGATTTTTATTTTTGAGAAAGGGCTGGCTTTGTACTATGTAGTCTGATCATATAAGACCCTTACTAGAAACGCATATTCAAAGTTAGAGATGGAGGAAAGAAAATTGAAAGTACGTACCGCAACCCCAATGGTGTTCCGATTATTTCTATGTTTAGCGCTCATGGTATCATTGTTCTCCTATGGAATCGTGCCAAAAGCAAATGCGACAGCTAACCCTACTACTAAATGGGTTTCGTTTAAAAATGATAATTTTGCGGGAGTAGCGGCGGGCCAGGCTTATAGTTTTAGCGGAACGACTAAAGTTCCAAATGGAGCCGATTATCTCCGATTGACGAACGTGACGGACGGACGTGATGCCTTTTTGCGCCAATCCGGCTCGTACGGTACGATTTTTAATCAGCAGCGCATTTATAATCAAAACAATTTTTCATTCAGTACCTATTTTTCATTTAAATTTACGGACGGAAGTTATATAGACCCGGGATTCTTTAACCCGTTGTATAATCCGAGCTTGAAGCCCGGAGCTGACGGAATGGCTTTCGTCATTCAGAATTTGAGCAGCAATGCGGGTACGCCTGGCGGAGGTATGGGTTATTACGGTATTCAGCCTAGTTTTGCGGTGAAATTCGATACCTACAGAAACCCGGAGATGGGTGATCCGAGCGATAACTATGTCGGCATCGATACAACCGGCACCTTGCAAAACGTTCCCGGAAGGTATGCGAATCTTTCCACCCAATTCCCATCGCTTGGAATCATGAAAGGTGGAACGAATACGTATCACGTCTGGATTGACTATGACGGCAGCGCTAAAAATGTGAAAGTCTACATGAATACGGCGGACAACCGGTCAGCGGCTATTAAAGTGTTGGATGTAGACAGTATCGATCTCTCAACGATCTTCCAGAATGAAAGCGCGGTGTACGCCGGTTTTACCGCTTCGACCGGAGGGGCTTGGGAAAACCAGGATCTTCTAAATTGGTATTTTACAAATGACCTGGATCCTATTAACTCAAACGATCCTGCAGTCGAGTACAAACAAGCGCCTACGCAAGTAACAGCCGATCCGACGCCAAACCCTACGGAACCGTACGGTAAAACGGACATTACGATTACGGCTACGGATCCGCTCGGCCAACCTGTGTCTGGCGTGCCGATTGATCTTCCGATGAACGGTCCTTATCTTGATTCATTTGGAATGCCGCTCAGTTCGCCTCCGCTGACGGGACCGGACGGCAAAGTACATGTTATTTTGGACAACGCCCAAATACCGCCGGGGACGAATTCGCTGGATATCGTCGCTGAAGGCGGAGCATATACGACGATCAAAGCTCCGACTGCTCCGACAGGGCTATCCTTTGTATCGCCGGACATGACGTCTTTGACCTGGAATGCGGTTTCGGGAGCGAATTATTATAGCGTTTATAATAACGGCAACTATATTGGAAGCACGTCCAACGGGACGACTTATAATCTTGGAACGGTTGAGCCTGGATCCTATACGGTTAAAGCGGTTAAGGCTGGTTTGTCGTCTCCGGCTTCTTCGCCAACGCAGGCGCAATTAACGCTGGATAAAGCTAATTATTTTGTTCCGGTAGGGGGCACTTATCAAACGGTAACCTCCATGGTTTACGGTAACAACACGCCGATTACGGTTACAAATGATGCCCAGTTTAGCTCCTCGTCTACCGATATTGCGACGATTGATTCCCATGGCTTAATTACAGCAGTCGAAGAGGGAACATCGGTTATCCATGTTAATTATGGTTCGTTTACGAAACAAGCAAATCTAACGGTAGTGCCGCAAATTACAAACGTAACGGCGAAAAATGTTACAAATACAAGTCTGACTCTGTCTTGGCCGGAGACAACGCCTCCCGCGAGCAGTTACGATATTTACGACAACGGCGTTTTTGTGCGTACGGTAACCACCAATCAAGCCGATCTCTCGGGATATCCGGCTAATTCGCATCACACATTTGTCATTGTAGCGAAAACAGCAGGGCAAGAAGTTGCCGAATCGCTGCCTTTTGACATCACTTTGTCAGATCTGTCCGATCTCTTGCTCGATGTAAGCGGGTATACGCTTGAGGTTGATGATACGCACCAAACGGTAGTCCAAGCCGTGTATTTGGATCGCAGTATGGAAGACGTATCCGATCGCGCAACTTATGCGAGCTCTAATCCCAACGTCATTATTGTAGATTCCGATGGGAAAGTGACGGCCGTAAGTCCGGGTACTGCGACAATCACCGTTACGTATAACGGCAAAACGGTCACGGAAACGATTGTGGTTAATGCCGCGGAGCCGCAATACGAGGTTACATTGACAACTCCTTCGGATTCGGTTGTTGGGGATGGCCATACGAAAATTGAATTGGTAGGCACCGTCATCTCGAAGGATAACGGACAGCCGGTTTCAGGCGTGCCGATCACGTTTACATTCGGTAAGAACGGCGCCAATAACCAAACTGTAAGTACGGATGCAAACGGCGTGGCTAAAATCCAATATACCGTTCCGGCCTTAAACGGATTGGTGCCGGTATATGAGACTATTACCGCATCGGCTCAAGATCCTAATGGCGAGAAGTCACAAGGGGCGATTCAAATTCACTATATGCCGGCTTCCATTGAGGGCGTCTTAATCGATACGGCGACGGACAAACCGATTACAGGCGCAACAGTATCGGTTTCGGCGGATTTTGACGGCGACGGAACGCCTGACTTTACCACCCAAGTTGTAACGGGAACAGATGGTTCTTATCAGATTTTTGTACCTCGGGGCGACTTTAATTATGAAATAAAAATTAGCTACACGGCAGAGGTCGGGGGGCGCACCGTACTAGTAAATACGACACAATCCGCTCCAGTCGGTACTTTGACCGGACTGGGAGAGAGCATCACGCCTCAAACCGAGATTAGCGGTCAGCTGTTGGTGGCAAGTCATGGCTCTAATTCGCCGTCGGTAAATGATCTGTTTGGATCAGGGAATATCACGGCTGTCGTTACGGGCGGAAGCTTGAACAAACAGCCCTTCCCGCTTGATGCGAGCGGAAGCTTCAAGGTCAGCAATGTAGCACCAGGAACTTACACGATTACGTATCAAGTGAAAGCTCCTGATAATTCCATATTGGCAGGCCCATCCGTGCAGGTTACCGTTAATGAAAACGGGTCTGTCAGCATCGTTAATTCTTTGATCGATCCTTATGGCATCGTGACAAACGAGCATGGGGCACCTCTTCCGGGTACGACTATGACGCTCTATTTCGCGGATACGCCGCTGAACATTGCCAAAAATCATACCCCGAATACGGCTGTCGCATTGCCGGTGCTGCCTTCGTTCAGTCCGAATCAGAATATGAATCCGCAGGTAACGGACAATAATGGCGCTTACGGATGGATGGTATACCCGAACGCGGATTATTATATTGTAGCTACTCATCCATCTTATTCGGTGCCTTACAGCACGCTTTCGGCGAATGTGAATGTGCCGGCCGAGACCGGCTCGGACAGCTACATTCAAAACGGGATCATTCACGTAGGCCAAACGATCGTGTCGTTCAACTTTAGCATGCCGAATCCTCCTTCCAGCGCAGTGATTGGCACGCCAAAAAATGTGGCCTATACGCTCGGAGCAAGCGGCTCGGATGCGACCATTACCTGGACTGCGGTAACTGGCGCAACATCCTACACGATTTATGATAATGGCAAGCAAATTGCAAGCGGCATTACTAACGAAAATTATCAATTAACAGGACTGGCCGAAGGGCAATCGCATGTCATTACCGTTGCGGCTGTTAGGAATGGCATTGAGGGTCGGGCGTCGAGCAGCATAACGATCCTTCTGCCTGGTGCCGAAGGCAGCCATAAGAAATATATTGCGGGCTATCCGGACGGAACATTTAAGCCTTCAAGAAGCGTAAGCCGCCAAGAAGTGGCCATGATGCTGTTCCGGGTATATGACCTTCACAAATCAGAATCAGAGCAATCCTCTTATTCTGATGTAAGCAAGTCGGATTGGAGCCACGACGCGATTTATGCGGTAACCAAAGCAGGGTTTATGAACGGTTATCCGGATGGTACCTTCCGTCCCGAACAACCGATTACTAGAGAAGAAGTTGCCGGAATTGCGGCACGTCTGAAGCATTTGCAAGGACAACAAGGCAAGGACGTATTCAGCGATATCTCTGGCAGCTGGGCAGAAGATGCAATTAATGCGGCTAATGCAGCTGGCGTGCTGAGCGGCTACACGGATGGAACCTTCCGGCCTAAAGCGAATACCACCCGCGCCGAGATGGTCGCAGTTATCAATCGCGTGACAAACCGCGGTCCGTTGAACGGAGTTGCCGCTCCTACTTGGTCTGACGTAAGTTCCTCCTATTGGGCTTTCAAAGATATTGAGGAAGCGTCGACCGATCATCAGTACACCGTTAATAACAACAAGGAAACTTTGAAAAAATAGCTTCATCCGCATCGTAAATGGAATACAGGGCACGGCGAGATAGATGCCAGTGCTCTGTGTTTTTTTGTGTGAAGAAGTCAACCGGCTTCCTGTACCTAGTCCAATATCTGTTGATACTCGCAAAAATGTTATAATATAGTTGTCTATGCTAATCTTAATGGCATCCAACTCTTGAACGGAGGTAAAAACATTGTCAACTTCAACAGCAGTACAAGCTTTGTTCCGTCCGTTTACTCTTGGACAACTTTCACTGGCCAATCGCATTGTAATGGCTCCTATGACGCGGGCTATGTCTCCGGATGGGGTACCCGGAGCAAATGTGGCCGCTTACTACCGCCGGAGAGCCGAGAATAATGTAGGCCTTATCATAACCGAAGGAACGGTGGTGAATCATCCCGATTCCTCAAACTCCAAGGATGTGCCCCACTTTTACGGTGAAGAAGCTCTAAAAGGCTGGGCTAACGTCGTAGCAGAGGTTCATGCCGCAGGAGGCAAAATTATGCCGCAAATTTGGCATATGGGCACGAAGAAGCAAGTAAATGACTATTCTGAAGCGGAGATCGCCGCTATCGTCCAAGCATTCGCCGACTCGGCCTTTGAAGCAAAGCGGATCGGCTTCGACGGTATAGAGATCCACGGTGCGCACGGTTATTTAATCGATCAGTTCTTCTGGGAGAAAAGCAATCAGCGTACGGATCGCTACGGAGGCAGTCTGGTGGCCCGCACCCGTTTCGCCGAAGAGATCGTCCGGGCTTGCCGCGAAGCTGTGGGGCCTGATTTACCAATTGTGCTGCGGCTTTCGCAGTGGAAAGAAAGGGAATATAATGTCAAGCTGGCTTATAATCCTGAAGAGCTGGAGCAATTTCTAAGGCCGCTGGTGGATGCAGGCGTGGATATATTCCATTGCTCGACCCGTCGGTACTGGGAGCCTGAATTTGCCGGATCGGATTTGAACCTTGCGGGCTGGGTGAAACGTATCACTGGCAAACCAACGATTACCGTCGGCTCGGTTGGACTCGACAGTGATTTCATGACCTTCTTCACGGAAGGAAAAAGCTCTGCCAATACAGGAATTGAAGGTCTTGTGCAAAAGCTCGAAAATGATGAATGCAATCTTGTAGCGATCGGCAGGGCACTACTGGTTGATCCGGCATGGGCCCGCAAAATCCGGGAAGGCAAATTGGACGAATTGGTGCCGTTTACGCCTGAAGCGCTGAAGACGCTATCCTAAAAACAGCTTTGTAATTCGGAGTAGATTCTGCAGCTGGAGTGATTGGATTAGTTATGAGTCGAATCCGATTGTTGTGAGGGAAGAGTAAGAGTAAGAGTAAGAGTAAGAGTAAGAGTAAGAGTAAGAAATAAATAGTACGCAGATTTAAAAATACATCGTCATGAGGCCCATACGCCCGGCGATGTATTTTTCTATGTTCGGATGAATACATCGCCATGGGGTTAATACGTCCTCCAAAGTCATCACGAGTGTATGTAAATATAGGCCGGTTCGCCGAAGAAGCGTCTCTGTTTTGTATTCTTGCTGTCTCATTCCATAATCGTATAAACCCTTAAAGGTTTGTGATAAGTTAGGGTTACAATAATTCCCTGGAAGGAGCCAGGCGTATGACAATACATGTGGAAATCGAACCTAAAATTTTGTATTTCGGCTCGTCCATTGTTCTGATCAGCACGATGAATGTAGATGGTACCCCTAATTTAGCGCCAATGTCGTCAGCTTGGTGGTTGAATCGGTCTTGTATGCTCGGATTAAGCAGTAAATCGCAGACCGCTTTGAATATGATAAGAGAGGGGGAGTGCGTGCTGAACTTGCCGTCCATCGACCTGATTTCTGCTATTGAAAGTCTCACGTTGGTAACTGGACGAAATCCGGTACCTGAATCAAAGGCAGCAAGGGGGTATCAATTTGAACCGGACAAATTTGGAAAGTCGAAATTAACTCCCTTACCATCTCGAGATGTCAAAGCGCCTCGCGTCCAAGAATGTCCCGTTCATTTAGAGGCAAAGCTCATAAAGGTACATCCTTTCGAAGAGCCTAGTTCCCTGGTTGCATTGGAGGTACACATCGAGAAAATTCATGTGGATCAGGAACTGACCATGAAAGATCATCCAAATTACATTAATCCGTCCAAATGGAATCCAATGATTATGAATTTCTGTGAATATTTCGGCTTAAGCGAACAGCTGTCTACATCTCGATTGTCCGCGGTATTTGGGCCAGATGTGACGAAATAGAGAGCTCTCTCAAACATGGAGACGAAAAGGACAGAAAACACGTATAGCAGTACTTTAATTAACAATACACCGCCAAGTTGCCCAAAAACTCTGGCGGTGTATTTTTCTGTGTTCTTATTTAACTAAAATCTATTAATGGTATAATCATCCAATAACTATTTTGTACATTATACTAATAAGGGAGAAGTCTATATGAAATCAGGATGGTCAATATTAATTGCCTTACTGCTCTTTCTATCCATTGGTTCAAGTGTAGTAGCCGCTGAGCCAACCGCTTACGCAGTAACCTTTAATGGCATTAAGAATGCTGCATTAGCCCCGCAGATTAAGAATGGTACGACTTACGTTTCGATGATTCCATTGTTTACAGCATTAAACACTACGATTTCCATTGATAATAAAAAGAAAACAATTGTCGGCAAAAGGGGAAACAAGACGTTCACAATGACCGTCGGGTCCAAAAGCGCTAAGCTAAACGGCGCTGCGATTACATTGGAACAGCCTCCCATGCTTATCAAAAACAGTGTGTATGTGCCTGTTCGACTCGCAGAGAAGCTCATTGGCGCGGAAGTTGAGATGAATGCCTCCACGAAGACAATTAACATTCGTTCGTATGCAATTGATCTGACGATTAAAAATAAGCTGCCGCTTAATAATGATAAGAATTTGCCGATCACTCTCCAGCATAGCGGAAATATGAAGTTGAAGTGGTCGTTTAAAGACGAGAGTCCTTTTCAGCATTACACGGGATACGTGGGACCGAATCGGACATTGATTTTTAAGGGCTTCGGTGATCGCATCGATACGGATTACAACGGACGCAAAGTTTATGAGGAACCATATAAAAGCGATTCCGGTTATAATTTTGATGCCCAAATTAGTTCCGCTGGCTACACGATTATTGCAAGATCAGAGGAGGACCTCCTCAGGTGGAGCAATATAGATCTCTATCTTGATAGCAATGTATCTCCAGCGTTTTACGTCGATAATGAGCCTTCATTCGATTGGCTGAATATTAACGCTGCAATAGATATGAAAGGTAACTTAATTGTGCTGACGACGGAGGGCCTAGCCGCATATAACGCCAAGGGTGAAAGGTTGTGGGTGCGTAAGGGGTGGTCTACGAAGGATGGTACACTGTCCGCATTTGAGGGAGGTCTAGAGATTTCGGTAGATTCCGCGAATCGTCTCTATATTCAGAACTCCGACGGCTATGCTATCGTTGATTCGAAAGGCGAAGCGTTGTTGGCTGCAAAAGGTTATTTTCATCCCGAGATTACTTCTGATGACCTCTTGCTAACTAACGGTAATTCTTATCGTTTCGTTGATGGCCAGTTGAAGGTGGCCGGTTCTCCGTTTGGTGATGGAACAACGGGGAACTATGTTAGTTTGGAGAGGGAGAATTCTCTGAAGCTAATGGATAAAACTTGGAAAAAGCCGTTGTGGGTTTTCGAACAGTCACTTAAGGAGAAAAGCAGGGGCTATAGTCTGTTTAGCAGTACGCTCGTCGTGGATCTTGATGGCAATGCGTATATATCTACAACAGGCGGTACGGTTTATAGCTTCAACCAAGCAGGCAAAATGCGTTTCATTTTAAATATAGACAACAGTATAATTTCCAGTACGCAAATTATACCGCTTTCCTCCACGACATTCGTCGCGATCGATAATAACACTGTCATGTGTTTTGAAGTTGCGAAATAATAAACACGTTCATACAGAGCACGGCGAGAGGATGCCGTTGCTCTGTATTTTTTTATATCGAGGCCAACACGGAGCCAACAGCCATATGATGCCAAAAATAATTATGTTATAATCAATATGTTATATATGTTAAACTTATTTTGAACAAGATGAAAATCATTTTTCTGGAGGGATTAAGATGAAGCAAACAACTATTAACCAAGATCTAGCTTCATACGTCAATACCAATATTGGTACGTTGTCCTATAAAACGTGGTCCACGTCTCCAACCGTGCAGCTACCGCACGGGATGATGGAGATCAATCCGGTTACTACGCCGGGCATAGGGGACAAGTATTTGGCGGACAAAATCTTCGGCTTTTCCTTTGGCCCAGCCGCAGTCATGATTTCTAACGGCTGTTTGTCCGAGCAGCAGGAAGAACATGCCTCCTCTTTTGATCACGATCAGGAAGAGGCACGTCCGCATAAGTATCGCGTTTTGTTAGAGGATAGCAACATTGATGCTGAGATGACTGTGGCTCGGCATAGTGCTTACTTTCGTTTCCACGTCGCTGAGTCTGCCCAAGTGACGATCGCTGGCAACGAGCATACGGAGTTTCATCACAATGATGGCCTTATTATAGAAGGAAAGCGTATCGAGAAAGGGTACGTTTGTTATTTTAGTATAGAAATGAAAGAGTCTGCATCGTCGTTTGGCTACGCGGATAATAAAAAACATAAGCTCTACCTGTCCTATGAATCGCATCAAGAGAAAGTTATAGAGCTAAAGGTAGGTATCTCCTATATCAGCTTGGAACAAGCGCAGTCCAATCGACAGCTAGAGCTGCCGGACTGGAACTTCGAAGCGGCTGTCTCTAGGGCGCGCGAAGCCTGGAACATCGCGCTATCCGCCATCGAGGTTGAGGGAGGGACGGAGGAGCAGCGGACGATCTTTTACACGGCGATGTACCGGACGCTTCAACGGATGCGGAATATTACGGAAGACGGCCGATATTACAGCGGCTTCGACGGCAAGGTCCACGATGCAGAGGGACGGGATTTCTATACTAGCGACCAGCTATGGGATACGTATCGCTGTGCTCGCCCTTTGCAGAGCATCATTGAGCCGCGCGTGTTTGAAGATATGGTGTTCTCCTTAGTAAGAATGTACGAGCAAGGCGGGTTGCTTCCGAAATTCCCCCATCCAGGGGGAGATCATGCCGTGATGATCGGTCATCATGCGGCGTCCCTCATTGCTGATGCCTGCATGAAAGGGTTGGACGATATCCACTTGGAGAAGGCTTATGAGGGAATGATCAAGGATGCGGCGGAAATGTCTATGATTCCTTGGCGGACGGTACCCGCAACGGAGCTTGACCGGGTTTACCGTGAACAAGGATGGTTTCCTGCTCTCCCCGCTCGGGAGGACGCAAAGGTTCCGGACCCGGACGAGTGGAGGAAAAAGAATAATATTTGGGACCTAGTTATGGAAAAGATGCCGAATCAGATTACATGGGTTCCTGATGTTGGCGTTGAAGAATGGGTTCCCGAGGTTGATAGTTGGCACCGCCGGCAATCGGTTTCCGTTACGCTGGAGAGAGCTTATGACGACTGGTGTATATCCCAAGTGGCCCGCAAGCTGGGGCGGGATGAAGAAGCGGATGAATATATTCGGCGCGCGGAGAACTATCGTCACCTGTTTCGCTCAGACCTGGGGCTGATGGCTCCCAAGACGGCGGAAGGGGAATGGGTAGAGCCATTTGACCCCAAGCTGTCTGGCGGATTTGCGGGGGAGGGTTATTTTGCCGAGGTGAACTCCTGGATCTATACCTTCCATGTTCAGCATGACGTGGAGGGGCTTATTCGGTTGATGGGTGGCAGAGAGGCTTTCAATCGCCAGCTTGATTCTCTATTTACGGAGCAATACACCATGGAGAAGCCGTGGTTTCTTGGTCAATTCCCCGATATGTCGGGGCTGATCGGGATGTATGCCCACGGGAACGAGCCAAGTTTCCACATCCCGTATATGTACAATTATGCAGGTGCTCCTTGGAAAACGCAGCGGAGAGTACGCGATATTCAAAGTCTGATGTATAACGCTGGCCCGGCTGGTCTATGCGGAGACGATGATATCGGTTCGCTGTCGTCCTGGTATGTATTTAGTGCGATGGGTTTCTATCCGGTTTGCCCGGGGCGGCCCGTCTATGATATTGGCAGTCCGCTATTCGAGAAGACGACACTTCAAGTCGGCGAAGGCAAGACGTTTGTAATAGAAGCGCGTAATGTCTCCAAGGCGAATAAATACATCCAATCCTCTTCACTCAATGGCCAGCCGCATCAGCGGCCGTGGCTCTCGCATCAGGAACTGATGAGCGGAGGACAACTGGTGTTGGAGATGGGTCCGAGACCTAATAAATCATGGGGAAGCTCGCCGGAAGACGCCCCGCCATCGATGACTTCCATTTAGGGGATGGCCTGATAAAAACAAGAAAGGCCTCGACAACCAGTCAGAGGCCTTTCTTATATAAGAAAAAAGAGTTAGACGCAAGTGAATGATTGAATGGATTGCAAGCTTACTCCGGTGTACATCCAGAACCTTCCGTTCCACTGAAAACCCGCGACCGATGTGCGGCCTAAGAAAACCGGGAAAAACCAGAACTGATTCCCGTTCCGTAGCCAAATGTACGTGTTCCTAAACATACAGCGCGAGATCGCGCCAGCGTCAACGGCAAATGGTTGGACCGCAGGTTGTTGGGGGATGAATCCCGGTGGAGGCGAGCTGGGTGCCATCGGCTGTCCTGGTGGACCGGGGGTTCCCGGAGATCCGGGAGCTCCTGGGAATCCTGGCATTCCGGGGAACCCTGGACCTGGAGGAGGGCCAGGAGGCGGAAAAAATGACATGGTCTTGTCACTCCTTATTAGATAGGCTAAACCATTCTATGTAGGAGCGGAGATAAGGGAATGGGCGAAACCAGCGTTTTTTAGTTCTATTAGAGCGAGGCAGTATCTATGCAGGCATACACGAATAAATTAATTTCAAAAAAAGTCTTGCAATGTTATATGATCCTATGGTATATTCTAATTCCGGCCGAGAGAGACAAGCGGTTGGGACGAAAAGCTGAAAGTCATTGATTGATAGAAATTGAAATTGATGAAAAATAAAGCTTGACACTGAAAATGACGACGTGATATGATATACCGCGTTGTTGAAAAAATTGTTCTTTGAAAACTGAACAACGAGCGAAACTGCC
>NZ_BSSQ01000007.1 GCF_030161375.1 Paenibacillus glycanilyticus
CCGGGTCTCGAGGGTTCGAATCCCTTCCTCTCTGCCATAATATTTCTTTATTAGTAAGGCCCGTTGGTCAAGGGGTTAAGACACCTCCCTTTCACGGAGGTAACAGGGGTTCGAATCCCCTACGGGTCACCATCTTTACAAAAAAAGATTTAAAAAAGTGCTTGCCAAGACGACTTGAATATGATATATTATAAAAGTCGCTCGAGAGAGAAACGCCAATATGGAAGCTTAGCTCAGCTGGGAGAGCATCTGCCTTACAAGCAGAGGGTCGGGGGTTCGATCCCCTCAGCTTCCACCATAAATTACTTAGTAACGACGCGGGGTGGAGCAGCTCGGTAGCTCGTCGGGCTCATAACCCGAAGGCCGCAGGTTCAAATCCTGCCCCCGCAACCAAAACTTTATCTTCGGTGTTTTACCGAGAATTCTCGATGTGGAGCTGTGGTGTAGAGGCCTAACATGCCTGCCTGTCACGCAGGAGACCGCGGGTTCGAATCCCGTCAGCTCCGCCATTTTTATCAAACATCAGGCTCGGTAGCTCAGTCGGTAGAGCAGAGGACTGAAAATCCTCGTGTCGGCGGTTCGATTCCGTCCCGAGCCACCATTTTAGATGGTTGGAAATTTAATATGCCGGTGTAGCTCAGTTGGTAGAGCAACTGACTTGTAATCAGTAGGTCGTGGGTTCGACTCCTATCGCCGGCACCATGTTTTTGGATGGTTAGCGAAGTGGCCAAACGCGGGAGACTGTAAATCTCTTCCTAACGGTTCGGTGGTTCGAATCCATCACCATCCACCATTTAGGGGCATAGTTTAAAGGTAGAACAAAGGTCTCCAAAACCTTTGGTGTGGGTTCAATTCCTGCTGCCCCTGCCAGATAATTAATTAGTGAATATGGCGGTCGTGGCGAAGGGGTTAACGCACCGGTCTGTGGCTCCGGCATTCGTGGGTTCAAGTCCCATCGATCGCCCCATTATCACTAAAATGTTTTAAAAGATTGTTGGGGATTAGCCAAGCGGTAAGGCAACGGACTTTGACTCCGTCATTCCAAGGTTCGAATCCTTGATCCCCAGCCATTTATGCGGAAGTGGCTCAGCGGTAGAGCATCGCCTTGCCAAGGCGAGGGTCGCGGGTTCGATTCCCGTCTTCCGCTCCATAAAGTTTGGCGCCATAGCCAAGTGGTAAGGCAAAGCTCTGCAAAAGCTTTATCCCCAGTTCGAGTCTGGGTGGCGCCTCCATAATTTCATAATTTGCGGCCTTAGCTCAGCTGGATAGAGCGTTTGACTACGAATCAAAAGGTCAGGAGTTCGAATCTCTTAGGCCGCGCCAAATAATTAACTTGCCGGTGTGGCGGAATGGCAGACGCGCGCGACTCAAAATCGTGAGGGAAACCGTGGAGGTTCGAGTCCTCTCACCGGCACCAATTATGAAATGATAAAGCCTTTAAGATCTTAGATCTTAAAGGCTTTTTTTGTTGTTTATATCGATTCCCGTATGACCATACTGATTAATATCAAAAATGAGTGATGTGATCGAGTATGAATCCAATCGATATTGCAACAATTAGAAAAAAGCTCGGGAACAGTGCTGATATTGTTTTTAAGGAATTTAACATTCAATACGATAACAGAGTTCAAACCGTGAATTTGATCTATGCAGAAGGTTTCGTAGATACAAATGCCGTTCAAGATTTTGTATTGGAAACGTTGATGGTGGATTTGCCAAAGCTGGATACCGACAAGCATCCATTCCTGGATTTTATGACAGTGGGAGACGTCCAGGAACTGCAGTCAACGGATATGATGTATCATGATCTGTTTTCGGGGCATGTCATTCTTATTCGGGAAGGTACGGAGATTCTTTCGATAGCTATGAGCGGAATCAAAGACCGCGCGGTTTCTGAAGCCATGACCGAGACGGTGAGCCGCGGTCCCAAAGAAGCGTTTACCGAAAACATTCAGACGAACACGGCCTTAATCCGGAGGAAAATAAAAAATCCGAATTTATGGCTGGAGAATTTGCGTATCGGCAAAATGACTCAGACCAATGTTTCCATCATGTATATCAATGGAATTGTAACGGATAAGATCGTTGACGAGGTACGGAGCCGTTTGGCCAGGATTGATATTGACGGTATCTTGGAGAGCGGTTATATCGAGGAATTGATTCAGGATGCTCCTTATAGTCCATTCCCTACCGTATATAACTCAGAGAGACCGGATGTAATCGCTGCTGAACTGCTGGAAGGCAAAATAGCCATATTGGTGGATGGAACTCCTCATGTGTTAGTTGTACCCGCGTTGTTTATTTCTTTTATGCATTCGGCTGAAGATTATTATCAACGTGCGGATATTAGCTCGTTAATTCGGATTTTAAGGTTTGTAGGGATTTTTATCGCCTTACTAGGGCCTTCGCTATATATCGCCATTACGACTTTTCACCAGGAAATGCTCCCTACTCAATTGCTGATTGGTCTTGCGGCTCAGCGGGAAGGGATTCCTTTTCCTGCTTTTATTGAGGCATTAATTATGGAGATTACGTTTGAAATATTGCGTGAAGCCGGCGTAAGGATGCCGAGAACGATGGGACAAGCGATGTCGATTGTCGGGACCTTAGTTATCGGCCAATCGGCGGTTGCTGCCGGAATTGTGTCAGCAGCGATGGTTATTGTCGTCTCCATTACGGCTATTTCAAGCTTTGTGGTTCCTGCCATGAATATGTCGATATCGATTCGGATGATCCGGTTTTTATTAATGGGCTTGGCGGCTTCGTTTGGCTTGTACGGAATCATATTAGGCATTATTGTGCTGGTTCTGCATTTATGCAGTCTTCGGACGTTTGGCGTGCCTTATATGAGCCCGTTTGGTCCTTATATAGCACAAGACACGAAGGATACTTTAATTCGGCTTCCGCATTGGGCAATGCGGAAACGCCTGCGTCTAATCAATCAGAACAACCTTACCCGGAGCAAAGATAAAGCTCCGGGTCCCGAGCGGCGTTAGTCGGAGAATAAGGCAACGAGACGAGGTATTGCGATGCGACGAACACTAATGCTCACTATGCTGGTTGTAACCATAACCCTGACGCTGACAGGCTGTTGGAACCGCCGTGAACTTAATGACCTGGCTATTGCGCTGGCTATAGGGATCGACAAAGCAGGAGATCAATACATGGTATCCGTTCAAGTTGTTGATCCGGGGGAGGTTGCCTCGAATAATCGAACCAGTACCCGTACTCCAGTAACGTTATATCAAGCGAAAGGACAAACGATATTCGAAGCCATTCGCAAAATGACCACGGTATCGCCAAGAACCATCTATTCGGCGCATCTTCGAATGCTGATCATAGGCGAGGATTTGGCGAAAGAAGGGATCGGGGATGCGCTCGAATACATGTCCAGGTATTATGAGCACCGTACGGATTTCTACATAGCTATCGCTCGTGAAACATCAGCGGCTAGTACATTGAAGATTTTGACCCATCTGGAGTCAATCCCGGCAAATCAGCTGTTCTCTTCCTTGCAGACTTCGCAGAAGGAATGGGCTCCGACTGCTTCCATAACCCTTGACCAGCTTATTATGGATTTAGTCGATAAAGGGAAGGAAGCTGTCGTTACCGGACTTCGGTTAAGAGGAGATCAGGAAATAGGTCAAAGCAGGAGTAACGTGGAACAGATCTCTTCCCCCGCTCAGCTGCAGTATTCAGGTCTGGCTGTTTTTAGAGAAGATAAGCTAGTTGGTTGGTTGAATGACATTGAAAGCAGAGGCTATTCCTATATTCATGATGATATCTATAACACAGTTGGAGTAATTAATTGTCCTGAAGGCGGGAAAATGACGCTTGAAGTGATTCGTTCAAAAACGACTACAAAAGCAAAGATGATTAACGGCAAACCGGAAATTCGGTTAGGCATTCGCACGGAGCTCAGTATCGGAGAAGTACTGTGCAATATTGACTTGACTCAAAAGTCGTCTATCTATGAGTTGGAACATCAAGGGGAGGCAAGAGTACGGGGGTTCGTGGAGAGGACGATCAAAGAGGCCCAGGAAAATTACAAGGTAGATATTTTCGGATTCGGCGATGTTGTTCATCGTGCCTATCCGGCTTATTGGAAGCAGGTTGAGGATGAATGGGATTCGATCTTCGAGACCATACCGGTAGAAGTAGATGTCGTGTTCAACATTCGGCAAACCGGAACCGTAAATAATTCCTTTATGCAGGAATTTAAACAGAAGAAGGAATAAGCAGACATGCTGAAATATTTAGGATTGCTCCTGGCAAGCGCGATAATGATTCTGATCGAGGTGCCGTCACTCTGGAAAAGAAAACGGATATGGGATCTATGGGTGTTCTCCACTCTATTGTTCTTCGGGATTGTATTGGTGATGATGAGATTTCTAAATCTACATATTCCGAACCCGGTGAATGGAATTAATGAAGTCCTGGGGCCTCTTGCCGAAGCCGTATTTCAGAATTTAAAAGGGGGGAACTAATAAGAATGCTTGAAAAAGGAAAAATAAGCCATCGTCAGCTGACCGTTCTTTCATTGCTCTATACGATTGGTACATCCATTCTAATTGTTCCCTCCATTATGTCCGTATTCTCCAGACAGGACGGATGGATCGCTTGTCTTGTTGGGGTAGTTGCCGATATTACCATCATCTTTATCTACTCGGCACTATCGAGTCGATATCCTAAGCTTTCTTTTGTTGAATACAGTGAGAAAATACTAGGGAAATGGCTTGGAAAAGCAGTCTCCTTGTTCTTCATGTCGTTTATTTTTCTGTTGTCGGCTTTCCTGCTGCGCGTGGTAGGAAATTTTATGACCACCCACATCATGCCCAACACGCCGATCGAAGTGACCATAATTTTGTTTATCCTTGTTGTCATTTATGCCGTAAGGCTTGGACTTGAAACAACGGCTCGCGCGGGAGAGATTTTCTTGCCGTTTGTTATTGTCCTGTTTCTGTTTCTTACCGTATTTCTGCTGCCGCAAATCAAAATCGACCGGATTGAACCATTTTTGGAGGAAGGGTTTAAACCTGTTATTCTTGGGGCGTTTTATTATTTCAATCTCCAGGAACAAGTTATACTGCTGATGCTTGTTCCTTATTCAAACCGGCCAGATAAAGCAAGAAACGCCTTGCTTGTTGGAACATCAATCGGCAGTTTAATTATTATCGTAACGGTATTGTTGTCCACGTTAGTACTTGGCACCGAGTTTACGCAAAGAAATATGTATGCAAGTTATACGCTGGCCAAGCAGATAAGCGTTGGGAACTTTCTGCAGCGGGTGGAAGCGATGTTAGCGATTTTATGGCTGATCACTATATTTTTCAAAACGGCTGTATGTATGTATGCCTTATCGCTTGGGACAGCCCAGACGTTGCAGTTAAAGGATTACCGCACGCTGACGCTGCCATTTGGCCTCTTGCTCGTGTTCCTGTCGCTTATTGTCTACGACAACATCGTAAGCTTTATTTCTTTTACGCCAAAGGTATTCTCGTTGTATGCCACCATCTTTATGGTTATTATTCCGGTTTTGCTGCTATCGATAGACACGTTGCGTGCTAGCCTGAAGAAAGAGCAATCCTCATAAGGTACTGTCTCTTAAGAAGAGAACAGTACCTTTTTTGCGCGATCAGACAAGCTTCGACCCTTAAGTCGGAACCGGGCACTCGACCTAGGTCTAGTGCAGAAACCGTCGTTGGTCCGTTTTAGAAAGCATGGATTCGATCTACAATAGGAACATAAGCAAGAGAGCTTCACAGCAAGAGATAAACAAAGCAATTCTAAGAGAGGCGGTGGAAGAAATAATGGATGGTAAAAAGGCGTTGGGCTTATTGCTTGCAATAGCAGGCGGTATTCTGGTACTCAAGTTTTTCGGAATACATCTTGGCTTCTTATTCGGAACCCTGTTTGCAATTGCATTAGTTGGACTCGGGGTGGTGGCCTGGAGAAGCAATAGAAAAATTATCGGTGCGATTGTAGGCGGCATCGGGATCTTGATGCTTCTGCCGGCATTGTCCAAATTGATTATGCTGGGAATCGCGGTAGTACTGATCATCTTCGGTATTTCGATGGTCAAGAAAAATAACAACAATCGACATTTCTAATAAAAAAGCGAGGAGGGACACACATGAGCATTATGCGGCGAGTGCGCGACATAACAGTCGCATCGTTGAACGAAAGATTGGAGAAAGCAGAAGATCCGGTACGCCTGATCGACCAGTTCCTCTGGTCGACACGGGAAGAGATTATCCAAGCGGAGCGGCTGCATCAGCAGTACATGGGACATAGCAACCATCTGAAAGCGCAGTGGCTGCAAGCTGAAGAACAAAGGGAAAAACGCGAAAAGCAAGCTATGACTGCACTGAAAGCCGGTGAAGAACAGCTGGCACGAATCGCCCTTCATGAGAAAGCAACAAGTGAGGAGCGTTCGAAGCAGTACCGCGAGCTGTATGAGCAAAGCCGTCAAAATACGATGGACCTGGAAGATCAGCTTCGTGAAATGCGCAGTGAATACCAGCTGGTCTACGACAAGCGCGAATATTACGCGGCAAGAATGGAGTCGCTACGGCTTCAGCAACGCATGAATGCCCGCTATACAGAGCAAGGTGGCGGCGTTCAGCCAGGATCGATGTTCCGCAGGCTGGAAGACCGGATCGGCGATATGGAAATGGAAGCAAAAAGCTTGCATGATCTGCGCAGAATGGGCAAAGAGTTCGTAACTGAAGCGGGCAATCAAGTACAATCCGTAATCGAACGCGAGCTGCAGCAATTAAAGAAGAAGCTTGAGAAGGAAGGATGGTCGTCTTGAAAAAACTGTACCGCTCCCGCCGTGACAAGAAGCTCTTTGGTCTTTGCGGCGGACTTGCAGAAATGATCAATGTAGATGCGACGCTTATTCGTATCCTGCTTATCGTCGTTACCATCTTCACGAGCGGATTTGCGATTCCTGTCTATATCATTGCGGGTCTTATCGTTCCTAAGGAACCAACGTTTTATAACGGGCAGGGCTTTGGACCAGGCGGCTTTGGAGGATATGGAGGCGGTTATGGCGGCAACGGCGGTTTCGGCGGCGGATATAACGGCGGCCAAGGCGGCTTCGGCGGTTCCTACAAGAACCCGCCGCAAGGACAATGGGACAACTATTCGCAAACGCGTTCCAATCCAAATCCCAACTCTTCGCAATTCGATAGCATGATGGATGACTTGGAGAAAAAAGCACTTCGTAAAGAAAACGAAGAATTACGCGCCAAATTGGCTAAATACGAGAAGGGAGAGATTTAACAATGGGAATCTTTAAAAGAATGAAGGATATGACGAAGGCATCGGTGAATGAGGTATTGGATAAAATGGAAGATCCGGTAGTCATGCTGAATCAATACCTGCGTGACATGGAATCCGAAATTCATCAAGCAGAAGTAACGGTAGCGAAACAAATGGCGAATGAGCGCCGTCTGAAACAACGTCTGGAAGAAGCGGTTCGCAGCATTTCCGACCGTGAGTCCAAAGCAGAAGCAGCGCTTCGCGCCGGCCAAGAAGAGCTTGCACGCAAGCTGCTGGAAGAGAAGCTTTATTTCGACCAGAAGGTTAACGAATACAGCGACCTGCATGCACAAGCGAAAACGCAAGCGGAAGAGCTTATGCAACAGCTGCATGGCATGAAAGAAGAGTTCTATCAGCTCCGCAATAAACGCAATGAGCTTGCGTCCCGCGCACAAATTGCGAAAGCTCAAAAGCAAATGGCTGTAATCTCTTCGAACCATACGATTGACAGCGGCAGCGCTTCAAGAGGATTCTACCGGATGGAAGAAAAAATCATGCAGCTTGAAGCGGAAGCGGATGTGCTTCGCACTCCATATGCGGCATACAGCGGTACGGGTACTGGCGGCACAGCCGGCGCTTTTAACGCCATCGACATGGAGAAGAAGCTGAAGGTTGACGAGCAGCTTGAAGCCTTGAAAAATAAGTTGAACAAGTCTGAAGAAGAATAATCAATGAAAGTATGCTAGTTAGGAAGAGCGGACCGGGAAACAACCAACCGGTCTGCTCTTCCCTGCGTACGTATGAAAGGAATGGAACGATCGATGGCTGAGGGGCAAGGCAATGAGCGTCATCCTGCGGTTAGGCCAAATAAAGAAGCAAGACGTAAACATGTGACCGAGACCGTATTGTGGCTCATCATAATCGTGAGCCTTGTCATCATCGTGTTACAAGCTATCGGGTACGTTCAGCTATACACCTTTAAAGGGAAATGGGCTATCCTTGGGCTTACCGTAATCGGGGCAGCAATAGCTGTAGCAGCTGTCGTAGGATTTCTGCAGAACTCCAAGCTTAAGCAGGCGGTTGAGCGATTAACCGAACAGCAGCGAAGACGCAGCTATAGGGTGACGTTGAATTCGGAAGAGGACACGAGCGGCACTCCCGTATCCGAGCAGGAGCAAAGCGATGCCATCTGGACGGAGAAGGTCAAGTTCTCGGCTGTAATTGAGGAAAGGCAACGGCTTGCAAGAGAGTTGCATGATGCGGTCAGCCAGCAGCTGTTTGCGATTTCCATGACGGCTACGGCAGTGAGCCGTACCATTGAACGAGACTGGGAACGGGCGAGAAGGCAGGTGCAGCTCATTGAAGAGATGGCGTCGGTTGCCCAATCGGAGATGCGTGCGTTGCTCTTGCATTTAAGGCCGGTGCATCTTGACGGCAAGAATCTCGCAGCTGCTCTAACCACGCTAGTGGACGAGCTTAAGCAGAAAGTTCCGATGAGCATTGATCTGGATGTTGATGACTCGATTACGATGAAGCCGGAGGCGGAGGACCACTTGTTCCGGATCGCGCAGGAAGCGTTATCGAATACGCTTCGCCATGCAAAAGCAGAAAGCATGGAAATTAAACTGCATCGGAAAGGCCCTGAAGTACGTATGTTATTAAAAGATACCGGCATCGGGTTTGATCTTGAAGCAAAAAAACAGACCTCATATGGATTGCTAACGATGGAAGAACGTGTAAATGAGCTTGGCGGCTATTTACATATGGTTTCAAAGCCGGGCGAAGGAACGAGTATTGATATCCGGGTTCCGGTCGACGGCGGAATAGAGAATTAGGACATGTACATGTGAAGGAAGCGGTGAATAAGGTGGAACCGATCGAACAACTGAATGAGCGAATTAAAGTTTTGCTAGTCGATGATCATGAGATGGTACGTATCGGACTTGCTGCCGTGCTGGACACGGAGGAAGGCATCGAGGTCGTTGGGGAAGCAAGCAACGGCTATGACGGAATTCGGCTGGCTCAGGCCTATAAGCCTGACATCGTACTTATGGATCTTGTCATGGATGGCATGGACGGAGTGGAAACGACCCAAAAACTTCTGGAGTTGTATCCGGAATGCAAAGTCATCGTGCTGACTAGTTTTATCGATGACAGCAAGCTGTATCCGGTTATTGAAGCGGGAGCGTTCAGCTATCTGCTCAAGACCGCAAGAGCGACGGAAATTGCCGACGCCATACGCGCTGCGGCACGAGGACAATCGGTGCTGGAGTCACAAGTTGCAGCCAAGATGATGAACCGGCTTCGCAAGCCGAAACAGCCGGTGCAGGCTGCCCTTCATGATGATTTGACGGAACGGGAAATGGACGTTCTGAAGCGGGTTGCGCAAGGCATGTCCAATCAGGAAATCGCAGACCAGCTGTTTATCGGCGTCAAAACCGTAAAATTTCATATTACGAACATCTTTAACAAGCTTGGCGTGGAAGACCGTACCCAAGCGGCGATCTATGCGCATAAGCAAGGTATTGCGGAATAGATGATCGAGGATGTTATCGCGGGCAAGAGGCTCACCTGAAGTTATCTTCTAGGAGAGCCTCTTTTTCCTGTATAAAGGGAAGGAGCGGCTGTTTTTAACTCGAATAAGTTAAAGACGGCGGTTAAGAAGCATGCCGCTTGTCGGGAACGGCCAGTAAGCCGTCATGGTGTCGTAATAACAGCTGTAAGGCTGAAGAAGAGGTATGTCTTGGCGCAGCAAGTCCAGAGCTTTCACCGATAAAGGTTCCTCAAGTGCCTTGTGCAGACAGGTCAACCAGCCTGTTGGGCCGATAAGTTGTTGAACGGATGGGTTGGTCTGGCCGAGGGCTGGATGATGCATGGCTTGGTCAATGGCTGAATGAAGCTGCGGCTTCAAAACGGCTTCATGATTCCGAAAGAAATGAAGAAGCTCGTTAACCGTGGAAAGTACTTGATCGGTCTCCTCCTTCATGACGTCGGTAGAGGGATCGTGCTTGATTCGCCGGGCAGAGGCACGGATTTGTTGCTGGGCTTGTCTCGTATACTGTAGCCATCGCGCTGCTGTCTCAGCAGCATGACGGTATGGAGCTCCCCAGTCAAAGCTGTTATAAAGGCTAGGTTCAGGAGGCAGTCTGGAAGGTTCCTCTTCACGGAACGGGGGGCGGCCGTATGGACGGACCGGGGAGATACCATATAATTTTTCTGCTCGGCTTGTTAAGGATACCGGTGTCATTCTCATCAGGGCTGCCTCCTTTTCATTTCATCATTAGTTAAGTTCAGCTTATAACGCTATTGGAGCAAAAGCTGGCGAATGATGTCTGTTAGTATAAAAGAAATAATAAAGCGACTTGATCAAATTCAAGCGTTTCGGCTTCGCGCTTCGGATACGAATAATGTGGACGCGGTTCATAATAGGAAGGGTCAAACGGAAAGGATTGCGTCTGAACGGGATACGCTGATTTACTTGAGTTGGCTTGCGATTTAGACTTGGAAGCAGCGTTTTTCTTGTTTTTTTTCGAAGGCGATTTCACTTGTTGTTGCGGGGGTTCCGGTTCTGTCGCAGTGGCAGCATTGGGATCCCCGTCCAACTCCAGCTTCCCGCCCGCGCATTTGCTCAGCAAGCCGATATGCCTCGAACCATCCTTCATCACGATATAAACGGGCATTCCGCGATAATGCGATACGACTTCTTCCTGCAGAGGATATATTTGATCCACGTTGGCTCCTCCTTATGTTTGTATCTATAGGCTTTGCAACCAGTGTATTCACCTACAGGCGAATGGGTATGGTTAAACACCTAGCGGTAATAAACGTGTTAAGAGGAGTGAAGATTTATGGCAACAAACCGATTCATGAGAAGAACAGAGGAAGAGACTTCGCTTAAGCGATCCAGGCTTGCTATTATTTTGGCGGGGGCAGTACTTGTTACCGGCATCATCTGGGCGATCGCAAATAAGGATCAAATAGGGTCCGAGCATCGTTCAAGCGTTCTTGCGCACGATATCGCTTTGGTCTGGCAATGGACGGACAAGCTTTACAGCAAGGGAGAAGCAAGCAGGGAATGGACAATTAGATGGGATGTAACCGGTGAGGCGGCTTCATTGGAAGAGGTTGAACAACAACTTCATACGGATGAAAAAGGCTTGGAGCAGGGTACACTGTCCATATTCCCGTTAACGGCGGACAACCAGGTGATGATCGTATACGTGACTAAGCAGCAGGTGGACGAGAAACAGCTATTGGCTTTTATCAACAGGGCTGAGACTTTATTTAAGCAATCGGGAACGACCTATTCCGCCGGGATGACGGTTCGGGGGGAAACGGAATATAATAACGCAGCGGCACGTCTCGCTCAAGCAGCTAGCGGCAAACGGGTCGACCGGTACAAGGATGAGAGCGGAACGACCAGTGAAGCCTATTACACGGAGAAGTTGTTCTCATCGGTAGAGGCGGGGGCGGGCAAAAAGGCTAATCTGCAAATTGCGGTGCATCGCGAAACGGAGTCGGGAGCTTTGTCGCTGATCGTCGGAATTCCTTTAATTACGGGGGATTACACCGTTCCCGAAACAGAAAATGATTAGTAGAAATATGAAAGCCAATTAGTTTTTTTTATGATCGGATGAATAGCAGTTTAAGGATTAATATGCTAAACTACATAAATAAAAATAAAAAAAAATATATGGAAAGAATGAGGGAACTGAACTGTTATGAACGTTGAATTAAATGCGCAAGGCGCTATTTATTATATTTTCGGAGCGACGGGCGATTTGGCGAAGCGCAAGTTGTTTCCTGCCTTGTTCAGCTTATATAAAGAAGGAAAGTTATCTGAGAATTTCGCCGTTGTAGGTCTTGCGCGCAGAGAGCGCACAAACGAGCAGTTCCGTGCCGACCTGTATGAGTCGATCGTGGAATTCTGCCGTTACAAAGCGGACGATGTAGAGCTCTGGAACCGTTTCGCGGAGCACTTCGAATATATGCCGCTTGATATTAACAATGTGGAAGCATTCCGCGGTCTGGCTACTTTGTCCGATCAACTGGATGCGAAATTCAATATTCCGGGCAACCGTCTGTTCTACCTGGCGCTTGCGCCGTCCCTGTTCGGGCCAGTATCGTTCAGCCTGCGCGATGGCGGACTGCTGGAATCCAAAGGCTGGCACCGCGTAGTTATCGAGAAGCCGTTTGGTTACGATCTGGAATCGGCACAAAAGCTGAATGACCAAATTACGCAAGTCTTCAAAGAAGAAGAAGTCTACCGTATTGACCACTACCTCGGCAAAGAGATGGTGCAAAATATTCAAGTTATCCGTTTCGCGAACGCATTTTTTGAGCCGCTGTGGAACAATAACCATATCGCAAACGTGCAAATCACGCTATCGGAAACGGTTGGCGTAGAGGAACGCGGCGGTTATTACGACAAGTCCGGCGCGCTTCGCGACATGGGCCAAAACCATATGCTTCAAATGCTTACGATGATCGCAATGGAGCCGCCTAGCCGTCTGCATGGCGAAGATATCCGCGACGAGAAGGTTAAAGTGCTTCGCTCCCTTCGTCCGTATGCATCAAGCGACGAAGTACGCAGCCAAGTTGTACGCGGTCAATACGCGGCAGGTTCCCTGAAAGGTAAAGAGCTTCCAGGCTACCGTGAAGAAGATTCGGTTGGCGAGAACTCCACAACGGAAACGTATTTCGCGGCTAAGCTGGCGGTTGATAACTTCCGTTGGGCTGGCGTACCGTTCTACATCCGTACAGGCAAACGCCTCCCGGTTAAAACAACCGAAGTGGTAATCGAGTTCAAATCGATGCCGCAGAACGTATTGTTCGCGCAGCGCCATGACCTGCAGCCTAACCTGCTTGTTATCCGCGTTAACCCGATGGAAGGCATCTATATCAAAGTAAATGCCAAGACGCCGGGCGAGGACAATTCGGTACAACCGGTTAATATGGAATTCTGCCAAAGCTGCCAAATCGGCATCAACACGCCTGAAGCTTATGAGCGCTTGATCCATGATGCTGTTCGCGGTGACTCCACTTACTTCACGCGTTGGGACGAAGTTGCTCAAGCATGGGAGTTTGTTGATCGCATTGCAGCCGCATGGCGCGAAAGCTCGACTGATCTGCAACATTACCCTGCAGGCTCGTGGGGCCCGGAAAAAGCAGAGCAGCTGCTTGCGCAAGACGGCTTCAAATGGTGGCCGGTTAACGGCCAAGAAGAAGACAATGTGATCTGGGTTTCAAATAGCGGCAAATAATTTATTCATAGCACACCGCTGACGGAGGGATATACCTTTATGTTTAAGGTTTACGATATTTCGATGACCATCGAAGAAGGCATGCAAGTATGGGGCAACCATGAAAGCAAGCAACCCGACATCAACTCCCAGCCTACCTCTCCAGACGGCGTTAACGAATCGCGCATCGATATGGATGTCCATTGCGGCACCCATGTCGATGCGCCTCTGCATATGCTGGAGGATGGCGCTACAATTGAAACGATTGGTCTGGAGGAGCTCGTAGGCAATGCCCGGGTTCTGGATTTCACGGACGTGAATGACAGCATTACAAGAGAAGACCTGGAGAAACATGGCCTGCAAAAAGGCGAGTTCATCCTTGTGAAGACGAAAAACTCCTATACGGATACGTTTGAATCCGATTTTGTGTTTTTACGCGATGACGGCGCCCGTTACCTCGTTGAGGTTGGGGTACGCGGCATAGGTACGGACGGTCTTGGCATTGAAAGATCCCAAGCCGAGTATCCTACGCACCGCACGCTGTTCCGCAACAATGTCATTATTGTCGAAGGGCTTCGCCTGAAGGAAGTGCCGCCAGGCTCTTATTTCATGGTGATCGCACCTTTGAAATTGACCGGTATTGAAGCTGCGCCAGCACGCGCGCTCTTAATCGGGAATGGATAAATGAGCGTTGCTACGCGACGCCATGAAGGGAAGGCAAGGCAAGCATGAGCCAAACGTTAAGCAATGAAATAGAACAGGAAGTAGATAAACGCCGCACGTTCGCGATTATTTCTCACCCTGACGCCGGTAAAACCACGTTAACGGAGAAGCTCCTCTTATTCGGGGGAGCTATTCGTCTTGCAGGATCGGTAAAAGCCCGCAAAGCTAGCCGCCACGCGACATCCGACTGGATGGAAATCGAGAAGCAGCGCGGTATCTCGGTTACGTCCAGCGTAATGCAATTCGATTACTTGGGACATCGCGTAAACATTCTGGATACGCCGGGTCACCAAGACTTCTCCGAAGATACGTACCGCACCTTGACGGCGGCGGACAGCGCGGTCATGCTGATTGACGTTGCGAAAGGCGTCGAGGCGCAAACGATCAAGCTGTTCCAAGTCTGCCGCAAACGCGGCATTCCAATCTTCACGTTCATCAACAAGCTGGACCGTGAAGGCCAAAGCCCATTTGAACTGATGGAAGAGCTGGAGCGGGTACTTGGCATCCGTTCGGTGCCAATGAACTGGCCAATCGGCATGGGACGCGAGTTGTGCGGCGTATACGACCGGATGAAAAATCAAGTTGAGTTGTTCCAAGGCAACGACCACAGTACGATCGAGGTACGCGAAGTAGAGGACTATAACGATCCGATCATTCGCGAGATGGCTGGGGACTACCTGCATGATCAACTCGTGCAGGATCTGGAGCTGCTGGACGTCGCGGGGGATCCGTTTGATTATGAGAAGGTTCAGGCAGGCGAACTGACGCCAATCTTCTTCGGAAGCGCCGTGAACAACTTCGGCGTACAGACCTTCCTCGAGAACTTCTTGGAGCTAGCTCCAAAGCCGGCTCCGCGGATGAGCACAAGCGGTTCCGTTGACCCAACAAACGAGAAATTCTCGGGTTATGTCTTCAAGATTCAAGCGAACATGAACCCGGCACACCGCGACCGTATCGCTTTCCTTCGGATTTGCTCAGGGCGTTTCGAACGCGGCATGAGCGTTAAACATGTCCGTGCGGGCAAGGACATTAAGTTGTCCCAGCCGCAGCAGTTCCTGGCGCAGGACCGCGATATTGTCGAGACGGCTTATCCGGGCGATATTATCGGCTTGTTCGACCCGGGCATTTTCCGAATTGGGGATTCCTTATCGCAAGGCTCCGAGGTCGTATTCGACGAGCTTCCTACGTTCTCTCCGGAAATCTTCGCTAAGGTAACCGTGAAGAACGCTTTGAAGCATAAGCAATATCAGAAGGGGATAGACCAGTTGACGGAGGAAGGCACCATTCAGGTGTTCTACACGGCGAGCGGTTTTGCCGACGAAACGATTCTTGGCGTAGTCGGACACCTCCAATTCGAGGTATTCGAGTACCGGATGAAGGGCGAATACGGCGTTGACATTCAGCTGCACCGCATGCCGTTCCAATTCGCGCGCTGGATCGTAGACGACAAGATCGATCCTTCGAAATTCCGGATCAACTCCACGCTTGTGAAGGATAAAAAGGGCAACTACGTTGTTCTGTTCGAGAACGAATATGCGATGCGCACGGCGATGGATAAAAATCCTACGATGAAATTCTTGGAGACAGCTCCATAAACGGCATTTACTATTACTATAAATCCCCCTGATCCATTGAGATCAGGGGGATTTTTGCGTGCTGTCCTAAAAAAGGAAAATTTAAGCCTCTTATCCCGTTGACGAAAGCAGCGCTTTCATGACATAATGTACGCGTGTACATTATAGTGATGACAGTCATTATCGCAATAGATTTTAGTACAGGAGGCTGCCGGCCATCAGCAGGAAAGAAGTAGCAAAGCTTGCCGGGGTATCGGAAGCAACTGTATCCCGGGTACTTAACAACGTAGGACCAATTAAGGAAGATACTCGCGTTCGCGTGCTGGAAGCGGCGAAGGAACTCGGTTATGTTCCAAATGCGCTTGCGCAACGATTGGCGAGGAGGAAAAGCGGGAATGTAGGCGTTATTTTGCCTTTTGTCCCAAAGGTACATCTGTTCTCGACGTATTATTTCGCGGAAATATTAAGCGGAATCGGCGAAGCGGCAAAAGTCTGCAATTATGATTTGCTTCTTATATTCCGGGAGCCGGACAGTCCGCGCGATTATGCCAAGCTGTTCCGGACGCAAAAGGTGGATGCCTGTATCGTGCTTGGCGCGCAAAACGACTCGGAAGAACGGGCTGCGCTTACGGAGCTTCATAAGGAAGGTTATCCATTCTGCCTAGTGAATCAGCGCTTTGAAGACGAAGGGTACCTTACGGTTGACGCGGACCATGAATCGGGCAGTTATGCGGCTGTTCAACATCTTCTTGCGTGCGGCTACAAGAGAATTGGTTTCTTGAACGGGCCGGATGCTTTCTCGAGCAGCGGCGATCGGCTTGCCGGTTACAAACATGCGCTTGAGGAAGCTGGATTACTGCTGGCTGACGAGATTATCTTCACTGGCAATTACAGCAGGAAAAGCGGCTACGAAGCAGCCAAGCGGATAGCCGAGGGGATCAGAAGCAAGGGAATTGACGCCGTGTTTGCAGCCAATGACCGGATGGCGATTGGCTTAATGGACGGCTTGCGCGAATATGGCATGGAAGCAGGCAAGGATTACGGCTTGATCGGTTACGACGATTCGGACAGTTCGAGAATTGTAAGTCCTAAGCTGACGACGGTCTCGGTTCCTTTTTACGAGATGGGGCGGAAAGCGGCGATGAAGTTGCTGGCTACTGAATCGGAGGAGACAGGGAACACGATTCTTCCGGTAGAACTTATTAAACGAGAAACAACCTAAATTCTTATTCGAGAGGCGGTAGTTAAAGAATGAGCAAACTTCGCGTTGGAATGGTTGGATATAAATTTATGGGGAAGGCACATAGCAATGCGTACCGCGCGCTGCCGATGTTCTTCCCGGAAACGGCAGTATTGCCGGAAATGACGGCTATCTGCGGCCGTGACCCTGTTGGACTTGAGAAAGCCCGTTCGCAGTTCGGCTGGCAAAGCAGCGAAACCGATTGGCGCAAGCTGGTTGCGCGCGACGATATCGACTTGATCGATATTAATGCGCCAAGCGATGCCCATAAAGAAATTACGATCGCCGCAGCCGAAGCCGGCAAGCATCTGTTCTGCGAGAAACCGCTCGCGCTAACGCTGGAGGATGCGAACGAAATGCTGGTTGCCGCGGAGAAAGCCGGCGTTAAACATATGGTAGGCTTCAACTACCGTTTTGCCCCGGCAGTTCAACTCGCGAAGAAGCTGATCTCGGAAGGACGCATCGGCAAAATCCATCATTTCCGCGCCGTATTTCTGCAGGATTGGATCCTGGATCCGGATTTCCCGCTTGTCTGGCGTCTGAAGAAGGAAATTGCCGGTTCCGGTTCGCATGGCGACCTAGGGGCTCACTTGATTGATATGGCCCGTTTCCTCGTTGGCGAGTTCCAGGAAGTGATCGGGATGGAAGAAACCTTCGTTAAGGAACGTCCGGTATCCGAATCGATGACGGGGCTTAGCGCAACAAAAAGCGGTGCGGACGCGCCACGCGGCGAAGTGACCGTGGATGACGCAACGTTGTTCTTGACCAGGTTCGAGAATGGCGCTCTGGGCAGCTTTGAGGCGACGCGCTTTGCGGCTGGCCATCGTTGTACGAATGCGTTTGAGATTAACGGCAGCAAAGGCAGCATCAAGTTCGACTTCGAGCGGATGAACGAGCTTCAGGTCTATTTCACGGATGATGCTGACGATGTGCAAGGCTTCCGCCGCGTGCTCGCTACCGATGCTTCCCATGCTTATATGGATGCTTGGTGGCCGGCCGGTCACACGATTGGTTACGAGCATACATTTACCCACGAGGTTCATGAGCTCATGACGGCTATTGCGGAAGACCGCCAACCGGTGCCGAACTTCTATGACGGCGTGAGATGCCAAGAGGTGCTTGTTGCGGTAGAGCGTTCGATTGCGGAACGCCGCTGGGTTGCTTTGAAAGAGTTTCAATAAATCTGCGGGCAGAGGAGACTAACGAAGACAATGAGAAAAGCGCTAATCGTATGGGGCGGTTGGGACGGCCATCAGCCGAAGGAAGTTGCGGACATTTTTCAAGAGGTGCTGGTGAAGGAAGGTTACGAGGTTGAAGTATCGGATACGCTGGACGCTTTCGCGGACGGGGAGAAGCTGAAAGGGCTCGATCTGATCGTTCCGATCTGGACGATGGACAAGATTAAGCCGGAATATGTGCAAAACGTATCGGAAGCCGTACAAAGCGGCGTTGGGCTGGCTGGTTGCCATGGCGGCATGTGCGATGCTTTCCGTGAAAATGTCGACTGGCAGTTCATGACCGGCGGCCAATGGGTGGCGCATCCGGGTAATGACGGCACGAATTATACTGTTAACATCAAACATAGCTCAAGTACGCTTACGGAAGGCATTGAAGACTTTGAGG
Organism: Paenibacillus glycanilyticus; assembly: GCF_030161375.1. GTDB lineage: Bacteria > Bacillota > Bacilli > Paenibacillales > Paenibacillaceae > Pristimantibacillus > Pristimantibacillus glycanilyticus_B. The sequence continues at coordinate 18,669 of NZ_BSSQ01000007.1, forward strand.
TTAGCTCGGAGCAATATTACCTGCATGTGGACCCGGCGGTAGAAGTGCTTGCGACAACCCGTTTCCCGGTTGCCGAAGGCCCGCATTCGCTGAATAAAGCGGTTGATATGCCGGTCGCATGGACGAAGCGCTGGGGCGTTGGCCGCGTCTATTACAATTCGCTTGGCCATCAAGCCAACATAATCGATATTCCCGTAGTGAAAGAAATGATGCGCCGTGGATTCAATTGGTGTGCGGAAGGCAAAACTGCAGCGGTAAACGGAGGGGCTCTCACTCATGCAAAAGCTTAAAGTAGGCGTAATCGGAACAGGCAATATTAGCAGCGCGTATTTGAACAACAGCACGAAATTCGACTCGATGGAAATCGTAGCTTGCGCAGATTTGGATGTAGACCGCGCGAAGGCAAAAGCAGAGGAATTTGGCATTCGCGGCTGTTCCGTAGAAGAGCTGCTCGCTGATCCGGAGATCGGCATGGTAATCAACCTGACGATCCCGCAAGCGCATGCCGCAGTTTGTCTCCAAGCGCTTGAAGCAGGCAAACACGTGTATGTGGAGAAGCCGTTTACCGTTACGCGCGAGGAAGCACAAGCTGTACTGGAGCTTGCAACACGCAAAGGGCTGCTTGTTGGCAGCGCGCCGGATACGTTTCTTGGCGGCGGCATTCAAACATGCGTGAAGTTGATTGAAGACGGTTGGATCGGTACGCCGGTTGGCGCTACGGCATTTATGATGTCAGGCGGACATGAGAGCTGGCATCCGGCACCGGAGTTTTATTATCAGAAGGGCGGCGGCCCGATGTTCGATATGGGGCCTTACTACCTGACCGCAATGGTTGCGATGCTTGGACCAATCAGCCGCGTGACTGGCATGGCGCGCGTGTCGTTCCCGGAACGGACGATTACGAGCAAGCCGAAGTTTGGCCAAAAAGTGCAAGTTGAAGTTCCAACGCATGTGGCCGGAATTATTGAATTCGCATCCGGCCCGATCGGCACCATTTTGCAAAGTTTTGACGTGAAAGGCGGTTCTAAATTACCGTGTATCGAAGTATACGGTTCAGCTGGAACGTTGCTTGTTCCGGATCCGAATACATTTGGCGGCCCTATCCAGTTCAAACGCGCGGGTTCGCAAGAGTGGTCGGATATTCCGCTCGTGTACCCGAACACCGACAACGTACGCGGACTTGGCGCGGCAGATCTTGCCAAAGCGGCAATTAGCGGCCGTAAGGCGCGTCCTAGCGGAGAACTTGCTTATCATGTACTTGAAGCGATGCATGGCTTCTATGATGCCGCTGAGCAAGGTGCGCATTACACCATGAAGAGCAGCTGTGAGAAGCCGGCTCCATTTACGCTTGGCCTTCAGCCTAACAGCTTGGACTAATAACTATTTACTTACTTAAACAGGCTGGCGGAATTTTTCCGCCAGCCTGTTTTTGCTCGCTGCAGGCTTAGCGATCTGGGAAAGGTTAAGTCGCTGCTTGCTGCTGGAGCTTGGTATGCAGAGCATCAATGAGACGAACCTTCTCCTCAGCGGAAATTTCCTGCCAAATCAGTTCAAATAAAACACCTAGTCCGGGGAGCGTCTTCTCATCGTTGCCGATGGAGTCGTCAATGACATCCTTCATTTCTTTCTTTGAGTTGTTCCGTACGTTGTTAATGACGGCTTGACGCAAATCCAGATTGATCAATCGGATTCCCTCCAAGTCAAAATGAAATTGTGGCTTAATTACTGTATCCGAATTTGGCGATTTTCATCCGGAAGCGATGGATATGCTATAATAATCGGGATAAGGTAAACATCGGCAACGTAATTTGCGGGTTTGAAGGGAGTAGGAGGAACCGAGATGGCTAAGAAACAATTCGCAGTTATTGGTATGGGGCGCTTTGGCTCCAGTATCGCCACTTCACTTACGAACATGGGGTATGAGGTTCTTGCGATAGACTCAAATGAACAACGGATTCAGGAGTCCATTAATACAGTCACCCATGCGGTGACAGCAGACTCCACGGATGAGGAAGCTTTGCGCTCGCTTGGCATCCGCAACTTTGACGTTGTTGTTGTAGCCATTGGAGACGACATTCAGGCGAGTATTCTGACGACTCTAATTCTGAAGGATCTTGGCGTTAAGATGACTGTTGTTAAAGCGCAAAATGAACTGCACGGCAAAGTATTACAGAAGATTGGCGCGGACAAGATTGTTTATCCGGAGCGGGATATGGGCCTGCGGGTTGCGCATCATTTAATATCCCCTAATATTTTGGACTACATTGAACTCTCCGATGATTATAGTATTATCGAAGTGAAAGCGCCGGAAGCCATGATCGGAAGAAGCTTGAAGCAACTCGATATCCGGGCGAAATTCAAATGCAACGTAATGGCTATCAAGAATAATGGGGTTATGAATATTGCTCCGTATGCCGAGGATTTGATCCGCGGGGAGGACGTTCTGGTCATCGTCGGGAAAAACTCGGATTTAACCAATTTGGAAAAAGCTTATTCGGAAGGCTGATCTTAAGCATGAATCATTTATTATTAACTTCTATTCAAAATGAGCGGGTGAAGCAATGGGCATCCCTGCTGGATAAAAAATACCGGGATCGTACCGGACTTTTCATTATTGAAGGCGTTCATCTCGTACTGGAAGCATTCAAGTCTTCCGCGGCTGTGCGGTGCGTTGTTTATAATGGGGAACGAGGAATTCCGCATGAGCTTGAACAGCTAGCGCGCGAGGGTGGAACCGAGTGGGTGCAAGCCACAACGCAGGTAATGGCCAAATGCACGGGAACGGATACGCCGCCGCCGGTGTTTGCCGTGCTTGAGAAGCTGAAGCGGGATGACAAGGCCTTATTCCGCGACAACAGCTTGGTAGTTGTCCTTGACGGAGTTCGAGACCCAGGCAACGTGGGTACCATTATCCGCAGCGCGGATGCCGTAGGTGTGGATGCGGTTGTGCTTGGCAAAGGCAGCGTTGATCTATATAACCCGAAGACGGTGCGTTCGACGATGGGGTCGCTGTTCCATCTTCCGATTATTGAAGCGGACCTTGCGGAGCTGCTGCCGGAGGCGCAGAAGAAAGGCATTAAGCTAGTTGGGACAAGCTTGCAAGCGACACATACGTGTTATTCCTATGACTGGACCGCAAGCACATGGCTTCTGATGGGCAATGAATCGGAAGGATTGTCCGAAGCCGTACGCCAGATGGCGGATGAGTCGGTCATTATCCCGATGCAAGGCGAGTCGGAATCGCTTAACGTAGCGATGGCGACGACAGTGCTGCTGTATGAGTCGTTGCGGCAGCGGAAGTATGGTTGATAGGCGTTCTGACAGAAAAGACATTCGCTCCCTGTATGGGAGATGAATGTCTTTTTTTGCTGCGATTTTCAAAGGTAGCTAATTACCACTTATTTAAATTACAATTTGTTCCATAAAAATCCGATAAATAGAAATATAAGCTTTTCACTATGAAGGGGGATGTGGCAGTAATACGGTATTTACCGGATCGATGGTTCGATAAGACGTTGCAAGACATATTAAAACTAGAGAGGAGAAAGCTAATTTGAATGATTCTATATCACTCATAATCATGCTGTCTAAAACGCTAGGATACTCTATTAGCGTATCATTGCTGATGGCAATATTTTTTAGGTTAACAATAAATAAGTTTCAAACCATAAGATCCATATTTCTTGGCTTAACTCGCGTCTCAATGATTTTTGTTTACGTTTGTGTACCCCTGTTAATTCTTTCGTTATCTGCCTTTTTATTAGCAGCGATCGCTTTGATCTCGGGGGTTCAAATATCTGATCCCATAGCTAATACAGTTGTGTTTGCAGTAAGTTATTCGATGTCATTTGGAATCATCGTCGTGGTCTGTTATCTTATTGCATTTGTCGTACCTATGAAGGTAACGGGACAATTTCATACCATGCAGTACGAAAAATACGGCCCACTTAGTAAGTGGGGTGACGAGACCCGAGCGTATAAGCGTAATATAGCATGGGAAGGAAATGTAATTGAGCAACTCGGAACAATCTTAAAAGATATTAAGGGATATAATCATAAGCTACGAATCTTAGCTCCAGCAGCGAATAATGGACATGAAGAATTATCTTTAGCGAAAACTCTATCCAATCTATTACATAGAAAAATTCGTATGAGAACGAGTGACATTGCTACAATGTCTCATGCAGGTTTCTATCAAGATGCACAAGTAACATTTACTTATGAACAGCGTGATGCCTATGATCTCCCTAAGTATTTAGATGAACGGCAAGATGCTATATACGATCCGAAAGGGATCCTTTGGTTTACAATGGGACAGGAGAAGAAATTATTGAAAGCCCTCCGATTGTATTATGATTTGCTTGAGGATGATGGAGTCATAATAATTGATGCAGGCGAGACGAGGAAATTACTTCATGCGTATAACGTATTGCGATTGAACTTTTTTATGAGTTTGACTTACTACGCAGAAATATCAACTTATGAGAGATTACGAAAATGTTTTTCAACCGGTTCACAAGCGAGTTTATTATTCACCATCGAATTGGTACCGAACCTGAGCGGGCCATATGGAATGGCTATTTTGCGGAAGATTCCAGCAGCACAAGAAATCACAGCATAGTTTATTAACCCGGGAAACGGGTGACGTTAAGCTGTTCGACCATGATAGAGGACGCATGAATCTGATCAATGGTGAAGAAGAACCCGGTCATAAGACCGGGTTCTTCGCGCGTATAACCCGGAATATACTCACTGTTTCTGATGGAAAGATTCATTTATATTTAGTAAGTATGGTTTCGATAACAATCTCGAAGCAAAGGGGAATCCGATGAAAGCACGCGATATGATGGTCACCCAAGTATACAAGGTCAAGGAAAGCGATAACGTACGCGGAGTGATTGAGAGGTTCATCGAACATGGCATCAGCGGCGTGCCGGTAGTTAATGACGCAAACGTTGTTGTCGGTTATGTTAGCGACGGCGATATTATGCGTTTTATCGGCAAGCCGGATTACGGCGTGTTCGAAATGCTCTCGAATATGTTCTTTGTGCAAACGGGGGAGCTAGAGCCCTTCGAGGAGAGAACGAAGCGGCTGCTCGACCTTAATGTAATGGAGATCGCCCAGAAAAAAATCATCACGGTAGACTGGGAAGAAGAGATTGAGAATGTTGCCGGTATTCTAGGGAAAAAGCGGATCAAGAAACTGCCGGTGGTACGCAGAAACGTGTTGGTGGGCATTATTAGCAGAGGCAATGTGGTCCGGCATGCTTTTAATAATTTGCTATAAGGATCCGCCTGGTTGTGCTTGGGAGCTTGCTTATTTGGTCATACTGGCTAGTAATAGGAGACCTTGAAGGAGGCGCACCGCAGCATGACCATATTACCGATCCTGGAACGGCTTGCAGAGTTGTGGACCATTCGTGGGCGCAGGCCGCTAACCGCGGAAGAGCAAGCGGACTTGGAGCATTGTCTGACGTTTAATGCTATGCATATTAGACAACTAGCCCATTTGCACAATTTATCGCTTGCCGCGTCCATCGCGGGGGACATCGAATGGCAGCACGAGATTTGCCAAAGGCTGGAGAAGCTGAGCGGCCTGCCGCCGGGTTCGCCCCAATTGTAGGGGTAGAGGTTATTACAGTAATTTCCAAGGATACAGGGATGAACAATCCGCTGTATCTTTTTTTTATTTGAAACGCGTATATTCGGAGATATAATGGGTTCATCAAACAGCAAACTTGCCGAGGTGATGGGATGTTTACGCTCATTCTGGTGGACGATTTTTTCGTAGAGAGAGAAGTTATGAAAGATATTATTGAGGAAGAGGGACTAGAGTTAAGGTTAATTGGCGAATATGCCAACGGCAGAGAAGCGTTAATCGCTATGCAAGAGGAACTGCCGGACTTTGTGCTTACCGATATCGAGATGCCGATTATGGACGGGATTGAACTATCCGAGAGGATCAAACAATTATATCCCAATGTAAAAGTAATCTATTCCAGCTTCTATCAGAAATTCGAGTATGCCAAAAAAGCGATTGACCTCGAAGTCGAAGCTTATATCCTAAAGCCTATTATCAAGGACGAAGTGGTTCAAACGCTGCGAAGAATTATTGAGGAAAAGAAGTTGCGCCTAGCCAGCGAAGAACAAGAGCAGGAGTTGAGAAGACTCCTGGAGCAAAGCAAGCCGGTGCTACTCCAAAAGTTTATTCGGGATTTTTTTGTAGGCGCTTACAAGAGCGATGGGGAGATTGAATCCCGTCTCGATTATTTTGAGCTAACCCTTCTAAAAGGCCGGTATGCGGTGATTGCCATGCAGATCGATGATTTCGAGTCGCATGTACACGGCAAAGGTCTGGAAGAGAAAGAGTTGTTCACTATTTATGTCACCAAGTACATAGAGGAAGTATTGCAGCGGTATCCAGGTCATGTCGGAATGATGTGGGAACCGTCTATTTGGGCGGTACTCTTATCCTGTGCCGGAGAAGAAACGGAGCTTCAGGAGACGGTTTATCAGATTGCCGAAGCACTCATAGACAAGCTCAAAACGCTGGAGATCGGGATAACGGTGGGGATTAGTCCTTCCTTCGACAAGCTGCACTTCACCAATCACAACTTCGAAAAAGCCGTTCATGCGCTTCAATACAAGTTTGGCGCAGGGAAAGGACAAGTCCTGTATTACGATCAAATCGATGTCGAACCGTTTCATCCGGAGATTGGGATTAATGAATTACTGACGGAATTATCCTCTCTCTTTATGAATAGCGAACAAGCCGATGCGGACCGGTTTATAGATCAGTTTTTCGGAAAACTGGGCAAGAACCTAAATGAAAGCACAACTAAAAACTATTGCTACAGCCTTGTGATTTGCTGTCAGATTCTGATTAGCGAATGGAAGATTAACGCGGCTACCGTATTTGGCGAGGAGCTTAATGTATGGGAAACGCTTGCCAAATACGAAACGGTAGCCGATCTTAAACAGTGGATCCGATACATCTTTACGGTCATGCTGGACCAACTGCATATCCGAAACGCGGGTCAGTCCCGCAGAATCATCGACGAGACGAAGCGTTATATCGAGAAGCATTTCAAGCAGGATATCTCGATCAAGACGATTGCCGACCATATGTTCTACAACCCGAATTACTTGAACAATTTGTTCAAGCAGGAGACCAGCGAGACGATTCTGGAGTACATCACCAAAGTCCGGCTGGAAGAGGCAAAGAGATTGCTCCTCGCCAGTCCCAATATCCGGATGTCTGAATTGGTGGAAGCGGTCGGCTATAAGCATGAAGCTTATTTCCGCAACCTATTCAAGAAATACACCGGCTTAAGTCCCAAAGAATATAGAGAGACGATAAGGTGAGGGGAATCTGATGCTCCATTGGATTAAGAAGTATATGCTGAACGTTTCGCTAAAGATGAAGCTGATCATCGCTTATACCATTCTTGTGACCGGCATCATTCTCGTTATAGGCGTAGCGACGTATGACATTGCTAGATACAATCTCGAAAACAGGGAAAAGGCGCTGCTCTATCAAAATTTGAAAAAAACCGGGAGCATTCTTGATTTTAATCTGGAGATGTATTTGCGAAAATGCGAGATGATCTTCTCCAACACCAGCATTCAGAAGGCGCTAGGCAAGGATTACTCATCCTCCGACGTCTCGGAGATTTACGATACGTACCAGAATACGTTCTACGGAACAATAACGCCAATTATGCAGGAACTGGTATATCCGGATCTTACGCTCCATTCGTCTACACGGGGGATCGGAACGGACATGGTCGAGACGTCCATCTATACGATGAATCCGCTGTTGCCTCCGGATGGCCTGATCATTAAAGACTTTGAACCGATTAAGGACGAAGCTTGGGTGAAGGAGATGCTTCGCAATCCGACCAAACCTTATTGGCGTGGATTGTTCTCCGCGTTAAACGGCCAGGCGACGACGGAATATGATTATATTTCGATCAACAGGATCATGAGATCCTTTGAAAGCATGAAGGAGCTTGGCGTGCTTTTGATTAAAATCCCGATTATAAGATTGAATTACCTGCTCTCGCAAGGCTTCGACAATGAGGACATGTCCCTGTACCTCATGGATGAGAAGGGGAGTAATATTATCTCGATTGCGGGCAAAAACATGTCGCTGAAGTCGGAGGATATTACGGGCCTAACGAAGCTGCCGTTCAACGACAAACAAACTGCCCACCTCAAGACAATTAATGATCGTAAATACTTGGTATCCTCCGTGCAATCGGATATTACCGGTTGGAATCTGATTGAGGTATACAAATATTCGACGGTCTCCAATCGGCTGGACAGCATCAAGCTGGTCATTATCCTGGTCTTTATCGCGGGATTTGTTGTATTTCTTATTTTTACCGTCTTCATCTCGCACCTGATTACCCGCCGCATCGATAAAATTATGAGGAAGATGGACTTGGTGAAGGCGGATCGGCATACCAAGCTGTACGAAATGGGCGGAAACGACGAGATCGGGCAGCTGGACCGGAATTTTAACGATATGGTTCGCAGAATTAACGAGCTTGCGGAAAGCGAAAGCAAACATACGATGCAAAAAGCGGGGCTGCAGCTGGAGTTGCTGCAATCTCAGATCAACCCTCACATGCTGTACAATACGTTGTCCACGATCCAGTGGAGAACGAAAAAAGCGGGAATCGAGGATGTGAACACGGTAATCGACCGTTTGATCCGCTTCTTCAAATATTACTTAAACAACGGAATTATTGTGTCCAGCATTGGCAACGAGATTGATATTATCCGTCAGTATCAAGACATTATCCGATTCACCTATCAGATGGATTTCGAGACCAAGATTGAGATTGACGAACGGATTCTAAGCTATTATTCGTTAAATTTGTTGTTGCAGCCTATTGTGGAAAATGCGCTCATTCATGGCATTAGGCCATCCGGCAGGCCGGGCCTTCTCGTCATATCAGGTGAAATTCAGAATGAAATTCTGATCTTTACGATTCGCGATAACGGGATCGGAGTGGACCCGGACAAGCTGGAGCGGATGAGAAGCCTTGAGCCCGATCCTCGCAAGGGCGGGTACGGATTGGCGAATGTCGTGAAGCGGATCCGTTTGTACCTGGGCGAGATGTACGGCGTGACGATTGAGAGTGTCCCGGGCGAAGGGACGAAGGTTGAGCTACGCGTACCGGCTCTGACGCTGGAACAAATGGAAGCAAAGGTCAAACCTGTGATTTGAGACGTTAATATGTGTTTTGCCGTCTGTGAAATCTACCTCCATTCCTTCACAATAAAGCTATAAACAAGCAGAAGAGATGGAGGTAGATCATGGCGTCAATAATCCCTACAGAGCGGAATTCGCCGCAGAGCCCAACCGTTAAATCCGATTATGGAAAGAGGAAAAATTTGCTTAATAAGATCAAGTCTCAAAAAATACTGTTGTTGTTTCTTATCCCCGCAATGATCGCCGTATTTGTGTTCAACTATTTGCCTTTAGTCGGATTGTCCATCTCCTTTCTAAATTACCAGCCAGCCAAAGGGTTATTTGGAAGCGATTTCGCTGGGCTGGAGCATTTCCGGACCTTTCTGAAGGATCCTGAGTTTTATTCGGCTTTGAAGAACACGCTTGGCATTGGCGGACTACTTCTGCTGTTTGGTTACCCTGCTCCCATTTTTCTGGCCCTGATGATCGATAACGTCAGAAACGCGAGATTCAAGAAAGTAACCCAATCCGTTACTTATCTCCCGCACTTTATTTCCTGGGTCATATTCTCCGGTCTTGTCTACGAGATGCTCGACGTGGATAACGGGATCATCAACGTCATTCTGATGAAGCTGGGCATAGAGCCGATTTCCTTTATGAGCAGTCAGAATTATTTCTGGACCATCCTGGTCAGTTCCTCGATTCTGAAAGAAATTGGTTGGGGGACGATTCTTTACTTGGCGGCTATCTCGGCTATAAATCCGGAGGAATACGAAGCGGCAAGCGTCGATGGAGCCGGCAAGCTAGCTCGCATCTGGCATGTCACCATTCCCGGGATTGCTCCAACGATGGTGCTGGTCTTCCTTCTATCTCTTGGCGGACTACTAAGCGTGAACTTTGATGCCATCTATAACATGATTAATCCGCTTGTTCAGCCGAAGGCGGAGGTACTTGGCTACTATACGTTCCGTACAGGTATTATGTTAGGCAAATATTCATATTCGACGGCGATTGAACTCGTGAATTCCTTGATCTCGTTCCTAATCGTGTTGATTTCACTCAAAATTGCCAAGCGGTTTGCCGATTACTCCGTCATTTAGTAGAAAGGATAGATTCTAATGAGACAAAGCTTGGCTGAAAGGTCGTTTAACGGTTTCATTTACTTGTTCCTCATCTTGCTGTGCGTCGTAACGGTGTATCCCTTCTTGTATGTGCTCTTGTATTCCTTTAGCGATGCAACAGCGGCATCCGCAACGCAAATTACGCTATATCCGGTAAAAGCTACTTTGGAGAATTACACGGCCGTATTCGCGAATAAAAATATTTTCCATTCGTTTTTTGTATCCGCTTCCAGAACGGTTATAGGAGCTATATCCCACGTGTTAGTAACGAGTTTGGCTGCTTATTCGCTGTCGAAAGCTCATCTCATTGCCAGAAAAAAGCTGCTTGTTTATTTTCTTATTCCGATGTACTTCAGCGGCGGTCTGCTTCCTTTCTATGTGTTAATTATCAATCTGCATCTCAATAACAACTTCTTGGTGTACATTTTGCCGGCCCTGTTTGGCACCTATAATATGCTGCTCTTCAAAACGTATTTCGAGCATCTGCCGCAAACGATTGAAGAAGCCGCGAAGATCGACGGCGCGGGAGACTTCACGATTTTCACCCGAATTGTTATTCCGTCAAGCATGCCTATTATCGCAACCGTCCTGCTATTCTCCGGGGTTGGACAATGGAATGCATACTTCGATGCCATTCTGTTCGTGACGAAGGAGAATCTGATGCCGCTTCAGACGCTTCTGTACCGGATCGTTGTGGAGCAGCAAGCGGACACGATGGAGAAGATTATGAAGCTAGCCAACAAGAAGTCCAACGTGACGCCGGAATCGATTAAGATGGCCACGATTGTTGTTTCGATTGTACCCATCCTGATTGTTTATCCGTTTCTTCAACGGTTCTATATTAAAGGCGCGATGCTGGGAGCAGTTAAAAGCTGATTGCCGTTTATTTTGCCTGGAGGTGATGTTGGGGCAAGCTGCCGGATTTGAATTGCAAACGAAGTTTAACCATAATGGGAGGTCATAACCATGGTCAAAACAAAAAGAATCAGCTCCATGATTACCGTCTCGCTCTTATTAACCAGTCTGATGGCCGCATGCGGCAACAACAATAATGCTAATGAGAGCTCAAATGCGAATGCCAGCGCAAGTGCAGACGCAAACACGGACAGCGCAAGCAACGCAACGCCCGAAGCCTCCAAAGAGCCGGAAAAACCGCTTGAGTATTCCTTCCTTGATTTATATCGCAGCGCAAAGCCCGTTGGCATCGACAACCCGAATGATGTCGTGACTCCATGGGTAGAGAAGAAGTTCAATATTAAGCTGAAAGAATACACGACCGGCGGCGACCGGACGGCAACGGATGTGCTGAATATGATGGTTGCCGCGGGCAATCTTCCCGATGTCGTTATCGTTCCTCATCCGTTCAAGGCCCAATTCTACGAGACCGGACAATTCGCCGATCTATCGGAATATAAGGATCTGCTCGTCAACATGAACCAATATACGTCGGATCTGGGATGGAATAACTTGAGTCTCGACGGCAAGCTTGTTGGTCTGCCAAATACGGCAGAGCCGGATATGACTAAGCCCGATCTGGCCTCCCAAGTGAATTCCGATATTTTCTATCAGCCGCTCAACAACTGGGTACCGGTTGTCCGCGAAGATATTCTGAAGCAGCTTGGCTATACGTTCAAACCGCTTAGCCAGTTGCAAGGAGAACTGGACGCGAATCCGAGACAGATCGCGCTGGATGATGCAACGCTTGAACCGGCGATCAATACGTTCGAAGACTTTGAGAAACTTCTCTATCAAATTAAAGATCTGCATCTGAAGGTGGACGGCAAAGAGTTAATTCCGCTCGAGATGCCGGACTGGGGAGCTTACCACTTCAGCGTCTTGTTCTCGCCGACTGGCGGCTGGTATTACGACAAGGCTGCCGATAAAGTAACGGGTTATCTGGACAATCCGGGCATGAAGGAATATTATCAAACGCTGGCCAAATGGATGAAGGACGGTATTCTGGACAAAAACTGGCTGATTAACAAGCCGGAACAAGCGCAAGAGAAGATTGCATCCGGACGGGTGGCGGTGACCATGTGGGCACCGGATATGACGGCGGCAAGAAATGCCCTGAAGGCAAAAAATCCGGAAGCCGAGATGCATCCTATTAATTGGCCAGCGCCGAAATACGCCGAGAAGTCGTACGTCGATGCCGCATCACCGGCAGGTTGGCCGATCTTTATGATCAACAAGAACGTGAAGGACATTCCAAGACTGCTCAAATACTTCGACTGGTTCTACTCGGAAGAAGGCAAGGACATTACAGCTTGGGGACCGGAAGAAGCCGGACTGTGGGAAATGAAAGACGGCAAGAAAGTGTTCAAGGATGAGAAGTTATGGGAAGCCATTCGCGACACCAAGAAGACGGAAGACGGGAAAAACCAAGAGTACTACGGCATTCTGGGTACATCCGAATCTTCCATTACGGCACCGGCGCCAGGCTACAATAACAAAACGCCGTATTACAGCTATCCGATCAAGCTGGATGCTTATGACAGGCTGCACATCTACCTGTCCAATCCGAAGATCAGCTACGACGGTTCCGTCTTGCCTGCGATGACCGGCGCGTCCAGCGAGACCAACGGCTATTACTGGAGTACGGCTCGCCAGAAGGTGGCTCAAATCCTGTCTGCCAAGAGCGATGCGGCTTTTGACAAACAGTGGGATGAAGTCGTTAATGACTTCAAGCAGAAGAGCAATTATGATGCGGCCGTACAAGAGATGAAAAAAGCTTTCGACAACGTATTGTCGGGCAAATAGAGGTTGCAGTTGCGGCTAGAAGATAAGGAGCGTACCGGGTATGGTCGCTCCTTTCTTATTCCACGAATGGGAAGGGGCTATATTCATGGAGCGATTAAACAAGCTCAATAAGAAGCTTGTTCTGTTAATTAGCCTGATCTTCATCATGCAGGCATTTGCCGTACCGCCAGTCATCCATGCCGCGGATTATACGGTTGGAACGGATGGAACCCGTTCTTATCTGCTAGCTTATGATGCCAGCCAATCCGGTTATTTGTTAAAGGTATTGAACAACGGGACCGAGCAGTGGGTCTCCAAACACGGTTCGGTAGGCGTTAAGGTTATTACCCAAAGCGATCAGCTGCAGAACACGATCTATAAGCCTTATAGTTCGGTGCAAGCGGTAACGGATGGTTATCAGGGATCGGTTACGATCAGCACGGCTAACGGCAGTTCTATCCAAATAACGGACAGCTACAGCATGGTTCAAGGCAATCTGAACGTAGCTAGGGAAATCAAGGTGTTGTCTGCCGCATCAAGCGATAAAGGCTTTATGACGGAATTTCCGATTCGGACAGCCGCGGCATCGTCCGCGACCGATTTCAAATGGTTCTCGCCTAGTGCCTGGTACGGCAATGACGATCAAACCTTTGGAACCTATTCCTCCCGGATTGCCTGGGACGGGCAGGAAAGCGCAACCGGAGTGGAAGCTTTGTCGGCACCGTTTATAACGAGTTACCGCATGAACTCACAGCTTGGTTTAACGCTTGCGGACCAAACGCCAGGCGCAAGGGAAACAATTGTTGCGGATGAGAACGTGGAGGCGCTTAAATATTTGGTCGACAGCAGAATGAATCTGCCCGGGCTCGGAATGCGTCTTGCATCGGAAGGATCCGTTCAATATGTCGAGATGTTCCATACGTATCCTGCCTATACGAAGAGAAGAATGATCCCCGATACAAGCACGGGAGGACGAATCTGGCGTTTTCTGCCGATGACGAACGGACTTACTAGACTGACGAAGATGCAACTGAACTATAAACCGTATACCGACTTTCAGAATGCCGTACGTCAAACCTGGCGAGCTGCCTACGACGAGTTGGCGATCGTGGATATGCGGGTTGACCCGAACGAACATAAGGATACGCTTTATGAGCATATCGATAAATCTTATGGTGTCGTAGGCGGTGCTCCTCAATATTTAACGAACGCGGATCATTTCATGCCCGACAGCGGCTTTTTGTGGCGAAATGCGGATTTGGCCTGGTTAATGCTTGCCGCAGGTTACGAGAAAGGAAAGCAGAATTATATTAATCATGCTATAGCGGTACTTAACGATCAGGTAGCGAATGATCGAATCGACGCAAACCAGACGGATACGGATATGGAGCGGGCGAAGACGGAAGGGTTCCAAGCCGTACTGAAAGCCTACCAGCTAGAGCTGGCCCATGGCGTAACGCATGCCGATTGGTACTCCTACCTGATTGGCAAAGCAAATGCGCGCCTAAATTCAACGGATATTCAAAGCCTTGGATTTATGGTCGATATCGCAAAATATACGGGTAACGCCAGCTATAAAACGGCAGCAATGAACATCGGCAATGCTATATGGAACATCGGCCATGGCGACTATAAGTTTTACGGAGGACTATTCTACTTCTCTGCTTCGGATATCGTGGACAGAGAATCCGGTTACCTTGCCCTATACGGTTATCTCGGCCTATACGATTTGACGGGAAGCTCGACTTGGCTCGATCGCGCCAAGATTGCCGCAGACTTCGTAGAGACCAACGAGGTCATTCAGAACGTGAAGATGACCGCCGAAGACGCGACGGGTACAGAAGACAAGAACGCCGTGTTTGGCAACGATAATCTGCCTCCTTACGGAATGAGCTTTATCGCTTCCGACGGGTTGGGAGTAGACATCTTTAACGCTGTCGCCGTCCCGGAATATTACCGATTGTACCAGGCAACTTCGGATTCGCATTATTTGGATTTTGCCAAGTTCTTGGAACGGAACACTATGCTGTACACCAATCTGGGAGACAAAGTAGGCGTTATGGACGATTCGCTCCACTCGTCGGGTCTTGGCTTCACCAATGAATATTTCTTCCTTGGGCCAAGCGGCGACAGCGGGGGCAAAGGCAGGGGAAGAGGGCATGACAGCAACTTGGCATGGGTTCCTTATGTACTGTTATCAGAAGCCCAGCGGATGAAGGACATGACAGGCAGCTATTTCCTAACTCCAACGCAGAGAACGGATTGGAACGTAGCCCAATTCAAACCCGTAACGGTATCAAGCACGGATAATGCTATTCATGACGCGGCAAGCGCGGTGGACGGAAATCCGGAAACCAGATGGGCCGCTTCCAGCAGCAGCAAGCCGCAATGGCTTGTCGTTGATTTGGGGCAGAAGCATAATATCAGCAGTATGAAGACAACCTTCGAGTTTGCGGGGTTATATTACCAATACAAAATAGAGTATTCCAGCGATAATACGAACTGGACGACGTTTGCCAACCGGACCTCCAATACAACCCCAATGGCGACGTATTCCGATGCGGGCAACATCAAAGCGAGATATGTGAAGCTAACGGTGACCGGAGCCGAATGCACCGCATGGGTTGCGTTCGGATTTTCGCGGTCAGCTTCAGGTGCTTAAGCGGGATATTGGATTTGAATATGTAAGGTTTCATGGAATACTCGCGGATGAACTTCTAGTCTATAACGAACAGTCGGACGGAAGCGTGTATTATAACTTCAACCATATCGACGCGTTACTCGACACCTTGCTTGCCGAAGGCGTGAGGCCCTTCCTTGAGCTTGGCTTTATGCCGTCGCAGCTTGCTTCATCGGCAGGCGAAATTTTTTATTGGAAGGCCAACGTAACCCCGCCGAAGGATCTGGTCCGCTGGCTCGACCTGATTGAAGCATTTGTTCGGCATTTATTGAACCGTTACGGGATTGCGGAAGTAGTGAGCTGGTACTTTGAGTTTTGGAACGAGCCCGATATTGAAGGGGTCTTCTGGAAGGGAAGCCGCGAACAGTTTTTTGATTTTTTCCGTGCAAGCTGTGAGCGCTTGAAAACAATTGATGCCAGATTGAAAATCGGCGGCTTCGGGAACCTGGGCATGGTCGGAGATGGTGATTGGCTTCAAGACTTTGCCGATTACGCCCGCAAGCATGATTTGCAACTGGATTTTTATTCGTTCCATGTCTATCATCTATCCGATTTCGAAGTCGCTAGCGAACAGGCAGCCGTTGCGACGGAGCTGCTTGCCGATGCGGATTATGCCAGTGATCTTCATTCTGAGCTGCTTAATCAGCTTACGGGCATTCGCCTCGGTGATGCAAATACGATTCAGCGGGCGGTTGAAGAGGAAGTCGCTCGGTCAGGTACGCTACCCATGACGACGGAAGAACGGTGGATTACGGAATGGAATGCGAATACCGACTGCCGTGACCTTGTTCACGATACCTGCTACATGGCCGCTTTTATTATAAGGACGGCTTTGCAGATTGGTCCGCATGTCGAAGGATTGGGCTTTTGGACGGCGACGGATCTACACGAGGAGTTTCGTCTGCCTCAGCCGGTCTTTCACGGCGGATTTGGCCTCATGACTTACAATGGAATCAAGAAAGCGGGGTTCCATGCTTTTGCCTTCCTTGCCAAGCTTGGCGATGAAATCTTGCTGCAAAAGGAAGGGATTATAGTCACGCGAAGAGGCGATGACTATCAGATTCTGCTGTATCATTATTGCCACTATAACGATCTGTATGACCGGTTTGATTATTCCCAGCTTACGTCGATTTCGCGTTATGGCGTATTTCTAAACAGCGAGCTAGAAGAGGTAAAGGTGCGTTTGCATAGTCTGAATGGCGACTTTACGATAGAAGAACAATGGGTAAACCGTAAACAAGGCTCGTCGTTTGATGCTTGGGTCGAGATGGGGGCACCGGACATCTTGAACGGGGCTGGTCACAATCACTTGGTACGGATGGCTGAGCCGGGTTACCGGACCCGAATGGAGCGGGCTGAAGGGATAATGGAGTTAAAAGCTGTTCTTGAGCCGCATGAGATTCGGCTAGTTACGATAAAGCGCCGATATTAATATCGCGCAGCAGAACCAATAAAGGGACATTCGCAAGCAGCGGGTGTTCCTTTTTTTTAGGTCCATGAGGAAGTCAAATAGGAATGTAAGCGATAACGAAATAGAAAACGGAACAGCGGAACGAGTGCTTTGGAATGAATATAACGCCCAGCTGAACTATCATTACTATTAATAATTGGAATTAATATCTCATTCATTCAAAGCAGGGGGAATCCAAATGAACCGTGATATAAAGGGACTCGCAAGCCAGATGACGTTGGAAGAAAAAGCAGGGATGTGCTCCGGCCTAAGCGTGTGGCATTTAAAAGGCGTTGAACGACTTGGCATTCCTTCCATTATGGTGGCGAATGGACCAAATGGCCTTCATAAACAAGCCGCATCGGAAGGCATTAACATGAACGGCGCTACTCCCTCCACCTGTTTTCCAACAGCAGCAGCGCTAGCGAGCACGTGGAACCGCGAACTCATCCATGAAGTTGGCGTTGCGCTCGGAGAAATATGCCAGGCGGAGAATGTAGCCGTGCTGCTTGGACCGGGAACAAATATTAAACGGTCTCCTCTGGGCGGTCGAAACTTTGAATATTTCTCCGAAGATCCTTATTTATCCTCGGAGCTGGCAGCAAGTCAAATCCAAGGCGTGCAAAGTCAAGGCGTAGGTACGTCATTGAAACATTTTGCCGTGAACAATCAAGAGCATCTTCGGATGAGTTATGACGCCATCGTCGACGAACGGACGTTGCGCGAAATTTATTTGGCCAGCTTCGAAGGTGCCGTGAAGAAAGGAAAGCCTTGGACGGTTATGACGGCATACAACAAAATCAACGGTACTTATGCCTCGCAAAATGAACATTTACTGGATGATGTATTGCGGAAGGAATGGGGCTTTGAGGGGGTAGTTGTATCCGATTGGGGCGCTGTTGATCAGATTATCGAATCCTTGGCTGCCGGACTTGAGCTTGAGATGCCAGGCAATAATGGCCTTACCGACAAGAAAATCATTCAAGGCGTGCGGAATGAAACGTTGCCGTTAGAGGTGCTGGATTCGGCTGTTGAACGGATTCTTGAGCTCATCTTCAAGCATATGGACAACAAACGGGAGCATGTAACCGTACGTACAGAGGATAACCACGCTCTTGCGCGTAGAGCGGCAGGTGAAAGCATCATCCTGTTGAAAAATTCGGATGGGTTGCTTCCTTTACCGAAGAACGGCAAAATTGCGATCCTTGGCGCATTGGCTCAAAATCCTAAATTCCAAGGCGGCGGAAGCGCCTTTGTTGTACCAACGCAAGTAGATATTCCAGTCGAGGAGATGAAGCAGCTTGCCCATCATGGGGATCTTATCGCCTATGCACCCGGTTACGCGGTAGATACAGAGGAAGTGGACGGTCAACTCATCGAGGAAGCCAAACAGGTTGCGGGAGCAGCCGACATTGCGGTGATTGTCGCCGGCATTCCGGATGGGTTCGAGTCCGAGCTGTCGGACCGTCGACATCTGCGTCTCCCTTATAACCAGGAGCAATTGATTGAAGCGGTTGCCGCTGTTCATGACAAGGTTGTCGTAGTTCTCATGAACGGCTCTGCCCTTGAGATGCCATGGGCATCTTCGGTTCCGGCCATTGTTGAAGCATATCTCGGCGGGCAAGCCATTGGAGGGGCGCTTGCGGACATCCTCTACGGCGAAGTAAATCCAAGCGGCAAGCTGGCGGAGACGTTCCCGGTGAAGCTGGAAGACAACCCTTCCTACTTACACTTCCCGGGCGAAGGCAAACGAGTGGAATACAAGGAAGGGATCTTTGTCGGTTATCGTTACTATGATACGAAGAAACTGGAGCCTCTCTTCCCATTCGGACATGGGCTTAGCTATACAACGTTTGCCTACTCGGATCTTAAGCTGAACACCGCGAGTATGCTCGATACCGACACGCTTGAAGTTCAGGTGACGATTACGAATACCGGAGAACTCTCGGGCAAAGAGATTGTACAGCTGTATGTGAAGGATACGGTAAGCACAATGAAGCGGCCTGATAAAGAGTTGAAAGACTTTGCCAAGGTTGATCTGGAGCCGGGCGAGCAAACGACGGTTACGTTCACGCTCGGTCAACGCGCCTTTGCGTATTACAACGCGGAATTGAAGGATTGGCATGTAGAAAGCGGAGAGTTCGCCATCATGATTGGCTCTTCCTCCCGGAATATCGCCTTGCAGGCTTCGCTTGAAGTCCATTCTACCGTAGCGCTTCACCAGACATTCACGCGTAACTCGTTGCTCGGCGAGTTGATGACGAACCCTGCCGCTGCCTCGATGCTGCAGTCGCTGGCCCAGCAGTTCCAAGCCGCCATGGGGATTTCGGAGCAAGATGAAAAAATGGCGAAAATCATGCAAGCCGCGCTTGCTACCATGCCTTTGCGCAACCTGGTATCCTTCAGCCAAGGTGCCTTCACGGATGAGATGTTGGAGCAATTGCTCGGTCAATTAAATGGGCATCATTAAGCATTTTTATTTTTAACTTAGAATTTTTTTTGGAATCACCATCCCATGTAGAGGTTATGGCTAATGGATCGCGAAAGCAATGGAGGAGCGAGAGCTACATAAGGATGGAGGCGCACGGGTAATGAGAAAAGTATTAATAATCGGCGGCACGGGAATGATCAGCGAAGCGATAACAGCTCGTTTGTTGTCGGATGGGGCAACCGAAGTTGTTCATCTGAATCGGGGCAGCAAGCCTTCGCCGGAAGGTGTCCGAAGTATCCAAGCGGACCGAAGCGACAAACAGTCGCTGAGGGAAGCCATTCAATCGGAACAGCCATTTGATTGCGTCATCGACATGGCCGCTTTTACGGCAGCGCATGCCAAAGACGCCGTTGAGGTATTCAGCGGCATGACGAAGCAATATCTCTTCTGCAGCACCGTTGACGTCTACTCCAAGAATGCGGACTATTATCCGATAGATGAAGCGCATCCGAGGAAGCCAAGCTTGTCCTTTCCTTACGCCTACGGCAAGAGGGAAGCAGAAGACGTGCTGCTGGCGGCTTATGAACAGCAGAACTTTCCCGTTACCATTTTGCGCCTTGCTCAGACTTATGGGGGGACCTCCAATGCTATTGCATCCCTAGGCGGCGGCGAGTATCAAATGCGCAGGCTCCGGGAGGGCCGCCCGATTATTGTACACGGTGATGGATCCTCGTTATGGGTAGCTTGCCATCGGGATGATGTAGCTGTTGCTTTCGCGAATGCCATTGGCAATAAGAACTCTATTGGCCGGGCATATAATGTAACAGGCGAAGAATGGATGACCTACAATCAATATTGGAGCATTGTAGCGAAAGCGCTCCAAGCGCCCGAACCGAAATTTGTTCATATTCCCACGGATCTTCTTCAGGCGATGTTGCCCAAACGCGCGGAGTGGTGCGCTGAGAATTTTCAGAATGTGACGATTTTTGATAATACGGCTGCCCGCACTGATCTGGATTTCCGGTATTCCATTCGTTGGGAAGATGGCATTCGGGCCGTAATCAACGAGCTCGATCTACAAGGGTCTATCGCGGGTAGCGAAGAGAGGGTTTATTATGACCGTTTGCTGGAATGTTGGCAAGAACAGGTGAACAGACTAATAAGCGAGCTACGACCTTACGACAATTAGATCATTTATATAAACGAAGCAGACGTTCCATTATGAGATGGGACGTCTGCTTTTTTCATTTGGATCATCCGGAAATCTTAAAACGATTACAAAAACTATTTAAGATAGTACATTTTGTAAGTTTCCTCCGGAAGGTAGAATGAAGAACACTAGCCAGAAAAGCAATCGAGCAGGGAGATGGACAAAAATGAAAGCGGTTTATTTGTCTATAGAGCCGGAGGAGGTGACTCGCGGATACAGCGTAGTGCGTTCGTACTAGGAGGAAGAAAACATAATGATTGATCAGGGAGGATTGCAAATGTTCAGGAATCGTTTCAAATATCTGCTGCTTGGTCTTGTGGTGCTGCTGATGCTGCCGCAATGGAGCGTTGCAGCTGCAGCGGCAGAACCGACGCCAGATCAGGCAGATTCAATATCGGCTTCGGCAACAGGAGGAACAGAGGTGTCCGATTTCTATAATGTGATCATGCAGGTAGGTGCCGACCCGTATGTGTACAAGCATACGGATGGCTTTTATTATAACGTCTTTGTTAACGCCAGCGGCATCATGATCCGCAGAGCGAAGACCATCTCCGGCATTGATGCCGGCGAGCGCAGCTTAGCTTGGACACCGGTGAAAGGAACGATGTACAGCTCCGATGTATGGGCACCGGAGATGCACTATCTCAAAGATAGCGACGGCGAGTACAAGTGGTATATCTACTTCGCGGCTGACAACGGAACAAACGCCAACCACCGCATGTACGTGCTGGAGAACGATAGTGCTGATCCGATGACCGGAACCTGGGAGTTCAAGGGGAAAATAACGGACTCTTCCGACCGCTGGGCGATCGACGGAACGGTGATGACCGTAAACGATAAGCCTTATTTCATTTGGTCCGGCTGGGAAGATACGGACGGCAGCTTTCAAAATTTATATATCGCGGAGATGAGCGATCCTAAGACCATCAGCTCGGAGCGGGTATTGCTGTCGACGCCTGATCACGATTGGGAATCGTCTCCGGGCCGAATTAATGAAGGCCCCGAAGTGACTATACATGGCAACACGATCAACTTGGTTTATTCCGCTAACGGAAGCTGGACGGATAGTTATTGCCTTGGACTCATCACGGCCCAAGTTGGCGACGACTTAATGAATCCCGGCTCCTGGGTCAAACACGACCAGCCGATATTCTCCAGCGCAAACGGCGTCTACGGCCCCGGTCACCATAGTCTCACCACTTCTCCCGACGGCAGCGAGGACTGGATTATTTACCATTCCGCCCGCTGGTCCGGATCAGGGTGGACCCGCAATGTCCGGGCACAAAAATTTACTTGGAACGAAGACGGAACGCCGAACCTCGGAGAGCCCGTCGATCCGAACCAACCGATTGCGATCCCTTCAGGAGAACCGGTACGTCAGCGTTATGAGGCGGAAGACGCCCAGCTCGTGAAAGATCCTGGCGGTGAGACCGGTCCAAGCGTCCTGCGGGAAAACACGGCTTCGGGCGGGAAAAAGATTACGAATATGAAGAATGCCAATGATAAAGCTCAATTTACGGTTAACGTGCCGGAGGCAGGCATGTATGTGCTCTCCGTGCGAAACGCCAACGGTACATCGAGTGCGGCGGATGCTTCACATATCTTGTCGGTCAATGGCAACTCCGGCGCCAAGCTGAGCATCGTGTATTCCGGCTGGAATCGTTGGGGCGCCTCCACGGCGAAAGTGTATCTGCAGCAAGGCGATAATATCATTCGTTTCTCTGCCGGCGCTAACCTTGCGGAAATAGACAGCATGGATGTTTTCAAACTTGATTCTTCAGAGTTGGTATTCGATTCACCGGGATATACGCTGGGGCTTGGCGACAATCGCAGCTTGCCCGTATACTTGGTAGCCGGTACGACCAATACCCTTGCGGACAGCGGAGTTGCTTTCAGTTCTTCCGACAATCAAGTGGTTCAGATTAATGGGTCCGAGATCAAGGGGATCAAGGCAGGCAGTGCAACGATTACCGCAACCTATAACGGGAAAACAGCAACTACCACGGTTGTTGTTAACGCTGAACCGAAGACTGTGCAGTCCATTGCCATCAGCGGACTGAACAACATTCTGACCGGCGGGATGACAAGTCAACTGCAGTTATTAGCAAATTACAATACGTATGAAGTGCAGGACGTGACGGCTGGCGCGACATACTCGAGCAGCAATCCCGACGTGGCTCAAATCTCGGACACCGGTGAAGTCTATGATACTCAGCCGGGTGATACGGTAATCACGGCCGCGTACGGCGGCAAGGAAGCAACTTTCAACTTGACGGTCCTTCCCGATCCGTCTCAGGTTCCTCAGATTGTCACGCAGGTAAAAACGCCATCCGGAGCAACCCCTAAGTTGTCTGGCGTTGTTGACGTTGAGTATAAGGGAGCAAACAGCACGGCCGAGGTTAGTTGGAAGCTGGACGGCATTGACTTCAATTCTCTTGGCATGGTCCAAGTGCCAGTCTTGTTGACTCTGAATGGCGAGGAGGTTCCGGCTGCCGCTTCCGTTGAGGTTATTCCGGGATGGGGCCTTGATGAGATCGTGAAGCAAGCCCGCAGCCGGATAGACAACTTCTCGTATCCGCTGGGCGAAGGGCTCGGCAGCTATAGCAAGTCTGCGTATGATGCGCTTCTAGCGAAGCTCGACCATGCGGAGCAATTATCGGCTGACGCAAGTTTGACGGAAGAGCAATTTAATGAAGAACGGACTTCCCTTGCCAATCTGGAAGCCGATCTGTTAGGTTCGCTCAACAGCACGCAAGATGGCGTATTCTATAACGCTTACCGGGATTTCTCCAGCGATGAGACGGGCAAGTATCCGTTTGGCTTTAACATCGAAGACCTGACGAATGGGGCTACCGCAACGGTGCAAGAAGAAGAGGGCAATAAATTCCTGCGACTGACGACTACCGCTACCGCAGGGAAAGCGAACCTGTTCCTTCCTTATCTGGGCGAGGTGACAGCCGGGGCGGATCAACGCATCGTGATCGAATATCGCGCACGTTTAAACACCAACTTCCAGTACGCCAATGGCGCTATGGAGAGAAACGACAGCGGAACTGGCAATTACTCCATGGTATCTGCATTTGATACGGGCAAGCTGATCGTGCAGGATGGCGCTTCCAAGAAGACCGTCCAGAACTACACTATTAACACGTGGTACAAAATTAAAATGGTAGCCAACTGGGATGCCAAAACCTACACCGTCTATATCAACGATAACCCTGATCCTGTAGCTACGGACTTTGTCTTCCGCCATACGGGCGGCAACATGCTGACAGGCCAGCGTTTTGGCGTAGACGGGTACGCTAACGCATCCATGGACTTTGACGATTTCAAAGTGACGGTAACCGGCGGAACGAAAGCCACTCCTGTTGGGCTTAAGGCAAGCAATGAAACAGCGGCGGGCGCTAAAGACGGAACCATCACCGGCGTGAACGCCTCGATGGAATGGTCTTCCGATAATGGAGGGACATGGTCCAACGTAGAGGGGGATATCCTATCGAATCTGTCTCCGGGGGCCTATTGGATTCGTTACCGTGAAACCGATGACTATAAAGCCAGCTCCCAGGTGGAGTTAACCATCAAAGGTTATGAGCAACCAACGAACCCTTCTGACGGAGGTGGATCTAGCAGCTCTACAGGCGGAGGAGCAGCTACTACAATCAAGAACGAGGACGGCAGTACGACCACCATCGTTACGGATCAGAAGACCGGAACGGTAACCGAGACAACGACTTGGCCTAACGGAGTGAAGGTAGAGACGGTTACGACTTCCCTTGGGGAAGTCTCGTCTACCGTCCATCTGCCCGCTGGCGTGGCTGAAGCACGGATTACGATTCCGGTGAAAAATGCCTCCGCCACTACCGTGGCCTACACGGTCAAGGCAGTCGGAACCAGGAATATCATAGGCGACTCTATTCTTACGGACAACGGAATAAGTTTCATAGCCAGAGGCGATATGACGGTCAAATTAATCGACAACAAAATTACTTTCAAGGATGTGCCAGGCAATCACTGGGCTGCCGAAGCGATCGCTTTCGCCTCTAGCCGCGAGTTGTTCCTTGGAACGGGGCAAGGCGTATTTACCCCGGGCGAATCGATGAGCCGGGCTATGCTCTTCACCGTATTGGCAAGGCTCGGCGACGTGGAGACGAGCGGCGGCGCGAATTGGTACAGCAAAGCGCAAGACTGGGCTGTAACGGCTGGAATCAGCGATGGCAGCGCACCTAATGCTGCTATTACGCGGGAGGAGCTTATTACTCTTCTGTACCGGTATGCCGGACAACCCGCAACAAGCGGAGATGGCAAGAGCTTTGCCGACAGCGGCGAGGTGTCCTCTTGGGCAAAAGAAGCGATGAACTGGGCGGTAGCGAATGGGATTCTAAGCGGCAAGCCGGGGAACCTTCTGGCTCCTGGAAACAGCGTCACCCGGGCTGAAGTGGCCACGATTCTTGCCCGATTTATTGCTTCGCGAACCTAATACAACTTACTGAAATTATCCACGATGAAACCATAACGCTTCGCTTCGCGGATCTTGAGCGATCACGGCTAGGCCAGCTGCTCAAGATCCGCTTTTGCGCGGGCGAATATATAAAATTGAGGTGAGTTAATGTGATCAGAGATGCAAGACGCGTAATGGCCGTAATGATGATGATCGCGCTTTTGATCGGGATGATGCCTGCTTATGCAGCTGCTAATCCATCCGCTCAGGACGAGGACGAAGGAATCGTTAAGGAAACGGGGGAAGTTGGAGATTTTCCATTAGCGGTTAACGCAACGGCAGCGAACATTTGGGTGGATGCGGCGGAGGAAGCTCCGGTCAGACGAGTGGTGAACGACTTGAAGGATGACATCAAGCGAGTCACCAATCTGGACGCCAACGTGAGCAGCGAGACAGCCCTGCCCGCAGGTCCCGTCGTTATCGTGGGCACGCTTGCTAACAGCGCGCAGATTCAGTCGCTGGTCAGCGAAGGGAAGATTACCGCGGATGAAGTAAACGCGATCCAGAATAAATGGGAAGCTTATTTAATCAAAGTTTTGGACGACAATACTTTGGTTATCGCGGGATCGGATAATCGCGGAGCTATTTTTGGCGTATACGAGCTTTCGGAACGAATGGGCGTTAGCCCTTGGTATTTTTTTGCCGACACAGCTATCCAAACCAAGAGCGCCGTATACATAGCTGCCGGTACTTCCGTTACAGATCTGCCGGACGTGAAGTACCGCGGCGTGTTCCTCAATGATGAAGAGAAGCTTGGCCGCTGGGCTAAGGAAGTATTTAAAGACCCGGATAATATGGGACCCAAAACGTATGCCAAAATTTTCGAGCTTATCTTGCGATTGAAGGGGAACTACATCTGGGCAGCCATGCATGTTAATTCCATTAACAATGTGCCCGGCAATATTGATCTGGTGAAGGAATACGGCATCGTGCTTGGTTCCAGTCACCCCGATATGCTTCTTCGGACGAACACGCACGAGTGGGATGATTGGAAACAGGATTATGCCCAGAAGATGGGCGTTAATCCGGATACGATTGAATACGACTACACGGTAAGCAAGGATGCGGTGCTCCAGTACTGGCGCGAAAGCATTGAAAGCCATAAAGACATCGACGCGCAATGGACGCTTGGGATGCGGGGAATCCATGACGAAGCTTTCAGCGTGAAAAATCTGATGGACTCCGCCTATGATTACTTGGGCAGCGATCTGGAGGATCGGAAAGCCGGACTGATGAACGAGATCATCCGGGAGCAGCAGAAGATGCTTAAAGAGATATTAGGCCAGGAGAAATACGATAATTCGTTCCAGGCGTTTATCCCTTACAAGGAAGTTCTCCCCATCTACAACAACCCTAAATTTGATCTGCCCGACAATGTGACGGTGATCTGGTGCGACGACAATCACGGAATGATGCGGAGAATGCCGGATGCAACAGAACGTGCGCGCGAAGGAGGAAATGGGTTATATGATCACGTCTCCTATTGGGCTCCCGCTGACCAAAGCTATACGTGGCTTAATTCGATCCCTCTTTCCTTAATGGGGGAGGAGCTAAGCAAGTCTTGGGATCATAATATTCGGAAGTCTTGGATACTGAACATTGGCGATATCAAACCTCAAGAAGCCGAGATGACCTTCTTTATCCGTTACGGATGGGATGTAGAGAAGTACAAAAATAATTCGAAGCAATTCCTGAAAGACTGGGTTGGCGAGCAATTCGGCAGTGAGTACAGCGACGAGACAGCCGACATTCTCAATACGTTCTATCAGCAGACAAACGTTCGCAAGCTTGAGCACATGCAGGTTGGCGTGTTCAACCAGACCCAATACGGGGATGAGAGTTCGAAGCGCATGGCGGTATACCAGGATTTGTTCGACCGCGCCGCGGCGATCTATAACGCGCTTCCGGAGGAGCAGAAGCTCGGCTTCTACGAACTGGTGCAATCCAAAATAAACTGGGCCTATTATGTGAATAAAGCCTACTATTATGCGGATCGAAGCAATCTGGCCTACGATCAGGGTAGGATGGCTTCCGCCGATTCGTTCCTCAAACTCTCTCAAGAGGCAGATCTGGCAAAGAAAGCGGAAATTGCGCGGTATAGCACAATGGCTGATGGCAAGTGGAAGGGATTCATTGATCCCGAAAACGCGGCGCCGCCGGTCACTAACCAGCTTCCTGCCGGCACGCCGGCGCTGGTACTGGGGGAACCGTCCTTAGGCGCGGTTGTACAAGGCGAGAATAAGCCGCAGGAGAATTCCAAGCTAGTCTTCTCCCCGTACAACCAAGACGGTAAATTCATCGATATCTTCAATAAAGGAGCCGGCAGTATCAACTGGACAGCTTCCGCCGATCAGCCTTGGGTACATCTGTCCTCCGAAGCCGGCACCATAAACGACGAGACTCGCCTCTATGTTACGATTGATGAAATCGAAGCCCACAAAGGCGAATCAGCAACAATTACGATTACCGACACGGCAGCAAATACGGTCAAGACCGTTCAAGTAGCTGTTGAAGATCCGGCATTAGCCTTGTCCGAAGTGAAGGGGTATGCGGAAGCCGACGGTTATGTTTCGATTGAAGCGGAGCATTACAGCCGCTTGAACGCAAGCGGCAATAAGACGTGGGAAGTTATTCATGACTTGGGCCGTGCTTCCGGCGGTGACGTCGTACGTGCTTACGATCCTGATCTAGGAGCCGTGGACGAAGCTGCGATCACTTCGACAGCCCCAAGCCTGGAGTATGATATTAACCTGACTTCCGCGGGTCAGTTCCCGCTCGAGATCTACCGGATTCCGACGCTTAATTCCAAGGGAAAGGTACGCTTTGCGGTATCCGTGGACGATTTAGCCCCGATTGTCGTGGAATCTGCGGCAGCCGATGAAGGACAAGGCACGATCTGGGTAAGCAACCTTTTCCATATGATTGAGAAGCATGTCGTTACTATGCCTGCAATGACAGCTGGAAAACATACGATTAAGCTGTGGATGGTAGATAGTTTCATTATGATCGACAAGATGGTGCTGTACACCGGTCCGGAAGGCGTCATTCCGACTGAACTTGGTCCTGACGAGAGTTATAACGATGCGTTTAATACGACGTTTAGCCCCGGCACCCAGCTTCTGTCCCGGAACTCTACAGCCGCAGAGCCGAAAAACATCCCGGCTGGCTGGGGAGCGGGCGCTTTTGTTGAAACAGGTGGAAAGGTAGGCATTGAAGCCGAGTACGCCATGGAACATGAGCTTGAATCCGCAAGCCAGATTACGGATGACATGAAGGCGTATACCGTATCGAAGCGAGATCAGGCAGCCGCGGCAGGAAAGATTGCTAACGCGTGGCGTCTCACCCAGTCGGATACCGGCATGGCGATGCGCCTTCCCGATCTGGGCGGGCAGTGGTCAGACGATGCCGACTTCTCTGCATCGAGTCCGGAATTAACGTATAAGATCAATTTCGCAAACACCGGCGATTACAATGTCTGGGTGCGCTGGCGGTATGTCGACAATGCCTCTGACTCCATTCGCGGCGGGTTGGACGGAAGCAATGGCAACTTCTCGACTGCTGTCTTTTTCAGCAATGATCTGGACGAGAAATGGCACTGGAAAAACGTAGGCAAAGTTAACGTCGCCACAGCGGACGAGCATGCCTTCAGTCTGTGGATGCGCGAGGATGGTTTGTATATCGACCGGATTTACTTGACGAAAAGCGGCGATACGCCAACCGATGCCCTATGGAGTCCGTCTCTTCGGACGGAGAGTACGGCGGGACAGAGGCTTCAAGCAGCCGTTGACGCCAAGCGCGCCGGGATGTCCGGCATCTCTTATCCGTTAGGCGATGGTCTTGGTCAATACAGCCAAGCTGCTTATGATTCCTTGCAAAGCGCGCTGAACGCAGCGGATGCGTTGGCCAAGAATGTTGCAACTACGGATCAGCAAGCCTCCGATGCCCTGAATGCGATTACAGTCGCCGAGTCGGCTCTATCGGATTCTCTTGTTCTTGCGCAAGACGGAGTAAGTTATAAGGCTTACCGGGATTTTGTCGGCGATGAAGCGGGTGAAGTTCCGTACGGCTTTAACGTAGAAGACCTGACGAATGGCGCTACCGCAACCGTTCAGGAAGAAGAGGGTAATAAATTCCTTCGGTTGACGACCACGTCTACTGCGGGCAAAGCGAATCTGTTCCTGCCTTATAGCGGTGATGCGGCGGCTGCGGGAGACGAGCGCATCGTAATCGAATATCGCGCAAGGCTAAACACCAACTTCCAGTATGCTAACGGAGCCATGGCGAGGAACGACAGCGGGACTAGCAATTATTCGATGGTCACGGCGTTTGATACGGGTAAGATTATGGTGCAAAATGGCGGGTCCAAGAAGTCCGTCCTAAACTACGCGCTTAATAGCTGGTACAAAATTAAAATGGTAGCCAACTGGGATGCCAAAACTTATACCGTCTATATCAACGATGATCCGGTGCCAGTGGCCACGGACTTTGTCTTCCGCCATACGGGCGGCAGCAAGCTGACCGGCCAGAGGTTTGGCATTGACGGGTATGCTAACGCGTCCATCGACTTTGACGATTTCAAAGTGACGGTAACCGGAGGAGCGAAAGCCACTCCCGTAGGGCTTAAGGCTAGCAATGAAACAGCGTCAGGCGCTAACGATGGAACCATCACCGGCGTGAACGCCTCCATGGAATGGTCTTCCGACCAAGGGGCTACCTGGTCCAATGTTGGGGGAGATACGCTGCACAATCTGGCTCCGGGAACGTATTGGATTCGTTACCGGGAGACCGCTGACTATAAAGCCAGCTCCCATGTGGAGTTAACCATCCAAGGTTATGTTCAACCGACGAATCCTTCTGATGGTGGTGGATCTAGCGGCTCTACTGGCGGAGGAGCAGCCACTACGATCAAGAACGAAGACGGCAGTACGACCACCATCGTTACGGATCAGAAGACCGGAACGGTAACCGAGACTACGACATGGCCTAACGGAGTGAAGGTAGAGACGATTACGACTTCCCTTGGGGAAGTCTCGGCCACCGTCCATCTGCCTGAAGGAGTAGCAGAGACGCGAATTTCGATTCCGGCGAAAAATGCCTCCGCCACTACCGTGGCCTACACGGTTAAGGCAGACGGAACCAGGAAAATCATAGGGGACTCCGTTCTGACGGACCGCGGAATAAGTTTCATAGCCAGAGGCGATATGACGGTCAAATTAATAGACAACAAGATTACTTTCAAGGATGTGCCCGGCAATAACTGGGCAGCAGAAGCGATAGCGTTCGCCGCTAGCCGCGAGTTGTTCCTTGGAACGGGGCAAGGCGTATTTACCCCGGGCGAATCGATGAGCCGGGCCATGCTCTTTACCGTATTGGCAAGGCTCGGCGACGTGGAGACGAGCGGCGGCGCGAATTGGTACAGCAAGGCGGAAGACTGGGCTGTAACGGCAGGTATCAGCGACGGCAGCGCACCTAATGCTGCTATTACGCGGGAGGAGCTTATTACTCTTTTGTACCGATATGCCGGACAACCAGCAACAAGCGGAAATGGCAAGAGCTTTGCCGACAGCGGCGAGGTGTCCGCTTGGGCGCAGGATGCCATGAATTGGGCTGTTGCCGCTGGGATTCTGAACGGCAAGCCGGGAAACCTTCTGGCGCCTGCAAGCAGCGTCACTCGGGCTGAAGTGGCCTCTA
Organism: Paenibacillus glycanilyticus; assembly: GCF_030161375.1. GTDB lineage: Bacteria > Bacillota > Bacilli > Paenibacillales > Paenibacillaceae > Pristimantibacillus > Pristimantibacillus glycanilyticus_B. Next base: position 49,691 of record NZ_BSSQ01000007.1, read on the forward strand.
TCCTTGCACGGTTTATAACTATGCGCAGCTAGGCTAGTATCAGCAAAATAAGAGTTACTTTTACTTAAAATAGCGATGCAGAGAGCTATCCCTGCCATCGCTATTTTTTGCGGACAGCCTCCGACAGCTTAATGGCAAACGGAGCTTTTTAACCCTGAATTACTTATATCACCACGATTTTAAGTTATTACCAAATTCATTTAAATGAGTACATTTTTTAAATTTCTCCGGTAGCTATAATGAAAACATAAGAGCTCCTTAATACAGCCGGAGGGATGAGAGAAATGAAAGCGGTTTTAGAACGAGAATACGCTGCGATAAAGAAGAAAAACAAATTTCTTCACAACATCAAAAGAGACAAATGGTTGTACACTCTTTTGCTGCTGCCCTTTGCATATATCCTGATCTTCAAATATGCCCCGATCTACGGCGTTGTGATGGCGTTCCAGGATTACAACATTTTTGCGGGCATTAAGGGAAGCGAATGGGTTGGGATGGACGTGTTCCAGTTCATATTCCAACAGGACAGCTTCTACCGTGCGCTTAAGAATACGCTGCTTCTTAATGTTTATGACTTGATCGCGGGTTTCCCGGCGCCTATCATACTTGCGATTTTGCTTAATGAATTGAGAGCGGCGAAGTTCAAGAAATTAACGCAAACCGTATTGTATCTACCTCACTTTTTATCCTGGGTCATTATCGGCGGCATGGTCTATCTGATGTTCTCCAACAGCGGTATGGTGAACACGTTCCTGGACAACCTCGGGCTTGGGAAGATCGAGTTCCTATCGCAGAAGGTGCCTTGGTTAATCACTTATATTTCCGTTGGCGTATGGCAGCATATCGGCTGGGGGACGATCATCTATCTGGCGGCCATGACGGGAATTAATAGGGAATTGTATGAAGCTTCCGATATCGACGGCTGCAGCAGACTTCGCAAAGTATGGCATATTACGTTGCCAGGCATTAAATCTACGATTAATATTTTGCTGATTCTCCAGATTGGTAGAATGGTTTCTATCGGGTTCGATCGGCCGTTTGTAATGGGCAATTCATTAGTGAGCGATTACTCGGATGTAATCAGTACATTCGTATATAGAGTTGGTATTAGCTCGGGGGATTTCTCCCAAGCGACAGCGGTAGGATTATTCCAATCCGTCGTTGGCCTGATCCTGCTGATTGGCGCTAACTATATTGCGAAGAAATTGGGTGAGGATGGGATATGGTGAGTATGGCGAGCACTTTCGGCAAGAAGAAAAAAATGAGCGTGGCGGATATCGTCATTATCGTCTTTATCGTGGCGTTATGCTTCACCTGTATCGTTCCGTTCCTCTATATGATTGCGCTTTCCTTAAGCTCGAACGAAGCGATTATTTCGCAAAAAGTAGGCTTGTGGCCGGTAGGCTTCACGCTGGAAACGTACAAAACGATCCTAAGCGACGTGGAGATGCTGTATACGCTTGGTTACAGTATTCTGCTAACGGTACTCTACACCGCAGTGTGTATGTTCTTGACCATTTGCGGAGCGTATCCATTAACGAAAAAACGGCTGATGGGAAGAAACTTTATTTTGTCGGCGCTAGTCTTCACGATGTATTTCAGCGGAGGATTGATTCCTTCCTATATTCTGGTTAAAAACCTGGGGATGATGAACACGGTATGGAGTTTGGTGCTGCCGGGCGCTATGAGCGTGTTTAACTTAATCATTCTGAAGACGTTCTTCACCAACCTTCCGGAGAGTCTGGAAGAGTCGGCCGCAATTGACGGCTGTTCGGATATGGGCATTCTGATGAAGATCGTGCTTCCTCTGTCGCTGCCTTCCATCGCCACATTAAGCCTTTTCTATGCGGTGGACAGATGGAACGGATTCCAGGATGCGCTGTTCTACATTACGGATAAAAATTTATATCCGATGCAAATGAAGCTGTATCAGATCATCTCGGCCAATCAGCAGCTGGACAGCCAACAAGGCGGAGAAGGCGGCGCAGGCGCTTATATTGTGCCGGAGTCGTTGAAAGCGGCCAGCGTTATGTTTACAACCATCCCGATCCTGCTCATCTATCCAAAATTGCAGAAGTATTTCGTGGACGGCGTGATGACGGGAGCCATCAAAGGCTGATCAGGATAAAGAACGGATTGAAAGGGGTGGTTCCCGGACTGGCTAGCGGATGTAAAGAAGCTTTGCAATACGAATCATTTTAATATCTATCATTTGAAAGGGTGGGTTTAAGTGAATACACGTACAAAGAAAAAAGCAGCCATTTTGTTTAGCACAGCGTTATTGGCCGGTGTTGTGGCAGGTTGCGGCGGGAATAACGGCAATAATGAACCAGCGGCATCCAATGCCGGATCGCCAGCGGCGGAAGCAACTTCCGGTCCCGTTGAAACCTTGACTGTAGAAGTATTCGACAGAGGTATTCAAGGACAACCGGATTTGAATAACAATACGTGGACCAAATACGTGAACGAAAAATTCGGCAAACCGAATAACGCCGTTGTAAAATTCGTTTCCGTCCCTCGCTCCCAGGAAGTCGATAAGCTGAACGTACTCATGGCTGCCAACGAAGCGCCGGATATTTCCTTCACTTACGACGGTACAACGGTAACCCGCTTTGCTAAAAACAAAGGTCTCTATACGCTCGACGAATTGCTCGAGAAGGATGGCCAGCAGCTGAAAGCTTATCTCGGCGATACCGTTCTTGACTACGGGAAATACGAGGGCCAACAAGTTTCCATCCCGGCGAAGCGGACTCTGCTTGCTTGGAACGGCTTGTTTATCCGCAAAGATTGGCTCGATAAGCTGGGACTTCCTGTTCCTACTAATAAGGATGAATTGTACGATACGCTTGTTGCCTTCCGCGACAAGAATCCCGGCAATGTAAATGGCGTCATTCCGTGGGCGACTGCGGCTGCCGGCATGAACTACACGTTTGGCAACCTGGTTCCGTCCTTCTGGGGCCCAATGTCGGAAGAAGAGTTCGTTACGACAACGAACTGGCTGAAGCCCGGCAACAAGGATGCGTATAAATGGCTGAACAAGCTGTATTCGGAAAAACTGATCAGTCCCGACTTTGCTTTGGACAAAACGGCTAAGCAAGCGGACGCCGACGTGACGAACGGCAAGGTAGGTTTCTATGGGGCTAACTGGGATTATCCGCTTACCGCAAAAATGCGCGAACCGCTGAAACAAAACGCGCCGGACGCGAACTATGTTCCGATCGATGCCTTCAAGAACGCGGAAGGAAAATATATCAAAGAGACTTATAATGAAAACGGCCTTTTCTCCTTCATTCCAAAAAGCAGCAAACACGCGGAACTGGCGATGAAATACCTGAACTGGATGGCTGATCCGGAAGTGTTGTTCTTCCTGCAGTTCGGCGAAGAAGGCGTCAATCATACGATGGTGGACGGCATCCCGCAAGGGATTGCGCAAACCGGCGAAAATATGCAGATGAGCAATCTCAATCTGGATTATACGTTGGTTGTAAACGGCGCGGAGCTAGGCGATACCGAAAAGAATGTCAAAACGTACGCGGCAGCCTTGGCAACCGGAGATAAAGACTATGAGAAAATGGCTGTTGATTCCTATGCGATCAACACGACAGACGGCTATACCGGCTTCTACTATGGCGTTCCGAACGAAGCCAGCATCAAATACGGCAAAACGCTTGGCGACATGAACAAGCAAATGATGGATAGATTGATCGTGGCCAAGCCGGCAGAGTTCGATTCCTTGTACGACAAGCTTGTGAAAGAATATATGGACGCCGGCGGCAAAGCGGTTCAAGACGAGAACATTAAGCATTACAGAGAAGTTAAAGAGAGCAGCAAGTAATTCATAAGATACGAAGAAACCATCGTACACCATGGTTTCTTCGTATTTTCTCGTTGCTATTGACGGAAAGCTTTGCTATTATTCGATAGAAATTTAAATGTTCAGGGGGATACCCATGCACAAGGTCATGATTGTAGATGATGAGTCGTGGGCGATTCGAGGAATCCGCAACGCCTTTGACTGGGAGAAATACGGGTTTGAAATAACGGGTCAATTTACAAGCGCTTACATCGCGTGGGATGCTATTCTGGCAGAGAAACCGGACTTGGTATTTACGGATATCCGCATGCCGGACATCTCCGGACTGGATCTCATGCAGAGAGCCAAAGCGCATGATTTGGATACGGAGTTTGTCATCGTTAGCGGATATGCGGAATTTAAATACGCTCAGGAAGCGCTGCGCTACGGCGCGCTTAATTATTTCCTGAAGCCTTTGGATGTAGATATGGCGGATTCGTTTATTGGGGAGCTTGCCACGCATTTCTCCAAAAGAAGCACGCAACGCAACCAGCTTCTTCTAGATGCACTCACCTCTACCGATGAAGAAGAGATTAAACGTTATTTGCCGTTTTCCGAGGATGCGGATGAATGTTACTACCAAGTGCTTTCTATCGATTTCGAAGACGGCAACATTGATTTCAGAAAGCTGCTCTCTTTGGAAGGAAAGCCTGTTACGGCTCTGGAAGTTGAAGCTGGAACAAATAAAAAGCTGATTGTTCTGACGACGGAACATAAATCTTGCTTGGAAGAACTATGGGATGAATCTGTCTTGAAAAATACTGGCAGGAATAATGTGGGCATCAGCAGCATTTCCAGCCAGCTAACACATATGAGCAAACTGATTAAAGAAGCGGATTTGTCTGCCTCGCAGGCTTTTTTGGACAAAGGCGCAAGTATCGTTCATTACGACCCGAAGGTTCAATTGGTGAAGCCTTGCATCGATAATATTCATCGGATCATTCAAGGTGACCCATTCGACGACATGGAACCGTACATCAATGGGCTGCAGGCTTACTTCAAGGATCAGCAGCTTGGCATGAGCGAGGTTGTTTACTTATGGAATCAGGCGGTCGGAATCCTGATCAACGCTTATGCGGAGGAATTGAAAGACATGGAGATGGAATTTCTTAATTATTCCGAGATTAAGGAACGATTCGAACACTTTGAGTCTTTGTGCGGCTTTTTGCATGATGTCCTCACCTCCATCACGCAAGGAAATAACCGCTCTTTGCACGAAGGGGATATCTTGTCCTGCTTCAATCGGATGGTCGCTTATATTGACGCTCACTATGAACAGAAATTGTATTTAAAAGATTTGTCCGCCCAATTTTTCATTAATCAAGTGTATTGCTGTCAATTATTTAAGAAAAATCTAGGCAAAACCTTCTCCGAATACGTATCGGAGCTCCGAATTAAGAAAGCCCGCGAGTTATTGAAGAAAACGGATCTGTCGATCGAAGAGATCGCCATTCAGACCGGGTATGTGGAATATTACTATTTCAATAAGGTTTTCAAGAAGCATTGCGGAATAACACCTGCGAAATTTAGAAAAAGCAGTTAACGATGAACGGAGCAGCAGGCCATGAAGACGAGTAGACTGAAATTGAAGCATCAAATATGGCTTATCTTTTTTTTCGCTATCGTTATATTTACGGCCATGGTGCTGTATTTCTTCTATAGTTTCTCTCATCTCACCCAGAACAGGGCTGCCAATTTCGGGAACCAAATGATAGAGCAAACGCGAAGCAAGATCGATACCGTCTTTAACGATATCCGGGTCAGTACCAGCATAGCGGTCAACAGCAAACTGATTCAGGAATATACCGTAGTGGACGATGATTACAAAAGGGCATTTGATAGCGGCAATTATGCACTGGATCTCATGGATTATATGAGGTCCTTTAATTCGTATGTGAGCGGGATCGTCATAGACGACGCTCGCGGGAAACAGCTTTATAGTCTGGACTCCTCGGGCGGCGACATTTTCTTCCTCAAACGTTATGGCAGCTTTATCCGCACGTATAAGATGGACCCTTCGCTACGGGAAAAGGGGCAGTTCACCACGACCTTAAAAGACGATAACGGAGGATCGGAACAGTTCTTTTATATTGAACCGATTGTCGAATCGATAGGGGGAGTCCATTTCTCCGAGATAACGGGTTATTTCACCGTAATGGTCAATATGGACAAGCTGCAAGGACTGGTGGAAAATACGGAATTGACGCCACACTCCACCTTGTATATTCTGGACAGCCAGGATGAGGTCATTGCGTCCACGGATGCGAAAGCTCGCGGCACGTTGTTCAAGGATATCCTGTCCATGGATAAGGACACCTTGCTTAACGGCGTGAAAACAACAATCAACGGAGAACGTATTCTCGTTCAGGTCAAAGGTCTGGAACAAGCGGATGGATGGCGGATCGTGAGCATGATTCCGGTGCACGAATTGACTGCGGACATGAACCCCATGAGGAAAGTCAGCATTATTGTCGGAATCGGGATTATTCTTATTCTGATCATGATGGGCATCTTCTTCATGAATAGTCTGATGAAGCCGGTGATGGGGCTAGTTCTGGATATGAAGCGGGTAGGAAGAAGGGACAGGAGCTTCCGGATTAAAGTCCGGTCTACGAATGAAGTAGGATCGCTTGCCCGCGACATCAACCGGATGATGGATGAGATGGAAGATATGACGAAGGATATGTTCAATACCCAAGCCAGATTGTACAAATCCGAGCTTAGCCAGAAACAGGCGGAGTTTTCTGCTCTGCAGAGCCAGATCAACCCGCATTTCCTATACAATACGCTGAATTGCATCAGCAGCATCGGATTGGAATACGGAAGCAGGGAAATTGCGCAGATGACTTCGTCCATGTCCAAGATTTTCAGGTACAGCATCAAGCAAGACGAGCTTGTACAGATCAAGGAAGAAGTGGACTGCATTCAGGCCTATATAAAGATTATCTCTATTCGTTACGAGAATAAATTTGCCATGAACATACATGTCGAAGAGGGACTGCTTGAGATGAGTACCCCCAAGATGATTCTCCAGCCTATTGTGGAAAATGCCGTCTACCACGGGCTCGAGCGGATGGATCAAGGGGGGCGGCTAGAGGTTACGGGAAGTATGGATGCGAATGGAGACGTGTGCTTCCGCATAATGGATACCGGGAAAGGAATGGAGCCGAAGGAGCTGGCCGCCCTCCAGACCAAGCTGGGCATGGGCGCATTAGAAGGACAGTCTTCGCAAAGCATTGGACTTACCAATATTCATAACAGGCTCCGGCTGCTGTTTGGTGAAAGGTACGGAATTACCGTGGAAAGCCGGATCGACCATGGGACGACCGTGACCGTGAAGATCCCGTCTTTGAAGCAGTAAGGAAGATAAAGGCCTGAATGTGCTAATCGTTCAGGCCTTTGCTTTCATTTAAACTGGCCGAATCCATAATGACGCTTGCGGCAAGCAGTTGCTTATGATGAGATCTACGCCTCCGTTAGGATGACAGGAGCATATTACGTCGCATCCCGTACCGGCAGCCTCGTAGGACAATCCATCGGCCAGATTAACCCGTATATGAAAGGGCTGATCGGATTGTCCGGCATAATGAAATGCCGCGCGGTATTCCGTATAGTCATCCTTGCAATATTGCTCCAGCATCCAGACGTTAAACCCTGTCGTAACTTTGCCCAGTTCATAATAAGACGCAAACCAATTGACCACTGGTGCCGATAACCCGCCAAATTGATGCCAGCCCGCGCCGCGCCCCGACTGCACGATAAAATGCTCATAACAGTTGTAAGTGGCTTCCGTCTCGCGTTTCCATAACTCCAGCGCCGTAATTGCAATACGGTAAGCGAGGTCCGGGTAACCGTAATCGAACATGGTTTTCCAGAAAAACCACTGATGGGGCATCCAAACCGCACCGTTCCAATAGCCGTCCGCCCGATAATAAGGGGCGCTCTGATCTACCGTGGATAAGCCGATTGGCGTCCAGAAACGTTGTTCATCAAATAAAGCGTCAATTAGACGGTGGGCACGGTCTTTGTCGCAGATTCCTGCAACGAGCGGGTATAGACCGTCCATCCCCTGATTGTAATTGGTTCCGGAGCCGTGACGCAGGAGACCTTCGTATTCTCCTTTATCGTTATGCAGCACATAGCCGTAATAGCCGGCTTCCTCATCCCAGGCATATGAGTTGAGGGCATCGCTCCATCTCCCAATGTCCTTGTCGTATTCCCGGATATCCATTTGATAATGATTGGATGTCTCCGCCGCCATCTTGAGGATTTTGGCGATTCGAATGAGTTGGCTTGTCGTAATGACGGAAGCTGCTATAGGACCTAAGTTTTGCTCATGTACATGTTTCTGAGGCGGATAGTCGTCCCAGCCCCCGGAGTTATAGAAATAATCCCAGGTTTGAAGCAGACCGGTTTCAAATACGTCCGTAGTTGAACCGTTGATTTTGCCTGCGAGGAACAAGTAGTATTGCCGTAATCTGGGGTAGAAATAGTTAAAGAAATCTGGGGACTGCTTGCGGTTCCACAGCTCCTGGAACAAATAATGCTGCACGGGAACCGGGCTGCCGTGATGAATAAAGGCCGCTTCGGGATCTCCCGGCTCCGTCATATAAGCATTTAAGCAATCCATTGCCCGGCTGTCATCAAGATCGGCGAAGCCAAGCCCGATAAATCCGGAATCCCAAGTATACAGGGAATCCCACCATCTCCCCGGCGTGTTGTGGCGAATGAATTGCCGCTTGGTGTAGACAGGGAAAACCGTATTGGTCAGCAAAGTCGCCCGCATGAGCTGCTGGCTGAAGGCAAACCGGTCGCCTGACGGATATGCGGGAGCAGACTCCAGCTTCCTGCGTTCCATCTGATAGATAGACTCGCAGGCGCTGGCATCCAACGCAAAGCTTGCCAGCCGGTTCTGTACTTCTTCCAGGGTCCCGCCGCACACCATACCGTGAAGAACAAGGGATGATGCCGGGTTTAGGGGAATCGGACGCATAAATACATTCGTATAATGTCCGTTTCCGTTGCCATGCAGGACAGCACTCACATGATTGTGCACCGTATGGCGGGCGAATTGATCAAGCTCGTCCGTTCTAAACTGTCTGATCTCCGCATCGGGATAATTCCACAACAAGCCGTAATAGCAGGGGTTATCCGGATAATGAAGAATTAGGCTGCCGGGAACGGGCCCTTCCAGCAGCTCCGGTTCGATGTGCCAAGGGAGATCTACGAACGTCGCCTCTTTGGAAGTCTGCTGCTCGACAAACGTAAAACTGTCAAGAACAATAGGGTTAGCACTCCGTGTACGAAGACTGACAGCCAACTTGCCAGCAGGCAAGCTTCCAATATGCAGTTCCGATAACGTTAAGCAGCCGGAAGGTTCAAGATGAAGCAGGTACTCCTGCTCCCCAAGCCGAAGTTCGAGCTCCGCACCCCGTATGGCTTGACCGCGGAGCAGGAAGACGGCGTCCTTCAGGGAGGTATCGAGGTTTATCTCGTAACGGAGCATATCTCCGGCATCCGTTCCGAACGGACCGCCAATAGCCGACCCTCCCGTAAAATGCTGTCCGCGGATTTCTCCGCGCGACAATCCGTCGTAGACCAGACCGTTTGCGGGCCGCGGCTTGGCAAAGACCAATTCTTTGCAATCCAGCGCGTCTACCCACTTTGCTCCTTCAGGGAGCCTTGCTTCCGCGAAGATTTGGACTTCGCCGTGTCCCGCCAGCCGGGGAGGTTGGAGGGAAGCCATCGCGTGCAGCACCAGATTTTGCGGATGCTCCGTTTGATTAGCGAAGTTAACGCGGATCAGCCGGCTCTGTTCATCGATCCGAGTGAACGATATATCCGCGTAGACCCGATCCTTCCATTCCATTTCGTGGCGGTGGGAGAAATGGCTGAAATCCGGCGAAGCCTCCCACGGATGGTAGCCGGATTCCCATAGGACATTAGGAATGTCTATTTTTCTTCGATAGAATCCCGGCATTAGGCTTAGATCAAATCGAACGCCTTTCGACGCATCGTTAATGTGAGAAATGCCGATATATTGCTTGGCATAAGGTCCCCAAGAAGGCAAATTCAAGTCATGGTTATTGGAAAGACGCTGGTAATCATTCATGTCGGCAGACGGCTCCTTCGGCTTGCGGCGTTTTCTCTTCATTGTAATGGCAAGGTGCTTGAAAAAGCCTCTTGATAGCCGATCCTTTTGTCTTGATAACGGACATTTACCATATAAGCAGTAGCAATGTAGTTAATGAGGAGGCCAGAGATATGACGGTGAGTTTCAACGCTTATGACAGAGAGCAGGTCGATTACGCAGATCCTCATTTTCGGATGAAAATATGGACGATCAACCGCCAAAGCAAGTCATCCGAGGAGTATGGACCATGGCATTACCATGAGGAAATGGAGTGGATTGCCGTCCTGAAAGGTGCAATGACGATTGAAACAACCAATCATACCTATCCGCTGCAAGGCGGCGACGTCATGCTGGTAGGCTCAAATGAGCTTCATCGTTCCCATAAATACGGAACTTCCGAATTGGTCTACATCGTATGCCACGTTGATATGACCGCTTTTATGGATCCGTCCCTGCTGACGTATTATGCGGCTTTGACCGGTAAATCCGCCAATCTGACTATGCTAAGCGAGCAACTCGGCAAGTCAGGGTCAAAGGGACAAGCCTATGATTTGCTCAATAGAATGCTCCGGGATATGACGGTCAAGAAAAGGGGATACGAGTTCGCCGTTAACGCCAGCTTCAAAATGCTTTTGCATACGCTCATTCAAATCGATGACAGGAAGATTATTGCGCCGATGGATCCGCAACTGGGAGATAAACTTCGCCCTGCGTTAGCTCTTATTGAGCAGCGGCTGGAGACATCCTGCCTGATCGCCGATATCGGCAGGGAGCTGAACTACAACGCTAGTTATTTTGCCAAGCTGTTTAAGAGAGGAATGGGAATGACGTTTACCTCTTACGTGCAAATGCGGAGAATGAAGCGGGCCGCGCAGTTCCTGCTTACGGAGTCTTGGTCGGTCACCGAAATCAGCGGCAGAGTGGGATTTGCAAGCCCGGCTCAATTTTATCCGCTGTTTAAGCGACATTTCGGCTGCTCGCCGAAGCAGTTCGCGGGCCGTCATGGACGGGATGACGGATCGATTGGGGAACATTCGCTCATGCAATGGGAAAGCGAAGAACAATAAGGGATGGTTCCGCTATGATGGCGGTCCCATCCCTAATTAATTAGAAAAGGTGCTTCGTAATCTTCTGCGTCAGGTGCTCAATTCTTGGCATCATGCCGGCATCATCAACGGCTGAGAGCTTATCAGGCTTAAACAACTGGATTTTTTTCAGCTGATAATAATCATGCAAGACTTGCTCAACCGTTAATTGATTCGTCATGAGATATTTAACGTTAAACATTCCTCTTAGAATCTCATCCTGCTTAATCAGCAGCTTCCCATTGACGTTATTAAAAATCCCCTTATGAACGCCTTCTTCATAGAAAGCTAATATCAGCCGTTCCCGCTGCTTCATGGCTTCATCAAGTTTATCATGCCATTCTGGGTAACTGGTCTCAAGCTCCTTCAGGAAGATTTCCGTGAAATATTCGTTAAGCGAGACCGTCTGCTCGAATATGAGCTGGAACCTTGAGCTGAAGCTCTGCTCGGAATCAAGCGGCTGTAAAGTCAATTCATTGATGTATCCGATAAAGCCTTCAATAATAAATCCGATGATCTCTTCTTTTGTTGAGAAATACTTATATAAAGTCGCTCTGCTGACTTCCATGACTCTCGCAATCTCATCCATCCGAACGGATTGCAATCCGTTCTTGCGCAAATATGGGATCAGCTTCGCAATAAGCTTCGATCGTGCTTTATGCTTTTTATCCGTTTCATTCCTGTTCAAATCATTACCCCCTTTTTTCATTATAACCGGAATCGCGATTACGTATATAAAATTGATACACGATAAATAAAGTAGACAGTTTTTATATATTTTGTTTACTGTGTATGTTTTGTGTGCTAAGATTACTTCGAAGTGAAAGTGAAGCGAAGGAAGAGAGGGTAAACGGGATGAAAACACAAAAGCTTGGCAATAGCGATCTTGTTGTTTCTTCAATTGGATTAGGAATGATGGGGATGTCACCGGGCATTTACGGCACGATAGATGACGAGGAATCCATAAAAACCGTTCATCGGGCTCTGGAGCTTGGAATTACGCTGCTGGATACGGCGGATACTTACGGCAATGGACATAATGAGGAGCTTTTGGGGAAAGCGTTAAAGGGCAAACGGGAGCAAGCAGTTGTCGCGACCAAATTTACATTTGGCCCGAACTGGGAATTCATTGGTGGCCATCCAGACTATGTAAAGAAAGCCATTGACGAGAGCTTGCGGCGTACCGGCCTTGATTATATCGATTTGTATTATCAGCATCGCGTCGATCCAAAAGTCCCGATTGAAGATACGGTTGGCGCCATGGCGGATCTCGTTAAAGCAGGGAAAGTACGCTATCTTGGCCTCTCGGAAGCGGATGCCTCCAACATTCGCCGAGCCCATGCGGTACATCCGATCTCTGCGTTGCAGACTGAATACTCCCTATGGAGCCGGGATGTTGAAGCGGAAATCCTCCCCGTCGTAAAAGAATTGGGAATTACCTTTGTAGCGTACAGCCCTTTAAGCAGGGGCTTTATCACGGGCGAGCTTCGCAAGTTTGAGGATTTCAAAGCGGATGACATGCGTCAAATTTTGCCCCGGTTCCAAGGGGAGAATTTCCAAAAGAATGTTGACGTCGTAGACAAGCTTGCAGAAATCGCCAAGGAGAAGAATTGCTCGGTTGCGCAGCTGGCTCTTGCCTGGACAATCGCAAAAGGCGCACTGCCGATTCCAGGCACCAAACGTAGAACCTATCTGGAGGAAAATGCAGGTGCTATAAATATTGAGCTCTCTCACGAGGATCTGGCAAGTATTGATGCGGTTAGTCCAAAAGCCTTCGGCGGGCGTTATCCGGGGATGGAATAATAATCGTAGTTTTGTTTTTTGACGGATTCCTTTAAAATAAAGAAAGAATAACGCAGAAACCACGTCATCAGCGAAGTTTAAGTACTTCCTTGATACGTGGTTTTTTTTATCGCAAGAATTGAGGGGAGCTTAGATCAAACGATGCAGGAATCCAAGCAATATTTAGGAGGAGATACGAATTGGGCGTAACGATTAAGGAAGCCGCGCGGGTTGTTCCTTCGTTCAGGCAGCTAGCCTGGCAAGAGACGGAGTTTTATGCGTTTATTCATTTTACCGTTAATACGTTTACGGACCGCGAATGGGGAACGGGGGAGGAATCGCCGGGGATCTTCAATCCTTCGGAGCTAGATGCCAGGCAGTGGGTGAAGGCATGCCAAAGCGCCGGAATGAAGGGATTGATCTTAACTTGCAAGCATCATGACGGATTTTGCTTATGGCCCAGCCAGTACACGGAACATTCGGTGAAGAGCAGCCCTTGGAAGCAGGGGAAGGGCGATGTAGTCAAGGAAACGGCCGAAGCCTGCCGAGAAGCGGGACTGAAATTTGGCATTTACGTCTCGCCTTGGGATCGGCATGAAGCGAGTTATGGGGATTCCGAGCGATATAACCGGTATTTCGTTAATCAGTTGACCGAGTTGCTGGAAGGTTATGGGGAGCTGTTCTGCGTATGGTTCGACGGGGCATGCGGAGAAGGCCCTAACGGCAAACGGCAGGTCTATGACTGGGACGCCTATTACGAAGTGATTCGCCGTTTGCAGCCGGGTGCGGTAATTTCGGTTTGCGGTCCGGATGTGCGCTGGTGCGGCAATGAAGCGGGACATACGCGGCTTGTCGAATGGAGCGTAGTGCCGGCAAGTCTTCAGGATAACGAGAAAATTCAGGCGAATTCCCAGCAGACGGACGGCGGGGAGTTCGCGAAGCGGCTTGGCTCCGAGGAAGAGGATCTCGGCAGCCGCAAGGTTCTGGCCGAGACGGACCACGTTGTCTGGTATCCGGCCGAGACGAACACGTCAATCCGTCCCGGTTGGTTCTATCATAAGCATGAAGACGACAAAGTGAAATCCGTAGCCGAATTAGTTGATTTATATGAGCGGACGGTTGGAGGGAACAGCACTTTCCTGCTCAATCTCCCTCCCGATCGGCGCGGGCTGATCCATGAGCAGGATATTTCCCGGCTACGGGAGCTTGGGCTCGAGCTGAAGAGAAGGTACGGGAGCAACCTCGCGAGCGATGCGGTCATTACGGCAACCGAAGGGGGCGAGTCGGCTACGCTTGAGATGAAGTGGGAGAATCGAATAACCTTCGATCGCGTCATGCTTCAGGAACAGATCCGGGAAGGTCAACGAATTGAACGGTTTTGCCTCGAATGGCATGACGGTGCGGATTGGAACCCTTTCTATGAAGGCCAAGTCATCGGTTATAAAAAAATATGCAGGTTTGATCCCGTTGCAACGGACCGTATTCGTATCCGCGTTACCGAATCCAGAGGTTGTCCAACCTTAAGGGAAGCTGGCGTATACTTAACGGGTATCGTTTAATCCAAATAAGGGTATTCCATCGTCATTACCATGACGTATGGGGTACCCTTATTTTTGCAAACACAAAAGAATACAATTTGTTAGCCAAAACAAATCCATTTTTACCTAACAAAAGTTATGTTATGATAACGCCTATACAGCTAATCTAGCAAAGGATGTGCTTGATTCATGGTCAACAAGGTTACGATGCAGCAAATCGCCGATCATCTGGGCGTTTCTAAATTCGCGGTTTCTAAAGCGCTTTCAGGCAAGCCGGGCGTTAGCGTTGAAACTAGAGATAAAATTGTAAGCGTTGCCACTCAGCTTGGCTATTTTGTCAATAAACAAACGAAGACCAGCGCGAAACGGAATAAACCCGCGACCCACCTTGCGCAATCTCGGGATACGGTTATTTTGCTGGTACCCAAGGTGAGGTATCAGACGAGAGATTCTTATTTCTGGGGACGTATTATCGACGGTATTACGGAAGAACTCGCCGAGCGCGATATTAGCGCATTGGTCGTTACCGAATATTTCAAAGACAACTTCTCGAATCTCATTAATCCAAGCGGCGTCTTGGGCATTATTGGCGTTGGTTATATTGCTTCCAAAATGCTGCTCGAAATCCGTAATCTTGGCATTCCGTTTGTTCTCGTTGATCATGAGGACCCGCTCATTCCTTCGGATGTTCTATTTATGAATAATGCGGAATGCACAAGACGCGTCACTAACTATTTGATTGGCTGCGGCCATAGCAAGCTGCAATTCGTCGGCAACACCCGCTATGCGCGCAGCTTCATCGACCGGTATATCGGTTACCGCTCCGTGATGGAGGAGCATGGGCTGGCGCTTAATCAGGAGGAAGGATTCCTTGCCTTTGAAGGCGAGAACCGGAGCGAAATAACCGAGGCGCTGGAAGCGATTGTGAAGAAGCTTATTGATGAACAACGGCTCCCTACCGCCTTTGTTTGCGCGAACGATTCGATAGCGATCTGCATGATGACCGTGCTCGGCAAGCTGTCGGTACAGGTTCCGGAGCAATGCTCCGTCACCGGATTTGATAACATCCAGGATGCGGAATGGGCTAAACCTGCGCTAAGCACCGTTAATGTCCAGAAGGAAGCGTTAGGCCGCCGGGCTGTAGAGATGCTTCTTCGAAGACTCGAGCAACCTGACAGTCTACAGGAAAAAATATTGCTTGCGGGAGAATTCATCGTGCGAGAATCAACAGCGCTGCCAAAGGGCAGCTAACCAGGCAGCCGGTAGCAGGTTAAAGGAGATGACAACAGTTGAGCAAATGGGGTTCCCGGTTGCGAATATGGACGGAGTGGCCGTCAACTCGGATGGAAGCGAAGCTCTTAATCGTGTTTGTGCTTCTGATTTTGCTTCCCATCGCTTTGCTTACTCTATTCTCGGCGCAGCGATACACGCAAACGATCGAGTCGAACACGGTATCTTATGCTTCCGAGCTTACGGACAAGATGATAAGCAAACTGGACGACTACACGGTAGATATGAAAAAAATCTCGATTATCCCGTCTTATTTGGATGAGATTCAAGCGGGGCTTAAGTTGTCCAACGACTACTATGCGAAGGAATTGGAAGCGAAAGGAAGCTTAACGGACCAAGCGGCTGCGGATGATACGGTCAGGCTTAAAATTCAGCGCAAAATCGAAAGCAGCATTTATTTTATGAACAACATTAAAGAGGGGACGAGCAATGTCTATTTGTTCGACCGTTACGGCAATCCCTACTATGTGATCAAGAGCGGCGGCGTACGGTCGGACTTAAGCGATTATTACGGGAACTGGAAGCAAATTGCCCATGAGGCGAACGGCAAACCCGTTCTGGTCAGCACGCAGGAAGTGACTTCGGTTAACCGCAAACATTATGTATTTACGGTCGTTCGGGAAATTATTGATAAATCTTATAACCCTATCGGGATCATCGCCGTAGATGCCAACATTTCGGTAATTACGAATATCGTGCAGGATTTGGATGCCACGACGCATGGCACGACGCTCATCTTGGATGAGCAGAAGAACGTCATTTATGACAGCGAGCAGAAATACCTGCTGCAAAATTTATCGGAGAATGAGCTGCTGAAGCAGGTAACCGGCACGGAAGGAAGCTTCCATATCGGTGAAAAGGGGCAATCCCAGCTCGTGATTTACCGCAAATCGGAAGTATCCGGTTGGCTAATGCTCATCTCGATTCCCGAAAAGCAGCTAATGTCTGCCGCGTTGCGAACGCGCAATTACACGACGGCAGCCGCGATCTCTACGATGTGTCTCGCGCTTGTCATCTCTCTTATTACGATATTTGCGTTAACAAAGCCGTTGCGTTCTCTCGTTAAGGTGATGAAGCAGGTGCAATCCGGCAAGCTGGATGTCATATTCCCCTTCAAGCGGCGCGATGAGGTCGGCATGGTGGGCAACGCTTTTAACCGGATGATGGCTCGCATCAAATCTTTAATAGAGGATATTTACCGGATTGAGCAGCGCAAGAAGCAAATTGAGCTCGAAAGCCTGCAGCGTCAGATCAATCCTCACTTTATCTACAATACGCTTGAGTCGATTCGAATGACGGCCGTCATTAACGATGACCCGGAAGTCGGGCAAATGGTGCAGCTGCTCGGACAGCAGCTTCGCTATAGCATTCACGCGGGCAGCGAAGTGGTGCAAGCCGAGTTGGAATGGGAGCATTTAAGAATGTATATGGAGCTTCTAAGCTATCGGTACGGAACCCGTTATTCCTTAAAGCTGCCGGAGGATCCCGCAATCGGGAAAATCGAAGTGATGAAGCTGCTGTTCCAGCCTATCGTTGAGAATGCGATCAATCACGCGTACGACGAACAGACGGGGGATTTGGTCATTTCAATCGGTTATATGCAAGCTGGCGCAGATCAGTATTTTATCGTCAAGGATGAGGGCAGCGGCATGGACGAGAACGCCCTGCTTCGGCTGCGAAGCATGCTTGAGGCGGAGGAAATGCCGGAGTACGAAGGCCGCGGCATTGGGTTAAGGAATGTAAACGAGCGGCTTAAGTTACGTTATGGCGTTGCCTATGGCATTACGGTCGACAGCGTGCAGGGCGAAGGAACGAAGGTGTCCATTAAACTTCCAATCCATCCCAAACAAGGAGGAATATTGTTATGAACATTATTGTCGTGGATGACGAGGAGCGAATTAGACTCGGATTGTGCAAGCTGATCGAACAAGCAAGCGATAGCTATGCCATTATCGGCTCTTATGGCAGCGGCCAGGAGCTGCTGAACGAGCTTGAACATTTGGAACCGGATTTAATTATTACGGATATTAAAATGCCGCAGATGACGGGACTAGAGCTTATTTCAAAAATTGTCCGCATGCAAAAAAAGGTGAAGTTCGCCGTTCTCAGCGGCTTCAACGATTTCGAATACGCGCGGGAGGCCATGCGTTACGAAGTGAAGGAATATTTGCTGAAACCCGTTAATTTAGATGAATTGAACCGCATGCTTGCCAAGGTTGCGGCAAGCGTGAAGCAGGAGAATAACCGGCGGCGGCTGGAATCGGAAGATTTGGTCAGCTTGCTGCTGTTTGCGGGCGACAGGCAAATGCCGGCAACGCTCAAGGAGGAAGTAAGCAGCGAGCTTGACCGCAGCCGGTTGTTTGCCGAGCAATATGCCGTCTTGTTTATAGGTGCTGCCGAGCCGGCAATAATGGATGAGCAGCTTGAGAAATGGACTTGCGACTGGCAGCGCGAACGCCAAATCGTAAGCAACGAAAGCCGGCAACAAGCAGTCATTATCGCCGTAGGCGAGAATGACCATGTAGATACGGTACGGGATTTGGCCCTGACGCTCCTGCAGCGAATGCCCGGCTTTACGAAAGCGAAGATTGGAATTAGCGGTGTTTATAGCGGCAGCGGTTGTCTGGGGCAAGCTTATCGCGAGGCTTCGGCCGCTTATCAGCATGCCTGGTATAATAACGAGCTGCGCGGGTACTCGGCCATGCCTACCCAGTTGGCTCGCAAGGAAGAGCGGTATCGCTTGCTTCGCATCATCGACAAGGAGGTTTTGCCGGCGCTTCAGCTATGCGATATGGCTAGGGCAAGCCGCGCTTTCGAGAGTTGGCTGACGGAATGCGCCAGTTACCGCTTAAGCTTCGAAGAGCTGGGAGAAGTTTGCTCGGACATGGATGTGCTCATAAGCGAGGAAATCAAGCCAAGACTTGGGCAGCAGCCCCCGATTGTTGAGCCGAATAAGATGATTGCTCCAGAAAGCTTTGAGGATTGGCGGGCTTATGCCGATCAGCTGCGCGCGGATATAAGCAAACGTTTTTTTGCGCTTGAACAGGGACGGACGGACAACAAAGCGGTTGAAACGATTAAGGCGTATCTTCAGAAGCATTATACGGAAGAGATTGAATTGCAGCGTCTGGCTGACCTCGTTTATCTAACCCCAAGCTATTTGAGCAAGCTGTTCAAAACGGAAACCGGCGAAACGATCACCGACTATCTGACCTCGGAGAGAATCGAACAGGCCAAACGCCTGCTTCGCGACGAGCAAGGGTTGAAAACCTATAGGATCGGCGAAATGGTAGGGTATGCGGATCCGGCTTATTTTACGAAGGTGTTCAAAAAAATGACCGGTAAAACGCCTAAAGAATACCGCGACGTTGTTAGGTAATCAAAGTTAGGTGGAAGTTAGCAAAATAGAAGACAAGAAAGAATAACGAAGTCCATTAAAATCATAGCGCCAATCGCCTATAATACGATGTAAGCGTTAACAAGTTGGCTTACAGTCATCCAACAGAAAGCGAGGGAGCCTATTGTTTCATTTCAGTTATAAAACGCAGCGTTATCTCATTTTATTCGGATTTTTAACGATCCCCGTCCTGCTATCGCTGACCTTTTCTTATTATCCGGCCGTCTCTTTGCTCTATTACAGCTTAACCGATTGGACGGGATTAGGTTGGGATATGCATTACATCGGCTTCGACAATTACAAGGAAATCTTCACGAAACCGGAAGTGTTCGGCGCTCTGAAGAACAATCTCTATTATTTTATCGGCGGGCTTGTCCAGGTTGCCTTATCGCTGTATTTCGCCGTTATTCTAACGGGCAAACTGCGCGGCCGCAACGGATTCCGGGCGATGTTGTTCATCCCTTACGTCCTGCATAGCGTTGCAACCGTCATTATGTTTAAGAACCTGTACCACATGGAATACGGTTCGCTTAACGTGCTTCTTGGCTCAATCGGACTAGAGTCATGGCAGCAGAGCTGGCTCGGCGACAAACATCTCGTTAATTTCTCGCTTGCTTTTATCTCGATGTGGAAGTACATGGGCCTTAACATGGTGATCTTTATCGGCGCGCTGCAATCCATTCCGAGCGACTTGTACGAAGCAGCTTCCATCGACGGGGCTAACGGCAGGCAGAAATTCCGCTTCATTACGTTGCCAAGCATTCGCAAAGTCATGGAGCTTATGCTTATTCTCACCTTGACCGGGGCGCTCGAAGCTTTTGATATTCCTTATGTCATGCTGCTTGGCGCGAATGATACCTCAACCTTTGTCATCAAAACCGTAGATACGGCGTTCAAATATCAGAACTTTGGTCTTGCTTCCGCAATGGCCGTGGTGCTGCTGATCATGGTCCTCATCTTTATCGTTATTCAACGCAAGCTGCTGTTCAGAGAGGAGGGATAACGGGATGAAACGGGAAGAATCTTACCTCTTTACGGTATTCAAATACTTGACGCTCGCTATCGCCTTGTTCGTTGTGTTTTTCCCCTTGTATTCCGTCTTTATCGGCGCGTTCAAGACGCAAGTGGAATATTACCAAACCGGGCTGCGGCTGCCTGCTGATCTATTTAACTTTGACAACTTTAGCAAGGTGATCGACATAGGCAAGCTTGGACTGGGCTTTAAAAACATACTGATCATTCTCGTTATAGCGGTTGCCGGCAATGTCTTGTTCGGAACGATGGTCGCTTATGCGGTTGGGCGATTTGATTTCAAGCTGAAAAAGCCGATTATGGGCATGTACCTGATTGCTCAGGTTATTCCGATGGTCACGACGCAAGTGGCTACGTTCAGCGTAATTAAATCCCTTCATTTGTACAATACGATGGGCGGTCCGATTATTTTGTATCTGGGAGCGGACGTGCTTCAAATCGTAATTTACTTGCAGTTTGTGAATAGCATTCCGAAGGATTTGGACGAAAGCGCGATGATTGAAGGGGCTTCCTTGTTCCGAATTTACCGCTCTATTATTTTCCCGCTGCTGGCGCCTGCCACGGCAACGCTCGTGATCCTCAAAACGATCTCGATCTATAACGATTTCTATACTCCTTACCTATACATGCCAAGCCAGAAGCTGAAGGTCGTATCGACCGCCATCTATTCTTTTGTCGGGCCTAATGCGGCTCAACTAAACGTGATCTCTGCCGGCATTCTTATTATTTTCATACCGACATTGCTGCTGTTCCTGTTCCTCCAGCGTTATATTTTTGCCGGAGTAACAAATGGCGCTGTCAAATAGCTAAACGGAAGTTATTCATAAGGGAGTGCATCAACGTTGAAACAATGGAATGAAACTGTGAACGGTATGACATGGGGCTGGACAGGCGTGCGCGGTACATGGGCAAGTCCCGAGGCGGAACACTCCATGTCGGAGATGACGAAGCTGAACGTCAACTGGGTGGCGATAGCTCTAGCCGCCGAACAAGAAACACCGCAGTCTACGGTTATTCCTTATTGGGAGGAACCAACCGTAACGGATGATGAAGCGATATGGGCAATACGGGAGGCGAAGCGGCACGGGTTAAACGTATGCTTGAAGCCGGTCGTCAACTGCGCGAACGGCACTTGGCGGGCTCACATTAACTTCTTTGACGATGAGGTGCCAGGCGAGCCTAGCTGGGCGGAGTGGTTCAGTTCTTACGGTTCATTTATTAAGCATTATGCCGCAATAGCGGAAGCGGAAGGCTGCGAGATGCTCTGCATCGGCTGCGAAATGGTACAGACCGACAAGCGGGATAAGGAATGGCGCGCTTTAATAGCGGAGGTTCGCGAGATTTACAGCGGTCTTATTACTTATAACTGCGACAAATACCAGGAGGAGCGGGTTGCCTGGTGGGATGCTGTCGATATGATTTCTTCCAGCGGCTATTATCCCGTTGATCAATGGGAAACTCAGCTTGACCGGATCGAAGCGGCCGTGAAGCGCTGGAACAAACCGTTTTTCTTCATGGAGGCCGGTTGCCCTAGCCGTGAAGGCTCTCCTATGAGGCCCAATGACTGGTCGCTTCCCGGCGGTCCTTCCGAACTTGAGCAAAAGCGTTATTACGAAGCGATGTTCGAAGCTTGCTCGAAGCGGGAATGGATGCAGGGCTACATGCTCTGGGATTGGCCGGCCAGGTTGTATAACGCTGACGAAGCGGCAAGCAACGACGATTATTGCATGTACGGCAAAATCGCGGCTGCGGTCATAAGCGAACATTATGGGCGACTCCAATCCTAGTCTTCTATTGTCTTTTCACCTAACAAAACCGATGGTTGTTAGCATAATTGATGACAATAAAAACAAATAAACTTCATGTAAATTTATTTTTAGAGACGTTATGATGAATATGTAAGCGATACCAAATTGTGCAACAAAATTAAAGAGTAGCTTTGAAAAAACCAAATTGCAGGGGGTAACTTTCGATGAACAAAAGTTTTGCAATTACGTTGGTTCTGGCTTTAACCGCCGTTCTCACGGCTGCTTGCGGAGGCAACAATGCAGGCAATAACAATGCAGCGACGGCTACGAATTCGGGCAGCAACAATGCCACGGCGTCTAATGACGCCAGCGCGACAGACGCGGGTGCTGCGACAGACGCTCCAAGCGAACTAAGCGGCACCATTAAAGTACTCACGCAAAGAACGGACTATGTCAATGACGGGACCTTCGACAGATATGCAGCCGAGTTCAAGAAAAAATATCCAAACGCAAAAGTGGAATTCGAAGGTCTTACAAACTATGCGACGGACATTCAAGTTCGCTTGACGACCGGCGAGGCGGGCGACGTTCTGATGATTCCGGCGGGCCTTGCAACATCGGAATACAGCAAGTACTTCGAACCGCTTCCGGATGAATGGTTCAATAATGTTTATTTCGCTGACAATACGTTGTTTGACGGCAAACGTTACGGGCTGTCGACCGGCGTAAATACGCAAGGGATCGTCTATAACAAAAAAGCATTCGCGGCAGCGGGCATTGATAAAGCGCCAACAACGCTCGATGAACTGTATGCCGATGCCGAGAAGCTGAAAGCAGCAAAAATTACGCCTCTGTATATGAACTATGGCGCGCAATGGCCAATGGGCAACTGGGGGGATGGCTCTGCTTGGTATGTGAACGGCGATCCGCAATTCGCAACGAAACAAGTATCCGAAGAGGCGCCATTCCAATTGGATAACGCTTGGGGCACGCTCGCGACCATCGGCCGCACTTTCGTTGAAAAAGGTTACGTAGAGAAAGACTTGTACACGAACAACTGGGAAATGTCCAAAGGCGAAGTCGCAAGCGGCAAAGCGGCGATGTATTTCCTCGGCAACTGGGTAATCCCGCAAATTATTGGAGCAGGCGCAGCATCCGAGGATATTGGCTTCTTCCCTCTTCCATATGATAACAGCGGCAAATACAACGCTCCGCTTGGCTCCGATTATTTCGTAGCCGTAAGCAAAGACAGCAAGAACAAGGATTTAGCTAAAGCTTGGGTAGAGTTCTTCGTCAAAGAATCCGGGTATGTGGAAGATTCAGGCTTTATGCCAATCGACAAATCGGCGCAATCCTCCATTCCGCAATTGGCGGAGTTCCAATCTTATAATCCAACGCTGATCGAGAGCGAAGCAACGGATCCGAAATACAATGAAATTGCGAACAAAGCGCAAATCGGCATCGGCACTGGCGACTATGTCCAAGAATATATCGTAGCGGATGATCTTAAGGCCGCATTCGATAAGTTGAATAAGAAATGGAAAGACGCAAAAACAGCTTTAGGCTACTAATAAACGAAATACAGAACACAACAAGACCTCGCTTCTGGAGCTTCCGGAGTGGGGTCTTGCTGTGCCCGCGAATACTCCTATACAATTGAACTAGATGGAAGGAGGCGTCTAATGGAAAAGGTAAAGGTTACGGGAACCGATCTACTTAGTTCATCGCTTGCCCTTGGCGGCGTTCCGTTTGGGAGCAAGTTAAACGATGAGCAATCTTTTGCGCTTATGGACGCTTACGCGGATTACGGCGGCAATATGGTCGATACGGCAGAAGTGTACGCGAATTGGCTGCCGGGCGAGCAAAGCGTCAGCGAATCCACGATTGGCAAGTGGATGAAGTCCCGCGGCAACCGCAATCACTTGATCGTAACGACCAAAGGGGCGCATCCTCGCATGTCGACGATGCATATTTCCCGCATGTCGCCGCAGGACATTAGAGAAGACGTTGAAGGAAGCCTCGGGAGACTGCAGGTCGATCATATCGATCTATACTGGCTGCATCGGGATGATCGGAACCGCGATGTAGGCGAGATCGTGGAATCGCTGAATGCTCTTGTTCGGGAAGGGAAAATCCGGTATTTCGGCTTGTCCAACTGGACGACGGATCGAATTCGGGAAGCGCAAGCTTATGCGGCCTCCCATGGGCTGCAACCGTTCAGCGCGAACCAGCCGATGTGGAGTCTTGCATCCGTTGACCTCTCGCAAGCGGAAGATCAAACGCTTGTTGCCATGGATGAGGGAATGTTTGCCTTGCATCGCGAAGCGGGGCTAACGGCTATACCGTATTCGTCCCAGGCGCAAGGTTTGTTCACCAAGCTGGCTGAAGGCCGGCTTTCTCTTGACGATGATACGGCTGCGCCTATGTATCGTTCCGATTCCAATCGGATGAAACTCGGGAGAATTCGTACGCTTGCGGAAGAGAAAGGGATTGCCGTCAGTCAGCTTGTCCTTTCGTATATGCTGTCACAGCCTTTTCCGACGATTCCGATTATCGGCTGCCATTCCCATGCCCAGCTGGAAGATTCCATACAGGCAGATAAGGTTCGATTGACGGAAGAGGAAGTGGCTTTCCTCGATTTGCGTGCTTAAGGATACCCTCAGCGGTATCCTTTTTCTTTTACTCCGTTTTTTTGATACTCCTTTGGCGTCATGCCCCGATCCTTCTTGAATGCCTGAATGAAATGGTTCACATGATTAAAGCCAACTCTTTGAGCGATTTCGGTTATGCTGTATTCCGTCGATTGCAAGAGCTCGCAGCTTTTGTTAATCCGGTATTGGACCAAATAGGAATAAGGGGTCCTATGTATGCTTGTTTTAAAGCTCCGGGTGCATTCCGACACGCTCAAATGAGCGGCATCGGCAATGTCCTTCAGCGTGATCGGATCGGCATAGCTTTGGTGGATGAAGCTGAGCATGAGCTGCAATCTCTCCTGCTTAAGCCGATTATGCTTGGAGGACTCCTCCGAGGGCAAAGTCATGTTCGAGATGAGGATGAGCCATAATTGAACCGTCTTGATCGAAATTTCATATTGCCATCCCCAGTTGTTCTTCGATTCGAATTCCTGTTTCAACTCCCACAGAATGCGCAAAATTTGCTTCTGCCACTCTGTCTCTCCTCTGATCTCATAGGATAACAAATAAGAATTGGTGATGGGGAGGACGTGGTTTTTTTCCATGGCGCTGCCCGAATAAAAGGCAAGCAGCTTCTCCGGAAAGTTAAAGCTGACGTATTCTCCGTCATGCGTTAAGCGCGTAACGACGTGAAGGACGCTTTTATTAATAAACACAGCTTGCCCTTCGCGCAAATGAAAGTCTATTCCGTTGATCTGAATCGTTAAACTCCCTTTAGTGGCTAACGTGATCTGCAGCTCTTGGTGCCAATGCAGATCGTTAAACCCTCTGCCTTTTGGGATGGTTTGGCGAAGCGTATGCGTGTACATGATATAAGGGAAAGTCTGGTCCGGATATTGAATGGCCTCGTGCAGTTGCTTGTCCACCGTCATTCTCCTTTGTCTGACGATATTTCGATATAAATGAAGGATATTATTGCACAAAATAATTTCGTACGATGATATTATTATATCCGGCTAAGGCTAACCCTTACAATTCCTGTGCACAGGCAATTGTTTATTCGCGTGGAGGAACAATGCTTAAATTAACGAAAACGTCATTACCCACCCATCCATTTCTATTGTTGTTGATCAGTATATTGTCCGTGTCTATTTCATCGATCCTTATCAAATTCTCGGATACGCCTACCTCTGTGGCTGGCATGTACCGGTTGTTTATTTCCGTTATCCTCATGTTGCCTTTTGTTCCGTGGAAGCGGCTTCGCCTCATAAGGTTGAACAGAAAAGAGTGGAGCATCGCCCTGTTAGCGGGCATTTTGTTAGGTTTGCATTTTCTATGCTGGATGGAATCGCTCGCCTACACCTCGGTCGCAAGCTCCATGGTCATTCTTGCGCTACAGCCGCTTTTTGTCCTGATTGGCGCCTACTTCTTATTTAAGGAAAAGGTCAACCTCGTCACGATTGTCTGCTTGGCCGCGGCTCTTGGCGGTTCGATCCTTATTGCTTGGGGGGATATAGGCGTATCGAGGGAGGCGTTAATCGGAGACGGCTTATCGCTGCTTGGCACGTTTTTTGTATCGGCCTATATGCTCTCCGGGCAAAAAATAAGCAGCAAAATCGACGCGAACGTATATAGCGTTATCGTGTTTTTCATCGGCGGAGTCGTGTTGCTGAGCTACAATTTGCTGAGTGGCTTCTCGTTAACGGAATATTCGTCATCCGATTGGACTTACTTCTTGCTGCTTGCGATCATCCCGACGATTTTTGGGCAGTTTTTGTTTAACGTGTTGTTAAAAACAATCGGAGCAACAACAGTGTCGGTGGGGATTATCGGCGAGCCCGTTCTGGCTATACTTCTCGCGTATCTTTTGCTGGGAGAAACGATTTCTTCCTTCCAGCTTATCGGCGGGA
The DNA here is from genome assembly GCF_030161375.1 of Paenibacillus glycanilyticus. GTDB lineage: Bacteria > Bacillota > Bacilli > Paenibacillales > Paenibacillaceae > Pristimantibacillus > Pristimantibacillus glycanilyticus_B. Next base: position 76,092 of record NZ_BSSQ01000007.1, read on the forward strand.
TGATCACTTTATCCGGCATGGGCATGTATTTCTGGTCTAAATCTTTGATAGCTGGACGGAAAGTGGAGAGCCACTGAATGCCTGGTGACAAGAACATAGTAACATTGTAAGCCGCATAAATTGCGGCTTTTTATTTTATGTTATCAATTTCTTGTCACAATGAAATGACAAGGACTTTCCCGATAAGATCCTCCATTACGCCAGCTGCAGATTACAAAATCAGCGACAGTGTTTATTAAGCTGGCGGAGAACGATAGCTCAATCATGACACGACGGCAGCCGGCCTCAGAACGATCGGCTGCCATCGTTACGCTAATGGGTAGGTTGCTTCCAATATGTGTTAAAATCATGAGGACTAAAAAGGAGTGATATGCTTGGCTTTTAATGATACTTTTAGGTTTGGAGCCCATGCAATAATACTTAATTCCAATGGACAGGTTCTTCAATTAAAGAGGACATATGGAGATAAGGGGTGGAGTTTCCCTGGTGGTAGTGTTGAGCCTGGCGAAACCATTCATCAGGCATTATATCGAGAATGTCGTGAAGAACTTGGAACAGAAGTAAGGGATGTACACTCCGAATTTAGGTGGCTGCATTTATCAGAATTAAGTGAGATTCATCTAATAAGGGTCTTAGATGCCTTAGAGTTTAAGGGTCAAGTTACGAGTCGAGCATTCTGATACACTTGTTCAATTGAACTATCGAAGAACTATAGTACATACAACACACTTTGTTGAGAGGGGACGATTTCATGTATTTCAGAAATCTTGTTCAGGAAGATTTAGAACGATGTATATCGTTATTTATTGAAGTCTTTAACCAGCCTCCCTGGAATAATAAATGGACATACGAAGTCGCCAAACAATTGTTCTTAGACTTCTGGGAAACACCAGGTTTTCGAGGGTTTGTGGCGATTGACGAAGCTAACGAAAACTCAATTGTTGCAACGCTGATAGGGAAAGAAAAGCAATGGTGGAGAGGTAAGGAATATTTAATCGAAGAATTCTTTGTTAAATCTGAGTTGCAGGGACGTGGTGTTGGCTCGAAATTGCTCGAGTTTATTTATTCGGATATTAAACCTTTAGGCATAGACAATGTAATTTTACTTACAAATACGTTTGCACCTGCGTACAATTTCTATTTGAAAAGAGAATTCAAAGAGAATCAAACATTAAGACTGTTGTACAAAAATATTTGATTTTTCGTTAAGGTTATTCCACTACCATGAAAGAACGAACTAACTTTAATGCTCTGTGGTGCAAATATCAGATGCATGGATGGCTAACGGGAGACATTAGTTCAACATACAATGCGGCAGGCGGCCATAAATTAGCTGCCGTTGTGTTTATTTGAATGACAGAATTATTTTAACAGTGGCGCAACGTTACAATATATTAAATATCGTCCATATCAAGTGATTTGGGAAGATAAGGAGTCTATTATGGCGGTCACAATCATTATTTTAAGTGTATTTTATTCTTTGGAGTAAAGCACATACTTTACCGAATATCAGGCGGTGATTATGCAACACTGGTAAGCTGGTCAATTAAATGCTCCACCTTCTTTTTACTACTTAGCTCTATCGCTACTATGTATGATGATTATCAAAAGAATAAATCGCTTGATATTTTGATTGGATTGGTTAGTGGCAATACGACTGAATTTTTTCGAGAATATTTATTTGTAGCGATCAATTTGTTTTTCATAAGCATAGAAATCATTACAAAATGGATAGGGAAATGGTGGCGAGGCACCTACAATTTGACTCTACAGAAAAATGATAAACGCATGATGGCTTACACGATTATCCTCGTTATCAATCCGATCTTGAACATTTATTATATTGGTTTAGTGATATTGAAACTTTGGAATACTCCATAAATCATCACGCTAACGAGGAACTTTAATTTAGAACCAGCCGGGAGCAGTTTCCGCCGTGGATGCTGCTCCTTCTGTCATTAAGTGATGAACAGGATAGTTAGAAAAAGCTTGCCGCAGCATCCAAAAAGGAGGAGTGATGTTTTGGAAAGCTGGAGATTCCAAACTACAAACGAATATATAGATTTTTTGGATTTTCATGATTGCATCGTAAGCAATATTAAAATTACGAGTGGTTTCATAACAGTTCAGTTTGAATTCATAAATGTTTCACCTGAGCACCCTCTGAATCCATTCGAAGTGGCAAAATCGACTGGGGTTTGTGAGTTAACTTTTCATGGAGTAACCCATTGTAAAGCCATACTGTTTAACGAAGAAAATGTTGAACAGCTTGTCCCTGCAGAAAACCTAATTGAAATGGAAGTTCTCAAATTTGATCAAAACATGGTTACTCTAGGATGTATCTTTCGAATATTTGGTACCGAATGGAGATCGCAAAAATTCTGTGAATGGAATATACAAGCCCAAGGGTTTTCGGTTTGTTGGAACGATTTCAATGAAGATGCTTGGTACGTTTAGTATTAAGCTATCGGGGAACGATAGTGCAACGACATAGGTGGATTCCTGAATAGAAGTGAGGTGCTCGTAATGCCGTATAATCACGTACTACTAGAAGTTTATTGTTCATATGGAACTAATGATGAAGCAAATGAAATTGTACCGGAATTTTGCCCGAGCGTTACAGAACCTGGCTACCATTGTCTTGAGAATAACTGCAAACATTGCGGACATACCTACGCCGACTATGAAATTGCTTATGCAGACAAACAGGGTTTAGTACCTGACGCAGATTTTTGGATTGGTTTTGGTGGCAACATGCAGCCAGAGGTTTACGATGAAGAAAAAATAAAAAATCTAAAAGAACTCTGGAAAGAGATATGTAAACAAAAAATAAGTGAAGCATACGAAGAGTATATGAGTAAAAGTGGTAGGCTTAAAAATACTTGATTGAACTAACGAGGAACGAGTTCAAGACAACACGACGGCAGCTAATCACATGATGAGCTGCTGTTTTCTTAACTAAACGGTCAGGTTATCGTGGAGATTGTTATTGGAATGCTGAAGGCACCCGTTTGCTAAGTGGGTGCCTTTGTAATCAGAAAATCAAATCTTTAACTGTTTTTTTAAACTTGTTGCCCACTCTTCATGAAACTCCAAGGGAGGACAAGAAAAAACAACTTCAAAGTCATTTGGTGTTCTAATGATCTTATTTAGTCCTTCCGATCCGTACTTTTGTAGAATGAAATCACAAAGTAGGAAGGAGAATTGAAAGCCTTTCATTTTCTCAAAATCCCATGTATCATTCTGCAGCTCAGAAAAAGTAGGAATATCTCCTCGCTTAACTAACTCCGTAATTGATTCATTTATATAATCTCTTGTCATTAGTCCAGCTTCGTAGCCGCCTATCCCTTGATACAGCCATTTTGGTGCTGCTGGATTTATATCTTTAATTAACCACATTGTAAAGAGATGAACTGTCGACTTTAGAATTGATTGGTAAGTGTGCTCTGGTCCTGGGTTTAAGGGGGATGTGATTTTAATCGTATCCGCTTCAATCATGCCCATAAACCAGTCTGGAGCATCAGGTTCGTCTACTGCTTGGTGAAAAAAGCTAATATCTGGATAAATTTCGATGGTTAGTTTTTTTGAAGGATGGTGCTTTAACTTTATACAAATATGATCAACGTTAACCCTTAGATGTTCGATAATATCTTGGTAAATCTTTTTATCTGGTGTGGTCGTATTGGTTGTACCGACATCTTTACTCACAATAGATATAGAATCTAAGATAGACATAATTTTTTGAGCCTCCCAATTATCAAGTTCGTTCCTTAACTTCTTTAATGCCCTATATAGTCGATTTTTTACTGTACTTATCTGTATATCTACAAGCTCGGATATTTCTTTAAATGTACAACCTACATCATAATGAAGCGATATTATTTCGCGGTCCAGTTGGCTAAGTTTTAGCAACGCCTTAGTTACGTCGATGCGGAGTTCAACATTTTTAGTGAATTCAACGGTAATAAAATGGTTTTCCATATCCAACATATCCACCGAGGTCTCTAAGATTCTCTCCCTTTTTCTAAACTCATTTTTTAATACGTTGTAAGCTATATTGCTTATCCAAGTGAATACACTTGAATCTCCTCGAAATGTGTGCCAGTTTTCTAATGCCTTAACAAATGCTAACTGCGTTGCATCCTCTGCTGTCTGGTGATCAACCTTCAGTGAGAGGAACCGCAGAACTTTTTTATAATATTTCTCGAAGATTTTATCAAATTCGTCGTTGGGCCCAGACACATGTGAACCTCCTTTGTTCTCACATATGATTAGACACCAGAAAGTCGTAAATGGCCACATCAATGAACAAAAGTGTAAAAATATTTTTGTACGTTTATTTGATGATAGAACTAACGAGGAACATTTGTTAAAAATGAAAACCGGCAGCGGATCTCAGATCCGGTGCCGGTTTTATTGAATGGGCACAATATACAACAAAAATTCAAAGGTGGCACAGGATGTGTTCATTGACTTGATAGCCCCTTTAAGATTGACTAACATCATGCAATTAAAAATATTGTAAGAATTCTCTCTAGGTGATAAAATATATTCGACATCGGATTGATTTAAGTTACCAATTTCAAATTTGGAGTGGAGAAATTGAACAACGATAGTATTAAGGTTGGTATCTCTAATAAGGAAGGCCAGTTAGGGTTTGTATTTACAAAAGGTGGTCATCGAGAAGGTTCCGGAAGAAAGAGTATAGGTGTGACTAAGAAAGTATCATTAACCCTAACAGAGGAAACATGGGACAAAATTGAATCTTATTGTGTAGAAAATAAACAATCTCGCTCAGAAGTTATTCGCAACATTCTTGAGGCATTCTATTCCTAATAATCTAATTTGAGGTTAGGTGAGGTCTTTGCTGGTTCAGATAAGAAAAGATACTCTTATAAATGCTGTACAACATGTATTAAGAGCTGTAGCAGTAAATAGTCCAATACCTATATTACAAGGAATAGATATTCATGCAGGTACCGATGGAATCATTTTGACTGCAAGTAATATAAGTATGACTATACAATATAAAATTCCTCAAGATAATGTTTCTACAACTGTTCAAAGAGCAGGGGCTGTAGTTATACCAGCACGTTATTTTTATGATGTTATTCGTAAACTTAATAATGAAGTAGTTGTACTTGAGCTTAAAGATAAATTGGTTCTTACAGTTATGTCAGGTGGTTCTCGAGTTAGTCTATGTGGAATGGACTCAACTGAATTTCCGTCTCTAAATAATGAAGAGTTATATTCCAAAAGGATGCAAATTAACAATCTTATGTTTAGATCAGCAATAAAACAAGTAGCAATTGTAGCATCTACATCGGAGACTAGACCAGTTTTGACCGGAGTTTTCTTCGAATGCGATAATGATTCTCTAAATCTGATTGCTACCGACGGAATCCGCCTTGCCTACCAAAATTTACATAATAAGAATAGTTCGAATGACAATTTTAAGGCTATCATTCCAGCAAAAAATCTTTATGAAATATCAAAAATGTTAATTGATGATGATGTAACAACTGAAATAGAGGTGAGCGGCAACCGAATACAATTTAAAGCAAGCGGATTGAAAGTTCAATCAGCACTTATTGATGGTACTTTCCCATCCATTAAGAATGTGGTCCCAAAATCTTATCTTTGTGAAATCTTAGTAAATAGAATTGGCTTATTGCAAGCGGTTGAATGCGTAACTGTTTTGGCTAGTGAAAGCGTTATTAAGCTAGTAGCTGACCCAAATAAATTGAAACTATTATCCAGCACAGCTGAAGTTGGCGATATTGAAAATGAAGTGTCCCTAATGGAGATGCTTGGAGATGGATTTAATATATCTCTTAACGGTAAGTTTTTAATCGATATACTTCGTAATTGTGACTGTACGAGCCTAAGGTTAAAATATGCAGGGAAAAACAACCCCATTGCTGTACTCCCAAATGATTCAGGCATTTCTACATTGTTCTTGATTACTCCCATAAGGACACATACTTGATTGTTCGATTTGGTATTAGTATTTATTCTTAAGCGTTCATGATTGTCTGAAAACAATTCAAGTTGGTGAAACCACAAATATTGAACGATAGTTACTACACGGAAAATGATGATAATCTATTGCAAATTGGGAACGTTAGTTCAGCCACCGTCTCAAAGCGGTTGTACTCTCATAGTTAAAGGAATGAATAGCTTTAATGTTACCAGGATTTAAATACAACCCTAATGCCTTGTTATTAGGTGTAATTAAGAAAGAAACAACCATATGTCCTGTATGTAAGTTCAAACGTGAGTATAAGTATGATGGTCCATTTTACTCACTTGAAGATGTTGAAGGGATATGCCCTTGGTGCATATCAGATGGATCAGCTGCAAAAATGTATGATGGTGAATTTCAAGATCCAGCTAATTGTGATGAAGTGGAGAAGGAAAAATACATAGATGAACTGATGCATAGAACGCCAGGATATGTTAGTTGGCAACAGGAGTACTGGTTGAGTCATTGTGGAGATTTTTGTGCAATTGTACAATATGTTGGTTGGGAACAAATAAAACATTTAGAAGAAGAATTATCTGAAGATATTGCAAGTATTTGTACTGATTATGATCTGACTCAAGAAGAGTTTCAAAAATGCTTATTGAATGAAGGAAGCCTACAAGGTTACCTTTTCAAATGTGTTCGATGTGGAAAACATCGGTTGTATGTAGATTCAAATTAACATCATGTTGATGTCAAGAACGATGGGGCATTGAACTTACTGGGAACTATAGTTCAACAACTAAATCGAAAGGAAGCTCTGGTGTTCACCCAATTACCTGGTACAACCTTAATTCTTATCTCTACTTGGTTTAGAAAAAAACATTGATGATTTGCCATCAACCTATATTCAACTAACGAGGGACTGAAAGTTCAAGACAACAAAACAGCAGCTGCTGTTTTCAATTATAATAACCGGCTTAGTATGGATCGTGGGAATGTTACCAAGTTCTTGTCATCCGACACTGACGAGGACGCGTTTGCGTCCTTTTTTTGTTGGGCTTAAGTGAAACTACACAAAGTTATATAGACACGTGTACCGCACAACGGCATATAGTAGTAAGGCACCATGTTTTTGACGCGCTTTCATTAAGCAATCTAACGAAAAACGAGGTGGGATTATGCAAAAGATAGCTTATTTCTCTGCTGAGTTTGGACTTGATGAATCCTTGCCGATTTATTCGGGTGGACTTGGCATATTGGCTGGCGACCATGTTAAGGCGGCAGCAGATTTAAACATTCCGCTTACGGGCGTTGGCATATTGTACGGCAAAGGTTATTTCCAGCAACGGATTGACGATAGCGGATGGCAGCATCATCTGTACCCCGATATCAACCTTGCGGCGAGCGTGTATCCGGTTGAACTCGTACGGGATGGCTATGGTCAGCCTCTTCTTATTGAGATTCCCCTCGAGGGAAGAAAAGTGTTTGCGAAATCTTACGCTGTACAGGTAGGTTCAGTCACTCTGTATCTGCTCAACACCGACGTTGAATCAAACAGCGAAGCGGACCGCCGCTTGACCGATACGTTATATCCCGGCGCGCAGGATGTTCGGATTAGCCAGGAAATCCTGCTAGGCATCGGCGGTACGAGATTGCTTACGGCGCTTGGCATCAAGCCCGAAGTCTGGCATATGAATGAAGGGCATTGCGCGTTTCTGACACTGGAGCGAATCCGCATGTTGTCCGCTCAAGGCATACCTTTCGAGACGGCACTGGAAGTCGTTAAGGCAAGTACCGTATTCACAACGCATACGCCGGTTCCGGCCGGGCATGACGTCTTCTCCATCGGCATGATGGACCGTTACTTCGGAGACTATTACTGGCAGCTTGGAGTTGACCGGGATCGGGTATTGTCGCTTGGCTGCATCGACGGCGCGTTTAACATGACACGCCTTGCCGTCAGCACGTCCTCGAGAGTAAACGGGGTGAGCAAGCTGCATGGCGAGGTCACCAAAGAGCTGTTTCACCGGTGGATGCCGCATATTGCGATTCCGGACATTCCCGTCGATTCGGTCACGAACGGCATTCATACCGGAACATGGCTAGGCCACGGCTTGAAGGAACTGTTTGACTGTCACCTCCCGTCAGATTGGTACCTGCAAGCAGCAGACCCTGACGTATGGACGGCTGTTCGGGACATTCCGGACCATGAGCTGTGGGAGGAGCATAAGCGGGCCAAATCAAAGATGCTCCGGACTTTTGGTCTATCGCTCCCCGCCACGGATGAATTGCCGTTAATCATTGGTTTCGCCAGACGATTTGCAACGTATAAGCGGGCGCTACTTATCTTTAGCGATCCGGAACGGCTATCGCGCATCTTGAGCGCCGCGAATCGCCCGGTCGTTCTCGTGTTTGCCGGCAAAGCGCATCCCTCGGACGGACCAGGGCAGGACTTGATCCGCAAAATTGTGGAGTTGTCGCATGATGACAGGTTCAAGGGGCATGTTCATATTGTCGAGAACTATGCGATGGATAAGGCTAAGTTGCTCGTTCAAGGAGTAGACGTATGGCTCAATACGCCTCTTAAGCCCATGGAAGCAAGCGGAACAAGCGGGCAAAAGGCGGCGCTGAACGGCGTGCTGAACTGCAGTGTGCTGGATGGCTGGTGGGTCGAAGGTTACAACGGGCATAACGGCTGGGCGATTGAGAGCGCGGTCGATACGGATTCCGAGCTTCAGGCGAAGGAGGACACGGAAGAGCTGTACCGGCTGCTCGAGGAAGAGATTATTCCTTTGTTCTACAATCGAGTGGAAGGGAACGTCCCGGAAGGATGGGTCAACCTTATGAAGGAGTCGATCTGTTCGCTTGCCCCCGTCTACAACACCAATAGAATGGTGACCGATTATTGGAACAAAATGTATGTCCCTACAAGCGCAAGAGGGAAGCGGTTCGCCGCGGATCATTTCGAGGTAGCGTCCAGGGTTGCGGCCTACAAGCAATTCATTCGCAGCAACTGGTCGCGCGTAAAGATCAGCAAAGTGGATGTTCATAACAACAATAGCTTCCGAGCCGTCATACAACTAGGCGCCGTATGGCACCAAGACGTCCGGGTGGAGGCGGTTGGCTCCGATGGGCATCGCGGCATCTGGAAGGTTGTATTAGAGCCGGTACAGCAATTGGATAAAGGGCTTTATGTCTACGAAGGCGCTTCTTCAGACATCCCGGTACATGATATTTGGCAGGCTAACCCGAACGTGCGGGTTACACCGGTCAGCCCGGATTTCGCTAACGACCACGAAATGGAAATGGCGACTTGGGGGTAAAGATAGCGAGACGTTCCGGGAAATAAAAGAGAGGCAAAAGCAGGGCGGGACTGACCCCCATTTGTGAGACAGGGATCAAAACACC
>NZ_BSSQ01000008.1 GCF_030161375.1 Paenibacillus glycanilyticus
CACCGGGACGGGGCAGCCGAGCCCTGCCCTGCGCCGCAGGGCAGGGCGTCGCCGGCGGCAAGGCGCCGCCCGGCAACCCCGCCCAGCGCGGCGCGCACATCCGTGCTGCGGCTGCCGAGTTCGCTCGGCACGCCGAAACCTCCGGCTGCCGCCAAGTAAGCGCGGCAGCCGCTAACCGCACGGCCAAACCGGATCACCGCGCCGCGCGGAACCCAAACCGGCCGCCACATCGGCAGCTCTTCGCCATCGATCGTGGGCTCCAAATAAGCGCCGCATACCGCGATGAGAAGATCAGCTTCAACCGCGAGCTCAGGACCAACAAGCGTGATCTCAAGTCCGGCTTCCCCCTGCTCATTGCCAACTAGCAGATTGGCGAGCCGCAGCGCGTAACGGTCCATCGCGCCTCCCGTCGTAATCCCGGACGACCGGTAACCCGCTCTGCCCAAATCCTGAATCGTTGTTAACAGACCCGCTTTAATCACTTTTAAGCCATGTACCGCGTTGTTCGCCATCGAGGCTCCCCCTTTAACCATCCGTTCCGTCATAAGAGACCTTCACCTCCGCCAATCGGAATAAATCTAACGCGGTCGCCGGCCCGGAGCAGCACGGGCTCGCTTCGCTCCTTGTCAAACAACACGGCTGGCGAATACCCGATAATCTGCCAGCCTCCGGGTGTCGCAATAGGGTAAATCCCGGTCTGCTTCCCGGCAATCCCAACGGATCCCGCGGGCACGACGGCCCGGGGAGCCGATTTGCGAGGTTGCTCCAGCACCTCCGGCAGTCCGCTTAAATAAGGAAACCCCGGCATGAACCCAATCATCGCCACCGTGTATTCCACGCTGGAATGCTCCTTGATGAATTGCTCTACGGATAGACCCGAACGTGTTGCTGCTTCCTCCAAATCCGGTCCGTACGACCCGCCGTAATAAACGGGAAGCTCAAACCTGCGTGCCGCTGCCGCCCGTTTCCCTACCGCACTTCTATTCTCGATATGTATTCTGAGCTTACGTTCTGCCAGTTCATAAGGAAGCAGACGGTCAGCTTCCTTTCCATTTTCGATCTCCCGCCACAGGAATGCCGGTTCATACAGGACCGTTACCGTTTCATAAGCCGGCACAACATCCACGATCCACGCCTCGGCTACCTGCTGAAGCGTCCATGCAAGATCGGCCATCAGCCTCCACCCATCGGCGCCTTCCACATCATCCTGGCGAATAACAAGCGCCCTGTCGCCAAGCGGCGTTACTTGAACACCCATTCGATCCGCACCTTTAGCATCCGCTGTTTTTCCTTATTGTAGAATACATTCACCACCGCCTGCCACATCAAAAAGAGGCTGCCAAGCCAGGCAGCCCCTACCTCCTGCAACATTGCGCCCTACCTATTGCACATAACGGTTAATGACTTCAACCAGCAAATCATTAAGTAGCTTCGTTTCGTATTCGCCTGCCGCTGGCTCCAGATGATCACTGCCAATCCCGCTGTCGTCGGTCAAGAACAGATACGTTCCTCCGGTGGCTACGGCTGCAAAACGAAGCAGGTATTCGGTATCCACGTCAATACCGCTGGAGGCAACCGGAATAATGCGTATGCCTGCCTTCGCGGCTTCGGCAATTACGCTATGCATCTCTTGCAAAATTTGCGGCTCCTGATGTGGAGGAGCGTCCAGCACGAGGAACATCAGTCTTGCCCGCGCATGTTCACTCCATTTATGATTACTGACCGCATCCCTAAGCGCCTGCTCGACCGCCTCCGGATAATCGCCGCCGCCTTGCGCTTTTTGCATCGCAATGAGCTGAACCGCCTGATCGATATTAGTTGTAAAAGGATTCGACTTCACGACATAGTCATCATGAACATCCCGGTAAAAATTCGTGCTTACTTGGATATCCAACTGATTCGCATGCTGATCGCCTACCCGCTCGATCACATCCTTCAGCTCTGCTTCCAAATAATCCATCTCGTCTTGCATCGAGCCCGTTGTATCCATGACGAACATCACATCAACCTGATTGGAATCTTCGATCTCGTCGTCGAGATCAACCTTTAATACGCCTTGTCCCGGCACTTCAATCTGAGATACCCGTTTTTTCTGCTGATCGGCCATCACTTCAACGGTATACCGCGTTTGGCGATTAGACTGCTGATCTTCAGTAAATAAACCGGTAAATAAATATGCTCTTCCTTCCGCATTGGTCCGGCCTTCCCACACCGTCTCCTGCTCGCCAATCAGCTTGACTGCGGCATCGGACACCGCCTTGCCATCCGAGGTCACGACAACTTCCAAACGGTTGAACAACTGAAACCCCCATGTATTCGAGCTTTGGCTGCCTTCATAGCTGTTCAACAGATTATTAAACTTCTCCCATGCGGCCAGATCATCCCATTCTCCGGCGGTAAGCTGACCCGCCTGAATTGGCGCATCCGTCCTCCCCTGGCGCCGCACCTCTTCCCGGACTGGAGCCTCCGGTTCTCTTGACCGATCGTCTTCGTTGCTCATTTTTTTGTCTGTCGTGGATTCTGCGCTGGATGCCGTGCCGCTATTCTTGCTTGCATCCTCGTTAGCCGCATTGTTGCCGGTTGAAGAAGAACATCCTCCCATGACCAGCACGGCAACAAACAACAAAATGATCATGGACGTCAGCTTGCTTCTCATTTGGTCTATTAGCATTTTCCACAACCCCCTTTATTTTCTAAATAGTCAGACGTTAAGGATTCTGGGATTGTTGCATTACCCGGCAATCAACATTACAATCAATAGCAGGCAACTCGGCGAACAAGCCGTTCTATGCCAGTCATGGAGGGCTGCAATCATGGAGACGATTCAATTAAAAGATATTGAGATTGTGTACCGGCAGCAGATGAAGGAGATTCCGTTCGATACAGCCGAGCTTGTACTGGTGTCGGATTACGGCTCAAGGTTATGGTACGTGGACGTAAACGGAGTGAAAGATCTGGAAATGCTACAGTGGTTTGGACAAAGCGAGGATATCCGGGTCGAGTTATATGCAACCGCCACGGATGGCCGAACGTTTAACGGTACGGCTTATTTGCACCCAAACGAGCCTCACCAGGCAGCTGCCATCCGAGGCGACGGAGAGCTGCGCCAAACGTAAAGCCCCTTATACATAGGAAGGAGAAGAATAACAACATGGCAATTACCTCAAGAAGAATTACCAATGAAGAAGATTTGAAAGCAGCTTTCGAGATCCGCAAAAAAGTATTTGTAGACGAGCAAGGCGTACCTGCGGAGAACGAATACGATGAATTTGACGAAACAGCAAACCATGTTCTTGTGCTATATAACGGAGAGCCTGCTGCAACGGGGCGTCTTAGAGAGGTTGATGGCGCTGCCAAGCTGCAACGCATCTGCGTCCTGGAATCCCATCGCAAATACGGCCTTGGCCGCGCGGTTGTCGAAGCGCTCGAATCCATTGCCCGCGAAGAAGGACTGCAGGTAGCCAAGCTGAACGGCCAGACTCACGCCGAACCGTTCTATGCGAAACTCGGTTACCATACCGTCTCCGATATCTTCTTGGAAGAGGGTATCCCCCACGTTACCATGAAAAAAACGCTATAACCAACAAAGGCTGTCCCATAAGTCATGAAAATGACTATGGGACAGCCTCTTTTATGCTTTGGCTATGTTAAACCTAAATGTTGATATTGGCGCTCACCAAAGTCCCGACGCCTGTTTAGTTACGTTGCACGAAATGCAGCATATTTAGGCGTATGAGTCCACTAACTAGAGATATCCTGCACAAAATGCAGGATATAAGTCAAAAAATGCCCAAAAGGGTTCCAATCCAACTCATATCCTGCATTCCGTGCAGGATAATTTGCTCTTTGGCCTAATTAAGGGAAATATACTGCACTACGTGCAACGTAGCCAAACTAACGTTTTTCTTAGGCTTTGCCCAATTGTGCTCAATGCTGTCCAAGTTGGATTTCATTATTGAGCTTGTACGTGCCCGAATAAGCGATCCACTTAGATGAAATCCACTGCAGCTAAATTACTGGTCTCTGGCGCACCATTACGTTTGACAAATTACAGCTTGCCCTCGCTCTTTGTCCTTGCCTTCGCTCTTGTGTTTGCCTTTGCTTTGCCTTTGCCTTTTACACACCAAGGTGCCAGAATCAGCTGGCACCACCAACCGCCCCCTAAATAGCAAATGAGGGGGCTCTGACCTTTAAGGTCAGCCTTGTCTTTATGGTTATGGTGCGAAGAGAGGTCATGTATCTCCTGGAGGAGCGTAGCGTCTGCCTTTGCCAATCTGAATACTCGTTAACGAGTAAATTCAATATTCAGATTGGCAACAGCAGCCGGAAGGAGATACATGACCGTCCTGAGCATGCCCTTACCATAAAAAAGGCTGCCTTAACGGCAGCCCTCATCTTATTTGCTATGCGCAACCTCAGGAGTCGTCAAACGATCGTAGAAGTCAACGCATTTGTCTTTGTCCTCGGAATCACGCAGCGCCATGGCCGAACGCGGATGCTCGTCCAACATGCCAGTGATCATGTAAGGAATGATGTAGCCCCATTCTTCCTTCTCGCGAAGCGGAATCATATATTTCTCGATCATGTCGAGAACCGGGCGTACATTGTATTTCGCGTTTTGAAGGTTGGCAACCAAGAGTTCCGTGTTACAGTTGCCCGCGGCGCGGCCCATGCCGTATACGGAAGCATCAAGGAGCTCAACGCCTTTCTCCGCAGCAATCAGCGTATTCGCGAATGCAAGCTGCATATTGTTATGCGTATGAATGCCCAGACGTTTGTTAGGCAGGTAATGTTGGAATTTCTCAATCAGGTAGCTGTAGTCATTCGGCTTCAGGCTGCCGTACGAGTCTACGATGTAGACAACGTCAACTACGCTTTCCTTGATCAGTTCAAACGCGTCAATCAGTTGATTCTCCATTACGTTGGAGAGCGCCATGATGTTAAGCGTTGTTTCATAACCGCGGTCATGGAACAGTTGAACCAGCTCAAGAGCCTTGTCCACGTCCTGGATGTAGCAGGCAACGCGGATCAGGTCAAGAAGGCTTTCGCTGCGCGGCAAAATGTCATTCTCGTCTACACGCCCGATATCGACAAGGGCGGACAGCTTCGTGTTGCCTTTGTTTGGAATGACTTGCTTCAGGAAGTTGTCATCCAGGAAGCGCCAAGGGCCAGCCGATTCAGCGCCTTTCAGCAGCTTAGGGGAGTTTTTGTAGCCGATTTCCATATAATCTACGCCGGCTTCGTTCAATGTTTTATAGAGATGTTGAACGAATTCAACGCTGAAGTCCCAGTTGTTCACAAGTCCGCCGTCGCGAACCGTACAGTCTACAATTTTACAATGGCTAGTTTTCGTGTTCATGTCCTTCTCCTTCTCGGTTCGATATGTTACATCCAATCATACTTGAAATAGATGCGGAACGCAAAATAATTTTGTCGATTTTTGGATGCTCTCCTTACTCGCCCGTGAACAGCGTTACGGCCTCGCGCCGGTAGTTTTTCTGGAATTGGTCTACCTCTTGCAGCAGTTTTGTTCCGCCGGGTCCCCGGAGCAGCCCAACATCATCAGTCTTGTCCAGGATCGCCAGGAAATGCTTTGCCATTATGCCCGTTATCGTATTCGGGCTTTGACTATAGGTTTTTAAGTAGCTGGATTTCACTTCCGGTACAATCTTTAGCGTCTTCATATCAAATATCGGACTATTCGCCAGACCGTTGATGAACATGCGCAAATAATTGTCCAAAAAAAGATTTTTCACTTCCGTATAATCAGGCGAATCCGGATATTCCTTAAGAAAAGCTTCCGTCATGATCGCCCGGCTAGCCAATTCGTCCCATGTGATGACAAGTCCGGCATCTCTTGCCGCCGGTTCTTCCGATTCAGCTGCCTTTAGAGCTATGTAACTGTTCAGCGGTCTCGACAAATACGAGCTGTATTTATGCTGCATGCTGTAATCCACGATGGGATAGATGGTGCCTTCTACCCATACAAGCTTGTAGCCGCCGGACAATTTGGTCACGACAAGCTGTCTGACCGCATTATCGGGAATGGATCCCGCATTAGCTGAAGTTATCGGCCAGTCCATATCCGTCAGCACGTTTTGTACATCCGCGCTCATAAAAGCTTTCTGGGCGATTTGCACATCCTTGTTATAAAAGTCATAAAGCTCCCTGACCATCCGATCTGCGTTATTCTGTCCCGCTTTGTTCAAGTTCTCGTTCAGGAAGGATACAATGTCGGAGGCTTCCTTGGCCGTATGGACTACCGTATTGAACTTATTAATAAGATCATCCTGATCCTGCTTAACCGCATCAGCTGCCGGTTCCACTTTCGCAAGTTCCTTCTTAGCAGCCTGGCTATCAGATTCTGCTTTGCCGCATCCCATCAATCCGATGGCGATGCTTACCGTCAGCAATATATATAAGGATTGTTTTAGACGAGAATTCATATGCACCCAACCTTCCGTTCCATATAGTGTATGCCAGATTGAGCATATCCATTAGACGACGGGACATATCGATTGGTTTCGGTCCAAAAGCAAAAAAAAAAACAGGCCGGTAGCAAACGGCCCCAAATCATTAGCTAAATGGGAGGCGCCGTTTGATCGGCCTGTTCCTTATTTGACTGCTAGTTCCCGCTCGAAATGGCCGGAACGGACGACTTTGGTCGATAAATATTTCTCGTTATGAACGGAAGCTTCGCCCCATAACGGCACGCGGGCAACAATGTTCATCCCCGCTCCGCGCAACGCTTCTACTTTGCGAGGGTTGTTTGTAATAATGGATACCGGAGCCTGGCGAAGCAACTTGAGAACGTCAATGGCTTCGCTATAATCGCGGGCATCCTCTTCAAAACCAAGCTCTAGGTTTGCATCCACCGTATCAAGGCCTTCTTCTTGCAACAAGTACGCCATTGCTTTGCTGAACAAACCGATACCGCGGCCTTCATGATTCGCCAAATAGAACAATGCGCCTGCTCCGTTTGCCATAATCATTCGCATGGATTGCTTCAGCTGGAAGCCGCAATCGCAGCGTTGGCTGCCGAAGATATCGCCGGTATGGCAGATGCTGTGCATGCGGATCAGCACTTCTTCCTCATGCTCGAAGTCCCCATAGACTAACACGCTGGATTGTTGGAAATCCGCATAATGAACGCGGTTAAGTTCCTCGATCAGCTCTTCCACCGATTCAGCCTTCGCCTTGTCGCGGCGCAGCCAGCTGTACCACTGGAATGTGACGGTCTCGCCGTCCAATTCAACTGGCAGCTTGACAGGACCAACAACATGGATCGCATGATCACCGTTGTCGATCGTTTTTATTTTATTTTTTAATATCGATAAGATATGTTGATTACTCATTTACCGCACCTTCTTTTAGCTGAATAATAAACCACGAATAATTGACCAAATTCTTGCAGTGAATACCAGTATATTGAGAATGAAGCAAGAGCGCAACAGGCAGCTGGTCCCTCCGCCATTCGCCCAGACGGGAAAAAGCGGAGAAAAATCGGCTAACCTTCGTTACTATTAGTAACTAATTATAAATTCATAAACAAGTGACGTCAAGTTACAAGCACTACAAAAGTTTGCTTGTATTCATTTGATATTGTGTCTATAATGGAGTGGAAATCAATCTGAGGTGATCGTTATGGAGCAATCTGACCTTTGTCCGCGCCTGCAGAAAGGGATGGATCTCATTGGAAAACGTTGGATCGGCTTGATTATATATCAGCTGTTAGCCGGACCGCAGCGTTTCTGCGCCGTTCAAGCCGCGCTTCCGATTAGCGGCAGGCTGTTATCCGAACGTTTCAAAGATTTGGAGAATGAAGGGATCGTCACTCGCGTGGTTTATCCGGAAATTCCAGTTCGCATCGAATATTCCTTAACGGAAAAAGGGCGCGCATTAGAGCCCGTGGTGAGGGAAATTCAAAGATGGTCGCAGGATTGGATCCAGATAGAGCAGGCTGTTGTCTCTTCCGAATAATACAATACTTGTCAAGAAAGCTTGTCTTTCCATTCCGGAAAGGACAGGCTTTTTTTTATTTGTTGGGCTACGAGATCTTCCCTATTATAGAACAAACGTTCGCAAATTACAAATGAATAACAAAACTTTAATATAGGCTAATGAAATCTATGAATAGCGGAATTCTCGATTAATAGAATCATCTGACTAGTACGTCCCGACAATAAGGCTCATATGAATATAGCATCAATATCTACTAGTGATAGTTGTGGTAGAGAATCATGATGGAAGGAGGACGAAACCGCATAACATTCAGATTGAAATGAGGTGATGACAATGATAAATTCCGCTGCGGTTTCAATCACGTTAATTTCATTCGCTTTTACTTTGCTGCTGATCCTCTGGAGACCAAGAGGCCTTAATGAGGCTATCCCTGCGACGGTTGGAGCGGCCATCGTTTTTTTATGCGGAGCGGTATCCTTCCCGGATCTCGTTCAAATCGCTACGACGGTTAGCGGAGCTGCAATAACGATAATGGCAACGATCGTTATGGCCATCGTGCTTGAAAGCTTTGGCTTCTTTATTTGGGTCGCCGAAGGACTAGCTATACGGGCACGTGGCTCTGGGGTACGGTTGTTCTGGTATGTCAATCTCCTATGTTTTCTCATGACTATGTTCTTTAATAATGATGGAAGCATCCTAATAACTACGCCAATTCTCTTAATCCTGCTGCAGCATCTTGGACTGAAAAACCGCCAGAAACTCCCGTATTTATTATCGGGAGCCTTGGTCGCTACCGCATCCAGCGCCCCGATCGGGGTAAGCAATATCGTTAACCTGATCGCCCTTAAGATCGTCCATATGGATTTGTACACGAGCACCATGATGATGTTTGTGCCGGCAACCCTTGGCCTACTGTTCCTGGTTACTTTGATGTTTCTTTACTTTTACCGCGAGCTGCCAAAAAAAATACCGCTAACCTTCACCATTCCGCGTCATCCCGTGACAAGCCATCCTTTGCGCCATTCTTCCGATGAACACTCGAACCGCAAATATAGCAACCGTTTTATGACCAACATTTTATTGTTTGTGTTCATCGTGCGGTTAAGCTTATTTGCAGGATCTTATTTCCATATCCCGATTGAATGGATTGCCGTCGCCGGATCTTTGATATTGCTGGCTTGGCGCTGGATTTACTTGAAGATGCCGCCCAAGGACGTCATCCGCAAAATCCCATGGCACATTCTCGTTTTTGCTTTTGGCATGTACGTCATCATCTACGGTCTTAACAACATCGGATTGACCAACCTGCTTATTGACGTCTTCCAACCTCTGGTATCCGGTGACCACTTGAATGCCAGCTTGTTAATGGGCGGCCTGATCTCGATTTTGTCGACGCTTTTTAACAACCACCCGGCTCTAATGGTCGGAACCTTGACTTTAACCCATATGGACCTGGATCCGTTGACGCTCAAAATCGCCTATCTTGCAAGTGTTGTCGGAAGCGATATCGGCTCGCTGCTCCTTCCGATCGGTACGTTAGCATCCCTCTTATGGCTGCATATTCTTAAGCAGTACAAAGTAAAGCTTAGTTGGAAAGACTATATGAAACTTACGTTTGTCGTTATTCCGCCCACGGTTATTTTCACCTTGGTTTGTTTGGCGTTCTGGGTGTCCTGGCTATATCCCTCCCATTGATAAACCGGGTATTCGCATTCTGCTCTATTCAAGAATGCGAATACCTCTTCATTAATAGAAAGCAATTGCCTATCAATCGGAAGCTTGCAATGGCAGCAGCCGGGCATCCTTCGTAAACCATAACTTATAGCTGATCAAACTAAGCACCATAGCGGTCATGGCTGCGGATGAAGCGAGCACAAACATGATGAGAATCTGATAGCGGACGGCTTCGACCGGATCCGCTCCCGCAACGATCATCCCCGTCATCATGCCGGGAAGCTGCACCAATCCCACCGTCTTCATGCCGTCTATCGTCGGAATCATGCTTGCCCTTACGGAGCGGCGCAACGGGTCATGAATGGCTTGCTTTTCCGTAGCTCCTAACGCAAGCAGCATTTCCATTTCGCCTCTGGCCGTTTCCATCTCGCGTTTCATGTGATTTAACAGCAACCCGCATACGATCATCGAGCTGCCGATAATGATGCCGCTGACCGGAATAATATATTGCGGAGTCGGGTTTATAATGCCTAGGCCAAGCAGTATAGCCATCGTTAATCCTTCCGTACAGGCAAGGGTAAGGGCAATCCGGCTGCGGATGCCCCGGACGTGTTTGGCTTTGGCTCCCGCGTTCCAAGCCGCAACGAGGATCATGCAAAGGATAATGGTCACGATAAATGCCGGATGGCTTGTCTCAAATACGAAATGAAGGACATAACCGATAAACAGCAGCTGCACGGCCGCCCGCAAGGTGCCGATTAGGATTTCTTTTTCCAGGCCAAGCTTTTGACGCATGGAGATGACAGCGGCGACGGCAACAAAACATAAGGTGCAGATCAAAGCTAAATTACTCATCGCTCTTTGCCCCCTCCTTCAGCCCCTGAATAAACCGTCTGGCTTGTTCGGTTGCCGGCTTCGCAAAAAAAGCTCCTGTCTCCGCTTGCTCAAGCAAACCTCCATCAGCCATGAACCAGATTTGATTGCTAATTATACGGGCCTGTTCCAGATCATGCGTAATCCAGACGTATGCCCGGGCGGAAGGATCGCTTTGGCCCGTTACCCATTCCAGAAGCAGGCTCTCTACCGCTTGTTTGCTGCCGGGGTCAAGGGAGGACGTAATCTCGTCAAGCAGCAGAATGTCCGGTTGAAGCAGAAGCGAGCGGACAAGAGCAAGCCGCTGTTGTTCGCCGCCGGACAGATCCCCGGCTTGTTTATTCCAATCCGTCTGCCCCAGACCAACCGCCGCCATATATTTTCTCGCCAATTCCTCGTCGAATGGAAGGTTATGCAGCTGACTGACCGTGCGAAGATTAAACCCAACCGTGCCGCTGCGCATGATCGGCTTCTGAGCGACATAAGAGACCTTCCTGCGCCAGCTATGCGGCTTCCACTCCGTGCTTGAGCGGTCCTCCAACGCAATGGTTCCTTCCTCAAACGACTCTAACAGCGAAAGAATTCGAAGCAGCGTGCTTTTGCCGGTCCCCGAGCCTCCAATCAGCGCAATTCTGTCTGCCGGCTGAAGCTTCGCCGTAACTCCCCTGAACAATAAAGCGTTTGGATCGTCAAATTTTGATTTAGTAAGGTTGTTAATGTGCAATACGAGTACTCCTTCTCCAGCGGACATGTTCTAGAAGAAAAATAGAATCACGCCTACAATAAAGCCGCATACCGCGCCATTTACGCGGATCCACTGCAGGTCCTTGCCAATCTTTTGCTCCAGCATTTGAACAAGCGCCTGATCGTCCATTTGGTTGACGTTATCGCGGACAAGCATGCCGATCCGGTAATGGTTCTTTTCAATCCAATCAACCATATAGGACAAGATAGACTGCTCCCACCGGTGAACGAGCTCTTCTCTGCTCTTCGCCTGCTCGATTAAGAAGCGGAAACCTCTAACAAGGATGCGCCCTCCGCTTAATGCTTCCTCTTCGAGCTTGTCGAGCAGCAATTGGCGCAGTTCTTCCAGACGAAGATGAATAAACCGCTCTACCCCGACGCTCTCTACGCCCGATTGCAAGCCGGCTTTCAGCCTGCCCATCAACTCCTCATTCGCAGACAACGCCAACGCATGCCTTCTAAGCTCTTCCAGCAGCTTCTGCCGGTGAGGGTTGCCAGGCGTATGAAGTTCCTTGATGCTGGAGAGGAGCATGCCTTGAATGATTGGACCAAGCTTCTCCGGGCTCATAAATCCAACAAACGCCTGGACCGCAAAGCCCATAAAACCGCCAACTTGCAGCTCTTCCATCTTGCTATGCGCCAATCTGCCGAAGAATTGCTCGGTCTCCCGTTTCTTCACCCATTCTCTACCTTGCTCGAGCACAAAATCCAGCGCTTTCTCATCCCAGCCTTCGTGGGCGAACTTATCCGTCAGCTTATCTACGATGGGCACGATATCTTGCTTGCGGACATAACCTGCGGCAAGCTCTTGAATTTTGACGCTAAGTTTCTCGAGCGGAATCTGCTCGAGTGAAGACTGGGCGAAACGGAGTACGCTTACCCGAAGTTTGCGTTTGCCGATCAGCCCCGTTGCTGCTGATGCAATTCCTTTGAACAACTTCAGCTCCTTCAGCTTTTTACTGATGCTCTCCTTGTTCAAAAGCTCGTTTTCCATCGCCGAAATAAGCGAATTTACGATTTTATCCCTATTCTTAAGAAGCAAAGAGGTGTGCGGGATCGGAATCCCAAACGGATGGCGGAATAAAGCCGTAACCGCAAACCAGTCGGCAATCCCGCCGACGAGGCCCGCCTCAAAGCCGCTCTCGAGCAGCCTGATCCACCAATTGTCCGGCAGCCACCATCTCGTGACAATAAAACCGATCAACATAATGGCTAGCGATAAACTCGCGATATATCTGGATTTCATGATGTTATGTCCTCCTGTACCGTTGCATTTATACTAATTATACCAGATAATTTGAAGAACTTAGAATTCGGCTGTTACCAGCCATCATGAAAGGTGATAGGTTAGGCTTGAAAAAATATTTTTTGTCGCCAATTAGTCCTCCTCAAATTTTAACGGCAGGTTTTATCGTCATTATTCTTATTGGTTCTATCTTGTTATCATTGCCATACGCAACGGAAGACGGGATCCGTACACCGTTTATAGACGCCTTCTTTACGGCCACTACGGCGGCATGCGTAACGGGACTTGTTGTCGTGGACACAGGAACGCATTATTCCGTCTTCGGGGAAACCGTTATATTGATGCTCATGCAGGTAGGCGGCCTAGGCTTCATGACGATGGCAACCTTATTTGCGCTAGCCTTCAGAAAAAAGATATCGCTCCGCGAACGGCTTTGGCTGCAGGAGTCCATGAGCCATACTTCACTCGAAGGCATTGTCCGTTTTATCCGGCGAGTGCTCATCTATGCGTTTACGATTGAACTGGCGGGCGCGCTTCTTCTTGCCATCCGGTGGTCCGCCGTTATGCCTTTTGACCAAGCCCTCTATTACGGTGTCTTTCATAGCGTCTCGTTGTTTACGAATGCCGGCCTTGATATTATGGGCCCGTTGCACGGACCCTTTAACAGCTTTACCAATCATGTGGAGGATCCTGTCATTAACATCGTGCTGATGCTGCTTATTTTTCTTGGAGGCATCGGCTTTATCGTATTGGCTGAAATCATTGATTTCCCAAAAATCCGCAAGCTGTCGCTTCATTCCAAAGTCGTGCTCAGCACTTCCGGGCTTCTGTTTCTTGGCGGTGCGGTTCTCTTATTTATTTTTGAATTCACAAACACGCTTGAACCGCTAAGCTTGCCTGGCAAGCTGTACAGCTCTTTGTTCCAATCGATCTCGCCCCGTTCGGGCGGGGCCAATACGCTGAATATTGCCGAAATGCGCAATGCCAGCCAATTTTTGCTCATTATACTGATGTTTATCGGGGCTTCCCCCGGCTCCGCGGGAGGCGGCATCAAAGTAACGACGTTTGCCATTCTGATCGGAGCCGTTATCGCCATGATCCGCGGCAAAGAGGACGTCGTTTTCTTCAAACGCCGGTTAGCGAAGGACCGCGTCCATAAAGCGTTAACGATTACGGCCGTTTCAATTGCTACCATCGTCTTGTTTACGATGATTTTGTCCGCTACGGAAAAGACTGATTTCTTAACCGTGATGTTCGAGGTGACATCAGCTTTCGGGACCACAGGCTTGTCCATGGGACTAACCCCCAATCTGTCCGATTTCGGGAAGCTTATGATCATACTCGTCATGTTTATCGGAAGGATGGGACCACTTACGCTGGCCTATACTTTAGTCCCCCATCAGTCCAAAGAGCTATATCGGTATCCGGAAGGCAAAATTACAATCGGATAACGCGATGGGAAAGCCATTGCAAGTCCATTGGCAAGGGCAGTTGATCCATGGTATATACTTTGTACAAAAGAAGCCTCTCTTTACTTAAATTGGTTGGGTGGTATATTAATTCAAGAAATCCCTGAGCAATGGCGATCGGAAGAACATTTAATGCGCAGACTGCTGTTTAGCCCAAAGTAAAACAAAGGGGTGTCTCATCGTCATTCACATGACTTATGGGACAGCCCCTTTTTTCATGCTTGCTTTTAGGAAAAATATTCTTTTTGAAAACAACCGTTCAGAGTATTGTATTAATATTCACTATACTGTATATTAATTCACATCATGTTAGAGACGGAGGTTTGAACATCATGCAATCGTTAAATAAAACAACCGACAGCTTGCTCGCATCCGCCAAGCAATCGCTGCTATATACGGCTAATCGTCCCGATATCGTAATGAATCGCGGGGAGGGCATGTACCTGTGGGATACGGAAGGCAATCGTTATCTTGACTATGTTGGCGGCTGGGCAGTGACCAGTCTCGGGCATTCCCCGGCAGCCCTGCGGGATGCTTTGGCTGAACAAAGCAGCCAGCTGGTGCATGCAAGCCCGGGGTTTTATAACAAACCGATGATTGAATTCGCGAACCTCCTAACGGAAATTTCGGGCTTTGATAAAGTATTCTTCGCTAACAGCGGCGCCGAAGCGAACGAAAGCGCGATTAAGCTCGCCCGCAAGCATGGCGCGCTCCACCGGGACGGCGCCTATGAGATCATAACGATGACGAACAGCTTCCACGGCAGAACGCTTGCGACGATGTCCGCCACGGGCAAAGAAGCGTTCAAGCCTTTGTTTGAACCTAAAATCCCCGGCTTCAAGCATGTTCCGATCAATGATCTGGATGCCTGCTTTGCGGCGATTAGCGACCGTACTTGCGCGATCATGCTGGAGCTTGTTCAAGGCGAGGGAGGCGTACACGCGGTCGAAGCTCCTTACTTGCAGGCTTTGCGCAAGGCTTGCGACGTGTACAACATTATGCTGATTTTTGACGAGGTGCAGACCGGACTCGGAAGAACGGGCAAATTGTTTGCTTACGAACATTACGGGGTTAAACCTGACGTCATGACGCTGGCGAAAGGAATTGCTGGCGGCTATCCGGTCTCGGCCATGCTGGCAACAGAGAAGTTTGATCTGTTTGCGCCAGGCGACCAAGGCGGCACTTATGGAGCTGCGCCGCTTGGCATGGCGGCCGGTTATGCCGTTGTCAGCGAAATCATCAATAAGAGACTTGCTGACAATGCGGCTAATCAAGGCGCCTTGATTCAGGAGAAGCTTACGGGTTTGTTCGAGGATTATGCCGTTAGTCATGTTCGCGGCAAAGGCCTTCTTCTCGGCTTTAACGTACCTGAAGGTACAGCTCCGGTGCTGGCCGCCGAATGCTTGCGGAATGGTCTGCTCATTAACGCGCCTAACGCCTCTACCATCCGGTTAATGCCGCCACTGATCGTAACGGCTGATGACGTGGAGGAGATGATTACGATTTTGACGGCGGGATTGGAAGCTGTAGGTTTAACAAACGAGGCGGTTTGTTCTTAAGACGAAAAAAACTTCCTAAGATCGGCCGGAGCCTCGCGGCTTTTGCGGGTTGAACGGTCCATCGTTACGCTTGTTACGAATGCGTCCGCGCGAACCTCGCCGTTCTCGTCCCTGATTTCCTGTTTCAAAACATAACTAGAACGACCGATTTGCTCAGGCTCGCAGGTGACAATTAATTTGTCGCCTTGCTTGCATTCCCTTTTATAATTCACGTTAATGTTTACCGTCACCGTCTGAATGTCCATGTCTCCGAACGTTTCATAAGAGAGCCCGCATTGTTCGTACCATTCTTCGCGTCCCCATTCGAAATACTCCAAGTATTTGGCGTTGTTAACATGGCCGTTAACATCAATTTCCGTCGAGCGGACAACGATAGGCAATGATGTTCTCATTCTCTTTGATTCTCCTTCAATAGGCTAATAGCGATTATTACTAAAAATAACACATGGGCCGGAATAAATAAAAACCCGCCAAGCGGCGGGCCATTGTCCAGCAATTACGGTTAAGGATTTACGTATGGCGCCAGCTAAGCCTTGATCACTTGCCGCCAAGCCTGCTCGATATCCTCTATTAACGTATTCGGATCTTCCAAACCGATGTATAAACGGGCTACCGACGGATTGTTCCCCGCCAAATTGCGTTTTGCCGGCGTCTGTCCAACCGTCACTAAGCTTTCAAAGCCGCCCCAGCTGACACCGATCCGGAAATAACGCAAAGCGTCGGCCCATTTCTTGAGCGACTCTACCGGCAACTGTGTTTCGAACGAGAATAAACTGCCGTAGCCGTCCAGTTGCTTGCGTGCGAGAGCATGCTGCGGATGCGAAGGCAAGCCCGGATGATTCACCTGGTTCACTACCGGATGTTTCTCCATATGCTCCGCAATGATCAAACCGCTCTTCTGATGCCGCTCCATCCGCACTGGCAGCGTTCGCAGCCCCCGTATCATAAGGGATGCCGTATGAGGAGTCATGACGCCTCCAAACAGCATATACCCTTTGTTAGCGATTTCACCTATTAAATCCGCGCGCCCCGCCACCACGCCACCCAAGCAATCGCTATGGCCGGAGAAATATTTGGTCATCGAATGAAGCACAAGATCAATTCCCCAGGTTAGCGGACGCTGGAAGCACGGTGTCGCCCAACTGCTGTCAATCATGGTGAGAATGCCCTCCCGCTTGGCAAGCGCCGCAACTCCCTCCAGATCCTGCAGCTGGAACAATCCCGATGTGGGACTCTCCAGATAGATGAGGCGCGTATTCGGCCTCAATGCTTCCTCGAAGTCAGACAACAGGCAACCGTCGACATAGGTGACTTCAACACGGTACCGGTCGGACAATTCATCCAGGAACTGTCTTGTTGGACCATAGGCTTGATTGACGCAGATGACATGGTCGCCCGAACGCAATAACGCGTGCAAAGAACCGGCGATGGCGGCCATGCCCGATGCGAAGCAACGCGCCTGCTCGGCAGCTTCCAGCTCGGCGATTTTGCTCTCCAGGTATTGAACCGTCGGGTTGTTGCCGCGGGAATATACCGTCGCTGCCAATACATCCTTCATGGCAAGCTCAAACGATTCATAGTTCTCAAACGCAAACAGGCTATTCTGATAGATCGGGATGTTAACGGCGCCGCTATGTTTCGTATCTACCTCGTCATGCGACACGATATTGTGCAGCTCTTCATTCATGTGCGTTCTCTCCATATCCATACATCCCTTTACTTGTGTCATTCCTTCCGTTGATTCCTTCAATCAAGCCACTTCCGCCTGTGCCCGCTCGCGTTAACCTTTCTCGGCGCCTTGCGTCAGCCCTTCCACGATATACCGCTGGGCGAATGCGAACAGGACGACGGTCGGAATAACCGACAAGACGGTGCCGGCCGACATGGAACCCCAGTCTATGTCGAACTTCATGACGAAGGAGTTCATCGCCACGGGCAGCGTCTTCAGGCTCTCGTCATCGATAAACATAACCGCCATAAACAGCTCGTTCCAATTCTGCACGAAAGCAAATATAAAGGTGGATGCGATCCCCGGCAGCATGACCGGAATGATGACGCGGATGAGCGCCGTCAGCCTGGAACAGCCGTCAATCATTGCCGCCTCCTCCAGGCTGCTAGGGATTCGCTGGAAGAAACCGCGCAGCATAATGGTTGAGAATGGGATCAGCATTACCGTATAGGTCAGGACCAAGGACAACCGATTGTTAATCAGGTTCATGTCGGACATGAGCAGATACAGCGGCGCCAGCGAAATAAAGCCGGGCAGCATTTGCGTTAAGAAGAAAGCCATCATAATTTGCTTATGCCCCCGGAACTGGAACCGGGCCATGACATAACCACTTAGCGTCGCAATGCAAATAACGATTAGAGCGGCGATGATGGAGATTAGCAAACTATTAGCGATATAAATATGAAACTTCGATATTTTAAAAATGTTGGCGTAGTTTTCGAACGTTAGCTTCTCCGGCCAATAGCGAATCGGAAGGGAGAAAATCTCCTTCTTTGGCTTCAGCGAAGTGATGACGATCCAATAGAGCGGGAACACCATAATGAGAAAATAAGCGGCGAGATAAAGCGACTTCAGACCCGTCAACAAACGTTGCTTCATCTAGAAATCACCCGCCTTTTCAGACCTTGTTGCAAATAGATAAAAGACGGTATACAGCATAAGAATGAGGATCATGATAACGCCTATTGCCGCTGCCATGCCGTAATCTCCGCCGTAAATAATTTTGTCCAGCATCAGCGAAGAGAGAATATGGGTCGTTCCGGCCGGTCCTCCGTTCGTAAGACCGTAAATGATTGAAGGATCATTAAAGATCCAGATCGCCCGGAGCAAGGTTGTTGCGATAACGGTCGGCAAAATATACGGAAACGTCACGTTGACAAACTTGCGCAAACCTCCCGCTCCGTCCATTTCCGCCGCTTCATACAAGTCCGCCGGCACCGATTGAAGCGCGGCGAGCAGCATAATGGCAAAAAACGCGATGCCGTACCAAACGTTTGCGATGATGACCGAAGTCATCGCCCATTTCGGATCGGAAAGGAATCCAATCCGCGTATCAATAAGTCCCGTCCGCATTAATAAGTCATTAATAACGCCAATTTGCGAGTTGAACATCCATTTCCAGATGAGGCCGATCAGAAACCCGGACAAAGCCCAGGAATAGAAAACAAAACCTTGGTAGACGCCTCTTCCTCTGAAGTTTTTGCGCAGCGTCAGCGCAAGCGACAATCCGATCAAGAATTGCAGGATAAGCGAAAAGAATACCCAATATCCGCTGTTCTCCAGGGCCGATAGAAACTTAGCGTCTTGAAACGCGGTTTCAAAATTTTGCAAACCGATGAACTTCACGTTCGTCAGATCAAACAGCACATAATTTTGAAACGCCATCACTACCCCTTGCAAAAAGGGATAAAACGTAAACACCAGCAGCAATGCCAATGCAGGAAGCAAACTGAGCAGGATGTACCTTCTTTGCTTACTCACGCGATTCTCACCTTCCCCGCTAGTAAAATGCGGTGGGCGTTCTTATGCCGCCCACCGCTTATTTAAGGTTATTTTTCCATGTCCGCTTTTGCTTTCACCCAATATTCGTCCCATTTCTTCAGCGTATCTTCTACGCTCGTCTTGCCGAGCAACATGCTTTGTCCGGATTCCATCGCGACCGTGCCCCATTGTCCGTTAGCAGGGTATTGGAAAGGCGGTTTGTAGTTAATAAACGTATCGGGCAGATTGGTCATGTCGAGCAGCGTTTTGTAAGGTCCGGTCTGGAAGAAGGCGTCCTCTGTCGCGGAGGAATGAATCGGCACGGTGCCGTGGCTCTTCGACAGCTTGGTGTTTTGTTCCGGCGAAGACAAGAAGCTGATCAGCTTCCAGGCGGCTTCTTTGTTTTTCGAGTAAGAAGTAATGCCCCAACCCGCTCCGCCTGCGGAGATGAGCGCTTTGCCACTAGGGCCCTTCGGCATTGGAGCCGTTGCCCATGTTCCCTCTTCCATGCTATCGGTCAACGTCTGGATCACGTCTGGATCCTGCAACAGGAATGCCGTCACGCCGGACGTAAACGCCTGCACTTGTTCCTGGAAGCCCCAGTTGATGGAATCCGGCGGCGAACCTTCTTTATACAATTTCACGTATTGTTCGACCGCTTCTTTGGCTTCAGGCGACGAATAGATGGTGCCGCCGTCCTTCAGGAACATCGCGTCATCGACATTAATCTTCTCGGAGTCGTACGCCTGGATCATCGTATCCGGAACCCCGTTTGCGCCGGAGCCCCCCCGGAACGAGAAGCCGAAGCGGTTCTTGGCAGGATCGGTTAGCTTCACGGAAGCGTCAACCAACTCCTGATATGTAGTAGGTGCGGCGATGCCCGCTTCCTTCAACCAATCCGCGCGGTAGAACAGCTGCCGCTGGTAGAGGCCGTTTGCAATAAAATAAAGCTTGTCGCCTACGGTAGCGACGGATTGGGCAACGGAAGTGACGGTGCTGAAGTCATTCCAATTCTTTGTATATTCATTCAGTGGTTCCACGTAGCCGTTGTTCACGAATTCCGCCACGTTCAGGTCGCGAACTTCCAGTACGTCCAGATCTTGCTTCGCGTTCAGCATCGTTCTGATTTTGTTGTCCGCCTGATCAAAAGGCGGCGAAATTAGTTCCACCTTGATGTTAGGATTCTGATCCATAAATGCCTTGATGCCTTCTTGAATAATGGCCGTGCGATTCGGACTGGTCAAGCTTTCAATCATGCGAAGCGTGACGACTTTGTCTCCTCCCCCGTTTCCGTTGTTGGAACCGGATGAGCTGCAGGCCGTTACGGTCAAACTAAGCGTTAAACCAATCATAGATACGGATAACAGTGACTTCTTCCAAAACAGTTGTTGCATTGGAATCCCCCTTTAGATGAGTGAGTATCATGCTGTATACCTGTCTGATAGGTTTAATATAAGTGAGGCATTTACGAATTGTCAATATCTAAATTTTCTGTCAATATTCCTTTATGGTCTCTTCGATAATGTCCATCATCTTGTTAAATTCTTCTAACGCGTACTTCCAATCATGGCTCTCAATCCCGTCAAATAAAGTGCGGTGGAACGGATACGTATTATCGAACAGCTCTTTCACGCCAAACGGTCCCGAGAAAAATTTCTTAATCAGCTCCGCAATGGAATCGTACACGCTGCGCAGCAAGGGATTGGCTGCCGCGTCGTAAATATGCTGATGGAATTCGTAATCAATAACCGACGTATCCAGCCCTTTTTGCTTCCGCTCGTCGTACTCCGCAAGACAAGCTTTCATCTCCTCGATCTTGCCGTCCGAGATCCGTTTCGCGGCCAGCTCGACGGCTTTGCCCTCCAGCGCTCTTCGAACATCCAGAATATCGAGCAGGAACGATTTTTCGTCCTCTATTTTCACTTTTACGCTATACCGGTAAGAACCGGAATCGCTTACATAAATGCCTTTGCCATTAATAACTTTCACGATTTCAATCGCTTCCAAATAACGCAATGCTTCGCGCAAAGAGGATCTCCCTACCCCAAACATCCTCACGAGCTCGTCCACGGACGGAAGTTTGTCCCCTTCTACCAGCTCTTTGTCGGCAATATATCGAATAATTTCTTCGGATACGAGTTCATGCATTTGCTGCTTTTTAATTGTGCGAATCATCGTCCAACCATCCTTTACACCTATCAGATAGGTGAATATTATTGAATTATTTTTGAAATGTCAACTAGCCTGAATTTGCTGCGCTGCTCCGCCGATTGTACGTTCATGAAGAATCATTTTGGTAAAAGACAAATTTAACCGTTTTTGACCTTGCGGGATACTGCCTTTCTATGCGTTAATATAGATGTCGGGCCGACGAATTGACCGGAAAGGAGGCTGAACGAAATGATTCAGATCCAGGAGGTGGCATTCGCGTAAGCGGATGTCCCATAACAGGGGAGCTTTACGGCTCCCCTCCATTTGATTTTGAAATCTCAAATTTAACATTGTGAAAGGAGGAGGGTTAGCCATGTTTAACGCAAAACAAGCCAGCGAAAGCCAATGGAACCACATATTAAAGGAGGGCCTCGATGGGGCGTTACAAAAACGGAAAAGATGTGCTTCCCCCCACTCTGCTTAAGCAAATCCAGCAATATATTGATGGCGAATTGCTCTACATTCCGAAGCAAAGCGAAGAGCGTGCCGGCTGGGGACAGCTAAGCGGCACGAAAGCGCGGATCAATGATCGCAATGATCAGATCTATGCGGAATATTGCAAAGGGCAGTCAATCGCTGACCTTGAGCGGGTTTATTATTTATCCGGGGACAGCCTGCGGAAAATTATATGCAAACAACAGCAACATGCACGCGTAACAAGCGGAAGCTGATGCGGTGCTTATATAGCATGACCATAAAGATAGCCTGCCACCTGTAAATAAGGGGCAGGCTATTAGCCTTTTCCATCAATGAATCCATCTGTAATTCATTTTGTTGTCGACCACGATATTATCGTTGATGACCTGCAATTCATCTCCCAGCCGCTCTTGAAACGCCGTCGAGGTTGCAGCGTGGTTTGCGGGCGAATACCGGGTAATTGCAGTTGTCCCTGCATGATCGTCGTAGGCTGCCCACATAAGCTGCTGATCTTTCGGCTTCGAGATTAACGCGTAACGGACCGAAGAGTTGCTGTTCTCTTCCTCAAGCGATGGCGACCAATACTTGCCGCTATGACGGTCAATGAGAAGTAGCTGCTTCGATGGGTTCACAACAGGTACCGGCGACTCCAAATCCTCCAGCCGGTCCGCTTGCGATAGCATGCTAATCTTGCCTGTTGTTACGTTCGCCAAAGCATAAATCGGATCCGCTTTGCGTGGAACTTCATCGGTGCCGGACCGCTCAAGACGGTACCAGGACAATACGCCTTCATCCCCTTCCGCGAGCCATCCGACCCAATCGATATTCGTGTAGCCTTCTTTAAGTTTAGCTTGCGCATCCCAGATTAGATCCCCTTTGCCATCATAAAAAGCTACCGCTTCCGGAGCGATTATATAAGCCTCTTCTCCCCCAAGTACATTGTCATGGCTGTCACTTAGCGTGAACGCAAGCGCAGCAAGCCTGCTGTCCGGACTCCAATCAAAAGCAGGATATGCGTGATAACCAAGCGTTTGCGGAATGACCTTAAGCAGCTGCCCCTTCTGGTCGTACAACTTGAAATTATCCTTTTCTTCATGCCAGAACAGATTGCCGTCGGGAGAGGCCGTCAGCATGAATAGCGGCCATTCGTTGGCAAATTGTCCTTCGAACTTCCGGACCTGGCCATTCTCGGTATTCACAGACCACAGCCGGCCGTCGGAATAGCTGTTCAAGTAGAGCATGCCGGATTCGCTCATCCAACCTTTTGCGTAAAAGCTTGGCGATACATCCGGCACTATATTAGCGGCAATGGTCGTGATTTCACCGGTCACAAGATCAAGTGCAACGGCATCGTACTGGACCCCTGTGTGTCCGTCATCCCGCGTCTTCGGTTGAACAAGAACCAGCTGCCCCTGTTTAGTGAACCCATACGCTCGCGCCAAAGAGTCTACCGAATAAGGATCTTTTACGGTCATGTCTGCTGCCGGGTAAATCTTGTAGCCCTGCTTCGCCGTATCGACTACAACGACATCCAATTGAAATTTATTGTTCTCGGACATACGCCTTACCAGATGGGCTACACGATGTTGATCTCCAGGAACTAGAAACGTTTGCGCGACAAAACCATTCACTTCTTCCGAAATATGTAAGGGAAAGGAGAATCCATTGTCTCGCTGTACCAACTCGATTGGCAATTCTCCGCTGGCAGAAGGCTGATTGGATAATGGCGTGGAATTAGCGGCCGCAGTTGGTGCTGATGTTGCTGTTCCCAAAGCCTTGTTGCTTGGAGTTGCATCTTGGCTGCAGCCCGAAATTAGGGCTAATGCGGCTACTATGGCAAGTGGTACGGCGGTATGCTTCATCCGTTAAGCCTCCTTTTAATGGATCTAGATATTAGACTTTATTTTCCAGAAAAAGGTTGCGCTATGGCCTCACGGCGTTTCAGGCCCCTTCGCCTACGTGTATAAAGGTGTAATAGGACTAAAGTACGCAATTGTAGATTCGTATTCACAGGCAAGTAGACTCCGCCGATATTTGTAGAAGACAAACAAGGGAGGCATTACAAATGATCATCGCAAGGAAGCAAGGCTGGCGCGGATTGCGTCTTGTTCTCGTCATGGCTTTTGTTCTGGCATTAACGTTGCAGCCGCTGGCACGGGCGGCAGATGCCGCGGATTCCGTTCACCACTGGAAACATTACACCAATGGCGTAGCTTACATGAATCAAGGCAAAATCAAGCTGGCTATCCGGGAGTTCGAGCTCGCCGTAGCGCAATCGGAGCAAGCCGGTTATTTGCGAAAGCTGGCTGAATGTTACACGATGGACAACCAGTTCCAGAAAGCGGCGGACACATATTACCGCGAAGCCAAAATCGATAAAGCCATCGGCGAGAAATCCGGCGATTTAAACACCTACTACGCCGTACTGGCCAAAGCAGATGCGCTTAATACGCAAATCGAGCTGTATCTGGAAAAAACAAGCGCCGGTGCTTCTTCAGGAGCTTCCAATCTGGCGAAGTTTGAACCCGCGTCAGGCATGTACATTGGTGCTTACGTCGAGAAAGACAGCGGCGTCGAGAATCAGAAAGACGGCAAATTCAGCGCCTTCAACAAGCTCGCAGGCAAGCAGCATGCCATCTATTTCAATTACCATAAATACGGCAGCGCCTTTCCTTATCATTGGGCAGAGACCGTCAAAAATGCCGGCGGTGCCATCCAGCTTGCTCTGCAGCCGGATAACGGATTAAGCGCGGTGAAGGATGACGCTTACTTGCGCAAGTTCGCTCGGGACGCAAAAGCCGCCGGGGTTCCGGTATTCCTGCGATTCGCCTCCGAGATGAACGGCAGCTGGGTGAAGTGGAACGGCAATCCGTCGTTATACATCGAGAAATTCCGTCTCGTATCCAAAGTGATGAAGGAAGAAGCTCCTAACGTTGCAATGGTATGGTCGCCAGCCGCGAATCCGAAGCAAAAAATCGCCGCCTATTACCCGGGCGACGATTGGGTGGACTGGGTAGGACTAAGCGTCTACAGCGTAAAATTTTTCAACGGCAACGTTAATGAGCCTGCTGATCAAGTGAACCCTCTGGATTCGGTCGATTACACGTACAAGCTGTACGCATCCCGCAAACCAATTATGATTAGCGAATTTGGCGCCACGCATTATAGCAAGGCGGGCAACACCTCAACGGTGAACTTCGCCATTACGAAGATGAATATGCTCTACCATGGGGCAAAACTGAAGTATCCAAGAGTGAAGTCGATCAACTGGTTCAGCTTGAATACATTAACGGATTCCTACAACTCTGAACGGAGTTTGAACAACTTCAGCTTGACCGAAAGCCCGGCTCTGCTCAGCGCCTACAGCAAGATGATTCAAGATCCGTACTACCTGTCCAAGGTCGCAACAGGAACAAGCAGCTATACGGGAACGGTGAGCAAGTTCGCGAACCAAGGAACGATCGGCAAATCGGCCACCGGCATCGTATGGGTGAAAACGTATGATCCGTACATTAGCAAAGTGGTCATCAAGCTGGATGGCAACCTTGTGCTCAGCCGCGGGCAATATCCGTATACCTTCTCGATCCAGCCGGACAAGCTGAAAGCCGGCACTCACAAAATCGAGATCATCGCCTATGACTCAAAGAGCCGCGAAGCTTCGCGCAAATCGTATTCGTTTAAGACGGTTTAATTTCATAAAGAAGGAATGCCGGTTACATTAGGCATTCCTTTTTTACTGCTTTCCGACCACCACGCCCACCACCGTCACGCACCAGTCCCTCGTAACTTGGTTTTCCTTTTTCCTCGCAGCAAAAAAGCTGCCCCGAGAGGCAGCTTTTGGCAACGGGCTATGCATCCTTGATGACGCCCTTTTTCAAAATCAGGTTGGCGTAGATGGCGCTTTCGCCGGTAGCAACGATGGCGTAGGCTTTTTTCGCGCGTTCGTAGAACGCGAATCGTTCCACTTGCTCGAATGGCTCTTCCAATCCGCTGTGCTTCGCAATCAACGCTCCATACGTTTCCCAGATTGGCGTTTCCGCCGAATCGCCGGGCATGACCTGCATCAGCGCGGCAGGCTTTGCCACGTATTGATCCAGCGGGAATAACCGCAAGATGGCATCCAGCAGTTCCGGCACGCCATGACCGTCACAGCGCAGGAGACGCTGAGCATGGCTTGCAGCCGGGAAATTGCCGTCGGCAAGCACGATTTCATCGCTATGCCCCATCTCCATTAATATTTTCAATAGCTCGGGTGAAATGATCTTCGGAATACCGCTCAACATTTGTTTGAAGTCCTCCCCTATAAACGGCTACAACAGTTGCTTGAATCGCTCGTAGGTCTCATTCCATATTTCCGGATCCGATGGCTCATACGCCTCAACCGGGAAAGAAGCCGCGGACAATTGCCGCGCTTCCTCGAGGTTCGCGCATTCCCCTAGCGCCATAAGCTGCACCAGCATATTGCCAATCGCGCTAGCTTCGACCGGGCCAGCCCAAACCGGACGGCCGATCGCATTCGCGGTCAGGCGGCATAACAGCTTATTCTGAATGCCGCCGCCAACCATGTGCATCCCGCTGTAATGCTCGCCTGTCAGCTTCTCGATCTGCTCTAGCGCGCTGCGGTACCGAAGCGCAAGACTATCCATAATGCATCTGGCAACTTCCGCTTCAGTTGACGGAACGGGTTGCCCCGTCTCGCGGCAATAACTCTTAACCTTTTCCGTCATATTGGAAGGCCCGAAGAAACGCAGATCATCCGGATTAATAAGGAAGCGGAAAGCCTCCTCCCGCTCCGCCATGGCAGCTAACTCGGCAAAAGAAAATACCATGCCCGCTTCATCCCATTCCCGCTTGCACTCCTGGAGAATCCACAGACCCATAATATTTTTGAGCAGTTGATATTTACCGTCGGCACCGCCTTCGTTCGAGAACTCAAGCGCCATTGCCTCATCCGACAATAACGGCTCATCCCGTTCTGTTCCTACAAGCGACCAAGTACCGCAAACCAAATAAATAAACGGACCGGTGGCAGCAGGAATGGCGGCAACAGCAGATTCCGTATCATGAGTGGCCACGGCGACCGCCTCAACAGCCGGTATTCCAAGCTCCTCGCACACCTCTTCGGACAACGTTCCTATCCGGGTCCCCGGATAAACGGGCTCCAGAAACATGCCTGCCGGAATGCCCAATTGCTCCATTAATGCCGCATTCCATTGACGGGTTTCAGGTTGCAGCAGCTGCGTCGTTGTCGCCATTGAAAACTCGCAAACCCGCTTACCCGTGAGCAAATAGACAAGCAGATCCGGCGTCAGCAGCAAAGTTCTCGCCGCATCGAGCTTTGGGGATGCGGCCTGTGCCATCGCATACAACTGGTAGACCGTGTTAAACGGCATAAACTGCAGACCGCCTTGGCGGAACAGCTCCTCCCGGCCGAATCTCGATTCCACCTCGGCAATCAGCCCTTCCGTCTGAGGATCCCGGTAATGGTAAGGGTTGCCGAGCAGTTCGCCGTTCGCATCGAGCAGACCGAAGTCAACACCCCACGTATCTACCCCAAACGTAACCGGCTCATAACCGAGCTGAAACGCCTTGCGCAGCGCCTGTTTCATTTCCTGCAGCAGCCTCAGAATGTCCCAGTGCAAATGACGCCCCACCTGAACCGGTACATTCTGAAAACGGTGGATTTCCTCGACTTCCAGCTTCCGTTCCGCCATAGCGGAGCCCGTAAGTCTGCCAATCAGCGCCCTGCCGCTGCTAGCTCCAAGGTCAAACGCCAATACGGTGGTTGTATGCTCCATATCCATTCCTCCTCGCAGCGGCAGCTGCTGTCCCTTCGCTATTGCTGCTTCTGGAGCAGCTTGATCCGGTAAGCCTCGCTCTCAAGCGATGCAATCTCCTCGAATTCTTCCTTCGTCAGCACTTTCGGTTCCTTGACTTGGCTAGCAATGAGGAAGATCTTTGCGCTTTCTTCCACAACCTCCGTGCGGTAATACGCTTCGCGCAGGTTGCGTCCCGTTGTGACCAGTCCGTGATTGCCTAGCAGAATGCTGCTCGCTTCTTTCACTTTGGGAGCAAGCGCATCAGCCAGTTTCTCCGTCGTTGGCAGCACATAAGGAATGTAGACGGTTTTGCCCACAAGCGCCGCTTGGTCCGGGAACATAATCGGAAGTTCTTCTTCCACCAGCGTAAAAGCGATGCAATACGGCGGATGCGTATGCACGATTGCGCCAATCGCCGGGTTAGCCCGGTACGCGTATAAGTGCATAAGCACTTCCGAAGAAGGGCGAAGCCCGTTATCCTCTACCGCACCGGTTTCGATATCAACGGCAACCCATTGCTCCGGCTCGATCTCGTCAAGGGCAAAACCGCTTGGCGACAAGTACATTTTCCCTTCATGCTGCGCGCTAATATTGCCGCCCGGTCCAACGACCAGCTTATTCGCGACCGTCTTTCTTGCGTACTTGCACAACTCCTGCCGAATATCCAATTCGCTCAGCTCCTACAAAAATTTACTTGTACAACGGTCCGAAGTTCGAGCACGCACGGTAATCCGCCGCCTCTTTATCGTTTGTCCCGAACAGTCCCCATGCCCGCGGACGGAAAATCTCCTCTTCCGGAACATTGTGCATGTTAACCGGAATGCGCAGCATCGAAGCAAGCGTAATGAGCTCCGCCCCAATATGGCCAAAGCTAATCGAACCGTGGTTGGCTCCCCAGTTATCCATCACGTCATAGACGGAAGTAAATGCGCCTTTGCCTGTCAGGTTTGGAGCGAACCAAGTCGTCGGCCAAGTTGGATCGGTCCGTTTGTCGAGCTTGTCATGGACATCGCTAGGAAGCTCAACGGAATAACCTTCCGCAATTTGCAGTACCGGTCCAACGCCTTTTACGAAATTAATGCGGGACATTGTCATCGGCATGCCTCCGCGCGACAGGAAGTCGGAAGAGAAACCGCCGCCGCGGAAATATTCGACGCCTGCAGGTCTCCACGAAGTCGCGGACAAGCATGCTGCCGCTTCGTCCTCCGTAATATCCCAATACGGCTTCATTGCAGGCTGGCCGTCCAGCTGTTGTTCGCCGGTACCGTCAAGCGTTGCAGAACCCGAGTTCAGCAGATGCAAAATACCGTTAGCCGCAGCGCCTTCCAGCTTGTAACCCGTTACCCGCTCTACGGAAGCCGGACTCCAGTACGTACGCACGTCCGCGAAAATTTGCGGCGTATTGGTAAGCAGATAACCAAACAACATAACAACGCCGTTCAAGCTGTCATTTTCCGTTGCCACAATAAATGGAGGACGAATACCGTTCCAGTCAAAGGAGGAATTCAGAATCGCTTCCATAAAGTCGCCGTTCGGGAAGTGGTCCGTCCATTGGCGTTGTCCTTGGAACCCGGACACAATCGCGTTATGGCCCATCGCTTCTTCACCGAAGCCAAGCTCGGCAAGACGCGGGTTGCCAATCATCAGATCGCGGGCGATCATCGTCATCTTGACAACGGTCTCCCAGTCCTGGTCCTTCTTCTCGCGGGAGGTCTGAATCGCTTCCGGGTTGTTGTCCGGTCCTTCCGCGCAGTTCTCTTTCACCCAAGCGAGCGCTCTCTCAAACTCGGCCGTATCGTAAATCTCTTCTTCGAAACGCCGTACAAACTCGGACATATCGATGTATTCCGTCCGCATGCCAAGGTATTCCTGGAAAAAGGAATCGCTTACAATTGAGCCCGCGATACCCATCGAAACCGAACCCATCGAGAGATATGATTTGCCGCGCATATAAGCGACAGCAAGTCCCGCTCTAGCAAATGACAGCAGCTTGCCGCGCACATCATCCGGAATGGACGTGTCCGATGCTTCCTGCACTTCTTCGCCGTATATGCCAAAAGCCGGAATGCCTTTTTGCGCATAACCTGCCAGCACCGCTGCCAGATAAACCGCGCCGGGACGTTCCGTACCGTTAAAGCCCCACACCGCATTCGGGATGGAAGCGTTCATGTCCATTGTTTCCGTTCCGTAACACCAGCAAGGCGTTACCGTTATCGATACCCCTACATTCTCGCGGGCAAATTTGTCGGCGCAAGCCGCCGCTTCCGCAACCCCGCCAATTGTTGTATCCGCAATGACGCATTGTACCGGTTCGCCATTCGGATAACGCAAATGTTCCGCAATTAAATTCGCAACCGATCTAGCCATATTCATCGTCTGCACTTCAAGCGATTCGCGAACGCCTTTGCGGCGACCGTCTATCGTAGGGCGAATGCCAATCTTCGGAAAACCATTCTGAAAGCGATAAGCGATATCCGTCATAAATACCCTCCTAAAAAGTAAAATGTTACCGATAACTCTAATTTAGCAAGGCATCCTGTTGCTGTCAATCGTTTTCTCTTGTAAGATAAAAGCATGAATTGTCGACAAGGAGCAGGTTAGTATGGTTACAATCTATGATATTGCGGAGAAAGCTAACGTCTCTGCAATGACCGTTTCTAGAGTTATCAATAACACAGGCAGAATTAGCGAGAAAACAAGAGCCAAGGTCAAGAAGGTTATGGAGGAGCTTAACTACGTCCCGAACCAAATGGCCCGCAGCCTGGTGCTGCAACAGACCCGGAGTTTGTTCTTGCTCATTACCGACATTACGAACCCTTTCTATACCACGCTGTCGCGGGGAGCCGAAGATGCCGCTACCAAAAACGGCTACCGCTTGTTGTTCGGCAACAGCGATGAAAGCCTCGAGAAAGAAGCCGATTATATAAACACGATTCTAACGACCCGCGTAGACGGCGTTATGATCGCTCCGGCGGGAGACCCGTCGTTGCCCCATCTTGAATCTCTCAAACGGCATAACATTCCGTTTGTGCTGCTCGACCGCGAGGTGCCGGGCGTAGATTGCGATATCGTGCTTGGCGACAGCAAAGAAGGCGCCCGCCAGCTCGTTAACCACCTTGCCCAGCAAGGCCATCGCCGAATTGCCATGGTGAATGGATCCGATACGATCTCTAGCGCGAGGCTCCGCCTTGAAGGGTATAGAGAAGCGCTCATTCTTAACGGTCTTGCATACGACAAGACCATTGTCTTCGAGACCAGTTACGGCCCGCGGACCGATCTATCGGAGATGGAGGCTTGGCTGGATTCGCTTAACCCCCTCCCGACTGCTGTTGTAGCAGGCAATAACGTGCTGGCTATTGAGGTAATCCGCCTGCTGCGGAAGCGGAGCCTTCGGATTCCGGATGATATATCCATCGTCTGTTTTGACGATTTCGGTCCTTACTCCGAGGTTGATCCGTTTATGACGGTTGCCGCTCAGCAAGCCTATCAATTCGGATATTTGGGCATGCAGATGCTCATTGATCGCATACAGAACAAAGACGAAGCCGGCCCATGGAAAAAAATCGTCCTGCCCGCCGAGCTGCTTATCCGCCGCTCCGTTTCTACCATTAAATAAAAAAGAGGCTGAGCGTTCAACGACGCCCAGCCTTCTTATTTCATTCATTGTTCCTCCATATTAAGCGGTAGAATAATCTCGATGGTCGTCCCTTCGTCAGGAACGCTCGAAATATTCATCAGCCCTTGATGGGCTTCGATAATGCGGGAGCTTATCATTAAACCAAGCCCCGTACCCTTCTCTTTGGTCGTAATAAACGGCTGTCCGATCTGACGGATAATCTCATCGGGAATACCCATTCCTTCATCGCGAACCGTAAGCCGCACCCGCTTCTCATCCGGTTCCATAGCCGCCGATATCGTAATTTGTCCCCCTAATGGCATCGCTTCGATCGCGTTTTTAATAATATTGATAAACACCTGCTTCAGCTGATTCTCGTCGCAATAGATGGAAGGTATGCAATTCTCGAATTCCGTGCGGATCGATACATTCATCAAGATGGCTTGCGTCTCCAGAATGGAGATAACCGCATGCAAGATATGATCCAGTCTGCGCGTGCTGAATTTAGAGAAATGCGGCTTCGCGAGCGTCATAAACTCGTTCACGATAAAATTAATCCGGTCGAGCTCGTTCGTCATAATATCGTAATAGAACGAATTCCCCTCCGCCTTGGACTTCAGCAATTGGGTGAACCCTTTAAGCGCGGTTAACGGATTGCGGATTTCATGGGCTACCCCTGCCGCCAGCTGGCCAATCACCGACAGCTTCTCCGACCGGACAAGCATCTCTTCCGACCGTTTGCGGTCCGTCAAATCGCGAATAACGGTCAGAATAACCATTTTGCCCCGGTAATTATGAATCCGAATGCTCGACATTTCAACGTCAATGGTCTGCCCATCCTTGCATAACAGCTTATTTTCGATAAAATTCGTTGGGTCATCGGTATGTATAACGGTATTTAACACATCGGTAAGATCACGGCTGTAAGCAGGATCCACGTAATCAAAAATAGGTCTTCCGACCATCTCGGTGTCATCCGCGGCGCCGATCAGCTTAACCGCTAATTTGTTGGCATAAACGATTTCGCCGTTATCGATCAGAACGATCGGCTCGGGAAGGAATTTGATAATCCGCTGATACATATTGGCGCTGTCGCGCAAGGACCGTTCTTTCTCCTTCTTGATCGTAATGTCTTGAACGGTGCCAAGCAGCGCTGGTTTGCCGTGGAAGGAGATGAGGCAGGAATTGCCTTCGAGGTGAACGGGAGAACCGTCCTTCTTCACTCCCGTAACATTGAAATGATAAT
Organism: Paenibacillus glycanilyticus; assembly: GCF_030161375.1. GTDB lineage: Bacteria > Bacillota > Bacilli > Paenibacillales > Paenibacillaceae > Pristimantibacillus > Pristimantibacillus glycanilyticus_B. Next base: position 32,327 of record NZ_BSSQ01000008.1, read on the forward strand.
AGTTCTGCTTCTGTTCGATTAACGTCTTCTCTGCTTCACGCGTAACGGCCACCAGCTCGCTTGGCATCATCAATTGACCTAGTTCAACTTGCAGCAGCTCATCGTTCGAATACCCGTATAGCTCAGACAAATAGGGATTGGCATATAAAATGCGCCCTTGCTGTCCCACAAATACACCGGCTAGGGCACTATCCGCCAAATGGCTGTACAAGCTTTCCGCTTCAAATAAAGAAGCTTCCATCTTGATCCGGTCCGAAATATCCCGCTCGATGCTAACGAGTCCGATAATAAATCCATTCTCATCCTTCAGAGCAGCCAGTGTAATGCTGACATAAACAAGAGTCCCGTCCTTGCGAAGCTTAAACGTTTCGTGTCCTTGCAAAGATTCTCCGTTCAGTGCTCTTTCGATCATCAGTTTTCGCTCATACAGCAGATGTACCGGCGTAAAACAACATGGATTGCCGACAAGCTCGTCCCTCGTCCATCCATGAAGCGCTTCGAAGCCCGGATTTACGTCCAACACATTATCGTCCAAATCTATGACTGCAATCCCGTCGGGGATATGATTCCATATCGATTCCATAAAGGAATGATTCATGATATGACCATGCTTGTCCATTCGAATTTTTCCACCTTTTCGAAGTCAAAGTGATCGCTACTTCTTTCAATTCCACAAATTGAGGGAATCCCCTGCTAACATGAACGTTGAAATTACATTAATTTTGGGTTTATTGACCCTTCATGTATAATGTGGCTATTATTCAGACACCTGAGGAGAACGTACGAAACGAATGACTAACCGGACAAAATGGAACATTGTCGTCCTTCTATTGCTCATTGTATTTGGCTATGTGCTGGTTCAATTTTATCTGTCAACCCAGCGGATCAGGGGGCTTGTGACCCCGCTTGAAGCAAGCCATGAGGAACGCGCCAACCGGCAGATTGCCTTAATCTCGCAGGAGCTCGACAATCCGTTCTGGCGCTCTGTCGAGCAAGGCGCGCTTGAAGCGGCCGCGAATTACCGGATGGAGCTGCAATATATGGGGCCATTCCGCATCGATGCCGATGAACAGATGAAACTATTGGAGAAAGCGATTGCCTCTAAGATGGATGCTATCATTTTGCAGGGTATTGGAACGGAAGAGGACCGATTATTAATTGAAAAAGCAGATTTGCTTGGCATACCGGTCATTACGGTCGATACAGACGAACCGGGCAGCAAACGCATCGCTTATGTAGGCACCAACAACGCATTAGCCGGACAAGAGATGGGACGCCTTGTGGCAAAAGGGGATCAAGACCGGCGCGGAGTCATTGGCGTACTGGTCGGCAGCCTGGACGCAGCCAATCAACGACTTCGACTAGAGGGCTTCAAATCTGTCATAAACACCTACAAAGGTCTGCGCATTGCCGATGTTCGGGCTTCGAACATATCCCGCCTGCAAGCGGCACAACAAACCGAAGAAATGCTAAGGGAGCATCCGGACATTACGACGCTCGTTGGTTTCAGTTCCCTAGACGGCATTGGCATGGCTGAAGCGGTTGCGCGTTTGAAACCAGGCCAAGTGAGCATTTATGCTTTTGATGATCTGGAAGATACGTTAACGGCTATCGGGAACAAGCAGATCCAGTCCTCGATCGTACAGCAGCCCTACCAGATGGGTTATCAAGCAATGTCCCTCTTGAATGGCTATTTCGCAGGGAAATCCGCGGCTCCCAAGCAGTATACTCCGATTTCCGTTCTAACGGAGAAGGAGGTGCTTGCAAGATGACGCTGCGCAAAAAGCTGCTTCTATTTATTCCGCTGCTCGTTTTGCTTACGAACGGCGTTACTTTTTTCCTCTTCGAAAGTTCAAAAACCGTCCAACACAGCTATAATACGATGATGGACCGCATGCTGCTCTATACGCAATCGGCGCAAACCGCCGAAGATTATGTGAGAGCGCTGTATACCTATTTGCTTAATCCTGAGGATAGCAGGCGCCTAGCGCTTCACCGGCAACAAGAATCTCTTGCTCTCATTCAGGGAAGGCTGGAGACGCAACAGACCGAAACGGCGATTGCCGGCGTATTGCAAGGATATATTCATATGCTCGGCACGCTTGCGGAACAAACGCAATCGGCCGAAAAGGCCAAGACTCAAAACGATGCGCTTGCTTATTACGAGAATGCGGAGCAGACGAGCTCATTTATCCGCGAGGAAGAACGCCGTCTCATTGACCTGGAACTTAGCGCCTACGAGCCGGTATACCGAAGCATCCAGTTGGAAATTGTACAAATGGATTGGCTTGGCCCTGCTGTATTTATGATTAATACCTTGCTCAGTATCGTGCTTGCCTTATGGATTTCTAGAAGCATTACGGAACCGGTAGACCGGCTGGTGCTTACGGCGCGGCAGTTGTCCAAAGGACAGCTCGATACGGCGTATCTTCCGGAACGAACCAACGATGAGCTTGGCATCTTATCCGAATCGTTCCGGCTTATGATCCAGGATTTGAACGAATTTATGGTTAAAGACAAAGAACATCACGAGTCGGAGCGTTTGATCAAGGAGCTTGAACTGCAAGCACTTCAAAGCCAGATCAATCCTCATTTCTTGTTCAATACGCTTAACGTATTGTCCAAGCTGGCCCTCCTGGAAGGAGCGGATCAGACCAGCGATCTGATCGTGTCGATGTCCAAGCTGATCCGTTATAACCTAAGTCAGTTGGACAGACCCGTCACGCTTGGAGATGAATTGAAGCATGTCCGGGAATATTTTACGATTCAGCAAGCCCGATTCCGTAACCGCGTGGAAATCCGGCAGCAGATCGACGATTCCGTGCTTGGGATTCTCATTCCCGCATTAACGATTCAACCGCTTGTGGAAAATGCCTATGTCCATGGCGTGGAACGCATGGAGTCCGGCGGAGTGATCGAGCTTCTCGTGGAGCAGGCGGGAGATGGCGCGAGGATTAAGATAACGGATAACGGCGCTGGCATGACTGCTGCGCAGCGCGATGCTCTGCTTGCTCTGCAAGAACCGCCGCAGCCTTCCTCGCTTAAGAAAAATTCGATGGGCTTTGGTACCCGAAACGTAATCAAAAGACTGAGGTTATTTTATAACCGGCAGGATATTGTTCGAATAGAAAGCGAGCCGGAACGGGGAACGACTGTCATTCTTCTTGTGCCGAAGCTTTCAGACCATGACAAGAAAGGAGGTACAGCTGCCGATGTACCGTTTATTGATCGCCGATGACGAAGCGCTTGAGCGCGAAGGGCTTGAGCATCTAATCCACCGCATGCTGCCGGGGATGTTCCAGATCGCGCATGCGGATAATGGCCGGCGGGCTATTGAACAAGCCGAGGAATTCCGCCCCAATATCATTATGATGGATATTAATATGCCCGGCATTCAAGGTTTGCAGGCGATCCGGGAAATTAAATCTTTTTTGCCGGACACCAAATTTATTCTGGTTACGGCCTATGACTTTTTTGCCTATGCCAAAGAGGCCATTTCGCTTGGGGTAAAGGAATATATCGTCAAGCCCGCCGGACGCGAATTGATCGCTTCTACCCTGACTCAGCTTATTGAAGAGCTGGAACGAGAGAAATCCAAACGGACCGAGGATCTTCATCTTCGGGATAAAGTGTCCCAGCTGCAGCCGCTTGTAGAGAATGAGCTGTCCCTCCTGTTCATGGTCGATCAGGTGCTGGATGCGGATGAAGCGCAGTTATCCGATTGGCTGGACTTCCCGCTGAATGAAGGCTGTGCGGTTGTTGTCGCTTTCCCCAAGCAGATCTACACGCTGGATAAGAAAAAGCTGTACGAAACGTTCCGCAGCTATGCCAAAACGTATGGCATCTCCTGTATTGTCAGCTCTTTAATTGACTTGCACATGGCGATCTTTGTACGACATGAACAGGCGGATTCGTTCTCGAAAGAGACCGTGAAGCAATTCGGAGAAAAGCTGTGCAGTCTGGCGAAGCGGCAATTTCAGCTTCCGATTACCGTCGGAATCGGATCCGTTCAGACTGGCGGGAATGGTTGGCGCAAGTCGTATTTCGAAGCGGTGTTTGCTTCGGATGCGGATCGGCATGCCGGAGAAGTTTGCGATTTCGAGGACGTGCTCAAAGGGGCCGGCTCGGACGCTGCGGACAGAACATTGCCCGTCGGCGCTAGTGACTCCCTTCATGCGGATGACCATGATGGGCGATCCTACGTCCTCTCCGCCTTGCAGCGGATCCGGGAGCAGCGCGAGCAGCAGACGATCAACGTAATGGACAAAGCCAAACAATATATCGAGCAGCATTTTACGGAAGACTTGTCTCTTGAGGAGACGGCCGAACATGTTCATCTGAATCCTCACTATTTCAGCAAAGTGTTCAAGCAGCAGGTTGGGGCTACGTTTATCGACTATTTGACGGGACTTCGGATCGATAAAGCCAAGCAACTGATTGCTTCTGCCGATGAACTTGCGCTCAAAGAAGTTTGCTTCGAGGTTGGTTACAAAGACCCCAACTACTTCAGCAGAGTGTTCAAGCGGGTAACCGGCGTCACGCCAACCGAATTCCGCAGTCAAGCGAAATGAATAGGATATACAGGGAGTTCATGCCAGTTGCGCATGGACTTTTTTGTTTTGGCATATCAATAAAATGCTACTTGTCCCTTTTGTGCGGTAAAGCACGCTCCCCCCGCGCCCAAACAACACAAATTAGTGCTGTCGAATAGCGACATTAGGCTGTAGGTCCGATGCTATAATGAGATTCGCTTCACATCAGCCAATTATTCAATAGTCACACGGAAGGGGAATAAAAATAAAATGAGCAACTTAACTGCGAATGCCGGCGGCAAAAGCATGAAGTTTGTTACGCTCGTTTCGATGATCGCCGCGCTTGGCGGATTATTGTTCGGTTTCGATACAGCCGTTGTATCCGGCGCCATCGGGTTTATGCAAGACAAGTTTGATTTGAATGAAGTCGAGGTCGGCTGGGCCGTATCTTCGCTTATTATTGGATGTATTGTTGGTGCCGCTTTCTCCGGGGTTATGAGTGACCGCTTCGGACGCAAAAAAGTACTTATCGTTGCAGCAGCCCTGTTCGTCATCGGTTCGATCGGCTCTGCTATTCCAGATACATTCTCGATGTACATCGTCGCCCGCATGATCGGCGGTCTCGGCATCGGGATTACTTCTACGCTGTGCCCGCTGTATAACGCGGAGATTGCTCCTGCCAAATACCGCGGCCGTCTCGTTGCGTTGAACCAATTCGCTACCGTAACAGGTATCTTCCTGGTTTACTTCGTTAACTCCGGCATTGCCGGTTATGGCGACGACGCATGGGATATTGCCAATGCTTGGCGCTGGATGTTTGGCGTAGGCGTTGTGCCTGGCGTTATCTTCTTCGTTCTGCTGTTCCTTGTTCCCGAGAGCCCAAGATGGCTGATCAAACAAGGCAAGTCCGAGCAAGCACTTAACATTTTGCTTCGCATCCACGGAGAAGAAGAAGCGCGGAAAGAAGTTCTGGATATTAAAGCTTCGTTTGCCGAGGAAAAAGGCAGCAAATTGAAAGACATGTTCCGTCCGGGCATTCGTCTTGCTCTGATCGTTGGCGTAGTCCTTGCTATTCTGCAGCAAGTAACAGGTATTAACGCGGTTATGTATTACGCACCGGAAATCTTCAAATCAATGGGCGCCGGTACGGATTCTTCCCTTGTTCAAACGATTCTGGTTGGTCTCGTTAACTTCCTGTTCACGATTCTTGCCATCTGGCTGATCGATAAAGTCGGCCGTAAAGTTCTTTTGCTTGTAGGTTCGTCGGTTATGACCGTATGTCTTGCCGTGATTGGCTTTGCGTTCCATACCGGCCACACGACAGGTTCGCTTATCCTTGTCTTTATCCTGATCTACGTAGCGGCATTCGCCGTATCGCTTGGTCCGGTTGTATGGGTTGTTCTTAGCGAAATCTTCCCGAACCGCGTGCGCGGCCGCGCTACGGCTATCGCGTCGATGGCGCTGTGGATCGCGGACTACGTCGTGTCGCAATCGTTCCCTCCAATGCTGGAATCCGCGGGTCCCGCTTCAACGTTCTGGATCTTCGGCGTTATGGCGCTGATTACGTTCGTGTTTACGATGCGTGTCGTGCCGGAGACGAAAGGCAAGTCGCTTGAGGAAATCGAGGCGTCCTGGAGCGGAAAGTAAGATGGAGAGTAAGGTATCGCTCAAGAGGACGGGGTATCTCCTTACGCCGCGGTTGCCATTGTGAATTTTCGATTACATTCTATAAGGTTTAATTCACAAGTGGCAAAGGCGGGCGCTTCGCTCTTCAGGAGATACCCCTTTCCTCAACCGATTACCTTGTTATAAATACCGAAAGAGCTGGTCGATTCATTTCGCCCAGCTTTTTTTCACGGATAAACGGCATGGACTTATGCAAATACTTTACGAGAGGTGATGACATCGTGGAAGTCAACAGAGCGAAGGAGATCGCCGAATCTCCGGATATACAGGTCATATCGTATTTGGGTATTCCAGTGTTTATCGAATCGGTTAACATGGAAGCCGGCACGGCAATCATTCATACGCTGGACAGTCCAGACGAGGAGCAATCCGTGCCGCTCGACGTCCTGGAAGAAGAATTTAATGACGAGGTCGATCTACCGTTTATTTAGAAACTCTCCCGCAATAAGATGGCAGCTGATCCATGATCAACTGCCATCTTATTAATGTTCAAGGACACGGTTCTCGATTAGCTCCTGCAAATGCTCTAACTGGCGAATGCGAGATATTGCGTCGGATAAATTCCACTTGCTTTCCTCTACCACGAAAGCTTGACCGCTCAACACAGCCGGAATGTTTCGCCACAGTTCGCTGTGGAGCATCTGCTCCGTCGTATCGCGAGATGATACGTTCACTGGCATAGGAAGAAATATAATATCGCCTGCATACTTTGCGATGTCTTCCGGATTAATCATCAAGTACGCCTCATCGCTTTCAATCAGCTCCTGAATCTGGCCGGTAACAGCCATTGTGTCCACGTTATACAGCAATTCGGACAACCCAAGTTTCCCCATCACAAACCATTTGTGCCCGCGATGGCAGATGAATACGGATACCCTTCGGTTAGTTGAAATTTGTTGTTTCCAAATGAGACTAGCATGCTCAAGACGTTGCTTATAAGTAGCTATATAGCGGACTACTTCCTTCTCCTTGTCCAGCCATTTGCCCAATCTATGAAGTCTCTGAATAAGCGAATCATAGGAATTATAGACAAGGGTAGGCGCGATCGCACTGATATCCCCGTAAATTCTCTCATCCATATTCGAAATAATGATTAAATCAGGCTCTAACATCCTCGCTTTGCCCAGTCGGAACGGGATTCCGATATCCTCGATCTCTGCCAAGCCGTTTTCTTCTTCCGCAAGCCAAGAGCTATCGAGTTCGTACAAGTTGCTCCCGACAGGTCTGACGCCAAGCGCCAACAGATCTCCAAGCACTTCGCCGAAATATACAATTCGGCGTGGCCGAATAGGGATTCGAACCTCATGTCCCGCATCGTCCGTAACCAGCTTGCTTCCGCTCATGGACTCCGCATATTGTCTCGGCGCAAGTCCCGTATGTTGGCGAAAACGACGGCTGAAATAATATTCATCCTCGAAGCCAACCTTGCGGGCAATCTCGCGCAAAGGGTCTCCGGTCGTCAGAAGAAGCTTTTTCGCCTGTTTGATCCGAATTTGATTTAAATACTCAAGAGGCGCAAATCCCGTCAGCTGCTTGACCATCGAAGCATATTGTCCCGGCTGCGCGCCGGATTGCTCGGCCAACTGTTTAATGCTAAGCGGATGCATGTAATGCTCCTCCATAAAGGAGACGGAACGCTCGGCCGACGGCAGCGATCCGCTTGCCGCGCTATCAGCGTTATGCTGCAGCAGCATGCCCATCAATTCCATGAACAACATCCGGCGGCGGTGCATCTTATTGCCTGCGCCCATTCCATGGACCGAATCGCTTTCCTCGTTCCCGGAATTATTCGTCAATTGCTCGGCCAACTTGACCGCGCGCGTATACGGGAACAGCCTCCAATTATAATGAATGGGTTGCAACGGTATACAGAGTGCTTTTTCGGTTTCCACATTCCATATTTTGAACGACATGGAGTAAATCTCAACCTGGCTGCCTGAATAATTGCTAATATACCATCGCTGCCCTGGCGGTATCATGTAACAACTCTGCTCCAGGGCAGGAATTAACACATCGCTCGCATACACACTGCAGTCCCCGGCTGTAACCAGAAGCAGTGTGTAGCTCGAAACACTTTGCTCCTCTGTCACTTCGCCTTCTTGAATCAGCCATCGGCGTGCTTCCAGCATATGATACAACAAGGAATCAAGCGTCTCCCATTCTGCCCTTGAATGATCCATTCGCCGTCCTCCTCCTCGCTTTGCAACAAAATTGTTATCATTGTAGACGATCGAAAGCCGCTTATCAATAATGATAAGCGGCTTTACTTGCCTTCCCAGGATCATTCCGACTTCAGAAGCGCCTTCGGCAATTGATCAAGCAACCAGTCGCGCGACATCGCATCGCTATACGCTTCCAGCAAGCCAAACGTGTATACTTTACCGTTTTTGACGGCATCTAGTCCGTTCCATACTTTGCTTTTCTTCAATTCTTCCGTATCGCTAACCGCTTCCGCATCAACGGGCGTAAGCAGGAATATATAATCGCCAGCATACTCCGAAAGCTTCTCTAAGCTAATTTCAACGAATCCTTGCCCGGCATCCAAAGCCTCTTGTACCAAAGGCGTTGGCTTCATTCCCCCTTCGTCGTACAGGATTTGGGACAAACCTGTATTGGCCATCGCAAACAACCGGTCACCCGGATACATGGTGAATACCGTAGCGGTCACGTTTTCGCCGATTCCGCCATCCCTGATCGCCTTCCACATCGCCGCTTCCTTCGCATGATAACTTTCCAGCCATTGCCCCGCTTCCTCTTGTTTCCCGAGAAGCTGTCCCAGCTTGGTCAAGCGCTCGTCGAGCGAACCAAACGTATCAAAAGTAACGGTTGGCGCTACCTTGGAAATTTGCACATATTGCTCTTCGTCCGCATTGCCGAATATGATAAGATCGGGAGTTAAATCAAGCGCCTTTTCAACATTGAACGGGAATCCTATGTCCTGTGCATCTTTAAAATGCTCTTTACTCAACGTACCGTCAACAGAGCTCTGCATGATCCCCACCGGATTAACGCCAAGCGCCGCAAGATCGCCCGTTGTCTCCCCATGGAAAATGATCCGTTTGGGCAACGTCGGCACTTCGACCGAATGGCCTGTCCAGTCTTGGAACAATTGAGTCGCTGCTGCCGGTTCCGCGTCTCCGCTGTCCGGCTCCACGGTCTCTACCCCCGAATTATTTCCCGTTTTCTCAGCTTCTTTCGCTTGATCCGCCGTGTTATTTGCTTGCTCTCCGCAAGCGGACAACGCGCCCATCGTGAGCATAGTCGCGATTAGGAGCGACATCCATTTTCCTGCCTTCTTCATTCTATTGCCCTCCACCAGTCTTTTCGATTGTACTAGAGATAATGATAATCATTATCTATTAATGTAATATACGAAAATCCAGATGTCGACTCAATGGACAAATAAAAATGATCATGTTTTTTTGTCCATTCTTTCACATCGCAAGTTGCAATGGCTGTTTCTAGCCCGGCAAGCCGCCGTGCTAAGGTTCTTTTCTAATCTGACAGTGCAAAAAGGACAGCCGCACATGGCTGTCCTTTTTACTATTTTTTGATTTCTTATTCCTCGCGGATATCGGCTGCCTTCATTTCCCACGCTTGCATGCTGGAGATAACCGCTTCGCTTAAGCTAGTCTGAAGCGCAAGACCGTTGCTTTCCTCCAGGGTAGGATATACCCGTGCGGTTAAGCAGGTCTCGTCATTCACAAACACCTCAATCATAGACTGGTCCGCAAAAATCCGAAGCTTCACCGGTTCAGATCCTTCTGCCTGCGGCAAGTTCCCTTCAACAGGGGTTTTATTAACATCGGGGAACAAACTCGAGCTTGAACGGTCAATCGTAACCTTATTGGACACGAGATCGAGGCGCACATCGGTATGCTCCCGGCCGCATGGCGAAGCAAATAAAGACACGATGATAGCTTGAACGCCAAGCGCGTCTCTATCCATTTCCAACAAACATTCGAACGAGGTGGAATGGAGGTCTGTATCCACCTTAGTTGAAGAAACTCGTAATTGTTGGAACATATGATGGCTGCCTCTTAGTCTCTCGATCTCTGGAACCGGCGACATGGCGATAGCGCCATTAGGCTTAAGTTGCACGACTCGAGGCAATGCCAATGCTCCCGCCCAATCCAAATTCACGAGAAAATCCTTCCCTCTTGCTTCTTCAGGGCTCCATCCGAGCAGAATGCGGCGGCCGGCTTCATCAACAAAACCAGTCGAAGCATAATAACCTTGCATACCGCCAAAGTCGACGGTGCCATGCATTTGTACATCAGTCAGCTTATCTCCATTGATCGTCCCGGTCATATAACGAACCTGTCCGCTTGGCGAGTAGAATAATACGGCCTTATCTTCTTCAAAGCGGAACAAATGCGGGCATTCCCATATATGCTCCTCGCCTTGATGGAAAACACCAATAAAACTCCAGTTCTCCAAATCTTCGGATTTATAGATCATCGCCACGCCTTTGCCCTCGTAGATGCCGCCAAGGATCATACGCCAGCCGTCGGTTTCTTTCCATACATAAGGGTCGCGCCAATCCTGCACATAAGTCTCCCCATGCAAATTCAGAGTTAACACAGGATTGATATCCGGTTTATGCCAGGAACGCAAATCTCGACCGCTGCTGTGAGCCATCCACTGCTCCGCCCCCGTAGTCGCGTTCCGATCTCCTTCGCCAATGCTGGTATAGAACAACTTCACCTCATCGCCATCCACAACTGCGCATCCGGAATAACAATGAATTTCACCACGCTCATGAGAAGGCGCAAGTCCATACGGCAAATGTGTCCAGTTCACTAGATCACGACTTACCGCGTGTCCCCAATGGATATCTCCCCACTCCGGTTTAGACGGATTATGCTGGTAAAACAAATGATATTCGCCATTTAATTGAAACGGGCCGTTCGGGTCATTCATCCAATTGCGGGGTGCCGTAAAATGATACCTTGGTCTGTAGCGATCCATGTTCATCTCTCCTATTCGGATTGAATATCCATTTCATCAGTTATTTATATAACAAATATATACGACATATTAAATAAGTCAATAATTTCAGCCCCATGCATTCATCCTTCTTATTACTTTCTTAGTGACTAAAAAAAGACCCTACTAACGAACAGTATTATATATAGCCCAAATGCAGCAGCTAATTAAACTAACCCCTTTACTAGGAGGGAAAAATCTATGACCATCCAACTCGCTGAACGAATAAATCACTCTGTTCAAAACAATCACAATATAATTTCTATAATGGCCGAAATGATCGAAACAATGGAAAATGACGCCAAACTCAAGAGAGAAATTCTCTTTAAAGTTGACGAGATCAGTATGGAGATTTCCAAGAAAGATAAACTCTGTTATGACGTCGTGAACGCTACGCGTAATAACGGAGATTATCACAAAGCTAAGATCGTATGGGAACAATTCAGAAATAGAGTTGAACTGGCCCTTGGAGAGCTCAATCAACGAATTCAATGGACAAGATATCCCGACGAGTGGAGCGAAACCTATGAACTCCTAAAGCGTCGAGCAGCTTTATATGATGATGAAGTGGAAAGACTAGAGCAGCAAGAATTACTAAACGTATAATTATTGCAACACAAAACAGCCGAGCTATAATGCCGGCTGTTTTGTGTTATGATCTCAAATTCCCTTTTCCGTTGGACGGCAAGGCGTGGAAGCCCGCTTCAACAATGGCAGCACGGCTAGCGCCAACATACTCCCTACCAAGATAGATACTCCATGGATATCGTGCAAACCGAGCAAGACAAGTGCGCCGAGAAGCGTTCCCCAACTGCCTATAAGATCAAGCAGCCTCTCCGAACCTTTGGAACGCTGTACAATTATAAAGAGAAGGATGACCCCTCCATACAACGCCGCTATTATGGCCATCCCACCTATCGCCCCGCTTATCATGCCCAAGACGATAAATATGCTCATTTTCCTGACCAATGGGTTCACATCAGCTTTCCGCTTGAGAATACACACGACTAGACCACCAAGCAAACCGCAAAATCCGACGGATGCACCAGCTCCATTCGGGTCCCACGAAGCGTAACCGGCAATTTCTCCCGCCACTCCGCTTATTGCATACAACACCACCAATAGCCGCCAACCGAAGTTTTTTTCCACCGAAGCACCAAGGAAAGCCAAACACGCCATGTTGAAAATGTATTGACCAAATCCATCAGAATGAACAAGAAGCGGGGTAAAGATCCGCCACCATTCACCCGACTCCAATGCCGCTGGATTGCGTCGAAACGCGCTTAGAACCTCAGGGTAGATAAATTGCAACAAAGTGAAGATCGATGTGATTGCGATCACTGCAACAGTAACCGGAAAGGCAAGACTAAATTTCTTCATTTGCTTCCCTCCTTGATTCGGCATGCATGATGCCCTCATCGCACGTTATACCCATAAAATACCACTTTAAATAGTCACTGGTCAGTAACGGCTATCACGAAAATGGAATGACAAATGTCACACCTTTTAAACAAATCCGGCACGTGATGAGTTCCCCTAGGAACTTACCATGTGCCGGATTTACAACTAAGGAAGGAATTTATCATCGTGAAGAAATTGATTAAGCTCACTCAAATGATCTGTTCGAAATATTTCTTTCTCGGTGCCAATAACAATATACACCGGCATTTCATGTATATTTAATTTTTGTAACTCAACTTCATTTGGGGATCCGTTTAGATAAGAACCGGCTATTTTTTCAATATTCTCGTCAAACACTTGTTGAAATTCAAGCTCTTGTTCTTCATTGGTTCCTAATGCAACTAAATAGTATTTACCTTCTTCTGTAGAGTACATGGACGAAAGGTTTACAGGCGACGGTGAAGGTTTTGGTTCATTACTTGATTTACAGCCCGATAAAATCATTATTAATATAAGACTCAATAAATAATAGCTTTTCATTTAGCCCCCCTCATATCGCTAGTGTTTATTTGCTTCGCATAAACGAATGATCTCGTCCACTACATGCTCGAGAGGCGCGGTAGCATCGATAATTACTCCGTGACTCGGAATATCTTCTTTTGTTTGGTGCAATCGCGCAATAAGATCCCGTTCTGCTTTCTTACCGCCCCATTCATCTGCCGGTCGCTCTTCTAGCCGCCGGATCAAAGTATCAGGATCGACCTCGAGGACAAATACATCGTCAAACAGATCTATGAATTTCGAAAAGTTTCTAGAACCGCCGCAAAAATACGTTATGGCCTCATCCTTGTTGGCGACCAAAACTTTTACTTTATCTACATTCCAAATATGATGTTCATGCGAGACGCCTTCCATCGGTGTACCCGTCATAGGATCGCCTTGATAAGCCAATTCACGGTCACCATGAATGGCATGGTAGCCGCGGCGCTGCAATTCATCGCAGACTGAAGTTTTGCCGGTGCCCGAAACGCCTTCAATCAAATAATTTCTAATGCCGATGACTAGTCCCTCCCTTCCATTGATGGTAATGCTTGCTCCACCAATTCCATTAACGAAGCTTTATGATCAGGATGACATGCAATTATATAAGGCTCAGGATTCATGCCTTCGAATTTTGCACCTCTATAATCTATGACGTCAGCTCCCGCCTCTGCCGCAATTAATAGGCCCGAATAGAGATCGTCGCCTTCGGAATTAAAGAGGACAATGCCATCCAAATCGCCGCGAGCCAACATGCACCAAAGAAGCGATGGCGCCCAAAGCCGCAATACTCGTTTGCATTCCTGATCCAGCTTATGCTTTAAGCTCATCGCATTGGCATCTTTTTGAACCTGATGCCCCTGTATCCAACCAATGGTCATTTTATGAATCGGCTTAACGGGATTGTTAACGATCGATAACGGTTTACCGTTACAAGTCGTCCCTTTATCTTTCTGCGCAACGTAAATATCGCCTAAATGCGAATCATAGATGACGCCAAGAACGGGTTCTTTCTTATAAATCAGGGTAACGGATACCCCGTATACGGGAAGACCTATAGCGTAGTTATTTGTTCCGTCCAACGGGTCCACTAACCATAACCAATCTCCCTCTTCGCCAGACCATCCCGTTTCTTCGCTTCTAATTTGATCATTTGGAAAATGGTCGGAAATGGCTTTCAAGATGATTTCTTCTGCCAGGTGATCCACAATGGTGACAAGGTCGCCATCATCGCCTTTCTCAACAATTTGCTTGTCTTTAGAAAAATAATCCTTGGCTAGTTTCCCTGCCGTTATTGCAGCATTCGTGGCTACTTCCTTTGCTAGTTCGATTTTGTCCTTCAGAATCATCACTTCTCGTTTCTCCATTCCAGGGGCGTTTTGCCTACATGTTTGATGAATAGCGCAAAGAAGCGGCTTGAAGATGTGAATCCGACTTCGGAGGCAATAAATTCAACGGGTTTGTCGGTGAGACGCAGTAGTCGCTTGGCTTCGTTCAAGCGAACGGTGATAATATATTGCTTTGGCGATACGCCTACGCGCTTCGTAAATTTTTTACGGAAAATGCTCTCGGAATGGAAGCGTCGCGCCGCCAAATCAGCAATCTTCAATGAAGTAAAATAGGTCATATGAATTTCTTTCAATACGTCTTGAATCATGAGTTCATCGCTGTCTTCGCTTTCATTAGCCTGTTCCGAAGGTGCTGGAGCATTCGCAAGGTATGTAAGCAGTATGGCTTCGAGCGCATTGCGGATCAGATCCTGCGAATAAGCATTTTCATTCATCCGTTCACTTACGCATTCTTCTTCCACCTGCTGCATCGCTGCCTTCACTCTTTCAAAATGTGTCCCGTTCAACCGCGATATTAGCATCTGATTAGGATGCTGCCTATAGGCCTGTTGAAGCAAATGTTGGCAGTAGGATGGAATACTCTGAGAATTGTAATGGATCGAAATCCCCTCCCACGCTTTCAAACACACGAAACCGTGGAGGATGTCAGGGGGGATGAGGAGCAGATCACCCGCCCTAACTTGGACATTTTGATCATTTGATGAATAATAGCCTTCTCCCTCAAGTATAAGCGTAATCTCGTCCGTGCCGTGGGAGTGTGCGCGAAACAAGCCCGTTCCCTGATCTCCCGTAAACGCATGAGGGGCAAAATGCTCGATGTTGTCCACAAATTCGTATCTCATCGGGGTCCCATGCCTTTGCAAAATAATTTCCCTCATTGTAATGGAAAGCGTATGCGTTTACAACTTCAATCCAAACGATATAACACCCACAGCTGCGCTACTCCGCCGGGGATTTCATTCCAAGTACCTACACCCGCCCCGTTGTTAATACTTGCTCCGCCTATATCTAGCGCTTTCCCCGTCTGCACGTTAATCAAATTGCAGTAGCCGTTGCCGGTATCTATCACTTTCCATTTTTGCGTATCTAGGCCTTGGTTCTCGGATATGCCCACTCTTCCCCATGATTCCGCAGGATTCAGAACGGTCAACGCTTTGCCGGAGTTCGGGTTAATCAACGTATAGGATCCATCCCCGTTTCCGACGAATTTCCAACGCTGCGCGGCCGTTCCATTAGCGTCGTCCCACATCTGGGTCAACGTTCCGTCCGTTATGCCTGCATCCGTTACTCCCAGCGCCTTGCCGCCATTAGGGTTAATTAGCTTATATTCGGCTCCATCCTTGACCGAGAACGCGTTGCTGCCGGCTAGCTCAATATAGTCCAATTCGATCGCATGTTTGCCTTTCGTAAATTCGATCACGTTGTTGTAGCCTTTATTCAGCATAACTTGTATCGTAGCAGTCGCATATTGGTTGCTGCCAGTATGAGGGAAGGCCATCAATCCGGCAGGTTTCCCATTTACCGATACATTCTCATAGGCATCCGGACCTGCGACGCTCGAATATCGAACGTTTAACGTGTAGCTGCCTTCCTCCGGCACAATGACATCTTTGATCGTCAAGGTACTATTACTATTATTGAGTCGCACGATTTTTTTGCCGGATGCTCCTTGATTCTCTTTTATATTCGCTTTGACAGCTACTCCGTGCTCAGCTTCAATCCGATAATCAGCGGATGGAACGGCAAGAGGACCGTTCGTCGGAACCCCAAAGTTCGGGGAACCATCGTCATTCCAAGTAAAAGGCTGTACTCGCGTTGGCCTTGGGCCACATCCTTGACCGGGTCCGCTGTTGCCATGGTATACGATCAAATCCTGCGTGCCGTCTTTGGACTTAACGAAGGAGTTGTGTCCCGGTGCAAAAACGCCATTTTCCGGCGATTTGGCGAATACCGGCTGCTCGCTCTTCGTCCACGAAGCGGGATTCAGTAAGTCGCTAGTATCGTCAGCGGTCAGAATGCCTAATGAATAATCATCTTCCCAGCAAGCACTCGCGGAATAAACAAGAAATATTTTCCCGTTTCTTTCCAAAATGACAGCGCCTTCGTTAACAGGCATGCCTTTCTGTTCCCAACTGTATTCCGGCTTCGTCAGAATTACATTGTCTCCGTCCAGCGTCCATGCATTCGACATTGGCGCAATGGCAATCGCGCTGCCGTGGCTGCCCGTCCAATCCCCATATGCCGCATAGAGGAAGTACATCTGGCCATTATGGTCGAATACCGTGCCATCCAATCCCGGATATTGCGTATTCAGCTTGCCTTTGTCTGTCCAATCTCCCTGCAAAGGATCCGCGGAGTCGTTCTCCAGGACGTATATCCCCCTGCACTCATCGCCGCAGCCCGTGTTCGCCGTATAGTAGATATACCATTTGCCGCCGATGTTGTGGATTTCAGGGGCCCAAATATCTTTTAACCCGGAAGGAGCTTCCCACACCGTTTTTCGTTCTCCCAAATCCATGGCTGTCAGCGATCTCGATTTCCAAATATCCAGTCTGTTGCCTAAAGTGTGGGTAAAATAATAATATCCATCCGAATGCAGCATGACATAGGGATCCGCTCCGGTCGTGTTGATCGGATTCGAGTAATTTAATGTGGATGCGGCTGAAGAACCTTGTGCCCCAAACGAAGTCAGAGTAAGCATGAATAGAAGAACAAGTGCTGTTAATTTAAAGCTAAATGCTTTAACAACATGCATTGTTCCGTCACCTCCAGTGTTGTAAAAATAGTTTTTTTTTCTGATCGCGATCAGACAATCACAATTATAGAGCGTTAACGGCTTCGAATGTTCCCGAAAGCGGCTGCTTCGCGCAATCAAACAAGTTATAAAAAAACCGGATTCGACGGTCAAAATCGCGCTTTTAGGATCTTGAACACGTTTACCTTCTTAAAATAGCCAAGGACAGCCGAAATCGGCTGTCCTTGACTCGTTCATGCATAATTATTCCTCGCGGATGTCCGCGGCTTTCATTTCCCAAATCTGAATACTGGAGACGACGGATTTATCGTTGCCCGAACGAAGCTGAATACCGTTGCTGTCCTCTAACGTAGGATACACTCTTGTTGTAAGGCAAGTTTCATCATCTACAAATACTTCAACGATGGATTGGTCCACGAATATACGCAGCTTGATGAAATCTGTACCGTCAGCAACCGGCAGCTCGCCGGTAATTGCCGTTTTATGTACCTTAGGAAGCAGGCTCGAATTTGAACGATCGATGGATATCGTATTCGCGGCCAGATCCAAGACGACATCCGTATGCTCTTTGCCGCAAGCTGACGCGAATACGGAAATAGTCAGATCTGTTGATGCAATCGCTTGTCTGTCGATTTCGAGCAGGCATTCGAAGGAGGTCGACCCTACTCCCGTATTCCATGCAGATTGATTGACCGTAACGTTAGCGAAGCTATAGTTCTCGCCTCTAAGCGATTCCAATGCGGGAACCGGAGTCATCGATAGCGCGCCGTTTGGCTTCAAATCTACCACCCTCGGCAAAGCCAATGCCCCAGCCCAATCCAAGTTTACCGGGAACTCTTCGCCTCTGCTGCCTTCCGGAATCCAGCCATGCACGATGCGGCGTCCAGCTTCATCTACAAAACCTGTCGAAGCGTAATACCCTTCCCATCCTCCAAAGTCGACGGTGCCGTGTTGTTGCACGTCAACCAGTTGATCTCCGTTGATCGTACCGGACAGATAACGAACTGGACCGCTTGGAGAGTAGAATAATACCGCTTTGTCTCCAAACCGGAACAGATGCGGACATTCCCAGATCCATTCCTCGCCTTTATAAAAGATCCCCTTGAAGCTCCATTGCTCCAAGTTATCGGAATGGTAGATGAAGGCGCAGCCTTTTTCCTCATGAATACCGCCAAGGATCATCCGCCAACCGTCTTCCGTCTTCCATACGTAAGGATCCCTCCAGTCACGGATTTGAAGATCCCCATGCAATTCCAAGGTCAACACCGGATTAATAGCCGGCTTCTGCCATGTGCGCATATCCGTTCCGCGAGCCATCCACTGTTGTGCGCCAGTAGCCGCATTCCGCTCGCCTTCGCCAATACTCGTATAGAACAAAGTGACTTCCTCGCCGTCCACGACCGAACAGCCCGAGAAACAATGCGACTCGCCAAGCTCATAAGACGGAGCCATCCCATATGGCAAGTGAGTCCAGTTCACCAGATCCTTGCTTATGGCATGGCCCCAATGAATGTCGCCCCACTCGGGCTTCGACGGGTTATGCTGGTAAAACAAATGATATTCTCCATTTAGCTGAAAAGGGCCATTCGGGTCATTCATCCAATTGCGAGGTGCCGTAAAATGATACCTAGGTCTATAACGGTCCATGTGATCTCTCCCCAGTCCGATCATTTAGAAAAATTGATAGTAATAATACACTCCCCAATATATACGTTATGTTAAATATGTCAATAAACTTTTTCTCTTCGGCTACTTCCCGGCCCAGGTTGCTCTCGTATAGCCCAATCTCAGACCAGCTCTCTCCATGTTGTTCTGACTAACCGAGGCATAAGCAGCTTGTCCAACGACCAGTTCGCATCCGGCAAGAGCGGCCTCATACATTCGTTGGTGCAGAAATGCCGTTTGCAATCCCCGCTTCCGGAAGGCGGGAACCGTAGCAGCAAAGGTGAGCGAGGCAATCTCGTTATCCATATACATAACCGCTACGCCGGCAGCTTGACCATCCACGTAACCGATAAAAAACTTCCAGCCCGGACGCCCATACAATACTTTGTTATTGTCTGCTACGTAACTTGCCCCTTCCAAGTTCAAGCCGGTTCCAAGGCAATGAAGTTGTCCGTAAAGCTCGAAATCTTCAGCATCCATCTCCCGGATCGTTACACCAGCAGGATTAGAGGGCTTGGTTGGCGTAGGCATTCCATACAAGGTCGAATGAAAACCAGTCTGTCTAAATCCGCTATTTGACAAGCAGCTTAGCAAATCGTTGCTAGCTTTGCTCGGAATAATCTCAAGTTGAAATGATCTATTCCGCTCCCGATAGAATTGAACGATCTCGTCCGTAAGTCCAATCTCTTGCTCGCTCATTCCTTTCACTGCGTTGAAGGTGCCCCAAGGCATTTCCTTCACGTACAAAGCGGTAGCTCCTCCGAATGTTTGTACCTCAGCACCCATCGGATTGCCTTCCCGCTCTTGGATCGCAAGGACTCGGGACGTCATATAATCCACTTCAGACTGTTCAAGCCGTTCGGCTAATTCCTTGGTTAAGACAGGAAATTGCAAGCTTGTCACTCCTTCAACTCATGATCTGCTTCTTACGAATATATTCTTGTTTCACCCAGCATTTCCCTGTTGTCGTCTAACGATAAAACGGCCGTGCAGAGTGAATTTCATCTGCACGGCCGTTATTATTTTTTTCTGATAAGGTAAGGGGTATCTCCTGCTTATGGTTTGATTGCGTCGTAGTATTTCGTTTGCATTTCTTTGGCTGCCGCGTCGAGCTGAGCTTGCGTGTCGGTACCTTTTTTCGAGAATACTTCTTGCAGTACGTTCGTCATGGAGCCATAGTATTCTTGCGTATTATACTGAGCTTCCGGTTTGCCGTCGAGCAGAGCGTTGGATTCTGCATTGTATTTGTATACGTTATCGTATTTGTCGAAGATCGTTTGCACTTTTTGGCCATACTCCGAATCCGGGCTGAAGTAGTTGATGTGCGGCGGAATGAAGTATTTGCCTTCGGTTTTGCGAGCTTGAATGTCTTTCTCGAGCGATGCCAGGTAGTCGTCAGTGAAGTAGTCGAACGTGATATAACGGAATGCCATTTCTTGCTCGTCTTTTGTTGCGTTAGGGTTGATGACCATGTAGTCGCCGCCCAATACGCCTGTGTGCTTGCCGCCTTTTTCAGCAGCTGGCATTGGGTATGTCAATACGTCCTCGATTTTCATGCCGCCTTGGTTCAGCGCTTGCTCGAGTACACCTTCCGCACCTGCGATAACCATTGCCGTACGTCCTTGACCAAATGCGCCTACAGCGTCGCCCCAGCCAAGTGCCCAGTCTTTCGGAATAACGTCAGCGTCCCATCTCAGCTTGTTGTAGAAATCAAGCGCTTTTTTGCCCGCTTCGGAGTTGAAAGAAGCCGTAACTTTGCCGTCTGCAACGTTTTGGATTTCACCGCCGGCTTCGAACAGGAAGTTAGTCCAGTTCCAACCTGCTTCGTTGCCTTTACCCATTGGAGCGATACCCGCGATGCCTTTTTTCGCGTCGGCTACGCCTTTGGCCGTATTAACCATATCGTCCCAAGTCCAGTCGTATGAAGGAACGGCTACGCCTTTGTCATCTAGCATTTTTTTGTTTACGACAGTAGTCGTTACATAACCTTTTTGCGCGATACCGTATACTTTGCCGTCAATCACGAATTGGTTTTGGAGAACCGGATTGATTTGGTCTTTGAATTCATAGCTGTTGAACAAGTCCGTAATGTCGGCTGCCCAGCCTTTTTCAACGAGGAATTTCGCTTCTGTCGCAAAAGTGTTGTAGAACGTAGGCGCTTCGTTAGCTGCCATTTTGATGCCGATTTCGTTAGGCGCATAATGCCAGTCGCTCTTCACGATCTCAACGTTGGGATATACCTTGTTGAACCGCGCGATTTTGTCATCCTCCGCCTTGCGGTTCTCCACTTGGTCGGGAAGCGGATAATAAATGCTGATTTTAACTTTCTTTTGCGTAATATCTTCGGATGGTTGCGGAGTGTCTGTCGCCGTATTTGTGCTAGCGCTTGCATTTGTGCTTTCAGCCGGCTTGTTGTTGCCGCTATTCGACGTGTTGTTATTGTTGCCGCAGGCAGCAAGTGACGAAACCAGTAATACCGCAGCTACTGTCGTAAAAACGCTCTTTCTCATTGAAACTCCCCTTCTCGAGTTAAATTATTTGTTGCACCCTCATCATAGTTGAGAGGGATGGGCGTCTGCGAGGTGTATTCCTATTCCGATCATGTGCACTATTACGATTTGAATACTACCCTTTCACGCCGCCCAAATGTAATCCGCGCATAATATACTTCTGGAATACGAGGAACACCACGATCGGCGGGAGCATGACCATCGTCAGAATCGCAAACCGGATATTCAGCGCAAGTCCTTTTGCATTAATCACGTATTTATAGATTGCCGTTGCGAGCGGATAATGGCTGTCGTTATGCATGATGAGCGATGGCCAGAACCAGTCGTTCCATGACGACGAGAAAATAAAGATCGCTAGCGTCGAGAAGATCGGTATCGACAGCGGCAGAGCGATCTGCACGAAACTTCTCCAGTCGGACGCGCCGTCAATTCGCGCGGCTTCGAAGATTTCGTAATGAATCTCGTCGAAGAAGTTTTTGAGCAGCAGCAGGAAGAACGCGTTGGCGCCTGCCGGCAGCCAGAACGCCGCAAACGAATTCATCAGCCCCAAATCCTTCAAGTTCACGAAGTTTGGAATGATATACGTTGTTGGCGGAATAAACAAAGTCATCATGAAGAAGAAATAGATCGCTTTGCGCTTTGGCACATTCAGCCGGGACAAGCTAAAGGACGCAAGTCCAAGCACGCCTACCGTAATGACGAGATTGCCGCCGAATATATAAAGCGTGTTTCTTAAAAACTCGGGCAGATCGATAAAATTCCAGCCTTTCTTAAAGTTATCGAAATGCCATTCGCTTGGCAGAAACTTCGGCGGGAAGGAATTGACTTCCACATTGGTCTTCAAACCGTTAAACAACGTGGTCAGAATCGGATAGACCATCGAACAGGACATAATGACAAGCACAAGCACCATAATCGAATAACCGATGAGAATCGGCTTCTTCTTCAGGTCAAACGAAGAGAGAATCCCTCTGTCCAACTGTTTCATCGTACGTCTCCCTCCTTGCCTTGAAGCCGGTATTGAACGATCGCGAGCAAGCCCAACACGATAAACATAAGAACGCCAAGCGCTGACGCGACTCCGTAATTTTGTTGGTTAAAAGCATACTTCACGATTAGCAAGGCGTAGGTTAATGTCGTATTATTAGGACCGCCGTCCAGCATGGCCAGCTGAGATTGATACCCTTGCGAGGTGCCGATCAGCTGCAGGATGAGCAGCAAACCAAGCAGACCTTTGATCGACGGCAGCGTAATATGGCGGATTCGGTTCCATACGCCTGCCCCGTCAATCTCCGCGGCTTCATACCAGTCTCGCGGGATGCTGAGCACGGCCGCCAAATAAATGAGCATCGCCGAGCCGAATTGCTGCCAAGATTCCATAATAACAAGCGAGATCATCGACCATCTGGTATCGGTCATAAAGGAAACCGGTTCATCGGCCCCAAACCATCCGGTAATTACGCCATTGATCGGCCCAACCGGATCGTAGAACCACCGCCATAATCCGTACAGAACAACGACCGGAATAATGTTTGGCAAATAAGCGGCTACGCGGACAATGCCTTGGAACCGGCGAAGTTCGGAGATGGCGATCGCGAATACGATCGGAATCCAGAAGCCAATCACGAGACAAAGGAACATATAATAAACGGTGTTTTTCACGGCCGTCCAAGCATCCTCATCGTGAAGCGCGACTTTGTAGTTGTCAAACCCGACGAAGCTGTTCCCTTTTACAAAGTCAATGTGGTAGAAGCTGTAGATGAATCCTTTGAAGATCGGGACCCATAGAAACAAGATAAAGATAACAAAGGCGGGAAGCAGGAATAGCAATCCCCAGAAATGCTTCCTCCATAATACGGCAAATCGGCCCTTACGCTCGAGAGGCACGTTTGCGACTGCAGCGTGTTGCTCCATACAAGTCTCCCTCTTTCCTATAACAATCCTCTTCCCCTATTGTAGAAAAAGGAGACTCCCGAGGTAATGTGCATATCCAAGGCAATGATGAGTAATTCTACTTCTTTAGCTCGCTTGGGCTCATCCCGTAATATTTTTTAAAAATTTTGCTAAAATGTTCCGGCGATTCATAGCCGACCTTCTCCGAAATTTCGTAACGCCTCATATCGGTATGCAGAAGCAGCCGCTTGCTCTCTTCCATCCGCAGCTTCACGACGTATTCCCACAAGTTATATCCCGTTTCTTTCTTGAAGAGATAGCTAAGATAATTCGGGCTGACATGATTGTTCTGCGCCACTTCATGCAGGGTCAGCCCTTTCTGCGCGTAATTCTGGTTAATATATTCCATCGCTTTCTCGACGATCAGGCTGGTCTGGGCCGTGAATTCTTCCTCCGTCGGACGTTGCGAATATTGGTTCCAGTTGAAATCCCCGTAATAAAACACATAGTGGTCCTTATGGCGGTCATTGCAGCTAAGCGCCTTCACGACCTGATCGTGAACAACGTCGATAAACTCAATGCCTTTCAGAATTTGGCTGATGCCAATAACGCTTGTCATGCCGAGATATTTCTGAATATTGAAGTGCAAGCTGCGCCCGATCATATCGAGCTCGTTCATCAGATCGGTTGCTCCGTATTTGGATTCATCCCATTGCAAAATAATATTGATATCCCGATCCGTTGCATAAAAGGCGGTATGGTTCCAATGCTCGTCAAACAATTCGTTTACGATATTCAGAGCCGCATAGCGGAGCAGCCGTTCATCCCTCTTCGTTAATTGATCCGATAGGTTAAGCTTGATGCGGATCATGGAGAAATAAGGACCCTCCAGGCGAATCCCGTGTTTCTCCTTCAATACCGCGGCAATATCCTGCACTTTAAGCGACGGCTGGTCGCTTACGAGCTGATTAAGCCACTCGATCGACTGCTGGTTCAGCTCTTCCATGTGGAAATGCTCCTGCATCCCGGACAGCAGATCCTCTTGGACGGCCGTCTCCGGCTTACGGAGCTTAAGCAGAACATTACGCACGGAATCTAGAAATTGCTCATTGTTTAATGGCTTGATCAAATAATCCTTCGCCCCGAGGCGGATCGCCATTTGGGCATATTGGAACGTCTCATGGGCCGAAATGATAATCGTCTGCACCCAAGGCTTAATTAATTTGGCTTGCTGCATCAGTTCAATGCCGTTCATCGAGCCCATCTGAATATCGGTAATAAGCAGATCAATATCGTCAGTACGCAAAACGTCTAACGCCTCGTACCCGTTATGAGCCATATGGATTGTAGATATATCCATGCCGGAAGAAGCCAGCACGCTGCTCAGTCCTTTGCAAATAAGCGGTTCGTCATCCACCACCAACAGGTTATACATCGCCTAGTTCCTTCCTTTCGCCGGCAGCCGGAAGCTGGATCGTCACGATCGTTCCGCCGCCGTTTCTTTTTTTGTATTGAATGCCGTAAATATTGCCAAAATGCAGCTGAAGCCGCTGGTGAATGTTTTTAATCCCGTATCCGGAGGTCGGATTCGCGGACGGCTCATACAGAAGAGATTCAATCGCTTTATAGTCGACCTCTCTATAACCGTTATCCTCTACGCGGATCAGCAGCTTATCGCCTTCGTAATCCGCGTTAATATGAATTTCGCCGTCTTCGCCCATATTTTTGACCCCGTGGTTGATCGCATTTTCGATTAATGGCTGAAGCGTCACCTTCGGAATGAGATGATTCATCATCGCTTCCGGTACCTCCCAGATGACCTGGAAGTCATAGTCGTAGCGCTTCTGCTGCAGCTTCACGTAAGCCGCCGCATGCTCAAGCTCTTCGGCCAGCGTGATCAGCTCCCGACCTCGGCTTAAGCTGATCTTCATCAGCTTCGACAACTCCTTGATCATTTCGGCGGATTCGGAGTTTCCTTCGAGCGAGCTTTTCCAATAGATGCTTTCGAGCGTGTTATAGAGAAGATGCGGGTTAATTTGCTGGTACAAGATTTGAAGCTGGCTTTCCCGCTGCTTGATCTCCATCTGGTATTTGTCATGAATGAGTCCGTTTAACCGGCGGGCCATATCATACAGAGCTGCAATCAACACTCCCACCTCATCGTTTCTGCCTTTGCCAGGCGTCTCCGGCACTCGCTTGCCAGGTTCATAACGGCGGACAAATGTCGCCAGTCTTTGCAAAGGGGTCATCAAGGAACGCCAGAAATAGAAGATAACGATACAACCGAACAAAATGTAAGCGACCGAAATAAGCTGGATGACCCGCTTCACTTCGTTTTGCTGCTGAAGAAGCGATTTGATCGGAATTTTATAAATCAAACGCTGCTGAAGCAGTTCATTGTCGCTTGCCATATAGATGTATTCCGAGTTCATGATCGGTTTATCGAGATTGTCCGGCTGCTTGCCGGAAGCGGTTACAGGAAGCTCCACCGTTGAACCCATTTTCTTGGAATCGGTAGAAGCCAATATATAGTTCTGCTGATCGGTGAAATAGATTTCTCCGCCAGGCAAAGATACCGACTGCATCGATTCCGCCAGCTTTTTGTCCATGTTGGTCGCCACGAGCACGCCGATGACTTTACGCCCCTGATTAACGGTATTAACCGCGCGGATATAAGCAAGCGTACGTTTCTTAACGAGCATGTCGTTATTGTCGATAATCTCCATAAATCCAAGACCCTTCAGCTGAACGGCCTTATCGAACCATTTCGGCTTATTCGCGTCGGAGAAGAAATAAACGCCGCTTTGAATCATTTGCACTTTTGGCGCAAAGTAGTAGTAATTGTCCGGGTCGTAAATATACAAGCTGTAATAAACAGCCTCCCCGCCATTCAGAGCGGTGGAATATCCGGCCAACAAAGCGTCCATTTTCTCGTATTTCCGAACGCGTTCGATCACGGATTCATCGCCGTCCGGCACTAACTGCTGCGCGACCGGATTTTGGATAATCGTCGTTGTAATTTTGTTGACCGTATCGATATCTCTGTCAATCAAAGTGTGGTTCTGTTTGTTCAGCTCAGCGTAGGCATTCGTGACGTGGCGCTTTAAGATTTGTTCCGCCTCGGAATTGCCGTAGCTGTGAAGAATGAATATCGGGCTGACCATCAGCACGAACAATAACAGCAGCTGCTGCTTCACGCTTAATTTGGTCATTGGATTGGAAAAGCCCGTTCTCATGATGATGCACCCCCAGCTTTCTACCATTAAATATAGCAAATATGTAATGAAGCAGAATGGCTATTCTTATTTATTGTATAGGTAATTTCACGCACTTCAAGCGGTAATTCTAGTAGAAAGGGCCGATTTGACGATCCTCGCAAAAGGAAAATATTGACTGTTTATATAGCGGGGCGCATACTATGGATGTTGTTGAGATTCTATTTCTGTTTAGGAGTGTGAGCTGATGTCCAAAGTGCTGATTGTGACTGGCGATGCTGCGGAAGTGTTAGAGGTGTATTATCCTTATTACCGTCTCCTGGAGGAAGGCTACGAGGCTGTTATCGCTTCCCCGACGCAAAAAACGTTACATACCGTATGTCATGATTTTATTGACGGTTGGGACACGTACACGGAAAAACCGGCTCATCTATTGCAATCCCACCTGGGTTTCGCCGATGTAGATCCGTCCGAGTATGCGGCTCTTATTATTCCTGGCGGCAGAGCGCCGGAATACATTCGGGGCAACGCGGAGCTGCCGCGCATTCTTCAGCATTTCATCGACGCCGACAAACCGATCGGCGCCATCTGCCACGGCGCGCAAGTGTTCCTCTCGCTCTCCGATTACAGCTATTTCAACGGCCGCACCATGACGGCCTATAACGCTTCCCGGCTGGAAGTCGAACGGCTTGGCGCATGTTATGCGGACGAGACGCTGCATGTAGACGGCAAGCTTGTCACCGGCCATGCTTGGCCTGATCTGCCTGGCTTTATGCGCGAATTTCTGAAGCTTGTCCGCCAGGACGCCGCTCAGACCGCAGAAGCCATTACTCCATAATCTAGCTATTACCGCACGGACACGGGCGGCAGCAACGGCTACACGCCATTGACTGTCGCTTTTTTTGATGCTTCAAGCGTTAGTGCTTAGGAAACAGGTTCTGCTGATTGCTTTCCCGGAACCGGTTCGGAGACAATCCGGTCACCCGGCGAAATATGATCGAGAAATAATTCGGATTGTCGTAACCCAGCAGCTTCGCAATCTCCCATACCTTCATTTCCGTGGAGACGAGCAGCCTTGTCGCTTCTCCGATCCGCCTATGGATCGCATAATTAATCGGAGAGATCTGGTAATAATCCTTGAACGCATGCGACACATAATACGGACTCACGTGAAATTGCAGCCCTAAATCCTTCAGGTTGATATTCTGCGTAAAATTCCTGTCGATATAGTCCTTGATTTGCTCGGCAAGTCCCGCATTGGATTGCTGCTTAATATGTTGCTGATTGCGAACGGTTCTTCTAAGCAACAAGATAACGGAGTTGATCAGACACCGGCATATCCTCTCATAGCCCTCCTCCTTGATGGAGGATTCGTCCACGATCATCTTCATCAGAGCCGCAATCTCCGTGTACACCCGGCTGGACCGGATTACCGGCTCAACGTCCCGGGGAATGACCCAATCCTCGGACGGGCTTGCTTTAGGCAGCGCAAATCCGCAATAATACGTGGTCAGAGGCTGATCGCTTGATGACTGTTCTTCATGCAGAACCCCTTTGTTATAGACCAGAATATCCCCTCCGCTAACGCGGAACGATTGTCCTCCGATCGTAAATGTTCCTTCTCCGTCGCATATGACGATAATCTCATGCAAATCATCATGCTTATGGCTCGGAAAATTCCAGTTTGGCGCATCGCTTACTTTCCCCGCATACAACAAGCGGCTTTCTAGCTCTTCTCCGGCAGCCGACGTCATGCCCGTTCCCTCATTTCAAATAACCTGCTACAGCAAGATATATCACATTATAAGCATATCCGGCAAGATGCTTCATTGCCGCATGTTCACCCTTCCATTAAGCTTTGAGTGTAGGGTAGCAAGCGAAAGAGGTGATCGTATGCGCGAGACGGGACGCTGGGAGCAGACTATATTTCAAAGAGCGGTAACGCATTTTTATGCGCTGCGTTACTCGTTATGGATACAAGAGCTTCCTCACGACCAACCATACGACATCCATCACCAATACTTATGGGACATTCGCATGCATGAGCCCGTTTATCAGGCATTTAGCGAAATTCTTGGAACAACCGCGCTCTGGGCACAACTAATCCCCGAGGAGCCTGCGCCCGTCAAAGGCATCATTTGCTTGCAGCACTCGGTTCCGATCCCGCTTGAACAATGCCGCCTGAACTATGCTCAGATCGGCGATTTGGTCTTATACAACCCGGAGGTCCACAGCCTCGATCTGGATAGCGTACCGGATCACAGCTGGCTGCCGATCGCTTTCTTTCCGGCACAGCCGGATCAGCCTTGCCTGTTGAAGGAAAGACTGCGAAGCTGGGAAGCAAGAACTAGCCATACGTTCCTGTCGGCAAGAGGGCATAAGCTGCTTGGCTCCGAACGTTGGTAGGAGTTATCTATTTGGAGGAACAACAACATGAAAAAAGAAAATCTGCTTATTTTCACCTTTACTCTGCTGGCTTTTATTCTGGGAACGACCGAATATGTCATTGTGGGGCTGCTTACGCCCATCGCTGACAGCTTAGGCGTCTCCGTCGCGCAGACCGGCATTATGGTCTCTGGCTTTGCGATTGCTTATGCGGCAGGTACGCCGTTTGTCATGATGGCTGCCGGTTATTTCTCGAAACGCAACGCGCTGCTGCTTGGCGCTTCGTTAGTTGTCTTATGCACGGTGGGAAGTGCCTTGTCTTTCTCTTACCCCGTCTTGTTCCTTACCCGCATGGCAACCGCGATCTTCTGCGGGTTAAGCGTATCGTTAGCGGTATCGATCTGTTCGGATTATGTATCTCCTGAGCGGAGAGGGCTTGCGCTTTCCTATATTATCGGCGGATTTACGATCGCAAACGTGCTTGGCGTTCCGATCGGCACCTTGGTTGGCCTGCATTTCGAATGGCCTGCGGCCTTTTGGCTGGTTGCCGCATGCGGCGTGATTAGCATCCTGCTTCTGTATCGGATCGTGCCGAGAAATTTACCCGCCGTGCAAAGCTCGATGAAAAATCAGATTAAACTCATGAAAAATCCGAGAGTGCTGGTTGCCTTCTTTATCCCGATTATCGGTATCGGAGCCATATTTGTCATCTACACGTACATCAATCCGCTTATGCTGGAGACGATGAACATATCCGAAGGACGCACCAGCACCATCCTGCTTATATACGGGGCGGTTACCATTCTCAGCAACTTGCTTGGCGGCAGAATAGCGAGCGGGAACTATATGGCGAAGTTAAAAACATTGTTCCTCGTCCATGCCGTTGTTTATGCGATATTTGGATTTACCGTTCCGTTCACTTGGCTTGGCATTATAAGCCTGATGGCAATCGCCTTGATTTCATTCTCGATCAATGCGGCTTGCCAGCTGTATTTCATTCATTTGACCGAACGGTACGTGCCCGAAGCGAAAGACTTCGCGGCATCCCTGCTGCCGATCAGCGCCAATATCGGAATTGCCGTAGGTTCTTCGATCGGCGCGTTTGTAACCGATCATTATGGTCTGCGTTATCTTCCGCTTGCCGCAGCGATACTTGCTTTGATCGCATTTGCCGCTACCGCCTACAGCTACAGTCTTGATCAATCGGACAGCAAAAAAGCAGCCTTGAAGGCTGCCACGGAGTAATTCAGTATTAGCAAATACATGTCTTCTTTTTATTGCCGATTGTTCCTTTGGCTTCTACCTTTGCGATATAGTCGGAGGCCAAGGGGACTTTGCAGGCGGTATTGCCGACATCCACTTTAACGGCGCCGATGGCTTCCGCCACGGCTTTTGCTTCTTCCGTAAGGGGCAATACATACGAAGCTACGCAAATGACAAAATTATTCATCACGTACCGCACGCGATTACGCTCGTCATGGATAGTCTTTCTGACCCGCTCCAGCAGCTTGCGGATTTCGGTCATATCCAGCTGATCGTCCGGCGCGATCGTTACATAATTCGCATATGCGCTCCAACCGGCAACCGCCACCAACTCTTCGGCCGAATCGATCCATTCCATGGCTAGCTCCCTAGCGAATAAGCTTTCAGCGGTCACGCTGCCAACCGTATACTCCGCAGGCGAATACCAATTCGCTTGCTTAACCCATTGCTGCAGCATTTCTTTTGATACCGTTTTTGGATTTACCGTTAAGCCCGCCAAATACATCGCATCATAATTTCCGGAATCGTATAGCTTGTACACCAGCTCTTGATCTTTTTTCACGTGTTTGACCAGCTTCTTCATATCTCCGATCTTTACGCCAAAAAAAGGCTCCAGTGCGCCATGCCGCAAATACGTGCTTTTCGTCTGGTCGCTTCCCATCGCTTCTAAAGCTTGCATGACTTCATCAAAGGTCATCCGTTGGCCTCCAATTGTTTGTTTCTTACATCCGAGTATACCTTGGCGGCCAAGCTACTGCAAAGCAATTAGGGCTGGCTGTCATTGATGCCCCGCATCAAACAGCCAGCCCTTATATTATGGCCTGCTTCTGCTCACCGAACTTATTCGGTAAACGTCAGCCAACCTTCTTTTGACGCAATCATCCGCCACAAGCCGTCCGGAATGACAAGCTTGTTCTGCGAGCTCAAGCTAAGCTTCGGCTGAATTTCGTCTTCGCGGCCGGATTCAACCTTTTGAACCCAATCCGGATCCGTTAGCAATACGCGTCCCAGTGCCACCAAAGGCGCTCCCTGTTGCTGCACGTCAATCGCATCATCAGCCGTATGAACGGAGCCTACGCCCATTAGAGGCACGCGATTGGCTACTCGTTCCACGATCCATTCCAGTCTTGATTTGCTGTCGTCGGCACCACGAGCCGGCTTGGAATGGTAGTCGAACAACGATACATGAAGATAGTCGAGATCCTTCGCGGCTAGCTCATCAACCAGACGGAACGTATCTTCCATCGTAAGCCCCGGTGTTTCCGGTTCTTCCGGCGAGAAACGGTATCCTACCAGAAACGGTCCGTTTGCATGTTCAGCCGCAGCCCGTTTTACTTCGTCAACAACGGCAAGCGGGAATGCTAGCCGGCGGTCGATATCTCCGCCCCATTGATCGTTTCTGCGGTTGGAATGCGGGGAGTAGAACTGCTGCAGAAGATAAGTGTTCGCCCCGTGGATTTCAACGCCGTCGAATCCGGCAAGCGCCGCGCGGCGGGTGGTCTCGCCAAAGTCGCGAATAATCGATTCGATCTCTTCATGCGTCAGCTCGCGCGGAACGACATCCGGGCTTTCTGTAGCAGCAACGGCACTTGCGCTGACCACGTCTCCGTTAGGGACCAATGCCGGAGGTACACGGCGGCCGCCATGGAA
Source organism: Paenibacillus glycanilyticus (assembly GCF_030161375.1). GTDB lineage: Bacteria > Bacillota > Bacilli > Paenibacillales > Paenibacillaceae > Pristimantibacillus > Pristimantibacillus glycanilyticus_B. The sequence continues at coordinate 64,160 of NZ_BSSQ01000008.1, forward strand.
AATTTGAAGAATCGCCTTGGCGCCTTTTTCTTTGATCGTGTTAGCCAGTCGTGTCAAACCGGGAATCATAGCATCGCTGTCGCCAGCAAATTCCCCGGGAAATCCTTTGCCGTTTGGCGTTACATAAATGCAAGCCGTGATAACCATACCTACACCTTCAGACCGCCGAGCATAATAGTCGAGCTCTACGTCCGATACCGTTCCGTCTTCATTGGAAGACGAATGCGTCATAGGCGCCATCACAAGGCGGTTCTTCACCTCAACGCCGCTCCGGAATGCAAAAGATTCAAATAGGGGATTATATTTTTGTTCCAAGTTCTCCACTCCTCGTCATTTCTAACTTACGCTTAACTGTAACAACTTTCATTACTGTAATATTATTATATACAGTTACTGCTGTCAATACCAAGTTCGCCTGGATTGCAACAAGTCAAAACAGCGATTGCCGCCGGCTAAGGCGTAGTGTGTTACAATCCGGACATTTCTAAGCCATGTTGACCAAGCAAAAACTTGTAAATGCGTAGAATTAAAAAAAGCCCTGTCTCACACCAAAGGAGACAGGACTTGTGCAATTTAATGGGTATAACATCAACTCGTAGCTTTGTGCGTCCGACTGAATCGACAGCTTTCGGTATGGCTCAGGATTTCATCGGCCCCGCGATCTTCCAGAACGATGGCTTGGGTTCATGTTTCTCGTCAAATACAAACGGCCAATTTTTCCTTCCGCGAACCGGAAAGTTATCCAGCCAAGTATAATCATCCGCCGCGCCCCAGAACGTTACGGCGGTGATCGCGTCTTTGTATTCGCGGAACAGTTCAAACACCTGCCCGTACCTCTCGGCTTGCCTCTCCAGCATTTCCGCAGTCGGCTCGCTCAGATCGGTTCGCTTATCCTCGTAATCAAACACTGAAATATCAAGCTCCGTTACTTGCAGCTTCAGCCCCGTCGCTGCATAACGCTCGATGGCTTCGCGGATTTCGGGGAGAGTTGGGCCGTTCAGATTCCAATGGCCTTGCAAGCCAATGCCATGAATCGGTACATCCTTCTCCTGCAGCGATTGAACCAAACGTATGATTTTGTCCCGCTTCTCCGGATTGCACTCATTGTAATCGTTGTAGAACAGAAGCGCATTCGGATCGGCCGCATGCGCATATTCGAATGCTTTCGCAATAAAATCTTCGCCGGCCAGCTTCAGCCAATTGGACTCCCGGAGCCAGACATCGCTTTTATCCTCAATCACTTCGTTTACAACATCCCAGCAGTATATATTGCTTTTATATCGCCCAACTACGGTCTCGATATGGCTCTTCATCCGGGCAAGCAGCGTATCCCGGCTAACAGGCTCGCCGTCTGCAGACTTGAATACCCAATCCGGCGTCTGGTTATGCCAGACCAGCGTATGTCCGCGCAGCTTCATGCCGTTTGCGGCTGCAAAGCCGGCAATCCGGTCAGCCGCTTCGAACGTATACAAGCCTTCTTCCGGTTGTATGCGTTCGAACTTCATATCGTTTTCAGCCGTAATGCTGTTGTATTGATACGCAAGCAAGCTCTTCTGGCTCTCGATTGTTGTCAGATTTACCGCTGCTCCAATATCAAAGTAATCCTTATACACGGACTGCAGTGCCGGCTGCTTGGATGTTTGTGTCATGTCCCGCACATCTCCTAACTCCAATTAATAGATAACCCGGTTATGCGCATCCGGAATGCCCGATTTACGGAAGAAATACGTATTGACGATATCTCGCCATGCCATCGCATTGTCCAGTTGCTTATTCAGTCGTGCCGCCACGTGACGGAAGCGGTCCACGCCTACAAGGCCTTCTAACTCTTGCCAGCGGCCGATCCAGTATTCCACCCGCTCCACGCCGGCGAAATGCGTATCGTAAATATGCTGAACCACCGTCTTGCCCGACTTCAACTCATGCGTGTAAGGAACATGGTGGAAAAACAAGAGCAGTTCATCCGGACAAGCCTCCAAGCTGTCATACACCTGGCTATTTGCCTGCATATATTGGCTGCTGTAGCCGGTTCCGGTCGCAACCGTACGGTCTACCCCAATCCCCTTATGATCGGCAAAATGATACGTTCCCCACTTGGAGTATTCATAGCCGTCTATATCCGGACCATAATGGTAATGCGGCGTAACCATCCAGCCAACGCCAAGCGGCGCCGTGTAGTTCTCATAGATCGACCAGGACTCGAGCAGGAAGTTGACGAGAATGTCCCGGACCTTCTCGTTGCCGCCAAACGTTTGAACCGCCCACTCGCCCGCAATCTCCTCCGATGACAGCTCCGGATTCCAGATGAGGCGGCCATAGCCGTATAGATTAGCCTGCGCCAGATGATGCCCGGTCCAATTCTCGTCATTGCCGATATTGCTAACGGCCGTTATTCCGCTATGCGTATAAGCATGAACATGACCTGCCGCTATTTCCTTGACGGTGCTGCCCGAGCCTTTGACATACGTGTCAAAGTTCAGCACTTCCTTCCACTGGGGAACAAGGAAACAAACATCCTTCTGCTGGCCGGTATATTCTTGGGCAATCTGGAATTCCATCATCTGGTTCGTATGCTCCATCGCGCCAAACAGCGGAGACACCGGCTCTCGGACCTGGAAGTCCATCGGACCGTTCTTGATCTGAAGGATGACATTATCCTTGAATCGTCCGTCCAGCGGCTTGAAGTGATCATAAGCAGCCCTTGCGCGGTCGGTGGAACGGTCTCGCCAATCCTGATGGCAGTTATAGACGAAGCAGCGCCACAAGACTAGACCGCCGTAAGGCTCCAATGCTTCAGCCAGCATGTTCGCTCCATCCGCATGGTCGCGGCCGTACGTAAACGGCCCGGGACGGTTCTCGGAATCGGCCTTGACAAGGAAGCCGCCAAAGTCCGGAATGTAGCGGTATACTTCAGCCGCTTTCTCTTTCCACCAAGTACGCACCTGCGGATCAAGCGGATCCGCCGTATCCAGGCCACCAATCTCAATCGTTCCCGCGTAGTTTACGCTGAGGAACAGCTTGATGCCGTATTCGCCGAATACTTCTGCAATGCGGGCAACATCCGGAAGAAGTTTCTCGGTAATGAGGTAAGTCTCTTCCCGATGAACGTTGACATTGTTGATCGCAATTCCGTTAATGCCGACGGAAGCCATTAGGCGGGCATAATCGCGGATCCGCTCGGAATCTGACAGCACGTTGTTATTCTCGTAAAAGATCGAACGTCCCGAGTAACCCCGCTCCACGCTGCCATCCATGTTATCCCAATGGTTAATCATGCGAAGGCTGTATGTCGGCGACTCCATCAAATGCAGCTGATCAATCGCGCTGCCGGACTGCATCAAGCGCAGCAGGTGAAAAGCTGCGTAAAGAACGGCTTTATCCGACTTGCCCGCCGCAACAATATAGGCCCGGTCCCTTTCGTGAACCGTCTTTAAGATATAACCCTCGCTAGACAAAGCTGCCGTATCGCCAGCCGCCGCATCTATCAAGCTTCCTCCGCCCAGCACGCCTAACACGATAAACCGCTGCCGCGAAGGTTCATGCTCCACCGTTGGCGCTGTTCCAAGCATTGAGCGAATGCCTCGCGACAACTCTTGTACGGCGGTTTTTAACACCCCGTCTACCGGCACCCCTGCCGGCAATACCATTTCGTTTGCCCAACTTGCATAGCTAGCCATGCTGTCGCCCGTCACCTGCTCATATCTCAGCCAAGCCGCGTATCCGTGATCTCCCATAACGTGTACATCCCTTCATCATAGATTTAACTCATCATTGGCAAAAAAGCGCGTCCGCCCGATTCCATAAGGAAAGCTAAGCGAACGCGTATTATTATTTGGAAGACGCGGGCAGCAAGCGATTATCCCTTTACGCCGCCTACCGTCATCCCTTTAACGAAATATTTCTGCAGGAACGGATACACCATAATAATCGGCAGACTCGCAATAATCGTCATCGTCGCGCGGATTGAAGTTGGCGTAACGGCCGTCACGCCGCTCTGACCCGCTGCAAACTGATCGCCTGCGTTCGTTGAAGACGCCGCCGTATTCGAAGTCTGCAAAATTTTCATCAACTCATATTGCAAAGTACTCAGGTTAAGATGAGAGGAGTTATACAAGAACACGTCAAACCAGGAATTCCATTGAGATACCGCCACGAACAGCGATACGGTCGCCAAAGCCGGAACCGTAAGCGGCAATACGATACGCATGAAGGTAATAAAGTCGCCGGCACCGTCGATTTTCGCCGATTCCATAATGCCGTCCGGCAATCCTTCGATGAAGGAGCGGATCACGATCATATTAAACACGCCGATGATCCCCGGGATAATATACACCCAGAACGAACCAATCATATGAAGCTCTTTAATCAGCAGGTAACCCGGAATAAGACCACCGCTGAAATACATCGTGAAGATCGCGACCAGCGTAACGAATTTGCGAAGCACAAACTCTTGGCGGCTGATCGTATACGCCAGCATTGCCGTACAGAACACGGAAAAGACCGTACCGATAATCGTGCGCAATGCCGAGATCAGCGTAGCGTGATAAATCGATGCTTCATTAAAGATGTAGCTGTAATTATCCCAAGTCCACATCCGTGGCCAGGCGTAAATCCCCCCTCGGATCGAATCATTGGCGTCATTAAACGATAACGCGAACATATTAAGAAAAGGATATAACGTCACCGTTACGATAAGCAGCATAAAAACTATATTAGTTGTGTCAAAAATCTTATCCGGAATAGAGCTGTACCTTGCTTTGGCCGAACTCTCTTTCATGTCGATAGCCTCCTTGCTTTGTCCAACTTTCGGTTCAATCTAGAACAGTCTGCTCTCGCCCAGCCGCTTCGCAATGGAGTTAGCCGACAAGAGGAAGATAAAGCTGACGACCGTTTTGAACATGCCGGCTGCGGTAGCCAAGGAGTAGTTGCCCATGTTCATGCCGTATTTCAACACAAATATATCAAGGTTCTCGGAATAGTCCACGGTCATCCCGTTGCCTAGCAAGTATTGCGGCTCAAATCCCGATTCCAAAATATTTCCGAGGTTCATGATCAACAGAATAACGATAACCGACTTCAGACCCGGCAAAGTAATGTGCAGGATTCTTTGCAACCGGTTTGCTCCGTCAATCTCTGCAGCTTCATATTGGGAAGGATCAATGGTTGTAATAGCCGCCAAATAAATAATCGTGTTCCAGCCTACGTTTTTCCATACTTCCGACGCGCCAAGAATACCCCAGAAGTAATTCCCTTTGCCTAACCACAAGATAGGCTGGTCAATAAGATGCATCTTCGTTAATAAAATATTGACGATTCCTTCAGGCGCCAGCGCCGAAGAAATAATGTTGGCCGCAACGACCCAGGAAATGAAATGCGGTAAGTAGCTGATCGTCTGAACGACCCGTTTGAACATGATTTGGCGAAGCTCATTTAGTAGAATGGCTAACACAATCGCCGTTACAAATCCTAATACGAGGTTGATGGAACTCATGACAACCGTATTTCTTAATACGCGATAGAAAGAATCATCGCTGAACAGGAAGTTGAAGTTTTTCCAGCCTACCCATTCCTGATCGAACAAATCTTTGGCAGGTCTGAACTTCTGAAAGGAGATGGTCCAGCCCCAGAGCGGTACGTACTTGAACAGGAATAGCCATAATACAAACGGTAACGACATGAACACAAGCACTTTTTGCTGCATTAATTTCTTGAAAAAGAGCTGCAGTCGCGATTCGCTTGCTTTGGGACTCCTGACAACAGTTGGTGTAACTTCTTGTATGTTCTCCACTAGCTCTTCCCCTCTCTAGCATCCTGCATGAATCCATAGATTCATAGATCGGAAGGCCGGAAGTCGCTTTCCGGCCCTCCGTCTACTTTTATTTGCTTACCACTTGCCCGCGATGCGGTCTTGAACGACTTTCGTTACGAACGTCTCATAATCTTTCACGCCGAGTTTGCCCATTTGGCCGACATAATCGTTCCAGATCGAATCAAATTCGCCTGGCTTGGCAAGAACGAGTTTCGGTACGAATTTCTTCTGCAAGTCGCCTGCTTTTTGCTGGAAGATCTGCTCAGGCGTGCCTTGTCCTTTGTTAATGCTCCATGCCGGGTACCAAGCGCGTTCATCCGGTTTGGAGAAGTATTCGGAGAACGTCTTAACGCCGTATGCATCAAGCAGCGCTTTGTCGCCGTCTGTGTAACCCGCATACGCTACTTCCGGCTGGTTGCCCACGCCGTAAGCGTTGCCGTCAGCAAGCACGGAGTTGTTGCCGTAACGCGGCCAGCTGTACTCGAAATACTGCCAACCGATCGAACGTTTTTTCTCCGGATCGTTACGGTCCGCAATTTGCTGAGCATCCATCACGTAACGGCCGTTTGCGTCCACCGTATAGTTCTGGTCTTTCACGCCCCATTGAACGAGAACTTGGTTCTCTTCTTTCAGCAGGTTGTCGAAGTATTTGATAATGCGAACCGGGTCTTTCGCTTTAACGGAGATCCCGATACCGCGGTTGTTAACGAAGCTAGGCGGATCTACGTATTGGTCTTTTGTATTCTCGTCGAATACGATTGGCAGCGGAGCGTAACGCTTCTCGTCGATGCCGGCTTTCTTCAGGTTGTTTGTCGCGTCGCCAACTTGCCAAGCGTAGTTGAAGTAACCGAGTACGCGGCCGGAAGTGAGCTTCGCAAGGAATTGGTCCTTGTTCGCCGTAAACGTCTCCGGATCAAACAACCCTTCCGCATTCACTTCGTTCAGCTTTTGCAGCCATTTTTTCTCTATATCCGTAGCTGCGTACGTTTTTGCTTCATGCGTGTTCATGTCGATGGTCACGTCGCCGTCATTCGGGTAACCCGCAAGGTGCATAGCCGGATTCGTAATCGAGAAGAAGCTGTCGGCAGGACCGGCAAGCGAAGCGAAGCCAATCGTGTCTTTGCCGTCTACTTGCGGATGTTTCTCTTGGTATTGCTTAATCAGATCGAAGTATTGGTCAAGCGTCTTAATCTTCGGATAACCTGCTTCCTTCAGAACGGAGCGCTGGACCCAGAATGCGCCTTGGCTGATGCCCGGATCGCCGATGTAGCCTTGGTTCGCGCCAAACGGCAAGAAGTACATTTTACCGTCTGCTTGTCTGAATTTATCAAAATAAGGACCGTATACGCGTTTGATGTTTGGACCGTATTTATCGATCAGATCATCAAGCGGAATAAAGGCGCCCGCGTCAAGCAGCTTGTCGATCTCGCCTTCCGGAACGATAACGTCCGGGTAGTCGCCGCTTGCGATCATAACGCCGGATTTCGTTTGCGGATCGCCGACGAGGAATTCCATTTTCCAATCTACGCCGGTCTGGGTTTGCAGCTCTTTACCGATGACGGTGTCGCTTGCCAAAGTATCCTTCTGGCTGCTGAAGCCGTAATACGAGAAAGTGACAGGTGTTTTGTCATCCGCTTCAGGAGAAGCGGAGCCATTGGCAGCCGCGTTGCCGTTATTGCCGGTGTTTGCATTGCCGTTATCGTTATTGCCGCCGCAGGCAGATGCCGTAACCGCTAACATGGCAGCAGCCAAGCTGACAGAGAGAAGCTTTTTGTTAACCATTTTCTTTGTGACCCCTTTCGTCATTTCAACGTGTATGTTGTAAGCACTTTCATCATAAAACGAATCCGAATTCTTGATTACCCCTCAAACTTTAGTTCGTACTTTGAAAAGCATAGTTCGCCTTTTCTGCCGATTATTGCCCATTCATGTCGAGAGGAAGGCGCAATTCGACCGTTGTTCCTAGGCCTTCTTCGCTGCGAATGTCAAATTCGAAGGAGTCTTTATAACATAATTTCAGTCTTGTATAGACGTTTTTCATTCCCACGTTATCGCCAATGGAGTCGTCCATCCGCAAGTAATTCAATAGCTCGCTTAGCTTGGCTTCGGACATTCCGATCCCGTTATCCGTCAGCCTGAACATCAGCTTGTTGCCCGTAATGCCCACGTGAATCTGAATTAGTCCAATACCCGGCGAGCTTTCAATTCCGTGTATGCTCGCATTTTCCACGAACGGCAGGAACGTCATCTTGGGAATCATTTGATCATACACGGCTTCTTCAATGGTCAACTGATATTGCAGCTTGTCGCCAAACCGGTATTTCTGAATTTCAAGGAAACATTCCGTCAGCTCAATCTCCTCGCGGATCGACACCCAGCTGCGCTTCCACGAAATCGACTTGCGGAAAATTTTCGCCATATAATGGATCGTTCGAGCCGTTTCCGTTTCCCCTTTCATCAAACTGCGCATGCGGATCGTCTCCAAGGAATTGAACAGAAAATGGGGATTAATCTGGCTGTGGAGAGCATGAAGCTGCGCCTGCCGCTGCCGAATCTCCATATCCTTCTTCTGGATATCCGCGAGATACACGTCGGTAATAAGGCTGTCAATCCGCTTGGTCATCCGGTTGAATTCGCCGGTCAACTGGCCGATTTCATCGCGGGCATCATCAAGGGGAATCGTCTCGAAATGCTGGTTTTTCACCTTTTTCATATGCTTCACGATTTGGACGAGCCGTTTGTTAATCGATCTGGAGAGCGCTGCAATGATCAAAGAAGGCAGCACAAAATTAATAAGCGCCAAATAAATGACGAAGGAGCCCGACTTTCTCACGTCATGCAGGAAACTTCTCTCGTTAATAACGCCATGCAGCGTCCAGCCGTTCAAATAATTGTTGTTGGTATATACCTTGTCGAAAGAAAGAGCGTTATGGGGCATTGGGAGCGCCTCTATGTTCAGGCCGTGTGAACGCCACTCTACGTTTGAGTCATTGGAATACAGGACGGTGCCGTCCGGCTGAACGAAATAGATTTGGCCCTCAAAGCCCGAATTGGCAAAAAGCTGCTTCACCGTCGCCATATTCAGGTCGATCTTAATGACGTTGTCATAACCGCTTCCCTTGATATAATTCAGCTTCTGAACAAGACTAAACGTCTCTCCGTCTTGAATAAACATCGGATAAGAGACATTCGTCTTCATAAACGCCCGGTACCAAACGGATTGTTTAACGGAGTCGGCAATAGGCATGATTGGCCCGGAGGATAACACGGTCGGATTATCGGTATATATAACCGTGGAACTGGTCGTTTTGTAAGCTTGCTCGGATTTGTTAAACACGCTTCGGATGTTGTTAAACGCTTCGACGTATTCAATTTGGGATTCGTATCTTTTGTCCAGCAGCTGATTAAGAAGGGGGTCAATGTAATATAAGTACGAGATTCCCGCCGCTTCATCAATGACAGCACGAAGCTCGCCCTGAAGTTTCTCCAGGGCGATGTCTGCGTCATGCGATTTTTGGTTTTTAATATTATTGGTCGTTACGTTATAGAAAACTATATTGGTCAGAACAATCGGTACAAATACGCAAAAGATATACATCAAGAGCAGCTTGTCCCGCAGTTTAAGATGATTCCAATGAAATTTGCCCACTTCAATCTCCACCCGTTTATTTTTTGCCCAGCAGCTTGTTGCGGTAATCGCTTGGGGTCACTTTCTCCAGCTTTTCAAATTGGGTCACAAAATAATCGGCGTTCTGAAAGCCTACTTTCTCGGCGATTTCATACATGCGGAGATCGGTTTGGCGAAGCAGCTTTTTGGCCTCCCCGATACGGATCTGCAGAAGAAAATCATTGAAGTAGACACCGTAGGTTTTACGGAACAGCTGTCCCAAATAGACGGAATTCATATAGAACTTGCCGGCTATGCTCTTCAGGCTAATATTCTCCGTATAATTCGCTTCAATGTATTTCTTAATCCGCTCGATGCCGCCCTTTGACTGTTCGCCTCTGAGCTCGGCCAAATAGGCTGCCGCTTCATGCAGAAAGCTCTTGAACAAGCTCTTCAAATCCTGAAGCCTGCTGCTATTGCTCTGCCAATCGATCATAGAAGGAAGCATTCGGAGGCGATTCTCGTCTCCCTCCATCTTCCGGATAATATTGATAATGCCGATAACAAACCGTGTAATCGTATTGGCGACGGCATTTGGCGCGAATCTTTGCTCCACGAATTGGCGGAATAAGAGCTCGATATCCTGCTCATATAAATCCGTCTGATTTTCTTCCAATCTCTCCAAAAGTCGGCTGTACAACTCCGTATCCACGTCGAAATAATACAAGGGAGTACCCGATACCCGGCTCGCGTAAATAACGGGAACGCCATTCTCCGCGTACTTGTATGACAATGCCTCATTCGCTGACCGATAGGAAACAGGCATATCGGCAAGACGCTCCACCGTCTTGCCGATATATAACGTGACTTGCCGCGCAACAGCTTTAGTTAGAATCCCATGCAAGCTGGCAAACGCGGATTCGGGACGCCCCTCCGGCGAGATAAATTGCCGCTGGTCAATAAGCAGTCCAAATAAACCGTTTGCCTGCTCGTATAGGGGTATTTTGCATCCCGGCGTTGCCGCGTTTAATTGTACGATTGCCGCTAGCTCCTTGCCTTGCATCTCGCTTTTGCCCGAATGCAAAGCATCGGCATGAATCTCTACCAGCACGTAGTTGAAGCTTGAATACTCCGGCAGCTGAAGAGCGGCACATAACGCACTGTTATCGGCTTCCGAGAACTGTCCTTGAACAAGCGTTTCCACGATCGAATCCGTTACGGCGCTGTCCCCCGCAATGGTGGTCAGCTTTTTTAATCCAAGCGTTCCGGAAAGCGCCTTCAACGTTGTCTCTAATTCCGTCTCGTCGATTGGCTTTAAGATGTAGTCATGGACCCCATACCGAAGCGCGCGTTGCGCATATTCGAAATCATGATAACCGCTGACAATGATAAACGTAGGGCTATACGCGGCTTCTTCGGTAACTTTCCGAATCAACTCCAGACCGTCCAGCACGGGCATCCGGATATCCGCAATAACCAAATCCGGTTCAAGCTGCTTTATTTTTTCAAGGGCCTCCTGGCCGTTACCCGCTTCATCGCAAATTTCGTAACCAAGAGACGCCCAATCTATTAAATTCATTAATCCTTTGCGCACAAATATTTCATCATCCACCAGCAACACCTTGTACATCAGCAAAGCCCCCTGCCATTTGAATCTATTCCGGACTGCTACCTCATTATAAAATGATTCCCCCGCCAAAACATCCCGCTTCGATTACTTGTTATTCTCTTATTGTTGGGTAGTTTAACGGTTTGCCATTTACTTGAAAGCGATTACAAACAAAATTATACGGCTGTTAACCCGCTATAAATACCTAGAAACTATAGAACTTTCTTTGTGAATTAAAGCAAAAAAAAGCTAGCTATGACGGCCTGAGTGTCAGCCGTTCATAACTAGCTGTATCGCCTAAATCACTTTACCCCTCGTTTTTGGCAACCAACTCAACGAGTGTGCGAACCATGACGCCTGTTGCCCCTTTTGGTTCAAGAAGACGGCTTTTATCCAAGAACGCAGTGCCGGCAATATCCAGATGAACCCATGGCAGATCCTCGGCAAATGCGCCAATAAACAAGCCGCCCGTCGTTGCGCCCGCATATCGTCCGCCGCTGTTTTTCAGATCAGCCGCATCGCTGCGGATTTGCTTTTTATATTCCGGGAACGAAGGCAACTGCCAGATCCGCTCGCCTGCGCGCGAAGCTGCCTCGGATACCTGCTGCATCAACCCGTCGTTATTCGTAATCGCGCCCGTCGCTTCCGTACCAAGCGCAACCATGACAGCTCCGGTTAACGTAGCTACGTCGACCAGCTGCGTAGCGCCCCGGCGAATAGCCGTTGTCAGACCGTCCGCCAGGACAAGCCGCCCTTCGGCATCGGTATTGACGACTTCAACCGTTAAGCCGTTCATCATCTTAATGACGTCACCCGGCTTAAATGCTTGAGCGGAAGGCATGTTTTCCGCAGTCGGAATAACGGCAATCACGTTTACTTCCGGCTTAAGTTCGCCGATAATGCGCATAGCTCCAAGAACGGCTGCCGCTCCGCCCATGTCGGAAATCATTTCCTCCATGCCCGGCCCTTTTTTCAAAGAGATGCCGCCCGTATCGAAGGTAATGCCTTTGCCAATCAATCCCCAGGCCTCTTCCTGATCCGGAGCCCCTTTATAATGAATAACGATCATTCTTGGCGCATGAACGCTGCCTTGGCCAACGGCCAGCAAACCGCCCATACCTTGCTCAATAGCCGCCCACTCATCCAACACTTCAATATCCAGATCCCATTCGCGGGCAAGCTCTTCCGCATGAGCGGCGAGCGATTCCGGAACTAGCTGATTGCCCGGCAGATTGGTCAAGTCACGCGCTAGCTTAACGCCTTCCGCATACAGTCTGCCCTGCTCGGTGCCAGCCTTCCACTGTTCCGCCATATCGGAAGGAACAACCGCGCCTGCCGCAGGCACAAAAGATACATTGGACAAAGCATAACGCTGTTTCGGCTGGCGAAGTTCAGGCATGCGGTCATATACAGCGAGGGAAAGACCTTCAACCAGTGCCTGCGCAGCTTGCGTTAACGTATAGTCAGCAGAAGCGATGATCGATTCCGGCAAGCGAATTTGCGCGGTTTGCGCTTTAATCCGCTTCAGCGCATTCGCAGCGGCCGCGGCTGCAAAGCGAATGCCATGTATGCCGGCTTTGTCGTCATATCCCGCAAAAATAACATGGGAAGCCGAATGGAGACCAAGCGTAGATAACGTCTCCGTTTGTTCCGGATCTGCCTTAAACAGTCCTTTGGCATACAGTCCGCGAACGGCTTCATCTATTTGCGGCTGCACCCACTCAGCCATGTTCCCTGCCTTAAGTTCCGCATTGCTAATCAGCCTTACGATTGCATCAGCCGATCCCGCTGCTTCCGCCGGTTCATATGTAAAATGTGTTTGCATAAAATAAATTCCTCTCTCTCAATGACAAAATCGGGGACCGCTTGAATCTTTAGCGATCTAACCCGATTCTAATCGTTTATTCTGCTAATGGCAAATAGATGAGGAACGAACTTCCGCTTCCTTCCGTGCTGTCCACCCGGATCGATCCGCCATGATTGCGAATAATCCGATAGCTTACGGACAAGCCAAGTCCGGTTCCCGCTTCCTTTGTTGTGAAGAAGGGGTCAAACAAACGGGCGAGTGTCGCTTTGTCCATCCCTTTGCCATTGTCTTTTAATGTAATTTCCGCGAATTGTCCATCGGAACGCACAACGAGGTCAATTCGGCCTCTGCGTGCCTCCTGCAGCGATTCAATCGCATCGATCGAGTTTTTCACAATGTTTAGAACAACTTGCTTGATTTGCTTCACATCGATCGAAACCATAAGATCTTGATCATCCCCGTAGGTTTCCAGCTGAATGTCGCAATTGCGCATCAACGCTTCGCTTTCCGTGAGCAAAATAACCTCTTGAACCAACCGGTTGATCGAAACCGACTTTTTCATAGGAGCCGAAGGTTTGGATGAATTTAAAAATTCAAAAATAATATCGTTCGCGCGGTCAATCTCCGTCAAAATAATTCTGGCATATTCTTCTTTGCCAAGCTGCATCAAATAAGGCCTCAGCAACTGAATAAAGCCGCGAATGGAAGTAAGCGGATTGCGGATCTCATGCGCGATCGCCGCTGCGATTCGGCCTAACATCGCGAGCTTGTCGTTCTGCAAAGCCGTCTGTTCAATCTGCTTGTACTCGGATACATCCTTGACGCTCACAAGAAAATCGCCGTTCATTTGGTCTCCGTATGTAAAATTCACGAGTAAATGCCTACCGTCTTTATCCTGAAACTCATAGTAAACATTGCGTTTAAGATTCATTTCTTTGTATAACCGCAAAATGACGCGTCTCGTAGAACGCTTAAGCAACGGATGCAGCAAAATCTCGCGCAGATTGCAACCAACTAACGTTTTGCGCGGAATATCTAGAAGCTTAGCCATCCGGACATTAATGAAAGACAGAATCCCATCGCTGTCGAATAGAGCAATCCCGCTGTCCATATGCTGGAGAACATTCTCATATTTATGTTTGACCATCTCAAAGGACTGGTTGGATAGAAAAAGTCTCTCCCGCATATCTGAAAACTTCTGCTCTGCCGATTCAACAGGAACTTCATTAAGCCGATACGCGACCATTACTTCTATTAGAAACATAAAAGATTGATTATACAGTTTTACCGCTTCTTCGGATTCCACATTGGCGGCCAAATATTGAATGCTTTCTTCGTGAACAGCAATAATCTCCTCAGGGTTGAAGCTTTGCATGTCTTTACCGAGTTCGGATGCTTTATAGAGGGACTGCTCCTCGCCGCCACGAATATATTCGGCAAGCGCCGGGAAATAGCGCTTTCTAATGGAATGCATCATCAACCCTCCCGGCCACATCTATAGAGAACATGTAACAGCATAACATATCTCTATTATCATAGGTTTTATTACCAATAGATGTCAATCGGAGACTTTGTCGAAAGTTGAGAGGCATTCCCTTTTTAAAAACGACTTTTTTCCCGTGCCTATCGTCCTATCTCTGTCTTTAATGATTCCGATTGCTTTCCCACTTATTCCGATTACTATTTCCCCGATCGTGGTTCCGTTCGTTATCCCGCTCGGTTTTCCAAGTCCAGCTCTCCAGCTTGTTAGCGTTTTTTGAGCTATTATTTTTGCCGGAGTTGTTTTTTTTGCCATTATCGTCGTCGGATTCCGAGTTGCTCCAGCGGTCATTTCTATTATTAGACCAATCCCCGTTCCGCTTCTTATCATCATCCTTGCCAGATGGCTTGGTTGGTGAAATCGGCTTCACGGGGCGATTAGGTTTATTGGCTGATTGGTTTCGATCCTTCGACCAGATCGGTTTCTCCGATGGACTTGGTCTTAACGGACGCGGCGGATTCGTTTCTTTTGCCGGGTTCGCTTTGACAGCGTTTTTATTTGGAACCGTTGTTGCTGTTGCCGTTGCGGTTTTGTCGGCAGCCGGAGTGGCTGTGGCTTGTTTTTTGCTTTTCTTTTCTTTGGCAACAAGCTCTTTCAGCTTTTCTTTGCTAGCGCCTTGCTCGACAATTTTTTTAACGCCGCCGGCTTTTTCAGTTACCTCTGCAATCGACTGGGCTTTTAACTGCTCCAGCTCGATCTCGTATCCTTCGTCTTTGGCCATTAAGTAGACGGCCATCTTGCCGGACGAGATTCCGTTTGCCTTCGCTTCGTCCCGAACCTCGGTCGGCACGGACAGCACCGTAACGTTTGCTTCTTTTGTCGAATCAATCTGCTTGATGGTATCTTTCACTTTTTGATCAACCGCGCCGGCTACCGTTTGTTCAAGATCATCGGCATTGTTTAGAGCGAGGCTCGTAATTACGATATCCTTATCCGGTTTGTCCAAGTAATGCTCTGATGCAACGGTGCTCATTATGGAAGCAGCCACTGTCTCAAGAGGTTTTCCTTTATAGTCCAGCTTGCTTACGATTGCCTGTCCGTCGCCGTTTAGACCTTTAAGCTCCTGCACGCGCTGCTGTTTATCCACGCCAAGCTCGATGCTTGGATTAATGTCGAGACTCACGTAAGCGACTACGGGATGCGCTTCAGCAGTAGTGAGGTAAAAGAAAGGAAGGAAGAACAGCAAGACCGCTGCCGCTGCACCTGAATACCAATAGACCTGTTTCGGCTTGCGCTTAGGCGCCGAGGTCTCTGCCGGAATCGTTGTTTCTTCACCGATTCGCATATGGGACTGTTGCGGGATTGAAATGAATTGGCCATCCGCCGTCATAACAACAGCTTTTTTGTTGTCTAAAGAGAGAATAATCCCTCGTTTCATAATCCCGCCTCCTTCCCTGGCATTGGTATAGATATATTTAAGTAATCGTATAAGTAAGGATATGTACCGTTCACAATAAGAGATATGGCAATAATGTATTTACGGTTTCGTTCCACCGTTTTCCTGGAAACGCCGCATAGCTCCGTCAACTCTTTGACCGGCAACTTGCCCGATACATACAGTTGTGCGAACAACTCGCGCTGCCCGGCTAGCGTTTGGGCAATTCGCTGCAGCAACTGGCGGGAATCGGCATGCTTAGGCGAACATTCCGCCAGCTCCATGAATGAAATCTGGAACTGCTGAAGTTCCTTGGAAAATTCCTCGATCTCAAGCCGTCTGTCATCGCCATCCTGCTTAAGCTGATAGGCGTTCATAGCCATCTTCGTATCAATCGGATTATAAGTCTGTTCCTCTTCGTCCTGCTGGTCAAATGCCGTATACGGCACCGTCTTTAGATGACGCTGCTCCTTGCGCACGTAATCAATCAACCTGCGGCGCATAACCGTCTCCGCGAAACTAAGGAAAGATCTGCCCGATTCCGGAGAGAATTGCGTAATGGCCTCATTAAAAGCCGTCAACGCTACGCTAAACTCATCATCTCTAGTCGGGTCCACATAACGCTTGCTGAAGCCGCTGGTAACCTTGGCCACATAGGGCTTGTAATCGGCAATAAACTTCTCTCTCAGCTGTTCATCGCCTTCTTGAATTTGTTTAATGATTTGTTCAGGAGCTATTCTTTCATCATGCGCAGCTTGTGCGGCGGTTTTTCTCCGCAAAAACCGTTTGAACATGAAGATTATCCTCCTCTCTGTATAAGTTTCGATAGTGTGGTTTCTTTTTTAGGGGGTTCCATCTTAGCAAATGTTAGAAATATGAGAAAAAAGATGAGAAACTATCAGACAGCCGTCTGCTACAATCCATTTACTATAAAAAAAGCCCCCGGCTCCGGAGGCTTAACTTTGATAAATCCATAAAAGTTAAACAGAAGTTCGTCGCTGCCGTAGTTTATTCCGTCTTCCGCTTAACATGCCAAGACGCGTCTTTAGCTCATTTTCCCATGCCTCATCGCCAATTTGCTTTGCAAAGCTTAACAAATCAAGCGACATATCGATTTGGCTAAGAACAACATCCATAGGTTCCTCATTTTCGTTATTCACGCAGTTCTCATATAACGCTTTGCCTTCCTGTTCCACGTAATCCGTGAAATCAACCTCGGCAGCGCCATCCCCATGCGCATATTCAGCCAAAATTTCATATTCATTCTCGATCAAATAATGTATCTCTACTCGGTGGCAGACGGGACAAAACAAAATCGGTACATTATGAATATGGGTACGCATATGCTTCAAAGTGCCTTTCGTTCCGATCATACTCGCTCCACAACAAAAGCTCATCGGGCGACAACCTCCTAAACGATAATTCTCACTTCGTAAGGATTAACTTCATTCGCGCATGCTTACTTCTCAACTTATTCGCTTCTCTATTTCAAAATTCCTGCTTTACAAGCATAATCCGGCTGCTTTCTACATGCAAACCAGGATTTACCTCCTATTTACACAAAAAAAAGATCCCGTATCGCAAATGCGATACGGGATCTTTAGCAGGTAAAACCTTATTTCGCAACCAGATGTTGTTGACCTGGTTTCCAGTTCATTGGGCACAGACCGCCGGATTGCAGAGCTTGCAATACGCGGAGAGTCTCGTCAACGCTACGGCCAACGTCGTTATGGTTAACGACTTGGTATTTCACTTCGCCTTCTGGATCGATGATGTAAAGGCCGCGCAGTGCAACGCCTTCTTCTTCGATCAGGACGCCGTAGTCACGAGCAACGCTCTTCGTGATGTCAGCAGCGAGCGGGAAGCTCAATTGGCCAAGGCCATTGTCGTTAACTGGCGTGTTGATCCAAGCACGGTGGCTGTGCTTGCTGTCAACGGATACGCCAAGAACTTCTGTATTCAGGGCTTTGAATTGCTCGGAAGCAAGGCTCAAAGCTGTAATTTCAGTTGGGCAAACAAATGTGAAGTCGAGAGGATAGAAGAACAATACCAGCCATTTACCTTTGTAATCAGCAAGGGATGCTGTTCCGAAATCTTTACCGTCACCTGTTGCTGTTTCCATTGTGAAATCTGGAGCCGGACGGCCTACCAAACGCTCTGCCATAATACAATTCCTCCTTAACCTATCCAACATATTTATAGTTAATGTCACTACTAAGCTGTGACTTACTTATAGAATAGTAACACCAGCCTATAATAAAGTCAATATTAGAATCGGTATTAATTTATAATTATTATAAACAAGGAATGATTAACGATTCATTGCGGCAACGATCAGATCGCCCATTGCCGTTGTACCGATTGCCGTGCTCTTGTCAACGGCGATATCGCCTGTGCGATGACCGGCATCAAGGACGTTTTTAACCGCATCTTCAATAACTTGAGCCGCTTCATGATAGCCGAATGTGAGGCGGAACATAAGAGCAACGGACAGAACCGTAGCAATTGGGTTCGAGATGCCTTGTCCGGCAATGTCAGGAGCGGAACCGTGTACCGGCTCGTATAGGCCAAAGCTGCCTTCGCCAAGGGAAGCGGAGGAGAGCATGCCGATCGAACCTGTCAGCATAGCTGCTTCGTCGCTTAGAATGTCGCCGAACATGTTTTCCGTTACGATAACGTCAAAGCTGGATGGACGGCGGAGCAATTGCATCGCGCAGTTGTCTACGAGTACATGCTCGAGTTCAACTTCCGGATATTCCGGAGCGATCCGGTTAACCACTTCGCGCCACAGACGGGAAGTTTCAAGAACGTTTGCTTTATCAACGGAAGCCAGACGTTTGCTGCGAGTCATCGCAATGTCGAAAGCTTGGCGAACGATACGTTCAACCTCTTGCACGTTGTACACGCAAGTATCCACCGCTTCTTCGCCGTTTGCGCCTTCGCGACGGAACTTCTCGCCGAAGTAGATGCCGCCAGTCAGCTCGCGCACAACGATCAGGTCAGTGCCTTCAAGAACTTCAGGCTTCAGAGTGGATGCTTCTTTCAGGCAGTCGAATACGTTTGCCGGGCGGATGTTCGAGAACAAGCCCAATGCTTTACGGATGCCGAGAAGACCTGTTTCCGGACGAAGCTCTTTCGAGTTGTTGTCCCATTTCGGACCGCCTACAGCACCAAGCAATACGGCGTCGGCTTTCTTACAAATATCAAGCGTCTCTTGCGGAAGCGGCGTGCCTTTCTCGTCGATTGCGATGCCGCCGAACAGACCATGTTCGAATTCAAATTGGTAACCGAAGAGCTCCTCGGTTTTTTTCATAACTTTAAGCGCCTCGCCAACAACCTCTGGACCGATACCGTCGCCGGCGATGACAGCGATTTTTTTCACTTCTGACATAACTGAACACTCCTCTTATTCGCTCTAGTAAGCTATTCTCATTCTGTTATCATTTGTACCACATTTCTAGCAAGAGTACCAAGATATAAAATCTATCATCTTTATAGGTGGTGCTTATAAAGGCGGTTCAACCCGTTAATCTTCAATTAACTTCACATGATATTGCCGGCTGCGCGGCCCGTCAAACTCGCAGAAATAGATGCTTTGCCAAGTGCCAAGCACAAGCTTGCCGCCGTTAATGATAACCGTCTGGCTTGTTCCGGTTGTAAGAGCCTTCAAATGGGAAGCCGTGTTGCCTTCTGCATGACGATATTTCGGATGCTCCCATGGGTATACCTCGTTCAGCCGCATCAGAATATCATGCTTCACATCCGGATCCGCATTCTCTTGAATGGTAATCCCGGCCGTCGTGTGCGGGCAATATACAACGGCAAGACCGCTTTGGATGCCCTCCCGCGCCACAATAGACGCAATCTTACGCGTAATATCGAACATTTCGTCTCTTCTGGACGTTTGCAAATCTTCGGTAAAGAACATAACGGTACGGTCACCCCTATCTATCAATAAGCTGGTTATAAAAACAGCCCCCTGCGGTTGAGTTCATCAACTTCAGAGGGCTTACCGGGTTAGATCAGGCTCATCTTGTCGCGGCGTCCAGGAGACTTACGCTTCTCAATGAGACGGTTCAGCGCGTCGATGTAAGCACGTGCGCTAGCTTCAAGAATGTCCGTGCTGAGACCGCGTCCATGTGCAGAAGTATCATCTTGCTTCAGCACGACGTGAACCTCGCCTTGCGCATCCTTGCCCTGCGATACGGACTTGATGGAATAATCCTCAAGCTCAACCGCTTCAGCCGTTACTTTATCAATCGCATTGTAGATCGCGTCTACCGAACCGTTGCCAATCGCCACTTCTTCGCGGGTCTCGCCTTCCGTCGTGCGGATGCGGACCGAAGCGCTTGGCGTCGACTGGTTGCCGTAGCTCACTTGAATCGCTTCAAGCGTGTAGACTTCCGGCGTATCGATCAGCTTCTCCTCCAAGAAAGCGCGGATATCTTCATCCGTTACATGCTTCTTGCGGTCAGCCAAATCCTTAAACTTCGCGAAAGCAACGTTAACGGCTTCCTCATCCAGCTCGTAACCGAGGTCAATCAGTTTCTCGCGGAAAGCATGACGGCCGGAATGTTTGCCAAGCACAAGCTTGGAATCATGAAGACCGATTGTATCCGGAGAAATAATCTCGTAAGTCGTTTTCTCCTTCAACATGCCGTCCTGATGAATACCCGATTCATGAGCGAACGCATTCGCGCCAACAATCGCTTTATTGCCAGGAATGACCATGCCGGTCAATTTGCTGACAAGGCGGCTTGTTTTTGCGATTTCTTTCAGGTTCAAGCCTGTTTTTGCACCAAAATAATCCGAACGAGTCTCAAGCGCAAGCGCAATCTCCTCAAGAGCCGTATTGCCCGCGCGTTCGCCAATACCGTTGATCGTACCTTCGATCTGATCGGCGCCGTTCAGGATTGCGGCGAGGGCGTTAGCCGTTGCCATGCCAAGATCGTCATGGCAATGCGCGCTGAGCTGGATTTTTTCGATATTTGGTACATTCTCCTTCACCGTCTTGAAGATGTTGCCGTATTCGATCGGATTCATGTAACCAACCGTGTCCGGAAGATTCACGACAGAAGCGCCTGCGCGAATCGCCATGTCCGTCATTTGGCAGATGAAATCAAGTTCGGTACGTCCTGCATCCTCAAGCGAGAATTCGATTTTGCTGAAATATTTCTTCGCGTACAGAATCGCGCGTTCAGCCGTTTCCAATACCTGCTCCTTCTCCATCCGAAGCTTATGCTTGCGGTGGATCGGGCTCGTAGCGAGGAACACGTGAATGGAAGGATCCTGTGCGCCTTTTAATGCTTCACGTACCGCGTCAATATCCTGTTCGCGGGAGCGTGACAAGCCGATAATCGTAGCATTCTTAACTGCGCTCGCAACCGCATTCACAGCAGCCAAGTCGCCTGGTGATGCTGCAGGAAAACCTGCTTCAATCCGGTCAACGCCAAGCTTCTCGAGCTGGAGCGCGATCTCAACCTTTTCCTTCGTGTTCAGGTTAACACCGGGAGATTGCTCTCCATCACGAAGCGTCGTGTCAAAAATATAAATTTTTCGCATTTGTGCCTTACACCTCCGGGAACAGAATCATCCCGGTTCGCTCAAGAGCGCGTGACAGGCAGGCAAGGAACCTAACCTGCGCGCACTCCGGCGAACCGGGATAATGGATCTGCGGGTTATGATTATATTACTTCTTTATTACTTCTTGATCCAGTGCATCAGTTCGCGCAGCTGTTTACCAGTTTGCTCGATTGGATGAGCAGCTTCGTTACGACGAGTAGCTGTCAGCATAGCACGGTTCGATTGGTTTTCAAGGATGAAGTCGCGTGCGAAACGGCCGGATTGGATGTCTTCCAGAACGCGTTTCATTTCTTTCTTCGTCTCTTCCGTAACGATACGAGGACCAGTTACATAGTCGCCGTATTCCGCTGTGTTGGAGATCGAGTCGCGCATTGTAGCCAGACCGCCTTCATACATCAGGTCAACGATCAGCTTCAGCTCGTGCAAGCACTCGAAGTAAGCCATTTCTGGAGCGTAGCCAGCTTCAACCAAAGTTTCGAAGCCTGCTTTAACGAGCGCGGAAGCGCCGCCGCACAGTACAGCTTGCTCGCCGAACAAGTCTGTTTCTGTTTCTTCTTTGAAAGAAGTTTCGATAACGCCTGCACGAGTACAGCCGATACCTTTTGCATATGCAAGACCAATTGCTTTCGCGTTGCCGGAAGCATCTTGGTGGATTGCGATCAGACCAGGAACGCCAAAGCCCTCTTGGTACGTACGGCGAACCATGTGACCAGGGGATTTAGGAGCTACCAGGAATACGTCTGTGTCTTTGCTAGGAACGATTTGGCCGTAATGAATGTTGAAGCCGTGGGAGAACATCAGAGCCGCGCCTTTTTTCAGGTTTGGTTCGATTTCTTCTGCATATACTTTCGCTTGGGTTTCGTCAGGGAGCAAAATTTGAACAACGTCAGCAACTTTAGTCGCTTCTGCTACAGTCAACACTTCGAAACCGTCTTTTGCTGCAACGTCTGCGGATTTACCAGGACGAAGGCCGATAACAACTTTCAGGCCGGAGTCGCGAAGGTTTTGCGCTTGTGCGTGGCCTTGGCTGCCGTAACCGATAACTGCGATTGTCTTACCTTGAAGTACGCCTTGGTCTGCGTCTTTTTCATAGTACAATGTAACTGCCATTTTAATGATTGCCTCCTTTAATTTAACCCTTTTGAACGGGTGTTTAAGCAGAGAAGAGGTTCTCCCCTTAAACTCCCGTTCAAAACGGGAACTTGCTTATTATAGTTGGTTTTAATGTTGATTATTAACTAACGTACGTTACCGCGGTTAAGCGCTGTTACACCAGTACGGGAAAGCTCGCGGATGCCATAAGGCTTCAACAGCTCGATCATGGCATCAATTTTTTCGGTATCGCCGATAACTTGTACGATAAGCGAATGAGTGCCGATATCCACAACCGCTGCGCGGAACGTATCTACTACGCCCAGAATTTCCGGACGGGACGACGGCTCGGCGCTTACTTTAATAAGGGCAAGCTCGCGGGATACCATTGGGTTGGAGCTAAGATCAACAACTTTGATAACATCAATCAGCTTGTACAGCTGTTTTGTAATCTGCTCGAGCGTATGGTCATCGCCGGTAGTGACGATAACCATACGGGACAAGCCCTGCTCTTCGCTTGCACCTACGGTAATGCTCTCAATATTGTAGCCGCGGCGTCCGAACAAGCCGGATACGCGTTGCAGAACGCCGGGCTGATCGTTGACAATTACTGCGATCGTGTGCTTTTTCATTCTGCATCCCCCATGATCATCTGATCGATCGTGCTACCCTGTGCTACCATCGGGTACACGTTCTCGTCTCTCCGAACTACGAATTCGACCACTGCAGGGCCAGGATGGCTAAGCGCCTCTTCCCATGCAACTTTCGCTTCTTCCTTGTTCGAAGCGCGGAAGCCTTTCACGCCGTAAGCTTCTGCCAGCTTCACGAAGTCAGGGCTGCCTGCAAGATCGATATGGCTGAAGCGATTCTCGTGAATCAGCTCTTGCCATTGACGAACCATACCCAGTACCTGATTATTCAGGATGACGACCTTAACCGGAATGTTGTTGATCGCGCAAATCGCAAGCTCTTGCGCGCACATTTGCATGCCGCCGTCACCGTTGATCGATACAACGACGCGATCCGGATTCGCCATTTGGGCGCCAATCGCGGACGGGAAACCAAAGCCCATTGTGCCAAGTCCGCCGGATGTTACCCAGGAGCGAGGTTTGTTGAATTTATAATATTGCGCGGCCCACATCTGATGCTGGCCTACGTCTGTCGTTACGATCGCGTCGCCGTTTGTTGTTTCGTGGATCATCTCCACAACCCACTGCGGCTTGAGCTCTGTATCCGAATCTTTGTAGCTGAACGGATATTGCGCTTTCGACTCTTGAATCTGCTCGCGCCAAGCATCTGCTTTGTCAGCGCGCTTCGCAAGCAGGTTGGCTTGCTGCAGAACAGTCTTCACGTCGCCTACGATAGGAATATCGGTAGGAACGTTTTTGCCGATCTCCGCCGGATCAATATCGATGTGGACGATTTTTGCCAGTGGCGCGAAGCCGGCCAGCTTGCCCGTTACGCGGTCATCGAAGCGAGCACCTATATTAATAAGAAGGTCTGCAGATTGAATCGATTTGTTCGCCGTGTACGTACCGTGCATACCCGGCATGCCGAGCCACAGATCATTGCCGCTTGGGAAGCCCCCGAGACCAAGCAATGTTGTCGTGATAGGAATATCGGTTTTTGTTACGAACTCCAGCAATTCCTCATGCGCACCGGAATAGACAACTCCGCCGCCTGCAAGAATGAGCGGACGCTCGGACGCTTCGATCGCTTTGATCAATTTGTCAACTTGCAGCTTGTTAGGGGATACTGTTGGATTGTAGCCGCGAATGCTCACTTCCGTTACCGGTTTGAACAAGGTTTTCGCTGCCGAGACATCCTTCGGAATGTCGATCAGTACCGGGCCTTTGCGTCCTGTGTTCGCGATATGGAAGGCTTCATGGATGATGCGCGGGAGATCCTCAACATCACGAACCATGTAGCTGTGTTTCGTAATTGGCATTGTAATGCCCGTAATGTCAGCTTCTTGGAAAGCATCCGTACCGATCAGTGACGAAATAACATTACCCGTGATAACAACGAGTGGCACAGAATCCATATAAGCCGTTGCGATCCCCGTTACGAGGTTCGTTGCGCCAGGACCGGAAGTTGCGATACATACGCCAACCTTGCCGCTTGCGCGAGCATAACCGTCTGCCGCATGAATCGCGCCTTGCTCATGTCTTGTAAGGACGTGGTTGAAATCGGAGAACCCGTGCATCGCATCGTAGATGTACAATACGGCACCGCCTGGATAACCAAACACGCAATCGACGTCTTCCAGCACCAAACTGCGGAGTAATATTTCAGAACCGGAGATTACTTCAGGCTTACTCATCCGTTCTTTAACTTCTTCTTTAGACTTTAACGTTACAGAAACACTTTGCGTGACCATTAGTCATCCTCCTCTCGAAAACAACAAAAAAACCTTTCGTTCCTCCAGCTTCAGCAATTGAAGCCTGAGGGACGAAAGGTTATATCTTCCGTGGTACCACCCAAATTCGTTATACATCTTGCGATGCATAACCTCCACAAGGTAAATGAACGTGTGCGCACAAAACGCCCATACCTTTGACACAATAACGCGTGTCTTGCGATTTTCCCTAATAAACCAACATTTGACGAATGTTGCTTTTCAGGAAAACAGCTCCGAGGTGAGCTCGTAGAAAAGGGGTTTTGGCGATGGTTGCAGCTAATCCATCCGCTCTCTGAACAAAAGAGCCCTTAACACTTCGTCCTCATCATTGCCGATAACATATGCTTGGTTAAGATTTTCTTTATTATATGCCTTGCACATCTGTTCGTCAAGCTAAACTGCCTAACAATTTCGAAAAAATAGTTAGGGCATATTCCGCTTTTCTCTCATAGGATAACATAGCCTATTTTCGGCAATTTCATTCGGTCAGGATGGATCGCAAATGATACGAGCACGCAATCCGAAAACGGACGATACGGAAATATACCGCCTCATACAAGATGAACTTATCCCGATGTCGCATACCGCCCATCCTCTGGACGCCCAGACGATTCGGGATCTGCCTATACGTTTTCGCCGGGGAATGACTTATGTAGCTGCAGAAGGAAAAACAAGCAAACCTTACGGTTTCATCCGGTTTGAAATTACAGGCGAGATCCTGTATTTAGATATGCTTGTCGTGCATCCGGACCACCGCAACCGCCAATGGGGAAGAAAGTTGCTCCTTGCCGCCGAAGCTTACGGCTTAAGCCGTAACTGCAGAGCTTCCAGACTTTTTGTGGATCAGGTGAATACCAAAGCTCAAAATCTGTATACTCGCCTCGGTTATCAAGCCAACCAGTATTATCCGGAGCTCCGCTGTTACGAAATGATTAAGCAGCTCGCTTCATCAACTTACTAATGAATTATATGAGTTAGTAGAAACCGCCGCCGTACGGACCGCCGCCATATCCGCCGTCATAGCCACCGCCGTAGCCGCCGCCATAACCACCGCCATAACCACCGCCATATCCGCCGCCGTAGCCGCCGCCGCATTTGTTGCAGCCGCCACCGCCGCATCCACAGCCGCCACCGCCCCAGAGCGGCAATGTGCCAATGACAAGAAGATCAAATAATACAAGCGGCAAGAAGGCTTTTGTTTTCACTACTTTCCCCTTATCTTTTCTCAGAGGTGCCAGTACGAGCTTGTTTTGCCGCAGTTCCACAAGCTTGCCCGTCACGACAGAACCGTCTTTGCGAACCGCATAGATCGGTTTGCCTACCAGCTTCTTGACTTGCGCTTTGGAAACTTTGCTCACTTTGCTCATGAGTATTCCCTCCCTTCCCGTTGTTCTACAGTGTATTCAGGAAGTGGCAGTGCTGCCTGTTTATTAGTCTAGCAAGCGCAATTGAAGCGTAACTCCGTTTCCTTTATAATAGGATTCAAAACTATTTTGGGATGAAGAACACCCCGATTTCAGCGCATTGTGTGCTGTGATCGGGGTGTTCTGTTTTCCGGGAGGGAGGATTTAATAGAGATGAGATACGAATTGGTGCGTTATATCGAATCGTTCGAGCATGAAGCGGCTGTAAATGGCCATTACCGCGGCAAGCTAGGCAAAATGGAGTTAATGTTCCTGGAGCAAGTCTGGGGTCCTGCTTTCCAATTCCAGTACGAAGGACTTAAAGCGGAACACCCCTTCCGAGATTTCAAAGGCGGACAGCGGTTTGTTGACTTTGTGTATGTACGAAACGGCGTTAGGTTAGCTATTGAGATTGACGGTTTTACCACACATGCGAGAGATCTTACTCCAGGCGAGTTCAATGATCATTTAGAGAGGCAAAACGACCTCATACTCTCGGGCTGGCTTGTGTTGCGCTTCTCGGCTTGGCAAGTCGAGCATCAAGCTGAGCGTTGCCAACGGACCATTATGCAGGCAATCGGATATTGGTGGTCCCGGAATTATGGCGTGGACAGCGGCAATCAGAATCAGCTTCATGAAATCAAGAAAAGCCTGATCATGCAAATCGCCTTGCGGCATGACGGAAAAGTTAAGCCCGATGATGTTGCGAGACAGTTTCAAGTCACAAGCAGAACCGCCGTCAATTGGCTGCATAAGTTGCGAGATGAAGGTATTCTGGAATGTGATTCTACCGCTAAGAGAGTATCGGTCTACCGGCTAGCTAACTACATACCTTGATTTAGGCGGCGTGCATGGTGACGGGATCTATGGAGCTCTCTCTTGCCAAGGGTGAACTGGGATTGGTGGAAGATGAAAGGATACGGAATTATTATCCGTACCCTTTCACCGATTCCACCAACTTGCTGCGAAATAAATCACTTTATCCTGCAATATTTTCCTTATTTCATTGAATGGCGGCTATATTCTGCCTTCTTCTCGCTTGTTAGGTAAATTCTTTCTCTATACGGTAATTCGTTTCCGCTGTTCATGCTAAAAGTATATAAGAATGGCATTGCACGGCGGGTTGGCCCTATATAAGGAAATTGCTTTCCTTATTAGCGAAATTGTCGACCAGAGTTAGTCGTTTAGCTGGGCTGGAAGACTGTCTCAGACGGACGGATAGAAGGAGCAGAGGAGTACAAGGAGTAGAAGGAGTGGAAGGAGTGGAAGGAGTGGAAAGAGCAGAAGAAGCTATAGTGCTCTCTTGCCAAGGTGAACTCTTGCTGCGAAATAAATTACCTTATATCCTGCGATATTTTCCTTATTTTATTGAAAGGCGGCTAATTCCCGCCTTTTTCTCGCTTCTTAGGTAAATTCTTTCTCAATACGGTAATTCGTTTCCGCTGTTCATGCTAAAAGTATATAAGATTGGCATTGCACGGCGGGTTGGCTCCATATAAGGAAATTGCTTTCCTTATTAGCGAAATTCTCGACCAGTGTTAGTCGATTAGGTTGCCTAAGAGAATGAGATTAAAGATCTAGTTCGATCGAAAGATAGTTTTGGCGGCAGACTCCGTGCAGGGGTAGCAAATGAGTGGCAGGCGGTCATAGGTTTAGAGCTAGATAGTTAAGTGGCGTGCACGCTAAGTGGATGTAGTTAGCGGTTAGGTGGCGGCAACGTACGGCGGATGTAGATTGCGCTAAATAGCGAGCACGTTATCGTGGATGTAGTTTACGTTAGGTGGCACGCACGTCTCGGAGGATGTAGTTAGTGTTAGGGGGAATGCACGTTATCGTAGATGTAGGCGTTAGGTAGCGAGCACGTTATGGTGGATGTAGGTTACGTTAGGTAGCGAGCACGTTATCGTAGATGTAGGTTACGTTAGGTAGCGAGCACGCTATGGTGGATGTAGGTTACTTTAGGTAGCGAGCACGTTATGTAGATGCAGATAGAGCAGTTAGGTGGGGAGCACGTTTCGGCGGATGTAGGTTGCGTTAGGTGACCAACGTAGTGAGCATAATACGGCGGATGTAGGTTGCGTCATGCCGCGGGCATGGCGCGTTGGAACAAGTTAGTGTTTGTCGGCCGAGGGGATGGGTTGGTGCGTGGGTTCTAGTCAACTTAGCGACAGGACAGGCGCTAGTACAGACCAGTCGAATTTAGGGCAATGAGAGTTGGCCGGAAAGTGCCGATGTGGCGTTGGAGAGAAGCCACATGCCAGCTAGTAAATAACAAACAAAGCTGTGCAGGGATGAGCCCCTGCACAGCTTTCCGATTAAATATAGAATAATAGCTTCGACTCGGCCGGTTCCAGCTCCACCACATGCTCCGATGCGCCGGGCTTCAGGCTGTACGATTCCCCGCTCCAAAGGTCGCGGACCGTTAGACCCTTCGAGGGGTCTATGCCGACGCGGGACAAATCGATTGTCTTCGACTTTCCGTTCTCTCCGTCGAAGTTAAACACCGCAACCCATGTGCCGCCATCGCCGGCAAGAGAGTACAGATCTTCCCCGCCCATGCCGCTTCTGCCTTGGGACGGGCGGAAAGATTCCCCGCGCCGCGCAAGCGCCATGACTTCTCGGTTGGTCATCCAAGCTTTGGCGCGTGACGCCGCTTCCTCCATCCGGTAATCATCGCCAAGCAGCAGCGACGTGCCGGAGATGACGCCCGAATTCAAGCGGCTGCGTCCTTCATGCTCCGTCGTTGCGCGCTGGTTATCGCTCTTGTACAAGACGATATGGTCGGGATCGTTGAAGCGGTACAAATTGTCGCTGATCCACCAGCCGTAAGTAAGCGCGTTAAGCATATATTCGGTATCGCCTATCAAACCGAAGGCATCGCAGGACACGCGTCTGCTATGCGCATAACCATGCGGGAACAGCGGCGCGATCGACAAATTGATCAGGAATGGACGTCCAAGCTTCTCCGGACTAAGCGCATCCGCAATAGCGGCCATTCCGTAGTTATACGCTTGAATACCGGTACGTACCGAGTTGTCGTAATGGACGCCTTCCATGGCGCCATGGGCCAGGAAGTCCATCTTCAAATACTCGAAGCCTGCAGCCACAACTTCATCCAGCTTGCGCATGATGCGCGCAATCGCCTCCGGATGCGACGGATCGATAGGAAAAGCGCCGTCCAGCTTAGGCAATGGATGGCCTGCTTCATCCTTCAGCAAAATCTCACGGTACAGAATCTTGCCATCCGTTCCTTCAACCGGCGTATCCGGATTGCTTCCCCAGAACGCAAACGGCGTGTAATACGTTCCCGGCTTCTGGCCGTTCGCCTTCACCCGTCGCACGGCATCTTCAATCTCGCCTTCCTTCAAATTATCCGAGAAAGCGTCGAAATTGACATACAAGCTGCCCTCTTGATCGGCAAACCCGTTCTCCTGAAGCTCTGTCGCAAAGAAATCGGATGTATGCGTATAGACGTCGTAATCAAGCTTGGTCATAACCGCCGACCAGCTGTTCCAGCCCATCGGTACGCCGCCGTTCCAGGAAAGCGCAGGCTGAACAATCGCATTGGCTTTGCCATAGGCTTCCATGCCTTCGCGATAATCATCGTATGCTCCAACAAGTATTGTCGCCGATGCGATTGACGTTCCCCGAAGCGAGCCGTGCGGAACCGTATCGCGCGTCTGCAGATCGGAGACGCCGGAAACGACCCGCAAGCGGCCGATTGCTTCCGAGAAGGTGCCTTCCACTTCAACGGCCGTTTTCCAAACATCGTGAGTCACCGATCCAATAACGAAACCGCGGCGCGACTCTGCCCGGTAAACGGCGGTTACCTCGTAGCTCCGCACGCTTGCCGGATTAGCATGGGAACCAAACCGTACCCATTTGTCATTATCAAACGGAATAAACAGTGAGCGGATTTCTTCCTTCGAGCCGTCGCCGAAATCAAGTATCCCGTTGTCATTCAAATAAGAAGCAAACGGAATCAACTCGTTGGTTTCCCACTCCTCTGAATGTACCGCCTCCAGCTCGACCAAAGCATACGGCAATCCTTGATACAAACGAATGTGCTGCTTCAATGCCGGTTTGCCCGGATCGGAATGCTCAAAGCTGAACCGGAGCCCTTGGCCAAAGCCGTCCTCGATCTCCCGCACGGATGCCTCCGGAACAGCATGCGAGCTGTACCAGGACGAACGGACAAGCGCTCCCCCAACGCGAGCTTCCGCATAAAATCCGGTCATCGTCTGTCCGTTAGACCAAGTTAGCCCCAATGTTCCGTCTTCCGTATTGGCCGTAACCTTAAGCAGTCCGTTATCCGCTTCAAAAATTCCTGCCGCCTGCTCCAGCTTGAATTGCCCCATTTCCGTCGTCATCATGTCCTCGCTCCCATTCTCCCATTGATTAGTGCAGAATCCCTGTCCTATTAAGGGAAAAAGCCAGCTAAGCTGGCCTTCCCCTCTTGCTTGCTATTTTAGTTCCACAATTGTTTGCGGGCTGCATAATTGGTTGTGTATACCGCTTCAACCTTTTCGTCGCCTGCCGATTTCATGTCCGCCAGCATTTTGTCAAACGTCGCGCTTGCTTCGTCAGCCGAAGAAGCCATGATCGCTTTTGTAATCGCCTGTTTCATAATGTCGTTGATTTTTTGCTCCGCTAAAGCTTCCGGCGTACCGCCTTGAGGGTTCAAACCGTCGTAGATCGCCGTATCAAACACCGTGTCCGACAAGTTCTTGATCGCCATCTGGTCGATCGGCGAACGCTCGTAACGGCCAACGAGGTCATATGGCGTGCCGTCTTGGCCTGGACCGTTCTTAATAAACCAAGTCCATTTGCGGATGCCTGTTTGCTTGATGAAGTTGGTGCTGTCGTTTTTGAGGGATTCCAGCGTTTCAGGACGCGGCACGTGTTTGCCGTCTTTCATGTCCCAATCCTTGCCTTCCACGCCCCACATAAGCAGGTATTGGCCTTCTTCGCTTGCCAGGAAGTTAATGAGCTGCATCGTGCGTTCCGGATTTTTGTTCTTCTTCGTAATTGAGATCGCATCCCAGCCGAGCGAGCTGCGGCCGCCGTAAGTGGTTGCCGAAGGATCAACGCCGTCTGCTACGACTTTGTACGCGAACAGCTGCGAATCATCGCCTTTATCTTTTTTCAGAATCGTATTCGCTCCGCCCAAGTCCCAATAGGCGCCCGTCGAAGAGAAGACGTTGCCCGTTGCGAGCTTTTGCTCCCATACCTGTTGCTTGTTGATTGCCCATTCTTTATCCATCAGACCGGAACGGTACAAATCATTCATATACAAAATCATATCTTTATATTTCGGGTCTTTTACGTCATATTGCAATTGTCCGTCATGTTCGAAGTAAGGCTTAAGACCAAACATCCCTTTGAATGTTCCGATCGTGCCGCCCCAGTTCTCGCCGTTCATGATCAGAGGAATCGTGTTCTTGCCGTCTACTTGCGGGTATTTGGCTTTATAGTCCGTAAGAAGCTGCTTGAACTCGCTTTGCGTGAACGGCACGCCGCCTTCCGCTTTATCCGGAGCCAGCTCCTTCACGATATCCTTGCGCATGTTAAAGCCAAACACGGGCTCATGCTCAAGACCGTACCAGTTGGACAGGTAATAGTTGTTGCCATCCTTGTAACGCGTTTTGTTCAATACGTCGCCGTACATGGTTTTTACGTCAGGACCGTATTTATCGATCAATTCGTTAAGCGGAATAATGGAACCCGCTTCCGTGTATTTCGCCACAAGGTCGCTGGAGCGGTCGAACATAATCATATCCGGCAAGTCGTCGCTCGCCAGCATCAGATTGAGCTTCTCCGTCGGGTTGCCCGTCGGCTGCTGAATCTCGATCGTTACGCCCGTACGCTTTGTAATCTCTTTGGCCACTTCATTGTCGAACTTGTCGCCCGTGTTTTTATCAAAGAACGTAATGGTGATCGGATCTGTGCCCGGATCTTTGGTTGCGCTTTCGTTTGTTCCCGTATTAGACGACCCCGTGTTGTTGCTTGGTTTATTTGATGAATTCGAAGAACAAGCAGAAATTAAGGAAACCGACATAACGGCTGTAAGCAGAGACAACGCCCATTTTTTCGTGTTCATACTGAAATCCCCCTATACATTGTTCATTACATGATTGAGCAAGTTGCCAGGTCTTCGTCCCGGCGGGGACATACCCCCTCATACGTAATCTGACTTGACTTAAGCGGATGGTGACGGGGCGATCAGCTTTTGACCGCTCCGAGTGTCATCCCTTTCACGAAATATCTTTGCAGGAACGGATACACCATAATAATAGGAAGCGTAGCCACCATCGTCGCTGCCATCCGGATCGTATCCGGGGAAACCGCCATCCGTTTAGCCGAATCCGCCATCGCTTGCGCGTCTCCAACCATCGAGCCCGTCTGATACTGATTCAAAATTTTGACGAGCACGGCTTGCAGCGTCTTCAATTCCGGCTTGTAAGTAAACACGTACGAATCAAACCAGGAATTCCAGTGACCGATTGCCGTGAATAGACCAATCGTGGCAAGCACCGGCGTCGTGAGCGGCAAAATAATGCGGAAGAAAATTTGAAGATGATTCGCTCCGTCCATTTTGGCCGACTCGTCCAGTTCCTGCGGAAGCCCCTGCATAAAAGTACGGACGATAATCATATAGAACACATTCATTAAACCCGGTACGATAAAGACCATAAAGTTATCAATCAGGTGATAGTTTTTGAGCACCATGTAGTAAGGAATCAAACCGCCGCCGAAATACATCGTAAAGACGAAGTATAACGTCCAGAACCGATTCCCGACCAGTTCTTTTTTACTAAGCGCAAACGCTAGCATACTGATCGTAATTACCGCTAGCGGCGTGCCGATTAAAGTCCGCAGCAGCGTGACCCGAATCGCCGTCCAAATCTCGCTGTCGCTCAGAATCTGCTTATAACTCTCCAGACTGAAGTCTCTTGGCCACAGGTACAAGTTACCACGCAGCGTATCCTCCGCGCTGTTAAACGAGATGATGAGGATATTCCAGAACGGATAAAACGTGACGATAAATATCGCACCGATAAAGGCGTAAACCCCTGCCATAAAAAGAAAATCTTTTTTGTCTTTTACCATTGGCGTGTTCTCCTCTTCCATTGTGGTCTAGAACAGGGCTTGTTCTTCCGTTCGTTTAGCCAGCTGATTGACGCTGATGACTAGGAGGAAAGCCACTATCGACTTGAACAGCCCTACAGCAGCGCCGTAGGAGAACATGCCGTTTTGCAGACCGTATTTATACGTGTAAGTATCAATAACTTCCGAGTACTCCAATACCGTATTGTTCTGGAGCAAATACTGTTGGTCAAAGCCGGCATTCAAAATACCGCCAACGGCCAGGATCGCCAAAATGATAATGGTAGGCCGTATCGAAGGAAGCGTAATATGAAGCATTTGCTTCAGACGGCTTGCACCGTCAATTTTGGCCACTTCATAAAGTTCGGGGTTAATCGCCGAAATAGCAGCCAAATACATGATCGCGTTAAAGCCCATATCTTTCCAAGCGTTCGAGAAGGCGATAATCCACCAGAACAGATGTCCCTTCTGCATGAACTGGATCGGCTCGTTCACGATATGAAGGCCGGTCAGTATATTATTAAGTACCCCGCCCGACGACAGCATCGTAATAATAATGTTTGCCGCAATGACCCATGATATAAAATGTGGCATATAAGATACGGTCTGGAATGTCCGCTTGAACCAGCCATTGCGCATTTCGTTAATCATAAGCGCCAGCATGATCGGCAGCGGGAATCCGAATAGCAGCGACAAGAAGCTTTGCGCCAGCGTGTTCCGCATGATTCTTATAAAGTCACCGTTTGTGAAGAAGTAATGGAACCACTGCAGTCCTACAAAATCCGTCGTGAAAAATTGTTTGAAAAACGTCCCGCCGCCCGGTTGATAATTAATGAACGCCATGTATAGCCCGAACATCGGGACGTAGGAGAACATCAGGGTCAGTATAATCGCGGGCAGCATCAGCACGTAAAGCAGCTTCTGCTCTTTTAATCTGTCTAGCAAGCCGCCTTTCTTCCGCTTGACGGCAAGCGCGCCGCTTCCCCCTGGATGCGCTTTCGTTTGCATGTTCATCAGGTTGCCCTCCCGTAAATGGATAGCGTTTCATCGCTTCGTGTCCTAATTATAGGTCCGCCCAAAGGGCTGTTCTATAAAAAGATCTACCGATTCATGTTCGAATCCCACACACTTCTTCGCGCTCCATTGTTGAATTGCGGTATTGCCGTTAAACTAGTATCCATACCGATAATAAGTTCTATTTATTCAAGAGAGGCGATTTCGATATGTATACTGTGCTGCTCGTAGACGATGAAACGATCGAATTGGAGACGATGGAACATTACGTTCCTTGGGGACAAGCCGGCATCCAGGTCGTGGGAACGGCTCGTAACGGCAAAGAAGCTCTAACAAAGCTAACGGAGCTGAAGCCCGACATCGTTGTGACGGATGTACGCATGCCCATCATGGACGGTCTGGAATTTGGACGGCGCGCCAAACAAATTGACAAAAGCGTCAAAATTATTTACTTAAGCGGACATAACGAATTTCAATATATCAAATCCGCCCTTAATATCGAAGCCGCCGGATATTTGCTGAAACCGATCGACATGGAAGAGCTGCTAGCTCTGCTTGACAAAGTGAAAAAGAAATGCGAAGAGGAGCAGCAAGCTAATGAAGGCGGCGGATGGCGGCTCGAAAAGCTGCTGCTGAGAATCGTCAGGGAACCTTCCACGGAGAGGCGGATGGAGTGGATCAGCCAATGGGAAAACGGGGCTTCGGGCTTTCTTGCCCACCAAGCATTTGGAGCCGCTTACATGACGGTTGAACCTCCGGCCTTTCCCCTCTCGAATAGCAGTAGCTCGCTTTCCGCAGACGCCGCGGAAGCCGCGCGGGATCTATTGAAGAAAAGACTTGATGCGGGCATTGTGCTGGAGACCGGACCTAACACGCTTTTTATTCTATTCCAAGGCAAACCCCAGCAATGGGAAACGGCATACTGGGAGCTGCTGCGCGAGGAACTGCTTGCCGTTACGACGGAAGGAACGGGGATTGCGACCATCGGCCTCTCAGGGCCTTACATGGGATTTCATCTGTTGAAGGAAGCCTACGAGGAATCTCAGCGCTGCAATGAGGAGAAGCTGTACCGGCTCGCCGGCTCCGTCATTCGGAGCGGCAGCGGGGAAATTGCGAAGCAAGCCGATATCGATGTCGACGGAACTTCCGCTTCCCTAATCGCCGCCGTCCAGGCGGGCGATTCAGAGCGCGTCGGACAGGTACTAAGCGATTGGTTCTCCGGCATGCGCCAGGAGCGAGTCGAACGGAACTATGCCGTCCGGGCGGTTATCCAACTGCTCACCATGCTGGAGCAGCATTTCACCTCCCTGATGTTTGGTCCGCTTCGCGATCAACTGCTTGCCGACCACTGGAAGGAGTTGTCGTTGCTGCCGTCGATCGCTCATTTCCATGCATATACGCTTCGCTTCTGCACGGATCTGCTTAAGGCTGCCGCCGAACGCGACGTGGATCGCCATCAGTCCATAGCGGAGCAGATCATGAAGCTGATTGCCGAGCGTTATCATCAGACTCTTACCGTAGAGGATATCGCCAGAGAGGTATTTCTGTCTCCCAATTACGTGCGCACCATCTTTAAAGAGAAGACGGGTGAGACGATCCTTGATTACATCACACGGGTCCGGATGAATCACGCATCGGAGCTGCTGAAGGACCGTTCGTTAAAAGTACGCGAAATTGCCCATCATGTCGGCTATGAGAACGTCTCGTACTTCTGCTCGGTCTTCCAGAAACATAAAGGCAGTACCCCAAACGAATACCGTAAATTGCAACTTTAGGCTGGAGTGGTTTGTTTATGAAGAAGCTTGCCCAATGGCTGATAAATCCTTTTTACAATTTGCGCTTGCGAGAAAAGCTGTTTGTCATGTTTTTGCTCGGAGGCATTCTCCCTTTGCTCTTTTTCGTCCAATATTCTTATTCGACCATTCGCAGCGAGTTGTCGGCTCAGGTGGTGGCCAGCACCAAATCGACGGTTGCGCAGATCAACTCCAACTTGGAGAACAAACTTGATATTTATACGAAGCTGTCCGCGACCTTGTATTTGGATTCCACGATGCGGGCTTATCTGACCAACGACTATTCGAAGGATCCTTCCTTGTTTGTCGACGCTTATAAATATATCAACAACACCTTTGTTAACATGCTGACGACCAACCCGGATATTGATTCGATGACCATATTCATCAACAATGACACATTGCCCACCGACGGCATGTACATCAAATCCATGGATGAGAAGTTCCGCAGTTCTCTTGCCTACAAGTCGCTCAGCGGCAGTTACGGGGAGGTCCGGTTTATCACTTCTCCTTCCGAACCTGACAAACCCCCTATGTTTACGTTGTCGCGTCTATTGAATATAAGCAGCATGAATAATCCGTACGGCGTGTTAACGATCAACATTTTGGAGTCGGATATCTTTCGGCTGATGGAGAAGGAGTCGAGCGACAAAACCGTACTGATCCTCAATGAGGACGGTATCGTCATGTCATCGAGAGATAAAAGCCTTCTCAACAAAAGAATCGATTTGCCGGTACCGTTCCCGACCGAGCAAAGCGGCCAATTCGACAGCGCCTATAATGGCAAAAAAGTGCTTGTCGTCTACAACACGACCACATACGGCTGGAAAAGCGTCTCCCTTATTCCTTACAGCAGCTTCCTTGCCAAGGCAAGTCTAACGGCCAAACGAATACTCACCTATGCACTCATCAGCTTTGTCCTTATGGCGCTGCTTATCTATATAACCGCCCGTTTGTTTACCAAACGCATGGAAACGCTGGTAGGGATGATCCGCAGCATTGAAAAGGAAGATTTCGACCTGCAGGACATAAGGTCCCTTGGTCGGGATGAGATTGGCCAAATCGGCAATGCGTTAAGGCGAATGGGACAACGCTTAAGCAAGCTGATCTCCGACGTCTATATGAAAGAGATTGATAAACGCGAAGCGGAACTGAACGTGCTGCAGGCTCAGATTAACCCGCATTTCCTGTACAACTCGCTTGCTTCCATCTCGTCGCTGGCTATCCGTAACGAAGATCCTCGAATGAACAAGATGGTGACGGACCTGGCCAAGTTTTATCGGATCTCATTGAACAAAGGTAAAAACACGTTGTCCATTCACGAGGAAATTCAACTAACCCGCTATTACGTATCGATTCAGCAGGTACGGTTCGATAAGCTGCTTCGGGTGCATTACGACATCGATGAATCGGTATTGCCCTGCTTGATTTCGAAGCTGACCTTGCAGCCATTTGTGGAGAACTGTATCAATCACGCGATATGGGATCACGAGCATGGCATTAATATCGTTATCCGGGCTTATCGCGAGGGACAAGATATTTTACTCCAAGTGATTGATGACGGGATGGGCATGAGAATGGCCGGCGGCACAGATCTGCCCCAAAGCGAAGATAATCTGTCCGGCTACGGCGTGCGCAACGTCGATAACCGGATTAAGTTATTGTTTGGCGAGTCGTATGGGGTGTCGATATTTAGCCGGCTTGGAATTGGGACTAGCGTTACGGTTCGGATTCCCGGGAAGTGAGTGGCGTGGCGGTTAAAGAGCTGTCTGCGCAATTGAATGTTCTTCCGATCGCCATTGCTCGGGGATTCCTTGAACAACAATCCTAGCGGATTGGAATCCCCAGAGCAAAAGCGAACGTTTCACTTCTCCAGAACATTTAATTGCTCCGCCTGCATTTAACCTGCCGTCCCTCTTTCCAAAACTCCAAATATCGGAGAGGTGGGGCGAACAAAAGGCTGTGCTGGGATACAATACCCGGCACAGCCTTTTTGTTATTTCTTGATTTTCACTTTGTAGAGCTTGGATTGAGCGCCTTCAAGGCTCAATTGGAAGGAATCTTGGGCCTCAAGCTTGGAACCGGTCCAAGCGTCGGTAAGTTCAACCTTGGAAGTTGCGGTTACGCCAAATGCCCGCTTCAGATCCACCGTTTTAGTTACCGCATCGTTCGTATAGTTAAACACCGCCAGGTAGTAGTCCTGTTTGTTTTGCAGGACAAACACGTCTGCTGCGGCATTGCCCGTATTGCCTTCAACCGGACGGAAAGCTTCGCCGATCAGGGCAATGTCGTTAACGGTTTTGTTCGTAAGCAGCGACTTCATCAGCTTTTGCGTCTCAACGTTGCTGACGTCGTCGGAGTTCATATAGACCGTGCCGGAAATAGCCGCTGCGTTAACTCTTGTTTGCGCCGCGATGAACGAGCCGCCTTTGGCAAGCGTCACATAGTCGGGATCCGTGTACGAGTAGATTGTACCGTTTTGCCACCAGCCGTAAGTCAGGTTGTTCAGCTGATATTCGGTGCGGCCAAGCGAACCGTCCACGTCGCAGGAGATCCGTCTTGCGTGCGCGTATTGGCTAGGGAACAGCGGCGCGATGGAAGCGCTGATGAACATTTTGCCGCCCAGCGTCTTGTCAATATGCGCCATGCCCTCGTTGTAAGCTTGAATGCCGGTTTGCACGTTTGGATCATAATGTTTGCCCTCGAAGGAGCCATGGGACAAGAAGTCGATCTTAATGTACTCAAAGCCCTCTTCCAGGAATTTGTTGAATATATACTCGACGCGCTGCTGCGAGCCGGGATGCGTTGGGTCAATCGCGTACGCGCCGTCTACTTTAGGCAAAATGTTGCCATCCGCATCTCGAAGCACGATATCGCCATACGTGTATTTGCCGTTTGTCCCTTCTACCGGCTGCGACATATTGTCACCCCAGTATACAAACGGACCGTAGTAAATACCGGCTTTTTGCCCGTTCTTGCGAATGACCTTCACCGCGTCGCGAAGCTGCTGCTCCGTCAAGTTATCCCAATAGGAGTCCATATTGATATAGACGGTTCCTTTGTTAGAGAACGATTTCTGCAGGTTATCCTTGAAGAAATTCGACACGCTTACGACCTTGTCATAGCTAAGCGAGCTTTCGTAAGCGCCCCAGCTGTTCCAGCCGACCGGCACGCCGGAAGGTATGCCCTTCTCGAATTTGAGAGGTGGCGCTACCGCTGCATTAGCATCGCCGTAGTTCTCCAGACCGTCGCGGTAATCCGCATAATAGCCAATCGCAACCTGCGGAGAAGTGATCGTCTTGCCGGAAACTTTGCCATGCTGGATGCTGTCATGCGTCGAGGTAAGCGAAGTGAAACCTCCGTATACCTTCAGCTTATTCAGCTTGTCATTCGAGCCGCTCCAGTAGATGCCCGTTTTCCATACGTCATGCGTTACCGAACCGATAACTAGCCCGGCGCGGCTCGTATTATCATAGACGGCCGTCATCTCGGAGCTGATATAGTTGTTATTGTTGAGCGCCGTATTGATTGTACGGGCTTGATAACGAGACCAAGCATCGTTGTCATATGGCGTAATGAGGACGCGGTTGTCGCCATTGCTGCCAAGATCAACGCCGCCGCTCGCATTCACGACAAGCGGTGCCATATCGTTCGAGCTGATCACGTTGCTGCCAGCCACCTGCTGCGAAACAAGGAAATACGACTGATTATCGTACAATTGATAAATTTGCTTCATAACCGGCAGCCCCGCGCTACGGTTCTCCACCGTAATTCGGACGCCTTGGCCATGTCCGTCCTTTATCTTCTCCACATTTCCGAGCTTGAAGTTATGCTCGCTGTATTTGCGGCTGTCCAGCAGCTGGTCTTCCAGCTGAGCGCTGGCATACGCGCCTTTTACAAGCGTTTTGCCGTTCCAGGCAAATGCCGCAAGGCCCGATTCCGTATTGTAGGTAACGCTATAATTACGGGACACGAAGGTCGCTCCCTTATCATAGGCGGTCACTTTAATCGAACCGTATTTCTTCGAATCAATCGCTTTGCCGATCTGGCCGATGTTGTCCACCGGACCCGGATCTTCGCCGGAACCTTCCTTAGCCGCAAGCTCGATCTTGTCGATATCCGGCGACCAGCCGCCGTCATCGTTAAACGTGATTGTATTAGCTCCTGCTTTCAGTTCAACTTCAAGCTTGAATACTCCAACCGTATCCCAGTCTTCCGTTTTTGGCAGCGCATAATTATCCGATGGACCGTCATTAACGGCAATGGACACCGGACGCGGATCCCCTGAAATATAAGACACGCTAAGCGTATACACGCCAGCTTGCTCCGCTGTCACATCGCGGAATTGCAAGGTTGAACCGCCCCACAGGTTGCCCACCTTCTTGCCGCCCGAGCAGTCGGTTGCCGCACTGCAACCGCTGACGGATGCATTGCCCGTCAGAACGTTATTCGCAGCTTCAGCCTCGTATGCCGTGCCCGTACCCGGCTCGCCGGATCCGCCTTCGGACAAACGGAGCTCAATCCGGTCAATATCCGGAGAATAGCCGCCTTCGTCGTCCAGACGAATCGTGTTGCTTCCCGCCTTCAGCTCAAGCTCGAGCTCGTAGACGCCAAGCGTATTCCAATCGGTGGTCTTCGGCAGATCATAATGATCAATGGTCCCGCCGTTTACGCTGACGCCAATCGATCTCGGATCACCCGAAATATAATGGACCGTCATCGTATATACACCAGCCGCATCCACGGTTACTTCGTTAAAACCAAGCGATGAACCTCCCCACAGCCCTCCGACGATTTGACCGCCCGAGCAGGCCGTTAGCTCTGCGCAAGCTTTAATCTCTGCTTTGCCCGCCAGCGTATTAACCGCGGATTCCGCTTCGAAGGAATAACTGTCTGCAGCGGCTTCATCCGTTATAGACGTCACCTCCGCGCCAGCCGCCTCGGCCTCCTGCCCTGCAGGACCACCTGTCCATTGAACGAGCAATACCGCAACCAGCAAAAGAAACAATGATTTGCCGGCCCATGATCTAGCTTTCCTCTTCATTACTTCAAGCCTCCTATTCGCATCCATTAGTGTGAAGCGCTTTCAGATTGCCTTTTCAATGTAAGTTAGAGCGAAGGCTTGAACAATCCCAATATTTAACGAACTATACGACAAACCGCCAAAGTTTGAAGGAAAACCTATTTCTAGGCTCCTTCCCTTTGGCGGCTCAAGATAAATCTTAAATCTTATGCTATTGTTTCAACCTGAAGCAATATCAACTGGCGATTAAGCAGGTATCGTTTGCCCGATTCCATCTGCAGACGAATTTGCTCGCCTCCGTATTTGACGACAGTCTCCAAATCCGAATAAGCCGTTATCGCCGCTTCCGTCAAGCGGCCTTCTTCCCATGTTGCCGCGACCTCCGCATTGCCCTTTGCGCGC
This sequence comes from Paenibacillus glycanilyticus, assembly GCF_030161375.1. Classification (GTDB taxonomy): domain Bacteria; phylum Bacillota; class Bacilli; order Paenibacillales; family Paenibacillaceae; genus Pristimantibacillus; species Pristimantibacillus glycanilyticus_B. The sequence continues at coordinate 105,725 of NZ_BSSQ01000008.1, forward strand.
AGCCCGCGATAAGAACCGGTAGACCAATCTGCCGGCAACGCCGGCAACAGATGAATGGAACCCGCATGGCTTTGGAGCAGCATGTCCGCGATTGCCGCCGTACCGCCGAAATTGCCGTCAATGACAAAAATATTCGTCTCCGCGCCGGCGACACCGGGTTTGGAGTAAGACAATAGATTATCGAAGCATAGCTCGCCAATCAAATGCCGGACATGCTTCACCGCTTGATTGCCGTCATGAAGCCTCGAGAAACCAAGAGCAAACAAAGCTGCCGTAAATTCGATATCCTCCAGCTCATCCACGAGCATCCGTCCGAGCAGCGTTTGCCTCATCGCCGCGCTAAGTTCCGGAGTCTCCTCCGGCGTGATCTGATTCCCCGGATAGATCCCGTACATATGGGAGAAATGCCGGTGCTGCGGTTGCGCTTCTTCGTAGTCCTCCAGCCATTCCTGCAGTTGCCCGCGTTTACCGATCTGCAGCGGAGGCAGCAGGTCAATCGCTCCCTTCAGCCTCAGTTGCAGATCTTGATCCACGTCCTGCAGCTCCGCCGATTCCAGTACAAAGCCAAATAAATCGCGGACCAGCATTTGGTCCATCGTTGATCCCATGGACAGCTGCTGCTCTCCTTGCTCCGCTTGCCCCGGATAGAAGCTGTTCTCCGGCGAGGTCGACGGCCCAGTCACCAACCAGCCATACTTCGGATGAACCGTCATATAGTCCAGGAAGAAGAGTGCGGCTTCCTTCATGACCGGATAAGCTTGACGAGTTAAAAACTCCCGATCCTTGCTATATTCGTAATGCTCCTTCAAATGCGTCGCAATCCATAAGCCGCCCGTTACGTTCAGGCCCCATGATCTTCCCCAGCCCGGAGAGGCGAATCCCCAAGCATTGGAGAAGACATGCGCCACCCAGCCCTCGCATCCATAGAAGTCTTCCGCCGCCGCGCGGCCAGCATGGGAAAGCTTCTCGATATAATTCATAAGCGGAATATGGCATTCCGCCAGATTGCTAATCTCGGTCGGATAATAATTCATCTCCGTGTTGACGTCCAGATGATAATCGCAACTCCAAGCCATGGCGTTTGCTTCGCCGTCATTCCAGATGCCTTGCAGATGAAGCGGCAGACGGGAATCTTCGCGCGTACCGGCAATCGTCAAATAACGGCCGTACTGATAAAATAGCGCGATAAGCCCGTTATCCGCGGATTCTCCTGCCCGCAACCTGCGGATGCGCTCGTCTACGGGAAGCGAGCCGTAGTTCTCCGTTCCGCCAAGGTCAATATCCACGCGGCCAAACAGTTGCCGGTAATCCTCAATATGATCCTCGAGCAGCCGATCAAAACCTTTTGCTTCCGCCGCCTTCAGCCTCTCGCTGCTTTCGGCCTTCCAATCATCATGCCCGTGCCCGTAATCCGTCGCCGCCGCAAAATAAAGAACAACCTCATCCGCCTGCCGAATGACGATTTTGCCTGCATCGCCAACTACCTGCCCGCCTGTAACCGCCGCCTTCATTCCGCCTTCGCACCACACGCCGCAAGTGCCGTCGCTATGGATCGTTTCTGTCGCTTGCGTACGGAACTGGAGTTGACCCGGTGCGTCCGCCCAGGCATCAAACGTATTCGTTCTACCCTCTATGTGCAAAGTTAGCGATATGCTTCCCGCCCGGTCCCCTTTAATCCGGGAAACAAGCAGCCCATCCGCATGAGTCGCGAAAGTCTCTCTTCGAATAACAGCCCCCGTGGCACTACGGTATTTCACAGTCGCTACCGCGCGATTCAAATCCAATTCCCGGAACAGTTCGCTGCCTTCATCCTCATAACGGATATGAACATCGCATAAGGACAGGTTTGTTCCGAAATTGCCTTTAACCGGCTCCAATTGCTCGGCCGCCAGCTTATCTCCCGTTACATAATCACCGCCGAAAAAGGCTTCCCGCATCGCCTTCAGCTTATCCTTGGCATCGATTGATCCCCCAAACCGCTCCGGCTTGCCTGACCAGAACGTTACCTCCGTCATATTCCAAGTTTCATATGAGATGCCGCCATGAAGGACAGCCCCAAGCTGCCCGTTACCAAGCGGAAGTCCTTGCTTCCAACCCGATGCCGGCTGCGTATAAGTCATTTTCATCACAATCATCCTCTCCCTTGTTAACAAATTATCCGCTAAAGCATGGATAACCCTTTCACGAATTTCGCCATTATTGTAACATTGATCCTAACAAACGTATTTGTCCTCAAGTCCAATTAGTTGACGATTTGTCCGCTATTATAGAGGGGAGAGAGAAATGATGAGAAGCATAAGCGAAATGAAACCATATGTCGGGGATTCCATGCGATATTTGTACGTAGGGGGTTGGAATGAAAAGCTGCGCGTCTGCAGCGTATATGCATTCCATCTGTTTGTTGACGGTCCGGGAGAAATGGAAGTGAGCGGCAGACGGTACCCGATCGAGCGCGGAACCTTAATATTCCTACGTCCGGGCGAACCGCATGCCTTCCACATTACCGAAGACCGACCGCTATCCTCTTACAACCTGTATTGCGACATGTGGGAAGGCCCGCCGGCCTCCCTGAATCGGGTGTTTATCCATGCACCGGATTCTTTCGAGCTGGAGTCGCGCTCGCTGGAAGAACCATGCCCGGAGCTCGAATCGCTGCCCAGCTATTTCTCTTTGCAGCCCCATCCGTGGTTATTCGATGCCTTCGTTACGCTTGCCAAGCAATATGACAATGCCGGACACTACCGTACCGAGCTGGTAAATAGCCTGCTATATGCCTGGATGCTCAGCTGGTACAACGTCGTTCACACTCGCCAGCCAAGCGACTTCCGGATCCTGAAGCTGCTCGCGCACTTGAACGAGCATCCCGAAACACGGTCCCAAGTGGAGGAATGGGCGGAAATGTGCGGCCTCAAACGTTCCTATTTCCACTCCCTATTCCAGCGCGAGACCGGGTTCACCCCGCAGTTATACCGGCATAGACTGCTGATGAAACAAGCTGCCCAGCTGCTTGTCGAAACGGATTATTCCGTTACCGCTATTGCCGAACGACTTGGGTATACGTCCATTCATCCGTTCACCCGCCATTTTACGGCTTTCCATGGAACCAGCCCTCGCGCATACCGGCTTCATCCCTTGTCGGCCCGCACTTAAGCGCAGGCTTGTCTGCTTGTTCGTTAGGATACCCCATTCTGCATAAAAAAAGAGGTTGTCCTCAAAAGGGACAACCTCTTCTCTATATCACGCTTATTACTAAGCGTTGATTTTCGATTTTGCAACGCCAGCAAGGGAGTTGAACGAGTTGATGTCGTTAACAGCCAGATCAGCAAGCATTTTGCGGTTTACTTCGATACCAGCCAATTTCAGGCCGTGCATCAGTTTGTTGTAGGAAAGACCGTTCAAGCGAGCAGCCGCGTTAATACGAACGATCCACAGTCTGCGGAATTGACGTTTGTTTTGACGACGGTCACGGTATGCGTAAAGAAGCGATTTACCAACTTGCTCCTTTGCTGTTTTAAACAGACGGTGTTTCGAACCGAAATAACCTTTTGCTAGTTTAAGAATTCTTTTACGACGACGAGCGCGGACAAAACCGCCTTTGACTCTTGCCATGAGTGGAAACCTCCCGTAGGTTGAATTTTGATAAAGCTATTTGAACGATTGCTACTATTTCAGGTTAGCGAGACCTTGTTGAATACGACGAACGTCGCCAGCTGCCATCAGTGGTTGGCCAGCAAGAACACGTTTTTGACGACCGGATTTGTGGGAAAGCAAGTGATTTCTGTACGCTTTATAGCGTTTTACTTTACCAGTACCAGTAATTTTGAAGCGGTCTTTCAGACTGCTGTGTGTTTTCATTTTAGGCATGTCGATTATCCTCCCTTTATTTAACTATTGCTTTTTGGTGCCAAAATCATAATCATGCTCCGGCCTTCCAGCTTCGGTGCACGTTCTACGCTGCATATTTCGGCAACCTCTTGCGCCAGACGGTCCAGAATTTTCTGGCCGATGGCAGCATGGGCAATTTCCCGTCCGCGGAAGCGTACGGAAGCTTTAACTTTGTCGCCCTCGCCCAAGAATTTCACGACATTACGGTATTTCGTTTGGTAGTCATGCTCGTCGATGTTGGCACGGAACCAAACTTCCTTAAGGTCGACGATCTTCTGGTTTTTGCGTGCTTCTTTTTCTTTCTTCTGTTGCTCGTAACGGAATTTACCGTAGTCCATAATCCGGCAAACCGGCGGTTTAGCCGTTGGTGCGACATTCACCAGGTCCAAGCTCAGGTCAATTGCCATTTGCATAGCTTCACGGATCGATTTGATACCGATTTGCTCGCCTTCCGCGCCAACAAGTCGTACTTCTCTGGCCCGGATCTCATCGTTGATTTGATGTTCTCTGCTAATAACGTGCCACCTCCAGGATAGGATGTTTATGTGTTTGAGACAAAATAAAAAATGCGGGTTCGCACGAACCCGCATTGTTATAACCGTTCATTGGGCTTTCCTCATCGCTTGCAAAGAAGCAATTCGTTAAGCTAGTCAGTTATCGCGAACCAGTCGGCAAAACCGAAAGGTGAGAAGCGGGTGCTTCTGCTTGTGCAAATATGTTGTGTAACAACGTTACCGAGATACTATAACATAACGGATTTCTATGTGTCAACCCATTATATCACGCGAGCGTTACAGCTGTTTGCTTTGTACGTCCTCGAGCCGGATCACGCGCGTATGCTGCGTATGGCTCCATGTCTTGTTGTTTTGCGTGAAAAACGCATGAACCGTAATCGGCCACCAAGACAAAGTGAACAGAAGGAAAGTCGGGATCCGCAAATAAAGCTTCCAAGGCACCTTCGCCATATACATCGACAAAGGAATTTGGATAATGATATAAGCCATGTACGGAACGCTTAGCCATATCGGCAGCAGGTTGTATACCGATTCCACGTTGTTGCCGCCAAACAGAAGCACGTCGCCCCAGATGATCGCAGCGATGAAGAACCCGGCCAAATAGTTATATGCGTTAAATACGTACAGCGCTGCATCGATCTTTGTCCAGCTCCGATCTTTAATGCCCTGCCACAAAAGCGGCAGCATGTACTTGCGCGTAACGTCGAAATGTCCTTGCATCCAGCGCAGACGTTGACGTGCCGAAGCCTGGAACGTAATCGGCTTCTCGTCAAACACCTTCGCTTCGAAATTAAACTTTGGATAAATGCCCCGCTGAATACAGCGGACCGTAAATTCAAGGTCTTCTACGAGGCTTGTAGCGCCCCAGCCCATTTCCTTCAGTAGCGCGGCGTCAAAACACATGCCCGTGCCTCCGAGGAAGTTAGCCAGACGAAGATTTGTGCGCGGCAGCTGCCACAGGCGGTTACAGAACCAGTAGTTGATTGCGTTCGCCGAGCTGATCCACGAATCGTTCGGGTTTTTAGTATCCAGGTAACCTTGGATAACGCGGTGGCCATTAATCAAATCATTGTTCATGTACTGCAGGAAGTCCGTTGCCACAAGGTTGTCGGCATCAAAAATCGCAACGCCGTCGTAGCTCTTGGGCATCTTCCACAGTTCTTTCAGCATCCATTCCACGGCGAAGCCTTTGCCGCGTTGGCTCTTGTTATTGCGAACGCAGGCATAAACGCCATCGTAGCTGTTCACAATATCGACGGTGCCGTCCGTGCAGTTGTCGCAAATGACAAAAATATCAAACAGCTCGCGAGGATACTTCAGCTTGAGCAGGTTTTCGATTAGAGCTCCTACCACTTGCTCCTCGTTATGTGCCGCAACCAAAAGCGCAAACGTCTTTTGCGGCGGATGAGATACGTCTTCTTTCTTGCGGTGCCAGCCAAAACATGTCAAAAACAGTTGATACAAACCCAGCAATGCAAAAATGATCTGGAACACAAGCATAATCGTGTTGAACATTTTTCGGTACTGCCCCCTTGAGACCCCTTTTTAATTGCCTGTTCTAATCGCCTCTTACAGGCGCCGACAGGCTCTTTACTATCTTCTCTCTTGTGCTAACGCAAGCTCTTCTTTTTTTGTGTGCCGGCGATTCGCGAGACCTTTTTGATTTTCCACGGATTATTTATCTTTGTCAAAACCGCTATTTCCGCCCATTATCCGTTATCAGGCCATTAAAACGCTTGCATGGCAAGCATATGGTTGTATTACCTCCTTTTGCGTCCTGTCGCCCTTATTTTCATCCATTTCCTGAATTTTTAGCCCTTACGTCCAATATAGACGCAAATAGTTGATCCATTGTTCCCGGTACCTCACTCTGCTTTGTGACGAATGTGTGGCTGAACCGGAATCGAGAACCGTTCAAAGCTGGCAGCCAGTTTGTCGAAAATCGCATTCCACGATTGTTTCTGCGCATATACCCGTCCTTGCTCGGCAATCGCCCCGCGCAGGTCCGGATTGCTGTACAAGAGTCCCATCGCGTTAGCAAACGACCCCGGATCTTCCGGATTGCACAATAAACCCGTTACACCGTGCTGAACGGAATCCGTAACGCCGCCTTTGTCCGCGCATACAACCGGCGCGCCGCAGGACATCGCCTCCAGCACGACATTGCCAAACGTTTCGGTCGCCGACGGGAACAGGAACAGGTCGGCGGAAGCGTACCATTGCTGCAAATCCGGCATAGCCGTAAAGCCGAGAAACCGGGCATCGATCTCCTCGCGGCGGCACCGTTCCTTCAGCGCTTCCGAAGAAGGTCCGTCGCCGGCAATGACAAATATCGCATCCTCGCCTATATTTTGCCGAAATTTAGAGAAAGCATCTAGAGCGGTATCGACATTTTTCTCGGGAGCGAGCCTTCCAACATACAACACGACAAAGCGGTTGCCGTCGATTCCATGCTGGCGGAGCCATTCCTCCCGATTAACATTCGGATGAAAAGATTCGGTATCAATACCGCGGCTCCATACTTCAAGCCGGCTGTCATCCCAGCCTTTATCGAGCAGATCCTGATATGTGGAACGGGAAGGTACGTAAATGGAGCGGCAATCATGGTGAAACCATTCCATATATCTCCATAACAGCTTTGCCATCCATTGCAAATTGTAAAACGGCAAATATTGATCAAAATGGGTATGATAAGAAGCAACAAGCGGGATTTTTAGCTTGCGGGCATAATGAATGCCGCATAGCCCGAGGTTAAATGGAGTCGCCACGTGGATGATCGTTGGATTAAAATCTTTTAATGCCTTGCGGATATGAATCGGGTTAGGCAGCGCCAGACGGCACTCGGGATATAAGAAGAAAGGCAGGCTTGCGAAGCGCTCTACGCTGGAAGTTTTGCCGTTTTGCTTGCCGGATGCCGGATCTGGAGCCAATACGAGCACTTCCGCGCCCTGCCGCTTCAAATAGTTGGTCCAGCGGCCAAGCGTGCGTGCCACACCATTCACATCGGGTTCAAACGTGTCGGTAAATAGCGCAACTCTCATGAAGAACGCCTCCTAAAATGAATTGCCATACCAAAGGTAAAACATTAACCATTGCGGTAATTCATACTTCGTAAGCATTAACTTAATGAATTGCCATACCAAAGGTAAAACATTAACCATTGCGGTAATTCATACTTCGAAAGCACAGGCTTTATATGAAACCTTGATCGGCTCCATTCTACAGGAGGTCTGTTAGGGGATAATCAACATCATTTTAATACTTCGTTAATGTTTGGGGCGGATTCCCCGTCCTCTTCGTATAAACTTAAAACTTGTACAAGCTCATTAATTTAACCATAATAGTTAAATATCGATTATAATGTGTGTGGAAACTTCGAGGTAGATTTGCTCTGCAAATCTCAAGCGTATGCTTTCGAAGTAGATTTGTTCCACCGTGAGCAATGCTTTCGAAGCAGAAGTGTGAAACAAATCTTTTAGGAGGAAATAGATGAGAAGAATGATAGGTTGGTTACGAACCAGGGAATTGCAAATGATTCTATGGGCGAATCAGCGCCGATCGCAGAGCAGGCTTCACCGCTGGCTTGGGGTATGGCTCAGCACGGTGACTCATGTTGGTGGAGCATCCTTTACACTCATCAGCTCTTTCCTTGTTGCGATGTTTGCACAAAATCCTTGGAATACCGTGGGCTGGCAATGTTTTACTGCCGTATTTATAAGTCATCTGCCCGTGTACGTGGTAAAACGAAAATTAAAGAGGCTGCGCCCATACCAGGCATTAAACGGGGTGAACACGGGAAAAAAACCGCTCGTTGACTCTTCCTTCCCTTCCGGGCATACAACAGCCATTTTTGCATATGTGGTTCCCATTATCGGGGCCAGCGGAATTTGGTTCCCGGTCGTTATGCCCATTGCGGCATTGCTCGCGCTTTCGGTTGCATGGTCCCGCATGTACCTGGGACTCCATTATCCATCCGATGTTGCCGCGGGCGCGCTTGTCGGGACGCTAACGGCGTTAACGGTAGAATACAGCTGGACTCTTACCTTGTTTTAGTTCTCATTGAAAAAGGGCCGTTCCCTTAGCCTCCAATCGGCTACACGGGAACGGCCCTTTTTATGTTAAGGCCTGCATGGCTTATTCGTCGGACTCATCGTCCTGATTGGATGCTTCCGCTTCCGCTTCTTCGCGGCGGGAGTTCTCCAGCTTGCTTTCGCGGTATTCGCGCAGCGCCGCTTCCCCGATAACCGCTTCAAGGCGGAAGATCGGTTGGCCTTTTTCCATGAATTTCATCTCGTATTCGGTAAACACAAGATCCTCGCGAGGACCGTTTTTGTGAAGATTAAGCGAAATATTGCGCAGCTGCAGCTCCACTTCCGCGAAGCTGTTAAGCGAGAATTCGAACAAAGATTCCGAATCGGTCTTGAAATGAATTTCTCCGCGGTCGCTCAGCAGCTGCGCATATTTCCGCAAGAAGCGCGGATGCGTCAGGCGGCGGCGGGCATGTTTGCTTTTTGGCCAAGGATCGCTGAAGTTCAAATAAATCCGCTCGATCTCTCCCGGCTCAAACATGTCTTCGATGTGCTCGATATTGGCGCGAAGCAAAGCCAGGTTCGGGGGCGATTCCACGCCGTTTTCCTCCCAGATCGTGCGCGCTTTATCGCTCGCGCGGCGGATCAACTCATCGTACATGTCTACGCCAATGTAGTTGTTATCCGGATTACGGAAGCTTTGATTGCTAATAAAACGGCCTTTTCCCATGCCAAGCTCCACGTGAATCGGCTTATCGTTGCCAAAAAACTCGCGCCATTTGCCCTTAAGCGGCTTGGCATCCAATACGACTAAATCCGGTTGAGCCTCAATCGACTCGCGGATTCCTTTTCTTCCTCTTAAACGCATCTTGTACTGGTCCTCCTACAAATTAAGCTAGTCCTTATTGTGCCCAAGTTGAAGCGCCTTGTAAAGATGCTATTCAAAAAGAAAAAGCCCTGAACGATTGTTGAGAATCGCCAAGGCTTCAGGTTTGTATGCGTATGTTCGTTGCAAAACGATTATACAAGCAGTTGATAATCAATTGGGCCTTCAGCTTGAATATCGCGGCAAGTACTCTCAATCACTTGATTAAGTTTCTTGCGAGCGGATATTTCAATATGATGGTTGTTGTGGAACCGAATTCCTGAAAGCGCCATCAATTCTTTCACCGTTAATTCAATCGTTACTTTCTCATCACCATGCGGAATTCTCGCTTGCACTGTCATTAAGATCACCTCATCGATTTTTTTATTACAGCATTTCCAGTTTATCGACGTTTTATGACGATCATTACGAATTAAGCATGTAAGGTTATTTCATTGATTTGTCGCACTTTTAATATAACAGATGATGTTAGGTATTGCAAGCCCAATTCCCTCGTATCGCAAAATTATTTCCAGTTGATTTTTACGGCTGCAAGCGGATGGTCAATCGTCTCATTTGCAAATCCCGAATAGCATTTCCCCCCTGTTTCCGATAAAATGAAACATGCAATTCTTATCCGCTTAATAAGGAGAACGGCATGAACAGTAACGGTTTGCCACTAACGCCCGAAGAGCCAAAGCTATGGGGCGACAAGAGATTTCATACATGGAACTACGAGATGCGGGAGCAGCTTGGAGGAAAAGTGTTCAAGGTGACGCTGGATGCGGGCTTTACCTGCCCGAACCGGGACGGCTCCCTCGCCAAAGGCGGCTGCACCTTCTGCAGCGCTAGGGGATCCGGCGATTTTGCCGGCAGCCGGCGGGATGACCTGGTCACGCAATTTAACAAAATCCGCGACCGCCAGCATCAGAAATGGCCGGAAGCGAATTATATCGGCTACTTCCAGGCTTACACGAATACGTATGCCCCGGTAGAGGAGCTTCGGGAATATTATGAGGTTATTTTGCAGCAACCGGGGGTTGTGGGGCTCTCGATCGCTACCCGGCCGGATTGCTTGCCTGACGATGTCGTCGATTATTTGGCCGAGCTGAACGAGAGGACTTACCTGTGGGTGGAGATGGGCTTGCAGACGATCCACGAATCCACCTCGGAGCTCATCAACCGGGCTCACGATACGGCTTGTTATCTGGATGCCGTGCGCCGCCTCCGCGAGCGGGGCATCCGTGTCTGCGCGCATATTATTTACGGCCTGCCGCAGGAGTCGCATGAAATGATGCTCGAGACGGGCCGCGCGGTGGCCGCCATGGACGTGCAAGGCATCAAAATCCACCTGCTTCATCTCATGCGCAAGACGCCGATGGTGAAGCAGTACGAAGCCGGACTGCTCCGCTTCCTCGAACTGGACGAATATGTGAAGCTGATCGTCGACACGCTGGAATTTCTCCCGCCGGAGATGATCATTCATAGGCTTACCGGCGATGCCCCCAAGGATCTGCTCATCGGTCCGATGTGGAGCATGCAGAAATGGGTTGTCCTGAACGCCATCGATGCCGAGCTGAAACGACGCAATACATGGCAGGGCAAACTCTGGGGGGCGGTGTAAAATGGGCTTTTTATCGATTCTTAGCATGGCGCATCAATGGATCGCCGAACGTGTACAGCCAGGCGATGCGGTTATCGACGCAACCGCCGGCGGCGGCGTGGACACGCTGAAGCTTGCCGAGCTTGTTGGGCCGCGCGGCATCGTGCATGCCTTTGACATTCAGCAGGATGCGCTGGACCGTACCGCGGAGCGCCTCCGCTCTTATGAGCGGCAGGACAAGCTTCCGGAAGTGAAGCTGCATCTGGTCAGCCATGCGTTAATGGCGGAGGCCGTTGGTTCCTCCGCGGTAGGCCATGTTGCAGCCGTGATGTTCAATCTCGGCTATTTGCCGGGCGGCGACGAGTCGGTCATCACCGTGCCGACAACGACGGTCGCCGCCCTGGACGCGGCGCTGGCGCTGCTGCGCCGCGGCGGTATTGTGACTGTCGCGCTGTACCCGGGGCACCCGGGCGGCGCGGAAGAAGCGGCGATTGTCGCGGACTGGGCAGCGAAGCTGCCCGGGGCTTTGTATGCGGCGGTGCTATACCGCCAGCCGCAGAGAGACACCGCACCGTATTTGGTGGCGGTGGAGAAGAGGTGAAGCTGCCGCAGCTTCGCCTCTTTTTCTTTTCACTCATTTCTACACTTTCTTAGACCTGCAACCAACGTAAATCATTTTCTTGCGCCAAACCTATTGCCGCGAACAATCTTTTTTGATACGATCATACCAACTTATTAAAGATGTTTAATAAGTCTCAGTAGAGGAGTTGAACATAACCGTGAGTGATTTGCTCGCCACACCCAAAGAGATGAAGAATGTCATCCTGCATGGCTTGCGCTCCGCCCTGCTTACGCTAGGAAGCGCTACGAAAGCGGAACTTAGCCAGAAGCTTGGCATCAGCTTTCCGACCATTAGCAAGTTTCTGGCGCAGATGGAAGCGGCGGGAGAGTTGCTCACCGTAGGGCTTGATGATTCGAGCGGCGGCAGAAGAGCGCAGCGATACGCGTACAACCCGGAGTTTATGCTGGGGCTTGCGATCTTTTTCGAGACAACGGATCTGAGTTACACGATCTTTAATTGCATAGGGGAAATCAAGGAGCAAGGCACCACTTCATTAATTAACGACGTTCCCAGCCTTACACGGCAGATCAGCCAACTGATCGAGATTCATCCCAAGATTAGCTCCATCGCAATTGGCGTGCCGGGTGCCGTTAACAATAACGGAGTGCTGATTCATATCCCGGATTATCCGAGCTTCGAACATATCAATCTGAAGCAGCTTCTGGAAGAGCAATTTTCCCTTCCTGTCGTCGTCGAGAACGACATGAACGCAGCTGTGCTGGGCTATTACAAAAACGGCGGAAATCAAGACAATCCGTCGCTTGTTTACTTATACTTCGGGCAAAACGGTCCCGGTTCCGGCATTATGATCAACGGGGATGTCGTACGGGGAAACACCTTCTTCTCGGGCGAGGTTTCCTTTGTCCCGCAATACGATCATGCTAATTTCCATCAGGCGCTGAAGAACGATAACAGCAAACTGGATGCCATCAGCCGGCTTGTTGCAACATTTGCGGCGATAATTAACCCGCGGACGATTATTTTTAACGAAGCAGAAGTTACGGCATCTATTCTGGAACGGGTTGCGGAGCATAGCGCAGCTTATATTCCGAAGCAGCATCTCCCGCAGCTAACCGCAAGCGACCTGAAGGCGGACTATCTGAACGGCCTGCAAAGCCTGGGGCTTGATCTGATGATATCCGCTTCCTCATAAATATAAGAAAAGGTGAAATCTCATGGCGACTTTCTTTTTGATCATTATTTATCTAGCCTTTATCAGCCTTGGCCTGCCCGATTCCTTGCTTGGAACCGCGTGGCCGGTTATGGGGCCGGAATTTCATGCCCCTCTAGGTACAGCAGGCGTGCTCTATATGACGATAGCGGCGGGTACGATCGTATCCAGCCTTGCTAGCGGAAAAATTCTAAGCCGCTTTGGCACGGGCAGAGTTACGCTGTTCAGCTGTATCATGACGGCAGCGGCATTGCTTGGCTATTCGACTTCCCCGTCCTTGATCTGGCTGCTCTTCTGCGCCATCCCGCTAGGTCTTGGCGCCGGCGCGGTTGATGCCGGACTCAACAACTATGTTGCCGCGCATTATAAAGCGCATCATATGAGCTGGCTGCACTGCTTCTGGGGCGTAGGCGCAACGTTAGGTCCTATCATTATGGCCCAGTTCATTACGAACAACGCCTGGAGATACGGCTATATGACCGTTGCTGCGATTCAGTGCCTGCTTGTCGTAATCTTATTCTTTACCCTCCCGTTATGGGATCGCGTGGCCAAAGTCCATAAGTCTTCCTCCCCATCCGAAGAGGAGCTTGCCGTTCAAGAACCGGAAGAAGAAGAGACGACGGGGCATCCTCTCAAAATCAGAGGCATCAAGCTCGCCTTGGTCTCCTTCCTTCTGTACTGCGGCATCGAAGCAGCGGTAGGCTTATGGGGGAGCAGCTTCCTCGTGGACAGCAAACATATATCCGCGGGAACGGCAGCCGCATGGGTGTCCCTTTATTACGCCGGCATCACGGCGGGACGGTTTATTACGGGCTTTATCACGTTTAAAGTAAGCAACCGCAACCTGATTCGCGGCGGTCAGCTGGTTGCCCTTGCCGGCGCTTTGCTGCTCATCCTTCCGCTCCCGGACGGCTATTCTCTCGCCGGGTTAATTATTATCGGACTAGGCCTTGCGCCTATCTATCCCTGCATGCTTCACGAAACGCCGGTGCGATTCGGGAAAAAGCATTCCCAGTCCATTATGGGTTATCAAATGGCCGTCGCTTATACGGGCAGCACGCTTATGCCTCCGCTTCTCGGGCTGCTGGCTTCAACGATTTCCATCGGTATTTTCCCGGTCTATATCGTATTGTGCGCAGCTGCCATGTTCCTGTTCTCCGAGCGCTTGAACAGGTTCCTGACACTGAAACAGCCAAAGCTGCACGCGTCTCAAGCTAAGATCAGCTCAAACAGCTAACAAAAACACCTCCAAAGCCGTCCCTGAAACGGGCAATAACTTTGGAGGTGTTTTGATTATCTATTTATATTCGTCCGGCTGCCGCGGCCGCTTCCTCTCTCGCGAGGCGCGATGCCGAAATCGCATGGCCGATTTGCGCAATAATGCCGTCCAAGGAGGACGGGTCATTGGCATCATATTCGTCGATGTTGAGTCTCAGCACCGGACAAGCGTTAAACCCGCTGATCCAGGCCGCATAACGTTCGTGCATCCGTTCCCAATAAGCACGGTCCGTCTGAATTTCCATTTCGCGTCCGCGCGCTTCAATCCGGCTCAGGATGGACGGCAAGCTGCCCTCCAAATAAATGAGCACATCCGGATGCGGAAAATACGGCGTCATCACCATCGCTTCGAACAAGCTGGTATACGTCTCGTAATCGGTTGCGGTCATCGTGCCTTGATCCGCATGCATTCTCGCAAAGATGCCCGTATCTTCGTAGATGGAGCGGTCCTGTACAAAACCTCCGCCCGCTTCATGAATCGCCTTCTGCTCCTTAAAGCGCTCGGCCAAAAAATAAATTTGCAGATGAAAGCTCCACCGCTCGAAATCGTGGTAAAACTTCTCCAAATACGGATTTTGCTCAACCTGCTCGAGCGAAGTCCGAAAGCCAAGACGCCGGGCCAAAGCGGAGGTTAATGTCGATTTGCCGACGCCAACCGTCCCTGCGATCGTAATCAGCGCGTCGGAAGGAATACAATGTTCCATGTACGATAGCTCCTTTACTCAATAAAAACATTCCACATAGCTTCCTATTGTACCATATGAAAACTTTAGAGCAACGGATTTATTTGTAAATAAAGGACCGCCTCAATAGGCGGCCCCAACATTGGATCTATTACAAACCTGAAGCAGGTAAAGCTGCTTCGCTGATCTTCAACATATACGGTTTAGGCGTTGGTTTCGCCTGGCGTTCGCCGCCGCCAAGCGCATACAACACGGCAAGCAGCGTATGCGAATGTTTATCGATCTCTCCCGTAGCCAGATAATGCTCCAGGTCAAACGGAAGCATCTCGATCACGGTATGCTTGTGGAGCTCCTTCTCGTTCAGGCGAAGAGCGGCAAACCCTTCCGAGACTTCCTCCGGATGCTCGACCAGATGCCGCATCCAGCCTCCCCATACCGCTTTGTCCATCGTGAACTCCCACCAGGTTTTGCGCGGCTTATAGTTATGGTTCAGGAAGTAATCGTACTTCATGAGACCAAGAACAATCTCAAGATCCAGCTTATCCGCTTCTTCGGAAGCTGCCCCGGCTTTGTAATCCGACAGGAACGCCCATAACCGGGAGAACAAATCCTCGAGCTGATGGCCGATCTTCTGCCAACCTCTCTCTTCCCAGAAATCGCCGAACAATTGAAAGAAATCAAATGGAGAAGGGAACACCTCTTTCACCAGATAACCCAACGTGCGGTCCATCCGGTGCGCGTTCCAATATTTCTCCAGCACGTCCTCCACCCGTTTGATGCGCACGATATCGCCAAACGGCATCAAATCGTTGCCGAGCATTTCGTAAGGAGCATGGTCCATATAGAGGTAGCCCCACTTGTCGGCATCCCGCCGCAATCCCGTTCCGCGAAGCATTTTCAAGAAACCTAACTGCAGCTCCTCCGGTCCAAGCTCGAACACATCGTTAAACGTGCCGCGGAACGTATCGTAATTCTCAAGCGGCAGGCCGGCGATCAAATCCAGATGCTGGTCGATCTTGCCCGACTCCTTCACCTTCGTAACGGTCCGGACAAGCTTCTTCCAGTTCTGACGGCGCTGCACCGCTTCATTGGTTGGATCATTCGTCGACTGGACGCCAATCTCGAAGCGGAAAACGCCCGGCGGCGCATGCTCAGCCAAATAATCCAGCACTTCCGGACGCATAATGTCCGCCGTAATCTCGAACTGGAACACGCAGCCACGATGATTCTCGATCAGAAATTTAAACATCTCAAGCGCATAATCCCGCTTAATATTAAACGTCCGGTCCACAAACTTGATCAGCTTCGCGCCGGAATCGATCAAATACGTAATATCCGCTTTCGTCCGCTCCATGTCGAAGTAACGGACACCAACCTCGATACTCGACAGACAGAACTGACAGCTGAACGGACAGCCGCGGCTTGTCTCGAAATAGACAACCCGGCTGCCCAGATGCGGAAGATCTTCCTGGAACCGGTGCGGCGAAGGCAACGTAGCGAGGTCCAGCTTCGGTCGGCCCGGATTAAGAAGAATTTCCGCATGGTCCTCCCGCTGCTTGCGGTAAGCTACCCCAAATACCATATGGTATTTGCCCGCGCCTTCGATTTCCGTCAGCAAATGGTGGAAAGTCTCTTCCCCTTCTCCCACCACGATAAAATCGACCTCCGGAATCCGCTCCATCCAATATTCCGTATCATAGCTGACTTCCGGTCCGCCTAGAACGATTTTGATCTCCGGCATAATTTTGCGAAGCATATTAATGACGGTAATGGTCTCATTGATATTCCAAATGTAGCAGGAGAAGCCCACGACATCCGGCTTACGCGAAAAAATATCCGATACGATGTTCATCGCCGGATCTTTAATGGTATATTCGGCAATTTCCATATCAAATTGCTCGCCGCTATACGCCTTCAGACAGCGCAGGGCAAGCGAAGTATGAATAAATTTGGCATTAAGCGTTGATAACACAACTTTCATCACGGTACCTCTTTCTGCTCTTATGCAAGCTGACTACTATTGTACCGAAAACATAAGTAAAAAAGAAGAGGCTCGCCGCAAGGGGATATTCCCCAAGTCGGCAAGCCTCATCATGAACGATATAAAAGATATGGAATTAGGCCCTCATGTTAATAAAAAGCTGATCTTTGAATTGAGCATCCAAAATCGGGAAACGAACTTCCCATTTCCCGTCGCCAAGCGCCTTCACTTCGCTGGAATCGAAGCCGCGCGGCTCAAAACCGAATACACGGTCGTAATAGATTTGGAATTGGATCTTCTCGTCAGGCAGCATGCGGTGAAGCTCATTGGCCAAATTAATGGACCAGGTGCGAAGCTCCTCTTTTTCCTGTCCGCCGTAATACGTGTAGAATACGGGATCCATATCCGTCGTGATAACGAGCCAACCTTGGGAATCGCGCGCAACCTTCCAGTTGCTCATCTCCGCGATACCTTCTTCCGTGGAGAATTCGCCAAATTGCTTTTTCAGCAAAGCCGCAATGTCGTCATTAGACTTGCCTACAAGCGTTGCCGGAAGAGTAGGATCAAGGAATTTCACGTTAGCTGCAGGTTTCTCGGGAAGATCGTCCATCAGAATCGCGCCATACAGCGACGAGACGGCAAAGTTCAGGTCCGCTTGCGAAGTCAAGCCCCTCGACGTAATGCCGATTAGTTCCCCGTACTCATCGAACAGCGCCCCGCCGGAACTGCCATGGTCGATAGGAGCACTGGTCTGGATATAACGGGTATTGCCTATGTATACGACGCCGCTGACTAATCCGTCAGACACCGTATTCTGAAGACCAAGCGGACTGCCGATCGCTACCACCTTATCGCCTTTGCTTACGCTCAGACTGCCGTAGCCAAGCTCAACCGGCGTTGCGCCAATCGAACGGTCTGTCTGGATAATGGCCAGATCATTGTCTTCACTATAAGCGGCTACGCCGGATACCTTGATCTCTTTGTTGTCGACGGTAACGACTGTAGCCGAGGAAGCATCCTGCATGACGTGGTAATTCGTCAGGATATAACGGTCCCCGATGACCACACCGCTGCCCAGGCCAAGATTCGTCGTAATCGTTACGACGCTGTCGTCATACTTCTCAACGATTTGCTGCGGCGTATATTTCGGACGGTTTTTCAGTTCCTCCTGGAGCTGCTCATATTCTTTCTCGTATTCATATTCTTCTGTCGTAATCCGTACGGCTTGCTTTGCGTTATCCCATTTCACCGTTCCGCCAAGCGATTCCGCTACAAAACGGGCAGGCACAAACGTTGTATTGCTCTTAATCTCCGGCGCCGCATCCAGCTTCACGGACTTGCCGTTAATAAGCGCAACCTTGTTGCCGATCGTCAGCGTAATGGAGGTGCTGTCCTTCCGCACAATAATCGTCTGCGCTTTCGCTTCCCAAGTTACCGAAGCATCTAACGCTTTGAACAACTCGCGCATCGGCACGTAAGTTACGCCGTTTTTCGTATAAGGGGCTTTCGAGAGCGAAAGCTTCTGATCATCGACGTATACGCTGATCGTTGAAGTTTTTGCTACGGCAGCCAATTTGGCCGGAACAGCTGCGGCTGCGGCGTGCTGAGGCGTAGCCAGCGGCGACAGCAACAGGCTTGCTGCAAGCAGCGGACTTAGTAGAGTAAAGGCTAATTTTCTTTTCACGATTGCTATTTCCCCCAAATTCTTACTGTACTACCAGTAATAAAGATAGATCTAATTATCGTACCACTATCTGCCTGCGTTTGTCTATGAAAATGGTTTCATAGGGATATACTGCTAATGTTGATTATATCGGCCCAACATGAACGGAATATGAAGTCTTCTGTGTAGAATTTGCAAAGCCGGTCATGGTATAGTGATTGCAGTCAAGCTTGAACTTGGAGGAACTGAAGTGAAGTCAAAAAAACAACAATCCCATAACCCGGCGAAAAAAAGCGCAAGCCCGGCAAAAAGCACTCCGGCTACGCCTAACAAGTCTTTTGCCGTGACGGAAGCGTCCGAGCTGCTCGCCTTTTTGCTCGCGCATTTGAACCAAGGGCGCAATTCGGTCAAATCGCTGCTGGCGCATGGACAAGTATATGTCAACGACAAAGTGGAGACGAAATATAATTACCCGCTTCAGCCGGGACAAACGGTTGCGATTCGCAAAGAACGCGAGAAAGAACAGCTCCCTCTCGTCGGACTTAAGATTCTGCATGAAGACGATGATGTGATCGTGGCGAGCAAAGAGGCAGGACTCCTTACCATCGCTTCGGACAAGGAAACCGATTTGACCGCCTACCGCCAACTAATGGCGCATGTTCGCGAGGCCGACCCGAAGAACCGGATATTTATCGTACACCGCCTCGACCGGGATACATCCGGCGTGCTTATGTTCGCAAAGAGCGAAGCCGTGCAGCAGAAGCTGCAGGAGCAATGGCAAACCATCGTCAAGGAACGTTCGTACGTGGCGCTTGTCGAAGGCACGGTTAAACGGACAGAAGGCACCATAACCTCCTGGCTGAAAGAAACTAAGACGCTCAAGATGTATTCGAGCTCTTATCCGAACGACGGCCAACACGCCGTTACCCACTATAAGCTGCTGCAAGCGGGCAAAGCTTTTTCGCTTGTCGAGGTTCATTTGGAAACCGGCCGCAAAAACCAGATCCGCGTTCATATGCAGGATATCGGGCACCCTATCGCAGGAGATAAGAAATACGGCTCGAGCACGAAGCCAATTGGCCGTCTCGGCCTGCACGCCCGTATTCTTAGCTTCGAGCATCCCGTTACGGGAGAGCTGCTAAAGTTCGATACCGGCATTCCGAAGCTGTTCTACAATCCGCTCAAGAATGAATCAACAACCCCAGATCGAAGAAGCAAAGGATGATTATGATGTTGCTTGAGATTACAGGCTATAGCGTAGAATTTATTAAAGACCCGTTTGGCATCTTGACCGGACGCCGTTACGAATTCCTGATTGATATCGATCTGGACGAAGAAGACGAGCTTTATTCAAGCAACGGCGTTTATATTCGTGCCGTATTTAGCGAAGAGGAAGGCGGCGGCCGTCTCATCAAACATGAGCTGATTGAACGGGTAACGGACAAGCTGCTCGAATTCGGGCTTGAAGAAGACGAAGAGCAGGAGCTGCTTGCTTTCTGCAAGGAGCATTACAAAGAAGCGGATGAATATAAATAGGAAAGAGGCTGACCCCGTCGCCAAGACGGAGCCAGCCTCTTTTTTATGCCATTACACCGGAATGCGGTACGAGGAATACTCCTCGGTAATATGCTCGCCATTGTTATACACCCATTGGAAGCAAAACCGATTGCCTTCGTAACGCGTACGTTTGCGGATATCCGGCAATATAACCGATTCGAAATTGTCCAATATCGTCTGCTGCATGCCGTGGAGCCTGTCCTCGTTCAACTTCTGCTGCGTCACGGCCTCCCCCTCCGATTCGGCCGTTTGCTTATAATAGATAACAGCAACCTCCGCATCGCTCAAATCCTCCGGCAACGGTTGGCCCGACCCGCGGAACACTTCTTTGACGGTATCAATCCAATTTCTATGCAAATCAATCGTAATATCGTACATCTCTCAAGCCTCTCCTCTCCATATGGCAACACTTTGAAAGTTCTTCTGATCCCTACCGGCATCCGCATATACATAACAAGCAGCAACATACTCGCGGCAAAGGAATGAATGCGGTCTATGGATATGAATCGGATCCGCGCGCGGATCGAACAAATGCGGGGTGAGCTTCTTCAGCTCCAATCGCAAGACGGCGCCTGGCGTCTTTGCTTTGATTCCGGCACGATGCCGGACAGTTACTTCATTATCATTCTTCGGATGCTCGGCTACAAGCAGGAAGAAGTTCTTATCGGCCAATTGGCCAGCCGGATTATGTCCAGGCAGCTCCCGAGCGGCGCGTGGAAAATATACCCCGACGAAGAAGACGGCAATTTGGACGCCACCGCCGAAGCGTATTTCGCGCTTCTCTCTTCCGGTTACGTGAACAAGCAGGACACGCGCATGCAGCTAGCCAAGCAGTTCATTCTGAGCAAAGGCGGGTTATCCAAAATCCGCTCCCTGCTGACGCAAGCCTTATTCTCCGCCGCCGGGCAAGCCATATGGCCGAAGTCGATGCGAATTCCTCTGCAGGTCTTTTTCTCCGAACATGGCATCGGCATTGATCTGTTCTCCTTGTCCGGGCATGCCCGCGTACATATCGTACCGATCATTATGCTCGCCAATAATCAATACGTTGAGCGCAGTAACGCCATGCCCGATCTGTCCGATCTGTTCGCCGGCAGCTCCAAACGTTTCGAGAATGACTCGCCGTGGATCGCCGCCCTCGCTACGTTAGTTGGTTCATTAGGCTTGTCAGAGCTGCTGCCGTTGGAATCCCCTTCCCCGGAGGACAAAGCCGTCCAATTCCTGTTCGATCGATTGGAACCGGACGGGACCTTGCTCACTTATACGACAGCAACGATGTTTATGATTCTGGCGCTGCGCATGCTTGGTTATTCGCCTACCTCGCCGATGATTCACCGCATGGTAAACGGCATCCGTTCGGTCATGTGCTCGAACCATCATGTCCAGATTGCTTCCTCGGAAGTATGGGACACCGCTATGCTTGTTCACGCGCTCAGGAAAGCGGGCGTAAACCCTACCTCAACCGCGCTTGAGAATGCGGGCATTTATTTGCGTCAAAGACAGCAAAGCCAGATCGGCGACTGGGCGATCCGCAATCCCGGCACGCCGGCGGGAGGCTGGGGATTCTCCAATGTAAATACCCTTTACCCGGATGTCGACGATACAACCGCAGCTTTGCGGGCCATTCGGCCGTACAGTTCCCGTTCCCCGCAGCTTCAAGCCGATTGGCAACGCGGACTGAACTGGGTGCTGACGATGCGCAATGACAATGGAGGATGGCCGGCGTTTGAGCGGGAAGGCTCCCGTCTGCCTATTGCGTTCTTTGCTTTTGACGGGGCCAAAGATATCGCCGTTGATCCATCCACCGTTGATTTGACGTCCAGGACGCTGCAGTTTCTCGGCCAGGAGCTAGGCATGAACGCCGGCAACAGCTGGGTGGAATCCTCCATCCGCTGGGTATTGTCCCAACAGGAAACAAACGGCAGCTGGTTCGGCAGATGGGGAATCACTTATATTCACGGCACAAGCGCAGCTCTTCAAGGGCTGACGGCCGTAGGGATCGCGGACGATCACCCGGCTGTCAAAAAAGGCGTCAACTGGCTGCTGGAAGTCCAAAATGAAGACGGCGGCTGGGGCGAATCCTGCATCAGCGATAAAGTCAGGCGTTATGTCCCGCTGAACAGCAGCACGCCATCCCAAACCGCGTGGGCGCTTGACGGATTAACGGCTGCCTTGAATAAACCCAACTCCGCCCTGGAACGCGGCGTCGAAGCCCTGCTGCAGTCCCTTGACCGCCATGACTGGACTTACACGTACCCGACCGGCGGAGCGCTGCCCGGCAGCGTTTATGTTCATTATGCAAGCAACAACTATATTTGGCCGCTTCTGGCCCTTAGCAACATCTGGCTGAAATACAGTTAAATGACGCTCAGATTGGGCTCCCTTCGATCGAAGGGGGCTTTCTTCCGTTTCTTACGATAACGCATGCGCCCTCTGGTCTGCAACCGCTAACGATAGGAGCGATCCATTGCGGTTCATTGCAATTCGTTGCCTCGTCGGGGTAATCTAATGGATAGACAACAGAAGATAAGGAGGAGACGTATGCCACAGCTATTATTCCGGGGCGTCCCGGCAGAAAAGCTTCAAACGATTAGCCAACCGCTCTCCGAGGAGCTAGCGCTCATTTGCGAATGCGGTACGGATAATTTCACGATGGAGTATGTTCATACGACCGCAATATACGGCGGACTCGCCGAAGGACAATCTTACCCGTTTGTTGAAGTCGGCTGGTTCGAGCGCGGACAAGCCGTACGCGACCGGTTCGCCAAGGCTGTAACCGAACAGCTCGCCCGGATCGGCGTCCATGAACTGGAGGTTGCCTTCCGAACCTATCGCGAAGACAGCTATTACATAAACGGCCGTCCGTGCTCGCAAGCCTAATTGTCTGCGACTGACAACAAGAAAGGAGCCTTTGGGGTAATCATCTTCCCAAGGCTCCTTATTATGTTAAGATACCGCTTTATGGTCATTGCCTGATGCTTTGCTCTTGCAAGCTTTGCAAATGCCATGGAAATCAAGCCGGTGATCCAATACTTTAAATCCAAATTCCTTCGCGATCCGATGCTCCATCGGCAGCAGCCAGTCGTCCATAATCTCCTCAACCGTACCGCATTCGGTACAAATCAAGTGATGATGGTGATGTTCCTGATCGCTGTTGCGAAGATCATAACGAGTGGCTCCGTCGCCGAAGTTGACCTTCTCCACAACATGCATCTCGCTAAGCAGCTCTAGGGAACGATATACGGTGGCAAGACCAATGTCCGGATTACTGCGCTTGAGCAGCATATACACATCCTCAGCGCTTAAATGATCCTTCTCGTTCTCCAGCAATACGCGTACCGTTGCCGCCCGCTGCGGCGTTAATTTGTAACCTTTGGTTCTTAATTGACGGTTGATCGCTTCCATTTGTTCCTCGATCATCATATGACTCACCCGCCTTTCCTGTGTTTCATTTCATGCTTCATCGCATCTTATTTAGAATAATTATAATTTAGAGTAACTACAATCTTATCATAGTTATTATCATTACACAATGACATCTAAAATTTCCCGCTTGCCGTCACCAACGGTTGATCAGTTCAATATCGGCAAATTTACCTTCCGCGAATTCCTTATCGCCAAATATCCCGCTAATGCGGTTAAACCCGGATTTCGTCCAGAAGCGTAACCCCGCCCAATTGCGCAGCGACACATTCACCCTGGCTTCGGAATAACCAAGCAGTCCGATCTCCAGCAAGAAATGCTTCATGACTTCCTGTCCGTAACCTTGATTCTGAAAATCCCCGCTAATGCACATCATGGCTAGATACAGCGAATCTTCACGCGGATAGCCGTGGTATACGCTAATAAAGCCGACGATTTCTTCCGTTGTAGTCAGTCTAATCGACTGAATGCGGAACTTCTCTTTCACGCCGCCCTCCGGCAAAATACCTTCCTGATAGGAAAGTTCGATATAATGGGGATCTTGTTCTTTCCCATCCCACAAAGCAACCGGTGCGCTTGCCATATACAGCTCTTGCACCACGCCAATCTCAGACGACTGCAAATCCTCACAACTAAAAGTCGGGGTACTCCACGAAGAAGGAATCAGGTTCATTATGTATCACCCATTACATTATTATAATTATGCCGGATGTAGTTGTTCGACATCAATCGCCTTATTCCTTCTTGCTTCGCCCTTATTCTCCTTAGACAGTCTTTACCATTCTGGTGTAACGGTGTCCGCTGACTACGAGCTCGCCATCTTCTGTATAGCCCATTTTTTCATAAAGAATTCGGGCCTGGCCATTGTATTCTTCCACAATCAAAGAGACCAAACGATAACCTTGCTTCACAGCCTCCCGTTCAAAAGCAGCCATTAACGCTTTCGCAATTCCTTGATTACGGAAGGAAGCATGGACGGCAATCGAGTCCAGATAAAACTCGCCGGGACGGGTTTCCGTCAGAATCGTATAATCGGCCATTCCCGTTGCCCGCTTCACGCGTTCAATAAGCGGCTGATCGAGCCGTTCCGCGGCATCTCCGGAATAACAGACCAAGATACCCGCAACTACGCCTTCCCTTTTATCTACAATCACATTCCGGTAGCTGACGCGGTTATCTTCTTCCACGTAGAAATCCGCCAGAATCCGCATCGCTTCCGCTTCCTCGTCTTCGCCTACTCCCGCAAGCGAGCAGGCAATATTGCCAATCGCTTCATGCAGGAGCGGCATCACTTGCTCCACGTCTTCCTTGCTTGCCGGTTCAATCATGCTGCCACGATCCTCTCCAAATATTAATAATTTCAGTTTAACCGTACGAACACCTATTCTATCATGCTATAATCGACAACAGGTGATTACAGACAATGAACAATGCGACAAACTCCAACAATAAAATCTACTACAAACGTCCTTATGGCGTTGTAAATAAAAACTTCGCCCCTGCCGAGCACGCTTCGGCCGATACAAGCGAGCAGCTGGTTCCCGCTTCCGACAAAGACGCCTTCTATTTCCGGGCATTGGAGAGCCAAGGCATCCGGTTGAACAAACGGCAGATCGCCGCCGTCCGCCATATTGACGGCCCGATCCTAACGCTAGCCGGCGCCGGCTCGGGCAAAACCTCCGTCCTCGTATGCCGGACCGGTTATATGCTGTCGGTACGCGGCATCCCGCCGCAGCAGCTATTGCTTATGACCTTCTCCAAAAAAGCAGCCGATGAGATGAAAGCGCGGATCAGCCAGTTGCCGAATATCGGAGAGGCCGCCGCTTCCCGAATTGAAGCGCGGACTTTCCATTCGTTTTGCTTGCTTATGTTGCGCAGGCGCGGATACAAGCAAAACATTCTGGGAGAAACCGGCCGCAAGCAAATTTATTTCAAACGGCTGCTCCGTGAGCGCAATTTGCATGAAACCTATCAGCCCGAGACGCTTATGACGCTACTCTCCTCTTATAAGATGCAGATGATCGCCGTCCCGGACTTGCCGGAGAAAACCGAGGAAGACAGGCAGCTCAAACTTATTTTTACCAGTTACGAAGAATGGAAACGGCAAGCGGACTTGATCGATTACGACGATATGCTTCTCGAAGCTTACCAACTGCTGAAACGGGACGAGAATCTGCTCTCCACGCTGCAGAACCGTTTCCGTTATGTCATGATTGACGAATTTCAGGATACCAATACGATTCAATATGAGATCATTAAGATGATCGCAGACCCTCGCCGGAATCTTATGGTTGTTGGAGATGATGACCAGACGATCTATTCCTTCAACGGGGCGTGCAACGACTACATTCTGAACTTCGAAAAGCAGTATCCCGGCGCCAAAAATATCATTCTTGACGTCAATTACCGCTCCGGTTCCGGCATCGTTGGCCTTGGCAATGCGGTTATCCGCCATAATAAGCAGCGGCGAAGCAAAACTTTGCTGACGGCAAAGCCCCACGGACTTCCGCCGGTGTTCGCAAGACCCGGCAACAGCGACGACGAAGCGGACTTGATCGTGAACACGCTGCTCCAGCAGAAGGAGAAGAAAGGCCGTTCGTTCCGCGACTTTGCGATTTTGTTCCGGACGGCAAGCAGCAGCCGGGCGGTATTCGATCAGCTTGTCATCCGGCAGGTGCCGTTTATCGATTACGGCAGCGGTGAATCGTTGTACGAGCAATGGGTGATCAAACCCGTGATCGCTCACCTTCGCCTGTCGATTGACCGCCGCAACTTTGACGCCATGGAAGCGATGCTGGCCACGATGTACGTCCGTCCGGACCAAGCGATGGCTTTTATATGGAACGAAGAGAAGAAACAAGCGAAGAAGTGGCCGCTTATCCATCTGACCCGCTTCCCTGAGATCAAGAGTTTCCATCAGGACAAAATAAAAGAACGGATCAAGCTGATCCGCTCATTGGAGAAGCTGAAGCCGGAAGCTGCGATCCGCAAACTCCGCATCGAGTTTTATGATCAATTCATCGATGCGAACAAGACTGGGCCCGCGTTAACCGAACATAAAGATTCGCTAAAAGAAATGCTGGACGAACTTGAAGCTTCGGCAAAGCGGTTCAATCAGTTAGAAGCGTTCCTCTCCTTCGTTGACGAGATTGCTTCTAAGCATGAAGAGATGAAGCGGCTGAAGCTTGACAGCAGAAGCGCGGATGCCGTGAACTTCATGACCATTCACAAATCAAAAGGCTTGGAGTTTCCGGTTGTGTTTGTATGTGGTGTCTCCGAAGGGATTTTGCCTCACAGCTCTGCGATTACAGCGGAGAAAAATAGCGACCGGAGCGCCATCCAAGCCGGCGATAATATAGCGGAAGCCGCGATGGAAGAAGAACGGCGCCTCGCTTACGTTGCCGTCACAAGAGCGGAAGAGGAGCTGTATATCAGCTCCCCCGCTTATTACCGCGGCAAACCCGCGGCGGTATCCTCTTTTATTATTAACGCCTATAACTGAGCGGACCGCGATTGAACTTCAATCCGCAGCCGGTCGCCTTCCAGTTGAATCGCAAGCGGAAGCGCGGACAACTTAACGAATACCTGATCATTAAATTGAAACAAGCTGCTGCCCTGTCTGCAACGAGGCTCGCTTGCGAGGAGTACCGGTTCAACGTCCGGAAAGGCAAACCGGTACTCCGTTTCGTTTTGCTCGATATAGGCAATGAAGGCTTTCGCCCGCAAATAATAGTCTCCGTGAAGTTGGAGAAGCGGATAAGCCGTCCCATCCAACGGATGAATGCTTAAGCCTCCGGAGGATACTTTCACCGGTGTGCTCCGTTTGAGCATCAGATTAATTTGTTCGTCCTTATAAGGCAGCCCTAATGCCAGATGGTACTTACTCTGCTGCACAAGAACCAGCTCCGCGAGAGAAGCAAGCACGAAACCCGCGAAAGCGACGATCGCCCCCTGCCAGAAAAGTCCAAGTATCATCATAATAAGACCAAATACAACAGCTGCGAAGCCTGCTATCCGTTGAGCCAGAAACAAACGAGTACCCTCCTAAATTCGTTAGCATCTTAATAAAAAAACGGGACTTGCCAGTTCAAACTGCCAAGTCCCGTTTTGATGTTCCGTGATTTGTTATTCCGCTGGGGCAACAAACGTACGTTGCGCAAATTCCGCATCCAGCATATAGAAAGCATTGCTGTCTTTATCAATCCGCTTCAGCTTATGAATAATATTATCGAACAATGCTTCTTCTTCTACCTGCTCGTCAATGAACCATTTCAGGAAGTACATCGTTGCATGCTCGCGGTCGTTAAGTGCGAGATCCGCCAGGTTATAGAATCGCTTCGTATTTTGCTGTTCGTGCGAGTAACCATGCTCGAAAGCATCCAGCATCGACGCGTATTCGTTCTTAGGTTCGCCAAGCGCGGAGAGCGTTGCGCGGCGGCCGCGGTCGTTCAGGAATTTGTATATTTTCATACCATGGAATCGTTCTTCTTCCGCTTGGATAATGAAGAAGTTCGCGAAACCATCGAGACTTTCGCCGGAGCAATAAGCTGCCATTGCCAGATACACATGCGCCGAATAAAATTCAAAATTCATCTGTTCATTGAGCGCTTCTGCTAATTTATCATTCATCGCTTATGCACCTCTTTTTTCTTATTTAGTCTTATTCTAACTTATTCTAACACAAACGGAAGGGACGGCAAAAGCCGTCCCATGTAAAATTATCCAAGTTATTCGGTTACCCGATCAGTTTCTTCAATTCCTTATACAGCTGGTCCGGGCTTGAGGCACAGATACTTCTCGATTTAATCATCGCAAAGCTTTCCCGCTTGCAGGTTCTGCAATTGCCGAGACAGTCCTTTTTCTTCATCTTAATATCCGGATATTTGCTCTTCATGGCTTTGTATACGGGTTTTGTCCCATTCTTCAAATTCCGGGTACAATACTTGATCTTCAAGCCGGCTCACCTCGCTACCGCAACGGTGTAATACTTACTAGAACAAATGATAATAATTATCATTCCCGTTGTCAATAGCTATAGCAAATTCTGCCGGCTTTATTTTTCATTCAGTATCGCCATTCCTTTGTGCAGCTGCGTATCCTCTTCCTTCAGCTTATTGCTTAACAGTTCAAGAATACGGTAACCTGTCACATCATTAAACTTGCCCGTTATTGCCAGCTGCTCGTCCTTCTGGAACTTGCTCAGCGCGTCGGCCGTTTGTTCATTATAGAGGCCAATATCTCCAACCGGCGAATATCCTAGCTCCTTCAGCATGAGCTGAAGAGTTTTTACATTGTCCCCGTAGCTTCCAATCTCAAGCTCCGTTCCGAAAGGAAGCTGGCTAAGGCTCGCATAGGCGGGCAGGTCTACGGTTACGTCCGGCGTTACGCCTTGCTTATGAATCCATGTACCGCCCGGTGTTTTCCACTGCGCTTCGGTCAGGCTTAAGACAGAGTTGTCTTTGAACTGCTGGAACGTCTGGACAATGCCTTTGCCGAATGTTTTCTCGCCAACAACCGTCGCCCCTGCCGATTCCTTCAGCGCCGCCGTCAATACTTCGCTGGCACTGGCCGATTGACCGTTCACAAGTACTACGATCGGGATCGTCCATGGCTTGTCCTGCTTCGACTTATAGGTAATCGTATTGGCATGGTCCTTGTAGACAACTTGCAAAATGACCTTGTCTTTTGGTACTAGCATATTGGCAATCTTAATGGTCGACTGCAAAAGTCCGCCGGGATTAGAACGAAGATCAAGCAGCAGCTTGGTCATTCCTTCTTTCTGCAGCTTTTCGACCTCGGTTTTGAATTCTTCGTCCGTCTTCTGTCCGAATTTGGAGATGGTGACATGTCCGATGCCGCCGCTTAACATCTCCGAAGTGACCGTATGTACGGCAATAGCTTCACGCGTCAATTCAACCTCAATCGGCTTCGCCGAGCCGCCGCGCTGCAAAGAGAGCTTCACCTTCGTTCCAACGTCTCCGCGCAGAATCGTTATTATATCCTCATAGGCTTTTCCTTTGATCGAGGTTCCGTTTACCCCAACGATCTCATCCCCTGCATGAACGCCGCCGCGTACCGCCGGCGCATCTTCCGTCAGGCTAGCCACAATAAATTTGCCGTCCGCTTCCTGAAGCGTAATCCCAACGCCGGAAAACTCCCCTTCGTAACCTTGCGTATAGGCGCTGCCCTGCTCCTTAATCAGATATCTGGAATACGGATCGCCGAGCGATGCAAGCATGCCTTGCGAAGCTCCGTTAATGAGATCCTCCGACTTGGCACCGTTCAAATATTTGCTCATAATCGTATTGTACGATACCGTGAAATTCCGGAAGGCAGGCTCTCTAAGCATCGGATACCTGATCTCCATCCATAGCCAGCCAAGCACAAACCCAATAATCGTAAACAATAATGCACCTATTACCGCCCAGGTTATGATTCGCTGTTTGGCGGCAGCGTTCGAGAATTCTTTCACGTAAGGTCACTCCTGACTTATGACTGATCAATCCTTCTTCTACTGTAGCTTATTTATGGTCTGCGGAGCAAATAAACGTAAAATCGATCACCGTCATAAGGCTTGAACCGGGTTCTGTTTTTCGCTACAATCAACCTAGCTTTTATTGGACGAATAGAGACAGGAGAGAGAGAATATGTACAAATTAATTGCAATCGATGTCGATGATACGCTTCTTAACGATGATCTGCTAGTAACCGAAGGGACAAAAAAAGCGATGGAGGAAGCCATTGCGCTTGGCGTAACGGTTACGCTCGCAACAGGTCGGATGTACGCATCCGCCAAAAAAATCGCGAACCAGATCGAGCTAAACGTTCCGATTATTACGTATCAAGGATCTCTTGTGAAGACGCTACTGGACGGCGAAGTGCTCTACGAACGTTGCGTCCCTCAAGATGCCGCGAAAGAGCTTTATGCTTTCACGGAGGAGCGGGGACTGCATCTGCAGCTGTACGCGGACGATATCCTTTATGTGAAGGAAGCAAACGAGAAAGCCGTCAACTATTCCACTTTGACGAATATCCCTTATGTCGTAGCCGAGGATTTCGAAGCTTTGCTAGACAAACCAAATAACAAGATGCTAATCATTGACGATCCCGCTTATCTGGATCAGCTCGCCGAAGAGTTGAAGCCGATGATCGGAGACCGCGTCCACATTACGAAATCGAAAGCTCATTATCTGGAGTTCATGCACAAGGAAGGCACTAAAGGCCATGCGCTTCGTTTTATGGCTGAGCACCTGGGCTGCGGAATCGATCAAACGATAGCGATTGGCGACGCATGGAATGACCATGAAATGATTGAAGCAGCCGGGCTTGGCGTTGCCATGGGCAACGCAACGCCGAAGCTGAAAGAAATCGCCGATTATATTACGCTGACGAATAATGAAGAAGGCGTGCGTCATGTCATTGAGAAATTCGTGCTCGAACCGGCTGCTAAATAAATAGGGAATAGCAAAAAACTCCATGGGAAGCGTTAGGCTCCCTCCATGGAGTTTTTTTTCGCGTCAAAGTCTAGATTCCTGCAAGCACCTGATACCAGATGCCTTTCTTCGAATAAAGCGTTTGGCGGACTTCCTTCCAGCCGCCAAGATAGCTAATGTCAAAGAGCCCTTCCGGCACGGTGTACTTATCCTTCGATTCTTCGGCTACTTTCCCGTCAACGGACCGGAACCCGTATTTGACGAATGTGCGCTGAGCTTCTTCGCTTTGCAAATACGAGATAAACGCTTCGGCTACTTTGCGAGTGCCATGTTTATCGACGTTTTTGTCGACAACCGAGGCAGGATTCTCGATCAGAATCGTGTTTTTCGGAATAACGATGTCATATTTCACGCCGTTCATGATGCGGGCCAGCAATTCATTCTCGTAAGTAACGATGACGTCGCCAACACCGTATTCGAAGGCAGCCATCGATGCGCGGCCGCTTTTATCGAGCGACTCGACGTTATGATGAATGGATTCCAAGTATTTCTTGGCAAATGCCGGATCCTTGGTACCCGTCTCTTCTTCCGATTTCTTGAGCCCTGCCCCGTAAATCGCATTAATGTCCCACTGGGCGCCCCCTGAGGTTTTTGGATTAGGGTATAGAACTTTTACGCCTTTGCGGGTAAGATCATCCCAATCTTTAATGCCTTTTGGATTGCCCGCTCTTGTACCTAAGACAACAATTGATTTCGTAATGAGGCCTTGGTTCGGCTGGGACTTCCAGTCATGCGTGATGAAGCCCGCATCCGAGATTTTATCCAGATCGCCTTCCATCGCGAGGATCGCGACATCCGCTTCGAAGCCCCCGGCTATGGCGCGTGCCTGCGTCCCTGAAGCTTCATACGATTCCTGGAATACAACCTTCTGACCCGTTTGCTCCTTCCAGTAGGTCTGGAATTGCGGCAGCAGCTCGCTGAACGCATCTTTTACTACCGAGTAAGCACCGATGACAAGCGTTACATCACCGTTTTGTGCGGTAGACTCGGCGGGTTGGCTGGACTGTTCCTTGCCGCAGCCTGCTGTGATAAGGAGCAGGAGGGCGAGGAGCAGCACGGCCATCCGCCGGCTTGTTTTTCGATTATTATTCATGTGCATATACAACTCTTTCCGCAAAAGATGAGTTTAGATATGAATCGGCATAGGGTCAACTTTCAAACTGTTCTCCATAATCCAGCTGTCATTGTCGTTAAACAGGTAGGCGCGATGGACGAGGACGCTGACCTGCTCGCCCGGCTGCAGCACTTCCTTCTCAAGCGAACGGTACGTAATCAGCTTCACATTGTCGACGAGCAGCTCCACCATCCATTCGCTGCCGCGGAAATGCAAGGCTTTGACCGTCGCGTTAACCGTCGCGGACTGCAGGCGGATCTCGCCCGGCTTGCCAATCTCAATATACTCAGGACGGATAAGTGCCTTCGTGCCTTCATAATTTAATGCGGCATCAAAGCCTTTCAGCACTTTAATGTCTTCCACGATGGTAGACTCGCCGATAAAGCTTGCCACAAACGGTGTTTGCGGATTTTTATAAATTTCCCACGGGGTACCCTTCTGCTCCAGCTTGCCTTTGCCAATAATCATAATCTCGTCCGCTACTTCTATCGCCTCATCCTGGTCATGAGTAACGAAGATCGACGTAATCCCTACGCGTTCTATCATTTCTTTCAGCCAAGTCCGAAGCTCGGTACGAATCTTCGCGTCAATTGCGGCGAACGGCTCGTCGAGCAGCAGCAATTGCGGCTCTGGCGCAAGCGCACGGGCGAAAGCGACGCGCTGGCGTTGACCGCCGGAGAGCTGATGCACGTAACGGTGCTCGAAGCCTTTGAGGCCGGTAAGCTCAACAAGCGTGGATACGCGCTCGCGAATCTGCTCTTTGGATTGCTTCTTCACTTTCAAACCAAAAGCGATATTCTCGTATACCGTCATATGCTTGAACAAAGCATAGTTCTGAAATACGAATCCGATTCCCCGCTCTTGCGGAGGAAGATCGTTAACGCGTTTGCCATGAAACAGGATGTCGCCGGAGCTTGGCGTTTCAAGGCCGGCCAGCATACGGAGAATCGACGTTTTACCGCCGCCGCTTGGTCCAAGAAGCCCGATTAAATGACCTTTTTCAATCTCAAAGCTGACATCCTGCACGGCATGAAAATCGCCAAAGCTTTTGTTAAGGTTGCGAACTTCAATATGCATGGCTTAATGCACTTCCTTTCGTTTTTTGGCCCATTCCATGAGCAACAGGAGACCAACTGAAAATACGGCAAGCACCAGCGCGATTCCGTTGGCCTCAACGACATTAAAATTCTCGACATCCTGATAGACGAGCGTGGTAGCCGTCTGCGTTTTATTCATAATATTGCCTGAAACGACCAATACCGCGCCAAACTCGCCAAGCGTCCTGGCTACCGTCAATACAACGCCGTATATAACGCCCCAGCGGATCGAAGGCCATGTTACCTTCCAGAAGGTATACCACGAGTACGCGCCAAGCGTGGATGCCGCCTCCTCCTGCTGAGCGCCAATCTCCTGAAGTACCGGAAGCACTTCGCGCACCATAAGCGGGAAAGTGACGAAGAGCGAAGCAAGAATCATCCCCGGCAAAGCGTAAACGACTTTAAAGCCCGTACCTTCAAAAAATGAACCAATGACCGTATTAGGACCAAGCAACAGTACAATCATTAAACCGCCGATAACTGGCGATACGGCAAACGGCAAGTCAACGATACTGTTGAGCAGCCGCTTCAAGCGTGGGCCAATCCACTCCGCCCGTACGAGATACAGCGCCAGCATGACGCCAAACACCGTATTGATGGCTGTAACGACAACAACGATCATAGCCGTCATCTGAAGCGCGTGAAGCGATTGCTTGCGGGTTAGTCCTTCAATAAAACCGCTCCAGCCGTCCGCCCATGAGCCGGTGAATATTTCGATAAGCGGAATAATTAGCAATAGAGTAAAAACAATATACGTAAGTGTTATCCAAGTTCGTCTTATGGTCATTTGCCCGGCCTCCTAGCTTGAATCAGGTTGACCGTCCATAAGATGATAAAAGAAAGCGTCAGCAGCATGACCGATACGGCTGCGGCTCCTTGAGCATTGTCACTTTCAATTTCGCCAAAAATATAAACGGCGGCAATCAGCGTTTTCCCCGGGATATTGCCCGCTACAAGCACAACAGCCCCAAACTCCGCCAGCGCTCTGGAAAAGGCCAGCATCGCTCCGCTGATTACGCCGGGTAGCATAGAAGGATAGATTACCGTAAAAAACGTCCGAAACTTCGTAGCGCCCATCGTATAGGCAGCTTCTTCTTCCGATTTGTCAATCTCCTCAAGGAGCGGCTGTACAGCACGGATGACAAACGGAAACGTAACAAATACCATCGCGATTACAATGGCAGGTTGATGAAAAACAATGGTAAAGCCCAGCTTCTCGGCCAACTCGCCAACTAAGCTGCCAGGACCTAGCAATAGCAAAATCATAAGCCCCGTCACGGCCGTCGGAAGCGCAAACGGCAAATCAACCAAGCTGTTTAGAATTCTTCTGCCCGGAAAACGATAACGAATGAGGACCCATCCGCTCATCGTGCCGATCAACACATTAATAACGGTAGCAATAAGCGCCAGCTTGATCGTCAGAAGGACAGCCTTCCACGCCAATGGATCCGATATACTCTCCCAGAACGGTACGAACCCTCTGGAAACCGACTGCGAATAAATTCCGATAATGGGAAGTACAATGAGTACAATAAAGTAGAGCATAATCGCGCTTCGAAATCCGAAGCTCCACCACTTGCTGCGAAACATGACATTCATGTTGCTTATGACCTCCAAACCATCGGCTCGAGCCGTAGGTGATTGCTGATTTTCAGTCCTGCCTTTTATTCATTACAATTCCTATTAACTCACTTGGTATTCTAAATTTAGCAGACAACAACTGGTCTAGTCAATCCCATTTTTACATTTTATGCTTACTTGGACTGTCCAAATTTCCCATAAAAAAGCCGCGCATCGTCTTAATTAAGACAATGCGCGGCTTCCTGTTTTACTCGCCTTCGATATAATAAACTTCTTCGCCTTCGGTGATGATCGCTTGTCCTTGCGTCAAATCGGTCATCCATGCCGCAAAAGCGTCCGCTTCCGAGACCTCGGGCAAACCTTTCACGATAACCCGGTCGGTAAATTCCGTACCGCCAAGCCTCGTTCCGCGGCCGTGAAGTTCATTCTCCACCTTGCCGTACCAAGTGTAGTCCACGTCAACAAACACTTCGCGGTGCAGCACCTTCACGATCTCGCCTGCCGCTTCAATCCCGGCTACGGCGCCGTCCGTATAGGCACGGACAAGCCCGCCGGCGCCTAGCATAATCCCGCCGTAATAGCGGGTTACGACGACAGCGACGTTTTTTAACCCCTTATGCTTGATGACCTCCAGAATCGGCTTGCCTGCCGTTCCGCTAGGTTCACCGTCATCGGAGGCTTTCTGGTGCTGGTCGCGCTCCCCCACTACATAGGCCGAACAGTTATGAGTCGCGCTTCGGTGAAGCCGCTTGATTTCGTCAATGAATTGGACGGCTTCCTCTTCCGTCTCTACCGGCTTCGCATAACCGATAAATCGGGATTTCTTGATGACGATCTCCTCGCTGCCCTGCTCTCTTACCGTCCGATAACGCTCCAGCATTACAGACGAGCTTCGAGCTCAGCCTTTTCTTTCTCGTAACCCGGTTTGCCGAGCAACGCAAACATGTTGCGTTTGTAAGCCTCAACGCCCGGTTGGTCGAATGGATTCACGCCCAGCAGGTAACCGCTGATTCCGCAAGCTTTCTCGAAGAAGTACACCATGTAACCAAACGTATATGGCGTCATGTCGGCGATGTTAACGATAAAGTTAGGTACTTGTCCGTCCGTATGGGCAAGCAGCGTACCTTGGAATGCTTTTTTGTTAACAAAGTCCATCGTTTTGCCTGTCAGGAAGTTCAGTCCGTCAAGGTCAGCCGGGTCGTTGCCGATTGCGATATGTTCCGCAACTTCGTTCACTTGGATAACCGTTTCAAAAATGTTGCGGTTGCCCTCTTGAATAAATTGTCCCATCGAGTGCAAATCAGTCGAGAAGTCAACCGATGCCGGGTAGATGCCTTTGTAGTCTTTGCCTTCGCTTTCGCCAAAGAGCTGTTTCCACCACTCGGATACAAAGTGCAGGTTAGGCTCGTAGTTAACGAGAATTTCCGTTGCTTTTCCTTTGCGGTAAAGCGCGTTGCGGGCTGCCGCATACTGATAGGCTTCGTTCTCCGCAAGGTTCGGGTTGCTGTATTCTTTCGAAGCGTCTGCTGCGCCTTGCATCATCGCGTCGATGTCGATGCCGGCTACGGCGATTGGCAAGAGACCTACCGCTGTCAATACGGAGTAACGGCCGCCTACATCGTCAGGGATAATAAACGACTCGTAGCCTTCTTCGCTCGCCAGTTTTTTCAGAGCGCCTTTTTCTTGATCCGTTGTAGCGTAGATGCGTTTGCGAGCTTCTTCTTTGCCGTATTTGTTCTCCAGTGCTTCGCGGAATACGCGGAAAGCGATCGCAGGCTCCGTAGTTGTACCGGATTTGGAGATAACGTTGATGGACCAGTCGCGGCCTTCAAGCAGTTGAAGCAGATGCGTCACATAAGTGGAGCTGATGTTGTTGCCCGCGAACAGCACTTGAGGCGTTTTGCGTTGTTCTTTGGTCTGCAGATTGTAGAAGGAGTTCGACAGCATTTCGATCGCAGCGCGAGCGCCGAGGTAAGAACCGCCGATGCCGATTACAACCAGCACTTCGGAATCGGATGTAATTTTTGCCGCGGATTGCTTGATGCGGGAAAATTCCTCTTTGTCATAATTGCTTGGCAAGTCAATCCATCCGAGATAGTCGGAGCCTGCACCAGTACCATTATGTAATTGTTCGTGAGCGACACGAACTTGTTCTGTCAAATTGTCAATCTCATGCTGGCCGATAAAGCCAAGCGCTTTGCTGTAATCGAATTTTACGGTTTTACTCATAAAAAAAAGGCCTCCCTGATCATGTTTTTCAATTGCCTGTCTTACTTAGCCTTTAGGATATCGGATTTACATATGAAAAACAAGCGACAAAACCATGAAAAGGTATTAAGATTATCTATACTGAATAGCAAAAGCATTTATAGCTTTCAGAATTATTTTACATACTATAGAGATAATGGAGGGAACTATACATGAAAAAAATCGGATTTATTGGCCTTGGCGTTATGGGTTATGGCATGGCTGCAAACCTGATTCGCAAAGGATACGAGGTAACGGTCTACAACAGAACTGCTGGAAAAGCTAATGAGTTGATTCAACTTGGGGCAAAAGAAGCGGCATCCCCTGCCGATGCGACTCGCTACTCGGACATCGTTATCACAATGATCACTAATGATGCGGCAATTCGCGAGGTGTACTTCGGTGACAAGGGTATATTTGGCGCCGTCCGTTCAGGTTCAACCCTGATTGACTGCAGCACCATTTCTCCTTCCTTGGCGGTCGAGCTCGCCGAGACTACGGAATCCAAAGGCGCCGTATTCCTGGACGCTCCGGTAACGGGAAGCAAACCGGCAGCTGATGCCGGTACGTTGACCTTTATGGTTGGCGGTACGGAACAAGCTTTGAAATCGATAGAAGACGTACTGTTTGCAATGGGAAGCAAAGTGATCCATATGGGCGAAAACGGTAAAGGCTCTATCGCCAAGCTCGCCCATAACACCATTGTAGGCATCAATATAACGGCCTTGGCCGAAGGGTTAGCGATCGCAACAAGCGGCGGCATTACCGGCAGCGCATTCCTTGAGCTCGTGCAAGCGGGCAGCGCCGGAAGCAAGCAAGCCGAACTGAAGGGCGAGAAGATTCTTACCGGCAACTATGATGTGCAATTCTCCTTGGCGCTT
Organism: Paenibacillus glycanilyticus; assembly: GCF_030161375.1. Classification (GTDB taxonomy): domain Bacteria; phylum Bacillota; class Bacilli; order Paenibacillales; family Paenibacillaceae; genus Pristimantibacillus; species Pristimantibacillus glycanilyticus_B. Next base: position 143,412 of record NZ_BSSQ01000008.1, read on the forward strand.
ATGCTGAAGGACTTGCGCCTATCCTCCGTATTGTCGGATAACCTTAAAGTACCAACGCCGATGCTGGAAGCTGCCAAAAGCATGTTCCAGGTCAGCGATTCGATGGGACTTGGCGATCTTGACCTCAGCAGCGTTACCAAAGCGTACGAGCAATGGATTGGCCGCAAGATCAGCGATAAAAACTAACATATCGTGGCCATGAGATTCCTTTCATGGCCACTTTTTTTCATCTCTTATTGCCTTTAAAATGATCAGGTTAATGGCAGACGGAGCATTAAAATGATTCTGGAGAAGCGCTAGCGTGCGCTTTTGTGAAGGGATTCCAACCATTGCTAGTTGATTCAAAGGAATCCCTGAGCAATGGCGATCGGAAGAACATTTTAATGCGCAGTTTGCTGTTTAACCGAACAAAAGGGGCCGTCCCATCGTCAACGATGGGGCGGCCCCTTTTTCATTTCATGCTATTCGTAGATGTAAGAGCAGCAGTAGTCAGATACAGCCGCTACTTGAAGCTTGAACTTCGTGTTCGCTGGAACAGTGAACTCGCCTTTGCCTTGAATGTGCAGCCATTCTGTTTCCCCAGGAAGCTGTACTTTCAGGTCTCCAGCCAAAATTTCCATAATTTCAATGCAGTCCGTGCCGAACTCGTAGTCGCCAGGAAGCATAATGCCGAGCGTTTTTTTCGTGCCGTCTGCAAACACTACTGCACGGCTTGTTACTTTACCGTCAAAGTAAACATTAGCTTCTTTGACAACCGTTACGTTTTCAAATTGCGACATATTATGGTTAGCTCCTCTACGCCAAATAGCTATATTTAATTACAGAACCGATTTCACTTTGCTTACTACGTTCTCAACCGTGAAGCCGTACTCTTTGATCACGCGGTCGCCAGGAGCGGATGCGCCAAAGCGGTCGATGCCGATAATAACGCCTTTGTCGCCCACGAAACGATCCCAACCAAACGGATGAGCCATTTCAACAGCTACGCGAGCTTTAACTTCCGGCAAAATAACGGAATCTTTGTAAGCTTGATCTTGCTTGTCGAACAGATCCACGCTTGGCATGCTGATTACGCGAACTTGGATGCCCTCTTCAGCAAGTGCTTTTTGAGCGGCAACAGCCAGTTGAACCTCGGAACCAGTTGCAATAATTTGAGCTTGCGGAGCGCCGTTTGCTGCATCGGATACAACGTAAGCACCACGTTTGATGTTATCACGGGAACCAGTTACAGTGCCTTCCAGGATCGGCAGGTTTTGACGAGTCAGAACAAGCGCTACCGGATTGCTTTGGTTCTCAACCGCATATGCCCATGCTGCGGAAGTTTCGTTCGCATCAGCAGGACGAATAACAGTCAGGTCAGGGATGATGCGGATCGAAGCCAGCTGCTCGATAGGTTCATGCGTAGGACCGTCTTCGCCAACCGCGATCGAGTCATGCGTCAGAACGTAAGTCACTGGTTGCTTCATGATTGCAGCAAGACGGATAGCCGGACGCAGGTAGTCTGTGAATACGAAGAATGTACCACCGAATACTTTCATGCCGCCATGCAGGCTCATGCCGTTCATTGCAGCAGCCATACCGAATTCACGAACACCATAGTAGATGTTGCGGCCGTCGTAGCTGCCCGGTTTGAATTGTGCCAAACCTTTCAGATGAGTCATTGTGGAGCTCTCAAGGTCAGCGGAACCGCCAGCCAGGTTAGGAACGTTCTTCACAAGACCGTTCAGAGCGTTACCGGATGCAACGCGAGTCGATACCGCGTTGTCAGACGTTGTGTATTTAGGAAGGTCAGCATCCCAGCCTTCTGGCAATTGGCCCGAAGCAGCAAGCTCGAATTGAACAGCAAGCTCTGGATAAGCCGTTTTGTAAGCTGCGAACTGTTCGTTCCAAGCCGCGTTTGCTTTCTCGCCGTTTTGCTTCACTTCTGCGAAGTGTGCACGAACTTCGTCTGGTACATGGAATTGATGATCTTCGGACCAGCCGTAGAATTGCTTTGTCAATTTAGTCTCGTCAGCGCCCAGCGGGGAACCGTGAGGACCAGCATGTCCGCCTTTGCCGCCTTTGTTAGGGCTGCCGTAACCGATGACAGTCTTCACTTCGATCAAAGTCGGTTTGCCTGTTTCTGCTTGCGCCTCAGCTACTGCTTTGGACAATGTGTTCAGGTCGTTGCCGTCTTCAACTTTCAGTACTTGCCAGCCGTAACCTTCGAAACGTTTTTGAACAGTTTCGGAGTAGGACAGGTCAAGCGCGCCGTCAAGGGAGATATCGTTCGAATCGTACAGAACAACCAGTTTGCCAAGCTTAAGGTGACCAGCCATGGAAGCCGCTTCGTGGGAAATGCCTTCCATCAAGTCGCCGTCGCCGCAAATCGAATATGTGAAGTGGTCGATTACTTTGAAGTTATCTTTGTTATAGACAGCTGCCAGATGAGCTTCTGCCATTGCCATGCCAACTGCCATTGCAACACCTTGTCCAAGCGGACCTGTAGTTGCGTCAACGCCAGCTGTGTGGCCGAATTCCGGGTGACCTGGAGTCAGGGAACCCCATTGGCGGAAGTTTTGAAGCTCTTCAAGCGGAAGATCGTAACCGCTCAGGTGGAGCAAGCTGTACAACAGCATCGAACCGTGTCCTGCGGACAGTACGAAACGGTCGCGGTTAATCCAAGTCGGGTTCGACGGATTGTGGTTCATGTTTTTTGCGAACAGTTGGTAGCCCATTGGAGCTGCGCCCATTGGCATACCTGGATGTCCGGATTTTGCTTTCTCGATGGAGTCGATTGCCAGCGTACGGATCGTGTCGATCGACAGCTGTTCAATCGATTTTTGTGTAACTGTCATTTCTTACTTCCTCCTAATTCCTGTTTGAAATTGCTCTGTCTCTCTCTATATTTTCTGGATATAGCGCGAGTTGTAGCGCAAAGGCTTTGAATATTGTACCATTCCGAAAACCTGTTTACCATCCTAAAAATAGAGAGTTACATTTATTGGATTAATTGAAAACGACCGTTTTGTTCTGATGTACAATAATGCGATCTTCCGTATGCCATTTCACGGCACGGGCGAGAACGACACGCTCAATTGTACGGCCGATTCGTTTCAATTCCTCTACATTGTCGCGGTGGCTGACGCGCTGAACGTCCTGCTCGATGATCGGGCCGCCATCCAGTTCCTCCGTTACATAATGTGCCGTAGCGCCGATGATTTTAACACCGCGGTTGTACGCTTGCGCATAAGGCTTGCCGCCAACAAAGGCCGGAAGGAAGGAATGGTGGATGTTGATGATGCGGTTCGGGAACTGCTCGATGAATTTCGGCGAAATGATCTGCATGTAACGGGCAAGAACGATAAGATCAGCCTTGTCCGCAACCACTTCCATCTGCTTGCGCTCCGCTTCGGCTTTCGTATCCGCCGTAACCGGAATATGGTGGTACGGAATGCCAAATGATTCGACCATATCTCTCATATCCGGGTGGTTGCTCACAACCATTGCGATTTCCGCGTTCAGGTCGCCCGCTTTCCACTGCCACAGAAGCTCGTTCAAGCAATGGTCTTCCTTGGAGACGAAGATGGCTAGGCGTTTCTTGCGGCTCGCGCGGAACGTATGCCATTTCATGTTGAAGCGGTCCGCCACGCGGGCGAAATCTTCAACAAGAACAGGCAGCTCCTTGTCCAGATCATTCAAATCAAATTCAAAGCGGATGAAAAACATGCCGCCTTCCGGATCCATCGTGTATTGGTCCGATTGTACTATGTTCGCACCGTGCTCATACAAAAAATGCGAAACAGCTGCCACGATACCCGGTCTATCCGGGCACGAGATCAGCATTCGCGCGCGTCCGCTGCGCGACTCCGTAGTAGATGAAGACATAAACGTTAAAACTTCCTTCCTTTTGCAATGGTTATCTTAAAGCATCGGTTACACCGTTTTAAGCAGTTGCTTGCCGGCGAACCATGCCGTAATCCGCTGGTTGATCTGCTCTTCGGACAAATCGCCCGGAAGCGCATCGCTTTCCGCCAGCATATCGAACAAACGCTCCATCGGCTCGCGCGGATCCGCTTTTTTCGCCTTGGCATCATTCTTCAGAACATCCCAAGTCGATAAAACGAACAGGCGAGGATCAACTTCCTGCTTGCCGTAGAAATGGTGCAGACGTTCGACATGGTCGAAGAACGACTCGCCGAAACGCTCCATCGCATCGCCGCGGAGCAGCGCGATTTCCGCTTCATACATAGGAAACTGCTTCTTGTCGTCTTTGCCGATCCATGGCGTTTCCAGAATGAACGGACGGCCTGCAAGCGCCTCATGATTCACGATTCTGTGAATCGCTTCATGTCCAAGCCAACCGGCGCCAATAGGCGCGTGACGGTCTTTGCCTGCGCCAACAGGGTTCTTGCTGTCATTGACATGGACGACCGCTACGCGGTTAAGTCCAACGGTTTGATCGAATTTTTGAAGCACGCCGTCCAGATCATTAATGAGATCATAACCCGCATCATGCATATGGCAGGTATCCATGCATACCGTCAAACGTTCGTTATTTTGCACTTTATCGATAATTTGAGCGATTTCCTCAAAGCTGCGGCCGATTTCCGTGCCTTTGCCGGCCATCGTCTCAAGAGCGATATTCACATTCGTGTCTTTTGTTCCTTCTAATACTTCATTCAAACCTTCCGCGATACGCGCGATCCCGAATTCGGCATCCTTGTCCGTATATGCGCCGGGATGAAGTACGATATTCCGCACGCCGATATAATCGGTACGGCGGATTTCTTCTTGCAGGAAGCGAACGGCAAGCTCAAACGTGTCGTCTTTGTAGGAGCCAAGGTTGATGATGTAAGGAGCATGCACAACAATTTCGTTAATGCCGGCCTTCTCCATCATCTGTTTGCCTTCTTCAATATATAAAGTTTCAATTGGCTTTCTGCGGGTATTCTGCGGTGCGCCGGTATAGATCATAAACGAGCTTGAACCGTAGGACACAGCTTCTTTGGCCGCAGTGAGCAGCCCCTTGTCCGAAAATGATACATGGGAACCGATTTTCAACATCTTACAAATACGCCCCTTTCGGTTGATCAACCCTTATTTTACAAGGAATGTCGAAATAAATCTAGGAATACGGTATAATTCTTCCTGAGGTGAAGGTACAGTATGAAATCAGCTCCCGATTGGTTTATGTTTTTCATTGTTTTCTGGGCTGTCGTTATGGTCGGCGCTATGGCCATCGGCGGTTTCTTCATGTTCCGCAAGTTTTTGAAGGTGCTGCCTCAGCGGGACGGCAAATCCAAGCTTGATTGGCAAAACTATTGGGTCGAGCGGAGCCGCAGCATGTGGACCGACGAATCCAAAAGTTTTCTGGACGAGCTGGTCTCTCCTGTTCCGTCCGCATTCCGGGATATCGCCAAGCATTCCATTGCCGCGAAGATCGGCCAGGTCGCTATTGATAACGGAGCTTCTGAAGTAACGCGGGATCACTGCATCGAAGGATACATACGCGCAACGCCTAAGCGTGACTACCGAAGCCTTGTTTCTTTCCTGGAACGCAAGGAAATCGACTACACGTCCTACAGGCATCTGCTCAATAAATAAAGCAGCGGCTGCTGAGATTTTTCCCGGCAGCCTATTGTTTTAAACGGTACTATTAGTGTGTACTAATCTATTGGAACCTTAAACAGGTTGTTTTCGTTAATATAGACATACCTAAATCAACAATCTTTAAGGTAAAAATTTTTAGGAGGTGCTCGTATGACAACTACGAAATCCAAGAAAAAGAGCAGCTTAATCGCGGCCAGCGCCGTACTACTCGCTGTTATGATGACCGCATCCGCTTGCGGATCGGACGACAATGCCAAGAACAATGCCGAGGGCTCGGCGGTTGAACAACCGTCCAATGCCGCACCTGACAACACCAGCAATAATACAACGAATAATAGTAACACAAGCAACAATCAGGCTGAGGGACAAAACAACGGCGTAGTAGATCCGGAAACGGCATCGCCGGATGTTGATGCAAATGCGGCTCCTGAGGATTCCGCAGTAAAAACGGGCGAAGGCGTGTTTGCCGGACAAGCCGATACAACTTCGGTTGAGATCGACTTGCCTGAAGGCCCAATGGTTCTGCAGTTTACGGACGAACTGGCCGATGAAATCAACAGCATTCCAGCGGATACAAAAGTAACGTTCGAATATACCGAGAAGGTCAGCGGAGATGTTACGCAATACTTTTTGAAAAAACTCGAAGCAAAATCCTAATAAAGGACGGATGAACGATGCGTGTTGCGGTAACGGGGGGCACCGGCTTTGTTGGCCGGGCGCTGGTGAAAGCCTTGCTCGAGAGAGGCGATGACATTTGGGTCGTATCACGGAAAAAGGCTGGTTCTTCTTCATCTAACGATTCCAGACTTCATCAAGTCACTTGGGACGAGCTCGCCGTGTCGCCGGGCAGCTTGGAGGGAACCGACGTTATTGTGAACTTAGCCGGCGAAAGTATCAACCAGCGCTGGACGGCTGCCGCCAAGCAGCGTGTTCTCCACTCGCGGACCGAAGCCGCGGCACGTATCGCGAATCTTGTTAGTCAGTTGAATCAGAAGCCGGAAGCCGTCATTAACGCTTCCGGCATTTCTGCGTATGGCAACTCTCTTACCGCGACTTTTGATGAGAGCAGTCCGCTCAAAGTAACGGATTTTCTGTCAAGCGTTGTGGAGCAATGGGAACAAGCTGCAAATGCCATCCCGGTGAAACGATTGGTTAAGCTGCGCGTAGGCGTCGTCTTGAACCGGACAGGCGGCGCGTTCCCCCTTATGGCTCTGCCTCACCGCTTATTCGCGGGAGGTAGGCTCGGAACGGGATCGCAATGGCTCTCCTGGATCCACTTGGAGGATATGGTCCGGCTTATTCTGTTTTGTATCGATCACCGGGAGATGGAAGGACCCGTTAACGGTTCGGCTCCCGAGCCCGTTACGAATGATCAATTCGGACGGGCGCTAGGTAAAGCCATAGGCCGGCCCCATTGGCTTCCCGCTCCGGCTTTTATGATGAAGGCTGTACTTGGGGAAATGTCTTCGCTGCTTCTCGAAGGACAAAGAGCGGTTCCCCGCAAAGCGATCGAGCATGGTTTTACGTTCAAATATCCCACAATCGAAAGCGCCATGAGCCAGTTAAGCGGAAAAAGCTGAAAAGGGGAGTTATCCTCCCGTCTTCAGCACATATTTGGGTCCGTTGCTGCCAGCCAGCTGAACCGTATCTCCCGGTTTGATTAAATAAGATTTGTAAGGAATCATCGACTCCCCGTTTAACATACTGCCGTTTCTGGAGCCAAGATCTTTCGCACGATAGGATCCTTCCTCCCGTTCCAGCTCCAGATGAAGTCTTGAAATTCCATGCGCCTCTTCCTCATAACTAACCTGCTCTCCTAGACGGCCCACCGTAAATTTCGAATCCCGCCAATCGAGCCAAGTACCGCCGCCTGCCCACTCCCGGTAGATTGCATATTCTGATGAAACTTCTTCTTGATCCATTAGCAAAACCGTTGCTTCTGCCGCCATTGCTTCTGCATGCTTATGCTTGCTATGAAGATCCGCGGTATTCTTCTCATAGCCGTAAAACTCCGATTCCCGCTTAATAGATATAACGCTAGCATCGTGATATGCTCTTTTCTCCGATTCTTCTCCCCCATAACGAGGCCACATGCCAAGTGGTTGAGATTCCGGAACAAACTCGTCAATGATATCGTCTTCCGATGGTTTGGCGAGCAGTTCGGCCGGCAGCCTGCGAGACCATACCATGTATAAAGCGGCTATTCCCATAAAGGTCAAACCTAAACTGATATATAGGCTGCTTTTTGAATGGGACGGCAAATAAATATATTTCCACACGCAGGCTATTACGATAACGGCAACCGCAGCCGTGATCCACATCTTTCTCCTTGCAGCTTCAGGGTTATGCTCTTGCTCCTCGAGCTCAAGCATTGGAATATTCGATTTAACAGGGGTGGCGTTATCGTAAGCCGATCTTGGATTAGACGAAACGTGTTCTCTGTCCAACTGCTCTGCAACTCTCTCGGGTGATACCGGGAACGCTGGTATAATCTTTTCTCGCATTTGAGATAATTGTTGCGGTACGTGCTGAATAAATGAGTCGCCAATAAGGCCAAGCAAAACGGACCGGAGCTCGCTAATCGGCCATTTATTGCCGTTTAGCGGCTGTAGAATACATTGAAGTCCCGCGCCGTCAATGTCTTGGATGTACGCGGTCCACCTAACGATAAGCGACAGCAAGTCGCCAGCCCCAGGAATGCCGTTAGACTCACTTTCTCTTAACGGCACGTATGCAACGGCAATATCGTTAAGCTGTTCTCCTACAAACAAATATTGATCATCAAGCAGACAACCTTCCGGACGAAGCATATAATGTTTGCATTCGTCAAAAGTTTCTACGATTCCAAGCAATAACGTATAGAACTGTTCCATCGTGAGCGGCTGAACCTGCAGACGGTGAAGCAGCATTTTTCGGCCTGCCAACGCATAACGGAAGGTAACCCTCCCGTCGATTTCCAGCCATTCCACCGGCAGAAGATGAGGGATTTTACCCGATTGCAGCATTTGCAGTTCAAGCTCGTCCAGCTCTGTTCTGCGAATTCCGTCCTTCCGGTCGACGATCATCTCATGGCCGCGGTTCATTGAAAAATCGATAATAAGCGGTAATCTCATCCATACAACCTCCTCTCAATTAACCGGATATGATCCACAAGGTTATTGCACCCGGTACAACCGCAAGCATAAAGGGAAAGGTGCGACCGCTCTTTGCCCATGTTAACCACGAAGAAGCAGTCGTCCGGATTCCAAACGGTAAAGCGGCAACAGCCATTATCCCTGCTACTATCTTTCTTGCAAACGGACGGCTAACGAGCAGCAAGACCAGTCCTAACAGCCCAGCGTACAAAATGGCGTACATCATTAATTGAAGGACGGCAATCGCCCCTAGCCAAGCTCCAAGCGCCGCAAACAACTTCACATCCCCGGCGCCGATTCCCTTGGCCAAATGCAGAAGGAGCAGCGGAACAAAACCCGCGAGCGCGCCTCCGAAAGCAAGCATTAGTCCCTGGCCTCCATGAACCGCCAAAGCGTATAAGCATCCGGCCGCCCAAAAAGGAACAGTCAGCAGATTAGGTATGGTCATTGCCTTCAGATCGGTATAAAAAGCTGCCAATAACAGTACGGTTACTGCCGCAAACGGTAAAGTCATAATGGCGGATCCCCTTTCTTCATGACATTGAAATGCATGGATACCGTCTCTCCCGACGACGAAGTCGCCGTTAATTCCCAGGTACCCGGTGTCGTATTGCCGGAAACAAGCCATGTCCATTGTACATACCCGTTCGCATCTGCCGTCGCGCTGCCCAGATGTTTGGCAACACTGGAGCCGCTCTTATAATGAACGGCAAGAGATGCAGATGCACTCGGCGAAGTTAAAGCCGTTACCGTTGCTTTATTGCCGGGACGCAGCGGCACCGGTTGAATGGAAACAATCTGTATTGGTATAACATCAGAAGATTCCGCCTGATCCTGTGCGGGTACCGCATCACTAACCCAAACCCGCTCGGACGCCTGCTCCCGCAAGATGATTTTTTTGTTTATAAAAGGCATGGCCAACGGAAATTCATATTCCGCTTCAACGGTCAAATAAGGCTCCTGCTTTTCCTTCAGATCCGGCAGCGCAAGATGCGACAACCTCAAATGCTTCTTCTGCAGCACCGCTTCGTCCGCAAATTGATGGAGCAGAGGCTGGATAGCCGTTCGTCCAAGCTCGGTAGCAGCGGCATCCGCTACCGGTTTCCAGTTCCCATCAAGTACGGCGGAAGCTAACGCGTCTGCCGGCGATGGCAGCCAACTAGCAGCTTCTTGCGCAATAGCCCCTCCCCAATCGGGAAGCGGCAAACCGATTGGACTCAAATCGGGTATGGAGGAAGTGGTATTCTGAAATGCAAGATCGGCGGGTTTTATATGAGCTGCTATTTGCCTGACGGTCTGGGAAGTTGCGGATTGCAAGGCCATCTGTACCGCGCATAAACGGATCATAATAATAAAAAGCAACAGGATAATGAGCAGCAGAGGCATGACGAGCGCGGCCTCCAGAACGATACTGCCATTCTCGCCATCTCTGGTTTCCACTCGCTTCCGCCGGCTAATAAGACCAGCCAATCGTTTGCGTGGTTTCATACTTGCCGTCAACAACCTTTCCTTGCAAGGATCCAAAGTGCCGTACAACCTCCATTACTCCCGGTAAAAACCATAACCTGGCCGATGTCTGCACCTCACCCGTCAAGGATGTTGGAACTTTGGATAACGTAACACCGCTGTTATGCTCGATGACGGCAATCATTCGGGCTAACGCCGAAGGGCGGCTGGCACCCCCGTGAATCAGCATAAACAACCGGAGATAATCCGTGTAAGATACATCCACGTTCATATATTTGGATAATGGTGCTGCACCCCGCTCCGTAAAAGCATTAAGATCCTCCATCGTTTTCTCCAAGCCATATACAATGGAGCACGACAAGATTAACAGCGGATGGGCAGCCGCTCTGCAGGATGACAAGCCTTCCATCGTTCTGATTGCCATTCGTACCCCAATCAATTCCCCATATGCTGCCGCCAAATTTGCGGTTGGACTATGAAAACCGTAAATGACATACTCTGCTTCCTGATTGCTAAATGCAATCGCATGGGCTAGTTCATTCGTATTGCCGCTAGTTAGCAGTGCGCGAAGATTTTGCGGCGAGAAAGCAGCGTAATGCGAAATGGCATACTCCGAGAAATATACAGTATCTCTCGTCTTCTCCAGCATATCGGCAAGTCCGTCAAACAATCCGCTCATCAAAGTGGTTGCTTGTTCCGTCTCTTCATGCGCATCTTGAGCAAAGGAAAGCCCTTGCGCTTCCGCCTCGGCCATTTCCTGATTAAACAAGAGATTGTTTGCATAACGCTTCTCTACTTCCTGAATAATCGAAAGATTCTCCTCCGTTTGAGGAATTAAGGTCATGCCATGCAGCAGACGGCGTGCTTCCGACCATAATTCGCTTGCGCGCGCCTCTTGCGCTTGCCGCTGCTTCTTGATTTCCTTATCCGATAGCTTCTGCTCGCGTTCGTCGAGGCTTGACCCCTTGCGCAAATAGGCTCCTTCATATTGTTCATAGGCGATACGGAGATTCAGGACGCCTTCCTTGATCTGCTCATTATGGGGATTAGGAGAAGCAAGACCGGCAGTTAGATTCGTTATAAAGCCGCCCGCTTCCATTTGCAGCGATGCAAATCCCGAAGCTTGATTAGCGATTTCGGCACTGTAATCGGCGAACCAGCTATCCGGTAATATAAGCTCATCCGCCATTTGCCGAATGTCCTTCATATCGCTCCCTGGAGAGGAATCTAGCTGCGCGGCTGTATCGCCTGCAATGGATTTACCGGTAACCCGGTCATATCCGCTATTGGAAGGAGCATGATCTGCATCTTGCTTGATGCGTTGCATCTCTTCGTTCATCCGCTTAGCCGCTTCAATCGCTTTGCCCGCTTCTAATTGCAGCTTGTCATGTTGTTTCTTTGCCGCTGAGAGCTCGCGAGACATCCCATCCGTCCACTCTCTTGCGTTTGTCTCGTATTCGTCAATGTCATCGGCGTGTTTTGGTTTTTCACCTTGCTGAATCAAACTCTTGTCGCTCAGCACCCAATTGGCATAACCAGCGTAATCACCTGCAAGTCTAACCGCATGTTTCGTTCCCGTTGCAAGCTCCAGCGCTTTGGACGGAATGAGACCCGCAATACCGCCTACGGTTTCCGCTGCTTGCCGCTGCAGCTGCAAGGCGGCAGTCAGATTCTCTTCCCGCTTGTCGTACAGCTTTCTTAGCTCCTCCAGCATATTGACGGTAACGGAAGCTTCCTTCATCGTCCCCGAGAGCGGAGCAAACTTCGATGCCAGTTCCAAGGTAAAGTCGACCGGCGCTTTATACTTCATTTCCTCTAGCACTTGCCGGGCAAAGACAGCATGATTACCCAGTACCTCCGCAACATCCGTATGAGCGGATTCAAGTTCCGCCTGCACTAGCTTGAAGGTATCCGAATGCTCAGACGAGGATTGTCCTAAATTTGCTTGCACCGTCTGTTTGAAAATTTCATCGCTCCCCGTCCCTCCCCGGCCAAACAGACCATACCGTTCATACAGCCTCTCGTCATACGCGGACAAGGAAGACCGGATGCCTGACCGGGCGGCATCTTCCGTTACTTTATGCAAGACGGCCATTCTTCCATAATCAATTAGCACCGCTGAGAAGAGCAGCAGCCCGGATAATACAACGGAGGCAAATATCGTGATCGAGCCTTGCGTTGCTTTTGTCACGGATTGCCTGCTTTCCCGCCGTCGGTATAAGCTGCAAGAGCTTTGCCGGCTTGCTGCTTCGACGTTCTGTTGTTGAATTTGGCCGTGTAGTAACGAACCATATCCACATCCCTAATGAATTGAACCGGATCAACGATACTTGCTGCTGCAGCCGTCTTAGGCTCCGACAGTCCAAGCGTCTTCTCCAGAGGAACGAGAGAAACAGGTTGTTTCAGTTGCACTGCTACTTCCCGCTTGAGCACGCTATTTGCATAAGCGATCTTCCCCTGAAACGGCAGCCCCGCTTCACCGCTTAGCCAGGAAGAGGCTTGTTGCAGCTTAACTGTTGCCAGTCCAGAAGATTCGTTATTAGGCTCACCAGGCAAGTCAATCGACACATCCGTTTGGTCAGCCGCTAGACCAAATAAAGAACCAAGCATATAATCACCGCTGACCCGCCAGTACAAGCTGTCATATTGGCCATCCCCCAGCATGCCGCTGCGAGCATTCCGATGGCTGTTATCCCAACTGAAGGATGCGCGCTCCACCACGATGGATGCCGTATAATAGAGCACAACCTTCTGATAGATATACATGCTGAATAATAGGAACATTAAGATAAGCAGAAAGACGACCGGGAACACCAGTGCCGATTCCAACGTAAAACTGCCCTCCGCATTTCTAAGCCATCGCACCCAGCTTCGCTTAACATTAATTGGTGAAAATTTTGTCCGCTTCATCATCGGCTTTGCCCATTAAACGTTCTATAAGTTCAATAATCCAATCCTTAAACAAAAGCGCAATAATGATAACGACCGCAATAATTAAAATAACTTCAAGCGTACCGAGACCGCTTTCCGAACGCCAGAAGGAACGGGCCGCTTTACCTAACTTTTTCAACATAAGTAACTTCCTCTCTATTCATCATATAATCCTTAAGACATGAGAAGCATGGCCGGAGCCGCAACAAACACCATCAGGACAAGTAAGATGCCTACCAGCGGAAAAACTAATTTGGAGGATGCTTCCTCCCCCCGAGAACGGGCAACCGCTTTGCGTTTCTCCCACAAGGAGTAGGAAATCTCGCGTAATGCCAGAACAAATTGATCGCCGCCCCTGCGATAGTTAAGCAGCATAACCGTTGTAAAGACGGAAACCTCCTGCACGGCGCAGCTTCGGTTAAACTTCTCGATTGCCTCACTGAAAGATTCGCCGTTCCTCAAAGCATGAACAACTCTTTCCCACTCTTTATATAAAGGCTGAACGGAGGAGTCCTTGCCTTCCAGGCAACGGGCGAAAGCCTGCAAGACCGGTTCGCCTGCGCCAACTAACAGCATTAATTTGCTCAGCGCTTCCGGCAGCTCGGAGACCATCGCTTGTTTTCTCCGCTCTACTTGACGCCCGGCTTCTATGAAAGGCCTCATCGGCAGCAGCAATCCGAGCACAACTCCCATGCCGATAAGAAGAGGTTCCTTGGCCAGCACGGCAAGCAAGGAGCAGCCGGTTAGAACAGCAAAGCCATAACCTGAGGATTCAGCGATAAGTAGCTTCGTCCGATTCAACGGCCACTCCGTTCCTCTCAGCAGTACCTGCTTGGAATGAAAGCTGCTGAGTGGCAGTTGAAGCTGCACATATAGTTTGCCGCGTTCAAATAATCGGTCAAAAGGCAATACGATCAGCTGCTCCTTCCAATCCTGCTTGCCTTTCTTCAGTAGGCGACCCCATGCCGCTTTGCCTATTAGCGTTATCCAGAGCAGCATCAGAAAGAGCGCAATAACCGCCATTTTATACCTCCTTACACTCGAATCCTCATAATGCGATGTATAAGCCAAAAACAAAACGCAAGAATAGCCAATCCAATCGTGAGCAGCACATAGCCGGCTCCACCGTACAGCGGCTTCATATAATCCGGAGCAAATGCGCTAAGAAATCCAAGAAAAGCAAAAGGAACGCCCATCATGATCCGGGCTTCGAACCGTTTTTGCGCAAGCAAGACGGATATTTCCTGTTTAACCTCAAGCTTCTCTCCAATCGTCTGCGAGGTCTTCTTCATCACTTCAACCAAATCGCCGCCCGAACGTTTGCATACCGCAAACACATCCGCGAATTGCGTTATGTCGTCGATATGGGCACGTCTTGCCAAGCTGCGCAATGCTTGTTCAAGCGGCTCGGCATTATCCAGACGGTGCTTAATCATCTGAAATTCGATCAATAACTCCGCGTTAGGATCCGGATACAGCATTTTTAAATCATCAATCGTGGCGAGGAATGCATTTTCTACCGAACGGCCAGCAGCTAGCGAGGAGGAAAGCGAATATAACGCCTCCTTGAATTGCAACTGCAGCCGATCCTTGCGCCGGGCAAGCAAAGCGTTCTTATATAGCCGTGGCGCAGTCAAACCTGCCATAGCAAACAAACAGGAGACAATAACCGAATGGTAGATCAGATACACGGCGATAAAAAGGATGCAGGCGCCAACTGCAACGGATCCCGTAAACTGACTGTAGGACAAACGATATTGATCATAATCCTGTAGTGGCTGTACCGGTACCCGATCCTGCTTGCCCCGCTTCGCTCCGCTGCGGAAGGATGATTCCCATCCGCACCATTCGAGCAAAACACGCAATCGTACCGCTGCGGATTGGATGATGGTCATAAGCTTGCGGCTGCCTCCTCCACAGATGAAATACCCGCCATTCGCAGCTTCTCGGTATGCTGGAGCTTGTATGTTGTGCGCCGAAGCGAACCAACCACTCTCCCGCTTTCCTCGCCTTCCTCTTCAAATTGAAATAGCGGCCTTACTGCGATCTCGCCGTCCTCTACGCCAATAATTTCGCTAATATCCGTCACACGGCGGGAACGGTCCCTGAACCGAGACAAGTGGATCACAATATCGAGTGCCGATGCGATCTGTTTACGAATGACTTGGACCGGCATCTCCGCCCCGCTCATCACCATTGTCTCGAGCCGCGACATCATATCCTTCGGCCCATTGCTGTGGCCCGTGGACATGCTTCCCGCATGCCCCGTATTCATCGCTGCCAGCATGTCTAACGCCTCGCTACCGCGAACTTCCCCTACGATGATCCGGTTGGGGCGCATCCGAAGGGAAGCGCGAATCAGGTCGCGGATCGTGATCTCCCCTTTCCCCTCGGTATTCGCGTTACGAGTTTCGAGCGACACGAGGTTCGGAACGCTGCGGATCTGCAGCTCCGCGGAATCCTCAATGGTTACAAGCCGTTCATCCCGCGGGATATACTGGGATAATGCGTTTAAAAAGGTTGTTTTCCCTGTTCCGGTACCCCCGCTTATAAAGATGTTATATTGCGCTCTTGCAAGCATCTGCAGAAACAGTGCCGCCTCTTCCGTCAACGCTCCCCTTGCGACTAGCTCGTCCATCGTAAGCGGTCGATCCGGAAATTTGCGGATCGTCATGGACGGTCCCCGTAGCGCAACCGGCGGAAGGACGATATGAACGCGGGAGCCGTCCTTCAGACGCGCGTCAACAATGGGCGAAGATTCGTTAACGACCCGGTTCACGCTTGCGACGATCGACTGGATCAGATCTTCCAGCCGTTCCTGGCTTTCGAAAGCAACGGGAAGCAGACTAAGCTGGCCATTGCGTTCAATAAAAATTTCCGAGTGATGGTTGATCATCACCTCCGTCACCGACGGATCATCCATAAGCGGCTGCAGAATGTCTAGCCCCCGAAAGGAATGGAACAACCGCCGCACAAGCGAGGCAAGCTCCGAAGCGGTAAGCGGGCTACCGCTGTTCCAGGCGAATACGGTCTGCTCTACAATAGCAGTCAATTGCTCATCCGTTACCGAACCGCTATATTCAAGGCGATCCTTAATCCGGTTCTTCAGTTCCAGAACGGCTTCATCCGTTAGCAAGTTGAACGCCTCCTTCCTCCTTCACCAGCTGACGGAACAGTCGCTCCACGGCCGCCATATAAACGGGCGAGGCATGAACGGAGGACGAGCCGCTAATGGAAACATCCGGAAGTATAGCAAAAGCCGGCTTGAACAACCTTTGTCCCGGATGCGGGTGACCGATACTGCGATTGACAATCAGCTCAAGACGACGTTCCAAGGATCGGAATTTGTCGCCGTAACGCTGCATGCCATATTGATAAGCAAGCTGGCTTTTGCGCTGAACGCCCTGATCTTCCGTTACCAGCCATAAAACGCGGTCACTTTGCTCAAGCACGGCCAAATGCAGCTCATCCATCCCTTCGTCCAGATCAACCACCATAAGATCATATTGGCCGATACCCGCAATCGCTCGAATAATAGCTTCCGCATCCGCTGCCTGAAGAGATATCCTGTCTTCAGGATTCGAGCAAGGCAACAAATAATCCGCGCGCAATCCCGCATGCCGCTTGCTATGGCTCGCAAGCCAATCGCCAACCTTGCCCGGATGCGACTGCAGCGTGTAGAGGAGTTGGGATAAACCTTCATCCGCAGCGGCCGGTCCATCCCCCAGCCAGCTATCCATAGCCGTCCATCGTTCCAAATTTAAATAGAAAACCCGCTGCCCGTTGCTTGCCGCCGTCTGAACAAATTGTCTGGCCAATGTTGTTTTCCCTACCCCTCCGGAAGCGGAATACAACGTAACAACTTGTATGGCGCGCTCGCTTATAACCGCCTGTGAAGCCGGTGCGAGAAAAGAAGCCAACCCTTGCAGCAGCCCGGGGAGTGCTTGGAACTGTATCAATTCGTGATAGACGGGAAGCTGTCCTAGAGCTGTGACGAGCGCTGCGACAGGTACCCCTTCGGGCAAAACATCAGCAGCAGCTTCCAACATTGAAGGCTGGGCGACGATTCCATGAACCGGATAACCGGACTTAAGAAACTGCACAAACGCCTCCGCATGGGTAAAAGCTGTCAGCTGCCATAACTCGCTGAAGGGACTATCCCGCACATAATCAGCCAATCTTCGTACATAATCCTGCTCCTTCACTGCAATCGCGATTTGCTGCCTCACTGCTGCCCCTGCCTTTCTTGTCACGACAAACGCAAAAAAGCACCGTAAAAGGCGCAGTTTACCTGCGGCCTTCTACGGTGCTTCCGTACTTGCCGATCGATTTGTAATGTACAAATCTTACCATTTTACTCAAATGCCCGTCAACTAAAAATTAGCTTTCCATTAAGGGATAGCTGGAGCATTCTTATTGCAATGGGGCTTCTCCCTTAGGAGACAGCCTTCTAAATTGCTGCCAAATCCTTAGGAAAGGGACATATTTCATAGGCAACTTACCGGACTCCAGCGTCTTATCTTGTTCCCCGCGGACAAGAGGAATCGACATTTGCGCCAGCCGTCTAGCTTTTGACTCAAGTGTCAGGTTATAGGCTTCTTCGGGCAACAGAGTGCCAAGCAGCTGAGTGGATAGCAAAAAAGCTTGTCCTCCAATCAACTTACTCTTACTCTGTTCAAATAGTTGATTCATTCTATTCCAATTCAGAAATTCCCCCATCAATTTGTCTAGATCAAGAAGCCATTTAAGTGATGAGCAGCCGGTTCTCGTTCCATTCATAATCAGATGCAACAGCCTGTCTTCATTCCCAAGCGTAAATACCGACTTTTGCAGGGAGCTTGCCTGCCTGCGAACCCACAATTCTTCGAAAGAAGGCGCATTTCTCGAGTCCGGGCTAAAGCTCCAACAGATATTCAGTTCAGTTTCGGTTCCCAGTTGCTGCTCCATAACGTTCGCATCCTGTTTGGAGACCAAAATATTTAAATCCCCGGTGATGCCTGTCAAAAACAAAGCCCGTACGCCATTGCTTTCAAGCAGTCCCCCAAGCCGTCCCGTCTCCTCTTGCAGTTGCAACAACTTGTGCGTATTTCTAGTATACGGAGTTAATAAATTGGCCATAACGAAATCCGGCGTCCACTGTTGTCTGGCATTTAGCCTTAGGAGTATCGGGTATAGAACGGGAAAGGTCTCATGATAAAGAGCAAGCCGGAGAAATAACGGCCAATCGATATCGCCGGCCAGCTGCATGGCTTCGTCCTCGTCCAATGGATAGTCACTGCGCAGCAACCGAAGCATGTAACGCAGTTCCTTTGGAAGAGAGCTTACATCAAGCGCCCAAGGTTGGTTCATCTTTGCTCCCCTTCTCCTTGCTTGTCACAACATACCTGACACTATTTCTTTTTCACTGACGGCATATAGAATTTGATGAACGAGTCTCTGCTCCGAATATCCGATAAGCGGCTGCTTGATTTGATAAAAAGGAATAGACAGCGCCACTCTCGTTGCGAAGGTAAACAGCCACTTCTCCAAATTCATTTCCCTTAATATCAGTTGAAGATAGGATTGATTGCGGAACAATTGAACCCGTTGCAGCAAAGTGATCTGGCTAATACTTATTTGATGGGTATTTGCTCTTTCAATCTCCAATACTCCCGCCAGCGGCAGCGGCTCATTGTGGAACATCTTTGCGACCGGATAGCCGGGATAAGCCGTCAGTTCATTGGTCTTCCCATTCATTGCTATAGCCAGAATCTCGTCGCCGAGCAGCTTATACCCCGCTTCCATAAAAGCTTCCAACGCCAATTGGCCTGTACCGTAATCCGCAATAACCGCATAAGCCTTGCCATTAATCACTACGCCGCCTGCATTGATCGGCGCAATCTCTCTTCGGACCAGCAGCATGCTGCAACAGATCCGAATAATCGTTAATCGATATTGCCCTGCTTCCGTTTGCTTGATAGGCATGACCTGAATTTGGTTATGTTTCACGCAATAAAAAGCTACATTAGGTTCATAGATCAGTACCTTTTCGTCATCGGCGATGTATTTTTTGCCTGGTTGCCAATTTGCGGTAAACTCGCTTAAATCGGCAAACGTAATCCAGGCGTCCGGCTCTGAGCCGTCATCCATAGCCGTCATCAGCTCCGGCAATTCCATTTCGCTTGCCAGACGCAACCCATACGCAGTATATAAACGGTTGTGTATATGCTCCATAATGGATCACACTCGCTCTTCTTTTTGATACTAATTGTATCATTTTATAACTATCTAATCAACAAAATGTAGCAAAATCCGATACTCTCCTCACACCCAGTTTCTGTAATAAAAGAAAAGCGCATTCGCCTCCCGCGGAGACAAATGCGCCTGCTGTTACATATTGATACAATGCTCCTCGACTTCTTCCCAAGTGTTATAGAGCTCCACGATCCGGTTATCCTCTTCCCCGTTGCCGGATTGGACGATAATGATCTCAAGCTCGGTAACCGCCCGGATGCTGTGCAGCGTCTTCATCGGGATATGAAGCACATTGCCGGCTTTCACCCGCATATAATTGCCGTTCTGGATAAATTCGCCCTCGCCTTTGACGATGGTCCATACTTCCTCCCGGTTAATATGCAGCTGATAGCTGATGTTCCGCCCTTCCAAAATCCCAACCCGCTTCGTAACGACCGTACGGCCGTCATCATAGCGCTGATCATCCAAAATCCGCGCCCACCCCCAGCTGCGTTCCTCGAACATAGGACCCTGATTGTAATTGATAAAGTCCTTCACCCTTGGACTCGCGCTTTTGTCAGCCACAAGAATGCCGTCCGGACTTACCGCTACGACAACATTAGACAATCCCAGGATGGATACCGGAATATCAATTTCGTTAATGAGATGCGTGTTTTCGCTGTCTTCGCTGATCATCCCTTTGCCGATCAGACGATTGGCCATCTCTTCCGTTAACGTATTCCATGTGCCAAGATCTTTCCAATAACCTTCGTACGGGCGGACTACGATACGCTTCGTTCGTTCGACCACTTCATAATCGAAGCTGACCTTCGGAAGCGTATGATATTGCCGGACAAGCTCCTCATAATGAAGAGGTAATCCTTTGTCCTCCATCAGCTGAATGATAAAACCTAGCTTGAAGGCAAATACGCCGCAGTTCCAAAGCGCGTCATATTGTTCAATTAAATGAGCGGCCCGTTCTTCGGACGGTTTCTCTTCGAATCGGTTAACATGACGGTAGGCTGACGACGCTTTACGCTCATCCTCGGATGGCACAATGTAACCATACTTAGACGATGGATAAGTCGGTTTCACGCCAATCAAGGCTAGGTTTGCGTCCGAATCGCGCAAAGCCGTCTCGAGTTCTTTCACTTCATCGAAAAAGCGGCTTTCCACATACGGATCTACCGGAAGGATCGCGATCACTTCATCAAGCGAGATCCCTTGCTCCGAGTAGAGATAAGCGGCGGTTAGAGCGATCGCGGCAAACGTATCTCTGCGTTCGGGTTCAATAATTAACGGCACATGGCGGCCAATCTGATTATGCATCATTTCAATCTGGGATTTGCCGGTAGCGATATAACTGCTGTCCCCAAGCCCCCGCTCCGCAATTTGTCCCCATACCCGCTGCACCATCGACACCAGCTGCCGTTGTTCATCCTCAAGCACTTTCAGGAACTGCTTGGAACGGGCATCATTGGACAGCGGCCACAGCCGTTTGCCCGATCCTCCCGATAACAGGACAAGCTTCATCCCAAACTCCTCCGTTTCACGCTCTCTCTAGTAGGCGTTTTTGGAACCAAACATAACCTTCACTGTAAGAAGCACCAGCTTCAGATCAAGCAGGAATCCACGCTCTTCGATATATCTGAGGTCAAGCTCCACCATTTCGTTGAAACTGAGCTCGTTGCGGCCGCTTACTTGCCATAGGCCTGTGCAGCCGGGCTGTACCTTCAGGCGCAGCTTATCGTAGCTGGTATATTCATTCACTTCGCGCGGCAATGCCGGACGCGGGCCAACAAGCGACATGTCGCCCCGAATGACGTTCCACAGCTGAGGGAGCTCGTCGATGCTTGTTTTGCGGATAAACTTGCCGACCTTTGTAATGCGGGGATCTTCCTTCATCTTAAACATGGCGCCTTGAATTTCATTTTGGTTCAAGAGGTTATCCAGCATGGATTCCGCGTTGGCAACCATTGAACGGAATTTGAACATTTTAAACGGCTGCTCATTGCGCCCTACCCGGGTCTGATAGAAAAAGACGGAGCCTTTAGGATTCTCGAGTTTGATGAGTAGAGCAACGATAAGAAAAAGCGGGGAGAGCAAGATAAGGCCGACCGATGCGGCAATAAGATCAAAACCGCGTTTGCCCATTAAGTAAATACGAAGAGGCCGACGCTCGTAGGGCGTATAAATAGTAGCCGCCTCAAAAACGGCTTCGAGATCATTTTGCTGAGGAGTGGGAGCCATCAATATTCACCTCTAATTAATCTTATTGGACTGCTCCCGCAGCATCATTTCTTCCATGGCAGCAAGCAGGGGAATACGGAGTTCGTCATTTTTCAGGGCAAAATCAATCGTAGTCGTAATAAAGCCAAGTTTCTCGCCGACATCGTACCGGACTCCTTCGAAGTCATAGGCATATACGCCTTGCAATTCATTAAGCTTCTGAATCGCATCGGTCAGCTGAATCTCTCCGCCGGAACCTTCTTCCTGATGCTCCAGGCAGTCAAAAATTTCAGGGGTCAGAATATAACGCCCCATAATGGCAAGATTGGAAGGCGCATGCCCTCTGGCAGGCTTCTCTACGAAACGTTTGACCTGATAGAGACGGTCAAAACTTTCTATCGGATCAACGATGCCATACCGGTCTGTCTGGTCCTCTCTAACAGCCTGAACCCCGATGACAGAGCGGTCTGTTCGCTCATATTGCTCAATTAGCTGCTTCACGCAAGGCACTGGAGATTGCACAATATCATCGCCGAGCAAGACGGCAAACGGTTCATTCCCGATGAAATTGCGCGCGCACCAGACTGCGTGGCCTAACCCTCTTGCCTCTTTTTGCCGGATATAGTGAATATCTACGTTGGAAGACCGGCGAACTTCATCAAGCAGGTCGAGCTTGCCCTTGCCAAGCAAGTTATGCTCCAGCTCGAAGGCGTGGTCGAAATGATCTTCGATGGCCCTTTTGCCTTTGCCCGTGACAATAATGATGTCTTCAATTCCGGAGGCGATCGCTTCTTCAACAATGTACTGAATTGTAGGCTTATCTACGATGGGCAGCATTTCTTTCGGCATCGCTTTGGTTGCCGGAAGGAACCGGGTTCCGAGTCCGGCAGCGGGAATAATCGCTTTTTTTACCTTGTTCATTACACTCTCACCCTCACCTATCCAATATAGTTTTCTCTATAAAATATAAGCCCTGACTTAGAGGTCTAGGGCTGCCAAACCAGTATCTATCATTGATTGAGAGTAGCGTACGTCGGTTCGTTTAATTCTTGTTTAATAGGAATCGTTGGCTTATCCTTGGCGCCGAGGTCATGTTTATTGATCTTGTTGACCAGCGCAAGAATAGGCACATCGAGCGTTTGCAGCATTTCCGTTTCGCTTTTAATCGTGTCATCCAAGTAGTCCAGCAAGAAGATGATGCCAACGGCCAGCATGGCGGATACGATCAAACTGATGATTATGTTAAGGAGAGGACTATTATTGGTAGGCGCAGGCTTATCGTTCTCGTTAGCCTTATCGAGGATCGTCACGTTGTCGACTTGCATAATATTAGGAATTTGATCCCTGAACACTTCGGAGACGGCATTGACGATTTGCGCTGCTTTCGTATAAGAGGCTCCGCTGTACAAGATCTCCATGACTTGCGAGTCGTCTGCCGAGGTAACCGTCACTTTGGAGGAAAGATCATCTGCGGTAACGCCGAGGCTTGCGTGCTGTTCAACCACTTTATCCATAATGAAGGCGGACTCTACGATTTTCTTATAGGAGTTGATCAACATTACATTGGATTGCAATAATCCAAGGTTTAGTGTTTCTACGCCGGCTTGCTGAGGGGATTGGTTAACAATGAGAGTGGCTTTGGCTTGATAGATCGGGGTTGTAAAAAAGTAGCTTTTAATGCCCGTCGCAACAACGGCTACGATAACGATAGCGGCAATTAGCCACCATTTTTTCATGACGATCTGCACATACTGCTTTAGTTCCACGCGTTTCCCTCCTGCAACGTTGTAGGTCTTAAGATACAATCCGTATCACCATTTGTATACCTTACTCTAAGATACAAAACGTATCGTGTCAATAGTTTTTTCAACGTTTTTCATAACTTTGCGACGATATGTTGCAAGAATATTAAAAAAACCCTATGCAAACGGTTACCCGTTTCCATAGGGTTTTTACTGGTTATTTTCTAACTTTATAGCTGTCCTTCAAAAAACATCTTGATCTCGCGTTCCGCGCTTTCAACCGAATCGGAGCCATGGACAATATTGCTCTCTACGCTTAATGCATAGTCACCGCGGATCGTCCCCGCATCGGCATCGGACGGATTGGTACGGCCAATGAGCGTTCGGGCGTTTTGCACGGCGCCGGGGCCTTCCCAGACCATGGCGAAAGAAGGACCGGATGTAATGAACTCGACCAGTTCGCCGAAAAACGGCTTAGCCGCATGTTCACTGTAATGGCGCTCCGCCAAAGGCGTATCGATCTCAATCAATTTCGCCTGAATGAGCTTAAAGCCTTTGTGCTCGAATCTTGCAACAATGCTGCCAATCAATCCACGTTTCACGCCATCGGGCTTTACCATGACAAAGGTTCGTTCCATTCCAATTCCTTCTTTCGTTTACGAATTTATGTGCGTTACCTTTACTTCAGCAACAGAGGTTTGTTTGGCAGGTAGTGCAGTGACTTCACATAGCGGACCGTGCGGGTCTGTGCGCGCATGACCATCGAGTGGGTCTCTGCCCGCTGATCCGGCATATAACGTACTCCGCCCAAGAACTCGCCTGGCGTTACGCCCGTTGCGGCGAAAATGACATCTCCCGTACCAACCATATCGTTAATAGTTAATATTTTGCGAGGATCCGTCAGCCCCATAGAGACGCAGCGTTCATACTGCTCCTTGCTTTCCGGCACCAGCCTGCCTTGTATCTCGCCGCCTAGGCATTTGAGCGCTGCTGCAGCAAGCACGCCTTCCGGTGCCCCGCCTGAACCAACATACAGATCGATACCCGCTTCCGGAAAAGAAGGAGCAAGCGCGCCCGCAACGTCTCCATCGGATAAAAACTTGATCCGAACGCCCGCTTCCCTAAGCTCGCGGGTCATCTCCGCATGCCGCTCGCGGTCAAGAATCATAACGGTCAGGTCTGTAATCGGCTTGCCGAGGGCGAGTGCCGCCTTTTCCAGCGTAATGCGGATCGGATCCTTCAGCGACAGCTTGCCAGCAAGCTCCGGACCTACTGCCAGCTTCTCCATGTACATATCTGGCGCATGAAGAAGTTCGCCTTTGCCCGCAACGGCCAGAACAGCCATCGCATTGTTCAGCCCTTTGGCTACGATCTCGGTTCCTTCAAGGGGATCAATCGCTACATCGACCTCCGGTCCCTGCATACTGCCTACTTCTTCTCCGATATAGAGCATTGGCGCTTCATCCATCTCGCCTTCCCCTATTACTACCGTACCACGGATCGATACCGTATCAAACATGCTCCGCATCGCTTCGGTTGCTGCGCCATCGGCACTATTCTTGTCTCCCCTGCCCATCCAGGGGGAAGCGGCCAGCGCCGCCAATTCCGTAACTCGAACAAGCTCTAGAGACAATTCGCGTTCTAACATATTTGGGCATCCTCTCATACGTATTGCCATTTTTATGCAATAAATACGTTGGCGGCGCTTTTTTGTGCAACATTTTGAAATAGATAATTAGGATAATTGCTCAATAATAAGTCCTGCAGTCTCTTCAATCGCACGGTTGGTAACGTCTATAACCGGGCAGCCAAATGCCTCCATTACGCTTGAAGCATAAGCCAGTTCCTCCATAATCCGATCCATGGAAGCATATTGCGCTGTACCTGGCAAACCTAGCGTCTTCAGTCGTTCCGTCCGAATGTGGAGCAACTGCTCCGGTTGCATGGTAAGACCAACGATTAAACGGCCCGGTGCCGGCATCAGCTCCGCTGGCGGCCTCACCTCCGGCATAAGCGGAAGATTAGCCGTCTTAATGCCTTTGTGCGACAAGAAGATGCTAAGCGGCGTTTTGGAAGTGCGCGATACTCCAATTAGAACGACTTGTGCCTGCATAAAGCCGCGTGCATCCTTGCCGTCATCATATTTGACTGCAAATTCGATAGCTTCCATCCGGCGGTAATACTCATCGTCGATGGAATGAAGAAGACCGGGCTTGCGTTTTGGCGAGCTACCAAAAGTATCAACAAACGCTTGCATCATCGGCCCCATTACGTCGACCGCCCGGACTCCCCATCGGAAAGACTCCTGCTTCATCAACTCGCGAAGCTCCGGCTGAACTAGCGTATAACTGATAAAGCCGCCCGTTCTTGCAGCCTCTGCAACGATCTGGATGACCTCGTCTTCCGTTTTGACATGGCCAAACCGTTTAATTTTCACATGTTCGGATGCGAATTGCCGCAATGTTGCTTTTGCGACGGCTTCCGCCGTCTCTCCAACCGCATCTGAACAGACGTATATAATTTGCTCTGACATCGCCTTTAATCCCCCAGTTCCGCTGCTGTTGCAATATCCGACATGAGCCGGATAATGTTCGATTTCGATACCCATCCGCTTATCTCCGCTCCGGCTTCGCCCGGCACGATTACCGGCAGACAGTCGACTTGATGGAGCATCATTTTTCGAATCGCATCCGAAACGGATTCTTCAGGAACAAGCGTAACGATATTCGGATAACGCGTCATCACCATGCTGACCGGCACGGCGCCGGCACCTGGATTTCCGAGCGTAATCTTCAGCAGATCTTTCGGAGTAACGATACCCGCCAAATATTTATTCTCGTTCACGATCAGAAGCGTGTTGGCGTTCTCCGTGAACAAGGTGATAACCGCATCCTGGACCGATAAGGTCTCCGGGATATTAACCGGTACCCCTTGTATTTCATGAACCTTAATGTTCTCGAAGCGTTGCCTGGTTGCCGAATCGTCATCAGACCGGTAGGCTTCGCCGAGAAAATACCCCACCTTCGGCTTCGCGTCAAGAAGGTTCAACATGACAAGCAGCGACAGGTCAGAGCGTAGCGTGGGGCGGCTGACGCCCATATACTCCGCGAGCTGCTCCCCTGTAATCGGCGCATGCTTCTTAACTAACTCTAGCAATTCTAGCTGGCGACTCGATAACTGAATGACGACTCACCTCTCAGTCTTTTTATTACACACATTTGCCTAATTTACCATCAATATTCGCAAATAATATAGCACATATATATTTATTACACAATATATGCGAGATCACATTTGAATTGTGCTCTATTTATGCTCAATAAGTCGGACGGCTACTCCCGCCATCGCGCCCTGCAGCAGGCTTTTTGCCTGCTGCACCACAACAANNAGCAGCAGGCTTTTCGCCTGCTGCACTACTACTACCACTGTTCCCCCAACGCGCCTACCTCCTGCAGCAGGCTTTTTGCCTGCTGCACCACTACTCGCACCATTCCGCCATCGCGCCACCCCATGCAGCAGGCTTTTTGCCTGCTGCACCACTACTTGCACCGTTCCGCCACCTCGCCTACCTCTTGCAGCAGGCTTTTTGCCTGCTGCACCACTCCTCGCACCGTTCCGCCAACGCGCCTACCTCCTGCAGCAGGCATTTTGCCTGCTACACGACTACTCCCACTGTTCCGCCGACTCGCGGTCCCCATGTAGCAGGCTTTTTGCCTGCTGCACCACTCCTCCCACTGTTCCGCCACCTAGCCTACCTCCTGCAGCAGGCATTTTGCCTGCTACACTACTACTCGCCCCCACAACCGACTCGCGATTCTTTCAAAACCAGCTTCCTCTTGATGGCCAGACCAGAAAATGGTATTATCATCACAAATCAAACTTTTGGTCGTGAAGAACACGCCGCTTTCCAAGCATTCAACGCTTGGAATCGCGGCGTGTTTTTCTTTTAGAAAGGAGCTTATGCGAGTTATGACATTTCATTTGACGCATCAAAAATGGCTCAACATGCATCTCAAAAAACGTAAGGATAAAGCTAAGGAAAGACTCGTAGAGGGACATGCTCATGCTGAAGTACTGTTCCTTCAGAACGTCTGGTATCCGGCTTTCCGCTCCTTTGAGCTCCTTCATCCTGAATATGAGGTATCGGATTTCAAAGACGGTACAAGATATATTGATTTTGCTTACATGAGGTATCCGTTGAAACTCGCAATTGAGATTGACGGCTACGGTTCTCACTCTTCCAAATCACAATTCTCCGACGACCGGATACGTCAAAATCACTTAATGATTGATGGATGGAGAGTTCTTCGTTTTTCCTACGACGATGTAAAAGATAGACCGCGAATGTGCGAGCAAATGGTTTCAACAAGAGATCCTAATGTTGGCCCTCCGATCCGCTAAACCAATCAGCTCTCATGACGTAAGCCATTATCTGAACATACATATTGACACTGCACGTCGACTGCTGCGAAAAATGGTAAAGGAACGTATATTGCTTAACGCCGGATCGGGCAAATTACGTTACCATACCTTTGTCGCAAACCGTGAAAATTTGGATGAGCGAACTATTCTCTAATAGAAAATAAAAAAAGTGTCCCATCGTCATTGTCATGACCGATGGGACACCTCAAAACCTTTGTCTATTCCGTCAACTCCAGGAACAGGTCGATATCTTTAGTCGTAAGTTCAACGGCTTCTCGCCAGAAATCAGCTTCCTCGAGATTGACGCCGAGATGTTTCTGCGCCAGCTCCTCTACCGTCATGCGGCCCGTATCGCGAAGCAGCTGTACATAACGGTCCGCGAACGCAGGTCCTTCCTGGATCGCGCGTGCGTAGATTCCTGCGCTGAAAAGATAGCCAAACGTGTACGGGAAGTTATAGAACGGCACGCTTGTAATATAGAAGTGAAGCTTGGAAGCCCAGAAATGAGGATGCAGTTCGCCGAGGGCACCGCTGTACGCTTCACGCTGCGCTTCTTCCATAAGGCTGTTCAGCTTCTCAACCGGAACAATTCCGTTCTTGCGCTCGTCATAGAACCGCGTCTCGAATAATACCCGGGCATGAATGTTCATAAAGAAGGCTACCGCATTCTGGATTTTATCCTCGAGCAGGCCAAGCTTCTCCTCCTGATCCACTGCAGCCTTCATAGCCGAATCCGATACGATCAGCTCTGCGAACGTTGATGCTGTCTCCGCTACATTCATCGCATATTCCTGCGACAGAGCAGGCAGATCGTCCATCACGTATTGATGATACGCATGACCAAGTTCATGGGCGAGCGTTGAAACATTGTCCGCCGTCCCGGAATAGGTCATGAAGATTCTTGTCTGACGGCTCTTAGGGAAGGACGTACAGAAGCCGCCAGGGCGTTTGCCCGCGCGATCTTCGGCTTCGATCCAACCGTCACGGAACGCCACTTCCGAGAAATCGGCCATATCCGGGCTAAACTTGCGGAACTGCTCTACAATAAACTTCGCTCCTTGGTCGAAGCTTATTGTCCGTGCGGATGAACCAAGCGGCGCGCTGACATCATGCCAGTCGAGCTTCTCAACGCCTAACAGCTTCGCCTTCCGTTCCAAATAGCGAACAAGCTTAGGCTTTCCTTCATTAATTGCCGACCACATCGCATTAAAAGTCGCTTCAGACATCCGGTTAATGCTCAGCGGCTCTTTCAGCACCGATTCCCAGCCGCGTTTGCCATACAGCTTAAGCCGGAAGCCCGCAAGGCGGTTCAGGGCATCCGCGCATAGCTCGGCCGCATCGCCCCACTCGCGCTCCCACTCCGCAAACGCGCGGATGCGAACCGAACGGTCCCCGTCCGAGAGGCGGTTAAACATCTGTCCAGCGGACAGAACTTTCTCTTCGCCATTCTCGCCGATATCCGTAAACTTAGTTCGGGATACGATCAGATCATACAAAGCGCCCCAGCCATGATAACCGTCAACCGCCAGATCGCCGGCAAGCGCTTCAAGCTCGGGTGCCAGCTTTTCCTTGGCAAGCTCACGGCGTTCGGACAAGCTGAATGCCACTTCCTCCAAAGCTCCGTCCGCAATCATTGCTGCCCACTTGTCATCCTCAATCTGGCGAAGCTCGTTATCGTATCGCGTTAATGCTCCAAGCAGCTTGGCGCTAATCGTTTTTACACGGTCACTAAGGCCGTTAGCCGCGGAGTCTTTCATATTTTGCGCCTGAAGGCATTCTACGAATGATTCCGACTCGCGAAGGCGGATCAACACGGATTGCAAAACAGCCGTTGTGTCCTCAATCTTGTTCTTGAGCTCCAAAGAGCTATCCGAGAGCAGTCTGTCCAACTCGGAAACATCTTTTTCGATTCCTGCCAATTCACTCGCGAAAGCAGCCGAATTCGACCCTCCTTCATAAAACGTCTCCAAATCCCATCTGAGCGGATAATTACTTGTCGTCATTCAACCGTTCCTCTCCTTTGCACTCGATTAGCTGGCATATGTAACACCTATAAAGAAAAAAACCGCCACAAAAGATCGACAAATAAATTTGCGCAATCTCCGGTCTGCGGTGTATAACTTAATTATATCCAGATTGGAGGAATAACACCATGTCACAACCATTACAAATCTCGCCCGAAACAGCTATTAAGCTATCCAAACAGCTTGGCGTGCCGCTCGAGCATTTAATGCATATGCCTAAACATATTTTGCTGCAGAAGCTGACCGAACTGGCAAAAGCGGAAGCAGAGGCTGCTAAGCCGTCTGATTCCGCTTCTAATTCCGAGGAGTCCTCCTCATGATTCCGTTTGAAAAGACTTGGCCTTACGATATTATAATGAAGGACGTATATGTGCCATCCTGCCCCTTCTGCAGCAGCGAGAACGTCCTTATTCCGCTTCGCGTCCGCGAGATCGAAGAAATCCAGCACGGCAAAAAAAAGCTGCTGGTCTTTCCTTGCTGCCATAATAAAGTGACGGTCCTTGATATGGACCATGACTACATGCTGACAGATCAGTCGCTTCGCAAGCTGCGCCATTAACAAACCGGACAAGCCTGTTAAGCGGTTGTCTGTACGGGGGAATCTCCCGGCTCGCCATCCGCTGCAACAGGCTGTCCTTCGTTCAGCTGCTCACGGATGAGTTGCCACTGCTCACGGCTTCTCCGAATCATCGCCGCGTCCATGATCCGTTTGTCGCCGACGATCCGCGAGAACCATTTTACCGCTTCTTTCAATTCGCCCGTTCTCCGGTTAAGCTCCCCGATCAGATACATCAACTTTGCATTATTTAATTGCGATTCTTCTTCCTCATACACCTTGATGTACGCCTGCAGAGCAAAGCGCATAAACCTCTGCTCCCCCTGCTGATTGCCGTCATAGCGGTACAACCAAGCAATATGATGCAGGATGCCTGCAATCACCCGAGGTTTCTCTTCAATGGCTTGCGCGGATAATAAAGCCAGCTTATACACGGTCATCGCCGCAACCGCATCCCGCTCCCCGCCATAATCGCAAGCCTTCCAACGCGAGCCAATCTGCTCGCGATAATTGTTTTTTTGCCGCTCCGCAAGCTTTTGTATTCCATTCTCCGTTGTTGCAAAACCGCAATTCGGACAAACCCGTACCACATAATAATCCGGATTTGCTTCCGAATGATAATAACCGCAAAAATCAGAATCGATAGACACCGCTTTTTTAAAGCTTGGGCGAACTCGTGATGTCGTAAAGATGGTCTCACAGCAAATGCAATTCATCTTTGTCTGATAAAGCGGCTCCATTCCAATCCCATCTCCTATTCAGGTGTGTTCACAAAATGGTGGGCTGGTCCCGACAATCTCTCAATGATGTATGCTTGCAGCTCTTCATCGAGGCCGGAAGTTTCCTTAAGCGCGCGCCTCATGCAATCAAGCCACGCTTCGGCGTGTTTCGGCGTAATCGGAAAAGGCATATGCCGCGCCCGCATCATCGGATGGCCATACGCATCGGAAAACAACGTTGGTCCTCCGAAAAACTGCGTCAAAAACATAATTTGCTTCTCCATAACAGGGATAATATTGTCCGGAAATAGCGGACCTAGCAACTCATGCTCCTGCACTTTTGGGTAAAAAGACTCAATCACTCGTCTTAAAGTCTCAGCTCCACCAATTGCTTCATAAAGGCTTATATTCCTATTCATCGTCAATTCCATCTCCAATATGTAGGTATTTAGTATTATAACACAAAAAAAACCCCGCATCGTTACCAATGCGGGATTGTTATGAATTAGATGTAACGATTAACCTTCGTAGTCCTCTTCTCCCGGTGCAGTTAGTGATTCTCGGATGACGTAAACAAACGCACAGACCAGAATGCCAGCGATTATACTCATTCTCATCACTCCAAGCCTTCAAAGGTACCTTCATTGTAACATAAAAATCCGGACCGTCCAGCCCTTTTTGCAAGCGTTTTCTTAGAATTATGAAAAATATTTTTGACTACCTTTGGTGATGGATGTCCACCTGTCTTCATATACCTCTTGTAGGGGTTGTACATTTTGCGATCCGCATGTCCCAAAGTCCAAAGGAGGACGCATCCATGCTCCGAACGCTTGTCCGTCCAGCCTCGCTTACCGGTCTCACCGCCCTGCTAATCGTTCTGCTCATGGCGGTGTTCCCAGCCCAAACGCTGGAATCGTCCTTGCGGGGATTATCCATATGGTGGCAGGTCTTGTTCCCGGCCTTATTCCCGTTCTTCGTTATTTCCGAGCTGCTGCTTGGCTTCGGGATCGTCCATTTTTTCGGCAAACTCTTGGATCCGCTCATGCGGCCGTTATTCCGTCTTCCGGGCATCGGGAGCTTTGTCGTCACAATGGGTTATGTATCCGGTTATCCGGTAGGAGCAAGGCTAACCGCCCAGCTATGGGAACAAGGCCTAGTGAAGCGCGCGGAAGGAGAGCGGCTTGTTGCTTTTACCACAACATCGGATCCCATCTTCCTGATTGGGGCGGTAGCGGTCGGTTTTTTTCACAACGCGGCCTTGGCCCCCATACTTGCTGCCGCCCATTATGGCGGAGCCTTTATTATCGGACTGCTTATGCGTTTCCATGACCGTCACGAGCCCGTAACCGAATCGCCGCGGCGGACGGCGGCTCGTCGTTCTTCCCGGCTTTTTGAAGCGATAAAAGCGATGCATGATGCACGGCTGCTTGACGGCAGAAGTCTAGGCAAGCTGCTTCAGGACAGCATTCAATCCGCCTTGCGTCTTATGATTGTGGTTGGCGGTCTTGTCGTTTTTTTCTCGGTTGTGATGGAGCTGCTTACCCGCGCAGGAATCGTAGAAGCATTAGCGGAGGCGCTGCGTTTGTTGTTTGGCGCCCTTGGTCTGCCGGCTAAACTTGCGGATGCAAGCATCTTCGGTTTATTCGAAGTTACCCTAGGAGCGAAAGCCGCAGGAGGCGCGGATACGGGACTAATGCACCAAACGGCAGTTGCAGCTTGGATATTGTCTTGGGGAGGGTTATCCGTGCACGCCCAGGTGCTTAGCTTGCTAAGCCGTACAGACCTGCGTTACCTCCCGCTTATGGTTGCACGCCTCGCTCATGGCTTCATCGCGGTAGTGCTTGTGTATGTGTTATGGGGATGGCTCGCACCTTAAAGTTTTGTGTCGGCGTTGAATTTGATGCCATATTCCTATATCATCATTAGTATCTTGCAACAGGTCGGAAGGGGTTTAAATTTCTTGAAATATGCAGTCATCGATCGTGGCGATCAATTATCGAAATCATTAGCGGAGCGATTCCATCAGCTGGCGGCAGAGCGCGGACTTACGCGACATGACGACACGCCGGACATTATTGTATCCATCGGCGGAGACGGAACGCTGCTCCAAGCTTTTCACAAATATGTCGACCGGGTTACCGACGTTTCTTTTGTCGGGATTCACACCGGACATCTCGGCTTTTACGCCGACTGGAAAGCAGATGAATTAGATACGCTTGTCACTTTGATGGCGGAAGAAACGCCCCATCTCGTTCGTTATCCGCTTGCGGAAATTGCCGTAGAGACGGATGAGCAAAATTTCTATTACCTGGCACTTAACGAATTTACGTTAAAAGGCGTGGATGCCACGCTTGTCGTACAGCTTAGCGTCAACGATGAATCCTTCGAGATGTTCCGCGGCGACGGCATCGTGATCTCTACCCCGTCGGGAAGCACGGCCTACAATAAAAGCGTCGGCGGCGCTATTGTCCATCCGTCGATTGAATCGCTGCAGATTGCGGAAATTGCCTCGATCAATAACCGCGTCTACCGGACGCTTGGCTCTTCGTTCCTTCTGCCGCAGCATCATCACTGCGATATCGTTTCCAAAAAAGAGCAACGGCTGCTCTTAACCATTGACCATCAAAGCTTGCAACGCACCGATATCCGGTCCATCCGCTGCAGCGTGTCTACACGCAAAGTCAGCTTTGCCCGTTATCGTCCGTTCCCGTTCTGGAACCGCGTCCGCGATGCGTTTGTAGATATGTGATCCTTTCGCGCTAAAAAAGGGCTGTCCCAGGTTTGTTCAACCTTGAGACAGCCCTTTTATTTATGGACGGTTTCCTTGCTCTTTGTTCGATTCTTTGTTTGGTTCTTTATTTGGTTCTTTAT
The DNA here is from genome assembly GCF_030161375.1 of Paenibacillus glycanilyticus. Classification (GTDB taxonomy): domain Bacteria; phylum Bacillota; class Bacilli; order Paenibacillales; family Paenibacillaceae; genus Pristimantibacillus; species Pristimantibacillus glycanilyticus_B. Next base: position 177,312 of record NZ_BSSQ01000008.1, read on the forward strand.
TTGGTTCTTTGTTCGGTTCCTTGTTTGGTTCCTTGCTTCTGTCACGGTCACGGTCACGATCCCGGTCACGGAAGCGGTCTTTTGGTTTCTGGCCGGACTGCGCGTGAACCTGAGCCTGCTCGGATGCAGCGGCTACATCCTTGTTTGCAGACGGTCTAATAGGCTTTTTACCGTTTGAGCGGTAGCTTCTTCTGTGCTGGTCCTTGCCGCTACGGTTAGAATGCTGGGAGGAATGTTGCCCTTGCTGACGGGCTGGCTGCTGCTTGGTATCTTCGGCATGGCGTCCACCTCTGCCTGCAGCAGCGCTTTCTCTTGCTGCCGCAGCGGCACCCGCAAGGATAGCATCAGCAAGCAGCGAAGCACCTACTTCCTCTTCGTCATCCGCATCATTCTTCTCCTGTACGTAAGAATCCTGCCTAAGAGAAGCCTCTTGCTCCTCCCCTGCCTCTTCTTCTTCCGGAGATTTCTTAACCGTCCCGGTCTTCTCCAGAATGAAATAAGCACAGCCGAAGTTGCAGTACTCATTGATATAATCGGACATTCCCGAATAGGCGCTGTCCTTTGTTGCTTTCATATGATTATCGCGGAAAAAACCTTTCAAACGGAGCTGGCTATATCCCCAGTCGCCGATAATGAAATCGTATCGCTCCAATACTTCGCTGTAACGATCCTTGAACGCATCGGCGTTCCAGCCGTTTCGATTTTCATGAATAAGTTCATATATTTTGCCGCCAATTTGGATCAATCCCGTTTCCCCTCTTTCGAATTCCCCAATAGAAGCCTTATACGTTGCTAAGCTCGCGCTCCTCAGCGGCAGCAGCAGAATCCGTCTGCTCATGCGCATGGTAAGAGCTTCGTACAAGCGGTCCCGACTCTACGTGACGGAAGCCCCGCTTATACCCTTCTTCCTTCAAGCTTTTGAATTCATCCGGGTGCACGTAACGCGCGATCGGCATGTGGTTTGGCGTAGGCTGCAAATATTGTCCAAGCGTCAAAATATTGCAGTCCACCGCGCGAAGATCATCCATCGCTTGAAGCACTTCTTCATATGTTTCGCCAACGCCAAGCATAATGCTCGATTTCGTTGGAATTTTTGGATTCATTTCTTTGGCGCGCTGCAACAGCTCAAGCGATCTTCTGTACTTCGCTTTGGCCCGTACCCGGTTCGACATCCGTTCAACCGTCTCAATATTGTGGTTCAGAATGTCCGGTTTGGCATCCATTACGACTTGGAGGGAATCTGCATTCCCCATAAAGTCAGGAATCAGCACTTCGACGCGGGTGAAAGGCATCCGTTCACGGATGGCCTTGATCGTACCGGCGAAGATCGATGCGCCGCCGTCAGCCAGATCATCGCGGGCTACGGAAGTAACCACGCAGTGGCGTAGTCCCATCTGTTCGGCAGCTTCCGCCACACGTTCCGGCTCCTGCAGGTCGAGTTCGGTCGGAAGACCTGTCTTGACCGCGCAGAACCGGCAAGCCCGCGTACAAATATCGCCAAGAATCATAAAGGTAGCCGTTCGATTCGCCCAGCATTCGTAAATATTCGGGCAACGCGCTTCCTCGCAGACCGTGTGCAGCGTTTTGGTTCGCATCATATCTTTAATTTCGGAGTAGTTACCTTCGGTTGTAAGTTTTATTTTAAGCCAGTCCGGCTTTTTGAGTTTTTCTTTATTCGATTTCATCTAGAATTCCCTGCTTTCACTTTCATTTGGACAGCTGAATCTCACCGTTTATTATAGCATAGTTCGGATAAAATCCAATGATTTGCAAAACATAACGAATATTGCTTCGAGCTATCGAAAGGGTGGAACGATTGAAACAGACTTTATCACTTGCGCTTGCTGCCGTTGTCGCTTCCATGCTTATATCCGGGCAATTAGGCTATGCAAATCCAAGCGTTAGCAAAACGGTGCAGGCAGAGGCCCAATCTTCAGGCGGGGCAGCTGATCCGCTCGTCACCAGACAGCAGCTGTACGACCGCCTTAGTGAGGTTACCGGCATTCCTTGGTACCGTCTTGCAGCTGTTGATCAATATGAGCGTACTCTGTCCAAAGCACGTCCAAAAGCACGTCCGCAGCTGGGAAGTTTCGTTGGGATCTACATGGACGAGGAACAGTGGGCCGGGGCGTTCAACCCAGATCCGTCCGACCATGTACCGGCTTCTATCCAATGGTTCAACGGCGTCGGCCGCGACGGAGACGGCGATGGATTTGCCGACCGTACAAACGATGTTGATTTGCTGTATTCGGTAGCAACCAGGCTGCTTCAAAACGGCGGGTCGACCGAAGACGATTTCGCAATAGGTTTATGGGAATTCTACCATAACAGCAGAGCCGTTCAGCGCATTCAACAATTTTCCAGCATCTACGCTACCTTCGGCCGATTGGATTTATACGAGCATGCTTTCCCCGTTCCGGTGGGAACCAATTATTCGTACCGGAGCACATGGGGCAATGCCCGGGGTTGGGGAGGAAGGCGCACTCATGAAGGAACCGATATTTTCGCCAATTACGGTATTCCCGTCCGAAGCACATGCTTTGGCGTCGTGGAGGTAAAAGGCTGGAACCCTTATGGAGGCTGGCGTATCGGGATCCGGGATTTGAACAATTATTATCATTATTACGCCCACTTGTCCGGCTTTGACAAGACAGTTGGCATCGGAACGATTGTCAAACCCGGCCAGACCATCGGTTGGGTCGGCAGCTCCGGTTACGGCAAACCGGGAACGCAAGGCAAATTCCCGCCTCACCTTCATTACGGCGTATATCGGGACCGCGGGCTTATCGAATGGGCCTTCGATCCGTATCCGCTGCTAAGACATTGGGAGCAAGATGAACGGCGTCGGTTAAACCGATAAAAGGGGCTATCCTAAAGGCCAATCCATTGGACCTTTTGGGATGCCCCTTTTATTTTTTAACTACCGTCTCCTGCATTAGCGTTACTAGCGTTATTAGCCGAATTGCTGCCACCCGAAGGCAGCGGCGAATTTTCGGAATCAAGCTGTTCTTTCAGCATACTTCCGTCCGACGGTTGGGTAACCCCCTCGCCTTTGGACATCGGCAGCGAAATATTCGGAGCATCCGGGGCAGAGTCGCCGACGGGTTTGCCTTCGTTATCGTAGTAATACATCGGCACATCGCCAACCACAAGCAGGTATGAAATCGGAATTTCCGTCTCTACGATTTGAGGATCCGTCTCGAACGGGACGATAATCGCCACCTCTGATACGATGTGGATGTACACTTCAATAAGGATCATATTGATGCCCGCGTTCGTCTGGCGCGTGTTCAAATCCACCTTTACCGCGCCAACAGGCTCGAATTTAACCGGGATTCTTGGGCCGTAGGTTGAGATCAGCGCACTGCCCAGCGCATTGCCGACCGGAATATGCTCGGGAATTTCCTTCAAATCATCGAGCGTAGCCTGCACCGTCTTGATCGTCTCCGAACGGATCTTCGTATGCTCGGCGTAGTTCAGCATAAACCCGGACACTTTGCCGCTGCTGTTCATTTTCCAATCGATCAGCTTCTCGAAATCGGCATTGCTGACAACCTCGTCGGTCGTTGCTTTATTGATGGCTTGCGTGGCGACCTGCTTGATCCGAAGCTGCGCAACCTTCATAAGCGGCGGACGCAAATGCTTCTCGATATAAACCAATGATTGAATCGAGCCGATGAGCAGGATAAGAATGCTGACGACAATCCATAACTTGGTTCGCCGTTTGCCGGACTTCAGTCTGGTTCCTCCGCCGCTTCCGCCGGAAACAGAGCTGATGCTCATCGTCTTAATCCCTCTTCCTGCCGCTTTAACCGGACGTCTGCGCGGCTGCCACATGCCGCCCCAGCTACTTGCGGGCTTTGGCTTGCTTGGAGAACGCCACTTGCTCTTGCTTTTTGTTCCCCATGGCTTTGGAGTGCTGCTTGGAGTAGAGATTTTGCTCCCCCAGCTGACCCGCTTTACCTTGGCAAAAGGACGGTTAGACCATAGTTGCTGCCGGCTCAGGCCAAATGATCGAAGCAACCATCCCCTTCTTCCCCATTTTGTCATGATCCACCACCTCTAAAAGAATTACCACATCTTTGGCTCTGGTGGAGCGCCACTGTGGTAATTCTTGCTTCGTAAGCTTAGACCCAAAGAATTACCATGCAAGTGGCCGGTTCAAGCCACTGAGGTAATTCTCACTTCGTAAGCTTAGACCTTTGTCCCGTACCTCTACATGCTTATGCAGGGCAAGGACAAAAAAGACGGCCAGGCGTCAGACGAAAGGGGGGCGTGAGGACCGTTTAGTTCCAATATCCCTTGTGAATGGCTACAACTTCTTCCTCAAGTTCAGGGAAAGGTCCGATGACTTCAATTGGCTTTTGGCCCTTTGAGAAAATATCCCGGCAAGGCAAATTAAAGGTCGGATTTTGCTCGTGATCACCCGTAAGCTTCAGCAGCGCTTCTTCTGTTGCCGCATACACCACCTTGCCCACGTTGCCCCAATAGATAGCGCCCGAACACATCGCACATGGCTCGAAGGTTGTATAAAGCGTATAGTTCCACAGATCATGATGATCGAATTGATGCGAGGCTTTTTCCATCAAAGCGGTTTCGGCGTGACCCGTACACCGTTTTTCCGTAATCTCGACGTTCTCCTGCTCCAGCACAATTTCGCCCTCTTCATTAACAAGAATCGCTCCAAACGGCGTATTGCCGTTTTCTCTCGATTTGCGGGACACCTCAATGGAATATTTCAAATAATACTCGTGATCATGCTTCATGTTCGATCGCTCCCTTCGTTTCCATTTATGATAGTCAATAGAGGTACTCGGAGTAAACGAGCCTGAGGCAACTTTGTAGCGGAGACTAACACGGAGCATAAGTGTTTAGTTGTAACGCACAGGTCATTCGTAAGGAGCAGACGCTTATGCTATAATAGCCGAAGCATATTTATGGATTGATGATGGAGGATGTTATGTTAAATTTTGAGGAAAAGCTAGCCATAATCGAATCGTTCACGGAGCTGACACGTTCCAATGTGTCTCTCGGACGCGTAAATTTCCAATTTGAGGACAGCCTGTATGATCGAAAAAACGTCGTTTACCACCTGCACCCGAACGGTAACGGCTTCGTCTATGCAGGACTTCTGCGCAACTTCAGCCAGGATGACAAAGGAATGATCAATATCCGCGATTATAGCGAGCTTCAGCTCCGCACGCTTCTTCGTCAGTCCATTGACTCCTTATCGGTACGTGAGGAAGAGCCTGCGCCAAAGCCTTCGCGCAATCGCAAAAAGAAAGATCAATTGTGGACGAATGAGGAAAATCAAAGCCTCGTTGTCAAATGGGAAGATGATATGTGGTATATCTATTCCGGCATTAACCTCGAAATGGCGTTTGAGACGCATAAAGAGGTTGAGGCGTATATGGAAGAGGAAGGGTTTACTCGGGAACTGGGATAAGGCAAGCTGGATCAATCATCTATTAGCTATATTGAACACTAAAAAAGCGATTAACCTAAGGCGAAAAGCCCTGGTTAGTCGCTTCTTATATTAAAAAACAAGTTCCGTACCGCTTCGCCTCTGATCCAGCATAGCTTTCAGCATGGAAGCAATTCTTGCGCCGGCTTCAGCTGGCGGAGTACCGCTCTCATGGATATTGGAGATCACATTACGGTCCGAATCCAGCTTCCCGATGCAAGGCTTGTAGCACATATAGGCACTCATGGAGCTCGCGGACAGCAGTCCCGGGCGTTCCCCAATTAACAAAACCAACACCTCCGGCTGCAAAATATCACCGATATGATCCATGCTACCTACTCTGCCGCGCTCTACATAGATTGGCGTACCTGCCTCGAGACCGAGGCTATTCAGCGAGTCGAGCAAAGAGGAATAGACCTCCTTCAAATTGGCTTCAATGGCCGCTGCGCTAAGTCCGTCCGATACAACAATCTGCACTTGCGGCGCATGAAGGCAGCTTGCTTGTATCGCGTCTGCGGACGTTGTTGTAAATCTCCTGCCGAGATCAGGACGCTTCAAATACTGAACCTTGTCTGAAGCGAGCGTATTGACGGAGAGTAAACCCATCTCTTCAATGAGTTCGCGGGGGACCTCGCTGTACACCGCGTCTATAGCGGCCGCATGATCAAGACGCAGTCTCAGCATGTTGCTCGTAAGCGGCCTAGTACCGGCTCGCCCCACATCGATACGTGCCCCAGTCGTGCTTTTCAGCTCATTCCAAGTTTCCACCTCTGAAGAAATATCGTTCATCACAGCATTCCCCTCCTCCCTACACAAAGATCTTCGGATCTCCTGCTCTGGCAGTCAGCCTGCCGTTCTTCATCAGCTCCATTCCCTCGAGCCAACGCTCGAACGCTGGCGCCGGCCGGAGGCCCAACGTTTCCCTCAGTGTCGCGATATCATGATAGCTCGTGGACTGATAATTCAGCATGCAATCGTCCGCCATAGGCACTCCGATAAGAAAGTTAACGCCTGCTGCCGCGAGCAATACGGCGAGATTATCCATATCATTCTGATCAACCTTCATATGGTTCGTATAGCAAACATCAACTCCCATAGGTAGTCCATGAAGCTTGCCCATGAAGTGATCCTCAAGCCCGGCGCGAATGACCTGCTTGCTGTCATACAAATATTCAGGTCCGATAAAACCCACGACCGTGTTTACCATAAAAGGCTTATAATGCCGGGCCAGCCCATAGCAGCGTGCCTCAAGCGTGAGCTGATCTATGCCATGATGAGCCTCGGATGATAGCTCCGAGCCTTGCCCTGTCTCGAAATACCACCGATTCGGCCCTGTCGAAGTTCCTTCTTGTCTGATAACTTCATCGGCCTCGTCAAGCAGCGCTGCGGTGATCCCGAAAGCCTTATTCCCAAGCTCGGTTCCCGCTAAGCTTTGAAACACCATATCGGCTGGTGCTCCCATGCGGATGGCGCGCAGCTGCGTTGTAATATGAGCTAGTACACAATTTTGCGTGGGTACCTCCCAGCGGGTCATCACATCCTTCGTCATCGAAAGGATATTATAGACGCTATCCGCCGTATCAATAACCGGATTAATTCCAATTACGGCATCTCCAATGCCATAAGCAAGCGCCTCATAGAGCGAAGCCCTTATGCCGTGCAGATGATCAGCGGGATGATTCGGCTGGGCTCGGCCTGCGATGACGCCCCGCTGTCCCATCGAATAGTTGCAAGTCGTCACAACCTCCATACGGGAGGCTGCTTGAATGAGATCCAGATTGCTCATTAGCTTGGCGCATGCAGCGATCATTTCGCTCGTCAGCCCTTGACCTACACGAATGAGAGAATTGGAACCGCCACCGCCTTCCATCTGCAGCAACTGCTCCCTGAGCTCAGCGACAGTCCAGTTCTTAATCCGTGCGTACATTTCCTCATCCAAATCGGATTCAATGATACGAGATACCTCATCGGTCTCCGCAGGGAGCAATGACGATTCCCGGATATCCGATAATCGAAGCTCCGCCAGAACCATCTTCGCTGCCACCCGCTCCGCTGCGTCCTCGGCAGACAGTCCTGCCAGCCTGTCTCCCGATTTCTCCTCATTGGCTTTGGCCATAACCTCCTTAAGGTCACGGAATTGATAATGTCTCCCTCGCACGGCTGCCGTCAGCTTCATATTCTTTCACCTCTTTATTTATACATCATATGCAGGTATTCCTTAGCCATTGCGTTTAATCCTCCAGCACTAGAGCTCCTATAACAAAAAAACCTCCACCGGCCAGTGGAGGTATTCGTATTCTAATTATGGCTGTCGCTTCGGCAACTGCTCTACATATTGGTCCGACAAAGTCATCAGCTTCATGATGTAGTCGTAATCATCGCGGTACTCGGCGAAATCGGCAACCGGCTCCATCGTTTTGATCGAATAGGCGGTGCCGTCGTTGAAGCCTTTGCCCGGAACGAACAGGATGTCGTTATTGAAGAAGGATCCCGTCGGAAGGTAGTAACGCATTCCAAACACGTTATGGTTGATGTTCAGCAGGTCGTGTCCAAAAGCAACGACATTGTCTTCTGCCGGTTTGACCCCAAGCAAATTCGCCAAAGTCGGCATAATATCGAGTTGCCCGCCCGGCTGATCGACGACCTTGCCATTGCTCTGGCCTGGCACATGGATTATGAGCGGAATATTGAATCGGCTGAGCCGGTCATCGTAATGGATGCCAAGCTGCTTGCTGATCTCATCCGCGCTTGCTTTTTCCGGCTGCAAGCCAAAATGGTCGCCATACGCAACGAGTACGGTATCCTCCCACATGCCATTCGCCTTCAGCCGGTCGATCAAGGTGCCAAGCGCATAATCGGTGTAATGGACAGCCTCTAAATAATTGCCTAACTGCGTCCCCACCATTGCCTCAGGCAGATTCAGACTTTTCTTGTCATCCGGCACTTCGAACGGGAAGTGGCTCGATACCGTCACCATCTGTGCGTAAAACGGCTTGTTCTGCCCATGCAAGGTCTGAAGCTTCTCGACCGCAACGCGGTACAGCTCCTCATCCGATGCGCCAAATTCATTAAAATGATCATTGGTGTAATACGGCTTGTCAAAATAATGGTTAAAACCAAGCGCCGGATACAGCTTGTCCCGGTCCCAGAACGTCACATCGTTTACATGAAACGTATTGGCTTCATACCCCATGCTCTCCAGCATACGCGGCATGCTTGGCAGTTCGCGGTTACCATAACCCGTCGACATCGCGATTTTGCCCGTCGGATAGATCGAAGTATTCGACATAAACTCCGCATCCGACGTATTGCCTTGGCCAATCTGCTGATAAATATGCGGGAAATAATAACTCTCGTCCGCCAGCTTATTAAGCACCGGCGTTAGCTCCATGCCGCCAACGGACAAATGAAGCGGAAAGTTTTGAAAAGCTTCCAATTGAACTACGATCACATTTTTCCCCTGAGCGCTGCCAAATTGAATTGGAGCTTGCCCCGGCTGATCCTTATAAGAATAGGATGACATCAGCTGGGCGATTTCGGTTTTGGTCTGCTCGATATTCCCGCTTTCCGCCAACGCTTTCTCCGTGCGGTTGTCCCAAGCCGCGGCCGCTTGATACCCGACAAATCCCATTCCCTCCGCTTGCTCCAATTCATTAGAGACATCATTTCCGGAATAGATGATGGCACTAATGACAACGAGACAAGCAAGCAGACCGCTAAGTACGACACGTGTCTGACTGATTCTTTTCCGCCCGGTAACGCGGGTTCCACGAATCAAGCGAACCATATAAAGAACCGCTAATATCGCGAGGTCCATGAAATAAACATAGTAGACATTTTTGATCAACGAATCTACGCTGTCCTGAATTTGATTGACCTGGTCAAGCGCCTTAAGCGCCGTATAGGTAGGCACGGAGCCGTAATAACTGAAATATACGGTTGAAGCAAACAGCAGCACCGAAACAATCAGGTTCACTACCCAATAAGCAATCCCTCTCCATCTTGCCCCCGTGGCAAGCTCCACCAGAAGCAGCAAACCAAGCCACGCTGCCGCGTCCGCGATCAGCCCGTTCCATTGCAGTTCCCCAAACAGGAACACGCGGAACAAAACGGATTTGCTCAGCAGAAGCAGGAACATCCAAATAAACGGCGAACGCCGGTGTTTGTCCTCATAGAACGAAATCAACAACTTCACACTCCTAAAAGAATTATCACCCAAACAGCCAGATGGCTGCTCGTGATGATTCTTGCTTCGAAAACATAAACTTACGAAAAAAAAGAAAAGAAGCCGTCAATCGACGGCCACCTTCATTGATCTTTACTTATTCTTCTTATATTAACCGATTTACAAGCCGGAAAAAAGGGCATGTGGATACATGTTCCATGTCAATTCCTAGACATGCCATTTAGGCTGCCGGCAGCACCGGCTCCGCCGGTTTTGAAGATTGACGCTTGAAATACAGGAACGTCAAGGCCAAGAATATAACCGCGAAGCTTCCGAGAATAAGCATCTGCTCGCGCATTAGCGAATAATCTCCGCTTGCAATAAGCGTCTTGAAACCGGTAATCGCATGGGTCATTGGCAGCCAAGGATTCAGCTTCTGCATCCAGTCCGGCAGCAATTCAAGCGGGAACGTGCCCGCGCTGGAGGTCAGCTGGAAGATCATTAGTAGCACAACCAAGAACCGGCCCGGATTATCCAGCCAAGTGACAAGCGCTTGGATAATAAAGGTATAAGCCAGGCTCGTGAGAATCGTGAACAAGACGAACAGAGGAACGCTTGTTACTTCGATCTTGAGCCCGTAGAGCAGAACCGCATCCGCAATCAGCGACTGCAGAAGGCTTATGCTTGCATAGGTCAACGTACGGCTGACGAATCGGCCCATCGGCGATGCGCCAAGCGTATAGGATTCGCGAACCGAGAAGACCGTCGTATACACAAGCGCCCCCATGAAGAGCGCAAGCGACAAGAAGTATGGAGCGATGCCAAGACCGTACCGGTCAAGCTTGTGATCGGCATTTTCCTTGACAACTACCGGTTCGGCAAACATATTGACGATGTCGTCGCCGTCTTTGATGTTGCCCGTGTCCGCTGCCGCATCATTCAGTTTTGTCGCAAGCTCGCCGGATCCGTTCACGAGTTGCTGAGAACCGTCTTTGAGCTGCCCCGCCCCTTGGTCCAGCTGCTTCGACCCGTCGGCAATGCCAGCAACTCCGCCGCTTAACTTGCTTAATCCGTCTTTCAGCTGCGCGGCGCCGCTATTTGCAGCTTCTGCTCCTACGGCGAGCTGCTGAGCTCCCGCTCCAGCTTCCTTCAGCTTGCCGCCAAATACATTAAGGCCGGATGCCAGCTTCTCCTGGCCTTTGCTAAGTTCAGTCGCTCCCGCATACAACTGCTCCTGACCTTGGGCTAGCTTGCCGCTGCCCGCCAGCAGCTGCTCTTGACCAGCTTGCAACTGCGCGCTGCCTGCGGCCACTTGCTTGCTTGCCGCCAGCAGCTGCTTCAAAGCCTCATTCTCTTGCAGCTCAGGGGTAGCCGCGATTAACTGCTCAAGCCCTTGCGCAACTTGTTCCGCACCGTCCGCCACCTGTCCGCTTGCGGCAGAAGCTGCCGTCAAGCCCTGCTTCAAGTCGTCGGCTCCGGCTTTGGAAGCCTTCAGTCCGTCAGCGAGTTGTGACGCTCCGGCCTTCGATTGGTTCGCTCCATCCTGGAGCTGCTGCTCTGCTGCGGATAATTGACTCAAACCGTCAGCTAGTCCCGTTGCGCCAGAAGACAATTGGCCGGTACCTTGATTGAGGCTTGATGCGCCGTCATACAGCTTGGAGACGCCACCGCTCAACTCGGTAGTGCCGCTTGCCAGCTTGTTCAAATTATCTTTCAATGTCGCAAGACCGTTCTCGAGTTTACCCGCACCGTCTTTCAGCTCGGTTGCGCCTTCACCCGCTTGACCAAGACCATCGGATATCGTGCCGACTTGTTCAAACATACTGCGAGTGTACGCTTCCGTAATCTGCGTATTGAGCTTAGACCTTAATTCCTTCATCGCGCTATTACCGATCTGGCCGGCCACAAAGTTATACTGGCTGTTCGGCTCAAAAATCAGCTCTGCCTGCACGGGATTTTCCTGCGTTAAAGTCGCCGCGTTTTCCGAGAAATTGCTTGGGACGGTAATGGTCATATAATAATCGTTATGCTCCATGCCTTCCTTCGCTTTCTCTTCGCTTACGAAATCCCATTTGAAGTTGTCGCTTTTCTTCAGCTCCTCCACAAAATCGCCGCCGACATTCATCGTTTTCCCTTCGTAGTCTGCGCCTTTGTCGAGATTAACGACCGCAACCGGCAGCTTGCTCGTCTGGCCGTAAGGGTCCATCGAACCATCGATCAAAATGCTGCTGTACAGCATCGGGAGCAAAGCGACGCCAAGAAAAGACAAGAGCAGCATCCGTTTGGTCGCTAATGTTCTCATGTCTTTCAAGAAGACTTGAATCGGTCTCATGTTCACACTTCCTTCTTCCTCTTGAATAATTGACTAAATTCGTATTTCGGTCATTTTAGACCAAAAAAACAGCCCTTTCAGGCTGGAATTTTCACGATCGAACTTCTTTCATAATCCCTTGCGTGATCAGCATCGTCAGATTTTCCTTAATCTGCTCTTTCGTCAGCGGTTCGTTATGCGACTTGTTCCACTCGGAGGCAAGACCTAGATACAACCGGAAAATCATATACGAGGTTATCGTCGTATCGCATTCCCGAACTTCGCCTTTTTGAATGGCGGCATCCAGCTTTTGCTTCAGGAAATCGAGCATGAACTGTTCCACGCGGCGAATGCCTTCAAGCGCCTGCACGGTGCCAATATCCCGAACCTCTTGCCCCAGCTTCGCAAACAACTCATGATCCGAACGGAACTCCAGGATAGAATCAAGCAAGCTGAACACGCTATGAATAAATGAGCTTTCGCTGCCATCGCGATCGAGTCCGCAGCTCAACGCTTCTTTCAATTCGATCTCGGCTTTGTTCAATATCGCTTCGAACAATTCTTCCTTCGTCTTGAAAAAAGTATAAATCGTGCCTTTGCCTACGCTTGCGATCTTGGATACCAAATCCATTGTGGTCGCTTTATAGCCAAATTGCGCAAACGACTGCGTCGCTGCTTTCAATATTAATGCTTTGCGGTCAATGGACATGAATCCTCTCTCCTCTCGTTCCTCATCGTCGCCAATGATACTGACTAATTTTCAATTCCGGTCATTTAGTCACGAACCTTTTATATCATACCCCAAATGAAAGTGCAACTTTTCCTTGCATCCATGCGTACAATCAAAGTACATTTAACCCATATCATGGAAGCATCGGAGGAGCAAGTATGATCAACAGCAACTTTGGCCAGCCGGTGGGATTTGATCTGATGTTTACGATTGTTCCCATCATCATTGTAATTGGATTCGTCATCGTCATCGGGACTGTCGTATTCCGCGGCATCAAATATGCCAAAAACGCAACTTCGCCTAAGGAATCGGTCTTCGCCCGCGTCGTGTCCAAACGGATGGACGTACGGCAGAACTCCCACAATCATAATGGTCAAATCAGCCATTCTTCCCGAACTTATTATTACATCACGCTCGAGTTCGATAACGGCGAACGGCAAGAATTCATGGACGTCAAAAATCTGTTTGGTCTCGTTGCCGAAGGCGATACCGGTTATGCCGCAACGCAAGGGGAATGGATTATCGCTTTCCAGCGAAATAATGGAGCAACGATGTAACTTAATTATTCGCTTGGATGGTACCGCCCATACGCAGATCTGGCGCTGTGCTGCAGCGGACAGCAGGATATTCGGGATGCTTGAGCATTTGCCCCAGCACCTCGACCGCTGCCGTGCACAGTGCTTTTTTATTGACCGCCATCGTAGTAAGCGGAGGATTCGACTCTGCCGACATGGCAAGGCCGTCAAAGCCGATCACCGACACTTCCCCCGGAACGTTCACGCCCCTCTTCTCCAGTTCCTTCATCAAGAGCAAGGCGATCCGGTCATTCCCGCAAAAAACGGCCGAAGGATATTCCCCCTCCGCAAACCGGTCGCAATAAGCAACAAGCTCCTCTTGCGTCTCTCCGAAACCTTCCGATTCCAGGAGACATAGGGTAAAGTCCGGCTGAAGTTTATGCTGAAGCATAGCTTTCGTATAACCAAACCAACGTTCTTCATGGCTGGTCGTCAAATTAACCGGCGCTATGCAGCCGATTCTCCGATGACCCGCTTCTATCAAGAGTTGAACCGCTTCAGAGGCTCCTTCAATATTGGCGGAAGTAACCGCTGGCGCATCGATCTCCCGGTAATAGGAGTCAAAGAGCAGCATCGGCTTCGTAAGCGTCTGCTGCACTTTAACGATATAGTCCTTCTCCAATATGCCAAACGCAATAATCCCCTGGTACTCCATATGAATAACCAGCTCGGGAAGAATCAGCTCCCGCTCCTGGTCGATGCTGATCCTCATAATAACCGCGCTGTAGCCTTCCTCTTGCAACTGCCGGTCAAGCCCCCAAATCAAATCATGATAAAACAATAAATGCTCATGGTCTTCATGGCTCATAATTCTCTCCGGAACAAGAACGAGAATGGGAGCGCGGACAGAGGACTGCCCTGCGTCCAGAGGGTAACCGACCTCCAGCGCCGTTTGAATGATCAGCTGCTTCAGCTCTTCGCCAATCCCTTTTTTATTCGCTAACGCGAGTGATACGGCATTACGGGAAATGCCAAGTTTATCCGCGATCGTCTGCATGGATATTTTTTTAGGCCGGGGCATTCTTCTACTTCCTTCAACGGTATGGTATAATCAATTTACTTTACAAATATTTATTTTGTCAAGTTTAGTAAAGTTTTATTTAAAACCTTGGAGGGATCAAGATTGGCGAATCAACCGATTTTCCTGGAACCTGTATTTCAAGAACGCATTTGGGGCGGCAAACAGCTGAGAGAACAATTCAATTACGATATTCCATCCGACCGTACCGGCGAATGCTGGGCTGTGTCCGCTCATCCGAACGGTCAAAGCATCGTTCATAACGGACCATATAAAGGACTGAAACTTGGAGAGCTCTGGGAGCAGCAGCCGCAATTGTTCGGATCAAACGCTTCTAAATTTCCTTTGCTGACCAAAATTCTGGACGCTTCCGACGATTTGTCCGTTCAAGTCCATCCCGACGATGCTTATGCTCAAGTGAACGAGAACGGCGAGCTTGGCAAAACCGAATGCTGGTACATTCTAGGCTGCGAGCCTGGAGCTGAAATTATTTACGGCCACCATGCGGCTACAAAAGAACAATTCAAGCAAATGGTTGACGCTGGCCAGTGGGACAAGCTTCTTACTCGCGTAACCGTGAAACCGGGCGACTTCTTCTATGTGCCAAGCGGTACGCTTCATGCGCTCGGCAAAGGCATCCAAGTGCTTGAAACCCAACAAAGCTCGGACACGACCTACCGGATTTATGATTACGACCGGAAGGACGATAAAGGCAATACCCGCGAACTGCATCTGGACAAAGGCATTGAAGTGACGACCGTTCCTCATGTTGGAGCGGAAACAACGTTCTCTACCGAAACGGTTGGCGATACGTTGGTGACGACGTTTGTATCGAACAGCTTCTTTACCGTTCAGAAGTGGAACACAAATGGCGAAAGCTCCTTCCCTGAGCAAGCTCAATTTGTGATCTGCAGCGTGCTTGACGGTGCGGGCGAATTGGACAATGCTACGGGCAGCTATCCGCTGAAAAAAGGCGACCATTTCATTCTTCCGCTTGGCTTTGGCGCGTTTACGCTCCGCGGCGAGCTTGAATTTATTATCTCTCACGAATAACAAAACCATTGTTTCACCTTTGTATGGCAATTCATTGGCGTATGCTTACGAAGTATGAATTACCACAAAACGGTTATTGTTTCACCTTTGTATGGCAATTCATTTTAGGAGGAGACAACCTTGCGTATTGGAGCTATTGAAGCAGGCGGAACAAAGTTTGTATGCGGGATTGGCAATGAACATGGCGAGATTGAAGAACGGATCAGCTTGCCAACGGAGCTTCCGGAATCTACCCTTCGCGAAGTATTGAACTACTTCCGCGATAAGCAAGTGGAAGCGATTGGGATCGGTACGTTTGGACCTATCGACATCGACTCGTCCAGCCCCACTTACGGATTTGTGACCACTACTCCAAAGCCGGGCTGGTCCGGCTTTGATTTCCTTGGAACGATGAAACGCGAGCTCCCTGTCCCTTATGGCTGGGATACCGACGTTAACGCGGCCGCGTTTGGCGAAGCCAAATGGGGTGCTGCCAAAGGTCTTAACAGCGCTCTTTATTACACGGTAGGCACCGGAATCGGCGTTGGCGTCTACTCGGAAGGCAAGCTTGTCCACGGCCTGCTTCACCCGGAAGGCGGCCATGTATTGACCCGCAGACATCCCGAAGATACGTATGCCGGCTTCTGCCCTTATCATGGCGACTGCCTCGAAGGCATGGCAGCGGGTCCTGCGCTTGGACAACGCTGGGGCGTGAAGGGCGATGAGCTGACGAAGGATCATCCGGCTTGGCCTATGCAGGCATTCTACCTCGGACAAGCGATTTCCAGCGCGATCCTGCTGCTGTCTCCGAAGAAAGTCATTCTCGGCGGCGGCGTTATGCATCAGGAGCAGTTGTTCCCGATGATTCGCGCGGAAGTGCAGAAGAATCTGAACGGCTACGCTTCCCATAAATCGCTGCTCGAAGAGATCGACTCTTACATCGTACCGCCAGGACTTGGCGACAATGCCGGACTTTGCGGATCCATCGCGCTTGGCATCGACGCATTGGAACAGCAGAAATAAGCAAAAGGCCCTGCCGGGATTCGCAAACACCGGTAGGGCCTTTTTTTCACAGGTCGCTAAATATGATTTCTTTGCCGGTTGGCTGTTTCCTTAGCGGCCTTTCATATTCTCTGAAGGCGAGCGCCATTCCGCTAAGATCATCGGGGAGAGCCGGCGTTACCACAAAAGCATAAGCGGCATTAGCGCCGGAACTTGTTCCCTGGTCGATATAGCTGTCATAACCTTCTCCGAGCTCCAACTCGAGATGAAGGTGCTTGCGGGACAGCTCTTCTTCCCGCTCCCTGTAATCGCCATGTATGCTCAAGTTCACGATACTCGCATTGTCGTATTGTTTAATGCCCGATAACGTGTAGATCTGGTTGTCCAGCTCGACAAACGAGAGGATGGGCACATACTTCCGGAACCCCGAAGGCTCCACCACGGGCAGATAAGCTTCTTCGTTCATTAATACGCTAAATACGGTTTTCAAGAAATCCGGGTACAAACGATAACGTTCCGCCCAGCTTTCAATGCTGTTAAATGGGGGATAACCGGGATTCTGGTTCGACATCTCTCTTCGTTCTTCCAGCAAAGCGCAGAGCTGTTCGTCGATTTTGAATAAACGCGCATCATAGTGGTCGGTTGGCCTTTTCATTGGTAAACGTTTCATACTAATCCCTCTCCTTCTATGATCTGAGCGTTCCCAAATCTCCGGTAATAAGAATATAAACCCCCAAGCCTAGTACAAGCACAGCACCAAATCTACTTACAAAGATGTATTGGTCACTAGGTTCAGCTTTGCCGTCGTAAGCCCAGCCATGTTTCATATGCCAGCTTATGGACGGAAAAAAGCTGCCCAGAACACCCGCTATTATAAGAATAATCGAAATGAAAACGACCACGTCATCATCTCCACATATGAGTTGCCAAACAAACGGGACAAGGCCCTCACCGATCGGATAGACATGACGGAGAAGGCCTGAAGTATCTTTTAATATAATCGACGGACAAGCGTTTGAAAATACCCTTTTTTTGTTATTTATATTAATTTATCAACTATTTTTCATTTATGATCCCGGAACCCCTTCGGTAGACAGAAGCTCTATCATCCTGTAATCTATTGGGACACAATATAGCAAATGCGGAGGTGCCGAACATGGCGAAAGATATTCGTTCCCGAATTGAGATTGATCAGATCAACTGTGAGAAAGAACTAACCCTGGCGTTGATCGGAGGCAAGTGGAAGCTTATTATCCTCTGGCATCTGGGCATCGACGGCACAAAAAGGTTCAGCGAGCTTCAGAAGCTCATTCCCCATATTACGCAAAAGATTCTGACCAACCAGCTCCGCGAACTGGAGGAAGACCAGCTTGTTGAACGGACCGTCTATCCGGTTGTTCCGCCCAAGGTTGAATATAAGCTGACGCCGCATGGAGAAAGCTTGGTCCCGATTCTGAAGCTGATGTACAACTGGGGCAAACATTACGGCGAAGAGGTGCTTGGAAGAGTCTCGGATTCGGAGCCGGTCGCGTTGCAAGCAGCAGAAAATTAAATCGGATATTTCACGACAAAATCCCGCAGACTCCGCATGGAGTCTGTTTTTTTGCGCGTTACAGTTTCCTGCAGGATACCGACTTACTTGAAAGTGCGTACTTCCGTAAAATCCGGTATCGCCCTAATATGAACTCATCGCTTTCAAACACTTCAATTAAAGGAGAGATTCTTATTATGGAACTGCAATTGGCACTGGACTTGGTTAATATCCCGGAGGCAAAAGAAGTCGTTAAAGAGGTTGCCCCTTATATCGATATTGTTGAGATTGGCACACCGGTTGTCATTAATGAAGGCCTTCGCGCCGTTAAGGAAATCAAAGACGAATTCCCTTCGCTCAAAGTGCTTGCCGATCTGAAAATCATGGACGCGGGCGGTTACGAGGTAATGAAAGCTTCCGAAGCCGGCGCTGACATTATTACCGTTCTTGGCGTATCGGATGACTCCACGATTAAAGGCGCGGTTGACGAGGCACGCAAGCAAAACAAAAAGATCATGGTCGACATGATTAACGTGAAGGATATCGCGTCGCGAGCTGTAGAAATCGACAATCTTGGCGTTGACTATATTTGCGTCCACTCCGGTTATGACCATCAAGCAGACGGCAAAAACTCGTTCGAGGACTTGGCTACGATTAAACGCGTTGTCAAACAGGCGAAAACCGCGATTGCCGGCGGCATTAAACTTCAAACGCTGCCTGAAGTCATCAGCGCTCAGCCGGATCTTGTTATCGTAGGCGGCGGCATTACCGGCGCAGGGGACAAGCAAGCCGTTGCGGCTCAAATGCAGCAGCTCATCAAGCAAGGGTAACCGCGGATGAGTACGCTACCGCAAGCGTCGTCGATTATTCAGGAACTGGAACGGACGCTCCAAGGCATTCGGCCAGGCGAGATGGAAAAGCTTGCGAAGCAGATCATGCAAGCAGAGCAGATCTTTGTGGCCGGGGCGGGACGTTCCGGATTGATGATGAAGGCATTTGCCATGCGCTTGATGCATATGGGGCTCCGCGCTTACGTGGTTGGAGAGACCGTCACGCCCGGCATAACCGAAAGGGATTTATTGCTGATCGGCTCGGGCTCCGGCGAGACCAAAACGCTTGTAAGCATGGCTGCGAAAGCAAGTAGCATCGGTGCTGCGATAGGGGTTGTGACGATCGTTCCGGCGTCGACCTTAGGTACCGTTGCCTCGCTTACGGTAACGATTCCCGCTGTCACCAAAGACAATCCGGCCGGAGGTTCCAATCAGCCGATGGGCACCTTGTTTGAGCAAAGCCTGCTGATTATGCTCGATACCATCGTCATGAACCTGATGGAGACGCTTCAGCTCGAAGGTACGGGCATGTACGGCAATCATGCAAACTTGGAATAAGCGATAGCCTATAAAAACTCGGCATCCCGCTTCCGGTGTTCCTATACCGCAGGCGAGATGCCGAGTTTTGTTCGGTTATAGCCAATCAAGCAATCGAAGTTGCTTTGAATATTTTCTGAAGCATGAGGGTTGCCGCTCCGTAAAGCGCGCCGTCGTCCTGATAGGAAGACGGGCAGATCCGTTCGGACGAGAATGGCACCGGAAATGGGAATCGGACAAGCTCGGCGGTAAGCATGCTCATAAACGATGGCGAGTCCTTCATCCATCCTTCAATGACAATCGTCTCCGGGCTGATAAAGTTGACCGCGGACGCAATCATAATCGTTGTTACCTGAAGCACCTTGTCGAAGACGGGTTGAAGCCAATCTTCGCCTTCGTTATAACGCCGCAGCAATTCCTCGAACGTTCCCGGCACCGCAACCTCCTTGGTCAAAGCAAGCTGCTGGCAGCGCTTTAGGATATACGGACTCGTAATAACCGTCTCGATGCAACCTCTTCTGCCGCATGCGCATACTTCCCCGTCCGGGTCCACCGGAATATGGCCAATCTCCCCGGATGCGCCAAGATAACCGGAATAGATCGTTTTGTTCAGGATAAGACCGGAGCCAATCCCTTCATTAATCGTAAAATAGAGCAGATGACTCTTGTCCTCGCCAATCCCCTTGTATTGCTCGGCAAAAGCCGCGGCGTTCGAATCGTTCACAATCTGGATGGGAATATCCGGGTAAAGGGAAGACAGACGGTCTCTCAGAGCCAGATTAGTTAACTTCAAATAGCTGGAATAAAGAATCGTCTCGCCTTTCTCGTCAATGATGCCGGGCGCCGCAATGCCAATCCCCTTCATGCTGCCGCAATCCTTCACGTTTGGATCATCCAAGCAGCTAACCAAGGCTTTCTCAATCTGCTCCATCATCGCCTCATTGCCGGAGACCATCCCGGTCTTGAACTCCGCGATTTTCTCCCCATGCAAATTAAAGACGGCGCAGATAAGCGAGCTATTGCTAAGGAATATCCCCACGACGTAACCGCCTCGCGCTTTAATCTGAAGCGCCGTTGCGCGTCGGCCCGCGCCTACCATCGGACGCTCGCCTACCTCTTCGACCATATCCGAAGCGATCAGCTCTTCAACTAGGGCCGATACGGTTGTTGCGCTTAGCCTTGTAATGGAAGAAATCTCGGCCCGGGATAATTTGTCTCCGCGGTGCAGCAGGTTAAGAATGGTCGCGGTATTAATCTCTTTCATTAATTGTAGATTACCTTTTTTAATGGACGGCATAGTTATCCCTTCTTACTTCCTGGTTACGGCTGCTTCTGCAAATGCCAATAATGAGTAATGAGAGGTGGAACAAAGCAATACTTTACCGGACGTTGGCGGAAGATATTCCGCATCGTAAGGGTTCCTTAGAACAAGATGAAGCAGCGGCTTAACGGCCGCAAGCTGCTCGGCCAAACGAAGTTGCCCGTGGAATAGATGGGCATTGATCGTACCCTGTAGGATACAGTCGTATGAGTCACATTGTACCAATATTTGCCCGATTTCACTAGACTCCGGGTCAATCGAGCATGGCAAGGTATCCACCGTAATCCCGTAACTCTGCAGGAGAGGCGCAAGGGATATTCCGGAGCTCGCGGATGTATCCGCAACCGTCAGCCGAACTTGTTCGGGAAGCAGAAGCAAGTAACGCCGGGAAGGATCGAGCGGAAGCAACTGCTGCGGATCCGCTAGCACATGAACCGTCCGGCGGGCAAGCCGTTTCGCTTCTTCCTTCCATTTTTCCTTCGGGAAAGGTACCGCATCGGAACGGTAGACACTAAATTTGCACCTAAGTTGCCTAATCCGCTCGTAGGATTCGTCTATCTGCTCCATGCGGATTCGGCCATCCTGCACCGCCGCAACTATACCGGCAACTACCCGGTCCTGGAAATCCGCGGTATGGCACATTAATACCATGTCGTTGCCGGCCTGAACGGCAAGAACGCCAATCTCTTCCGGCTCATAATGATCCCGGATGGCCTTCATCTCCACGTCGTCTGTGCAAATAACGCCATTAAATTGCATTTCCTCCCGCAGAAGTTTCGTCACAAACCAAGGATTAAGAGACGCGGGCAACCCGCCTGCTTCCTCGATATTCGGAAACACGAGATGGGCGGTCATAATCGCGTCCACCCCTGCTTCTATCGCCGCCGCAAACGGAACAAGCGGCCCTTGCCGCAGCTCCTCCGCAGTTAGCGTACATTCGGGTAGCATATAATGGGAATCCCCGCTTACTTGTCCATGGCCGGGAAAATGTTTGGCGGTTGCCGCAGCTCCCGCTTCATGAAGCCCGCGAATATAAGCCTGGCCAAAAGCCGCCGTTTTCTCCGCATCCGAACCAAAAGAGCGGATTCCAATCACGGGATTATCGATATTCGTATTGACGTCAAGAACCGGTCCCCAGTTCATCGGAATGCCAAGTTCATAAAGCTGGCTCCCGATCAGCTTGCCAAGCAAGAAGGCCGCTTCCGGATCATCGCCGACGCCTACCGCTCCATTGCCCGGGATAAACGGGTAAAAGCTCTTGAAGTTGGACAAGCTGCCCGCTTCTTCATCAATGGAAAGATAATAAGGGACCGGGAGCTGTTCGCCTGCGGCCAGCGCTTCTACTTCTTCCACGAGTTGCCGCAATTGCCGCTCCGACTGTATATTGTGGGGAAATAGGCCGATACCGCCGTAGGGGTAACGGGACAAGCGTTCCCGGAACGGCTGCCCCGCTTCTAATGAAGGAACGCCGATCACGCACATTGCCGCTATTTTCTCTTCGAGCCGCACAGCCGATTCCTCCTTTATGTTCGGTTCAACAGAAGTACGCATCGATTTCTCCCTTTCTCTCTAGGACTTCACCGCGCCGCTGGTCATTCCGGCGATAATATATTTCTGAAACAAGATAAAGATCACCACAACCGGCAATGTCGCCACGCAGGCAGCGGCCATCAGATGCACCCAATCTATGGCGTTAAACCCTTTATACAAAGAAAGACCAATTGGCAGGGTCCTCATTTTTTCCGAGTTTGTCAGAATAAGCGGATTGATAAAGTTGTTCCACGAGCTTAGGAACTGCACGATAATCATCACCCCTAGCGCGGGTTTCGCGAGAGGAAATATAATGCGCCAGAATACGCCAAACTCGGTGGAGCCGTCAATCTTGGCAGCTTGAATGAGCTCTGTCGGAATGGTGGAAATATATTGCCGCATAAGGAAGATCCCCATCGGCGTCACCAGACTAGGTACAATCAAGGCCGCGTACGTATCGATCCAGCCGAGCTCCCGCATCAAGAGGAAGATTGGAATCAGCGTCACTTGAAAAGGAATCATCATCGTTGCGAGAATGGCAAGGAACAGTACATTTTTCCCCGTGAAATCCATCTTCGCAAACGCATAGCCGACCATCGACCCAAACAGGACATTCCCCGCCACTACAAGCACGGCAACAAGCGTACTATTGAAGAAATACGTTCCGAACGGTCCGCTGCTAAGCACATCCACGTAATTCTGAAGCGTTATCTTGTGCGGAATAATATCGCCCAGCGTCTTAATAAGCATGCCGTCGCCTTTCAGCGACATGCTGATCATATAGAGATAAGGGAAAAACATCAGCGCAAGCGGGAAGAGCAGGAGAACAAATATAACCGCAGAACGGACATTATTTCTCAAAGCCATTATTCGCCTACCCCCTTATTGATGCGCAGCAACCCCATTTGAATGACGGTGACGATCAGAATAAAGACCATTAACAAATACGCAACAGCCGAACCTTTGCCTAACTGCAGATTGGAGAACGAGATGTTGTACATGTAGAGCACGATCGTTTTGGTGGAATTCAGCGGGCCGCCTTTGGTCATAACGAAAACCTCCGAGAACACCTGCAAGGAATTGATCGTATTCATGACGATAACAAGAATGCTCATCTGCCTTAAGTGCGGAAGAGTGACCATGCGGAATTGCGTCCAGAGTCCTGCTCCGTCCGTTGTCGCCGCTTCGTACAGTTCCTTCGGAATCGACTGCAAAGCCGCTACGTACATCAGCATATAAAAGCCAACCGCCGTCCACACCGACATCGCCATAATAGAAGGCAGCGCCGTCCGGACATCCAGCAGCCAGGAAACTTTCGGCAAATGAAGCAGATCCAAAATCGCGTTCAGAATGCCCGACGGGGCATACAGCAGCATAAACATCATGGAGACAACAACGATCGACGTGATGGTTGGCATAAAAAATCCGACCCTAAACAAAACTTTTCCCGGAATGCGGCTGTTCACCGCAACGGCGAGAATCATCGCAAGAACGGTTGTAATCGGAACGGTCACAATGACGAAATACAAGGTGTTCCAAAGCGATTTCAGAAAGTCCTTATCCTTCAGGACATGAATGTAATTATCAAGCCCTCGCCAAACCGGATTCATGTCGAGCATCCCCGTATCCGTAAAGCTTAAGTAGAACGAGAACAGAATCGGAAACAAACCAAAGACGAGGAAAGACAATAACCATGGCGAGAGAAAAAAATACGCGGTCGCATTGCGCCTAAGCTTAATCCGGCTGGCCGTCTTCATACGTATTCCTCCATTAGAATCAGGCGGAGGAGGAGTAGGCTATGCCCTCTCTCCGCCTGACAAATTCATGTTATGGCTTGAGCAGGCTGTTCACTTTATCGGAGGCTTCCTTCATCGCATCGGCCGGCGCGGTTTTGTTCAGCACGACCTGTTCGACGGCCATCGTTACCGCTTCCGAAATTTGCTGCCATTCTTTAAGACTTGGCGGGTTCTTCGCGTTCGCAAGCTGCTTGGCAAATACGGTCAGCTCCGGCTTGTCGGCGAAGAACGGATCGCTCTCCATGCCCGGATACGGAGGGAATACGGACTTCGCAATTTCCGTAATTTTCATCGCGTTGGCTTTGGAAGTCATGAATTGCACCAGCTGATAAGCCTCATCGGGATATTTGGACTTGGCGGAGATGCTCAAGATCTCGCCGCCGCCAAAGGTAGCCGTGGAGCCGCTTGCGCTTGCCGGAATTTCGGCTACTCCCCATTTCAGATCAGGAGCATTCTGCGGAAGGCTTCGAAGATTCCAAGCTCCCGAGATAAACATCCCGACGTTGCCCGCAGCGAACTCTTGCCCAATAACCGCGTCCTGCGCAACGAGGGATGATTTGGACAGTTCATTGTAATACTCCATCGCGCTAACGGCAGCCGGATCGTTAAGGGCGCTTGCTGTATGGTCCCCGTTCAGGAAATCACCGCCGTTGCTCCATAAGAAGATCGAGAACTCCGTCCAAGGCGTCTCCGCTTCGCCCGCCGCAATGCCAAAGCCTTTCGCCTTCGTCTTCGATGTAATCGTCTCGGCGGCGCTCTTCATCTCATCCCACGTTTTTGGAGGGTTGTTTGGATCAAGCCCCGCTTGCTCGAACAGCTCCTTGTTGTAGAATAAGGAACGGGTGCCCAGCAGCCATGGAACTCCGTAATACTTGGAGTCGTACGATACGCTGTCCCAGCCTATGTACTGGTCTTTCACGTCCGCGATCCGGTCCGTTACGTCAAGCAATGCGCCTTGCGTGGCAAATTGCGTAACCCATGTGTTGCCAAGCTCCACGACATCCGGCGCCTCGTTGGCGCCAAAAGCCGTTGTGATTTTGTCCAGGCCATTGTCCCAGGCAAGCTGTTGAACGTCGACTTTGATTCCGGGATGCGAATCCTCGAATTCCTTGATGATTGGCGCGATATTAATATCCGAGCTGTCATCCATCGTCCCCATGAACTGCCAGAACTTAATCGTTTTCGCCTGAACGGGCTTTTCCCCCGTGTTGCTTGAACCCGCCTCATTGTTGCTGTTGCCGCAAGCTGCCGTTACAAGCAGCAGAGCGCTGGCCGTAAGAGCAAATAAAGATTTCCTCATTTCTCATAACCCCCTTATAGGAATAAAAGATCATGACCTGTCTTGCGTTGCTTTGCCGGACAATCGGGATATTCGGTTTGCTAGGCTGTAGGCTGTAGGCTGGCCTCACCTCCTGTAAGAATAAACCTCGAGATGAATGCATGAGAGTTGCGAATCATGTTGGAAGAGTGTTGCTGATGCGGCAGATTGGATGCTGCTGTTTGCCGTGCATAGGAAGGTTGTGTGGTTGCATAGATGAAAATAGAGGTGTGTAGGATCATGATGTGTAGGTCGAATAATTAATTTGTCCACTGGATTTATTTATATTGTATGGACTTCCCCAACTTCTGTCAACGGGGTATGTGAAGAAACTTCTCATAGCTTGTTTGCCCCAAAACTATACTTTTTGATGGAAACGCTTTAATTTGTCTGTGAGCATCCATGCTATACTTTGCTCAAACCAACATGTAATGGAGGGTATCGCCAATATGACATCAACGGCTTCCGGCTCTTTTTATACAGGTAACTATCGCAATCTATTTAAGGAACTCGGTTATTCCGAGGAAGATATACAAAAAAAGCTCGAAGCGGCATGGTCGGAGCTGCTGGACGGGGAGAACCGAATCTATTATCCGTTAGGAGACGACAAAGGGTATTTCCTGGATACCGGAAATGCCGACGCTCGGTCGGAAGGCATGTCCTACGGCATGATGATGGCCGTTCAAATGAACGATAAGGAGATCTTTGACCGGCTGTGGAATTTCTCGGTTACTTACATGCAGCATACCGAAGGACGGTACAAAGATTATTTTGCTTGGCATTGCAATCCGGACGGAACACGGTTATCGCAGGGACCTGCCCCGGACGGGGAGGAGTTTTTTGCGATGGCATTATTGTTCGCTTCGCATAGATGGGGAGACGGTCCCGCGCCTTACAATTATTCGGAGCAGGCAAAGCGAATATTGCGGGCATGCTTGCACCAAGGCGAAGACGGAAACGGCGGCAGTCCGATGTGGGAACGGGCGAACAAGATGATCAAGTTCGTGCCGGAATCGTTATTTAGCGATCCGTCCTACCACCTCCCTCACTTCTACGAGCTCTTTGCTATATGGGCAGATGAAGAAGATAGACCGTTCTGGAAAGAGGCGGCGGACGCTAGTCGGGCTTACCTGCATTTGGCCTGCCATCCGGAGACCGGATTGTCGCCGGAATACGCCAACTACGACGGAACGCCGGCAGAGGTGCAAAGACATGGCGACTTCCGGCATTTCTACAGCGATGCTTACCGGACAGCCGCTAATATCGGGCTTGATTGGGCTTGGTTCCGGCTAGATTCGTGGCAGGTGGAGCAGTCGAACCGCATTCAGCGGTTTTTCCGGCCAATCGAAGTAGCGGATTACCGCCGCTACACCATTGACGGCAAGCCATTCGAGGAACCGGCGCTTCATCCGGTCGGACTTCTCGCTACAAACGCGATGGCTTCTCTTGCGGCAGACGGTCCGGACGCCGCGTATTTCGTGAAGCTGTTCTGGGATACCCCGCTTCGGACCGGAGAACGCCGTTATTATGATAACTGCCTCTATTTGTTCAGCTTGCTTGCCTTGAGCGGCAATTACCGGATTTACAAGGATTAGCCCTATAAGAAAAAGCCCTGGTTGATCAATGTTGCTTGATCAATCAGGGCTTTCTGTTGATTAACGAAGCAGCTTAAACATTATGGCTTGCCCTGCCTGCAAGATGATTTCGTTCCGGAAATACAGGGTATCCTCTAAAATGTCAAAGGAAACCTCTTTATTGCCGAATGATACGCAATCTACTTTTTCCAATACGGATGATGTCGTTTTGAACATGTTCAAATTCAGCCCGTCCCCGCCGCCTAATACCTTCAAGCTAAGGTGATCCGCCGTCATTTCGAATTGACCCCAGACGCGGTCGAGCGACCAGAATGTCCGGAATTCTTCTTGCATGGTTTGTACCGGGCGAAAGCCGATCATGCCCTTGACTCCATCATATTCAAACCCGCTGAACGCATGTAGCAAGGAGTAGCTTGCCATAGACCGCGCATAATTGCTGCCGCATTCGAATTCGTTCCAAGGATTGCGTTTCTCGCCATCGTAACGATCCCGGATGGCCTTTACGATCGATAACCCTTCCTCGACAAAACCCTCCTGAATCATATGCGAAGCCGCTTGATATTCAAAACCCGTCATCGTCTCCGAATTGTAGGTTAACGGGATTGACGGCTTTGCGGTTCCCTCCGGCCAAGTGCATATGACAATGCCCGCTTCATCATTCAGTGAATATAAGCGCCATGTGTTGGCTTCGTTCCTCATGCTAGACTTATAGTTATGACGGTATAACGATTGCAGCGCCGTGCGGGTTTGCTCCTTGTCGAATATTTCTCCTAGTCCGCACAAATTGGCATGCCACTGGGCGATAACCTGATCAATGACGCAACCGTCGCCGATTTGATATTTTATTTCGGAGCGTTCTTCATTCCAATATCCATGTACGGCATCTTCTCCGAATCGAGGAAGGATCGAATCGTCCGACAAATCCACGCGTTGCCCATAATAAGAACCGTTAAATAGATGCTGGTCCGCCCATTCTTTCCCCCTCTTAAAGACGCATTGATAAGTTTCGGCCGTTTGCCTCTCTCCTAAAAAGGAGGCCATTTCGGAACCCGCCTTCAGAGCAGCCAGATAAAAGCCGGTCAACCAGGAATTGGGACCATACAGCTCCATATCAAGAGTATGGTGCTGTCTCCCCTCCAGCACCCCTTTTTTCAGCGGGTCCCATTGATCGTCGTTGGTATCGGCCCAGGCATACTCAATGGAATTCCGGATTGCCGGCCAGTTCGCGATCAGCCATTCGGTATTTCCGGAAATTTTCCAATCCCGATACGCTTTAATTACGCCTCCAAATTGACCGTCAGCGCAAGCATGGAAATTCTGCTGTTCCCGGCCAATCGGCAGCATAAGCCGAAACATCATTTGGCCATCCGGGCGGCTATTATAACGGAAATCCAGATCGCGCATGCTGCGTTCCAAGTTCGGGAATAGGAATGGAAGCGCATAGGCATAGTTCCACACATGCGTGCAAGAGCCTTCGCAGGAACCCGTGTCTTCCGTAAGACCCTCGAAGCCATAAAAGGAGCCGTCCGTCAACCGCAAACAAGTCGCAGTCTTAAGCACGGATAAATTAGCGGACACGGCTTCCTTCGCGACATCAGGAATCGTTGTAGAGAATAAAGCCTCTTTAAAAGCATTGGTTTCGGCAAGCAGCCGGTCCCAATGCTCCAGCGCGTACTTTCCGCTAGCTTCCGCATTGTCGAACAACGTTGCGTAGTAGTGTTTCCAGCTGTTTGACCCTGACTTCTGCGGGTTCCAGAAATTAACCATATTCGGGAAGTTCCAGCTAATCGTAAATCTGACCTTGCCCTTCTCGCCGGGCTTCAAGTTCACATGCGCGGCAAGTGTTGCCGTGTCCTTGTGTCGATCACTAGGCGGCATCTCTTCGGCATAGGTTCTATTCCTCATGGCCCCGGGTCTCGAAAAATCATGCCAATACATCTCCAGCGCATCACACCATCCGCCGCGGTACCAGAAATCCTGACGGCTGACTTCGGCCGCATCGGTCGCGATGCAGATATCGCCGTATTGCGGATGATCATCTTCATATTGCTTAGAGGAGAGTCCCAATTTATGTAGGGTTCGGCCGCTGACGCTAACCGATTGGCGATAGCAATGGATCACCTTCTCCGTTGGAATCGGGTTGCCAACGGACAAAGCAATGGTGTAATCGATAGACGAATCGCTAGTATTCTCGATCACCCATTCGAACAATGCGGCCGGAATACTAGAATCGTGGTCGTTAAGAGGAATAAAAGGATTAAACGCGAGCAGCTCCATTCGACCTGGGAATGAACGGTCGGCAAACGTCATGCCGGCCATTGGAAATTCCCCCTGAAACTCCGTATCTTCAAAATGAGGCATGCCGGCCATGGTCTGGCTTTCCGGTCCGAACCCGTAACCGCTGTACCAAGGCCCTCCACGGATATGCTCTCCCATGTAAGGTGCCTGCAAGTCCCCATTTAGAATTCGGGCATCCAACAATCGACCCTGAGTCTCCGCTTTAACGGCAAAATGACTAAACCCGTTAAAGCTTTTTTTATTTGGCCTATTGAAAATTTCCCAGTCTATCAGTCTGCCATTGCCAGCAAGACCAATACTCCCGCTGCCTATCCCTCCCAGAGGGAATGAGATCTCTCTTGTTTTTGCGCCTTTATAGCTTTTGGCCATATGCAGAAACTCCTCTCAAGACAAGTAGTGTCATGCGGTGTTTCCAATTATTTCATACACTATCCATCATTGATTGCTTGCATGAAAAAGGCAACTAAATTTTAAGCGTTTCCAATAAAAAATAACCTGTTCTGCAGAAGGTGATCCGCAAAGCAGGTTATTCATTTTCGGTTATTCAGCTGCCTGGTCCGCCCACGAATGCCGCGGCTTCCAGCCGAGTACTCTCTCGGCTTCCTTGTTGCTGACGATGGCCGTCCGCTCCGGGAACGGGTCGCGCAGATCTTTGACATCCGGATAGAACTGTTCGATCAACTCTGCGGTTGGCCGGTCGCTTAGCGTATCGCTGCTAGTAATATTGAGACAGACTGCTCCTCTATCGTCGACTTGAAGCGAAGCAATGCAGGCGCTGACGGCATCGCGGATGTCGATGTAGCTCCAGAAAATATTTTTGAATGCCTCCGGCTTGCTAATGGCAAGATGTTTGTAATCCTCCGGCTTCGTAATCATGGAGAAACGGAGCGAGATCACCTGCATCCCGTTACGGCGGTCGAACATCGCGGCCGTCAACTCGTTTACGATCTTCGATAAGCCATAGCATTCCTGCGGCTGCTGCGGATGCTCCTCGTCCACCGGCAGGTAGTCCGGCGAGAACGGGGATGGCGCCCATGCGAAGCCGTAAGAGGATTCGCTAGAGCCAACAACGACTTTCCGGATGTTAAGAAGCGAAGCTGCTTCAAGAATGTTGTAACCGGAGACAACGTTGTTAGAGAATATATACGGATATGGATAACCAAGAGGAGCCGGAATAGCAGCCAGATGAATAACCGCAACCGCCCCATGAAGCGCGGAGACGACTTGCCCGAAATCGTTAAGGTCTACTTTGATTTGCCGGCACCTCAGCTCGTTGGAGCGCTGCGTATCCAGCGAGGTGACATTATAGCCCTCTTGCTGAAGCTCCTTGATCAGCGCCGAACCCAGCTTGCCGCTGCCTCCCGTTACTGCAATTGTTTTCATGTCATGGAACACTCCTATTGTCTGAAAGTTACGGCCGTACTAGCGTACCGTCCGCCTTGCGGTCCAACTGATAAGGATTGAAATAAACCGATCGCTTAAAGCCTTCTCCCAGCAGCTGCTGCGCCTTTAGTTCATCGAGTTCAATGCCAAGGCCCGGCTTTTGCGACGGATACAGATAACCGCCCTTGCGCTCGATATGTCCTGCGAAGGCGTCTTGTTCCTCCGGTTTGAAGTGATTCACTTCCTGTATGCCGAAGTTCCAGATCGCCATATCAAGGTGCACGGCCGCCGCCTGGTTGACCGGATCGTTCTCCCCGCCCTCCTGCCAAGCCGTACGTACGCCAAACGCTTCGGCTAATGCCGCGATTTTGCGGCAGGCGCTTATGCCTCCGGCCTTGGATACCCGCACGCGGATAAAGTCGATCAATTGCTCCTTGATCAGCTGCGTCCATTCCTGCGGATTGACGAACAACTCGCCAACGGCCTGAGGGGTCGCGCATTGCTGCCGCAAATGGCGGTACCAGCCAATCTGCTCCGGAGCGATGGCGTCTTCGAGGAAGAAGAGGCTGTATGGCTCTACCCGCTTCGCAAGCTGTATAGCGTTGACCGGCGACAGATGCTCATGAACGTCGTGGGTGAATTGAACGCCCATGCCGAATTCGTTGCGGAGCTGCTCGAACATATGCGGAATGGCATGCAAATAGGACTGCTCGTCAAATACCGGGCCATTGCCCCATGCTTGCTGCGGGAGATTGGCTTTATCCCGGTCGATGAAGCCGCCTCCCCCGTAACCGCCCATTTGAACGCGGATAACGGTGTAGCCTTCTTCAATGAATTTGTGGACATCCTCTTTGAGCTCGCCAATATCCTTGCCTCCGGCATGGCCATAACAAGGAACCGCGGCGCGGCATGCCCCGCCAAGCAGCTGGTAGACGGGAAGTCCCGCTTCCTTGCCTTTGATATCCCATAGCGCCATGTCAATACCGCCGATTGCCGTATGCAGCAAAGCGCCGTTTCTCCAATACCCGCTCATATACATCGTCTGCCACAAATCTTCTATATTGGCGGCTTCTTTGCCGATTAATAGAGGCGCTAGCAATTGCTCAATGATTTGCACAACGCTCTCCGGATTATAGACATCGGATGCGGAACCAAGGCCGTACAATCCATCCTGGTCGGTCATGACTTTAACGATGGTCCAAGTCCCGTTTTTGCGGGTGCGAATACATTGGATTCCGGTTATTTTTGCCATAGTAAAACCCTCCTCTTGTCGTGCTTTCTCCCATTCTAAGCCGCTTTGGATAGGCTCTAAATGAGACATCTTTAAACTTTCTGTCGCATTCTTGGCTTCTTTCGTTTCTGCACTGTCTAGGCGCCGCATGTTGCGCTAGATTAGATACAGACGCGATCGATCAAGTTACAGGAGGAATACGAAATGATTCATGCCAATGCGGCTTTGTACAAAAAGGCGGATGCTCCAATGGAGCAGCGCGTAGCGGATTTGCTTGCCCGGATGTCTCTTAAAGAGAAGGTCCGGCAGCTGGATCAATATTTTGGCGCCTCATTCATGAGCGCGACCCATCCCCACATGATTACCGTGATGGCCGATGATGCGGTGGTGAACTGGGACAAAGTGCGCGAAGTAGTAGGCGAGGAAGGTATCGGCTGCCTTCATGACTTGTATGGCACGGCCGAGGTGAATAACCAGTTGCAGCGTTATGCAGTGGAAGAGACTCGGTTAGGCATTCCGATTCTGTTCAGCGAAGAAGCTTTGCACGGTTTATTGCGTCCCGGCTTTACGGTATACCCGCATGCCATCACCATGGCTTCGACTTGGAATCCCGCAATTGTAAAAGAGATTGGCCGGCAGATCGCGGCCGAATCGCGCAGCGTAGGCATTCACGAAACGTTTGGGCCGGTACTCGATCTTGCCCGCGAGCCGCGCTGGGGACGAGTGGAAGAGACGTTCGGCGAAGACACGCATCTGGCGAGCCGCATGGCGGTGGCGATGATTAAGGGCCTGCAAGGCGACGACCTTGCCGCGAACAACAGCCTTATTGCGGAGCCGAAGCATTTTGCCGTACACGGAATTCCGGAATCCGGACTGAACCATTCTCCCGCTTCCATCGGCCTGAACGATATGCACGCCTATCACCTTCCGGTCTTTGAAGCGGCATTTGTGGAAGCCGGCGCGGTTAACGCGATGTGTTCCTATAATTCCATTGACGGCGTTCCATGCTCGGCCGACTACAGCCTGCTGACGGAAGTTCTGCGCGGACAGTGGAACATGCCGGGGTTTGTCCGTTCCGATCTCGGGGCTATCGCCCGTCTGCAGCATGCGCATTTCACGGCCGATTCGGAGAAGGAAGCGATCCGCCAGGCGCTGGTTGCCGGCACGGACATGCAATATTACGATTACCCGCATGAGCTCTATCAGCAGTCGATTACCGAGATGGTAGAAAGCGGCGAATTGGATGCGGCGGTCGTGGATCAAGCTGTTTCCCGCGTGCTGAAGGTGAAGTTCATGCTCGGCTTGTTCGAGAATCCGTATGTCGATCCGGAGCTTTCCAAGCAGGCCATCCGCCATGCCCAGCATGGACAGACGGCGCTTCAGACGGCGCGGGAAGGTATCGTCTTGCTGAAAAATGAGGCTTACGCTCTTCCGCTCGTCAAAACTTTGGGAAGCATTGCCGTTATCGGACCTAGCGCGGCTGAAGCCCGGCTTGGCGACTATACGCCTTATATCGAAGGTTTTAAGCCTTCAACTCTGCTCGAGGGCATTAAATCAGCTGTCTCTTCCGAGACGAACGTGCTGTATGCCAAGGGTACGGGCATTCTGGCCGATGAGCTCGAAGCCATTCCGGCGGACTGCCTCCATGACGGCAGCGGCAATCCTGGACTGGTCGGCGAATACTTCAACAATCCGGAGCTTGCGGGTTCTCCTGTTCTAAGCAAGCTGGACCGCCACATCAACTTCAACTGGGTCATTACAAAGCCGGATCAAAGCATTAACACGATGGGCTTCTCCGTCCGTTGGACCGGCAAGCTTATTCCGAAGCATAGCTTCAGCGGTTACATCGGTACAATTAGCCAGGACAGCATGCGCTTCTGGCTGGACGGCGAGCTGCTTGTGGACGGCTGGGGCAAGGACAAAAGCGCTAAGCGCAGCGTTCCGATCGAGCTAGAAGCCGGCAGGGAATACGATATCCGCGCGGAATATTGCAAGGATACAAACGGCGTTGAAGTCGTGCTCGGATGGAACCACAACACGATTGGCATTCAAGATGCGGTTGCCGCGGCGGCTCAAGCCGATGTTGCCATTGTCGCCCTTGGCGATTCCGAGCGTACCTGCGGGGAAGGCATTGACCGCAGCAGCCTGGATTTGCCGGGCGACCAGCTTAAGCTTTTGAAGGCAGTATATGAGACGGGCACTCCCGTTATTCTGGTTCTCCAGAATGGACGTCCCCTTACATTGGAATGGGAATCTGAGCATATTCCGGCTATTATCGAAGCTTGGTATCCGGGCGAGCAGGGCGGCGTTGCGATTGCCGAGGTATTGTTTGGCGATTACAACCCGGCTGGCCGTCTGCCGATTTCCTTCCCGCGGACTATCGGCCAAATTCCGGTCTACTATAACCGCCGCCGCGGTGGCCAGAAGCATTATGCCGGAGGCAATAACGAACCGCTGTATCCTTTTGGCCATGGCCTCAGCTATACAACGTTCCGGTATGGCAATCTGCAACTAGGTTCGCTTGAGATCGGCGCGGATGATAGTGTCGACGTGACGTTCGACGTGACCAATACAGGTGACCGTGCGGGTGACGAGGTCGTTCAACTCTACGTGAGCGACGTGTTCAGCTCGGTAGCGCGGCCGGAGAAGGAGCTTCGCCACTTCAAGCGCATCCGCTTGCAGCCGGGCGAAACGGCAAATGTTGCGTTTACGCTGACCTCTCGCGATCTCCGCGTTCTCGGCCGCGATCTGAAATGGACCGTCGAGCCCGGCGCCTTCCGCGTGCTGATTGGTTCAAGCTCCAGTCATATCGCTCTGACTGGCGAGTTTGAGGTGAAGTAAGGCAACCCAAGCCTAAAAGCCCTACAGTTTCCTGTAGGGCTTTACTCATTTTCCCGCCATTTTTCCTATTCCGCCAAAATAATAAGCAGATGAATCATTTGCTTGGCCTCTAGGTTAACATGAAGCATGTCTATTTTCTGGGATGCCAATAAATTCAACGGGTCCTCCAGTACATTAGACAAGTACGCTTCCGCAATCCGTCTGCCCGGAAAGCTCAAATTAGCCTCTGTATAGCCATCCTTCACGTTATTAATTCGTACGATAATACCCTTGCTTGACTCCGCTGGTTTTACATCGACAACATACGCATGTTCACTTTCGAAATGGATAAATTGCCCTGCTTCTTCCTGCATGCATTCCATTATAGGCGTTGCGTAGATTTGCGATGCGGCCCGGGTTGAGGCTTCGGTTACCGCCGACGGTTCGAATGCCCGATACGTCGACAGCATGTAGGTAAAAGAATTAAAGCCTGGCTGCCTCGCTCTAAAGTTTGTTTCCCAATAGTTATTCATCGGCCAGGCTAACAGCAATGGATTAGCCGACCTGTCGATTTGCTTATGCTCTCTGCCGAAATTGAAATCTCCTATTTGCACCAACGGAGCATCGGGGCAGACCAGCGTTATCCCGTGATCCCCGTCGAATAGGGAAACACTCCTGTCCACAGTCAAGAAATCCCTGCAAACACCCGGCAATTGCTGCTCATCCAGCTCCACGAGCTGTCCGGCCGTATCATATAAACACCGCCAGCTTCCCAAATTGAGCGGAATCGCAAAATACGTTCCTTCCGGCGTTGTAATGTCTTTCTTTAGATAAGAAACCTTAATCTCTATATCGGGGCGGTAGTTAAATAGCGTAAAGCGCTGCTCCAGGTTATCTACCCCCGGAGCATCCCATCGCAGCACAAGCGTTGCGTCGTTCGCTCCCCGTTCAACGGAGCAATACGCGAGTTGAGAGTGAGACCGCCTAACCGCAGGCCAGTCGTTATTCCAGCAGCTGATGCTGTTGTTGCCTTTTTCAACATCCCGCGAAAAAATAGTTTGTCTGCTGTTCTCGGCAATGGTCGCATCAACCGTCTCCTGAACATATTGAAACAGCGTCCAAGGACTGGACAAATCAAGTGTCTCCCAATCGCTTTGTTTGTCGTACAAGCTTATGATTCTTCCCCGGACCGGATCAAAATCAAGCCTGTGGTAAGGCGATTCAATCCGTCCGTTCAGAACCTTAATCTCATATCCCTGATTCATTGCGCTAAACGGATCGTTCCATTTCTCTTTGGACCCGGGGAATGCTTCTATATTTGAAGCCTGCTCTGCACGCTGAAGCTTGTCGAACGGAATTTTGCGCCAGCTGAACGGCGGCAATTCGATCGCTCCGTAGCTCTCTCCGGCAGCAAGGCGATCGTTGTTCATAAGCACTTGTCTCATTCTGTCCGCTCTCAGATGACGGCCGGACGCTCGAAAGCTTGAGGGAATCCGCAGGTCGTGAACAATCGGAGCGGAAGAATAGTTCACAAGCAGAACCCCCTCGGGGTCATCCGCCTGAAGCGGATTTCCGGCGAGCTTCTCCAACTGGCTTCCAAGCAAGTAGCCGGTCAGACTATTGCCTTGGTAAGCGTAATGCGCTTTATGGGCCCATTGGATATCGACGTTTACATGATCGGGATCGGCAATGGCATTAAACGCCCCCCAAGTATGTTCATCGAACAAATGGATTTGCTCCCAAGCTTGCCGTTTGATCGCCGGATATCGGTTATCGGTTTCTCCTTGGAAGGCTTCAAGCAGTTCGACCGCTTTCATGCCTTGCTTCGTGCGGCGATTCAGCTTCGTTTCCTTGGCGGAGCTGCCCGAACCAAAGTTCCAATAATCCGTCCAATCCCCGGCATAAGTCGGGAGCTGCTCTGCATGCTTGCGAACTCTAGCGTGCAGCTGCTCCGGAGTCACGAATGAAATACGTTGTTCGCGCGACTCGCCGTTCCACTGCTTGATAAGAGCTGCCAGCTCCTGGTCCGGCGGGTTGTTATCGTATAGCGGCAGATTGGTTGCGGTTAAATAGATAAAATCGAAAGGATAGTCGGGATTATTCTCGAGCTTCTGCAAATACGGGGCTATGCCTTGCGCCATGACGGCCGTATTTTTGGCGTTTACTCCGCAAATTTGGCTGAATAGCGAATAATGCTCCCCGTTAAACGTCAGCAGCTTCCTGCGATCAGGAGCCTCCCAGTGAAAAGCGTTTGGCCTTGTGAATGGAACAACACCCATATGAATGTTAATGCCCATGATGAAAAATTCTACACCGGCATCAATCAGCTGCTGGCAGTAAGGCCATGGCTGACCGTTGACATCGTGGTGAATAGCTGTTTTGATCTCAATCCCAAACAGGCTGCGCAGCTTCTTGATCGGTTGCAGCATACGGGCCGTTTGCTCTGCGGTCACAAGCGGCGTCGTATGCATGAACGAAGCGGAAATGCTCATTTGCCCATTTTGCAGATAACGGCTAAGCTTTTCAATTTGTTGATCGTTTGCCTTCTCCAGCCATTGGAGGACAGGATAACTAGATTCACATGTCCAGCGGAATTGATTCTCTTCGTCCCAATCCTCGGTTAATTCGCATAACTGCAAGGCTTGATCAATATAGTTCATTTGCAGCTCCAACAGAATAGGCTGCGCATGCGTGTAACCGACATCCAAGTGGCTATGATGGAGCACAAGCACATCTTTAATTTTTGACATACACATTCACCCTGCCATGCTGAATTTAATCATTAATTGTTGATAAAACATATCCTCTAGCTAGCTCTCATGATGGCGCAAGGCGTAGGATTTGCCCGCTTCCGTATGAAAAGAGATGATATCGGAAGATAGTTTCCACTCTATTTCCTTTGGATGCTTACTATCAACTTCTATTAAAGAGAACCCTTCGTTAAGCCAAGGGTTGAAGATGCGGCAATCTTGGCCTTTCTCGCTTGTAATCTCAATGAGAGTTACTTTACCTCCGGAAAGCTCACTGGAAATAACGAATGCTCCCGCAGCCCGCAGCTGGTGAAAACGGGCAGCTTTGTCCCGGGGCCAGACCGGGAACAGCCTGATTACTTGCTCATGGCTTTGCAGCAGCATCTCGTTGATAGTCGCAGGTACTCCGCTGCAGCATTCGATGCCACCGCCGCCGAAGAAAATAAACAGATTCGGAAAGCTGTGCTTCGAACATTGGCGGCGAAGCTCGCGCAAGATCGTCTCGGGTTCATACCCGACACGCGCCGCGGCGGTAAATATCGTCGGAAAGCCGTTATAATCCGTCCATCGGTTAAGCACCGTAATCGTATTCTTGGCAATCTCCAAAAGTCCTGGATCCGAATCAAGGCCTATTCCGCCGGCTGGCCAAATATGCTGAATCGCCAGCGTATTGTCCGGCCACCAATCGTAGCCTTGCTCCGTTAAGCGGAATATTGTTTTTCCTTCCCGCTCGAACGTTGGATACTCGCTGATATGCTCCAAAATATGAGTCCATTTCTCGCGACGCTCTGCATCGAGCTGCAATTGCCGGGAAATATCGAGAAGCCCTTTAAACAACATCCGGATGAGCGCTAATGAAAGAATGGGATTCATATCCTCCAGGCCGCGGTCCCAATGATCATCGTCGTGCGACTCCGTATAGGTTCCTACTTCATGAATAGCATCATGGTAAATCACGTAACGGCCATTCTCGAAGATCAAATAATCCTCCCAAAAATCCGCAACCTCAGTGAGGAAGGGATAAACGAATCCGGCATACTCCAAATCATAGGTATAGTAAAACCGCATCAGCATGTTGACCGTGCTTAGCGCCGAGTTACTCTTTTGCCCCAAAAACATATGTCCGTTCTCATAAGGGGTATTACACAATGCAGTGGGTAAACCCTTCGGGCCTATACCAACATCGTAGTAGAGTCCTCGGATGCCCAAATATTCCTTCGCATACCGGCGTCCGCTAGACATATATTCCAAGAGTGGCGTATCATACGGTTCGCTTAGTTCAATGTGGTTGGATGAATATACACCCCACCAAGGGGCCTGGTAGTTATAATTTAGGTGGTAATCGCCCGCCCATTCCGGGGTATCCGTCGTTATCCAATTGCCGAACAAGCCAGGCGCGAAATTTTTGTTGCGGCTGCAGCAGGCCATGATGTAATGGGAACCGTACCAGAACTTTTCCAGCAATTCATCCCCGATGTCAATAGCAGACTTGGCCCAGAACGTGCTCCACCAGTCCTCATGGTCAGAGCGCAGCGAAGCAATCGCCTTCTCATCGATAAGACCAACTTTACGAATAGATTCCCGCAGATAGTTTTCCTCGTCATGGTTCGTCATTACGTAGGCAACCAAATATTGTTTTGTCCCAGGCTGCAGCGTAAAGGAAGGACTACCTGCCGAGCTGCGCATAGCAATAACGCCTTCTGTTGGCCATTCGATATCGTCGCCTGAAAATCTACGTGTCGCCCAAACCGCATTGCTTTCCTGCCCATACTCCGTTTCCGATCCATTACCCTGCTGTACCCACAGATCCGGCTTAACGGATACCGCTTGCCCTTCGCAGCTAAACTCAATGATTAACGCATTTTCCAAGGCTGATATCCAAGAGGTTATGTAGACCGAAGAGGCCGTGCCATGAAAGGCCGATACGATTTGGGCTTCATCCAGCCGTTGCTCGCAATAATACGAAGCATTTACGAGATCAGGAATATGTATATCGATTCCGCCAAGCAGGCACGGGCTGCCATTGGGGTACATCTTCTGCGCTTTCCAGAAATCCGTTTTCGATATCCATACACGTTGCTGATCCGGTCTTCCGCTAATGGTGACGCCGAGATCGCCATTGCCGATTACCGGGCTATCGACGACTTTGTCCGAAGGTACCGTTTGGGGCGGTTCTGTAAAAATCCCCTTATATTTCTTCACTCTTTGCTTCCATTCCGTTGCTTCCACGCCAATATCCACCACCAATCTTAAATGTTCAAATAAAGCCCGCTTCGCCTCCACCGAAGGAAATTAGCGGGCCACATCATTAATCATTTATTAGCTGCACGTCTCTCTTGATATCTTGTTAACGCATCGTTATAGATGTTGAGCACCTTGTCGAGATCGCCTGTTTTTTTAATTTTAGCTTGAAAGTCTGCCCAGTTAGCAAAACTTTCTTTGCCATTTATAAATTTGTTCTGCATTTCCGCTACATACGTATTTACCGGTGACATTACCGAAGTAATTTGTTCGCGTTCATCGTCTGTAAATTCAACACTAGGCTGAAATACCATCGGAGGCACGTAGTCATTAGGGAATGGCAAGTCCTTGAACGCAGTTTCCCATGGTTGATCAACCGGCTTGCCGTTAATAATACCGGAGTCTTTTGGTGCAAAATCTACGAATG
Organism: Paenibacillus glycanilyticus; assembly: GCF_030161375.1. Taxonomy (GTDB): domain Bacteria; phylum Bacillota; class Bacilli; order Paenibacillales; family Paenibacillaceae; genus Pristimantibacillus; species Pristimantibacillus glycanilyticus_B. The sequence goes on from NZ_BSSQ01000008.1 coordinate 217,217, forward strand.
CTCGAGTATCAATAGCCATTTGCAGGCCAGGACGATAGGAGCTGCTTGCTCTCATGCCGTATTTATCGCCTTCGACCCAAGGGTTCGCAGCCTGTTTAATTGAATCGATGAACGTCGGTTTACCGCTGGCATCTTTCGTATAGGTCGTTCCATCGATTCCCCATGTAACCAGGTTGATAATATCCGGCTTGTATTGCAAATCTAGCAGCTTCACTAGATCTTCTACATGCTTCGCCTTTGGACTAACGACCATTACCGCCCCGGAGCTAACCCCTACGGTACTGAAGTCGTTCACGCTCTGCCACGCTTTCCCATACTTCGGATTATCGGGGAACAAGGAAATGACGAATTTCTCCCCTCCGGTTGCTGCTCTATTCCAATCTCCAGCAAAAGTAAACCAATTGGACAGCAAGATAAAATTAGTGCCGCTCATTACTTTTTTCTTAATCGCATCGGATTTGTCCGAGAATACCTCAGGGTCTAGCAATTTCTCGGCGTATAGTTTATTCGCAAACTGCAGCGCTTCTTTATAAGAATCTTCGAACGGCCCATAGACAAAGTTTTTACCGTTCCAGTAGATTGAAGATCCGCCATTGTGATTTGCATAAAAGAGCGGATCAAACGAGCCACTTTGCGTATTGACGGGATAGGAATTCGGGTATTTATCTTTCAGAGTTTTGGCAGCGGCGTACAGCTCGTCCAATGTACTTGGAATAGGGATGCCTTCTTTTTGAAAAATATCATAGCGATAGGTTGCCGGCGTGTATACGCCCATTCCTTTATCCTGCTCTTGCCGCGGAAGGTCGATATTCCATAACCCATAAAATTGCCCATCGGATCGGATCGCCTTAATTTTGCCGTCTGTCGCTTGATCGACCAGGCTCAAGTAGTTAGGCAGAAGCTCTTTATACTTGCTCAAATCAAGAAATGTCCCCTCTGTTTCATACTGTTTATAGAGATCTCTGTTCATAACCATGAACAAATCTGTCGTATCGCCGCTAGCAAGCAAGAGTTTGGATTTCTCATCGTATTCGCCAATCGGAATGTAATTAAATTTTATGTCGAGCTTCTTGCCGGTAAGGGCCTCCATCTGTTTAACCCATTCCTTCTGAACCATAGAGTCCTCGATTTTGGCGCCGAAGGACGGCAATGTTACGGAAAAGCTTAGTGTTGCTCCAGCTTGTTCCGCAGCTTCGCCGTTTCCTGAGTTTGTCGAAGTAGAATCAGAGCTGCAACCTGCCAGAACAGTTCCCGTGCTTAATAAGCCTGCAAGCATTAAAGAAGTTAATTTGATGCCTTGTCTCATCTTTACCCCTCCTGGAATCATTGTCATCTACGCGTGAATGTTGCTAAGCTCCGATCTCTTTACTAATAGGCACCACTCCTCTCAGCAGTCTTGGACAATCAACCCTTGACCGCACCGATCATGACGCCTTTCACGAAATACTTCTGGAGAAACGGATAAATTACCATAATGGGGAACATGACAACGACAACAATGGCCATTTGAATATTTTTAGAACTGATATTCATTTGCGACAGCATCGCCTGCATAACTTCTGTTCCCGTGCCGGAATCAAAGGAAATGGAAAACAAATATTTTCTTAGAATCAACTGCAGAGGATACTTATTCTCGTCCTGAAGATAGACTAGTGCTTCAAACCAACTATTCCAGCTTCCGACAATGCCAAAGAGCGCAAATGTAGCCAAGAGTGGCTTGGAGAGCGGCAACATGATTTTCACTAAAATTTGAATATCGTTAGCGCCGTCGATCACAGCGGATTCTCGCAAATCGGCCGGGATCGTCTGATAGAAGGATCTGAACAAGAAGACATTAAATGCAGACACACAGCCCGGAATAATAATGATCCAATAAGTATCAAGCAAATGAAGGCTGCGAGCGAGCAAATACGAAGGGATCAAACCGCCGCTAAAAAACATCGTAATGACCAGAAAGATCGAAAGAAATTTTTTGGCCACGAAGTCGGGAATGGTAAGCGGATACGCCATCAGCGAAGTGAAGGTCAGCATAAACAGGGTGGACCCGATAGCGTAAATAATGGAATGAGCGTAGCCTGAATAGAGGAAGGGATCCTTCAATATGTACTTGTAACCGCCTATATTAAAGCCCTTCGGAAAAATCGTAATATCGCCTCTCAGGATATGTTCAGAATTGCTTAAAGAAGTTGCAATAACGTTCAAAAACGGATATAACATAGCCACGCATAGAAGCAGCATCAATACCATATTCACCAAGTCAAAGATTCTCGATCCAACGCTTTCTTTACCTACCACGTTTTCGTACCCCCTACCAAATACTCGTATCCGATACTTTGCGACTAAGCATGTTTGCTCCTACGAGCAAAATAAATGCAACAAACGACTGGAAGAGCCCAATGGCGGTTGTATATTCGAATCTGGACCCCATGATGCCTTCGCGATATAGATAGGTCCCAATAACATCCGCGACCTCATAAGTGTCTGGGTTATAAAGCAGAAGAATCTTCTGAAAATCCGTTCCCAAAATACCGCTAAGGGACAAAATCAGCAAAATGATCGTTGTTGGTTTGATATGCGGCCAGTTAATATTCAGCACCTTCTTCCAACGGTTTGCCCCGTCAATATTAGCAACGTCGTAGAGCGTAGGATCAACGCTGCTTAATGCCGCCAGGTACAAGATGGTGCCAAAGCCGATACCCTGCCATATGTTTGAGCTGATAAATATGGTTCTGAACCATTCGGGCTCCGACAGAAACACAATCGGTTCGCTGCCGAACCAAGCAGCAATTTGGTTAAACAAGCCGTCTCTTTCGGTGAACGTTCGAAGAATGCCAATAATAATGACCGTGGAAATGAAGTGCGGCAAATAGGAGATAGTCTGTACCACTTTTTTAAATACAGGACGCTTTAATTCATTAAATAGCAAGGCTAATATAATCGGGGCGGGAAATCCCCAGAGCAAGGAGTAGACGCCTAACAATAAGGTGTTTTTGAGAACCCGCATTGCCATCGGATCTTGAAAGAATAAAACGAAATACTTAAAACCTACCCAATCGCTGCCCCACATCCCGCGTACCGCGCTATACTTTTTGAAGGCAATCTGGATGCCGTACATCGGAAAGTAGCTGAATACCAATACAATTAGAAAACCGGGCAAAACCATTAACAAAAAATACCGCTGCTTCCAACATGCTTTGATAAGTTTGTGTGAACTTACCATCTGTGTCCCCCCTCAGACTACGTGTGGTTTCCAGCATCTCTGGACCAAACAAAATGTTTCCGCTTACAATGAACAATACAGCCGATGAACATCTGTGTCAATATATTAATTACTTGTATTTAAAAATTGATATTAAAATGGCGTAAAAATGATACAGAAGTCGCCTTAGTCAATTGCTTGAATCAAAAAAAGCAACATTGAATTTCCATAAAGGAAACTCAATGTTGCCGTTGATTGGAGCCCTATTTACCTCTGATTAAGTGACAATCAATCTTATAGACTTACCGATATACATTTTCGAATTGCATACTTGACCGTAAAAAGACTGATTTTCATGGTCGTCAATCATGTTCAACAATAGCTTGGCAGCGCATTGTCCCATTTCATAAAAAGGCTGCGTAACCCCGGTGACATTTAAATGGATTCTGCGGTTTAGATTTTCGGCGTCATACGTAACAAGCGATACATCCTCAGGTATCCGATAATTCAAATTTTGGAACGAACGGATGGCAGCTTCGGCAATTTGATCATTTGCAGTAAAAACGGCGGTAAACCGCATCTCTTTCATTTTTTTCCCTAATACGTCACAATACGCATCAAACTCATCCGTGAAATCTTCATATTTGGTTGAAATAAAAACTTCAAATTCATCGGAATACTCTAATTCCGAGTCAATAAATGCTTGTTTAAAACCAAATAGCCTTTCATTTACCGTACTTATATTTGAATTTTTTATAAATAAAATTCGCCGATGACCGTTTGCTATGAGAAGCTTGGTTAAATTGTAAGCGCCTGTAATATTATCGCTGGTAACATAAGGAATACTGGTGTTGTGGACAGCCCGATCCAAGCTTACATTCTTTATGCCATTGCTTTCTAGCATAGAAAATATCCGGTTATTAATATCTTCATGTCCTTGGCTCATAAAAGGACTTAGAATAACCCCCTCGACCTTTCTTTCCACTGCTCCTCGCACGAGAGACTCCAGCTTTTTCAAGTTTCGATCATCACTTGAGCTTAACAACTGATATCCCCGCAGGAACAAAACGTCTTCCACGCCTCTTAATGCAGTCGCCCATATCGGATTATCAATCCCGAAAACAAATGCAGCTATGAGGCGAGAACCACTTGTCACAGCTTCCTTCGCTTTGTTCAAGAAGGTTCCTCTCCGCGTATCCCGGATTAGCCAACCTTCCTCCGCCAGTTCCTTGATCGCCTTCTCGATCGTATTTACGCTAGACTCATAATATTGGGCGAACTCGCGGCTGGATGGCAATCTGTAGCCCTCCGTCCATTCTCCGTTAATCAGCCGTCGCTTAATATCTTCCTTAATAACGGTATACTTAGCCACAACTGCACATTCCCCTCATCCAGAACTTTTACTTCACTGTATCCTCGGTCTACATCTGTGTCAAGTTTTTTGATACAAGATATTTTGATCCGGGAAGAGATTGAACCCTAGAATGGCAAATGAAGAATAAGCCCAGAATTACATTTTTAAATAAATGAAAGGGTTGCCCCGACACGGGGCAACCCTTTCATCGTTATCTCTTCAGCGGATCGTAACCCGCCGCCTGGTAGATCATTTCGCTCAAACGTACGACCTTGAGGGCGAACTCGCCCGGGACGAGCACTTCGTGGCGGCCAAGGATGGCGTCGATGAAGCTTTTGTCCTGGTTCGTTGTAGCAGCTGGAAGCTCCGGTACGATCGGCTCCTCGTTCAAGCGGCGGAGCGTGATTTTGCCATTGTCGTAGTAGATGCCGCCGTTGTCCCCGCAGAAAGCAAACGTCTCGTTCCAGCCCGGCGCATAGCCCGCAAAGTTCAGACCAGCCAGCGCCCCTTCCGCAAAGCGAATGGAAGTAAAGCTGTCGATTTCAACCGCTGCCCCATGGTTATGCAGCTGGGATTTCACTTCCACCGGAGTCATTCCGGTCGTCCACAGCAGCACGTCGATAATATGGCTTCCGGAGTCCATGAGGAATCCGCCACCGGAGAGCGACGGCACCTGGCGCCAAGTCCCTTGGGTAAGCTGGTACCATTCTTGACTGAGGGAAGCGGTTACAGAGGTAAGTCTGCCTATCTCCCCGTTTGCTATTGCATCCCGAATGTACAGAAACTCCGGCTGAAAATGCCGCTGGTACGATACCTGCATCACTTTCCCCGACTCTTCCGCCTTCCGAATAAGCTGCTCCGCTTCCTCCGAGGAACAAGTCATCGGCTTCTCGATCAGCACATGCAATCCTCTGTCCAGAACATCATAGGCTTGCCTGAAATGAAGCGTATGCGGCGAGCAAATGACTACCGCGTCAATCTCGCCTTGCTCCAGCATCTCCTCATAATCCGCAAATTGCCGTGCTTCCTGCAAACCAAACTTCTCGGCAAAAGCAATGCGATTGCTCTCGCTCGTATCCGATAACGCGGTAATCTGAACCTCCGGGAGCTCCAGCAGCTGCTTGGCATGCCAGCCTGCAATGCCTCCCGTTCCAATAAAACCAATCCGAATGTTGCTCATCCCATGTAGCCTCCCAACATAAATAGCCGTTCCAGTGTCTGCAATCCTGTTTCAAAACGCATTACTTGTCTAGCTTATTGGTGCAAAGGCATGTTTAGCACGCTAATAATACGCCAAAAAGGAGCCGGATTCCTGCCTGGAATCCGGCCCCTACCGATTTAAATTATTGATTATAAATCCGGTAGAACAATACGGCTGCTTCCGCCCGCGTCAATTGGCCTTTTGGCAATAGCAATCCATCATTGCCCTGCAAGAGACCCGCTTTCACAAGCGCGCTTATGCTGCTTGTCGCATACGCCGAAATCTGATCGGCATCCTTAAATGCTGAAAGCACATCTTCCGTACCCGCTGGCAAACCAGCCTTGGCAACCGTGAGAGCACGCTCGATAAACGTTGCCGCTTCTTCTCTTGTAATCGGAGCTTCCGGATTAAACCGGTTGCCTCCGGCACCGTTCGTAATGCCAAGGGCCTTTGCCGTACCCACCGCTTTGGCATAATAACGATTCGAGCTCACATCGGCAAAAGTACCTGGAGCTTCTGCCGCGAAACCAAACGTATCGACGAGCAGCTTCACGAAATCCGCCCGCTTAATCGATGCTCCGGGAGCATATGACGTATCGGATACGCCGTTAATAATTCCCTTCGCCGCAAGCACCTCGATCGCTTCTTTCGCCCAGGCATAGCCGATCAGATCGCCAAACGATTTTTGCACGAAAGCAACCGCGTATTGGCTAAAATGCTTCGTCGTAAATACGACGCTTCCAGCCGCTTCATCATACTTCCCGCTAGGTACCGGGAACGGCTTGCCGCTTCCGTCGATATACCAGACGGTCAGCTTGTTGGCATCCGCTTTCTCGGCAGCCGAAGGCGTGTACGGGATGGATACCGTCACCGGAGAACCGCCGTTATGCCAATTAATGATCTGGCCGGAAGATTGAACCGAAAGGTCAACGACCGGACGGCCGCCAATTGTCTTCTTCAGCTCCTCGCTCCAGTTGCCCGAATTCACGTTGCTTATGCTGATCGTAACCGTCTGGCCAAGCTTGCCGGCATCCGGCTTCAGCATATCGCTTGAGAGCAGAATGGTCCCCGTAGGAGTGACAAGCTCAATCTGTTTATCGGCGGATTGACCGGTCAGATAACCGGATGGCAATTCAAGCGAGTAGCCATTTGCGCCTGCTACGCTAGGAAGCACCACGGTTACCTTTTTCTTGCCGTCTTGGCTTGCTGCTGCTTTCGTGAACGCTTGATCCAGCAACGTAGCAGTCAGCGAAAGTTTTGCATTTTTTGAACCGGCGTCAACAACTGGCGTACCTTCAACCTTAACTGCCCCATTAGCGCCAACCGTCACCTTCGGCTGATCCGATTGCCCACTGCCTGAGCCGGACCCCGAACCGCTGCCAGGATTTGTTGTTCCGCCAATTGCCGTCAGTCTAGCCGACAGTCCGGATTTCACCGTTCCTTGCGGAAGCAAGCTAACAAAGTTGGTTGCAGCGTCAATGCTTGTAACGTCCTTCGACTGTTCAGCCGCCGCTACCGCTGCATTAGCCGATTGCTCGAGCAGGCTTTCGTAATCCGAGCCCAGCAGATACAGATCGCCAAACTGCGTAGCGTCCTTGCTTGTACCGATCCCTTGGTTATACTCGATAAAGCCCGAACGGCCGGCGCCGTCATGTTCATTGAGCAGTATCGTCAGACCAAGCGGATCCTCCTGCGAGAACGTATAGCCTGCGCCATGCAAGGCGGAGAGCGGAATCGTAATATCATACACCGTCTGATGAGTCGCTTCATCCCGCGTAATAACCGCATCCGCATCGTTAAATGCCCCGCCAGCTACACCAGCCGGCGCACGCCATCTCCACTTCGAGACCGTGCCGCTATTTGTAAGCGCAAATCCAAGTTCATTGACATTTTGGCTCGCAGAGCCGTCTTTTCTCGACAAATCGATGCCAAGCTGCAAGCTGTCGCCCTGCCAAATATCGCCGTTTGTCCAAGTCTGGTAATGCGTATTGTCCGTAGCGCGTACCGTTACATACAGATTATCGTTATCCCAATGGACATTCGCCTGCGCGCTCAGGTCGTCCTTGCCGCCCCAAATGCCGCCTAGGCTTGAATAATTGGTGGAGCTTGAAATATCGATAGTAGGTTGAACCTGGCTGTTATCGTCCTTGCGCGTCGCAAACGACTGCGCAGTCTTCACCTGTGTCACATAGGAATAGCCATTATCCAGCGTTACTTTGTACTTCAGCGTATCCCCTGACAAATAAGGGAGATCCACCATTACGCTCTCACCAAGCGCAATATCCTTGAAGCGAACAGGTACAAATTTGTCCTTGTAGCTGTCCGGCGCAATAACTTCGATCTTACCCGCAAGCGGATCGGATTCCGTCATGTTGGTCAGCTTCAGGGCAAAATTCGCGTTAGCCGGGTTGCTCTCGTCGAACTCGCCTTTCACCAGATCCAGCGCAACCGGAACCAGGTTTGAACCCGTTACCTTTGTCCCCGCTTCGTTGATCAGCTGCAGACCGCCTTTAAACAGGTTGTTCGCAATTACCAGCTTCTCAATAGCAGAACCCGCATACACATGATTGGTGTTTGGCTGCTGGAAGTAGGAATCATACAGCGTAATATCGCCGCCAACCGCGTTAATGCCGCGCTGCCCAACTCTCGTAAAGTTGCTCTGCTGAATGCGGACATCTCCTCCAAAAATATCGAAGGAACGCGTTGTGTCCCCCCACATCGAAGAGTTGAAGAATACGGCTTTGGAATCAAAATTCTCGCCAACCACAACATACACTTTGTCGGAGGAGCTCATCGACACCAGCTCGGTATTAATCAGCTTAAGTCCCGCTTCTCCCGCGGCATCCAGCACGGCGCCTTTCTTGCTGCCGTCCGTACCGTGGCCGATGACAACCGCTTCAGGTCCAACACCGTTCTGCTCTTCAAAATGGATTCCGTATTTCGAACCGTATACAAAAGTATTAAAGATCGTTTCATTCTTCACGTCGCCCACCCGGAACGCATCCAGATTTTCCTTCTGGTAGCTCCATACCGCGTCAAAATCCTGATCCGTGGAAGGATGGTTCGGGAAGTTGTTGCGCCCGTAATAATGCGGGTTGAACTGTACGTTGCGCATCAAGCCGCCGTCAGCGCCGCCGCCGAGGAAAATGCCTTCCATCAGCGGAGAGCCCGCAACGTAATCGATGTAATGACCGCTCGTATCGTAAGTGCCAAAATCTACGCCCTTATAAGGGTTAATGAGCGTGGTATCGATCAGGTAAACGCCGCTGCCTTTGCCTTGAACGGTCCAAGCGTAAGGCTTCACGTTCGTCCAGCTCTGCTGATCGTAATAAACGGATAAACCTCTGAGACCCGCATCCTGCTCAAGCGAGATAAACGCAGCGCCTTCGGGATTATTCTCGCCGTAAGTCGTAAACAATGCCGTTCCGCCGCCAATCGTATGATGCGGAACATCCCACGAACCGCGCAGCTCTACGCCGCTAGGTACGGTGAGCGGATTGTTGACGCGGTAAATGCCAGCCGGCAAATACACCGTACCGCCACCCGCCGCATCGGCATCGTCAAGCGCCTGCTGGATGTCCGCCGATACATCCGTCTCGCCGGTACTGTCGGCATAATAAGGAGCTGCCGTAATGTCAAACAAGCTTTCCGTAGCCGGCTTCGGACGGTTCGCCAAATCTAGCGCCGCAACGCTTGGCAACTGCTCCAGCACATATTTTGCATCCTGATGCACGTTAACCTCTGCCGCATCGCTGTTATCGGTCACAGCAAGACTGCCGCTATGTCCGGAGTTAACCGAATTAACCGTTGCCACGCTGCCTTCCAAGAGTACATGCTTCGCAGCTTTGGAGAAAGTCGATTGGCCGAGAATAAGCGAGCCGCCTTTCGCGTCAATCGCATAACCGCCGCTTTGGTCCTCCCAGTTCTCGAACGTGCTATTCTCGAACGACAATACGCCGCTGCCTTCATTTACTACCGCATGATGCGGCGTGCCGCCAAACGTTACTTGGTTGAATTGAACGATGGAATGGAAACCTTCGGTTGCATAAACCGCTTTAGGATCTGCACCCACGTTAGCCTTAAAGCTGCTATCCGAGATCAGAAGGCCAAAATCGTTAACGCCTTCGACCTTCAGGGCCACGTTGCTGTCGTGAACATTGATTTTGTACAGCTGGGCATTAGCCGTCTCAAGGCTGCCCGTTCTTGTCGTTATCCGCATGCCGGTCTTGAAATCGGCCAGGTCAATATCGGACATATACTCCCAGTCCGAGCGACCCATGACGATCCCCTCGGCGTTAGCGGTCGTATAGGCTTTCAACTCCGCCGGTTGCGGCGAACCTGCCAAGCCGGAACCCGCCCAATAGGCGGATGACAGACGGACATGCTCCAGTCTTCCGATATCGGTCGTAAAGTCGAGGAAAATACCGGTCTTCAGCACGGTACCGTACAAATTCCGCACATAGTGCAGTTCGTTCCAGCTAGGACCTATCTTGATGCCGTTATAGGAGTTGACGAGCGTTACATTCTTAACCGTCATGCTGTCCCCCGACAACTGCTCGAAGGTCCATGGATAAGCAACCGGCGAGCTAAGCGACTGTTCCGGATACCAGACGGACAAGTTTGTCACGCCGCTTACCGGCGCCAGCTGCAGGAAGCTTGGTCCGTTCTCGATGCCCTTATCCGCATATACAGCCAGGATCGTTCCTTTCGCTTGGCCGCCAGCCGCATCGGCTTCGGGACTAATCCAGTCGCCGCGAAGCGTTACCCCTGTCGGAACAATTAGATGACTGGTCAGCTTATACGTTCCCGCCGGCGCAAAAACAACGCCGCCCCCGCGGTTGCCTGCTGCGGCAAGCGCGTCCTGGAACGCTTTGGTATCATCCTTCACGCCGTCGCCGGCCGCGCCGAAGTCCTTCACGCTCATATCGGCGATCACGACATCATCCGTAGGATAGACCGTGTCGTATACTTTCGTCTCCGTAGAGACGTTTTGCTGCGGCTGGGTTTTCACCGATACCGAAGCGATATATAGGTCGGGGTTGGCGCCAATCGCCCCCGGTCCGGATACGTGAAGGCGGAAGTCGCCGCCGTTCGTGCCGTTCCCGAACTTGGCGTCGCCAAGTTTAAAGGTATGTTTTTTCCACGTATTCGTGTTCGTATAAGTAAATTCAGGCGCATCCTTAAAGGTTGCCGACAACGCATCGTATTGCAGCTTCATGCTGCCGCTGCCGCTGTCGTAATACTCAACCGTCACGAAAACATCCTGGTCCGCGTTATTGTACAAAAAGCTGTCCGAGACATCGAAGTAGAAATAAAGAATATTGGCGCCATGGTCGGTTGAGCTAATCGTCTGGTTCGTTTTCCAGTACGTCTTGCCGCCGATCTCCCCAGTCACAAGATTCTCCGCGGCGCCATCGCCAGGATGGGCCGTAATGCCGCGGGATATTGGCGTTGCGCCAAGCGTTATGCTGGCTTCCGGAGTAGCCGTTTCCTTGAGCGTCTTCTTAACCGTAACGCTAGCCAGCTTCAAATCCGGATTTTGTTCACCGTTAATGCCGCCGCCTTCAATGGCAATCCGGAAGTCTGCGCCGTTCGTGCGGTTGGCGAACTTGGCGTCGCTCAGATTAAAGGTGTAGTCCTTCCAAGTCTTTGTATCCGTGTAAGTGAACTTTGCGCTGTCCTTGAAAGCCGCCGACTGCGCATCGTATTGAAGCAGGAAACTTCCGTTTCCTTCGTCATAATAGCGAAGCGTGACATCCACGTCGTAATCCGCGCTGTCGAACAGATAATCGTCGCTAACGTTCATATACATATAGGTCGTGCCTTCTGCTTTGTTCGTCTGCCAATAAGAGGCACCCGCCACCGTTCCCGTCTGAAGTCCATCCCCGTTGTCGCCGGCTCTGCCGGAAATCCCGCTTTCCACTGGTTCAGCTCCAAGAGTTACCGTGGCAACATCGCCGTCATCTTCCGCAGCATAAACACTTTGCAAACCTATAAAACCAACCGAAGAAAATAACATTAGCATGACAAGAAATTTGGCCATTCCGGTACGTACGTTTGTCCGATTTCGATTCGTAATCACAATCAAACCTCCAGTTTGCAGATGTATTTGAGCGTTGAATCCGCTTACAAGGCGTAGAAAAAGAGAAGCCCTCCCAAAGGTGTCATCAGGCTGGCTTCTCTTGATTGTCTGTACGGTTATGTTAGTTAACTTTCAGGCTGTTACTTCTTGTTGGCAATAAACGCGTCAATTTGTTTTTGCGTTTCGGTGATGATGGCATCCAGACCGTTTTTCTTCTGCGTCTCGATGTAGTCGTTAACCGCTTTGTCTACATCCTTCACAACGCCGAACTCGATAGGTCTGCTCAGCTCGTCGCTTGCCGCGTCGCGTTTGGCCACTTCGTTCTTAATCGCGTCTTCCGCAAGGAACAGACCGTCGATTGGCGAGTTGACATTGTTAGGCTCGCTTGCAAACTTCGCTTCGTTCTCCCAGAACCCTTGTCCGTAAGTCATCGTTGGACGCATGAATTGCGGCTTCCAGAACGCCCATTGGCCGCCCCACTCCATATAGTTGCTTGTAGTGGTATCCATGCCATCCGGATATTCCGCCGTATCGCCGTTCAGGACATAAGTTTTGCCTTCGATACCGTATTGCACAAGGTCATACAAGGTTTTGTCGGTCTCGATCATATCGAGGAAACGAAGCACGCGGTCGGCGTTTTTGGAGTTGCGGTTAATCGCAACAACGTTAGCCAGAGCAGTACGGTTAATGAATTTTTTGTCCGGATAGAACTCGGAAGCCGTCAGCTTGTAAGAAGGGTCGGAGAAGCCAGGGTTCGCTTCTACCCATTCATGGGAAGTCACGGTTACAAGCTTCTTGCCGTTTCTCCACTCGGCTGCTTCATCGGTCTTGTCGATCATCGCGTCGCGGTTAATCAGATTCTCGTCATACCAGACCTTCGCGAGTTTGGATGCTTCCATATAGAATGGCTGCTGCTCGACCGGTTGTACTTTTACCGCCGGATCGTTCAGATAGAAGCCAAGACCGTGGAAGTTCAGGTCCACCCACTCGTCGCGGATCATAAAGATGGAGAGCGGCGTTGTCCGGTTAATTCTTTCGTTCGGGTAAGCTTCCTTCATCTGGCGGAGCAACTTATCCATGTCTTCGATCGTCTTCACGGAGCCTTCCGGAATATCCAGACCCGCTTTCTCCGTCAGATCGGAGCGCCAAGCGACAAATTTGCGTTCGTTCATCTTCATCGTCCACGGCAGACCAACGATATTGCCGTTAACGGTAGCCGCGCCAAGCGTGCCTTGCTCCTCGTATTTCTTATACAGGTTTGGCGCATATTGCGGCAGCAAATCATTAAGCGTCATGTAGGAGCCTTTTGCCGCCATTTGCTTGTAGGACAGCCAGTCGCCGTCGAAGTTCATATCCCATTTGTCGCCGGAAGCGGCCATAACGAGCATTTTGTCTTTGAAATCGCCAAACGGTATAAAGTTGATATCGAATTTAACATTAAGGCCTTTTTCTTTCACGTAATCGCTGACTTTGGACCATACTTCGTCCGTAGCCGCTTTTTTGTCGCCGCCGAAGTAAAACTTGAGGGTGACTTCTTTTTCCGGCTCCGTGCTTTCGGTTGCCGCGCTTTCTTTAGGAGCGTTCGTGTTCCCGCCGCTGCTGCTATTTGGCGTGTTGCCGTTGCCGTTGTTTCCGCTGCTGCATGCCGAGAGCATTAAGCTGAGCGACATCGTTGTAGCAAGAGCTAACGACATGATGCGAACCTTCTTCTTCATCGTGACCTCTCCCTTATGCTTGTCATTTATATACTACACGGCGTTAGCCGATATAGTCATCCTTTTACCGCGCCTACCATAAGGCCTTTGACGAAATAACGCTGGACGAACGGATACAGGAAAACAATGGGTCCAATCGTGACGACGGTAAGCGCCATCTTAATGGATTCCGAAGGAATTTGCGCCGATATGCGCTGCATCGCCGAAGCGTTGCTGGAGCTCTTCAAGAACTCGACGTTGGATACAAGCGTCCTGAGCAGCAGCTGCAAAGGTTGAAGCTCTTGCTTGTCGACGAACATCAGACCCAGGAACCAGTCGTTCCAATAGCTCAAGGCGACGAACAAACCAACGGTGGCCAGTACGGGCAGCGACAGAGGCATAACAAGGCGGTAAAAAATTTTGAATTCGCCCGCGCCGTCCATTTTCGCCGATTCGTTGATCTCCTCGGGAATCGAATGCATGAAATTGCGGATAAGGAACATGTTGAACGCATTGGCGAGCATCGGAAGAATCAGTGCCCACAGCGAGTCTTTCAGGTTCAGATAATGCACGCAGATGATATACCATGGCACCAGACCGCCGTTGAACAACATCGTAATGATGACGTAGACGGATAAAATATTCCGGTACTTGAACGACCGCCTCGCCATCACGTAAGCGCCCATGCTCGTAACAAATACGGATAGGATTGTTCCGGCTGTCGTCACGAGAATGCTAATGCCGTAAGCGTCGATAATCCGGTTGGAACCGAGGAACAGGATCCGGTAGGAGTCAAACGTAATGTGCTTCGGCCATAACGTGTAGCCATAATTGATAATGTCGTTCTCCGTGCTTAGCGAGCCCGAGATCACCATGATGAACGGGAATAAGCAGGATAAGCTGAACAAAGAAATGACGAGAATGATGAGAGATTGCGAGATTGAGAATTTTTTGGCGGGCATATCGTGTTTCCTCCGTTCTAGAAGATAGCCGAATCTTTATCGATTTTGCGGGCGGCATAGTTGCTTGCGATAACCAGGACAAATGCGATCATCGACTGCAGGAAGCCTGCCGCGGATGCCATGCCGATGTCGCCGGATTTGCGCAAACTGCGGTACACGAACGTATCGATAACGTCTGTTGTCGGGAACAGCAGCGAAGCGTCGCCAACCATCGCGTAGAACATCCCAAAGTCCGCATTCATAATTCTTCCCACCGCGAGCAGCGTTAAAATAATGATCGTTGGCCGCAGCATCGGAAGGCTGATGTAACGGATTTGCTGCCATCTTGTCGCTCCGTCGATCGATGCGGCTTCATAATAGGAGTTGTCGATGGAGGTCAAGGCCGCCAAATAAATGATCGTTCCGTAGCCGGTTACCTTCCACCTAATAGCGATGGTCAAGATGATTGGCCATAAGCCCGCTTCGCTGTAGAAGTCGATTGGCTGAAGGCCTATCAGGGTAAGGAAGTGGTTCACCGCGCCGCTCTCGAAGTCGAGCAGGTTGTAGGCGAATACGCCAACGACGATCCAGGAGATAAAGAACGGCAGGAACGTCAGCGACTGCGACACCCGTTTGAAATACTTGTTCCTAATCTCATTGAGCAACAGCGCGAATCCAACCTCGAAGATCAGACCCACCGTGATAAACAGCGCGTTCAGCAGGATGGTGTTTCTTACGGCCCGGAACGCGGTGTCCGAGGAGAACAAGTAATCAAAGTTATCAAATAGCGGATCCATCCAGTTGCTGCCGAAGATGCCTTTGGTGAAGTCGAAATCTTTGAAGGCGATTACAAGTCCGGCCAGCGGCAGATAGTTGAACAAAAATAGGAGTACCGCTACTGGGAGGAACATAAGCAGCAAGGTGCGATTTTTAAACAATTCCCGAATGACTCCATTTTTCATAGCGTTTTCCCTTCTCTCTTGTGATAGTTTTATTGTAGATTTGAGGGGAATCGAAAACCATGAGTGGATCTTATCCTTTATAGTTTGGGATTAAACAAACGTCCTGAGGGTGGTTTTTGCTATTAAAAAAAGGTAATAGCCCATCTAGGGGAGTAGGGTATGCTCCTTCGGCCGGCTGTTGTCTGCAGGAAATTTAGAATTAAGCCGATTGTTTATCGGATATTTCCCGCAGACAAAGGCGGACGCTTCGCTCCTCAGGAGCATACCCTACATCCTTATCTGGCTATTACTACTTTTTCAATGCAAAAAGCCGCCCGAAAGGACGGCTTTGTTTGGTGGGTGGGACCGGGGGAAGTGCTCGCTATTGTGGCAGCTCGCTTGAGTTAAGATTCGTTTAGCTGCATTGTACGAAATGCAGGATATTTTATGAGATTAGAGCTATTGGTTGAATACACTGCACAGAATGCAGCTTATTTTAGAAAAATTAGATATTTGTAAGACATTTAGTTGAATATGCTGCATTTGGTACAGGATAAATCTAGTTAGTGGGGTCGATAGAGCTACTATGCTGCATTTTGTGCAACGAGGGCAGGTTTATGCGACTGCTGTGGTTACTTTAACTTATGGTTGATGCTATGCAACAACTTGACGATCTCGGCCATTACGCGAATAAATACGCCTATTAGAATAAATTCGAATACAGTGGGAAGAAAAGGGGCTTTCGTGTCATCTTGACGCGGGACAAACGGGACTATAAACCCGATTATTATGACCGCCCACGTTAAGAAGATAAGAAACGATGCCACTTTATTCGTGCTTTTATCGGTGTAATCCAATTCATGTCCGTTCATGTTGTCTTTTTCCATATCGTTCTCCCTTCCAATCTTGCTGCCTAGTGAATGTAGACGTTATTAAACAGAAAAAGTTCCCCTCGCATATCGTTCCTCTCGGTCATTGCCAGAAAAAAACGTCAGATATAGACTAAAGAAAGAAAACGTTTACTTCGCATGCCAGAAAGGTGATGAACGAATTGACAACCTCTTCCCCCCATGTAATCTTCATTACGATGGACGAACTTCGGAAAGACGCGTTAAGCTGTTACGGCAATAAGGCGATTGAAACTCCTCATCTGGATAAGCTTGCATCGGAAAGTATACGCTTCGATAAGGCTTATGCGGTAAGCCCTTGGTGCCTGCCGTCGCGTTCTGCGATTCTGACAGGCCAATATCCTCATCAAAGCGGGGCTTATAGCAACTTCCGCAAATGCGAGCTTTCCGCCGACATCCCCAATCTGTTTGGCACGTTTCGCGAGGGCGGTTACCGGACGGCGGTATTTGGAAAATGCCACTTCTCTCCCGTACCTTATAGCCAGACACGGCCAGAAGTGACGCTAGCCTATGAAGCGTTCAGGGATTATTACCTGAAGCTAGGCATCGATCATCTGGATTTGCAGGATGACAAGCAGGTGTCCGTCTGGTTTTACGACGATTATGCCAAGGAGCTTGATGCTGCCGGTTATTTGGAAGCTTACCGCCAAGAAGTTTGGAACGAGAAGGCAAATGGGAAGGTTTTCAAATTCCCAGGACCGCCAGAGTGGCATCCCGACAGTTGGGTGGGCCGCAAAGCGGTTCAATATATAGAGTCATACGCGGAAGATCAGCCGATGTTCGCTTGGGTATCCTTTAGCGGCCCGCATTTTCCGTTTGACGCGCCCGAGCCGTATTTGGAACGTGTCGATATGTCCAAGGATACGCCGCGAAAATGGAAAGCGGATGAGTTTGACGACAAACGGCGGATCCATCACGGAAGTTATCATGGACCCGGAGGAATTGAAGGTTCGGGAGCAGCGGCGGATCAGGCTTGCAAAAATCATTCCGAAACCTATTGGCAGAACCTGCGCCGAAGCTACTACGCGAATATTTCACAGATAGACGATGCGATTGGCATGATTCTGGAATCGGTATACCGCAAATTCGGGGACAATGCGCTCATTATTGTTACGGCGGATCACGGAGAAATGCTGGGCAATCACGGGCTATGGGGGAAAAACAACTGTGCTTACGAAGATGTGCTTAACGTACCTTTATTGGTCCAATATCCTGGTGAACGACAAGGATCGGCGACCGACGCTAAAGTGATGTTAACCGATATTATGGCAACCTGCATCAAGACAGCCGGCCTCATGGAGAAAAAAACGGTGGGGCGCGACTTCCGCGAATCAATCCATGCCGGAGGTTACCCTTACGTATTCGCCGAAGGAGAAGGCTTCGCTTGCGTAAGCGATGGCAGGCATAAATATGTTCATGTGCAGAAAAACGGTCAGCAGACTTGCGAAATGTTTGATTTGGCGCATGACCCTTACGAGTACGCGAATATAGTGGACGATCCTGCTTATTCCGCAATCTTGTCCGATCTTCGCGGGCAGTTGCTTAACTTGTATATGAATAAGGTGCTAGCCTAAAAAAGAGTAAAGCCGTCCTGCGAGCAGGATGGCTTTACTCTTTTTTGACCGTCTGCTGCTTCCACTTCTCGCGAAGCTGGAGCGTTTGTTGGTTCCAGGCGTTCGTCACCGGAATCAGGTGGTTTGCATCGTAACCGTTAAAGACGATTTCATTGATCATGTTAACCCAATTATAATCGGAGAAGCCGGGGATGGTGGCGCCGGGAAGGACAAGGCCGTTGTCTTTGGTCATCTTGACCGCCTCGATATTCCGGCCCTGCCAGATTGGCGCTTGGTCGATGTAATCGGTTAGTTCCGGATCAATGACGGAAGCGTTGGCGCCTTCGTCGATCTTCCACTTCTGCGCCTCCAGCTCGAATTGGAAGCTGATCCATTTGTACGCTTCCTCCTTATGCTCCGAACCGCTGAGCAAGGCGAGCGGGCCGTAGATATGGAAGGAATATTGGTCCTTTTTCCCGCGCGGGAAAGGAAGGATGTCCCAGTTGAAATTCGCTTCCCGCTTGAGGCGCGGCAGCAGCCAGTCGCCTCCGACCTCGAAGGCGGTTTTTCCGTTCATAAAGCTGCGCACGACATCATGCTGCTCTTTGGCTTTTGACCAAGACAACATCGAACCGTCCTCCGTTACAAACTCGGTCAGCCAACGGACATCGTCCAGAACAGCCGGCGTATTCAGCAAGCTTTGCGTCATGTTATCGTTCAAATATGCAAGATTAGCCGCGTGGCCGTCTGCTGCCGCCTTCAGCGGAAGCAGGCGCATGACGAATTCTTTGCTCGTTGTTAGTCCATATTCGCCCGCGTCAGGGTCAGTCACTTGCTTCGCAATGGACCGAAAATCATCAAAAGTCCAAGTATTGGGCGGCATCGCTACTCCATGTTTCGCCAGCAGATCTTTGTTCACAACAATCCACATCGGCACGTCCACGAACGGTACGGCAAGTCTCCGCCCCCGAAAGTCCATCGTATCGAAATAACCTTCAGGCAATACTTTATCCTGGAAGGAGGTGTCTTTGTCCATATAGGGCTTGAGATTTTCCAACATCCCTTGCTGCTCGTATGCTAGAAGGTCTCCGTCGATCCAAGCCAAATCGGCCGGCGTTCCGGCCTTTTGCAGCTCTTTGACTTTAGCCACGATGTCTTTCTCGTTCGCTTCCACCTTCACCTGCTCGATCGTAATCCAGGGGTATTTCTCATGAAACTTATCATACAGCTGCTGGTAACGTTCATCCGCCCAAGTGAGCAACCTCAAGGTAACAGGGGCATTCTCCGCTTCAGGCAATTTAACGGAAGGTCCGGGCGTAACACCGGAGCATGCGGCAAGCACCAGTACAACCGTCAGGAGTAAACTTCCAACAACGTAACGTTTGTTATTCAATTGATACTCCTCCCTCTATTTCAATATCCCTTCCCCCGCATAGTCCCGTACCAGTTGCGAAAAAAGTTTCCTTGTTTCCTGCTCCGATTTGACGGTTTAACAGACTACTCCAAACCCCGATTTGACGGTTTAACAGACTACTTCAAACCCCGAACTGACGATTTAACAGACTGCTCCAAACTCCTGTCTGACAAATCACCAACTTGCTGCCCCCTAGCTCCGATTGCGAAAAAAACTTCCTTAATTCCTGCTCTTTTATCCTTATTACGCTGCTTGGTGCCCATGTTCGCCCTTTATTCCGCCTATTTGGTAATCAATTTCGCTATACGGAAATTCGTTTCCGCTTTTCATGCAAAAAGTATATAAGAACGCGAATATGCCCGAATCCACTTCAAATAAGGAAATTGGTTTCCTTATTAACGAAATAAATGAACATGCTACTTGGAGCAACTATTGAACGATTTATCAGACTGCACCATACTCCAAACTGACGAATTACCAAACTACTCCGAACTCCGAATTGACGGTTTAACAGACTACTTCAAACCCCGAATTGACGGCTTAACACCAATCTCCGATGCGACGATTTAACAGACTGACCCAAACTCCAAATTGACGATTTAACAGACTACTCCGAGCTCCTGTCTGATAAGTCACCAAATTGCTGTCCCTAGCTCCGATTACGAAAAAAACTTCCTTATTTCCTGCTCTTTTTTCCTTATTACGCTGCTTGGTGCCCATGTTCGCCCTTTATTCCACCAATTCGGTAATTTATTTCGCTATACGGAAATTCGTTTCCGCTGTTCATGCAGAAAGTACATAAGAACGGGGCGGATACCCGAATCTACCTCAGATAAGGAAATTCATTTCGTTATTAACGTAATAAATTTCCTTATCAATTTCCTTATCAAATTTCAAACATGAAAGATCGAAAAATACGAAATCAATTTCCGGGGCTCGAGCAATGAGGCATACGCTATTGGCTTAAAATACGCGCTTATACAATGAACTTAGCTAGCCTCACTAAAAACTCGCATCCAGCTCCTGGCCTTCCTGCAGCACCGGATGCCTTAGCGTAATTTTCGTTCCGCTATCCGGTCCCGTTACGATCTGCAGCTTATAAGCCTCGCCAAAATACAGCTTCAGCCGGTCGTTCACGTTACGCAGCCCTACGCCTCTGCGCGATGGCGAGAATTTGCCGCCGCCCGCCGGCTCCTCTGCTTGCCCCAGCTGATCGAGCACATGCTGCGGAATGCCTTTGCCATTATCGGCGATATCGATCACGATATCCTCTTCTTCCCGCCTTGCGGCGATCATGATTTTTCCTTTGTCGAAGTTATCCCTCACGCTATGCTGGATCGCATTCTCGACGAGAGGCTGCAGGAGCAACCGCAGGAACGGTAGCTCAAGCGTTTCATCATCGCAGGAGTACAAGATCCGGACCGTCTGGCCCATCCTTGCCTGCTCGATCGCGACATAAGCTTTCACCTGGTCAAATTCCCGCTTCAGTGTCGTAATTTCCTTGCCTTGGTTAAGGCTCAAACGAAGCAGATTGCCCAGAGCCGACACCATCTCGCTTATATCGCTGCGGCCGTGATTTTCCGCCTTCCACCGGATCGACTCCAGCGTGTTATACAGGAAATGCGGATTAATCTGATGACTCAGCACCTGGAATTCGAGCGCCTTCTTATTGCGTTCCGAACGCGCGGCGTCCTTCACTAACCCGTCAATCCGATGCACCATACTGCCAACGCTCCGGTACAGCCACCCCACCTCATCCTTGCGTGAAGACCATGGCGAGAGAAAATGAAGATTATCCGCTTCCAGCTTGCGCATCAGACGAACAAGATGGGCGATCGGCTGCGTATACGTGACGGTCAAATAAACAACAACGCTGAAGCAGCACAGCATATAGACAATTAGAAAAATAATGAGAACCCGGTTAATCTCGTCCATCGTGCCGGTCAGTTCCTTAAGTGGAGTTAAGCTGACAATCGTCCACGGATAATTGGCCATCGTCACGTAAGTGGCGAGATACGTATTCCCGCCGATCGTCATGGATTGCGAGCCGGAGTCGCTTTTTTTCATATAGCTGATGAAAGCTTCCGAAGGAAACGCTTGCCCCGTCCACTCGTTCAGAGCCGAGTCATAATCGACGATCCCTTTCTCGTTCAGAAGCAGCAGCTTCTGATCCTTCAACTGATCCGACGGCGAGAAATACCGTTCCAAGAAATCATCGGACAAATCCGTAGCGATCAGGCCGCGCAGCTTCGAATCATACAACCCGGAGAAACGCTTGACGTAGGTAAGCAGCGGTTTGGCGTATTTCCCCTGCTTCGGCATGGTCAGGTACCAGGTTGGCTCCACCGTTGCTTTGGAACGCTGGAACCAGTATTGATCGCCAATTCGCACCGATTCGTCAATCGATCTCATATAGGAAGGATACTTCGTTGGGTTGATCGGATACACCTTCACCCGGAAGGCGTCAATGACCGGCGTTGCATGATACAAAGCCGTCAGCATGTTGACGGTGAAATTTTCTTCCTCCTGCTCGTCAACGGGCTCCTTGTACAGCAGGTCCTGAATGCTTTTATTGCCAATGACCTCATTCACCTGATCATTCAAGCTATATAAATAAATCTCGAAGTTCTTCTTCGCCTGAAGAAGATTGCTCATCGTCATCTTCGTATTCGTCTCGGATATCCCCTCAATCGATTTGATATGGGAATAGTAGGCAAACAATAGAAACGGGACGATGATAATAAGGAGAAAAATAAAAATCATACGATTGCGGAAGGAAGACGCCAGCCGAAACGAAACTTTTCGCATACCCGGTAAACCTGCCTTTCTTATAGGACGCAGCCCCATTAATTCTAACAAAAGAATGATCATCCGCGCAGACGATAACATTCCCCCTTAAAGTTTGCGTTTCCCTCATTGCGGGCGCGTACCCGATTTTTTACACTAGTTGCGTAATGAATAACCTTCTATGAAAAAAAGAAAAGAGGAACCATCATGCCATCTTCCAAGCGTATAGTTCATGTCATCTCGCATACCCACTGGGACCGGGAATGGTATATGCCGTACGAAGCCCATCACGTCAAGCTGATCGAGACGATGGATACGCTGCTCCGCACATTCGAATCCGATCCCGAATTCCGCAGCTTCTATCTCGACGGACAAACGATTGTCCTCGACGATTATTTGCAAGTGTACCCGGAGAAACGGGAACAGATCCAGAAGTTATGCGATGAGGGCAAGCTTTCTCTTGGCCCTTGGTATATTTTGCAGGATGAATTTCTAACAAGCAGCGAAGCCAATGTCCGCAATTTGCAGATTGGCCATCGCGATGCGGCCAAATTCGGACCGATCTCCAAGCTTGGCTATTTCCCCGATTCGTTCGGCAATATGGGACAGGCCGCGCAACTGCTGAAGCAAGCCGGCATCGATACGGCCGTCTTCGGACGCGGCGTCAAAGCGACGGGCTTTAATAACCGCGTGGATGATTCGGGACTGGAGTCCCCGTTCTCCGAACTGATCTGGCAATCGCCGGACGGCTCCAGCGTGCTTGGCCTATTGTTTGCCAACTGGTATAACAACGGCATGGAAATTCCGGTTGATCCTACTCACGCCAAACCTTACTGGGATCATCGTCTAGCCCGGGCCGAGCAATTTGCGTCCACCCGGCATTTGCTGCTCATGAACGGCTGCGATCATCAACCGGTGCAGACCAATCTGTCGGAAGCGCTTCGCATCGCAAGAGAGTTGTTCCCAGACTATGAGTTTGTCCATTCGAACTTCGACGATTACGTGAAAGCCGTGGAAGCCGAGCGTCCGGATACCCTTAGCGTTACGCGGGGCGAGCTGCGGGGCCAGCAAACCGATGGCTGGTATTCCCTAGTTAACACCGCGTCCGCCCGCGTCTATATTAAGCAGTTGAATCAGCAAAACCAGACGTTGCTCGAGAAAGTGGCAGAACCGCTTGCCGCAGCGGCCCATCAGCTTGGCAAGCCTTATCCGCATGGCCTAATGCAATACGCCTGGAAAACGCTGATGCAGAACCATCCTCATGACAGCATCTGCGGCTGCAGCGTGGATGAGGTGTACGACGAGATGAAGACGCGGTTCGCCAAAAGCATGGAAGTCGGCAAACGGCTGACGGAAGACAGCGTCCTGTTCATCGGCTCGAAGATGGATACCTCTTTCTTCGCCTCTTACAGCGAGGAAGCCGTGCCACTAGCCGTCTTCAACACTAGCGGTTACGAAGGGTCCTCCGTCGTAACGATGGAGCTTGAATTCGCGCATCAATTCTTCGACCAAAGCGAAGATCCGGTAGCGATCGCCGCGGCGGTTAAAGCGCGCACACATGCCGAGGGTTATCTGATTGATGCAGCCGGAACCGCCATTGCGCATACCGCGCAAGATCTTGGCGTCCGCTTCGGCTACGAGCTGCCAAACGATAAATTCCGCCAGCCTTATATGGCACGCGCGATCCGGTTAACTTTTGAAGCGACTGACCTGCCGCAGCTTGGGTACAACTCCTACGCATGGATTCCAACGGCCGGCCGTACCGTTACTCCTGCGCCGACTGAGGAACAAAAGTCTCTTCTCCATGACGGCCGCGTCATCGAGAACCGCCACCTGAAACTCACGGTCCATGACGACGGAAGTTACTCCGTCTACCACAAGACCAGCGGTCAAACCTTCAGCGGACTAGGCGTCTACGAAGATGTCGGCGATATCGGCAACGAATATATTTTCAAACAACCGGCAGGCGATGCAGCGATCACGACCAAAGGTCTAAAAGCGGCGATCCGTGTCGTGGAAGATACGCCATACCGGGCCACAATTGAAATCATTCATTCGCTAGCCATACCGGTTGGCGCGGATGATCAATTGGCCCAAGAGGTCAACTCGATGGTTGAATTCCGCAGCCGCAAGGCCGGGCGTTCGAGCGAACTTGCTCCGCTTGTTATCGTCACGCGGCTTAGCGTGGACCGCAATGGCAAAGGCATACGCGTTCACGCTGCTATCAATAACGCCTCGAAGGATCACCGCGTGCGGGTACTGATGCCATCCGATGCCGAATGCAAGACGCATTATGCCGATTCGATCTTTGAAGTGGCCGAGCGTCAGACCGTTCCGTCCTCGGTATGGGAGAACCCAAGCAACTGCCAGCATTTGCAGACGTTCATCGATGTTCATGATCACGCTAGAGGACTAACGGCAGCCGGTAAAGGGCTTAACGAATACGAAGTGCTGCAGGACGGCCGGAATACGATTGCCTTGACGCTGCTTCGCTCCGTTGGCGAACTTGGCGATTGGGGCGTGTTCCCTACGCCGGATGCCCAATGCCTTGGCAACAATATCGCCGAGTGGATGATCATCCCGTACGGCGGCGACAGCGAGCGGTTTGACGCATATCGCGAGGCCTACCGGTTCCCCGTTCCGCTCACGGCAACTCGCGTTAACTTGCAGCAAGGCGAGCTTCCGTTAACGGACCAATTCCTTGCTTGGAACGGAGAAAATCTTGCTTTCTCTAGTCTCAAGATCAACGAAGAGCGCGGGGACCTGATGGCCCGCTGGTACAATTTATCGGGCGAGCCGTCTACGTTAGCCGTTCAGCCAAATGCCGCCGCTAATGATGAAGCCTATTTGAGCAACATCATGGAAGATGCCGGAGACGAAGCTGAGGCTACAGGCAGCAGCATTCCGGTTGAAGGCTACAAAATCGTTACCGTTGGCTTCAAATCATAATCTTCAATAATTAAAGCAAAAAGGCAGATCCAAAGGGAAAGCGATATTCACCTTGGATACTGCCTTTATGCGTTACTCCCTTTATGCGTTACTCCCTTTATGCGTTACTCCCTTTATGCGTTACTCTTCGATAATCCCCCGTTGTCTGCGGTATTCCTTTGGCGTGCAGCCAACTTGCTTCTTGAATAGCTTCGAGAAATGAACCGGATCTTTGTAGCCGACCTGGTACGAAATCTGGTACACCTTGTACTGGATATCTCCTAGCATCTCCTTGGCCTTCTCGATTCGGATATCGGTCAAATATTCAAGGAAGGTTTGCCGTTTCTCTTTCTTGAACAATTTGCTGAGCCAGACGGGAGTCACATGCACGGCGCTTGCCACGCTATGCAGCGTCAAGCTGTCCGCATAATCGCGCTGCAGTATTTTTTCCGCTTCGGATACGATTTGGCTTGGCGTAGAAGATAAGCTCCGGAAATCGGCTGCGATCTCCTTCAGGCAACGTTCGGCCTGCTCCCTCAGCGATTGCAGCGTATCGTATAACTCGAGCTGCTCCCAGAGCGCGATCGGGTTGCTTCCCCACTTCTTATTCGGTATGCCGGCCGTGGCCGCTTTCTTGAACACCTCAAACAGCCATTCGAATATATGCTGTTGAATATCCCGAAGCTGGGTGAGCTGCCAAGCTTGAACCATAAGCTCGAACCGGTCCATTGCCGCCGCGATGTCCTCATCCGAACCGTATTTCACCAGATCCAGTACCTCTTCCGGCTCGGCAAGCGTAAGATCGCCGGACTCGCCTTCTTCGAAGCTGCCTTGCAGCGTAAAGACGCGGTTGCCGCCGTAGACGGCTTTTTGCTCAAGAACGCTCAGCGCTTCATTATACATTTCATGCAAATGTTCAAAGGTGCAAGGGTTCGTCCGAAGCCCGATGCTTGCTTTTACTTTTACGAAATCATTGATGCGCTTAATGCACAGATGCGCAGCCCCGCTCGTCAGTTCCGCCTGCTCCAAGCGCCGGCAGCTGAGCAGGACAACCCATCTGCCGGCACTGTCCGTGCAGATCGCAAACGGATAAGGATAATCCTCCTCCAGCGTCTGATTCACGACATTGCCCATGCCAAACAGGATTAAATCCTTCTCTTGCGCGCGGCGGTTCTCAATCGCCTTCAGATCATCGGCTTCAATGACCATAACCGTCATATGATCGGATGTAATCCATTCCATATTTAACGTGGACAACCTGTGGCGGCGGCGTGTTTCCTTATACGGATCATGCTCCTGCTCCAGCATCTCCCGAAGCAGCTCTTCGCGCATTTTCGGAATGGCGAACTTCACCTGATTGATCAGCTGCTGCTCATTGTGCTGCTCTAACCTCTTCCGCTGAATATTCTCGGCCGCTTTGCGGACAATCTGCTCCAGCTCGCTAATATTAATCGGTTTAAGAATATAATCAAGCGCTCCGGTTTTCATGGCCTGCTTCACTAAGTCGAAATCATCATAACCGCTGACCACAACCGCTTCCGGATGATACTCTTTAATCGGCTGCAAAGCATTCAGAAATTCCAGCCCGGACATCCGGTTCATTTTTATATCCGTTACCACAAGCTCCGGACGTAAGTCCTGCGCCAGCATTAGCGCCGTATCGCCGTCGTCGGCGACCAGCACTTCCTCGAAACCAAACGAAGCCCAAGGAAAGCGGTTACGTAATCCTTCGCGAATCTCGAATTCGTCATCTACGATTAAAGCGCGCAGCATCCACTCACCTGCCCCATTTGTTTGCGAATTGTCTCTCTAGTTGTCTAAAGCCTACCTCCATACTATACGACTCGATTTTGGATTGCACGGGGGTAAAAGAAAACTTTATGGGGTTGTATTAAATTGTTGAGGAATGCTGCGCCGTCACTAACCCTTACTAACCGATTACAAGGAAAGGCTCCAGCTCTTTGAATAGCTTTTTGTAGTTCACGTCATCGGGAATCACTAACGTTAGCGGTTCGTTCAGCTTTAGAACAAACAGACCAAGAATCGACTTGGCGTCGGCCATGCCGCTTTTGCCGTGAATCCAAATGTCGAAGTCGTACCGGGATACGATGTGGTTAATTTGTTCGATGTCCTTGATGTCTTTTACTTTAATCGGCGTGATCATCAGGTTATCTCCTTTTTGCATCCAACTTTTTCTTATTAGTTGTTCGCCGGCAGACATTGCTTTATTCGTCCAAGCATAACATGTAGGGGACAGGTAATTTTGGAAAGGAGAGGGCTGACATGGCTTGGCGTGAACTCATACCTAACGATGCGAAAAAAACGCTGGATACGTTAATCGACCGAAAAAGAAAACTGGAAACCTTTAAGTCACGAGCTGCTTTCTGCGCGCTGCTGTGCTTGTTTTGCTTTTTGCTGTTTGCCATCGCGTATTATCGAAATATCGGCACCCTTCATGGCAGCTTTGCAAGTTTGTATGAGGGCATCGTCGGCAGTTCCTTTCTGCTCTTCCTGTTATCTGTCTTCATCGTAAGCTTTGTCTATTTGTACGTGCTGGCCAAGGAGATTGATAAAGCAAAGAAGAAATACGATACGCTTAGGGAAGAAACGATCGATAAATTCGATACGACCTGGCTGAAAAGCATCAACTTCGAGACAAGAAGCGAAATTTCGATCGAGATGAACAGTTACGACATTAACATCGACTATAAAGGTTAACACAAGAAATCCCCCTCCACTTGCGACAGGGGGATTTGCTTATGCGGAATTAACCGCGTACCGCTTCCAGAATTTCTAGCTTTTCATAAAGACTATATGTATAACGCTTGAAGCTTCCCAATACTTCGAGAAGTTCTTGATAGGCATAATCAAATAAGCGACAGATGCATTCCATTTCCAATTGCCAGCCTAGCCCAAGAGCGGGAAGACTAAACGATATGCTGTCCATTTTACGTTCGATCTCATACAACACTTTCTCTATTTGTGCTCTAGATACTTCTCTTTCGTCCTGATGTGAACAGTCTTGTATGGCGGAGGACAACTCTGCAAGCCTGACTGTAAAGCGAATGAGCAAATCATTAAGAGCGGAGAACGATGATGCATACTCTGCATACTCTTGCTTCCAATATTGAAGATACTTGATTGAATAAGTGACGAATAACCGGGATTTTGAAAAAGTGTCATGATACTCGCAAAGAAATAGACGTGTGGACATGGTGGGGTCTCCTTTTACGGGGAATTTGTGCGAAATGAGCTTGGGGATGGGAGTGCCGAGGTAGTAGGGCAACTCCTGAGAGAGGGCTCATCCATAGCTATTCCATAAAAAATATTACTTCCAAGGGAGCATTTTGGCAAGCCCGACAAAGTAAAAAACAAGCCCTACGGCTTAAGACCGATAGGGCTGCTTGTGCGTATGGATTTACTTTTCGTTGTATTTCCCCGGCATCCCAAAGTCAGGCGTTCCGTCTTCCTTCCAGCTGAATGGCTGAATGCGCGCATGGCGGTTTGGATCGGATAATGGATCGCCTACAAGCTCCTTATAAGGCCGGGCATGGTACACGATAAGCTCCGTCATGCCATCCTCGCTCACCGTAAAGCTGTTATGCCCGGGACCGTAATTTTCCGTCTCCTCATTGGTTTCAAACACGGGAAAAGGATGCTTGATCCAGCTTCCGGAATCCAGTAGATCTGCATCAAGCGAAGCTTCCAAGAGACCCATGCAATAACGGTGGTCGGTCGCGCTTGCCGAAAACGTTACAAAAATCCGCCCGTTGCGCTTCAGCACGGCAGGTCCTTCGTTCACCCGGAAACCTTGAATTTCCCACTCATATTCCGGTGTTGCGATTAACGCTTGGGGACCCATAATCGTCCACGGATTAGCCAGCTTGGCTATGTACAGATTGCTGTCCGAATCTTTGTATTGCGCCCAGATGAGATACCGTTCTCCATTGTGCTCGAAGGTTGTAGCGTCAAGGGAGAAGCTCTCGAAGTCGAGCTTGATCTTCCCCTTTTCCACCCAGGTGCCGGTTATCGGATCTTCATCGCCGCATTCCAGCACATACGGACGAATCGCCCATTGATCCTCCGCCGTTCCCGCCGCGAAATAGACGTACCACTTGCCGTCGATGAAATGAAGCTCCGGTGCCCAAATGTGGTTGCCCATCTCTCCAGCTTCATGCTTGCGCCAGATTACCGTCTCCTCAGCGTCAACAAGCCCATCCAACGTAGCCGACTTTCGCAAGACAAGCCGGTCATATTCCGGCACGGAGGCCGTGAAATAATAGAAGCCGTCCGTATGCCTCAGCACATAAGGATCAGCCCGGTTGAGAATCCAAGGCTTTAAATAATTATTCGTATCCAACATGATTCCGTCACCTCAGAGAATGAAGTTAGTCTAGTGAATCTTGGTTGTATGGAATCTATTATAACGAAAATAGCATTGAAAATAATCAAAACCTTCCATTCTGCATGCCTCACTATTGCCTTAGCGTAATGGAACGTTACCGTATATCCTGTTTGAAGCGGTTGCCGGAAAATAAAAGAAGGCTGCCCCTAATCGGGCAGCCCGGGACTGACCCCATAGAGTGAGACAAATTAAAACACCTT
>NZ_BSSQ01000009.1 GCF_030161375.1 Paenibacillus glycanilyticus
TTTGACTTGCTCAAACTTGTTTTATCGCTTTTCCGTTATAAATAACGGGGCAGTTTCGCTCGTTGTTCAGTTTTCAAAGAACAATTTTTTCAACAACGCGGTATATCATATCACGTCATCGTTTTCAGTGTCAAGCTTTATTTTTCATCACTATTCGTTGATGACTTTCAGCTTTTCGTCCCAACCGCTTGTCTCTCTCGGCCGGAATTAGAATATACCATAGATCGAAATATGAATGCAAGCTTTTTTTTGCAAAATAAATAGATTGTTCCTGATACAAGAAAAACCACCTCGAAAGGTGGTTGCTTGCAATACTTGTTTTTTCGCTTATTGCACTCTGCGGTATGGTTTGCGGTATTCCTGCGGCGTCACGCCGTGAACCTTGCGGAACAGCCTGGCGAAATACGAGAAATTGCCGTAGCTTAGTCCGTCTGCGATTTCGCTAATGCTGCGGTCGGTTGTAGCCAACTGTTCCGCCGCTTTGTCCATCCGTTCCTTCAATATATAGTCGGTCAGCACCATGCCGGTCTCCTTGCGGAACAATCTGGAGAGATAAGCCGGATTAACAAAAGCAATTGCCGCCAGCTGTTCACGGGACAATTCTTCGTTCAAATGCTCGGCGATATAAGCCTTCACCCTCAGAACGATTGGACTTACCGCCATTGTTCTCGCAAAGAGACTGCCCGCCGCTTCGGAAATGCAGCGTACCCATGCTTTGAACTGACTGACGGAACGGGTAGCCGTCTCAACGCCCGAGCAGGCGTGATTCTCGTAGAGTTGCTGGGCTTGAAGGCCTTTGCGGTGCATCGCATAATAAATGACCTGAAGCAAAGCGTGGTAGAATGCGGTTAAGGTCTCAACGGTGGCTTTGCTTGAATCGATAGTATTGGTCCATTCCTCCAATCGGAGAGACAATTCCCGCATATCCCCTTGTTCCAGCAAATCCGCCCAGTCCAGCATAAACTCCGTGAAGCTAGCAGCGGGTTTCGCTATAGCGCTCAGCGGATCTTCGCTCCAAATGACGCTGCCAGCCATACTCACGTTGCGGTACTCCTTGTTGAGCAGCGCCAGATAGCTGTGCAGAACATTCGTTACAGCGGTTAACTCCCCAATATAGCAGGATAGACGGCAATAGAAATATCGACTGCAAGCTTCAACATAACTCCGGCATAAACTTTCTATCTGTTCTCTTGTCGCATCGGCTTCGCCGAGGTGCAGCACAACTAATATATTGCCCCTATGATCTTGAATCACGTTGCCCGGCAGCTTCTCGAGCAGCATCTCTTCGGCTGATTTGCGAAGCGCAAATTCCATAATAAGCTCATCGCGCTCGTTAAGCGGACGTTCCCAGCTCTCGACGCTAATGAGGATAAGCCTGACGCGTTCAACCAAACTCATGCTCATGTCATATAACGAGAGCGATTGGCGGATCGCCTCCCGATTGCTCGAAACCCGGCGTTCCAGCAGATCTTGCCAGAACCGTTCGACAAGCATCGGCTTGCGGCTGTTCCACACCTCTACGATTTTGTTATATTGATCATCCGTCTCGCTGATTCTCCGCTTCTCCTTCACCCGGGAGATTGCGGTTGTTAGCGTCTCCTCAAGCTCCGTATAAACAACGGGCTTCAGTAAATATTCAAAGCTGCCCAGGTGAATCGCCCGTTTGGCATATTCGAATTCCGAATGGCAGGTCAGGACGATAGTCTCCGGCTGCATGCCTTGCGACTTCACCCATTCCATCAGTTCTAGACCGCTGATCTCCGGCATTTCAATATCGCAAATGACAATATCAATAGGCTGTTCCCGCAGCACCTGCTGAGCCATCGGAGCATGATAAGCTTCATAAATCTCGTCTACGCCAATCAAATTCCAGCGCACGCCTGAACGGAGTCCTTTTACCGCATAGATCTCATCGTCTACAATAAGTACCCGTATCATAGTCCCGGCTCCCTTTCGCCCGTTTTGTATCTCGGCACCCGCAGTGTGACGACCGCGCCTTGCGGATCCGCGCTGCCAAATGCCATTCTGACTGATCCTTTATAGTAGAGCCTGCATCGCCGGACGACGTTCCACAGTCCCAAACTGCCGTCGCCCGGTTCAAGAGAATGTACTTTGTCTTGCAAATGCTCGATCTGCTCTTCCGTTAGACCTTTCCCGTTATCCTCCACCGTAATTACTAGCTCGGCGTCATCCCCTTCGCCCTCGGTTGTCACCTTCACCCGGATATGAAACGGCGTGCCCGTGCGGATGGAGAAGCCATGAACCATCGCATTTTCAACCATAGGCTGAATGGCCAAAGGCGGAAGACTTACTTTTTCCAGTGCCGGATCCACCTCGAAATTAAAATCAAGCGTCTCGGGAAACCTGTATTTCTGAATCGATAGGTAATGGTTGATATGTTCGATTTCTTCCTTCACGGAAACCGCCGACACCTGCGTCCTTGTTGTAAACCGGAAGTAACGGACTAGATGCAGCGACATGTTCTGAATGACCTCATAATCCTTGATCTGCGCAAGCTGATAGACAATATTAAGCGAGTTCATGAAAAAATGAGGGTGAATCTGCGCCTGCAAATGTTTCAGCTCCGCCTTCTGAGTTCGAAGCTGCTCCTCGTAAATATCGATCTTCAAATGCTCAATCTGCTGCGCCATGCCGTTAAACGTCTCTTTGAGCGTAATAAATTCTTGCAGCTTATAATCGTCCATGCGCACGCTCAGGTCGCCGGAACGGATCTTGCGCATCCCTTTAATGAAATGATGAATCGGCTTAACGATTGAGTTCTGCAGGAAGATGAGATATAAGCCAAGCATAATGGCAGCGAGCATCGGAATGAGATACGTCATCTTCCGGAAGATCGGAAGACCTTCAAGCAGCTTGCGCTCCGGCAAAAGGAAGATTAGATTCATATCCGCCATCCTGGAGCTTTTGGCTACTAGCAGATAAGGGGCTCCCAGCTTTACGATATTGTAAGCCGCGTTCCCGTTATCCATATAGGCGGTCAGGTCAAAAGCTTCCATCTCCTTGCGGATCGAGGAATCTGCTATCGATAATGGTTTGCCTTCACCGGATACGAGAAGCGCTTCCGCTTTGCCATCCTGGCCTAACAAGCGAATCGGCTCCATCAGACGGTTCAGGTCAATCCACGCTCCGATATAGGAATCGTAATTCGTATCGACTACCCGGACAAGCGCATATTCCCCTTTAAGTTCTACTACCTTCCAGCCCGTACGGAGAGCCGGATCATCCGTTCCTAGCAGCTCCTTCAGCTTCGCCTGAATTTCCTGCTTGCGGTTATACGTTACCGACTGCTGCTGGGCAACCAGCAGCTCCTTGTATTTGGAGCTGTACGCGAATAACACGTCTGCCGCGTCGTAGTAGTTAATGTTCAGATCCAGATCATTCGACGTTTGCGTTGTGGCCAAATAATATTCCCAGCTGTCCTTGTCGTATTGGCTGAGCGAAATTAAGCTTTGATCCTGCTCTGCGGCTTTATATAAGTAATTCTCGATCTCGCCAAGTACCTGGTCCATATCGTTCATATACATCGTGAGCATATTCCGGTTCGATTGCGCCACCTGGGAGTGGACAACCTTCGTCGCGTAAAGATTGTTCCACAGGAGCAGGATTACGAGAGGAATTGTCACGAGACCAAAGCCAAGAATCAGTCTGGACCGCATCGTTGCTTGTCTCATTGCTGTACTCATCCTCTCCTCGCATTAGGAAAATCTAGTGGTTGGCAAGCCATAGATCAAGCTGGCGCTGTTTTTCCTGTACAACCTTATCGGCGCCGGCCGCTTTCAGCTTGCTTAAGTACATCGGGATAATCTTCTCCGGGTCCTGCGCCCCGGTGTTAAACGCCGGCATAAATTCTTTCTCCACGAGAAGGGAAGCCGCGATCTCTGCCTTCACCCGCTCCGGGTTAAAGACGAACCCGAGCGCTTTCGATTTATCCGCCTGCTCGTTAAAACTGCGGTATTCCTCCCATAAATTCGGGTTCTCATTCTCCCACAGGTACGAGTTCAACTGATTGCCGAACATCCACGGCTGATTGAGGTTATAACCAACCGTCTTGGCATCTACGCCAGCCGGGTATTCAATAACGTTGTCGGATTTCTTGACATAATGAATGCCCTCCACGCCCCAATCCAGCAGGTTCAGCAAATAAGGGTCGGTATACAGTAAATTAAGCAGCATCATTGCCTTCTCCGGATGTTTGGCATTGCGGCTAATGGCAAACATCGCGCTGGTTGTATCTGCCGTCGTTGTGTAGGGCTTGGTCAGTTCGACGCTCACCATCGGATAGCCGGTATCCCGGGAAGCCTGAATCTCGAAGCCGGGCTTGAGCGACTCGGCGTAAGCGAAGGCATTGCCGGCTTTTACCGCGTCATATTCGTTATCCTTCGACGTGGTTGCGTCCGCGTTCAGATAGCCTTTCCGGTTCCATTCATACAGCAGCTTGGCATACGTCATAAACTCCGGCGTTTCCGCCATGTTAAGCACCTTTGTCGATTGCCCTTCTCTGCGCAAGACCCCCGGACCTTCGCCAAGCATGTCAAAAATACCGTATTGCATCATAAACGTAAGCGGGCTGCGGTCCGCGCGGGCTTGCAGCGGCGCAACTCCGGGCTCATCTTGCTTGATCATATCGAAAATCGGGCCAAAGTCGGCCAACGTCTTGATCTTGGACAAATCGATGTCGTATTTGTCGACCAAATCCTGACGGAGGACAAGTCCTTTGCTCGAGGCAAATTCCTTATTCGTGACGATGCCGTACAACTTGCCATTTACTTTGCTTGCTTCCAGAATGGACGGGTCCAATATTTTGCGGATGCCGGAACCGTATTTGTCGAGCAGCTCATCGAGCGGAAGGTAACGGCCCTTTGCAATCTCGTCGCCAAAACGCATCCAGCCCGCCGTAAAAAGAATATCCATCTGCTCGCCGGATGCGAACATGAGCCCCGTCTTATCCCACCAGGAGCCCATGTCGATCGTGCGTATATCCAGCGTGGCATTGATCTTCTTCATGAGATAATCATTCATTTTGTCTTCGACAAGGTTAAGATCCTTGGGCACATTCCCGGCGGGGAAAACCATGACCAGCTTGTCGGTATTATCATCGGCTGCCGGCTTGGCAGCTTTGTTCTCTGCGGAATCGGCCGTTGAACGGGCCGGCTTTGGCGTTTGACTGTACATCGTCGAAAATACGATTAGAGCAGCGACGACAAGTAGCGATCCGATTATTATTGGAAGCGCTTTCTTATTAGCTCTATTAAACATGTCACTCGTCTCCTCGGCACATGGTAGATACCTCATCATACAACGGCTTGGTTTCTTCCGACTACTCTAATTGTAACTTTTAATAATAAGATTGTGACTTCCGTTGGATGGCAAATAGCCGGCAGGGAAATCCCTGCCGGCTTGCCGTTTAAACGATGGAATTAGAGATTCATTAAGCCTGATGCCTGAAGCAGACGCTTCAGGGTAACCGCGGCTTCAGCGCGCGTGGCTTGGTCTAGCGGCGCGAACTTGCCTGCCGATTTGCCTTGCATTATGCCCGCGGCTACCAGCTCGTTGACGGCTTCATGTGCCCAAGCCGCGATTTGGCTGCCATCTTGAGCAAACGTTGCTTCCGGAGCTTGTGCGGACGAAGGTTGCCGCTTCGCCAATGCCAGCGCCCGTCCAAGCATAACCGCCATCTCTTGGCGGGTAATCTCCTGATTCGGACGGAAAGTTCCGTCGCTCATTCCTTTGACGATGCCGTATTGTACGGCTGTCTTCACATAGGAAGCATACCAAGAGGATGGTAATACATCCGAGAAAGAGCTTGTTGTTTCATTTGTTGTTGCAAAACCAAGCGCTTTCACGATTAGTGCGGCAAACTCCGCTCTTGTAATATCGCGGTTTGGCGCAAACAAGTCAGCCGATACGCCGTTTACGATTCGTTTGTTCGCGAGCAGCAGGATATCTTCTTTTGCCCAGTGGGAGGCAATATCCTTGAAGGTAACGTCCGTGATTGCAACGGCGTACAGACTATTCGTTGTGCTAAGAACCGTGACGGCCGTTTGGCCGCCTACGCTCTTGAACAAGGCGGGAACGGTTCTGAACTGGCCGGTTGCCGGATCATAAACAACGACGGAGCTATGTGGATTGTCCAGTTGGCTGTCCACCGTAAAACTTCTGGCAATGAATTGATTGCCGAATTGATGTACCGCGATCGACTTGCCGCCCGATTGAAGCGTCAACTCGAAGGAGACCGGATTGCCTGCAAGAGCAAACCCTGCGGACGAAGCCTTGCTCTTCATCTCGTCTGCTGCCGCACTGGATACAGGCGAAAGCGTTAGGGTCAGATTGGCATCTGCTCCTGCTAGTGCGTCTCCGTAACCCGCTTCCGCAAGAATGCTCCAAATGGTTGACGGGAGCGTATAGGTCATGCCGCCATAACGAATGACGATAGTCGCCTCCCGCGGTGAAGATAAAGCTGCTTTCAAAGCCGCTGCCGAGAACTGAACCGTCCCGGTCGCACCGCCCGCCGGGAGGTTGATCACGATCTCTTGTTGCCCGGACGACAAACCTGCCTTCAACTGCGCATCATAATTGGCCGTTGGCTCAATCGGCGCGGAACCGCCGCCCGTATCGCCGGAGCCAGACTGATCTTCATGGGTAACGTTACGAAGCTCAAAGCCAGTGCCTTTACCATTAAAGACAGGGCCAATCTTCGTATTTCTTACAATAACATTATCCAGATTAATCGAGCCGCTGACGTCATTATTCACTTGAATGCCCCATGTTCCGGCGCCGTCAATGACATAGTTCTCAATCGTAATGCTGCGGGTACCGTTTGTTATCGCATTTGGCCCGTTAACGTACAAGCCTTGGTACGTGCTGCCGAGAGCCGTGTTATTGCGAATGTGGATGTCGGCATCAATCGGCTTGTCGCCCGTGAACAGCCAGATCGCGCCGAAGTTTTGCCCCCAGCTAGGTTCACGGCCGCCTGTACGGATCAGCGTATTGCGTTCGATCAGCGTTGTGCCGTCAAAGGCAACCGGGTTAAAACGCGTCGATACCGCAATGCCCGCGCCAAATCCTACCGTATCCGAGAGAAGGTTATCCTGCACTTTATTATCTCGTCCGCCGAAGATTGCCACATTGTCCGCCAGCCATGGCAGCTGGACCGTATTGAAACGCACCGTATTGCCGCTTACCCGGCTGTCGTCATCGGATACGCCGTCCGGCTTTTGCGACCAAAGCGCAATGCTGTCGTCTCCGGAGTTGCGGATGTGCGTCTGCTCGATCATCGAATTTTTGGTGCCGGTCGTAAAGTTGATGCCGTCCGCGTAAGTATCGCGAATGCGCGCCCCGCCGACGTACAAGCCGTCCGTCGATACGCCTTCGTCGCTTCGCATCGACCAGATGCCTGCTTTGGCATGCTCAATCCAAACGTTCTGAATGATGGAGCCTTGACCAAACGTTCCGTCAAAGCCCGCTTCGCGCAGCTCGTCATGGCGGCCCGTTACGCCAAGATCCATATACAAGTCGTATACGCGAACCTTGCTGCCTTCAACGAGGAAACCTGCTCCATGCAGCTCGGTATGCCACATCCCCGCACCGCGGATGGTGACATTGTCGACATGAAGAGGTCCTTGAAGGAGCGTAAACACGCCAGCAGGGATCCAAACTCCTGCGTGTTGCTCTTTCGCAGCCGCAATCGCCGCTTCAAATGCAGCCGAGTCGTCAGAGTTGTCATCGGCCGTTGCGCCGTAATCCGTCACGGACAAGAAGCCTTCCGGTTTCGCATAAGCCTCAGGAGCCTGCTCGAGATCTACCAAGTCTACTACGTAATAGTCGGCTGTATCATCGGCTTCTTTCACGAGCTTGATCGTGGAACCGGCTGGTACATCTCCGATTAATAGACGGGATTCATCATAGAAACGGTGAGCATCGCCGTCCGCCGGATTATTCGTCCAAGGGTATTTGCCGTACACCCAGCTGTATTTGCTGGACAAGTTGAGCTTGCCTTGCTTCTGGCCATTGATATAAAGCGTCAGCGTGTGGTCTTCGCCGTCGCCATTAACGGAGTCAGGGATGATATACCGCATCGTAAGAGCATTCGCTTGTTCCGTTGTTGTGAACTCGACATATTGCCCCGTTTCGTCCAGCTGGACGGCTTCTCTTCCTGATGCTTCGGAAGCAAAGGTCTTAAACGTACGGTCCTCTTCAATAAGGGTACCGTTCGTTACGCCATGCTCCGCCTCATAGGTGATGAACGGAACCGTTGCTCCGCGATATTCCTTGCTCACCGCGTTGTGCACCAGGAGATAATCGATGTCGATACCGCCAGTGCTGCCGCTATCATACTGCAAGGAAACCGTGTTCATGCCGGCGCGAAGCGGAAGAGCAAGTTCCAAATCCGCCCAGTTGTTGCCGGTGCCCGCAAACTCTATTGGCGCTGTTTGCTTCAGGCCGTTGATATAAATATTCAAAGTCTTCGCATTGCTGTCTGTATTGCGGTAGCGAAGTTGTGCATCATAACTGCCTTCTCCGTCCGTGTTCACGGCGAAGAGCAACGCCGCAGCCTCTTTGGTAAATCCGGATACGGAAGTTCCGCTTGCCGTAACGCCGCCTGTCTTAAAAGCGTCTTCCGCTTCATAGCGCACATCGCTCTTCAACGGTTGCAACAACCAATGCGCCGAATCAGCCGACGTTTCTACCGCTTGAACGGAGACAGCTCCGCTACCGCCATGCGTCATGTATTGATCCGCAATAGAAGCGTTGCTGAACACTTGATAACCCGCATAAGCTTCCAGCTTCCATTGCGAAGCCAAACTTGCTCCGTCTGCTGTAATGGTTGCCATGCCGCTCGCCTTCACCGCCAGCTTATGGCCGGTTTCTTGATTCACATATTGCTTGTGACCATTGTAATCTTGCGGCAGCCATTCGGCCGCTTGGCCGTCTGAGGCAGCAGGGGTATCTACCACAATCGTTCCATTACGTTCTATGAGTGCCTTGCCTGTTGCCGCGTCAATTACTTGGACCGCATTAAGCTCTTTGATTACCGGCGTTACCGCATTGGAAGGGCCGTCAACCGGCGGTACCGTTACCGCTTCGGCCGGTGCCGTCTCGAATCTCCACTGAACGGCGCGGCTTTCAATCGACCGCAGCTCATATTGCGCATAACCTTGCAAATCTTCGGTATGGATGTAGTTGTCTTCGTAACCTGTCGCGGCACTGCGCAGCAGATATAGACCGGAGGACGGACCGTTCTCAACCACCCAATTCGCTTTGGAATCGTCCGCGGCCGGCGATGCTGCCGTCTCCAGGTAGCTTTGCAAATGTTCAATAGAAATCGCGTTGCCGGTAGCGCGGTTTACGATTTGGTCCACGCCATTGGTTGAAGTGATCTTCCAATGCGAAGCCGCATTGTTCGTTGCGGGCGTTCCGTACAACACCACGTTGTTGCCGTTCTCGTACAGGTATTGGCCGGATGCTTCATTCTTGATGCGGATGTAACCTGCCGGAAGTTGAGCCGGCGCCTCTGGCGCAGCTTCCAGTACCCATTGCGCGCTGCCCCAGTCGGCTGGAATCGGGCTCGCTTGGCCAAAGCCGGTCTGATCCTGAATGTGGATCCGTGCCGTAGCCGTCGTGTCGTCGCTGTTCTTCCAGTTCGCATTCCAGCTGTTGCTGAACACCTTCGTATTCGGGGAGCCCGCTACATCCGTTACCGTCCATTGCACGCTGCCCCAGGTTTTGTCGATAACAAGGCTTTCGAGCGGCTTCAGATGAGGGTCGGTTTCCCCTTGCTGCTTATTAATGTTCTCATTCGAGATCATATGTCCGGTTGCTTTGTTCACTATATAGACCCCTTGCGGTGAGGTCTCAATAGACCATTGGGAGGCCGGATCATCCGCAGTTGGCTGACCGTAAGCAACTTTGCCTTCTAGATCTTCATAAAGATACTCGCCAAAATAGCTGTTCTTCAGCCGCACATAAGCAGGAGCCGTCTCGAGGACTGTAATAAACTCCCATTTCGGGCTGCCCCAATCCTTCGGCACAACGCTGAACTGCGCATACTTCAGCTTGTTCTCCGCGTTAACGTATTTGCCGCTGTCGTCACCAGGCTTGCCAATCAGCTTGTAGCCTTGATAGGTTTCAATGGTCCAG
Source organism: Paenibacillus glycanilyticus (assembly GCF_030161375.1). Classification (GTDB taxonomy): domain Bacteria; phylum Bacillota; class Bacilli; order Paenibacillales; family Paenibacillaceae; genus Pristimantibacillus; species Pristimantibacillus glycanilyticus_B. Next base: position 10,159 of record NZ_BSSQ01000009.1, read on the forward strand.
TCGCCCGCCGTGGAACCATCGGCCAAAGCGGTGGATTTTATAGCATCGCGATCGCCCGTTACGCCATCATTGTTCAGATAATGGCCGGTGCCGCGGTTCTTGATCCGCTTCACGCCGTCATGATCCTCAACCAGCCACTCTGCGTTCTGGTTAGACGGAAGCACGTTGCCATATTGAACAATGCCGCTGGCATCTTCATACAAATACAACTGCAACCAGTTATTCTTGATCCGGATATATGGCTGAACTGGAGCCGTTGGCGGTGCCGGATCCTCCAGCGCCCATTGCGCGCTGCCCCAGGTTGCTTGCGCCCAGTTATTGCCCTGCGCAAAGCCGTCTTGATTCTGCACATTAATGTAACTGTTTACGCTTGTTGCGCTTCTCATCGTGACGAAGCCGTCCACTTCGTTGGCATTGGCGTCTTTGGCAGCCGCGATGAGCCAAGCAGAATCCGCAGTTGGCGTACTCTCGGCAGACAGCGGCGTTGCGCCGACATAGTCGACACTAGTTGCGTAATGGCCGGTTGCCACGTTCCGCAGCAAGGTGCCTTGCGCCGTATCAATCAGCGTCCACTGCGAGGTTGTGTCCGTATAGTCTGGCTCGCCGTATTTGATCTGGCCGTTGTCTTCATATAAATAGGTGCCTTTCCAATTGTTCTTAATCCGTTGCGGCGCCCGGACAGGTTCAATCGCTTGTGACTCAAATGTCCATGTCGCGCTTCCCCAGTCCTTTTGCGCCCAATTGTTCGATTGCACCGTACCGGCATCAATCTGGAAGTTCACAATCCAGGCCGAGTTGCGCGTGCTTATTATATTGAATTCGCCGGATTTGCCAGGAGCAGCCGCAATATCCCAAGTGTCGGATACCCAATTCTCCCCAATATCCGAGCTAGTAACGGGTTCGGTAATTTCGTTATCCGTTACATTTTGCGAGTTCATGTAATGGCCGGTCGCACGGTTCTTAATCCGTTTGTGTCCGCCCTGTTCTTCAATCGTCCACTCTGCATACGGGTCGTTGGCTTCCGGGAAGCCATAACGCACCTTGCCCTGCGCATCCTCATAAAGCGAATAACCTTTCCATGGATTATAAATTTGAATGAAAGCGCCTTCATCATTAACCCCGGAAACGCCGTCCGCACTAGCGGACAGCGGGGGGATCGCAACAAGGAGCGCCATGCAAAGAATCATTAGTTTCTTCATTAATGATGGCATGAATCCCATTCCTCCTGAAATGAAATACGTCTTGAACGTTAACCTTTGGTCGCCCCGTCGGCAAGACCGGAGATAAGGAACCGCTGCAGCAACAAGAAGACGATCGAGATTGGAATCGCAATCAGAATCGTGCCCGCGGCAAACATCGTAAAGTTATTAGCGAATTTATCGTTGATGAAATTGTATAAGCCTAGCGCCAGCGTAAACTTCTCCGGACTGCGGATAATGATCTGAGGCGTTAGAAAATCGAAAAACGGCGCCATAAAGGTGAACAAAGCAACAACCGCTATAATAGGGCTGGCAAGCGGCACGAGAATCTTGAAGAAAATCGTCAGGTAGCCGGCTCCGTCGATTTTGGCCGATTCGTCAAGGTCGCGCGGAATCGTATCGAGGTAACCTTTTACAAGGAATAGGTTCATCGGAAGCCCGCCAAACACATAGATCAGGATCAGTCCCGTAAACGTATCGAGCAGATTGACGGTATTAAGCAGCAAGTAGATGGCCACCATCCCCATTAACACCGGAAACATCTGGAGGAGCAGGAACGTGTAAATGCTGTTCTTGCGTCCGACAAACCGGAAACGGGAGAACACATAAGCAACGATCGATACGAGACATACGGATGCAAGGCCGTTCGCAAAGGCGATGATCAGCGTATTTTTGTACCATAACGTGTAGTTGCTGCTTGGATTGTTGAACAGCCACCGGTAATGCTCGAGCGACCAGTTGTCCGGAATCATCTTGAGCGAGAACAAGCTGGTGCCCGGGTTGAGCGACATGCTGAACGCCCAGAGCAGCGGGTATAAGATGACGGCAAACATAATTAGAACGACTAGATAAATGCCGGACACTTCCAGAGCGGATTTGAGCGAACGTTTCATCTTAGTACATATCCTCCTCTCTGAAGGAACGGGTTCTGCTGAATTGATAGAGAGCAAACGCGGCTACGACAATACCCATGATGATGGACACGGCTGCAGCCATTTTGTAGTTATTCTCCTTGAACGTCAGGCTGTACACCCATGAGATCAGAATGTCGGTTGCGCCCGAATTCTGGCCTGGCACCGGCGGACCGCCTTTGTTGAACAGGTAAATAATATTGAAGTTATTGAAATTGTACGAGTATTGCATGATGAGCAGCGGAGCCGTTGCGAACAGCACATGCGGCAACGTGATGAAGCGGAATTTCTTCCAACGGGAACCTCCGTCCACGTCGGCCGCTTCGTACCAGTCTTTCGAGATCCCTTGCAGCACACCCGTGATCAGAGTAAATACGTAAGGGAAGCCGAGCCAGATCTGAATCCCGATAATCGCTACGCGTGCCCAAACCGGATCCGACAGCCAAGGAATCGTCACGCCAAAGTGGGAGAAAATGTCCCGGTTGATCGCGCCAAACGTATCGTTGAACATCGCCGTAAACACGAGCACGGTCATAAACGATGGAACCGCCCAAGGCAGGATCATAACGGTTCGTATCAAACGCTTGAACCTGACGCGGCTGTCATTAATCATTACGGCCAGGAAAAAGGCCAGGACGATCTGAAGAGTGGTTGCGACCAGCGTCCATACCACCGTCCAGGAAAGAACGGTAAACAAGCTTTTGCTCCACACCGCTTCCGTGAACAGCGCTTTGAAGTTCGCAAAGCCGACCCAATCCAGTAAATGAGCAGGCGGAGAATTGTACAGGTTGTAGTTGGTAAAAGCGAGTGAGATCATAAACAGCAGCGGGAAAATGACGATCAATGCCATCATGATGAAGTTCGGCACGACAACGAAATAAGGGAAGCCATGCTCCCAGCTGTCCTGGAAAGCTTGGCGGACCGACGGCGTGCGGGCGCCCGCCTGCCGCTTCTTCGCATCCTTGCGGGCATCAAGCAAATTCAGCGCGTAAAGGCCAAGCAGGATGATGCCAATGATGGAGGATAACAAGCCTTGAACGAGTAGATTCCGGGAATCGTCAGTCTCCGGATTATCCCCAAGCGTAATCATTCCCGCGATGCTGCTAGCGATAGGCACGGACAACGCAATGATCAAGCTTAAGCCAATTACAAGAAATACAATTCCTTTGATCCACCGTCGGTTATACAGCTGACCTAGTCCCGGCACAATCGAGAGGAGTGTTGCCAGCTGCGGATTATGATTGGTTGGGATGGGACTGGCCTGCGGCGCCGGCCGCGTAGCGTTGATGTTCATGTTTGGTTCACCTTCCATATTTCCGAATGCAATTTAATGGAAAAGGGGCTGCAAGGAGCCCCTTTAGAAACGTTTTACTTCGCGCCTGCCATTTTCATCTTATCGTTAATGAGTTTAACCGCATCATCGAGCGAAGCTTGAACGTCTTTGCCTTCTGTGATGAATTTCAGAGCGTTCGCCATTGGATCCCATACATGGTCAAGTTCGGGAACGGTAGGGAACGGTTGGCCGTATTGGATTTGTTGCGAGAAGCCCGCTACAAGCGGATCTTGAGTAAGGATTGGATTGTTCAGCACGTTGATGACCGGCGGAACTTCGCCTGTTTTTTGGAAGTAATCAAGCGCATTCTCTTCGTTAGTCAGGAAGGCTGCGAAATCCGCTGCCCACTCTGGGCTTTTCGTGAACTTGGAGAGCATCCAGCCTTTTACGCCAATGAAGGAAGTAGGATGCGCGCCGCCGTCAAGCGTAGGGATTGGAGCAACGGCCAGATCGTCGCCGAGCGCTTTTTTGTAATCGTTGATTGCCCATGGTCCGTTTATAACCGCGCCAACTTTGCCTTGCGTGAACAAGCCGCCAACGATGTCGCCGTTTACGCCTTTAGGCAGGTAGCCGTTGTTGAACCAGCTTTGAATGAGGGAAGCGCCTTTGACCGTACCTTCTTTGTTCAGGCCGATGTCGTTGATATCGTATTTGCCCGCGTTGTCCTTGAAGATGTAGCCGCCTTCGCCGCCGAGGAAACCCCAAGCAAAGTAGAAGTTTGCCGCTTCAAAAAGGAAGCCGTAGTTTTGTTTCTTCGCGTCGGTCTGGTCTTTCATGATTTGCTCCAGGTCCGCAATCGTTGCCGGTGCCGTTGGAACAAGCTTCTTATTATAGAAGAGAGCATACGTTTCCGTTACAAGCGGCAGACCGTAAAGGACGCCGTCTTGGCTTAGAGCGGCAAGCGCTTCCGGCGTGTAAGTGCCTTTCACTTCATCGGAAGCTTTCACTTCTTGCACGAGACCTTTCACAACCAAGCTGCCGATGCCCGGCTGGTAGAACAAGTCCGGACCTTTGCCCGCGGGACCGTCGAGCGCCAGCACATCCGGCTGGTCGTTCATCGCTACCGGCTTGATGTTGATTTTGATCCCCGTTGCGGCGGTGTATTTATCTGCTGCCGCTTGGATTACGGCCAGTTTGTCTTCTGCCGTATCCGGCCAGATCGTAAGTTCCGCAGGCTTCGCTTCCGTAGGCCCGCTTACTTCCGCTGTTGCCGCTGCATCCGCGCTTGGCGATTCCGAAGCAGGCGCGTTAGCGTTGGTGCCAGTGTTCGTGCTTGCGGAGGCCTTTGCGTTGTTTGCGGTATTGCCGTTGTTGTTGCCGCCGCAAGCCGCGAGCGACATCGATACAGCCAGCAAACTAAGCGTAATCAGCATCTTTTTGCTCTTTAACATAGTTGAGAGCTCCCTTCCCTTTATCAACTCTTTGTCGTTTGTTAACCCCGGTTTGCCGTGGTTCATGAGTTAATTGTAGGATTTCGAGGGGCATCCCCACTACCAATCCGGTGACCTGAAAGGATAAGATTGTGACTTGTCGATGAGATGGGATGGATAGAGAGAAATAGCTGGTGCCATCGGGCAACAAAAAAAAGGCCGTCTACCAAGCTTACGGCATGCTTGGTAGACGGCCTTTCTATTATGCTTGCGGTGCGGACAGCACCGTGCGGAAGCCGCAATTGCCGGTGGAGCTGTCAGGGGTATTCTTGCTGCGCGCCGCTACCCTGTAGCGGTTGCAATAAGAGCTGTGACAAAGGTACGATCCGCCGCGCATGACGCGTCCTTCGCCGGTGCGCGGGCCTTGCGGGTTGTCGCTCTCCCCGCTCTGGTAATAGGCCGGGCTGAACCAGTCCGAGCACCACTCCCATACATTGCCCGCCATATTGTATAGGCCATAGCCATTCGGCCGGAAGCTCTTGGCCGGAGCGGTTCCTTCGTAACCGTCGCTGGCGTGATTTTTGACCGGGAATTTGCCTTGCCAGATATTGCAATTATGCTCGCCGCCTTGCTTCAGCTCATCGCCCCAAGGGTACCGCTTCTGCGCAAGCCCGCCGCGTCCCGCGTATTCCCATTCCGCTTCCGTCGGCAGACGCCGCCCCGCCCATTCGCAATAGGCCATCGCATCATGCCAGCTGACATGAATAACCGGATGATCCTCGCGACCTTCTATTGTGGAATCCGGGCCTTCCGGATGGCTCCAGTCGGCGCCTTCTACCGGGAACCATCAAGGGGCCGTCTGCGGCACCGTCTTCACCTTCGCCGCTTCGGCTTCCGAGACGAACAGATGAAATACGTAAGACCAGCCGAACTTCTGGGCTTCGGTGACGTAACCCGTTGCGGCAACAAAACGTCCAAACTGCCCATTCGTTACCGCCGTTTCATCCATATAGAAACGATCTACCGTTACGCTATGCACCGGGCCTTCCCCGTCAGCGGGAAACCCTTCCTTATCGTTGGTTCCCATTAAGAAAGTTCCGCCAGGAATAAGCACCATTCCCGTTGTATCGGGATCCAGTTCAGCGGCCGGCTTGGAGTCCGCCGGTTTGACCGCGGCTTTCAGCTTCAGGTTCTTAGGCGCAATAACAACCGATGAACGATCGGTTGAACAGCAGGATTTTACCGCGTTGTTCTCTGATTCTTGTGCCATCTTCAACTTCCTCTCCGTATAAGAAGTGTCTATGATCAATCTAGCTATTCTATAAAATGTCTTCCTTCAACACTACCATAATAAGAAATGGCAGTACAATGCTTTCCGCTCGTCATCTAACGGAAGGCTTTGTACTGCCATCGACTCTATTATTGTTCTATTAGTCCAAGCCGGACATACTGTTCTTCCGGTGCTCCCGCCTGCTTCATGCCCGCAACGAGCAGCTCTATCATCCGTGCCTCGGCGACCTCATCCTGAAGGTGATGCTCCTGATGCTCATCGACCGCCAGATCATATAACTTCGTCTCCATGACGAATTGATTCCTGGCATAGGTTACGCCTTGCGCGCTCTCCGGAATCCGGAACACCGGAAACTCCGTATAAGGCAGGAACCTCCCCGTTTCAATCCGCTCAGGAGCTGCACGCCCGATATAAGAACGGAAGGTGGTCGGCATAGCGGTATACGTGTAGCAAGGATAATTATCATCGGAGACCGGTGCCCGCATATACGTATAACGGCCATCCGTTACGTTGACGCACATCCCGTGGTAGCCGTACAAAGCCGCTTCCCTCACCTTCTCCTTCGTTCCTTCAAGCAAGCCGCGGAGCGAAGCCCCTTGCACCGTTTCCGGAATTAAAGCTCCCATATAGTCCAGGATCGTAGGCATAAGGTCGATATTTTGCGTAAGCGCCTGGATGCGAGTGCCTGCGGCCCGGCCTTCAGGCAGACGGATCATGAGCGGGATATGGGCCAGCTCGTTATAGACATGCATGACGTTTTTGCCGGTCTGTTCATGCTCGCCTAGCAATAAACCGTGGTCGGTTGTAAAAATAACAAGCGTATCGTCCAATATATCCAGCCGTTCCATCGTATCCAGCAGCTTGCCAAGCCAATGGTCGATCATCGTAAGCGTTGCCGCATAACGCTTCTGAATATGGGCAAGCGCCTCCGGCGGTACGTCAACAGTGCCGTATTTCGGCCAGCTGTAGGCCGGACCATCATAGCTGTCCTGGTACATTTGCAAATAATGATCGGGCGTATCAAACGGCTCATGCGGGTCAAAAGCTTCCACGGTGAGGAAATACCGGTCCTCGCGCCCGTTTCTCTCCAGCCAGTCGCATGCCGCTTGAATCGTCCTTGGCCCCGGATAATCCTCTTCGCGATGAAACCGCGTACGGTTCTTCTCGCATTGCGCGCGTACCTGTCCGTAATAACGCTCCGGGGCGGGCAACTCTTTAATAGAAGAAACCCATGGATCATCCTCCTGCCCCCGGTGGAAATCCCAAGTGGAGAAGGACTGGCAGTAGTTCTCGCCGCCCGTGGCAAAATAATGATAGTGGTCGGTCACGATATGGCTGAACACGCCGGACTCCCGCAGCGCCGCCGGCAATGTGCGGTCAAACGGTTCAATGCCGCCCCAGCCCTTCTCTAGAAAAGCAGCCCGTCCCGTCAGCATATCGCGCCGCGCCGGCATGCAAGGCAGCGAACCGGACCAATGCTGGTCGAAGACGACGGACTGCTCCGCTAACCGGTCGATATTAGGCGTCTGAACGCCCTCCCCGCCATAGGCCGATAAAGCTCTGCGGTTCAAGGTATCGAGCATAATCATAATCGTTCGCATGAAAGCACCCCTTATTTCAGACCTGTTGTTACAATCCCCTGCACGAAGTATTTCTGCGCTGCCAAGAATAATAATACAAGAGGCAATACGACTAGTGTAGTTGCCGCCATAAGCAAATTCCATTCTACGTTCGTCTCGCTGCGGAAAATGGTAAGGCCAAGCTGCACGGTCCGCATATGCTCCGTGTTAGTCATAATAAGCGGCCACATGTAATCGTTCCATGTTGCCGTCGTCTTAAAGATTGCCAGCGTTGCCAGAATCGGCTTGCTAAGCGGCAGATAAATCTGGAAGAATACGCGGAAGACGTTCGCTCCGTCAATCTGCGCCGCCTCGTCAAGCGCACGAGGGAAATTCAAGAAATATTGCCGGCACAGGAAGATGCCGAAGGAGCCCGCAATAAACGGCAGCACTAGACCCGTATAGCTGTTAATGAAACCAAAGCCGCCTTGCCCCTGCCAGTCATTGCCTCCAAAGAACGGGAACATCTTCATCATCAGGAAGGTTGGAATCATCGTCGCCTGCGGCGGCACCATAATGCCGATCAGCACGGAGAAGAAGAGTATATCCCGGCCCGGGAAACGAAGCCTTGCAAAAGCAAAGCCCGCCATGGAGTTAAACACCAGGCTGAATACAACGGTAACGCCGGTTACAATAAACGAGTTATAGAAATATCGAAGCCAATCGCCTCGTCCCATGGCGACCGAGTAATTGTCGAATAGCCAATGTTTCGGAATAAACGTAAACGTCGGGGATTGAATCTCGCCCATCGTTTTTAGCGAAGTAACTACCATCAATAAGAACGGGAACAGCATAAGCAAGGCAATAATAAACATAACAATTGAAAAAAGTACAGTAGGCCATTTTCTAGTCATTGCGGGTCCGCCTCCTAATCCACATCTGTGTCATTCCCTTTATTTCCGAGACGGAAGTTCAGCAAAGTAATAAGCAGCGTAATTACGAACAGGACCATCGCCATCGCCGATGCGTAGCCCATCTGGAAATCCTGGAAGCCGCGCAGGTAAATCTGATGTACGATGGTTGTCGTTTTGTTCAGCGGTCCGCCGTTAGTCAGAATGTTGACCTGCTCAAACACCATAAACGAGTTGATGCAGGACATAACCAGAATAAAGAACGTTGTTGGCTTAAGCATTGGAATCGTGATGGCAAAAAACTGCCGGACCTTTGTTGCGCCATCCATATGCGCGGCTTCATAAAGGCTTGTCGGGATAGACTGCAGACCGGACAAATATACGATCATCGTGTAGCCGATCGATTTCCAGATCCCCATCATAATAATTGCGGCCATCGCCGTGCTTGGATCGTACAGCCATTGCACCGGGGCAAGGCCAACCGTCTTCAGCACGCGGTTCAAAATCCCGAGGGACGGATCGTAAATCCACAGCCAGATCATCGATACCGCAACCATGGAGGTAACGTTCGGAACGTATACGCTGACACGGGCGAACAAGCGGCCTCTCAGCTTTCCGTTCAGCAGTACCGCGAGCAAGAGGCCCAGTGCCATCTGAGGGAAAATCGAAAACAAGGAATAAATAAACGTGTTGTACACCGCAGTGCCAAACAGCTTATCGTGGAAAAGCCTTACATAGTTATCAAATCCAACAAACGCCGGCGTCGAGTAAAAGTTGTAGTTCGTAAAGCTGTAATACAACCCCACCAGCAGCGGGATAAAAATAAATGCGAAATAAACGAGATAGCCCGGGGCAATAAACAGATAACCGGCCTTATCGATTGGGGCGCGCCGCCGGCTCTTCGAAGTTGTCGCCTTGCTTGCTGCAGCCGCCGAATTCACGGAATTCATAACGCCTCACCTCTCTTCCTTCAATGAGAAAAATCCTTTAAAAAAGGCGCCTGCCCTTCTTGCGGCAGCAGGCGCCTATCACAAGCTAAATGGATGCCAGTTAGTTGGTAATCAGGTTAGGAAGCTCTTTTTTCAGCTCCGCGGCCGCATCCTTCATCGCTTGCTCCGCCGACTTCGTATTGTAGAAGGCCGCTTCAAGATGCTGGCTGATAATTTCGTACATTTTGCTGGAGTAAGTCACTTTGGCTGCGCCTTCCCCGTAGGATACCGCGTCGAATACCGCCTGGTTCATTTCCGGCTTGTCCTTGATGTAATCGTCCTTAAGCGAGTTCAGGACAACCGGCGTGCCTAGCTCCTTGTATCGGTTCCAAGTCTCTTCCTTGGACATAACCGTCTGCATGAATTCAAACGCCAGATCCTTCTGTTTGCTTTGCGAGCTCATGAAGAGCAAGCGCATACCGGCGAACGTTGCTTTTGTTTTGCGCTCGATTGGACCGGATACGCCAATCTTGCCGGCCAGCTCCGGATGATCCTTTTGCGTATTCACGTAAGCAGCCGGGCTGTCGTACGCGATTGCGGCTTTGCCGTTCGGGAACAAGTTCTCGTTGGATTTCGCCGAGTCATTGGGAATCGTTACGCCTTTCTTCACCAAATCCACGATATACTGCGTGGCTTCGATCGATTCCGGAGAATCGAAGAGCGGCTCGTTCTTGTCCGCATCGATGATTTTGCCGCCGTTCTGGAGGACAAACGACTGCCAGAACGTCCAAGCGTTAGCCGTTGGAATAGCAAGACCCGCCATCACCGTTGTGTCGCCGTCTTTCTTCGTCAGAAGCTCCGCGTCCTTCGCAAGCTCTTCCCAGCTTGCCGGCGGCTTCTCGGGATCAAGTCCCGCTGCTTCGAACAGATCTTTGCGCCATAACAGTACGCGAGGGTCGGGAATAAAACCAAGGCCGTAAACCTTGCCTTTGTAGGTGCCGGTGTTCAGCACGCTTTCCATCATGTCGCTTTTGCCGTCCCACTTATCCGTATAAGAGTCTAGCGGTTCATATTGGCCAAGGTTTGCCCGCTGGGCAACCGATGCCAGCGTATAGGACAGCACATCCGGCGCGGTACCGCTGGCATAAGCGGCATTCAGCTTGGTCTCCATATCGTTGCCGAACGGAACCTCGCTGTAGTTCACCTTCACGCCCGGATGGCTGGCTTCGAATTCCTGAATAACGCGCGTCCAATACGCTTTCTCCGGGGCGTCCGTGCCAGCCCGCCAGAATGTCAGCGTCTTGCTGCCGCCGGAAGAACCGTTGTCCTTCGGGTTCAGCTGCTCGGTGGAGTTGCTGCCGCATGCGGTTAGCGCAACGCTGGCCAGTACGGTCACGCAAAGCGCCGTCATAATGCTTTTTCTTTTTTTCATATCTCCTATGACCTCCCTTTGTTGAATCTACTGTGAAGTATAAAGAATGGAAGCACCCGCCAGTGACGCCATATTCCGCTCTTTCAGCACAAAAGCACAGGAATAAAGAACAGTCCTGCTCGGCAAACGGAAGGGACTAGCAAAATATTCGGATTCCATACTCCGATATTCGGTTAATTGCTTCATTCGCAAAAAAACACCGCAATCGCGATGTTTAAGGTGGTACCGGTATAAAATTTAAATGTTCCGCTGACGCTCCATATATTCGGACGGGGACAAGCCCGTATAGTTCTTAAACAGCTTGATGAAATAGCTCGTATTCGAATAACCGACAAGCGCCGCGGCATCGGCAACCTTCAGCGTCTGCCGTTTCAGAAGCTCCTTCGCTTTCTCCATCCGCACCTGCATCAGGTACTCGTTATAATTCATGCCCGTTTCTTTCTTGAACAATTCGCTGATATACGTCCGGCTCAGATGAACATGGTCCGCGATATCCTGCAGCATCAAGTCCTCCGCATAGCGCTGCGCAATGTATTCGCATGCCCGCTCCACGGCTTCGACGTATTGCGGACGCTGAGCGCTGATCCGGTCCATGATCTGATGGAACGTGCTGCTTGCCCAGCCGGACAGTTCCTTAAACGTTGCATACCGCTGAACCTCTACATGGGCGTCAATATAGAGTGTCTCGAGCTGTTCCATTGGAACGCCTACCGCCCGCCCCCGGTTCACCGCAATATAAATTAGCTCCAGAACCAGCGATCTTGCTTGCTTGGCGGACAGCAGCTTGCCCGTCCCCAGCTCGTCCATGATTGTCGCAAGAAGCGAGCCGGCTTTGGCCGTCAGACCATTATCCATATAGCCTTGGAACATAGACGTCCAGCCGGAGCTGACGTTGTTGTAGGCTGAGCTGCCCGTGCTGCTCTTTTCTTCATACCAGGCGATTCCGGGATCCCCATAAAATAAATGACGGTCCGCAGCCGCAAGCGCCTCCGACAGCTGCTCCGGCAGATAAGACAGCTTGCTGTACATATGGCTAATGCCGATAACCGCGTCTGCGCAGACAAACCGCTTAAGGTGCTCGCTTGCCCGGCTTGCCAGCACAAGCAGCGACTCCCGCTGCGACTTCAATCCCGTATGAACCGAATTGCAAAGCATTATATACAGACCCGGCTTGTATAGAAAGGAGCAGCCGTTGCCCAGTTCATGCTGCATTGTCTCGTCCAGAATGTTAATGACGGCGTTTTGCAGAAGCCCTTCCTCTTGAATCCGGAGGGGCTTCTCGCCTTGTACAATTCCCACGGCAAGCAGGGTGAGATGTTTCTCGGACAACCCGATATGCAGACGCTCCATCTTGTCCGCGAAACCAATCGCCGCCTCTCGGCCGCCCTCCAAGAGTTCTCGGAAATAAGCATTGCGCAGCGTAACCTGGCTTTCGTTCAAGCTGTATCTCAGCGCGTTTATCTCGCTAGCCGCCCGTTGATCCAGCTCAATATCCTTCTTGATTTTCCGCAAAATCTCTTCCAGTCCGGACAGCGTAATTTCCGCCTTCAAAATATATTCGCTTGCTCCAAACTTCAGCGCTTCCGCCGCGAACTGGAACTCGCTATAAGAACTGAACACAACCGAGCGGATACGCGGCAATTCCTCTTTGAGCGCTTTAATCAGGTCAATCCCGTTCATTCCCGGCATCTTAATGTCCGTAACGACAAGGTCAACCGGATGGGTACGGCAAAAAGCTAAAGCGTCCTCGCCGTTTGAAGCTTCGCCCGCAATACGGTAGTCGCCGCCCGTCCGCTCCACCGTCATCTGGAACCATTCCCGGATCATCGGTTCGTCATCCACAATTAGAATATTCATCTTGTCCGCACCTCCTCCCATTTGTGTATAGCGGGTATCCTAATGAGGACCGTTGTTCCTACTCCCGCTTGCGATTGCACCGTGATTCCGTAATTCTCGCCAAAATTAAGCTGAAGCCGTTCGTGGACGTTCCGGTAACCGCCGCGGTGAACCAGCTTCCCGTCCTGATCCGCCGGTACTGAGGCGTCCATGATGTTGCGATCCATGCCGACCCCATTGTCTTCGATCTCAAAACATATATCGTTTCTTTCCATATATCCTCTCACGACCAGTTGCCGCATGCCCGATCCCTTGCGTTCCAGGCCATGGAAAATCGCATTTTCAATTAACGGCTGCAAAATAAGCTTGATGGTCTTGTATTCATAAAGCTCCTCTTCAAGCTCATAGCGAATCTCCATCCGGTCTCCTTGCCTTATTTGCTGGATGTATAAATAATTGCGGACCATCTCGAGCTCTTCCCCAATCGGAATAAGCTCGTCCTGCTTCGAAATCGATTGCTTCAGCAGCTTCACCAGCGCTACGATAACCGAATCAATCGTCTCCGGCTTATGCTTCACGAGCATAAACCGGATTGAAGCAAGCGTATTGTACAGAAAATGCGGATTGATCTGCGATTGCAGCGCCTGGAGCTCCGCATGTCTTTTGCGTTCCTGCTCGAGCCGGATATTTGCCAGCAGCTCCTGGATCCGTTCGATCATGCGATTGAACTTTCTCGTCAAATGCCCGATTTCATCTTCCGAGTTAACGGGAAGACGGACGGACAAATCGCCAAGCTCCACCCTTCCAAAATGGTTATACAATCTTTTGATCGGGACGGCAAGACGCCTTGCCATGAAATAGGAGGCTGCGTAGGCAAGCAGAACGACACCGGCAAACACTAGGATCACAATCTTCTGAAGCTGGTTGATACTAGACAATACCGTCGCGGTTGGCGTGTATGAAATAAGCTTCCAATTCGTCTTGCCAATCGTCTGGAACGAAATCAGCTGCTCCTTCCCGCCTTCCTCCGCCCGGAAATAACCGGAGTCGTAATCCCGAATTTTATAATAGTACGGCCGGTCCGCCAGTGACTGACGGATCTGGTCTTTATGGCCGGAGGAGATAATCCTTCCGCTGGCATCCACGATCTCAATCTCCTGCGCTTTATCAAGCGCGCTGCTGTATAAATCGTTAAGCGAGCCTTCATTTACGCTGACCGCCACAATGCCAGTGGGTGAACCGCTTTCAAACCGCTTGCTGATCCGCACGCCATAGAAGGCGGCCCCCCGGTCTACTCCCGTCAGCTCCGGCATCGGCTCGGTTACCCAAATGATCTTGCCTTCACCGTAGACGGCAGCACGGTACCATTCCTTGCCCGAATACGAGCTGACCGGCTGAGACAACGTCTCTTCCATGCCGTTGCCCGGAAATTCAAAGCCGTTAAGTCCTCTCAGCAGCACTTGAAAGCTGATCCGGTTAAACGAATAAATGGAATTAGACAGCATTTGGTCGAAGGAGGCGCGTTGCATGGCATATTCGTAGCTGCTTGGATCAAAGGTTTGCGTAAACGCGTGGTTTACCTCGGTACTGAGGAAGAATTGGTTCGACACCGCGATAATGTCATCCAGCATCCGGTCGGTTTTATCCGCAATCTGCCCCAACATCTTCAGATTCGACTGACTGACCTGCGAGGTGATGGAATCCTTCGATATTTGCAGCGAAATGGTTCCGAACAGTCCCAGCGGTATAATAATGAGCACCAGCGAAGCGATCAGAAACTTATTTTGCACGCTGCTTTTTCGAATAAACCAGTTCCATACCATGTGGAGCTCCCCCGTTACTTGGCGTATGACTTTTTAAATAACCATTACTATAACATAAAAAGTATGAAGAGCGGGGGGCGAAAAAAAACCGCCCCTAGTATTTAGAGGCGGTTTGGAAACTTATTATTATTTTGTTCCGCCGCTGACGGATTGGTACCACTCGTTTACTTCCTGAGTGATTTTGTCGCCGCCGGAGGATTTCCACTTGTCCACGAATTTGTCGAAGGAATCAACCGGCGCTTTGCCGTAGATGATTTGCGAGAAGGTATCCTTCTCCATCTTCGCGAGAATATCGTTGCTCGTCTGCATCGTTGCCGTCGGAGCACCCGTGAACATTTGAGGCAGAACCGAATCCTTCTGCTCCAATACGATCTTCGCCGCTTCAAGCAAAGGTTGACTCGAGCTCAGCTTGAGCTTTTTCTCGAATGGCGTTGTTGCTTCTTCTCCGCTTGCGAGCTTCGAGAGCACTTGCATGTTCAGGCTTGGAATACGCGCGCCGTCAAACGTAATCGTATACTTCTCCGGTGCGTAACCGCCGGTGCTTGCCGCGTCCGTCTTCACTTGGCCGTCTGCCATTACCCAGTCATAACCTTCGGCAAGTCCGTTCTCGAACTCTCCGCCAACTTGCGGATTCGCGTATTGCTCGAACAGGTAGTTCTGGTAAGCGAAGAACGCTTCCGGATGTTCCATCTCGGCATTGATCAAGACAACCCCGTTGGAGTTAGACGTTCCGTGACGGCCGACTTTGCCATCCGGTCCAGCAGGCAGAGGATATGCTTTGTATTGAGCGTCTTTATTGTTTTTCTTCACGTCTTCAAGCGGCCATGCCGGCATCCAGTGAGGACCAACCACGATGCCTGCTTTGCCGGCCGTGAAATCTTCTGCTGCTTTGGTCTCGTCGTACAGACCCGCTTCCGTTGGAAGATAACCTTTGCTCATCCAGCTTTGAAGAGTGGCAAGAGCCTGCTTGGAGCCTTCCGTAACGGAGCCGTATTCCAGCTTGCCGTCCGCGGTTTTGTTCCATTGGTTCGGCATCGTGCCGTATGCGCCAAAGATCCAGCCCGCATCCGACATCCAAGTGTTGATCCAGTTCTTGAAGCCAATCGCCAGACCGTAAGTATCTTTCTTGCCGTTGCCGTCCGGATCCTGGTTCGTGAAGGCATCCATCACTTTTTCAAGATCGTCCAGTGTTTTTGGAGCGGCTAATCCAAGCTTCTGCATCCAGTCTTCGCGAATCCACATCACCGGGTCGCCATTGTAAGCGTAATCGAGAATCGGAATGCCGACGCGTTTGCCGTCCTCCATGTACGGATACCATACCGTTGGATCTTCGTTCATTGCGTCCTTCCATACTTGGCTGGCATACTTATCGAATAGCTCGCCCGCATCAATAAATCTTCCGGAATCGATTAGCTCTCTTACAAGGTTAAAGTCGCCGCGGTAAGAGATAATGTCCGGCATCTTCTCGTTTGTTGCGAGAGACAACCGAAGCTTCGTTTCGAAAGCGTTGTTGGTGGAAGGCGCAATCCACTGGTTTTTGAGCTGAATGCCGAATTTATCAAGCGCCCATTTCGTATGGACGTTGTTGTCCTGATCTTCGCCCTCTTTGAACTTCACGTCCGGCCCCCAAGGACGCAAATAGCTAATCGTAATCGGAGGATCGAATTTCACGTCTTTTGCTTCCGCGCCCGCGTTTGCATTACCTTCGGCAGCGGTGTTGCTAGGCTCTTGGCTTGCGTTGGAATTGGCATTGCCTGCTGCATTGTTATTGTTGCCGCATGCGCTTGTAATCGCCGTGAGGGAGATCACTCCCGCAAGTACCATGGTAGGCAGCAACTTTCTTTTATGTTCTTTCAACTGCATTTCCCCCAGTGCAATGTAATAGCTTACAGGACTTATATTAAGGAACCCGCTAGCCCCGTTCTATACTAAGATTGCAACATCGATTGCACTTCTTTAGGATGTTCGAAATTGAATATGTATCTTAAAATTTTACTGTACCCGGCCGCTTGTGTCAGTTGGAATTTCCTGTACAAAAAAATAACGGTACAGGATCCCCCTGCACCGTTACCTCTATTAATTGCTCGTATATTTCGTCCAATCGTACTCCGCGTAGAGTGGATTGGCGCCGTTGTAGGCGCCGAGCCAGCCGTCTACGCCGGTGCCGTTCCAGATGTTCATCATGATTTTGCCCGGATTGCTTGGGATGTTGGAGGTCGCCGTATGCTTCAGCACACCGTCCACATACCATTGAATCGAGCCGGCTTGCCAGTTAAACGCGTAAGTATGGAAACCTTGCGAGGCATCAAAGCCAAGATCGACAACCTTCTCGTGGCCGCCAACGCCATTCGTGAAGTAGTTGAACTGCACCTTCGTTGTATCCTTGCCGAGGAACTCGATGTCGATCTCATCCCATGGCGTTCCGTCGGCCGGGCCGGTGTACGTGAAGAAGGAGGAGACGATACCGGTATTTTTCGCAGGTTTCATACTAACCTCGTAGAGGCCGTAACCGTATTTGTATACGGACCGGAATTCCGCGCAATCAAACACGTTGTACGCCGAGCTCGTTAATCCCAGCTTCAGATGGCCGTCGCTGGTAAAGCTTACGTTGTTCGCCCGCCAGGTACAGTTGAACATGCCGCCGTTCGAGTAGCCGTCCGCCTTCTGCCAGGTGACCGGATTGTAGTAAGTCAGCGGTTCCCAAAACTCCGTAGCCCCGTAAGAACTTGAGACGAATAACATGGACACGATTGCCGAACCCGCCATCAGAAGAGACGCTTTCTTTTTCATGGAACACCTCCGGTTATAGTCCAAACCTTAAAGCAATCGATCTATTAAATGGCGTTAAACCGGTCCAAGATTGACCAAGCTAACGTCCGAGATCGTGATCATGGCATTGCCGGCATTACCGCCTGGAATATTGCCCATATCGAAGGAAATGCGGGATGTATTATAACCCTCGTCGGTTACGTCAAACGTAAAGGTGAACGTCTGCTCTTCTTCCGTCAAATCTACCTGCTGGCCGTAATAGCCATGCCAGGCATACCCCGCAGGCACATCCACCCAGCCGATTCCAAGCCCAAGCTTTCTGGCCGTGCTTGCTTTTGCTTTGAAGCTAAACGAATATTTATAACCCTGCTGAATAGCGAAACCTTCCTGGATCACCTGGCGGTCCCATGGATTATCGCCAACGGCGCCAATTGAAGACTCGAGCTTACCGTTATTCGCCGCGATCGAGAGTTCGCCCGGGGCTGCGGTATAAGCGAACCATCCTTCAAGACCACTTGCGAAATTGCCGTTCTGCAGCAGATTCACATTGGTCGGTTGTCCGCCGCTTTCCGCCGAACCATTCACCTCGTACAGCCGTACATTGTCGATCCTTACCGTATGCGGGCCTGCGTTGTCTGCCGGGTCACCAAGCCCAAACACAAGTACGGAAGCCGGATCGGAGTTATTCTCCATTGTAAAAGAGTACGTATAATGTTCTTGGTCCTCGGTCAGCCGTGCCGTGTCTTCCAAATACTTGGCGAACTCCCCGCTGCTCTGCGAAACAACAACCTGCATCGATTTCGGGCTTGAAGCCGACGCCTCGAATTCCAGCCTGTAGGTTTTGCCTTTCTCGATAGGAAGCGGAGTCTGCTGCAGCGTATCGTCCCACCAGTTCGCGCTTGTTCCCGGAAGATCCGCTACAACTTCCCCTTCTTCCGCACGGCTAATGGTTGCCCCGGAACCCGCAATAAAACTCCATCCGTTAAGATCGGCATCAAATCCGCCGTTCTGCACGAGATTTGGCGATAGATCGACCCAAAGCGTGTTATAGCCGAAGCCTTGGAATTCCAAGTAATAATCATGACCGGCTTCCAACGCGGCAGGCTTCAAATAGATCGTCTTATACGTTTGCCAGCCTCCCGTATTGCCGAGATCATAACTCATCTGCGAGATGACGGCACCCGTCTCGTCTTTGATCCGCAGTCGGATTTGCGATTGATCCTGACCGCTGGCGACTCTTGCCGAGATTTGATAGTTCCCCTCGTGCGTTACGCCAATCTTGTATTTGAGCGTATCCCCTTCATCCATATAAGCGATATTTTTGCCGCCTTCGCTTGCATTCTCCAGCTGCAGCCCTTGCATCTCCCAGGCCCGGGCGGCCGGAATATGCGTATAGCCCGCAACGGCAAGCGGCTCGCCGCGTTTCACAAGCCGCACATTATCCACGTAAATCTTGCCCGTATCGCCGCCGAACAACAGCTTTAACTCCGCATTCGCTTGATCTGCGCCGTCCCCTACAATTGCTTCAAGCGAGTAGGTTTGCATCGTTGTTCCTAGCGTGACGTTGCTTCCTCCCGGGAACGCAACCGAATGATCGCTTGTCAGGTCAACCTTCATACTCCGTTGCATATCGGCTTTGGCATCGAAATAAATCGCGTATTCGCTGTTCTTCTCAAGCACCAGATCCGGCTGGGTAACCGAGACCGCTTCCGCTGCCGTACCGCCATTCTTCACATCAACAACCAGTTGCCGTTCATAGATCGGAAAAGCCAGGAAGTTATTGACGCTAACCGTAGCTTCAGCATCCGAAGCCACCGCCTTGGTCCAGAATGCCAACCGGTCTTTCCCTTGATCAAACGTGCCGTTATAGATCAAGTTGCCGTCAGCTAGCGCCGTCCGCTCCGCCGGTACCTCCGGCTGCAGAGACGCATCGCCAATCTCAACCAGCTTCGCATTGGCGAGATAAACAGCGGTGTCATCTTTGCCAAGATTGAATTCAAATCTCGCGTTATTATCCGTGCCTTCCAGCATGTCGAACGTATATTCATAAGACTTCCAATCGGTTGTCAGATTCGCGTATTGCTCGCCCGAATAGTTCTTCCAGCTCTTCTCGAACTGATTCACCTTGGACATAAGCGTACGCGTTCCGTCCGCCTTCGCGTCGTAAGTGACTTTATACTTCTTGCCCTTCTGCAAAAAGACCGGCATCTGCGTAAGCTGAACGGAATAAACTTCCGTGCCGCTGTTATCGATCGCGATTTTTGCCGCTTTCCCTTGTGCCGCGTCATCCAATACCGTCACTTCGCCGGTACCGCCCGCATTCAAGAGAAACTGCCAATCTTGCGGAACGCCATTTGCATCAGTAGGCTGCGTAAATTTCTCGTTATAGAGCAAATTCCCGTCTGCTTGCGGCTCGCGTTTGGGCGATGGCTCCGGCGGATTGCCCGTTACGTCTTCCCAGCTGGCGAGATTCTTGTATTCATACACGCGGACAAAATCCACATTCATCTGATCCGCCGCAAAATCGCTGTTAGGCGCTCCCGGCCAATCTCCGCCAACGGCCAAATTCAAGATGAGATAAAACGGCCGGTCAAACGGCGCGGGATACGTATAATATTCCGGCTGTCCCGGACCTTTTGTTTTCCAGTCTCTCACTTCATGGTAGAGTTCTCCGTCCACGTAGAACCGGATAACCCCCGGCAGCCATTCCAGTTGAAAATCATGATAATCATCGGCAAACGACTTGCCCTCAGGCAAAACATAGCTACTCTGATCGGAGCCATGCGAACCGTCAGGTTGAACGCTATCGTAATGAAGCGTGCCATAAGCGCGGTTCTTGTTCGCCCCGCCGATCAGCTCCATCAGGTCAATCTCGCCGGATGCGGGCCAGCCCCCGTAATGGGCTTCATCCGTTGGCAGCAGCCAAATCGCCGGCCACATGCCTTGCTGAACCGGAAGTTTCGCGCGAACCACCACTTTGCCGTAAGTCCAGTCGCCCTTTTCTTTGGTAATCAGCTTCGCGGACGTATACTGGCTGCCTTTATGTTCTTCTTTCTTCGCTTTGATGCTTAAGACGCTGCGGTCTCCGTCCTTCTCGATAACTGCATTATCCGGATTGTAATATTCCAGCTCGTTATTGTAGACGACGCCGGTATCCTGTACCGTCCATTTGCTGGAATCAAGCGAAGAAGCATTAAATTCGTCATTCCAGACCAACTTCCATTCATTATCCGCAATGGTTGTTGAAGGCACGGGCTTCTCGCCGGATGTTGCCGGCGGATTTGTTGTACCGCTTCCCGTTGAGCCAGAGCCTCCGGCTACTAGCGATGTTACTGTGCCAGCCGGTACCGATTTGTCATTGACCGTGACGCCGTCCGATTGAACTTGCAGCTTCCGCGCCGCGCTGTCTTCCGACCACTCGAAATCCGTCGGCTGCTGGATCAGCACTTCGCCGGCTGTCGTGCCGTTCGAGAAAACAACCCGTACCGGACTGCCTGGCTTGTTAATAAGCACTTCATTCAGCTGGGCATGATCAAATACAACGGAGTGGCTTCCGCCGCCTTTAATAACGGTCTTGCCTGTCACGGACACGTCCTTTAACGCAACGTCGCCTTCCTTAATTCCTTCGGCAAGCAGCAGGTTCCCGTGCACAGCCGTACCAGTGACCGTCACGCCGGTTGAGCGGATAATGAGGTTGCCTTCCACTTCAGCGGCATCATACGCGGCAGGCTGCGTAACCAAATCACCGATCATGCCGGACAATAGAACGGCTGATTCGGCGCGCGTAATCGGCGATTTCGGCTGAAGTTTGCCGTTGTAGCCTTTTATGTATTTTTCGTCTGCTAAATAGGTAAGCGCTTTCTTGGCATAGCCGGATACATCCGCGTAATCCTTATATTGCCGAAGCGCCGCATCCGATTCGGAGCCCGTCGACAGCTCGAACGCACGGTCGATCATAACTGCCGCGTCTTCTCTTGTAATGCTGGCGTTTGGCGCAAAATGCCGGGCATCCACGCCTTGCACAATTCCCGATCCGCTTGCTTTTGTTACCGCGTCATAATACCAGGCGTTCTGCGCTACATCTTGAAAGCCGTCCTTATTCGATCCGGCAAACCCGAATACCCGGTCCAGCATCGTAATGAACTCGGCTCGGCTGATGGTAGAACCGGGCTTAAACCCGCCATCTTCGTAACCGCTTACAACTCCAAACGAAGCCATGCGCTTCACTGCCGTTTCTGCCCAATGCCCTGTCATATCCAGAAACGACGTAGCACTAACCGGCTCCTCGGCGTGAACGCGATTCCCGCCGGCAAACGGACTTATGCACGAGAGAAGCATGCTCCCAATCATCAATTGCGATAGCCTTTTTTTCACGATTTCCATCCCCAAATAACCTCCTAAAATGAATGATCACCATAATGACCTTTTAAGAGGTCATCGTGATGATTCATACTTCGAAAGCGTAAGCCTAAAAAGAATAATCACACAAACGGCTTGGGAAAAAGCCGTTTGTGATGATTCTTACTTCGAAAGCATAAGCCTAAATTCGTTTATCCTGCTGAGTATGGCGAGGCCGCGCAGGCGGCCTCATCCCAGGTTGCAGTTACTCTTTTACCGCGCCAATAACCATGCCTTTTACGAAAAACCGCTGCAGAAACGGATAAACAAGCAGAATCGGAAGCGCGCCGATAAAGATCTGCGCAGCCCGTACCGTACGCTGCGAAATGTTCTCCAACTGCTTCGGATCGACGTTGATTTTGCTGAAATCCTGCTGGACGATAATCGTCTGGAGAAGCGATGCCAGCGGATAATCCTTGACGTCCCGCATATAGATCATCCCGTCGAACCAGGAGTTCCATTGGTACACCATCGTGAACAGCGACAACGTTGCGATCGAAGGCATCGACAGCGGGATGAACACAAGAACGAGCGTCTTGAGTTGGCCCGCGCCGTCCAGATAGGCCGCTTCTTCCAGCTCCTTCGGAAGACTCCGGAAGAAATTGAGCATCAGAATGATATTCCATACCGATACCGCGCCGGGCAAGATCAGCGCCCAGATCGAATCCATCAGTCCCAGCTTCTGCACCAGAATATAGCTTGGGATGAGGCCCCCGCTGAACAGAATCGTAAAGACAAAGATCCAGATGTACATCGTGCGGCCGCGGAAGTTAAGATCCTCCTTCGACAGCGGATAAGCCGTAATGAGACAAAGCGCCATGCCGATTGCCGTAGCAAGGATCGTTCGCATGACCGAAACGCCAAGCGAGTTCAGAAAGTTGGAGTTGCCGAACGTTTTCTCATAAGCGTCCGTTGTGAAGCCGATCGGCCAGAAGCCTACGAGATTCGACGAGGCAGGAGCCATGCTGCTGAACGAGACCGCGAGAATATGGATAATCGGCAAGATGCATAAGATCGACAGAAGGCCAAGAAACACATAATTGCTGATGCTGAAAATTTTGTAGCCAAACGTTTTGTGGTACAAAGTAGAACCCCCTTAGAAGACGCGGTAATTCGCAAATTTATAAGCCATACGGTACGAGGTCGCAATTAGAATGGTTGCTACGACGGATTTGAACAACCCGACCGTTGTTGCGAAGCTCATTTTCCCGTTCAAAATCCCTAGCCGGTACACGAACGTATCGATAATATCGCCTTTCTCCATGACAAGAGGGTTATACAAGTTAAAGACCTGATCAAAACCCGCGTTCAGAATGTTGCCGATCGATAACGTGCCAAGCACGATTGTAATCGGCATTAGAGCCGGCATCGTAATGTGAATGGTCTGCTTCAGCCTTGAAGCTCCGTCGACCTCCGCCGCTTCATACAGCGCGGGATTAATGCCGGCAAGCGCCGCCAGGAAGACGATGGTGCCAAAGCCAAATTCCTTCCACACGTCGCTGACGATCAAGGTAAACCGGAACCAGTTGTTGTCGCCAAGGAAGAAGATCTCCTTGAAGCCAAACGCCGTCACCGCTTTGTTCACCAGCCCTCCGTCGGGAGCCAGAATGTCGAGCAAGATCCCCCCGAGAATGACCCAGGACAGAAAATGCGGCAAATACACAAGCGTTTGCGTAATCCGTTTGAAGGCCATCAGCCTTATTTCGTTAAGCAGAATGGCGAAGAGGAACGGAACGATTAACCCCGCAGCCATTTTGAAAAAAGCAATGACAAGCGTATTCCAGATGACCTGGCCGATATCCGGATATTTCAGCAGAAACCGGAAGTTGTCGAAGCCTACCCATTCAGACCCCGTCAGTCCTTTAAAAGGCTTGAAATCCTGGAAGGCAATCACGATGCCCGCCATCGGAACGTATTGAAAAATAATGACCAGAATAAGCGCCGGCAGAAGCATCATGTGCAGGGGCCAGTTCCGTTTCATGTTCCAGCTTTTCCTTGCAGCACGGCGTTTTTCTTGTGGTGTGGATAGCTGTACAGCTGTTTCTTTCACCGCGGTAACCTCCATATTCAGACAAATTTTTATACTATGCGAGGTCGCCTTGACCTTGTATGATAACGATTATAGCAACGCCGATTTTGGATCTATATCCTAATATTGCAACAACGATATTGATATTTTAACTATCTTAAGGGGGCATCATCTTGCTGCTGCGCTTTAATGTTTTTACCAAAATTTCGCTTCTGGTGCTGCTCTTGCTCATCCCGGTCTTATCTCTGTACACCTATTCCAACCGGGAAAGCGTGCGCGTGATCGAGAACGAAATCCAAAGCGGCACAACGAATCGTCTATCCTCCTTCGCTGCCCAAGTGGAGTCCAATATTTATCAATTATCACTCTACGGCGTATCGATCGGACAAGACTCCAGCATCCAGGAATTCCAGCGGCCGGACTTCAAAGGGCAGCCTTACGAACGGGTAAAGCTAAGCGTCGCCATCCTGGAGAAAATGAATCTGTACAACGCGGCAAGCAAATGGCATTCTACGATTACGTTGTATTTCCCGCGTACGGGGGACGCCTTGTCCACGGAATATTACAACACGATCACTTATCAAGAAAGCGCTTTTACAAAGCCCTTCCTCAAATCTTGGGAGTATATGGGCGATAACTTTGTCTGGTATGCCACCGAACCTACGACGGCCATGTCCAATCCCCAAAGCGCGAGACTTATTACGAAAATCAGCTTCCCGATCACGCATTTGAAGACGATGCTGAACGAGAACAAGGTGAATAACAGCGGCGATCCTTTCCTGTTCAACGCCAGCCAAGGCACGATTCAGAACAGTTCGGCCCATGAATCAAAGATTGCTATGCTCTCGCAGAAGCTGAAAGATTCCAAGCTTGGCGACAGGGGCGGGTTCCGCACGAAGCTGGACAATACGGAATATTACGTCTCCTACATCAAGTCGAATAGTCTGGATTGGTATTATGTCGACTATGTTCCGATGCAGCAGATTCTAAGTCCGATTACAAGCAGCCGGAATTTGTTCTATACCTCGATTGCGGTTCTGCTCGTCATGAGTTTGGCGGTTATTTTCATCATTTACCGGGGTGTGCAAGTCCCCCTGCTGCAGCTCGTCCGGGGAACCAAACGGCTCTCGTCCGGCGATTTCTCGGTTCGGCTTAACCATTCGGGCAATAACGAATTCAGCCTTTTGTTCGGGCGGTTCAATATTATGGCGCAGCGGATTCAGGAACTTATCGAGAATGTGTACGAGGAGAGGTTGCGGCGGCGCGAAGCCACGCTGAAACATTTGCAGTCCCAGATCAACCCGCATTTTTTGTACAACTGCCTGTTCTATATTAAAAACATGGCGCGGATGAAAAATGAAAAAGCGGTCGTGGCGATGTCGCTTAATCTAGGCGAATATTTCCGTTACATAACGAGGTCCGAGAACGACGAAGCGACTATCCGCGAGGAGCTCAGCATGGTTACGAATTACTTGGAAATCCAGTCGCTTCGTCTCGAGCGGATGCGATTTACGATCGATGTAGCGGATGATATATTGGACAAGACTATTGCCCGGTTAACCCTGCAGCCCATTGTGGAAAATGCCATTGTTCACGGTCTGGAGCCGCAAGCGGAGAATGGCGAAATCCGTATTCGCGGGTACGCCGACGATAACGGCCAGTATCGTTTGATCGTTGAAGACAGCGGAGTTGGCATGTCCGATGAGGATATGCGGGAACTCCAGCTTAAGCTTACCAAACCGCTGGATGACCAAATGGGCTGCGGGACTTGGAATGTGCACCAAAGACTGATGTATCTGTTTGGAGAAGAAGCCGGCTTGTCTTATTCCGCTTCCGAATTAGGGGGAATCCAGACCATGATTGCCTGGAGCGATAAAACAAGCCATAAAACGATCGAGTAGGTGAAGCAGCATGTTACAGCTCTTGTTGGTAGATGATGAACGGTCCGTTGTTGAGACCTTGGCCGAGACGATTCCCTGGGAAACGTGCGGCATTACCGTTGTTCACGAAGCGTTATCCGGACCGATGGCTCTGCAGATTATGGAAGACCATCCGGTTGATATTGTCATAACCGATATCCGCATGCCGGGCATGTCGGGCATCGAACTTATTACGGCGATTAATAACAAGTGGCCGCATGTTAGAACGATTTTGCTGACGGGTTATGCGGATTTCGATTATGCCAAGCAGGCGATTGCCCAAGGCACCTTTGATTATTTGCTGAAACCGGTCAGCGACGAAGATCTAATAGATTCGGTGACTCGCGTCGTCAACCAAATCAAGGCCAAATGGGAGCAAGTCGCCTCTTACCAGAAAACGTTATATACGTTGAATGAACATCTCCCTCTGCTCCGTGCGAATACGCTCAATGAGCTGCTGCGGGGCAGCACTTCTTCTGCTCTGGCGGACAAGCTGAAGCTGCTGGAGCTTCCTTTTGCCGCTGGGGATGACATCTGCATGATGCTAATGCGGATGGAGGAACATTTTGCCGAAATGCCCGGACAGGATTCCGCGCTCATGGAATATGCGATCTGCAACATTACGAGTGAAATTATGCAAAAAGACTACGTCATCTGGCATGCCCGGGACGCCCATGATTACATTGTTCTGGTCGTAAAACCTAAAGACTCGTCTGTGGCCCGAGCCGAGGCCAAAGCTCTGCTAGAACGTTACGCCGCGCAAATTCAAACCAACGTACAGCTCTATCTCAAGGGAGCGATTTCGGTGCTTGTTGGAGGCTGGGGACCGTTCCCGGCGCAAATCAAGGACATTTACGAGAATGCCGTCACCTCCATGCGCCGGAAAATGGGTTACGGAAAAGGGCTGTTTGTAACTACACAGGAAGCAGCGGAGACCGGGTCGGTTAATACGTTATGGTCACTGTATGAGCCGCCTACTCTAATTAGCCTTTTGGATGCCGGCCGATTCGACGATGTGGAGGTTAAAATCCGACATATTTTCCGGGATATGCTGGAGGCTGGCAGCGAGCAGGATGTACCCGAACAGCTGATCGAAGCTTATCATGTGCTAGCCGGAGCTTTTTCGTATATCATCCACAAAAACGGCAAGCAGCTGTCGACGATTTTGTCGGCTGATGCCATGAAGTTCTTCCGTGCTCCGGCTTATACAACCGCGTCGCAGCTAATGGAATGGTCCATCCGCATTCTGCAGGCCATCCGCGAAGATGCGGATCAGGAGCTGAAAGATAATCACAGCATGATTGTCCGGTCGGTCCGGTCGTTTATTGATGCGAATCTGGCCAAGGACGTATCCTTGCCGGCTATAGCCGATCATGTTCATCTGCACCCGGTGTATCTGTCGAAGATTTATAAGGCAGAAACCGGTGAGCCTCTGACGGAATATGTATATCGGCTGCGGATGGAGAAAGCCGCTTTCCTGCTCCGCACGACTCCGGCCAAAGTATTCGAGATTTCCGAGACGGTTGGCTATAATAACACCGCTTATTTCATACGGGTGTTTAAGAAGTTTTTTGACGTGACTCCGCAAGAGTATAGGGGGGACGATGAGGGGAGGTAGTTGTGGCGTGGTATTGCGCTGTGGGGGCGGGCGCTGGGTCGCTGTGGCTGGCACTACGCAAGTAAATGTTCTTCCGATCGCTGTTGTTTTCAAAGTTTCCGATTCCAATTGGTTAAAGGTTAAACTTTGAAAACAAAGGCGAACGCTCCGCTTCTCCAGAACATTTACTTGCTCCGTGCCTGCCTGCTCCTTGCCTCGCGCTACACACCACAAAAACCTTGCTTCATCGTTGGGGATGAAGCCGAAGAGACCCGCGCTCGCTGGGTCTTTTTTGCTCGCGCGAGCGCGACAAATAAGCGGTCGTGGGCTTCGCCACTCCGCGCTGCTAGCGCTGCAACTCCCACAGCGCCTACTTCTGCAGCAGGCTTTTTGCCTGCTGCACCGTTACTCGCACCGTTACTCGCACCGTTCCGTCACCGCGCCTACCTCCTGCAGCAGGCTTTTTGCCTGCTACACTGCTACTCGCACCGTTCCGCCACCGCGCCTACCTCCTACAGCAGGCTTTTTGCCTGCTGCACCGCTACTCGCACCGTTCCGCCATCGCGCCTACCTCCTGCAGCAGGCTTTTTGCCTGCTACACCGCTACTCGCACCGTTCCGCCACAGCGCCTACCTCCTGCAGCAGGCTTTTTGCCTGCTGCACCGTTACTCGCACCGTTCCGCCGCACAACCGAGCAGTAACGCAAAAAAGACCCCGAAGGGTCTTTTTGGTTACTGCTCGGTTTCGGGCTTGGGCTTGAAACGGCCGATAATGTCCATCACGTACTTCACGATCAGGGATAAGCCGCCGATAAAGAACAACGTTATCAGCGTCCATTCCGTCGGGTCCAAGGACACAATGGATATAAGGAAATACATCGGATATACGTAGAATAGGATGTCCTTTAGATAAGGAAGAAATGATGTCTTGAAGCTTCCCTCCCAGAACGACTTGGAAAAGGCAATTACGAAATCGATAATCATGAATCCGAATACGCCCCAGAACGTGTACTTAATCCAGTCGATAAGTGTAAATGTCACTTCATCATCACCACCTTCCTACACCATATGCGATGAAAGGTGACATGTTGATAAAAGCGCCCAAAACTTTTCGACTGGCTTGTGTGATTTTTGACAATTTCCGAAACAAAACGCTTACAACGATTCTACAAATCGCCGTAAGCGTCGAATGGTCACTATTCGATCCAGAACCGCCGGATCACATTCCCGTCTTCCTCTACAAAATGATCATCTTCCACTCCGCCGTTGTTCAGAATGGTCTTGGCCGACCCGACATTCCAATCGTCGCAGCAAACCAAAACCCGCTGTACGCCAAGCTCTCTAATCTTCTCGAGCGATAAATCCAGCATCTGGGTCGCATAACCTTGCCGTCTCGCCGAAGGACGGATTCCGTAGCCGATATGCCCTCCCCGGTCCATCAGCCATGGCGTTAACGCATGCCTGATATTGACTGCGCCAACAACCCTGCCATCGTCAGCCGCAAGCCAATACGTCGAATGAGGCACCCGGTCATCCGCAATGCCGATTCCTCTCTCCTGATCCTCCAGCCACTGAATCATCGCGGCAAAATCCGACGGATCCTGCTCCACCACCCAAGGCACGATATCCTGCCCGCTGTCGATCCATTCCCGGTAGAAATCCAGATACGGCTCCTTCCACTCGAGAGACGGACGAACGAGATAGACATTCTCCATCCTACTTCTTCCCTTTCTCCCGATTCTCCGCAGCGCGGTATTCGGTAATCCGTCTAATCAGCTCGAACGGAATCGGCTTGTTCAGCGGGAACTGTACGGAGCCCTTCGCCCCTTTGTAAGCGGAAAGCTCCTCTTGGAAAGCGCTAATCCCGCCGGCCGTCGGGTAAAATCCGATATGCTTCTTGAACGCCGCATAATAAACCAGATTTCCGTTCAGCTCAAAAGCCGGCATCTGGTAGCTGATCTTTTCTTTCGCATCCGGCGCAGCTTCCTTAATGACTTCTCGGATCTTTTCCAATATAACCTGCAGGTCCGGGGGGAAATTTGCAATATACTCGTCTATGTTTGTAAATTCTGTTTTATTCGCTTCCATAACGGCTCCTTTCGCCCCTACACATCATCGCTTCCCGATATAGGGATACATGTCCGTATTATAAAATCCAACGCTATACACAATCAACTATCAGCAGCCGCCTTGTTCCTCCAGCCAGTGAGTGTGTGCAATGCCCGGCGCGGAGCAGCGTAGCCTTCGAGCGCATTCCGTTTACAATCCCGCCGCCGCTTTATTCAGCAATTCGCCGAGCAGGCTGTAATCCACGGCTTGTCCGTCTTTGAATTTAACGGTCTTCCGCTCGGGCGGCCCGTCGAAACCTTTCGGAAATTCGATGCCTTCGGCATTAAAAATAACAAAACTAACCGCGTCTTTCGCCGTTGAAATGACGGCAGCGTATTTGCCATTTTTCAAGAAATGGGGTTTCTTGTATTGAATCCGTTCTTCCACGCTTGGGACAGTCTCATGCACCAGATCTCGGAGGGCGCTAGACAGTTCCGCCTGCCATGGTTGCGCTAACGCACCGATAAAAGCCGTCACTTCTTCTTGTTTCATGCCCATCTCTCCTTGTTATCGATTCTAGTAACCACTATACCATTTTGACCAAATAATAGAAATCCAGACGGCGCGTACGCAAAAAAGCAGACCCTGCTTCTAAGCAAAGGTCTGCTGTCATCGTGCTTATTTCCATGTCTCGAACTTATAGGTCCAGAACCGTTCGGTGCCGAAGCGCTCCCGGATTTCTTTGTCGGTATGCTGCTTGCTGCCGATAATATCGGCCGCTTGGAATTGGGAACGGTGCGCCCGGAGCGCAGCCAATTTGTTCTTCAGGTAATCCCGCACGTCAAACGAAATATCCGGCTTGCCGATCGCCTGCTCGTGATCCCGGGAGAACGCCATGCAATATACCGGAGGGCGGTCCGCCTCGGGCAGCCTTCCCACCGTCCGGACAACCGCTTCGCCGGTTGCGTCATGATCGGGATGAACGCTGTAGCCCGGGTAAAACGTGAAGATGACGTCGGGTTTTACTTCCTCAATAAGAGCATGAATATGTTCATCGAGAAACACTTTGTCCTCGAACTCAATCGTCTTGTCATGGAAGCCAAGCATCCTCAAATCCTGAATGCCAATAGCGGCGCAAGATTCTTCAAGCTCTCCGCGGCGGATCTGCGGCAGCGTCACGCGGCTTGCGAATGGCGGAAACCCCATGTTGCGGCCCATCTCGCCTAACGTAAGGCAAGCATAAGTAACAATTGCGCCTTGATCGATCAGCTGTGCCAGCGTGCCAGACAACCCAAACACTTCATCATCCGGATGCGGCAATATAACTAGTACTCGTTCCATCTGTTTCTCTCCTTCCTTTAACTCAAGCTGTCCCAAAAGGTTAAAAAGGTTCTCTGCTCAGTTGCAGCGAAACGACAAGCTTGCCTTGCTGGTCATGTCCGGCAAGAATAAGCCGTTCCGGTTCGTTCTCCTCGTAGTGGGTCAACCCTTCCGAATAGATCCAGCCCTGCAGCATTTTCAGGCCGACACGGTAAGGTCCGTTCCCTGAAATCAAACTATGCGAATATTGAATAACGGCGTTGGTTATAAAAGTAGCGGCAGGATGCTTGGAGGCATCATGATGAGCCGCGTAAGCTCCTGTTGTCATCTCAAGATGAATATACACATCTTGATCTTTAAGGCTTTCCAGGCGTCGTTGAACTTCAGCCGGATGGATCGGTTGCATCATCTTGGATTCTCCTTTGACCTTATCGTCATAATGAATTGAGAAGATTGTATAGTAAGTTTATCGGAATAGCAAGAATAAGATTACTTTTCCAATACCTTTTTCTCATACAGATTAAAATCGGCGATCGGGTTTGTTGCCGTGCCTTTGAATTCGTAACCGCAAGTGCTTCCGTAGAAGCCGTTCAGCTTCGGATTGTTGGCAATGCAGTCAAGCCTGATCCGGTCTTTGCCCGGGAAATGAATGCCCTCGCTAGACCAACGGACGATAGCTTCGCCAAGGTTGGTTCCGGCAGCCGCCCGGTTAATATTAAGACGGTGCAGATAAACGGAGCTCTCATGCCCCTCTTCGCCCCATAACTCCCGGTCCCACGGACTGGCGTGCTGCATCAGCATAACCATGCCCATAAGCGTGTCTTCCTGCACGAAAATATATACTTCGCCGCGTTTGATGGCTTCCGGCGTCTGATGGGAATCTTCTCCCTGCAACAACCCGCTCCATTGCGAAGAACCTCTGCTTTTTAGCCAGGTTGCCGTATCCACGAGCAGTTGCAATACCGCTGGCGTATCCTCTTCGGTGGCTTGGAATACTTTTATATGATTCTGGATGATCCCGATTGGTTCTGCTTGCGTAAACATTAGATATCCTCCTGCTAATCCAAAGATATCTCCAGTATACTCCTTTCTGTCAAACCTCTACAAATCCCAGCCGGCGCATTGGTTTAAGATTGAAGCGGCGCACAGCGGACAAGGCAAAAAATCCGCTTCCGTTCTAGAACAATAAGATGTTCCAGAACGATGACGGATTTCAATCGTTGAATGTTATTTACCAATAAACTTCCGTTTCACCGAGCAGTCTTGCAACCGCCTCTGCGAAATAGTAATCCCCGTAAATGAGCGATACATTAATATTGGAATCAGCAGGCTTGTGGCCTGTCGCTTCCTTCAGAAGACCTTCTTGCTTCGGCTCGTCCTTCGTTGAATAGTTCTCATATAGACTCTCAACGATACGTTCGGCTAAGCGGCGGTAATAGGCGCCTTCCTCCTCGGGAAGAAGACTAGCCATCTCCAGGAAACTTGCTGCGGCTATAGCTCCAGCGGAAGTATCGCGAGGTTCTCCCTCTTGGCCGCCGGCAAATGCGAAATCCCACATCGGAACTAAATCATCCTCAAGACGGTCAATATAGACTTGCGCGAGTTCTTTGGCTAGCTGCATATATTCAGGCTTGCGGGTATAACGGTAAGCATGGGCGTAACCTCCGATCGCCCAAGTCTGTCCGCGCGACCAGCAGGAATCGTCCGCATAACCTTGATGCGTCTTGCCGCGAAGCGGTTCTCCGCTCTCCGGATCAAACAGATAGGTATGGAAGGTCGTGCGGTCTGGCCTGACGATGGTCTTGGCGCAAGTATCAGCCTGGGCAATGGCGATTTCGCGGTATTTGTCGTCCCCCGTCTCCTCGCTGGCCCAGAATAGTAGCGGCAGGTTGTACATGCAATCAATGATGATTCGTCCTCTGTTCTCTTCGCTGAACGGATCGCCAGGCGTCCAGACATTCCAGGCTTGAATGTAATTCCCCGGCGGATTAAAGCGCTCCGCCAATGCTTCAGCAGCATCTAGAGCATGCTGGCGTGCCGCTTGGTCTCCTGTCAGCCTATAATCGGCAACCGAGGACAAGCTGAACAAAAATCCAAGATCATGATCCGTTGTCTCGCGTTCTTCATACAGCCGTTTAGTGAATCGGTTACGGGAGCGGCGAGCCGCCTCCGCCCAAGCTGCATCTCCCGTCGCTTCAAAAGCAAGCCACAATAATCCCGTCCAGAAACCGCCAACCCAAAAGCCGTTATCCATAAAATCGTATTGGCCATTAACGGTGGCATGCGGCAGCTTGTCACCGAAACGGTTCGCGTTTTGTCTTGTTTTTTCTAATATAAAAGCTTGTATTTCTCTAAGGCGTTTCTGCTCCATGATCATTAATCCTCCATTATGAATGAATTAAGCAAGCGCATTGGAAGTCATTCGGTTGAATTGCTCAAGCGTCACATTCCCGTCAGGCTCTTCGCCTCTGATGCAGGCAATCAGCTGATCGATGATGTAATCGCCGAAAGCCCGTTTGCATTGCCCCGCAAACCCGCCGATATGCGGCGTGCATAACACATGCTCCATCTCGTGCAGTTCATGATTAACAGGTACTGGCTCTTGATGGAAAACATCCAATGCCGCACTAAATCTGCCTGTCCGCAGCTCGTTCATCAACGACTCTTCATCCACAATTCTGGCGCGGGCCGTATTCACGAATAATGCCCCGTCCTGAATTAGCGACAGCTCCCTGCGGCCAATCATGCCAACGGTAGAAGGCGTAAGCGAGCTGTGCAGGCTGATGATCTCGCTGGTCGTAAGCAATTCGTCCAGCGAACATAACTGGACGCCAAGTTCCCTCGCTTCTTCTTCGGAGCAATAACGCGAAGCCAGCTTGATTTGTACCGGGAAGCCGCGCAGGAGGCCGATCACATTCCGCGAAATTTCGCCGTAGCCGATCAGACCAATCGTACGGCCGGTTAATCCAAGCACCGTTTCCTTGCTGTTGTTTGCCCAGCCGCCCCGCTTCATTCTCATGCTGTACGGCTGCAGGCTCCAAGCCGCACTCATCATGAGAGCTACGGCGGATTCCGCAGTGGATCGGGCTAGTACGTTGTTGGCCGTCACCACGACCATGTCTTTCGCGAAAGCTTGTTCATTAACAATCGCAGTAGCTGAACCTGCGAGGTGACCGATAAACTTCAGCTTGCTAGCTTTCGCAAGCACTTCATCCGTAAAGAAAGGCGAACCCCACGAAGTAAGCACCGCATCGTAATCCTCCACGACAGCCGCCAGTCCTGCACTGCCGGAGAGAGGCGTCATTTCTTTTATCCAATGGTATTCCGACACCGTGCCGAGCTTCTTCAAGACAGCCGGATTCTGAAAAAACATCTGAATCAGGTCCGGATCCGAAATGGCCAATAAGGTTTTCATTCAAACATCGTCTCCCTTGTTAACGCTCTATTTGATTTACTCCGCAAGAATGCCGCTCATAAGCTGGACATAATCGGCAAATACCGAATCCAGTGCCAGGTCAAGCTCCTTCAGCTCCGGGCGCCACTTCGTCTCCCATTCCAGCGAATAATAACCGGCATAACCGCTATCCTTAAGCAATTCCACTATCGCGGCAAGAGGCAGCTGACCGTCTCCCGTCCGCGTATATTTCCACTCATGCATATCCGCCTCTTCGAACGGAACGCCGTCTTTCATATGCACATGGGCAATGAAGGGGCCAAGCAGCCGAATCGTGTCCGCCGGCGCTTCCCCGAATTCGTACGGATGGATAATATCGTAAATAATCCGGCAGTTGGAACGATGGATGGCCTCAAGCATCGGCTTTAATTGCATGCCCGTCGAGAACTCGTTATGCGTCTCGATCCAGATGCCCACTCCCGTTCCCCGCGCGAGCGCTTCATCGCAAGCTTCCTGAATATGACGGATTAATCGTTCCTTGTCATGAGCTTGATTCCGCTCGCTGATCTTTTTGAAGAACGTTCCGGTAAAAATCCGAATGCCTCCTGCCTCAAGCAGCTCGGCAATCCTGATATGGCGGGATAACGACCGCCGCGCTTCCCTTTCTTCACCAAGGCCGTTCAGCAAAATACCGGAGCCGATATTCGTTACCGTAATTCCTGCTTCCCGAAACCTCGCTGCGGCCGCCTTCACTTCTTCTTCCGTTGAATCCGGCGTAATCGCGTAGCCATAATCAATCTTCAATTCAATACCGGAATAACCGTGTTGCTTGCAGCCTTCAATTAATTGCTCCACGCTCCACCCTTCGCAGGGAAGCGTGCTGAAGCTGAGCATCATCTCATCCACTCCCTTTCCGTTCAACAACAACTTACCATGGAGAGCCTTGCTTATGAGGACACTTTCTTACGATGACATTGACGTCTTTAACGAAATGTATCTAGTACGTAAACAAAACAAAAAGACAAAGCCTTTAATCAACGGCTTTGTCTTCTTGTTTTAAGAAATAGAATGGGGCTGCTTACGATAAGCAAGCGGACTGACGCCTACCGACTTGCGGAACATCCGATTGAAATGGCTGGCATTGTTGAAGCCGGTCGCCACGCTAATCTCAATGACGCTAAGCTCGGTTGACCGCAGCAGATCAAGCGCTTTGCGGATCCGAATATCGTTCAGGTATTGCGTAAACGGCTGGCCGATCAGAACCTTGAACATGTAACTGAAGTAGGAAGGAGACATGGCCGCGCGCTGCGCCAGTTCCTCAAGCTTCAGACTATCCGCGTAAT
The DNA here is from genome assembly GCF_030161375.1 of Paenibacillus glycanilyticus. Lineage (GTDB taxonomy): Bacteria > Bacillota > Bacilli > Paenibacillales > Paenibacillaceae > Pristimantibacillus > Pristimantibacillus glycanilyticus_B. The sequence continues at coordinate 45,570 of NZ_BSSQ01000009.1, forward strand.
GGGCTTCCATGTAGCGGACGGTCTCATAGAATAGCGGGCGGCGATCCTCCAAAGACGTCTCTCCCGGTGGACTCAAGCTGTCGCTCTGCCGAAAAGCCGTTACGAGCAAACGGATAAGATCGGCACGGATTAAATGGCGGTAACCCGGCTCTTGTCTCAGATGCTCATCATTCATGCGGGACAATAACTGTTCCACCTGCACCTGGTAATCGCCTGATAGTCTGATTTTCGGAAAAAAGGGCGGTTCAGCCAGCATGTCTTCCGTATCGAGCACAATCGGCATAAAGTCGACTTGAACGAGGTTTACTTTCTCGCCTTTGTAGAAATCCAGACGGTGCGGAACATACGGCGGAATCGCCAGCAAATCCCCTTTGCTCATCAGATAAGCCTGATCCTCCACATAATGAAGACAAACGCCCCTCTGCAAATAACAAATTTGAAAATGCTCATGGGCATGGGGCACGCGGTTCAGCGTTTCCTCCGTCCGGTACTCCAGCTTGAACGGAAAGCCCGGGTCCATCACATCGCGACAGGCATATACCGCATAGGTACTCATGACGGATCATGCTCCTTCTTCTGTTGGCGCGCCAATTGCTGATAATCGCTTGGCAGCATGCCCGAATAACGGACGAATAAACGCGACAGCATGTCTGCATTGCAGCCGACCATTTCCGCGACTTCCCTTAGCTTCTTCTCCGGATGCCGCTCCAGAATGCCGCAAGCCATCTTATGGCGATATTCGCTTAAATAATCTTTGAAATTGCGGCCCGTCGAATTCTTAAACAACGTGGATACGTAATTCCGCGACAAATTCAAATAATCCGCCAAATCAAACAAGCTGATCTCGTTCTGATAATTCTCATGCACATATGCGAGCATCTTCTCGGACAAGCCGCTGTTTGACTTTTCCTGCTCCCGGGCAAACCAAGAAGCAAGCACTCCAAAGGTGTCCAGCGCTTTGCGTTCCAGCTCATCATAGGACCGGCTTGCCCGGAAGTGAAGCTCGGACACTTTGTCGGAGCCAAACAGCTGCGCCGCGTTAATGTTTGAACCGTCTACGATCCGGTTCACAGTTGCGTCCAGCATGACGGCTAGCTGAGAATGATTCGATCCGCGCTCGCTGTTGTTCGTCCGGATAATTTCCGTAATGGTGGACTGCCATACTGTCGTCTTGCAGTGAATGATTGCGTTAATAAGCGTCTGCTCCTCCTGCAGAGGGAAATACACCGTCCCTTTCCAGACGGGCTTCGCCTCGTCCGCCTCAACAACCTTCGCGTTATAGTTCAAATACTCCCTCGTATCGGCATACTTAACCGTCTGCCGGTAGGAGGCAAACAACTGCTCCATCCGATCGCAGGACGGGCCGATTATCGCATAAATTTCATGACCGTACGCCGGCTCCGCGTTAATGATCGTATTTCGCAGCCGTTCGGGCAGCAGTTCTCCTCCAGCCGATACGATTACAACCTGGGTCTCGGAATTCAGGTCGACGATTCGGTAAAACGGCTGTTGCGCAAACAGCTCATCAAGCGCAGCGTCAAGCCGCAGCTTAACATCATAGGTACCGCTGTTTGACATTGTCCCTTCAAAAGGATCCGTCTCCGCAAACTTCAGCAAAATAACGGTAAACGGCCCTTCCGTCTGCAGATTCGGATAATGGGTCAGCCCTTCGGCTATGGCTTCCGGCGGAATAAGTCCGATCAGCAGATCATGCACAAACTTGTTCTCCAGCGAAACATTATATTTCTCCAGCGATTGCGTCATCGTCTCTACATCGATGTGCAGCGTCTCTATCGTGCTCTTGATATGCGCAAACTCGTCTCCCGCGGTAAACGACTCGCCGGTCGTCTGCAGCACGTTCTCAATTGGCGTATACATACGCTTCGTAATTAGCGACATCAAGCCAATACCAAGCGCCATCGCTGCCAACCCGCTCCCAATCAGCATCATAAGCGCCGGCGTAAAGATCTGCTGGGGTTTCGTCAAATAAACGTAATGAACGCCAGCTACAGTGGACGGTTCTGTATGAAAGACGAGGCCGGAATCGCTGCGGTTTCCAACTGCCTCCAGCACCTGTGTCCGATCGAGCTGCCCAGAGGAAGCAACAAGCTCGTTCTGATAATAGACGGCAAGCGTCCCGTCCTGAAGCGCATCGGCATGAAACATCTGATTTGTATAATAAGAAGTGAAAATATAAATGGGCTTAGGATTGCCAATCCACTCGCATCGGGCGACAACGTACATCTCGTTCCCCTGCTCGTCTTGCACATTAATGACCTGCATGGGAATGCTTCGATTCTCGTTAAATTGTTTGATCACCCGGTCAAGCGTTTCGTCTCCGATATAGAACAGGTTCTGAAAGGCATCTATATTGCCCGTGCTGTTGTTCATAATGACGTAATCATCGTCGTATTTGGTAATCGCAATCGCATGCTTGGAGCCTGGCGTCAGGCCATAAATGCCGGTTATGAAGTTGTAATATTTCAATTTCTCATAGTTCGTCAAATAGCTTCCCAAATATTTTTTCGTATACTCGGATACGTTCAGCATAAGACCAATCTCCTGCAGCGACTGCAAGCGGAAGTCCGTATACTCGCTCACCTGGCTGGCCGTCGCCTCCGCTCTTGTCTCGTACTCGTGCCGGGACGGAATCCAATAGAAAAAAAGAAAAACGATCTCGATGAGCAACGTATAGATAACGGCGATTCCTGTAAAAGTGCGAAACATTTTGCGATAGTAGCGCAATCCAACCCCTCCTGACCGATTCCTCGAAAGCGCATTCATTTGGCTCACCCCATTATAAATAAAACCGCCAGAAAAGCGAACCTCTAAGGAACCCCCAAAATTTACGAAAACGTTTACCGTAATTAATAAGGGTTCGGAAACGGTATTTTTTCGGGTCAGGGAGAAAAAGAAAGGGTTTTCATAACGCTTTGGGCCATGTTACCTTGAGGGAGCAACAGGTTCGGCCGGCGAACCCGGGGTCATACAACCCACATTTAAGGCAAGGAGGGGCACAGCGATGAGAGACGTTCCCCATAAGGCAAGATCGGCAGCAATGCGAAAAGCGCGAGGCTCCGAACTGCTCGTCTCGATTGTAAGAGACAAATATTTGTACTTCATGCTCATCCCGTTTGTCCTGTATTACGCAATCTTCTATTATATGCCGTTTCAAGGGCTGCGGTTGGCTTTTATGGACTATAAACCGTTCCTCGGAATGGCCGGCAGCAAGTGGGTAGGGTTTGACAACTTCGCCGAATTTTTTAATGGACCCTACTTTACTAGAATTATCCGGAATACGCTGCTCATCAGCTTGTACAATATGATTTTCTCGTTTCCGGTACCGATTATTCTAGCCATTCTCTTCAATGAATTGAGGAACCGGAAGTTCCGGGTATTTGTCCAAACGATTTCTTATATGCCCCATTTTATTTCAACCGTCGTTATTGCGGGACTTGTCGTTAACTTCCTGTCCCCTTCCACCGGGATCGTAAACATCCTGCTCGAGAAAATGGGATTCGACAGCGTGTATTTCCTGACCAAACCCGAATACTTCCGTATCATCTTTGTCATCCAAGGCATTTGGGCAACGGCAGGCTTCTCTTCCATTATCTATTTCTCTTCGCTGATGTCGATCGACTCTTCGCAATACGAAGCGGCGATGATTGACGGCGCGGGCCGCTTTAAGCAAATCTTGCACGTGACTTTGCCGGGGCTGTTGCCGACCATCGGAATTATGCTGCTGCTCGGGATTGGAAATATTATGAACATTGGCTACGAAATGATTATTTTGCTCTATCAGCCTATTACTTACGAAACGGCCGACGTCGTCGGAAGTTTTGTATACCGGCTTGGCATTCAGAATGCGGACTACTCCATGTCCACGGCCGTTGGTCTGTTTAACGGGATTATCTCGCTTGTTCTCGTATTAACCGCTAACCGCATTTCCAAAAAAATCAGCGAAGTTTCCATCATGTAGGAAAGGAGGAACGACAATGAATCGGACGAAAGGCGAGAAAATTTTCGGCTGGTTTAATATCATTCTCATGTTGATGATCATGCTGGTTACCCTGTATCCTCTGTACTATGTTGTTATCGCGTCTTTTTCGGATCCGGTAGCGGTATCTACGGGGAAAGTGACCATCCTGCCGAGCGGATTCGCTCTTGATTCCTTCAACAAGGTTGTTCATATGGAGAACCTGTGGAAGTCCTATGGCAACACGGTATTCTATTCTGTCGCGGGTACAATCATCAGCCTTGCTCTCACCATTCTGGGAGCGTATCCGCTGTCCAAAAAACGGTTGAAGGGCCGCAAATTGATTACCTTTTTCGTCTTGGTGACGATGTGGTTCAGCGCCGGGATGATGCCTACGTACCAGAACTTTCAGAATTTAGGGTTGCTTGATACCCGCATTGGCGTATTGTTATGCTTTGCCATCGATTCGTTCAACGTCATCCTCCTTCGGACGTTCTTCGAGAACGTTCCGGATTCCATGGAGGAATCCGCGAAGGTGGACGGCGCCAACGACTGGACGATTCTAACCCGCATTTATTTGCCGCTGTCGGTACCCGCGCTTGCCACGATCACGATGTATTATTTCGTTGGCCGCTGGAATTCCTATTTCTGGTCCATGTTGCTTCTTAAGGATCAAGACCTGGTCCCGCTGCAGGTTCTTCTGAAGAAATTGATTGTCGAAGTTTCCTATAACGTTAACGAAGCGGTAGATATGAGCGCCTCGGTCATGACCGAGCAGACGATCGTATACGCGACCATTGTTATCGCCGTTCTTCCTATGCTTATCTTATATCCTTTTATCCAGAAGTTTTTTGTCAAAGGCATTATGGTTGGAGCGATTAAAGGTTAATTCTAATGCAGGCTACTATAAAGGGAGGTTATTATTCATGAAAAAGAAAACAACGGTACTCGCGTTATCCCTGGCCTTATCCTTAACACTCGTTGCAGGCTGCAGCGGCGGCAACAACAATAATCCAGCGTCCAACAACGCTAACGGCAAGACGGAAGCATCCGGCAATGAGCCGGCAGCTTCGGGCTATAACGGATCCGACAACCTGAAAATTTCGGATAAATCCGCAACGATTACGATGTTCTCCGCTTTTGGCGGCAACGGCGCTCCAAAAGGCGATATGCCCGCTTGGAAAAAAACCGCCGAGATCACAAACGTCTCCATGGAAAACGTAGCGAATGAATCTATTTCCGATGAGCTTCAATCTTTTAATACGATGCTTGCTTCCGGTAAATTGCCGGACCTTATCCATGCCCTTCGTTCCAGTATTAATCCCGTAATTACGCAAGGAGCGTTTATCCCGCTTGACGATTTGATCGAGCAGCATGCTCCTAATATTAAGAAGTTTCTGGAAGATTTCCCTGAAGCCCTCCGCGCAGGCACCGGACCTGACGGCAAGATCTACTCGATTACAGGCACTTTAGGCGGAGAACCGGGCAAAGCATTGCCTTCCATGGGTTTCTTCGTCCGCCAGGATTGGCTGGACAAACTGAGTCTGCAGGCTCCAACTACGCTCGAAGATTACAAAAAAGTACTATATGCATTCCGCGATCAGGATCCGAACGGCAATGGCAAGAAGGATGAAATTCCTTTCTTCTATCGTGACAAAGGCATTGGAAACCTTCTGCAATTATGGGATGCGCATATAGACTATTACATTGGAGCCGATGATAAAGTCCATTACGGCAGAGCCGAGACCGAATACCAAGCAGCTATGAAGGAACTGGCGCAATGGTACAAGGACGGCATCATCGATCCGGAAATATTCACCCGCGGCGCACAAGCGCGCCAATTCCTGCTCGGCAACAATACCGGCGGGGCAACCATTGACTGGTTCGCTTCGACCGCTGCCGTGAACGATGCCGTGAAAGAGCAAGTGCCGGGCATTAACTTTGCCGCTATCGCGCCGCCTGCCGACGTGAAAGGCGCCGTGAAGATGGACCAAAGCCGCGAACCGATTCACGCTTATGCTTGGGGCATCTCGAAGGACGCCAAAGATCCCGTTACCGTCATCGAGTATATGGACTTCTTCTTCAGCGAAGTGGGCAACCGCCTAATGTCTCTTGGCATCGAAGGGCAGGATTACGACTTGAAGGACGGCCAGCCGGTGATCCGCGACAGCGCGCTGAAAAATCCGACCGGCTTCCCGAACTATCTGAGATCGATCGGCTCGGGTTATGATATCGGCCGCCGCGGCAGCCTGGTTGGCGAAATCAATTCCATGAACGCGATTGGCAAAGCCGGCTTTGAATTGTACGAGAAGAGCAATTGGCTGACCAAACCATTCCCTGTTCTGACCTTTACGGAAGAAGAGAAAAAAGCGATTGACGACGCCACCGTTAATCTGAAACCGTACACCGACGAATATGAACAAAAAGTACTCATGGGCGCGCAAGCCATTGATTCTTCCTGGGACAGCCACTTGGATGAAATGAACAAAATGGGCTTCCAGCAAGCGCTTGACGCTTACAACTCTGCTTACGAACGCTTCAAATCGGAAGCGCAATAAATACAACAAGACGCGCAGAACCCCTAACGGTTCTGCGCGTCTTTATCCTATCTACAGCTACTCCACAACCAAAATATCTTCCAGCTTCCCGGCAATCCGCGACCAGTCCTCATGGCCGCTGCCGTATTGCTCAAGCAGCGCGGCCAACTTGCTGTTCATTGCTTCGTTAACAACCTGCTTCTCCTGCAGTTCCATGTCTAGCGCTACGAGCAGGATTTTTGCAAGATCCAGATCGCTGACCCGGAGTTCCTCTACGTCCGCCGGGAAAAACTTAGCCCACATCAATGAAGCGGTATGGCTGTCTTCCTTCGAATACAGGAGATCATATAAGATCTCAAAGTTTGTGGCATGCTCCTCATTCTCTATCGTTCTTAAGAAGATAGGCTGATCTGCCTGCTTGGAATGAGGCGTACCGATAAACAGCGTATTGCCTCCGACATCTGTCAGAACAAAGCGACGGTCATCGGTCAAATCCTTCAGCTTGGACAAGCGGGGAATTCCGCTGCGCGGGATTTTGTTTGTCTTTTCTTTGAGCGCTGTTGTGAAGCTGGCATACAGTTGGTCGACCTGATCCGTCTGTACGTAGCACATATTCGAATTCTCGGCAGGCACCGTCTTTTTGCTTCCGTAGAAATGCAGCTCGAGCTCGCCGTATTTCATCACCGCATACGGATTCGGACGGGTATACAATTGCACGGTTTGAAATCCAAGCATCTCATAAAACGCGACTTGCTCTTTAATGGACGGGCAAGGCAAGATCGGGATAATCCTCTCCAGCTGGTTCAACTCCCCAAGGTTATTAAATCGCAAGAGGTAATACCTTACTCCGCCGCCGAAGGTTTCACTCTGGGACCAAATCGCGTGAAATCAATATCTTGCCAGCCAAGCCGGTAAGCCGGTGATCCGGGCAGCAGCCGGTAATCACCGGCCTCCTCATCAATAAACTCTGCGGGAGCAAGGATAGTTTCTGCATCATATCTTCCTTCTAGGAAGGTTCGCCAGGATTCCCAAGCGTGCAGCTTCCCCCACACCTTGCTCACGCCTACTGCGGGGAACGGCAACTTCTCCCCCGTCACAAGCGGAGCTTCGCCGCTGCGCCAATACAAGTTGCGGTCAGCGTAGGCCAGCCGTTCCTCGCTCCAGTTCACATGGGCATACATATAGCCGGAGTTCGATACGATGTTCGACGATATCGTAATAGCCCGATTAACCTCTCCAACCATCTCCTGCGTGCCAAAGGCGCATTCCGATTCATTATTTGTGATTAAGTTGTTGATAATCCGGTTGCCGATCCCTTTCGAGAAAATCGCCATCCACAACTTGCCTTCCCCCGTCTGGTACAAATGGTCGAGCACATTGCCCGTAACTTCCACATCGTTGGAAGCATCGTCGAGATAGATGCCAAATCCGAAGGAGAAATGGATCCCGCTATGATGGAGCCGGTTGCCATGAATGGCATTTCCCCTGCCGATTCCCCAAGACTCGATCATTCCGCCGTCTTGACTGTCAGTCATGACGTTCGAGATATCGTTATGGCCAATGGAATTGTTGCGGGTGAACAGGAACGAAGAATGATTATCCCAAGTTACGGGAATTCCCCAAAGCTCCTCCGGCATCCGCTGATAACGGAGCCCTTTCATGGAAATCCCGTACCGGGGCATATTCGCGATGCGATTATGGATAATCTCGTTATCCCCGCTTTGGTACAGGACAATGCCGCTGCCATGTCCGACCAGTTGGCCTCCATCTGTAATTGCGTTATCGGAAATAAGATGTCCTTTGTTCCGGTAAGCGGCGGTTTGATTGGGGAAATCGCCTTCTCCCGGCGCATAACCGGAGGCGTAGATTCCTGTATGCCCCAATTGCTCGATCCGGTTGCGAAGCAGCCGAACGCCTTCCGCGCAGCGATCGAGATAGATGCCGCAAGTGCCCGAATTGCGAATAACGCAATCCGAAATCTCAATGCCGCTTACATTCCGCATGTAGATAACGCCGTTTCGGTTCTCGTCCGGTTCGGCGTTGTCCATGCCGGGCTCCTCCCTCATCATCCGGAAGTCCTCCGCAAAATCCGTGCAGGCGAACGTAATACCGGAGAAGGTCAAGCCGGATACCGGCCCATCGTCGTTGTCCCCTTGTATATCGATGATCCGGCCAACCCTTGGCGCAATTACCCGCTCCTCAAGCGGTGACCCGCTTTGAGGACGATAGTACAATACGCCCTCCGCTTCATCCAGATGGAACTGGCCTGGCTCACGCAGGAAGGCTAAAGAGCCTTGCAAATAATAGCGCGAATCTTCTCCGATCTCCCAGCAGCTAGGACGTTTGAATAGAATCCGGCGTTTATTCCCCTCTATCTCCGCGACCGGTATGGTCTCCGCAAACCAATTCGCTTCGCCGCCTCCCGGCCATACATAGATTTGCAGACCTGCCGCATCCTCTTGCAAGCCGTCCGGCAACTCTCCTTCTCTGTAGCGGATGCCGGCCCGCCCGTCTTCCTCCAGCGGCAGCGAGCGGTAATAGCCGGCGGCCGGCATTGCCGCTTTCCGAATTCGCCGTCCATCGGCATATAAGGTCTGGAATCGTACACCTTCCGGCACTTCGGCTTTCCATAACCCGTTACCCGTCTCTTCCCATTCCTTCAAGGCGATGCCACCGATCAGCTCCGGCGTTTCTCCTTCTGCATTGCGGTATAGGACCGGGCATCGCTCCGCATCCGCATCCCCGCGGCCAAAGCGCAAAGGCGCATCAAGCAAATATTCGCCCCCTTCGACTGTAACGGTAATTCCGCCTGTTGCCCCGTTCCGAAGCATGGAGCGAACCGCCTCTTGCGCTTCCTTTATGCTTCGGAAAGGCTTCTCCTTGCTGCCGTCCCCTAACGCCGGTCCCGTTGTGCTTACGTAAATTTCAATCATCCGTTCACCGCCCCCAACCTATCGTTTAGCTCCACACTGCCACAGCGCCGGCCAACCTGTAAACTGCACAAAATGCTAAAAAGCGTACGATATGCGCATCTCCGCTTCCTAAGGTGATTACAGCTAAAATAACCCTTGCGCAACTGTTTGATAGCGTTTACAACTATACATATAGAGATTACATGCAGGATAAAGGGGCGGGACACTTATGAAAGCCTATGGCTACTTTACCTCCAAAAAATATTTCAAACGCGTGTTGTTTTCGATCATGCTGACGATGGCGCTAATCCTCACCGGCCTGTCCGCAACAAATACCTACCTTCTCGAAAGGTCCGTCAAGCATGTCCAGGAAGACGCCAACCTGAAGGTGCTGACCCAGACCCAATATAATCTTTCTTATATGAATGAAATCATCGTTCACTTGTCCTCTTTCGCTTATCGGGACAATGCTTTAATCCCGCTTATGTTCAGCAACAATCTGCCGAAAATGGATTACATCCGCGGCTACCAGCAAATGTACAATATGCTCGAAAGCTCCTCCTTCCTGCATTCCATGGCGGTGTACAACGCCACAACCGGCGAGCTGTACGGCTCCTCAAGCGATTTCCTCGTCGATGGCGGCACGACAAAAAGCAGCATCCTGGAGTGGCTTTTGCATAGCTCCAGCGGTTCCTTGCCAACCTCGAGGCTGATCCCGTTCAGCTTGCATAACTCCAGCAATATTGATTCGTTTGCGTTTATCGTGACGGATACGTACAACTCTTTCACCCCCAGCCAATCTGCCGTTATCTTGTTTATTAAACCCGACTGGGTATTTGAGAGCCTTAACAAGTTGAACGGAGTCAGCAGCGGAAACAGCGGCGAGATCCTCATCCGGACCGCAGACGGCCAGCTGTTCAATAACGGACATTCGGAGCAAACCATGCCCCTCGATCAGGAGGCGATCGGCAGGCTGATCCAGGAGCCGGACGGGAAGACCGGAGGAACAAACGGTTCCGGATTTGTCATTGGCAATTCAGGCGGGAATAAGGTGATGATTACTTACCTGCACGGCATTGGCGACTGGACCATTCTGTACATGCAGCCTTACAAGGAGATCATGCAGGCGGTTTCGGATATGCGGACAAGGAATTATGCCTTAACCGGCGCTTTTATCCTTCTGTCCATCGGGATATCCATATGGCTAAGTTACAAGCTGTATGGCCCAATCGAAGCGATGCTAAAGCGGATTTTGCCGCATATGCGAAACAATGGACCGGACAGTCGTACCCGCAATGAGCTGGATGTGATGAGCGATGTATACGAGCAGCTCTCCGGGCAGCTGCAGGAGATTAGTTCAGAGCAAATCGTCCGCAAATATTACGTCCGCAAATTTCTGACCGATAACCGGAGCTTATCCGAGCTTGATATGCAGCAGCTGATCGGCAAGCATGAACTGAAGCTCATTCCGACTGGGCCTTTTACCGTCTGCACGCTTCGGATCGACCGCTATGACGACTACGACCGCAGAACCTCGCCTGCCATGAAGAAGCTGCATCGGTTCGCGGTTACGAATATCGCAATGGAAGTAATGGCACGGTCATTCCACTGTGAAATCATCGATATGCAGGAAGACCATTTCACTTTGATTTTATCCGGCTCCATGGAAGCGGATGCGATCAAGCGGGCGATTGCCGATGTCCAGCAAGTGCTGGAGCGTTACTATGATCTCTCTCTTACTTGCGGAATTGGCGAAGCCGCGCCTCAGCTAAGCCAGCTGTCCGCAAGCTACTACCAATCCTATCAGCTTAGCCAATACAGCATTCTGATGGGTTACAAAGCGATTATAGAAATGCAGGATATACGTACAAATCTGGAGAACAAACAGAAATCTCTGCCCGATGACGTGGAGAAAAAGCTGTCCGAAGCGCTTAAGAAGGGGAAGTTGACCGATTCGGGCAGCGAGCTGGAACGGGCTTTTGATCTGCTGTCCAAGATGCAGCTGGAGGATATGCAAAGAGCGATCGCAGACATGGCTTGGCTGATTAAGAATGCCGCGGCTGACATTACGAACAACCGCATTACCCATCTATCCGTCGACATCGAGCGAATCCCTCTCCTTCCGCGGGATTACTATACGCTTGACGAGCTGCATCTCGCTTTCCTGTCTCTCTGCACCGCCATCTGCGAAGAAGCGAAACCTTCCAGCATGGAACGAAACGAGATGATTATCGAGACGGTCAAGGAATTGATCTGGCAGAAGTACAGCGACTTCAATCTGAGCCAGCAATCCATCGCTTCAACCGTCAAGTTAAGCTCCGCTTATGTCGGCAAGCTGTTCAAAGACAGCTGCGGGCTCACGATTACGGAGTATTTGAACGATGTCCGTCTGCGCAAGGCGCAGGAGCTGCTGCTGAAGGAAGACAGCACGATTACGGAAATTATGGAGAAGGTCGGTTACGGCAACCAGAGCTACTTCTTCCGCTTATTCAAAAGCAAGTTCGGCAGCACGCCGAAGGAATTCCGCATTAAGAAATCGATCTCTTAACCATTAGCCGCCTGTTAACCCGCGAGGGAGCAGGCGGTTTTTTTTGCGGCAGCAAGCTGTATAAAACAGTAATTCGCAATAAGTACAGCACGCTTCTACAGTTATTCAAACAATGAACTCTATCCGGAAGAATCGCGGCCGTGGCATGCTGGACTCATCAAAGATTGGAGGAGATGCACTTGACGAACATCCCGCCTGCCGGTCTCCCGAGCAACCAGGAACAGCCCGCAGCACCTACATCTAAGAAACGCAAAAGCTGGCTGGCCAAAGAGCTTTGGCATATCCGGCGAAACCGCGAACTGATCCTGCTTGCCCTCCCCGGCGTCTTATTCAAACTGGTCATTGCCTATTTGCCTATGGTCGGGCTGATCCTGGCCTTCAAATATTTTCGGTATGATCAGGGGATATTCGGGAGCAAATGGGTTGGCCTCGACAATTTCGAGTTTCTGTTCAAAGCGCAAGACGCGTTCCGCATTATCCGCAACACGCTGCTCTACAACATCTCGTATATTCTGCTTACGATGGCCGTGTCGCTTCTGCTAGCGCTGCTACTTAACGAGCTGACGAGCAAGCTGATCAAGGTATACCAGACAACTTTGTTCCTTCCTTATTTCATATCAATGGTGCTGGTTGGCTACATCGGCAACGCTTTTCTCGATTTCCAGAACGGGTACCTGAATACGGTCCTTGAATTTTTCGGCGCCAAAGGCCACAACTGGTACCTCGAGACGACACCTTGGATATTTATTCTCCCGCTTGTGGCGTTATGGAAAGGCGTTGGATTCTCCACTCTCGTCTATTTCGCCGGTATTACGGGAATCAGTACGGATTATTATGAAGCCGCCCGTTTGGACGGAGCCTCTCGCGTGCAGATGATGACCCGGATTACGCTGCCGCTCCTGAAGCCGCTTGTCATTATTTTGTTCATCTTGGGTCTCGGCAATATATTCAGAGGGGATTTCGGGCTTCATTACTTCGTTCCGAATAACGTGGGACCTAACTTCCCGACAACGGACATTATCGATACCTACGTCTACCGTGCCCTCACGAAGCTTGGAGATATTAACTCTGCTGCCGCCGTCGGATTCCTGCAATCCGTCGTTGGACTCGTAACCGTCGTCACCGCTAACCTTATTGTCCGCCGAGTGGACAAAGACAGTGCGCTTTTCTGAACGAGGAGGCTTGCCTAATTATGAAAATCAAAGTTGCTGATACCTTTATTAATCTGTATTTCATTATCGTCTGTCTGCTCATTGCGATGCCTTTCGTTCTTGTGATCTCGATCTCGCTTAGTTCAGAGAACAGCCTCCATCAATTCGGCTATCAGTTTTTCCCGAAAGAATGGAGCCTGGAAGCCTACCGCATCGTGTTCGAGAAGCCGGAGCCGCTAATTAGAGGTTACGGGGTTACAATCGCCATTACCGTCATCGGCACCGTGTTATCGCTGTTTATGACCGCCCTTATGGCTTACCCGATTTCCCGGAGCGATTTCCGTTACCAACGTCCGCTGACGTTTTACGTATTTTTCACGATGCTGTTTAACGGCGGTCTCATTCCGTTCTATATTCTGATGACCCAATATCTGCATTTGAAAAACACGCTCGCCGCTCTCATCATTCCGGCCGTCATGAGTCCATTCAACATCATGATCATGAAAGGCTTTCTCGACAAGATTTCGAGGGAAATCATTGAATCCGCGAAGGTAGACGGAGCGAAGGAATACAGGATCTTCTTCACCATTATATTGCCGCTGTCCACGCCTGCCCTTGCAACGCTTGGCTTGTTCATCGCTTTTGGTTACTGGAATGAGTGGTTTAACGCGCTGCTCTTCATCGACAATGACAAATACGTGCCGCTGCAGCTTCTTCTCGTACGGATTCTATCGCAGGCCGAGTTTCTCGCAAACTCGCCGATGGCGGAAGTGGCGGATAAGCTCAAATTCGCGCAATTCCCAACGCTTACCGTGCGAATGGCGATGGCGATTGTCGCGAGCGGACCGATGCTGGTCATCTTCCCGTTCTTCCAGAAGTATTTCGTCAAAGGGTTAACGGTTGGTTCTTTGAAGGGCTGATCTACCATTTCGAAGCAAAAAGAATTCTTTTTAGGAGGTGATCTGCAGCTATTCTCCGGCTTAGCAGGTCTGCTTCACTGAAATGTAGTATTACTAAATCAGGAACAATAATAGGAGGGTTCACGGTGAATATCAAAAAGAACCGATTAATCGCCAAGCTGCTGACTGTCACCTGCGTGTTTGTTATTCTCGCTGCTTGTTCCAGCAATAACGGCAATAATGGCAATAATACATCTCCATCGCCTTCTGCGGATCCAACAACTGCGGCTAGCGAATCGCCTGCCGAATCTACGGAGCCGGCTTTGGATCCGGTGAAGCTTACGTTCCTTTATCCGGTTGCGGCCGATCCTGGTCCGGACCAAAAGCTTGTGAATGACGAGATCAACAAATACTTGCAGGAAAAGATCAACGCGACCGTTGAACTGAAGCCGCTTACTTTCGACGAATACGAGCCTAAGCTGAACGCGATGCTCGCCGCTAACGAGAACTTCGATATTGCCTGGAGCTCCAAAGGCTGGCTCGGCAACTATCAGCCGTATATCGACCGCGGGGCTTATCTAGAAATCACGGATGATATGCTCGCCAAATATGCTCCTGAAGCACGCGCGAACATTCCCGATAAATTCTGGCCGGATATGTTTGCCGCAGACGGCAAAGTATATGGCTTCCCCATCTATCAAGTAGCAGCTAAACAGAAGAGCTTGATTATTCAGAAGCGCTTCATTGATAAATACAATCTGGACGTCTCGACTATCCATTCCTACGCCGACATCGAGCCGTTCCTGCAAACTTTGAAAGAAAACGAACCGGATGTTGTACCGCTTGGTCTGGCGCAAAACTCCCGCGGGATGTATGTTGACAATGCGGTTGCAGGTACGGACGGCTCTCCTGTTTACTACAAGAAGGATGACCCGGCTTATACGCTTTGGACTTATCTGCAATCGGCCAATGACCGTCTGCCTTACTATCAAAAGCTTCATGATTGGTACGAAAAAGGCTATATCAATCAGGATGCTCCCGTCCTCCAGAACATTAACGATTTGAAAGCAAAAGGCAATGTTGCGGTATCGATCGAGTTCACTTCGAAACCGGGCGGCGAGATTGGCGAAAAAGCGATCAACGGCGGCAATGACGTCGTGTACGTTCCGATCTCCGACAGCTACTTCACAGGCATCGCCAGCGCTATGCATGTCATTAACAAAAACTCGAAAAATCCGGAACGCGCACTTATGCTGATCAACCTTCTGAACACGGACAAATACTTGTACAATCTGATCTGTAACGGCATTGAAGGCAAGCATTACGAGAAAGTCGACGACACCACAATCAAGCCAATCGAAGGTTCCGGTTATGCGCCTAACGGCGACTGGGTATTCGGCAACCAGTTTAACGCGTATCTGAAACCGGGCATGGCCGCCGATACATGGCAGAAGACGATTGAACTGAACGACAATGCCGTCGTTCTGGCGAGCAGCGGATTTGGCGTCAACGAAGAAAATATTAAAGCCGAGAATGCCAACATCAACGCAGTGAAAAACGAATACGAAACGGCGCTCGAGACCGGCGCGGTTGATCCAAACAAAGTGCTGCCGGAATACGTGGCGAAGCTGAAAGCGTCCGGCCAGGAGAAGGTAGACGCGGAAGTTCAGAAGCAATGGGACGCGTTCCTTGCGCAAAAAGGCTTGAAATAACAAATAAGCAGTCCCTCGGCTGATGCCGGGGGACTGCTTTTTGCGTAAGGGCTCTATTCCGCGTATCTTGCAATGGCCTGCTGATAAACATCTTTCGGACGGAGACCGATAAATTTATCCACCGGCTCGCCGTTATGGAACACAATGACGGTTGGCATCGACATAACGCCATATTCGGAAGCAAGCTCCGGCGACTCGTCGCAGTCTACCTGAAGGATCGTAACGCGCTCGCCTTCTTCCTGCTGCAGCTCATCCAGAATCGGCAACAGAACCTTGCATGGGGGACACCATTTCGCCCCGAATTCAACCAGAGTTGTTGCTCCTGCGCCAAGAGCGGCCTGACGGAACGATTGGCCGTCTATTGTGGTAACGCTCATCTTTATTCCTCCGTTTCCTTCTGCTCTTCTAGAATCGACTGGATGCGGTCCTCAAGATTGCGTTTAATGTTGCTGAGCAGCTGAATTTGCGTCTCGATCTCCCCCAGCTTCTCGCGGTAGATCGGGAGCACCTCCTTGCAGAACGCCTCTTTGTTCTTCAAGACGCAATGCAGGAAGCCGGCGATTTGGTCCGTCGTTAAGCCAAGCTGAAGATACAGCTGAATCGTTTGCACCTGCTCTTCGGCAAGCGGCGAATATTCCCGGTATCCGTTCTCCAGCCGGATTGGTGTAAGCAATCCCTGCTCCTCATAATAACGAAGCGACCTTAAACTGACTCCCGTACGGGCCGCAAGCTCTCCGATTTTCATCCGTATACGCCTCCTGCATGGTCGATTCGAACTGATTATATACCCTCACATTAATGTGAAGGTCAAGTAGACAAAAACCCTTCCTTAATCGGAAGGGTGGCATGCTATTATTGCTGGCGGTAGATTTGCGGGGTTACGCCGGTTATTTTCGAGAAGCTGCGATGGAACTGGCTGGCGCTAGAGAAACCCAGACTTTCGCTAATTTGCGCGATTGTCGCGTCCGAACGCTTCAGTCTGTTCATCGCTTCCGTGATCCGTAATTTCAGCAAATATTGATAAGGCGTCGTTCCGGTCGCTTCGCGGAAGGACCGGATGAAATGATACCGGCTTTGCAGCGCGATCCCGGCAAGCTCGTCGATATTTATCGTATCGGCATAGCAATCATGAAGATAGGCTAAAGCTCTTACCAGATGCGGATCGCAAATGCCCGGCGGCATGGATGACTTCCGGTCTTCAAGCTTCAGCATGCCGCCTAAATAAGCGACTACGTCCTGCTCCACTTCTTGCACCGCAAGCGGATCGGCCAACGCCTGGCCTTGAATAAGCGCCAGCATCCAACCGCGGAAACGGCCAACCATATCCTCCGCATGGAAATGCTGCCGGATATCGTGCTCCGATCCTGCCGTAAATTGCGGGTTAATAGACGCCATTCCTCCCGCTCCCTGCTCGCGGACTTTCATAATAATAACGGATGACTGCTCGCCTAGATAAAAATGATGCTCCGTCCCCGGCGGCTGCAAAAGTCCGTTTCCTTGCCGCAAGCCGTAGCTGCGATCTTCCTGCGTAAAATGAACGATGCCTTTGATCGGCAGCGTCACTTGCATCCAGTCATCATGCTTATGCGGGACATTCCTGAAACCATGGCTGCCTTGCCATAACTCGATCCAATCCGTCTCTACCTTCATCTCCATATGTTCTCACCTGCCATCATTATAGCAAAAGTTGCTCGTTTTGCAGCACTTTTCGCTGATGACCGCTCCCCGCTCCCCCCATTATACTGAAGCAAATGATAAAGGGGGCTTTCGTTCCATGAATTCTACCGCAGCTCTACAGGTTCAGCGCAATTCTGCGATTTGGATGCTGTTTGGCGTCAGCTTCGCGCATTTGCTTAATGATGCGATGCAGACTGCCGTACCGTCCGCTTTTCCGTTGTTTCAATCCGAAATGCATCTGAGCTTCACCAAAATCGGTTGGGTTGCCTTTATGCTCAACATTACCGCATCCCTGCTCCAGCCGTTTATCGGGTATGTCTCGGATAAAAAGCCCATGCCGTTCCTGCTTCCGCTTGGCATGGTCTTCTCGCTCGCCGGCGTATTCGGCTTTGCTTATGCGGACAACTTCTGGATGCTGCTTGTGTCGGCCGCTTTGATTGGGGTAGGCTCATCCGTCCTACATCCGGAATCTTCCCGGGTAGCGCGGATGGCCGCTTCCGGAAGCAAAGGCATGGCCCAATCTATCTTTCAGGTTGGCGGCAATACCGGACAGGCGCTGGCACCTCTGCTTGTTGCTTTTCTGCTGATGCCGCAAGGCCAGCGGGGCTTCTTGTGGTTTACGATTTTTGCCGTAATCGGAATCGCGTTGCAGCTCGTCATTAGCCGCTGGTATGCGGGTCAGCTCGTTACTGCCGCCTCAGTCAAAAAAGCCGCTAACCGGTTGCTGGACCAGCAATCAGCTCATTCCACCTGGTTTGTGGCAGGAACGATGGGACTGTTAATCATCCTATTGTTCTCCAAGTTTGTTTACATTGCAGGCATGACCGGTTACTACTCGTTCTATTTCATTGATCATTACGGGTTGTCGTTCTCTCGCGCCCAAATCTGCTTGTTCGCTTTGCAATTCGCCGGCATGGTAGGCACTTTGCTTGGAGGGCCGCTTGCAGACAAATTCGGCCGCAAGACGATGATCTGGATTTCCATCGCCGGAACCGCGCCGTTCTCGCTGCTGCTGCCATATGTGAATCCGGGCGTCGCCCTCGCCTTGTGTTGCGCGATTGGTCTCATTCTGATGTCCGGCTTCTCGGTCATCATCGTGTATGCCCAGGAGCTTATGCCACGGCATATCGGCACCGTATCCGGTTTGTTCTTCGGCCTCGCCTTTGGCATGGGCGGCCTTGGCTCCGTTCTGCTCGGCTGGCTGACCGACGTGAAGGACGTCGCATTTACGATCGAGCTTTGCTCCTTCCTCCCGCTGCTTGGTCTATGCGCATTCCTGCTGCCGAAGGATTCGAAGCTGATGGGGAAAGCGTAGGGCAAGCGTTAAGAGTTCCTCGGGGGGATTAAGGTCCCTGAGGGACCTTAATTCCCCGCACACAGCCGACTTCATGTTCCCCATAAGAAAAATGTGGAAAATTAATTCAAAAGGTTATCCGCCACCCTGTTACGAATTATTGATGAGCGAATCTCGTTACATCTGGAGGATACGACATCATGGGAACTAAATTCGGAAACCTGCACGTAAAAACAACTAATCAAGCTGAGGTCATTGCCGCTCTGAAAGGACTTTCCGGCGCGAACAAGCCAACTGCCTCAGCTGACGGAAAAGCCAAAGCAAATCTTCACTTGGAAGATTTACTACAAAATATTTTCCACGTTGGTAGTCTCCAATCCGATTGGGTCAGCGTTCTCAATGACTTGTTTGGCTGGGGCGTGGTAGAACAAGTTGGCGAAGCATTATCGCGCCATATCGCCTCGCCTGTCTTGACCTGTTCTTATTTCGATGAGGATTTATTCGAGATTAATCTCTATTACAATGGCGAATGCCTGACAGGGCATCTGTGGAGTTCGCCGGAGGTAATCGAAGATTATGAGCTGGAGCCTAAAAAAGCCGATATCGCGATCCTGTCAGCGCATTTGGGACTTAACCATACCGAGCAGCTTATGCAAGCCCTGGAACTGGAGAATCCGGAAGAAGCCGTTCAAGCTCTGGAATCCACCCTGCAGCTGCCTCTATGGATTCACTCCGAATGGTTCTATGATCTAGACGATGAAGATGACAAAGCGTTCATTAGCAACTACATCAAATATGACTTCAATCTTTAAAAAATAGGTTTGTTCAAATTGAATAACTGGAAGGGTTTTACCAAAAACTGCCGAATACTACATATTAAAAGCAGGAACCACTCGAGGAGGAGACTTAGATGGCCACCAGCACATCTCGCATATTTATTAATGCACCCGCGGAACGAGTGTGGGATACGGTGTCAAAACCAGAGCAAGTTAAGCAGTGGCAGTACGGCAGTGATCTTATTACCAATTGGCAGATCGGCAGTGAGATTCGGTTCCGCAGTGAGTGGGAGGGCAATATTTATGAACAGTGGGGAACGGTATTGGAATATTCACCCTGCCAGTCTCTCAGTTACTCTCTCTTCGCCCCGCGGCCAGGCCTAGAGGACAAGCCCGACAATTACTTCAAGATGAGTTATACCTTGGTTAATGAAAAGGAAGGCACTTTGCTCACCATCGAACAGAGCGACAATCGACCGGGTACTGACAATGATAACAGCGAAAGCTCGGAAGAAGGGGAGGACGGTCAATCCGTACTTTCGGTGCTTAAGCGATTAGCAGAATCCGCGAATTGATGAAGGAACTTTACTTCTAAAAGCTGCATCAGATCCTCCGAATCTGATGCAGCTTTTATTGTCGAGCTATTGTTCTGCTTTAGCTTAAGAACTTACCGAGACAAATACACTCTTCCCGGTTTATATATTTACCATAATTGTCTATACGGCTGTATCCTTTATTTTCATAAAACGAAACCGCTTTCTGATTCACTGCACGTGTTTCTAGCCATATTTGAGAGTAGCCGAAATTCATCGACTGTTCCTCTAGATAGGACAAAATAGCAGAGCCAACTCCATTAGCTTTCGATTTGGCATACATTCTTTTTAATTCTGCTATATTGGAGTCGATTGGACGAATCGCTCCGCAACCAATAGGCTCTCCTTGTTGATTGCGTGCAAGAACAAATAACGAACGGGGAACAGTAACATCCGATATGTCGAAAGAATTCTTTCCACTATCACCCGTTATGGACTGCAAGGTATCTGATAATAACTCTATTAGCTCTTTAGCATCGCGTGAATTCGGGTCCTCTGCCTGGACAATAACATCACTCTGCACCCTCTTCACTCCTTCTCTCCATTTGATTCTAATCTCCCGATTCAAAGTAATGGATCGGCCGAATCTCAATCCCCCATCCAAACTGCTCGCCCGATGCCACTTGTACAGTTGGATGCAAAGAAGCAATTCGGATTGCTTCTTCCATATCCCGTGCTTCTATTAGAAAAGCACTACCGATCATCTCCTTCGTTTCGATAAAAGGACCGTCCATAACTTTCACTTTCCCATTTGCCTGCCGCAAGCATTTCGTTTCGGATGAGAGACCGGCGTCGATTATCACTTGGCCGCTCTTGTAGAAATTGTCTAGGTGAGGCGTACATTCGCTCATAATAGCATCAATCTCATCTTTGGGGCGGGCATCCATTTTAGCTGACTCCAAATAACCCAAGCATAGAAATTTCATATCATTTCTCCTTTAACGTGAGTTTGAAGCATTCATTCCAGCCTCTATTTAATCGACGAACGGCAAACAAATTAATCGACATACCTTAGAAAATATTTAAGGTCCGGTACCGCTTGATTTAATATACCATCCGATGGCGTTTTTTTTGACCCATATAGACGATAGCTCGATTGATGGAACCGCATAATAGCCATACATGGGCCCCTTTTGGACAGGCGACAATAAGTGAGCGGGATTCGTGAAAAGCAAATGTCTTCTTATCGCTAGCTCTGGCGACACTGCAGGGCAAAATAAGAGGTATATGGCGGCAAGCGATAAAAAACCATATACAAGTATTTTCTGCGGTTTATTCAACTGCCATCTTATCATTATCAACCACCGACTCCTTTTACAAAATCACCCTAAAGATATTCGCCTAAATATTGTAAGTATCCTTCCTATCGCTTAATTGCAAAATCAACAACGAAGCATAACAAAGCCTAAAAACAATAAAGAGGAGCAGCCTAAGCCGCCCCTCTCCGTCACTCTTATTTATGGATCGTAACCTTTGTCCCCGTCGGTACCGTGCCGTACAGCCATTCTACATCCTCGTTCATCATTCGGATGCAGCCGGCGCTTGCTTTCGTTCCGATCGAGGAAGGAGCATTTGTGCCGTGAATGCCGTATTTGGTCCCTTGGGTGTTCGGAACGCTTAGGCCAAGCCAACGGCTGCCAAGCGGATTCTTCGGATCGCCGCCCGGAATGCCTTTGGCGGAATACCAGGGATTCTCGATTTTCGTAATAATCTCGAAGCTGCCGGTTGGCGTTAGTCCGGCTGTTTTGCCGCTTGCGATATTAAACGTCTTCTTGACCGTTGTACCGGACTTCACATACAGCTTGTTCTTCGTAATGTCGATATCGATAGACAGCTTGGCTGGCACCGCGGTTGCTGTTGTCGCTGTCGCCATCTTCACCATGTAATACGGGTTGGGGATTTGCAGCTCTTGCCCCGCCTGAATCCGGCTCAAGTCCGTGCCTAGTCCATTCGCCTCGGCAATTGCCTGTTGATAATCCTGCGATTTGTAATAACGGACGGACAAGCTGTATAAGGTATCCCCTTTAACTACCGTATGTTTGCCTTCACCCGAGCGAAGCGGAACGCGAAGCGCCATCCCAATCTTCAGCTCCGTATTCGGATCCTCGATCCCGTTGTAAGCCATCAAGGCATTCATATAATTATTGCGGTTAAAGTACTGTTTCGTAATGGAATAAAGCGTGTCCCCGGGCTCAACCGTATAGTATTCCAGAACGAGAGGATTTTTCAAAGACAGGACCACCCCCGCCTTTAAACCTGCTGTTGGATCAAGACCGTTTGCCTTAGCGACCTGCTCGTAATTGCCGGTCAAATAATATTTCTTCGAGATGCCAAACAACGTATCCCCCGGCTGGACGGTATAAGGAACGTTAATGGTAAAACCCGTGTTCGACTGTGCGTGAGATCCCCCCGGATAACTCACCAAAGCCATCATCACCATAATCATACAAAAGACCCACTTGGACTGCCTACTCAACGATGATCACACCTTCTGATGGAATAATAGCGGCTCATCAGATTCGCTGACCTTCGTCATAATTCCTTCTTATTCGGCACGAACAGACCATAAATGAATCTAACGTAGGAAATAGACGCAACAAGAACCCGCGCAAGCGGGTCCTACCAGAACTACTCTTACCCTAAATACCTAACCGCAACCGATCTAAAAGCCCTAAATAAACCACTGTGACAATTGTTACTCAAAACTCCATCCGATCATTCCCTGTAGCAATTGCCTCAACGGCTCGAGCCCAAAGTTAACAATCGTAACGCTCGTCCAGAAGGACGCAGCCGACCAATCTACCGCAAGCCCTACCGCGATAAATGTACTCCAAGTCAAAAGTCCGATGTATACGGCAAGATCCATCCGCCAACCTTTGCCAGCAAGCGGTTTCCCTCCTACAATCAGCAGGACAACGTAAGCCAGCAAAATAAGTATCACGATGTAGCGCATGCTTACTTCTCCTTCTTATCCAGCAGGTATTGGAACGATTTGTTGCTTAATCCCATCCGGGCCATGCGGAATTTGACTTTCGCCTCTAGCGGCGACTTCGCGAACACCTCGTCCCAACTGTTGCTCCACTCTTTCCACTGCTTCGGGTATTTGCGATGCGTTTTCTCCGCCGCTCCGAACAAATCGACTTGAAGCTCCTGCCCTTTCTTCCATGCTTCCTGCATCATGGCGATAATCTGTACTTCTCCCTCTTTCTCAAGCGACTGAATCACGCCGGGTTTAAATAAATCCTGCGCGCAATTCGACTCCATTAATGTACCGGTTACATCAACATCAGCCTTGAAGCTGAGCTGCCCGCCTTGAAGTTTGGGTATGATCTTAGTCTTCGACTTCAAAATCTGCACCGTATCGAAGCCCTTTTTCCCTTCCTGATCCTCGCATGGAACTACAACAAAGGATTGCTGCACGCTATCCCGCAAATAAGCGGCACCAAGAGATTCCTTCCTGCTCATCCAGCCAATCATTTGGTCATTCTTCAGAATAGCGAGGCGCCCTAGCTTCAGCTTCGACGGAATAGAAGTGCTACTAAACGAATCCAAAGAAGAGGTATCCTCTGATCCAGATACAAAAATTTCGGGCACCACCGCGCTTTTCGCGTCTCCCGTAATTTCCATCGCCAGCTGGTAGACCGGTACATTGGGCAAAATGGACGTATTTTTCATTTCGGATAAAATAATTTCTTTCATCCCCGCGCCGGAAATCGCCTGCAGCTGCATGAACTGCTCCAGCACCCGCCTTGAGGTTCCGGGAGTGGCCAGCACGCTTACGGTTTCACGGGACCCCGAATTGCGGAAGTACACGTCAATAAGCTCGTTTACCCCTTTCCGCATTGCTTTTTCCCCTATCACAACGACGCGGTTATGGGCAAAAAACAGCTTGCGCGGGCTTTCGGAAAAGCTGTGCATAATAGCATCGCGAATTGTCTTGCCCTTTGTGGAGTACACAATAATTGGCGACTTCGGACCGGTACCTCCCGATCCGCCCGTAACCGAGGAGATCGCGGCAGGTATAACGACTTGGTAGGACACAATCCAGTTCTCGCCATCCCAGTCGATACCCGTTGCGGACGTTATGGCTATCTCGTTCAACTCAATTCGGTTCCAGCATCCGGTTGTTACTAGCGCGGCAAACAGCAGTACTACCACGCTCAGAAAAGATTTTATTCGGATCCTCATGAGCTTTGCGAGCCTCCTTTATTCCGTTTGCCTCTCGTAATAAGGAGTCCCAAAGCAATCAATAAGGGCAACACGATATTTCCGATAAAGAGTAAAGGAATATTAACGACGGCAAAAATAAAACCTCCTCCCATGTTGCGGGGCCATTCGGTCAACGAGGTCACAATGGCCAGCACGCTTAAGCCGAAGACCATATGCCGTTCGCTCCGCAGACGAAGCGAATGAACGAGACAATGCACCGAAGCAAAGAGGAACACGGACATTTTGATATACATCGTCAGAAACCAGACCGAAACGGTAAAAACCTCAATTCGTTCAAGAAACTCTCCAACCTCAACAATGGCCATGATGTTAACGAACGTGTAAGACATCATCGGCACAAGCTGCTGGCCAAAAATAGTCAGTCCCAGCAATAACACGAGCAGCAGCTGCAAAGCTCCAAGCACCGTACCGACTAGGCCTGCCTGCAAGCCGGCTGCCGGCTTTTTCATATAGGGGGTGAGCAGAAGCAGGACCGACACTTCCGACAACAACGCCACCGGAGGAAGCGAAGCGATCATCATCCTTGCCGCGCTCTCGTCAAAGAGCGGAAGCAGCCTCTTGAAATCGATATCCGTATACAAAACGAAGACGGACAGCGGAACAACAACCAGAATAAGGATCAATACGACAAAAGCCGAACGGGCCAACGCTTCAATTCCCTGCATAACCGTAAACGCGGTTACCGCCACCATAATGCCCGCAAGCATGTACAGCGGCGTTTGATCCAGCACGATATCCGATACAAAGTTGGTGAAAGACCTCACGATGATGCAGAAGGAGTTGAAATAATAAATGCCAAGCAGCAGCCCAATCGCAATGCCGACAGGCTTGCCGAAGCTGCTCTCCATCCAGCTTACAAACAACTGTCCCTTATTCGCCTTGCAAATAAAGGCGGTCCCCAGAGCCATCGCCATACCGGCCACAAGCGCTATAACTCCGGATATCCAAGCGTCTTGTTTAGCGATGCTGATCATAATGCTTGGCACCGCCAATACCATTGTTGGCGTAATGGCGCTTTGAACTAATGCTGCAGTCTGCATGGTCGATATAGCGGGCTTCATGGCTCTAGGCTCCTTCCTGATCAGGGCGGGGTTTCTGCCCGGCACCTTCCCTAAATTTATTACTGTCGCTTGCGATGTTCGTCGGACGTTTGCGCATGGCCCACCACGGCACGCGGATCAGTACGTCTTTCATGTTGGATGCGACAAATGGCGAGAATGGCATCATATATGGCTTGCCGAATGAACGTAATCCGCACAAATGGGCAAGCAGAAGCATCAATCCCGACATAATGCCAAACAAACCAAACGTCCCTGCCAGAATCATGAGAACGAACCGGATCAGCCGGGCCGCAATTCCCATATTAACTGCCGGAATAACGAAACTCGCGATCGCCGTAAAGGATACGACTATAACCATCGCAGCCGATATAATACCGGCCTGAACGGCAGCTTGACCAAGCACGAGTGCCCCAACAATGGAAATCGCGGGTCCAATGATGCGCGGCATTCGAACGCCGGCTTCCCTTAAGATCTCGAACGTAATTTCCATCAGGAACGCTTCCAGCAAAGCCGGAAACGGAATTCCTTCCCGCTGGGCGGCCAAGCTGATGAGCAGCGAGGTCGGCAACATTTCCTGATGGAAAGTCGTAATCGCGATATAGAGCGACGGCAGCAACATTGATATAAAAAACGAAGTCATCCGAATAATCCGCAGAAAAGTCGCGATATCGTAACGCTGGTAATAATCTTCGCTGGATTGAAAAAACTTCGCAAAGGTTACCGGAGCAATAAGCGAAAACGGGGTTCCGGATACCATAATGACAACCTGGCCTTCCAACAATGCGCCGCAAGCAGCATCCGGCCGTTCCGTATTTTGGAGAAGCGGAAAAGGCGTAAACGCCCGGTCCTGGATAAACTCCTCGATATATCCGCTTTCCAGCACGCCGTCTATATCAATCTTATCCAAACGCCGGTGAACCTCATTGATGACCTCCCTCTCCGCTATTCCCTCCAAATAAACAACCGCGACATTCGTTCTCGTCTGGCGGCCGATCATTTTGTATTCGAATCTTAGATCCGGCGATTTAATGATTCTGCGAATAAGAGAGGTATTGGTCCGCAAGTTTTCGGTAAACCCTTCCTTGGGTCCCCGAATAACGGTCTGGCTGCTTGGTTCCTCTACCGCCCGGGTTTCGCCGCCGGTTGTATCCATGACAATCGCCCGCAGGCAGCCATCTACAAGAAGAACGGAACATCCTTCGAGCATGGCATACCCCGCTTGTTCGATCGTATTGACATCACTTAGCTTGCCAATTGCAATAGAGCGCTCCGTCAGATGACGGTACAGGTTAGGCTCGCCCGCGCCTTCCGTTTCCGTATAAGAAGCATTAGCATCTTCCAATAAACCAAGCAGCATGGTGCTAATGGCCACTCCATCAACAATCCCGTCAATATAGAGAAGCGCGTACCGCGTACGGTTAAAAGAACGATGCTCAAGCGTCCGGCACACGATATCCTCTCCCCCGCCCAGGAATCGGTGCAGACGCTCCAAATTGCTATCCAAATCCGGGAGCAATACTTGCTCGGCTTGTATCGTCTGTCCGGAACCGGGACTCCCTTCCTTACCGGAGTGGCCTGCATGCTTATCAGTTGGCATGGTGACTGTCCTCGCTTACTGGCTGGCTTTGTTGTCCTTGCTTGCTGCTTGATCGCACGCCTGACCGCAACAGCATGACAATCAACAGCAAGACCGGAATGACCATTTGAAAGATTGGAAACTGGTATTTAATATTTTGCTCGAATCCGACATTGACCTGATGCATGTAGCTTTTAAACCAGAACGATCCCGCATAGATGCCAATTCCGACCGGGATGGCAGCAATACGGAGGGAAATCCCTAGCAAATAAGCAAGCGCAAGCGATGCGCCGAGGTAATAAGCCGTCAGCTTTATATATACCGCCGTGAAAAAAAGCAAAGCGATAAATGGATCAAACCGCTCAAATACATCCCCCAACGCCACAAAAGTTGTCGCTTGCAGCAGCGGAACCGTGCTCCATCCGGCTAATGGGCCCAAACTCGCGATAATGACGACATTCATAACCGTAATAAAAGCTCCCGCAAACAAATAACCTTTCAACGTCATCTGTATGACCTCGTTGAAGTTGCTGGATTGCACATATCGCCAGAACATCAGGAACAACACCATTTCGCCAAACGGAAACGAAATAATTTCCGGAATGGCGGCGTCCCATACCGGTTTGAAGCCTTTCTCCAGCAAGGGCAGCAATCTGCCCAGATCAACCGTTCCCGTCCCGATCAGCAGAATATAAATCAAGAAATAAATAAGGAGTAAAATCGGCAACAGCACTTCGGCCATCCGGAAAAAAACAGCCGGTCCCCCCATTACCGCATAACATCCTATTAAACAGATGAGGAGCATAAGGACCGAAAGCGGAGTATCCGAGAGTAGAAACATGATCGACAAGTCCGCGAACTCGCGCACGTTGCGCGTGCATTTGTACATGAAATAAAGAACATAAATAAAACCAATGACAAAGCCAATTATTTTACCGAAATAAAGCTTGAATATTTCCATCAGATTGAGGCTCGGCTCAAGCCTTTGAATCTGCAACGTTACTAAGCTAATGACCGCAAATCCAGCGACGACGCCAAGCGCTACCGCCATCCACGCATCCCGCTCCGCCTTGCCGGCAAGCAGAAACAAAGAGGAGCTGCCCATTAGAAACACAATGACCATCGACGCCATCTGCCTAAGCGTCACCATATTTGTCTTCCCTCCCCGTCAAATGTTCGTGATGTGCCCCATTTTGCATTTCTTATCATGCTCAGCGGGATGGAAAAAAATTCAGGATGAGGCAAGAGAATGAAAAAAGCCGCCCGGGTTTCGGACGGCTTTTTGGCCTTGTTTTTTCTATGGACGTTTGGTCCCTCCAACTATGGGATCCTTCGGAGGAATATGGTTGTTTTTACGGAACTCGTACACGCGTGTCGCAATAATCTTGATAATCGCATAGACGGGCACAACGATAATCATCCCAAACGCGCCGATTATCGAACTTGCGCCGATGACAAGCAGCATGACGGTGAACGGATGAACGTTCATTTGCTTGCCGATAATGCGCGGCCCGATCAGGTTGGCTTCAATCTGGTTCGAGACGACTAATATGACGCCAATCAGCAATACCGTCATCGGAGAGACGGTGAGCCCTACGACAGCCGTTGGGATAAACGCAATCAACGGACCGATATAGGGAATGAAGTTCGTAATCGCGGCGATTAAGCCTAGCAACAGCGGATAAGGCAAATCTATCAACAAGTAGCCGATAAACGTCAGTAAACCGATCAAAAGCGAAGTCAGCACTTTGCTCAAAATAAAAGAGCCGATCGAGGCGTCAATCTCCTTAAGCGCGCCGCTAGCTTCACGGTGATAACGTTCCGGCAGCATCCGCAGGATGAGACCGGGGAACTTGTCTCCTTCGCTCAGCAAGTAATAGATCATGAACGGAACGAGACCCAGAAGGAAGAAGAAGTTCATAATCAGATTAAAGATGCCGCGCACGCTGCCAACGACGGAATTAAGCAAGGTATCCAGCGAGCCGGTCAGCTTATTCGTCAGATTCTCGGTAGATAGCGCATCCTTCTGGCCAATTTCCTGCAGCCATTCATGCTTCTGCAAAGACTCGAGCCAGCTCTGAACGGAGGCGACGATTTGCGGGAAGTTATTCACCAGCGTAATAGATTGGTCCCGGATCGGAGGCCAAATCATCCAGAAGAATAAGTAACAAATGCCAAGCGCGCCGATATACACGAGCAGAATAGCCAGCACCTTCGGCAGCTTGAGCGAGAGTATTCTAACAAACGGCCTAAACAAGTAATAGAACATACCCGAAATGAGCAGCGGCACAAACAACGCGGCCAGCACCTTGCCAATCGGATCAAATACGAAATCGACCTTGGATGCCAAGAAGGCAATCAATAAGACGATAATAACGCCATAACCAATACGAAACCACTTGCCTTGCGGCATACGGACAGGTCCCCTTTATAACCATATATTTTGCCTATTAATAGAATTAACGCAAAACCAGTGAAACTAAACATAGGAATCACAATTATTTCTACCATATTCGCTGAACGATAGGTTTATGATTGGATGGGAAGGTAATCTGGTAGACATCGGGATTGGACATGGCTTCCCACTCTTCAAATCCGATGTTATTGTCAAAATGCTTAAGCAACAAAGAGATAAGATTGCCGTGCGACACAATAACGATGTTATTCTTGTCGCTGTTCAGAGCTTCCGTAACGACATTTACCGCTCGGTTCATTGCCGCATGGCTGGACTCCCCGCCCTCATAACGCAAATTCAGATCCCCGTAAGTTAATCGCAGCATGTTCCGCCAATCCGCATGATTGGACCCGGACAGGACTCTTTCTGCCAAGCGATCATCCACGGCAATGTCTAACTCAAGTCTGCCCGCCAAAGGCGAGATCGTGCGATACGCCCTTTCGTACGGACTTGATAGAATCATCTCCACTTCCTTGCCAGAGAAAAATTCCGCAAGCTGCTCAGCCTGTTGAACACCTTCCTCCGTTAGCGGAGCATCCGGCTCCTGTCCTGCAGCTTTGCAATGACGCACGATATAGAACTGCTTCAATAGATCCCCCCCTATCTCCGTCTCTCATTTACATTACCATATTTGCCCACGCACACCTAGCTACAGTGGATTTCATTCAACAAAATAGCTGCACAAAAGGCGGTCCCCTAAGGAACCGCCTTTCTACTATCGATCAATCTATTAGCCCTTGGCCGCAAGGAACGCCGAGGCTTGTTTCTCAATCTCCGTTTTCACTTTGTCCACGCCTGCTGCCTTCATCTTGGAAGCTAGCGAGTCAAACGACTTGTCGACATCCTTCACGGCGCCGATCGCAAGCGGCATGAAATATTGCGTGGAGACGTTTTTCAAATTCGCGATTTCGGTCTTCACATTGTCCGTATTAGGCGTGAAGCCAAGATAAGGGATTGGCTGCAGATAGTCTTTGATCTTGTTGTTCAAGTCAATGTAGGAGTCGGTCCAGCTGGCGCTTGGCTTGAAGAAGTCCTTGTCGACGAACCAGAAGCCTGCCGCATCAGGCGGATACGTATTGTCCGCAGCGGTTACCCCATCCGGCAAAGCCAGCTTATCGTCGGCCGTCACCGTGTAGTTTTTGCCTTCGATGCCATAGTACGCATTAAAGACGTAAGACTCGTCTTCCATAATCAGATCGAGTGCTTCCATGGCGCGTTCCGGATGTTTGGAGTTGGCGGCAATCGCAACGCCGTTGTTCAGCCAGCTGTTGGAAGGCGCATGGCCTGTCGGCGACAGTACCGGCATAATGTACGTGTCGATGTTTTTGTCTTGGCAAGACGACAGGGTAGCTTGAATATCAATCGAGTTGCCAAACGCTACGCCGGATTTGCCGTCGCAGAAGTTATCCTTCGAACGGATTTTGTTGGAATACGGATTTTTGTTCACGTAACCCGCATCATACCATTGCTTCATGACACCGGCCGCATATTTGAACGCGCCTTGAACGGGTTCGTCGGTCATGCTCAGAATTTTGCCGCTGGCATCTTCCTGATCCGTGTAGTTGCCTACGCCGGACGGGTCGCCGGAATCAATCGGTGCGCCGGCATAAGCGAATTTCTCCTGGACCAAAGCTCCGAACGGTGCCGGCAGGTCATATTGCGAATCCAGGTTCAGCGGAATCATATTCGGATAATCCTTCTTGATCTCAGCAAAATAAGGCTCCAGCTCGGAGATTTTCGTCGGATTCGTCAAACCCGCTTTCTCCATGACGTCCTTGCGGAGGACGATAACGCCAACTTTGCGGTCCGGCGTTGTTGTCGGGATCATGAATTGCTTGCCATTTACCTGCGCGGCTTTGTAGGCGGCAGGATCCTGCTTCGCCGTATACTTCGGCATGTACTTCTGGAACATATCCTGCGTTAGTTCTTGGAAGGAGCCTTTATTGGCTTCGGGCACATAGAAGTTCCAGTCGGCCGTGAACACGAAGTCGACATCTTCGCCGGACGCCAGAATCAGTGGGTATTTGGAAGCAATATCTCCCCAGCCGATATAGTTGATTTCAAGCTTTGCGTTAATATCCTTCTTCAGCTTCTCGTTAAGGGCCGCCATCACGTCAGGCATCCCTTTTGGCGCTTCGCCCAGCAAATAACCAACCAGCTTTACTTCTTCGGAATGATCGTTACCGGTATCCGCGGCAGCCGTTTCCTTGGCGGTGTCGGCAGACGGTGAAGCGGATGGCTCTTCCGAGGCCTTGGAGGATGCCGGCGTATTGCCGTTATTATTGCCGTTGCTGCTGCAGGCGGCTAGCAAGAGCGCAATCATGGCGATCAAGGCCAGCATCGTAAACAGGCTTTTTGTTTGTTTCAAAATAAATCCCTCCCCTTATATTGGCCAAGCAATTCATGCATCTATATAAATTCCGGGCTAAGCCGGGAATCTATATCAACCCTTGACGGCGCCAATCGTAACGCCGCTTACGAAATACTTCTGCGCGAACGGGAAAACAAGCAGAATAGGTCCCGTTGCAATAACGGTCATCGCAAGCTTGAACGTCTCCTTTGGCGCATCCAGACTAGTCACATGCTGCGCCATCGCCGACGAGAGATTGATCGAAGATAACATTTTGTACAAGAGATATTGCAGCGGAATAAGCGAGTCCTTGGTCGTAAACATCATCGCGGTCCACCAGTCATTCCAATAAGCGAGAGCGGTGAACACGCCGATCGAAGCAAGCGCGGGCTTGCTGAGCGGCAGAACCATCTGCAGGAAAATCCTCATCTCGCCCGCTCCGTCAATCCTCGCCGATTCAATAAGCGGTTCGGGAACGGAGCTTTTGATAAAGCTGCGAAGAATGAGAATGTACATCACATTGAACATCGGGCCCAGAATCAGAACCGCATACGTATTCGTCAGATGCAGGTTACGGCTCAGCCAAATATAATAAGGAGCAAGTCCGCCGTTAAACAACGTCGTGAAGAAGAGGAAAAACGCCAGCTTATTGCGGTGCTTCAGTTCTTTTCTGCCTAGCACGTAGGCCGCCATCGTTGAGATGAACAGCGATAATACCGTCCCCACCACCGTTACGATAATCGATACTTTGTAAGCGGATAACACATCGTTCGGATAGCGGAAAATATACTTAAACGCTTCAAGCGATACATCGCGCGGCCAGAACCAATAACCGTCCGCAAGCACCGAACTCTCCGAGGAGAAAGCGCCTGCCAGAAGTACGATAAAGGGCAGCAGACATATTAAAGCGATAATCGATACGACCGTATAAGAGATTGTTGTAAATACCGGAGCGGAATTCAGCTTCCGGCCCGAAGTTTGACTGCTCATTCGAACACCTGCTTTCTCGCATATGTTGAGTAGGAATACCGATTAGAACAAAGCCTGTTCTCTGTCGTACCGGCGCACCAGCCAATTGGCGGCTAGAATAATAATGAGCGTGAGCACGGATTGATAAAGTCCAACCGAAGAGGCCATTCCGAAATCCGCCGAACCCATTAAGGAACGGAATGCCAGCGTATCGATAATATCCGTCGCGTCCATGAGCAGGCCGTTATTGCCGATCAACTGGTAGAACATATCGAACTCGCCTCTCATGATTCGTCCAAGTCCGAGCAGCAGAAGAAAAATCATCGTTGGCTTGAGCAGAGGCAATGTGATTCTTGCAATCCGCTGGATGCGAGTTGCCCCGTCAATGGTAGCTGCCTCGTAAATCTCCTGATCGATGCCCACGATCGCGGCCAGATACAAGATGCTGCCGTACCCTACCCATTTCCACACATACAGGAACGGAAGCAGGAAGTACCAATAGCTGGTGTTCGAATAAATATCAAGCGCCTGCGCGTCGACATAATGAAGAATTTTGTTCACGATGCCGTACTCGTAATTGAGGAAGTTATAGACAAAGGCCGACACCGTTACCCAGGAAATAAAATAAGGGAGGAACATAAGCGTCTGACTTAGCTTCTTAAACGATTTGCGGCGGATCTCGGACAAGAAGACGGCAGCCACAATCGAGAACACCGTATAACAGCCTAGGAACATAATGTTGTACACAAACGTATTGCGGGTAACGAGCCACGCTTTGCCCGAGGCAAAGAAATAATGGAAGTTGTCAAAACCCACCCATTCGCTCAGAAACATCCCGCCTTGCCTGGAATAGGATTCAAAAGCCATCACTACGCCGCCCATCGGAATGTAAGCGAATACAACAAAATAAACAGCAACCGGTAAAAACATCAGATACAACAGCCAATTTCTACGAATATCCTTCATGCGGTCCCTCCGTAACGTTTCTCTCCAGCTCTACTCTATCTGCTTCTATGTTATCGAATGGGAAGACGGCCTCACACCGGGTAAACTTACGATCATCTTTGAAAACCAATGGTTCCGCGCCTCGCACAAAAAAAAAGCAAAAAAGCCCGCCCGGCTCTAACGCCGGACAGGCTTTCAACTTATTCGTTATCGGCTGGCGATATATTCGGTCGCCTGCTGTTGTACTTCTGTTTTCACCCGATCGATTCCAGCCTTCTTCAAATGCTGTACCAACGTATCAAAGGCTACATCCACGTCTTCAACGGCACCGATATAAATCGGCTGCGCATATTGCGTAGAGACATTTTTAAGGGTGGCAATCTCGGATTTCACTTGATCCGAATTGAACAGAAATCCAACCAAAGGCGTGGGTTCCAAGAGCGGCTGAATCCGCTCCTGCAGCTCTTTGTAAGACTCCGTCCAATTCGCAACGGGCTTGAACAGATTCTTGTTCACAAACCAGAAGCCTGCCGCATCGGGAGGATACGTGTTGGATTCGGACGTTACTCCTTCCGGCAACCCAACCGTGCCTTCGGGCGTTATCGTATAATGAACCCCTTCGATTCCGTAGTAGGCCAGATAGGCATAGGAAGGTTCCTCCATAATCAGATCAAGAGCCTCCAGCGTCCTTTCCGGGTTCTTAGAAGAAGCGGCGACCGCAACCCCGTTGTTCAACCAGCTGGATTCCGCGGATTTGCCTGACGGATATAACATCGGGAACGGGTAGACGTCGATTCCCTGCTCCTCGCATGACATAAATACGTTCATCATGTCGATGGAATTGCCAAACGCGATGCCCGATTTCCCGCTGCAGAATTGATCTTTCGAACGAATATTGTTCGCGTAAGGATTTTTGTTCACGTATCCTTTATCGTACCAATCCTTCATCCTGTAAGCGGCTTCCTTCTGCCAGCCCAGTATCGGCTCCTCTGTCATGCTAAGCATACGCGCCTCGGGGTCCTCCATATCCGCCGTTATTCCTTGAGCAAGAGGATCGCCCGAATCAAACGGCGCGGTAAACCAAGCAAACTTCTCTAGCATCAGATAAGCAAACGGTATAGGAAGATCATATTGGGAATCCAAATTAAGCGGAATCATCCCCGGATAATCGCGTTTAATCTCGGCCAGATACGGCTCAATCTCCGAGAACTTCGTAATCTCCTTCATGCCCGCCTTCTCCATCACGTCCTTGCGGAACAACGCGACATTGACCTTTCGGTCGGGAGAAGAGGTCGGAACCATATACGGCGTCCCGTTAACATCGGCTGCGCGAAGCGCATCCGGTGCCATGGCCGCCATATGGCGCGGCATATATTGCTCAAGCAAAGCCTGGCTCAGCGGATAAAAGGCTCCCTTCGTCGCTTCCGAGACATAGAAATTCCAGTCCGCGGCGAATATAAAATCCACATCCTGACCGCTTGCCATCACAAGCGGATATTTCGAAGCGACATCATTCCAACCGATATAATTCAGCTCGATCGTGGCATTAATATCTTTCTTCAGCTTCTCGTTGATCGCCTGCAGCACTTGCGGCATCCCCTTTGGCGCTTCCCCAATCAGATAACCGACAAGCTTCACTTCTTTCTCATGGCCGGGACCCGATGCGGCCGTTTGCTGTTGCCCTTCATTCTTGGAGCATGCCGTTAATCCGAGCACGATCAGCATAGAGAGAAGAGCCGTTACCATCCATAGCCATCTCCTTATTCTCATTGCGCTCTCCCCCATTCCTCCGGCCTTCGCTCGGGCAGCCGCAGCAAGACGCGTGTCCCTTCGCCTTCGGCGCTGTCGAACTTCAGTCCATATTGAAGACCATAGGACAGCTGCAGACGTTCCTCGATGTTGCGCACTCCATAACCTCCGCGCCCGTTAACCTCGGAAGGGGCATTCAACATAGCGCTTAGCCGTTCTTCGCTCATCCCTACTCCGTCATCGGTTACTTCAATCACCAAATCTCCCTTATCCGTCCAGGCGCAAATCCGGATCTCGCCTTCCTCGCTATCCTTCTCCATAATGCCATGCAGAATCGCGTTTTCAACAAGCGGCTGCAGCAGTATTTTGGGCAGCCGGCAATTGTACAGATCACGCGGCACCTCAAACTCCAGACGGACGCTGTCGCCAAAACGCATGTTTTGGATTCGCACGTACGCTTCAATATGCTTAAGCTCGCTCTCCAGCGTCACGTATTCATTGCCATTGGACAAGCTGAGCTTATAAAAGACAGCCAATTCGTCAACCACGCGCCTAATATCATCCGCACCCGATTCAATCGCCATGGCATTAATCAGATCCAGCGTATTGTACAAGAAATGCGGATTGATCTGCGCCTGCAGCGCCTTCAGCTCCTTGTTCTTCACCTCTCTGCCAAGCGAGGACTTCTCTTCGATTAAGCCCGAAATATTCTGAACCATCGTATTGAAGTTATGCGTCAACTCGCCAATCTCGTCATCTTCCGCCGGCAAGGGCGCAAGCTGGAAATGGCCATGCTTCACCTTGCGGACATGGATAATCAGCCTGCGAATCCGTTTCGTTGCGGTTGCAGCAACAAAGAAGGAGAACGGCAGCATAAACGGGACAATGATCAGGAAGATCGATACGATTCGGTTTCTCGCTTTTACGCTGGATTGCAAGATATCGGCATAAGGCACAACAAGCGCTACCTTCATATCGGTATGGGGGATAGCCTGCACGCCAAGCAGATGCCGGCTGCCGTTAATCGGATAATGATTATTGTAATAGTTGTCGACCTCGTCGGAATCTCGATAAAGGGCGCTTACCTCCTGCACAAGCTCATCCGAATAGGTAAAACGGTCGGATTTGCCAAGCAGCTCGCCTTCGTCGTTGAACAGAAAAGCCGCCGCATGCGGCGTTAGAATCGCATGATTCAGCACCGAATCCATGGCGGCCGGCTTAATGCGCGCCCGTACAATACCGTCAAACCGCTGGATATCATGTTCGTTTGGTATTTTCCGCAAGACGGTTAGTTCCCGGCTATCGGCATTCGGATCTACCTCATCGGAAGGAAGCCAGGCCACAAATGCTTTGGCCGAGGCAAAACGGGTATACCAGGGTTCCGCTTCAGCCTTCTTCATATCGAGGAAGTCGGTATTTTCCGTCGCTCCGGCCAATCCTTGCCTCATATAGATCTGAATCGAATCAATGTCGTCGTTGTAACGAAATTGATTAATGAGCCTCGACAGCTGCAGCGAAGCCATATGCCACACGTCAATGTCCTCATACGGCTTCGAATCCGCATTAACCGCCGTCTGCACAAGTTCGTTAAAAGCGATAAAGTTCAGAACTTCCGTAATGGCTTCGGATTTGTATTCCAGATAAGCTTTCGTCTCATCGAGCATTTTGCGGGAAGCGTACACCGCGGCTTCTTTGTTCTCCTGCTGCGTCATGCTGATATGAATAACGAGCAGAAGCAGGAACGGGATCATAATGACCAGCACGTACGTCGCGAACAGCTTATAGCGGATACTGAAGAAGAACGGCCTTTTTATTCCTCTTCTCATCGGACGGCACGCTCCCTGTATTCGGAAGGGGTACAACCCGCATTCCGTTTGAAGAAAGTCGTGAAGTAATTGGCGTCGGTCATGCCGATGAGCAGCGCTACCTCGATCATTTTGACATTCGGGTCGCAGAGCAGCTCTTTCGCTTTATGCATCCTTGTATCCGTGATGTATTCCTTGATCGTCTGACGGCCATGCTTCTTGAAATACGCGCATAGATACGTCTCGCTTAGCTGCACATGATCGGCTATATCGCGGATTGTAAAACCTTTCTCCTGGAAATGGGCATGGATATAACGGATAATTTCCCTCATCTTGCCGCTTCCGGCAACTGTCTCTTCATCGCTTGGCTCAGCCATCGCTTCCAGGAACGATAACACGTATTGCTCCAGTTCGTTCAGCCCCGGAATGCGGTCGATCTCTTTCCACATGTACCGCCTTTCGGTATCCTTCGAAATTTCCGCTAACCCCAACTGTATCGCCGTTTCCATGATTGCAATCAGAAATTGAAAATACGTATCCTTCAGCCGCATAATATCAAGATCCTTCTGCTTCCTGACATACGCGGTCCATTCACGGACGATACGTTTCGCTTCCTCTACATTCCCTTTCCGGAGCTGGTCGCGCATTAACCGCACTTCCTCCCAGTTCGTCGCGACAGGGGCATGCTTCTCAAGCGCGTCGGAGAAAACGGGCTTTGATCCGCTGCCATAATACTGATAGGCACAAGCAAGGGAAGCCAGACGGTAGGCTTCGGGAATTTCCCGATAGGAGGCCGCAGGCTGCCCGATCCCGATCCTAAGGTCGATAGCCGGTCCCGCAATCTCGCGGAGTCCGGAGAATATCTCCTCGATCCTTTCTCTGCCTTCGCGGTAAGAGCTCCTATATTCACCCGGTAGAATCAGCACCAGATGATGGCCGGAATCGAATCCGGCAAGCGCTTTCATTTCGTGGAAACCATTCCGGCTTGTGATTGCTTCCAGAATCCTTAGCTGCGTGACCCCCGGATCTTCCGGCAAGTCGAACGGACTCCAATACAGGCTGGAGACGGTTACCGTATAGGAGCCCTCCATCGGCAGCAGGAACGTGTCTTTGCTGCGAAGCGCCGGAAGAACATGGGGCGACTCTGGATTCGTAACTAGCCGGCGGACCATCTCTTGCCTCAGATAGGGAAGACTATGGTCAAATCCCTCCTGCAGCTTGCGCTCTTCCTCCTTGCGCTTCTGCTCTTCCTTGCGAAGCCGGATGGCCGCCTCTACGACGTCGCGCACTTCATTCAGATTGACGGGCTTCTCAATATACGTAAATACCTTAAGCTGGATCGCCGATTTGAGATACTCCTTGTCGGAGAATCCGCTAAGGAAAATTATCGGGCAATCCGGGTCCGTATTCCTGTATTCCGTTGCGAACTCAATGCCGCTCATCTTCGGCATCCGTATGTCGCATAAAATAATATCCGGCTTCCGTTCTGTCGCCAGTTCAAGAGCATGCAGACCGTTGCGCGCCGTCTCTACTTCGTCGATTCCCACGGTGTCCCATGGAATATAGTTTTTCAATAATTCTCTTGTCCGGGTCTCGTCATCTATAATTAACAGTTTCAAGAGAATCCCCCCTGCATGCATGCTAAGATAGCTGTTCATGTGGACACGGCTTTCGTCTCCTCAATTATAGAAGTAACCGCCGACTCTGCATACGGGGAAAACTTAAGATTACCTTTGATTCTTGAAGCTGTCCTTGGCAGCGGGGCACGCGCAAAAACAAGCCGGGAAGTTAAAGCCTCCCGGCTTGCCGCTGCAATTATTTCTATTAGTTTTTAACTAGCGACCAATCGTCCACTCTCACCCAGTTACCCGCATTCGCAACGGAATACAGACCAATCTGGGCTTTGCCGTTAGTCACCTGAATATTGGGTATCGTAATTTGCGTCCAGCTGCTGATCGAGGCGTTAATCGAGGCATCCAGTTCGGAGCCTCCGTA
The DNA here is from genome assembly GCF_030161375.1 of Paenibacillus glycanilyticus. Taxonomy (GTDB): domain Bacteria; phylum Bacillota; class Bacilli; order Paenibacillales; family Paenibacillaceae; genus Pristimantibacillus; species Pristimantibacillus glycanilyticus_B. Next base: position 84,780 of record NZ_BSSQ01000009.1, read on the forward strand.
ATTTTTCACGTAGATCTGCGCCGTCGATTGTCCGCCGCTGCTCTTCACCCATACCTTCAAGGTGTACGTGCCATTCGCTAGACCCGTTATATTCTGATAGCGGCTTGCGCTGTAGGCCGCGGTTGCATATTGGTTGCCGGACCATCTTCCGGAATGCGCGCCTCCCTCGACATTGGAGTTGGGATCAGCGGCTGTATTAAACCAGGTGCTCCAGCCTGCCAATGCGATCTGCGACACCCGGTCGGCTTCATAGCTTGGATTCATGGCATAGTTGTTGCCGCTGCCTACGCTCCAAGTCCCCGTCGCCGCATCCAGGTTGAACTGGCTGAGCGAGTTGAGCGTTGGCGTAGTCCCGCTGAACGAGATAGGCATCCATTGATTGTAGCCAATGCCGTTGCCCGCGAAGTCGCTCCATCTGTCGCCGCCAAAGAGGATGGTCGTCTGCGAACTGCCTTGTACCGGGATAAACATAGACGTCTGGGAGACATGCGAGAAGTCGGCATCCGTTCCGTTCATCACAAACTCGCTTGAATAAGTACCGGTAATGCTGGATGAAGTCACACAATAAGTATGGGATGCGTTCCAGCCGTGCAAGTCGGATGAACATAAATAATAGAGTCCGTTATACTTGAACATCGCATTGCCTTCGCGTCCGCCCGAACTGCTGTTAAATACGTTCACGGCCGGTTCCACGTTCAAGTAATCGGATGACCGGAGCTCGGATACATACAGATGGGATCTGCCGCTCGCGTTGCTGAACACGAGATAGGCTTTACCATTGTCGTCGATGAAGGTGGACTGGTCGCCGGACATATTGTTCACGACGTTGGTAATGGTCGTCTGAACATGATCGAAGGCAAATGTTCCCGTAGGCGTACTGCTTGTCGCAAAAGCAATGCCGCCTCCGGCAGGTCCCTGATACTGGGTAATCAGAACGTATTTCTGCGTATTGGCGTTGTATACGACTCCAAGCCGCCCCAGCCAATCGGCATCCCAGGTGGAGCCGTCCGTTGCCCCGGTAATCACATTGCCGCGGAAGGTCCAATTGACCAGGTCCGTTGACGAGTAACAGGTGACTGCCGCAAAGCTGGTGTCGCTGTTCTTCGCCGTCGGACTATTATAGTAAGTTACAGCTCCGTTATATTTGACGCCATACCAGTAATACGTGCTGCCAACCTTCAATATATTGCCGCCTTGCGAGTAGATCGGATTGCCCGAGGTGTCCTTCCAGAATACATCATTGTTAATCGTCTGGCTTGCTGCGTGCGCCGCCTGGGGCCCCATAAAGACTAGCAGCGCGGTTGCGAGAAGAACGAGGCTTTGCATGGCCGACAGCCATTTTAACTGCATTCTCATTTCCAGCATCCTCTCTTTATTTAATGAATAAACTCGTTTTTTCCTCCTTTCTCTTCTGGTCGTTGAATATTGTATAGCGCTTACATAAGCAAAAACAGCTGAAGAAGTTACGATTATCTTGGTTAATTTAAGGTAAGGAAGCAAAACCTATTTCATGGAGCACAACCATGGAAATAAGTACTATAAACCTCGATTTTGCACGTAAACACACTAGTTATTTGTCAATAGAATTTTCTCTTGTAAAACTAAAAAATTCCGCTTGATTTCCAGGAAAACGTGTTATAATCACCATAGTCTAAAAGAGGTAATTAGCCGTCTCTAATCCATTGGATGCTCCTGTCCAGGAAGAGGGACGGCTGTTCTCTCTGACTTCAAACTTATGAAAACTCACAAAAGTTGGTGATCAGATTGTTTCAGTTCAAGTGGCTTTGGCTTAACTTGAAGGGAGACCGGGCGCGGTACATCATCGCGTTATGCCTCTCAGTCGTAGGCTCCTCGCTTACGATTATTAACCCGTACATCGGTCAGCGCATCGTCGATACCTTTATCGCAGGCGACAATGCCGCGCAGAATCTGACGGATGAACGAGCGCTGCTGATTGGCTTATGCCTTGGCATGATCGGCTTCTCTCTGCTGCGTACGGGGCTGGCTTATTTCACGACCATGCTGTATGAACGCGCTTCACAGAACATGTTGTTCCGCGTTCGGATTTTCCTGTACAACAAAATCCAGGGGCAAGACATGCAGTATTATGACCGCAACCGCACCGGCGATCTGATGACCAAGATGACGGGCGATCTAGAGATGGTGCGCCACTCGCTTGCGTGGATCATCAAGACGATTATCGAGTCGCTCACGATCTTCCTGGCTGCCGTCGTCTATTTCTTCTTCATTGACGTTAGTCTCACGCTGTGGCTGCTCGTGCTGTCGCCGCCTATCCTCATTGTGGCCTTTATCTTCGCCAGACGCGTACGTCCGATGTATATCGATCTTCGGGAACGCCTGTCGCAGTTAAATACAACAACTCAGGAAAATATCGCGGGCAACCGTGTCGTTAAGGCATTTGCGCGCGAGGAATTCGAAGTTCGGAAGTTTACCGAGAAGAACGTGAACTACTCGACCGCCAACAAAAAAGCCGCTTTGGTCTGGCTGGACTATTTCCCTTATTTGGAGACGTTGTCCCAAGGCTTTAACGTGATTCTTATGCTGGCAGGCGGTTTGCTTGTTATGGACGGACGCATTACGTTCGGCGAATTTTCCGCGTTCTCCGCGCTCATCTGGGGTTTATCCAACCCGATGCGCAACATCGGCATCATTATTAATGATATCCAGCGGTTCTTCGCCAGCCTTAGCAAAATTATCGATGTGTACTATGCGACGCCGAAGATCGTCAACGAACATAATCCGATCGTGAAGCATCGCTATAAAGGCAGCATCGAGTTCGACAAGGTCAGCTTCAAGTACGACAACGTGACGGTTCTGGACAATATCAGCTTTACGGTTGCTCCGGGCGAAACCATTGCGATCATGGGCTCGACGGGCTCAGGCAAAACAACGCTGATCAATCTTATTCCGCGTTTCTACGACATCTCGAAAGGGCGCGTGCTCGTGGACGGCAAGGACGTCCGCAAGCTTGAGCTTGATGAGCTTCGGAGCAATATCGGAATCGCGACGCAAGACGTCCTGCTCTTCTCCGACACGATTGACGGCAATATCTCCTATGGCAGTCCGGATATGCCGGAGGATGAAGTAACGAAATTCGCCAAGCTCGCGGCTGCCGATGATTTCATTCGCAAAATGCCGCAAGGTTACAATACGGTCGTTGGCGAACGCGGCGTTGGTCTGTCCGGCGGACAAAAACAGCGTATTGCTTTGGCCCGCGCAATGGCGGTACAACCGCCTATCCTTATCCTTGACGATACAACCTCTGCCGTGGACAACGAGACGGAAGAGCATATTCAGCAGAGTCTGAGAGAATTGGACTTCTCCTGCACCAAGATCATTATCGCGCAACGCGTCTCCACCACTTCGCAAGCCGACCGGATTCTTATCTTGGAGAACGGCCGCGTTATTGAAGAAGGCACGCATGCGGAGCTCCTTGCTAAGCGCGGCTATTACTACGGCGTATTTATGCTGCAAAACGAAGGCATCGAAAGAGAGGTGACTGCACATGGCAAGGAATAAGTTCGACATCGACGAGGATTTGGAGTCACCGTTTAATATCAAGCACTTCAGGCGCGCTTTGGTCTATATTAAACGCCAGAAGACGCCAATGATCATCGCGTTTGTCCTAAGTGCTATTTCCGCCGGCGTCGCGCTCTCCGCACCGCTCATTATGCAGCATGTCGTTGACGTGACCATTCCGGATAAGGATAAAAGCGGGCTTGTCTTCTGGTCGGCAGTCACGCTCGCAACCATCGTTGTCAGCGTTATTCTGGCAACGATCCGATCGCGCATTATGACCCGCGTCGGCCAAGATATTATTTTCGATATTCGCTCGGATCTGTTCAAGCATTTGCAGGAACTGCCGTTCCAATATTACGATGACCGTCCGCAAGGCAAGATCCTGATCCGCGTGGTCAACTACGTCAACTCGGTATCGGATGTGTTGTCTAACGGGATCATCAACTTGATTCTGGAAATACTTAACCTGGTCTTCATCGCAGCCTTTATGTTTGCCGTAGATGTCAGACTGTCGCTTATTATTCTTGGCGGCCTGCCGATCTTCATCGGCATTATGCTTCTGATCAAAACCAAGCAGCGCCGGGCATGGCAAGCGGTATCGAACAAAAGCTCCAATATGAACGCTTACCTGCAGGAGAGCATCAGCGGCATTCGGGTTACCCAGATCTTCACCCGGGAAAAACATAACGAAGGTATCTTCACCCGTCTGTCGGTCAACTACCGCAAGTCTTGGATGAGAGCGATGTATTTCAACTTCCTCGTCCCGTTCTCGGTTGATAACTTGACGACACTCGTGACGACGGCCATCTATTTCGTTGGCCTGCTCGCGCTTAGCCCTGCAGAAGTTACATTTGGCGTCATCCTGGCGATGAGCAGCTATGCGGCCCGCTTCTGGCAGCCAATCCTTAACATTTCCAACTTGTATAACAGCTTTATCAACGCGGTTGCTTACCTGGAGCGGATCTTCGAGACGCTTGACGAGCCGGTAACGGTAAGCGACGTTCCAAACGCCCGCGAGTTGCCTGCCATTAAAGGCCGCGTAACTTTTGACAACGTAACCTTTGCTTACGACCCGGGCGTTAATGTGCTTCAGAACCTGAACTTCGATGTGAAAGCGGGCGAAAGCATCGCGCTAGTTGGTCCAACGGGCGCCGGCAAAACAACCGTCGTCAATCTGATCTCCCGCTTCTACAATGTGACCGAAGGCGGTATTCTGATCGACGGTCATAATATTGCGGACGTTAAGCTGAAGTCGCTGCGCAGCCAAATGGGCATTATGCTTCAGGACAGCTTTATCTTCTCCGGAACCATTATGGACAATATCCGTTACGGTAAGCTGGATGCTACGGAAGAAGAAGTAATCGCTGCGGCCAAAACCGTATGCGCCCATGACTTCATCAGCGAATTTGAGCATGGCTATATGACGGAAGTCAATGAACGCGGCTCGAAGCTTTCTCAAGGACAACGCCAGCTGATCTCGTTCGCCCGTACGCTACTCGCAGATCCGCGCATCCTTATTCTCGACGAAGCTACTTCGTCCATTGATGCCCAGACGGAGCGCTTGCTGCAGAAAGGCCTGAACGAACTGCTCAAAGGACGTACTTCCTTCATTATCGCGCACCGTTTGTCCACGGTTAAAAACTGCGACCGCATTATGTACGTCGCTGACAAAGGTATCGCCGAAGCCGGCTCGCATGATCAGCTCATTGCGCACCGCGGCCGATATTACAAGCTGTACACGGCTCAAAAGATGGAAGCGATCTAGAATAGAGAAAAGAGGCTGTGCTGGTCTTGGACCATGCATAGCCTCTTTTTTTACGCCCCCAAGCGCCTCCGATTACATACTTTTTCCTTCAAACGGTGAAATTAGGAAATGAATAATTGAAGGAGGCGAAGTGAATGGATTCATCCGTAGCGGTAACTGAAAAAGCTCTAAAAGAGATATTTGCCGAACAAAGCGACTTTCAGACGCAGCGGCTCATCCTTGATGGCGCGGAATTTGGCCTGTTTTATTTCGATACGCTTATCGACCCTTACCAAGTTCAAGAGTTTATTCTGAAGCCGCTGCAGTCGCGGCCGCATGAAGCGATCCGGGATAGTATTACAATCATTGATCTCACGGAAAGTACGGATTTGGCGGCTGCCGCTCAAGCGGCGGTCGACGGTAAAACTTTGCTGCAGCGCAATGGAGAAAGTCTGCTCTATTTGCTTAGTGCCGATTTGAAGAAAGAACGGGCCGTTAATATTCCGACGAACGAACGGGTCCTCCGCGGTGGAAACGAAGCGTTTATTGAGAATATCGATACAAATCTAAACTTGATGCGCAAGCTGATCACATCCACTGAATTTATCATCAAAACCTATACGATCGGCAAGCTTTCCAGAACCAAAGTAGCGGTTATGTATATTAAGTCCGTTGCACAACCTTCATTTGTCGAAGAATTGGACCGCAGGTTGAACGACATCGATATTGATTACGTAGAAGCACCCGGTTTTCTATCCGAGCTAATTCATGATAATAAATTCAGTCTATTTCCTCAGCTGCTCGTTACCGAACGGCCAGATCGCGCCCGAGCATATTTAATGGAGGGCAAAATCGTTATCGCAACGTCCGGATCGCCCGATGCCCTCATTCTGCCTGTATCCTTCTGGGCCTTTCTGCAAAGCCCGGAAGATTATCAGAACGGGTGGTTGCTTGGTACGATGTATCGACTCCTGCGCCTCGCATGTCTCATCCTAGCGATAGGACTACCTGCCTTTTATGTATCCGTATGCTCCTTCAATCCGCAATTGCTTCCAATTAATTTCGTCAATACGCTGCAAAGCTCGCTCAAGTACGTCACTTTGCCTCCACTGGCGGAGGCCTTATCGATGATGCTCCTCCTTGAGCTCTTGAAAGAGGCAACTATCCGGCTGCCAAGTCCAATCGGACAAACCGTTGGCGTCGTTGGCGGTATTGTCATTGGAACCGTGGTCGTACAATCCAATCTCGTATCCAATACGATGGTCATCATTGTAGCGCTCACCGCCGTGGCTTCCTTTACGCTGCCCAGCTACGAGATGAACAGCAGCATCCGGATCTTGAGCTACCCCGCCGTCGTAATCTCCGCTTACTTCGGTTTGTATGGACTAGCTATCTACTTCATGATGATTATTATCTATTTGTGCCGGATGAGCTCAATGGGCATTCCTTATTTCACGCCGCCGTTTTCCTTCAGCGAGACGAAGGATACCTTATTCCGCGCACCGATTGAGAACCATCGCAAAAGGCCGGCAGAAACGGCCGCGGGCAATCCAACCCGGCTGCGATCCCCTAGGAGTTGGAAGAAATGAAGAAGGAAGAACAGATTACCGGCAGGCAATTATTGACGATGGCCATCATGGCACAGCTTGGCATTGAAGTGTTATCTCTTCCTCACCAATTGGCCGAGAATGCCGGACGGGATACCTGGTTATCCGTTCTGTTAAGCGGGCTAACGGCACAGGTTGGAATCGTGCTGCTCTGGTGGCTTGGCAGCCGTTATCCGACCCGTCCGTTTTATGCTTATTCCAGCCAAATTGTCGGCCGCCCGTTAGGTGCCTTTGTTAATCTGGCATACGGTTGTTACTATGCCTTCTCCGGGTTTGTCGTGACAGCCCTTTATTGCAATACCTTAAAGCGCTGGATGTTCGTGATTACGCCAGACTGGATGATTCTCATGATGCTTCTGCTTATTTGCGGGTATGCGGCGACATCATCGCTCAAACGGCTAGCTTTTATCTCACAATCCTTTATGCTGTTCCCCGTGATTTGTTTCCTGTTGATCGCATTCAGCTGCCTGTACGGGATGGAAACCCGCAATCTTCTGCCCGTATTATCCGAAGGGTGGACTCCGGTGATGAAAGGCATCTACTTCGCATTCAGCGCTTATGTCGGCTACGATCTGCTCCTATACGCTTTCCCTTATGTGAAAGGGGGCAAGCGTAAAGTGCTTGGCATCATGTCGCTTGCCAATACCTGCACCATGTTGTTCTATATCGTCGTTAGCCTGATCTGCACCACGATGTTTGGGCAGAAGCAGCTTCTCCTTATTCCGGAACCTATCGTGTTTATATTGAAAAATTATAAAGTCGAAATGCTGCAAAGTCTCGATATCTTGTTCCTTATCTTCTACGTCTGCATTGTATCGGCTACGATCTATGTTTATTTCTATCTGTCGGCCAAATCCTTTCAGAATTTGAGCAAAAAAGGGGTTGGCAAGCAGTCTGTTTGGGTTTGGGTGATTGTTGCTCTCTGTCTCCTTGGAAGCTTCTTTATAGACGAACAGCATGACCTTACGCAAACTTCCTCCTTCCAGGACAAGTTATCCATTCTGTTTGTGGTAGGCCTGCCCCTTCTGCTTCTTATCATATCGGGGATTCGGGGAACCGGGAGGCGGAGCGCATGAAAAAAATGATAGCGGCGGTTATGTCCATTTGCGTACTTCTGACCGGATGTACCGATCAAATCAAGCTCAAAAATTTGCTGTTTGTCGATATTATGGGGCTGGATTATGTGGATCAAGACAAAGATAAGACGCTCCAATTCAGCTTTGTCACCTCTTCGCTTAATGATGCTTACCAAGGCGGGGGAAAACCGGCCAACCAGTATCATGAACAAACGGGGAAAAACATATACGAAGCCGTCATTCGCTCCAATAAAGAAATGCCGGGCATTTTGTCCGTATTGGAGACTAGGCTTTATATCATTAGTTCCAGCATTGCCAAGGATGATCCGCTGAGCCATCTGCATATCGCCAGCCAGTTTCAATCGAATCCGTTATACGCCTATCTGGCCGTCTATGACGGAGATTTGTCGAAGCTATTGTCCAAACCAAAAATCAAGGACAACACTGTCTCAAATTACCTGTTTGAATTATTGGAGGATGAGATCGAGAGAGGACGAATTCCTTCCAATAAATTGCTCAACTATATTCTTGGCGGAGACCAGTTCATGAACGACTTTATTCTGAACCGCTTTGAACCTTATAAGGACGAAGTACGGCTAGGAGGAACGGCTCTATTCAGCAACGGCAAATATACCGGCTACAACTTGAGCAACGAAGACACCTTGCTTGCCCTACTGATGAATGGAGAGCCGGGTAAGCTTCAATTCATCTTCGGCAAATCGCAAGGATTGGATTATTCCATTCATGTCCAAGATACGAAGCAGGCCATTCATATTCAGCACAGCGGAAATAACCTAAGCGAGATCGCCCTCTCTTTGCGGATGAAAGTAAGGTTGGTCGACGATGGCAAGATGTTAGAGATGCATACCAAGCAAGAGTTAGACGAGAAGCAGCAAATTATCGCGGAACATCTGACCGCTAGGGCAGAGAAGATCGTAGAGATCCTGCAGCAGGCGAATTGCGACTACTTCCAGCTCGGTCAACAAGTGGCAGCCTATCACCCGAATCTATACCAGAGCCTCAACTGGCGCGAGCAATACCCTAGCCTAACTGTTAAGCCTACCGTAAAGGTAGCTATTATTAACAGCGGAAACCTTGAATAGTCTATACAAGCAACAAGCGCTTGCCGTCTAGGCATAGCGCTTGTTGGCTTCGCTTATTATTTTGCCGATACCGTACCGTCCTTGCTAATCTTCACGTTGAACGAGATCTTGTTCAGCTTCGAATAAGTCGTTTCATTATAGGCCTGATCTCTCAGAATGGGCCTTGTATTATCTAGTTTTACAGGCGTAATCCGACTGCTTACTTGATCCCCTTTGAAGGTCAACGTAGCAATCATCGAATCCGTCGCTTTGTTCGAACGTTGAGTGGGAGTGAATACAAAATTGCCAAGCGAATAGAAGATGGGTTTGCCTTTATAAGTCTCGATACCTTGCAGGCAGTGGCTATGGCTTCCGATCACGGCATCTACGCCGGCATCGATGAACGCTTTCGCATACGTTCGCGCATAATCTTCCGGGTAATCCTGATATTCGTTATTCCAGTGAATATAGATGACCGTAATATCGGAATATTTAACCGCATTGTTGACGTAACGCATCATCGTCTCGAAGTTATATCCCGATGCAATACCCGCTTTGTTGTCTCCCGCATACCAGCTTGGTCCAGACAGAACCCGGCTTATTCCCACAATGGCAACCCGTTTGCCGTTAACCGTCTTGGAATAAGCGGTGAATGCTTCATCAATATTGTTGCCAGCTCCGGTGTGGCCAATCTTGTACTCGTCGAGATTGCTAATGGTATCTTTGAGCGCATCCACCCCGTAATCAAGCGTATGGTTGTTAGCGACGGATACGCCGTCGATCCCGGCATTTAGAATCGTCTGCAGCGTTTTGGGTGCGGAACGGAACGTATAAGTTTTGTTTGCCTTTTGCCCGCGCGTGGAGATTGGCGTCTCCAGATTGGCGAAGCTGATATCCGAATTTGATAGAATAGGGCGCACTTTCTCAAATGGATAGTTCACGCCATATTTCTCTATGTTGGCCGCCACCTTCCCATCCAGCAAAATATCTCCCGCGAAGCTGATCTCAATAGGCTTGTCCTCTTTGGCCTTTGCCGTGGCAGCTGCAGCTGGCTGCATGGCGCCGCTGCTTATGGTCGCCGATTCCAAATTAAATCCGACAAAAATAAGAATCGCTGCAAGGTACTTGAGAATAATCATCCGTATCCACCTTCCATGGCATCTCGCAATCTATTGATCTAGTAATAGGTATGCCGATCCATAGAAAGAGATTACTAGAAAGAAAGGAAGGCAGAAAAAAACTCCCGTCACCGGAGTGATGGGAGCCTAGTTGTTTATGTTTAGCACTTAGCACCTGACGTGCTTGCGTTTGAAGCCAATTTTCCCGCGTTCGATTTCCTTGCGGATATTGTCCATAGAGTTCAGGTACTTGCTCTTATTATTGTCTTGCTTCACTTCTACCGGTCCTACGGCCTCTGCAATTTCAAGCGCTTTTTCATGAAGCGGTATATAGGAGATGCCAACCGTATAAATAAACATATTCATCGCAATCTTTGCGCGTTTGGGAGCGTCGTGAATCCGGCTTTTCGCTAGCTCAAGCAATTCTGCCATTTTGCCTTCGTAGAACTCGTTGTCCTTCCGGTTGCCAAGCATCCAGCAATAGCTGCTCCAGCCCGCGGACATCTTAAGTTCATCGCCGCTAGCAATCCATTTATCCGCTACTTGCTGGCCAATCGGCGCTTCAGCGAGCGTTACTGAAACGATAAAATCCGAAATCATATAGAAGTAAGCGGCATCGATCCAGCGCTCGAAGTCCTCTTCCGTCATCGCTTTCGGATCGGCAATAATGCCCGCAAAGTACATCGCATCATAATTACCCGTCGCATACAGCTGCTCGGCGAGAGCCTGATTAATTTTCGTCTTCCGGAAAATTGGCTTCATCTCGGTCGTAGCTACGCCAAACAGCGGCTCATGCGCGCCATTAGACATATACATCTTCTTCAGCCGTTCTTTGCCAAGCGATTCCAGCTCCTGCATAACCGTCTCGAAATCCATGAATGAACACTCCTCCGGGATAAGGGATACTCTTACATCTAATCCGCTCTCTTCATCCACACAACGCTCTCCACATGGCTTGTCCAAGGGAACATATCGACTGGCGTAACTTCCACCGTCCTATAGCCTCCGTCTTCGAGCGTGCGCAGATCGCGCGCAAGCGTGGAAGGGTTGCAGCTGACGTATACAACCCGCTCCGGCTGCATCTTCAGAATCGTATCGAGCAGCGCGGGGTCGCAGCCTTTGCGCGGCGGATCGACGACGATCACGTCGGGGATAATCCCTTCTTCGCGCCAGCGCGGAATAACAACCTCTGCCGGTCCTGCCTCGAAGGAGGCATTAGTGATACCGTTCAGCTCCGCATTCCGCTTCGCGTCTTCGATCGCTTCCGGCACAATCTCCACGCCATAGACGCGGCCGGCTTTCCTGGCGAGGAACAAAGAGATCGTACCTATCCCGCAATACGCATCAATAACCGACTCGGTTCCCGCCAGCTGCGCATAATCTACCGCTTTGCGGTACAACTCTACCGTCTGCGCGGGATTAACCTGGTAGAACGAACGGGCCGAGATCGCAAACCGGATTCCGTCAAGTTCGTCATAAATCACTTCGCTGCCCCAGAGCACTTTCGTCTCGTCGCCAAAGATGACATTCGTTTCGCGCGTGTTGACGTTTTGTACGATGCTTTTCACTTCGGGCAACGCCTCGCGGATCCGTTCCACCCAACGTTCCGCTTGCGGAAGCTTGCGGCCGTTCGTCACGAGCACAATCATAATCTCCCCGCTCACAAAACCCGTCCGCGTCATGACGTGGCGGAGCAATCCTTGCCCCGTTTCTTCGTTGTAGGCGGATACGCCAAGCTCGCGGCCAATCGCCTTCACGATGCGCACAACCTCGTCGTTCCGGTCATGCTGAATATGGCACTCATCCGTATCGATAATCCGGTGGCTTCCTTTGGCATAAAAGCCTGCGATCAACTCGCCTTCGCCAGCCGAGATGCCAACCGGTACTTGCGCTTTATTGCGGTAACGCCAAGGCTCGCTCATCCCTACAGTCGGATGAACCACAACACCGGCACCTGCAGCTTCTCCGCCTGCAATCTGCAGCTTGCCGATCCGCTCGAGCGCGTCAACGACATGCTGACGTTTCCAGTTCAGCTGGGCGGCATAGTCCATATGCTGCAGCTGGCAACCGCCGCATTTGTCATAGATGCCGCATACCGGCACAACGCGATCAACGCTTGCATCCAGCAGCTCTTCAAGGCGGGCGTAGCCGTAAGCTTTTTTCACCTTCATGACTTTCGCCCGTACGCGCTCGCCCGGGAGCGCTCCCTGGATGAACAGCGTATAACCGTCCGTGCGTCCTACTCCTTCGCCATCATGGGTCAGGCCAACGATGTCGACTACAACTTCATCGTTTTTTTGCACTGGCGCGTCAACAACGGCTTGCACCGCTCTGTCTCTGCTTCCTGCCCGGCCTTTTTTATTGGAATGACGCGATTGATTTCGATTATTCATTATTGCTCTCCGCTTCCTCTAGCTATTATCCCTCTAGTGTAATGCATCTGCATAAAGAAATAAACCTCCGACAGCAAGCTCATAGCTTACCATTAGAGGTTTATGGAAACATCCGCCAGCTCTACCGGTGGCGATAACTTGCTTCTCCATGTTCATCGGCAAATATCCGCAAATGCGATGGCAGAACCGAGAACGTAAACGGCAACGTTCCGCCGTATTCGCCGTCGAGGTTAATCTGAACGTAACTTGGAGAAGTTACCTTCATTTTATTCGTACGGAAGTGAATGACATGCGAATCATTCAAATGCTCGCCGCGAAGCGCCAATGTGGCAATCCGGATAAATTCCGCAAGGTTGCATTTCTTGAGCAGTACAACGTCAAACAGGCCATCATCCAGCTTCGACTCCGGAGCCAGCTTCTCAAAGCCGCCAACCGAGTTGCTGTTGCAAATGAGGAACAGCATAAATTCCTCGTGGAATTTGCCGACGCCTTCCGCTTCGATGACAAGTTCCGTCGGGCTAAGCCGGGTCATCTTCTCAAGCCCTTTCAAATAATACGCCAGCTGTCCGATCATCGTCTTGAGCTTAATCGGCACGTCATAGGTCAACTCGGTAAGGGAGCCGCCTCCGGCAATATTAATGAAGTAACGCTCATTCGCTTGACCGACGTCAATCTGCCGCGTGTAATTCTGAATAATGAGATCGCAGGCATATTCCCAATGCTTCGGAATCCCCATTGCCCGGGCGAAATCGTTCGTTGTCCCCAGCGGCAAAATGCCAAGAGGAGGTCGGTTCGGCTTATTCGCAAGCCCGTTAATCACTTCATAGATCGTTCCGTCGCCGCCTGCCGCGATGATCAGATCATAATCCCGGTCTGCCGCATCCGCCGCGGCAAGCGTTGCGTCTCCTCCGCCAATCGTTGCATGGCAGCTCGTTTCAATGCCGGCTTGATCCAGCTTCTGCAAAATATCCGGGAGACGGCGCTTCATCTCTTCTCTGCCCGATGTCGGGTTGTAAATCAATCTGGCACGCTTCATATCATAACCCACCATTTCTTTCAAAAGACGGTCATCTCAATTGTTCGGAAATCCAATCCGCCATACGCCGCTCCAGCCATCGCTCGATTGCCGGATGAGGCAGCATCGCTTGCCCGTTGTACCGGTAATCAAGTCCTTTTAACCGCGATGGAATGACCGTATTCGTAAAATAACCTTTGCTCAAAAACAGAGGTACCACGATAACCGTTTCATCCGGCCGTTCAGCTTGCAGGGCTCTCAAATGATTAGCCGCTTGGTCAGGAAGCAGCATCGCCGTAGCCGAATGCGCAAATCCGCCAAGCTTCCTCAGCCGCTCCGCAAGCTCATTCAGACCATGCTGCCACCGTTCATGGAATACCTTTTCCTTGCTTCCATGAGCAATGAGCATAATTGTCTCCGCTTCAGGCTGAACAGAAAGCGGCTTAATATTCGACAGCAGCAGCTCCGCGATATCGGGATCATCATCTATCGGCTTGCCGTAATGTACGCGGGCATTTACCCGAAAGGTTCCTAGATCCCCTTCAAGTTCCGCAACCGGCGGCAGGCCAAACGCTTGCCCGATCTCATCCACATGCGTGCTGCCCGACGAAATGAAAAGCGGAAGCACGAATAAATCCGTTACTCCCTGCTCCTCAAGCGCATCGATTCCATCCTGTATTAATCGGCCTTCTACAATTTCGAGAAAGGAGGAATAAACCGGCACGCTATGCACAAGCGGAGATGCTGCTGCAGCCTCTACCGCCCGGTCAACGAGCCGCACCCATTCCGCTTCTCTCGAACCATGGCTGATGACGAGAATGCCTGGTTTCATGGCACTATCTGCCTAAACGTTCTAAAGTCATTTTATACCCATCGTTGCCATAATTCAAACAGCGCTTAACGCGGGAGATCGTGGCCGTGCTGGCGCCGGTTTCCGCCTCGATCTGGTTATAGGTGCTGCCTTTGCCAAGCATGCGCGCAACTTCAAGACGTTGGGACAAAGACTGGATTTCGTTCACCGTGCACAAATCGTCAAAAAAGATATAACACTCCTCGACCGACTTTAGGGTCAGGACCGCTTCGAATAATTGGTCAATCGCTTTATCATTCAGCTTCTTAAGCTGCATTATCATCCACTCCTCAGGGGCGTGATCGCACACGCATTTACGGCATATTATGAAATGTCTATTATTCCAATTGTAAAGGTTTCAGGGTGTTTTTTCAAGCATTACCGTATTCACGCTTTACAGGACGGAAGAGAAATTTATAGGTAAATATCCGCATTATTTATATAAAATCGGGCATTCGTCCAATCGCCACGTTTGCCTATGCCATAGACTAATATCAAGAATACTTCCCTATACGGCATACGGGAGTCGGACCTGCATGCAGGCTGATCACCCGGTGGAAGCGGACGTAAGCGGGGAAGCGATTGTTCCATAAACTTTGAAAAAGGTTGTGATCCGCGTGAATTACCGGAACTACCCTGGTGCCGGCGGTCATCCGAACCCTCACCAGTATCCGCCGCATTCGCCGCATAGCGGCCATCACCGGCGCGGCTATGTCCGGAGCCCAGGAAGTCAAGGCATGAACAGCTTCCAGAACCCTCTTGGCTTCGGTACGGACGGCCCGCCAATTCCGCCTGCGCCTCCTGTCTTTTCGATGGAAGAGACTATTATACAACAAGAGGAAAGTCTACCTGTCGTTGTACCGGCAACAGCGGCGGAAATGGTGGAGTCGACCACATCAACAAAAACCGGCGGATTTAACATGCCAAGCTTAACCGAAATCAAAGGTTTCGTCGACCGGATCGGTGGCCTTGACGGCATCCTGACTACCGTCGGCAAAGTTCAAAAGGTCGTATCGAGCGTATCGCAAATGGCCCCTCTCGTGAAGGTCATCTTTGGCTCCTTCAAGAAAGATTCGGGAGACGATGCCTCAGACGATATCGAAGTGGTGCCTAAGAAACGGAAACGCCGCAAAAAACCTACAGGTTCCGCGGGCCGCCGCCGCAAGCGGAAACGCCAGCGCTAAACAAGGAAAAAGTGCCGGGAGCTATTCCCGGCACTTTTGTATGCTTAAAAGAAAATTTGATCGATAACCCAGTAGATCCCTGCCGCAAGAAGCGCCGTAATAGGAATCGTAATGACCCACGCAATAACGATCTTGCCGGCAAGCGACCAACGGACGCTCGAGAAACGCTTCGCGGAACCAACGCCAAGAATCGACGAAGTAATAACATGCGTCGTGCTGACAGGCAGTTCCATAACGGTAGCCGACAGGATTACGCCCGCGGAACCGATATCGGCAGCGAAGCCGTTAATCGGTTCGATCTTGAAGATTTTCGTACCCATCGTCTTGATGATCTTCCATCCGCCAATGGATGTGCCAAGCGCCATCGACAATGCCGCCGACATCTTAACCCACAGCGGAACCTCAAGGTGGTCCTGAATACCTCCGGCTACGAGAGCGAACGTAATAATACCCATCGCCTTCTGAGCATCGTTTGTACCATGGGAGAACGATTGGAATGCCGCGGTCAGAATCTGACCAAACCGGAAGCCTTTGTTCACCTGATGGGGACTTGACCTCGCGAATATTCTCTTCAGAATCCACATGATGATAAATCCGATCGTAAACGCAATAAGCGGCGAGAAAATAAGCGCTTTAATGATATCGACAAAACCATGCGAGTTGATTGCATCAAATCCTGCTCCGGATGCTACGGCACCGGCAAGCGAACCGATCAAAGCATGCGACGAGGAGGACGGAATACCGAACCACCAGGTAAGGAGATTCCATATGATCGCCGAGATCAGCGCGGCGATTACAATCTCAACGCCGTTGGGCAAATCCGCCGGATTGGCAACGCCGCTGCCGATCTTTTTCGCTACGCCCGTAAACGTAATGGCACCAATAAAGTTCATGCAGGCTGCCATAATAATGGCTACCCTTGGTTTCAAAGCACGGGTAGATACCGTCGTTGCAATCGCGTTCGCCGTATCGTGGAAACCGTTAATAAAATCAAAACCAAGAGCGAATATGACAACCATCCATATAGTGATTGAATCCATGTGTATTGATTCCTACTCTCCGTGTAAGCTTAGCTGTTGCGCATAATGATCGATTCCAGCGTGTTCGCTACGTCTTCGCAGTAGTCGGTCGTTTGCTCCAACATTTCATAGATTTCTTTGCGCTTCATCAGTTCAATCGGATCCGTCACGTTAGTGAACAGGCTCTTGATACTTACACGGAGCAAGTCGTCTGCTTGGTTCTCAAGTTCGTTAAGCGCGATATTTGGCTCGCGGATGGCGAGCAGCTTCTTGTCCGTCAGCAGATAGATCGCTTTCTTGATCTGGTGTCCGGAACGAAGCAAAATATCGCCAAACAACGTGATATACTCGTCTTTTTCTTTAATATTGTACATCTCAAAGCGCGATGCGCAAGCCTCAATGCCGTCAAGCACATCGTCCAGAGACGAAGTTAGTTCCATAATGTCTTCCCGCTCAATTGGGGTAATAAACGTTTTGTTCAGTTCTTTCAGAATCGTATGTACGTATTGGTCGCCTTTGCTTTCATGTTCTTTCATGGTCTTAGCGAACTGAGTAACATCCGAAAGGTCCGAAACGCCGTTTGCAAAATATTCAATTGCGTCGACGAGCGTATCCGCCATTTCTTCAAACGTTTTAAAGAAAATATCCTTTTTCTTAAACATCTTAATCCCCTTTACCCAACTGGATGGTTAGGCGTCATTTCATCAATGAGCCCACAATATCTTAACACAGTTTACTTTATAATTGTTAAGGCAATGTAAAGGATTTATGAAAAGTTTGCGCTTTTTCAAAAAAAATATAAAAAGATGCGCCCCGTACAGGAGCGCATCGCCAGTTATATCCTTTTTGGCTATCCGCGAACACCCTCTACACTTAATTAGAGTGTGTCCGACTTGTTTTCTTTTTACCCATAAATGACGTGTTCTGCAAAAGTCGGCGTATTCGGAACGACATGGAAGAACGTTTGGCCGGGAACAAACGGCAGCTCTGCCCCATCCTTCATTAACCGGACCATATTGTCTTTGCTTCGCACCCATTCGCATGCAACCGCTTTGCCCTTTTGGAACAGCAGCGCCGAGCCGCCTGCATGCAGATCGACCGATAACCGTCCATAGTCGTCAAGCGTCTTGTGATTCGCGCCAAGCACGACCACATTCGCCGCAGATAATTGTTCGTTATTATTGAGATCCGTATGAGGCTCATCATTAATGGAACGTTTGTACAGCCCACTTGCAGGATCATAGTCATAGGAAACTTTGTAATCCTTGAGCAGAAATTTGATTTGAATCGAAGCTGCCGCTTCACCCGCCGCCGTCGCCCCTTCTTCGGCGAATGTGTAGGTCGGCACCGTCACGTCGCTGCGATAACCTTTCTTCTCGGCCCCTGCCCGAAGCTTGTCCAGTTCGGAATACAGATTATGCGGCGCTTTGCGGTCTTTGCTCCGCCAGAAGTACGGTCCCGCATTCGAAATCTCGTCGAGATAAGGCTTGTCCTGATGCTGCAAAATATCGTAGCCGTCATTGCTAGCCCCCGAATGTGCCAGAATAGCGCCATAGCTCTCCCCGATATCAATCAGGTAAGGCCGGATGCTTCGAATCGGGCCAATAGGATCGGTTCCCGCATCCGTGCTTTGGAAGATCGCAACAAGCCGCGTAATGCCGCCCTCAGCGAGCACTTCCCACACCACATCGGCGTTGGTTAGCCCCGATTGCGGACGCGCCGGCTTCAAATTGTTGACCATAACCGCAATGGGCCGCGCCGTTGCTTCCGTATCGCGCTTCAGACCGGTAAGGGGCGCCGCAAACGCAAGCTCCGGCGTGGGCTCGGGCGTTGCGGTAATCTCCGGTTCGGCTGATTCCGTAGGGGCCGGTGTTGTCTCCCCGGTATTACTCTTGGCACCGCCGCTGCAAGCGGATACGAAAACCAGAATGATCAAGCTCATGAGCCAAATAAAACGTACCTGTCCCTTCATGCGTTCCCCGCCTTCTAGTAGAGAATGATAGAGTTCAAAGTTCAAATTCGAATACTACCATTTAAACATAAAAGGCGGGTTGTTGTCTTCCTAAATACTCCAGTTATGCCACTCCTGCTGCTTCTTGTCGAGCCCTTCCAGCCATCCCGACGTTAAGCGGATCGCTTCCTCCTGATGCTGGCGGTTCGAATACGTATGGTTCGCCTGGAAAATGATCTCCTTGTCGCATAGCCCGTCGCTCCGCGTCCAGAACACCTTTTGATACAGGAAGCTGTAATCTACCGGAATCAGATCATCGCTTGTTCCGTGGACCATCAACACTTCCCCGCCAAACCGCGTCGCCGCTTGGAAAGGCTGATGCTGAAGCAGCGAGTCGAAGAAGACCGGCTGCAGCGTAAAGCCCGCATAATCGGTGCTGCCCTGTTGCACGGCTTCGTCATAACCCGCCCGACCAACAATCCGCACGATATCGTTGAACGGATAAGCCACCGGCGACCATAATACAAGACGTTTGACGCGTTTGTCGCGGACTGCCGTCATAATGGCAACCGCTCCGCCAAGACTGTGGCCCAGCAGAACAATTCGTCTAGGATCAACGCAATCCATTTCAGATACGTAATCGATCACGGTACGAGTCTGATCAATCATGCTGTCAAAGCCAAGAGCTCCGTAATCCCCATTGCTCTCGCCGCAGCCGCCATAATCAAATCGGATTACATACGAGCCTTGCGCCGCAAGCGCTCTTGCCGCCTTGACGAACAATCGGTCAACGCCTACCCGGCTGCCGACAAATCCATGGCATATAATAATGGCCTGCTTTTTCGATTGGTCCGTTGTATGATCGCTAGGGTAATGCAAGGTTGCGGTAAGCTCGAGTCCTTCATGACGCAGCAGCAATTGCTTTTCCATATGATTAATCCTCCTGCAATTAAATTAAATATAATTCCTACCCGAATACTATGAATTAGTTGAGTTCATAGTATCATCCGCCAAAGGATGCTGTCAACTACTTGCGGCGAATAGGCCGAACCTATATTGCTCATTCTATAACCTGAATACAAATGCCAAAACCAAGGAGATGATTCCTGTGCCGACATGGATCGTCTGGCTGACCGAGCATTGGCTGACGGTGTTATTGCTCGCCGGCATCTTTGTTGCCGTGTTATATATCATCCTTGACCGCAGCCTGCTGTTCTACAAGGAGTAGCCAGCCCAATAGCAATTGCCGAGCGGACCTTTGCGATAGCAATAGGTCTGTTCGAATTGTTTACTATTACTGAACCTACCCCAAATAAACGTCGCTAATGCTCCCGAACACACCTATTCTTATTTCATGTTATTATTTCTTGCTCTTATTTCTTGCTTCCTATTTCTTGCTCTTATTTCTTGCTCTTATTTCTTACTTTTATTTCTTACTCTTATTTCTTACTCTTATTTCTTACTCTTATTTCTTACTCTTATTTCTTTCTTCCTTTTCTGATGCTTTCTGCTTTCTGCTTTCTGCTTTCTGCTTTCTGCTTTCTGCTTTCTGGTTTCTTGTTCTTGCTTCTTGTTCTTGCTTCTCGTTCATTCATTTAATTCTCTAATACGGAAATCATTTTCCTTATCAGCCGGTATTTAAGGAAAATCCGCTTTCTTATTTACTTTTTGCAGGATTAGCGGAAATGGATTTCCGTATAAAGAAAAAAAGGACTTAAAAACCGAATTTATCGAACAAATACATGTCCTTCACTAACCATAAAGAAAAAATGACAGGACCGACGGAAATAAATTTCCTTAACTGCTGTGTTTGGATTCGAAATCTAATTTGAGTTTAATTTGGCTCTAATTCGGATTAATTGGATCTGCTTCGGATCTCATTCCGATCGTATCTAATTCGGCAGCGAACTCATCGCTAGCAAACACAAAAAAGCGGTCAAACAGGTGGAAACCTGTTGACCGCTGCCGCTGGCTATCATTTATTTCTCTAATACGGAAATCATTTTCCTTATCAGCCGTGCATTTAAGGAAAATCCGCTTTTTTATTTACTTTTTGCAGGATTAGCGGAAAGGGATTTCCCTATAAAGAAAAAAAGGACTTAAAAACCGAATTTATCAAACAAATCGCTGTCCTGCACTAACAATAAAGTAAAAAGGACAGGATGGACGGAAATAAATTTCCTTAATGGTGTGCTTGGATTTGGATCTAATTTGGATGTAATTTGGATGTAATTTGGATCTTGTTTGGATCTTGTTTGGATCTTGTCTGGATTTCAATTGGATCTCAATTGTCTCATTCAGATCTAATTTGGCTCATTCGGCAGCGAACTCATCGCCAGCACAAACAAAAAAGCGATCAATCAGGTGGAAACCTGTTGACCGCTTTCTATCATTCAAAGCTATGAAGTTTAACCCTTCAGCGCTTTCGCCGCAATATCGGTACGGCTGTGCATGCCGTCGAAATGAATAACGCTAACCGCTTCGTAAGCGCGGGCACGCGCTTCCGCGATGTCGCGGCCACGGCCAACTACGCCAAGCACGCGTCCGCCGCTCGTTACGATCTTGCCGTCTTTCTCGGCCGTTCCGGCGTGGAATACAAGAGCGCCTTGCGCTTCCGCTGCGTCTAGACCTGTAATCTCAATACCCTTCGGATACACTCCAGGGTAACCTGCGGATGCAACGATAACGCAAACGGCTGCTTCGTCGCTCCACTCAAGCTCAAGCTGATCGAGTCGTCCGTTCAGGGAAGCAAGCACGACATCAACCAACTCCGTCTTCAGACGCGGCAGAACGACTTGCGTCTCCGGATCGCCCATACGCGCGTTAAACTCGATCGTTTTGGGACCGTCTTTCGTAATCATCAGACCTGCGAACAATACGCCGCGGAACGGACGACCTTCGCTGACCATCGCTTTAGCCGTTGGTTTGATGATGTTCTCAATCGATTCTTCAATAATCGCTGGGTCGATATGCGGCAGCGGCGTGTATGTCCCCATGCCGCCCGTGTTCGGGCCTTTATCGTTATCGAATACTGGCTTATGGTCTTGCGCCGGTACCATTGCTTTTACCGTTTCGCCGTCCACAAAAGCAAGGATCGACATTTCTTGGCCTTCCAGGAATTCCTCGATCACGATTTGGTTGCCGGCGTCGCCAAACACCTTGTCGACCATCGCTTCTTTCAGCGCTTGTTCCGCTTCTTCCATCGAATAAGCAACCGTTACGCCTTTGCCCGCCGCAAGACCGTCCGCTTTGATCACGATCGGCACGGATTGCTCGCGAAGATAAGTAAGCGCCGACTCATAATTCGTAAACGTCTCGTATTTGGCCGTAGGAATATTGTACTTGCGGAGCAAATCCTTCATGAAGATTTTGCTGCCTTCGATTTCGGCTGCCGCTTTATTCGGTCCGTATACCGGAATGTTATGCGCCTCGAAAGCATCTACGATGCCTGCAGCAAGCGGATCGTCAGGACCGATAAAGACGAGGTCAATCGCCGCGTCCTTCGCAAACTTTACAAGCTCGTCGAACTGGTTAACCGCGATTGGCACGCAATCCGCGATTTGCGCAATGCCCGCATTCCCCGGCGCGCAAAACACCTCTTTGACCTTCTCGCTTTTCTTAAGAGCCCAAACAATCGCGTGCTCGCGTCCGCCGCCGCCAACAACTAAAATTCTCATCGCTTCCCGTACCCCCTGATTAAATATGAAACTATCGTCAAAAGCGAAGCCGATCTTGCCACGCTCCATAAGAGCCGCGGCAAGAAGCTTCGCTAATTAAAAGTTCTAGTGCTTGAAGTGGCGAACGCCAGTCATAACCATCGCAATGTTATGCTTGTTCGCTGCGGCGATCGACTCTTCGTCTTTGATCGAACCGCCTGTTTGGATAATGGCCGTAATGCCGTGTTTCGCAGCCAATTCAACCGTGTCGCCCATTGGGAAGAACGCATCGGAAGCGAGTACCGAACCCGCCGCTTGCTCGGCTGCTTGCTCGATGGCAATGCGAGCCGCGCCAACGCGGTTCATTTGGCCAGCGCCAACGCCAATCGTCATGTTGTTTTTCGCCAGCAAAATCGCGTTTGATTTCACGTGCTTCACAACTTTCCATCCGAACAGCAATTGCTTCAGCTCTTCTTCGGTTGGTTTGCGGTCCGTAACGAACTGCAGGTCGGCTTCCGCCAAGCTGCGAACGTCGCTCTCTTGAACGAGCATGCCGCCGTCAACGGTAGTCGACAGCCAGTCGGATTGGCGCTCAGCCGCGGAACCCGCCAGCTCGCCCAGCTTCAGAAGGCGGATGTTTTTCTTCTTCGTCAGCACTTCCAGCGCTTCCGGCGTGAAGTCGGGAGCGATAATGATTTCAAGGAAAATTTGGCTCAGCAGCTCAGCCGTGTCCGCGCCAATCGTACGGTTCGCCGCAACGATGCCGCCGAAGATCGAGGTAGGGTCTGCCGCGTACGCTTTTTGATACGCTTCATGGATGTCAGTACCGATACCGACGCCGCATGGATTCATATGCTTCACCGCTACGCAAGCCGGCTCGTCGAATTCTTTGACGATCGCAAGCGCCGCGTTCGCGTCGTTAATGTTATTGTAGGACAATTCTTTGCCGTGCAGTTGCTCAGCCGTTGTGATGTTGCCCACAGCCGCAAGCGGTTTGCTGTAGAACGCTGCTTTCTGATGCGGGTTCTCGCCGTAACGCAGATCCTGCACTTTCTCGTAAGTCACGGTGTAAGACTCAGGCAGCTCTTCGCCAACTTGCTTCGTCAGGTAGTCCGCGATCAACGCATCGTAAGCAGCTGTATGGCGGAATACTTTTGCCGTCAGGCGTTTGCGCGTTTCAAGCGTAGTGTCGCCGCCGGCTTTGATCTCTTCGATAACAGCCGCGTAGTCGTTAGCGTCTACCACAACCGTAACGAACGCATGGTTTTTCGCAGCCGAACGAAGCATCGTAGGACCGCCGATATCGATGTTCTCGATTGCGTCTTCGTATTCCACGTTAGGGTTTGCGATCGTTTGCTTGAACGGATACAGGTTAACAACAACAAGATCGATGTAATCCAGACCAAGCTCTTGCATAACCTTTTGATGCTCTTCGTTATCGCGAATAGCCAGAAGTCCGCTATGAACCGCCGGGTGAAGCGTTTTTACGCGGCCATCGAGAATTTCAGGGAAACCCGTTACATCGGAAATGCCGATAACCGGAATGCCTTCCTTCTCCAGAAGGTTAAACGTACCGCCCGTCGAGATGATTTGCACGCCTTGAGCTGCCAGTTCACGAGAAAATTCCACAATGCCAGTCTTGTCCGATACACTAATTAACGCTCTACGAATTGCCACGCCAAATTGCCTCCTCTAAAATAGGTACTTACTCTTAATATGAAAAATAATAAAAAGCTACGCTTTCACCGTAACGAAACGTCCTTCAAGCGTTATGCGGCCTGCCGCGATCCATTGCACGACCTTCGGCAAGAGCTGCTGCTCGGCTGCGTGAATCCGCCCGCCAAGCGTGTCTTCCGTATCGCCGACAAGCACTTCAACCGCGCTTTGCGCGATAATCGGTCCGCTATCCATGCCGCCGTCCACGTAATGAACCGTAACGCCGGTTATTTTCACGCCGTAAGCCAGCGCTTGTCCAATCCCGTTCACGCCAGGGAACGATGGCAAGAGAGCCGGATGAATATTGATCATTCGTCCGTAAAACGGTTCAACAAGCACGGAAGTAATAATGCGCATATAACCGCCCAAAACGACCAGCTCGATGCCGCGTCGCTGAAGCTCCGCCAGAATTTCCGTTTCGTAAACTTCGCGGGACTCATATTCTTTTGGCACAAACACGAAGGTGTCCACGCCCGCCTTGCGTGCCCGTTCTACAACGGGCGCCGCAGGCTTATCACAAACAAGAAGCTCGATGGTTGCATCGAGCTCTCCTTGCTGCACCGAATCGACCAGGGCCTGGAAGTTGGTTCCTTGCCCTGATGCAAAAACGGCTATTCGCAGTGCTCCCATTAAACGTCCGCTCCCGTGAACGTAACTACGCGGCTGCCTTCCGTTACGGTACCGATTCGGTAGGCTTGTTCGCCAAGCTCGGAAGCGACTTGAAGAGCTTTCTCCGCTTGGTCCGCTGGAACCACTACAACTAACCCGATGCCCATATTAAAAGTTGTGAACATATCGCGGTTTGTAACTGCGCCTTTGTCCTGCATAAGCTGGAACACAGGCAGAATCGGCCAAGAGCCGTATTCGATATTTACGTTTACGCCTTCCGGAAGAACGCGCGGGATATTCTCGATAAAGCCGCCGCCCGTAATGTGCGCCATGCCTTTTACGTTTACTTCTTCAATCAGCTTAAGAGCCGATTTCACATAGATGCGAGTTGGTTCGATCAATACGTCGCCAAGTACTTCGTCGTTCAGCTCAGGCAGACGCTGATCAAGCGCATAACCGCATTCTTCAAGGAGAAGACGGCGTACCAGCGAGTAGCCGTTGCTGTGAATGCCGCTCGAAGCAAATCCAAGAACAACGTCGCCAGGAGCGATTGTTGTGCCGTCGATGATTTTCTTCTTATCCACAACGCCAACCGTAAAGCCGGCAATATCGTATTCGTCGCCTTGGTACATGCCAGGCATTTCGGCCGTTTCGCCGCCAATCAGGGCGCAGCCCGCTTGGACGCAACCGTCGGAGATGCCTTTTACAACCGCTTCGATTTTCTCGGGAACAACTTTGCCGCATGCCAGATAATCGAGGAAGAAGAGCGGCTCGGCGCCTTGTACGATAATATCGTTCACGCACATTGCTACCGCGTCAACGCCAATCGTGTCATGCTTATCCATCATGAACGCCAGCTTCAGCTTAGTACCAACGCCGTCCGTTCCCGATACGAGCACAGGCTCCTCGTATTTGTCCTTGTTAAGGCCAAACAAACCGCCAAACCCGCCGAGATCAGTCAGCACCTCTGGACGGAACGTTTTCTTAACATGCTTCTTCATCCGTTCGACTGCTTCATTGCCGGCCGCAATATCGACACCGGCTTTTTTGTACGCTTCTGACACACCAGTCAACCCCTTTATATACTATTAACAGCTGCAGCTCTTATCCGATTCCTCGTCAACCGGCGTTGGATAATCATTATCGAAGCAAGCCAGACACATGCCGCGGTTATACGCGCCGTCATTGCCTCCTACCGAATCAATGAAACCTTCATGGCTAAGGAAGTATAAAGAGTCCGCATTAATCATTTCGCACATTTCCTGCACCGTTCTCGAAGAAGCAACCAGCTCCTTGCGGTCCGGCGTATCAATACCGTAGTAACAAGGGTTCTTGAATGGCGGCGATGTAATTCGCACATGTACTTCCGTCGCGCCAGCCTCGCGAAGCATGTTCACGATCCGGCGGGAAGTCGTACCGCGGACGATCGAGTCATCGATCATTACAACGCGTTTGCCTTCAACGACTTTGCGCACGGCGGACAACTTCATCTTCACGCCTTGTTCCCGAAGCTCTTGGGAAGGCTGAATAAACGTACGCCCCGTGTACTTGTTCTTGATAAGTCCAAGCTCGTAAGGAATGCCCGTTTGCTCAGCATAACCAATAGACGCCGAAATACTCGAATCCGGTACGCCGATGACGATATCCGCATCCACAAACGATTCCATCGCAAGCTGTTTCCCCATCCGCTTACGCGCGGAATGGATGTTGATTGTATTAATATCACTGTCCGGACGGGCAAAATAGATGTATTCCATCGCGCAAGTTGCCCGGCGCTCCACTTCCGCATAACGGTCTTCGCGCATGCCGTCCGCATCGAGATAGAGCAGTTCGCCCGGTTGCACGTCACGTACATACTCAGCGCCAATGGATTCAAAGGCACATGATTCGGAAGAGAACACAAAACCGTCGCCAATGCGGCCCATAACGAGCGGACGCAGACCGTTAGGATCAGAAGCTACGAGCAGCTTGTCGTTCGTCATGATCAGGAACGCAAAACCGCCGATAATACGCTGAAGCGCATCCTTAGCCGCTTCTTCAAAGCTCTTCGGAGAACGAGCGATTAAGTGAGCAATAACTTCGGTATCGCTGGAAGTCTGGAAGATTGAACCTTGGCTCTCCAGCTCCTTGCGGATCTCCGGCGCGTTCACGATGTTGCCGTTTGTCGCAACGGCCAGATCGCCGTCCCGGTAACGGAAAATAAGCGGCTGCGCATTTGCCAGCTTGCTCTCTCCAGCCGTTGAATAACGGACATGGCCGATCGCACGGTCGCCGGCAAGCGACTGAATCCGCTCTTTATCAAATACTTCCTTCACAAGCCCCATGCCGCGGTGATAGGTGAAGCGGTTGCCCGCCTCCGTATCCACCGTGCAGATTCCCGCGCTTTCCTCGCCGCGATGCTGGAGGGCATGAAGGCCGTAATAGCTGAGGGAGGACGCGTTCGGGACATTAAAGACCCCGAACACGCCGCACTCCTCGCGCAATTTATCAAACATATCGTCACGGCCAATGCCTTCGTTGTAATGATTTCCCGTCCACAGCTTATGCTGTTTTATTTCATCAGACATGGAATCGCATCCTTCCAAACCTTCTCCAGTTGTTGTACCGGTGCGTTAACGCCGGATTTGCCGTTTACGTTGATGGTCAGGCTGTTGCCTTTAACCGTGCCGATTGCCGCGTTCGCTACGCCTTGCTCGTTCAGGTGAGCTTGCAAAGCCGCTGCTTTCTCAGGCGTTGCCGAGAGCAGGATACGCGATTGCGATTCGCTGAAGAGTACGTGATCCGCACGAAGATCCGTTGCCACGTTCACTTCCGCGCCGATTCCGCCGCTAATTGCGGATTCAGCCAGCGCTACGGCCAGACCGCCTTCGGACAGGTCATGCGCCGAAGCAACAAGACCGCCTTGGATTGCAGTCAGAACCGCGCCCAATGTTTTCTTCTCTGTCGCAAGGTCGATTTGCGGAGGACGGCCTGCTGCCGAGCCATTCAGCACGTAGAGCAGCTCGCTGCCTCCAAACTCTGCTTGCGTCTCGCCGACGAGGATAATAACGTCGCCTTCTTTTTTGAAGCCTTGCGTAGTAATGTGATCCACGTCATGCACGAGACCAACCATGCCGATTACCGGCGTCGGGTAGATCGCGCCTTTTGCGTTCTCGTTGTACAAGCTGACGTTGCCGCCGATTACCGGTGTATCAAGCACGCGGCAAGCTTCGGACATGCCGTCCGCGGATTTCTCGATCTGCCAGAATACTTCCGGCTTCTCAGGGCTGCCGAAGTTCAGGTTGTCCGTAATCGCGAGCGGTTCCGCGCCGGAACATACGATGTTTCGCGCCGCTTCCGCTACTGCGATCTGGCCGCCAACTTCAGGGTCAAGATATACGTAACGTCCGTTGCAGTCCGTTGTCATCGCAAGACCTTTGCGGGTACCGCGAATGGTTACGACTGCCGCGTCGGAGCCTGGTTGAACAGCCGTCGACGTACGAACCATGTAGTCATATTGGTTATATACCCATTCTTTGCTTGCCACAGTCGGCGAAGCGAGAACTTTCTCAAGAGCTCCGGTCAGATCCGTGATTTCCGCGAATGCCGCTGTATCAACGGTTGCGTTCTCACGGTAGTAAGCAGGCTCGGAGGAAGGTTTGTTGTATACCGGGCACTCGTCAACAAGTGCTTTAACCGGCATGTCGGCAACTTGCTCGCCTTGGTGGAACAGGCGGAGACGGCCGTCGTCGGTAACTTTGCCGACTTTCTTGCAAATAACGCCCCAACGGTCGAAAATCTCTTGCGCTTGCGCTTCATGCTGCGGCTCAACAACGAACAACATCCGTTCTTGCGACTCCGACAGCATCATTTCGTAAGGCGTCATACCTGTCTCGCGTTGCGGAACTTCATCAAGGTACAGCTCCAGGCCGTTGCCGGCTTTGGAAGCCATCTCCGCGCTCGAGCAAGTGAGGCCCGCTGCGCCCATATCTTGAATGCCAAGCACGATGCCGGAGTTGATCAGTTCAAGCGTGGACTCCATAACGAGCTTCTCCATGAACGGATCGCCGACTTGTACCGCCGTACGTTTTTCTTCGGATTCTTCGGACAGCTCGACGGATGCGAATGTCGCGCCGTGAATGCCGTCGCGGCCCGTTGCTGGACCTACGTAGAATACCGGGTTGCCAACGCCTTTTGCTACGCCACGCTGGATTTTGTCATGATCGATAAGACCAACGCACATCGCGTTAACCAGCGGGTTGCCCTCGTAGCTCTCGTCGAACATCACTTCGCCCGCAACGGTAGGAATACCGATACAGTTGCCGTAGCCCGCGATGCCGCTAACTACGTTCTCGAACAAATATTTCACGCGGTCGTTTTCCAGCTTGCCGAAACGAAGCGAGTTCAGCAAAGCGACTGGACGTGCGCCCATCGAGAAAATGTCGCGGATAATGCCGCCAACGCCCGTTGCCGCGCCTTGGTAAGGCTCAACCGCGGATGGATGGTTATGCGATTCGATCTTGAATACAACCGCTTGGTTGTCGCCGATATCTACGATACCCGCGCCTTCGCCTGGTCCCATCAGGACGCGAGGACCCGTGATCGGGAATTTTTTCAGGATTGGCTTGGAGTTCTTGTACGCGCAATGCTCGGACCACATAACGCTGAATACGCCGATTTCCGTATAGTTGGGTGTACGGCCGAGAAAACCGCAGATAAGCTCAAATTCATAATCCGATACACCAAATTGTTGATAAATCTTTTGCTCGACGATTTGTTCAGGTGTCGGTTCCTTAGCCGTTAATTGCTGCGCCATGTTGTTCCCTCCATGCATTCAAAATCGATGTAAACATCCGTTTGCCGTCTTCCGAGCCGAGAATTTGGTCAATCGCGCGCTCAGGGTGAGGCATCATGCCCACGACATTGCCCTTTTTGTTGCTAATGCCCGCAATGTTCTCGACCGAACCGTTCGGGTTCGTGTCGCCTGCATAACGGAATACGATCTGGTTGTTTGCTTTCAGCTCGGCAAGCGTAGCTTCGTCGCAGAAGTAGTTGCCTTCGCCGTGCGCGATCGGAATATCGATAATCTCGCCTTGCGAGTATTGGTTCGTAAAGGCCGTGCCGTTGTTCACGACTTCAAGCAGCTGTTGCTGACAACGGAATTTAAGACCATTGTTGCGGATCAGAGCGCCTGGCAGAAGGTTTGCTTCGGTCAAGATCTGGAATCCGTTGCAGATGCCAAGGATAAACTTGCCTTCTTCTGCAGCTTTCACAACTTCATTCATTACCGGGGCAAAGCTAGCCATTGCGCCGCAGCGCAGGTAGTCACCATAGGAGAAGCCGCCTGGCACAAGAATCGCATCATAAGCGGATAGGTCAGTCGCTGTATGCCATACATAATCGACCTCTTGGCCGATTGCATCTTCTACCGCTTTGTAGCAGTCGATGTCACAGTTGGAGCCAGGGAATACGAGAACGGCGAACTTCATCGATTATCCCTCCAATTCAAAACGGAAATCTTCGACTACCGTGTTTGCCAGCAGCTTTTCGCACATTACTTTTACGCGTGCTTCCGCTTCAGCGCGGTCATTCGTGTCCAGCTCAAGCTCCAGGTATTTACCGATGCGGACTTTCTCAACTTCTGCGAAGCCCATAGTGTGAAGCGAGCCTTGAACGGCTTGACCTTGCGGGTCGAGTACATTTTGTTTGATAGTGACGTAGACTTTTGCTTTCATGGTTGGCCTCCTGAAAATGGTTTTTCCGGTTGTGTGGTGTAAAAACCTCTCTAGGTCGTCGGCAGCTTGGGTCGTTCAGGAGCAAGGGTATCTGTCTACGTCGCGGTTGAAATCGGAAAATTTCATCGAATCCGCTTAGCGGATATTTTCCGAATTTCAAAAGCGAGCGCTGTCGCTCTCCGACAGACACCCTTACCCCCTCACTCCCAGCTGCCGGTTTTTACAACACCCTCCCGGGTAGTCGTGTGTACCGTTACGGGGGCGTTAGCGCACTATCGTGCTCAACGCCAGACCTTAAAGATTTAAGAACGAACATCTAAGGACAAAATCTAAGAACAACATCTAAGAACAAAAGATAAAATCAAAACCTATAATTGCGATCTATACGAGCGAACGTCCTGTAAGACGGCTGTAAATGTCGAGGTAACGATTTGTTGTTTCGTTTACTACAGATTCAGGGAGAGGAGCCGGTTTGCTGTCTCTGTCCCAATCGGAGCCGAGAAGATACGTGCGGACCGGTTCTTTGTCCATGCTGTCAATCTCTATATCGTAAGCGTAGTTCTTCTCCGCCCAGAAACGCGAGGAATCCGGGGTGAAGATTTCGTCGATCAGAATGACTTGGCCGTCGATCAGTCCGAATTCGAATTTGCAATCGGCAAGGATGATGCCATGCTTCGCGCAGTATTCATGAGCGAACTCGTACAGCTTGATACTGCGGTCGCGCAATTCTGTGGCAAGCTCCGCTCCGACCATCTCTTGCATCCGCTCAAACGGGATGTCCTCGTCGTGGCCAACGTCGTTCTTAGCCGCCGGCGTGAAGATCGGCTGAGGGAAACGCTCGTTCTTGCGCATGCCCTCCGGCAGCTCGATGCCGTTGATCGCGGACGTTTGCTGGTATTGTCTCCAGCCGCCGCCGGTGATATAGCCCCGAACGACGCATTCGATGTCGATACGCTCGGCTTTCTTCGTCACCATGATCCGGTCCTTAAGAAGCTCCGGCGCCGTAACGATATCCCCAAGCTTCTCCACGTCCGTGTGCACAACATGGTTCGGCTGGATCGCAGCCGTTTCTTCAAACCAGAAAGCCGACAGACGGTTCAATACATTGCCCTTTTGTGGAACAGCCGGATCCAGCACGTAGTCGAATGCCGAGATGCGGTCTGTGACAACGATCAGGTAATGCTCGCCGAGATCGTACAGTTCACGAACCTTGCCTTTATACAGCAGCGGAGCTTTGATATAGTCCGCCGCCGTGGATAAAGCTTGCGATTGTGCAGTCATTTCTCCTCGAATCCCCTTTGTCCCTTAGTTCAAACCAAGACGCGTAAAGATCGTGTCCACATGCTTGAGATGCCAAGCCGGGTTGAAAGCATCGTCGATTTCTTCCGCCGTCAAGAGGCTTGTAATTTCCAGCGTCGATTCAATAATGTCGCGGAATTGGCGTTGCTCTTCCCATGCCTGCATCGCGCGCGGTTGAACCGTGTCGTACGCTTGCTCGCGGCTAAGGCCTTTATCAATCAGCTTCGTCATTACGCGGCCCGAGAACGGAACGCCGAATGTACGCTGCATGTTTTTCTTCATGTTCTCAGGGAATACGGTCAGGTTCTGAATAATGTTGCCGAGACGGTTCAACATGTAGTTCAGAAGCATCGTTGCATCCGGCAGGATCACGCGTTCAGCCGAAGAGTGGCTGATGTCGCGCTCATGCCAGAGCGGAACGTTCTCGTAAGCCGTCAGCATGTGGCCGCGAATGACGCGGGACAAGCCGGAGATGTTCTCGCAGCCGATTGGGTTGCGTTTGTGCGGCATTGCGGACGAACCTTTTTGGCCTTTTGCAAAAGCTTCTTCCACTTCACGGAATTCGCTCTTCTGCAAAGCGCGGATTTCCGTGGCGAATTTATCAAGAGAAGTTGCAACAAGCGCGAGTGTCGCCATATATTCAGCGTGACGGTCACGCTGCAAAGTTTGCGTCGAGATTGGAGCCGCGCTGATGCCAAGCTTGTTGCAGACGAACTCTTCCACGAACGGATCGATGTTCGCGTAAGTACCAACGGCACCGGAGATTTTACCGAATTGAACGCCGTTTGCCGCATGCTCGAAGCGCTCGAGGTTACGTTTCATTTCTTCATGCCATAGCGCCATCTTCAGACCAAACGTCGTTGGTTCGGCATGAACGCCATGCGTACGGCCCATCATAGGCGTATCTTTATATTGGATCGCTTTCTCGCGAAGGATCGAGATGAAGCGTTCGATGTCTTTTTTAAGAATAGCATTTGCTTGTAGAAGCAAGTAGCCGTTCGCCGTATCCACAACGTCTGTCGAAGTCAGGCCGTAATGCACCCATTTGCGCTCGGGACCAACGGTTTCGGATACCGCGCGCGTGAACGCGATCACGTCATGGCGAGTTTCTTGCTCGATTTCGTAAATGCGGTCAATGTTGAAAGTAGCGGCTTTGCGAAGCGCCTCAACGTCTTCTCTTGGAATAACGCCAAGCTCTACCCAAGCCTCGCAGGAACAAAGCTCAACTTCAAGCCATGCCTGGAATTTGTTCTGCTCCGTCCAAATTGCTCTCATTTCCGGTCTGCTGTAACGCTCTAACATGTACCGTTCACACCTTCCAAATGTTTGTCTCTTCTATCCAATCAAGTGCCTCTTGCACATTGGCCGCCAGCACGTTTACATGACCCATTTTCCGTTTAAACACGGCTTCCTTCTTGCCATAGAGATGAACCTTGGGAGCAACGTTTAACTTCGCCGCCGCTTCATCGTGTTTCGCCATCCGCGCAAGCAGCGGCTCCACATGCTGACCAAGGACATTTACCATTACAACCGGAGTAAGAAGCTCCGTATCGCCTAACGGCAAGTTGCATACCGCGCGCACATGCTGCTCGAACTGTGACGTCCGGCAAGCTTCCATCGTATAGTGACCGCTGTTATGCGGGCGAGGCGCCAGCTCGTTAACGAACAATTCGCCGTCTGCCGTCAAGAACAGTTCAACCGCAATCAGACCAACTACGCCAAGGCCTTCGGCGATTTTCATAGCCAGCTTTTCCGCTTCTTGCTGAACGCTCTCGGCAATGCGAGCCGGCACGATCGACAAGTGCAAAATATTCTCGACATGAATATTTTCCGCAGCGGGGAACGCTTTTATCTCGCCTTGCGGGCTTCTTGCCGCAATAACGGACAATTCTTTCTCAAAAGCAATGAATTGCTCCAGCACAAGCTCTACGCCGGCCCGGCTTAACGTCTCGTACGCTTCATCAATCTCGTCGAAGCTCCGAATGACCCATTGCCCTTTGCCGTCATAACCGCCCATTGCCGTCTTAAGCACGCATGGAAGACCAAACTTTTCAGCCGCTGAGCGGAGCTCATCGCTGCTCCGGATTTCGCTGTACGGGGCAACCCGTACGCCAGCCGCTTCAATCGCGCGCTTCTCGCGAAGCCGGTGCTGCGTCGTATAGAGCAGCTCGCTGCCCTGCGGTACGTACGATTCCGACATGAGCATCGCTGCTACATCCGCATCGACATTCTCGAATTCGTACGTAATCACATCCGCCCGGCGAGCCAGCTCGCGAGCCGCTTCCCGGTCGTTATAAGCCGCTACGATCTGCTCCGCAACTTGTCCGCTAGGCGCGTCCGGCGTCGGGTCAAGCGCTACAAAGCGATACCCCATCGCGCTGCCTGCGAGCGCCATCATCCGGCCAAGCTGTCCGCCGCCCAGCACGCCAATGGTGCTGCCCGGCAGAAGCGTCCGCTGTTGTTTGTCTTCAGTCATCATAATGTCTCACTGCTTTCCAGCACTTCCTGCTTGATCCGTTCGCGGCGGGCATTCACGCGTGCCTGCACTTCGGGATCAAAAGCCCCCAGCATTTGAGCGGCGAGAAGTCCAGCGTTTGTACCGCCGGCGTTGCCGATGGCTACTGTCGCTACCGGAATGCCGCCTGGCATTTGCACGATCGACAGGAGCGAATCAAGGCCGCTCAGATTCGAGGATTTCACAGGTACGCCGATTACCGGCAGAATCGTCTTCGCAGCAACCATGCCCGGCAAATGCGCGGCACCGCCGGCACCCGCGATGATTACTTTCAGACCGCGCTCTGCAGCCGTCTCCGCATATTCGAACATTAAATCCGGAGTCCGGTGAGCGGAAACAACCTTTTTCTCGTACGGAATTTGCAGTTCTTCCAGAACGTCGCAAGCCAGTTTCATTGTATCCCAATCCGACTTGCTGCCCATGATGACGCCTACCTTCGCAGACATGCGTTCAAACCTTCCTTCATCTATAAATTGTGTACATCTCGCTAAATCCAACCGTCCAGAAACTAAAAAAACCCGCGCCGCAACCATACTCGCTATGGATGCTGCCGGGACCCGAGCAGATGGCAACAGTTGTCTTTGCTTCAAATTCCAAGAATTTCTCAAAAAAGACGACTTAAAGCTGCCCATAATTCAAGGGCAACCCGTTATTAGTACCATCAACTCGTAGTCCGAAAAAATTAGGTTTTCGGGTAGAAACTTTCGGGCCTTATTCCCGAGGATATACGAGAGCTATTAACTATTTACGGACCACTCATGTCATGTTCCGCTTAACCTATTCTAGTGTATCCAATAGCCCTATGTCTGTCAACGGCAAAATACGAACATTAAAATAATAGTATTCAAAAAAAGTTCGTTTTTGTCACGAATTGCAACAAATTCCCTTTCCTTTTCCTGCTGATATCAAATTAATTAGCCTGCTGTTAAGTTTGGGGAAGGATCCGAATAGAATAATAGAAGAAATATTGGATCCTTGAGGAGGCGAGAGGCGATGTTCATCTATACGGTTAAAGGTCGGGACACCGTTCAAAGCTTGGCTCAGCAGTACAACGTGGCACCGGAAGCCATCACTGTCGCAAACGGCATGGTACGGGGCGAGCCTCTCGCCCTCGGACAGTCACTGCTGATTCCAATCGAGTCGGATAGCCATCTGGTCAAACCGGGGGAAAGCTTCTGGGCAATCTCGCAGCAATACGGCGTTACCATGCAAGAGCTGGCGCGCGTCAACCATATCAACAATCCCGCCCTTATTCTTCCCGGGATGCAGCTTCGCATTCCAACACCCCGCAAGACGACGATTGAAGTTAACGGTTATACCGAGCCGTCCATCTCCGCTACGGGCATCTCTCCTTCCGCGGCGGACGCGGCACGGCATCTGACTTTTCTCAGCCCATTCAGCTACCAGATCAGACCGGACGGGTCGCTGAGCACTTTGCATGATCAGCCGGTTATTACGGAAGCTTACAGAAGCCGGACCGCGCCGATGATGGTTATTACGAATTTCGACGGGTATGCTTACAGCCCTAGCCTCGCGCATACGATTTTATCGAATGAAATGGCTAAAGAGCGTTTAATCTATCATATCCTCACCACTATGCAAACCAACAGACTGTGGGCCCTTAACGTGGATTTCGCCTATATCCCTGCTGCCGATCGCCAGTTGTACCATTCCTTTCTCGAACGGTTGGCAGACACCCTTCACCGGGCAGGTGCTATTGTCTCCTCCACGCTTCCGCCTGTCAGTTCTTCAGACCAAAGAGGGCAGCTCTTCGACGGGCAGGATTATGCCGCGCATGGCCGGATCATGGATTATGTCATCCTTATGACGTATGAGTGGGGCTGGGCGGGCGGACCGCCGATGCCGATTGCTCCGCGGAATGAAGTGACCAAAGTATTAAACTATGCGACATCGCAAATACCGTCGGACAAAATCATGCTTGGTATGCCGTTATACGGCTACGACTGGACGCTCCCTTATATCCCCGGCCAGGACTTCGCTTTATCTATCAGCTCGAACAACGCCGTTAGGCAAGCTGCACGGTATGGGGCCGCCATCGAATATGATCCGCTTGCGGAATCGCCTTATTATCATTATCAGGATGAGCATGGGATGCGCCACGAGGTTTGGTTCGAAGATGCAAGAAGCGTACAGGCGAAGCTTGATCTCGTCAAAATCTATCGCTTGCGCGGGATCAGCGGATGGGTGCTTGATGTTCCGTTCCCGGCGTTTTGGAAAGTGCTGGAGCATAATTTTCGAGTAGCGAAAATTATAGGTTAAACGGGCAAACTGCGCAATGTTAGTAGGTCAAACGGGCAAACTGCACAATTAAATGTAAGTAGGTTAAACGGCCAAACTGCACAATTAAATGTTCTTCCGATCGGCCATTACTCAGGGATTCCTCGAATCAAATTTTTATAGGTTGGAATCCCTTCATAAAAGCGAACGCTTCAAAGCTTTCTGAAAGAAAGCTACGTCGTAAGCATAAGCTCTACTTCTCCAGAAACATTTAATTGCTCCGTTTGCAGTTTAACCTTTGGGGGAGACCAAAAAAGGCCGTGCGGGTTGAACCCCTGCACGGCCTTACTTCTTTATTTAGATTGCGTTGCGGCAAGCTGAGCTTTACCTTCGGTTGCTTGGGCTACGACTGTAGCCGGTTCTTCATGCGGTTTTACTTTGCGGATGAAGAATGCAAGCACAAGCGCGACAACGGCAAACCATGTTGCGACTACGAAGGAGTGGTTAATGCCAACGATCATCGCTTCTTGCGTAACATGGCCCATCGCTACTTTGTCAGTTGTATCAACGCCTTGCGATACAATCATGCTTTTCGCTTCGGAAGCCGTTTTGTTCGTCATAAGCGTAACGAGGAAGGCTGTACCCAGCGCGCCTGCTACGTTACGAAGCGTTTGCGACATTGCCGAACCGTGCGCGTTCAAACGCTGCGGAAGCTGGTTCATACCCGCGGTTTGGATCGGCATCATCAGCATGGACATACCGAACATACGCAGCGTGTACATAATAATCAGGTAGTTATAAGTCGTATGGTCAGTCAATTGGCTGAACTCATAAGACGAGAATACCGTAATAACAAGACCCGTTACCGCCAGCCAACGAGCGCCGACTTTATCGAAGATCATACCGGTAATCGGAGACATAATGCCCATCAGGATCGCGCCCGGAAGCAGGAGCAGACCGGATTTAAGCGGCGTAAAGCCCATAATGTTCTGCAGATAGATCGGAAGCAAAATCATGCCCGAGAACATCGCCATCGTAATGATTACGTTAATAACCGTAGTCAAGGAATACATGCCGTATTTAAATACGCGCATTTCAAGAATTGGCTTCTTCACGACAAGCTGATACACTACGAAACCAATAAGGGCAACAACGCCGATAATTAAGCTTGTGATAACCGTTGCATTGTTCCAGCCGTCCGTACCTGCATCACTGAAGCCGTAGAGCAGACCGCCAAAACCAAGGGTCGACAATACAACGGCAACCATGTCCAGCTTGGATTTTGCCGTCTTGGTTACGTTCTTCATCGAGATGGCGCCGTAAATGAGGCCAAACAGCGACAACGGCAATACGATGTAGAACAGAACGCGCCAGTCATAATGCTCAACAACCCAGCCCGACAGCGTTGGGCCAACAGCCGGAGCGAAAATCATCGCGATCCCCATCATGCCCATTGCTTTACCGCGTTGTTCAATCGGGAAAATCGTCAGGAAGATGATGGACATCAGCGGCATCAGAATACCTGCGCCGGCAGCCTGAATAATACGGCCTGTAAGCAGAACTTCAAAGCTTGGCGCAAAGGCGCTGACTATCGTACCTACCGTAAATAAACTTGTTGCAACTACAAATAATGACCTTGTCGAGAAGCGGCTGATCAAATAAGCGCTAATTGGAATAAGGACGCCATTGACTAGCAAATAACCGGTGGACAGCCATTGTACCGTATTCGCGCTGACCTTGAGGTCAGCCATGATGCTTGGAAGCGCAACGTTCAAGAGCGTCTGGCTCAGAAGCGCAACGAAAGCTGCGATGAGTACCGATGCGACAATCGGGCCTCTTTTTAATGCTGCTACAGCATTACTCATTGGTTTTTCTCTCCCTTTTCTATGTTTGCGTAGGTCCAAGCTAAAATGCTATTTGTTATCCATATTCGCAAGCAGCTGGGCGAAAATTCTCCTCAGATGCTGAATATCTTCTTCAGGCAGTACATTGAAAAAGGAGGAAAATGCTTCGTGATGCGACTTGAGAATGTCGTCAACCATGTCCTTGCCTTTTGCCGTTAATTCAATATACACAACCCGGCGGTCGTTACTTGCCCTCTCGCGGCTGATCAAGTCTTCCGAGAGCAGCTTATCGGCAATGCCCGTAATTGCGCCGGAGGTTAATCCAAGAACATCGGCAAGCTCGGAAACTTTGAGAGAGCCTGATGTATGGAGGGTACACAACAACTTGAACTGGGTATAGTTCATGCCGGTCATCGTCTTCCGGCTAAAGTCATTGTTTACGTTTTTCAGAAACGTCTTGAACTGTCCCATGAAACCAATCAGCTCTTCATTGGTATTCGTCAATAGCCTCTTCCCCCTTCCAGCCCCTCACTTGAACCTACAATTCATTAGTATTTAATAGTTTAATACTAAATAAATTATTATAAAAGCATTTACTACTATATATCTTTTTTGTCAATCAGTCAATCGGTCCATGAAAAATATTTTTCCCGGCTTGGCCACCTCCATCTCGGCAACCATTTTGACTGCTTCCATCGAACTTTCAGCTTATTTTCCATGGCTAACAAATAAAAAAGCGCCCTCATCGGGCGCTTCTTATACCTATGATCAGGCCATTAGTCTTCCAGCCAGATTGTTTTTTCCGCTGCAGGCGTACGTTTTGGTTCTGGCGCAGTCATATCGGGATAACCCATATAGACAAGCGCAACAACCTGCTCGTTCTCGGCAAGGCCAAACGTATCATTCATAAGCGGATGATACATCGGATCGCCTGAACGCCAGATCGCGCCAAGACCGTTTGCATGCGCGGCAAGCAGCAAATTCTGAACCGCCGTATGCGAAGCCGCGATCTCCTCTACGAGCGTTGCCCGCGGATCATCCGATGGCGAGCAAACAACAGCGATCACAACCGGCGAGCGGTATGCTTTGATCCGTTCTTTGCGGAGGCGTTCCTCCAGCTCCGGGCTTTCCCCTGGCCCAAGCGATGCAAGCGCAACCCGTGCGTAACCTTCCCCAAGTTTGGCACGGCCTTCGCCGGTCATAACGATAAATTTCCAAGGCTGCGTATTATGATGGCTTGGCGCCCAAGTCGCTGCTTCCAGCACCTTCTCGATCAGATTACGGTCAACCGGATCTTTCTTGACGCGTCCAATGGAGCGTCTCGTTCGGATAGCTTCCTCGATATTCATTGTTTCTCCCCCAATGCCCATTATTTGAAATAGTTGACGTATTCCCCGTACCCTTCCTTCTCCAGATCCCCAGCAGGGATGAACCGGAGCGACGCGGAGTTAATGCAATAACGCAAGCCATTCGGACCCGGACCGTCGTCAAACACATGGCCGAGATGGGAATCGCCTTCTTTGCTTCGCACTTCCGTGCGAACCATGAAATGGCTTTTATCCAGCACTTCCGTAATAGCCGCTTCTTTCACCGGCTTCGTGAAGCTAGGCCAGCCGCATCCGGAATCGTATTTCTCGCGGGAAGTGAACAGCGGTTCGCCCGAGACGATATCCACGTATAGTCCCTCTTCCTTGTGATCCCAATATTCGCCCGTAAACGGACGTTCCGTTGCGTTGTTCTGCGTTACTTCATATTGAATCGGATTCAGGCGGGAACGCAGCTCGTTCTCGTCTTTTCTCACCGTCCAATGTTTTTGAATGAAGGCATCGCGGCCCGAGCCTTTGCGGTACATTTTATAACGGAAAGGGTTCGTCCGGTGATAGCCCTGGTGATAATCCTCCGCCGGATAAAATGGTTTGGCCGGTTCAATAGCCGTTGCGATTGGCTTGTCGAATCGCCCGCTTGCTTGCAAAGCCGCCTTCGAGGCTTCCGCCTTCTGGCGCTGTTCTTCATTATAATAGAAGATTGCCGTCCGGTAAGATTCCCCGCGGTCATGGAATTGTCCGCCGGCATCGGTTGGATCAATCTGGCGCCAGAACACGTCCAGCAGCTTCTCGTAAGAATAAATCGACGGATCAAACGTAATTTGGACAACTTCGGCATGACCTGTCGTCTCCGAACATACTTGCTCGTAGGTAGGATTTACGGTATGGCCTCCGGAATAACCCGATACAACAGACACGATGCCCGGTGTTTCTTCAAACGGCGAAACCATGCACCAGAAGCATCCTCCGGCGAACATGGCTTGTTCTGTAGTTGCAGTCATGTTTGAACACCTTCTTTCAAGCTTAATTAATACTATTATAACGCATCCTGCAATTCCCACAAAATGAATGCCGTCTTAAAGGGTAATCTTTGTTACAATGTAGTGACAGCTTGAACCTTAAGCATCGTTCGTGCGTCTAACATGTTAGACTAGCTGTGCACGCAAGTTTTGCAGTCCGTTCACTTCACTTTCATATCCATAAAAACGAGGTGAACGCTATTATGAGCAATACCGCTTTAGAATCAAATGCTTCGTATGAGACGAGACCACGCAAGGCAACCAAGCAGCGTGCTTTTGTTATCTTTGTATGCGTATGGGTCATCCTGATTGCTGCCGGCATTACCGGCGCCAAGCTGTACAGCGATCATGTCCAGCAGCAGATTGCTGCCGACGTGGGCCGTCAGACAGCCGCGCAAATCGCCGACATGCAAAAACAAAACCAAGAGCAGCTTACTAAGCTCGAATCCAGCTATAAAGATGAACTAGCGCAATTAGAATCCAAGGTAGAAGCGCTTAACGAGCTGCTGACCTTTACGAAAGACAATGCGGATGTCAAAACCGATAACAGCAACAAGCTGTATAGTCAGTTAAACGAAGTGAAGAAGAAGCTGAACGAACTGCAAAAAAATCTGGATGTGCTCAAATGATGACATCATCCATCCGAACGCTAAACCGAACGATGCTGCTCGCCTGCTCGCCGTTTATCGCCGTGTTGCTATGGCTGATGGTCACGAACATTTCGATCACCCTCCCGGATAGCAGCTTCCCTGAAGCTAGCTATGATCAGAAGGAGAATGCTTCGTCAGAACAAGCAAGCTCTGTTGCGAACGGCCTTGATGCGGCTCGTTCGATCGCCGCCGAGACTAGCGCGTCCATTAAGAAACAGCTGAGGTTATATAACCAAACCAATGCCGATATGAAACAAATCGTAACGACAGCTACAGCCCAGGCCAACCGCCCTCTAGCCGTTTACGACAAAATCATAACCGGGAAGCTCGGGAATCCCTCGGGTACCATTAACTCGGACAAGCTGCGTGCGCAATTATTCTACATACAGGCCGATCATTTCCAAAGTTATGTACTGAAGATCAAATTGAAATCCAGCGATGCCATGAAGATGGTCCTCGGCAAAGATAAAGCCGGCGGCTCCGAAACTACGCTAGCCGCCGTGCAACGTTACGGCGCGGTTGCTGGCGTTAATGCCGGCGGCTTCGCCGATGGCGGCGGCAAGCGGTATCCGCTTAGCACAACCGTCTTAAACGGCCAATACGTAAACGGCTTTGAACCTACCCGTTCGGACTTGTTTTTTGTTGGCTTAAACGAGAACAATCAATTGGTAGGCGGCAAGTATACGAACAAGCAGCAACTCGACAGCCTGGACGTAAAATTCGGCGCTTCATTTGTGCCCGTTCTGCTCAAGAACGGCAACGCAACC
Organism: Paenibacillus glycanilyticus; assembly: GCF_030161375.1. Taxonomy (GTDB): domain Bacteria; phylum Bacillota; class Bacilli; order Paenibacillales; family Paenibacillaceae; genus Pristimantibacillus; species Pristimantibacillus glycanilyticus_B. Next base: position 126,711 of record NZ_BSSQ01000009.1, read on the forward strand.
ACCATTCCAACCAAGTGGCAGCTTAGCCCGGTGCGTGCGCCGCGAACTGTAATAGCCAACTATAAAGATGGGCAACTGCTCATTATCGTAGCCGATGGCCGCAATGAAGGCGGCAGCTCCGGCGCTACGCTAACCGAGATGCAAATTTTATTGAAAAGGTTTGGCGCCGTAGACGGCTACAACCTGGATGGAGGCGGCTCCTCGTCGCTCATCTGGAACGGCCGCGTCATTAACAAACCTTCCGACGGACAGCTTCGAAAGCTGCCTACGCACTTTTTATTTTTTAAATAAGATTGTTAACTAAGGAAAAGGGGGACTGACCCCCATTTGTGAGACAGGGATCAAAACACC
>NZ_BSSQ01000010.1 GCF_030161375.1 Paenibacillus glycanilyticus
GGTGTTTTGATCCCTGTCTCACAAATGGGGGTCAGTCCCTAATGACGGGATAGCCCTTTTTTAACCTTCCACTATATCCGCTTCTAGTTCGCTTGCAACCTCGAGCATTTTCGGTATAACCGCTTCGTTGCTGCCCGATACATACAGGTCGCCGCCATAAAGCCGGAATGGAATCTTTACATCGCCGAAGCTCCACATGAAGAAATCGCCTTCAATGGACATCGTGCTTTCCGGGCCTTTGACGGTAAATACCGAAGTATATTCGAATTCCGCTCTGGATTCAAACAATTGCTTGCATTCTTCCAAGGTCAGATCCTGCACATTGCCACTTTCCTTTAATGATCTAGTAATGCGGTAACGCTGGCTCATGGGAATAGGCCTCCTCTTTCATAAGTAAGTGCCTACTAGTATACATGACTTGCGGGCGTCCTTCAAAACGGAAAAACCCAGGTTGCCAACAAAAATGGCCGCCTGGGCATGACTAACTATAAAATAACGCCGTCTTTAAAAATCGCAATCTCGCGGAAGCCGTTGCGTTCATTATTGGTCTCCCGCATTCCGGAAGCCAGTTCGATAATCTGCTTGAGCAGCTCTTCCTGGAGCTCCTCCATCCGCTTGCCTTCGATCAGCTGGCCGGCATTGAAATCGATCCAATTCTTCTTGCGTTCCGCCAATTGCGTGTTTGTTGCAATCTTTACGGTTGGTACCGGACCGCCAAACGGCGTGCCGCGTCCCGTCGTGAACAAGACGATATGCGCGCCAGCCGCGGATAAAGCCGTCACCGATACGAGATCATTGCCCGGCGCCTGTACCAGGTTAAGTCCGGGTCTCCGGGAAGGTTCACCGTACGGCAGGACGTCGGTAACCGTTGCGTGGCCGCCTTTTTGCGTACATCCTAGCGACTTTTCCTCCAAGGTTGTAATCCCGCCGTCTTTGTTGCCCGGTGAAGGATTCTCGTAGATTTCTTGTCCGTGTCGAATGAAATACCCTTTGAAATCATTAACGAGGCTAACAATCCCTTGGAACACTTGCTCGTCAGCCGCCCGGTCCATCAGAATCGTCTCTGCTCCAAACATTTCGGGTACTTCCGTAAGCAATGCCGTACCGCCGGCCGCAGTTATCGCATCCGCCACCTTGCCAACAAGCGGATTAGCGGTAATGCCGGAAAACCCGTCTGAACCGCCGCATTTGAGGCCAATCTTAAGCTTCGCCAGCGGAAGCTCTTGACGCTTGAATCGACCGGCATAGTCGACTAACTCCTCGATTAGCTTCAACCCTTCTTCGAGTTCATCCTCGACCTCTTGCGATTTCAGGAACTTGACACGATCTGGATTATAGTCGCCAATCGCTTTCTTGAAGGCATCGATCTGATTATTCTCGCAGCCAAGCCCAATGACCAGCACGCCTGCCGCATTGCCATGCCGGACAAGCGCGGAGAGCAGCTTTTGCGTTGCCGCAAGATCATCGCCAAGCTGGGAGCAGCCGTAAGGATGCGGAAAATGGTACACGCCGTCGATTCCTTGCCCTTCAAACTGCCGACCGGCGAGCCTAGCGAGCGTCTCGCAAGTCTTATTGATGCATCCCACCGTATTAATAATCCAGATTTCATTCCGGATACCGATCTCGCCGTCTTCCCTGACGTAGCCTTGGAAGGTGGTTGGCCAAGCGGTTTGGTCAGTCTGAACAGCCGTTGCCAAATCCGCTTTGGGTTTATACTCATACTCCAGAACCTCGCCTAAGCCGGTCCGGAGATTATGCGTGTGTACCCAATTGCCTGGTGTTAGGTCTTCTTTGGCTACTCCAATCGAGTAGCCGAATTTATGGACGTGCGCGCCTGCGGCTACCGGATGAATCATGATTTTATGCCCACGAGGCACTGCTTCATGAATGGTAACGGATTGCTCGCTTCCTTCCGTTGAGGGCCATCTTACAATCTCTCCTGGCTCGATATCCCGCAGCGCGATCACGACATCATCCTGATGGTGAAGGAGTGTTGCATTTGTAATCATCGCATTCCTCATGCCTTCTCCTCCAACCGGTCAAACTCCGCAATTAATTGTTCGAGCAAACCGTCAAACTCGCGAAGATCTCTTCCCCACCATGAACTGCGCCCGATTAGATCCGACAGCAGCTCTATGACGCTGAGCTCGCCGTTATCCACTTTCTCCCATAATTGCGCAAGCTCCGCTAATACAGCGGCATCATCGCGAATAAGCAACGTACTTCCGTCCAACCGGCATCCGGCATAAGTGCCTTGTTCGGTTTGTTTGACGCGATACATGGCAAGCAAGGAAGCAAACGATTGAACGAGGAGTGATGGTAGCTCGCGTGTGCGATCATAATAAGCCGTCAGCGTCGGCAGCAAACGCACCTTGAATTTGGAGAAGCTGTTCATGGCGATATCCGCCAGCTTATGACGGACATAAGGATTGGCGAAACGTTCCAGCACCTGCTCGGCATAGAGTTTCATCTCTGCTTCCGGCAGAGGCACAGAAGGAATGATCTCATTATAGATCACATTCCGCAGTTGCTCGCCATATACCGGGTGCTCCACAACTTCTCTAACTTCGCTCAATCCGTTCAACAGTCCGTAAGCCGCCATCCAAGTATGCGCTCCGTTCAGAATGCGCACCTTGCGAAGCTGATAGGACGACAAGTCATTTGTCCATACGACGTTAAGTCCCGCCTTCGCGAGCGGAAGCCGTTCATCAAGTTCAGGTTCGCCTTCAATAGCCCATATATGATAAGGCTCAGCCGCATTAAGCAACCGGTCACTCATTCCCCATTCCGCATAACGTTCGTCTGCTTCTTCCGCAGGGAATCCCGTCACAATACGGTCAACTAAGGAATTGAGAAACCGGTTATGCTCCCGAATCCAGTCTGCAAAAGCTTCCGGCAGCTTCCAATCCGTTGCATGCTGCACAACGATGTCACGCAGCTTATCGCCGTTGCGCTCCACAAGCTCGCAAGGCAAGAGAAGAAGTCCTTTTGACGGGTCGCCGCCAAAATGCTCAAATCTACGATACAAGAGCAGCGTCAGCTTGCCGGGGTACGATAATATCGGCTTATCCGGCGCCCATTCGCTTGGCTGATAGACAAGTCCTGCTTCCGTCGTATTGGATACGACTAGCTCCAGATCCGGGCTAGCGGCAAGCGCGAGAAAACGATCCCACTCCTGATACGGATCAATAAAGTCAGAAAAGACGGAGATCAACTCGCGCCGGTCAACAAGCTCACCTTCATACAATCCTCTGATCCACTGATAATACAAACCATCCTGCTCCTTCAGCTCTTGCAGCTTCTGTGCGCCCGTTGGCCGCGGCTGAGATACGGCAACGCTGCCCTCAAACAACCCTTGCTTATTGCAGCGGTGTATCATCCAATCCACAAAACCGCGGAGGAAATTACCTTCCCCGATCTGCAGCACCTTAACCGGATAAGACTTCATCCGGTCATAGGATGAAGCCTCTCCTTCCGATAGGTTCGCATAGCTGAGCTTGGGCAAGTCGTTCGTCAGTCGACTCATTGCGCAACCACCGCCTGCACGTTAATGCTGGCAGCTTCCGAACCAAAACGGAAATATTGCTCGGCATTGCTGTAGCAGATGCCTTCAACAATTGTGCCGAGCAATTCCATATCGGCCGGCACTTGGCCGGATTCTACCCAGTCGCCAAGCAAGTTGCATAGAATACGGCGGAAATATTCATGCCTTGGGTACGACAAGAAACTGCGAGAATCGGTCAACATGCCGACGAACCGGCTGATTAGCCCCATGTTCGCAAGCGACTTCATCTGAGCAAGCATGCCGTCAATCGTATCATTAAACCACCATGCCGAACCAAGCTGGATTTTGCCGGGAATTGTACCGTCTTGGAAGCTGCCGATAATGGACGCGAGCACGTCGTTATCCGATGCGTTCAAAGAATACAGAATCGTGCGCGGCAATCCGCCATTTGCTTCCATGCTGTCGAGCAGTCTGACAAGCGGCCCCGCCAATTGCCCCGTGTTGATCGAATCGTAACCGGTATCCGGACCAAGGCTTCTCATCATCGCGGAATTATTATTGCGGTGGGCATGAATATGAAGCTGCATCGCCCATCCATGATCGGCATACAGGCGGGACAAATAAACAAGCGTAAACGTCTTGTATTGCGCTTCTTCCTCCAGGCTTACCGCTTCTCCGCGAAGCGCTTTGGCATAGATGGCAGCAGCTTGCTCTTCCGTTGCATCCGCATGCATAACCGTATCAATCGCATGATCGGACAGCAGACAGCCCGTCTGATGGAAGAACGCAACTCTCTCCTTCAATGCCTGAAGGAGCCGTTTGTAATCCGTTACTTCGTAGCCGCAAGCTTCCTGCAAACGGCCGATCCACGGCAAAAACGTATCGCGATTAATCTCAAGCGCCTTATCCGGACGGAACGAAGGGCGCACCTGGAAGCCGTGGCGGTCTTCTTCCATCAGCTTAATATGATAGTCCAGCGAATCAGCCGGATCATCGGTCGTACATACGACCCGGACATTTGATACGCGCACCAGCTCCTGCGGCGTCAGTCCTTTGCCTTCGAACAATTTATTTGCTTTTTCCCAAATGGCCGGAGCATTGTTCTCGTTAATAATCTCTTCGATTCCAAATAACCGTCTTAGCTCCAAATGAGACCAATGATACAGCGGATTGCCAATCGCCATCGGCACGGTACGGGCATAGGCGAGGAATCGGTCATAATCGCTGACGCCTTCGCCGCCGGTCACATACGCTTCAGCAATTCCGTTCGCCCGCATCGCCCGCCATTTGTAGTGATCGCCATACAACCACACCTCCGTCAAATTGCTGAAAGGTTTGTTCTCGTAGATGGCCTTGGGATCCAAGTGGCAATGATAGTCGATGATCGGCATCGGCTTGGCAAATTTCTCGTAGAGTTGAACCGCCGTTTCGCTGTTTAATAGGAATTGATCATCCATAAAAGTCTTCATTCGAATTCCTCCTATTCGTAAAAGCGTACCAGGTCTTGGACTTTAACCGATTGGCCCGTACGGATCGATTTGTTAGCCGCAATGCCCGTCAGGATGGAACGCGCCCCGTCGATGTGGTTAGCCGCGCGTTTGAAGCGGTCTTCAACCGGCACGCCAAAAATATCGTTCAAGAGCACCGGATCGCCACCGCCGTGACCGCCTTCTCCTTCCTCGAAGTCCGCCGTATACGCTTCCCCAAACATCGGGAACACAATAATATTTACGCCTTGAACGGCGCCTTCGAGCGCCTTGTCCCCGCCGGAATTGACGTAGGACTGTTCGATTACGTTCATTTCGATGCGGCCTTTTGTCCCATTAAACGCAATTCGGTAACCTTCCCATGGCAGATAAGCGTTAAGCGAATACGTGAGCAACGCTTTGTTCTTGTAGCGGACCATCACGCTCATCGTATCTTCAATCGAGATCCCGTCGCCAAAAACGCTCTGGTCGCGGCGATAACCATCTTCCGGTTCCGCGTCGTAATACATCGCCTTCAAATGCTCGTTGTTATCAAGCGGCAGCGCAAACGGATCGCCTTCCGCGTTTGGATTGCCGGTGGCGCGGTCATAAAACTTCGTAACGCCGCGTTTCTCGGCATTGTCCCGTCCGTAGAAGAGCAGATCTCCCATCGCGAACACGGTATCGGGCTCGGAGCCGATCCAGAAGTTGACGAGGTCGAAGTGATGCGTCGACTTATGGACAAGCAGTCCGCCGCTGTTGCGCTTATCGCGATGCCATCTGCGGAAGTAGTCCGCGCCATGCTGCGTATTCAGCAGCCATTCGAAATGAACGGAAGTTACATCGCCGATGGTACCGTTTTCAATCAGCTCCCTGGCTTTCGTATGATGCGGAGCATAACGGTAGTTGAACGTCACGCGAACTTGGCGCCCCGTCCGCTCAACGGCATCGAGAATTTCTTGGCATTTCTCTTCGTCAACCGTCATCGGCTTCTCCGTAATGACATCGCAGCCTAGTTCGAGCGCGCGAATAATATATTGATGATGCGTGCGGTCGACCGTAGTGACGATAACGAATTGCGGCTTGATCTCTTCAATCATTTGTTCGAATTCATTGCTTTTATAAGTCTTCACGGCCGGATAATCGAATTTGTCTTGCAAAAGTTTGTTCGCGTAATCCATGCGGGTCTGGTTAATATCGCAAAAAGCGAGCAGCTCCGATGTCTCGCGGTAAGTCGTCGCAATCGCTCCGTAGAAAAATTCCGCGCGCCCCCCGGTTCCGACTTGCACGTACGTTTTTTTGTTCGACATGAAATAGACATCTCCTCATTGCTGGAATGGATTTCTTATATGCCAAATGTACAGCAATATTTGCTCAATATCTCCGCAATCTATGCTAGAATTAATTCCATACCGCATATTTTGTCATTTTGGCCCATTCATTTCAGGAGGTCTATCACGCTTATGCAATTGGATAACGAATTGATATACGGAAACGCAGAGGATTTGTTTTTTATGGAATACAACAAGCGCAAAGGGCATTTCAATATGACCGTTGAGCACATTCATGGACAGTATGAGCTTTATTATTTGTTTAGCGGGGAACGGCAGTATTTCATTAGGGACCGTACCTATCCGATCGCTGCCGGCGATCTGGTTCTTATTCCGGGCAATGAGCTGCATAAAACATCCGATACCGGAGTACCTAACCATGCGCGAATCGTGCTTTATTATAATGAGAAATATTTCGAGCAATTCGGCAAGCAAGAAGCCGAGCTGCTGCTGTCGCCTTTTCTAAGTTCGAGGCGAGTCTTTCGGTTAACCCATCAGGAACGACTGCGCTTTGAGCAATTGCTGTACGGTCTCCTGCAAGAGGTACAGGATCAACCGCAAGGACATGAAATGCCGATTCGCCATGCCGTTGCCGAAGCTCTCCTGTTCGCGGCCCGCCACGCCATCAACAGTAAGCCGGAGGCGGAGGAAGGCTCTTCCCTGCCTTCTCCGGCTGCCGCAAAAGCGATGGAGATTGCCGGTTATATCGCCGGACATTTTCGCGAGCCACTTACGCTAGACAGTTTAAGCCGCCAGTTTCACTTGAGCACCAGCTACCTCAGCCGCACGTTCAAGAAGCATACGGGCTTTGGCTTGACCGAATATATCGGGATTACCCGCGTCAAGGAAGCGCAGCAGCAGCTCAAAGAAACGGATGAACGGATTACCGAAATCGCCGCCGATGTCGGATTCGAAAGCTTGTCCCAATTCGAACGCGTATTTAAGACCCATGTCCGGCTGTCGCCCCGCGATTATCGGAATCAATATGGACAAAAAGGATAAAACCGCTAGAGAAAAAATATCCTTCGTCTTTTGCGCGGCTCTTAAGGTATAATAGAAACCTTGCATCAAGATTAACATCCGGGAGTTTATCACAACAATGAGAGTATTATCGCAATATCCGAAAGAAATAAGAGTTTTTCTTACCGCTAGTCTTATTAATGCAATCGGCAGTTCGCTCATGTGGCCGCTTGTCACGATGTTTGTGTTCGATCAGCTTGGCCGCAGCATGGCAGACGCCGGTCTGGTTATACTGGTGCAATCCATAGGGGGCATTGCCGGTCAACTGCTTGGCGGCGCGCTTTATCACCGCGTAGGCGTGAAAAAGCTTATTATCGGCTCCCTTTCATTAAATGCGGCAGGTTTGCTGCTCTTACCGGTCCTTAGCCATAATTGGAATGTATTTATCGGCATGATGGGCTTGATCGGCTTGTTTAATGCCCTTTCCATGCCGGCTATTCAAGCTTTTATCGGGTTCCGTTTCGCGAAGCAGCGCGGCGAGCTTTTTAACATCGTCTATATCGCCAACAATATCGGTGTAGCCATAGGAACTGCACTCAGCGGATTTCTCGCCGAAGTCTCCTATTCCCTTAGCTTTGTATTAAATGGCGTTACTTCGGGCGTGTTCGCCTTGTTCTTCCTTTTCTATTTGAAACGGGTTGGCGCAGGCGGCAACGATAGCGAAGCTTTAATGAAGAAGAAACGAGCCCAGAGTGAAACCGGCTTGTGGCATCTGCTTACCGATGTCAGGTTATACCTGTTCATGGCGCTTGGAGGCATGCTGATTAATCTCGGCAACAGCATCTGGAATACCGGCGTCTCTCCTTTTATCATCGAGCAAGGGATGTCGAAGCATATGTTTGGTTATCTTTGGACGCTTAACGGCATTCTCATTTTTGTCGCTCAGCCGGTTACCAATCTGATCAAACGTATGGCTGCGAGCTCAATCAAAGCCCAGCTGACAGCCAGCGCTATTTTTTATTTAAGCGGTTATGCGGTTATACTGGCCATGCACAGCTTTGCGGGAATGGTGCTGGGCATGATCTTGACCACATTAGGCGAAATGCTTATCGCGCCTGCCATTCCGGCCTTTCTAAGCGAGAACAGCGGGAAACACGCTCCCTTCTATCTCGGACTGACCGGCGGCATTGGTTCAGCCGGACGGGTATTTGGGCCGTACATGATGGGCGGGCTTTATGATGGCGGCGGCTTGACGCCCGTTGCTTGGCTTGCCGTAATCACGGCTGCCGTATCCGTCGTTTCCTTCTATGTCCATTCCCTGGTCAACAAAGATAACCGGGTTCCGGCGAGCAGTGCGCAGCCGCGCACGGTCAGCACTTAATTAGTAAAGGGTCTGTCTCCCGAAGAGACAGACCCTTTTTGTATTTTCAAACAATAATGCCCTCCGCCGCATGCAGCAGGCTTTTTGCCTGCTATTCGGATCGTTCCGCACTACGCTCGAGTATCGCACCACCTGCAGCAGGCTTTTTGCCTGCTATTCGGATCGTTCCGCCCTGCGTTCGAGCATCGCACCACCTGCAGCAGGCTTTTTGCCTGCTATTCGGATCGTTCCGCCCCATGTTCGAGCATCGTTCCCGCCATGAAATGGCTTGAACAACACCGCTACTGATTTATTTCCAACAGCATTTTTTTGAATTGTAATGCTTAAAGGCTCATATGTATGAAAAAGTAGTTATAAAACAGCTGTTTCTGCCCTCGTTGAAACAGATTCAAGCGAACCAGAGGGGGTGATACCGATTCCTCTTGTCACTCGTGCCACATTTAACGCGACCGGGGCGATTTCCTTTACGGGAAATACGCTTGGTTTAAGCCGTTCCGATACGGCGGGAGCACCCGGAACCCTGGATAGTATCGGTGCGTTCGTAACGACCAATACCTCGTCCGTATACGGTACATATCCTGCCGGCACGACCAGCGCGTATGCAAGCAACCGTTCCGCTGCCATCCTGACTTTGCCGGCGGGCAGTACGATTCTGTACGCCGAGTTAATCTGGGGCGGCTCGTACATTAACGGAACGGTAGATCTTAGCGCGTTCATCAACAACGCGGTCTCGTTCACGACGCCAGCCGGAACCTTTAACGTCACGCCGGATTCGGCGACCAGCAATCAGGTCAACCTGGGGAACGGCGCCTTTGCGTATGTACGTTCCGCCAATGTCACGACGCTGATCTCGCAGGGCGGCGCAGGTACGTATTCAACCGGGAATGTCGTAGGGACTATCGTTATTCCTAGCGATTCCACCGCCAACCATTGCGGTTGGACATTAGGCGTCATCTATCAGAATCCAACGCTTCCGTTCCGCAACATGTCGCTGCGTGCCGGCGCCGTTCTTGTTCAAGCCGACTCCGGGCCCGTATCCACAACCTTAACCGGCTTTGCGACTCCGATCTCTGGCGCATTAGGCGGCAGAGCGTTGTTCAGCGCCCAGGAAGGCGATGCGAACAGGACTGGCGACCAGGCGCTATTTGGTCCAACAAGCGGTACAGCCGTTGCTTTGTCTGGACCCAATAACTTTGCGAACAACTTTTTCGCCTCCCAGATCAACAACGATGCAGGCAACTTGAATACAACCGGCACTTTCGGCACGCGAAATCAAACCAATGGCGCACCAGGCTCCAATATTTCGGGAGGAAGACAAGGCTGGGATATTACGAACGTGGACGTATCCGCGCGTCTCATCAACAACCAGTCTTCAGCCGTTCTTATTCTGACAACTTCCGGGGATGCTTACGTCGTAAACGCCAATGCTATTCAGATTAATATCAACTCTCCTACGATTACCGTCACAAAAGGCGCCAACGTCTCAGGCGTTGTCGTTGGAGATACGGTAACCTATACCGTAACCGTAAGCAACTCGGGCACGGCCAACGCGGCAAGCGTCGTATTAACCGATGCATTGCCAACCGGTCTAACGTTTGTTACCGGCAGCGTAACCGTTGGCGGGGTTGCCCGCCCGACCTATGATATTTTGGCAGGGGCTCCCTTAGGGGCATTGAACTTGAGCAGTTCCGTGATCGTAACTTACCAAGCGAAAGTCACCTCTCTGCCAAGTACGTTCCTAGTGCCCAACAGCGCGCAAGCTGCCTTCACTTTCCAGAGCGTAGCCGGTGGGCAGGTCATCACCGGCGTTATCCCGTCAAACACGGTATCCACTCCCGTCTATTCGCCGATTATCGGGATTGCCAAAAGTTCCAATCGGACGACGGCAACGGTCGGAAGCACAGTCACCTATACGTTAGTCGTCTCGAATACGGGCAATATTGCCGCAAACGTGACGCTTGCGGATAACATTCCTACGGGAAGCTCCTTTATTACCGGTACGTTCCGGGTGAACGGGAATGTCATCGCAGGCGCTAACCCTCCGGCTGGCGTTGCAATCGGATCGATTGCGGCAGGGGCATCATCAACCGTCACCTTCGACGTCCAAGTGAATTCTCTGCCTTCGCCGCCGCAATTCGTGGACCAAGGAACGGCAACCTATACGTTTACGCCTCCGGATGGCCGTACGATATCCGGATCCGCGGCGTCCAACACGCTGACCATTCCGGTGTCTCTGCCAAACGTCACGCTCGCAAAAACCGTGAATGTAACGGATGTTGCCGTCGGCGAGACGCTTACCTACTCTTCAGTCATTACAAACAACGGATCGGAAGCCGTTACGAATGTCACATTGACGGATATTCTACCGGCTGGCAGCACGTTTGTGTCAGGCAGCGTGACGATCAATGGCATCCCTAACGCAACAGCAAATCCGGCAACCGGGATTGCCGTAGGTACCGTTGCTGCCAACAGTGCGGTAACGGTAGCTTTACAAGCACTGGTCAGCTCCATGCCTTCAAGTTCGCAGCTAATTAACAGGTCCAATGTTTCCTATTCCGTAGGTACTTTTTCCGGTACGGCGGCCTCCAACAACACAACAACGCCGGTCTATCAGCCCGTTATTCCGCTCACCAAATCGGCGAGTACAACAGCGGCGACGGTTGGCGATACAATCACTTATATCATCCTTGCTAGGAATACCGGCAACTTGGCAGCTACCGTCACCGTATTTGACAATATCCCGGCAGGATCCAGCTTTGTGCCAGGCTCCGTGACGATTAATGGCGCGCCTAGTCCCGCTTCTTCACCGCTCACCGGTATCGCTATCGGCAGCTTGACGCCTAACAGCCAGACAACAATCATTTTCCAAACTTTATTGAACACTTTGCCTTCACCTCCGGTATTGGTCGACCAAGCAACATCCACCTATGCGTATACCTTGCCAAGCGGCAGAATACTTAACGGCAACAGCAGCTCAAACACGGTCTCTATCACAGCTTCTTCACCCAACGTAACGATTACCAAAACAGCGAGCGATACGGCTGCTGCCGTACAAGATGTTCTGACTTACACCTTACTTGTTACGAATAACGGCATTGCTCCGGTAACGAATGTGGTATTGTCCGATCCGGTTCCGCAAGGATCAACCTTTGTCGCGGGCAGCGTTACGATCAACGGCTCCCCTTCTCCGCTGGCCAATCCAAATGCAGGTATTGCGTTAGGCTCGATTAATGCAGGAGCAACCTTTACCGTTACTTTCCAGATTCGCGTCACCTCGCTTCCCGCGTCAGGCAGTCTAAGCAATGCGGCAAGCGTAGGTTTTACTTCCGGAGCGTTCACCAGCACCTCCACCTCCAATACGGTTACAACTCCGGTATCGGAAGCTGTTGTGACCATAAGCAAATCCGCCAGCACCATTAACGCAACGGTTGGCGATACGTTCTCTTACAGCTTTACGCTATCCAACACGGGGAATACGGCCGCATCCGCTACCTTAACGGATACGGTTCCGACCGGAGCCGTATTTGTCGACAACAGCGTGCTGGTCAACGGCGTTCCTACTCCGGGCGTCAGTCCTGCAACCGGCATTCCCATCGCATCAATCCCGGCAGGCGGGTCGGCGGTTGTCAGTTATGTCGTCAATATTGTCTCTTACCCGGCCAGCAGGCAACTAGTGAACCAAGCAACTGCCGCTTATACCTTCACCCTGAGCAATGGAAATATCGTTAACCGGTCTGCTTTATCCAATACGGTGACCGTGCTTGTTGCCCTGCCGAACGTCGCGCTTGTCAAAAGCGCCAGCCGAACCGTGGCCGTAACCGGCGACACGATGACTTTCACCTCCGTAATGACGAATAACGGCATTGCTCCGGTGAACAATATCGTTCTTCGTGACCAGCTTCAATCCAATGCGGCTTTTGTACCCGGAAGCGTCTTGGTTCAAAACGTTTCACAGCCGGCGGCCTCTCCCGTAGCCGGCATATCTCTCGGTAGCCTCGCACCAGGTGCTTCGGTTACCGTATCCTTTGAGGTGATCATAACGATGGCAATCCCTTCTGAGATCCAGAACCAATCGACTGCTAGCTTTACATCCGGCACCTTCTCGGCAACATCCGCATCCAACACGACAGTTACTCCGGTCACGCAGCCGCAAATCGCAGTCGCCAAAAGTGCCAGTACCAGCAACGCAACGCTTGGCGATTCCATTATCTACACCTTGTCCGTCTCGAATACGGGCAACCTGGCAGCGGCAGTTGTCGTCACGGACACGATTCCGGCAGGCACAACCTTTACGGAAAACAGCGTCATCGTAAACGGAATGCCCTTTCCTGGCATTTCCCCGATTACCGGCATCGATATCGGTCAACTTGCGCCAGGCGCTACAACTACGGTCACCTTTGGTGTTGTTGTCACTTCCCTTCCTTCGCCTCAAGTTGTAAGCAACACCGGAACGGCCTCCTATACTTATACGCCGGCGGATGGGCGCACCTTAACCGGCTCAGTCAATTCCAACACGGTCAGCTTCCCGGTATCCGCGCCAAACGTAGGCGTTGTATTGGGAGCGAACTATACCGTTGTCACTGTCGGCGATACGATTACTTATACCGGCGTCATAACAAATAGCGGGATTGAGGCGATTAACAATGTGCAGTTTACCGCCCCTGCGCCAACCGGCAGTTCGTTTATTCCCGGAACGGTAACGCTTAACGGAACGCCATTGCCGGGCGCTAACCCAACCGGAGGCATTCAGGTCGGCTCCATCCCGCCCGGAGGCACGGCTACCATCACGTATAACACCAGCGTCAATTCCGTTCCTAATCCGGCTGTGCTGAACAATACCGCTACGGTTACGTTTACTTCCGGTGCCTTCTCGGGCATTGCTTATTCAAATACCGTATCTACGCCTGTCGACCTGCCGGTTATTACCGTGGCCAAAAGCTCCAGCACTTCCAATGCCTCCGTTGGCCAGACGGTAACGTATACCTTAATTCTGACGAACAGCGGCAATTATCCCGCAACCGCAACGGTAACGGACAATATTCCGGCAGGTACATCTTTTGTCCCTAACAGCGCTTTGCTAAACGGCAATCCTGTTCCCGGCGTGGATCCCGTGACGGGAATTCCGGTCGGCTCCATCGCCGCTGGTGCCTCGGCCAACGTGATGTTCTCCGTCGTTATCGATACGTTGCCGACGCCGCAGCAGTTGTCCAATACCGGAACGGCGGCCATCTCTTACACTTTGCCAGATAGCAGGGTGTTTAACCAAACGGCCGTGTCCAATACCGTTACTTTCCCTGTCTCCGCCCCAAATGCCACCGTTGTGAAAAGCACGCCGTCAACCGCCGTATCCATTGGCGATACGGTTACCTATACGACTACCGTTACGAACAGCGGGATTGCATCGATATCGAATGTTTTATTCACGGACCCGATCCCAGCGGGCTCCAGCTTTGTTACCGGTTCGCTTACCGTTGACGGCACGCCAAGGCCGGCAGCCAATCCGGCAACCGGCGTCATCATTGACGCGATCGCGCCTGGGGCAACGACCACCATTATTTTCAATGTTCTCGTAACTTCCTTGCCTTCGCCGGCTGTACTGAACAACCAGTCCTCCGTCACCTTTACTTCCGGTACCTTCTCGGGAGTGACGTTCTCCAATACCGTTACAACGCCGGTGTATCAACCGATTCTTTCGGCCGTGAAGACAGGGAGCGCAGTGAATGCGACCGTTGGGGACACGGTCACGTATACCGTGGCGATCTCAAACACAGGCAACTATGGCGCGGATATTACCTTAACCGATACGATCCCTGCGGGCACCGTCTTTGTTCCCAATAGCGTAATCGTCAATAGTCAGCCGGTACCGGGGGCCGATCCATCGACAGGTATTCCGCTTGGCAATGTGACCACGTCGTCAACCGTGTCCTTCTCCGTGCTGATCCAATCGCTTCCTGTCGGCCAACAGCTTGTGAACCAAGCTTCGGCGACTTATTCGTACACGCTGCCGGACGGACGTACCTTGAACGGATCGCTCACTTCCAATACGCTTGTTATCCAAGTATCTGCGCCTAACGTGGCTGTAGCGAAATCGGTGTCCGTTCCAACTGCTGTAGTTGGAGATACCGTTACCTACACCATTGGCGTTACCAATAGCGGTATCGCTCCAATCAATAACGTTGTGGTTGCTGATGCCATACCTGCAGGCTCGGTATTTGTCGCCAATAGCGTCACCGTAGACGGGTTGCCGCGGCCTGGCGCTTCGCCTGCTGCCGGTATTTCGATCGGTACCATCGCACCTGGCGCGACCTCTACCATTACCTTTAACTTAACGATTGTGTCGTTGCCTACTCCGGCTCAACTCAGCAACCAAGCAAGCGCGACCTTCACATCCGGCGCTTTCTCTGGATCGACGTTCTCCAATACAGTCGTATTGCCGGTATACCAAGCCATTATTGCGATTCAGAAGACGGCGAATACAAACAATGCAACGGTTGGCGATACGGTCACTTACGAATTGCATATTACAAACAGCGGCAATCTTCCAGCTCAAGTCACATTGACGGATCCGGTGCCATCTGGCGGCGCCTTTGTGCCAAACAGCGTACTCGTGAACGGCGTTCCTCAGCCGGGAGCCAACCCGTCCGCCGGTTTCTCGGTTGGTACGGTTAATCCGGGCCAAACGGTTGTTGTTAACGTCTCTTACGAAGTCATCATTCAGACGCTGCCGCCTTCCCAGCGGCTTGTCAATACGGCAACCGGCAGCTACTCGTATTTGGTACCGGACGGCAGAACGATTACCGGCACGGTCACTTCCAATACGCTTTCCATCCCGGTATCCTCGCCGGATGTTTCCGTCGTCAAGAGCACGACAGCCATCGACGCCGTCGTTGGCGACGTCATTACGTATACCATTGTAGTAACGAATAACGGAATCGCGACGGTCAACAATGTCATTCTGGTCGACCCTGTACCTACCGGAACCGTATTCGTAGACGGCAGCGTGACGGTTGACGGGACGCCGCGGCCTACGGCCAATCCGAATACAGGCATCTCGATCGGATCGATTGCGGCCGGCGCTTCCTCGACGGTCACCTTCAATGTGCAGGTGGTCACAATATGAGCCCAAACAGTAATTTCAAGCTGCTGAACCAGACTCTTGTCCGGTTCAGCAGCGGTGCCTATGATGGTGTCGCCTATTCCAATACAGTGCTGACTCCCCTAGTGGGTCCCATCCTTACGGCGGAGAAGAGCGCAACTCCAACGAAGCTTGCGCGGAATCAGACCGTAACCTTTACCTTTAACATCGCCAACTCCGGGAACCGGGCAGCCGAAGTGCAGCTCATCGACAGATTGTCGGCCGGATTATCGTTTATTCCGAACAGCGTATTGTTGAACGGCGCCCCCCTTCCGGGGGCTTCGCCGCTTACGGGGATCCCGCTCGGAACTATTCCTGTAGGCATATCTATTCAAGTCGTATTCCAAGCGATTGTCATTGCGATTCCGGAAACGCATGTTTTTCAGAATCAAGGGGAACTCCTCTATACCTTTACGACACTGGATGGCCGAGTGATCTCCGATTCGGTACTCTCCAATCGAATTACGTTAACCGTTGCGCCGTTTCAGCTCGAGGCCCACGCCACTCTCAGCACGCCCGTAACTTTCCTCGGAGATGTGATCTTCTACGATCTGGTCATCCGGAATGACGGCTTGCTGCCTATGGAAAATGTTATCGTATATCTCCCGCTTCCCGAAGGCTTCGAATTTGTACCGGGCAGCGTCGTTATTGACGGTGTACTCGTGCCATGGATTGATCCAACGGCGGGCATCTATATCGGTTACTTGCCTCCAGGGACCACGGTATCGGTAAGGGTTGCCATCCGGCTTGCGCAAATGCCTGCCGAGACGCAAATTCCGTTCCAGGCCATTATCGAATATACCGTGGACGGAACGGTGTACCGTACGCTCGCTAATCTGCTTATTCTAAGCGTTACTATTCCGTCATTGACAGTAAATTTAGCGGTGGATCGAACCAAAGCTTCCTTCTGCTCAAGCTTGACTTACACGATAACGATTGCGAATGAGAACAGCTTTGCCGTAGATGCCTATCTGATCCGTCTTATTCCGCAAGGCACGGTATTCTTGCCGGAGAGCGTAAAGATTGACGGCGTACCTCGCAAAGGAACCTCTCTTGCGGCCGGCCTTCCGCTTGGCACTTTATTAGCCGGCTCGACAACTACTATTACTTATCAAGTGCAAGGCGGAAGCTCCGGCGCGAACTACCCGCAAACCAGGAATCAAGTAGAAGTTATTTATACGTACAGACTGACGGATGGAAGAGTAGTTAATCAAAATGCAGTGTCCAATCCGGTAACAACCGACATCTTTAGTCCGGTCCTATCGGTCGTGGCCCATGCTGCGCCGATGTATTATGAGGCTGAGCATTCCGTCTATTTCTCCGTTGTTGTGCACAATAACGGGAATCTTGCGGCCGATGTGCAATTATACCGGAGTGATTATCCAAGAGGCTTCTATCTGCTCGACCCGCAAATCAATGGCAGTCAGATCCCTTCCTTTCCCTCTTCAGAAGGTTTGAATTTAGGTGTCTTAGCCCCTGGTTACGCGGTGACGGTCAGTTATTGGATTTATGTATCGGACTCAGAAGAGATTGCGGAGATTTCGGCGATTGAGAGCGAATCGCTCTCGCAAGTCGTCACGCGCTTCACGGCGCGCTACCGCTGCCATTATGAAGACAGTACGTGCACGGGCGAAAGCTTGTCGAATGAACTAATCTTGCCTGTTGATCCAAATATCGAATAAAAAAGCAGAGACCAGTAGCCAACGTCATAAAGTTAGCTCTTAACTTAATGACATTGGGCCAGCGGCCTCTGCTTTTTACTTGTCTATTCGATCGAGGAGTCCAAATTACACTCTTCGAGCTTTAACACTTTTGTTTTGTACTTCCATTTGTAACCTAACCAAATGGCGAGGAAGAACGGAACGCCGATATACGAAGCGAGCAGGAACATCCAGTCTACCTTGCCATCCGAGAAGCCGCTGATGCTCTGGCCGATAATAACGATCATGCACATGATGCCGGCCAAGATTGGTCCAAACGGATACCATAGGGAACGGTATGGCAGATCCTCCACTTTATTTCCTTGCGCGACATAAACTTTACGGAAGCGGTAATGGCTGATCGCAATCCCGAGCCATGCGATAAAGCCGGACATGCCGGACGCGTTTAGCAGCCAAATATACACTTGTCCGTCGCCGAAGAAGGAAGCAAGGAATGCAAGCATGCCAACTGCAGCGGTAGCAAGCAAAGCGTACACCGGAATGCCCCGCTTATTCAGCTTCGCGAATAGCTTGGGAGCTTTCCCTTCTTTGGCCAATACCCACAGCATACGGGTGGAAGCATACATGCCGGAGTTGCCGGCAGACAGAACGGAACTTAAGATAACGGCATTCATTACCGATGCAGCAACGCTAAGGCCGGCTTTTTCGAAAATAATCGTAAACGGACTTGCCGCGACACTGTCGTCAGCAAGCGTATCTGTCGTGAACGGGATTAGCATGCCGACAATAAAGATCGCCAGGATGTAGAAGAGCAGAATTCTCCAGAACACGCTGCGGATCGCGCGCGGAACATTTTCCCGCGGATTCTCGGACTCCCCCGCTGCGATACCAACAAGTTCCGTCCCTTGGAACGAGAAGCCCGCTGCCATGCAAATCCCGAGCACGGCCAGCCAGCCGCCGGAGATCGGAGCGTCGCCTGCCGTAAAGTTGCTGAAGCCTACCGCGTCGCCCTTCCAGATGCCTACGATCATAAGAAGACCGATAGCGATAAATACAATAACCGTAACAATCTTAATCATCGCGAACCAATATTCGGACTCCCCGTAACCTTTAACGGACAACAGGTTCAGTCCGACCATTAATGCCAGGAACAGCGCGCTCCATAGGAATGACGGACTGCCCGGAAGCCAAAATTTGATAATCAACGTTGCAGCGGACAACTCTGCCGCAATCGTTATAGCCCAGTTATACCAATAGTTCCAGCCAAGGGCAAACCCTAAGGATGGATCTACGAATCTTGTTGCGTACGTACTGAATGTGCCGGATACCGGCATGTAAGTTGCCATTTCGCCAAGGCTGGTCACCAGGAAATAAACCATGATTCCGATAATGGAATAACCAAGCAGTGCGCCGCCCGGACCAGCGTCATGGATTGCTCCCCCGCTCGCCAGGAATAGCCCCGTACCGATGGATCCGCCAAGGGAAATCATCGTCATGTGCCTGGATTTCAGACCTCTTCGTAACTTATTTTCTTTCACGAACTTAAACTCTCCCTTATCTACGTTTCCAATAGTGTCCCAATAATAGCAGCGTTATAACGCAAAAAAGCCGCCTCTCTTCGCAAAACCAAGAAAGACCGCTTCATCTTCCCCATTTTCCATCTATCAAGATAGCACAACATATTGCCGCTGATTGAAGCAATATGACAGTTCCGTTCCTATTCGGATACGGCCCCAGCGAGTCGCGGTCAGTATACCGGACAGCTTCGGCGATGATACCTTTCAACCGGGATCCGTGGTTTGTACTGGACCTCCCCCGATCTACTCATTAGCATCGCGACCTCTACCTCATCCATGGTGATGAGGATTTACTATTTAATTGAATTGACATTGACCTATAATAAAGGACTGTTGACTAATAAATCAATGGATAAAACAACCAAATCAGCGTTTTGAACAAAAGCAAAAAGCTGACACGACAGGCGCCAGCTTCAGGTTTACATATTTTCATTTTTGGAAGAAGGAAACTACTCCCGATAATCTCCTCTTTGTTCAATCCCAAGTACTGCCGTTCGCGAAATTCCATGTGTATTCCGATTCCTTGCCGTTCACCGTGTAAAAGTAATTGGTCACCGTTCTGCCCTGAAAGGATGCCACGCCTATGTTATGTTCACCGACGTATCTGGAGTTGGCTGCGTCGTTCACACGTTGCCTGAAGAGCCGTGCCGGCTTCACTTCTTCCTTCGTCCTTCTCACGACAACTTTTCGTGCTTCGGCGAGATCCCATTCAATCATCGTGAAACCTCCGTTCTCCGGAATGCCAGCTAGGACACTTCCGTCTTCTGTCAAAATCAAGGCAGAACCCAAACCCGACAGATTGGCTGTTGATTGGGTAATTTTTCCCTTCGCATAGTTCTTGAGTGCACTGCTCGTTAGCTGCAGGAACCGTGCAGACAATAGCGGTTCGTATGTGGGCGATGAGCCGCGCGGCACCTTGGGGAACGTTGTTCCTGGCGCCAGCAACTTGATCATATTTCTCAACGATTGATCATCATATACGACCGATTTCATCGTCGAAGTAAACGCATAGTGGACATCTCCCGACAGAATAACGACGTCTCGGTCAGCCATCAGATTAAGGAATAATAAGAAATGCTGGCGATTTGCCGACCAACTCTCCAGATCCAAGAAATACGGTCCGGCTACTGCGGATATGGCATTCTGCGATTCCTCTATCAAATTAAAACCGAACACTGGCGCCGCGGCCACTAGAACGAGCGGCCAATCGCGGTTCTGTCGTTTCAATAAGACATTTAACATTTCATTGGTTGCCGACCAAGAAAGATGATTTTTCAGATAAGCGGGAGCGCCTTCGTCGCTGCCATGCAGCCCGTCCTTCACGCCGCGCTGCGTCCGAGTGTCGAGAAAATAGATGAATGGGTAGGTAGGAGTAAAGAACTCCCAATCGCGCAATCCCCAGAACAACTCTTCGGCTTGTTCGTAATTCTTGTTGCGGTTACTAATCCGGTCCGCAATATCGTAAACTTTCTTGTCGGTGTACAAATCCGGTTGATTCCCAAATCCCTGCATAAGCCAGAAAGCCATCAAACCGTTTGCGATAATCCTTTTGCCGAGCGGTGCCTTGCCTACCTCTTTCTGCCATCTGACGCATAAATTCCAATCGTCCGTGATATCATGATCGTCAAAAATCATGTAAGTCGGGATATTAGCAAGTAGCCGCCTTACATTCCCTAGACTACTCGTGAAAGAAGACATAGCGCCTAAGGGAACCTTCCAATTATTCTTGTTCCACATGAGGCCGTACATGGCTAAATATTCGGCGAACGTGACCAGATGGTTAACGCTATCCCCTGAAGTGAACTTGGCGTATTTGGTAACGAAGTCCTTCCTCCTGCCGATTCCGGGCAAACTCGATGCAATTGGCAACTTCTCGGGATCAGAGCCTTCAATCCGCTTCGCCAGCGCCATGACTTCTTCCAGGACGGTTGGATCCACGTCGTCAGCATAGATTTGGTCACCTCCTAGACAGAGAACGGCAGGCCTGTTATCCAGATCGTTCACGTGCTCGGCAATGAGCTTGTCGCCATTGGGCAGTGCATCTAGCTTGCCCCCGTGCTCGTCATGAATTTTGCGACAGGATCCGTATAATACGTTTAGCTTCTGTGATGGGCTCTGCAAGAAGAAAGTAGGTAGCTTGTGCCCGTCGTAAGCAAGGCCAAGTCCGTCCGTCGCGACGATCGCTTCGAATGACTCGTAATCCGCTTTCTCTGCCTCGTTCGGACCCAGCACGCCGATGCCGTACTCGAGCAGCGTTCGAACGGGGAACTTCTTGCCACTTTCGCTAGGAGTCACTCGACCGAAATAAACATACAGTGTCTGCGATACCTGGATAGCAATAGGCATATTGTCATGCCCAAGCCAGTGATTCTTGCCGTGTTCCCTGACCGAGAAGATAAGGTTGACCGGTTTGAAGACAGCCAGACAGATGACGACGAGATCCTCCTGCGCTCGCCGAAGCAAAGGACCAACAAAGATATCTTTCGTGTCCATTAGACTTCCTCCCGTCAGATCTGCCGCCCGGTCTTCGGATCGTAGACGACTTCTACGGGCACGATTTGATCTGTAGGCAATACTTCGATCCATTGATCGAAGACTTGGAAATGCCGGTCCGTATTATTAGGATCGGGATTCTGGCTGTTCGGATCTGCGCGAAATCCCCCTTGCAAAGGGTAGAAGCCATGCTCGAATACTTTCTCCACAGGAGTGGAATGGACTTTATTGTCGTCGTTAATTTCTGTGTTCGGATACTTCTTGACCGTGTTGGATTCTTTGTTCTTGTCAGCCACTTCGAGACAAAGGTAGTCGATCGCGTGCCTTATCGTGACGTCCGCGGCGGGATCTATTCCAAGTCTCGCGCGAATGGCTATCCGTTCGTCATCCGTTGCGGCGTAGGAAGCATCAAGCCCGTCGGAACCTTCAACGTTGGCATTTTGCAGCCAATTGAGCGCGGCTTGCTCCTTCCCTGGACGGATCGGGATAACGGCTTTCACCCAAGGCGCATTCAGAAACGCGTTACGCAAATTATCTCCATCCAATTGAAGCAGCCAGCCAAGCGAGCTGCCCATTGCCGCCGGCGCTGACTTTTCCGTGATTAGATAATTGTCCTGACGAACGGTACTGTCACTCCAATTGACAATACTGTCGTCCAATTGCGACTGGAGATCAGGCAAGTTAAGATGCTGATAGGCACGAGGCTTCCACCACTCCGGAGCTACGAAATAGAGCATCTTATCGATGTCGAAGATCGACAGCAGCAGTTCGGAGAGCACATGCCGACTGCTGTCGCTTGCCGAATGATATTGAAAACCAGTCATGAGCGAGCTAATCAGCTTGCGATAAACGACAATCCGCTCCTCTTCCCGTAATTCCTCATAATTACGCTTCGCGATTCCGCGGGCAAGCTCGACGCGCTCTTTTGCGGACTTGACGAACGTTTCTTTGGTGATGCGGTCATTCTCGGCGGTGGCGACGTAACCATTCTGCCTCCTCGCGGCATTCGCGGCGTCGATCTCTGCCCGCTTAGCCGTGCTTACCGTGCATTTCACGACGGTGCCGACTACGAAATCAATCCGTTCGTCCCACTCGAGACCATTTGGTCCGGTGATGACGCCGATCTCGATCTGGCCGCTTACGTTGAACCTTGCCCCAAACTCCCAGATGCCCGTAAAGTCTTCTCCTGAACCGGAGAGTTGTGCAGCTTGAAAAACTCCGGTTTCCTTGACTATATCGAACCCTGCCGGCGGTAGCGGAGGATCCATGAACGCTAGGGTGACAAATCCGTATTTCCGCGAATCGCCGAAGTTCCATACCGCATTTGTCTTGAGCGAGATGAATTGGTCCGCAGGTACTGAGATTTCGGACTGATCAGGAACCGGCAGCAGATTAGAAGGCTGCGCGATATGAATCAGATTGGCAAGGCCAAGGCTTTGGCCCGGCTCATCCACATAAGCCTCCCAGCAAAGGTAAGTACCAACATCCTGCACCTGGACGCCAACTTGTCTCATCTTGCGGCGCAATTCGTAGTTAATCAGCTTCTCCGTGTTATTTGACAGCACATATCGCTTACTGGAGGTATCCGTGGTTTCCGTAATGGACTTAAACGTCGACTTGTAATTTTCCCGGATCTCGCTGGATAGCTTCTCGCTTTGCTGCCGCATCTTCTTATGTGTCGTTTCTCTTGCTAGCTGTTGCGTCTTATCCATATTCAGACTGGCGGAGGCTGAAGCGCTGCCAGTCCCCCAGGATTGGTTGACATTCGAGGTAATGCCAAGCTTCAAGTCATCTTTGTTGTCTTCTTTGACCGCTTCACTAATCTCGTCCTGATCTGTCGTGCTCGTCTCGGTTTTCTTCGTCGTCTCCAGCGAGGTTTCAACCGTTCTCTCAACGATCGTCTTCCGGGTGCTGACCTCGATCAATTCGACTGTAGAACCGGGACTTAGCCAGACATGGCCGGTAGGCGTTCCAAGAAAGCTGTCTAGCTCGAAAAAATATTGCCGGTATAAATGAACGATGCCAAGAGGTGACAACGAGACATCTTGTACGTCCTTCTTTGGGTCGAACGTGAGGTATGGATCATCGGCTGTATCTGTTTCGGCCTTAGCTAGCGTGTCATAGAATCCTTGCTTGAAATCGTAGTCAAGGTTCGTGTAAAAGATCCGAATTAACTCCGCCATCCGGTCGTTGTTAAACAGTTCGCTGATCACACCGGCGATGGTGGTTTCGTTCTCAAGCGCGGTACGGATGTCTTCCTTGCTTTGCTCGCGGAGACGGTTGGCTAGCGCGGGATTGCTCTCGCTATTCCTGCCGATCAACTTGCACTGAGTCATCGAGGTTGAGGCGTAATACTCAATGACGTGATTGTTCAATATGCCGCGGAGCTCATCATCGTTGACGAACATCTTCCATTCTTCCGCGCTCTCCGGAAGACCGCCTTTCTCGCGAAGCCTATTGCTGATCGTGCGAAGCAGGATGGAATCCTGCTTCTTCAGCGTCGGACCGGTGAACGGAGCCGGGACTAGGTTCGGCGCATATACGTTGCAGTCATCGTTAATGTCGATCGGCATCTGATTCGATAAGTAACGCTGAAGCCGCGGAAGCAAGTCACCCTTGTCCAGCTTGGCGCCTGATTGGAGCTTATCGAGTACACGTTTCGATTTCCAGCCGATTAGCGATTGATGCACTCCGAACAACTCGCTCGAATATGGCAACACGGTTTGGTAATCGACGAGATCGGTAATTCGTTTCACGTTCGTCATGGGACGAGGCTCCATTCGTTATAATATTTTGGCAAGCTCTATTCGCCATAGGACAATCGCCCAATTGGCAAGATGAATATAGCAAACGATACCACGTGCCGCATGCACCGCGAGTATGAATTCAGTTACACCTTCGGTCACATTCTTTCCCGCCGATTCACCAATACCAGACACCTTTCGCCAATTCGTGTACGATGACATTTTTAGTGGATAAAAAAAGAAAAAAGCCGCAATTCATGCGGCTTTAGATGTTACTATTCTCGATCCGACGTTTCCCCATGGTTTTGACTTTCCTTCTGAATCTCAATCAATTGGTCCAGCCGTTCGATTATTTTCTGTTCATTCTCCAGCTGCTTCTTCATTTTCCCATCCATATTGAGAATGACTAGAATAAGAATTACGAACCCCATGATAAAAAAAACAAACATAAAACCCACTCCATTGTCGCTTGTTATTAAATACTTCTAACAATTGTAAACGATTAGAAGTCCTTCCGTCTAATATCATTTGGCTACAAAAAACGGCAGCCCGTAGGCTGCCGCTCCATCACCTTATCCTCTAAGAAGTTCCCCGTTCAACAATATGCCAATCGTGCGAACAAAGAGAACCAACAGCACGATGCTAAGCAAAGCCAATATGATTACGGCAAGCGCGGTTAACGGCCAAGAATCCGTGAACATCGCGTATTTCAAAGCGGCATTGCTAAGGGCTCCCATCGGGAAGCTTACTCCCCACCAGGAGGCGCCAAACGGCACCGTTTTTTTGAATACTTTAAAGAACAAGACAAGGAACAGAAACAGACCGAAATAAAACAAAACCGATGAAAATGAATCCATGCGCTGCTCAAAATTCGTATAGCCAAGAAATCCAACTTCAAATGGAGCAATTAATATCATCATGGATGGCACTAATCCCGCAGGCAGCGGAGCGTGATGAACAAGCCTGGAAATAATCAAGGTAAAATACACGATTGCCACAAATCCGCCGATTGCAAGGGATAACAAGTTCACTTCATGCGCCCATGCAAATGGCATGTTCCCGCCGGCAACGGAAATGTCGAGCGTGCCTACCACGGGAATCAGCAAAGCAGGTACTACATGTTCCGGGTTAAGGTTGCCCTTCAACAAACGTGCTACAAATACAAAACTAAGAACGAAAGTCAGTACGGTTCCAAACATCCAGATCCATTGTCCTGCCGTTTGGCTATAAATGCCCATGACAGAGGACAACAATAAAATGGAAACCGTAATGGTGCCAAAAAAATTACCGAAGATCGGATGGGTAAATTCGTTTTTCACTTTTTGCGGATGCATCACCCATTTTACGAGGTAGCCAATGCTTAACGCTACAAATATGATAATGGCCAGAATGCCGCAAATATCAGCGATTACCGCGGAAGTACCAAATAGCTTGCCGGCTTCTCTCCAAGCAAGAGACAAGCCGGAGATCCCCATAACCGATGCGAATAGATTGACGGGCAAAAATTCAATTGAACCGATTTTGCTTGGTTTCTGTGCGGCAGCCAGAGATTGCATGTGCATAGGACATTCACCACTTTCTATATGTGATAGGCGGAGTGCAATCAACAACGTTGATCCTCTCTCCCCCACTGGCCCCATTGTATGAAAATCGGATTTATTCATCAATATCGTTGTTTCTATCGTTATAATAGACCAACGAAATGATTAGTATAAATCCTCCAAGCACCGTCAATACTTGGAACACCTTTGCCTGGAAATGGAGAATAGAAGATGCAAGCCACCGAAAAAATAACGGGGAATCAGTTAAGCTTCTTATTGTTTACGTTCATCATCTCGACGAACTTATTAACCGCTCCATCATTTATGGTTATGTTTGGCAAGCAAGATGCTTGGTTGTCCGCCCTGCTTGCCCCAATCACCGGAATTGTCAGCATATTTGTCATGATCGAACTCGCAAAGCGGTATCCGGGAGAGACCATTACGCAATACAGTTCGAAAATTCTCGGTAAAGGTTTAGGCAAATTAGTGACGGCCAACTACATCTACTATTGGTTCATTTCCATATCGACCATTACGATGCAGCATACGGGATTTATCAGTACGTTACTGCTTCCGACCAGCCCCGCCATCATTATTAGCCTGACGTTTATTCTCTTATGCGGTCTAGCTGCCCATCTCGGGATTGAGGTCATCGCCAGAAGCAACGAGTTCCTTACTGTTCTGTTGCTCGTATTTCTCATTCCGCTCTTAATCTTGACCGTTATGGAAGCTAACTTCCAAGAGATCAAACCGATCCTAAACGGAGGAGTCTATCACGTCTTGCAGGGAGCCGTAAATCCGGCAGGCGGATTTATGAATCAACTTTTTATATTAGGCTGGCTACTCCCCTACTTGAATCAGATGAAAGCAGCCCGCAAAGTTTCCTTTATTGCCCTAACGGGTATTACTTTACTCTCGGTCAGCATTGTGATGCTTACGATAATGATCTTTGGTCCTTTAACAAGCAAGCTGACCTTTTCATTTCTGAGCGTCGTTCAATATATCGGAATCGAAGGCTCGTTCGAGCGCTTGGAGGCAATCGCCGTCTCCACGTGGGTGATTGGCTGCTTCGTTAAAGTTTCAGTGTCCATCTTTATTTTAAGCCTCTGCGTGAGCCATCTTTTTGAGTTGCGCAATTACCGAAGCTTGATCTTCCCGCTCTCGTTGCTTTCCCTAATCGGTGCCTTTTGGATCTTCAAGAATAGTGCCGAACTGCTCAATTATCTTATCTATACATTTCCCTTATTGGCTTTCATTAATCAAAGTCTGCTCCCTTTATTGCTGCTTATCATTGACTCAACCAAGAAAAAAATGTCATTGTCCCAATAACCGGATTCCGACCGGTTCAAGCAAGCGTATGCAGACAACAATAAAGCTCGGCACCTTAACATGAGCAAGCAATAAAGAACCAATTAACAAGGAAATGCCTAATATTCCTCCGTTCACTACTATTTCCTTCGTTTCATGTTTTCTCCGCGAAGACTTAATGAGGAAGATGAACCATACGACCACAAACAACACGTAACCAATAACATAAGCAGTCAATTCATAATCTCCTTCTCGTTTAATTGCAACGGAGGTCCTGCCATTCCGGCGCTGCTGATGGACAATTTTACGTCAACGGAGATATCCGCCTCGGCAAATTTGCGGTCCCATTCCGCTTGTACCGCTTGCCATGCTCGCGGCTTACTTCTGTAGAGCTCCCTTCCCAAACCAATGGCATCCGTTTGATATCGCTTTTGAAGCTTAACGATCACTTCCTGAACTTGTCTCTCTGCGGCTTCCTCTAACGAATGTTGGATTAACGCAAGATTTTGCGGTCTGGACACATTCAAATTCGAGTTATTCTCGAACAATGGACCTTTCGCTTGCAAGACGATCTTAAACTGAATCTGATCCCCCTTGACTTTGGATGTGATGGTACGGTTAGCATGAGCCACAACCATGCTCACGCTCCCTTTGCCGTCAGGCAGCTCGGCATTTATTCTGCCGTCCTCCATATGATTTTTCAGCCAATTTAATCCATTGGTTTCATAGCCGTTCAGCATGCCAATCAGTTTCAAGTTCTTGAATACGGCTGCTCCGGATAACCTAAACACACTTGTTTTGCTCTGACCGGCACCTTCCGATTCCGCTTCTATCACACCCATAATCGGATAAATCCCCCTGCTGGATGCCGCCATGAAGAAATCCCTCAAGGTTACGGCAACTTCGCTTTGCTGGGCTTCCATCTCTTTGACCGCCTCCATCGGCACTTGGTCATAGGGATATTGCGCTTCCAGCACTTGTTTGGCTTCTCCTCCTTTTACAACCATGATATAGGTCTTCAAGCGTTGATGCGGATCGTGGGCAAACACGTCCAGCACATCGTTAATCCCCTTCCTTCCCAGCGATTCGCCAATAAAAATAACGCTGCGATGGGAAGTAAACAGCTTGCGGGAGCTCTTCTTCTGGATTTTTTCAAAAGCATCCGATACATTCTTGCCTGTGGCAGACATGACAAAAAATTTGTTTGGTTCCCCGCCTTGTCCCCCGTCCTGCGAAGATGAAGGAATGGCAAATTGCAAGGACAACAAACTGTCGCCCTTCTCCGTCAAATCAAAAGCCGAACCCGTTATAAACGCAAGATCGTTTATTTCCGTGCGGTCCCAGCAACCGCCCGTTAGGAAGAGGAGTAAGATTAAGCAAATTCGCAACAATGGCAACAATGGTTTCATCTTAGCTCCTTTCCCTGCTTAACGATTTAACGGTAACTACTTGAGCTTATCGCGATAGGGACTTGGTTTCTGGCCAGGCTGCTCTCGAACCGGATCGTTCATTCCCGTTGCCTGAGGCCTGTTCCCCCTTGCCCAGATTGGAGCTCTTATGAGGATGTCTTTCAGATTGCTTAATGTAATGGGTCCAAGCGGCGTCAAGTATGGAACGCCAAACGAACGCAACGCGGCAACATGCAGTACGATGCATAAAAACCCGAGCACAATGCCGTAAAGACCAAGCGTTCCCGCTAGAAAAAGAATTGGAAAACGAAGCAACCGAATTCCACTGGCGAAGTTAAAGCGCGGAATGGCAAAGGTCGCAATACCCGTAATAGATACAATGATTACGACCGGCGCCGATATAATACCCGCTTCCACTGCCGCTTGCCCAATAACTAATGCCCCAACGATGCTGATCGCTTGTCCGATTTGTTTCGGTAATCGTACGCCTGCTTCCCGGAGCGCTTCAAAGACGATTTCCATTGAAAGCGCTTCGAACATCGCCGGGAAAGGCACGGCTTCTCTGGAGGAGGCGATACTTAACACTAAGTTTGTAGGGATCATCTCTTGATGGAAGGTTGTAACCGCAACGTATAAGGAAGGCGCAAATATCGCGATAAAAATAAACAAGAAACGAATCCAACGCACAAAGGTGGCTATTGGCCAACGGATATAGTAGTCTTCGCTTGCTTGAAGCCCCGTCCAAAAGGTCATGGGAACAATTAATACAAACGGGGAATTATCGACAAGTATCGCGATCTTCCCTTCCAGTAGTTCGGCAGCCACAACATCTGGCCGTTCCGTGCTATGCACTTGCGGAAAGGGGGAATAAGGCAAATCCTCGATAAATTCTTCAATATATCCGGAATCCAGAATGCCGTCGATTTGAATCCGGCTAACTCTCTTCCGAACTTCTTCGATTAGAGCTTCATCGGCAATGCCTGCGATATAAGTCATCACAACTTGGGTTTGCGTTAATTCGCCAAGGATGACGGACTCCGTCTTCAACCTGGCCGTTTTGAGTCTTCCGCGAATTAAACCGATGTTGGTTGCTAGATTCTCGATAAATCCATCCCTAGGTCCGCGAATCACTTGTTCAGAGGAAGGTTCTTCAAGACTGCGGTGTTTGACACCGTTTGCCTTGACTAGAATGACCCTGTTATCCGAATCTATTAAGACGGCAGCGAAGCCGTCCAATACTTGTTTGACAATCTCAGAGGCTTGGGAAGCTAGTTTCGTTGACCCCGCTGAAATGATCTGTTTATTTATGCTTTCCGCTCCAATTGGATTGGACTCCTGCTCAAGTTCAATGCCGCTCTCAAACAATGGTTTTAAAATATGGTCATCAATGATTTGTTCGTCCACGAGACTGGCGAGATACACGATTACCGCATCCTGCCCGGCAATTTTCACTTGTCGGAAGACGATGTCTGAACAACATTTGAATATGTCTTGGAGCATGGCTTCGTTCTGGGAAAGAGCCGAGGATAGTTCAATCGGTGTGGCATCCTCCGGAGACATTTCAGCCATGGATGGAAACTTCGGCTGCATTCGCATCCATTTCTTGAAACGTTTCACGGGCAATTCCCCCTTCACGGATATGGATATATCTTCCCAAATACGGCAACATCCTATTCGGTTAGGTAACGCAAGAAAACCATGAAGCTCTGCTCCATGGTGTCCCAAGTATCGTCCTATCTAGTTATCAATCGCAGTTATCCCGATTGGTATCATGCTTAAGTTGCTGCACATGCGCCGTAAGCGTATGTATAAACCCTTTCGAAGCTTTTCCAATAAACTTATCGCGGTGATAAACGATGCCCACTTGTCTGCACAAGGTTGGATTTTGAATCGGGATATGAACCAAATCATCGTAATTGTACATTTCAACAAGCGTTTTGGACAGAATAGTGCCTCCGCCGCCTGAACGGACTAAACCAAATAGAGAATCTATTGTTGAGGTTTCAATGATGGGTTCAAGCGTAAGCCCGCCGCTTGCACAAGTTGTATCGATAAGCTGACGGCTCCGGTGGGTTTCCGGGAACATAATAATCGGAACATCGATAATCTCGTCGAAATTAACGGATGAACGTCCCGCGAAGGGATGATCGGATGTTGCGACAAAGTAAAACGTTTCCCGATACAATGGAATGGTCACAACCCTGTCGTCTTCAACCGGCAATATTGTAATAGCCAGATCTAATTCGTTCTGCAAAATACGGGTAACAAGATCCTCGACGCCAAACACTTTAATCCGGACTTTCGGATATTTATAATGGAAATCAAGCAATATGGAAGTTACTAATTCGCTTAGCTCCCCTGGCAGCGCTCCAATGGATAACGTCCCCCGCTCCATCTTCTGAAGCTCTTGCAGCTGTTCTTTGGCGAGAGTTAATTCACCAAACGCAAGTTTACTTTGCTTCAGCAAGATCATGCCGGCTTCCGTGATCGCGATTTTTTTCCCGATTCGGTCGAACAATAGGACACCTAGCTCGTCTTCAAGCGTTTTAATCTGATGGCTTAAAGAAGGCTGAGTGATGCCAAGTTTCACGGAAGCTCGCGTAAAATGCAATTCTTCGCATGTTGTTATAAAGCATTCTAGTTGTCTTAATTCCATGGCAATCGGCCTCCCAGCGTTATATCTTCACCGTAAGTTACCCTTATCATTCGTGTCAACTCCGGCCTGCACAATAACTCCTGTCGCCTGATTGTATGAAATTAAAATATAGGGTTCAATACTAAGTTTTCTATGATAATAATAGACAACGTGAATCGTTGTTCTTGCTCGGTTTAGAAGTCCTTCCGTCTAATAACAAGCATCCCCCCAACGAGGAAAACCACGAAATAGATAGCGGTATAATATAAAAAAACGTCCGATGGCGGATTCACGATCGAGAAATAACCCAAGGAATCTCTCGAAGAGAACGATTCGCCGAGGTCTTTCACTTGAAACAAATCCGATAACATCCGCTGTTGCAGCGCATCGGTTGGGATAAGGAGACGAATCAAACCAGACACAATCTCCATCGTATCGGATGTTTTCGTTGTTTCGTCGGATGCGAACATTCCCGCAGCGGTAACCCGGTCAAGCATAGTCCCGACCCAGCCCATGCCAAACAACAGCACCATGGCTACGCCGTTGCCAAGCGGCGCAAGCCAGCAAGAAGCAAACATGGTTAGCGTAACCATCAGCAGAACAGGAATAATGAACAATACGAGCCCCCAGCCCATCGCGGACCAATCAGGATGTACACCGGTCGCATAGGCGACGAGCAGCAAGATCGATGCAAACAACAGCACGGCGTAAGCTAGACAAAACGTTACAAACCCAAACCACCGCCCCAAATACCAATGGGTACGCGGAATGGGTCTTGCAAGCACCGATTGCAGCACGCCATGCTCAGCTTCCCCGCTAACGGCGCCAACCGAGCTGAATATCGCCAAGAATCCCGTGGCAAAAGTGGCAAAGAAAAATCCAATCCAAAGCAAAATAGCGCTTCCTCTGAAGCGGTCGATTAATTGATCCAAACTGATAATGCCTGATTCCGTGTGCGACACTGAATTGCCTACGCTTTGAGTTACAAAATAAAAAACAATCCAAAATAAAACCGTGAGCAGCAAGGTCATCAAGGTGACTTTCTTGCGGATCAATTCTTTCCAGGTCAACATCCAAACCGCGATCATCGGTTTTCCCCCCTATGCTCCAAACCCGATACCGCTTGTAGAAACCATTCGTCCAGGCTTGACTTTACTTTGTGCGTCTCATAAAGGGTCACGCCTTGGTCAATTAGCAATCGGTTCATATAGCCCACTTGCTCATCATCGGCTAACTCGGCTTCCAGCCAATTCTCTCCCCACTCTGGTACGCTTCCATCCTGCCATGGAACCATATCTACCGGAACAATCATCCGTTCGCGAAGCCAGTCCAGCAGCTCAGGCGTTATGCCGCCTACCCGGAAGCGCCAGCGTGCCGATGTTGCGCGTAGCACTTCAGATACCTGTCCGTCAGCCAGAATCCGTCCATTATTCAAGAGCGCCACATGATCGCATAATTGTTCAACATCCTCGAGCAGATGCGAATTCAGGAATATCGTTTTTCCTTCCTTGCGCAGACGCTGCAGTAGCTCGCGCACTTCATGGCGGCCAACGGGGTCCAGTGCGGAAGCAGGCTCGTCCAGAAATACGATATCCGGATCGGTCAGAAGCGCGCAAGCAAGTCCAAGACGCTGCTGCATTCCTTTGGAATAACCTTTAATGCGGTCGCGTCCCCGCTGACCAATACCAACTTCATCAAGCAATTGATTAATCCTGCTCTTCAAGACCGGACCTTTCATGCCGCATAGCTTGCCATGAAATTGCAACACCTCTTCCCCGCTCAGCCAGCCTGGATAACGGAATAATTCCGGCAAATAACCGATCCGCCGCCTGGCTTCCACGGATCCGGCAGGCTCTCCGAACAGCAAAGCTTTTCCATCGGTTGGGGTAGCTAACCCTACAAGCATTTTGACAATGGTGCTTTTGCCCGCCCCGTTAGGGCCAAGGAAGCCAAAGGCTTCCCCGGCAGGAATACGGAGCGTGACATCTTGGCAGCCGCGTCCGTTCCCGTAATTTTTCGATAAGTGGAATGTTTCGATTGCATAACTCATTTCGTTATCAATTCCTTCACGATCATCTCCGCGTCTTCGCGGGATTTCGCATTATACATGCTCGCTTGCTTGACCATCCCATTGTCCAGCCACGTCGCGTTCCATCCGTTACCCCAGGCTTGACCGTTTTCGAAATATACATCGATTCCTTCCATTACCGACTTCGTCACATGTCCGTTCGTAATGATCGGGAATGGAACCTCTCCCTCGGAAATGCGCGTGCTTTGCATCAACACGTTTTTCAGATCAGTCGGCAGAACCGGGAATCGGATCAAAGCTTCGTACGCATCTTCCGCTTGAATGGACGGATCCATCTCAATGACCGGAGCCGGTGAAATCGTGAGATGAACATAACGCTCCTGCTCATCCGAATCTATGAAACCATAATCGACGCTTACTCCTTCTCCCATCCGAAGCGTGATCGCTTTGCCGTCAACCGAAGCCGGCAACAGCTTCTCCGCGCCAAGCTTCTTCATCACGTTATTAATCTCATCGACATTTAAACTGAAGGTAATAGCCTCGCCTTGCATGCCGTAGATATGGAGTTCCTTTTGATTCCCAAATGGCGTAACGAGCTTCTCCGGTACATCAATCCCGTATTTCTCGCTTGTTTGCGAGACGCTCAAATCGTTAGCCCCTTCACCTATAACCGTCCGCTCGAATTTGCCAAACTTATTGCTCGACTCAGCCGATATATCCGATCCGAAGAACCCTTGAAGCGCCGTCTTGAAATCATCCTCTTGCACGACCGCTACCTGATTCATCTTGAATTTGCCCAAAATGGCTGCTAGCGCTTCATTCGTAGACGGTAATGCAATAGCAGCGCAGATCAATACGGCCGCGGCGGCAACGCTTGTCTTCATGCCATGTTTCCTTATCCAACTGCGAGATTTGGAAGGTCTCGGCTTCTGCTCATTGCCTCGCTCCAAATTCTCTTCTTGTCGCCCCTTAGCAAGAGACTCGAATCCTTCTAAATGCGACGAGGCCGTGTTATCGGATCTTGGAATCGTATCTTCAGCCGTTGCGCCGTCCTTCGCCCATGCGCCCCAGACCGGCGATCCTGTCTGTTCTTTAAGCTTAAGCTCCAGCTTGGTCCAAGCATCATTTGTTTCTTCCTCGGTAGGCAGATTTATTTGCTTCCGCTCATCGTTTGTCATTATTATGTCACTCCTTATTCATGCGACCATTGATTGTCGCTTTTGTACGCTTGTTTCTTCAACCGATCTCCCGCCCGCTTCAGTAACATACCGACTTGGGGCTGTTGGACGTTTAGCTCTTTCGCAATCTCGGAATAGCTGTAGCCGGAATACCTGAGCAGAAGAAGCTCTCTGTCTTTCTCAGGCAATGCATGCAACCAGTTCTGAACCTGTTCTTCTTCTCCCTGTTTCATGACGGCTTGCTCACCGGATTGAAACGACTGCGGCTCTGTCATCAGCTGTTTCTCTTGCCGCTGCATGAGTTGCCGCTCTCTCGCTTTTTGATCCAAATAATCGTAGGCGCTTCTTGTCAGCACCTGGTGCAGCCATGCCCCAACGGCTTCCGGCCTGGACGGCGGATTGTTATACAACTTCAGGAATACTTCCTGGGCTATGTCTTCGGCCGCTGATTTATCTTTTAGTAATGCGATCAATTTGCGTAATACCGACGGATAATGCTTATGAAATATATCTTTAAACAAATCCGGCGCCGGATTAAGATTGTTCATTTCTCCTTTGCCTCCCTATAATTCATTGCCATGACGATTGCCCCGGGCTTAACGTTGACATATGTAAGACGGTTCTCCGGCCTATTTTGTAACACCTCGCGCTGAAATATTTATAGAATCGATTCTTGCACGCAAAAAAGAGACTGCATTCCGGCATGTAAGATGCCGATATGCAGTCTCTTTTCTTCTAATCTAGTTATTATACGTTCACCGTGAACTTCTCACGGGCAATCTTGGTAGCGTCGACCATATTGCGCAGGGACGCGATGGTCTCTTCTTGGCCGCGAGTCTTGAGGCCGCAGTCCGGGTTAATCCAGAACAGCTTTGGATCAAGCACTTTGAGCGCACGGTCGATCATCACCGTCATTTCTTCCACGTTTGGAACGCGCGGACTATGAATATCGTATACGCCAAGGCCAATGCCATGCTTATACGTATTTTCCTCAAAGCTATGAATCAACTCGCCATGGCTTCGCGAAGTTTCGATCGAGATCACGTCCGCGTCCATCTCCTCGATGGAGTCAATCATGTCGTGGAATTCGCAGTAGCACATATGCGTATGAATTTGCGTGGTATCTTGAACCGTGCAAGTCGTCATGCGGAACGCTTTGACCGCCCAGTCGAGATAAGGCTTCTGCTCCTCTTCCTTCAAGGGAAGACCTTCCCGTACCGCTGGCTCATCGACCTGAATCATCCCGATTCCTGAATTTTCGAGAGCTTCTACTTCTTGACGAAGCGCGTACGCCAATTGATAAGCAATTTGCTCTCGCTTGATATCATCGCGCACGAAGGACCAGTTCATGATTGTAATTGGACCCGTTAACATGCCTTTAACCGGACGTTTGGTTTTGGATTGGGCATACACCGTTTCTTCAACCGTCATCGCTTCTTTGAACGCGACATCGCCATAAATAACCGGCGGCTTCACGCAACGGGAACCATAGGATTGCACCCAGCCGTTCTGCGTGAAGGCAAACCCTTCAAGCTTCTCGCCGAAAAATTCGACCATGTCCGTCCGCTCAAACTCGCCATGCACGAGAACGTCGATGCCGATCTCTTCCTGATAGCCGATCCATTGGTCAATTTGATCCTGAATAAAGCCGGAATACTGCTCATTATTCCATTCGCCTTTACGCCATGATTGGCGTGCCTTCCGTACTTCGGTCGATTGCGGGAAGCTGCCGATTGTTGTTGTTGGGAATAAAGGCAACTGCCATTTCTCCTGCTGAGCTGCATTCCGCGTTGCAAACGGCGATGTTCTTGCCGGCTCCTGCGATTGAATTCGGGCTACGGCGGATTGAACGTCCAAGCGGTTGCGAGATTCGGATTGTTCCAAAGCTTCAAGATCCGCTACGTTGGCCTCAAGCGCTTCGGCTACCGCCGCTTCGCCATTGTTTAACGCTTCAGTCAGGAGCACAACTTCGTCTAGCTTCTCGTCCGCAAATGCCAGAGCGTTCTTCAGCACAGGCTGCAGCTTCGTCTCCGGTTTCGTTGTTACCGGTACATGAAGCAGGCTGCAGGACGTTTGAATAAGAAGTTTATCCGCGGATACGAGGTTTTGAAGCTCTTTCACGAGCCCTAGCTTCTTCCCAAGCGGTGCCTTCCAAATGCCGCGGCCGTCAATAACGCCCGCTCCAAGCACTTTGTCTTGCGGGAAGCCGAATTCGCGAATGGCGGATAAGTTGCCTTCAAGACCGTGAACAAAATCAAGACCAATGCCTTGTACAGGCAGGTTTACGATATCTTTGAATTGTTCTACCGATTCGAAGTAAGTCTGTAGCAAAATGTTCAGTTGCGGCACCGCTTCGGCGATTTTGCCGTACACCGATTTCACCCGCGCCAGATCATCATTGCTAAGCTTGGTTACAAGTACCGGTTCATCGATCTGAACCCATTGTACGCCTTCGGCCTCTAGCTCTTGAAGAACTTGCACGTACAATTTCACCAGAATCGAAAGCCAGGTGTCGATTTCCGATCTTCCGTAACCTTTCGACAGCTTCAGGAAGGAGATGGGACCAAGAATAACCGGCTTGCCCTCGATTCCAAGCTTTTCTTTTGCTTCGCGGTAAGCGGTCAGCGGTTTGTTTTCCGTAAGAACCGGTTCTGCTCCATAAAGCTCAGGCACGATATAGTGATAGTTCGTATTGAACCATTTCGTCATTTCACTGGCAGCCGCGTCTTTGGTACCGCGCGCAACGCCGTAGTAGACCGACAACGGAACAGCTCCGCCGTTATAATTGAACCGCTGAGGAATAATGCCGAACATAGCGGCCGTATCAAGCACCTGATCATAATAACTGAAGTCATTGACCGGAATGAAGTCGATTCCTTTGTCTTTCTGCTTGCGAAGATGGTTCAAGCGGATTTGCTGCAGCTGGTTATGTAGCTCCGATTCCTCCAGCTTGCCTGCCCAAAAAGCTTCCAGCGCTTTTTTCCATTCACGGTTTTCACCAATACGAGGGTACCCCAATACACTGCTCTTTGCCATCTTGCAACAACTCCTTAAGCTTTTGTTACAAGAAAGATACCATGCTTTTTCAGTTATAGTGTAACTGTAAAATACTATATCTAGTTATAGCCAAAAGCTATATCATGGAGATGGCGCTATCGCCCGGTGCAAAGCTTCGATATAGGTGGTGCCAAGCTTAGATAACGCCGTGCTCTTGTGGGCAATCCAGCCTACATTAATCGTTTCGTCAATGTCGAGCGGCACGGGAATAATCTCGTTTCCGTTAAGATCCGCGCTAAGCACGCCGGTCGAAATCGTGTAACCGTTCAGTCCAATCAAGAGGTTGAACAATGTAGCCCTGTCGTTTACCCGGATGCTTTTTTTATGCGATAACGTGCTTAGAATCTCCTCGGCGAAATGGAACGAATTGTACTCCCCTTGGTCAAAGGACAGGTATGGGTATTCGTCCAGCTGGTCGATCGTCACCTTCGGCTGCTTCGCTAGCGGATTGTTGATGCTGATGAATATATGCGGCTCAGCCGTAAACAAACTCGTGAATTGGAGGTTAGATTCCTTCAGCAGTTTATTGATCACTTTCCCGTTGAACTCGTTCAAATACAGGATGCCGATCTCGCTGCGCAAGCTCTTCACGTCTTCAATAATCTCGTACGTCTTCGTCTCGCGAAGCGCGAGCTCATACTCTTCCTGTCCATACTCTTGTACGAGACTAACAAACGCATTCACGGCAAAGGCATAATGCTGCGTCGATACAGAAAAATACTGCGGAGACGGCTTTTTGTTCAGATACCGGCTTTCCAATAGCTCCGCTTGCTCCACGACCTGCCTAGCATAGCTAAGAAACTCCACGCCTTCCTTCGAGAGCGAAATTCCTTTATTCGAACGTTCGAATATCGCAAGCTGCAGCTCTTCTTCCAAATCCTTAATCGCATTGGATAATGTCGGCTGCGAGATAAACAGACGTTTGGCCGCTTCGTTAATAGATCCGCGGTTCGCGACTTCAATGATGTATTTCAGTTGTTGCAACGTCACTATTTGTTCCTCCTACCACACTTTTCTAAGCATCTGATTCTCCGGGCTGCCAGCCCGTCTCTTGAGACCACAAGTGCGCCCGATGGATAAGATCCCAGACGATTGGTCCTTTTCCTTCCACATACTTTTCGCGTTCATTCTTATACAACTCGTATAAACGATGTTTCTCTTGGCCATAACGCAGGCAGTCTTCCGGGTGATGCCGCAAATAATCTCTGAACAGCAAATTTACTTGTTCGGAAAAACTCCCTGTTTGCCTGACATGAATATGAGTTCGGCGTGAACCGGGAACTTCCCTGAAGTATCTTTTGGTTAGATCCGGATTATCGCCCCGAAATATAAATCCATGCTGCTCAATCGCTGATATGTATGTATTTAGTTCATTTATTCGGGTTACGGATATCTGTATATCTATAATCGGTTTAGCGTCTAGATTGCTTACGGAAGTCGATCCGATATGATCAATCCGTACGGCATGATTTCCTAGTGTTGCCCTCAGTATCAAAGCGGTCTCCAAAAACAATTTTTTCCACGCCGGATTATGCTCCGCAATTTTCCATTGGTCTTCCACGCTCTTCTCCCCCACTTTAGAGCCTAGTCCTCAAACAACTCTTTCAGCACGGTTTTCCGATTCTCCAGAAACCGCCGCGTGACAATGTAATGCAGCGTGTCTTCATAGCGGATTTCTTCAACGGGCTGCTCATCAAAGTTCAAGATTTGAGCATCCGGGTACCCTAACAGAATTGGCGAATGCGTCGCAATAATGAACTGGGCCTCAGCGGACAAATCCTTGATCACCCGCATGAGCGCAAGCTGCCGGGCTGGCGATAACGCCGCTTCGGGCTCGTCCAGCAGGTAGATCGCTTTTTTGCCGAAACGGTGTTTGAACAACGACAGAAATGCTTCCCCATGCGATTGATGATGCAGCGATCGTCCTCCATAATTACTCAAGACATCCGGCTCCAGCGTATCGATATGGGATGCAAAATGATAAAACGTTTCCGCCCGCAGGAAAAATCCGTTCGTCACCTTCGGCATCCAGGACAGCCGAATCGCATTGCCCAGTATAGCCGATGATGCATCTACCTCATAAGCGTTGTTCCTGCCGCCCCCGGCGGTATGAAAGCCGCATTGATAAGCAATCGCTTCTAGCAGCGTCGACTTGCCGGAACCGTTCTCCCCTACCAGAAACGTAACGTTTGAACGAAAGTGAAGTCTGTCTATAGCCTTGATAGCAGGGATGGAAAAAGGATATTCCCGCTCCTCCATCCCCTCTTCGCGCCTGATCTCTACACTTCTTAGAAACATAATAGAGGCCATCTCCTCATTGCCTAGATAGTTCCATTATCTCTTTCCTCAGCGGGATCGGCAACTCTCCCCACATGAAAAAAGCCGCGATTGCTAATCGCGGCTTCTTGCATAAATGATATAGTCGATGGATACTCCGGTATAACCAAGCTGTCTGATCATCGAGGCGATGTTGCCGCGATGATAAGTGCCGTGGTTCATTACATGCAGCACAATATCATCCATCCGATTCGTGAAAGGTTCCCCTTTCGTCGTCCGATAAGAGATCAATCTTGACTCATCGTCTTGTTGCTCTAGCCAATGGATAAATTGCTTGTGTAATCTGGCTAAATCCGTTGCTGCATCCTGCACCGTTCGAAATGGTTTAATCGCAAGTGGAGGCACTTCCGTATTCATCATGCGAGCCGACCATACTTCTTCGGCACCGGCAAGATGGCCGAATACTTCTGCAATGGACGCGAACACATTTTGCACCGGAGCGGTAAACACTTCATCCGGCAGTGTCTCAAGATGCCGCAGCAACGCCTCATTTGCCCATTCGTGATAACGATATTGGTTGATCAATTCCTTCATGGATCTCCCTCCTCATTACCCCTATTCTATACTACTTGGCAGGTACTGAGAAACCGTATTTCACAAACACGTCAAGCGCTTCTTGCGACTGCAAATAAGAATAAAAATCTTCCGCTTCCTTGCTATGCTTAGTGGCCTTAACCACGCCAATAGGATAAGTAATCGGAGTGTATGTAGCCGAATCTACGGTGAACGCAATTTTCACTTTATCGGAAGTTAACGCGTCTGTCTTATAGACGAAGCCGGCATCGGCATTTCCCGTCTCAACGTATTGCAGAACCTGTCTTACATCCTTGGCTTGAACCGCTTTCGTCTGCAAGGAATCCCACAGTTTCGCGTTTGTTAACGATTCTTTGGCGTAATTGCCGGCTGGCACGCTCTCCGGGATGCCAACAGCCACATGCTTCACGTCTTCCTTCGTTAAGTCCGCTTCGCTAGCGACCGCAAGCTTGCTGTCAGCAGGCACAACAACGACCAGCTCGTTGCCGAGCAGATTGGTTTGCTTGTCCGTCTCAATCAATTGCTTGTCTACCAAAGCTTTCAAGTTCTTTGCAGCAGCCGAGAGGAACAGATCGGCAGGAGCACCTTGCTCAATCTGCTGCTGGAGGGCGCCCGAAGCGCCGAAGTTGAATTGCAGCTTAACTTCCGGATTCTTCTCTTCGTATGCCTTCTGAATTTCGGTTAACGCATCCGTTAAGCTTGCAGCCGCCGAGATCGTCAGATCTACTTTGGTTTTAGTGTCTACCGCAGCAGCGTTATTCGCGTTATTCGCGTTATTTCCGCAAGCGGCAGTAAATAAAATCATGAGCGCAAAACTTAATAGAACCATACTGTTTTTAACTTTGTTTCTCATCCTAAACCCTCCAAGTATATCTAATTATATCTACTTATAACTAGTTTATATCATATATCATTTTACAATCCAATAGAAAACTGACTTTTTGTGATCCGCGCACAATCGTATTGTTCCATATGTTACAATATGGCCAAACCGTTGAAACGAAGGTGTGACCTTGCATGTCTGACGAAATTTCCTATACAACCGAAGAAATTGCGACCATCCTTAAAGTATCCAAGCTCACCGTCTATGACCTTATAAAAAAAGGCGAACTTCCTTCTTATCGCGTCGGCAAACAGATGAGAGTAGATGCTTCTGATCTCGAAGCTTATAAGCTGAAGTCCAAACAATCGGTCAAACACGCTGAACCTGCTTTTAATCAGACTTTTCCTGCCGGTTTCAACGCTACCGCTTCTTCCTCCTTCGGAATTAGCGGCAGCCGTCCGATCGTCATCACCGGTCAAGATGTCAGCCTGGATTTGCTTGCCAAACATATGGAGAAACAGATCCCCGGGATCCGGCCATTACGTTCCTATGTAGGCAGTCTGGACAGCTTGATCTCCATGTATAAAGGGGAATCCGATATTGTCAGCACTCATTTGTTAGACGGCGATACGGGAGAATACAACCTTCCCTATATCCGCAAGTTACTCGTCGGTTCACCTTATATCGTGGTCAACTTGCTTAAACGCCAAGCCGGCTTGTACGTTGAGCGCGGAAATCCGCATCAATTGAAGAGCTGGGCGGATCTCGGTCGTCCCGGCCTGCGGCTTGTGAATCGCGAAAAGGGTTCTGGCGCGCGTATCCTGCTCGATGAGCAGCTTCGTCTGCATGGGATTCAGCCTGCTGCCATTCAAGGTTATGACCAGGAGGAAAACAACCATATCGGAGTAGCCGGCAAAGTAGCTGCCGGGGCTGCGGATGTTGGAGTTGGGATTGAGAAAGCGGCCGCGATTGTCGGGCAAGTAGATTTTATACCGCTCATTCAAGAGCAATATGATCTTGTTCTGCTGAAGAAGCCGGAAAATAAAGAATGGATTTCAGCCGTATTGACCATTCTTAACTCGGCTTCCTTCCGCAATGAGCTAAGTTCCGTTTCTGGCTATGATCTCTCATTAACGGGACAAATCCTATATGAAACATAACAAGAACCGGCCCTGAAGCA
This sequence comes from Paenibacillus glycanilyticus, assembly GCF_030161375.1. Lineage (GTDB taxonomy): Bacteria > Bacillota > Bacilli > Paenibacillales > Paenibacillaceae > Pristimantibacillus > Pristimantibacillus glycanilyticus_B. The sequence continues at coordinate 42,285 of NZ_BSSQ01000010.1, forward strand.
GATCTGCTCCAGGGCCGGTTCTTGTTAATTATAATCTTCGCTAGTCATCGCAAACAGAAGATGGTCCTCCCACGTACCGTTTATCTTCAAATAGCGCTCGGCCAGACCTTCCGGCCTGAAGCCCGCCTTCTCGAGTACCCGGACCGACCGTTTATTCCTCGGCATAACCCCCGCTTGAACGCGGTGCAGACCTAGCTGAACAAACGCCTTCCGCGCGATCTCCGACACAGCGGCAGTCGCATAACCTCGCCCGTTATGGGCTTGATCGATGGAATAACCAAGATAGCCGTTTTGAAATACGCCTCGGGATATGCTGGTTAATGCAATTCGTCCAACAAGCTCGTCCGTCCCGGCAATGAATATGCCATATGCGTATGCCTGGTCGAGCTGCGCAGTATGAATGACGGCTGCTATGTCCTTCTCCTGCTCTTCCAACGTAAAATGCCGCTCTTCCCTTAGCGGCTCATAGGGCTGATAAAACGAACGATTGCGTATCCGCAGCTCCAGCAATGCCGGCGCATCTGTTAATTCCAACTGTCGTAAATAGATAGGAGAATCACTCATCATTTATTCCTTGGAACGCTCGACCTTATCTACGAATTTACCCATTAATTGTTCAAGCACCTGCAAGGTCGCGAAGTCGGTTATCCGGCCATCATCGTCGAATTTCATCGTTGCATGGGAGAGCTTCAATTCTGGCCTATTAACGGGATCCATGTCCAATGCGAATATCAGCTGGCGCAGGTTCATCTGCGCCCGAACCGTTCCGCCGGGACCTGGCGTTGCCCCCATAACCGCAACGGGTTTTGTCGCAAGCGGCGCGCCGATGTTTTTCCGCGAAACCCAATCCAAAGCGTTCTTGAGCACGCCGGTAATCATGCCGTTATATTCAGGAGTACTGATCAGAAATCCGTCCGCGCTTTTGCAAAGCTCGGCGAACTGCTTCACTTCCTCCGGCAAATTCTCCTCTAGATCCTGGTTATACAGAGGCAAATCGCTCAGGTCCGCGTAGGTGTATGTATAACTTTCGGGTAGGAACAAAGCGGCGTTTTTCAACAGGGATTTGTTCAAGGAAGCTTTGCGCAAGCTTCCCGTAAGGCCAACGATATGTGCCATAATTCAAAAACACTCCTTCGGTTATATTCTGTGCAAATACGAGCACACATAATAAGCTTAACCGATTTCATCCTCCTCGTACATAGACGCCTCCCGATCGCGGATATGACGCCGAAGCGTGGAAGCCATCTCCCGGTCAATGGAACCCTTCTCGTATAAGGATTGTACTTCCTCCCGCTCCGCCTGAATCGCTCTCCAGTGCAGCTCTTTCCGGGCTTCGTGAAAATGCTGGGTTTTATTCTTGGTATGGACCGGCATCGACCTCATTCTTTTGACGATTTGCTGATAATACGCAGTTACGCATTCCGCGGGATCATCTTTCGTTCCCGGCACGCAACGGGCATCCATCTGATCGATAACCGCCTCCGAGCATTGGAGCCTCAAGCCCCGCAACACGTTAATGTCGGCTTCCGAGAAAGCCAACTTTCGGTTGTTTGTAAATCCTGCCTTGATCTTCACCCAGAAGCCTTTCAGAACCATCTTCCACAAATGGAGACGGTTAGCCAGAATAAGTTCGATTTGATCCAACATCCCGAAATAGAATTCAGCATGTTTTTCATTAATAGCCCCTTTCTTCAATCGTTCCTCTACGTAGTTCCGTTCAATATCGAGCGCTTCAATCCGCATTTTCAATTCCTCTTCGCGCCTTTTCGGCATCTGCCGGTTGGGATTGTCCCTCATCTCGAGCGACATCATGAGCCTTTTATATTCCGCAATGACGGACTCTACCGCATGTTCATTCTTTTCATTGCTCACTTGCTCCAAATGGTCGACCGCCGCTCCCATCACTTTGACCTGCCATTCCCGCTCTTCATGGGCTTTTTCAGACTCGTCGATAATTTCTCGTTTCTTCGCGATAATCGGCAGCAGAATGCTGGCCGAAAGAAGCGACAGAAGAATGATAAACGCCGCAAGAAAAATAATCAAATCCCGCTGCGGAAAAGAGTTGCCGTTATTAAGCAGTATCGGAATGGAGAACGCACCCGCAAGGGTAACCGCACCGCGCACCCCGGAAACCGTGGTCAGAATAATGACTTTGATGCTGTAGGCCTCTCTCTTAGCCGAACCAATCCGGGTGAATAGCGATGTCCAGACAAACCGCAGCAACAGAAGCAGGGCAAAAATAACAATGGCATACCAGATCACAACCGCGTTATTAAAGCCGGGATTCTTGAAAATAACAGACGTCACTTCGGGAATTTGGATGCCTAAGATAACAAAAACGAGGCCATTCAGAATAAACAAGATCACCGACCAAGTATTCATAGATACCGTCTTTAATCTTGCAATGCTATGCTCGACCCGATCGTCTTCTATCGCATGGACAATTCCCCCGGCTACTGCCGCGAGGATGCCGGAAACCCCGATTTCTTCCGCAACGAGATAAAGAATAAACGGAGTCACGAGCTGGAGCAACATATGCATCGTCTCATCTTCCAGTCCCGCCCTTCTAAGCAGCTGGCGGATACCTATAATAATGAAAGCAAGCACCGCACCGGCAAGCAAACCGCCAAGCGCAATAATCAAGAAGCTTATCGTTGCTTTTTGCAATGAAAAGACGCCTGTCATGGCCGCGGCGATCGCGAATTTGAAGGCCACAAGACCGGAGGCATCATTCATCAAGGCTTCCCCTTCGAGAAGCCGCATCAAGCTTTTGGGCAGCTGGACCCGGCTAGCCAAAGCGTTGACCGCAACCGGATCTGTAGGCGACAAAATAGCCGCAAGGCCAAATGCCGCAGCAAGCGGAATCGATGGAATCATCCAGTGAATCGTATAGCCAACTACAACAACCGTTGCAAATACAAGGCCGATGGAGAGCAGCAAGATTGGCGCGCGAAGCCGCCACAGCTCATCGCGCGGGGTATGTTTGCCGTCGTTATATAACAATGGCGCGATAAACAGGATGAAGAACAGCTCGGGTTCCAAATGCAGATGCACGCCGAACGGAATAACCGCAATGACGGCCCCTAAAGCGATCTGAATCAGAGGAACCGGCACAAATGGAATAAACCGGTAAATCACGTTGGAGACGCCAATAAGAATAAGCATAACAAGAACCACAATAAAGATTTCCAAGCTTCTTCCCCCCACCTATTCCGCTATGTAAAAAGGACCAACCGCTTACAGCGCTCGATCCCCCAACTACTTCTGCTTTACCCGGAGTTTCTTATCTTGAACCACGAGTGGGCTCAAGCGCTAATAGCTTGCTCTGGAGGTCAACATTTCATTCTGTGGAAAAAAGATCACGAAAAAAACCGCGGCGCCATCACCGCGGTTTCTCTCATAATTATATAGCTTAATGTAAGATCACTTTGTCCCCTTGTTTGATGTTGCCGGTCTTGATAACGGAGGCATATACGCCAAAATGCAAATCGAATTCTTGGTTGACCTTCTTCAGCAGCGTTGGATCTTTCACCTGCGTGTCCGGGTCCATCGTAATGAGAACGCAGCGCTCACAAAAGCTGTCTACCTGAAGCTCAACTTCCCCAATGGTCAGTTTATGACCGATCCAATCCCCTTCGTGAACGGAATCATCGGCAACCTGTACTACAAAGTTCGCGCGGAAACGGCGTTCATCAAGCTCTTTGCCCCATGTCTCCTGTAGCTTATTTAGGGAATGGTCCGTAATGAGCAGAATGCTTGCCCCGTCAACGGACAGCAGTTCGGGATGCTCCGCCTGCGGATGCGCTTGTTTGAAATCCGACATCGTCAGCTTCTTGTCCGTTTGCTGTTGGATCTCTTCTAATAATTGTTCGTCCCAGCCATAAACCTTGCCATCCGGATTCGTAATTTGGATATCTCCGTTCCTGTAAACCGCATGGTAATTCAACAAATTAGGGATATTTCTGGCTGTTACGAATTTGTTCCAATCCTTTTTCGTCTCATCGTACAGCGTGACAAAACGGTCGCCCAACAAGCCGTATGGTTCAATTGGGCACTGCTCGAGCTTTTCTCCCGCAAAAGATTTGACCGGGTACCGGTAAATGTCATGAATTTGGCCAACCGTCGTCTTCACGTCATTGCTTCCTCCATTGCTCTTATGTTCGTAACTCCATTAATTCTACCAGCCGACAATACTGCCACTCCCTCTCACTCGACACGACTGACGCAACTACCGCCGCATCGGTGTTGTCACGAAGCGCCGTTACCGCATAGGCTGCGGCATGTACGGCATGGCTTGCCACATGGGCCGTTGCTGCCGCGTGCCCGGCCGCGCGGGCTGCACGGGAGGCGGCGCTGCTCGCAGTCAAGACATCGCGTGCCGCGGCATGCGCGGCAAACGCCGCTTTGCGCGCGGCGGACATCGGCAGTTCGCTTCGCGACCAAGCGCGGGCTGCCCGAATGGCCTCTTGCAGCCTCTTGTCTCCAGCGAACAACGATTCGAAGAAGGGATGGGCCCGCTCCGCGCAATCCGCTGCCCATAAAGCTAACCTTCGGTGATCGACTTGCTTGACCAGGTCAGAGATACGTCTATCCTCACCAATCAGCCCCTTCATCATACGATCACCTGTCGACTGTCGCTTTGTTCCATCTTTCTTCAATCTCCTTTATTTGTCTCAAATGATGACGGGTGTGCATCTCAATCAAGTCAAACCATTCTGTAGCATTTAGCCAGCCAAATCCGCCATGTCTTATTCTATAAGAAGGAAGGATTGAAGGAAGCTTCGTCTCCCATACCTCCATTTGTTCAATCAGATCCATGAGATCATGCGCGTGCTGCTCTTTGCTCTTAGCATCGTTAGGGCTATATTCCATGCCCGGCGGCAATTTGATCTTTACCGGCGGAAACGCTTTCGCTGCGAACAACGTTTCTCCGGCTTCCGTCTTCCCTTGATTTAGGTCAGACCCCGCAATCGCGCATTGTTCTAAGTTATTTAAATACTCAAGCGCTACATCTTCGATATGGGCGTAAACCTGACCGATCGACCAAGTTCCAGGTTCAATGCGGTAACTCAATTGCTCTATCGAATACGAATCTAGTCGATTTATGTAAGAATGAATGACTTCCTGCCCGCTCATTGCCCACCTCTTCTACTAGTTTTCTTACTTCTAGTATATATGGTTTAGCGATAAGATTCATCTCTATGATCATTGCGCATGGATCTTCACGGTTATTTATTAACCATATGCGTCTCTACCAGACCAGATTCAAGGAATTCATCATTAAGACGCGAAGAAGGGGCTACCCAATGGGCAGCCCCTTATTATTTCCGTTCTATAGCGCCGCATCGGCCGTGTTCTTCGCTGCCAATGCCTTTCGCCAGCCTCCGTAGGAGGTGATGTCTTCAGCCCCAACTGATCCGTATCCCTCGCAAATAAAACCAGGGATAATCGTGCCGTCTTGCAGTTCGACTTTGCCGATGCCAAGCGGTGCCGGAATTGCCGCCGTGAAGGAACCAAATGCGGCAAGTGGCATCTCCCATACCTCCAGTTCTATAGAAGCTCCGCCTTGCGGAAGCTTCAGAAGGCCAGGCTTAGGAGGCACGGTTTGCAGTCTCATCAGCTTGTAAGTAGCCGAAGTCCGGTCTTCCCGGACGAACGTTGCTCTATGCTCCAGCATTTGGCGTTCGAGCGGCAAACCTCTCATATGCAGGCCGCATACCGCAACGAGCGTGGATGGCTCGCGAACTTGCGATTCCCGAATCGCTTCGGCCAGTTCGAATAACGTCCCTTCCGCTCCGGATACGGCAAACAGCGTAATGCCAAATGGCAAATCAACGTCCGCGTCGCCGGACTGAACCGCAAGCGCGCACAAATCAAGCAGATTACAATGATTCGTATACAGCCCCATTGCGCTATTGGTCTTGACGGGATCTGCTGCCACCTGTTCGCGTGTCCATGTTCCGCCGGCCGTCGGCATAACAAGCACGGCTTCTTGTAGCAACTTCCGCGCTTCCAGCTTATAGCCTTGCAGCTTGTGGAAAGCGGTAAACACAGATGCCGCGTCAAATTCCGGTTTTGTTGCGCCGCGGAGCACCTGTTCGGTGACAGGGAACGTGACACCCGGATTCGATTCGATAAACGAACCTAGTGCCGACCAACGCTCGGCAACCCAAGGCCCTTCGTATAACAAAGCGGCGGCGGCCTGGAACAGTTGAATATCAACGTATTCAATAGGCAGCTTTAAGCTCTGCAGCCTGCTGACCGACTGCTCCCAAGCGTCGCGATAGGCATCGGCGAACGGTCCGTAGAAGGTCAAAGGCCCATCCGGAAGAATAAGCTTTCCTGGGAGCTTGCGCTCCCCAAAACCTACTTCCTTCGACCACGGGTCATCGGTCTGAATTCCCCGAACCACTTGGTCCACAAGTTCGGCATCCTCCAGCGTATGGGCAAATACCGTTACGCAATCGAGACTCTCGCATGCGGGCACTACCCCTTTGCTAGGCCATGCGCCAACGCTAGGCTTTAAGCCTACCAGATTATTCAGCGCTGCCGGCACCCTGCCCGATCCGGCTGTATCCGTACCGAGAGAAAAAGCTGCGTGCCCAAGCGCTACGGCTACCGCCGATCCTGAACTGGAGCCGCCGCTGATCAGTTCAGGCCGAAGCGAATTATGTGTCTCGCCATATGGACTTCTTGTCCCGACCAGTCCGGTTGCAAACTGGTCGAGATTTGTCTTGCCCACCGGAATTGCGCCTGCTTCTACGAGACGGGCAACAGCTGCCGCATGTTCGGAAGGCAGATAGGAATAATCTTCGCACCCGGCGGTTGTTGGCATGCCGGCTACATCGATGTTGTCTTTGACCGCAAACGGAATTCCCCAGAGCGGCAAATGCGCACGGTCAAGCTTATCCAGACGATCCAGGTAGCGCTGGATATAGGCCAGAGATGGCGGTGTAATCCAAATATGTTTGTCTTTGTCCGCTTGCGCGCGATCGATAATCGTCTGAACAACTTGCTCGGGAGTTAAGGTTCCGTTCAAATACCGGTCACGGAGCGCTGTAATGGTGATGGGCAATTGAGTTTCACTCATACGTTTGTCAACTCCCTTTCCGATTGTTTGGAAATGCCGATGATCAATTGACCGGCGTTTACGCCGTCGCCTGGTTTGACGTGTACAGAATGCACTACGCCGTCAAACGGAGCCACTTGCGAGAATTCCATTTTCATCGATTCTACTATAATAAGCGTATCGCCTTTTTTAATGGCATCTCCCGGATTAACGAGCACTTTCCAGACGCTGCCCGGCATCGAGCATTTCATGGCATCCACATCCGAAGGAAGCTCCTCGTCGCTTACAGGCTTCGAAGAATCTTGCTCGGATACGTATTCGGCAAGTCCAAGCTCTTTCCAACGCTCGCGTTCTTCATCAAACGCTTGTTTCTGCTGACTGCGGAACTTTCCGGCGCTCTCCTCGATCGACTCCAGGAACTGCAAGTATTCCCCGAGATCAAATGTCGTCTCCGTAATTTCGGCTTCGAACCGTCCGCGCGGGAAATCTTCCCGAAGCTGGAGCAATTCCTCTGCCGTAACCGGATAGAATTGAATTTGGTCGAAGAAACGAAGCAGCCAAGGCTTGCCGGCTTGGAAGCTATCCGTTGAACGGAGTTTATTCCACATTTGAATTGTACGGCCAACAAATTGATAACCACCCGGACCTTCCATACCGTAGACGCACATGTAGGCGCCGCCGATGCCTACCGCATTCTCCGGCGTCCACGTACGTGCCGGGTTGTATTTCGTTGTAACAAGACGATGGCGCGGATCGATAGGCGTAGCAAGCGGTGCTCCCAGATATACATCCCCTAGACCAAGCACGAGATAACTTGCGTCAAATACGATTCGCTGCACGTCATCGATGCTATCAAGGCCGTTTACTCTTCTAATAAACTCCAAGTTACTTGGGCACCATGGCGCATCCGGACGAACGTTTTGCTGATAACGGTCAATCGCCAGCTGCGTTGCCGGATCATCCCAGGATAGCGGAAGACGGACAATACGCGAAGGAACGCGGATGGATTCCAGCGGCGGCAAGCTGCTGTCGATGGCAAGCAGACGTTCGGCAGCCTCACGGACAGTCATTTTCTTCGCATCGATATGCACCTGAACCGAACGGACGCCAGGCGTTAGGTCCAATACCGGAATGGTACCGCTCTCCCGGATTGCTTCCACCAGAGCATGCACTTGGAAACGGAGAAGCAGATCAAGCTCCAGAGAGCCGTATTCCACGAGCAGATTCTCGTCGCCGCTGCAGCGGATCGTAATCGGGAACTTGCGCCTCGCATCTTCGCTGAACAGAATCGGATATTCCGGCGAGAACGAAGCATGAACGTCCGGCAAACCGCTGACATACCATTCATCGACATTGCCGTCTTCGATTCCTTCCAGCATCTCTTCTTGTTCTTTGCGGAGTTGTTCCGCTTCTTCCAGCGTAACCAACTGGAAGCGGACTTTATCGCCCGGATGCAGCTGGCCCAGCTTCCAGAATTCAGCCGAAGCTGTCGTTACCGGGCAGACGAAGCCGCCAAGACTTGGACCGTCTGGACCAAGCAGGATCGGCATATCGCCGGTCAGATCCAATGTACCAACCGCATAGGCATTATCATGAATGTTGGATGGATGAAGTCCCGCTTCTCCTCCGTCTTCTCTTTCCCAGAGCGGTGCAGGTCCAATAAGGCGCACGCCCGTTCTCGAACTATTGAAGTGAACCTCAAAAGTTGTATTCGCAAGCTGCTCCAAATATTCAGGCTTCAGAAACTCGCTTGTGCAATGAGGGCCAGGAATAACGCCAATCGTCCATTCCCGGGTAATCGATGGCTGAAGCTTATTTGGCAGAGGAGATTTCACGTTAACCAGCTCTGCCCCTTGAAGAAGGTTTACGCCAAGCACGTCGCCCGTGCGAAGCGCTCTGCCGCCATGTCCGCCAAAGCCGCCTAACGTAAAGGTAGACGCGCTGCCGAGGATATGCGGCATATCGAATCCGCCTTCAATAAGCAAGTAAGTGCGCAGACCTGCTTCCGACTCCCCGAAGCTCAGCACCTGACCACGTTCTGCCCGGATCGGCGTGTACATCTTAATAGGAGCATCGTCCAAAGCCGCCTGCATATCCGCACCCGTCACACAGAACAACATGGAACTGCGGAACTTGTACGAACCGCCGCGAAGCGTCAGTTCCAGGCCGCTTGCCTGATCCTTATTGCCAAGCAGCTTGTTGCCGATACGGAAGGCCAACGGATCCATCGGACCGCAAGGCGGAACCCCAACATCCCAATGACCAACCCGGCCCGGATAATCTTGCACCGTCGTTTGAACGCCGCCATCAAGCACTTCAAGCGCATTTTCCGATGGCATAAAACCATTAAGCAGCTGCGTATAGACATCCCCGCTCGTAAATTGGCTCTCATCTAGCAACGCTTGCACATATTGCAGATTCGTTGTGATGCCATAGAATCTAGTCTCATTCAAAGCTTGCTTCAGCTTGGCAATGGCATCTTCTCGATCCTCGCCATGCACGATTACTTTGGCGAGCATAGGATCATATAACGTCGTAACCGTAATACCGTCCCGAACCCAAGTTTCCGTGCGCGCATCATTTGCAAACAACGCTTGGTCCAGCTGTCCCGCGCTTGGACGGAACCCTTGCAGGCAATCTTCGGCGTAGATTCTTGCTTGGATACTATGGCCTTTGGATGCGGGCACCAGAGATTCGAGGCCCGTTAATTCACCGGCTGCCTCTTTCACCATCCACTCCACCAGGTCAAGCCCTAGCACTTCTTCCGTTACGCCATGCTCGACTTGCAGGCGGGTATTGACCTCAAGGAAATAAAACTTGCAGCTTGCAGGGTCATACAGGAACTCCACCGTTCCCGCGCTGCGATAACCAGCAACTGCTGCGAGACGTTTGGCGCAAGCCAATATTTCGGCGCGGACTTCGGCAGGAAATTGCGGTGCCGGGCTTTCTTCCACTACCTTCTGATTGCGGCGCTGCACGGAGCAGTCCCGTTCGCCAAGCGCAACCACTTCACCAAACCCGTTTCCGAAAATTTGCACCTCGACGTGACGGGCTTTCGCAATATATTTCTCAAGGAACATGCCGCCATTTTTGAAGTTAGCTTCAGCCAGGTGGCGTACGCTGTCAAAAGCCGCGCGAAGCGCTTCTTCGTCCGAGCATACGCGCATGCCGATGCCTCCGCCGCCAGCCGTACTTTTTAGAATAACCGGATAACCAATCACTTCGGCATGGGCAACGGCTTCGTCCAATTCGGTCAGAAGAGGAGTACCCGGAAGCAGCGGTACCGCCGCTTTCTCTGCCAGCTCGCGCGCAGAATGCTTCAGGCCAAAAGCTTCCATCTGTTCCGGAGTTGGCCCGATGAATACAATGTCGTTCTCGCGGCAGGCACGGGCAAAGTCGGCATTCTCGCTCAAGAAGCCATAACCGGGATGAATCGCTTGCGCTCCCGTGTCTTTGGCAATCTGCAAGATCAGATCGGCGTTCAAATAACTTTCCTTCGCAGGGCCTTCTCCGAGCAGCACCGCTTCATCCGCCAGATCAACATGAAGGCTGTCTTGGTCGGCCTTCGTATATACGGCTACGGAAGCAATCCCCATCTTGCGCAGCGTTCTTTCTATTCGAACGGCAATAGCTCCCCGATTGGCAATCAATACTTTTGTAAACATAGCAACCTCTCCTCTTCTCCCAAGTTGGTCTAGCTGTTCCAGATCAAGACGCGAATCGGCGTCGGATTATATGCGTTGCATGGATTATTAAGCTGTGGACAATTGCTGATCAGCACCGCCGTGCGGCCTACGGATTGCATTTCCACATAAGCTCCCGGCGAGGAGACACCGTCATCGAATTTCAATCCGCCTTCCGGCGTAACCGGCACGTTCATAAAAAAGTTCACGTTAGGAGCAAGATCTCGCTTGCCGTATGTCTCCCCCCGTTGTGCTAGTTGCAGCATGAAGGTATCTCGGCAGTTGTGCATGTGCAGCTTCTCATGCGCGTATCGCACGGTATTGCTTTGCGCGGAGCAGGAACCGCCCACCGTATCGTGGCGACCGCAGGTGTCCGCTACGATCTTCACAAGTTCTTTGCCGGATTCGGCCAGCAGAACCGAGCCGGTTGTTAAGTAAATGTTCTGTTGATTCGTCATCGTAGCAACCGCGCTGTAATGATCCTCCGCGTTATCCGCGTCATAGAACAACGTATCCGCCGCCTGGTTCCCCTCCAGATCCACGATGCGAAGCACTTGGCCCGGTTCCAGATCATGCATCCAGCCGTCCCCCGCCAAAATCACTTCATTATAGATAGCGGCCTCCGGCACGCGCGTACTTTCAACTCGGTTAAAGCTTCCCATAAGTGATCTCCCCTTCTATGAACGAAATTCAAGTTATTGCAATATTCCGTCTATTGTAGTTCCAGCAATTTGTAGTAGTCCCATGTATTCTCGAATGCTCTGCGATTCTCCGGTCTGAAGTTCAAACAATAATCCTCGTCGTTCACCGGCTCAGCCGTTGATACCTCTATGTGTACGGGCACAGAAGGATACTCGGTTCTGGAATCCAGCGGGTTAGGCGTATTCGATATCACCAGCAAGATATCCATTTCCGTGCGCAGCACAACAGTTGCCCCAGCCGGACAATGATCAGGCACGCCATGCATTTGCCCTTCGTTATCCACGTATACTTTGGAAAATAAATTCACAACCGGCGACATATCCCTCACGCCAAGACCGTTTCGCGTAAGCTCTACGGCGAAGTTTTCTTGTCCGGATCTGAACCATTCGTTTCGCGATTCCTGATAAGTCGTCTTGCCGTATTTCCGATCGGTCAAAGCTCTTGTCGTGTAGCCGCAGATCGTATCATGCCAGCCCAAGCTATCTTCGACCAAGCTTGCCAACACCCGTCCGTTATCGCTCATCAGCGTATTCCCTTTTGTCAGATGCGCCGTATATTGCGCCTTCAGGGAGTCTGGCATATTGTAGCGTTCAGTCAAATCCTTGGCGTTAAATAGCATAAGCGAAAGATTAGCGCCGGCTTCCGCAGCGGTGAACCGGATCAGCCTGCCGCGTCTTATAACCCCCGACCATTTCTCCCCTGCCCGAACTGAAGTATTCCAAATGCTGCTCATCCTATTTCCCCCTTAGGTAAAATAAAAAGCCCGGGAGAATGATCTCCCAGGCTTTTGTCCTTCCGTGTCATATGGCAGCTTTCGTGACGCTTCTGCCATACGCCGTCTCTCGGACCAGACTTGATGATCGATCGAGCATCAACGGAACCCTAGACAGCTTTGTCGTTCTGGTCGTTATATCTTCCAGAACTATATTCAGATGTAATATTTGCTAACATAGTCAAAGTATAAGTGGATTGTTTTTCCGTGTCAATATATATTACATAAAATTATTTGAACTCGGTTTCCATCGCGGCCGTTGCCGGAAAGATGGAATTCGTTGTAGATTCCCGAGCCTCCCGCGATGTTCTGGTGCGATACAAATAGTAAGCTACACCAACTACAAGCCATACGCAGCCAAGCGTCAACGCCTGAACATCGAGGAGCGTAATGAGCCACACGATGAAGGAAGCGCCGATCAATGGGAAGACCAAATATTGGAACGTTTGTTTGAAAGAACGCTGCTTGCGTTTAATATAACATTCGATGATGACAGAAAGGTTAACAAAGGCAAACGAAGTCAAGGCGCCAAAGCTTACGAATTTAACGGCCATATCGAGGCTAATCACCAGGGCTAGCAGCGAAATGATCGTCACCAGGACAATGTTGTTCACCGGGGTGCGGAATTTCGGATGAAGAGCACCGAAAAACTTTTTCGGCAGAATCGAATCGCGTCCTAGAACGTACATCAGACGGGATACGCTCGTTACGGATGTTAATCCTTGCGTAAAGATTGCGAATATAAGGACAGTCGTGAAGATCGCGCCAAGCGTTGCCCCGCCCGCCAGCTTCATAAGTTCGAATCCTGCGGAATCCAGGTTATCGAACGCCAAGTGAGGAAATCTCATTTGAATAAGAACGGACGTGGTGATGTAAAGAATGCTCGCAATCAGAATGATGAGCATAATCGCCCGTGGAATCGTCTTTTTCGCGTTAATCGTTTCCTCCGACAAAGTAGATACCGTGTCAAAGCCGAGGAAGGAGAAGCAGATCAGCGATGCGCCGGCCAACAGTGTCGGAAGGCTTGCATCCATGTGCGTAAACGGAACCACCATATTGTCCACGCCGGATAAACCTTTGAACAGATAACCGCAGAACAGCGCAATAAATATAATTTGGAAGAGAACGAACAACTTGCTTAAACTTGCTGAGAACTTGATGCCCGCGATATTTACGACCGCTAATATGATATTCAGCAGAATAATCCAGACATAAGAAGGAATGGCAGGGAATTGAGCGTGAAGATAAATGCCGAAGGTTAGGCATGCAATAATCGGAGAGAACAAGTAATCGAGCAGGATCGCCCAACCGACCGTGAAGCCGGGAATCGGATGCATCGACTTCTTCACGTACGTGTACGAGGAACCGGAACCCGGGAAAATCTTAGCCATGATGCTGTAGCTGTAAGCAGTGAAAAAGATCGCCACGATCGAAAGCGAATACGCCTCCGTAATCATCCCTTTCGAAGCATCGTATGCAATTCCGAATACCGAGAAGTAAATCATTGGCGTCATCCAGGCAAGACCAAGCGCAACAACCTGAACGAGTGTAAGTGATTGGCGCAGCGTAACTTCTTGTTTCATCTCCATACTCCTCCCTCTCTCTAAACAAAAAATAAAAGCCGCGGGAAGATATTATTCATATCCTCCCGGGCTTTTCTCCCTCCGTGGACACAGCCGCTTGGCTGTGCGTCCTCTCTCGGACCAGACCAGCGGTTATTGCCGCTACGGAACCCTAGAGAACAATGGCTATTCAGTTGTTCGACCTTGCGATAGATAATCTCACATGTTTCGTTTCGATCTGATGTTATTTAATATAACATGAAATTCTTGGTTTTCAAGCCCTTTTTCAAACTTTTTTCTTATTTAATGTTCGGTTATCTTACATATAAAGCCCTTTCAAGCCTGATGAAGGCAAAAAAAGCCGGCTTTTCATTAGAAAAGCTGGCTCGTGATACTGAATATTCACCTGCAATGTGCGCCAATCCTGTCTTCCGAAGCTTTAATAATGTTTCTAGCCATCCTCCCCATCGCCACCGGCGCGATAACCGATCATGACGGCGGAGCATTCGGACATGATATAGTGATGTCACATTTAATCCGCGCCGGCATATCGCTGGCTGATCCGATTACCTTCATTGACCTGATCTCCGGAGCGATCCGCCATAAGCTGGTCTAATGCATTGACCATACAGCTGTACCGGAAGGGCAAATGAAATTGGTCAAATGCCTCCATGGCAAATACCCATACCACTTCCGGCCTCCAGACATAGATTAGAGTATACTCCAAACGCAAGGAGGTGTTGTGAATTATGTCAGGACTTGGCCATGGCTTTAACAACGTGGGATCAATTCTTGTGCTGTTCATCTTGTTGGTGATCATCGTCTGCGGTTGCGGATTCGTAGGCGGTTGGGGTGGCGGTTGCGGCGGCCCAATGGTTGGAGGCGCACACACAGGTAAAGGTTACTACTAATCACTTGAAGCATCATGCCTCCATGAATGCGGACTAATCTAATTTCTCTAAATATATTCAAAAGACCCCTTCCCGGGGTCTTTTGTCTGTCTGTACCAAGAATCCCCGCAATTTATCCATCCGGGGGAATGATCCTATCTAGTTAATAATAAATAGTCTTCTATATGCGGGATAGAGGTCCAAGCACTTGCTAACCTACATACATAATCTATAGTGTATTCTAAATTATTAGGAGGTTTTATTCTTAATGGCATCTTCCGGTTTCATTCTTGTCCTGTTCATCTTGTTGGTTATCATCGCTTGCAGTTGTGGTATCTTCGGTAGCTCCGCACCTGCGTGCGGTGGATATCGGGATAAAAAAGAAAGCTAACAACAAAAGGCCCCGCTCGGGGCCTTTTTGTTTGTTTATTTGCGGGAATCCGCCAACATGGCGTCAACCGATTTGCTTAATTGTTTAAAAATAAAGTCCGGCGCTAATCGGCTCATCGTCTTCAGAAGGTTACTTTGGCCCGGACGAACCTCCAACTGATCCCGCTCCATCGCTTTAATCACATGATCAACCAGCTTGGATGCCTCCATCGGCACGCTGCCTTTCATATCCGCAGCATCAAAAGCGTCTACTAACGATGTTTGGGTCAGCGGCGGCGCCAATTCAAATACGCGAACGGACGTATTCTTAAGCTGAACCCGCAAAGACCTTGTGTAGGAGTGAATGCCCGCTTTGGTTGCTCCATATACGGGCGCAATAGCAAACGGTACAAAAGCAAGTGCCGAAGAGACGTTCATAATGGCTGCCGAAGGCTGTTTCAAGAGATGAGGCAGGAATTGCGTATTCATCCGAACGGGTCCGCTCAGATTCGTCTCAATTTCGCGATTAATATCGAGAAGATCCGTTTCTTTGGTTTGCAGGTTTATTTTTCGCATGACACCCGCATTATTAATCAATACATTCAAGCTCGGAAATTGCTTGGTTACGCTGCTGTGAAGCTGGGCAATGGCTCCTGGGTCTGTCACATCGCAGGAAAAGGTATGGAGCTCGGGAAAACGGGCTTTCGCTTGATCCAATTTCTCTTGATTTCGGCCGGCTACAATAACCGTATTGCCGAGCGTAAGGAATCGATGCGCCAGCTCTAGTCCTATACCGGTTGCACCGCCTGTAATAAGAATCGTATTTGCATGAAGCTTCATAGGAATTTAGTCCCTTCACTTTTATCAGATCGGCAGTATTTTACCATTATCTGCTTCAACTTGTCACTGAAAATACGACTACTTCACTATACAAAATAAAACGGAGGAGCTATTGGAAGCCCCTCCATTTGAGCTCCCGCTCAGTCTTCGATTGCTTGGTATACCGTGGTCCAGAAGTCATGAATAAGCCGAGCTGAATCCGGCGTGGACATCCCTACTTGAGTAAGCAGGAAACCAGTGAGTTGCTTCTCTGGATCGGCGTAAGTCGAGGTGCCGCTTCCGCCATCCCAACCGAACTGACCGATGGAGGCGTAATCGCCCCTATAAGTACGGACCGCCATTCCTAGGCCCCAACCGCCGTGTTGCCCTTGTCCATATGACACATGGACGTTGTTAACAGCCATGGCGTGACGGGCTGCTTGTTGTTCCGGCGTAAGGCGGTTAGTGGTCATCAGCTCAACGGCAGGCCGGGACAAAATCCGCTCATTTCCATGCATGCCATGGTTTAGCAGCATCTGAAAATAAGCTTGATAATCATCTACGGTGGAGACCAAGCCACCGCCGCCGCCTTGGAAGGCCGGAGGTTGACTATGACGTCCCCCTTCCGCAGGGTCCCACACGAGGAATTCTCCCGTCTCGGGGTTAGGAGCGTAGAGAGGCGGCAAACGATCAATCTTCTCTGCTGGAAGGTGGAAGCCCGTATCCTTCATGCCGAGAGGTTCAAAGATTCGTTCGCGCAGGAATGACTCAAACGATTGGCCCGTTACTCTTGCGACGAGAACGCCAATAAGATCGCTGGCGATGTGGTATTGCCAGCGTTCTCCCGGCTGATGCATCAGCGGAAGTGTCCCGAGGCGCCG
Organism: Paenibacillus glycanilyticus; assembly: GCF_030161375.1. Lineage (GTDB taxonomy): Bacteria > Bacillota > Bacilli > Paenibacillales > Paenibacillaceae > Pristimantibacillus > Pristimantibacillus glycanilyticus_B. The sequence continues at coordinate 59,032 of NZ_BSSQ01000010.1, forward strand.
CATCCACTCATCCGGCTCGGGCATAGGCACTGGTAGATCAGGGGTGAGTCCTTTCTCAAAGATTGCTCCCATGATTGGTGTTCCTAGCGAAGTCATATCCATGCCAATCCCAAACGTGGAGGTTAATACATCCCTTACGGTAATTGGTCTTCGTGCTGGTACGGTCTCATCCAGCGGACTATCAATCTTCTTCAGTACTTGCCGATTGGCGAGTTCCGGCAACCACGTCTCGACGAGATCATCAAACCGCAGCTTGCACTCGTCGATCAAGATCATAGCCGCCGCAATCGACACCGGCTTGGACGTGGAAGCCATCCGAAAGATCGTGTCCCTGTGCATCGGCGTCACACCGTCATGACTCATCGTACCAAGAGCTTCAACATGTGTCTGGCCATTTCGGCTCACTAATGCGACAAGCCCGGGAATCTTCCCGGACTCGACATGCCGTTCCAGCACATCGCGCAATCTGTGTAGCCCTGTAGTGGTGAAGCCGTTATTGCTCTGTCCCACGATCTTTTGCATGTAATATCCCTCACTTTACTTTTTGATAGTTGAACTTACGAAAACTATTAGTTACGTGAACTCTTTGCTCCTTTCATTCACCTCCATTTAGAATAATACGGGACATGATTGGATAATCCTTCCTTTACCAAACAAAAATAGCAGCCATTATTGGCTGCTATCGTATGGTTAAACTCTGTTGATTTTACTATAGTTTCCACTTAAACCAGCGACCATGCCCGTCTGTTTCGGCTAACGTTTCCCTATATTCTTTCCCTTTGATGTAATAATCAAGGTGGAGATCCGCATCCCACATATTGTTGTAGAGATGAAAGACATCCCGCTCCCTGCCAATAGATTGAATTTGCTCAATCAACCTAGTCTTGGCATCGACCGGCAGCTGGTTAGCAACATGGGTATGAAAGATACATAAGGTAGAATCTTTAGACACCGTCCGTATTAGATCCGGAAGAATGGCTACTCCATCCCCTTCAATGAACTCTAACGATTCGCTCATTAGGTATTCCGCAGCTTTCTCAAAATACAAATGACGCTCTTTGTGCTCCGGCCAAATTAATGCTTTTAGCCATTGATAATCTTCTTGGGTATTAAGATTATTTACATGCAAATCCAGACCGATTCTACGTTGCACGGGTGGACTATATTTAAACAATGCTGGGAATCGGTCTCCTATAACCTCTGAACTTATTTCTAGTGTAGACTGGTGAGATCCGTACATTTGATGTGATTGGTAGGTGTAGCTGTATTTGTCCCATAGTAATTGAAGGCCAGCACTTGTGCCAATTTCTATAAGAGTTAGCGGTTTATTAGACAGCTGATAAATGTAGCAGAAAGTAGGATACAAATAGGCGCATCTTCGGACTTCATTTGTTTGAACAAGCTTATTTTCTAACAAAGGGACGATATCCTCTTCGAATTGAACACAAAAATCTTTGAAAGGTTTAAATGCGCCTGAAGCTCCCAGCGGTTCATTCACTAAACTAGGATAGTATGCAGATAACTCGTGCTCTTTCCCGTTCAGGAGCAAATAATGAACAGCTCCAAGAAGGAGATTAGGCACCGGTTGTCCGTGTTTTGAATGTGCAGCCAATCTTAATAATTGGAGGTCATTAGCAATGTTCTCAGCAAGATGTTCATAAAGGATACTAGAATTTTTGCATTCCCTTTTCGCAAAATTTATAAACCGTTCCGATAACGCATGAAGCTCCAACAAACCAACCACCTCCCAGATAGTGGTATGTTATCACGGAACAGCGATAAACTCTGCTTCAACATTTCTATCCCACTGATTATGTTTCTTTATCGCAAGAAGATCATAATACTTCCCATTGATCCAATCGTTTGAATTCAAACGACAATTTTCCTATTTGGATCCATTCTTTCGCCTGCTGAACAAGCGGAGATGAATTTATTGCCGTAATTTCCTCTAGAGGCAACCACAAGCCTCCTAACGAATCTTGATCTTCGATCATTTCGGGAAATTGTATCATCGTTCCTTTTGCGCTTTGCACCAGATAAAACACGGCAATATGATGAATGTGAGTTGTGCCTCTTTTGTCTAGCTCATACGGAATCAGAAATTCGCAAGCGCCAACATTTTCTTTAATCTCGGCTATAATCCCCGTTTCCTCCAAAATCTCTCTTAATAAAGCGGCCGCTAAAGATTCATCGGCTTCAACCGTGCCGCCGGGCAAGTCATATCTCCCGCTGTATGGACCTCTTCCCTTTTGAACAACAAGTAATTGATCATTCTCCAAACAGATCCCATACACGCCAAGATGTCGATGCCATTGCTCGTTCAGACTCAGTCCCCCCTACTTACTGGCAACAATCATAAACCTTCTCGAATTGGTGCAAATCCCCTTTGGCGTCCGGTTATTCGCAATGAAATCATTAAGAATGGAAAAGTCGTCTTGATGTTGGCCAAAGTTAGGGATGATAGGTGTATGTTTGAGCAAGAAAATCAGGTCTTCAGGGCGTTCATAGTACTCGAGTGCATCGTACTCTAACAATTCGACTATATGAAATCCCGCTTCTTGTAGTTGCGTTATATAATTGTCTCTTAGTACTCCATCCTCTACTCCAAATGACTGCCCTCGGCCAAAAGCCGACTTTAAGTTCAGCTTATCGGCTTCCCCTACTTGCTGCGTTAAGAAGAAACCTCCTTTCTTCAACACTCTCGCCGCTTCACCCGCGGAGAACGGTGCATGACAGCAAGAAATGACATCAAAAAACTCCGACGGAAATTGTAAACATTCCGAAGACATCTGAACAAATCGCACATTAGATACATTTGCTTTATTCAAGTTTGATTGCGCTGTACTCATCATCCCGTTCGAATTATCTATTCCTATGCCCAACAGAAACGAGGAGGCCATGTTCAGAACATTCTCGCCTCCGCCAGTTCCGATGTCCAATAAAACCTCAGTACCGCTGCACTTCTTTTTGACTTCTTCATACAATTGCCAAGTAACCCCTTCAGACGTTACTCTCAACTTGCTGAAATCCCAACCGTTAGAAATTCCGACCCTATCGTAAAAATCTTTGTATTCGATTTCGTTCATACGCTCCTGCAACCTCTTCTACTTATTATTTTATTGCTCCATGCGGCAAGACGGCATGAACCCCACGTATGCCATTCACGATTTGAGTAATGCGCAAATCAACAACCAGACTAGAAAGAGCTAACGCTTCTTTGCGTTCAAAACCATACAAATCGCACATGAGATCCAACATTCCGTTTAATGCAATTATGGTCGCCTCATTCAAATCTTCGTGGAACCCCATGGTGATCCAACCGTTCGGAGTTTTGGCCCGAGGCATGGCTAATTTCATATCCTCGCGGACTCGGAATTCCAGATGGACAGCGTCCATCGGACATTCCAATGCCGGAACACCCACCTCTCCATCGCCTTGTACGGCATGCCCGTCACCAACCGAGAATAACCCGCCAGATACCGCAATCGGCAAGTATAAAGTGCTGCCCGCGGTTAATTCTTTGCAATCCAGATTGCCGCCGCAACAACGCGGTGGAGCCGTTGGATGAATGCCCGGTTCATCGGGAGGCATTCCCATAATTCCCATAAAAGGACGTAGGGTAACCTTATGCCCCTTGTCACTTGTACCAATCATTACATCTCGGTCCAGCTTCCAATTCAAATGGTATTCTTCTCCATCTACCAAGCCTAGACTAATGTTTACGGGATGCGGAAACCCTCCGGCGCTATTCCATCCCCATGAACCGGGAAGGATTTCGTTTATTTTTATTTCCAGCGTCATCCCAGGTTCCGCGCCTCGTATAAATACCGGCCCACACAATGCGTGTCCGCCGTCTTTTGGACGTTCCCTTGGTTCAAATCTCTTCCTAATTCCCGGCGCTGTAAATGGTTCAAGTCCCCAACCGGCATCAAGAGTTGTAAAGCAAATGGAATCGCCTGAATCTATGGTTAGTACAGGTTCGAAATCTTTTGAGAAAGAGCCATGAAGTGTGGAACGCTCAGGATAAATCGAATAATGAGCCATATAATCCCTCCCACAAAGCAATCGCTTACAAGAATATTGTAAACGATTAAATTGGAATATTATCCCACAATTTTAGTCGTTTTTATGACGAATACATACACTCCCCAGACAATGTATTGCATCCGGATCAGCCACACGTTAAGATTCTAGTAAAACCACCATATAGGAGAGTTATTCATGCCGATTAGCGTACCTTCGCCTTTGCCTTGGAGAGAATATTTCAAAGACGACGCCAACCATACCATAACTGGCGATGTCCAAATCATCGAAGCATTCCCGGTTCCCCAGCTTCACATTCATCGTAGAGTCTGGATATACTTGCCGAAGAGCTACAGCGAGGGAGATCGTAGATACCCTGTCTTGTATATGCAAGATGGGCAAAATGTATTTGATCAAGCGACGTCGTGGGGAAGCGAGTGGCGTGTCGATGAGGCATTGGAGGGGATGGCGCTAGAGGATCACTCTCTTGAGGCTATCGTGGTCGCTGTGGATCATGGGGTCGCAGAGCGAAACAATGAATATAACTTTACGATTAATGCGGAATACGGCTTCGGCGGTAAAGGAGAAGCGTTCGCCGCGTTCTTGGCCGAGACGCTTAAACCTTATATCGACAGCCACTATCGGACACTTCCGGAACCGGAACAAACGATGATAGCCGGAAGTTCGTTCGGCGCCTATATCTCGCTGTATGCTGCCATTCGTTACCCGGAACAATTCGGCCGCGTAGGCGGGATATCCTTCGTCATGTGGCATGACAACAACGCGATTATTCAGTTAATAGAGCAAGCCGTATTCTCCCCTTCCCTACGCGTTTACCTAAGCATAGGAGAACTGGAAACCGACAATCCCGAATTTAATAAAACGGCGTACGAGCATGTTGCGCAAGTGCAGCAGGCATTGATAGCAGCAGGAATGCCGGACAATCGCGTTCGATTCGATTACGTCCCAGCTGGCAAACACCATGAATCCACTTGGAGCGAGTTGTTCCCCGTGGCGTTCCGTTGGCTGCTCCAGCCATAAAAAACTGGAACAGCAGCTCTATCAATTAGAAAGAGCTGCTGTTCCGGTGGCAACCTGCTTATTTCTCCCACAGCTCGACTAGTCGGCCATCAGGATCTTCGATCCAAATAAACGTTCCGAATTCACTGCTCTCTTTATTTTTGGCGAGCGGGACACCAAGACGTTCAAGGTGTTGAATCATTTCGTCTATATGATGTACTTGGAAATTCAACATCACTTGTTGGCTGGTTGGAAAATAACGATCTTCTTCCGCAAAAAAGGAAAAAATCGTCTCATTCCCCGGTTGAGGCGCGATCACTGTACCATTCCAATCACCCATTTCTAATTTCAATACTTCGCTGTACCATTTTTTCGTAACCTCAAGATTAATCGTTCTCCAAAATACGCCTCCGAAACCTTTAATCATCGTAGCTAACTCCCGTTCTATTCAAAATGATAAACATTCACGCCATCCTTATTATATCCATCCAGAATGAATCCAGGTTGTATACTATTCTGTTCATCTTGCAGTGCGAACCATAATCGAAATCCATCTGAGAGTTCCACTATATTCGCATCTTTATTGATGGATTTAATGGTTCCTTTGTGCTCGATGTGAAGTTTGGTAATGTCAGCCTGTTTTATTATTCCATAATAAATCCAATAATTCTTTTGCTCTTCTGTTTTTGCGTTAATATCTAGATTTGCGGCCCCCCATGTCACTTCTTCATCAGTTGGATAAGATACCGTTCCGCTGCCAAATCCCCATTTAAATTTTTTCCCATTCTTATAGACAAGTCCAGCATCTATTCCTCCGTTTGGATTTACATAAAATAAAATGACTCCTTTTTTCACCTCGTACTGATAGTAAATTTGTTTGTATTGGATACCGCTATTTTGGATCGCTTCTTCCATTGAACCATATCCGCTGTTTGTACATCCCGTTGCAAAAATGAGTAGAAATAGCAATGGAAAATATTTTATTGTTTTTCTCAAACTTCCCTCTCCTTCTTAATAAATGCTGTTAATAGCAAGCGTGTAAGTCCGTAAGCCATCATAGCTCCGGTACAGTTTAGAATAAGATCATCGACATCAAAACTGCCTAACTTTAACGCGATCTGCAGAATCTCAATGGACAAATTCAGTATGAAGATAAAGGTAAAAAAATGAAACGTTCTCCTATATATCTTGAACATCACGGGCATGAGGAAGCCAAGTGGCGCTAACATGACGACATTCCCAAGCAAATTTTTAATAAGAATGTCCAGATTGTAATGTTCTCTATCTATAAAGTACGTACTAATGGTTCGAAAAGGATACAGATTATACATCCTGCCTGCAAATTGCATGTAGAAAAGACGATCAAGTACAAGGTACTTTATAAGGACTAGACCATAAATAAAGAATAGAAGCCATAAAAACAATCTAACTATCTTGTTCAACACATACATTCCTTTCGTGATGTCATAACTCGCATTTTGACCACAACCACCCACCTAAATTTTGGAATACCGAAACTATTGACGCAACATTCCTATTAATTGTTGCAATATCATAAAGAGGCAACCGATCACTTCGATCGATTGCCTTCTCTTATCGTTGTAACTCGAACCATTCCTTTACGTGACAAGCATAGTGGAGTACCTGATTGGGATCATGGGTTTTGACAAGTTGAGGCAAATCTGAGAACTTGCTGAGAAAATCAGAGACGCACCATCGAATTGTCCAATGGGGGCTGCTTGCTAAGGGAATCCAATGATGAAGTTCAGTCTTATCGCTATTTTGAAGCAAACCATACAAAAACCAAGATCGAACGCTATCCTCTTGCTCCAAATAAAATCTATCCCAATATGATGCGCGCTCAGATGGACTAGCAGGCTCTTTTAATGCATACACTGCAATCTTTCTTATAAGAGGACTTGGATCATTTGAAACATCCCATAGTATCTCACGTGTTAATTCACCGTTTCTAATCTTTCTGCTCAAGTGGATCGCACGCTCTGTCAGTCCTGTTTGATCAAGAAATGCATCCTCTTCCTTAGGCATACAAGTAATACCTTTCGAAATAGCGCTAGCAGCTCGTTCTGCATTTATAATCCGGGCGATATTATTATCTCCAATCAATAGATCTCCATTGTCGACTAACGCATTCCGAAGGGTTGAGGTTTCAAGATTCGGAAACCTAGATAATAAGTTCATACACGCACCAGCTATTAAAGTTGATGCAGCCGAGGTTCCCGTATACAAAGAGTGTTGGTTCTCGTCCGCATCCCCTTCACAATACGGGATCAGGATACGGGTGCGTGGAGCTCGTATGTCTGGACGATAATATCCATCGCCATTATATCCATAAGGTTCCCCTGGATAAGGGATCCTTCGTTTAGGATCCGAGCTTCCTTGATCATTAAAGCCGCCAACTGCGAAATATTCCCGTGGAGGTAAAATGGTAACGATGTCACTGTTACCATTTGCGCAAATAACCATGATCCCTTGTCGAGTAACGGCTTCCAACGCTTGGACAGTCGGATTATATTTTGTTTCCTCTAATAACACCTTGTCATCTTGCGCATGCCATCCTAGACTTAAGATCAATCGAATATTCCAATGCGAGTAATTTGCAAGGATCCAGTCTACCCCCCTCTTAAGACGTTCACCTTCGCCGTCTTTAAAGGCCCCATGGGATAGGACGATAAAATTCCCGCCCGATGCTATTCCCGTATGTATCAATCCATTACTATAAAAGGGCTGATGCGCTAATGTGAGGACTGTCATCAGACCATGTATGCCGTGATCCAATAGTTTTGGGTCGTATTGTTGCTCAGCAATATTTCTACATATAATCGAATCATCGTCCACAACAACATATTTTAAACAGCCAGCTAGATGACTTATCGCAGGATGCGGCGATAAATCATCAATTATAATGATCCCTATCCCTTGTCCAGAAACTTGATCAGGCGGCGCCGTAAATCCTAGCCTCATCCACGAAGGTTCGATGCACATGACAGTTCCTCCTAAATCGCCGTTTGATCGCCTGCCCTCTATTTATTAGCCAATAGGGTAAATTCCCATGGAATGTTTTCATTATTCCAACCGCGATGTTCTTCAAATTTCATCAATTTAAAACCAGAGGTTATAACGGCATTGAGTATTTCGCTTAGGGTATATAGCCTAAGTGAAACTTCAGGGAATGCTTGTTGCTCTTGCTCATCGAAATACTTTTTATATGGGACATGTCCACTATGCAATTCCTCGTCAAAATACCCCTCTTGAACTTGGTTCTGGATCTTAGAGTCCGATAGAAGGCACCGTCTCAATGGATGAAAGTCGCTTAGAACCATCTCGCCATCATGTTTCAGTAACGAAAAAAGAATAGACATCAATCTCTCAATATCATCGAAATAATGTAAAATTCCGCCTTCCAGATACAACATGTCAAAATAACCGCTATACTTTTCCAAGTCGATTTCATACAGGTCGGTAACAACAAATTCAATGGATACACCCGCAGCATCCGCCAGTTCAAGAGCATACCGTTTATTTTCTTCCGATATGTCAAATACGGTTACTTCTGCGCCTAACAGGGCCAACGGGACTGCTTTCCGTCCATTGGAACCGCATAGATTAGCCACTTTTTTCCCATTTATCTGTTCGAAATAGGGCTGGTGCTTTTTCAACTGCGCTTTAGGATTCGCCATTATTTTATTTGCCTTATCTTGAGGTGAACCATCTCGTTTGTTCCAAAACTCATACGCTCGATGTTCCCATGCTAATTTATTTGCGGCGCTTTGTTCATTCATACCCGTCCAAACTCCCTCCATAGGAGACTATTTTTCATTACCACTCTTTTGGGATTGAAAATATGGGGATGTCCTTATCCCCCTGATCATCGCATTGATGAAGCGTATATCTATATGAATCCCGATCCTCTTGCATACTGATGTTTTTGCAGGAGTACACCGTTTTCCCTCGTTCCCCACTCATTCCGTCTCTGGAATTATCGATCGTCCATGTAATCTTCTTCCCGTCTGAATGAACATCATAGATCCAAAATCCGCCGTCGATAACAGGAGGGATCAGCATCAAGTAATCCCCTTTCCCCTCATTGTGCCTTTCTACCATCTCATTGACTCTTCTTATGTCCTTTTTATCGAATCGATATAGAATAGTTCCATCATTTTGAGCTGGCTTAGATGGGTATACGGATATAATCAACAATGCAGCTAATACAACAATCATTCCCGCCATTACTCCGAAAATCATTCTAACTTTCATTCTCTGTCCCCCAGTCGCTGTATTTATTTCTCAAAAGCTTGCTAGATAGATACCACATTTTTACTATTAAGTTGCGCTTCGCCATCTATGATCTGAATAAAAAAAGCAACCGCTAATTTGCGGCTGCTATGTCCAACGATTTCAGTTCCAACCTCACAGGGAAATGATAACCCATTGATTCTAACAACTTCATGGCTACCTTATTCTGTTCATTAACTAGCGTTTCAGCATTGTTTCGCCCGTTCTTCAAATGATACTCGAAACTTTTCGCTATCAGATATTTACCCAGGCCTTTGTTGCGCCATCGGGGAATGACAAATAACCGTTCAACTGCACCCGTTTGCCAACACATCACGCTGCCAACAAGTTCATCGCCTTCAAACGCGGAAATGGTATGCAATTCTGGACCACCCATCATCCATTCCAGCATGTTTACGCTTCGGTATAAAATGCCCTTATAAAATTGATTCTCTAATTCGGTATATTCGATTCTTTCCTTTCTCGTATCCATCGGGTGAAACTTGACATGAACGCCATCAGGTTCCCGTATATCAGGCATCGATTGACCAAGTGGGCATTGCGCGAGAAAGTAGGTTTGAAACGGGCTGAATCCCATCTTTTCACTTAGCTCTTGATCAGCTGTAAAATCATCCCAAGCAACCAGCTTTGCCTTCTTGTTGGGACGGCGTAGCTGTTGACAAGTATTCAAGAAGATAGGAAATAGAGCCTCTATCACTTCATTCATACGATTTGCAGCTAATTCATTAACGGGCATTTCAACCTCGAATACATCATGATCATCAGCTAGTCCATGCCGCAAGTAACCTACGCTAATTAACTGGTCTTCCTCGTTAAAAACACAACTCATCTTCTGATGCTCGTAATCTTTATTGTACTTAAATAGAATCCATGCTTTATGACTCAGCTGTTTCACTCTTTCTTCAAATTCCGTGCAATATGGATGGATTTGCAATGCCATTCCAATGTCCCCCCTGATATGGTTTGTTCAATCGTAACAAAGGGAAAAGTTAATAAATACAGAAAAGATTCTTCTGAATCAATCTTTACACAAGAAATCACATCCTGAGAGCTGATGTGATTTCTTGGACTTATATTTTTGAATAAATGATTTTCTTAATACTCTCGTAGGAGAGGCAAAATTGCTTGGAAAGCTCGTCTATCTTAGCACCATCCGTATATTGTTGGCGTATAACTTCGTTTCTGGTGCTTAAGCTGTTTCGACTTCCCGAGTTCTCGCCCCATTTCTTCCGTTGCCCTTCTGGAGCTGGGACGTAAACCATTGTCCCCTGAATATATTTCTGTATTTCCTTCAATAGTTCTTCCGGTAGAACGTTATCGGCGTTTACATATTTCATGATAGCTCTGCTCCTTAAATGGATTAAAAATTTAAGGTTGCAAAGTCTATCCTATAAACAACAATCACAAACGCAGATCATAAGGCGGTGTAATTCTTTTCTCGCTCCACACAAACAACCGCCGTTGTTTATAGTCCAAGACTTTGCATGGAGCAGATCGTTGATTTACTCATCGTCTGAAGCCTCACTTTCAAGCAACATCATAGCAGGAATACATTTCAAACTATTACATTTGTTACTATTTTCATTTTTCCTTCAACGTTTATTTCACATCCATTTGGTCTGCGATAACGTCAATCGCATTTTGCAATGCTTTTTTTACCTGTGGTCCAAAATGTCCCGCTTTCACAAAAGCCTTCAGATCCTTCTTCCCAATGATGCCATCCGAGTCGAAATCCGCTTTGGGATCGAAATGGAGCTGCCCTTTCTTGGTCCCATAGGTTCGAAGAAATTCAATGACGTCATTCAAATTCACCTGGCCATCGCCATCAAGGTCCGCCGTTGGTTCTGGATCCGTACCTGGATCGGTTCCCGGGTCAGTACCAGGATCTGTACCGGGGTCCGTGCCAGGATCTGTTCCTGGATCAGTTCCTGGATCTGTGCCTGGATCTGTGCCTGGCACCTCATACCATGTGGTACCGAGATAGACCTGCCATCCGTCCTCCCAATATACCTTCGCTTTGTCGGTGACAATCCGTTCGGAAGGCAGCCTGCTGCCGTCCTCTTGCACAAGACTTAACCAAACGCCGCCGTCGTACGTATAAGCGGCTTCACCGGCAGCTGAAAGTGTAATAAAATGGCTGTCCGCTGTACTGGTAGGCATCAACTGGACATCTTCACCTTCTGGGGAACGCAGCCATAACTGCTTCTGCCCTGCCTCCGTATACACCGTATAGCCAATCCAGCCCCCTGCTGTCATATAGTCTCCCGCCACGGATGACGCACCGGTAAGTTCCTCAGCAACACCATCCCGCTCGACAACAAGCGTCGAGCTGTTATCCCTTGCATAGAGCAATACGCCGTCATCCATAACGGGGGTACGGTAGACGAATCCGTCGTTTGGCGTAATTTGAGAAGCGGCACCATCGGCATATCGGAACAACTTACCTTCTCGCGCGAACACGAGCGTGCCATGATCGTCCAGCACATAATCGTTACGGTCGGTAAATCCGACGGAGACCGCATTACCGGTCGAGGTATTCTGTAACGTCAGCTCGCGAAGCCCGCTTCCCGGCGCATGGTAGGCGGCCCAACCTCCATTTACGCGAATATCGTCCGCGGCAATGGCTTGCAGCTGACCGTCCCGCCAAATAAAGCTCGAATAGATCCCCCGTGGGTCGAGACCTTTCCGATAATAACCATCGGGCAGATCGGTGCCAGTTGCATCGTAAGCGCTGCCTATAACACCACCTGGGATGAGCTTAACATTAAGCCGCGTCTGCTCAGCTACGAGCAGCGGCAACGTCTCCGCTTCGTTGGTATCCCGATGGCGAATGCGCAGCCGGTGATCGTAAGCATTCCATAAAAGCGTGCGAGAGGCGTCCGTGTCAAGTACAACGCCAGCTTCCTTCGAGATAGCCGTCAGGTTCGAGACGTCCTCCACATAAATCGGATAAGACTGCGAGCTAGTTAATCCGCTAGCATCGGTGGCACTGAGCTGTACGGTAGCAGCCTGACCAATCCACTGCTCTGCAGATACGGTTTCCTTGATCGCATTAGTGCCGGAGGCAAGCAGCTTCCCGTTTATGCTGAGCTTCAGGCTGCTGCAGCTCGTATCGGGATCATCGTCGGTGCAAGAAATATCAACAGGCAGATTCGGGTCGGCAACTTCGAATGGAAGCGGCGCATCAGGATGAATGACCGGCACATTGTTGTGCTTGAGAGCAATGGCGAGAGGAGCGCTGTTACCGCCATCGACATCAGTCGCCGTAAGGTTCAAGTTGAAGTTCCCCCAAGGAAGCGAGGAAACGTCAACCCAGCCGGTATATTCACAAGACGATCCGCAAAAGGCGGTCTGTTTCGTTAAGTTAACAGCGGGAAGACTACCTGCCGCGGCTTTCGTTTCGGCGATTGGTACCTGAGAGTTAACCGTAACGCGTACAAAAATACGATCGGGTACAAAAGCATTCGCCGTCGGCGTAGTTACCACGAGCTTCGGTACCGATGCGGCATGTACGGGTTTGGCTTGCATACTGATGAGTCCTAGAAGCACAATGAGGACCATTGCCACTAACGCGAATGGCCTTCTATGATGGATCCTGATGTATGAATTCTCCATTTTTCAATTTCTCCTCCTTGTCGTCCGGAACGAACGTCTTGCATGTCGCTCACCTCAAAGAAAGTCCCAAAAAAAACAGGTAAACTTTTCCTTTTGCTCGCGCAAGACTATTATGCCTGTCCGCTGGGGGGACGTACATAGGGAGAAGCCCCTATATGGAAGGTGCGTTTTGCACGTTTTTGAGCGTCGCTTCAACGGGACTATTCGGATGCACAAGTAAGCGACAAGAATCGACATCCTTGTTAAAACCGGTGACCTTTAACCCAAGCAGAGTTATCGCTTCTCTGGTGTCTTTTCCTTCAACAATAAAAGCAAGCGTGGCAATGCCTATTCGCTAAGTCTTAAGCCTGAACACACCCAGGCCGATAGGGAGAGGAATTGCCAGCTTCTTTAGAAAGGCTTAAGAACCATGATTACGGTAATGGCAATCAGAAGCATTTGTGATGCCGTCTCAAGCGGAACGATCTTTTTCATTAACTGACTAAGCTCGGCAGGCACTTCTTCCCCTTTGCTTGAACTTGTAGAAGCAATCTGCATGATCGTTTTCATCCGTGGCCCGATCAATCCTTCGATCATTGCGATCAGGAGCAGCGATAAAAGAATAGCTATATTCAGCCACATTTGAGATAATCCCATCTTTGTTATAATCATGATCCAAACACCGGTTATAATAAGTCCGGAGCCTCCAATTTTGGGCAAGATGGCAAGCCTGTTCGTTACATCAAACGCAAAGCGCAATTGTCCAACGGTTCTGGCAGACCTTCGAAGTACGGGCACTACCAGAGAAGGCCCGATTATCGAAAAAGCAGACAAAATGTGCAAGACCAATAACCATCCAAACAAACCGATCATCTCCTAACCCACAGGACTATCGCTTCGATAGGCGAGCCCGACTCTTTTTCTCTTATAAGGCCCTTCGAGCGTTAGCTGCTCCAGCATGCATGCCACAACATCATCGTAGGCAACATTCAACTCTTCAAGCCGGCTAAACAAGTAACCCGCTATTTCGGTCTCGGAGAACTCCTTAATTGAACTTGGAACCAATAAGGGCAAGGTATCCGTTGTTATATTTAGGTGGAACGGCGCCGAAGGTTCTACAACATTAATCATCGTTCCGGGACACATAACGGACCAATCCAGTTCAGACTGCAGCAGGCGTTCATAATTACGGTTGTGATTCTTGTAAGCAGGCGGGAACCCGGGCAGATTGTTGCCAATGAAATTCGTATGCGGAATATCGAGCAGACCGGCGCCTCCCATGACCCATACCCTCCCGGAAAAACTAGCATTGCTTTCACATTGGCTAATAATGTTGTCAACGAGACGAACAAACTCCTCTCCTTGACCTGCATTGCCGGCAGCTATAATAGCAACGTCTTGATGGGAAAGCGCCTCGCCCACGCTTATTGGATTTAGAATATCGTCCTCGATTACCTTCAATTGTTGGGCGGTAGAGGCTTGCTGTTCATACAACTTCGCTGCGTTCCGCACGAATGCGGTCATTTCATTACCCCCTCTAACCCCTTGCTCCAGCACCATTCTACCCGTGTTTCCTGTTGCTCCGAAAACAATAATTTTCATCGTTTTACCCCTCCAATCATTGATTGGCTTAAGCTTAACATCACTTCCAAACCTTGATAAGAACGCACTTAAATGTAGGGTCCTTACCAAAAAGTAAGTATTAAGCGGAGAGCGCTGTTCAGGAAACAACAAAAGCTGCCAGGGATAATCCCATGGCAGCTTTTGCTGTAAATCCTTCAATCCTTGAGAGGACATAATCCGCTTCAAGATGCAGATTCTTCATATTTTCGTTTATTATGGTTTTCTCCCCAAGCACACATGACTTCTGCTACAGGAATCAATGTTTTACCGTATTCGCTAAGGGAATATTCGACTTTGGGCGGGACGGTGGGGTAGACGGTTCTGTCGATGATGCCCTCTTGCTCCAAGTCTCGAAGATGCTGAGAAAGCATTTTTTGAGAAACGTCGGGAATAAGCTTTTCCAGATCATTGAACCGCTTATTGGATTGGATCAAGTTCCACAGTATCATTGGCTTCCACTTACCGCTTAGAACATGAATGATTGTCTCCACTGGACATTCAAGCTTATGAATCATTGGTTTTCATCCCCTAACCTTTAAATAAGCACGGTATACAAATATGCACCTAACAAAATCTTACAGAACACTCGCGGTCCGGTCAATCAGAGTTTAAAACTCCCTCCGCTCACTTGCTTGATAATACGGATACTCCAGCTTTTGCTGCACTAGAAGAGCGGTTTCTGCATTCACAAGCCATTCAACCATATATATTCCGAGATCGATTGAAGAAGTTACTCCGCCACCTGTGACGATATTGCCGTCGCGGACCACGCGGGCTTTAATAACTTCTGCGCAATAGGGTTCGAGCAATTCGTATGCCGCTGAATTCGTAGTGGCCTTCTTGTCTTGCAGAAATCCAGCCGCCCCCCACAGCAACGCTCCCGTGCAGACGGAGACTTTGTAGCGCGCAGGTTCAGCCGTCCGAATCCAACTCATGAAGGCATCGTCAAACCGAAGTGTTCGGGTTGCGAAACCGCCGGGAAGAAATACAAGATCGAAATCCCCTAAATTCGGCAGTATTTTGTCGGCCTTCATTGTTAGTCCCCGGTCATCCGTCACTTCCTCCTTGTCGGCACAAAACGCCCAGGTAACGTTATCTTTTACCTTTAGAATCCCGATCCAAGTCACTGCCTCATAGAATCCAACAAAGTCCATGCTCGTCATCCCGTCGAATAAGACAAAAGCGATCTTCATTGCGGCCACCAAACCTTTCAACTATTGTGATAATAATCTACATGACCTTAATTCGTATTAGGAACTATATTACTAACTAACACTTTCAAGCTATCTCTGGCTCCCATAAAATAATGCAGCCCATCTTCCGTTGTAACATACGCTTGATATTCCCACTGATCATCTAGTGGAAAATCAATGGAAATAATCTTGAATTTTTTTCTGCCTTCAATAGTATTGGACAGAATGGTTTCTGTTTTTTTAAATATAAACTCTACCGAGAAACTCTTTAAATTTTTAAACTCGTCATCAGATATAGGAGGATCGAACCCATAAATATCCGGAAACTCTATATCAATCAGTTCTACTATCCTGTTATATGTCTCGGAATCGGAATGTTTGGTGATCTCTATTTTATTCCCAAACTCATATAAATTTATTTGAGAGGCTTTAGCCAAGAGTGTTTCATTGCCACTAGTTGATTTAATCCAAATGATTATAAAGCACAGGACTATTACTGAAATTATAGTCGTTACCGATTTTTTATTAGCTTTCAATATTAACCCTCCCTCCCATAAGTTATCTAAAATAAAGTTCTCCATCACCTTATTCGTTCCTTTATTTGGAATATAAATCATCCTTTAACCATTACGATGTGCCACATCGTAAAGACTCTACTTTTGCACATCGCAACGATGCTTAACGATGTGCGGTATCTTTAGATTCTGCATTTTATCTGGAAAAGGGGGGAATCAGCGAATATGCCGTTGCTTAACGATGTACCGAATCGTAAAGGCAGCACTTATGAGGCAATTAAGCATCCCTTACGATGTGCCGCATCGTTAAGCCCCCGCGCGCTCTACCCTCCAAGCACAAAAAAAGCTGTCTCACCAGAGACAGCTTCTCAAACTACTTAATATAATGGTTGCTCACCAGATCGGATTGGATCGCTTCCGTTGGAATGACAAATTCGATCAATCCCATGTAGCCGGGGGCTACTTCGTATTTGTTAAAGACGATCACCAGCTGGCCGTCCTTATTAATGTAGAAGCTTTGATCCTTCTTGATGGAGGAGAACGCTTCTTCCAATGGAATGTCGGCGGATTCCCCGGCAATCCAGTAGATCTTCCCATCATCGCCTTTCATCTGCTCTTTCATTTGAGCGATAATGTTGGCACTGATCAGTTTGGTGTATTGCTCGTCTTTGAACAACATCGGCAAGGTAAGCAAAATCTGGTTTTTCTTATCGATCGTATCGAACTGCATTTCCATCGTTGAAGATGCCGCCGTCTGCGAAATATATCGGCCGATCGAGAAGATGGTCTCGTTATCCGTCTTCACTTCATAACCCGCGTCAACGCCGATATGGGCATCGTTTAATCCCTGCGACTTCAGCTTCTCGATCTCGGCTTGGAACTTCTCGAATAAGGCTTTGTTTTCATTCAAATACTTATCGTTCAGCCCAAGCTGTAATTGTTTGTTATCCATGTTGGTAATCGCGGGAACCTTAATATCTGCCTCGTAATTCACTTCTTTTATCGTAAATTCATGCAGCGTAAGCACTTTAATAATACGTTCAACACCAGGGATCGAGGCGAATGCATTCGCAACGGTTGTGCTTGCGTTAATCGCAATGAGAAACACAAGAATTGCCGCAGCAGCCGTCATTCCTTTTATTTTCAATCGTTTCGCTCTACGCGTATTCAAGGCTTTCTTAATTGAACGGTTAACGATCAGGTCCAGCTCCTCCGGAATCGGCACCGATTGGTACTCCTTCCGAAGATTCTCGAGTATATCGTTCATTACTTCGTCTCCTTTAAGGAAGTGTCCTTTAGTTTCACGCGAAGCAGCCGCAAAGCTTGATACAGCCTTGTTTTGACCGTACTGACATTCTCGTGAAGCACATCCGCCACTTCTTCAATCTTCATATCCTCGAAGTAGCGAAGGACAACAACCTCCCGGTATTTAGAGGGCAAATCCTTGAGTGTCGAGACCAGATCGATATCCGTATAGGCATCCTCCGTGCCTGGCGTATACAACTCCAGCTTTTCCTGCTCCATGGGATGAACCTTCTTATGCTTGCGCAAAAAATCCAAAGCAGTGTTCACCACAATCCGGTAAAACCAGCTCTTAACCACTGTCGGATCTTTCAGCAGCTCGATACTTGTCATTGCCTTGTAAATGGCGTCTTGGACAATATCTAGCGCATCCTCTTTATTTTTGACATAACTATAGGCTAGCCGGTAGATGTTCTCTTTATTATCCGTAATACAATCCGTCAACAGTTGTTCGGTCTTTCTATTCATAGCCGGCATACCCTTCTTTTATTTATGGTCTCTTTCCGATCGCATCCATCAGCATAGCCGCATAGAACTCCGCGCCATCCCGCTTCAAATGAACGCCATCCTTGGAGAAAAATTCGTCCTTCCCTTCGCTTGCAGAATACCAGTCTACTATGGTTACGTTGTCGAATTCCTTAGCAACTTCTGGCAGCATTTTATTGACGGTGTCCTGCCAGTTCCGTGGAACACGCGTATTCACGAGATAAATATGATCCGCCTGGTCGAGAGACTGAATCAAAACTTTCAACTGCTTGCTTGTAAAAGCACCATTCGTGCCAAGCTCAATAATGACCGTATGGCCAATCGTATGATCTGCCTTCATCTGGTCAATGACTTCCTGTGCCTGCCTCAATTGCCGGCCAACCTTGCCGTCTACTACAATACCGGGAAGATTCTTCTCGAGGAAAGGCGCGGCGTCGAGAATGACCGAATCGCCAATCACGGTAATTCCTTTGCCTGACAGATTCCCTACCGGAGGTTTCGTCTCATCCGGCTTATTCTCATCATTAGACGTTCCCTTATCCGGTTGTTCATTCGTTGCATCCGACTTATCCCCGGGTGGTTGCTCCGTCGTTTCCGGTTCCTTGGTTGGATCAGGCGTCGATTCCGGTTTTTTTGTCTCGGATGGTTCTTTTGTCTTCTCTGGCTCATCGGATGGTGTAGGAGTGGTTTGATCCTTCTCGACTTTAACATCCGGCGTAGCAGGGTCTTGATCCGCGTTAACAACCTTCTGATCGTCTTCCGGACTTCCGCTTGGCGTTGGACTAATGGGCTGGATGTCATCATCCGGCTTCTCGTTCTGGGAGACCACGGGTACGGGCGCCGGTTTTGCTTTAAGCAAATAACCGCCATTAACGCTAGGCGTAAGTAGAATTGGAATGATCAATAAGAAAGCTAAAGGCTGCACGCCAAGCCATCTAACCGATCGCATCGTTTGCAAGATGGAACGGAATGATCCCCGGCGGAGCGGTTCTTCCACAAATTTATACGACAATGCCGCCAATACGAAACTTGCGGCAATCTGTACTCCAATGAGCAGCAGGCCTGGCTTACTTGCTTGGTTGACCGGATTCGTCATAATAATAACGGGATAATGCCAAATGTATAAGCTGTAGGAACGAACGCCAATAAAGCGGAGAGGACGAGTGCCTAATACTTTGCCAAGAAAGCTTGCAGGATGCGCTAGGACAGCGATTACAATCGCGGTTACTACCGACAATCCAAAAAATCCGCCGCGGTACAAAGAAGTGTCGTATTCGTTCATGCGATACATCATCCACAGCAGTAGGAGAAGTCCTGCTCCACCCG
This sequence comes from Paenibacillus glycanilyticus, assembly GCF_030161375.1. GTDB lineage: Bacteria > Bacillota > Bacilli > Paenibacillales > Paenibacillaceae > Pristimantibacillus > Pristimantibacillus glycanilyticus_B. Next base: position 78,428 of record NZ_BSSQ01000010.1, read on the forward strand.
CCAAATCCATGGAGAAACGCGATGCTTTCGATACGGAGTCTTGGAGTTTGTGACTAGGCCAAACAACGGCAAGAGCTGCCCCGATCAATAGACCAAACATGCGGGTATCCGTACCGTAATAGACACGGCTTGGGTCGGAACCCGGTGTATATAGAAAAGCCATCGCTAGCGCAGACACAACAGCCGCACACAAAATCCAAAGAAATAACTTGCCTCGCTTAAACGTCAGAAGAAGCAATAACGGCCATATCAGGTAAAACTGCTCTTCAATCGACAGGGACCATAAATGTCCGATGGGAGACGGCGGGCCAAAACTTTCGAAATACGAAACTTGATGGAAGATCAGCCACCAGTTATTCACATACAACAAGGAAGACAAATAATCGCCTTGCAAGTGGATCAATCGGTTGGGATCGATGAACAACAGCCATATGGTAACGAACAGCAGCATACAGAACATCGCAGGAAGAAGCCTGCGCGCCCTTCTTATCCAGAAATTTTTCAAATCAAGTTTTCCATGGCGCTGCTTCTGAATAAGGATTTGATCGGTAATGAGGTAGCCGGAGATGACGAAAAAGATCGCAACTCCTATTAATCCTCCTTGTGCCCACTTCATGTTGAGGTGGTACGCGATGACGGCGAGTACCGATAAAGCCCGTAATCCGTCAATACCTGGCATGTAACGTTTCTTGCTGTTCATGTTGTCTTCCATTGCTGCTTCCGTCCCTTACTTATCAATTAATTGCTACGTGTATTCAGACGCAGGAAGCAGGCAAAAAGTTTGCTTTTTTTATATGGAAATTATGAACAAAAAAAAGCATCCCTTCTCTTCAAGGAATGCTTCTTGCCAACCGCTGAATTCCAGTCTCCATTTGCTCAAAAGAGGCATAAGAGTAAGACAAGCGAATATGGTTCTGATCGGATTTGTCATAGAGGTAGCCGGGATTGATCAGCACTCCTTCTTTCAACAACGCTTCAAATAAGGAAGGAATGGATACGCCGTCCTTCAAGCGCAACCAAATGTAAAACCCTCCCCGCGGCACCCGCCATTCCGCCTTTCCTTTCATGTATTGCTCCAGCAGTTGAAGCATGTAGGAACGGCGAATCCGAAGTTCACTCCGCACACGGTCAAGATGTTCCGCGTACAGCCCTTGCGACAAGAACTGCATAACCGTCCATTGGGATAATGTGCTTGCTCCATAATCCGATTGCATCTTAACATCCGCAAGCCGATGAATGACCTGCTCCGGCCCTATAACCCAGCCGATCCTCAGCCCGGGACTTAATGTCTTCGACATGCTTCCGATATAAAGGACAAGCCCGTTCTGGTCTAGCGACTTGATTGGAGGCGGTGAGGGTTCGTCCAGCCATAAATCGCGATACGCATCGTCCTCCATGATCGGCAGCTTATGCTGGACGCAAAGCTCATATATCTCTTGCCGCCGCTCATGGGACATTACGATACCAGTTGGGTTATGAAAGCTGGGGATTGTATACACAATCGTCCCCTTCCCGCTTCTTGCGTAATGCTCGAGAACCGCGGTATCCAGTCCATCCTTATTCATGGGGAGTCCGGATAAGCTCATCCCGGCAGATTGAAAAACTTGCAGTGATTGCAGATAGGAGGGAGATTCCGTCAACACCTGAGAGCCATTCTTCAGTAAACCTACGGCAATGAGTTGAAGAGCTTGCAAAGCGCCAGAAACAATAAGCACCGAATCCGGCGAAACATAAATGCCATAGCCGGCCATATGCTTACTAATTTCTTCACGGAGCTTATATAGCCCTCGAGGTTCGGGATAGCCAAAGTCGCTCATTTGAAGCGGCATTTGTCGTAATAGATCAGCCATCGACTTAGGGTATAAGTCCGGAGAAGGCTCCCCTGTTCCAAGACGTATAATGTTTGGAATAAATTCCGCATGATTGATATCTTGAATCGTACGCTGGTTTGGCCGGTGGATTCCTGATTTCACATAAGATTCCCAATCGGGGAGTTTTGGAACTTCCTTAGTCCAAGAAGCTAACGTTACGACTGTCCCGCTTCCGCTTTTCCCTTCAATATAACCATCAGCCGTCAACTCGGCAAAAGCTTGCACGACCGTGCTCCGGTTCACGCCGCAAGCCGAAGCGATGGCCCGTTCCGTCGGTATGCGGCTGCCGGGCGGCCACTCGCCGCTCTCGATCTTAACGCGGATATAATCGATAATTTGCCGGTATAGAGGAATTCCGCTATCCCTGTCCGGTTTCCAATTGGTTTCGAATCTCATCGATTCCTCCTGTATAAACGTTGGTTGGCAATCCTACCAACCAACGTTACCACAATTCAATGTTGGTTGGTACATTAGCCAACCATTTGGATGGCGACAACCTCCATTGGACTCGTTACAATAAGGACATATTTACAACATGGAAAGGCTGTGTTTCAAGTTGCCATTTCTGCATGGTTTATTGTTGTCGATCGGGCTCATCTTACCCCTCGGCGCGCAAAACGTATTTATTTTCACCCAAGGCGCACTGCAGTCTAAATTTCGGATGGCTCTGCCCATCGTCGTTGCGGCGGCCTTATGCGATACGGTTCTCATCATGCTTGCGATTCTTGGCGTCTCCGTCCTCATTATAAACGTCCCCGTACTGAAAACCATTCTAATTGCGGCCGGAGTCCTGTTTCTGGCTTATATCGGTTGGATGACTTGGCGGTCCGAAGGGTCATCGCAAACAGCTGCCGAAACTACGCGATACTCGCCGCGCAGACAGATTCTGCTCGCCGTGTCCGTGTCGCTCTTTAATCCGCATGCCATTATGGACACGATCGGCGTCATAGGTACCAGCTCTTTGCATTACAACGGATTGGAGAAAGGCATGTTCTCTCTTGCCTGTATTCTCGTTTCCTGGTTATGGTTTTTCGCCCTCGCCTCAGCAGGCCGGCTAATCGGCAAGCTTGATTCCAGCGGGAAACTAATGATGGTGATGAATAAAATATCAGCCGTTCTCATTTGGGCTTCGGCCATCATGATGTTGCTCATCAATGCTCCCGATTTGCTCTAACCTTCCACCTCGAAGAAGACCAACAGCCATTGCAAGCTGGTGGTCTTCTTCCTTACAACTATTCCTTACGGACCAATTCCGTCTTTCTCCACCTTCTGCGTCTTCAGATCAGGCCGTCTTACCGTAAAGCTGCTCGACACCTCCAGATTAGCCGTCGTAAACAGCGAATCCCATTCCTCGGCCAGCGGCTTGAACTTCTGGAAATGGTACCGGTAGTAATGCTGGCCGAATCCAAATACGTCAACGCCTAGTTCTTTTTGCACGTATTCGAAGGTTTCCTGGATCTGCTCATTCACGTAGTTGGATGTCAGATGTTCGAGTTCTTCATAACCTTTAACCGTGGTCAGTTTGATGCTACGATCAACGCTCGTAAGTTTGCCGTCCCCCTCGACATGGAGCTTGAAAGAAGGCTTTTGCCCATCCATCTTAACCTTCATCCGGCTGTGCATATGGTAGAATTGCACGGCTACCGCGCCGGAGCTAGTTGGCTTCCCCCCCGGTCCAGGGATGGAGAATAAGCTTGTACTTACATAATCGCTTGCAAGCATGACCATCCTGGTCCGTTCATTATTGAGGTAACCAATTAATTTGTCTCCCTTAAATACAGCAGCACCTGCTAGTTTTACTATGGCGACCGGATAAATCGTTTTGATGGCGTCCAAACTTTCGCTTTTTTCAAGCTCGCCCGAAATCGTAATTGCGCCTAGCATAAGAGTGCGGCCATCGGTCAGTATAGCCTGCGCCACATCATAGAGGTGACTGCGGGGAATTCCGCCAAACAACTTGCGGTACATCTCCACTTGCGTCTGGATTTTATAGCTGGCATATTGCCCCCTAGCGTATACGGTTCGCAAGAAATCCGAGGCAGGAGCTCCCTTCCCTACCAGTACAAGAACATCTTCACGGATATACCGGTTCCGCTGCAGCACATCCATAAACTGATTGATACCTTCTCTGGCGAGCTTCTCATCGATAACGATAACGCGAACATGGGCAAGAATAGGGTAACGTTCCTGGCTTTCGTTCAATCTCGAGACGGCTTCCGCAATGGAATTGCCTTCCTTCGTAAAGATTGCGGTAGGCGTGCCGCCTTTTCCCCCTTTATTGGGATCGGTCTCCAGCGCATTAACAATCTCGAAGGTTACTTTGTATTTCATGTGATTTCCCTTCTCGAGTGCCAATCCCGTGATCATGGAAGCTCTGTTAAGCTCGACCTGATCCCAGCAGCCCGTACCCATCATAGCTAATGAGAGACAAAGCATCAGGACGCACACAAAGCGCATCAATCTCATGTTACGCTCCTTTTATCCCACTTCGAGAATAGGGACAAATAAGGAACGCCAAACGATTCAATGCGGGTGAGCTGGATCATAAGCAAGCAGCAGCCTAAGACAAGTCCGTACAACCCAATTACCGAGCTAAGTACAATCATGCCAAACCGGAAAAACCTGACCTTGGAGCCAAACGTATAGATAGGAGCCACAAAACCTGATATCGCGGTTAAGGAGACAACGATCACCGTAATGTTGGATACTACGCCGGCTTGCACGGCCGCTTCACCAAGCACCAATGCGCCAACAATCGAAATGGTTGCTCCAACGATCCGAGGCATTCGCGTACCGGCTTCGCGCAAAATTTCAAAGGTGATTTCCATCAGCAAAATTTCGATACTGGCAGGAAAAGGTATGCCTTCCCGCTGTGCCGCTATACTGGTCAGCAGAATACTTGGGATAAGCTCCTGATGGTAGCTTGTTACCGCAATATACAGCGCAGGTACGGTAAGCGAGAGGATAAAAGCGAAATACCGCAAATAACGGGAGAAAGAACCAATCACAAACCATTGGTATTCATCTTCCGGAGACTTGAAGAAATCGGTGAAAATAGACGGCACAACTAGCACAAACGGGCTGCCGTCTACAATAATGGCAATTCTCTTATTAGTCATATGCCGGCAGACCGCATCCGGTCGTTCGCTATTATACACCGTGGGAAACAGCTGCATGCCCTTCCCCTTGGAATGTAGCAGTTCTTCAATACGTCCGGAATCAAACAAACTGTCGATATGGGATTGCTTCAATTTCTCTCGCACCTGGTCCACAATTTCCGTGTCTACCTCACCATCCAAATATGCGATATAGACCGCCGTATGCGTCATGTAACCTAGCTCAAACTTTTCAAATCGCAGATTTACGTTATTAAATCTTCTGCGGATCAAGCTCATATTCGTATCTGCCGATTCGGTAAACCCTTCTTTCGGCCCCCGGACGACATTCTGAGTTGTAGGTTCTTCAATGGATCTGGAATTGAGCGATCTGACATCAACCGCAAGAGCCATCGGCACTCCTTCTATTAGAATAATGCCATAACCAAGAACAATCTTTGGGGGAAGCTGCTCGAGGTCTGTCACTACTTCATGCGTTAGTCCGGCAAAATGGTTGTTCCCAAGCTGTTGAAAGACAGCTTCTTTGGTGGGCGGTGAACTGACTTCCGGAGAAGCCAACTCTTTCAAGACTTGCTTCTTAATGAAATCCGAGCTCGTCATGGTGGTTAGGTAACAAAGCAGCCCCTCGTAGGATCCGATGGAAATCGATACGACAGCCAGGTCAGTCGTCTGGCCAAACTTCGATTGGAAGAACTGTTTTACCCGTTCCAGACTGCTTAATTGTTCGCCATGGCCATGGTTGTCCAGGTTCATGTTGTTGCCCCTTTCCTGTAGCGAATTCGAAGCAAGATCAGCGTCAAGAGCGGCACTAGCAGCTGAAGAGGAATATGCAACGTGTAGATCACATACTTCAAGCCTTCCGTCACATGTTCGGCGCTGTTGCGGGTAACTAGAATCGAGAAGGCTCCGGCCAGCATCGCAAGAGAAAACGCGTAATCCTCCGGCTTCTTCTTGAATATGCGGGATACGCCAACCATTGCGGCATACAGAAAAATCGCGCACTTTAATAACGTACCAAACATGATGATGAGAGCAATTAACGCATCCATCCGGGTGATGATATTCGCAATATTAATAAGCCGCGCAGCATCTAGAAGCGCAAATACCGAAAATTTCTTGTTCTCGATGCCAAGTGTCAACACCTGAATAAGATCTGTAGCGGATAAAATGATACAAGTCGTCACGAAGGCGTAAAAAGTTACTTTGCGCATTCTTTTCGCCCCGCCTAACTGCGGCTGAAAGACAAGAAAGACGATGATCTCCCCATAGGGAAACCAGATGGAGTGTTTAAACGCGGTTTGAACAACCGGCCAGAGTCCTTTCGATAAGAAAGGCAGCATCTGCTCCAAAATAATGGAACTGCTGAACATCAATAAGACCGCAAGCGTCGCAAGCATAAACAAAATGATCCACAAAATTAACGAGGCGAATCGGGCAATGGCATGTATGCCGCCTAGCGCGCAATACGCAATTACGAAAACAAACAATGTCGTCAGCATGGGAACAGGCGTGATGCGCAGCAAAATACTCATAATGAGCTCAATCATATCCCGTATGTTTCGGGCCGCAATATACAGGAAATAAGTCGAGTAGACCAGTATGAACATTTTGCCGATAACCTTCCCCCATGCTCTTTCGAGCAAAGGATATAGCCCCATATCCTCTTTCGACGATAACATCGCGCAATACAAAACAATTAACAAACAAGCCGGAAAAAAAGCGATAATGCCAACAAGCCACGAGTCCGGAACAAGGCTCGGCGAACCGAAAATAATCGCGGTGCTGAGCAAAAAAACCAGTTGCATCGTAAACGTATCAATAAGATTAACTTTGCTTGGCATCACGCTTCTCCCCACTTTGATTATTGGAATTTTTGCCCCCGTATCTCTTCTTCAATCGCTCGGTCATTCCATATTGAACCCATGCCGCCATCGCAAATGCGACAAGAAACATAAAGATCGTTGAGGTATCGGGATACACCGGCAGCAAATGTACAAACACCTTCAAATACGGCTGTTGAAAGACCAGCATATCGAGCATGGCCATCAGCATAAAGCTGAGAACCGTAATGACGAATATTCCGAGGATGATCAAGCGGCACCCTCCCAGCTTTTTGACGTATTGTCATTTTGCTCCATTCAGACTGGGAATATGTACATAAATAAAAGCACCGCCGTGTAACCGATGGTTACAACAGCCGTGCTTATGCGAGATTCCGTTATTTAGATAGTAGCTCTTGATGTCTTGAAATGACAATATCAATTATTTTGCGGTATATATCGGAGGCATAATCAGGCTTTAAGCCATATTGTTCGGAGAGCTCCGCAATTTTTTTGAACTGCTGCTCTTCACGGCTTGGATCTTGCGGATCCAGCTTATTCTCCGCTTTGTATTCCCCTACAGCTTCTGTAAAGATGAATCGTTGCGCAAGTAATGCAATAATCTGTTGGTCCGTCTTGTCAATAGCGGTTCGAAGTCCCTCTAATGCAGTCATGTGCACCCTCCGTAGTCAGATGTCGCGTAGACGCTTTATAGCGATAAAGCAACAATTATATATAGAAGATACCACACTAGATAACGAATTGTAAACGAAAAAAACCATCTATTCCTGAACATTTCAGAAATAAATGGTGTTTTCGTTCGGATTAATGCCCCATCATCATCGGTGCTTCCACAACGTTCCCTTCACTGCCGGGAGATTTCGCCGGTTTGCGCAACAGCAAGCCCAATAAAGCGCCTGCAACAGCAATGCCAACAACAACGAGGAACGTTTCGCCATAGGATTGGTACATGGCATCCAGCGATGGCGCTTCGCCCGGCGTTACGTTGTCTTTGATCTTCGTCGTCAGATAAGTACTGAGACCGGCGATCGCAAACGAAGTCATAACCTGTTGGGTTGCGGAAGTAAGAGACGTTACGCGTCCAACCAGGCTAGGCGGTGAAGCTTGAATGAGGTACGTATTCATCGGCATCATGGACAGACCCATACCGACGCCAAACATGCCGGATGTAATGAGGATTAACGACAATCCGTCATCAGCGGAGATGTTCGACAACAGGAACGATGCCACTCCAACGATGCTTAAGCCGGTAACAAGCAATGGTCTTGCGCCAATCCGGTCAAACAATCTTCCCCCAATCGGCATAAAGATCGCGGAGGCGATCGCCTGCGGAAGCATAATGATACCCGATTCCGTTGCCGTATGTCCTTGGACTTGAATGAGCAGCATCGGAATGAGGAAGAACGTTCCCATCAGCGCGATTTGCGTAAACCATTGCACGATAATTCCGCGGCTGAAATCGCTGGAGCGGAATACCCGCAGTTCGAGCAGCGGCTGCTTGCTGCGCAGCTCGACAAATATAAAGATCAGCAAGGCGGCAACACCTACTATAAGACCCGTTAACGTCTGAACGGAAGTCCAGCTTGTTCCCCCTTCACTTACCCCGTACGATAAAGCTGCAAATGCGAGCGGTCCAAAAATGATTCCCGGAATATCCAGCGATTGTACCGCTTGCCGCTCGATATTCGGCAAAGTCCGCACGCCGGCAATAATGCCTATAATGCCAAGCGGGATATTAATCAGGAAAATCCAATGCCATGTTGCGTAGTCGATCAACGCTCCGGCAACAACCGGTCCTAATGCCGGCGCAATCAGTACCGGGATGCCCAGCATCCCCATAACCGAGCCAACCTTCTCGGGAGGGCTAAGCTTGTAGATGATTGCAAAAGCAATCGGCATAACCATGCCCCCGCCAAGCCCTTGAATAATGCGGAACAGAATCAACATTTCGATGTTGCCCGCGAACGCGCACAATAACGAACCCGCCGTGAACATCCCTACAGAAATGAGGAATATCCGCTTGGCCCCGAACCGATCGGACAACCAACCGGCCAGCGGAATAACTGCCGCCTGCGCCAGCGCATAACCTGTCGTTGTCCACTGCACAACGGACAAATCCTTGCCGAACTCCTTCATAAAGCCGCTTAAAGCAACGTTCATCGCGGTCCCGTCCAGAATAACCATAAATAAACCAACGATAACTGCGATAAGCGGAGCGATAATCGACCTAATCGTAAACGTACTCGCATCCGGTACTGCTGAATGACTTGTCATGTGAATCCTCCATTCTTGACTTCTTCCATTTGGATTATAGCGATAAAGTGACCATTGGTCAACTTAATTTTATACTGTCGGTCATTTTTATAAAACGTTCATAGTAAAGCGTTTTCTTACTTGATTTTAATGAACAATTGACCAACATTCGCTTGGAAATATATTTTTATTGTACTTATGGTCATTAATTGTTTAGACCCATTTCCATACGGGATATGCTATACTGTAGGCAATAACGGAGGATGATCGCTGTGAACCGGGAAGAGAAAAAACTCGAGACGAAAAACCGCATACTTGATGCGGCGATGCGCCTGTTTGCCGAACAAGGCTTTGAAGCAACCACCGTCGCTCAAATTACGGAAGCTGCCGGCGTTGCGAAAGGCACCTTCTTCAACTATTTCAAGACCAAAGAGGATGTTAGAGGTAAACTTGATAAAATCGTGGCTATGGATGAGATAGTCAACCTGAAGGATAAACCCGGCCCTTATGCTCCCCGCTTCATCGCCTTGATCAAGAAGTTTGGCGACTCGATGGCAGGGAATCAAAGCATGCTGCTCCTCTCCATCCAAGGCATGTTAGCCAATAATCAGAACATTGAAGAGAGTAAAGAAGGTTTTTGCTATATCGTGGATTGCTTGGTACCTATCTTCGAGAAAGGCCAGCAGACCGGAGAATTTACGACAACCATCCCTGCTGAGACGATGGCCCATATTGCCTTAAAAATCTTTCTTGGCGTCATGATCAATTGGGCGATGGGACTGTCGAAGGACGACTTTGGCGATCAGCTTCTGCTATCCTACCAAGTGTTTTTCGAGGGAGTTATGAAGAAATAACCGCAAACAAAAAACCGTGCCAAGTTGGCATGGTTTTTCTATTGTCTATCGGGTTAATAACGGAGCGGCGCCTTTCATAACAGCGAATCCAATTAAGGCGCCCAACGTGTTCAGAATAATATCGTCGATATCAAAACTCCCTACCTTCGTCACCAGTTGGATCGATTCAACAAGAAATAGAATAAGGACTGTGACAGGCAGAAATCTAGCTGTCCGCAGCAGCTTGCGGTTCATCGCCGGAAGGAATACCCCGATTGGAATGAACAAAACGATGTTCCCGAACAAGTTTTTCACCCAGGCATCCGTATTATAATGCTCCCGGTTATAAATCAACGATTTGATGGTATGTAACGGAATGACGTTATAATTATAGGTCGGCCAGCCATAGCTCCCGCGGATAAACAACAACTTGATCATGATAAGGCTATATAGGATACAAAGAGCCATGATGAGAGTCGAAATCGGTCTCCCCCATCGCCATCTTGTTTCTGCCTTATGCTTATGCATGAATATAGCCTCCTTCATAACTATAATTACTGTAAAAAGAAAGCAGCGGTCACGTTAACCGCTGCTTGTCTCTTTATGCCCGAAAGGCTAGCCCCTTCTCGGCTAATGCTTGACGCAACAGAACGATAGCTGTTGGTCCAACGCCATGCAGCGCCAGCACTTCGGCTTCCGTCAGCTCAGCGAATTGCTCCAGCTTCGCGTAACCGGCATTGGCGAATGCCCGCTGGGCCGGCTTGCTCAGCTTATTGGGCAGATTGCTTAGTTGATCCATGCCATTGCCTCCGTTCTATTTATAATGCGGCTTCCACGTTGTCTTCCCGCTTCGCCTTTTTTATCCGCGGACCCGAGAAGTTCAATAGCAAGAAACCCGCTACAAAGATTAGTGTGCCAATCATGATATAGCTTGTAATCGGATCTTGGAAAAACACGTACGCCCACAGAATCGAGAACAGGACCGAACTGTTGCCGACAATCGCGACTACCGCAAACGGTACCTTCTTCATCGCTTCCGCAAACCAGAAGAAGCTGAGGCCCGTAATAACGCCAAGACAGACAAGCGCAAGCCATGCCCCGGCCGTTGAGACTCCCGTGAACCCTTGCGACTGGAACGGAATCGGAATAGACACCATTAACGTAGCAATCAGGAAGACCGAGAAGTTCATGTTCCCGTTATCCATGGTCTGAACGAGCATGCGTTGGCTTAATACATGTACAGCCGCTCCGATCCCCGCTAGCGTAAAGAGAATGGTCGTTAATCCGCTGCTCGCAAACAGCTTGTCCAGCGGTACGCCGTTCCAACCTACGACAATGACGCCAATTACGCACAATGCGGCCGAGATCCAGCCAGACCTTGATACCTTTTCTTTGAAGATCGCGCTGCCCGCAAACAGCAGAACAACGGTCTGTACGGGCTGAACTAGAATATTGCCGTAAGAGTAGCCGATCATAAGCGCAATATTCTCGAAAATATAATTGGCCGACTTGCCGGCTGCCCCAAACCAAAGCCATTTCATCCGGTACTTGAATTGAATTTTCCCGTCTTTCATCAATAGATAGATTCCGAGCACAATAACGCCAAAGAAGAACCGGCAAAACGAGATGATGGAGCTGTCTACCATCGTAGACGCCGTTTTGACCAATACCCCCACGAAACTCCACGCCAATGTGGCCAGGAACAGAAACAGATAACTCACAAGTACCGCACCTTCTTATGTCATATGTAAATTCCAAATGATAGCTAATAAAGTATACTCCTAGGTTGGAAACGCTGTCTATACAAAAAGACCGGCTTCACCAATTAAATACGGTGAATGCCGGTCTTTCCGTTTCTAATTACCGAGCTGCTCGCGCCAGTAATATTTCGGCTGCCAGCCAAGCAGTTGCTTCGCTTTATCGCTATTGAGAAGGGACTCATAACCCTCAAGCGGTGCGCGGAAATCGGCAACTTCCGGGTAACGGGCTGCCATTAGCTCCCGGCTTGAAATATCCATGCTTGACTCGTCATTGGCAAGATTAATCGCCACGGAACCAAGCCCTTCGGCTTTAATCGCCAGTTCGCATGCAGTTGCCACATCGCGAGTGTCGATATAGCTCCACAAAATCCGCTCCCGCTCTTCTGGGTTATGGATAAACGATGGGAACCGCTCATACCATTCCGGCGGAATCACGTTGCCAAGACGGAGTGACACAACCTGCATGCCGGTCCGGCGGTGGAACATGTCCGCTGTGGCTTCATTTACGACTTTGGACAAACCGTAGCTGTCTTGGGGCAGCTGAGGATGCGCCTCGTCCATCGGCACGTATTGCGGACCAAACGGATGCTCCGCAAAACAAATCCCATAGGAAGATTCGCTAGAGGCGATAACGACCTTTTGGATGCCCAATCCTGCTGCAGCTTCAAGCACGTTGTAGGTCGACATCACGTTATTGCGGAACGTCGCCTCGGGAGGTACCATCCCCGCTCTTGGAATTGCCGCCATATGGACAACGGCATCCGCTCCGGCGAGCGCGCCGTAGGTTTGACCCAGATCCTCGAGATTAACGATGAGAGTCGGACACAACGCTTCCTCCGGATGGCGCGTGTCTGCATTTAATACTTCATACCCTTGGTCAACGAAATGCTTGACGATCCATCTTCCCAACATTCCGCTGCCGCCGGTGACTACCACTTTTGCCATGCTATGCGTCTCCTTCGGCTATTACTTCAGAATCGATTCAATTTGCGCAAGGACATCCTCACTTAGCGTAATTCCCGAAGCTTTCGCATTTTCGGTTACCTGATCCGGACGGCTTGCGCCAACAAGGGCGCTCGCTACGTTTGGCTGGCGGAGAATCCAGGCAAGCGCCAGGTTGCCTACGCTAATGCCAAGCTCTGCAGAAACAGCTTCCAATTGGCGAACCTTGTTGATTTTTTCCTCGGTAATACCTTTGCCCATCCATTCAATCTTCGCTGCCCGGCTGTCCGCAGGGAAATCCGTAGTCGAAGTGTATTTGCCCGTTAAGAGGCCTTGAGCCAGCGGCGAGAATACAACTTGACCAATGCCGGAACGTTCGCTAAGCGGAATAATTTCTTTTTCGATATAACGCTCGAACATATTGTACACCGGCTGGTTAACCACGATACGGTCCAGCAGGTAACGATCCGCAACGCCAAGCGCCTCTGCGATTTGCGAAGCTTGCCATTCGCTTACGCCTACGTACAATACTTTGCCTGAACGGACGAGATCATCGATCGCGCGAAGCGTTTCATGAAGCGGAGTTTCCGGATCATGACGGTGGCAATAATAAATATCGATGTAATCATGGCCAAGACGTTTGAGGCTGGCATTCGCCTGCTCGATCACATGCTTGCGGGACAAGCCGCGGTCGTTAGGACCGTCGCCCATCGGCCAGAATACTTTCGTCGCCAGAACATAGGATTCGCGCGGATACGCTTTCAGCGCTTCGCCAACCAGCTCCTCCGCCGCCCCCCGCTCGTACACGTTTGCCGTATCAAAAAAGTTAATTCCAAGATCGTAAGCGGCGTGAATGGCATTTACCGCATTCTCGCGCTCCACATAACCGCCATATGTTAGCCAGCTTCCCAAGCTGATTTCACTTACCTTCAGTCCAGTACCGCCAAGTTTCCGATATTTCATTGTTAAGCTCCTCCATTCGTTTCCTGAATTCAAAGCTTATTCTAAAGGACGTCCACCGGCTTGAAAAGAGCTGAAATGTTTTTCATTAGATTGGTTCCAGGTTACCTACTATACTTGAATATACCTAGTTAATCCCGCGCTGTAACAACAAAACGGCCGCCCACCGGGCGACCGTCATGTACATGAAACTTATTCAAATTCAACGTTATGGTACACTTGTTGAACGTCTTCCAAGTCTTCGAGCGCGTCAATAAGCTTCTCGAAAGCCGGAACCGAGTCAGCGGGAAGAGTTACGAAGTTTTGCGCAAGCATAGTCACTTCGGCAACGACAAATTCTGTTACGCCGGCAGCCTTGAACGCTTCTTGTACCGCGTTAAATTGATCCGGAGCGGCATAGACCATAACGGATTCGTCTTCTTCCACGATATCGTTGACGTCCACGTCAGCCTCAAGCATAATCTCCATCACTTCATCAAGCGATTTGCCTTCTACGCCGATAACCGCCGTCTGATCGAACATATAAGCAACCGAACCGCTTACGCCCATGTTGCCGCCCGCTTTGTTGAAAGCGGAACGTACTTCGGGAGCCGTACGGTTAACGTTGTTTGTCAGAGCGTCAACGATAATCATCGTGCCTGCCGGACCAAAACCTTCGTAACGAAGCTCAAAATATTGCTCATCGGAGCTGCCTTTTGCTTTCTCGATCGCGCGGTCGATGATCGCCTTCGGCACGTTATACGTCTTCGCGCGTTCGAGTACGAACTTCAGAGCGCCGTTTGATTCCGGGTTTGGTTCGCCTTTCTTGGCTGCTACATAAATCTCAAGACCAAATTTCGCATAAATGCGGCTTGTGTTAGCGTCTTTCGAAGCTTTTTTCTCTTTAATGTTATTCCACTTACGACCCATACTGCACCACTTTCTTGAATGTTCTATATGCCTATTATAACGGCTTTTCCTTGTATTGGACAACTCCTGAAATGAATTGTCATACAAGATTGCTCAGCAACCGTTTGTGATCTAAATCGAACATGGCGCGTAAGGTCGTGGATTTAACGTCTGACTTGCAGCTTCTGAAGGCGCAGCGCATTAAGTACAACGGATACCGAACTTAGCGCCATGGCCGTTCCCGCTACCCAAGGCGCGAGCAGACCGATGGCTGCAATCGGGATGCCCAGCGTATTGTAACCAAGCGCCCAGAACAGGTTTTGCTTGATGTTCTTCATCGTCATCCGGCTGATATAGATCGCATCCGGGATACTCTCTAGATCGCCGCGCATTAACGTAACGTCGGCAGCTTCCATCGCGACATCGGTTCCCGTGCCGATGGCCATGCCAATATTGGCAGTCGCGAGTGCCGGCGCATCATTAATGCCGTCCCCCACCATCGCCACGATATGGCCTTGCTGCTGCAGCTTTTTCACCTCAGCCGCTTTGCCTTCCGGCAACACTTCCGCAAGCACCTGGTCAATACCGGCCTGGCGAGCGATCGCAAGTGCCGTGCGTTCATTGTCCCCAGTCACCATTACCACTTGGATGCCAAGCGCTTTAAGACGTTGAACCGCAGCCTTGGAGCTGTCTTTAATCGTGTCCGCAGCCGCAAGAATGCCGGCATATTGTCCGTCAATCGCCACCAGCATAGCGGTTTTCCCCGCTTCTTCAAGACCGCTCATTACCGGGTAGAACTCTTCGGCATGTATGCCGCTCTCCTCCATCAGCCTTCGGGTGCCAATGAGAACGGATTTCCCTTCCAGAGAAGCCTTAATGCCAAAACCAGGCAAAGCGGCAAACGAGTCGGCTTGCGCAAACGGGATACCCCTCTCCCGTATCCCATCGGCGATTGCTACGGCCAGCGGATGCTCCGACAGCTGCTCCGCTCCGCCGACCAACCGCATAAATTGCTCTTCATCGCTGCCATCAGCAACCATAATGTCCGTCAAAGAAGGTTTGCCATTCGTAACGGTGCCCGTTTTGTCCAGCAGGATGACGTCAACCTTATGCGTTTGTTCCAGGTGCTCGCCGCCTTTAAACAAGATACCCAACTCAGCCGCGCGGCCAGACCCCGCCATAATCGAAGTTGGCGTCGCAAGACCAAGCGCGCAAGGACAAGCGATAACAAGTATCGCGATCGCTGTCTCAAGAGCCGCTGTCACGTTGCCCGGCTTGATCCAGATCAGCCATACCAAGAAAGCTACAACGGCAATACCGGTTACGATCGGTACAAAAATACCGGAGATCACATCGGCAACCCGCTGAATCTGCGCTTTGGAGCCTTGTGCTTCTTCAACGACGCGTATGATTTGAGCCAATGCCGTGTCCGCTCCAACCTTTGTAGCCTGAACCTTCAGAATGCCGTTGCCGTTTATGGTTGCGCCAATTACCGGGTCACCGGCATTTTTCTCTACCGGCAGGCTTTCTCCCGTCAGCATGGCTTCATCAACGGCCGAAGCGCCTTCGGCCACGACGCCGTCAACCGGAATTTTTTCGCCTGGCCGGACGATAACCAGATCCCCTTTGACAACTTGCTCGACCGGTATGACCAATTCCTCGCCGTCTCTAATTACCGTTGCCGTCTTTGCCCTTAGTCCCATCAGAGATTTGATGGCTTCCGAGGTACGGCCTTTCGCAAGCGTCTCAAACAACTTGCCTAACAACACGAGGGTAATGAGAATCGCGCTCGTCTCGAAATAAAGCTCGGGATCATGGTGCATCATAGAACCGTTTGTCGCCCATTTGACGGAAGCGTACAAACTGTAGAAATAAGCCGCCGATGTACCCAATGCAATCAGCACATCCATATTCGCGCCGCCGTTACGGATTGCCTTATACGCACTCACATAGAAGGAGCGGCCAACGTAGAACTGCACTGGCGTAGCCATCACGAGCTGAAACCACGGATTCATGAACAACTCAGGCACATACAGCCAGGAGGTAAAGGTGAAATGACCAACCATGCTCCAGATGAGCGGGATCGACAATACCGCGGAAATAATTAATTTGCGAATCTGTCCTTCTCTTTCAGCGTTCTTATCGGCTACCACGCTCTCCGCGCGTTCCGCGGCGCTGTAGCCAAGCTGCTCCACCTTCCGCTCTAGATCCTGAACGGTAACTTGACCCGGTTCATAGTCGACGCGCGCCGTTTCCATCGCGAAATTAACGGTAGCCATTGCGACGCCGGGCATCCGGTTTAATCCTTTTTCAATCCGGTTTGCGCAAGCGGCGCAAGTCATACCGGTTATATCCAAGGTTGCTTGATTATGTTCGTTCGATTGTGCGTCAGCCATAGTCAACACATCCATTCATTCTGTATCTGATTGGCTTCAGTATACCCCCCACCCGTATATATGTCAATCATTAAAAATACCTACTAGGGGTATATTCGAATCGTTTCTCCCAACACAAAGAACCTGCCTGACAACAGCTGTCAGGCAGGTTCTCTTGCATCTATTATGCGCCAGTGAATTAGAATACTTTCGTCGTCCAAGATTCGCAGTTCCAAGTCTCGGTAACGATCTGTTGATAAAACTCCGGTTCGTGGGAGATCATCAGAATGCTTCCTTTGTAAGCTTTCAACGCGCGAGCCAGCTCGTCTTTCGCATCAACGTCCAAGTGGTTGGTAGGCTCGTCGAGCACAAGCAGGTTTGTTTCGCGGTTGATCAGTTTGCATAGGCGCACTTTCGCTTTCTCGCCACCGCTCAGCACGGAAATTTTACTCTCGATATGTTTCGTCGTCAAACCGCATTTCGCCAGCGCCGCACGCACTTCGAATTGGTTGAACGACGAGAACTCGTTCCAAATTTCATCGATACACGTATTGTTGTTCGATTCCTTCATCTCTTGCTGGAAGTAACCGATGCTTAGAATATCGCCAAGCTGAACGGAACCTTCAAGCGCCCCAATCTCACCCAAGATACTGCGGAGAAGCGTTGTTTTACCAATACCGTTCGCACCTACGAGCGCAATCTTCTGGCCGCGCTCCATACGGAGATTAAGCGGTCTCGAGAGCGGGGAGTCATAACCGATGACCAGGTCCTTCGTCTCGAAGATCAGCTTGCTGGATGCGCGTGCCTCCAGGAAGTTGAATTGCGGCTTCGGCTTCTCCTTGGCCAATTCGATGACGTCCATCTTATCAAGTTTCTTCTGTCTCGACATCGCCATGTTCCGCGTCGCAACGGAAGCTTTGTTCCGCTGAACAAAGTCCTTCAAATCCGCGATTTCCTGCTGCTGGCGTTTGTAAGCCGATTCCAGCTGCTGCTTCTTCATTTCGTATACTTCCTGGAAATGATCGTAGTCGCCAACGTAACGGTTTAACTCCTGATTCTCCATATGGTAGATCAGGTTGATTACGCTGTTCAGGAACGGAATATCGTGGGAGATCAGAATGAAAGCATTCTCGTACTCCTGCAGATAACGCTTCAGCCACTCGATGTGCTGCTCGTCCAAGTAGTTGGTAGGCTCGTCCAAGAGCAGAATATCGGGCTTCTCGAGAAGCAGCTTCGCAAGCAGAACCTTTGTGCGCTGGCCGCCGCTCAAATCGTTAACGTCTTTGTCAAGTCCGATATCGGTAAGGCCAAGTCCACGCGCCGTTTCATCGATCTTCGCATCGATCAGGTAGAAGTCCTGATTCGTGAGCGTATCTTGCAGCGTGCCAACGTCCTCCAGCAGCTTCTCCAGCTCTTCCGGCGTTACGTCGCCCATGCGGCCATACATGTCGTTCATTTCTTGTTCCATGTCAAACAAATATTGGAATGCGCTCTTCAGAATATCGCGCATAGTCATTCCTTTGCTAAGCACGGCATGCTGGTCGAGGTAGCCGACGCGCATCTTTTTCGACCATTCCACCTTGCCGTCGTCCGGCTGAAGCTTGCCCGTAATAATGTTCATGAATGTCGATTTGCCTTCGCCGTTCGCGCCGATCAGGCCGATATGCTCCCCTTTAAGGAGACGGAAGGATACATCGTTGAAAATCGCTCGGTCGCCAAACCCATGGCTTAGTCTTTCTACGTTTAATATACTCATGAATGCACCTTTTCTTTATAATCTATTTTTCCTCGTTATATTATAAGCGTTAGTGGGCTCAGAACTCAATGAAGGATAACAGGAAATGTTGAAAAAAGACGGCCTTTGCAAGGCCGCCCGGTTTAAATCGCGAACATATCGACAAATTTATCTACCGCCGTACTCTCCAGCGCCTCCTGATCCATGCAAATTCCGGCTATTCGCTCGGCTTGCTTAACCGGAAACCTCGTCCTCAGATTGTCTTTGAACTTGTCGACCAACAGCGGAATGCCTTCCTCCCGTCTTCTTCGGTGGCCAATCGGGTATTCCACTTCGATTTTGTCCGTCGCAGACCCGTCCTTGAACTTCACTTGCACCGCGTTAGCGATGGACCGTTTATCCGCAGCCAAGTATTCTTCGGTATATCTCAGATCTTCTTTGGTCGTCATTTTGTCACGCAATTGATCGATTCTCGGGTCTGAGGCGGCCGCATCCTCATAATGATCCGCCGTTAGCCCTCCGTGAACAAGACCAATAGCTACCATATACTGCAGGCAATGGTCGCGGTCGGCCGGATTATGAAGCGGCCCCCGCTTATCAATAATGCGGATCGCCGACTCATGCGTTGTAAGTTCAATGGCCGCAATATCGTCCAGACGGTCTTTCACTAGCGGATGCAGCCGAATGGCCGCTTCAACGGCCGTCTGCCCGTGAAATTCCGCGGGATACGAGATTTTGAACAAAATATGCTCCATGACATACGATTCGAACGGCCGTGCCTGCACAAGCGGCTTGCCTTTGAATAACACGTCTTGAAATCCCCATTGCGGAGCGGTTAACGCCGATGGATAACCCATCTCCCCGCGAAGGGCCATTATCGCCAGCCACACCGCCCGGCTTGTGGCATCGCCGGCTGCCCAGGATTTGCGTGAGCCAGTGTTGGGCGCATGCCGGTAGGTGCGCAAAGCATGGCCATCCAGCCAAGCATGGGACACGGCATTTATGATTTCTTCCCGGCTTCCTCCAAGAAGCTCGGTCACAACGGCGGTCGATGCGATCTTGACGAGCAGCACATGATCGAGTCCTACCCGGTTGAAGCTGTTCTCCAGCGCCAATATCCCTTGAATTTCATGCGCCTTAATCATGGCGGAGAGCACATCCCGCATGATTAGCGGATTGGCACCGACCGCCTTGTTCTTGCGGCTCATATAATCCGCGGCAGCCAGAATGCCCCCGAGGTTATCCGATGGATGGCCCCATTCGGCGGCCAGCCAAGTATCGTTGTAATCAAGCCACCGGATTAGACATCCGATCTGAAAAGCCGCCGTCACCGGATCCGTTTGGGTCGCGGTGCCCGGCACCTTCGAGCCGTTCGGCACTACCGTTCCCGGTACAAGCGGACTTAGCAGCTTGGCGCATTCGGGATAACGCAGCGCCAGCAAACCGCATCCAAGCGTATCCATGAGGCATAATCTAGCTGTGTTATAGGCTTCCTGGCTCGTCAGCTCCTTGCGTTGAACGTAGTCTGCAATATCAACCAGCAGCTGATCCGGCTCAGGGCGATTATTGGGTATAAACGATGACATCGTTAGGTTATTCCTCCTCTCGCTAACCCTCTCCCTGCTACCGTTCCTCCAAGGGCAGCCACACCTGCGGTTCGGGTCCAACATAATCGGCGCTTGGGCGAATAATCCGGTTTCTCGCGCGCTGCTCCATGATATGAGCCGACCAGCCGGTGAGGCGGGAGAGAACAAACACAGGAGTAAACAATGAAGTCGGAATGCCCATATGGAAATAAGCCGACGCGCTGTAGAAATCGAGGTTCGGGAACAGTTTTTTCTCCCGGAGCATCACCTGCTCGATCCTCTCGGATATATCGTAAAGCGTGCGGTCACCGGCTTGCTCGGACAAGGCAAGCGACCATTCCTTAATGACGTCCGAACGGGGATCCGAAACCGAATAAACGCGGTGGCCAAATCCCATGATGAGCTGTTTTTGCTGCAGGGCTTCGAGCACTCCCGCCTCCGCCTCTTCAGGATCCGAATACCGCTCAATCAGCTCCATGGCCGCTTCATTCGCTCCGCCGTGCAGCGGACCGCGGAGCGTTCCGACTCCGGTTGTAATCGCCGAGTAGAAATCGGATAACGTTGAAGCGGTAACCCTTGCGGCAAAAGTCGATGCGTTAAACTCATGCTCCGCATACAACGTAAGCGAGACGTCCAGCGCCTTGATGTGCTGCAGAGCAGGTTCCTTCTGATGCAGCAGACCGAGAAAATGGTCCGCGATTCCGCCGCCTTTGCCGCGCGTATCGATCCGCATGCCGGATTGCTGATAATGATGCCAATAGAGAAGAACGGAAGGCGTAATGCCAATTAACCGGATGGCGATGTCCAGGGCAGGACGGTTCTCGCTTTCCGGTTCATAGGAAGCGAGCGCGGAGAATCCGGTTCGCAATACATCCATCGGATGCGTGTCTGCCGGCAGCAGTTCGAGTATACGGGCTAGGCTAGGCGGCAGTTCGCGACTATCAGCCAGCTGTTGCTGGAACTGGCTCAACTGTTCGTCTGTTGGCAGCCATCCGTATAAGAGCAAATAAGCCGTTTCCTCAAAGGATGCAAACCGAGCCAAATCATGGATCGAATAACCGCGGTACGACAACCCTTTGCCTTCCTTGCCAACCGTGGATATTCCCGTTTGTCCTGCGATTACGTCCGCAAGTCCGCCTTGTTTGGATGCCGTCATCTAATTCTCCCCCTTCTTCTCCTTCGTCTCCTCCTTCGCCTCCACTCCAAACAACTGGTCAAGCCGATGCTCATAATCGTAATAGTGCAGAAAATCGTACAATTCGGCCCGGGTCTGCATCAAGCCGACCACCTTCTGCTGCGTGCCTTCCTGGCGAATCGCCCGGTATACGCGAAGCGCTGCCGCATTCATCGCCCGGAATGCCGATAAAGGATACAAGGCCAGACCAACGCCGGCTTCCCGCAGTTCTTCGATCGTGAATAGCGGCGTTTTTCCAAATTCCGTTATGTTCGCTAATATAGGGACTTGAACCGCTTCCGCAAACTTCTTATATTCAACCAGGCTGCTTACCGCCTCCGGAAAAATCATATCCGCGCCAGCTTCTACATACCGGCACGCGCGATCGATTGCATTCTCCAGTCCTTCAGCAGCCAGCGCATCCGTCCGGGCCATAATGACAAAGCCGCTGTCCGACCGTGCATCTACGGCTGCTTTAATCCGGTCGACCATCTCTTCGGTTCGGACGATCGCCTTGTTCGGACGGTGACCGCATCTTTTCTCGGCGACTTGATCTTCCATATGGACAGCCGCCACGCCGGCCCGTTGCATTTCCTTGATCGTTCGGGCGATTTGAAATGCGCCGCCAAAGCCGGTGTCGATATCCACGAGCAGCGGTAGCTCCGTCACGTTGGTGATCCTCCTAATATCTTCAAGAACATCCTGAAGCGTTGTAATCCCCAGATCGGGAAGCCCAAACGAAGCATTGGCGACTCCCGCTCCGGATACATATAAAGCTTGGAACCCGACCTGCTCCGCCATCATCGCCGCATAAGCGTTAACCGCCCCCGCCACTTGCAAAGGCTGCTCCTCTTTCACGGCTTCTCTAAGCTTATTCCCGGGACTATTTGTCATTAAAAGTCACCTTCATTTCATCATTCTGCTGCTGATCACAATGCGGTGAATTTCATTGGTGCCTTCGTAGATTTGTGTCACTTTGGCATCGCGGAACAACCTCTCGGCAGGAAGCGACTTGGATATGCCTGGTGTGCCTAGAAGGCGAACGGCGGCTCCGGATACGGCAACAGCCGTGTCGGAAGCGAACATTTTGGCCATTGAGGCTTCTTTCGTGCAAGACCGGCCCTCCTGGTACATGGAAGCCGCGCGGTAGACGAGCAGTCTGGCCGCTGCCGTTCTTGCGATTAGTTCGCCAAGCTCGGAGTGACGATGAGTTACGAGCTTGCCTCTTGGCAGGGGGATCTGTTGTTTAAGCAATTGAAGCGCTGCTTCCGCAAGGCCAAGCGCTTGCGCCGCTATCCCGATCCGGCCGCCGTCCAGCGAACCCTTGGCAATCGCAAATCCTTCTCCTTCCCGGCCAAGCCGGTACTCCGCGGGGACCCGCATTTGTTCGAGATGCAACTCGCATGTGTTGGAACCATGCAGCCCCATTTTTCGCTCAGGCTTCCCTATATGAAGTCCCTCCGTGTTACTCGGAACCAAGAATGCCGTGATGCCGCCGGCCCGTCTCGAAGAGTCCGTCACGGCAAACAAGAGATATACCCCCGCTGCTCCCGCATTCGTAATGAACAATTTCGATCCGTTAAGCTCGTATACGTCGCCTTTTCGCTCCGCTGCCGTCCGGATCGCTCCCGCATCGGAACCGGCATGCGGCTCCGTAAGCGCAAATGCGCCAAGCCACTCGCCAGCCGCCAGCTTCCCGACAAAATGCTCGCGCTGCTCATCGGTACCATAATTTAAGATCGGCAGCGTACAAACCGACGTGTGAACGGATAGAATAACGCCAACCGCCGCGCTAACCCTCGAAATCTCGTTAATGGCAACAATGTAAGAAATAAAATCTTTGCCCGCTCCTCCCCACTGCTTCGGAATCGGAATCCCCATCCATTCCCGCTCCGCCATTAACCGAATGATCCCGGTCGGAAATCGCTCCTCCTCTTCCATTGCGGGTATGGCCGAGGCAATCCGGCTGACGGCAAATTGCCGAACTTCCTCTTGCAGCTGCTGCTGCTCCTTCGTAAACCGGAGATCCATTGTTAATCGCTCCTTTCGGATTGCGATTCTATTCGTAGCTGTAGAAACCTTTCCCGGTTTTTTTGCCAAGCCATCCTGCCGCTACATAATTGCGGAGAAGCGGACATGGCCGATATTTCGAATCACCAAACCCGGCATGCAACGTCTCCATAATAAAAAGGCAGGTATCTAACCCAATAAAATCGGCAAGCGCCAGCGGTCCCATCGGATGATTCATGCCCAGCTTCATAATTTGGTCAATCGATTCCGGCGACGCAACGCCCTCATATACCGCGTATATCGCTTCATTGATCATCGGCATTAGAATGCGGTTCGCGATAAAACCCGGATAATCCGCCACGCAAATGGCTGTCTTGCCGATTGCTTCAGCGAGCTCGGTCGTTAACTTTACCGTGTCTTCCGCAGTAGCCAGCCCCCGAATCACTTCAACCAGCGGCATGATCGGTACCGGATTCATGAAATGCATGCCGATGACCAGGTCCGGCCGTTTCGTCGCCCCGGCAATAGCCGTGATGGGCAGCGAAGACGTGTTTGTCGCCAATATGGCATGCGGGGGACAGAGGCGGTCCAACTCCTGAAACAGTCTAAGCTTAAGATCCAACTGCTCGGGCACCGCTTCAATAACAAAGTCCGAATGCGCGCAAGACTGAAGCGCGGTAACCGGCGTAAGCTTTGACCATGCGGATTGCTTCTGTTCGGGCGAAAGGCGGCCTTTTTTCACCAGACGGTCTAGCGAACTCCCGATAGATGCCATGCCGCGTTCGACCGCAGCGTCCGAAATATCGTAAAGCGTTGTGTCATATCCGTATTGGGCCAGCGTCTGGGCAATGCCGCTTCCCATCTGGCCGGCTCCAAGCACGGTTACCTGGCGGATTCGCTGTACTAACTCCATCGCTAATCACCTCGGCTTCATCTTTCAAGGGTCCACCCGCAGCAAAATAGCATCCCCTTGCGCGCCGCCGCTGCAAATGCCGGCGATCCCTAGCCCACCTCCCCGGCGTTTCAGTTCATGAATCAAAGTCAGGACGATCCTGGCGCCGCTTGCTCCAATCGGATGGCCAAGCGCAATCGCGCCGCCGTTAACATTGACCTTCTCCGGATCCCAGCCGAGCATTTGACCGCTTATTAACACCACCGAAGCAAAAGCTTCGTTCACTTCGAACAAATCGATACTCTCCAGAGGTATACCGGTCTTCTGCAAAAGCTTCCGGATGGCTAGCGCTGGCACCGTAGCCAGATAAGCCGCTTCGGCTCCCGCGGAAGCATGGCCTAGTATTGTCGCGAGCGGCTTCATTCCAAGCTCCGCGGCTTTGTCCTCGGACATGACCGTTACCGCTGCCGCGCCGTCATTAACCCCCGGAGCATTCCCAGCCGTGATCGTCCCGTTCCGGTCGAAGGCGGGCTTCAGTTTGGCCAGCTTACCCGCATCCGTATCGGGCCGAGGGCCCTCATCCGTTGCTACCGCCGTTCCATCTGACAAGCTGACCGGGACAATCTCTTCATCGAAACGGCCGCTTCGCTGAGCGTCAACGGCACGCCTATGACTGCGGAGCGCCCAATCATCCTGCTCCTGCCTTCCAATGCCGAACTCATCCGCTACGCGGTTTCCAAGCGAGCCCATCGGAACCTGATGAAACGCGCAAAACAACCCATCATAATTCATAAGATCGATGAGAGACGCATTCCCCATTCTCGCTCCCCATCTCGCGGACGGTACCGCATAAGGGGCACAACTCATGCTTTCCATGCCGCCCGCCACAACCGTATCGGCATCCCCGGACCGGATCATTTGATCCGCCATCGTAATCGCCCGAAGTCCTGAAGCGCACACCTTGTTTATCGTCTCCGAAGGCAACTCCCAGCTCAAACCGGCCAATCTGGCCGCTTGCCTGGATGGAATCTGTCCCGTTCCTGCCTGAAGGACCATGCCCATAACGACAGCTTCAATCTGATTGGCAAACAAGCCGGAACGTTCTATCGCACCTTGAATCGCCGCCGCTCCAAGCTGAACCGCCGGAACCGATTTGAACTGTCCGCCTAACTTGCCAAACGCCGTTCTTGCCCCCGCAACAATGACAGACTGACGAGTCGACATCCCGCCTGTACCTCCTATTCCGTCCCCAGGCCGTTATAAATAGCCGAATACGAATGTTCTCTGTCGCAACTTGCCTCCAAACATTTGGCATCCCTAAGCAAACGTTCAACGCCATATTCCCGCATATAACCGTATCCGCCGAATATTTGCACGGCTTCGATCGCGGTTGCTACAGCATGTTTAATTGCATATAACTCTGCCATGGCTGCTTTTCCATCGCACTCTGGCAGCCCCTGAATCTTGGACCAAGCGGCTTCATAGACAAGCCATCTGGACGCTTCGACGTTTGCTGCCATATCGGCCAGCTTAAACGCAATGCCTTGCGCACGGCCAATCGGCTTGCCGAATTGCGTTCTTTCCTTTGCATAAGCGAGCGCCGCCTCCATCGCACCTTGCGCAATGCCAACAGCTTGGGCTGCCGAGCCTAATGCCTTCAAATATTTAACCTCATTAACAATCTGCTTGCCTTTCGATTTCGGCTCATAATTAACTGCATTAAATAAAGACGGATAATCCGATTCCACAAGCAAATCGGCGGCTGGCATACCGCGCAATCCAAGTTTGTTCAGGGCTGGACTGAAGGTAAAAACGCCGGAATCAGATTCGCCGATACCAATCGCCACCTTGCCGCGTACATGCAAAACCAGAAATACATAATCGTCTGCTGCACCTGCAAGCTCCACGGACGGAATCAAGTTGCTGCGAGGGTCAGCTAATACCAGGGTTCCAAGCCTCGCCCCGCTAGTTAATGGCATTAATCTTTCCTTTCGCAACCTTTGTCCCCCATACCGGTCAATCACCCAAGCAGCTGAGGTATGGGCATGCAGAATAGCTGAAGTTGAGGCGCAGACTCGGGCTAATTCCTCTAATACGATCACGTAGGCAAGCAGATCGCTACCTGCTCCGCCAAAGCGTTCGTCAATCGGTATGCCCGTCAATCCCATTGAGGCCAAGCTGCCAAGCAAGCCGCCATCCAGCCTCTGTAGCTCATCCCGAGCGCCAGCTCCTTCCGCCAATTCACCTTCCGCATAATCTCTCACCGCGGCCCGGGTCAGTTCATACTCCTCATCCAATTGAAACCGCATCTCTCCTTCCCCCTTTCTGCAAAAGGACAAACTGTTCGACGGATTCCGAGCCTATATCCATATATATGTGCCAGCCTTCCGTTAACATGCCGGGACACAAAAAAACCGCAGCCCAGTGGACTGCGGTTTTCTCGTGCATCTAATTTTTTAAGGCTGATTAGAACCGGTATAAATATGAATGGCATCCCTTAAGAACGCTGCCGTCCCCGGCTGTTCCGCATCATAATAAGCGGTAAACCGTTCGTCGTCCACGTACATTTGCGCTAGTCCGGCATGCGCTTCTTTCGTGTATGTTTTCCAATAATAGCTCAACCAACGCTTATGCAAATCCGCCGTTTCTTGCGCAAGCTCGCCTGCCGGATCACCGGTGTGGAAAGCCTCTGCCAATGTCGTCTTAATCTTCTCAGCCAATTGCGTTACTTCATCAAATTGCTCCTGCGTCATGTTGCTAAGCTTGGCATTGGATTCGTTAACGGTATCGTCGCCGTATTTCTCCCGTATTTCCTTGCCGTATTTCTTCTCGTTCTCGTCAATCATCTTCTGCTTGAAGCCTTCGAACTTCTGCTTATCCGTCATCTTCAATCTCCCTTCCGCGTGTTCAATGGATTGCTCGACATTCCGGATGAGCGCATCCAGCTGCCGCCTGCGGTCGAGAAGCTGCTCGCGGTGCTCCTTCAGCGCTGTAGCCTTATTAAAGCTTGGATCTTGCATAATCTGTTTGATCTGTTCCAGGCCTAGTCCTAGCTCGCGGTAAAATAAAATCTGCTGCAGCAGATCAACCTCCGCCTGGCCGTATATCCGGTATCCCGACGTATTGGTTCTTGCTGGCTTCAGCAATCCCACTTCATCGTAATACCGCAGCGTCCTTGTGCTGATGCCCGCCAGCTGTCCAAGCTTCCGAACGGTATATTCCATTTGCTCGCCTCCCGACACATCCACTGTACACGTTGACGCAACGTCAAAGTCAACCGGTTATTAAGCTTTTATTATTACCTTCATTATACAAGGATGAATGATGATACTCCCGTTCATTCTACTAAGGTTGGAGGTGAGCAGCAATGACAGGACGCAACAATAAACCGGACAATGATGGACCTGCAGCAAGCCCGGCACGCCTTGATCAATTCGGCGATAAGCTTTCCGATCAGTCGGGTAATGTTCCGAAGAAAAACAACCGCAATAACTGCAAATAAAATGACAAAAGGGCTGCCAATATGGCAGCCCTTCCCTTATCCAACCTGCAACCTAGAATACGCGAGGACGAAGAACCTCTCTCTTCTCCCCGAATACGCGTTGCTCCAGATCTTCCAGACGGCGCTTGATCATGAAGTAATCAAACGCTTCCTTGTCCTTCATCAGTTCCGTATGTATGTTCGCCAAATCCGCTTCAAACTTCACGATCAGCTCCTGCATGCGGCTGTAATCCTTGATGATCTCATCCAGGAATTCATCCACCTGCTCTTGGCTGTAACCTCTCATCTTCTTCTCGAATTGCTTGGAATGTATCTGTTGCGCCGTTAATTGAATGCCGTATAAACCCAGCTCGCTCATGGTATAAATGCTCCTCTCAGACCTCGATAAAAAATAAATCAAATAACACCTAACCTATATAATACGACGAAATTCGACTTTGTGCAAAGCTTGAGCATCCGACTGAAAAAAAAGACCGCCTAACGCATGATGGCGTTAAGCAGTCCATAATAAGATCATAAGTTCAATATTTATTCCAAATAAAAAACTTCTCTCATGGGCCGGATCGGTTCCGCTTCCCGGAAGTCGAAGGAGCCCTCTACCATTTGCGAAGTGATGGCGTTCCAACGGTTGCATGGCTCGCTCTCTGCGATGATTGCGAAAGCCTTCTCGACATCGTCGCATTCAAAGCAATAGAAAAATTGGTTGCCATTTTGAAAAATCGAATAATTGCGGATGCCGGCGCGCGAATGTTCTTCCATAATTTCCGGCCAAGGAGCAAGATGCATCGCGACGTATTCCTCCAGCATTTCCTCTTTGATTTTCCAGGTCCAAGCGAATTTATTGCTGCTTCCCATCTGCTTCCTCTCCTTTTACCCCATTTGAAGGCGGTTACAAAAAAACCTGACAGGTTCACTATAGGACATCCATGTCATGGTGTAAAGAGCAGATTTTTCGCGCAATAACGTTTGCAACCTTCGGGCAATCTAAACTCGCCACAAGTTGTAGGCGCTATTTATCACAGGGAGGAATGATTAAGATGTCGCATAATAAACGACGGTCTTTCCAGGGTAAAATGCATGCACTGCAGTTCAACTCGTTAGAAGCTGAAAATAACGTGGCAGGCTCAACGGACAGGAACCGCAACCAAAAAGGCCATGTTCCGAACAGCCCTTCGACAGGCTAGCATCCGTTGATGCCAAAAAGGGCCGAAACCTTGTTCGTCAAGGTTTCGGCCTTTTTTCTTATTTCCCATATCCAATGACCTTGCTCCAGTCCGCCCTGCCGTAATAATCTTCGGCAACCATCAGCTTGGGAATCCAGGTAAGTTGCCTTTTGCTTCCCGACTTAATCAACTTGACCTGAGCAGAACCTTGTCCGGCCTGAATAAATGCAAGTATTCCGTCCTTCAGCAAGACGGGAGCATAATCGCCGTATCCTTCAATCCCCCGTGTTAGAGGCTTGGACTGGCCGGTTCGGACATCAACCTTCGCAAGATGAGGCAATGACCGGTCTTCTTCGTCACTGGACCACGGAGCATCTTTCCGGCGTGATACGATTATGGCGTCTTCACCGTTCCAAGTAAAGTCATTATCCGCGTAACCGCCCGGCGTATAGACTCGTTTCTGCAAGGAAGGGATATCCTCAATAACGGTCAGTTTTTTATTCGATGTAGCTTCCCTGCCCGTACCTTCGACAAAAGCCAGCTTCTCGCTAGCAGGTGCCCATTGGAACCAGTTGTCATAGGCTAACATTTGTCCGGCCTTTATAAAGTGTTGTCCGTCCGAGGACAGCAAAACAAGCGTATTTGCATCCGCGGACAAGGAAGCGGTTGGTTTCGCGATAAAAGCAATCCAGCTTCCATCCGGCGACCACTTGAACGGGCTAGTCTGTACCGCAAAGAAATCATCCGATTGCCCCGGCAAGCGGTACAACAGCTGTTTGCTCCAAGTTCCGGTTGTTCCATCAGGCTTAACGACATACAACTCGACAGGCGACCACTTACCGTCCGGCATGAGTTCGGCAAGCGTAGATACAAGCAGGCCGCTGCCATCCGGCAACCAGGAAAACTCGCCCGCATTGTCCATGACCTTCTCCAGGGAGCCTGGCCGGTTAGCAGCGGCCACGTTAAGCACTCTGCCCGACAAGATAGCCAACCGGTTGTTGTTTGGAGCCCATTTGACGTTGGACCCTTCTCCGATCTTGCGCATTCCGCCGTTAGCCTCTTCATAGGTCCACACTTCAGGCCGGTTCTCATTACGCAGAAAAGTCATCCATTGCCCATCCCGCGACCATTGCGGGCTTCGGATATATTCTTGCTTCGTAAGGGGCTTCTGAACTTCCTCGAGGGCAAGCCACAGATTATTGCTTTGGATATATCCCGCCTTAATGGTTTCCCGCTGCCCATCCGCTGAAGCCACTGTAGCCATGATTCCCTGTGTACATACGGCGATGGCAAATAAAATACTCGCGAATTTCTTATTCATGGCCTATTCCCTCCTCTTCTTCAGAAGAATGTTCCGGTATCGTTGAGTTGGTTTTAATGACGATTTCCTCCGGAAGCTTTTTCGACATGCTTGGAATAACCCGATGCTTGTACTCAATGAGCTCCGACGAATAGACCGATACGAACACCCTTCCGCTGCCGGCATATGCCCTAATGAGAACAGGCTGATTATATTGGTTCTGGAACATGAAGTCCGGTCCATCCCAACTGACGGTTGCGTCGCGCCCTGGCATGACGTAAGGAACATGCCGGCTATGCGAGTAACGCTGCACAATCTTCAAGCCCGCACTGTCAATCGCGTTATATAAGGTCGAGGATACTTGGCAGATGCCTCCTCCTACTCCTTCGGACAACTCGCCGCGAACGATCACCCCCGCGCTTAAATACCCTTTCTCGACGGTTCTCTGTCCAACCGTCTTGTTGAACGAGAAGGTCTCGCCCGGAAAAACAACCGTATTAGAAATCGCTTTTGCAGCTAACGATATATTGTGGGAACGGTTTTTGTTGTTGCTGTTGTAGTACGTGACGTAATTGCCAATTGCTTTTTCTTTAATGCTCGCCAGCAATTCGCTATCCACTCTTGCGTAAACCAGAGAAAGCGGTGCGTCGATCGTAGAAGGAGCGTTATTGAAAAAATAACTATAAAATTGCGTTGCGAATTGATCGCGGTCAAGCCGATAACCCATCTTCTCCGGAACAAGCTGTCCCCTGTCGCCAATATAGGCATTGGCAGGCGGAACATTAATCATTTTTTCCAACTTGGCCTGCAGTTTGTTGAATTTCCCTATATCCAGAAATGAAGTTCCCGGAAGACCATACTCCTCCCGCTTCACATGCGCAAGCGATTGCCCACGGTGCTCAATGGTCAATTGCATTTCCTCTATTTGATTCGGTTGATTCGGTTGATTCGGCTGCGGTGGCTGCACGGGTTGTACAGGCTGCTGCAGCAAGATAGCAAGACCAGCTATCCAGATTCCGTTAAATCCCATTCCTCACTTCTCCTCTTCTCACATAAGCCCCATTACCGCTGAGAATAATAATGGACAAGGGATAGTATGGTTCGCAGACGCTTCAATTATTTAGAAACAGGAGGAAATTATGCTTTTCAAGCAGCTTAGCCGCACCCTAATATGCGGATTAATGTTGATTACGGCCAGTGTTGAATGGCTGCCTGACACGACTCTGCATGCCGCTTCGATGAAAGCAAGAGAAGAGGTTAGCGTAAGCTCCGGCTTGCTGTTATCCGTTAAGACAAGTCCCTCCGCCCAATATGAGGATCATATAACTATAAGCGATCCCGACATTATCGATGCCGTGAAACGGCCAAAATGGCAACCATTACCCACCGCTTCATTCTCATCTTCAATCGAGGTTCCTCGCTTTACCGATCTCTTCGTGGTCGGGCAAGGCATGCAGCTTCGGTTGGATTCAAACAGCCGGTTATGGGATGAACGGCAAATGAAAATGTTGACTATTTCAGACAAATCGGCAGCAAAGCTGAACAAATCTGCGGCTGCCTTGCGCGAAAAACACTATGGTCATTTACTCGATTGGCAAGAAGCCGAAAAGCTTTTTTCCCGCAAAGCGGTATTTGTCATCAAAGATATCGAGACAGGTCTGTCGTTTCGCGTGCAGCGCAGAGCCGGACATGATCATGCCGACGTTCAGCCCGTCACCAAGGACGATACGGAAATTATGAAGCAAATTTTCAATAACGGCTGGACTTGGGACCGGAAAGCGATTATCGCGGAGAAAGACGGCAAGCAAATTGCCGCTTCGATGAACGGGATGCCGCATGGCGGCGACGGTATTCCGGGGAATGGCATGTCGGGGCATTTCTGCGTTCATTTCCTGAACAGCTCCACCCACAAATCGGAGACGCCCGATCTGCCCCATCAATTGATGGTCTACAAAGCGGCAGGCAAACTCCGCTCTTATTTTGACGACGCTACACCCTTTCGGCTTGCTCAGAGTCTAATCGAAGCTTTGCATCATGATGAGTTTGAAATGGTGCGGCTTCTGACGGAAGGTTTGCCGATCGAACAAACGGAAGCCTTGTTGCAACAAAAGCAGGATTGGCGACATATCCGAAAGAAAGACGGGCGCGAACTTCCTCAAGAGGAGCCTTGGCAATCGGAGGTTCAGATGGAAACGGAGACGCTGCATGCTTCGCGAGGCAAAAGACTTGTCTACTTCCATTCCCGTTATGTACGTACTAGCCCCATTAGTCCATGGGAGTTGAAGGAACTAACCGTCTCCTAAACGACAAACGTCCGCTCTCTTCAGATCTCGAAGAGACGGACGTTTGTTTGTTTCTTAGAACGGGCCATTTACGGAAGTCCCATGCATATTTGGATTAGCATTATTGGGACTTACCATGTTTGGACTTACCATGTTTGGACTTACCATGTTCGATTGCATGTTCGGCTGAGCGTTTCCTTGAGCGCCAAGCGATCCGTTTGCCGGGAGATCCATGTATGTTTTATGGCAATACATATTGGAGATCCGAGGGATTACAACGGTTTCCCCATGATTCAAAGATTTCGGATTTGCGATATGCAGGTTGGCTTCTTCCAAAAGCGAATTCGGAATATTGTACGCGTGAGCGATTTGCTCCATCGTATCTCCTGCTTGGCATTGATGATGCGCGTAATAGTAATTGCGGTCATCATCCCGGATGAATGGGAAAAACGGCGAGAAGAAGAAAAACGGGAACAAGAATCGGCCAGGGAAAAACGGATGCGGGAATGGCCGGAACGGTGGACGGAATCCTCCGCCAAAGCCTCCTCCAAAGCCTCCGCCGCCAAAAGGAACAAAACCACGATTATCCATCAGCTTACCTCCGTCATATAGTCATTTGACTATATAACTTATTGAATCATGGGCAAAAAGGTTCCTTCTATCCGGCATGTTACGTTAAAGCTTTTTATAATCGCGCTTCATAATGTTCATCACCAGGCTCGCCCAATTTGGATTGGTCGGGCAGTATTTTCTCGCCACTTTATCAATCGTTGTGTACCCTTTATTCACATAATTTTGGGCCAGCAGCTGGCCGAATTTGCGTACGCTGTCTCCCTTTGATTCGAAGGTGAAGGCTCGGTTATATTTGTCGCTGTCGATGGCGTTAAGTCCGAACAAATTGTTTTTCTTCTTGGCGAGCGTGCTTTTTCCGTTACCGCTTTCCAGCTTCATAACGGCAATCGTGAAGTAAGCATTAATCCCGTATTCCTCCTCAATATCCAATACGGCTTCTTCCAAGCCATGATTGGCTAGAGCGGTTTTTTCAAACAACTTTGCAATATGCTCTTCCGTAAGGCCGGAATCTGATTCCACCGACGAAGTTGGCTTTTCCGGTTCGGATGGTTCAACAATCTCTTTGTGGGGTAATATTTTTAACGTATCGTTAAGCGGTTCTTCAACCTCTGCAGGATTTACGGCAGCTAGCATTTCCGTCGCGGCGCTTTTTGCTGCCGAAGCAATTGTAACCGCCTTCTCTTTCTTCCCTTCAACTTCCTTCACATAATTGCCGTGAACAAATCCTTGATCCTGTAAGGCGATCCACCCATTGTCCGTTGCATGGTCGACCTTAACGGTATCCCCTTGCTTAAGTACTTGAATAATATTGGAGTCAGCATCCGGCTTCTCGCGGACATTGAGGTAATACGAGGTTACTTCATATGTAGGGATGGTTGGTTCTTCTACAGAGGGCTGCGCAATTGCGCTATGTATTTCGGGGAGGGGGATCGGCTCTGGTTCCGGAAGCGTCGCTTCTTGCCTTTCCGTCTGTTTAATCTGACTTGCGTCAGGCAATTGCGGAGTAAACATCTCCAGCGTATCACTGACTACGATATTGCCTTCCGAGATCGTAAGATGGGCTAGCGAGAAATCTGGCGTTACCTCAGCAGAAACTTTATTTGAAGGTAAAAAACGCGTGCTCAAGGTCATGAACAAAGCTATACAAAGTACATATACGAGCACTTTTGAATTAAGTTTTGTACGCATCGTTACACCTCTTCCATCGTTTTTGTAATTCGTACATACCTGCTTGGTATAGGTTAGATTGTACATAGTAAGATTTGAAAAACATGTCAAAGATCCTGCGCGGCTCGCTTGTTTTTTTGTCGCGAAACGAAGTTGAACTTTGAAGGAAATTGCGGATTTAAAGCAAATGCCGTCCATCCGAATCGGTTGAAGCACTACTTGCTCGAAAATATGGCATCTATATGACTCCATCCGCGAAAAATAGTAAAATAAAAACAAAAGAACCGCACTGCTGTGCGGTTCTCCATCGTTATTTGTACTATTCTTCCGACATTTGAGGGGTAAAATGGGTCTTTTGATACTCTTCGATCTGTTCTAGCGTCCAAGTTGGCCCTTTTAGAAGACTGCCGTCTCTAGCTTGCTCCAATAGTTCGAGAAGGAATTCCTTCTCGGTTTCTCCAAATCGTTTGAACCCTTTGATCATCATTTGCGATCCGGCAGGCAAAAATACCCCTTTGATTTCCAGAACCACTTCCATCCTTTTAATTCGCTCTTCGCATGCCTTCAGCTGCTTCAGAAGCAGCTGTTCAATTCGTTCCTGATCGCCGTAACGAATGAACGCCAAAGCGAGGAATACCGGATGTTGCGGATAAGAAACCTGGTTAAGCTGTTCATATAACAGCTTATCCAATGCCGATTTGCCTTTTTCGGTAATTCGGTAAATCGTTTTGTCCGGACGGTTCTCTCCGGGAACAGCCACAATCTCCGCGGCTTCAATCAGCTCTTGATCGCGAAGCTGGTCCACGGCATAATACAACGAACCGTCGCGCAGCTTGAAACTTTCGTTCCAATTCCGCTGCTTAATCGTTTGCCTAATCTCATACGGATGTCTGTCCCGTTCCATAAGAAGCCCCAGAATCAACATCTTCATAGACATGGCTGATTATCTCCCCGAGAACGACGGCTCAGGTTTGCCTGTTTCGTCTTTGGACGCAGCCGAATTAGGTTTAGGAGCAGCCTCGAAACGGGCACGGCCCATCAGAATGGCGAACACGAGCGCCAGAATCGGCAGAAGTACGCTCCATTGGAACAGGAATAGAATCGAATCGGATAACTTGCCTAGCAGCACGTTTACGAAATCAGCAGGCAACCCCATTTTCGCCTGAGTTACAGGGTTAAGCAACGCCTGACCGCCTTTAATTTGTTCGGCCATTTCTGGCTTGATGCCTTGAACTTCCGCCAGCGCGTTCTGGAAATGGGACTTCTGCATCGCGCCGAACACGGTAACGCCAAGCGCCGAACCGATGGTACGGAAGAACGTAATAAGCGACGATGCCGAACCTTTGTATTGCGGCGGAACGGAATTCAAAGTCGCGATATTAAGCAACGAGAACGATACGCCAATGCCAAGACCAACAATAACCATAAATACGGTAATAAGACCGCGGCTAGTCGAGGGATCCATGACATAACCAAGCAAATAGGTGCCGATAATCAGAACCATGGACGAAATAATCATCACATCGCGGAATCTGAATCTGTTCGCTACCCGTCCGCCAACCTGGGAACTAACCACAACCCCAAGCATCATCGGCGTTAGGACGGTACTTGTGTTTGTAGCTGACAGATGGAATACGCCTTGCATGAATAGCGGAATATAAGTAGCAACCGAAATCATAATGCCGCCGTACAACAAGCTGATCATCATGCTGCTGGTGAACAGCTGCTTCTTGAACAAGTTAAGCGGGATAATCGGATCCTTCGCCATCTTCTCAACAAATAAGAAGACAACAGCGAGAATGCCCGCGCCGGCGAGAAGCGAAATCGTTTTGAACGAATCCCATGCCCAGCCGTCGGTACCGCCAAGCTCAAGTCCAAACATCAAGAGCAGAACGGCCGCGCATAAAATAATCGCACCAGCCCAGTCGATGACTTGCTTCCGGTGGCTCTTGGACTCCTGATAACCTTTCATAATAAAGATCAGAGACAAGATACCAATCGGAACATTAATGTAGAAAATCCAGCGCCA
This sequence comes from Paenibacillus glycanilyticus, assembly GCF_030161375.1. Lineage (GTDB taxonomy): Bacteria > Bacillota > Bacilli > Paenibacillales > Paenibacillaceae > Pristimantibacillus > Pristimantibacillus glycanilyticus_B. The sequence continues at coordinate 114,680 of NZ_BSSQ01000010.1, forward strand.
GCTGATATTGTCCGTAATGGCACCGCCCATAATGGGACCAAATACGCTCGAGATGCCAAATACGGCACCAAACAGACCCATCATTTTGCCGCGTTTCTCCGCAGGGAACAAGTCGAATATAATCGTGAATACAATCGGCATGATAGCACCGCCGCCGATGCCTTGAATAGCGCGGTAGATAATGAGCTGCGTCATATCCGTTGCGGTACCGCACAGAATAGAACCAATTAAGAAAAAGATCAATCCTGAAATAAAGAACCGTTTACGCCCGTACATATCGGACAGTTTGCCAAAGAGCGGCGTTGCGACCACCATCGCAATCATATAAGCGGAATAAACCCACACGAATTTATCCATCCCGCCCAATTTCTCAATAATGCTGGTCATCGCGGTCGATACGATCGTCTGATCGAGCGCCGACATAAACAGGCCAAGCAAAAGGCCCGCGATGACTAATTTGACACTACTTTTTTTCGCGTCCATATAAACTTCCCTTCTATCGTCATTTATCCGTACTCAAATTTGAATACCCTAGCTTATTATACTCAAATTTGAGTTCATTTCAACCCAGAAAAGATAAATTATTTGTAAGGCAAGTCTGGTGTATAATGGCAGAGAGAAAACTTCGATAAGGTGGGATTTATAACTATGTCATATCTATCGTTAAGTACATGGAGCCTGCACCGGAACTTGGGACCGCTTCGCTGGACCGTCTGGGACGAACAATCCGGCGAGCATCAAACCAATGTGCAAGAGCAGCCTCAGATTCATTCTTTGCTTGAGCTTCCTGCCGAAGCCGCAAGACGGGGATACCAAGCCGTTGAAGTCTGCCACTTCCATTTCCCGTCTACGGAACCTGATTATCTGGCTCAAGTGAAACTGGCCTTCCGGGAAGCCGGCTTGTCGTTGGATACGCTGCTGCTTGATTATGGCGATATCACTTCCGCCAGCTCGCGCAGGACTGACGCAGATGTTGAATATATCCGCAATTGGATCGATATCGCCGCTTTGTGCGGAGCTAAGCAAATCCGGGTTGTTGCGGGAGAAGCAGCGCCTTCTGATGAAGCGGCAATTTTTGCTTCCGCGAATAGCTTGTCCGAACTGTCGGCATACGGCCGCACCGTAGGCGTTACGGTCGTAACGGAAAACTTCAAAGCATTGACGTCAACAGGCGCAAGCTGCAAGAAGCTGCTAGACGCATGGGGCGAACAAGCCCGTACGATTACGGACTTTGGCAATTTCCACGGGCCGCTTAAATACGAAGAGATTGCCCTCACGACTCCACAGAGCGTATCCGTACACGTGAAGCCGCAATACGATACGAACGGATATCCGGATGAAGCGGAGCTGCGCAAATGTCTGGATACCGTCTCCGAGGCAGGCTTTAACGGCGCATTTGTATTAATCTACGATGGACCGGGCGATATGTGGGAAGGCCTGGACCGCGTGAAACGGATCGCTGCCGATTATATCTCCGCTTAATTCCGGGGGATGTTCCAAAGCCATCATCTAGGCATACGGAACATCCCTTTACTTTGTAAAATAGTTCTCGTTTTGCTTCCGGAATAAATAATGGCAATACGCCATCATCGTCTGATCCGATACCCGCTGCATTGGTTTTAACAAGCGATGCTTGAAAATATGTCTGCCCGGCGCGCTGTTAGCCTCGAATATCCACACCCGGCCATCCCGGTCCACCCCTAAATCAATGCCCAGATCGCCAAGCTCATGTCCATACCCTTTCTCTAGCACGTATCCGATTCGTTTGGAAACCGACAATACTTTAGATTCAATATCCGGTGCTCGCTCTTGGAACGCCTCATTTAATACATAAGTTCCCGTCTTGACCCATCCGCCATGCGTTGTGATTTTACTAGGATGATTTATGTTTGCGCCGATGGCAGTTACGACCCAATCATTTTCACCGTTTTTATTCAGCTGTACGCGCAAATCGAACAGATCGGGCCCATAACGCATCAGATCAACGCCTTGTTGTACCAGGTAGGACGAGAGCTTCTGGATATGATGGCTTAACAATAGAGATAACGATGCGTAGGATTTTCGAATATGAACATTCCCGAATTTCGCTTCGCAAAGATAAGGCGCAGTACCGATTTTTTTGCTTACTTTATATATCCCCCTGCCCCCGCTCCCCTTAAGCGGTTTTAGGAATACGGATGGCGTTATTCGCAATAGTTCCTCAATCTGATCGATTCCTGGCGAGACATAAGAAAGCGGCAAATACGCCTTCAACTGCGAGTCATTGGAGATAAGTTCGTACATTTCGCCTTTATCGAAATAGTTATGGTTGAACATTTTGGTGTCCAAGCTGTCCATGTATTTGAAAAAACGCTTATATAAAGGTGTCTGATAAGCTTTTCTGGATTTGATTTGGTTGAAAATGACGTCCGGGAACGGAACCAACGCTTTGCGCCATTGGTTCTTCTTGCGCGCGAGCAACGTTCCGTTCACTTTGCGGCTCGCCCATTTGATATCGGAGGGAATGAATTTATATAATAGCATCGGAAGCTTGGGCGTTTGCGAACGGAGAAAATGATTGCCGATTGATTGGATTTTGCTGCTATTCATAACAACGCCAACTACTGGGCCCAATCTGATCATGTCGTCTTGGCGGTACGCATAAAGCGTACATCGCCCTGTTATGCCGAGCTTGCTATTATGGAGTTTGGATAAGATGATTTGGGGTTTTCCGCTATCAAGCATCGCAACTTCAGCCCAAACCGCAAGCGGACCAATCCCGATCTTAACTTTCGCCTGTGGCTCTAATCGCCAGTCTTCCATCAAACCGCGGCTAATCGCTACTTGATCCTTCAACTGCTTATTGCTGAATGTTACCTCGACAAGCGATTCTTGGTACATGTTAAAGCTCCCCCTCTATCCTGCTTCTATAAACTATGGGGCAAATGTCCGGGGGAACACGGGCAAACGCCTAACGGCCCACAACAAAAACAGCATTCTCCGCTAGGAAAATGCTGTTGCAAAGTCAAAGTTTACTCCGGTTTCATCCCGGATGCATGCGCGGCAATGATGCGATCCATCTGTTCATTCCAAGCCTCATCTTCTCCGCAACGTTCGGGATGGGCTTCAAACCAGTTAACCGTCCGCTTAATTCCTTCTGCAAAAGGAACCGTTGCCGTAAACTCCGGCACTAACTTCTTAATCTTGCTGTTATCGAACACCGCGCTTACCGCTTTATCGCCAAGCAGACCGCCTTCAAGTTCCGGATCATAAGTGATCAAGAAGTCCGAAGAAATATGGACAAGATTTGGCTGTACGCCGGCGGCCGCTCCAATCGCTTCGTAGATTTGATTCCAAGTCAACACTTCGTCGGAAGTAATATGATACGCTTCACCAATTGCTGCAGGGTTGCCGAGCAGTCCAACAAACCCTTTGGCAAAGTCTGAATTATGCGTCATCGTCCAGAGCGACATTCCGTCGCCATGGACAATAATCGGTTTGCCTTGCCGCATACGTTCAACAAGCGACCACGGATGCGACCAGCTATTCATCGAAGCCGGGATCATCGTATCCCCATACGTGAACGAGGGACGCACAATCGTGACCGGGAACCCGGAAGCCTCGTATTCCTTCATCAAGAGCTGCTCGCAGGCGATTTTGTCCCGGGAATATTGCCAATAAGGATTTTCTAGCGGCGTAGCATGCTCGGTTATGATATAATGCGCAAGCGGCTTCTGATAGGCAGAGGCCGAACTAATAAAGATGAACTGCTTGGTCCGACCGCGGAAAAGCTCCAAATCGCTATGTATATGCTCAGGCGTAAAAGCGATCCAATCTACAACAACGTCAAATTCATAACCTTCCAGCGCCGCAGCTGCAGCCTTAGGATCACGGATGTCACCGGCAATGGTTCGTGCGCCTTTCGGAACCAATCCATCTCGGTTGCCCCGGTTGAACAAATACAGCTCAACGCCTTCTTCCATGGCCAGCTTTGACACGGCTTGACTGATCAGTCCCGTACCGCCGATAAACAATACTTTCATTTGAATCGCTCCTCTACCCTATGATTTGCCTCGCTTTGACATTAACAGTTTAAAGCTTAAACGCAACGGGAGCAATTGTTTAAGGTATAATAGAGAAACAGAACAATAGAATAGGAGAATCGTGATGGATATTACACAACTACCCTTAACCTTAATTGACGAGGATACGGACCAGCCCCGCTACCAGTTTGACGAAGAGGCTTTGGCCGAGCTGATGCGTAATATTGAGGAAATCGGCCTTCTCTCCCCTATTAAAGTCAGAACCATCGAAGGCGGAAGATATAAGATCATTTATGGCAACCGCCGTTATAAAGCCTGCAAGCGACTTGGCCTCGCTACAATTCCGTGCATCGTAACGAACATGACTGACGAACAGGACATTTATTTAGAGCAAATTGCCGAGAACTTGACCCGGGAAGGATTCTCTCCCATTGAAGAAGCCGAAGCTTTCAACAAGCTGATGACCGATCCAAAGTTTAGCCGCTCCGTGAAATTTCTCGCCAGCAAATTTGGCAAGCCGGAATCGTACATAAAGAACAAATGCGAGCTTCTTAAATTCGGTGCAGCGGTCCGCAGACTGATCATTGGCGGTACGGAGATCAAGAAAGACCGTTTGACCGAAGATCAGCTTCTTCCGCTCAAGGATTTGCCGATGGAACACCGGGATCCGCTCGCGCTTATTATGGCAAGGGATGAAATGCCAGCCACCGATGTGAAGAAAATCGCCAAGCTGTTCAAGGACAAAGACATCTCTGCTTCCACCAAGGACAAGCTATTGTACAAATCCGGACCGGGGCTGCTCGAGACATGGTCGATCCAACAGCATAACAAAGCGGAGAAAGCGAAGCCGGTCGAACCTAAATCGCCAAAAGCATCCAAGGTTAAAGATGAACCTTCGGCAGAGGAATCCGTGACGCATGCGGCTGCTCCAACAAGCCCTTATGACAGGATGGAACAAAAGCTCGAGCAATTATCGAAGGACATTATTCCTGCCCTTTCAATCTTTACCCTTGAGTCTCTGCAGCAACTTCCGCCGGTAGAACGAAATGCCATTATCAAACGCATGGATGTCTTGCTTGAACAGCTGCGCACGCATGTCGACGAGATCGACAAACTCAAAGCGCTAGCTCACGCGGAATAGAATCACGGCTGCGATACCCTTTGCTTAAATAGCCCCGTAAGCCAAATCAGAATAGGGAAAATAATCCCAAAAAACATCGAATAGAAAGGCCAAGCACGGTAAGTTGTGATCAATATCGCCGTGTTTGGCCATAATATCCCCGCGATCACGAACGTAATTAACCCAAATGGAATTAATAACGAACGATAATCCTTCAATTGAAATACCGCCGCAATCCCCTTCGCGCTCACATACATCAGCAAGGACATTCGGAAAAAAATCGCAATAAACCAAATGACAGACACCGCAATTTCAAACCGTTCAAAAAACTCGCTATAACTAATCGTTCTGACCACAAAGTAGCTCGGGAAGTTTAAACTTGTAACCACTTGTTGGCTAAGCACGGCTATGACGATAAGGGTAACGCACATAAACAGAAACCCTGAAATCAACGAGCTTTTGATAACGACTGCTCTCCACTTCTCAGGTCTGTTTGTCTGGGACACGAAATATAAGAACAAGACGCTTTCGATATAGGGGAAGGCAATATTGGTGAAGGAAGCATGAACAATAGGCTTCCAGCCAAACTCGAATACCGGCAGCAAGTTCGTAAAGTTTGCCGATGGAATCAAAGGCAAATAACCTAATGCAAGCAGTCCCATCACAATAAAAAACAACAACTCCGCTGCCCGTCCAATTGTACTCACTCCGCAATAAAGAACGTAAATTACGACTCCAAGCATAAGCACAAATATAACTTCCATCGGCGTCTCCGGCAAGATAACCGTTGTAATGTAATCGCCAAGATCGCGCAATACCAAGCTCAAGATGAGAAAAGGATACATAAGCGTAAACAGCAGCAATAACAGCTTGCCGAGCCATTGCCCTAGCAGCGTCTGCAAATGCTGGTCGAATGAAGCGCCATTGAGCTGTTTCGCAATCCCCCCGTACACGAGGATCATCAGCAGCTGTACAGCCAATACAAGGCACAAGGAAATCCATGCATCCTGCTTCGCAATCGAAGCCAGATTAGAGGGCAGAACGAGGAATGCGCTGCCAAGCTGGTACAAAATAAACCACATGGTCATCTGGCGAATGGTCAGCTTGCTTGTATCCATCGTTGTTCTCCTTCCCTCTACTCTTCATGAATTGTCATCCCAACAACCTGGTCATAAATAGATCCACCGGATGAAACAGCAGATTGATTCCTGACACCGGACTTGGTATTTTCACATGGAACTCGCGGAGGAGCACAAGACAAACTCCAACCGCCATGAAGGAGATGCTCACGACAACTTGCCGGACCTCCCGCTTCTTAAGCAAAGACCGGTATTGGACATAAGCGGCCAGCAGGAACAAAAGCAATATGATCATATTTTGCAACCGAGCATCCTCCCTACAATGAATGTAAGCAACAGCCTAAGGTTGTTTGGCAATGGAGTTGAGTATTTTTCCCGTTTTATGCAATTCGCTTTTGACAATAACATCAACCTCCAGCTCGTTTTTGAAAATTTCCGGCCATCTCTTCTTCCAACTCTGCCATAACTTCGGATATTTCCGGTGAAAAGCTTCGCCAAAACCGTAAATATCCGACCCGTATTTGTGCTGGACTTGCTTAATACCGTTTTCGAGCGTCATCTTTTGTTCCATTCTCGCTTGCTCTTGAAGCTGGCTAAATACTTTTTCGTCTGCCAGATCCGCCTTGCATTGATATTCTCCGATATTGGCTTCGCTGCGCAATACGACCGTTATTTTCGGTTTTCCGTTCCGTATGGAAGGGGTAATATCCGCATGCGAGCTATACACCTCAATAACGAAATTCTCCTTAGAATCCGGGCATTTCACATGGCCAACCGTACTGTCCACATTGTTTGTTATGTAACTGTAGCCTTTACTGTCTTGTTCATTCAGCCAACCTACAATTCGGTCATCCAGCAGCACGCCAATGCCTGTATATTTGTATTCCGAATACGCCCTTGGCTGCTTCACATTATCGATCTTCATCCCTTTTTCCCTGTTCCCGATCAATGTAATTCCCGTTAGGACAGGCTCAACGCCGTCTTTTGTCACCATCTGCATCAGGTCAACGACGTTGACGGCGGAGGTTGGCGCCCAAGCATGCTCGGATACGCTTAACGATTTATATAAATCCATAGCAGGCAATACTTCCATCGGCGTGACCATGGCTAGAACATCTTTTGCGTCGCAACCCTTGGCTACCGCCATATAGAAATCCGGGCGGACTTCATGATCTCTGAACAGAAAATCCAACGGCATCCGTATTCCCCGATTTGCAATCTCTTCATTAATAATGACGATCCGCATATGGGATAAATACATCCGCCTGGACGCTTTAGTCGTTATTTTTCGCAAGGCTTCAAAGATGGTTGGCGCTTTCTCCGTAAAAACAATCGATGGGGATCGTTGCCCGACCGAGCGGTTCATCGACATCTGGGAAGGATCCGAGACTTGTACCGTCAATTGATACTGATCGTCCACCCAATCAATGCCCATAGCCAGTACAACAGAAATCGCATTCAACTCGCGCCGGTTCCAACAACCCGTCAAGCACATCAGCATCATCATGCAAGCCGTTAACGCTAGAATGATTCTTTGGCCTCGGTTCATGACGATCTGCCTTGCTTCGTTTGCCCTTGCGTAGATTTCCAATAAGGCATGCGAAATATCGCATCGCTTTGCTGGCTGGCATGAAACGGAGCGCTTGGGCTGAGATACGGTAAGCCAAAAGAGCGCAAGTGGCATAAATGCACGACAAGAATAATAATGCCAATCGTTAAGCCGTAGACGCCAAAGGATGCCGCCAAGGCCATAAATACGAACCGGATTATACGGATGGGAATAGACATCACGTACGCCGGAATAACAAAGCTGGATATCGCAGTGATCGATACAATAATGACCATCGCTGCCGATACGATGCTGGCTTCCACGGCGGCTTGACCAATGACTATCGTACCTACAATCGAGACGGCTTGACCAATCGTTCGAGGCATGCGAATCCCAGCCTCCCTCAATATTTCGAACGTAGCTTCCATGAGCAGTGCCTCAATAAATGCCGGGAGCGGAACTCCCTCCCTCTGCGCGGCGAGACTTAATAGAAGTTGTGTCGGCAGCATATCCTGATGAAATGTCGTCAAGGCGATATAGACCGAGGGGGCTAGCAAGCAAATGGACAACGCAACGTATCGAAGCAACCGAATAAGATTGCTATAGAAAGGCCGTTGATAATAATCCTCCGCAGACTGGATGAAATCAACAAATAACGCCGGCGTCAGCATGACAAAGGGGGTGCCGTCCACGAATAAGGCAACCTTTCCTTCCATAATGCCCGCAGCGATCGTATCCGGCCGATCCGTATTGTAGATCGTAGGAAATATCGTCAGTTGCTTCCGTTCATGAAGCATTTCCTCCAAATATTCCCCTTCCAAGACCCGGTCCTGTTTGCTGTCCCGCAGACGCCCAATAAGCTTGCGAAGCTGCTTCTCATCGGCTAAACCGTCCATATACATAACCGTGACGTCGGTTTTCGTCATTTGGCCGACCTTCAGCGTAATGAGCCTTAACCTCGTATCCTTCACCCGGCGCCTGACCAGCGTCGTGTTGGTTCTTAAAGTCTCCGTGAAGGAGTCCTGCGGTCCGCGGACAACGGACTGGGTTTTGGATTCCGTAATGGCTCGGTCCTCCCATCCGGGAATCGCGACGCTTAACCCATCAACTACGCCATCGAGCATAAGAAATAAGCTGCCGGAGAAGATTTGCTCCAATGCAGCTTCCACGGTTCGGATCACGCACACATCGCCTGTATCCAGAACCTGATCCTTCAGCATCTCTAGATTGACGGATTCCACGGGCGTACGATCAAGCAAAGCGGAGATGACGCTATCCTGTAGCTCCGTTTTGTCCACCATGCCATCTAGGTAAAAAAGGGCCGTTCTCCTATTGCCCGCAATAACAAGCTCGCGAACGATAAAGTCCGAGCTATAGCCCATTAGCAGCTTCATTCTCTCAATATTGGCGTGTAATAAGGGTGAAAAACCATCCGCTGTCATGCGCGCTCCTCCTTTCAACCCCCTGGATTATAGCCGGTCCGGATCTATTCCTTTTGTTTCCCGCCCAAATATCATAACCGTAAGAGCACCGATTACGATCGCGACAAAAAAGACAATAAATACTGAGGTAATCGATGTGCCCTTATCAATCAGCAGACCTACCAGATACGGTCCAATAATGCCGCCAATCCGGCCAAACGCTGCCGCAAAGCCAACCCCGGTGGAACGTACGTTTGTCGGATACACCTCAGGCGTATAAGCGTACATAGCCCCCCAAGCCCCCAGGTTGAAAAACGAGAGAAACATGCCCGCCGTAAGCAACATGCCTGCGGTAACGGCATTGCCAAACCAAATCGCGCACGCTGCAGTCATTAGCAAATACACGCCAAGAACGGCTTTACGACCTATTTTCTCGATCAAATAAGCAGCCGTGAAATAGCCCGGCAACTGGGCCAATGTAATGATCAATACATATTGGAAGCTCTTAACCAGCGTAAAACCTTTCATGACCATAACCGTCGGAAGCCACAAGAACATCCCGTAATACGAGAACACAACGGTAAACCATAAGATCCATAACGTAAGGGTTGCCCTCTGATAACGCCCCGACCAGATCGATGCCATTCTTTCCCTAAAGCCAAGCCTCGTTCTCTCTGCCTGCTCTTTGTAACGCGGAGAATCTTCAATCGCTTGGCGGAGGAATAAAGCATAAACCGCCGGCAAAGCGCCAATGACAAGCGCCATCCTCCATCCGTAATGAGGAATGAAGAAATAGGAGATGAGCGCAGCCAGAATCCAGCCCCCCGCCCAAAAGCTTTCCAGCAATACAATCGCTTTGCCTCTCACGTTTACCGGCACCGATTCCGAGACTAGCGTAGAAGCAACGGGAAGCTCACCCCCCAGACCAAATCCGGCAACAAAACGGAGGATAGACAACACAAGCAAATTAGGAGCAAGCGCAGATAGTCCGCTGGCAACGGAAAACAATAACAAAGTCCAGAGTAAAACGGCTTTTCTGCCATAACGATCCGCAAGCGAACCGGATACCGCGGCCCCAAATGCCATTCCGGTAGAATTAATGGCAGCCAATAAGCCAATTTGTTGCGCATTAAGATTCCAATCCACGCTTAATGCCGCAGCAATAAAGGAGACAAGTCCCACGTCCATGGCGTCAAACAACCAGCTGAAGCCGGCACTTAATAGCAATTTCCGGTTCCGCGGCTCGCTCAATAAGGAAGTTTCGCTCTTCATGACAGTTCCTCCAGCCTTAACCATATCGTTATTTACAATTTGCCCGGAAATGAATGCCATTATGTAACGAGTCATGGGACAAAGAGGATCGGAAATAGGATGAGAAATAGAGCGTATTAGAGCGGAGGATGGGAATGGGAAATAAACAGGAGGTTATCGTTGTCGTAATCCCGATAGCGGAGGTAAAAAAATTCATTCTCATTGATGTGGTCATCAGCACGGCCGTGTACTATGCCCTCGTTATTCCGTTTCATTCCTTCCTTGCGGCAACAGCCGGAAGCATGGCGCTGCCCATGGTGATCCGGCGAACGTTAAAGCATCGCAACCGCCGCTAGTTGCGACTCCACTGTTCAAAGGCATGGCGGAGCAAATAAACATAGCTGTTGTTATGCTTCAACACTTCCCGAAGCTTGTCCGGATAGTCAGTAAATATGCCGTCAACTCCAAAGTCCAGCGCCCGATCCATGGTAAGTTGGTAATTAACCGTGTAGGGATAGATTTGAAGACCGGCTTTTTGTACCTTGCGAACATAAGCTCGATTAAGCTTCGGAAAATTAGGGCTGATGCCTTGCGCGTATCTTTTAATTTTTCGCAGGGAGGAATCCGTAATTCGTGCCGGCGTGTTATACCATATAAGTTGCAAGAGGATAATCCGGTCATTCATTCGGTGGATCTTCTTCAAGCTCCTCGCGTCAAACGCTTGAATGATGACATGATCTTCCAGTTGGAAACGGCGAATCAAAGCGAGCAGTTTGTCTTCGATTCCTGGGTTGTATGCCGTATCCTTAATCTCCAGTACATAATGAATGTTTCGGCCAAAAGCTCTGAATATTTCCTCAAGCGAAGGCACTTGCTGATTCGCGTACTCCCCCTTCGCGTACATCGGATGATGCTTATTGAACCAAGAGCCTGCATCAAGCTGTTTAATGGCTTCTAAGCTCATTGAAGCAACCTTCCCCTTGGCATTGGTCGTCCGATTCACCGTATGGTCATGCATCGCAATAATGTGTCCGTCTTTGGTCAACTGCAGATCGATCTCAATATAATCCGCGCCGGATGCCACGGCTTGACGGAATGCCGCAAGCGTATGCTCGGGAGCATACGCGGATGCTCCTCTGTGGGCAATAACAGATACGTCTTTGCGAGCACGCTGACCAGCGGACGCGGAAGGCTGATCGGCGACCGTCATGATCAGAATGAGGACAATGGCAACAAGCGTTCCGTGCAGCAAATAGTTATAAAAGGACGATAATTCTTTCCTTCCCATGGTTGGAAGCCTCCCTTCCTTCTATTGCCCTTAACGTGTCTCAGCCATTTTCTTTTTATGCGATTTCCACATAAATGAATGAAAAAAAGCCGCCTCCGCATGATGCGGAAAGCAGCTTCTTCTGTATATGGAATTAATACGTAGCGCCTTGCAAAAACTTAACCCGCTCCCCCATTGGCGGAACTTCGTTGCCTTCGACATTGATCTCGATCACAATAGGTCCTCTCGATTGGTCGAACCATTCCTTCGCTAGCTCAGGCCGGAGCTCGTCCAAGGAGTTGGCCTGCGCGTAACGGATGCCAAGCGCTTTGGCCACATCCGCGATTTGGGTCCGCTCTTGAGAGAAGTCTTCCAGACAACGTTTGTACTGAAGCAAATGTCCGTGGTAGACCATGCCAAGCCGGGCATTGTTAATGACGACAAACACAATCGGCAAGTTGTATTCTTTGGCTGTCAGCACTTCCATGCCGTGCATAAAGAAGCAGCCGTCACCGGTAATGCTGATGACGGGACGATCCGGTTCAGCAAGCTGAGCGCCTAGTGCTCCGCTGATCCCCGATCCCATTCCGCCAAAGTTGATATTGATATCGAAAGCCTGATTCTCGCGGACCTTAATATTCTGAATCGAGTAGGTCATGAACTCGCCGATATCCACGTAATACCGGGCATTGTCGGGAGCAATCAGATTCAGCTGGCGGATCGCCGCTTTCGTATTCCAATCCTCTGTCTCCGGTCCTGCCGATTCCGCCGTAGTTGCCGCTTCAAGATAACCCTTCGAAATCTCCTGAAGCTGCTCTTCTTGGATCCCTTGGGTAAGGCGGTCAATGATCGTCCACATTGCAAGTTCGATATCTCCATGCACCGGATAAGCCGTATCGAAGCATTTGCCAAGCTCACGCTTGTCATGGTCAATATGAATGATCTGCTTGCCGTCCACCAGCCGTTCATCCCAGCTGCTTGTAGCGGATTCCCCTAATGCGGAACCAACTATCATTAACAAGTCATGATTGTCGCCGCGCAAATATTCTACCGCGGAATCATTGCTCGCTAGTCCATAGACGCCAAGAGCTAGAGGATGATTTTCCGGGAATGCTCCTTTGCCGCGAGGCGTGGTTGCCACAGGCCAACCGGTTAGTTCGGCGAAATGCAGCATGGTTTCTTTGAAAGCCTTTGAGCCATGCCCCAGCAGCAAAGCTCCGCGTCGTCCCGCTGACACAACGGCAGCCGCAGCCGCTTCAATCTCGGCTTCATCCGGCGTAACGGGCATTGCCGCCACAGCCTTTAATTCTTCGGGCTCGCCAATCTCCGTCATTTGGATGTTGATTGGAATCGTAATATGTACCGGTCCGGGAGTACCGCTAATCGCGGTATTATAAGCTTCCGCCAGTACGCGCGGCAGTTCCATTGGATCGGTAACCGTGATGCTCAGCTTCGTAATGGAGGCGAAGATCGGATCGGCGTTTAACTCTTGTCCGCCGCCTCTACCGAATTTTGTCGTTGGGATGGCACCTGTCAGAAAAATGACCGGAAGCTTCTCGCGCCATGCATTTGCTGCAGGGGTTACCAGATTGGTTGCGCCGGGACCGCTGGAACCGACGCAAACAGATGGTATTCCTGTAATTCTCGTATAGGCTGCCGCCATATAACCTGAACTTGACTCATGCTTGGCTACAATGGATGTTAATTCTGGAAGTTCATGCAAGCAATCATACAATGCGTTAATCGAGCCCGCCGGGACTCCGAAAATGTACTTGACCCCTTGACTAACCAAAAATCTTAATCCAGCTTCGATCGCTCTCATCTTTATCCCCTTCTTCTCTCTCTTATTTCTTGACGGTAAATTTAAATACCGAACCTTCTCCTTCCGTAGAATCGAATGAAATCGTGCCCCCGTGCATCTCAATCAATTGCTTCGAAATGGCAAGGCCAAGGCCCGTGCCGTTAATTTGATTATTAACCTGATAGAATTTCGTGAAAATATTTTTCTGTTTCTCTACCGGAATGCCAATTCCGGTATCAATCACTTCAATCGTCATTGCGCCTGCTTCCATGTAAGCCTTAATCGTAATTCTCCCTCTCTCGGGAGTAAACTTAATGGAGTTGGACAAAAGGTTCAGCAATATTTGCAAAATCCGCTCACGGTCCGCGCGCATCGTTGTGTCTACGCCGGCACTGATCTCAACGTCAAGTTCAAGCTTCTTCTTGTTCACGAGAGAATCCACGATATGTATGGCTTCCTGGATCAATTCCTCGAAATCAAACTCGGAATACATAAGCTCGAACTTCCCGTTCTCCATCTTTGCAAAGTCCAGCAATTCATTCACTTGGTTAAGCAATCGCTCGATCGATTTCCCTGCCGTCTCCAGCAGATCGTGCTGGGAGTCGTTCAGTTTGCCAAGCACTTCCTTGCGCAAAATATCAACGGTTCCTTTGACCGCCGTGATTGGGGTTCTAAGCTCATGCGACAGCGTAGCGATAAAATCGCTCTTCAGCTCATTCAAGTATTCGAGCTCTTTCACAAGCCCTTCCAGCTTGAAGTTCGCTTGCTGCAGCTCCATAGAACGAACATTCACCGAATAGTCGAGATGTTCCGTATGGATCGCATTGGCCAATGCCGTTGCTGTAACGTCTGCGATCGATTGGCAGAATTCCATCTCACCTTGCTCGTATTCACGGCAGATATGCATCGTTGGAATAACAACATCGCCAAACACGCGGTCTTTCGCAACTAGCGGAATTACCAGCAAGCTCTTAATGCCAAACATTTCGCAAGCCCGGTGATCCGGTCGCGAATCGGCGTACACGTCAGAAATGGCAATCGCTTTTTTCTCCGTTACGACCTCATAGAACAGCTTGTCTTTATCGATGCTCAGCTTAATTTGTTCGCGGTGCCTATTCTTCCATTCCTCTTCCGTAACGCTAACCGAGGAAATATGATAAGGCTCAATCGTACGGTCCTTTTCATTGTACAGATGGATTCCGACCTCGTCGGAGCCTGTTGCGCGTTTCATGTAATGGAAGCAGGTTTTTAATACTTCGCGGACAGAAAGCGATTTGGACAAGGCTTTTGTCGCATCAAGCAACAGTTGCTGCTTGTCCACCAGATTTTTCGTATTCTCGAACATCTGGATGTTATGAATCGCTACGCTAACCATATTGACGAACGCTTCCGTTACTTCGATCTGTTCGCGCGTCAAATTCATTGGCTTGCCGAAATCGTGGACGAATACGACGCCAAAGATCGAATCGTTCACAATAACCGGAATGCCGAGAATGGACTGGATTTTCATGAGCAGCTTTTTGTCATCGTCAATCCGTTCGTCAAGACTGGTATCGCCGATGTAATCACTGGCTCTTCTCTCCAGAATATCGCGGACAAAGCGGTCTTTTTGCGGGTCGATCAACAGCTCGGTAATATCGATGGACATCTTATTTCCTTTGTAACCAATGAAGGTGCCGTCAGGCTGCTTAAGGAAAAAGCCGACCAGATCAGCCTGCGTAATTTCGCTAGCGATGGCATCTACGAATACTTGCAAAATATCGGAGAGCTCAAACTGCGAGTTAATTACCTTCGTCATCAGAAACAATTTCTTGAAGCTTTTTAATTCCATCATAATTATTCACCTATCCATCCGTTTAATAGATCGTGATCTGATTTTTGCCGCTTTGTTTGGAGCGCATTAAGGCTTGATCGGCGAAGCCTATGATCTGTTCAAAGGAATACTGTTCAAAACTCGTTGCCACTCCGATACTTACGGAAGCGATATCTTTTTGCTCGATGATAGAACCGATGGCCAGTTCATTAACCGTCCGGATAATTTCCTGCGCCGTTTCGACCGCGCCATCTTCTTCATGCAGCAGCACGAGAAACTCATCTCCGCCGAATCGGAATGCCAAATCGTTATCGGGCTTAATGGTCTTCTGAATGATCGAGGCGATAGCCTTCAACACTTGATCGCCTATGAGATGGCCGTAAGTGTCGTTAATGGCTTTGAAATTATCCATATCGATCATCAGCATGGCGCCGTAATCCGTTAAGTTATCGACTTCGCTTAAGTACATCCGGTTATACAAACCGGTTAAAGCGTCGGTATTGGCTTTTTCGGACAGTTTTTCTGTAACACTAAGCAGACGCTGGAGCTTCTTCTTCTGACCAAGAGCATAATTCACCTTCATCTCAAGCAGATCAAGATCGTAAGGCTTGGTCAGATAATCGAAAGCGCCTAGCTGCAGCCCTTGCAAAATATCTTTCTTCTGCACGTTGGCTGACAGGAAAATGATAGGGGTATCAAATCCGCCTTGGCTCATCCAATGCTTGCAGACATCAAACCCGGACATATCCGGCATCATCACGTCTAGAAGGATGAGATCGGGTCGAATTTCATCGTACACTGCTAATGCCTCTGTTCCGCATTCTGCCGTATGTATGCTGTAATTTAAAGAGTTCAAAAATATACGAAGAATTTGTACATTATGCGGTTCATCGTCTACGATGAGTATCTTTTCACGCAATGACATATGCCAACTCTCTTTCCGATTTCATTCGCCTTTTGTTAAGGGGCTCATCGTCATTTGCTCATCGATGATGTCAAGAAACAGCTTGACGAGTTGTTCGTCAAACTGCGTATTCGCATTCGTTATTAATTGCTTCCTTACCTCATCCACATGCAAGGAACTTCTGTATACCCGGGTTGACGTCATCGCGTCGAACGCATCGGCAATGCTGACGATTCGGACTAGAAACGGAATTTCGTTCCCGTGAAGACCATCCGGGTAACCTCTTCCGTCCACGCGCTCATGATGCCATCTGACGATTGGAAGAATCTCCTTCACTTCCGGAAGATCCTTCAGCAGCTCATATCCAATGGCAGGATGTTGCCGGATCACATCAAATTCCTCATCCGACAGCCTGCCCGGCTTCATGAGAATATGATCCGGAATAGCCAGCTTGCCAATATCGTGCAGGAGCGCCGCCACCTTCAGAAGTTCAAGTTCCGACGGATTTAGCCCGATTCTCTCTCCCAGCAAGGAGGAGTAAAAGGCAACGTTGTAACAATGGTCCACCGTAAAGCTATCCTTCATCCGCAGCGTATTGAACAGGCTTTCATAAGATTGTTCTTTCAAAAACTGCTTGCGGAAATAGATCTTGTCGATGAGCTGGTCCATATGCAATTTGTTAATTCGGCAAATTTGAAGCTCTTCGGATGTTAATGATCGCTGAGATTGGAAACAAAGCAGGAGTGTTCCGTTTGTTGCATTGCGTTTAATATGGAAGGGATATATGGTGTGGAAAGACGTCTCTGCAATTGAGATTCCGTCTATCTTATCATCTTGTCGAAGTGGCCTTCCATCAGGAATGCGTTCAAAGAAATCAGCTTGCACAGCCAGCTCTTGAAGCTGGTTGCTATCAACTTGAAGCATATTGTAAGAATACGCCACTGGCTCCTGTCGCTGTGTATCTTCCATTAGAACCAAGCAGATTTGCTCGCAGCCGATCGATTCTTTTAAAAAATGGCCAAGAAGCCCCATTGAATCAAATATGGAGTTTGAGTTAATGACGCTCTTGAAAAATACCGAATTTTGCATGCTTCAACCTCTATTTCTCAATATTACATGAAGCTTTAATCCTTAGTTCATTCGACATATAGTCTTTTTTTCCTCTATTTGCAAAGAAAAAAATGTCGTTTTATTGGGTAAATCATCTAATTGTTATTCTCTGCTCTCCACCCTTAACGGCTTTGCGTCGATTGGAATATGTTTAATCGGTATAAACTGGGATTCAAAGCTGCCTTCATAATGAAATACAAGGCCAAACAACGGATTATTAATATTTACGCGGATGCGGAATTTATCTAGCTGATCGTCGTACCATTCGATGACGTCCGCCGTAGCGGTCAGCGGCGTGGGGAAAGCAAATTGAATGAACCCTTCGTAGAAACGCTGCGCGCCCGAACGGATCCGGATTCCGCCGTTAGCAGCGGCGCTCACCTCCAAATCTACGGCTAGGTGCTGCTTATTGCCTAAATAATCGACGATTCTGTTCCGCTCCGAGCTGTAAATCATCGTCGCGTCAAAATGCCGGACCGCGTGTTTGAATTGAAACTTGCGAATCCAAGTGACGGTCTCCCGGCCTAAGCTGTCGCAATAAGCATAATTTTCAATCGTAAACGGGATGTTCCGCCCGCCTTGCGGAAACATAATATGCCTAGAAGCTCCGAGGATCAGCGGCAAAGCAGCCCACTTGGCGAACCAGATCCGCTCCATCACGCCTGAACCGATGGATGCGACCTGATCCATGCTGCTGTAGCCAAACCGCTCTTGAATGCGCGGATGCAGCTTGTAAAATTCCGTCCCCAATGCTTGCTCGTAGATTGATTTACTCATCTCTTCCACTCCCCTTGAGTTCGAATGCAGCGCCCCGCGTCCGGCAAATCCCGGCAAGTCCATAACCCTGCCAGATTCAACCCAACCATAGCAGCGCTTAGGACAAGCGGATTAAAAGGGTGAGTAAGCAATAATGGCGCGTTAATAAGCGCCCCTGCCGATAGAACTACTAATCCGAATAACTGCAAGCCATAAATATGCGCCGACCGGTGATAGAGGAGCTGAATAAACCCAAGTACAATCTCCGCGCCACCAAGCCACTTCAAAGCGAGCAGCTCCGTCCCGGGGAACAAATGAATGCCCTGCATAATCGCCAGCTCACCGGCTTCGGGGAATAGCCATTTCGGAACGAGACCTTCATACAACCACAGAAAACTGAGTAACAAGACGCACATATAGTGAAGAACGGTACGCTGCAAGCTGACTGCCGGCGGAATCTGCTTCTCCAGCCATAACCTTAAGACATCAAAGCTGAAGGCAGTAGCCCATCCGAACAAGGGGCGAAAGAGCAGCCGGTCAAACCATTGCCCCCAAACGCCAAACCGCGTTGCATAATCGTATTTCGTCAAGAAAGTAATAGAGTCCGCATTGGGTTTGGGCCGGTATTGCCAATATCCCGCTCCGTGACGGATTAACGATATCGGCTGTTCCGAACCAAAAGCAAGCGTGGACAAGCGGACACCCGTCACCCGGTGAATGGCCGATTTGGTTCGTCCGGTTCCGCTTATGCGAAGTCCAAAGCCGATGCGGGTCTCATAGCGGAAATGTTGCGGACTGCCTTCTGACTTCCGCGGTAAATACGCAATATTTGAAAACCTCAAATCCCATTGCTCGTGCAGCTCTGCGGTTTGGGTATACGCCCACAGCTTATCCATATCGGTATGAATATCCAGTTCTACGTAAATCGGCCGACTTTTCGAATTTCGTCTCATCTTGTATCCGCTCCCCTCCCTTTCATTCTAGGATTGGAGGTTGTAATCTGGCAGTTCTAACTTTTGTAGTACCCGGGGCACTCAGATTAATAAGCAGACTGCGCATTCAAATGTTCTTCCGATCGCCATTGCTCGGGGATTCCTTCGGAACTATTCCAATAGAATTGGAATCCCCTTACAAAAGCGAACGTTTCACTTCTCCAGAATCATTTGAATGCTCCGTCTGCGATTAATCTTCATTTTTGACCGAAAAAAATGGTGCAGGATTAACCCCTGCACCATTTTTTATTTTGGCGGAAGAAGTCCTTTCCGCCGTACTTTTTCTACCGCTTCTTTGCGGCTTGTTACGCCTAGCTTTTTGAGCATTTTGTTTACTTGATTTTTGAGCGTGCTTTCCGCCTTGTACAGCTTTTTCTCCATCTGGGGCTGCGTATAACCTTGCTCGATCAATTCAAACACTTCGCGTTCGGCTTGGGTCAGCTGCTTGAGCTGCTCTTCCCGCTTCAATCGGGCGTAATCCTTCAGCAGCGCGTCCATCGCCCTCGGATGCTGATGGGCGCTTCGAATAATAGGAGGCAGCTCCTTGTAGTTTGTTTTCTCCACGAAGTTAACCGCTCCAGCCGTAAAAGCCTGCATAATGATCGATTCATCCTTCATAGACGTCAACATGATAATCCTCGCCGGATGGATGTCGTTTAGCTCAATGGCCGTATAGATACCTTCTTCATTGTAATCCGTCAGCTGAATATCTAGCAGCACAACGTCAAAGGCCAGCTGTTTCGCTTTCTCCAATGCCTCATTGGATGAAGTTGCCGAGCCTACGACTTCAAAGTCAGGTTCGCTGCTCAAATAAGCGGTCATCGCCCGGATCCAGTCCGGGTCATCTTCCACGAGAAAGATTTTGATCGTGGTCATGTTAGGATCTCATCCTCCTGTTACCCGCGGGCGAAATCTTTTTGCAGGGAAATGAAAAATAACCGCCGTCCCCTCATCCACTCGGCTAAGGACTTCCACTGAACCGCCGCTTTTCTTCATCACGTTATACACGTAAGAAAGCCCCAACCCAAAGTTGCCGGACCGTCCTTTCGTGCTGAAAAACGGCTCAAACACCCGCTCCAGCCGATCGGCCGGAATCCCCGTCCCATTGTCGCATATCGTAAGCTGCATGTTTTTTTTGACGCGCTCCAACCGAATCGTCAACAGTCCGCCGACTTCCATTGCTTCAATCGCATTCGTCAACACGTTGCCAAACGCCTCGGACAGATGAACCGGATCGCCATTGACAATCAGTGCATCCTTATAATCGGCCAGCACCTGGATCCGTTTCCGGTCTAATAATCCCTGATGCAGCTGGATGCAGTCCTCGAGGAGCTGATCCAGCCTGACTGACTTCTCTTCCAGGACAATATCCCTAAGCTGGCTGTGAATCCGGTTCACCATGCCAAGCATATGCCCCGAGGCCGCTTCAATAATAGCCAAATGGCCTAACGAGTCAGGAGAAAGAGTAGACAATTCGCGCTTTAAGTTATCCGAACTGATCGCGATTTTGCCGATTTCATTCTTAATCGAATGATTAAGCTGAACCGCGCCGGAACTAACCGCCTTCATCGCGCCTTCAAAAGGGTCTTGCTCGAAACGGAGTTTGACGCCAAGCACCCCATATATAAACGTACAAATGAGAGCAACCGAAAACGAATAAATAATAAAAAACGATACATAGCGGAAGCTATCCCTATCCGGAACAAACACGGCTGCCACATTAATAAACAAAAGAGCCGCGATAATCGTTGGCACTATGATAATGGTAGCAATAAACCGGTTCCTGCGTTTGCGGCGGTTCGTCTCCTTCCACAAAGAAACAATCAGGATCGTACATGCCGCCAAATAATAAGGCGCCGCCCAGCCCAGCAAGAAACGGAAATCCATGCGGAATTCGGGCTGGACGGGAGTCGCAAACACCGTGCCGAGTGGAAGCAGAAACAGAAGCAGCTTGAGAACCATTCTAGCCTTGATGCTTGTTACCAGCTCGGAGTACACCAGGCTGAATATCAAGATCCCGTAAGGGGTAAGCGTATGGTTGAGCAGCTGCTCGATATTCGCCAAATGACCATACCCGTGTTGGTTAAGCATATCCGTCAAGCCGCCAATCGCCGCAGCACTCAGGAAAAAAGCCGCCCAACGGTTCATCTCGCCGCGGGGATTGTTCGCCAGCAAAACAATCCCCGCGGTTAGCAGCGTAAAGAAATAATAAATCATCTAGGAAACGGATAACCCCAAATAAGCGAGCAATAAGGCGGCGGTATTTACAATAGCTTCGGAATGCGTGCGCTCCATGGCATGCGAAGCATGAACTCCCGGTCCGATTAAGGCGGCGCGAATATTGCTTCCTCCCCGCAGCGCCGCAGAAGCGTCGGAGCCATATTGCGGATAAATATCCACGGCATGCGGCAACTGGTGTTGCTTCGCCAGCTCGATCAGCTTCGAAGTCATCTCGTAATCGTAGGGTCCCGATGAGTCTTTCGCGCAAATCGACACATCGTATTCGGTCGTGGACAAATCATCGCCTATTGCCCCCATATCAACCGCAATCAACTCGGTAATGTCTGCCGGCATATACGAGTTGCCATGTCCAACCTCTTCATAAGTGGAAAAAATCAGCTTGAGCGTCCGTTCCGGCCGTTTGCCGGCCCGGTTCATCCACTCCAGCAGACCAAACAAAGCGGCGACGCTTGCTTTATCATCCAGGTGACGGGATTTCACCCAGCCGGTAGGATGCATGCGAACCCTCGGATCCCAGGATACGATGTCGCCAACGGCTATCCCCAGCTTCTCCGTTTCTTCCTTGCTGGAGGTTCGTTCATCGATACGAATCTCCATATTGGCTTCCTCGCGCTTCCAGTCTCTTGCATCGGGATAGACGTGGACGGAGGTTTTGGTAGAAAGCACGGTACCTTCGTATTGCCTTCCGTCTCTAGTGTGGATCAGGCAATACTCGCCTTCAATGGTATGCATGTTATATCCGCCGATTGGCGTAATTCGCAGCATCCCATTAGGTTTGATCGCACGAACCATAGCGCCGAGCGTATCGACATGTGCCGTATAAGCAATTGCGTCTTTGGATGACCCGCTTCCCTCTACGGTGATCATGCCGTTTCCTTTTGGCGTGCGTTCCATCTTGTAACCCAGCTTCTCCGCTTCTTCCTCGAGCCGCTTCATTATGTTCATGCAATAACCGCTTGGGCTAGGCGTATTCAGCAGTTCCTCCAGAAATTTCAATATATATTTACGATTTAAAGTTTTGTTTAGCGGGTTTTCCATATGTCCAGCTCCTTCTTATTTCTTGGAATAGGCTTTTTCATGAAAGCCGGTTATGTAACGAAACAGCTTTTTACCGCTTTTGTCCCCGAGCCAGCCCGATTCCTCATTCAGCTGTTTGTACATGGCACGGTATGGTTCCGGTACCCAAATGTAGGGATGCTCATAATCGGTTAAGGTGAAACCGTTCTTCTCCCAGAATTTGATCCGCTGCTCGTTCTCCTTCTTGCGCTCCGATTCCACCTCGATTAACAACCCGTCAAGCTTCTCCTGCCTAGCCCACTCCGTTATCGCCTGAATCAACCGCGAGCCGATCCCCTCGCCTCTGCGCCCGTTATGGACCGCAATATAATCAATGAGCAGAATCCTGCCGCTGCCTGTGAGACCAGTCAAAGCCATTGCTTGAACTTCATCGTCTTCGTATAGGATATGCAGGAAACAGTCCATCTTCCTAAACATCCCGGCAATGACGGAATCCGGCTTGCGTCCTTCCTTTGGAAATGACTGCTCGTACAGCTTTTTGGCTAGTGGCCAAAACCGGTCATCCAGCACGTCTAAAGTCTTGAACATGTCTGACTCCTTTTATACTCGTTAGCTCTTAAACCTAGTGTACCACTTCTCCCGGTTATTGACGTTATTTTCAAAATATACGATAGTAAATAAATATCTTGAATGCTTAAGATGAGGAGAAACGCTACCTATGACTCATTTATTAAAAACAATCTCCTTCCGGCTCCTTCTTGCCGCGATTGTCGGCATTTGCGCCGGATCAGCATCCGCGTTATTCCTGACCAGCTTGGAATGGGCAACCGACACGTCCCTTCACCATACCTGGTTGCTATGGTTGCTGCCTTTGGGAGGAGCGCTTGTAAGCTGGTTATATCTCCAATACGGAAAAGACGCGGCAAAAGGGAATAACCTGCTGCTCGATCGGATTTATGGCGGAGAATCTGCCGTCCCGCTGAGGATGGCGCCGCTAGTATTATTCGGTACGCTTGTTACCCATCTGTTCAGCGGCTCAGCCGGCCGGGAAGGCACCGCCGTTCAGATGGGAGGAAGCTTGGCCGAGCTCATTAGCAAGAAGTTCCGGCTGGCACATGCCGAGCGAACCATTATCCTCTTGTGCGGGATCAGCAGCGGCTTTGGCTCCGTATTCGGAACTCCGGCTGCCGGAGCGGTGTTTGCGCTTGAAGTTGCGGCGATTGGAGCGATCTCCTTAAATGCCGTTTTGCCTGTTCTGCTAGCTAGTTACGCAGGTCATTTCATGACGTTAGCCTGGGGCGTGCATCATCTTCATTATTCCATGGGGCCAGTTCCTCATCCGAACGTCATGCTCCTGCTCAAAATCGCCGCAGCCGCTATTATGTTTGGTCTGACCGCCTTCTTGTTCGTCACCTTAACCCATCGCCTAAAGGCATGGTTTACGAAGCTTCTGCCCAATCCAATCATCAAAAGCTTTATAGGCGGGTTAATTATCATTGCGCTAGTCTATATAGTCGGAACCCGCGACTACCTTGGCCTTGGCTTGCCTTTGTTGCAACACTCATTCCAGGAAACGGCCGCACCGCTTGCCTTCTTGTGGAAGACCCTCTTCACTTCCATTACGCTAGGAGCCGGATATCAAGGCGGTGAAGTTACACCGTTATTCGTTATTGGCTCTACGCTTGGCAGCGCGTTAGCCCATCTATTCGCTATTTCCGTGCCGATGCTCGCCGGAATCGGCTTAATCTCTGTATTTAGCGGGGCGACGAATACGCCTGTTGCCAGCTTCATCCTCGGCATCGAGCTGTTTGGTCTTCATGGCTACGGCTGGCTGTATATGTTGATCGGCTGCGCGATTGCCTATCTCTGCTCCGGCATGCCGGCGATTTATTCAGCCCAACGTTCCCGCCGCTACTTCAAAGAATTATGGGACTAAGTACCCTTAGGCTTCTCACGTCATAGGATGGA
The DNA here is from genome assembly GCF_030161375.1 of Paenibacillus glycanilyticus. GTDB lineage: Bacteria > Bacillota > Bacilli > Paenibacillales > Paenibacillaceae > Pristimantibacillus > Pristimantibacillus glycanilyticus_B. Next base: position 138,991 of record NZ_BSSQ01000010.1, read on the forward strand.
GAAGCAGATACACGATTTGCTAACGCAAAAAAGCCGCCCACGGCGGCTATCGTCCGTAAACGGCTGATTACACAAGTGTTGTTTATTTGCCAAAGCGCTGACGATAGCCGCATTTGCGGCAAAGCTCCTCAACGGCTTCGCGTCTGGAGAACCCGTCAATTAGATTAGTCGCCCGCTGCCCTTCAATAATCTCGGCAAATGGCTGTACATTCACGTTGCCCAGATCGATTACCCCTTCGCCGTCCAGACAACAAGGCACCACCGTTCCGTCGATCAGAATTCCCGCTTGATTTCGCATTCCATAGCAGAAACCTTTCCCGTCATCCTCTTTCGCTTTCAAATCCGGCCATTCGAATTCGTAATCCTGGTTCAAATAGACGCGATCGGCGATCTTGACCCCACTGCCCGGAACGACCTTCTCTTCGATTAAATAATCGAGCTCGAATTCCTTCTCAATCAAGGACAAAATTTCGCGGTTCCGCTGTCTCTCGGCATTGGTCATATTATCTTGGGTCAAGTTCCAGAGCCGGAATGACGTAATCATGTCCGTCTGCTCTCTGGCCTCCCGGACGAAAGACAACACATTGCCGATATAACCTTCTTTATCCGTGGAGCCCGCATGACCGTCAAAGCTATGCAGCGAGAAGTTCATTTGCCTAATCGCCGGTTTGGATAACAGCTTATGTTTATTTTTCTGAAGTAACGTGCCATTTGTCGTAATATTGACCTTAAAACCTTTCTCGTGGCTAATATCGAGCAGCTCGTCAATCTTCGGATGGAGCAGCGGTTCGCCCTTCAGATGAAAATAAATATAGTCCGTAAACGGCTTAATCTGGTCTAATCGGCTGGTGAAATCTTCTATGCTAATGAATCCTTTCGCACGTTCCGTCGGCGGACAGAAGTGGCAGGACAGATTACAAATGCTCGTAATTTCAATATAAAATTTCTTGAATCTCTTCATGCTTCAAAGCTCCATTCTTCACGATGCTAACCAAGTCTATCCCCCATTATACCACTAAAATCATTCAGGAGGTTGATTCGTTTATGTTTATGCAAGGAATGTCCGTTCAGCAAAAAGCCATGATGTTAATTGGTCGCCCGGTTGGCATTTCCCTTCGCAACGGTCAAGGCGTATCCGGCGTTATCTGTACCGTGCAAGGCAACGAAGTGTATATCATGCAATATATGTACCAAAGCCAGTTCGCTACCCATCACTACAATTTCAACATGATTGCGGATATTACTCCATTCCCTCCTTGCTAAGGCCATACCATCAAAAAAACCGCGGAACCAATCCCGCGGTTTTTTGTTGCTATTATCGTACAATAATAGCTGTCACTTTGTTAAGCGCCACGTAAATCTTGGATTTAAACGCTTTAAGCACGACAACTCCCTTTTTCACGCGCAAAACGTAACCAACAATTTCTTCGCCTGATACGGTTTTCAGTACAACCAATTGATTTTTCGCTTTTGCCGCTTCCAATACTCTTACATATTCAATAGGGAACGGAATTATAACTGCCATGAGGATCCCCCCTTTCCGATCTGCTAATCTACTAATATGAGATTGCTAGAATAGCGTTCGGGCTATTTGCAAAAAAAAAAACAAAGGCAGAGCAGGACCCAATCGTCCTTCTCTGCCTCTTACATTCTGCTTATTGTTTAATGACGGATTTATTAATGGCTGAAATCATATCTTGCGAATACTGGCGGTACAAGCCAAGACGCCAAAGCGCAGCGCCTTTCAATTGATATCGTTTGGCAAGGCCAAGCTTATCGTCAATCGACTCCGGTGTTTCTGCCCTCAGATCGATCCCAAGCAGCAGCTTGGATTTCGGAACGCCGGCATTAATAGCCTGCTGAATAGCTTCATTCACTTTGTTGTTTGGCTCCGGCACTTGCGGCGCGGTTCCCGAAGGATTGTATTTGTAAGCCATCAGAATAAGATCATCGGCGAGTGATGCAAGCGTCTTGTAATCGTAACCTTTATAGGCGCTGTTAGGCGCATGGACTACAAGAGACAAGGCAATCCCTTCCGGGAGTGCTTCCTTCAGCTGCTTCACGTAAGCATTTAAGAGCTTCTGCTGTTCGATCTTGTCCAGTTGAAAACCTAGACCTTCGAAATCGAGAACAACCCCGCCAAAGCCGTAATCTCCAATGGCTTTCGTAATGCCGCTAATGGAATTCGCGCGGAGCGTGTCGCTGCTCATCATGTTCGTCAATTCGTTTTGTCCGTCCAAGGAATACACCATCAGATAAGGCTTAATCGACTTGGCAGCGGCATCACCGACAAGCGACTGAGGCGTAACCTCGCCGTTTGGCTGCGGAACGCGGTACTCCGAACCTTCAAGCGTAAAGTTGCCGTTGCGGTCAATCCGGCTCCAGCCGAAAGCTACCGAGTTGGCGTTATCGACAAGATCGCGTTCGGCATACGAAGACAAAGCGTAAAACGTACGCAGATGCATCGCTTTTTGCGGCGATTTGATGGATACGGTATTGGTTGATTGGCTCCAGCCGACTTGCGCGCCAAATTGCGTGCTGAAAAAGCTCAGCGGAATCAGTACCCGGTTATTTCTCATCATTGGAGCTGCCGGCAACTTCACGTTATCGCCGTTCACAACGGCCATGCTGCTGCCGATCTTCATCGATAGCGTAATCGCCTTGCCCTGCTTGGTACCCTCTGCGGTTACCGTCTGCGTCTGCTCGCTCCATACCACCTTCTGCAGACCAAGCGCTTCGCCAATCGTACGGAACGGCACAAAGGTAACGCCTTTGACAATAATAGGCGGACTGTCAAAAGGCAGCTCTACATCATCTAATAGAATAGTTGTTTTGGCAGGAACAGCCGTTGTTGATGCCGTCGTCACGACAGCTGCCGCGTCCGCTTGGCTTTCCTGTATGCCGCTTGTTAACAAGGCAAGCGCTAGAACAGCTGCGGCTGATTTAATTCCCCATTGGTTCATCTCGTTATGTCCTCCCATGCTTCCTCCTAATCTACTAACAAGTGGAAGTTCAGCACTGTCCTAGTATATCAATGTTTACTAGAGATCACAAATGATAGAACAGTCACGAGAGAATGACGGATTGGAAAAAAAGAGGTGCCCCTCCGTCATTTTCATGACTTATGGGACACCTTCAAGTTTCATACATTCAAATTTCGGTGCATGTTGTAATAGATGCCTTCCAGTTGCATTAAATCTTGATGCGATCCTTGTTCGGCAACCATCCCTTTGTCAATAACGAGAATCGTATCCGCATTCTGAATCGTCGACAGCCGGTGAGCAATGACAAAGCTGGTTCGACCTTCCATCATTTGCAGCATCGCTTCTTGAATCCGGAGCTCGGTTCGAGTATCGATGCTGCTAGTTGCTTCATCGAGGATGAGGATCGAAGGCTCCGCAAGAATCGCCCTGGCAATCGCAAGCAGCTGCCGCTGGCCTTGGCTGAGATTGCCGCCGTTCTCCGTAAGCGGGGTATCGTACTGCTGGGGAAGCCGCCGGATGAATCCATCCGCTCCTGCCATCCGCGCCGCTCTACGCACCTCTTCGTCGGATGCTTCCGGCTTGCCGTATTTCAAATTATCTTTCACCGTGCCGGAGAATAGATACGTATCCTGCAAGACGATGCCAAAAGTCCGGCGAAGGCTGTCTCTTGTATATTGGCGTATATCCCTGCCGTCAATTAGAATCCGCCCGCCTGTAACATCATAGAATCGGCTAAGCATATTAATGACGGTCGTCTTGCCCGCGCCTGTTGGTCCAACTAAAGCCGTGCTGCTGCCCGCTTCAGCCGTGAAGCTGATTCCTTTCAGAATCTGCACGTCGCTGCGGTAGCCGAACTGAACATTGTCGAACACAACCTCGCCTTTCGGATGGATCAGCTCGACCGCATCCGGCGCATCCTCGGGCTCTTCTTTCTCGTCCAGCACTTCAAATACACGCTCCGCGCCCGCGATCCCGGATTGAAGAATGTTGTACGTATTGGCCAAATCCATCAGCGGCCGTACAAATTGCCTGGAATAGCTGAGAAAGCTGGCAATGACGCCAACGGTGATCATTCCTTTTACCGCCATCATTCCTCCGCAAATCGCTACCGCCGCAAAGCCGATATTGTTAATTACCGCGAGCAGCGGCATCATAAAGCCGGACCAGATTTGCGCGTTGGTGCTGACTTTGCACAATTCATCGTTATCCTTGCGGAAATCAGCGATCGAGGTCGCTTCATAGTTGAACGCTTTAACGACCTGGAACCCGGTAATGGTCTCTTCAATCTGGCCGTTCAGCCGGCCAAGCTGAGCTTGCTGATTCTTAAACAACGCACTTGTGCGCTTCGTAATCGTTCTGGCTAGCATATACACTAGGGGGACGGTAATCAAGCTGGCTAACGTAAGCAGCGGACTGAGCACAAGCATCATAATAAGCGAACCAAGCAAAGCAATGGATCCGCTCATCAGCTGGGCTGCCGTCTGAGAGACTGACGTACTGACGTTATCGATGTCATTGGACAAACGGCTCATCAATTCTCCGTGCCTGCGGGTGTCGAAATAGACGAGCGGCAGCTTCTGCAGCTTCGCGAATAACGAGCGCCGCAAATGGCTAACGATTCGCTGGGAGATGCCTGCCATCAACCATCCCTGCAGGAAGGACAGAGACGCATCAGACATATACGCGGCTAATAGCGCAATTAATACGATATGCAGCAGTTTGAAATCAACGGCACCTGGGCCTCCCGCCATTGCGTTGACTGCTACGCCAATTAAATAAGGTCCTAACAGCATAATGGCCGAATCAATGAGAATAAACCCAAATACGATGGCAAGATGCTTCCGTTCTCCGCTTAAGTAACCCCATAACCGCATCATGGTAGCTTTGAAGTTTTTGGGCTTTTGCTTGGGTCCCCCGCGGCCGCCAAACCCGCCGCCTGGACGACCCGCCATCGGCATCGCCACTTCGGGGCGCGCGTTTCCGCTTGTTCCGTTAGGCTGAGGCATGACTGTCCACCTCCTTGCCGATTTGCGAGCGATAGATCTCCTGATAGACCTGGCATTCTTGAAGCAGACTGTCATGGCTGCCCATTCCGACGATTTCACCGTCATCCATAACGATGATCGTACCCGCGTCCTTCACGGACGAGATTCTCTGCGCAATGAGCAGCGTGGTCACTCCTATCGCGAATTGGCTGATCGCCTGCTTAATATTCGCTTCCGTCGCGCTGTCCAGCGCGCTGGTACTGTCATCTAGAATGAGAATATCCGGCTTGCGGACAAGCGCCCTTGCAATGGAGACCCGTTGCTTCTGACCGCCGGAGAAGTTAACGCCGCCTTGTCCAATCATCGTATCGTACTGTTCCGGCAGTTCGGAAATAAAAGCGTGCGCGGAAGCCATTCGAGCTGCTTCCACCACTTCGTCCAGCGTTGCATCCTGTTTGCCAATCCGGATATTGTCGATGACGGGACCGGTAAACAAAATGGATTTTTGCGGGACGATGGCGATTTTCTCTCTAAGCTCGTGCATGTCCAGCTCCCTGACGTCGATGCCGCTAATCTTGATCGAACCGCTCGTTACGTCATAGAAACGCGGGATCAGATTAACGAGCGTGCTTTTGCCGGAGCCGGTAGAACCGATGATGGCGACTGTCTCGCCAGGCTGGCAGCTGAAGCTGACCGATTTGAGAACAGGTTCCCCTCCCAAACCCTCGTAGGAGAAACTAACCTTGTCGAATTCGATCGAACCTTTCTCTTTAAGCACTTTCACCGGTTTCTTAAAATCCGTCATCGGATTGGTCTCGGCAAGCACCTGAATAATCCGTCCGCCCGAAGCTTTCGCCCGCACGAACATGTTGAAGATCATCGTCATTGTCGTCAGCGAGAACAAAATCTGCGTCATGTAATTAACGAAAGCGATAATATGGCCCACTTGCGTATGACCGTTGTCCACACGGATCCCGCCAAGCCAAATAACCGCCACGATCCCGATGTTCATCGTTAATGTAACCGTCGGGCTAAATACCGCCATGACGCGCTGGGCAGAGATTGAACGGGCCTCATATTGCTTGTTGATGCCGTTAAACTTATCGACCTCGAGATCGAAGCGATTGAAGGCTTTGACAACCCGCACTCCCGACAAATATTCGCGCATGACGCCATTAAGCCGGTCGAGGGCGTTCTGTACCTTTACGAACAAAGGTAAACCTACTCTCATATTGAGTACGATCATTAAGCCAACGAGCGGAATGGCACACATCAAGACGATCGATAAATACGGATTTAGCCGGAAGGCCATAATAAAGCCCCCGATGCAAAGCATCGGTGCTTTAACAAAAATCCGCATCATGCCGTTCACGAAGTTCTGCACCTGCGTGACGTCGTTCGTCAATCTGGTAACAAGCGACGCCCGGTCGAAGCGGTCAACGCTTTCGAAGCTTAAACCTTGAATTTTCTCGTATAAATCCTGTCTAAGCTCGGCGCCAAAACGCTGCGATACGATGCTTGAGACGATATTGCGGCCCGATGCCGCAAGCGCGCCTCCGAGCGTAATAAGAAGCATCCAACCTCCGAAGTGGAGCACCTTATCCATCTGCTTGCTCGCAACGCCTTCGTCAACGATATGCGACATCATCGTTGGCTGCAGCAAGTCCGCTAAAGCTTCGACGCTGACCAGCAGGACGGAAACGGTGAACAGGAGGCCGTATTTCCGAACGTATTTCATCATGTGCTGCACGTACAGATCCCCTTTCCCATAAGCAATAACGACAACCATATTGGGTTAGCGATAGATAGCCTCACTTCAACTGGCTCTGCCATAATACAAGCGACTTCTGATCGGCTTCCGCGCCAATGGTCTTCAGAAGTTCACCTTCTTGCGTAGACGCCACTGCCAAGCCGTTCCACTTCTCCACCACGATTTTGGACAGCTGCTGGCGACGCAGCAACGTAACAAAAATCCATTTGAGGTCTTCCGCCGAAGCTCCTCGCTCAGAATCTTCGACCGGTTCCATCGTATGGATTCGTTTCCCGTTGTTCTCAATCCAGTAAAGCCATTGGTCGCCCCGCAAGACAAGAAAATGCCCCGCTTTGCGCGCAAAGCCGCATTCCTGCCCGGAAGGCCAGTCGAGCAGAAGGCCAAACGGATTGGCCGGATCTACAGCCGATAGCAGCGTCAGCGTATCTTGTATGCCTGACCCGGCAAGAAACGGCTTGCGGATGGCGTCCGCCATGTCAGGCGTCGTAAATTGCATCGTAATCGAGCCGTCGATGAACAAACCGCGGGTGAGCGTCCCCCATTCCTCCAGCCTCCGCAATACCGGCTGCAGTTGGTCCCAGCCGTATGGCGTGACGGAAGAGGTCAGCTCTTTTGTGATAATTCCGTACGTATCCAGCAAATGGCGGATCCAATACATTTCCGGAGGATCCGATGCTTGTTGATCCGAAGCCTCCTCTGCCAGGCTACCGGTCCAATACCATCTGCCAAGCCCCGAGCCGGTCTTGGCGTAGTCCTTGCCCTTCTTCATCGTTAACAGACGGAGCGGTGCGAACTGGTCATTGGATGCATGGCCTTCCCACGCCAAATCAAGCAGCGCAGATAACAGTTCCGTCGGCAGCTTGCCGGTATCGCGCGATAGCCGGGTCAGGAAGCTGGCGCCGCTGCGCTTCAGCAGCTCCAGGAGTTCGGGATGCGAAGGCGGTTTGGCCTGGATGTCCGCGAGAAGAGGCTCGTAGATGGAACGGCTTCCGGCGAGGAAGAAAGCGACTTTGCCTTCTTTTTCTTCCGGTTGCTTCTTGCCAAGCCATAAAATTTCTCCGGTAGCACAGAGCTGATCAAGATCTTCCTTCCGGTAATCCGCGATACGCGTCCGGAATATAATCGATTCCCAATGCGATATCGGCAGAAAAAGCCCTTGGAGACGTTCGATGACCAGCTTCAATCCTTCGCTGCCGCGGAGCTGTGCTCCTTGCAGCGCATGTTGCCGAAGCGCGATCTGCGCGCACCACCGTATAGGGGAAGCCGCCTGCACCTGCTTGCGCGCTTCGCCTATGGACAACCGGATCATGCGCTCGGCGGCACGACGGCTTGACCAAATCCGCTCGTCCTGCGTTGCAGCGAATGGGGCTTGCTCAAGACTGCCCTCTTCTCTCAGCTTGTCGATCAGCCTTCTCGCTTCGAGCAGCGTAAGCTGCGGATAACGTTCGCATAGTTCCAGCTCCGTGAAGGAAAGCCGGTTATCCGCAAACCGCCGGATAATAAAGGATGCCGCTTCATCCGATTGAGGGAAGCCTTCATAGATTTCCAGTTCATCGCGGCAGATCCATCTCGATTCCTCTTCCGGAGTGTCCGCCGAAGGCCGGAATACCGCGAGTTCTCCAGCTCGAAGGAGCTCTTCGGCCCATCCTACGGCTCGCGTATCCGACAGCTGAATCAATTCATCCGCCGCCAGATCGCCGCGTCGCTTGAGCAGACGAACCACGTCACCCGCTTCGCGAAGCTCGGCGAATGGCTCCGATAATCGCTGCTTCTCCGCTTCGATTACCTGCTCGGGTATGGCACTCCGAAGCGCCTGCTCGCCAAATAACCGGCCGGCCAACTCCTTGCTGACGTTCATAAGCTGCATCTGAATGGCCGGATCAAGCCCGTCACCTTCATAGATGCGCATATTGACATAATCGGCGAGAAACTGGGTAGCCATCGGGGAGGGGAATTCCGTCTCTTTCACTACGACCTGAATTTCACCCGTTTGAATGGCGGTTAAGAGTGAACGAACTTCTTCGAGCGATAAATACTCGTGCAGGCAAACCTTCATCGCTTCCGTCAAATAGGGAAAATGCTCCGCGTAAGGCAGTGCCGAACGCAGCAGCTCTTCGCTTCTTAGCCGTTTCTGCCATAACGGCGTTCGGCCGAAGTTTCGGGATAATAGCAGCGAAGTTTCGGCAATATGCCGGAAGGCAATCGCAAGCAGCGGCGATCCCGTAATCGCTTCGGTAAGCAGAGCTTCGACATTCGCCGGCGTGACTTGCCAAATCGTTTGCAGCCAGGAGGAATCCCATTCCGGCAGAACAAATTCAATGCCGTTGTCTTTGGCATTGCCATATAGCCGGTAAGGAAGCAGCAGCTCGAACTGCCGTTCAATCGCTAGCAGCCAAGTCCGGTTAACCCGTCTGCCAAACGGATTATGCATAATAACATGCGTCTGGTTCATCAGATCGCGGTACGTCTCGATCACGATCCGTTTATCCGTCGGCAACTCGCATGCCGATTGTTGGGAACGAATGAGCGACAACAGCTGCTCTGCCGTGTAATCATCCATCCGGTATTGCCCGGTTAACCAATCGATCAACTGTTCTTCTTCCCCCTGTTGAAGGCGCTGGTCAATCTCCGCGATAAATGCCCCGACCTTCATGCCCAGCGAATAGGTTCTTCCTATCCCTTCAGCACGCCAAAACGGGATCTCGCTAAAGCGATTGCCAGCTTCGGAGACGTAGACCCGGTCCTTGTCGATCCGTCGGATCATCCAGCCGTTCATGCCGAGCTGGAATACATCGCCCACCCGGCTTTCCTGTACAAACTCCTCGTCCAGCTCTCCCAGATGGACGCGGCTGTCTACATGATGCACCGGGTATGCGGAGCTTGACGGGATTGTTCCGGCGCCGGTTAACGCGCCGATCATCGTGTTCCGCCGCTTCACGAGTTGATCCGTGTCGCGGTTCCAATCCAGCAGCGGCCGCATAAACGGGTAGAACCCGGCCAGCACCTGCAGCATGGCCCGAAGCTGACCGATCGGGAAGCTTCGGTAGCTGTCGCTTCGGGCGATCAGCCGATGCAGATCGCCCACCGCGATGTCCCCCGCCGCAACGATGGATATCGTCTGCTGCGAGAGGACATCCAGCCGATCCCGCGGGATCCGGATCGGCTCAATATCCCGCTCGGCAATCAACTTGCCGAGCACCGCCATCTCCGGCAGCACGCCCCGCTGCCGGGCAACCATCGCGCCGCGGCTGGCGCTGCCGACGGCGTGGCCCGCCCGGCCGATCCGCTGAATGCCGGATGCGGCTTCAACGGGCGAATCCAGCTGAATAACCAGCTCGATATGCCCAACATCAATGCCAAGCTCGAGCGATGAAGTAGCCACGATGCAGCGCAGCTCGCCTGCCTTCAGCATCCGTTCCACTTCAAGCCGCCGCTCCTTGGCAATGCTGCCATGATGGGCCCGCGCCATTTCGTAACCGGCATGGTCGTTCAGCCGCAGGCATAACCGCTCGCATAACCGGCGGCTGTTCACGAAAATAATAACCGATCGGCAATCGGACATAAGCGCAAACAGCCTGTCCAGAATCGGCAGCCATACCGCATCGCGGGTCTGCATCGGCTGCGATTGATCGGGCATCGTAAGCGACACTTCGAGCTGCTTGCTCATATGGCTCTCCACGATCGTAACCGGACGCGGCGCATACGCTAGCGGATGAACGAATCCTTCTTCTTTTTCCGCTATGCGGCCATTCGCCAGTTCCTGCCATCCGCCCAAAAATCTGGCCACTCGCTCCAAAGGCTTTTGCGTGGCCGATACGCCGATCCTTTGAATCCGTCTGCCGCACAACACTTCTAGCCGTTCTAACGAAAGGGAAAGATGCGATCCTCTTTTGTCCGCGGCCAGATCATGAATCTCGTCAATGATCGCGTAAGAGACGGTCTTCAGCATGTCTCTGCCCTTCTCGGAGGTCAATAGAATATACAAAGATTCCGGCGTTGTTACGAGAATATCCGGCGGTTTCCGATACATAGCGGATCGAACGGAGCTGGTTGTATCCCCTGTCCGCACGCCGCTCCGTAGCCCCGGCCAGTTATGATCCGCGGAGGCAGCCCGCTTGTCTATCTGCTCGATAAAGGTCACCAGATGATCGTGTATGTCGTTGTTAAGCGCCTTCAGCGGCGTAATATAGAGCAGCCTTACGCCAGATTGGCGTTGCTGCTCTTTCATTCGCGCAATGCCATCCAGGCATGGCAATACGCCCGCTAGCGTTTTGCCTGAGCCGGTCGGAGCGGCAATCAGCGTGTTGTCGCCGGCTGAAATCGCTTTCCAAGCTTGCTTTTGGACATCCGTCGGTTCACCGAACGTTGCCTCGAACCATTCCGCCAGGGACGGGTGAAAAGGAGATAATGACGGGCTTAGCATCACTTTCAGCTCCATCTGATTAAAGTCGCGTTCATTTCTTTTACTACTATATTATATCAGCACAAACAGACATTCGCCAAAACGAAAACAACGCATGGATCGTCCACAGAAACGTGTGGGACTCACCATGCGTTGGCTTGCTTATTCAAGATACAAAATGTATCATAATAATATAATATTCTTCCAAATAAAGGGATGTGCTGGAATGTCCGTTGCAACCCGATTGCCTATTCGCAGCCTATTGATTGGCCTGTTATTATTCAGCCTAACTGATGCCATATTTACCGATATCGGAATACGGCTGGAGCTCATTACCGAACTGAATCCGTTTGTTTCTTGGCTGTATAACTGGCATGCCATCGCCTATTACGGCATAAAGCTGATGTTTCCCGTATTGTTTATGCTTCTCTATCCGCGGTTAAGCTCACGCCTGTGGATCCGCTATTCCGCCGCTTTTCTGTTCCTGCTGTATCTCATCGTGAATCTTTATCACTTGGTGTGGGTAACGCTTGCCCTCGTCCATGGCCATTACGGATGAAATGAACGCCAGAAATCCCCTCGTTCATCTATGATGCTCATAATTTCCGAGAACGGGATTGTAAACGTAGGGAACCCGGCCGCATAGGGCGCAATCTCGTACGGCTCAAAATAAAGATGGAGCGCATCCTGCGTCATGAAAAACGGCTGATCGGGCTTAATCCCCTTGTACGTATCCGGAAATACATAATCGTATTGCGGATCCGTCTTAATTTGCTCGCCAATGATATCACTAAGCACTTTTACATAGTTGCTGTTTGCTTTGAACAAATCCTTCAGCGTGAACATGTCGCCGCTCGTCACATTGATATGCGCATACACTTGAGTTGGCATACCATGCGCGGCTCCGGCCGGGTAATTATAACCGGTCATCTCGATTTCCAGCAGATTTTTGTGGAAGAAAGTCACATCGAAATCCCCGCTATACGTATAACCAAGCTGCTCATCCCCCGGTATCGGCTTCACCTGCGACATGACTTTTAACGTCTCGTTCAGCCTTTCCTGAGCGGCAGGATTGGAGAGGCCTTCAACCGCCGGATAATAGACGACATAGTCTTTATTCGGCTTATACTTATGTTCTCTCACAAAATAAGGCAACCGGAGCGGAATGACCGTATTTGGCTCCCACACAATCCGGCCGCTGCGGCTCGCATATTTAATCCGTTGATCGATGTTGACCTGGATAAGATCGTCTTCCAGCTTGAGCGTGCCGCTACCTTCGAACTGCGGATATCCCGGCGCCGGCTGCCCGTTTGTATTAATGAAGAACGTTTTCTTCCCGTCACTTACCGACGCAAGCCCTTTTCTGAAATGCTGCACATCCGTGTATATGAAATCAGTCAGCCGTTTGCCATCCGAGTCGAATATCGCATACAACGAACCAAGGTACGGCTCATCCGGCTTAATCGCTTTTCCAACCGCATACCGCTGCTGCCCGATGTCCATCAGATCGTTATAGATCGTCTGGATAACCACATTTCCTTTTGTATCGATAAGACCGTACTCCGAGCCAAAATCCGCCGCGTTATTCACAATTGCCCTGCCATTCTGGAACGGAAACGCCGTCGAATACTTCGGCTCAATCTTCACCGTGCCTTTCTCGTTGATGTACCCGTATTTCCCGCCTGCGTCCTGCTGGAAAGGCAATAGCCCATCTCCCAATACCCCTACAAACGGAAAATGATACTCCGCTTCCTTCGAACCGTCATGCCTGATTAAAGCGAACTCGTTATCCTTGATCTTCACGGTTGCATGCCTGTTCGCAAAATCGCTGGCATCCTCATAACGAAGCGGTATAACCTCTTTGCCTGAGCGGTCGATATAACCATATACCGTTTTCCCGTCCGCTTGCTGATTATTGACCATAGCTCTTCCGTCGAGGATATCGGCCATATAGGAATAACCTTTGCTTGTCACAAGGTCTCCCGAATCATTCATTAACCGGTATTTGCCCTTCTCATCAATGACGACGGCTCTGCCTTCCGAGAAAGGAGAGATAAAGTTGTAGATCGGACGCACAAAATAATTGCCCATCGTATTAATCAAGCCATTTCCGTCGCCGTTACTTACAATCGCGAGCCCGTTTGTCTGAAAATCTTGCGCGTAGTCGTACCTCGGAGGGATAACCATCGTTCCAATGCCGTTGATATAGCCGTATTTGGTTCCGCCGATCATTTTCTCCGCGCCAGGATATAACGAAATCGCTCTTGTCTCGAGCTCCTCGTCATCCGGCACAATATTACGGAATCCGATCGTACTCCACTCGTAGACGGCCCGCCTTGAAAGTTCTTCTCCGGTCCGCCACTTAATTATCAAATTGTTAACCATGCGAGTTGTCACCGGTGCGGCGGTCAGCTCCATCACGCCATACCCTTCGCCTTTGGCTGCCGCCGCTATCATCCATCCGATATGTCTGTATTGCAAAATATGGACATACAGCTCATTGTCGAGCCGGTACACAACCGTCAGCTCCGGAATCCCATCCCCGCTCAAATCCTGCGGATAAATCGCATATTCATTGGGAGGATCCTCCATCATGACGAGCTCCGCACCTGGAGGCAGAGAAGATTGTGCCAATCGAATAATCTGATCATTGATCCAGTCCATTCGCCAAAGTCCCCTTTCCCAGCACATTAACTTCAACTCACTATTCGTATGCGGGAACGAGCGCGGACTATGCCTTTGTTTGCAAAAAAAAAAAGCCGGATTCTGCAACAGTGGCAGAATCCGGCAAAGCAATTATTTTCCTTTGCGTCTGAATACGAAATACGTCAAGGTTGCAAGAGCCAGATAGATTAGAATGACCACGCCTAAAGTGACCATTCTCTCCGTAAAGCTGCCATCCGCAAACAAGACGGGACCTAGCCCAAACATCGTAATGAGCAGAAATGCTATAACTAAAATAACGCCATACAGTATTTTTATAGCAATCGCCTCTATTAGTCAGATGTAGATTCGCTAAATACAACCCGGTTGCCAAACGGATCGCCGATTCTAAGCTCCAGGGTGTTCCAAGGCGTCTCCTCGAGTCCGGGCCTTGCATACTTATATTTTTTATTCAATAATGCCTTATGCCATTCTTTAATGCCGGTCATTTCGATTCGCACGGACGAACCGGGGCTGGCATCTCCGTGATGCTCGCTTAAGTGGAGCCTGACAGGGCCTTTGGATATCTGCATGTATAACGGCGTGTTTGGTTCAAACCGATGCTCCCAATCCACCGTAAATTCAAGAAAGTCCATATAAAACTCTCTAGCTTTTGCTTCATCAAAGATGCGCAGTATAGGTACAAGCTGTTCAAAGTTCATCTGTTTGGCCTCCGGTTTCCGTCCAAATCTGCTCCACTCTCCGCATCGCGCCTAATACGATGTTATATTGGTCGGGATCAAGGATATGGGCATTCTTAAATTGCCACCCTCCGTGTTCATCCATAAAAGGCTCGATTCCAATATGGCCACCACAAGCTCGAACTTCTTCCACATATTCATCAAACTCATCCCAAGCCATATGAATGTAGGTGTCCCAACCATCTTCAGGCCCTTGCCATTCGCTAGGATAACTTGAACGTTTCGCCGATACCGCATTGGGTTTGACATCTTGATCCGACACTGCTTGCTGAAGAATGAAACAAACCTCATCGCGTTCAGCGTGACCCCAATTATCGATCGTAAACCCTAGGCAATCACGGTAATAAATTTGCGAAGCCTGCAAATCCGATACAAGCCGCACCTGAATTGATTTACCAAGCTTAATGATTGACTTCGTTTGTTCATTAATTGTTTGTTCACTCATTTGCGCTTTCCCCCATTCCTTCGCAAGAATTATTGGGCTTTCAGCAAATCCGAGATCAATATACCATTTATTCGAAGACCCGTAATGTCGCAATCCGTGATTTCCACATTCGTTAGATTACAGTTATTCAATTGCGCATTCGAGAGATTGCAGTTGTGGAACCGAGTAGGCTGATAGCCTTCCGCCTTATAATGCGGTTCGCCTTCCTGCGGCAGGACAACATTCCGGAACTCGGTTCCGTGCAAGTAAACGGTATCAATTACGGAATTAGTGAAATTAGCAAGTTTAATATGGATGCCGGACATGTTCGCATCCGTAATTTGGATCTCGCTCATATTCACATCGTTAAGCTTCATCGCGTTCATATTCACATTATTGATGGACGTGCGCGCCAAACTGACGTTATCGATCTCCAGTTCCTCTGCGCGTACCTCTTGCCACTTCGCTCCTGTAATATCCGTCTTCTGCAGATCATACGGTCCCACGGTTAGACTCATCTCTTGATCTCCTCCGAACTCGAATTAGTTGCCTATGTAACTTCGACGCGACGGGAACATTACCCTTTAACGGCCCGAACCGATAACCATTGAGGAAGTGCAGCCATCGGATTCTGATGCCAATCACAATTACGTTGTACTTCTTCATCCGTTAATTGCGCGCCTTCATCCGTAGAATCGTCAACCCAGAACCAGCCGTCTTGCGCATACATTTCCTCGATCCGCTGTACGCGCAGATTAGATGTGATCATGGCATTCATAATGTCCTGCATCCGCCATTTATAAGTAGGCACTTCGCCAAATGGCCCCGTCAAATCATAAGGTTTGACGACCGTTGCGGCTTCACCGGCTTGCACGCCAAAAGGACGCATAAACGGATGGATATCATACATGAGGCATGTGCCTCCCGGCTTTAATACTCTCTGGATCTGACCGTACATAGCCGTTAAATTGTTGATCCAGACATGTACGCCATTAGAGGTGAAAACCAGATCGTATTCATTGCTGTGAATATTAGCTAATTCCATAGTGTCATCGTTAATGAAGGAAATATCCCAACCATAATGCTGCGCGATTATGAAAGCGTTCTCGATTTGTCTCTCCGAAATATCGCAGGAAGTTACTTTTGCCCCATCAAATGAAAAGCAAATACCGCGTGGTTATCACCGCTGGATGGAACGAGAACCCGAATCCCATTGAAATCCGGGAAAGATTCCTGCAGCATGGCGAACACCGTCGGATGAAAAGCGGTAGCTGGCGATTGAATGATTGTAGCTATAGCTTGCTCGGTCCTATATTTCGTGTACCAGGTGTCGGACCACTCATTCCAGCTATCACGAACCGGATTATTGCGACTTACCTTACTCATTAGGACCCGCCTCTCTCAACAATTCCCGAAGTTATTTTCATAGTAGGGGCATACACGAGAGATGAATGAAGCTGAAATGCTTTCGATAGGGACAATTCCGTGTCAAACTCCCGCTTCGCTTCTTCATACGTTGCGCCGCGGTCTATCAGTCCGGCAATAAAAGCATCTTCATCCGATGGTGCCGCCCCAAATCCATCTGCTTTGATCGATTGATAGAGATCTCTCTTCTCGTCTTCATCAATGTTTGCGTCCAGAAAATTAACTTTATCGCTTAATCTGCAATCGATTTGTTTGACTCCAAGCGCACTCAAATAAACGGGTAGTTTAATGCCGATGTTCCCATCACTACCGCTGCCGGCCGCGTCTCTCTCAAACAACTTCTGCAGGAATCCAAGCTGTACAATGTCAGAATGCGGATTACCCTCCAGATGATAGTTCGCCATCCCGGATATCCAATGAGGCTCAAAACAAATGATTCGTCCGCCTTGAACGAGAGAATCCAGCATTTTTTGCAATATAGCGTTAGGATTAGGGACATGCAGCAGGAAAGCGTGACAAACGGCAAGATCATAAGTTTGCTCGATCTCGATGGTCTGGATATCCCCTTGCATGAACCGGGTTTCAAACGGGGCATCTTGAAACAGTTCTTCACCCCGCGCTATTAATTGATCTCCGGCATCAATCCCTGTGTACGTTGACCCGGCAGGAAGCAAAGGCATCAGCTTTAACCCCATGTAACCATACCCGCAGCCGAAATCCACCATGCGCACAGGCGTCGATATTTTCCAAACTTTCTGCACTAGAAACTCTAAATAATCGTCATTGTACAAAAGCCATCTGGTCTTGCTGAGATATTCAATCTGGCTATTCCAGTAGTACTCGCTCATTGTCGGACACTCCCCTACACTTTCTGTAGTTCACCTTTTATGAGATGCTGAGAACTTATTAGGTCTATAATTTTTTGCGCGACGCTTGCCGGTTCAACCAGATTGCCTTCCTCATGCTGTGCCGCGAAATACGCCGATAAGGCCATGTCGGACTCCCTCGCCGTACGTTGCATAGCCGTATCCATCATCCCTGGGTCAATCGAAAAAACTTGAACGGGATTATTCGATTGTTCTTGCTCCATGCCTACACATCGGGAGAACATATTAATCGCCGCTTTGCCCGAACAATACAAGCTCATCTCAGGAGCAGGGTAACTACCGGAACCGGATGATATATTTACGACTCTTCTAACCGTGGGCCATTCCGCCGTAAGCCGGATAAAAGCCGAAATGAGCAACATCGGAGCCGTTATGTTTAATTGGATATTCGCTAGAATTTGCTCGTCCGTGCAATCTTCGATCCGATTAAGCGGAGTTACGGAAGCTGCATTGTTTATGAGCGTGATAGATTCTGGAGGGCTTGTCTGTAAGGCAGATATGATTTCATGAAGCACAGACGTATCTGCCTGGGTAAGGTCTATCGGGTAAAAAGAATATTGTCCCGCACCCGTAAGTTGTTCTAACACCGGATGATCCGTTCGGGATAATCCTATCACGTCGTTCCCTTCACTCAATAGCTGTGTTGCCAGCTCTGCGCCTAATCCGCCGGACACGCCCGTGATGATATACACCTGTTTCTTCGGCATCTGTATTATCCTCCATTTCGTTTCCTTAACTTGATGGTATAGTAATTAACGGTGCTGCCGATTCCAAGAACAAAAAAAGCAATGGAGAAGAACATGAGTCCGCTGATGTAATTGCTGTTCTTGTCGGCCTGAATGAGATACAACAAGGGAAGTACGGATAAAACAAATGCCGCGTTTAATACAATACTAATCGTTCTTCTCCGTTTCATAGACTATCCCTCCCGCTTATGGTTATGGAGCTATATGGATTTCCGAAGCATACCAGCGGCCATGCTTCAGCTTTGTCGTCATCTTCACGACTTCCGTTCCCCCGAACGAAACGGATTTATTCTGAAATTCAAAGCTCTGCTTGGTTGAAGTCTTCGCCACAACAAAGAAATGGAATAGAAACACCGGGCCAATATGATGATTTTCTGACTGGTACGTGTAAGTGGAATTTGTCATTCCATTACGGATAGGATTCAGTCTGTGATAAGCTTGCTCGCTCATGTAGTTATCATAACTGGAATCTGGTTGCATCCCGATCGTCAGAATAGTTCGCACATCCTTCGCAATCCACAATCCGTAAGTCACGTAGACGAGCAGGAATAAGGATACGCCTGCCAGAATCGTTAATTTTCGTTTGCTCAATCTTTATCCCTCTCAACTCTTCATTATATTTCCAGCACATACAAGACTACCACATCTTCGTTACGGCTGTATGACATTTCTGTTAGATTTTCCAAAAAGTAGGTAAATGCTATACTATTGAAAAGGATTAAAGATTCAGGAGGGCAGCGAAATGAATTTATTTAGAACTACCGTACTTCTTACTGTAGCCATCGTTATCGGGAGCTTTCTCCTGTGGAATCACGAACATAAACAGGCTGACTATGCAAACGCACGATTGGGAGGCCTTGTTGGGAGCGCAATCTATCAAATATGGCACAACTACGACGAATTCGCGAACTACCCGCCGGATGATATCAGCGTGGAACGTTTAGCTGCGATGAATGAGAAACTAATTGCCATTAGCGCCTATTCCCAGCTTGTGGACCAAGCGAAAGGAACAAATCTGCTGCTACCCGTCTCCAACCATCTGCAGACTATTTCCCGGTATTTGAATTCGCAACTTTCGAAGCAACAAACCTTGTCTCAAGAAGATCAACAAGTATACGGCTACATGCTCCAAACCGTTGCCGAAATCGAGCCTCAGATTGGATTAGTCTATTATGCTCCAGGTGTGCATGAAGGGCCCAAAGTAGCTCTCAAGCCCAACCGCTCCGCCGTACAAAAAATGGCGGCCACGAGGGACCGCCTGAAAGACTATGTTGTTCAGTTGAATGATAAAAAGCAGTAGATTTAGGATCCCATTACTGTATTGCAAGCAGCTTGTAACCCTAATCCAAAAAAGCTTGCGGGTAACGTAACTCGCCTTTGATTCCAGCGTTTGGAGATAGGATCTTCACCATAAACACCTCATTTGGCACCTCGAACTGCTTTAACTCAAAGCCGTACGGACGCGCCGGTTCGAATCCGAATTTGGGATAATATGCCGGATGCCCGATGAGAAACACATGCGAGTTACCGCGCTTGTCCGCAAGCCGCAAACCTTCGCGGATAAGCGCTCCCCCTATGCCCTGGTTCTGATAGCCCGGTTTAACTGCAATCGGCGCTAAAACGATCACTTCGTGCCTTATGTCTTCGTCCACGACTTCCGCTTGACTGAACAATGCATGACCGATTACACTACCGTTTCTATCAGTCGCAATAAGAGACAGTTCGGGAATATACCCTTTAGATGCGCGAACACGCTCGGCCATCTTAGATTCCTCTTCCCGTTCTCCAAATGCTTCATAATGAATACGATACACGCTTTCTGCGTCATTCGGTTGTTCTGCTCTTATATGGAATTCAATTTCATCATGGTTCAATGTATTTCACTCCTTGTATTTCTCTTAACGCTTACCTTTAATACAATCCAACAATAACTTATTAAATGTTAGCTGGTCATCTTTATAATCATCCGTATATTTATTTAACATCCTAACTCCAACGGTATTGTACTCAGGTAGAATAACGCAATGGCAACCCGTTGCCCCCGTGGCATAATACCAATCCTCTTGATAGTACCAGCCAAATATTCGTTTTTCAGTCTTATCATTCTTAACGTTCTCCATTAATTCGAATATGCTACTATTCAAAATCTGCTTCTCATTGAGAAAACCTTTATTTAAATGCAATTGCCCCCAAACAGCCAAATCTTTGGCACTGCAATAAAGATTACGTTCATGACCTTCATCCGATTCGATCCTAACGGAAGCATAGCCATCTGATGCTTGATAATCACAGACTAGATTCTCCTTTGGTTTAGACACCCACTCTGTATTTGCCAACTGCAAGGGATGTAATACTTTTTCTGTTATTAACTGATTAATCGTAAAGCCTGTTATTCTTTCAATTACTTTTGCCGCCAGTTCCTCACGCTCTATTTGAAGAGGTCCAAAATACTTTGGTCCTGACTTTGTAGCTAAATCGCGAAGAGTCACATCCGCTAAATATTCCTTTGGAAAATCTTCAAGCAAGTCGCTAACTAACGTGTCAATGTCAATTCCAGCCTCTACGATAGCAATAGCCGTTGCTAATCCAACGTATGTTTTCCTTGTTGAATAAATATTAAATAATGAATCGGATGTTACTTTTTGGGCACCTTTTTTGTGATGATGATATCCGTCGTACCACTCCGTTACAATTTCTTGATCTTGAATGATAACAAGAGCGCCTGCCGAAGAACCTACCCGATTCTGCGTTTGCTGCACATTATCAATCAAAGAATCAAAATGGCTATTATTCGCAATCAGAATATCCTTCATTTTCTCACCTCATATGGTCGTTTTTATTTGCCTTCTTCATCGGCTGTGGGACCGTAGAGGCCGGGCAATGGAATATCGAGTAGCCGCAAATAAACCCCAAGCTGCGCGCGGTGGTGAACCATGTGGTTTAATCCGAAGGTGCGAAGCGCGAGCGCCCGCGGTTGGCGCAGGATGATATGGTCGCCGTTACGCAAGGTCCAATCCTCGCCAAGCGTTGTCTCGTCGCATTCGTCTATAAGCTTGTTGAGCTTGATGACGTTCGCATCGAATTCCTCCAGTACGGCTTCGCGTGATTCCAGAGCTTCCCGCCGCAGCGGGACGGTCGAGAGATCAAATTCAGGGTAAAGAACAATGGCAATTTGCCAATTCAGCAGGTTGATCAGATGCGTGGACAGCCCACCTAACGTCATCGATTTCACGTGCGGCTTCCACGTCATATGCTCGTCGGGCAAGCGCTCCAGAATGCGGCGAGTATTGTTCAGTTCATGCATGACATCTCCAACGATCAGTTGTTTCACCTTCGATTCCCTCGTTTCCCTAATGTAATATGTACTCCAATTCTACTGCCGGCAATTTTCTGATGGAATTCAGCGCAGTCTGGCTAAACGCATACCATTGCCCCTCCGCAACATCATAAAACAGCAATTTCACCGCTTAATGTAAATCAATACTCATCAAATTCCCGAAATAAGAAAGGCTCTCCATTCATGAATGCTCTCAATATGGACTGAGCATACGGTTGCTCTTCAATCAGACCCTCAGTCTCCTGCTCATTCTCAGCATGGAAACTATAGGCTTCAATGATTGCCATGATGAAGAAGCACTCCAGCATCGAAATCGTATTATTGCTCAATTGTCTGACCTTCTCATAGCCTTCAATAAATAGTTTTCGTTGATGTGGCCGAAGGCCCATGACCGCTTGCGCAATATCGTAAATATGATAGCCAAAGCCGCATCTACCAAAATCAATGGCATACGGAAGATCATCGCAAAACACGATATTCCCATTATGGAGGTCTGCATGAATGATCCCGTAATTTTGTGCATGAGGTGTGTAAGTTTGAAGTTGATCCGCAACTTTAGCAGAAGCTTCTGTATACAATTTGAAAGCTTCTTTCGTTATAAAATGATTATGATGCTTCTGTAAATGTTTCCAATCCAGTGCAAAACTCTCGCTCCCCCAAATTGTGCGGGAAAAAGCGTTTCCGGGAACAAAATCAACGCTCGCCCCGTGAAGGTCCGCCATCAGTTTTCCCATCGCTCGTATATGATCCTCGTTAAGAGCATTTTTATCTAACCGATCACCCTCGATCCACCTCATCAAGGTTGCATAATATTCCGCCTTATCCTCTTTTGAAACAACGGTAATAAATTCACCATTTCGATTTAGTACGCCATCAGGTACAACAAGTCCCTTACTTCTTAAATGGGCTAACCACCTTAGTTCCGAATTTACTTCGACATAAGATTTATTCAATGCATGAACTCGCAGTAAATAGGATTCTCCCGTAATACTGTGAATGCGAAAGGTCGCATGTTCTGAAACTTGGATGAAATGTATGGAGCTCCAGTCAACATCGTATTTTTGCAAAGCATATAATGCTGCTTGTTTCGTTTGCTTAAGCGTAAGTCGGCGATTGATATCCGTATCCATTTGAAAACCGCTGTTCATGAAGTATCCCCTTAGTAGCTCTTCAAATTCAATAGAAACGCCCGTGTCTCGTCATATGCGTCTTTCCAGCCCATTTTGGCATAAAAGCGAAGACCGTCGAGCCCTTTGTAATAATAGGCACCGATTAATCTCTCCCTCAAATAAGGAATAACGATGTTTTCCTTCGCCAAATAATTCTCATAGGTTTCGATCATTCCCATCCATGGCATATGACGATCGAGAACGGCAAGATCCACGACAGGATCGCCATACATGCAATTCCCGTCAATAATGCCCGTAATCCTAGTCCCATCGGATAGCACATTCCATTGGTGAAAATCCCCGTGAACAAAACTCCTGTTCGACTCGTTATAGGTCAACCAAGACATTAATCGATTATAGACTTCTTCAAAAATGTCTCTCTCTAGGAAAGTTGTCTGAAACAGATCATGCCAGTTCTCCCAGAACGTCCCCGTCTGGTCTTCCGCATAAGCCGCCGCTACGAAGTCCCGCCAAGAACCATACGCTCCATTCCCGTCGGAACCAATCCAACCATAACCGTTGGTAGAACGGATATCCACATTTGCTAGATTCGTTAATAGACGGAACAACTCCGGCAGTTGTTGCTCCTGTTCTTCCATTGAACATTCAGATAGATTATGTCCTTGCATCCGCTCCATAATGATGTAATTTAAGAGACCGAATTGGCCACTCGCCAGACATCTTGGGAATGGAATATCATGACCGGATAGCAAATTAGAGACAAACTGATCGGTTGCATAGGCGCCATCAAGATCGCTGAATTTCACAACAAATCCTTGATCTGCGATTCGGAAGGAATATACATTGCTCATGTTACCGCCATCCATCGGCGTGATCTCAACCGCTCCAGGACCTAACTGACTTCTTAAAAGGGATTCGATATCGTTCATGGCTACTTCTGGTTTCTCATAAGCGGTCATGAAATCACCTCCAACTTCGTTGATAGATTAGGAGAACACCCAACTATTTTAGCACATATTGGAATTATTTCGCGGTCAATTTCAAGTTAATATAAACATTCCGGCAATGCCTCCGGCCGCTCCTGCCGCAACAACGAGCCACGGCGGCAGCTTCCAGTACACGAGTAGACCAAATAGCACAAGAGCAAGCACAAAATCCGCCGGCTCCCGAATAGCCGTTATCCATAACGGATTATAAAGAGCCGCAAGCAAGATGCCCACTACGGCTGCGTTGATTCCAATCAGAACTCCCTGTACGTTGGGGTTTTGTCTTAAGGTATTCCAGAAGGGCAGTGCTCCTGCCATTAGCAAATAGGCCGGAAGAAAAATCGCAATAGTGGCCGTAACCGCTCCCTTCACTCCACTGATCATCGTGCCGAGATAAGCAGCAATCGTAAACAATGGACCCGGCACAGCCTGCGCCACGCCGTAACCGGTCAGAAAATCCGCTTTGCTCATCCAATCTGCCCCTACCACTTCCCGTTCTAGCAGCGGCAATACGACATGACCTCCGCCAAACACAAGAGATCCAGAGCGATACATGCTCTCGAATAAAGCCAGCAAGCCTTCATCTCCTGCAAGTTGCCTCAATAACGGCAAGCCGACCAGCAGAAGCAGAGACAAACCGAAACAGACCACTCCCGCACGTTTACTAATGGCTACGGTTAGTCGATAATAATCTCCCGGTTGTTGTGACTGCTTGTACATAAAGTAGCCTGCTACTCCGGCAATTACCAAAACAACAATCTGACTTACAGCGGTTTGCCATAATAGAGTTATGGCTGCCGCTAGAATAGCTAGAGTTGCCCGGCTTCGATCCGGCGCTAGCTTCTGTCCCATGCTAAGAACGGCTTGTGCTACGATGGCAACGGCTACGATTTTTAAACCATGAATCCATCCGGATTGGCTAACATCGAACGCTTGCATGAATAACGCAAACAGCACGAGAAGAATAACCGACGGCAATGTAAAACCCAACCAAGCGATCGCCCCTCCAAGCCAACCTGCACGCATTAGTCCAATTCCAATTCCAACTTGGCTGCTAGCCGGTCCTGGAAGAAACTGTGCCAAGGCAACCAGATCCGCATAACTTCGTTCATCGATCCATCTTCGACGCTCGACATATTCATGATGGAAATACCCCAGATGAGCCGTTGGACCGCCAAAAGAGGTGCAACCCAGCTTGAATGAAACGGCAAATATTTCAATTAGAGTCTTCAGATATTTGTACCTCCACGGAAGTTTCCCTTATTATATTAATAGACAAGCTACACGTTAATCCCCTTTACGATTTCTTAAAGAACAAGATGAAAGAAGGTACGCCCTCATGGAATTTAAATGGTTAGACTGGGCCAAGCAGATGCAAGCCATTGCCCAAACCGGATTAACGTATGCGACAGATGTATACGATATTGAACGTTACGAAGCTTTACGGCAGATGAGTGTTGAAATTATGGCGGAATATACGTCTGTAAGCCATGAGCAAATCGCCCTTACTTTTGCCAGCGACAATGGTTATACCACGCCTAAGACGGATATTCGGGCGGTTATTTTCCGTGACGATAAGATTTTATTGGTCCGCGAGAAGATTGACGGAGGTTGGTCGATGCCCGGGGGCTGGAGCGATATCGGATATTCCCCGAAAGAGGTTGCAGTGAAGGAAACACAAGAAGAAGCCGGGTTCGACACCACGGCAGTCCGGCTGCTAGCCGTTCTGGACAAGAAGTTTCATAACCATCCGCCTAGCCCCTACCATGTCTACAAAATGTTTATTTTATGCGAGATCACGGGCGGCGAAGCAACAGCAGGCGTGGAGACAAGCGAAGTCGGATTTTTTGGCATAGACGAATTGCCCGAGCTGTCTATCGAACGAAACACTGTCGAGCAAGTACAATTGATGTTCGAGTATCTGCATGATCCAAGCAAAGAAGTTGTATTGGACTAGTTCATTGCCATAACAAAAAAACAGCGATAGCCCCTGTTTGGGACGATCGCTGTTTTTTTGCTGACAACCAATCTCTCTGTTTCAATAAAAACAAGCTCTCTATCTCCCATTAGCATCCTCCTTAACTTGTGTTTAATCTTCCTTGATGATTATCCACTTCCCATTTTCTCTAGCCATGGCATAGTTTGGATCAATTATAGTTCCGTCCTTCATAAAATACAAAACTCTTAACAATTGAACTTCCGACTTAATGTCTAACCATTCTTTTACCGCTTCGGCTCTATCATCGGGGTCATTTTGTATCCATAATATTTTCTCAACCCTATCTCGCTGATTATAAAAAGAGGTGAGAACATTCCTCTTATCCAGTTCTGCGAATTTCACCGCGTCATTCTTCTGCATTGCCTCAAACAACTCGATAATGATCGTTGAAATATCTGATGGGATAGAACGGTCAATCACAGGCCCGCCATCTCCGAACAACTGTGATACATTAGCATGCACGATTGAGTCCGATCTTTGTATGGCTTCGTTTAGCACTTTATTTTGTTCTTCATATGACTTTCTCTCCAGATCTAAATTGTACGTTAACTTGAGGAGTTCTTTCTTTTTAGCTTCCATTTCGCTCTCGATTGAACCGATTTTATCCGTCTTCTCTTCTAACTCTAGGTTCGTTTCCTTTAATTGTGACCGCAGCGATTCGATTTTTTTGTTCTGTGCCAAAAACACGGTAAGCATCACGGCAACAATTATAGCCGGAATTGTCCATCGTTTTATATGCATGACTACACCTCTAGATTGACGAAATTGGTTTATCGCTCTTAACCTCCTTATTATTTCCAGCTGAATCAACTTGAATCAAGATGTTGGTGTTACCTAATAACACCCATGAAAATAGCAGCCGCTAACTGGCGGCTGCCTGATCGTTACAGTTCATTAATAACTGTTGTTACTCTATAGATTACATATATATCTGTGCTTACGTTTATTTTTGAGTGTTGATATTAATATGAAGTTTATCTGCATAATTAACTAAATTTTCAATCGAATGCTTAGTTTTTTTACGCTTGTTATAATATTCGATGAATAGTTGTTCACCTTTTCCTCTTTTTCCTTGTGAGATTAGAATTGTACATAATTGCATCTCATGAAAAATTCTCTCTCCAGACTTTAGTGATTCTATTGAAATATCTATTATATTATCAACAGAATTAAATTTATTATAAAATGGAAAAACATAGCTCAATAAATCCTGTTCAATTTCTTGTTTTATTATTGATATATCTGTCATCTCATTAATTTCATACCAATTGTCACCTATACCTTTTAAGAACCCTATTCTTAATGGATTTAAACAATCTATAGTTTTAGGTCTCTTTGGTGGATCCTCACCTCTGTTTAACCGGTAGGCAGAGGGAATAAATATGCCGATGTTAAAAGTGAACCTAACAGAATCCTTTGTGTTAAATTGGCTTGATTGAATATTAAAGGTAAATCCGAAATCATCATACAGCTTAAAATAATTCCTACCTACTTTTTTGAAATTTTTTTCTTTGAAAAATGGTGAAATAATATCTCTAATAATTATATCAATCTGATCTTGAATTCGAATGATTATCACCTCTCCCGCTTCTACTGTTAGTTTAAACCCAACTTTTTCATAATAATGTTTATAATTTCAGATTTACATATTTGCCAAAACGATTTTTCATCTATACTTCACTATAAAAACATTAGTCTTCATACACCGTAATAAAGAGTTGCTCGTCGTATTCTACATAAATCTCTACAATAATATTTTTATCAGGAAATCTGTTGATAAAACTCATTGACCAAAATAACTTCAATGCGTCACCTAATGCAGCGATTTGCCCCTTTATATCCTCTCCCTCATCAAATGAGGTATTGATATGAAAGAAATCCGCAACTTCATATAGATTCATCATCTGTTCTATGCACTTCTTATTATCATGACAGGCATCTCTCCAGTCTTGAAAACATTGTTCATTATATTTATCCTTTAATAAAAAACATCCATTAACTTGAATAATTTCAGGGTAAAAGAACTTCGCAAATGCAAGTGCCGTTTGTAAATCAGATTTTAAATTCACAAAACTCCACCAAGTAAAATTAGTTGGATTTATTTCTTTGAATTCAGAAAATTCTTTGATCAAATCATCTCCGAAATCCAAATAGATCACCTCAAAAGTAGAACTGATCAACGAAATCATAAGTTTTAGATATAAATGAATTCATCAGCAATATTTTCTAAATTAGAAGTTTCGTCCGATGGAATGATCGTAATTGTCTTTTGCGTTTTTAATACATTTGAGCAAAGACTTAGCCTCG
Organism: Paenibacillus glycanilyticus; assembly: GCF_030161375.1. Lineage (GTDB taxonomy): Bacteria > Bacillota > Bacilli > Paenibacillales > Paenibacillaceae > Pristimantibacillus > Pristimantibacillus glycanilyticus_B. The sequence continues at coordinate 166,778 of NZ_BSSQ01000010.1, forward strand.
CACGATTTATTTCTTTAAAATCAGCATTAAACCAAGGAAAACAATAAGCAACCTTTTGGTGAGCCAAGCCAATCCCAACGGACGCATTCCATCTTTCGTTACTGATTTGTTTAATCGTTCGATCTAGTCTAGAAGGTGACAGCTCTAACAGTTCCACGATTTCCCCAACAGTGTAACTACTACTCCCATCCATTAATTGTTGCCGAATTGTTCTATTGCTTCCTCTTAACCATCGATTACGAGGTAACTCTTCGCCGATATACATACTGTTTGACTCTAACCATTGAGGGTTAACAATAGTCTCGTCTGCCAATATCTTTCCGCTATATCTTTTAATTTGACCAGTCAATAAATATGATAACGCCCAAGCACCTTGACCTGGTTGGCCAATAATCCCGTAAACACAACCTGACTTAAATGTATAACTAAAATCTTTGATCTCATCTCGAAACGAGCCGATATTAAACGATGAAGGAGTACACCTAGCAGAGATATTCTGAACAGAAAGTTCTCTAATCATTTCCAGTGTTTCACCTCTATTACCAGTCTTGCTCTTCAATAAACACAACGGCCATCTGGAATGGTGTTATGCCTGAGGATGGGAAGGAATACTCCGTTGTTCTTAAACATTAAGAATCGCAACTTCTCTTATTATTAAATAGGCCAGTTAATAATGAATTAGACCCAAATACCGATGCCGGTTGTTCGATTTCCTTCATCTCGCGAAGTTCAATAAGATCGAAATCATGGAAGATCGCAGCTAATTTTTCTTTGGTATACCCTAGACCGCCTCTTAAAGATTTCTGCCTATACACTTCCCAGTCCGAAAGATCAGAACCGCCATATTTCCCTCCAACTTTAAAGCACGTGATAGCATAAGCTCCATCTGGTTTTAACGCTTTCTTTATTATGTTTAAATAGCTCATTCTTCGGTGTGGAGGCACATAATGAAAACAACCCGAATCATAGATCAGATCATAAGACTCAGGCTCTAAATCCAAATCAAATAAATCCTTTTGAATAAAGTTAACTTGAACATTTGATTCGTATGCCCGATCGTTTGCCCATCCTATTGCTTCTGCAGATATATCCACAGCGTCGACGTTCCATCCTTCTTTCGCTAGAAAAATGGCATTTCGCCCAGGTCCACATCCTAAATCAAGAGCTCTGCCTGGTCTCAACAGGTTAGTTTGCACATATTGAACTAAATTCTCGTCGGGGGTATTTGCGAAGAAAGGTATTGGTTTCTCTCGATCGGAGTAAAAAGCGTCCCAGTTGAACGTTGATTGCTCTTTCAATAATGCATCCAGCATGGTAAGAACATCTTCAATACTCTGAATCGTTTCTTCCATAACAACCCTCCAGAGTTAAATCAATTATTTATTACTTATTTTACCATAATCAAACTTTGTCTTGCTTGATTTTCCCAACCAGCTCTTATAGCCATTCTTCGAACTCATGACACTTCCAATTTTCTTCTGATAACGATTGTTCATACTCTTTCACTGTTTGTAAGGCTATTTCAATTCCTTCTTGTCCTTGATAAGTATCGCCCTCTTGCTCGTCAATAAGTAAACCCTGATATCTCTTCGTTATAACCGCGGCCCAATACCAAGCTAATCTCATCTCAAAAGGATCTTGAGAGCTGATCGAAATGATTAATTGTTGTTTGTACCTCTTCTTTGTTCTAAATAACTTCTCAATCCATGTGTTCTTGATTGTTTCTATAGACATCTCAAATCCGGATAAAAGCATTCTTTGATTCAGAGACTCATTCGGACAATCTGTGACTATTAATTTAAAAGGTAAAAATCCAGATTGGTTCTCAAATGAGAAATCTGGATGTATTTCAACTTCTGTATTCAGTTTCTTCATATCCTCGATACATTGAATAATTGAAATTGTCCTGGCATCAGGAACATATACGGACAAAACATAACTCATTTTGATTCACTCGTCTCTAACAGCAATTGATAGACCTCTCCAGCCGATTTCTTTGATAAAGTGTAAGTAACATTTGTATTGTTCACGTTCTCTATTGTTCCCGCTTCATCAGTTAACCAAAGAAAATAAGTTTCTTTGCCCATCTCAACTTTATATTGAGGATCTGCCATATCGGCAATGCCTGAGTTCTTTGTTGCATGTTTAAAAGCTTTGCTAAAAACGGATATATCAGATGAATCCCTAAATACTTTAACCGAAATCTGATCCGTCTCTTGAAAACTAATCATTTTATATACTATGATCTGTTGGATTTTTTCAGATGTGCAGCCTGTCATAGCAAAAACAATTGCAAAAAGTAAAACAAACACACGAAACTTCATTAAGTAATCCCTTCCCTCAATCCGCGCTGTTACGATCTTCTTAATTAGTCCAGGGGAAACCAAATCCACCTAGCCCTAATGTGCTCGTTATTTGTTCAACATAACTTTCTTTATCAAAATGGAACTGTTTGCGAGAATCAAGCAATTCCCCTCCACCCTCAAGGCATGACCACGTTACGATATCATCGTCCATTTCAATAATTACCGATACAGCTCCACATCCCAGATCAGCACATGCAGGACATATGTATATTGAATTCTTTCCGTTCTCGAAATCTGGTTTACCCTGCAGAATTAACCTTCCAATATGCTCTTGTTGAAATTTCTCACTTCCCCATCCTAAGCAAGATACGAAGTCGAACTCCTTTACATACCTATCATATAAAGATTGTCCGTCAATTTTAAAATCTGCAAAATGTATCGGTCCCGGATACCCTTCCCTTAAGCGCAGTTGGATTTCAAATTTCGATTTTTTCAAGTTTAACTCCCCACTCTTTTAACAAATTTTGAATACGCCGGCCTCTTCAAAAACCAATGCGAACTCCATATTTCTTTCCTGATTTTCAATACTTAATATAAATGTTATAAAGTTTCTGAGTTTTTGTTGATCGACATACAAAAATGTAGCAATTATATCCTCACTTGAAATAAGATTCTGTAAGGCAGAAATAATTGAACTATATATGTGAGGAAACTCTCCCTTAATTGTAATTTGGTGTTGCATAAAAGCGTCCATATATTTCTCAAAATCATGGCTATCGTGAAGCTCTTTTCTTATTCTATAAAAGGGAAATCCACTTCCATCTAGCCAATCCATTAATAACCCTAAAAATGCAAGCAAAGATGCGGACCTATATCTATTAATGACATCGTCAAAGTGAAGATAGTACGGGTACAATAGCCATGTGCACCATGCAAAATCAATAAAGTCTCCTTCTTCCCGAATGCATTCATACAGCAGGCTAATTTTAGCCTCAAATTCAGTATAATTTTTTATGCTAATCACCTCAGTTGGAAACCTCTTTATTCACCCACAACTTAATAATATTTTTCTTTTATTATCTGTAATGCGCCAGGGAGAATTCCAGTGATAGTGGAGATCTTTCCAATCTCAATTCCTTCTCTTATCGCACTCCGAGCAACTCTTAGATTATGTTGTATTTTCATCATCTTTTCTCTTAGTAAAACAGCATTGAAATCGAGATAGTCATCGCCAATATCTCCATCTAATGAGAACTCAATGTCATATGTGCCGATTAGTTCCTCCAAATACAAAATATGAACAGAGCAGAAAATAACGGCTTCCTCGACTCCAAATGTATATTTCAGGTAAAGTACACGAATAAAATCTTCATATAACTTCCCTTGAAAAGTACTATGATATTCGTCTTTCTCTTCTGTACGCCATTGTCTAAAACATTTCCAAAATCCATCAATCGTAGTATTTATCGCATCATGGTTATTTTCCCATTCCAGCAAGGTTTGTTTATTCAAGCTCCCACTTCCTAGCAGCTATTTCTAATTATTCATTGGAATAAATTACAATCATGCGATTATTCGTAGTTCGCAACATAACGTTACGCTTATCGTCTATAATGACATACATAAATTTAAAGACTATCTTAGGAGAGATACTGATGAAAAGCAAGATTGTAACTAGTATTATCTTTGCTTTGCTGCTTTCTTTGACAACTACTTCATTATGGAGTAGTGCAGCCGAAGCTTACGATAAGGTTGTACAAATAAAAGCTGCCAAAATGCAAAATAATCGTATACTTATTCCATTGAGAAGTGTATCCGAAAATATGGGTGCAACGGTACAATGGGATCAAGCAGAACAAGCGATTACAATAACTAAAGGCAATACTAATATTAATTTATCTATTAATTCCCAAAAGGTAAGAGTCAATGAGACTGAATTTGAAATGGATGTATCGCCTCAACTTACATATGGTGTTACCTATGTCCCTGCACGTTTTGTAAGCGAAGCGTTTGGGGCAGATGTGAAATGGAATCAACAAACACAACAAGCTACAATAACACTGGATAGACTTCAAATGATTCTAACCTTAGAAAAGCAAAGAGTTGTGCCTCCTTCTTCCATTCGGATTACAGACCAACGATTAAAGTTATTGGTTGATCAATTAAATGAGGCAACAGATCTTTCTGCTATTAAGCAAATTCGCTCTTACTTCAGCCCTTATTTTACGGATCGATTTATTAATTCCATCATCCAAAATAAAGGTCTGAAATATAACTATAAATTTAAAATTATATTCCAATCAGGCACTAGCTATATCGATTATAATACAGCTATTGTGAATCAAGCTTCAGATAACGATTCGGAATATGGCAGCACTCAAACGTTATATCGCACCGCCACAATTGTCCGCACGGAAAGTGGTTGGAAGGTCGATGCAGTTTCTTTTGAGCTTGTGAATGAAGTAATGAATCCATAAGAAATAGCTTGGAATCTATACAAACTATTAGTGCCATAAACGTGGCAAAAATAAATATAATGATTGGCGTGACTTACAATTTTAACTTTATCGGATAAAATTACTTTATCATCATCGGATCACTCATCGAAACTGGTACTATCCACCAGACTTTTAGTTGAAATTAACTTTACTTTTGACATGCAAGGGACATCAAAATACATATCGCATACTTCCCATTTTTGCGTGAGAAAAGAGCAGATTGAGGAGTTTGTAATACGTATAGAGCAACGACGCGAGACAATACTTGATGACAATGATTCTGATGGATATATAAACATTCGATTCATCCATGATCATAATCTTATCCAGGCACAAATTGGCGGTTCACACGAAAAGAATGTTTATATCGTGTTCCTCACAAACAGTAGTGCACTATTCAAATTTACAGCAGGACTTAGAAAACTGCTTAGCTATGAGGATAAATAATATTGTCAGGAGAGAAATGAGTGAATGGCTGGACTGAACTAGATAATGATGAGCAAGAGGAAATATGGTCACGGTTCTATAAAACATTTGATTTCAAACCTAGTACTACTACTTTCCCAGCCTTTAGAATCCCCACTCCTTTTATTAAGTTCGACATCTCTAACTGCAATGCAGATGATCTGATTAGGGACTTTGAAGTCAAATTGGTTAAGGTATTCCAACTATGCACTCAACCTGGGGAATTCATCTATGCGTTAGATTGGCAACATGAGTGCTATAAAGTTGATCCTCGCTTAGAGTTTCCAAGATATGCTCCTTGGAGAGATGATAATCGTGATTGGATAATATCCATTTATCCAGATGGTGACTATCATTTCTTCTTAGCTGCAGATTTCTCATGGGGGATATTAGGTCACCCCTGGGAAAATACCATTGCTGTCTTCGGTAAGAAATTTATTGAAGGTTTATTAATTAATCCGCCTCTTATGCTTCATAATGTACTTCAACAAGGATAACCTAATGACTGGTGCAGACTTTCGAAGTGCAAAACCGTCAGGCATATTAAATTTAGCATTAAGACTGGCCCCTTGAAACGAAACAGCAGCAGTCATGGACGTCAAAATAAAGTCCTAGACTGCTGCTGTATTGTTGAATTATCGTTTTCCATCGTTTTATCACTCGATTTGTTTTATTCTATAGGAACTGGACGAAGAGTCTTATCCCCAATTCTGTTCCACCAACGCGAAGACATTCCATAATAAATGTCATAAGCCCAAAACTCAGCTGTTTCATGAAATACGATACTCTCCTCATTAATTTCATCCACATGAGACCAATGCCGATTAATCCTTTCAATGGATTCGTCATAAGTAACATTAAAATCTTCCATCATTTTTTTAGAAATATCTAAACATAACTTTAAAGCATGTTCATCCGTTACAAACATAAATGGTGACTTCAAAATCATCCCTCGCTTCCTATACAAATACCGTTCCAATATAACCCTTCAATTATCATGTTTCCACTTGCAGGTGGCGGCTGCCAAAAAATAATCGCACTTACATTCTACGCTCTTAATCATAAAGGAGCAGTCGCCGTTCCGGCAGACTGCTCCTTCGCATTTCCAAGCAAGCCGTTATTCCGACCAGTCGCGACGCAGCGTGAACAGGTCGCGCAGCGCATCCGTCGACAGTTCCGTGATCCAGCCTTCCGAGCTCGTGATGACGTCATCGCTCAACTGTTGCTTGCTCTCGAGCATTTCGTCGATTCGCTCCTCCAGCGTACCGAGCGAGATGAACTTATGCACCTGCACGTCGCGCGTCTGGCCCATTCGGTAGGCGCGGTCTGTCGCTTGATTCTCCACGGCGGGGTTCCACCAGCGGTCGAAATGGAACACGTGGTTCGCCGCGGTCAAGTTGAGTCCGACCCCGCCTGCCTTGATCGATAGGATGAACACGTTTGGCTGTTCCGCTTCCGGCAACTCCCTGGACTGGAACTGCTCAATCATCCGGTCTCGCGCTATCTTCGACGAGCCGCCATGCAAGTATAGGACAGGCTCGTCTAACTCTCGGCCGAGCACTCGCTGCAGCATTTCGCCCATCCCGATATACTGTGTGAAGATGAGACAACGCTCGCCTTCTTCGCGAAGTTCCTTCACAAGATCAAGTAGCCGTTCGAGCTTGGCTGAGCGGCTGATGAGCATGGCCGACTCAGCGGCGGCTTCGCGCTCGTCCTCCGGAACCGGAATGGCTTCCTTCGTCAGCAGAACCGGATGGTCGCACAACTGCTTTAGCCGCGTCAATGCAGAAAGGATCGCGCCTTTGCGCTGAATCCCCTCCAACTTTTTGACATCTTCCATTAGTTCCTTCACGGTCTGCTCGTAGAGCGCGCTCTGCTCGCCGGTGAGATGGATGTACGTCTTCATTTCATTTTTCTCTGGCAGATCTAGCATGATGTTCGGATCCTTCTTCTTGCGCCGGAGCATGAACGGTTTCACGAGTCGCTGCAGCTCCTGCGTTCGCTTCTCATCACGCTCGCGCTCGATCGCTTGGCCGAACCGTTCCGCGAACATACGAGCATTGCCAAGATAGCCAGGGTTGGTGAAATCGTAGATCGACCATAGCTCTGCAAGCTTGTTCTCGATTGGCGTTCCCGTCAGCGCAATACGGTGCCGGGCAGGGAAGCTCTTCACCGCCATCGCCTGTTTCGTGCCGGCATTTTTAATGTTCTGTGCCTCGTCGAGACAGATTGCCGACCATGTATAGCCGCTAATCAGTTCTTGGTCAAGCGTCGAAGTCGCATACGAGGTCAATACAAGATCGGCATTCGTCGCTTCCTCGTAGAATGCGTCACCGCTAAGTCTCTTGCTTCCGTAATGGAGCATAATGCGGAGCGACGGCGCGAATCGTTGCACTTCTTTCTGCCAGTTTCCTAGCACCGAGGTCGGACAAATCAGCAAGGCAGGACGCCGTCCTCCGTTCCCAGTCGCTTCCTCGGCGACATGCAGCAAATAGGTAATGAATTGAATCGTCTTGCCTAGCCCCATATCGTCGGCAAGAACGGCACCGAGTCCAAACTGGCGTAGAAACGCTAGCCAGGAGAAGCCGGCTTGCTGATAACTGCGCAGCTCCGCATGTAACGACAGCGGCACCGGGATCGACGGCCAGTCCGTCTGTTGCGTCAACTGCCCTATAATCTTCGTGAGGTGATCGTTTAACTCAACGTCCACCTCCAGCTCGCCAGCATCTTCGCGGTTCTCCGAAGCATCGCTTTCGGCGTCTTTGCCCGCGGAAGCCGGCATCTGAAAGCCGCTGTTGCGGCGCAAGTGCATCTGCAGGACGTCCTGGAAGGACAAACCCTGTCGCGGACCAATGTCCGCCATCGCCTTGCGGATCTGCGCGAGCAGGATAGGGTCAAGCGGCACCCATTGGCCTCGGAACTGTACGAGCCGCTCGCCGCGGGCGACCAACTCTCGGAACTCTTCCTCACTTAGATCAGCATCGCCAATAGATAGCCGCCAGTCGAAATCGATCAGCGCGTCGAGGCCGAAGAAGGATCGGCTACCGCCCGCCTTCTCGCCTTCGTTATCGCCGGTGCGCACTTTCGCGCGCAAGCGTGGCTTCTTGCGGCTCGCCTCCTCCCACCAGCCGGGCAGCAATACCTGCCAACCGGCGGCAAGAAGACGCTGGCTGTCCATGGTCAGGAACCGCCACGCTTCTTCGTCAGACATTGGAGCGTTCATCACGTCCGCTGGACTGCCAGCCAGTCTGTCCTCCGATAGGCTCGCACGCAGATGCGTAAGCCAGGCCGCGGAGCGTTCATGCACGTGCGGCATCCATCCGGAAGGCCATGTCCCGGAAGCTTTGCCGTCCGAGGTCAGACGAATCGGAGCGAGTTTCGCCGGTTCAAGCTTATCCTGTAGCAGTAGCGTGAGGCGCCAACCACCAGACTCGGCATCCTCCGGCTCAAGCAGTTGCAAGAGCGGCCGGAATGGCAGCGTGTCGGATTTCCAACCAGTAGCGACGAGCCAACCGCGCTCATCGAGCCCAGCAGCCACAGCGGCGCGATCGCGCGCGAACAGCACAGGGAAGTCTCGGCGCAGGTCGGCGGCAGCTTCTTCCGTGCCGTAATAACGCTGAAACACCGCCGCGGAGAAAGCGGCACCTAGCCCGTCCAAAAAGGCAGTGTCCTCCGCTTCCGTGTTTTGGGTTTCTTCAATCCAACCGTTTAGATCGTTGCCTCCGACCGCAAGTGCCCCAAGCGCCCGGCGAGTCTTCGCGTCGAGCACCTCTGCGTCCCACTTCCATCGTAGCTTGCCAGCTTTATAGGCCTCGAAGCTTGGAATGAAGCCCCTCTCCGCAACGACGCGCTCCATGGCTGGCGATAGCTCGGCAAGTCGCGCTGCGTCTCCTTCGAGTCTCCACGTCATGTGTATCGGCAGCAACCGGGGATCGGCGAAGAACGGCACCGCCATCTCCGCAGGCAACACAATGAGTTCCAGTTCATCCCGCAGTCGCTCAATCTCTAACTCCGTACCGTAAAATGACGGCTCATGTCGCGCGAACAGACGCTGCTTGACAAGCAGTCCCGGCACGTAGTTGCCGGATGCATCCACGCCAAAGATAAGAGCATCGCCCTGTTCGGTCAAACTCGCTTGTATCGTAAGGGTATCGGTGTACGTGTTCATGACAGCAGGCCTCCTTTGCGCAGTTCTTCCTGCAGCGCCCGCAGCCTGCTGTTCCGACTTACAAACGCGGCGAGAAACTGCTCCCACCGTTCCGCCTTCTTCAGGCGCGCGTATAGCTTGGCGAGACGTTTCAATAGCTTCGTCGCTGCTTTGTAGCCATCACGGTTCTTCTGCAAGACGTACCTTTCCACTGCTTGATGGTAGAAGGGCAGCAATAGTTCCGGCGCATCTTTCTCGACCGGCTTCAGCACGGTCACGCGGAACAACAGCGGTTCCTGGCCCATGCACATCTGCAGGTCGATCCATCTGTCCCACCTGCCATGCGCCGCCAGTGCGTCCTCGTAAATGGCGCGGGAGAACGGCAACATCGCATGGAGCGTAGGCCACATGACCGATTCTGCGTCCGGCAGATGCGTTACGACCGTCGCCCAATAGTCACCGTAAGGCGTTAGATCCTCTCCCCGAAAACCTGAGAGCAGCGGACCGATCGCCGCGAGCCAGTCGCGCAGCCGTCCCCATTGCTCCGAGCGCTCGAGAACGCCGAGTAGCGGCGTGAGATGCTCCGGCTTCAGCATTAACTTGCCACCGCTCTGGGCGAGCAGAGTCTGTGCTTCTTCATCGCGCGTCAGGTAGAGTAGGAGCAAGCATTGGGCAAGCGTCCATGGCAATCGTGATAGTGCTATGCCAAGTTCCGCTTCCGCTGTCTTCAGTTTGCGCAGCTCCTCCGCGTACAGTTGCGTATTTCCAGCCGAACTTGGACCGAGCCAATTCAACCACAACGAAGTATAGAGCGCCGAGAAGCAGTCGAGCGTCTTATCTTCGGTCAACATTTTCTTCCTAAGGAAATCCGCCGTCTCCATCAGCCGTTCCCAATACGCCGAACTGTCGTCCGTAAGTGCCAGCTTATCCTCTAGCAAGCTTCGCGCCTGGCCGCGCACCCCTTCTACCGCAAGTCGTGTATGGTAGCCCATAAACAAGCTTGATTGGTGAGAATGAGACTGGGTAGGTTTAACCATCCGCTCTAGTACGAACAGTAGTGCATGGAGCGTGAACAACTGTTCGAGCGCCCAGGGCAGTTCGGGCCGCATCGCGTGCAGATCGTCAAGCAAATCGCTGGCCTCCTGCGCCGTGCGAATATGCAAGTGTACGGGTAAGCAGCGCGCCTCGAACTGCTCGTGCCACTTGGCCACTGGAAGTTCAGTCAGTTCCACCTCCGTTAGGGTCGGCCGGACAGTCCGTAGAACTGCCGGTTTGGAAGCACCATTCGGACTTTCGTCACGGTTGTCCACTCGGGACGGCATTTCCGCGGATATTCCAGCGGTACTCGCGCGAGCAACGCCTTGTGCCCCTTTTGGCTTGTCCCCTGCGGACGCGCTCTTTAAGGTACTACGCGCGTTGGCGAGAGCCTGGATCGGTCGACCGCACATCTCCGCATAACGCATCAAGGTGGCAGCCATGTGCGTACAGGCACGGTTAGCGGAGCAACCGCATTCGCTCGCGGTGAGATCATCCAGAGCGACGGCGACGTCGTACATCCGGTTATCCTTGACGCGCGCGTCCACGTGTACGCCATCATCGCGGAGATTTAATTCCTCCACCCGTCCCTGTTTAACATATTGAAAACCTCTAATAATCGTCAGTTCGTCGAAGTACGTGGCAACGCCTTCTAGCAGAAGCCGCCACGCGCCGTCATCCAACATATATTCTATATCCATAGTCCGTTAACTCCCGGTTATCTCATCATGTATTCTGAAAACGTCGTTATCTATTATACCATCTCTTCCGATCACGGGACGACCTGAACATCCCCTAAATATGCGGGTACCGGCTACAGAAATCATCAACAAACCAACATCCAGGGCAACAACCTGCTCCTGATTTATTTGAACGTCTCTAGTGAGCTAATGTTTGCTCCTCTCGGTCATCTATTGAGCATACCATTTTACTGAAGACATCTTCCCAGTCTAGGTGCAAATTCTCAATTATATGGGTTGGAAAATGTAGCGTATCAAGCAACTTCATTTCGATTCGCTTGCGGTTTTCCATAAATTTAATATTTTGTTCCGTAGCGAAGTGAGGCTTGGAACGGATGGATGAAATCCAAACTTGCTGGTCGCGCACGCTAGGTTGGGTTAAATAGATAAAGATCGGATTCATAGCAGCAATTAGACCAGCGATTCCTTGAATATGCTGAGCAATTTGGCTATCGGGGGTTTGATAGTGCCTTAGCAAATCATGAATTTGATGCTGAAAAAACACCGCTTCAAGTACATAAACGGTATCGGTAAGGTTGGCATGATCGGAGAAACGAGCCCAATGCCGTTGAATCAAATTTGTAAATTCTGACAACGTGGCTATAGGCGTATCCGTCCAACATAACTCACGGGATTTCAGCTCTTCATAGAGTCCACTTGGTTCACTGAACTCCTTGACTCCACGATAAGGTATTAGATAATTACTACCATCATTTATGGCTCGTACACTGATCTCATTAGCTTTGTTCGGATAACGTTTCAAAAGTTCACCATATTCCTCTTCTCGAAAAAAAGCATGCCAGTTTAAACTCACCGGATGCCCTTCAGCGCCTTCATCATAAAAAAGAGACTTCTTGCCTTGTTGTATCAGGTAGTGATGCAGCCTTTCGGCAAGTGTTGATTTTCCAGTGCCGCATAAACCTTCAACCAAGATTAATTTACAATCTTTTTGCATGAAATTCCTCCTAATCGTTCAGTCCTACCCAATTGCCAATAAAAAAAGCAGTCGCACTTTTTAAGCCGGCTGCTAAGTCATGTTGGTAAAGGCTGCTGAACCTCAGCCTTACTTTTTTGGCTTTTCATTCTTACCTTTGAACGCCTTATCGTACAGATAGTAGACATAGATTGACAGAGCAATAGCTCCTGCAAACGACAAGATTTTAATAAAAACCATTTCTCTCCCATCTCCTTGTGCAAAATAAACTCGTTTAAAATTAATACATATAAGGTGTACAAAAGTTGCACAGAGTCCATGATTATCTTGCAAATAAACTGTCCCAAACGTTAATGAAACGGCAGCTGACTTGAAGTCCAGCTTCCGTACTTTTGTATAGAGCTAACGTTCTCCGCTGAATAGCAAAAACAAACCAACGATAACTAAGAATCCTCCCATAATGCGATTGACCCATACTGCGAATGAATTAGCTGGTTCAGATTCGAAAACCAATTTGCCTTCTTTTATACGAATCATAAATTGACTGACATACCATATTCTTCTTGGGAAAACAACGAAAAGAAGTCCCCAAAGAATACAGATCATCTCGGCTATCATAAAGATCCTCACTTCATGTTCTAATTAATTACAGTCTATCACTTCGCCAAAGCAAGGTGTAAGAAAATGTTGAACTACACACCCTTTAGTTGAGAAAACGGCAGCTCATCGATTGTGAGCTGCCGTAATATCTTTATTGAGCTAAAATTCTATGCCTTTTGTATTGTTTAACCACGACCACCAAAGAAGGGCATTGTCTGATAAGGGATCTATCCCTGATTTACTATCTTTAATAAAGGGAAGCAGCGTTAGTTTTTGAACTATCATTCCCAGACAGCTTAATACTATTTTTGGTTTTTAAAATGGTACAAAATAATCAGAGTGAAGCTAATTAGAATTAAAGCAATTCCTATAATAAGAAAAGGAATAACCATTACATTGTCATCCAGTTGTATAGTTACAACATCTGTAGCAATAGAGCCATCATGAGTTGCAAAACCATTCTGAATTTCACCAAACATTATTTGTCTACTAAATCTTTCGATCGAGTACATTACTCCGCTACATAAAATGAATAAAGTACCTATTAAGAAAAATATTTTTGAGTTCATCCGTTATCCCCCAAATAAAGAGTGCTATTGTTGAAGTATTTGAGATGAGAATAAACTGTCCTGTCATTTACTTCAACAAAAGCTGCAGCGGATCCATGTTCTGCTGCAGCTTTATCATTTTAATTAATTGTATAATGTGCTTACTTAATTAACCTCATGTAATTGGTGGTTGCTGGAACTTTTTCAAACCCCCATTTTTCGTAGAAAACTACTTTATTATCTTCGCAATATAAATCAACTCGTTCGATACTCTTTATTAATGTACTGTTTACGACCGTTTGGAGAAGCAATCTTCCAAAACCTTTCCCTTGAAATCGTTCCATAACGATAACGTCGTATATTGTTGCTCGGAATACGTAGTCAGTCACAACTCTCGTAAATCCTATTAGTTGATCTGATTCAGAATCACATAAACCAAATATATATGAGTTATCTATCATTGCTCGAACTTCATCAGAAGTTCTTGTCTTTGTCCATGACCTTTCACTGTATAAGTTCAATAAATCTTGAAAATGCTTTTCTGATAGCTGATTCACAATATATGTAGGATTCATTTTGTTTACTTCCTTTTCAATATTTTATTTCAATCTGGATCAACTTCCATTTTTTTGTTTTCTTAACTACGTTCGCAGATGCTCTAATAGCCTAGCTTTTTACTTTTATGATTGTATCAAAAAATCCAGCTATTTTTGGATCATCAACCTTGTAGTAGGTTAGTTTGCCCTCCTTGAACAGATCGTTTCGTGTTACGTAGACCTCGGTTTTAGCATATTGAATGCGAATTTCTCGGTCATTCTTTAATTCAATAGCGATGCCAGCGCTAATTTGTGGGTCAACCCGGTCAATCGCCGTGACTGTGGTTCCTGAACTAGAGTTCAACCATTGAATCAACTGATTTACTTGTTGCTGCGATAAACTGATGTCCTCTTGCATGGCAGTAGCGCCTTCAGCCACCCATTTGCTCATATTGTAATCGACAATGTCACTTGAATTTATCGTCTCATACACCGGACTCTCTGCTTGAATTTCATCTTTTGACTGCTGCTGTTTTTGATTGAGAAGAATGACAGCTACAATGACATTCGCGACAATCCCACTTATCAACCCTGCTTTTTTAAAGTTCATTACACCACTCCCTTCAAACAGTACATATGTGCTGATCACATCAATCCCTTTTATTTCCTTATGCTAAATGAGACGGGGCCAGTTCAAGGATTTAATGCAAGTTGGCTTATGATCTTCTTCATAAGAATTGTTGATATGACTGAATTGTTCCAGTTCCAACTCCAACCAGTAAAAGTCAGAGTCGCAATACGGTTACTAACTCATCTCCCAAAGTCTCTCCGTTGTTACGAAAGCCGAAGCTTTCATAAAGCTTCTTGGCGGCCACATTATCAGACTTATAACAAATCCAGCAATATTGTGCAGAACCAGCCGGAAAGGTGCGGATAAATTCCATGATTTTTTCCATGGCTTCCTTTCTAAGCCCCCGGTATTGGTAAATTTTCGGATAACGGTAATATGGTAACATGTAGCATGAATGAGGGTACAGAACAAATTTTATGTATTATTAAAGCCGTCTTGTACCATTCAACTCAAGCTATTCCTCAGAAATCTCTGCGTATTATCTAAACCCATTTTGATCCCGGATTAGGCACTCACCTAGCCTAGGTCGAATATCTTACTGGGGAAGTACATTTTATAAAATGAGGCGATACACTTGGGATATTTCGTTACTGTGGAACCGGGAGTAAAAGTATTTATAGAGGACATCAATCCGAAGGGAAATAAAACGATACTTTTTATTCATGGATGGCCGCTAAATCATAATCAGTTCGAATATCAGTTCAATGTCCTACCTAAGCTCGGATATCGTTGTATCGGAATGGACTGGAGAGGATACGGCAATTCAGATAAACCATTCGACGGATACAATTTCGATAGATTAGCCGATGATGTCCGCATGGTCATCGAGGCGTTGCAATTAAAAAACATAACACTGGCAGGACACTCTACCGGAGGTGCGATATCAATTCGTTATATGGCTCGTTACAAAGGGTATGGGGTATCCAAACTCGTCCTGATCGACGCTGCCTCTCCATCTAGCGTTCCAAAAGAATTTACAAATAAAATCATCGAAGATACAAATCATGACCGACCGCAAATGCTGCAAGACCAGACGAGAAATTTTTTCTTTCAGTATGTTTCCGAACCGAAATCCGATTGGTTTGTTTCAATGGGATTGCAAGCGGCGAATTGGGCGACTTCTGCCATTATGGTCACACTTAGAGATGAAAATGTTTACAACGATCTCGGTCAGATCGATGTACCCACATTAATTATTCACGGAATTCATGATAAAGTCGTTCCGTTTACCCAAGCTGAGGAAACCAATAAATTGATCAGAAATTCGAAGCTGGTTCCATTCCAATACAGCGGTCATTGCGCTTTTTTAGAGGAACGCGATAGATTCAACCAATTATTATCTTCTTTTGCATAACGATTCGGATTAGCCGCACCATCATGCCCTATGATTGGGGAAATCTGCCCTTTCGTTCAATAAAAAGCAGCCGAAATGCCGGCTGCTTTTTGCTTTGGTTAAGCTATAGTCTCCAGTTAGGTTAATATAATCCCTTTAGGCATTTAATCCACATTTTATGGACCAAAAGAAAAGGTAGAAATAACAAAAACAAACCATAGTATTACTAGTCCATACATCACGGTCCCAATAATTCCGCACACCAAGCCTGCCGTAGCGAAACCATTACCTTGCTCTCCAGATACTTTAATTTCGTTCAATGCTTTTTTTGCAAATACAATTGCAATTATACCTAAAACAAAGCCTACACCTGTTACCAATAAGGACAAAATACCAAGTATTAAGGCTACAATTGATTTATTATTTGTCTTGCTCAAATGAAATCACCTCATAGACAATAGTACCACATATTGGAACTTCACAGCCCTTTAGTTAAGCGAACGACAGCTCATCAACTTGCTTGTGCATCATTTACTGATCCATCTGAATGTATTTCAAAATTCCAAATCTCATTATTATCACCCTTATAAAAATAAGAAAACATAATTGCTTTGTTATTAATTACATTGATGTAAAGCTGATATTCTATATTCCCCTTCTTAATGTCTTCAAAAGCCACCTTTTGCAGATCTGGTTTATAAATAAAGTCATTTTTTACTTTGTCAAAAATCCATACAAAGCTACCGTCACCAAATTCTCTAAAAGCTTCATGCCCAAATAATCGAGTGATTTCAGATTCCGTCATACCGACTTTTGCGTTTTTCAGTAGGAATTCTTTAGTAATTGTTGGATTTTCACTATTAAGATTGTTCTCGGTGCAGCCACTAATAACAGTCTGGATAGTAATCAGTAGGATAAAAATGAAGAAGTATTTCTGATATTTCATAGAGCTCCCCTTTCTGATGAGAATAAAGAATTATGTACGTGGTTTTACATGAATGACAGGCTCGCTCTTAATTTAGGGATTGTTACCGGTAAATATATAGTGCCTACTCTCATTAACTTTGATGACATGTACAAGTCCCCTTCGACAGTTGATCCATCATCAGATGCCGCACTATCGTTCCTTGTTAGTTGAATTCTTGCCGACAACTGTTTTTTTATCCAAATCTATAAACACTATAAGGTTCCCCGAAGAATTAGTTTCAGTGTGATTAAAAGTCACGGAGTAGACTTCTTTCTTACTATAGTTTTTATTTATTACAGCATTTATCTCGTCATTCACGGTTACTTTATTTACAATAGAATCTTTGGGGCTTACAGGTATTAAATTAGCTTCTTCATCGGAGAGAGCACCATATGCTATCATTTCAATAGGGGTTTCATGCTTCGATTCAATTAAACCACAACTCGTCAAGGTTAATACTAAAAAAAGTACTAAAGTAATCTTTCTCAAACTATCCCTCCAGTTAATTTCCATTTTTATTAATGACGCAAAAATTTCTGAAAAGTTACTTTAAACTGTCCGTTTAACTTAATAAAAAAGGAACAGCTGCCGTTGTGGCGAAACTGCTCCTAGTGTGTTCAATCAGTATTTCCCTTATTTACTACATTTCGGACTAACGATACCAGAAAAACCATCCTGGACGTTGTTGTAAATCTAGAATGCTGATATCTAAATTGCAGCCAACACAATAAAAATAATACGTTCGTTGATATAAATCAGCACCATGGTAAGTTGATCCACCTATTTTAAACTTATCTTTCTCCAATATTATATCATGATATTTTTTTATCAATTGTCCATTACATTGAGGACATACCTTCTTATAAAACAATAGTTTAATGAATTCTTCAGGCGTATACGTTCGTCTTGTCACTTTAGGCACTTATTGCTTCCCCACTTTTTACATTAATAATCCTGTTATCATACTAACATAAGAGTGCTAAACAAAAACGTATAACGCCGGCTGCTGTCGTGTTGGTGCACTTTCGTCTCTCAGTAGAGCTCAATGATTCTTAGATAAAACGACGACTACAGATAAATTTTGAATCTAAGATTATGCGTATTGAAGTACCCATTCTTTAATTTGATTTGCTACAACAGTTACATCGGCAACCGTAGTATCGACTATAGGCATTGGCGGGCTATATTTTTCATCTGCATTATCAACTAACCATTTTGCAAATTCCTTATAGTCCTGAATCATTTCTTCTGGCCATTTTCTTTCACGTAGTCGCTTCTCACGGATTTCATCATTACAGTGTAAATTTAGATAATACACATGTTTGAAATACGCGTAATCTACACATTTTTCAATATCCCATGGCATTGCTGTTCCACATATTATTGTCATCCGTCCACTTTCAGCAGTATTTCGTGCAATCCTAAGCCATACGTTTCTTATTTGTTGTTCGTCAGAAATGCCGACTTCGCGGAGATTATCGATATCAAAGATATTGAATTGAGGTAATACTTTTCGAAGCTCATCGATAACAAAAGTTTTTCCAGAACCACTTGACCCTGTCACAATAAATAGTGGTATTTTTTTCTCCATTAGAGAGTTTTGTTCATAGCCCATATATAGTCCACCTTTTCGCGAATGTAATATTTAGAGAATAAAATAGTGAATGGAAATAGAAAAGCAGTGGATGAACAATCGTTCACCCACTGCTTCTTATTCCGTAGATATGCCTAAGAAGAAACGGCTGACGCCGCCCTAGTGCATTTCATACGAAAGCAGTAATGATGATTAGATTCATAACGGAGTACATGAACAACGACATATCAAAGCTTCCCTACAACAATAAGTAGAGTGCTTAGATCACGCTCATGTGCAATTAGGTTAGATTAACCTTTAATTTCCGTCAGAAACACCATCATCATCACTGCACTTATCCCACCATTCAACTATTTGTAATTATTATAATCCATATATTGGAACAGTCAAGTATAAATTTAAGCCTCTTTTCAAAACTAACACACCTCTTAGCTTAATCTTTATTTAACCGATCTCGGACTTCAGTCAATGCAAATCCTAGCAGGTTCTTTCCTTCCCACAATATTGGATTCATCGAATTTGGATGATTTTGTGCGAGACCAATCCCCCATACTCGATCCACTGGACTAGCCTCAACAAATACGCAATTATTATTAGACTTCAAAAAGTCCAACAGTTCCTGATTTTGCTCGAACTTAGCTAGATTGCCTCGAAGCACGATATCATAACAATTGCTTTCCCAAACCTCACTATTGAAGCCTTTTATTGCACGCCCGTATGCTTTCATCTCTTTAGGATGCTTCGAATTCATGATTGCCTCGAGCATTTCTTTATCTCCAAACAGCCTAGCTTTTTCGGCCATCATAAACTGCTCCGCGAAACTATACTGCTCGTTTTCAACTGTAAATTTGCTACCCCACCATTGGCTTAAACAACTGGCGTTAATATGACCATCTGCTGAAGGTGTGTGTCCCCAGAAGAACAGGAATTCCACTTTTTCTCCCGCTTCATAAGCATGTTGTAGATCTTTCAGAGAATAGTACATGATATACCTCCTTCCTATTGAAATAGGTTTACAAAATCCTTCATCTCTAAGCCAGCGCCTCGACTGGTGAATATACTTTGTCAAAACGCAGAGTTTCTCCTATAATTCCATTTATAATTGGATATCACACCCATCAAAAGGCAGGTCTCTTTGAATAAGTGCCACAGCGTTGACGATAGCACTTCTCTGAAATTCTGACAGCTGTCCTTCATCACCGTCCCAATCGCCTAACCACCAGAAGAAGGAACTTATATTTCTGTACTCCATAAACAAAGGAATCTGTTGGACCCAGAACGTGTCAAGGTTATTTTGCTTGAAGTAGCCCGAAAGAAACTCATTCAAAAACTGTTTTGCGAATTCACTTTTCGATTCCCGATCCTGCTTTGGTGAACCCCACCAGACTGCATGGGTAGCTGCGACTCCAATATCCATTGCAAACCAACCGTATATCGCGTCGTCGAAATCAAAAACTGTAAGCTCCCCTTGTTCTATATGGAAATTATATGGATGAAAATCATAATGGATTAGTCCATACGATTGCTGGTCTTTGGGGAGTGATGAAATCTTGCTTTCAAAGGACTGTAATCTATCAAGAAGAATCCGATAATTCCCTTCCTGCAAGTGAGGGTTATCGATTTTTGCTGGTCCCCACTCCGCTCTTCTTAAATTTGGATCACCAGAATGGTAAGATTTCGTGAGTCGATGAATCTTTCCCATTAATTCTCCCCATTGATTAAACAAAGAAGGGCACCACATTTGCGGCTCTCTGTCAAAGAAGACCCCTGGTGCCATCTGAAAGGCTGTCGCAATAACCCATTTCTCATTCTCGTTGTATACGGCGGTTAATTGTCCATCCGTTGTTGTAATTGGCAGCGAAGCTTTTATTCCGTTCTCGGCCAAATAACGCACCCAATGAACTTCCGCTTTAATGTTGTTCGCGTACTCTAATGGCTTTTCAGATAAACGTAAGATATAAGGCGAATCGTTTTTCAAGAATCGGTACACTTCATTTGTGGAATCACTAATAAACGCTAAGGTTCCTACATCAAATCCAAAGGATAAAGCTGCTCTAGATAAAATCTCAGGAGATGCCATGTTAACCCTCCACACTCAATGTTTCCCGGCCAGGTCATAACCTACTTTACATGAATTCCCAATAAAGTTATAGACTTATCTTTTTCACTCAGTTAGACTAATAATTGATCTCGAAGTTATTTTCCCTTTGATAGAACACGAGGCTGCCGGTTTCGGCAGCCTCTATTGTTTATTAAGCAGTTGTTTTCCTATCGTTCTTACGCTAATCAAGTCCCTTCAAAAGCCAATAAATCTTTTGTGCTAATATGTTTAATATCGGATGTATTTCTACTTGTAAGCATCTCATAAAGTCCGTCAGGAACAAGTTTGTATCGGTTACTTTCCTCAAAATCGTTTATATTCTTCCAAACCACTATAAAGTTTTTGTTCCCCTCGATCCCTTTTATTTCACTCTTGTTATAATCTTCCATAAGACTAAATTTTGCTTCATAAATAAAATCAAATTCATGTCCAAGTTCTCCATAACAGTGAAAGATATGTTCGATAATCCCGATCAATTTCGGTTCAATAATGTCGATACTAATTTCCTCTTTTGCTTCTCGTATTACAGCTGATTTACTATCTTCCCCATACTCAATGGTGCCTCCAACGGGGCGGAATGTAATGATTCCGTCTTCTTCTGGGAACTGTTCCAGTAATATTGATTCTCCTTTTTTTATAATGCAAAGAGAACAAGCTCTGTACTGCAATTTAGTTCACTCCTCTTAATCATTATTTCTTCAGTGACGACAACTCGAGAAAATGCGTGTCTATTTCCGAATCAGCCTTATCCAAAAATCCTATGGAGCGATAAAATAAATCAGCAACCGGATTATCAGTCTTTAATACAAGCATTTGATAGTGATTTCTAGCTTCTGCGATAACCGAATTCATGAGCATCCGTCCTACCCCAAATCGACGAGCATTAGGGGAGACATACAATCGACGAACACGACCAACCTTACTGCTATTTGCATGAAGGCCTTGATTCAATCCGCAAACCCCAACAATTTCTCCGTGTTTTATAGCGAGAAAGAGCGCTTCCCCTGCCATATCGAATTTATTTGTTCCAGCTTCATAGTCGCCTACCAATCGTTTGAGATGACGAAATCCTTCACTAGTACTCTCATCAACCAATTGTGTTAAATCATATATATCTAATTGCTTTACTTTTGTGATTATAATAAACTCATTCAGTTTGGGCACCTCCCCGATAAATACTTTGCAAACCATTCAATTTTCTGCAGGTTAGATCTTCATTTCATAAATTTTTTGCAGCGTCTGAACACATTCCTTCTTACTTTCATCCGCTGCTGAATAGAGATACCTTTCCACAAGCTTATAGCCGAAGATGAGAAGGATCATCTCATAGACACAATCATCGGCAATATGGGAGACATCCACATGCTCCGAAAAGCCTTTATAATACGCGGGGACGCATCGCTGGTAGTATTCGACCATATGATTGATGTCCGCTTCATCCGCAATTAAGCTTGCAAGATCCTCACCCATGTAGCCCCGTCCTGTCGTATCCCAGTCGATGAGCGCGATTTTCCCGTCAGCATAAATAATGTTGGTTACCCAAAAGTCTCGGTGGCATAACACGAGAGGCAATTTCTCAATACGGGCGAATATCTCTTCAGCTTGCAGGTCGATGTCGATAAGCATCTGCTGCAAATGCTGGGGAAATTCACAGTCTTTCGATCGTATATAATCGTAGACGACCGGCCAAGATCGGTAATGGAAATAATTATTCTTTATGAAATCCGCCTGACTCAGGTTGGTCAAGTTCTGCAACACAGCGGGCTGCTCTACAAAAAGTTTACCCTGATAGCGCCCTAGCTCCAGCGCAGCCTTTTCATACATGTTACCGGTCAAGTCTAATCCAGATACGCCATCGATATATTCCAGCCACAGCTGGCATTCATTTTCTTCGGCATTAATTTCCGCGTAATAACAGTTCGGCCAGCGGAAGGATTCCGAGAACGTTGCTCCTAATTCCGATGTATAAAGATCATATTCCCGACGCCATGAACCCGGATCGCCATAACGCTCCCACTTGTTTTGGACTTTTTGCACTATGCGATACGGCATTTTTTCTCCGTTCGCAGATTCAGCGATCCCTGTTACCAGATTCACAGTTCCCACCGTTCCGCCCTGCAACAGCAAAGTTTGGTAATCGGCGGCAATGATCTCCGTGTTGAACATTTGGCTTAATGCAAATCTTAAGGTCACGATTTCAATAGTTATTTCTATCATCCTTTCTATGTTCCGCGTCTATTAAATTAATAGCGCTGTTCGGATCTCACTACTATTCATCAATGAATCGTCTCCTTAATTATTAACAACGGAAAGCTTATACGGGTATTGTTCGATATCAAATACTCCTTCATAAGTTCCTTCAACAGAAATTTCTGTTCTAAAAATAGCAGCCTTCTTATCTGAACCAAGCCAGACTCTTTGATTGGCAGACAGAATAAATAAGCCGTCTTCGTCACCTACCGCAGCAAATGAATCATTGCTATCCTTATACCCGATCATAGAATGGTTTGTGCCTAAAAAGTCCTTCGTATCACTAACATGATCAACGACAAGACCGATTTCACTTATATTAATGAGTTCCGTACCTTTAATGGAAGCTTCTATCGCGTTACCAAGACTGTGCCTTGCAATAAATTCAACAATATTACCTGCTGGATCATCAAAATATATAGATGTAGCGTTCCAAGTTGAGGAATACCATTTGTAGAAATTATTGGGTAACAAGTTAACCGAAATACCTAGCGAGTTAAGCCATGTTATTGATTCATCTATTTTGTTTTCAGGGATGTCAAAAGCGAAGTGATAAAAAGGGTTTTCATCGGCAGTTTGTGTTTGTTCGAAAATTAAAGAAGAACGTCCTACTTTTACAGTGAATGTATCATCAGTACTCTCGGTTAGCGGAAGTCCAAGTATCTGCGTATAAAATTCTTTTAATTGAACCAATTGGGACGTGAGTAATTTGATACTATGTATTCTCAAGGTGTTCACTCCTTAGAATCTTTTAAGGACTGGCAGCTGCTACTCATGACTGTATGGGAACTATCTACTTCAAGATCTCAAGAAGATCCAAATTATCTGCTACAGTAATGATCTTTTCTTTATACTCACAATTTTTAATGAAATGGGGTAGCTTTTCCGAATTATATTTTTTATTCCACTCAATAAGGTTCCTTACGCTTTCAAAGGTCTCTCGTTTTGGCCCTATGGTAACTCCCGATACATAATCATCATATCGTTTCCATATTCTTTCCTCTTGGATTGACAGTGCGGGCATTAGAATGATGATCTTATCCGCAGCTAAGAAACTGGCTTCTACCCAAGATCTATATACACCTTCAATGATCCAAGAATCATAATTGATGATCTCATTCAGCCTTTGGTCACGCAGTTCCTCAGGAGCTCGCACACCATATACATCAGCTTCATTGTCCCAATAAATATCATCTAAATCGTAGTGTGGAATGTTGAGCTGTAGACTTAACAGTTCTGATATGTACGACTTACCACTTCCGGCACCACCAATAATATGGATTCTTATGATTATCCCCTCCTGTCTTCACACCAATCGCACTGTCACCCTGTCCACGATCAAATACTCCTATTTACTTTCACTTCAAAATTCGGCTTAGTCACATAATCCATATACTTCGTTGTACCGTCACAATCTAGATAGGCTTGATAGCGTGCGCGAATAGCTGGGGCTGTTATTAAATCCAGCACTTGATCCTTGTCGACCCATCGGCTTTCGGAAGTTTCTTCAGACGTACATAACTGCCCGCCAATGGGCTTGCAGACAAAGTCCAATATCACTTTCGTTGGAACTTCCGTTACGCCATCATGCCATTTGTGTTCTCCGGTATTCGAGAATACTCCAATCAAATGCGAGACCAGCACATCAATACCGCTTTCCTCTTTGATCTCTCTAATTAAAGCATCCATTAGGTTTTCACCTACTTCTACTTGCCCTCCAGGGCACACCCATCCGCCATGTTGAGTTTTCACCAAAAGCACTTGCCCTTGTTCATTTTCCACAATCCCGCTTACAGCAACAATATGTGTTGGCCATGACATAAACATTCCTCCAATAATCATCGAAAAAAAAGTCTGGTTGATGCACAACCAGACCACAGAATTACAATTTTAATCAAAACCGAAATGCTCCTCAATTTGTTGAATAACTTCAACCAAATTGTTACTCTGTC
The DNA here is from genome assembly GCF_030161375.1 of Paenibacillus glycanilyticus. GTDB lineage: Bacteria > Bacillota > Bacilli > Paenibacillales > Paenibacillaceae > Pristimantibacillus > Pristimantibacillus glycanilyticus_B. The sequence continues at coordinate 191,415 of NZ_BSSQ01000010.1, forward strand.
CTGCTCTCTTGAAGGCTTTAAATCTACTTTCAAGAATTTCTTTTTCTTTCTCTTCCTGCTTATAGAACATCGTTTGGAACACATTTTCAAGAGCAGCATCGGGATTCGAGAGTCCCAATATACATTCGTACATATCTCGTTTACACTCTCGATGAAAATAATCTCGCCGTACTACTTCTTCGGAAGAGAGCAAGAAAACGACTCGATTAAACTCAGAAACCTTTTCCAAAACATCTAATGAGAAAAAACCATCTACAATTATTTTTTTATCTCCCGCTGCACCTGACAGCTTTATGAGATGAGCAAGTACCATCTCGGTTTGCTCGCTAAATGTAGCCTCTAGCCATTGTGAATATTGTGCAGGCGGTCGCATGAAGTACTCTTCCCAAGAAGTAAATACAGGACGTTGGCATCAACAAGTCCCTGATACGGTTGCGAATTGTTCATCCCAGTTTAATAGTATTAGATCGTATTTATCGGCAAGATACTTGCTGACAGTGGTTTTTCCAGCACAGGCTTGACCGGTTATAATATAAACATTTTGAAGATGGTGTTTTAGAATGTTATCCGCAATGTTCATCTCTATCATCCCCTATATATTAATGAAATTTGAATAGTTCAGGGGAAAGATATCATGGCATACGTAATCCCTCCTTATAAAAATGTGATCATCGGAGGAAATTGTGTTTCATCATATTAAAGCCTCCCTCTTATTTTCTAGTTGCTATAAGTAATCCAGTTGACCAATTAAGTATTTCAATTAATCCTTAGTCAGGATAAATATCACGAATAGAAGGCAATGTCCCATTAGGTCCAATTGTTAACTTATATAAAGTCCATCTCGGAAAAAGTTTATGAACCATGGATTTGTGATCCTCTTTCATATAGACATGAATTTTACTACCACCCACTGAAGTAACTTTGTAACTAACGTTTTTGTAACCACCTTGAAAGTCAGAAGTGCGACTTACCTTTGAATCGTTTGGCAGTTCAAAAAGGTACTCTACTGTCTCTTGATCGAGTGCTAGCGCCTGAATCGCAGCTTTATCATGATTTTGAATGAGGTTATCTAATTGACTATCCAATGCATGGGTAGAAGATAACGGTCCGATCCGAAGATAAATAAATCCGGCAAACATGATAACAATGACGACCATAATCGCTGAAATTCGTTTCATTTGTCCTCCTATAAAACTTCCCTTGTCTTCCTTCGATTCTGATCAATCAGGCCATACCCGTCTCAAAAGCAAAAACCGGACCATTCCATGTCTCATTTTTCATAAAATCTTCTTGATAACGATTGTTTTGAACCTCGGAAATTACCTGTTTCCAGAACGTATAAGCTGGCAAGTTAGTGGCTGTCTGTCTTACTTCCCAGTGTCCGCTGAACGTTTCGAAGAGCTCGCGCGCAACATGCTTGCCAATCCCTTTACGACGATATTTCCTCATGATAAAAAACTCGCTTATTACGTTCGTTTTCTCAGCCGTACTTAATTGCATATATTCCTTAGGGACATCGAGCTTAACTAAAACAAAACCGGCAATCTCACCATCTGCCTTCACGAGATAGGGGCGCCGGTACTCGTCCGTCCATTGATGATCGAAAAATTTGTATAAGTACAAGCCATGATGATTAAGTACATGACCATCAAACTCACTGCTGTCGTAGCGATATAGCTGCATAAGATGATAAAGGACGGTTTTTTCTTCATAAGGTACAAGTATAAGTTCAATATTCATTTCAAGCCTCCGCAGCGTGGTTCATATTCAATGAATATAGGGTGAAATTAAAATGACAAGTCCAATAGCCGCAAAAATTCCCGATCCGATTCGAGAAAATAAGAAGTAGGCTGGCGAAGGTTCCCTTGTTGCTTTCCAGCCTTGCGTTATACTCCAAAAAGTTCTGGGCTTAATGGCGGCGAACAAAGCAGCTCCTGTCCAAAGTACAAGAAAAATGGTAATAAATATGGATATTGCTTTGACTTCAGGTGGCATCATAACCCCTCCCTAATCTTAACTCGCACTTCCATATCAATTATTTTCATTTATGATTTGCTGAGCAATACTTTGAATACGATCCTCATCCATGCCGTTAAAGTTCATAGTGATCGAACCGTTAGCAACGTTAAACACTTCAAAAGTATGCTCGCTGCTAATCACCTTTTGTACCTGAGTCCCGCTTATTTCAATCATCTCGGCACCATCCAAATTGTTCTGCATGTTGCTATGAGTGATTTCAATGACGGATTCTCCTTGATAAGGACCGTATAAAAATTCTCGCTCATCGGAAGTTTGCTGCTCCTTCGTAACCTTCTCTAACTTCCCTATATGATCGGTATATGTGATTAGAACTTCTTGATTGTTTCCAATAAAGTTGCCTTCCTTGTCCTTGGGAGGGAATGTATGCTGCACGGAACTTACCTCATACCCATCGAGCTTAGAGATCTTAAAAGACGCGGCTAGTTGATCAACATTCTTCTCAGCCTTGGATAATTCGTCGTTAGAGCTTTTTCCTTGACATCCTGATAGCAATAACACAATCGCAGTAAAACATACGAGTCCAAATTTATTCAATATTTTACACCTCACCATTTAATATCCCTAAATATGGAATACCAATGTATACGTTAATGGGAGCCCCTTTGTTGCGCTGAGTAATCCAATTTCTTTGCTAACAGCAAAAACACGCCAATCCCAATGGATTGGCGTGTTAGTTATTGCGTTAGTTATTAATGAGGTTAATATTGCTTCTTACAGCTGCGTTGTTTTTTTCCAGTCAGCCGCAAACTTCTCCATCCCTTGATCCGTCAATGGATGTTTGGAGATTTGTTCAATAACCGAGAACGGAATGGTGGCAATATGTGCGCCAGCCATCGCTACGCGGGTGACATGATCCGGATGGCGAACAGATGCCGCAATAATTTGCGCATCCAGATTGTGAATGCGGAACAGTTCCGCAACCTTCGCAACCAATTGAACGCCGTCTTCCGAAATATCGTCCAAGCGGCCGAGGAACGGAGATACGTAAGTTGCGCCGGCACGTGCGGCAAGAAGTGCTTGGTTAACCGTGAAGATCAGGGTTACGTTTGTTTTAACCCCTTTTTTCGTAAGATAACGGCAAGCTTCCAGGCCAGCCAGCGTCATAGGAAGTTTAATCGTAATGTTCTTATCGTAGTTGTTAATCTTGATCAATTCGTCGGCTTGCGCAATCATTTCTTCTGCAGTCAGAGCATCTGGCGTTACTTCCGCAGATACCGATTCAACCTCAGGAACTTCACGCAAAATCTCAGCAATGCGGTCTTCGAACTTAACGCCTTCTTTGGCAACAAGGGACGGGTTTGTTGTAACGCCGGACAATACGCCAACTTTATAGGCTTTCTTAATATCTTCCAAGTTTGCTGTATCGATGAATAATTTCATAATTAACAACCTCCGAATAATATTATTAGTTAAATTCCTTAGCCAAGCTTACTACATGTTTGGTTGTGAAGCCGAAATACTCGAGGACGTCATTGCCCGAACCGGAAGCGCCAAATGTATCGATCGACATCACTTTGCCGTCTTTGCCGGCATAACGATCCCATCCAAGCGAGATTCCCGCTTCGATGGTAATCCGGTTCGTCACCGAATCCGGCAACACGCTTTGTTTGTAAGCCTCAGGCTGACGATCGAATAATTCGCGGCTAGGCATAGCTACAACGCGAACGGATTTACCGTCTTGCTCGAGCTCTTTTTTCGCGCTAACGGCAAGCGATACTTCAGAGCCTGTACCAATGAGGATCACATCCGGCTGGTTATTTGTTTCTTCGAGAATGTAGGCGCCTTGGGCTATTGCATCCACGTTTGCTTTTGTCTGTTCATAGATCGGCAGGTTCTGTCTGCTTAGAATAAGCGCTACAGGACCTTCCTGCTGTTGCAGGGCATAAGCCCATGCGCTTGCAGTCTCGTTAGCGTCGGTTGGACGAATAACCGTCAGACCGGGAATCGTGCGCAAGGCAGCCAATTGCTCGACAGGCTCATGGGTAGGACCGTCTTCGCCTACCGCAATAGAGTCATGCGTGAACACATAAGTGACAGGCAACTTCTGCAGCGCTGCAAGGCGAATCGACGGACGAAGGTAATCGCTGAACACGAAGAATGTGCTGACGAAAGGTTTTACGCCGCCATGCAAAGCCATACCATTGCCGGCCGCTCCCATCGCATGCTCGCGAACGCCGAAGTATACGTTCCGTCCGGCATAGGAATCAATTGCAAATTTGGCTTCGCCGCGAATATCCGTCATCGTGGAATGCGACAGGTCGGCGCTTCCGCCGAAGATCGAAGGCACGATTTTCACAAAATGATTAATCGCTTCGCCGCTTGCTACGCGTGTAGAGAGTGTTTTCGAAGTATCGAAAGTTAAGATCTCTTCCGCATTCAGCGAAACCTTGCCGTTCACGACTTGCTCGAACTCGCCGCCTTGTGCCGGATATTGCGCTTTATACGAAGCAACCAGCTCATTCCAAGCGGCTTCCTTTGCAGCACCTTCCAGTTTCAACTCCGCGAAATGAGCTTTAACTTCTGCAGGTACCGTAAATTCTTCTTCGTATGTCCAGCCGTAAACGGCTTTTGTTGCGATTGCTTCTTCTTTGCCAAGTGGCGCGCCATGTACTTTATTCGTACCTGCCGCTTTGCTGCCAAACCCGATAACAGTACGAATCTCGATCAGCGTTGGCTGCGATTGATTTTGCTTCGCTTGCGAGATCGCCTTGGTAATGGCAGCGAGGTCATTGCCATCCTCAACCCGCAAATATTCCCATTGAGCGGATTCCGCTCTCTTCTGGATATTTTCCCCGAAGGACAGGTTCAAATCTCCATCCAGCGAAATTTCGTTCGAATCATATAGTACGACTAATTTGCCAAGCTTCATATGGCCGGCCATCGACATCGCTTCATAGGAGATGCCTTCCATCAAGCAGCCGTCCCCAACAAGGGCGTAAGTGTAATGGTCAACGACCGGGAAGCCTTCCTGATTGTACTTCGCAGCCAAATGCGCTTCAGCCATCGCCATACCTACCGCGTTAGCAACCCCTTGACCCAGCGGTCCGGTTGTAGCGTCCACGCCGTCGGTGTGGCCAAATTCAGGATGACCTGGAGTCTTGCTGTTCAGCTTGCGGAATTGCTTCAAATCCTCAATCGATACTTGATAACCCGTCAGGTGCAGTAGGCTGTAGAGCAAGGCAGAACCATGGCCTGCGGACAATACAAAGCGGTCGCGGTTGAACCATTTGGCATTCGCCGGATTGTGGGACAACTGTTTGCCCCATAGCGCGTAGGCCATCGGAGCTGCCCCCATCGGCAGCCCGGGATGACCGGAATTTGCAGCGTTGATTGCATCGATCGATAACGTTCGGATCGTATCGATGGATAATTGATCAATGTCCAATTTGGTAAGCATACTTATCTTCCTTCCCATTTGTTTGTTGTTCTTCCTTCGAATCGAACCACCAATGGTAGCCGTCGGCGGCAAGCAAAGCATCGGCTTCTGCCGGACCATTCGAGCCCGCTTCATAGGAATGGAGCGGAACCGAGTTGTCCCGGAACGCATCCAGGATCGGCTGTACCCAAGACCAAGCTAGCTCAACTTCATCCCAATGCGCGAAGAAGGTCGGATTGCCCGTTAGCGCATCGAAGATCAGGTTCTCGTAAGCCTCGGGAATATCCTTGCTGCTCTCATGCAGCTGGATTTGCACCGGCTTAAGTTCCCCGTTCTCCTTCGTATTGAGCTGCAGCATAATGCCTTCATTCGGATTGATATCGATCAGCAGCAGATTTGGCGCGCCGCCGAGAGCAGCCGTTGAAGGTTGATTCAAAGCTTCCTTGAATTCCACGACAATGCGCGTGGACTTCTCCTTCAGGCGTTTGCCGGTCCGAATATAGAACGGAACTCCGCGCCAGAAGAAATCATCCACTTGCAGCTTCGCCGCAATATAGGTGTCGTTCATCGAAGCAGCGGCAATGCCCGGTTCGGAGCGGTATCCTTTCACCGGATTGCCGCCCATCGAACCGGAAGTATATTGACCGCGAATTACACTCGCGCTTACATCCGATTTCGAGAGCGGAACAAGGGCTTCCATCACTTGTTTCTTATGTTTTCTTACGTCTTCTGGACTGCTGTTGTGAGGAAGATGGATAGCCAGCATCATCAGCATTTGAAGCATATGGTTCTGGAACATATCCCGCACGGCGCCTACATGATCGTAATAGCCCGCGCGTTCTTCAACGCCTACTGTTTCGCTTGCCGTAATTTGTACGTTAGCGATATAACGGTTGCTCCACAGAGCTTGAATGATCGGGTTGGCCTGCTCAAGAACCTCCAGGTTCTGAACCATCGGTTTGCCGAGGTAATGGTCAATGCGATAAATTTCGTCTTCGGCAAACGATTTACTAAGCTGCTCGTTCAAATCGCGTGCCGACTGCAAATCGTGACCGAATGGCTTCTCAATCACAAGCCGCTTCCAGCCATCCGCAGAACCAAGTCCGCTTTCAGCGATATTCGAAGCGATTGTCGTGAAATACTCTGGCCCAACAGACAGATAGAAGAGCCGGTTTGGCGGAAGCTGAAGTTCGCTTTCTCTTTCTTCAATAACCTGCAGAAGCTTTTTATAATCATCTGTACGGCCAATCTCCAGTGCCGTATAGCGGAATTTGCGTACGAAGGATTCCATCTTGCCGTGATCTTGAATCTCGCGTCTGGAGAATTGACGGAGCGACTGCTCCACATTCGATTGGAAGAACTCGTCTGTCCACTCTCTTCTGCCTAGACCAATGAGTGAAAAAGCTTCGGGAAGCTTGCCATCAACAAATAAATTGTATAGAGCGGGATATATTTTTCTTTTGGCTAAATCGCCGGTTGCACCAAATAATACAAACGTTACGGGAACCATGGTTTCTTCTCCCTCCTGTAGAACGGTCTAAAAAGTTCCGTGTTATTTTTCTGTAATTCCACTATAATACGTTTAAGAGCCATATAAGTAATTAATATATTTAACAGGAGCTATCGACCACGTCTATGACCAATAACTATGAATTGTACAAAGTGTTTTATTGGGCTGCCAAAACGGGCAGTTTGACCCAAGCCGCCAAGGTGCTCTACCTCACCCAGCCAAGCGTCAGTCATGCCATTAAACAACTCGAGGAAAGCTTTGGTCTGACGCTGTTTTACCGCAATTCCAAAGGTGTTGCCTTGACTCAGGAAGGTACTGTTCTGTACTCCTATATCGAGCAATCCCAGATTCTGATCAATACGGCCGAAGAGAAGATGAATGCGCTTAAAAATTTGGACAACGGCGAGCTTCGGATCGGGGGAAGCGACTCCTTGTTCAAACATTATCTTCTCCCTTTTTTAGAGGATTTCATCAAACGGTATCCGGGGATCAAGCTGCATTTGAACCATGGCACTACGCCAGAAGTCATTACTTTCTTAAAAGAAGGCAAGATTGATCTAGGCGTTGTCCGAATGCCGATCGTGGATCCTCAGCTTGAGGTGAAGGAGAGCTTTCAACTGCAGGACTGTTTTGTCGCGGGGGCTGTTTATAACGATTTGAAAAATCGAGTACTGTCGCTCAACACCTTGCTGCAGTACCCCATTATTTTGTTCTCCCGCAACAGCCGTGCCCGCATGACGATAACGGAGATTTTTAACAGCTACGGGTATATGATCAAACCGGAAATCGAAGTCGGAAGCGTGGACCTGCTGATCGAATTTGCGAAGAGAGGACTTGGCATCTCGTATGTGACCCGCGAATTTGTAGCAAAGGAATTGGCGGAAGGCTCGTTATTCGAGATTCAGCTCGATATTCCGCTCCCGCCATCCCATATCGGGATGATGAACATGCGGAATATGCCGCTGTCCAGTGCGGCGAAACGGTTCCTTGAGCAGGTCCGTTAATGTTAATAGGCTGTCCGGAAGTCATCAATGATGACTTCCGGACAGCCTTCTTCGTTAAATCAGCGTTTTCCCCATACACACGCTTTCTTCGCTACCGATGTAGGGTTCATAATTCTCAATCTGCACATAACCGAGCTTCTTGTATAGCGCTATCGCTTCTGGCTGACCCGATCCTGTTTCCAGGAGCGCCTTCATATTGCCGGCTTCAATCGCCCATTGCTCCAGCTCTTTGACGATCGATTTCGCGATGCCTTTGCCCCTTGCTTCTTCTTGGACAAACATTCGTTTGATCTCCACCGTTTGTTCGTTGCCATATTCCCTGTAGCAGCCGCAACCAACCGGCTTGCCGTCCAAATACGCCACAACCGCATTCGCATCGAGTTTGACTTTGTTATGTACATCAAAAAACTGCTGCGTATCCGGGTATCTGCGCCACAAATCCTCGTCCAGCAGCTTGATCAGCATTTGGAAATCTTCATTGTCGGCAGATCCTCTTACTAATTGAATCATTCCCTTACTCCCCTCCGCTCTGCTTATAACAACAAGAGACCAAGAATCGTTTTCTTGGTCTCCTTATTCATATCATTAACGAACGATATCTTCCACTCGAACGCCTTCCGGCAAAACGCTTAATACTTGCTTGCGCACCGTATCGTCATTTAATTGTTGGCCAAAAATAACGATGGAACCTTGGTCTTCGCGAGCGCGGATGAGACGTCCGATACCTTGTCTGAGGCGAAGCAGCATGTAAGGCATATCTACGTCCTGGAACGGTTTAGCGGCATCGCTGCGTTTGGCCTCAAAGACCGGATCGCGCGGAGGGAATGGCAGCGACCACATGATCACCTGGGACAAGGATGGTCCTGGGATATCTAGTCCCTCCCACAAAGTCACCGCGCACAGAACGCTGGCCTCGTCATTCTGGAATTCTCCGATCAGGTGGCTGATCTCGGCCGATCCTTCGAATAAGAAGCGATAATTGTCCGTTATTCCTGCGTTTGCCGCTTCTTCCCGGAATCGTTCAAGTTCTTCCATCGACGGGAACAGGAACAGGGTACGACCGCCTGTTTGCTCCAATAGCTTGGCTGATGCCTGCAACTTCTCCGCCCAGCTCAGCTCGGCTTCCGAAATGCGCGGCATAAGCACTTGCATCTGTTCCGAGTATTCATATGGCGAAGGAACGGAGAACGACAAGGACTGTTCGATTCCGAGGCTTTCCTTGATATAGTCGAAGGAACCTCCAACAGATAAAGTTGCTGACGAGAAGATGATCGGCATTTTTTTCGAGAAGACCTGCTCCTTCAGCACTTCCTTCACCCATCTTGGCATGATGACTAACGTAAGTCCGTCCTTGTCTTCCGATGCCCAGCTAATCGGCTTCTCCTCGCGTTTGAACAAGGATAAAGCGAACTGAATCATCTCAATATGTTCTTCGACAATCTTGAGCTGATAGTCGTCAATCGTGAACAGGCCACTCTCGAACACAAGCTCCTCCTCGATCGAGGACAACATGTCCTGCAGGCGGTTAACCTCCCGGACAAGCTCTTCGTCCCACAACACTTCCTTGCGGGAAGAAGCCGGAACATCCTTGCTATGGCTGGCAATTAACGCAAATAAATGATCGTTTTGCACAATCGCATCCTCTACCGCAAGCGCAAGCGTCTCCCGGATCTCGTCTTGCAACAGACGGGTAATGATGCTCTCGAACACGGCGTGGTTCAGCTTGTAGGTCAACGCCTTCTGCGCAGCCGTCTCGAGCAGATGTCCTTCGTCGAATACGACCGAGCTATGTTCCGGCAGAAGCGGAAGCTGGCCTTCCCGCTTGCGCGCTTCGTACGTCCATACATGCTCCATATAAAAGTCATGCGAACAGATAATCAGATCGGCAGCTTTGCGGTAATGATCGCGCGAGATCGTCTGACCGCACCGGTGTCTTCTGTCGCAAACGAGACAATCCTGGAAAACATCCCAGCCTAGTTTAGCCCATTGCCCGTCATTTAATGACGGATAATCTTTGCGGTTGCCGTAAGGCTGAAAGCTCTGCATCGTCTCCGGCTTATGAACGAAGGATGGCAAACCGCGGAATATATCGTCAAACGCTTCCGCATCCTCATCAAACGCGGATCTTGCGTCATCAAGCTTATTCAAGCAAAGATATTGATCAGGCGATTTCCCAAGCCTTGCATCAATGGTAAACTCCAAATATTTAGCCAGCTTGGCAATATCGCCTTCCGGTTTAACAAGCTGCTCAATGAGTGACTCGTCGGCACAAGCGATAATGGCTGGTTTTCTTGTATAACGCGCATAACTGATGGCGTACAGCAGATACGCTAGCGTTTTCCCCGTGCCTACCCCGGCTTCGGCGAAAATCGTTTGCTTCTCGGCATAAGCTCTCTCGAGCTGAAACGCCATGTAGATCTGTTCATCGCGAACTTCAAATCCCGCTTCCGGCAGCTGCTCATAGAACACGTCGGCGATCCAGTCGCTAGCCTGCTGGATGAACGGAAGTTTCGGATCAAATTCAAATGGATAATGATGGCTCATTTAACTTCGTTCCTCCAACTAGCACAAACGGCTGCGCTCCCAGACGCAGCCGTTTGGCTATTCCCCCATAATTTAAAAAACTACAGATCAAATTCGGATTTAGGTTTGCGCGGCTTAGGCTTTGCTTTCTTTTGCAGAGCCGGCAAATGTTTCATGCTTCGACCCATCGGTCCTTTGCACATCGGACACAATTGATCTCCCGAAGACATTTCATCACGAACCCATGCTTTGCAGTCCGGATTTTTGCATTTGAGAATTTTCGTCGGTAATAATTTCGGTTTTGTAATGTCTTCGCTTGTAGCCACTTATCTTGCATCCTTTCCTTAACGCGTAAAAACAAATCCCGATAAATATATCACTTTCAAGGCGCCTAAGTCAAAGGAACTTATTTAGGTATAAAAAAGAAAAAATCCACCCCGGAAACGAGGTGAATTATCAGAAAAATGATTCAATATCAAGCTTGTTTTGCGGCTTCGATCTCGATTGCGATTTTCACTTCGTCGCCGATTAATACGCCGCCTGTCTCGAGTGCCGCGTTATAAGTGAGTCCGTAATCGCTGCGTTTGAAGGAGCCTTTGCCGCTGAATCCCGCTTTCTCGTTGCCCCATGGATCTTTGCCTGCGCCTTCGAAGGTAACGGAGAACGTTTCCGAACGGGTAACGCCGCGCAAGCTGACATCCCCTGTTACTTCATATTCATCTTCATCAATCTTAACGATGTTCGTCGACTGGAAGTTCAGTTCGGGGAACTCGGCAATATCGAAAAAGTCGCCCGTGCGCAGATGATTATCGCGGTCTGCATTACGGGTATCAATGCTGCTCAAATCAATCTTGAAGCTAATTGTCGCCGAAGTCAGATCCGCCGGATCCGCCTCAATTTCGGCTTCGAATTTGTGGAAAGTACCTTTAACCTTTGCAATCATCATGTGCTTGATCGTAAAGTCCACGCTGCTGTGAGAAGCATCTACTACCCATTTCGAATTTGCCATGATAAGTTCCTCCGATTCGTTATCACTTACATTTTTAAATTTAATTAACAATGTATACCTAATAACGATATTATCGGAAAATAAACCCATTGTCAACGATTTCCTATACTCCCATCCGTATAGCCGATAACAGAGACCAGACGCCAAAACCAAACAGCACAAGACCGGACAAAACGTTAATCCACCTCATGATCGAATGGTTAAATGTTTGTCTAAGCGTGCCTACAATTGTTGCCAGGAACAGCCACCACAACATAGAACCAACAAAGATCCCTGCTACCAGCAAGAGAGAATCCACGGTTGTTGCTTCCGCTGTATGCTGTATACCGGCAAAGATCGCCGCAAACGATAAGATCGTCATAGGATTAGTGAGCGTTAGAAAAAACGTCGTCAGATAAGCTTTCGTAAGTCCGTTGTTTAATTGCAGTTCTCTCCCGCCACCGGGCACGGCTCGTATGGATTGATAACCTAAATACAATAGAAATAACCCGCCGATTATCCGAATCCATAGTTGCTGGTCGACAAGAATATTCGTTAACGCCGTAAATCCAATCGCCGCGATTAGCCCGTATACGGCATCGGCGGATGCTGCCCCCAGCCCGGATAAAATGCCGTATCTCCTGCCCTGCGTAATCGTTCTTTTCATGCATAACACACCAATTGGCCCAACCGGGGCCGCGATGGATAGACCTACTATTACTCCGCTCCACATGCTCATGCTGTCTGCTCCATTTCCGAATTTACAGGGTCAACTTCATAACAACGCCCGCGATTTCAACCTTCTCTTCATTCGTCACGATTCTCAAGTCATACGGTTTGAATCCAATTTGATGATAGAGAAGCAACGCTTTCGTGTTCGTATTATGACAGACCAGATGCAGTTCACGAACTCCGAATTGTTCTTTCGCCCGATTGACCATGGTTTCGATCAGATAACGGGCTGCTCCAATACGACGGTGATGCTTGCTTATTATGACGTTGCCAAGCCAGCCGCTGCCTTCCTCCACATCATAGAGCGTGGAATAACCAACGGGTTCTTTGTTGTATTCAATAACCGTCGGCGCTTTCCGAGTTAACGACACTTCGTATAAATGCTGCGAATCCATCGGAAAGCTTCCTCTCGGGAACATATAAAAGGCTTCCGAAGCGCTTGCGGGAAAATCAGCAATTCGCGCAAAATCTTCTCGTGTACTATCGCGGTATGTAAACATAACTGCCCCCTCATTGAATACCAAAGCATCCCTATTATAGCATTCTATCAAAAATATAAACGACGTAAGCACCTTGTCGCCATATAGAAATTATTGTAAAGTAGATCTGCATACTACATGTCAGATTATCTAACATTAGTTTGAAGGGGGAAGGAACAAATGCGTGAAGTCATTATTATTGGAGGAGGCCCTTGCGGACTTGCGACAGGCATGGCTCTGCAAGAAAAAGGAATTGATTATTTGATTCTGGAGAAAGGCGCCATCGCGAATTCGATCCTCTCGTTTCCATCAACGATGAGACTTTATAGTACAAGCGATCGTCTGGAAATTGGAAATATCCCTTTTCTATCCGAAGAAGAACGCCCGCTGCGTCATGAAGTGTTGCGCTACTATCGCACTGTAGCTACACGGATGCAGATGAATATATTAACGTTCCAGCATGTGACCGGTATTGAACGGCAATCCTACGGTTACTTGGTTCGCACAGTGGATCATCTTGGACGAGAAGCTGAGTTCGAAGCTCGTCGAATCGTCATCGCAACCGGCATATTCGATCAGCCTCGTCGTCTTGGCGTTCCTGGCGAAGAACTATCCAAGGTGCAGCATTACTTCACGGAGGGACATTCCTATTCGGGAAGAGAAGTTCTGGTCGCAGGCGGCAAAAACTCCGCCATCGAAGCAGCGATTGACCTGTACCGCAACGGAGCCAAGGTGACGCTCGTTCACCGTGGGACAAGCGTGTACCAAGGCATTAAGCCGACCCTATTGCTGGATATCCGTAACCTGATCGAAAAAGGCCGCATTGCCTTTTATCCCGAATCTACCGTATCGCATATCGAAGAAGATACCGTTTATCTTCAGAATGCAGAAGGATTAATTGCGTTAAAGAACGATTTTGTCTTCTCTCTTATCGGCTATCAGCCTGACCTCAACTTGCTTGAGAACTTAGGAGTCCAAGTAGATTCCGATACGAAGTCCCCTCATTATGATCCGGAGACGTATGAAACAAATGTGTCTGGCATTTATATTGCAGGCGTTATCGCCGGCGGGATTACGAACAAGGTATTTATCGACGATGGCAGGCTGCATGGACCAAAGATTGCTGACGAAATTTACCGCGATCTTCAAGTTTTGAGCAAATAAAAAGAAGCAAGGGCATTTGGCGCCCTTGCTTCTTTACCTTCATCTAATCCTTTCAAGATTCAGGCTGCTTTCGGTTGCGTATGGCTTTCCTTGTATCTAAAAGCGCGCATGGCGACAACAACAGCCATCTCGCGGGTAACGGAAACATGCGGATCAAACGTTCCGCCAAATCCTGTCATTAACCCGCTTTGAACAATCGCGGCGATATCGGATTTGGCCCAGGCAGACGCGATAGATAGGTCATTGATTATCGTCTCCGATTGACCGGCTTTAATGGCTAGCGCCCTGACAATTGTCGATGCCATCTCTTCGCGTGTGATGCTTGCATTGGGATTAAAATGCTGGTTGTAACCATTCATGAATTTTACTTGCGCTACCGCATTGACGTAGGGCGCAAACCAATCATTTGCGTGTACATCTACAAAATCCGCAGCCGGAACCGACACAGGCAAGCCAAGAGCGGTTACGAGCATTTTCGCAAACTCCGCCCGAGTAACCGAAGCTTTCGGATAGAACTTTCCTGCGCTACCTTGAACAAAGCCATGTTGTACCGCATCGGAAATAGACTGAAATGCCCAAGACGAGATAGATTTAGCGTCGGTGAACAGCTTTTTAATATCTGCCGGCAGCCCTTCGCCACTGTCTTCACCATGTTCTCCGTCACCTTCATCCCCATTATCTTCATTCCCCGGATTTTGTCCATTGCCCGCTTCTTCATCTAGATCAGCGCCTAAGTTTGTTGTATAGCGCCATTGAATAACATCGCCATCTTTCAATACATATTGGCTTGCTCCAAAACCTGGATAAACCCCATTGACGTTATACTTCCAGCCGCTTCCTTCACCATGATCGAACTCTCCGTCACCGGCAATGGATTTGACATAGACACTGTTATATTCGGAGTAATAATCATAGTCGTAGGCAATATGCTGGCTGTCCAAGATCCTTTTAAACAGTGTCCAGACGGTATCGCCTTTACGCAGCTCGATGCTTGTTGGCGCGACAACGTAACCTTTGTTAATCGTAAGCTTATCTATGGACATTGTTACTTTCTTTGTTGGCTGCGGAGTTGTCCCTCCCCCGCCGGACGACTGATCTTCTTTTAGAGTATAAACAATGTAATCAGTGAAATGATTGGTTTTGACAATCAAGTCATTGCCGCTGTTATAAGCATACTCATTTCTCCCGCTTGCTTGACCAACTTCATCGCTGGCAACAAGATCAACGACATGCGCTACTCCGTTCTCGATATAAGCAACGGACTTCCCTTTTGATCCGGCAAATGTTAAGGTAACGAATTGGTCAAACGCTACTCTTCCGTTCCCGCCGCCAAATGAAACAGCTTGATCGATTTCTTCCAATTGTTTTCCTTCGGCTATAACTTCGGAAATGCGTTCCGTTAACACTGACTCCGTTACATCCAACGACGTATTTAACTCTATAACAGAAGAGGTTGTACTCGTGATTTGCGTGCCCTTTGGAATAACTAGGGATACATTGCCTTTTACGGCCTCAATTCCCGGAAGATTTACGCCAACCGGTAGATTGGCATACAGTTTGGATTGACTGGTTTCGGGAATATCAATCCTTACTTCCTTCTCCTCCGTTACGCTATTCAATGGCAGCAAATAATCCTGACCGTCCAATGGAATAACCACTCTAGGCTTATCGCCGGAAGGCAATGCCAGTTCTTTGGAGGCAAAGCCGGAAGAAACTTGCAGCGATGATGTTGTATGAACAACTGTAGGAGCATTGTTCGCTACGTACCCCGAGACTGACACGGTATAATTGCCAGCCGGTAAATGTCCAAACACAGCCTTGCCGGACGAGTTCGCGGTTTGAGATGCCACCTGCTCACCTGTGGAACGGTAAATAGAAACTTTGACTCCATCGGCGGCAACAGGCACCAACTTAAACGTGCTGTAATCCATTTCTGTTTTGTTTACGAATACTGTGAACGGAACATCTTCATGCAAAGTGTCCCCTTTTTCCGGGATTACGGTGATCGAATCAATCGGCATTGTCATCCAATTGTTGTAATAGAAAACAACTTCATCCGAAGGCATAAGAATGACCTGATCCATCGAACCGTTGGAGGATGTAAGCCATTCGTTTCCTCTATGAATGGCAAAATCCCAAAATCCGTAATCATTGTCACCGAAATAACCGGATTGAATGTCTTGAATCGTTAAACCAAGTACACCCCAGTTCATAGATTTCTGGATATTTATTTCATTGGCAACAGCAAACTCATCAAGAGCGTTTAATGGAGTAGAACCTTGAACCGTTCCTACCGCAATGCGACTTTCCGGTCCTTCAACCCGCACATGAACCTCAGATGCAGAGATTACTTCTATGCCAGGCAAAGGATTCGTGAAATCATATAAGCGTTCGTTGTTATCTTCTTTATAAAGCTTGTAAGCATCCAAAGCTTGAAGGGCTTGCTCAGTCGCCATGCCATTGGACATTAGATCCATTGTATGGGAGAAGGTTCCGTCCTGCAGTCGGAATTGTAATAACTTATCAATAAGATTGATACCGTTTTTAGTAAAATCAGGGCTTGTCGGGTCCAATTGATTGGCCGTTAGCGCAATAATTGTTTGAGCTACGCTCTCGCTGCTATCAACGCCCCATGACAGGTAACCGCCATTGTCCTGTTGATTCTCGGACAACCATGCCAGGACTTTTTCAATCGTCCCTGCTTCAATTACGTCTTGATTATCGCGATAAGGAGCCAGTGCTGTTAGCGCCATCGCAGTTATATCAGGGTCGCTAGCGCCACCGCTTAATGAGAACCCGCCATCTTCTTTTTGTCTGGATGTAATTTCCCGGATAAGCTTCTCTCTTGTCCATACGCTATCCGCAGAAATCTTATACTTACCGGAATCCATAGCAATTAAGCCAAATATCGGACCATTTAGGCCTTGATTCGTCATCATTGCATGATTGGTCAATTTGTCAATAAGATTAATGCCATCTAAATCGGATGCATCTTCTCCGGCAACGGTAAGACCTAGAATCGTCCTCTCAAGGTCGGTGACAAGGTCGAAGTTGCCTTGGCTATATGCAACGTTATTAATTAAATGTTGAACATACGTTTCGGGAAGTTTCTGGTCCGCTCTTGCAAGACCGATCGCACTCCAATCCGAACCTACTCGCGTTGCGCTGTTTCTGAAATAATCGGAAGCAGTACGAATATATTGGTCAAGTTGTTCCGGTGTCGGGCTATTCTCTTCAGGCTCTTCAGGAGTTTGCGGGTCGGCAAGCTTGATGCGTTTCCATATACTATCACCTGCAATAATGTCGCCTAGAGCAATGATAGCTTGATAAGAAGCAAGATTATCGACCTTGCCTATTTTGAGCTGATACATGAAGCCGCCGTTTTTTGTTTGATACCGGTATAATGCATCAATAGGCGTTTTGCCGTTAACCGTCCATTTGGAGCCTGACAGATCTTCTCCGGCTGCAACAAGTCCGGAAATGACAGTAGCATCTGTATTTCCATTGTCATTTCCCCAACCTGCTACGAAATCTCCCGTTTGTAATTGTTTATCATGCAAATAATTAATTGTCTTCGTTATAGTAGCATCAACGCCGTCAATTTCTTTGGAGCCCGAAAGCGCGATTAAGGCCATACCGGCGTAATCATACGAGAATCCAAAAGAACCGCTGTCGGCCTGCATGCTGATTAGTTTTTGAACGGCAGCAGTTTTGTTATAAGGTACGGAAGGATTTGTCCCATTATAAATCTTATCTGCGTTGGCGGCATTTAGGGCAATAATCGCCCACATTTGCTGATTGCTTAAAGTTGAATAGGCCCCATCAGTTCCTTGCTTAGACGTCACCAATTCCTCTATCAGATTTTGACCGCTAGGCGTCTTATACGGATTCAATCCGACGCTAATCATGCCAAGTATAAGTCCTGCATAATCAGTTGGCTGCTTTGGCGTTAATTGACCGGTATAATCAGGGATCGAATACCCTTCAACAGAACCCCAACCGCCGAGCACAGCGCCAATGTCCCACCAGGAAGCAAGCGTTTTATTCTTATAGACATCATAGTAATATTGCGCTTGGTGCAGCATGTAAGCTGCCGTTACCTTATCGGTCGACGCAATTACCCTTACTTGGAAATTTTTCGTCAGACTTGCTTCGCCTTTCGTTATCGTAGCCGTCAGTATTGCTTGCTTATTCAGCTCTGGATACACCGGACGCGTAACTACTCCGTTCGAGTCAATGGTTGCATCATTCGAAGACCAGGAGATGCTTGAACCGTTCGAACCTGCGGTTGGCAAATTCAGATTCGAGTTGATATAACTTGTATCCCCCAGCGACAAAGCTGCATAATCATTATTTACAATGATCTGATCGTCGCTCTGCCCATCCGTGGCATGGGCTAGATTCATTTGACCCGAGCCTATTGTTTGCGGGGATAACAAAAGCGTTAATGCCATAAATAATGCTATTAATGATTTGAATGAAAATTTCATTTTGATAAATCCTACTTTCAAATTTTATTATTAATCCATCAATCCATACTTCAACTTAATCCGGTCCAGCTTCTCGAGCATGGGCTTGGCAAGAAGCAGCAGGAATATGACGGTCGCTGCGCCATGGATCAAGTCAAACGGCACTCCTCGGAGACATGCGACAATAAACATTTCAAAGGTTGCTTTGTTTTGCGTCATGAGCACAGACGAGACATTCATGATCGTCCCGTACAAAGCAAACGTTGTAATACCGCCAAACAAGCAAAGCGCAATTCTGTTTCGCCGGAGCAGACCTTTCTTGAACAATAACCCCGCCAGAAAACCGATCATGCCAAATGCGAACATCTGCCATGGCGTCCATGGTCCTTGTCCAAAATAATAGTTCGACACAAACCCGGTAACGGCTCCTACAAGAAAGCCGGCCTCCGCTCCAAACGCCACGCCGGATACAATCACGATGGCAACAACCGGCTTGAATTGGGGAATCATGAAGAAGGCCATCCGCCCGGCTACTCCTAGTCCGCACATGACCGCGAGCGTAACCAGCTCCTTCGCCTGCGGTTTTCGGCCCTCGTAGATTAGGGCAAACGGCAAGAGCGTTTCTAAGATAACTAGCATCGATATAAAATAGTACTTCCGGTCATCCAAATAATAGATTCCGAACCAAATCGTAAGCGGGATCAGGAGCAGAATCATCATCATGGCTGACAGGGTACGCTTGGGTAGCGCTCTATGCTCTACGGGCATCTGATCATTTGCGTGATCACCGACCGTAGACGGAAGGCTGTCAGATGTAGTCCTCGGAAATGCGGGAATCACCTTCGGCCGGTCTTCGTGACTTCTTTCTCCTGTATCCTCCTTGCCGCCAAAAGCTTGCACAATATCATCGGCCGTGACCGCCAGAGGAATAAGGTCACGTGCCATGCGGTTGGCCGCAGTCGTATAATAACGGTTGCCCGAGAAGAAATCCCGCGGATTCCCTTCCGATACGATTGTGCCATCAAAAAACATGGAGCACCGGTCCGCATAACTCGCGCAAAAATCGATATCGTGGCTGACCATGACGATGGTCGTGCCCTGCACGGCGAGTCTTCGCAATATCTCCGCAAGCTTTATCTTGTACCCCGCATCCAAACCTTTCGTAGGCTCATCGAGCAATAAAATAGTGGGTTCAAGCAAAAGCACTTTAGCTAACGCTGCCCGCTGCTGCTCTCCGCCGGATAAGTCGTAGGGATGACGGTCCAGCAAATGCTCCAACTCGCATAATTGAGCAATAGACTGAATTCGTTCCTTAATCGTGTCTTTATCCAGCTTACGGCCGGACAACATATCGCGGAGATCCTTTTCAACGGTTTTCCCTACGAATATCGCCTGTGGATTTTGCGGCAGTACGCCAAGTAATCTGCTGAATCGCTCCGAGTCCGAATATTTCTCGGCAGCTTTGCCGTGAAGTTTGATCTTACCTCGATAAGGTTTGCGTATACCGGCTATCAAGGAGATCGCGGTTGTTTTTCCGGTGCCGTTCCCGCCTACGATGGCATGAATCTCACCGGGATAAGCTTTTAGCCGCAATCCTTTGAGTACATCGACGGCATTCCTCTCGTACTTGAACCATATTTCATCAAGTTCGATGGAAGGCTTATTGGCATTGGCCGTATGATCCGAAATCAGGTCCTTGGTATAAGGCAACGTCTCCGCCAACTGGTGCAAGAACTCCCGTCCCTCCCGCACGGTAACTGGGCACTCCAGCTCGTTATCAATCCCTGCGTACACGCGCATCGGCGTAGGCATTGCATTAAACATTTCATGCCGCAGCTCTCTAAGCCGCTTTCCCGCTTCCTTTGGCGTACCTACTGCAATAATTCGGCTCTCGTCCATCACAATGACTCGATCGGACATCGGCAACGCCTCTTCCAACCGGTGTTCGGTAAGGAGAATGGTTACGCCAAGCTCACGATTGATTTTCCCCAGCGTTCCTAGGAATTCGGTTGCCGCAATCGGATCCAACTGGCTGGTCGGTTCGTCCAAGAGAAGCACCTTCGGCTGCATAACCATAACGGATGCTAGATTTAACAATTGTTTCTGTCCTCCCGACAATTCCGTTACTTTCTTGTGGAACCATTGCTGAATGCCGAAAAAGCTTGCCGTCTCCGCTACCCGCCTGCGAATTTCCGATTCGCTGCAGCCTAAACTCTCCAGTCCGAACGCAAGCTCATGCCAAACCTTGTCCGTTACGATCTGATTGTCCGGAGATTGCAAGACATAACCGATTTCCGAGACTTGCACGCGCCGCTCGACTTCTTCAAGCAGCATTCCTCTATATCTGACTTGTCCGCTCCTCTTGCCATGCGGCGCAAGCTCCGTCTTTAACTGCTTCAACAAGGTTGATTTGCCGCATCCGGAGTTGCCGCATAAGGTAATGAACTCGCCTTCCCGAATGGATAGAGAAATATCTTGTATAGCAAATTGATCGGAACCAGGGTAAGCAAAAGTCAAACGTTCGATTGAGAATGCTTCCATATAACTCCCTCCCGAACATTGATCACTAACGGTATTGAACATAATAGAGCGTAAGATAGAAATACGCTTGCGCTATAGGCGGTTAGCTCCACTCCGTTCATGGAAGGAAAATAACGATAATACATCGCATGAGAATACGATCCGATTAACGTATATCCGCCAACAACAGCTATGGCAGTAATGGCATAGCCGTCACGGCGATCGAACCTGAACAACGAGAAAGCCGTCCTGCCGGGCAGCCCGTAACCGCGGCTTCGCATGGACGCCGCGGTTTCTACGGCGTTTTCCAGCATCCAAGTGGTCATGATGGATAAAATCCGCGTTCCGTTCCGGATTCGGAACAATAGGCTTCCGTTAGAGACATCTCTTCCGATACAACGCTGCGCCGTAGTCACGACGGCAAGTTGTGCCTTGAACTTGGGAACAAACCTTAACACCATGGACAACACCAATGAAAGCGCCGGAATGATCCGTCCGAATAAATAAATGAATTTATCGGAAGTCATAACGGCGTTATAACAGGAGAACCAGCAGATGACCGAGATGAACATCGCGGCTGCCGCAACGCCATAAGCGATGGACTCCAACGTTAACGGATTGCCGCTTGGCAGATAGTCCAGAATCGTAATGCCTTCATGATTAAAGGCCGGGTTGATCAGTGCCGTGACAATCAGCATGGGAATCATATAGAGCAGATTAAATTTGACCGCTCTCTTCCCGTTCAGATAGATCGAATAAACAAAGGAGAACAAGATCGATATCGTAAGGCATACAGGATGCATAAACACCATCGAGCAGCCGATGATCAGCGCGAAATAGGCGAAATTAACGACCGGATGAAACCTCGAGAACTCATCCTTCACGAAGCGTCACTTCCCGCGGCGTTATACGCATCCCCGACATCGCGGCCCAGATCGCAGGTATACACCCACTCAATGACATCCCCTTGCTTAAGCTTGTAACGGCTGCTCCCATAGTTCGGAAACCAGCCATTCACCTTGTACATCCAACCGGACAACTCCCCGCAGTCGAATTCATAAAGATTGTTAATTCCTTCGATATAAGCGGAGTTGTACATCGGCGTATTTTCGAATTCCATATGTATCTTGTGCTTCTTCATTTCTCTCTGCAGCACATTAAAGACGGACTCGCCTTCGTAGAAGGCCACCTTCTGTTTGGCAAAAATAATACCGTCTTTCGGTACCAGCTCCAGCTTCTCCGGATCAAGCTTATCCAGATTGTCCAGAATCGTCGCTGCGCTCACCGTAAGGTAAGCCGTCATTTGCTTATCGGTTATGACGGCATCTTGCGGCTCCTCGGGAAGCGGCTTTCCGGAAGGAACCGGATCCGTTAAATAGTGATCCTGGCCCGTATCCGGATCAATCGACATGCTAGGCGCGGGAGACGGAGACTTTTGCGAATCCGGCTTGACCGATGGCTTATTTGTCGTCTCAGGCGTATCCTTTGCCTTATCGGAAGGCTTTGGTGTTGGCGATGGTTCCGGCGAATTGATGGGATCCGGCGATTTAGACGGCTCAGCTTCTTCAGAAGGTTGATCCGTCGGAGGTTCGGATTGGGAAGGAGTATCGCCAGAAGCAACGGAACCATCCGCTTGCGTATCCGGTGTTAATTCTGCTGTTATTGAAGCTGTTGGCTGCGAGGCAGCCGTTTCCGTTGCCTTCTTAAGGCTTCCAATAGGTCCGGTGCCGAAGTAAGCGACAAGCAAAACAGCTATGATTATGACACCTGCAATGAACTTGTTCTTAGTAAACTTCATGTTTATGTTCCTTTACAGCAATTTGGCTGCAGCGAGCAAGCGATAGAGCATTTCAGCAATTTCCGCGCGCTTTACGGCAGTGGCAGGTTCGATCTGAAGCGCATCCTGCGATAGAATATTTTCACGGTAATTGAACGCAAGGGCGTCTCTTGCCCATTCGGCCGATTTCGTGTAATCCCCGAATTGCGCCAACATATCTCTTGTTTCGGCAGGGCTCATTGCCGTATTGAGACCGGTAAGCTTTGCTGCATTCGCAATCATAACGGCCGCTTCCTGCTTCGTAATGGTGTTGTTTGGCGCGAATTTTGTAGCAGATGTTCCGTTCACGATTCCATAAGAATTGGCCGTTCCAATGTAACCCGCATACCAAACCGTGCTTTTGACATCGGCAAACTTGGCCGTAGCTTTCGGAACAAGACCAAGCCCTTTCGTAACGATCGTGGCGAACTCTGCGCGAGTCATCGTTTTGTTAGGGGCAAATGCAGCTTCCGTCATTCCGTTAATAATGCCCCGTGAAGCAAGTGCTTCGATTGCCTTCTTGCTTGGGCTAGCCGATATGTCGCTGAAGGTCTTCGCGGCATCCAACACGGGCATCTTCTTAATGTCCTTATGTTTGTTTGGCAAACCAAACGTATTATTAGTATTCGATGGGGTTACTCTCGTAACATCGGACATTCTGTACAGACCGTTTTTCCCTTCGGCCACTCGTTTGGCGTCTACTAAGCCATACAAAGCCTGCTCTGTGGACATGCCCGTTACGCCGCTGCCGTCCTCCGTATGCTGGAACCCGCTTCCTTGTTCGTAATAGGTCATCAGGTCGTCTAGAACGGTGTGGCCATTTTTTACAAAACGGCTGTCATTCACGGAAATTCCCAGCTCGCATAGCGCTACTAATACTTGAACGGAGCTTTCCGAGTTTCTGACTCCCCAGCTGGCGTAGCCTCCCGAAGCATCCTGCATCTTCGATAACCGATCAAGCGCTTTATCCGTAGCTGCCTTCACAGTCTTCCGATCCTGGTATTTCGCGAGCGCTTGCAGAGCCATTCCCGTTAGATCAGCGTCTGCGCTATTGCCAGAGAGAGCAAATCCGCCATCCTGCAATTGACGGGATAAAATTTCGTTTATGTACAGGTCTCTTGTCGCTTGAACTGTCGCACCGGTATTAATTGGTATTTCATAGTCTCCGCTGTCCAGCGCGATCAGAGCAAATATGGGGCCGTTTAATCCTTGCCAGATCGTTTTGTTGAAATCGCCGAGCGGCATCAACAGATTGTATCCGGCCACATTGGTCGGATCGGCGCCTATTGCCGTTAAAGCCAAAATCAGCCTTGAGTATTCCGTATACTTCTTGTCGTGAAGAACGCCTTTCCGTTCCGTCACGTAATCCTCTATGACCTTGTAATAATTGTCGTAATAACTTTGCGGTACGTTATAATCGGATCGCGCCAGCCCGAGTACCGCCCATTCGCCGCCAATTGAACCTACCTCCGGATGATCTACCGTTGCTAGGACGTAAGCAGCCGTCTCCTTTATGGCAGTATCTAACGCTGCCGCTGGCATTGTCGCTGCTAAGGCAGGGACAATGCCGAATACATTCATCGCCAAACATAGAACGAGTACGGCAACAAATCTTTTCCCGACTCTGAGCATCTCTTCTTCTCCTCCGCAAGAATGTCTTCTGCTGTTATTTCATTGCATCAAAAAAAGCCCTTGATTCCTAAGAATCAAAGGCTGCCGATGTCTAACCTAAATAATAGACAACAAAAAAAGCACCGCCTCCATCATCCGTAGAGTGTGTGAATACAAGTCAAGGCAGGTCTCCTGGCTTTGGATCATCGCTCCTCTGCGCCTTCCCGGCATGAAACCCCAGTGGCTATTACAGATTCGCTCCTCAATTACAGTGGCGGGACCGCGCCGGATTTGCACCGGACTTCCCTTTTAAGCATGATGGAAAACCAAACATGCACCTTAACCAATTTTATTCAATTACATAGATCATATAGGGATCACGCGATTTTGTCTATCTATCCTATCTATCTATCATTCTACTCTCGCAACTGATCCCCGTGAAATACCCGCAAGATAAACTCTCGCTCGGGAACATCCAGCTTCCCATAGGAAGCGAGAAAAGCGGTATTATCATATTCCGCTTCCTTCAGCTCTACGTTGATGCCCTGCTCATTCACCGTAACGATGGCATATCTTGCGGTCGGCTTGTTGTTGCAGCCAAGCGAGCCGGGATTTACAAACACCTGTTTGTCGCTTCGGAAATAATGCACGGGATGATGATGGCCAAAGCCGATGAAGGATTCCCGGTACCCGTCAAATAGCCGTTCCAAATTGGGCAAGCTTGGTTCGACAATCGCACTGAACGGATCCATGCTGATCGGCTTGAACATTTTGTCATCGGCAATATGATAATGCGTGAACAACATACTCTGTCCAACCATATCCGTCTGGATCATCCGGGGCATTTGTTCCAGCATAGGCAAGAAGGTCTTGTCCAATCGTTCCGCAATCCACTCATGATGCCGCTTGGAATGAAAATGGCTTTCCGGGTAGGCCTCGCCCTTGATAATAGCAAGTACGGCTTCATCATGGTTGCCGGATACAAATGACATATGACTCCTTGCAAAAAGAGTGCCAAGCACCTCATTTGTATCCGGACCAATTCCGATCAGATCGCCTAGGCAGTAGATAGAATCGACCTCGTGATCATTGTCGATCTCCTGAAGGGCAGCTCTTAATGCAGGCATATTGCCATGGATATCCGTGATCATCGCAAACGTTCTGCTCATTATCCCTTCACCCTCCCTGCATATTGGCAATCTGCGAATCCTACTTCGAGATGCTGCGGATCGATCCATCGGCGGAACCAACAATAACGAGATTCGCCATATGAATAAATAAGCCGTTATCCACAACGCCAGGAATTCCATTAAGTGTATCGTGCAGCTCCACCGGATTCGCAATCGCATCGAAGTGGCAATCGGCAATATAGTTGCCGTTATCCGTAACATACAACTGATCGCCGTTCATGCGCAGCTTAGGCTCGCAGCCCAGCTTCTTCAACTTCTTAACCGTCAACTCGTATGCAAATGGAACAATCTCCACCGGCAGCGGGAATTTCCCCAGTTGCTTCACGTCTTTGCTCTCATCCACAATGATAATCAGCTGCTTGCTGGCTGCAGCCACAATCTTCTCTCGAAGAAGCGCACCGCCGCCGCCTTTGATGAGATGAAGCTCGGGATCCACTTCATCCGCGCCGTCAATGGTCAAATCCAGCATGTCCACATCGGCAAATGGCATCATCGGAATGCCCAGCTCCTTAGCCAGCTCCTCGGATTGTACCGAAGTAGCAACGGCTTGAACCTGGAGGCCTTCCTCCTTCACCCGCCGGCCAATCGCCTGTATCGCCCAATAAGCGGTTGATCCCGTGCCAAGTCCTACTTTCATTCCGTCTTTTACGAATTCCACTGCTTTTTCGCCTGCTATACGTTTCGATTCCATCAGATCACCTTTGTTATAATGAATTTGTTCAAATGATTTAATTTTTAGTATAACAAAGCTCGGTATGTTAGGAAATATATGCTCTAAATAAAATAAATAAGGCGCATTTCCGCTGCTAAGCGAAAATGCGCCTTTGTCCATCGAAATGAACATAAACCATGCCGATACCGGGCAAACTTTAAACATGCCCCAAATGAATTATTTATACGGCAAAAATGTGATTGCCGATTTGAACGGTTTGCTTGCGGGACCAGATCCATTTCGAAGTAGCGGTCTTTGGATTAAAGTAATACAAAGCGCCGCCTGTTGGATCGTTACCCTTAAGAGCGTCTAATGCCGCCTTATAAGCAGTGGAGTTTGGCGTCAGCTTATACTGACCGTCATTAACGGCCGTAAATGCGCCGCTTTGCTCAATAACCCCTTTAATCGTTTTTGGGAACTCGTCCGAAGCAAGACGGTTAAGCACAACGGCCGCTACCGCAACTTGGCCTTTGTAAGACTCGCCGCGTGCTTCCGCATAAATAATGCGTGCCAGAAGATCAAGCTCCTTCTGATTGGCAGACGATTTTTTAATTTCTGTCCACGTTTTTTCGCCGGTTTTCCCATCCGCCTTAAGGCCATAATCGGCTTGGAACTGACGAACGGCTTCTTCCGTCATTTTTCCGTAAAACGTCGTAATTTGCTCATTATCGAAATACCCCATCGTCTTCAGACGGAATTGCAAATCCGGAACGTCTACGCTGTAATTGCCGTAGCTCAAGTTGGCCGGAGTCGCTGCTTTTGCGGCTTGAAGCGGCATCGCCACCGTCATCACAAATGCCAGTATAATGGTAATACTATATTTATAAATTTGATTATTAATCAATATTTTTTCCCCTCTCATTTTATTAATAATTGTATAAATCATTAATTGGAATTATTTTGTTTTGTAACGGCATGTTTTCAACGAGTTTAACATACACATCGAATTAAGTTAACCCGAATTTAATAATTACATTTATTTGCTAAGCTAACTTTTTCCTCCGCCGATAGTCGTTCTGATTGTTCCCTTTCAGTAGAATTGGTACAATATAGGAAGATTTGAAGCGAGGTGAACAGCATTGAATGTGATCAAAATCAAGGATCGGCAGGAGCTTGATCGGCGTGTTCCGATGATGCCCTGGTATGTGGAGAAATTTATTAACTATAAGCTTCCGGACCTGTCTCCCTCTTCATTGCTGGAGTATATTAGAGACTACGAGACGTTTATGGGCTGGCTTATTGCGGAAGGATTATCAAGCGCGGAGAAGGTAAAAGATGTTCAGCTCATCGAGCTTGAACGGCTGCATATGGACAGCATCGACAGCTTCCGGATGTTCCTGATGACGAATCCGAACCATAGCAATACAAGAACCACCATTACGCGCAAACTATCGTCTCTCCGGTCGCTGTTTCATTATTTGAGCCAGATCGCCGAGGATGAGGAGTTTTACCCGCTGCTCAAGCGGAACGTCATGGCCAAGGTCTCCATCAAACGGACGCACAAGCCGAAGGATACGGCGGCTAAGCTCGAAGGCAAGCTGCTGCAAGAAGAGGAAATCTACGAGTTCCTCGCTTATGTCCATGCCGATTACGAGAAGGATATAGCGGAGAATAAGCAAGCGTTATATTCGTATACGCTCAACAAGACAAGAGACAGCTGCATAATCAGCCTTATTCTGCACTCCGGTCTTCGGGTGTCTGAAATCGTGAACCTGAATGCGGATGATATTGACGTGAAGAAGAAGCTCGCCTATGTGTACCGAAAAGGCAAAAACGACGACACCTTCAAGACGCCCGTCTATTTCCGCCAGGAAGCGGTAGACGACCTTAGCGCGTATTTGCAAATGAGGGACACTCATTATAAGGCGCCTAAACGCGAAAAAGCCCTCTTCCTTGCCATGGCGAATGGCAAAAAAGAAGGCTCTCGAATGACGAAACGCGCCATTCAGGAAATGGTTATCAAATATGCGAAGCGCTTTGGCAAACCTTACTTAAGCGTACATAAGCTTCGCCATTCGTTCGCAACCGATTATTATTTGCGAAATGATATCTATATGACGCAGGAGCAGCTTGGGCACGCCTCTCCCGAGACGACCCAAATTTACGCCCACCTTACGGATAAAACGATGGCCGAAGCCATCGACCGCATTAAGGAAGCAAGCGAAGCTACGAACTAACACGCAGCTTAAGCTTGCACTTGCGATAATACCGCCTCTTGCATGTTAAGCTGCGTGTTGACCAGCTTCGCATACAACCCGCCATGCTTCATTAATTCATTATGCGAGCCTTGCTCGGCGATTCGTCCGTCTTGAACAACAAGGATCAGATCCGCATCGCGTACCGTCGACAACCGGTGCGCGATGATGAAGGCGGTTCTGCCGTTCAGCAAAGTCTCCAGCGCCTCCTGAATATGCTGCTCCGTTTCCGTATCCACACTGGAAGTCGCTTCATCTAGAATAAGAATCCGCGGATCCGATAACAATACCCTGCCGAACGCAAGCAACTGTCTTTGTCCGACAGACAGCTTGGAACCACGCTCTTCTACCTCCGTCTCGTACCCGTCGTTCATTTGCGCCACAACCCGATCTAACCGAACGCTTTCCGCAGCTAGAATCATCTGCTCTCTAGATGCGCCGTCATTTCCGTAGCGGAGGTTCTCCTCAATTGATCCCGAGAAAATGAACGAATCCTGAAGCACGATCCCCATCTGTCTGCGCAATGATTCCAGCGTCACATCCTTAACATCCAATCCGTCAATCGTTACTTTCCCGCCGGTTGCGTCATAGAATCGCATCAACAGGTTAACGATCGTGCTTTTGCCCGCTCCGGTTGGTCCAACAAGGGCGACTCGTTGTCCAGGGCGAACTTTAAAGCTTACGCCGTGCAGCACATCCGGCTTGGTTTCCTCATAGCGGAACGATACGTTCTCAAACGCTACTTCCCCTTGGATCGCCGGCATACGGCGGGCATCCGCAGCATCGGTAACTTCCGCGTCCGTATCGAGAATTTCAAAGATCCGTTCCGCGGAAGCCATCGCTGAGAGCACTTGGCTGTATACTTTGGACAAGGCGCTGAGCGGCCCCCAGAAACGCCACAAATAGTTGATGAAAGCCATAACGAAACCGATCGTAAGAGCTCCGTCCATCACTTGCTTCGCTCCGAACCAGATGACGATACACGTGCCAATCATGCCGACCATCTCGACCAGCGGATAGACGGTTGATTCCAACATAATCGCGCGCATGAAAGCCTGCTTGTTCCGGAAGTTAATGCCCTCGAACCTTGCGCTGTTCTTATGCTGGCGAGAGAAAGCTTGCACGACGCGAATGCCTTGAATCGTTTCATTCAGATGCCCGTTAATGGCGGACATCGTCTTGCGCGAACGTGTCCATGCCCCTTCAATCCGGGGACGCAGCCTGTTCACGATCAAGTACAGCAGCGGCATCATAATAAAGGACAAAAGCGCCAGCTTCCAATCCATCCATAGCAAAATCGCAACAATCCCGACAAGATGCGTCACTTCCATAACGGTTGTGATCAAACCGCCGTTAATAAGCTCGCCGATGGCATTCGTATCATTCGTAATCCGGGACATGATTTTCCCTGCCGGGCGTCCGTCGAAGAATCGGAAAGACAGCTTTTGCAGATGGTTAAACAATTGCTGCCGTAGATCGTAAAGAATTCGCTGGCCGGTAAAGTTAATATATTTGGTATGTACCCAGCCACAGCCCCAGCCGATCAGCTTGATGCCAAGCAAGGTTATGCCAAATAGATGAATAGCGTTGAAATCGCCTTTCGTAATCCCATCATCGATTAGGTACCCCAGTAATAGCGGCTCTGCAAGGCTCAAGATCATATTCAGCACAACAACGACCAAGATGATGCTAAGCGTCTTGCGATAAGGCTTTAAATATCCGACTAGTCTTCGCATATAGACCAGATTAAACGGTTTTTCTTCTATTTCGCTGTCGTCATCCCATTCCACTTGACTCATGTATTCCCCTCCTGCCTGTTAACGTCCTGAGGCGAGCTTCTGCCGTTCGAACAATTGACGGAAAAATCCGTTCCGCTCGCTTAATTCCTTATGAGTACCTTGTTCAATCAGACTACCTTGCTCCAGAACAAGGATACGATCCGCATGCTGAATCGAAGATAACCTTTGCGCGATAATAAAGGTCGTTCTTCCTTTCATAACTTCAAGCAGCGCCTCGTGAATCGCGGATTCCGTTGCCGTATCTACGCTGGCCGTCGCTTCGTCGAGCACTAGAATTGGCGGATTCATTAGAATCGCCCTTGCAAGCGCTACCCTTTGTCTTTGACCGCCGGATAATCCAACGCCGCGTTCGCCAATCAACGTATCGTAGCCATGAGGCATAGTTGTAATAAAATCATGAATTTGGGCTTTTCGCGCCGCATGTTCGATCTGCTCCATCGTCGCATCAGGATATCCGTACGCAATATTATCGCGGATGGAAGCGGAGAACAGGAACGTTTCCTGCGGCACAATGCCTACGCTGCGTCTTAGACCGTCCAGTTCATATTCCCGAACGTCAATGCCGTCGATTAAGACTTGACCGGACGAAGTGTCATAAAATCTGGAGAGCAGCGCAATCAAGCTGCTTTTGCCTGAACCTGTTGCTCCTAAGACAGCAATAACTTCTCCTTGCTTCACCTCGAAGGAGATATCGCTCAGAATCGGCGCATCTTTCGCTTGATCCTGATCGTTGAAGAAGAACCGGATATCGCGGAAGGAGACTTGCCCTTTCATGTTAGCCGTTGTGACGCCATTCTGCGGCGATTCAATATCGCTAGGCGTATCCAGCACTTCAAATACGCGAGGCGCGGCTTTAATCGCCTGCTGCATAATATTGATTTGCCAACCCAACATGTTGAGCGGCCAAATAATTCCCCAAGTGTACCATTGGAAAGCCATGAAAGTACCCAGCGTCATCTCCCCGCGAGCCACGTAGACCGCTCCAAGCCAGATCATGAGGACAAACGTTAGTCCGCCAAATAGACCCATTAGCGGGAAAGCTTTAGCTTCCAGCTTCGCGCGTTCCATGTTCGTCTCGAAGTTTTGCTTGTTGCGTTCCGCAAATTTCTTCTGCTCGACTTCTTCCGTTGCGAACGACTTCACAACGCGAATCCCCGCGATATTTTCCTGAAGCGTAGTTGTAAGACGTCCCGTCTGCTCCCGGATACTCGACCATGCTGGGCCTACCTTGTTGCTGAACCACCATAGAACGAGCAAGATCAGCGGAATCGTTACGGTACTAATCAGGGTCACTTGCCAATTCATCCACAACATAA
Organism: Paenibacillus glycanilyticus; assembly: GCF_030161375.1. Classification (GTDB taxonomy): domain Bacteria; phylum Bacillota; class Bacilli; order Paenibacillales; family Paenibacillaceae; genus Pristimantibacillus; species Pristimantibacillus glycanilyticus_B. Next base: position 222,859 of record NZ_BSSQ01000010.1, read on the forward strand.
AGATCATCGTGCCGACGAACGTCAATAGGCCGGTAAGAAGCCCCATGGCGCCAAACCCGACGAAGTTTTTAACGGCATCAATATCCCCCGTCATACGGGACATGAGCTGACCCGTTTGCGCTTTGTCATAATAAGAGAACGATAGACGCTGAAGCTGCGCATACATCTGTTCCCTCAATTTAAATACGACATTTTGCCCGACCAGCTCCTGGGAATAGCCTTGCAGGAACATCCCCGCGCTTTTTAACGCCTGCACTCCAATTAAGAGCAAGGTGAGCCATAAGATAAGGGATACATTTTCTTTCTTGATTCCTTCATCAAATATCTCGCGCAAGATCCAAGGCGCTACGAGGTCAAAGATGGTGGCAAAGATCAACACGACGATAGCGACAGCCGCCCACTTCGCGCTAGGCCTGACATACGCCAATACCCGTAATAGTACTTTCATTTGCTTGCGTGCCTCCCCTCTCTCTTGAAAAAAAAACAAAAAGACCCCAAGCCGCAAATAGGCTCGGGATCCCCGTATCGATGAAAGCGCATTTAAACAGATAGCTATCCGTTCAAAGGAATCTCATCGCGAAGGCGGCCTGTACGGCATGCTTGGCAAAAACGAGCGTAAACAATCATTCCCTGTTGTTGCTTCCGCATACCGGACACCCCTTCCTTCGAATGTATTTCGTATAATCTGTTCGTATCGTAACAGACGGACTCTCTCTCGTGCAATAGCTGATTTTGTCGAATCGCTATTCTTTTTTTCAGGAATCTCCGAACTGGCTTGTATCCTTGATGGAGATGCCTTCTTCAACCGCAAACTCGAAATCCTCGATATCGTATACCTGGACAGGCACTCTTGCTTCGAGCAGCTTATCTTGAAACTCGAACTGATCGGACAGCAGCGGAATTTGCAGCTTCGAACTAGTCAGAAGCAGCTCTGTCTCAATCGGATCGAAATATTCGCCATAATGCGCATTATCAACGGCATGTACGATCGTGAATTGAATCCTGTCATTCAAGATGAGCGGAGAGCTTTCCCGCCATGGCATCTGCATGGCACGCTCGATTTTTTTCCGGTTCAAAGAGTCCTCGAAAAAGATAATTAGCTCCGCAATCACGCTCTTCACATGCGCGTCATCCTCAGGATCGTCCATCACCGGCTCCGTTCCGTCTCTCATATCGTACAGCTCGAGGATGGATGAATAAGGCACGACGTAATCAATCGGACGGCTCGGAATAAGGAGATGTCCATACGTTGCTACCATAACCGCTTCTATAACAAATCGCCGTCGCATATTTGCCCCTCCTTCTCTAACCACGGTTCCACATTATTATACAATAATACATCCCCTGTACAAGATAGCCATTCGCCAAATTTGCAATAAATCCGCAGGTAGCGGTACAATGAACTTTGCTAGATTTTCATCGTTTCGCAAGACGATGCTTACGATGTCTGAATAATTACAATTACGCTATTATTTTGCTATTCGCTTATATTTATTTTAGGAGGTTGCAACATGATCACAGAAGAAGCCATTATCATCGGGGCAGGACCATGCGGCCTCGCTGCCGCGATTGAGCTGGAGAGGATCGGACTTCACCCCGTCATTATCGAGAAGAGCAATATCGCCCACTCCATATCCATGTATCCTACATATATGCACTTTTTCAGTACGCCGGAAAAGCTCGAAATCGGAGAAATTCCTTTCACCACGCCAAACGACAAGCCTTCGAGGCTGGAAGCAATCAACTATTACCGGACAGCGGCTCTCCGCAATAAGGTGCGGGTTAATGCCTACGAGAAGGTCCTTCGGATCGACCGTCAGCCTAACGGGCTTTTCCAACTTATAAGCACGGATCGTTACGGTGTTCAAAAACAATACGAAACGCCTTACGTCGTTGTCGCTACCGGTTATTTCGATCATCCGAATTACCTCGGCATCCCCGGCGAGGATCTGGATAAGGTCACGCATTTCTTCCGCGAAGCCCATCCTTATACCGGTATGGAAGTTGCCATTATCGGCGGCAGCAACTCCGCCATTGATGCCGCGTTGGAATTGGAACGCGTAGGCGCCAAGGTAACCGTGATCTATCGCGGTGCCGGTTATTCTTCCAGCATCAAGCCTTGGGTTCGGCCGGGCTTCGAGAAGAAAGTCGAGAGCGGCTTGATCCGCATGTTATTTGAGTCCCGCGTCGTAGAAATCGATAACCATCATCTCGCGGTAGAAAATCCGGAAGGCCGCCAGACCATCGCCAATGATTTCGTCCTTGCGCTTACCGGGTTCCATCCCGACCGCGAATTCCTTACCAATTCCGGTGTCAGAATCGAAGAAGAAGGCTTCCCTTGCTTCGATGAAACAACAATGGAGACGAACGTACCGGGCCTGTATCTGGCTGGCGTCGTTGCCTCCAAGCATGAAGCGAATGAAATATTTATCGAATCCGGCCGTTTCCACGGCAACAAGATTGCCGCGCATATTGCTTCGTTGCGTTAATTACTTCCCAAGCTCGTCCAGTCTCTTCTTGAGGGATTGGACGAGCTCTTCTTTTGGCTCCTGTCCGCCATACCGGGCTTCATCATATAAACGCGCCAATGCTGCCGTCTCTTCCGGCGACATCGCCTTCTTATTCCACGTCAAAATATCCGTTGTTGTTTCTTTCGCGGTGTAATGAGGCTTATGTTCATAACCTTTGCCTATTGCGGCTGCAACGTACTTGCGGTATACATAACGCATGCGTTCCCCTGCAGTAGACAATTCCTCCCATTTAGCTTCCTTCCGCTTCTTGCCTGTCTTGCGCAGACGATTGCTCCATTTCCCTTTGTCCGCCAGACTCTCTACCTCATCCGTATAGCCATCCGCATTTTCCTTGCCGCTCTCGGCACGTTCCCAGAATCTGCCCAATGCTTTGCTGATGAGCTTATAAAGCTTGCGACCGATAAAAAACAAAAGAACGGCAATTCCGATAATGAGGATTGCAATGCCGATATCTTTTGCCACCAGCTCTAGCCGCTGGAGCCAAGCCGGCGGATCATGATGCTCGACTGGAGGCAATCCGCTCTGGGGCGGCATTGGGTCTGTAGGCGTTTCTTCTACGCGGTCTCCCGATCCTTTCATCCATTCCATGATTTTATCAATAACGGCATGGAAGAAGGAATTAATAGAATGCTCCAGCTGGCGGAACAAACCTGCGATCAGCAGCAAAACGGCCACGATGGTGAGCATAAACCGGTTTTGCCTTTTGAATACCTTTGTTGTTGCCGATTGGATCGCTCCGCCGGATTGCGTCTCGTAACTCAAGAGACGTTCATTCACGAGGTACAACATGAGAATGATCGCTGCTACGCCGCAAATCGTCAGAAACGTAAAATACGGCTGCAGCTTGTCCTGAAGGTGGGCAACAATCGTCAGAACGACGTATAGAAGCACGCCGGCGAACATCACCGTATTCGGAAACGAAATGTACCAGCTCCTCGAAGCTGCTCCCATCCCTCTAGTCGCCGTAAAGGCACTAAGCAGAAACGGTACAACAATCAGAACGCCAGGCAAATCGGCTTGAAATGCAGCCAGCACGCCATATAGCGCTACAGTATGAACGGCGCCAAGCAACATGCCGAGCAGAAACCGATAAATACGGCGATTGGTTGTGATCTTAGTGATCCACAACGCCCCAGCCAAATAGATCAACGGAACGGTTAGCAGCCAAGTAACCATATAGGCATCGGTAGTTGCAAAAAACAAAGCGACAAACCATATAGGCAGTGCAAATAACGTTTCTACGCTACCATGAAATAGATGCAGCCATGACTTGTTCGCGCTTGGTTGACTCATCCGGCTTCACCTGCCTGCTGCTGTTCATCTTGATGCGGTTCATGCAAGGCCAGCATCCAATGGACAACCGCATTGCCGTTTCTCCGCAGCCGGTCCGCCTGAAGCTCCAGCTGTTCATTCCAGAAGCTCGAGATGACAAGTATATCCCGCTGGGAATAACCGCTGTCCGCTTCGCGGGTTAGAAGATCAGCAAACGGCTCCGTACGCACGAGCTCAAGCTTCGCCATCGCTTCGAACAGATCCGACAGCTGCCCGCCACCGCTGCGCGGTTCGACCATTGTGCTGCCAAACTCGCCAACCGTTGGCATATTCGTGCAGAACCCCGCTTCCATGCCGCTTTGAATAACCGCTTGCGCAGCTCCCGCCGCCCATTCGATTCCTTGTTCAATTAAGTCTTCATCATTAACGGAGCGCCACATGCTCTCGTTGTCTTCCACATTCAAATAGATCATTAGTCTGCGGTCCGCGGTGTAATCGTATTGATGAACCTGCAGATGGCCTGCCCTAGCCGTCGCTTTCCAGTTCACCATTTTGTACGTATCGCCGGAACGGTATTCGCGTGTCCCCATTACGACAAACGGATCTTCCACAATCCAGCGTCTGACCGAGAGCTCGCCTTGCCAGCTATGGGAAGGAAGCTGATGCATAGGTACTTCCGCGGGCGTCGGATAGACGATCAGCTCGCCGTCCAATGCAATTTGTTTGGTCTGATGCAGGAAGCCCACTAGATCGCCTGCCGTCATCGTCACCGATTGCAGCTTGTACCAGCCCCGCTTCGTACATACGATGCGATGTCTTCTGGTGACTTTTGTATACGGCATTAGCGTAAAGAAACTTCTATGATTCTGATACAGCTTCCCGCTGCTTACTTCAAGATTATCCTGCCGGTGGAATTTAAGATCCGACGATAATTGCGATTCGACCCGCATCCAAGGTATGGGTAGCCACTTGGCATTCGTCAGCTGCTCGACTAACTCTATCGTTTCGCCGCGATAGCTGAATTTTTTTTGAAACTTCCGTTCGTAACCAACCTGGCGCAAAGCATATCTGTGAAAAATTTTGGCCTGCAGGAAAAAGATAAGCATAGCCGCGACCGCGACCCAGAATATAATCATTCGCTCACCTCTATCGGGAGCCGATTCCAGCTTCCGCAGGCACCGCGGTTTGCCGGATAATATCTTCAATAATGGCTTCCGCATGCTTATGCGAACGTTGCATGCCTTTCAGGGACAACCGATGGGCCAGCACCGGCTTCGCCATTGCCTTGACGTCATCGGGCGTTATATAATCGCGGCCGCGCAGGATCGCATGAACTTGCGATGCCCGAAGGAGAGCTTGGCTGCCTCGCGGACTTGCTCCCACCAAAATATCTTCCCTCGTACGGGTCCGTTCGATCAGTTGAAGCAGGTATTGCAGCACTTCGTCGGAGATCCGCACTTCTGCGTAAGAACGCTGTGCTTCCGCGATATCTGCCGCTGTCGCAACCGCTTCCAGTTCTGCCAGAGGATCGGCGTTATTGAACCGTTTGAGAATCTGGAGCGCCTCTTCCGTTGATGGATAGCCCATTTGAATCTTGAATAAAAACCGGTCAAGCTGCGCTTCCGGCAGCGGGAAAGTTCCCTGATGCTCAACCGGATTCTGGGTAGCAATAACCATAAACGGCTTGTCCAGCCGTTTCGTCTCGCCGTCAATGCTAATCTGGCGCTCCTCCATGCATTCGAGCAGACTGGACTGCGTTCGCGGAGTTGCCCGGTTTATTTCATCGGCGAGAAGCAGATTCGTGAAGAGCGGCCCCGGACGAAACTCGAAGCCGCCCTCCTTTTGATTGTAGAACTGGATGCCGCTGAGGTCGGACGGAAGCAGATCCGGCGTAAATTGCACGCGGCGGAATTGAAGCTTGAGCGATTGGGCCAAGGATTTGGCGAGAAGCGTTTTCCCTGTTCCCGGTACATCCTCCAAGAGAACATGACCCGAAGTAATTAATGCGATAAACAACAGCTCGGTAACGCTTTCTTTTCCAACGATAACTCGGCCGATATTTGCATTCAGCCTCTCTGCTAAGGAACTGATCGATTGATAGGACATAAGTGCGTCTCCTTTATCGTTTATCGGGATGATTGATTTCAGATACAAACGGCGAGATAAAAGCCATTACGGCCGTCCGTATACCGACTTCTGAAGCTGTTGCAGATCTCTCCACCTGATCAAGCGAATGCCTTCCGCCTTCAGCGTTTGTTGGACGTCCGGATCGCGGAACAGCTGAAACTCCATGCCGCGTTTCTCCGGTTGGCCGTGGAAAGCGAGCAATTCGTCGGTTACGAGCGACGGGTGGAATAAAAGCTCCGTTACGCCTGGCTGGAGCTGCTTTAATTGCTGTTTGAGCTCTGCTTTGGCCGTATCGTAGGTATCGCCGGGTTTGAGAGGGAACGGCAGTCCCTGCAAATAATCAAGTACAATAACTCCCATGGCGTGCGCGAGCAGCCCAAGCTGACGCGCCTGCTCCTCCATCTCGGGCGGAACCATCTGCCCATTGGCGGCAGCCATCTTGCGGGGCATTCTGAACGGCAGGCCATACGCCGAACAGACTTCAAATACTTCCTTCAGGAAATGTCTTCCTGTTTCCAGTCCATACAGGCTGCCCATGTGGTTATCCGCATGAGTCGGCTTCATGCCAAGCTGAAGCGCCGCTTCGACTTGCGCGATCATCTCGGCTTTCACTTGATGAGGATCCGCCTGAAGCTCAAGCGTCCGGCAATCCTTCGGGAAATAACCTTCGCCCGTAACCAAAGAGTTTGTGCTCCCGCCTTTAAGAACCGGCCCCCATCGATAGGCATCCCACTCGCTTGTTAAGGTGAAATGTATGCCTACATCGTATTGGGGATGACGGGCACTCCAAAGAGCCGCCTCGCGAGAGGACTTGCATGGCATCATAATCGTAGCCGAGCTCACCGCTTGTTCCGAGAGCAGCTGCTGAATGCCTTTGTTGGTTGACTGGCACAAGCCGTAATCATCCGCGTTAATAATCAATAATCGTTCCTGACTGCCATATCCAAGCGATGCTGCGACGTTCATCCCGGCACATCCTCTCTTTAATTAGCAACATTAACGAAATACCTTGCTTACAGAAGTTCTCGCTCGAACAACTCGAGCAGTTGCCCCTCGCTCCGGTCTACCCATTCGCAAATGCGGTAGGTCTGATCGATAAAACCGGCTAAGGTCGCCTCGTCATCAAGTCCTTCCTTCCGCCGGTTGGCGAAATGAAGAAATACATCAAGCGTTCTAAGTTTAATCAGAACAGGAAGCGCCTCCACTTCAGGCGCCGTAAGCTTATCGATCCGGCCATAACCTTGACAGAACAACCTGAGCCCTTCCCAGATTTGCGAGTCCTCGCCTTTAAAAAAATCGATCAGGGAGACGACCAGCTCCATTGCCCTTACGTCTACGGTACAAAACTCAAAGTCAAGAACACCGATAATACGGTCGCCGTCCGCCACGGAATTGCTAAAATTCAGATCGCCGTGAATCCATTGATGCGGCAATTCCCGAACGGCTTTCAACTTGCCGGATAAAGTGTTCAACTGCTCTTCAATTGCCGCCGTCTTACTCGCCTTCTCTATGAATCTATTTGAAGAACGCATAAGAGCAGGCAGCTCATCTTGAATAAGCGTCCGATACGTTTCTTCCAGCAAATAATAAGGATCGTATTGCGGCTTTTGCATAATCGTGATGGAACGAAGCGCTGCAGACAACTTCGCGGCCATTTCGCCAAGAGGAACGATATGCGCTTTATTCGAAACCGATGGTCTCTTACCCCGAATAAACCGGCAAAGGGTAGCCAAGGCTCCGTCAGCAGTGGCCGAGATGCTCTCTCCATGCCGATTAACGACCGGCACCGGAACCTGAAATTCCGGCTTCTGCTTATAAAGAGCCGCAAGCACTTCATGTTCGAGCTTTACTATTTGAGAATCTCGATGATTGTTGTAGATACGAAGCACAAATCGCTCATCGCCAGCCTTAATCATTCGCGTTGTATTGTTCATCCCGCTCTCGCCCGGTACAATTGTCCAATCTCCATTTAACCGGTACTGGTCCAAGAGCAAGGCGATTTGCTGCTCCTTCAATCCTCGCGGCCTCCCTGCATCGCTTGCTGCAGCCTTTCGATCCGACTGGAGAAGGTCTCTTTCCAACTGGCGGACAGCGCCTCTACCTCAAGTAAAGCAGCCATGCCTTGCAGATCATCTTTTCCTTGATACATCACGCGGTTAGCTTCTGCCAGGGAAATAGCCGCCGGATGACGCTCCACGATCTTCAGAGCATCCCCTGACTCTACGTCGCCCTCTCTCAGAACGCGGAAATAAAACCCCGTATACCCCGTATTTTGCACCTGCATCGTCAATTCCGGACGGTTATGGCGGATTCCCAGCTTAAAACATGGTTGTCTGGGCTGGCTAACCTGGACAATCACATCACCGGCTTGCACAATGTCTCCGATGAATAAATCATGCTCCGTCCAATCGGACAATGTCCAATTCTCGCCAAAAGCACCGTAGCTGAGCTTATCGCCGAGCCATTCTTCCCAATACGGGAAATGACGCTCGAAATACGCGCATACCGCTTTATCCGGCCCGCCGTGATGCACAAGGTCCGCTTGCCCGTCGCCGGCCAAACCCGTTGCGCTTAAATAATGCCTGCCGGCGGATGATGATTTGAAAATCCCCGTCTGAATAGGTTTCTTGCCGTGCATCGCCTCTACCGGAGTTCCTACGTTTAACGAGACAATGCTGCTGTTCATTATTTCCCGACTCATCTGCTTCCCATGGCCTCCCGTCCATTTTATCTTTTCACTATTATAAGCCGAGTAGGGAGAAGATGGCAAAAACATCTTTTTGCAGTCTATTATTAATACGATTAAATAGCCAAAAACGAGTATTATTATGGGCTTTTTTTCGTTTTCAGATAGGCTTCCAATCCTATCCTTCGACACGTTTTGTGGCATTCGAGCCTGCGATGTCGAAATCGTTTTTATTGTGTAGGATTATGCGCTTCCCCGGGAAATAAAAGCCGCTTTTATTTCCTCATTTCCCGAGGGCGATGCCCACCGTTTTAATGTAGATGGAATTTTCGCTCAATTCGGATGATTTCCCCTCTTGGCCGTTTCAGGCGGCTTTGCAGCTTCTCCAAATGCTGCTTCCGGTATTTCCGGTCCATCGCCAAGGCAAGCAATAGAAGCAGCCCCGTACCCGCGGCTCCTCTCCATCCTAGCGCAAAGATAGATAATCCTCCGGACAATAACAGCCACGCCATCGCCGTTCGGTTCACGAATGGACTATAAGAGCCAAGATGCCATGGGGCATCTTCCAGCAGGCGATGCCTGTTATACAGCCGGAGCTTAATCCAGATTGGAATGACATACGCTATTTGCAAGTTCAATATGGCAAAACCCAATACGCTGGGAACTGCCTCCCCTCCCCCATCTGCGAGTCTTCCCGCTCCGAATAATACTATGGACAGTAGAGCCGCCATCCAGATGGCGGCAAGCGGCGTCTGCCGCTCGCGCGACACCTGCGAGAAGGATCCGCTGTAGGGCAATGCCCGGTCTCTCGCCAGACCAAAAAGCGCTCGCGAACAAATGAGCAATTCGCTGTTCCCGCTCCCCCAAATGGCAGCAGCAATTACAAGAACAATAAGGGAATTCCCTTGCCAGCCATCCAGTGCAGCCGCGGCGAACAGGCTATTGCCGCTGCTGAACAAAGCCGTTCCCACAACTGCAGGAAATACTAGCGTCAAGCACATAAGAAGAACAAAACCGCCGATCAGCGTATAGACCGAGGATAGGAATATTGACCACGGCACCCGAATACGCGGATCGCCGGTCTCTTCCGCGGCTTGTGCCGCACCGTCCATGCCGACAAATAGCTTTTGCAAAAGGAGAACTCCCGCAATAAAAGCCCATGGCGAAACATGGCCTTCAAGCGAGAAGTTTTGAAACGTATACAAGAGCTCCGGCGAATAAACGCTTCGTCCGAAGACGATAAACACTCCGCCAATCACCGCGACAAGTACAGCCGCATGCAGCAAAATCCCCGATTCAAGCAGCGCCCCCATCCGCCCCGTACCGAAATGATTCACGGCAACCTGGGATGCGGTGACCAGGCACAGAACCATTCCCGTCGTCAGCCAGGAGGAAGAATAGTTCAGCCACACGGAGAGCAACTGATCGATAATGAACGCACAAGCTCCATTCATAAGCGCCATAAGCGCCAGATGGCCGGCAAGCTGAGTCCAGCCCGCATACCATCCCCAACGTCTGGTCCCAAGAGCGGAAGCCCAGTGATAGACGCCGCCCGCCGTCGGCACGGCCGATGACAGTTCCGCAAGAGAAGCGCTGACGAGCATGCCAAATAATCCGAGGATCGGCAGCCCGATACTTACGACCGAGGGTCCTCCCTTCTCAAGAGCAGGTCCCGCAAACAGAAACAAAGCCCCGATTGCGCCTAGGGATTGAAAAGAGAGTCCAAAAGAAGCTGCAGCCCCGAACCTTCTCCGAAGCTGTTGGGCAAGACCAAACAAGTTCAGGTCATGTTTATCCTGCTGACCTTGCGCGTAGGAGCCATACGCCGACATGCTTATATGTTTCGAAGCTCTTATATTGCGCTGAACCTTGGCTGTCAGAATCAATGCACACCCGCAAACGCAAGCAAACAGTAGCAATCCGATCCATACCGCCAGCATCATAGATCCCTCCCTACGAACAATGTATGAGGAAGCAAGGACGGTCATGTCTGACAGCAAAAAGGCTGCCATACAGGCAGCCTGATTCACATCGGCATGAGCCGATTATTGAATTAATCATAAATTCACGACGAGAACCGAAGCATCGCAAACGACAGGAGGACGGCGCCCGCCCAGATGAAGGTATGAATCATGCCCCACCGCCATTTGGAACGGAAATCGAGCGACCTTAACGTCCATAGGTTCGTCCCCATGATAAGCAAGGCATACACGAGAAGGATAACTAATCCATAAGCTTTCTGAGCTCCCGTTGACGGTGCCATGAATCCGTAGACCAGAACGATGCCGCCGACTAGTACATAAGGAAACAACCATCCAAGCACAAGATGAGCAAGCACGCCGAACCATTTCTTTTTGTCCATGTGAAGGATCAGCTCCTTTGGAAAGCCTTGGCCGGCATGTCCATTGCTATCTTTAATTATTCGGTACCATCACGCCTAGCGGACCGCTCTCGTTCACCAGATCCTGAAGTTCATATGCCGAGATTGGAAAATAAGGGAATCCATACGCATAAGGCGTCAATTCATACAAGGAAAAATAAATGACAATCGACCGGTCCGCAATATAATAATCCTGGTCTGGCCGAATGGTGTGGAATGGCTCCAAGGTGCTGATATCGCGTTCCTTAATCTGTTCGCTGACCATCTCGGAGATACGCTGAACATACGCGCTGCCCGGCTTGAACAACTGCGGCAGGCTGTAGGCGTGTCCGGTTGAGACGCGAAAAGTAAGCGAAACTTGCAGGGTAAGTCCATGCGTGCCACCCGAATAAGTGTAGTTAAATAACGACAGGCTTAATATATCCCTCTCGTTTGTCTTGACCTCGTAGTACCCGCTCATTTCAGCCCGCGGATCGTCAAGCGAGCCCTGCTCGTCTACCAGCTGCTGCGCCGCTTTGCGTATGGATTCATTCATTTGCTTGATTGCATGCTCGTTTGAACCGCCGCTTACGTGGGGAATCCAAAGCTCTGCTTTCGGAAATGCCGCTCTTGCGGATTGGACAATAACCGGAGACTGAAATGCCATATCCAAAGACACCTACCTATTTGGTCAGATGCTCCATTATATGCAGGGTACGTCTCATTTCATGCCATTCAATCCCGCCATGCGACGATGCCGCAAGTCCCGCGTAAGTAAAGCCTGCTTGTTCATAGAAGGAAACGAGATGCTGCTCGCACATAAGCAACACGGCATCATGTCCCATGGCATCGCATACCGCGAGAAGTCTATTCAGCAACATCGCTCCGATCCCCTGGCGTCTTGCTTCTTCCGCCACGGCCACGGTCAGGATGCAAAAGTTGTTGCCTTCTTCCTCATCCTGTTGGCTGCCTTTCATCTCATCTCCGCATGACCAGGCTTTTGTACGAATGCCGTTCGTTATGCCAAGCAGCTTGCCACCTGACCATGCGGACCAGAAGTAGTCCTTGTACTGGTCGAACCGGTAACGGAAGCCTTCCCCCGTTGCGGCCGCTTCCGGCGTATAGCAGCGCTGTTCTAACCGAAGCGCTTCCTCCAGTTCATTCTCCTCGATTAGACGAAGCTCAATGTGGCTCACAGCAACATTTTCTCCCGCTCGGTCAATCTTCTCCCTCTCACGTCAAGCACCAGCTCGCCGTTGTTCAGACCGATAATGCGGTCCGCGAAACGTTCCGCCCAATCTCCCTGGTCGAGAACGGCAATCACCGTTACGCGTTGTTCGGTAGCCAGGCGCTTCAAATCGGATAATACGCGGTCCGCCGTATGAGGATCGAGACCCGCCACCGGCTCATCGGCCGCAATCACCTTTGCCCCGTGCACCAATGCCCGGGCAATCGCAATACGCTGGCGTTCGCCACCGCTTAACGTACTGGCTTTCTGATGAGCTTTGTCGAGCAGGCCCAATTTCTCAATGGTATCCATCGCGCCCATATAATCGTCATTTCTTAACATGCCTGTCCATCTGCGCCATGCAGGGGTTTGGGTAACCGCTCCAATGCTTACGTTCTTTAGGCTCGTTTTATTTTGGTAAAGCGACGGTTTTTCTTCCAGGTAAGCAACCGCGCGCCGGATTTTGAGCTTGCCGGCCAATCCCTGTTTGAAAATATCTTCGCCTTCAAAGTAATAGCTTCCGCCGCTCCACTTATGCTGCAGCGCCAAGCTTTTGAGCAGCATCGACTTGCCGCTCCCGCTGGCCCCTTTAATTGCAATGAATTGGCCAGGTTGGACTTCAAAGCTGATGTTCTTCAAGATCGTTGGTCCCCCGGGAATTTGTACTCTAAGATTCGATATTCTCAACATTCATCCATGCCCCTTTTTTGTAAACGCTTCGCCACTCTATGAATCTAGTTTACGAGAAACAAAAAACAGTTTCCACCCGAACAAATGTTTGCTATAATAAAAACAGAACAAACGTTCTCTTTTCTTGAATCCCACAATCATTTAAAGGAGGCTGAATCACCATGAAAAAAAGCTGCGAAAACTTTCGTTATTTAGAGGAAGAAGGTCCGAACCAGGACCTGACTTTTAAATTTTACTCGGACGGAACGTTAACGATTATCGACAATCGCGCAGAGGAGGTGATTACGCCAAATGATTTGAAGGGGGCCAGCATGGACTTTTATGTACGGCGCCGAATCGCCTTTATTAAGAATAAATTGATTGCTGCACAACAGAAATATGCTTAAACCTACGCTTGCGGTTACGGAAACAGGCGGAATGCGATGCGACTGCAACGTCGCAACAGCATTCCGCCTTCTTTGTTTTATGGCAGTTGTTTATTGATGCCGTTCATGCTTGGAGGTCGGGATGCAAGTTTGTTCAGCTTCAGGCCAACCGCTTCCGATCTGCTGCTGGAATGGTTTTGGCGGTTTTGGGTTTTGTCTGCTTTATTAAAAGGCATGCTCATCACCTCCCTGCTCTTTAAGAGAATGATTAGCATAAATCGCCTGAAATAAACATCTTCATTTGGGCTTCGTTGACGTAGGGCTCTTAATAAGGTAGATTGTTCATACGATGAACTTCACCAAAGGAGCCGTGCTTTATATGAAGCAAAACCTTTTCTTTGACCTAGACGACACCCTCATTCACTGCAATAAATATTTCTACTTTGTCATTGAGCAGTTTGTTGATGCCATGACAACGTGGTTTGCCGGCTATGAGGGCATTAACGCAGATGCGGTGCGCAATAAACAAACGGAGATCGATATTGCCGGCGTAGCGGTGCTTGGTTTCAAGAGCGAGCATTTCCCGCAGTCGTTCCTCGACACATATAACTATTACTGCGACCTTACCGGCCGCAAAAAGTCCAAAACCGAGCAAGACTTTCTGTGGAAGCTTGGTCTAAGCGTATACGAGCATGATACGGAGCCGTATCCGAATATGGAAGCTACGCTGGATAAGCTTGCGGGAGAAGGCCATACGCTGCATCTCTACACAGGCGGGGAGCTTGCCATTCAGCGCCGCAAGATCGAGAAGATGCAGCTCGAGCGCTATTTCGGCCCGCGAGTCTATATCCGTCGGCATAAGAACAGCGAAGCGCTTGAACAAATTCTCGCCGAAGGCGGATTTGACCGCCGCTTGACTTGGATGATCGGCAACTCGATTCGTACGGATGTCGTGCCTGCCCTGACAGCAGGCATTCATGCCATCCATATGAGAACGGAATCCGAATGGCTGTATAACGTCATTAATATCGATGTTGCGCCTAAAGGTGCCTTCTTCACGCTGAATCACCTAGTGGAAGTGCCTCCGGCTATCCATGAGTACGTCAACCGCCCACAACCATAACATAAATTAATGGCATGAACCAAAAAGGAGTAAAGCCGCTCAAGCGGCTTTACTCCTTTTTTCATGAATATAGCTATACCCCTTGCACGGTTACCGTACCCTTGTCCCTGTCTGTCAGCACAAGCTTAGCTTTCGTGCTGCTGCCGTCCTGACGCTTGAAGGTAAGTTGGCTAGTCGCGCCTTTCTCCAGGAGAGACCGGATCATCGGGATCGAGATCGTTTTGCCTTGTTGCTCTTTCCAGATGACAAACGTGCAGCCATCCCGGAAGGCGCTGCAGCCAAAGCCGCGTTTGCCTTCAATAATATGTCCGCTGCAGCCCGCTCTTGGACATGCCGCAATCGGCTCTCTCGTAGATGGTGAGGCTGGACGCTCCGCTGTCTTGGCGGCAGTTGCCGTACTCCTTGCCGAACTTGCAGCGGAAGTAGTGCGGGGCCTTGCAGACGATGCGGCTGTTCTGCTGCCACCGGCCGTTTTGGTTGAGCGGCTCCCTCGCTTAGCCCCCTGTTTGCCGCTATTCTCCCGCTCTTCGAACGTCCCTGGCGCTGCGGGGCGCTGCTGACGCACTTTATCCACAATCATCGCGGCGAACTGCTTCACTTTCATTATAAATTGATCATCCGATGCTTCGCCGCGTGAAATTTGATGCAAACGCTGCTCCCAGCGGCCGGTCATCTCCGGAGAGGCAAGCAAGTCGACACCTGCCCCGCGGATTAATTCGATAGCGGCACAGCCTTTTGAAGTAATCTCCAGCTTCTTGCCGGTCAATCCAACATAACCTACCTGCTTAAGCCGTTCGATCGTAGCAGCGCGTGTTGCAGGAGTACCAAGACCCGTATCTTTCATCGCCTCGCGCAGCTCATCGTCTTCCATGGACTTGCCTGCGCTTTCCATCGCCTTCAGCAAGGTCCCTTCGGTAAATGGCTTTGGCGGCTGCGTCGTTTTCTCCAGCGATTCCGAATTTACGCATGTGACGCCTCGCTGCGGATCAACGGAGAAAGGCTTGTCCGTTAACAGCTCCTCATCATCGCTATCCGCTTCTTCTTTGTCGCTTGCTTTTTTCTTCGATGGTTTTTTCGACGCTTGAGCCTGATCCTGCTGAACCACTTTCCAGCCAAGATCCAGTAACTCCTTCGCCTTCGTCCGGAACGTCTCGCTCTCCACTTCCGTCAGCACCGTATGGTTCTTATAAACGGCCGGTGGATAATATTGCGACAGGAAACGTCTCACGATCATGTCATAAATGTTCTGCTCCTCGGCGCTTAATCCGGAAGGCCGCTTAGGCGTGGGCATGATCGCATGGTGATCCTCGACCTTAGCTGGGTTACAGACCGCTTTATTGCCTTTATGCACCCTGCTCCGATCAGCTCCGTTAGCCAATTCTCGATAAGCGTCGTTGCCTTGCAGCATACTGAGCACTTTATGCATAACAGGAATATTCTCTTCCGTTACATAGTTAGAGTTCGTACGCGGATAAGTAATCGCCTTATGCTTCTCGTATAACGCTTGCGCAATATCAAGCGTCTTCTTGGCCGAGTAACCGTAACGGCCGTTCGCTTCCCGCTGCAAGAGCGTCAAGTCGTGGAGACGGAACGGATATTCCTTGCTCTCTGCCGTCTGGTATTCCTTAATGACGCCAGGCTTGCCTAACGTCTTTGCGGCAAGTGCTTCCGCCTTCGCTTTATCCGTTATCCGATCCCCCTGCCATATGCCGGAATATTGAAATCCGTCTTGATCAAACAAACCTTTCACCACGTAATACATATCCGACTGAAAGGCGGTAATTTCTTTATGCCGGTCGTATAGTAGCGCCAATACCGGCGTTTGTACCCGTCCTACCGAGAGCAAGGCCTTATGGCGGATCGTAAAAGCACGCGAAGCGTTCATCCCGATCAGCCAATCTGCCTCGCTGCGCGCCTTAGCAGCCTTTGTAAGAGGCGTATAATCCTCATCGCTTCTTATGCTGTCAAAGCCCTTGCGAATCGTCTCAGGCGTCAAATCCGAGATCCAGAGACGGTCTGTTGGCTGGGGGAGCTTCAAATATTGCCGGATGAGATGAAAAATAAGCTGCCCCTCGCGCCCGGCGTCACAAGCATTAACGAGACGATCGCATCGTTTGGCAAGATCGCCGATCGTTTTCAGTTGATCCTTTGTCCGGGCATTTGGCCACAGCTTGAATTTATCCGGAATAATCGGCAGATCCTGATCATTCCATCTTTTGTAGCGCGCGTCATATTGGTCAGGCTCAGCTAAAGTAACCAGATGACCGATCGCCCATGTAATAATATAACGGTCGCCTTCCAGGTACGTTCTTTTGTTCGATGCTTTTGGCTCTACAACCGCGGCAATCGTTCGCCCCATATCCGGCTTTTCCGCAATAATTAATGTCTTCAACTAATCGCCTCTCTACTTCTAGCTTTGTACTTCCGTTTGACGCTTTAATGCTGCAAAGATCTTGCGGACTCCGTTCGCCCAGTTCTTGTCTTCCGCGTAATCCTTATTAATCCAGGTAATAGGATCTACGCCTTCCGGACGTCCTTTGCTCATTCTAACGATGGTCTTGGACGCAATTCTCGCGGAGTCGAGTATAGTCGTATTGTATTCTTTCCAGCTATGGAACACATTGAACGGATTATTGGCTATCTTCTCCGCCTGTTTGTTCGACTTGGGTACAAAAGCCTGCTCCTGCCCCGTAATCGCAAACAGCAAGAGCGGATGAATATCATACGTTTTGGCGGCAGCTATAATGGCATCCAAATAGGGCTGATCGGCTAAGATCGAATCTTTGCTCTCCAAATAATTAACCAGCTGAACCTTGTCGACCGTCACAAAACGAAGCTCAGCGGGCAAGCCGTTAGCCGAAGGCTTCATTTGATCGTAGGACTGCAAAGCAACAGGCGGTTGCAGCTTATTAGGAGAAGGCTGCAGCAGCGACCAGCCATACAGAAGCGAAGCACTTACAAGCGATAAGGACAAGGCAAGGTATACGGGCGTTTGCTTCCACCGCATAACCTTAGGAGCCAACTCGATCCGTTGCTCTACCGGCATAGGAATCACTTCCGCAAGCGTAGGCTCAGACTTCGCCTTCTCGTCTATTAACTGCTCGGTTTGAAGCCAAAGCTTCAGCTCTTCCCATGCAGCCGCATCCGTTGTTTCTTGCCGGTTCTTCGCCAGCTTGTCCATTTGGAGGTGAAACATCTCCCACGCTAGCGAAGCCCCTGTCTGTTCTTCAACCCAACGATGCAGCGGAAGCGCTACTTGCGGATTTCCCAGATCTAGCTCCAGGCATGCTTCAAAAATATCGTCCGCGCGTACGGGCATCTGTTTCTCCAGTACGGCTGTGCGAATGAGCTTTGCGGTAACTTCGCGTTTCAGCTCCCCGTCAAATGACGGCAGCTGCTTGCGAATGATTCGCGTAACCGCATCCGCTACAATCTCTGCTTTCTTATCCTGCGGCAATGCCGCATATTTATGTTGAACGTATTGTCTTATGTTGCGAACATCGGTAGGGGTCAACACAAATGCATCATCGGTTGGCATGACGAACTCTCCCTTAACGTCATCTCACACCGATTTTACCACAATTTTCTTTACAAAGGGGAGGTGAGATTTGCAATGCGCCGCTGAATTTCATCGCTATCGATAAAGCTCCGAATCTGCTCTTTCTCGGAAACGGTAAATTGATATTCACAGTCGATATCTTCGTCTTGAGGTACGATTTGCGCGATTGCACCGCTATGCGTGCAAATAACAAGTCCGCTAAAATCAATGATGTCAGACGGTATAGGCGTATTCTCGGACACTTCAAACCGCAATACAATATCGACCCATTGATGATCCCTGCGCTCCATCGTCGCCGAGATCGAATCGAACTTCAATTCAGTTACCGTGTCCAACCCGTATTTGATCATGTCCTTATACCTCCCTATTCGACAAGAAAAGCGCCCGGAGGCGCTTTCTGTTATGAACCATTATCTTAATCGTCATGGCCGCCAAGAACTTATGGCAGCATCGACGATCCCATCAAATATTTATCTACTTCGCGAGCAGCCTCGCGACCTTCGTTGATCGCCCATACAACAAGGCTTTGTCCGCGGCGCATATCGCCAGCTGCGAATACTTTATCAACGTTTGTTTTGTATTTGCCGTAAGCCGCTTTTACGTTCGTGCGGCGATCTTGCTCAAGACCAAACGAATCGATCAGCGTTTTCTCCGGACCTTCGAAACCTACCGCGATAAACACAAGATCTGCCGGCCATACTTTTTCCGTGCCTGGGATGTCTTTGTAAATTCTGCGGCCCGTTTCCGGATCAACCGTACGTTCGATTTGCACCGTGTGCAACTCTTTCAGGTTGCCGTTCGCGTCGCCAACGAATTTCTTCGTAAGCACGGAGAATGCACGCGGGTCTTCGCCGTACAAAGCTTTCGCTTCCTCTTGCGCATAATCAAGCGTGTACACATTCGGGAATTGCGGCCAAGGGTTGTTAATGATATCGCGTTCCAGCGGAGCTTTGCCAACCGTACCGAATTGCGTTACCGACTTGCAACCGTGACGCAGTGCCGTTGCTACGCAGTCAGTACCCGTGTCGCCGCCGCCAATAACGATAACGTCTTTATCTTTAGCGGAGATGTAATTGCCGTCTTCCAGGTTCGAATCCAGGTAGCTCTTGATGGTTCCGTTCAGATAATCCATCGCCAAGTGGATGCCATTAAGCTCGCGACCTTCGATTTCAACTTCGCGTGCTTTCGTTGCGCCGCCGCACATGATGACAGCGTCGAATTCCTTCAGAAGCTCATCTCTTGAAATATCTTTGCCGATTTCCGTATTCGTAACGAATTCGATGCCTTCTTCTCTCATCAGGTTCACGCGGCGATCCACTACGTTTTTCTCAAGCTTCATGGTAGGGATGCCGTAAGTGAGAAGTCCGCCAAGGCGGTCAGCGCGCTCGTATACCGTTACTTTATGACCCGCTTTGTTCAATTGGGCAGCTGCCGCAAGTCCAGCAGGACCGGAGCCAACAACGGCAACTTTTTTACCGGTGCGTACTTTAGGCGGTTGTGCGACAACCCATCCTTCTTCAAAGCCGCGCTCGATAATAGCATGTTCAATCGTCTTAATCGTTACCGGATCGCCGATCAGGCCTACCGTACAAGAGCCTTCGCATGGAGCCGGACATACACGACCGGTAAATTCAGGGAAGTTGTTCGTTTTGTGCAGGCGGTCAAGAGCCTCACGCCACAAACCACGGTAAATCAGGTTATTCCATTCTGGAATCAAGTTATTAACCGGGCAGCCGGATGCCGAACCTGCAAGTTCCATGCCAGTATGGCAATATGGAGTTCCGCAATCCATACAGCGAGCGCCTTGCGTACGCAGCTGTTCATCCGACAAATGCTTATGAAATTCATTCCAATCTTTAATCCGTTCAATAGGATCACGATCGGCCGGCAATTCACGTTGATACTGCATAAATCCTGTAGGTGTAGACATGTGCGAATTTCCTCCATCCAATATTCCCGAAAAGCCTGTATAATTATTCTCTTAAAACTATATCGGGAATCTTAAAATATTTCAACAAAAAACTTCATTTATTACGCAAATATCGTATTAAAAAGCCTATCATTCTTATTTTCTGTCGTTAATGGATTATCCGCACAATCTTTTGCACTTTCTGACATAACGTTCGTTATTTGTACGATCTACTCTATTCTATGCCTTTCGGCGCTTGAAGGTTTGAAAGGTAAACGCATAGGCATTGCGGTCATCGCTCTCCACCCGCTCGGCATCGACGCGCTCCCATTCGTTGTCGTTAAACGAAGGGAAAAAGGCATCTCCGCCTTCAATGTTCGTATCGACTTCCGTAAGGAGCAGTTTGTCCGCAAATGGAAGAAACTGTGCATAAATATCCGCTCCGCCGATTACCATCAGCTCACCGTTATTTCCGTATTGATTAATTGCTTCCTGCACGGAATGAACAACTTCACAACCGTCTTTGACATAATCCGTTTGTCTGGAAATGACGACATTTGTCCGGTCTTTAAGCGGCTTTGGCAGCGACTCGAACGTCTTGCGCCCCATCACGACGGTTTTTCCAACCGTATGGCGAGTAAAATAGGCCATCTCCGCAGGAAGCCGCCAAGGCAGCTTATTCCCGATTCCGATCGTGCGGTTGCGGTCCATGGCTGCGATCATTGTAATCGACATCGTTTGTTCCCTGCTTTCTTATACGGCTACCGGTGCCTTAATTGTAGGATGAGGCTCATAATTCTCAATGGCAATATCTTCAACCTCAATGTCAAAGATCGATTTCGTATCCGGATTAATCTTGAGCGTTGGCAATTCGCGCATCTCTCTTTGCAACTGCAGATCGATCTGGTCCAGATGGTTCAAATAAATATGGGCATCGCCAAGCGTATGAATGAATTCCCCTACTTCCAGTCCGCACTCTTTCGCGATAAGATGCGTTAACAACGCGTAACTCGCAATATTAAACGGAATGCCGAGGAAAATATCGCCGCTGCGCTGATACAGCTGGCAGCTGAGCTTACCGTTAATGACATAAAATTGAAACATCGTATGGCATGGCGGCAGTGCCATCGACGGCACATCCTCTGGATTCCATGCCGAAACAATTAATCGCCGGGAATCCGGGTTTTTCTTGATCGTCTCGATCATTCCCTTAAGCTGATCAATCGTCTCCCCTTGGGTCGTGCGCCATTCGCGCCATTGCTTGCCGTATACATTGCCAAGCTCGCCGTATTTCCCGGCAAAGGCATCATCGGTCAATACAAGATGCGTGAACTTATCCATTTGTTCCTTGTACAGGGCATTAAATTCCTCGTCCGACTGCGAACGCAAACCAAAGTCAGTCATATCCGGCCCGTCATAATCGGCGCTCTCCACCCATTTCTTAAATGCCCATTCATCCCAAATATGATTGTTATGTTTCAGCAGGTATCGAATATTGGTGTCGCCTTTAATAAACCACAGCAATTCGCTGACAATCAGCTTGAAAGGCACTCTCTTAGTGGTCAACAGCGGAAATCCTTTATTTAAGTCGAACCGCATCTGATAGCCAAATGTCGAGATGGTTCCCGTACCGGTGCGATCCTCTTTCTTCACGCCATTCGCAAGCACATGCTTCAGCAATTGTAAATATTCGACTTCCGTCGTTTGTACAGTCACTTTCTTTCAACTCCTTGATTAACGATCCAAGCAACATATTCTTTCTATTTTAACATTTTCATGGCCGGTTTGTCTTCACGTTTTCGCTGCCTCGTGTTGTCTGTCCCGTTTTCGTTTCATGCGTAATTCATGCCGTTCCGGTGCAGTTGCATAGATATGGATTTCTTGTTCGGACTCCGGATAAACTTTGGGCACCATCGTTGGTTTCCCCCGCTCGTTCAACGCCACAAATGTGAAAAACGCCGTAACCGTCGTTGTTCGTTCAGCCGTGTACAAGTTCTCGGACTGGACCGTCACGTAAACTTCCATTGAACTATTATGCGTCCAACTGACATACGCCTCTACCTCGATAACTTCTCCTACCTTGATGGGGGCTACAAAATCGAGACTGTCCGTAGACGCCGTCACCACCTGCATTCGGGCATGACGCATCGCGGCAATCGCTGCCGCCTTGTCCATATATTCCATTAGCTTGCCGCCAAACATCGTATCATGATGGTTCGTATCCAGCGGAAAAATGATCTGCGTCATGACCGTTCTGGATGCACTCGCCGGCTTTTCCATAAGCTTTCGCTCCTTAGGTTATGTACATGTATAATATGCAAAAAGAGGCCCGCATGCTGTTCAAGCTGCGGGACCTCTTTCACTAAATCTCAAATAACTATATTACTTCGCAACCGTGTGGATCGGATGACCAAGCGCTACTTCAGCAGCGTCAAGTACGATCTCGCCAAGCGTTGGATGCGCATGGATTGTCAGTGCGATATCTTCGAGCGTAGCGCCCATTTCGATTGCCAGAGCAAGCTCGGCAATCATGTTGGAAGCTTCAAGACCGATGATTTGAGCGCCCAGAACAAGACCAGTATCCGCATCGGACACAAGCTTCACGAAGCCTTCAGTCGCGTTAAGCGACATTGCGCGGCCATTGATCGCAAATGGGAATTTGCCCACTTTTGTTTTGTAGCCTTTGTCTTTTGCTTCTTTCTCGGACAGGCCAACTGCGGCACATTCCGGATCGGAGAAGCAAACGGCAGGAACGCATTTGTAATCGATGACGCTAGGCAGACCGGAGATTGCTTCTGCTGCAACGCGGCCTTCGTACATTGCTTTGTGAGCAAGCGCAGGACCAGCGATAATGTCGCCGATTGCATAGATATGCGGGTTGCTAGTACGGCATTGTGCGTCAACTTCAACCAGACCGCGCTCGCCAACTTTAACGTTAGCCAGTTCAAGACCAAGGTCTCCGTCTGTGTTAGGACGACGTCCAACTGTTACAAGCAGGTAGTCCGCAGTTACTTTCTCTTCTTTGTCGCCAACTTTGTAAGTCAGTGTAACGTCTTTATCCGTTTGCTCAGCGCCTTGAGCCATTGCGCCAGTAACGATATCCACGTTAGTGCCTTTAAGTTTCTTGGCAACGATCGAACCCATATCTTTATCGAAGCCTGGCAGAATAGCGTCGCCGCCTTCGATGATTGTTACTTTTGTACCGAATTTCGAGTACATTTGGCCAAGCTCGATACCGATGTAGCCACCGCCGATAACGATGATGCTTTTCGGAATTTCAGGCAAGGACAACGCGCCAGTCGACGATACGATACGGCCGCTGAACGGGAATGCTTTCAGCTCGATTGGACGGGAACCAGTTGCGATAATGCAGTTTTTGAAACGGTAGCGCGGTGCTTCTTGATCGTTGAAGACACGTGCTTCGTTCTCGTTGATGAACATAACTTCGCCGTTAAAATATTGCACTTTGTTCGCTTTCAGAAGCGATGCAACGCCGCCGGTCAGTTTCTTAACGATACCGTTTTTGAACTCTTGCACTTTGTTCCATTCCACTTTCACGTCGCCGGCAGTGATGCCAAACGCCGAAGCATGGCTGATGGATTCATATTGGTGCGATGCAGAGATCAGAGCTTTCGAAGGGATACAACCAACGTTTAAGCAAACGCCGCCTACATTTTCCTTCTCCACTACAAGAACGCTTTGACCAAGCTGCGCTGCGCGGATTGCCGCAACATAACCGCCAGGACCAGCACCGATGACTAGAGTATCAATATCTAAAGACGGATCTCCTACTACCATTGTAGTTACACCTCCATGATGAATAATTCTGGTTGACCCAGAAGTTGTTTAATGTAGTTCATAAAGTTTTGAGCCGTTGCGCCGTCGATGAGACGGTGGTCGAAGCTCAGCGACAGTGCCATTACAGGTGCTGCCACGATTTCGCCGTTGCGTACAACCGGTTTCTCGGAGATACGGCCAGTACCCAGAATCGCAACTTCAGGGAAGTTGATTACCGGAGTAAAGAACATACCGCCAGCGGAACCGATGTTGGAAATTGTAATTGTGCTGCCTTTAAGCTCGGCAGCGGACAATTTGCCTTCGCGGCCTTTAACAGCCAGGTCACGGATTTTGTCGGCAACCATGAAAATATTTTTACGGTCAGCGTCTTCGATAACAGGAACGATCAGGCCGTTGTCCGTATCTGTCGCGATACCGATGTTGTAGAACTTCTTGTATACGATCTCTTGGCTAGCTTCATCCAGCGTAGCGTTCATGATCGGGAATTGACGGCATGCTGCAACCAGCGCCTTCACGATGAATGGCAGGTAAGTCAGCTTGGAACCTTTTTTCTCTGCATAAGGTTTGTATTTCGCGCGCAGAGCAACCAGTTCAGTTACGTCAACTTCGTCCATGATTGTAACGTGAGGAGCCGTGTATACCGATTTAACCATCGCGTTAGCGATTGCTTTGCGGATACCTTTGAACGGTACGCGCTCTTCTGGACGGTAAGCATCCGTAGCCGCTGCCGGTTTAGCTGCTGGCGCTGCTTCTGCCGCTGCAGGAGCTGCCGCTTCAGTTGCTGGTGCTGCTGCCGCTGGAGCTGCACCGCCGCTTGTTACATCTTCGCGAGTAATGCGGCCGTTTTTGCCAGTGCCGGTTACCGTAGTCAGGTCAACGCCTTGCTCACGGGCAAATTTACGAACGCTAGGCGTAGCCAGTACTTGGCCGCCAGTTGCTTTTGGTGCTTCAGCTGGAGCTGCAGGAGCTGCCGCTGGTGCCGCAGCAGGTGCTGCCGGAGCCGCTGCCGCTGGCGCTTCAGTTGCAGGAGTATCTTGCTCAGGAATATCGCCTTCCGCGTCAATGATCGCCACAACTTCGCCAACATGGCATACTTGGCCGTCCTTCATGCGTACTTCAAGTACAGTACCGTTAACCGGGCAAGGCACTTCTACAACAGCCTTATCGTTTTGTACTTCCATGATGATATCGTCATCCGTTACTTTGTCGCCGGCTTTAATGTGCACTTTTACGATTTCGCCTTCGTGCAAGCCTTCGCCAAGCTCCGGAAATTTGTATTCAAATTTCGCCACTTGAGTATCCTCCTTAAAAGAATTAACGCGTTCTTTGCGGTGATTCTTACTTCGCAAGCATGTGCTTGAACAATCACTACTTAAGCATGCGCATAATCAATGCCGTCTAATGACGGCTTTGCCCGCTGTTAAGCGGGCAATGTATATCGAGCATCCGGGAAGGATGAATTAGAAAGTCAGAACTTTATTAACCGCATCTACGATACGAGCCGGTGTTGGCAGCCATGTATCTTCGATTTGCGCGAACGGATACACCGTATCCGGACCAGCAACGCGAAGTACTGGAGCTTCCAGGTGCAAGATCGCTTTTTCGTTGATTTGGGCAATAACTTCTGCGGCTACGCCGGAAGTTTTTTGCGCTTCTTGAACAACGATTGCGCGGTTTGTTTTTTTGATCGAAGCAACGATTGTGTCGATATCGAGCGGTACCAGGGAGCGAAGGTCGATAACCTCGGCTTTGATTCCGTTCTTCTCAAGCTCGTCCGCCGCTTTCACAGCTGTGTGAACCATCATGCCGTAAGCGATGATCGTCACGTCGGAACCTTCGCGAACAACGTTTGCTTTGCCGATCTCAACCGTGTACTCGCCTTCCGGCACTTCTGCGCGGAACGCACGGTACAGGTTAAGGTGTTCCATGAAGAATACAGGGTCATTGTCGCGGATTGCAGCGATCATCAGACCTTTTGCATCGTAAGGATTGGATGGAATGACAACTTTGATACCAGGTGTTTGAACAGCCAGGCCTTCCAGGGAATCCGTGTGAAGCTCAGCTGCTTTAACGCCGCCGCCAAATGGCGTACGGAATACGATTGGCGAGTTGTAGCGGCCGCCGGAACGGTAACGCATACGAGCTGCTTGGATGAACATTTGGTCCATCGCTTCATAAATGAAACCTACGAACTGAATTTCGGCAACCGGGCGGAAGCCTTGAATACCCATACCTACAGCCAGACCGCCGATTGCGGACTCGGCAAGAGGCGTATCGAATACGCGCTCCTCGCCGAATTCTTCTTGCAAACCTTCTGTTACGCGGAATACACCGCCGACTTTACCAACGTCCTCACCGAAGATAAGTACGTTCTCATCACGTTTAAGCTCCACACGCATAGCGTCGCGGATTGCTTCCAACATATTCATTTGAGCCATGATCGTCAGATCCTCCTTCATTTTTGCTCGTGCAAAATCCCATCGTCAGGCAAAAGTATTATTGAAAATCAGCCTTTTGTTCTTCCAAATGCTGAGGTGTTTTCTCGAACATGGAATCAATCAAGCCGCCAACTGTCATTTTCTCAGTTGCTTCCGCTTTCTTGATGTTCTCGTTTACAGCTGCTTTCGCTTCCTCTTTCACGCGGTTTGTATCTTCTTCCGTCCAGAGGCCTTTCTTCTCCAGGAACTTGCCGAAACGAATAAGAGGATCCTTGAGCGCCCATTCCGCTTCTTCTTCTTTCGTACGGTATTTCGTCGCATCATCAGACAGGGAATGCGGACGGAAACGGTAAGTCAACATCTCAATAAGAGTTGCGCCTTCGCCGTTACGGCCCCGTTCAGCTGCTTCGGATACGGCTTTAATAACAGCAAGAACGTCCATACCGTCGATTTGAATGCCTTTGATACCCGCAGCAACCGATTTATGAGCAACCGACAGAGCAGCAGTTTGTTTCTCATAAGGCGTTGTGATGGCATAACGGTTGTTTTGTACAACATAAATAACTGGCAGTTTGAATACTCCAGCAAAGTTCATAGATTCGTAGAAGTCGCCCTCAGAAGAACCGCCGTCACCTGTGTAAGTGATCGCTACGCGTTTTTCGCCGCGTTTCTTGAATGCCATTGCTACGCCGGCTGCATGAAGCACTTGCGCGCCGATGATGATTTGCGGCATAAGTACATGTACGTCTTCAGGGATTTGACCGCCATGTTGATGGCCGCGGGAATACAAGAAACCTTGGTACATCGGCAGGCCATGCCATACAAGCTGCGGAATATCGCGATAGCCCGGGCAAATGAAATCATCTTTATTAAGCGCGTATTCGCTGCCAATCATCGAAGCTTCTTGACCGGATACCGGAGCATAGAAACCAAGACGGCCTTGACGGCCAAGATTTACAGCACGCTCATCCCAAGTACGGGTAAATACCATACGGTACATAATTTCTTTCAATTGTTCATCAGTTAGGTCCGGCATAAATTCCGGGTTAACTACTTCGCCTTCGAGCGACAATACGGATATTGGTTTTACAGGTTCCGTTTGAACTTCATATGGCAGTTTGTTAAGCACTTTGCTCATTTTGAACGCTCACCTCGATCATTAATATTTGAAAATCGGAGCTCTCTGTTATAGAATCATAATACACCTGTTTACCGAAGATGGTCAAAGAAAAAAACAAAAAAACCGTTGTTTTTTCGCTAATCTGGCCAATTTAACTGATGAATTGTATGTGTAACAGATTCGAATTTTCTGTATAACAGCATAATACAATCAGGGTGAACGGGCAGATTCACATTACCTTACTATTGTTTACCCACATGCCAACCATTCCATTCAGGGGGATTCACATATGACCGATGAACGATATTTAAAGCGAACCGTAGTTAAAGAAATTGTAAAAAGCAGCTACTTGCCTGAAGGCGAGCGCAATCTGCGCATCTATCTGCCGCCGGGCTATAACGAAGTGTTAAGCTATCCGGTTGTATACTGCCAGGACGGCGAAGATTTCTTTAACTTTGGCCGAATCGCTACAACCGCACACCGTCTGATCCTCGACGAAGGCGTCGAGCCCTTTATTATTGTTGGCGTTGACGTCAACAAAACCTACCGAACGGCGGAATATTCGCCTGATGGTGACCGGCATGAAGCCTACATTCGTTTCTTTGGCCAAGAGCTTATCCCTTTTATTGAAGACAAATATCCGGTCCGCAATAGGCCGGAGCAGCGCTTGCTTGCCGGCGACTCCTTGGGAGGCACCGTCTCCTTCCATCTTGCCGTAACCTATCCGCAATTGTTCACGCGTATTTTGTCGTTGTCCGGTGCCTATTATGACCGTTCGCGCGAAATTATGGAAGCTCAAAAGGACCTATCTTGGCTAGAAATCTATATGATTGCCGGATTCCAGGAAACGGCTTACGACACCGGCCATGGCGTATTCGATTTTCTCGACATTAACCGGACTGCCCGTTCTCTTCTGGAAGAGCGTGGTGCAAAAGTCACGTACGCCGAGAAAGACGGCGGCCATCAATGGGGCTTCTGGCAGCTTGAAATACCGGCTGGCCTGATGCATTTTATCGAAATAGAATAATGCAACAAAAAAAGTCCTTCCCGATTTGCCATTAGGCAAGGGAAGGACTTTTTTTACTTAATATCGCTAACGATTTGATCGAGAAGCTTTTCGCAGCCCTCGGTTACCAATTCATACACATAGTCGAAGTTACCCGTATAATAAGGGTCAGGTACATCATCTTCGGGCACAGCGGGAAGCATGTCCATAAATTTGAAAATTTTCGCCGAATGGGCTGCCTCTCCGATGATCCGTCTTACATCGGCTTCGTTTTTCGAATCCATGCAGACAATATAATCGAACGACTGGTCATTTGACGTGAATTGTCTTGCCTTCATCCCGGCATAGGCGATGCCATGAAGATCAAGCTGCTTGCGGGTACCTTCATGCGGCGGTTTGCCGATATGCCAATCTCCGGTCCCGGCAGAATCGATTTCAACGACTTCAGCGAGTCCTCTCTTCTCTACCTGATTGCGAAACACGGCTTCCGCCATCGGCGAGCGGCAAATGTTGCCAAGACAAACAAACAATACGCGAGCTTTTCTCATAAGATACGTCCTTCCTTCTGTCTGAGCGACCGCCGCGGCAGTCTCCATTTGTAATAAACCGATAACATGCGGAACACGATTACAATAACGAACAGGATCAAAAGCTCAAATGTGGTATGGAACCAGCCTTCACCTACAGCTAGGCCTGCGAGCATCGCCCATACCGCATAGATTTCATCCTTGAGCACGAGCGGCTTCCTTCCGGCGAGCACGTCTCGAATAATACCGCCCCCAATACCGGTTAACATAGCGGCAACAAGCACGGCGCTAATCGGATGATTCATTTCGGTTGCATATAAAGCCCCTTGAATCGCAAATGCGGACAAACCAATCGCATCAAAGAAGGATTCGCTTTTTTTCCACTTGTTAATCCAGGATACAGGCAGCAAAAACGCAATCGTCATCGCAATAACCGCAATCTCAAGCAGGTTCCCCTGGTTCCATAACGTCGTAACCGGCCGGCCGATCAATAGATTCCGGATTACCCCGCCCCCAAACGCGGTCACAAGGCCAAGTACAAATACGCCGAGAATATCGTATTCTTCTTCCATAGCTACGATCGCGCCGCTGACTGCAAAAGCAACCGTTCCGATAATGCTGAAAACGCCAAAGATGTCCAACTCCCAAACTCCTCCGCATCCAATATAACCGCACATTCGCGTAAATTCCGCAACGCCTGTCGGTATGTCCTACATCATTTTAGCCGCGCAGACCCGGTTTGACAATCGCTACTTTTGCCACTTCTTCTTTCTTTTTTCTTTAAGACCTAGTTTTAGACCTCACATTCGAATTATACTGACTTCAGCAACGTTTCTAAGAACGAAAGGAAGAGAAAACATGAACAACCGGATCATCATTTGTACAGGCGGACGTTTGGGGGACTGGATTCACTCTTGCATTAGCCCCGGCGATCGGTTAATCGGCGCTGACCGCGGTGCATTGTTCCTTGTTCAGCAAGGGTACAAACCCGATCTCGCGCTTGGCGATTTTGATTCCGTTACGTCTGATGAACTAGCGCTTATACAGGCGAACAGCGGGGAGACGATTACCTATGATCCGATTGATAAGGATTATACGGATACGGAACTTGCCTTCCGCTATGCGTTAGATAAAAACCCCGCTGAGATCAGAATGCTTGGCGCATTGGGAACCCGGTTCGATCACTCGCTTGCGAATGTGCATTTACTTAAACTCGCATTGGAGAAAGGGATCCCCGCTTCGATCACCGATGCGCATAACACGATCTCGCTTGCCGAAGAAGGCGTCACCAGCTTACAGCATAACGATTACAGTCATGTCTCTTTGCTACCGCTCTCCGAAGAGGTAACCGGAATTACGCTTCGCGGATTCGCTTATCCGCTTCATGAAGCGACGCTGCGGATCGGTCAATCCCTTGGCATTAGCAATATTCTTGCAGAACCAGTAGGCACCATTACCGTCCGCACGGGTACGCTTCTTGTGATCCAGAGCAAAGATTAACAAACTGCGGGACGAAGCCCCTTATTCGCCGGCAATATCCGGCTTCGTCTCGATCGTTAACCCCTCCACGTATTTGCGGCTCATCAGTTTTCTTTTTTTCCGGTTTTCCTTCGTGTCGAATACAATATCCATGTCGTATTCTGCCCCCGGATATAACTCCTCCCTGCTAATATAAGGCTTTAACCGTTTACGGTTGAAGGCCATCTTCTTCCCTTGAACCTGCACGATCACTTCCCCCCGCTCATCCGCGGGCTGAAACACGATGCCTGACCGTTTCAGCGGATAAATCCAAACCGCATCCCCCGAATTGAAGGTGAGGACCGGACCTTTTTCTTTATGATCGGCGGGACTTTGGAATCGTTTGTTAACCTCCTTAACCTTCATTGGTTCATCACTTATATCTGCTTGCTTAACATCCGCGGTTTCAAGCCTAATCTCCGTTCTGCCTTCAGCAAGCTTCTCCGCCCGTTGCATGACATGCTCAGGCAATCCGAACCTTCTCGCAATGGCAAAGGCATGGCTGTCGCCCGCTTCTCCGATCTCCAGGCGATATAACGGCCTCAACGTCTCGGAATCAAAAGCCATTCGAGCATTCATGCAACCAGAAGTCCTCGACGCGAACTTTTTGATCTCGTTGAAATGGGTAGTAGCCGCAGTTAACGCTTTGCGCTTCAGCAATTCCTCCAGCACCGCAATCGACAAAGCAATCCCCTCCCCGGGATCGGTTCCTGCCGCCAATTCATCAAGCAAAATAACGGTATGCTCATCGGCAACTCGAAGCATCTCCTTCAGTACCGCAATATGCGAGGAAAAGGTACTTAGCGACTGTTCCAGACTTTGCCCATCCCCTACATCGGCCAGGATATGGCGGAACACGCCAAACCGGCTTTGCGGTGAAGCAGGTACCAATAGTCCCGATTGAACAAGAAGCGCTAGCAACCCAATCGTCTTGAGCGCGACGGTTTTCCCTCCCGTATTAGGTCCCGTAATGATGAGCTGTTTCCATCCGATTCCGAGTTCGACGTTAATAGGTTCGGCAGTCCCGCCGAGCAGAGGATGACGGGCATCAATCAGCTTGATCACAGGTTCATCGCTAAGCGTTACCGGCTTCCCGTCATACGATAAGGACAACTTTCCTCTCGCCAGCATGAAATCAAACGATGCCATCGCTTCCCGGTTCTGAAGCAGCTCCCACTTATAATGTTCTGCCTCGTCAGACAATCTGGACAAAATGATCGTCCGCTCCCGTTCTTCTTCTGCAGACCATTCTTGCCACTCTTGCTGGAGCTCTGCTACGTCGATCGGCTCAATAAAGAGGGTTTGGCCGCTAGCCGATTCATCCCATACCGTACCCGGGACCAGCTTCCGGTGTTCCCTTTTGACGGAAATGACAGACTTGCCTCTTCGTTTGCTAATAATCGGATCCTGCAATGCCGATTTGTATTTCGAAAGCGAGGCTTCAAGTTTCTTATGAATACGATCCTCGAGGGCGATAAGATGGCGGCGAATCGTCCCCAGGTCCGGACTAGCTTGATCCGTAAGCCGGCCATACCGAATACACCGGTCAAGCTCCTGTCTGAGATTCGGACAGTCGTTCATCGAATCCGCATAGGAAGCAATGGTAGGGGCAATGCCGCGTTTATTGTTCATATAACGTTTCATTTGGGAGATCGATACCAGCCAGGCGAGAAGCTGGTCTAGCTCCGTTTCCGTATAGATCCTCCCTTTGCCGAGCAAAGACAGGAATGGGTCAATGCCATCCATAGCCGACAACGGTACGCTTGCGCCGCTCGAAAGCAAAGCCGAAGCCTCCTCTGTCTCGCTCAGCCAAGCCTTGATCTGATTCCGGTTTGAGCTTGGCATATGGCGTTCAGCCAGAAGACGTCCAGCTGGGGACACCGTCAAACCGATCATTTTTTCTTTCAATTTGTCATATTCCAATCTTTGAAATACGGTTTCGTTCATCGTTGTACATGCTCCTTTATTTGTTTTTGGGTACAAAAAAACAGGAACAGAACGCAGAAGCGTTCCGTTCCTGTTCACGGATCGGCATACACCAATCCCGTTGTATGCTCAAAACAGCGCGCAAAAAAACCGTGCTGCAAGAGCACGGTGATTGGCCGCTGCCGAATAGCATTCAGGCGGAAATCCTCATGTTCTTAACTCATGGTTTCGGCCCCTGTTATTAGACGTCGCAATAGAAGCATGCGTTAAGATGCATTTTCTGCATACGCAAGCCGTTAAGCGAAGTTAACAAGTCCGAAATATCCAATTAGGAGTTAAGAACACCAGCAAACATTAAAATTTCCCCTTCCGAAATGAAGAAAAATGCTATTAAATAGCTAATCCGTTAGCTATACACACAATGTACGCTAACGGATCGGTATTTGTCAATCTATTTGCCTACTGTTATTGCCATGCCAGCATGAGCGAAACCAGCATGCTGAGGCAACACATAAGAGGCACGAAGATCAATATCATGCGACATATGAGTAAATAGCGTTTGCTCTGGCTTCCAAACCGGAAGCATGGCAAGAGCTTCTGTTACATCATACACAGAACGCGTCTCGTACGGGAAGTTTTCCTTGAAAAAGCTAGTGCCAAGCACCAGCAGGTCCAGTTGGTAGAGCGGCTTCTGCTGCTCTTCCGTTAGCCCGATCGAATCGGAGCAATACGCCCAAGCAATGCCGGTATCCTTCTGATCGAACCGAAAAGCGTAGGCGTAACCGTTTTTCCCATGGTTGACTTTCCACGCGGACACTTTCCAATCCCCAAACGCGCATGGCTGATCGATTGGGATGAACGTCAAGTTACGACTGAGCCACGGGAACCTTTGTATAATCTCATTGATTACTTCAGCCGGAGCATAAGCTTCCCCTTTGACGCCAAGCCAGCGGCAGGCATCGGCCCATTCGGGCAAACCGCCGATGTGATCGAAATGGGCATGAGTGATCAGAATGCGATTAACAAATCGTAGTCCCGCTGCCTCCATCTGCTTCCCCCAATCGGGTCCGCAGTCGATCATCATCGTTCCAAAGTCAGCCGAATCAAGCTGTACGGTTGAGCGGTAACGGCGGTTAACACCGCCGGAACGCGCTTCGTTGCATACTTCGCAGTCGCAGTAGACGCGGGGAACTCCCATGGCGTCTCCCGTACCGCGAAACGTAACGGTCATCATATCGGCAGCAACTCAAGCTGATTGCGTCCGCGCAAACCATCCACCATCTCCAGCCATTGCTTCGGCTTATTCGGAAGCGCTGAATAATAGCCTTCTAGAAAATGAACGACAAGCGAAGCCGGAATAGATGACATCTCTTCATCGGCTGGCAGGAAGCAAAGGTTTAATCCTTCTACGGCTTCACCCGTATGTTCCCAAGACGGATGAACATACGGAAAGTTGATCATTTTGTAACCCAAATGGGATAATACTTCGCGCCTTACGAACGGATTCATTGGCGTAACGCCGCCAAAATCATGTTCACCCGTCTCATACGGGTTATAAATTTCGGCAAACATGCCGATTGGCGCTGTACCGGACTCGCGTGCCAGTCTAGCCAAATCCTTCTCGCGGCTGCGCATAAGAAAACGGCCAATCCCTTTGTTTGCAACTCCGATAATCGTGAAATCCGTCATGGCTACACGAAGATCCGGATAATAGCGGTATTCGGTCGAACCAACGACCTCTCCATGATCCACCGCAACATAGACATGGATGCTTGGATCTTCAAGAGGCTCTTTCCAGAGCTCGTAAGCCAATACCTCTTCAGGCGGGAAAATTCGTTCTAGCAATGCGTGCAGCGAAGCGAAATAAGGATCATTAATGGAATGAATGCGATGAAATTGCATGATCGTTCTCCTTTCGATGTGGAGTCGTGGATGCAGGGCACTACGAGAAAGCTTGGGCTTGAGGCCGACGCTCCCGCTCCGAAAGCTCCAAGCTTTCTCTCCGTGCCCAGCACGGACAATTAAATTCGAAGTCAAAAAGAATGAATAACATCGATTTAAAGAAGGACTAAAGGAACGGGTTACGCCATTCCATTAGAGCGGCGTAATTGCAAGATTCTTCGTCGTCCAGATAGTCGGATGCGATACCAACCGGAGTTCTGCCGCAGCGCAGCAGGAAAGTGATAACCGGATCCTGATAGATCCCATTCATGACTTTCTCCAAATATTGCTCCGGCGACTCCTCCGCCGCGTATTTATGGTAGTACGGCATTCTGCCGGCTCCAAGCAAGCGCTTGAGCTGGAGGTGAACGA
Source organism: Paenibacillus glycanilyticus (assembly GCF_030161375.1). Classification (GTDB taxonomy): domain Bacteria; phylum Bacillota; class Bacilli; order Paenibacillales; family Paenibacillaceae; genus Pristimantibacillus; species Pristimantibacillus glycanilyticus_B. Next base: position 257,354 of record NZ_BSSQ01000010.1, read on the forward strand.
CCGTCTCATACATAGATTGCAGCAGCCATTTGCCGATGCCGGCTTTTCGGTATGCCGGAATGACGGCTATGTCCGCAACGTATAACGTATCCCCATTCGGATTATGATTGCGGATATAACCGCTGTCGGTAATCTGTTCCCAGCTATGCGATCCATGATACTGGTTCATATCCACGATAAGTCCGGTCATTGAGCCAATGACTCTGCCGCCAAGTTCACAGCACAACGCTCCCTCCGGGAAGCGTGTAATATGTTCCGTCAATTGCTCCTTGCTCCACCATAGTTCCTCTGGATACGGCGGAGGAAAACATTCGCTTTGTACGGCTATTAATCCCGTGAAGTCTTCCGAAGTATAGGAACGAATAGTAACTTCCGTCGGTTTCCCGTCATGAATAATATATAATTGCTTGCGCATCTAGCAACGCCTCCCCGCTCCTATGGGACTCAAGCCCAATCGGTATACAGATCCGTACGGCGGTCTCTCCATGTCGTTACCGAACCAGCGGCGCGGACATCCTCCAAGAGCTTAAGGTCAAGATCCGCTACGATCAGCATGTCATCATTAATAACGCCTTCGCTCATGATTCCCGCAGGCGGGAACGGAATATCGTTAGGCGTGATAACAGCTGCCTGGCCGTAGTTTGCGCGCATGAAATCAACCTTGCGCAATGACCCTACCGTTCCCGTCGTAACGATATAGACTTGATTCTCGACGGCTCTGGCATGGCAGCAGTAGCGTACGCGGTAGAAGCCGTGACGATCGTCGGTACAGGATGGGCAGAAAATAACGTCCGCGCCTTTGGCGCGCGCCATCCGGACGATCTCCGGGAACTCGATATCATAGCAGGTCAGCATGGCAATGGTGCCAAACTTGGTTTCGAATACCTGCAAGCCATCTCCCGGCGACATGTTCCACTCGCTGACTTCCGTCGGCGTCAAGTGGATTTTGGCTTGGCGGTCGATCTTGCCGTCCGGATGGAATAAATGCGCCGTATTTTGGCGTTTTCCATTTCCCGCATCCACGACATGCGTACCGCCTACAATGTACATGTCGTATTCCGACGCCAGGGAGCTGAACAATCCTTCATATTGCTCCGTGAAATCAGGCAGACGTTCAATCGGCAATGCCTCTCCGGAACCGTCGCCTATCGAGAGCAGCTGCGTCGTTAGAAACTCCGGGAACAATAGAAACTGCGTCCCGTATTCGGACGCATTACGAACGTAATGCGTCACTTGAGCGGCAAAATCTTCAAACCATTCGATATCTTCCAGCTTATACTGCACGGAAGCAACCCGGTATTTCAACAGACCTCTCCCCTTTACTCTCCGTTACTTTCTTTGTTTGAACTGAATTGTAATGGTCGTCCCCAAATCTGGCAAACTGAATACGTCGATTTTGCCCTCGTGCAGATCAACAATACGTTTGGCGATCGACAATCCGAGTCCAGCTCCGCCGGTCGCCCGGCTTCTTGCTCCGTCCACGCGGTAGAACCGCTCGAACATATGCGGAATCTCGTTCTCCGGAATGCCAATGCCCTTATCTTTCACTTCGATCTTAACGATGTTTCTGGATAAGCTGACCGAGACATCAATCGGTTCTTTGCTGTATTTAATTGCATTATCCAGCAAAATCACGAGAAGCTGCTGAATTTTATCCTTATCCCCGTACATGCGCACGGAACGGGTTAAAGCCTTCACCCGGATCGGACGCTGGAAGGTCGTCTGGAGCATAACCGCCAGCTCCTCCACAACCAACACGACGTCAAACATCCCCTGATTCAGCCAATCTTCCTGCTCGGCTTCCGCCAGCATCAGCATGGATTTCGTCAGATTCTGCAGACGGCTTGCTTCCTTGTCAATCGCTTCGATCGCTTCATCCCGGATACTCGCATCGTCGCGTCCCCATCGCTTCAGCATGCCGGCATAACTGCTTATGACGGTTAGAGGCGTCTTAAGCTCATGCGAGGCATCGGCAACAAACTGCTTCTGCCTTGCAAACGTCCGGTCAAGCCGGTCAATCATCTGATTGAACGCCCGTACCAGCTGTTGCAACTCGGCAGATTCCTCGTGGCTGGAAGTTTCAATCTTGCGCAACTTCCCGCTTCGGTCGATCTCGCGCATCGTATTAATCATCTGCTGCATCGGTGAAGTCAGACGCGAAGTGAACCAATACGTCCCGAAGATGGCAAATAGAATCGCACCTGCGCTCGTTACGGATAAAGCTGCGACGAGAATTTGCAAATAATCGTCAAGTTCATTTAGTACGCGGTTAATTTCCAGCATTGCAACCACAGTAGCACCGTTATAAATCGGCACGCGCATATACATGATACGCTCGTTGCCTTTTTTGATCATGCCCGTATCGTGATGGGTCTGAAAAGTTGCCGGCAGATTCAATAGAATAGGATCCGAACCGGTAATATTGACGATTTTGTTATCCGGTCTAATAATTCGTATCATTTCATTCACATTGTAATATTCACTCAGCAGATCGGGATCATAGATCCCCTTACCGTCCTGAATCAACGGATTCTCCAGCATGAGATTCACTTTATTGCCGATAACCCGCTCTTCGCTTTCTGTCGTAATCTTTATGACGTAGAAATAAACAAAGATATTAAACAGGATAAGAATAAAGATCAGCCAGAAAATCGTAAAAAGCGTGAAGCGTTTGCGAAGCGTCATGCGTCCGGCTCCTTAATCATATAGCCGACTCCCCTTACGGTATGAATCAGCTTATGACGGTAACCTTTGTCCAGCTTTTGACGCAAATAACGGATGTAGACGTCTACCAGGTTGGTTTCCCCGATAAAGTCATAACCCCATACCTCGGATAAAATATCTTCTCTCGACTTCTCTTCGTTCTTGTTCTCCACCAGATAGACCAGAAGCTCGAACTCGCGCGGCGTCAGCTCGATCACGATATCCTTGCGGTAAACTTTGCGAGTGCGAAGCTCAATCGTCAAATCTCCAACCTTGATCAGGTCGGAGCCTTCGGATTCCTTCGGATATTGCTGGAATATGCGCAAAATGTTGCGAACGCGGGCCAAAAGCTCCTCCATCGCAAACGGTTTAGTAATATAGTCATTGGCTCCATGCTCAAATCCGCTCACCTTGTCGGGAACGGTGTCCCGTGCCGTAAGCAATATAACGGGAACCGGATTGCCGGCCTGCCTCAAACGTCGCAGTACTTCTATCCCGTTTAGTTCAGGGAGCATCACATCAAGCAGAATAAGCTCCCATTCGCCTGTTGAAGCCATCTCGTATCCCGTGCGTCCGTCGGCTGCTGTACCGACCGTATAACCTTCGTGTTCTAATTCAAGCTGTAATACGCGGGAAATACCCGCCTCGTCTTCTACTACCAGAACTCTCTCGTTCATATAGGGATATTCACCTGCTTCCAAATATGCTTATAGACTCGTATTCATCATAAAGAAGGTTTATTTCAATTGCAAGCAAGGCGGGCGTCCAAAGCTGACATGAACCGCATTTATCGTGCTGCCTTCAGGATATATTCGATCAAAGGCCTAAAAGCCTTCTCAAGCGTTGTACCCATGCCGTTTACTTCCGTTACCCATTTGCCTCTCCACAAAATATCCAGCCATTCCGCTGCCGGAAGCATTGGGATCGCGGCAATTGGAGGGGCTGGCAGCAAACTGAGCCATTCGTTCCTGCCTTGGAACTTGGCATCCTTATTGGTTACCCATACCATGGCACTTCCGTTGGCAGAAAGTTCCTTGCTGAGCTGCGCTAATTCCATTAGCTCGTCCGTCCTCCATCTCGACGGATAAGGATCCGCAACCGCAATCACGATATCCGACTCAAGAATCCATTCCTTGCGGTGTTGCGCCATCCCGGCGGGCAAATCCGTAATCGCGACTACTGGCCCTTTACGTCCTAAGCGCAACTCCAGCTTATCCATCTCCGTCCTCTGGTCCTGCATGATCGGATGCTGCTGGGCATGCCACCATACCCCATGCTCGTTCCAACTATGATACCTGTCTTCCAGCTGATCTCGTCCTCTCATATCTCTTCGCAACAATACGGCCCATTCAGGCCGTTCACGCGGAAATTCAGCTGCCGAACATGGCAATCCACGTGCCGCAAGCAGTCTCGCAAGCGTAATGGCAACAAAAGTTGCCCCTGCGCCTGGCGATGCGGATAATATGGCTACTCTTAACCCGCCCCTCTCCAAGGAAACCGTGCGATTCGTACCGGAAGTCCCGTTAGCTACCGGGTATTTGTCAGACCAAGAGCCGGCAAAGGTTCTCAATTCTTTTTCGACATCAGCCATCGAAGGATAGCGGTTCTCCACTCTCGGCTGCACCATTCTAAGCAACATATCCGCAAACCGACTTGGTACATCGGCCTGGAGTTGTCTAGAGAAATGGCTGATCTGACCTGTCATATCCGCGTTGTTCAGATAGCGGCCTTCACTAAGCAAATAATAGAGCAAAGCCCCAAATCCATATATATCCGACCTCGCTTCGCTTCGCCCCATATGCTGTTCCGGAGCGGCAAAACCCGGCGTCCCTAGCTTCATCGTGGTTTGCGTCTGCATTGCAATTCTTGATTTGGCTATGCCAAAATCGATTAGCCGGACATGCCCGTTATGTTCTACCATGATATTGGACGGCTTAAGGTCCCGGTGGATAATTGGCGGGGACTGACTATGCAAATAGACAAGCGCCGAGCAGACCGGAACGGCAATTCTGAGCACATCTTTGAATGTGAACATTTGGCGTTTAAACAACTCTCCTACGGTCAATCCGTGAATATAGTCCATTACAATCGCTTCCGTTCCATAACCCGTGAGCGGGAAGCTGTCTATAATATGAGGCAGATTGGGATGGCTAAGCCGCATCAACATGCGAGATTCTTCAGTTGCAATTTCCGAATCCGTCACTTTGACGGCACGAAGTTTTCCCTGAAGCTTAAGATCCTCTGCCGCGTAAACGTCTCCCATCCCACCGCTACCAAGCTTCCCAACTATGCTGTATCTCTCTCCAATAATCATTCCGGATTCCAGTCCTGCCGAGTTGCCATCTTGTCTCATGTCAATAACTCCTTATAAGAATATTGGGCATAAAAAAATCCCGGCTTGAAACAGGAATCCATAAGGACTCCTGATCAAGCCGGGATGCTTTCCCGTTCCGATCTCGCATATGCAACTATGCTAAGTTTAGCATACATGCCAATATTGCGACTATTGTTTCTTCTCTAAACAAAGCGTAATTTCCTCACGATTGTGGAAAAGCTGCTTCGCCCGTTTAATTCGGAATGCCGTAGAGAAACGTTCCTTGACTTCACGGATGGTCTGAAGCGGTTTTTTGTGCATCAGTTTGATCGTAATGATCGCTGTGGCATGAGGGGCAAGCGCTTCTTCCAGATCAAGCACCAAACGGCACATTTGCATCGGGCTCCAGCTCATATCGCATACGAGCAGATCAAATGAACCCGGTTTGAACTTCACTTCCGAAGCGTTGCGTTTCAAGTATGTCAGTGCCGGATGCCCGGATAACGTAGGATGCAGATCTCCCGGATCAATAGCGGTAACACGGAGTCCCCGCTCGAGGAGCAAGGATGTCCATCCGCCTGGCGCCGCTCCTATGTCCATCGCATTCTTGAAAGTGGAATAGTCAAGTCCAAACTCCCGTTCCGCTTCAAGCAGCTTGAATTTGGCACGGGAAATTTGACCCTCCTCGCGCTGGAATCGGACCGCTCCGCCAGGCCAGTCGGACAACATATCCTCCGGTCTGCCAAAACCGACATACAATTCGTCTGCCGCCGCGTATATCGCAATAATAATATCAGGTTGTTGTACGACCGGTGTAGCATCGAGTTCTTCCAACACTGCATCCAAGACGGCCTTCGTATCCGAAGCCGAATAAGGGAAGGTCGTTTTGTTCATTCGGCGCACATGGATCGCCACCTGCTTGTCCTCAAACAATAGACGGGCTCGTCTAATCGTCTCCGATAGCTCCTGCAAATCATCCGCGTTGCCTTGAATCTGGGCGATCCGGTCGACAGGCTGCAAATGCCGCAGAAAAATCGGCTTGTCCTCCACAACCGTAGCTATGACTTCTTCTGCCGATAGCTCACTGTCAAATAAGAAAGTTTCTCCGGCGGCTAACTGCGTTACTTTCACGCCGTTTAACAGCCGCCGAAGTTCTTCAATTGCATAAGGGGAATACCCCTGATTAGCCGTACCAATCCATCGGCTCACTTCAACACCTCCGTAACTTGCAACAAAACCAAAACTTTATATTAGCCATTCTCCGCAATTTCATCCAGCAGCGAATCGGGCATTGGTCCGTTCATAATCTTCATATCCAGCGGAGCATGGGAGGATAACATATGGTACATATGCATGCGTCCCGACGTGCTCGAGGTATGCAGGTAGACCTTTTTCGGATAACGGGCTGACTCCACCAGATGGCGGACAACCTCATATCCGGTAGGCTCATTCCAGCCCAGGTCATAATCCAGCGATAATATATCAATCGATTCGGAATCGATTAGCAGCTTGCATTCCTCTGCATTCCGAGCGAGCACGAAGCCTTTTGGACAAGGACGGTAATCATCCAAATACACATGAATCATCATAATGTCCCCCATTCGCGCATCAGATTTAATTGCCGATCGTAGGTACCGTCTTCATCTGAAGGCGTTTCCAGTATAAAAGGAACCTTGCGCAGCTCAGGCACTGACATCAGCCACTTAAGCCCAGCCTCTCCGATATGACCGCTGCCAAGTGCCGCATGCCGGTCCCGGCGAGCGCCTGCCGCAAACATCGAATCATTGAAATGTACGGCCGCCACCTGTTCCAGTACGCCTAGATCTGCCGCTTTATTCAACCATTCGGCATCGGCTTCGCCATGCCATAATCCGCTTGCGAACATATGGCAGGTATCCAAACAAAACGCCAACTTGGATGGCTCCGCGCATAACCCCCGAATCTGGGCCAGCTCCTCAATCGTTGTTCCCATAAACGTGTGCTCGCCCGATTGAATCTCAATGAGCAGCTTCGCTTTTCCGTTCCACCGTCCCGTCACTTCGTTCAAGGACTGGATGATCGATTGGTATCCGGTAAGAGGTTCTTTCCCCTTGTACACGCCAAAATGAACGACAACGCCAAGGGAACCGCAGCTGTTTGCAATATCCAGATCATTCAGCAGCGATTCGATTGTACGCTCCCTAACTTCTTCGCGTTCCGATGCTAGATTCGTTGGATAAGGGGTATGCGCAATGCTCACAATGCCATATTCTTCACACAGCTGTGCACAACGCTCGGCATCGCGCCGGTCAAAGTCTTTAATGCCAAGGCTGCGGGGATTTTTCGGGAAATACTGAAACGCATGAATGCCGCCTGCGCAGGCGGCTTTGGCTACGGCGGCGTAACCTTGTTTGATGCTGAGATGACGGCCGATGTACATGTTTTATTGTTCCTTCTGACAGACCGGACAAGCAAATGCTTTACGCGACGAAACCTCAAATTGTTCGATTGCGGTTCCGCAAGCAAGACATGGTTCTCCACCGCGATCATACACCTTGCAATGCTCGTTGTAACCGCCGGTCAATGTATCTCCCGCTGTTAAAGGCTGCTCCATGTAGCCGCCTTTTGCAAACGCTTCCCTTAACACACTATGCATCGAGCCATAGAGTCGTGCCCATGTTTCGTCTGTCAAGGAAGGAATTTTTGCATCGGGCCGAACTTTTGCATCGAAGGCAATCTCATCCGCGTAACAATTGCCGATTCCGGACAACACATGCTGATCCACAAGCGCGGTCTTAAGAGCTCCCCGCTTCTTCTTGAACAGCTCTTTGAAACGCTCCTGCGTCAGCCGTTTATCGAACGGATCAGGTCCAAGCTCCGACAGCTTCGCATCCGCTTCCTTCACGGACATTAGATGAAGATAACCAAGCCGCAGCCCGATGAAATATAAATTCCCGGCCCCAAACCGGATGGTTACTTGAACCGTACGGTCAGGCCGTTCTTCTTCGCTGCCGTAAAATAACGTGCCGCCAAGCATAAGATGAAGAACCAGGCGTTTGCCGTTATCCAAATGGAATAACAGATGTTTGCCTCTGCGTTCTACGAACCAGATTGTCCGGCCCACAAGCTCGGCTTCAAATTGCTCGGGAGCAATATTAATTGATTTGTCCCGCGTTACTTCCGTTGCCGTAATCGGCGAGCCGATTATCAGCTCCGATAATCGTAATCGGTAATGTTCCATTTCCGGCAGTTCCGGCATACAAGCTCGCTTCCTTCCTCTGCATCAATCTCTTATATCACACTCTATATCCCGATTGCGTCCGAAATATACGAGATCAGCTTATGTAAATCATCACAAACGACATGAGGCCGGCAGCCGGCGCGTTCCGCATAATACTCGAGGTTCTCTTTTGTCGTTAGACCGGTTAAGACTAGTATAGTTCCACAACCCGACGCATGTCCGGCCGCGATATCGGTTGCCAGATTATCGCCGATCACCCAGGTCGCTTCAGCAGGCAGACCGATCTGACGAAGCGAGTAATCCATTAATATTTGGGACGGTTTGCCGATTAGCGTAGGTTCCTTGCCTCCAGCTGCCGTCAGCATCGCTCCAATGGAGCCGGCGCCCGGGAATAAACCGCCCTCGCCGGGCAACAACAGATCCGGATTCGTAAGGACGAACTCGGCGCCCGCATGAATGGCACGAGCCGCTCTAGTAATCTGGTCATAAGATAATCGCCGGTCCAAGCCTTGCAGGACAAACTCAGGCTGATCCTCCGTCAGCTGCAGACCTGCGCCTTCAACTGCTTCTATCAATCCGCTTTCGCCAATGACAAGCACGGATGCTCCGGGTTTCATTCTTGCTATGTATTCCGCCGAAGCCTGGGCCGAGGTACATACCTCGCCGGGCTCAGCGTCTATCCCCATCCCTTGCAGACGGGACGCAACCGTTTCAGGTGATACCGTTGAATTATTGGTGACAAACCGGTAAGGCAGCTTCCACTCCCGGAGCTGCCTTATCAGCCGATCCGCGCCTTCAATTCGCTGGGATCCATGATATAAAGTACCGTCCAAATCAAGGAGTAAGCCTTTCATCTTTGCATTTGGTTCATTCATATTTCCGCAAGATTCCTTCCTGTTTTGCGCAGAAGCCGCTCCTTCCGCTTACGAAGGGCTTCGATTTCGGCGCGGCGCTTTGCGTCCTTTCTCCCGAGAGGATGGCCAAGCGACAGTTCCAATGCTTCCGACACGTATGATAGAGCTGAATCGTAATCTTTCAGCTTATGTTCATAATACATCGCCAGTTCAACGCTGGCATTCATTCCGGCCGATCCGTGGTGGACCGACTGCGCTAGAGCCTTCTGCCACAATAACACAGCTCGCTGCCAATTGCCAGCCTTCTTGTCTCTGGCAGCAAGCATATTAAGCGTAGCGGCAGCCCCTTGTTCCAATCTGATCGCCGCCTCGAACATCTGCTCCGCACGGTCCCCATGTCCCATTTTCTCCAGCCATAAACCTGTCCGGATGAGCTCCTCCGGTTCCTCGGGCATCGGAAGCTCAAACTCCCCTGTCCCGATGCCGTTCAGCAAATGGCCGAATCGAATGGACAGGCAGACAAGCGACAACATATCGATCTCGTTATGCTGGTAGACGCCTCTAAGAGGTTCGGGATTGCCGTCTGCAAGAAACTGAAAATACAACTGAGGAGCAAGCGATCCCGGTACATCGTCGATCCGTTCGATGCCCAGCCTCTCCTCTTCGACATGGCTTAAACGCAGCGATACCAGCGTGTTTTTCCATATGCTGCGGGAAGGATGTAGAAAGTCCAGATGGAGTGGCTCCCACAATTTACGGTTATACCCGTTCATGATGAACCGGGTCTGCATAACCGGCCAGTCAAAGGATTTACCATTATAGCTGACCAGATAGCGGTAGTTCGCCAGCTTCTTGTGCAAATAATACAACATGGCCCGTTCCTCTGCCGGATGCCGGATGACCGCTTGTTCCACAATCAACTCCGATCCGGCCCAATAGGCCAGACCAACCATAAACGGCACGTTGCCCGTTCCGGCGCCAAGTCCCGTCGTCTCAAGATCGAGAAAGAGCAGTTCTTCGGCTGCTACGGCGCTCTCATGGAAAGCCGATAAGCCCGACACGGCTGCGGACAACTCCCCAATGCAATGCGTACCATGTCTGTGATTGGCAGGGTAAACAAGTCTTCGAATGAGAAAACTTCCGCCTTCATTATGAAGCAGCTTGACGCCCATGGACGACCATTCCTCAGACAAGGTCTCCAGATCATCCGCTTGAGCGGTAGCCTGCTGCGATTCTATAGTAAGTTCCGGCTCTGCCACGGCCGCTGCAGCAACCGGCTCTTCGGACGAGGGCACCGTGCTGGCGGCCCCGCGCAGGCGGTTCATTTTGTCACGCAGACTGCTCATTGTTCTCCCTCCTTTCCTTTAGATCAGTACCATTAGAAGCCAATACTATAAACTCAATAAGAGTTGCACGCTTTTTTGCTTTGCATGGATTCCTTCTATCTCGTTGCCGATACATGATGGACACCCATCCTTACAAGAGCATTTTCTAATGAGATTGGCAGCGGCTTCCTTGACTTCGTCAAATCGTTTGTATACGTCATCCGCAAGTCCGATCCCGCCTGGGTAATGATCATAAATAAATATCGTTGGCAGCCCTGTATGGGCGGCTTTAATCTGTGAAGTGACATGAACGTCGCTCCGGTCGCACATGACCATAACCGGCACGATATGCTGAATCACGTTCGCAATGCCGAGCAGCAGCTGTTCGAGTATCTTTGCGCCAAGCTCAGGATCCGTATCTTTCAGCTCCAGCCATGTCGCGCGCGTATGAAGCTCCTGCTCCGGCAAATGTATGGGACCTGATCCAATGTTCTCGAACGTAGTGAGCTTGATTTTCTTGAAAATAGTCGGGATCATCGTTACCGCCACATCCCCTTGATGAACGGCTCCATGACCCGAATTTCGGGATTTGTCAATCTCCAGAACCTTCAGATTAACCGCGAGGTTGGCATCCGTGTAATACTCGACATCCACTTCCCGCACGTAAGCTTTCTTGTGATCCCAGTCGAGCTTCTCGACTTGGAACTGTACCCCTTCATGCAAATAAATCGCTTCATCATGCAGCAAGGTCATTGCGCTGAAGCGGTCCATCTCGCCAATGATCCTTACATCCGCAACATTCGACTGGTCAACGATCACAACATTTTCCTGAGAGGCGGAACGCAAGCTGATCTCGCTGGCCGGAAACGCCTGGTTCGCCCAATAAAAGGTATCTCCGCTCTTGTGCAGAACGCGTTCCTCCTGCAGATATTCAAGGATTTCAGTAATTTCGAGCGGACCAAACTCTTCCGTATTCTTAAATGGAAGTTCATAAGCAGCGCAGCGGATATGATCCACGAGAATAATCAGATTCTCCGGGTTGATCCGCGCGAATTCCGGATTGCGGTCGAAGAAATATTCCGGGTTCGACACGATGTACTGGTCGATAGGCGTCGAGCTCGCGACCATCAGGATAAGGGCTTCGCCATGCCTTCTCCCGGCCCGGCCTGCTTGCTGCCAGGTGCTTGCAATGCTGCCGGGGTATCCGGTCATGACGCAAACCTGCAGCTGTCCGATATCCACGCCAAGCTCGAGGGCATTGGTGCTCACAACGCCGAGAATCTCGCCATCGCGCAGCCCTCTCTCAATCTCCCTGCGCTGCTTCGGCAAATAACCGCCCCGGTAACCGCGAATCGACTTTGTTCCGATCTCGTTTTTGACAAGCTCCTGAATGTGGCTGAGAATAATCTCTACCCTCACGCGGCTGCGAGCAAATACAATCGTCTGGATCTTGTTCCTCAGAAATTCCTTGGCCAAATGATTGACTTCTACCGTGGCGCTCTTCCGGATGTTAAGCGGCACGTTCACGATCGGAGGGTTATAAAACACAAAATGCTTCCGACCCCGTGGCGCACCGTTATCGTCAATTAACCGCATTGGACTGCCGGTCAGTTGCTCCGCCAATTCTTTCGGGTTCGCAATAGTAGCCGAGGTACAGATGAAGGTCGGATTGCTGCCGTAAAACTTGCAGATCCGCTTCAGCCTGCGAATGACGTTCGCAACATGGCTGCCAAACACGCCGCGGTACGTATGCAGCTCGTCAACGACGATAAATTTCAAATTCTCGAACAGACTTACCCATTTCGTATGATGAGGCAGAATCGCGGAATGAAGCATATCGGGGTTTGTAATAACGATATGGCCGGCTTTGCGCACAATCTGGCGTATGGCAGGCGAAGTATCGCCATCGTAGGTATAACTCTTGATATCGATTCCCATCTCGCTAATAATCTCGTTCAGTTCGCTTTTCTGATCCTGAGCGAGCGCCTTGGTCGGGAACAAATATAACGCGCGGCTTGTCTCGTCAGCCGCAATCGCCTGAAGGACGGGCAAGTTATAACATAACGTTTTGCCGGATGCCGTTGGCGTAACCGCCACAATGTTTTCTCCTCTGGAAGCAAGCCTATAGGCCGATCCCTGGTGGGTGTACAGCTCGGAGATGCCGCGTTTCTGCAGCGCCGCGCGGATTCGCGGATCTACGCTGTCTTCGAAAGGCGTTGTTTTTGCTTCTATCGGCTGCATTTCATGCCAATTCACTATATTTTCATTTGAGCGTAATTCCTCAATTAAATCGGGCAAAGTTTTCTTCTTGAACATATACGGTCGTCACCCCTTGATACCAACAGTTTAGCGAATATTTGTTCGCTTGACTAGAGGTGCCGCCAAACACATATTTTCCAGGGCAAAAAAATAATCCCGCCCTCTGACGGGGCGGGATCTGCTTATACGTGAGGCGATTCCCAGGATCTTTTATTCCAGCCGATATGCTGCCCCAGTACATTCATATTCCGGTCAAGCGTAACCAGAGCGCCAAATGCCATTTGGTTATCTCGCCAGAACCGCACATCCTTCCAGGAGACTTCATAGCCGTCGTGCTTCTGCTCAACCTGCAGATGCACCTGCTCCGCAAATCCAAGAAAAGCTCTCACCCCGTCGGCTTCCATCGCTGCTTTTACAACAGGCACATGTTGATTTGCGCGCAACTTCTTAACCGTTGAATCGACGGTGATCAAACCTCGTTTGACCGTACCCGCGCGGTAGCAATCACCGCAATCGGCGGTAAACTGCCAGCTGTTTCCCAATAAACTAGGAACAAGCGTAATGCCAACCGCACCGCCTAGGAAACGGTTGAGTCTTCTTCTTACCCGCCATCTCAGTCTCAGGCGCAATGCTATATACACAACAGTGCCTCCGTACAGCGCCGCAAACATCGGGCCTGCCGGCAGAATATGAAACATCCACATTGATAAACACGCGGCATGGGCAGCGAACAGATAAGGATCAAATAAACAAAGCGCGTCCAAATGCCACCATCTGCTGGAGACGGGGCGGAAACATTGTACCCCGTAAGCATTAAAGAGATCGAGAATCACATGGAAAAGGGCTGCAGCCAGCGTCCACAACATAACAAGCAGCACATGCTCCATCACGCCGAATATCATAGCGCTTGGTATGCCGATTACAGCAGCCCAAACAAGCGGAGCCGGCAAGGAATGCGTTATTCCCCGGTGATGCCGGATATAAGCCGCTCTCCCTTTCAATCTGGCGAACACGTCAAAATCCGGGGCATGACTGCCAATGACCGTTCCCGCTAGAACCGCATACATGAGCTCCGGTTGAATCGATACGGCCGGACTGAGCATAGCCAGACCGCCAAGCGTTGCGCCAAACAGCAAATGACTTCCCGTATCCACCTGTCCCCATCCCTTCACTTGCAGAATTAAGGTCAGCATAATACGGCTATATTAACGGATTATTTGCGAGGCATGATGATTTTGTAAGGAACAGCATGGACTATTCTCTGACCCGCGGAATTTCCGTGTGATATAGGTCATGGGCAGCGACAGCATTGGGAAAAATCGCCTTAGCTTCCGCTTCCAAAGCGGACAACTCTTCATCGCCAAAGCGAGTGCTGAAATGCGTCATAATCAGCCGTTTGGCATTGGCATCCCGCGCGATTGCCGCCGCTTCAACGGTAGTGGAATGGCCATACAGATGGGCCTTCTCTTCTTGTCCGGCCGCGAAGGTAGCTTCATGCACGAGCAGGTCCGCATTCTGAGCCAGCCGATAGGCATTGTCGCATGGCTTGGTATCGCCTGCAATTGCGATGATCCTTCCGCAAAGCGGCGTACCCGCTACATCCGCAGCGCGAATGGTCGTCCCGTCCGGAAGGGAAACGTCTTCGCCTTTTTTGATTCTCCCAAACAGCGGTCCCGCAGGAACGCCTAATTGCCGTAACAGCTCCACATTAAGTTTACCCGGACTTTCACACTCCGTTATCCGGTAGCCAAAGCAAGGGACGCGGTGCTCCAGCGGCAATGCTTCTACCGTGTAACGTTCCGTCTTATAGATTACCCCTTCAGACACTTCGTGATAGGTAATTTCATAATCAAGGCGCGTGCTGCTTAAGGTTAAGGCGGTCTCAATCATCTCGCGGATTCCCGGAGGACCAAACAATTGGAGCGGACTGTTGCCACCGACATAAGAACGGGTACTTAACAAACCGGGAATACCGTAGGTATGGTCGCCATGCAGGTGTGTAACAAACAAAGCTTCCAGCTTATTCAGCTTCAGCGGCGTGTGCATGAGCTGATGTTGGGTACCTTCTCCCGCGTCAAACATCCAAAGCGCGCAGTCCGGATCCGGCAGCCTAAGCGCGATGGACGTGACATTGCGATGCTTCATCGGGCGGCCAGCGCCCGTTCCGAGAAACCAAAGTTCCATTGTGCAGTCACCTCGTATGGATAGCGGCTGTATCTCCGCTTGATAGGATGAAAGCCCCCGAGAGCGGAAGCTGGCGGACCAGCTGGCGCTTACGGAGGCTTAACTTGCATCTATCGTTCTACTTTTTCAACATTGAAGTATTGTGCTTCCGGATGGGCGAATACCATCGCAGACACGGACGCTTCCGGCTCCATCATGAAGCCTTCCGTCAATTCTACGCCGATATCTTCCGGCTTCATCAATTCGAACAGCGGCCCCTGATCTTCCAGATTCGGACACGCCGGATATCCAAAGGATACGCGAATACCTTGATAACGAGCGCCAAAACGCTGCTTCATCGTCATCGATGCCGGATCCGGATAACCCCAAACGTCGCGCATCATATGATGGACTCGTTCCGCCATCGCCTCGGCGACTTCAAGCGCTACCGATTGCAGAGCATGCGAGCGGAGGTAATCTCCTTTATCCTTCCACTCCGTTGCAAGCTCCCGAATGCCTTGACCAGCCGTTACGACTAAGAAGCCGACATAATCCATCACTCCGCTCTCTACGGGCTTCAGATAGTCCGCGAGACAGAGGAACGGCTCAACTTGCTGGCGAGGGAACGTGAAGCGTTTGATCTCTTTCGAGTGATCCTGCGGATCATAGATGATGATATCATTGCCTGACGACTGTGCCGGGAAGAACCGATACATACCGTGAGCTTTTAGAATTCCGTTTGTTGTGCCTTCCTGCAAGATAGCGTCAACCGTTTCTTTTAAGTGTACGGCCTTATCGTTGCCTTCCTGCAGAAGGTTGTCAACGTTGCCTTTCAAGCCAAGATGATGACCGAGCAACATCTGCATGTTCACATATGGAATGATATGCGGAATCGGAACGTCGCGCAAAATATGTCTGTCCGTGTCCGGCGGAATATAGACAGGCGCATCCACCGAAATTTTCGAACGTTCTACGCGGGTAAGCTGCGGTTGCGCTTTTTTCTCTTCCGTCTCGCCGCCGGACTCCTTGTAAAGACGCATTTCTTCTTCCAATTTGCCCCGATGCTCGCTGTTCATCAGTTTATTGGCAAGATCCAGCCCGTCCATTGCGTCTTTCGCATACAAGGCAAGACCATCGTATTCAGGGCCGATTCTGGTCTTCGTGAATTTACGCGTTAATGCTGCACCTCCGACCATAATCGGAGCGGAAATGCCTGCGTTGCGCAAATCCTGGGCGGTAACGACCATTTGCTGAGCGGACTTAACAAGCAAGCCGGACAACCCGATAATATCGGCGTTTTCCTTCCGTTGCGCTTCAATCAACTGCTCAGGCGGCACTTTGATGCCAAGGTTTATGATTTGATAACCGTTGTTCGATAAAATAATTTCAACCAGGTTTTTACCGATATCATGCACATCGCCTTTAACCGTTGCGAGAATGATTTTACCTTTAACGGACGTTTCGTCTTTCTCCATGAACTGTTCGAGATGGGCAACCGATGCTTTCATTACCTCGGCGCTCTGCAGCACCTCTGCCACGATCAGCTCGTTATTGTTGAACAGCCGTCCAACCTCTTCCATCCCGCGCATGAGAGGACCGTTAATGACTTCCAGCGCCGTATATTTCTTCAGCGCCAGGTCGAGATCGGGAATAAGGCCTTCCTTCGTCCCTTCCACAATGTAGGACGCAAGGCGTTCTTCCAAAGAAAGATTCGACACCTTCTCCTTCTTCACGACTTTCTTCTCACGGAAAGCCGCCACAAACGCAGCTAAAGTATCATCGTTCGTGTTATAGATGAGATCTTCCGCCAGCTTGCGCTCTTCCTCCGGAATAGAGGCATACCGTTCCAGTTTTTCCGTATTTACGATTGCGTAGTCAAGCCCCGCCTTCGTGCAATGGTACAGATATACCGAGTTCAGCACTTCGCGGCCGGCATCCGGCAGGCCAAACGAAATATTGCTAAGGCCAAGGATCGTCTTCGCTTTCGGGAATTTCTCCTTGATCATCCGGATTCCTTCAATGGTCTCCACGGCCGAACCGATGTATTGCGGATCGCCGGAGCCAACCGGGAACATATTCGGGTCAAAAATGATATCTTCCGGATTCATGCCGTATTTATTAACAAGCAAGTTATAAGAACGCTCCGCCACTTCCATCTTCGCTTCACGGGATACCGCTTGTCCCCGCTCATCGATCAGGATCATAACGACAGCCGCGCCGTATTGATGAATCAGCGGCAGAATTTTCTCGAATTTGGATTCGCCGTCTTCCAGGTTGATGGAGTTGATTATTGCTTTACCTTGAGAATAACGAAGACCCAGCTCGATAATATGGTCATAAGTCGAGTCAAGCATAAGAGGCACTTTAATCTTCTTCACAACCTGCGGCAGAAATTCATGAACCGCATATGCCTCGTCAATATCGGTGTCCTGCAGGTTGATATCGATAATATGCGCTCCGCCTTTAACTTGGGCGCGGGCAATTTCCGACGCTTCGTCGAACTTGCCTTCCTTAATCAGACGTTTGAATTTACGCGAACCGGAAATATTGGTCCGTTCACCAATCATAATCGGACGGTTCTCGTCTTCGATATACACCGTCTCGATGCCGGATACGGCAGCAGGATGCGTCCCGAACTGCGTACGCGGTGCATAATTAGCCATCGTCTCAGCCAAGGCCTTAATATGCGCGGGAGTTGTTCCGCAGCAGCCGCCGGCAATGTTCAGCCAACCCTGCTCGGCAAACGCCGACATTTTTCGCGCTAACGACTCGGGAGATTCATGATAATGGCCGTTCTCGTCCGGCAGACCGGCGTTTGGATAACAGCTTACTGCCGAATCGGCAATTTCGCTCAACGAACGGATATGATCCCGCATGAACTCGGGACCCGTGGCGCAGTTAAGACCGATTGAGATCGGTTTCAAATGCTCCAGAGAAATGTAGAAGGAATCAATCGATTGGCCGGCGAGGGTTGTACCCATCGGTTCAATCGTTCCCGAAATCATGATCGGCAGTTCGCGGTTCATCGTTTCAAACGCTTTGCGGATCCCGATACTGCCTGCTTTTACGTTCAGCGTATCTTGGGATGTCTCGAGCAGAATCGCATCCACGTTGCCTTCAATCAAGGCAAGAGTCTGCTCATAATAGCTGTCTACCAGCTCTTCGAATGTAACGCCGCCCGTAACCGACAATGTTTTGGTTGTTGGTCCTAAAGCACCCGCTACATAACGAGGGCGGTCAGGTGTCGAATATTTATCAGCCGCATCTCTCGCCAGCTTAGCGGCAGCGAGGTTAATCTCGCGGGCTTTCTCCGGGATGTCGTATTCGGCCAATACGACGCTTGTCGCGCCAAATGTATTGGTCTCCAGGATATCGGCGCCGGCTTCCAGGTACTTCTCATGGATAGTCGCAATAACATCCGGTCGCGTTAATACTAGCATTTCATTACAGCCGTCAAGCTCTTCTCCGCCGAAGTCGTCAGCCGTGAGATCAGCTTGCTGAATCATCGTGCCCATCGCTCCGTCCAGGATGAGTATCCGTTGCTGCATCAATTCTTGTATGGTCGGTTTCAACAAAATTCGTACACCCTTCCTCCGAAAATCATTAACAAATAGTGTAACAGAATAGCCGCTTTGTGAAAAGGCAATCCATCGACATTTGACTACATTTGCTTTATAATTAGGCTTATCGGTTAATTTCTATAGGGAAAGAGGGATTGAGAATGGCTGAAATCCGTATTCGCAATACGAACGAGCGTATCTCCGGCGAACAAAACGTCCGTGAATTTCTAGAAAAACAAGAAGTCCTGTATGAACATTGGGATGCGAGCAAGCTCCCTGCCCATTTGCAAGAAAAATTTATACTATCCGATGAAGAGAAGGCAGAAGTTTTGTCTACTTTCAACTCCGATATTACGGATCTCGCCGCTCGCCGCGGTTATAAAACTTGGGACATCATTACATTATCCGATGCAACTCCTAATCTTGACGAACTGCTCAAAAAATTCGAATCCGTTCATACCCATACGGAAGACGAAGTTCGCGCGATTACAGCTGGCAAAGGCATCTTTATTATTAAAGGTTCCGATGAAGTTGGTTACTTCGACGTTGAGCTCGAAGCTGGCGACGTAATCTCCGTTCCGGAGAGATTCCCTCACTTCTTCACCTTGATGGATAACCGCCAAATCGTAGCGGTACGTCTGTTCATCGAAACAGAAGGCTGGATCGCTCATCCATTCGAAGACCCTGCATTCGTAAAATAAGAAAACCTATATCGAAGTCACTCGGATAATGAGCGACGGTGAATACAACAAAGCCCCTCGTTCCATCTTCCGATGGCGAGGGGCTTTATCTTGTCCAATTATTGTTCCAGCAAGAGAAGCAATTCTTCCAAATGTACGATCTCATGCGTTGGGACAATATCGTCGTTGCGAACCATGCCGTGGCGGTTCACCCAAACGGATGTCATGCCAATAGTGTTCGCTCCGAGAATATCCGTCGTCAGTTTGTCTCCTACCATGATGCCATGCACCGGTTCGATCCCGAGACGTTCAAGAGCATGACGGAAGATTGAAGCAGCGGGCTTGCCTTCGCCGAACTCACCGGAAATAATGATGTGATCGAAATAAGGAACCAACTGGGGAACGCCAGCCAGCTTCTCGCGTTGTAGATCCGGCGAACCGTTCGTCAGCAATAATAGCTTGTACTTTCCTTTGAGCGCATCCAATACACGGAAGGTTTCATCGTATACGATCGGGCGGCTGCGTCGTTCTGCAGGGAATTGCTCGGCCAGCTTTGCGCCAAGTTCCTCATTATCAACGCCAAGAGAACGAAGACCACGCGTCCAGGCTTCTTTGCGATAACCAGGGGCCAGCTTCTCCAGCTTACGGAATTCTTCTTGTTCTCCTTCACGGAAGTTCGCCCAGAGACCTTCAAACGGATTAATACCGATCATCTTCGTGAACGGGAACGTTTCATAGGATTCGTACAATGCGCGCGCTGCGCTGCGTACTGCCTCTTCCAGTTGCTCAGGATCAACGCCAGCAGCCTCTGCTCCGGCTTGACAAGTTGCTTCAAATGCTTCCTTTACGCTGCGGTCATCCCACAGTAACGTATCATCTAGATCAAATAGAACCGCTTGCTTCCCCATAATTCGCATAACTCTCCTACTCTTCTGCTATTTTTCTTCGAAAGGCAAATTGTTTGTCTTCGCAAAGTCAGCCAGCTTTCGGCCGATTTCTTCCGTTGGATAACGGTTAAGAAGTTTCGAGAAGACCCAGTTTGCGCCTTTAATCTGCATGATGACTACCGCGCCTTTTTGAACGCTGATGCCTTTAATATTGGATACGTATAGCTTCTTGTCGCCTGTCATTTTGCGTGTTTGAATGTAATCCTTGCCAACGATAATGTAAGGACGACGCAAGAAGAAGATCAGCGCAAGGAAAATATAACAGCCAATGGTTACCCAGAACATGGACGAAGGCTCGAATTCCGGATCTGTTGTAACAAATACCGTATACATGCTGATTAGCAAGATGAGCACAATCGGAAATATGTAATTACGCCCGGTATAACGATCTACCTTTGGTGCTGTTGACGTGCCGATTTGCGAAACGCCATGCTTTTTACGCGCTTTATTGATTTGACTCGTATTTTTGCGCACTTTGCGCTCCCACGTGCGTGACAAGCTTATTCCTCCTAATATATATTGCAGACGCCGTTCTTGGAACGGCGTCATTGCTTGCTATATGGTTGTTGACGAATTAATGGGTAATATCTTTTGGATCTTCTTCGTCTACAATTTCAATGGAGTCCAGTTGTTGACGGAAATTTCTTTTAAAGTTATCCAAATATTGCTGACGCAATACGGCGCGTTCTGCAATTTCTTCTTCCGTCAAACCAATGGTCTTATTTTTGCGGGATAATTCATTAATTCGTGCGATGATTTTTTCCACTGCTTTCACCTCATTTACTCGTTACTCATCCTTCTTACCTATTTTGACTTTTAACGCGCGCAATTGTCAAGGTAATGATAGAAGAATAGCAAATGGACAGGGAAGTTTCGAACATCTCGTGTCCGTACTCCCTGTCCATATGACGGTTATTGTCTATTCTGGAATAATCAAGACTTGCCCCGGTTGTAGTTCCACTGAACTTAATTGATTACGTTCCTTGATCTTATATATGTATTCGCGAATGTCTTTGGAATTATCAACAAACCGATCAGCAATCCCCCATAAGGTATCCCCTGACGAGACGATAACCGTTTGCTCGTTCAATGCCGCTTCTGCCACATGCTCGGATGAAGCATTCGTACTCATCATTAGAAAGCTTGTAAAAAGTAGAACAAACACTGCTGCACTAACAATTAATTTAAAAGCATGGCGAGTAACGAAATGGCCTCGAGATTTAAACGGTTTAACAGCTTCTTCCTTATGGATACTATTATAAAACGTTGGATTCATGATCATTAATATCGCACCCCAAACATTTGTTCTGTTTTCTTGTGTTCTCAGAATAACACGAACAAATGTTTGGTGTCAACAAAAATGCGAACTTTTGTTTTTAAGAACTTATGTTTGTACGAACTCCGGTTCTATGTTATAATTTTGATCAAATATTATATTGGAGTGATTCGTGTGTCTAAGATTTCGAACCGCCAACAGTCGATTCTTGAATTTATTAAGAATGAGGTTCGGGACAAAGGATACCCGCCTTCTGTTCGCGAAATCGGCGAAGCGGTTGGCCTTGCATCGAGCTCCACCGTTCATGGCCATTTGGATCGGCTTGAGAAGAAAGGCTTGATCCGACGCGACCCGACTAAACCGCGGGCGATCGAAATTTTGGATCAAGAAGGTGTTGACGGCATTATCCTCCCCTCTGTTGCGCAAGTACCGATCGTCGGCAAAGTTACGGCAGGCATGCCGATTACGGCAACTGAAAATATTGAGGACTATTTCCCGATTGCCGCTCATTTTGTCGGGGACGATGAAGTGTTTATCTTGAATGTCGTTGGCGACAGTATGATTGAAGCCGGTATACATAACGGCGACTACGTGATGGTTCGCCAGCAACAGACCGCTAACAATGGCGACATCGTCGTTGCCATGACAGAAGATGACGAAGCAACCGTTAAGACGTTCTACAAGGAGAAGGATCATATTCGCCTTCAACCGGAGAATTCCACAATGGAGCCGATCCGCTTGAACAACGTTACGATTCTTGGCAAAGTGGTTGGCCTGTTCAGGGATTTCCACTAATTAACCATTTAAAGAGGCTGTTCTTACATGTCCGATTCATTCGGATAGTGAGAACAGCCTCTTTTACGTTCTTTCTGCCTATTACGACAGCTGTACGATAGTGAAGGAAGGATTGCGATAAGTCGGAGCAGGTGAACCGGACACAAAATCAGGAATAACTCTAACTATGTCCCCTGCTGTTAAGCTAACAATGGTAGATACTCCGGTTCTCATAATGGTGTCGGCAACTGGGCTCGATGCCGTAAAAATCGGAAATAGCGGCGTACTATCGTTAATGAATAAACTAAACTCGGTTTCCCCGCCTTCGCCATTAATCAATACATCAAGACTAAATGAAAGCTCGTACACGCCGCTTGTTGTAATAATAAAACCATTATCAGCGAGGCTTGGAACTATTCCCAATGAAATATTTGCTACCACAAAAGCAATTGGCGTACCATCCTCAACAGCAGTATCTTCACCGCTGCCATACATTGAACTGTAGCCCAACACCGTCCCTGCCGGACCTTGCGGCCCCGGAGGACCTGCAGGTCCGGTTTGACCCGTTAGACCTGTCGGACCCGTTAATCCAGTCAGTCCAGTTGGACCAATTGGACCCGTTGGTCCCGTTGGTCCGGTAGGTCCAGTCAGGCCGGTTAAACCTGTCTCACACATATCTATCACTCCTTATGCATTATGTAGACAGCATATGCTAGTCCCCTCACAAAGGTGATAGATTAATAGATTCAGGAATCAAATAAATAGTCATATGCCGGGGCTAATTTTATTCCATGACGGCATAACATGATTGGGAACAAGCTTCATTTTCCACAACTTCCATAAGGGAGGGGTTATATTTGGCAGCTAAACTGGTCTACTATAGTCAAAAAGACAAACGTTGGTCCAAAGTTCCTTTCAGCATAATTGGCAGCAGGAAGCAGACCATCGGGACAAGCGCTTGCGGACCTACATCCTACGCTATGGCTGCAAGTTATTTTCTTAAACGGACCATACTTCCAACAGAGTTAGCGAAATTTGCTTTGGAAAAGGGATACCGCACTCGAAATGACGGTACGGATTGGGGATTTTTTGCGGCCGCTTCAACATATTATCATCTGAGGTGTATCCAGACCGACTCGCTAGAAACTGTGCTTAAGGCGCTCCCGGCAGGTGCCCTTGTCATTGCATCGATGGGACCAGGCCATTTGACAGGCGGCGGTCATTATATACTTTTGGTGCGTGTCTCGGAGATGTGGATAGATGTGTTTGATCCCAATCACAACAATAAGAGGTATGGCAATGATGGCCTGATTAAACATGGCGGAAGACAAAATGGCAAAATCTCCGTTCATCTCTCCGTTTTTCAACAAGAAGCGAAGCAGTATTGGATTCTTAAGAAGGAGGAGGCAACAAATTAATTATGGTATACTCATTCCATATGTTGCCAAATATACGGGGTGATTGAAATTGACCAAGAAATTAACCAGATCTTCTATCGATAAGTCCATATCCGGAGTTTGCGGAGGGATTGCGGCTTACTTCAATTTGTCCTCTTTATTCGTGAGACTATTGTTTCTCTTCTTCATCCCCTTCAATCTGATCATCTACATGATTCTTGCGAATGTCATGCCTGCTAGCCCTACATCGCTGTATCAAAAATAGTTAATGCCCACAAAAAGAAAAATCCCCGGACGCTTAGAGCGCCAAGGGATTTCCATTCTAGTACAGCGTCAAATACTGATCGCGTTCCCATTGATGAACTTGTGTTTTGTACATGTCCCACTCGATTTCTTTGAGCTCGTAGAAGTGAGCCAGGGCGTGTTCGCCAAGCGCATCGCAGATCACATCGCTGCGGAGCAGCTCGTCCAACGCTTCCTTCAGATCGGATGGAAGGCTCGGCACGCCGGATTCCAGACGCTCTTCTTCCGTCATGATGTAGATGTTGCGGTCAACCGGTGCAGGAAGCGCCGTTTTGTTCTTGATACCGTCAAGTCCTGCTTTCAGCATAACAGCCAGAGCCAAGTAAGGGTTAGCCGCCGGATCCGGGTTACGAACCTCAATCCGAGTGCTGAGGCCGCGTGATGCCGGGATACGAATCATTGGCGAGCGGTTGCTTGCGGACCATGCTACATAACAAGGCGCTTCATAACCTGGCACCATCCGTTTGTACGAGTTGATCGTCGGGTTCGTAATGGCAGCCATAGCGCGTGCATGTTCCAGAATGCCGGCCATATAGTAACGAGCGGTTTGGCTGAGGCCAAGACGGTCGCTCTCATCATAAAAGACGTTTGTGTTGCCTTGGAACAACGATTGGTGACAGTGCATGCCGGAACCATTTACGCCAAACAGCGGTTTAGGCATAAACGTTGCATGCAGGCCATGTTGTCTTGCAACTGTCTTAACAACCAGCTTGAACGTTTGGATCTGATCAGCAGCTTTGATTGCGTCTGCGTATTTAAAGTCGATTTCATGCTGGCCAGGAGCAACCTCATGGTGAGAAGCTTCAATCTCGAAGCCCATTTCTTCCAGCGTAAGCACGATTTCGCGGCGGCAGTTCTCGCCCATGTCCATAGGAGCAAGGTCAAAGTATCCGCCTTGGTCATTCAGTTCTGTTGTTGGCTCGCCTTTTTCATCGGTTTTGAACAGGAAAAACTCCGGTTCCGGACCTACGTTCATTGCCGTAAAGCCCATTTCTTCCGCTTCCAGAAGCGCGCGCTTCAGAATACCGCGAGGATCGCCGGCAAACGGCGTACCGTCCGGCATATAAATATCGCAGATCAAACGGGCAACGCGATCTTGCGCAACCCAAGGGAAGACAACCCAAGTATCCAGATCAGGGTATAAGTACATGTCAGATTCTTCGATACGAACATAACCTTCAATGGAAGATCCGTCGAACATCATTTTATTGTCCAATGCTTTATCCAGCTGGCTTACCGGAATTTCAACGTTTTTGATCGTACCAAGCAAATCGGTAAATTGAAGACGGATAAATCGAACGTTCTGTTCCTCGGCAATACGTTTAATATCCTCTTTTGTGAAGCTCATTCGTTTCATCTCCTTTTGCTTGTTCAAGAAATAGGTTTACGCTAGCGCTTGTTCAAGAAACGGGACAGCTGGCCTTGAATAAGCGAGGCTTGGCCCGGACGTTTCTCGAGCAATTGCTGTTTAAGAAGGCGGTGCAGCTGAGCGTCGGATAGTTCCTTACGCTTCACTTCGGATTGCTCGCTAACAATCGTAGCGTCATCCGATTCTTTTGAAACCGGATTCATGACTTGCTTAATGCCGGCGATGTTAACTCCTTTTTCAATTAACGCTTTAATCTCCAATAGCCGCTCTACATCATTAAAGGAGAACAGTCGCTGGTTACCAGCCGTTCTGGCTGGAACAATCAATTCGTGCTGTTCATAATAACGAATTTGTCGAGCCGTTAGATCCGTCAGCTTCATTACGATACCGATCGGAAATAGGGCCATGTTTCTACGAATATCGTCACCCATGTCGCATCAACCTTCCAGTCGCTCATTTATACGTATATCATAACGCCCTACCAAAAACGTGTCAAGTTGTGTTAGGTTTAATTACGTTTAATTGTGATAAGACCGTTTTGTATGAGTCGACGTAACGCTGTAAGTACACCAAACTTCGCATGGGCAAACGTCAATCCGCCTTGCATATAAGCGATGTAGGGCTCACGGATCGGCGCATCGGCCGACAATTCCAAGCTACCGCCTTGAATGAACGTACCTGCCGCCATAATGACAGGATGCTCGTATCCCGGCATGTCCCATGGTTCGGGCACCACATGCGCATCAACCGCAGCTGCCTGCTGAATACCTTGCACGAAAGCAATCAGCTGCTCGGCACCGCCGAATTTAACCGCCTGAATAAGATCTGTACGCGGCTCGGACCAATGAGGTTTCGTCTCAAAGCCAAGTTGCTCGAACATAGCCGAAGCAAATACGCTTCCTTTCACCGCTTGTCCAACCAAATGCGGCGCCAGGAATAACCCTTGATAAATGCCGCGAAGAGTGTCCAGCATTGCGCCTACCTCGCCGCCAATGCCCGGCGCTGTCAAACGAAAAGCCGCCTGCTCCACTGCAGCGGCAGTCCCGGCAATATATCCTCCCGTGGAAGCAAGACCTCCTCCGGGGTTTTTGATCAGAGAACCTGCCATCAGATCTACTCCCACTTGCGTTGGCTCACGCAATTCGGTAAATTCCCCATAGCAGTTGTCTACGAATACAAGAACATCCGGTTTGATCTGCTTGACCCGCTGAACCATATCGCCAATCTGGGCAACCGTAAAGGATGATCTCCAGCTGTAGCCTCTTGAACGTTGAATGCCAATGACCTTCGTGCGTTCGTTGATGCTAGCTTCGATGCCAGCCCAATCCAGGCTTCCGTCCTCTTGCAGCGCTACTTCGTTATAGCGGATTCCCCAATCCTGCAAAGAGCCTGTCCCATCACCGGGTTTGCCAATGACTTTATGAAGCGTATCGTATGGCTTTCCTGTGATGTACAGCAATTCGTCCCCAGGTCGAAGCACGCCAAAGAGCGCGCAGCCGATCGTGTGCGTCCCCGAGACGAAATGAGGGCGAACAAGAGCTGCCTCCGCTCCAAATACATCCGCATAAACAAGATCAATCACTTCGCGGCCCCGGTCGTTATAGCCATAACCGGTTGAACCCGTGAAGTGAAAATCGCTTACTTTATGACGCTGAAACGCGCGGATTACTTTCCATTGATTTTTTTCTGCAATCCGATCAATGGAGCGGAGTTGGCCGGTGGCCATCTCCTCCGCTTCATCCGCCAATTTCTCAAGTTCGTTCCAAATCGATTGATTATCCTCTTGCTGATTATGATTCATTACTAAATCTGTCTCTCCCTTAAGTTAGCGTAACCTATTTCGATTATTCTAAATATGGCTGAAGTTTATAGCCATGTAATTCATAAGCCTGGCGGCTGACTTGCACGGTTAGGCGGAGCGATTCGCCATCCTCGCTAACCTCATTGCCAGTTACCTCTCCGCTACGATAAGCAAGCGCAATTAAATCTCCGCGGTCGGCAGGCAGTGTAATAATAACCGTGTCACCGGTTAGTTTATCCTGGATTTTGTTGCTGACGAGCGCAAGATCTTCTTCCTTATATGCACTAATAACGAGCGTATCGTTGCTTGGAATCGGCAGCTCTACGTTATTCTCTTCGCACAAGTCTTTTTTATTATAAATCGTTAAACTCGGCGTGCCCGCTGCTCCCAAATCTCCAAGGATTTGCTCGACAACCGCCATCTGCTCATCGCGCATCGGCGAACTGCCGTCTACTACATGCAGCACCAAATCGGCTTCCAGCACTTCCTCTAGAGTCGCACGGAAAGCAGCGACAAGATCATGCGGCAAATTTTGAATAAAACCAACCGTATCCGTCAGCACCACTTCGCGGCCATTCGGCAGCTCAAGCGTCCTGGAAGTCGGATCTAGCGTCGCAAACAATTGATTCTCCACATAAACGTCTGCGCTAGTCAGCTCCCGAAGAAGCGTGGATTTACCCGCGTTCGTATATCCTACCAGCGCGACCTGAATCACGCCGGACTTCTTGCGTCTCTCGCGATGCAGCTTCCGGTGGCGAACCACTTCATCCAGTTGCGCCTTCAGATCGGAAATCCTGCCCCGGATATGCCGGCGGTCTGTCTCCAGCTTGGACTCGCCGGGACCTCTTGTACCGATCCCGCCGCCAAGCCGCGACAAATTTTTGCCATGGCCGGACAAGCGGGGAAGCAAGTAGCTAAGCTGCGCAAGTTCAACTTGGATGATCCCTTCGCGCGTTTTGGCGCGTTGCGCGAATATATCCAAGATGAGCTGCGTCCGGTCCACAATTTTCAGATCCAAAGTCTCTTCCAGATTCCGAACCTGCGCACCGGACAGCTCCTGGTCAAAAATCGCCGTCGTTGCTCCCAGTTCATCGGCGATCGCCCGGAGTTCTTCCACTTTGCCCTTGCCAATGAACCATTTGGTATCGGGCGCTTCTTTATTTTGTACCATCGTGGTCAGCACTTCCGTCCCCGCCGTCTCGGCAAGGGCAACCAGCTCCTCGAGCGAATGCTCCGGATCGCTTATTCCCCGCTTGATGCTCGGGGTGACCAAACTGACCAATACGGCACGTTCTTGCATCGTTGAAGTTGTATTAAATGTATTTTCTCGCATTGTTGCTCCTTATAGAGTGGAATTATTAATAGTACTACTTGATTTCCCACTTGAAATCTTCCGGCTTAATCGACATCAGTTCCTGTTTCGGAGGAATACTGTTGGCATAAGTATTCAATAACCTAACCGCCTGATAACGGATCGCCTTCTCGATTAGATTCCTAACGTACCGGGCATTGCTGAAAGAGAATAAATCATTCATCTTCTCTTGGATCAGATGTTGCCTTAGTTTAAATATGGACTGCGGCAACAAATTATAATCCCGATCCTTCGCCATCAGCTCGGAAATTTGGATTAATTGGTCAATTGAATAATCCGGGAAATCGATCTGGATAGGAAAGCGTGAAGGCAATCCGGGATTAGTTAACAGAAAATGATCAATCTCAGCCGGATAACCCGCAAGGATCAGCACAAATTGATTGCGGTGATCCTCCATCGCTTTGACTAGCGTATCGATCGCTTCTTTGCCGAAATCTTTCTCTCCGCCGCGGGCAAGGCTGTACGCTTCGTCCACGAACAGGACGCCGCCAATTGCCTTGCGTACCATATCCCGCGTTTTCTGTGCCGTATGACCGATATATTCGCCTACAAGATCCGCGCGTTCCACTTCAATCAGATGTCCCTTGGACAACACGCCCATCTTTTGGAACAGCTTCGCTACTATTCTAGCTATTGTCGTTTTGCCAGTCCCAGGATTCCCTTTGAAGATCATATGATAAACATGGGAACCGCCGGTAAGACCGGCTTCCGAACGCATTCGGGTTATATATAAAAGCGCATATACTTCATAAATAAGAGCCTTCACCGAGTCCATCCCGACCATAGGCTCCAATTCCTTCTGAATCTCGGCGAAATGATCACCCGGCGGGAGCGGCTTAACGGCTGGCAATGGCTCATGGTCAACCACAGGCGCGGAAGCCGTCATCTGAACCGGCTCCTGGCTCCTTAATACCACATTGATCTGACGGGACGGCCTCGCTCCGTTATTCGATCCCGATATGACATGTCCGTTCATCTATCGCATCACCTATCCTTCGCACCGTCACTAGCGTTTCCATGCCGATTAGATAAGCCCGGCATATCCCGCTTCTAACAAGTGTATTCTATCGGATTCGGTCATATTAACAGTTTTTGTTACGGATAGTCAGGAGAACGGTAGCCGAAATGGAGAAGGACGGCATCCACCTTCCACTTGGCGAACGCAAGTACTTCGCGCGATTGATTCTTAAGCGGGCTCAGCACTTCGGAATGAAAGGCTGCGGCCTGCACGTTCTTATAGTCCAAATATCGAGCCATCTCCATCGCTCTTGGCGCATGATAATCATGCGTCACAATCAGGAGCTTGTCCAAATGATGCTCTGCGGCTATCACTTGGCTGTTCAGCAGGTTCTCGTATGTACTTCTTGCAGCGTTGTCGAGCAGCATCTTCTCGGAAGGAATCCCTTTCGCAAGCAAATAGACCCGCATGCCTTCTGCTTCCGTCAACTTTGAACCGTTATGATCAAGCCCGCCGCTTAAGATCAGCATGCCCACCTTGCCGTCCTTGTACAGCTCGTCCGCATAATCAAGCCGTTCTTTCAGCGCTGGGCTTGGCTTGTCCGACCAAAGCGACGCGCCAAGAACGATTGCGGCATCAGCTTGTTCAATCGGCTTGGATTCGTCATAACTATTAATGAGCCACAGCAGATACCCTAGGCAAAACAAGCCTATCAGACATAATCCGATGAAGAGACGAAACAGGAGCAACCCGCGGCGTTTGCGTGACTTGCTCCTCGTTTGAACATTACTTTTCATGATTCTCTAAGCTCTCTCTCCGTCAAGCTTTTGCGATGCTTCAAGCTGAGCGTGAAATACCGGAACCGGCCGTTCCGGATGCTGGACAACAATCTTCCTGCCGTCTTGCGGGCTAATGCCGCTTCTTTCCCAGTAACCTCTCCATCGCGGAGAGCTTCCTCCAGCTCATCTTCATCGAGTAAAAACACTTCTCCTGTCGGCAATACAACCACGTCCAGGTACAAGTCGTCAAACCAAGGCACATGCTGATCCGTCAGTCCCTGTGTCTTGCAAATATCAATGTACCATTGCACAACACGGCCCTTATCGTCAAACATCGTCGTT
This sequence comes from Paenibacillus glycanilyticus, assembly GCF_030161375.1. Lineage (GTDB taxonomy): Bacteria > Bacillota > Bacilli > Paenibacillales > Paenibacillaceae > Pristimantibacillus > Pristimantibacillus glycanilyticus_B. Next base: position 287,750 of record NZ_BSSQ01000010.1, read on the forward strand.
ACGACAAAATGCTCTCCCCGCGGAAAATGCTGCATCCACAAATAACCGCGGTCCGCCAGACATAAACGCCGCCCGTTATATTCCTTCCACAGCGGCTCGCGCAACTCATGAATCCTGTAAAACGTAACGAGACCTTTGAACTCATCACTGTCGAGCGTCAGACAATTGTAGCTTTTGCGTATAATGCGACGCCAGTTTGCCCGGTCCGAAAATTTTCGTTTCATACGGAACGTACCTTTCCGCTTGAGATAAGCCTTTGATACTTGGCTTTCGATGATGATGGATAGCGTTGTAAAAAGCTTACCATAACTTAACGCTCTTCTCCAGCACGCATGAAAAATAAACCAAGCCCCACCCTTGTTTTTCGCAAAAAAGAAGGGATAAAGCAGACGTTCTGCTTTATCCCTTTGCTTGTTCCTTACGATTCCTGAATGGTCACCGCATTAATAATGACTTTATCCTTCGGTACATGCTTGTCGTTCACCGGTGTTTTGGCGATCGCGAGCACCGTGTCCATACCGCTGTCGACCTTCCCGAAGATCGAGTACGTAGGCGTCTGATTCAAATTGACGGAATCAGGTCCGGTACAGATAAAAAATTGACTGCCTCCCGAGTTCGGCTTCCCGCTATTCATCATCGCCACAACTCCGGGTTCGAACTTGATGCTCGTATCGAACTCGTCGGGAATCGAATAGCCCGGATTACCCGTGCCGTTGCCTTTGGGATCGCCGCCTTGAATCATATACGACTCGATAATGCTGTTGAACGTTAAGCCGTCATAATAATGGTTACGTGCCAGGAACACGAAATTGTTAACCGTTACCGGCGATTCCGCTGCGTACAGCTTTACGGTGAAATCGCCCTGGTTGGTCGTAAATTTCGCTGTATATTGTTTATTTAAATCAATCGACATTTCCGGCATCTTATCCCATTTCAATTCAGATGAATTCCCGGATGAACCGCAGCCGGTTAACCATACCGCCATTACCGCAAATAGAATGATGGTGCTCCAGCCTAATTTCCCCCGCTTGCCCATGTGTAACGTCCAGCTCCTTACGCTTTGCCGCCTGCACTCCCGGCTTTGTAGTTATCAGTGGTCCCTCTGCTAGTTAGCGTTGCTGTTACCCGCGCCAGGATCGGCCGATTCGATCGGCCCTCCCGCGCCTTGGTCGGGACCAGCAGTTCCGTTGCCATTGCCGTTTCCGTTGTTGCCTCCCGGATTAGGTGACACGGTGCCGCCATTTCCTGGCGTCTCCGTCTCAACGGGCTGATTAGGATCTCCGGATGGAGGCGGCGATACTTCGCCGCCGTTCGTACCGTCATCCGGCAATCCCGGAATTTCGCCGTCATCCGGCTTATCCGGTTCCATCGGTTGCTCCGGAATATCCACTTCGGTCTCCGGTATTTCAACCGTAATCGATTCGGAAGGTTTGCTTTCTTTGTCCTCTTCGGCATTATAAGCCACAACGTAATATTGATAGGTCATGCCCGGGAATACGCTCATATCGTCAACCGAAGTTGTTGCCGCGTCTACGAATACCGAGAAATCGGATTCGGACTTCTCCTTGCGGTATACCCGGTATGTGATTCCTTCGCTATTCTCCGGCGCAGCCCAGGACAGCTGAACCTTCGCCTGTTCCGGAATATACACCGCATTAAAGTTAGTAGGCGATACCTGTTCCTTCACTTCATGCTTAACGCCGCTTGGCTCTTTAAACGAAGATTTCGGCACGTTTTTCATCGCTTGCTTCATAACCTTGCCGAACATCGCTGCAGCCTGCGAGCTGCTCTTCTTAATGACATGCTGTTTATCGGTAATATCGTAACCCATCCAGACGGCCGCCGTCCATTCCGGCGTATAGCCAACGAACCATGCATCCCTGTTCGCGCTTGAATTGAAGTTCGGGATACCATGCTGGGATGTGCCTGTCTTGCCTGCTACCGGACGGTCGATACGCGCGCCCGTGCCCGTTCCGCCGCTTTCCAGGACGGTCTGCATCATCTCCGTCATGTACCAAGCCGTCTCCTTCTTCATCAACTGCTTCGATGGCGGAGCCTTGTACGTATACACCTTCTTGTTTTCCGCGTTCTCGATCTTCGTAATGCTGTGAGGATCGACGGATTTGCCTCCGTTGGCAAACACGCTATAGGCTTCGGCCATCTGAAGCGGCGTTACCCCTTCCGTCAAACCGCCAAGCGCAATCGCCAGGTTGCGGTCTTCCGAAGTGAGCTCCATGCCAAGCTTCTTGGCAAAAGCGACACCGTTGCCGACGCCTACCTGGTTAAGCGTCCATACCGCCGCCAAGTTGCGGGATTCTTTGATCGCTTGCTGCATCGTCACAGGGCTTGCTCCATGAGGGTCTCTCGGACAATAGTCGCCAAAACATTTCTGCGAGTCCGGATTAAGTACCGTCCATGGTAAATAGTCTCCTGTTTCCAGCGCCGGCCCATAGGAAACAATCGGCTTGAATGCCGATCCCGGCTGACGTTTCACTTCTACGCGATTAAGACCTTTTCGGACATAATCCCGGCCTCCGGCCATCGCCTGAATGGTGCCGTCGCGGTGATCCATGATGATCATCGCGCCTTGCGCTTTTTGATCATCCGGACTTTTCTCGAAATTATCGTCATCGTTGAATTCTTTCTCCACCGCCTGTTGAGCGGTTTGGTTGAGAGAAGTGTAGATTCGGTAACCGCCGATTCGCAGCTCCTCCTCGGTCATTCCCGGCATTACTTTTAGCGCTTCTTCGATGACATAATCGATATAAGCTTTGTATGGATCCGTTTCTTTCTCTTCCAGATCCGCCGGCGCCTCATAAGCAACCGCCTTCGCCTCATCCATCTCTTGTTCGGAGATGTACTTCTGATCGTACATCAGCTTGAGAACTACGCTGCGGCGGGTCATAGAAGACTCGGGATCGTTAATTGGGTTATAACGGTTAGGCGCCTTAGGCATCCCTGCCAGCGTCGCCATCTGCCATAGCTTCAGATCCTTCAAATCCGTATCGAAATAATATTCGGCTGCCGCCTTGATTCCGTGAACCCCTTTACCGAAATAAATCCGGTTTAAGTACATTGTTATGATTTCTTCTTTGGTATATTTATTTTCAAGCGCGACGGCAATAGAGGCTTCCGTTGCTTTCCGGAAGAAGGTTTTGTCCGCCGTCAGGAATATGTTCTTGGCAAGCTGTTGCGTAATCGTACTGCCGCCCTCTACCTTGCTCCTTGCAATAACGTCTTTCACTACCGCACGTCCGACTGAGAAGAAGTCGATCCCGGAGTGCTGGAAGAACCTCTGGTCTTCCGTGGCGACAAAAGCGTTAATCAATTGTTTTGGAATTTCATTGTATTCGGCGTTTTCCCGGTTCGCGTTAGCGTCGTAGAGCTTCGTTACTTCTTTGCCGTTAGCGTCATAGATGATAGACGCTTCGCCGAGCTCTAGCATATCCGCCTTTTCCGTTAAGATCCGCTCGCCGTTCAACGTAATAAACAAATATCCGATGATGCCGCAGACGATAGCAATAACCACCGTGAAGAAGGCTGCAAAAAACCATTTGCGCGGCGTCATTCTTTTCTTTTTCTTCGTCGTCCCGCGCGGCTTCTCCTTTGGTTTGCTCCGTCTTGGTTGTTCAGCCATATGGCTCCCTCCTGTAATTCCAAAATCTGTGTCTCTATCCTACAATATACCCCGGAATGAAAAGAACAACCCTGCTGGAGCGGGTTGTTCTTGCGTTCCGCTATCAAGTTAAACGTTACATGTGAATGGAAAGTTTCACATCTAACTTTACGTTCTATGCTTCCGAAGCACTGTTGTCTTGCATCAAAGATACGTTACGCTGCGGAGTAAACGTCGAAATCGCATGCTTGTACACCATTTGCTGACGGCCTTCGCTGTCAATAATAATCGTGAAGTTATCGAACGCTTTAATAACGCCCCTGATTTGAAAGCCATTCATTAAGAAAACCGTAACCGGAATGTTGTCTTTGCGCAGTTGGTTCAAGAACGTATCTTGAATGTTGATCGATTTGTTCATTGGACGTTACCCCCGTCTAAAAAAGATTGATTAGAAGTATATTCAAGATTGACTTGAAACTTTCCTGCTATTATACCATGAATCCGTTGCAAATTGTTGTGAAAATTTTCCCCCATGTCGATCCACTCGATATCCTTCATCCGGCGGAACCATGAAAGCTGGCGTTTGGCATAATGCCTTGTATCCCGTTTAAGCAGCGTTACGGCTGCTTCCAGCGTACATTCTCCGCGCAGGTACATCATAATTTCCTTGTAGCCCAGCCCTTGCATGGCAACTGCATCGGCCGGTATACCGCGGGCAAGCAGCCCTTTCACTTCCTCGACCAGACCATCTTCCAGCATGATATCAATCCGCTGCTCGATTCGCGAATAGAGCACTCCCCTGTCCATCGTGAGGCCTAATAGACATAATTCGTACGGAGATTCTTTTTTCTGTCTTTCCAATTGGGCCGACATCATCTCGCCGGATAGATGGTAGATTTCAAGCGCGCGGATTATGCGGCGCACATCATTCGGATGAAGACGATCCGCCGACCGCGGGTCGACTAGCGCCAGCTTTGCGTGCAAGGCTTCCGCGCCGTGTTCATCCGCGAATTGTTGCTGCTCGTCCCGGAATGCCTGATCAGAACCGTTCTCGGCAAACTCGAAGCTATAACAGACCGACTCGATATAAAGCCCCGTCCCTCCGACGATAAAAGGCAATTTGCCTCTGGCCGCAATATCCGCAATCTCCGTCTTGCAATGCTGCTGGAAATCCGCAACGGAATAAGCTTCCTCCGGCTGGCAAATATCGATCAGATGATGGACGATCCCTTGCCGCTCGGCAAGCGGCAGCTTCGCCGTGCCGATATCCATCCCTTTATAGATTTGCATGGAGTCTCCCGATATAATTTCTGCGTTCCATGCTTTGGCGAGATCAAGGCTGAGCTGCGTCTTCCCGACGGCAGTCGGCCCAAGCAATACCAAGAGCGGCTGCTTCCGTTTGTTACTTGATGCTTCTTGCAACCTCTATCACTCCATATGCAATTTTCGATGTGTTCACATGCCGCCGTTCAAAACCCAGCCTGCTAAATTCTCCGCTCTCGCGGTGCTCTTTCATAACGACCGTCTTCCGCGCAACCCTGATAGCCTGTTGAACGGCCTCTTGGGTCAAGGCACTGTCGTTAGCGAGATTTCGGAGCGGTTCCAAGGCGTTTGATTCGTGAATCGGCCGGCGGAACATCGGATCGAAATAGACAATATCAACGCTATTGTCCGGTAGACCGGCTAAATAATCAGCGTGATTCACGCATTTCATGTCAATGCGGCGCATGGCAGCATCCACATCCGGCAAGCCGGATTGATACCCAGCCAGCCCTTCGCGTACAACCGCGCATAGAATCGGCTCGCTCTCGATCGAAGTTACCGCCCCCGATTCGCCTGCTGCGTACGAGAGAACAAGGGAATCCGCCGCAAGCCCCGCCGTACAGTCAATGATGCGGTCTCCCGGCTCGCAGCCCGTTAGTTCGACGAGCGGATCGGTTTCCCCGCGGCGAAGCCGCTTCACTCTTACAAACGCCATGCTGGGATGAAAATAGAGCGGAGACTCCGTCTGCCCGTCGTAAAAACGGACTTCCTTCTCGGTCACGACGACCATTCGGATCGGCTCCATCTTCTCCGCCAGCTGGCGAAGCGTCTGTCTGCCTCGTACCACGTACTTGGCAGACAGCTCTTCCGCAAGCCGTTTGGCAGTGGCGAGCGCCTTCTGCGACGGCTTGTCGGCGGTTGTTACAATCATGACATCACCCGTTTAAACATTTTTTCCAACTGATAAGTAGAAATATGAACGACGATCGGACGTCCATGCGGACAAGTGTAAGGCTGAACGCATGCCGCAAGACGGGCAAGCAGCGCCTCCCCTTCCTCGCGGGTTTTCCGGTCGTTCGCTTTAATTGAAGCCTTGCAGGAGCACATAATGGCCGCTTTTTCTCTCAGCTTCGCAATGTTAATGGACTTGCGCTCGTTAAGCAGCAAATCGGCCATCTCTTCAATGATCGCTTGCTCTTCGCCTTGCGGGAACCACTCCGGATAAGCACGTACAAGGAAGGTCTGCTGCCCGAACGGCTCCAGCTCCACGCCAGCCTCTTGGAATAAACCAAGCATGCCGCGAAGCTGCTCCGATTCGCTCGAAGTGAATTCAAGTGTTAGAGGCACAAGCAGCTGTTGGCTTGCGGCCTCCGGATTGCCGAATTTCTCATAGTAATATTCATAATTAATCCGTTCATGCGCCGCATGCTGATCAATTAGATATAACCCTTCTTCCGCCTGTGCAACGATATAAGTACCATGGAGCTGGCCAATCCAATATAGCTCGGGAAAAGTAGGAGTGCTTTCCTGCTGCTGATCCTGCGCAAGATGGTCTTGCGGCCCGCTAGATGGCTGTTCCCCGACTTCCTGAACCGGATCCTGCGGAAGCGGTACATCGGCCGTTTCCTCCGCTTGCTGAAGTGTAGGGGCTGCCTGCTCCCATGGCGCCGCAACCTCGCGAACCGAAACATCGTGCTGCTCGGCTGGTTTGTATAACCGTTCCGTCGCGTCCTTTGGCACATAGTCGCGCTTTGGAGGCTGCGGGTAGGCGGAATTGTAGCTGGAACCGCCTGTGTTGGAAGAGTAGGACGGCCGAACTGATCCCCCGCCGCTCGATACAGCCGTAGAACCGCTAGCTGACGCACTGCCTCCGTTATTGTTGCTGCTAGGCAACGCGCTGCGCTCCGGCGCCCACGGCATGCTGAGCGCATCCGGGCGATGGAACGAAATCGCATCCTGGACAAATAACGGCTTCTCCCGTTCCTTTTTCTCCGCCGGTCCCGGAATATGGCGCACCTGTCCAAGCGCTTCCTTCACGGCTTGCTCTACTAAGGCGCGCAGTTCAGTCTCCTTGCTGAACCGAACCTCCATCTTGGATGGATGCACGTTCACGTCAAGGAGACTCGGGTGCATGCCGATCTCCAGCACCACAATCGGGTACCTGTTAATAGGCAGTAAAGTATGATAAGCCTGCAAAATCGCCTGATTCACGGCGTGGCTGCGGATATAGCGGCCGTTCACGATAACCGTCATGCCGTTGCGGTTCGCCCGCGTCAGCTCCGGCTTCGAAATATAGCCGCGCAAATCATAATCCGAAGTCTCGCCTTCCACCTTCAGCATCGCCTTCGCCGTGTTTGTTCCATACACGGCGGCGATCACTTGCAACCGATCCCCCGTTCCTAGCGTGCGAAGCAGAACCGAACCGTTATGCTTCAGCGTAATGGCTATGCCCGGATGCGCCAGGGCAATCCGGTACACGTAATCGGTAATATGGCCTAGCTCCGTCTGGATGGCTTTCATATACTTAAGCCTTGCCGGCGTATTATAAAATAAATCCCGCACGGACATATCCGTGCCTTGAGGGGCGTTAGCCGGTTCATTCGCCGTTACGGAACCGCCTTCGATAACAAGCCGCTGGGCTAGCCCGGACGAGTCAATCGAAGATACGCATTCGAGCCGCGACACGGCCGCGATACTCGGCAACGCCTCGCCGCGGAAGCCAAGGCTTGCGATTCTGAACAAATCGCTGCTCGAAGAAATTTTGCTCGTGGCATGGCGCTGAAACGCGGTTTCCATATCCGCAGGCTCGATGCCGGAGCCGTTATCGGTCACCCGGATGAACGACAATCCGCCTTCTTCAATCGTAATATCAATCACGGAGCTGCCGGCATCAATGGCGTTCTCGACCAATTCCTTAATGACCGAAGCTGGTCGTTCCACGACCTCGCCAGCTGCGATCTGATTGGCAAGCTGCTCGTCCAGCACCTGAATTTTCCCCATGCGGATCCCTCCTTTCCGTTACCATCTTCTATCCTAATCGTTTATCTTCTGCTTCATCTCGTTAAGCCATTGCATAGCCTGCATTGGCGTCATATTAAACAAATCAAGCTTCCGAAGCTGTTCCGCGAGCTGCTCGGCTTTAGGCGTTGCTTTGCGGCGCCCTTGCTCCTGCGGCTGCGGGACGGGTTCGTCAAAGATCGAGAGCTGTACGGCTGCAGCGGTTTCTTTGAATACCAGTTCCGGTTCATTAACCGCCGCATAGAACGGAGCTGCCGGCGTCTCGGCTACCTTGCTTACAGTAGCGGCAGGAGCAACGGCAGAACCCGCTGCTTGTTTCTCTGAAGCGACCTCTTCCAGATCCTCCAGCAGCATGTACGCCCGGTCAATAATCGAATTCGGAAGTCCGGCAAGTCTAGCGCAATAAACCCCGTAACTTGTGCTTGCAGCGCCTGGAATCAGCTTGCGGAGGAAGGTTACGTGATCCCCGCTTTCCTGAACTGCCATACACGCGTTCGCAAGCTTCGGCAACGTTGCTTCCAGATGCGACAACTCGTGGAAATGCGTCGAGACAAGCGCTTTGCAGCCGATATGGTGATGCACGAACTCGATCACCGCTTGCGCGATTGCCATTCCTTCGCTTGTTGACGTCCCTCGTCCAAGCTCGTCGATAATAACGAGACTGCTTGCGGTCGCTTTTTCCGTCATAAGCTGAATATCCTTCATCTCGACCATAAACGTACTTTGACCGCCGATCAGATCGTCCGCGGCTCCGATCCGCGTAAAGATCCGGTCGATCATCGGAATTTCAGCAGCCTTCGCAGGCACGAAACATCCGATTTGCGCCATGATGCAAATCAGGGCAACCTGGCGCATATAGGTGCTTTTACCCGCCATATTAGGGCCGGTAATTAGCAGCATCGACTGTTCATCCTCGCGAAGCGCAGTTGCGTTGGAGATAAACGGAACTCCTTCCATCACCGCTTCTACGACCGGATGGCGGCCATCTTCAATAACAAGGTTATACTGATCCGTAATGAATGGCCGAACGAACCTTCTCTCCGCGCTAACCGTTGCGAGCGACTGGTATACGTCCAGTTCGGCAACCACTTCGGCAAGACGCTGGAGCCGGTGCAGCTGCAGCGCAAGATGATCGCGGAGTTCGATGAAACGCGCGTATTCCAGATCGACCATTTTGTCCTCGGCCTCCAGAATTAGCCGCTCCTTCTCCTTCAGCTCCGGCGTGACAAACCGCTCGGCGTTCGCCAGCGTTTGTTTGCGCTCGTATCGTCCTTCCGGCAGCATAGCCAAAGCGCCTTTGGATACCTCGAGATAATAGCCAAACACTTTATTGAAACCAATCTTAATCGTCTTGATCCCGGTTGCTTCGCGTTCCTGCCGTTCCAGTTCGGCAAGCCAACGCTTGCCGTTCGTGCTGGCCTCGCGCAGCTGATCCAGATAATCATCGTAACCGGCGCGAACGAGTCCGCCTTCCCGAATGGACACTGGCGGTTCATCGACAATCACCGTTTCAATTAGCTCCGCAAGATCGGCGCAGTCGTCGAGGCCGTCAACCAGCATCCGCAGCCGGTCGGAACCGGCGCTGCGCGCAAGCTCTACAAGCTGAGGCGCCCGGCGGACGGAGTTTTTCAGCGCATTCATGTCACGGCCGTTTGCGCTGCCGAAGGCAACACGCCCCACCAGACGTTCAAGATCATAGATTTGATTCAATTCTCCGCGGATATCGTCACGCGCAATCAAATTCCGGTAAAGCGCGTCAACCGCTTCGTAACGTTCTTCAATCTTGGCACGGTTAAGCAGCGGCTTATCGATCCAACGCCGCAACAGTCGCGCTCCCATGGACGTTTGCGTCCGGTCGAGCAGCCACAGGAGCGAGCCTTTTTTGCTCCGGTCGCGAACGGTTTCCGTGAGCTCCAGATTGCGGCGCGTGTAGTGGTCCAGAATCATGTATTGATTGGGTTCGTACGAGCGAATGGTGCGCACATGCCCCAGAGAACGCTTCTGCGTCTCTTCGAGATAACCCGTGAGCAGGCTGACGGCGCGGTGGCGCGTTTCGTTCAATCCCTCCAGCTGCGCCGACTCAAACTGCCCGCGAAGCTTGTCCTCTGCCATAGGCTCGCGTGCGGTCAGCAGCACCGGACGGTTCCATACCGCATGTTCGCGAAGTTGTGCCAATAACGGTTCGTCGCCCACGATTTCAGCCGGCTGATAAACGTTGATCTCATCGATTAACGTATCGAGGTTGAACGCAAGCGAAGTCACGTACAGCTCGCCGGTTGACAAATCGCATGCGGCCATGCCGATTGCGGCCGTAGATACCGATCCGACGGAAACGATAAAGTTATTGGATTTATCGGATAGCGATTTGGATTCCATCACGGTACCCGGCGTAATGGTGCGGACGATCTCCCGGCGCACGACGCCTTTGGCCGCGGACGGATCTTCAACCTGCTCGCAGACCGCAACCTTATAGCCTTTTTCTACAAGCCTTGCAATATAATTCTCGGCAGAGTGATAAGGTACGCCGCACATCGGAATTTTGTCCGTAGCGCCGCCCTCTCTGCCCGTTAATGTAATTTCAAGTTCGCGCGACGCGTTAACCGCATCGTCAAAAAACATCTCGTAAAAATCGCCGAGACGGAAAAATAGAAAAGCGTCTTTCGCTTGTTCTTTTATTGCAAGATATTGTTGAATCATCGGGGTGTAACCAGCCACTGTTGCCCCTCCCAGGTTAATAGCGTTGTATGTTCCATAAAAACATCATCATGCTATTATACCAAGCCGATTGCGGCAAGCCAACCTGAACGGACTTTGCCGCGGGCAGCAGCCGTAGAAAAAGCCCGGCGATTATGGGAGAAAGCCTATACCACGGCTTGCGAAGTGAATACAATGACCAGTAACTAGAGCCGAAATCGAGGGAGACGCATGAGCAAAAGCAAGCTTTGCATCCTGTTCCTGGAAAACCATCCGATGTGGATTTACGGCCTGCCAAACGGATTCCGGAAACTCGGACATGAAGTCGTGACCCGCTTGCCGCAAAAGCTGACGTACCGCGCCATTGATAATATTAGGCCGGATCTCATCATCGCGATCGGCTGGACGCCGTCAAATGACAGCATAAAAAAACAAGAGCGAATCGCTTCGCTCGTTCGATATGCAAAAAAACCGTTTATTTATTGGTCGACGGAAGATCCCGGTTATACGAACCGGTTATCCCTGCCTTTGATCAAGCGCACCAAACCGGACTTTGTGTTTTCCATTCATCGGCCGACCGTTGAGAAATTCAAACAAGCAGGAATCCGGGCTGCCCATCTGGACTTTGGAAGCGATTCAAGCGTTCACCGGAGAGTACCTGCCGTTCGGAAATATGCGGGAACGGCCGCGCTTGTGGCGAACGGGTATCCCCGGCTATACCGGAAAAACCCCCTTAACTACAGGTTCCAATCGCTTCGGAATCTCGTCAATCCTTTTCTCGCTTCCGGCAACAAGACCGACTTGTACGGCCGCTCCTGGAGCAGGATGAAACGGATCTTCAGCAAAGCGATTCCTTCCGCGCGGATTCACGACTACCTGCCCTATCAAGAGGCATGCAAAGTTTATAGCTCCGTGGATTACGTGCTTGGCCCGCAAAATTCACCGGATCGCCTTACACAGCGGACATACGAAATATTGGCTTCAGGCGGCTTGTTGATTACCGACGATACGCCCGAAGTGCGGAAATGGTTCACGCCTGGCCGCGATCTTCTCGTGACGGGCTCCGAGCAAGAAACGGCCCGGCTTATTGCCCATTACGATAAACAGCCCAAACTTAGGGAGCAGATCAGGACCAATGCCGTCAAAGCGGCAGCCGCATACTCCTATACCGTTCGGGCCGAGTATCTTCTTCGCACGCTGAGCGAGGAAGGGATTATTGACGTTCAATTATAGACCAATAAAGGCAGGCAATTAGGATCGCCATCCGAAAGAAGGTTGCTTAAGATGAGAGTACTGTTTCTGGAACGCGGAGGGATATGGCGGTACGGTCTACCGGATGGCCTGCGGGATTTAGGGCATGAGGTCGAGATGTCAGGGCCGGTCGTCCAAACATCGGTCATTCGTCAAATCAATGCTTTTAAGCCCGATCTGCTTATTTATGTCGGCTGGGGTTATGATCATACTCCCGCCAAGCAGAGGCTTGTTCGGCGTCTGGCGGACGACTACAACCTGCCCCTTGTCTATTGGTCGACGGAAGATCCTAACTTCACGAAGGCATTTACCATTCCATTATTAAAAAGAGTGAACCCGGACTACGTGTTTACGATCTCGCCCAATACCGTCTCCGAATTCAGACAGCTGGGTTATCCTTGCGAGTATATGGACTTTGCTTTTCACCCCGGCATTCATCATGCGGTTCGCCCCGTTCCGAAATATAAGGCGGATATCGCGGTTGTCGCCAACGCCTATCCCGATGTCCTGAAGCGTTACCCCCGCCATTATCGCCGCCAAGCCATAGATATCCTAATTAAGCCGCTCCTCAAGGCAGGCTACCGCATTCATTTCTACGGACGCAATTGGCACTTAATGAAGCCGTTTCTCGGCCGTTCCCTGCCTGCCAGCTGGATCAAGAAGCCGATCGCTTACAAAGATGCCAACAAAGTGTACAGCTCCGCCAAAATTATGCTGGGGCTGCAAAACTACAAAAACATGGCGACGCAGCGTACGTACGAGATCGTTGGTTCTGGCGGTTTTCTGCTCACTTGCAACACAGGCGGCGTCAGAAAACTTCTGCAGCACGGCCGCGATGCCGCGCTGTCTTCTACGCCGCAGGAGACTTTAAAGCTGGTCCGGCATTATCTCGCAAATGCGAAAGAACGGGAACAGGTGAGGCAGAGCGGCCGCAAAGCCATCGACACCCATTCGTATACGGAACGGGCTAAGAGCATGCTCGAAACGCTGAAGAAACATGGGGTTATAAGCGACAAAGACATCGGTGAATAAAAAAGTACGAACGCTTCATGGAAAAGATTATTCGCGCGGAATGCGCCATTTGACGCGGATATCAGCCCGCTCATCCCAGGTGGCGCCGCGCCTTGCCGCATCGAGCAGAGGCTCGATGTACGGCGCTAGCGCGGCATAGCTTTCCGTCGCCGCCATCGATGCGGCGACACGGTCGAGGCAGCCGGCGAGCTCCGCGCGGTCGCCGGCGTAATACGCTGCGACATACCGCTCGTCAAGAGCCGGTATGTAGGCCAGCGCATCCGCCTCGCACGCGCAGAGAAGCGCAAGCGCGAAGGCGGCTTTGGCCGCGGCCGGCGACACGAGCCAGCTCGGCAGCGTGCGGTATTCGAAACCGCCATGCGGCTGCTGGCGGTAATCCCCGAGGACGCCGTAGCGGGGGCGACGCCCGCGGCCGGCGGGATCCTCGACAAGAGCCAGCGGGAACGCCGCGTAGCTGTCGAGCAGCCTTAAGAGGCGAGGCGTCAGCCGCACGCCGCTGAGATGAATATGCCCGCCGAGCGCAAGCCCCGGCACGGGCATCGCTCCCGCGGCCCAGCGGAGCCCCTTGTCGCGGACAAGCCCGGCGGCGCGAAGCAGCAGCCGGCGAATGCCCGCCGCAAGCGCGGCCGGGTCCGCGGCCGGATCGGGCCGTAGCTCGGCGATGGGGTACATCAGCCGCCGCCTGATCAGCATCGAATCGCTGCCCGCAGCGCCTCGCGGGCCGCCTAAATACCGGGAAGCATGGGCAACCTTGCCGTCCGGCTTGATGAGCACAAATTCCGGATCGGCGCCAATAAGCAACGACGCAGCTTCCGGTACGGGCCTTGTAGCTGGATACAGCTGATTTCTCAGCCTCCTCACCGCTCTCATCGACACTCGCCCGTCAACGTGAAGCGCAACATCCGCCTCGCCTATATCGATCCCAACCGCATACAACCCGGCTATTGCCCTCCGAATTACACGGCGCAGCACCGGGTCAGTAGGCCATATCGCCTCTTCCCCGTCAACGGCTGCCGTAATGGGCTCGCCAGTGCCTATTGGCCTGCCGGCCTTGTTGATCCGCTCCACCTGAAGAAGCACCAATTCGGCTACGCTTACCCGGTACAGCCGCTCATCCTCCTGCGGCGCGCGGTAAATACCGGCGCGAAGCCATCTTGCCTGCATGTCAGCTTCTGACAAAGCCGGCCTTTTCCGTTCTGCCTCATCCGGCCGGTTCAGCCGATTGCCCGCCATACCGCCACCTTCTTTTTCCGGTTATCGTCAACCATGTCGAATCAGAAGCCTAAAGCCCAAATTAAATGAATTCAACAAAAAGAGGGCTTTCGCCCTCGAATTTGCCGCCGAAGCGGCATATCTTACAGTACAGAAGCGGATCTGACTTACAGTTCGTCGTCCAGTAAGTCTGGATCCAGATCCTCGTAATCCCCGTCGCCGAGACCGAACTCAAGCTCTTTGCCGTCATCGTAGCCGCCCGGGAAGCAGGCTACCCAAACTTTTGTCTCGGCGACCATTTCAACCGTAAACTCGCGTTCTACGCGGACTACAACACCGGAACCGCTTGAAGAAATATTAGCTTCAATGCAGTTAGGCTCTTGAATGCAGTCAGAGGAAACTTCCTCCGTAGAGGAACGGTGCTTAGGATCCAAATAAGAAAGAGGCACATGTTCTACATAATGAACGGTTTCTTTTGCTACGTCTGTTTGTGAGTTTTTGCTGTAAGAATACCAAATGTTGAGATCGTAAGTACCTATTACCTCTATTCCGTCGCCCGATCGAACCGCTTCATACTGGTGGTTGATAACCCACGCACCCAATATGCTGGTCGGGTGATGAGGCGGTGTTACGGTATGAGAGACAGTGGAAAACTTACGACCTTTCCCGCAGACAGCTTTCGTTATAATCTCTCTACCTTGTAGCTGTTTATCTGCAAATGTCATCGATTTAACCTCCTCCATACAATCATTCATTTAAAGTGTATGCAGGTCATTCGTCTAGGGTGACTGAATCTTTTCCCGCGCCGCCACGAATTTTATCCCTCTTTATTTTATGGCATCGCTTTGTCTAACATGACATCTCTTTTCTTTAATCGTTTGGCAATTGCCAAATATCTTTCGAGATCCAGCGTCATCTTCAAAATAGCGGCGCGTACTTCGAACT
This sequence comes from Paenibacillus glycanilyticus, assembly GCF_030161375.1. Taxonomy (GTDB): domain Bacteria; phylum Bacillota; class Bacilli; order Paenibacillales; family Paenibacillaceae; genus Pristimantibacillus; species Pristimantibacillus glycanilyticus_B. The sequence goes on from NZ_BSSQ01000010.1 coordinate 302,781, forward strand.
CATCGCGCGTGCGCGGCAGCTCCATCGCCTTGAACATCTGTCTCAATTCGGACAAGCGTTTCTCCGTAACGCCGCGGTATACTTCGGATTTCACTTCCCCGGAGAGCAGCTCCAGCAGCTCCGCGAGCGGTTCATTCTGCGGCAGCTTCTCGTAGACGAGAGCCAGTTCTTCTAACATAGCCTGCAAAATTTCAAGCTGAAGGCGCCGCATCTCGAAATAAGTGGACCAATAATGCTCCTGTCCAAATAAGCGATTCTCCTTGTTCAGCACCGCGCGCCGGGCACCTTCTTCTATAATCCTATGACCCTCTAGAAGCTCGCTGCCGTTCCAAATATGGATTGGATTGCGAAGCGTTAATGCCATCTCGGTAAAAATAGCTCCAAACAAATCTTCAACGTTGCCTTTGAGCGATTCAAGCAAATGCTGATCCTTCGGCATGTAGATAAAATTAATTACCGTCGCCCAGCCTAGACCCACGAGCATGAGCAGCACTTCGTTCTCCAGCACATCCACAGTAACCTCGCCGTGCGCGAACAGCTGGAACACGATTACCGCGCTCGTCACAATCCCGTCTTTCAGTTGGAACCGTGCCAAGATCGGAAAGGTTATCATAATGAATAAAGCCACAACCCAAATATGAAAACCAAAGATTGTAAACACCAAAGAAGCAAAAAAAAGTCCCAGCGAAGAAGCAACGAAACGCTGGACAGCGCTTCTCAGCCCTTTCATGCGGCTGACTTCAACACCGAGAATAGCAAGAATACCCGCGCCAAGAGGCGGATCCAATTTCAAATAGACGGCCGTATAAATGGCGATAATGGCTGCTAACGCTGTTTTGATAATGCGAATACCCACTTATTTCCCTCACGTTCGGATAGATTGATACGACTATCCTAACGCTCCCGCCAGCCTGACGTCAACTTTCTTTCCAATATCGCCACAAGCTGGTACATGATCGTTGCGACGACGGCAATGACAATCAACGTTGACAATACGAGGGTAAAGTTGAACACTTGGAACCCGTAGATCATAAGGTAGCCGAGTCCAAGCTTCGCCACCAGAAACTCGCCGACGATAACCCCGATCCAGGCAAGCCCGACATTGACTTTAAGCGCCGAGATAATAACCGGAAAAGAGGCGGGCAGGATGACCAGCCTGAACAGTTGCGTTCTGCTCGCGCCAAACAAACGGACTACCTTGATATATCCGGCTTCGATCTCTTTAAACCTGTTGTATATATTAATCGTTGTAATGATAACCGTGATCGACAAAGTCACTGCCACAATCGAAGTAAAACCCGGTCCAAGACTTACGATAAAGAGCGGACCAAGCGCAACTTTCGGCAAGCTGTTCAAGACTACCAGATACGGATCCAATACTCTCGAGAGGAAAGGAAACCACCATAACAGGGCCGCCAACCCCGTTCCTACCAAGGTACCCAGCAAAAATCCGATGATCGTCTCGGATACCGTCATGCCGACATGCGGCCAGATGGAACCGTCGGCCATGGAACTCCATAGCTGATTGAGAATTTTGGTCGGGTAGCTGAACAGAAGCGGATCAATCCACTTTTGTCTGCCTGCCGCTTCCCATAACGCGATAAATAATAGAAGAATGGCAAGCTGAGTCGCGCCAACTGCCGCTGTTACGCGCCTTGCCTTTTGTTTATATTGCGTATGGAGTTTCTTAAGTCCGCTCTCGCGGTCTTCTTCGACGCCGGACAGCATAGCTTCTTGGTCGCGATATTGTTTCTCAGGCATGCGCTTCGCCTCCTTCCGCCCGGTTCAGTTCAGCCCACAGCTGATCAAATACGTCTTGGAAGCCAGGCAGCTTGCGTGCCTCCATCGGCGTCGCCTGCCGGATCTCCTCCGGCACGACAAGTTCCTTCACAATCCTGCCCGGATTTGCGGCGAGCACAATAACCCTGTCGCTCATAGCCGCGGCTTCAGCCAAGTCATGGGTAACCAGCACGGCTGTTTTGCCTAGACGCTTCAACGTTTCGTCGACCAGATCCTCCAGTTGCAGCTTAATGTGCAGATCAAGTGCGGAAAAAGGCTCGTCAAGGAGCATCACTTCCGGATTCGTAGCCAACATTCGCGCCAGTGCAACACGCTGCCGCATCCCTCCGGAGAGCTCATGCGGATATTTGCCGCCCGAACCTGGCAGCCCCAGCTCCGATAGCAGCCGGTCTACTTCCATTAGCGATTGTTTTGTTTTGACGCCTGTAATTTCAAGACCAATCGCCGCGTTATCCCGGATCGTCCGCCACGGAAACAAGAAATCCTGCTGCAGCATATAGCCGACCAGCTTAGACGGACCAAGGACAGGCGTTCCCGCCAGAAGCACCTGTCCTCCGCTTGGAGGAAATAAGCCCGCAAGCATGCTAAGAATGGTCGTTTTGCCGCAGCCGCTTGGACCGACGAGGCTGACGAACTCACCGCGCCGAACCGTCAAATTCAAATTCTCGACGGCCAAGGAAGCTCCTTTGTCATTGACATAGACATGGGAAACATCCTTAAGCTCCAGCCGATTATCATCGCCAGCCATCGCACAAGTCCCCCTTATTTTTTCACGTCTTCAATCGCCTTTTCAGCAAAGCTGTTATCCACGATTTTGCTGTACTCCGTACGTTCTTTCAGCTCGCCGGCCGATGTCATAACGTCAAGCAGGTTATTCCATTCGCCTTCGTCAATAATCGGATCCGTTGCATAGGAGCCTTGTTGTTTGTAACGGTCAATGGAGCTGATCAGAATTTCTTTGTCCACATTATCGAAATATGGAGCAACGACTTCGGCGATTGCCGCGGCGTCATTCTCCTGAACCCACAGCTGCGCACGGTGCAGAGCATCGGTAAACGATTGGATTACCGCCGTGTTTTTCTTGATGTAGCTTTGCTTAGCCATAAATACGGTGTAAGGCAAGTGGCCGCTCTCAACGCCAAACGATGCTACGACTTTGCCCGTGCCTTCCTTCTCGAATACGGAAGCCGTTGGTTCAAACAGCTGTACATAATCGCCTGTACCGGAAGCAAACGCAGGAGCGATATTCGCAAAATCGACGTTTTGGATGAGCTCCAAATCCGCGTGAGGATCGATATTATGCTTTTTCAGCGTGAACTCGCCGGCCATTTGCGGCATGCCGCCTTTTCTTTGGCCAAGGAAGGTAGAACCTTTCAGGTTGTTCCAGTCGAAGTTGGCGTCATTGCGGGCAACGAGGAACGTGCCGTCGGTTTGCGTGACTTGGGCAAAGTTGATGACCGGGTCATCCGAACCTTGCTGATACACGTAGATGGACGTTTCCGAACCGACCAGTGCCACGTCGATCGTGTTGGACAGCAAAGCTGTCATCGTTTTGTCTCCGCCGGCCGTTGTCGTTAGCGTAACGTCCAGTCCTTCATCGGCAAAAAAGCCTTTCGCTAGAGCTACGTACTCCGGCGCATAAAATACCGATCTGGTTACTTCGCCGATCGTAAGCTTTGTTTTCTCTGAACTGCTTTTGCCGCAGCCGGCAAGCGCAGCCATCGTCGTCAGCACCACAACTAGGAGCAGCGACAGCCATACCTTTCTTTTCATCAGTAAACCTCCCGTTATTACTCAAATTAAGTAAGTACAATAGCCTATGCAGCAGATAAATAGACGGTGAATTCCGAACATTCCCATAAATAACCAATTATGAGAATGTTATAGCAATTGGGTTGCCCCACTAGCCAAATTGGCGCCCCCTCCCTAGTAGCAGGCTTTTTGCCTGCTACAGCCCGCTTCAAAGTACGCTGACCGCTTTCTTCCGACGAGTAGCAGGCTTTTTGCCTGCTACAGCCGCTTCAAGGTACACTGTCCGCTTTCTTCCGACGAGTAGCAGGCTTTTTGCAACTAGAATGAAAAGTGGACAACAGTTAAGAGAATTAACATAATGGTCTTAACAGGAGTTGTTCACATGGGTGAGCAACGGCAAAGGTATACAGAGGAGTTCAAAC
>NZ_BSSQ01000011.1 GCF_030161375.1 Paenibacillus glycanilyticus
GCGCCGAGCTGGCGCGCCGGCATGCGCGGCTGCGCGCTGCCGCCGGCGAGCGCCGCGAGGCTGCTGCCGCCGCGGCGGAAGAGCATGCAGCCGCCGCCCGGCAATGGCGCGGCTGGCTGGAAGCGCTGGCGCTGCCGGACATGTCGCCGGACGCCGCGCTTGAAGTGCTCGATCTCGCCGAGCAAGCTTTGCTCCGGCTCCACGAGCGAGACCGCCGCGCGGCGAAGCAGGCCGCGGCGGAAACCAAACTCGCCGCGTTCGAAGCGCGCGCGGCGGAGTTATGCGCCGCTATGCCTGACGCGGCGCATCGCTTCCCTGCGGAGCCGATGCTTGCGCTTAGGCTCCTGCAGGCGGAGCTGCGCCGGCAAGCCGCGGCGCAGGAAGAAGCCGCTCGTCTGGATGAGCGGCTTCAAGCGTTGCAAATCGCAATAGCGGCGGAGCAAGACAAGCTGCAGCAACTTGCGTCTGCCATTCGTCAGCTCATGGATGAAGCGGCATTTGACAGCGAAGCGGAATATGCCTCGGTACTCGTCCATCGCGCACGCCTTGCGGCAATCGATCATGAGCGGGACAAGCTGCATATCGAGATCACCGCAGGCATGTCCGAAGAGCGGACGGCCGAATTGGAACAGCTGCTTGCTAGCCATGACGAAGACGAGATTAAGCTTTTGTGCGAAGAGCTTCAGAATAATACCCGCCAATTAGAACAGAAGAGAGCAGAGCTGCTTGACCAACGCGGCAGATTGCGCCAGCAGCTGGACCATCTGATGCAGGAGGAGAACCATCGGCAGCTGCTCGCGGCCAAAGAAATGTCCATTGCGCAGCTTGCGCAAGACGCCAATCGGTATGCGGTTCTTTCCGTCAGCATTTCATTGATCCGCGCAACGAAACGGATTTATGAAGAAGAGAGGCAGCCTGCCTTGCTGAAGCTGGCCAGCGAATACGTTCGCAGGCTTACGGATGGGATGTATATCCGGGTGCTTACTACGCCGGAACAACCTTCCATCCGGCTCGAGACGGCAGACAACCGTCTGGTTGATTCCGTCCTGTTAAGCCGGGGGACCGCTGAATTGGTTTATCTGGCGATGCGGCTGGCGCTTGCGGCAGAACGAGCAGCAGCAGCGGGTATGCCGCTGCTGCTGGATGATCTATTTGTGAACTTCGACCGTCAAAGGTTGCAGGCTGCAGCCAAGTTGCTTGGCGAGTTGTCCTTAACGCGGCAACTCGTATTGTTCACCTGTCACGAGCATATCTCTGAAGAAATACAACGCCATATCCCGCAAACACTTCAAATCCGGTTGCCGAAGAGAAGCCGCAAGCTAGTGAGCCATTCTTCGCCGGATGATCAGAAATAACCAGCCGAAGCTGATGAGGCCAAAGATCGGATACAACGTGGACAGCAAGGTTCCAAAACCGATCTGGCTGGCGATATAACAGAAGACAAGAACGCCAAGCGTGAGCAAAGAGCGCGACCACTTCAGCCGTTCCTGCAGTTGCAACGTGAGGCCGTAAATGTCGGCAATAAGCGTCGTGAAGATCTCGGCGAAGATGAGAAAGATGTAAATATATTGAACGACGCTGCCTAGCTGCTTCGCAATGCCGCCCATCGGAATGGCGTATTGCTGAATGCCGGGCATATGGACAGATAACGCAATATGTCCGGCGAGCAGCATGAACCCGATTCCGACTCCCCCTATCCAGGAACCAAGCTTAATCGTTGCGCGATCTTTGATCTCGGCTCCGAGCGGAACGAGTACGGCCTGGGCCATCGACAGATTAAACGCCGTGTACAGAAACGGTGAAGCCCAAGCGGCAAATACCGAATGATCGGACGAAATCGTCAGGAATCGGCCGGATTCGGGCGTTTGGAACGTATCCACCATGATGAACACCGTGAACAGCAGCATAATCGGTACAACAATCGCGTTAACCGTCAGAATCGCTTTCATGCCCTTGCGTAGTAGGAAATAGCAGGCAGCGACGGTGATAATTAATCCGGACTGATAGGAAATGTTCCAATTCTCGTAGAAAATGGTGCCAGCCCCGGCGAGCATAACAGCCGTAACGCCAAGCAGGACGACCAGCATGAAATGGCTGATCCACTTGCCGTATCTGTCGCCAAACAGCGCAATATTCAAATCTTCGTATGATTTTGCCCCGATGTCGCTCGCAATGAGCATCATCTTGCCGCCGAGCCATATAAAAAGCGCCGTTGCGACTGCGATCGTCAGAGTACCCCAATAGCCAAACCGGGTGAAAAACTGCAGGATCTCTTGTCCAGTCGCAAAACCAGCGCCAACTATGGTCCCGATATAGGTAGATGCAATTTGCAGAACTTTCCCCGTACGCTTTAGCATGGCCTGTCCTCCCGAAATAACCTTCTATATAAAAGGTATGTCCAAAGAGGGAAGGGCATGACTGCAACTAGGTTTCCGCTAATAATTTAATGGATACGATTTGATCATGCTCGGGATCCAGATCAAACTTCAGCAAGGAGTTGTTGCCTTGGTACGAGATGATGTAGCTGTTCTGTGAAGTAGGTTTGCCGAGCGCTTTAACAACCTTATCCGTTTTGTCCTCGACCCCAAGACCGCTAAGCCCGGTAGTGATGGATCTGTCGTACACTTCAATATATTGAATCGTTTTCTTCGCGTTCATGCCAATGGCGAAACCTTTATATTCATGAACCTCAATCTTTTCCGACTCATCCTGAAGACTGTAGATGTCATCGGCATTGCCAAATCGCTCCGATACCTTGGTTAAGGAGTCTCCGATTTTTAACCCCATCATTACCGGGTTTGCGGCATCCCATTTACCAGCGGGATTGGCATTAGATTTGGTGCCGGACGACTCTGCGCTGGTGTCTCCGCCGCTTGGATTGGAGCTGATCGCATTTGGACCATCCCCGTATTTCTTCCCCTGCAAATAAGTTTTCTGGGGAGTGTCGCCGGTTCCATACGGATTCGTTTGTTTGCCGGATGATTCATAGCTTGTTTCGGCGCTGGGGATCCCTTCATTCGTACAGCCAGCTGTAGCTAGAAGTGTAAAAGCCAGGAGTATGGATCCTCTTGCAACATTGTATTTCCGCGATTTGTTGTTCATGCGAATGCGCTCCTTCTCGGCCGCTCTTGCCTGCGTGCTCCTATCTTTATAAACGCCTAAAACTGGAAAAAGTTTCTTCAATATATACCCCGTTACGCAAAATATCGAAACGTCTCACACCGTGAAAATTTATGTAAATCCCGGGTTGCGTTGTTCGCCTATCCTATGGTAAGTTATCGAAAAGAGATTTTGGTGGAGGGAATTGACGATGGATATTTTAAAAGAAAGAATTTTGGAGCAAGCATCGGTGCTGTCAAGTGACGTGCTGCGGCTTGATTCCATACTAAACCACCAGGTCGATCCTGCTCTTACAATGGAAATGGGACATGAATTCGCTAAACGGTTTGCAGACGAGAAGATTACGAAAGTGTTAACGATTGAATCCTCAGGTATTCCCGTTGCTTTCGCAGTTGCTTATGTATTAGGCGTACCGCTTGTATTCGCACGTCGCAAGAAAACGTTGATTGCGGATCCGGAAGCTTACTTTGAACGCGTACCTTCCTTCACGAAGGGGATGGTGACCGACATCATGGTATCGAAGCAATTCTTGACGAGCGAGGATAAGGTGCTCTTCATCGACGATATTATTGCGAACGGAGATGCAGCCCGCGGACTTATAAAAATTATCGAAAGATCCGGTGCGCATCTGGTTGGGATGGGTATTGTATTAGAGAAATCGTTCCAAGCCGGATCGAGAACGCTTCGCGAGCAAGGGGTTCGGGTAGAGTCGCTAGTAAATGTTACTTCTTTGAATGATGGGCAAATCCAGTTCGACTAAGTTATAATGAGAGTGAAGGAACCGAGGGGAGGCAGCGGCAATGATAACTTCTGAATTTTTGACTGGTAAATTAGGTGACGCGAAAGTTCATTTCGAACGCGCGCTGGATTGCAAGCATACGGAATTTGATGATTTGTATCCTTATATGATTGAACATCCGCAATTTTTCTGGTACAAGCGTTACGTCGCATGGTCGGAGCTTCTGACCATTGTCAAACTTTGCGACGAGCTCGGCGAAGAATGGAAAAGCCAATTCACGGAACGTCAGGCAGAATATATCGCCAAACGCGTCATGTCCTCAAGAGTGCTCGACGAATGGTATGAAACCAATGATTCCAAGGAGCATGTCGGTTAATTGGTTCGGAGGTAAGAACGGTGATTAGTGAAGAACAATTAGATCAGTTCCGCGTGAGCGGCGACCGGATCCGTGTCGTTCGTGACGAAATGGAAGTTAACGATGTCATTGGAATTGTTGTCGCATGGGATGAGTCGACCGTCGTGATCAGGCGTCACAACAGACGGGTCGTCAAGCTAAGCCGTGATTACCGCTTTGAGCTGGCCTCAAGCGAACGCGGCACAACACTTCAATAACAACGAAAAGCAGGAAGCTCTGGTTGACAGAGTTTCCTGCTTTTTTAGTTTCGCCTTATTGCAACAAAAAAAAGGTTCCGGCCGTCAACTAAACGGGCCAAAACCTTGTTTGTTATGTATGGTGCGGTCGAGAGGACTCGAACCTCCACGGCTGTTACACCACTAGAACCTGAATCTAGCGCGTCTGCCAATTCCGCCACGACCGCAAATGTTGTTACCAACGAAGCTTATAATAGCATTATTTTGCAGAATGAGTCAAGCATTTTGTTAAGCTTAAATAAAATTTTCAGCATATTTTACCTCCGTTGGACAAACAATGAAGGAGATAAATAGGAAGGAGTGTAGCGCGTGAACAAAGCTAGCAGAACAGCCTTGATCGGATTGATGTCTCTTGTAATGTTATTGCCACTAAGCACGGGGCGGGCGAACGCCGCGGATGAAACAAGCCAAGCTGCCCGGCAGTTTGCCATTGTCATCGACGATTTCGGCAACGGCATGAACGGCACGGAAGAAATATTGAAGTTGCCCGTCAAAATTACGGTAGCGGTAATGCCCTTTATGCCAACGACCAAACAAGACGCGGAAGAAGCGCATCGCCTCGGTCATGACGTCATTGTACATATGCCTATGGAGCCGAACCAAGGACGCAAGGAGTGGCTTGGTCCCGGAGCTATTACGGCGGACCTTAGCGATGCCGAGATTCGCAAGCGCGTAGAGGAAGCAATCGATAATGTTCCGTATGCGGTTGGCATGAATAATCATATGGGCTCCAAGATTACGGCCAATGAACGGATCATGCGGATTGTGGTAGCCGTATGCAAAGAGCGGGGGTTATTTTTCCTCGACAGCCGTACGACGTTCAAGACGGTAGTGCCGAAAGTAACGGAGGAGCTTGGCGTGCCGGCTCTTGGCAATAATGTCTTTCTGGACGATGTATATACGGAGCAGCATGTTGCCAAACAAATGACCATAGCGAAAAAATATTTAGAAGATCACGATACTTGTATCGTCATTGGCCATGTAGGACCGCCGGGCAAAAAAACAGCAGCCGTCCTCCTAGCATCGATTCCATCCATGCAGTCGAACGGCCATGTGCAATTCGTCAAGCTGTCCAATCTTGTCCCTTCTTTATCGGGTGATCCATTTATATTGCCGAATCCCTAAGGCAATCGCATTAGCGACGCGAAGCTGTTCACGAGGATTAGTGAGCATCGTTCGGTCGCCTTCATGACTGATAAATCCCATTTCGACAATAACGGCAGGCTGATCTACCTTGCGCAGCAAGTAGAAAGGCTTGCCTTCTCGCGGATAAAACGCGGTTTGTTGCTGTCTGTTTAATGTATCCTGAATGCAAAAAGCGAGAAGGGCACTTTCGCCCGATGACTGGTGTAGAACAAGCGGACCAAATTTGGACGAGTTTTTTGTCCAGTTCACATGCAAACTGACCAGCATGGTTGTTTCGATTTCATCCGTTAGCTGGCGGCGTTGCGACAAATCCCTTTTGTGTCGGGATCTGCTAATATGCCATCTGTTGTCGTCGCTTAGCGCATAATCGCCGTTGCGGTTCAGTACCGCCGGAATGCCTTGACTGTTCAGAAGCAGGTACAATTTTTGGGCAACGGCCAAATTAATGTCTTTTTCGAGCGTTGAACCGGACGTTGCTCCGCCATCGATCCCTCCATGCCCGGCATCAATTAAGACAACTGCCGAGGGCATTGTCCAGCTGTCTTCGGGTGCATGGGTAAGTTGACCGTGTTCCGCTTCGGGAGCCGCCGCGTCCAGCTGTGTTCCGAAGCTAAGAAAACCGGCCAATAGAAGGGCGGCGGCTCGCATGATCATGTACAATTTCAATTCCTCCTTCATTATGCCAAGGCGCCGTTATAAAGCAGCTACCGATAGCGTGGCTTAATGAAGGAAAACTCATGCATGTTTATGTTCTGGACATTCCGGGCAAACTTCTAGTAACAAATAATCGCATGGGGTGATCGAAGATGGCAAATGGACATGATCTGATTAAGTATATGACCGTGGAATTTGTGAACTATATCGATACGCCAAAGGATGAACGCAAAGCAGCAAAAGCGACAGCCAAAGCTGCAAAAGAGCATTGGCTGTCGCGTTGGTTCGGTTTTGGCGGGGCCAGCGTGTTGATGTGGATTAAGGGACGTACGAACCGTTAGCGATAAAAGGAACCGAGCTCGGCGAGAAGCTTAAGGGGAATATACCTTGTGCTGGTGCCGAGCTCGTCTGTTTCCAGCGCGGCAAAAACGGTTCCGTCCGTTCCCCAACGATGATAACCGGTGACCGACCATACGTATAACATTTCCTTATTGAATCGCTCTGCCGTATATCGGAGCGGCTCTTTCGAACTTAATGCTTTGAGCACAATTCCGATATTCTCTGCATCGGCTGCAATGGGCTTGTCCGTCAGCCAAGGCATTTTGCTATATGGATCAAACGAACGGCTTTTGACGGCACGGTCGATCATCGCTTCTCCGCCGCTTAGCGCGTATTTGGTCGCCAGCTCTTTCTCGTCTGCCGCGAGGTTGTCCCAAAGGTCTTGCTGAACAGGCAGCCATTCTCCGCTCATGCCGTCGAGGAACGTATCTTCCGCTGCCGAGTGAATATCCCAAACCGCTAGCAGCGGATGGATATATAAGGCTTTGTTGGAATCCGAAGAAGATGGAAGTTCAAGCTGCGCCAGCGATTGATGCAGCGTCGTCTGATCGAATAAGTATTCCCCCGTACCATATTCCCCAAGCACCAATCCGCCATTTTCTTTCGCATGAATAACCAGATAACCTATGGATTGTTCCTGTTGTTTCACAATCGCAATCCAGCTATGCGTACCAGGGCCTAGAGGGGCAACGGTAAATTCGGCCGTATTCCATGCCTTGAATTCGGGTAATTTCGCAAGTTCGTTCATCCAGCCGCGGACGGTGGACTGAAGTTCATTGTCTTGGATGACGGGAGAGGATGGAGCCGGGACTGCTTGAAGGGTAGGAACGGCTACAAGGAACGATGAGGCTATGATTGCGGCCATTGCCGCATTTCGAATCCACTTTCTCATTGTAAGTAACACCCTTTCCTGAATGCTTCTTCTGTTTTTGACATGATCCCATTATATTGGACAAGCCCGCAGAAGGCTGTTGGAACCTGTCGCGGGCGTGCCTGTATGTACGTTCTTTTTTTGCCGTTTTGCTGCGAATGCCGTCTGATTCTCCCTATTCGATGCCTTCCAGGTGGAAAATACCGCAGTTAATGGCGGAAGCCGTCACACGGGGTTCATATTGCCATCTGATTTCGGTCTGCCGCTGATTGAACTGTTCCTCGATCGCCGATTTTACTTCTTCCTCGGCTTGCTGAACCATCGGATCGTAATAATGGCGGATCCTCGCAAGTTCTTCTTCCAGCCTTGCAGTCGCGTCTTCTGCCCACGAATAGTCATATCCTTTCAACTTGCGTTCAAGCGAAGTCTCGACTAAATTTAATGCCTTGGCGAAAGACAGGCCGTTACGTGTCACATGGACGTTGGCGGGAAGGCGCGGCGTTAACTTTAGATTTTTCAGCCGGTCATAGAAATTTTCGACGACAAGTCCCGTTGCCAAGGATACGCCATAGCTATGGATTTCTTCGCGTTTCCTGTCGCAGGCGAATTCAACTCGCATATTAACGCCAAGCCACTGGGTATACGGCGTCGACTGGAAAGGCGTGTTGGATCGCCGTTCCGGCTCTTGGAACAAATTGACGTAACTCCCCGAGTTTTTGGCTGCGCCAAATAATTGCTCCAGCTTGCGCGAGCCAAAGTAAAGGTCTTCCCGATGCGTCCGGACACCGTTTGCAAGATTGTTGTTGACGAATCCGAAGGACCGGTTAAGGGCGGCATCTACCGCAGATGTGGCTGGAGCCGGCGCCAATGCCGGGGCGTTTACGTTGTCCTCGTATTTCTCCTGGTCCGTTACGAACAAATAGGTCATCGTCTCCGGTTCGGAGCCTGTTCGGTCAACAAAACTCCAATAAAATGGCCGGTTTGTCAGCTCGCGATCGGCAACGGGAGAGAGCTTAACCTTGAAATGGGCTGGCGATTTCTCCAATATGGCGCATTGGGTCGCCTCTAAATACCGCTGTACATATTTATGAACCTGCTTCGAATTCATGGCTTCACCTCGACTTTCTGACCAAGTTCCGTCATTTGCGCGAGAATGGTAGGGCCTTTTGGCGCTTCAGCCGATTCTTTCTCTTCGCGAAGCTTGGAGAAAGTTGACCCAAGTTGGTTCAATCTCTGCTCCAGATGGGCGGAGTCCCCTCCGGATTCGAGAAGCATTTTTGCAAGCTGCTGCTCGATTGAACCGGCATCGGTCTCAAACCGCTCCAGAATGTGATCAAGCTCCCCAATGACTAGCTCAAACAAATTGATTTTTTCATGCAGCAGATTTACGATATGCTCCTCAATCGTTCCCAGCGTGCACAAATTGTAGATCTTTACGTCTTCCGTCTGCCCAAGCCGGTGGACGCGGCCAATCCGCTGTTCGACTCGCATCGGATTCCATGGCAGATCGAAATTGATAATATGGTGGCAGAACTGCAGATTGATGCCTTCGCCGCCGGCTTCCGTCGCAATCAAGATTTGGGCGCGTCCGCGGAACAGATCCATCATCCAGTCCTTTTTGCCGCGGTTCATGCCTCCCCGGTAAGGGACGGCCAGAATGTTCTGCGCACGGAAGTACTGCAGCAGATATTCCTGCGAAGCCCGGTACTCGGTAAAAATAATTACCTTATCGTTAATCTGTTGAATCAGCTCCATCACTTTCTCGGCTTTGGTATTGGCTTTGATCTGCTTGATGAATTCTACCAGTTCCCAAATCTTCGCGCGGATCGGGGAATCCTCGGACGTTTTCTTGAACAGATTAACGAGCGTTATGAATACCGCATCCCGGCTGCTGCATACTTCGCGCTGCAGCGTAACAAGGGGCAGCATGCTCATCATGTCAACGCCGTCTTCCTTGTAGCGGTCTCTAACGAAGGCGGTAACGGCATCATAGAGCGCTTGTTCCTCGGCAGACAGCTCCAGCGGGATGTTCTTCACGACGCGTTTCGTAAAGGAGATGCCGCCGTCGCCCCGCCGGTTGCGGATCATGACGGTGGATAAGGCATCCTGCAGCTGATCTTCGTTTTTCGGCAATCGCTTGTCGACGACGAAGTTAGCCGCAAACTCGCTTTGGCCGCCTAACTGGCCCGGCTTCAGAAGAGTAATAAGATTATAGAGCTCGTCCAGATCGTTCTGAATCGGCGTAGCGGTAAGGAGGAGACAATATTTTTTGCGCAGCTGAAGCGCGAATTGATAGTTGGTTGTCTTCTTATTCTTAAGCTTATGGGCCTCATCGATAATAATCATGTCATAATCCTGACCGAGAATAATGTCGCGATGCGGATCGCGCTTGGCCGTATCAATGGAAGCGACAACAACTTCATATTGCCAGGAATGTTCTTTCTTCTGGGCAACGGCAGAGATGCCAAACTTCGAATTCAGTTCTCTCACCCATTGCAAGACAAGAGAGGCAGGGACAAGAATCAAGGCACGCTTCACGAGACCGCGGACCATATATTCTTTGATGACAAGACCGGCTTCAATCGTTTTGCCCAGACCCACTTCATCCGCGAGTATGGCACGGCCGCCCATTTCATGCACAACCTTGCGCGCGGTATCAATCTGATGCGGCATCGGTTCGAAGGACGGTAGAGTCCGCATGCATAACAGCTGTTCAAAGCTGTCGATCCGTTTGGCATGCTCGGCTTCGACCGACAGCTGATAGAGCGTCCAGTCATCCCAAGGTCCGTTCTTTGAGGATCGGTTTTGCAGTTCCTCGAACCAGCTTCGGTCGCATTGCAGATCGACAAGCGGATGCAGCTTGCGTCTTGCAATAGAAGCGTCGGTGGGTTCATTCGCCTGATTATTCATTGTTGAGGTCACGGCCTGGCAGCTCCTTTTGTCAAAATATAAGAAAGTCTAGGTTTCCTATTTGAGCGTGGATTGGCGAATAGAGATAATTGTCCTCAGTATGTCCTTTTTCATCAAAACTTAGTAAATAACGAGTAAATTTAACGATAAGACAAGCAATAGTAAGAGAATCGCCAATGAAAGCGCAGAATACCCGCGAAATAGGTGAAAACAGGTGTGGAGACCGATATGTAGTATAGTATAATATACAGTACACACAATATATGGTGCCCGATTCATACGATAAGAGGTGTGTATGCGAGATGAGGGACATGGGAGGAAGGACCAATCGGATGGCGATAACGCACAAATTGGAAGGCCTTAGCGAAAAAATATTTTTGGACCGCTATGCTTGGAAAAACGCGGACACAAGCAAGACCGCAGTAGGGGACGTAGTACTGGTCCTTACGAAAGATGACCCGAAATTCCCGGCCAAAGAAGTTGGGGAAGTCATTGGACGAAGCGGATCCGAAGTGACCGTGAAGCTTAGAAGCGGGGATACGGTTACGACCAGCGTGGAGAAACTCACGCTTACGATAGAGAAGACGCCGGGCGAAATGTGGGATCGCCTAGCAAGCGCAATGGCAAGTGCAGAGCAAGGCAAGGAGAATCAGCAACTCTGGACGGAGCGGTTCCGTCATGTCTTGGATGACTGGAAGCTGGTGCCTGGCGGCCGTATTGCGGCTGGCGCTGGAGCAAGCGAAGAATTGACGTTGTTCAACTGCTACGTTATTCCTTCGCCGAAGGATAGCCGGGGCGGCATAATGACGACCTTGTCGGAAATGACCGAGATTATGGCCCGCGGAGGCGGGGTTGGCATTAACCTATCTTCGCTGCGCCCGCGCCGCGCGATTGTTGCCGGCGTTAACGGTTCTTCAAGCGGGGCCGTATCTTGGGGCGGATTGTTCAGTTATACAACCGGTTTGATCGAGCAAGGCGGCAGCCGCAGAGGTGCGCTAATGCTCATGATCAACGACTGGCATCCGGATGTTCTGGATTTCATTACGGTGAAGCAAACGATGGGGCAAGTGACTAATGCGAATCTGTCGGTGTGCGTAAGCAACGCGTTCATGAAAGCCGTGAAGGAAGATCTCGAGTGGGAGCTTGTATTCCCGGATACGAAAGAAAAGGATTACGACGAGTTGTGGGACGGCGATCTGGACGCGTGGAAGAAACTCGGCAAGAAGGTTATTCCTTATAAAACGGTTCGTGCCCGCGAGATCTGGCACACCATTATCGAATCGGCATGGAAATCGGCTGAACCGGGCGTTGTATTTATGGAATACTACAACCAAATGTCGAACAGCTGGTATTTCAACCCGATTATTTGTACGAATCCTTGTGGCGAACAAGGGCTTCCGGGTTGGGGCGTTTGCAATCTTTCTGCCATTAATTTATCCAAGTTCTATGATGCAAGCAAACAGGATGTCGATTGGGAAGAGTTGTCGAAAGTTACCCAGTGGTCGGTTCGATTCTTGGATAACGTCATCGATACGACGCCATATCACTTCGAAGAAAACGAGAAGAACCAGAAGAAGGAGCGCCGCGTCGGCTTAGGCACGATGGGCCTTGCCGAGCTTATGATCAAGCTTGGCATCCGTTACGGCAGTCCGGAATCGCTTCTGTTCCTCGATAAACTATATGGATTTATTGCACGCGAAGCTTATCTCTCTTCCGCGGCGATTGCGGCGGAGAAAGGTTCTTTCGAAGCGTTCGATGCGGAGAAATTTCTGCAAAGCGGCTTCATGAAAAACATGGTTGCTGAGTTCCCAGAAGTCGGAGAAGCGGTGCTGGCGAAAGGGATTCGTAACGTTACCGTCATTACGCAAGCTCCAACAGGCAGCACGGGTACGATGGTTGGCACTTCGACGGGCATCGAGCCTTATTTCGCCTTCGAATACTTCCGCCAGAGCCGGCTTGGCTTCGACAAGCAGCTGGTGCCGATTGCGCAGGAGTGGAAAGACGCGCATCCTGGCGAGGAGCTGCCGGATTATTTTGTAACGGCCATGGATCTGTCGGCGAAGGATCATATCCGCGCGCAAGCGGCCATCCAACGCTGGGTCGACAGCTCGATCTCGAAGACGGCGAATTGTCCGGCGGACTTTACGGTTGAAGAGACTAAAGAGCTGTATGAAATGGCGTTTGATCTCGGTTGCAAAGGCGTGACGATCTACCGTGACGGCAGCCGCGACGTACAGGTATTGTCGACGAAGAAGGATGAAGACAAATCATCTGCGGCAGGCGAAGCAGCTGCGGCATCGGAAGCACCTGCTAAAGAGGAAGAGAAGCTGGCGACGTTAAATACGACGCTGAATGCAAAAGTCTCTCCGCAAGCGGAGCAGGACTTCGATAAGCAGTACAAACGCCGTCCGCAAATTCTTCGCGGTGCGACCTACAAAGTAAATACGCCATTTGGCATGGCTTATATTACGATTAACGATCTGAACGGTACGCCGGGCGAAATTTTCCTGAACGTGGGCAAAGCAGGCTCCGACGTCTTCGCCATGGCGGAAGCGCTAGGCCGCGTATGTTCCTTGTTCCTCCGTTACGGCGACCACGGCAACAAAGTGAAGCTGCTCATCAAGCATCTGAAAGGCATTGGCGGCAGCGGCGCTATCGGCTTTGGCGCGAATCGCGTAGAATCGATCGCCGACGCAGTGGCCAAAGCACTCGAAATCCATATCGAGAGCAATGAAGAACAAGCGGCTGCTTATGAGCCGGCTAATGATGCGGCTCCGGCATTGGCGGTTGCGCCAGCTCCAGCCGCGCAAGATTCGCATAAGCACGGCGAGGTCACCTCGCGCGATCTTTGCCCGTCCTGCGGATCGGCTTCGCTTCTGAATGTAGAAGGATGCAAGCAATGCAGCAATTGCGGGTATAGCAAGTGTAACTGATATAAAAAAAGCGATCATCGAGTCTTGTCTCGATTGATCGCTTTTTATTTTATTCAAACAACCGCGGTGTTTCTTCCCATAACTTAAGAGCAGCGGTTTTATCGATTGCCCATGCCAAATGGCTAGCCTACGGACAAGCGAAGACAGCTGCTGCCTTGCTCAGCGTTGCGGTAGACGAGCTTTTCAAACCAGATAACATCCGAGCTTTTACCGTGCATCCGGACCAAAACACTTGCCGCCGCTGGCGCGAAGGTGATTGTGCCTGCAAGGAACGTCGAAAAAGCCAGACAAGCTGTGGCCGGGATTCCAAACGTGATTCTAATCCCAGACCGGCGGATCCGCCGGTAATGATGATGATTTTTCCTGTTAGATCAATGTCTTTTATGATTTGGTTAGCCGTTGTTCTAGCCGAATAACCGGATGAAATAGGCTGTTGCATTAAATACCGCCACCTCGAAGTTTACTGAAGTGAGTCACCTTGTACTGTACCTTTTCCAGTATCCTTTGGCGTTTCACAAGCTCAAGCTCCATCTTGACGGCATGCTCCCGAAGAATCTCGTGGCACCGCATATAGTCTTTGGCCCGATAAGCGTCAACATATAATTTGATTAGCTCCAAGGACATACCCGTATCCTTCAAATGGACAATAAATTGCAGATATTCCACCGTCAATTCATCGTAGATTTTATACCCTCGGGCATTTTTTACCGGCTCGTCAATCAATCCTAACTGTTCGTAGTATCTAATGGTAGGGATTGGCAAGCCGATTAGCTTGGATACCTCGGAAATTTGATACAAGTGATTCTCACCTCGCGAAATCAAGGTTACAACGTAAAGTTGACTTGATGTCAACAGCGCTTGCGATGGAAGTTTTACTCTCCTTCAAGTTTGCCCGTATCTTCCGTAAAGATTGCAAGGTATCTAACCTGCTCGGAGACCGGAATGACCAGATGCTCTTCCAGCGAGTTGAAATACATGCCGTCGCCGGCGCTCATGTCGTATTCGGTGCTGCCGACTTTGTAGATCATTTGCCCGGATAAAACGTAAATGAATTCCTGCCCCTCGTGGGAGAAAACATGGCTTTTGACTTCTCCGCGCTCGGCAACAAACAAGTAAGGCTGCATGATCTTGTCCCGTCTGCCGGAAGCAAACGCAAAAAAAGAATACCCCTTATCCGTCTTGATCCATTTATCGGGATCCTGATAGTCCGACGCGTTTATGTAGACGGTACCGCTCTTTGGGGACGGCTCGAGCAGGTCGGAGACTTTGACGCCAAGCGCGGAGGCGATTTTCATAAGGGTGGCGACTGCAGGCATCGTGCTGCCGTTCTCGATCTTGGAGAGCATGCTTTTCGTAAAGCCGCAGGCCGCTGAAACTTCGTCTTGCGTCCGTTTTTGTTCTTTACGGATTAATCGGATTCTTTTGCCCAATTCCATGTGTATCCCTCGCGTTATCCAGTTTACTCTGTACTACAACTTTACCGATACTTTCGCGAAAACACCAGTCATTTCAATGGAAATACGGATTGCCGGATGGAAACGGATGGATTATAATGGAGCTGCGAAGCAATTCAACATTGTTGAATAGAATTTAAATACGTTGAATGGGGTGGAGTGCGTTGAAGAAATTTAAAGTCGGCCTGGTTGGGGCGGGCGGAGTCTCTGAATTGCACCTGGAAGGCTACAAGGCAAACCCGGAACGCGTAACTATCACGGCCATCTGCGATTCGAATGAAGAGATTCTTCATTCCCGCGCGGATAAATACGGAATCGAGCAGCGATTCACGGATTTGAATGCTTTTATTCAAAACAGCGGGGTGGATGCGGCCGTCGTGTGTACGCCAACCTCCGTTCGAAAGCAGGTTGTTATTCCTTTGTTAGAAGCGGGAATTCCTCTATTAGTGGAAAAGCCGTTCTCCGATACGATAAGCGATGCCATTGAAATTACCGAAAAAGCAAAGCAACTGAATGTTCCCGTGGCTGTTAACCAGAATTTCAGACGCCATTATCCATTTGAAATCGTGAAAAATATCGTTGCCGAGCAAGCGATCGGCAAAGTTACCATGATCTTATTTAACGAGATGTTCTTCCGGCAGGATGCGGGCTGGCGGCTTAATCAGGAACGCCATGCTTTATCCGTCATGGGTATTCATTGGTTTGACGGGTTCCGCCAGATCCTGGGCTGCGAGGCTGAATCCGTCGTCTCTTTGATGAATTCCTCGGATGCCATCAACTGCAAAGGCGAGACGGATGCCACCGTTCAGTTGAGATTTGAAAACGGTACCATCGTAACCTATACGCAAAGCTTCTCTTCGCGGATCAGCCGGACGGAGATGATCGTAATCGGTGAGAAAGGTACGGTAAAATGCAACCATAACCGGGTCGAGCTGTATTTAGGCGGCGATCATAATCCATATAGCACATGGGATAACCATTATTCCCGTGAGCAAAACAGCTTTGATAATCTCGAGCAGCTGCTGACCTGGATCGAGACGGGAAAAGTTGCAAGCAACAGTGCGGAAGATAATCTGAAGACCGTTGCACTACTTGACGCTTCCTACCGTTCAGCCGCCGAATCGCAGATAATCAGGCTTAGCAGCGGGATCAGAATATGACGATCAAGTATGCATTCTCCAGACCAACCTCAACCGTAGAGGAATGCCGCGATCTCTTTCATACCTATACGAAGGCCGGTTATGACGGATTGCAGCTGAAAGCCGGACAATACGCTCCTTATGTGCATCAACCGGAGCGGTTTCTCGAGGAATGGGGGCATAAGCATGGCATAGGTTCCGCTCTAATAAGCGGAGGACATATCGATGAGCAAGGCGTACGGCAGCTAAGAGAGCTGTTCCAATTCGGCCGGAAGATCGGAACGGAGCTTATCGTATTTTGCCATGGCGTCTCCCGCAGCGAGACGTCTACGGAGGATATACGAAGGTATGCCGAGCAGCTGTCCGAGCTTGGGAAAGAAGCGTCGCAGCATGGATTAAAGCTATCGCTTCACCACCATCACGGTCAGCCGGTTATGCACAGGGAAGACTTCGATATCTTCTTCGACCGCGTTCAGCCGGGGAGCGTTGGCTTAACTATAGATACCGCGCATTTGGTCAAATCCGGCATAACAGATGTCGCGGAGTTGATTCGGGCATATGCCAGCGTCATTGATAACTATCATATGAAAGACTTTGCGGCAGGGGATTGGCAGATCCTTGGGCGGGGAGAGATTGACTTTGAACCGATTTTTCAAGCGATTCTGGACACCGGTTACCGCGGCTGGATCTCGGCGGACGAAGAAAGCGGCGGGGAGATCGCTCTGGGATTAACCGAGTGCTTGAGCTTCCTGAAGCAAGGCTTACAATCTACTAGATAAAGGGTGAACCAATATGGCAACAATCTCGGATCTGCGCAAGGAAGAAGCGGGACGGATCCTGCCGATGGATTGGGGCAAGATTCATTGGTTATGCGGCCAGGAAATCGATCCGGAGGCGGAAATGACCTTCGGCATGGTCTATATTGAAGCGGGGCAAGCCAACGGAAGGCATATTCATCCGAATTGCGAAGAGCTTATCTTCGTATTATCCGGTGAGTGCGACCATACGCTGGGGGACGAAGTGTTTCATCTGGAGCCAGGCATGATGCTGCGAATTCCGCGCGGCGTTCCTCATAACGCAACGGTAACAAGCTGGGAGCCATGCCGGATGATTATTGCCTATTCGGCTCCAGACCGCCAGACGATTGGGGAGTAGGAGCGATTGTAAGTAAAAAGGCCTGAGTCCTGATGGATTCAGGCCTTTTTTAGGTTAAGCTTCAAAAGGGAATAGTGTCCGTGCCGCTTCCATAAACGTTTTTACCGCGATGGTGCAATCCTCCAGAGGACCGGAAGCGATATGAATATCCCGGTAAGCCGCGGGAGAGATCTGCTTCAGGACAATTCCCGGGGGAAGGTCCAGAAGGGACAACTCGGACATGACGGCAAGTCCTTCGCCCGCAAGAATCATCTGCAGCGCGGTTCTGTAGTTGTAGAGAATATATTTAATGGTGGGCGATTCTCCGACACTATCAAACCACTTTAATACCGGGGGCTCATAGCCGGCTTTGCAAATGAGCATGGGCTCATTCCGCAAATCCTCGGGGCTAATGATTTTATTCTCATTCAACGGATGATCCTCGCGCATAACCGCATAAATACCTTCGCGGTAAAGAGGATAAGAATGAGCAGTCTTGTCGGACGGGATAAGCAGACCAACGTCAATCTCGCGGTTATCCAGCCATTCCTGCACATCGGCGATGGTCCCTTCAACAAGGCTGAATTCCAGGTTGGGGTATTGTTGTTTTATATGGCGGATCAGTTTTGGCACAAAATAAGTAGCGGCAACAGGGAATGCTCCGATACGGACGCTGCCGGTTTCCATTCCTTTTTCGCTGGCGATTTCCTGATCGATCTTCTCATACCCTTGAAGAATTTCCCGGAAAGTCCGGACAATCCTCTCTCCAACGGGAGTAAGGGCAACGCCATGACGCCGGTCTCTGATCAGCAGCGTTACCCCAAGCTCGCGTTCCAAGGTCGTAACGGCGCGACTGACAGCCGGCTGTGTCATATTCATTTTCTCTCCGGCGGCCGTAAAGCTGCGGGTCTCCGAAATCGCAACAATCAATTGAAGAAGTGATTTGTTCATAACAGATTTGATATCTCCTTCATGATTTATATTCATTTTATTTATGAACAGGTTTATTGTAACATGATTATAGACCAAGAGATAGAAAGACCTGGAGGAGTGAACCGGGAGAGGAGAGTCTGGATATGAAAGCAAAAGCGTGGCTTTTTCTAGTATTAGCAAATCTGTTTTGGGCAGGGAATTTGATTTTCGGCAAGACGGTTACGGCAGAGTTTCCGCCGATCTGGGCAGCGTTCTTGCGTTGGGCGATTGCGGCAATAGTCTTGATCCCGATGGCTCAGCTTGTAGAAAAGCCAAATTGGAGGAAAGTGTGGAAAGCCAACTGGGGAATCTTGATGTTTCTATCCCTGGTAGGCGTTGTATTCTACACGCTTCTTACTTACACGGCTCTGCAGCATACCTCACCAACAAACGGCAGCCTGATTAACAGCTTGACTCCAGCGGTTATGATCATCTTGTCGCTGTTGTTCCTGAAGGAAAAAGTGACGGGGCGGCAAGGAGCGGGATTGGTATTATCATTTGTCGGCGTACTGACGGTATTAACAAAGGGGCATCTGCTAGACGCGTTTGGCATTTCCTATAATGAAGGGGACGGCATATTGCTGATTGCGGTATTCTTGTGGGCTATCTATTCCATCGTCAGCAAACGGGCTCAGCATCTTCCTCCGATTACGTTTGTCGCATTTACGGCTTTCATTGGCGTCATTTGCATGATTCCTTTGCTGTTTATCCAGCCTTTACAGACTGAACATATAACGGTTCTTGGAGTATCGGGAGTCATTTATCTTGGCTTATTCCCATCCATCGGTTCGTTCCTGTTCTGGAACCAAGGAGTCAAAGCGCTTGGACCAGGCAAAGCCAGCATTACGATGAATTTGATGCCAATCTTTACGGCAATCCTGTCCGTACTGACGGGACAGCAGCTGCTAGCTTCCCAAGTCGTTGGAGGAGTTATCGTAATTGCGGGGATGCTGCTGTCGGCCAACCTGTTGATCCGTCCTGGAAAGGCAAGACAAAAGTCGATATCCAAACAGCAACCGGGTACCGTTTAATTGCGTTATAAGGGTGACGAGGGCAGTTCTCAAAGTCATTGGCTTTGGGGACTGCCTTTATGTTCGTTCATAGAATTGGCTATGGGTTCCATGTATTTGAGACTGGAGATTACAACAAAGTACCGGTTATACTAGGCAGTGATAAATCCGAGTTTTCTATCTTTGCCGCACAAGATCCGTTGTTTGTAAAAGCGTTCTTTGGCGGAACGATTGCAACCGATGCTGCATTATTGAAACAATATCAATTCGCCAACAAATATGGCAGCATGCTGTATGCAGGATTTAATGCGGATCAATCTGCTGAGAAGTTAGCCGAAGTGAAAAACCAGCCAAATGTCTATGCTTTCCGATTTGTATGGGGAGAAGATCAATCGGTTATTTCACCGGGTATGGGTTCTTTGGTAGGAGCTTTCCATGGGATTCATATGGACTTTATTACAGGCAGAGAAGATTCGTTTGTCACAACGAACTATACGGAAGCCAACAAGATGGGAAGAACCGATCTGACGGCGACCGTTCAACATTACTTGAAGAACTTCATGTATACGGGAAATCCCAATAGCAAAGGCTTAACGGAATGGAAAACATGGTCCAACGCAAAAGGCGCGCCGAAATTAATGGTCCTTGATGCGAATAAAGAAAAAGCAGTAGTTGGCATGACCAAAGAGTATATTAACGAGAGTGATGTATTTAAAGCTATTGATGAAGATACGTCCATATCCCAGAACGAGAAAACAAAAATGTTGTCCACGGTTATGTCCGGAAGATTCTTCAGTACAAGTCTGGATGCAAGATACAACCAATAATGATGGGTTTATAAATAGAAAGAGCCTTTCCTCTGGGGAAGGCTCTTTCTACTATACCTTGTTAAATATCGAGTTTGCGGGTACCGAGCCACTTCACCATTTCCGGATCGCGATGGGAGAAAAACAAGCTTTCATTTGTATCTAGCGTGGCGATGGCTGCCATATCTTCTTGGCTTAATTCAAAATCAAAGATATTAAAGTTTTCGATGATTCGATCTTTACGAACAGATTTGGGAATCACAACAATGTCTCTTTGCGTTAACCACCGTAACACCAATTGCGCAACGGATTTATTGTATTTTTCAGCAATGGATACTAATACCTCATGATGGAACAAGTTGTTTTTTCCTTCGGCAAAAGGAGCCCAAGACTCGATCTGAACATCGTTCTCTTTCATGAATTTCGCATTGTCGATTTGCTGATTGAATGGATGCGTTTCGACCTGATTAACGGCAGGAACAACTTCATTATGAAGAATCAAATCAATCAAGCGGTCTGGATGGAAGTTGCTTACGCCAATAGATCTGATTTTACCTTCACGATAGAGTTCTTCCATTGCTCGCCACGAGCCGTGTACATCCCCAAATGGCTGGTGAATTAAATACAAATCCAAATAATCCAGCTGCAATCTTTCTAGCGAATTTGCAACTGCTCGTTTGGTGCGCTCATAACCGGTATCCTGAACCCAAAGTTTCGTAGTAATGAACAATTCTTCTCTTGCCACGCCGCTCCGTTTGATTGCTCGGCCAACGGCTGCTTCGTTCATGTATGAGGCTGCAGTATCAATCAGCCGATAACCTGCATGAATAGCGTCGTATACGCTTTGTTCACACTCATTATGATCGGTCATTTGAAAAACACCAAAACCAAGAATAGGCATTTCTACGCCGTTGTTTAGTTTGACGGTATGCATGTATAAGAACCTCCATTCGATATTGGAACATTTATGTTATGCCTTTATTATGCACCTAAAATTCCAAAGCAGATATCTCATTTGTATCGAATAATTGCCTAATCCTCTTAAAGTTCCGGGTTGGATATGAAAGCGCCTCACAGTTCAGGCGCGAAAATTCCTGACCTAATACGAGAGAATTAGGCAATCAATTAAGACAATCGAGATAACGGTCTGTACTTCTCGTCATTCATAATAAGGTTATACGTAGTAAATAATCTGCTAAAGGAGATAATAGTTATGCCAGAAAAACAAACAGCAGGACGAGATCGGCTTGGAGAGTTCGCACCTAAATTCGCAGAACTTAACGATGATATATTATTCGGTGAAGTTTGGTCGCGAGAGAATGAATTGTCCGCTCGAGACCGCAGTATGATCACAGTTAGTGCTCTAATCGCTGGCGGGAACTTTGAGCAGTTGCCAGCTCATTTGCATAAAGCGAAAGCGAATGGACTTTCACAAGAAGAGATTGCGGAAATGATTACTCATCTTGCGTTTTACGCAGGCTGGCCCAAAGCGTGGTCGGCATTTCATATCGCCAAAGAAGTCTTCAAATCATAATGGATAAGGAGGATTCAAAGATGGCTCATGAAGAATTAAGCAACGGTACGATTTTTCCGATAGGTCAGAAAGTTGAAAAAAACTTTGTTGGCGATGCCTATTTGCAGATGGTCTTTACAGACGATAAACCGCTAAATGCGAAGATTGGCAATGTAACGTTTGCTCCAGGTGCTCGAAATAATTGGCATTCTCATAAAGTTGGCCAAGTCTTGTTAGTGACAGGCGGCGAAGGATGGTACCAAGAAGAAGGGAAAGCAGCACGTCACCTTACAAAAGGGGATGTTATTAATATTCCTTCCGATGTAAAACATTGGCATGGAGCCACAAAAGACAGCTGGTTTGTTCACTTGGCCATTACGGCGGGGACTCCAAGCGATACGATCTGGTTAACACCTGTAGAAGATGATTGGTACAATAATTTGTAACTAACTAATCTCAAATATAGCTATAAAGCCCGCCTCCAGGCGGGCTTTTATTCAATCATCCTCTATTGAGGATGATCTTTATTACGTCTCCGAGTAACATTGATCGTGCTGATATTCTCGGGCTAATTCTCATATAAGGCCATAACGACAATATGATCATGAATCACACATAAGTCCAGTTGCCGTCTGGAGCGGGAATGGTTTCGATCTCGAGGACAGGCACTGTAGTAACACTCTTCGTAAAACCCTTCTCGTAATCCATTGAAGTGGCTATTTTTATAAGGTTTTTTCGTAACGTTCTCGGGTCGATGACATCGGATGCTGTGTTAAGCGTGTACAAGAGATCATGATCATAGAAATACAATTCGAACGCGGAGCCTTCGATTGGAATGTTATCAAACGGCCCTTCTCTGCGAATTTCGTTTAGATAGGCTGTTCGACCATTCTTCAATGTGATTTTTGAAAAATAGCTATCAGGGGATGGTCCTATTCCCTCCCGGTATATGTGCAAAGCGATGCTGCCATCACGTTTCTGTGCTCTGGAATAGGTAATGTCCAGATGGTGCGACATAAAAATTCCAGCGTCAATCAGGACATAATTTTTGGGGAGCCAAGTTGGAAGCAAGATGGACTGACCGGTGATTTGCTCGAATTGTTTTGCGAGATTTTTCAGCTCGGAATGAAACGGTTCTTCATCTCCGGCGTAAACAACAGGGGAGCAGACAAGCAGCATAACTAAAGATAACTTCATTATTTTGCTCAGCATCTAATACACCTCTAAGTCATGAATTTGCTGCAGAATAAGCATTTTAGTATCGGACTGCTCAAGGGAATTTATTCCTGCTTTCGTTCTCGTCATGCTGCTTTCACTTATACCTCTCAATGAAAAGGATGGTTCAACTGCATGGAACAATCTGCAAAAGTATGGTTTCGCTGGATCAGTTACTTGGAAGCAGCCTCATTTCTTGTTTTACTCGGAATTGCGATGCCTCTGAAGTACATGTTTGACAGCCCCGGGGCGGTGACGGTTACTGGCGGCATTCACGGGTTCTTATTCTCGGCTTATCTAGTAGCTATAGCGGTAATGGCCGTATTGTTCAAATGGAAGATTGTAAGAATTGCCGGAGCGGTATTGGCTGCTTTTCTGCCGTTTGGCCCGTTAGTTCTGGAACGCCGATTAAAGGCAGAAGCGTGATCCACAAGTTCATATCTACTAGAAAACCTGGTCTCTTCTCTAGCTTTGCTTGGGGGAGGTCAGGTTTTTTGTTCCTCTCAACAACAAATAAATCATGTTATTTAATAATCATTTATTGCAAAACAATAAACAGCGTGCTACTATCTAGTTGGTTGAGACGTAAATAGAGGGAGAGGCAATCTATGAGCAATGAACCGATTATTAGTTTGCGAAATGTAACGAAGCGAATAGGACGGAAAACCGTCATCGACAATCTTACCTTTGATGTGCCGCAGGGCGAGATTTTTGGTTTTCTAGGTCCTAACGGGGCCGGTAAAACAACGACGATCCGTATGATTGTTGGTTTGATCTCGATCACCGACGGTCAAATTCTCATCAAGGGGAACAACATAAAAACCGATTTCGAAGAGGCCATTCGCCATGTCGGGGCCATTGTGGAGAACCCGGAGATGTACAAATATTTAAGCGGGTACCGCAATCTCGTTCATTATGCCCGTATGGTACCGGGCGTCACGAAAGCACGGATTGACGAAGTGGTTGCTCTCGTGAAGCTGGAAGACCGTATTCATGATAAAGTCCGCAAATATTCGCTCGGGATGCGCCAGCGGCTTGGGGTTGCGCAGGCGTTGCTGCACCGCCCGTCGCTGCTTATTCTCGATGAACCCACCAACGGTCTGGATCCCGAGGGCATTCGCGAGCTTCGTGACTACCTACGTTATTTGACCCGGGTGGAAGGCATTACGGTTATCGTATCCAGCCATTTGTTATCCGAGATGGAGCTCATGTGCGACCGTGTTGCGATCTTGCAGCGAGGCAAGCTTGTTGACGTGCAGCCGATCGATTATTTTACGCACGGCAGCGACACCTCCCAGACTTACCAGATCGAAGTGCAGATGCCGGAACAGGCGATGGCGGTTATCGGTCAGATGAAGGGAATCGAGGAATTGAAACGTTCGGAAGACGGATTCATAGAAGTAACGGCGGAGAGGGAGCTTGTACCGGACATTCTGGAGGAGCTTATAAAGAACCATATCCGCGTCTACGGCGTGCAAAGAGTTCGCACCTCTCTCGAAGATAAATTCCTGGAAATTACGGGAGGTGGACAGGTTGTATAATCTCGTATTGAATGAAAACATGAAGATTTACAGGAGAGTACGGACGTGGATCCTCATCGGTCTTATGGCTGGTTTTGTCATCCTTGGCAACTTCGTCATGTGGCATGAAGCAAAAGACGCATCAGCAGATGATTGGCAGACGCAAGTCACACAGGAGAAGGAGAACTGGAACAAGCAGCTTCAGAAGACTAACCTGGATGAAGGGCTTGAGAAGTTCTACAAAGAGCGGATTGCGGTTATCGACTACCAATTGGAGCATGACATTCACCCGACGCAAGGTACGATGTGGAACGGCATTCTCGAGTCGGCGAGTTTGGCAATGTTGATCACTCTACTAACTATCATTATTGCGGGGGATATCATTGCGAGCGAATTTGCGACCGGCACGATCAAGCTGCTGCTCATTCGCCCGGCAAGCAGGCTCAAAATTCTATTGTCCAAGTATATCGCGATGCTCATGTTCAGCTTCGTTTTGCTGCTTACTCTGTTTATCATTTCATTTCTATTGAATGGCATATTGTTTGGCTTTAATCACATGGGATTGCCTCTGATCCGCCTGATTGACGGACAAGTGGTCGAACAAAATATGTTCCTCTATCTATGGAAAACGTACCTGCTGAACGGGATCTCCACGGTTATGTATATTACGATTGCGTTTATGATCTCGTCTGCTTTCCGAAGCAGCGCAATGGCTATTGCATTCTCCATCGGGACTTTGTTTGCGGGCAATATTCTATTGGAGGTGCTGCGAGGATACAACTGGAGCAAATACCTGTTGTTCGCTAACACGGATCTTACGCAGTATTTGGACAACAGGCCTTTTCAGGACGGAATGACGTTATCCTTCTCCATCGGAGTGCTTGTTGTTTATTTCGTAGTCCTAAATCTCATCTCTTGGCTCATGTTTACGAGAAGAGATGTAGCGGCATAACGTTTCTTGGAAGCCAGTCGTCGATCATAATCGACGGCTGGTTATTTTTTACGGATTATTCGTTAGCCCGTTCTATGGTACATTGATAGAGCTGTATAAGAGAGAAGAACAGGCGGTTGATTTCAATTAAAGTGTATGTGCATGTCCGGCATTGGACGTTCTGGTATGGGGTATATGGATTGGATGATAAAAGCTGGAATGATGAAATTACGATCTACGCGGATCCGGAGATGAATCAATTATTAGGCTACTATGATTTAATGACGGGGCAAGGACTAAATCAACTGATCAATGGCGATGATCTTGATCCCGTTGACGATGCGGACTACATAAAGGAGATACGGTCCTTTCTAGATGGGGATAGCGACATTGCATACAGCTATATCTATCCGAGAGACAAGAGTGATCTAGTCCATCAAGTGAACCACTTCGCACCGGTAAATGATAATGGTCACAAGCCTATTTATATCAGGATGTGGTCCAAACAGGCCGCCGCATGGGATATAGAAGAGATTAAGAAAGCAACCAAGGTACTCGGACATGAGTTTCTGCATGAAGAGATTGACGAGATCGAAATTCCCGATCAACCTACATACGAAGAGACTAAACGGTCTTACGACGAGGATTTTGCGCCGTATATGAATATGGAGCCAGTCCCATTTAACGGTGTATTGGTTAAGAGAGGGAAAAGAATGCTTCAAACGATGATTTTCGTCTATTTGATTATTGAGATGTTTGGAGCGGGACAAGATCTATTTACAGGGGAACTTCATCTCAAACACTGGGGGAATGTTCCATTTCTCATATCGCTGATTTTATGTCGAATAGCGTACAGTTATAGATGGGCTGCGTATTTGCTTATGTTGCTTCTTGCAGTGGATTTATCAGGATTAACGGGTTATTTACTCGAGCAAGCAGGAATCTTAAATGGATTACACGCTTCATGGATCATAGCAGGAGCCCTTATCGTTGCTATTGCGGCGGGGATGCGACTGAGGTCGTCTGATAGCTTCCGGACATTCATGAATTTCCAACGATTCAGACGCCTTCAATAGGAAGAAAGAAACGGCCATCATGCGGGATTCCCCGTTCGATGGCCGTTTCTTCTACCTTCTCAAACCCATCATATTACCGGAAGTGTACCTGCTTAACCCCCGATAGAAGAGCAATATGCCTGCTAGGCATAAGACCGCGGCTGTTGCCGATGCTCCATACAAGAAAGGCAGATCAACCTCGCGTATTAAAGAGACTGGCATACTGCTGATGAATCCGGCGGGAATAACCGTAAACAGGACGATGCGGCCAAACCCTTTGAAGATCCCGGTCGGATAAGTAGCAAAGGTAAGTAGGGCATTAAATAATTGGAAGCTTAGTCCTTCCGTATTGCCAAGCCAGAAGGACAAGCAACCGGCCAATACGCAGAAGAAGATGAAAATCATAGTCGAGAGGAGCAGAGCAAGCGCAAATTTGAGGGTACCGAAGAGCGAGACATCTCCAAAACCTACAAAAATAAAGATGGCAAATACCAAGTCGCCAATCGCGCTTACTGACATACGGCTAATCAATACATTCAGCAGAACAGGTTTCGGTTGGGACAAGAACACATCAAGCTGACCAGTGACAATCAGATTGGCAAGGCGGGTTGCATTGCCGAAAAAAATCGACATAATGCCAAAACCTCCCGCCGCGGCTGCCCACATCATCATGACATCCTGCATCGTCCAGCCGTTCAGTACAGGAAACCGTTCAAAATACATGCCCCAAAAAATGATCCATACGATATTGTTCGCGATCATGGTGCCAACCGTGAGCAGGAAGCTGAAACGAAACTCCATCGCACCGGCCAGGTTAAGCTTCCAGCATGCGGTTGTAAAGCGGAGCAGCCGGCGAAGTTTGCCCGCCTCAGCTTGCTCAGATATCGTCTTTATGGACTTTTTCTTATCCGCCGTTAACATTCAGCTTCCTTACCCCCTTCCGATAAACCAACCAGATGACCGATCCAACAAGTGCTGCCCATAAGCCTTGCAAGGCAAGCATGCTCGCGATCTCCCCATGATGCATGCTTACCGCGGTGCGAGCCGGGAAATAAACAATCGTCTGGAATGGCATCCAATGTCCGGCTTTTTGAAGCGTGTCCGGGAACAGCTCAAGCGGCATCAGCATCCCGCCGACCGTAAACAAGATTTTGTTGTAGACGAATTCAAGTCCACGGGTTTCTTCGACCCAGAAGCTGCTAAGAGCAACAAGCATGCCAAGCATAAAATTGACGGTAAATCCGCCTAAGGTGAGTAATGGCAGCCAAACCAAGCCATTTCCTACAGGAGGCGGGCCTACGAGAAGCAAGCCAATGGCCGAGCCAAGCAGCAGGTTGATTATAAAGCGGATGGCCACTTCGCTCATATATTCGACATAATGAAAAGTTATGAAATTAACCGGCCGGATGAGCTTAAACGCGACGTCGCCGCTTTTTACTTCCTCTTCAATCCGGGTACAAAGACTAGGCGTGGCAAGTACCATGGATTCGGTGAAGACAAGATACCACATCATTTGTTTAAAGGTGAAGCCGTTTATGGATGAGCTGCCGACACCGGAATAGGTCGTCTGCCATAATTGCATGAAGATATATAAGATAAGGATCAGAAACAACGATCTGATTATGAAATCAGCCACGTAAGCAAGCTGGCTGCGCAAGGTGATTTTGCCGATAAATACGTATTTGGCCGGCTTCGATAAGCTGATCATAAGCTTACCTCCTTAACCTGAAACGTGCCGTACATGCGGGTAATGATATCTTCCATCGGCGGATCCTGTACCGTCATGTCGACGATCCGGTGACTTGCCATCAAGGCCGCGAGAACGGCTTCTATGGTTGTTATGCCCGTGTCTACGCTAAGCGTGATCCGGCAGCCGCCTTGATTAAGTACCGATACGCCAGGAGCCGCAAGTTCGCCGGGATCATTCTCGAGCACAAGTTGTACGGTCTTGTGAGTCAAGAATTGCTGCTTCATATAGTCGACTTGCCCGTCAAACACAAGCCCGCCATGATTAATGACAATCGCCCTGTCACATAACTTCTCGATATCGCCGGCATCGTGGGAGGTCAGGAAGATTGTCGTTCCTTCCTCGCGGTTCATCTCGACAATGAGCTCGCGGATGCGTTGCTTAACGACCGCATCAAGTCCAATCGTTGGTTCGTCAAGGAACAAAGCTTGGGGACGATGGAGCAATGAGGCGGCGATTTCGCA
This sequence comes from Paenibacillus glycanilyticus, assembly GCF_030161375.1. GTDB lineage: Bacteria > Bacillota > Bacilli > Paenibacillales > Paenibacillaceae > Pristimantibacillus > Pristimantibacillus glycanilyticus_B. Next base: position 28,324 of record NZ_BSSQ01000011.1, read on the forward strand.
ACGCATCCGCTCGCCAAGCGATAACTTCCGAACAGGCGTATGCAAATACGTTCCAAGCTCAAATCGTTCGATCAGGTTGTCGCGACGCGCCTTGTAATCCTCCCGGCGGAGCTCATAAATGCGGCTCATAAGCTCAAACGTGTCCAGTGGCGGGAGATGGTACCACAGCTGAGACTTTTGGCCAAATACGGAACCAATCCGGTAGGCCAGCTTGGAACGCTCCGTCCAAGGGCAACAGCCAAGAACGGTAGCGGAGCCGGAGGAAGGATGGAGAATGCCGGTCAACATCTTGATGGTGGTTGATTTGCCCGCGCCGTTTGGACCAAGAAAAGCTACCGTCTCGCTCTGATTAACGGAGAAGGTAATGCCTTCCACTGCCGTTTTGTCCGCATATTGCGGCTTGAACAAAGACTTCAGACTGCCCGATAATCCGTGTTGTTTCTTTTTGACCTGAAAGATTTTCTCCAACTGCTCAACCTGAATCGTCTTCACCTCAGCCACTCCTTTGTTCTTTACCCTGCTAAAGGGAAAAAGACCTTCGGTCTGTTTCGCCTTAACAACAGGCGGAACTTTCCGAAGGTCTTTTAATCCTCACGGTGTAGCTTGGCGCCATGCGCGCAAGCCGGCTTCGCTTGGTTCGCCATCCTGGTGGAGTCGGATCCCTAGAAGCCCTTCCGAAAAACTATTTTCCACATATTAACACGTTATGTTAGATGTGGCAACCGCTTTTTTGCTATAAATTTTTGTTGTTAGAGAGCATTGCCACGAGGCCGTAACCTGACTAAGATTAGGAGAATGGAAGGGGACCGCTAACGTTATGTGGATTTTATTTGCAATATTAGCCGCCTTATGTTTTGGACTAAGAGGAATTTTATATCACTATACGAGTCAATTGCCGTTAAGCCGTACGGTGTTGTTATGCGGCGTTTTCTCGATGGGGGCTGTAGTCTGCGGTGCGGCGGCGGTCTTGTCGGGTCAGCCTTGGGAGACTTCAGCGCTTGTCGGCATACAGATGGGCGTGTTTTCCTTTGTGGCGAACGCCAGCATGTTCAAAGGTTTTGCCGTCGGCAAAGCTTCGCTTGTTGCAATCTTAACGGCACTTCCGGCCGTATTGGTTGTCATGGGTGCTTATTTGTTATGGGGAGAAGCGCTTAGCTATATTCAGCTTGCTGCATTTGCGGTTATCGTGGCGGGGATTTTGCTGGTGCGGTATTCAAACGACTTATCTTTATCCAATCTTCAAGGAGCACAGTGGGGGCTGCTATCGCTTCTCATGTTCGCGTGCAACGACTTGTCCGGCTCCTGGTCAACCAAACTCGAAGCGCCTTTATTTCCGACGTTGTTCTTTATGTTCACGTCCGGATCGATTTGTTACGGCATATGGTGGATGAAGGATCGTCTAGCCCGCAAGAAATTCAGTCTGGCAGTTGCTTCGGTATCAGCTGAAGGTTCTGCAACAACCGAGACAGCAGCTCCTGCAACAACCTGGGGCGAACGCCGCACTTTCCTGACCGGCATGCTGGTCGGTACCACGAATGCGGTTGGCATGATGATGATCGTGACGGCTTTTGACCTAGGCAAAGCAGGACTGGTGTCCGCCGTAACGGCATTAAATGTGTTGATCGTTCTTCTGTACACCCGGTTTGTCGTAAAGGAGCAGTTCTCGCGTATTGAAGTAACCGGGATGGCTTGTGCGTTTGGTGGGATTTTGTTCTTGCGCTTGTTTGGATAATAATAGTAAATATTCGAGTCGCCCAATATAGGGCGATTTTCTTTTTTTAGTGCAAAAGAATCATTGTTAGAAAGTTCTGTAAACTAATGGTTGACAGCTAATTCCATGAGGTATACATTTGTATACAGTAAGGTCATGTATACGAACGTATACATGTACAAGAGGAGGCATATATATATGCGTGAGGAACATGGGCATCGAGGTAGGCATCATAGGGAAGATTGCAGGAATCGGGATGGAGGCAAGGCACAAACGTTCCGCCGAGGCAGAGCGATTGCTTTTCTCGAGAAACTTACGGTTACTCGTGCGACTTTGCAGCGACAATTGAATGATCCGTCATTCGATGCGATTAAACCGGTCATCAGCGGCGAGCTGAAAGCGACGGAAGCGATTATGGAAGAGTTTATTCGAGTGTTTCAGCTTCACGAGCTGCCTGAGGAAGACAATTCTTCCGAAGAGACTTCTGCCGGGGAGGAAGTAAGCGGCTCCGAATCCATTGATGGAAGTGATGAGTCTTGAAATCAGAAGGTGTATTAAAGCCGTATTTTAAGCAGACATGGCACATTTATCTAGCATCGGCGACGTTGCATGCGGCAGCTAGCGTTGTGTTCGCTTATTTTCCCAAAGTGCTTGGAGAATTTACGGATAAGTTGAAGAGCGGAGAACTTGGCACTCATGATGTCGTTCATTTCAGCTTGATGCTCGTACTGATCGGATTGGGATACGCCTTGCTTGGAGGGTATGGCCAGTACCTGGTTATGTATGTGGGCCGAGTATTCGAGTATATGACTCGCCGCCGGCTGTTTAGCCATTTCTCCAATCTAAGCGAGCATTACTATTCCAAAAACGGCGTAGGCAAAATGCTGAACTATTTCATGAACGACGTAACTGGCGTACGGGAAGCGATTTCAATGGGGATTAACCAGACGGCCATGGCTTCGATGCTGCTGATTTCCTGCGTTGGCGCCATGATTCTGAGCGATATCCCCTTATACCTGATAGCGGCATCCGTAGGACCGCTCGTATTTATTCCTTGGATTGTGATCAAGATCGGGCCGGTGATCCGGCAGCGCTCCCGCAAGGTGCAGGAGTCGCTTGGTACGATGACAGAGACGGCAGAAGAGCAGTTCGGCGGCATTCGCGTAACGAAAAAGTTCGCCGTTGAGCCGATTATGATCAAGCGCTTTGGAGCCAAAGTGGATCAGATTAAGACGAACCAGCTGTCGCTGGTACGAATCAGTTCGTTGTTCCAGGCGACGGTTCCGTTCCTCGGCAACTTGTCCTTGATTGTATCTTTGGCTTATGGCGGGTACTTAACGATCAAAGGGGACCTTTCGCTAGGTAATTTCGTTGCGTTGACGTTATATGTTCGGATGTTGATGAACCCGCTGCAGCAAATTGGCAACGTTATCAATACCGTGCAGCGTTCCCGCGCGTCCTTGCAGCGGTTAAATGAATTGATGGACGTGCAGCCGGATATCGTGGAAGCGGAACATGCGAAAGAGGCCAATCTGGCGCAAAATCCGATTCGGATTTCGGATCTGACATTCTCGTATCCGGATGCAGCTCAGCCAGCCCTAAGCGATCTTGATCTTGTCATTCAACCGGGCATGACCATTGGAGTTGTGGGGCGTACGGGCAGCGGCAAAACAACGCTGGTCAAGCAGCTGCTGCGCGTCTATGATCCTCCGGCTGATGCGATTAAGATCGGCAACACGGATATTCGCGAGGTGACGCTGGAGAGCCTTCGCAACCAGATCGCATACGTGCCTCAAGACGGCTTCCTGTTTAGTACAACGATTGCGGAGAACATCGCTTTTGCAAGACGGAAAGCCGCGCAAGGCGAGATTGAATCGGCGGCCAAACAGGCTAGAATCTACGACAATATTAGCGAGTTTCCCGAAGGTTTCAAGACTAAGCTTGGGGAAAGAGGAATTACCTTGTCCGGCGGGCAACGCCAGCGCACGAGTCTGGCGCGCGGCTTTATTATGCGAGCGCCGCTTATGATTCTGGATGACAGCGTCAGCGCCGTCGATGCGGTGACCGAATCGGAAATTATTCATACGATTCAGCAAGAGCGCCAAGGCAAGACGACTATCATTATCGCGCACCGGCTTAGTGCCTTGAAGCATGCGGATCTCATCATTGTGCTGGATGAAGGGCGAATTGTTCAACGGGGCAAGCACGAGGAGCTGCTTGCGGAGTCTGGACCTTATGCCGAGCTCCATGCGATACAGGAGGAGGGAAGCCAACATGCCGACGGCCATTAACAACTGGCAAATGGATCAGAAGGGAAGCCAAGGAGGCAAGCAGCCGAAGCCGGAATACAAATCCGCTTTTCGAATATTGAAGTCGTATATCAATCCGCATAGGAAGACTTTTTCGCTGGTTGCCATCTGTACGATTATTGCGATTGTCTCCGATTTATTCCAGCCTTATCTGGTCAAAATCGCGATTGACGACAACTTGATGGTAGGCAAAAACGATTACAGCAGCTTGATTATCATTTGCGCGATTTATCTAGGTTTGTCGGTGTCGGGTTTGTTCTTTACGTATTTGCAAAATAACCTGCTGCAGGATGCCGGTCAAAGCATTGTAGCCCGCATTCGCAAGCAATTGTTCGAACATATTACGAAGCTGTCCATGTCTTATTTCGATAAAACGTCCAGCGGCAGTCTGATCACCCATGTATCCAGCGATACGGAGGCGGTCAATCAGTTTTTTAACCAGGTGCTGCTTACCTTGCTTCGGGACGGTCTTACCTTGGTTTCGATACTAGTCATGATGTTTTATTTGGACACGACGCTTGGCTTCTATTGTCTGCTGCTTCTGCCGATCATCGCGCTGATCGCCATTGGTTTCCGGTCTTTCATGCGAACGACGTATCAGATGGCACGGACGCGCTTGTCCAGACTCGTTGCGTTTGTTGCGGAAAACCTGGCGGGTATGAGCCTCATTCAAGTGTTCCACCAGCAAAAAGCGCAAGGCGAATTGTACAAGGAGCGGAATGAGGATTATTTCAAGGCGAATGTCCGGGAGATCCGAACCGCGGTTACGTTTAACCGGACTTTTGATTTGCTGGGCAACTTGACCATTGCGTTTGTCGTATGGACCGGGGGTAAGGCCGTGCTTGGCGATACGATGGAATTTGGCGTATTGTATGCTTTTATTACGTATATCCGTCAGTTCTTCCAGCCAATCAACGCCATTACGCAGCAATGGAATACCCTTCAGTCGGCTACGGTTGCGGTTAACCGGATCTGGGGCGTTCTTGATACGAAACCCGAAATCCAGGAACCGGAGAAGCCGATTACGGTAGACCAAGAAGCTGTTCAAGGCCGCGTAGACTACAATGACATTTCCTTTAGTTACGGCAATGGCACTCCGATCTTCCGGGGGCTCGATCTGCATATCCATGCCGGCGAAATGATCGGAATTGTTGGAACAACCGGTGCAGGCAAAAGCTCGTTAATGAGCTTGTTGTGCAGGTTCTACGATGTACAGCAAGGCAGCATTCAGATTGACGGGCAAGATGTCAGGGACATCCCGCAGCCTGTGCTGCACCGAATGGTTGGTCTCGTACAGCAGGAGCCGTATTTGTATGCGGGAAGCATTATCGACAACGTCAGGATGTTTGACGAGTCCATCTCCCGCGAAGACGTTATTCGCGCCTGTGAATTTGTAGGGGCGGATCAGCTGGTCAACCGAATGGCGGATGGTTATGAGACGAAGTTATCCGAACGCGGCAGCGGATTGTCGGCCGGCGAGCGGCAACTGATCTCTTTTGCCCGCATAATCGTGTTCCGTCCGAAAATTCTGATCCTCGATGAAGCGACCGCCAATCTGGACTCCCAGACGGAGCAGTTGATACAGCGCGCGCTGCAGGTGGTGTCCGAAGGCCGGACAACAATCGTGATTGCCCATCGCTTGTCCACCATCATGCAGGCCGACCGGATTATCGTGTTGAGCCACGGAACGATCGTGGAATCGGGTACCCATGCTGAGCTGGTTGAACAGCAAGGCGTATACGAGGAGCTGTATCGCCACTCCCAAGGGGAAGCGGCAGCAACATTAGAAGTTACGCCGGAAGCGCATCCGGTAAAATAAAACGTGAAAAAGCTGAAGCCCTCTTGGGGGCTTCAGCTTTTTTCGTTTGTCAGTCTCTCTTGCAGCTTGCACCTGCGGGTTCGTTTAGCATGTTGCACGAAGTGCAGTATATTTCCCTTAATTAGGCCAAAGAGCAAATTATACTGCACGGAATGCAGGATATGAGTTGGCTTGGAACCGTTTTGGGCATTTTTTGACTTATACCCTGCATTTTGTGCAGCATATCTCTAGTTAGTGGGCTCAAACGCCTAAATATGCTGCATTTCGTGCAACGTAACTAAGCTGGCGGCGTTGGGACTTTGTTAAGATAGTCTAGAAAAAGTTATTTAGACAAACTAATAATTTGAAATCGAGGTATTCCAATGGGCTACATAATGGATTTAAGAGCAATAGTCGGTTCTAGACCGCTAATTATGACGGGAGCCTGTGTGTTGCTCTGCAGGAATGAACGCCTGTTATTGCAGCGCAGATCGGATAATGGTTTGTGGGGATTGCCCGGCGGTTCGATGGAACCAGGCGAAACATTAGAAGAGGTTGCAATTATATATGCACCGATTATGCTGGGACTCTAATACAAGAAGAAGGCGAAGTACATGAGTTGCGGTTTTTCAATTATGATGATATTCCCGAACAGTTGTCTCCGCCGGACAAATCTGTGATCTTTAAATTTCTTGAACAAATTAGAGGCATATCCATCTGAAATTGTTCACGAACTTGTCACTTATGAAGAGGGGTTCCAAATCTCTATAATGTCAAGGAGAACAGAAAGGATGGTTCATTTGCCGGCTAATAAGAGAGAAGAATTTTATTTTGGATTGATGATGGTAACGGGGATGGCCCTTGTTATGATCACTTACAACATGATTCGTAACAACCTGTTCGGGACGATTCCCGCTGGAGAAATGGTGCTGCAATATGTGTTAGGATTTGCGGTTGCTTTTCTAATTGAAATGTTTGTTGTTGGACCCGTTGCCCAAAAAGCCGCCTTCGCGATGCCTTATAACAAGTCGAAGAAGGTCTATGTTATTGTAGCGCTTGCGTTCTGCATGGTTACGGGCATGGTGCTTTGCATGTCGTTGTACGGATTGATTAGTTCATCATTGGCGAACGGTCTGGGAGAGGGTTCGCTCATCAAGCATTATTTCTCGATTGTCTTCTACAATTATATTCTAGCATTCCCGCTGCAATTGATCGTGATGGGACCGCTCGTTCGGTTCTTGTTCAGCAAATTTATTGCGGGAAAAAGCAATACGGCAACGGCGTAAACTTGATATGATCTCGGAAATGAATGTCGCAGGACAAGGATCTGTGGCATTTTTTCTATTTGTATATTTATGGTAGAGTAGGAAGCGAGGTGAAGAAGGATGAACCGTTATATCGATTCTATTAACGAACTGAATGAATGGGAGCTTCGGACCTTTCTAAACGAGCTCTTAGAGGCAGCCGAGAACGGTTCGGAGTCGGATCAACTTCTGCGGCAGTGGACCAGCCGCGTGCAAGAAGCGCGAGCAAAGCGCAGAGAAATAGACCGAATCGAGTCTCATGTACATATCGTATTTAGTCTTTCGGATGCGGGTTCATTAAAGGTCGCGCTAAGTGAATTAGGCAGACATGCGAATAATAAGGTTTTGGCCTTTAACGATATGTTTTCCATTGGCCCGCTGTTGCATTTGGATCATTCGGACGGGCAGCGCAATAGACAAAGCTGGATGCTGGGCCGCTTTTCTCCGAGCAGCGTATTAAACGATCCTAACCGAGAGTCCAGGATGGACCGCATGGTCGAGCAACTAAAAGCAATACCGGAAGAAAAATCGATCATTGTTTGGTGCTCCAATAACTCGCATGACCAGATGGGATTGCGGCTGGTGATGCACTTGTTAAAGGATCGTCAGCAACCCGTTCAAATCATTAACTTAACGGAAAGTTTTCCTACTACGGATAATCCGCCAATTGCCCAGGCTTATGTGGATAGAGAAGTCTATCGCAGCATCGTAAGCCAATATGAAACAGCTAGATTAATCACTCCCAATGAAAGGCAGCAATATATCGCAGAGTGGGAGGAACTGTCGAAGGCGAACCATGAGCTCCGATTGTGGCAGAACGGCGAAATTAAAGGTCGTGAGCCTGAAGCAATCGACGGAATTATTGTATCCGCGGCGGTAGCTGCCGTACAAGAAAGCGGCGATGATCAAGGGTTTGTAAAAGCCGGGACGGTTGTTGCCAAGTTATTTGAGCATTTCGATCAAGTTATAGGCAGTCATTTTATCGAATACCGGATTTGGACATTGATCAGTAACGGAGTATTTGAGTTCAGAGGTCTGCCTGGTGCATTATATCAATATTCTATTAAGCTCGGATGATAGATAAGGAGGATTATAGATGACCAAATCAATAGCGGAATGGAATGAGGAACTAGAGATTTTAAGAGAGCAAGCAACCGAGAAGGAACATTTGGAGCGAAAGGCGGAACAATTGCAGAGGCTGAGTACAAACGCAACCAATAGAATAACGGTATTAAAAGCAGAACATACACGGGAGCAGAGGGATGTGGACCAGCTTGAGCGGAAAACTTGGACAAGCCTCATATCCGGCATATTGGGCAATAAAGATACGCGTCTGGAAAAGGAGCGGCAAGAAGCGCTTGCCGCTGCGCTGAAGCTTCAAGAAGCGCAGCTCTCCCAGGTTAAGCTGGAACAGGAGAAGCAGGATGTAGCTAAACAGCTTGAAGAGTTTAAAGAGGCTGCGAACCTATACACGCAAGCTTTACGCCAGAAAGAACAATTAATGCGTGGCTCCATCCCGGAAGCATCTGCCCAATTATCGGAATGGGACGAGCAATTGTATCGGGAGCATTCTGAAATCAAGGAGCTTCGAGAAGCGGCTTCTGCCTGCCGAAAATTGGTGGAAGCATTAAGTCAAGCCAATGTAAAGCTCGATTCGGCCAAAGATTGGGGAACGTATGATATGTTGGGCGGCGGAATGATCAGCACGTCGATCAAGCATTCTCGTATTGATGATGCGCAGGATTATATCTATGAAGCCCAACATCACCTGCGTCAGCTGCAAGTGGAACTGAAGGACCTGAAACGGACGGCGGATTTATACGTCGGCATAGATACGATGGACAAGTTCGGCGATTTTTTCTTTGATGGTCTCATTACCGACTGGATTGTACAGGACAAGATCAAATCCTCCATCAGCAATGTGGAAGCCCAATTATCTGATGCTACGGGATTAATGGTCGGGCTCGATAATGAAGTTAGAGCTTCCGAACGAAGGCAGGCCATAATCAGGCAACAAGTTGCAGCGTATATTGAACAATTTAACGGGGGGAAATAATGATCCGCCGTATCGCTGTAAGCCTGCTTAGAACTCTATTATTCCTTGTGTTCGTTATTTATCTCATAGAAGCCATTCGTGTTATTGTTTGGAAACAAATGCCGCCGGACAATGTGTTTCTTCCCGCGTTACAGCTCTCGGATATGGCGTCTATTAAACGCGCACTGCTTCATAGCAGCAATTTTGTGCCTTTCAAAACCATTTTCTCTTACCTGTTCGTTAACGAAAATAGGAATATCGCATTTTCCAATCTCATGGGGAACATTCTATTGTTTATTCCTTTTGGCATGTTATTGCCGTTACTAACGATGAAGTTAAGGAACACAAGAATGGTTTTTCTACTGTCCATCGGATGGAGTCTATCCCTTGAAATTTTCGAGTTATTATTTTCAAGCGGAACGTTGGACGTGGATGACCTTATTCTTAATTCATTAGGAGCTATGATTGGCTATCTCATTATTCGATTGATGCTCTATTTCGCGCAGCAATTATTTAGAAAAAGTAATAGAGCTATAGTCTAATACTTATGAAGAGTTTCGGATGACAAATTCCGGAGCTCTTTTTTTTATCTCGATTCTTTTATCCCCATTTATTGTCTCCTTTATTTGAAGAGATTTTTGGGAGTCATATAAGTAGAGTGTTTTGTCGCAATATTATAGTCTCGTGTTCTGATTTTCATCGAATAAAGGCACAGGCACATAAATATCTATGAACTATAACCGCAGTGGAAGCGCTTAACCAAGGGTGGTTGACTAATAGGGAGGGATTAGGATGGCTAGCGGTAAACGTTTATGGTCGATTTCAACATCGCTCGTCTTGTGTACAACCCTGCTGTTTGCCTGTTCGAACAACTCGAACAATACAAACAAGCCAAGCAACAGTCCAAGTACGTCGGCAGATACGGGTACGAAGGAGACAAATGCCGGTCAAACGAATAACGGGGGAACGGAAGGCAATACCGAGAAAAAAGTCATTACGATCACTTATCGCGATGACGGCATTGGCCAGGATGGTGTCATGTACAAATGGATTCAAGAGATCGCGGCGAATTATCCCGACAAAAACGTAGAAATCAAACCAACTCCGATTCAAGCGTCGGAAGGGGATTATTTTGCCAAAATCGCGCTTGCGCTGAAATCCAAAGATACGGCGCCGGATATTGTGACAGAGGATACGTTTATTCTGAACTCCGATGCCAGCGCGGGGTATTTGACGCCGCTTGACGACAAGGTAGGCGCATGGGAAGACTGGACGAACGGCTCCTTCATCGAAGCGCTCAAAAAAGGGGTAACCGCTAGCGACGGCAAGGTATACGGCGTGCCGTACAATACGGATTCCAGGGGATTGTGGTACAACAAGGAACTATTCAAAAAAGCCGGACTCCCTGAAGACTGGGCGCCAAAAAACTGGGATGAAGTGCTGGATGCGGCCAGAACAATCAAGAGCAAGCTGCCAGACGTTGTGCCAATCTGGATGAATATGGGCAAGGCAACGGGTGAAGCGACTTCCATGCAGACGTATGAAATGCTGCTCTATGGCACAGGCGAAAGACTGTACGATAACGACTCCGGCAAATGGATTACGAAGAGCCAAGGCATTGTAGATGCCTTAACGTTTATTCAAACGATCAATAAGGAAAAGCTTGGACCGCCGCTCTCCAAAGTGTTGAACGGTCAAGCGGGCAACACGTCGACCCGTGAATATCTGCCGCAAGGCAAGCTGGCGATCTCGCTCGACGGCTCCTGGATTACCGGCAACTACCTCGAAGGCGGCGCTGCTCCGTGGCCGGAATACAAAGATGTCCTTGGCTTTGCGCCAATGCCAACTAGCAAAGGCCAAGCGCCGGGTTCAATTACGCTGGCGGGCGGCTGGGCATTATCCATCCCGGCGAACGCGCAGCATAAAGACGAAGCATGGGATGTCATCAAGTTTGCGCTGAACAAAGAAAATTCGAAAAAACTCGTGATCGCATCCGGTAACATTACCGTTCGCGCGGACGTAGGTTCCGATCCGGAATATACGCAAATGCCGTTTAACGAGATCGCAACGAACTACCTGAAGAATGCCGAGTTCCGTCCGGCGCAGGATAAATATCCAGAAGTATCGACGCAAATTCAGACGATGGTTGAATCCGTTGCGTCCGGCACTTCGCCGCAAGATGCCGCAAACAAATATGCGCAGGATGTTACGCGTACCGTAGGTGCGGATAAGATTGTAGAAAAATAATGGCAGCAGGCTTGCTCAGGCCCCTTCCTCCAGATGCGGCTGCTTGAGCAAGTCTTCTTTTACCGCAAGAGGTTATTCACCTACTGACGGAGGAGGTAGACTTTCAATGAGCAGTGTTGCTCTCAATGGCGCGGCAAAACGAAAGCGGACGTGGACATGGCTGTATTTCTTGCTTCCTTCCGTAGCGATTATGCTCGTGTTTTTTGTTTATCCCATTTTGCTGACCGTGTTCTATTCCTTCACTAATCTCGCTCTAACCGGCGAAGCGGCCAAACATTTGAATTTTGTCGGCCTGGATAACTATTCCCGCATGTTCGAGGATCCTACAGTCCGGACAAGTATATGGAATACGCTCGTTTTTCTGATCGGATCGGCGGTTATTGGCCAGCAGGTGCTTGGATTTCTCATTGCGTTATTGATGAAAAACAAAAATAGATGGTTCCGGCGAATTATCGGTACCATCGTGCTGGCTGGCTGGGTTACGCCGGAAATCGTATGCGCATTATGTTTATACAGCTTTTTTGCTGACGAAGGTACGCTAAACGCGATTCTGACCTCGTTTGGTTTCAGCGAAGTGACTTGGCTGTATACCGTGCCGATGATTACGATCATTCTGGCGAATATATGGCATGGCACCGCCTTCTCGATGCTCGTATTCCAAGCTGCGCTTGACGATGTGCCAAGCGAGATTGAAGAGGCTGCTATCGTAGACGGGGCTTCCAAATGGCAGGTGTTGACCCGAGTCACCATTCCTTATATTAAAGATTCGATTACAACCAATGCGATGCTGGTTACGCTGCAGACGCTGGGCGTATTTGGACTCATTTACGCGATGACCGGCGGGGGACCGGGAACGTCCACCACAACGCTTCCGATCTTTATGTATAATCAGGCTTTCGTTAACTACCAGCTGGGTTATGGTACGGCCATTTCCTTATTGCTGCTGTTTATCGGCATCATCCTCAGCTTGTTCTATATCCGCTCGATGAAAGAGTAAACGGACAAGGAGAACAAACCTATGAGCGCAAAACAACGCAAATGGATTTTTCAAATATTGCCTTATACGATCTTAGCGGTTATTGGAATCTGCTTCTTGCTACCCTTGTTATGGGTGCTTGTTGCCTCTGTGGATACAAACGCCATGCAGTCGCTTAAGACGCCGACCCATCTGACAGGCACCAATTACGTGGAAGTAATGACGAATAAGGAAAATCAGCGCGCCTTCCTGATCGGTCTCATGATGTCCGGCGGCCAAGCTGTCCTGGTCGTTCTGCTCGGGCTTCTTGCGGCTTATCCGTTGTCGCGTTATCAACTTAGATACAAGAAACCTTTTATGCTGACCATTTTGTTTATGACCTCCTTGCCGATTACGGCCGTAATGGTTCCGGTGTACCAGCTGTTCCTATCCTTGAAGCTCTATAACAATGTATTTGGCGTCATCTTGTTTTTTGTTGCATCGGCTATGCCGTACGGGATCTGGATGCTGAAAAACTTCATGGATTCCGTGCCCTCCGAGCTGGAAGAGGCGGCTTGGATCGACGGAGCTTCCGTCCTCGTAGGCATTCGCAAAGTTGTCGCGCCGCTTATGGTACCCGGTATTTGCACGGTAGCGATCTTTACTTTCTCCGGCAGCTGGGGGAATTTCTTCGTACCGTACATCCTGCTGCAGTCTCCGGAGAAGTTCCCGGCTTCGCTGAAGATCTATCAGTTCTTCGGTCAATATGGCATGGCGGATTACGGGAACCTGGCCGCATTCTCCGTCATGTACGCGATCCCATCCGTCGTTCTGTATATTTTGTCCCAGCGCTTTATGTCCAAAGGTTTTAGCATGCAGGGCGGTATGAAGGGGTAACCGACTAACCGGATTTACGAAAAACCTTGAGCAGCTCTTGCTCAAGGTTTTTTTCTATAAATTGGATAAACATGAAGTTGACTTCAAAAACACGTGGTGATATATTGTGTATACACGACATGCACAATTTGATCGGAGGTACACTATGCTGTCGTTAGATGTTAAGCAAGTAAGCAAGAAGTATGACACATTTGAATTAAAAGAGGTTTCGTTCCAACTGGAAAAGGGTTATATTATGGGCTTTATTGGAGCGAATGGCGCAGGGAAAACAACGACCATCAAGTTGATCCTGAATATGATTCGTATTGACAGCGGCGAAGTTCAAATATTGGGGAAAAACATTGCCGAACATGAACTGGAACTAAAACAGATAATCGGATGCGCTTTTGGAGATGTTGAGTTTTATAGCCGGAGTAAAATAAAAACATTGACCGATGTTATTAAGAGATTTTATAAGAATTGGAATGATGACACGTATTATAGTTATTTGAGGAGATTCAAGTTGGATGAGAACAAAAAAATCTCCCAACTGTCGACGGGGATGAAGGTTAAATACAATTTGGCCCTTGCCTTGTCCCATGGCGCAAAGCTTCTCATATTGGATGAGCCAACAAGCGGGCTGGATCCGGTTGCAAGGGATAATCTGCTGGAGATCTTCCAAGAGCTCGTGAGCGAAGGAGAGATCAGCATACTTTTCTCTACGCATATCACTACCGATTTGGAGAAATGCGCTGATTTTATAACGTTTATTGAGAACGGCCGGATTGTGAAGAGCGCGGAGAAGGAAGAGTTTGTAGCTTCTTATCGTTTGCTTAACGGCAAGGAAAATCAGCTGAACGAGGTAAAGGATAAGCTAATCTCCTATAAGAAAAATTCTTTTGGATTTACGGGATTGATTCATGCGGAGGATTTCGATCCGGGCCTCGAGATTAACGCAGTAATCCCAAGTCTTGAGGAAATTATGATTTACTTTGCGAAGAAGGAGGCTATGTATGTTTAACTTAATCTTAAAGGATTTCAAGATAGGAGTTCCGCGCTTCTTTCTGATCTTGCCGGTTTTGACTGGTGCTTTAATGTTAATTCCAGGCTGGATCTACATGGTTGTTCTTTTTTATTTTTGCTGGATTACGATCCCCAATATGCTGGCGGGAGTTCGAACGCAGAACGATCTGATGTTTACCGCCCTGTTGCCCGTGACCAAGTCCGATATCGTGAAGGCCAAGGTATCCGTCATTGTCATTCTCGAATTATTGCATATTGTATTTGCGATCATTTTTGGTATGATAAATCTCAGTCTGTATCCGGATGTCGTCAATTATTTCTTTGCGCCGCATATGGGGTTTTGGGGATTATGTTTCGTGATGCTCGGCATCTTCAACATTTTTTTATTGTCTCTTTATTACAAAACCGCGTATAAATACGGCGTTGCAACGGCTGTAGCGATTGGTGGCGCGATGTTGTTTGCCGTCCTTACGCAATGGATTGCGTTACAAAACTCTTATGTGCACGACATTTTTTATGGCACCGGGATTGACGATACCGTTGTGCAGTTATCTATTCTAATCGCAGGAATTCTGATCTTTATTGCTTTAACCGTCATTGGTTACCGCATGGCGAATCAAAGGTTCCTGAAAGTGGAGATTTAATGAATGAATGTAGCCATTTCCAACTCATCGGACAAACCGATCTATCAGCAAATTTTTGAACAGATCAGTGCTCAGATCTTGAAGGGCGAATTAGAAAGCGGCTACGTTTTACCGCCAATACGGCAAGCAGCTCAAGAGCTTCGAGTCAGTATTATTACCGTGAAGAAAGCCTGGGAAGAGCTTGAGCACAGCGGTTTGATTCATACGGTAACGGGAAAAGGATGTTTCGTTGCGGATTTTACTCCTGACCAAATTCTTCAATTGCGCAATGACATGGTGCAGGGGCAAATGGCAACCGATGCTTCCTATTACAAATCTTTTGGCCTCACGATCGATGAAGTGATTGAACTGCTTAAGAAGGTGTATTAATTGGAGTTATAAATAGGGCGGTGCGACTCTCGCACCGCCCTGTTTGCGTTAACCGTACATGTACCATACTCGAACGGAAGCTTTGAACGATAAGGTGCCTGGTTCAATGGTGGTTCCCGCGTCGCCGGCAGGAGCTGATGCGGCTTTGAACATAACAGGTTCAAAGCCGTTGCTTGGCGATTCTATGATTTTGCAAGGAACGGCGGATAAGGAAACGCCAAGCGCGGCGGCAATCGTAAGCGCCTTGGCTTCGGCATCGCGAACGGCCAGCGTTAAAGCTTTCCGGCTTGCTTCGCTGGCTTGCGTCGATCGGAACGACACGTCCGTTACGGTGTTGGCTCCTTGTGCTACGGCCGAATCTATGATTTGACCTACATCGTTTGCTCCGCTAATCGTAATCCTTAGCAGATGGACGGCTCTGTATCCCCGGAAAACTTGTTTCCCGTCTACGAAATCATATTGCGGTTCAATGGAATATTGCGCGGTAGAAATTTGTTCGCGCGGTACGCCTAGCCCAAGAATGGCATGGATGATTGCGTCTATCTTTTCGGCTTGATTGGTTTGAAGTTCGCTCAGGCTGTCACCTTCTTCGGATACGCCAAGCGTAACAACCGTCTCGTCCGGCATTGCCGTGGCGATTCCTTGACCCATTACTTCAATCGTACAATCGCAAGCGGACTCTTTGCTCATCGTACAGCCTCCAATCTTGGATATTTACTTGTTATATATAGACGTTAGTCGAGCGAAGATGTTTCAATTTTATACTTGATTACGTGGTAAGTGATTTAGGGGTAAATATTTTTTCCATAAACTTGAAACGTCATTATGGTATCCTCGTATAGTAGAAACATCCAACGGAAAGGGGGCACAAACACAGATGCGGGTAGTTCTTCTAGTAAAAGATCCGAAAGCGGGGCTGAGACAGATTGATGACAGGGAGTGGGATTCCGCGATGATCGCCTCTTTGGAGCATGTCAATTATTTGACCATCCATGGCGAGGAGTATCAGACGCTTGAAGGCAAGCTGAATCTCGATGCGGGGCAGCTAGAGCTCCTCCTCGTTCGAATGAATAACAAGACCATATAGACGGAAAGAAGGGAAAGGGCATGCAAGAACATAAAAAAGAGGACTCAGCCAAATCCAAACTTTTGACGAAAGACGGTCTGCCGCTGAAGGTGCTCTCCACTTCGCTTGGTATTGCGCTGCTGGCTAATTTGGCGGCTGTGCCTATACAAGCCGGAGCCGCAGGCTCATCGGCAACAGCAACCCCTACGCCAACACCAACGCCAACCGTCAGCAGTACAGCATCGGGGCCGAAACTTGTTGAATGGTCCAGTGAAGCCGTCAAACGCTACTATGATCCTGCCGTTGACTGGAATCTGCCGTTGCCATCCGACAAAGAACTGGACGAAGCGGGAGAAGCACAAGAGAGTCCTGCGGTTACATCTGTCGGCGGTACCGGCGGGGGCACAACGACCGTTATTCAGCAATCTTCGGGTTTTGGCTGGGACGATCTGATGCTGTATCATTTGTTGTTTAACGGCGGCAGCTCCTATTCATCGCAAACCTGGGCCTCCTCCCATCGTTCTTACCAGTACGGCAGCACTCGTCCTTACGAACCTAAAACCTATTCGAACGGCAAATTCCAGAATAAGCCGGTTGTTGGTTCATCGGTATCGCCGCCGAAGACGTCTAGCTCAACCGGTACGGTTACCCGTCGTTCGACGTCATCTTCACCAGGAGGGATCGGCGGCAAATCGAGCGGGTTTAGTTCCTCTTCATCCAGCTCCTCCGGTTCGCATTCCAGTTCCGTTTCTTCGGGAGGTTTTGGCGGATGAGTTCCGAGATCTTCAAAGTCATTGGCGAACCTCATCCAGACCGGGCGCACAAAGTGGCTCTTCTCAATGAAATGGGCTTTACTTGGGCCGATTTGGAATCGGAACACTATTGGATTGACCAAGTAGTAGGAATGAAGAGAGAGATTTACGAGGAGCTCGAGCAGGCTTCTAGACAATTGTGGCACATTATGGACAAAACGGCGCGCTACATACATGGCAAACATGATCTCTACCAGCTCATCGGCATTCCCGCAATATTATGGGATTTAATAGATTTGTTGCCTATGCCCGCAGAAGGCGTAATTAGCAGGTATGCTAGATTCGATTATGCCATTACGCCTGACGGCAAGATCAAGATGCTTGAATTAAACGCGGATACGCCTACCGGTTACGTAGAAGCATCAATTGCAACACCGTGGTTATGTGAAGAAGCGGGCGTCCGTTCTTCTAATGGGAGAATGATAGACCTTGTTGCATCCGCATGGGAGATTGAGCAGCCGGACACCGTAGCTTGCGTCGCATACGGCACCCACCAGGAAGACTCCGGCACTATCGAAGCCTTGGCCAAACATAGCGGACTGGAGCTTCGTTTGGAGGATTGTCTGGAATTATGGGTGGATAACGGGATATTGAAAAACGGACATGGAGAGCCGATCCGCCGCATGTTTGCTCTCTATCCGAAGGAATGGATGGCGCATGACGATGGAGGAGAAGCGTTAGCATATGCCATCGAGAAAGGCTATTTGCACCTAATTAATTCGGTTCATAGCATTCTGCTGCAATCCAAAGGTTTGCAAGCCGCAACATGGGGATTATATGAGCTTGGCGTATTATTTGGCGATGAAGAGCGGGAAACAATAGAGCGCTATATGCTGCCTACCTATAACAAACCCGTATTTGACGGCGACTTTGTGTCCAAATCGATGTTTGGGCGCGAAGGTGGTTCGGTCAAGATTTTCGATCAGGGAGGGCAGCTTGAGGTGGAAGATCAGGAAGCTTACGATACAAGCGAGTTATTCCCGGTGGTGTATCAGAGAAGAACCGAGTTATCCCGCATTCACACCACAGCCGGAGAGCTTCATCTATTAGTAGGCATGTTTATGATTAATGGGGAGACCGGCGGTCTTCTTGGGCGGGCCGGCGGACCCATTACCGGCAATTCGAGTCATTTTATCCCGATTGGAGTGTTGGAACAAGATGAAGAAATTAACGGTCGTCATTAGCGCGCTGCTGCTAAGCGTTAGCCTGAGCTCCTGCGCGGAAAATGATCCCGAATACGTGTTTAGCACAAGCTCGGACCAAGGGACTTGGTCTAGCGGAGAAAGTGCAAGCGTGTCCCAGACGACAGCAACGCCAACGCCTCATCCGGTACGGAATATTCCATGGGATTACCGCGTTGTAGAAGAACAGGTCGGAGATCTCGTTGGCAGCGACATGACGATTATTCCGGACAACACGCTTCTTCCCAATGATAATAACTATGCAACGGGAGATAAAATATTTGTGCTTCAATACATGGACGCCCAATTAACAACGGATGATCAGAATCGGAGCCAGATTAAACTCTCATCCTGGGATACCTTGAAATCGTTCAAGGACCAGAAAGCCGCTACCGACGATTTGGCTACATTAAAGGAAACGATTCAAACGGAAGTGGATCTGATTGGCGTCTATAAGACGGAAAACGCGGGCAAGACGCGTGAATTTGCCGTAGTTACTTTGCCATCCGGCAATGTGGTGAAGCAACCGATCAGCGATGAGAAATATGCTTCGCTCAAGACAAAGTCCAAAGTGAAAGTAAATATCGAGCAGGTTCATTTGTACAACGATTATGATCAAGTATATTCGAAATTCCGGGGGTGGGCGGATTGACCGTTTTTATCAATCTTATTGTGAGTGTTGCCGTTATTGTCATTCTGCAGTTAGCAGGAATGCTTGTATTTAGTTTAATGACCCCGTTTAATGATCTGGAGGAATTGAAAAAAGGGAATATGGCCGTTGGCCTGGCATTTGGCGGCAAATTTCTGTCAACGGCGCTGATCATTGGCGTTGCGGCTTATACGAACTCCTCTATCTGGTATATGATGTTATGGTTTCTGGTTGGGTACTTTATTCTGGTCGCCTCTTACTGGATCTTCGAGTTGGTTACGCCGGGCCTTAAAATTTCCGAGCATCTGCAAAAAGGCAATGTCGCCATCGGCGCGCTTCTCTGCTTCGTATTTATTGGAACCAGCTTCGCGGTCAGCAGCTTGATTGTTTAAAGAAAAGGGCAGTCCCCTATGTCATCATGAATGACGACCGGGACTCCCCTTATGCAATTTATTTATACATGTCAGCTTGAATAGATTTTAACTTGGTAAGATGTTCCTTTAATTGATTCAATAAAGGAGTTTTAGAATACGGCGTTTGTCCTCTATAAGCCATCTGAGCAGCTGTTTCCTTATAGGAGTTAATCGTTTGATCTAAAGCGCGAAGCTCTGTAGCAAAACTTTTTAATGTTTCACGCGTCTTGGCATTCAGTTGTTGATTTGGCTTTGACTTCCAGTAGCTATAGCTAATGTTGTGCAAAGGAATCCATACATCCGCCTGAAAGGCAAGGATGAACATATCACTCTGGAAATCGGAAGTCATAACAGTCTCGTTTATGGAGATCTTGGGAACCGTATTCTTAGTGAAACTATCACTAAACTCAATAATCGTTAACATTTGTTCGGTGAAAAATTTAGCTTGGGTTTGAGACTTGTAAAGTAGTTGTTGAATGGTTGCCGGGTTTTCATTTTCTTTTGATGCGCTTATTTTCTCTAAGGTTTGCGCTAGCGGAATGGCAGAAGAGGCGTGGGTAACGATATAAATATAGCCAGATTCGCTCTTCTGTTGATAAAGGGATTTAAGATTATTGTATTTCTCTTCCCATTTATGATTGATGTGGTTGTAAGTTGCGGTACTGATTAAGACGAGAGCAATAAAAATAAGTATGTAGGTTCGCAGCTGTTTAGGCATGGTTTGTTCCTCTCTAATGATCGTAGATGTTAGCTTTGTATGAAATGCTAATGGAGAATAACATTATTAAATGAATATGACAAATGGAAAAAAAATCTACGCTTTATAGATGATGAAGAAGACAGTAACGGCACGATTATACCATCTACCACGCAATATTGGCGTGTAGATGGTATTTTTTGTTTGCCAGGTCACAATTTTTACCTTCGAAGTCACGGGAATGGTAGTTATATTGTAATCGCTTACTTATTGTGGAGATGTGAGAAGTTTGAGCGAGAGGAGGAAGCGTGCGTTAACGGTTAAGAACTTAATCCATTGGAGGTTATCTCATGTTGAAACGAATGAAAGGCAACCGTATTTTCATCTATGCGCTCACTTTGGCTTTGTTGGTTCTTCAACTGCCGTTCTCGGCGGCTGTGTCCGCAGCGTCCCAAACGTACGAAGCGGAATCGGCAAGCCGCTCTGGCGGAGTTGTTGTAGCCACGGACCACACGGGCTACACGGGTTCAGGTTTTGTGGGCGGATATACCGATGCGAATAAAGGCAATGCCGCAACCGCGTTTGCGGTAAGCGCTGGCGCGGCAGGCAGCTATACCACTGCGGTTCGATATGCAAACGGCACAGGCTCGGCAAAGACGTTAAGCTTATACGTTAACGGAACAAAGGTGAAGCAAATCTCGCTTCCGGCAACGGCGGACTGGAATAGCTGGACTACGCAAACCGAAACGGTTTCTTTGAATGCGGGCAGCAATACCATTGCTTACAAGTTCGACTCAGCCGATTCCGGTAACGTGAATGTGGACAATATCGTGGTAAGCGATACGTCCTCAGGCTCCACCGGCTCCAACCTAGCGTTAAACAAGTCCGTTACCTCCAATAATAATGTCTCGGGTTTTGCTGCGGCAAACGCAGTCGACGGGAACACCGCCACTTATTATGAAGGTGCGGCGAATTCGTATCCGAATACGCTTACGGTTGATCTCGGCAGCGCTCAGAACGTAAACTCCGTTGTTCTGAAGCTTCCGGCGGCGTGGGGGACAAGATCGCAGACGATAGCCGTATCGACGAGTTCGGACAATAATACTTATAGCACGGCTGCAGCATCCAATTCGTACACGTTTAACCCGTCTTCAGGCAATACGGTTACGATTTCTTTCGCTTCGGCTTCAGCCAGATATTTGAAAGTAAGCTTTACTGCCAATTCCGGCGCTACTGGCGGGCAAGTCTCCGAGCTTGAAGCGTACGGAAGCGCCGGTACCGTTACGCCTCCTCCAACGTCGCCGGCCGGAACCTATGAAGCGGAAGCCGCTGTATTATCCGGCGGTACTGCCGTAGCTGCTGATCATACCGGCTACAGCGGAACAGGCTTTGTGGGCGGATTTATTGACTCCAATAAAGGCAACGCTGCGGTAACTTTTAATGTCAATGTGGCAGCAGCAGGCAGTTATGCGGTTACGTTAAAATATGCAAACGGCTCGACGGCAGCCCAATCTTTAAGTCTCTATGCGAACGGGACAAAAGCCATGCAAACGTCCCTTCCGGCTACGGCGAACTGGGATACTTGGAATACAAAAGCCGACACGGTAACTTTAAATGCCGGCAATAACACGATCATGTACAAATTCGATACGACTGACACCGGCAATGTGAATATCGACAAAATCGAGGTAGCTATCGTCGAGACTCCTCCGGTTACGCCTCCTCCTGCGGGTTCGTACGGGGCAACGATGCCTTACGATACTTATGAAGCGGAAGATCTGACTTATACGGGGACGGTAGTTGGGCCAAATACCACCTTCGGCAACATCGCTTCGGAAGCTTCCGGACGTAAAGCGGTTCAGCTTACCGCGGCAGGGCAATACGTGCAATTCACTTTGGCCAAAGCGGCCAAAGGCGTAACGATCCGATATTCCATTCCGGACAATGCGGCTGGAACGGGAATCGATTCGGCGATCAGCATGTATGTTGGCGGCACGTTGTTCAAAGATATTAACCTGACTTCCAAATATAGCTGGATTTATGGATCGTGGGGAACGGAAGGCGGATTGATCCGCTGGTCGAACAACCCAAGCGCAACGCCAACAACGCCGCATCAAATGTACGATGAAGTATCGGTGTTGCTGAATCAGGAATATCCGGCAGGTACGGTTATCAAGCTGCAGCGGAACGCGACAAACCTGAATTTCAGCTCGACTTCGAACGTAACCGTCGATCTGATTGAAACGGAAGCCGTTCCTGCTGCGCTTACGATGCCTTCCAATTATGTTTCGATCACGAGTTATGGCGCGGTTGCGGGCGATGGCGCAGATGATACAACGGCTATGAACAATGCCATCAATGCCGTGAAAAACTCCGGCGGCACGTACAAAGGGGTATGGATTCCGGCCGGTACTTTTACGCTGAACAACGGAACTGTAGGCGCCGGATATGACGGAAGCGGCACAAGAGTGTATCTGGACAGCGGCATTTCAATGAAAGGAGCGGGCGTCTGGTATTCCGCGTTGTCCGGCAACTTTGCAGGACTCTACCTGCGCGGAGGCAATGTTACCATTTCGGATTTCAAGATTAGCGGTAACGATAGAATTCGCGACGACCGGAACGGCGTGTCCGGCATCGAAGGAAACGGCACCAATTCAACGCTGACCAACATGTGGATCGAACATACCAAAGTAGGCATTTGGCTATCTAATCAGACGAATAACGCTAGCGTCTCGAACTCCAGAATCCGGGATGTATGGGCGGACGGACTAAATCTGCATTACGGCACAACCAATTCTACGGTTACCAATAATTCCGTCCGCAACAGCGGGGACGATGGTCTTGCCATGTGGTCGGATACGTATCTGGACACGAATAATACGTTCAGCTACAATACCGTTCAAATTCCTGCACTAGCAAATAATATCGGCATCTACGGCGGCAAAGACAACAAAGTCATGAATAACCTGTTGATCGATACCGTTGTGAACGGCTCGGGCATTTCGTTTGGCACAAACTTTGAACCGCCTTCCATGACAGGTACGTTAACCATCCAAGACAACGTGCTCATCCGAACCGGTTCCTATCACAAAGATTACGGCTATCAGATCGGCTCGATCTGGGCCTATTGGGTCAATAACAACGGCAGAGCCCAGAACCTGGCGGTTACGGTATCCGGCAATACGATTCAAGATAGCATCTACTCCGGTATCTTCATCGAGGAGCCGGCTCCGAATGTGACGGTCACGTACGCCTCGAACAAGATCATTAATGCAGGCACGTACGGCGTGTATGTGAGAGGAAGCGCGACCGGAAGTTCGGTCTTTAACAACAATACGGTAAACGGCGCTCCATCCGGTAAATTCTCAAACACGTCCACGAACTTTACGGTAAGCGGAACGGGGAACAACTGGTAGAACAACTAATAGATCATAGCGCGTCAAGGAGGCAGCCCGGCTATTTAGCCGGGCTGCCATTTTTTCACCTGTTCGATTAGGCTAAGACATGTGATAATAGACGGAAGTCATAGGAATAAAGTTCCACGTCGAAATAGTGAAACCAATCGCGGTGCTATACGTATTGATCACATTACATTTTAGGAGGCTATTAAATGCCTGGCATCAGGATTGTTACCGATTCCACAACTGATTTGCCGCAGGAACTGCTTGACCAGCACCAAGTGGAGGTCATTCCGCTGTCGGTATATGTAGATGGAGAAACGTACGAGGATAACGTAACGATTTTTCCCATTGAATTTATTCACAAGATGAAAAATGCCTCCGAGCTGCCCAAAACGTCTCAGCCGGCAGTTGGCGTATTCCTCGACATGTACGACCGGCTGGGCAAAGACGGGGACACGATTATCTCCATTCATATGACAAGCGGCCTTAGCGGAACGTATGCTTCTGCCCGTGCCGCGGCGGAGATGTCATCGAGCGATGTGGTCGTGATCGACTCGCAAATGATTTCGCAAGCGCTTGGTTTTCAAGTCATGGAAGCAGCGAAGCTTGCCAAAGAAGGTTTTTCCGTTCAGCAAATTAAGACTAGATTGAAGAGTATGTTGGACAATACCTCTTTATTGGTCGTTGTTGATACGCTCGAAAATCTCGTAAAAGGCGGCCGGGTCGGCAAAGCAAAAGGGTGGATCAGCTCCATTCTCAGCATTAAGCCGATTGCCATGCTTCAGGAAGGCGTGTATACGCCTCTGACGAAGGTCCGGACAACCTCTCAAATTGTTAAAAGTTTAATGGAACGATTCAAAAGCGATACCGACGGCAAGGAAATTACGGATATCGGAATCTCGCACGCGGATAATATCAGCTTGGCTGAACGGTTGCGCGAAGAGATAAGCCGGATTACCTCTACGCCGGTGCGGATCCAACCCGCAACGCCGGTAATAACGACGCATACGGGGCCGGGGGCAATCGGCTTTATGTATTGCGTGAAATAGTAGGCCAACACACCGTCGCTTCTTGGAGAAGCGGCGGTTTTTTTCTAGGTATAAAGATAGAAAACACGAATATAAAAATGGTAGTTGGAACGCTGTAAATTTTTCATTGCTATCTGATGAAGAATTGGATATGATATTGTCGATTTATAGCGAAGAGAGGCGAATGAATTGGCCCAAATAACCTCCGTTCAAGCAAGCGGTTTTGCCTACCAGGTGCTGCCTTCCGGCTTGCAGTTTCTGGACAATACGTTGATTTTGTCTGTAAAGCACATCGAAGGGGCTGTTAACGCCAGACTCGCCTATAATTTCCAGAACGGGCAATGGATCATTGACCGGATCAGTTACAGCGGTGAACCCAATGCGTTGACGGCAGAAATGCTCACGAAGGAGATCGGCCGGATCTTTGAACAAGATGCCGCCATATATGAAGAGGGTACCCGCCTAGTGAAACGAATCATCGAGATGAACGAGCTGGACGACGAAGCATTTGAAGAGGCCAGCGAGCGCGGTGATTTTGACGATATTCCTTTCTATGTTGCCAAGAAATAATACAAGCAGAGACCGGCTTTCTTATAAGCCGGTTTTTCTATTTTTGGAGAGAGAGTAAATCTGTTTAGCAGGAATCTGCGGCCGTTTGCTTAAATTAATAAGAAGCCCTATTTAACTACTTCTAAGGAGCGTGTAACAAGTGGCAATTCTTCGCAACTGGGCAGGCAACTATACATTTGGTGCCTCGGAATATATGTACCCCGAGAACAAAGAGGAAGTACAAGAAATCGTAGCCCGCAGTCATAAACTGAGAGTGTTTGGGACCCGGCATTCATTTAACGGAATCGCGGATTCGAACGAAACGATGCTCTCTTTGCAAAATATGAACCGCGTGCTTGAACTCGATCGCGATAACAAGCGCGTTAAGGTCGAAGGCGGTATCCGCTACGGTGAGCTCGGCGAGTATCTTCATCGGGAAGGCTATGCGCTGCATAATCTGGCATCACTGCCCCACATTACAATCGCTGGCGCAATCGCAACCGCAACCCATGGTTCAGGGGACCGGAACGGCAATCTGGCAACGGCGGTTTATGCCATTGAGATCGTGAAGGCGGATGGTTCCATCGCCGAATTTACTAGGGAGAACGGTTCTTTAAACGGTGCGGTTGTTGGACTTGGAGGCTTGGGGGTCGTAACGGCGATCACGCTGGATATTCTTCCCTTGTTTGAGATCAGCCAATATATTTACGAGAACTTGCCGCTCTCTCAGCTGGAACACCATTTCGACGCCATCTTCTCAAGCGCTTACAGCGTAAGCTTGTTTACGGACTGGAAGGATTCCTCCTTCAATCAAATTTGGCAGAAACGTCTGTCAGAGCCGGGGAAATCCGAGGTTGCAGGCAATGAATTATTTGGCGCACGCTTGGCCGAAGCCAAACGCCATCCGGTTCCGGAGCAAACCGCGGAAAACTGCAGCGAGCAGCTTGGTATTCCGGGTCCATGGCATGAGCGTCTGCCGCATTTCCGGATGGATTTCACGCCTAGCGCGGGAGAAGAGCTGCAAAGCGAATATTTTGTTGCCCGTGAAGATGCTTATGCGGCGTTGTGCGCGATTAATGAACTTAGCGAGCAGATTGCCCCGCTGTTATTCGTCTCGGAGGTACGCACAATCGCGGCGGACGAGCTATGGCTCAGTCCGAACTACAAGCAGCATTCCGTTGGCGTCCATTTCACATGGAAACCGGATTGGGAAGGCGTAAAGCAGGTTCTTCCTTTAATCGAAGAGAAGCTGGAACGCTTCCATGCGCGTCCTCACTGGGCGAAGGTGCATACGATGCCGCAAGAACGCGTGCAATCGCTCTATGAGAAGCTGCCGGAATTCCGTCAACTGCTGCTGGAGCAGGATCCTGATGGGAAGTTCCGCAATGCGTACGTAGATACGTATATTATGGGAGAGCAATAGCTTGTAAGTTTAAGAACCTTGATGGCAATCAAGGTTCTTTTGCGTACTGGCGGTGTGACGTGGGAGATAAGCCGGTCTTTTGCTTGAACAGGTTGGAGAAATATTGCGGATCTTCGTAGCCTAAATGTACGGCGATATCCCCAACGGGCATATCGGTATCTTGCAGCATCATTTTGGCCATGTCGATCTTGCGGTTCAACACATATTGATAGACGGTGCTGCCGGTATGCAGCTTGAAAATCCGGTTTAATTGCTTAAACGATAGAGCCATTTGCCGAGAGAAATCTTCCGAGTTAAAAGGTTCGCCTACCAGCTGATCCAAATAACGTTTCATGCGAATTAACAGGGGAGGAGAATGATCCGTCGAACGAACTGCCGATTGCTGTAACGCAATCAAGATCTCGGTGCAGCCCAGCGTAATCGTCGTTTGAATATCGATGTCTTCATCGCGTTGCTTGACCGCATCCAATCCTCTTTGGAATAAGGATCCGACGCTCGTATTCGGGATATATGAGGTTTGCAGGAGCTGGAACGCCTCCAAGAGCGGCAAGCTGTTGCCATGCAGATTATACCAGTAATACGTCCAGGGCTCATTAGCGGCGGACAAAGCGGTAACCTCATGCCTACTCCCTTTCTTCAGAATAAAGGAGTCGCCTCTCTCAAGACGGTGCGTCTCGGCATTCACCTTTATTTCGCCATGTCCGTTTATCACATGTCCAAGGACAGTTATGTCTGCTTTCTCGCGTATGTTTTTGTAGGTTGGCGCGCAGATGTTAATCCCGATCATGGGAACGTAAAGAGACAGATCCTGAGAGTGGGGAAGCGCCAATATGTCGCCATATTTCCGCAAGGCGGGATTCAGTAGATTGTCAATTTGAATAATGTCCATTTTCCTCACGTAATCTTCCTTTTCCTCTATGTTCAACTTCTAACCCAAACACTATCATGGATATACAATCTAGTCTAGATAAGGAGAATCTCCATGAATCAGAGAGCAGTCATTACCGTCAACACCGAAACGCCGTCCGCGCATCGCGTAAATCCGTACATCTTTGGACATTTCGTAGAGGATATCCGCGATCATATGGATGCCATGTTAGCTTTTACGCTGAAGGATATGGACTTTGAAGACGAAGCTGACGGAAGAGGCGTCTCCTCCGGCTGGTACGCGGTAACCAATGGGAAAAACACCGAGTATGCTTTGGAGCCTGCCGCTCCCAGGCATTCCGGACATAGCCAGCGTATTCGCATCTTGAGCGCCGATCGCTGTTATGGCGGGATCGGACAGCGGGTCAGCGTAGAAGGCGGGATGGCGTACCGGATCCACGCGGTGGCACGTGCGGCCATAGATTTAAGGATTGCTGCCTGTGAGCTGGTCGACCGTTCGACGGGCGAGCTGCTTGGCCGTGCCGAGCTGAAGCTGAGTGGTCATCGTTGGCAGGAATACAAGACGCAAATGACCCCTAGCCGTTCCTGCGAGAACGCCGAGTTCCGCATCCTGCTCTCCTCGGAGGAGGAGACATGGCGTGACGGAATGGGATCCGGCATGTTATGGCTCGATCATGTCTCCATGCTTCCATCGGACAGCATCGGTTATGTGAAGCGCGAAGTCGTGGAGCTGACGAAGCAGCTGAAGCCGGGCATGATGCGCATTGCGGGCAATTATATTAGCGCCTATCATTTCGAGGATGCGATTGGCCCGGTATTAGAACGTCCCAATATGATCAATGAAGCATGGGGCGGTTGGACAAACAAATATTTCGGTACGGATGAATTTTTGCAATTTTGCCGGGACACGGATACAGAACCGCTAATCTGTGTCAATGCCGGCACCGGTACGCCGGAGGAAGCCGCGGCTTGGCTGGAATATTGCAACGGCAGTATCGACACGGAATACGGCGCGCTTCGGGCGCTTAACGGTCATCCCGAGCCATACGGGGTCAGATATTGGGAGATAGGCAATGAAATTTATGGCTCCTGGCAGCATGGACATTGTACGGCAGAAGAGTTCGCGTACCGCTATAACCGGTTTGCAGATGCAATGAAGGCGGTAGATCCGGATATTGTGCTTCTCGCTTGCGGAGATTGCGATCCTGAATGGAATCGCACGGTGCTAGACATTTCGGCTAGCAAGATGGATATGCTGACGATCCATATTTATCACGGTTTTGGCACGGTTGGCATTACGCCGAATACGTCGGCAGAGGAACGGTATCCTGCGGTGATGTCTTTCCCGGAAATCAGCCGGACGGTTATTTCCAAGGCGGAACATTTGATAAGGAGCAATCCGGCCTATTCCCACGTGAAATTGGCGATTACGGAATATAACACGATGTATTACCCGAACACGATTCGCGAGGGTCGTCCGATGGAGCATACGCTGGAGGCGGCCGTTGCCAATGCGGCGAATCTTAATGAATTCATTCGCCAGTCGCACCTCGTTGAAATCGGCAGCTTCTCCGATCTGGTCAACGGCTGGCTTGGCGGCTGCATTCGCGTTGGCGATTGTTATGCGGATCAATACCGGGGCAAGGAAGCGGGATGGAGCGGACGCAGCCGCGTGGTGTATGGAACGCCGACCTTCCACATGATGAAGGAGTATGCGAATCGCGAGATTTCCCGTATCGTGCCGGCTAATGCAGACTGCGAGACATTCGAATGGCCGTCCGGTTCCAAACGCTTTGGCCTTGAGCCGGGGCCGCTTCCGGCCCTGGATGTGGCAGCGGCAGTGGACGAGTCCGGTCGTGTATTAACTTTGTTTGTTGTTAACAGGGGATTATCTTCGATTGACGCGGAACTTATCATCGGCTCGTTCGCAGATGCCGGCGAAGCGAAAGTATGGGAGCTTGCCGGGGATCATTATGAGACAATTAATTCCGTATTCGAGCCGGAAGCCGTAACGATGCGGGAGCAACGATTGGATTTCGGCAGCAGCAAGCCGGTTCTGGCCATGAGGCCGCATTCTGTTTGCGTAGTAGAGGTTCGCAAATGAAAAAGCCCAATATTTTGCTCATAACAAGCGATCAGCAGCATTGGAATACGATCGGAGCTTTTAATAAAGAGCTACATACCCCCAATTTAGACAGACTCGCGCGGGAAGGGACAACGTTTACCCGGGCTTATTGCCCGAACCCGACCTGCACGCCTAGCCGGGCATCCATTATTACGGGCATGTATCCGAGCCAGCATGGCGCATGGACGCTTGGCACGAAGCTGCTGGAAGATCGCCATACCGTTGGCGAGGATTTTGTGAAGGCGGGTTATCGCACTTCGCTGATCGGCAAAGCGCATTTTCAACCGCTTCGTTCAACGGAGGAGTATCCTTCTTTGGAAGCTTATCCGCTTCTTCAGGATTTGGAGACGTGGAAGACGTATGAGGGACCGTTTTACGGATTTGACCATGTGGAGTTGGCGCGCAACCATACCAACGAAGCCCATGTGGGACAACATTACGCGTTATGGATGGAAGAGAAGGGCTTCGCGAACTGGCGAGATTATTTCCTCGCGCCTACCGGCACGATGGATCCTTCCAATACCTACAAATGGCCGATTCCCGAGGAGTATCATTACAATACATGGATAGCGGAGCGGACGAATGCCCAGCTGGAGAAGTTCAAGTCGGAGGATGAAAGCTTCTTCTTATGGTCCAGCTTCTTCGATCCGCATCCCGAATATCTTGTTCCGGAGCCATGGGATACGATGTATGATCCGGATCAATTAACGGTTCCGACGCTGACTGAAGGCGAGCATGAGCAGAACCCGCCGCATTTTGGCATGACGCAGCAGGACAATCCGGACTTCTCCCATTTGCTGGAGAGCGGTTATGGCGTCCATGGTTACCGGTCCCACAACTACTACGAATACGGGGACAAGGCCAAACTGACGGACTACGATAAGAAAAAGCTTGTCGCGGTTTATTACGGCATGGTCAGCATGATGGATAAGTATATCGGAACGATCTTGGACAAGTTGGATGATCTCGGGATGGCCGACAACACGATTGTGGTGTTTACGACGGATCATGGACATTTCTTCGGTCAACACGGGCTTCAGGCGAAGGGCGGGTTCCATTACGAGGATCTGCTGAAACTGCCGTTTATCGTGCGATATCCGGGGCGGGTACCTGCGGGGCATGTTTCCCCATCTATTCAATCCCTGGTAGATTTGGCTCCAACGTTCCTCTCATTCTGCGGAATCCCGGTGCCAAGCGCCATGACCGGCGTTGACCAGAAGGACGTATGGCTTGGGCGGAAGTCTTCCGCGAGGGACCATGCAATCTGCGAATTCCGGCATGAGGCAACGACGATTCACCAGAAAACGTATATTGGCGAGAGATACAAAATTACCGTTTACTATAATCAGACGTACGGTGAAATCTTCGACTTGCAGGAAGACCCGGGGGAGCTTCGGAATTTATGGAATGATCCTGCACATGCTCCGTTAAAAGCAGAACTATTATTGAAATATATCTGGGCGGAATTAGGCAAGGAATCGATGCCGATGCCTAGAATATGGCATGCCTAGCGTTCAATCAGCAGTCGGTCGACTAAGACCGGCTGCTGATTTTATTGAAGAGGAGAATCTATTAACGTTATAATATTGGAAAAATGTAGATTGGCATGAAGATGGAGGTAAATGGTTTGCATATCGTTTGGAGCAATTTTATCGTTCAAGTTCCAGTGTTAGCCGCAATTCTAGCATTACTCATTTGGGGATTTGTTAGAATCGTAAAATTCATCAAGAAGTAACGAATGAAGAGGGAAGCGCAAAAAGAAGGAATGGCAGTCGATCTAGCGATCAGCGGCCATTCCTTTAATCATGCGTAATCTCGTGGCGGTCAAGTTCGCCGTTATTGTTGAAATAGAGCCGCAATAAGCTGTCATCTACTCCTAATCCTGCTCTTCCAAGATAGTATACATATTGCCGAGTAGGTTCATCTACTTTTAGCGAGGGTTTACCAAGCAAATCAACAATTTCAGCCTCGGACATTCCTACTAGGTGGTACTTCTTAATCAAACTATGCACCATGCCATTTCTTTTCTCGGGTTGTTCTAACCAGGTATCTTTATTGAAGGCTGCACTACACGAACAAAGAATAATTAATAGAAGTATAGAGAGGACGAGTTTTTTCATTGTAGGGATCCTTTCAAGCAAAATAAAATATCTAGCTAGGAACGTTAACAAGCGCATCCATATAGTCTTACGCTTAGTTTCAGTATTTTGTTGCAATAAACAAGACGGGATTTCAAACGCGAAAGGGGCTTGTCCCAATGGATTGTTTAGGCTGCCGTATAGCAAACGGTACGGAACCGGATTTAAAGATCATTTATGAGAACGAACATGTCACATGCGTGCTCGACATTGCTCCGTTTAATGAAGGTCACACTCTCATCCTGCCCAAAAAACATGTTCTCGACGTAGAAGAAATAGACAAAGAGACAACTTCCGCCATTATGGTGGCTTCACAGCATTTATCGCTTGTCCTGAAACAAGTTTTTCATCCGGATGGCATTAGTATTTGTCAGAATGGCGGAATCTTTAATGATCTGACCCATTACCATATGCACCTTATCCCGAGATATCAAGGTGATGGCTTCTCTTGGAGTGAACCCTTGCATCCCCACCATGCGGGCGAGCGGCTCGATGAAACCAGAGCTCGCATCGTCCAGTTCATCGAACGGCATAGCTAAACGGTAGCCGCCTGGCGACAGGCGGTTTTTCTGTGACGTTCAGGTTGAAAAAGCCTTTCCACTTCGTGACATTCTGTCTAATGTAAACGGTCATAATCGCCACTATACTAGACATATATACGAAGTGGAAGAAGGGCAGGTGGGCCATGTGCCACACTCTCAATCGGCTGTTATAACGCTTCGGAATTGGATAGGCGGGCAATGGGTGGAATCGGCAAGCGGCCGATATGAAGAGGTACCGAACCCGGCTACCGGAGAGATCCTTGCGAAGGTGCCGTTATCCGGTGAAGAGGATGTCGATCGGGCTGTTCAGTCGGCGAGCGTTGCTTATGCGAGTTGGCGAGAGGTCGCGGTACCGAGACGGGCTCGGATGCTGTTCAAATACCAGCAGCTGCTGACCGAGCATGGAGATGAGCTTGCTAAATTAATCACAACCGAGAATGGGAAAAGCATCACGGAAGCGCTTGGCGAAGTGCAGCGGGGGATTGAATGCGTCGAGTTCGCGGCCGGTGCGCCAACTTTGATGATGGGCAGCCAGTTGCCCGATATCGCCAGCGGCATTGAGTCAGGGATGTTCCGCTATCCGCTAGGCGTGGTTGGCGGCATTACGCCGTTTAATTTTCCGATGATGGTGCCTTGTTGGATGTTCCCGCTTGCTATTGCATGCGGAAATACGTTTGTGCTGAAACCTTCCGAACGTACCCCGTTGCTCGCGAATCGCCTCGCGGAATTGTTCAAGGAAGCGGGCTTGCCTGACGGCGTGCTCAATATCGTGCATGGCGCAAGGGACGTGGTGAACGGAATGCTTGCGCATAAGCAGGTCAAAGCGATTTCTTTTGTAGGCTCTCAGCCGGTAGCGGAGCATGTCTACAAAACGGCAGCCGCGCACGGAAAAAGAGTTCAAGCGCTCGCAGGAGCTAAAAACCATTCCATCGTCATGCCGGATGCAGACATGGAGCTTGCGGTCTCCAATATTACCGCCGCTGCCTTTGGCTCGGCTGGCGAACGTTGCATGGCTTGCTCGGTTGTTGTGGCGGTCGGAAATGCCGCGGACCAGCTGCAGCAGGCACTTGTTAGAGCCGCCGACCGCATTAAGATGGGCAACGGACTGGAGGAGGATGTATTTCTCGGGCCGGTTATCCGCCAGGAAAACAAGGATCGAACGATCCGCTATATTCAGCTGGGCATTGAAGAAGGCGCCAAACTCATCCGGGACGGCCGGCGCGATGAGGCAGCGGAAGACGGTTATTTTATCGGACCCACGATATTTGACGAGGTCAATCCGGAGATGACGATCTGGAAGGAGGAGTTGTTCGCTCCGGTACTTGCGATCGTGCGCGCGGCTACGCTCGAAGAGGCCATAGCAATCAGCAACCAATCCGAATTTGCCAACGGCGCCTGCTTATACACCGATAGCGCCAAAGCGATCCGGCAGTTCCGCGAGCAGATTGATGCCGGAATGCTTGGCATTAATTTGGGCGTTCCCGCGCCAATGGCTTTTTTTCCATTCTCCGGTTATAAGAGCTCCTTCTATGGGGATTTGCATGCGAACGGCCGGGATGGAGTAGAATTTTATACGCGCAAAAAGATGGTTACAGCCAGGTACTAAAGGTTGAATGGTGAGGAGTGACAAGGAATGTCCATGGATCGGGAAGAAGAGGCGGACTGGATCGCCAAAGACCGCCAATATGTGTGGCATGCGATGACACCATATAATGAACAGGTTCCTCCGATGGTTGTGACGGAAGGGCAAGGCTCATGGATAACAGACGACAAGGGCAACCGTTATTTGGACGGCATGTCCGGATTATGGTGCGTGAATGTCGGATATGGCCGGGAAGAACTGGCGCAAGCCGCGTATGAGCAGCTCAAAACCTTGTCTTATTATCCGCTTACCCAAAGCCATAAGCCTGCGATCCGTCTTGCCGAGAAGTTAAATGATTGGCTGGAAGACGACTATGTGATCTTCTATTCGAATAGCGGCTCTGATGCGAACGAAGTAGCGTTCAAGATGGCCAGGCAATACCATGAGCAATCCGGTGCTCCAAGCCGGTATAAGTTTATTTCCCGCTATCGGGCCTATCACGGCAACTCCATGGGTGCACTCGCCGCAACCGGGCAAGCTCAGCGCAAATACATGTACGAACCGCTCGCCGGAGGATTTCTGCATGTCCGGCCGCCAGACAGTTACCGCCGTCCCGAAGGCATGACCGTTCAACAATTTAATTTGCAATGCGCCGAGGCGATCGAAGAGACGATTGTGTGGGAAGGCCAAGAGACCATAGCAGCCGTTATTATGGAACCTGCCATTACGGGCGGGGGAGTGATCGTGCCCGAGCCGATTTATCTGGAGAAAGTCCGCGACATCTGCACCAAATATGGCGTCCTGCTCATTATGGATGAGGTGATTTGCGGATTTGGACGTTCGGGTCGGAAGTTTGGCCATCTGAATTACGGGATTAAGCCGGATATCGTAACTCTTGCGAAAGGATTAACGAGTGGTTATTTGCCTTTATCCGCAACGGCCGTTCGCAAAGATCTCTATGAAGCTTTCAAAGGAAAAGAGATGTATAGCCACTTCCGTCATTTAAATACGTTTGGGGGTTCACCGGCAGCATGCGCTCTTGCGCTAGCGAATCTTGAGATTTTGGAGCGGGAACAACTTGTTGAGCGGTCGGCTATTCTTGGAGCAAGACTTCGAGATGAGCTATCCGTATTGCTTGAACATCCGGTTGTTGGGGACATTCGCAGCTTTGGTTTCTTGATGGGGATCGAGCTGGTAGCCGACAAGCAGACGAAAGAGCCGTATCCGCTGTCTGGCGTCGTCCGCATTATGGGGGCGTGCAAAGCAAGAGGCCTTATAATCGGAAAAAACGGCGATACCGTCGCAGGCTACAATAATGTGCTTACGATCAGTCCGCCGTTATCATCTACCGATGAGGATGTTGCGTTTCTAATTCAAACGTTAAAAGAAGTTTTTGCGAATCTATAAATAAATCTATTCATATAAAACAAAAAAAAGCCTGATCATATATCAAGCTTCCTGCGTGTTTACTCTATGGTCGGGACGACACGATTTGAACATGCGACCCCCTGGTCCCAAACCAGGTGCTCTACCAAGCTGAGCTACGTCCCGAAAAAAATGGTGCCGGCGATAGGAGTCGAACCCACGACCTACTGATTACAAGTCAGTTGCTCTACCAACTGAGCTACACCGGCATATTTCAAATTGTGTCGGGCACAAAATGTATTATGCCATAGCATGTACGGTTTATGCAATCCTTTTTTTATAGAAAAATCTTAAAGCTTTTTTGCCTTGAAATGCACGACCGCGCTGTACAGCATTTTACCCGTAATGGTGTTGAAAGCGGCATGATGCTGGACTTGATGCACCTGCAATAAAAGCGCTTTATTATTCTCGATTTGCTGCTCGATCTTGAGCTCCAGCGTGCGGAGATCGCTTGCCTCAAAAAACTCAACCTTGTCTTCAATCAGATCCAAACGAAATTCCATGCGTCCCTAGCTCCCGTCTCTCTCATATAGCATCTATTATAACGTCATCCTTCCTTGTTTCAAAGGGGATGAGTCTAAAGTCTGGATATCGGAATGGGAATGGAGCCAAATTTTGTTTACAAAAAGGTAGATTTATCCTAAACTAGTCTTTGTGTCGAAATTAGTCGTAAATAAACTGAAAAAGGCAAACTTGCTGAAAGGCAAGGACGCAAAGTTATGGGCCTAATGCTCTAAAGAGCGATGGTTGCCAGACCGCCGGACGTAGGACATTGTGCCTTTAACAAGCTATCCGCCGTGGATAGCTTGTTCTTTTTTCAGTGACAGCGAGGAGAGACGAGGATGAAGGATCAAGTTAAAAAAGCATGGCAGTGGGTAATCGCCAGAAGGAAACTGGTAGAGGGCAGAAGAAAGATAGGCGTCAGGCTTCTAGTGTTAACGAGCATTATCACGTTTTTTAACGTTGTGGCAGGCGTGTTTATTTATTCGCAAAATCTGTCGGTATCCCATGCGGTCAAGGAATCCAATACGTTAACAAGCGCACAGCGAGAATACGAAGGAATATCGAATACGCTGCTCCAGACCTTGCTCATGATGATCAATTCCATCGAGAACAATAATGACAGCTCCAAATCGGAGGTTGTGGATCCGAAGGAACGGCTGGTGGACATGCCTGGACAGATTGAGCATTTGAAGGGGACTTTTGCGGAGCTGGACAAGTTGTTCCCTGCAGATGACGAGCAGCAGACGTATGTGGGACAAGGCAATATTTACGAAATCGCTTATAACGATCTGCAGAGCTCGAACGTAACGCAATTCGAGAATGTGACGATAGAGATGAAATCCGCTCTGGTGCTTAGACTCGTCAATATTTACTTGAACGAGCTCGAATTCGCCAATCAGAATGTGAACTCCCGGATTACCGTCGATGCGGCGTTAACGGACAAACGGCTTTCCGACAGTATTGATGCCGCTAATCTGATTATATTAATCAACGTATTGATTCTCGCCGTTATACCATTCCTGTTCACTTTTGGCTTGAGCAGAAGCATTAAATCCGGACTTCAAGGCATCATGGGGCGTATTACGGCTTACCAGCATAATGATTTCACTTATAATAAATCGCTTGACCGCAAAGATGAATTTGGCGATATTGACCGCTCCTTGTCGGCGATGGGCGATAATTTGAAAGGAACCATTAAATCGACGCTTAGCGTTAGCCAGACGGTGCTTCAAATGTCGAATCAGATGGGGGACATGATCAGCCGGAACCGTACAGCATCCGAGCAAGTTAAGGGTCAGATTGATCTGGGAACATCGGTCCTGCTCTCCCAATACGACGATGCCACGTCGATCTCGGCTGTCACGGAGCAAATCTCGGCCAGCTCGCAAGAAATTGCGGCGTCGAGCGACTATATCAACAAAGACATGCAGCAGATGAAAGACGATTCGCATACGGGATCGGTTGATATGGAAGGCGTTGTGCAGATGGTGAACCAGACGGTGGAACAGTTCAATCAAGTAACCGAAGCGTTCAACCGCATAACCGAACGTTACAGCAATGTATCGAAGTTTCTCGAGAGTATCCAGGATGTGAATACGCAAACGAACCTGTTATCCCTTAACGCATCCATCGAGTCCGCCCGGGCAGGCGAGCATGGCCGCGGCTTTGCTGTGGTAGCCGACGAGATCCGCAAGCTGTCCGGTCAGACCGACCAAATTTCGAAAAATATTTCGAAAGAAATGCATCTGATCCAAGATGATGTCGCGGCTAGCAGCAAGAGCATGGGGGCTTTCGCCGAGGTCATTTTCTCTACGAAACAAGCGTCAATTGCGGCAAGCGACGTGTTCAAAGGACTAGAGACGCAAAGTCATACGTTGTCTGAACAGGTCAGCGAAATTTCCACTGCCATTAATGAAATTACATCCGGCATTACGGATATCGTTACCTCGGTCGATAAGCTGTTGCATACCTCAACCGACGTTAATGGCAAGATGGAACAGATGGGCCATCTATCCGAAGAGCAGAACCATATTTCGGACAATTTGCAGGAAATGGCCGGCAAGCTCCAGCAATCTTCGTTTGCCCTCAAGGAACAAGCGGCTATCTTTAAAGTATAATTTCTTTGTTCTAAATAATATCTAAGGCTGTTATTCCATGGTGATCTTCAAGGATGACCAAGGAATAACAGCCTTTGTCTGTTTATGGAGTAACTAGGTTGGTTGCATGCTGGAAGCGATGTATGCCGAAATCCGTTAGAGAAGAATTTAAGATGGCGTCTCTAAGCGGATGCAGATTAGGGGAGAAACGGACCTCTATGCCAAGCTTCATGAGATGGCTTAGAAGATCGGGCAATGGATGAACGTTTATAGGAATCAGCGTTTCAGTGGAGATATAGTAACCGGCGGATTCGTCAAACCTCTCGAAAGATTCGGTAGGCAGCTCATACCGGTACAATGTTGTATGCTTTATTCTTTCATACCAGCTAGTCTCTGCCGTAATGACAATGTTAGCATGCGATAAACCAAAAAACTTCTGTTCATCTTCATCGGTTATTCCCGCCGATCTTGTGTACACGATCCGGGGGCAATCTCTGGGGAAGAAAAACGTGAATTGATGTTCTTCATCGATGGCCCACACGACAGGCGGCATATTTGTCCGGTTCGCCTTCACCCTTGGAACAAATCGTTCTATCGAACTTTCCTCGCTAAAATGAAACAATCTCATCTTAAACCTCCAATCGGCTTCACATACTGTATTCGTGCTTAATTATTCTAGGGCAGCATCTCTAGGCGAACAACTATTTTCGTTAATATTTGGTAATTTTCTTGTTGGGGTCTTTACATCACTAATGACCTAGTGTACTATTTGACTATAACACTAATACAAAAGGGAGAGACGTTATGAAAACGGCAAAAATCTCAAACCCGTCCATTGTGCTTCAGTTGAGCGGATTAACCAAAAAGATTGGCGGCAAAGCGATTGTAGACGGTTTGTCCTTCGATATTGCAAAAGGCGAGGTTGTTGGCTTGCTTGGACCAAACGGTGCGGGCAAAACAACAACGATGCGGATGATAGTTGGTTTAATTGGCATGACGGACGGGGATGTACACATCTGCGGCCAAAGTATCCGCACCAACTTTGAACAGGCCATCCGGCATGTAGGCGGGATTATTGAGAACCCGGAATTTTATCCTTACATGACAGGTTATGATAATTTGAAGCAATACCAGCGGATGACGGAGGGCGTAACCGATGCGCGAATCGAGGAGGTTACCAAGCTTGTCGGCATGCAGGATGCCTTGGATAAACGGGTCAAAGCTTATTCGCTTGGCATGCGACAACGTCTCGGAATCGCGCAGGCGCTGCTCCATGAGCCTAAGCTGCTCATTCTCGATGAACCTACAAACGGACTTGATCCGGCAGGCATTAAGGAAATGCGCGAATATTTGAAGCGGATTGCGGAAGCCGAAGGAATTGCGATTCTGGTCTCCAGCCATTTGCTCAGCGAGATTGAGCTCATGTGCAGCCGGGTTATCGTTATACAGGAAGGCAAGTATGTAACCGCCCGCTCGCTTGGCGAAACGGAATCTCCGAAGCAAAAGATTATTTCGATCTCCCTGCAGGTTGGCGATGCCGCACATGCTCAAGCGGTGATAGAAGGAATGGAAGGGATCGAGGTCGTAAGCGTTACCGCAAGCCGCATGACGATACAGATTCAGCATGAGAAGATCCCTGGTCTTGTAGCCGGTCTGGCCACGCAAGGCGTTGAGATTTACCGGATTGAGGAAGTACGCGAAACATTGGAAGACGAGTTTATGAAATTGACTGGAGGGAACCGCATTGCGTAATTTTTCGGGTTTGTTAGTGAACGAATGGCTGAAGCTGAGTAAAAAGAAATCGTTTTTCGTCGCGTATGCCATTCTGGTTGTCGTATTCGGGATATTGGCATTTGCATTCTATAAATTATCGCCGGATGGCCTTGATTCCACATTGGATTTCGCAACGGGCACAATTATGCTTCAAGCGGCCGGACAGCTTGTGCCGGTACTTGCCGTATTGGCTGCGGCTGGCAGCGTTACGCAGGAATACCGCTATGGCACAATCAAGTTTTTGCTCATCCGTGCGCAGAGCCGTCATAAAATTCTCGCATCCAAATATATCATCTCGATTGTATATGCGCTTAGCCTTGTCGTTACGGCGGCCGTGTTAGCCGTTGTTGCCGGTTATATCGTTTACGGCGGCGGTTCCGGTGATTCCACCTGGACGGATTTCTTCAGCAATATGGCGAGTCTGGCCGTATATTCCATCGTGTTTGTGACAATGACCTTTATGGTTGGCATTCTGACTAAATCCAATGGCGCGGCAATTGGCATCGGAATCTTCTCCATGATGATCGGAAGCCTGCTCGTTATGCTGCTCTCCCGTTATTCGATTACGAAATATTTGCTGTTCGCCAATACCGATTTGTCCGTATACCGCAGCGACGCCATACCGGTTGAGGGGATGACGTTAGCTTTTTCCATTGTTATACTGCTCGTATATGTAGCGCTGTTCCTATCCGTCAGCTTTGCCGTATTTAAGAAGCGCGATATCGCGTAAGCGGGCGTTTCAGAGGGCCGACGTTAAGGAAAGGAGATAAGGCACCCGTGACTATTGTATTTGACAACAATATGCCGATTTATATTCAAATTATGAATTACGTGAAAAAGCAGATCATTACCGGTAAATTAAGCCCCGGGGACAAAATCGAATCGGTACGGGATCTTGCCCTTGAACTGCAAATTAATCCAAATACGATTCAACGCACGTTTCAGGAGCTGGAGCGGGAAGGCATTGTGGAAACGAGACGAGGACTTGGCCGATTCGTGACAAGTGAGGGGTCGACGATTATGCAAATAAAGAAAGAGATGGCGGGCGAGCTGCTTGAACGCTTTGTGCAAGGCATGAAGGAACTCGGGTTCGAGAGGGACGACATCGTAGCTATCGTGAAAGATGCCGTTGATGAAGGAAAAGGGAAAAGCCGTAAGGACAGGAGTGAATAAAGACGTGGAATCAATCTTGGAGCTATCGGGAGTATCGAAATCTTATGGTGCCAAGCGAGCGCTGGACGATGTTTCATTTAGCATTCAGTCAGGTAAAATCATAGGTCTGCTAGGCAGCAACGGCAGCGGCAAAAGCACGCTGATGAAATTAGCCGCGGGCCTTATGCAGCCATCCTCCGGAAAGCTGCTTGTATGCGGGGAACCAAGCGGACAACGGAGCAAAGCGGTGACTTCCTTTATGCCGGATAAGCCGCTCACCGAATCCTGGATGCGGGTGAAGGATGCGATCGGATTTTATAAAGATTTTTATGCGGATTTTGATGCGGCGAAAGCCGAAGAGATGCTTCAATTTATGAATTTGAAGCCGTTGGATAAGGTTAATACGTTGTCCAAAGGGATGAATGAGCGGCTGCAGCTAACCCTAGCTTTGTGCCGCAACGCCAAGTTGTATTTGCTGGATGAACCGATTGGCGGCGTAGATCCGGTTGCCCGCGAGAAAATATTGGACGCCATCGTCAAATACTACAACGAGGATAGCTGTCTTATTGTTTCGACGCATCTGGTGCGGGATATTGAAAGGATTTTTGACGAGGTGCTTTTGATTAAGAACGGGAAACTTGTCCTTCAGGAGGAAGTAGAGACGATTCGTTTCTCGCAGGGCAAAAGCGTGGATGAGCTGTTTAAAGAGGTGTTCGCGGAATGATGAATTTGCTCAAGCTGGTCAAATACGATTGGAAACGGAATGCGGGTATGCTGCTTGTTCTGGGAACGTTGTTCCTATTGGCTGAAGCGGCTTTAACGGTATACAGCAAAATAAAACATTTGGATATCGAATTTATTTACGTCCTTTCCTTTGTTTTTTACGTTGCGGTTACGGTTATGGTGTGCGTAACGACATGCAGAACGTATGAGCGGAATCTCCGTTATTTTAACCGGCGACTGCTTCCGTTGCCTGCCGTTTATACGATCCTGTCGCCTATGCTTCTGGGCCTAGCCGGTCTTGTGGTTATTGGAGCGGTTGGCGTGCTGCATCTAGTGGCGATCGGAATGATGTGGGACAGCGGCATTTTGCGGATATCGGATGTGCTGGCGGACAGAGGTTTTTGGTCGATGCTGGTCGCAAGCACGATGTTTATGATGATTATTTTCTTATGCATTACCGTATCCAAGATATTTACCGGCAAAAAGGGAATCTGGATTGGCGTTGCCTTGTTTATGGCTTTGCAGTTTGCGTTTGATTGGCTGGAAAAACTGTTGTTCCCGGACACGGCGGTTACAACCGATCAATTTTTTGAATCGGTTAACGAACGGATTACTGAAGGTACAGATGCAGTCGTTCATGTTCGGTCAACCGTCCCGAATTTTTGGGGACCGCTTGTTTTTGAAATAATCGCAATTTCCGTGCTGGTATACGCCACGGCGTATTTAATCAACCGCAGGCTTCAAGCAAAAGGATAAAGGTTTGTAAAAAGCTTCTTAAGGCGTTTATCGCCCTTAAGGGGCTCTTTTTTTGTCAGAAACTGATGCTTTCGCCCTATTCTTTCAGTTGACTGTCGCTTGTCGAAAGTGTTTCAATTAGGTTTGGATTGTTTGAACGGATGAAGAGGAAGGAGACAAGCAACTTGAATCACATCATGAAGCAGTTTATGAAGGCATCGCGGATCCGCGTCCTTCCAGTTATGCTTATTCCCGTTGCTTTAGGAGCGCTTGGCGCTTTTGTATGGGACGGAAACTTTCATTTCGGGTTGTTCCTGCTTACGTTAGTCGGTTCGGGAGCCGCGCATTTGTTCTCGAATATGATTAATGATTTGTGGGACTACTACAACGGAACGGACGAGGCTGCCAAACAGGCGGAGGGGGCTATCTCTACGAACTCGGGATACTTGACGAACGGGACATGGAGCATCCGTACCTTTGCGGCGGTAACCTGGTCGTTGTTTGGCATTGCGGCGTTAAGCGGTATTATCCTGTCCGTCATTAGCGGCTGGCCAGTTATTGTGTTTGGCGGACTTGGCGGACTTATTGCATATTTCTATGTAGCTCCTCCGATCAGGTTCGGCTACCGGGGGAAAGGCTATAGCGAGGTTGCGATTTTGCTGTCGTTTGGTATTTTGCCCGTTGCCGGCGCTTACTATGTGCAGTCTTCGGAGCTCGATTATCGGGCTTTGCTGTTATCG
This sequence comes from Paenibacillus glycanilyticus, assembly GCF_030161375.1. Taxonomy (GTDB): domain Bacteria; phylum Bacillota; class Bacilli; order Paenibacillales; family Paenibacillaceae; genus Pristimantibacillus; species Pristimantibacillus glycanilyticus_B. Next base: position 71,237 of record NZ_BSSQ01000011.1, read on the forward strand.
TTGCCGATCGGTCTGCTAACGACGCTGATCTTGTTTAACCATCATTTCCTGCACTGGCAGGCGGACAAGCAGGCCGGCAAGAAAACGCTTGTTGTTGTATGGGGCGAACAGCGCGCGCTTGTGTTCTCCAGATGGCTGCTCGTTCTCGCTTACGCATCGCTTGTTATTTGCGTCCTGGCAGGGGCGTTGCCTTGGTACGCGCTGATTGGTCTGTTAACCGTCATTCCGCTGTATGGGGTGTACGGCAAGCTGAAGGAACATAACCCTTCGCATGCGTATTTGCCGCTGATGGGCGGTTCGGTGAAAGCAACAAACCGCTGCGGCGTTATTCTTATACTTGCGTTAATTATTCAGGGTCTTGTGTAAAGGACGGGCCATTCTAATAACTAATAACATGGAAAGCCGAGGGATATGAACATGAGCAAACAATGGGTTCTTGGAGATTTCGATACCATTCTTGATGAAGGAAAAGTATGGACGATCGGCGGCTTCCCGTTGCCGGACGGTTCGTTCTGGCAATATCGCGAGCCTGATGCGGTCGTTATCGTACGCAACGGTATTTTGTACGTCCGCGCACCGCTTAGCCGCAAGCATGACAAGATTCAAATTCTCGATAACGCCAAACATATGTATTATTCGGCCAAGCCGGTTGAAGTACCTGAGAAAGGCGAGATCAGCTTCGAACTTCAGATCCGCGCCCGTTCGCAAAACACGGCGCCTGGCGACCTGTACGACGGTTATGCTTCGCTGAACCTGCTTGACTTCACGACGGGCGGCGCGCTTGATTTCTTCGCGGGCAATGACAAATATGCGAGCGTGTATGCCGTTCTGCCATTCCCGGGCGTTCCGGTGCCGGAGTCGGACAAGACAAGATATTTCTGCGTATTCAAGGAATCGACGGAATTCCAAGCCCGTGAGTTTAACACGTACAAAATTACGTACAACCGGGATAAAGACGAGATCGTCTTCTACGTGAACGGTACGGAAGTGCGCCGCGAACACAACGTTCCGGTTAAATTCAACCAATTCACGGTTGCGCTTGGCATTATGACCGAAAAAGATTTGACGCCGGAAGGCAGCGTATCCGTGCATGGACAGACCGTAATCGGGGAATATTCGCCTATTACGATTTCAGTAACTGAAACGGAATAAGAGTATAGGCAGATTTAAGCCAAGCCGTTCCCATAGGGAGCGGCTTTTTGTTGTGCCAGGAATATGAGGGCCGAGAGAGCGGGCAATCATTAACACTTATATTGAGCGGCTATTTAGACATTATAAATGGCGAAGTGCTTGACATGGCCTTCGTTATATTGTATTGTTACTAACATAAATAAAGTTACTTATGTTTATCCTAGGAGGCGGACAAAAATGTCAAATACTGCTACTACATCTAAAGGCCTGCTCGAGGCCGTAAAAGCAAGACGCACTTATTATGGAATCAGCAAACAATCCACGATTTCCGACGAGCAAATTGTTAACTTGGTGCAAGAGGCTGTTAAATATTCTCCTTCGGCTTTCAACTCCCAGAGTGCCCGTGCCGTTGTGTTGCTCGGCGAGAATCACGATAAACTGTGGAACATTGTGAAAGAATCGTTGCGCAAGATCGTTCCCGCGGATCAATTCGCTTCCACGGAACAACGGATCGACAGCTTCCAAGCCGGTTATGGTTCGGTCTTGTTCTTCGAAGATACGGCCGTGATCGAAGGCCTGCAGAAACAATTCGCAAGTTATGCCGACAACTTCCCGAAATGGTCGCAACAGTCTTCCGGTATCGCGCAATACGTGGTATGGACGTTGCTGGAGGAACAAGGACTTGGCGCTTCCCTGCAGCATTACAACCCGCTAATTGACGAAGAAGTGAAGCAAACATGGAACATTCCGGGCAGCTGGCAGCTGATTGCCCAAATGCCGTTTGGCACGCCTACGGCTGAGCCGGGCGACAAGCAATTCCAGCCAATTGACGAGCGCGTGAAAGTTTTTAAATAAAGATGAAGCAAGCAGCTCCCGACATGTTCGGGGGCTGTTTTTCTTGGCGCCCCCGGAGGAGTACTAGCCGTTATAATTAAAAACATGTACAATAAAAACCGATACATCATTTATACCCTTTTTTACTTCGACTGGAGGACCTTATGAGTATCGATTCGCGTACGCTTTCGCGGCTGCTTCAGATGCAGCTTTCACCAACCCTGGATTTTCAATCAACGGCTAATCCGCTTGACATGAACAGCGGTGACGGCAATACCTCCTTATTTGATGTTTTGCTGTCCCAATATATGAACGGCGATCTTTCGGGAATGGAGAGCATGGAGCAATCCGTACTTGCTTCTGATTCGCTAGCCAAGTTGTCCAGCTTGCCCAACTTGTATAGCTCTGCGCTAAGCAGCACGGGTGCCGAAGCGACCGGTATCAGCTCTAGCACGCCGACCGGCTACGATGACCTTATTGCGAGCGCCGCCGCCAAGTATGGCATTGATCCGGAACTGATCAGAGGGGTGATCCGAACGGAGTCTGGATTCAACTCGGATGCCGTATCCTCCGTGGGAGCGAAAGGACTTATGCAGCTTATGGACGCTACAGCGCGAAGTCTTGGCGTATCGGATTCTTTGGATCCCCAGCAAAATATTGAAGGCGGATCGAAATATTTATCCTACCTGCTTGGCAAGTACAGCGGCAACGAACAAGTGGCGCTTGCTGCTTATAATGCGGGACCTGGACGGATTGACCGGCTAGGCATTTCAACGGACAGTCAGCTGCAGGCCAACCTGGACAAGCTGCCGATAGAGACACAGCGCTACATAGGCAAGGTACTGGAAGCCCGTTATTAGTCAAACCTACCTCTAAACGCGGTCGCTCGTCTTCGAACGACCTCGATAGAGGTTTTATTCTTTTTTACGGAAAGGTGTCACCACACTATGCTTTATTTCGATCATTGCGCATCAACCCCGCCGTATGATGAAGTTGTGGACACATTGGCGCAGGTCATGAAGATCCATTATGCCAATCCGTCCTCTATTCATCGCGCGGGAGCCGAAGCCGACAAATTGATAACCCGTTCCCGCGCTTTGCTTGGGGAGCAATTCGGCGTGAAACCCGAGGAATGGCTATTCACTTCTGGCGGAACAGAGAGCAATAATCTCGCGGTTAAAGGGGCGGCTAGGCAATTCCGCAGCAGAGGCAATCATCTGATAACGACTCAAATCGAGCACGCTTCGGTCAATGACGCTTTCCGGCAGTTGGAGCTGGAAGGTTTCCAAGTAACTTATTTACCGGTAAGCTCGACGGGGCACGTTGATCCGGAACAGCTTCGGGCCGCGATCACGGACGATACGATATTGGTCAGTATCATGCATGTGAACAACGAAGTTGGCTCGATTCAGCCGATTGACAAGATAGGCAAGCTGCTGGAAGCTTATCCGAGAGTTCTGTTCCATGTCGATGCCGTGCAAAGCATCGGCAAGCTTCCGGTTAAGATCAAGGAGTGGGGGATTGACCTGCTTAGCGGTTCGGCCCATAAACTGCGCGGACCTAAAGGAATCGGCTATTTGTACGTTCGGGAATCCTTGCAGCTTCAACCGCTTCTGTCCGGAGGCTCGCAAGAGCGGGGGCTGCGGGCAGGCACGCAAAACGTGCCGGGTATCGTAGCCTCCGCGAAAGCCCTTCGGATGAGTATACAAGCCGAAGAGCAGAACAGAGAGCGTTTGTATGCTCTTCGAGGCCGTCTTATCGAGCAAGCGGAACAGATTCCCGAGCTTAAGTTGAACGGGAGCCATGATCAAGCGGTAATGGCGCCGCATATTGTGCATTTTTCGTATGCCGCCATGAAACCGGAAGTAATCGTCCACATGCTTGAGGAGCTTGGCGCAATTGTATCGACCAAGTCGGCATGCTCCTCAAAGGACAACAAACCTAGCCGCGTGCTGCTAGCTATGGGGGCGAACAGGGAACATGCAGCCGGAGGAATCCGGATCAGTTTTGGAGACGAACATACGGAGCAGGATATAGACAAGCTTGCTGTCATGCTGGGTGAGGCAGTTGCCAAGCTGAAGCCGCTTGAAAGGAGCAAATAGCAACGTGATTTATGATAAAGTGATTGTCCGCTATGGCGAACTCGTCATGAAAGGACGCAACCGCAACCAATTCGAGAAACGAATGTTGCAGCAGACTAAGCTAGCTTTGCGGGGGTTTGAGTCATTAACCTATGCCAAATCTTTCGGGAGGCTTACGATCAGCTTAAACGGAGCACCGTTTGAGGCGATTAGCGAACGATTGAAAGATGTATTTGGCATCGTGTCGTTCAGCCCTGTCATTCTGGTGGACAATGAGCTGGAGAAAATTCAAGCCGCGGCTCTTCAATTGATGAACGGCCTTGAACAGACCCCGGCAACATTCAAAGTAAGCGCCAAACGGGCATGGAAGCCATTTGTTCATTCTTCGCAAGAAATGAATCATCTGGTTGGTTCGCATGTGCTTCGGGCATTCGCCGATTTGAAAGTGGATGTGCGGAAGCCGGAAGTGGAACTGCGCGTCGACACTTACGAAGAAGGCACCTTTGTTTATAATAAGGTTATTGCGGGCGCCGGAGGGTTCCCGTTTGGTTCAAACGGCAAAGCCATGCTTCTATTGTCCGGGGGTATTGACAGCCCTGTAGCCGGTTGGATGGCGATGCGCAAAGGCCTTAAGCTCGAAGCCGTCCATTTCCATAGCTATCCGTTCACAAGCGATAAAGCGAAAGAAAAGGTCATCGACCTGGCAAGAAGGCTTTCTTATTACGCCGGTGCGCCTCTGAAGCTTCATCTCGTGCCTTTTACGGAAATCCAGACAAGGCTCGTGCAAGCTAGGCAAGATAGCTTGATGATTACAATGATGCGCCGCGCGATGCTTCGGATTACGGAGCAGCTGGCTGAGCGGAATGAGGCGGGCGGAATCGTAACGGGCGAAAGTCTCGGCCAGGTAGCGAGCCAAACCTTATCCAGCATGAACGTCATCGGAAGGGCGACCGTGCTGCCTCTTCTGAAGCCGCTGCTGATGATGGACAAGCAGGAGATCATTAACGAAGCCGTAAAGATCGGCACGTTTGAAACTTCGATCTTGCCTTATGAGGACTGCTGCACGTTGTTCCTGCCGAAATCGCCAAGCACAAACCCGAACCTGAACGTCGTGGAACGCGCGGAGAAAAATATTCCGGAACTGGAACAAATGCTGTTAACAGCAGTAGAAGGCACTGAAGTGCTGGAGCTGACGCCGGAAGCGCAGGCATCGGCGGAAAAGGCCGGAGAAGACGAATGGTTCTAATAAAAAAAGCAGGGAATCCTTAAAGGGATTCGCTGCTTTTTTCTTGTACGGCTTGTTTAGTGCGGGTATTGGTAAATAATCCAAGAGCGATAACGAGAACGATAATAACGGCAAGGAACGACCAATAGATAGCGGGATTATCCTTGAAGAAATCTTCGAACGCCTTTTCATGAGTGATCATCTTGGCAGCTGTATAAGCAAGGACGCCGGAACCGATATACACGATCCAAGTAAATTTGTTGATGAGTTTAATGAACAGGGTTGAGCCCCAGACGATCACCGGAACACTGATCAGAAGTCCTAGAATAACGAGCAGCGTGTTGCCGTGCGAAGCGCCGGCTACAGCGATTACGTTATCAATTCCCATCGCGGCATCCGCGATAATAATCGTTTGAACCGATTGCCAAAGGGTGTTGCCGGCTTTAATATTGTGGCTATCCTCTTGCTGGACGAGCAGCTTATAGGCGATCCACAAGAGTAGGATGCCGCCGGCGAGGTGAAGCCAAGGCAAATCGAGCAGTTGAACGACGACAACAGTGGCAATGATCCGAATCCCGATCGCGCCGGCCGTACCCCAAAGTACTGCCTTTTTCTGCTGATGCTGCGGCAAATTGCGAGCGGCCATACCTATGACAATGGCGTTATCACCTGCCAAGATGAGATCAATGAATACAATGTTAAGCAATGCCAGCCAAAATTCTACCGTAAAAAAATCCATAATTTTATGACCTTCCCTTCCTACAATACCTGCTTGGTCCAAATCCTTCATTAACTACGCAGGAAGGACAGGAATGGATTCATTTTTTTTTAGGACATCCTCTCATATTACTTGTCCTCTTTACATACAGCTTGTATAGAGGGGGCGAACGTACAGTGGATAGCGTGCTAATTTTTCTTCAAATTGTCCTAATTAACCTATTATTAAGCGGCGATAATGCCGTCGTCATTGCGATGGCAAGTCAGCAGCTTCCGGTCAAGGAACGCAAACGGGCCGTTTGGTGGGGCGCTCTTGCCGCTGTTGGATTACGGTGCCTGCTTACGCTGGCTGCCATCTCGCTGCTCCAGATTCCCTATTTGCAGGCTGTTGGTTCGCTGTTGTTGTTGTACATTGCGGCCAAGCTGCTAGCGGATGCCGGACAAGAAGGCGAAGGCGGGCTGCATATGCCAAGCAGAAAATCGAAATCTTTGGCCCAAGCCATCCGGACGATCGTGGCCGCCGATTTTATTATGAGCTTGGACAATGTGCTGGCGATCGCTGCCGTGGCTGATGGCGACACCGTGCTTATATTGCTGGGGATTGCGCTTAGCATACCGATGATCATTTGGGGAAGCCAGGTGCTTGGCACGCTGCTGCAAAAATTTCCTCCGCTTGTATATATCGGTGCCGGTTTGCTGGGTTACGCGGCAGGCGGCATGCTTGTGCACGATCCGGGAATGGACGCCTTATTATTCAACGGTTCCAGGACAGCCGCGGAGGCAATCCCGCTTTTATGCGTACCGTTTGTGGTGATAATTGGTTTATTGAAGCGGAAAACTTAAATCATTTTTGCCAGCCGTTCACAGGCCGTTCACAGGTGAACGGTATTTTTTTGCAATGTTCCTTCTGTTCCCGCTGGTATTTTCATCGCAGTTCCATTAAACTATGATAGATAAAAACTGGCGTCGTACGTCTGTAAGGGGTAGACGTTGTAAGGAGCGGAAGCGCAAATGCCAAATAACAAATATTCCGCTGGAATTATTGTATTGCTAGCTGGGGTCGTTATTTTACTGGGCAAACTTGGTGTATTCAGCTTTTTGGGGGCAATATTCTGGCCAATGCTCGTCCTCATTCCGGGAATTTTGCTGCATGTCTTTTATTTCGGCAGGCTTCTTCCCGCGGTAGTGCTTGTTCCTGGTGGAATACTAACCGTGTCTGCACTGCTGTTTATCGTTTGTAACATCTTTGGATGGGATGCACTGAAATATTTGTGGCCGCTGTTCCTGCTCGGCGCTGCTGTCGGTCTTTACGAATATTATTTGTTCGGCTCGTCCCGCCCGCGTTTTGCGCTTACGGCAGCTATGGCACTTGCTGTAGCATCGGCTGTATTCTTGCTGCTCGTCCTGTTATGGAGCTGGGGGATTTATATTGTAGCGCTCGTGCTCATGGTTGCCGGAGGTTGGATGGTAATCACGAACCGGTCGCGCCGCTGGTAATGGCTGTAAGAGAAAAAAGTAAGTAAATTAGAGAAAATGGAGTGGATTATTAGTTATGCAAGCAAGAGAAAACATCCGCAATATCGCGATTATCGCCCACGTTGACCACGGTAAAACAACTTTGGTTGATAAGCTGTTGCAGCAATCAGGCACATTTAGAGAACATGAAGCTGTTCAAGAGCGGGCGATGGATTCCAACGACCTGGAACGCGAACGCGGTATTACGATCCTGGCGAAAAATACGGCAATCACGTACAAAGACTACCTTATTAATATCGTAGATACGCCAGGACACGCCGACTTTGGCGGCGAAGTGGAACGGATCATGAAGATGGTTGACGGCGTATTGCTCGTTGTTGACGCATTTGAAGGCTGCATGCCGCAAACGAAATTCGTATTGCGCAAAGCACTCGAGAGCAACCTTACGCCAATTGTTGTCGTCAATAAAATTGACCGTCCGAATGCCCGCCCTACAGAAGTTATTGATGAAGTGCTTGACCTGTTCATCGAGCTTGGCGCTAACGATGACCAGCTGGAATTCCCGGTTGTTTATGCTTCCGCTCTGATGGGTACTTCAAGCCTAGACGCCGAGAAACAAGACGATAACATGCAAGCTTTGTATGAAACGATTGTAAGCCACATCCCTTATCCAACTGAGACAGTTGACGAGCCGCTTCAATATCTCGTAACTTTGCTCGATTACAACGAATACCTGGGACGTATCGCCGTTGGCCGCGTTAACCGCGGTATTGTTCGCCAAGGCCAATCCGTTGCGGTTATTAACCGTGAAGGTGCGGTTAAGCAGGCTCGTATCGAGAAGCTATTTGGCTTCCAAGGTCTGAAGCGCATTGAGATTGAAGAAGCAGGCGCTGGCGACATCGTTGCAATTGCGGGTATTAAAGACATTAATATCGGTGAGACCATCGCTGATCCTTCGCAACCGGAAGCTTTGCCGGTTCTGAAGATCGACGAGCCTACGCTTCAAATGACTTTCTTGGTCAACAACTCGCCATTCGCAGGCCGTGAAGGCAAATGGGTTACATCCCGCAAGCTTCGCGAGCGCCTCTTCAAGGAGCTTGAGACGGACGTTGCGCTTCGCGTTGAAGAAACGGAAAGCCCTGACGCCTTTATCGTATCCGGACGCGGTGAGCTTCACCTTGGCATCCTGATCGAGAATATGCGCCGCGAAGGATTTGAGCTTCAGGTGTCTAAACCGGAAGTTATCATTAAGGAAGTAGACGGCGCGAAATCCGAGCCGTACGAGCGCCTCCTCATTGACGTTCCGGAAGACAGCATGGGCGCTGTTATGGAGAGCCTTGGAACTCGTAAAGCCGAGATGGTTAACATGATCAACAACGGCAATGGTCAAGTTCGCTTGGAATTCATCATTCCTGCACGCGGATTGATCGGTTACCGTACTTCGTTCCTGACTCTGACGCGCGGCTACGGCATTATGAACCATGCCTTCGACAGCTATGGTCCACTTGCCGCTGGCGTTGGCGGACGTCACCAAGGCGTGCTTGTATCGAGCGAGACAGGTACATCGACCTTCTACGGCATGCTGGGCGTAGAAGACCGCGGTATTCAATTCGTTGAGCCGGGCACTGAAATTTACGAAGGTATGATCGTAGGCGAGCACACGCGCGATAACGACATCATCGTTAACATCTGTAAAGAGAAAGCACTGACTAACGTGCGTTCCGCAGGCAAAGATGATACCGTTAAGCTGAAAACGCCTCGTCTGTTCTCTCTGGAGCAAGCGCTCGAATATTTGAATGATGACGAGTATTGCGAAATTACTCCGAAGTCGATTCGTCTGCGCAAGAAGATCTTGAACAAGAGCGAGCGCGAGCGTGCGGAGAAACACCGCAAGATGGCACAAGCTAACGCATAATCACCAGGCAGGCACAAGGGGGTCACGGCATGCAGCAATGGTTGAGCGACCATCACGCCGTTTCGTATTTGCTTATTCTTGGATTTACGGTTTATATCTTCAACAAAGTGTTCCGGGCAAACAATCAGAAGCTTCCGATTCTGAAAGAAGTGCTTGTCTACATTCTGATGGCCATCGGCTCGTTCGTGCTGATGGTCCTTCAGGTCGACAAGCTTCCAATTGTTCAATGTATGGGAATTGCCGTGCTGATGATGCTTATGCTTCGCGGCCGGCAGCTTTATGACAAATGGAAGAGTAACCGGGCCGGCAGCGGCGCCGTAAAGGAAGCTGATTCAGGCAAATGACGTTTGATGATGCCTTGTTCAACTGGCTGCAGATTCATATCGTAGCCGAAGACCGGCCGGATGATCGGGCAGCGCTGGATACTCGTGACTTTTTCGCGCAAATTTTGTCGGAAGATCACGGAGTTGCCAGTCTGCATATTTCGGCGACGGATGCGACGATGGTTCATGTCAAATATGAACGCAACGGACGTTCGAAGCTGCAAATGTATCCGCGGGAAGCTGCAGAGCAGCTTCTCGTTGATATCAGATCCAATCCGAAATACAACTGACATGAAGGTGATGATCTTATGACGCAAGGCTCTGCCGCGCTGCCGCCACGAGGGGGGAACGCCAAAGCCGCTCCAAGATCGCCTAAGCCACCGAAGAAAAGACGCGTATGGTTGAGAGTGGTTTTACTGCTATTATCTGCTGTTATTTTAATAATCGTGGCCTATTTCGGATATTTGGCTTTTAAGGCGAATGATGCTCTTCAAAAAAGCAGTACAGTATCGAATAGCGATGTAAAGATTCCAGTTACGGAATCCGTCAAAAAGAAACCTGTCGGCATGGTATTGCTTGGTCTTGATACGAGGGCTAAGGGCGGCGGTATGAATACCGACGTTATGATGGTTGCCGTATTTAACCCTAATACGAAAAAAGCGACGGTTGTTTCGATTCCGCGCGACTCTTTGCTGCAGCTTGAAGGTTACGGCGAACGGAAAGCGAACGCCAACTATGCCACGTTCTTCAGCCAAGCCCGTTCGGATAAAGGAATGGACAAAGAAGCGGCCGAGGAAGATGCAAAACGTGCGATCCGAGACATGTTAGGCAAATTTTTTGGCGTGGATCTGAAATACACGGCGGTTGTTAACTTCAAGGGCTTCGAGGATGTCATTGATGCGCTTGGCGGCATTGAAGTAAACGTGGATATGGACATGAAATACGTGGACACCGCCGATGGTACAAATATCGACCTGAAGAAAGGTCTCCAGAAGCTTAACGGTGACAAGGCATTGGATTTTGTCCGTTACCGTAAGTCCAACGACGGCCGCAATATGTCCAGCGATTTCGACCGCAACAAACGCGAGAGCGAAGTTGTGGCCAAGATCGTTGACAAGATGAAATCGCTCAGCGGGATTGCCAAGATGGGCGAGGTTATCGATGCGGTAGGCGACAATATGGAGATCGACATGCCGCCGAAGGAAATTCAGAACCTGATGAAGACTTACTTCGGCATCAGCAGCGCGGATGTGCAATTCATTCCGCTCGAAGGAATTTGGAAAAGTCCTTACGTCTATTTGGATGAGGCCAAGCTTGATGAAGCCCGTGCAGCTTTGCAGGCGAAAATGGCTGAATAACCATAGACTACGGATTCTTTTACAGCTATAATAGGTGTACGGATATGAACCCTTGGAAGAGGAGGTCATGCGGATGCCCAAAGCCGTAACCGCTAATTGCATACTAATAAGAATAAGCGGTGAAGAGCGCTTGAGAAGAACATTCTTGGGCCTAGCGGCGGATGACTGCATCTGTGTGCCGATCTTTGCATGTATCCGGATTGAATTGAATACAATGTTGACAGGCTTGTCCCAAAGGACGAACTGTCATAAGGAAAGCCTAGTGAGCCAGTCACTAGGCTTTTTGTGTCTTTTGCCGCGGTATACAAGCTAATGAAGTTTGTGTAAATCGTTGGCGCGTTGTTGAATCTCGGGATCTTGAGGCATAACCTCTCGAGGTACCTGCGGTACGATTCGGCCGATAATATCGGCCATCTCCTCAGCAAAACCGCTAAGCGGTTTGCCGCGGCGGATGTCTGCTCCGATTTCGTTCAGCCGCTGTGATAAATCCATATCGGCTGTTACGATAGCATCAATACCGTAGGGATCTTTATGAAACGCTTCAGCAACGGAATATTTGATTGTGCCAACTCTGGAGCGATCAAGCTTGCTGTCGACGTTGATGCCTACGACAGCGGTGTTGCCGAATACGACACAGTGCGCATTCGTAACTCCTTTGATGCCCATGGCTAACTGTTCCAGATGCTTAGCGACCTGCTCAGGATTCGTAATTTCTTTTTTCTGAGGACTTGTCTGCTGTGCGCGAACAGTGCCATTATTTTGAGGAGAGGGTGATGTTTCGTTACGTGCGACGGTGGCGCAGCCTGCCGTAATTGCCGCAATAGCGATCGCCGCAATAAGTTTATGGTACATGATGGTTCCACCTCTTTTTGTCTTGTTGCACATCGTCTATTCAGCTTTAGTGTACCCGTAGCCAAGTATGGCTATGTATGCCTATCTATTGAATGACCGACGCCGGGAGGGTTCTCATGAGAAAAATATTCGTGCTCGACACTAATGTGCTGCTTCATGATCCGCAATCGCTCTTTGCCTTCGAGGATAACGAAGTCATCATTCCCGCGGTGGTGTTGGAAGAAATCGACTCCAAGAAGAGGTTGGCAGACGAACTAGGGCGCAATGCGCGTACAATTTCCCGGTTGCTCGACGGTATGCGGGTGGATGGGCATTTACACGAGGGCATCATGCTTCCTAATGGCGGACTGTTAAAGGTGGAGCTCAATCATAGGAGTTTCATGCGCGTGCAGGAGATGTTTGGCGAGATGACCAATGACAACCGGATCCTCGCTGTTGCGCTCAACTATCACTTGGAACAGCTGGACAAGGAAGAGACCAGCACGGTTGTACTCGTGAGTAAAGACGTGCTCGTCCGGATTAAAGCGGATGTGCTCGGTCTCAAAGCCCAGGATTATTTATCTGACCAAACGGTGTCTACGACGGATTTCTATGCCGGCCAAGTAACCGTCTTTGTTCACCCGTCTGTCATCGATGAATTTTATTCGTACCGCTTCCTGCCGGTCAAAAGCCTTCAGGGAGTAGCGAGGCTCAAGCCTAATGAATTTGTTATATTGCGAGATGAGATGGGGACCTCCAAATCCGCATTGCTTAAAGTCAGCCAGGATGGCGCTCGCCTAGAACCGTTGTTCCTCAGCAATGATCCGATTTGGGGCATAACCGCCCGGAACGCCCAGCAGCGAATGGCACTCGAGCTGCTGCTTAACGATGAAATCCCGCTCGTCACGCTTACCGGCAAAGCAGGTACGGGCAAGACGCTGCTAGCGCTTGCCGCAGGCCTGTTGAAGGTTGAAGATGAGCATAAATACAAAAAATTGTTGATCGCCCGTCCGGTCGTGCCGATGGGCAAGGATATCGGTTACCTGCCGGGCGAGAAGGAAGAGAAGCTGCGGCCTTGGATGCAGCCGATCTACGATAACCTTGAATATTTATTCGATACGAAAAAATCGGGCGATATTGATAAAATTTTGATGGGACTGGGCAGTATCCAGGTCGAAGCGCTTACGTACATTCGCGGGCGTTCGATTCCGGGACAGTTCATCATTATAGACGAAGCCCAGAATTTAACGAAGCATGAGGTGAAGACGATTGTCTCCAGGGTCGGAGAGGGCAGCAAAATCATCCTAATGGGCGATCCGGAGCAAATCGACCATCCTTATCTCGACGCCGTGAGCAACGGTCTCACGCATATCGTAGAGCATTTCAAAAGCGAAGGCATTAGCGGCCACATTACTCTTGAAAAAGGCGAGCGTTCCAAGCTCGCTCAGCTCGCGGCAGATTTGCTCTAGGTTTTACAAGGTAGCGGTGCGGGGAAATCCCAGCACCGCTTTTTTACGGTCAAAAAGGCAGAGGTTAATGGCAAACGGAGTAATTCTAATGTTTCTGGAGAAGTGTAACGTTCGCTTTTGCTCGCGGATTCCTTTCATCGCAGATGATAGGAATCCGCGAGCAATGGCGATCGGAAGAACATTAGAATTCGGAGTTTGCCCAATTAACCTAATTGGGCAGGGGGGAGCAAAGTCCTAGTTTGTTTGGACAACTCTACGTTTTATTGCTATGATAGGTTTTAATAGACTAGAATACCGGGGGCTAAAGTTACATCGGAAAGGAAGAAGTGTGTGGCTACAAGGAGATATGTCATGATCCTTGCGGGAGCTGTACTGTTGTCCGTTATTTTGTTTGTTCCGAATCTGGACTCCCCAAAACCTGCGGCTACCGGCAATAACTCTAATGATGCAAATGCTGGACCCGTGTCTGACGAGGGAAATGATGAGCCTATGGAATCCATAGTTGTAACCGTTTCCATGCCTGCTGAGCAATTTGCGTATTTGGAAGAGGCAAATGAACGATTCAAAGCTAAATCTCCGAATATGCAAGTGGAACTTTCGAATATCGAATCCAGTGAAGAAGCCTACTCGGCATGGAAGCAAGATCTTATGCTCGGATCTTCCTCTGATATTATGCTCATGGACAGCGGCTGGGTAAGGGAGTTTGCCGTGATGGGTTTGCTTGAGCCTGTCGATAGCGTCAACACGGCTAATACCTTTTCCGATCAACCGGCTAAACTTCTTGCTCCACTGAAGTGGAACAGCTATCTATGGGGCATTCCTTATGACGCGGATCCAACGATTATGGTCTGGAATAAGGCTTTATTGACTGAACAGAGTAGGAACGAACCGCCTAAGGATTGGACGGGCTTTATGGAATTAGCCAATCAACTAACGGCTTCCGGATCGAAATCTCTGCTTTATTTGCCTGGTGATTTCAGCGAGACGGCTGCTTGGCTGGATGGTTGGAGCCTCGAAGATAAACGCGGTGCCGGGTACTTATTATTAAACGATGAATCGGCAAACCGTCTGGAAGAGACAGCTTCCTTAACAATCCCGTCTACCGTTTTGAACAAACGTTTGCTCGGGACGGAGATGGAGAATCAGCGATTGCTTGTTTCGGTCATTCCATGGTCGGACTATAAAGAGCTCTCGGGAACAGAGCAGGACAAGCTGCTGATCGATAAATCCAAGCTGCGGAATTTGTGGCTGGGGAGCCGGAGTTTTGTTGTCGCGGCCAATTCGGAGAAAGCAGAAGCTGCTTTCAGCTGGATTAAGGAAATGACGACCGTTACCGAACAAGGAAATGTCTACGAACGATTTGGCAAGCTGCCGGCCAAAAACTCTTTATACGAAATAAGCGGATATTCGGGCACGATCGCCCAATATCCGCCTTCATGGTTGCTGCCTGTGCTTAATGACGAGCCAGTGAGCGAACCGCCGGCTCCCGACTGGCATAAAGAGTGGAACCGCTGGCAAGCTTTATGGAAGCTGTACGTGAGCGGCGCCGTGGACATCACTTCTTTTATTGATTCCGTTACAGCTTCATCTTCAGATAAACAATAAGTTCATTGTTCTTCACTTCAACCGATTTGGCTTGTATGAAGGATATAATGTCGCCAGGGTAGAAGCCAAGATCAAATTTCTCTTCTAATGTTTTCCTTGTTGTATCCGGGAGAGCAAATCCATTAAACAACAGCTCGTCGACATGGAAGACGATGCCGTTCTTTGGCGTCTCTTCCACGGTGTAGTGGCCGCCTACCGCAATCTCCATGTTGTCATGGTTGCCGGAGGCGGTTATTTTGCCATCCTCAAACGAGAAGGCGAAGTCTTTAAACCGTTCATCCTGTTCCCGAAGGAAATCGTTCAGCACATCGGCGGGAATATGAATCGTATAATTGAATCCGTTAATATCGAGATATTGCTTATGATTCTCGAGCCAACTCGGCAGCTTGTTCATCGCTTTGGATAAGGCGTCGAAATAACTCTCGACTTCCGCTAGGCCGGCTGTTTCCCAATAATGCGTCAACTCCTGCATCATAAGGCGAAGGCGGTCGGCATCGGAACGTCCGGCAAGATCTCCGTCTATCTGCTTCTCCAGAGCAGCTACGCGGCTACGCTGCGTCTGAAGCTTGTTTTCGATCTCTTCGAGCTCTGTTTTTCTAGTGCCCAGCTTTGTGTATTCTTCCTTCAAGCTTGTATATTCCTTCGTATAGGAATCAAGCGTATTCCGGTCCTGTTTGAAAATCAGATCGACATAATCGAGCATTGCAAACAGTTCATGCAAGGAATCGAAGGAAAGGAGGGCGCGCAGCAATACTTCTCGCTCACCCATATAATAAGCGCGTAGCACCTTGCCGGCGTCTTCGCGTTTTTGCTTGATTTCCTGCTCTCGCTCCGCAATCCGTTTGTCGGTATCCGACATATCCTCCGTAACCTTTTGTTTCTCCGCCTGTATACGTGTTATTTCCTTATCAATCTCCACAATAGACAAGCTTTTCTCCAGAATCTGATTAGCCTGCTCGTCCTCCGTCAACTGAGGCTCGGCCATAACGGGAAGCTTGCAAAGAGCAAGCATCAGAACGACCAGAAGGATAAAAAGCCATCTGCCTCGAACATAAATCGGATGGAATGCCACCAGCCGCCTCCTCTCTCACATGCTCGCGTTGCTAGGCCTGTACAGCAATCATTCTATGCGACAGTTCCATTTATTATATCTTATCGGCGGGAGATGAACAGGTGAAAATAGGCAAATTACCGTTAATGAACCGTATATCGGAGCAGATAGCCGTTATGCCCGCAGTCGGATGGCTGCCGGGAGATACCGGTGTACAGGAACATTTCCGTTGCATGACTTTTAAGCAATATATGAACTTTTGCTTGTATGACAACCAGCATGGTTATTACCGGTCTGGTTCGGTTCGCGTGGGGAAGCAGGGCGATTTCTATACAAGCTCTGCCGTTGGATCGGTGCTGGCCCATTGCTTATCGAACGTATTGCGCAGCTATGCGAATGACGTTGCGCAAGGGAGTATAAGGCTGATGGAATGGGGAGCGGGGACGGGGCGGTTGTCCAAGCAAATCCAAGACAGCTGGAAAATCCATTTGAACCGTTCCCCCGGCTATAAATGTCTACCGGTACTTGTTGATGATCATCCCGGCCATCTGGAGGAAGCAAAACGTTCGTTTTCCGCCGATGATCCAACCTGTAAGCCGTTATTTCTTGCTTCGGAAGAGGCGATGCACAAGAAGGAGTTGTGGCAGGGAACGCCTACGGTCGTGCTGGCTAACGAGCTGCTAGACGCATTTCCCGTGCATCGGGTTACAGTCTGGACAGGAAGGCTTGTTGAGCTTGGCGTAGCGGGTAATGCGGAGGAAGGCTTCTATGAGGTATATATGCCGATCTCAGATGAACGGATTCCGTTGTCGCTGCAAAGGGATGGCATTACATTGGTTGAAGGACAAAGGACAGAGGTTAATTTGGAAGCGGAGCAATGGCTCGGCAGGCTTGGCGAGATTATGGCATCCGGACGCGTCCTTATCATTGATTACGGACATGAGGCGAAGGAATATACCGCAGAACACCGGATGAATGGCACGCTGCTTTGCTATTCGGAGCATCGGGCATCCGATACGCCCTACATCAGGATCGGGGAGCAGGATATAACCGCTCACGTGCCTTTCACATCGCTCAAGCATGCTGCGGAAGTATCCGGGTGGCGGATAACCTATTACGATACCCAGAAGCAGTTTCTAATGGATTATGGAGCGTTTGAATTGCTGCAGAACCATGGAGAGACCGACCCGTTCGGAGAAAAGGCGCGAATAAACCGCGCGGTTCGCCAGCTGTTGTTAAGCGATGGCATGAGCGAGGCGTTTAAGGTTCTTATTTTGGATAAATGAAGGATATAAAAAAGGTGCGGCTCCTTGTGGGAGCTGCACCTTTTTGCCGTTCGCGAACATTTTAGAAGGGATTGCCCATTTTGAATACGGTCCAGTAAGTGAAACCTGCGAACGAAATAACCATATATCCCCAGAACATGAGTATGTAGGTTCGTTCGCTAAATTTCAGATAACCAAGGAAAACGAAAGCGATCGCTTGCGCAAAAAACAGCAGTGCGAATTCAGTCATGTGACCTGCGAAGGCCATCAAGCCGATCACAAGCGTCCAAAAACCGAGTACCCGATACATGCGTGCCATGAAACCATCCCCCCTTCGCTCTGACCCGAATTTCTATTGTACATTATAACGGTTGAATTTGGCAGTGTAAACAAGCAAGTACGAACAAAATCAACTATTTTGTGTAAATTGAAAGCGTTATGACTTCAGTTTGCACGTTAATCCAATGAATTATGTATGAGCTATTTGAAATTTGGTTATACAATTTAGTATCCAATAGATTCTATGAACTCTACCAAGGGCATAGAGATAAAGTAAGCGCCTTTACGTAAGGAGGTTTTGGTCGCATGACAGCAGTCAGACAAGATGCGTGGAGTCCGGACGATGATCTTATTCTCGCCGAAGTTACTCTACGCCATATTCGCGAAGGTAGTACCCAGCTTGCGGCATTCGAAGAGGTAGGGGAACGTATAGGACGTACTTCTGCGGCTTGTGGATTCCGTTGGAACAGCTGTGTCCGCAAACGTTATGAAGAAGCGATTCAAATTGCCAAGCAGCAGCGCCAGAAACGGAATTATTTGAAAAAACAGGCGATTGTCGCTACCCCTCATGTCTCTTCTATTGCCGTTTATGAGACGGAAGAAAGAGCATTTAGTGCCAATGCGGTATCGACGGAAGATGCTTTGTCCGTTGATTCCATTATTCGTTTTCTTAGACAATTCAAGACCACTTATCAGGACGTAAGCCGTCAAATCAAGTCTTTCGAGAAAGAACTGCGGGATAAAGAAGACGAGATTGAACGTTTGCGCGAAGAGAATGAGAGATTGTCTAAAGAAGTAAATAATGTTCAAACCGATTATCGCGCAGTCAATGACGATTATAAGACATTGATTCAAATTATGGACCGGGCACGCCGACTGGCGGTGTTGACGCATGAAGAGGAAGCAAAGCCTCGGTTTAAAATGGATGCGAACGGAAATTTGGAACGAATTGAATAGGTGAGCACCCCGCCGGGCAAGAATGGCGGGGTTTCGCTTTTTATGCGAATATACAAGTATGCTATATATACGAGCATACTTTTTTTGTGCCCAGCGCTAATTGGGCTTATGCTATCGAAGCTTTCGAAGTATGAATCATCACAATGACCTCTATAAGGACATAATGGTGATCATTCATTTCAGGAGGAATTAATTTGAATAACTTGAAGATCCATATAGTTGGAGGAGGAGCGATTGGTCTCCTTCACGCCGCCCGTCTTGCCTTGTCGGGTACTGATGTGACCGTTTGGACGAGAACAGGCGAGCAGGCCGAACGGCTGCGGAAGGAAGGCATCAGGCTGGTGACGCTGGAGGGCGAAGAGCGCGACGTCCAGGTGCAAAGCCAGAGCATAGATAGCCTGCAAGGACAAGATGTTGTCGGCTCTTCATCGGCATGGGTTATTCTTACAGTAAAACAAAGCCATATTCATGATGGGCTGCTCCAACGGCTGAAAGGATCTTTAATCCAGAAAAATACAGCGGTTTTATGCCTTCAGAACGGCATTGGGCATATGGACAAGATGGAGGGATATTTTCCTGACATTCCTTTGTATACAGGCGTAACCTCCGTTGGAGCGAGACGGCTTGATCCGCGCAGCGTCCGGCATACCGGCGACGGTCCCCTATGGTTTGGTCCGCATCGGGCGGACAAAAGAAGCGAAAATCTCCAAAATTTGTTGCTCAATATACTGAAATCGGCAGGATTCCGCGCGGGTTTGTCGAATGAGATGAGGGACCGAATTTACCAAAAGCTGCTTGTTAATGCGGTTATTAATCCGCTTACAGCTATTTTTGATACGACAAACGGGGAGCTTCCGAAACATCCGTCCAGATTGAAGCTAATGCGGTCGTTATACGAAGAATCGTTTGCGGTATTGTCGGCAGACGGGATGACGCTGGAGGAAGACGGCTGGAGGCTTGTCTTGCAGGTGTGCGAAGCTACGGCAGCCAATGTATCTTCCATGCTCAGCGATGTAAGGGCAGGGCGCAAGACCGAAATTGACTGG
This sequence comes from Paenibacillus glycanilyticus, assembly GCF_030161375.1. Taxonomy (GTDB): domain Bacteria; phylum Bacillota; class Bacilli; order Paenibacillales; family Paenibacillaceae; genus Pristimantibacillus; species Pristimantibacillus glycanilyticus_B. Next base: position 90,800 of record NZ_BSSQ01000011.1, read on the forward strand.
ATCAACGGCGGCTTGTCCGAACTTGCGAGACGCCTGGGATTGCCTTCTCCGTTGAATGATGCCGCTGTGGCATTCGTGAAGCAAATCCATTCATAACATGAGGAAAGGTGCGGATGACATGGGCTTTTTATGGGACAGCATTAAATACGTCTACGCCTATTTGGCCGTTATACCTGTCATTCCGTTTTTTCTTGTTTATTTCGGATATGGCATGTTCTCAGACGATAGAAAAAAAGCGTTTCAACTGGCCATGGACGTTACAACGCTGCTCTTGATCGGATGCGTGGCCGTCTTATTCGATTCCATATTCAATAGCTCGTTTGGATTGTTTGCCATTATTCTTTTTATGCTGCTTGGCGGAGGCCTGCTTGGCAACATGCAGTTCCGCAAACGCGGCAACGTCAATATGAAAAGAGTGTTCCGCGCCGTATGGCGGCTTGGTTTTTTTACAATGAGCATGGCCTATCTGCTTCTTATGTTTATCGCGATCGGTCAACAAATTTTTTCCGCATAATTTCAATTGAAGCCCGCAACTTAAAAGTTGCGGGTCTTTTTGTTTTGACGCGCGGCTTATCCTTTGTGTACAATCAAAGTGTTGCATGAATGATTACAGTTATTCAAAATATAAGATTGATTTAGGAGGAACTGGTTGCGCTATGAATACGGAACGTTATGACTTGCCAAGCGCCCAGCCTTTAACAGAGGCGTATATACATCGTACGGACGCAAATATGGATTCGCTTTACGGCTATTTCGCCGGACGGGAGCAGGATTGGGCAACCCGCTTGCAGCGTCTTGAGGAGCTAGCTGGCACACGCGCAAACGCGGCCGAAGTGGCTGATGTGCTGCGTCAATATAACAGCCCGTATACGACGCCGGAGGTAGATGCGTCTATACGTGCGATTGCGGAAGGGGCTCCGGTCATTATTGGCGGGCAGCAAGCCGGATTATGGTCAGGAGCGCTGCTGGTCATACATAAAGCAGTCTCCATCGTGAGCGGCGCCAAATGGGCTTCCGAGAAGCTTGGCCGCAAGGTAGTCCCAGTCTTTTGGATTGCGGGCGAGGATCATGATTGGGATGAAGCCAATCATACCTTTGTGCTCAATGCGGAGCAGGAACTTCGCAAGCTGATCTTGCAGCGTCCCGAAGGTCCAAGAACGTCGGTCAGCCGGACGGCGGTAGACGGAGAAAGCTGGAACAAGCTGCTTGAAGAACTGGAACAAACGCTTCCTCATTCTGATTTCAAGCCAGCACTGTTGGAACAGCTGAAGCAAATCGCTGAACAATCCCGGTCTTTATCGGATATGTTCGCCGGTATTCTCGCCTTTTTGTTCGGCAAGGAAGGACTTGTGCTGCTTGACGCGGACGATCCGAAGCTGCGCAGAGTGGAAGCTCCGATGTTCCGCCAGCTGATTGAGCGCAATGATGAGCTTGAAGAGGCTTATCTGGCGGCTGCCGGCAAAGTGAAATCATGCGGTTACCAGCTGCAGGCGGACGTTGTTGAAGGCAGTGCGAATCTGTTTGTGTTTAATCAGGCCAATGGCCACGAGAGAACGCTGCTTCATAAACGCGACGGACAGTTCCAGGACCGCAAAGGGACGTCGTTCTGGTCCAAGGAGCAGCTGCTTAAGCTGGCGGAAGAGAACCCTTCGCAGCTTAGCAATAACGTACTTACCAGACCGATTATGCAAGATTATCTGTTCCCTGTTCTTGGAACGGTACTTGGTCCTGGCGAAATTGCTTATTGGGCTTTAACCGGGGATGCCTTCCGCAAGCTAGGTATGGAAATGCCGATTATTGTGCCGCGGATGTCCTTTACCTTGGTCGAAGGAACGATTGCGAAGCATATGATGAAATATGAGCTTTCTTTCGAGGATGTGGCCAAACGCTTTGAAGCCCGCAAACAGCAGTGGCTGTCGGAGCAGGACCAGCTGTCCATCGAAGAACGGTTCCATGATGTGAAGCAGACGTTTATTACGATGTATGGGCCGCTGCTTGAACTAGCAGGTTCGATTCAACCGGGACTTCTGAAGCTCGGCGAGACAAACCGCCAGAAGATCGTTGAGCAGATCGAATACTTGGAAGCGAAGACGAAGGATGCTTTCAACAAGCAATACGATGCGTCCATCCGCCAGCTTGACCGCATTGCGCTGTCGTTATGGCCTAACGGCAAACCGCAGGAGAGAGTCATCAATATGGCGGGGTATATGAACCGCTACGGATCGGTTTGGCTGGAGAAACTTCTTGAGCTTCCGTTCAGTCCGGTCGGCGGACATCAGCTAGTCTACTTGTAATAAATCGCTAAATAGAAGGAAATCGTGGAAAGATATTTGTAGGAGGCTATTATAAGGCATGAGTACAGTTGGAAAAAGCATTATTCGCGATATCGCCCTTGCACCGGAAGGGCATTTGAAGATCGACTGGGCAAGCGCGCATATGCCGGTATTAAACCGGATTCGCGACCAATTCGAGAAGGAACTCCCTTTTAAAGGGCTGAAAGTGACGATCTCGCTTCATCTTGAGGCGAAAACCGCTTATTTGGCAAAGGTCGTTCAAGCGGGCGGCGCGGACGTAACGATCACGGGAAGCAATCCGTTGTCGACGCAAGACGATATTTGCGCTGCGCTGGTGGAAGACGGCATTACGGTATTTGCCAAATACAATCCGGATCCGAAGGAATACAAAGAGCTGCTGATCAAATCGCTTGAAACGAAGCCTGATCTGATCATTGATGACGGCGGCGATCTCGTTACCATTTTGCATACGGAACGTCCGGACCTGCGCGAGAATTTGCGCGGAGGCGCTGAAGAAACAACGACGGGCATTATCCGTCTCAAAGCAATGGAGAAGGAAAGCACGCTCAGCTTCCCGATGGTTGCGGTGAATGACGCGTACTGCAAATATTTGTTCGATAACCGCTATGGTACGGGTCAATCCGTATTTGACGGCATTAACCGTACGACCAACCTTGTGGTAGCGGGCAAAACGGTTGTAGTTGTTGGTTACGGCTGGTGCGGCAAAGGCGTTGCGATGCGCGCGAAGGGCCTTGGCGCAAATGTTGTCGTGACCGAAGTAGACGCAATCAAAGCGGTTGAAGCTTACATGGACGGCTTTACGGTGCTGCCGATGGCAGAAGCGGCTAAAGTCGGCGAATTGTTCATTACGGTTACGGGCAACAAAGATTGCATTCGCGCCGAGCATTACGAAGTGATGAAGAACGGTGCCATTCTAACGAATGCCGGCCACTTTGACGTGGAGTTCAACAAGCCGGAGCTTGCGGCGATGTCGACCGACATCCGTACCGTTCGCCGCAACATTGAAGAATACAAGCTGAAGGACGGCCGCAGCATTTATGTGCTTGCGGAAGGACGTCTCGTCAACTTGGCGGCAGGCGACGGGCATCCGGCAGAAATTATGGATACGACGTTTGCTCTTCAAGCGCTTGGACTTAAATACGTAAACGAAGAGTACGCGAATATCGGCCAAAAAGTCGTTAACGTTCCTTACGAGCTGGATGAGCAGGTAGCGCGCTTTAAGTTGGACTCGCTGAACATCAGCATTGATAAGCTGACGCCTGAACAAGTCGCTTATCTCGACAGCTGGAAGGAAGACTAAAACCTAGTTTTTAATAGTTGACCCGCAGAACGTGCCTATTGGCGCGTTCTTTTTTTTACCCGGTCATGGGACTTGCGGCAACCGTCGTACAATGATACAAGAAGGACGTTTACGAAGTAATAATGGCTTCGTAATTCTTCTTTTCGGGAGGGATGCATAATGAAAAGCTCCGTTGACACGATACGGCTTATGGATCGTTTCGGTGCGCGCAACTACAGTCCGCTTCCTGTTGTCATCACACGCGCGGAAGGCGTGTGGGTGGAGGACCCGGAAGGCCGCAAGTACATGGATATGCTTAGCGCCTATTCCGCGCTTAATCATGGCCACCGGCACCCCGCAATCATACGTGCGCTCAAGGAGCAGGCGGATAAGGTGGCGTTGACATCCAGAGCCTTCCACAGCGAGCAGCTTGGGCAATTATCCAGGAAACTCGCGGAATTTACGGGCAAGTCCAAAATATTGGCGATGAATACAGGGGCCGAGGCGGTAGAAACCGCGTTGAAGGCAGCTCGGCGCTGGGCTTATCGGATAAAGGGCGTACCTTCCGGTCAAGCCGAAATTATCGTGTGCGAAGGTAATTTCCACGGACGTACCATTACAATCACTTCTTTTTCCTCGGAAGCGCAATACCGCGCGGGTTTTGGCCCATTCACGCCGGGCTTCAAGATCATTCCTTACGGCGATGCCGAAGCGCTTGCGAATGCGATCACGCCAAATACGGCAGCGTTTCTGGTGGAGCCGGTTCAAGGAGAAGCAGGCGTTATTGCACCTCCTGACGGATTTTTGAAGCAGGCTTTCGAGTTGTGCAGGCAGCATAACGTATTGTTTATGGCCGATGAGATTCAAACCGGGTTTGGTCGGACGGGTAAACGTTTCGCTTGTGATTGGGAAGACGTTACGCCGGATGTTTATATTTTGGGCAAGGCGCTTGGCGGAGGGGTGCTTCCGATCTCGGCCGTGGCAGCCGGGGATGATGTGCTTGGTTTGTTTGAACCTGGTTCGCATGGTTCGACGTTTGGCGGCAATCCGCTTGCATCGGCGGTTGCATTAGCAGCGTTAAAGGTCATGGAGGATGAAAAGCTGGCTGAGCGGTCGGAACAGCTTGGCCGCTATTTCAAGCAAAATCTAGAGGCGATCAGCCATGAAGATATCGTTGAAATAAGAGGGAAAGGGTTATTCATAGGCATGCAGCTTTCCGTGCAAGCCCGTGCCTATTGCGAGGCTTTGTTTCAGATTGGGCTGCTGTGCAAAGAGACGCATGAGACCGCGATTCGTTTTGCCCCGCCATTAATTATAACGAAGGAGGAGCTCGACTGGGCGCTGGAGCGGATTAAGGAAGTGTTTCAAGTATGACGAGGAAGCCGCGAATTTCGTTGATATCCGCGCCGTTTGGACTTGGGGCCGGAAGAGCGGGAAGCGAGCAGGCCCCGGACTATTTAATCCAGCTGGGACTGACCAGTCGGTTGCTTCAGCTTGGCTGCAACATTGACGAGATGAGGAAATTGGATCGTTCAGGTATGGCCGCTCCTTCTATTCAAGTGCCCATGAACCATGCCGTAGAAGTATTAAAGATGGGGGTGGCGCTGGCAGAAGCGGTGGAGACGGCCGTGACGGCCGGCCGGTTCCCGTTTGTGCTTGGCGGCGACCATAGTCTGGCGATGGGAACGCTAGCCGGGTTGACGGCGCGGCATCGCAAGCTAGGCGTTATTTGGATCGACGCGCATGCCGATATGAACACGGAGTCTACCAGCCCTTCCGGCAACATGCACGGTATTCCGCTAGCCGTTGCCTTAGGAAGGGCACAATTGTCTTTGTCGCATTTATTGCCGGGAGCGGGTACGGTCGCGCCCGGCAATATTGTCCTTATCGGAGCCCGCGATCTGGATCCTCCGGAGGAGGCGCTGATTTGGGCGGAGGGGATTACTTGCTATGGCGTGGCAGATATAAGGCGCCAAGGTATGGCTTCCATAGTGGCTCAAGCATTGAATCAGGCTGGCTTAGGTATGGACGGTATCCATCTTAGCTTTGATATCGACAGCATAGATCCATCCGAGGCTCCAGGGACAGGTACGCCCGTACAGCGGGGGTTAACGGCAGATGAAGCCAGAGAGGCCCTTCGACTACTCGCATCGTCTGCGGCACTATGCTCTGCCGAGTTTGTGGAAGTGAATCCGCTGCTTGACCGGAATGATCAGACTTCTAAGCTTGCCATAGAGCTTATTGCTTTATTTTTAAGCAATCTTGCCATTTAACAGGTTTTCTCTCCCTTGTGCAACCTTTCCAATTTTTATTCGTCTAGAGCGATATAAAAAGGGGGAGTATGGATGCGGAATAAAACAAAATGGTATACGTTCTTACTCATGATCATGGCTCTAGCGTTAATTCTTGGCGGTTGTTCGGAAGCAAGCAGCAACATGGACTCCAAAGGAAACGGCGGCACGAATTCAGCTACAACCGGAGCAACCGAACAGATGTCCGTCAGCGAAAATAAGGCAGTAACCGCAACGGAAGGCGCGGCAGCAAGCTCCGCCGAAGCGCCTTCTGCGGTAGGAGGAAGCGCGGACGGAGGGTCGGTTGGCGAGATTGCCGCGGAAGGCACCGGTACGGGACTTAATCAGAAGCTGATCTACAAAGCGAATTTGACGATTGAAGCCGTTGATTATGACAAGGCGGCAACGGCGCTCCGTAACGCGATCCACCAAGCTAGCGGCTATATTTTGCAATTTCAGGATGGACAATATAACGGAGAGAAAAGTTCCACCTATACCATTAAAGTGCCTGCTGCCGGTTTTATGGATTTTATCGACCGTCTGGACGGCATTGAACATAAAAAGTTCGAACGGCAAATAAGCGGAACGGACGTTACGGAAGAATACGTTGACCTCCAATCGAGGCTGAAGGCGCAGCAAGTGGTGGAACAAAGGCTTCTCGCCTTTATGGACAAAGCGACTAAAGCGGATGATCTGGTGAAATTCTCGGAGCAGCTGGCGACGGTTCAGGAAAACATCGAGCGGTTGAAAGGCCGAATCCGCTACCTTGATAACAACGTATCCTATTCGACAATCGAGCTGAGGCTCTACCAGCCCGAAGCGGGGGCCGATACGAAATCAGTTGAAGATGGTCTTGGCGGTAAAATGTCACAAGCTTTGAATGACAGCGTAGACGCTATGGTCACCGTCCTGCAAGGCTTGCTCATCTTCGTGGCGGGCGCGCTGCCAATCCTGCTGCTGGTTGCAATTATCGGTCTGCCAATCTATTGGCTTCGCGGAAGACACCGTTCCAAACAAAGCTTCAGAGCTCACGTTAAACCTCCAATTGCCCCAACGGCCAAGGAGGATGGCCAAGAAGAAGATCCGGATCAGCCAAAAGGTTAATCATATGAAATAATTTTCAAAAATCCTGCTCACTCGAGCAGGATTTTTATTTTAGGTGGCGAACTAGTCTATCTTAGTGGGGAAAAGTGGTGCCAAGTGGAGGATATGGGGGAAGGGGTGGGGCGCATCTCATGTTTATGGGTGAATATCAACATACCATTGATGAGAAGGGCCGCATTATTATTCCTTCGAAGTTCCGAGATTCGCTAGGCATAAGCTTTATCGCTACCCGCGGTTTGGACAACTGTTTGTTCGTTTACCCTATGAATGAGTGGAGCGTGCTGGAGCAGAAGCTCAAGTCGCTGCCGCTAATGAAGTCGGATGCCCGTGCGTTTACCCGGTTTTTCTTTTCCGGCGCAACGGAATGCGAGCTGGACAAACAGGGAAGGGTAAACATACCAGCCCACCTTCGCGATTATGCAAAGTTGGACAAGGATTGCATGGTGCTTGGCGTATCTAGCCGCGTTGAGATTTGGAGCAAATCAACATGGGAAGGCTACTATGAGCAATCCGAACAGGCGTTTAATGAAATCGCGGAGAAATTGGTTGATTTTGACTTTAACTTCTAGAGTAAACAACAGGAATGGGAGGATGTTAGCGTGTTTCAGCATGTTACAGTGCTATTGGAAGAGGCGGTAGACGGACTGGCGATTAAGCCAGACGGCATATACGTCGACTGTACGCTTGGCGGCGCAGGCCATAGTGAGAGAATTGTGTCCCAGCTAAGCGGTGGAGGGCGTTTAATCGCATTTGACCAGGATGATGCTGCGCTGGAGAACGCACGCGTAAGGCTTGCTCCCTATATGGATAGAGTAACGCTAGTCAAAAGCAATTTTCGTTATTTGGAAGAAATGCTTCTCACGTGTGATGTTCCAATGGTCGATGGTATCCCGCAGGTCGACGGTATTTTGTTTGATCTAGGCGTCTCCAGTCCGCAACTTGATGAAGCGGAGCGCGGCTTCAGCTACAACCATGACGCGCCGCTTGATATGAGGATGGATCAGGGCGGGGCTTTAACCGCTTATGATATCGTCAATAGCTGGGAGGAGCGGGAAATTTCTCGCATTTTGCATGTGTACGGGGAAGAGAAATTTGCAAGACAGATCGCGCGCAAAATTGTGCAGGCTCGCACGAACGCGCCCGTAGAAACAACCGGTGAGCTTGCCGAATTAATCAAATCCGGCATTCCGGCTGCAGCAAGACGGACTGGCGGCCATCCGGCCAAACGTTCGTTCCAAGCCCTTCGGATCGCTGTTAACGATGAGCTTGGCGCTGAGGAGGATGCGCTTGAACAGGCAGTCAAATGCGTTCGTTCAGGCGGCCGAGTATCGGTTATTACGTTCCATTCCTTGGAAGATCGCATCTGCAAGCATTTATTTGCGAGTTATGTTGAAAAATGCACTTGTCCGCCGGATTTCCCGAAATGTGTATGCGGCGGCACAGGAAAGCTTCGGTTAGTGAACCGCAAGCCGATTGTTCCGACAGAGCATGAGCTTGAAGTCAATCCCCGCTCTCGTTCGGCCAAGCTGCGTGTCGCAGAAAAATTGTAGGTTCTTTTAAGGGGGTACTTATATTGGCTTATATTAACGGCAATTTGGCCATGCAGCCAAAGCGCAAGCCCGATCAGAAGACGGTCATCCGCGAGACGAAACGAGTTGTAGTAAAGCGCAAGTCGATTCCGATTCAAGAGAAGCTGCTGTACATGTTTACAGTTGTGCTTTGCGTAATCGTGCTTGGCGTCATTGTGAACCAATATGCGAAAAACTATGATATGCGAGTTCAAATCAAACAGATGAATAATCAATCTGCGGCTTTGAACATTGACATGAAAGAGTTGCAAAAGCAAGTCGAAATGCTGAGCGATCCTGAGAGGATCCGCAAGATGGCCGAGACGCAAGGCATGGCAAGCACGGAACAGCCTGACATCATGGTAAATACACAGTCCGCTAAGTCGGAATAGGTGACGCATATGGTGAAACGAATTAAACTTCGTACGTTGTTGTTTGGAGGGATAATTACCCTCCTTTTTGTTGTTCTAATCGGCAGAATCTATTGGGTGCAAGTCGTTAAGGGAGACTTCTGGTATGATAAAGCAAAGTCAAGATGGGCGGCAGAAGAGAAGCTGGTAGCGAAGAGGGGGTCAATTACGGACAGAGACGGCAACATGCTCGCGATGGACTCTATCGCTTACGATGTTACGGTCAACCCTTTTATGATTAACAAGCTGAATATCGCCGACGAAGTAGCGGAAGGATTAAGCAAGCTTCTCGGCAAGCCCAAAGCCGATTTGCTTGATATTGTGACCAAGCAAAAGGCTGACGGCGAATTCTATCAGCAGCGCGAGATTCACGAGGAAGGCTGGAAGATCGATAAAGAGCTTGCGGACAAAGTCGTGGCTTTTCGGAAGGAGCTGTACGATAAATACAAAACGAAGGACGTTGGTATTTATCTCTTTGAAGACCAGAAGCGTTATTACCCTCGTAATTCGATGGCCTCGCAATTGCTTGGCTATGTAACGAAAGAGGGGCAAGCCGCTACAGGCATTGAGGCTTATTTCAACGATAAGCTGCAAGGCGTCGACGGCGAGCTCAAATACGAGAAGGACGGCAAACGGGTACAGCTTGCGCAAGGCGAAGTGGAATACAAGCCGGCCAAGGACGGTCAGGATATTGCGCTCACCATTGATATGGATATCCAGCATTACGTGGAAGAAGCGCTCGTGGGCATTAACGAGAAATACAAGCCTAAGAGCATTACCGCCATTGCGGCTGATCCAAATACGATGGAAATTTTGGCGATGGCCAATTATCCGACTTTTAACCCAAATACCTATTGGGACAGTAATTACGAGAATGCGTATAACCATGCGATCAAGTCTTTATATGAACCCGGTTCAACGTTTAAGATCGTGACGCTGGCGGCAGCGGTGCAAGAAGGGATTTTTAATCCGAATGCCACTTATCATTCCGGTTCGATTGCGGTACCTGGCGCGCCGGTAAAAGATATTAACAAAGTAGGCTGGGGAACGATTTCTTATTTGGAAGGCCTTAAACGTTCCAGTAACGTGGCCTTTGTAAAGCTGGGCTGGGAACAGCTCGGCGGAGAGAAACTACTGGATTATATTAACCGGTTTGGCTTTGGCCAGAAGACGGGGATCTTGCTCGGCGGCGAAGCGGCAGGCGGCATCAATGTCAACTTGTCTATTCCTTCCGATATAGCGCGCGCATCGTTTGGTCAAGGCAAGGTACAAGTAACGGCCCTTCAGCAGGTTGCGGCGGTTGCGGCGGTTGCGAACGGCGGCAATCTGATGGAGCCTCATATCGTTAAGCAAATCTATGATCCAAATACGCAAACAACGGTGAAAACCGAGCCTAAGGTTGTGCGCCAGGTTATTTCCAAGGACACCTCCAAGAAGGTGGGCGAATATTTGGAGCAAGTCGTTTCGGACCAAGAGATTGGCACGGGACGCAATGCCTATATCGAAGGTTATCGGGTAGCAGGCAAAACGGGCACGGCGCAAAAGGTTATCAACGGCAAATATTCTTCGGACAAGTTTGTGGTATCATTTATCGGTTATGCTCCCGTAGAGAATCCGAAGATTGTTTTGTACATCGTTGTTGACGAGCCGAATGATCCGCTTGCCGGCGGTGGTGCCGTTGCGGCTCCGGCCTTCAAGGACATTGTGTACAAGAGCCTGAAACATATGGGTGTTGCGCCAACGATTAAAGGCACCGAGAACGAGAAGAAAGAAGTGACCGTTACCGTGCCGAAGCTGTCGAGCATGACCGTGTCGCAGGCGAAAGCCCAACTGAAATCCCGCAGCTTGAACGTGGAGGTCGTTGGCGGCGGAACAAAGGTTGTGCAGCAAGTGCCCGCATCAGGCGCGTCAGTTCATCCGGCTCAAAAAGTGTATTTGATCACGGAGCAGCGGGACAAGCTCAAAATTCCGGATATGACGGGCATCTCCTTGCGGGATGCGCTTGAGATAGCTTCCGTCTTGGATATTCGGGTTACGGCCAAAGGCGAAGGGTATGTCGCAAGCCAGAAGCAAGTGACTCAAAACGGCGAACGTCTGCTTGAGCTTACGCTTGCTCCGCAAACGGATCTTGCGGCCGGCACGAGCGGGCAGACCGAAGACGCCGCTGCTGGCAACAAGGAATCCAAGCAATAATTCGTCCATAGCTTGTTCTATCCCCCACTTGTCCATCATAGGTTGGGAATGAGCGTCAGCGTATGCTCATCCTGAGGGTGAGGCGTGAGGGGGAACAAGGATGAAAGTATCAAATGTAACGTTGCGTCGCCGGTTGTTTATCGTGCTGCTGATTACCGTGGCGGCTTTCGCCGGTTTGGTCTTCCGGCTTGCTTACGTGCAGTTGTGGCAAGGGGAGAAACTTTCTGCGAAAGCAGAGGATTCCTGGCGGCGTGAAATTCCTTACAAGGCGAAGCGCGGAGAGATCTGGGACCGAAACGGAGTAAAGCTAGCGTATGATGTAAGTACGCCGTCCGTTCTGGCTATTCCCGTTCAAATTCCGGACAAACAGGCAACTGCGGCCAAGCTTGCGCCTTATTTGGACATGACGGAGGAAGCTCTCGTTAAGCTAATGTCCAAAAAGGAAATGATTGTGCAGTTAAAGCCGGGCGGCCGGAAAATGTCTCTCGACAAAGCCGAACAAGTCAGAGGCCTGCGACTGCCGGGCATCGTTGTTGCGGAGGACAATAACCGTTATTATCCTTATGGAAGCTTAGCGGCGCATTTGCTTGGGTTTACCGGGGTCGATAAAGGACTTACCGGGGTTGAAGCCAAATACAATGATCAACTCACGGGAATTGACGGCAATGTTTCTTTCTTGTCGGACGCATCGGGCAAGATCATGCCGAACTCATCGGATACTTATAAGGCGCCGCAACAAGGCTTAACGATGGAACTTACCATTGACCAGCAAATTCAATCGGTCATGGAGCGGGAACTGGATCAAGCGATGACAGCCCTTCAGCCTGACGATATTATCGCGATTGCGATGAATCCAAATACGGGCGAAATATTAGGCATGGCAAGCCGGCCTACTTATGAACCGGCTAACTTTAGGGAGTACCCAAGCGAAGTTTATAACCGAAATCTACCGATCTGGATGACTTACGAGCCAGGTTCGACATTTAAGATTATTACGCTCGCAGCGGCTATTGAAGAGAAGAAGGTTGATCTAAAGAACGAAACCTTCTTTGATCCCGGCGCCGTCGAGATCGGCGGAGCAAGGCTGCGCTGTTGGAAAAAAGGCGGTCATGGCAGCCAAACGTTCCTTGAAGTTGTGCAAAACTCCTGTAATCCGGGATTTGTAAACCTTGGCAATCGGCTTGGCAAAGAGAAGCTTTTCGATTATATTAAAAACTTCGGATTTGGTTCAAAAACAGGCATTGATATTCCTGGCGAAGCGAATGGTATTTTGTTCAAGCTGGATAAGGTTGGTCCTGTAGAGCTTGCGACTACCGCGTTCGGTCAAGGCGTATCGGTAACGCCAATCCAGCAGATTGCCGCCGTTTCGGCAGCGGTTAATGGCGGAACCTTGTATAAGCCGTTTGTTACTAAAGCTTGGATTAATCCGCAGATCGGAGAAACCGTGAAGCAGAATGAACCGGAAGCGGTCCGCAAGGTCATTTCCGAGGACACGTCGAAGCAGGTGCGAGAAGCGCTCGAAAGCGTCGTTGCCCTTGGAACAGGCGGCAATGCGTTTATTGACGGCTATAGAGTAGGCGGGAAAACGGGTACGGCGCAAAAAGTTATTAACGGACGTTATTCTCCCAACGAGCATATCGTATCCTTCGTTGGTTTTGCTCCGGCAGACAAACCGGAGATCGTCGTATACGTTGCGGTAGATAATCCGCAAGGCATTCAGTTCGGTGGCGTCGTAGCGGCTCCAATCGTACGCAACATTATGGAAGACGCCTTAACAATTTTGCAGGTGCCGCCACGCGACAAACAAATTGACAAGAAGCTGAAGCTCGGCGAGAACCCGATTGTGACGGTGCCTAACTTGGTTGGTCAATCGGTGTCCGATATTTACGAGGATATGAATATGAACTTCAACCTGTCGGCGGCCGGTTCGGGCAAGGTTGTCATCCGTCAGGCTCCGGCAGTAGGAGCAAGGGTGGAGAAAGGATCTACGATCCGTATTTATTTGGGTGATGAGGATGATCTAACAGATTCCCATTAACTTACGATGGTCAAGGAAGATGATAGATGCATCCTTCTTGACTTACTGTAGTCAAGGATGATGATATAAACCATCCTCCTTGACTATAATGAGAGATAAAGACCTACATATGGGAGGAATACAACATGCGATTAAGCGAATTGGCAGAACTGCTGATTACGGCGAAGCTGAGCGGATCGGGCGATATGGAGATAACCGGTATCGAGACCGATTCCCGCAAGGTGGAGCCTGGACAATTATTCATCTGCCTGCCTGGACATACGGTTGACGGCCACGCGTTTGCGCCGCAGGCGGCAGCCAAAGGCGCAGTCGCATTCGTCGTTGAACATGAGCTCGCGCTGGATGCGCCTCAGCTAGTCGTTAAGGACAGCCGCCTCGCTATGGCGGTATTGGCTGACCGGTTCTACGGGCATCCCAGCAGGGCATTGAATCTGATTGGCGTAACAGGGACGAACGGCAAGACAACAACGACTTACTTGATTGAACAGATCCTGAATGATCATGGGAAAAATTCAGGAGTAATCGGGACGGTAGAGATGCGTTATGCGGGCAAATCCTTCCCGATGTCCGGCACGACGCCGGAGGCGCTTCAGTTGCAGCGATATTTGGCCGATATGCGCAAGGAAGGCACGGCGTATTGCGCGATGGAGGTTTCTTCGCATGCCTTGGAACAAGGACGCGTGAAGGGCTGCCGATTCCGCACCGCCATATTTACGAACCTGACGCAAGATCATCTGGATTACCACGGTACGATGGATAAATACGCCGATGCGAAGGGGCTGTTCTTCTCCCGATTGGGCAATATTTACGCGGCAGACGAGCAAGACCGTTCCTATGCGGTACTGAATGCGGATGATGAGGTATCCAAGAAGTACGCCAAGCTGACTTCGGCGGAAGTGATTACGTACGGGATTGATCAGGAAGCGGATGTTTCTGCATCCAATATCCGCATTTCGCCGCAAGGCACAACCTTCCGGGTTAAGACATTCCGCGGAGAAGCGGATATCGCGCTCCAGATGGTCGGCAAGTTTAACGTATATAATGCGCTTGCCGCCATTTCGGCTGCGCTGATCGAAGGTCTTACGGTGGAACAGATCAAAGCTAGTCTGGAAGCCCTCCCTGGCGTGCCGGGCCGCGTTGAATCGGTTCAGGCGGGTCAGGAATTTGCCGTCGTTGTGGATTACGCCCATACGCCAGACGGTCTTGAGAACGTGCTGCGCGCCGTGAAGGAACTCGCTCCGCCTCGCTTGATATGCGTATTTGGCTGCGGCGGAGACCGCGACCGGACGAAACGCCCGATCATGGGCTCGATAGCAGCCCGCTATGCGGATTATGTGCTTGTCACCTCGGATAATCCGAGAACGGAAGAACCGGATCTTATTCTGAAGGATATTGAAGCTGGTCTTCTGGAAGACGGCGTATCCTCCGATCGGTATGAGCTGATGGTAGACCGCCGCGCCGCGATTGAAAAAGCGGTTGAAATGGCAAGCCCGGGCGATGTAGTATTGATTGCGGGGAAAGGCCATGAAACGTATCAAATTATAGGAAGCGTTACGCATCCTTTTGACGACCGTTTGGTGGCAAAAGAAGCGATAAGGGGATTATTACATTGATCAATCGTACATTGGAACAAGTAGCCGACATGTGCGGCGCTAGGGCCTATAAAGGCGAATCGATCCGAATTGCCGGAGTCAGCACGGATACGCGCAGCATCCAGACGGGGCAGCTGTTCGTTCCGCTCGTTGGCGATAACTTTGACGGCCATAACTACGTAGCGCAGGCGCTTCAACAGGGAGCGGCAGCTGCACTGTGGGAGACGAAGCGCGAAGTTCCGCAAGAGCTGGCGGATGCGCCGCTGCTTTTTGTCAGAGATACGCTGAAGGCGCTGCAGCTTCTGGCTACCTCCTACCGGGAGGAACTGTATGTCCGTGTCATCGGCATTACGGGCAGCAACGGCAAAACAACAACGAAGGATATGGTTGCCGCCGTGCTGGGCACTTCTTACAAAGTTCATAAGACGGCCGGCAATTTGAATAATCATATTGGACTGCCGTTAACCGTTCTGCAATTGGATGAAGAGACGGATGCGGCTGTTCTGGAGATGGGCATGAGCGGCTTTGGCGAGATTGAGCTGCTAACGAATATTGCCCGTCCTGATGTTGCGGTCATTACGAATATCGGAGATGCGCATCTGCTTCAGTTAGGCTCGCGCGAAGGCATCGCGAAGGCGAAGCTGGAAATCGCGCAAGGCTTGCATTCAGGCGGCGTTCTGCTGTATAACGGCGATGAGCCGCTGCTTGAAGCGGAATTGAAAGTAACGGCCCTGCCGGAAGGCATTCAGTTACAAACCTTTGGACTAGGCGAGTCAAATGAGTGGTCGGCTGCCGATATTGAGGTTGGCGCGGTTTCTTCGGCCTTTGCGGTTAAGCGCAAGGGACAGGAAGCAGTCTCTGCCCTTTATGCCATTCCCGTGCCCGGCCAACATAATGTGAGCAACGCGCTTGCCGCGATTGCGATTGGCCGCCGGTTTGGCATTTCGGAAGAGAAGATTCGCGAAGGACTTGTTAGCCTTGAATTAACGGGGATGAGAATTCAGCCGGTTAAAGCGCACAACGGGGCTATGATTCTAAACGATGCGTATAATGCCAATCCAACGGCCGTACGTGCCGCAATTGATTTGGTCGGGCAGCTGAGCGGCTTCCGGCGCAAATGGATCGTGCTAGGCGATATGCTAGAGCTTGGCCCGGAAGAAGAATCCCTTCATTATGATACCGGGGCTTATATTACGCCGGACAAGGCTGATGCCGTGGTCACTTGCGGACCATTGTCGCAGCACACGTCGGCAGGTGCATTATCTCGATTCCCGGCTGAAGCGAAGGATTATGACATTGTACATTTTGATGATAAAGGGAAGCTTGGAGAATGGTTGAAACAACAAGTGGAGCCTGGCGATTTGGTGCTTGTCAAAGGCTCGCGCGGCATGCGCATGGAACAGATTGTCCAAACTTTGGAAGCGAGGTGAGCTAAATAATGGACACGATGGTCATCTTATTCTCATTAGGTGCATCATTTTTAATAGCGGTTCTGCTTGGACCATTGTTCATTCCGCTTCTCCGGCGCATGAAGTTTGGACAGCAAATCCGTACGGACGGTCCGCAAAGCCATTTGAAGAAAAGCGGCACGCCAACGATGGGCGGCATCATTATTATGCTGGCCCTCCTGATTTCCTTCTTGAAATTTTCCGACAAAACGCCGGATTTCTGGGTGCTGTTCACAGCCTCGCTCGGCTTTGGTCTTGTCGGGTTCTTGGATGATTATATTAAAATTGTCTTCAAACGTTCGCTTGGTTTGACGGCGCGCCAAAAGCTGTTCGGACAGTTATTGTTCTCCATTATCGTATGTGCCGAGCTGTACAATATGAATCACAGCACGATGATCACGGTTCCGGGCACGTCATGGGGCTTTGATCTTGGATGGTTCTATTATCCGTTTGTGGTTATCATCCTGTTCGGATCCAGTAACGCGGTTAACTTTACGGATGGTCTGGACGGACTTTTGTCCGGTACAAGCGCAATTGCATTTGGTGCATTTACGATTATCGCGCTTCAATTGTCCGAACATGAATCGGCTATTTTCTCCGCTGCGATGGTAGGCGCGGTATTAGGTTTCCTAATCTTCAATGCCCATCCTGCCAAAGTGTTCATGGGAGACACCGGTTCGCTTGGGATAGGCGGAGGTATTGCGGCAGTTGCGATTCTGACCAAGACGGAGCTGTTGCTCGTTATTGTTGGCGGCGTGTTTGTTCTGGAAATGCTGTCGGTTATCCTGCAGGTGGGATCGTTTAAACTCCGCGGCAAACGGATTTTCAAGATGAGTCCGATTCACCATCACTTCGAGTTAATTGGTTGGTCGGAGTGGCGCGTTGTTACAACGTTCTGGTCGGTTGGTTTAATCCTTGCCGTGGTTGGACTTTTTCTTGCTCTATAAGCAATAATGGCTTGGTGCGTCTCCCGCCTGCTGCCTAATTGGCAGACTGGCGGGAGAGGGCAAGCTGAACATAACATAGACTACTAAGCGGCTTTCGCCGTTTCTTATACGAAGGAGTTGTACACATGAACCATCCGGCGACTTATCGGGATCGCCGCGTCGTTGTATTAGGTCTAGCCAGAAGCGGCGTGAGCGTAGCGAAAGTATTTCATGCTCTTGGAGCGGAAGTCATTGTTAACGATAAAAAAGAACGTGAACTATGCCCCGAAGCGGATGAATTAACTGCTTTGGGCATTTCTGTGCTATGCGGGTATCACCCGGATGACCTGGTTACCGGCGATACGGCGCTTTTGGTGAAAAACCCGGGCATTCCTTACACGGCTAGTCCCGTTCAGCAGGCCGAAACGCATGGCGTTGAGATTGTTACGGAAGTGGAAGTCGCTTATTGGTTGTCGGCGGCACCTATTATCGGAATAACGGGCTCTAACGGGAAAACAACAACGACCACCTGGATCGGCAAGCTGCTTGATGAAGCGGGCTTTAATCCTATCGTTGCCGGCAATATCGGCACGCCGCTATGCGAAGCGGCAGCCGAGGCGACGGAAGACAATTGGATCGTTGCCGAGCTCAGCAGCTTTCAGCTGAAGGGAACGTCCTCGTTCCGTCCGCGGGTAGCCATGCTGCTTAATATCGTTGAGACGCATTTGGACTACCATGGCGGCATGGAAGATTACGTCGTATCCAAGACGAAGCTGTTCGCCAACCAGACGGCAGATGATATAGCCGTTCTGAACTGGGATGATGCAACTTGCCGGGCTATTGCAGACACGGTTCAAGCTAAAGTTCTCCCGTTCTCGCTTTATGTGCGTTTGGACAAAGGGGTTTGCGTTGAACCGCCGTTTGAGAGAGGCAAAGAATCCGATGCTGCCCATATGATCGTATGGCGCAAGGAAGACGGAACGGAAGAGACGATTCTGCCCGTATCCGAGCTTGGTATTCCGGGCCGCCATAATGCGGCGAACGCGCTAGCGGCTATCGCTGGCTGCCTTGCGGCAGGGGTTGCTCCGCAAGCCATGGTGCCGGCTTTGAAGGGATTCAGAGGGGTCGAACACCGGCTTGAATATGCGGGTGAAATAAACGGCGTTCATTATTATAACGATTCCAAAGCAACGAATCCGACGGCAACAACGATGTCTGTTGGTTCGATGAGCGCCCCGATCATTCTGATTGCGGGCGGACTTGACCGCGGCTCTGATTATATGGAGCTGCTTCCGGTATTCCGCGACCGTCTGAAAGGACTCGTGGCGCTTGGCGAAACGAGAAGCAAGCTGGCGAAGGTAGCGGAACTTGCAGGTTTAACGAATGTACGATTGGTCGAACCTGAGGAGGACGCCGAATCTACCTTGCGGAAGGCGGTGCAAGAGGCAGCAGGACTTGCTGAGTCCGGAGATGCCGTATTGCTGTCGCCAGCCTGCGCAAGTTGGGATATGTTCAAATCCTTTGAGGACAGAGGACGCATTTTTAAAGAATCGGCGCATACCTTGTAAGTAGGGGGCTTGTCCCTACTTACGCTAAACAAGAGGTGTGTTTGCTATGGCCAAAGCCAGGTCCGCCCCGGACGTTTGGATGATCGTCTCTATCGCGCTTATCCTGACGATTGGATTAATAATGGTATATAGCGCGAGCGCTGTGCTTGCTTTCCATGATCACGGCGATAAATTCTATTTCGTGAAGCGTCAGCTTATATTTGCCGTATTAGGCGTGTTTGCGTTAACATTTACGATGAACATGAATTATCTGGTGTGGAAAAAATGGGCGAAGCTTGCGCTTATCATCTGCTTCGTTCTGCTTATTATCGTACTTATACCGGGGATCGGGGTTGTGCGAGGCGGTGCCCGCAGTTGGCTGGGGATCAGTTCGTTTGGCATACAGCCGTCTGAATTTATGAAGCTGGCGATGATTTTGTTTCTCGCCAAATGGCTGTCGGAGAAACAGCAGACCATTACTTTGTTTACTAAAGGGCTGCTTCCTCCTCTTGGCCTCGTTGGACTAGCTTTCGGCTTGATCATGTTGCAGCCTGACTTAGGGTCTGGCGCGGTGATGGTTGGAGCATCGCTAATCCTTATATTTGCGGCAGGTGCCAGGATCAGCCATTTGGCACTTCTTGGATCCAGCGGACTACTGGGACTAATAGGGCTAGTTATTGCCGAACCGTATAGGATGAAGAGGATTACGGGCTTTCTGGATCCTTGGGCGGATCCGCTTGGTACAGGCTATCAGATTATACAATCGCTGTACGCGATAGGGCCGGGCGGGTTAGTAGGGCTTGGGCTTGGCATGAGCCGCCAGAAATTCAGCTATTTGCCGGAGCCGCAGACCGATTTTATTTTCTCCATTATATCCGAAGAGTTGGGCTTTATTGGAGGCGCGGCGCTTATCCTGTTATTTATGATATTGGTCTGGAGAGGGATCCGGACGGCTATATCGGCTCCCGACACGTTTGGCAGCTTGCTGGCGGTAGGGATTACCGGGATTGTGGGCGTTCAGGTGCTCATTAACATTGGTGTCGTAATCGGCGCGATGCCGGTTACCGGGATCACGCTGCCGCTGATCAGCTACGGCGGATCATCATTGACGTTATTGCTTACCGCTCTTGGCATTTTGCTCAATATATCCCGTTATTCAAGATAATCGAGGGATTGCATATTGGCGTAAATGGCCGGCATGGCGCCGCCTTTCGAGGCGGCTTCCTGACGTCCATTTTTGTGTTTGCGCAGGTTGCCTGGGCGATTGTCACATTCAGTATGGAGAGGGCATAAGATACTCTATAAATCGTGACCGTCGCCCTGCTCGGGGCATTAGTCACTAACGCTATGGCAGACAGCAGCAGTGCTTAAGCCTACAGCGGAATCCGCACTCTCTCAACAAGAAGCTAAAAGGAGGTTCGACAACATGGAAAACTATATAACGGAATTGGAACAAGCAGGTCTCGGCCAACTCTTGTACAATGAGCCGCTTGCAAAACATACGACTTGGAAAATCGGCGGACCCGCTGATGTTCTGTTTATCCCACACGGCAAAGATCAGCTCGTGTCGGCCATCCGCCTGCTTCATAAGCATGGCGTACCGTGGACGAATCTGGGACGCGGCTCCAATATGCTGGTGAGCGACAAAGGTATTCGCGGCGTAGTGATCAAAACGAAAGACGGGTTAGATTACGTGCGTTTTGAAGGAACGCTCGCGCATGCGGGTGCAGCTTATTCGTTCATTAAGCTATCGGTCATGTCGGGCAAGGAAGGTCTATCTGGCTTGGAGTTCGCGGGGGGAATTCCGGGTTCGGTAGGCGGAGCTGTCTATATGAACGCAGGCGCGCATGGATCGGATGTGTCACGTATTTTTAGATCAGCTGAGATTGTGCTGGAGACAGGTGAATTGGTTCGATTCGATCGGGAGGCGATGCAATTCTCATATCGCCACTCTATCCTTCACGAGGTGAAAGGCGTCGTTCTAGAAGCTACGTTCGAGCTTGCAGAAGGAGACCGCAATGAGATAGCGGCAGTACTCGCGACTAACAAGGAACGGCGGTTACGCACGCAGCCGCTGCAGCTTGCATGCGCAGGCAGCGTGTTCCGTAACCCGACGGGTGATTTTGCTGCTAGATTGATTCAAGAGGCGGGTTTAAAGGGTGTTCGTTTCGGGGGAGCGGTAGTTTCGGAGCTTCATGCCAACTTCATAGTAAACACAGGGCAAGCGACAGCTGAAGACGTTCTCACCCTCATGTCGCACATTCAAGGTACGATAGCGGACCGCTACGGCGTTCAACTGGTGCCGGAAGTATTGGTGGTGGGTGAGCGGTAATTCGGAGGTGATACATTGGACAAATTGGTGATTGAAGGCGGGAAACCACTCTCAGGATCCATTGTTATCCAAGGAGCGAAAAATGCCGCTTTGCCGATATTGGCAGCCTGTATGCTTGCAGAAGGCACGTTAACCATTGAACATGTGCCAAGGCTGCGCGATATCGAAGTAATGCTTAACATTTTGCGCGAATTAGGATGCCGCGCTGAGCATGTGGGAGATACAGTTATTCTGAATACGGAAACTGCACATACCTCCCATGTTCCGGAATCGTTAATGGGGCAGATGCGCTCGTCGATCTTTTTGATGGGTCCGTTATTAGCTAGATTTGGAGAGACGCAGGTGTATCAGCCTGGCGGCTGTGCAATCGGTGAGAGAAAAATCGATCTTCACTTGGAAGGACTTAAAGCTCTCGGCGCAGAAATTGAGGAGATCGGCAACCGGATTATTTGCAGAGCGGATCAATTGCAAGGTGCTGATATTCATCTGGCCTTCCCAAGCGTTGGAGCAACGGAAAACATTATGATGGCAGCCGTGCTTGCCGAAGGACGCACTACGATTAGTAATGCGGCCCGCGAGCCGGAAATTCAAGATTTGCAAAAGTTTCTGAACGCGATGGGCGCAAAAATCATGGGTGCCGGAACGGATACCATTACGATCGAAGGGGTACAGTCGCTAACACCTTGTACGTATCAGGTAATACCGGACCGAATCGTCGCCGGCACAATTATGGTAGCAGCTGCCGCAACACGCGGTCAGGTGACTCTTTTAAATACAAACCCAGCGCATTTATCTTCCCTCATTCATGTACTCCGCCGGGCTGGTGTTCAAATCGCAGTTGACGGTGATATAATCAAAGTGGGCTGCCCCGGGCGGCCAAGAGCAGTAGAAAGAGTCGTAACGGCTCCGTACCCTGCCTTCCCGACCGATCTTCAGTCGCAGGTGATGGTGCTTCTTGCGCTGGCGGACGGTGTGAGCATTTTGAAGGAAACGATCTTTGAAGGGCGTCTGAAGCATGTGGATGAATTGACCCGCATGGGTGCCGATATCCGGGTGGATATGAATGCGGCCTTTATCCGCGGCGTACCGCGTCTGTACGGTGCAACCGTAGAAGCAACGGATCTCAGAGCAGGAGCGGCATTGGTCATTGCCGGATTGGCTGCGCAAGGCAAAACAATCGTTGAGCAAATCCATCATATTGACCGTGGCTATGATTGCATAGAGACCATGCTTGGCAGACTCGGCGCGCGCATTTCAAGGTATTCTCCTGTACCGAAGAGTTAAACGGTAATAATCGCAGCTGGATAGAAACGACCGGCCCTGCCAATAAGGAGGTCCGGATGTTTTTTTAGAAGGAAGGGACAAGTTATGAGCGAGCTAGTGCCTGTATTGAAAGAACCGGAGCAGCGAAAAAGAAAAGGAAGCCGCAAACTGCTTGCCGTTCTTTTTTTATTGTTTGTTATTCTCTTATCTGTATTATTTTTCAACTCATCGATTAGCAAGATTACGACGATAACAATAGAAGGCGCGCAATATACGTCCAAAAGCGATATTCAGGCAGCCACGGGCATTACCGCAGGAGACGCCTATTTCGGTGTGTCGGGGAGCGCAGTTGAAAGACGCCTCACCAAAGCTTTGAAGCCGATTCAAGAAGCAAGCGTAGTCAAGTCCTTCCCTGGCAATGTCAAAATTACGGTCAAAGAATTTCCCGTTGTTGCGTTTGAATTGTCCGCTAGCGGCGAAATGGCCGCTATTCTGTCGAACGGCACGAACGTTTCGGCATTAAGCGACGAATTTCTTATGGACAAGCCCGTGCTCTCCGGCTGGAAGCCGGACGACCCGAACCGTGCCGAGCTGACCAAGCAGCTGGGGCAAATCTCGGAAAAGCAACTATCGGACCTTTCAGAGATTATTCCGTTCCCTTCGAAGGCATATCCGGACCGGATCAAGATCTATACGCGAACCAAATTCGAGGTCATTACGGCTGTGTCCCTGCTCGCGGAGAAGATCGAAGCGCTCAACGCGGTAATCGAGACGCAGGAGCCTGGCAAAATAACGATGCTTCTCGCGGACACTTATGTTCCTTTTAATAGTAATGCTTCAGAAAATATGGAATCTGACCAAAAAGAGACTACTCAATAGGTTGAAAGAATGGTAGAATTTTATTCACAGATTTATGTATTTTCATAAGATGGTCAAGCATTCACTCACACACATAACAAGGGCATAAAAGGCCGCCACATTAGGGAAATGAAAATTTTGTAGAAAAAAGAGGGAATATATCAAAGGCGTTGAATATGTACAAGGACGAATGTTTAAACCCTATTCTTGTGTTTATTTTATTAGTTGAAACGGGAGGTGCCGCGGGTTGAGCAGTAACGACATCATCGTCAGTTTGGACATCGGTACATCCAAAGTTCGTGCTATTATTGGTGAAGTGAACAACGGATCCATTAATATTATTGGAGTTGGATCTGCCGACTCGGAGGGTATTCGCAAGGGAGCTATTGTAGATATTGACCAGACCGTGCAGTCGATTCGCAGCGCGATTGAGCATGCGGAAAGAATGGTTGGCATTCAAATATCAGACGTCTATGTTGGGATTCAAGGGAATCACATTGCACTTCAGACGAATCGTGGCGTTGTTGCAGTATCCAATGAGGATCGTGAAATAGGCGAGGAAGATATCGAACGTGTTATTCAAGCGGCCAAGGTTGTCGCGCTTCCTCCTGAGAGAGAAATTATTAATTTGGTACCGAAGCAATTTTTGGTTGACGGCTTGGAAGGCATCTCGGATCCTCGCGGAATGATCGGCGTAAGGCTTGAGGTTGAAGCGACCATTGTAACAGGTGCAAAGACGGCTATACATAACTTAATGCGCTGCGTAGAGAAGGCCGGACTGCAGATTTCGGGCGTGATCCTTATGTCACTTGCTTCTGGCGTCATGTCGCTTACGAAAGACGAGAAAACAATGGGAACCGTACTTACGGATATCGGTGCGGGTTCTACAACGATTACGATTTATGAGCAAGGCAGCCTTGCCGCGATATCGACATTGCCGATCGGCGGTGAATATGTCACCAATGATATCGCTTATGGACTGCGCACACAGTCGGAACAAGCGGAGAAGATCAAGCTGAAATACGGCTGCGCGTTTGTTGCCGATGCTGCTGAAGACGTGAAATTCAAAGTAACTCGCATGGGAAGCAATGTAGAGAAAGAGTTTTCCCAGGTGGATTTGGCTAGCATTATCGAGCCGCGCATGCAAGAGATTTTCCATCTTGTCCGTCAGGAAGTGCGCAATCTTGGTTACGGAGACAAAGTGAACGGATACGTACTCACTGGAGGTTCTGTGACGATGCCGGGTACGCTGGCGCTTGCGCAAGCGGAGCTGGAGTCATCCGTTCGCATCGCGTCGCCGGATTATATCGGTGTGCGCGACCCTGCGTATAGCAGCGGGGTAGGAATGATCCAATACGTGTCGAAATATATGGGAGTACGAGGAGCAGCAACAAGTACAGGGAAGAAAACGGCAAGCCGCAAGTCGGGTACCACCGCTTCATCCAAACCCGGTATGTTCGAACGGTTGAAAAATATGTTTAGCGAATTTATTTGATCGGGGGAAAATGGAAGATGTTGGAGTTCGATTTGGATCTAGAGCAACTCGCTCAAATAAAAGTCATTGGTGTTGGCGGCGGCGGTAGCAACGCGGTTAATCGAATGATCGAAAACGGCGTTAAAGGCGTCGATTTTATAACGGTAAATACGGATGCGCAAGCTTTGCATCTGGCAAAGTCCGAGCATAAGCTGCAAATCGGCGATAAGCTGACTCGTGGTCTTGGCGCGGGTGCTAATCCAGAGGTAGGCAAAAAGGCGGCTGAAGAGTCGAGAGAATTGGTTGTTCAGCAATTGAAAGGTTCGGACATGGTATTCGTGACGGCCGGCATGGGCGGCGGTACGGGTACTGGCGCAGCTCCGGTTATCGCCGAGATTGCGCGCGAATGCGGTGCTCTTACGGTTGGCGTAGTTACTCGTCCGTTCACGTTCGAAGGCCGTAAACGTTCCGCGCAAGCGGAGCTGGGTATCGAAGCGTTGAAGGAAAAGGTAGATACGCTGATCGTAATCCCTAACGACCGTTTGCTTGAGATTGTAGACAAGAAGACTCCGATGCTCGAAGCATTCCGCGAAGCGGACAACGTGCTTCGTCAAGCGGTACAAGGTATCTCCGACTTGATCGCGGTACCTGGTCTGATCAACCTTGACTTCGCGGACGTGAAGACGATCATGACGGAGCGCGGTTCGGCGCTGATGGGTATCGGTATCGCCACAGGCGAGAACCGTGCAGCAGAAGCGGCTAAGAAAGCCATCATGAGCCCGTTGCTCGAGACGTCCATTGACGGCGCTCGCGGCGTAATCATGAACATTACGGGCGGCAGCAACCTGTCCCTGTATGAGGTCAATGAAGCAGCCGAGATCGTTATCTCCGCTTCCGATCCGGAAGTAAATATGATCTTTGGTGCAATTATTGACGAAGATCTGAAAGATGAAATCAAGGTTACGGTTATTGCAACAGGTTTCGAGAGCAAGCCAACCGCTGCAACTCGCCGTGCGCCTCAGCCGCAAGCTGAGCCGGAAGCACGCCCGACACCGACGCCTGCGTCGGCTTCGCAGCAAGCTGCCCCGGTTAAGCCGTTTGGCGCATCGACTTCGAGCGACCAGCTCGAAATCCCCGCGTTCCTGCGCAACCGTCGCAACGACCGTTAATCTTATAACGCCTGACCGGTACTCCGGTCAGGCGTTATTTTTTTTGTAGATCAAGCTAACCAACCAAACGTGCAAACGTGGCACCGTAAGCTCCAAAGGCAGCTAACAGGGTGGAAAAGTAACTAATGCTGCTGCTGTAAGCTTCAAAAGAAGCTTACACAGGTCGACCAGGCTTGCGTTACATGCAACTGCCGCACCGTAAGCTCCAAAGGCGGCTAACAGGGTGGAAAAGTAACCAATGCTGCTACTGTAAGCTCCAAAGGCGGCTAACAGCGTGGAAGAGTAACCAATGTTGCTGCTGTAAGCATCAAAAGAAGCTAACACAGGTCGACCAGGCTTACGTTACATGCAACTGCCGCACCGAAAGCTCCAAAGGCGGCTAGCAGGGTGGAGAAGTAACCAATGTTGCTGCTGTAAGCTTCAAAGGAAGCTAACACAAGTCAACCAACCCTACCATAAATGCAAACGTGGCACCGTAAGCTCCAAAGGCGGCTAACAGGGTGGAAAAGTAACCAATGCAGCTGCTGTAAGCTTCAAAGGAAGCTAACACAGGACAACCAACCCTACTATAAATGCAACTGCCTCACGTAAGCAGAACCGTTACTTAAGTTTGTCATTATTAACAATGTAACAACGGACACGTTTCTCTCCGGAACCATGCTTAAGTAGTTTGTTATTTGCTAACATACTATGTAATAGGGTTCTAGTTCGCTTTTCCCCGATTTGTAGGTGCGCTCGAACATCAATCGGTCTCAAGGGCCTGCCAAGCCGCATGGCATACTTCAGAATCTCAGCCTCCAGTATCTCGTCCGCACTCACTTCATCTGTCCTGGGACGCCCCAAGCGCGAGCCGAAATACTGTTGCAGCGTTTGGATGCAGATCCGCGGCTTGTCCTTCACATCATCGTAAGAGAAACGCAGGACATCCCAGCCGTCGATCACCAGATGATTTTGCCTTGCTAAATTGTCCGAGAACTGCCAACGGCTAACGCCTGCGGCATGCGTGTTGTAGCCGTCTACTTCAATAGCAAGCCTCAAGACATCATCAACATAGGCAAAATCAAGATACCGCCTTCCCTCACGGAAATCGATTAGCTCAAACTCCGGATAAAGATGGTCAAATTGCAAGAATGCAGGCCACCACACTTTATCAAGAAACAGCTTGCCCTCATGGCTCACTCCTTCAGCCAATCTTCTTTTATTCTCACCGTTCCGTCTCTTAAGATGATCTTCGTACCAACTATTAAAAACTTCCTCATACGACAAATCCGGTCACGCTCCTCGCCAAATGGGAATAAAAAAAGCCACGTCACAGGAAAGAATTCATCCTGAAGACGCGGCGTGTGCTTCACTGCCATAGGGATAATATGGATAAAGATTACCATAATCCAGACTATGCAACAACCCTATAGCCCTATAAACTCGCATTTTACCCTCGACAAAAAAAGCTATGTCATACCGTCATGTTTAGACAGACTTTGAAATAGGATTTTTATATACTAGGGTCAATCGTTCTCTCTGGAAGGGAGGGCAACAGGTTGTCGTTCCAACCCGCTGGAAGGTGATGCTGTGGCTGTTTATGTCGATGTCATGTTTATGCGGGAGTTGCTTGTTGATGGCAGCATACTGCTGACTACCGCTTGGGTACGTCACATCCGGGCACGTCCTTGGCGGGTGTTGACGGCATCCAGCATTGGTGCTTGTTACGTTGTTCTCATGCTTTATCCGCCGTTATCTATCTTATTTACATTGGCTGTAAAAATACTGATTTCGCTTCTTATGTTATGGGTTGCGTTTGGTTTCTCGTCAATCCAGAACTTATTCAGAAATATCGCCGCTTTCTACACCATTAATTTTGTTGCAGCGGGGGCGATAATCGGTATTCATTACTTGTTGATGCAAGGCTCAGGCGAAGTATGGCGTACGATCACCTTTATAAATGGCGGTATGCAGGTCGAGCTGAAGATGGGATTTATTTATCTTGTCGCGGCCTTTAGTATCGGCATTTACATATACCGCTCGGTTTATGTTCAGCGGCGTGAGAGGGAGCTGGTAAAAACCCATTTGGCCGAGGTGAAAATTCAAATCGGCGACCGGGAGCATACATGCACCGGACTAATTGACACAGGGAACCAGCTGTACGATCCGTTAACGCGGACGCCAGTTATGGTTGTTGAAGCAAACTTGTGGCAAGATGATCTGCCGGAATCCTGGATGAAGAGCATCCGGGAATCTCAAGTGGATCGGCTGGTTGCAGGACTTGGAGAAGAATCGTTTGCCTGGCAGGATCGACTGCGACTGGTACCCTACAGAGGAATCAATCGAGGATCGCAATTTATGCTGGCATTAAAACCGGATTATGTACAAATTGAGCGGGAAGGTCAAGTGTTCGTTACACGGAAGGTGCTGGTCGGCATCGATGGCGGTAAACTTTCATCGGACAGCGCTTACCAAGCGATTATCCACCCGTCACTCGTTCAAAACAGCCAATGATCGGATGAAGAAGAATGAACGCTAACATCAATTTGGGGAGGGATGGGCCGGATGATGCTCGTCAAGTGGAAATTAGTCCTGCAGTTATATTATTATCGTGTTTTGTTTTTATTCGGATTAAAAAGCGAAGAAATCTATTATATCGGCGGCAGCGAGGCGCTTCCTCCGCCCCTCACCCGTGAAGAAGAGGAATATTTGCTCGATAAGCTGCCATCCGGCGATACCGCCATCCGTGCGATGCTCATTGAACGGAACTTGCGACTTGTCGTATACATTGCGCGTAAGTTCGAGAACACCGGCATCCATATTGAAGATTTGGTATCGATCGGAGCTATCGGCCTCATCAAAGCGGTAAACACGTTTGATCCGGAGAAAAAAATCAAGCTGGCCACTTACGCTTCCCGTTGTATTGAAAATGAAATTTTGATGTACCTGCGCCGCAACAGCAAGACGCGCACAGAGGTATCTTTTGACGAGCCGCTTAACATTGATTGGGATGGCAACGAACTGCTCTTGTCGGATGTGCTTGGTACGGAGAATGATACGATCTACCGGAATATCGAGGAGCAGGTTGACCGTAAGTTGCTTCATAAAGCGTTAGATAAGTTATCCGAACGGGAACGCATTATTATGGAACTACGCTTCGGACTTGCGGACGGCGAGGAAAAAACACAGAAGGATGTAGCCGATTTATTGGGCATTTCCCAGTCCTATATCTCCCGTCTTGAGAAGCGGATTATCAAGCGGCTGCGTAAAGAATTCAACAAAATGGTGTAATGGTATACCCATTTTCGGGGCAACAGATACCCCTGATTCGGAAGAATAAAATAGGGGTCCAGGGAGATAATGTACATTAATGTTTCTCCTTGGGAGGTAATCACGTTGACCCGAAATAAAGTCGAGATCTGTGGAGTGGATACCGCGAAACTGCCTGTCCTGACCAATGCCGAAATGCGGGAGTTGTTTACCGCACTACAAACCCAGAATGAATGGGCAGCAAGAGAGAAATTAGTTAACGGCAATTTAAGGCTGGTTCTAAGTGTCATTCAGCGGTTTAACAATAGGGGAGAGTTTGTGGACGACTTATTCCAAGTCGGCTGCATCGGACTTATGAAGGCAATCGATAACTTCGATCTTAGCCAGAACGTCAAATTTTCCACCTACGCTGTACCGATGATTATCGGAGAAATTCGCCGTTACTTGCGTGACAATAATCCTATCCGCGTATCGCGGAGTCTTAGGGATATTGCCTATAAAGCGCTGCAGGTTCGTGACAGCCTGACGAATCAGAATTCGCGTGAACCAACGATCTTTGAAATTTCCGAAGCCTTAAACGTACCAAAAGAAGATGTCGTATTTGCACTAGACGCGATTCAAGATCCGGTCTCGCTCTTTGAACCGATCTATCATGACGGTGGAGATCCCATCTATGTGATGGACCAGATCAGCGATGACAAGAATAAAGATGTTTCTTGGATTGAAGAAATTGCCCTTCGCGAGGCGATGCACAAGCTGAACGACCGCGAGAAAATGATTTTATCCATGCGCTTCTTTGAAGGCAAGACGCAGATGGAAGTAGCCGACGAAATCGGTATTTCGCAAGCTCAGGTATCCAGGCTGGAGAAGTCCGCGATCCAACAAATGCAAAAGCATGTCAAAACATGAACGGTGCCGTCTGGCACCGTTTTTTTGTTGTTCATGGCTGGAAATAAGGACAAGTCCGAATTGTTTTTTTTCGGGAACAGGACATTTTGGGCGTTTTGTACATATAGATTAGTGAGGGTGTTTATCCCGTGAAGAGGGGTGAAGCGCAAATGAAAATATCCGATTTTCAAACAAAGGATGTTATTAATATTGTGGACGGCAAAAAGCTGGGGCAGATCAGCGATCTTGAACTGGACCTTCGCCAAGGCCGCATTGATGCTATTGTTATTCCGCAATTTACAAGATTTCTTGGGATGTTCGGCAACGGCGGAACCGAGGTTGTCATCCCGTGGCGCAATATTGTGAAGATCGGGGCGGACGTGGTACTCGTACGATTGGATGAAGGAAGCAAGAAACTGGAAGAAGAAGATTTGCACGCGCGCACATAACAGGTTAAACTGCTTACAGAGGTGAGTGCCCGTATGGAATCGTTTAAATCTGTACCAACGGCGAAGGGACCTTCGCTTTTTTTATTGCCATCCTGGATGGATCGCAATAACCGGCTGACCGCCGGATTTACCGGCCGGGGCGGCGGAGTCAGCGAAGATGCGTGGGCATCGTTAAATGTAGGTCTTCACGTAGGAGATGCGGATGAAGACGTTGTTCGCAATCGTCGGCTTATAACGGAAGCGATCGGTTGGCCGTTCGAGGCTTGGACTTGCGGTGAACAGGTGCATGGCTGCGAAGTATTTCAGGTAACGGAAAGCGAGCGTGGAATGGGTAGAGAGTCCCGCGCTTCCGCGATTGCGGATACTGACGGTCTGATGACGAATATACCCGGGGTGCTGCTGGCATCCTTTTACGCGGATTGCGTTCCGCTTTATTTCTATGATCCGGAGAATCAAGCGGTAGCCTTGGCGCACGCGGGTTGGAAAGGAACCGTACAGCAAATTGCGACACGGACGATCGAAGCGATGCAGGAACAGTACGGAACGAAACCCGAGGAACTTCTTTGCGCCATCGGTCCGTCGATTAGCGATTGCTGTTATGAAGTAGACGGTTTTGTGATTGATAAGCTTCAACCATTGGTAGAGGAACTTGCGCGAGAGCTGACGGTTGACCCTGAACTTATGATGACATTGGTGGAAAACGGTAAAGCTATGGTAAACTTAAAACAAATTAACCGACACATTATGCTGAAAGCAGGAATTTTGCCGATTCATATCGAATTATCCCAGTGGTGCACGGGATGCAGTACGGATCAATTTTTCTCCCACCGGAAAGAGGGCGGCAAAACAGGCCGAATGGCCAGCTGGATCGGTATCCGGGAAAGGTGAACGAATGACAAACGCGATTAAAGAAGCATTGCAAGTCAGAATCGAAGAAGTGGAGCGCCGAATTTCTGCCGCCTGTGAGAAAAGCGGCCGCAGCCGTGATGAAGTGAACATTATTGCGGTTACGAAATATGTGGCCTTGGCGACAGCGGAGGCGGCATATGAACTTGGACTCCAGCATCTTGGCGAGAACCGCTGGCAGGATGCAAAGGAAAAATGGGAAGCCATAAGCGGCAGCGAAACGGATGAGTACGGCGGACAAGCCGTCTGGCATTTCATCGGATCCCTGCAGACAAACAAGGTAAAAGACGTCATCGGTAAATTTACATACATACATTCGCTTGATCGTCTGTCGTTAGCGGAGGCGATCGACAAACGGGCTTCCCAGCTTGGTCTTACCGTTCCTTGCTTTATCCAGGTTAACGTATCAGGGGAACAGTCGAAGCACGGTCTTGAGCCTGAAGAGCTTCCGGCATTTCTAACTAAGGTTAAGGAATTATCATCGCTGCGCATAATCGGTTTAATGACGATGGCGCCTTATGAGACGGAAGCAGAAGAGACGAGGCCGGTGTTTCGCGCGTTGCGCGATCTGAAGAACGAGATGAATGAGCGCTCGATCCTCCCGGAGCCAATGACGGAACTATCCATGGGTATGTCAGGAGATTTCGAAGTGGCGATTGAGGAAGGCGCAACCTGGATTCGATTAGGAACGATACTCGTTGGAAAAGAGGGGTAGAGCATGAGTGTAATGAACCGATTTATGAACTTTCTTGGTCTTCAGGAGGAAGAAGAGGTTGTAGAACGCGAAAGAGTTGTACAGCAGCAACCGGAAGAACCGGAAGTTGAAACTTCTCCGTTCGAAGCACGTAGAAACTCCAAAGGCGGCAATAACAACAATATTGTAAGCATTCATTCGCAGAAGAGCGTACGCGTCGTGCTAAGCGAACCTCGCTCTTACGATGAAGCGCAAGATATTGCCGACCATCTGCGTTCGCGCCGGGCGGTTATCGTGAATTTACAGCGTGTACGCACGGATTTGGCTGTACGGATTGTTGATTTCTTAAGCGGAACGGTTTACGCGCTTAACGGCCACATTTCGAAGCTTGGGCCAAACATCTTCCTGTGCACACCGGATTCTGTAGAAATTCAAGGCGCCATTACCGAAATGCTGGCAGAGGATATTGATTACAATAAGATGAGGTGACCTTGATTGACTGTTTCTTCGTTAATTATGAATCTACAGAGCATTTACAGCTTTATGATTATTGGCTACGTATTATTGTCCTGGTTGCCAAATGCACGTGAGAGTTTTATTGGGGTATGGCTTGGCAAATTGGTAGAACCGTATCTCGGCATTTTCCGCAGATTCATTCCACCGATTGGCGGCATGCTTGATCTTTCCCCAATCATTGCGATTTTTGCATTGCGCTTTATTGCGTTTGGCGTTATCGCGGTTCTTGAGTTCATTTTGAACATGTTCTAAGGAAGGACAGCTTATGAATAAAGCAGTATATGAACATTTCCATCCGGATGAGAAACCATTTGTCGACCGGGCAATGGAGTGGGTAGAACGGTCCGCGCAGCTTCATGAGCTGAAGCGGACCGATTTTTTAGATCCGAGACAATCGCAGATCTTGCAAATGCTTGCGAACCGGGATCCGGACGTGAAGCTGCGGCTCGACGGCGGTTATCCGGAGGCAGAACGCTGCAGAGCAATCATCGGGCCGGAGTATCGTTATTTAGAGGATGAACCGG
Organism: Paenibacillus glycanilyticus; assembly: GCF_030161375.1. Taxonomy (GTDB): domain Bacteria; phylum Bacillota; class Bacilli; order Paenibacillales; family Paenibacillaceae; genus Pristimantibacillus; species Pristimantibacillus glycanilyticus_B. The sequence goes on from NZ_BSSQ01000011.1 coordinate 123,833, forward strand.
CTGGTTTATCTGTGCTTGCCGTAACAGGCGGCGGCAGTGAGCTTGATCACGGAGATTATCTAGGCGCGTTGCTTGGTCTCGGCGTCAAACGTGATCGAATTGGAGATATTCATGTTCATGAGGACTACGCGCATATAATGGTTTTAGACGAAATTGCCGATTACTTAAATGTACACTTAAGACAAGTGCATCGTGCGAGCGTACTTACGGAAATCATTCCCATCTCAGAGCTGAAGCCCGTTGTACCTGACCTTCAAGAAATGTCCTTCACCGTCGCATCTATGCGGCTTGATGGAATCGCCAGCGACGTTTACCGGATTAGCAGGACCAAGATCGTAGATCCGATCCGCGCGGGTAGATGCAGAGTGAATTGGAAGACAGTCGAGAATCCGTCCGAGCCACTAAAAATGGGAGACGTAATCTCCTTCAAAGGTCTTGGTCGATTCAAAGTACTGGAAGTGGATGGCATGACAAAAAAGGGAAGAATTCGTGTTAGGGTTGGTAAATTTATTTAATTCGTTGCAGGATTTTGGAAACAACTGTCGAATCCATCTTCACAACGAATATTTCCGAGTACATCCGCGATTGCGGCAAATACGTTGAGGAGGTGCGCCAATGCCTTTAACGCCATTGGACATACATAACAAGGAATTTGGACGAAGATTACGCGGGTACGACGAAGATGAGGTTAACGAATTTCTTGATCAGGTGATCAAGGATTATGAATCGATTATTCGCGAGAACAAGGAGCTTCAGAATCAGATTCTGGGCTTGCAGGAGAGATTGAACCATTTTTCCAATATCGAAGAGACGCTTAGCAAAACAATCATCGTTGCGCAGGAAGCTGCGGATGAAGTGAGAAACAACGCGAAGAAAGAAGCTCAACTCATTATTAAAGAGTCGGAGAAAAATGCCGACCGGATTATTAACGAGTCGCTCTCGAAGTCGCGCAAAGTATCGCTGGAAGTGGAAGAGCTTAAGAAGCAGGCTTCCATCTACCGTGCACGTTTCCGTACGCTAGTTGAAGCGCAGCTTGAGCTGCTTGGTCAAGAGGGCTGGGATTCGCTTGATCCGGGTACGCAGCAACTATCCCATTCATCGCATAACTCCCATTCTTCGCATGTCACGTCTTCCGTAACTCATCTGTCCGCGGAACATTTGCAGCGAGGTTAGGCATTTGTCATTTGACAACCGCTCGTCGATGAGCTATAAATAGAATTAATTGCATGATAGTTGATTCAAACTTCATTGACGAGAACGAGTACGATTCCAAGTTCGTCCACCAGAGAGCCGTCGATTGCTGAGAGGCGGCGTTCGAACCGATTCGGAAAATCATCTCCGAGAAGCAGCACTGAACCTGCGATATGTAGAATTCGCATTATTAAGGGCTGACGGCTTGTCCCCCGTTACAGGGACCGCGAATTTACGCAATTCGCGCCAAGGTGTCGTATACGGTTGCTTTAATCAGCAATTGGCATGCGGAACAAGGGTGGTAACGCGAGCTGAGCCTCGTCCCTTTTTACAGGGACGGGGCTTTTTTGTTTTTCAGCAAATACTAAAGTTTTCAGGAGGTATATCAAATGCAACGTGTAGACGTCAAAGAAAAAGCAAGAGCCCGCGATTTGCGCATTCTGAAGCAATGGTCGGAGAACGATACGTTTAAGAAATCCATTGAGAACCGTACAGGCAAACCAAACTATGTATTTTATGAAGGTCCTCCGACCGCAAACGGTGCGCCGCATATCGGCCACGTACTGGGCCGCGTAATCAAGGACTTCATTGGCCGCTATAAAACGATGCAAGGCTACCGCGTTGTCCGCAAAGCGGGCTGGGATACGCATGGTCTGCCGGTAGAGCTTGGCGTTGAGAAGCAGCTTGGCATCTCCGGCAAGCAAGAGATTGAGAAATACGGCGTTGAAGCATTTATCAAGAAGTGTAAGGATAGCGTGTTCGTGTATGAGAAGCAATGGCGTGAGCTCACTGAAGCAATCGCTTATTGGACGGATCTCGACAATCCGTATATCACGCTGAAGAACGAGTACATCGAAAGCGTATGGCATATCCTTTCGACGATCCACGGCAAAGGTTTGTTGTACCGCGGACATCGCGTAAGCCCGTATTGCCCATGCTGCCAAACGACGCTCAGCTCGCATGAAGTAGCTCAAGGTTACGAGGATGTGAAAGATCTTTCGGCAACGGTGAAGTTCAAGCTTGCTAATGGCGAATCCATTCTTGCGTGGACAACAACGCCTTGGACGCTTCCAGCCAACGTTGCTTTGGCCGTTAATCCGGAACTGGAATATATTCGCGCTTCCAAAGACGGCGAAGTGTTCATCGTTGCTAAGAACCTGGCCGACAGCGTGCTCAAAGAAGGGTATGAGACGCTCTCGACGTTGAAGGGCTCTGAGCTTGTTGGTCTTTCTTACGAGCCGCCATTCCGCTATGTGCCGGTTGAACATGGCCACGTGGTTATTCCTGGTGATTTCGTCAGCGACACTAGCGGTACCGGTATCGTTCATATCGCGCCGGCGCATGGTGAAGATGACTATAAAGTTTCCCGCCAGAACGGCATCAGCATGCTTAGCGTCGTGAATAACGCCGGCCGTTATGTTGATGAGGTTACGGACCTTGCCGGTCGTTTCGTCAAAGACTGCGATGTAGACATCGTCAAAATGCTAAGCGAACGCGGCTTGCTCTTCTCCAAAGAGCGTTACGAGCATAGCTATCCGTTCTGCTGGCGTTGCAAATCGCCGCTTCTGTACTATGCAACGGAAAGTTGGTTTATCGAAACGACTAAAGTGAAAGATCAATTGATCGCAAATAACAGCAACGTAGACTGGTACCCGGGTCACATCCGCGAAGGCCGTTTCGGCAAATTCCTTGAGGATCTCGTGGATTGGAATATCAGCCGCAACCGTTATTGGGGAACGCCTCTGAACGTGTGGGTATGCGAAGCAACGGGAAAAGAATATGCGCCAAGCAGCATTGCCGACCTGCGCGAACGCGCAGTAGATTTCGTGCCTGAGGATATCGAGCTGCATAAGCCGTATGTAGACGAAATCAAGTTGAAATCGCCATTCCAGGAAGGCGCGGTAATGACCCGCACGCCGGAAGTAATTGACGTATGGTTCGACAGCGGCTCCATGCCGTTTGCCCAGCAGCATCATCCGTTTGAGAATGCCGAAGAGTTCGCTGACCAATATCCGGCGGATATGATCTGCGAAGGGATCGACCAAACACGCGGCTGGTTCTTCAGCTTGCTGGCGGTGTCCACTTTGTATAACGGCAAGGCTCCTTACAAAGCGGTTATCTCGACGGGGCATATCCTAGATGAGAACGGGCAAAAGATGTCCAAATCCAAAGGTAACGTTATCGATCCTTGGGAGATCATCAATGAGTATGGCACGGATGCGTTCCGTTGGGCTCTTCTTGCAGACAGCGCTCCATGGAACAGCAAACGTTTCTCGCGCGGTATCGTAGGCGAAGCCAAGTCGAAAGTGATTGATACAATCGTTAACACTCACGCGTTCTATGCGCTTTATGCGTCGATCGATGGTTTCAATCCGGCTGATCATGAAGAACGCCCATCAACAAGCAAGCTCGACCGCTGGATCGTATCAAGACTGAACAGCTTGATCAAGACGGTCATCAAGGGTCTTGAAGTGAACGACTTCTTAAACCCTGCGAAATCGATCGAAGTATTCGTGGACGAGATGAGTAACTGGTACATCCGTCGTTCGCGCGACCGCTTCTGGGGCAGCGGCCTGACGGAAGACAAGGTTGCGGCTTATCAAACGCTGCGCCATGTGCTCCTGACGCTTTCCCGTCTTATCGCTCCTTACGCTCCGCTGCTTGCGGAAGACGTATATGGCAACCTTGGCGGCGAATCCAGCGTTCACTTTGCGGATTATCCTGTAGCGGATGAATCGGCAATTGACGAGACGCTCGAACGCGACATGGATAGCGCCAAACAAGTCGTTGAGCTTGCCCGCAACGTGCGCAACGAGACCGGCATCAAAACCCGTCAGCCTTTGTCTGAGCTGATTGTATCGCTTGACCGTGATTTCGCGGTGTCGGACTATGAGGAAATCATCAAAGATGAGATCAACGTGAAGTCGATCGTCGTTCAAAATAGCGATAGCGGGTTTGTTGATTTCGCCCTGAAGCTGAACCTCAAGGTAGCAGGCAAGAAATACGGCAAACATGTTGGCCCGATCCAAGCTTATTTGAAAGGGCTCGCTCCAGAAGCGACACGTGAAGCGGTCAATTCCGGCAGCCTTGTCTTCACTACGGCAGAAGGCGAAGCGGTTACGGTAACTACGGAAGAGCTGCTCGTTGAGAAGCAAGCCAAATCCGGTTTTGCATCGGCATCGGCTGGTGGCGTAACGGTAGCTCTTAACACGGATATTACGCCGGAGCTGGAACAGGAAGGCTGGGTTCGCGAGGTTATCCGCGCGGTTCAGGATACGCGCAAGAAGCTGGATCTGCCGATTGAGAAACGGATCGATCTTGCACTGGATGTAGACGCCGAGCTGCAAGCTGCTTTGCAGAACTTCAGTCATGTATTGAATGAGAATGTCCTGCTGAACAGCGTTTCGTATGAGCAAGCTGATGGTATGGAACGAGTATCCCTTGGTGACAAAGAAATCGGAATTCTTGTCCGCGTTTAGGCATATAGATGCCGGGGATCGGGATATAGTATAAGGAGCATGGCCAAAAAACCGAGGCCTTCATGGGTAAGGCCTCGATTTTTTCCTACCAGCAAGCGGATGAAGGAACCGCAAACGTTTTGCAAAGGGGGACGCCGCATGGTCCGTATCAAACTGGACAACGACCCGGAAAAAGAACGCAAGGATAAAAATGACGACGAATCGATAGAGCAATCCTTAAGCAAGTTGGACATGCGTCTGAGCAAAATCGCTACAAACATGGAACGGACTCAAATCGCCGATTATGTGGATCTGCTGAATCATCCGCTTCGGCTTATTTGGCGGAATCTGCTGGCAGGGCTCTCCAAAGGAGTAGGGCTGGCGATTGGTTTTACTTTTTTTGCTGCGACCATTCTGTATGTACTGCGTATTATTGGTGCGCTCAACCTTCCCATCATCGGTGATTATATCGCAGACATCGTAAGGATTGTTCAGAACCAGCTGGAAGGCAAAATGTATTAAATTGAAAGGCGGACGGTGCTTGCACCTGTCTCTTANNGAGATGTGTATAAGAGACAGGTGCTTGCACCGTCCGCCTTTTCTCACCGCAATAAAAAGTATAAGTTTCCCTGTCATTCGAACTGTTCGGTCTCGAGTTCATGGTCGCCTTCGTCATGGTCCATATATTGCTTATAGTTACGGTTCCGAATGACAGACACATGTTTGCCGGTAATGTCCGTCGCAACAAAACTTTCGTAGGATTCAACGAAACCGTCATTTTCGTCCGCTTCAATCCCAATATGGTCATAATCGCCGACATTGTTGTTTTCCGAGAATGCGGGGGATTCAGCCGTGCCCCATTGTTCAACGATCTGCCAAGCATCTTCGCCGTCAAAGCCGTTATAATCATCGTCATCCCGGCTGGAGCGGCCAAACGGAGGGGAGAGAAATTCCTCTTCCACCGGCTGGTTGTGGGATATGTCCTGTCTTGGCGCATGCTCGACACAATAGAGCGACTCGGGAAGCGCTTCTAGCCGTTCATTGGAAATAGCTTTTCCGCATGCCAGACATTGTCCGTAAGTTCCGTTATCCATTGCTTCCAGCGCGGCCGTAATGCGGGCCAGATGAAGATCCTCTTTCTCAAGCAGAGCGAGATCCTTGGAGCGCTCGAACATCTCGGTTCCAAGATCCGCCGGATGATTATCAATAGGGGATAATTCGCCGGTACTATCGCGCAGCGAAGAAGCAAGTCCATGATGGTCGTTTTGGGACTGACGATCCTCGATCTCCTGTTTCTCTGCCTCAAGCCGGCTTCGAAGCTGCGCAAGCTGGGTTGCATTCGGCATCGGTTGCACCTTCCTTAAACAAAATGAAGTATGTCGATCAATATCTAAGCTATAGTTTTCGCAAACGGGCTTTTTTTATAAAGGACTTCGTTGGAAAGGGGACTACTGGCTGAATAGCGGCCGATTATGCTACAATACAGTAGTTTGGTACAAACTAGGAGGGATACGATGCGTTTTTATTATTACTGGATCGCGATAGCAGCTTTTGTGCTGGATTTGGTCACCAAAAAAATCATTGAGGCTCAGCTTGAAATCGGTGAGCAAATTAGCGTGATCGGCAATTTCTTCATTATTACCTCGTATCGGAACCGCGGAGCAGCATTTAGCATTTTGCAAGAACAGAGGGTGTTCTTCATCATTATTACTGTTCTTATTGTGAGCGCCATTATCTGGTATACCCAAGCTAACCGAAAATCAGGAAAAGTATGGTTATTGACCGGGCTTGGACTCGTTCTTGGCGGAGCGGTTGGCAATTTTCTCGACCGTGCCCTTAAAGGCGAAGTAGTTGACTTCCTGATGTTTAATTTCGGCAGCTATACGTTCCCGATTTTTAACATAGCGGATTCCGCTATTTGCGTTGGCGTAGCATGTATTCTGATTGATACTTTGCTTCATTCCAAGGAAGAGAAGAGCCAAATTGGCAATAGAGAGGATAAGGAACATAACGAGCATGAACAGCCTGTTTAATGAAAGTGAAGAGTTGTTGGAGTTTGAAGTATTGCCGGAGCAAGCAGGAGAGCGGATTGATAAATTCGTAACGGACAGCTTGAACGAGGATTCCATATCCCGAACGCAAGTGCAGGAGTGGATCAAATCCGGTGCCGTACACGTTAATCAAAACGCGGTTAAACCTAACTATAAGCTATCCTCTGGCGATCAAGTGGCGATTCGTATTCCGGAGCCGGAAGATGCGCCGATTGTAGCGGAAAATATTCCGCTTGATATTGTTTATGAAGATTCTGACGTTATCGTCATAAATAAACCTAGGGGTATGGTCGTACACCCTGCTCCCGGACATTCGTCGGGTACAGTCGTTAACGCGCTTATGTATCATTGCAAAGATTTGTCCGGCATTAACGGCGTGCTGCGCCCCGGCATTGTTCACCGCATCGATAAGGACACTTCCGGATTGCTGATGGCAGCCAAAAACGATCTGGCGCATGTATCGCTTGCCCAGCAGCTCAAAGACCATACCGTTTCCCGCAAATACATTGCGCTTGTTCACGGTAATTTGCCGCATGATCAAGGCACGATCGACGCGCCAATCGGACGGGACCAGAACGACCGGAAGATGTTTACGGTCACGGATCGCAACAGCAAGCATGCCGTTACTCACTTTTCGGTACTTGAGCGCATTGCCGATGATTATACGATTGTCGAGCTGCAGTTGGAAACTGGGCGCACGCACCAGATCCGCGTTCATTTGAAATATATCGGTTATCCGCTTGCGGGAGATCCGATGTACGGACGCAACAAGACGGTGGCGCTCAAAGGACAAGCCTTGCATGCTGCTCTACTGGGCTTTAAGCATCCCCGGACCGGCGAGTTCCTTGAGTTCGAAGCGCCAATTCCGGCCGATATGGAGCATGTGATTAATTCGCTTCGCTTGCGTTAAAAAAAGCTGAATGCGAAAAAATGCAAACATTTCAGCAAATTATTCATTAATTCAACTAAAAAAGTAAGCTATTCTAAGCATGAATAAGCTTGTCTTTATGAATAAAGGAGAGACGATACGATATGCAAAACATGGAACAAACAATGGAAGTTATTAATTACATCAAAAATGGCAAAAAAGTTACGCCGGTGAAGGTTTACTTCAAGGGCAAAATCGCTTCCACTAATACTGAAGTAAAAGTATTCGATTTCGGCGACGGCGGCGTGCTGTTCGGCGATTGGGCGCAAGTCCAAGAATTGCTGGAAACTGAGAAAGCAAACATCGAATATTACGAAGTTGAGAACGATCGCCGCAACTCCGCGATTCCAATGCTGGATCTAAAAGGCATCAACGCCCGCATCGAGCCAGGCGCGGTTATCCGCGATAAAGTTGAGATCGGCAACAACGCGGTTATCATGATGGGCGCATCGATCAATATCGGTTGCGTGATTGGCGAAGGTACAATGATCGATATGAACGCAACGCTTGGCGGACGCGTTCAAGTCGGCAAAATGTGCCATGTTGGCGCAGGCGCGGTTCTGGCTGGCGTTATTGAACCGCCATCCGCTTTGCCTGTTGTTATCGAAGATGACGTTGTTATCGGCGCTAACGCGGTTGTTCTGGAAGGCGTACGCGTAGGCCAAGGCGCAGTAATCGCGGCTGGCGCGATTGTAATCGAAGACGTGCCTGCGAATGCGGTTGTTGCCGGCGTACCGGCTCGCGTTATCAAGATGGTAGACGACAAGACCAAATCCAAGACCATCATCGTTGAAGGTCTTCGCGACTTGAAATAATAAGATTTGCTACGCGCGCCATAAATATGGCGCGTGTTTCCTTATAAAGCGCCTTACAGGGGAATAGGAGTTAACAAATGAGCGTGTTTGTGGAGTTGAGAAGGAAGTTGCACCAAATTCCCGAGCCGGGCTTTCAAGAGTTTAAGACGCAAGCCATGCTGCTCGAGTATTTGAACGGATTGCCGCAAGAGAATTTGGAAATACGTACTTGGCGCACCGGCATTTTTGTTCGGGTAAAAGGTCTCGTCGGCGAACGCTGTTTAGGTTACCGGGCCGATATGGACGGACTTCCGATTGAAGAGGATACGGGTTATTCATTCCAATCGACGCATCCGGGCTACATGCATGCATGCGGTCATGATTTACATATGGCAATTGGTCTTGGCGTATTAACGTCCATTGTGGAACAGCCCATTAATGATGATGTTCTGTTTGTATTTCAACCGGCAGAAGAAGGGCCAGGCGGTGCGTTGCCGATGCTTGAGAGCGAGGAGTTCAAAGCGTGGAAGCCGGATTTCATGATGGCGCTGCATATCGCGCCGGAATATCCGGTAGGTACAATCGCAACGCGGCCGGGTATTTTATTTGCCAATACGTCCGAGTTGTTTATCGACGTAATCGGCAAAGGCGGCCATGCCGCTTATCCTCACCGCGCGAACGATATGATTGTTGCGTCCGCGAGCCTTATTATGCAGCTGCAGTCTATCGTTTCCCGGAACGTTGACCCACTCGATTCGGTTGTGGTAACCCTCGGCAAGATCGAAGGCGGTACGAAGCAGAACATCATTGCGGAGCGGGTACGCCTTGAAGGCACGATCAGAACGTTGTCCGCCAAGTCGATGAGTGACGTGAAAGGGCGTATCGAAGCTATATTAAACGGCATTGAGGTCAGCTTCGGCTGTAAGACTGAGCTCGATTACGGCTCGAATTACTATCAGGTATATAACAACGAGCAAGAAGCGGAGCAATTTATGAATTGGGCTCAGGCTTATGATTCCGTAAATCTCATTGAATGTACCGAAGCCATGACCGGAGAGGACTTTGGATATTTCCTTCGCGATATTCCTGGCCTCATGTTCTGGCTTGGCGTTGATACGGCTTACGGCCTTCATCATGCTAAGCTTGAACCCCAAGAGGAAGCGATCGGGATTGCAATCGACGTGGTTTCTAAGTATTTGCGCCATCGCTCTTCTTAACAAAAAAGCTGCTTCGCGAACAATTCGCAAAGCAGCTTTTTATTATCTATAGAATAGTTATAGGCCTTGTACAAAAGATTTGATCCGTTCCATTGCTTCTTGAAGCATTTCCATCGAGCAGGCGTAGGAAATTCGGATGTACTCGTCCCCGAATGGGGCAAAAGCGGCTCCCGGTACGACAGCAACCCGTTTCTCTTCAAGCAGTCGATGCGCAAACGTTGTGGAATCAAGACCAAACTTTGCGATGGATGGGAAGATGTAAAAAGCTCCGTTTGGCTTTACTACATCAAATCCTGCCTCAACCAGACTGTTATAAGCGAAGTCGCGGCGACGTGCGTATTCGTCTCGCATTGGCAAGGCGTCATCGATGCCGTTCGTCAATGCTTCGACTGCTGCGGCTTGGCTAATGGAGCTGGTGCAGGTTACGTTGTACTGGTGAACCTTTACGATATGTTTAGCCAGATAAGCCGGCGCAAACAACAATCCAATACGCCAGCCGGTCATGGAATGCGACTTCGATAACCCGTTAATAACGATCGTTTTGTCGCGCATCCCCGGCAAAGACGCGATGGAGGAATGAGTGCCGTCAAACACGAGCTCGCTATAAATCTCATCGGACAATATAAACAGTTCGCGCTCTTCGACTAATGCCGCAATCTCCTGAAGCTCTTCTAGGCTTAACGTACAGCCTGTCGGATTTGAAGGCGATGCCAGCACAATGCAACGCGTGCGTTCCGTCAAATGCTCCTTGATCAGATCGGCTGTCAGTTTAAAGCTGTTGCCGCTTGTATCAACATGTACCGGTAAAGCGCCGCACATGCGAATGATCGGCTCATAGCCCGGATAGATTGGACCCGGAAGCAGCACTTCGCTGCCTTCTTCCAGAATAGTCCGGAAAGCCACATCGATGGCTTCGCTTGCGCCAACCGTCACGATAACTTCTTCGGCCGGATCGTAGGACAGCCCGTATTTGCGTTGTAAAAACTCGGAAGCCGCTTTACGCAACTTGAGTGTTCCTGCGTTAGGCGTATATACGGTTTCGCCATTGTCGATCGCCTGCTTGGCTGCGTCAAGAATATGTTTCGGCGTCGGGAAATCCGGCTGCCCGATCGTCAGCGACAGCACCCCGTCGTATTGACTGACCTTATTGGCCATTTTTCGAATACCGGATACTTCAATCGCTTGAACTTCCGGTCTGATTAAATGTTCCATTCCTTCACCTGTCCCGTCTATGTACGTAATCAATGTTATTCATCATATCATATCGGGCTAGGCACTTCGAGAGGGAGAAACGTACATTGTCATGAAGGAATACTTCCGTAAAAAAGTCCCTGTAATATTAATTAAAGGGTATGCAGAACCTAAGATAAGTAATTATGATGGGAACATCCGATCAATTCGGTACAATGTATTGACATAATGCGACGGAAGAGGTACAATTCCTTTTGATATATGGCAGTACCTTTAAATCAGCCCTGTGAGGCTGGCAAGGTAGCGTGAATAACAGATCTGCCGCACTTAGAATAGGGCCTTAGCCTAACCGTATCCTGCTGGGATTGCGGAGGTTAAGTTCGACCCTCTATGTGTGGCTGGTCTCAGGCTCCTTGCGTTGTTGGCAAGGAGCCTTTTTTGTCTCCTCGCCAACATGCGCGATTGATGATCCGAGAGCGAAGGAGGCGGCAGCGGTGGAAGATGAGCATTTGGTTATTATGGACGAGACAGCGATCCGAAGAGCTCTTACAAGAATTGCTCACGAGATTGTGGAGAAGAACAAAGGAATTGATAACTGCGTTCTGATTGGCATTCGTACAAGAGGAATTTACCTGGCGCACCGAATTGCGGACCGTATCCAAGATATCGAAGGCAAGCCAGTGGAAGTCCGAGAGCTCGACATTACCTCTTACCGCGACGACCGTAAAGCATCTGTGGATACCAGCGTAGAACTGGCGGCTGTGATCGGCGATTTGAATGGCGAGAAGTTCTCCGCACATGATAAGAAAGTTATCTTGTGCGACGATGTTCTCTACACCGGTCGAACGATACGCGCAGCCATGGACGCTCTGATGGATTGCGGAAGACCGCAAAGCATCCAGCTCGCCGTACTGGTCGACAGAGGCCACAGAGAGCTCCCTATCCGGCCTGATTATGTAGGCAAAAACGTACCGACCTCCAAACAAGAGCAAATTGACGTCTCGTTAACGGAAATCGATCTGAAGGACCAAGTCATGATCATACACCAAAGGGGGCAGGCCTGATGACGACGATGACACAACTTAAACAACGCAGTTTGCTTGGATTGAAAGACCTTAGCAAAGAGGAAATTGAAGCGATTCTGGATCGCGCGGCTTATTGGGAACAACACCCAAACAAAGTGCACAACGTGATGCAGGGCAAGTTCGCGGCGAACATGTTTTTCGAGAATAGCACGAGAACGCGCTTTTCCTTCGAAGTTGCGGAGAAACGGCTTGGCGCGGAAGTATTGAACTTCTCGGCGGCTGTGTCCAGCGTCCAGAAGGGTGAATCGATCTACGACACGGTTCGCACGCTTGAATCGATGGGCATCGACGTCGGCATTATCCGATTGAAGCCAATCGGCGTACTGGCAGATCTCGCCACGAAAATTCAAGTGCCTTTGATCAACGCAGGCGACGGCAACAACGAGCATCCGACGCAGGCTCTGCTCGATTTATATACGATGCGCAAACATTTCGGCAATCTGAACGGTCTGACCGTATCGATCATCGGTGACGTTCTGCACAGCCGCGTAGCAAGATCCAATCTGTGGGCGCTTCGCAAATTTGGCGCGAAAGTGCAATTCTGCTCGCCGGGCAACATGAAAGCGGCAGACCTCGACGCTCCGTACGTTTCGATGGACGAAGCGCTTCAAGCCGATGTGATTATGATGCTCCGCGTACAGCTGGAACGCCATGAGAGCGGCATGTTGAACTCGGCGGAAGCTTATCGCGAACAGTTCGGCATGACGGTCGAACGCGCAAGCAATATCAAGGACCATGCGATCATCATGCATCCGGCTCCAATCAACCGCGGCGTTGAGATCGACGACGAAGTCGTCGAAAGTCCCAAATCGCGCATTTTCCCGCAAATGGCAAACGGCGTACCGATTCGAATGGCGGTTATTGAACGGGCATTAAGCTAATAACGAATAAACTCCGGAAGGTGAACAAAACAATGTCAGTATGGATTATTAACGGTAACGTATGGGATACAGCTTCTGGAAGCTTGCAAAAAAAACACATTCGTCTCGAAGGCGAGCAAATTGCCGAAATCGTTGACGGCGGCCAAACGCCGGACACGGGCTCGGCAGAAGTAATCGATGCAACGGGCAAACTCGTGTCCGCAGGCTTCATCGACATGCACGTCCACCTTCGCGATCCGGGCTTCGAATATAAAGAAGACATCGCGACAGGAACAAGATCCGCGGCTAAAGGCGGCTTTACTACAATCGCATGCATGCCAAACACAAGACCTTCGGTTGATACGCCCGAAACAGTCAAATACATTTTGGATAAAAACGCGGCAGAAGGCGTTGTAAAGGTTCTGCCTTACGCAGCGATTACGAAAAACCAGCTGGGCCGCGAACTGACGGACTTTGCGGCTTTGAAAGAAGCCGGCGCAATCGGCTTTACCGACGACGGCGTTGGCGTGCAAAGCGCGCAAATGATGAAAGACGCCATGACGCTGGCGCAATCGATGAACATGCCAATCATCGCGCACTGCGAAGATAACACTCTGGTTGAAGGCTTATACGTAAGCGAAGGTTCCTTCTCCCGCAAGCATGGCATTAAAGGCATTCCGAACGAATCGGAAGCGATCCATGTAGGACGCGACGTATTGCTGTCCGAAGCGACAGGCGTTCATTACCATGTGTGCCACGTTAGCACCGAGCAATCGGTTCGCCTGATTCGCCTTGCGAAGCAAATCGGCGTTCGGGTAACGGCTGAAGTGTGCCCGCATCACCTGATTCTGTCGGACGAAGATATTCCGGGAATGGATTCGAACTGGAAAATGAACCCGCCGCTCCGCACGCCACGCGACGTAGAAGCGGTTATCGAAGCGCTTGAGGACGGCACGATCGACATGGTCGTAACCGACCACGCTCCGCATAGCGCGGAAGAGAAAGCTCGCGGCATGCAGCTTGCGCCGTTTGGCATCGTTGGCTTTGAGACGGCTTTCCCACTGCTCTACACGAAATTTGTACGTACCGGCAAATGGACGCTGGGCTTCCTGCTCGACCGGATGACAGCTGACCCTGCTCGCGTATTCGGACTTCCTACCGGCCGTCTTGAAGCGGGAGCGCCTGCCGATCTGACAATCGTTGATCTGGATAATGAGCGTGCGGTAGATCCTTCTACCTTCGCGTCGAAGAGCAACAACACGCCATTTGGCGGCTGGAAGCTGCATGGCTGGACAGTAGCCACAATTGTTGACGGCAAAGTCGTGTATAACGAATCCGCTAACTAATAGAACATACGAAGACCTGATGAGGAGTGATACGGATGCAAGCAAGACTATTATTGGAAGACGGGACGTTATTTACCGGACAATCATTCGGGGCGGAAGCGCAAACGTTTGGTGAGGTTGTTTTTAATACAGGGATTACAGGTTACCAAGAAGTATTGTCCGATCCGTCCTATTGCGGGCAAATCGTTACAATGACATATCCGCTGATCGGCAACTACGGGATCTCGCGCGATGACTTCGAGTCTATCCGCCCAAGCATTCACGGGTTTGTCGTACGCCGTTACGAGCCGGTGCCAAGCAACTGGCGCGCGCAATATTCCCTTGGCGATCTGCTGAAGGAATACAACATTCCGGGCATCACCGGAATCGACACGCGGATGCTGACTCGTATTCTCCGTCAGCACGGTACGATGAAAGGTGTTCTTACAACGGGCACTGAGCGTGTGGAAGAGCTTCAAGAACGTCTTGGCGGCATTCAGCTGATGACGGATCAGGTTGCTCGCACATCCACGAAATCCGTCTTCTCGAGCCCGGGCTTTGGCCCGCGCATCGTCCTTGTAGACTTCGGCGCAAAAAGCGGTATTCTTCGCGAACTGACTGAGCGCGGTTGCGACGTTGTGGTTGTTCCGCACAACACGACTGCAGACGAGATCCGCAAGCTTGCACCTGACGGCATTCAGCTGTCTAACGGCCCCGGGGATCCGAAAGACGTTCCGTACGCTGTACAAATGATCAAAGAACTGCTCGGCGAAATTCCAATCTTCGGTATCTGCCTTGGCCACCAATTGTTCGCTCTGGCTTGCGGCGCGGATACGACAAGACTGAAGTTCGGTCACCGCGGCGGCAACCACCCGGTTAAAGAACTGGCTACCGGCCGTTGCTACGTGACTTCGCAGAACCATGGTTACACGGTTCTTGAAGATTCGATCAACAGCAAGGAACTGACCGTTACTCACATCAATAACAATGACAAGACCATTGAAGGTCTGAAACATAATAAATATCCAGCGTTCTCGGTGCAGTACCATCCGGAAGCAGCACCAGGTCCGTTCGATTCCAGCTACCTGTTCGATGAATTCCTTGAGATGATCCGCGAACACAAACAAAACAACCCGCAAAAACCTCGTCAAGCTGTGCTGGCGGCAACGTTGAAAGGAGAACTTCAATATGCCCAAAAATAATGAACTCAAAAAGATTCTCGTAATTGGCTCCGGTCCAATCGTCATCGGACAAGCGGCAGAATTCGACTATGCCGGCACGCAAGCTTGCCAAGCGCTCAAAGAAGAAGGCTATGAAGTCGTACTGATCAACAGCAACCCTGCTACGATCATGACGGATACAAACATGGCTGACAAAGTATACATCGAACCAATCACGCTTGATTTCGTATCCCAAATCATTCGCCAAGAGCGCCCAGACGGCCTCTTGCCGACACTTGGCGGCCAGACTGGTCTGAACATGGCCGTTGAACTTGCTCGTGCTGGCGTACTGGAACAAGAGAACGTTAAACTTCTTGGCACGCAGCTGACTGCAATCGAGAAAGCGGAAGACCGCGACCTGTTCCGTGATCTGATGCGCGAACTGGAACAACCGGTACCGGAGAGCGTTATCGTAACTACGGTTGAAGAAGCGGTTACTTTCTCTAACGAGATTGGCTACCCGATCATCGTTCGTCCGGCTTACACGCTGGGCGGTACAGGCGGCGGTATTTGCGGAAATGAAGAAGAGCTTCGCGAAACGGTTGCTTCGGGTATCCGTTACAGCCCGATCAACCAATGTTTGGTCGAGAAATCGATCGCCGGCATGAAAGAAGTCGAGTATGAAGTTATGCGCGACGCGAACAACAACTGTATCGTTGTCTGCAACATGGAGAACTTTGACCCGGTTGGCGTACATACTGGCGACAGTATCGTAGTAGCGCCTTCCCAAACGCTGTCTGACCGCGAGTATCAAATGCTCCGTTCGGCATCGCTTAAGATCATCCGCGCCCTCAACATCGAAGGCGGCTGTAACGTTCAGTTCGCGCTGGATCCGCACAGCTTCCAATACTATGTAATCGAAGTTAACCCCCGCGTAAGCCGCTCCTCGGCGCTTGCGTCCAAGGCAACTGGTTACCCGATTGCGAAGATGGCTGCGAAGATCGCTATCGGCTACACGCTGGATGAAATCGTTAACCCGGTTACAGGCCAAACATACGCGATGTTTGAGCCTACCCTTGACTATATCGTATCGAAAATCCCACGTTGGCCGTTCGACAAGTTCGTTAACGCGAACCGTAAGCTCGGCACGCAAATGAAAGCTACGGGCGAAGTTATGGCGATCGGCCGTACATTCGAAGAGTCGATGCACAAAGCGGTTCGTTCGCTTGAGATCGGCACGCACCGTATTCACTTGAAAGAAGCGGTTACGCTTGACGATGCCGTTCTGCAAACGCGTCTGGCTAAGCCGGATGACGAGCGGATGTTCCTCGTAGCGGAAGCATTCCGCCGCGGTTACAAGCTGCAGGATATTCAAGATCTGACGAAGATCGACTGGTGGTTCCTTGATAAAATCCAAGGCATCGTTGAATTCGAAGATCAAATCCGCAGAGAAGTAGCACTTTCGCCTGAAACCCTGTATGAAGCGAAACGCAAAGGCTTCTCGGACCGTTCGATTGCCGAAATCCGCAAAGAAGGATTCCCAAGCGGCAGCCATACGAACGAGCATGATATCCGCGCGTTCCGTAAAGAACTTGGCTTCACTCCGGTATACAAAATGGTAGATACTTGCGCGGCTGAATTTGAAGCTTCGACACCGTACTACTACTCGACATACGAAACAGAAAACGAAGTAACGGAATCAAACAAAGAGAAAGTTCTCGTGCTTGGCTCCGGTCCAATCCGTATCGGTCAAGGCATCGAGTTCGACTACTCGACGGTTCACGCGGTATGGGCAATCCAGAACGCAGGCTACGAAGCGGTTATTATCAACAATAACCCTGAGACCGTATCGACGGACTTCAGCACTTCCGACCGTCTGTACTTCGAACCGCTCTTCTTCGAGGACGTAATGAACGTAATCGAGCAAGAGAAGCCAATTGGCGTAATCGTTCAATTTGGCGGTCAAACGGCGATTAACCTGGCAGCTCCGCTTACGAAAGCCGGCGTACGTATCCTTGGCTCGAGCCTCGAGAGCATCGACACGGCGGAAGACCGCAAGAAGTTCGAAGCTTTGCTTCGCAACTTGAACATTGCTCAGCCTGAAGGCAGCACGGTAACTTCGGTTGACCAAGCGGTTGAAACGGCGCAAAAACTCGGTTACCCGGTACTTGTCCGTCCGTCCTACGTACTTGGTGGCCGCGCGATGGAGATCGTATACTCCGACGAAGAACTTCTGAGCTACATGGAAGTTGCGGTTAAGATCAATCCGGAGCACCCGGTTCTGATTGACCGTTACATGCTTGGCAAAGAAGCGGAAGTTGACGCTATCTGCGACGGCGATACCGTTCTGATCCCGGGTATTATGGAGCATATCGAACGCGCTGGCGTTCACTCCGGCGACTCGATCGCGGTATACCCACCGCAGTCGCTGTCTGACGATATCAAGAACCAAATCGTAGACATCACCGTAAATATCGCTAAGGCGCTCAAAGTAATTGGCCTTGTAAACATCCAATTCGTTATCCATAACGAAAAAGTATACGTAATCGAAGTTAACCCGCGTTCGTCCCGTACGGTTCCGTTCCTGAGCAAAGTAACGGATCTGCCGATGGCGAACCTGGCTACTAAAGCGATTCTTGGCACGAAACTGGCTGACCTTGGCTATGTAGACGGTCTCTGGCGCGAAGATAGCTATGTATCGGTAAAAGTACCGGTATTCTCCTTCGCGAAACTTCGCCGCGTTGACCCGACTTTGACTCCGGAGATGAAATCGACGGGTGAAGTTATGGGCCGCGACGAGAATTATGCAAAAGCATTGTATAAAGGTCTTATCGGTGCAGGCATGAAAATCCCAATGTCCGGTTCGATCATCGTAACGGTAGCAGACAAAGACAAAGAAGAAGCGACTGAACTGCTCCGCGGTTTTGCGGCACTGGGTTACAAAGTGCTTGCAACCGGCGGTACGGCTGACACGCTCGAAGAAGCTGGCCTCCGCGTAAGACGCGTGAACAAGCTGAGCGAAGGCGCTCCAAACATTCTTGATCTGATCCGCGAAGGTGAAGCTCAATTCGTGATCAATACGCTTACGAAGGGCAAAACGCCTGAACGCGACGGCTTCCGGATTCGCCGTGAAGCGGTAGAGAACGGTGTTGTATGTATGACATCGCTTGATACGGTACGCGCTTTGCTCGGCATGCTTGAATCGATCAACTTCTCCTCGCGCCCAATGCCGGTGCTTCAGAAGTAATTGAATACAAGAAAGCACGGCCAGCGCCGGTTGCTTTCGGGGCAGAAGCTATAGCAGCTTCTGCCGCCGAAGCCGGCGGATGGCCGTTTATTTCGGCCTCAGAAGCGAAAGGAGACTTTGATTGCGATGAGTTTAACAAGAGAACAAGCGGCAGGCAAAGTCATGGTTGCCCTTGATTATGCGGATGCGGCTTCGGCCGAGCGGCTACTCAGCGAACTGGAAGGCATTCCATGTTATATGAAGGTGGGCATGCAGCTCTTTTACGCGGCGGGAACTACTTTTGTAGAAGACTTGAAGAAACGCGGCTACCGCGTTTTTCTCGACGTGAAGATGCATGACATTCCGAACACGGTAAAAGGCGGCTCGAACAGCGTAACGAAGCTAGGCGTGGACATGTTTAACGTTCATGCGGCCGGTGGAGCAGCAATGATGGAAGCGGCTGTTGAAGGCGCTGAAGCCGCGCTTGCGAGCGGACAAGAACGCCCGGCAATTATCGCCGTAACGCAGCTTACAAGCACTAGCGTGAAGGTATTGAACGAAGAGATTGGCATAGCGGGTTCGGTGGAGCAAGCGGTTGTCCGTTATGCGGAACTGGCGAAACAAGCTGGACTGAATGGCGTAGTGGCATCGCCGCTGGAAGTAGAAGTAATTAAGGCGGCATGCGGCACCTCCTTCCAGACGGTAACTCCGGGCATTCGTCCTACTTGGGCTGCAACTAATGATCAATCCCGAATCATGACTCCGCGCGAAGCGCTTGCGCAAGGCACGGATTATATGGTTATCGGCCGTCCAATTACGGCTGCGGCAAACCCGCGTGAAGCATTAGAATCCATTATTGAGGAGCTGATTTAACGATGAGCACAGTAACATTAACCGAATTGCCTCGCGCAATTGCATCCAAACTGTTGGAGATCGAAGCGGTAGCGCTTCGTCCAAACGATCCGTTTACATGGACATCCGGTTTGAAATCGCCCATCTATTGCGATAACCGTTTGACGATGACATACCCGGAAATCCGGGACATGATTGCCGAAGGATTCGCAACGGTAATCCGCGAGCGTTACCCGGATGCAGAGGTCATTGCCGGAACTTCCACGGCTGGTATCCCGCATGCCGCATGGGTAGCGCAAAAGCTGAACCTGCCAATGGCTTATATCCGCGATAAAGCAAAAGGCCACGGCAAGCAAAATCAAATCGAAGGCCGTATCAATCCGGGTCAAAAGGTTGTTGTCATCGAGGACCTGATCTCCACTGGCGGCAGCTCGCTGAAAGCGGGTCTGGCCGTTCGCGAAGCAGGCGCGGAGGTATTGTCCGTTCTGGCAATTTTCACTTACCAGTTCGAGAAAGCTTCTAACGCGTTTGCAGCGGAAAATATGCCGCTTGAAACATTGTCGAACTACAGCGCGCTGATCGAAGTAGCGGCTGAAATCGGCAAGGTGCAAAACGAAGATATCGCAACGCTGCAATCTTGGCGCGCAAATCCGGAAGCATTCGGCAATTAAGAAATATCCTTTTAAGCAAATGAAAGAGCAAGCCCTTCAGCGGGCTTGCTCTTTTTTTATGGAATTCGACACAGTTCTTGTCATTTATGTTTATTTATTATGTCGTAATACCGATGTAGTTAATAAGGCGCAATCCTTCAACTTAGACGGGGTAAAGGGGCAGTGAACAAAGATGAGATTCAACTTAAAATGGAAGCTGGCGATAATTGGCGTAATACCGCTTTGTTTTTATGTTTTTTCAGGTCTATATTCCATGTCGGAGCTTATTGCAACAAATAAGACAATGTCGGATGAAGTGTACGGTGTATCCGCTCGTTCAACCTCTTTGATTCTTAATGCGGACCGTGATTTATATCAGGCCTATTCGGCTTATCAATATTTGGCTTTTGGCGATCTCGATGACAGCAGCAAATCGGAATGGAAGGATACGCTTAACACGAATCTGAAGGATGCGTCAGACCGGGTGAATGCGGCGAGAGAGATTTTTGAAGCGAATGAGCTGCTGGACGTGCATAATGAGAACGGAAAATCGATCATGCAGCTTATTCAGGAGTTTAATACCGCATTCAGCGGATGGTCTGAAGTGGTGAACAGCGCCATAACGTCGGGCGATGCTGCGGATCGGGATAAGGAGATCAACGAGCAATTCGAGAAAGCTCGAAGCGGGCTTGATGATATCGGCAATTTGCTCGATCAATATGCGAAGCAGCAAATAGACGATAGCAATCAGCAGCTGGAGTCTTCCAAGTCGGGCACGTACATCGGGATGGGAGCCGCGACCCTCTTGCTTGTCATCCTTATCTATTTCACAATTCGCAGTATCTCGCGTACCGTCAATACCGTGATGGTAAGAATGAAAATGGTCGCTGATGGTAATTTAACCGCTGACAGAAGCCTGAAATACAGCAAAGATGAGCTTGGCGACAGCTTGCGTTCCGTAGATGATACGATCGACGTATTGAAAAGGCTGCTTACGTCCATTTCTTCCAGTTCAAAGAACGTAGGTGCTTCTACTTCGCAGTTAACGATTATTTCTGACGAATCGGCTTCCGCCTCCCAGCACGTGGCGATTAACATTCAGGAAGTGTCGCACGGCAATGAAATCCAGGCGCGAAGCGCGGAGGAAACGGCAAAAGCGATTGAAGAAATGGCCATCGGGATTCAGCGGTTAGCGCAAAATACGTCCGCTTCAGCGGAGCAGTCGACAGTGACTTCGGGTGAAGCCATCCAAGGGCAGGAAGCGCTGAATCGGGTCATTGCCCAAATGGCTCAAGTAAAAAACGTAATCGGTCAGTTGTCGGACATGATTGGGACGTTGGAAGCCCGTTCCCAGCAAATAGGGGCCATTGCCGAGAATATTACCGCTTTTGCGAATCAGACCAATATATTGTCGCTTAATGCGTCAATCGAAGCAGCCAGAGCAGGCGAGCATGGACGCGGTTTTGCCATTGTGGCGGGAGAAATCCGCAAGCTTGCGGCTAGCTCCCTGGAATCGGCGGACGGCATTCATCAGCTAGTAAGCGAGACAAGAGGCGAAATTTCCAGCGCGTCAAGCTTCATGGCGCAAACGTTGAACGAAGTAGAACGCGGCAATAACCGGGTAGAAGAGCTTCAGCATAGCTTGGAGCTGATTGTAACGGCAATTGACCATATGACCGGACAGCTTCAGGAAAACTCGGCCATTACGGAGCAAATGTCGGCGAGCTCGGAAGAAGTGAATGCGTCGATGGAGCAAGCGGCTTCCTCGGCCGCAGCCAATCTCGCACGCACTGAAAATGTTGCGGCGGCTACCGAAGAACAGCTCGCGTTAATGGAAAGCATCGCAACCGCCGCAAGCCAATTGAATGGGGTTGTCCGCGAGCTGAATGAGGCTGTTGGTTATTTTAAAGTTTAATATTAATTGAAATACAGATTAAGCATCGTGCATATGTCGGTTTAAATGGCATAATGAACGATGCTTTTATATTTTTAGAATATATTTCATTCCATTGGAACTTTTTCTTAATGTCATACGTCTAACGATTTAGATGAGAATTATGAAAGAGAGAAATGGGAGGTATCGCATCCGTTCATGGCGGCAACAGACAAGGAAAATAGAGTAGACGAAGAGCAGAAAGACACGGAATTACATAACACCAGGTTGCTGTCGGTAGTAGATGTAGAGAGAACTTTTCAAGCTGGCGGAGCGCCGCTGCGAGTTCTGAAGGGACTTCATATGGAGCTGATGCCGCGTCAGCTGGTTATGCTGCGGGGCAGGTCCGGCTCTGGTAAAACAACGCTGCTTAACTGCCTCGGAGGACTTGATACGCCGAGCAAAGGCGAAATCTGGTTCAATGGCAAGCCGTTTCACAAATTGAATGATACCGAGCGCACGCATATACGGCGCAAGGAAATGGGATTTATATTTCAGGCCTTCGCCTTGATGCCTTTGTTATCCGCTTGGGAGAACGTCGAGTTATCGCTTCGAATGGCTGGGACGCCTCGCTCGGAGTGGAAGGAGAGGGTCGCTTATTGTCTTGAACTGGTGGGGCTTGAGAAACGGATGCACCATCGTCCTTTTGAACTGTCCGGGGGCGAGCAGCAGCGCGTTGCGATTGCGAAAGCCATTGCCCACAAGCCGATCCTGCTGCTGGCGGATGAGCCGACAGCCGAGCTCGACTCGAACATGTCCGCACAAATCATGGCGGTCTTTCAAAATATAATTCGCACCGAACAAGTTACGATTTGCATGACTACACACGATCCTACAATTTTGGAGGTTGCCGATCATGTCTATGAAATGGTGGACGGGAAATTTGTATAAACGCTCAGCGGCAGTAATGATTGCGGCAGCGGTCTTGATGACAAGCGGCTGCTCGCTTTTGCCCGATGAACCGGAAGAGGAAGTGCTCCCGTCCATCGCACCGCCTCAAATCTCGAAGAAGCCGGAATACGAAGTGACGACGGCAACTTTGGAGACGAAGGTGCAGGTGATCGGGAAGATGATCTCGCAGCAGGAGGAGACGCTGTATTTTACCCTAGACGGGATGCGTCTTAAGGAATTGAACATCAAAGCCGGCGATCAGGTGAAATCCGGTCAGACGATTGGCGTGCTGGATGTTGAACTTATGCAGAAGGATCTTCGCAATCAGAAGCTGGCTTTCCGAAGAGAAGAGACGGCAATGAAAGAAGCTCTGCAGATGAAGGACGAGATGGATCCAATTGAGTTCGAGGAGAAGTCGATCGCCTTCGAGGAGAAGAAGCAGGCGCTTAACGATCTGGAGGAGCAGATCAGCCGCTCGGTGCTGACCTCGCCGTTTAGCGGAACCGTCGTTACGCTGAATGTACAGAAAGGGGATCTGATCAAGGCTTACGATCCGATCGCCGTCATTGCGGATACAAGCTTGATGGTCCCGGCAGCCAAACTGACGAAAGACGATCAAGCTAAAATCTCCGCCGGCATGCCGGTTGTTGTTGATATCAACAATGCCGGACAATTCAAAGGAACCGTCAAGGCACTTCCGGTAACTACATCCGATTCCAGCGGCGGAGGAGGCGGAGGCGGTCAGCCAACAAGAGAACGGCCGGAAGATTTCATGATTATCGAGGTAAAGAATTTGCCAAAAACGATTAGCCGCGGTACGCCATTATCCATCAATGTCATTACGAAACGCAAGGAAAACGTCGTCGTCATTCCGCCATCCACGCTCCGTACGATCGGTTCCAGAACGTACGTGCAGGTCGTTGATGCAGAAGGGAAGCGGGAGGTAGACGTCGAGGTCGGCCAGCAGACGGCTACGCAGGTTGAAATCATTAGCGGACTTACGCCGGGCCAGAAAGTTGTAGGTAAATAACTTATGGGAATTCCATTATTCCGGTTTCTATTTCGCAAAATGTGGAATACCCGCTGGCTTACGCTTAGCACCTTAGCCGGCCTTATTCTTGCCGTTGCTTTTGCAACTAGTATCCCGATGTACGCCGATGGCGCGCTTAAGCGGGTTGTTGCCCAATCTTTGCAGGAGAAAAGCGACGGTCTCCCCGCCGGCTCCCTGCTTATGCGTTACCAGGTGCCTGGGGGCGAGAAGACCGATCCGGCTGCCTTGAAAGAGCTGGAGCGGTTCATCAAAGAGGATGTTCCGGGCAAAATCGGCTTCCCTTATCAAACGAATATTTCAAGCTACGCGATCCGCGGAGCAGAAGTTGTGCCGGAGGATCCTAGCAAGGTGGATGCCAGCCGCATTCGCCAGATGACGATTATGACGATGGCCGATCTCGAAGGGAAAACCGAATTGACGCAAGGCCGCTGGTTCAAGAATACCGAAGGTACGGACGATGTGCTGGAAGCGGTCATGCTGGAGGAGGGAATGTACCGCAACGATCTTCATGTCGGCGATATACTTGATTATCCGGTCTACGGCGGACTTGATCTTACCCTTCGCGTCAAAATTGTCGGCGTCGTAAAGCCGCTTAATCAGACCGATCCTTATTGGTATCAGGGATTGGAAGGACTTATGAACACGCTCCAGATCAGCGAAGACGAGTTTATGGGGTCCCTGATTCAGAAGGCGGGCATTCCGGTCAATAATGCAAGCTGGTATTATGCTTTTGATTTGTCCCAAGTGAAGACGAGTCAATTGTCGCCGCTTGGCCGAACGCTGGACCGGTTAAATATCGATTTGTACCAGAAGCTGAAAGGGGCCAAAGTGGAGATTTCTTTCGCTTCGACCTTGATTGAATTCAAGAAGCAAAGCCTGCAACTGCAGACCTTGTTATTTACGCTCGCTGCTCCGATGATTGCGATGGTATTTTACTTTATAGCGATGAATGCCCGCCAGTCGCTAGATAAGCAGCGAAGCGATATTGCCGTCCTGCGAAGCAGGGGAGCGGGAACGAGACAGATTATATGGATCTATCTGCTCGAAGGACTGATCCTTGGCAGTGTAGCGATAGCGGCAGGTCCGTTTATAGGCTGGTTCATGGCGAAGAGCATCGGCTCCGCAGACGGCTTCTTGTCCTTCGTTAACCGCAAGTCGATTCCGGTAGGGTTCTCGACGGAAGCCATTATTGCGGGTGCGGCTGCTGTTCTGCTGGCCGTGCTGTCGACCGTTATTCCGGCAGTCGTCTACGCGCGTTCCTCGATTGTCAGCTACAAGAGAGAGCTTGCCCGTTCGGACCGCGGGCCATTATGGCAGCGCTGGTTCCTGGACGTCGCGCTGCTGGCTGTAGCCGGTTATGGCTGGTATTTGTTCAACGAACGGCAAATGTTGTCCTTCCAGACCGGAATGACAACGGATCAATTAAACGTGCAGCCGTTTCTCTTTTTTGTTCCGGCGCTTTCCATCTTTGCGCTTGGACTATTCTGTTTGCGGTTATTTCCTTGGCTGCTTAAGTTGTTTAATTGGCTTGGACGCAAGTTCTTGCCGGTACCGTTATATTTAACGCTGACGCAGCTGTCGCGTTCTTCCAAAGGGTATTATCCGCTTATGATTCTCCTTATTCTGACGCTTGGATTAGGCGTCTATAACGCATCCGCCGCGCGAACCATCGACTTGAACTCTACCGAACGCACGTTGTACAAATACGGTTCGGACGTTACCATTCAGACGGTGTGGGAAGGTACGGTTGAGGTGACTCGCCCGAATGACGGAAATAACGGCAACGGCGGGGGCAATGGAGGCAATGGGGGTTCAGGAGGTGGCGGCAACGGCGGTGGCGGCGGTGGCGGCGGTGGCGGAGGCCAACAGCCAGTACCGACGAAGATCATTTATAACGAACCTCCATTTGAAATTTTCCGCAAGCTGGAAGGGGTGGAGGCCGCAGCCCGAGTTCTCCAGACCAAAGGCAATGTGGTTGTAGCGGAACGGTCAATCGGGCAAGGCACGGTAATGGGCATCGATAACGTTGACTTTGCCAAGGTCGCTTGGCTTCGGAACGATCTATTCCCGATTCATCCCTACTATTATCTTAATTATTTAGGCATGTATGAGCAGGCAGCGCTAATACCATCCAATGTGGCTAAGAAATATCAGCTGGAGCTGGGAGACAGCATCTCGGTTGGCTTCACGGAAGGCAAGCTTGATTTCGTCATCGTGGGCATTATTCCTTATTGGCCGACGCAATACCCGGACCAATCGCCGTTTGTCATCACGAACCTGGATTATCTTTATGACCAGCTTCCAATGATGCCTTACGAGGTTTGGCTCAAGATGAAGCCTGAAGCCAAACTGGCTCCAATCGTGGAAGAGCTGCAGAAGGCGGGCATCGAGATCGCGAAGGTGAACGACGTCCGTTCAGAGCTGATCACGCAATCCAAGCTTCCTACAAGAGGCGGCGTATTTGGGATTCTGAGCCTTGGCTTCCTCGTATCCGTCATAGTCACTTTGACCGGATATGTGCTGTATTGGTTCTTTAATCTATCGGGCCGCGTCGTACAATTTGGCGTATTGCGGGCTATGGGCTTATCGCGAAGGCAGTTAACCGGCATGTTGCTCCTGGAGCAGCTGTTCACGGCTGGACTTTCGATTGGACTAGGGATTCTAATCGGCAAAATCACGAGTTTGATTTTCCTGCCATTCCTGCAGACAGCGGAAAATGTGGCAGATACGGTGCCGCCGTTCCGGGTCGTCTTTGATTCCAAAGATACGAATCAGCTGTACGCGGTGGTTGGATTTATGATGGTGACGGGAGCGATGCTGCTCTTCCTGCATATCCGCAGGCTGCGGGTACATCAAGCAGTCAAAATGGGAGAGGAGCGTTAAACAATCATGATTTCTTGCGAAGGGCTCGTCAAAATTTACAAAAGCGATGATCTGGAAGTTGTCGCTCTGCAAGGCTTGAACCTCCGTGTGGAAGATGGAGAGTTAATGGCTATTATCGGCAACAGCGGGAGCGGGAAGTCGACGCTGCTAAATATATTGGGCGGGCTAGACCGCCCTTCCGCGGGTTCCGTTCAAGTCGGACCTTGGGATTTGCTCAAGATCTCGGAAGATGAATTGGTGAAATACAAACGCGAAACGGTAGGCTTTATCTGGCAAAACAATGCTCGCAACCTGTTGCCATATCTGACAGCCTTGGAGAACGTCGAAATGCCGATGATGTTGTCCGGCAAGGTAGACCGGGCTTACGCGAAGCAGCTGCTTGAATGGGTAGGCCTGAAAGAGAGGATGCACAACAAGCTGCATCAACTCTCCGGCGGCGAACAGCAGCGCGTTGCGATAGCCATCTCATTGTGCAATCGTCCTAAGCTACTTCTTGCCGATGAGCCAACCGGTTCGGTCGATACGGCTACCTCGGATCTAATCATGGGCATATTCCGAAAGCTCAATAAAGAGATTGGCGTTACGATCGTTATCGTTACCCACGACCTTACGCTAGCCGGCAAGGTAGACCGCGTTGTTGCGATACGAGACGGATTAACAAGCACCGAATTTCTGAAACGCAATCCGAATATGATTCCCGGTGGAGGTGAGCAGCAGGACGAGAAGGGTCTTCAAGCCGTTCATGAAGCTTATGTAGTCGTGGATCGCGTTGGCCGGTTGCAGGTACCTAAAGAATATTTGAGCGCACTCAACATTAAAGACAAAGCATCGATGGAATTTGACGGCGAGCGGATTATCATTACGCCGCCGAAATCACTGGGGGGTTAATCGTATGAAGAGGAAATGGGCGTCGAAAGCTGCTATTGTATCGTTATCCTTAATGATGACCACATCGCTTCTGGCGGCGTGCAGCAAGGGCTCGGAAAGCACGGCCGAAAAACACGTGCTCCGGCTTGGCGTATTGTACGGGGGAACGGACAACGAATCTTATGTCCGCCAACAATACACGGATACGTATGAAATGATGCATAAGAACATCGATTTCGAAATCGTAAGCGCCATTGATTACAACGATCAGCGCTACGATACGCCTAATCCGGATGGCGTCACGAAACAACCGGACCCGTTTGCAAAAATGAAAGAAATGCTCACCGGAGACAATCCGGTTGACGTGGTTATTCTGGATTACAGCATGCTGCGCCGTCTGATCCAAGATAATCTCCTACAGCAGCTTGATCCGCTCATCCAGAAGAGCAAATTCGATCTGACAGACTACGTACCGACTGTTATCGATGGCATCAAATCTGCGGATGACAGCGGCAATATTTATGCTTTGACGCCTACATTCAGCTCTTCCGCTTTGTATTACAACAAAAAATTGTTCGCCGATGCAGGCGTTGACCTTCCGAAAGACGGCATGACCTGGGAAGACGTAATCAACACGGCGAAGCTGGTTGCCAAAGGCGAAGGCACGGACCGCAAATACGGTTTGTCCATCAACCGCTGGGCGGGCGACGGCTTCAGTGATTCCCAAACGTACGCAGCTCCGTTGCAGCTGAAGATGTGGGATGACAAAGGCGAGAAAATGCTCGTCAACAACGAACAATGGGAATCGGTATGGAATACGATTGCCGATCTGTACAAGCAAAAAATTTCGCCAAGCCAGGAAGATATGAGCGCATGGCAGCAAAAGATTTCGACCGATGATCCTAACTCTTACAACCCGCTTGGCGGCGACATGTTCTTGAACGGCAAAGTGGCGATGACCATTGCCGAATACGGTTATATCAACGAATTGAGCAATGCGATGAACAATGCTTCCAAGATCAAGAACTTCAACCCGTTTGATTGGGATGTCGTAACGATGCCTACGCAATCGTCTAAACCCGGCATTGGCGGCAATATCTATTTCAGCCAGCTGATGGGCATTAACTCAAAGGCGCAAAACCCGGATGACGCTTGGGATTTCGTTCAATTCACGAACGGTGCCGAATGGGCAGAGCTGAAATCGCGCAGCTCGTATGAGCTTGTTGCGCGCAAAGAGTACTTGAAGCCGAAGAACGGCCTGAATTACAACATTAACGCGTTTACGACGCTCAAGCCGATCCCGCCTCAATCGACCGATACGGAGAAGCTGAATCGCGATAAACCAGGCATCTGGGAAGCGCAATCCCCAGGTTACGAATTGTTCCAGAAGGTGATCAAAGGGGAAATGTCGTCGAAGGAAGCGCTCCAGGAATGGGAGACTAAAGGCAACGCCGTGCTGGAAAAGTTAAAAACGAACCCGAACGGCGGCAACGGTGAAGGTGGCGGACCAATCGTTAGGCCGCTTGACGATTCGGCCGCGTCCGTAGAAGCAGAACCGGCAGGATGATTCCTTGCAGGAAGCGATAGAAGCGAAAGAAGCCCAGCGGATATTCCGCTGGGCTTCTTTCTTCGTGCTAAGTTAGCCTTCAAATAGAAAAGTTTTATCGATATGCCACATGTCGCTTGCCGTTTTGCGGAGCAGATGCAGCTGATCTATCTCGGTAGTTAAGTTAACTGAAGACATCCTAAGATTGCCGTACAGGTCATGGAGCTCATCTGGCGGCATGTTTTGCCCGATGGTCACATGCGGCGTGTAGACAAAGTTAGGCGCCGGAACATGGAGTGGTCCGCTGCATACCGCTTCGTGAAGCCGGATCATGGGCGTTGGGTCTTTAAGAGCCAAATATAGCACGTGGCTCGCAGGGTAAAAGGACGAGACGCGGTTAAATGTAATCTGGAACGGCTTCATCTCAGAGGCTACCGTCTGCAAATGTTCGATAATCGTCGGCAGCTGAATATCCGAAAGCTCTTCTTTCTCCCGCACCGTCATATGCGGCGGAATAATCGAATAATGCGGATCGTGGCGAATGCGCCAGCTGTTGGCAAAGTCCTGCACAGCTTGTGACGGAAATACGGCAATACCATAAAGCATGCTCATCAGCTCCTTTTCGATAATTTGATTATACCCGATTTGCTTGATTTAACCGAATTTGGGCATTATATATCGCGAGGAGGGATCCGTTATGAGATGGATATATTGGGTGCGGTTATACGAAACCAAATTTCAGGCTGGCTGTCTTGTAAGAAGAATGGAGAACGACTGGTGGGTATATGGTTATGAATGCCCACAGGAGATCGAGGTTTTCAAGTCAAGAAAAGGCCGTTATGGCGTACGTTTCCTTATTTAAACATATGTTGTAGAGGGCACAACATTATGCTCAAATAAGGGACGAATATATTTTTTTCCTCGAAAGAGAAAAAATGCTTGACTGTATATATAGCCATATAGTATATTAATTGATGTCGCCATTTCAATTTGATGACTTAAACAAATGGATATCGCGGGGTGGAGCAGCTCGGTAGCTCGTCGGGCTCATAACCCGAAGGCCGCAGGTTCAAATCCTGCCCCCGCAACCAACCACTCGACTGAAACGCGCTCTTAAGCGTTTATCGAGGGCCCTTAGCTCAGTTGGTTAGAGCGGTCGGCTCATAACCGATTGGTCGTGGGTTCGAGTCCCTCAGGGCCCACCATTTGAAGCATCAAGACAAAAATGCCGGGGTGGCGGAACTGGCAGACGCACAGGACTTAAAATCCTGCGGTGGGTGACCACCGTACGGGTTCGATTCCCGTCCTCGGCACCATTTTTTCGAACTACATAACGTTATAAGATAAACCCCTTTCACTTGGTCCCATGGCCAATGAAAGGGGTTTTTACGTTGATTCGATTGCTCACTCTCGGTATTCGGTAGACGCTATGGATGATTGTCCCGTAATCCATTACAATAGATAGACAATGCGAGGTAAAGGTGGTTAATGGATGGCAGGAAGCAAACATTATGTCGTTTGGGTTGGCAAGCAGCCCGGCGTCTACAAGAGCTGGCCGGAGTGCCAGGCACAGGTCAATGGATACCCGGAAGCGAAATACAAATCTTTTGAATCCAAAGACAAAGCGGAAGCTGCCTATAAGGAAGGCTGGAAAAACCATTGGGGACAAGGGAAAAGCTCAACTGCTGCTGCCGGATCGCCGGCGCGCGGCAAAACCTCCTCATACGCTTCGAAATCAACGTCTTCGGCAGCGGAAGAACAGGAAATTGATTATGATAGCATCTCCGTTGACGTTGGCACCAGAGGCAATCCAGGGCCGGTAGAATACAAAGGCGTCGAAACGCAAACGGGAGATATTTTATTCTACGTGGGACCGATTCCTAACGGTACGAATAACCTAGGCGAGTTCATCGCGGTTGTTCACGCGTTGGATTATCTTAAGAAGCAAGGAAGCAACCGGACGATTTACAGCGATTCGAGAACGGCGTTAAGCTGGTTAAGGAATAAGAAAATCGCGTCAACGCTTGTTAGAGACGCTTCAACGAAGCAAATATGGGAGCTCGCGGATTGGGCGATCGATTGGCTGCGGCATAATACGTATTCGAATAAGGTCGTCAAATGGAACACGGAAGAATGGGGAGAAATCCGCGCGGATTTCGGGAGAAAATAAAGGGGAACGCAATTGATGGATTTCAAGCTTACTAATGATTGGGCACGGCTGCTGCGTCCCGAAATGGACGAGCCGTATTTCAAACGGATGGAAGGGCAGCTGGATGAGTATTATCGCACGACAACCGTTTATCCCAAGGTCGAGCATATATTTAATGCACTACAATATACGCCTTACGGTGAGACGAAGGTCGTCATTCTTGGGCAGGATCCGTACCATGGACCAGGGCAAGCGCATGGACTAAGCTTCTCCGTCAGGGAAGGCGTCGCGATACCGCCATCGCTGCGGAATATTTATAAAGAGCTGCAGGAAGATATCGGATGCCCGGTTCCACGGCATGGTTCGCTTGTGACTTGGGCGAAGCAAGGGGTGTTGCTGCTGAATACGGTTCTAACCGTTGAGGAAGGTCAAGCGAACTCGCATCAGAAGCTTGGATGGGAACGGTTCACAAGCCGTATTATCCAGAGCTTGAACGATCGCGACAGGCCTGTCGTATTCCTGCTTTGGGGCAAGCACGCCCAAGATAAAGCGGCATTTATTGATGCGGATAAGCATCCGGTTATTGCATCGGCGCATCCTAGTCCGCTAGCGGCGCGCAAAGGCTTTTTCGGCAGCCGTCCGTTCTCGAAAGTAAATGAGCATT
The DNA here is from genome assembly GCF_030161375.1 of Paenibacillus glycanilyticus. Lineage (GTDB taxonomy): Bacteria > Bacillota > Bacilli > Paenibacillales > Paenibacillaceae > Pristimantibacillus > Pristimantibacillus glycanilyticus_B. Next base: position 155,805 of record NZ_BSSQ01000011.1, read on the forward strand.
TGCGCCGTCTTGGCAGCGAAGAGATTAACTGGCTCCTGCCGGAACAGCCGGAAGAAGATTAAAGATAAAGAAAGCCTCCTAAGCCATAGATGAATGGTTAGGAGGCTTTCTTGCGTTAGCTGGCTTGAGCCGGGCTGCTTACCGCGATATCCGAAGAGACGCCGCTGCCTTCAGTGGATTCGAGCACGGGCTTATAAGCGGCATCCACATAGGTCGATGCGCTGATTTCCGTAATGACTTGCGGATACATTTTGTCCGGATCGGGCTGGACCGTCTCGACCGAGACGAAAGCTTGATCTCCCACGAAGGAGATGGAAGTGATCCGCAGGCCGTAACCCGGATGCGGAGCTTGACCGGTTACCGTTACTTTATTAATGTCCTTGTTCACCGAAGTAACCGTCAGCTTAAGCTCTTGTACCGGCTGAACAACCGGCGTTGTTGGTGTTTTTTGGACAAACTCGAGACCGTCGTACAGCCAACCTGCCGCTGCGCTGCGGGTAATGGCTTGTTTCGGATAGAAGTTGTTTTTGCTATCAAGCGTTGCGATCTTCGAGATGAGAAGCTTCTGAACGCTGTCCATATAATCTTTGTTGACGTCTTTCTCGTCATTCAGCGTCATGTACATCTCGATGAAGGCATAATCGCCTTGCTTAAGAATGGCTTTGAACAAATGGTGGGCGAATTGCTCGCGTGTCATGGCATCGTTGGCTTTGACGTCTTTAGGTACTTCGAGGCCATTGTACTGGGCAATGATGAACGCCTGGGAGTACCAAGCATCGTCTTTCAGATTCGTGTAGTAATCGGAAACTTTAGGTTCTTTGATGAAACGGATGTTGTCAATATTCAGATGAAAAGCTTTGACGAGCAGCGTCACGCCAGCGGCGTAGGTCAACTTCCCTTCGGAATTGAACTTATCGCCTTTCTCGCCGGAGATGAGCCCTTGCTTCTGCAAGGAATCAATCTTGGTTTTATTCGGATCTTTGCTCGTATCGCTGAATGCAAATACGGTTTGTCCCAAAGTAAAGACAAGCAGTATGGATAGGGCTAGCAATAGAAATGATTTACGTTTCATGCACGACTCTCCTCTTGTTTTGTAATTTTGCTATAGCATCTATAATAACGAAGCCAATATTGGTAATGTTGCACCAAATAGAGAAGAGTCATGCGAATTACGGGTTTAAACTTTTGTGAACAAGCAGCTGCTTGATGGCAGGGAGGCAAGAAGATGGCTCAAAGCCAAATTCCTCTCTCATCCGCCGGATCGCGATGGGGTGGTAACGGAAACGGACTGCGGCAGGAGCAAACTTGAGCTCAAACGGCATTACTTGTGCCCAAGCATCAAATAGCTGCTGATTCGCAAGATTATGTCCGCTAGCCACGTTATAAATAAAATGTTGTCCGTTTAGCGCAATTTGCACAAGCGCCTCCACGACATCATCAATGCGAATATAATCCTTCTCCGAATCGAGTGTGGAATGCAAAGTAACTTCGCCTCGGCTTATAATATCGTCCATGACGGAATAAATAAAATTGCTGGAGCGGAAGTCATCGCCAACAACGTTGGACAATCTTGCCACGCGCACATGGGCACGGCCGGAGTTCAGGCAGACCGATTCGCCAAGCAGCTTTGACAGGGCGTAAATGTCTTCGCGTTCATTTGGATTGACTAGGAGCGGGGCATCCTCATCCGTACACTCCGCCCGGTGGTATAGCCTGGTTGTGGATAGATACAGCAAGGAATCGAACTCGGCAGACCGAAGCAGCTTGCTTATGTAGCCGGTATGGGCTTCAACGACATCATAAGGCCTGGAACGGAAATCGGAGGTAATGCCGGCACAATAGAAGAGATGGCCTAATGGCTTGGCGTATACATCGGGATCCACTTTTTCCGGACAATACACATCGTATCCGTTCTTGCTCAGCTGGGCTGCGAGATGGGAGCCGACAAAACCTCTTGCACCGATTACGGTTGCTTTCTTCGTCATGAACGAGCTCCTCTCCGCTCTAGCGGATTGCCTGCATATATCCCGTAAGCTTCGAGCGTTCCCCGGACTAGCGACCCCGCTCCGATTACGGCTCCTCTCCCGATGTGGGTCCCGTCGAGAATCACGCAGTTCGCTCCGATCCATACATCTTCTTCGAGGATGATCCCGCCTTTACCGGGAAGGAAACCTTGTTCGCGGATTAAACGGCTGCGGTCCCGATAGGCATGATTAACGGGAGCAAAGGTGCAGTTAGCCGCAATAAGCGCGTTGTCGCCAATCTGCACGCCATTGCCTGAATATATGACGGTACCGGAGTTGATAAACACGTGATGGCCAATGGCGATATCTCCCGATCCTCCCGCAAACTTAACTTTTACAAAGGCATCGATCATCGAATGCTCGCCAACGATCAACTTGCTGCCTCGGTTGGAGGTTTCGAGATCGCATAACGATGATATAGCCGCCGATTCAGAGATGAAGTGCATAGTCATCGCTCCACGGCGCAAGATGGGCATCCCGCTCGCTAATGACAGGATCATCGTAAATCCAGCTAATGTTGAAGGCAGAATCATCGTAGCGGATACCGTTCTGAACATTGGGGTCATAGATGCCGGACATATGGTAATACAACGTGGAATGGGGCTCTAACGTCTGAAAGCCATGGGCATAGCCGGGAGGAATATAAAGCATATGATGATTGTCGCCGCTAAGCTTGAAGGCTTCCCATTGCTTATAGGTTTTGGATCCTTTCCGAATATCAACAACAACGTCATAGACACTTCCTTGTATGCATTGAATCATCTTGGATTCCGCGAACGGGAGGTTCTGAAAATGCATGCCCCGAATCGTCCCTTGATGAATATTGCTCGAAATGCTCCACTGCTGGAAGTTTTCTTCAAGCCCCCGTTCTTTGAAGGCATTACGGCAGAACGCCCTGGCAAAATACCCTCGATTATCGGTTAATTGCTCCGGCTCGATGTAATAAACGCCTTCAAGCGATGTTTCATGAAACCGCATAGGCTTCCCATCTCCTCTCAATAGATCACAAGCTGAGGAATGCAAACGACGAGTTTAGCGCCCCATTCCCGCGTATAATGTAGCTCCTGCTCGATTTCATCTTTTAAATTCCAAGGCAGAATGAGGATGTAATCCGGTTTTGTCTCTTGAATGGTAGCCGGGGCATAAATAGGGATCCGGCTGCCGGGCATATATAAGCCTTGTTTATACGGATTTTTATCCACGGCATAACGGATATAGTCGGTTCCAACCCCTAAGTAGTTGAACAGGGTATTGCCTTTGGCGGGTGCACCGTATGCGGCAACTTGCTTGCCTTCGCGGGATGCCTGGAACAAAAACCGATACACCTGTTCCTTGACGGTTTTTACTTGTTCCGGGAAGCGGGCATAGGTACTGACTTCCTGAAGGCCGTAAGTAATTTCCTCGCGCATAACTTCAGTTACGCGTGGAGTAACGGCTTGTTTGGTATTCTCGGCATGTCTTGCGAATACGCGGAGAGAACCGCCATGCGTTGGCCATTGCTCCACGTCATACACCGTTAAGCCATACCTCTCAAACAGATGACAAACGCTTAGAAGAGAAAAGTAGGAGAAATGCTCATGGTAAATCGTATCGAATTGCCGGTCTATCATTAATCGCAGCAGATGCGGGAATTCCAGCGTAATGGTGCCTTCGGGAGATAGCAGCTCTTTGAGGCCAGCGACAAAATCCTGCAAGGCCGGAACATGAGCAAGCACGTTATTGCCGATAACGAGATCCGCTTTGCCACGCTCCATGGCTAGTTGTTTGGCGAAAGCAAGCGTGAAAAATTGAGAGAGGGTCGAAATGCCTTTATCTTCCGCATGCTTAGCTATATTGCGGGCTGGCTCGATTCCGAGCACCGGAATGTTGTGCGGGAGGAAATACTGCAATAAATAACCGTCGTTGCTTGCGATCTCTACGACCGAGGATGAGTGATCCAAAGACAAGCGGGGGATCATCGTATCCACGTAGTTTTTTGCATGGACCAGCCAGCTGGAAGAATAAGAACTGAAATAAGCGTATTCTTCAAAGATGTCTTGAGGCGACTCGAATTGTTCCAATTGAACGAGCAGGCATATCTCGCAGACAAATACCCGCAGCGGATAATAAGGTATTCCTTGATTTAACTGTTCCGGGCGGAGGAAGTTGTTGGAGAGGGGCGAAGTCCGCAAATCAACGAACAAATGGCGAAGGGAATTGCCGCAAGATCGGCACAAGGTGTCAGCCAACAGAGTTCACCTCCAACTGCTCGTATTGCGTGATTTGCCCGAGAGTAAAAGCGTTCATATTCTCTCCGTTATAATAGGCGCGGTACCAGTCACTTGTCCAAGCTATCGTCTCGTCAAAGGATAATCGGGAATGCCAGCCAAGCATATTCCGGGCTTTATCGGATTGAAGAAGCAGCGTATTTGTTTCATGCGGCTGCTCGCTGTTGTCATAGGTAAATAGCGGGAGATTTCCCCATTGCCGGATGAGCCGGGAGGCCAATTCGCCTACGGATATGCCTTGACCCGTAGTTTGACCGAAATTCCACGCTCCCCCGAACTTCTCGTCTTCCCATAGTTTTTCAGCCAGAAGGAGATAGCCATGCAGCGGCTCGAGCACATGTTGCCAAGGACGGATTGCGTGGGGATTCCGAAGAACAGGCGATTGTCCTGATGTGATGCTGCGAACAAGGTCCGGGACAATCCGGTCGGGCGCCCAATCTCCGCCGCCGATTACATTGCCTGCACGCGCTGTGACCACCCGTTTGCCGAGCGGCGCAAGAAAGGCATCGCGATAACTGCTGGTGATTAACTCCGAACAGGCTTTACTGGCGCTATATGCATCATACCCGCCTAACCGGTCCTCTTCCGTATAACCGGACAATGTCTCTTTATTCTCATAGACCTTATCCGTCGTAATGTTAACGATAACTTTCGTAGCAGGTGAATGCCGCGAGGCATCCAGCAGAGCAGCCGTACCGTAAGCATTGGTCAAGAACGTGCCAAGCGGGTCTTGATAGCTGGCCCGGACAAGCGCTTGCGCGGCAAGATGGAAGACGATATCGGGCTGCTGATCGGTTATTGCCTTCGACACGGCAGCGGCATTTGTAATATCTCCTTCAACGGAAGTGAGTTCAAGCGATAGACAAGCGGCCAGATTCGGCGCTTCGGAAGCGGGAAGAGAGAAGCCGGTTACTTCCGCGCCCAGATGTTGCAGCCATGCGCATAACCAACTTCCTTTAAAGCCGGTATGGCCGGTGACGAGCACTTTTTTGCCAGACCAGAATCGATTCATCATTTCCACACCTTCCAAGGTGCATTTCCTTTGTTCCACAGCTCGTTAAGCTTGTTCTTGTCTCTAAGCGTATCCATCGGATGCCAGAAACCCTGATGCTGATAGACGGCTAATTCCCCAAACGAAGCTAGCGATTCCAAAGGTCCATGCTCCCAAACCGTTTCATCGTCGCGGATCAAATCAATGACCTTTGGTTCCAGGACAAAAAATCCGCCATTAATCCAATGCTTGTCATGATGCGGTTTCTCCTTGAAGGATAGGGCTTGTTGATCTTCGATCTCCAAGATGCCGTACCGCATGCCGGGATTAACGGCGGTTACGGTAGCAAGTTTGCCTTTGCTCTGGTGCAGGGAGATTAGGTCGCTGATCTGAATGTCTCCGACGCCGTCGCCATAGGTGAAACAGAAGGCGTCATCACCGATATAAGGGGCTAGCCGTTTCAGTCTGCCGCCTGTCATGGCATGTTCCCCGGTATCCACGATGGTAATCTTCCAAGGTTCGGCTTTGGAATTCATCAAGGTGACCCGGTTATCGGACAGGTCAAAGTGCACGTCGGATTGATGAAGATAATAATTCATGAAGTATTCTTTTATGTAATAGGACTTGTATCCGGCTGCGATAATGAAATCGTTAATGCCGAAATGCGAATAAATTTTCATAATATGCCATAAAATCGGCTTGCCGCCAATCTCGACCATCGGCTTCGGTTTGGAGACCGTTTCTTCGGATAGGCGGCTTCCGAGTCCGCCGGCAAGGATAACAGCTTTCACGCGGGAAACCTCCCTAGGGCTGCATTGGCAGCTTCAATTCGTTACAAGATGGCCGGATGGCAGCAAATAGTTCGCTAGACTGACGCCGGAACGTTCAAATTCCGAATAGCCATGCTCGAATAAAATATAGTCGAACTGCTCGCCGGCGAGCAGCCATTTCAGATCGGCGACCGTCTCATAATAGAAGCTCCGCTCCGATACCGTGCGGAGGTCGACCATATATTTTTCCTGATTGGACAAGCTGGTTAGCCTGACTTCCGAGGCCCCTTGTTGCTCAAGGAAAGTTTTGAAGGCGAGCGGGGTTGCCCCAATACAGCAATTAATGGCGAGCAGGGAAACGGATGCTTTAGGCGACCATCGGGCCTTCAACTCTTCGACGAGCTGCATATTCGGCAGCCCTTCGGTCCACGAATCGATGCCGTATTTATCATGGAAGATTTGCCTGCTGACCTGCAGGGAGTTGTGTTGCCGCTGATCGATGCCGGTAGTAACCGAACCATGGTGGTAAATAAACGTGTCGCCCGCAAAGATAAGCTTATAGCCGGCTCTTCGGTACCGGTAGCTGATGTCGTCGTCGCCAAACTCTCCGAAATAGAAGCGGGAATCGTATCCTCCAATCTCGCGCAGTCTTTCCGTTTGGGAGAAGAGAATAACAGGCATAAGCCGAATCCTTTCTTCCCATTTGCGGGGATCCGAATGGTTGTAGGCTTTCGCCTGCAGCTGCATCTCCTCCAGCGTATGGAAGGGAAGGTTGATTTGCTGATAGTTGCTGACATAATTGGCTCCCGGCGATACAAATCCGATTCGCGAATCAGATTCGATGCAGGTTAACAGGTTGGGCAGCCAGTCTGCCGTCAAGATCATATCATTGCTGATTAGAGCAATGTATTTACCTTGCGCTGCATTCATCCCTGCATTAAACCCGTTAACCGGACCGACATTCTCAAGCAGGTGAACGGCTCTGGCGCCCAGAATGGAATCGAAATAAGCCTGCGTGCCGTCTGAGGAACCGTTGTTCACAAGAATGAATTCATTGCCTTCCATTGGCGTATGCAACAGCAAGCTGTCGATGCAGCGTTTCGTAGTCTCAAGATGGTTGTAGGCAAGGATGACTATGCTTACGAGCGGTTGCACGGGTTCTGGCAGAAGGATCACCTCATTTCTTCCAACTGTTAAATTGTATTTTTTGGAATGAAAAAAAGACCTTTGCAGGTCTTTCGCGAGGGTTATTGCGGATCATCTATATACCATGGATTCAGATGAATCAATACTTCTTCCACATCCGGATGATGATGGAGAATCGTTTGTTTGATTTTGCGGGAGACATCATGTCCTTCCTGAATGCTCATCTCGCCGGGCACGCCCACGCGGATATCGATCATCACATATTGGCCAAATTCTCTGGCGCGGATCCGGTCAATTCGTTTCACCTCGGGAATAGAAAACACAAGGCGCTCGTAATCAAGCAGTTTTTCCGGGGATACGGCTTTCTCCATTAATACATCGACGGCTTCTTTGCCCATATGGTATGCGAGTTTTAAGACAAAATAAGCAACCACAATTCCCGCAGCCGCATCGCCATAGCTCAAGAAAGCAATATCGTTCCGCTCTCCGACAATAGCGGCGCCAATCCCGATTACCGCGGCGATTGATGCATAGACATCCGCCAGATGATCGTAAGCTGTCGCTTCAAGGCTTTTGCTTGTTGTCGTTTTGCTAATTCTCATGCAATATACATACAGCCACAGCTTCCAGAACAGCGAGACGACGGCAGCTGCGAATGCAACAAGGCTGGCTTCCCCAGCCGGGTGGAAGAACGATTCAAACGAATGATAAGCGATAAATAAAGCTGCAATCACCATGATGATGGCGACCATCGCAGATCCGATCAGCTCGCTTTTGCCGTGGCCGTACGGGTGATCTTCATCGGCGGGTTTTTGCGCAACCTTTGCCGCGCCTAATGCGGCTGCCGTAGCAATAACGTCGCCGGCATTATGTACTCCGTCCGCGATTAACACCTGGCTCTTGAACATGAGGCCTACTATGAGTTTAATGCCGGTAAGAATCAGATTGCTGAATAAGCTGATCCAGATGGCAAATACGTTCGAGGAAACTTTAGAATCTGACCCTTTGGCCACTTTAGAATCGGACTCGCTCACCTAATAAACCTCCATTGACGCATATTTAAAAACAACGACCCTTATCATATATGATGAAAGGCGTGTGGGTCTAGAGAAACAGTGTTGCAACGGGTCAAGACTTTTAGGCGAGGCGAAAAGGTGTCCAAATAAAAGGGAGGGAGCGCTTTGCTCCCTCCCTTTGTCTTGCAAAATTATCGATGTTCAATCAGGTCGATCGCGCCAAGCACGACATGGGCTAGACCAAACCCAATAACACCGGTCCCCGCAAGCTTATACTTGCTTTTTTTGAGCAATGTTGCACCAGAGGCAGTCACAACGGTTCCAAGAACGGCAGGAATCAAACCTTCACGCATAACAATCACTCCTTAGATGGTTTTGCAAGACGCTATAGTATGCGCGAAAAGATTAAGAACATACAAAAAAAACGTTGAGGAAGCTGTAATTTTCAAATATTCGCAAATAGTTCGCTTCTTAGTATAATGTATACATCAATCATTGGAATTAATAGGATTATAGAGAGGTGAAAGAAATGGCGTTAACAGCTAAACAACAAAGATTCGTAGAAGAGTATTTAATCGATCTGAACGCCACGCAAGCGGCGATTAGAGCGGGATATAGCATCAATACGGCAGCAGCGATCGGGTACGAGAATTTGGGGGAGGCAGATGTTTCCGCAGCCATTCAACAAGCCATAGCTGAACGCTCTAAAAGAACGCAAATCACTGCGGATAGGGTGTTGAAAGAATACGCGAATATTGCCTTTAGCAATATGACCGATTTTCTGAAGGTGGAAGAACGAACGGGTAGAGATGAAGTAGGGAATCCAATCTATTATAAAACAGTGACGATCTTAAATACGGAAAGCATTGATAAAGACAAGGTTAGAGCGATCTCGGAGATCAAACAAACGCGCGATGGGATTACCATTAAGCTGCATGACAAGATAGGCGCTCTTGATTCGATAGCAAGACATTTGGGCATGTTTAAAGAATAAAGTACGTCAGTAATAAGAAAACCCGCAAAGCCTAAGGCTTTGCGGGTTTCTGTTCGTATGATCTGTAGTGGGCTCGAACCACTGACCCCTACCCTGTCAAGATTAACTTTGTTGTTTCCTATAGTATCTGTAAGTAATCAATCGCTAACTGCTGTTGTAAACTCACTGCTTAGTGAGTCCTTCAATATCCCTATATTATCAATAGTGAGTGACCAAATATGTGACCAACTACAGAGTAAACAATACGTTCATATATCACTGATTTAAAGTGGAATCGTTAGTGATGCAATTTTCGCTAGTACTTTTATTTCGTTTACATTTGCTTGAATCGGTGGATACTTATTATTTTCACTCAATAAAACAACCATATCATTAAAAAGTATATATCTTCTAATTACTACTTCATTCGCGTACATTGCAACTACCATATCACCGCTATTTATCATTCCGTTTGGATCAACATTACAAATAGAACCTTTTGGAATTCTAGGTTCCATTGAATCATCTTCAATTTTATGGATTAGTGTAAGGTTTTCTTCGAGCCCTTCATTTAGCTCTAATCCTTCGAAATCTTTAATAAAATCGAGATCATGCATGTTATTCAATTGCTCGAGATATTGCTGCATGTATTCTTCTGGAACATTTTGTGCCTGCATGGAAATTAGTGTTGTTTGCTTATACATAGAAATTATTTTTATAATAAAATCTTTAATTAAATCAGGTGCTTTCGCCAGATAAGCTTCATATCGGAATTGTTCGATATCTCCATTACAGACCCTTGCAATCGCAATATTGACTTCATCGGATGCAACAGCTTGTTTTGTTGTCTGGAGCTTGCTTATATACGATGGATTAATTTTGACTCCGAATGATCCGCATTTATCTGCAATTTCTTTTAATGTCAATTTACTATTCTCAACCATTTCAATTAGCATTTCATGATACCCCAAAACAATCCCCCCAATGTAAATATCTTAACTTGCATATATCCCATAATCAATAAAAAATATCTTACTATACATTCATCAATATTGACATGTAAGTAAAGTATGATACTATAAGATACATGAATAAATAGTAATGCATGATTACTTACTAGACAGTACTTAAGAGAGGGTGTGTTTTGGCTTGAGTAAAGAAATCAATGATTTGGTAGTAGATTTGGAAAATTATCTTGTTGCGTTAACTAAATCTCGGGTAATTCAGTTAAATATTGAACGAAAAATTTCAAGTAAGGTAGAACTGCTTCGGCGTAGCTTGGAAAGCGCAGCCGATACCGGTAAGGAGTGAAGCGACGCACCGGCCCGGCCTTGATATGGGGGGGCAAGTCATGCAAGGCTGTTTTAGCCGACAGGCCACTCCGTGGCATGGCGGATAAGCCTGTTTTGCATGTCTTGCAGGGGCCCCGTGTCAAGGCTGAGGCGATAGTATCGCTAACCAGCAACCATATAACATGCTGGGTTCTAATTACACTACGGGGAGGCTTAAAGCGTTGATATTAAAGGGTCTAGACACTCTTGAGTTTGGTTTAGAAATTGCTAATTATGAAAAAGTATTTCTACCCTATTTATCAAAGTTTAAGGAACTAAAAGAACTTAGTCACATAACAGGTATTGAATATGAATATTCAATTGGTGATCTTAATCTAACAGTGCATAGAAACGGTCAGAAGTTTTATGCTTATCGATTATCTTGTAAGGACTTTAGTATCGCTTTCATGGAAAAAGCAATGAATTCTAATCCACCAGTATTTGTTCGCTTTATGTCCTCTTATTTATGGTCTTATGGCTTTTATGAATCCTATGAAAGGTTTTTAAGCTGGTTCGAGAATTTTCAGGTTGCTATTTCAAAAAACAAATTATCTCGAGCGGATATCTGCGTTGACTCAGACAAATTTAAAATTTGCAAAAGTGATATTGAAGGTGTGATCACTCGGGCTAGAAATAAAACTGAGCATTTTGTTAGTGAAGAATTCACTAAAGGAAGAATTTTCAGTGGCTTTACAATCGGTGGTGGGAATTCTTTGTTAGCTCGTATTTATCTAAAATCTTTAGAGATTAAGAAATCCGGGAAGGTATGGTTTAAAGAAATTTGGATGGATAATGACTGGGCTCCTGAGAAAGATGTTTGGAGAGTTGAATTCCAACTGCGACGACCTGTTTTAAAAGAGCTATCGGTAGATACGATAGAGCAGCTTAACGAGAAGATGTCCGAACTATGGTCGTATCTTACTCAAGAGTGGTTAACAATTAGACAGCCTAAAAAAGATAACACGTCAAGATGGAAAATAAAGAAGAAGTGGAGGCTTATTCAGACAGCTAGTAAAGACTACGAGGCAACTCCCTTGATAAGATCAGTCATTAAACAAGGCGATATTGTCAGGCTTTTGAATCAAGCTGCTGGCCTTCAAATGTCCATCGCCGCTATTGGAAACCACGAAACGACAAAAGAGACTGCGCATGTCATTAATGCTTGGTTAGAAACTAAGTTGCATTTTGAGCAAACAAATTTTGAAGATCAAAAGGAAAAAAGACAAAGAAAATTTATTTCAGACAATTATGGAGGCATTACTCATGAAATATGAACCGACTAAGACAGAAATTACAATCCATTCGTTTGATGGTAGTTACAACATTAAGGTAACTATTAACGAGAGCGCTAATAATGAAAGCATTAATAATTCGATCATTCGAGCAATAAACCACCTAATTACAGGGCTTGATTTCAAAAGAGATATTTCTAAAGAGGGTTTCGACATAGGTGAAAAAGCAGCAATATCTATCCTCGATAGTGTCGCAGAGATGCTTAAATCAAACGGTTTCTCATATGGTGAAGAAGAAAATCTTGCTCTAATTAAGAGTCTAATTGCCTTCACTGAATATAAACGAGGTGACAACAATGCTAACTAATTTAGAAATGCTTCCCCCTGTTTTGGATGTTAGCCATATTCAAATTGTTCTAGGGATCGGAAGAAGACAAGCTTATGAATTAGCGAATTCTGGTCAATTTCATGTTGTTAGAGCTGGTAAGAGAATTAAAGTAGCTCGAGAAGTTTTCGTTAGATGGTTAATTGGAACATTGGTCGTATAGGAGGAGCATATGGCAGGCTCAATAAAAAAGGACGGTAACAGCTGGTATTTTGTTTTAGATCTTGGGAAAGATCAGTTAACTGGAAAAAGAATTCAAAAGAAGAAACGAGGATTTAAAACTAAGAAAGAAGCACAAGCAGCGCTTGTTGAGACTTTAAACGAGCTCAACAAAGGGACCTATATTCCGCAGGTTAAAACTCTGTACAAGGACTATCTAAATGAGTGGTTTACGGATAAAAAAACAAAGATACAACCATCTACATACAGCACTTATAAATGGTTAATTGATAAATATATTATCGAATATCTTGGGAATATTGAGCTGTCAAAATTAACTCCTATGATACTGCAAAGGTTTTATAATGAACTATCCAATGCTGGTAACATCGTACCGGAAAATATACAAAAGATACACTCGCTAATAAACAATTCCTTAAAGAGGGCAGAGCGCTGGGGCTTGCTTAATAGAAATGTTGCAGCTCTCGTAGATCGTCCTAAGTCCGTCAAAAAGGAAATTGAGGTATGGAGTTTAGAAGAAGCCAAGCAATTTCTCAAGGTTGCCCTAGAAGATCGACTATATATTGCTTTTCTTTTGGCTGTTACAACTGGAATGAGACAAGCAGAAATTTTAGGGCTAAGATGGAAAGATGTGAATTTTGAAGATTCCTCTATAAGCGTAATTCAAACTCTAAGTCATGATGGAAAAACTCTCAAGATAGGAACTAAAACTAAATCGGGCATGAGAAAGGTTCATTTGCCCTTAGAATCAATCCAGCACCTGATGAAGCATAAACGAATAGTAGAAAGAGAAAGGTCGCAGAATGGCCCTTTATATGAGAATAATGATCTGATTGTTTGTACCTCTTTCGGAACTCCGATTATACCTAGAAATCTCATGAGAACCTTTTATCGATTAATAAAAACTGCTGATGTCAAAAAAATACGTTTTCACGACATTAGACACACACATGCAACACTGCTTCTTATGCAGGGAGTTAATCCTAAAATTGTTGCAGAACGACTAGGTCATTCTGATATTAGAATGACCTTAGACACCTATAGCCATTTACTGCCCAGTATGCAGCAGGAAACAGCAAGTAAGTTTGGTGCAATGCTATTTAATAATTAGGCTTTTTTAAACTTTATTGTTGTATTTCGATTAAGATATTCCAGCTAATAGCTTGTCAATAATTAAATGTTAATGGCCGCTTCTAGAGATGATATACTGAAAAAAGGGTATGACAAATAACCGTCCCTTTCGGCACAGGAAGATATTTCATGTGTTTCTATAGCTTGCTACTTAATCTAAACGGAACGATTCTTTCTTAGTCAAAATGGCAAAGATCCAGTGGATGAGTTTATTTACACAAGCGATTACGGCTACCCTGAACAGCTTTCCCTCAGCACGTTTTTTATCGTAGAACGCTCTTAATTTTTTGTTTCGGTTACTACGAATGCCACATCGCACGGCTTGAAATAGAGCTGAGCGGAGCCTCCTTGAGCCGTGTTTCGTGATTCTATTTTGGGTTGATACAAATTTGCCTGAAGAAAAAACACTTGGATCGACACCAGCGAAAGCTACTAGTTTCTTGGCATGTTCGAACCGATCGATCTCCCCGATCTCTGCTAAGATTGTTGCAGCAATCTTAGTACCAATGCCGGGAATCGATTGGATTAAATCATATTCGAGCAATTCTTCAGCCAGGGCATCTATCGATTTTACGAGGTCTGTTAGATGTTCCTGGTATTGAAGAAGTAATTTAATGAGTAGCTGAATGGAGATTAAATGACTTGGGAATGCCGTCTCTTTAAAAGGGTTACGCCTTGCTGCAGCTATTAGAATTTGAGCACGTTCCAGACACCATAAAGTGGATCGACCGCGTCCAGTAAGGCTTTGGATTGCTGCTTTAACTTCGCTCTCAGTCCTTTCTAGCACATCTTTGGATGTAGAGTACTTGGCCAGCAGTTTAAGTGAAACCTTAGAATACAGGTCACCAAACACGCCGCGATATTCGGGAAAAACCTGATCGAGTATAGCCTGGAATTGCAGTTTCACTTGGACATACATACCAGTTAAAGAATCGTATTGGCGCGTGAGATAGCGCAAATTCAAGAGATGCTGGCCACGCTTTTTAATAGGCTCAAACTCTTCTTTATAAAATAGCATCCCGAGCTGAAAGGCATCCGCAGCATCCGTCTTTACCCGTCTTAGATTGGTTTTTTTGGCTTCGAATGAGATTAACGGATTAATGACAATGGTTATATACTGGTGCTCATCCAGAAACTGAACCACAGGGCTATGATAATGACCTGTAGCCTCCATAACAACGGAGGGACGTATTCCAGCAGCAGACTCTACATCTCTGATATATTCAAGAAAGGATGCTAATCCCTCAAGATTATGCTGGAACTTAAAGACCTTTCCGTACGGTAATCCACGTTTTAAAAAGGCTTGTGCATGACTCTCTCCCTTAGAAATATCCACACCAATGACTGGATTCATTTCATCACTCCCAAAGTAAATTCGCCGGCAGCCCCTAACCTTCTTGTTGTCCACACTATCGCATGTGATACGGGATCAATGTCCCAACCAGCCTAAACATGGTTTAACAAGTAGGGGGGACGAACAGAATAGCTTACGGGATCTGAGTCCCACGGGCAGTTACGTTCGATCCCCGGCTACTGCAATCTTACGACCCTACAAAAAAGAGGTCGACCAGAAAGATCTGGTGACCTCATAATACGAACGGGCAGTATAGTTCCAATATGTGCTAATATAGTAGACGATAATATTTTGATTGGGGTAGTAATTTGGACTTTTCTAGTTTTTTTAATATAAGCTCAGGGATTTTTCAGCGAGAAAGAGCGATGGGGGAATAGTATGAAGTTGGATTTGCGATCTGCACTATCTTTTTTATTTATAGTAGTACCAGCATTAATTTTTGGTGCTTTCGGCAAAACAGCAGAAATGGGGCTATCCTTACTAGTTGGTGCTGTTGCAGGTGCTTTCCTTAACCTCGATAAGTTTGCTGAATTTAAAGGTGGTGGATTTGAAGCAAAATTAAAAGAAGCCGTTCATGAAGCGTACGCGACAATTGATAATATGAAAGAAGTGGCAAGACCACTGATTATTACTATGATCTCAAATCTAACGTTTGCAAACAGGTTTGATGGTGCTGATTTTAATGAACAGAATAAATACAAAAATGAAATGGTTAAATTAGCGAAATCATTAGGAGTATATGATGATGAGCTTAAACATGAAGTTGAACTATTTTATCACCATAATGTTTGGGATTTGTATGATGAGGTTGTAAATTCAAGTCACGCTATGAAAGATTACGATCACTTATCACATAAAAGTACATTCATTCGCTCCCAATTAAATTCTTTATATGACCGAGAATCCAAGCAGTATCCAACAGAGGTTCAAATTCGTGAGATTATCAACACACACGGAGGAGACTCTGATAATATTTTTGAAGATGCAATCAACAGGTATGTCTACTTCCTGAAAAACAAGGAACCAAAAAAGAAGTAAGGAATCGTTAGAGAAATCAGTATAAATATATTAGAATGTAAGTCAGTTTCTTAATGGTAATTGAGGGAATTACATGATTTTCTTGCAATATTTCCAGTGTTTAGCGTAAAATGAAAAATGATCCGAAAGCATCGGTCAAAAACTGCGGAAGTACCGCAGTTTTTTTGTGTAATAATTAACATATAGGGTTGCAAGAGCTATGGGTTATCGCGTTTCATTTACGAGGCGTGCACCATTCACTGCGAACCTTGGATGCGGATTGTTTTATGAAAAGAGAACGAAGTCTATTTATTATTTAGAACTTCTTTAACCAAGGGGATGAACATATATGGGGAGGAAAGCTATACTTGGAGAATGTCATATCTGTGGTATAGAAGGTAAGTTATCATTCGAACATGTTCCTCCAAAAAGTGCTTTTAATGACTCAAAGTTAAAAAGATATGGTTTTGAACAAATATTTAACAAGCATCCAGGAGAGCTTCCTACACAGGGTTACAAATTAGAACAAAAAGGTGCAGGCGGGTATACGCTTTGTGAAAAATGCAATAACTTAACAGGAACATGGTACGCTGATGATTTTGCTGATTGGGCTTATGAGGGAATGAGATTACTTACCGTTTCAGATGGTAATTTAAGTTTGCATTATCCCTTCAAGATTTTTCCATTAAGAGTAATAAAACAAATCATTACAATGTTTTTCTCTGTCGTCAGTGCAGAGTTTCGGAAAAAGAATTTTGAACTTGAAAAATTCGTTTTAAATAAAGAGGCAAAGTATTTGCCCCCATCATATAAAATTTATTGTTCATTTATGAAAGGTAATTGGGCTCGATCGAGTGGTATAACGGGGAGAGGAGGATTATCTTTATCGGGCGAAATACTTCAACCAATTATAATGAGTGAGATCGCTTTTCCTCCATTTGTATACGTTATGACAATAGATTCTCCGCCACCTGATGAAAGATTGACGGATATTACATGGTTTTCGCGTTTTGAGTACGACGAATTTGAAATTGTTTACCCAAAATTCACAGTACTTCCTATTAATTATTATTTGCCTGGTGACTATCGAACTATTGAACAAATGGAGAAGGATAGGGTTAGAAACCAAATGTACGAAACGTTTGAGGAATAATTTTTTTGTATGATAAACTAACTTTTAACCATAGCTTAAAACCGCCTTTTCAACAAGGTGGTTTCTTTTTTCATATGGTCAAAAATCAACATTAGAATTTAACAAGCCAATAATTAATAGCATGAGAAACCTTTGGTGTATTAGCCCCGGTTTTTTTAATGTAAATGCAATTGAAAATGAATTTTCAAGGATCATAAATTGGAGAGCGTTAGAGTGTAGGTATAGTCTGAAGGGGTTCCGTGACCAATAGGTGACCAATCGAACAAAATGCCACTATTTTGTTGTATAACAAAACCTATAAAAAAGGAAAAAACCCTTGGTTTCCCAAGAGTTTTTCAGTATGATCTGTAGTGGGCTCGAACCACTGACCCCTACCCTGTCAAGATAGTGCTCTCCCAGCTGAGCTAACAGATCGTGTGAAGTGATGAATATTAATATAACAGCATGTAAAATGATTGTCAATAAATTCTTTGCATATTTTTAGGACGAATGTCCTTTCGCTATTCAGATAAATCCAATAAAATATTAACCACATTAATTCATACAAGGAGTGGCAGCTATGATCACTAGCAAACAAAACGCGGAGCATTACATTTGGGGCGACCAATGCGACGGCTGGCATCTGCTGAAACAGCAGGATTTGAGCATAATACATGAGCGCATGCCGGCGCATACCGCCGAAACGAGACATTCTCATGAGAAGTCCCAGCAGTATTTCTTTGTGCTTGAGGGGACGGCGACGATTGAGATTGCCGGCGAATCGTTTGAGCTCAAGACGCATGAAGGGATTCATGTGAAGCCGAATACGCCACATCAGATGTATAATCGATCAAGTGGGGACATTCAGTTCCTCGTGATCTCAGAACCTACGACTAGGGGAGACAGATTCCCAGCATAATCTAAAAACCCGCCGTTCACATGACTTCCTGCGAACGGCGGGTTTTTAGATTACGACACGGAACTATACATTCGGGTTCCCCTCGGCTGATTGCCGTGTTCATCCGGCTCAAGCGTTATGCCTATGGAATCGAAAGCAAGCGTATTGCCGGAAATCGGCATCGCCAGCACGCCTATTCCTTGCTCGTCTACCCGGAAAGTGCCAGCGCTGTCTTTTTGCCCGGCATGATTCAGCCATACTTGATAGACGGAGCTGTCCTTGGAGGCTGGCGCGCCAAATACATAGACGACAAATTGCTTGTTGCTACCGTTATCCACAATACAAGCGACAGCGTAAGAAGTAGCGGCATCCTCCGATACGGGTTTCAGCGAGATGAGCTCGCTGATTTGAGAGGCTGAAACCGATAACGCCTGTTCAATAGGAACTACAGCCGATTCGGAGCGGTTGTTATACAGGTTAATATTCCATGCGGTTCCCGCGACTAAGACGGCCAATACGGCTGCGGCAACGGCACCGTAAGTCAGCTTTCGGAATGAGCGAATAACGGCTGGTGGGGGAGTAGCGGCAAGCGCGGCGTCCATGACCTGCTGCTTCAATTCTGCAGGAGGTTCGATCAACTCCATGTCGGAAGGGAGGGAGTCCCATACAAGCCGGAGCTCTTCGATCTCGGACTGGCAAGCCGGGCAGCCTTGAAGATGCCGTTCGAAAGCTTTTTTCTCTTTATCGGAACAAGCGCCGGAAATATAGTCAAGGGCATTATAGCAAACCGTCACGTTTTGCTGTTTCATGATTGCTCTCCTTCGGCCACGAGATGCCTGCGTAAAATTTTTAACGTCTGGTGCAGACGGTTTTTTACCGTTCCTATCGGTTGGTTATAGATGGCCGCAAGTTCGCTAATGCTGTAGCCCTGCCAGTAGAAATGCTCCAGCAGATGGATTTGCTGAGCGGATAAGTCGCGGTATGCGCTCCTGATTTGATCCTTGATCAATCCGTTAAGGGCAGCGGTCTCTGGCATTGTGGTAGCATCGTCCGGAATTTTGGCGAGCTGCTCAGGCTCAATCTGGACGATGGGAGCCGAATCTCTCCTTCTTTTGCGCAGCCAGTCGGTTGTAATATTGCGAGTAATCGTCAGCAGCCAACTGGAGAAGCGCCCTTGTTCGGGATCAAAAACGGATTTTGTCGTCCATAACCGCATAAATACGGCTTGAACGATTTCTTTTGCAACGTTCTCGTCTTTCAATGTTTTCCAGGCAAAGGAATATACGAGAGAAGAGTAACGGTCATATATAATAGAAAGCGCCTCGCTTTGCTTGCTCTGGATGAGCAGCATCAATTGGTGATCCGTAAGCTCCCGCATTGGATAATAACCTCCAAAAAGTTGAGGATAATATAACTCTATTCTACCAAGCATTGCGATAAAGGGATAACCGAATTTGGTTATCCCTTCAATCGTTTATTGGTCCGAGACGACAATCGTTGCCTTCATTCCCGGGTGCGGCGTGCAGTGAAGGGCAAATTCGCCCGCTTTATCAAAAGTTACCGTCTCGTCTTCGTTCTCCGCGAGCAGACCTGTGTCGAAGGAGCCGTCATCGGCCGTTGCGCTATGTTTGATGGCGTCCTTGTTAATAAATTTGACGCGATCACCGGCCTTGATCTCGAGCTTCGCTGGAGCAAACGCGAAATTCGAAATCTCGACGACATATTCCTTTCCGCCATCTTCAGAAGCCGCGGATGTCGCTGCAGCAGAAGGAGTACTCTTCGGAGGCTTTTGGCTGACAGCAGGGGAAGCCTTCGAATCATCATCGTTAGAATGACCGCCATGATGATCATCATGGGAGGGAGATGGCGAAGGATTGGGAGATGGCTTAGCCGTTGCCTGCGGCTTGGCGGTGGATGAAGCTTCCGGCGCTGTTGTTGGAGATGCTTCCGGCGCTGCCGAAGGCGCAGCAGACTCGTGCTGCTCATGCTCTTGGCTTGCTGCCGCCGTTGCAACTTCCTCGGGTGTCGGAGAAGCGGAGTTGCCCGAGTTGCCCGAGTTGCCCGTAGAATTGCCGCATGCCGCCAATACCCATACAAATAGCACTCCGGCCAACGGCAACAAAAGACGTCTGTTCGTTATGAACCTCATGGTAAATCCCTCACTTCACAATAATCTGTCCGGTCATAAATGATTTGTGCAGCTCGCAGTAATAGTTGTAGGTACCTGGTTTGTCGAGGGTAATGGTATAGGATTCGCCCGTTTTCAGCACAGGGATTTTAAAGCTGCCATCGACGGCTACCGCGTTATGCTCCATCTCGTCATAATTGGTGAACGTAATTTTGGAGCCTGCCTCAACGGTCAAAGGCTCGTTCCCGAACGAGAATTGTTTAATGTCTACTTGATAGGTTTTGGTATCTGGGGTATTTCCCTTGAAAGTAGACGGGTTAATGACAAACCATACTTTGTTTACGTTCTGGCCAAGCACATCGCCTGCTTGTTTATCTTGGATGAAGGAATAGAGCGGGTAACCTTTGTAAGCCCATTGCTTTGTTCCGTCCGCACGGGTAATACTCGAGAAATCCGATTTGTTCAGGAAAGCGGGAATCTGAAGCTCGTCGGACGAGAAGGTCGGCCAGTTCACCAGGCATTGCCCTTGGCAAGCGTTTATATTCTCGGCATCCTTCGTGAAGTAGTACAAGGTCATGCCTTTATCGTCAGTCAAATATGTGCCCAGCTCTTGATGGCTGCGCAGCTCGATTCTTTTCCCTTGAGGAAGAGCGGCCGTTTGCGGAAGCACGCCTGATTGCTGAAGTTCAGCAAAGAAGGAATGACCTTCCGGTGTCGGGACCGTTAATGCCTCGATCAGCGCAGTCGCAAGGTGGGCGTTAGTAAGCGGACTGGCAGTCGCTATGGAAACCATGCCTTTGGTAGCGGCGAAAGCAATCGTATCCGCATAAGCAAAATCTTTGCCGGAACGGAAACCGATATTCTCGAGCAGTACTTTGTACAATTGTTGAGGGCTGACGGGGTCATTCGGATGAAAGGTGCCGTCCGGATTGCCGGACCAACCAAGCTCGGAATGCTGCTTCAAATAAGCGAGGATAGGGAGATTAGTTTTTCCTGCTTGATTCGCATCTTTAAAGTTGGAAGAGGTACCGCCTGCCATTGCCTCCTTTAAGTGGCCGTTTAATCGCAAGGAGATTATTGCGGCTTGCATGCGTGTTGTCCGTTTGGCCAAGTAAGGTTCGTTAACGCCGCTTCCGTCTCCGAGCAATAGACTCAGTTTGGCCGCGGTGTCCGCATCGCTCGTTACGGAAGCGGGCTGGGGTTCGGCTGCGGAAGCTCCGATTACGGACGATAACAGCCCCGTTAAGAGTAAGGAAATGAACATAAACATCGTTAATTTTTTGCTTATCATGAATAATCCTCCTTCAAGAATAATGGTCTCTTATAGGAGGTAACGACGGAAATGGCGAAGCGGTTTGAAGGGATACCGTTTTTTTTAGGCGGATTATGCTTCGAGTCTGGAATTATGATGGAAACTTGTGACAAAATCAGCATATTTGCATGAAGCCGCTCATATGAGTATAGAAAGCACTTGCATAACTTATAGGAGGCGGTATCGTTTGGCAGAGGAGATGGCCTATCTGGCCGTATGGCTTCTAGGCTTGTTTGGCATCGTGGGTACGGTAAGCGCTTATGTGGCAAAGTTTGTCGTGAAGGATTCCTTGTCGTATGATGAAGCATTTGTATGGCGTAGAAAGCTGCCTCCTGAAACGAAACAAAAATAACAAAAACAAAAACAAAAATCGGCTGTCCGCTATTGCGGCAGCCGATTTGCTGGTATTAGAAGGTTGGCAGATTATCGAGATTGTTATCTGTGCGGCCATCGGGGTCGGAGCGGAGATGCTCTTCGTGATCGCGGCCTCTAAAGACGTTCAATCCGGCAATTTCATTGTTTTTAACCATGGATTGGGCGGTTTTGTAGTCGACTACCCGTCCAGACGTTAACTGCAGTTCTACAATAGAACCGTCGCCGTTTTTTCTTACCGCAACGACTTCTTCTTGCGTGTGATCCATCATTGTATCATCCTCCCATTGGCTAGTATGGTTCGATTCGGTGCAATAAATGCACGAATAGGGAGATGAACGTAAGGACCTGTTGGCTGCGGGTTGCATAAACTATACCAAGAGCGGATGTTTGCAGCGCCAGTAGCGCGGTGAATATCTGCTTGTTTTTGTTAGCGGCTCAAGGAATCGGATAGATAGCGAGCTGCTGCACAAATCTCATTTTGCCGGTATGGCCCGTGTACTCTTCCATATTATCGTTGTAATGCATAAGCCATATCTTCTCTTGAATTTCCTCGGGCAAGGTCAATAATTCGTCCAGGCAAGCATGGACTACGCCGGGAGTGATTAACTGGCAGTCGTGGAAGATCGTCGTTACGCCTTCCGCGATCAGAGAGTGAAGCAATGCCCCGTTAAACTTCATATCCGCGGAGTAGAAGAAGGTGTTGTTAAATAGGAAAGAATAGCTTAGCTTGCCTTCAATATGTTCGGTTCGAATGAGCTTGACGTTCAAGCCGGGATGAAGCTCGTAAATCTCGCCTTCTTGAATCGGCCGCACATCAAAGAAATCGGCTAGGGAATTTAACGGATCCTGCGTAAGGCCTCCTCTTAACGTTTGTTCCCATAGAGGCTCGACTAGCGTGTCCGCGATAAAAAGAACAGGTTTCTTCCCATAGCGGAACATCATCTGGAACGCGTATTCCTCCAAACCCCCGACATGGTCCCCATGCATATGGCTAATTAATACGGCATCCAAATCATCAAACGAATAACCCGCATCATGCAGCGACCGTGGCAGCGTAATGCCGCAGTCGACTAGCAGCTTGAAGCCGTCCATTTCGATCAGCGCGTTGTTATTGGCGTATTTTTTCGCAAAAGCGTTGCCGGTGCCTAACATTTGAATTTGCAACTATAACGCCTCCCATTCACATTTGCTTTCACTTTAACAAAAGCCCATCTTGTTGACAAACAACAGATGCACATTGACCTCAGCCTACATATAATGCTTAAAGCATAAATGCGGGAGGATGGAAGAAGCGATGAGTGCAGCAGCGGCTAAAGGAAAAGGTAAAGTAGTTAAAAAGAAAACGACCTCGGAAAGAAAGCAGTATCATTACAAACTTGTCATGTCTAGTACATGCGCGGTATGCAAAACGCCATGCGAGCGGGGCATGCGCTATTGGAAAAGGATGCAGGAGCCAGGCGCAATGGGGAAAGGCGTTCCGTGCATTTTGACCCGCACGTACGGGTAATAATCCGCTTTTCATTTCCCGGGCAAGCGCATGATTCAACAGCTTTTGACAAGGCTTTCCACTTGAAAGCGGCTCAAAAAACTTTTATTGCTTGCGCGCAACTTTGGGCCAAAACCCGAGTATAACCAAACATCCAGACAAACCGGATGGAGGTTAACAGCAATGAAAGTCAGATTTAAGAAAGTAGCCATTTTGCTCACGATATTGTCGGTGTGCGGAGGCACACTCATGTTTGCCGACGCGGCGTCCCAGAAAGTACGGGTCATTGTTAACGGCAGTGAGCTGGATGAGGGCGGCATTATTGTGGACGGCAAAACCTACTTGCCTCTTCGCCAGGTGGTTAACAGCCTGAATGCGCTTGTTGACTGGGATAATACGAACAAGAAAGCTACAATTAATAAGCCTAATGTTCATATGATTTTGTTCCAGGATAAAGTAATCTTTGGTAATGTGGACAAAGGCAATAAATATACGTTTAATGTCTTCTCCCAGATTGACAATTTGAAGACATCGATCTCGGCGGTCAAAGTGTCGATCACAGACCCTTACGGCACCGAAAAAGTGATTCAATCCCAAAATGTAAGCATCTCGAAAGATAACTTCTGGTACCGCACAGAGGACATCAAGTACAACTTTGAGTATGCCGGCAAGTATGCAGTCCGGTTCTACTTGAAAACATCTCCAACGGATGATTGGGCGGTTGTATCCGAGAAACTTATAACCTCTCAATAGTCTTATCGAACCTCACGCCATCCGCTCGCGAACGCAGCAGGATGGCGTGTTTTGTTTGACCGACGTTCCTTCGCATGGTACGATACGTAAGTATGTATAACTAACTGAAATGGGGTAATTCCATGAGCGAGCATCAACATCAGCACGGCGAAGACTGCGGCTGCGGACAAGATCATGAACATGATGAGCATGTGTTCATCGTGACAGACGACGAAGGCCAAGAGCGTGAAATGGTCATGGTCTATACATTTGAATCGGAGAATAATGTATATGCGGTATTGCTGGATCGTAACGATACGGAAGCGGACGGCGTAATCTTCCGTATCGAAGAAGAGAACGAAGAGGCATTCCTCGTTGGGATCGAAGACGATGCGGAATGGGATCGCGTAACGGCGATTTACGAAGAAATCGCACGTACGGAGAACGAAAGCAAAGAAGGTTAATACCATAAAACACCCGTCTTTCCGGTAGGCTGCTGAAGCCGACGGAAAGACGGGTGTTTTTCATTTGCGCGGGTTATAGTAGATGGTCCGACCATTAAACAGGGTAAGTTCGGCCTGAAGTTGTTTAGCTAAATATTTGCATAACTCGTTTGCTTTCGCTTTGTCGCCATGGGTTGAACCGTCGGGCAGCACCACTTGAATCGTGGAGAGGCCGCCTTCGCCATTGCTATTGCCATTGCCGAAAATAATGTACTTGTACTGCGGAGTAGTGCCTTGCAAGTAAAACCAGCGGTCGTCTTGCTTGGACTCAATCGTGTAAGGGAACGCCGCTTCCGCATAATTCCAGTCGAGCTGCTTGCCCGTCAAGGCAACCTGCTCGCGATAATGCAACAGTTTCTCCTTCAACTGGTCAAGCGGAAGCTCGCTTACGGCAGATCCTTGAACAAGCTTTATCGTTGCGCTTTGACTCATTCGTCCCACCCCCAAACTCATAATAGCATGCCTATGAGAAGGTTTACAATAAGTGGAATCCTGCGAAAAAAAGCCAACAGCATGGCCTGAAGGCTCTGCTGTTGGCTTTTCGTTTAGAAGATCGCGTTTTCTTCCACGATGACTTTGACAAATTG
This sequence comes from Paenibacillus glycanilyticus, assembly GCF_030161375.1. Classification (GTDB taxonomy): domain Bacteria; phylum Bacillota; class Bacilli; order Paenibacillales; family Paenibacillaceae; genus Pristimantibacillus; species Pristimantibacillus glycanilyticus_B. The sequence goes on from NZ_BSSQ01000011.1 coordinate 180,775, forward strand.
AATGCTGCGGTCTTCCGGCCCTTTGACAGGCAAGCCTACCTCAACATGATCAACGATATAGTCGATGTTCTTCTGTGAAATAACCTCACCCGGGAGCAAGATTGGAATACCCGGCGGGTATACGTAAATAAATTCAGCGATAATCCGTCCGGCCGATTCTTTGAACGGAACAATCTCCGTTTCGCCGTAGAAGGCATCGCGCGGCGTCAGGGAAAGCTGCGGAATGTCCGGAATTTTGACGACCAGCTCGCGGGCTTCGGCGCCTTCATGATACGTTTCCGACAGACCGCGAAGAGAATGAAGCAATTTATCGATGGATTCGGACGTATCTCCAGGCGTAACAAGGCAAAGAATGTTATACATGTCGCTCATCTCGATCTCTACGTTGTAGTGATCGCGAAGCCAGTTCTCCACTTCGTAGCCGGTAACGCCCAAATGGCGGACATGAATCGTAACTTTGGTCGGGTCATAGTCATAAGTTGCTTCATCGCCGAGAATTTCTTCTCCGAAACAGTAGAGACCCGGGATCTGATTGATTTGCTCGCGCGCGTATTGGGCGAGTTCAATGGCGCGATCCGCGATCTCATGGCCGTTAATGGCCAAGTTGCGGCGAGAGGTGTCAAGCGACGCCAGCAAGATGTACGACGTTGACGTTGTAGTCAGCATGCTTAGGATCGTCTGGATGCGGAACGGGTTGATTCTTCCTTTGCGCACGTTCAGAACCGAGCTTTGCGTCATCGAGCCGCCAAGTTTATGTACGCTTGTTGCCGCCATGTCGGCTCCGGCTTGCATAGCGGACATCGGAAGTTTCTCGTGGAAGTGAATCAGCACGCCATGCGCTTCGTCGACAAGAACCGGAATATCGTAGCTGTGAACGAGATCCACGATTTCTTTCAGGTTTGCGCAGATCCCGAAGTAGGTAGGATTAATAACGAGCACGGCTTTCGCGTCCGGATGTCGGTCAAGCGCGCGTTTAACCGAACGGGTCGTAATGCCATGATCGATCCCGAGGTTGGAATCGCGCGCTGGCGAAATAAAGACCGGACGCGCTCCCGCGAATATAATGGCTGACATGACCGATTTGTGGACGTTGCGCGGTACGATAATTTTATCGCCCGGATTGCAGACTGTCAGAATCATCGTAATAATCGCGCCGCTGGTGCCTTGAACGGAGAAATAGGTGTAATCCGCTCCGAAGGCATCCGCCGCAAGTTTTTGCGCTTCTTCAATAACGCCGGTTGGTTGGTGCAAGTCATCAAGCGGAGCTATATTTATAAGATCGATCGACAAGGCGTTGTCGCCGATAAATTCGCGAAACTCAGTATCGCTGCCGAGACCTTTCTTATGCCCCGGAATATGAAATTGTACCGGATCGTTCTCCGCATGGCGGCGGAGTGCGCTGAAGAGCGGGGTTTTGTTATGATCCATCGCTTTCGTCCCTGCCTTTCGACTTTCGTCTAATGTCTAATGTACAAACAAAGTTGAGTATAGCAAAAACAAGTCGGAATGCAAGCAACAATTTATTATTGAAGTCCGGCATTCAGAAGCTGGACAAGCAATGTTCTCCATTTGTTCATAACTTGGGGTCAACTTGATATGTTACGATTAGGGATGGGGTGAAACATAATGCGAGACAAACGACTTCTTATAGTAATGGCCATTCTAATGACCACTTTCATCGGGTTTGGGATTATTATTCCTGTTATGCCCGAAATGATTAAACACGTTAACCCGGGCAATGCCGAAAAACATACAGGCTATATGCTGGCGCTGTATTCTGCGGTATCGTTCATACTCTCTCCATATTGGGGCGGCTTATCCGACCGGATCGGCAGAAGACCCATTATTATCATTGGGGTAACAGGCTTTGCAATTAGCTTCCTGCTATTTGGTCTATCCGCGGACAATTTGACGTTGATGTATCTATCACGGGTGCTTGGTGGATTGTTCTCCGGAGCGGTCACTTCGGTAATCGTCGCTTATGTAGCAGATATTACGCCGCCTGAGCAACGGACGAAAGGGATGGGACTTGTCGGGATGTCCATCGGCTTTGGCTTCACGATTGGTCCGGGCGTTGGCGGTCTGCTTAGTCAGATTTCCCTGGCTGCGCCTTTCTATGCAGCATCCGCAATGGCGTTAATTACATTGTTTTTTGCGGTGACGATGCTGAAGGAATCGCTGCCGCCCGAGAAGAGAAGACAAGCAAGCGAGAAGCGGGAATCCCGTTGGACGGCGTTTACCGGTCCGCTTAAGTTTCTGTACGTTCTTGCGTTTTTCGTAACCTTTACCTTGGCGGGCATGGAAGCAACGCTTCAGTTTTTTGGCATTCAGCGCTTTGACGTAACGCCGCTTCAGGTAGGGATCTTGTTCTTCGTTTGCGGTTTTGTTGGTGCGCTTGTACAAGGCGGCGTTGTCCGCCGCAGAATCAAGAAGGGACAAGAGCCGCAATATATTGCGATTGGACTTGTCATCTCGGCCATAGGATTCTTTATGCTGCTGGCTGCCCATTCCTTATGGTGGGCGACGCTGTCGCTTGCGGTATTTGGAATTGGCAACTCGCTCATTCGTCCTTGCGTCACTTCCTTGATTACGCAGAAAACAACCGTGGGACAAGGAGTCGCCTCCGGCCTCAGCTCTTCGATGGACAGCTTGGGACGAATTCTTGGTCCGCTGGTTGGAACTTTCTTATTTACGCTCGATTTGCGATTGCCTTATGTATCAGGCGGCATTTTGTGTTTGGCAGCTCTATTCCTGCTTATGCAATTCCGGAGAATGGACAGCGCCTCTGGCGCAACAAATACGGTTGTACAAGAATAAATGGCGACTCGCAGCCGGCTTCTCATCATTTGATGGGTAGCCGGTTTTTTGTGTTTTTCCAAAGAATGGCATGTACAAGTCCGGCATATAGATAAGGTAGTGCAAAAGAGGTGAAAGAAAGAATGGGAATCCTGTCATGGCGCAGATGGGCGGCCATTATATTGGGGAGCTTGCTCATATCGGTCGGAATCAATTTTTTTCTAATTCCGTTGATGATCTTGGATGGCGGTCTTATCGGAATTGCCCTAATCGTCAATTATCTGCTTCATGTTCAAGTTGGATTAACCATGTTGTTATGCAGCATTCCGATCTTCGCGTTGGTATGGTTCCATAGCCGGAACATGATTTATCAAAGTCTAAACGGGCTGTTGTTATCCAGTTATGTGATTGACTTGCTTGGTCCTTACCGGTTTCATTTCTTGTATTATATCGAGTGGACGCCGTTCACAAGAGCCGTCCTTGGCGGCTTTTGCATCGGGACAGGCATCGGCATCATGCTGAGGAATGGCGCCAGTACGGGCGGGACCGATCTGCTTGCGCATTTTCTATCCCGCTACATCCCGTTAAACGTAGGCGTTATTATATTTATAACGGACTTCCTCATCATTGGAACGGGGGCTGTCTTGCTTCCTGAAAATACGTTTGTGTTGTCTCTAATTACCGTAGCGGCAGGAGGGGTAGCGACAAGCTTATGCACTTGGAATGTTCCTCACAACCACCATTTTGCCTAGAACGCAAAAGGCCGTTCCCGTTCAGCCATTGGCTTTCCGGGAACGGCCTTTTGTTGTTAAGGAGCCAGACCTTTCATTATAAAGGCGATCGTTGCTTCGCGCTCTTGCTCGTCATCCCAAATGCTGCCTTCCCGTTTGCCGTATACGGTTCGAATGGCCACATAACCGATCAAAGACGAGATTGTGAGACGGATAATCGTATAAGGCGACCAGTCCGCAAGCGTACCTTCATTCTGAAATCGGCGAATGTTAGGGGTAATTTTCTCGAATACCTTTTGCAGCACCAGCTTTTCGAATTGCTCCTGCAGCTCCGGATGAAAGGGGATTTCCTGGATAAAAATTTTGAGCACATGCATATGTTTCTCCAGAAAAACCAGCCTGTTCTCGAGTATGGCGCGCAACATCTGGTCAAAGCTGTCGTATTGGCTGTCCAATACTTTGTAGAACTCCCGCATGACAAAAGGGGCGACCAGTTTGGCCATGACCGGGGCTACGATGGATACGAGAAGATCCTTTTTGGTTTTATAATGCCGGAATATGGTGCCTTCCGCGACGCCGGCACGTTGGGCGATTTCATTCGTGGATGAAGCGGCGAAACCTTTTTCGGCGAAAATCTCAGAGGCGGCTTTTACGATTTTCAGCTGCTTATCCGTCATGTTTTTTTCGTCGCTTAGCTTATTTAGCTCCTCGAGCCATTCCTCGATTGGTTCTTTCATGTCTTACACTCCCTTTGCCGGCACAACCCATTTCCAGCATTATAACAGAAAAATATAGGCTGCTTACATTCGGCGATGCTTTTTGAGCGCGATCACATTAAGTATGGCAAATAGAATGGACAATCCGGCTAGCACGTAAATATCAAGCTGAATATCGGATATCCCTTCGCCCCGGATCATGATGCCGCGCATGGCGTCCGCTCCGTAATAGAGAGGCATGATGTAACTGAGTTTTTGCAGCACCGGGTTCATCGCATCCAGATTAAACAATCCGGAGAAGAAAGCTTGCGGCACGATAATGACCGGAATGAACTGAATGATCTGAAATTCGCTGCTTGCAAACGACGACAATAAAGTTCCAAGCGTTAGTGCGGTCAGCGACAACAGCAGGTTAATGAGCAGCATGTTGACGATATGGCCAGTCATGGACATGCCGAGCACCTGCACGGAGAACCAGGCAATCAAGGAAGCTTGAATGAGAGTGAAGATGCCAAAGCCTGCCAGGTAGCCAAGAACAATCTCGGACCTTCGAATGGGCGTCGCGAGCAGGCGTTCCAAAGTGCCGCTTGTTCTCTCGCGCAGGAACGATACTCCGGCCAGGAGAAAGACGAAGAAAAACGAGAAAAAACCGATGAGTACGGGACCAAAGGAATCAAAAGAAGCCATATTAGGTCCGCCATATAAATAATGAACGGCTGGAGCGTCGCCAGTTGCGCTCTGCTGCATTGCTTTCTGCAGAACGAGCTGCGTACTGCGGCTGACAGAAGGATCGCTGCCTTCCAGCGTAACGTCTGGTTTGTTGTCCTTGAGCTGAATAATAGCATCGAGTTTGCCGTTCTTAAGCTGCTGGTCGGCTTCTTCGAACGTATCGAATACCGTAATGTCTGCCTGCTCCTCGAGCTTTTCGGCAAGTGCCGAAGCAGAGCCAACCAGACCAATATCAGGGGATACCGTTCTCCCGTCAAATACAAGTTTGGTTAAGCTCAAGATCAGAAGCGGGGCTAGGAATAGCAAGGCAAGCGTCCGTTTATCGCGGACGAATTGGCGAATAATCCGAATGACAAGAGCGCGAATTCTCATGACCGTTCCTCCTGTCTGCCGCCTAGGGTGATGAAGGCTTCTTCAATGGTTTGAACGCCTGCCATGTCTATTATGGCTTGAGGAGTATCCACCGCAATCAATTTACCGTCGCGGATCAGGCCAAGCCGATCGCATTTCTCCGCTTCGTCCATGACGTGGGTCGTTACGATAATCGTAACGCCTTGTTGCGTCAGGGCAGTAAGTTCATTCCAGATGGCTTTCCTCAGCACCGGATCAATCCCGACGGTAGGTTCATCCAGGACAAGCAGCTGCGGTTCATGCAGCAGAGCAATGGCAAGCGATAAACGCCGTTTCATTCCGCCGGAATACGCGCTTGTCTGTTTATTCAAATGGTCAGTTAAGTTAACCAGCGAAGCTGCCGACTGAATGCGGGATGCCAGCGATTTGCCGGAAAGCCCGTATAGGGAGCCGTAAAAAGCCATGTTTTCCTTACCGGTCAACTCTTGATAAAGCGCATCGGATTGGGCCATATAACCGAATGTTTGCAGCATCTTGAGCTGCGGCATCAGTTCGCCAAACAATTCGACCTTGCCGGAGTCGGCCTTGTCTATGCCGGTTATCAGCTTGATCATGGTCGTTTTGCCGGAGCCGGACGGACCAAGAAGGCCAAACAATTCTCCGCGCGGGACGGTAAGCGTAATATCGTCCAATACCGTACGGTCGCCAAATCGTCTCACGATGCGCGATACGTCAACGGCTGGCTTTGTTTCGGATTTCTCCATCTTGAAACACCTCTTTTTTAGAGTGAGTAATTACTCATTTTCAGTATATTTCCGTTCTTGAAGGATGTAAAGTGAGTACTTGCTCACTTTTGTATACTGGACTTAAGTCGTAGAAACCCTCCGACTTGGGGCGAGAGCAAAGAACCGCCTCGAGACGTTTTTACATTATTTTGGATGCAGGTATGCTTAGTACTGTCAAATACACAAAAAAGAGAATTCCGAATAGGGAGAAGGAGTAATCGTAATGAACAAGTTAACCGAATGGTCGTTCCGCAACAAGGCGGCCGTTATCCTGATCGTCATCATGTCTTTGACGGTTGGGGTCATCAGCTACTTGAAGCTGCCAATGGAGTTTCTGCCGGAAGCGGATAATCCGCAAGTTATGGTTACCGTGATCGGACCAGGCATCGATGCCAAATCCATGGAGCAGCAAGTAACAAACCCGCTTGAAGAAGCGGTTATGTTCACCAAAGGGAAAACAGACATGTTCTCAACCTCAGGGAACGGATATGCTCAAGTCAATGTCAATTTCGATTCAAATACGAATATGAAGGAAGCAAAAGCCGAGATTGAGCGTTCAGTCGATCAGGTGCAGCTGCCTCAAGGCGTAATGAAGCCGTTTGTCGTTCAGTTCAATACGTCGATGATTCCGATATCTTGGATTGTCTTAACCTTTGACGAAGGCTTAAGCGAACAGGAGAAGGAAGCAAAAATCAAGCTTGTGAACACGGAATTGCAGAAATCCGAAGGCGCGGGACAAATAAGCGTAAACGGCAAAACTACGCCGACGGTTCATATTACTCCCGACACTAGCAAGCTCGCGCAAAAAGGTCTCCCCGTGCAGTCGCTGCTCGGCGTGCTTCAAGGACGCGGCGTTTCGGCTTCGATCGGCGAACGCAACGTAGACGGCGCGGCAGGCAATATTAACGTTTATGACGAGATTACGAGCATCGATACGCTCCGCAATCTTACGGTTGCCCCTGGCGTGAAATTATCCGATGTTGCAATCGTCGAAGAATCCAAAGACCAAGAAAGCATCAGCCGGATGAACGGGAAGGACGCGATTTTGTTCACCATCTCGAAATCCGCTAACGCCAATGCCGTATCCACGGGCAAAAATATCGAGAAAACCGTTGAACGGTTGAACAAGGATGTAAAAGGCGTCGAAGCCGTTGTTCTATTAAGCACGGCAGAAACGGTTGTACATTCGGTCGACAGCATGCTTCGTGAAGTACTGTTGGGCGCATTGTTCGCCACCATTGTCATCTTGCTCTTCATGCGTAATTTCCGGGCAACCATCGTAACGATCGTATCGATACCATTGTCGCTTGGCATTACGCTCTATCTTCTGGATCTGTCAGGGGTAACGCTTAACATCATCACGCTTGGCGGCGTGGCCGTAGCGGTTGGCCGTCTTGTTGACGACAGTATCGTTGTCATCGAGAACATCTATCGCAAACTGCAAAAGGAACCTTTCTCTGTCGCGGTTATTACGGGCGCTACGAAGGAAGTGGCAACGGCGATTACTTCGTCCACGCTCGTTACGGTAGCCGTATTCCTGCCAATGGGCTTGCTTCGCGGCTCCCTGCAGGCGTTCTTGTTGCCATTCGCGCTGACGGTTGCATACTCGCTGCTGTCCTCGTTGCTTGTCGCTCTAACCGTTGTACCGCTGCTTAGCTCGATTCTGCTGCGGGGCACCAAAGAAAAGCCGCATAAAAGTTCCGAGAAATTCTCTTCGTTTATTCGTTGGAACCTGCAGCACAAATGGATTACGCTTGTCATTGCTTTGCTCCTGTTTGTAGGCTCGATTGGCGCATACGTGATGATGCCCAAAGGCGCACTCGATTCCTCCAGTGCGGAGAACTTGAACGTTTCCCTGCAATATCCTAGCGATACGCCTGCAGAGAAGGTAGAGCAGGGCGGAACCCAACTAGAAACGTATCTGAAAGATAACAAAAACGTGGAATGGGTCATCATGCAGCTGGGGAACAGCTCGGACAACGCGCAATACGGCGGCGTTTCATCGCCAACGCTTGTCACTTATATGATTGATTTGAAAAAAGGCGTAGACGCCGAGTTGTTCATGAATGAAGTGAAGCAACAAAAAACGAACTTTACCGATGCCGAATTGTCCGTTAACGCAACGGATTTGATGATGGGCGGCGGAGGTTCGCAAGTATTCGTCGATATTACCGGCGATGATCCGGAGAAGCTAACGCAAACTGCCGATCAACTGATGGCCAGCATCAAACCGATTGAAGGCGTTCTGAAAGTTCAAAGCAACCAGGAAGAGAAGAAACCGGTGTATACGTTCCAGGTTGATCCTGCGAAGGCTAATGGCCAAGACGTATCGATGCAGCTCCAGAGCATTCTGAACCCGGTTCCGCTTGGCAACATTCAGGTAAATGGCCGTGATACGGCAGTTGTCATGCAGCCGGTCGTTAATCCCGCAACGGAAGCTGATCTTAATAAGTTAACGATTGCTACCGAGTCCGGTGCCGTGCCGGTATCGAGCGTTGCGAAGCTGGTTCGTACCGAAGAGCCAAGCTTGTACTACCACAAAGAAGGTAAAGTCTATGTCCGGATTACGGCAGAAGCCGACTCGGAGAAGTTGTCGGTCGTGGGCAAAGACATTCAGAAAGCCGCGGATAAATTGACGCTACCGGACGGCGTTGAGCTTTCGGTTGGCGGCGCGTCTGCCGATCAAGCAAGCGACTTCGCGGACATTGGCATGACGGCTCTGATCTCCATCGGCATTGTATACTTGATCATGGTGCTCACGTTCAAAACGTTGCGAGCTCCGCTTGCCATCATGTTCTCCTTGCCGCTTGCAGCCATCGGCGCGATTGTGGGTCTGATGGTCTCGGGCGTAACGCCTGACTTTACGGCGATGTTTGGAGCTCTCATGCTCATAGGTATCGTTGTCACCAATGCTATCGTATTGATCGACCGAGTGAAGCAAAATGAAGAAACGATGCCGATCCGCGATGCGCTGGTGGAAGCTGCGACAACGCGTATGCGTCCAATCATCATGACAGCCGTGGCAACAATCTGCGCGATGCTGCCGCTCGTATTTGGTTCAAGCGAATCGGGCAGTATCGTATCGCAGAGCCTTGCGATCGTCGTAATTGGCGGCCTGGCCGCAGCGACTCTTCTGACTCTGATCGTGGTCCCTTGCATGTACGAATTGATGTTCTTCCGCGCTTCCCGCAAACAGCGCCGTGCGAAAGCGCAAGCTGCCAAAACGGTTTCAGCGGTCTAATAAATTCAATCAAAAAAAGCTGTGCGGACTTTCATCCGCACAGCTTTTTGGTCTTCTCCAGCCTTTGAATCGTTTTTTGCTTCTGTTTAAGGTTAATCGGCAAACGAAGCATGAAATGATTCTGGAGAAACGCAGTGGTCGCTTTTGTGAGTGGATTCCCTCCATGTACAATCTAATCGAAGGAATCCACGAGCAATGGCGATCGGAAGAACATTTCATGCGTAGTGTGCCTTATTAACCTGATCTTCCTAAACAGTAGCAGCCAAACGATACAAAGGCATCAACGTTTCGTAGGTGTCCTGAGCCAGCTTGTACAGCGCGTCTCCATCCTGAAGCAGCGGGTCGCCGGCGGGAAGGTGGCGGCCGATCAGCAGCTCGGCTTTTTGCACGTCGCGCAGGCGGGTCAAAGCGTTGGTCCAATCCTGCCTGTTCATGTCGCTGACCGGCTTGGATTCTTTCTTCATATGGTCAAGGGACAGCACATAATCGGAAGGGACGGCAGCAATGACCTCGTCCAGATGTTCCAAATAGGTTGAAGCGATTTTCGATTTGTTGGGCGCTTCATAAATAAGGGCAAACCACAAAAACAGGTGGTCGTCAAACAATCCCATTTGGAAATGCGGATGTGCTTTGTAACCGCGTTTATTGTTGCAGATGGCTAGCCAAGTGTCTTTTGGCGGATTAACGGTGCGGCGCGCGTGTTTGGCAATGTGCAGGAACATTTCATCGCCTGCCTGCACGGCGATATCGCCCGTCAATTTTTCGCCCAGATAGCGGAATTTCGGACGGATTCTTTCCTCGATAGCGGTCATCCGCTGTTCCAGGCCGTCAATTAGAAAGGTATCAAAGTCCTTTTGTTCAAAGCCGGTAAAGCCGGTTGTCGTAGTTGTCATCTATATTTTCTCTCCTCACAGGTAATAATCGATAATAGTAAGGTTGATTATAGCACATTTGTTCCTATTCAAACATCTATTGACGGGATATGTCCACTTGTTATAAAGTTATCTAAATATTCAAACAGCATTGAACGAGGTCGATTTCCTAAGCATACGTTCATTCCAGAGAGGGAGCCCTCGGCTGCAAGGCTTCTATGATCGCTTACTTCATCATCCTGCCTTGGGAGCTGCAGCGGCTGCTTATTGTATTGCCAGCCGGTTGCCGGGATCTATTCCCGTTATCAGTTAAGAGCCGATGGCAGTAGATCAACTATTCGGCTAATTAAGGGTGGTACCACGAGCACATTCGTCCCTTGCGAATGTGCTCTTTTTTTTCACATAAGTCAGGAGTGAGAACCTATGCGTCAAAGTCAACTATTATTACCAACCTTGCGCGAAGCGCCGTCAGAAGCGGAAGCCGTAAGCCATCAGCTTATGCTACGGGCGGGATTAATCCGGCAACTTGCGGCCGGGATTTATACGTATCTGCCGCTTGGACGGCGCGTGCTGCGAAGGCTGGAGACGATTATCCGGGAAGAAATGGACAAGACCGGCGCGCAGGAAATTTGGATGCCGGCGATGCAGCCGGCGGATCTATGGCGCCAGTCGGGCCGTTACGAACGATACGGTCCCGAGCTTGTCCGGCTAAGAGATAGACATGACCGTGAATTTGCGCTCGGGCCTACGCATGAGGAAGTTATTACGGATCTCATGCGCGGAGAAATCAACTCCTACCGGCAGCTTCCTTCCACCTTGTATCAGATCCAGACGAAATTCAGGGACGAGAAACGGCCTCGGTACGGGCTTCTTAGAGGCAGAGAGTTTTTGATGAAGGATGCCTATTCCTTTGATGAATCGTGGGAGGGGCTCAATACCAGTTACGACAAGATGTATGAAGCGTATCACCGGATTTTCTCGCGCTGCGGCTTACGCTTCCGTCCGGTAGAAGCGGATGCGGGGACGATCGGCGGAGAGGGCGGCACTCATGAATTCATGGCGCTGGCGGATATTGGGGAAGATACAATTGCAGCATGTACGCATTGTCAGTACGCGGCCAATCTGGAGAAAGCCAGTTACAGATTTGTAGAACTGCCTTTACAAAACGAAACTTCGGATATCGCGGAGCTGGAAAAAATCTATACGCCAAACGCGAGGAAAATAGAAGAGCTCGTTCAATCGCTGAACATTCCGTCCGATCATATATTGAAGACGTTGCTATTCCAGGCTGACGGCAAGCCGGTTGCCGTTGTTGTCCGCGGAGACCATGAAGTCAACGAGATCAAACTAGCCGGTTTGCTCAAGGCAAGTGAGCTGGAGCTGGTTGACCAGGCAACGGCGGAGCAGTTGACGGGCGCAAAGCTTGGCTTTGCCGGTCCAATCGGACTCTCAATTCCGGTTATCGTGGATTATGCCGCTGCCCAAGTGCAATCTGGCTTGGCAGGGGCGAACGAAACGGATTTTCATTGGAAGAATGTCCGCGTAGGCATCCATTTCCAAATTGCTTTGCTCGGGGATATACGAAATGCCGTCCCGGGAGATGGTTGTCCGAATTGCACGGAAGGCCAGCTCCAAATGTACCGGGGGATCGAGGTTGGGCAAGTGTTCAAACTCGGCACGAAATACAGCGAAGCGATGAACGCCTCCTTTCTGGATGCAGAAGGGGTAGACAAACCAATCATCATGGGCTGTTACGGAATCGGCATATCGAGAGTCATGTCCGCCGTTGTAGAGCAGCATTATGATGAGCAGGGGATTAGATGGCCGCTGGAACTTGCCCCTTACCAAGTTCATATCGTACCTGTGTCCGCCAAAGACGAGACGCAAATGAAAGCAGCCGCCGAGCTTTACGGCAGCCTGATTGCGGCAGGGATTGAGGTATTGCTGGATGACCGGGACGAGCGTGCGGGAGTCAAGTTCAAGGACTCGGATCTCATTGGCATTCCGGTTCGGATCGTGGTCGGAAGACAGGCGGCGGAAGGTGTGCTGGAGCTGAAATACCGGCACGAGAAGGAAGCGCAGCAGTTATCTTCGGAAGAGGTACTGGCCGCAATCACAAACTTTTACCGTTCCAAATAGCTTTTGGAGGGCGGTCAGGTCGGCCAATTGGACGGCTTGACCATTTTTTTTTCGAAATAGGCGAGCAATACTTTAAAATTAGTCAATAATCCAAGTTGCCAGAACATAAGATGGAGTATAAGATAGAGGTAAGAACAAATTGTCAGACTATTTCGTCAAATGCTTGAAAGGAGGGATTGCCGTGAATAAGAGCTACGAAGTCGAATATTGTAATTTGGAGCTGCGTTTTGACCGCCGGCAAATCCAGAACCTCATCCGTGATCTCATTCAGGAAGGGTACTCCTTGTATTGGAGCGAGACGGAGGGGCAGTTCCTCATTTCTATTCGTACAGGTCGTAAGCTCGTAAAATTAAGGTTTCAGCGGATGAAAAACCGTTACAAGATCGTTGGGGATTACACCATTAAGGACGAGAAGCTGTCGGAGTTGCTTGAAAAGCTTATTAATGACACACGTGGGCATGCGATAGTCAAGCGGATCAAAGATCGTCAGATCGTCATTGAGAACATCATGTTTGGTGAAATAATACGACTTGTGGAGGTGTCCGGAATGGAACATCGGATCATTTATCAAAAGAAGCCATTCGTAACAATAGAGGAAATGATTAAGGCTTTTCAATCGAAACGCGCCGAGGAACGCGCAGTGGTGCTGCGTTATGAGCTGGATTACGAACTGACCGTATTGTATGACGCGCTGCAGGAGAATAATGAAGAAGCCATCGCAGAGTCGAAGGAAAAGCTTGCGTTGCTCCGTTCGGAGATGCTGCAACTCGAACTTTAGAGCTCTTGATATAAAAAAATAACCCTTAAAAATGCGAATCCATGGATTGATTCTTTATGAATCACGAAATGGGTTCGTTTTTTGCTTTTTCTGGTTAGCATTTCTTCGCAATATAAGGTAAACTTTCTAAAGCGGTCAGGAAATCTAATGAGAGATTAGCGACAAATTCCGCGCAAATGGTTTTCATCTCCTTGCAAAAGGAGTAATATAAGACTATTGAAGACCAACATATTATAAAAAAAAGGATGGAAGAACCAAATGGCAAAACAGCAAATCGGCGTTATCGGCCTTGCAGTCATGGGTAAAAACCTTGCCCTGAACATTGAGAGCAGAGGCTTCACAGTATCGGTTTACAACCGTTCCCGCGAGAAAACAGACGAGTTGATCAAAGAATCCGCAGGCAAAAACCTTGTTCCTGCTTATACGGTTGAAGAATTCGTGCAATCGCTCGAATCCCCGCGCAAAATCCTGATCATGGTACAAGCTGGCGCAGGTACTGACGCAACAATCGACGCGCTTGTTCCTCATCTGGACAAAGGCGACATCATCATCGACGGCGGCAACGCATACTTCCCTGATACGGTTCGCCGCAGCAAAGCTCTTGAAGAGCAAGGCATCCGCTTCATCGGTACCGGCGTATCCGGCGGCGAAGAAGGCGCGCTGAAAGGTCCTTCGATCATGCCTGGCGGCCAAGAATCCGCGTACAAGCTGGTTGAGCCTATCCTTACTGCAATCTCGGCAAAAGTCGGCGACGACGCTTGCTGCACATATATCGGTCCAGACGGTGCCGGCCATTATGTAAAAATGGTTCACAACGGTATCGAGTACGGCGACATGCAGCTCATCTGCGAAGCTTATGACCTGCTGAAAAACACGCTTGACCTGAACGCTGAAGAGCTTCACAGCATCTTCACGGAGTGGAACAAAGGCGAACTCGACTCCTACCTGATCGAGATCACTGCTGACATCTTCTCCAAATACGATGCTGAGACTGGCAAGCCTATGGTTGACGTGATCCTTGACTCCGCCGGCCAAAAAGGCACAGGCAAATGGACAAGCCAAAGCTCCCTTGACCTTGGCGTGCCACTGTCGATCATCACAGAATCCGTATTTACTCGCTTCCTGTCCGCTATGAAAGAAGAGCGTATCGCAGCTAGCAAAGTTCTGAACGGTCCTGAGAAAAAACCTTTCCAAGGCGACAAAGCAGCATTCATCGAATCCGTTCGCAAAGCGCTGTTCGCTTCGAAAATCTGCTCGTACGCACAAGGCTTCGCTCAAATGCGCGCAGCATCCGAAGAGTATGATTGGAACCTTCGTTACGGCGATATCGCTATGATCTTCCGCGGCGGCTGCATCATCCGTGCACGCTTCCTGCAAAACATCAAAGACGCTTACGACCGCGACGCTAACCTTCGCAACCTGCTTCTTGATCCTTACTTCCAAGGCATCGTTGAGTCGTACCAAGGCGCATGGCGCGAAGTGGTTGGCACAGCAGTAGCAAACGGCGTTCCAGTGCCTGCATTCGCAAGCGCTCTGTCGTACTTCGACAGCTACCGCACAGAGCGTCTGCCTGCGAACTTGCTTCAAGCGCAACGCGACTACTTCGGCGCACACACGTTCAAACGCGTGGACAAAGAAGGTTCGTTCCACCACAACTGGATGAATTCCTAATCCGGATCAATTATTTTAGTCCGTATGAGGCTTCAATGAGACATTGGCGCAGGCGACTTGCTTCCTGATCGGAGTAATGCTTGCGCCGAATGAGCAACATGGAAGCTTCGGCGAAATAATGAAAGTTTCTTAATAAGCGTGGCTGCGAAAGGCTCCTTAATGCAGGGTCCTCGTCAGCCACCTTTTTTTTAATGTATTCCAGCATCCAAATCACGTCTTCGCGGCATAACGGGTGATCAGGGCTTAAGATTCGATCGATTCTAGCGCTCGTTGGGTGGGAAGCATGCAAATTCGATTCACTGGTCATGCCATCTTCACTCCTATTTGTGATATAAGCATCAGTATCATCCATACGGCATATGCAACATTTTTATACCCTATTCCTGAGAAAAAATGATATGATGTTGTGAGGCCGTTAACCGTGAAATGACAAACAGGGGAGTTCTTGCATTGGAACAGCGCATAAGCAAAATTATATTGGTAGGCTTTATGGGGACAGGCAAGTCAACCGTCAGCCGATTGCTTGCGGAGCAGCTGGGCTGGTCCCGATATGATTCGGATGAAGTGATCGAAGAGACGGAAGGAACCATTTCCGTGTTGTTCGATACGCATGGCGAGTCCGGATTCCGCAACATTGAGAGCAAAGTGCTCGTCTCGCTGCTGGAGTCGGAGGAGCGTTCGATTATCGCGACAGGCGGCGGTTGCGTTCTAATGGAGCAAAACCGCGAAGCTATGCTAAAGCATGGTTTTGTTGTCGCTCTTACGGCAGATGCCGGGCATATTATTGAACGAGTAAAAGCCGATACGTCCCGCCCGCTGTTACAAGGGGATATTGCGGGGAACGTTCACCGGATCATGGAGCAGCGCAAACATGCGTATGATTTTGCGCATCTCAGACTGGATACGACGTCATTATCGCCGCAGGACGCGGCAGATATGATCATACAAGCTTTGCAGAAATAATCAGCATGCCCTAGCAACCCTAACCTATACGAGAAGGAGAAATGCTGCACAATGGATGTTATCGTTACACCTACTCCAACACTTCAAGGGGAAATTCAAGCGCTTTCCTCTAAAAACTATACGACTCGCTACCTGCTAGTTGCCGCGCTTGCAGAGGGGACAAGCACGATCTACTATCCTGCTCATAGCGAAGACAGTGACGCGATGCGCCGTTGTATTCGCGATTTGGGAGCGATTGTAGAAGAAGATGACGAGAAAATCGTCATTACCGGTTTTGGCAGAAATCCGAAAGCAGTGGATCAACTGGATGTAGGCAACGCCGGCGCCGTTCTTCGCTTCCTCATGGCGATTGCTTCGCTGTGCCCGGATGTAACGTTTATTAACCGTTACCCGGATTCGCTTGGCAAACGTCCACATAACGATCTGATCGATGCGCTTGGCCAAATGGGCGTAAAGATTGAACATAATGAAGGCAAGCTGCCGATCCGCATTCAAGGCGGAGCGCCAAAAGGCGGCAAAATTCAAGTGTCCGGCAATGTTAGCTCGCAATTCTTAAGCGCGCTTCTGTTCCTTACTCCGCTGCTTGAGGAAGACAGCGAGATTGAAGTGCTTCATGACCTGAAATCCAAAGTTGTCGTTGGACAAACGCTTGAAGTGCTGGAGCAGGCGGGTATCGTCATCCATGCAAGCGAAGACCTGATGCATTACCGCGTGCCGGGCAACCAGAAGTACGCAGCGAAGAATTATGTTGTTCAAGGCGATTATCCGGGCTCCGCGGCTATTCTCGCAGCAGCTGCCGTAACCAATTCGGATGTTATCGTACACCGTCTGGAAGAGAACAGCAAACAAGGCGAACGCGCCGTAGTTGACGTGCTTCGCATGATGGAAGTGCCTATGACGCATGAGAACGGCATTGTGCACGTGAAGGGCAACGGCAAGCTTAAGGCTGTCGAGTTCGACGGCGATAAAGCTACGGATGCGGTACTCGCTATGGTTGCTGCGGCTGTATTCGCTGAAGGCACGTCGCGGTTCTATGATGTTGAGAATCTTAGATACAAAGAATGCGACCGGATTACGGATTACCTGAACGAACTGCGCAAAGCAGGCGCAAACGTGGAAGAACGCCAAGCGGAAATTATTGTTCACGGCCGTCCGGAAGGCGTGGAAGGCGGCGTGGAAATTAATGCGCATTATGACCATCGTGTCATTATGGCGCTTACCGTAGTTGGACTGCGCGCCAAAAATCCGATCCGGATCCGCGACGCGCATCATGTTGCTAAATCTTATCCGATTTATTTCGATCATTTGAAAGCGTTAGGCGCTAACGTGGAATGGGTAGAATAAAGGAAAAAGGATGAAAGCGAGGCGCTGATTATGGCATTTGAGAATCCGACCCGAGATGAGATTAAGGAAATCCTGCTGGCAAGCCATACGATTGCCGTAGTTGGTTTGTCCGACAAACCGGACCGAGTGTCTTATATGGTATCGGAAGCGATGCAGAAGAAGGGCTACCGCATTATTCCGGTAAACCCCGGGGCAGAGACGATCCTTGGCGAAAAAAGTTACGCAAGCTTAGCGGATATTCCAGAGCCGGTGGACATCGTTAATGTATTCCGCCGTCCCGAGCATACGCCGCCGATTGCCGAGGAAGCAGTAGCGATCGGAGCGAAAGCTTTATGGCTGCAATTAGGCATCGCTAATGATGAAGCGGCCAAAATTGCGGCAGAAGGCCGACTTCGAGTAATTATGGACCGATGCATTAAGGTAGAGGATTCCAATCTGCTGCCAAGCGGGAAGCAAACGTCATAAACAGTGTCTTTACGTTATACCTTTTACAATGGCGGGCCATCTGGCCCGTCTTTGCTTTGACAAAAAAGCATGAACACCGTACCATCGATATAGAGATTACGATGCTTACGAAGTAAGAATTGCTTTGCAATTCTTTAAGTCCATGCTTACGAAGTAAGAATTATCGCAAAGAACGCGCTAATTCTTTTCAGGAGGTGACAAAGTGAATTTTCTAGGAAGGTTTCAGCAGCTTGGACGCGCGTTTATGCTGCCTATGATCGTACTACCGGCTGCGGCAATCTTTTTATTCCTAAGCCAGCTGCCTTGGGATCTTCTTGGCATTCCGGATACGGCCGATTATTTGCAGGCGGCAGGCCATGCGATTTTTACCTTCCTGCCTTATATTTTTGCGCTTGGCGTATCGCTAGGTCTTACTGGCAATGCGCTAGCAGCCGGTATGGCTGCGCTTGCGGGCATGGTTATTTATGTCGGAGTAACCGGAACGGCCGATGCGCAGATTGAACCAACCGTGTTTGTAGGCTCGATAATAGGTATGATATCCGGTTTCAGTTACGAACGTTTTAAGAACTTGCGATTACCGGAATACATACAGTTTTTCGGTGGGCCGCGATTTGTGCCTTTATTCGTCAGCGTTGTAACGGTCATCCTGTCGATGGCGATGATCGGCGTCGCCCCTTTAATCCAGCGAATGCTGGAGGGACTTGGTGATATCGTCGCTTCCGGCGGCGGCTTTGGCGTGTTTTTGTTCGGGTTTCTATACCGGATTCTTGTGGTCTTTGGCTTGCATCACTTGCTCAGCCATGTGTTCTGGTTCCAGGTGGGTGGCTATGAGACCGCTGACGGAACGATGGTATATGGCGATTTGCCGCGGTTTTTCGCCGGAGATCCGACAGCAGGGGCGTTTATGGCCGGCATGTACCCGATCGTGATGTTTGCTTTGCCGGCGATTGCGTTCGCCATTATTCACGAGGCTAGGGAAGATTTGAAGCCGAAAATCCGGAAAACGTTTCTATACGCTTCGCTTGCTTCGTTTCTGACAGGCGTTACGGAGCCGGTGGAGTTTGCCTTCTTGTTTGTTGCGCCTTATTTGTTTGTCGTGCATGCGTTGCTCTCCGGCATCATTATGTGGATCACTTATGAGCTTGGGATTCGGCATGGCTTCTCTTTTTCCGGAGGAGTCATCGATTACATTATTAATGAACATCTGGCGACCAGAGGCTGGCTGCTTATTCCGATTGGTATCGTGGTTGGCGTTGTTTATTACGTCTTGTTCCGCTGGGTCATTAACCGTTTCCGCATTCCGACTCCGGGACGCGAGGAAGGTTCGCAGCTGGATGAATGGGCCGGAGATATTCCTTACCGCGCTCCCCTAATCTTGCAAGCGATTGGCGGCAAAGACAACATCGTTCAGATGGAATCCTGTATTACAAGGCTCAGGTTAAAAGTAGCCAACGAGAAGCTGCTGGACAACAACGCGTTAAGAAATCTTGGCGCTGCTGGTGTTCTTAGACTTGGCGGCGGCAATGTTCAGGTCGTATTCGGCACTTATTCGGAGCTGATCAGAGCTGAAATGCTGAAAGCCATTGAGCGGGATCAGGAGCAAGTGCTCTTCAGCTCGCCGGTTCAAGGCCGGATGATTCCATTAGAGGATGTTCCGGATCCGATATTTGCAGGGAAGTTGGTCGGACAAGGCGTTGCGTTTATTCCGGACAAAGGGGAACTTGTGTCGCCGGTAAAAGGCACGGTTATCATTGTGTATCCAACGATGCATGCGGTAGGTTTGCGTACGCAGGAAGGTTTGGAAGTTCTGCTTCACGTCGGAATCGACACGTCCAAACTAACGGGGAAACAGTATTTCAAAGCGGTGGTACAGGAAGGGCAAGAAGTGATGCCAGGCGATATGCTAATTCGCTTTGATCTGCAGCGCGTGCGCAAGGAAAGCAAGTCTCTTGCCACGCCAATGGTCATTACGAATTCGGATCTTGTTCATTCTTGGAGGTTTGCACCATTCAAAGCAGTGAAGAAGGGGCAGTCTTCGGTATTGTCGGTTGTACTTAAAGAGAGAAATGGTGGAGGGGAAAGACCATGATACAAGGAATTGGAGCTTCGGCGGGCATTGCGATCGGGAAATCGTTTGTGCTCCCGAACTGGGAGTGGGAATTTCCTGAGCAACCTGTGGATGTAGCTGATTTTGCCCGTGAGTTTGAACGGGTCTATGAAGGGATTCGCACATCCAAACACGAGATTGAGCAAATCAAAGACGAACTGAGAGAAGTGGTCGGCGCGGACGAGACGCAAATTTTTGACGCTCATCTGGCGATTTTGGACGATCCGGTCTTCATGAATGAAATCCAGGGCATCATCCAGCGTCAGTATAAAGCGGCGGAGGTTGCTGTAAAAGAAGCCATTGACCATTTTGTAACGATGTTTGATTTGCTTGATGACGAGTACATGAAGGAACGCGCTCTTGATATTAAGGATGTCGGCAACCGACTGCTCAAACATTTGCTTGGGGCGCCGGAAATTACGCTGCCATCGGATACCCAGCCTTTTATTCTTATCGCAAGAGAACTTTCTCCTTCCCAGCTTGCCCATATTAATCCGAATAACGTGCTGGGCATTGTAACGTTGGCGGGCAGCTCAACATCCCATTCCGCTATTATGGCCCGGGCTTTGGGCGTGCCGCTTGTTGTTGGAGTGGAGAGCAAGCTGGAAGAGCCGATTCAGACAGGGCAAACGCTGATCATAGACGGTACGGAAGGCCTTTTGTTCCTTGATCCTAATGATTCCTTGATCGATCACTACAGTGAACTTCAGAACCGCCAGGCGGAGGACAGACAAAGGCTGAACGTAATAGCCGACATTCAGTCGGTAACCCCGGACGGCAAGGTGCTTGGGCTTGCCGCGAATATAAGTTCTCTTAAGGAACTTGATGTGGCGTTGTCTAGCGGAGCCCATGGCGTGGGCTTGTTCCGGACGGAGTTTCTTTATATGGACCGGAACCGGTTTCCGAAGGAAGAAGAGCAATTCGAAGTGTATAAGAATGTTGCGGAAAAGCTGGCGGGAGAACCGCTTATAATCCGGACGCTTGATATCGGCGGGGATAAGCAACTTGATTATTTCAATATTCCGGAAGAAGATAATCCATTTCTTGGTTATAGAGCGATCCGGATCTCGCTGGACCGTAAAGATTTGTTCAAGACCCAGCTTAGAGCTATTCTGCGTGCAAGCAGTTACGGACAAGTGAAGGTGATGTATCCGCTAATTTCATCGGTTGAGGAAGTTAGAGCCGCCAATCAAGTGCTGGAAGAAGCGAAGCAGGAGCTGGAGCAAGAAGGACATCCTTTTGATGCTCGAATCCATGTGGGCATTATGATTGAAGTTCCCGCGGCCGTTATGCTGGCGGACCTGCTTGCCCAGGAGGTTGATTTCTTCAGTATTGGAACCAATGATTTGGTTCAATTTACGCTGGCGGTTGACCGGATGAACGAGGAGATCAGCTATTTGTATGAGCCGTTCCATCCGGCGGTGCTAAGAATGCTGAAACAGACGGTAGAGGCAGCCAAAAGAAACGGGATTAAAGTGGGGGTTTGCGGCGAGCTGGCAGGCGATTTGCGTGCCTTGCCGATCTGGCTGAGCCTGGATGTGGATGAGATCAGCATGTCTTCCCATTCCATTCTCCAAGTAAAAGAGCGGCTGCTCTGCACTTCGCAGAAAGACAGCCGCCTGTTGCTGCCGCAGCTGATGGAATGCCGCACGAGCGCGGACATTCATCAGAAGTTGAAGCAATTTATGGATTCGGTGGATGAACAAGGGGCAGCCTCCGCTAGTTAGCGGAGGGCTCCTTTTCTATTAGGCCTGCTGTTCCAATGCGTCAACGAAAGCCTTTGCATATGGAGGGAGATCCGGCGGCCTGCGGGCGGAGATTAGGTTGCCGTCTACAACAACGGCTTCATCGAACCATTCGGCGCCGGCGTTTTCCATATCGTCCCGAATGCCAGGCGTGGAAGTAACTTTGCGACCGTTAAGAATCTTCGCTGAGATCAAAACCCAGCCGGCATGGCAGATTTGCCCAATCGGTTTGCCCGCGGCGTCAAGCTCCTGAACAAGCTGGAGAACCTTCGGATAACGGCGGAGCTTGTCCGGTGCCCAGCCTCCGGGAACGAGAATGCCTGCAATATCGGCACTGTTTACTTCGTCAAAGGAAAGATCCGCAACGGCAGGAACGCCATATTTGCCGATATGCTTCTTGCCTTTCTCAGGGCCGGCATACAAGACCGTTGCTCCGGCTTCGCGAACGCGATAGACCGGATACCAGAGTTCAAGATCTTCGAACTCGTCATCAAGAAGACAGATAACCGTTTTATTATGTAAAGACATTTTTGATTTCCTCCTGTACTTTATTATTTCTTTTCCATTGTAGCGAAGGAGAACCTATGAATCAAACAAGCAAACGACGTTTTCCCCGATTTGCGCCAGCCGTGATCTGGATGATCGTCATATTCGGATTTTCTTCCCGGACGGGCGATCAAATGAACACCATGCTGCCGTTTTTCCAAAAGTTATTCCCGCATATGGCGAGTTTTGACTGGGGCCATTTCCTGGCCTACTTCATCCTGGCTGCTGCCATTGATTACGGAATAGGGAGAAAGGCAAACAAAATTTCTTATAAGTTGCTGATTATTATCGCCTGCGGAGTTTACGGCATAACCGATGAGTACCATCAGTCCTTTGTTGGCGGCAGGATGACCGATATTATGGATATCCGAAATGACATGATAGGAGCGGCAATTTGGGTCATTCTGGCATCGATTCCAATGATCAAGAAACGTTGGCGGAAAGCTGCTCCATAGTAAAAATTACATAGTGCGGATAAGCAGGATTTTTTGCAGAAAAGGTCGAATCCATTACGCATCTCGAAATAAAAAGAAATAGAGGAACGGAAGAGAAGCGCGTAAAGGGAGTGGACCAAAGTGCAGAAAAGGTGTCATTGCGGTGACATCATGAAGATGAAACTGCGTACAGTGATCTATTCGGGGAAGGTCGAAATCGATAATGTCCCGATCTATTCATGCTCGGTATGCAGCCGCAGCGAAGTACTTCCCGATGTGAAGCCGGATCTGACCGGTCTCATCGCCAAGCTTGGACAGGAGCCGCCGAAGCAGACATTTCTATTTAATGAATGCAACGAATGGGCCGACCTGCTCGTAGAAGCTAGCGAAGACAAAAATCATCCGGATTCTTATCAACTCGAACGGCTGACAGAGGAGCGGATTAATAATCTGCTGGATTTGCATCTAATTGCGCAATCACTTCATGATGAAGAATGGATTGCTGATATTAACAAAAGGCTATCTCAACTTAGCAGGCGGTCTTTGCATACATAAGCCACGGCCTAATATCACTCTCCATTCTGCTGCAACTATGCGCTAACATTGCGAAAAGTAATATTTTGTCGTATGATTACGTTAATATGCAGCGAACGTAAATAAAATTTGAGATATTGGAGAGAAGTACCGTGACGGTTACCATTTATGATGTAGCAAGAGAAGCAGGAGTATCGATGGCTACGGTTTCCCGGGTTGTAAACAACAATCCGAATGTGAAACCGGCAACGCGAAAAAAGGTGTACGAGGCTATTGAACGACTCGGGTATCGTCCAAATGCGGTAGCGCGAGGCTTGGCAAGCAAAAAAACAACTACGGTAGGCGTCGTTATTCCGGATATTTCGAATGCGAATTTCGCCGAAGTTGCACGCGGTATCGAAGACATTGCGAATATGTATCACTATAATATTATCCTTTGTAACGCGGACAAGAAAAAAGACAAAGAAATCCGCGTTATTAACACGTTACTCGAGAAGCAGGTGGACGGGCTTCTCTTTATGGGCGGCGCTGTGACGGAAGAACATATGCAAGCTTTCAAGACGGCTAACGTACCGATTGTTCTTTGTGCTACAACGGATGAGAACGGTCAAATTCCGTCTGTTGACATCAACCACGAAGAAGCGGCTTTTGACGCTGTGCGCAAGCTGGTTCAACAAGGACACACGCGCATTGCGATGATCAGCGGAACGTTGCAGGATCCTGCGAACGGTTTTGCCCGTTTCCAAGGGTACAAGCGTGCGCTTGAAGAATCGGGTATTCCTTATGAGGAGACGCTTGTCCGTACAGGGAATTACCGTTACGAATCGGGCGTAGAAGCGATGAAATATTTCATCGAGCTGTCCGAGCGTCCAACAGCCGTATTTGCGGCAACGGATGAGATGGCGATTGGCGCGATTCATTGCATTCAGGACTCTGGCCTGAAAGTGCCGGATGATATCTCGGTTATCAGCGTTGACAATACCCGCATGGCTTCGATGGTTCGTCCTCAGCTGACGGCGGTTGCCCAGCCGATGTATGATATCGGTGCGGTATCTATGCGACTTCTAACGAAGTTGATGAAAAAAGAAGTAGTAGAACACGCCAAAGTGGTTCTGCCGCATGAAATTGTCATTCGACAATCCGTTGGAGGTTTGCAAGCATAATGGCTTTTAACAAAATCGGAATTATTGGTGCAATGGTTGAAGAGATTGAACTGTTGCATCAGAACGTAAACGTAACAAACAGCGTAACCAAAGCAGGCATTACTTATCATGAAGGTCAACTTCATGGCAAGACGGTTGTCTTTTGTAAATCCGGCGTAGGCAAAGTCAACGCTGCTGTATGCACGCAGATTCTAATTGATCTTGGTGTTGATAGCGTCTTGTTCACCGGTGTTGCGGGAGCGCTTGATCCGCGTCTCAATATTGGCGATATCGTGGTTTCTTCCAGCTGCGTACAGCATGATATTGACGTTACGCCTCTAGGTTTTGCAAAAGGGGTTATTCCTTTCCACGAGCGTTCGGAGTTTGTGGCTGACGGAGAGCTTGTTAAGCTAGCTTCGGAAGCTAGCGAGCGTTTATTTGAAGGACGCAGCCTGATCGGCAAAGTATTGTCCGGTGATCAGTTTATCGCTAGCCGCGACGCGGTTCGCGAGTTGTACGAAACGATGCAAGGCGCATGCGCGGAGATGGAAGGGGCATCGGTCGCCCATGTATGCGATATGAACGAAATTCCGTTTGTTGTCATCCGCTCGATGTCGGACAAAGCAGACGGTTCGGCTCATGTTAACTACGCGGAGTTTACGGTAACTGCAGCGAATAATTCGTATGCGATTATTGATGATATGGTTCAGCATATCTAAATAGAATGAACGTCCGTACCTGTGGGTACGGACGTTTTTTTGCTTCTTATAGATCTTGAATCGCGATGGCGGCTGTTTGCCGGTTCTTGAGCTCAATTTCCGCTCTGCGCGGGATGGGGAGGACTTGGCTCAAATCATCCAGCCAGCAAGACGGCAGTGGTTCAGGGCTTGCGGATGACCATTTCTCGAGCCAGGCTGTAGGCAACGGAACCTCTTCACGACGATTGAGTTGTTCAATGATAGGATGGTCCGTCATCGTCAGCCAGACAAGCGACCAGGCTCTAGGCACGACACGCCACCAATCATAACCGCCGCCTCCTAGAGCCATCCAACGTCCTTCTGTATGCTCATGAGCAAGATCATGTATAATGCCTGGCATCTCATGATAAATTCGCATGCTGCAGTGTATATGAGACAAAGGGTCGTAAGCATGGGCATCGCAGCCATGCTGACTGACGATGATGTCGGGCTTGAAAGCTGCTGCGATTTTTGCAATAGAACTGCGGAAGCACTCCAACCAGGAATCATCCTCCGTATAAGGTTCCATCGGTACGTTAAAGCAGGAGCCAAATCCGGCATCCGTTCCTTTTTCATGAACAAAGCCTGTACCCGGGAACAGAAATTTACCGGTTTCATGAATCGAATACGTACAGACGTCGGGGTCGTTGTAGAAGCTCCATTGTACGCCATCCCCATGATGGACATCCGTATCGATATACAGCACGCGAGCGCCATAAGTTTTGCGTATGTATTGGATAGCAACCGCTGCGTCGTTATAGACGCAAAACCCGGCTCCTCGGTCGGGAAAAGCATGGTGCAGCCCGCCAGCCATATGATAAGCATGTGTAGCGGCACCGCTCATCACAAGCTTGGCAGCATAGACAGATCCGGCCGTTATGGTCGCGGCTGCGTCATGCATGCCTGGAAAATATGGCGTGTCTTCGGTATCCAGTCCGTATTTCCCAGCGGCAGAAGCCGTTTCCTGCGCAGGGTTGTCCAAGCTTAGCTGCTGAACGGCCTGTATGTAATCCGTCCTGTGGACGAGCGACAGTAGCGCCTCATCTGCCAGTTCGGAGGGAGATGTTGTCTGCTCCTCTTGCAATGCGCCTGCCGCATACAGCAGATCCATCGTTAAGGTCTGGCGGACCGGGCTGAATGGGTGCTGATCGCCAAATTGATAACGCGTACTGTCAGAATGATGAACAAATATAGCGTTAGTCACTTCTTAACCTCCCAAATAGAAACACACTAATACATGAAGCGCTGCCGGAAACGGATCCGGTCGAACTGCTCCTCGGATTGTTGCGGGACTTCCTTGCCGATTCGTACCATCAGACAATTGGCGGGATGCGAGCAAATCTCGGGATCATCCGTGGCGTACCAGACCATACCGACGGATTTCATAAGCTTCTCCATAATGCCCCGGTATTCCCATACGCTCAGCTTTGTCCCTTCCAGATCCCAATGCCAATAATATTCGGTTGTAAATACGATCATATTTTCAAGCTGTTCATCAGCAAAAGACAATTGAATCATCTTTTTGCCAAGCCCGTAGGATCGGTACTGATCTGCTACCTCGATGGCTCCAAGCTCGATTAAATCCGGCATCCCGGCTTCATACCAGCGTTCCAGTTCATCCGGATAATGAAAGGTGACGTATCCGACGATCACTTCGTCAACACGGGCCACAATAATTCGCCCTTCTTCCAGACCGGCAATCTCAACCAGCGCTTCATGTTGGTCCTTCGGCCGCCGGAAGGCGTCCAGATCGGCATGCATCCTAAGCAGTTGCAGGTCTTCGGGCGGAATCGGACCTTCAATAATACAGCATTGTCCATCATTTAAATCGATCTGCTGCCGGTGATACATTTTGCGATGCTCCAATAACGAGATCTCCTTTCCGAGGCTGCGTGCTCCCATACCTTTTATATTTATGGTTATATCAGACATCGAGAGAAATGAAAAGCATAGTCGAACGGAAAGTCGTTATGCTATAATTGTTGTGGCGGTTGAGTAACTGTAAGAATCGTTTGCGAGATATCCGGCTTGTTTGCCTGCAAGTAACGGTTAGTATTTGTAAGCGTATTCTTGACGGTTAATGTTTAACAGATTTGATGGGAGAGTGATAGAATGATCAACTTGCATCAAGAACGAATTCCAGCGGTGGCAACAAATCCGAACCTCAAAAATTATGAACAAGCAACGGTTGATTTTGATTGGAAAGAGATCGAGAGCCAATTCAGCTGGCATGAAACAGGGAAAGTAAACATGGCGTACGAAGCCGTAGACCGTCATGTGGAGTCCGGTAAAGGAGCTAATATTGCTCTTTATTACAGCGACAACACGAGAGATGAATCTTATACTTATGAACAAATGAGCAAGCAGTCGAATCGTTTCGCAAACGTATTGCGCAAATTCGGCGTCAGCAAGGGCGAGCGGGTATTTATTTTTATGCCGCGGACACCCGAGTTGTATTTTGGGGTTCTTGGCGCTTTGAAGGTAGGCGCGGTTGTTGGTCCGCTCTTCGAAGCATTTATGGAAACAGCGGTGAAAGACCGTCTGCAGGACAGTGAAGCAACTGCAATTATTACGACTCCAGCTTTGCTGGGACGCATCAAACGCGACGAGTTGCCTAACCTGAAGCATATTTTTGTATTTGGCGACAATGTGGCAACCGACGATGTGATTGTCGACTTCAATGCGGAAATGGCACAAGCTTCGGAAGAAGCGGAGATTGAATGGCTAGAGCGCGAGGACGGCTTGATTCTGCATTACACTTCCGGTTCAACCGGCAAGCCAAAAGGCGTGTTCCATGTCCAAAACGCCATGATTCAGCATTACTACACAGGTAAAATCGTGCTTGATCTCAAAGAAGGCGATATTTACTGGTGTACGGCTGACCCAGGTTGGGTAACGGGAACATCGTACGGGATCTTTGCGCCATGGCTGAACGGAGCGACCAACGTGATTCGCGGCGGACGCTTCAGCCCAAGCGACTGGTACGGCACGATCCAGAAATACGGAGTAACGGTATGGTATAGCGCTCCAACCGCGTTCCGCATGCTGATGGGCGCCGGCGATGATCTGGTTCAACAGTTCGATCTGTCGAGCCTTCGTCATGTTCTTAGCGTTGGTGAACCACTGAATCCTGAAGTTGTACGCTGGGGAATGAAAGTCTATAACCAACGTATCCACGATACTTGGTGGATGACGGAGACGGGCGGACAATTGATCTGCAACTATCCGTCGATGGATATTAAGCCCGGCTCCATGGGCAAGCCGCTGCCTGGTGTCAAAGCAGCAATCATTGATGATCAAGGCAACGAATTGCCGCCTTACCGAATGGGCAATTTGGCGGTACAAACGCCATGGCCTTCGATGATGCGCAAGGTTTGGAACAATCCATCAAAATACGAAGAGTATTTCCGGATTCAAGGCTGGTACATTTCCGGCGACTCCGCTTATATGGATGAAGACGGCTACTTCTGGTTCCAAGGCCGGATTGATGACGTAATCAACACGGCAGGAGAACGGGTCGGTCCGTTCGAAGTGGAAAGCAAGCTTGTAGAGCATCCAGCGGTCGCTGAGGCGGGAGTAATCGGCAAGCCGGACCCAATGCGCGGTGAAATCATTAAAGCGTTTATCGCGCTTCGTGAGGGCTATACGGCGACGGACGAATTGAAGGCGGAAATTGCCCAATTCGTCAAAGTCGGATTGTCCGCCCATGCCGCTCCGCGCGAGATCGAGTTCAAAGACAAACTTCCGAAGACGCGCAGCGGCAAAATCATGCGCCGCGTTCTGAAAGCCTGGGAACTTAACCTCCCAACGGGCGATCTCTCCACTATCGAGGACTAATATATATAATAAAACGGCTATGATGGTTGTTATCCATCATAGCCGTTTTTCGTTCTTCCTTAATAAATACCGTTTAATGTGAGCGAAGCAATTCGAATGATTCTGTAGAAGCGATAGCATATGCTTCCGAAGCAGCTTTCTTGCAGAAAGCTTTCAAGCGGTCGCTTTTGCTCGGGGATTCCGACAAATTTGCTTGTTCATGGAATCCACGAGCAATGGCGATCGGAAGAACATTCGAATGCGTAGTGAACAATTAAACGAATTTATGCTCCCACCTTCACATTTTGCGAAGGAGGAGATTTGCCCGTATCATTTTCCGCGAGTACATAGAATGTACCGGTTGTTAATGGCGATGCGTATTCGAAGCTTGGATGTTTCGTTGTGCCAACCTCGACAAATTGCCCATCGTTATTGGCGCTGAAATAAACATGGTAAGTTGTGACGTATTCCGCATCCGGGTTAGCGTTCCAGCTAAGCAGTACGCTTAAATCCGTCGGCGTTGCGACTAATCCGTTAGGAGAGGACGGAGGAGCTAAATCCGGATGCTCCGTCCCCGAGTTGCCGCCATTGTTATCGCCAGGCAAGCCTGGGATTTCCGGGTTAACCGGACCTTTGCCAAACGTCGCGACCAGGCTAGGCGCAGATTCTTTGCCAGCCACGTCTACCGCAGTTACATAGAAGCTGTAGCCTTGGTTGCCGGATACGTTGATTTTGGCTTTCAGTTCTTCGCCAACCAGGATCGATTCTCCAACCTTTTGAGCCGGCTGGCCATTGACGGATTGATAAATCCGGTAGCCGACAATATCTTTCTCCGTGCCGCCCGTAAAGGTCAGCATGACTACGCCGGAGCCGATGGATTGAAGCCTCACATTGCTTGGAGCATTTGGTACATTGCCGTCATCGACGCGCGGATCCACTTTGGAAGGCGCGTTGGAATCGGCATCGGCTGGCAGATACGATTCCATTGGTTTTCTGCTGCTTGCAGGAAGCTTTTCTTGTGCCGCTCTTATCTCATCCATCAATTGATCAAGCGGTTTCTTCCGTTTGATGACGATTTGTTCGCGAACCATATCTTGCGGCGTAGAAGGTTTCGGTACATAGTTGACGCCGTTGAACGGGATATAAGCCATTTTCACTAAAGCGTCATCCGTTTCTTTCGGCAAATATTTCTGATTGAACCAATCTGTTACCAGCATGCCGGACTCTTTGGTCAACTGGCTAGGAAGCTTGCCGCTCGCGCTCGATACGGTAGCTTTCACAAGGCCGGAAGGACGTTCGAATTCCTTTGTCGGGAACAAATCAGGTTTTGCTTTTGTAATTTGATTCATCATAAGAGCCCAAATGGAACGCGCGCGTTTCTTGCCCGGGTCGGAGAGGGTGTGAATCTGCTCTTCGTAACCGGCCCATACGCCAAGGGTAACATCCGGAGTAAAGCCCATGAACCAGACGTCGCCATAACTTTGCGTTGTACCGGTTTTGCCGGCGATCGCGATTTTACCGTATTGTTTGAAGTCTGAAGTCAAGGAGTGAGCCGTACCTTGGCTGCTCGAAACAACCGTCTTCAGCATATCGGTAACCAGGAATGCCGTTTGCGGCGAGAATACCTGCTTAGGCGTAGCCTTATGCTCGTAGACCGGTTTGCCTTGCGCATCGGTAATCTTCGAGATCATATACGCATCGTTAAAGACGCCTTTATTCGGAATTGCGCCATACGCATTCGTAAGCTCTTCAACCGAAACCCCGATGCTCAGACCTCCGATTACGCCGGTTTGCGCGCTGTCGTCTTGCGGCTGCAGAGTCGTTATGCCAAGGTCGCGGGCAAAGTTCCAAGCCCCTTTGATCGTTACGTCATCCAAGAATATCTTGATGGCCGGCAAGTTAAGCGAGCGGTTAAGCGCTTCGCGGGCCGTTACAAGTCCTAGGAATCTGTTTGTCGAGTTTTTCGGGATATGGAAGCCTTTTTGTCCGTCCTTGAGCACGACAGGTGCATCATCCACGATACTTGCCGGCTGGATGAGTCCCTTATCAATGGCTGGCAAATATGCTGCTATGGTCTTCATCGCCGAACCCGGTTGGCGCGTCATCTGAGTGGCAAAGTTCATTTGCTCCTCGTAGAAGTCGCGGCCTTCCAACATACTGAGAATGGCGCCTGTCTTGTGGTCGATCATGACGGCTGCAGTCTGCTCGAGACCTTTCTCCTTGCTAAACGCGGAGAAGTTCTTAGGATCCGCTGCAATATCGTGCATGATCTTGTAAATATCCTTGTCTATCGTTGTATAAACATGGTAACCGCCATTGAGAAGACGAAGGCGAGCATCTTCGACAAGCGAAGAGTTTTCCTTTTTCTTCAGGTCAGCCTGGGTAAGTTTCGGGTTTTCTTGAAGCACCAGAATCTCGGCTGCCTGACGTTCGGCTTCCAGCATCAGATAAGGGTAAGTCGTATAGGCTTTTTCTGATGGCGGCGCTAGGGAAGAGCGAAGGTCGAAGGCTTTTGCCTCGTCATATTGCTCTTTCGTAATCCGGCCGAATTTCAGCATCTGCGACAAAACAATGCCTTGGCGTTCGACTGCCAACGTGAAGCCTTCTTCATCGAATTGTCCTTTGCTCGTAAACGCGGTATAAGCGGAAGGCCGCTGCGGCAAGCCGGCCAGATAAGCTGCTTGCGCAATGTTTAATTGATTGAGGTCCGTAATGTTGAACAGACCGCGCGCCGCTGATTTAATACCGTATAAATTATACCCGCTGGAGCCATTGCCAAATGGCACTTTGTTCAAATAAGCGGCGAGTATTTCGCCTTTGGTCAAATATCGTTCCATGCGTAGCGCCAGGAACATCTCTTTTACTTTGCGGCTGTCGGTCTTGTCCAAGCTGAGGAATACTCGGCGGGCAAGCTGCTGGGTCAATGTACTGCCGCCTGTCTGCGTATCTTCGTTAAGCAGCTTCTGCTTGACAGCCCGTCCAAGGCCGCTGATGTCTACGCCTTTGTGATGCATGAAGTTGTTATCTTCAATAGCCAGTACAGCATCGATTACCTGCTGAGGCAGATCCTCGTATTCGATTGGCGTCCGGTCTTCTTCGGTCCGGAGTTGTCCGACCAGCGTCTCGTCATTGAAATACACATATCCTGTAATCGAATTTTCGTTTACTTTATCCTCAATTAATGTTCGAGGACGTACGACTTCATCCTTAACGAGCGAGGCGACGTAACCGGTAACGGCACCGCCTGTCAATAAACCAATAAATATGCCGAAATAAATGAGCCATTTGACAGTCATCAAAGATATGATTCCGAATGTACGCCATCCGCTCCTGCGGGGCGGCGATTTGCGATCTTCTTCTTGCATATGTATAAATTCCCCCTCTAAATGACCAAATCCTATTATAGCACAGAACGTGATTTTGAAGCACTAGCAGGAGTGAACCGGCATAGGCACTACGGTAGGATACGAATATTGCCGATTTTGTCGATTATGGATATATAATGCCCAATCCTTGGCCGAGTTTGAGCGGAATCATCAGCTGAATGAGAATTATGATAAAATTTCCGCAACAAAATGGGTGGTCCTTGCGTATGAATTAGCAGCATATGGATGCTGTGAGAGGAGGATGGAATTGGAGGCGATATTTTGGGGATGTTTCGTTGGCGGAGCTTTATATGCCATCATCAGCGCTTTGCTCGGAGATTTAATCGGCCATGCGCTAGGCGGCATCCTTGACTTCTTATCGCTGGATGGCCATCCGTGGCTGAATCCAACTACGCTGGTAGGCGGGCTAACCGCGTTTGGCGGTTCGGGGCTGCTGCTCGTCCATTACACGGCACTGAGTTTGGCGATTGTATTTCTGCTGGCTGTATGTTGCGGGGTAGTCGTTGGAGGCGGCGGTTATTTTCTGTACGTGAAACCGATGAGCGAAAGCGAGAATTCCGTCGCGTTCTCCGAGAAGGATTTAAGCGGCAGGATTGCGGAGGTCATTACGGCGATTCCTTCAGCGGGATATGGAGAAGTTCTGGTGAAGGTTGGGGCTGGCCATACAAACCAGATCGCTGCAAGTTTTGACGGCGAAGAGATTCCCGGCGGGTCTCGGGTTGTCGTCGTGGAAGTAAAGGACAAAACGTTGTATGTATCAAAGCTTGACCCTTATTAATGTAGAAACGAAAAGCTGAGAGGAGAAAGTTCATGCCAGAATATCTTATTATTCCCATTATTGTCGTAGCTGTATTAGTAATCCTCGGTATTGCCTTTTGGGCCCGTTACCGGACGGTTAGTCCGGACGAAGCCATGATCGTAACCGGTTCTTTCCTTGGCAGCCGGAATGTCAGCACGGACGAATCCGGCCGGAAAATAAAAATCGTTCGAGGCGGGGGAGCTTTCATCCTGCCGATCTTTCAAAAGGCTGAATTTCTATCGCTGCTGTCCCATAAGCTGGACGTGTCGACGCCGGAAGTATATACCGAGCAGGGCGTTCCGGTTATGGCGGATGGCGTAGCGATTATTAAAATAGGCGGTATTGTTGAAGATGTCGCAACGGCAGCCGAACAATTCATGGGTAAACCAACGGAAGCGTTGAAAAGCGAAGCGCAAGAAGTTCTTGAAGGCCATCTTCGCGCGATTCTTGGCACGATGACGGTAGAAGAGGTGTATCGGAACCGGGATAGATTCGCGCAAGAGGTTCAAGGGGTTGCAGCCAAGGATTTGAAGAAGATGGGACTTCAGATCGTCTCCTTCACGATCAAAGATCTGCGCGATAAGCACGGTTACCTGGATGCCCTAGGCAAACCGCGGATAGCTGCCGTTAAGCGCGACGCGGACATCGCGGAAGCCGAAGCGGTGAGAGATTCTCGGATTAAGAAGGCGCTCGCCGAAGAAGAAGGGCAAAAAGCCGAGCTTCTACGCGATACGAACATCGCCGAAGCCGCAAAAGAAAAAGAGCTGAAGGTAGCGGCGTTCAAACGCGAGCAGGACATGGCCAAAGCCGAAGCCGATCAGGCTTATTCCGTTCAGGAAGCACGCGCGAAGCAAAGCGTTGTCGAAGAGCAGATGAAGGTAGAACTGGTGCGCAAGGAGCGCGAAATCGATCTCGAAGCAAAAGAAATTTTGCGCCGCGAGAAACAATATGATGCGGAAGTGAAGAAAAAAGCCGAAGCCGACCGTTATGCGGTGGAACAAGCGGCTGAAGCGGACAAAACAAAAAAACTCCGCGAAGCGGATGCGTTGCAATACCGCATTGAATCGGAGGCGAAGGCACTTGCGGAGCAGAAGCGTCTGGACGGTCTTGCAATCGCTGAAGCGGAGCGGGCGAAAGGTACGGCCGAAGCGGAAGTTATCCGTCTGCGCGGTTTAGCGGAAGCCGAAGCGAAGGAGAAGCTGGCGCAAGCGTTCGAAAGCTTTGGCGAAGCGGCGATTCTCGATATCATTGTGAAGATGCTTCCAGAGCTTGCCGGCAAGGTTGCTGAGCCAATGAAAGGCATCGACAAGCTGACTGTCGTCGATACCGGCAACGGTGAAGGCGCTGCGCGCCTTAGCAATTACGTAACAAGTCTGATGGCGACGGCACCGGAAATGCTGAAAAACGTATCGGGTATCGATGTTAATTCCTTAATGAAAAGTTTAACGTCGAAGGTATCCGGCACATTAACGGCTCCGGCGGCAGCGGCTTCCGAGCTGCCTGTCCAAATTCCTCAGCCTGCAGAGCCCGTAGAAAAGAAAGAGTAGCTGAAAGTTGAAATCCCGGAGAGGATCCGATCGTCCTCTCCGGGATTTTTTCATTTCTTTACCGCATAGACGCGAATACGTCTGTAATCCGCTTGATAAACGCCATCGATGGCCTGAAGTTTTTGTTTGGCATTCTCATATACCTGTTGTTTGGCTGACTGCCTGTTTTCTTCATCCAATCCTTTGAAAAAAGCATCTCCAAAACCGTCCAGCCAATGCATGACTCCTTTTTCGCCTTCAGGGAGTGGTGTCGGCCGGTCAAAATGTTCGGCGATTCGCACCTCAAAGCCATATTGTTCGAGCTTGCTCGAATACTCGCCGATAGATGGGAAAAACCAAGGATTTCGTTCTGCCGGATCAATGCCGTAATGGGGCATCACTTCGTAAAAAGCCTGCACCAAACGATCAACATTGCCTTTACCGCCAAACTCGGCGACAAATCGGCCTCCGGTTTTTAAACCATTTCTAACGGACTTGATCACGCCATCCGCATCCTTCATCCAATGAAGCGCCGCGTTCGAGAATATGGCGTCAAAGGGATGATCGACTTCAAATTGTTCGCCGTCTCCTACGAGGAAATCGATGCCGGAAAACTTCGTTTTGGCGGTTGCGATCATCGATGCTGACTGGTCCATGCCAATAACCTTGGCGCCTGAACCCGCGATTTCAGCAGCCAAATCGCCAGTGCCGCAACCCAAATCCAGAATGAATTCATTAGGCTGCGGATTCAGCCATTCCAGAATGCCTTTGCCGAGCTTGGATACAAATCCAAGTTGAGTGTCATAGGTTCCGGGATTCCATGCTTGTGTGCCTTGTTGTTCCATTTCAACCGCCTCCGTTCTAGTTATATCTTAGTTGTACTCCTGTTAGAGATATAAGTAAAATATATAATAACTATTCACTTTATAGGTTTAAACTATGAACAGGCGCAAAAAAACCTCGGGAGAATAAGCTCTCGAGGTTTTCCGGTCAAACGATTAGCGGCTGTAGAACTCGACGATTTGTTTCTCGTCGATATCTTGGGACAGCTCAGCGCGTTCTGGAAGACGGATGTATTTGCCTTCAACAGCAGCATCGTTGAATTCCAGGTAGTTAGGCAGGTGATGACGGCCTTCCATAGCTTCTTTGATCGATTTTTGACCGCGGCTGCGCTCGCGCAGGCCGATTACGTCGTTAATCGATACAGTGTAGGAAGCGATGTCGACTTTTTTGCCGTTAACTGTTACGTGGCCATGGGAAACCAACTGACGTGCGCCTGCACGGGAGTTAGCGAAGCCAAGACGGTAAACGAGGTTGTCCAGACGGCTTTCAAGAAGGATCATGAAGTTCTCGCCGGAGATACCTTTCAGTTTAGTCGCTTTGTCGAACAGGTTGCGGAATTGCTTCTCGTTCAAGCCGTACATGTGACGAAGTTTTTGTTTTTCTTGCAATTGAACGCCATAACCGCTAAGCTTTTTGCGTTGGTTAGGACCGTGTTGGCCTGGAGGGAATGGACGTTTCAATTCTTTGCCAGTACCGCTCAGGGAAATACCAAGACGGCGGCTGAGTTTAAATTTAGGACCTGTATAACGTGACATGAGTTGTGTAACTCCTTCAAAATTGTATTTTTGAGGATGGGGTTGTGTTTCGCGGAATACGCTCTATGCTTGATTTCTCAAAGCCTGATATACAGTTCAGCCGCTGGTCTATCAGAGAACGTATTCTCGAGGGTGACACAAAACCGTTCGCCCATGCATTCATTAATAGATAATAAATGAAAATGAGGACCTTTGTCAAGGCGCTTGGTACTTGTCTCATTAGGTTCTAAAGACCTAAATACTGGCATTTTGAGTAGTGCAAAATTCTCACAAATAAAGTATTATTATTTATAATAGAATAGCTTGATAGACTCGTCTCCTTTGATGCAGGGAAGGGCTGGGTGTTGCTGATGGCGGATCTATATAATTATCGTCAGGCGTTAGATGAGGCTGCCTTCGCAGCCCATCTTGTAGAAGAAGATACAAGAACCATATGGTTTGAACACGAAGATATTCAGGCTGCGGACGAGCCGTATTTGCTGCCGCTGCTTGGCGAGACTTTTACAAGCTGGCGGAAAGATACCGATGAACAGGGAATGTCGGCGAACGGATTTTTTGTATTGACGGATTTGACCGGCAACGTGATCGGATCAGCCGGAACGTTAGGAATGGACCGGTTATCGGAGGCATTAGCAATTGCTAAGCGAGCTGCGTCGGTTGCTACAAAGACGGCGGGAACGACAGAAGATGAGCAAGGGATGGTTGCCGTTCCCATCTTAACTCGTTCGGATCGTCGACCTTTTTGTGTTCTTGTATATGTAACGGAACACATCGCTAGCCAGCAAGCTGACACGGTGGCACAGCTAAGCGCCATGCATTTTCGGACATGCTTTTACCGGAGATTTGAGCAGCTGTTTATTAAAGACCTTCTATTATATCAGAAGCGAACCGATAAGGAAGCAAGCAGGCGCGATGCTTTGTTTCTGGCCGCGAAGCGGCTGTATGACCAGTTTGACGTGTCATCGGTCTTATCTGAAATGCTCAGCAGTCTGGAACAGTTGTATCCGGAATCGGTAGCCCAATTATATCTGTCGCAGGATCATGTGAACGGAGATCCCCGCGTGAAGCCGCTTGTATTCAAGAACGCTGCCCATGATCTCGTCGCCAAATCGTTCCTGGAAGGCAAACTGGTGACCGAGCTGGACCGGGACGGGACAAAACGGCTTGCGGTGCCTATGACAGGCAAGCAATCGGCTTACGGCGTATTATGTTTGACCGTTAACGCTACCCGTTGGGACGATGCGGATTTGCCGGCCTTTCTATTATTGGCCGACACGGCAGGCTCGGCCTTTGAGAATGCGAAGTTATACGAGCAGTCGAATCTTCTTATTAATGAGCTTAGGCTGATTAATGAACTGACGAAGAGGCTTAATCAGTCGCTGAAGCTGAAGGAAATTTTTAAATTTGCATCATCCGAGCTTCTTAACGTATTTAAAGCGGATTATTGCTGCGTGCTACAGCTTAACAAAGAGAAAAATCAATTTGTCGTCACGGCAAGCAACATTCCGGTCATGGCAAATGAACACTTCTCGCCGGAATACGGGTTCTGCGGGATCGTCTATCGGACGAAGGAACCGCTCATTATTTCGGATTATTGGCACACGAGAGTGGTAAGCTCTAAGCTTATGGATAATACGGGTGCCCGTTCGCTCATCGCGACGCCGATTATGGTCGATTCAGAAGTTGTTGGGGTCATAATGGTTGCCCATAAGAGCGCGAATTACTTCTCTTACGACAATTATAAACTTCTCCAGGTGATGTCTACCCATATTGGACTTGCGATCACGAACGCTTCCCTGCACGCCGAAGTGCGAAGAATGGTTATTACGGATAATTTAACGGGGCTGCATGCACGACATTACTTGAACGAGCAAATTCAAAGCCGTCAACGGAAAGACCCGCTTGGAGCGCTTATTCTCGTAGATATCGATCATTTCAAACAAATTAATGATACGTATGGCCATCAGGTAGGCGATCAAATTCTGGTGCATGTTAGCAATATCATCCGGAATTCTATCCGACAGGGCGATATCGCGGCAAGGTGGGGCGGGGAGGAGCTGGCAGTATATCTGCCAGGTATCCGTTCCGACCAGGCTTATCGCATTGCCGAGCGAATCCGGACACATGTAGAAGCAGAGACGCAACCGGTTGTAACGGTATCTTGCGGTGTGTCCGAATGGACCTTCGAGAACGAGAAGATCAGTGTTGAATCCTTGTTCTACCGAGCCGATATGGCGCTGTACGAAGCGAAGAACAACGGCAGAAACCGAATTTATATCGGACAGGCTAATTAAATCCACAATGGAAGGACACCTAACGGGTGTCTTTTCTTTTTTTGTCAGCATTCGAATAAGGCTCTGTCCGTTAAGGGGACGCTAAGATCATGCGTAATGTTTCAATGAAAGGTGATGTGGTTAAATGAGAATCATCAAACATACCCTTGCTGGCTTGCTTCTTGCGGCACTTGCTTGTTCCTTGGCAGGGTGCGCAACATCCAGCCGCCCGCCGGAGGAATGGCTGAACATGTCGATCGCAGGTTTGGCGGGCACGGATCAGTATGCTTTTTCCGGTCAAACGACCATATACTCAGCAGAGGGCTGGGCATATGCTCCACGTACCTTTCAAGGACGCATCGAAGAGCATACGAACCTTCATGCCAAAGGGGATGATGGCAAAGATCTTGCGTGGAGTCCGATTGAATTGCTGAACAAGGTGAAAAGCGCGGATAAAAAAGTAAGCTTCAACAAGGCGGCTACAACTGCGGATACGGTAGCTTTGCTCGTTCAACTAAATGAAGAAGATGCTAATAAGCTTTGGAAAGAGCAACTTCAACAGGAGATGAATGTGCTTGCGGCCAAAGCTCCTTTGGAGGATGGCGCATACAAGAAAGCCTGGACGAAGGAGTATAACCAATCCCGCGAGCAGATGGAGCAAATGCTGAAGTCACTGCAAGTTCAGTCCCAATATGAAGTTTTGATCGACCGCTCTAGTCTTGTTCCGCTTAAGCTGGCTGAGCATACTTCGTTTAAATATTCTCTTTCCGGGCAAAAGAAGCAGGAGAAACGGGATACAAGCGTTACATTTGGTTCTTTTCAATAAAGGAGAACTGTTCAACAAAGAAGCAACATGCTAATATGTTCGAAGGCTGTTTTTTGCAAAAAGCAGCGCTGATAAGTAATGGAGGTTAGAGAAAGATGCGTGATGCAAGACTACAGAAGCTGGCGGCTAATCTTGTCGGCTACTCAATTGATGTACAGCCTGGTGAAAATGTCCTGATTGATTTGATCGGGCTTGAGCTTGAGCTTGGGAAATGTTTGATTGAAGAAGTGACCAAACGCGGCGGAAGACCGTTTGTAGAGCTGAGCGACCGTTCCGTTCTCCGGACGATGCTGACGCATGCAACGAAGGAACAGATTGAGATCTGGTCGAAGCATGATCTAGCCCGCATGGAGCAAATGCAAGGTTATATCGGCGTGCGTTCGGGTTCGAACGTAAATGAACTCTCCGACGTGCCCAAAGAGAACATGCGTTTATACGAGCAATTATATACCCATCCCGTACATATGGAGGAGCGGGTGAAACGGACGAAGTGGGTTGTACTCCGTTATCCGACTCCATCGATGGCGCAGCTGGCGAATATGAGCACAGAAGCGTTTGAGGATTTCTATTTTGATGTTTGTAATCTTGATTATGCGAAGATGGACCGCGCTCAAGATCCGCTGCAAGCTTTGATGTCCCGTACGGATAAAGTCCGCATCGTATCGCCGGGTACGGATTTGACGTTCTCGATCAAAGAGATCGGCGCGAAAAAATGCTCCGGCCAGCGCAATATTCCGGACGGCGAAGTATTCTCCGCACCGGTTCGGGATTCGGTGAACGGTGTCATTACCTATAACGCGCCTAGCGTATATTCCGGCACTACGTTCCAAAATATCTCGTTTACTTTCGAGAACGGCAAGATCGTTCAAGCAACAAGCAACGATACGAAGAAGCTGAACGAAATTTTGGATAGCGATGAAGGCGCCCGTTATATCGGGGAATTTGCGATCGGCTTTAACCCGTACATTATGCATCCGATGAATGATATTTTGTTTGATGAGAAAATCGCGGGAAGCCTGCATTTCACGCCAGGCCAGGCTTACGAAGAAACGGATAACGGCAATCGTTCTTCCATTCATTGGGATTTAGTATTGATTCAACGTCCGGAATACGGCGGCGGTGAAATTTATTTCGACGACGTATTAATCCGCAAGGACGGCGTATTCGTGCTTCCAGAGCTGGAAGGCCTAAATTCCGAAAATTTGAAATAAATGAAAATGAAGCGTTTTTGAACTTTACACTTGATGGATGATATATTTCAGGTTATCATGAGTTCAAGGAAAGCTTTACTAATTTATCTGGAGGGATTACCCATGTCCAACAATGCAGCTATCGTAGAAATTTCTCAAGCGGCTAGCCAATTCCGCTCCTCAATCGTTCTGCAAGCCGACAACAAATATATCGATGTGAAGAGCATTCTTGGACTGTTTACGACGCTGGTAGGCGGCCACGCTTACGAGCTTCATGTTCATGGTCCGGATGCTGAAGAAGCAAAAGCAAAGATGGCTGAAATTTTCGCCAAACATAATTTGAACATTACGGTTATTAGCGAATAGTACCGTTTAGATTCACAAAAAAAGCGTTTCTTCTTCTGAAAAGAAGAAACGCTTTTTTGTTTTGTCCTTGTGTATTAGCTCTTTTTCGTCTAATATAAAAGATATAGACGACGGCGGGTACACGCACAGGGGGGAAAACGATGTCTTCACCGGAAGTCACGATTCAATTGCATGAGAAAGCGCTTCGTCTCCTAACGGAAGATGCAAGTAAAATAGAAAAACTTATCGAAGTTCAGATGGAGAACTTGACGACCCGTCAATGTCCGCTGTACGAGGAAGTTTTGGACACGCAAATGTATGGATTCTCGCGGGAGATTGACTTTGCTGTGCGCGCGGGATTGATTGCCGAGCAAAGCGGGAAAGAGATGTTAAGCCGGTTGGAACGTAACTTGGCTCAATTGTATGAAGCACTAAATAATAAAGAGTAGACTCCAACGGGAGCCTACTCTTTTTTTGTTTATTCGATCATACGAGATAGAAAGCAACGCCCAAAATGACATATACCATAAGAAGCAGGAAGCCTTCATACCAGTTGGTCGTACCGTCACGAGATACGGATTTGGCAATAAAGACGGATACGCCAATCGCGGTTAGCTCGATCGGTGTGAAGATTATGTCCATCGTATTGCCCATAAACGTACTAATGAGGATCAGAACAGGGGCTACGAACAAGGCGATCTGCAAGCTGCTGCCGATGGCAATCTCTACGGCTGCGCCGATTTTGTTCTTCATCGCGAGCATAACCGCTGCGCTATGCTCAGCCGCGTTACCGATAATCGCAATGACAAACGCACCTACAAACAGTTCAGAGAGACCAAACTTCTCCGTAAAGCTGTCAAGCGTATGAACAAGCCATTCGCTGACGAAAGCGACCATTACGGTTGCGACAATCAGCATGATGACGGATACGCCTTTGGACCAGGCTGGTTCTTCGCCATGATCGGCATTCATATCTTTATCCGCAAGGACATCCTTGTGCGTGATCATAGAGAAAACAAGCCACAGCAGATAAGAAACGATCAGGATGCATGCAACCGTAATGCTGAGGAAATGATCTTTGTTCAAGGTGAAATGCTCTGCGCCAACAAATACAGCGGGTACAAATAAACCAATGACAGCCATAATCATAAGCGTCGCGTTATGTTCCGCCAATTGATTATTGAAAAATTGCTGTTTAAACTTGATGCCGCCCGCTAAAAGACTAATACCAAGTACAAGCAAGAGGTTGCCGATAATCGAACCGGTAATACTTGCTTTAACGGTTTCAAACAAACCTTCTTTGACAAGGAAGATCGCGATGATCAGCTCAGCCGCGTTGCCAAACGTGGCGTTAAGAAAGCCGCCAAGCCGCTGTCCGGCGTAATGGGCAACACTTTCCGTCGCTTTGCCAAGAAAACCTGCTACAAATACAACGGCGATGGCGGAAATGATAAATTGGAGCGTCATGTCCCAGTGGGCAAAATGCCCGAGGGCGCTCAGGGCGAACGTCAAGATTAATCCGCCAAAAAACAGTTTCTGTCTCACCAATTCCACCTCTTCAAATTATGTAGATCTAAAAATCATTATTAATCATAACGAAAAAAGACAACCATGTAAACTTTTCCAAAAAATATGAGAGGAGGTTCGTTTAGTTGAACTTCCTTTCTTGCTTCAAGTTGAACCATCCATTACAATAATGGTATATGGCAAATTGAGGAGTGGAATAACATGAACGAGGACCTTCAAACAGGCATTATCCGTATTTCAGACGATGTAGTGGCAACGATTGCAGGACTCGCTGCGCTTGAGACTCCAGGCATTGCCGGAATGTCGGGCGGTATTTCCGAAGGACTGGCGAAACGCCTTAGCGGTAAAAACGTGCAAAAAGGTGTTTCCGTGGAAGTTGGCCAGCTGGAAGCGGCAATCGACCTTCGCGTTATCGTACATTATGGCATTCCGATTCAAGAGGTCTGCAGACAGCTGCAGCTGAATGTTAGAGAATCGGTTGAGAATATGACCGGTCTTAATGTAGTGGAAGTAAACGTAAAAGTTGAAGGCGTAGCTTTCAAAGAAGAGGAAACATCGGAAGAACCGCAGCTTCGTTTGAAATAATTAAACATGCGGGACTACATAAAAAAGGCTGAACCGTTATTGCTAACGGGTTCAGCCTTTTTTAATTTCAACTTAGTTGCGTCTATTGCGTTCGGGCTTGTCCTGCTTGTTAGCCTCGCGCGAAATACTGAGAAGCACGCCGATACACATCAGGCAGACTAACAGGGAGGACCCCCCATAGCTGACAAAAGGCAGCGTAACGCCGGTCAGAGGAATCGCGCCGGTCACCCCGCCGACATTGATAAAGGCCTGTATGCCGAACAAAGCGACAATTCCAACGCCAACAATGGTTCCGTAAGTATCCGGACAGCGCAGTGCTACGATAAGGGCGCGCCATAGGAACAAGAGGAAGAATAGGAGGAATAGACTCGCTCCAATAAATCCAAGCTCTTCCGCAATGACAGAGAAAATAAAATCATTATAAGGATAATCCAGGTAGTGCAGCTTTTGAACGCTTTCACCAAAGCCGGCTCCCGTAAATCCTCCATGACCAAGCGCCTGAAGGGAAGATACGAGCTGAAACCCGGTATTTTGCTGGTCGGCCAGCGGATCGGCGTATGATGTAAACCGTGCTATCCGGTATCCCCATTGCGTCGGATTGGTCGCCATTCCAATTGCGGCAAATATAATGGCAAAGATACCAAGTATTCCGCCTGTTACCGCTACTTGCTTCAGATTGGCCCCGCCGGCAATGATCATAATGCCCGCGCATGTAACGAGAACGAGACATGAACCTAAATCCGGTTGTTTCATAATAAGGACAACGAATATCCCTACCACGACCATGACCGGAACGAGTCCTTTCTTGAAGTCCCGGAATTTCTCGCCCTTCTTGGAGATCAGCGCTCCGAGGTAGAGAATCACTGCCAGCTTGGCCATCTCCGTTGGCTGGATCCCAAATGAACCGATGTAAAACCAGCTATGGGCGCCGTTAATATCGGGAGCGGTGAATGGCACGATCATCATCATGATGAGTACGGGAATAAAAAAGAAAATATATCCCCGTTTAAACACCTGATAAGGAAGGTTCATCAGAAATAACATGGTAAAGACCCCGATAACGGTCCACATCAGCTGTCGTTTTGTAAAGTATAAGGCATCATTGTTGAATTTTGAGTTAATAAGGGCAATGTTCGAGCTTGCGCTGAACACCATGACCAGTCCAAATCCAACAAGCAATAGCGTTAAGATAAGGAGCAGAAAGTCCGGCCTGCCACGACTGCCATTCTGCTGAGTTTTCTTCATCGTTAGGCAAGCAGCTGTTTCAGTTTCTCAAGTCGTTGATTCGCAACAGACATCAGCGGCTGAGGAATTGGCGATTCGTACTCAAGGCCATGAGGGAATGTAGCTTTGCCGATGTATACGTGTTCAATCTCAAGTACGGTATTCGGATTCTCCAGCTTTCCTTCAACCGCACGCGTATTGATGCGCAGGAAGTACTCCGATTTCGTTGCTGCGTCTTCCAGTTTCAGATCGTATGTAGCGCGATAGTACTCCCACTGCCAACGTACAAATCCAAGTTGCTCGGCAGACTCGTCCAGATGAGCCAGATCGCTTTGAAGGCCGTTAAGACCCGTATTCTCAATAATCATCGTCATTTCCTCCTAAAAGTTGCTTGTGTACATTCTTTTCCCATGATAGTATGTTTCCCCAGTCAGCGCAAGACTTACTCTATCCCCAGACCATGCATTCCCTATGCCTCGCCGTTTCATTCTGTTAAAATAGAAGGTAATCGTTCTAACCTATTAAGTTAACCTAACTTTGCTGGAGGTGTTCTCT
The DNA here is from genome assembly GCF_030161375.1 of Paenibacillus glycanilyticus. GTDB lineage: Bacteria > Bacillota > Bacilli > Paenibacillales > Paenibacillaceae > Pristimantibacillus > Pristimantibacillus glycanilyticus_B. The sequence continues at coordinate 225,251 of NZ_BSSQ01000011.1, forward strand.
ATATGAAGACAAGTGGCTATATCGAAGAGAAGCTGCAGCGTCTTTATCCGGAGATGGTCCGGTGGCGCAGACATCTCCATCAGAATCCGGAGCTGTCTTTTCAAGAGGTACATACATCACGCTGGATTGCGGAACAATTAAAGTCATTTGGCTGCGAAGTGCGGGAAGGCGTAGGCGGGCATGGACTGCTCGTAACAATTAAAGGGGCGTTGCCGGGACCCGTAGTTGCTCTGCGGGCCGACATTGACGCTCTGCCGATTCAAGACGAGAAGGAATGCGAATACCGTTCGAAGGTGCCCGGTGTCATGCATGCCTGCGGCCATGACGGGCATACGTCGGCTTTGCTTGCGGTAGCTAACTATTATCAGCAGCATAAGGATGAGCTTGCCGGCGAACGCCGGTTGATCTTCCAACCCGCCGAGGAGCAGACGCCAGGCGGCGCCATCCGGATGATCGAAGACGGAGCGTTGGAAGGCGTAGACGCGATCTACGGAGTTCATCTGTGGTCGCCGCTTGCATATGGGCAAAGCGCAACGAAGGCGGGACCGTTTATGGCTGCAGCGGATGAATTCACGTTAGAAATCGTTGGTCTTGGCGGTCATGGGGGAATGCCCCATAAGACGGTAGACACGATTGTAATTGGTTCGGCATTGGTGCAGTCGGTGCAATCGATTGTTGGCCGCAACGTTGATCCGCTAAAGCCGGCAGTTGTTACAATCGGCTCTTTCCAAGCCGGAACAACAAATAATGTCATTGCTGAACGTTGCGTCATGAAAGGCACGGTCCGCACCTTTGACGACGAGACTCGCAAGTTGACCCATGACCGGCTTGAGCAGTTGATCAAGTTTACTTGCGGGATGCATGATGCGGAATATCACTATCATATGCGGATCGGATATCCGTCTGTCGTGAACGACGAACAGGAAGCAGACCGTTTCTTCCGCGTGTCAGGCGAGCTGTTTGGCGACGATAACACCATTCATTCAGAAGCAATGATGGTTGCGGAAGACTTTTCTTATTATTTGGAGAAAGTACCGGGATGTTTCATGTTTGTTGGAGCAGGCAATAAGGAAGCAGGAATTGTGCATGCCCATCATCATCCCCGGTTCGATATCGACGAGCGGGCTATGGTGAATTCAGCCCGGCTGCTTATCCAAATGGCGGAAGATTTTGCGGCAGGATGATGGAGCTTAAGGGAGGACACCCTAACGGAACAGATTGCGATAGGGAGGGTTCCGCCTTGGGCTTGAATAAACAGATCAGCGAAGTGATGTCCTCGCCGTGCATTACGGCGACATTATTGGACAACGTGTACGAACTTGCCGTATTAATGAAAAAGCATGATATTGGATTCATACCTATTATCGAAGATTCGAAATTGATTGGCGTTGTAACGGACCGCGATCTGGTTGTGCGGGGTTATGCCGATAAACATTCCGGCTCCACTGCCGTGGAGAAAGTCATGACTGCCGATTTCTTGACGATTACGCCGGACGCTACGGTAGCAGATGCAGCGGAGCTTATGGCCAGGCATCAAATACGACGCCTTCCTGTCGTGGAAAGCGGCCGGCTAGTAGGCGTCGTTGCGCTTGGAGACTTGGCTGTGCGGGATGCCTTCATTCATGAAGCAGGTGCGGCGCTAAACGAAATATCCGAACATATCCATTAGTTTGTTGAACGGGATTCTTCCGGGGTTACCCCATGGGAGAGTCCCGTTTTTTCGTATAAAAAGGTGGATAATTCTGCATACTGGGAGGTGAATGTCTTATCGACGCAGGAGGAGATATCATGCTGGAACGCCAAAACGGTCCGTTAATCGTCCAATCGGATATGACAGTGCTCCTCGATTACGAGCATCCTTTGTCGGAGGAAGCACGGAGCAAGCTGATTTTGTTCGCGGAGCTGGTGAAGCGTCCGGGTAATTGGCATACGTACAAAATATCCTCATTATCCCTATGGAATGCGGCTTCAACGGGCATGGACCCGTCTTCCGTTATTGAATCGCTTAGAGCTTACGCAAGATACGGCATGCCTGGTGTGCTGGAGACGAATATTCGTGTTCTGATGAACCGTTACGGCAAACTGCGGCTCGAAATTCATGAAGAGGTCCTTCTGTTATACGGAGAAGAGAGTCTTCTGAATGAACTTGCGGGTCATGTCGCGATCGCGGAATGCCTTGCGGAGCGAAGAGACGGCACGGCTTGGGAAGTAAGTCCCGCTCACCGCGGACAGCTGAAGCAGGAGTTGATCCGGCTCGGGTATCCCGTAATTGACTTGGCCGGCTATCACACGGGGGAAGCGTTGTCGGTGGAACTAGCACCGGTAACGAGACGCGGACAGCCATTTGGTCTAAGGGATTACCAGCGGCAAGCCGTTGATCTTTTTTATAAGGAAGGAAGCATTCAAGGAGGCAGCGGCGTTGTTGTTCTACCATGCGGAGCAGGGAAAACCATTGTCGGGATTGCCGCGCTCGCGCGGTTAAACAACGCAACATTAATTTTGACTTCGAGCGCTACCAGCGTACAGCAATGGAAGGAAGAACTTCTCGACAAAACCACGCTCCAACCTTCCGAAGTAGGGGAATATACCGGAGCTACGAAGGAAGTTCGCCCGGTGACGATCGCCACGTATCAGATTTTGACCCACCGCAAGTCGAAAAACGATCCGTTCAGCCACATGAAGCTGTTCTCGGAGCGGGATTGGGGACTCATTATTTATGATGAAGTGCATTTGCTTCCAGCACCCGTATTTCGGATGACAGCCGATATTCAAGCAACGAGAAGGCTTGGCCTCACGGCAACGCTGGTCCGGGAAGATGGCTGTGAAGAAGATGTATTTAGTCTAATCGGGCCCAAGCAATTCGAATTGCAATGGAAAACGGTTGAAGCGGAAGGGCATATCGCTTCCGTCAAATGCACGGAGATCCGCGTACCGCTTGACCAAGGGATTTCAGAGTTGTACCACTCTGCAGAGAAACGGTCGCGACTTAGGCTCGCTGCGGAAAATCCGGGGAAAGTCACGATCGTGCGCCAGCTGCTGGAACGGCATCAAGGTACGCCTACCTTGATCATCGGGCAATATCTGGATCAGCTTCATGCGATAGCCGATAGTTTGGAGGTGCCCGTTATTACGGGAGAGTTGCCTCAGAAGGAACGCCAATCGTTATATGAGCAATTTAAAGCAGGCGACGTGCGGGTACTTGCCGTATCGAAAGTGGCGAATTTCGCCGTGGACTTGCCGGATGCCGCTGTTGCCATTCAAATATCGGGAAGTTATGGCTCAAGGCAGGAAGAAGCGCAGCGCATCGGCCGGATCCTGCGGCCTAAAGAAGGACTTAATGAAGCCTGGTTTTATACCATTGTGACAGACGATACGAAAGAAACCGAGTTTGCGGCCAAACGGCAAATGTTCCTGCTTGAACAAGGCTACCAGTATGAGCTTGAGAGAAGATAGTTGAGGGGAGGCAATACATGATGTTAGCAAAAGAATGGTCAGAGAAACTGACAAGCGTTGCGAAGCAGCAATACATGAGGTCTCCCTTCTGGCTCGAAGCGGCAAGCCGGAAGCTGACTTGGGAAGAAGCGGTTATGGACAAGCCATCGATTCAAGAAGCCGTTAACCGATTGGACGAAGCTAGCGCCGGCGTCCTGCGCGCCTTTTATATTTGCTTTGGAGCCGGTCCTGTTTCGGAGGAACGGCTTTTTTCATCAGGCGTGCAGCGGGCAGGACTGTCCGGCGCGGAATTCCGTTACGGGCTGATCCAATTGCAGAACGCAGGAATCGTATTTGCGCTGCGCAAAGGTTGGGGCGAGAGGCTGTACGCGCTGCCAAGCGACGGCTATATGCTCTGGCATGCGGCATTGTTTCCGATCCCGCAACTGTCGGCGGCTGACACCGGATATGGACAATGGGAGCAGCGGCAGGAAGATACGCCGCATAAATCCCTTGGCAGACAGCTGCTTAGCGTATGGGCGGAATTAGCCCGCAGCGGCCTTGGTCTTACGGCTAAAGGAACGTTGCCCAAAAAAACGGCAACCAAGCTCATGCAAGCCGTTACGATCACGGAAGAAGAGATGATGTCGGCTGGCTGGAAGACAGAGCCCGAAGCATCCTACAATATCGTATTAACTTTTATACTCAAGCTCAGCATGCATCTTGGCGTTGTGACAACGCAAGAGAACCGGATGGGCTGGAACGAACAAATTTTGACCAAATGGCTGTCAGAGCCGGATTATAGGCAGGAATTTTTGTTGCTTCAATGGTGTCAGAAAGAGCGGTTTGAAGGGAAGCCGGGGATGTGGCATGCCATGGCTGTGCTTGCTCGTCTTGAGCCGGGCATCTGGTATGCTGAGCGAGATTTAACGGAGCAGATCAAGCGGCATGGCTTGGATGCAATAGACTGGGATCGCCATTTGCATAGCTGTTTGGATTTTCTCCGCCTATTCGGATGGATGGAGCTGGGGCGAACGGAACAGGGGACAATGATGCGGTTTACGATGATGCCTCTGTTATTGCAAGAGCCATTCGTAAATTTAAAGGCGGTACACGAGCCTATATTCATCGAACCTAACGGAGATTTGTTTGTGACGCCGGGTTGTTCCCCGCTTATTCGCTGGGAGCTGGAACTTATTGCGGATAAGAAAAGCGATGATTTGTTGTCCATTTGGCAAATAAACCGTCAATCGGCCATGAGGGCGCTCGCGCACGGCCGGACAACGGACCAGATCCTAGCCTTTTTGCATGCGGCTGCCGGCGGCGTGCCGATTTCTCCCTTGCTGGAATCCAGTCTCTTAGACTGGGGCAAACAGGAAGACGGCTTGAAGGCTGCCGCGGAACCGTATCCCCTGTTGCCATTTGATCCTCCTGCCGATTGCCAATTCCTACTTCGATCCTCGGCAGGCGCGCTTGCTTCTTGCGAGCTGATGAACCACGAGGACTTCACCGTTGAGCGGTTCCTTCCCGAGCTGGACCGGGTACCTTTAAGTTGGCTTCAACAGTTAAGGTCCTACCATCATTCAACTCGTCTCGAGATCCTCGAACAGGCATTAAGCTGGCAGGCACCGGTCCAATTAAGCATGGATGAAGCTGTTGTTGCGTTTGTCCCGGCGAGAGTAGACAAATCGGACAACGGCTGGAGAGTGACCGGCTTGTTGCGGGAAGCGGCGACCATCCGGGAGGTTTGCTTGACGCCGGAGATGTGGCAGGGGATGAAGCTGGTTGCGCCGGGAGTGAGTGGATTTGTGTAAAATTGTATCTATTCCTTGAATGATTATGATATGATAGGTTTAAGCAAGTTTATAAGAATAAAGAGGGTGAACAAATGCCAATGACTTCAGTACTGCCTAACCATGGTGCAGACGGCGTTTCTTCGCTGGATATGGCGTCGCTGCTGCTGTGCGCGTACGAGCTAGGTGACTTTATTAATCAGTCGGCGGAAGTTGCCGATTATCTATATTGGAAAGAAGCTGTAAACGAAGACGAGCAAGTGAAACAGCTGTCGAAGCAATTCGCGAAAGCGAAGGAGCTGTTCTCGGAATGCGAGCGCTTCGGCAGATTCCATCCGGATTATCATGCGGCTAAGGATAAAGTGAAGCATATCGAGCGTGAACTAGACCAGATTGATGCCGTGAAACGGTTTAAGCTGGCGGAACAGCAAGTGGATACGATGCTCTTCGACGTATCGCGCATGATTGCGGAATCGGTATCCGATACGATAAAGGTGCCGAGTAATGAAGGGAAAACGGGCGGCTGCGGAGGCGGCGGATCCTGCAGCTGCGGAAGCGGCGGCTGCGGCTAGCCCTTTGCTTGATTCGACTCGACGGAGGGAATAGATGTTGTTACCGGAACGGACAGGTTATATCATATGGGTCAGTGATCTGAAAGCGGCCAGAACGCTGGAGAAATACGGCACCGTTCATTATATGTCGCGCAAGATGCATTACGTAGCGATGTACATGAACGCAGAACGTGCCGAAGAAGCGGTGAAGACGATTAGCCGCTTGCCGTTTGTACGCAAGGTTGAGCGATCTTACCGCAATGAACTAAAGACAGAATACAGTAAAGATACTGAGGATAAAACTAGATTCTATAGCATGTAACAAGGTTTTATCGATCAAGTGTGGAATATAATTGAATAATTATGCGGAAGATCGCCAGTACAAAAATTAGTCCTTGTACGGCGATCTTCTTTCTTTTATTATATTTTACATATAATTACATTTATGGGCTGAGTTTATTTTATTGTTGAAATCTCGGACAATCATGGTTAAAATAACCTTATACATAATTGTGGTAAAAAAGACCTGGTTCCTAAGACGGAGGTGTGGTTGGCGATGAAGGACAAAATGACTAGAAGATGGAGCACTTATGAAACTTTTTATGTCGAGTTGGGAGATAAGAAAGTAGCAGACATCGTGATTACAAACCATGCCAGGAGCCGGTGGGTAGATAGGGTTGAAAGCGAGAAGACCGGTTACGAGGATATCGCGGAGTTTTTATGGGAATGCCTGAAACAAGGGCGGGTCGAGCCTTATTACAGAAATGAAGAAGATGTCTATTTAATTGATGACGATCTGGTGTTTGTAGCTGAGTTCGCCGCATCCGAAACCGATATTGATCTGCTCGGAAATCCGTTGCACAAGATGATTGTGGTTACTTTTCTAGGACGTATGTCTGAGACGATCGAGCTGCGGGATTTGAAATCTTATTATTCGTGGCTGCGCCATTCCAGACGTATGACTTTGGTAAAAAACAGTAGAAAAAGAAAATAAGCTAAGCATTGACAAAGCGTGGCATCCTACTAAAAGGGGCTGCGCTTTTTTGCGTTTATTTGTAGTATAATAACCGCTAAGAAGAGAGGATGGTCGGTCAGATGGCGCTTAATTTTCATCAATTGCATATCTTTTATACGGTAGCGGAACGGGGAAGCTTCTCGGCGGCTGCCCAATCGCTTCATATGACGCAGCCGGCCGTTACGATGCAGGTTCAGTCGCTTGAAGACTATTTCGGAACCAAGCTGCTGCAGCGTTCAACGAAACGGATTGACCTAACCGAAGCGGGCAAGGCGTTAATGCCTTATGCGCGCAGAAGTATTGAGCTCATCCGCGATACCGACCAGGCGATGTCGGCATTTACCAAGCAGCTAAAAGGAAGACTGCAGCTTGGAGCCAGCCTGACGATAGGAGAATACATACTGCCCCGGCTGCTTGGCCCTTTCGGGCAGACATACCCGGATATATCAATTAGCATGAAAGTCATGAACTCTGCGCAAATCATTGAAGAAATTATGAATCATCAGCTTACCTTCGGGTTGATCGAAGCACCGGTGAACCATCCCGATATGCAGATGGAAGCAGTAATGAGCGATGAGCTCAAATTAATCGTACCGAAGGATCATCCCTTGTCGAAGCAGCCGGCAGTTATGCTGGACGAAGTAAAGGAGTATCCATTTGTGCTGCGGGAGCAGGGATCTGGCACGCGCTTAGTCATGGAGGAACAGCTGAAGCGGAAAGATATCGACCCCGCAGACCTGAAGATCGTGATGGAGCTGGGCAGTACAGGCGCGGTCAAATCGGCGGTAGAGGCAGGGCTTGGCGTTTCCTTCCTGTCGGAATCTTCCGTAAAACATGAAGTCGCGTTAGGTTTACTGCATGTCGTGCCGATTGAGGACACCCGGTTCAAACGGCAATTTTATTCGATCTACTTGAAATCAACGCTTTTGCCGATTTCGGCCGTAACGTTCCTCACTTTCTTAAGAGAGAAGGATTTGCAGCAATGGTTGTAGGAAAAGCGGATTTGCACAATCACACGACCGCATCGGACGGAACGATGTCTCCGGCTACCGTAGTTGCTCGCGCAAAGGCCGCCGGCCTTGCCGCCATCGCGATTACGGACCATGATACGATGGCTGGAGTAGAGGAAGCGATGGCTGAAGGCTCGAAGCTTGGCCTAATCGTTGTGCCCGGGGTCGAGTTAAGCACCGTGGCGGACGGACGGGATATTCATATATTAGCCTATTATCCGGATTGTCAGGATAACAAGTGGCAGGAGCGATTAGCCGGCCTGCGCGCGACACGCGGCAAACGCAATGAAATGATTGTTGAGCGTTTGGTCCAGTTGGGCATAGCTGCCACGATGGAGGAAGTAGAGCAGATTGCCGCTGAGCAAATGCGCGCCGGAGGCGGCACAAGCAAAGGGAAAACGATCGGACGGCCGCATATTGCAGAGCTGTTGATCCGTAAAGGCGTTGTTGCCACAATGGCAGAAGCTTTCGACCGCTATTTGGCGGAAGGCGGTGCGGCATACGTAAATCCTCCTCGCCTCCATCCGTTTGAAGCGCTGGAATGGATCCGTGAAGCGGGAGGAACAAGCGTGGTCGCCCATCCGGGCTTATACGGCCGTGACGACCTTGTGGAGCAGCTTATCCAGAAGGGCGTTCAAGGAATCGAAGTCTATCACTCCGATCACGGACCCGAGGAAGAACATCGCAATGCGGAGCTTGCAAGGCGCCATGGGCTCATAATGACTGGCGGATCGGACTTCCATGGGGAGCGCCAAGGAAAAGTGTTCCACGGCGAGATTGGCAGCAGAACGGTAGATCTTGCCGTGCTAGACCAGCTCAGCAATAAAAGATAACGAAATAGGGGCAGCCCTAAGCCATTGGCTTGGGGCTGCCCCATTTGTTTTAGTTCACGCTGCGGGATGGCAAGGCTTTGATCCGTTGTTCGTCCGGCGTGATGAATAGCGTTTTCTGGTGGTCATAAATGACGAATCCGGGTTTGGCTCCGCTTGGCTTGCGGACATGGCGGATGAACGTGTAATCCACGGGAATCAGGCTCGACTCTCTGGCCTGGCTGTAATAGCCGGCTAGCATCGAAGCTTCCTCAAGGGTGGAATCGCCAAAATCGCCGCCGCGGATCACGACATGCGATCCCGGAATATCTTTTGTATGCAGCCAGACGTCCGAAGGAGAAGCCAGGCGGTTCGTCAGGTATTCGTTTTGCGTATTGTTTTTGCCTACATAAATACTTGCGCCTTCGGATGAGGTATAACACATTAAAGTTGGCTTTGCGGGTTTTTTCCGTTTCGGTCCCCGTTTAACCCTGCTGCGAAGATAACCTTGCTCGACAAGCTCGTCCCGAATCTCCTCGATGTCCGCAAGAGAAGCATTGTCCAACTGCTGCAGAAGAGTCTCCATGTAGGCGATCTCGTTCCGGGCAATGGTCATTTGCTCCTCGACAACGGCAATGCTGTTCTTCTGCTTCGTATATTTGCGGAAATAACGCTGGGCGTTATCGGATGGAGTAAGCTGCGGATCCAGTTCGATCGTGACCGTTGCTTGTTCTTCATCATAGAAATTGATTAACTCCACCGACTTGTCCCCTCTGTTGATCTGATGCATGTAGGCGGTCAGCAGCTCGCCAAGCACCCGGTATTTATCGGAGTCTTGTGCTTCCTCGATCGTTTCTTTATGCTTTTCCATTTTCTTTTCGTTTTTGGCTTTTTCGTTCTGAACAAACCGGATCAAATCTAACGCGCGTTGTTTGACGGTATCGCGCTCTGCTTTATCGCCGTAATAGGCTTCCAGACATTCGCTTATCGTGCCGTAAGTCTCGGAAGAACCTTGAACGTGGGTAAGCGGCGTGATAGAAAAATAAGCTTTGCCGTTTGCGTCCGTTGCGATCGTCGGGGTATAAGAATTAGCCCGCACATCGTTCATTAGCGCCTGGAAGCTGTCCCAGAGGCTGCCGCTGCCATGATCCGCGCGGTACGCGATCTCCCTGGCTAGCAGGGGGCTTAGACCGCTGAGCGCGTTTACGAGCTGCTTTTGCGGAGCAAGAGCCTCTGCGCCTTCAGTTGCAGCAGAATGCTCGAGCGCCGCGTTAAACGCCGCTTCGCTGGCGAGACCAAGCGGATCCGTTTTTCCTTGGTCGGGAGGTGCCGTGTATTGGCTGCCGGGCATGACAATCCGGAAGGTGCTGATCGCCGGCGTAACATGATGGATCCCGTCATGAATCGTTCCCGCCACAGGGTCCATCAATATAATGTTGCTGTGCCGTCCCATAATCTCAATGACGATGGTCTTAAGGGAAAGATCGCCAAGCTCGTCGCGGTGGCGGACATCGATATGAATGATCCGTTCGCGTCCAATCTGGCGCACGGCCTCGATGGTTCCTCCTTCGCAATATTTGCGCATAAGCATGCAGAACATCGGCGCCTCAAGAGGGTTCACATAGGTCGCATTTGTCCAATGAACGCGCGGATAGGTCGGGTTAGCGGACAGGAGCAGCTTGCCCTGCACTCCGTTGCCGCGGATGCTGAATACCAGTTCATTGTCCGTCGGCTGATGAATTTTATGAATGCGTGCTCCCGTGCAGCGCTGAAGCTCGTCAACAATAGAGTGAATAACAATGCCGTCTAAGGCCATGGGGTATGTATCTCCTTTTGATAATGTCACTTACTATCATGCCATAGTTAAAGCAAAAACTTAAGTCTTTAGGTGGGATATTTTGCGGTTTGTCCGAATACATTTAGGCTTGAGAGGCTGTCCGAGAGCGCTCGGCATATACGGGAGGGAGTCGTACAATGGAACAAATGAAATGGCACCAAATGGAAGCGGGCGATCTGGCGAATAAGCTGAGCAGCTCACTTGGGCAAGGGCTGTCTGCATCGGAAGCAGATGAAAGACTGTCGAAGAATGGGCGAAATGAGCTGGCAGAGGGCGTACGGGTTTCACCGGTTGTACTTTTTCTAAATCAATTCAAGGATTTCATGGTTCTTGTGCTTATGGGCGCAACTCTTATATCTGGCCTTCTTGGCGAATATTTGGACGCCGTTACGATTGTAGCGATTATTGTCATTAATGCGGTTCTTGGATTCATTCAGGAATTCCGGGCAGAGAAATCGCTGAGTGCCCTTAAAGAATTATCAGCTCCTACGGCTAAGGTGATCCGAAACGGGGAGCAGCTCATGATCGCGGCAAAAGAATTGGTCCAAGGGGATATTATTCTCCTCGAGAGCGGCGACCGGATTCCGGCAGATATCCGTCTGATCGAGGCGAACAGCTGTTACGCGGAGGAATCCGCGCTTACCGGGGAGTCCGTGCCCGTTGGCAAACATGCTGCTGCCATTAGGGAAGACGAGCTGCCGCTTGGCGACCAGCGCAATCTTGGCTTTATGGGCACGATGCTGACCCGCGGAACGGCAAAAGGCGTCGTTGTCCGGACAGGCATGGAGACGGAAATGGGCAAAATCGCCGGACTCATCCAGCAGACCGAGTCGATGGAAACGCCGCTGCAGCACAGACTGGAGCAGCTTGGCAAAATTCTGATCGCGGTTGCGATTGGTCTAACGATTATGGTCGTTGTTGCCGGCATATTGCATGGACAGCCTGCTTATGGCATGTTCCTTGCCGGAGTTAGTCTTGCGGTTGCCGCCATTCCGGAAGGGCTTCCTGCTATCGTGACCATTGCGCTTGCCCTTGGCGTTCAGCGGATGATTAAACGAAAAGCAATTGTCCGTAAGCTGCCGTCCGTAGAAACGCTGGGATGTGCTTCGGTAATTTGTTCCGATAAAACGGGTACGCTGACGCAAAATAAAATGACGGTTACCAATCTATGGCTGGGCGGCCGCCATCTACAGATAACAGGCGAAGGATATGAGCCAAGCGGCGCTGCCTACGAAGACGGCGCATTGGTTGACGTCAAGCACGATATATCCTTGAAACGCCTTCTGCAAGTTTCGGCGCTTTGCAATAACGCAATTGTCACGCAAACCGATCAACAGGACCAGAAGAAACGGAAGAGCAAGGAAGTTCAGGAAGAATGGGTGATGAAAGGCGATCCTACGGAAGGGGCTTTAACCGTCCTGTCGGCCAAGCTGGGGATGTCCGCCAAATCGCTGGAAGGTTTGTATAAGAGGGAGAAGGAATATCCGTTTGATTCCGAACGGAAGCGGATGAGCGTTCTTGTCTCGCATCAAGGCGGGCGGGCTGTCTATACAAAGGGCGCTTCCGATGTGCTGATGGATTTGTGCAGCTATGTGTTATGGGACGGGAAAGTGGTTCCATTCACGGCTACCCTGAAGAAAAAATGCGCCGAAGCCGCCGAAGGCATGGCTCAAAACGCTTTGCGCGTGCTTGGCCTTGCTTACCGCGATATCCGCAGCGGCGATGCAACGGAGACGGAAGCCGACGTGGAATGCCAGCTTATATTCGTTGGCTTGACCGGCATGATCGACCCGCCGCGCCGCGAGGTGCGCGATGCGATTGCGACCTGCCGCCGCGCGGGAATCAAGACGGTCATGATTACGGGGGACCATCAATTGACGGCCGAAGCCATTGCAAACCAGCTGGGCATTATGCCTCGCGGCGGCGTTGCGATGAGCGGCCGCCAGATTGAGAATATGACGGACGAACAGCTGGACCGCCATGTCGATAACGTATACGTGTATGCGAGGGTATCGCCGGAACATAAGCTCCGGATCGTCAAATCGCTGCAACGGCAAGGTCATGTCGTTGCGATGACCGGCGACGGCGTGAACGATGCTCCCGCGATCAAAGCGGCGGACATCGGCATCGCGATGGGCATTACCGGCACGGACGTCTCGAAGGAAGCTTCTGCGCTCGTGTTAAGCGATGATAACTTTGCAACAATCGTATCGGCCATCGAGGAAGGCCGGAGCATCTACGAGAATATCCGCAAGTTTATCCGTTATCTCCTTGCCTCCAATGTAGGCGAGATTCTGACGATGTTCCTGGCGATGATGGCGGGACTTCCGCTGCCGCTTGTGCCGATTCAGATTTTGTGGGTTAACCTGGTTACGGATGGATTGCCGGCCATGGCGCTTGGCGTTGACCAGGCCGAGAAGGATCTGATGCAGCAGAAGCCGCGTTCGGCAAAGGAAAGCGTGTTTGCGCGAAGACTCGGTTGGAAGATCATCAGCCGCGGCGTCTTAATCGGCGTTTGTACGCTAGGCGCTTTCTGGATTACGCTGAAGATGGCTCCGGGCACCGCCGCGGAACAGCTTACGAAGGCGCAGACGGTTGCTTTTGCGACTCTCGTTCTCGCTCAATTAATACACGTCTTCGACTGCCGCAGCTCGCGTTCGATTTTCCATCGTAACCTGTTGCAGAACCGTTATCTCGTGCTAGCCGTATTGTCGTCGCTGATTCTGATGATCGGCGTGTTGTATATTCCGATGCTGCAGCCAATCTTCAAGACGGTTCCGCTTAACTTCCGCGAATGGTGCCTTGTCTTTGTAGCCGCGGGAATCCCGACCTTCCTGATGGGTATCGGCAGCGTGCTGGGCACAACGAAACCGAAGAAAAAACCGGCTAAAATGGCGTTTAGAAACGTATAGTTTAACGGGGCTGCAATTGCGCAAATAGTACAAATCATGATCGGAATTATGAATAGCGTTTCCCATTGCTTTGCGGTATGCTAAGGGAAAAATGATAGCTTATTTATCCATTGGCTGCAGCAAAGGGGGAACACCATGATGAACTTTACAAAAATGCATGGTTTGGGAAACGATTTTATCGTCATTGCAGGCGAACGGGAGCTGCCTGTCAATGTTGCAGAGCTCGCCGTTAACAAATGCAACCGGTATTTCGGGATTGGAGCAGATGGGCTGGTCTTCATTCTGCCTTCGGACGTCGCGGATTTCCGCATGCGGATTATTAATTCCGACGGCTCGGAAGCCGAGCAATGCGGCAATGCGATTCGCTGCGCGGCGAAATACATCTATGACAACGGGCTGACGGATAAGGATGAGCTGACGATCGAAACGATTGGCGCTGGCGCGCAAGCGGTTCAGCTGCAGGTGTCGGACGGCAAAGTGCGGCAGGTGCGGGTGGACATGGGAGAGCCGATACTGAATGGTTTGCAGGTACCCACGACGGTTGACGCAGAGCGTGTCGTCGAGCACCCGATTGAAGTGGACGGCCGGGAATTCCGCTTCACGGCGGTATCGATGGGCAACCCCCATTGCGTCATTTACGTTGACGATGCGGCAAACTTCGATCTTGCGACATGGGGGCCAAAGCTGGAGACGCATCCGATGTTTCCGCGCAAAATCAATGTCGAGTTTGCAACCGTAACATCCCGGCAGCATGCGGAGATGCGTGTCTGGGAGCGCGGTGCAGGACCTACGCTCGCGTGCGGTACCGGCGCATGCGCAACGGTTGTATCCACCGTGTTGAGCGGATTGACAGACCGTACCGCCGTTGTGACGCTTAAAGGCGGGGACCTGACGATTGAATGGAACGAAGCGGATAATCATGTATACATGACCGGACCCGCGGCTGAAGTGTTCCGCGGCGAGTGGTAAAAAGGTGAGATGAATAAATATGAAACCGGATCTAAGTGCAATGCTTAAGCAGCGTATCTTAACCGGGGACGGCGCAATGGGAACCTATCTGTATCAGATGGGGTTCCCTGTCGGCGTTTCTTACGAAGAATTAAATATGACCCGTCCCGAAGTCATTGAGGCTGTGCATAGCCGGTATTATGAAGCAGGCGCCCGGGTGCTGGAGACCAACACGTTCTCGGCTAATCTCGTTAAGCTTGCCAAATACGGCCTCGAGCCTGCGATGGAGGCGATTAACCGCGCCGGAGTCCGGATTGCGAAAGCGGCTGCAGGCGCAGACGCTTACGTTGTGGGGGCTGTTGGTTCGATTCGGGCAGGCAAGCTGAAGGATGTCAAGGGCGTAGAAGTTGCGGAAGCCTTTGAGCGTCAACTTGATGCTTTGCTTGCCGAAGGGGTAGACGGAATTCTGTTTGAAACGTTTTATGAGGTTGACGAGATGCGCCTTGCATTAGGAATCGCAAGAAAAATGACAACCCAGATGCCGGTAATCTGCCAGTTTGCGGTCGAAGATGCCGGTCGTACCCTGGACGGTACCGGTTTGATTGACGCTTTCGCCATGCTCAAGGATGAAGGGGCTGACGTCATTGGTTTCAATTGCCGCAGCGGTCCAAACGGGATCATGCGCGCGGTAGACGCAATTGGCGGTTCTATAGAGCTGCCGTTGTCCGTTTTTCCGAATGCCGGCATTCCGGATTACGTAGACGGCAAATACGCGTATACGGCAGGACCGGAATATTTTGCCGAGACCGCATTGCGGTTTGCGGACCGCGGAGCTCGGATTATCGGCGGCTGCTGCGGAACGACACCCGAGCATATAGCGGCGATGGCAAAAGCGCTGGAGAACTACAAGCCGCAGCATGACGCAACCGCCGTAGTTGTCGCGGATGCACCTTTGGCAGAAGTCATTGTAATTGACGAACCGTCTGAAGTGGTGATGAATGCGACAGGAGACCGCACGGGCGAGGCGAATTTTCCGGAACCATCTCTTATAGAGCTCGTACAAGTAAGGCATACGGTCATCGTTGAGCTGGATCCTCCGCGCGATCTGGATATCTCGAAGTTTATGGACGGAGCCGCTGCTATCAAAGCTTGTGGTGTCGACGCCATCACGATGGCGGATAATTCGCTTGCGGTTACGCGCATGAGCAATATGGCATTGGCCGCGCTTGTGAAGGAAAAAGTCGGGCTTCGCCCGCTTGTTCATATCGCCTGCCGCGATCGGAATCTGATCGGCACGCAATCCCACATGATGGGGCTGGACGCGCTGGGCATCGATCATGTGCTGGCCGTAACGGGTGACCCTGCCCGGTTCGGAGATTTGCCGGACTCGAGCTCGGTCTATGATCTTACTTCATTTGAGATGATCCGGATGATCAAGCAACTGAACGACGGGATTGCCTTCTCGGGCAAGCCGCTTAAGCAGAAGGCGAATTTCGTCGTTGGCGCCGCTTTTAATCCTAATGTCAAGCATCTGGACAAGGCTGTGCAGCGGCTCGAGAAGAAAGTGGCTGCCGGTGCGGACTACATAATGACACAGCCTGTCTACGATCCGGTACTGATCCAGAAAATCGGCGAAGCGACAAAGCATCTGCCCATTCCCTTGTTTATCGGCATTATGCCGCTGGCTAGCGGCCGCAATGCGGAATACCTGCACAACGAAGTTCCCGGCATTCAATTATCCGATGAAGTCCGGAAGCGGATGGCGGGCTTGGAAGGCGCCGCGGGCAGGGCGGAAGGGATACGGATCTCGCAGGAGCTGCTCGATGCGGCCGTCCGGCATTTCAAGGGAATTTATTTCATGACGCCGTTTATGTTCTACGATATGGCCGTTCAATTAACGGATTATGTTTGGGCAAAAACAGGGGTACAAAGACATTAAATCGTCCGTTTTCGCATTTTCTCTTGTTCGTTTCTTCAAAATCCATTAAAATATATAACAATGGATCGGGCTGCCTGTTTGGCCCACTTCTTTGTTTGCGGGACAGGCAGTGAACAGAGCAGCGGGGGAGCAGGCGTGAAGGCGCGGCGCGAAACGTATGCTCCGGACTTTTTTCGTCAACAATAGTGCAATGGTTCTGTCGTTATTTGGCAGGATGCAGCAATTCATCAGGGTCCAATACATTTATAAATAGATCTAATTCATTCGGGAGTTGCACGAGGAAGACCGGAGGGGGAACCTGACTTGGCTATTAAACTTATTAATATCGGCTTCGGCAATATTGTTTCGGCCAATCGCATTATTTCAATTGTAAGTCCGGAGTCGGCACCAATTAAAAGGATTATTCAAGAAGCACGTGACAGACATATGCTGATTGACGCGACTTACGGAAGACGCACGCGTGCTGTTATTATTACGGACAGCGACCATGTCATTCTATCGGCCGTGCAGCCAGAGACGGTTGCACATCGTTTGTCGACCAAGGATGACGATAACGACGAATAGTACGGGGAGTAATATGGATAAGGGATTGTTGATTGTATTGTCCGGGCCTTCCGGTGTGGGCAAAGGAACGGTATGTTCCGTTCTTCGCCAGAAGGTGTCTGAGCTTGTCTATTCCGTATCGGCAACGACGCGGAAGCCAAGACAAGGCGAAATCGATGGCATTAATTATTTCTTCAAGTCAAAAGAGCAGTTCCAGGAAATGATCGCTAATGATGCCCTCCTGGAGCATGCCGAATACGTCGGCAACTGCTACGGCACTCCGCGCGATTTCGTGGAGAGCACGCTTGCAAGCGGCAAAGACGTTATTCTAGAAATCGAAGTGCAGGGCGCTCTGAAGGTGAAAGAGAAGTTCCCGGAAGGCGTGTTTGTATTCCTGCTTCCGCCTTCACTTGACGAGCTCAAGTCGCGTATTACGGGTAGAGGAACGGAAACGCAGGATACGATCAATAATCGGATGACGGTAGCCGTTGAAGAGATGAGCTTGATCCGTCATTATGATTATGCGGTTGTCAACGATGAGATCGATGCAGCCTGCCATCGTATTCAAAGTATTATTGTAGCTGAGCATTGCCGCAGAGACCGGTATTATTCGCACTTGGCGGATTTGCCGGCTGCTACCGAGAAAGTCTGAGCGAGAGGTGAAGAATAATGTTATATCCATCGATTGATGAAATGGTGAAAAAAGTCGACAGCAAATATACGCTAGTCGTTGCTGCTTCGAGACGTGCGCGCATGTTGCGCAACGGCGAGAAATCCGAGCTTCGCAATCCAAGATCCCGCAAATTTGTCGGTGTTGCTCTGGAAGAGATTTTCCACGATATCGTGATTGTTGAACAAACAGAGGGCAATCAAGACTAATAAGACCAAATGAGAAATAGGATGGAGCGACGAGCTCCGTCCTATTTTTTTTACCATTATAGAATTTCAACTTCTAAACGCGGTCGCTTATCTTCGAATGGCCTCGGTAGAGGTTTTCTCATTTTAATCGCCTAAGACATGTCCGTTTTTGTTTGAAATAGATGTTTTCAAAAATAAACAAACATGTTAACATATAAACAAACATAAACAAATCTAAATCGGAGGGAAAACAAAATGACTCGCAAGTTATGGGATTCCTGTTAATCCGGCACCATTTCCTTTTGATTTCGTTGTATATTGGGCAGCTTGGCCTTAAAATATCGATAGGTGTGGAAAATATAAGAAGTTAGAGAAAGAGGTAGGCTATGCTGGTTGCGGAACGGTATGAAACGATAGTTCGATTGGTGAATGAGCGGGGCAGCATCCGGGTATCGGAATTGAGTGAGCTTTGTCAGGTAACGGAGGAAACGATCCGCCGCGATCTGGATCGTCTGGAGCAAGCGGGACGGCTTCGCCGCTCTCATGGCGGTGCGGTAAGCGTCAAGGATACGCAGCCGGAAACGCCGGTAGCGGAGCGCGAAATTATGCACGCGGACGAGAAGCGGCGCATTGCGGAAGAAGCGGTCAAGTTGATTAAGCCAAATGACCGGATTTTGCTGGACGCTAGTTCTACTGCTTGGTATATGGCATCGATTCTGCCGGACATTCCGCTTACTGTCTTGACCAATTCGATTAAAGTTGCCATTGCGCTGAGTAACAAGGAGAAAATCGAAGTGATCTCGACCGGCGGCATATTGGCTTCGCGTTCTTTATCTTATGTAGGGCCGCTCGCGGAACGGTCGCTCGAAACCTATCATGTAAACAAGCTGTTTCTATCTTGCAAAGGCGTACATCTGGAGCGCGGAGTCAGTGAATCCAATGAGCTTCAGGCGCGCATTAAACATAAGATGCTAGGTATTGCGGAGCAGGTGATCCTGCTTGCGGATTCCAGCAAGTTTGGCGTTCAGGCGTTTACCCATGTAGGCGATCTATCTGAGGTGGACGCCATTATTACGGACCGCAGGCTTTCCCAGGAAGCAGCAGCTCTATTAGCTGAGCGTTCCATAAGTGTAACGATGGTATAAAGAATAGATACGTTTGTGAGGTGACGAGGTGAAGGTATCTTTATTTATCACCTGTCTTAGCGACACGATATATCCCCGCGTGGGAGAGGCAATGGTTAGATTATTGGCCAAATACGGGATTCAACTTCATTTTCCAAGCGTTCAAACCTGCTGCGGCCAGCCCGCATTCAATAGCGGGTATTGGAAGGAAGCGCGGGAGAGCGCCAAGACGATTCTGGACGCGTTCGAGGACAGCGACTTTGTCATTTCGCCTTCCGGATCCTGTACGGGCATGATTCATCATTACCCTAAATTGTACGAGACGGATTCCGTGATGCGCGAGCGGGCGATTAAGCTCCAGCGCAAATCTTACGAATTCACCCAATTCCTGGTTCAAGTGCTTGGCGTGAAAGATATAGGCGCCGTATTCCCGCATAAAGTAACTTACCATCCTTCCTGTCACGGGAGTAGGCTGCTTGGCATCAAGGAGGAGCCTATGGAGCTTATGCGCCATGTGAAGGGCCTTGAATTGGTACCGCTTCCGTTCGCGGAGGACTGTTGCGGCTTTGGCGGTACGTTTGCGGTGAAGATGGCCGATATTTCCGGGGCGATGGTCACCGAGAAGGTCGATCATGTGCTGGAGACGGAAGCCGAAGTGCTGGTTGGGCTGGATTTGGCTTGCCTGATGAATATTGCAGGTAATTTGCATTACCGCAATCAACCTGTTAAGGTGATGCATTTGGCAGAACTCTTGTATGAAGGAGTGAAGCAGGCATGAGTACGGCTCATACGGCATCAACGGTGAAGGAACGCGCCGATTTGGCGCTGAACGACGAGTTTCTGCGCAAAGCGGTAAAGTTTACGACCGAACGGCTTCGAAATGGTAAAAAGCAAGCTTCTGAAGAGCATGGCAACTGGGATGACTGGCGGGAGAGAGGCAGGCAAATTCGGCTGCATACGATTGCCCATCTGGATTATTATTTAAATTTATTCGCAAATAATGCGCGGGCAAACGGCGTTCATGTCCATTTTGCCGAGACGTCCGCCGAAGCGGTTAAGCTGTCATTGGAAATTGCGCAGCGGAAGCAGGCAAAGTCGGTTGTGAAGTCCAAGTCGATGGTTACGGAAGAGCTTCATTTAAACCATGAGCTCGAATCCATCGGGGTAGAGGCGATCGAGACGGATCTTGGCGAGTACATTATTCAGCTTGCCGGCGAGACCCCGTCCCATATTATTATCCCGGCGATTCATAAGAACCGTTATCAGGTTGCGGATCTGCTGTCGAAAGAGGCCGGGGAGACATTGGCGCCGGATACTTCGATTCTGGCGGGTTTCGTGCGGAAGAAGCTTCGCGAGAAGTTTCTAGAAGCGGATATCGGAATGACGGGTTGCAACTTCGCGATTGCCGAGACTGGCTCGATGGTGCTCTTCGAGAACGAAGGAAATGCGCGGATGGTTACGACCGTTCCCAAGACGCAGATTACGCTGATGGGGATGGAGAGGATTATTCCGTCCTGGGCGGACTTGGAGGTTATGGCTACCTTGCTGCCGCGTTCGGCGACCGGGCAGAAGCTTACCGTCTATATGTCCGGTATTACCGGTCCTAGACGCCAAGCGGATGCCGACGGTCCGGATGAGATGCATATTATCATCGTGGACAACGGCCGTTCGTTGCAGCTTGGCGATCCGGAGTTCCAGGAGCTGTTGAACTGTATTCGCTGCGGAGCTTGTCTGAACGCTTGTCCGGTATACCGTCACATCGGCGGACATGCGTACGGCGGCACTTATAGCGGTCCCATCGGAGCCGTACTGACGCCTGCTCTGCAGAAAAACGTAGCGGAGTGGGATGATATCGCGAATGCTTCGAGCTTGTGCGGTGCCTGTTACGAGGCTTGTCCGGTCAAAATTCCGCTGCACGAGATGCTTATTTATTTGCGCCGCCGGAAGCTGGAGCAAGGCCATGGCAACGCGGCGGAATCGATTGGCATGAAGGGGTTTGCCGCCGTGATGGGCAATGCGAAGCGTTATGCCGGCATTGTAAAGCTGGGCAAGCTTGGGCAAAAGCTGGTTGTGCGGGATGGCGGAATCCGCCTGAAGTTAGGTCCGCTGAAAGGCTGGAACACGTACCGGGTAACGCCAAGTTTGCCGAAGAAGTCGTTCCGCGATCAATGGGGGACGCTTGAGCAGGAGTTGCGGCACGGGCTGCAGGAGCTGGATCCAAACGTGCGCAGCCGGATGGAGTCCATCATGCGGGAGCGAGACAACAAGGGAGGCAACGGTCATGGCTAAGCAGGTTGATTCCCATGAGGAATGGTTGAAGCAGCTTGCGGAGGAGTCGAGGCGCAAGCAGGAGACGTTTATGAACGGGATTGCAGAGAAGCTGAGACGTCCTAGGATCACATCGGCGCCGGAACATCCGTTTCGCGGCGCTCCGGATTTCTGGAAGGCGTTCGAGTGGCCGCTTGAAGAGCGGATTGACCGGTTCGAGGCGAACTTCAAGGCCGCTGGCGGTCATGTGGAGCGGCTTGCCGACATGGAGGCGGCGAAGCGGTTTATCGCGGACAAAGCGGAAGCGCTAAGCGCGAAATACGTCATCCGGCAAAATCAGCCGGAGCTAAACGAACTTGGCCTAGAGGGAGCGCTTGAGCCATTAGGAGCAGCCGTTCGCGTCTGGAACAACGATCCGGAGGAGAATTGGAGGGCGCGCGCAGCGGAATCGGATTTCGGCGTTGTCATCGCCGATTACGCGGCCGCTTATACCGGCTCCGTAACCGTATTGTCTTCCAAAGACAAGGGGCGCTCGGTAAGCCTGTTGCCGACAGTGTTGTTTGTGCTTATTCCGCTGGAGCGTCTGAAGACGCGCCTTGGCGAGATATTGCCGGACTTTGACGCCGCAGGGCGCGAAGCGTTGCCCGCAGGGATTCATTTTATATCCGGCCCAAGCCGTTCCGCCGATATCGAGAATGATCTCACCATCGGCGTTCATGGACCGGGTGTCGTTTACGCGCTGATGATTGGATAATGGCAGTTAAAGCCCGCAAACTTGGCTTGGCGATTATTGCGCCGCGAAGAGCTGCGGGTTTTTGATTTAGACAAGGAGTGTTTTCTCGTGAAAGTAAAACTGGAACTGGTTCTTGACGCAGCCGGTGTTATCGTCTCGAATTTTTCTCCGCTGTTTTGGCAGGGTCTTGTAACGAGATATGGGCTTCCTTATGACAAGCTTACTACGTTCAAACATGAAGTCCGGGCAAGATTGTGGACTGGGGAAATAACAGAGGAGGAATTTTGGGATGACTTTTGTGCGCTATTTCCGGCGATCAATAAGAATGAGGCCAGGACGGCGCTGCTTTCCCAGATTACTCCATTGCCAGGCATGCAACGGATCCCAGCCTGGAGCCGGCATGCAAATATCCATCTGCTAAGCAATCATCGGGAGGAGTGGCTGGAATCGGTAATTGCTCCGCTTCGACCCTATCTAAGCAGCCTGACCATCTCGAGTGCCGCTCGGTGCCGCAAACCGGATGCTCCAATATACGGAGTTGTTGAGCGGCATTTCAATAGTGAAGCTCCGGTACTGTTTGTTGATGATCAAGCGAAAAACTTCAAGGAACCCGCATTGCGCGGCTGGACCACCCTGCTGGCGGATGAGCAAGGGGAATGGATCAAACAAGTGAATCATATGCTATCCGATAATAACGAAAACGCGTAAAAAAGAAGCAGCAGACTCATTTGAACTTGAGCCTGCTGCTTTTATTATCCCTACTGTTCCTTTGTCGTTAGGAATTTCTCGATAAACTGAATGGCTTTGTCGGTGTTCTTCGAGCCTTCGCGGACGCTGGCGATATAATTGTCCTTCGCTTGGATTGGAACGTTTCCAATGATGGAGCTGCCCGATATTTTGACGCCGTACGTGTGCTCATCCGGAACATCTTCCGTCTTCTGTTTGTAGGCGTCGCCTTGCTTAAGAAGCTTGGTGAGATCCGTTTGCGAATCCAGATTCATAAACGCGCCTTGCGGGCCAACCCAGTTGAAGGCCGCGGTGTCGGTAATGTAAATATCCGGACGTTCGGTTGCGAGCACGACCATCGCTTTTTGCTGCGAGGCAATGTCCATTTGATCTTTCGCATCAAGCGGAACGTACGTGAAGTTGACTTTGAAGCGCTTAAACTCAGGGAATTGCTTCAGTAAAGCTTCTTCAATATCAGCCTCCGTAGATTCCTTGCCCGTGCTGTCGCTCATGTAGTACTCGCCCAAATACATGATGGACAGATCAACCGGAGGAAGCTTGGCAAGACGTTCCTGCTCAGCGCGGTGATCCAAATAACTGTTAATGCCTACAATAACAAGAATGATAGCAATAATGCCGCCTAGCACGTGGAACTTGTAGTAGCGCCAGAAATGGTCCACTTTCTCCGCGGAGCCGGCCATTTTTTTATACTTGCCGTATTCCTGCTGGTTGAATGCTTCATTCGCTTTCCGGTTATCCTCGTCCAGGATATAGCGGTAAGCACGGTTTACTTCTTCGAAATCTGCTTGATCGGTTCCGTTCGGGTTTTCTCTTTGTCTTGCCCGAGATTGACGCATCAGGGTGGTGTAACGCTTCTCGACCTCTTCTTTAGAAGCGTTTTCAGGAAGACCCATCTTGTCGTAGGCTCTCTTCAGTTCGTCCATGGAGTTGCTCTCACCTCTGTTAGGAATAGAAAAAATAATAGCTACTCTCTAGTATACGGATTTGAATAGAAGATTTCCAATCCTCCATCTGGTAATGAGGCAGGCTACAAATTGCGATGACCTATGGTATGATAGGAAAAAGCGCGAATGGGCCTCACAGAAACGGTCAATACATAGATTAACAGCATTGTATCGGGGGAAAAAAGCATGTTGAGAGGGAAAACGATTGTACTAGGCATTACCGGCGGCATTGCAGCTTATAAAGGAGCGGCGCTGTGCAGCAAACTTGTGCAAGCAGGGGCTGAGGTCCATGTGATCATGACGGAGTCGGCGACTCAATTCATTACGCCGCTCACGCTGCAAACCTTGTCCCGCCATCCGGTACATATCGATACGTTTGATGAGAAGGATCCGTCCGTCGTGACCCATATCGATCTGGCCGATCGTGCCGATCTGATTGTCGTTGCGCCGGCAACAGCCAATATTATCGGAAAAGCGGCGAATGGCCTTGCGGACGATATGTTAAGCACAACCCTGCTTGCCGCGACAAGTCCGATTCTGGTTGCTCCGGCGATGAACGTGCACATGTACGAGCATCCTGCGGTTGTCCGCAATCTGGAACTGCTCGCATCCCGCGGCGTGATGTTCGTGGAGCCGGGCACCGGTCAACTTGCTTGCGGGTATGTGGCAAAAGGCCGTCTAGCGGAACCGGAGGATATCGTCATTGCGGTCCATTCCTTGCTGAAGGCGAAGGAGAATGGAACGCTTGCGGGCAAGCGCGTATTGGTGACGGCCGGCGGAACGGTGGAACGGCTGGATCCCGTCCGGTACTTAACGAATGATTCTTCGGGCAAAATGGGCTTTGCGATTGCCGAGGCGGCCAAAGTAATGGGAGCGGAAGTAACGGTTGTTGCAGGGAGAACATCGGCTTCTCCTCCTGCCGGCGTGAAGGTAGTACGGGTGGAATCGGCGCAGCAAATGCTTGAGGCGGTGCTGGAACGGTTCGACGAGGCAGATATCGTTGTCAAGTCGGCAGCGGTTGCCGATTATCGCCCAGTGACCAGACATGGCCAGAAGATCAAGAAGTCAGGCGAGACGCTGACGCTTGAACTGGAGAAAACGACGGATATTTTGCAGACGCTTGGCGAGCGGAAGACGCATCAGCTGTTGATCGGGTTTGCCGCGGAAACGGAGCAATTAGAGAAATACGCCATGGATAAGCTGAAGCGCAAAAACGCGGATCTCATCGTGGGCAACGATGTCAGCCAGGAGGGCGCCGGCTTTAACGGCGATACGAATATCGTACAGCTGTATGGGCCAAGCGGTCTGATTGAAGCGATGCCGCTCTTATCCAAGCGGGAGACGGCGCAGCGCATTATGACGATTGCCGCGCAGCGCCTCGCGGAGGGAGATGTCCGCAGCGGAGGTCGGGGCGTAGAATGATTGCCAGAGTGATCGTAGACGTGCCGAGCCGCCAGACGGACCGGCCGTTTGATTATAAAGTGCCTGCCGACATGGAGAACTGGATTGAGGTCGGCAGCAGGGTAGGCGTTCCTTTTGGTCCTAGGACGCTGCAGGGCTTTGTTATTGAACTTGCCGAGACGGCGGATGTTGATCCCATGAAGCTGAAGCCGATAGCCGAGCTTCTGGATCCGGTTCCGCCGCTGCTGCCCGATTTGATCGGGCTTGCCAAATGGATGAGCGACAAGTATTGCTGCTCGTGGACAACCGCGCTGCAGGCGATGATTCCGGCAGCTTTGAAAGGCAAAGCCGAGCGGTACATCAGCTTAAATGACGATCCCGAGTTTGAGGCCGCTGATTATGGTCTCACGGCGCTTCTGCCGGAGGAGATGCTTGCGTGGATTGGCCGACAGAAGCAGCTTAAGCTGGATACTTTGCAGCAGCGTTATCCCGAACATGCCGCGGCAATCAAGGAAGCGCTTCGGGATGGGCTGCTTCAGGAACAGACTTCGATTCGCGACCGGCTGGCGATCCGCAAGGTATTGACGGTTTTTCCGCCGGATGACAAGACCGCGGCGCGTGAGGCACTGGAGTCATTCCCGGCAAGATCGGCGAAGCAGCGGGAGCTGCTCGCCTTCATGCTGGAGCGCGGGGAGGCTATGCCGCTGCAGGCGCTGCTTGCGGAAGCGGGCGGCTCTCCCGCGAGCGTCCGGGCGCTGGCAGACAAAGGCTTGCTTGGGCTTCGTGAAGTCGAGCAGGAGCGTGATCCATACGCCGGCCGGGATTTCGAGCGGACGGAGCCGCTGCCGCTCATGCCGGGCCAGCAGGACGTGTACGAGCGAATTGCCGACACGGTGAGCCGAGGCGAGCCGCAAGCCCTTCTCCTGCACGGTGTTACGGGAAGCGGCAAAACCGAGGTCTATATGCAGTCGATTCAGCATTGCTTAGAATTAGGCAAGCAAGCGATCGTGCTTGTCCCGGAAATCTCGCTTACTCCGCAAATGGTGGAACGGTTCAAGGGGCGCTTCGGCGATGCCGTGGCGGTGTTGCATAGCCGATTGTCGAACGGTGAACGGTACGACGAATGGCGCAAGATTAGAAGCCGCCGAGTGCAGGTAGCCATCGGCGCGCGTTCGGCTATATTTGCGCCTTTCGAGCGGATCGGGCTCATCATTATTGATGAGGAGCATGAATCCTCGTACAAACAGGAAGAGAGTCCGAAATACCATGCGCGCGATGTGGCCGTAAGACGCGCAAGGCAGCATGGAGCGGCCGTGGTGCTTGGCTCCGCGACGCCGTCGCTCGAATCGTTCGCGGCAGCCAGCCGACCGCCTGCTCCCGGCAAGTCGTCGGCGCTCTTGCCGATGCCGGAGCGGGTAGGCAGCCGACCGCTGCCGCCGGTTCAAGTGATCGACATGCGCAGCGAGTTGCAGGACGGCAACCGCTCGATGTTCAGCCGGAGGCTGCATGCGGCGCTTGCCGAGCGGCTGGAGCGCGGCGAGCAGTCGGTGCTGCTGCTGAACCGGCGCGGGTATTCGACGTTTGTTATGTGCCGCTCGTGCGGGTACACGGCTGCTTGTCCGCATTGCGATATTTCGCTGACCTACCACCAGAAATCGCGCGCGCTGCGCTGCCACTATTGCGGGCATGCGGAGCTAGCTCCGAAGGAATGCCCTTCCTGCAGCAGCGAGCATATCCGTTATTTCGGCACCGGTACGCAGCGGGTGGAAGAAGAGCTTGCGAAACTGTTTCCCGGAATCCGGGTCATCCGGATGGATGTGGATACCACCACCGAGAAGCATTCCCACGAGAAGCTGCTGAAGCAGTTCGGCGAGCGGAAAGCGGATGTGCTTCTCGGTACGCAGATGGTCGCGAAGGGACTTGATTTTCCGTTTGTCACGCTCGTAGGCGTTATTGCGGCTGACACCTCGCTTAATTTGCCTGACTTCCGTTCGGCGGAGAGGACTTTCCAGCTGCTTACGCAGGTGGCGGGACGCGCGGGTCGTCATCATTTGCCGGGTGAAGTCGTGATCCAGACGTATTCGCCCGAGCATTATGCGATTACGACCGCCCAGCAGCATGATTATGCCGCCTTTGTACGGGAAGAGCTGAAGCACCGGAGCGTCATGGGGTATCCGCCTTATTGCCGGCTTGTGCTGGTGACGATGTCGCATGAGCAGCTGCCGCTGCTTGCTTCGGTCAGCGAACAATTCGCGGAACGTCTCCGGGGACTGGCGGGAGATGAAGGAGTTCTGGGTCCGCTGGAAGGCGGGCTGCCAAGGGCGATGGACATTCTTGGACCGGTCGCTTCGCCGATTTCAAGAATGAAAGATCGCTACCGTTTTCAATGTGTGATAAAATATCGTGGAAACATCGACGTACCCCTGCTGCTACGGCAGGCTATGGCGCCTTTTGTGGAGGGATCCCAGGCAAAGCTAGTGCAGTTTAGTATCGATGTCGACCCACAAGTCATTTTATAAAATAGATAACGATTGTAAAGGAAGGTAACGGCTATGGCCATTCGTATTATTGTGAAAGAACCCGATCCGGTGCTCCGCGAGACGGCTAAGGAAGTAACGAAATTCAACTCCAATCTGCAAAAACTTCTGAAAGACATGGCGGAAACGATGTATGACGCTGACGGCGTAGGACTGGCGGCTCCGCAGATCGGCATCTCGAAACGCGTAATTGTGGTGGATGTCGGGGACGAGACGGGACTGGTCTCGATGGTCAACCCTGTCATTGTGGAAAAAGAAGGCGAGCAGGTTGGTCCGGAAGGCTGCCTCAGCATTCCGAATCTGAACGGCGACGTCAAACGTTACGAGCGCATCGTAATCAATGGCCAAGACGGCGAAGGCAATCCGTTCACCGTTGAAGCAAGCGGTTTTCTTGCGGTTGCGTTCCAGCATGAGATCGATCATTTGAACGGCATTTTGTTCACGGACATCGCGCAAAACGTATATGACATCACGGCAAGACAAAGAAAAGGCGGCGAGTAAAGGAATGCGTATTGTATTTATGGGAACGCCGGAATTCGCCGTTCCTTCCCTTCGTCTCTTGATGGAGCAGGGCTACGATGTAGTCGCTGCCGTCTCGCAGCCGGACCGCCCGAAAGGCCGCAAACGCGTATTGACGCCGCCTCCGCTCAAGGAAGCGGCTCTTGCGTTTGGTCTGCCCGTTTTGCAGCCGGAACGTATGCGCAGCCCCGAGGCTGTTGCGGCCATTGCCGAACTCGAGCCGGATCTGATTGTTACAGCCGCTTACGGGCAAATCCTGCCGAAAGCGCTGCTGGACATTCCGCGCCTTGGCTGCATTAACGTGCATGGTTCGCTGCTTCCGCGCTACCGTGGAGGAGCTCCGATCCAGCGCTCGATCATTAACGGCGAGGCGGTTACGGGGGTAACGATTATGTACATGGCGGAAGGCCTCGACACCGGCGATATGATCAGCAAAGTAGAAGTGCCGATTGCCGATGAAGATACGTCGGGTACGTTGTTCGAGAAGCTAAGCGCCGCCGGCGCTGAACTGCTGGGACGTACGCTTCCCGCTCTCCTGGCAGGCGAACTTCAGGCCGAGCCTCAAAATAACGAACTGGCTACGTATGCGCCTAACCTGACGCGCGAGGATGAGCGGATTGACTGGAGCAAGACGGCACGCGGCATCTATAACCAAGTCCGCGGCTTATCCCCGATGGCAGGCGCTTTTACATACCTGAACGGTGAAGTATTCAAGGTGTGGTCCTGCGCGAAACCGGAAGGGCGGAAAGGTTCGGCTTCTTCTGCGCCAGGCACCGTAATCGGCGCAACATCTGCCGGAATTGAAGTGCAGACGGGTGACGGCGTATTAACGTTGCTTGAGATTCAGCCTGCGGGCAAACGCGTTATGACGGTTGCCGATTGGCTGCCGGGTGCGAGACTGTCTGACGGCGCGGTATTTGACGGAGGCGAAGCATGAGCGATCGTAATCAAGTAAAATCGAACCCTTCCGCTGGGAAGCCAAAAAAGAAGCCTGGCGGACAAGGCCAAGGCAATAGCCGTGGACAGCAGCAGGGGCGCAAGGAACAGCGCCCAGCGCGGATCCGCACGCCTCGAGAGCTTGCGCTTGATACGCTGGTGAAGGTTGCGGAGACTGGCGCTTACAGCAATCTTCAGCTCAATCGCGTCCTGCAAGACGCGCAGCTTCAGCGCGCAGACGCAGCTCTTGTAACCGAGCTTGTGTACGGCACCATTCAACGCCAATTGACGCTCGACCATTGGCTTGGCAAATTTGCCTCCAAAGGGCTTCGCAAGCTGGAGCCATGGGTGCATCAGCTATTGCGCATGAGCGCCTATCAATTACTGTATCTTGACCGTATTCCGGCCCATGCTGCGGTGAACGAGGCGGTAACCATTGCAAAACGCAGAGGACATCAAGGAATTTCAGGCATGGTGAACGGCATTCTTCGCAGCATTGACCGGAACCGTGCAGAGCTGACGGTTGACGCTATTCACGATAAGAATCCGGCCTTGCAAATTGCGGTTAGACATTCTTATCCGGAATGGCTCGTAGAGCGCTGGGTCCAAACATACGGCGCGGATATAGCCGAAGCGATCTGCGCGGCCGGCAATGAACCGCCTCATGCAAGTATTCGCGTCAATCCGCTTCGCGCAACAAAAGCGGAGGCGCTTGCGATGCTGACCGAACAAGGCGGCGAGGCGGAGACGTCGAAGCTTGCGCCTGCAGGCATTGTCGTACGGCGCGGCGGCAACTTGGCCGACACGGCGGGTTTCCGCGAAGGCTTGTGGACGATGCAGGATGAGAGCTCCATGCTGGTAGCCGAAGTCGTTGCGCCGAAAGCCGGCATGCAAGTGCTCGACTGCTGTGCGGCGCCAGGCGGCAAAACAACCCATATGGCGGAGCAGATGGGCGGCAAAGGCAAGGTGTACGCCAACGATCTTCATCCCCATAAGCGTCAGCTTATCGTAGACCAGGCCGTTCGTTTAGGCCTTCAGAATATTGAAGCTATTACCGAAGATGCCGGTGAGCTTGGCAACCGCTTTGCGCCGGCATCCATGGACGCGGTGCTGCTGGATGCTCCTTGTTCGGGCTTTGGCGTCATCCGCCGCAAGCCGGAGATCAAATGGACGAAGACAGCGGGCGACGTTGGCGAGATCGCTGCCATTCAGCGCCGCCTGCTTCAGGCGGTTGCCGGTCTCGTGAAACCGGGCGGCACGCTTGTGTACAGTACATGTACGATTGAAACGGCGGAGAACGAAGCTCAGGTTAACGCCTTTCTTCAGGATCATCCGGAATATGAGCTTGATGCCGCTTGGCCGGAGGAAGCAATTCAGCCCCTGCTCGAGAGAGGCGTTGTTGACGAGGCTTCTTTTAGGGGCATGGCACAGATACTTCCGTATCATTTTGGAAGCGACGGATTCTTCATTGCCCGTCTACGCAAACGCTCCTAGGGCCGCTTGTGGCTCGACATGGGCGTTTGTGGTAAAATAAATCATCAGCGCAGGCATAACAGGCGCGCTAGTTCAGAGTCAGGTGTGATAATAAGAAGATGAAACCAATAATTTATGACTATAACCTCGACCAGCTTCAAGACTGGATGAAAGAAAACGGGGAACCTGCTTTCCGCGGAGGCCAGCTGTTTGACTGGCTGTACGTGAAGCGGGTAAAAAGCTTTGAAGACATGTCGAACTTGCCGAAGTCGCTTCGCGATAAGTTGGAAGAATCATTCCAATTCGTGACGCTGTCGGAAATTACAAAATTCGAATCAAAGGACGGCACGGTCAAATTCCTGTTTGGCCTGCATGACAACCATGCGATCGAAACCGTTATTATGCGCCATGAATACGGCAACAGCATCTGCGTAACAACGCAGGTTGGCTGCCGAATCGGCTGTACCTTCTGCGCTTCAACGCTTGGCGGTCTGAAACGCAATCTGACCGCGGGCGAGATTGTTGCCCAAGTCGTAACAGCCCAGCAAATGCTGGATGCTACCGGCGAGCGCGTATCGAGTATCGTCATTATGGGATCCGGCGAACCGTTCGAAAATTATGACGCCACGATGACATTCCTGCGTATTATGATCCATGAGAAAGGCCTTAACATCGGCCAGCGCCATATTACCGTCTCAACGAGTGGTATCGTGCCGAGCATGTATAAGTTCACGGAAGAGAATACGCAAATCAACCTTGCCATCTCCATCCATGCGCCGAATGATAAGCTCAGATCCAAGCTGATGCCGGTTAACCGCCGCTTCCCGTTCGAGGATGTAATGGCTGCATGCCGCAACCATATCGCGAAGACCGGCCGCCGCATTACGTTCGAGTATGCCTTGATCGGCGGCGTCAACGACCAAGCCGAGCATGCGCAAGAGCTTGCGGACGTGCTGCAGGGCATGTTGTGCCACGTTAACCTGATCCCGGTCAACCATGTACCGGAGAGGAATTACGTCCGTACGCCGCGCAATGACATTTTTGAATTCCAGCGCATTCTGGAGAAGAACAAAATCAATTGCACGATCCGCAGGGAGCAAGGTCATGATATTGCCGCTGCATGCGGCCAATTGAGGGCGAAACATATGGAGTCCACGACGAGGTGATCATGGTTGATTACGGCAAACCGAAGCGATGTCGGACGAATTCGTCACATTAACGAAGACCGTTCGTGGGTAGGACAGCTGGATAACGGCATTACGCTGGCGATTGTCGCCGATGGGATGGGCGGCCATCAAGCCGGGGATGTAGCGAGCCAGCTGGCGGTTAATACGTTTAGAGACATGCTTGAGAAAAGCGCGTCGAAGGCGGATTTATCGATGCAAGAGGGGAAGATGCTAATTCGTCAAGCGCTCGTCATGGCTAATGACGTCGTGTACGATATGGCATCGCGCAACGAGCAGTACTACAATATGGGAACGACAATCGTTGCCGCCTTGTACAAAGAGCAGCAATTGATTATCGGGCATATCGGGGACAGCCGCGCCTATCTCATTACCGCAGATGGAATTGCGCAACTGACAGAGGATCATACGCTTGTTAACGAGCTGGTCAAGTCCGGCCAGATCAGTATCGAAGAGGCGGCGCATCACCCGCGCCGCAATGTAATTACGCGTGCTGTAGGTACAGACGCGCAGGTAGAGGTTGATATTTATACCGCAGCTTTGTCCGACAACGATGTGCTGTTGCTCTGCAGCGACGGATTGACCAATATGGTCAGCGACGATGAGATGCTGCAGACCGTGCGCGAGGATGGGCTGGGATTGGATGATAAAGCGGATCGCCTCATTCAATTGGCGCTTCAAGCCGGAGGGGACGACAATATTACGGTCGTTCTGCTTCAGGAGGAAGGCGCTGTTTTACGGGGAGGTGACAACGGATGATCGGACATCAACTTGGTGGACGCTATGAAATTTTAACGAGAATTGGCGGAGGCGGCATGGCGCTTGTCTATAAAGCGCATGATATTCTGCTGAACCGCAACGTCGCAGTAAAGATACTGAGGCAGCAATTCGTCCATGACGAAGAGTTTATTCGGAGATTCCGCAGGGAAGCGCAGTCGGCTGCGTCGCTGTCCCATCCGAATGTCGTCAGCATCTATGATGTAGGGCAGGAAGAAGATACGCACTACATCGTGATGGAATATATCGAAGGCCATAATCTTAATGAAATTATACATGAGCGTGCGCCGCTCCAGGCAGACGAAGCGGTGCGGATTGCCATGCAGATTTGCGATGCGCTTGAACACGCCCATCAGAACCATATTATTCATCGCGATATTAAGCCTCATAACATACTGATTGGCAAGAACGGCAGAGTAAAGGTGACGGACTTCGGCATTGCCCGTGCCGTTACCTCCTCTACCATTACGCAGACGGGCTCCGTTGTTGGATCTGTCCATTATTTCTCGCCGGAGCATGCCAAAGGGATAAGCACGGGGGAGAAATCCGACCTGTATTCCCTCGGGATCGTGCTCTACCAGATGTTGACCGGGAAACTTCCGTTCTTCGGGGAAAGCCCGATCAGCGTTGCGCTCAAGCATTTGCAAGAGGAATTCGAGGAGCCAAGAAAGGTAAATCCTCATATTCCGCAAAGCGTGGAAAATGTCATCTTGCGAGCGATGCGCAAAAATCCGAATGAACGTTACCAATCGGCTCGCGAGATGCTGATAGATTTGGATACTTGCCTGAAACCGGAGCGCGTCAACGAGCAGAAGGTCACCTTCAACAGCGGCAGCGATCTCGACGAGACACGCGTAATGCCGGCTATTCGGGGCGATCTGCGTCCATCCATGCCGCAGGCTGAATTAACTCCCATTCCGCCTTCCCCGCTTGAGCGGGCGAGTAAGACGGCAGCGGCCTCCAGCCAGCCGGAAGTCGAATGGAAAGACGAGACAACGGCCGGAAAGCAAAAAGGTTGGAAACGTCCCACTACGATTGTAGCGGGAACTCTGGTTGTGCTTGCTTTGATTATATGGGGCTTCTTTGCCCTGTTGAACAAGCTCGACGTGCCGGAAGTGGACGTGCCTTATGTTGTCGGCGAACAATTGGAAGATGCCCGGGCTATTCTTGAAGCCAAAGGACTTAAGGTCAAGGAGCCGGTTATCCATGAGTTTATGGGGGATATCCCTGCCGGACAGGTGTTTGAGCAGGATAAGTCCAACATGAAGGTGAAGGAAGGCTCCTTTATTCAACTGTCTGTCAGCGATGGGGCTGTGCTTGAGAAAATGGCCGATTACAAAGGCAAACAGATTCAGGAAGCCAAAGATGACCTGACTGCTCTTGGCGTGGCTGCGGATGGTCAGATTGCCGTTGAACAAGTATTCAGCGATCAGGATCCGGGCACCATTCTTAATCAGACGCCGGAATTTGGCGCGGAGTTTGATCCGAAGTCGGCTACCTTCACATTTATGGTGAGCAAGGGACGGGAAACCGTCGAGATGCCGAATTTGATCGGCCATACCGTAGCCGAAGCGAAGGACATGCTGAAGGCGAGCGAGCTGACGCTTGACGATGAGGATATTCTGGAAGAGCCAAGCTACACGCAGAGCAAGGGACTTGTTATCGACCAAGACCCGTTCAAGCCTAAGGATTCCGTGCCTAAGGGTTCGAAAATCACGCTCCGCGTCAGCTCCGGTCCTCCTAAGGATGCGAAGAACCATACGTTTAACGTAACGATCTCGCCTGCCGAGGCAGGGAAAACAAGCGAGATCCGGATCGTGTATTCGGATGCGCGCGGTCAAGACATTGAGTGGGGCAAACGTCAAATTCAAGATACGCAGTCTTTCCCTGTCCAAGTTATTCTTGCGCCAAATTCGGAAGCTAGAGTGACGGTATACCGGGACGGCCAGTTTGTAGATACGCGCACGATAACCTATGAAGAGCTTGCCCAAGGTTCGGATTCTTCATCGCTAACCATTCCGGGAACCGGCGGTACGGATCCAAGCAATGATCCAGGTACAACGCAGGAAACGAAAGAACCGGATCAGCCTGCAGACGCTGATCCGAAAGAAAGCACTGACAATAACGGAGGCACCCAAGATGAGCAGTAATAGTGAAGCCAAGGGGAGAATCGTCAAGGCGCTTAGCGGTTATTACTACGTATTGCCGAATGAGGCGGAATCGACGGAGCGAACGGTGCAATGCCGTGCGCGCGGCGTATTCAAGAAGAGGGGATTAACACCGCTTGTAGGCGACGATGTGGTGTACAGCTTAACTGAGAACGGCGAGGGCACGGTGGAAGAACTGTTGCCCCGCTCTTCCGAGTTAATTCGTCCGCCCGTTGCTAACGTGGATCTGGCTATTCTCGTCTTCTCCGTGACGGAGCCAACCTTGAATTTGCAGCTGCTTGACAAATTCCTCGTCCATATCGAGCATGCCGGGATTGAGCCCGTGTTATGTCTTAGTAAGCAGGATCTGGAGCAGGATGGCGAAGAGACGGAAGAAGCGATTGCCGCTGCCGCGGCAGTGAACCGGATCTATACGGCCATCGGCTACGAAGTGTACGGCACAAGCTCGCGGCAAGGGGTTGGCGTAGAAGAGCTGCATGGGCGTCTGAAAGGGCATGTAGCGGTCTTCGCCGGCCAGTCGGGCGTAGGGAAGTCTTCGCTTCTGAACGCGCTTGTTCCGGGCCTTGAGCTTGAGACGAACGCGATCAGCAACAGATTGGGCCGGGGCAAACATACGACGCGTCACGTTGAGCTCGTTGAGATTGGCGGCGGTTATGTGGCCGATACGCCTGGCTTCAGCCAACTCGACTTCACGGAGCTTGGCATTGAGGATTTGGGGTATTGCTTCCGTGAGATGCGCGAGCTTGCGCCGGAATGCAAATTCCGGGCGTGCACCCACGTTCATGAACCGGGATGCGCAGTGTTGAAGGCGGTGGAGGAAGGCCGTATTGCCGAAAGCCGCCATCAGAATTATTTGACGTTTATGACGGAAATGAAAGATAGAAAGCGGAGGTACTAAGAATTATGGCAATTATCGCACCATCTATCCTGTCGGCGGATTTCGCCCGGCTGGGTGAAGAGATCAAAGCAGCGGAGCAAGCTGGAGCGGACTGGATTCACGTTGATGTTATGGACGGTCACTTTGTGCCTAACTTGACGTTTGGACCTCCGGTTATTGCGGCTGTACGCTCGGCAACAAAACTTCCGTTCGACGTACATTTAATGATAGAACGCCCAGAGCTCTCCATTCCGGCTTATGCGGCTGCTGGAGCGGACCGGATTACGGTCCACGCCGAAGCGACCGTACACTTGCACCGTACGATTCAACAGATCAAAGATCTGGGTCTGCCTGCCGGCGTTGCCCTCAACCCGGCTACGCCGCTATCCGTGCTCGAGCATATTATAGGCGACGTTGACCTTGTTCTGATCATGACGGTTAACCCCGGTTTTGGCGGACAAGCGTTTATCGAGGAGTCGCTGAACAAGCTTCGCCAGCTGCGCAAGATGCTGGACGAGCGGGGGCTTAGCCATGTGCACGTTCAAGTGGACGGCGGCATTAACTCCGTTACGGCGAAGCAGGTAGTTGACGCCGGCGCTAATGTGCTTGTGGCAGGCAATGCCGTATTCGGGGAAAGGGACCGCGCGGCTGCGATTGCTGCGCTTCGGTAACGGCGATGGAAGAAGATTACGAGTTAGAGGATAGCGTCTGGAAGAAAATCATGTGGATTGCTTTTTACGCGATATCGGCAGGCATTCTGCTTGGATTATTTACGGCGATCAGTTCGCCGATCAAGTACGTTTGTTCCTTGGTGGCCTTGTATATCGCCATTAAATGCTTCAAGCGGTTTTCCGCTTGGGGACCGCGTATTTCCTTTATCGTTTCTGCCATAATTGTTTATTTTGCTACAGCTCTCGTGATCGCAATCGTTATCTATATGCGGGATAATCCGATGCCCGCGGGTTAATAGAATACGAGCTGGCTATTGGAATAGGACAGCTCAGCATCGCATAGGATGGTTACATGAACGAAGGTTCGTGTAGCCATTTTTGCGTTTAAATTGATTGGTACACTTTCCATTTCGATGAGCGTGTCTGAGGAGGGATGGGCATGAAATTTTACACGATCAAACTGCCGAAATTTCTGGGCGGATTCGTAAAAGCAATATTGAATACCTTCCAAAAAAACTAGGTCCGATGCACGGCTTAACGAAGATCGTGGGTAAGAATCCGGGGAGGATCGTCCTATGGCAGGGGGCAGATTTGACTATCGGAGCAGGTCCGCCAAATAGAATTTCAGTTATCGGCTGACATTTGACATCTATAAATTCTATGCGGTAAACAAAGAAAAGCACCTGAGCTCAGGTGCTTTTTGTCTAAATATAAGAAAGTATAAACAATTATACGACGCTTATATTTCATAGCGAAACGTTTGCTGCGCCGCCAAATTGACGGCGTCAGCCGTTTGCGCTAGACCGCTTGGTTGGAATCGGGCAATTAAACGCGAGTTACTTTGCCGGATTTCAGTGCACGTGTGCTGACATAAACGCGTTTCGGTTTGCCGTCTACCAAGATGCGAACCTTTTGCACGTTTACACCCCAAGAACGACGGTTTTTGTTGTTTGCGTGGGATACATGGTTGCCTGTACCAGGCGATTTACCAGTAATGAAACATTTGCGGGACATGAGTACACCTCCTTAAGTTTGTGCTGCAAAAAAGTCGGACTTTCTTGCAAGCATGCGCTTAGAGTTTGCTTTAGCTATTAGCTGCATAGTTAGCACAAGCCGTAAATAAAAGACTTTGGTCAAGCCTGCACAAAAACATACTTGATTATCGTATCACAATTGTCGTGTATCAGCAACTTAAAAGTAAATGAAATGATGGATTTTGTCATCGTTTTTGCCTGTACCCTTCTATAATGTGACGGTTTATAGTACAATAATCCTTAGTCCATATTATTTACGGTAAAGGAGTGTATTCCCATACCACTGCAAATTAAGAACGAGCTTGGACAGATAATTGTAAATGATGACTGCCTTGCAGTGATTGCAGGCTCTGCAGCCATGGATTGTTATGGGCTTGTCGGAATGGCTTCCCGCAAACAGCTTAAAGATGGCATCGCTGAGTTGCTCGGCAGAGAGAACATGTCGAAGGGCGTCGAGGTACGACGGGAGAATGACGAGCTTCATATCGAGTTGCATATTATCGTAAGCTACGGCACGAAAATTTCCGAAGTAGCGCATAATATACAAAACAAAGTTAAATACGTCCTAAATGATGTAATTGGTCTGCAAGTGGACCAGGTCCATATATTTGTTCAAGACGTAAGGGTATCTACTTAGTCATTGCTTACGAAGTTAGAATTGCTTTTGCAATTCTTTTAGGAAGGGGAATTGTCGTTGAGTAAGCGCTCCATTAACGGATCTGATTTTACCGCCATGGCACTGCTCGGTGCGGAATATTTAGAAAGAAATGTAGACCGGGTGAATGCATTAAATGTGTTTCCGGTGCCAGACGGAGATACGGGTACGAACATGAATCTAACGATTGTCTCGGGGGCTCGCGAACTGCGGAACAAGCCGTCCGCTCATCTGGGTAAGGCTGCTGAAGCATTGTCCAAAGGACTTCTGATGGGAGCAAGGGGCAACTCGGGCGTAATTTTGTCCCAGTTATTCCGCGGCTTTGCCAAATCGCTCTCTAACCTTGAAGAAGCAGGGACGCTGCAGATTGCCGCCGCATTCCAGAATGGCGTCGACATGGCTTACAAAGCGGTCGTAAAGCCGGTAGAAGGTACCATTCTTACCGTAGCGAAAGAAGCGGCCAAACATGCCGTTCAATATGCCCGCAGAACGAGCGATGTCGTAGAACTGATGCAAGAGATTCATGCGAAGGCGAATGAAGCGCTGCAGCGCACGCCGGATCTGCTGCCGGTATTGAAGCAGGTTGGCGTCGTTGATTCCGGCGGACAAGGTCTCGTGTTTATTTACGAGGGCTTTGTTCAGTATTTAACGCATAGCGGTACGATTGACGAGAAAGTATTCGCCTTCCATTCGGAAGCGGCAGCTCCGGAAGAAGTAGCTGCGCCGTCCAGACCGGCGGTAGCTCTAAAACCATCTGTGCCCGCATCGGCACAATCGAAGCTGGCGACAGAAGACATCGAGTTCCTGTATGATATGGAATTCTTTATCAATCGCAAAATTAGCGGAAAACCTACGACGTTTTTTAATGAATACGCTTTCAAAAAGGCGCTTGAAAAAGACGGCGATTCGATTCTCGTTATTGCCGACGACGATATTATCAAAGTACATGTCCATTCCCGCAAGCCTGGCGACGTATTGAACCTTGCTATGGCTTACGGCGAGCTGACGGACTTCCACATCCTTAACATGCGCGAACAGCATCGTGATCTACTCACGCATGAGGCACCGGCTGCGCCATTTGCTCCACTGCCTGAATATGCGCTTACCGGCGATATCTCGTCGACGGAACTGCTTGCTGGACCGGCTGCCCAAGTTGTGGCGCCCGAGCAGCTTCACGAGCTTGCGCCGTTTGGCATTGTGGCTGTCGCGCTTGGCGAAGGCATTGCGAACATCTTCCTTAGCAACGAGGTAGACGTCGTATTGTCTGGCGGCCAGACGATGAATCCAAGCACGGAGGACTTCGTTAACGCGATTGAATCCTTGCCTGCCGGACATATCTTCCTGCTGCCTAACAACAGCAATATTATTCTCGCGGCCGAACAAGCTGCCGAGCTGAGCGGCCGTCAGGTAACGGTCATTCCGACCAAGACGATCCCGCAGGGGCTTGCGGCGATTCTGGCCTTCAAGGAAGAGGAATCCGCTGAACGCAACGCGGCATGGATGAAGAGCGCGGCGGAGCAGGTTGTCTCCGGCCAAGTGACGCAAGCGGTACGGAATACGTCCATCGACGGCGTTGATATTCAAGAAGGCGATTATATGGGGATCAAAGAGAAGACGATTGTCTCCTCGAAGCCGACTTTGCTCGAGGCTTGTCAGCTGCTGATGTCCGCTATGGCCGAAGAAGGCGGCGAACTCTTGACGATTCTGACCGGCGAGGACGCCGTGGGATCCGACACGAGAGCTTTGTGCGATTGGATTGAAGAAGCCTTCCCGGATATCGAGATTGAGGTTCATGACGGCGGCCAGCCTTTGTATCCTTACTTGTTCGCCATGGAATAGGCATTATATGCATGAATAATGTGGGAGGGGACGTATGGGGAGCATACGCATCGTGACCGACAGCGCATCGGATATTCCACCCGAGCTGAGACAAGAGCTTGGCATAGAGATGGTTCCGCTGAAAATTCTGTTCGGAGAAGAGACTTACTATGACGCCGTTACGATCAATACCGAGCAGTTCTTTGAGAAGGTAGCGGCGGCAACGGAAATGCCTACTTCGTCCCAGCCTTCACCGTTGGAGTACCAAGAGGTCTATGAACGTATTTTGCAGGAAGACCCGGGGGCATCGATTATTTCCATCCATTTGTCGGGCGCGGTAAGCGGGACTTACCAATCGGCTGTCATTGGCAGTTCGATGGTGGACGGTGACCCGGACATTACGGTTATCGATTCCAAAACGGCTTCTT
This sequence comes from Paenibacillus glycanilyticus, assembly GCF_030161375.1. Lineage (GTDB taxonomy): Bacteria > Bacillota > Bacilli > Paenibacillales > Paenibacillaceae > Pristimantibacillus > Pristimantibacillus glycanilyticus_B. The sequence continues at coordinate 265,192 of NZ_BSSQ01000011.1, forward strand.
ATGCTATCGGCATGCGTGTTGTCGCAGCGGCCAGAATGGCTAGAGAAGGCGCTTCGAAAGAAGCGATTATGGTCGAGATCGAGCGGATGGAGCGGGAAACGCAGCTGTATTTCCTCGTGGATACGCTCGAATATTTGCAACGGGGCGGACGGATCGGCAAAGCTTCCGCTCTTATCGGATCTATTCTTAACATTAAGCCGATTCTGTCGCTCGACAAAGAAGGCATGGTATATGCGGTAGACAAAATGCGCGGTACAAAAAAAGCAATGGCGCGGATTATGGATTTGCTGAGCGAGTCTTGCGGTCAGGATCCGGTTATTGTGACAATCGCCTGGAACACGAACAAGGAAGCGGCATTGGAATTCCTGGAGCTTATCAAAAGCCGCTTCAACGTCCAGGGGGTTGAATATGCAACCGTTGGCGCCGTAATCGGAACCCATGTGGGTCCGGGCACGATGGCTGTGTTTGTGCGCAGAGTGTGAGGTAGAGAACAATGACGCTGGAACAATATCCGGTCCGGCAAATTAAAGGCGTGAGCGCTCCTAAGGAAGAAGAGCTTCACGCCTTTGGCGTTCAGACAGTCGCCGATTTGCTGGACTATTTTCCATTTCGATATGAAGATTATCGCATTCGAGAGCTTGCCGATGCGAAGGACGGCGATAAGGTAACGGTGCAAGGGACAATCCGCGGGAACGGGATTTTGCAGCGTTACGGCAAAAACAAATCGCGCCTCACCTGTAAGATAGAGGTGGAGCACATGCTGGTGACGGCGGTGTGGTTCAACCGCCAGTTTCTGCAAAACCAGCTAGTGCCCGGCCGTGAAATCGTGCTTACGGGCAAATGGGAGCAGCAACGCCTGCAGATGACCGTGTCGGAGTCCGAATTTGCGGACAAGGCGTCCGGTATGGTGAGGTCCGGTTCGCTGCAGCCGGTCTACTCGGTAGGCGGAGGCATAACGCAGGCCTGGATGCGCAAAACGATCAAGCAGGCGCTTCTTCAGTATGGCGCCATGATTGAGGAAGTGCTGCCGCATGAGCTTGTTGAGCGTCATCGGCTGATGCCAAGACGCGACGCGGTACAGCGGATTCACGATCCGGGAGAAGTGAAGGAAGGGCTGGAGGCTCGCCGGCGGATGGTGTACGAGGAGTTGTTCCTCTTCCAGCTGAAGCTTCAGGCTTATCGCTCCTTAACGCGCAGCCGCGGGGACGGGATTGTTCATCAGGTGAACGGAGAGACTATCCGGAACTTTGCCGCTACGCTTCCTTTTGAACTGACGGACGGACAGAAGAAAGTGGTTAACGAGATTATGTCGGACATGCGCCAGCCTGCTGCGATGAACCGTCTGCTTCAAGGCGACGTGGGATCCGGCAAGACGGTGGTTGCGGCTATCGCGCTCTATTGCACGATCAAAGCGGGGCATCAAGGGGCGCTAATGGTGCCAACGGAAATTCTCGCGGAGCAGCATTTGCGTTCGCTGCAGAAGTTGTTTGCGGATACGGGGATTGAGGTTGGGCTGCTTACCGGCAGCCTGACGGAGAAGAAAAGGCGCGATGTGCTCGCGGGACTACAAATGGGCATGATCGATATTATTGTAGGCACGCATGCGCTTATCCAGGATGATGTCTTCTTCCGTAGCTTAGGTCTTGTAGTAACCGATGAACAGCACCGGTTCGGCGTGAATCAGCGGAGCGTTTTGCGTCGCAAAGGGATGAATCCCGATGTCTTGACGATGACGGCTACCCCAATCCCGAGAACGTTAGCCATTACGGCTTTCGGAGATATGGATGTCTCCACGATCAAAGAGCGTCCGCATGGACGGAAGCCGATTAAGACCTATTGGGTCAAGCATGGCATGATGGACCGCGTGCTTGGTTTCATCCGGCGCGAGGTTGGCGAAGGGCGGCAGGCGTACGTGATTTGTCCGCTGATCGAGGAATCGGACAAGCTGGACGTGCAAAATGCGATTGATCTGTACGTGCAGATGCAGCAGGCTTTTCCGGATATGAAGGTAGATCTTCTGCACGGAAGGCTATCGGCCTCGGAGAAGGATGAAGTTATGCGCGGCTTTGGCGCTAACGAGACGCAGCTGCTAGTGGCGACGACGGTCGTGGAGGTTGGAGTAGACGTGCCGAATGCCACGCTGATGATCATTATGGACGCGGAGCGGTTCGGTTTGTCTCAGCTGCATCAGCTGCGCGGGCGCGTCGGCCGGGGGGCGCATCAGTCGTTTTGCGTGCTCGTGGCGGATCCGAAGTCGGAGAACGGCCGTGAGCGGATGAAGGTCATGACGGAGACCGATGACGGCTTCGAAGTGTCGCGCCGCGACTTGGAGCTTCGGGGGCCCGGGGATTTCTTCGGAACGAAGCAAAGCGGCTTGCCGGAGTTCAAGGTCGCCGACATGGCGGCGGATTACGAGATGCTGGAGCTGGCCCGCGATGATGCGGCGGAACTGGCCAGGCGGGAAGATTTCTGGACGAATCCCGCGTTTGAACGGGTGCGTGTCCAACTGCTGAAGGATCAAATTTTTAAAGGGGAACAGCTCGACTAAGCAATATCTCACCTCTTGCGGCATATAGTTAAACGATCGAATCATCATCGGAATGCCGGATGGAGGTGTCAGGCGAGTGAGTTACCAAAAGTACGGCATTCGGCCGCAATTGGTCGAACGCGTCAAATTCAAATTGAAAAATCCGGTCGTCAAAGACCGGATACGGCTGTTGCTGGGCAATGTCACGAAATATGATCTGCAGGACCGGGTAAAGGTGCGGAAGCTGGTGAAATCAGCGACGTCTATTTTACAGGAACCGATGACGGATATTCAGGAAGAACAGATTATTGATTTTGTCCTTGCGCAAAAAATAGATCCAAACAACACCTTCCATTTGCTGAAGCTTTGGGGGATGTTCCGCTGACCGCTTGCGGTCGGCTTTTTTTTTATTGGTCTGGGGAAGACGCCTGCTGCCTACGCTGGAGGTTATACAGCAAATTGGTGCGTTTAGGCCGATGAGTGGAGGCTACGTTGGATTTCACGAAATCCTGACGTTTGAACAAAAATAAGGAGGATCGAGGGATAGTTACTGTAACGAATCCAATCTAGTACGGAGGAGCCTGCCACGGTGGCATTGTACACTGGATGATATCCAGCGTACGGCGCCCACTATAGTTCTACCACAGATGAAGCTGGCCTCCGGGTGTTATCGGTTCAATGCATTCGGCGGTGTCGTTCTTGACGCTCCCGACGACCGAGGATACGGGGTATGCTTCGAGCTCTTCCGCTGCAAACGGATGGAAAAGACGCTGCAAGGCCTGCGGGTCTTGTACGTTACGATCAAGCCAGAAGGGCTCGTCCTCCTCACGCAAAATGACCGGCATCCGGTCATGAATCGGAGCCATCAATTCGTTTGGCGAGGTTGTCATAATGGTACAGGTGCTGACCGTTGTTGTGCCGTCCGGCGCGAGCCATGACTCATACAGACCTGCCATGCTGAAGATCGAGCGGTCTTTGCGCACAATGCGCATCGGCTGCTTGCTACTGCCTTCCTTTTTCCATTCATAAAAGCCGTCTGCCGGGATCAAGCAACGTTTCTTGCGGAGCGGCGTCTTGAAAGCCGGCTTCTCGGCGGCCGTCTCGGAGCGGGCGTTCAGCATTTTATTACCGATCTTAGGATCCTCCGCCCATGGCGGAATCAAGCCCCATTGCAGTTCGCCGAGCCGGTTGCGCTCTCCGTCGCTAATGATGGCAAGAACCTGTTGCCCGGGCGCTACGTTATATTTGGGACGGTGGTAGGGTACCTTCGTCTCCCCGATCATATAACGGATCATCAGCTCCTCCAGCGATACGGTGATGGTGTATCTTCCGCACATGGTGAGTCCTCCTACAAAGTTTTTTGGATTATTTGAGTATTGTGAAACAAAAACACAGCTCCAAAAAACTTTGCATCGAAAGCATACGCTTAAAGTTTTTTGATTGAAGCGAGTTTTGCTTCTATTATGCATGAATAGGCGGTCAGACGGCAAATACTTGTGTTACCAGGACGAAGGAGGGCGGTCGATGCATAGTAGCGGGAAGAGGCGCGGCCGCTCCGGTTTTCGATTCGGCAAGATCAAGCAGCTCTTCTTGCTGCCGGCTGCCGCATGGGATTATGCGGTAGGCAAATGGCATGGCATGGAGGCTTCGCAGGAAATGCTCGCCGAGGCCGCTCCGCTGCAGTTAGAGAAGGATGCCATTGCCGAATTGTCGGCGGCATGGCTGGTGTTGGAGCGACAGTCCGCGGGGGCGGGGGTGAGCCAGGGAGACGGCCATGCCACAAAAACGACTGCGGGAAGCGGGTATATGGCAGGAGCGAGCTGGAACGGTAGCGGAAGCGGAAGTCAAGCTGAACAACCGTTAATCGAACGCATTATTGCAGAGACAGCCCGCCATAACCGTAATAACGTGACTCGCACGGAAGCCTACCGGCAGATGTATCTGCGCCATTCGGAGCTGCATTGGTCCATGTTGGCCCATCTTGTCTCCCGAAATGGCGGCTGGAATATGACCGATCTGGCAGGGGAATGGCTGCCGCAGCTGCTTACGGGCGATAAGCGCCGGTCGGTTTTTCTGCTTCTGGAGCATGCGAACTCGTTTATATTTGCCGATGCTTATCCGCAGCTGCTCTTGTATGAAGAAAGTCTCCGAGTACAGCGGCCACTGTTCCATTTGCTGCCGGCCTTTGGCGTGACGCGGTTTATGAGGCCGGTATGGGAACAGTTCTGGAGAGAGCGTGACCCTGTGCCGCTTACGGTTGCGCTTATTGTGAATGAGCAGCATTTCATTGAAGAGCGGGTTGTGCAAGACGAGTATTTTCGCAAAGAAGTAATCGATACCTTCTTCTTCGGGATGCAGTCGCTGCTGCAGCTGAACGCGGTTATGTTCCCGTACCATACGGATGGTCAGTTGCGGCTGGCAGGGCTGATCATGGAGCATTTCGACGATTTGTCGGAACGAATCGAGTTCGGCAAATGTTTGTATGCGATTTTGTTTGGCGTGCCGCGCGTGCGCGAAGGGACGTTGCAGTTCGTAGCGAAGATGCGCCATACCGGCTCCAGGGCGGACTATGTGCCGCATCTCTTTACGCGAGTTCGTCGCGACTTGCCAACAACGCTGTACAAGGAGCGTCTGCTCGGCGGCAAGTTGCTGCCCGGGGCTATGCCTCTCTACAGCCCGGAGCTCCGCGATGCATGGGCGGATCAGCAGCTTGAGAAGGCGAAGCGGGAAGACTGGTTCCGCTCGGCCGCGGACATCGCGCCTTATTTCCGCAAGCTGAAGCTGCCGCGCAGCTTCGAGCTGACGAATGAATATAGCCTCTTGCTCAACAAGATTGAACTGGCCGTACTTGCTGCCCAGCAGCTTAGGCTCGATGAACTCGGCAAGCAGAAATAAAAAGCACCGCCCCGTACGCCAGCGGGCGGTGCTTGCCGGAAAGAAGGTTACTTAAACAGGAGCGATATATATTTGGCGATCCGCACGCTAATCTCGGCGCGGGCGGCGTCGCGGATCATGGAGAAGCGGTCCTCGTAGCCGCGGCAGATGAACTTGTAATGAATCGCGCCATGCTCGCTGTCGCTCTCCTCGAGAAAGACGCGGATGTTCCGTTCCTTAAGCGCTTTGCGAACCGCGGTCAGATCATTATGAATATGTCCCATTAAGACGCGGGAAGCTTTCATATACAGTTGCTTCATGGTGTAGAAGGACAGCTCGATGTCCTTGCAGTTCTTATCTACGATGGTGAGTATCATGGGAAGCAGCACGTAATCCCGGATCAGCTCAAGCTCCTCTTTGCTTGGGACGGGGACAGGTCCGGAAGCTTTCGCCGGCTCGCGCCGTTCTAAATATTGCTCGCGGTGTTCGGGCAGCATCATGCGGCTCGACTCCCAGCGGCCGTTGCCTTCGAGTTTCTTGCTCATTTGTAGTGTCCTCCAATTTTGACGCTGCGCTCACGGGCCTGGGCTGATTCGAGCAGCGAGGACGCCCGGAGAATCGAGGTCGTTCCGAATTTATGGCGGATCGCATCCGTAACGCGGTCCAGCTTTCTTTCCTTCTCCCTGTTGCCGAACAGAGTAAGCTGATATTGATCGTCGGGCACCAGCTTTGATAAGGTCACGCCAAGCTTGCGAACGGGGAGGCGGTCCCAATGGTCGTAAAATAACGTTCGTGCCGCGGCAAATACTTCTTTCGTAATATTGGTCGGATCGGGTACCGTCATTTGACGGAAAAAACCCGTCGGGCGGTCGAAGTCCGCTCCTTGCGCGCCCGCGGCCACAACGCTGCCCATATAGCCCTTCGCGCGGCTGCGGCGGCAGACCTCTTCGCTTAGCTCCAGCAGCACAACGTCGATTTCATGCGGCTTGCTGTAATCTCGCGGCAGCGTCATCTGGTGGCCGACAGCTTTCTGCGCATCATGCGTGCTTGGCTTCACCGGACTCGGGTCAATGCCGTTCGCCGTCTGCCAGAACAGTTCCGCTTGAATATCGCTGTTGCGGCCCATCCGGGCTTGCAATTTGCGCTTGAAGTCCGGAAGCGGGAGGCGGCCAAGATCGCCAATCGTGTCAATCCCCATTCGCTGGAAATGTGCGGTCATCCGCGAGCCAACGCCAAACATTTTGCTCACGGGAAGCGGCCATAAGAGAGGTTCTACGTCGGTCTTGGGGAGCGTGAACACGCCGGTCTCGTTTTTTTTCGCCCAAATATCGGTGGCCATCTTGGCTAGAATCTTGTTGGAGCTGATGCCAACCCGCGCCCATACGCCGGTGTAGAGCATAATCTTGGTCTGGATCTGCGTTGCAATCTCATCGGGCGAGCCGAAGTAAGACAAGGAACCGGTAATGTCCAGAAACTGTTCGTCGATGGAGAAAGGCTCCACCAGATCGGTAAACGAACGGAAGATGTCGGTGATCATAAGCGATACATCGATGTAGAGCTGCATACGTGGTCTAATAATGACAAGATGCGGACATTTGCCAAGCGCTTCGCCCAGGGTCTCGGCGGTCGTGACGCCGTACTCTTTCGCAAGCGGGCAAGCTGCAAGAATAATGCCCGAACGCCTCGAAGGATCGCCGGCTACAACAACCGGATCATTCTTATATTCGGGATGTGCGGCCTTCTCAACGGACGCGTAGAACGACTGGCAGTCAATCAGCATAATGACACGTTCCATAATCCCCACTCCAATACAAATACGAATGTATGTTCTTATATTATTATATACCGAATGTACGTTCGCTATGCAAGGGATATTTGGAGGTAATTTCAAACAGTTGGGGGCAGATTGTGATTTTTCATAAATAGCTGTAAATGTTTCAACTTAAGCTGTAAGTATTGTTTCAAGAAACTTGATATTCACTATTATGTATATTTATACAATGATCAACCCGGCATAACGGTAAGGGGAAGGGTAATGCTTGCTCCGGATTGGGAGAAAAACCGACAGTCTGGAATGCGAACCGGCCTGACGTCGGTTTGATACAAGGTTAATGAGTGACTCGGACAGTACTGATAATTGGGGCGAGAATGCAGGTATTCACAACTAGTGAAAACCAGGCGTTATTTAAGTTTAAATACTTATGATAAAAGGAGCCGGTGACGAGCTCCTTTTTTAGTTGTATTTTCAGGAAGGCTGGTTAAGTAATGAAATGAGTCAACTCTTTTATGGTTGCGTCCCATATTATTGAAATAATTTTTATGATGTTCTCTCTTGTATTGGTATTATGATGCGCGGTGCGTTTTTACCTTTGTATAATAAAGATATTTATATGCAACTATGCACATCGTATCGGTATAATGAAGATATGTATAAATTTTCAAATTAATCTGTTCTAGTAGATTAAATATGGACTAAAAAAAGTAAGAGGTGATTGAATGACAATAGGTGATCGGAATCCAACAGCAGGCATTGGCGATCCTTACTGGTACGAATGGACTGTTGGTCAAAGCTATGTAATTGATATGCTGAATCCAGATAACAACATCACATCAGTAACGCTGCAAGCTACACAAGCACAAGGTCTCGATGATGTTGTAGTTGGATACATCAATAATAGTTCCGAATACGTTCAGGTAAAACATACACGTGTGGAAGATACGATTACATTTGGAGAAATGTTACCTCTATTACGAAGTATGTCTAAAGCTTGGGCATCTCAAAAAAGTAAATGGGATAGATGTGTGCCAGTTCTATTTACTAATCGAATAGTCAGTACTAGTTCTACAACTATGCGACCTGGGAGGGCGAATTCATATATTAGACCAGCATTAAATGTTTTTTTGGAGGATATGAAGCTGAGGCTCGACGCAGCTACCACACTTACAGACATTCAAGTACCGCAGGTCTGGGAAACAGCATGGGAAGAATGGTGTGAAGAGTTAACTGATTTACCAACTGACGAAGAGAGAGTGGATTTTCTAAAACTATTAGAATTAAGAGGGAATCAACCTGAATTAGATCAGCTAACTAACAATGTCATGGATAAGATAGCCAGTACTTTTGCTGTCTCGATTGAAAAAGCGCAGACTGTATTTAGTCAGTTAGATCATGCACTAAGGATATGGGGGACAACGTTTCGCGGTAGCAAAGAATTAATCAATATTGAAGATGTTTATGAGGCATTGAGTGTGAACTCTCGTGAATTGGTAGGAGATCATATGCTTAGACCTCCTGCGCTGTTTTTTCCCAGCCGTGAACAATTTATTGAAGAAATAGCACAGGAACTGTTAAGCGGTCCTAATCCAATCTTATTTCTAAGTGGTTTACCAGGACAAGGTAAGACGAGTATTGTAAGTACCTTAGCCAATCGTAATGATCCAGTTGTGGACTTAAGATATCATGCATTCAAACCAATAACACCGCAAACTAAATGTCTCCCAGCTGATGCAGGTCTTACAACAAAACCAGAAGTGCTCTGGGGTGATTTATTGACCCAACTACGCACGTACTTCTTTAGAGGACGCCTTGCAAAGTTCAAAGTTCCTGTAAAAAATGAATTCTTGAACCTTGAACAACTTATCACTGAAGTTTTGAGGCTCGCAGATATCTTAGGTAAGGAACGCGGCCGACCAACCGTAATTGCTATTGATGGGATTGATCATGCTGCACGAGCTGGAGTAGATCATTATTCATTTTTGGATACGTTAATTCCACCTGATGATGTACCAGAGAATGTAAGATTCTTAATTTCAGGACAACCAACTGAAGCTTACACTAAGTACCCATTTTGGTTAAGGCAACAGACAGATGGAGTCTTACATCGGAATGTTGAAGGCATCCAAGAGGAAGATATATCTCAACTCATTAAAGCAGAATGTGAATTGTTACCTGCAGACCAAGTGGATACGACCATACGATTAATACAAGAGGTTGCTCAAGGTAATACTTTGGCAGCTATATTTGCAGTTGAAGAAGCAAAAGTATTTCGTAATGTTGAGGAGTTATATGAGCGATTAGAGAGCCGAAAGCTGAGTAATGGCGTTTCTGCGTATTACGAAAACATATGGTCAGCCGCGATTGATCGTTTAGATAGACGATTCACTTTTTTCGGATATAGATTGGCTGGTTGTATGTCTTTAATAAATGAGCGAGTTACCGGTCATGATTTAACGGCAATCTTTACCGATCTGCATAATGTTACTTCGCATGACTGGACCGAGGCTCTTCGCGGTTTACGCCCGCTGGTAATTGAAGAGCCGGGTGGGTTTCGTGTAACGCATAATGATGTCAGGGTTCATTTAACCAAATTAGTACATTCCCAGCCAGAAAGACTTCGTGAAACAGCAAGTCTGATTGCAGACTACTATTGGAGAGAACCTGATATGGTAATGGCTCGTCATAATAGTCTCTTTGAGTTGCTTCGAAAGAGCGAACGCCATGAGGATCAGGCAAGAGCTTTCACCCCTAAGTATGTAATGGAGGGGTATGCAAATGATCAATCACTATATGAACTCTATGGGCAGTATGCATTTGCTATTCAAAACGTTGTTGATACTAGAGACTGGGAGTGTGTACATACATTATCCTGCGCCGCAGCGACACTTTCTCAATTAGATAAGTCAATTGATTGGATTGGCGGTAAAAAACGTCAATACTTATCAGATGTGCCACCAATGCTTTTCTCAGAAGGTAGGGTTCAAAGTAAAGACATATGGACTGTTGATTTAGTGTATCAGGTGATGTCAGATGTGCTCTTTCTTTTGAAAAATAGGCAGCAAGATCGTGCTTTTGGATTAATACGTCGATGGTTTACTGGTATTACACCAGTCGAAATGAGAAAATTACTTAATAAGGAACTGATGGAAGATTCGCATTTAGAGAGTGCTTTCAAAGATAGCTTACATATGTGGGGACAAGTTAGCTATCACACTGGACTATTGTGGGAAGGAAATAGAGAAGAATTTGAGACGCCGGACAGGACAGAGAAAGAGCAATGGACATATATCAGTAACGGCATGTTAGAGGAAGCAATACGAGTAGGGGGAGTAAGAGATTGGATTAGATCGAGTAAGCTTTCAGTTTATCACTCGGTTGTTAAGTTAGAGGCCAATCTGATGACTTTAGTTGACAAAAGAAGATGGATTGAAATTGCTTACAGCTTAAAGATTTGGCAGGAGAGTAGGAGCAGTTTACCTATTTCATTAAAAATAAAAGCAGCCGCTTTGAGTTTATTTACAGGTCGGCTGGATTTATTTCGCACATGGGTTCAGCCATTAATAAAGGAAAGATACACCAATTTAGAAAGCATTGATCTTAAAGATCAGACTCTTCTATACTGCATGGTTAGTTTTGTTCTTGGTTGGGTTGAACCCCATCGTGAAAACAGTGGGATTGGGCAAGAGGCTCTTGAAGCGTTCTATAATAAAACCAGAGTAGATAATCGAAGAGCACATTTTGGCCTATTACTTAGTGGAAGTGCGTTAGTAGGCAAGTGGATGGGGACTTATAAAAGGAAAGGTGACGAAACGGCAAGTTTAATTGTAACATCAACAGAAGTCAAGATATTGCTAGAAGGATTACTGCTACAAACAAGGAGCTACAATGATTCGGCTCATTATCATAATTCTGCAACAAAACTAATTGTCGAGCTGTTAATCGAATGCTCCAGTGGTATCGGCGGTGAAGTTGATCAGATAGTATACACATTAATCAGTACACACTGTAAAACACATCCTGCTAATTATATGATGGAAATCGGTTGGCGTTATTTATGGAATCGAGGAGATGTAGAGTTACTTAAGGACTGGTTTGAAGCATTATGTGGACCTGAGGGGGAAGCTTGGCACATCGAGCTTGCTAATCGGGTGGATATAGTGAATCGTTTAGTCGAGTTGGCAAATGAAGTTGGATTCGAAGAAGAAGCAAAAAATGCTCGTAGCTTACTAAAATGGGGAATGATTGGTTATTCAGGGCACAAAGAGTATGTACTAGATAGCCCGGTTGAATGGTATAAGGACCTTACAAAGGTTGACTCAAATATATGGGAATATGAAGGCAAATTATTATTAGAGATCAACCAGCAGGCAACAGAAGTTGGAGATAATAGATCAGCATTGTATGCAGAGACAGCCGTAAGTAATTCAGTTGCTAGTCAAGGTCCTGGAGCTTTATGGCGACTCTTGCATGCAACCAATATGAGAGTATCTATGATTGACAACGAACTAATGTTATTCAACGGAGTAATAATGGCTCTTGAAACATTAAATGTCTCAGAGGAAGATCTTTTGTCAATCTGGTCATTTGGGATTGGGATCTTAAACTGGCAAGATGGAAATGAACGTTGCTACCTAGAGGACTTAAGAAAGGCTATCGTTTTGGCGGCAAACAGAGCTAGTATAGTTTCAATTGAACAAAAGTTAAAAAGCTTAGGAGAGGCAGAGTTTGAAACAAAAGGAGATTCCGATCGATATCGAATACCGGGTAGGTGGTTTGAGGACACAAGTAGATCAGATAATAGTGATGCGCCATCAGGATTTTTAGAGTTTATCAAAACACTTCCATTTGATTCAGCTAAGCTAAGTCTAGCTGGCTTGTCAAATTCGAGCGATGATTCTGTAAAGTTCTCTAAGGGAATTGAATTTTTAGCGGATAGATTGAAAATAGAAAAGCCACATGGTTATCCAATTCATCTCCAAAGCTTGGTGAGTTATGTTCTTACTCGGGACAATTCAAATTCTTGGGGTAAATATAAGTTAGACCTTGCCTACAAAGCGCTTATTCCTCTTGTGAATGACAGCGTAAAATTTGATTTACTAAGTAAAATTATCTCAGACTTAGATATAGAACATCAAGAAGCTTATACCCTTAATGCTACTGCAGAAATTTTGGATGATTTTTGCAGATATAGGTCAACTACTATTGAAGATCTGACAGAAGGTCTACGCAGGACACTGTTAACAAATGAGGTTTGGATTCTCGGAAATGGATTTTTGCCAGATATGCCTCGTATTGTAGTTCCTACTCTTGATGAAATCGGCGAACGGCCTGAAAATTGGTCAGGTTTAGCTGTTCGGTACTTCTTTAAGATTATTAATTCAAATAACCTGACAAGGATTAATCTTGCGCTTCGTGGATTGTGGAGCATTGCTAAATGTGCACCAGATGATTTGAAGTATATCGCTGATCGGTGGGGTGAACTAAACACAAGTGCAAAGGAGCGAGTCCTGTTATTAGTTGAACGACTAGCGGCAGAAGTCCCGTCAGCTTACGAATGCTTTATCGGTGTAGTAAACGAATGCTACAAAGGGCACGATCTTATTTTGAAGTTACAAGCTTGGGTAATTCTCCAAACAGTAGAACTAAGTACCGGGGAGGAGTGTCCAGAGTTTCAAATATCGGAACATCCCGATCACCAGAGACTAGCAACACTTATGCGGAGGGATAAAGGTCTTCTAGATGTTCCTAGTATTGCCCGTGGATTAACTTACGAACTTCGAGGGAATGATATTGTTCGAAGTTTGCTCAATAAACTCGAAGTAGTTACCATGGAAGACCTCAGTGACGTGGAACGTAAAGTTGCAGCATTTATTCAAATAGAAGATACTATTTTGGACGAGTATTACGAACCTATCGCTTGGAAACGAGGGCAAATGAAGGCTCGTAACTTGCCTCAAATAGCTAGCGTTATGAGGGTGCTTTACCATGAAATGTCTAGAGGGAGATGGGGGGATATCCCGGTAGGATTATTTGCACAAGCTTTATTGAGATCTGACGAGCCATTTGTATTATTGAATAGTTCCCCTTCTGCATCAGATGCCGAGATGTGGCCTGTTGATTACGAGTTAGAGCAATTCGATGGAGACAAGAGAAAAATTGCAGAGCGTATTATACCTCATATTCATTCAGGCTTGTCAGACGATGAGATAGTGATTGGGGCAATATTGCAAACTTACTCTAGATCAATGGATGTCGAACTTGTCTACGAAAGTGTTCTTCGTAGTAAAGGATTCGAATTATTCAATGTGGATGGAAAATCAACTATGAACGGCAGGTCCTTTTCTCTTTATGATATCGATCGCTATGATCCGCTCGATGTAACAGACCCTGTGCTAACTATGACATGTAAATCAGGTGGCTACGGTGAGTTCGTAAACCAGAGTATATTGTGCTATCCAACTCTAATATGGAGCGAATTGTTTGGATGGTATCCATCAGATAACAATCCATTTGTATGGCTAGAGGATGATATACCGGTAGTACGATTTGAGCAACTGCATGGAAAGGTACGGAACATTATACAGGATCAACTGTACAGACAGCCATTCATCCAGAGATGGGTATGTAAAAAACAGACGCTTGAAAAGCTTGAATCTAGATTAGGAGTTCCAGTCAATTCAGTTAGTCGAGTTAATATTAGAAGAATTGAACAGTAATGTATTTGTAGAAATAGTACTGATAATATCAAAGCATGATACAGAAAAACCGGAGCCCTTTAAAGAGAGCTCTGGTTTTTATTTAAATCCTTAAATCAGACCGATCCATTCGCATAGCATCATTGCCAGCAGTTTATGAATAGTTAATTCTTTGCTTATGTCTATTCCTTTGAGTAAGAGAAGAAATAATGTACCTTCACATCTAATGCCTCTGCTATTTTTTGAGGTTGAGCAGGTACTATACTATTCACCGCGTTCGACACTTCCGATATACGAAAACTTAACGCCGGCTCTCTCTCCAAGCAACTCCGAGAGCAGTCAAATTGTCTGCGAATCTTACGAATCTATTGCTGCTAATGTTGAGATAATGACTTGTACGTTACGTCTAGTCAATTTTTATACAAGATCGTCAGCCCTAACCGAAATTGTGACTCCTAGTGTAACAGCTCAGAGGATGAGCTTGTGTGATTTTCGTTGAAAAGTAGCGAAGCGACACAACTGATGATGCTAGCAACAATATATTGAGTGACACTCTCATATCTATCAAAAGCTAAGTTAATATTTTACAATTTAATGGTGGAGAGCTATAATCGTTTTGGTGCTTAATACCTAAAAACAGGAGGTTTTAGTTAATGATTATACAACCAAACTCTATTGTATATGATTCAGAAAAAAATGATTACCAGGTTCTAGAACCGCTGGGGAATGGAGCATTTGGTTACGTTTATAAAATTCAAAAGCAATCTGATAATTCTATGTGGGCTTTAAAAACCCTGCCTTCTAATTTCCCTAGTAAAGAACAGTTGCAGGCATTTATTAATGAAAGTTCGATGGCTTTAAATGTTAGTGGAGAAAATGCTGTAAAATACGTCTATGTACATGATGGAAGTACATATTCACAATTGCCACCTTACATAATTATGGAGTTTGCCAACGGTGGTACATTGTTTAACGTAATAGAAAATGCTAAAAAGAAAGGTGATTTTTTTTCCAGTTCAGAATTATTAAATTATTATAATCAGCTTATCAATGGAATGGAACAAATAAACTCTGTTCTTGTACACCGTGACATAAAACCAGATAACATTCTTTTGAATGAAGGTGTTGTTAAAATTTCTGATTTTGGATTATCCAAAATAGTTCACGATAGCACAAGACAGCTTACCTTTAAAGGTTTTGGGGCTTTAAAGTATATGTCCCCTGAAGGATGGAAAAATGAAAGAAATACGATTCAGATGGACATTTATGCAATGGGAATTACTTTTTTTGAATTGGCTACATTACAACATCCTTATAATCTAAAACCAGATGCAGATATGCAACAATGGCAACAAGCACATTTATTTTCTACTGCGCCTTCTCCAAAAACAATTAATAATGTAATAAACTCAACAATTGCTCAAGTTATTTTAAAAATGATCGAAAAGAGCCTTGTTAAGCGGTATAAGACTTGGGATGAAATTAGAAAAGATTTGATGATTCAAGATATACCTGTTACTGAGAATACTGAAATTATAGAAAACATGTTAAATATCCGATTAGCTAAGGATAACTCAATTAGAGAACGGCAATTGGCAGAGCAAAAAGAGCGTGAAGAGAGGCTTCTACACTTAAATACAATAAACTATCAATATACAAGTGATATTTATAATCCACTGAAGAGTTTTATTGATGAGTTTAATTGGAGGTATACTCAAGGAAAGATTAGAATGTCAGATGTAGGTTTAATGGATTCTGATGAAAATACAACAAAGATTCATTTACCATCTGGCAATGTTTTAACAATTAATTTAAGGGCGCTGCTTGATGAGAGTTTTATGAGAGAAGTGCCTACGGAATTTTCTTTTCCTGGAGAAAGAAGTACTTTTAGAAAATTGGCTAGACCTCAACTGGACAATAAGAAAGTGCTTGCATGGGGGTATTTAAAGGATCATAGTAGTAGAGGATTTAACATTCTTCTTGTTGAGAATCCAGAGGATAGTACATATGGTGAATGGTATATTTTAAAAAATACGAATAGTGGCTTAGGGAGATCGAATAGACCAGAGCCATTCCCATTTGAATTTAATGAATTAGAAAAGGAACTAAAATTAATAAGAGCATTGCATATATATAACACAGAGGTTCTTGCGATGAATCTTCAAGTATTTCAAGAGTTTATAGTTCTGAACGTATAAAGTAGTTAGTTTTAGTGAGTATGTTCAAATTAGAAAAGCAATTGCTGAGAAAGCAAAGAGGAAGCAACGGTAACCTCAGTTAGTAAAAACTATAAACATAAAACAGTAAAAAAATGGAGCCTATCAAAAGCTCCATTTTTTAATTAAACTCTTTAATAATGTTCCGTATCTTCTTTAAATCAGACTGATCCATTCTCAGCATCATTTCAAGCAGCTCATGAATGGTCGATTCTTTGCTTATGTCTATTCCTTTGATTTCCCTCGAGTAAGAGAAGAAATGATGTACCTTTACCTCTAATGCCTCTGCTATTTTCTCAAGGTTGAGCAAGGTGATGTTCTGCTCACCACGTTCGACACTTCCAATATACGAAAACTTAACGCCGGCCTTTTCGCCAAGCAGCTCTTGAGACCAGCCTTTTTGCCTGCGAAGATCACGAATCTTAGCCCCAACTAACTTTAAAATTGAAGTCATATCCTACACCTCTTGGGAAAAGTGTAGTCAATGCGGAAATGAATAAACACACCTATATAACTTTCAAAATAAAAATTGAAATCTATAAGTTTCAATTTGATAGATTTGGTAATACTACTAGTATGGCAGAAGCCAAATCATTTGATAGAGGTGATGAAAGAGATGTATCTCATCAGGCCTTCCATCATACCGGTCGAGAGTCTAACTAGTTATTTATTTCGATTAGGGAAAGAGAACGGCTACGAAAGTGCATGTGATTTATTTAATACGTACAAGAATACTGCGGAAGCATTTACTTGGTTTTATCTAATCCGAAACACCTTCACAGAAGAAAGCCTTGATGGCATTAGCCGAATGACAAGACGGTCAGTATCTGAGCTAAATTCTTTGACGTTTAACCGTTTGCTGCAAGAAATAGGTGCAGATAGCTTGAGCAAGTTAACCTATCGTGAAACGGCACAGTTTTGTTCAATATGTCTGAACAAGACATTTTTGTTGAACAGGATGTGGTCCTATCGTCCAGTAGATATGTGTTCTCTGCATCATATTGAATTGACTAGTACTTGTACCCAGTGCGGCTGGCGAATTAACTTAAGGGACCTGTATAAAGAAGAATGTAGAAAATGCGGTGCTCCTCTAAATGAGGGTAGTGTAAATAAGAGATTCGATAGAGCTACAACCGAGCGTAAGATTCGGTTAAATGAAATTATTGCTGAAAATGATGCATTTAGATTAACTCCCGAGGGAAGAAACTATAAGCTACAGGAGTTCATGACCCTTGTTCATCGAAGCCTCTTTCTTATGCGTGGAGCGGGAAGTCTAACAGAAGACGCGGATGATAATGCCGCTGCAGAACAGAGAGTGTCAACGCAATACTGTAATGTCATCTGGATGTATGATAACTTTCCGAGGAACTTCATTACCGTATTAGAAGGGTTCTATAGTCGACGAAGTGCGCCTGAGCGATACGTTGAAAAAGGGGAGTTTGAACAGTTATTTCGGACGAATCTATTTCCCGAGGTGAAAGAAGCTTATTTTAATTTTTGGGATAAGACTACACGAACAACTGTGAAAGTAACAAAACATCTTGCAGATAGTTATATTTCAAAACAAAATGCCGCGACAATATTAGGCATTAGTTATCGCTATATAAATGCGTTAATAAGAGTGGGTATTATTCAAAAAGTTAATCAGCAGCAAGTGAGTCAGAAGGAAATCAAACAGCTTTTGACAGCCTGCACTGGTAGAAGATCGGAAAACCCGCAAGGTAGGATTACGATAAGGGATATGCTCAGGAAGTATCCAATTAGAGGGTTCAGTCTTGTAAATATCATCAGTTTTATCGTCAGCGGTTTTCTGCAGCCAGAGAAGACTGATCAGTTAGCGACAATAATGGAAGCTACATTCAGTGAGCAGGAAGTGAATTATTGTCTGCAATTGTTTCGAATGACTCCAACAATAAAATTATATGAGGTGAGCGTAATGCGTAATGATCATGTTCACATGGGGATGGCGACAATCACAGCGAAGGGTTTAATTCATAATGGCAAAGCGTATTCAAATCCGGCGATGATTAAGTATCAATGGTTCGAGCATGCAGAGAAGTTTGGGGAGTGGCAGTGTCCCGTTGGGTACTTCCCAGAGAATCCTGATCATATTGTATTGTTTGATGCTCAGGGCTTGGAGGTTGCTTCAAGTATTGAGAATCAGCAGCATCCAGATGCTGCTGTGCTCGAGGCCTATTACGATGCCATAAATAACTTGAAGGAAAGGTTGTCACAGGCAAGGGGACAGTTGAAGAGTGAATGAAGAAAGGAAGACCTTTGTTTTGCGTTAATTATAATATAGAGGTTTTCACAATGACTCCTGAAGGAGTCATTTTTTTGTATTGCTTCGGTTCCGCGCGGGGCAAGCTTTCTTTGCGCAAGCATGGAAATATGCATGCATGAAGAAAAATGTTTGTTCCGGTTTTATTCAAACGAATTCAGTTTGTATAGTACAATACTAGGCAGTGATGGCTTGAAATATTGGTTGGTGCATGGAGACGTTCATCGTCCACAAAAGAAGAAGGGAAGATAATGAATGAAATTCGCAGTTGCAGCTAACAATCGGCAAGGAAAAAGAACGCATAAGTGGTTCTTTCAGCTTCTCTTTTCATATCTTCCTCTTTTCATTATTGTTCTAGCACTGATATTTACCTCCTTTTTGCAAACGTTTTCACAGCGAAATCAGAAAGAGGTCCGAATGGTAAGTCAATACATCAACCAAAGCATTATGCAGACGATAGACAATGATCTGAAGTCGATTTTTCGACAGACAAGCAACGAATTGATCGTAAATAACGCGATTATGAAATTTTACTCATCCGACAATGCAGAGAATGAGCTAATCAACTACGAGGTCATGACAAGACTACAGGATATCAAGAATACATACCCGCTAATCGATTCGCTTTATACTGTCCGATATTCCGACAATACTGTCGTAGGTGAGGATATCATTACGGACGTTATGGATCACCCCGATCATGCTTTTATCGAACAGCAAAAGAACGTACCATTTGCATCGGGATGGTCTTCCGTTCGCCATGTGGAATCCGTCGAAGGAGCGGGCGGGAAATGGGTGATTTCTCTCATTCGAAAAGGTAATCCGTTCTCGGGAGATGCAGGCTTGCTCATCATTAATATTACGCTCCCTACTGTCAATAACATAGTGGAGGAATTGGTTGGAACTAATTATCCCTATGTTTCTATCCAGGATAAAGATGGCCAATCAATTGTTGGAGAAGGGCGAATCGGAAGCGCCAAATCTACTCTTTCGGAAGCGACATCGAATTATACGGGTTGGGTATACAACATTCAATGGATGGATAGTAACGCGCCGTTTGTCTACAATACGATACCGATGTTATGGATTCTCGTCATGGTGATCGTCGCGTTGGCTGGCATTGCGGGCATGATCTATATGACTTATCGCAACTATAGGCCAGTAAAGGCGATTACGTCCATGATTGATGATTTCATGCGTAATGAAACCATTCGAATAGCGAGAAATACGAATGAGATCAAATTCATCGAGAATGCGATGCACACGTTAATCGATAAGTCGCTCCAAAGTCAAGAACTTGTGAAAGCGGACAAGCAGTCGAAGAAGCTGCGCTTTTTTCTCGATATGCTGTCTGGCAGCGAATTCGTTCCAAGTAACTGGATGAGCGAGTTGAATTCTCTGAACGCAGTTTCCTTTGATAGCAGGTTTAAAGTAATTGTGATTGAAATTGACCACGCTGCCAAATTTGCTAAAGAATACTCCCAGCGCGATCAGGAGTTATTGAAATATGTGCTGCGGAGTATGGTGCAGGAAACACTTCAACAACATGATCGGGTAAATTGGGCGGAATGGACGGATCATCGTCAGTTGACATGCGTAATTGCCTCTGCAAGCAAGCAAGACGAGGACGCTTTTGGGGAATATTGCGGTATCGTGGATTGGGTCCAGCAACATTTGAGTTTCACAGTTACGATTGGTGTGGGCCTCGAGGTGATTCAAGCAGATGGGATCCCGCGCAGCCTTGAAGCTGCAACAAGAGCGCTGTCCAGCAAAACAGCAATGGGCATTAACCGGGTGCTCGAAGGGGAGGGAATTGAGTTCTCAAATGCCGCACCACTTAGCCTCTATTATACTCTAACCAAGGCAGTGGCCGCATCGCTCCGCGGAACTCGTAAAGAAGGGGAAGAGAAGCTTCAAGCATTGTTTGTGGAAATCAGACGCCACTTTGTCGATCATCATTCCCTGAAGTGGATTATTCACTATTTTTTCATTCAGCTCGATCAAGAAATGAGCATGTTATCGGAAGGTTACCAAAGCGCATGGTCGGATATTCGGAGCGGCTTCCAGTTGGAGGAAGCGGAGACGGTAGATGAGGCGCAAGATTTAATTGCTTTAATGATGAATTTAATTTACAACCAACTGGAGAAGATGCGGGATTCCCGCCTCCACCGAATCCAGCTGGATCAAATACGAAGTTACGTCATGGAGCATTTCGAGGATCCCGCTATGTCGCTCGATTTGCTCAGCAGTCATTTCAATTTGAATGGGAAATATATCAGCAAAATGTTTAAGGATGAATTTGGTATCAATTTTATGGATTTCGTGATCGGATTGCGGGTAGATAACGCCTGCGAGCTACTAGTGAAGACAGATAAACCGATACAGGATATTGCGGAGTTGTCGGGGTATACGAATTCCATCTCGTTCCGAAGGACATTTAAAAAGGTGACAGGCTTGACGCCAGGCGAGTACCGACAGCAGAAAAGATTGTGAATATTCGGCCCCCTCACTCTCATAGAAAACAGTGCCCATGACGAAAGATGTTTGTTGTGCAGTAGATTCATTAGCAACAATGCTGTCCTTATGCGCCTGTTGAATTTAGTTTGCCATCCCGAAACGTATTTGTTGTGAGCTCGGTGAGATTGCTTTACATTGAGAACGTCATCGGTAACGGCCGTCCGAGCGACAGAAGATTCTATCCAAGGGGGTCATGTATTGAAGGCAATAACGAAGAAGTGGGTGCTTGTTAGCGTTCTTGCTATTCTAGTTTTGTTGATCAACGCTTGCTCTAATGCGAACAGTACGGACAACGGGACTCCTTCAACAACAAATTCCGGTACAGACGGTAACAGCGAGACCAAAGCGGCTGTCCAGAAAATTACGTTCCTGGCAGCTCCTTCAGGAGACATCGTTGATCTGAAAACGAATTCGTTTACTAAACTGGTCGAAGAGAAATTCGGATTAAAAATTAATTGGAATATCACAACAGGCGCCGACATGGTCACCAAGCAGAACCTTATGCTAGCTAGTGGGGATTATCCGGAAGTGATCTGGAACGGAAACTTCAGCCCATCAGATATTCTGAAGTATTCCAAACAGGGGCTTGTCGTTCCGTTGAATGACTACATCGACAAGTATGCGCCTAATTTCAAGAACGCACTCGAGGAAGCGCCAGGATTAAAGGAAGCATCAATTGCGCCAGACGGAAACATATACGGGGTTCCCAACTACAACTGGTGTTATCACTGTTATTGGATGTCAAAATTCTGGATTAATACAAAATACTTAGATGAGTTGGGCCTAAAAATGCCGACGACGACCGAGGAGTTCGAGAATGTCCTGCAAGCCTTCAAGGAGAATGGCTACGTTCCACTGACTGGAGCGATTGACGGCAATTATCCGGACCCGACGACGTTTCTGATGAATGCGTTCGTCTACGACGACCGAAGCACCTATTTTAACGTAAACGACGGGCAGTTGTCTTTCGCGCCGGTAACGGATGAATGGAAAGCCGGCTTGTCCTACATTAACGGACTATACACCAAGGGATTAATTGATCATGCCGCATACACGCAAAAATGGGATGATCTCAATAAGGAGCTGCAACAGAAGAAAGTGGCGGCATTCTCGACGGGGGGAAGCTTCTTCATTCTACCGCAGGGGACGGCCAACCCGGATTATAAATATTGGAAGACCGTTCCTCCGCTTAAAGGGCCAAGCGGCGTCCAATATGCCGCCTTTTATGGTAATGGTCCGGGTGGAGCGACCTTCGTTGTCACCAATAAAGCAACGGAAGAGCAGAAGATTGCTCTTGCCAAGTTGCTGGATTACATCTATACGCCGGAAGGAACGCAAACGCTAGACTTCGGCCTGGAAGGGAAGTACTGGAAGAAGTCTGATGCTGGTCAGGTTGGCTTAAACGGTCAAGCGGCGCTGTTTCAAACGGACTTCGGCGCTTTCTATGCAAACGGAGCCAAGCAAAACGAAGGATGGAACCAGATGGGACCCATCTTCCAATCGGCCACATGGCGAAACGGACAGGCGGCAACGTCGGCTGACATACCGGAAGGTCAGGAAACCATGCTCCATCTGGAGACGCTCAAGAACTATACCGGCAAACAGCCGGCGCAGGTCTATCCGGGTGCTATATGGATCTCAGAGGAAGAGAATCAGAAGTATTCCATGCTCAGAACCAATATAAATAAGTACGTCAATGAGTGGATGGCTCAATTTATTGTAGGCTCCAAGTCCATCGATAAGTCCTGGGATGAATACAAGAAAGGGTTGAATAAGCTCGGTCTCGACGAATATCTTAAACTTTCGCAGCAGTATATGGGTAAGCCATTTGATACAAGCCCGTTTGCTCCAGATCCGCAAGCGGTAGCGGCGCTCGAAGCCTTGAAATAAAGCTTCTTCTTGTGGCGGCGGCATAGCGCTTCGCGCTCTCCCCGCCTTTTCATTCTCGTAGTAAGGGAGGACTTACGTTGGTGGAAGCTTCTGAGAGACCGCAACGATATCATAGAAAAGGGCGAACGCTCGGTCGGAAGATCGCGATGAATTGGCAGCTCTATGTGCTTCTTGTCATTCCGACGTCATTTCTTGTCCTGTTCAATTACTTGCCTATGCTCGGAGCGCAAATTGCGTTCAGAAATTTCAATCCGATAGATGGAATTTGGCACAGTCCTTGGGTAGGCTTTGATCAATTCAACCAGTTTCTCAATTCTCCTTATTTCTGGCCGATTCTCAAGAACACACTGCGTATCAGTCTGTATAGTTTGGGAGTCGGTATTCCGTGCGCTATAATACTGGCCATCGCGATAAATGAGGTCAAGCATGTTAGGTTCAAGAAGCTCGTGCAATTGGCCACATACGCACCTTATTTTATATCGACAGTGGTTATGGTAGGCATTCTCCAAATTATTCTGAATCCCAGCACGGGGCTTTTCGGACAGTTCGGCCATGCACTGGACATTAAGAATCCGTACGATATGCTCGGCAGTCCGGGGGCATTCCCGTCCGTATACGTATGGTCAGGCGTCTGGCAGGAAACCGGTTATGCTGCGGTCATTTACCTGGCTGCCTTGTCGGGCGTGAACCCGGAGTTATACGAAGCGGCGAAAATAGACGGGGCTACTCGTATACGTAAAATCTATCATATCGATCTGCCTTCTTTGATTCCCACGTTTACGGTCTTACTCATCTTAGGCGTTGGCGGAGTTCTGAGCGTCGGCTTTGAGAAAGTATTCCTCATGCAAAATATGTTAAACATTAGCTCATCTGAAATCATCTCCACGTATGTATACAAAGTTGGGCTTATCGATACGAATTACAGCTTCGGTGTAGCGGTTGGATTGTTCAATTCTGTAGTGGGACTGATCTTGATTCTGATCGTCAACACAGTGGCAAGGAAGATATCCAATGCCAGCTTATTTTAAGCATGAGGCTACGGCCGGTTTGAAGGAGGATACCTTTACATGCAAAAAGCAATCATTCGCGAATCGCTGCCCGATCGGATTTTCCTGCTGTTTATCTACCTCATGCTGATATTAATTCTGATTTCCGTAGCGTATCCGCTTATATTTGTTATAAGTTCGTCGTTCAGTTCGTCGAGTGCCGTCATCGGAGGGAAAGTCTGGCTATGGCCGGTGAATCCAACGTTAAATGGTTATGAAGCAATTTACAATTATCCGGAAATCTTAAAAGGTTTTCTGAATTCGGTATTTTACACCGTACTAGCTGTCTTGATTACCGTTTCGCTAACGGTTCTGATGGCATTTCCGCTGTCGAGGCCCAATCTGCCGGGCAAGGGAATCTGGATGTACGCGCTTCTCTTCGCGATGATATTTAACGGGGGACTAATCCCATTTTATTTGGTAGTGAGAGACCTTCATATGATTAATACAATTTGGTCGCTGCTTATTCCCGGCGGGCTGAATATATTCTCCGTGTTAGTGGCAAAGACATTCTTTCAGAACGGTATACCCGGGGAGCTTTACGATTCTGCCCAGGTTGATGGCTGCAATGATTTCCGTTTTCTTGGGATAATTGCGCTCCCGTTGTCCAAGCCTATCCTAGCGGTTCTTGTCCTATGGGCGGCTGTAGGGCAATGGAATTCCTATTTCAACGCCATGATTTTTCTGAATAATCCCGATCTGTTCCCGCTGCAGCTCATTTTGCGAAAGATTCTGATCTTGAACAACGTGGAGATGACCTCCATGACGTTGTCGCCTGAACTTCTCTTGAAATTTGAGGACATGAAGAACCTACTGAAGTATGCGCTGATTGTCATAACAAGTGTGCCAATGCTCCTGCTTTACCCGTTTGCGCAAAAATACTTCGTGCAAGGTGCCATGATTGGTTCCATTAAAGGATAAACGGTATTTAGCAATGAAATGTACCAAATTAGTGAAAAGGGATGTGTATTGTTGCAATGAATGAGAAACTGGATTTTCCTAAACGAACGATTCATTTGGATTTTCACACCGGTCCATGGATACCGAATGTCGGCAAGGATTTTGATCCTGAGGCTTTCGCACGGACTTTCAAGGAAGCACATGTAGACAGCGTAACCGTGTTCGCGATGTGCCATCACGGCCATCTTTATTACAATACGCCGCATGAAGCGCGTCATCCCGGGTTGGAAGCGGACTTCGGCTTATTGGAGCAGCAAATTGATGCGTTGCATAAGGTTGGCATTCGCGCTCCGATTTATATCAGCGTCCAATGCAATGAATATGCCGCCAACGAGCATCCGGATTGGATCGCGCTCACGCCGGAATTGCAGCAGGTGAAATGGGGAAACTCCGCGTATAAGGCTGGTTGGCAGATCATGGATATGTCGAGTCCTTATCAGGATTATTTGGCGGATATTCTAGCAGAAGTACTGCAGCGCTTTGCACCGGTTGACGGCATTTTCATGGATATGACCTGGGATCAGCCGAGCTCATCAAAGTGGGCGATTGAAGGCATGCTGAAGAAAGGTTATGATCCGAGAAAGGAAGTTGACAGGCAACTTTATGCACGAGAAGTAGCCCACCAGTATATGGCCCGCTATCGAAATATGGTCGAAGAAGCACAGCGCAAGCATCGTCCAGCAGGCATATGGTTTAACAGCCGTCCGAAGACAAACCTGCATGTGGAGAAGAAGTTTCTCAGGCATGTCGAGATCGAAGCGCTGCCCACTGGCGGTTGGGGATATGCTTATTTTCCTTATGTATCGAGGTTTGTGCGGCCGCAGGGTTTGCCCACGCTTAGCCATACGGGGCGCTTTTTCAAGAGCTGGGGGGACAACAGCTCCTTGAAGCCGGAGATGGCTTTGAAATACGAATGTTGCCAGATTTTAAGCCAAGGCATGACGAATGGGGTAGGAGACCTTTTGTATCCCAACGGTGTGCCGAGCGAGGCTGTTTACGATTTAATTGGTAACGTTTACAGGCATGTTGAGGCTTGCGAACCGTATGTGGATGGCGGGGTATTAGTAAGCCAAATCGCTGTCATCGTCAATCCCGAGCTCGGCGACAATCCGGGTCCATCCGGGCTAGGCGTCGTACGCGCGTTTCAGCAGCTGCGGCAGCAATTTGATATCGTACCGCCTGAAACGGAATTGAAGGATTACGAATTGGTCGTTATTCCGGAGTCGACGCCTGTCACGGAAGAATTGAAATCCAAGCTGCAAGCTTATGTGGCTGGCGGAGGCGCATTAATACTGAGCGGCCCAGCCGCAATTGATACTAACAGGCAACCAGTGCTTGAAGAACAGGGCATAACGGTTGAGGGACCCTCCCCGTATTCACACACATTCCTGCATGCTTTAGGCGAGGTATCGCAGGGCTTGGCAGACTACGGCTATGTCATGTACGAACCTGGCTTCCGGATGAAACCGAAGACAGGCGCTATGAGTCTTGTGGCAATAGGAGAGCCATATTTCCAACGGGAGTATAACCAGTTTAGCGGACATGAGTATACGCCTGAGGCACGAATCTCAGACTATTCGGCGGTCGTTAAAAATGGCAAGGTGATCACATTCTCCGTACCGATTCTGGAAGCTTATGGTAAGCATGCTTCGCCCAATTATCGAATTCTGCTTGGTAATTGCATCTCGCAGCTTTTACCGGAGCCGATCATTCGCGATGAAGGTCCGACAAAGCTTGAAACTACGGTCATTCGTACGGCAGAAACCACGGTCGTTCATCTGCTGAGCTTTATACCGGAACGGCGGGCAGACGGTCTCGATATAGTGGAGGATCCGTTCCCGCTAGTCGATATGCCGATTGCAGTCAAATTGGATCAAGCGCCTTCGAGGGTATTTCTGGCACCAACGGAGATGGAGTTGCCTTTTGAATATCGCGATGGTTACGCCCATACGCGTGTAACTATGATGGAGGGTCATGCGATGCTGGTTCTCCAGAATTAAATGAGCGCTCACGAGAATTGATGGAATGGCTTACAGAGCACCTATATTAAAAAACATATCAAATAAAAACAAGAAAAACCCGCGTAACTTTTCGCGGGTAATTGGGAGAACAGGTTTTATGATTATTATATGTCGTAAATAAACTTTAGGTGAATAGGGAAAGAGGCAAGTAAAATAGCTAGTATTCTTATAGAACGCGGTATCATAGTTCAATGTATACGACGGCAGTTGACTAACTTCATAGTCAACTGCCGTTTTTAATTGCAATAATTGTAAAGGTAATAAAATGATACCGTAAAGTAAACAATGCCCACTAGCTGGAGAGGCAGCACTAGCCATACAATTTAAATAAAGCGCTTACATATATTCAGTCATCCTAAATATAGCGCCTACCATTTTGGTTAGGGAAGAGGGAATCTCATGTACAGAAGATGGTTTACTATGCTCATGGTCGTCACTTTACTTGCAAGTATGTTTTCAGGGATGACGGCGAACAAGGCAATTGCAGCAACAGACCCTAGTTTGAAACTGTGGTATGAATTCAATGAGAGTTCAGGCACAGTTGCTGCTGATTCATCGGGGAATGGTAATGACGGAACATTATCTGGAGGAGCTACTTTATCGGAAGGTGCAGTCAATTTAGATGGTTTGAACGGAAATGTTCACATGCCGAATGATATATTAGCTAATATTTCAGAAATTACGGTTATTACGAACGTTTATGTTGACCCGGGTAATCAAGATCCCTCATGGTTCTTCAGCTTCGGTAACAGAAGTACAGAGAACACGGGATGGGGCGCAAACTACTTGATGGCTACATCGTCTGAAGGCAATCCCAAGGCCGCCCGGTTTGTTATATCAAAAGATAAATGGACAGATGAACAGTCCGTTAGGAAGCAGGGGACTATTCAGTCAGGCAATTGGAAAAACATTGCCATTACAATTAAGAAGAATAGCAATGATGCGAAATATACAGGTACATTCTATGAAGATGGAGTTGTAGTAGGTACAAAATCAGATATCGTCACTTTGCCTAAAGATTTGGGCGGGGGGAAGACAACGGAGAATAATATTGGCCGCCCGGCGTATAACGCAGACAAATACTTCAAAGGTAAAGTCTCAGATTTTCGCTTATATGACAGAGCGCTTAGCGAGTCTGAGATTAATACAATTGTTTATGAGAATTTGTCAGACAATGAAGCAGTTCAGCGGTTGAAGGAGAAACTTAGCCTTGGTGATTTATCAGCGGTTACAGGAAACTTGCAACTGCCGAATTCTTTCCAAGGCGGCATGGAAATTACTTGGGAATCAAGCAACACAGCGATAATTGAGAATAACGGAACGGTACATCGCAGCCCGGATGCAAACACAGTGGTTCAATTAACCGCAACAATCAGCCGCAATGGTGTCAGCGATACAAAAACTTTTCAAGCTACGGTCTTAGAGGGTAAAACAATCGTAACGGTAGATTCAACCTCTTACACACTTCCTTTTATCCATGCTACTCATAATACCGTGCTGACGGCATCCTATGTGGACGGAACAACTTCAGATGTAACAAGTCAAGCCACTATTACATCTTCAGACCCGACGATCGCTACCGTTTCAGAGAATGGAATTGTAGAAGGGATAAATGAGGGTAGTGCAACCATTTCTATTGATTACCTAGGAACGGTTTATAACGTGCAGGTCAATGTCGTAAAAGAATCAAACTTGAAATTATGGTACAAGATGGACAACAAGACCGGCTCAATTGCAACTGACTCGTCTGGTAATGGTAATGATGGCGTTTTAAGTGAAGGTGCTTCTTGGACTTCTGGTAAAGGGGGAGTAGGAGCGGTTGCGCTAAACGGTTCGACCGGGTCGATTAAAATGCCGGATCAATTATTAAAAGGCATGACCGAAGTTACTGTATCCGCAAACGTATTTGCTAATTCCGTCAGCCGTCCTTCGTGGATTTTCGGTTTCAGCAGTGTAACGGACGCAGCTGTCAATAATTCAAAATATATGGGGCTTTTGGCGGCGGATAACCAAGGTAGTAATGGCAACTTCCGTTTTGCTATTTCTACAGATAAATGGACGTTAGAGCAGTCCGCAACTCGGACGAATGTACCTTTTGGTGCTGGTGATTGGAAGAATGTAACGGTAACGATTGCTAAGAATAGTTCTGATGCTAAGTATACAGCCCTCTTATACGAGAATGGAGTTGAGGTTGGCCGTAATACAGGACTTACAATCTTACCAAAAGACTTAGAAAATACACTCTTTAACTATATCGGTAGGCCTCCATATGCAGGAGATCGCTGGTTTAACGGTAAAGTTTCTGATTTCCGACTTTATGATCGAGCTTTAAAAGCAACAGAGGTTCAAGGGCTTGCGGGGCAATTGACATATCAAGATATTCTAGAGGATGCCGAAGCGCTTACTTTAGGCGATATAAAAGAGGTGAAATCGTCACTTGAGCTGCCACATACAGGCGGCAATGGCACAGTCATTACATGGGCTTCGGAGAACGATATTATCGTCAACGGATTAACGGGGGAAATTAATCGTCCAGAAGCAGGTGCAGGTGATATTCAGGTCAAGCTTACGGCCACTTTGAGCAAAGAGGGAATGTCAACTACAAAGACATTTGTAGTAACGGTTATTGAACAAGTAAGTGATGAGTTGTCTGTAGAACTGGATAAAGCTGCGCTTAGCCTAGGCGATGATTTACATGCATTAAAGCATGATCTGTTATTACCGGCAAAAGGTAAGGAACAATCGACGATCGTCTGGTCTTCGAGTAATCCGGAAACGATTAATACTGAGACAGGTGTAGTAATCCGACCAGCACAGGGTTCACTTGATGCGCAGGTTACACTTACAGCTACTATCAGCAAAGGGAGTATACAGGATCAGAAGACTTTCGTAATCACTGTGAAATCGAAAGATAGGTTTGCAGGATATCTGTTGTCTTATTTCAAGACTGCCGATGAATCGCTTTATCAAGCATACAGCAGGGACGGTCTTCATTGGACGACATTAAATAAAGGCAATCGTATCCTTAAACCAATCATTGGTAATAAATCGATTCGTGATCCATATATCATACGTGATCAAGAAGGCAAGTATCACCTTTTCTCCACAGACTCTTGGACGAGCAAAAACCTATTAATCTATGATTCTGAGGATTTGGTGAACTGGACGAACGGACGCGCGGTCCCATTCTCTCCAGAAAATAGTACGGACGCGTGGGCTCCAGAGGTTTATTATGACGCTGCGAAAAACAACTACGTTGTTATTTATTCTGCTAAGGTTCCAGGTAATCCAGTATCTAGCGAGCATCGGCCCTACTATCGGACGACAACGGACTTTGTAACCTTCTCAGCACCGAAGATGCTCTTTAACCCAGGGCATGATGTTATCGATCCAACTGTCATCGAGGATGGTGGCAAATTCTACACGTATTATAAGGATGAGAGGGAGAATAGCTCCGCAAATCCTACGGGTAAAAGAATTAAAATGGCAGTATCCGGAGATGGATTAATCGGAACATATGACACTGCAAACTATCCAAATGCAGTAATCCCGGCTGAAGCAGAAGGGCCGACAATTCTTAAGTCTTTTAAGGATAACAAATGGTACATGTATACCGATGAGTATAACAAGGGGATTTATTCGGGATACAGCGCAACTGATCTTGCTTCAGGAGTATGGACGAAACTTGAAGCGGGAGAATATCAGCTTCCAATAAATGTCCGCCACGCAAGCGTTATGGAGATTTCAGAGGATGAAATTGCAAAGCTGCTTGACGGCTACGCAACAATGACGAAAATAGAACCAATTGAACTGGCGATAGATACAGGAGAACAATTAAAACTGCCAGCAGAAGTTGATGCTCAGTACAGTGATGGCACAATCGATCGCGTTAAAGTGCAGTGGGATGAGGTCGATCCACAAATTTATGCGGTGCCAGGTACGTTTGATATTTACGGAGTTATAACGAATAGCGCAATTAAAGCGAAAGCTACGGTCACGGTTGGAGGAAGTGCAGTCAAACGTCCAAGCGGTGTTATCGTAATGGAGAATGGCACCCACACGATGAATTTAAAGTGGAATGCCCTTTCAGGTGCAGAGAGTTATAACATTTATAGATCAAATTTGCTATTTGGAACTTACACGAAGCTTAATAGTAATGAAATAAAGGATACTTCTTTCAAAGATACGGGATTAATTGAAAATACGACTTATTATTATGCGGTAACTGCTGTAACTTCTGAAGGAGAGTCTGCGAAATCAGATCGGGTTACGGCAAGAACGGGAACTGCCTTAATTACGAACGGAGATTTCTGGTATGCTGACAACGGGGATAAGATTCAAGCTCACGGGGGCGGCATGATTAAAGTAGGAGATACGTATTACTGGTTCGGTGAAGACAAAACGAAGGATGAACCCCACTTCTACAATATTAAAGTGTACGCCTCAAAAGATTTGAAAAGTTGGACATTTCGGAATAATGTGTTGACCCAGACCTCCAAAGGAGAAAATGGTCAACCAGCACCTGATTTGGCAGACAGCAATATTGAACGTCCGAAAGTGTTGTATAACGAAAAAACGAAGAAATACGTATTATGGATGCATTACGAGAATGGTAAGGACTACGGTCTAGCTAGAGTAGCGGTTGCTACTTCAGACACTATTGACGGCGATTATACGTACATCGCTAGCTTCAGACCAAATGCTGAAGATCCGTATCATACTGGAGATCCGAATATTGGAAAAGATTCGCGTGATATGACGGTATTCAAAGATACCGACGGTACAGCTTACTTATTCTCCTCTTCCAGTGTCAATGCGGATATGATTCTGTATAAGTTGACAGATGATTATACGGGCGTGGCATCTGAACTTGGGAAAATTTATTCGGGACCATACCGAGAAGCGCCTGCAATTGTGAAAAAAGGCGAGATATACTACTTAGTTACTTCTGCAGCAAGCGGTTGGTATCCAAATCAGGCGATGTATTCGACAACCAGGACGATAGCGGATGTGTCGTCGTGGTCACCATTGAAAAACATTGGTAATACATCTGCTTTTTATACGCAGTCTTCTTATATTTTTACCGTTGAGGGAACAGAAGACACTTCATACTTCCTTCATGCAGATAGATGGAATCCAGCAAAACTTGGCGATTCCAAATATATTTGGCTGCCGTTAACACTTAATGGAACTGAAGCTTCTATGGATTTCTATGAGCAGTTTGATCTGGATGCGGAGAAGGGAACTATTGTTGTACCTCCTGCCAACCCGCTTATTTCTCAAGGGAAACCTGCTATTGCGCAATCAACCAAGCCAGTAACGGCTCAAGAGGACTATTCAGCAGGAAAAGCAAACGATGGCAACTATGATACTTCGTGGATGGCATCCGCAGGAACTTGGCCGCATTGGTGGCGCGTTGACCTTGGAGCTGAATACGATCTAAGCAATATACAAATTTCATGGTTCATGTACAAAGGATCAGAAGCTTACTATCAGTATAAAATTGAAACTAGCGATGATGACATTAATTATAAAGTGACTCTAGATCGTACTAATAACTCAATATACGGCTTTACGTCCGATAAATTGACCGGCAAAGCAAGATATGTAAGAGTAAACATGGTCAATGCGGTATTGTTTAACAATCCAAACAACTGGTATACGCCTCAATTATATGAAGTTAAAGTATACGGTACGCTGCGCACGCCTTCCGTACCACAAGGGCTCGGAACGATTGGAGTCCAAACTCCAGGCGCAGATGTGTCCAAGATTAATGTGAAATGGAATTCAGTTTCGGGAGCTACGCTATATAAGCTCTATCGGGCGGATAATGCGGTAGGTCCATTCACGGAAATCTATAGCGGAAGCACCGTTGCGTATACAGATGTAGGATTGCAGTCTGGTAAAACTTATTATTACAAGATTCGTTCACAGAACGACGCAGGAGAATCAGAGCTATCGAGTGCAGTAAGTGCAACAACGTTCAGTATTCCTACAGATTCGATGACATTTACGAACGGAGAGAATTGGTGGAAGGATGACGAAGGAAAAAGTCTGGGTTTAGGTGGTTTCTTCAAAGCAGGTTCAGCTTATTATTTTCTCATAGGTTCTAAGGAAAACGGAAAATTCAAGAAACTGGATATGTATAAATCGTTAGATTTGAAGACCTGGACGTTCAGCAACACTGTCCTCGAATCAGAGGATCATCCAGAGTTGGCACTGGCCAATCTGGAAGGCGTACAAATTGTATATAACAAGAATACGAATAAGTATATTATGTGGATGCATTACGAGAATGGAATCGATTATGGCTTGGCAAGAGTGGCGACTGCTTACAGCGATACACCTGACGGAAAGTACACGTTTACTAAAAGCTTCCGGCCAAACAACAATGAATCTAGAGACTTAACGGTTTATGTGGATGATGACAATTCCGCCTATTTAATTTCTACAGCCAATGTAAATTCAGATATGAAGCTCTACAAGCTGACATCAGACTATTTATCGGTTGAGAAAGAAATCACGACCATTTACAGCGGAAAGTTTAGAGAAGCGCCTACTGTTGTTAAAAAGGATGGTGTCTATTTCCTGATTACTTCAGGTGCGTCGGGCTGGTATCCAAATCAAGCTATGTATTCAACAGCAACATCGATGAATGGTCCATGGTCGGAGTTGAAAAAGTTGGGTAATGGATCTTCATTCAGCGCTCAGAGCGGTGGTGTCGTCACGATTAAAGGAGATACAACGACCTCTTATATTTGGAACGTATATAGATGGCTAGGTGATGCAAAACAAATGTGGATGCCTCTTGTATTATCTGGTACGACAGCCTATGTGGATTACACGGAACAACTGTCAGTGGATTTTCAATCTGGTGTAGTGGCGCCTATCTCGAACGGGGATCTCTTATCCCAAGGCAAAACGGCAACAGCCGAGAATGAAACACTGGCTAACCCAGCAAGCAGCGCAAATGACGGAGATTATTCGACCAACTGGTCGGCGACAAGTAATTATTCATGGCCAAAATGGTGGAAAGTAGACCTTGGTGCAAATTATGATCTAACGAATGTACAAATCTCTTGGCCGATGGTGCAGGGTTCTGAGGGATATTATAAGTACCGAATCGAAACGAGCAATGATGATGTTCATTATGAAGTGGCATTGGACAGAACCGGCGTCACGGAATATGGCTTCACTACAGATAAGATTGCAGGGAATGCGAGATATGTAAGAATAGTTCTAGTAGATGCCGTGCTCCAGAATAATCCGAATAACAATTGGTATACGCCGCAAATATCGGAAGTGAAGGTTTTCGGTTATCTCCCTGGTAAAACTGAAGGACTAACAGCTGAAGCATTAACGGCATCATCTGTACGGTTAGACTGGGCTGCGTCTTCGAATACGCAAAGTTACAATGTATACCGCAAGGAGGCGACGGACGCCAGGTTCAAGAAAATTAACAGCTCTCTTGTTCGTTCGGGAACCTTTATGGACACTGGATTAAATCCTGGTACGGACTATGAATATAAGATAACTGCAATAGAAGCTGGTGTAGAATCGGTCCTCTCGGACGTTGCTGAGACAAGGACGAAAGATGCAGTCAAGGTAACCTCAATAACTGTAAAAGGTAAGGATGACCAATTAAAAATTACTACAAATAGAGGCTCATTGCAGTTGATTGCAGAGGTTCAGCCGTCTAAGGCAACAGATCCTACAATTCTTTGGTCTGTCAGCAACGAAGAAGGTACATCGACAGACGTGGCTGTAATTAATGAAGATGGATTATTAACAGCAAACAAAAACGGCAAAGTAAGGGTTACGGCGGCAGCAAGAGATGACTCGGGTATTACGGGCAGTGTTGTAGTAACGATTAGCGGACAGGGAAGTGAAGGTGGTTCAGGCTCCGCTACCAATCCTGGAGTTGGACTAACGGATGTGAGCGAGCAGGAACTTCGCAACTTAGAGAATGGCAGCATTGCTGAGATTAAGCTGAACTCAGGCAAGAATGAAATTTCGTTACCTGGGAACACAGCTGCTATTCTCGGCCAAACTCCGTTAACTCTTAGTACTGAAGACGTTAAGATAATAATCCCGTCTGAAGTGTTGAAAGCATTGCATACATTAGCGGCACAAGCAGGAGAATCTGCGGGGGCTCAAATCATTGTTAGTTTAAAGCCATTAAACGAACCGATGGACGATAGCAGTCATCCTGGTTTAGCAGCCGCAGGGCATACTTACGATCTTGGTCTATTCCTTCGTACAGCAGAACGGAAGGAATACCGTTTAAGCGAATTTGATAAACCAATAAGGGTTGTATTCAAGTATGAAGCCGGCAAGGTAGATGATCAATTAATTGGAGTATACTTATACAATGATGTCACTAAATCATGGGATTATGTTGTTAGTACGACTAATAAAGAGAACACTGCAATTACAGCAGATTTAACTCATTTCAGCAAGTATGCCGTGTTTGAATTCAAGAAATCGTTTAAAGACTTGCCTAGCGATCATTGGGCTTACCGGACAGTGCAGGTACTGGCGGCTAAACATATTGTGACCGGTGTGACGAAAGAGGAATTTAAACCTGATGGATCTACAACACGCGCGGAATTTATTGCAATGCTGACCAGAGCGCTTGGACTAAGCAGTTCGGTTACTACAAATGCTTTCTCTGATGTTAGGCCGAATGCATGGTATGCTACTTCCATTGCGGCAGCCTATGAAGCGGGATTAATTCAAGGTACTACGGATAATGCTTTTGAACCAAATGCAGTCATCACAAGGGAGCAGATGGCGGTATTGCTGGTCCGTGCTTATATTTATATGTCTGGTAATACCCTTCAATCTGAAGCTGGTCTTGGCAGTATCAAAGACACAAATAAAATATCCGCATGGGCATTTAACGAAGTTACCCAAGCAATTTCAGCGGGGCTTATGAAGGGAGATACGAATCGAATGTTTAATCCGGGGACATTTGCTAGCCGGGCAGAAACAGCCCAAGCTGTATATAACTTATTGCAGCTTGTTGTGACTTAATCTAATGCGTGCAAGAAAAAGAAGACCAGGGTTCCTGGTCTTCTTTTTCGCATTTTTTAAACGATTTCCGAAATTTTTAGTGTATATGGCTATCTTGTCCTAGAGTTACACTAAGTTTGCGCGAATACAGATGCTTGCCGGCAAGCGATATCGTACATGATTAATGTTATTGGATACAGTTAACCAATGAAAGGTGGCAAACCGTCATGATAAGAATGGGTACAAGGAAAATATTTATGTTTATCATCGCATTTATGTTAGCGCTCACATTTTTTGTTCCTTCAATAAAAGTTGATGCTTATGGTCCTTCCGTGATGTACACCGGAACGAATCCGGCTCCAGGCTACCCAAGAGCAATACAACTTCAATATAACGGTGCCAATAATGGTAAGATGCTCGCTGTATTTGATCACAACGTGGCGACTATGCCTACTTTCAAAGTGTTTGAAAGCACTGATAGCGGGGCTAACTGGGCTCAAGTTGGTTCTGTGTCCGATACACAGAATGGTTGGGGGATGAGGTACCAGCCGCATCTGTATGAGCTTCCTCAGGCTATAGGCAATATGCCAGCGGGTACACTCCTTATTGCCGGAAACTCCATTCCTTCGGATTATACTGCAACCAAGATCGATATTTATAAGAGCAATGATCTGGGGAGGACATGGTCCTTCTTAAGTTCGGTAGCAACGGGTGGAGACGCTAACCCGGACAGTCTCCATGACCCGATATGGGAGCCATTCCTTCTAGTGGCTAATAATAAACTGATTTGCTACTATTCTGACGAACGTGATCCAGCTTATGCTCAGAAGCTTGTTCATCAGACTTCGACCAATGGTACATCTTGGGGCAGTGTTGTCAATGATGTTGCTTTAACGACACAATGGTATCGACCTGGTATGGCTACGATTGCCAAAATGGCTAATGGGAAATATATTATGACCTACGAAATGGCGCCGTTAAGTGGATGGCCGGTTCATTATCAAATCTCTTCAAATCCTGAGGTATGGGACACTGCAAATATGGGGACATATATTGGGGCTGGTGGAGGCACACCGTATGTCGTGACGATGCCTAACGGAAAAATCATAGTGTCCATGCTGGAACATCCTGAAATATTCGTAAACTCGAATAATGGGACCGGAAGCTGGACAACACTTTCAACTCCAATGGTAGATTCCTATAGTCGAAGCATGACCCCTTTAGCAAACGGCCGATTATTCATTATTACGTCCAATGGCAATAACATTGAATATGGAGATATGGATGCAGGTGGGACTTTGGCGAAATTTATTAATCGGAGCACAGGTAAAGCATTAGATAATACGGGATCCATAGTCGATGGGACGGACGTAGCTCAATGGACAAACGTAGCCTCCA
Source organism: Paenibacillus glycanilyticus (assembly GCF_030161375.1). Taxonomy (GTDB): domain Bacteria; phylum Bacillota; class Bacilli; order Paenibacillales; family Paenibacillaceae; genus Pristimantibacillus; species Pristimantibacillus glycanilyticus_B. The sequence continues at coordinate 302,409 of NZ_BSSQ01000011.1, forward strand.
ATAATTTAGTCTGGGAGGTACAGAGGGGGAACGATGGCTATTATAAACTTAAGAGTGTAACAGGCCAAAGAAATTTGGATTCGTTGAATCGTACAGCAAACGGTCAGAATGTGGGGCAATCTACCAATTCCAATTCTAATAACCAACAGTGGAGAATTAACTATACGAGTGACGGATATCTCAAGCTGGTCAACCGGGCTAATGGCTTAGCTGTGGATACAGGGGGACTTAATTATAATGGAGCGCTCATGCAAATGTGGACTTTATCATCGAATTTCAATCAGTTCTGGACAATGGTTCCACAAAACTAAAGAATAATTAAGCACCTTCTAAAAGAAATGGCTTTCCTTAGTTGTTTATCAACTTAAGGAAAGCCATCTTTTTCTATTATTCTGACTAAGCTTAACCTTCCTGATCTATCTCAATACAATCAATCTCAACTTCACCAAATGTAGTATTGAACTGCAAAGTATTCACACCTTGGTTAAGAGAAATGAAGAGAGAAGCCCACAAAAATCGTTCCCAGTCTACAGCTGGAGGATAGCTTATGGGTAGGTTGACTTCATCATTTATTAAAACCGTTTGAATACTGTCTGTCTTAGTACCATTTGAGTATCGTATACGCAACTTATACGTTCCGCTAACTGGTACATGAATGTGATCGAAGCGAATGGAGCTGTCCAGAGAGATGAACCGAACTTTTTCGCCGCAAGAAGCATCTATATTGGATAAAATTTGCACGTTGCAGGTTTTGGCATGTCTGGCTTCATATCTTTGAGCGTGCAGAGGCCTGATTCCTACACGAATTTCATTGAGGTTAGTAACCAGATTTTCTACAGACGTTGCTTGATAAAGAATTCTATGGTCAAGACTAGTATCAAAGCTATGGCTATAACCTGCCAACTGATGATGATAAGTAACGGCCAGGGGTAACCTCTCCCATTTACCTTCGCCTAAATTGTAATTGACAAAAAAATTCTGTTCTCCAACAATGTTGCCATCGTTATTTACGCCCCATTTTGCTGAAACAATAATCATCCCATTGGGATGTTCGGTAGGAACCCATTTGCAATAAGGAGCAGCACCTATACCTACTCCATCCTCCAGAAGTAGTGGTGTTCCGATATCATCAGCATTCCATGTTAATCCATCATCAGAAAATTTAAAGTAAATCGGCCCAACATTATGGGCGTTACTTGGAAGATTAACGACCTCGTATGCAGCAAAAAATCGTCCATTGGGCAATCGGGTAACAGTAATCATACCTGGTCTATCGTTATTATTCGCTATTGCTACATCATTTACCAGCTCTCCCCAGCTCAAGCCGCCGTCTAAGGAAACGCGGTGTACCAGCGCTTGGTGAATACCATTGCTCTTCTGGCGTTCGTCGGAATAATAACAAACGAGGTTATCATAGGCATCAATTCCAAAGAAGGGTTCCCAAATGGAGGTTGTAGCCGCTTCTGCGCTTGCGTCACAAATAGCAGGTCCTCCGTGATCGACAGTGCTTAAGTATGTCCAGGAAGCACCGCAATCTTGGCTCATATAGACGACAATAGAGGTACTTGAACCGTCATTTGGAATACAATCTCCAGCGAGAAGGAGCGTGCCTGCAGGCAAATTTCCCAATTGAACGGGCAATTCAAATAAAACCGGCTGAAGTTTGTTTCCCAGTCCATATTGCGTGTCTCGAACGTTAGTAACAAATTGCCAGGTCGCGCCATTGTCCGTGCTTTTGTAGATGGGCCATACCGTCTCCTTATTAACAAAAGCATATAATTCATAGGTGCATAATAAAGTGCCGTTGCTAGGTCCATTGTGTCGTAAGCATAGGATGCGCGGATAGGCGGCACCTCCTTCTGCATAACTATGCGAGGGATCTGGCGTACCGACTAAGGATCCATTCAATGAGTATGGTAATGGCATAATCCTATAACCTCCCTGTACTTGTTAAGGTACGCTTCTTCTGAATTCCGCCGGAGAGATATTCTCCGTCTTTTTGAAAGTTGTGAAAAAATAATTCGCGTTCGTATATCCTACCTGCTCTGAAATTTCCGTTATCCTCAAGTTCGTCTCGATAAGGAGTTTTTTAGCCCATTCAATCCTAAGTCCATTGACATAGTTGGTGAATGATTCTCCCGTTTCTTTTTTGAATAAATACCCGAGGTATCCTGGACTGACATTGAACTTCTCCGCAAGAGTGGAGAGATTGATGTTTTCGGAGAGATGCTCGTCGATGTAACGGATTAATTTAGTCGTTATAGGGCTTACGTTCTTAAGGGCATGTTCAAACAAATCGAAGGCTTGATGAATCAAGCCTATTATGTCTTCCCGTATCTGATAGACCGATTGATTGACATATAGGGCAGTAAGCAGCTTAGGAAAAGAATCGAAAATAGGGAAGGAATCATGCTGCTTCTTTCTTATGGCATATTTAATCTGGTACACAATATCGATCACTAATTCTTTTACATCCGAAGGTTCATAAATCGTACTGTCTTGTAATTGGGAAAAAAAACTCTCGACGAAACGAATAGTCCGTTCACGGTCCAAAGCCATGATAGCGTCCTGAAGTTCTGTTCCATCGAAGGTAAACCTTTTTTTCATGATAGCTGCTGCTTGCATAGTCTCATCGTAGAAAAGAATACTGTTGGATGGACGGAGCATTTGATAATCTTGCAGTTGTTTGGCGCGGGTATAGCTCAGGTGGACATTCTGAAACATAGTCTCCAGACTGCCGACGGTAATAAATACGTCAACTCCAAGCAGTCTATTAATAACGGACACGCTTTCTTTGAGAATGGCTTTAATAGCATCAAAGTCTTGCTTCTTGGCGTTCGAGATAATGAGAGTGACGTCTTCTTCCGGACCGCAAAAGATTTGGAATTGGAGAATGCTGCCGATGATGTCCGTGCAAATGTTCTGAATGGCGAAACGCAGCAAATTTTTCTGTGGGATTTTGCTTGCTGCATGGTGCTCGTTTTGGCCAGCAACTTTTATGATCACCGTGATAAAGCTTGAGCTGTCGATGGACATATGGAGCAAAGATGCTCTCTCCAAAAACTCTCCCTTTTCGATATCGCCTGCTACCCACCGGTACAATATGTTATCTTTCAGAATGTTCATTCCCTGTCTAAAGTCGATCTGCTTATAGATTTCACTTTCAATTTTTTGAATGATATTTTGCAGGGTAGATTCAAGTTCAATTACGGACACGGGCTTCAGTAAATAATTCTCAATACCAAGGGCAATCGCCTTCTTGACGTATTCAAAGTCATCATAGCCGCTTAACACGATATATTTGACGTTCATCTGTTTCTCATTCATAGTCTCGATTAATTCAAGTCCCGTTAGAACCGGCATTCTAATATCAGTAATAAGGATATGGGCTGATGTGCGAGACAATAACTCGAGCGCTTCTGCGCCGTCCGAGCATTGACCGATCACCTCCAACCCCATTTCATTCCAGTTAATTAAATTGACTAAGCCGAGTAGAATGAGCGGCTCGTCATCGACTAGGATGACCTTGTACATTGCTGCACCTCCTGAAGAGTTAAGACTGGGATAATAATGGTCACTGTTGTGCCTGTTGCTTGATCGCTTTTAATGGACAAGCCGTAATGTTGACCGAAGGCGATTTGTATTCGCTCATTTACGTTAATTAATCCAATGCTGTCAGAAGGCAGAGGTTCTCGCTCTAAATTGCGATTGATTTCATTCAGCTTGGTTTCTGTAATGCCGCTGCCATTGTCTTCGATTGTGAATAGTAAGTGATCGCCTTCCCGAACTCCTCTCAGTAAGAGGTGATTGTTTTCTTTTTTAGGAAGAAATCCGTGAATGAGGTAGTTCTCAAGCAAGGGCTGCAAAAGATGTTTTATTATGCCGAGCTCAACAATATCACTATCAATCTCAAAGGTATAATCAAAGTTGTTCTCGTACCTGATTTTAAATAAGTTAAGATACAGGTCGCAAAATCCGATTTCTTCCTCTATGGTAACCGCCATCTGTTCCTTGGCGGAGCTTCGGAGCAGCTTCGCGAGAATATAGATCATATGCGCCGATTCCCTATCGCCCGACAGGACGGTCTTCATTCGAATGGCTTCCAGCGTATTGTATAAAAAATGCGGATTAACTTGAGCTTGAAGGGCTTTAAGCTCCGAGCTTTTTTGCTTTAATTCGAGTACGTAGAACCGGTCAATATAATCGACTAATTTCTCGCTCATGCGGTTGAAGCTAATCGATATTTCATCAAACTCATCCACATTCTGATTTTTGACAGGAAGGCGAATAGACAAATCTCCCGCTCCGATTTTCTTCAGATGTTTCGTGATGCGCAAAACCCTCTGAGAGAATATCTTAGAGCCAATATACATAAGCAGCATGCATCCCGAGATGCAAGCCAACGCAAGGAGAAGGATTTTGTCTCTAATCTCGTTCGCTTGGGAAAGTAGCAACTTCTCGGGAATGAGACTTACAACCATATTGCCTGTCTCGGGATCTGTTAATTTATACATGACGGTTGGCGTATGGTCGATGTTCACAGTACTTGAGCTAGTGACTTGTTGGATCTGATTAAAGGAAGTAAATTCTTTACCGTAATAGCGGTTAGAGGAATCGAATATCACCTCGCCGGAACTCGTTAATACAATGAAATCGCTTGCCAAATCATTTCTTTGCGAGGAAATGATATCCTGGAAGCTTTGCGTATCGAAATCGACCAGTAAAATACCGGCATCGTCTACAAGGTTATCCGCTTTTAATTTCATGGAAACCGTAAAAACAAAAGAATTCGAAATGCTGAGGTAAGCCGGATAATGAGCGGGATAGATTTCCGAAAACGATGACGACTGTCCGCTATGTCTAATAAGGTCCGGATAGCGGTATTCGTTGAGCAGATTATTCGTTACTGCTGTCTCAGAGTACTCATAGATGCGCTGATCTCTAATCTTGTAGACGGAAATACCGGTTATATCCCGGTCACGGCTTAGAGCAGAGGACATATAATCGTCGAATACCCACTTGGTTTCAATGTAATCCATGTTGAACGGACTGTAATCCTGCTGCAAAAAGTAATAAATATCCTGCACGAATTCCTTATCGATTAGAGTCTGCTTCAGCATCGTTTTTACGATATCGTATTTGGAATCAAGATGTGCCATTATTCGGTTTAACACTACGTCGTTATATTTAAGTTCTTTTTCTTTGATGAGGTCGGAGGTGTTGTTAACGGTTACATAGGCAAGGGTACAAAAAGTTACGATCGTGATAAACATATATACGAACAAAATTTTGTTGAAATATTTACGGCTGAAATAGCTTCGGTAAAGGTTTTTTATCATCGGCTTCTTCCTTCTTGGGTCCGTATTATGGTGATGATGATTATAAACGGAATTATAACACGCGTGCGCTCGTTGAGAGGCGGAATGAATGAGATTAATTGGATTCGTTACTAAATCGTGTATTTTTAAACTACAAGAAGGAAGAAACGGGAGGTAGAATGAAGACGAACAAGAGGTCGTTGAAGCGGTGTTGAATATCAGGAGAGGAGGGAATCTATGAAACCAAGAACGTCGCTGTTATTAATGGCTTTGCCCTGTTTTATTCTACTGATTGCATTCTCGTATGTACCGCTTTATGGGTGGATTTATACATTTTTTGAGTATAAGCCCGGTGTTTCACTGTCTGACAGCGCTTTCGTAGGCTGGAAATACTTTGAGATTGCTTTCTCTGACCGTGAAGTATTCAATGTGCTCCGGAATACGTTAGTCATTAGCTTCTTGTCTATTATATGTTCTCCTTTGCCCGTATTTTTCGCGATCCTGTTGTCTGAAATCCCTGGAAAACGGTACAGAAATTTTTTGCAGACCGTCACGACTCTACCGAACTTTGTCAGCTGGGTGCTGGTGTATTCTATTTTCTTCTCTATATTTGCGGTAGACGATGGTTTGCTAAATCAGCTTCTGTTCCAGTTAGGTATAGTGAACGAGCCAACCAATCTTCTCGCTAATGCGGATATTGCCTGGTATTTTCAAACGGCGGTAGGGATATGGAAAGGATTGGGCTTCTCGGCCATCATTTACTTTGCTGCGATAACCGGCATCGACCCCGAACAATATGACGCTGCAAAGGTAGACGGAGCCGGGTTATTTCAAATGATCAGGCATATTACGATTCCTGGCATTATCCCGACCTATCTTACCCTGCTGCTTCTCGGAATCGGCTCTCTTCTCTCAAACGGGATGGAACAGTTCTATGTGTTTAACAACGCGTTAGTCGAAGACAAAATACAAGTACTCGATCTTTATGTTTACAAAATCGGGCTCACGCTTAGCGATTATTCGTATTCAATTGCAATCGGTATGGCAAAGACTTTCGTGAGTCTGGTGTTATTGTTTATAGCTAACTGGATCGCCAAAAAAGTAAGAGGCGAGTCCATTCTGTGATCTCGAGGTGAGCCTGAAATGAATCTGAAAATGACGTGGAGACTCCGGTTATTTCATTTATTCAATTACGGTATTCTCAGTCTGTTTGCCCTGCTCTGCATGTATCCTTTTTATTATATTTTTATCTATACGATCAGCTCGCCGGATGCAGCGGGGAGAGGCAAGGTGACCTTGCTTCCGATTGAACCTACTTTGAACAATTACATTCTGATGTTTCAGAACGATGGTATTGTGTCGGCATTTGCCGTTTCGTTATCAAGAACGGTTATCGGTACCTTATTAAGCGTCTTTGTTAGCGCTCTGTTCGCTTATGTATTAAGTCGCAAACAAACGCCTTTACGTTCCTTCATGTACCGGGTAACGATCGCGAGCATGTACTTAAATGCAGGATTAATTCCTTGGTTTCTCGTCATGAAGGCTTACGGTTTGAACAACAACTTTCTCTTGTATGTGCTTCCTGGCGCGGTTTCCGCTTATTTCGTTCTATTAGTAAAGGTGTATATTGAGCAGCTTCCCTCTTCGCTTGAGGAATCAGCTATTATTGACGGAGCAGGTTATTTTACCGTGTTTATTAAGATTATTATTCCGCTGAGCATGCCCGTGCTTGCCGCAATAGGCGTATTTGCTGCCGTAGGCCAGTGGAATTCCTGGTTCGACAATATGATACTGGTAGATAATCAGAAACTGCAAACCTTGCAATATTTGCTATGGAGAGTGCTCAATCAATCGGAGGCGATCGCTCAAGCGATGCAAAGGCTGGATACATCGAACTTGAATAAAATGGACCAAGTTGTCATCACGCCCATGTCCATCAAGATGACGATTACGATGATCGTAACGCTCCCTATTCTATTGGTGTATCCGTTTATGCAGCGATTTTTTGTTAAAGGAATTATGCTAGGTGCGGTCAAGGGATAATTTATTAGAAAATTGGAGGTTTTCCTATGAAAAAGAGGGGTTTGATTCGTGTCAGTCATCTTCTAATTTTTATTATGCTGTCAACGCTGGTCGCTTGCTCGGGAAACAATGCCGTTAATTCTCCCCATGCGCAGAATACCGGCTCTGATCCTGCAGTCACCAATACGACCGGAGACAGTAATGCTGCTCCACCAACGGATTGCACCCTCAAATTATGGGGCATGATCGGCAATGGCAGCGTGAAGGAACCGGGCATTCAAGATGATGCGGTTGCCAAAGAAATCGAAAGAGTGGTAGGCTGCAAAATCGAGCTGTATCCGCATGAGAGCGACGAGATATTCGCAACGAAACTTGCGGGCGGGGAAATGCCGGATGTATTCGCAGTCAACCGGAAGTTCGCGAAACAATTAATTGATGCCAAAGCGGTCAAACCTTTGGACGAATTGATTGAAGAGCATGCGCCGAACATCGCGAAGCTAGACAAAGTTTTACAATATGATAGGGATTTTATGAGCGACGATTCCAAGCAGATTTATTTTACGACGAGAGCGGCGGAAGACTTCGTCTACAACTTTGACGTGGGCATGATGATCCGTTGGGATTACTACGAGGAAATGGGAAAACCGCCAGTCAACAATGTAGACGATTATATTAATGTGCTTGCCGAGATGATGAAAAAACATCCTACGACGGAAGACGGGAAAAAGGTTTACGGATTATCTCCTTATTTTGATTGGGGAATGTGGAGCTGGACGACGCCAGCCTACATTTACGGCATGTGGAATCATGGCATTCTGGATTACGACATGGCCAACAATCTGCAGCCAAGCAATGTGGTAACCAATGAGCAGAGCAGCTTCTGGAAGACAGTAGAAATCTATTATAAAGCGAAGCAAAAAGGGATACTGGATCCGGATTCCTTTACCCAGAAATTCGATAATGCGATGCAAAAAAACCGCGATTTGCGGGTATTGGGTGGTTTTGCTTCTTTCTGGTTCGGAGATCCGAATACGAAATTCCAGACTGCCGGCGAAGCCAAAGGCTTCATGCCAATCCCGCCTGCTGAAGGGACAAAAGCTTTTTGGGCAGGCTACTGGCAGCCGCTTGGCGCCGATTCTCATTACGCGATTTCATCCCATACCAAATATCCAGAGCAAGCGATCAAGCTGCTCGACTATTTGTACAGTCCCGAAGGCAACCGAACGCTTCGTTCGGGTGTAAAAGGCGAGCATTGGGACGAAGTGAACGGGGAATACGAGATTAAACCCGAGGTGCTTGAGCAGCGGCAGAAAGATCCGGATTTCAGCTTGAAAACGGGAATCGGCCGTTACGGCTTCCTGACGGGACTGCCCAATGAATTCCGCGGCGAGCAATTCGATTTGTTCAGCTTGCCGAAGTATCAAAAGCAATCTCCGCTGCAAAAAGAGTATTATGCGGAATACGGCGTCAAAGACGGCAAAGAGCTGTTGGACCAGCGGGTTGAGAATAAGGTTGTCAACACTGCCGTTCTGTTGCTGCAACCTCTGCAACCGGACGATACCAAGCGGATTGACGATAAAATTATCGACTATATTACCAAAGCAGCCGTAAAGGTTGTGTTGGCTAAATCAGATAAGGAATACGAGCAATTAAAGAAACAAACGATCGAGGAAGTCAAAAAGATGGACTTCGATCAGTCCGATGCTTACTGGACCAAGGTATCTCAAGATATCAAAGACTATATGGACAAGAACGATCTATCGGGAGTACCTGCTAAGTAAGGTCGGAAGCTAAGAACGTAATCGGAGGGATAGACATGGGCGAAACATTAGATCGAATTGGTATTGGAGTTCGAGGCGCTCCTTCAGAGCCTTTGTTCATACAATCAGACGAACTTGAAATCTTACTGGACAATAGGGATGGACTCCCTTATTCCTACAGGATGAAGCTGCAAGAAGAAACTTTCTGGGGAGAGCCGTACGGCTCTCCTATCCAAGCCACCTTATGCAGGCTGCAGCCTCGCCGATATGCAACCATGGAGGTGTCCGTCGCCAGATCGGAAGCGCATGAATCAAAGGTTGATTTTTATTTCAACGCTTCTATGGAGGGGAAGCTCGCGGCTACGTTCGCGATTCGTTATTGCCTTCAAGGGGCGACGGTCACGGTGACGTTGGAAGACGTTAAGGAACAGCCAGGCTACGAACTCATAGATCTCTCCATCCCCGGACTTGTCAGCATAAGGGAGACAGACGGCCATTCATGGCTCGCGCACGGCAATGAAGGAGGAAATCTGGTATCGCTGCATGAGGCAAAGTCAGGTACGCTACCTGAAAATAGCTATTTCGGCAAAGTGCTGGCTACGCTGCCTGTCGTTATGGCCGGAAAAGAGAAAGGCGCTTGTACCCTTGAGGTTCAATCTTTTCTCGATGGCACTCTGCTAAGCGTGGAGGAACAGAAGCAGCAGCGAACGGCGCTTCTCGGTACCGTGAAGACCTATAGGGTGAACGGCAGCCTTTCTTACAATATGAATGACGGCGGAGAGCGTATTTCAGGCAATGATCAAACGCCTAATCTGCTTGCTGACCAGCCATCCGTTTGCCGTCTGGATTTTGTCGGGGATTATGACGGAAACGGCGAAGTCGATTGGCTGGATGGGGCCAAGTCGGTAAGAGACCGGATGCCCCGCCGCCCGACAGACTTTTACAATGATAAATTATTGTACTTAATCGGATGCGACAATCCGACCTATGATCGGCCGAGGACGACTTTTGCCGAGTGTGAAGAACTTATCCGCAATATATCCATGCTGACCGATAACGCGCCGCAGATTGCATATTTGGCAGGGTTCCAATATGAGGGGCACGATACGGGATATCCGGCCGTTGATAAGGTCAACGAACGTTTGGGCGGTCATGAGGGTTTTCTTCGCTTGCAGCGTAATGCTCTCGAGCGGAATTGCTTGGTTAGTCTTGACGATAATTATGACGATGCCTACATGACAAGTCCGCAGTGGGATGAAGCGTATATTGCCAGACGTCCGGACGGCCAATTGTGGAGCAGCAGAAAGTGGAGCCGCGACATGTCCTATATTATCGGGCTTGCCAAATACATGAAAGGACCTGGCCCGGAACGCATCCGGTTTACGTCGGAGTTCTACAACCTCCAGCAGACGGTATTGGTGGATGTGCTGTCGTGGTTCGGAATTCGCAATGACTGGGACCCCGAGCATCCGGCAAGCGGAGTGAAGAACTTTATGGAAGGCAGAAGCAAGGTGTTTGATGAATATGCCAAATATGGCATTAATGTCGTGTCCGAGCAGCTGCGCTATCCTTGGGTAGGTAAAATGTCGTTAAGCGTAGACGGCGTACACGGCAGCCCATGTCCGTTCGGGGGGAAAGCCATTCCGATGCTTCCGCTTATATACAGACATTCCGTTGTTTATGGAGGCGAAAGCGGTCCTGCGCCTAAAGATCCTGCTTCCATTCTGTTCTATAACAGCCGTCCGGGGCCTTGGTTCGGAGCGGATTCCTCTTATGGCGATATTACCGATTTCTACTATTTAAACTTGATTCCATGGATGAAGCTTCATGATCTGGATATCGAGACGTTCTCACGCAATGGAGAGCTTGCTTCTATCGGATTATCAGGAGGAGCGGGTATCTTGATTGATGAGGAGCTTCATCAGCATGAAGCGATCTATAACGGCGCAACCATTTTGCAGAATTGGAGCTTGACCTGCCCGCTGGACGACAATCGCATCGTCTTTTATTCAAGGGAGGAGAAAGAGCTGAATTATCCTCTTCCGCCGGGCGCAAGGGTCGTTGACGTGCAGGCGCTCTATTCGGGCCATAGGGAAACGGCAGCTTACGCGATTATCGATAATCGCATTCTTATTCAAGTGCCTGCGCAGCGTCCAATCTTTGTTTATATAGACTAGTCATTGGATAAGAGAGGGAATAGCCATGAAGCAGCATAACACGGTTGAAGCAAGCAGAGAACGTACACGTTGGTTCCAGCGGGACCGGTTCGGCATGTTTATCCATTGGGGGCTTTATTCCATCCCTTCACGGCATGAATGGGTCCGCAGCCATGAGAAAATGACGGTTGACCAGTACCAAGTCTATTACGATGAATTTAATCCGGTAGATTATAAGCCGAAGGAATGGGCACGCCTTGCCAGAGAGGCGGGGATGAAATATGCGGTTCTGACGTCCAAGCATCATGACGGGTTCTGCCTGTTCGACAGCAAGCTGACGGAATATAAGTCTACCAATACGCTTGCCGGGAGAGATCTGGTAGCCGAGTTTGTAGAGGCATTCCGGGCGGAAGGCCTGAAGGTAGGCTTATACTACTCATTGATTGACTGGCATCATGAAGATTATCCGGCGTATGGCGATCGATATCATCCGATGCGCGACAACGAGGAGTATCGTCGCGATCCTCAAAACTTCCATCGTTATGTGGATTATATGCATGGGCAAGTGCGAGAGCTGCTGCAGAATTATGGAAAACTTGATCTAATGTGGTTCGATTTCTCTTATGACGATATGAAAGGCGAGAAATGGCGGGCGAGTGAACTGATGGAAATGATCCGTTCCATACAGCCTCATATCATCATGGATAACCGCTTGGAAGCTAATGGGGAAGAATTGGGCAGTATCTTTACGAAGGAACCAACTAGCTATGCAGGTGATTTCGCGTCACCCGAGCAGATTATACCTCCTGAAGGCGTGGTAGATACGGATGGGATTCCGATTCCTTGGGAGGCGTGTATCACGCTAAACAACAACTGGGGCTACACTTCAGCCGACCATCTGTACAAATCCGCTAGAACCGTAATCCGAAAGCTGGTTGAATGCGTGAGTAAGAACGGTAACATGCTCCTGAACATAGGACCGGATGCGAGAGGGAATATCCCAAAGGCGACTCTAGATATTCTTACGGAGGTTGGGGAGTGGCTCAACTTAAACGCCGAGAGTATTTACGGCTGTGGCCAATCGGAATTCCCTAAGCCGGATTGGGGACGGTTTACCCAGAATGGCAATCAACTATATGCCCATATTTATGAAGAGAGCATCGGGCCTATCCATATGCCTGGCCTTAAGGGGCGGGTAAAAAAAGCACGCATGTTAGCTGATGCGTCAGAAGTGTTCCTGTCCAATCCTTGGAATACGGCGATGTTCCCAAATGATGCATTCATTAGTCTCGCCCGTCCCGAACACTTCAGCTTTCCTCTGCCTGATGATAGGGTAACCGTGGTGAAGTTTGAACTGATTTAAGGTTTGACACACTCCTTGTATGGCAAGACGGGAAGGATAGGATAACTTAATGAATGAAAAATTGGTATTTCCCAAAAGAACCGTTCATTTGGATTTTCATACTGGCCCTTGGATTCATGATGTCGCGAGGGACTTTGACCCTGACTCATTCGCTCGTACGTTCCAAGAAGCGAATGTAGACAGCGTGACCGTATTTGCGATGTGCCATCACGGACATCTGTATTACAACACCAAGCATCCTTCCCGTCATCCCGGTCTGGCTGGCGGAATGGACTTGCTGGAGCAGCAGATTGACGCGTTGCACCGGGTCGGTATCCGGGCTCCTATTTATTTAAGCGTTCAGTGTAATGAGTATGCCGCCAACGAGCATCCGGATTGGATCGCGCTTAAGCCTGATCTGCAGCAGGTGAAATGGGGATCATCCGCCTTTACTCCCGGCTGGCAAATCATGGACATGTCGAGTCCTTATCAGGATTATCTAGCCGAAATTCTTGCGGAGGTATTGGATCGCTTTGCTCCCGTTGACGGCATTTTCATGGATATGTGCTGGGATCAACCAAGCTCGTCTAAATATGCAATAGAAGGAATGCTTAAGAAAGGGTACGACCCTCGCTTAGAAGAGCATCGATTATGTTATGCAAGGGAAGTATCGCTGCAATACATGGAAAGGTACCGGCAAATGGTTGAAGAGGCACAATCTAAGCATAAACCGGCTGGCACCTGGTTTAACAGCCGACCTAAAACAAATCTGCACCTTGAAAAGAAGCTGCTGCGGCATGTGGAGATCGAAGCTCTGCCGACGGGAGGTTGGGGATATGCGTACTTTCCGTATGTAGCCCGTTTCGTCAGACCGCTGGGCTTGCCGACTTTAAGTCATACCGGAAGGTTTTTTAAAAGCTGGGGAGACAACACTTCTCTTAAACCCGAGATGGCTTTGAAATATGAATGCTGTCAAATTCTGAGCCAGGGAATGACCAACGGCGTAGGCGATCTCCTCCATCCGCGCGGCGTTCCGGATAAATCCGTTTATGAGCTGATTGGCGGTGTTTACAGTCATATTAAGGCGTGTGAGCCTTACGTGGAAGAAGGTACATTGGTCAGCCAGATAGCGGTAATCGTAGATCCGGAGCAAGGGGATAATCCGGGACCTTCCGGTCTGGGGGTAACCAGAGCCTTGCAGCAGCTTCGTCAACAGTTCGATATCGTCCCACCGGAATTCCATATAAACGAATATGAGCTGGTCATTATTCCCGAATCCACCAAGGTGGATTTATCTTTGAAGAGCCGTCTCCAAACTTATCTAGCAAGCGGAGGCGCGCTCATCGTGACGGGGGCTGCGGCATTGGACGAATCAGGCCAGCCCATTCTGCGTGAAATGGGCATTGAAGTTCACGGATTAAGTCCTTACAGCCATACGTTTCTTCATGCTTCACCCGAGGTCTCTCATCGACTAGCCGACTACGGATACGTTATGTACGAGAAGGGCTTCAGGATGACGCCGGTAAGCGGAGCGGAGAGCTTGGTTACCATCGGCGAGCCGTATTTCCAGCGGGAATATAACCGGTTCTCCGGTCACGAGTATACGCCGGAAGCTCAGCTATCCCCTTATGCCGCGGCAGTTAAGAACGGCAAAGTCATTACTTTCTCTGTGCCGATTCTGGAGGCTTACGGCAAGCATGCCGCTCCTAATTATCGGCAATTGCTGGGTAACTGTATTGATCTATTGATCTCTCAGCCTTTAATCAGGGATGAAGGGCCATCCTCGCTGGAGACTACCGTCGTTCATAAAGACGATACCGTTGTCGTTCATTTGCTTAGTTTCAGTCCGCAAAGAAGAGCTGACAATCTGGATATCGTGGAAGATGCTTTTCCGCTGATCGATATGCCGATTTCAGTAAAGGCAAAGAAGAAGCCGCAACGCGTATTTTTGGCGCCTAATGAGCAGGAGCTGGCTTTCGATTACGACGGGGGATATGTTTCAACCCGAGTAACGGTGCTTGATGGCCATGCTTTATTAGTAATCCAGCAGTAGATTGGAGTAAAGGAATTCTTATTCCGATTCTATACAAGGGGGTGTACCGCCGTGCATTCGGGTGAAGAGGTATCTGTTCAAGAGGTGGAGAGCAAAGTCGGTAAATTAAAGTCTAATGGCTACAGCATTGGGTTTCCTAGCAGGGACCCCGATCTGGATGTATATCCCGGCTTTGTGCAACCACCGCAAGGATACGGCGAAGTGGCTTTTTACTGGTGGGTAGGAGATTCGCTCACCAAAGAAAGATTGGAATGGCAGCTGGAGCAATTAAAAGACCACCATGTAACCGCGCTTCAAATCAATTATGCGCATACTGACCAAGGAGGCGATTCGTTTGGATTGTCCATCGTCAGCGATCCCCCGTTATTTTCTGAAGAATGGTGGGAGCTGTTTGCCTGGTTCGCAGAAAAGGCAGGGACGTACGGTATCGCGGTCAGCTTGAGCGATTATACGCTGTGTTCGCCAGGTCAAGGATGGTATGCGGATGAAATATTGGCTAAGAAACCCTCGTTGGCCGGCTCGATTCTTAAATATGAGGTATGGGATGCGGAAGCGGGTCATGCGGAGCAGGTACTTCCTTCGCAAACGTTAAGCGTATCCGCCTTCCGGACAGATACAGAAGGCAAAGATCATGGAGAGTGGCTGGAGCTGTTATCTCATGTGGAGGGATCTAGCCTCAGATGGCAGCCGCCAGCAGGCTCTTGGAAGGTAATAGCTGTCTATTCGGAGACGGTTTCCCGTTCGATTGATCCCATGCATCCGGAGAGCGGAGCTATGGTGATTGAACATTTTTTTCAGCGATTCGAAGATCGGCTGTCCTGCGTACCATCGGCGCGATTGGGCTTCTTTTTCTCCGATGAACTGGAATTTGGCGTTAAGGGCCAGCTATGGAACGACAGGTTCAGGAGTGAATTCAGGCAGCGCAAAGGCTATGACATCGTTCCCGAGCTTGCCGCCCTATTTATGGATATCGGGCTGAGGACATCCAAAATCCGGCTTGATTACGGGGATGTCATGGTGGCGGTGTCAGAGGAGCATTATTTCATTCCGGTGTTCAATTGGCATCAGGAGCGTGGGATGATTTATGGCTGCGATCATGGGGGCAGAGGCAGGGATATAACGGAATTCGGCGATTATTTCCGTACACAGCGGTGGAATCAAGGTCCCGGCTGCGATCAGCCGGGCTTTCAAAGCGATCTGATCAAAAACAAAGTGGCGAGCTCGATTTCCCATCTCTATGAGCGGCCGCGGACTTGGCTGGAAGGCTTCTATGGGACCGGCTGGGGCACGAATACGGCGAGTGTGACCGACGCCGTGTTCCGAAACTTTGTGTCCGGACATAATTTATTGACGCTTCATGGCCTTTACTATACAACGTATGGCGGATGGTGGGAGTGGGCGCCGCCGTGCAATCATTTCCGAATGCCTTATTGGGAGCATATGAAATCGCTGTTGGCCTGTACGGAAAGACTCAGCTATCTGCTCAGCCAAGGCGTACATGCATGCGATGTTGCTGTCGTCTATCCGGTTGCAAGCATGGAAGCGGGAATTGACGGTCACGCTTCGGTTCAGTCTGCGTTTGGTATAGGGGAGTATTTATACAAACGGGGTATCGATTTTGACTTTATGGATTTCGAATCGTTGGACCGCGCGATTGTAGAGAACCGGGAGTTGCGCGTAGCAGGAGAAGCATACCGTGTTTTGGTGCTGCCTTCCATGCGGGTGCTTCGCTATTCAACGTTGCAAAAAGCGCATGACTTTCATAAAGCAGGAGGCATCGTCATTGCGCTTGACCGATTGCCGGAAGCCAGTGACCGGCTAGGTGCTGCAGATCCGGTTCTTGATGAAATCGTTCAAGCCGTGTTCGGATGGTCGGCTGCAGATGCTGCGGCAGCGGCTGAAGCTCACGTTGGTCGCACGAATCGAAATGCAGCCGGCGGCTTGGCAGTGACGGCCTATTCGTTCGAGGAAGCGGCTGACCTGATCAGCAGCGCGTTTCCGCGCGACTTCGCGTGTATGGGCGACATTACAGACAGTGATTTCCCTTATGTCATGCATCGCCGAATCGGCAATCGTCATGTCTATGCCGTCTATGGCGGACCCGAGCATGAGGAATGCTTCTTCCGCTGCCATGGATCCATAGAGCTTTGGAATCCATGGGATGGATCGGCTGAGTCTATTAAAGCTGCGCGGACATCACCGGAGGGGACTTTCCTACGGCTTCCCCCTGGACGCAAGCAAATGCAGCTGGTCGTATTTTCGCCGGTACGGGCAGAACGGAACGCTCATGACGATTTGCTGCCGGAACGTCGCGTGATAGAAGCGGAGCAAATGGAATTGAACGGTGAGTGGGAATTCGTCTTGCAGCCGACTATGGACAATCGCTTCGGTGATTTCCGTCAACCTCCTGACCATACAATCATTGGTGCCGAGGCAAGACAGTTCCGTTACGCATTGGAAGAAGAGGGGACCGTACAATGCTGGAGTGATCCCGGGCTGGATGATTCGTCATGGAAGCGGGTGACCTGCGGGTACGGTCCCTATTTCTGGAAGCTTGGCCCGATACCGGATTCATGCTGCTCCGATAAGTTGGAAGCGGAATTAAGGGCAATGACGAGCGCTCCCGAGCGACAATTCGTTACGGTACAAAGCGGCCATTATAATTGGGAGCTGTATGAATTCTCGATGCGGTACGGCATGGAAGGAGATCCGGGCCATCAAGGGTATCACGGTTTGAAGGGAGAAATGTCGGATGACTTCCTTGCTGTAGGGAACCGGCGGTTTACCCAGACGGATACGCAATATGAAGCGGAAGAGGAAGGGGAAGGGGAAGCAACTTACTTCTGGTCTACTTTTGACGCGTACGAAGATACTGCCGTGAAAATGCGCATTGGAGGCAATCGTCCCGTAACCATCTGGCTCAATGGCAATCCGATTAACGGGGATGAAGGTGTCGTTACCGTTGAGAAAGGCGTTAATCGAATTCTGCTCAAGTACGATCTTCCGGGCCGGGGCCACGTCGTGTTTGAAAGAACGACAGCGCCGGAAGATTGGAAGCAGCCGATTCCGCTCGCCATGTCATGGTACAACAAACCCGGCGTAATTCCCTATCAAGCTTATCCGGGAAATCGTAGTCCCGTAGCAGGATGGTACCGGTTTACCGCTCCGCCGGGATTGCATGAGATGAACATCACTGCGCATGGAGACATTAGCGTATGGGTGGATGGCGAGGAATATGCCGCTGAGCAGCAGCATTCTCTCGATGACGGGGCGCGTGCCTACACGGTAAGAATAGCTCCGCATAGGAAGGGAACCAGCTCGATTGCTGTACGCATTTCGTATGATATATCAGCCTATGCCGGAGCTGCCCTGCCCGTACCCATTAAGCTGCAATGCGGAGAGGGAACGATCCAGCTTGGAGACTGGTCCGCTATCGACGGTCTAACCTGTTATTCGGGCGGAGCTGTCTATCGCAAGGAAGTAGAGTGGACTCGGGAAGACGATCCGCATGCTTATCAAGTGAAGCTCGATTTGGGCGCCGTCTCGGCTACAGCCGAAATCCGTGTAAATGGGCAAAACGTTCAGACATTGCTTGCTCCGCCATGGCATGCGGATATTGCGAAATGGCTTGGGAAAGGAAGCAATTTGATTGAGGTAAAGGTGTACAACACGCTAGCGAATCACTATGTAACCATCCCTACCCGTTATCGAGGGGATTTGATCTCCGGACTTCTTGGTCCGGTCCGGCTCCATATTAGCAATAAATGACTAATAGGCGTTTGCTGCAGCCGTTAACCAATTGCATTAGCGGCTGCGGCAAGTCCTTGTGGATTAACCTTAGGAAAAAAGGAGAATGCATATGCGATTCAGTACCAATCGTAGAGTATCTTTACACAAATCTATCATTTGGTTATTAGTCATCATATTGGTTCTGCCGGGGGCCGTATTTGCTTCCAGCCCGGAGAGTTCTTCATCATCATCTTCGCAAGATACCGAAGGCCATTGGGCAGAAGATACGATAAATAAATGGAAAACCGAAAACTTTATTTCGGGGTATTCCGATGGAAGCTTCAGGCCGGACGCTCCAATATCCCGAGCGGAATTCGTCGTTCTGTTAGATAGAATTTTTAATTATTTACAAGTATCTAGCAACGCAGCATTCAAAGATGTTTCAAAAGAAGCCTACTATTACGAAGCGGTGCAAAAAGCTGTAGAAGCGGGAATCATTACGGGTTATGCAGATGGTTACTTCAGGCCAGTACAGCCTGTTAGTCGCGAAGAAGCGGCAGTCATGCTGTTTCGAGCATTCAAATTGAAAGCGATTGCAGACAAGGGAGAGTCTGCATATAAAGACCAATTGCAGGCTTGGAGCAAGGAGGCTGTACGAACGCTTCGAGGCTCGGGTTATATTCTTGGATATAGCGATGGCACCTTTGGCGGCAGCCGATCCATAACGCGTGCCGAAGCGCTGACGCTGATCGATCGAATGGCAGGAACGGTTATTCATAAAGAGGGAAAATACAGCGCCATTAAGACAAGGAATGCCATTGTGAATACAGACCATGTGGTGCTGAAAAACACGATTATTGATGGCAATCTGTATTTGACGGAAGGCATCGGAGAGGGAGAGGTTCAGCTAGATCACGTTACGGTCAAAGGGGAAGTTCACATCTATGGCGGGGGGAACAATAGCGTAATACTCGATGGCGTAGCCATTAATCAATTAATCGTAGACAAGAAGAATGGCAAAATCCGTATCGTAGCCCAAGGCGGCACAACCGTACAGGAAGTGAATCTGTTATCTGGAGCCATCCTGGAAGAGAAAGCGCTGGAAAGCTCCGAGGGCTTCATCGACGTATGGCTGGATGGTCAGATGCCTGCTCAAGCGAGAGTGGAATTAACAGGAAGCTTCAATCACGTACGAAGCGAGTCGAACCATTCCCCGAGCATCACTCTAAATAATGGGCGAATAACGTTGCTGGAGCTGCTGTATTCTTTAGCATTAAAGCTTAATGACGGTACGGTTATCGATCAGCTTGATGTAGCGAAAGACGCCATTATTCACGTGAATGGCAAAGGGAAAATTTCAAAGAGCAAGCTTGGCAATGACAAAGCTGAAATTATTTATGATGATCAACCCGGTTCTGCGGGTTCTGGATCTAATGCTGGTTCGAATCCAGATCCCAATAATGGGATACCGACTTTTACGAATGCGTCCGTGCATGATCCGTCTGTCATAAGAGTGGGCGATATGTTCTATGTATTTGGTTCCCACTTGCAAGCGGCGAAGTCTAGCGATTTGATGAATTGGCAGATGGTTGCATCGGGTGTAACGGATGGCAATCCGCTCTTTCCAAACGTAAAAACGGAGCTCAAAGAAACGTTCGATTGGGCTCAAGCCGACACGCTGTGGGCTGCAGATGTCATTCAGCTCACCGACGGCAAGTTTTATTTCTACTATAACGCGTGCAAGGGTGATTCACCGCGGTCAGCACTTGGCGTTGCGGTATCGGATAATATTGAAGGGCCGTATAAAGATCTCGGTATTATCCTGAAATCTGGCATGTGGGGGCAGCCAGGAGAAGGCGGAACGATCTATGACGCCAACGTTGATCCTAACGTCGTTGATCCAGATGTCTTTTATGATAAAGATGGGAAGCTGTGGATGGTATATGGCTCTTACTCCGGCGGGATATTTATTCTGGAAATGGACTCTGCTACTGCTAAGCCTAAACCAGGACAAGGTTATGGGAAAAAGATCATGGGCGGTTACCATGCCAATATTGAAGGACCGTATATGCTTTACAGTCCGGAAACCGACTACTATTACTTATTCACCTCGTTTGGAGGATTGGATGCAAACGGTGGATATAATATCCGAATTTCACGTTCGCGTACGCCGGATGGCCCTTTTTATGATGCAGAAGGCAACAATATGATTGATGCCAAGATCAAGCCAAATACATCCGGTAATGAGAGTATTTCTCCATATGGCGTCAAATTAATGGGTAACTTCCTGTTTGAACGCAATCTTGGCGAGCCAGGTTCGGGAAGCGGCTTCGGCTATGTTTCACCTGGACATAACTCAGCTTATTATGATGAAGCTACCAAAAAATACATGCTTATTTTCCATACTCGGTTTCTGGGTCGGGGAGAAGAGCATGAGATTCGCGTACATGAGATGTTCATGAACGAAGATGGCTGGTTAGTAGTTGCTCCGTACCGCTATGCAGGAAATGCGGTCAACACCAAAAACATAGGCAATCCGGTTGGAGATTATAAATTCATTAACCACGGCAAGGATATAACGAAGCAAATCAAAGGTTCACAGTCGATTGCTTTGAATGAGAACGGTACAATTACCGGTGCGGTTAGCGGTACTTGGACTAGGAACGGTGACGCGCAGGTTGAGTTCACCATCGATCAAATCGTATACAAAGGTCTGTTTATTCGGCAATGGGATAATGCGGGCAATCGTGAAGCGTTGACGTTTAGCGCGACTTCTGATAAGGGGGTAGCCATCTGGGGAAGTCAAATGGCCGAGCTGACGGATCAGGAGATCGTAAATAATGCGATGAAAGAGCTAAGTCTTGGCGATACGCATAGCGTATTTTCCGATATCAGTCTCCAAGTAAAAGGCTTCCGAAATCTGAACATCGAGTGGTCCTCCTCCGATCCGGCTTATGTCACTAATACAGGTGAAGTGAACCGTCCAGCTTCAGGTACTGGAAATCAGACAGTTGTTTTGACAGCGACAATTGCGAAAGGGACAGCAAGCACGACCAAATCCTTTACGGTAGTCGTCGAGCAGTTACCGGCATATGCCCCCCTAACCGGCTATTATTCCTTTAATGATTGGACTGACTCGATCGCGAAGGATGATTCCGGAAACGGCTATCATGCAAGCCTGCATGGCGGCGTAAGCGAGAATACGCACGGCAAGGAGGGATCGGCCCTTGCATTCGACGGGAAAGACGGATATGCACAACTCCCAAGCGTAGCGACCGCTGCAGAAGAATTCACCTTCGCTGCTTGGATTAACTTTAAAGGGGGAGCAGCTTGGCAGCAAATCTTCAACTTCAGCAATGGCGAGGAGAACTTTATGCTGTTAACCCCGGATACGGGCAATGGTTCGGTACAGTTCAATATTCGAAGTTTAGACAAGGATTATTACATGGTATCTCCAACGCCATTGCCTAAAAATCAATGGACCCATATCGCTCTTACCATCGCGGACAATACAGCAAAGTTGTATGTCAACGGCGAACTCATGGTACTAAAAAATAATATTATGCTTAGTCCGGTTGATTTACAGGTTAACAAAGCTTATGTAGGCAAAAGTGTATTCGATAGGGATCCTTATTTCAATGGTAGCCTGGATGAGATGAAGCTGTATAACCGTGCGCTTACCCAGCAAGAACTGCTCGATTTGATGGGAGGTACACAACAGAATAAGGAGAGAGCAAAATATACATTCGATCGAGACGCTGTAACGGATGCGAGTGATCATCACTACGATGCGGAATTGTTCGGCAATGTCTCCGTTACAAGCCCGACTAATGGTAAAATCGGCTCTGCAGCGCAATTTGACGGTTCTTCGGATTATCTGAAACTGCCTGCAGGCGTTATCGCTACGGAAGATATTACGATATCGGCATGGGTCTATTGGCGTGGAGGCGGAGCCTTCCAACGCATATTCGATATGGGCGGTCCAGGCGGTTTCATCTGGCTTGCGACAAGCGACAATTGGGAGAATCCGAGCTCGGGACTCGTGCATTTCAGTATGTATGATGGGGCAGATCACCCCCTAGTAAGCAAGCAGCCTCTTCCACAGAATGAATGGGTTCATATCGCGGTAACGATTAGCGGGAAAACGGGCAGTTTATACGTCAATGGCGAACTTCAGGATACGGATGATTCCTATGTCACCGCGCCAATCAGTCTCGCTGCCAATGATAACTACATTGGTAAAAGCCGGTTTCCAGACCCTCTGCTGAATGGCATGATTGATGAGTTTACCATTTATAATTATGCGATGACAGCAGAAGAGATTATGGCTTTGCAGACTTAATGGGTTAATAAAGACCAATCGTCGGGAATCAACCGGCAATTGGTCTTTATTCGTAAACGGAAGATACCTAAAGTAAAAACAGTCCACTAGTAGAACGAATTGGTAAAACCATACAATTAAAGATGGATGTGATTAAAACGATGGGAGGGTGGATGCATCGTAAAAATACCAAAGTTGGGCTATCATGCTAGACATTGCTTCGTTATTTTATTCCAGGACTAATATCACGTTAGTACAAGGGAGAGTGATTTTTATGTTAAAACGTAAAATTGTTTTCATCCTAATAATAATGACGTTGCTAGTATCGAATTTTCCATTTAATAGAGGGACTGTATACGCGGATTCACCTGCAAGTTTTGCTGTTGCAGCAACTTTATTTATAATTAAAAACGAAACGACTGTCTCTAATGCTAAGATCAATTGGCCTACAGTTTCAGGAGCTACCAGTTATGAAGTTACGAGATCAGTGAATAATGGCTCTTTCTTATCCCTTCAAACGTTAACAGGTACAACACTAGATGATTATGGTCTAACGGTTGGCAGTAGTTACAAATATCAAGTAAAAGCTTATTCCGGAAGTACATTAATTACCTCGGCGATCTCTCCTCCGTATACTCCCTATGCGCTGCCATCTGGCTTAACTACATTTGATAACTTACAAAGCTCCACCTTGAAAACACCAAATGAACTTAAAGTAGGAAATATTTATTATAGATTTAATTTCACCTCCAAAACTGGCGGTGGATTTGGACAAATCATCCAGCAAACCTCTACAGATGATATTAACTATGGGAATGACACAGTTGTTCTCTCCTATACAGATAATCCGGATCTAAATAACTGTAAATTTGAAGGGATAAGCATTTTGTACCATGCACCTACAAATAAGTTTGTATTTTGGGCTCATTATGAAAATAGCACAGACTACTCTCTTGCCAGACTGTCCGTTGCATCAGCGACACCGGGACAACCTTTTACGTTTATCAAAAGTTTTAGGCCTGCGGGAAATGAATCGCGAGATATGAGTATATTCAGAGATGATAATGGTCTGGCTTATTTGATCTCTACATCTAACAATAATTCGGATACGATATTATATCAGTTGACTACTAACTGGCTTGATATTGACCATCAAGTTTCGGTCATTTATTCAGGACAGCACAGGGAAGCCCCATCCATGATTAAGAAAGATGGTGTTTATTACTTATTTACCTCTCAGGCAGCAGGGTGGTATCCAAGTGTACCTATGTACTCATCTACTGGTAATATTGAAGGTCCATGGTCGGAATTAAGAACGATTGGCAACACCTCAACTTTCTCGGCACAGTCAGGTGGTATTGTACGGCTAAAGGCTAATACGGGGACAAACTTCGTAATGGTTGCATTTCGATGGATGTTCGGGTGGTCTGGGATCGTAAATGGCCAGACACAACAGAGGCTGTTGCCATTTACTTTTTCTAATGGCTTTGCTTTTTATGATTACTTTGATCAAGTCCTATATAGTGCTGCTAACGATGTTGTTGTGCCCGTGCAAAACGGAAAGCTGTTATCGCAAGGCAAACCAGCAACTGCTCAGACCGCTTTATCGACAAATCCAGCAAGTAATGCAAATGACGGCAATTATCAAACGATATGGACAGCGACAGGTGTAACATGGCCGCATTGGTGGAAGGTTGACCTCGGTTCCGTTCAAGATATTAGAAATGTCCAAATCTCTTGGAATATGGTAAAGGGCTCGGAAGCATTTTATCAATACAAAATTGAAACAAGTACAGATAACGTTAATTGGTCAACGGCTCTCTCCCGAACAAATACAAGTAATAATGACTCCTATGGGTTTACCTCGGATCCCATATCATCCAAAGCTAGGTATGTAAGAATCAACATGGTTAATGCAGTGCTCATGAACAATCCAAACAATTGGTATACACCACAGTTGTGGGAAGTGAAGGTTTTTGGAGAACCTGCAGCTGCAACAACCCGATTGCAGTCTCAAAATTATGCAACGAGATATATTACAAATGACAATGGTACGGCTAGAGTTCTTGAAAATCCTACTCTAGCAAATTCGGAGTGGCTGATGGTTCCTGGCTTGGCCGATCCTGCAGGGGTTTCATTCGTCCTAAAGAGCAATCCGAGCATATATCTACGTCATAACAATTATATTCTTTACGCGCAATCTGGTTCAGGCTCAACTTTTGCGGCTGATGCAACTTTTTATAAAGTAGCAGGATTGGCAGATAGTAGTAAAGTTTCATTCCAGTCTTATAACTACCCGTCCATGTATATTCGGCATTATAACTTTAACTTGAGAATTGATCCTATTAGTACAAGCACAGAAAAGGGAGACGCAACTTTTCTATCACTTTAATATAATTAATACAGTAGCCATTTCTCAGTCATTATTAGTGACTGAGAAATGGCTATAGTCTTTTTAGACAGGTAATAAAAAGATACCCTGTGTAAAGACGTCCCACTGTCCTCGTTGCATCAAGTTTATTTATACTAAATAGCAAGGAGGGGATTTAAGTGGGAGGACGCTTAAGCCGGATGAAGAGAAATATTCCACTGCATTTGATGTTGATCCCGGGAGTCATTATTGTTCTGATTTATTGTTATATACCTATGGCTGGAAATATTATTGCTTTTCAGGATTTCACGCCGTTAATGGGTTACGCCAAAGCCGAATGGGTAGGCTTGGACAATTTTCAATACATGATGGATCTCCCTTCATTTTATCAAGTGGTGTGGAATACCATATTTATTTCAATCATGAAGATCGTTTCAGGTTTAGTAGCTCCAATTACGATTGCACTCATGCTGAACGAGGTTAGAAAATCAGTATTTAAGCGTTATGTTCAGACGATCATTTATATGCCGCATTTTTTCTCGTGGGTCATACTAGGCGGCATTGTCGTCGATATTTTGTCCCCCTCAGAGGGTATAGTCAATCAGATTATTAAGGCGTTTGGATTCCAGCCCGTTTCATTTTTATCAGATAATAAATGGTTTCCTTATGTGATGGTTTTATCAAATGAATGGAAGGAAGTTGGTTTTAGTACGATCATCTACTTGGCAGCTCTGACGTCTATTGACCCTACGCAATATGAAGCTGCCATCATAGATGGGGCTAACCGTTGGAAGCAGACATGGCATGTCACACTGCCTGGCATACGCCCGACGATCATATTGCTTGCTTGCTTAAGTCTTGGCAATGTGTTGAATGGTGGATTTGATCAAGTATTTAATCTGTATAGTCCAGTTGTCTACCAGTCAGGCGATA
Source organism: Paenibacillus glycanilyticus (assembly GCF_030161375.1). Lineage (GTDB taxonomy): Bacteria > Bacillota > Bacilli > Paenibacillales > Paenibacillaceae > Pristimantibacillus > Pristimantibacillus glycanilyticus_B. Next base: position 328,414 of record NZ_BSSQ01000011.1, read on the forward strand.
TTCTAGATACTCTTGTGTATCGAATCGGTCTTGTTGATAATAATTATTCAGTCGCAACAGCGGTTGGATTAGTGAAGTCGGTCGTTTCCTTAGTGCTTATTAGTGCGGGTTATTGGTTGGCTTACCGATTTGCCAAATACCGCATTTTTTAAGGGAAGGAGTGACAAAGAGATGTTATCGAAACCATATCGCATATTTTTAATTGGAAATGCTTTTCTACTGATTCTGCTTACATTGGCCTGTTTATTTCCAATAGTGAATGTTCTTGCGATTTCGTTCAGCTCAAAAGCTGCGGTAAGTGCGGGTCAGGTTTCCTTGTGGCCGGTGGACTTTTCATTGAAATCATACTCGTATGTGTTCAATAATGAAAACTTCCTCACTTCTTTTGTTGTCAGCATTAAGCGTGTGTTGCTCGGAGTAGGAGTAAATATGGTACTTAGTATACTGGTGGCTTATCCGCTGTCAAAGGAAGTACAAGATTTCCGCAGCAGGACTTGGTATGCATGGTTTTTCGTGTTTACGATGCTCTTCGGAGCAGGATTGATTCCTGGATTCCTTGTTGTCAAAGAAACGGGAATTATGGATTCCGTTTGGGCATTGGTTTTACCAGGAGCGATACCTGTGTTTAACGTGCTTCTTATTATGAATTACATGAGAACGCTGCCGAAAGCGCTGGAGGAGTCGAGCTTCATGGACGGAGCCGGACATCTCCGAACATTATGGTCTGTTTATCTTCCTCTAACCTTGCCTAGTCTGGCAACTGTAGCCTTATTTTCATTAGTAGGGCATTGGAATGCATGGTTTGATGGCATGGTTTACATGAACCGTCCCGAGCATTATCCGTTGTCAACCTATCTGCAATCACTTCTTAAATTCGATAGTATGAACCAAACAAATATGAGCTTGGAAGACGCCAAGATTCAGCAATTCGTATCTAATCGAACTGCAAGAGCATCTCAAATCTTTGTGTCTGCATTGCCCATTCTGCTCATATACCCGTTCTTTCAACGATATTTCGTTAAAGGACTTGTTGTTGGCAGCGTTAAGGGGTAAATTTAATAAAAACGAGAGAGCCGATATACGGCTCTTTTGTCGTATGTGGATAGGTAGGGATACTCGTGAAATTTCGTTGGAACTCTATTTTTACAAAACTGTTTATTGCTTTCTTTCTCGTTATTATTCCACTTTACGGTCTAGGTATATGGTCAACCTTCATTGGATCGGATCAGATGAGGAAAGAAGTTGACAAGTCGAACATTTCTAAGCTCTTGTTTCACAATAATCACCTTGAATTCGAGATGACGAGAATATCAAGTCTCATTACGGAATACTCGAATGATTACGAGTTGGTTGGTTTTCCGACTGAATATCCCGTATTAAGCCCGTATGAGGTTTCTGTACGAATGAACGATATTCATCGCAAGCTGCGTCAAGTTCAACAGTCGAGTCCTTATATTGAAGATGTGATTTATTATGTGCCTGAGCTAGGTAAAAAAATTAGTGCGCTTACGTACATTTCGAATTACGAGAACAGAGAGTTACAAGGTTTATTGCAAAGTAGAGGCAATTTGCAGAGTTCGATTTCCTTGTATGCTGGAAGTCTATATTACACAATGAGTGTTCCTTATATGATTGACAGCTCAATGGAGCCTAACTTTCTGCTTGCATTTAAGATAAACGCGAAAGAAATGATCAGGACACTGAACGGATTCGCTGAAGCCGGTTCTGGAGGAGCGACTCTTCTATTCGGAGATGGAATGTACACTTTGAATTCTCAAGGCGTATCAGAGACGGACATTATGGCTCTATTATCGGATGACTTGCATGAGACAAAGCATCTGCCGGATGATGTTCGAAGATTGGAAACGGAGAATAATCGAATATATTCGATTAATAATGAGGAGTTTGGTATTCAACTGGCTGAAGTTATTCCGAAATCGATGTTGCGGCAGCCTATCGAAATCTATACCCGATGGCTTTGGATTATTACTTTCTTCTCTATTTTTGTTATCGTGTTGTTTTCTTATTGGATTATAAGGTTGATTTATAAGCCACTAGGTAAGCTGACTACTGCTTTTAAAGTAGTGGAGTTCGGACGAAACGGTAAGATACGGCATTATCGCAAAGATGAATTTGGATTTTTGTATACCCGATTCAACGACATGCTTGAACGTTTGCACATGCTGATAGAGGACAATTACTTGCAGCGTATTCGTTCGCAGGATGCAGAGTTAAAGCAGCTTCAGTCACAGATCACACCTCATTTCTTATATAATAGCTTATTTACGATCAAACAAATGGCAGAGCTCGAAGATGTAGATGGAATTAAGGAGTTTTCTGGTTACTTGGGTCAATATTTTCAATTCATTACCCGCAACGCAGAGCTGGACGTTTCATTGAAAGAAGAAGTCATGCACGCTGTTAATTACATGTCTTTACAGGAAATTCGGTTTGCTCCAAGAATATCGGTATTCTATGAAGAGGTTCCGCAGTCGTTGCAACGTGTCCGAGTACCAAGATTAATATTGCAGCCCATTGTTGAGAACGGTTTCGAGCACGGATTGAAAGAAAACAAGAGCAAAGGGCTATTGAGTCTGAGCTTCCAATTACAAGAGAACAGCGCGACCATTATAGTAGAGGACAACGGAGAAGGATTAACGGATATGAAGTTATCGGAAATAATGCGTATGCTTAATGACTCTTCACTATTATCTACCCATCAGGAAATCACCGGGCTTTTGAACGTGCACAAAAGAATGGTTATTCGTTATGGCGCTCCCTATGGCGTTTCGATATCGAGAAGCGATTTGGGAGGAATGAGGGTAGAATTAAAGTTTCCATTAGAAAGGGAAGAGACAGATGTTCCGACTGCTGATTGTTGATGATGAAGCGCATATCGTGGATGGCTTATATGAGTATTTTATAAAAGAAAATCGTTATGATCTGGACGTGCTGAAGGCTTATACGACTTCGGAGGCGATGGATTGGCTGGATGAGGTTAAGGTAGATGTCGTACTGAGCGATGTATGCATGCCGATCATGAATGGTCTGGAGCTCGTGAAAGAAATCGAGACGAAATGGTCGCGCTGCAAAGTGGTATTGCTTACTGGGCACAATGAGTTTGAATATGCGCATCAAGCGATAAGAAGCCCTGTTGTTGTAGATTACTTGCTGAAGACAGAAGGGATGGATCGCATAAAAGAGACAGTCTTGCGCGCTATCCAGCTTGTAAGGGATGAACTTGAAATAAGCCATCAGAGGGTCCTTCTTAAAGAGAAAATGCCTAAAGTGATTATTGGTCTACAGAATCAATTGTTGAAAGATATTCTTAACTCGTCATATGGTTCAGCCCGCTTGGAGCAGGCTGCCTTTGACGCGCTGCAAATGCCGTTTCGTATGGAGAAACCTATCCTTCTTGCAGCAATTACAATAGAGGACTGGGGGAAGTACGAGGGAGACGAAGATCGTAGGTTAATGATGTATGGGATTGGCAACATTGCAGAAGAATTGCTTGGGGAGAAAGCAGTTATTAGATGCACGGATATCGACCATACATCGCTGGTTTGTTTCATTCAAGCAGCAGACTGGTACGTGAGTATGAAGGAAAATGAACATCACTTGCTTCGATTTATTCACGGTACGCTAGAAACCTTCCAGGAAGCTTGCCGGGAGTATTTGAACATATCGGTATCGGTCGCTCTAAGTGACAGTTTTGTAAATTGGGGACGTGCATCCAAAACCTTGAGTCGAATTCAATTAGCACTTTTACAAGGACCAAGCGCAGGTATGGAGAAGTGGATGTTGGTTCCTCTAAACAATCAGGAATATAGTGAGATGACGGATAAAGAACGGGATTATAAAAAAGAGGCCATGCAGCGTATTCAAATGATATTCCAAGCTTTAATGCAAGGAGATCGACTGGAAGCAGATAGGCATTTTAAAGATTTTTGCGGAGTTTATAGTGAGGAAGGACCGGAAGATCCATTCGATAAAATGCAAATCTTGCATGTTATCTCCAGTCAGTTGCTGATGACTATTGATACCTTGGACCTTAAGGAGCACGCTGAAAGCCGAGAGGATTGGCTTTTATTTCTTCGATTTGATGCCCAGATTGCTTGGATGAAAGCATTAAACAGATTTCAACGATGGATGAATCTTATATTTGAACGAGGTTTTTGGGAGAGCAAGCTTGCAGGAGACGAATTGCCGATGCTCGCAAATATCCACCACTATATTCATACCCATCTGGAAGACGATCTGTCATTGACCCGAATTGCCGAAAAAGTGGCGCTCAATCCCTCTTACTTATCCAGATGGTATAAGAAACATACCGGTGAATCGATATCTGACTACATTATCCGGTTAAAGATTGTGAAAGCCAAGGAACTACTCAGCTTGAGTTCAATGAAAATTCATGATATCTCTTCTAAGCTTGGCTTTGCTGATCCCCATTATTTTTTTAGGTTTTTCAAAAAAACGATGAAATGTACGCCAACGGAATACCGGGAGCTTATGTCTGTGAAAAAGTAAAAGGAAGATACCTAAAGTCAACACAGCCCACTAGTAGGATGGATTGGTCAAACCCTACAATAATAGAAGAAAGTGATTCATACATTGGGAGGGTTACAAGCGTGCAAAGAAAAAGAATGAAACGTGTAAAATGGATTGCTCCGCTAGTCGTTGCTTCATTAATGTTGGTAACGGCGTGCAGTAACAATTCAAACAAGGAAAGTAGTCCAAACAGCAGCCCTAGTGATTCTGCAACGAATGCTCCTGCGGATACCGGTCCTCTATCGAAATATGATCCACCGATTACTCTTACCTCTGTCAAAGATGAGGCAGCTAAGAGCTTCCTGCCAGAAGGCGATACGGTAGACAATAATTCCTGGACAAGAGGATATGAAGATGAGCTGGGTATTAAAGTAACGTATAACTGGATCGTACCCGCAGCCAATTTCGGTGATAAGATGAATGTCACACTGGCTGGTGGAGATTTGCCTGATTTGATGACGGTTAACGGGACACAATTGAAACAGCTCATCGAAGCAGACAAAGTGGAAGATTTGACTAGCGTTTATGAGACATACGCTTCCCCACTCCTGAAGAGCATGGTTGAGGCTGATAACAAATTGGGTATGAAAGCAGTTACATTTGATGACAAACTATATGCGATTGCTAATTATACAGGGGTGCTTGATTCTGCTCCAATGATCTGGATTCGCCAAGATTGGATGAAGAAGCTAAATCTGGAAGCGCCGAAGACGATGCAAGATGTCATTGCTATTGCAAATGCATTCACGAAAAACGATCCTGATGGTGACGGTAAGAACAATACGTATGGATTTGTTATCTCCAAAGGTCTTTATCAAGATGGTATGCTTCAGCCGACGGCATTCTTCAACGGATACCATGCCCAATTGGGAAGCTGGGTGAAGGATGCATCAGGTAAGTACGTTTATAGCACTATTCAGCCTCAAGTGAAAGAAGCTTTGGCACAGCTTCAACAATTTTATAAAGAGGGGATCATTGATCCGGAATTCGGCACAAAAGACGTTGATAAAGCACTTGAGACCGTTAACAATAGCAAAGCTGGTATGATTTTCGGGCCGATGTACGCGCCATTTAATCTGGGTGAAGTGATTAAAACGAACAAAGAAGCGGATTGGGTTCCATACCCGGTCGTTTCAATTGATGGAGAAAAGGCTTACGCTCAGACGCCTGCACCAAATTCCAATGCTTATGTTGTCCGTAAAGGCTATGAGCATCCTGAAGCCCTAATAAAGCTGTTGAATTTCCAAGTCGAGAAAATGTATGGAGAGAGCTCTGCAACGGAACGTAAAAAGTACACAGGCGAAAGTGACCAAGCGTGGCATGCTGCAGTTGTTTCGGTGCTCCCTCCTAATAAAAACGTAAAAGCGCAAGTGAACGTGTCGGAAGCGCTCAAAGCTAATGATCCTTCCAAGTTGAATACGGAGGAAAAGGGCTATTACGAAGGAATTCTTAAGTATCGAGCAGGCGATATGACACAATGGTGGAATGAGCGGATATTTGGTCCAGAAAGCTCCCAAGGGGTGCTTAAATATTACATGGATAATAATTTGACCATTGCTAATGATTATATCTTTGCGAATACCAAGACCATGGATACCAAGAAAGCAACCTTAGATAAGCTGGAGCTTGAGACATTCACTAAAATTATTTATGGTGCAGAATCTATCGATGCATTCGATAAATTCGTTGAGAATTGGAAGAAGCTTGGTGGCGATCAAATTACACAAGAAGTCAATGATACGTTAAAACCGTAAGTTAATTCGAATAAACACTTGCCACTGGTGTTAGTACCAGTGGCAAGTGTTTATTAATCCTTGGAGGGATTATCATGTCAATAAGTCCAATACAAGTTATATCCTTACAGGCAGAACATGCGACCAATCCACTTGGAATAGAGGCAAGCCATCCGGCATTAAGTTGGAGATTCGAAATTGATTCCGAGGAACGGGGTTTGTTTCAAAAGGGTTATCAAATTTTGGTGGCAAGCCAAATAGATGATTTGGAGCCTGAGAAAGCTGACATGTGGGATAGCAGTTTTATCGTTTCGGATGAACACACTTCCATTTGCTATCAAGGACAAGAGCTTCAGAGCGGAGCTCGTTACTTCTGGAAAGTACGGATTCGTGATGGAATTGGTCGAAACAGCGAGTGGAGCCAGGCCGCTTCATGGAGTATGGGATTGCTTCGTCCAAATGATTGGCAGGCAAAATGGATCGGTCTTACTGAGCCAATTGCCACTGCATGGACACCAGAAGGTGTTTCACCAGGCACCTATCCTATGCCTCTGCTGCGTCATGAATTCGAAGTTGGCAGCGCTGTCATCCGAGCTACTGCTTATATATGCGGATTGGGCCAATTCGATCTGCATATGAATGGTGATCCTGTAACGGACAATGTACTGGAGCCAGGCTGGACCGACTATGATCATACCTGTATGTATTGCACCTACGACGTCACGGAGCATATACGCAGCGGTCGCAATGCAATTGGTATCATGCTGGGCAATGGATTCTATAATATAACTGGTGATCGGTATAAGAAATTCAAAGATAGCTACGGACTGCCTAAAGCGATTATGCAGCTTGAACTTGAACTGGTCAATGGCGATACTATACTGGTGACAAGCGGTCCAGAGTGGGAGATGGCACCAGGGCCCATCTCTTTTTCTTGTGTATACGGAGGAGAAGATTACGATGCAAGAATGGAGAAGCCAGGGTGGGATAAGCCTTATTTCAAACCTACGGGAGACTGGGATAATGCAGCATTAGTTACACCGCCAACAGGCAAACTCCGATCTTATCCAATACCTCCTAACAAAGTTATGAAAAGGTACGAAGTAAAACATATTTCAGAGACAGTACCTGATGTACGTGTGTATGACTTTGGTGTAAATTTCTCGGGAAGACCCCATCTTCGGGTAAAGGGGACCCGCGGAACAACGATCAAGCTAATTCCAGGAGAGTTGCTGGATGACCAAGGCAAAGTTAGTCAGGAGTATACGGGAGCTCCACAATCCTTTTCTTATACGTTAAAGGGTGAAGAGGAAGAAGTCTGGTATCCGAGGTTTAGTTATTCTGGATTCAGGTATATACAGATTGAGATCGAAGATTCGGCTATTACGGATTGTACCGACACAGAACAGGCTCCGATGCTGACTATGTTGGAGCTGCTTGGGGAAATGATTTACCCTGATTTAACTGCGACCGGGAGCTTTGAGTGTTCAAGAGAGGATTGGAATGGCATTCATAAACTCATCATGCAAGCGGTTCTTAGCAATGTTAAGAGCGTGCTAACGGATTGTCCCCACCGGGAGAAACTAGGTTGGCTTGAGGAGTACCATTTGATGGGGCCTTCCATTATGTATAACTATGATCTGTCTGCTCTCTATTTGAAAATGTTTGAAGATATGAGAGAAGCTCAAACGACGGACGGTCTTGTGCCTAGCATAGCTCCTCAGTATGTGGTCTTTGAAGATGGTTTCGTAGATTCTCCTGAATGGGGAAGCGCTTATATTATTGCTCCTTGGTATTATTACAAATGGTATAAAGGAAATATTCGCGTATTGTCTGATCATTATGATTCCATGAAGCACTACATGGACTATTTATATTCCAAATCATCTGATCATATTGTTCGTCATGGATTAGGGGATTGGGGTAATGTCTGGCAGAATCTTGACGGGGCTTCGGATCAGACGCCGCTAGGCATTACAGCAACGGCTACCTACTATTATGATTGTATCCTAATGTCTAAAATCGCTAGTGTGCTCGGCAAAGAGCAGGATGCATACAACTATGAGCAGTTGGCAAATGAAGTGAAAAGGGCTTTCGAGCAAGAGTGGTTTAATGTAGAGCATAAACATTTTGCCACGGGCACTCAGACATCAAACTCATCTCCTCTTGCAGTTGGACTTACAACGCCAGATACGGATGCGGCAGCAATTGAAGCGCTTATTGAGGATCTTAAGCAGAGGGATTATGCGATTACGAGTGGTGAAATCGGGCATAGGTTTACACTGTTAGCATTAACTCGTAAAGAGCGGTCGGACATCATTCAGAAGATGCTTGAACAAACGAAGAAGCCTTATTACGCTTATCAAGTAGCGCATGGTGCTTCCAGTTTAACAGAGTACTGGGATGGACCAACAGATGGTCATTCCCAGAATCATTTTATGATGGGACATATTGAAGAATGGTTTTATTCCGCTCTCGCAGGCATTTCAATTGACTATGACGGGACCAAAGAGTATGAGCTCCTGATTAAACCTTATTTGGCAGAAGGGGTAGAATGGGTCAATGCATCGCAGATACTGCCGCAAGGGAATTTGGACGTCCAATGGAACAAAGGTGCGGATGGAACACTCTCCTTGCATGTAACCATTCCTGTTTCCTCTTCCGTCGTGATTGCGATTCCAACAGCAAATGCTTATAACATCAAGGAAAACGGTATATTATTGACTGCTGTGCGGGATTTGGAGCTTATAGAGGAGAAGGACGGACATGTATATGTACGTGTTGGTTCCGGTACTTATAGTTTCCATTCTGCACTGAAAGTCTAGCGAATAGAGAATTGGAGGCTACCCATGTCGATACAACAAAGTAAACCTACAAAATTATGGTATCAAGAGCCGGTCAATGAGTGGGTTGAAGCATTGCCGCTAGGGAACGGTAGAATAGGCGCGATGATCTACTCTCAGTCTGATCAGGATATTATTATGTTGAACGAAGATACCCTATGGTCCGGTTATCCTAAGGATACGAATGTTCCGGGAGCTAGTAAGTATTATTATAAAGCAATGGAACTTGTAAACCAGAAGAAGTACAAAGAAGGCCAAGAGCTAATAGAAGACCAAATGCTTGGTCCATTTACCCAGTCGTATATGCCTTTAGGGAATTTGAAGCTGACCTTCAACAATATTAATAAAAGTCTGGTTTCCGATTATTATCGGGATCTCAATCTGGATAGTGCCATATCAACAACATCCTTTGTCCATCAAGGAGTCTGCTATACTCGCGAAGCGTTTATATCAGCAGTAGACCAGTCTATGGTCATTAAGCTTAGCGCTGATCAGCCCCAATCGATTAGCTTCCATATGACAATGGATAGTCAACTTCAATATTCGGTACTTGCACAAGACAATAAGGTTATACTCGATGGACTCTGCCCTTCGCATGTAGATCCCAATTATGTCGATTCGCTAAATCCTATTATTTATGAAGCTGATGATCGGAAAAAAGGCATAGCTTTTCGTACGATTGCTTCAGTAGATCCTATTGGGGGTATTGTAACCACAACTGAGAATGGCATTGAGGTTGCTATGGCGAACAGTGTAGTTATTAAAGTATGTATCCGTACGAGCTTTAATGGATTCAATAAGCTTCCGTATCTGGAGGGGCAAGATTATCAATTAAACTGTGAGATCGACTGGCAGCATGTTCGGCTTCAAAGTTATGATGAACTTAAACAGAAGCATGTAGTGGACTATCAATCGCTATATAATAGAGTGGATATTCATCTTGGTGAAGATATTTACTACGATATCCCAACGAATGAAAGATTGAAGCGATTTGGAGAGACACAGGATGATAAGGGGCTATACACACTCATTTTCCAATACGGAAGATATTTATTAATTGCAAGCTCAAGAGAAGGAACGACGCCAGCAAATTTGCAAGGGATTTGGAATAAGGAACTTCGTGCACCTTGGAGCTCCAATTATACCGTAAACATTAATACCCAAATGAATTACTGGCCTGCCGAGATAACTAATTTATCCGAATTGCATCGACCACTATTTGATCTTATTGAGGTGCTCAAAGAAACAGGCTCAGTGACAGCTCAAACACACTATGATGCTGGAGGTTTTACCTCTCATCATAATGTCGATATTTGGGGGCATTCAAGTCCAGTTGGTAATAAAAGCCGAAATACAGCAGGGTATGCATTCTGGCCAATGTCGGCGGGGTGGTTATGTCAGCACTTATACGAGCATTATGAATACTCCCTGGATAACACTTTTCTACAAGAGACAGCATATCCAATTATGAAAAAAGCAGCACAGTTTTATATTGACCTTTTGGTTCAAGACGAGGACGGTTATTTAATGCTGTCGCCTTCAACATCACCGGAGAACGCATTTATATATGAGGGGCAAAAAAGCAATGTGGCCAAGACATGCACGATGACAATGGCCATAGTGAAAGAAATATTTATAAATTGTATTCAAAGCTCTAAGTTGTTGAGCATGGATGTTGCGTTTGCCAACCTTTTGCAGGAGAAGGTAGATCGTCTCTATCCCTATCAGATTGGTAGTAAAGGCCAACTTTTAGAATGGAATGAAGAGTTCGAAGAAGCAGAGCCGGATCATAGACACATTTCTCACCTTTATCCACTTCATCCCGGACATGAAATCTCAGTTACGGATACTCCTGAATTGGCAGCTGCCTGCCGAACTTCGCTTAATCTAAGAGGTGATGACGGTACTGGCTGGAGCTTAGGATGGAAGATAAATGCTTGGGCAAGGCTACATGATGGTAACCGAGCTCTAAAGCTGCTAAAGCGCCAGCTTCAATATGTCCATACCGATGAAACCAACTATCTTGACGGAGGAGGGACATATCCCAATCTATTTGATGCTCACCCTCCATTCCAGATTGATGGTAATTTTGGTGCTTGTGCCGGTATTGCGGAGATGTTCTTACAAAGTAACAATCATAAAGTTTGGCTATTGCCAGCATTGCCAGACGAATTTGAAAATGGTTATGTGAAGGGGCTTCGTGCTAAAGATGGACTTCTTGTCGATATCCACTTTAATGAAGGAAAGCTTACGAAAGCCTTATTTACAGCAACAGCAGATCAATTAATTAAATGTACGATTATTTATAAAAATAGTTCGACTTCAGTTCAATTGAACAAAGGAGAAATTTTTACTTTAGAAGGACAATTTGTATAGATAGATGGGCATTATCAGCAGGTGTTCCTTTGCCGGACATGCTTAAGATAATGCCTTTTTTCTTCCAAGTCACCGCATCAGCCTCGGATGTAAGAATTCAGTCCGGGGATGTTGCCTATATTGAAAGTAAATAATTGGAGGCACAATCATGACAATGAAAATCAGCGAACTCTTAGTACAGTATTTAAGCAATCCAATAGGGATTGACAGTAAGCGTCCAATTCTAAGCTATAAACTTGAATCAGACGAAAAGGATCAGTATCAAACCGCGTATCGTATAATAGCTTCTTCTACGTTTGTATTATTACAGAACAACAGTGGGGACTTATGGGATTCGGGAAAAGTACAGAAAGAAAAAAATTATGCCATCGAGTATGAAGGAATCCCACTTTTATCAAGACAGACAGTTTTCTGGAAAGTGAAAGTATGGGATAGAAGTGGTATTGAGGCGGAATGGAGTTCTATTCATTCATGGGAAATGGGGCTTCTGGATGACAGTCAATGGATTGCTAGCTGGATTGGTCAAGGTGATAATGCGGATTGTAAGAAGTCAGCAGCTCCCCAGGTGGCAATCGATTTCACTGTCGACAATATTGATCGTATCGTGAAAGCCCGGGCGTACATTAGTGGATTGGGATTGTTTCATGCCAGCATTAATGGTGAGCAGCTGGATGATTCTTTCTTTAGTCCTGGCGAAAGTGATTATTCCAAGACAGTCTATTATGCTACTTATGATATTCTCGATAAGTTGCATAATGGTTGCAACGCCATAGGAATCATTATCGGTAATGGGCAGTATGTTAATTTTCTTGTTGATCCAGTCATGCTGCTGGATGATCATACCGAAGCTCCAGAACATCGCTATCAGAAAAACGACGGCGGATATGTGAGACAAGGGCTGTACGGTGATAAAAAAGTTATAGCACAGTTAGAAGTTACATATGCAGATGGAGAGGTTCAATATATTGCAGCTACGGATGAGAATTGGAGACTAACAGATAGTCCCATCACATTTAATAACTGGTTTGGTGGCGAGGATTATGATGCGACAGCGGAAATAGACGGCTGGAATATGCCAGGCACTGACAGAATGGGTTGGAGTAAAGCAGTTGTAATGAAGAAACCGCTAGGTAAATTAAAGGGTAGGGAATTCAATCCTGTTAATATAATGGAGAAATTTCCAGCTGCTTCTATATCAAAACTGGAGAACGGTAATCTGCTAGTCGATATGGGGCGAAATGTATCCGGGTTCCCGGAGCTAATATTGCGGGGCATGACTGCGATGGATCGAGGAGCGACCATTCGGATGCTGCCGGCAGAAACGCTATATAATGATCATTCAGGCGTAGATCAATCTTCCTGTACACAGAGCTGGTCGGAGAAATACCATTGTACTATCACGAACAGTTATACGATAAAAGGAACGGGAGATGAAAGCTGGCATCCTATTTTCTGCTATCAAGGGTTTCAGTATGTTGAAGTTTCTGGATTTGTTGGAGAAGCAACTGTTGAGAATTTCAATTGCTGCGTACTGCGCGTAGCTAATAAGAAAACCGGAACATTTAAAACCTCGAATGTAGTATTGAATCAGATAAATGAGATAACGGAACGTTCTATTGAAAGCAACATGTTCTTCTCGTTTACGGATTGCCCGCAAATTGAAAAATTAGGATGGCTTGAAACCATACATTTAATGTTTCGGTCTATTACAGCGGGGTATGATATCCGTTCATGGATCCCAAAGATTACGCAAGATATGATTGACTCTCAAACAAACCTAACCGACATAGACAACGGCGATTCCGAAGGTCTTGGTTATATACCTGCCATTGCACCTGAGTATCATCGTATCGTAGGCTTGCATAGAGACCCGAACTGGAGTGGCTCGTGTATTCTCACCCCATGGGAATATTATCAGGTTTATGGGGATTCTACTGTATTGAAGAAAGCGTATGCCACCATGAAGAATTACATGGCTTATTTAGAAACTCAGACGAAAAATGGACTTTTAAATGACTATGCTCAGATGGGTGACTGGGGACAATTAAATGAGACAACACCGAAAGTGCTGGTAGAGAATTGTGCTTATTATTATTTGTTAAAGACAATGGCCAACATTGCAGCTCTAACAGAACATCACGATGAAGTTGAACATTACTCATCCAAAGCGGCAGATGTACAAGAAAAATTCCATAGCCATAAGGAATGCTACCAGCCCGAGAACAGGAACTACGGAAATTCCAGCCAAACAAGTTATGGCTGTGTTCTTTTTAGCGGAATTATTCTTGAGGAAAATAGAGAGAGTTCAATTAATAAACTTCAGGAAGCAGTCGAAATTAGAGATTATCATTTGTCTTCGGGTGAAGTAGGATTAAAGCAAGTATTTGCATCATTAGGGCAATATGGTAAAAGTGACGTCGTCTATAAAATGGTTATGAATGATACACAGCCAAGCTATAAATATTTTGTTGATAAAAATCTCACTACATTGCCGGAGTATTGGAATTTCGAGGAACTCTGGCTTGGTACTATGGTGCGTTCAAGAAATCATGCCATGATGGGTCATGTGAAAGAATGGTTAACGAGCTATGTGCTGGGAATCAGAATGGCAGCGCCAGGCTATAAGAAAATAATAATTGAGCCTGCCCTTATGCAGACAATAGAAGAAGTAGAAGGAAACGTAACCTCTTCGTATGGGGTTATAAGTGTGAAATATTACCGCAATAGTGAAGGCTTGCATTTAGAAGTTCAAATACCTGTAGGGACGACCGCAGAAATAGGTATGCCAGCAATAGGTGATGAGCTGTTATCTTACGATGTTGGCGAGTTAAGTGTACGACAGCAAGATCAAGCCTATTGGATTTCTGGCATAGGATCTGGCAACTATAAGTTTACGGTTAGATGATAAGTAAAGAAACAATCCGGAGCCATGTGCGCCGGATTGTTTCTTTGTTATGTCTAGGTTGGTTTCTCATGCGAGAGCATAGGCTCGAGTAGGTTTAGAATGAATCAGATTCGGGAAAGTATATCAATGAGGGGTACGGTAAGCTCAGTAATTAAAGCTAATCATAAAGAAAGGTGTGTTTCTTTTGTTGCGTAGGAGGCTGCTCTGGGGAGTAGTAATTGTATTATTAATTACAATATTAATTGCAATTATTCTAAATAGGATTACATACAAACCCCTGCCGGAAGCGGTAGTAAAGTTGGAAAGTAATACTCAAGTAACCGTTCATAATATTCACGGTGGATATCGTTTTGAACCAGTAAAGGGAGCAGTCCTTCAACCAGATGTTATTTTTTATCCTGGTGGACTAGTAAAGCCGGAGAGTTATTCTACCATTGCTCAGAAGCTAGCCATAGCGGGGCACCGTGTATATATAGCGAAAATGCCATTCAATCTAGCTATATTGAAACAGAATGCCGCAGATAGTTTTATTAAAGAGCATCCAAATGATAACTACATCATAGGTGGTCATTCCATGGGAGGAGTGTTTGCATCTCGCTATGCCTCCAAAAATTATAAATCCATTAAAGGTGTTTATTTTTTGGCCTCTTATGCAGACGATGAAGGGGATTTAAGTAAGACAGACATAGCGGCCTTACAGATTACTGGAACAAATGATGGTGTCCTTAACCTTAAACGCTGGGAGGAAGCGAAAACAAATTTGCCCGAGCAAACCATGTATGTTTCGATCAAGGGAGGAAATCATGGTCAATTTGGTACTTATGGCTTCCAAAAAGGTGATTATAACGCTGCTATATCTAGAGAAGACCAACAGCAAGCTGTAACGGATGCATTAATAAAATGGATGAATGGACTGCGTTAGAAGAAAAATGGATACTCTTTGTATGCTGGTGGTGACGTTCGGTAAAGCCTAATAGTTTAATAAGGGGACCAAACAGCCCTCTGAGATGAACCTTTAAGATTATAGGTTCATCTCAGAGGGCTGTCATTGTACCTGTTTTTCGAGGGAGAAATGTAACTGATTGCTTTATAGGTTATTTTGGAACTTGCCAACTCTTGCGAAACGAAAGCGGGGTAAGACCGGTTCGATCTTTAAATAGATTGATGAAATGGCTGACGTTATCAATACCGATTAGATGCGAGATTTCCAAAATCGTATGGTCGGAGTATTTGAGCAGTTCCTTTGCTTTGGTTATACGCGTATTAATTATAAAATCGCCCGGAGAGAACCCTATATATTTCTTGAATATTTTTATTAAATGGTATTTATTGACGGCGAATTGTTTAGATAAAGCATCCAACGTTATTTTCTCGAAGTAACGATTTTCAATGAGCTGGAGGATCTCTGTAATGTATAAAGGGATATCCTTATCCTCCGATTCGAATACAGAATCAGATAGGACCAACTCGGTTAATAGCTCAACTATTCGTTGTGATGCCATAATTTCGTGTCGGACACTTTTGACACGGTGTAGTTGAATCAACTCATGTATGATAGATGGGATAGTGGAATCTTGGGAGCAAATATGAACAGGGTTCGCCCGATCGGTAAACTGTTCATAATAAGCACGTACAGAAACACCATTCAAGTGAACCCATAATATCTCCCAATTCTGCTCCATCTCAGTGGCGTAATATTGATAAAGCTTGCAGTCGATGAAGAAAAGTTGCCCAGGTAGAAGAGTATATGTTTTGGAGGCATAATGGAGTGTACCTTTTCCTGATACGGTATACACAATTAGAGTAGAATCTAAATGTTCTCTTTCGGTAAAATAAGAGGAATGGGTAAAGAAATGGCCAACTTCCTGTACGTAAAAGAGAGCGGATTTGGCGAAATCCGATGGTGTATTGATGATTCGAATTGAATCTTTTGTCCATGCATGCAAAGCTCTTTCTTGATATATTCCCATGCTGAATAACCTCCCAATATTCTATGATAATTAAACAACATTGTTGGATGAATTATTGTTTGAAAGCCCTTACTATACAACTATATTCTATTATTGCATAGGCAACTGGAGGGGTAAACATGTCTTTATATCCGGCATTGAAATCGGCGAAGAAACCACGAATTGGTCTTTATTCAGTAGGGCTTCGCGCTTATTGGGATCAGTTTCCCGGGCTACGCGAACGTTTGATCGAATACGGACAGTTTATAGAAAAGCGAATGTCGGCCTGGGGAGAGGTGTACAACTTTGGCTTGGTTGATACAGAGGGTGAAGGACGACGGGCTGGTGAATGGTTAAACGAACGTCAAGTAGATCTTGTTTTTTGTCACGCTGCAACCTATTCGACTAGCTCGACCGTGCTGCCCGTTCACCAGATCAATAAAGCACCTGTCATCTTCTTGAATTTGCAGCCTACGGAACGAATAAACTATGAGCAGTCTACGACTGGAGAATGGTTAGCTCATTGTGGAGCATGTCCGGTTCCTGAGTTTGCGAATGCTTTTAACCGCGCGTCTATTCCTTTTCGTGTGGTCAATGGTCTACTCGGACTCGATTATACCCCAGCCATTTCAATGACGAACGAAACGACGAATGAACGTAAGGAAGCGCAGCGTGCTTGGAAGGAAATTGAAGAATGGGTTCGTGCAGCAGCCGTACCGCGTACGCTGCAACATGGCAGGTTCGGTTTCTTAGGAAACACGTACAGCGGCATGTTGGATATGTATAGTGACTTTACTATGGTTCAAGCTCAAACGGGCCTTCATCTCGAAGTGTTGGAGATGTGTGATCTGGATAGGATGTTAAATTCGGTAACACCTAAGGAAGCGAAGGTGAAATTAGAAGAAGTCCATTATATGTTTCAAATTAGCGGCGATTCACCTAGCGATCCAATTGCAAAACGCCCGACGAAAGAGCAGCTGGACTGGTCGTGTAAAGTAGCCGTAGCACAGGAGAAATTGGTTAAAGAGTATGATCTTGATGCACTCACTTATTATTATCATGGTGCACCTGGTGGTGAGTATGAGAAGTTGCAAGGAGGCTTTATCGTCGGTCACTCCCTCCTAACGGCTAAAGGTATACCGTGCGCTGGAGAAGGAGATCTCAAGACGAATATCGCTATGAAAATATGTGATATTCTGGGCACTGGCGGCAGCTTCTCAGAAATTGTAGTTGTAGATTACGTTGATGAGACGATACTCCTTGGTCATGATGGACCTTTCCATGTAGCTATTTCGGATGGAAAACCAATATTGCGAGGCATGGGACTGTACCATGGCAAACAGGGGACAGGAGTTTCTGTGGAAGCTAAGGTAAGAACCGGACCAATTACAACTCTCAATCTGACGCAGACCGGAGATGGGAAAATGAAGTTGATTATTAGTGAGGGCCAATCCAAGAATGGACCGATTATGCGGATCGGAAACACACAGACGCCAGTCAAATTCAACCAACATCCGGATGAATACATGAGCAAGTGGTTTAATGAAGCACCGACACATCACTGTGCACTGTCAATTGGGCATAACGCTTCGTTGTTTCAGAAGGTAGGAGAACTAATGGATATGGTGCATGTTACTTTGTAATTTGTAAATGAAGGGGAATTACTTTCGTGCGTTAAATGGAATAAAAAAGGAGCTTACTTGAATGTAAGCCCCTTTTTTGTTTGGTTATTTAATAATCAGTGGCATGATTTCAGAACTAAAGGTATTCACGTAGATTGACCATCCTGGGGGACGATCATCTACTCAAATAATGTTTGTACACTTACGATAATCTTTTGGAGATAAACCTGTATAATTTTTGAATGCTCTGGAGAAATGATAAATATTATCATATCCAATCTTTTGAGCAACTTCACTCACGCGAATGGTTGGATTCTCAAGCAACTTTTTGGCTTGTTCCATTTTTAATCGCATGATGTAGGCGGAGAAAGTAAAGCCCGTTTCTTCCTTAAACCAAGTACTGAAGTATGTGTAATTCATGGATGCCAAATTAGATACTTCCGCTAGTGTTACTTCTCCGTAAGGACGTTCTTCAATATACTTCTTGACGATGCCAATTAAAGATTTTGAGGATATATGGCTTTGACTATTAATGGGATTAGCTTCGCTAATTGATAAGTTAGTTGTTGCCTTTATATCTTCTTTGGATGATGAATCTAAACATAGCTGGACGGCAAGATTTAATTGATTTTCCAGCTCCGATAGACGGACGGGCTTGAGAAGATAGTCAACTATTCCATATTTAAATGCCTCACGGACATATTCATAATCGCCATACCCACTAAGCACAATGAACTTTACATCCGGGGAAGTTTGGAAAGAATCGCGTATAAGGGAAAGACCGTCTAAACCAGGCATACGAATATCTGAAATAACAATTTGCGGTTTAAAATCATGAAGCAGTTGTTTAGCCTCTTGGCCGTCGGCTGCCAGCATGATGCCTCCGATTAAAGGGTGTGCTAAGCGAGTTACTTTTGATTTGATTTCTTCGCGAATCAATTCTTCATCATCTACGATCATGAGGTTCAGCATTATCATAAGCCTCCTTTTCCAACTGGCAAGGTATTGTGAGAATGGTCCTAGTAAAGAGGTCTTCGACACTTTCCATCTTGATGGAATAAGCTTCTCCATAAAAGAGCCGTAGACGGTTATTAATGTTGGACAATCCTATTCCATTACCTGTTTGTTGAACAGTTGATAGTGGCGGTACAACATCCTGACCGTGTTGAAATAACTCATGAAGTACATATAATTTGCCCTCAGAAATACCTGTCCCGTTATCTGTTATGACAATGACCATTTCATTCTGATCGTTAAGATTTATATCAAGAGAAATAAGTAGTTGGTCACGTTTACTGATTCCATGTGTAATACTGTTCTCTACTATCGGCTGTAGAATAAATCGGATCATAAGCATTTGCAGCAAGGAAGAAGAACCGGACCATTGAAACTGCAGACGTTCCCCGTATTTCATCTGCTGAAGCCTGATGTAACTTTCTACGTGATCAATTTCTTGTTTTACGGTCGCGAATTCGGACTGACCATTCATATTGTATCGAAGCATTTGGCCAAAATCGGCAAATGCTTCTGATACGTCATATAGACCTGCTAATTCCGTTTTGGCACTAAACAAGTTAATCGTATTGTAGATGAAATGAGGATTAATTTGAGCCTGAAGTGCTTTGAGTTGAGCATCCTTGTGTATGGTTTCGCGCTTAACCATATCTGTAACCAGCCTATTGATCTGAACGAGAAGCGTGTTAAATTTCTCAGAAATGACTCCGATTTCATCATTTCTTTCCACAGGGACCATTTCAGAAAATCCAGTCCGGATGGAATGATCCATGGCACGCATACTAGCTTTAATTTTGACAAACGTCATTTTAAGTACTTGATAGAACATTAGTATGGATAAAATGATTGCGGCAATGAACCCTGCCATCGTCAGAAGCTGATAGGAACCTAGGGAACGCGGAATCCGCTGGGACATGCCGACCTGAAGGTTTAATCTATCAATTGGGCTTTGGATATATAAACTCCCTTTCCATTCCATTTGCTCATCTGCGACTGGCTTATTTACCAATGCCTGTCTTTTGCCATATATGATAAGTCCGCTGGCATCCTTGATGTATACACCTGAAGTATCAGCAGACGAATCATTAAGAGTTACAAATAAGTCTTTCTTGAGTATAGAGACACGGGAAACACCAAGAAACTCCCCTTCCATTGTTACTATTTTTTGGAGGAAGGAATAAGCCCCTTCTTCAGGAATGAAAATCCAATATGACCTTTTGTTGGATTTCATAAATGAGTCGTACCAATCTTTTCCTTTGGCCGCCGTATCATAATTAAAGCTTCCAAACCCTTCTGGAATACTGTGATTGTTCATGTAGATCATAATACTGCTTATATCTACCTGATTGTACTGAAGGCCATAATATACAATCGGTTTGATGGACTGGATGTACTGATCCATAGAACCATTTTCAATCACAAAAGGTTCACTTAGAAAGTTTTGCAGCTGGGTATTGTAGCTGATATTATGGCTAACACTTTCGACCAGGTTAAGCTTACCTTCGAGTCCGCTCTTCAGAATAGAGATAGTTTGGTCCATATTGCTCTTCATTTGATCCTTCTGGAGTGTCCGAGTTTGATGATAAGAATTAATAGAAAGAAGACAGAAAGGGAATAGGATGAAAACAATATAAGAGATAGTAAGTCGCTGCTTAATGCTTAGGCGATTATAGGTAACACGATACATGGGTGAGTTCCTCGTTTAATTTTTATTCATTATACAATAAAGAGAATGTGTTTTTGCAGAAACCTGAAATAAGGGTATCAATTCTGAAACGATGATATTTTTTTGCACATCTCCTTCGAATATGATAAACACATCGAATGTAAGCGGTAACAAAAAAAGAAATGGAATGAAGGTAAGGGGATGTGAAAGGATGAACGGTACGTTTGATACAGCAAGGGAGACAAAGAAGATTGGGAAGCGTTCAATACGATGGTTCCGGTTAAAAGCACAATTTGAGCAACAAAGTATGGTGTGGCCAGGAATCATTTTTTTATTCATTTTTGCTTACTACCCCATGTACGGCATCTTAATTGCATTTAAAGATTACGACATGTTTGCTGGAGTATCAGGTTCACCATGGGTAGGCTTTTCTCATTTTAAAGAGTTTTTCATAGACCCAAACCTCTATACAGTTTTGCGAAATACGCTAGCTATTAACGGCTTAAACCTGATGATTGGATTCCCAGCACCTATTCTGTTTGCCCTGTTGCTGAATGAAATTACAACACAGAAGTTTAAACGGTTCGTACAGACAATCTCCTATTTACCTCATTTCGTATCATGGGTCGTATTCGGAGGCTTAATTCTTACCATATTATCACCAACAAATGGCATCCTTAATTATTTACTTGTATCGATGGGTGTGATTTCTGAACCGGTGAATTTCATTGGCGAAGCCAGTAACTTTTGGGTCATTCTCGTTTCAGGGGAAGTGCTGAAGGGACTCGGATGGGGAGCAATCATCTATATCGCAGCTATTTCCGGAGTGGATCAGGATATGTATGAAGCTGCTACGATTGATGGAGCTGGCAAATGGCAAAAGATGTGGTATGTCACACTGCCAAGTATTATGGGAACCATAGTGATAATGCTCATCTTTGCGATAAGCGCCATTCTGAATACAGGGTTTGAACAAATTCTGGTCTTACAAAACCCATTAAATTTGGACACGAGTGAAACAATTGATACCTACGTTTACAAGACCGGTCTACAGCAGATGAGATATTCCTTCTCAACAGCAGCGGGATTAGCTAAGTCTGTTGTTGCTGTTATCTTACTATTCGGCGCTAATTATTTATCCAAGAAAATCACAGATAATGGTTTGTTTTAGGGGGAGCGAGAATGACAGTACAAAGCAGAGGAGAAAAATGGTTTTCCGTATTTAATACAATTGTGATGCTCATCATTATGTTTTTGACACTTGCGCCATTTTGGTTCACTATCGCAGGTTCTCTAAATGAAGGAATGGATTATATGAGAGGAGGTGTTTATTTTTGGCCAAGGAGTTTCACTTGGGGCAATTATATCGCTGTATTCTCAGACCCTACAATTTATCACGCTTATTGGATTACAGCTGCTAGAACTCTCCTGGGCACTCTGACACATGTGTTATTTACAGCGCTGATTGCTTACGGCATTTCAAGGCCGAATTTGAAGGGGAAATCGGCCTATATGATTTATATTATGATTCCTATGTTTTTCGGTGGTGGACTAGTTCCTACTTACTTGCTGTATCGAGATATTGGCTTACTGGACAATTTTATGGTCTTTATTATACCGGGGCTGTTCAGTGTATGGGACATGATGATACTATTATCGTTCTTCCGAACCATTCCAGAATCGCTTATTGAGTCAGCGAAGATCGATGGAGCTGGAGAGTACCGAATCTTCTTGAAATTTATTATCCCACTGTCTATGCCGGCGCTTGCTGCCATTGCGCTATTTAATGGTGTAGGGCACTGGAATTCATACTACGATACTTTAATGTTTACTTCGTCTGATTCACTTCAAACGATTCAGTTATTCCTGATGAGAGTCGTAACCGATGCAACCTTTGCCCAAGGGATGAGCTCTCAGGCAGCAGCGCTCGTGCCGGAGCAAGCGAAGAAAATAAGTCCAGAAACGCTCAAACTCGCAATGATGATTGCAACGACTGCTCCGATCTTATTGATTTATCCATTCTTGCAGCGGTATTTCGTAAAAGGGATCATGATCGGTTCGATTAAAGGTTAGTCTCCGCCAAACAAGCGGGTTAACAAGATATAAACATTATAAGGGGAGGTAACAAAGAATGTTTAAGTCAGGTAAGTTAAAAATGATGCTTGGTCTAGTCATGCTTACTACAATGTTATCGGCATGTTCTGGAGGGAATGATGGGAATTCTGGAAACAAAGAGACCAACAGTGCTACCCCTACCAACAATGCAGGTACCGAAGGAAGTAATGGTACAAAGGAAGAGACAGTAGACAAAACACCGGTTAAAATTAAGTGGTTTGTTGATGGTGATTGGTACAAGAAGCAATGGGATGCTGAAAATGTTCTTGTTGATAAAATGATTACGGACGCTACAGGGATCACAGTTGAAGTAACAAGTGGGAATGATGAGAAGCTGAGTGCTATGATCGCTTCGGGTGATATTCCTGATGTTGTTACCATGTGGAATGTTATTCCTCAAAGAAAAGTGTTGGAGAAGTCAGGACTTGTTGCTCCGCTTGATGAACTGATTACGAAGTATGCGCCAGATTTCAAAGTTCCACAATCCATCCAGGACTGGTACGGTAATGAAGACGGACATTTCTACGGGCTGCCTAACTACTTCTATGCCAAGGAACAGATGCAAGAGGGCGTAGACTCATTAGCCACACATACGGATGTAGTAGCCCGCAAAGATATTATGGATCAGCTTGGCATCAAGCCAGAAGACTTTAATACAAAGCAGGGCACGATTGAAGCGCTGAAAAAAGTAAAAGATGCCAAAATTAAATACAATGGCTTTGATATCATTCCAGCTTATTTCGATCATACCAATACATTAGAATTCTTCGGAGCATCTCCAGAAGCGAAGGATGGCAGTTGGCAGGACACGATGCGGACACCTGAGTCGCTGGAAGCGTTCAAGTTCCTGAATCAATTATATACAGAAGGTCTCTTACCACAGGATAGCGTGACACTGACGGACGATCAGAAGAAAGAGAAGGTTGCTGCGGGCAGCGTGTTTGCTAAGATGGGCTCGTTAATCACTTGGGATGCGCTTTACCAAGCGGACAACAAAGCGGTTTATGTTCCTGTTGGTCCAATGAAGGGCGATGCAGGCAATGAGTGGCATTTCACACCAAGTCCATTATCTGGATGGACGCTCTCGATGATTTCCAGCAAGAGCAAATATCAGGACCGTATTATTCAATTATTTGAGTACCTATCTACTGATGAATCTTCCCTCAATGTTCTATACGGACCAAAGGGCATCGCATGGGATTTCGACGAGAATGGTAAAGTTAAATTCACGGAACAACGAGTCAAGGATTTCGCTGCTGACCCGGATGCTGCTAAACGCAAATACGGTAATGATTCGTTCGGTTGGCTCATTAACTGGGTGCCGGTCAAACGAACTTCCCCAGCACCGACCAATGATTTCGAGCAATTAACGGTTGAACATGACCAATTCTTTGAGAAACATGTGTATGATGATCTCGCCTTCGAAGCAACAACGGTTCAGGGGGGGACTACTGAAGCAGGTATTGATGCAAAGATCAAAGATTACCGCGCAAAAATGACGGCAAAAATCATTCTTGCCAAGAATGAGCAGGAAGTGGAAAAACTGTTCCAGGAAATGCCGGCACAAGAGAATAAGCTTGGCTATCAGCAGCTTTATGATTATAAGAATAAAGCATTCCAAGATGCGAAAACGAAGCTTGGCATCAAGTTTGCTTGGCCGTCTAACCAATAGGTCTTGTGCAATTGTTACACATTTAAAGAGAATAATATTGCAAGAGTTTAAAGGTGGAATATGGCATTTAGCAAATTTGAAAACAGCATCCCTTGGAGACAAGGAGTGCTGTTTTTGTTTCAAAATAGAGATTGATCATATAGAGAGAAGAGTTGCAGGATATGAATGAAAAGACTGAAACTATACTTATGAATTATATTGCAGAGAACAAAGAAAACATTTACCGGCTTGCATATAGCTATGTCAAAAATAAAGAGGATGCACTCGATATAGTGCAAGATGCCATTTATAAAGCCATAAGAAGTTTTGATCTTTTGAATGATAAGGCAGTGGTCAAGAGCTGGTTCTACCGTATCGTAGTCAACACTGCTTTGGATTTTATACGCAAGTATAAGAGAGTTAATGTAATGTGCTTAGACAATCTGGAATTTTACATTCCAGGAACGGAAGACACATACACAAATATCGATCTGGTCAGGACAGTCGAGGATATGCCCTCTCGATACAGAGAAGTTGTGGTCCTTCGTTATTTTGAGGATTTAAAGATAGAAGAGATAGCTGATATACTTCAACTCAATGTAAATACCGTAAAAACTAGGTTGTATCTGGCGCTAAGGCTGCTTCGCGTGAGACTAAATGATATATCCTTAAAGGACATTATGTAATAAGTGATTTACTGGAGCACCGTTTGAAGGAGTAATATAACGTGTTGTTCCGCATTCGTTTAGCAATGTATCGCAGAGTTTTAACATGTGGAGTGTTGGACATATTTTTGTCCGAGCTCTATTTTTTATGCAGAAGTATGGAAATTACAAAATAATTGCAGTCGGGTTGGTAATATGGCGAATATGTACAGGTTCTGAAATGATACCTAAAAATAAACAGAGCCCACTAGTAAAAGAAATAGTGCGAACCGTACAATATAATTAAATCGCTAGCTGATGTTTTGTTACGCATTTTTTGATCTAAGCATAATTCATTAGAGTTATAAAAAAGCGGGAAGCGTGAATCTAATTCAATGAAATAAGGTGAGCGAATATGAATTGGAAACAGCAACTTTATGAATCCGTAAACCGAATCGCTACTCAGTATGTTGACCATCCTGGCATTTTGGGAGTTGCAATTGGCGGGAGCGTGGCTCGAGGCATGGCTTGGAAGTATTCTGATTTGGAGCTATGCGTGGTCGTAGAGGACTATTTGCAAGATCTCGACTACTTTAATTATTTGAATAATATTGGAGTGGAAATTATTCAAATAAAAAAGCAAAACATACAAGAGTTTCTGGCAGATGGAGATTCACTAATGAACAATGTACTGCAATTTCCAATTCAAATCTATAAATGCCGCATTGTGCACGATCCATCGGGGATATTAATGCGGTTTAAAGATGTTTATGATGCAACACTATTCCATCCCGAAGTTACTCAGTCCAAAAGGGACAACTCCTTAACTGCTGCCGATCAAAGATATAAGCAAGCTATGGAACTTTTGGATTCCGAGAACGATATAACGGCGTTAGCTCATTTACGATTAGGAATGAACGACCTATTGTTGGCTTATTATTGGCACTATAATATTTTACCTAGAAGTCAAAACAGGACCATTTACTTGCTGAAGCAAAATGCAAAAAAATTTGGTTTTGAGTCTTTTTATAAAGCTTTTATCCAATTATTCTGTCTAAAGAATCCCCTACCTGAGATGAAGAAAAGATTGTTTCAAGCACAACCAGCTATTTACCATCTGGCTCAATCAGGCTGGGGTAGTAATTCCGTACCTTTTCTACAAAACGCTGTAGATCAGAATCTTGAATGGGGTTATGAGACTAGCATTCTTTACGTGTATAAATGGTGCGTACATCTTCTTCAATCTTCCGATAATGAGAACCAGGAAATTATGAATAGGGAGTTTTTCTGTCTTTCAAATCCTGAGCTGTACAGGTTTCTTGATTATGACAAGGTGACAAAAGATAACATAAGGGATATGGCGGCTTTGTACCGTGAACAATACAATGCATTGATCAATGACAAAGTATAACTTTGTGAGTCTGAATAAATAGTTACCTGCTAGAGAGAAGCGGTTTCCGCTGGCAGAGTCGGATGACAAGAACAATACTTCATTAAAGCCGCAAAAATTGCGGGCTTTTTTATGTTATGGTATAAAGTTGTTGTCAAATCATGATGACAAGAACTCATAATGACAAGAACTTAATGTTATTCCCGATTTTGACAAGAACATGATCTTATTCCCGACAGAACTAATTTATGTAGAAATCTTTGCATATAACAGAGCATAACATTCCCGGCAGGAAGGCAATTTGTTCAACTATACCAGCTAATAGCTTGTCAACTTTACCAGC
>NZ_BSSQ01000012.1 GCF_030161375.1 Paenibacillus glycanilyticus
TTTTTTTTATCATCCCCCGCCCACCTCTATCAACACTATCCTCTGGGCCGGCAGCGTCTTTTGTTTATAAGCCCCCGCCGCCGGCGCGCGCGGCGCCAGGCGCGAGCGCAGCTGCGCAGCGCGCCGAAGGCACAGGCGCGGGCGGCCAAGCCGCGCCTGCTGCGGCTGCGCCAGCGCCCGCGGCAGAGCCCGCGGAGCTAGGCGCGCAGCCGCAAAACGCCCGCCAGGGTACCGCGGCGGGCGGCAGCGCATCTGGCAACTGGCTGGGCCAGTTGATGAAATGGATGGGCGTCGACTATGAGAACCAATTGTCGAAGCAGTTGCCTGCGCCTTCAGCGCAAGGACCTGCTCAAGTGGCTCAAGCCGCAGCTGAGCCGGAAGCAGCTGCAGCGCAAACTTCCGCTAACTCATCGTCAGCGGAGGAAGGACGCGGTATGAGCGGCGTTGAGGCGCCGCGTCAACAGCAATCGGCGGAGACGCGTCCGACAGCCCATGTCCAGCGGACTTTGGGGCAAGAGCATGAACAAGCTGACGGGGGCGCGCAACATAGCGATACGGATCATAAGCCGATCCCGGGAGAACGGTTGAGAGAGATGCCGACATTCGGGACGAATCAACAGCAGCAACTTGCGGCAACAGCAGATGGCCTTCATCCGGAAGATATAAAACCCGCCGCCCAAGAGTCGCTGAAGAGCACGCTGATTGCGATTGCTTCCTCGAGCGATGCGCCGCCTGCTTTGCGGGAAGCTGCCCAGCAGCTAGTTCAGCATATTACAGGACAGCAGTTGATGTTGACGCCGGAGCGCAACGGAGCCGTATTTTCTCATCTGACCATGTTTGTCCCGCTTAACGGTCCGGATGGCAATCAGACCGCCTCCGTTCATATTCAAACGAGAAGGGGTCGCCAAGGCCAGCTGGATGCGTCCAACTGCAGGTTGTTATTTGATTTATCTATGAGATCATTGGGTCCAACGCTGGTTGATGTGAATGTGATGGACAAAATCGTCAGTCTCACCTTGTGGAATGATCACCCGGCGATTTCGGCGCTTATAGATTCCTCCCGTTCGGAAATTGCCGTTAGCCTTAATCAGGCCGGTTATCAGTTATTATCGCTTCGCACGACACCAACCCGCAGCGTTAGCGAGGAAGGGGAAGAGATCAGACAAGCAGTGCCGGATCCGGCTCAATTTGTTAAGACGCGTTACAAAGGAGTCGACTTGCGGGCATGAGTGCGGAACAGAAAAGCAATAAACAGAAAAATACGGTTCGCAAAGCCGTTGCTCTGAAATATGAACCTGGCATAAACCAATCGCCGGTAGTAACTGCAAAAGGCAGCGGGTACTTGGCGGAGCAAATACTGGAGCAGGCTGCAGAGCATAACGTGCCTGTTCAACAGGATTCGTCGTTAGTGGAAGTGTTGTCTAAGCTGGATGTCGATCAATCGATCCCGCCGGAGTTGTATACCCTGGTTGCCGAGATATTAAGTTTTGTGTACCGGTCGGACCAAAAAGCGAGGGAATGGGATGCGTGAAGACCGCAGAAGACAAACCGGACTAGCCGGAGAGGCGGCCGCCTGTCTGTATCTTGAGAAGGATGGCTACACCATCGTTGAACGCAACTGGCGCTGCCGCTCGGGTGAGATCGATATTATCGCCGCACTGGATAACGCGCTTATCTTTGTCGAAGTAAGAACGAGGCGGGCGGGAGGGCGATTCGGCACGGCAGCCGAATCCGTGGACCGGCGTAAACAGCAGCAGGTCGCACTCATCGCTCAAGTCTATTTGCGGATGAGACAATTGAACTACCCGGCGATGAGATTTGACGTTATAGCCGTAACGATGAACCGAAACGACGATTCCATCAACGATATCAAGCATATAAAAGCGGCCTTCTAGAGAGAATAGAAAGCCGCTTTTGCATTAAATATCAAGTCTTCTATATTGAATCGCTTCCGCCACATGCACATCTTCTACGTATTCGCTGCCCTCAACATCCGCAATTGTCCTCGCAAGCCGCAAAATCCGGTCATAAGCGCGCATGCTGATATTCAGCACGGATAGAGCGTGATCAAGCAATTCAAAAGCTTCTTTTTTCATCAGAATGGATCGTCTAAGAGCAGTGCCGGAAAGCCGCATGCCCGGCTTTAGTCCCAACTCCTCGTCCCTCAACGCTTTTCTGGCTCTCGCTTGATGTACCTGCAACCTCATTTGCGCGGAGTTCATGGCAGCCATTTCGGCAGAGCCCGGTTCCAGTTCAATAGGCCTTGGCACCTCGATTTGGATATCGATCCGGTCAAGCAACGGCCCAGACATTTTGCTTCTGTATTTGGCGATTGCGGAAGAGCTGCAAGTACAACGTTTCTCGGCGGTTTCATGCCCGGCGTAACCGCATGGGCAAGGATTGAAGGAAACGGCTAACATGAGCTTGGCAGGGAAATGAAACACGGCTCTGGACCTCGCGATCGTGACGATGCCATCCTCTAGCGGCTGGCGCAATACCTCGAGCACCGTGCGGGAGAACTCGGGCAGCTCGTCCAAATACAAGACGCCGTAATGGGCGAGAGTAACCTCTCCGGGTTTTGGCACAGAGCCTCCCCCAATTAAGCCACCGGCCGATATCGTATGGTGGGGAGCGCGGAAAGGCGCCATCCGGATCAGACCTTTGGCGTCCGTGGACAGCTTGCCTGCCGCGCTGTAGATTTTGGTTACTTCAAGCGCTTCTTCTTCGCTAAGAGGAGGGAGTATGCCGGGAAGCCGGCGGATCATCATGGTTTTCCCGGTTCCCGGAGGACCCGCGAACAGAATATTGTGTTTTCCGGAAGCGGCAATCAGCAATGCTCGTTTGGCTTGATGCTGTCCGAAGACGTCGCTGTAATCGCCGAAATCGTCCGAATGTTCCGTTTCCGCTGCTGACAAGGAGTAATCCCGGCTGGAAGCGGCATCGAAACGGATACCCGACCACGGATCCTCGCTTTTGCTCTCCGCTAACAGCTCCTTCAGATGGGTGATCGCAAATAGCTCCATATCGGTAATCCATGCGGCTTCTTTCGCATTGGCGAGCGGCAGCAGCACCTTCTGAATACCCGACCGTTTGGCTTGCTCGATCATGGCTAATACGCCGGGGACCGGCCTGATCTCGCCATTCAAGGATAGTTCTCCAATCAGCATCGTTTGCCTGAAAGGAGGCGCCTCCAGTTGACCGCTCGCCGTTAATATGCCCGCAGCTATCGCCAAGTCAAAAGCTGTGCCTTCCTTACGCAGATCAGCCGGAGCCAGATTCACGGTAATCCTCTCAAGAGGGAAGGCAAACCCGCTGTTCTTGATTGCCGCGCGGACCCGTTCAACCGACTCCCTCACGGCAGGGTCGGGCAATCCAACCACGCTGACTTGGGGCAGACCGCTTGCGATATCTACCTCCACCGAGATTCCTTTTCCTTCCACGCCAAGTACACTGCTGCTCTGCATTAAACTGAACATAACAAAAAGCACCTCCAAATAATGGGATGAAGGTGCTTCCTTACGTCCGGTTCTTGTTTTTATAAAGTTATCGTTAACGACATCATAGTAGAAGAATAACAAGTCTGTCAATAATGGAAAAAGAAGGCTGAATTCTTCTAGAAAATAGGGAATACTACTGTAGTCTTGTGCTTATTTAATCTCATTTTGAGATGAAATCCATATCAAAAAACCAAAACCCGAAGGGTCGAAATATGGCATAAATAATGCTACAATGATTAAGGTTTGTGTACATATGACTGAAGTCGAGTCTGTGAAATGGAGGATTTCTAACAATGAATATCCATGAGTATCAAGGCAAAGAGGTCCTGAAACAGTACGGTGTTGCTGTTCCAGAAGGAAAGGTAGCTTTCTCCGTTGACGAAGCGGTAGAAGCAGCGCAAGCACTGGGCACTCCAGTGGTAGTTGTTAAAGCGCAAATTCACGCAGGCGGCCGCGGTAAAGCCGGCGGCGTTAAAGTAGCGAAAAACCTCGATGAAGTACGTGCATATGCCGGCGAAATTCTTGGCAAAGTGCTTGTTACTCATCAAACAGGTCCTGAAGGAAAAGAAGTAAAACGACTTCTTATCGAACAAGGCTGCGACATCAAGAAAGAATATTACGTAGGCGTTGTTATTGACCGCGGAACTGGCCGCGTAACCATGATGGCTTCAGAAGAAGGCGGCACCGAGATCGAAGAAGTAGCTGCTCATTCGCCTGAGAAAATCATCAAAGAAGTGGTCGATCCTGCAATTGGTCTCCAAGTGTTCCAAGCGCGCAAGCTTGCTTATGCGATCAACATTCCTAACGAGCTGGTTAACAAAGCCGTTAAGTTCATGATGGCATTGTACACCGCGTTTGTGGACAAAGACTGCTCGATCGCCGAGATCAACCCTCTGGTTGTAACAGGCGACGGCAACGTTATGGCGCTTGACGCGAAGTTGAACTTCGATTCCAACGCTTTGTACCGTCGCAAAGATATCGTGGCGCTGCGCGACCTGGAAGAAGAAGATGCTAAAGAGATCGAAGCATCCAAATACGACCTGAGCTATATTGCCCTGGAAGGCAACATCGGCTGTATGGTTAACGGCGCCGGTCTTGCTATGGCGACTATGGACATCATCAAATACTACGGCGGCGACCCTGCCAACTTCCTAGACGTAGGGGGCGGCGCTACAAAAGAGAAAGTAACGGAAGCGTTCAAGATCATTTTGTCCGATGAGAACGTTAAAGGTATTTTCGTAAATATCTTCGGTGGCATTATGCGTTGTGACGTAATCGCTGACGGCGTAATCGCAGCCGCGAAAGAGCTTGGCCTCGACCGTCCTCTGGTAGTTAGACTGGAAGGCACTAACGTTGAGCTTGGCAAAAAAATGTTGAACGAATCGGGATTGAATATTGTTGCGGCTGACTCGATGGCAGACGGCGCACAAAAAATCGTTAATCTCGTTAAATAATTACGCGTACGAATTCATGAACGGGGATGTGAAATTCGATGAGCATTTTGGTTAATAAGGATACAAAAGTAATCACGCAAGGGATTACAGGCGCAACAGGCTTGTTCCATGCGAAAGGCGCGTTGGACTACGGTACTCAAATGGTAGGCGGCGTAACGCCAGGTAAAGGCGGCACAAACGTCGATATCACTTTGGAGAACGGCAACGTTGTTTCTCTTCCGGTATTCAACACGGTAGAACAAGCGGTAGCAGCTACTGGCGCAACGGCGTCGGTTATCTATGTACCGCCTGCATTCGCGGCTGACTCGATCTTGGAAGCAGTTGACGCTGGTCTTGATCTGGTTATCTGTATTACGGAAGGCATTCCGGTTCTCGACATGGTAAAAGTAAAACGTTACATGGAAGGCAGCAAAACGGTTCTGATCGGACCTAACTGCCCGGGCGTTATTACACCAGGCGAGTGCAAAATCGGCATTATGCCGGGCTATATCCATACAAAAGGCCATGTAGGCGTCGTTTCCCGTTCGGGAACACTGACTTATGAAGCTGTACATCAGCTTTCGACTCGCGGCATTGGCCAATCGTCCGCGGTTGGTATCGGCGGCGACCCGGTTAAAGGCTCCGAGTTTATCGACATTCTTAGCCGTTTCAACGATGATCCGGACACTTATGCGGTTATCATGATCGGCGAGATCGGCGGTACAGCAGAAGAAGAAGCTGCTGAGTGGATCAAAGCGAACATGAAGAAGCCGGTTGTTGGCTTCATCGGCGGCGCTACGGCTCCTCCGGGCAAACGCATGGGACACGCTGGCGCTATTATCTCCGGCGGCAAAGGTACTGCTGCGGAAAAAATCGCGACTTTGGAAGCATGCGGCATTAAAGTTGCTCCAACGCCATCCGACATGGGCTCTACGCTTGTATCGGTGCTGGAAGCACAAGGCCTGCTTGAAAAATGCACAACAGGCGTAGCACAAGCCTAGTTTGTAGATAAAAGCATATTTAATGAAGGAAGCGATTGGATCGCTTCCTTCATTCTAAGAAGGTAAGCAACCTTTCATTGCCCGATTCGGGCTTGAAAGGTTGCTTTTTTTTGCGAAAATTTCAGGTCGACTTGCATTCTTTTGCCATGTAACGCACAATAGGGAAGAATGCAGGCTGATCTCCATAAGGAGAGAACAGCTAAAATGACGCTAAATATGGATAAATGTAAGCAGATGATCATCATGCTCCATGAATGTTCCGGCATAGGCTGGCATACCGTTCAGAAAGCGGTTGCCCACAAAGCATGGGAGACCGTAGACGGTACGAGTGAAGCCGACTGGCTGGCGATCGGATTTGGACGTGCACAGGCAGAAACAGCAGCCAGAAGATGGGGCGAGCCGTTTGATTGGCCGGATGCGCCTTACATACGGGCTCTGCGGTTAGGAGCGGCGGTACTTACGCCTTATGATGAGGAATATCCCGAAGAGCTTCGACGAATTCCTCAACCTCCATGGGCAATCTATGCGCTTGGGCGACTGGAATTGTTGACAAGACCGTCGATCGCCATTGTGGGAACGAGAAATCCAAGCGCCTATGGCCGTCATACTGCTTTATCGCTGTCTGAGGAGCTTTCTCGGCAAGGTTTGACGGTTGTTAGCGGTCTAGCCAGGGGGATCGACAGCAAAGCGCATGAAGCGGCGTTGAGAGGCGATGGAAGCACGATTGCCATACTGGCTAGCCCCGTTGATCATTGCTATCCGCCCGAGAACCGCTCGCTGTACCAGCAAATCATGCGGGAAGGACTGATAGTGTCCGAAGCTCCAATCGGATCGCAGCTTCATCCGGGTATGTTCCCTCTTCGTAATCGGATTATCGCGGGAACAACCCTGGGTACACTTGTTGTCGAAGCGGCAAAAGGCAGCGGCTCGCTGATCACAGCAGACCAGGCTTTAGAGATGGGCAGAGATGTGTTTGCGGTTCCCGGCCCGATCTCTTCGCCTAAGAGCGAAGGACCAAACAGTCTGATTCGGGAAGGCGCGAAGCTGGTCAGCAGTGCCAGTCATATTCTGGAGGAATACAGCTGGCTTGCGGCAAAGCTGACGGCATTGAGGCAGCCGAAACAACCGGCAGCAGGAACTTTGGGCATGAGTGCCGAAGAGCATAGAATCATTGATTTATTGCGAGATCGTCCGCTTACAATTAACGAATTGCACCAGCTTACGATGATCCCTTTTGGACATTTAAGCGCACTTCTGATAAATTTATGTATAAAACGGAAAATCGAACAACAGCCAGGGGCAGTTTATATAGCGTTGTAACATGTAGGGAGAGAGGGGGCGCCTAACGTGGCAGATTCATTAGTAATCGTAGAATCACCGGCCAAAGCGAAGACGATCGGCAAATATTTGGGCAGTAAATATATCGTTAAAGCATCGATGGGCCATATTCGTGATTTGCCCAAAAGTCAGACTGGCGTCGAAGTGGAAAACGGTTTTCAACCGAAATATATTACAATTCGCGGCAAGGGCAGCGTATTGAAAGAATTGAAGGATGCCAGCAAAAAAGTTAAACATGTCTTTCTAGCAGCCGACCCCGATCGCGAAGGAGAAGCGATTGCGTGGCATCTGGCTCATTATTTGGAGCTGGACGAATCGGATACATGCCGGGTTGTGTTTAACGAAATTACGAAGCAAGCGGTAAAGGATGCTTTCAAGACACCGCGCAAAATCAATATGGATCTTGTAAATGCCCAGCAGGCGAGACGGATTCTGGACCGGCTTGTTGGTTACAAAATCAGTCCGCTTCTGTGGAAAAAAGTCAAAAAAGGGTTATCCGCAGGGCGCGTGCAATCCGTGTGCGTCAAGCTGATCATCGACCGGGAAAACGAGATTGACGCGTTTATTCCGGAAGAGTACTGGTCGATAACCGCTAAGCTGACCCAACAAGGCGTTCCGTTCGAAGCGAAATATCATTCGATCAAAGGCGAGAAACGCGAGCTTGGCAATGAGCAGGAAATGCAGCAGATCCTAGCTGCTTTGTCTGGCAATCAATTCAAGGTAGCCGAAGTGAAAGAGAAAGAACGTCTCCGTAACCCTGCACCGCCATTCATAACGAGCTCTCTGCAGCAGGAAGCAGCCCGCAAGCTGGGATTCCGCGCGTCCAAGACGATGTCTGTAGCTCAGCAGCTATATGAAGGCGTAGAGCTCGGCAAGGAAGGGACCGTTGGTCTTATTACCTACATGAGAACGGACTCGACGAGAATTTCTCCAATTGCCCAAGAGGAAGCTAAGGAATACATTGAATCCAAATACGGTCCAACGTTTTATCCAGAGCAGCCACGCGTCTACATCAAGAAGAACAGCAATGCCCAGGATGCCCATGAAGCGATTCGCCCGACTTCAACGCTTCGCGACCCGGAGACTATGAAGCCATTCCTTAGCCGCGATCAGTTCCGCCTGTATAAGCTGGTATGGGAACGTTTCGTTTCCAGCCAGATGGCATCTGCCGTACTGGATACGATGACGGTGGATCTGGCTTCCGGCGATGTGATTTTCCGCGCAAGCGGTTCGAAAATCAAGTTTGCCGGTTTTATGAAGGTGTATGTCGAGGGCAACGATGACGGAACCGAAGAGGAACATAAATTCCTCCCGCCGTTTGCAATCGGAGATGCCGTGACTTCCGATTCCATCGAGCCGAAGCAGCATTTCACCCAACCGCCGCCGCGTTATTCCGAGGCGAGATTGGTCAAGACGCTGGAGGAGCTTGGTATTGGACGTCCAAGTACTTATGCGCCAACGCTCGAAACCATCCAGAAACGCGGATATGTAGCGATAGAAGAGAAGAAGTTTATTCCTACCGAGCTAGGCGACCTGGTCAATCAGATGATGGAAGAATTTTTCCCGGAAATTCTGGATTCCGAATTTACGGCGAAGATGGAAACGGATCTTGACCATGTTGAGGATGGAGAAGAAGACTGGGTTAAAGTCCTGTCTACCTTCTACGAATCTTTTGAGAAGCGGCTTGAAGTCGCCGAAGAAGAAATGAAGGAAGTCGAGATCCAAGACGAGGTATCGGATGAAATCTGCGAGAAATGCGGCCGTCATATGGTGTTTAAGATGGGACGCTTCGGCAAATTCCTTGCTTGCTCCGGCTTCCCGGACTGCCGCAATACGAAACCAATCGTCAAGGATATCGGCGTAACTTGTCCGAAATGCCACGAGGGCAAAATCATCGAGCGCCGCAGCAAAAAAGGACGGATATTCTACGGTTGCGATACCTATCCAACTTGTGATTACGTGTCCTGGGATAAGCCAACGAACAAACCGTGTCCGAATTGCGATTCCATGCTAGTCGAGAAACGCAACCGCAGCGGAGCGAAGTTGCTATGCCCATCCTGCGATTATACGGAAGAACTCGTCGAAGACGAACAAGAACAAGCTTAAACGTTAAGAACAGATGCGGCCACAACTCAGTCCTCCCTTTTGCAGGGAGGACAGCTGTGTTTTCAATGCCGTGATAGCATATAATGGAGGTCTTTACATTGTCACATCAACAACCAGTCATCGTAGTCGGAGCAGGTCTTGCGGGAAGCGAGGCGGCATGGCAGATCGTATCCCAAGGGGTACCTGTTATTTTGTACGAAATGCGTCCCGAAACCAAAACGCCGGCACACCATACTAAAAACTTCGCTGAGCTCGTATGCAGCAACAGCTTGCGCGCTAATGGCCTTGCCAACGCCGTAGGCGTGCTCAAGGAAGAGATGCGCCGTCTGAATTCATTAATTCTAGGCAGCGCAGATCGCCATGCCGTACCGGCAGGTGGAGCGCTTGCCGTTGATAGAGACGGATTCTCTGAAGAAGTTACTCGTCTGCTGCACGAGCATCCGCTCGTTGAAGTGCGTACGGAAGAAGTTGCCGATATTCCGGAGGACGCTATTGTTGTTCTTGCAACAGGCCCTCTGACGGCACCATCCTTATCCGAGAAGATCCGTACGTTGCTCGGCGAAGAATATTTCTACTTCTACGATGCGGCAGCTCCGATCATTGAGAAGGACTCCATCGATATGAGCAAGGTCTACCTGGCATCCCGGTATGACAAAGGCGAAGCCGCGTATTTGAACTGTCCGATGACAGAAGAAGAGTTTGAAGTTTTCCATGAGGCACTTACAACGGCAGAGACAGCCGCGCTTAAAGATTTCGAGAAAGAAGTTTATTTCGAAGGTTGTATGCCGATCGAAGTGATGGCAAGCAGAGGCAAGCAGACGGTTCTGTTTGGACCGATGAAGCCGGTTGGACTTGTCAACCCGCATACGGGCAAGCTCCCGCATGCCGTTATTCAGCTTCGCCAGGACAATGCGGCAGGCACTCTGTACAACATGGTTGGTTTCCAGACTCATCTCAAGTGGGGAGAACAGAAGCGGGTATTTTCGCTTATCCCGGGACTTGAGAATGCGGAGTTTGTGCGTTTCGGCGTTATGCATCGCAATACGTTTATTAACTCGCCGCGAGTGCTTGAACCGACATACCAGTTGAAAAACCGCAATACTTTGTTCTTTGCAGGACAAATGACGGGCGTGGAAGGCTACGTGGAATCCGCAGCCTCCGGTCTCATTGCCGGTTTGAACGCAGGCAGATTGGCTCGCGGACTTGATCCGCTTGTATTGCCGGAAGATACGACGCTAGGCAGCATGGCCCATTACATTACAACGGCAGACTTCAAGCATTTCCAGCCAATGAACGCGAATTTCGGCTTGTTCCCGCCGCTTGAGAACCGTATCCGCAACAAGAAGGAAAAGAACGAAGCGATTGCTAACCGGGCACTGGAAAGCCTGGAGCGCTTTAAGCAGGAACATTTCGAACATCTGAACGTATAAAAGGCTAGCTCCATTTAAACCGAAATAGGATTCACATTTTGCTAGTTATAGGAGGGCGAAGAGATGGATATGGAATTTCACGCCACCACGATCTGCGCGGTGCGTCACGAAGGAAAGGGTGCAATTGCCGGTGATGGGCAGGTAACCTTCGGGAATAGCGTCGTTATGAAAAACAAAGCGAAAAAAGTCCGCCGTTTATACCGCGGCCAAGTTATTGCGGGATTTGCCGGCTCCGTAGCGGATGCAATTACATTATTCGAGAAATTCGAAGCCAAGTTGGAAGAACATCACGGCAATCTGCAGCGCGCTGCGGTCGAACTTGCGAAGGATTGGCGTTCCGACCGTATTCTTCGCAAGCTGGAAGCGTTAATGCTGGTGATGGATAACTCGGGGCTTCTCTTGATCTCCGGTAACGGTGAAATTATTGAGCCGGATGACGGTATTCTGGCGATTGGATCAGGCGGCAATTATGCCCTCTCGGCAGCGAGAGCGCTGCAGAAGTATGCTCCTCAGATGGAAGCCAAAGATATTGCGAGAGCTGCGCTGGAAACGGCTGCTGACATATGCGTTTATACGAATCATAATATTATTGTAGAAGAAATTGGCTGAATCGGAGGAGAGATCATATGGTGAACCAAGCTTTTACCCCTCGACAAATTGTAGCCGAGCTCGATAAATATATTGTAGGTCAAAAGTCAGCCAAACGATCGGTCGCTATCGCACTCCGCAATCGTTATCGCAGAGGGCTTCTGGACGAAGCGCTGCGCGACGAGATCGTTCCGAAAAACATCTTGATGATTGGTCCTACCGGTGTCGGCAAAACCGAAATTGCCCGCCGTTTGGCCAAGCTGGTCAAGGCACCTTTCATTAAGGTGGAAGCGACAAAGTTTACGGAAGTGGGCTATGTCGGCCGTGACGTCGAATCGATGGTCCGCGACCTCGTAGAGACGGCAATTCGGATGGTTAAAGCCGAGAAAACGGAAAGTGTTCAGGATAAAGCCGAGAAGCTTGCTAACGAACGTTTAGTTTCGCTGCTTGTTCCTTCCAAAACGAAAGAAAAACAATCCAAAAACCCGTTTGAAATGTTGTTTGGCAATCAACAAAGCAGCAAAGAAACGACGGAAGAGCCGGAGCATGATTCGGTTATTATATCGAAGCGTTCCCATGCACGCGAAGAGCTGGCTGCAGGCAAGCTCGAGAATGAAACGGTTGAGGTTGAGATTGAAGACAACTCGCCGAATATGCTCGATATGCTGGGCGGTCAAGGGCCTGATGGCCTAGGCGGCATGAATATGCAGGAAATGCTTGGGCAATTTATGCCGAAGAAAACCAAGAAGCGCAAACTTCCGGTCAAGGAAGCTCGCAAAGTATTGATTCAAGAAGAAGCAAACAAATTGATCGATATGGATGACGTGATTGCGGAATCCGTAGCCCGCGCCGAGCAAACCGGCATTATCTTTATCGACGAGATTGATAAGATTGCAAGTCCTTCTAGAGGCAATGGCCCTGATGTGTCGCGCGAAGGCGTTCAGCGCGATATTCTTCCGATCGTGGAAGGTTCTACGGTGATGACGAAATACGGACCGGTAAAAACGGACTATGTTCTGTTCATCGCGGCAGGCGCATTCCATGTAGCGAAGCCATCGGATCTTATACCGGAGTTGCAGGGGCGCTTCCCGATCCGGGTTGAGTTGACATCGCTTAGCTTGGACGATTTCGTCAGCATACTGACGGAGCCTAAGAACGCGTTAACCAAGCAATACGCTGCTCTTCTTCAAACAGAAGGCATTGCGATTGAATTTTCTGACGATGCTATTAAAGAGATTGCGTCGATCGCAGCCGATTTGAACCGCAATACCGAAAATATCGGCGCCCGCAGGCTTCATACTATCTTGGAGAAGCTTCTGGAGGACTTGTCCTTTGAAGCGCCGGATATTACCCTTGATCAAATGGTCATCACTCCTGAGTATGTCAGGGAAAAAGTGGGGGGCATTGCGAAAAATCGCGATTTAAGTCAATATATACTGTAGTTAAAATGTAGTTGGGATGAGTTTTGGGAGGCTTAGGAATGACTTTACTTACAAAAACAAGAACGCTGAACCGGTTGCTTCAACGGGCCGCCGGCAAAGCGCTCAATTTCAGAGAAATGGCTGAGGTATTGTGCAGCACGATACAGACGAATGTGTTTGTGGTCAGCCGCAAAGGCAAGGTTCTTGGCTGTGC
Organism: Paenibacillus glycanilyticus; assembly: GCF_030161375.1. GTDB lineage: Bacteria > Bacillota > Bacilli > Paenibacillales > Paenibacillaceae > Pristimantibacillus > Pristimantibacillus glycanilyticus_B. Next base: position 13,029 of record NZ_BSSQ01000012.1, read on the forward strand.
GGCCGTGAATCCTTTTGACCATGATACCCTGCGTTCGATGACTGTTGATGAGCTGCGCTTTCCGCAAGTGAGCAACAGCCTATTTCTGGACATGCAAGAATCGGTTACGAATGTTGCTCCGGATTCCGGAGTTTATGAAACGTTCCCGGCGCTTGGCGAGCAAGAAATTATGACTGTAGTACCAATTACGGGCGGCGGGGACCGGTTGGGTACACTCGTGCTTACCAGGACGAACGGTTCATTTGACGACGACGATTTGATTCTTGCCGAATACGGTTCGACTATCGTCGGTATGGAAATATTGCGTGAACGCGCGGAAGAGGTCGAGCTGGAAGCTCGCAGCCGGGCGGTTGTTTCCGTTGCGATTGGATCGCTTTCATTCAGCGAACTCGAGGCCGTAGAACATATTTTCGAGCAGTTGGAAGGGAAGGAAGGACTGCTTGTCGCTTCCAAAATCGCAGATCGGGTAGGCATTACAAGATCCGTTATTGTGAATGCGCTGCGTAAACTTGAGAGTGCCGGCGTGATTGAAACAAGGTCCTTGGGGATGAAAGGCACCTACATCAAAATTTTAAATACCCAGTTATTGATGGAACTGGAAAAAATTAAGTCATAATTTCCTTAGGTCTACCAACCTATGCGAAGTTCATATCAAAGCCCTATCTTGAAATTAAAGATAGGGCTTTTTTCTTATTGTAATATTTTGGACAATTGTTGAATATAATCATGTCGGCAAAAGTCGACAGTACCGTCTCATTTTTTTCATAATTTAATGTCGAAGAAAGAAGGAATGGTTCGCAATCTGTTGAATACGTTAACTATGATCTTCTACCGAAAGTGGTGACACAAGAACGTGAATGTATTGAACGGCACGTCGTTTGGGCGTTTGGAAGGGGCATTGAAGGCTGCAGAATTACGACAAGGCGTTATTGCCAATAACATTGCCAATGTCGACACACCAAACTTCAAACGATCGGAAGTATTGTTTGAGGAGCTGCTCACACAAGAGATGGACGGGCAAAAAGAGCTCCAAGGGAAACGAACGAATGTTCGTCACATCCCAATTGGCAGGTCTAATGGGGTAGTCCCAACCGCACAGGTCGAGACGGACAACTTGTCAGAGATGAATAACAATGAGAATAATGTCGACATCGACCGCGAGATGTCGTTGCTCGCTAAGAACCAACTTAGTTACAACTTTTATATTCAGCAACTCAACCACGACGTGAAGATGATGAAGACCGCTATTGAAGGGAGATAAAGGAATTGAGGATTTCTAGCAGCTTTGATGCCAGTGCTTCGGCACTAACCGCACAACGATTACGTATGGACGTTATCTCCTCAAACATCGCAAATGCCGAAACAACGCGCGCGGGTTATGTGAATGGCCAGTTTGTACCTTACAAACGGAAGATGGTCGTACTCGAACCGATGACGCAATCCTCTTCTTTCTCCGATATGCTGAATAAGCAGCTTGAAGGGACTTCCGGTGCACAAGGCGTTAAGGCAACGAGAATAATCGAGGATCAGTCGCCTACCAAGCTCGTCTATAATCCTACCCACCCGGACGCGGATGCCAACGGATACGTCAATATGCCTAACGTGGATGTGGCTAAAGAGATGGTCGATATGATCTCGGCTTCCCGTTCATACGAGGCTAACGTAACTGCTCTTAATGCGTCAAAAGCCATGTTCACAAAAGCTTTGGAGATTGGCAAGTAAAGAAACCTAAGATAACGATGACGGAGGGACGGCTATGATTCAACCGTTGCAACTTAATCCCGCACAAGCCGTTAACAAGCTGCTAGAAACTGCTAAACCACAGCAACAAGCTACACCTGCTGAGATGACAAACACTTTCGGGCAATACTTGGAGAACGCGCTTAATAGCGTGGATGCGCAGGAAAAAGAAGTACATAAGCTGAACGACAAATACTTAATTGGCGAGGTTGATGTTTCACAGGTACTCATCGCTTCTCAGAAAGCAGAGCTTAGCTTACAGCTGACGACTCAAATTCGCAATAAAGTGATTGATGCGTATCAAGAAATTATGCGAATGTCAGTGTAATAGGGCTTTCTAACTAGACAGAAGCTGGGTGAGGTGACAACGTGAACGAAAGAATCGCCCAATACCGCCAGAGACTCACGCAGTTTTGGGGGCAAATGGGCAAAAAACAAAAAATAGGGCTGGGGGCATCCATTGCTGCATTGTTGTTAACAATTGTGATTTTGACTTACATCTTCACCAGAACGGATTATGAAGTCGCATTTCAAAACCTTGACACCACAGATGCAGCAGCAATCATGACCTACTTGGACGGAAACGGAATTCCTTATCAACTGAGCGCGGATGGAAAAAGCATTTCAGTTCCTAGCGCGGTAGCAACAAGAACCAAAGTGGATGTTGGTTCACAAGGTCTTGTAGAGAACGGTTCGATTGGATTCGAGGCATTCGAAGGAAGCAGCGCTTTCGGAGATACGGATAATGTGTTTAACGTGAAATACAGAAACGCTTTAAACGGGGAAGTTCAACAATTGCTTAACCGGATGCAAGGCGTTCAGAGCTCCAAAGTTCTTATCAATCTCCCGGAAGACTCCGCGTTCTTGTCGGCAGAAGAGAAGGAACAGGCATCCGCTTCGATCATGATGAATTTTACTTCCGGGTACCGGCCAAGCCAGCAAGAGGTTGACGGTTACTACAATCTGGTGAAGACGGCTGTTCCGAAGCTGGCGATTCAGGATATTACAATCTCAAGCCCGCAAGGCGAACTTGTATCTTCTGAAATCGACGGTAACAAAATCGGCGCCGCAACCGACGCTGCCGAGACGCACTTCCTGATTCAACGGAAATATGAAGCGGAAGTGAAGAAGAACATTCAACAGTTCTTGTCCCCGATGATTGGCGACAATCTGGTAGTCAGCGTAGCCAGCAGCTTCAACTTCGACAAGAAAGTCAGCGAAGAAAATCTTGTAAGACCTTTAGAGAACAACAACAATAACGGCATTATCGTAAGCGAGCAGCAGGATAACAGCACAACGACAAACGGTACTGCGAATGCCGGCGGAGTTGCCGGTACTGGAGAAACCGACGTGCCCGGTTACACGGCAACAGATAATACGAATGGTTCTTCGGAGCAGAATTCCCGCGTAACGAACTATGATTACGATCGCATTAACAATCAGATTGAATCCGCTCCGTACCAGCTGAAGGATTTGTCGATCAGCATTGGCGTTGAGCAGGACAAGCTGACGGATCAATCTAAACTGGAGTTAACAAATTTCCTTACTTCACTGGTACGCGCGCAACTCGCCGATTCCGGACAGAACGTTAATGATGACGTACTGATGGCCAAAAAAGTTACAATTCTAGGCCAAAGCTTTGCTACTGCCGATGCTGGAACATCGGTAAGCGGCTTATCCACGCAGTGGGCAATAGGACTTGGAGCTGCAGCGCTTGCTCTAATCGGTGGTCTAACGGCCATGCTCGTCCGCAGACGCAGAAAACTTGCGGAAGAAAAAGCGGCAGCCGAAGCAGCTGCATTGCTTGAGCAACAAACGAAGCCTGAATTCCCAACGATTGATTTCGAAACGGTTAATAACGATAGTCAGGCACGTAAAAATCTCGAAACACTCGCCAAACGCAAGCCTGAGGAATTCGTCAACTTGCTCCGCACCTGGCTTGTGGAAGAATAGAGGGTGGTTCCTATGGCAAAACCGCTAAATGGATTAACCGGCAGGCAAAAAGCAGCAATCCTGCTTATAACGTTGGGACCGGAAGTGTCGGCTCAAATCTTCAAACATTTGAGGGAAGAAGAAATTGAACAGCTAACGCTGGAAATTGCCAACGTGCGCAAAGTAGACAGTGTTGAGAGAGAGCAGATATTAAGCGACTTCCATCAAATCTGTCTAGCACAGGAATATATCTCGCAAGGCGGCATCTCGTATGCGAAAGAGATTTTGGAGAAAGCGCTAGGCGAACAAAAGGCTGTTGAAGTGATCAACCGTTTGACGGCAACGCTTCAGGTCCGGCCGTTTGACTTTGCACGCAAAGCAGAACCTACCCAAATCTTGAACTTTATTCAAAACGAGAACTCTCAAACGATCGCACTCGTACTTTCTTATTTGCAATCCGAGCAATCTTCGCATATCTTATCGTCGTTACCGCAAGAGAAGCAGGCTGATGTCGCTCGCAGAATCGCGTTGATGGACAGCACTTCCCCTGAAGTTATTAGCCAGGTGGAACGCGTTCTGGAGCAGAAACTCTCTGCTACGGTAACACAGGACTACACCAATGCAGGCGGCATCGATTCGATCGTTCAGATTCTGAACGGCGTAGACCGCGGAACGGAACGTACCATTCTGGACGCGCTCGAGATCGAGGATCCGGAATTGGCGGAAGAAATCAAGAAACGGATGTTTGTATTCGAGGATATCGTCAATATCGACAATCGCTCGATTCAACGCATTATCCGCGACGTGGAAAATTCCGATCTTCAGCTGGCCCTCAAGGTGGCAAGCGAAGAAGTGCGGGAAGCCATCTTCCGCAACATGTCGAAACGGATGTCCGATACGTTCAAGGAAGAAATGGAATTTATGGGACCTGTCCGGCTGCGTGATGTTGAAGAAGCGCAAACCCGTATCGTCGCTACGATTCGCAGGCTAGAAGAAGCCGGCGAGATTATCATCGCCCGCGGCGGAGGAGATGACATCATTGTCTAATTTGATAAAGTCTTCAAGCGTAATCGCGCTTGAGCAGCTGAAACAGCTATATTGGCTTAACAAACATGCTGCTGAACAAGAAGCGGTGCCCGAAGAGATTATTGAAGAGACAGGACCGGATGAAGAGACCATCTCCATTCGCGACCAAATCATCTCGGATGCTCAAACTTTTGCCGAAGAACGCATTCGCGAAGCAGGAGAACATTGCGAGCAACTGATTGCCGATACGGAAGCTCAGATCGATAACTGGTGGCTTGAGAAACGGCTGGAGGATGAAACGTTATCCAAATCATCTCAAGAAGCGGGATTTGAGCAAGGTTATGCGGCAGGCCGCGAACATGCAGAGCTTGCTTTGCAACAGGAATGGGAAAATAGGCTGGAAGAAGCCAACGCCATTCTGAAATCGGCTTATGAGATGCGAGAGCAGATCATTCAGGAAGCAGAACCTTTCCTGGTTGACCTGAGCGTATCGATATCGGAAAAAGTAATCGGCAGACAGCTGTCAGAAGCACCGGATATGGCTCTTGAGCTGATTAGCAAAGCGTTATCCCGTCGAAGAGAACAAGGGGTCATTGCACTTTGCGTCGCGCCTGCGCAATTGGCTTTTGTCCAGGCAGCACGGGAAGAACTTAATCTAGTTATCGATTCCCAAGCAGAACTTCAGATTATTCCTGATGCTACGGTTAAAGATTTCGGTTGTGTCATCCGTTCGGCTTACGGCAGCATAGATGCCAGAATCGATACTCAGCTGGCCGAGATCAAACGCGAGCTGGTGCAACTAGCCAACCAAAGCCACGAAGAACGGAGTATGCCAGATGAGCGGTATTAAACTGGACAGCTCCAAATATATCGAACAGCTTCGACATCTGGATCCAGTCCGCGTTAACGGCAAAGTTACGCAGGTTATTGGTCTAACGGTTGAATCGGAAGGTCCCGACGCAAGCATTGGAGATGTATGTCTAATCTATTCTTCAAAAGGCGCCAAGCCGATTAAAGCGGAAGTAGTAGGCTTCCGGGACAACAAAGTTATTCTTATGCCTCTGGGCGAATTGCACGCGATCAGCCCGGGTTGCGATGTTGTCGGAACAGGCAAACCGTTGTCCGTTCAAGTTGGTTCGGAATTGCTAGGCAAGGTGCTAGACGGATTAGGCCAGCCCCTTGACGGTTCCTTTTTACCAAGCCGGATGCAGCATTACTCTACGCACAATGAGCCTAGCAATCCGCTTACGCGTCCTCGCGTGACGGAAACGCTTAGCATCGGCGTCCGTGCAATTGACGGACTGCTGACGGTAGGCAGAGGCCAACGCGTTGGTATCTTTGCAGGTTCTGGCGTTGGCAAAAGCACATTGCTAGGCATGATAGCCCGCAATACTTCTGCAGACGTCAATGTCATAGCATTGATTGGCGAACGAGGTCGCGAGGTGCTTGAGTTTATCGAGAAGGATCTGGGTCCCGAAGGACTTGCCCGCTCGGTTGTTATCGTTGCAACCTCTGATCAACCGGCTTTAATCCGGATCAAGGGAGCGCTAATTGCAACTTCCATCGCTGAATATTTCCGCGACCGCGGACTTAACGTCATGCTGATGATGGATTCGGTTACCCGCTATGCCATGGCACAACGTGAGGTTGGACTAGCCATCGGCGAACCTCCCGCAACGAGAGGTTATACGCCTTCCGTGTTCGCTACGTTACCCAAACTGCTGGAACGGGCGGGGACAGGGCCATCAGGCTCGATTACCGCGTTTTATACCGTTCTCGTAGACGGGGATGACATGAACGAACCGATTGCCGACGCTGTTCGCGGCATACTGGACGGCCACATCGTTCTAAACAGGCAGCTGGCGAATAAAGGCCATTTCCCTGCGATTGACGTTTTGGCTTCGGTCAGCCGCGTCATGAAGGAAATCGTGACGGAAGAACAGCAGGATTCAGCGAATCAACTGAAGAGATTACTCTCTGTTTATAGAGATTCGGAAGACTTGATCAATATAGGGGCGTACCAGAGGGGTACAAATGAAGAAATTGATAAAGCAATAGAAAATATTGATGCGATTTATCAATTTACTCGGCAAAAAACGCATGAGAAGGTCAATTTGGCCGAAACGCAAGAACGATTACAGACGGAATTCCACGGGAGATGACGACTGGTAAATGGCAGCCTTTCGATACGCTTATCAAAAAATCGTAGATTTAAAGTCAAGCGAGAAGACACAAGCCGAATGGCAGCTTTCGTCCGCTATCGGTGTTTTGCAAGCGGAGGAATTAAGCCTATCGGAGCTTCGGACGAAGCGCTCGGAGTGGGAGAGCAAACAGCATGAGAGTTCTCATCAGGCGGTCTCGCTTGCTGAGCTTCAGCTGATGCAGCATTACCTCGAATATTTGGATTCCTGCATTGCCAGCAAACTTACGGATGTAAGGCAAGCTGAGCGGAAGGTTGAATCAAACCGGTCAAACCTGGCGGACAGAATGAAGGACGAGAAGGTATGGCTGAAAGCGAAAGAGCATGCCAAAGATCGGTTCCGGCATGTAATGCAGATCAAGGAACAGAATGAACTCGACGAAATGGCGACTGTCCGTTTCAAGGTATCCGTTCCATCATGATCTGCGGCGCAAGGTAAAGGGAGTGAATGAATATGGCGGATCTGGATTTAGAGGAGAAGCAGGGTTACAGCGGCTTCGAAAGATTAATGTTTTTTATGACGCCGATCTTGTTTACGATCGTCCTGCTTGGCGCGTTATATGTTCTGTTTAATACGGAAACCCGAAATCAAATGCTAGAGATCGGCAATTCAATTCCTTATTTGAAGGAAGTCCTTCCCGATGCGAAATCGGCGGACGAGCAAGCAAACGATAACGAATTGAAATCTGCCAATATGAACAAAAAAATCGACGAACTCCAGGCACAGCTGCAAGAGAAGGAAGCTGAGCTTGCGGCAACGACACAGCTGAAGACCACGCAAGAACAGGAGCTAAAAAGCAAACAAGACGAGATCGATACGCTAAAGGCTGCCAATGCAGCGAAAACTGCCGATGATGCGGCTTATACCGCAAAGATTCAAGAGCTTGCCGGGATGTACAGTAAAATTACGCCCAGCAAGGCCGCTCCAATCTTGCAAAGCATGACATTAGATGAAATGGTGCTTGTTCTTGATTCAATGAGACCGGATGACCGGGTTAGGATCTTGGAGAAGATGAATCCTCAAACGGCGGCTGATGCCACCTTGAAGCTCAAAGACACGGTAACGGCGAAGGATAGACAGATTGCTGCGCTTCAGTCCCAGCTTAAGGCAGCAAAGCCGGCGGCTACAAATCAGCCATCTTCGCAGCTTAACAACAATCAGCTCAGCGCAACCTTTGCATCCATGGATGCAAAAAGCGCGGGAGAGCTTCTGATTAAGATGTCGGATATTAGCCCTAGCAAAGTCCTGCGGATTCTAAATACCGTGGATGACGCTTCGCGCTCGGCCATTCTGGCAGAAATGTCGGGCATTAACGAAACGATTACCGCCCAGCTAATGTCGAAGCTGATGGCTGGCAAATAACAGAGAGGAGGTGAATCATAAATGGAGATGACCATCCCTCAAGTCGCTTCACCAGCTCCGGCTGCTTCTGCATCAACAGGGGCACAAGCCAAAACGAGCAACAGCGACAAGTTTCAGAAGACGCTTTCCGCCCAAATGAAAAGCGATAAAACGTCTTCCGATAAAAAAGACGCTACAACAGCCGCTTCTACGGCTAAACCTGCTGACCAAACGCCGGTCTCGACAGAACAAGGGACTGGAGAAGCTAAAGCGGCTGTAGCCGATCAGGTGCCGGCTAACGATGCATCGGCTGAAGCCGGCAGCGTAGCTACTGATCCTGACGCATTAACGGATGCGGCTGCAAGTCTGATGGATATTATCGATCAGATGTTAGCCGATTTGGAAAAGATCAAATCGGATAACGCGGACGCCGCGGCAGATGAACAAACCCAGGATATGCAAGAGTTATCCTCTATGCTCGATCAGCTGCAAGCTCTGCTTGCCTTGCTCGGAATTCCGGTAGCTGCCGGGCAGCAGACGCAGGCAAATCCATGGAGCAACGAGGATGCGATAGGTACTGCCAATCCAAGCGATCAAATGTCGGCATTAGTAAGCAAAGTCCAGGATTCCTTGCTTCAGCTGCAAACGGCGATGCAAGAGGGGACCATGAAGCAAATCGGCCTTCAGGAACCGATGACGTTAATCGGTCAACAGCTGCAAGCCCTTCAGCAATTTGTTGCAAAGCACAAAGAGACGAACGTGCGGTTGGAACAGCAGAAGACATCGGGCGATAAGGCACCTGATATTACGGTAACGACTACTGCTCCGGCGGTATCCGTTCATTTGCAACGTTTGAGTGAGAAAGCGGTACATCCGGCAACGCTTGCGGCACAAGCTTCGCAGCAAGCCACGCAGGAGGAAGCCGAAGTTTCACCGGAGACTAGCGAACAAACAGCGCCAACCAATGCCGGTCCAACATTCACGGAAGTATTCCGTCAGACAGGACCGCAAGTGGCGAAGCTTGCTCCAACGGTACAAGCTAATGTTCCGGTTAGCGAGTTTGCCGACAACATGAAAGATTTTATTCAGAAGCTGGATATCAAGCATGGCAACGGTATTTCAGAGGCGGTTATTCAGTTATTCCCGAAAGAACTCGGGCAGGTTGATGTCCGCATCTCGATGCATAACGGTCAACTGACCGCGATGTTCCACGCGGATAACGCGAATGCCAAAGATGCTCTGGACAATCAGATGGCGCAACTTAGAGTAGCGCTGCAACAGCAAGGCTTGTCCGTCGATAAGCTGGAAGTTACCTACAGCCAGACGGCGGCCCAGTTGTCCAATGGCCAGCATGGCCAAGGTACCGGACAACAAGCGTTTTCCCAATCCAACAAATCCAAGGGCGATGGACTGCAGGAGGAATTTGAGTCTGATATTGCCGAGCAGCAGGCGATTCAAGATTTAGGTTACGGACGTGCTGTTAACACAACAGCCTAATCGAATGCTCCATAATCAATTCGCTTATAGGATGGAGGTGAGTTAATGACAACAGTATCCTCGAAAGTCATGTGGCCGAACTACAGCACTTCAAACGTAAAGGCTGCTGGGAAGGATACCGATAACAATGCGCTTGGCAAGGATGCTTTTCTACAATTGCTAGTGACGCAGCTCAAGAATCAGGATCCGCTCCAGCCACAGGATAACGCGGCGTTTATTACCCAGATGGCGCAGTTTACTTCCGTTGAACAGTTGATGAATATGTCGGATCAGTTATCTTTGCTGAACCAGAACTTGGGGACAGCGTCCTCAATCATCGGCAAGACGATATCCTGGTATGAGCTGGATGACAAAGGAAATACAAACCTTCTGTATGATGTTGTCTCTTCAATCGTTTCTCAGGACGGTACGCTGTATGCCAAGTTTGATGATAACACGATGATTAAATTAAGCGATGTCGTAACCGTATCGGATAAAGCTCCTGCAGCTAATCAGCCTGATGGCAGCGATGACACGGAAGAGGATGCCGCAGCTGATGAATCTACCGATGCAACGGGCCAGACAGATTCGAGCCAGTCCGGGCAGGAAGATGGTTCCGTATGAGTGACGGAATGAAAATCAGCCATCTGTTTCCTGTTGGAGCCCCGCCGCTGGCTGCAGGCGCGAAGAACAATCCTAAGCCGCAGCAAACGGGCGGATTCAAGGACATGCTTGATGCCAAGGTGCTTAAGTTTAGCCAGCACGCGGAAGTGCGGATGAAGCAGCGAGGTATTCAGCTTCAGCCTGAGTCGCTTACGAAGATCATGAATGCGGTTGACGAAGCGGAGTCCAAAGGGGCAAAAGATTCGTTGATCGTAATGAAAGATATAGCGATGATTGTCAATGTGCCAAGCCGCACAGTGGTAACCGCTATGGACGGCAAGCAAATGCAGAGTAATGTATTTACGAATATCGACAGTGCGGTGATCTTAAGCTAGGGCTGGACCTATAAGGAGGCCCTTTGGCTGTGGACCGACTGAAGCAGCCAAGTTCACTGCCAATAATGGCCATTATGGTGATCATTCATTTTAGGAGGAGTTACATAAATGCTTAGATCCATGTATTCCGGAGTATCGGGTATGCGCGGTTTTCAAACGAAGCTTGACGTCATCGGCAATAATATCGCAAACGTAAATACAGTAGGCTTCAAAGGCGGACGCGTCATGTTCAGCGATATTTTGAGCCAGACGACATCCGGGGTTACCGCTTCGGTTGAAGGAGAGCAGGGCGGCGTTAATGCGAAGCAGATCGGTCTTGGCGTTACGATTGCCTCCATTGATACCATCCATACGCCAGGCAGCGCGATGACAACCAACGTGCCAACGGACCTTCGGATTGACGGCGACGGATTTTTCGCCGTATCGGCCGGTGACGGAGCGCCAACTTATTTGACACGCGCCGGGAATTTTACGTTGGATGCGAACAGACAGCTTGTAAATGCCGACGGCATGTTCGTCCTCTCTTCTGACGGTGAACCGATTCAACTAGGCGAGGACGTTACATCGTTCTCGATCGGACAAGACGGATCGATTCTAGCCGTAACTGCGGATGGAACTGAAGCTGTCGCACAGCTTGGCGTGGTTAAAGTTGTTAATCCAAGCGGTCTTGAAAAAGTAGGCGGCAACTTATATCAAGTTACGGCAAATGCCAATCCGGACGGGGCGTTCGAGTATGCAACAGCGGATGATCCCGAGCTTGGCACAGGCGCGATCATTGCCGGTCAGCTGGAGATGTCAAACGTTGACCTTACGAATGAATTTACCGAGATGATCGTGGCGCAACGCGGCTTCCAAGCGAATTCCCGCATCATCACGACATCCGATGAGATTTTGCAAGAGGTTGTTAACCTGAAGCGTTAATCGCTTAGGCATTAGCTATCGGTCATGACTGAAGGGGGCTGCATAAGCCCCCGGATCAGCAAGGGGGGGAGCTTATGATTACCGTTACTCGATTGAATGGTTCAGAACTTATGATTAATGCTCTTCTAATCGAATTAATAGAAGAAACGCCGGATACGATCGTTACGCTTACAACGGGCAAGAAAGTGATCGTTAAAGAAAGCGCGTCCGAGCTTAAGCAGCTTATTCAGAGTTATATTCGTTCAATCGGCGTTCTAGCAGCGACCCAGAAGATCGAACAAACGGAGGGTCCATAGAGATGAAAAAAATGTTGCCTTGGTTAGTCACGACATTACTCGCAATAACGCTGATTGCTATCGTATCGATTATTTTGTACAAATCTTTCTTTAATGAAACGGATGGTACCGAGGATCCGGCCAAAGCGCCTGTTGCCGTTAAGCAGCTGAGTGCGGATGAACTGGTATCGGTCACCTCTGAACTGAAAGATTTCAAACGCAATTTGAAAGATTCCGATTATGTAGTAGTCATGAGCTTTGCGTTCCAGCTGGACAGCAAGAAAACGAAAGAAGAATTCGACAAGCTGCTCGAGATTGAGGTTAAGCCCATTATCAACCGCACGGTTGCCGATTTGACGGCTTCAGACCTTAACGGCTCGCAAGGCGAAGATATGCTGGAGTCGAAGCTTCTCAACTTGATTAATCCGATCCTTCCAGAAGGCAAAAAGCTGGTAAAGGTAGAAATCACGAATTTTATAATGCAGCAGTTATAAGCTTTTTGCCGACATTCCTAGAAGGGGGTGAGAGAATTGGTTGATGTTTTATCGCAAAATGAGATAGACGCGCTTCTGGCCGCATTATCGTCAGGTGAGATGGATGCGGACGAATTGAAAAAAGAAGAAGTTACGCGAAAAGTACGAGTCTACGATTTCAAGCGCGCTACTCGCTTCTCGAAGGATCACATAAGAAGCTTAACCCGCATTCACGAAAACTTCGCGCGATATTTGACAACCTATTTCTCAGCGCAGCTTCGTACATTCGTTCAGATTAATGTCGTGCAGGTCGAGCAGTTGCCTTACGATGAGTTTATCCGCTCGATTCCTAAGATGACGATATTGAATATATTCGAAGCGGAGCCGCTGGAAGGACGAATGGTGCTCGAGGTTCATCCGAACGTTGCATATGCGATGCTCGACCGCATGCTTGGCGGGCAAGGGACTGCGCCTACCAAGATCAACAACATGACCGAGATTGAAACGATTATTTTGGAACGGATCTTTGCGAGAGCTTTTGAGAGCCTGCAGGAAGCGTGGAAGACGATTATCGATATCTCTCCTCGCCTTGAAGCGATGGAGACAAATCCACAGTTCATGCAGATTGTTTCTCCAAACGAGACGATTGCCTTGATCTCGCTCAGCACCAAGATTGGCGATACGACGGGGATGATCAATCTATGTATTCCGCATGTCGTTATTGAACCGGTTATGCCGCGCTTGTCTGCTCATCACTGGTTTGTTTCCCAGAAAAAAGAGCGCATTCCAGAGGAAGTCGAAATGCTGGAGCAACGCGTAACCAAAGCGAAGCTTCCGATCGTTGCCGAGCTTGGCGAGTCGGTCATTACGATCAAAGAGTTTCTTGGACTCGCAGTTGGCGATGTCATTTCGTTAAACAAACCGATAGATGACGGTCTTCGCATTAAGGTTGGCGAGAAGCTGAAATTTATCGGAAGCCCGGGCTCCGTTAAGGATCGGATAGCCGTACAAGTGGATCAAGTTGTCAGCGAAGGAGCGGAAGAAGAAAATGACGAGTAAAGATTATTTATCGCAAGAGGAAATTGACGCGTTGCTTAATCAGACAGCCGGCGAGCTCGCATCTGTACAATCGCAAACTTCTGAATATCAATTGTCGGACTTTCTGTCTTCGATCGAACAGGATGCTTTAGGCGAAATAGGCAATATCACATTTGGCAGCGCGGCGACGGCGTTATCAACTTTGCTTGGCAAAAAAGTCGACATTACAACGCCAAAGGTTACCTTTATCAAACGCGATGAACTGGCTAATGAATTTCCGAAACCGCATGTAGCCGTAAGCGTGCAATACGTAGACGGCTTCCAGGGCATCAATTCCCTCGTCATCAAAACGAAGGACGCTCAAGTTATTGCTGATCTCATGCTGGGCGGAGAAGGCGACGTAACGCTGCAGGAGCTGAATGAAATTCATATTAGCGCCGTGCAGGAAGCCATGAACCAAATGATGGGCTCGTCCGCAACGTCCATGTCGACGATTTTTAACCGTTTTGTAAACATCTCGCCTCCGGGCATTGATATTCTGGATGTCGACAGCGGCGGCGGAATGGCTCAGCTTCCTCCGGAAGACGTCTTTATTAAAATTTCGTTCCGCCTCATGATCGGCGAGCTAATCGATTCAACGATTATGCAGCTCATTCCGGTACCATTCGCGAAGCAAATGGTAGCAACGCTTATGGGAGAAGTAGAAAGCGAGATTGCGGCACCAGAGGCCGTGCAAGCGACTGCACCCCCAGCTGCGCCAGCAGCGGTTGCTCAAGCAACTGCAACGGCTCCACAAGCGGCGTATCAGGACCCGTATCAAGCAGCTCCCGCGGCAGCGGCATCGCAGTATAATCAGCCTTATAATCCTTATCAGCAAAGCGCAGGATTTGATTTCCCGATGCAGCCACAGGGACCTCAGACCTATGGAAATCCGACAAGCCGGAATGTGAATGTGCAACCTGTTCAATTCGCTAACTTTAATCAAGCGCCGTATGTGCATACAGATGAAACAAACCTCAATTTACTTCTCGACATACCGCTTAAAGTTACCGTAGAATTAGGAAGGACCCAAAAGCAAATTAAGGATATTCTGGAATTGTCCCAAGGCTCCATTATTGAGCTGGACAAGCTTGCAGGCGAACCTGTAGACATCTTGGTGAACAACAAGCTGATCGCGAAAGGCGAGGTAGTTGTTATCGACGAGAACTTCGGGGTGCGCGTAACAGATATCGTAAGCCAGTGGGACCGAATTCAAAAATTGCAATAATACTCTAGGAGGAAAAAGAAGATGGCAAACCGCATTCTAATCGTAGACGACGCAGCATTCATGCGCATGATGATCCGGGACATTTTGACTAAGAACGGCTACGAGGTCGTCGGGGAAGCGCAAGACGGCGCACAGGCGGTAGAGAAATACAAAGAGCTTAAGCCTGACCTGATCACTATGGACATCACTATGCCGGAGATGGATGGCATCTCCGCGCTGAAAGAAATTAAAAAGCTTGATGGCAACGCAAAAGTCATTATGTGTTCCGCAATGGGCCAACAAGCGATGGTCATTGATGCGATCCAAGCCGGCGCAAAAGACTTCATCGTAAAGCCATTCCAAGCCGATCGCGTTATTGAAGCGATCAAGAAAACACTTGGCTAAGTGATGTTTACATATGTTTCGAGATTACTGTCCTTGACTGCGGTTGGCGTTGCTGCATGGCCCGCCTTCGCCGCGGCTGCGGACGAGAACAACGACGGATCGCCAATGGCCGGTACGGGAAGTTATACCGGCAGCGTAATCTGGGTGATTGTCTCTCTATTCATAGTTATCGGCTTAATTATACTTCTTATTAAATTCTTGTCTCAGCGTAATCGCATGTGGGGAACTAACCGAGCGGTGCGCTCCCTCGGAGGGGTTGCGCTGGGACAGAACAATTCGCTTCAGGTTGTGGAACTGTCCGGCCGGTTGTACGTGGTAGGCGTTGGCGAGAATGTAACTCTTCTCGACAAGATCGATGACGAGAAGCAGGTACAAGCGATTCTAGCATCGCTTGACAGACAAACGAACACAGCCGGGTTCTCGCCGAGCACAATCTCTGACTTTCTTAAGAGGTTCCGGAAAGTAGAGGCTAACGCGGGTCAGGATTTGACGGAGGAACAGTGGAACACGCAATCGACGTCGTTCCAGCACCTCTTGAACCAGAACCTTAGCAAACAGGCTGGCCGCAAAGAGCAGCTGGAGTCGCTTCTGAAGGAATCCAAACATGATGGGGATGACAATGAAAAATAAATGGTGGATTTCGATCGTCACCGTATTGATGGGGGTTATGCTGCTGCAATCGCATGCGTTTGCGGCCGATCCGCTCCCGAATATCGGTATCAGCATTGGTGACGGAAGCGAAGAGCCGGGAACTAGCGCTTTGTCGCTCCTGCTTTTAATAACCGTATTAAGCATTGCGCCAGCGATTCTCGTGTTAATGACTAGCTTTACTCGGATCGTAATCGTTCTTGGATTTGTCCGGACATCGCTAGGAACGCAGCAAATGCCGCCGAATCAGGTTCTGATCGGGCTGGCGATGTTTCTGACCTTCTTTATCATGGCTCCAACTTTCTCGCAAGTTAACGAAGTAGCGTTGCAGCCTTATCTCAAAGGCGAAATTACGCAGACTGCCGCATTAGAGAAAGCGGCGGATCCGATGAAGAAGTTTATGGTCTCTCATACGAGGGAGAAAGATTTGCTTCTGTTTTTGAATTATACGAAGACGGAGAAGCCGGAAAGTTATAAGGACATTCCGATAACGGTTCTGGTTCCCGCTTATGCGATAAGCGAGCTGAAGACGGCTTTCCAGATGGGTTTTATGATCTTCATTCCGTTCCTGGTCATAGACATGATAGTGGCTAGTACCTTGATGGCGATGGGGATGATGATGCTGCCGCCGGTCATGATATCTCTGCCTTTTAAACTACTATTATTCGTATTGGTAGACGGGTGGTACCTGATCGTCAAATCATTGCTGTTAAGCTTCAACACGTAAAGGACAGGGAGGAACGTTCAATGAGTGCTGATTTCATCATCGGATTGGCCGGACAAGCCATCAGTACCGTATTGAAAGCCAGCGCGCCGATGCTCGTTCTCGCTCTAGTCGTCGGATTAATCATCAGTATTTTTCAAGCGACTACCCAGATTCAAGAGCAGACGTTAGCTTTTGTGCCAAAAATCGTAGCGGTCTTTGTATCCCTTATTATATTCGGTCCTTGGATTCTGAATGTAATAGTCGATTTCACTTACAATCTGCTGAACAACTTGTATAAATACATCGGATAGGTTGTGAACGGAAATCATGGATCAGATCGTGGAGTACTTCCCTATTTTTTTGCTTATTTTTTGTCGAATGACATCGTTTTTCGTCGTAGCTCCGCTGTTTAATATGAAGGGAGTACCAAATACGTTCAAGATCGGATTAGGTTTTTTTCTGTCCTTGATCGTATTTATGACTTACGGATTGAAGGAACAGACGGTTCCGATGGATGCTGCGTACATCCTGTATATATTTCGAGAGGTTCTGATCGGATTATTGATGGGTTACATTGTTTATCTATTTATGACGATTGTACAGACGGCAGGCGCTCTGATGGATATGCAGATCGGTTTTGCCATGTCCAACGTAATAGATCCTATGACAGGCGTCTCGGCTCCGCTGCTTGGCAATTTCAAGTACATGCTTCTCATCATGGTATTCCTGTCGGTGAACGGTCACCATTATCTGCTTACAGCCTTGATGGACAGCTACAAATGGATGCCGATGTCAAACGAATTATTTAGCGCCATCTATAATGGCAGCATTACGGAATTCCTATCGCGGGCGGTAGGAAATGCATTCCTGTTAGCCATGCAGGTTGCGGCTCCGCTTGTCATCGCCATGTTTCTGACGGATGTAGGGTTAGGTTTTCTGGCGAAGACAGCTCCGCAATACAACGTGTTTGTTATCGGGATTCCGCTCAAGCTGCTACTTGGACTGGCCTTGCTAATTCTGGTGCTTCCCGGTCTATCTGCGATATTCGAGAGACTATTCGCCATATTGTTCGATAACTTAGAGCAGTTGCTTGGCATCGTCCAACAAACCGCAAGTCAATAAGGAGGCTGCAACGTTGAGATCTTACTACCTAGAGCTAGACTTGCAGCTGTTCAGTCAGGAAAAGACAGAGAAAGCGACGCCAAAGAAAACGCAAGAAGCCAGAAAGAAAGGGCAAATAGCGAAATCGAATGATTTGCCCGGCGCTTTAATCTTGCTCTTCACCTTTGCGACTTTTGCTGCTCTAGGCTCCTATTATAAGTCGCGGATTATGGGCGTGTTCCGGGAGTTGTTCGATAACTGGTTGACCATGGATGTGACAACGGCGAATGTTATGCCGCTGTTTGATAGACTTACGGTTGACATGCTTATGTTTCTTGCTCCAATCTTCGCTATAGTCGTCGTCATGGCTGTAGTCGGCAACGTGATGCAGTTTGGATTTTTGCTTACCGGCGAGCCGCTTAAGCCGAAATTTTCGAAGCTGAATCCGATCAACGGTTTCAAACAGATTTTCTCGATGCGCACCGTGGTAGAGTTTCTGAAGAGCATCTTGAAGCTTGTGATCATAGGAGTCTTGGTGTATCAGGCGATATGGAGCGATTGGGATAAGATTCTTATCCTATCTAGCTTATCGGTCGAGCAGATCTTTCAGTTTACAGCCGGACTTACGGTAAAGCTTGGACTTGAGACGGGCGCTGTGCTTGCCGTGTTGGCATTCGCCGATTATATGTATCAGCGTTACGAGCATGCCAAAAGTTTAAGAATGTCCAAACAGGATATTAAAGACGAGTATAAAAAGTCAGAGGGCGATCCTCTCATTAAAGGCAAAATCCGTGAAAGACAACGTCGGATGGCCATGCAGCGTATGATGCAGGAAGTACCGAAAGCCGATGTCGTTATTACAAACCCGACGCACTTTGCGATTGCCTTGCAATATGACGCATCCAAGATGGAGGCGCCTCTCATTATTGCAAAAGGGATGGACCATGTGGCGCTCCGCATCCGGGAAGTTGCCAAAGAGCATGACATAATCATGATGGAAAATAAGCCGCTCGCCAGAGCTTTGTACGAGAGGGCCGAGATTGGCGATTCCATTCCAGGCGACTTGTTCCAAGCCGTGGCTGAAGTACTCGCGGCAGTCTATAAGATGAAAGGCCGAGTTCGATCATCATAAATTTGAAAGGGAAGAGTCAACATCATGAAAGTAAAAGATATTGCTATCTTAGCTGGGATTATCGGCATCGTACTCATGATGGTCATCCCTATTCCGCATTTGCTGCTAGATATCTTACTCATCCTGAACATTTCGATCGCGCTCATGATCCTGCTGATTGCGATGAATACGAAGGAAGCTCTTGATTTCTCTATCTTCCCGGCAATCCTGCTGGTAACAACCTTATTCCGTCTTGCGCTTAACGTCTCCACAACTCGTAATATTTTATCGCATGGTTATGCGGGTGAGGTTGTACAAACATTCGGATCCTGGGTAGGTGGCGGTGAGATCGCGATAGGCTTCGTCGTCTTCCTCATTCTCGTCGTTGTCCAGTTCATCGTTATTACGAAAGGGTCGGAACGGGTAGCGGAGGTAGCGGCCAGATTTACGCTCGACGCTATGCCCGGCAAGCAAATGAGTATCGATGCCGACCTGAACGCAGGACTGATTAATGAACAGCAGGCGCGCGAGCGCCGCTCGAAAATTGAAAGAGAAGCGGATTTTTACGGCTCAATGGACGGTGCAAGCAAATTCGTCAAAGGGGACGCTATCGCTTCGATTATCATTTTGCTCATCAACCTGGTTGGCGGATTTATTATCGGGATGGCCATTCATGGTTACAGCTTCCAGGATGCTCTACATACTTATTCTATTCTTACTATAGGTGACGGTCTGGTCAGCCAGATTCCAGCCTTGCTTATCTCGACGGCAGCTGGTTTGATCGTTACTCGAGCCGCATCGGATGGCAACTTTGCCCAAGATCTTGCGACTCAGGTGACCAAATATCCGAAGCTGCTTTATATCGTAGCCGGAACCATTACGCTGCTTGGCGTATTTACGCCGATTGGTATTTTCCGTACCGTACCGTTTGCGGCCCTTCTCGTGTTTGGAGCTTGGAGAATGCAAAAGTCGATCAACAAACAAATGCAGCAGGAAGAGCTTCTGGAGGAGGAACAGCAAATCGAGGAGGTTCGCAGTCCAGAGAGCGTTATTAGCCTCTTGCAGGTGGACCCAATCGAATTTGAATTCGGTTACGGTCTAATTCCGCTGGCCGACACCCAGCAGGGCGGAGATTTACTGGACCGGATCATCATGATCCGCAGGCAATGCGCTCTCGAGCTTGGATTGGTAGTTCCGGTCATCCGGATCCGGGATAATATCCAGCTGAAGCCAAACGAATATGTCATAAAGATAAAAGGAAATATCGTTGCCCGGGGCGAGCTGCTTCTTAACCACTATCTGGCGATGAGCCCGGGCTTTGAAGATGAGAGTGTTATCGGAATCGAAACGACGGAACCGGCATTTGGACTTCCGGCGATTTGGATTGACGAGCCGATGAAGGAGAGGGCGGAGATTTCCGGCTATACCGTTGTGGATCCGCCTTCCGTAGTAGCCACGCATTTGACAGAGATCATCAAGCGCCATGCTCATGAGCTGATTGGACGCCAAGAGACGAAAGCTCTCGTCGAAAATGTGAAAGATTCGTACCCGGCGCTTATCGAAGAACTTATACCTTCGATTCTATCGATTGGCGATTTGCAAAAAGTATTGGCGAAGCTGTTGCGGGAGAAAGTATCGATTCGGGATTTGGTTACCATCTTCGAATCGCTCGCAGACCAAGCCCATTATACGAAAGACCCCGACATTCTAACGGAATATGCTAGGCAAGCTTTATCGAGGCAAATTACTCAGCAGTTCACTTCGTCAGGCAATATGCTGAAGGTGATTACGGTAGGCCCGGGACTAGAGAAGAAGATTGCGGAATCCGTGCAGCAAACCGATCAAGGCAGTTACATCGCGTTAGATCCGGTCGCCACGCAGCAGATTTACCAAAAACTAAGCGAGCAGGTGTCGCGCCAAATTCAATCCGGCCAGCAGCCCGTCGTACTTACATCGCCAACGATCCGCATGTATCTGAGACAAATCGTGGAACGGACGATGCAAGATGTACCTGTACTCTCGTACAGCGAGCTAGAGCCCAATATTGAAGTTCAGAGCGTAGGGGTGGTGAATTTATGAGAGTAAAACGTTACGTCGTAAACGCCTTGCCGGAAGCCTTGCCGATGATTCGAAGTGAACTTGGCAAAGACGCCGTCATTCTAAATACGAAGGAAGTTCGTATCGGCGGATTTATGGGAATGTTCCGGAAGAAGAAGATGGAAGTAATCGCAGCGATTGAATCCGGGGCAGCAGTGCCATCCGCACAATCCCAATCCAAAAAAGCAGCGGCCGACGTTCAACGGGTCATGCATGCGATTCAGGAGTCGAAGAGACAAGCGGCAAACCCAGCGACGGTGGTACTGGATCAGTCGGCACCGCCGATTCCGACCCCGCCGCCCGTTACGCCGGTAGTGCCGCAAGCGCAGCCAATGAACCGTATGAACGAAGACTTATTGGAAGAAATCCGCTTCATTAAACAATCCTTGAAGCAACTTACCATGCACAAACCTGAGCAGGCAGGGCCGTTAGCCATTCAAGCTTTATACGGAAGGCTGGTTCAGCAGGAAGTGGAGCCGGAGCTGATAGACCGTTTAATTGATTCGGTTAACGAGAAGCTTGCAACAAAGCAAGAGTTGCCGAATGCGGAAGAGACTTGGACGATTGCCCGCGAACTGCTTAGAGAGTGGCTTGTTCCATACAGCAATCACTCCATTAATGAAGCGGCAAGAATTGTTCATTTCGTAGGACCGACAGGAGTTGGCAAAACAACAACCATCGCTAAGCTAGCCGCGGGACAATCCATCAAGTTCGGACGTCAAGTGGGCTTTATCACATCGGATACGTACCGGATTGCTGCGGTAGACCAGCTTAGAACGTATGCCAATATTCTGAATGTGCCGATGGAAGTCGTGTTTTCTCCGATGGATCTACCGAAAGCATTCAGGCAGTTGGAAGACCGGGAGTTGATCTACATGGACACTGCCGGACGGAACTTCCGCAATGAGCTTCATGTATCTGAAGTGAACAGCCTTCTCCAATCGAACGAACAAAGCGAGACGGTGCTGGTGCTGAGCCTGACGGGCAAAACGAAAGACATGATGGCCGTGGCCGACAATTTCGTCAAGTATGGCGTCCGCAAGGTGTTGTTCACGAAGCAGGATGAGACCTCCGTGTACGGCTCCATCCTGAATCTGGCCATGAAACATGAGCTACAGCCTGTTTATGTGGCAAGCGGTCAGACGGTGCCGGATGATATTGGACCATTCGACGCGGAGCGTTATATCGAAGCTTTGCTGGGGGCTCCTGCCAATGAATGATCAAGCGCAGGCGCTGCGCAACATGGTTAAGATGAGGAGCGGGCAAGAGACTGCCCGTCCTACCCGCATCATAACGATCACAAGCGGAAAAGGCGGAGTAGGCAAATCGAACTTCAGTCTGAATTTTGCCATAACGCTGCAGCGTCTGGGGAAAAAAGTGCTCGTGTTTGATGCCGATATTGGAATGGCCAATATCGATGTCTTAATGGGCGTGAGTTCTCCCTATCATCTCTACCATCTTTTCAAGCAAGATAAGACGATCTGGGATATTATCCAGAACGGACCTTCGGGCGTACATTTTATTGCCGGCGGATCGGGTTTCCGGGATCTGCTGGAATTGACCGCAGAGCAGCTCGATTGGTTCGCGGAACAAATCGGGAAGCTGCAGGGCGAATATGATTTTATCTTGTTTGATACGGGAGCGGGATTGTCCAAAGAAACGGTCAAGTTCATATCGGCTGCCGAAGAGACAATCGTAGTTACGACGCCTGAACCAACTGCGATCACGGACGCCTATGCTTTAGTTAAGATGGTAATGTCAATGGACATTAACGCGGGTTTTAAGCTGATCGTCAACCGAGCTGCTGACCGTAAAGAAGGCATTCAGACTGCGGACAAAATTAATCTGGTTGCCAGAAGATTCTTGCAGTCGGAGCTGCCGGTTTTAGGCGTTATTTTGGATGATCCCAATGTAACGAAAGCCGTAAAGCGCCAAACCCCGTTTACGGTCGCTTACCCCGACAGCGATGCTTCAAGATCCATTGACGAAATAGCACGCCGATACCTGGAGATGTCCATTCCGGAGTCAACCGCATCAGCAGGAGTAAGAGGTTTCATACATAAAATGTTTAGGTTATCCCGGTAGACGAAGTACATATAAGGGGGGAACTGGATGGCTCCATATCGCGTGCTGGTCGTGGACGACTCGCCATTTATGAGGAAAATATTCAGCGATCTGATCGTACAAGACCCCGGCTTTACCATTGTTGCAACGGCTTCAAACGGACTGGAAGCTATAGAGGCTGTGAAGAAGTGGAAGCCCGATGCCGTAACTCTCGATCTCGAAATGCCCGAGCTTAACGGAATTGATGCGCTTAAGCGAATTATGGACGAGCAGCCGACCCCGGTCATTATGTTGTCAGGCATCAGCGAAGAGAACACGAGAGAAACGATCAAAGCCCTTCAGTTCGGCGCTTTCGACTTTATACGCAAGCCTATGGGGGCTTTCTCCAATGATATCGTACGGGTGGGAGAGCTGCTGCTGGAAAAGCTGAGAATAGCCGTCTTGACCAAGAGGTACTCGCTTGCCGCTCAAAATCACGTTGAAAAGCTAGAACGAACTCCGCTTGTGAAACCGGTCAATAGGGCAGAAGAACCGATCCGGGGAATGAAGAAGGCACAGCGAAGGGACTTAATCATTCCGACAGTTAAATCCGAGACTAATTCGGCGATCAGCAAGAGGAATACGATTAAATCTGTGGCTGAGGTTAGCAAGGTTATCGATCTAGCACCCGTAGCAGCTGCTAGAGAAGATCGGTTAGAGAAGAAGTTCTCTAAACAGAATGGTGGGGGCTTTGATCATTTGATAGCCATTGGGACCTCAACGGGCGGCCCGCGCGCATTACATGAAGTGATCAGTTCGCTACCAGCCAACATGGCCGCACCGGTGCTGGTTGTCCAGCATATGCCGCCTAAGTTTACGAAGTCGCTTGCTCAGCGCTTAGACAATTTCAGCGAGCTTGAAGTGGTGGAAGCCTCGCAAGGCGACCGGCTTAAGGCAGGGGTTGTTTACATAGCGCCAGGCGGGCATCATATGGAGCTTGCTAAAGATCAGGCAGGCTACTATGTCGTACTTACCCAGAAACCGCCGCGTAACGGACATCGTCCTTCGGTGGATGTATTGTTCGAGTCATTAACCCCTTTTGACGAATTGAAACGCCATGCCGTTATTATGACGGGAATGGGGAGCGACGGGGCTAAAGGCTTAAGAGCGCTTGTAGACAGCGGAGCGGACTCAGCCATTGCCGAATCCGAACAGACCTGCGTCGTTTATGGAATGCCGCGCAGTGCAATTGAGAACGGCTGCGTCAAGAAAATACTGCCTTTGCAGCAAATCGCTGACGAGCTGCAGCTAGCGGTACAGCAAGGTTAATAGATGAGATAAAGTCTATCAGGAGGTGCGACGAAATGGATATGAACGCCTACTTGTCGATGTTTATCGATGAGTCCAATGATCACCTGCAAGCTTTGAACGAAAACTTGCTTCGACTCGAGAATGAACCGGAGGACCTGTCAATCGTCCAGTCGATTTTCCGATCTGCCCATACGCTAAAAGGGATGTCCGCAACGATGGGGTTTGAAGATCTCGCGTCTTTGACGCATGAGATGGAAAATGTACTGGATTTGGTTCGCAACAGCAAGCTGAAGATGGACAGTTTTATCTTCGACACCTTGTTTAAAGGCCTCGACGCTCTGGAATCCATGGTACAGGATATCGTTGCCGGAGGGACAGGCAAAGCCGATGTAACGGCAATTGTTGCTTCCTTGCAGTCTATTGTCAAAGGCGACTACAAGACAGCCGGGAATGAAGCAACTACCGTGTCGGCGGGAGCCGCTCCCGGTCAAACGAGATTGCTAGACGAGTTCCAAACCTCGGTGATTCAGCAATCCATTGACAGCGGCCACAACGTTTATTTTATAGAGGTAGAAGTGCGCGAGGACTGCGTGCTGAAAGCCGCAAGAGCGTATATGGTATTTGACCTGCTCGGCAAAAACGGCGAAATTATCAAATCGGAGCCGTCGGTAACGGATTTGGAACAAGAGAAATTTGACCGTTCTTTCTCGGTATTTACAATCTCGACTATGTCGCAGGAAGAGCTGGAATCCCAAATTGCAGCGATCTCGGAGATTGAGAAAGTGTCCGTAGTTTTGCTGGACCTTGAATCGCTGGCCATGCTGAACAGTGCTGCGGCAGCAGCCGAGGCAGCCCCTGCAGCTTCAGCTGTACCTGCTCAGCCGGAGATTGCGGCTGAAGCCAAAGCAGAAGCCGGCAAGCAAGTATCGGCAGCCCGCTCGCAAGCGGCAGCGACTTCCGCGCCGCCAGCCGTATCCCGAACGATCCGGGTTGACATTGACCGTCTTGACGCGTTAATGAATCTGTTCAGCGAACTGCTGATCGACCGTGTAAGACTGGAGCAGCTGTCTAGCGAAATCCGCCGCAATGATCTGACGGAGACCGTTGAGCATATGACCCGCGTCAGCTCCGATCTTCAGAACATCGTACTGAAGCTCAGAATGGTTCCGGTAGATTCGGTGTTCAACCGTTTCCCTCGGATGATCCGCGATTTAGCCAAAACGTTGGATAAGAAAATCGATCTGGTCATTACCGGAGCGGATACGGAACTCGATAGAACAGTTATTGACGAGATTGGCGATCCGCTCGTTCATTTGCTTCGCAACTCGGTGGACCACGGAATTGAAACGGTGGAAGAACGCCTTGCCGCCGGTAAACCGGAGACAGGTACGATTCATTTGCGCGCTTACCATAGCGGTAATCATGTCTTCATCGAAGTAGAAGAAGACGGAAGAGGGATTAACCGCGAAAAGGTGCTGCAAACAGCCATCAAGAACGGTGTAGTGACGGAAGACCAAGCCAAACAGCTGACTAATGAAGAAATTCATATGTTGATCTTTGCTGCTGGCTTCAGTACGGCGGACAAAATCTCGGACATTTCCGGACGAGGCGTTGGTCTCGACGTTGTAAAATCAAAGATTACATCGCTTGGCGGCAATGTAACCGTCGATTCTGCGCTTGGACGAGGAACGAAGTTTGCGGTTCAATTGCCTTTGACGCTATCTATTATTTCGGCCATGCTCATCAAGCTAGGTTCCGAGAAATATGCCATTCCTCTTTCTTCTATTGTAGAGACGGGCATTATTCAAAAAGAACAAATCTTGCATGTACACGGCAACCGGATGATTCATTTCCGCAATGCGGTCATTCCGCTCGTTTCTCTCAGCAAAGTACTGGATTCTCCTGATTTCAATGAACAAATGGAATCGGAAACCGAGATTGTCGTCATTCGAAAAGGCGATAAATGGGCCGCTGTTACGGTGGACGAGTTCATCGGGCAAAGCGAGATCGTGCTTAAATCTCTCGGCAAATATTTGACCAATATCGAAGCTATTTCCGGTGCAACCATTCTTGGCGACGGCCAAGTCGCGCTTATTATTGATCCTAACGCATTAATCAAATAAGGGAGGGCTTACCGATGGGAGAAGAATTAAAAGTTATCGTATTTTCGCTGGCTCATGAGGAATATGGCATTGAGGTGGATAAAGTTCGTACAATTGAGCGTTTATCCCCAATTACCCGCGTTCCCAAAACGTTTTCCTTCATTAAAGGAGTAATTAATCTTCGCGGTATCGTTGTTCCTGTCATTGATCTGCGCGGCCGCTTTGGGCTCGAAGAAGCGGCAACAACGGAGAACAGCCGAATTATTGTAGTTGCCGTCAATGATATGGAAGTTGGTTTCATCGTGGATTCGGCAAATGATGTTGTTGATATCGATACGGACAGCATTGATCTGCCGCCTGAGATCGTGGGGGGAATCAAAGCGAAATATTTGAGAGGCATTGCGAAGTTTGGAGATAACCGTCTTCTCATTATGCTGAATCTGTCCGAAGTGCTGAACAAAAGCGAAGTTATTCAGCTTGAACAGTTAGAGGTGTAAGCGTGAGCTCCTTTAGCCGGTTTAAAGCATTTGAACTTGATGTACTGAAGGAAGTAGGCAATATTGGAGCGGGAAATGCGGCAACCGCATTATCCCGCCTTCTGGACAAGCCGGTAGATATGGCTGTTCCGAAGGTCAGTCTGTTGCCGTTTGAAGAAGTAGCCGATCGGGTAGGCGGATCCGAACAAGTCGTTATCGCGGTTTACCTTCGGGTTGAAGGGGATGCGCCCGGCAATATGTTTTTCATCATCCAGGAGGAAGCGGCCAAACGGTTGCTGGGACAACTTATCTCCCTAGCGAGCGAAGATCCGGATAGTTATTCCGAGATGGAGATGTCGGCGCTTTGCGAGATCGGCAATATTTTGGCGGGATCGTATTTGTCATCTCTGGCTGATCTCACTCAATTGTTGATGGCGCCTTCCGTTCCGTCTGTTGCGAGGGATATGGCTGGACCCATCTTAACCTACGGCCTAATGCAATACGGCGAGATGGGAGATTCCGCGCTTCTCATTGAGACGACCTTTCTAGAAGATAAGGAGGAGCTGGAGGGACATTTCTTCCTCATTCCGGACCCGGATTCCTTCTCCAAAATATTTAAAGCCTTGGGAGTAGAAACCGAATGATCCAACAAGATGTGATCAAGGTCGGCATGGCAGATTTAAAATGGGCTACGGGCGGTGCGAATCTGCGGACAACGGGATTAGGTTCTTGTGTCGGACTGACGTTATACGATCCTGTTGCGCGTATTGCGGGAATGGCTCATGTTATGCTTCCGTCTTCAGAAATTGCCCGAGAGTCGACCATGAATATTGCGAAATATGCGGATACGGCAATTCCTGAGCTCATTGGGCAGATGAAAGCATCCGGCGCTGCGGTCGGACGTCTTGTAGCAAAAATGGCAGGCGGTGCGCAAATGTTTGCTTTCTCGGGACAATCCGACTCGATGAGAATAGGTCCCCGGAACGTGGAATCCTGCATGGAAATTCTCGTGAACTATTCGATCCCCGTTTTGGGACAGGATACAGGCGGGAATTACGGCCGTACGATCGAGATTGACAGCAGCAGCGGAGTATTGACGATAAGAAGCGTGCAGTTTGGGATAAAGGAGATTTGAAATGGTTGGTAATTGGCGATGGAATGTCGGCTTGGGGATTGTAGGCGCGGTATTAACCTTATTATTTTCAATTGGTAAAAACCCGCTGTCTGTCATGCTGATGCGCAGCATGTACGCTTTCATCGCCTTTGTAGCGATTGCATTTGTAATGCGGATTGTACTTAGCTTTATTCTTCAGCCGCCGATTATGCATCAAGCAGATTTGGAAGGCGAAGAGGGCAAAGGGACGCAGCTGGATCTCCAAACTCCTGATGAGAGCGAAGACCTGAATCAGATGCTCAAATCACAGATGGAAGGCCAAAGATCGCAAGAAATCCAGCAGCAAGAGCAGCATAGTCAGTTTAAGCCGCTAACGCCGCCTAAGCTGGTATCTGCACAGAATAAAGAGCCTGAAGAATTGGCTAAAGCCGTTCGTCATCTGACAGGAGGTTGAGTGACATGATTGCGACTGCAAATTTGGATTTGTGGCGAGCGTGGAAGGAAGAAGGCGATCTTGAGGCTAAGAAGCGTCTGATCGAGCAATTCTTGCCTTTGGTCGATTATGTAACAAACCGAATGGCGATTGGGTTGCCCAAAAATGTCCTAAAAGATGATCTAGCCAGCAACGGAGTAATGGGACTTATAGATGCCATTGAGAAATTCGACTACTGCCGTGGTTTACAGTTTGAAACTTACGCTTCCTGGCGAATCCGCGGATCGATCATTGACGGTCTTCGTCAAGGGGATTGGGTTCCTCGTTCGGTTAGGGAAAAGGCTAAACGTATTGAAGAAGCCTATCAAAGCTTGGAACAGAAATATTTGCGTTCCGTTACGGATGCCGAAATTAGCGATTACTTAAACGTAAGCGAAAAAGATTTTACGAACATGCTCCATGAAATCGCCATCACTACGGTATGTTCGCTGGAAGACCCGATCCGTGAAGAAGAATCGGAAACAAGGCTTTCGCTGCTCATTGATGAGCGCGCGAAAAATCCGGATCATAAAGCGCATGAGTTTTTCCTGAAGGATTCGTTAATTAGCGGGATTGAGAAACTGACGGAAAAAGAACGGACGGTCATTTCGCTTTTCTATTATGAAGAATTATCGCTAAGCGAGATTGCGGAAGTTATGTCGTTATCCCCGTCGAGAATATCCCAGTTGCATTCGAAAGCCATTTTGCGTCTGCGTGGAGCTCTAGCCAAGCATAAGGAACAATTATTGCAACATTAGAAGGGAGTAGGCAAGGTGGAAGACCATCTATTGGAGTCTTACCTGCGTATCCAGATCTCAGCTGATAAGCTGTCTGCCTTCCTGACCTTTAACCGGATCACCGAGGAATTCGACTGTACTCCCGGTCAATTGGAACGTTTTGTACGCGGCAACGGTGTTGTATTTGGGATACGTACGAGTGTGTTAAGTGAAATTTGCAGCAATACGCTTGCTTATTGCAAGGAGCAAACTCTAATTGCGGTCGGTAATCCGGCATCGCAAGGCAAGGACGGGTCGATCCGCTTCGCTTACGATATGCAGGAACAATCGCATCGTCCAGCGGAGCTTGAGGACGGCAAGGTAGATTTCAAAGAAATAGCCCGATTAAAAAACGTGAAACGGGGGCAATTAATAGCGGAGCGAATTGACGCGTTGTTTGGTTCTCCGGGAATGATGGTTACAGGCGAGGAAATTCAGGCGAAACAAGGCAAACAGGCCAGGTTTAAAGTCGGCAAAAATGTCGTCGTCAACGAAAATCAGACGGCTATGTACGCCTTGATTGACGGGCTTGTAACCATAACGGATAAAGAGAAAGTAAACGTATTTCCGGTTTACGAAGTAAACGGAGACGTTGATTATAGAGTAGGCAATATCGATTTTGTCGGTACGGTCGTTATCCGGGGGAATGTCCTCAGCGGGTTCCGAGTGAAGGCGTCCGGGGATATTCGCGTCATCGGCGGAGTGGAAGGGGCGGAGCTCGAATCCGAAGGCTCCATTGAAATTACAGGCGGTATTATGGCTGGCAATAAAGGTTATGTAAAAGCCCAGCGGAACGTAAAAAGCTCATTTATCCAGGACAGCAACGTGATTGCCGGCGAGGACGTGCTTGTATCCCAGAGCATTATGCACTCCAATGTGCGGGCAGGGCGGAACGTGATTTGCCAAGGATCGAAGGGATTGATCGTAGGCGGATCGATTCAAGCCGTCGAGAAGGTAACGGCGCGGGTCATTGGCAATACCATGTCCACGGCAACATCCATAGAAGTTGGGGTGCGGCCTGAATCCCGTTCCGAACTGCAGGACCTACGGCTTAAGCTGCGCCAGCATCTTGATGCGATAGACAAGACGGAGAAAGCGCTTGCCATACTTGATCAACAAGCAGCCTTGGACCAGTTGAACGATCAAAAGATGGCCATGCGGATCAAGTTAAGCGCTACTAGGCGACAGACAACCGCGGAGATCGACCAGATCAGAGAGCGTGTTCTTGAGATTGAGAAAACGCTGGAGGACACGGATAAAGCACGAGTGGATGTCAGCCATACCGTATACGGCGGAATCAAAGTCGTAATTGGCCGCTATACCCGATTTATTAAGGATCCGATACAACGTGTGTCTTTCCGTTACTCGGAAGGCGATATCGTTCAATTGGCCTTATTTACTTAAAAAATATTTTTCTCGCAGCCGAGGCCGTTTATACTATGCGTATAAGAAAGGAGCTTGCGTATGCCATTTAAGCCTATCGATTTGCAATGGTCCATTCCGCGTACTCCAGAAGTGGGCGGATTGCAAAGCCAAACGAATCACAGGATAACCGCGGAGCAGACAAGAATGGCAGAATTGGCTTCCAAGCAGACCGAACAATTACGCAGTAAAAATACCGGCATTGAACAGACGGGCGGAACAAATGTACGTAACGAGCGGGACAGGAATAACGGAAATCCCTATTTGGCAAAGCGCAAGCAACAGCCGGAGGAAGCGGAAGGTCCCGAAGAAGAGAACCGTCAGCCTGAACATCCCTATAAAGGGCATCACGTGGATATATCGCTATAAGTAGAGGGTGTATATAATGTCAAACTGGACTTATATTGTACTGCTGGGAGCAGTTGTGGTTGTTGTATCTTTATTTTTGCCGAAGAAGCAGCAACCTGCGCAGGGATCCAATGATACGCGCAACATGGAGATTGCTCTGGAGCAGTTCATGGAAAATACGGAGCTTGACCATCAAGAGATGGTCAAGCTTGTTACCGTTCTTCGCGAAGAGGGCAAGCAGCAGGCGGAAGTTAACGGACAGCGGTTGTTGGAGCTTTCGAACAGATGCCAGTTGCTCGAACAGCAAGTCGCAACGCTTCAGCAACAGAATGATCGGCTCGCCGCACAAGCTATGCCGATAGCCGTTCCATCACAGCATGCAACAGAAGCGGACAAGCTGGCAATTATGGGGCTAGAGCCAGAGCCGGCGGTATCAAGCATTCAGATGCGTTATGCCGAATTGTTCGAGTTATACCATCAGGGCAAATCCATTGAAGCGATCGCCAAAAAAATGAATATGAACAAAGGGGAAGTACAGCTGATCTTGCAACTGGCTAAACAGGAGGAGAAGGCTAATGTTTAAGAATCGCTCCTTTGTGGCCGGACTTGGTATTGGCATGATAGCAGGCGCTATTTTGCTGCAATTGATGCAGATCGGGGATCAGAGTCAGCAGAAGCTGTCCGACGGTTTCAAGGACGGGGAGCCTAAGCTGTATACGCAGGCAGAATTGGATTCAAAGCTTGCCGAGGAGCGGGCGAAAGCAGTCAAGGAATCGGCTCAGGCAAATCCATCCGAGGATATGCCGGAGACGAAAGAACCTACGGAATCAGCGTCTGTTAAGGAGAATGAACCTCCAGAAGCTACTGATAAGAAGGAAGCGGCGGGAACTGCGGGGGAAGCTCATAATGACTTGAAACGCCAAGTACGTATTACTGGCGGCATGAACTTGACGGATACCGCAGGATTGCTTGCCGATCAGAAGCTGATCTCGGACAAGGACGCATTTATTAAAGCAATGAAGAACAAACCCGTACGCGCAGGTTATTTCATCTTTGAGGGGAATCCGGCGGTAGGAGAAATCATTCGGATTCTGACCAGCCAGCCGCTCACAAAGTCGGAATTTGAGAAGCAAATGAAAGGTTAAAGACAACCTGCAAAATTTCGACAATCACTGTTGCACCATGTAGGCAGATATGTTATATTAATTGTCGGTGTTAAAAACACACGCCTATTAATTCCGTTAATGGTGCTTCCGGTCGCCGGAAGTGTTAGCGGAAGATGCGATGGGCGGAGGTATTCACAAAAAAAACCATTACAGGAGGTGTGTAGAATATGGCGGTTATTTCCATGAAACAACTTCTTGAGGCTGGTGTACACTTCGGTCACCAAACTCGTCGTTGGAACCCAAAGATGGATCGTTATATCTTCACAGAAAGAAACGGGATTTACATTATCGACCTGCAAAAAACAGTTAAGAAAGTCGAAGAAGCTTACAACTTCGTACGTTCTGTAGCTGCTGAGGGCGGCACTATGCTGTTCGTAGGTACGAAAAAACAAGCTCAAGATTCGGTGAAAGAAGAAGCTGAACGTTGCGGCAACTTCTACATCAACCAACGTTGGTTGGGTGGTACGCTGACTAACTTCCAAACGATCCAAAAACGTATTGACCGTCTGCGTCAACTCGAAAAATGGTCGGAAGACGGTACTTTCGAAGTACTGCCTAAAAAAGAAGTTATCATCCTTAACAAAGAAAAAGATCGCCTCGAGAAATTCCTCGGCGGCATCAAAGGCATGAAAGGCCTGCCTAGCGCGCTGTTCATCATCGATCCTCGTAAAGAGCGTATCGCTGTTGCTGAAGCACGCAAACTCGGTATCCCAATCGTAGGTATCGTTGATACAAACTGCGATCCGGACGAAATCGATTATGTAATTCCAGGCAATGACGACGCGATTCGCGCAGTTAAATTGCTCACTTCGAAAATGGCTGACGCTATCGTGGAAGCTAACCAAGGCGAGCAAACTACTGCTTAATCCGATATAATTGCTACAACAAAGGGTGGTCAGAAGGTGAAAGCCTCTCACCGCCCTTTTTTTGAACGTAAAAACTAAAAATGGAATTTCCAGGAGGGCTAATCATGGCGGTATCCGCAAGCGCAGTAAAAGAACTTCGTGAAAGAACTGGAGCAGGTATGCTCGATTGCAAGAAAGCATTGGACGAAACAAATGGCGACATCACAAAAGCAATTGAATTGCTTCGTGAAAAAGGTCTGTCCGCAGCTGCTAACAAAGCTGGCCGTGTTGCAACTGAAGGCGTAGTTGAATCGTATATCCATGCAGGCGGCCGTATCGGCGTTCTGGTTGAAATCAACTGCGAAACTGACTTCGTTGCTAAGACTGACCAATTCCGTACTTTCGCTCGTGACATCGCTATGCACATCGCTGCAGCAAACCCTAAGTTTGTTAAACGCGAAGAAGTTCCAGCTGAAGAAATCGAGAAAGAGCGCGAGATTCTGAAAGCTCAAGCTCTGAACGAAGGCAAGCCGGAAAAAATCGTTGAAAAAATGGTTGACGGCCGTATCTCCAAATACTACGAAGAATATTGCTTGATGGAGCAATCCTTCGTTAAAGACCCAGACAAAACAATCTCGGCTCTTCTGAACGAGAAAATCAGCGCAATCGGCGAGAACATCTCGATCCGTCGCTTTGTTCGTTACGAACTGGGCGAAGGTCTTGAGAAAAAAGTGGATAACTTCGTTG
This sequence comes from Paenibacillus glycanilyticus, assembly GCF_030161375.1. GTDB lineage: Bacteria > Bacillota > Bacilli > Paenibacillales > Paenibacillaceae > Pristimantibacillus > Pristimantibacillus glycanilyticus_B. Next base: position 46,586 of record NZ_BSSQ01000012.1, read on the forward strand.
AAGAAGTTATGGCTCAAGCAAAACTGTAAACCGAACGCACAGGCGGGGCGGGGCGTTCGCCCCGTCTTTTTTTCTAACTAAAGATCATAAAAGGATGTTACCTCGCCCGCGAGGTACAGATGGAGGTAGGGACGATGGGACAGCCTGTTTTCAAGAGAATTGTACTGAAAGTAAGCGGTGAGTCGCTGTCGGGCGATCAAGGCTACGGCATTGAAGCTTCGGTTATTGCGTCAATCGCCGATCAAGTTAAAGAAGTAGTAGAACTTGGCGTAGAAGTTGCTATCGTCGTAGGCGGCGGCAATATCTGGCGCGGTATTGCAGGTACGGCAAAAGGGATTGACCGTGCAACGGCCGACTACATGGGGATGCTCGCTACGGTAATGAACTCGCTGGCTTTGCAAGATGCGTTGGAGCAAATTGAAGTGCCGACTCGCGTTCAAACTTCGATTGCCATGCAACAAATCGCGGAGCCTTACATAAGACGCCGCGCGATCCGTCACCTCGAGAAAGGCCGCGTTGTTATCTTCGCAGCAGGCACGGGCAATCCGTTCTTCTCGACAGATACAACCGCAGCTCTTCGCGCAGCCGAGATCGAAGCAGAAGTTATTCTGATGGCGAAGAACAAAGTAGACGGCGTATACTCCGCTGATCCGTTCAAAGACGCAACAGCTGAGAAATTCGAAGAATTGACTTACATGGAAGTACTGAACAAAAACCTTGGCGTTATGGATTCAACGGCATCGTCGCTTTGCATGGATAACAATATTCCACTCGTTGTGTTCGCGATTACTGAAAAAGGGAATATTAAGAAAGTCGTGCTTGGTGAGAAGATTGGTACTATTGTGAGAGGAAGTGCGAAATAATGCCGCAAGCGATTAAGAAAAATGCAGAAGAACGTATGGATAAAGCGATTGGTGCTTTGAAACGTGATCTGGCTACACTTCGTGCTGGACGGGCGACGCCTGCTTTGCTCGATCGTGTTCAAGTTGAATATTACGGGGCTCCTACGCCCGTTGCGCAATTAGCGAATATTAATACACCGGATTCCCGCACGTTGTTTATTCAACCTTGGGACAAATCGTCGATCGCAGCGATCGAAAAAGCGATTATGAAATCCGATCTTGGCCTGACTCCGTCCAATGACGGTTCGGCAATCCGCATCACGTTGCCGCCACTTACGGAAGAGCGCCGTCAGGAGCTTGTCAAAACAACTAAGAAATTCGGCGAAGACGCGAAAGTTGCGATCCGCAACATCCGTCGCGATGCGAATGACGATATCAAAAAGCTCGAGAAAACGACGGTTTCCGAAGATGAATCCCGTCGTCATCAAGAAGACATTCAAAAAGCAACAGACCGTTTCATCGCGGAAGTTGACAAAGTGTTGGTTGCTAAAGAGAAAGAGATTATGGAAGTATAATTGCGCCTACAGCCCCTCCGTAAGGTGGGGTTTGGTTTTTTTGAAATCCGGGTGGGAGGAACATACATGATCAGTCGACTTTGGGCTAAACTTGGCAAATCGTCCTCGCAAGCGGCAGAACCGTTTTTAACGACTGACAATGTCCCGGAGCATATTGCCATCATAATGGACGGCAACGGGCGATGGGCGAAGAAACGTGGACTTCCACGGATCGCGGGCCATCATACGGGAATGAAAACGGTGAAGCGAATCGTTATCGAGGCAGATCGTCTTGGTGTCAAATATTTGACATTGTACGCTTTTTCCACGGAAAACTGGAAGCGGCCCAAAGACGAAGTTGAGTTCCTGATGAAGCTTCCTCAACAATTTTTGGAAATCGAGTTGGAAGAACTCATTGAAAAAAACGTTCAAGTGCGCATGATGGGCCATAAAGAAAATTTACCGTCGTTTACGCTCAACGCTGTTGAGGAAGCAATCACGAAGACGGCTAATAATACTGGACTCGTACTCAATTTTGCTCTTAATTATGGCGGTCGCAGGGAAATGCTTGAGGCGATAAAAGAAATTGCAGCCGATGTACAGGATGGACGTTTGTCTACCGAACAAATTGATGAGAAGCTGTTATCCAGCCGATTGCTAAGCGGGGATATTCCCGATCCCGATTTGTTGATCCGTACTAGTGGCGAACTAAGGCTGAGTAACTTCATGCTGTGGCAGCTAGCATACAGTGAAATGTGGTTTACGAACGTCTACTGGCCGGAATTCACTGAAGTGCATCTACAGGAAGCCATTCATGAGTATCAGCGCCGCGCACGGCGATATGGCGGTTTATAGCATCGATAACGGAGAGTGACCATCACTTGAAACAGAGAATCATATGGGGACTGCTTGCCGGTGCAGCATTTGTTGCGCTCCTTTTAGCCGGTGGATGGTTTTACGCTGCTACGCTTGTAGGGCTCGCTTTACTTGGATTTAACGAGTATACGAGAATGAACGGGCACACTTGGAATGAACCGGCGTCTTTGCTTGGTTATGCCGGTGTGCTGCTGTTCGTGCTTCCATGGAAGCTTATGGGCGTAGATGCTCCCTCTGCGATAACCGTACTTTGGAGTTTGGCGTTCTTGCTTTTAGCCGTTACGGTCTTTACGAAAAACAAAATAACGATCGACGGCGCCTCGCTCATGTTGTTAGGCGCTTTATATGTAGGTTACGGCTTCAGCTCGATGAATGCCGTTCGGGAGTTGGACCATCACGGCATTTTTTGGTCGTTCCTTATTATAACTTGCAATGTCGCGTCAGATGCAGGTGCCTATTTCGTGGGACGGGCAATGGGTAAGCATAAGTTATGGCCTTCCATAAGCCCTAACAAAACGATCGAAGGAGCATTAGGCGGTGTTGTGCTCGCTATTGTCGCGGCATGGGTCTTCGCTCTTTGCGCTCCTAGCATCATTGAAATTCCTAATGCTCTGTTAATCGGTCTATTCGTAGCGGTAGCCGGTCAACTAGGCGACCTGATACAATCGGCTTACAAACGCGTCCGCAACATCAAGGATTCCGGTTCTATCTTACCGGGACACGGCGGTGTTCTAGATCGTTTCGACAGTTGGATTATCGTGTTCCCGCTGTTGATCCTTACCGAATTGATCCCTACATAAACAGGAGAGTAGGTTTATCCCCTTGTGGATAAACAGCAACATGGAGATTATGACATGTTGCTTTTGCTCTCCACGCTCTCCATCTTTTTTTTCATTGGCATTCCGACTTGGAAGGAATGCCGTGAATGTTTCAGCTATTTGGTTGAGTGAGCGGAGCGAAAGTGTCATGGTGGAGAAACAAGATTATGCTTCCGAAGTAGCTTTCTTCCAGAAAGCTTTAAGTGTTCGCCTTTGTCTATGAGTTTCAACCGCTTAGCGGATTGAGATGAAGAAACTCAGAGACAACAGCGATCGGAAGCATGACACTTTTGCGCAGCGAATGCACTTCAACTATCGAGCAAAACAGCATCAAATGAGTTCCAGGAGGAATCCATGAAAAATATTACCATCTTAGGGTCCACCGGCTCCATCGGCACTCAAACGCTTGATGTCATCGCAAACGATCCGGAGCGATACCGGGTTGTTGGGTTATCGGCGGGTAGCAACTTGGCCTTGCTGATCGAGCAAGCGAAGCAATTCCGTCCTTCGGTCGTTTGCCTCGCGAACAAGGAATTAGCGGAGCAGGCAAAAGCTGAATTGCCATCCGGCATTCAAGTGCTGTACGGCGAGGAAGGTCTTGTAGAGCTTGCGGCGAATGCGGATGCGGATGTTGTCGTGACGGCGATAGTCGGCAGCCGCGGACTTCCCGCAACGCTTGCCGCTATCGAAGCGGGCAAGACGATTGCGCTTGCGAACAAAGAAACGCTTGTAACGGCGGGACATATCGTAATGGAACGCGCAAGACAAAAGGGCGTTTCCGTTATTCCGGTGGACAGCGAACATTCGGCGATTTTTCAATGCTTAAACGGTGAAGACGTTAAATCATTGCAACAGCTTACTCTTACCGCATCGGGAGGCTCGTTCCGGGATCGTACCCGTGATCAGCTTGCGGGCGTTACGGTAGCTGAAGCGTTGAATCATCCGAACTGGTCCATGGGAGCGAAGATAACGATTGATTCAGCAACCATGGTGAACAAAGGTCTTGAGGTCATCGAGGCTCGCTGGCTGTTTGATGTCACGTATGATCAGATTAAGGTATTGATTCATCCGGAGAGCATCATCCACTCTTTTGTGGAATTCAATGACAACAGCGTTATAGCGCAGCTGGGCTTGCCGGATATGCGCGTGCCGATTCAATATGCATTAACTTATCCGGAGCGTCGTTCGACGCCAACGGGGCGGCTTGATCTGGCTGCGATCGGCAAGCTTCATTTCCGCGAGATGGATTTTGCCAGATACCCATGCCTCAAGCTAGCGTTTGAATGCGGCCGGGCTGGACAATCGGCTCCAACCGTATTTAATGCGGCGAATGAGGTTGCGGTTGCCCGTTTCTTAAACGGCGAGATTGATTTCTTAGGGATTGAGCGAGTGCTGGAGCGTGTACTCGAGCGCCACTCGGTAACAGCGGTGAATGATTTGCAGGCTATAGCAGAAGTTGATGCATGGGCTCGTAAAGAAGCGGCAGTCATCTAGCTTTTTGCGGTAACCTGCGGTTCTCTTGTTTCGTACGGGAGAATAATGATAATCTATGTACAGGCCGTTACGAACAGGAGGCTCGTTATGGAGATGATTCGGGTCATTTTTATGACCGTGCTCGTATTTTTTGTCATTGTCACCATTCACGAATGGGGACATTACTATTTTGCCAAACGCGCAGGCATTTTGGTTAGGGAATTTGCCATTGGTTTTGGGCCAAAGCTTTTCTCGATTAAACGCGGGGAGACGCGGTTCACGTTAAGACTTGTGCCGGCAGGCGGATTTGTCCGCATGGCAGGCGAAGATCCCGAGATCGTAGACGTGACCGTTGGACAGACGGTCGCCGTTCGCGTGAAAAACAATCAGGTTACCCGGATTTACTTGGATCGTCTGGACGAGCGCAGCGGCGTAGTGCGCGGAGAAGTATCGGCGATTGATTTGGAGAAGGATTTGTTCGTGACGCTTGATGTTGAAGGCGAGAATGATCGATTTGCTGTTCATCCTCAGGCGCTCCTTATTTCTAGAGGAAAAGAAACCCAAATTGCTCCTGTTGACCGTCAATTCGGCAGCAAGTCCGTTGGCGCTCGCGCGTTGGCGATTTTTGCCGGACCGCTTATGAACTTTGTACTGGCATTTGTTTTGTTTATGGCTTACATACAGCTCGCGGGCACGCCGCAAGGACTGCTTGTTGACGAGGTAACCAAAGGCATGCCGGCCGAGCAAGCACAGTTGCAGAAGGGCGATTTGATCGATACCGTTAACGGGGTCAAGATCGGGACCAATTATGACAAGATGATTGACATTATTGGCGCATCTCCCGGAAAACCAATTCAATTGAATATTGTCCGTAACGGAGACATGCAGGCGATTAACCTGACTCCGGTAGCGGATGATCAAGGCGTTGGCAAAGTTGGGATCAGAGCAGCTTATCAATTCCGGAGCGCAACGGTGGGCGAGACCATTACAGGTGCTGCCAAACTGATGAAATCGATGACCATTAGTATTTTTGAAGGCTTTAAGAAAATTATTATTGGCGACTTCAAGCTGGATGATCTGGGCGGACCTGTCCGCACGGCGGAAATGACGAGCGAGATCGCGCGTAAAGGCATTACCGATCTGACGTCATGGACAGCTTTGTTAAGCTTGTATTTAGGGATCTTCAACTTGCTGCCGATTCCCGCGCTTGATGGCAGCAGGCTTATCTTCCTCGGGCTCGAGGCGGTACGCGGGCGCCCGGTTAATCCAAACCGGGAAAGCATGGTCCACTTCATCGGTTTTGCCTTAATTATGCTGCTGATGCTTGTGGTAACTTACAATGATATTTTGCGATTGGTACGAGGGGAGCCATAAGTCGGTTATGTCCAAGGATAAACAGTTTGTTACTGAAATTACGCCGCAAGGCGAGGATTTTTCGAGATGGTATATCGATGTCATTAAAAAAGCGGAGCTCATGGACTATTCGCCGGTTCGCGGTTGTATTGTGTTCCGTCCGGAAGGTTATGAGCTTTGGGAAAACATCCAGCGCGATCTGGATCGCCGTTTCAAGGAAACCGGTCACCGCAACGCTTATTTCCCGCTCTTTATTCCGGAGAGCTTTTTCCAGAAGGAGAAAGAGCATGTCGAAGGCTTTAATCCAGAGCTGCCATGGGTAACCGAAGCGGCTGGCGAGAAGCTGGAAGAACGTCTGGCGATTCGTCCGACCTCGGAAACGATGTTTGGGCATATGTATGCGAAATGGATTCAATCTTATCGCGATTTGCCGCTTCTGATTAATCAGTGGGCAAACGTTGTCCGTTGGGAGAAGCGTACGCTTCCTTTCCTCCGCACAAGCGAGTTCTTGTGGCAGGAAGGCCATACGGCTCATGAGACCGAAGACGAAGCTCGCGAAGAAACGATGAAGATGCTTACGGTTTACCGTGAATTCGTTGAAGAATTCCTCGCGATTCCGGTTATCGAAGGCGAGAAGACACCTTCGGAGCGTTTTGCGGGAGCGGTTAACACGTACTCCATCGAAGCGATGATGAAGGACGGCAAAGCCGTTCAAGCAGGTACTTCCCACTATTTGGGTACAAAATTCGCGGTCGCTTTCGATATCAAATATTTGGACCGCGAGAATACGCTACAATTCGCTCATACCACATCTTGGGGCGTGAGTACTCGTCTGATTGGTGCTATGATTATGGTTCACGGTGACGACCGAGGTCTGGCTTTGCCGCCGAAGGTTGCACCTACCCAAGTGATTATGATTCCAATCGGTCCGGCCAAAACCCGTGAACAAGTTGTTGGCCGAGTAGACGAGCTTCATGCAGAATTGAAAAAAGCCGGCATCCGCGTAAAAGTGGACGATCGATCGGACGTTAGTCCAGGCTGGAAATTCAACGAATACGAGATGCGCGGCGTTCCGCTTCGTTTGGAACTTGGACCTCGCGACATGGAGAATGGACAAGTCGTTCTTGTTTCGCGCGTCAGCGGCGAGAAACGCATCGTCCGTCAGGATAACCTGATTGCGGAAGTAGAGTCGATGCTTGCCGATATTCAGCGCGATATGTATGAGAAAGCGAAGAAATTCCGCGAAGACAATTTCTACGATGTAGAAACGCTGGACGAGATGAAAACTTCGATGGAAGAAAAACGTGGATTTGTATTAGCCGGCTGGTGCGGTTCCGCAGCTTGCGAGAAGCAAGTGAAGGAAGAAACAGGCGCAACAAGCCGCAACATTCCATTCGAACCGGAGAAGAAGAAGAGCAAATGTCTCGTATGCGGTGATCATGCGGAGCACACGGTCGTTTTTGCACGTGCCTACTAAATAGCATCGATCGGATTGGATCGTACAGGAGTGATTGATTGCCATGAGCCAAACCGGAGACAACCGGCAGCGCTTTGAGCTGCTTATGCAGCAAGCTGGCCTGCCGCTCGAAATTATAAATTCCTATTACAAAGACGGGTTTATCGAACAAGTCGTTGTAGGGAAAAGCAACAGAAAATGGACGTTTTGCATTCGCAAAACGTCTTTAGTTCCTTATAAAGCCTTTATGGCGCTGACTCAAGCGGTAAATATGAAGTTCGCCCATATTGCGGAAACTTCGTTTAAGCTGATTTACGACCAAACCTTGCCTGGTGCCGACATTGCCCGCGAATATTGGCCTTTGTTCCTGGAATGGGTGCAGCTGGAGAACGCGTCGGTTAACGGATGGTTGTCCAAAGCCGGCATGGAGCCGACTAACGATATGATCACGGTCTCGCTCCTCGACGGCATGGGACTTGAGCTTGCCAAGAAGAAGAAGATCGATGAAGCGATCAGCAGCTTTTATGAACGTACATTTGACCGGAATTACCGGGTTAAGCTGGAAGTTGGCGAACAAGCCCGACCGGATGTTTATGAGGAATTCCAGCAGAAGCGGGAGCAAGCCGAGCGCGAAGCTGTCATCCAGATTATGGAAAGCGTTGCTGAAGCAAACGACGCTGACGGTGACGAGGAACCGGTTAAGCTGGCGATGGGGTACGACATCAGGGACGAGCCAACTCCGCTTATGAACATTCGGGAAGAAGAGAAGAAAGTTACGGTTCAAGGCGCTGTATTTGGTCTTGAGGTGAAAGAACTTCGTAACGGCATGACGTTGTTTACCTTCAACGTAACGGATTTCACGGATTCTATGATGATGAAGATGTTCGCCAAGAATAAGGAAGACGTGAAGATTTTAAGCCTCCTCTCGAACGGCAAATGGGTGAAGGTAAGAGGCAAGGTCGATTACGACCGCTTTATGCAAGAGCCTGAGCTAGTGATGATTCCGAACGATCTTCAGGAGATCTCATCTCCGCCTGACCGTAAGGACAATGCAGAGGAAAAACGGGTAGAATTCCATCTTCATTCCACGATGAGCGCGATGGACGCGGTAACTCCGATTGGCGAATATGTGAAGATGGCCTCCAAATGGGGTCATAAAGCAATAGCCATTACCGATCATAGCAATATTCATTGTTATCCCGAAGCATTTAAAGCCGCGAAAAAGAACGGTATTCAAGTCTTGTTCGGACTAGAAGCCAATGTCGTAAATGATGCGGTACCGATGGTTTTGAACTCGCGCGAAGCTGCATTGGCAACTTCCGAATATATTGTTTTCGATATAGAGACAACAGGCTTATCTATTATAAATAATAAAATTATCGAGCTTGCGGGCGTCAAAATGCGGGAAGGCAAGGAAATCGATCGGTTCTCCACCTTTATTAATCCGCACGAGAAAATTCCTTATCATATCCAACAATTGACCAACATCAATGATGATATGGTTAAGGATGCGCCGGAGCTTGAACCTAAACTGCGGGAATTTATCGATTTTATCGGCGATACCATTCTCGTGGCGCACAATGCCAGATTCGATATTGGATTCATTCAAGCTAACTTGAAGTCGATCGGCATGCCGGATATTACGAATCCCGTTCTTGATACGTTGGAATTGGCAAGATTCTTACATCCGACGATGAAGAATCACCGTCTTAATACTTTATCTGCTAAATATAAAGTTTCACTGGACAACCATCACCGCGCCGTAGACGACTCGGTTGCGCTTGGCGGCGTACTATTCGGACTTATTAATGATGCGGCAGAACGCAATATTACAGGTCTTCATCAATTAAATGATTATGTTGGTCTTGATATTTCCAACTCCAGGCCATTCCATTGCAATATTTACGCGCTAAATGCCGCAGGCAAGAAAAATCTGTTCAAGATGGTATCCATCTCGCATACGGAACATTTCAAACGGGTTGCTTGTATTCCAAAGAGCAAGCTGGTTGATATGCGCGAAGGCATACTGGTCATCTCGGGTTGCGAGAAAGGCGAGTTCTTCGAGACCGTGCTCAATAAGTCTTACGAAGAAGCGCTTGAGATTGCCCGTTTCTATGACGCTCTGGAAATTCAGCCGATCGACTTCTATATGCATCTAGTCGACAAAGGGCTTGTTGGCAGCCGTGCCGAAATCGAGCAGGCCATGCGCCGTATTTGCGAGATTGGCGATGAGCTTGGCAAGCCGGTAATTGCAACCGGCAATGTCCATTATTTGAACCCGCGGGACAAGCTGTACCGCGATATCGCGATTCATGGCATTACAGGATTCAGTCCGCTTAAGGATATTCGGAAGCCCGATGCCCATCTGCGTACCACGGACGAGATGCTTCGCGAATTTGCTTTTCTCGGCGAGGCGCGCGCGTACGAAGTGGTTGTGAAAAACACGGTAGAACTAGCGGACCGGTTCGAGCCGTTTGATATGTTCCCGGATCAACTGTTTACTCCGATAATTGAAGGGGCAGAGGAAGAAATCCGGAATACCTGTTATGACACGGCTAAATCCATGTACGGGGAAGACCTTCCGCAGGTTGTTATTGACCGGTTGGAGAAGGAGCTTGTACCGATTATTAAATTCGGTTTCTCCGCCAACTACCTCATTTCGGAGAAGCTTGTTAAGAAATCCAATGCCGACGGCTATCTCGTAGGTTCGCGGGGATCGGTAGGCTCTTCTGTCGTTGCTACCTTCCTTGGCATATCCGAGGTTAATCCGTTGCCTGCGCATTATCTATGCAAGAATTCGGAATGCCGGCATAGCGAATGGTTTCTCGACGGTAGTGTCCCAAGCGGATTTGACTTGCCGGACAAAAATTGCCCGAATTGCAATTTGCCGATGAAAGGCGAAGGACAAGATATTCCGTTCGAAACTTTCCTTGGTTTCAAAGGCGATAAAGTTCCCGATATTGACCTTAACTTCTCTGGTGAGTATCAGCCGACGGCGCATAACTTTACGAAGATTATGTTCGGCGACAAGTGCGTATTCCGTGCCGGCACGATCGGTACGGTAGCCGAGAAGACGGGATACGGGTTTGCGAGAAAGTACGCGGAGGATCATAGTAAAACTTGGCGAGGCGCCGAGCTGAACAGGCTGGCTTCCGGGGTAACCGGCGTTAAACGGAGTACTGGCCAGCATCCGGGCGGTATTGTGGTAGTTCCAAACTATATGGAAGTCGAAGACATCACTCCCGTGCAATACCCGGCGGATGATATGAATGCCGAGTGGAAAACGACGCATTTCGATTATCATGCCTTTGAAGCGAATCTGCTCAAACTCGATATTTTGGGTCATGACGACCCGACGATGATGAGGATGCTTCAGGATTTGACTGGCGTTGATCCAACGACTATCCCGATGAATGATCCGAAAGTAATGAGCATGTTTAACTCAACCAAAGCTCTTGAAGTATCGCCGGAGAAGATTCGCACCCCGGTGGCAACATACGGCGTACCGGAGATGGGAACGAAGTTCGTGCGGCAAATGCTTCAAGAGACGCAACCTTCGTCATTTGCCGACTTGCTGCAGATCTCGGGGTTGTCCCACGGTACGGGCGTTTGGCTTGGCAACGCGCAGGAACTGATCAAGAAAGGTACTTGCAACATCAAGACGGTTATCGGTTGCCGTGACGACATCATGCTTTATTTGATCTACAAAGCAGGTATGGATGCCGGACTTGCGTTCAAGATTACGGAAAGCGTGCGTAAAGGTAAAGGCCTGACGCCGGAATGGATCGAAGAGATGAAGCGATGCAAGGTGCCGGCTTGGTACATTGACTCTTGTCTGCGGATCGAGTACATGTTCCCGAAAGCGCATGCCGCCGCTTATGTTATTTCCGCGGTCCGGACCGCTTACTTCAAATTGTATTATCCGATTTATTATTATGCGACGTATTTCTCGGTACGCGCGGAGGACTTTGATCTCGAATTGCTCTGCCAAGGGTATGACGCCATTCAGAAGAGAATTATCGAGATTGAAGACAAAGGTTTTAACGCAACGACCAAAGAGAAGAACAGCATTGCCTTGCTTGAGATGGCACTCGAAATGACTGCGAGAGGCTTCTCGTTTAAGCCGATTGACTTGTACCGGTCGGAAGCAACCAAATTCATCGTTGACGGAGAATCGCTCATTCCTCCGTTCTCGGCAATTGGCGGGATCGGCGACAATGCGGCGCGCAACATCGCGGCCGCCAAGGATTCGGGCGAGTTCTTGTCCATCGAGGATTTCCAGCAAAGATCGAAGGCAAGTAAGACCATTATCGAGGTATTAACGGGGATGGGCTGCTTCCGCGGACTGCCGGAATCCAACCAACTGTCATTGTTTTAAACTTGACAGGCTAGAAAACATTTCTTGTCACCCCTATGCGGTTATGATATAATTTTTGTGGCAATGATGTGGATAGAGACTTGAAGCAGAGAGTGGGGAAACCCACTCTTTACGTTTTGTAAACGGCTTTTTTCATATACGAAAGTGGCTGATTTCAGGCGTATGAAGAAACAGGAGGTTACACCGATTGAGCACATCCAAAATCAAAACCGTCGTTGAGGCTATGCTTACGCCGTTCCTCAACAGCAATGGATTTGAACTTGTTGATATTGAGTACGTCAAGGAAGGCAGTAATTACTTCCTTCGTGTGTTCGTGGACAAGGAAGGCGGCATCGATATAGACGAATGCGGCAAAATCAGCGAATTTTTGAGCGAGGAATTGGATAAGAACGATCCGGTCTCCGATGCATACTTCTTGGAAGTATCATCTCCGGGGGCGGAACGTCCACTTAAGAAGCCGGAAGATGTTCGCAAGGCAGTTGGTAAGCATGTTTACATAACGACTTACGAGCCAATTGACGGTTCTAAGGAATTTGAAGGGCAGCTTACGGCGTTTGACGGCGAGCAGGCTACTGTGAAAATCGGCAAAAAAGAACATATCATTCCTTATGCCAAGGTCGCGAGCGCGCGTCTTGCGATTGTGTTCTAAATAGCGGTTTATTTTTGAAAGGGGGAACTCCATTCCAATGAGCATGGATTTTATTGAAGCATTGTCGGAAATCGAGAGGGATAAAGGGATTGCAAAGGAAGTGCTGTTAGAAGCGATTGAAGCGGCTTTGATATCTAGCTACAAACGCAACTTCAACACAGCGCAAAATGTTCGCGTGGACATTAACCGCCATAGCGGCGTTATTAAAGTATACGCTCGTAAGAACGTTGTAGACGAAGTGCTCGACCCGCGTCTTGAAATTACAGTTGACGCGGCACGCGAGATTAACCCTCACTACCAGTTGGATGATATCGCGGACATCGAAGTTACGCCTCGCGACTTCGGCCGGATTGCAGCGCAAACCGCGAAGCAGGTCGTTACGCAGCGTATCCGTGAAGCGGAGCGCGGTTTGATCTACAACGCTTTTATTGATAAAGAAGAAGACATCGTGAACGGTATCGTGCAACGCCAAGACACGCGCAACCTGTTTGTAGATCTGGGTAAAGTAGAGGCGGTACTTCCGCTTACGGAGCTTATGCCAACGGACAAATTCAAACACGGCGACCGCGTGAAGTCGTATATTACGAAGGTAGAGAACACGACGAAGGGGCCGCAAATTATTTTGTCCCGTACTCATCCAGGCCTTCTGAAACGTCTCTTCGAGCTAGAAGTACCGGAGATTTACGACGGCGTTGTTGAGATTCGTTCCGTTGCCCGCGAAGCCGGGTTCCGTTCGAAGATCGCCGTTTATTCGCGTAATGAAGAGGTTGATCCGGTTGGATCCTGCGTAGGTCCTAAGGGCATGCGTGTACAAACTATCGTAAACGAACTCACAGGCGAGAAGATTGATATCGTCCGCTGGTCGGAGAGCGTGGAAGAATATGTGGCGAATGCGCTCAGCCCGTCGAAGGTGCTTGAGGTTATCGTATTCGAACAAGAGAAGATGGCCCGCGTCATTGTACCGGATTACCAATTGTCTCTTGCCATTGGCATCAAAGGTCAGAACGCTCGCCTTGCGGCAAAGCTGACTGGCTGGAAGATCGATATTAAGAGCGAGACGCAAGCGGAGCAGGAGTACGGCCGCGCTAAAACCTCGGCTGGCACCATGCACCAGGATTCCGTTTCGATCGATTAATAGACGGCTTACATCTTGGGTCCATTAACGGGCAAAGGAGGGGTGTGCGGTGAGACCGAGAAAAGTGCCGCTTCGCAAGTGCGTGGCATGCCAAGAAATGAAGCCAAAGAGAGAACTCATCCGGGTTGTCCGGACACCAAACGAAGAAGTGCTTATAGACCTGACGGGGAAAAAAGCCGGTCGCGGCGCCTACTTATGCGGACAGGTCAGCTGCTTTAAGCTGGCGAAGAAGTCCAAGGCGCTCGATCGGGCATTAAAGCAAGCAGTCGGCGCCTCGATTTACGACCAGCTTGAACAGGATTTCATTGCGGTAGAGGACGAGTTTCTGGCAGGCAAGGAGCGGGAAAGCGATGAAGACGAATAAATTTTTATCCTCGCTCGGTATGGCCATGAGAGCCGGGAAATTGATTACTGGCGATGAAATTGTGCTCAAGGCGGTTCGTAAGGGAGAAGCGCAGTTCGTGATCCTTGCGGGCGATGCATCTCCCAACACAAAAAAGAAGTTTCGCGACAAATGCAACACCTACGGGGTACAGCTCGCCGAAGCATTTGACCGCGATCAGCTTGGAAAGGCCATTGGAAAGCCGGAACGAGTCGTACTGGCGGTAACTGACGCAAAGTTCGGAAAAATGATTGCAGGTCATCTGAGTCAAAATTCGGAGGTGGATAATATTGAGCAAACAACAGGACAACAGCAAGGACAATAAAGATAAAACTCGTGTATACGAATACGCGAAATCGCTAAACATGAGCAGTAAAGAAATTATAACGATTCTTAAGCGGCTTGACATGCCCGTCAATAATCATATGAGTGTTATGGAACCGGCAATGGTTAACAAAGTGGAAGGATTCTTCCGCGATATAAAAGCTAATGCGGCAGCAAAACGCGCTCAGGAGTCAGGTGGCGCGACCGTTTCGGCAGCGTCTTCGCCTCAATCTCAGACGGCAAGCAAACCGCAAGCATCACAAGCAAACAAAAATTTATCTCAGGACAGACAGGGGCCTATGAATTCTATTAAAACGACATCCGAAACTAACCAATCGCAACAGGAACAACGTCCAGCACAACCACAAAGCCAGCAAGAAAACAATAATCAGAGCCAGCCTAGCGCTAGTGCAAGCGAAGGCAGCTCGAACAACACAAGACCGCAAAATAGCGGCAACAATCAAGGCGGTTACCAAGGAAACCGTCAAGGCGGTCAAGGTGGCGGCTACAACCGTCCGCAAGGCGGTCAAGGCGGAGGCTACAACCGTCCGCAAGGTCAAGGCGGTCAAGGCGGCAACCGTCCACAAGGCGGTCAAGGCGGAGGCTACAACCGTCCGCAAGGTCAAGGCGGTCAAGGCGGCAACCGTCCGCAAGGCGGTCAAGGCGGAGGCTACAACCGTCCGCAAGGTCAAGGTGGTCAAGGCGGCAGCCGTCCACAAGGCGGTCAAGGCGGCGGGTTCAACCGTCCGCAAGGTCAAGGCGGCCAAGGCGGCGGATTCAACCGTCCGCAAGGTCAAGGCGGTCAAGGCGGCGGATTTAACCGTCCGCAAGGTCAAGGCGGCCAAGGCGGCGGCGCTTCGTCCCGTCCGGCTCCAACATCGCGCGGTACTGCGGCCGGTGAATCGACAAACCGTAAAGGCAATAATGCCGTTAACAAGAACAAAACGAACAATACTGGTCATCAAAAACGTTTTGACGACGGCAAGCCAAACTTCAGAACGAATCCAAACGGACGCGGCGGCAAAGGCGGCAGAAACAACCGTCACCAGTCTAACCAACCTCCACGCGAGAAAATCGACAACACGCCTAAGAAAATCATTGTACGCGGTACAATGACGGTAGGCGATTTGGCGAAACTTCTCCACAAGGATGCTTCGGAAGTTATTAAGAAACTTATTTCTCTTGGCGTAATGGCAACAATCAACCAAGAGCTTGATATGGATACAATTCTTCTTATTGCATCCGAATTTGGCGTAGAAGTTGAAGTGAAAATTCCGGTTGAAGAAGATACGTTCGAGACTGTTGAAGAAGTGGATGACGAAGCAGATCTGACGACTCGTCCTCCGGTTGTTACCATTATGGGTCACGTTGACCATGGTAAAACAACGCTTCTTGACGCAATCCGTTCCACGAACGTAACAGGCGGCGAAGCTGGCGGTATTACGCAGCATATCGGTGCTTACCAAGTTGAAATCAACCAGAAGAAAATTACGTTCCTCGATACACCGGGTCACGAAGCGTTTACGCTCATGCGTGCTCGCGGTGCTCAAGTAACGGATATTACAATCATCGTTGTTGCAGCCGATGACGGCGTAATGCCACAGACGGTAGAAGCGGTTAACCATGCGAAAGCAGCAGGCGTACCGATTATCGTAGCAGTCAACAAGATTGATAAGCCTGACGCGGATCCTGATAAAATCAAACAAGCTCTGACGGAATACGAACTGGTACCGGAAGAGTGGGGCGGCGATACAATCTTCGTTAACGTATCCGCTAAACAACGCCTTGGTCTGGAAGAACTGCTTGAAATGATCCTTCTCGTTGCAGAAGTAAATGATTACAAAGCAAATCCGGACAAACGCGCACGCGGTACGGTTATCGAAGCCGAGCTGGACAAAGGTAAAGGTCCTGTAGCTCGCGTACTCGTACAGCATGGTACGTTGAAGATTGGTGACGCCTTTGTTGCCGGTAACACCTTCGGTCGTGTCCGCGCAATGGTGAACGATAAAGGCCGCCGTTTAAAAGAAGCAGGTCCTTCGACTCCGGTCGAGATTACGGGTCTTACAGAAGTACCTCTTGCAGGCGATCCGTTTATGGTGTTTGAAGACGAGCGCAAAGCTAGAGCGATTTCCGATCGCCGCTCGATCAAACAGCGTCAATCCGAGCTGGGTGCGAATTCCCGCGTTACGCTTGACGATCTGTTCAAGCATATCCAAGAAGGCGATATCAAAGATCTCAACATTATCATCAAAGCCGACGTTCAAGGTTCCGCAGAAGCCCTCAAAGGCTCCCTTGCGAAAATCGAAATCGAAGGCGTACGCATCAAAATCATTCACAGCGGCGTAGGCGCAATTACGGAATCCGATATTAACTTGGCTTCGGCTTCGAATGCCATCGTGATCGGCTTTAACGTTCGCCCTGAGCCTCAAGCGGATCTTGCCGCACAGCAGGAGAAAGTTGATGTTCGTCTGCACCGCGTTATCTATAACGTAATTGAAGAGATCGAGCAAGCGATGAAGGGCATGCTGGATCCAATCTTCAAGGAAGTTGTTCAAGGCCAGGCTGAAGTTCGCAACATCTTCAAACTGAGCAAAGTTGGAGCTATCGCCGGTTGTATGGTTATTAGCGGCAAGATTACCCGTAACTCCGAAGTTCGCGTTATCCGCGGCGGTATCGTTGTATTCGAAGGTAAAATGGATACAGTGAAACGTTTCAAAGACGATGTGAAGGAAGTTGCTCAAGGTTACGAGTGCGGTATTACAATCGAGCGGTTTAGCGACTTCAAAGAAGGAGATATTATTGAAGCCTTCGTCATGGAATCTGTGGAGCGCTAGAGAGGTGATTTAAGCATGGCTAAAATTCGTGTAGGACGGGTCGGCGAACAAATTAAAAAAGAGCTGAGCCAGATTATTCAAACCGAGCTGAAAGATCCTCGTATCGGGTTTATTACGGTAACGGGCGTAGAGACTACTAGCGATCTGTCACAGGCGCGTGTATATCTCAGCGTGCTCGGCAGTGAAGAACAAAAAGAAGAAACCCTTAAAGCGCTTGGCCGCGCGAACGGTTATCTCCGTTCCGAGCTCGGCAAGCGGATGCGTCTGCGCCATACTCCGGAGCTGCTGTTCAAGTTCGACAGCAGCATCGAGTACGGCAGCCGCATTGAAGGGCTGCTTGATGAAATTAACCGCGGGAACGAAGGCCGATGACGGCCGGCGCGGATTACGGGCAACAGCTTGAAGCTGCACTTGCGTTTATGCGGGAAGGAGACGACTTTCTAGTCGTCTCCCACGTGCAGCCCGATGGGGATGCGATTAGCTCCACCTCGGTAGTCGGCTGGATGCTTGACCAACTTGGCAAATCAAAAACGCTGATCAATGAAGGGGAATCCCCTTCACGGCTCAGCTACTTAAGGGGCTTTGATCAAATCGTCAATTATCGCAAGGATAAACCGGTGCAAACGTACACGCATGTAATTGCGGTCGACTGCGCCGATTTTCGGCGTATTGGCGAGGTTTCAGCCTTGTTTGCGCAGGATGTGAAGTTGTTGAATATTGACCACCACCCAACCAATGACGGGTTTGGTACGGTAAATATCATTCGCCCTGACGCGGCTGCAACGGTTGAAATACTGTTTGATCTGGTTGAACGGGCCGGCCAATCCATTGATGTTGATTGTGCCACCGCCATCTATACGGGGCTGTTGACGGATACCGGAGGTTTTCGCTATTCCAATACGAGCTCTAAGGTAATGGATGTTGCTTCCCGCATGTTGTCGCTTGGCGCACCAGGTCATAAGCTTGCCGACCATCTTCTAGAGAAGATGACAATGGCGAAGCTTAAGATGCTCCAGCGCAGTCTGGCGAGATTAACTTTTACGGAAGATCATCAGATCGGCTGGCTGTATGTGGCTAAGGACGATATGAAGGAGACAGGCGCTGTTTCCGATGATTTGGAAGGCATTGTTAATTACGCTCTGAATATAGATGGGGTGGAAGTTGGCATTTTGCTCAAAGAAACGGAAGACGGCGTCAAAGCAAGTCTCCGGTCGGCGGGTAAGGTGGACGTAGCCGCGATTGCCCAAGCATTTGGCGGAGGCGGACATGTTCGTGCTGCCGGATGCAAGATGCAAGGGGATTTGGCCGAATCCGCTCACGTACTTGTTGAAGCAGTCAGAAAGGCGTTGAAGGGATAGATGGACGGAATTATTGCCGTATGGAAGCCTGCTGGATGGACGTCGCATGATGTGGTGGCCAAAGTACGGCGCATTGTACGTATGAAACGGATCGGGCATGCAGGAACTTTAGATCCAATGGTTACCGGCGTATTGCCTTTATGCCTTGGCAGGTCGACTAGAGTCGTAGAGTACTTGCAGGAACGCCCCAAAGCGTATGAAGCAGTCATTCAGCTAGGCATAGCTACAGATACGGAAGATTTAACCGGAGAAGTTCTAGAGGAGCAAACCGGCATACAGGTAACAAAAGAACAAGTGCTGCAAGTTCTGCAAAGCTTTGTTGGCGAGATTGATCAGGTTCCGCCTATGTTCTCTGCCGTAAAGGTAGACGGAAAGCGACTGTATGAGCTTGCGCGAGAAGGTAAAACGGTCGAACGGAAATCACGCAAAGTGACGATTCATCAAATTGACCTTCTGCATGAAGATCTAACGGCGGATAAGCCGCGGTTTACCTTTTCCGTAATATGCTCCAAAGGTACGTATATTCGCACATTGTGCGTAGATATCGGCAAAGCACTTGGCGTGCCTGCTGCAATGGCGCAGTTAACCCGTACCATGTCCGGAGGAATTACAAGAGAGCAATGTGTTACGCTTGAAGAATTGGAACAATTGCAATCCGCGGGACGTCTTGAGGAGAAGATGCTTCCGGCAGATTTGGCCATTGACCATCTTCAGCGGATACAGGCAGACAGCGCTGTGGCGGAGATGGCGCTTCGAGGGCAGAAAATACCGTATAAACGGATTGCTGCAACCTTGGATTCCAGTTGTCTCGTTCGCTTATATGGCGAGAATGATGCTTTTATCGGGATTTTCGAGGCCGATGATGAAGCGTTGGCGCTTAAGCCGGTGAAAGTATTCTCCTAACCGGGATTATATAAAGGAATTGCAGGTGTATCAGCATGGAAATTATATCCCTTACCTATCCATTACAAGAATGTCCGGCAGTACTGAAGGATAAGAAAATTGCCGTAGCGATTGGACACTTCGACGGTGTTCACCGCGGGCATCAGAATGTCATCCGGCAAGCCGTACAAATTGCAAAGCAATCGGGCGCTTTGTCCGCGGTCATGACATTTCTGCCTCATCCCAAAGAAGTCCTTGGGCAAGGGGATCAGTATTTCAGCTGCTTGACCCCGCCAGGCGAGAAACAGGCTCTATTTGCGGAGCTTGGAGTAGACATCATGATTGTTGTCAAATTCGACTTGACGTTTGCGGCGATCAGCCCTCAGCAATTCGTTGACGAGGTGTTGCGTCCGCTCCATGCCGAACATGTTGTGGTAGGGTTTGATTTTACGTTTGGTTCAAAAGGCCAAGGCAATCCTGAAATGATGAGAACGATGGGAAGTCCCGATATCAAGGTCGATATTGTGGACCCGTTGTACGAGAATGGCGAAAAAGTGAGCAGTACGTATATTCGCTCTGCTCTGGAGAAGGGGGATATCGCTTTAGCGACAACTCTTCTTGGCAGACCATATGAATTAGACGGTATTGTTGTTCATGGTGATGCGCGCGGCCGCACAATCGGATTCCCAACGGCGAATGTCGGCTTATCCAAGCCGTTCATTACGCCTTGTCTAGGTGTCTTTGCCATTAAGGCAAAGGTAGCGGGGAAAACCTACTCCGGCGTCCTTAACCACGGAATGAAGCCGACGTTCAATAAGGAAGAGATACGTCCCGTATTGGAAGCGCATCTGTTTGATTTCCACCAGGACATCTACGGCGAACCGATTTCTTTGGAGTTCCATTCCTTTATCCGTCCGGAGAAAAAGTTTGGTTCGGTCCATGAGCTGATTGAGCAAATCGGCGCTGATGCGAAGCAAGCCAAGCAATTCTTTGGCCTTGCGTAACGGTTGGCATTTACTTGCCTGCTCTATTGTGCTATACTAACTTACGTTGTTGGCGAGAAAGGCTTGTCTTTTCTTGCATAACAATCGAACCATAGCTTGGATGATTGCTCTCACCGGCGTTATCGAGGCTATCGGCGATTAACTGAAATAGGAGGTGAACGAGGATGGCAATTACACAAGATCGTAAAACACAACTGATCGAGACTCACAAAACACACGCGAGCGACACGGGTTCCCCGGAAGTTCAAGTGGCTATCCTGACGGAAAACATCGTGAATCTGACGCAACACTTGCGGGAGCACAAGAAAGATCATCATTCCCGCCGTGGTCTGCTGAAGATGGTAGGTCAACGCCGTAAGCTGTTGGCATACCTGAAAAACAAAGATGTTAGACGTTATAGCGCATTGATCGAAAAACTCGGCCTTCGCCGCTAAAACAAGTTTCATGAAAAGCAACCTGGTTGTCTTGCCGTCCGGGCTACCGGAGCCGGCAGAATCGGGTTGCTTTTTGTAATATCACAAGATTCAGCAGGATATATCCGTGTTATGCACGAATGTAAGTTGAATACATAAACGAAATCGATAAGCATTTGAGGAGGGATACGTTTGCAACGAGTAGAGATGATATTAGGCGGAAGACCGCTTGTATTGGAAACAGGCCGATTGGCCAAGCAAGCTAACGCTGCGGTAACCGTTCGTTACGGGGACACAGTTGTCCTCTGTACGGTTACAGCTTCGGCAGAGCCTAAAGATTTGGACTTCTTCCCGCTGACAGTAAACTATGAAGAACGTTTATACGCCGTAGGTAAAATCCCTGGCGGCTTCATTAAACGCGAAGGACGTCCAAGCGAAAAAGCGATCTTGTCGAGCCGTTTGACAGACCGTCCGATTCGTCCGTTATTCCCGGAAGGCTTCCGTAACGACGTTCAAGTTGCGAATATCGTGATGAGCGTAGACCAGAACTGCACGCCGGAAATTGCGGCAATGATCGGTACTTCCGCAGCGCTGAGCATTTCCGATGTTCCGTTTAACGGTCCGGTAGGCGGCGTAAACGTAGGTCGGATCAATGGTCAATTCATCATTAACCCAACTGTTGAGCAAGAAGCGGAGACTGAAATTTTCGTTACGGTTGCAGGTACAAAAGACGCAATCATGATGGTTGAAGCAGAAGGTAATGAAGTGGCGGAAGACGTGATGCTCGAAGCAATCATGTTCGGCCATGATGAGATCAGAAAAATCGTTGCAACGATTGAGGAACTTCAAGCAGTATCAGGCAAACCGAAGATGGAAGTGAAGCTTCATGCCGTTAACGCTGAAGTAAACGATGCTGTTCGCGCCTTTGCTTCGGAGAAGCTGGTTGAAGCAATCCGCATTCCCGAGAAGCATGCGCGTCAAGATGCAATCGATGCGGTTAACAGCGAAACCATTGCTCATTTTGAAGAAGTATATGCGGACACGCCAGAACTTCTGGGCGATGTGAAAGAAGTGCTGTATGACATCGTCAAAGAAGAAGTACGCCGTTTGATTACGCATGATAAAGTACGTCCTGACGGCCGCGCGCTCGATGAGATTCGTCCAATCGAATGCGATGTGGCTTTGTTGCCGCGTACGCACGGTTCCGGCTTGTTCACGCGTGGACAAACTCAAGCGCTTAGCATTTGTACGCTTGGTGCGCTAGGCGATGTTCAAATTCTGGACGGTATTAGCCCGGAAGAAACTAAACGCTTCATGCATCATTACAACTTCCCGCCGTTTAGCGTTGGTGAAGCTCGTCCGCTTCGTCCTCCAGGCCGCCGCGAGATTGGCCACGGTGCGCTCGGCGAACGCGCATTGTCGAAGGTTATTCCTTCCGAAACGGAATTCCCGTACACAATCCGTCTTGTATCTGAAGTCCTTGAATCGAATGGTTCGACTTCCCAAGCAAGTATTTGTGCAAGCACACTTGCCATGATGGATGCAGGCGTACCGATTAAAGCACCTGTAGCTGGTATTGCAATGGGCCTCATCAAAGACGGCGACCATTTCTCGATTTTGTCCGATATCCAAGGTATGGAAGATCACCTCGGCGATATGGACTTCAAGGTAGCAGGCACAGCAAAAGGCGTAACCGCGATCCAAATGGATATCAAGATCGACGGCATTGACCGTGCGATTTTGGCGCAATCGCTAGAGCAGGCACGTATCGGCCGTATGCACATTCTCGGAAAAATGACGGCAGTGATGTCCGAATCGCGTTCGAGCCTGTCGCAATATGCGCCTAAGATCCTGACTCTTCGCATCAACCCTGATAAGATCCGTGACGTTATCGGTTCCGGCGGTAAAATCATCAATAAAATTATTGAAGAAACCGGCGTAAAAATCGATATCGAGCAGGATGGCATGGTCTTCATCGCTTCCTCGAACGAAGAGATGAACCAAAAAGCGAAAGCGATTATCGAGGGTATCGTAAAAGAAGTCGTTATAGGAGAGGTTTACCTAGGCACTGTAAAACGTATCGAGAAATTCGGCGCGTTTGTTGAGATCCTCCCGAACAAAGACGGTCTCGTACACATCTCCCAACTGTCTACTGAGCGTGTAGCGAAAGTAGAGGACGTTGTGGCGATTGGCGATCAAATTACGGTAAAAGTAACGGAAATCGATCAGCAGGGCCGCATCAACTTGTCCCGTAAAGCTGTTCTCACTCCAGAAGTACCAGCGCAGTAATATACTGCGCTTCTATATGGAAGTAAGCAAAGAGCCAGATTTGATCTGTCTCTTTTTGTTTGTTCCTCAACAAGAGACAGATCCGTGACTGTCTTCTTTTTGTTTGTTCTCAAAAAGAGACAGTTTTGGCCGCATCCGGTATAATCCTGTCCAATTACTCATACCTATTAGACAAGCGCAGGCTTATGGATAAGCTGTGCCTGATACCGATTAGTAGGAGCTGGAATGATGCGGATGCGAAATAAATTAATGGGATTATTGGCTTCCTTTCTCGTACTATTTGCTTTATTCCGGCTAAACGTCGGTGGCGTCATGGATTATATCGAAGCGGTAAAGGGCCAGGAAGCTGTTGTGACCGGCGGGGAAGTCTCAATATCGGATGCAGAGAAAACAAAGCTAAAGACAACTATTGAGACGGAAGCAGCCGAGCGTTTTGTAGCTCCAATCGATGCTAGAATCGATCGGGTGTGGAAAGCCATTCCCGGTTATAACGGACTAGAAGTGGATATCGAGAAAACGTATCAGCAGACGCTGGCAAGCGGGACAACTTCGCCGATTCAGTTCGTTTACAAAGAAATTCCTCCTAAAGTTTCTTTAAAAGATCTTGGGCCTTGGCCTATCTATAAAGGCAATCCCAATAAAAAGATGATTGCGATCATGGTGAATGTAGCATGGGGGAATGAATTTCTTCCGTCTATTCTAGATACTTTCGACAAGGAAAACGTAAAAGCTACCTTTTTTCTCGACGGTTCTTGGCTGAAGAAATATCCCGATGTTGCCAAACAAATTCAGGATCGCGGCCATGAAATTTCAAACCATGCGTATTCGCACCCCGATATGAGTACTCTAAACAGACAATCTCAATATACGCAAATTTCGCGTACGGAAGATTTGTTGAAAGGAACGTTATCGGTTCAGAATAAATGGTTTGCTCCGCCTTCCGGATCCTATAACCAAACAACCGTACAGGTTGCTAACGAGCAGGGTTTGATGACGGTGCTTTGGACGATAGATACGGTGGATTGGCGCAAACCGTCACCGGATTGGATTATCCGGAAAATTTCCTCCAAACTGGAGCCAGGCGCCATGATACTTATGCATCCAACGGCATCTTCGCGCGATGCGCTGCTAGGGATGATCAGGGAAGCTAAACGCCAGGGTTATGCGCTTGGTACGGTTAGCGAGACATTATCATCAGATCGTTTGCCTGCGGCGGTTGAGCAGACTCCCTAAATTTGTTATAGTGAAAGCATTCATGTTCAGCTCATGCTTACGAAGCCGTTAGGTGCCAATTCATTAAGCTCATGCTTACGAAGCATGAATCGTCACAAACGGTAGCAAATTCACCTTTTAGGTGCCAATTCATTTTAGGAGGATACAATGTGAACAAATACACGCTCAGCAACGGCCTCCGCGTCGTTGTGGAATATTTGCCGACATTCCGGTCGGTATCCTTCGGCATTTGGGTTAAGACTGGTTCCAGGAATGAAACACCTGAGAACAACGGGGTATCCCATTTCGTCGAACATATGTTATTCAAAGGCACAAACGGCCGTACAGCAAAAGACATTGCCGATTTGTTCGATGGAATTGGCGGTAATGTGAATGCTTTTACATCCAAAGAGTATACGTGTTACTTCGCTAAGGTACTGGATGAGCATCTGCCTCTTGCCGTAGATGCGCTCTCCGATATGTTCTTCGAATCAAAGCTTGATGCGGAAGAATTGGCTAAAGAAAAAAATGTCATTCTGGAAGAAATTTCGATGTACGAAGATACGCCGGATGATAAGGTCCATGATGAATCTTCCCGCGCCGCTTATGGCGACCATCCGCTTGCCTATTCAATTCTCGGACTGGAAGAGCGGCTGACAGCCATGAATTCGGATTCGCTACGCGGTTATATGAAAGATACATATACGATCGACAACACCGTAATCAGCGTTGCCGGCAATGTAGAAGAAAGCAAGCTGCTGGCTCTATTAGAGAAATATTTCGGACGGTTCCAGAATAAAGGAACAAGCAGCCTCGTAACGGCTCCAACGTTCCACGGCGATTATGTTTTCTTCAAGAAAAAGACCGAACAAAACCATCTTTGCTTGTCGTTCCCCGGTTGTTCGATTTCCGATCCGCAGCTGTACGCAATGATCTTGTTGAACAATGCGTTAGGCGGAGGCATGAGCTCCCGCTTGTTCCAAGAAATTCGCGAGAAGCGGGGATTGGCCTATTCGGTGTATTCCTACCATACCTCTTACGCCGACAGCGGTCTGTTCACCGTGTACGCGGGCACTGCGCCCAAGCAGACCAAAGAGGTTCTTGATCTGACGCTGGAGCAAATGGAAGAATTGTCGGTCCAAGGCTTAAGCGACGAAGAATTACACCGCGGCAAAGAGCAGCTGAAAGGCAGCTTGATTCTTAGCCTGGAAAGCACAAGCAGCCGTATGAATCGACTCGGCAAAAACGAACTGATGATTGGAAGACACTATACATTAGACGAAATGCTGCAAAGAATCGACAATGTCACGATGAATGATGTACGCGAAGTAACGAAGCGGATGTTGTCCGTGCCGTTTGCCGTTGCCATGGTTGGAACAAACGATAAAGCTGCAGCACAGATCGGGAGGGATCGTTTTGTTTCAAATTCTGTTTAAGAGACTGGCAGGCAATGAAGATATCGCTTTACCAAGCAAAATGTCGGAGTGGGCAGCAGGCTTCGATCTGCAAGCTGCTGTGACCGAGCCTGTCGTGCTGGCGCCAGGAGAACGCAAGCTGATTCCTACAGGACTTGCGATGGCAATGCCGGCACAGGTTGAAGCACAGGTGCGTCCCAGAAGCGGTCTGGCGTTTAAGCATGGCATTACTTGCTTAAACTCCCCGGGTACAATCGATGCGGATTATCGCGGAGAAGTAAAGGTACTTCTTATTAATCACGGCCAAGAGCCGTTTACGATCAACCGCGGCGAGCGAATCGCCCAGA
This sequence comes from Paenibacillus glycanilyticus, assembly GCF_030161375.1. Classification (GTDB taxonomy): domain Bacteria; phylum Bacillota; class Bacilli; order Paenibacillales; family Paenibacillaceae; genus Pristimantibacillus; species Pristimantibacillus glycanilyticus_B. The sequence goes on from NZ_BSSQ01000012.1 coordinate 72,580, forward strand.
TGGTTATCCAGCAGCTGCCGGAGATCACGATCTCCGAAGCGGATGAATTGCCGGACACGGTCCGCGGCGCCGGGGGCTTTGGGCATACCGGCGTGTAACCCAATATGGCCTTCAAAAGCACCAAACCAGGTTTTTAACCTTGGTTTGGTGCTTTTTTGCGTTCTAAGGATTATAAGCTTCACCAAATAAAGGATAGCGAAACCGATTCACCTTGCGTTTCGAAATATTGGTTTTCACCATTCTGGGCGCAGGGCATAAGATGGTCTATAACTAGTGCGCAGAAAGGAGTGAAGCCTACATGCTAACAGGCGTTCAAATACTGCTGCTGGGAGGCGATGCGAGACAGCTGGAAGTCATCCGCAAGTTAAGTGAGCTGGATGCAACGGTTACCGTATCCGGCTTTGACGGATTGCATTCTTCCTTAGACGGCGCAGTGCATGCCGAATTTGACGAGAGCTTTTTTGATGATGTTGATGCACTGCTGCTGCCTGCAGTAGGCACGGACGACAACGGCAATATTCATGCTGTATTCAGTGACCGGGGGATGCGGCTGGAGGATCAGCATATCGCTCGGCTGCCAAAGCATTGCAAGGTATATGCCGGAATGGCAAAGCCCTATTTGCGGGAGCTTTGCGAGAAGCATCAAATCGGTCTTGTTGAGCTTTTTGATAGGGATGATGTCGCTATCTATAACTCCATTCCGACGGCAGAAGGGGCCATTATGATGGCCATTCAGAATACGGACATTACGATACATGGATCAACCAGTATGGTATTGGGATTTGGCAGAACAGGATTCACCATGGCTAGAACTTTGCAGAATCTTGGCGCCAAAGTGCTTGTGGGAGTAAGGCGGAGCGAGCATTTTGCAAGAGCTGCCGAGATGGGGTTTGTGCCGTTTTACACAAGTCAACTACTCCAAAATACGGGTAATATTGACTTGCTTTTTAATACAATTCCGACTATGATAGTCACAGCGCAAATTATAGCAAATTTGCCCTCGCGATGCGTTATTATTGACCTTGCTACGAAGCCGGGCGGAACTGATTTCCGCTTCGCCGAGAAGAGAGGCATGAAAGCGATACTCGCGCCCGGACTCCCCGGTATCGTCGCACCCAAAACAGCTGGACGAATCATAGCGGATTGCTTAACTCAGTTGATCACGGACGATTCGATAAAGCGGGGGAATGGGTAATGGATTGGACTGGAAAAACAGTCGGGTACGCGCTGTCTGGCTCGCACTGTACTTTAGCGGAGATTATGCCGCAAATTAAGCGGTTTGTGGATGCTGGCGCAAATGTGGTGCCGATTGTATCGCAGACCATTATGACAACAGACACGCGATTCGGAACGTCTGAAGAATGGCAGACGCAGCTGAAGGCGATCACCGGCAACGAGATTATTTCGACCATTGTGCAGGCTGAACCTCTTGGTCCGTCTAAGCTGTTTGACGTCCTGTTGATTGCGCCTTGTACAGGTAGCACAACCAGCAGACTAGCAAATGCCATTACGGATAGCGCGGTACTGATGGCTGCGAAGGCTCAAATGCGTAACTTAAGACCTCTCGTACTTGCCATTTCAACGAATGATGGTCTCGGGCTTAATGCTGCTAATATTGCAAAGCTGTTAGTAGCTAAAAATATTTATTTTGTGCCGTTTGGCCAAGATAATCCGGTTCAAAAGCCTAATTCGCTTGTCGCGAGAATGGATCTTGCGCTGGAAGCTTGCGAAGCAGCCCTGGAAGGGAAACAGCTGCAGCCGTTACTGATTGAGCGGTTTAATTACTAAAATGCTCTAATAGATGTATCATCTATCACATGCAGGCGGCGAAAGAGGTTAGGCGCTGGCGATTAAGCCGGAATCTGACGTTCGATTACGCCGCTTGTTTTGCCTTAATTGGCAATCCGAATTGCGCAACTAGTGCAACAACAAAAAAACAACTACGATCGGGAAAGATGTCTGCTTCATATTCAAACTCATTTTAAGACATCTTTGTATCGGTTACGGAGGAAAGACTGCAATGCGCATCCTGGTACAAAAATTCGGGGGCACTTCACTTTCGACCGATCATGCTAGAAGCTTATGTCTTCAACATATTGCTAGAGAGCTCGCAAACGGCTACAGCGTAGTTGTCGTTGTATCGGCCATGGGGCGTACAGGGGATCCTTATGCAACGGATACCTTGCTCCAACTGATCCGAAATAACGGTGACAAGCTGCCTGCGAGGGAGCGGGATATGCTGCTCGGTTGCGGAGAGATTATCTCGGCCGCGGCTTTGTGCAGTTTGCTTTGCTCTGAAGGGATACCATCGGTCGTATTAAACGGCGGCCAAGCAGGAATTATTACAGATGATCAATACGGCCAAGCCCGCATCAAAGAGCTTCGTCCCGAGAAGGTTTTGCAGCATTTGGGCGATGGCAAGGTCGTTATTGTAACGGGTTTTCAAGGAAGCACGGAAAGCGGAGACATGACAACGCTTGGCCGGGGCGGCAGCGATACATCGGCTACAGCGATAGGGGCCGCATTGCGTGCTGAAATGGTGGATATCTATACGGACGTGAACGGCATATTGACCGCGGATCCCCGGATTGTCGAGAATGCGAAGCCGCTGCAAATCGTAAGTTATGCGGAGATTTGCAACATGGCTCGCCAAGGGGCAAAAGTCATTCATCCCCGCGCCGTCGAGATTGCGCAGCAGGCAAGAATTCCGGTTCGCGTACGATCAACCTTCTCCAGCGAAGAGGGGACTCTTGTGTCCGATGCGGTCTTGTCACCGGTTGCAGACCGGCAAGCAACAGGGATTGCACACGTTTCCGGCGTTACCCAAATTTCGGTTAAAGCTATCGAAGGCAGAAATGATGTTCAGCTTCAAGTATTCCAGACGATGGCCAGACATCATATCAGCGTTGATTTCATTAACGTCACGCCTAGCGGCGCGATGTACACGGTTTTTGATCATGACGCAGACCGGGCTGTATCCGTTCTTCAGGAATGCGGGTATGAACCCAAAGCCGTTCGCGGCTGCGCCAAAGTATCCGTTATTGGCGGAGGGATGAATGGCGTGCCTGGCGTTATGGCTCGAATTGTAGAGGCCTTAACCGAAGAAGGTATCACGATCATGCAATCTGCGGACTCCAATACAACGATCTGGGTATTGGTGAAAGAAGAAGATATGGTGAAGGCGGTTAGAGCACTTCACGCGAAGTTTGAGCTTCATATATAAGACGTTTCAATCAGGAGGTCATAACAATGGAATTTGGTAGATTAATTACGGCAATGGTCACGCCTTTTGATGAGAACGGTCAAATCGACTGGGACACGACCGGTCGACTGATCGATTATTTGATTGAAGAACAGCAAAGCGACTCGCTTGTTGTATCTGGTACAACGGGGGAATCCCCGACCCTTACTGAAGATGAGAAAGCGGAATTGTTCCGTTATGCCGTTAAACGCGCAGCTGGCCGGTGCAAAATTATTGCGGGAACCGGAAGCAATAACACGGCTCACTCGATTCATTTGTCCAAGGTCGCGGAAGACGCCGGCGTAGACGGATTGCTGCTTGTAGCGCCGTACTACAACAAGCCAAATCAGGAAGGTTTGTACCAACACTTCAAAGCAATCGCTGAATCTACCAAATTACCCGTGGTGCTGTACAACGTGCCAGGACGTACCGGAATCAACATTTCCGTTGAGACCACCCTCCGGCTTGCGGAACTGGACAATGTTGTTGCAACGAAAGATTGTGCTTCCTCTGACCAGCTGTCCCTCATTATTGCTGCAGCTCCTGAGAGCTTCAAAGTATACAGCGGAGATGACAGCGCGACGCTTCCTACGCTTGCGATCGGCGGATACGGCATCGTTAGTGTAGCGAGCCATATTATCGGCGCGAAGATGAAGCAGCTTATTGAATCGTATTTAAACGGGGATGTGAAGCAAGCAGCAAAGCTCCATGCGGAATGTTACCCGGTATTTAAAGGGTTATTCGAATGCCCGCATCCGGTACCTAACCCGGTTGCCGTGAAGTATGCGCTTGGTCTGCGCGGATTGCCGGTTGGCGGAGTAAGATTGCCGCTGGTTGCTCCAAGCGAAGCCGAGGCTGCTTTTATTAGCAAGCTGGTCTAATCTTACCTATTCCAAATCAAGCAGGCGGAGAGTTGTCTCCGCCTGCTTTTTTGCGTTCATGGCAGAGGACTTGCCGGCAGTTGTTTCACCTTGTTTTCCATCTTTTTCATCATGTATAATGAGGTCAAGTGAAACGGTCGGAAAATTCATACAATTGTCTTGCGCAGAGAATGGTTGAATTCGAAGGAGGGAAGCACTTGTCGAAGAAAAATCAGGATAAGCTGCTCGTATTTGCTCTTGGCGGCGTTGGCGAAATAGGCAAAAACATGTATGTCATTCAATATGCGAATGATATTGTCGTTGTGGACGTGGGTCTGAAATTCCCCGAGGAAGATATGCTGGGCATCGATATCGTTATCCCGGATATCACTTATTTGATTGAAAATCGGGAGAAGGTGCGGGCTTTCCTTATTACGCATGGCCATGAAGATCATATTGGCGGATTGTCCTATGTATTGAAGCAGCTGAATGTACCGGTCTATGGTACCAAGCTTACGTTAGGCTTGATTGAGAGCAAGCTGAAGGAAGCAGGACTGCTCGGGGAGACCAAACGGATTGTGATCGACGCGGATTCCGAGGTGCAGCTTGGAACGATTAAGGCAAGCTTTTTCAGGACCAATCATAGTATACCGGATTCTATCGGTATTGCGCTTGATACACCGGAAGGAACAATCGTTCACACCGGGGATTTTAAATTCGATTATACGCCGGTCAATGACCAATACGCGGATTTGCAACGCATGGCGGAGATCGGCAGCAGGGGAGTGCTTGCCTTGCTGTCGGACAGTACAAATGCTGAACGACCCGGTTATACGCCTTCGGAGAAGAATGTCGGCGAAGAGCTGGAAGATATTTTTCATAAATCCACACAGCGGGTTGTTGTCGCAACCTTCGCTTCCAACGTACACCGGATTCAACAAGTAATTAACGCGGCGATTGCTACAGATCGCCATGTAGCCGTTGTGGGCCGCAGTATGGTGAATGTTGTTGCGATTGCTTCCGAGCTTGGTTATTTACAAATTCCGGATGGAATGATCATTGAACCCGAGGAAATAAACAAGCTGGCGGCTGATCGCGTAGTGATCTTGTGCACGGGCAGTCAAGGTGAACCGATGTCCGCATTGACAAGAATGGCGCGTTCGACTCATCGCAAAGTAGATATTTTGCCTGGTGATACCGTTATTATAGCGGCAACGCCAATTCCGGGGAACGAGCGTTACGTGGGAAGAACTGTCGATGAGCTATTCCGCCTGGGAGCGCATGTTATTTATGGGCCGGGTTCCGTATCCGGCGTTCACGTCTCAGGTCACGGAAGCCAGGAAGAATTGAAGCTGATGCTGAATTTAATCAAGCCGAAATATTTCATACCGATCCATGGCGAATACCGGATGCTCCGGCAACATGCCCAGCTTGGCGAAGCCGTAGGGATTGACCGCAATCATATTTTTGTTATAGATAATGGCGAGACGGTTGAATTTCAAGATGGTCTGGCTAGAAAAGGCTCCAAAGTACAAGCAGGGAACATCCTTATCGACGGCTTAGGCGTTGGAGATGTCGGCAATATCGTGTTGCGTGACCGCAAGCTGTTATCCCAAGACGGCATTCTTGTGGTGGTTGTTACAATCAGCAAACAAGACGGCGGTTCAATCGTTTCGGGACCGGATATCATCTCGCGCGGATTCGTATACGTCCGGGAATCGGAAACGCTCCTAGACGAAGCGAACAAGATCGTTATTTCGACGCTGAATAAGCTGATGCACGATAAAGTGAATGAATGGGCTTCGCTCAAAACAAACGTCAAAGATGCCCTAGGGCGTTTCTTATATGAACAGACAAGAAGACGGCCAATGATTTTACCGATCATAATGGAAGTGTGAACTTATAGGAAGAACGTTCAGGGAAGAGGAGATTAACGCCTGCCCGGAACGTTCTTTTTTGCGTGTAATGCGGTATAAATTCGCCATTCCACCTCATACTATGACGAGCATTTACGATGAGGGGGATTTTGCATGCATTTATTAAACGAAGGACAACCGCCGCAACCGGAGCCGGCGGAAACGGAGAAGAAAAAACAAAACAGTATCGTAGAAACCATACAACAATTAGGGCAGACAGCAACGCCTGCATCCGAATCCAACATTTTTTGCATGACGATTATAGGCCAGGTGGAAGGGCATATTGTTCTGCCTCCTCAAAATAAGACGACCAAATATGAGCATTTGATCCCGCAATTAGTGGCTGCGGAGCAAAATCCGAAAATCGAAGGAATTCTCATTGTACTAAATACAGTTGGCGGAGACGTTGAAGCGGGACTTGCCATTGCGGAGATGATCTCATCGTTATCGAAACCAACCGTTACATTAGTGCTTGGAGGAGGCCATTCCATCGGTGTTCCGATTGCGGTAGCGGGCAATATGTCATTTATCGCGGCTACGGCAACGATGACTATCCATCCGATCCGGTTGAACGGTCTCGTCATCGGCGTACCTCAAACGTTCGAGTATCTGGATAAAATGCAGGAACGTATTCTAAGATTTGTAACCATGCACTCAAATGTATCGGAGGAAACATTCAAAGAACTTATGTTTAAGACCGGTGAGCTTACAAGAGATATCGGTACAACCGTTATTGGTTCCGATGCGGTGAAGCACGGTCTCATTGATGCGGTGGGCGGTCTTGGAGATGCCTTGAGGGAATTGAACCGCCGCATTGCCGAGCGCAAGCCAGCAGCCCAACCGGGGGTGTATAACTAATGACTTTCTACACGATAATGCCGCTTGAAGCAGTCTTGGACGGTATAAATGCAGAGCCGATTCCCTCGCAAGAGGTATGGGTAAACGGAGTGTTCATGCAGGTTCAGCCAGTCGCGCCGGGAATGGGGAAAATCGTCCGATTAATCCAATGTTCCTTGGAGGATTACTTGAAGCCGGAACTTTCTCCGGGCCAATTCGTCATGTTTGGACAACCTCCGGAGAAATAAAATACGCACAAAGGTTCTTATGTCCAATAGGAACATTTGTCCACCTATGGTATAATGTATGCCAGAGGTGACGAATCATTGGCTAAGAAAAGACGGAAGAAAAAATCGATAGCAACCCAATTAAAATATGAAGTTTACGGTATTTTACTCATCACGGTTTCGGTTATTGCATTATCGGGAGAAGCAACCGTGGGCCGTTCCTTGTCCAAGCTGTTTGGGGTCTTCCTCGGCAAGTTTTATTTTGTGTTGGCATTGGTTGGCATTTATGTAGGATTAGTCGTTATGGTCAAGAGGGCTTGGCCGCGCGGTTGGACCAACCGGCGGACAGGCCTAATTGTATTTGTGTTAGCTCTTGTGTTATCTAGCAGCATTGCGGAAATTGACCGCAAGCTTCTGCCAACGTCGGATGTAACGGGCAGATTTATTCTCAGTCAACTCAGTCAAGACGTCAAAGACGAATTGCTTGCCTTCGACAGTACGGATGATCGGCCAATCAGCCAACGGGCGATAAGCGGAGGCTACATCGGCGCCATTGAATATTCGATGTTGTTTTCGTTATTCGGCTATTTCGGCTCCAAGTTGATTGCAGGGGTCATGTACGCAATCTCGATTATGCTGCTTACCGGCAAATCCTATGTGGAACTTGCTCGAATCGGAAGAGACAAGACGATCAGGCTGTATAAGCTGCTATCGGCCAAATGGTCCAGAAGCGCAGCGCTTCGAACCTCTGCCAAATCAACGAAGAAAACGCAGCCACCGGTGTTCGTACAATCGGATGCCATTGATGATGATGACGATGATGATTATACGGCGGCTTTGCCGTCCAGACGCAAGAAGTCTTTGTTCTTCTCCTGGCGAAATCAGGAGCAGGAGAACCAGCAAGTTGCGCAGTCAGCCCAAGATGATTGGTCCATGAACGAAGAACAATATCATGGAGGCCAGCAGCAAAGCGCGAAGCCTCACTGGGCAAATAGCGGGGCATGGGATGATGAATGGGATCGTAACGGAGAAGTAGACTCTTTTGCCAAGCCGCAACAGGATGAGGACGAACTACCGCCTTGGGAACAAAAGCCCGGGCGTGCCAGCGCGGCCCCGGCGCCATCGCCTGTATACCCGGTTCACGATGAACTCGAGGAAGAGGAAATGCCTGTTGTCGTGACTAGAATCGTTCCGCGTACTGATTCATACGAGGAAGATGAACCTGAGGAATACATAACACCTTCAGCAGACCCTGCCCGGTACCCGGAAGACATAGACCTGCCGGATACGTCTGATCCAGCTGCCGGACAAGACGTTGTCGTTGAACAGGATATTCAAGAAGGCATCATGGAGGAGAATTCTGCGACGGCAACAACCGGCATACACCAGCCGGCATCGGACGTGCCGGTCAAGAAGCCTTATTTGCTTCCGCCGTTTTCTTTGCTCGCCAAACCAAGCCTGATGGCAAGAGGAGGCGACGGTACGGATGCCATGGATTCCAAACGCAAGCTGGAAGCGACCCTCGAAAGCTTTGGCGTACGTGCAAAAGTGCTTGACGTGGTTAGAGGCCCGGCCGTAACGCGTTATGAAGTACAGCCTGCGACAGGCGTTAAGGTTAGCCGGATTGTCAGCTTAACAGACGATATCGCTTTGGCGTTAGCAGCCAAGGATATCCGGATGGAAGCTCCTATTCCGGGCAAATCCGCAATCGGCATTGAAGTTCCGAATATGGAAGTGTCCGTCGTAACGATGCGCGAGGTTATGGAGACCGCTACCTTCCAGAACGCGCCTTCCAAGCTGTCGATTGCTTTTGGCCGGGATATTTCCGGGCAGCCGATTATCGGCAACCTGGCTAGAATGCCCCATCTTCTGGTAGCCGGCGCAACGGGTTCGGGTAAATCCGTTTGTATTAACGGCATAATTACCAGTATTTTGTACAAAGCGGCTCCAGACGAAGTCAAGTTTTTAATGGTCGATCCAAAGATGGTCGAATTAAATATTTATAACGGGATACCTCATTTGCTGGCTCCGGTCGTGACGGATCCTAGAAGAGCTGCGCTTGCTTTGAAGAAAATCGTTGTTGAAATGGAGAAGCGTTACGAGCTGTTCTCCAAGTCCAGTACGCGTAACATCGAAGGATATAATGCCCTCATGGCCGACAATCCTAAAGCCGTCTTGCCATACATCGTAGTTATTGTAGACGAGTTGGCCGATTTGATGATGGTTGCTTCCAACGATGTGGAGGATTCCATCGCGCGGCTTGCCCAAATGGCGCGTGCCGCGGGTATTCATCTCATCATTGCTACGCAACGTCCGTCAGTTGATGTTATTACCGGCGTAATCAAGGCCAATATTCCATCACGTATTGCCTTTGGCGTATCTTCGCAGGTGGACTCCCGTACCATTCTGGATATGGTTGGCGCCGAGAAGCTGCTCGGCCGGGGAGATATGTTGTATTTGCCGGTAGGGATGTCGAAGCCGATTCGCGTTCAAGGCGCCTTTTTGTCCGACCAAGAGGTTGAAGCGCTCGTGGAGTACGCAAGAGGCCAAGGAGAGGCGGAATACAAGGAGGATTTGGTTCCTGAAGTTGAGGAGGAATCAACCGATCCGGAAGAAATACTGGATGAGCTGTACGATCAAGCCGTCCAGATTGTACTGGAAGCCAAGCAAGCTTCCGTATCGCTGCTTCAGCGCCGCATGAGGGTTGGATATACACGCGCGGCAAGACTTGTCGATCAGATGGAGGCGCGCGGGATTGTAGGCCCATATGAAGGCAGCAAGCCAAGGGAAGTTCTAATGTCAATCGAGCAATATCAGGCGAATCGAATTTCATCCTGACCTCGCAATCCCAGGTTTGATGAATAGAAGCAGGAATCCCTTCTCATACTAGAGTTAGGTAACGCAGCTAATCGCGGACTAACTTGCAAGAGAAAGGCAGATTCCTGATGAAAAATCGATTAATTGTCGTGACTACCATCATCGTGACGGTATTGTTCGGAATGTATTCACTCCAGCGGTATTCGCTGGATGACGCAAAACCAACGTTCAGCAATGCAACATTAACGGTAGGATCCTCCGGTTCCGATGTATATGAACTGCAGGGAAGACTTAAATACTTGGGCTATTATGACGGCAAGATCGACGGAAGTTTCGGTACCAAAACCAAAAATGCCGTCACTTGGTTCCAGTGGAAATTCGGCATGAAATCCGACGGTATTGTTGGGGCAAAAACCAAACTGAAGTTATGGGAAGCTACAAAAAACTGGAAGCCTTCAGCTGCGGATTCCGGTAGCGGAAACTCTGGTTCGTCAGGCTCAGGTTCATCGGGCAATACGGACAGCGGTTCCAATAGTGGCGATCAACCTTCAAAGTCTAATAATTTGGGGTTTTCAGAGAGTGATTTGAAGATCATGGCGAACGCCGTCTACGGCGAGTCGCGAGGCGAGCCTTACGAGGGTCAGGTTGCGGTAGCCGCCGTTATTTTGAACCGCGTGAAATCGCCAAGCTTCCCGAATACGGTATCCGGCGTTATTTTCCAGCCGCTAGCCTTTACGGCGGTGGCCGATGGCCAAATCTGGTTGACTCCCAATGAGTCGGCACGCAAAGCCGTACAAGATGCCATAAACGGTTGGGATCCTACAGGCGGTTGCACCTATTACTTCAACCCGGAAACAGCCACATCCAAATGGATCTGGTCCAGACCGCAAGTGAAAACAATCGGCAAGCATATTTTCTGTATGTAACGGTTAGGAGAAGCAGCCTTTCTGCCTTGGGCAGGCAGGTTGCTTCTTCCATTTCGTATCGGTTAGAATGGTATAGGAAGCTTGAAAATGGAATACATTTACTATATTCCATTTTACTCGGAAGGAGCAAACGGAAGTGACATTATTCGAAAGAGGTCAAATTGGCCGGATCAGGCTACATGTGATGCCTACCAAACGATTCAAGACGTTTGCGATATCGCTTTTTGCAGGATTGCCTTTATCTGAAAACGCTGTAACAAAGACCGCACTTACCCCGTTTGTCTTGCGCCGCGGGACAGTGTCGACTCCCGAAACGAAGGCTTTCCGGGAAAGGCTCGATGATCTATATGGCGCTGGCTTCGGATTTGACGTATATAAAAGAGGCGATTCCCAAATCGTCCAATTTCGCATGGATGTTATTAATGACCATTTTGTATCATCCGATGTTCCTCTGCTTAGTTCTTCCTTGCGGTTTCTTGGCGAGGTTGTAACGGAACCGGTGACGGAAGACGGCGTATTCCGCCGCAAATACGTAGATGCCGAGAAACAAACCTTGACCAAGCGTTTGGAATCGATCGTGAACGATAAAATCCGTTATGCGGCTGAACGCTGCATGGAGGAAATGTGCGCGAATGAGCCTTACCGGCTGCACCCGCTGGGCAAGCTGGATGAGATCGCATCCATTACATCGGAATCTTTGTATGAGCAATATAAACAGTGGCTGAATGAAGCTGCTTTTGATCTATATGTTGTAGGCGATACAAGCATGGAGGAAGTTGCGGCGCTAGCGAAGGAAGCCTTCCGAATCGATGATGGGACACCGGCTAGCTATTCCGTTCCTACAATCGTCCATGAAGTCCGCAATGTCAAAACCGTCATTGACCGGATGGATGTTAATCAAGGCAAGCTGAATATGGGGCTGCGTACCAATGTCGGATATGGCGACGATCAATATGCGGCTTCCTTAATGTATAACGGCATTCTGGGCGGTTATCCGCATTCGAAGCTATTTCTGAATGTCCGGGAGAAGGAGAGCCTTGCTTATTATGCGGCTTCCAGGCTTGACGGACACAAAGGGCTTCTCACGATTCAGTCCGGAATTGAGATCGCCAATTATGAGAAGGCGGTTACCATTATTAAAGAGCAGCTCGAAAGCATGCGCCAAGGCCAGCTGAGCGAGCTTGAAATGAATCAGACAAAAGCAATGATCGCCAACCATTTGCGGGAATTGCAAGATTCCGCTTACGAAATGATCGCCTATGACTTTAACGCCGTCCTGTCCGGCAAGGAAAGAACGGCACAGCAGTTGCTTGACCAGATCGAAGCCGTAACAGCAGAGGATATCGTTCGGGTTGCGGAACTCGCGCAACTGGATACGATATACTTTTTGCGAGACCAGAAGGAGGCGTAAGCGGCAATGGAGACACTCGACTACAAAGGCGTTCAGGAAACGCTATACCGCGAAGTGCTGGATAACGGCCTCGAAGTGATCGTCTTGCCGAAGGAAGGCTTTCAGAAGACCTATGCCACATTTGCGACTAAATATGGTTCCGTAGACAATAAATTTGCCGTTGGAAATGATGAGCCGGTTCGGGTCCCGGATGGGATCGCACATTTCCTTGAGCACAAAATGTTCGAAGAACCAACAGGCGACATCTTTGCTACCTTTGCTTCGCAAGGTGCTTCGGCGAACGCTTTTACAAGCTTTGACCGTACGGTTTATCTGTTCTCGGCGACGGAGCAAATTCCGGCTAACCTTGAAACCTTGATTGATTTTGTTCAAAACCCTTACTTCACAGATCAGAACGTGGATAAAGAGAAGGGCATTATTGCGCAAGAAATCAATATGTACAAAGACAATCCGGACTGGCGCGTATACTTCGGTCTCATTGACGCGATGTATCATACGCATCCGATTCATATCGATATTGCGGGAACGGTGGAATCGATCTATCAGATCGATAAGGAAACCTTGTACCGTTGCTACGAAACGTTTTATCATCCGTCCAATATGCTGTTGTTTGTCGTGGGCGGCGTAAAAGCGGAGGAAGTGTTCGAGCTGGTTCGCAATAATCAAGCCGGCAAAACGTTTAAACCGCAAGGCGAAATCAAACGTTTCTTCGAGCACGAGCCGGAAAGCGTAAAAATGCCTCGCAAAGTGACGAAGCTGCCGGTGTCGCTTCCTAAAGTGATGTTCGGATTCAAAGAGAAGCAAGTAGGTCTTGCAGGCGATGCTCTATTAGAGCACGAAGTGACCTCCAAGCTGATGCTTGATGCGTTGTTTGGGGCTAGCTCTGCTCTGTATCAGGACTTGTATGAGCAAAATTTAATTTCCGATTCGTTCGGAACGGAATTTAATGTTAGCACCGACTATGCCTTCTCGGTTATTGGCGGCGATACGCCTAACCCGGATGAACTGTTGAACAAAATCCGCGAAGCGGTTGAAGAAGCGCTCCGCACGGGCATTGAACCGGCCGCATTTGAACGGTCGAAGCGGAAAAAAATCGGCGGTTACTTGCGGATGCTAAATTCCCCTGAAGCAATAGCCGGCGAATTTACCCGTTACCGGTTCCGTGACAGCGACATGTTTGATCTGATCTCCCTGTACGAGAATTGTACCCTGGAGCAAGTGAACGAACGGCTGCTCGAGCATTTTGACTTCAATCAATTGGCGATTTCGATCGTCGAGAAGCCGGATGGACAGCCAGCTTAATGAAGCCATTTAAGGAAATGACGGTGTTAATTACCGGGGGAAGCCGCGGCATCGGCGCTGCCATCGCGCAGCGTTTTGCCGCGGAGGGACTTAACATCGTTATTCATTATCGAGAGTCGCATGAAGCGGCCAACGAAACAGCTCGAGCTTGCATGAGGCTCGGCGCTAACGTAATGACGATTTCGGCGGATTTGCGTTCCAAGGAACAGCTTATTCGCATGAAGGAAAAACTCGAAGCCCATGATCGATTGCCCGACATACTCGTGAATAACGGCGGTATTTCCCATTACGGAATGCTGATGGATGTCACCGAGCAGGAATGGGATGATGTCATGGCCGTTAACCTCAAAGGCATGTTCTTATGCAGTCAGTTGTTCATGCCGCATATGATTGCAAGCCGCTTTGGCAGAATCATTAACGTTTCGTCGATATGGGGAATGTCAGGCGCATCTTGCGAAGTGTTGTATTCAACAACCAAAGGCGGTATGAATGCCTTTACCAAAGCGCTAGCTAAGGAAATAGCGCCATCTGGCGTTACCGTTAACGCGGTAGCCCCCGGTGCGGTGGATACGATGATGATGAGCGGGTTCAACGAAGAAGAGAAAGCAGCGCTTGAGCAGGAAATTCCGCTTGGTCGTTTTGGACAACCCGATGAAGTGGCTTCGCTTGTCTATTTCCTTTCTTTACCGGAATCGTCTTACATAACGGGTCAAGTTATTAGTCCAAACGGCGGTTGGCATACTTAAATTCCGCTTGCTGCATAATCCTTTTCGCTTCTACACACACTAATCTTTGTTGAGTGCTAACACTCATCTTAAGAATGAACTTATCCAGGAGGCGAAAATAAAATGTCAAACGTCCTTTCTGATTTCGGCAATTGGAAAGAATTCTTGTCCGAACGCGTGTCGCAAGCCAAAAGCAACGGCATGACGGAGGATACCATCAAAAACCTGGCCTATGAAATCGGCTCCTTCCTTGACGAGAAGGTTGATCCTAAAAATGAGCAGCAACGCGTACTGAAGCAACTGTGGGATGTTGGCGACGAGAGCGAACGCCATACCGTCGCTGGGTTGATGGTTAAGCTGGTTGACCAAACTTAATTGCTCTTCATCTGCAGAAAAGCCTCCAAAACGGGAGGCTTTTCTGCAATGTCTGCGAATAGGTTGCAGGAATGTGGCGAAAATTGTAGAATAAATTTTTGTAGACGAGTCAATCAAATGGGATTGGTGACAACAAGGGACGGTGTGAAATGGCAAAGCAGCAATATTATATGGAGTACAAAATACATAAGAATCGTCCGGGTTTGTTAGGCGATATAGCATCGCTGCTAGGGATGCTTGAAGTAAATATTATGACGATTAATGGCGTGGAAGACCGTACGCGTGGCATGCTCCTGCAGACGGATGACGAAGAGAAAATCGTATTGCTTGGCAAAATGCTGCAGAAGGTTGATAATATCACCGTTAATAAGTTGCGCACGCCAACAATCGTTGATATACTGGCAGTTCGTCACGGTCGTTATATTGAACGCGATTCGGATGACCGCAAAACATTCCGTTTCACAAGAGATGAACTTGGTATTCTTGTCGATTTTCTTGGAGAGGTGTTTAAGCGGGAAGGCAATCAGGTTATTGGTTTAAGAGGCATGCCGCGCGTTGGCAAGACGGAATCGATTATTGCCGGAAGCGTATGTTCGAATAAACGCTGGACTTTTGTATCTTCGACATTGCTGAGACAAACCGTGCGCAGTCAGCTGTCGGAAGATGAGATGAACGACAACAACATTTTTATCATCGACGGTATTGTGAGTACGATCCGTTCCAACGAGAAGCATTATTCGCTTCTGCAGGAAATTATGGCAATGCCTTCAACCAAGGTGATTGAGCATCCGGATATCTTTATCAAGGAATCGCAATATGATTACAGCCATTTTGATATGATTATTGAGCTTCGCAATACGCCGGACGAAGAGATTACATACGAATCATTTACGGCAAATTATTCGGATAATGAATTCTAGTAGGGAGGAGTAGACCCCATGTCAGATTTAGGAGCGTTACTGCGTCAAGCAAGAGAAGAGCGCGGTTTAACGCTTGAAGACGTTCAAGAACAAACAAAAATACGCAAGCGCTACTTAGAAGCGATCGAAGACGGCGACCATAGCGTGTTGCCGGGAACGTTCTATTTGCGCGCTTTTGTGAAAAATTATTGCGATGCCGTTGGCCTCGATGCGGATGAAGTTCTACGCTTGTACCAACACGAGGTTCCGACTACAGTTACGGATCAGATCGTAGAGGCTGTTCCCGCGAGACAACCAAAGCGGGTTCGAACCCGTTCTTCCGAACGGATAAGCAAACTTGGCTTTAATATTATGATGTGGTCGTTCCTGATCCTCATCGTTGTTGTCGTTTGGGTTTATTTCGTTAACCAGAAATCAGACGATCCGAAAGAAATCGACAATACGAATATTACGGATCAGGCTTCTCCGGCTCCGCCGACACAGTCGACGGATTCTGCGACTGGCGGAACGGGATCAACGACAACTCCTACGGCAACGCCTACCCCAACTCCTAGCCAGGACCCAACGACGGTCACGTTCTCGTCCAAGATTGGCAAGGTGGATCATTATGATGTAGCGCCTGCAGGCGTGGTTCACAAAGTGGAGATTACGACTTCCGGCGGCAAAAGCTGGACAGAGGTTCGCCAAGGTAGCCAAGACGGCAAGGCGCTGATTTCAAAAGTGACGGAAGACGGTTCGGTTCTGTCCTATGATCTGGATCAGCCTCTTTACATCAACGTTGGCCGTGCCGACCTTAGCGTAATTACCGTTGACGGCGTGCAAATTAATGACGGTGATCGCGCCGGTTCGAAGAAAATCCAGCTGAATCCCGTAGCAAGCGGTCAAACGGATGGATCGGCTACCCAAAATATGGGAGAGACCACCAATCCAGACACATCCGCGGGCGATACAGTCGGTACGACGGGTAATCAATAAATTCGGAACAGATACAAAGGGAGAGTTGTCTAACCATGTCTGAAAGTTCATTTGACATTGTATCAAAGATGGATATGCAAGAGCTGAACAACGCGATTCAGCAAGCTGAACGCGAGATCGAGACACGCTTCGACTTCAAAGGCAGCAAGAGCAGCATCAAGCTGGAGAAAGAAGAACTCGTAGTTGTATCCGATGACGACTTCAAGCTCGAGAGCGTTCTTGATATTCTGAAGTCCAAAATGGTGAAGCGCGGCGTGCCGGTTAAAAACTTGGAGTACGGCAAGATTGAATCGGCTTCCGCCAACACCGTTCGCCAACGGATCAAGCTGAAGCAGGGGATCGAACAGGAAATTTCCAAAAAAATCAATATTTTGATCCGCGACTCCAAACTGAAAGTAAAAAGTCAGATCCAAGGCGACCAGATTCGCGTAACGGGGAAAAGCCGCGACGATCTCCAGGCCGTTATGGCCCTTTTGCGCGGCGCGGATTTGCAAATCGACCTGCAGTTCACGAATTACCGCTAAGCCTGTAGCCAACCATTTACGGCCCTTCGCTGCCGCTCCTTCGCGGTAGTGAAAGGGCTTTAGGTCTATGACAACTGGTATTTTGACACAGGAAATAGCATGTATTATACTTTTAGATAGCTTTGGAAACGATCCGGGGGACATACAAATGACAGTACATGCAATTATGCATCAATGCAGGAACAAGGCTAGACGGTCCGGGGGTGTGAATAAATGAACCTGGCTAACAAGATTACGCTGGCCCGAATTATTTTAGTGCCGATCATTATGGTATTTCTGCTCGTGAACATCGATATTAAGCCTCTTGAATTCGGCGATGATTATTCCATTACATACAATCAGATTATTGCGGCTATTATTTTTATTATAGCGGCTAGCACGGACGGGCTGGACGGCTATATTGCCAGAAAGAACAAGATCGTTACGAATCTGGGCAAGCTTCTTGATCCATTGGCGGACAAGCTGCTTGTTGCAGCGGTTCTGATCTCGCTCGTGCAGATGGATAAGCTTGCGGCTTGGATGGCGATCGTTATTATCAGCCGTGAATTTGCGGTAACCGGTTTGCGCCAGATTGCTTTGCTCGAAGGCAGCGTTATGGCGGCGAGCAATTGGGGCAAATGGAAAACAGCCGTGCAAATCACGATGATTATTTCGCTTCTACTTAACAACTTCCCGTTCTCGTTTATTGATTTTCCGTTTGACGAGATCGTGAGCTGGATTGCCGTGCTCATTACGGTATATTCCGGTTTTGATTATTTCTTCAAAAACAAAAATTTGATACCTGTGCAATAATCGGGATCATATAAGTAACAATAAAGCATCTTTCCAGCCATGGGGGGGTGCTTTTGCTTCCTCATGCTGCGAAAATCGAAGGGAGAGATCGTATGAAAGCGGAAATTATCGCGGTTGGAACCGAGTTATTGCTCGGTCAAATCGTAAATACGAATGCGCAATACTTATCCAGAAAACTGGCAACTCTCGGGATCGACGTCTATTTCCAAACGGTTGTTGGCGATAATCCAAGCCGGATCAAGCAGGCTATCGAAATCGCGCGTGAACGCGCGGATTTGCTCGTATTCACAGGCGGTCTTGGCCCAACCCAGGATGATCTGACCAAGGATGTGCTGGCCGCCTATCTCAACCGCGGCTTATCCATTCATCAGCCTTCGATGGACACAATCGAGCAGATGTTCAGCTCCCGAGGTATTCATATGGTTGAAAGCAATCGGAGGCAGGCGCTTATGATTGACGGCAGCAGCCCGATTGAGAATGAAGCGGGTCTTGCCGTAGGCAACGGGCTCACGGAAGACGGGACTCATTATTTGCTGCTTCCCGGACCGCCCCGCGAGATGAAGCCAATGATGGAAGGCCCTGCTTCCGATTGGCTTAGATCGGTTCTAGGTTCGGAGGAACCTCTGTATTCACGGCTGCTCATGTTTGCCGGTATCGGCGAATCCTCGCTGGAAGCAAAGCTGATTGATCTCATTGAAGCGCAATCGGATCCAACCATAGCGCCATATGCGAAGGAGGGCGAGATTGCCATTCGGGTGTCGACAAAAGCCCCGAACGAGACAGAAGCAACGGTCAAACTGGACCGTACCGTTGAGGCGATTAAGCAGCGCGTAGGCGAGTTCTTGTTTGCGCAAGAGGAAATAACGCTGGAAGAGCGGGTTGTACAACTGCTTCGGAGTTCCAGAAGGAAGCTGTCCACGGCAGAAAGCATCAGTGGAGGTCTGCTGGCCGAGCTGATTACCGGAATTCCGGGAAGCAGCGGGGAGTATTCGGGCGGCGTTGTGACGTACACAAATGAAATGAAACATAAATTGCTCGGCATTCCGATGGCCCAGTTGCAAGGCGAAGGAGCACCTGGCGCGATCAGCGAGTCAACCGCAGTCATGATGGCGGAACGGGTCCGGCAGATCGGAGATTCGGATTTTGGCGTTTCCTTGACCGGAGTAGCAGGTCCGGCTCAAGCGGAAGGTCAACCCGTGGGGCTTGTCTATTATGCAGTAGCGCAAAGAGGGAAGCCGACAGCAGTCTTCACCGGCCATTTCTCCGGCACCCGCGCCATCATCCGGATTCGCGCGGTGAAAGCTGCCCTGTATCAATTATGGCTGAAGCTGAAAGAGGAATAATTTGTCGGATTAAAGCGAAAAAGCTTGCCTATATGTTCCATTCCCGCTATAATTTGATTTATGCGGAAGAACCGTGGCGAAGATTACTTTGCTGCGGTTTTTTTATGTCCATTTTTAGCATTCGGGGTGGTGTGGAAATAAAAAGACGAATGTATGTTCGAAAAAAAGCTTGGCATTTGAACGGAAACAAGGTATCATACAATTATAAATAATGAAGGATGTGAGTAGCTTGTCGGATCGTCGTGCTGCTTTGGAAATGGCTTTACGTCAAATTGAGAAGCAATTTGGTAAAGGCTCCATTATGAAATTAGGGGAATCCACACATATGCAAGTTGAAACCGTACCAAGCGGTTCAATTGCTTTAGATATTGCTCTTGGAATCGGCGGTTTGCCAAGAGGTCGTATTATTGAGTGTTATGGTCCGGAATCTTCCGGTAAAACAACCGTTGCGCTTCATGCGATTGCGGAAGTGCAACGCATTGGCGGACAAGCTGCCTTTATTGATGCGGAGCATGCGCTTGATCCGTTGTACGCGAGCAAGCTGGGCGTAAATATCGATGAGCTGCTGTTGTCCCAGCCGGACACAGGCGAGCAGGCACTTGAGATTGCCGAAGCGCTTGTACGCAGCGGCGCCGTGGACATTATCGTTATCGACTCGGTAGCGGCGCTTGTACCTAAAGCGGAGATTGAAGGCGACATGGGGGATTCCCATGTGGGTCTGCAGGCACGTCTGATGTCGCAAGCCCTTCGTAAATTGGGTGGCGCGATCAGCAAATCGAAAACAATTGCGATCTTTATCAACCAGCTTCGCGAGAAAGTTGGCGTTATGTTCGGTAACCCAGAGACTACGCCTGGCGGCCGTGCGCTGAAGTTCTATTCCAGCGTTCGTCTTGAAGTGCGCCGTATTGAAACGATCAAACAAGGCAATGACATGGTTGGTAACCGTACGCGTATTAAAGTCGTTAAGAACAAGGTAGCTCCTCCGTTCAAACAAGCGGAGATTGATATTATGTACGGCGAAGGCATTTCGAGAGAAGGCAGCCTCGTAGATATTGGCGTAGAGATGGATATCGTTCAGAAGAGCGGAGCTTGGTTCTCCTACAACGGCGACCGTCTTGGCCAAGGCCGCGAGAATGCTAAGCAATTTTTGAAAGACCACCCGCAAATCGCGGCTGTTATCGAGAAGCAAATCCGCGAGCAGAGCAATTTGTCTGCGTCCGCGCAGCCTGCCAACTTCTCGCAAGATGATGACGATGATTTCGATGAGTCGGAACTTGACGATTAATAACAACACATGATCAACTGAAGTTCATAAGTAAGAGCAACGCCGTCCTTTCGAGGGCGGCGTTGCTTCTTTGTACTGGATTGGAAGCGAGGTGTAACCCCTATGATGATTGAGATTTCTTCCGTAGAGCAGGATGCTAAGAAACGCAGCCGTTATCATATATACACGAACGGCGTTGCAGAGCCGATATTGTCCGTGCACGAAGACATTCTTATTAAATATCGGTTGTTAAAAGGAACAGAACTTACCAAAGAACTGCTTGCGGAGATTGGGAGCGAAGACGGACGGTACCGGGCATACGCGCGTGCACTCGCCTATTTGGGGATGGGAGCGAAAACGCGCAAGCAGATTGAGCAGTATTTGATCCGCAAAGAATTTGAGCCTGAACCGATTGCTTATGCGCTCGAACGTTTAGAATCGGAACATATTGTTGATGATGGAGAGTATGCGCGGCAATTCGCGAAGCAGCGGATCCGTAATGGTCAGAAAGGAAGCCGCTGGATTAAGCAGGAACTAGCGCAGCGAGGAGTATCGAAACAAGCTGCTTCCGATGCGCTTGGTTCAATCGACAAAGAAGACGAGCTTGCGTCCGCCGTACATTCCGCAAAGAAGAAATGGCGCTCTCTTAAAGGGGAAAATCGAGAGAAACGCCAGAAGCTGATGGGTTTTTTAATGCGTCGGGGTTTTCCTTCGGATATCGTGAAACTTGCCGTAAAAGCAGCTATAGATGAAGCAGAAATTGAGCAGTCGGAAGAGGATGAAGGGCTTTTGCTTGACAATTGATTTTGCCAAAAGATAAAATAAAATTGTATTCCTTTTATATCAAATCAATTTTCCTTCCAAAAGTTGATTTGAAACGATTATTTTCGTCAATAAGTTAGAGAATCAATCGGTATGGAAACCGGCTAAAAACCTAATATCATCCCAAGCGTTTGCCTTGGTGTATGCAACGAGGAGGTGAACAAGATGGACCCTATTTGGACGGTGTTGATCTGTCTCGTTGTTGGCGTTATTTTCTTTGGGATTGGTTATTTTATTCGCAAGTCTATTGCCGAGGCTAAAATTTCAAGCGCTGAGCAAGCTGCTGTACAAATCGTAGAAAATGCGAAGAAGGAAGCGGAAGCTCAGAAGAAAGAAACGGTGCTCGAAGCAAAAGATGAAATCCACAAACTCCGTACGGAGGCTGAAAAAGACATCCGTGAGCGGCGTAACGAGTCTGTGCGTCAGGAAAGACGTTTGCTCCAGAAAGAGGAGTCGCTGGATAAAAAGATAGAAGCGCTTGAACGCAAAGAAGAGTTAGTAGCCAACAAAGAGAAACGGATCGATGAAACACAAGAACAAATTGATTCCATTTACAAGCAGCAGCTTAGTGAACTGGAACGTATCTCCAGCTTAACGATGGAAGATGCGAAGGCGATTATTTTGTCAAATGTTGAGCAAGAAGTGCGACACGAAACAGCACAGATGATCAAAGAGATCGAGCAGCAAGCGAAAGAAGAAGCCGATCGTAAGGCGCGGGACATTATTTCACTCGCTATTCAACGTTGTGCGGCGGATCACGTAGCAGAGACGACTGTATCGGTCGTAACGCTGCCTAACGAAGAAATGAAAGGCCGCATAATTGGACGTGAGGGCCGTAATATCCGTGCACTCGAAACATTGACTGGTATCGATCTGATTATTGACGATACACCGGAAGCGGTCATTCTGTCAGGCTTTGACCCTATTAGACGTGAAATTGCTCGTACTTCACTTGAGAAGCTTGTTGCAGATGGTCGTATACATCCGGCTCGCATTGAAGAGATGGTCGAGAAGTCCCGTAAGGAAGTGGACGAGCGGATCCGTGAATACGGTGAGCAAGCTACTTTCGAGGTTGGGGTTCATGGTTTGCACCCTGATTTGATTAAAATTCTCGGACGTCTGAAGTATCGGACAAGTTATGGTCAGAACGTGCTGAAACACTCAATGGAAGTTGCTTATTTGACTGGCCTAATGGCTGCTGAGCTTGGCGAGGATATTACCCTAGCTAAGCGTGCAGGCCTCCTGCACGATATCGGCAAGGCGCTTGACCACGAGGTTGAGGGCTCCCATGTCGAGATCGGCGTAGAGCTGGCGAAGAAGTACAAAGAGCATCCTGTTGTTATCAACAGTATCGCTTCCCACCATGGAGATGTAGAAGCAACGTCTGTAATCGCGATGTTAGTAGGAGCAGCGGACGCATTGTCTGCCGCACGCCCTGGCGCACGTCGTGAAACGCTTGAAACGTACATTAAACGTCTGGAGAAGCTGGAAGACATTTCGGAGTCGTTCGACGGCGTTGAGAAGTCTTTCGCAATCCAAGCAGGACGCGAAGTACGCGTCATGGTTGCACCTGAAAAGATTGACGATACAGAAGCATTCCGGCTTGCACGCGATATTACGAAGAAAATCGAGAGTGAACTCGATTATCCGGGACATATTAAAGTTACGGTTATTCGTGAAACCCGTGCAGTTGAATATGCCAAGTAGATCACAAGCAAATAGCAAGAACGGAAAGTGGCTGCTTGTCAGCCACTTTTTTGCATGCTAAAGGAGTGTCAGAATGAACGTATTATTTATTGGTGACGTAGTAGGCAGCGTTGGGCGTAAAGCATTGAAGCAAGTGCTTCCTGCGCTAAAGAGCAAATACAACCCGCATATTATTATTGTGAACGGCGAGAACGCGGCAGCCGGCCGCGGCATTACGTCCGCCATTGCCCGCGAGTTTTTCGAATGGGGCGTACATGGCATTACGATGGGGAATCATACCTGGGATAATAAGGACATCTTTGAGTGGATCGATGAGGAACCTCGGATTGTTCGGCCGGCCAACTTCCCGGAAGGAACGCCAGGCCAAGGATCTGCTTTGATCAAAGCAAACGGCAAGCAACTGGCCATCATTAATCTGCAAGGCCGGACTTTCTTGCCGCCAATTGATTGTCCGTTCCGGAAAGCAGAAGAGCTTGTGGAAGAAGCAAAGCAAAAAACGAAAAACATATTGGTCGATTTCCATGCCGAAGCGACTTCCGAGAAAATCGCGATGGGCTGGCATTTGGCCGGCCATGCATCTATCGTTGTCGGCACGCATACGCATGTTCAAACCAATGATGACCGCATTCTCCCCGGCGGCACGGCTTACTTAACGGATGTTGGAATGACGGGTCCGCGTGATGGCGTGCTTGGCATGGACCGCAACGCGGTGCTGCATAAGTTCCTAACGCAGTTGCCAACAAGATTTGTGGTTGACGAAGGGGATTGGCATTTGCATGCGGTATCCGTTCATATTGACGATGCGACGGGACAAGCGACGAAGATGCAAAAAATTCGTTTGACCGAAGACGATTGGCTGATGATGCAGTAGTTATATGAATATTCGAAAAGTTTAGCTAATTCAGAATTGATATGAAAGTTATTGCGGGATTAGCAGGAATTTTTTAACCTCTCTCGAATACTATCTAAATAGTGGAATCCATCCATCATTCCCGAGGAGGTCCTTTTTCATGGAAGTATTAAAAGTTTCAGCAAAGTCCAATCCAAATTCCGTTGCAGGTGCGCTGGCCGGAGTTTTGCGTGAGCGCGGCGCCGCTGAATTGCAAGCCATCGGGGCGGGTGCACTTAATCAAGCGATCAAAGCAGTAGCAATTGCTCGCGGATTTGTAGCCCCGAGCGGGGTGGATTTGATCTGTGTGCCGGCATTTACTGACATTGTCATTGATGGAGAAGACCGAACAGCGATAAAATTGATTGTAGAACCTAGGTAATATCTAATAACCGATTTGTTCGGGGCTGGATGAAGCCAGGTAATGGAACCTGTTTACGCAGTAAACAGGTTTTTTGCTTTTTTTAGTGCTTGATTGTTATTTGGAAACGGAAGTAGGTGATCGGCAATTGAACTTTCCCGTTGCGGATTTTCATTGCGATGTGCTGAGCAAGCTGCTTGTTCAACCAAAACTTAATTTTCAAGGCAGCGAATCCAATCAGCTTGATGTGACGTATGAACGGTTAAAGGCGTCAGGCGCCGTTCTACAAACCTTCGCGGTGTACATACCAGAGAAGTTGAACGGTTCTATCGAGCCTATACTAGAGAGCATCGATCTTTTTTACGAGCAAGTGCTTACTTGTCCTGATATGATGCTGATTCGCACTCAATCCGATTTGGCGGAATGTCTGTCAGCAGGCAAAATAGGAGCATTATTGTCGCTGGAAGGCGTGGACGGGCTGCAGGGCCGCATGTCTTTCCTAAGGCTCCTGTACCGCCTTGGCGTACGAGCGGCAGGATTAACCTGGAATCATGCGAATTGGGCCGCAGACGGCGTTATGGAGCCCCGTGGAGGCGGATTAACCGCGCAAGGGAAAACATTCGTTGCGGAATGCGACAAACTGGGCATACTTGTGGATGTATCTCATTTGTCAGAGCGAGCATTTTGGGATGTTGCGGATCTGGCTTCCAAGACGATTATTGCCTCTCATTCTAATGCCAAGACGTTACTCAATCACCCCCGCAATCTAACAGACGATCAGATCAAGGCGATAATCGCCCTTCAAGGACTTATTGGCATTACCTATGTCCCGTGGTTTGTAGCCGAAGGGGATCAGGTCACCGTGGACGATGTGCTGAGGCATGTGGATCATGTAGGCGGGCTTGGCGGGGAGCAGCACATTATGCTTGGTTCCGATTTTGACGGAATCGACAAATATGTGAACGGACTGACTCATCCGGGCGAGGTGTACAGGCTACGCGAGGCGCTGCTCAAAAGATACTCCGAAGAGCAGACCAAACGGTTCCTATCGGGTAATGCGCTTACATTTTTAACGGCTAATTTGCCGGAATAGCAAACGGCTCCGCTCTGATCTGAATATGGTATATAAACAATCGAAAATGATTATCATTCATTAAACGTTTACATCTTGCAATTTTCAAACCACACCTTTACACTTGGTTTGACTGTTTATTCATAATACAAATTATTGTTGGATATTGCCTTAGTAAATGTACGCGGCTAAGCCATCAAAAAGAGGAGATGGGCGTTTTGATTAGTCAATTGTCTTGGAAGATCGGAGGGCAACAGGGGGAAGGCGTCGAAAGTACGGACCGGATTTTTTCCACGGCGCTTAACCGGCTTGGGTATTATTTATACGGATATCGTCATTTCTCGTCCCGGATCAAGGGCGGGCATACAAATAATAAAATCAGAATCAGCACATACCCGATCCGTGCGATCTCCGATGATCTGGACATCCTCGTGGCGTTCGACCAAGAAAGCATAGATTTGAATGCAAAAGAACTTCGCAGCGGCGGCGTTATCGTGGCAGATGCGAAGTTTAATCCCGTTGTGCCGGAAGGCATCGACGCGAGACTGTTTGCCGTGCCAATTACGGCTATGGCTGAAGAACTGGGTACTTCCTTAATGAAGAACATGGTTGCTTCAGGCGCATCTTGGGGTTTGCTCGGATTGCCGCTTGAAGTATTTAATAAAGCAGTTGAAGAAGAGTTCGGACGCAAAGGTGCGGCCGTTGTCGAGAAAAACATCGAGGCCGTTAAACGCGGCGCGGAGTTCGTTCTTGAGCAGGCTGGCGGACCGCTTGACGAATTCAAGCTGGACGAAGCGGACGGCCGTCAGAAGCTGTTTATGATCGGCAACGAAGCGATTGGTCTCGGATGTCTTGCGGCAGGCTGCCGTCTCATGTCCGCTTACCCGATTACTCCGGCATCCGAAATTATGGAATACCTGATCAAGAAACTTCCCGCGTTAGGCGGAACGGTTGTACAGACCGAAGACGAGATCGCAGCGGTAACGATGGCGATTGGGGCTAACTATGCGGGCGTACGGACGATGACAGCATCCGCGGGTCCTGGCTTGTCGCTTATGATGGAGGCCATTGGCCTCGCGGGCATGACGGAAACTCCGCTTGTTATCGTGGACACCCAGCGCGGCGGACCTTCGACGGGCTTGCCAACAAAGCAAGAACAATCCGACCTTAACGCGATGGTATACGGCACGCACGGCGAGATTCCGAAGATCGTTATCGCGCCAGCGTCGATCGAAGACTGCTTCTATGACATGATTGAAGCCTTCAACCTGTCGGAGCAATTCCAAGTACCGGTTATCGTCATGACGGATTTGCAATTGTCGCTCGGCAAACAGTCCTGCGAGCCGTTTGATTATAACTCGATTCAGATCAACCGCGGCAAGCTGGTACAGGATGCTCCGGAACAAGAGCCGCAGCAGCTGTTCAAACGTTACGAGCTCACGCCGGACGGCGTATCGCCTCGCGTATTGCCTGGCGCAAAACACGGTATACACCATGTCACCGGCGTAGAGCACGATGAGACCGGACGTCCTTCAGAAAGTGCCGTTAACCGTCAGAACATGATGGATAAGAGACTTCATAAGCTGGATGGTCTGTATGTTCGCGACGGACTGCGTACCGATGCGCCAAGCGAAACGCCGGATCTGCTGATCATCGGCATGGGTTCGACTGGCGGAACCATCGATCAAGCCCGCGAGTGGCTGGCGAATGACGGAGTAACAACAAACCACGTTACGATCCGTCAAATCCATCCGTTCCCGACAGAGCAATTGATCCCTCATTTGCAGCAGGCGAAAAAAGTCGTTGTTATCGAGAATAACGCAACAGCCCAGCTCGCCGGACAAATCAAAATGCATGCGGGCTTCGCGGACAAAATGCGCAGCTTGCTGAAATATGACGGTAATCCGTTCCTGCCATCGGAAGTTTATAAAGCGTGCAAGGAGTTGGACTAATCATGGCTACATTTAAAGAATTTAGAAACAATGTGAAGCCGAACTGGTGCCCGGGCTGCGGTGACTTCTCTATCCAGGCGGCCATTCAACGCGCTGCCGCTAACGTCGGTCTCGAACCGGAAGAGTTGGCCGTTATTTCGGGTATCGGCTGTTCGGGCCGTATTTCCGGCTATATCAACGCTTATGGCCTGCACGGGATTCACGGACGCGCGCTTCCGATTGCGCAAGGCGTTAAGCTTGCAAACCGCGAGCTGACGGTTATCGCTTCGGGCGGCGACGGCGACGGCTTTGCGATCGGCATGGGCCATACGGTTCACGCGATTCGCCGTAATCTAAACATTACGTATATCGTCATGGATAACCAAATTTACGGATTGACGAAAGGTCAAACTTCCCCGCGCAGCGCGGAAGGCTTCAAGACCAAATCGACGCCCGAGGGCTCGATCGAGTCGACTTTGTCGCCGCTTGAGATCGCGATGTCGGCAGGAGCTACATTTGTTGCCCAGTCGTTCTCCAGCGATTTGAAGCAGTTAACCGCTTTGATCGAAGCGGGCATTAAACACGAAGGTTTCTCGCTGATCAACGTGTTCAGCCCATGCGTAACCTTCAACAAAATCAATACGTACGATTGGTTCAAAGAAAACATCGTTAATCTTGAACAGCAGTTCCCGGATTACGATCCAACCAACCGTATTGCCGCAATGAATAAGATTATGGAAACGAACGGCCTGCTCACCGGACTGATCTATCAGAATACGCAGCGCAAGTCGTATGAGGACATGATCAGCGGATTCGGCAAAGAAGCGCTTATGAAGCAGGATCTGTCCTTAACGGAAGAACATTTCAATAAGCTTGTCGCTGAATTTAAATAAGTGTATGATGGGCATACGGCATTTTCACAAATTGCCGGATTGGATATAAAGGAGTAGAAACAAAATGGAACAAAAATTAGTGCCCGTAGGCGTATCTGCAAGACATATTCACTTATCTGCGGAGCATGTCGCTATATTATTCGGAGAGGGCAGCGAGCTGACGGTTGCTAAACCGTTATCGCAGCCTGGACAATACGCGGCGAACGAGACCGTAGCGGTCATTGGACCAAAAGGCTCATTCCCGAAAGTTAGAATTTTGGGACCGGTTCGCAAAGCGACTCAATTGGAAGTATCCCGTACGGATGCCTTCTCCTTGGGAATTAACCCGCCGGTTAGAGAATCCGGCAACATTCAAGGTTCTGCGGGCATTACGCTTAAAGGACCGGCAGGCGAAGTGACGATTGAAGAAGGCGTAATCGTAGCAGCCCGCCACATTCATTTCCACACAAGCGATGCCGAGAAGTGGGCTATTACGGACAAACAATTGCTGAAGGTTCGCTTCCAAGGCGAGCGCGGCGTTGTATTTGAGCAAGTAATCGCACGCGTATCTCCGGACTTTGCTCTGGATATGCACATCGATACCGATGAAGCAAACGGCGCTGGTATCAAAAACGGCGACACTGCCGAAATTATCGAATAGGATATAGGCATTTGGAAAAGCTGGCAGCGGTCAAGAACCGTTGCCGGCTTTTTTTGTCCAGATGGAACAAATGGATATCTCTGCATGAGGTATGCTATAATTTTGTATTGGGCAAAACTGCAATATTTCATGTAGAGGGAAGTGAACAACCATGTCAAAGGGGAATCCGCAGGCACCAGACTCGCAATCCGGCAAGGTTAAAGACTATTCCAAATACTTTGATTTCTCGGATGCTAAGGTGCTAAGCGAGGAAGACGGGGTTACGACCTATCGCATTAAAGGCAGAAACATTCAAATTAACTCCACTCCGAACTATAAAGAGGAAAAGAAACGCGGGAAAGAAGACATAGAGGTTCATTACGATTTCTCCATTCCTGAAGAGCTTCGGACGTTCGGCAGGGGGAAATATTACTTAATACAAACTTATGGATGCCAGATGAACGAACATGACACGGAAGTGATGAAGGGCATGTTCGAAGAAATGGGCTATCAGCCGACGGAAGATCGCCTACAAGCGGACGTTATATTGCTCAATACTTGCGCGATTAGGGAAAATGCCGAAGATAAAGTATTCGGAGAACTTGGCCATCTCAAAACGTTAAAGCTGCAAAAGCCGGGTCTCTTGCTAGGCGTATGCGGCTGCATGTCGCAGGAAGAGTCGGTTGTCGGCAAAATATTGCAAAAGCATGCTTTTGTGGATATGATCTTTGGCACACACAACATTCACCGTCTGCCGCAATTGCTGCAAAACGCTTATTTCAGCAAGGAGATGGTTGTTGAGGTATGGTCCAAAGAAGGCGACATCATTGAGAATATGCCTAAGAAGCGTGACGGCATGCGCGCTTGGGTCAACATTATGTACGGCTGCGACAAGTTCTGCACCTATTGCATCGTACCGTATACGAGGGGCAAAGAACGAAGCCGCCGGCCAGAGGATGTGGTTGCCGAGGTTCGCGAGCTGGCGCGTCAAGGGTTCAAAGAAATTACGCTGCTAGGACAAAATGTAAACGCCTACGGCAAAGACTTTGAAGATATGAATTATCGCTTCGGCGATTTGATGCTCGATATGTCGAAGATAGATATTCCTAGAATCCGCTTTACGACAAGTCATCCGCGGGACTTCGACGATCATCTGATCGAGGTGCTTGCGCAAGGCGGCAACCTGGTTGAGCATATTCATCTGCCGATCCAATCGGGCAGCACGGAAGTGCTGAAGCGTATGAGCCGGAAGTATTCGCGGGATCAAATTCTTGAGCTTGTAGCGAAGATCAAGCGGGCCATTCCGAACGTGTCGCTCTCTACGGACATTATCGTTGGATTTCCGGGCGAGACGGATGAGCAGTTTGAGGATACGATGACCTTGGTTCGCAAGATTGGTTTTGAATTTGCATATACGTTCATCTATTCTCCGCGCGAGGGTACGCCTGCTGCCGAGATGGAGGATAATGTACCGATGGAAGTGAAGAAGAAACGTCTCCAGCGGTTGAACGAGCTGATCTCCGAGAATGGCAGGACTAGCAATGAACGGCTGGAAGGCGAAGTCTTGGAAGTGCTGGTGGAAGGCGAGAGCAAGAACAATGCGAATATTTTGGCTGGCCGGACACGCACGAATAAGCTGGTTCATCTGGAAGGTCCCAAAGAATGGATTGGACAATTTATACATGTTCGTGTAACGGAAGCAAAAACATGGTATATTAAAGCAGTGCCGCTAGCGAATTCAGCCAGCAACGTATCCTAGAAGCGATTCAAATTAGTGGGAGAGATGATAGATGTCCGAACAACAGACTGCAGTTAATTCGCACCACCATCATGACCATGACCATGAACATGGTTGCAACGTTCCGAAATTCGATACACGCGACCTTCTGGTCCGTGAAGATATTATGAACAAGGCGAAGGAACTGGCGGATTTGATCTTTACTTCCGAGGAAGTCCAGCATTACCGCCGTGCCGAGAAGCAAATTCAAGGCAATGAGCGCATTCAATCGCTGATCACGCTTATTAAGAAGAAGCAAAAAGAAGTCGTCGCATTCGAAACGACATTCAAAAACGAGCAAATGGTGAAAAAAATCGAAGGCGAGATGGAGACACTTCAGGACGAATTGGACGGTATTCCGATCGTATCCGAGTTCCAGCAAAGCCAATCGGACATCAACTACTTGCTGCAGCTGGTAATTTCGATTGTACGCGACACGGTATCCGAGAAAATCAATGTCGAAGACGCTACGGTTGAAGCACCGGAAGAATGTGACTAATTGAGTTAAACCCTACCTCTAGACGCGGCCGTTCGCCTTCGAATGGCTTCGATAGAGGTTTTCTCATTTTTAATAACCCCAAAGGAGCGATCAAGCAATGAATCCATTTACCTATTACAATCCGACCCGTCTGTATTTTGGCGAAGGGCAATTAAAGCAACTGCCGGCAGAAGCAGAAAAGCTGGGCAAACGCGTGTTGCTCGTTTATGGCGGAGGAAGCATCAAACGCAACGGCTTATACGAGCAAGTACTCGCGCAGTTGAGCCAAGCCGGCTGCACCGTTACCGAGTTAAGCGGCGTTGAGCCTAATCCGAGACTGTCTACCGTACACCGCGGGGCTGAGCTGTGCCGTTCCGAGTCGATTGACTGGGTACTCGCGGTAGGCGGCGGTAGTACGATCGATTGCGCCAAAGCGATTATTATTGCGGCGAAATACGACGGGGATTTCTGGGATGTTGTGACTCGTAAAGCGAAGCCGGAGGCCGCATTGCCGCTTGGAACGGTTCTTACGCTTGCCGCTACGGGTTCCGAGATGAACTCCGGCTCGGTGATCACGAATCAAGAAACGCTTGAGAAGCATGGCTGGGGCAACGTACTCGCTTACCCAACGTTCTCCATTCTTGATCCTGTATTTACGGCGAGTGCGCCTAAGGATCATACCGTATACGGAATGGTCGATATGATGGCGCATGTGCTTGAGCAGTATTTCCACCATGATCCTAAAACGCCTGTTCAGGATGGCTTCTGCGAGACGATATTGCGGACGGTAATCGCAACAGCCCCTGGACTTGTGAATGATCTAACGAACGTGAAGCTTCGCGAGACGATTCTGTATTGCGGAACGATGGCGCTTAACGGAACGTTGTCAATGGGGGTTGTAGGCGACTGGGCCAACCACGATATGGAGCATGCGGTGTCCGCTGTATACGATATTCCTCATGGCGGGGGTCTTGCGATCCTGTTCCCGAACTGGATGAATTACGTGGTAGAAGACAACGTAGGGCGCTTCAAGCAATTCGCGGTTAATGTATTTGGCGTACAAGCTGACGGAAAAAGCGACCTGGAAGTAGCTCGCGAAGGCATAACGAAACTTCGCGAGTTCTGGGATTCGATCGGAGCGCCGTCGCGTCTCGCGGATTATGACATTGATGACAGCAGACTGGAAGAAATGGCGGAGAAAACGACAGGCAGCGGTACTCGCGGCAACTTCCGC
This sequence comes from Paenibacillus glycanilyticus, assembly GCF_030161375.1. Lineage (GTDB taxonomy): Bacteria > Bacillota > Bacilli > Paenibacillales > Paenibacillaceae > Pristimantibacillus > Pristimantibacillus glycanilyticus_B. The sequence goes on from NZ_BSSQ01000012.1 coordinate 104,818, forward strand.
AAGCTGAAGAAAGAAGATGTCGTGGCGATTTACCGGTTGTCGCTGTAGAAATTGAAGAAGGCTGTCCCATTGCCAGTCATGGCAACGGGACAGCCTTTTTTTATGAATGAATTACGTTATTATTCGCGCCACCATGCGGCTGTCGGATAGGACGCCCCGCCAATTGTGACGGGTTCTCCGATACGGGGAGTCGCAATGCGGACGTTGCTAGCGTGAGCTGCCTTTACTGCCCGTTCTGCCGGGTCCCGCCAATCGTGAAGAGCTAGCTTGAAGCCGCCCCAATGAATCGGGATCATAAGGCTTCCTTTCACGTCGAGATGCGCCTGTACGGTTTCTTCCGGCAACATGTGAATGGCCGCCCAACGCGTATCGTATTGTCCGCATTCCATCAGAGTGAGATCAAATGGGCCGTATTTGTTGCCGATTTCCTTAAAGTGCGGTCCGTAGCCGCTGTCGCCGCTGAAGAAGATCCGGGCTTCTTGTCCGTGAATGATCCATGAGCACCATAACGTGTTGTTTCGGTCCGCCAAGCCCCGTCCCGAGAAATGACGAGCGGGGGTACAGGCTAGAGTAATGGATTCCCACACGATCTCCTCCCACCAATCAAATTCTTCAATCCGGTCAGGGCTCACGCCCCATCGCACCAAATGAGCTGCAACGCCAAGCGGAACAAAGAAACGGCCAACCTTGTCTTTCAGGCGTTGTATAGAGCTATAATCTAAATGATCATAATGGTCATGCGAAAAAATGACGGCATCAATTGCAGGCAACGCTTCGATCTCGATCGGCAGCTTGTCGCTGAATCGTTTGCCTCCTATCCAAGGAAACGGGGAAGGGGCTTGTCCTAACATAGGGTCTAGCAACAGTCTCTTGCCATCCAGCTCGAGCAGCATGGCGGAATGGCCAAACCAGGTGACCTTGGCTTTCTGGGCGGCATGCAGGGAGCGGGGATCGATGGCATTGCTCGTCAGCGCTTTAGCTGGTCTTCCGCCCGGATTGCCTCTGATGAACTCGCCTGCGGTCGAAAGATATTCGCGCATCGACATACTCATGGACGTCGGAAGCTGATTCTCGAATTTACCTTTCGCATATTGGGCAGAACGCAACATTCTTGCCTGTGTCTGCTCATTTGGTCTACCGCCAAACGCAGGGTAAAACCGCAGGACGAGCATCGTTAAGACGGCGATTAACGCGATTGCGCCAATCAGGATTACAACGGCCAACATGGCCATCACCTCGTATCTTCTTCGTATGTATGAAATTGAAAGCTTTATTATTATAGCATCGGCAGTTAGGCATATAAAAGGGACAGCCATTGGTCTAATGGCTGTCCCTTATTGAGCTTAGAATTAACGTGGTTAAATAGAAGTGTGAATAGGTTGGTTATGGTCTTGCGAGCGAAGCATTGACGATTGAATTTTAAGAATGTATGGTTTGAGAGATAGGACGATGATGGCTGCAACAAACGATTTGATCGCATCGCCGGGCAGATAAGGATAACAGCCTGCTGTCATCGCTTTGCCGAAATCAAGGCCGGTTACATGCATCAGCCACGGAACGCCGGGTACATAAGTGAGGAATGATCCAAACAGTTCAAACGCGATAAACAAAGCAACTAAAGCTACAATGCGGTTCCCCATGATAGCTTTGCTGCGAAAGATCGCTTGCGTGGCAAAGCCGACGAGCAGCGCGCAAAACGGAAAGGCGAATATAAATCCGCCCGTATGGCCGGTTAACGTCTCAAGTCCTCCTCTGCCGCTTAAGAGAGGGAGGCCCGTCGCGGTAAGCGCAATGACAATAATAAGGGAGATAAAGCTTTTGCGCGGGCCGAGGATCGCTCCCGCAAGCGTAACGGCAAGTGTCTGTAGGGTAATCGGCACGTACGCTCCCACTTTGATCTGAATAGCGCTCATAACGATAAACAATGCTGCAAATAAGGCGATAAATACGGTGCTGCGAATATTAGTGCTTGTGCGCATGATGGATCGGCTCCTTTTGAGTATTGCGTTTTAATTGTTAACCATTTATAGTTTACTAAGGTTAACAATTTGGATTTTAGCACAGCTTTTTCATTTGGGGAAGAGGTTGAAGGGATGTTTTTGGAAAAAAAGTTGGCTGAGCTGTCGAACGTGTCAGTTAAGCCGATTACATACGGGGAGCCGACAAGTGCTTCTGCTTATTTATTAAAGGAGATCAATTTATCCATTAAACAAGGGGAGTGGATTAATTTGATCGGCCGCAACGGGAGCGGGAAAAGCACGCTCGCCCGGCTGATCGCGGGTTTTGGCGCGATGCACGTTGAAGGCAAGGTGTATAAGGATGAATCGACGCGGCAAGTACCGATGGTGCTGCAGCAACCGGACGTTTCCGTAGTAGGCGCAACGCCATGGGAAGATGTCGTCATGATGCTGGAGCAGCATGGCATGGAAGGGGAGCGGATTCCGCAGCTTGCCGAAGATGCTCTCCGCGAGACCGGTCTTCATATGCGGATGCATCAGCCCGTCGAGACGTTATCCGGCGGACAAAAGCAGCTGACGGCTATTGCGGGCTGTCTGGCCGTTCAAGCACCGATGCTTATATTGGATGAAATAACGGCCATGCTCGATCCTGGGGCTTGCCTTCACGTGATGGAGAAGGTAAGAGATCTCAATAAGAGAGGCGTCGCCGTGCTTTGGATTACGCAGAAGCTGGAAGAGCTTGCAGCCGGCGACCGCGTCCTCGCTCTTGAGAACGGACAGATCAGGTTTGATGGGGAAGCAGAGCGGTTGTTTGAACGGCATTCGCTTGAAGAGAAAAGCAGCTGCGAGGAGCTAGGGTTCACAGCCCCTTACGTGATTCAGACCGCTTGGGAACTACAGGCGCTCGGTATTGATCTTCATCCGATTCCTCTTACGCCAGAGTTGCTTGCAAAGGCGGTGTCGGGGCAGTGACGGGAGATTGGAAGCTTGAAGACGTATCGGTCATGGCAACAAACGAACCAAATAAGAAGCTGTTGGACGGAATTAACCTGAGCTTTCGAAAAGGGACTATTACGTTGCTGGTTGGTCACAACGGTTCGGGGAAATCGACGCTACTGGAGACGATGGCGGGACTAAGACGTATCGCAGGCGGTCGGATCAAGAACGGGGACGAGCCGTTATGGTTAACCAAAGGAAGGAAACCGCGATTAAACAAGCCCATCGTCATGAAGACGGGAATCGCCCTTCAACAATCGGAATCGCAATGGTTCGCGTCAACGGTGAAGGAAGAGTTCGATTATTCGCTTAAGCCTTACGGGATTGCTGATGCGGAGAAGGAACGCCGAATGGCTAGCGCAATGGAGCGGGCGGGTTTGTCCATGGAGCTGCTGGAGCGCGACCCATGGACGTTAAGCGGAGGGCAGCAGCGGAGGCTGGCCATGGCATGTCTGCTCGCATGCGAGCCGGAATGGCTGCTGCTCGACGAGCCGACGGCGGGATTAGACGCCGACGGCATCCGCCGCTTGTGCGCGATGCTTGACGCGCATAGGGCGGCGGGGCGCGGAGCGGTCGTGGCAACGCACGACCTCGATGCGCTTCTGCCGCTCGCGGACGAAGTCGCCGTGGTCACCGGCGGCTCCGTCCGCGAAGCGGCTCCCGCAGCGGCGTGGGGGGGGGGGGATGGCCGCCCCCCCCCCCCCCCCCCACCGCC
>NZ_BSSQ01000013.1 GCF_030161375.1 Paenibacillus glycanilyticus
GGAGCTGACGAATACTAATCGGTCGAGGGCTTATCCTACAAAGTTTACGAAGTAAACTTACTTCGTAAGCATATGCTTTACTTAAGGAATTCAAACTTTCGCATCCAGTTTTCAAGGCGCAAGCTTTGGATTTATTCCCTGATAGCTCAGTTGGTAGAGCACTCGACTGTTAATCGAGTTGTCACAGGTTCGAGTCCTGTTCGGGGAGCCATTATGCTCTCATAGCTCAGTAGGTAGAGTGCATCCATGGTAAGGATGAGGTCACCGGTTCGATCCCGGTTGAGAGCTCCAGACGAATTTTTTAATAAGGCCCGTTGGTCAAGGGGTTAAGACACCTCCCTTTCACGGAGGTAACAGGGGTTCGAATCCCCTACGGGTCACCAATTTCCGAATACTTTTCGGAAATACCGGGGACAATTAAGGAAGCTTAGCTCAGCTGGGAGAGCATCTGCCTTACAAGCAGAGGGTCGGGGGTTCGATCCCCTCAGCTTCCACCATTTTCAATAATGGGGATTAGCCAAGCGGTAAGGCAACGGACTTTGACTCCGTCATTCCAAGGTTCGAATCCTTGATCCCCAGCCATTTTATTGCGAGCCATTAGCTCAGTTGGTAGAGCACCTGACTTTTAATCAGGGTGTCGTAGGTTCGAGTCCTACATGGCTCACTTTCTTTAATAAGTTTTACCCATGCGCGTATGGCGGAATTGGCAGACGCACCAGACTTAGGATCTGGCGGGCGACCGTGGGGGTTCAAGTCCCTCTACGCGCACCATACTTAAAGTTCAAACCTTCAGGAGATGTCCTGAAGGTTTTTTTGTGCTACATTGTAGCCATACTACCCGAGCAAAGGAGAGAAATGACGTGAATGAAACGATAAGCTTGTTACAAAGCCATCGGTCTATTCGGAAGTTCATGAAGGACCAGGTAACGGAGGAGCAATTGGATGCGATCATATCCGCGGCTCAACATGCATCGACATCAAGTAATATGCAAGCTTACTCGGTAATTGGCATAACGGATAAAGAATTGCGCAGCGAGCTCGCTAAGCTGGCTGGCAATCAGGTTTATGTGGAGGAGAGCCCGGTGTTCCTCGTTTGGTGTGCGGACTTGTACAGATGGGAACAGGCGGCCAAAAGACATTATGAAGGCGAGATGCCAAGCACGACTGAGAATTTTATTATCGGGACAGTGGATACGGCTTTAGCGGCTCAGAATGCGGCTGTCGCTGCCGAGTCTCTTGGTCTTGGCATTGTCTATATTGGCGGCATACGTAATCAACCGGAACGTGTTTCAGAGCTTCTGCAGCTTCCTAAGCATGTCTATCCGGTATTTGGGATGTGTATAGGGGTTCCGGATCAATCTCCGCTTGAGCGGCCCCGTTTGCCTCGCAAAGCGGTTTATTTCGAGAATAGTTACAAGCCGCAATCCATAGACTCGGCAATTGAAGCTTATGACGAGACGTTAAGTACTTACATGAAAGCAAGGACAAGCGGAAAGGCAGCTACAACCTGGTCACAGGCGATGGCAACTAAAGCGGGACCGGTACGTCTTCATATGCGTTCGTTTCTTGAGAAGCAAGGATTTAATCTCGAGTAAGATTAATCCGCTTAATATTCAATAGTAAATCTGGCCAAGTATCAGATTTCTGTCATTGACATCTCATCTGAGAACGATTATCATTATACCTAGTTTATAAATGATAATTGTTATCACGGACGCGCTGCGAGCGCACACTAATGAAAACGGTCTGCCTTACGGCATCGGAAGGAGCGTGCAGGTCAAATGATTCGTCTTGCGACTTCGAATCTGGACATTGCTTATGATGATCGACTCATCGTTCAAGATTTAAATATTGCTATCCCTCAAGGTAAAATTACAGCCCTTGTCGGCTCCAATGGTTCTGGTAAATCGACCATACTGAAGACGATGGCCCGGTTGATGCATCCAGCTGGAGGCAGTGTCCTGTTGGACGGAAGATCGATCCATAAACAGTCTACGAAAGAAGTGGCGAAACAACTTGCGATTTTGCCGCAAAATCCGACAGCTCCGGACGGCCTTACGGTTGCCGAGCTTGTATCGTATGGCCGATTCCCTTATCAGAAAGGTTTCGGATCCTTGACGAAGGAAGACCGCCGTATCATTCAATGGGCAATCGAAGCAACTGGCATGGGTGAATTCACCGACCGGCCGGTTGATCAATTGTCAGGCGGTCAGCGCCAGCGTGCATGGATTGCGATGGCACTTGCGCAAGAGACGGATATTTTGTTCCTGGACGAACCAACCACGTTCCTAGATATGGCGCATCAGCTCGAAGTATTGCATTTGTTGCAAAAGCTTAATGAGCTGAATAACCGTACGGTCGTTATGGTTGTTCATGATTTAAACCATGCTTCCCGTTACGCGCACCATATGGTTGCGATTAAGAAGGGGACTGTTGTTGGAGAAGGAACTCCCGCAGAAGTTATGACGCCGGATATTTTGCGCGAAGTATTTAATATCGAAGCAGATATTATACCGGATCCTCGCACGGGAGTACCGCTTTGTTTGCCTTATGCGCTCGCTGGTGAACCAGCTGCTGATAAAGTCTTGTCCAGCCCGCAACAAGAACGAATTCTAACTGCCGCTGGAGCTTAAATAAACCCGTAAAACCGTGCTTGATTAAGCGCGGTTTTATCTTTTTTCAAAAGTCTTAAAAAAACTTTTATAAAACAGTTGCATTTTGTTTTTGAAGGTGATATATTATTACTTGTCGCCGCGATGATAACGATAACGACGACAGCGAAAGTAACATGCGGAAGTGGCTCAGCGGTAGAGCATCGCCTTGCCAAGGCGAGGGTCGCGGGTTCGATTCCCGTCTTCCGCTCCATAATGTGCGGCCTTAGCTCAGCTGGATAGAGCGTTTGACTACGAATCAAAAGGTCAGGAGTTCGAATCTCTTAGGCCGCGCCATTCTTCATCATAATACTTACTTATAATTGTCGGGATGTAGCTCAGCTTGGTAGAGCACCTGGTTTGGGACCAGGGGGTCGCATGTTCAAATCGTGTCATCCCGACCAGTTTATACGCGGGTGTAGTTCAATGGTAGAACTTTAGCCTTCCAAGCTAATAGCGTGGGTTCGATTCCCATCACCCGCTCCAAACTCAAACAATCTCCTTCTTCGGAAGGAGTTTTTATATTTTAATCCTTATGTCGGCAGCTCCCTCGGGGGCTGCCTTTCCTGCGTTCTGAAAGAAAGTCGATGCTTCGGGCTTCAACCAAGCGGCATTTTGTAGTATGATAATAGGAAGTTGAAAATGCGTTTAAGTACAGGAGGATCAGTATGTCGGACCAAGTAACATCGACTTTATCGGCACAACACCGGCCGCAGGCTAACAATTTGCTGCGCAGAGACGTCCGTTTCCTAGGCAACATACTTGGGGAAGTGCTCGTCCATCAAGGCGGTCGCGAACTGCTGGATATCGTCGAGCAAATTCGTGAAACAAGTAAAGCATTACGCGCAGAATTTGTACCTGAGCTTTTCGAACAGTTTAAGACGACAATTGCATCATTAAGTCCCGAAATTCGCCATCAGGTGATCCGTGCATTTGCGATCTATTTCCAATTGGTCAACATTGCAGAGCAGAATCATCGTATTCGCCGTAAACGCGACTATGAGCGTTCCGCTGGGGAAAGCGTACAACGAGGTTCCATTGAGAGCGCCATTTCCGATTTGAAAGAGCGCAACATCGATGTGGAAGGCGTTCAAGAAATCCTGAGCAACATTTCGCTTGAGCTTGTTATGACCGCGCATCCAACGGAAGCGACACGTCGTGCTGTGCTTGATATCCATAAGCGGATTGCTGAAGATGTTATGGAGCTTGACAACCCGACCCTCACATACCGCGAACGCGAAATCCTCCGGGACAAGCTGCTGAATGAGGTTCTTATTTTGTGGCAAACGGATGAGCTCCGTGGTCGTAAACCAACTGTTATTGATGAAGTGCGCAACGGTTTGTATTATTTCGACGAAACGTTGTTCGAAGTACTTCCTAACGTATATGAAGAACTGGAACGCAATCTTTCGAAATATTATCCGGGCGAGTCGTGGCATGTACCAAGCTATCTGCGTTTTGGCTCCTGGATCGGCGGAGACCGCGACGGCAACCCGTCCGTAACCGCAAAGGTAACCTGGGAGACGCTGACGCTGAACCGCCAGCTTGCCATTAAGAAATACGAAGAGAAGCTGAATGAGCTTCTGAACATTTTGAGCTTCAGCACGAATCTCGTTGAAGTATCGGAAGAACTGATTAATTCCATTAAGAAAGACCGCGAGCACGTCGAGCTCAAGTGCATCGACCTGTGGCGCAATGCGAAAGAACCTTACCGCATTAAGCTGGGCTTTATGCTGGAGAAGCTGGCAAATACTCGCGACGAGTCGATGAAAGGCTCGCCTATGCGTTACAACAACGCTAGCGAACTGCTTGAAGATCTGCATATTATCGACCGCAGCTTGCGTGCGCATTTTGCTGATTATGTAGCGGATACCCATATCGGCAAGCTGGTTCGCCAAGTCGAGTTGTTTGGCTTCCATATGCTTACGCTAGATATCCGCCAGCACAGCCAAGAGCATGAGAATGCGATGTCTGAAATTTTGTCGAAGATGAATATCGTACACAACTACGGTTCGTTGTCAGAAGAAGAGAAGATTGAATTGCTCAGCAAATTGCTCGAGGATCCACGTCCTCTTACTTCTTCGCATCTGGATTACTCGGCATCGACTCGCGAGTGCTTGGACGTGTATCACACGGTCTACAAAGCACAACAAGAGTTCGGTCCGGAATGTATCTCGACTTATCTGATTAGTATGACGCAAGGCGCAAGCGACATGCTGGAGGTTATGGTATTCGCGAAAGAGGTTGGCTTGTTCCGCAAAGAAGCAGACGGCAGCGTTCGTTGCACTTTGCAATCCGTACCTCTCTTCGAAACGATCGACGACCTTCATGCTGCCCCAGGCATCATGAAATTGCTCTTCGAATTGCCAATCTATCGTCAAGCTGTTGCTGCTCGAGGCGACCTGCATGAAATTATGCTTGGTTACTCCGACAGTAATAAAGACGGTGGCGCGGTTACGGCAAACTGGGAGCTGCGCGTAGCGCTCAACGATATTACGGCAACAGCCGGCGAACACGGCGTGAAGCTGAAGTTCTTCCATGGCCGCGGCGGCGCGCTTGGCCGTGGCGGCATGCCTCTTAACCGCAGTATTCTGGCTCAACCGCCACATACCGTTGGCGGCGGCATCAAAATTACGGAGCAAGGCGAAGTGCTGTCTTCCCGTTATTCGATGCAAGGCATTGCTTACCGCAGTCTGGAGCAAGCAACATGGGCGCTAATCACGGCGGCTCGCCTGGCGAAATATCCGCAAGCACAAGATGAATCAGTGCTTAAAGAGTGGGAAGAGATCTCCCGTTCGATTTCGGAGACTGCGCTGAACAAATATCAGGATCTGATTTTCCGCGATCCGGACTTCCTGACGTACTTCAAGGAGTCGACTCCGCTTCCAGAGGTTGGCGAACTGAATATCGGTTCCCGTCCATCCAAACGGAAAAACAGCGACCGGTTCGAAGATCTTCGCGCCATTCCTTGGGTATTCGCTTGGACGCAAAGCCGTTACTTGCTGCCTGCATGGTATGCAGCCGGCACTGCGCTTAAGCAATATACCGGAGACGATGCGTCCCGTCTTGAAACGCTGAAGACGATGTACGAGAAATTCCCGTTCTTCCGTTCGCTAATTGATAATCTGCAAATGGCGCTTGCCAAAGCCGATCTGACAATTGCGAAGGAATACGCGGATATGATCGCCGACGACACTATTCGTGAACGCATCTTCACTCAGATCGAGAACGAATATAAGCTGACTTCGGAAATGATCCTGAGCATCACGGGCCAAGATGAGATTTTGGACAACGTACCTGTTATTCAGGAATCGATTCGTCTGCGCAACCCGTACGTCGATCCGCTCAGCTACATGCAAGTACAGCTTCTGACAGAGCTTAGAGCGCTGCGTGCGAAGGAAGAAGATGATCCTGAGCTGCTCCGCGAAGTGCTTCTTACCATTAACGGAATTGCTGCGGGTCTGAGAAACACGGGCTAACAGCTAGTTATTATACGGGCAATTCGGCTTATAACAGCCGGATTGCCCGTTTTTTATGTAGATTGGCCTATTATTTATGCTCCTTTATAATCCGCTTAAGTTTGATTTAAGGTACAACCTTCATGATAGTAATCAAGCAGGCGGCAGCAATACTAATTGCATGACAAAGGAGCGATTACGATGAATCATAACGAATTCGAAAATAACCAAGTAAACGGAAACGATACAAACCATACAAAACACACAGAGCCTGCAGCAGAACATAAGCCTTACACCTATACTTATGGGCCAAGCCGTTCAGCTGCGAATCTTCGCGAAGCTTACGAGAACCAACTGCAGCTAATGGGGACAGGCGGCGGTGCAAATGGAGGAGGAGCAGGACAAGGCGGCAAGAAAAGCAAGAAATCGCAGGCCAAAGCAATGGTAGCCGCATTCCTCGTAGGTGCTGTCGTCATAAGCGGATTTATGTACGCTTCGGACCGGACGAACCTGTTTACCGGTAATCAACCATCCTCCGCGGCAACTACGCTAGCTAGCAACTCGGCCCAACAAGCCGCAGGCGTAACAACAGCTTCCGTAAGCGTCGATGCATCGATTGCGGATGTGTACAAAGCAGCATCTCCGGCGGTCGTGAAGGTTGAGAATTATACCGCGCCGGTGCAAAGCATGGGTAGAGGATTCGGCGGCAGAGGCGGAAACGGCGGAAGCGGCTGGCAGGGATTTGGCGGACAGGTACCGCAAGAAGGCAATGATAACGGCCAATCCAATAATTCCGAGGATAGCTCGCAGCTCGAACTTGCGGGAACGGGAACAGGGTTCTTTTTCGAATCCTCGGGATACATTCTGACCAACGATCACGTAGTTGAAGGCGCGGCACAAGTGAAGGTTCAAGTAGAAGGCTACGATGAGCCATTTGTTGCGGAAGTCGTTGGGGAGAGTGCGGATCAGGACTTGGCGGTTTTGAAAATTACCGGAACCAAAGCGTTCCAGACGTTAGCGATTGGCGACTCGGATCAAACAGCAATCGGCGACTGGGTTATTGCAATCGGCAATCCTTACGGTTTTGACCATACGATGACCGTTGGGGTGCTTAGCGCGAAAGAGCGGCCAATCACGATTCAAGGAGAAGACGGCGCGGATCATCAATACGAACATCTGCTGCAAACCGATGCTTCCATTAATCCGGGCAACTCCGGCGGACCGCTCCTCAATGCAAAAGGCGAAGTCATTGGAATTAATACCGCTGTTAACTCGGAAGCGCAAGGGATTGGTTTTGCCATCCCGACTAGCACGATTCAAGATACGCTAAAACAACTGCTTGGACACAATGTTTAATGTCATCATCCATTCATAACGTTTAGTAGGATAGAAGAAGCCAAATGGCTTCTTCTTTTTTTGCATTCCAGGGGGGAGACCGATATAATAGATCAGATGTGAATGGAGGATTTTTGGTTAAATGAGAACTTCATCCTCGGGTTATTGGACGGCAGTTATAATGGTGATTATCGCGGCAGCATGCTACGGAATGATGACACCGCTGCTGAAACTTGCCTATGATCAGGACTATTCCTTTCAACAGATTACGGTTCATCAGGCCGGAATGGGGACAGCGCTGTTATGGCTTCTCGTTGCAATCAGGCGAGGCTCATGGGGCCGGCATGCTTTTAGCTTGAAACATTGGGGAATGCTTGCGGTTACGGGGATATTTGGTCTCAGTTTGACGACGATCTGTTATAATCAAACTTTGGAGAGACTGGATGCTTCTTTCTCAATTGTCTTGCTTTTTCAGTTCATGTGGATTACGATTTTTCTAGAGAGTTTGTGGAACCGGAAATGGCCAACCAAATGGCAATGGACAGCTATTGCAATGGCAATGGCAGGAACGGTGCTGGCTGCGGGGCTGCTTCAGAATAAGCTCGCGAATCTCAATTGGACCGGTGTAGGATTAGGGTTAGCTTCTGCGGTATCGTACAGTTTGTTTCTGTTTCTGGCGGGCAGAGTCGCTCCTTCCTATGATCCCGTTTTTAAATCGGCTATTATGATGTCATTTGGATTACTGGTTATTGCAGCCTTATACGGCTATAAATCATTTGAAGACAGCACGGACCTGCAGTGGGGATTGATCGGCTGGGGTATCGCGCTTGGGCTGCTCGGGCAAGTCATACCCACGGTTTTTTTCAACGCCGGAATTCCGCGGATCGGAAGCGGGCTGGCTTCCATGCTTGGAGCGATGGAGCTACCGTTTGCGGTTGTAAGTGCCTATCTTATTCTTGGCGAACCGGTATCGCTTAGAGCTGTGGCCGGCATTTTGCTCATTTTGGGCGGGATTGTACTTGCGGAATACGGTTCATGGCATAAGAAAGCTGCCGATTGAACGTGAGGTTGCGCTTACGAAGTAAGAATTTTCACAAAGAGCATGTGAAAATTCTTTGTAGCCCTTGCTTACGAAGTAAGAATTTTTACGAAAAGCACGTAAAAATTCTTTGTAGGAGGACAAATAGTGAATGTATTGGAAGCCCGTCTCGCCCGGCTAGCACTCAAAGGCGACCAACGGGCATTTGCTGAGCTTGTGGGGCTGTATCAGGACAAGCTGTTCCATATGGCCTACCGAATGTTATATAACCGCCAAGAAGCGGAAGACGTCGTACAGGAGACGTTCCTGCGCGTCTATAAAAACCTGGAGCGTTACGATGAGTCGCTGAAGTTCTCCACGTGGATTTATCGGATCGCGACAAACTTATGTATCGACCGGTTAAGGAAACGGAAACCTTCTTATTCGCTCGATGCGGAGTCTACGGATCATGAAGGCCTCGACGGCTATTCCATGATTCCGAGCGATGACCGTACGCCGGAGTCCGAGCTTCTGCTGTCGGAAACCCAGCGTATTATTCATGATGCGATCGAATCGCTGCCTCCGAAGTACAAAACGATTATGATGCTCCGCTATATTCAGGAGATGTCCCTGCAGGAAATCGGCGACGTATTGGACATGCCGGTAACGACGATCAAGACACGCGTCCACCGCGGCAGGGAGTTTTTGCGGAAAAAGCTGGAGCATAAACTGTAGACGAAAAAAAGTGAAACATCTACAACGAGCATTACGTACTCTATAAATGTGAAGAGCTTATGCGCGAGCAAACGAAAGAAAGGACTGGCTGCTATGAATTGCAACGTCGCGGTTGTATGGATGCATGATTATTTAGACGGCGATCTGCCGCGTGAAGATGCGCAGGAATTAAAGACTCATTTGCACTCATGTCCCGCTTGCCTAGCCCGCTTTGAACAGCTGGAGAAGACGGAAGCGATGATGCTGGGTACTCTAGAGCATAGCGCTTCTATTCCCGATTATAATAAATCAGCTTTAACGGATCGTATTATGGCTCAGTTGCCTAAAGCGGCAAAAACAAAAGAGCGCCGCGGCTTGCTCCGGTACATCTACAAGTATCCGGGACTTGCGGCCGCAGCGTTGTTCGTGCTTGTCATGCTCGGCAGCTTCACTTCCATGTGGGAGCAGGATTCCAAGCTGATTGTATCGGGTGAAGATCTGCAGCAGGTTGTCATTAACGGAAACACGGTTACGGTTCCCGAAGGCGCTCATGTAAAAGGTAATCTGGTTGTCGAGAATGGAACGGCTGAAGTGCAAGGCGAAGTAGATGGCAATGTAACGGTCATCGACGGCAACCTGAATCTGGCATCAACCGGGTATATTACTGGACAAAGCCGGACCATCGATCAGGCGCTAGACTGGTTCTGGTACAAAGTGACGGAAACGTTTAGCGGATTGGCTAATTAGGACGAAACTGCCTCTCTTGCAGAGAGGCAGTATTTTTTTTCTGAAAAAAAGGGTTTCCAAGTGCAATTCTAGAAAACAATAAAGTTGAATCCAGAAGTTTGTCGTTGGCAGTTTGGGGGTTGAGCTATGAATTACTTCAATGATTTGACTTGGAATGGCTGGATTAAAGACATCATCGATGTCGGTATAGTTAGTTATATTATCTATAAATTGATTTTGCTGGTTAGAGGCACAAGAGCGGTCCAGCTGCTGAAAGGGATTCTGGTCCTGGTTGGAACATGGGCCATCAGCACCTGGTTTAACTTGTATACGCTGAAATGGCTGATGAACCAGATGTTTACGTTTGGTGTATTGGCGGTATTTATTATTTTCCAACCGGAACTTCGGCGTGCGCTTGAGCAATTAGGACGAGGTAAGCTGTTTGCCCGTACTTCAACGCTGGAGAAAGATATTGTTACCGAGCAGATTGAAAGGGTCATGAAGGCCGTTCAGCATATGGCTCAGCGAAGCGTCGGAGCATTGATCGTATTTGAACGAAATACGGGAGTTACCGAGCTGATTGAGTCCGGGATCCAGATGGAGTCGCGGATTACGTCCGAGCTGCTCATCAATATTTTCACGCCAAATACTCCGCTGCATGACGGAGCCGTTATAATCCGGGGCAATCAAATTATGGCTGCCGGTTGTTATTTGCCGCTGTCGGAAAATCCGTTCATCAGCAAGGAACTCGGGACTCGCCATCGCGCTGCCATTGGGGTTAGCGAGGTAAGCGACGCCATAGCGGTTATTGTATCGGAAGAGACGGGACAAGTCTCCCTTGCGATCAACGGCATGATTGTGCGCGATATTAAGGAAGAATCGCTTATTTCCAAGCTGTATGAAGAGCTGACGCCGAGTCAGACGAGCAGCAAGGAGCGGGCATCCGTCTCCTCGTTCTCGTTCTGGAAGCGGAAAGGAGGCCGCGATGGATAAGTGGTTAAGTCATCCGACGATCCTTAAGATTTTGTCTGTTGCCATTGCGCTGATGTTGTGGGCGATGGTCCACTTCGATGCGGAGTCGACGCCGGCTACCGTAACTTCCAATATGGATACGAAAGTTATCGAGGCGGCTGCGGTTACCGCGACTGGACTTGATGAAACGAAATATGCCTTAGTCAATGTCGAACCTACCGTTGTTCGGATGGTGGTTGAAGGCCGCAAAGCGAATCTGTTGAAAATAAATGAAGACGAGGGTTATGCGGTCCATCTGGATTTAAGCGATGTGACGGCAGGCGAGCATGTGGTGCCGTTGACCTACGATTTGCCCAAGGGCATTAGTCTGATTGAAATGTCTCCCCGTTCCGCTACAGTAGATGTGGTGGAGATCGAGACCAAAACGTTCGAGCTTGGGGTCGCAACGGAAGGGACGCCCGCGAATGGATATATTGCTGGCGAGCCAACCGTCAAATCCGGAACTATCGTGAATATTACGCTACCGAAGGATGAGATGGCTCTAGTAGGCGCGGTGCGTACAACCGTTGACATCGAAGGCGCGGAAAAAACCGTCGTGAACAAAAAAGCGCAGGTTGTCGTATATGATACGGAAGGCGAAGCGATGGAGCATGCAATCATTAAGCCGGCGACCGTCGAAGTGGAAGTGCCGGTTACGCCGCCGCTCAAGACGATGCCTTTGCAGTTAAGCTTTACGGGAAGCCTGCCTGATGGACTGAGCGTAAGTTCGGTAAAGGCGGATATTGATAAAGTTGCCGTATACGGTGATCAGAAGCTGCTGGATTCCATGGATACATATACCGGCGGCGTTGTAGTTGATCTATCCAAAATTAAGGAATCCGGTACGGTTAAAGCGAAAGTAACGGCTGTTGGCGATGTGAAGATGGTCGAGCCGGCTGAAATTAATGTTGAGGTTACCGTGGTACCTTCGGAGACGCTGACGCTGGACCGGAGCGTAATCATGAACGATCTACCGGAAGGGCTGAAAGCCGCTTTCAAAGAGCCTGCAGACGGTCATATCTCAATCACAGTCCGTGGTGCGCCTAATATTCTTGCGGCGATTCAAGACGATGATGTACGGCTTATAGCCGATCTTAGCGAGGCGAAGGTCGGGCAAGCGACCTTCCCGCTGCTCGTGAAGCTGCCGCGATTCATTGATCTGGCGGACGAGTCGCAGAAATTCTCGATTAAGCTTGATATAACGGACAAAAATGCATCAACCGGGAATAACTCGGACGGTGGCGGAGATGTTCCGGCCGGCGGACAGCCGGAACATCCGCCAAGCCAAACTCCGCCACCGGATACGGGGACGGGAACTGACTCCGGTTCGAATAACGGGACAAACACCGGTACAGGGAACGGTACAAATACCGGCACGGATCCGGATTCGAGTACCGAACCGGACCCGTCAGACTCCAATACGAGCGAATAAGGCTGTATTGCGCAAAGAAAACGGAAATTAAAAGTAGTTCAAAAGCGGCCTCAGATCGAGTAGGATTAGGAATAGGCCATTTGAAGCAGATTTTTTGGACAAAAGGGGCATGAGAAGATATGGGGAAATATTTTGGAACGGATGGTGTTCGCGGGGTTGCCAATAGCGAACTGACTCCGGAGCTTGCTTATAAAATCGGCCGCTGCGGCGGTTATGTTCTAACGGGACAGGCGGATAAGCCAAAGGTGGTTATTGGTCTGGATACGCGGATTTCGGGTCCGATGCTGGAAGCTGCGCTTATTGCCGGCCTTCTATCTATTGGCGCGAGCGTTATTCGCCTTGGCGTCGTATCGACCCCAGCCGTAGCGTATATTACGCGTGAGCTTAAAGCAGATGCAGGCGTTATGATTTCGGCTTCGCATAACCCTGTTCAAGATAACGGCATTAAGTTTTTTGGCGGCGACGGCTTCAAGTTGTCCGATGAGACGGAACTTGAGATCGAACGCCTGATTGACGCGGAAGCAGATGAGCTTCCACGCCCAATCGGCGGTGATATCGGAACTGTAATGAACGATGACAACGCGAAATACCGTTACCTGGATTATTTGAAAACAACGATCAGTGGCGATTTCAACGGCCTGAAGATCGTTCTCGATTGCGCGAATGGCTCTGCTTACGAGCTGGCGCCAAAAGTATTCCGCGAGCTTGGCGCGGAGATCATTACGGTCGGCGCGGAGCCGGACGGCCGCAACATTAATGCAGGCGTTGGTTCGACGCATCCGGAATATTTGCGCGAGCAAGTACTGGCGCATGGCGCGGACCTGGGCCTCTCGTTCGACGGTGATGCAGACCGTCTAATCGCGATTGACGACAAAGGCGAAGAAGTGGACGGCGACTATATCCTGTGCATTTGCGGCGACGCGATGAAGCGGGCCGGCAAACTGAGCAATGAGACGGTTGTAACGACGGTTATGGCGAACATCGGCTTCTTCAAAGCGACGCAGCGCCTGAGCTTGCAAACGGCTCAAACGGCTGTTGGCGACCGTTACGTAATGGAAGAAATGCGCCGCGGCGGATTTAACTTGGGCGGCGAACAGTCCGGCCATGTTATTTTCCTCGATTACAATACAACCGGCGACGGTATTCTGACAGCCTTGCAACTGGTGGACACGCTCGTGGCATCCGGCCAGAAGTTAAGCGAGCTTAAAAACCTGATGAGCAAATATCCGCAGGTGCTGGTGAACGTTCGCGTAGCAGACAAAAGCCTATACGCGGGCAATGCCGCAATTGCGGCTGCTGTAGAAGAAGTGGAGAAGGAGCTTGGCGATAACGGCCGCGTGCTCGTTCGCCCTTCCGGTACGGAATCGCTCATTCGCGTCATGGCGGAAGGTCCGGACAAAGAACAGATTGAAGCTTATGTAGCGCGAATTGTTGATGTCGTGAAAGAGCAATTGGGCTAAAGATTAGTTGGCTTAACAGTCAACATGGATTCGGTGCCGACAAATATAAAGATCCCCACGAAATTCGTGGGGACTTTTACATTTGTGGCTAGACCAATGAATATATAGGTAATGTAAGGAAGTTTTTTGCTTCAAAAGCTAGGGCAAATGTAGGGCCGGGCTTGGGCATTTTGGACGAGAAGGCGTATATTTATAGGGGAAATTAGGGGCGTTGTTCGTCCTGCGCCTAAAGTTCAGGTTGCGAAACAAGTCGAAAGTGAATATGATAGAAAGTATGATTCCAGCAGGAAAGCGAGGATAGCGGTTCAAATAAAGTTTCATAAGCGCCAGAGCTTCAAGGGGATGATGCCTTCTAAATCCGGATATCAGGATGAGGAAGGATCATACGAGGAAGCTGACGAGGTGGGGGTGTTCGAAATATTCGGCGGGGACCTCCCGGTTATGGATAGCCAACCGAAAGCCGCAACGCAAAAAGATTGGGCGACTGATCTCACAAACGTTCGGCAGGCTACACGTCTTCTTTACCTTTCATTCTTTTCGAGTTTATTAACATGCTCCCGTATGTCTATGGTGCCGCCTGAGAGGTCGGCACGGGCAAGAAGGGAAAATAAAAAGCCTGTGCCGCATATAGGCTGGCTGCCGTAGTCATAGTTGGGAGACAACTATTTGATTATCGGAGGTCTTTATATATGTGTGGTATTGTTGGATATATTGGTAAACGTGATTCTCAGGATATTTTGATCGAAGGACTTAAGAAGCTGGAATACCGGGGTTATGATTCCGCTGGTATTGCGGTATTCACGAAGAACGGACTGGAGATCAAGAAATCCAAAGGCCGCTTGGCTGTGCTGGAGGATAAACTGCGCGATGAGCCGCTTGCCGGGTCGGTCGGTATCGGTCATACGCGTTGGGCAACTCATGGCAAACCATCGGACGTGAACTCGCATCCTCATACGGATAACTCGGCTAAGTTCTCGGTTGTGCATAACGGCATTGTCGAAAACTACCTGGATCTGAAAGATGAGTTGATCGCGAAAGGTCATCGTTTTGTGTCGGAGACCGATACGGAAGTTATCTCGCACCTGGTTGCTGACGAATATGATGGCAACATTGTCGAAGCGGTACAACGCGCTGTAAAACGGATGCGCGGCGCATTTGCGCTGGGCGTATTAACAGAATTCGAACCAGAACGTCTGGTTGCGGTTCGTTTTGCTAGCCCGCTTGTTATCGGCATTGGCGAAGGCGAGAACTTCATCGGGTCGGATATTCCGGCAATTTTGGAGCATACTCGAAATGTATACATCTTGAACGACGGCGAAATGGCTGTATTGACACGTGATGGTGTCGAACTGATGACGACAGAGGGCGAATTTATTTCCAAGGAAATATACCATGTCGATTGGGATCTTGTAACAGCAGAGAAAGCCGGATTTGATCATTTTATGCTGAAAGAGATTTACGAGCAGCCGAAGGCTTACCGTGACACCATGCTGGGCCGCATTGCGGAAGATGGCAAGTCCGTAAACCTGCAAGAGCTGACGATGACAGCTGATTACATCAAATCGGTTCGCAAAGTGCATATCGTTGCTTGCGGTACGGCTTATCATGCCGGCATGGTTGGCAAAACGGTTATTGAATCGCTCGCGCGTATTCCGGTTGAGACGGATGTAGCATCCGAATACCGTTACCGTTCGCCAATTATTACGCCTGATACGCTTGTTATCGTAGTAAGCCAATCCGGTGAAACTGCCGATACGCTGGCTGCGCTTCGCGAAGCGAAACGCAACGGTGCACGCGTACTCGCAATCACTAATGTTGTAGGCAGCTCGGTTGCCCGCGAAGCGGATGACGTGCTTGTTACTTGGGCAGGTCCGGAGATTGCGGTAGCTTCGACGAAAGCTTACACTTCGCAGCTGATTGCCTTCTACCTGTTTGGTCTGCACCTGGCATGCACGTTGGGCACTAAAGACGAGGCAACGGTTGCAGGCTTGATCGCCGCAATGAACGAGCTTCCAGAGCAAGTGGAGAGCATCCTTGAGAATGCTCCGGTTCTGAAGCAAGTAGCAGAGTCGATCTCGCATCACAAAAACCTGTTCTTCATCGGCCGCGGCGTTGACTATGCAGTCGCGCAAGAAGGTTCGCTGAAGCTGAAAGAAATCTCTTATATTCACTCCGAAGCGTATGCGGCAGGCGAGCTGAAGCATGGCACGCTGGCATTGATCGAGGACGGCATTCCGGTTATCGCGCTCGTTACGCAAGAAGAGCTGTATGAGAAAACGCTGAGCAACATCAAGGAAGTGAAAGCTCGCGGCGCGCATGTTCTGGGCCTCGCAAACGCAGGCAGCGAAGTTGAGGTAGGCAAGTCCGTTGACGAATTGTTCGCGATTCCGAAGACGCTGCCGCTTCTTGCACCGGCTCTGTCGGTTGTGCCTTTGCAGCTGATCTCCTACTACGCATCACTGGCACTTGGCCATGACGTGGATAAACCGCGTAACCTCGCGAAATCCGTAACGGTTGAGTAATATAGTTCTAATAAACAACAAAAAATACCCGATGAGGCTTTTATAGATCATCGGGTATTGTTATGATGGGGCCATCCATTAATAGCAGATACACGAATTACACTTAGGTAAGCAGGATTGCAAGGAGGATTTATGGGAGTTTGGGGAACAGGATTATACGCAAATGACTGCGCTCTTGACGTGAAGGACACATATATAGAATTCCTTCAACAACAGTTGAGTAATGAGGAAGCTACCCAACGAATATTGGAGAAATTTGAAGAGTATATGGAAACCGAGGATGAACCGTTTTTGTGGTATGCGCTCGCAGACACGCAATGGAAAAAGGGGCGTTTAACGCCAGAAATTAAGGAGAAAGCGCTAGAATGGATAAATAAAAATGGCGGACTAGGGCTTTGGGCAGATAGTAAGAATGAAGGTGTTGGCTGGAAAAAGACACTTAGCAAGTTAAGAGAAGAGCTTATGTCACCGATGCCACCCGAAAAGAAAATTAGGAAACCGATTGAATTTGTTCGTAATCCTTGGAATATTGGCGATGTATACGCCTACCAGTTTCACGCTGATTTTGCAAAAGAACAGGGTTTGTTTGGCAAATATATTTTGTTTCAAAAAATAGGGGATACAGAATGGTGCAATATGACTTTGTCGATTATTCAGGTCTTTGACCGGGTGTTTGATGAATTGCCTGAGCTGGCTGCAATTGAAGGGGCTCGTTTGCTTCCTTTAGCTCATCCTCCTGGTTATGGATTTGCTCCAAAAAGTATCGCTGAATATGTCCCTTCGTTCGAAATGTATCTGAGGGCATTTATGGATTATGAAAAAAAATCAAATTACCCAAAAGACTTTCTTACCTTCATAGGAAACGATCCTATTACGGCAATTAACTATCCAGCAAATAAGCTCGGTAGCTTTTCCTGGGATAAAGATCGAATGGAAGAATGGTTATGTGAGTACTATGTAAATTGGCAAAATGTTAAATATTGATTATGGCTAAGGAATGGAAAGAGAACTCAGATTATTAATCTGGGTTCTCTTTGTTTAGGTGCGCCCAGCAAGGGCGCTATCTCATGGGTTCAAGTCCCGAATGGTGAAGGCGGTTACTAATCAATTGCTGCAGACGATCCGCCGTATCTGGGGATGCGATGAACATCATGATTCTCATATCTGGATTAGTAGTCGGCTGCAAGGTCACATGTTCAAACTCCATTTCTCCGATTAGAGGATCGTATTTCCGCTTGTGATGATCGGTTATTGCCTGTACGTCATTAAGCGGCCATGTGTCCTTGAATAAGGGGCTCGTCTGCATAAATTCCTCAATAAGCTCTTTGAACCTTGGGTCATTGGGATAGCGGGCGTAGTCCGCGCGAAACTGCGCGATTAAGATCTTGACCCTTGCTTCCCAATCCTTGCTGTTTGATTCTAGGCTGCCGAGGGTCAGCAAATGTCTCATCCAATTCGTTCTGGAATAGTGGGGCTTATCTGTTGGAGGCAACTGGAATACGAGCTCGCTGGCCTTGTTCCCATGCAGCAAGTCCCAATATCTCCCGATAATAAACGCCGGATTCGGCTCAAGAATTTGGATCATCCGTTCGAGCCCAGGCGTCAGCTCTTGCTCCGCCTGTTGTTCCGGCTGTAACGGCCTTGCAAGTAAATGGAGGTGATGGCGCTCGGTCTCCGTCAACCGAAGTGCTAAAGCAATATTATTTAGTACTTCCTCAGAGGGATTAACATCTCTGCCTTGCTCAAGCGAGGTATACCAGGATGTTCCGATGTGAGCTAGCTGTGCAACCTCTTCCCGCCGAAGTCCTGTTGTCCTTCGACGACCGTAAGCGACTAGCCCTACATCTTCTGGAGAAAGCCGCTCCCGGCGTGAACGTAAAAATTCAGCAAGCGGCGTTCTCGAAGAAATTTCCGTCAATGTTATTCTCCTCCTTAGCCTGATACTCCCAATCATACGATAAAGGCAGGCAGGTAGCCACTTATCGGTTTTAGTATACTGCCCATAAGCAATCAAATAACAAGCAGGAGTGGAATAGAAATGAACCTATTTGTGACAGGATCGACAGGTAAGGTAGGGAGCCGATTTGTACCGCGTATGCTGCAGCGAGGACATCGCGTGAAGCTGCTGGTCAGGGAGGCGGCCAAGGCGGAATGGCTGAGGGAACAGGGAGCGGAATTGGTTGAAGGAGATCTCTTGCAGCCGGATACTTACTTGCATGCGTTGCAAGGCTCGGATGTTGTGATTCATCTTGCCGCGCAATTCCGAGGCGTAGATGAACAAACAACGAGAAGTGTAAACTTCGATGGAACGATTGCATTAGCTCATGCGGTTCTAAAGGCGGAGGTGCCGAGGTTTGTATTCGCAAGTACCAATAATGTATACGGCTCTGCGGGGCGCTCGCGACCTAACCGTGAGGATGATGAGCTAAGACCAGCTTTTGCTTATCCGCAATCCAAAGCGGAAGCCGAATTGTCGCTGATGAAGCTGTATCGCGAGCAGGGACTGGGTCTCCGCATTATTCGTCTTCCTTTCATATATGGAGATCGTGATCCGCATATTGAAGAGTTTGTTCCCTATCTTCGTAATTGGCATCCTGCCAAACGTATTCATATGGCGCATCATGCCGATGTCAGTCAAGCTCTTCTGCTAGCTGCGTCAACGCCAGGGATTGATGGCCGGATCTACAATGTTGCCGATGATGCGCCAATCTCCGTCGCGGAGCTGCTGCAGCTGCAGCAGCTCGATCATGCGCCTGAGGCGCTGCAGCAGGAATATGATGCATGGGATATGATCGTTGATACAACCCTCATAAGAGAGGAACTGAATTATCGGCCGGTTTTCCCTTCGTTTTATACGGCGAGGGATGCTGGTACGCTTTAAGAAAGTTTAGGACATGAACATTAACATGAACAAGAAAGCCTTGAACCTCTACTGAAGAGGATCAAGGCTTTTCGTCGATAGCAGGGCGGAAATTTTGTCCGGGTCACCTTGATTTCTTGTTCTGCTGCAACCGCTAAGAAGAAATCAAGAGGAAACGGGCAAGGGGGTCTATATGGGGCTGCTCCTTGCGGGGGCTAGAATAAGATAACGAACATTGTGCAAGAAGAGACAGAAGGCTTCTTTGGCAATATTTTGGAGAGTCTGAATCTCTGATAATTTCACCTGATTCGAAGCTTGCTCCGATATAATAGAAGAACATAAAGTTGAAGGCAAGCTATGATAGCAGACAACCTAGAACAGCTGAAGAGGAGGACGGCATGCATGAAATGGAGACGGCGCTTCTTGCCGGATACATTAAAGGGCAGGCTCAGCATTCTGCTCGTCATAGTCACGATTACGCCAATCATTCTGATCGGCTTCACCTCTTTTTATTGGATGTATAGAGTGCAGCTCGAAAAGATAAGCACTAGTTATCAATCTTCCGTCAATAACGAGAAGCAAGCGCTTGAGAAGGCGTTCGACAATTTGAGCAGTGTCTCGCAGCTGCTTGTTGTCGACGGCGGACTAGGCGATGACGTTATTCAATATTTATCAACGGAGGATCCGCTTGAGAAGACGGACTGGTTCCTGAGCATTGACAAATCGTTGACTAATATTATTTATTCGAACCCTACTGTAAACGCTTTATTTTTCTACATGCCCGATCATGAGAATGCGATCCAATTCGATTCCGCCCCGCAGCGAACGGAAATCACCCTTCACCAATTCGAAGAGCTTCCGTTTGACATGTTATACCGAGGCAATCAGCTTATTTTTCATGCGCCGCATCTGTCAGTGCTTCGCGGTCATGACGATCTGGTGGTGTCGCTGGCCCGGACAATTGAATACGGCGATCACAAGCAATATACGATCTATCTGGAGACAAAGTTTATGGAGCTGGTGCATGAGTCTTCGGCTGGCACGCCGGACAGTTCTTCCATCAAGCTGCTTGTTGGACCGGATGGCACAGTGAAGTACAGCGATATTCCGCATTCGATTCGGGAAGGGATTAAGTACGCTGAAGCGAAAGAGACGCTGAACGGTTATAAAATATTTGCTTCGGAGAACGTGAACGGCTGGAGCTTGTATTCCCTTATTCCGCTTGGAGAATACCAGAAGGAAATCCGGCAATGGCAGAAGCAATTCCTCGTGATGGGCGGCCTTTCGCTGCTTGTGACGATTGCTGCTGCCTCCTATATTTGGCGGATGGTGTATCGTCCCTTGCAAAATATTAACCGCGAAATTAAACGATTCAGCTACAACCAGACAGAAGGCCGCAAGCTGCAGACCCGTCTGCAAGAATTCGATATGCTTTTCGGCAACTTCCAGGATATGCGAGAGAAAATCGTCGAGCTTCTCTACGAGGTGGAACAGAAGGAAAAACGACGCGGAGAGCTGGAGGTGGAGAAGCTGAGAGCGCAGATTAACCCGCATTTTCTGCACAACTCGCTAAATACGATTCAATGGCTTGCGCGGGCGAACGGACAGACCGAAATCTATAATCTCGTTAAAGTATTTACGCGCGTATTGCACTACAATTTGGGTAAAAGCAGCATGATTGTTACGATTAAAGAAGAAATCAAAGCGCTGCGAGACTATGTAGAGCTGCAAAATATCCGCTACGATTACCGCTTCAATGTACAAATTGAACCGGATCCGGAACTAGGGGACGTACCGATTCCTCGGTTTGTGCTGCAACCGCTGGTTGAGAATGCGCTATATCATGGATTGATGAGCGAGCATGGAGATATTATAGTCCGGATTAGCCGGACGGAGAAAGATACGGTATCCATTACCGTATCCGATAACGGCAAAGGCATTCAGCCTGACAAAATCAAAGAGCTGCAGGAAGGGAATCGCAGCGCTGGCCTCGGTATTGGGTTGAACTACGTGGAGAAGATGCTCGACTTGTATTATGACAATCGGGCGGAGATGCGCATTGAGAGCATCCTGAATGAAGGTACAAGCATTACGATTAGCTTTCCGGATCGGCTAACGGGGAAGGAGGAAGCAAATGATTAAGGTGCTTTTGGTGGAAGACGAACCACTCGTTCGGCGGGGAATCCGCAGCATGATGCCTCTGGGAGAGTACGGCATGGAGCTTATTGGGGAAGCTGCCAGCGGTGAAGAAGCGCTTGCGGTACTCGAGCGCCAGCCGGTCGATCTTGTCATTACGGATATCTCCATGCCGGGCATGAATGGGCTGGAATTAATCGAAGTGATTAAGGAGCGTTTTGTGCATACGCGCTCCGTCGTTCTAACCTGCCATCAGGATTTCGACTATTTGCAGCGAGCGCTGCGTTTAGGAGCTATTGACTATCTTGTCAAAACGCAGCTGGACGATGACTCTGCCGCAGATATGCTGAAGCGGGTATCCGATATGCTGGGGATGCTGCGGAAGCCTGGAATAGATGATCATGCACCGGAGGCAAGAGCAGATTTCCAAGAGTTATCGCGCGGCTGGGGCGAATTGTTCTGGTTAGTGGAACGCGAGGGGTTTGAGATGCTTGCCGCACGTTCCGCATCCGCCCTGCATCCGGAAGCTTGGAATGCGCTGCTTCTCAGAGAGCATGAGGGCTGGCTCACCAAATGTCCGCTGCTTGAGCCATTACGCGGTTCGAAGGCGGGACTTAACGGGAAAGATACCGTTAACGGGATCAAGGAATGGCTCGTTACCTTCCGTGAGGAGGCCTTGATGCTGCTGCGCCGGACCATGTACTCAGAGGAAGTCATAGCATCGGTCGTCCGCGCTCTCGATCTGCTGAACGGACATACGGGAGAGCGGATGAACCAAGCCGAACTCTGTAAAGAAATCAACATGAGCATCAGTTATTTCAGCAAATGCTTTAAAGAAATTGTTGGCCTGCCGTTTGTCACTTATGCGCAGGATCGGAATATCCGGCATGCCCAGCAGCTTCTTCAGACGACGAATATCCCTGTTTATCAGGTAGCCGAACAGTCAGGGTTTCAGGATGAGAAATATTTCGGTAAAATTTTCAGACTAAAAACCGGACGTTCGCCAAGTGAATACCGCTTGCTCTATAGAGAATGAACTTCGCAACCTAAAAACCGACTCGCCTCGAAAAAAAAATTCGACGGCTGGGGCGGTTTTTTTTGTTCTGCCGGTCAAACATGAAGCAAAGTTTTCGCCGTGTTACGAGAAATCATCGTGTAACGCCATTTTGGTGAATCCGTTTACAATTAATTTATCGAAGCAAGAATGGAGGAAGACAGGATGAGAGCGGCAATCAAAAGCAAAGGGCTGCGGGACTTGGTGTATAACCGCTATCTCTATCTACTGGCCCTACCGGCCGTATTATTCAGTATCGTTTTCGCTTATCTGCCGATGATTGGCGTTGTGATCGCTTTTCAGGATTTTAACCCGATTAAAGGTTTATGGGATAGTGAATGGATTGGACTTAAAAATTTCGAGTTTTTCTTTCGCGGCCAGGATTGGCTGATTATTACGTATAACACCGTTTTATACAATCTGATGTTTATTGCGACCGGCACGCTGATGTCGCTGACGCTTGCCATCATGCTGACCGAGCTTGGCAAGAACGCCATCGTTAGAACGATGCAATCCATCATGATTTTGCCGAATTTCATCTCTTGGCCAATCGTTGGACTGTTCTCCGTTACTTTTTTTACGGCAGACACGGGCGTCATTAATCACTTTTTGTCTTCCATCGGGGCGGGGACGATCGACTTCTATACAAATGCGGATGTGTGGCCGCCAATTCTGGTATTGATGAACTTGTGGAAAACGGCAGGTTTTGGCGCAATCGTCTACATGGCTGCTATCGTCGGCATTGATAAGGAGATGTACGAAGCCGCCCGAATCGACGGGGCATCCAGATTACAGAGTATTTTCCGGATTACGTTGCCCATGCTTAAGAGTACGATTGTCATGCTGTTCCTGCTAAGCCTAGGCGGCATATTCGGCGGTAATCTGGACATGATCTTCTCCCTCGTTGGCGATAACAGCTTCCTAGCCAGCCGGACGGATACGATCGATACTTATGTATTCCGGGCGCTGCGAACATCAGGCTCATTAGGCATGACTCAAGCCATATCGCTGTACCAGTCGATTGTTGGCTTCATACTCGTCGTAGCGGCGAACAAAATCGCGGGCAAGCTGGATAAAGACTCGGCGTTATTCTAAGCAAGGGAGAAAGCATATATGAAGGATTCCAGATTCGACAAAACACTTAAAGCCATCTTCTATCTATTCGCCGCAGTATTTGCGATCGTATGCCTGTATCCGTTTCTGCTGGTGGTCGGGAGCTCGTTTACTGACGAGACAACCTTGCTCCAAGACGGATACAACCTGCTGCCGAAGGCTTTCTCGGCAGCTGCCTATCAGGCGATATTCGCAACGCGGACTATTCCTGACGCCTATCTTGTCACTTTGTTCGTTACGGTCGTTGGGACGGGGCTAAGCCTGTTGGCGACTAGCATGGCCGCTTATGCTCTGTCGGGAAGACGGCTGCGCTACGCTTCTCATATCGCGTTGTTCTTCTATTTCACCATGCTGTTCAGCGGCGGGATGGTATCCAGTTATATTTTGACCACTAAATACTTGGGACTGCAAAATTCAATATGGGTCTATATCCTGCCCGTGCTTGTATCGCCTTGGAACATGTTCCTTATGCGTAATTTCTTCAATGATATTCCGAAGGAGCTATTTGAATCAGCCAAGCTGGAAGGAGCGGGAGAAGCCCGTATTCTTCGGTCCATCGTCATTCCGCTGTCGCTGCCGGCCATGGCCACCATCGGTTTGTTCTATGCTCTTGGCTACTGGTCTTCCTGGCAGCCGGCCATGCTTTATATCGATAACCCGCAATTATTCTCGCTTCAGTACATTATTATGCAGATCATTCGCAACGTCGATATGGCGCAAAGCATTGCGGTCGCTGGCAGTCAAACGGCCATGTCTACGGCTCCGGCTTATACGGTGCGGCTTGCGACGGCTATGGTTACGATAGGGCCAATCGTATTCCTGTATCCGTTCCTGCAGCGTTACTTTGTCGGCGGTTTGAAGGTAGGCGCGATTAAAGGCTAAACTTGGCCGGCAGGCCAATTAGCATATAGAATTACCGTATACATACAGGGAGGGTTCACACATGAGGAAAAAGGCAACCAAATCATTCGTGCTTATCATCTCGATGATCATGTTGTCCGGCACGTTGGCAGCGTGCAGCGGCGGGGACAATAACACAACTGAGAAATCGAATGGAGGAAGCAATAGCGAGGAGAATAAGTCCTCGAACGTTTCGTCCATTCCGGAGGAAACGACATTAAATATCATGTTATGGGGCGACAAACCGAAGCAGTTCGATGACGTTGTCGCTGAGTTCGAGCGTCAAACGAAGGATACGCTTAACTTGAAGCTGAACTTCACCTTTACGCCGCAGGCGGACTATGTCAACAAGCTGAAGCTGAAGCTGGCAGCTGGCGAGCAGGTGGACATCGCATTTGATGCTCCTTGGATGAACATGAACACCTTTATCGCCCAGAACAATTATACGAATCTGGATTCTTACTTCAATAATGACAAATACCCGGGACTGAAGAAGGCATTCGGAGAAGGCTATTTGAACAACAATAAATTTACCGGAGCAGACGGCCAGCCGCATACGTACGGCGTACCGCTGGGCCAATACCTTGGGGATCTAAGCGCTATTTATTATCGCAAGGATCTTGCCGCGAAATACGGCATGTCCGATATTACAACGTACGATCAGCTGCTGGCATTCTACGATAATGTTATGAAGAACGACAAGAATATGATTCCGCTCGTCATCAAGAATGATGGACAATACGGTACCGTAACCGTCATTGAAGGAAACAAAGAAATGCCGAACAAATCGGCAGCCGGCTTATGGGATATTACTCTCGGGCCAAACGTGACGGCAACCGCGCACATTCAAGATAATAAAGTTTCCGCGGTGTCGTTGACGGGGGATAAAGCGGAGAATATTGCCGCGTTCCCGGAACCGTTCAACAAGAAGGATTACACGACGTACCAGCAGATCCGCGAGTGGCATGATAAGGGCTACATCGAAAAAGAGCCAATCGTGCGCAAAGATGCCAAAGGTACGTTTACGGCTGGGAAAGCCGCGTCGATGGTGGAAGGTTTGTCGAATATCGATGCCATTAACGCACAGCTGAAAGCAGGCGTTCCTTCTGCGGAATTGGGTGTCTTTGTTACCCAGGAGACGGCACGCAACAAAGTACAGCCGAATCCTAACTATGTTAGCGATTTTAGAATTTGGAATTTCCTTTGCATTCCTGAAACCTCGGAAAATGCCGATCGTGCCATGGCGTTTGTCAACTGGCTGTTCGAAAGCCAAGACAACCATGATTTGTTCGAGCTCGGCATTAAAGGGAAGAACTGGGAGACGGTAGGCGACGATAAATTCAAATATCCGGACGGTATTGATTTGACGCAGAACTACTCCTTCCCGGGCTACATGCTCACTTGGAATCCGAACTATATCCGCCTGTCGAGCACAGTGCCTGACCATCTGGTAGAGTACTACCGTTATATTGCTGACGAGAAGACATACATCAAGTCAGCGGTCGCGGGCTTCGCCTTTAATCAGGATCCGGTTAAAAACGAGTTGGCTAACCCCGATTTCGTCAAAGTGTCCAATGATGAGCTGGCCTACAAGCTTGGGATGGTAGGAGATCCGGCTAAAGGCATGGCGAAACTGCAGCAGAAATGGGAAAGCAATTCCCGCCTGCAGCAAGATATCGAGACGATCAAAGCAGAGTTGCGCAAGCAGCTTGAGGCGTACTTGGATCAGCAATCGGCTGGCTAATCAGGATATGAACAACGCAAATAATCGCTGCATTCTGCGGCGATCATTTGCGTTGTTTGATCTTATGGCGAAACGTATATTATCTCTTAACAACGGGAACCCAAAACTCCCCGTAGAAAGTGCCGTCGCCGTTATCTTTGCGGTAAGTCGCATTGGGCCCGCCGATATAAGCATAATCCGTAACTTGGGACAGGACTTCGCCAAAAGCACGGTAAGTCAGCTGGTCAAACAAAGTTTCCTTGTCTCCATTGCCCGCGACTACGATATATTCGCTGTCGGGAAACTCAATGACGCGAGTCGCGTCAGTTATGGATTTACCGGCTTCCACCGCAAAGTAATTCCACGGTTTGCCTTGATACACCTCGTTAACGGACCATTCGCGATCGTTCTTAGCCGCGTCTTTGAGCTTGTTGAAACGCCCGTCAGCTTTCAGCTTGCCCCAGAATTCCGCTTTCTCTCTTTGCATCGCCGGCATGTCTTGAAAATTAGATTGAATGGAAAAACCATAAGCGGTCAATGTGAACGATTGTTTGTGTTCAAGCGTGTATTCTGCCATGGGAGAGCTCCTTTCTTACAGCGATTCGATTAGCCTTCGACTTTTTTAACGCGAAGCCACATTTCTCCGTAAAATTCACCGTTCTCATCCGCTTTGACGAAGGTGGAGTTGCCAGGACCAACATATTTGTATTCCGTGATTTCCGGCAGCATGCCGCCGAATACTTTACCCGTGATCTCATCAGCGAGGCTTTCTTTGTTAGCGCCCGTGCCGGGCACAACGAGGTAGTCGCCAGCCAGGAAATTAAGCACGACCGCGCCTTCCGCTTCGAATTCGCCCATTACGCCGAAACCGCGCCAAGCCTTGCCTTCGAACACGTAATTGATTTGATACTCTTGCCCGTCAGCAAGCGCGAGAAGCTCGGCAAGCTTGCCATTCTCAGTGATTTCCGCTTTTTTCGCTGCCGTTTTTGCCGCATTGCCCGCCCAGTCGTTGAAGTCTTCAAAGGTAACGCCAAATGCGGTCATTTTGTAATTTTCCGAGATGGTTGTGATCGAGTAGTTAGTCATATTGTTCTCTCCTTAGTGGGGATTATGTTTTACAAGATTGATTCTATTTGTCTAATGTATCAAAAAGTGATACTTTTTTTAGCCGCGTATTTGATACAATAACATCATGAAAAAAACAGAGCGAGTAAACCTGATTATGCGGTACATTAACAACCGCGCTTTTTTTACGATTGCCGAGATTCAGCGGGAGTTCAAAATTTCCCGCGCGACGGCCATTCGCGACATTAACGAAATTCAGTCGATGGGGTTTCCGCTTACGACCGAGCTGGGGCGCGGGGGCGGCTACCATGTCCTGCAAAATCATTATCTGCCATCCGCCCGCTTTACGCCAGACGAGCTGAAGGCGATTTTTATCAGCTTTATCGCTTCGAAAAATTCGCAGCTGCCTTATCTGCACAATCGTCGCTCCATCACGGAGAAGCTGATCGGCATCGCATCGCAAACCCAGCAAGACGAGCTGATCGAATTGAATCATATTTTGCTGTTTGAAAATACGAATCCCGCCAATCCTAACCTATTGGAGCTTGATGATGCGGCGCCAGCGGAGCTGAATCAGCTGATCTCGCTCGCCGTGCGGGACAAACATTTGCGCGTGACTTATGAACTCAGCGTAGGCTGGCCGCAACTATTGGACGTTTATTTGCTGCATATTTTTAACTCGAATGCTCAGTGGCTGGTAGAGGTTTATGACTTGGATACGGATGAGTTCCGCTATTTGCCTGTTGATCTGCTGCGGGATTCAGCGATCTCCGAGCAGGAAATGAAATGCTCCGAGCAAGAAATTCTAAGCAAAAAGCTGCTTCGCGCGCGTGAGGCTAATCTTGTTGTGAAGCTTGATGCGACCGGAATTCAACGCTTTAAGCGCATGCATCCGCCGGGAATCATCTTGTCCTTTACCGGGATGTTTCAATCAAGCGGGATCTTCCATGTTCAATTGGATGTGTCTGATGACGAGGCTCTGGCGTATTATGCGGATTGGCTATTGTATTTGGGGAAAGGAGTTCAGTATGAACGGATCCCCGATGAACTGCGCGGGGTGCTGGGGGAGCGTTTAGCCCAATTAAATTTTTCTTGAGTGAAATACATCGTGATTTCGGCAACCAAATCGTTGATTCTGACTAAATCCATTCGGGCAGCCCTTGCGTATAGTTAAGCTATCCCATAACAAAGGAGCTGCATAGGGAAGATGAATACGAGAGAAAGTAATGAAGCTCAGGTAGCTGACGCCAATCTGCAATTGGTTATAACGGACGAACAAGCCCAGTTTTTCCTCGATAACGGATATCTTGTCATTCGTAATGTAGTGAGAGGCGAAGAGCTGCGTTTACTGCAAGAGCAGACGCTTAAGATTGTCGAGAAGGGACTTGCAGGTCAAGAAGAGGATGAAGACTACTTATATAGGGTAAGAGCTAACGGAGACAAGGTTTATTGGCGGACGGAGTATATCATCGATAAAAGCGAGGCGGCCAAAGCGCTGCTGGGACATCCGTTTATTCTAAGTTCCGTCGAGAAGCTGCAAGGTCCTAATCTCATTCCGACTTGGGATTCGCTTGTAGTTAAGGCCCCGAATAACGCCGCTTCGGTGCCATGGCACCGGGATGCGGAAGTGCCGGAAGGCTGCCAGGACGCAAGGCCGATCTTTAACGTGGACTTTTATCTGGATGCTGCGGATGAGCAATCTTGCCTGTGGGTCATTCCGGGAAGCAATCATTGGAGCTCGTCCCAAGCTGCGGAGCGATGCGCCAGAGCGGGCTTTGACGTGAGCGATGCCGTTCCCGTGCCTATGGAAGCGGGAGACGTTATTTTACATAATATTATGCTGCTGCACGGTTCGCCCGAAGGCGAGGGGAATGATTTGCGCCGCACCGTATATTATGAATTCCGGCCTGGCGAGATTGAGCTGGAATTTGGCCCTCATACGCCAGAGTATTTCCCTTTGAAGCAACAGATCTTGCTTGATTGCATGAATCGCAGGAAGCAGTCCGGTTACGCAAACGAGGAGCGGGCTTTCGAATACCGGCCTACGGAAAGTTTTGCATTAACCAGCCATGCCGAGCCCGCATCCTATCGGATCAAGCACTCCTCTTATTGGCGAAGCTAATCCAGGCGGGATTTAAGAACGAATCAGATTAGCGCAAAATTGGCTTAAGCTTAGCCCGGTTTTCTTCTTAAACATACGGCCAAAGGTATGGACATCCGAATAACCAACGCGCTCGGCAATTTCGCTGACCGTCAGGTTCGTCTGGATCGCCAGCTCTTTGGCTTTATTTATGCGGACCCATGTCAAATACTGAATAGGCGACATTCCGACGTATTGCCGGAACAGGAACAGCAAATGGTTTTTGCTCCAGCCGCTTAGCTCTGCTAGTTCTCCAAGCTGTACCTCCCGGTGATAGTTGGTTTGCAGATGTTGGGTGAGAAGCATGAGCGGAGGCATTTTGGAAGCGTTGGTAGTGCTGTCTCCGGCTCTGCCCGTATGGGCGGCTTCGGACAAGATTCGGATCAGAAGGCTCTGGCAGCGCATTTGATGCGTAAGCCCTGGCTGTCTGTAATGCGCAACCAGTTCGGACAGCCAGCGATCAATAGGATGATCCGCGAAATTGCCGAGGTAATGTTCGCCTTCTTCGCATAGTTCATGAATTGGAAACGACGAATGGCCAAAGTGAAACACGATAGAGATGCAAACATAAGGCTCGGAAGGATGCGGCAGAATCGAGTGAAGTTCATTCGGCCGGTGGAAAATCAAATCTCCTCGTCTCGTCGTGTACGAATTGCCTTCAATCGGATAATCCGCAACGCCGTTAACGACATATTGAAGAACATATTGCTTCATCACTCGGTTATGAACAGCCCAATGATCAGGCGCCGAGAACATGTGGGCAAGCGTAATATACGGCGGTAAATAATAATCGGGTAAAATGCCAATTGTTTCGGTTGGACCAAGTCCGGAGAGCGTATAATGATCCATGGCGGGAACCGGCTCCTTTTGCTGGAATGGATTCATGCGCGATGAGGGAATTATAGCAAAGTTATTCACAAACTTATACACATATTAAGGATAAAATATACCGGACAGTTGTTCATTTTCGAAGTGTTATCCACTTGTCCACAGAAGTTGTTATCCACATAGAAGGGTTTCAAACCCGGCGGCAAAGATTCCCTTGACATCCACCGTGATGAGGGTAAACATTAGGGAGAAGAACAAAACTACGAACATAAGGTGGGAATGTAGAGTGACTCTTCGGATTGGGATTGCGGGAACAGGTTGGTTTGGACGAATGCACGCGGAGAAGCTTGCCGCGATGGAAGGCGTAAGCGTCAGTGCTTTTTGCGGGACAAGCCTTGATAAGGCAGAGACGGCGGCAAGACCTTATGGCGATGCGCGAGGTTACGATTCGATCGAAGCGATGCTGGAAGACCGGAAGCTGGATGCCGTCTATATTTGTACGCCGCCATTTGCGCATGGCGAGATTGAGCTGGCGCTTGTGGAGCGGGGAATTCCGTTTCTTGTTGAAAAGCCGATTGGCGTAGAGGAAGGGACACCGTCCCGGATTCGCCAGGCAATTGCCGATAAAGGACTTCTTACATCGGTTGGTTATCACTTCCGTTACATGGACAGCACAAGCCGCGCGAAAGAGCTGCTGTCGGGCCGCACGCCGCTAATGGCGCTTGGACAATGGATGGGTTCGATGCCGGGCGTGTACTGGTGGCGCAAGATGGAAACCTCCGGCGGGCAATTTGTGGAACAGACGACGCATATCGTCGATCTGATGCGTTATTTGCTTGGCGAAGTTAGCGAAGTGTACGCGGTGTATGGCAGCAGGCATATGGCTTCGGTGGAAGAAGGCGTTACGGTTCCGGATGTAGGTACGGTAACGATCAAGCTGGCAAGCGGTGCGGTTGCTACAATCAGCAATACTTGCGCAATTCCGGCAGGCGGCAACGCCGGCCTTCAGATCTATACCAATACGGGCGTATTGCAGGTTACCGGCGAATCCCTTGCGGATATTGAAGCCGATAAGAAGACCGAATACAAATCCTCTAACAATCCGTATGAGCGGGAGAATGAAGCCTTCCTTCATGCGGTTAGAACCGGCGACGGAAGCCGGATTTTATCTACATACGCAGACGCATGGGAGACGCATCGCGTTACCATGGCGGCGAATGAATCGGCGAGAACGGGGCTGCCGGTTAAGCTGAATTAACGAAGTTGAAGTTATATATGGCCAAAAAGGTACCTATCTAATGATTAAGGATAGGTACCTTTTTTATGGTTAAACGCCCGTTTTTACTAATCAAAGTATTTTGTTTTACAAAGTACCTTGACAGTCATAGTACTATGATTTATTATACAGTCATGGAGGTGATGACATGAGCGACAACAAGATCACATCCGACCTGCTAAGAGGCCATACGGATACGATGATTCTAAGGCTCTTGTCCGAAGCCGATCGTTACGGATACGAGATTGTGAAGCTGATTGCCGAACGTTCGGGCGGCGAATATGAACTGAAGGAAGCAACGATGTATTCCAGCTTCCGGAGGCTCGAAGCCGACGGTGACATCGAGTGGTATTGGGGCGATGAATCGCAGGGCGGACGCCGCAAATATTTTAGAATTACCCAGAAGGGCAAAGATTCATACGATCGCAACAAGAGCAACTGGGAGTACGCCAAACGCGTGTTAGAAAACTTATTATAAGGGAGAGATTCGAGATGACGAATTCGAAATTGACGAATTACCTGAACGGTGTATTTACGCCATACGACGGAGTGAAGAGCGTGTCCGAATTAAAGGCCGACCTGCATAGCGATTTGCAGGAGCGGTACCGGGAACTGAAAGAGGAAGGCATGGACGATGAAACCGCGTTTAAGCTGACGGTTGAGAGCATCGGCGATATTGAACAGACGATTCTCGAGGTTGCGAACCTCTCCCGCTCGCTGGAACGCCAAGTCGTCACGAACTTTAGCGCGAGCAACCTGGCAGACAGCGACTTTGCGGGCGTGAAGGCTCATAAAGGGCAGTTCAAAGGCAGCGCGCTTCACGGCTCCGACTTCTCCGGCGCGGATCTAACCGGCAGCTCGTTTAAGGGAAGCGATGTACGCCAAGCGAACTTCGATGGGGCGAATCTGACGGACTGCAACTTCTCTGCGCTTGACCTGACGAAAGCAAGCTTCGAGGGAGCCACCCTCGTAAGAACGAATTTTAGCAAGTCGGGGCTTGATGGCGTTGCGTTTACGGGCGTTAGAATGACGGACGTGGTGTTGTCGATGACCGATCTTCGAAAAGTGACATTCGATAATTGCCTATTCGACGGAGTGGACTTCAAATATTCCGATCTGAGCGGCCAAAGCTTCGAAGGCCAGACGTTTATCGGCGTTAAATTCGAGAAGTCGGCATTAACCGAAGTATCGTTCAAGGGCGCCACGCTGAAAAATGTCTCGTTCCAGCCCGGCTTTACGTTGACGAAGAAATACTATCGGATGATCAAGACCGTTAACTTTGACGGAGCAACGATGGATAAATTGACTTATGCGCATCTCAAAGGCATGGAAGCCAATCTATCGAACGTAACGGTCGTCTAAGCTCGCCGAACCAACTATTAAAGGAGGGAATTAACGATGCAAACCGTGCAAACCACAACCAAGTCCATTCAAGTGAAAGGTCTGCGGAAATCCTACAAGCAGCTTGAGGTGCTGAAGGGCGTAGATTTCGAAGTGGAAAAGGGGAGCATATTCGCTCTCCTCGGATCCAACGGAGCCGGGAAAACGACGGTCGTCAAAATTTTGACCACGTTGCTTGCACCGGACGGCGGCACCGCCGTTATTAACGGATTCGATGTTGCGGCCAAACCCGATCAGGTGCGGCAATCGATCAGCTTGACCGGACAGTTCGCCGCGGTGGATGAGATACTGACCGGTCGGGAGAATCTGGTCATGATCGCCAAGCTCAGATATTTGAAGAACCCTCGGCAAGTAGCGGAAGACCTGTTGCAGCGCTTTGGCTTAACGGATGCCGCGGACCGCAGAGTATCCACGTATTCCGGCGGGATGCGCCGCCGGCTGGATATCGCCCTCAGCGTTGTGGGCAAACCGCAAATCATCTTTCTGGATGAACCAACCACGGGACTTGATCCCGAGGCGCGAATTGAAGTTTGGAAAGTCGTGAAGGAACTTGCGGATAACGGAACGACCGTCCTTCTCACGACGCAATATTTGGAGGAAGCCGAGCAGCTTGCCGACCGGATTGCGATCTTGCATGAGGGCCGAATTATTGCAAACGGCACGTTACAGGAACTGAAGAAGAAGTTCCCGTCGAAGCAAGTTGAGTATGTAGAGAAACAACCAAGCTTAGAGGATATTTTCCTCGCGATTATCAACAAAAAGGAGGCTATATAAATGGAAACGGCAAACATTCAAAAAAGCCATTTCTTTGTGGACATCAGCGTCATGCTGGGACGCTCGATGCGACATATTTTCCGCAGCATGGACACGATCGTTACGGTTACCATAACGCCAATCGCGATGATGCTGCTGTTCGTGTATGTATTTGGCGGCGCCATTGAGACCGGGACCGATAACTATGTGAATTACTTGCTGCCCGGCATACTCCTTATGGCGATCGCCAGCGGCATAGCCTATACGGCATTCCGGTTGTTCAATGATAAACAAAAGGGGATATTCGAACGGTTCCATACGATGCCCATTTCCCGCTCCGCTTTGCTATGGGGGCATGTGCTCACCTCGCTCGTATCCAACGCCTTATCCTTACTCGTTATCCTCATCGTAGCGCTCATCATGGGCTTCCGATCTTCCGCAGGAGTATTGCCATGGCTCGCCGTAGCCGGGATTCTCGCTTTGTTCACGCTCGCTTTAACCTGGGTCGCAGCTATAGCCGGACTAACCGCCAAAACCGTCGATGGCGCTAGCGCCTTCTCCTACCCGCTAATCTTCCTTCCATTCATCAGCTCGGCATTTGTTCCCACCAACTCCATGCCAACGGCCGTTCGCGTCTTTGCCGAAAACCAACCCGTCACCTCCATTGTAGAATCCATCCGTGCTTTGTTGTCAGGCCAGCCTGTCGGAAATGATATTTGGGTTGCGCTAGCATGGTGCGTCGGCATTACGATCGTAGCTTATTTCTTCGCGATGAAGGCGCATAGAAAGCAAGGTTAATCAAACAATTGCCGCCGCGAGGCGGCTTTCTGTTTACTAGGAAACAGGCTCTTTATCGTTGACAATCTTGCTGGTAAGCTAGTAACTAGCATTTGTTGAGAGAAAGGAGCTGAACCGCTTATGAAAGGACTCGCCATATTGCTAGGTTATACGCTATTAGGCAATGTGCTGCACACCTTGCTGTCCGTGCCGGTCTCGGGAAACGTCATCGGGATGGTGCTGCTTGTGATCAGCTTGTTTGCCGGATGGGTGAAGCTCAGCTGGGTAGAAGAGACGGCGCAATTTTTTCTGAAACACATGATGATCTTCTTTGCGCCCGTTATTGTCGGAACGATGATGTTCTTTGGCGTGATTGGGGAGCAGTGGATAGTTATCGCGGTTGCGCTTTCGGTCAGCACGCTGGTCGTCCTGCTCGTCACCGCGGGCGTTACGGCATGGCAGACGGGAAGGGCAAAGGAACATACCTATGAATGATGCCTGGTTTGAACAGCCGCTATTTGGACTTACGATCACCGTATTATTTTATATGGGCGCTCAATTGCTAAACAGCCGTTACAGATGGATAAATCCTTTGTTCATCACATCCGGGGGAATTATCTTGTTTCTGCTTGTTTGCGATATTCCTTACGAGTCCTACCGTGCGGGAGGGGATATCATTACCTTTTTCCTCGGTCCCGCGACGGTTGCTCTAGCGGTTCCCTTTTACAAAAACTTTCAAAAGTTAAAAGACCAGCTGGCGCCTATCGTGCTAGGAGTTAGCGTTGGACTAGTCTGCGGTCTACTGGCTGTATGGGGAATCATTAGCCTCCTTCATGGCTCCAAACAAATCATGCTCACGATGCTGCCCAAATCGGTCACAACGCCAATCGCGATCGAAGTTGCCGATTTGTTAGGCGGAACACCGGAGTTAGCCGGCGTATTTGCCGTATTGACCGGGCTTCTGGGCAGTATGATAGGTCCCACTCTGCTAAAACTATTTAAGTTTCGCAGCGATCTCCCGATTGGAGCGGCGATGGGAACGGCCTCGCATGGCATTGGCACCGCGCGCATTATGCGAGATTCCGAGATTCAAGGCGGGATTAGCGCGTTTGCGATGGGGTTGTCCAGCATATTGACCCCGCTTTTTTGCATACCGTTAATTTGGTGGTTATAAGGAAGAAGAGAGACGCAAGCAAAGCCCCGACCGCGGCAGGTCGGGGCTTTGCGCATAACGAGCGGATAATTCTGCAAGTTACATTTTGATCGCGCCGCTAGATATGCCTTCCACAAAATTGCGCATCAGCAACGAAAACAGGATCAGGAGCGGAATGGAAGCGATAATATACGCGGCCATCATGCCGCCGTAATCGCTTAGCCCATGGTTGCTGGCGGAAGCTTCAAAGGAGACAAGGGCGATTGTCAGTGTCTGATGAACCTGGTCGAGCAGCAAGGACGGCAGCAAATAATCGTTCCATAAGCCGTTCACGTTCATGATGCCAACCGTCGTGCAGATCGGAATGGACAGCGGAAGCACGAGTCTTAAGAAAATAATCCGGTTGCCCGCGCCGTCTATACGCGCCGATTCGAACAATTCGGTGGACAGTTGCTCGAAGAACGTCTTGAGCACGAACACGGTGAACGCTTGGCCTCCTGCGATGTAAGGCAGA
This sequence comes from Paenibacillus glycanilyticus, assembly GCF_030161375.1. Classification (GTDB taxonomy): domain Bacteria; phylum Bacillota; class Bacilli; order Paenibacillales; family Paenibacillaceae; genus Pristimantibacillus; species Pristimantibacillus glycanilyticus_B. Next base: position 36,021 of record NZ_BSSQ01000013.1, read on the forward strand.
ATGAGCGCCCAATAGCTGTTGGATAGACCAAGCTTCTTGATTTGCAGGTAGAGCGGAATAAGCGTCAGGAAGCCCGGAATCAGCAACAAGCTGAAGACGAGCAGGAACAGGATATTTCGGAACGGGAACTTCAGCTTGGCGAAGGCATACGCGCTCATCGCCGAGAACATCAGAATGAGCACTACGCTCACGACGACGATAATGACGGTGTTCAAGATCGACTGATCGATCTTGTTCCAAGCCGTCCCGTAATTGCTCCACTCAAAATGCAACGGCACGTTGATGGTGCTGGCCGCGAAATCGATCGGCGTTTTGACCGAGTTCTCCAGAATGAAATAAATCGGAAGCAAGGTGATTACGATGAAAAGGATAAGGATCGCTTGTCCTAGGGACGGCATGCGTAACAGTCTCATATGGGCACCCTCCTTTGGCTCTTAAATATCCGATTTGACAAGCCGCATGTTCAGAATCGTAAACGCCAGAATGACGATAAACATGATGAGCGCGATGGACATGCCGTAGCCGAACTCGCCGTTGACGGTCGACACATTGTACATGTGAAGAATTGGCACGTAGGTGGAGTAACCCGGGCCGCCGTTTGTCATGACGAGCGGCGGGATAATGTTCTGCAGGCTTCCGACCAGCGTCAGAATAATAATCAGCCTGAATTGCGGCAGCGACAGCGGAATGTCGAGGAGGAATACGCGCTTCCACCCCGTGGCGCCGTCCAGCTTAGCTGCTTCGATCACTTCCTTGGAAATGTTCTGCAGGCCCGAATAGAAGATAAGCAGGTTGAAGGCGCTAATCCACGGAAAACCCATGAAGATGATGGAATAGAGCGCGATGTTGGGATCGCCCAGCCAGAGATGGGTCCAGGATTTCAGGCCAACCAGCTCGAGCAGCTGGTTAATGGCGCCGTCGCCCTGGTACAGGAAACGCCAGAGCAGAATCGTGACGATACCGGGAATGACGATCGGAATTACAAACATCGTGCGGTATAGGTACTGCTTCCGGGCGCTTCGCACGTGAAAGATCAATTCGGACACGACAAAAGGAGGGATGACCGCCAGCAAGATCGAGAATGCCACCCAGATGAGCGCATGAACGGTCGATTGGCCAAGCACTTCATCGGAGAACAGGCGGGTGAAATTATCGAAGCCAATGAAGCGGGGCGCATTAAAGCCGTCCCAATCCGTAAACGCGCCGCTCAAGGCTTGGTAGACCGGATAGTACATGAACCAGATCAGAAATACGAAGGTTGGCAGAATGAAGGCATATCCTGTAAGGGCTGTCTTCGTGTTCGCTTTCCATTTCATTCGGGTGGCCGTCCTTTCCTGTGAAAATAAGAAATAGGGAGCCGCCTGCGGCCAGTTCCCTATTTCCGAAGCTGCTTAATATTGGCTTAGATCGGTGTCGTTCTTCGTCTTGTATTCCTTCACTGCGGCATCAAGCGCCTTCTGCACGGCGGTAGTCGCTTTCTCGAGGCTGGTATTGCCGCTTAGGTACAAGCCAAACGTGCGTTGCAGATCCTTGCCCAAGTTAGGCGAGGAGTTGCCGACCATAATGGCTTTTAGTTCCTTCGTGGATTGGCTGGCAAGGTCTTTCATGCTGTCGTTTGGCTTTGTATCCGGCCAGTGAGGGACAAACGTGCCGTTCTCGTTAACCACCTGCTCGACGTGCTGAGCGGTACCCAGGTATTGCAGCCAGTCGATAACGGCCTCTTTCTTCCCGGCTTCTTTCATGCTCTTGTCGGCTTCTTTGGTCGCGACGGCGAATTGGAATGCCGCGTTTGGTCCGCCAACGGCGCCGGAAGCATCAACACCCGTCGTCATCGGCGTATCGGCTGCGGACAATGTTGGGAAGTTGAAGGAGCCGAGCTCGAACTTAATGCCGGCATCCTTGGCATTGTTCGGCAGCCAGCTGCCGTCATAGAAGATCGCCGTTTTGCCCGCTAAGAAGTCGTTCCGCGCGTTGCCGCCCACAACGCCCGGATCGCCGGTCAAATAATCAGGCTTCCAATTGTCGGTTAATTGTTTGAATATAGGCCACCAGCCCATGAAACGCGGGTCTTTCGTGTCCAGCATGCCTTTGGAAATGGCAACGACTTCATCCAAGCTCGAGATGCCAGGCGCTTTGTCGAATTGAGAAATCGTATCGAAGTCTTTGGAGTAGAAGTCCGTCAGGAAGTGGCGCTGGAACCAGCCGAAGTCTGGCGCTTGCGACATGGCGACGATGCCGGCCGCTTGCAGCTTCTTGCACGCGTCGATCAGCTCGGCCCATGTCTTCGGAGCTTCCGCAATGCCGGCTTGCTGGAACAGCTCTTTGTTATAGAAGAAGGCAGTCGCTACGTAGTCTCCGTTAATGTTGTAATGCTTCCCGTCCGGAGAAGCCGTCTCGCTTACGACTGTCGTATTCATCGCTTCCTGCCAAGTAGCTTTGTCCGCGATATAAGGGTTTGGTTTATTGAAATACTCCGTCAAATCCTCGGCGATTCCTTTCGGCAGCGTGCCGTTCAGGTCCATCCATTGCGCCCAGAAGACGTCGAACAATTCGCCAGCGGCGGCTTTGACGCGCACCGTTTGGGTGTAATCCTTGAATTCTTCGTCGACGAAATTAATTTTAATGCCCGGGTGGAGTTTCTCGTATTCATCGGCGATCGTGCGAAGCTGATGCTGATCGGACTTGATACCGGTAATATTTTTGGCATTTGGCGTATAAGCCTGGGCGTACATGTTGATGGTGCCCGTCCAAGCTTTCGTACTGGTTGATTCCGTGCCATTCGTCGATGTGTTGTCAGTCTTGCCGCCGTTTCCTGCGGCACCGCTGTTTTCGTTGGAGTTGCTGTTGCCGCAGCCCGTGGCTGCAATTGTAAAGGCAACTAGCAGAATGGGTAGCATTTTCGATTTAAACTTCATCTGGTTCATTCGAATAATCCCCCTTATTGATGATTGCAAAGCTTGGCTATTGCTTAGTTCTAATCTTAGATGCTATGAAAGCGATGTCATAGAGGGGAGACTTTACATGGAGGCGCTATTTTTTTACCTGCTATAGAAGCATTAGTAGAATCGTTTCTTATACTCGGACGGGGTGCTTCCGGTCAATTCCTTGAATACGCGGCAAAAGTATTTAACGTCAGCGTACCCGATCAGCGTACTGATTTCCTGCAGGCTGTATGATCCCCGTTGGAGCAGTTCCTTGGCTTTCTCGATCCGGCAATCCTTGAGATAGTCGACGAAATTGCGACCGGTCGCGTATTTGAACCAGCGGCTGAAATAGCTGGCGTTCATGCCCATATGATCGGCTGCTGCTTGCAGGCTCACCCCATCCGCCAAATAGTCGCGCACGTATTGCTTGGCTTTCTCGGCCGATTTCAAATCCACCAGGCTGCGCTCCTTGAGAATGGACTGGCAGAGCTGATGGATGATAGCCTTGAGCTTGCTCATTAGGGATTCGCGCGTAGCCGTGTCTTCCAGTTCGGACAGCCAGATCGACAGCGGCTTGCCGCTTGTTTCATTGACGTCGAGGTCCATCTGCTTCATCTGTACCGCGAGCCGCAGCATGTAGTGGACGATAAAGCGCTTTAGTTGCGCCGGGGCAATCGGCTCCGAGAACACGATGCGGCCAAGCATGGCATAAGCGGCGTCTTCATTGCCTTGCAACAGCTGCTCTATTGACGCTTCCATCTGCTCCAGCATCCTTAGCGGCAGCTGCTTGTCCGCCTCCAGCTTATCCGGCGAGAGCAACTGATCGCTTCCGTATACGAAACGGTAGGAAACCGCAAGCGACGCTTCCTGATAGGCGCGTGGCGAATCGGCGATAGGGCGGATGCTGCTCATGCCGACCGATACGGTCCGCTTGAAGGACTCGGCGATGTCCGCCCGAAGCAGTTCCGCAAGCTCGGCGGTCCGCCGGTCGGCAAGCTCCTTCTCATGCGCGGAGTAGCTATGAATGACGATAATCTGCCCGGCATGATCCTGAAGTACATAGCTGCGCGGTTTGTTGGCGAACCATTCCTGCACGAATTTGGTCAGCGCATACAGAAACAGCTCGACGTCGAAAGGGGAGAAGGAGCCCTTCTCGATCCAATCCGGGCTCACCGCCAGCACGACGACGTGATCGCTGCCCGTGGCGAACGGCAAGCCGTAGCCCGACTCCACAATGAACTGCTCCAGCTCGTAAATGTCATGTCCCGTCAGATAATGCTGGACATAGAGCTGCTGCGCAAGCGGAGCCGCTTTGCGAACCGTATGCTGAAGCAGGCTCAGCTGTTGTTGCTCCTCGCGCTCGCGATCGATGACCGCGCTTGTTGCGGCAAGCGTATCGAGAAGCTCAGCCCGATCGAGCGGTTTGGTAATGAAGCCGCTGACCCCGTGACGGATCGCTTCCTTGGCGATCCGGAAATCCTGGTAGGCCGTGAGGATGATCCGATGAACGCGGACAGACTCGGCGGCGATTCGTTCGCAGCACTCCAGACCGTTTAAGCCAGGCATGCGGAAGTCGAGGATAACAAGATCCGGTTGCAATCTTACAACTTGCTGAAGACCGGAGACGCCGTCCTCCGCCTCCCCGACAACTTCCCAATCGGGAGCGAAACGTTGAATAATTTTCTTGATTCCTTGCCGGATAATGGCTTCATCATCCACGAGAATGACGCGATACATAGACATGAACCTCGCTTTCGCTGCGAATTAAGGGAAGGATTAGCCGGATTTCCGTTCCGGTGCCCGGCTCGCTGCCAATCGTCATTGCGGAACTGTCGCCGAAATACAGCCGCATGCGGGCATGTACGTTGGCCAGACCAACGCTGCCGCTTGATCTCGTTATGCCCGCCAAGCTGCTATCGAGCTGCTCGCGCAGCTGCTGCAGGCGTTCGGCCGATATGCCTAGGCCGTCATCGGCAACCGTTATGAGGACGGATTCGGATGTTTCCCGGATGGCGACAGCCAGCGTGCCTTTGCCTTGCTTCAGCTCTAGCCCGTGATAGAAGGCGTTCTCGATGAGCGGCTGAATCATAAGCCTCGGCAGGTAACAGTCCAGTATGGATTCGTCGACAGCAATGGACATGCCAAAGCGCGTATCGAAACGGCCTTCTTGAATGCGAAGATAACTCGTTAGGTATTCCCGTTCCTCCCGGAACGTCGTGAAATCATTGCCCCGGTAGATAGACGCCTTCACCAGCTTGCCGAGCGAAGTAAGCATCTCGACCGTGGAATCGGCTTCGTCGATCTCGGCTTTCATCTTGATCGTCTCAAGCGTGTTGAACAAGAAATGCGGATTGATCTGCGACTTGAGCGCTTGCAGCTCGCTTTCCTTGCGGACAATCTCCGCTTGGTACAGATTGCGGATCGTTTCGTCGAGCCTCTTGCTCATGCGGATAATGCTGCGGATCAAATGGCCGATCTCGTTGCGCGGAGGGTTCGCGTATGAAATTTGAAAATCCTCGTTCTCCACCCGTTTAATGAGCGCAATCAGGATGTAGATCGGCTTCGTGATCTGAATCGAGCTCCAGGTGGATAACAGAATGGCGATGACGATGCAGGAGAGGACCAGCAGAATGATAGAGTTGCGGATACCGCTGCTGCCGGAAGCAAGCTGCACGACGGGGACGTCGCCAACGACGGTCCAGCCGTACGACCCGACCTTGCTGTGCACGACGATGTTCTTCTTGCTGCCGATGTTCACGTGCTGCTTGCCTTGCGAGTCTTTCGACAAGCTCGGCAGATTGGCGAGGAGTTCGTCGTCGATTACATCGTTGGCGTACACAACATCCCCGTTGCCATCCACGATAAAGAAGGAACCGCTTTCACCCAAATGGACAAGATCCATAATTTTCTTAATGCCATCCAGTTTGAAATCAACCTCGAGATAACCGGCGTATTCCAGCATCGTCGTAGATTTATAAATTTTGCGTACCAGCGAGTAAACGGGAGATTGGTTCTGGATGCTTGCCTCTTGCGCATCCGCGAAATACGGCTTATGAAGGCTGAGGAACAACAGGTTGTCGTCCGAGGTATCAAAGTCTTTATACCACGGCATCGAGGCTAGCGTGAGGCCCGTAATCGGATTGCCTGTACTGTAGATTTGAGGACTTAATTTCGTGCCCGGCAAGTCGAAATAATAGATACCCGCGACGTTGTCGCGCTGCGACTGCCATAAGCTGAAATTTTTCTCGATCGTCTCGCGCTTCTCCAGCTCCTCGAGAGGGTCCAGCGGCTTCCGGAGCGTGAGCAAATCCTGAAAGTCGCGGTTGTAATAGGGTTGCAGCGTAAACTTCTCGAGCTCCTGAAAATAATTGTTGATGTTGGAAGACGTACTGACGGCGACTTGCTGGGCGAAATCGCTAAGCTTGTTCTCCATCGCTTGGCGGTAAAGGTTGTAGGCGCCAAAGCCAACAACGGACAAGGGAAGCACGATAAACACGATGTAGGTAATGATTAACTTTTGCTTGAAGCTAATAAACCTCCGCAATAACTCCCACCTGCCTGTCTGATAGGTATCTTAGAAAAAAGGGTATCAAAAGAACCCAGTGATTAATAGCTGGAATTATTTGTTTAAAATCTATTAAGTCGGTGTACCTAAGACTTTGGAGATAAAATCCAATAAAAGTGGAATTTCTCCCAATAATGGTATCCTTACGCCTTCCAATTAATGGTCCTATAATTATGAATGCGGTTACAAAAATAACGAGGATTAGTAAAGGGGAGGCAAAGTATGAAACGTTTCAAACGCGCTTTTACGGGAATCTCTGCACTGCTGGTGGTCACAACGGCTCTTACCGCATGTGGAAACTCCAACTCGAATGCCAATTCAAACGCAAACGCAAGCCAAAGCCCAGATTCAACCTCATCAACTAACGCAACGGAAGCACCTAAGACGAGCGGAGAAAAAGTCACGATCAATCTTTGGAGCTTCACGGACGAAATTCCGAACATGACGAAAAAGTACATGGAAACGCATCCGGACGCAAATGTAGAGTTCAAAACAACCGTAATCGCAACAACAGACGGTGCTTATCAGCCGGCGCTTGACCAAGCTTTGGCTGGAGGCGGCAAAGACGCTCCGGACATTTACGCAGCTGAAGCGGCGTTTGTGCTTAAGTATACGCAAGGCGACGCATCCGACTATGCGGCTAATTATGGGGACCTTGGCCTCAGCGATCAAATGGTGACGGATGCGGGCATCGCGCAATATTCCGTTGACATCGGCAGCAAGGACGGTCAATTGAAAGCGCTTGGTTACCAGGCAACAGGCGGCGGCTTCATCTATCGCCGTTCGATCGCGAAGGATGTATTCGGAACGGATGACCCGGCTGCAATCAAAAACGAAGTTGGCCCGGGCTGGGATAAATATTTCGCGGCAGCGGATAAGCTGAAGGCCAAAGGTTATGCCATTGTATCCGGCGACGGCGACATCTGGCATCCAATCGAGAATAGCTCCGATCAAGGCTGGGTTGTGGACGGCAAGCTGCACATTGATCCGAAGCGCGAGCAATTCCTCGATTTCTCCAAGAAGCTGACAGACAATGGCTACAGCAACGGAACGCAAGACTGGACGGAAGCATGGTACGCGGATATGTCCGGCACAGGCGCTAAGCCGGTATTTGGCTTCTTTGGCCCGGCATGGCTGATTAACTACGTAATGAACGGTCAAGTTAAAGATACAAACGGCGACTGGGCGGTAACCGAGCCAACAACCGGCTTCTTCTGGGGCGGCACTTGGCTCCTCGCGAACAAAGACGTAACGAAAGACGACGCGAAAAAACAAGCGGTAGCGGACTTCGTCAAATGGGTGACGCTTGACACTTCCGATACTGGCCTGCAAAACTACTGGGCTAACGGCACGATGAAGGAAGGCGAGCAAGGCACGAAAGATAGCGTTGCTTCCTCTGTGGTCATGTCGAAATCCAACGGCGAAGTTGCGCTCCTCGGCGGACAAAACATGTTCGAGGCTTTTGTACCGGCTAACGCTAACGCAACGGGCAAAAACCTGACGCAATACGACGAGTCGATCAACCTGATCTGGCGTGACCAAGTACGCGCTTATGCTTCCGGCAGCAAGAGCCGCGAGGATGCGCTGAAGGACTTCAAACAAACGGTTAAAGACCAGCTTGGCATCGAAAGCGAATAAGTAGGCGCCGAAGGGGCGGGAGGATGATCCCGCCCCTTTATATCAATCGATGGGGTGAGAGCATGCGCCGCAAGGGAGTCAATTACTCGAAATACGGCTATATTTTCAGTATTCCTTTTATAATAGCGTTTCTTATTTTCTCTTTGTATCCTACGTTGTACACGGCTTTTATCGGCTTCACGGACATGAAAGGGGTTATCCCGAAGCCGGTTCATATTATGGATAATCCGTTTCAGAACTTTAGAGATCTCATTGTCGACAACGTATCGTTCAGGAAATCGCTCTCCAATACCTTTGTTCTCTGGATTGCCAACTTTATTCCTCAGATCGGGCTAGCGCTTCTGCTTACCGCCTGGTTCACCAACAAACGCCTCAATATTAAGGGGCAAGGCGCGTTTAAGGTATTACTCTACATGCCGAATATTATCACGGCGAGTACGATCGCCGTGCTTTTCAGTTCGTTGTTCGCTTATCCGATGGGCCCGGTGAACAGTTTGTTCCATGCCTTGGGATGGTCCGACGCGCCTATTCAATTCCTGCAGGACAAAAACACGGCACGCGGCATTGTGTCGTTCATTCAGTTCTGGATGTGGTACGGCAATACGATGATTATTCTGATTGCGGGCGTGATGGGGATTAACCCGGCGCTATTCGAGGCAGCAGCCATTGACGGCGCAAGCGGGGCCCAGACCTTCTTCCGGGTGACGCTACCGAGTCTTCGGACGATTCTGCTCTACTCGCTTGTAACATCAATGCTTGGCGGCCTTCAAATGTTCGACATTCCGCAGCTGTTTATTGCTCCGGCAGGCGGTCCGGACAACGCCACGCTAACAACGTCGGTGTTCATCTACGGGCAAGCGTTCAAGGGAGCATATATGTACAACAAAGCTGCTGCAGCCAGCATGATCATGTTCGTGATCGCGGCTGTTCTGTCGGCACTGCTGTTCTATCTCATGCGCGACCGCGATGAAGCGAAGCTCAGAAAGCAGCTAAAGCTGCAAAAGAAAGCTGCAAAAGCAGCGGCGAAAGGGGTGTAAGGGATGGCTAGAATAGAGAGAACGGCAACGGTCTCCCGAGGCATCAATAAGACCGTCATTTACATCGTCTGTATCGGCCTTGCGCTGCTCAGCATCCTTCCGTTCTGGATTATGTTCGTGAATGCCACGCGTTCTACGGCCGAGATCCAGAGCGGGCTGTCGCTCATTCCGTCGACGCATCTCAAGACCAACTGGGACGTGCTGACGAGCAAAAGCTTTGATCCGCTCAAAGGGTTCCTGAACTCCTTCATCATCTCGGCCACATCGACGGTTTGCGCGGTTTATTTCTCGTCATTAACCGCCTACGGGCTTGTCGTGTACAACTGGAAATGGCGCCAGACCTTCTTCACGTTTATCCTGTGCGTCATGATGATTCCGGCGCAGGCAAGCGCCATTGGCTTCTATCAGTTCATGTATCAGCTGCACTGGACGAACAGCTTCCTGCCGCTGATCCTGCCGGCTATAGCAGCGCCGGCCATCGTGTTTTTCATGCGGCAGTATCTGCTCGCAACGCTGTCGCTCGAGATCGTAGAAGCGGCTCGGATCGACGGCTCGGGCGAGTTCGCTACCTTCAACCGAATCATAATGCCGATTATGATGCCGGCGGTTGCGACGCAGGCGATCTTTGCTTTTGTCGCAAGCTGGAACAACCTGTTTATGCCGCTCATCCTGCTCACCGACAAATCGAAGTATACGCTGCCGGTCATGGTCAGCTTGCTGCGGGGCGATATCTACAAGACGGAATTCGGCTCGATCTACATGGGGCTTGCGTTAACCGCATTGCCGCTGTTCGTGATCTACTTCCTGTTATCCCGTTACATTATCGCGGGCGTAGCGCTTGGCGGCGTGAAAGAGTAAATATGGCTAAGAAACAAGAGGTTGCCTTATTCGGCGGCCTCTTGTTTCTGTTTATACTCGTTAGGCGACATGCCTACTTCTTGTTTGAACACTTTCGCGAAATAGGAATAGTTGGCGTAACCGACCTTCTTCCCGGCGGCGAATACGGACAACTGCGTTGTTCGGAGCAGCTGCTTCGCCGCATCCATGCGGGCTTTAATGACGTAGGTGCCAAGGGATACTCCCGTTTCTTTCTTGAACAAGCGGGCGAGATAATCCGGATGGAGGTAGACGACGTCAGCCAGGCTGAGGCGGGTTAAATCCTCTCCGTAATGCGCGTGTATATATTGCTTGATTTCTTCCGTGACGGATTTGGGCTGTTCGGCAAAGTCGCGGTAGGACATAGCCGTGCGAACCAGATTCCGCAAGTAAGCTTCCATATCTTCCATTGAATTCAACGAGTTGGCAAGCAGCCGTTCATTGGCTTTGCCTTTGTACAGTTGATGGGCTTGAATGCCTTTTGATTTGAGGAAGGCATACACGAGCTGCATCATATCAAGCCGGAACAGGTTCAGAACGGAAGTTGTGCAATGCTTCTGGCGCGCGGGATCATTTAAATGCATAAACATTTCACGCAGCAAATCTTCCGGCAAGTTCCGCTCGAGAAGCTCTTCAAGCCGTACCAGATCAGGCGGGTTATACAACTCGTCAACGGGCTGAATGCCATGCTCCGCAAAAAAGATATGGTTTCGCCTCTTGGCGATATCTTGATTGAGCTGCAGCAATTGCCGGATAACCGGACTAATGGCTTCAAGTCTGCCCTTCATCCCGACAATGCAGCAGGCATCGGATTTCAAAGCACGGTTCGCCTGCAAGATAAACGAGGAGCATAACGAGTCAAGTGTTTGCGAGTCAGGTGCGGCTTTCCATTTTAATACCGCAATCCAATTATGCGCGCTATATTCGAGCACGGTTTCAAGCGTAAATTGCGGATGCTGGAACAGCTCGTACAGGACATTAAGCAAGGCGAAGTCAAACAGGTTTTTTTCTTCCTGTCCCATGCTGCCGTCGTAAGGGTAGAGATTGAGAAGCACGGGCTGGATAAGATCGTTCATGGTATACGATAGATGCTGTTCTTCAACGGCAAGCGAGACGTCCGAGGCTTTGAGCGGAAAGGAGACACTGCCGCTGATCAGCTTGCGCCAGAAATGCTCGAGAATCTTTGCTTGATTGCGTTGCCAATAATAGCCCTCCCGGATTGCTTTTTCCTGTTGCTGCTGTTCTTGTGCGCGTTCGACGGCTTTTCGGATGATGAGCATCAGCTTATCGAATTGAATCGGCTTCAAGAAATATTCAAAGCTGCGCAGCTCAATCGCTTTTTGCGCGTAATTAAAATCTGCGTAGTTGGTTAGAAAAATAGCCTGTACCGGATAATTTTCCTCGCGAATCCACGCTAACAATTCAAGTCCGCTGCCTTGCGGCATTTCGATATCCGATATCAGAATTTGGACCTTGTGGTTCATTAGAATTTCGCGCGATTGAGCGACATTATGAGCGGTAAATACCGACTCGATGCCAAGTGAAGCCCAGTCGATCTTCTTCTCCAGCGCCGTGACCACAAAGTAATCGTCATCTACAACTAATGCGTTCACTTCAGCTCCACTCCATTCTCGTCAGATTTGTCCGAAAGCTTCTGAAGCTCTGGCAGGTAAAGAGTTATGCTAGCACCTCCGCCAATCTGGTTTGCGAATTCCACGAACGCCCGGTTACCGTACAAATAGGCAAGCCGATGCACCGTATTCATAATGCCGATTTGCGTGCCGAGCAACTGGTCAAGCGGTTGTCCTTGCTGCAGCTTCTCTAGAACGTCCGGCGGGAAGCCCGGTCCGTTATCCGTTATCCCGATGACCGTCATGCGCTCGTTGCCCATCAGCTGCAGCTTCACGGTCAGTTCAATCAGCATCTTGTTATCTCTGGATACGGCGTATTTAATGGCATTCTCGATGAAGGTCTGCAGGACCAGCGGCGGAATTGGCGTATCCTTCGTCTGCTCCTCCTGCTCCAACCGATAATGGAACGAGCCTTGGTAGCGGTTCCTCTGAATTTCCAGATAGACGCGCACATGCTCGATTTCGTCCTCCAACCGGACAAAGTCTTGGCCGTTTTGGAAAATGTACCGGAAGTAGACGGAGGTGGATAAGGCCATCTGCTGTATTTCTTCCGTCATATCCATCTGTGCCATGCTGTGGATGGTCGTTAGGCAGTTGAGGAAAAAATGCGGCTTAATTTGCAGCTTCATATAATCCAGCTGAATGCGTTGTTTCTCGATCTCGCGTTCGTAAATATCGATCTTATAGGTTTTAATCTGGTTAACTAGCTGCGCGAACTGCTTGTTGGCTTTCTCGAGTTCAACGATTCTGCTGCCTGCTTGCTCCAGAGGTTCTCCATCCTCCGTCCAAAAAGCGAGATTATACGAGAAGCTCTTGATCGGCTGAAGCACCTTGTTCTTGAAGTACAGCATGATGAAGCTCAAGCTGCAGGCGACAATGACCGCAAGCAGCATGATCAGCAGCTGAACGATCATGATTTTCTCAAACGCGCCGAATTGAATGATGAGCTTGACATAGAAGGCTGCATTATCGAATTCGCCGTTGACCGTCGTCCTGGTCTGAAGGGTATTCAGGATGGAGGCGGTTTTGTGCTCCCGGTCGATATTCAACAGTTGCCCTTTGTTCGAGATGGGACTGGTAACAAGACTGCCATCCTCGGCCCGCAAGGAGGCGTAACCGTTCTCTCCCAGATTAATCTCGCGAAGCGGGAGGATCAGATCGTCGGCGGCAATCAGACAAATCAAATAGGTATCGTGGTAGGGAACCATGTTAACGATATAAAATTTCCCCGCCAGTTGGATCGTCGACCACCTGGAATAGAGCTTCTCGTAAATAACCTTATCTTTGATGTAGACATTAATCTTGCGTTGGAGTTCTTGATATTCCTGGTAGGTAACCCCCATGGGCGCAATGTTGAGCATAAGTTTCTTCTTATTAAGGAAGAGGAAGTAATTATAGTTTCGGTCATAACTTTTCTGAAGCTCAACGAACCGCCGGTATAACGTATCGTTTGCTTTTATGAATTCGGTCTCGTTCGTGCCATGCGCATCCATGATCTTCACATTCTCGTCATTAGCAAGCGTCCAGCCCATGAAATGATTAATGTAGGAGAAGTCGCTGTTAATCCGGTTAATGTACAAATAAGCGGTGTCGCGCAAATCCCGCGCGGACTGCTGCTTAACGATCGTAATCGATGCGAAGCTGATGAGAAAATCCAGGATTAGCGCGGAAAACGAGATAACGAGAATGATTTTGACATAATGCTGAATCGGATATAACTTGTTCTCCGCTTGTTTATTGGCCATATGCTCCTCAACTCCCCGCTAGCCGCCTTTATTGCGCAAATTCCATGTCTGATCATTATAATGCCGCTTTATGAAATTGCAATCGGTTGCAACCCTCAATTCGGCGGAATGTCCGATTAGTGATATGAAAAAGTCCGGATTGTAATTGGTTCAACGTCCCGCTGTAAGGCTTTTGCGCAAATCCGTACGTATTGCGGCGAAATGTCCGGAATGTGCTATCCATGATGTCCAAATCTTAAAGTCGGTATTAAGTATACTAAAGTCATTAAGAAGACAGCAAAGCTAATGCATACGAAGCAAGGAGGTTCAGATTCTTGATAAACAGCTCATCTTCGACCGGTGGCAATCTGCAGCGTCAATGGCAAAGGATCAGCAGGAACTGGGGGTTATACCTGCTCCTCATGCCGGCAGTCGTCCTGCTGCTCTGTTTCACTTATAAACCGATGTACGGTGTTATTATCGCGTTTAAAGACTTCAAGCCGGCGCTTGGCATTATGGATAGTCCGTGGGTAGGGTTCAAATATTTCGAGAAGTTTTTCAACTCCTACCAATTCTCGGTCACGATTAAGAACACGATATTGATCAGCTTGTACAGCTTCGTGACGTTCCCGCTGCCGATTATCTTCGCCATTCTGGTGAATCAGCTTCGGCAAAACCGGTTCAAACGGGTGTTCCAGACGATCACGTATATGCCGCATTTTATTTCGACCATCGTTATTGTTGGCCTGATGATGATCCTGCTGTCGCCCGGGAACGGACTGATCGGCAGCATCTACCGCTTGTTTGGGGCCGAAGCGCCAAACCTGATGGGATCGGCCGGCATGTTCAGCAGCTTGTATGTATGGTCCGACGTGTGGCAGCATACCGGCTGGGATAGCATTATTTATCTTGCGGCTTTGTCCGCGGTAAGTCCAAGCCTGTATGAAGCGGCAACAGTCGACGGGGCAAGCCGTTGGCAAAAAATCCGCTACATCGACATTCCGATGCTGATCCCTACGGCCGTTACGCTGCTGATTCTCCGAATCGGGGGATTGCTTGGCGTCGGCTTCGAGAAAGCGTATCTGCTGCAGAACAACTTGAATATCGCGGGCAGCGAAGTGCTCTCCACGTACGTTTACAAGATTGGCTTGCTCAGCTCGCAGTACAGCTTCTCGGCTGCGATCAATCTATTCAATACGCTCATTAATTTCACGCTGCTCATTCTGGTTAACTGGATATCGAAGAAGTATTCGGAGAACAGTCTCTGGTAGGTTAATGCTTTTGTTGGAAGGAGGAACGACAACTATGGAGGCTGCAACAAATTTAACTCTGCCGACCAAGAAATCGGGCAATGCCGATAAGCTGATGGAGATTCTATTATACATTTGGGCCGTCCTTGTGCTTATCATTGTGTTATACCCGCTATACTTTATTGTTATCGCATCCTTTAGCGATCCGTCGGCTGTCGGAAGCGGGCAAGTGTGGTTGTTTCCGAAAGGGTTTACGCTCGACGGTTATAAGGAATTACTGAATCATTCGAATATATGGATCGGTTACCGGAACACGATTGTTTATACGGTTGTCGGCACCATGATCGGTCTGGTCGTCAACGTATCGGCCGGTTATGCCTTATCGAGAAAGGATCTTGTCGGACGCAAGTTTCTGTCTCTGTTCTTCATCTTTACGATGTTTTTCAACGGCGGTCTGGTGCCGACGTTTCTGACGATTCGCGATTTCCATCTGTATGATACGTTCTTGGTTATGGTATTGCCGTTCTCGGTTGCGGTCTTCGATATCATCGTAGCGCGCACATTCTTTAGGACGGGCATTCCAACCGAATTATGGGAAGCGGCGCAAATTGACGGCTGCGGCAACCTTCGCTTTTATACCCAAATGGTATTGCCGCTCTCGAAGCCTATTATAGCCGTGCTGGCTTTATGGTTTGCGGTAGGACAATGGAATTCGTACTTCAATGCGCTTATCTACTTGCAGAATGAGAACCTGTACCCGCTGCAGCTGGTGTTAAGAGATATTCTCGTCACCAATCAGATGCAAACCGCGCTTGGGACGGGGGAAGCGGCGCAAATCGCGCTGCGGCTGGCCAACCTGCTGCGTTATTCCGTCATTATCGTCGCTACGGTTCCGATTATGTGCATTTACCCGTTTGTGCAAAAGCATTTCAACAAGGGGGTGATGATCGGCGCCGTGAAGGAGTAGCCGTGGCTTGGTTGGAGAAGACATGCACTTATCCTGTTATAAGGGGAGTTTAGAAGATGACAACAACTTCGAAGAAATATACGAGAAAGATGCTGTCCAGCCTCGCTTTAATTTCCGTATTGGGCACAACCGTGCTTGCGGGCTGCAGCAGCGATAAAGATACGAATAATGCGCCTGCTAATAATGGAGGAAACAAGGCGGCAGACAGCAACTTCCATGCGGAAGGAATGCCGATTGTCGATAAACCGGTGACGCTGAATGTGCTGACGATCCGTTGGGGCAATATGGGAGACACGTTCACGAAGAATACTTGGCTTCAGGAGCTGGAGAAAAATTCGAACGTAAAGATCAATTGGCAGGTTATCTCCTCCAGTGACTGGGATGCCCAGAAATCGGTTATGCTCGCAAGCGGCAAGATGCCGGATGTCATCATTGGCGATTTGGCTTTTGGGGACTCCGATATTGTGAACAACCTGAGCATTTTCCGCCCGCTGGACGATTACATTGACAAATATATGCCGAATTTGAAAGCAGCCATGGAAGAGACGCCGGAACTGAAAAAGCTGAGTACGTTCCCGGACGGCAAAATCTATTCGATGCCGGCAAGACTGCCATCGCGTCCCTATTCTTCGGTGCAGCCGGTTATTAACCAAGAATGGCTGGACAAGTTGGGGCTGAAGGTGCCGGATACGCTGGATGAATTGTACGACGTTCTGAAAGCTTTCAAGGAGAAGGATCCAAACGGCAACGGCAAGGCGGATGAAATTCCGTACAGCGACTCGAAGGACATTGATATGAATCTGCTTGCGCCATTTGGCATTACGGATATCCGCGGCAACCATATGGTCATTAAAGACGGCAAGCCGGAATATTTCCCGACCTCGGAAGCTTATAAAAAGGGAATTGCCTGGGCTCATAAATTGTACTCCGAAGGTTTGATTGACAAAGAAACGTTTACCCAGGATGATACGATGCTGACGGCGAAGCGGCAAAATCCGGACGCGTCCCTAGTTGGCTTCTCCTACCAATGGACGCCGGATGCCGTATTTGGCCAGTGGAGCAAGCAATACGAGACGATTGCTCCGATTACCGGCCCGGACGGGAACAAATATCAGGTTGGCGATCCAAACGGCATGAGTTTCCGCCGCAACGAAGTGCTGATCACGACTTCCAATAAACATCCGGAGGTAACTGCACGCTGGGCAGATCAATTCTATACGGGCGAAGCGAGTATCCAGAACTTCTGGGGCGCGATTGGCACGACCATTGAGAAGAACGACGACGGTACGTACACGCTTATGGATCCGCCGGACGGTACAAGCGCTGATGCTTGGTATTGGGATGGTTCCCTGCGCGACTTTGGTCCGAAATACGCAAGCCCGGCGTTCGAGAAGAACATTAAGCTCGAGCCTACGAGCGGCGACGGACTGAAGCTGCAACTCGATAGCCTAGGCAAGGAATACGTGACCACGCCATTCCCGGATGTCATGTACACGATTGAAGAGTATGAAGAGCTGCCTACGCTGCTTACCGATATTGAAAGTTACATTAAAAGCACTCGTGCCCAATGGGTAACAAAGGGCGGCATTGAAGAAGAGTGGGACGCTTACGTGAAGAAGCTCAACGACATGGGGCTTGAGAAGCTGATCAAAATTTACGACGACGCCTACAACCGCTACATGAACATTAAATAACAGCATGGGATTCAGGAGGAACGGAATATGAGCAGCAATCCAAGGGTAACCGTATGGAACGAGAACCGCCATGAGCGGACAAATCCGAAGGCAAAGGAGATTTATCCGGGCGGAATTCATCAGGCGATTGCGCGCTTCTTGACGAAAGCGGGCATGGAAGCGGGAACGGCAACGCTGGATGAACCGGCGCATGGCCTGACGGACGAGAAGCTGGACAATACCGATGTATTGATCTGGTGGGGACATCTTGCCCACGATGAAGTGCAGGATGAGATTGTAAGCAAAGTGCAGCAGCGCGTGCTGGACGGCATGGGACTTATCGTGCTTCACTCCGGTCATTATTCGAAAATATTTAAAGCCTTGATGGGAACAAGCTGCAGCTTGAAGTGGCGCGAAGCCGACGAGAAGGAGCGCCTATGGGTTGTAGCGCCAGGACATCCGATCGCGGAAGGAATCGGCGATTATATCGAGTTGCCGGAAGAGGAAATGTACGGCGAGCACTTCGACATTCCGGCGCCGGATGAGCTGATCTTCACAAGCTGGTTCGAAGGCGGCGAAGTATTCCGCAGCGGCTGCGCTTATACGCGCGGCAACGGCAAAGTATTTTATTTCAGACCCGGTCATGAAACGTATCCAACCTATCATAATCCGCAGATTCAGCGCGTAATTACTAATGCGGTGAAGTGGGCTCAGCCAGTAAAGCGGGAGCTCCCCGTACGCGGTAATGTACAACCGCTTGAGCCGATTGGCGCGAAGGGATAGGTGAGCATAACAATGAAGAGTTATCGAATTGGACTCATTGGTCTTGGCGGCATGTCGCATTCCCACATCCGCTGGATGGCGGAGGAAGGCCGTTACGAGATTGTTGCGGTTAGCGACGTGAATGAAGCGGCTTTGACGGAGAAAGGTGAACAGCTAGGAATTGCAGCCGGCAAAAGATACGGGGATTTCGTGCAGCTGATCGAGGACCCGGACGTGGATGCGGTAGTCTCCGTAACGCCGAATAATGTCCACGCCGATATTGTTCGCGCTTGCCTGAAGGTGGGCAAGCCGTTTCTGGCGGAGAAGCCGTTCACCCGCGTATTCGAGGAAGCGGAAGAGCTGCTGAAGCTGTTTGAACAGCAGCCTATAGACGGTATGGTAGGCTTCAGCTACCGCTATACGCCGGCTTTCCGTTATGCTCGGGAGCTTGTACGGGAAGGAAAGCTGGGCACGGTGCGCAGCTTCTCGCTCCAGTATCTGCAAGGATGGGGTGCGGCGGCTAACCATACACCTTATATTTGGCGGTTCAACAAAGCTATTACCGGCACGGGGACGCTTGGCGACCTTGGTTCGCATATGATCGATATGGCGCGGTTTTTGTTCGGAGAGTTCAAGGAGTTATCGGCTCAGATGCGTACGCTTGTGCCTGAACGTCCGGATCCGGCTACCGGTCAAATGGTGAAGATTGAGGTTGATGACTTCGTAAGCTTCCAGGCACGAATGTCGGGCGATGAGGTTGGCATCTTCCAGTCGTCGCGTAACGCAATCGGCTCGGGCAACCAGCATGAAGTATCGATCTATGGAGATATCGGGACGCTGCATGCTTCAACGCTTAATCCGGACCAGATCGTCTGGATCCGCGAGGAAGCGCCGGGTCAGCTGGCTAAGGCAGTTATTGACGTGCCGGAGCATTGCAAGGTGTCCCAATACGGCGATTTCCTGTCGTTGCTGGACGGCACGGCATCGGAGAGCCTGCCGGGCTTCATGGACGGCTACCGCAATCAAGAGGTGCTCGACGCGGTAATTCGCTCGAGCGAGGAGAAACGTACGATCGATTTGTAATTGTTGTAGGAAACGCCGCGGGAATCTTCCTGCGGCGTTTTTTTTGCGTATACGAGTTTAGGTTTAATACACCCAACTAGGGCGTAATCGATGAAATAAGCTGCACGCACGCTGTGCGGCGACGTTGTACGAAATACAGCATAATCGGAAATTTAGCCCCGTAATTAAAAATATTCCATACAGGATATTTCGTACATCGGCAGAATAAAGGCAAATATACTGCATTCTGTGCAAGGTGGCAGTTTGCTAGCGCGGCAATGACTATGCTTCGTTTATAATTGAAGGAAATAGAAAGCCTGCCATTGGCATGGGAAAGGGGCAGACGTACGTTATGCCGTTTACTATCGTTCGAAATGATATAACCCTTATGCAAGTGGATGCGATTGTTAATGCCGCAAACACGTCGCTTCAGATGGGGGCGGGCGTATGCGGTGCAATCTTCAAAGCTGCTGGCATAAGCGAGCTGCAGGAGGAGTGCGCGGCCATCGGCGGTTGCGAGACCGGAGAGGCCGTCATTACGCAAGGTTATCGGCTGCCTGCTAAACATATCATTCATACGCCTGGTCCAGTCTGGCATGGCGGCGGCAAGGGAGAAGAGGAGTTGCTGCGGAACTGCTATAGCAATTCTCTCGCTCTGGCAGAGCAATACGGCTGCGAATCGATTGCTTTTCCTCTCATCTCTTCAGGTCTATTTGGCTATCCGAAGAATGAAGCTTTGCGTATTGGCTCCTCGGCGATTCAACAGTTTCTTGAGCATCGGGAGATGGATGTTCACCTCGTGGTGTTTGATAAAGAAGCCGTGGAAGTCAGTCAACAAGTGCTTGGTCCCATCGATGCTTATATCGACCAGCATTATGTAGAAGCCAATCTATTGAAGCGTCGCAGCATGCTTAAGGTTGAGCAAGATGCGCTTTTCGAGCAAATGCCTACGGCGGAAATGCACCCTCCTGCGCCATCTGTTGGTGGCTCTTCCATAGCCGGGCTCGATGCGGTAATCGAGCAGCTTGACGAGCCTTTCTCACAGACCTTGCTACGATTGATCGACGCGAAAGGGTGTACGGATGTCGAGATCTACAAACGTGCCAATATGGACCGGAAGTTGTTCTCCAAAATCCGGAGCAATCCTGCTTATATGCCGAGCAAAAAAACCGCTGTTTCGCTTGCTGTCGCTCTCAGGCTCAATCTGGAAGAGACCGAAGATTTGCTGGAGCGCGCAGGTTATGCGTTATCCCGCAGCCAGAAATTTGATGTCATTATAGAATACTTCATTGTGAATGGAAGCTATGATATTTTCGCCATTAATGAAGTTTTGTTTCTTTACGATCAGCCGCTGCTAGGTTCATAAGGCGTTGTGCCTGCGATTGTCGCTTTGAAAGCGACCATGGCGCTGCTGCGAGAAGGTATCCTTTATTCATGAACGAAATGAATGGAGGAACTAAATATGAAAGCAAACTTGACGGAAATCGTATTTATTGTAGACAGAAGCGGGTCGATGAGCGGTCTTGAGGCCGATACCATCGGAGGATATAACGCGATGCTTGCCAAGCAGCAAGCGATGGGCGGCGAAGCGCGTCTGACAACGGTGTTGTTCGACAACCAGTATGAACTGCTGCACGATCGTCTCGATATCAAGGCGGTATCGCCGATGACGGAGAAGGAATATTTTGTTCGCGGCGCTACGGCGCTGCTCGATGCGATTGGCCATACCATTCAGAAGATCGGCAATGCCCAGAAGCATACTTCCGAGCCGTATCGCGCGGATAAAGTGCTCTTCGTTATCACAACGGACGGTATGGAAAATGCCAGCCGCGAATACGATTATGGCAAAATTAAAGCGTTGATCGAGCGGCAAAAAAATGTCTACGGCTGGGAGTTTATTTTTCTTGGCGCCAACATCGATGCCGTAGACGTAGCCGGACGGTTCGGCATCGCCCCGGATCGGGCACAGAACTATCATGCCGATAGCGCGGGGACGCAACTGAATTATGAAGTTGTAGGAGAAGCGATAACCCGGTTCCGGGCGAGCGGAGCATTGGCCGCCAATTGGAACGAAGGGATCCGGGCGGATTACGAGAAGCGCGGCAACAATAGAAACGGTGGGCGCAGAACGATAGTTTAGCGTACGGAATCAAAAAAATAGGCAACCCTGGCATATTGTTGCGAGAGGGTTGCCTATTTTTGCTAGCTTAAGAGTTATACGCGATGCTGTCGGTACTGCCCGTAAGCGCGTTGATATAGACGAGTTTCACGCCTTCAATGCCGGTTACGGGTATTTTGTACGTAAGCTTACCCTCATGAATCTCAAGCTTGGGAGCGCCGGTGGATCGCAAGTTCGGACTAAGCGCCGCGGCAGCTTGCTCTGCGGTCAACTTCGGATGAAGCGTGAAGCTTTTATTGTAGTCTCTAAAATATTCGGTTGCGTCGAATTTGATCAACTCGCCGGTGTTCGGGTCGAAGCGCCATACAACCCTCATTTGAGGTATCGGAACTTGCTCCCTGACCGGGACATAGACGAGCTGAATCGAAGAATCCGTTTGGAGCTTCGTAACAAGCGTCAGCCGTTCATCGGACCAACGTTCCATCCATTCGTCAGCGAGCTCGATGGCTTGTTGCATGTCTAGCGACTGCCCGGAGGTATCGCTTTGTTTGCCTCCGCTCGTAACCCGAATAACATGGCCGCTTTTGCTTAGCGTGATGGTGTAAGGGCTTGTTCTTTTTCCAGTGTCATCCGATAACGTGAAATCCATGACCTCGCCGAAATCGGAGCCAAATCCGCCGGATTTCATATGCACGCTTTGTTTGCCTGGCCCTTTGTTCCAAGCGTTGCCCATGAAGGTTTTGGCTTTAGCCGCCAGTTCCGTTGCCTTATAAGTCGGCTCGCCAACAAACACGGTGCCCTTCTTCGTTGGCGTGTAAGGATTAAGCTTGTACTGGTATTCGTTAAAGTCTTTATTTCCGTAAATAGAAATGCCATCGAGTTTGGATAGCGCAGCCCCCATCTCGTCAGCGAACTGCTGAATTTCCGGAAGAGTGACGCCGTTTGCTTTCATTTGGTTTAGGTAAGGCATAGCTGTACGGGCGAACTTTCGCATCCGATCCATTTGCTCCAATTGATCTGCAAGGAGCTTTGGACCTTGCTCGCTGGCCGGATAGGCTAAGTATCGACTGCTATCTGTTGCAAAGGATTCGTAGGATGGCCAGTATAATTGTAGAAGGTTCATTGTAGCGGATGCATTTGTAAGTTGGCGCATAATGAGGTTCGAGTCATCTATTGCGCCTTCGATAGCCTCCTGCCGTTTATCTGGAGAGTTGGCTGCTAGCGCCTCGGCAAGCTTGTAATCGAAGTCGTTCAAGTACATCGATTGCATTTGAATCCAGTAAATGGCGTTACGATACTGTTGCTTCTCCCATTGCTGGGCATGTTGATGCTCCTTGTAACCGTATACCCCGCCTGCAATGGTCGTTGCGCCGAGCAGAGCGATGATGGATTTGGAGATGAATTTCATATTTAAGTAAGCTCCCGTCTGTACAAGTCTTATCCACTGTAACAAAGTCGGGAATGCCGTTTAAGATGTAAATGTTTCCAAGAGTTGCGGCAGATGAACAAAAATAGAGGTGCAGGGATTAACTCCTGCACCTCTATTTGCTCTTAGAATGGTTGCCTCCATTGTAAGTCTGGCGGATGAGTCTAAGGATTAAGACAACGTATAGCTTAGAAGCGAGCCATTAGCCGCCGGCAGACGGTTCGTTGTTGAATCGTTCGCAATGAAGCCAAGCCGGATCGTGCTGCCTGACGTTAGGCCAAGCGAAGACAGCGGGATGGCTAGTTCGATAACCATGTCATTGCGGACGAATTGGGCTGCGCTGATCGTGGAAGCGAGGCTCCAGGTCCAGCTGTTTCCGGTACCGCTGTAAGCGTAAAGGTTCTGATTCTCCAGCATCGTATCTACGCCGCTTGTTGCCCAGCTCACCGGATTATAGCCGCTTGCCGTGTTGTTGTCGGTGTTGAGGTAGAATTGGCTTTTGGCGTTAAGTCCGCTCCCTTGGATGAGCAAATACAGATTAGATGCGTCGTTTTTCGCTTTAAGAGCGGTGATCGTCCCGCTTGAACTGCCGTTTAGCGCGGTAAATGCAGACCAATCGCTTGCATTGCCGTCGATCGTAATCGTAGTAGCTGCTTGCGGTGTTGCGCTGACGGCGGACGATTTGGCCGATTCATTGCCGCTTGTATCAACGGCGCTGACCTGGAAGGAATACGAAGTTCCGTTCGTCAGTCCTGCTGCCGTATAGGCCGTGCCTGATACAGGGGACGTATTTAACTTCGTTGTTCCCCGGTACACGTTATAGCCCTGTAGGTCGGAATCCGCGTTGGCGGACCAGGACAAGGTAACCTGCGCATTCCCGGCGGAAGCGGTTAATCCAGCCGGAACCGAAGGTGGTGTCGTATCCGGCGTAGTTCCTCCGCCGCCGGTTCCGCTGCTGCCAAGCGTATAACTCGGCAATATACCGCCGGTTCCAGGCAGCCGGTTCACCGCGGAGTCGTTACTAATATAACCGGCGCGGATGGTGTTTCCGTTCGCAAGATTAAGGGTGCTGAGCGGAATGGACAGCTCAACGACATTATTGTTGCGTTGGAATTCGGACGCGCTGAGCGTACGGGCCGACGTCCACGACCAGCCTGCTCCCGTATTCCGGTATACGATGTTATTTTCGATCATGTACTCGGCCCCGCTTTCCGCGCCGGAAGTGTTCCAGCCGGCAGCGTTATAACCGGTTAAGCGGTTATTGTCGGTATCGAGGAACAGCTGGCCCTTAACATTCAAGTTATTGCCTTGCACCAGCAGATACAGTTGGCTCTCCGTATTGGAAGCTTTTAGAGTTTGCACATCGGAAGTACCGGTTGCAAAGGCGGTTATACCGCTCCAATCCGATGCTGATCCATCGATGGTTATTGTCGTTGTGGTGGAACCCGTTGGCGTTGCAGAGACGGCGGAACTTAGCGGAGATTCCAGTCCTGCGCTGTTTACGGCTGACACTTGGAAGCTGTAGGCTGTGCCGTTAGTTAACCCCGTGTTCGTGTAGGTTGTTCCAGTGATTTTGGCACTGTTTACCTTCACTCCGTTCCGGTACACGTTGTAACCGGAAACGCCGGAGCTGGCGGTCCAGTTGAGCGCAACTTGCCCGTTCCCGGCAGTAGCGGCTAGGCCCGTAGGAGCCGCCGGTGCGACAGGGGCTGCAGGCGTCACGGATACGGTGGAGCTTAGAGCGGATTGGACGCCATTCGTATTCACCGCGGCAACTTGGAAGCTGTAGTTAGTGCCGTTCGTCAGTCCCGTTGCCGTGTAGGAAGAAGTCGTAATAAGCGAGCTGTTGATTTTGGTTCCGCCCCGGTAGACGTTATAACCTGCCAGATTGGACTCGGAGTTCGGACTCCAACTTAAGCTTGCTTGCCCGTTGCCCGCCGCGGCGGACAGTCCGGTTGGCGCGCCAGGTACGGCAGGTGCGCCGGGGACGGTGAATTTCACCGATGAGCCGCCAAAGTTGGCTGTCCGGAACCACATCCAGATTTCTTGGCCAGCCATCGTGCCGTCAAAAATATAATCCGCATCAAACATCAGCTCCACCGAGTTGCCCGACTGCTTCGCCTGCACCGGCCAGCCGTTATTGCTGATGGTCGTCGTAGGGAACTTGAATACGTCGGCCTGCCCGCTGACATGCGGAGCGAGATACACTTTGTTCATGTTCTCGAAATAGATGCGGGAGTCCGGGGTAATCGGCCAAGCTACGCCTTGCCAGCCGGTTGCTCCTTTTTTGTCATAATCGAAGTAGAGCATTTCGCCTTGCATGTTTAAGGCCGATAAGGAGTCAATCTTCATGAGGAACTTGTCGCCGGCGAACTTGGCATACACCTTGGTGATGCCTTTGGCATTGCTGCCTGCCGGATCGCTGTAGATTGGCGTTTCGCTGGACCAATCCGCGAATTGGCCGTCGATGTTAAACCCGCCGTGCAAGTCGGTTGGGTGCATGCCGGCGAGATTGGCGGAAGGCTGCCCGCTGGCGTCCAGCCAGTTCTTCGCGTCGTGGTACATGGTGGCGAAGTGGGTTGCGCCGCTCACGTCGTAGCCCATATAACCGCTGTTGTTGACGATTTCGTTCATCCACTTGTTCGTGCTGGCGGAAGGAATGGTAAAGTCGCAGATAATGACGTTGAAGCCGTCCGGCTGATTGGCCTGCGCATTCATGTAGTCTTTCCAGAAGCCTCCGAAGTTGTCTCGGCTGCGGTAAGTAGGGGAGGAGGAGTTCGTATTCCAGTTGTCCAAGAATGCCGGATTCTCGTCATAGAATTTGGAGCCTGAAGTGATGTAGGGGTTGTAATACCAGGATTCCGTCAGAAAAACATTAATCGCATGCCGATAGCGCTCGGCGAATTGGGAGGTGCCTTCGTCCGGGTTGAAATACCAGTAGCCCCGGTTGGCGGCGACGATCTTGGTTGGGTCAACGGCTTTTACCGCTTCAACCAGCTCGACCATCCCTTTGGCCGTAAAACCGAAGTTGCCGCGTGGTCCCCAGGAGGTTGTTGGGCCGGCGCCGCCGATCGGGTCGGGCGTATCGACCGTATCGAGAAACACGCCGTCATACCCCGCATCATGCTCCAGCTTGTCGGTCATGAAGGTAATCAGCTTTTTCCACGTTGGATCTCCGCCGTTAATATATCCTCCGCCATAGGTCTTGTTCTTGTCCGGGACGCCGTCGCCGGTCTTCCAATATCCCCCGTACATATAACGGATGTCGTTCACCCATGTTCCTTGTTGATCCAAATACCAAGGCATGAGACCGTTATTGCCCCAGCTGAGCAGATTGCCTGTTGAGGAATAATCGTCAGCGATGGAAATGCCCGCGTAGCTGTTGTATCCGGAGTTGTAAGTGCCGTCCGGCGCCACTCCGCCTTCCACGTTTATGTAATTGCCCGAGCTGTTATAGTTCCAAGGGTTTGGACCGTGCAGCGGACCGCTTGGACCGCTATAATTCGCGGGCAAAAGGCCAACGTCCTTGCCGTTTTGGATGGTCATGTCGCCGGTAAAGCCCGTGAATACGCTCGATGTAGCCAGTTCGCCGACCGACATGTAAGCCAGTACGATTACATCGTCGGCCGTACCTAGGATCCCGTCTACGCCTCGCTTAACTTCATTCACTTGATTAGGGGTAAACGTTTCGAAATAGAACTGGTTCTTCGCTACGTTAATAATGCGGATGGTTGGTTCAAGAACGACAAGATCGTACGTTTTCAGGCTATCCAGCTGCGTCTGGGTGGCGGTGTTGGTGCCGTACCAGATCATTACCCGGCTATACGCGTTAAGTCCGGGCACCTTTCCGTAGAGCGGGTCTTTTCCGATTGCGGCATGCGCTGCCGGGGTAAGCCCGGGTGCTTTGAAGGTTGGGAACAAGAGCAGAAGCACAAGTGATGCAGTGAGCATTCGTCTGGCCAAACGGTAGAAGGCTGTAGGCAAAATATTCACTCCCTTTTCTTTGTCATTCTTTGCTTGATTCAAAACCTCGAATATTCACCACCTTAATTCCAATAAAATTTGGCGCAAATTTTATGCGCAAACCGTTTCGTTTTACATAAAATCAATGCGCCAACGACGCCATTATAATCCAGTGTTTATACGAATACAACAACAAAATTGTTAGCTGCTTAATAAGACAAACTCTTTAAGAAAAGGATTAATGAGATAAATAATTTACATAGAAAACAAGAATAAATCATTTTTATTTGCGGCAAATATAAATAAATATTTTCCTAAATTATATTGAATTTTGCGTAAACATTTACTAGAATGGGTGACAATAAGCGTCTGTGCTTAAATACAAACAAGGAGGCTGTTCCGGCAATAGGGTTGTGCATGGTTCAGGGGGAGTTCATCCAGATATCGCATCGAGGGTAAAAACCGCATGGGAAGGGATGGAGAAACGATGGACAGAAACGGGTCGATGGGAAAAAAAGCCGCGTTTGCCGCGTTGGCGCTTATTATGGGAGCGCTGCCGGGTGCCGGGATGCCGCTTGCGGCGGCTGCGGAGCCGAATACGGGGAATGCCGCTTTGTACGGCAATTTCGAGGATTGGGATAGCGGAGCTGCGAATCAGGCTGCCTGGTCTAACCGAATGGATCTGATTAAGGCGGTTAATCGCGACGGCAAGCTGTATGTAATGGCCAGCGGACAGGAGATGGACCGCTTGAGGACGTTGTACTTAAATGCGGACAACGATTCGTCGACAGGCGCGAATCTCGCGGGATGGAAAGACTCTGCGGGGATTGATTACAAAATTATAGACCGTGACGTTTACGCGTTCGAGAGCGGGGAATGGGTGAAGCGGGGGCAAGCGCTGCTTCATGACAGCAATAACGCGGTTGAATACGAGATTGATCTCGCTTCGCTCCCAGGTGCCAATCCTGCCGGTAAAATCAAGGTTGGTTTGCAATCTGACGGCGCAATGCTGCCGGAGCCCGGCGAGTTGATGGTATCGGTGTTGCCGTCTTCATCCGGAGGAGCGGCGCAGGAAGCTCCGGCCGCACCGGCTGATCTGGCGATTGACGGCAACGGCGGGGAATGGGCGGACGTGCCGGAGCTGCTTAGCAGCACGGACGGTACAACTACGGTGAAGTACGCGGTATCGGCAGGCTCTTTGGATGTTCTTATCCAAGGGCGCATCGATAATGGCGAATTTCCCGATTTGTGGGAGCATCTTCTGATCGATGTCGACCGCAAGCCGCAAACCGGCAATGCGATGTGGGCTTGGGCCAGCACGCTTGGTTCGGAATATCTCGTACAATCCGGGCTTCTCTATGAGGCGAATGGAAGCGGCGGCTGGCAGGAAGCGGCAACCGGGCTCCGTTATGAGCGCGCCGGGACGGGCGATGCCAAAACGATTGAATGGAGTTTGCCTCTTGCCGATTTGCATGCAGGCGACGCGAAGTCCGTGCATCTTGCTTTTCTGAGCAATAATTACGCTATGCCCGACGCGTCCGGCGATCCCGCGGAAATCAGTCTTGTGGCAAAAACGCCGATAGAGGTGGATGGCCAAACGGCGGATTGGGCGGACATTCAACCGCTTACGGTTACCGCCGACGGAAAAACGACGGTAAAAACCTATGTGGCGGACGGTCAACTATATGCCCTTATAGACGGTCAAATCGATAATGCCGAATTTCCGAACTTATGGGAGCATTTATTCCTCGATATAGATAAAAATCCTTCAACCGGTACGTCCAGTTGGGCTTGGGCCGGCAAGCTCGGGGCGGAATATTTGGTCCAGACCGCCATATTGTATGCGGCAAACGGAAGCGGCGGCTGGGATCAGACGGATACGGTATTTCCTTATGTCAGCACGGGAACCGGCGATCAGAAGGTGATTGAGTGGTCGGTGCCGCTCAGCGAGCTGGGGATCACGGATGAACAGTCTATCCATGCCGGATTTCTTAGCAACAGCTATGCCTCCCCGGATGCAAGCGGCGACCCCGCGGTAATTTCTCTTCGCAGCAGCGGTTCCGTTATTAGCGTTGACGGCGATGCTAGTGACTGGGCCGATGTTGAGGTTGGCGCTGCCGCAAGCGGATCTTCCTATCTGCTTGATGCGGTAGAGGATGAGCAAAAACTATATATCCGCGTAAAGGGGCAAAACCTTGATTTGCGCAGCGTTTATTATTTGGATACGGACGGTGATTCCGCTACCGGCGCGGCGGCTGGTTTGTGGGCGGAAGAAGGCTTCGATTACAAAATCGACCGCGGAAGCTTGTACGCCTACCGGGAACAGGACGGGTCTTGGGAACAGAAGGGCCCTGTTTATTTAGGGGTAACGGATAACGCCGTCGAAATCAACGTTTATCTCGATGAATTGGGACTCGAAGCTCCGGCTCCGGTCAAGCTTGGTTACATAAACCGAGACATGCTGCAGCTGCCCGTGGGGAATGTTCAACCTTTAACGGTGAACCAAACGGTATCCACTCATGAAGCATCCGGCGTATTCTATCCTCGTCAAAGCTTCGAGCTGCTGAACAATCCTTATATGGGCTGGGTTGCTTGGGCAAAAGATTCGTCGAAGCCGGACGGGACGCCTTATCCGCAGCAGCATAGCCTCGTGTATGCGGGTATTTCGTGGCGCGAATTGGAGCCTGTGAAGGGCCAGTTCGACTGGGATGCCATTGAGCGGAAGTATCAATTCGATTATTGGGCATCCCAAGGCAAGCGGATTAATCTGCGTATCGTCATGGATACGCCAACCTCGGATCCGGCGCATAAGGATATTCCGGATTGGCTGTACGATGAGCTTGCGGCAGAAGGAGATGCCGGCACCTGGTACGATACGCAGGAAGTGGGTTCCGGCTTCAGTCCGAACTATAATAGCGCTACCTTGCTTGCCGAGCATGAGCGGATGATTGCCAAGGTTGCCGAACGTTACGATACGGATGAGCGCATTGCCTACGTTCAGCTGGGCAGTCTGGGACATTGGGGAGAATGGCATACCTGGCCAAGCGGCTCCGGCGTATTTCCGAAGTTAAGTGTCTCGGATCAATATGTCGGGCATTATCTCGAGGCGTTCACCCATAAGCAGATTGGCATGCGCAAACCGTTCCCGATCGCAAGCGAAGAGCGCACGGGATTGTTTAACGATGTGTTTGGCATCAAATCCAGCACGGATGAATGGATCGGCTGGACGCGTAACGGCTGGGCTGGCATTGGAGAGTCCGTTGACAACCCGGCGGATGCCGCTGCCGAGCAGGCTGCGTCGGTGATGCCGGACTTCTGGAAATATGCTTACTCCGGCGGCGAATTCGCGAATGGTAATCCGGAGAGCTGGTTGACGGATGACGCCATCATGGAGTCGCTGCGCCAAATGAGGGAAAGCCATACTTCATGGCTTGGGCCTTCTTCGCCGGCGCGTACCGCCTATGGAACCGACATCCAATCGAACATCGAAACGATGCACAAAATGATGGGTTACCGCTACGTGATCGAAGCGGTTAAACCTGCAGGGATGGCTGCACGCGGCACGTCCGTTGCCGTAGAGACGGTGCTGAACAACAAAGGCGTAGCGCCGTTTTATCAGGATTGGAAGCTGGAGTACAGTCTGGCCGATGCCAATGGAACGATTGTTTATAAGCAGCAGCAAGATACCGATCTGCGTACCATCCTGCCGGGCAGGCATGTGCTTAGCAATCATCTTGATGTGCCTGGAACGCTGGCTCCCGGCAGCTACAAGCTGCTTATTGCCGTAATAGATCCGGCAACGAATGCGCCGGGGATGAAGCTTGCGATCGAGGGCGAACGTTCGGATGGCCGTTACGAGGTTGGGCATCTGACGGTGTCCGGTTCATCGAGCAGCGGTAATAGCGGGATGCCTTCCGTTCCTGAAGAGAGCAAGGTTCAGCGAGTAGATCTACCTGTGCTCGCAAGCGGGAATGTTGCCATTGCCTTGCAAGCAGGTAAGCAAAGCATAGAGTTGCCGCTTCAAGCAGCGGCTTTGGCAGGCAATCCGGCGATCGTCGTTACGAGCGGGGAGATGAGCTGGGAAGTACCGGGCGAGTTGCTGGCGAAAGCGAAGGAGAAGGCTGGCAGCGGAGCTGCTTATCTGTCTATCTCTATAGCAGGAAGCGATGCGGACCTGGCCGCTTATGCGGAGACAAGGAATACCCATGCAAGCGGCGTTGGGAAGGCCTTTGCTTTTGGACTGTCGGTGAAGACATCCGCAGGGGAGGTTGCGATTGATTTTGCCGCAAATCCGATTCTGTTGTCGGTGAAAGTGAAGGAACAGGATGCTGCGCTAATTAATCTTTACGGGCTGCAAAGCGGACAGCTGAAGGCTTCTCCGGCGGTATTCCGTAGCGGCGTTTTGACGGCGCGAATCCCGTTTGCGGGGAGCTATCAATGGCTGCATGTTGTGAAGAGTTTTGCCGATGTGCCTGGCAGTCATTGGGCAGCCGGAGCGATTCAAGCTCTCGCGGCCAAACAGATTATGAACGGCGTTGACGGTGAGCGGTTTGCGCCGAACCGTGCGGTTACGCGCGCGGAATTTGCGGCCATGCTGGCAAGACTGCCCGGTGTGGGAATGAGCGTAGGAAGTGGCGCGGCATTGCCCTTCAAAGACGTGCCGGGCGATGCTTGGTACGCGCGGGAGCTTGCCGAGGTGCTGGCTGCCGGGCTGGTTAATGGCTATGGCGATACGTTCAAGCCTGGAGCGGGAATTACGCGGGAAGAGCTTGCGGCGCTAGCGGTCCGTGCAGTTGAGAAGGCCGCGGTTGAAACGGGCGTCGCTCTGGCTCCGTCAGGTGAAGGAGGCGGTTATATCGATGAGCGCAACATCAGCGGCTGGGCGGAGGATAGCGTGAGCAAAGCCCGTCAGCTTGGACTCTT
Organism: Paenibacillus glycanilyticus; assembly: GCF_030161375.1. Classification (GTDB taxonomy): domain Bacteria; phylum Bacillota; class Bacilli; order Paenibacillales; family Paenibacillaceae; genus Pristimantibacillus; species Pristimantibacillus glycanilyticus_B. Next base: position 67,561 of record NZ_BSSQ01000013.1, read on the forward strand.
GATTGGCGATAAGGACGGCAGCTTCCGTCCTCAGGAAAGCGTGTCCCGCGCGGAAGCCGCTGTTCTGGTCATCCGTTTGCTTGATTTGCTATTGAAGTAGATCGTCGCGTCGTTCAATAATGCCGTTCCCTGTCCTGAACAAGGACTTGGGAATGGCATTTTTTTGTCTCGATTTATCTCGTCGCGCAAACATGAAGACAATTTGCGTTTGAGTGTACTATTTTTGGCGCAAATATTTTATTAAAAAGTTTAAACAAATATGCCTAATTCCCAAAAATTATGAAGCGTAAAACTTAAAAAAATGACCAAAAAACCGCTTAAACACTGGAATAATTCCATGTCATGTTTTTGGCGCAAATAAACAAATAATTTTACCCAAAAATTGTTGACTTGTTGTGAAGGCTGCGTTATTATCAGAACATGTAAAACGATTGCTCCCCATACCGGTAATGAACTGGAGCATATTTGGCGCAAAATTATTGATGGAGAGTGTGGACATGAACAAACTGAGAATGGCATTTATCGGCGTTGGGGATATGGGCTCGCATCATTGCATCGGTTTTGATCTTCTGCCGGAATGCAAGGTGAATTATATTTGCGACATGAATCAGGCGAATGTGGACCGCACGCTCGCGGAGCTGAAGAACAGCAAGCCGGTCATCGTGACCGATTATGCAGAGCTCTTACATAAGGAAGATATCGATGCGGTTGTGATCAGCGTACCGAACTACTTGCACCGCGAAGTGGCAGTCGCTTTCCTGGAAGCCGGCAAGCATGTATTTCTCGAGAAGCCGGTCGCGCACACGCTTGAGGATTGCAATGCCATTATCGCAGCGGCCGAAGCAAGCAACCGCATCCTGCAGATTGGCCTTGTCTACCGCTACTCCAACGTCTACCGCAGAATGGCCGAGGAGCTGGAGCGGGGCCGTCTTGGCGATGTGAAGCTGATGTGGTGCAAGGAATTCCGCGATCCGTTTCCGCCGGCGGAATGGTTCTACGACAAGAACAAATCGGGCGGCGCGCTCGTCGAGAAGGACTGCCATCACTTTGATATTTTCAACTGGATGATTGGTTCGAAACCCCGGAGGGTGTTCGCAAGCGGCGGCCAGCATGTGATGAAAGAGGGACAGCCGAACCTCATTACCAACTCCTACAGCCACTACCCGCCTAAGCCGATCGAGAACGTTTCTATCGTGGATCATGCGTGGGTCACGATTGAATACGAGAACGGAAGCAAAGCAAACCTCGGATTATGCATGTATTTGAAACCCCGCAATTTGATGGGGGATGGCCTTGAGATCGGGTTGATTGGCGAGAACGGCGGACAGATGGTTGCCAAGAACGATAAAACCATCGATATTGTCGGCGGACAAAACTTCACCCGCGATCACCTCGATATCGACGTCACTTCGGACTCGATTATGGGCGGTCATACCGGCGGCCAGACGCAGCGGATTGAATTCGTCAAGAGCGTGCGGGCGGGTACCTTGCCGTTTGCCTCCGCTTATGTAGGGCGCGATGCCTTGCTTATTGCGCTTGCGGCGGAGAAATCGATCTTGGAAGAACGTTACGTGTACGTGAACGAACTTATGAAGTAAGGGGGTGCCGGGATGAAAAACAAGTTGAGAAGATATGATACGCTCGTGTTCTTCTTGTTTATTTCCCCTTGGATTATCGGATTCTCGCTCTTTTTTCTTGTTCCTTTTGGTACTTCCGTGTTTTACGCGTTCACCGATGCCCGTCTGCCGGGAGCCGTGGACTACAACTTTGTCGGGTTGTCCAACTTTGTGGATATGTTCCACAATCCGATCTTCAGCAAAAGCCTCCAGAACACGGCCTATTTCGTCGTCGTTGGCGTTCCGGTCGTTACGGTCGGCATGCTGCTGCTGGCGATATTGCTGAATATGAACGTTAAGGGCATCGCCCTTTACCGTACTTTTTATTACTTGCCGACGCTTGTGCCAATCGTAGCTACCGTCATCATCTGGCGGCTGGTGTTCAACTCCGAATTTGGCATTCTGAATGCCGGACTCTCCGTCTTTGGAATCGGCAAGACCGATTGGATGGGCAGCGAAGGGTTAATCAAGCCGGTGATCATCCTGCTGCAAGTATGGATTTCGGGGAGCGGGGTGCTTATTTTCTTGGCCGCTTTGAAGAATGTGCCGAAACATTTGTACGAAGCGGTGCTGATCGACGGAGCCAACAAGGTGCAATCCTTCTTCCGCGTCACCCTTCCGATGATTAGCCCGTCGATTCTGTTCGTGGTTATTATCCAGACGATGTATAACTTCCAGATGTTCACCGAAGCGCTGCTGCTGACGAAGGGCGGACCAAACTACGCGGCCTATACCTTTGTCTACAACATCTACAAATCGGCGTTTACCGATCTGAAGTTCAGCATGGCGATGACTCAGTCGATCTTCCTGTTTGCGCTGATCTCGCTTGTTACGTTCGTCCTCATGAAGTTGTCCAAACGGTTTGTCTACTACGAAGGCGAGAAATAAGGGGGAGACACTTGTGAGCCAATCTAATAAACGCGTGATCAAACAAACCGGCAAATATGTTCTGCTTACCGCCGCCTTGGTGTTGTTCGCCGGACCGCTTGTCTGGATGTTGTCGACGATGATGAAGACCAAAGCCGAAACGTATAAAGTTCCTCCGACGATTTTTCCGGAATCCATTAATTTTGAAGCCTTCCACCGCTTGTTTGATGTTCAGCCGCTCATGTGGAGATGGATACAGAACTCCTTCGCCATCTCGGCTCTGGTCGTAATCGGGGCTGTGCTCTCCAGCTCGATTGTCGCTTATGGCTTCTCCCGATTTTCGACCAAATACAAGGATCGGCTGTTCCCGATTGTACTTATGACGTTAATGATTCCGCCTTCTATTCTGATGATTCCTTCTTACGTCTTGTTCACTAAGCTACATTGGGTGGACACTTGGCTTCCGCTGATCGTTCCGGCCTGGCTTGGCGGCGCGTACTACATATTTTTGTTCCGGCAGTTTTTCTTAACGATTCCCCAGGAGCTGGATGAAGCCACTTATCTCGACGGCGGAAACCGCTGGACCGTCTTTACGAGAGTGATTATGCCGCTGTCCAAACCGATTGTGGTTACGACCGTTATATTTGCTTTCGTGAACTCGTGGCTCGATTTCCTTGGACCTTTCCTGTATATCAAGAGCAATGAGATGTTTACCCTCAGCGTTGGCCTGCAGCTGCTGATCGGCCAGACGAGCCAGGATTTCCCGGCGCTTGCCGCCGGTGCCTTCATTAGCATTGTGCCGATTGGTCTGCTGTTCCTGTTTGCGCAACGCTACATTGTGGAAGGGGTGGTGCTCACGGGTTCGAAAGGTTAGCCCGCGCAAGTACCTCATGGGTAGACAGAAGATGTCCATTACTGCTGTTTTCAAATTAATCTAAAGGGGAACTGGATATGAAAACGAACAGAAAGTGGTTATTGGGACTTTTTACTCTCGTATTATCAATGGCAGTTATTATTTCCGGTTGCGGAAACAACAACAATGGCGGCTCTAATTCCAAACCAAGCGAGTCGGCGGCTAACGGAGCAGCGAGCGATAACGGCAGCGCAGAGCAGACAGAGAAACCGGCCGAGCCCGTTACGATCACGTATTCCCAGTGGGGTACCGCGGAGGAGCTGCAACGGACGCAAGAGCTTCTGGATAAATTTATGGCAGCGAACCCGAGCATTACCGTTAAGCTGGAAGGCAAAGACTGGGGCAGCTATTGGGACGGCCTGACGGCTAACGCGGCTGGCGGCACTTTGCCGGACGTGTTCAAAACAAGCTACGCGTTTATTGATAAATACGCCGAGCTTGGCATCTTCAAGGAGCTGGACGGCTTGCTTGCGGATAACGGTTTTGACCTGAACAATATCGACCAAAGCTTGCTGGGACTGCATAAATATAACGGCAAGCAAGTATCTCTCCCGATTGACGCGAACGTCATCGTCTGGTATTACGACAAAGCGATTTTTGCCGACAAGGCCAAAAATCCAAAAGGCGCTGCCGCTCCTTCCCTTGAACCGACATGGACGGAAGTTCTCGACATCGCAACCAAGCTGACGCTTGACAAAAACGGCAAAAACCCTGGCGAAGACGGCTTTGACGCCAACAATATCGTGCAATGGGGCATGTCCGTATCGCCGGGTTCCACGATGGATTGGTTCCTCGAGCCGGAGCTTTGGTCGAATGGCGCGAAGCTGGTGAACGATGACGGGTCGCTTGCCCTGAATACGCCTGAAGCCCGTGAAGTGCTTAATTTCTTCATCGACGCGACGAAGAAACACATCAATACAACGCCGGCTCAAATCGAAGGCCTTGGCGGCCAAGTCAACCTGGGCATTACAACTGGCAAAGTAGCCATGAACCCGGGCGGCAGCTGGAACACGACGAACTTCAAGGAAGCCAATGTGGACTACGGCATTACTTACCTGCCGAAGTTCAAAGAGAACAAAACGGTTGTTCAGCCTGCAGGCATGGCCATTTCGAACAATACGAAACACGAAGAAGCGGCTTACAAGCTGCTCGCATGGCTCGCGGGTCCGGATGGTCAATCCGAACTAGCTAAGCAAGGTTATTCGATCCCGGCGAATAAAGCGGCGTCCGATGCTTATATCGCAACCGTAGGCGAAGCGAACAAAATCTTCCTCGACGCGCAGCAATTTGGCATTATTTCTCCGTTTACGGTGAAGAAGACAGACCTGGTGTGGACATACGGCGAGCAATCGCTCAAAAATCCGCTGGCTGGCGACGGCGATGTGGACGCGGCGATTAAAGATCTGGAATCGAAGCTGAAGTAAGCGGAAGTAAAGGTACATTGGACAAAAGGGGAAGAGGCGTTTGAGCGCTTCTTTCCCTTTTTTGCTTAAGGCGGGAAGCTTGAAACGGCGGTGTTTCTTGACTATTGAAGGATAGGGCTTTACAATAGAATTTGCCGCAACTTTTGTGTAGTTGCCGCAATTAAATATAGAGCATTTATTCGACATAGGAATAGAGAGGAACGTATGATGGCCAAGTTGAAGGACATTGCAGAGCAGGTTGGGGTATCGATCTCAACGGTATCGCGCGTAATGAAGAATGATTCGACCCGTTCCGTGAGCGAAGAGACCCGCAAACGAATTTGGGAAGTGGCGGAGAAGCTTGGCTACAAGGCAAGCCGCGTGGAGAAGAAATCCGACGCCAAGCTGATGGTTCATATCGGCTGCGTGGTGGCTATTCCTCAGAACAAATACAATAATCCTTATTTCTCCGTTATATTGGAAGGCATTGAAAAAGCGTTAACCGAAGCCGGTCTCCGGCTGGAGTTTGTATACAGCATTGAGAACCAGCAAGATATTCAGCAGCTCCAGGCATTGGTGAAAGAGCACCGGATCGACGGCATGATTATTGTCGAGCGGATTGATGCGGATGCGTACCAATGGATCAAGCAAAACGTGAAGGCCGTTGTTGGCGTGGATCTCGCTGACCGGACGATCCCCGTCGTTTGTTACGACCGGGAAGCGGCGGCGAAGGAAGCTGTTCTGCATCTCATCTCGCAAGGGCATAAGCAAATCGGTTATCTCGGCGGCCCGGAGCTCAATGATCCGTTCCGCCAGGAGAAGCGGTTCCTTGGTTACGAGAGCGCGATGCGCGAAGCTGGCCTTGAACTGAACGACAACTGGATTATCGACGTGAAATGGGATGTATCCCTTAGCTATGAGCTGACCAAGCAGGCGTTTGAGAAAAAAGGATATACGCCAACAGCTTTGTTCGCAGCCAGCGATATGATGGCGATTGCCGCCATGCGCGCGGCAACGGAGCGAGGGCTTCGCATTCCGGAAGATATTGCGATCGTTGGCGTGGACAATATCGAAATTTCCGAATTCACGTCCCCGCCGCTAACGACGATTCATGTTCCGAAGATCGAGATGGGCATGTACGCCGTCAAGCTGCTGCTCGACTATCTGGAGGGGCAATATTCGCTGCCGGTGCGCATGACGATTCCGTATCGTATGATTTGCCGCCGTTCTTCGGAGTCGCAGCATTCCGCTGCCGTAAATACGAAATAAATAGGAGAGCTGCCCATAAGGTCATAAAGACCCTATGGGCAGCTTTTTGTTATTTTAAATTAAGACAATATTAAACCAAAATATTGATATTTGACGCTCACCAAAGTCCCGCCGCTGCCGGCTTTTTAGTTACGTTGCACCAAATGCAGCATATTTAGGCGTTTGAGCCCACTAACTAGAGAAATCCTGCACAAACTGCAGGATATAAGTCAAAAAATGCCCAAAAGGGTTCCAAACCACCTCATATCCTGCATTCCGTGCAGCATAATTTGCGCTTTGGTCTAATTAAGGGAAATATACTGCACTTCGTGCAACACAGATAGCAGCCTTGCAAAAATGAATTCCGCTAACGGACAACAATAAATCAAATTAAATTGAAATATAGGAGACTGGCTATGAACCTCTCTAAGCGTTTATTAATAGAGAGAGAATTGAACAACTAATCGACCAAGCTAAAGGCTTCTGTGCATAAATTGGAAATTCCATCTGTTGGTTATCCATTCGTTCAATTTAAATGAAGTAAAATAGTAATGAACGGAAGGGTTAGGATGATAGCGGCCACTTTTCTTTCCAAAATCCATTTTTTATATGTGATAAGAAAATAGAAGGAAGCCATTAGAGAAATCCCCGGAAACATAAATAGAAAAAGCAATAAAGGAGGGAGGCCTATTACAGAGAAGGCCACGATTACGGATCTTCATTAGACGATTCCCTCCTTCATCTGATATCTTATATGACTAAAATAAAGCATCTTTAATTGTGATATAAGTTCTAACTTTTATAGTCCCCTTAAGTAAACCCTGTCATGTCTTTTTTCGTTGAATTAACATTGAGGTGAAGATAAATGGCTGTTTGTCTTGAGTTTGAACTAATAGAAGTAATCGGTACTAGAGCTAAGTACAGATTCGGCCCATGTTTACATGATTTAGATGGCTTAATTGAACTTGATTTATTCAAGTTAAAGAGCGGTGAAATATCTGGAGATACGCCTATAAATGAAGTTGTTAAGCTAATCAACGATAATCAAAAACAAGGAATGGCAAACAAAGTCTTTAGTGAAGTATTTAAGTTTTTTAATGATCATAATGAATATCCAGCAAGAGGCGGTTACTACGCTTAGCTTTTAATTCCCGCTAAACTTACAGCGATAAGGGAGGACATTGTAACTTACCTTATAAATAACGGTTACAGCGGCTATAGCCGAGACCGATCGTCAAGATTTGAACCTGGAGCCTATAATAGAATCAATGACGGTGTCAATATACAAGCGCAGTACCCCGTTCAAGGTCTTGGCATCAAGACACAAGAAATTCGTCTTCGTAAATCGTTTGAATTCTTTCCAAAACGTGCTGCGCCTGGTCTCTAAACTTTAATTCCGCAACCTTCCCTTTCAGCAAAAACACGCCGCTCTCATATTGGTGTTCCCCGAGAGCCCCTTCGTACAGCTTGCTGGCGCCGAGGGTAGGAGGGGAGAAAAAAAGTTTCATCAGTACTGCGACCACAACGGGCAGTCCGGATTGTTTTCCTTTTCTTATCGTATTGTTGCCACCGGGGTCAACGCTACGAATTTTGATGTCTTCCTTGGCGAGCTGCGATGCGATGGCCTGAGTCCACAGCGAAAGAGCTAGCTTTGAGGTCGCGTAAGGACCAAGCAGCTTGCGAAAGGTTTTGGGATTCTCCAAGACTTCGATTGAAAACTCTTTTGTAAATTTCAGAGCGGAAGATGAAGTGTTGATTACCGTTCTTAAACGGCTATTTTTTAGGAGTTCCATTAATTCCATCAGAATAATATAAGGTACGACCGTCATCAACTCATAATGCTTCTCGCGTCCTTGTTTCGAATAGCTGAGTTCGGGAAAGGACCCTCCTGCATTATTGAATAAAATATCGATCCGTCGCTCCTTGCGTTTGATCTCTTCTAAGGTAAGTCTCAAGCTGGCAAAGTCGGCAAGATCATCCGTTTTATAAACGCGAAGCGATCCGTTCTTGACCGCGTTGCGGATGCCCATGTCGTCGGCAGGAAAGTCAGAGCGGTTAACGGCTACAACCTGCCAATTCTCCGACAGTAATTTCCGTGTCAGTTCCAACCCGATCCCGGCGCTTGCGCCTGTAATCAATGCGATATGCTCATTGTGGCTCTTGTTCATTGTGCATCTCCTTTTTATATCGAGCTATTTGATTCGATAGCGCAAATTCTATAACTTGAAGTCGACTCCAAGTCAAGGCACAAATCAATCTTAGGGAGGATATAGGATGAAGGTAGAGCAACGCTTCACGATCAAACAAACTGCCGAGCAAACCGGAATGACGGAGGATACGATCCGTTATTACGAAAAAATCGCGTTGCTGCCTCGCGCAGAGCGGAAGGATAACGGACACCGTTTCTATCGGCAGGAGGACATCCATACGATCCGGCTGTTAGCATGTTTGAAAAAAACGGGGATGCCGTTAGAGGAAATCCGGCCTTTTTTGGCAGTTTCGGCCGATACCGATCCTGCGGAATATCCGGAGCTTGTGGAACATTTAAGAAGCCATCGTGAAAATATTGTCAGCCAGATTGCTTCGCTGCAGCAAGTTGTGGATTTTATAGATATGAAGTTTGAGGAAGGGAGATACAGACGGGATTGCTCGGATGAAGGTATGGACGGCGCACCAGAAAATAGATTGGGTGAATCGAAACCAAAGCCTGTCTCACCTAGCGAGATGAGGTATTTTTCCGGTGCGACCAAAGCAGGTAGTCCGTTGAGGTAAGGAGGCAACGCTAGAGAGTTCATCAAACGTTGTCCCCTAAGCCTTCACCCGGGCTTTAGCGGAACGGGCGTAGTCCGAAGGCGGCATGCCGGTAGCTTTCTTGAAGTCGCGGGAGAAATAATGAATGCTGCTGTAGCCGAGTTGCGCCGCAATCTCCGTCATGTTGGATTGCTGCTCGCGAATGAGCGTTTTGGCTTCCTCGATCTTTAGCTGCTTGAAATAATCCATTGGGCCAACCCCAGCCTGCGCGTGGAAAATCTCCTTCAGCCGGCTTTTCCCGAGATGCAGCTCTTCGCAAAGCTTGTCCAAGGTAAGCTGCTCCGACAAATGCTCCCGCATGAACGAAATAATCCGCTCGGCGGTTTGCTGCTCCGCTTTTTCGGACTGGAAGGAGGCCGGCTTGCGTACAGCTTGGCGCTCGTCATTCTCCTGCAGCCGGATCAGTTGAATGAGCAACGTCTCCAAATAATTGCGCATCGCCTGCTCGCTGGCGAACGGGGCATTTTCCCGGCTGATCAGCTCATGAATATGGGAATTGTCGTAGGGCGGTTCGAATGAATGGAAGCCCTCCTGAAGAAGCAGCGACAGCAAATTCCGCTCCCTTGTCCCCAGCTGCAAAATCAAATTTTCGAACTTCTCCATGCAAGGAGAAGTACATTCGAACGACAACACAAACAGATTGGGCGGTTTATGCTGCTGGCTAACCTCCACTGTATGGAATTCCCCCGGTTTATGAAAGATGATCATGCCTTGCTCAAGCTGATGGGTCCGCTCATCGGCTCTAACCTCAACGGAACCCTTGTCCACGTATAGCAGTTCCCAGAAATCATGCTGCTCCCCCTCGAACACATACCCTTTCGCAAATTCAAAGTAATGGAACGAAATCAGCTTGCGAACCGCAAGCATTTCCGCCAGCGTATGACGCGCGAATTCCACCTTTTGACCCCTCCCCGAACGATCTCGTTTGCACTTATTATAAATCCTTTTCAAGCTGTGCAAAAGGTCCGGCTGATCTGCTAAAGGCAGGCATGCGGACGGCCATTATAATGGGCTTATCAAGAGCATACGAGGAGGTACGCTAGAGATGAAAAAAGGGATTAATATCTGGTCTTTTCCATCCGGCATGGCGATAGAGGAAAGCATTGTACTCGCGAAGGACGCCGGCTTCGACGGCATCGAGCTGTCGCTGAACGAGTCGGGACCGCTTAGCTTGGAAAGCACGATAGAAGAGGTCCGCTCGATCCGCCGTTTCGCGGACGATACCGGCATCGAGTTGTCGAGCCTCGCAAGCGGTTTGTATTGGGATTACCCGCCAACAAGCGAGAACGAGCAAGTTAGCGGCAAAGCTTTCGATATTGCGCGGAAGCAGCTGGAGTCTGCCGCGGCGCTTGGCGTAGATTCCATCTTGATCGTGCCTGGCGCCGTTGGCGTCGACTTTATCCCGAACGCTCCAGTCGTTCCCTACGACCGGGCGTACGACAATGCGCTTGCCTTTTTCTCGAAGCTGGCGAAGGAAGCGGAAGCGGTCAAAGTAGCGGTGGGCATCGAGAACGTATGGAACAAATTTTTGTTGTCTCCGCTTGAAATGCGCGGTTTTATAGATGCGGTTGGTTCCGATTATGTAGGTTCATACTTTGACGTCGGCAATGTCGTGTACTCCGGTTATCCCGAACACTGGATCTCGATTCTGAACAAACGAATCAAGAAAGTTCATTTCAAAGATTACCGCCGTCAGGCAGGCGGGTTGCACGGCTTTGTTGATCTGCTGGCCGGCGACGTCGATTATCCGGCGGTGATGGCCGCGCTTGAGGCGATCAACTATAACGGTTACGTTATTGCGGAGATGATTCCGCCATACAACCATCATACGAAACAAATTGTATATAACACGTCGGCGGCGATGGATGCCATCTTGGGAAGGACGGAACGCTAATGCTGAATATTGGACTGATTGGACTTGGTTTTATGGGCAAAACCCATCTCGAGAACTATTTGCGCCTCGAGAGAGAAGGTGCTCCAATCCGCGTTGTTGCGCTATGCGATGTGGATGAAGCAAAGCTAAACGGAGGCGGCAGCGGAGGCAACATCGATACAGCATCCGATAACGCGATTGATTATAGCCGGTTCAACAAATACACCTCGGTACAGGCGATGCTGGAGAGCGAGCAGCTGGACATGGTTGATATTACGCTCCCGACGTTCCTTCACCGGGATGTAACCGTTCAATGCCTAAATAGCGGCGTGCATGTGCTGTGCGAGAAGCCGATGGCGATGAACGCGGAAGAATGCGACGTCATGGCGGAAGCGGCGGAAGCAAGCGGGAAGCAATTAATGATTGGACAATGCTTGCGGTTCTGGCCGGCTTACGTCTACCTGCAGGAGCTCGTCAGCAGCGGCAAATACGGGGAAGTAACGAGCGGTTACTTCTACCGCGGAGGCGGCACGCCAACTTGGGGACCATGGGTGCTTCAGAACGAGAAGGGCGGCGGCGCGCTGCTCGATATGCACGTGCATGATACCGATATGGTCAATTGGCTGTTCGGGAAACCTGAAGCGGTGTCTTGCTCCGGTCGCAACGTTATTGCGGGCAGCGGTTATGATATCGTGTCGACCCAGTACCGCTACGCCGACAACAAAATCGTGTCCGCCCAGGTGGATTGGACGCTGAATGGCGATTTTGGCTTCGAGATGGGCTTCAAGGTTAACTTTGAGCATGGCAACTTGCAGTTCGACGGCGCTTCCGTCAGAGTGAATCCGAATGACGGGGCAGGTTTTACCGCGGATTTGCCAGCGGATCACGGCTACTATTATCAGTTGAAATATTTCACCGAAGCACTCGCGCAAGGCTTGCCGCTCACGACAGCAACGCCGGCCAGCACGAAAGCCAGCATTGAGATCGTCACGGCGGAACGGGAATCGGCCGATCAACGCGGTGCTTGGATCGCCGTGCCCTGACCATGACGAACAAGCAGTTTCCTTATTGCGAGTCGGCGGCAGACCTGTCGAAGGAACAGTGGCGGCAGCTGCCGCCCGCAACCGTGGCTTATCAGCAATGGAGCGCCGTAGCGCAACCTCCCGAGACTGAAGTACGCGGCGTATATGATGACCATGCGCTGTACTTGCAGTTCCAAGTATTTGAGGTAGCTCCCGTCATACGGCACAGACAAGACGGCGCTCCGGTCTACGAAGACAGCTGCGTGGAGTTTTTCTTTCAGCCCCTGCCCGCGGAAGATGCGCGTTACTTCAATTTTGAGCTTAACGCGGCAGGGATGTTGCTTCTTGAAATCGGCGAACCGGGCAAGGAGCGTAACCGCATTGCGGTTGCCAATGCCGGGCAGCGATTCGGCATACGCTCTGAAGTTGGGCTTTGGGAGCCGGTAGGCGGGAGGATGTATTGGGAGCTGTATTTGCGGATTCCATTCACTTTTGTGCAGGAGTGGTTTCCAACATTTCGAGCTATTCCCGGCACGGTGATGAGGGGCAATTTCTATAAATGCGGCGATTTGACGCCAGAGCCCCATTATTTAAGCTGGTCACCGGTGCAATCCGACGTCCCTAACTTCCACCGTCCTGACAGCTTTGGCATGATTATGTTTGGCGGACGCCAAACGACGGTCTCTAGACTGCTTTCCCGATAAGGGGATGCGGTCTTTTTTTTGTTTTAAGCCTATTTCATAGATTCGATTTTATTCGTACAAGCAAATCTTGTCCGAGCACATACACTGTACCAATTCTCTTATGAGGTGGTGAGCTGGCATGTCAGATAAAAGCTGCGGCAACAAAACGTACGGGTCCAAAAGCGCGTACGCCATATTGAGCACGGTGCCGTTAGGCGCGGCGGTAACCATAACCGTCGTTGATTCGATCCATGACGGGACATGGGGCGGTTTTACGGAAGGGAACGCAACCGTTATTTCGGCACTGGATGGTTCGACGCAATATATCCCATTGAACCAGGTTATTGCCGTTTACGTCCCGTGACCTTACGCGGCTTTAAGGCCGAAGCGGAGCAGCATGGAAAGGAGAGATGAGCATTGAGTACCCCGAAACCGGCTATCTATGCATATTTGGCAAGTTTGCCGATCGGCGAGCAGCTGACGGTTGTAAGCGCGGGAACAACCTTTTTGATGAATGTCCTATGGGCGGGATTTTATGAAGGAAACGGAAAGTTTCTGGATGCCGGAGTCCCGGTCTATATCCCGTTGTCGAGAATCCAATATATTCATCATTAACAGGCAAGCATGAAAGAGGTGGTAATGGAGACATGTCAAACAGTTACGGGAACAAAAGCAGGGGATACGGTCCGGCTTATGCGGTATTAAGCACTCTTCCAATCGGTCAGCCGATTACGGTTGTAATGGAAGACGTATTGCTCGAAGGCACTTGGTCGGGGTTTGCAGCCGGTAACGCTACGATTATTTTACCCGGAGAGACGAGTTCGGTTTATATCGCTTTGGACAAAATCCAGTCCATTACGATCCGGTAATACCCGCTGGCCTACGGGAGATTGCCCATGAAAGGAGATGATCTGTTTGTCGGATGCATCCATCTACGAGATTTTGAGTTCTTTTCCGCTTGGGGAAGTTCTTGCTGTTGTCAGCATAGGCTCCGTACTGTATACGAACGCGGTCTGGGCTGGATTCTATGAAGGAAATGCAAGATTCATTAGCGCTGGCTTGCCTGTCTATATTCCGCTGTCGAAGATTCGTTACATTACGAGATAACCAGCCCGATCGTTTGCACGCAAAATGAAGGTGGTGACACAGATGTTAGGAAAAAGCTGCGGAGCGAGCAGCGTATATGCCGTGCTGAGCACGCTGCCGATTGGCCAAGCCATTACGCTATACCTCGATTATACGTCCCTGGAGGGAACATGGGCTGGATTTGCGGGGGGTAACGCGACGATTATTTCACCGGTAGATAACGATACCGTATATATCCCGTTAGAGAATATTAGAGCTGTTGTTGTTCGCTGAATGTTTCTGCCCAAATCTCTTAGGTGGAAAGGAGATGGAAGAGTTGAGTTGCAGAACATCCAATCTGGTCGAGATCCTCGCATCCCTTGCGATCGGCGAACAGATCACGACGGTAAATGCCGTAACGATAGAGTTAACAAATGCGATCTGGGCCGGTTTCTTTGAGGGGAATGCCAAATTCCTCGATGCCGGCGTTCCGGTCTATATCCCCGTTTCCAAAATTCAATATATTAATCGTTAACCTCGTTAACAGTAGAGTGGCGCTGCCTTGAGCATCGCCATTTGTGCTGCTCTAGGACGGCAGTTTGGTTCCTTATTTCAGTTATTCACAGGGTTACGCACATATTAATGCAGTTAACTTTCGGGAAAAATCAACTATACACAATTCCTATCCACATATCCACAGGTTTCGTTATCCACAATGTTGATGATGAATTAGCGGCATTAAATACGGATTTCGCCGCTGCATCTTTGGCATCTGGATTAATACGGAGGCGCAAGATTGAGGAGTTTTCCGTAAAATTGAGTGTTACGTTTGATGTATACTAAAGCTATTCTCGCTCGATCCATAGTCATAGCCCGAAGGGACGGATTGCCGTGTTTCAAGTACTGGTAGCTGAAGATGAAATCTGGATTCGCAAAATGATTGTAGACATCATAGAGACCACGGAAGGATTTCAAGTTGTCGGTGAAGCCCGGAACGGCCAGGAGGCATGGGATATGCTTCAGGAGTTATGGCCAACCCTTGTCGTAACGGACATTATGATGCCGCAGCGCGACGGGTTGTGGCTGGTGGAGCAAATCGCGGAGAAAAAGCTTCCGATGGAAACGATTATTATAAGCGGGTACGATAAATTCCAATATGCGCAGCAAGCGATGAAGTACAAGGTATCGGAGTATTTGCTTAAGCCGGTTAAGGAGCAGGAGTTAAGAGAGGCGATGCAGCGGCTGTACGCCAGACTTGAAGACAATGATAAATGGCATTTATATTTGCTCAAGGTCCAGTCTTTTCTGGAGGAGCTCGCCAGCAAAGATCAGCCCGATCTGCGGCAGCATCTTCACCAGCTTCTCCATTCCGTCTTTGCTCTTCGGGAGACGTATCCGGCCTATTACACGGCGCTGCTGCGGTTGTTATATACGAAGTGGACGGAACGGCTTGGCAAAGGCATGGCCGGGACAAGCCAACCCTTTCAATCGGGAGAAGAACTGACGGAGGAGCAGATCGTTGCGCGTTTTGACGAACTCTTGAATCACTCGCTGCAAACGCAATCGAGCGATAGTTATCAACTGGATAAAAAGGTCATCCGGGAGGCTTGCGCCTATTTGGAACAGCATTACCGGAAAAATATATCGCTAACGGAGATGGCCGAGCGATGCCATATGAGCGTGTCGCATTTCTGCAACGTTTTCAAACGCCAGACGGGGATGACGCTCATTAACTACATTAATAAAGTCCGTATGGAGAAGGTCAAAGAGCTGCTGCTTGAGCCGGATCTTAAAATATACGATATTGCGGATCTCGTCGGTTACACGACGATGTCTTACTTTAACCGCATTTTTAAAGAAACGGAAGGCGTGTCGCCTAATGAATTCCGGAAGGCTAGAGGGATATGAGCATTAAGAGCCGCTTCTCGTGGTATAACTATTCGATCAAATTCAAGCTGACCTTCCTTCTGCTCGTAAGCAGTATTGTATGTACATTCGTAACCGGATATCTAATTAACCACAACTACAGTACCGCCGTGCTGCGGGACTATCAGGCGACTTCAAATGAAGCGACAAGCCGGCTTGCCTATCAGCTGGACTATTATTTGCAGCAAGTGGAGCGTTCGACCTGGAACATGATTGGCGATTTGAAAATTCAGCGCTGGCTGGAGCAGCCCGGCGACACAGGTCAAGAGAACGCCGATCAGGTGCTGAATACGCTGGAATCGTTCCGCGTCTTGAACTCCTGGGATATCGCCGGTCTATGGATTGTAGCGAAGGACGGACGGGTCGTATCGAGCGTGACGGATTTCGAAATCCCCCAAATCGAATATGCCAATACAGAGCCTCAAGTTTCGATCGTGAGACAAACCGGATTTTACCGGAATGAAGCCCTGCCAATGATCTCCATCTCCATGCCGATATACAGCGTATATAACGGACAATTAGCCGGACATCTCGTGCTTAATCTGCAGTTTGCAGAGCTGGAAAGGTTATTTACGCAGACGAAGCTTGGGGAGACGGGGAAGTTCTATGTGATTGACGCGCAGAAGGATTTGACCGTATTCCATCCTAACCAAGCTCTCATCGGCACGCCGATTGAAGAGACGAACTTAGCTGATATGGACCTGGCGTTCAAGGGAACTGCCGCAATGCAAACCATCGATCATACCAGCATGCTGATTGGTACCCGGGATATGCCAAGCCAAGGCTGGACCATCGTCTCTGCCGTGCCGCTTGACGAAATGGCATCCGGGCTTAAGGCCGCCAAGCGGACAACGGTTATTATGATGGCTATTATCATGTTGTTGGTGCTTCTGATTGTTCCAGCTCTGGCCAAACGGTTCGTATCGCCGATCGGGAGGTTAATGACGGCGGTTAACCGGATGGAGCACGGTGATCTGACCGTAAGAACCGAGTTCAGTCCCGGGCCTGACGAGATCCAAATATTAAGTATGAAATTCAACCGGATGACCGACCGGCTGCAGACGCTGATTGACGAAGTAATGGACCTGACGAAAAAAGAAATGCAGCTGCACATCAGGCAAAACGAAGCGACGATCCAGGCGCTGCAAAACCAGATCAACCCGCATTTTCTGTACAATACGCTCGATATTATTAAGAGCATTGCCTACTTCGAAGGCAATCAGCGAGTGGTTGACATGACCCATAACCTAGCGGATTTCTACCGTTATACGGCAAACGTGCGGGAGAAAGAAGTGACGCTGGGAGAGGAGCTTAAAGCGCTGGAGCAATACCTCCATATTATCCATATCCGGTTTCCGGAGGAGTTCGCAAGCGAGGTGCTCGTGAACGAGAAGTATCATAGCTGCCGGATGGTCAAGCTGACGCTGCAGCCGCTGGTCGAGAACGCAATCAAGTACGCCATTGAGCCTAGAGGCGGAGATGGAGTCATTCGGATCAGCGCATACAGCGACAAAGATAAGCTGTTTATCGAGGTCATGGATAACGGTCCGGGTATACCAGAGCATCTGCTTCATACGTTGCAGGAGCGGCTAGCAAGAGTTGTTGCGGATCCGGACAGTTACCGGGGAGAGGATTCGTACGGTCTCGTTAACGTGCATTCCCGTCTCCATCTGCAATACGGCGAAGGTTACGGGCTGAAGCTGCATGCTTTCGAAGGCAGAGGGACGGTCGTGACGGTTACGGTTCCGTTATCAATTTAAGCGATGCAGGATTTCCTGCATCGCTATTTATTTATGGGCCAATGTTAGGAGTGACCGACTATTTTATGAGGAACGTAAAGCTCTTCCAATGACTTTATTTCTTCTTCAGTTAGCTTTACGGAAAGGGCGCCTACGGCGCTCTCAAGATGAGCTGATTTTGTAGCTCCGATTATCGGAGCCGTTACGGTTTCTTTCTGTAATAACCAGGCAAGCGCGATATGAATACGCGGAACTTCGTGATGTTCGGCAAGTGCCGCTACTCTTTCCACAATAAGCCGGTCGCTGTTTGCGAATTCATCATATTTCGATTTCTGAATGTGATCGGTTGCGGAACGTTGAGTAGTTTCGGACCAATCTCGAATTAATCTACCCGAAGCAAGAGGACTATAGGGGGTTACTCCTATTTGTTCGTCCTTGCAGAGCGGCAACATTTCCCGTTCCTCTTCCCGGTAAATCAAATTAAGGTGATTTTGCATGGATATAAATTTTGTCCAACCATTTTTCTCAGCTGTAAAAAGTGCTTTTTGAAATTGCCACGCATGCATGGCGGAGGCGCCTATGTATCTTGTTTTCCCCGCTTTTACCAAGTCATGTAGAGCTTCCATCGTTTCTTCAATCGGAGTATGGTAATCCCAACGGTGGATGATATAAAGGTCGACATAATCGGTTCCAAGTCGTTTAAGACTTTTATCGATTTCACTCATGATAGCCTTTCGAGAAAGACCGGAACCATTTGGGCCTTCATGCATGAGGCCATGTATTTTCGTTGAAAGCACAATTTCATCCCGGTTGGCGTAGTCCTTCAGAGCTCTGCCGAGAATCTCTTCGCTTGTTCCCGCGGAGTATACATTCGCTGTATCAAAAAAGTTGATTCCAAGCTCGATAGCTCTCTTAATAATTGGACGGCTTTGTTCTTCATTAAGCACCCATTGGTGAATCCAACGTTCCGCAATACCAAAGCTCATGCAGCCAAGACTAAACCGGGATACGTCGAGCCCGGTATTGCCAAGTTTCACGTATTCCATTGCATGTTTCCTCCCATTTGAACGGCTGGTTTTTCTAGCAACTACAGTTTAATTGCTGGAGTTAACTCCAAGTCAAACAATTGAAGAAAATAGAATCATAATGAAGAGGATTGAGAATTCAAGCAAAGGCTTACATCCGATAATATTGGAGATGCAGCAACGACAGATTAGGGAAAAGGGGAAATAAAGATGAAGAGAAAACAACTAGCTTCTCTCGTGTTGACGGCAATGATCTCCTCGGCTGTATTATCCGCTTGCGGTTCCAATAACGCGAATAATGGAAACCAAGCGAGCAATGCCAATAATGCGGCGGCAACCTCGGAGGCATCGGCAGCACCGGATACGGGCAAAGATTCCGGCAAGCCGGTCGAGCTTCGCATCATTAACTGGCGCGTAGAGGACAAAGCGTTCTTCGACCAGTTCAACGCCAAGTTCGAAGAGGAAAATCCGAATATTAAAATCCGTTATGACGCAACGCCTACCCAAAGCTACCAGCAGCTGAAAAACTCCCGTATTGCCGCGAACGAAGTAGACATCGTAGCAGGCGACTACAAGACGATGAACTCGGCCGACCAGCGCGAGCTGTGGATGGATTTGTCGGGGCAAAGCTTCCTTGGCAACTTCAAGCAGGACGCGCTGCAGAATCTGAACTACGACGGCAAGCAATACGGTTTGCCATGGAACAAGGTCAGCCTAGTCGCTTATTACAACAAGAAGATCTTTAGCGATCTGGGCCTGCAGGAGCCTACGACTTGGACGGAGTTTACGGCGCTGCTAGACAAAATCAAAGGCGCGGGCATTGATCCGATTCTCGTAGGCGGCAAAGACGGCTGGCCGATGCAGCAAATCGTGCATACGCTTGAGCCTTCGATCGTACGCGGCGCGAAGCCGGACTTCTACGGCAAAGACAATGCCAACGTGATGGCGCTGACCAGCAAGTTCACCGATCCGGAATGGCTCGAGGTATTCACGAAGTTCCAGACGCTGAGCAAATACTTCCAGAAGAACTCCCTCGGTCTGGCATACGGACAAGCGCCTGGTTTGTTCGCGCAAGGCAAAGCCGCCATGACGATCGACGGCACGTTCAGCCTGACGCAAATCAACGACGCGAAACCTAACTTCGAGGTAGGCACGTTTATCGTTCCTGCTACGGACGACGCGGCCAAGAACAAGATTGGTTATGCCAAAATCGGCGGCGCTTGGTTCATTGCGAACAACTCGCCTAACAAAGAAGCGGCTCTGAAATACCTGGAAGCATTCAGCCAAAAGGATAACTACCAGCTGTACATCGATACCGTTAACCAATTCCCGGTTATGGACGGCATCACGATGAAGGATCCGCTTGCTCAGAAGATAAATGACCAATTGTCCGCTAAGGATGCGGTGGACCAATTCACCAATATTCAAAACTCGGGCTCTACGTACCAGCTGGATCTGCTCATCAAAGTTGCAACCGGCGGCATGAAGCCGGAGGATGCGGCGAAGCAATGGCAAAAGGATTACGAAGACAGCAAGCCTAACTGGAAATAAGCGAAGTGTTTGGACAAACAGTTAACAAGCCCTGCCGTCGTGCGGGGTTTGTTGACTCCAACGATTAGAAAGGAGTGGAACAATGGTCAAAACTTATCGCTCGTGGGCACCATGGATGGCCATATTGCCGGCTTTACTATTATTTTTCGTGTTCAAAATTTATCCTGCGCTCGGCACGCTCTTTTTCTCCATGACGGATTTTAACGGCAACATCGACCATTACAGTTGGGTAGGCCTGAAAAACTACAAAAACGCGCTAACGATCAACTTCGACGACTTGATGAACGCGATTGGCATTTCGTTTACGTTTGCTTTTTTTACGACGGTTATACAGAACGTTCTTGGCGTGGCCTTAGCCGTGCTCGTCAATTTGAAAATTCGCGGCAAAAACGCCTATCGCTCGATTTTGTTCATGCCAAACGTGCTTGGGGTTGTCATTATCGGCCTGGTCTGGACGCTGATCTTCGATCCGTATTCGGGGCCGATGAACCAGATCTTAAGCTTGTTTGGCACCAGCTCAAGCATGCTTGGCGATTCGAAGCTGGCGCTGCCGCTTGTTATATTCGTTCAGGTATGGACGTCGGTTGGTTATGCGATGGTCTTGTATCTCGCGGGGCTTCAAGGGATCTCGCAGGATATTTACGAAGCGGCCAGCATGGACGGCGCGGTGGGCTGGAAGTCATTCCGCCATATTACGCTGCCGCTGCTGCAGCCGATTATCGGCGTTAATATTTTGCTTAGCATTATCGGAAGCCTCCGCGTGTTTGACCTGATTATGATTCTGACAAACGGCGGTCCGGACGATTCGACCATGACGCTTGGCATGTTTGTCTTCAAGACGATCTTTGATTCCAACGGTACGCAAGGTTACGCTTCCGCCCTTGGCATCATTCATTTCCTTGTGATTGCGGTCGTGGTTGTTATTGTGCAGACCTATATGCGCAGACGGGAGGAGAAGCTCTCATGAAATTAACGGCAAAACTCCCTTATGGGCTTGCGCACGTCATTCTGATCCTGTTCAGCTTGCTTATGCTGCTGCCGATCTTGATGATCGTCAACATCGCGCTGAAGACCAATACCGAATTTCTGAATTCGCCCATGGCGATCGCCAAGTCTTTGAATTTCGATAATTTCAAGGAAGCCTGGAAGCAAGGCGATATGGTCGTCAATTTCAAAAACAGTCTGATCTATACCGCATGCTCCACAGTGCTGACTTGCGTCATTGCGGCGCTGGCCGCTTATCCGATCTCCCGCAAGCATGTCCGGGGAACGGGTTTCCTGCTTGGGCTAATCGGCATTACGCTGTTTCTGCCCGACGGGATTGTACCGCTTCTGTTCTTCATGAAGTATACCGAACTATTAAATACGTACGGCGGTTACATTCTGCTCAGCTCCGGCATCAATATGGCGCTGATGGTGTTCATTCTAGTTGGCTTCGTCAAAAATATCCCGATGGAGCTGGATGAAGCGGCTGCCCTCGACGGATGCGGGTATTTCCGCTACATCCTGACGATCATTATGCCGCTCCTCAAGCCGGCGATTACAACGGTAGCCATGCTGAAGATTATTAACGTATGGAATGATTTCATCAATCCGTACCTGTATTTGACGGACAAGGAGAAACGCCCTCTCACTTCGGGTCTGTACCTGTTTGTCGGCGAATTCTCGACCGATTGGACGATTCTGGCGGCGGGAATTGTCATTGTCGTGACTCCGCTCGTTCTCGTCTACTTGTTCCTGCAGAAATATATTATTAGCGGCGTTAGCAGCGGAGCTTTGAAGGGGTAAGACGCCCGGGCGCTGCTAGCACTTTCGTCAGATTAGAAAGCGAGGTTCATCTATGATTCCACAATTCAAATATACGGCGGGTCCCGTGCTCGTCCCTCAGCCCGATTGCGATTGGGCTAGCAAAATGGTACTTAATCCCGCTATCGTGCAAGATCCGGACAGCTCGCGGCTGCATATGCTTTTCCGGGCAACCGGCCCTTGGCCGGCGGCTAGGAAGGAAGGCTGCTATGATCCTTATCCGATTTTCCTCGGTTATGCATACAGCGATGATCTTGGAGAGACCTGGACGGCTGACTTCAGTCGCCCAGCGCTGATTCCTGCCTTGAAGCAGGCGGAGGACGAAATCTACATTACGAATATTCATGGCGAGCGCGTCCGCAACTATGCGAACGGATGTATCGAGGACCCGCGCATCTTCCCGATTGACGGCGAGCTGTATGTGTCCGTTGCTTGCCGGATGTTCCCGCCGGGGCCTTATTGGATGCTGGATCAGGATCCGCCGATCGAGACGCGGTACGATTATATTCCTTCCTGGGTGCATGAGCAGGATACGCCGTTTCACGAGACGGCTCGCACGAACAATACGGTAACGGTACTGTTCAAGCTGGATCTGGACAAGCTGAAAGCCGGTCAATACGAGGAAGCTTTCGCCTACGTGTGTCCGCTTACGGACGGTAGCCGGAGCGATAACCGCGACGTGTTCCCGTTCCCGCACCGGATGCTGATAGACGGCAAACAGCAATATGTGATACTGCACCGTCCGATGACCCCGGGAGCATTCCCGGCTGGAGACACCGTATCGACGCCTTCGATTTATATCGCGGCTGCAGAGCGGCTTGAGGATTTGGCTTCGGCAGATGCGGTTCACCAGTTGATGGCGACAAGCGTGCTGGATTGGGAAGCGAACCGGATCGGGGCAAGCTGGCCGCCGATTGCGATTAATGAGAACGAGTGGCTGATTTCTTATCATGGCAAAAAGGATGCCGAGTTTGGATATACGCAGTCGTTTATGATCGCGCGTAATGTTGCAGGTTCTTTCCCCGAGATCATTCACCGCTGCCCGGACCGCCTTATGTATGCGCAGCAGGAATGGGAACTTCCGACGGATTATCCGACGCCTTGTTTGTTTACGACGGCAGGAATCGTCGTAGGCGAGGAGCTCATAATGGCTTATGGCGCTGCGGATCAGAAGGTTGGGGTTTCATGGGTAAATCTTGACGAGCTAATCAACCATGTCAAATGTTTCGATGCAGAGGGAGGACGGCTTGTCCATGTATAACATTATCGTTTATGGCGCTACAAGCGGCGGCGTTGCGGCCGCCGTGCAAGCCGCACGTCTTGGCCGTAAAGTACTCTTGATTGCCAATACGTCTCATATCGGCGGGATGACCAGTTCCGGACTAGGGGCGACGGACATTAACAACCGCAAAGGCATTGGCGGCATCGCCCGCGAATTTTACCGAAATATTTACCGCCATTATGCGGATGCGTCCAATTGGACCAGACAATCGCCGGAAGCTTATGATGAATTGCTAGGCACGCGGTTCTGGCTCGGCCGAGACGAGGAACTGAAGATCCGCTGGATGTTCGAGCCGAAGGTAGCAAGCGAAACCTATGAAAATATGCTGCTCGAAGCGGGCGTAGAGGTTGTGCGGAATGAACGGCTTGCGTTAGAGGATGCCGTTGTGAAGAAGGACGGCAGGATCATCAGCATTAAGATGGAGAGCGGCAAGGTATACGAGGCGGAGCTCTTTATCGATACCGGTTATGAAGGCGATCTGATGGCGCTTGCCGGCATCACTTATGTAACGGGCCGTGAAGCGAATTCGAAGTATGGCGAGTTGACGAACGGGGTCTTCGATAATGGTCCGCTGGAGGGTGGAGGCGTTAGCGCTTACCAGGTGAACAATGACCCGGCCAGCGGCCTTCTTCCTTACGTGCTTCCGGAATGTCCGGGCGAAAAAGGCGAATCGGATCACCGCGTGCAGGCGTATTGCTACCGCTTCACGCTTAGCTCGGACCCGGACAATCAATTGCCGATTGAGAAGCCGGCAGACTATAATCCGTTGATTCACGAGCTTCTTGCCCGCAGGTTTGAAGCCAATCCGAAGCTGACGCTGGACGATATACTGACGCTTACCCCGATTCCGAACCGGAAGACGGATACGAACCATGTGGATTTTGTCGGCGCGAGCTATTCGTATGCGGATGGCGATTACGAGACGCGAGAACGGACCGAAGCGGAGCACCGCGCCTTCACTCTCGGCACCTTGTGGTTCCTGGCCAATGACGAGCGCGTACCGCAGCAGGTGCGCGAGGATATGAACAAGTGGGGGCTAGCGGCCGATGAATTCACGGACAATGGCGGCTTCCCGGTCCAGATTTACGTTCGGGAAGGGCGCCGGATGGTTAGCGATTACGTCATGACGGAGCTGTCCGTGAAGCAGCGTTCCGCGCCGGAATCGGTTGGACTTGGCACCTATTATTTCGACTCCCATTACGTCTCCCATTACGCGAAGGACGGTCAGGTTCATCTGGAGGGGACCTTCTGGGAAGACGACGAGCTGCTCTATCCGGTCAGCTACCAGTCGATTCGCCCGAAGCGCGAGGAATGTTCGAACCTGCTGCTGCCGGTTACGTTGTCATCCTCGCATGCCGCTTACGGATCCATTCGGATGGAGCCGGTGTACATGGTGCTTGGCCAATCGGCGGCCATTGCCGCATCCTTATGTCTGGAGCTTGGCGTAGCCGTTCAAGATCTTCCCTACGGTGTACTGCGGGAGAAGCTGCTTGAGGCCGGTCAAATTCTGGACGCAGAACCGTTATTGTAAACCATCCATGCAGGGGGAAATATTCCTCCTGCCATTTTTGGACTGTAAATTGAAGAGGAGGTTCTTTGATGAAAAGGAATTTTGTAAGCGGTTACGTTCGTCGCGTGAGCAGGATTGCAGTCGTTGTGTTAGCTTTATGCCTTATCGTGTCTTCCTTCCCGGGCCTAGCCAAAGTGAAAGCCGCCGCTACTCCTATTACGGTGTACGCAACGGATGCGCTGCCGCAGACGTTCTACGGGTATGGCGCCCAGTTTGACCCTTATATCGGCTCGGACCGAGTCATCGATCCGCTTACGACGGCCCAGTGGAACACGGTCTTGTCCCGAGCGGATTAAATGCGGATGGGCTTCGCCCGCGTCGCGACCGCTCCGAATGCTTTTTCCCCGACGCTGACGGTTGGGCAATACGACTGGAATACGCCGGAGATGCAGCAGCTGTACAAAATCCTCGATCAGCTCAAGTCTGACGGCACAACCGTTCTGTTATCGACTTGGAGAATGGACTACGCGGGGGACGATCTGACGAAAAACGCTTCGGAAACCTATGCCGATCTGGTTGTTGATGCTTTGGATTATCTCATTAATACAAAAGGCTACACCAACATTAAGTTCTACCAGCATACCAATGAACCAAAGTCGAACAAAATCACTTGGGCCGGTTACAAACAGGCAATGATTTGGCTGAAGAGCAAGCTGGCGGCGAAGGGACTCCCGGTTAGCGTCATGGCAACGGGCAACCAGATTAATACCGGCTTGTACGCGGCTTCCAATCAGCTTGAGCTGGCGCCTTACATCGGCGCTTACGATATTCACTACTATCCTTCGCAATCTTCCATTGCGAGCGCAAGCAATACGGAAGTTATGAAGCGGCTCAGCGACTTGTCGAGCGCGCCGAAACCTTTGTTTATTACGGAAGGCGGCACCTTGGACGGCCAAACTTCCAGCGACGATCAGCCAAACGTCGTAAATTCCTCTTACGCGCTGCATCAGGCGGATACGGCGATGCAGGCAGTGCTGCAAGGAGCTGGCGGCGTAAGCCTATGGGAGCTGGACGATGCCCAGCATGACCGGTTATGGGGAATGTGGGATATTTTTAACGATCCGACTCCAAGACCTTGGTTCTATACGTATTCGCTGCTTAGCCGTTATGTCGCAGGCGGCTCTACGATTTACAAAGCAGCTGGCGCGTACGATAGCCAGGTTAGAATGCTGGTAGCGCGGAAATCGGCGGGAGCCTCCGGCAGTCATTGGACTATTGCGGCGGTGAATCGGGGCACGGCTGAGCGACAAGTTAATGTGACTATTCCCGGCGTGAATCAGGCTACTTGGGATGTGTACAAGTATACGGATAGCTATCATCCGACGGATGCTAATGCCTTGCCGGTGAAAGAATCGGTCGTATCGAATGCCAATATGAGCACCTCCGGCGTCAACATTACCGTTCCTGCGGGCGGCTTTGTGCTTCTGACAACCTATGACCAGTCGCCTGTAACCGGTACGCCGGTTAACGGTCAATCGCTGCCTGTGCTGGATGACTTTAATGGCGGAACTACCGGAGCAGCGCCGGAAGGCTGGCAGACAGCAGGGACGGCGGTGACGGTGCAGGACGTACCAAGCGCAACGAACAAAAGCATGAGAGTATCGGACAATTCGACTTCGGCGGAAGTCAGCGCTTCCCATGCTTTTCCGTTGCAGGGCGGCCAGCTCGTAGAGGAATTCGACATCAAGCTGGATCAGACGAATCAGCGTGTCCGCGCAGGGTATTTGAATAATGGAACGGTGCCGGTAGCGGTTGTTTATTTCGAGAATGACGGACAACTTCGTTATTACAACGGCAACAACAGTGCGGTTATTATGCCGTACAGCGCGAACACCTGGTACCATATCAAACTCGCAGCCAATCCCGCGACTAACAAGTTTGACGTTTATGTAGACGATATGACGACTCCCGCCGTTAGCCAGGCTTCCTTCAAGGTAAGCGCGACAAGCTTGGACAGCGCGTTGTTCGGTACATCCGATACCGGAACGGGAGCGTTTAACGTCGATAATGTTAAGCTGTATAAACAAGTCGTGAGCGATAATTTTAACCTGGAAACGACGGGGGCTTCACCTTCCAAATGGACGGTTGCGGGCAGTGGCGTAACCGTTGAGAACACGCCTTCGGCATCGGACAAAAGCTTGCGGGTAAACGACGGCTCGGCTACGGCGGAGGTGAAAGTTACTACAAGCTTCGGCGCGCAAAGCAGCCGGATCGTGGAGGAGTTTGATATAAAGGTGGATCAAACGAACCAGCGAGTGCAAGCCGGTTACCTGTATAGCGGCACGACACCGGTAGCGGTTGTCTATTTCGACTCCGACGGCAAGCTTCGCTATTATAATGGCTCCAACAGTGCGGTTATCCTGACGTATAGCGCCAATACGTGGTATCACATCAAGATTGCCGCCGACCCTGCGACAAACAAGTTTGATGTGTACGTCAACGATATGAATACGCCGGCTGTAAGCCAGGCCGTGTTCAAATCGGCGGCTAGCAGCTTGGATAGCGTTATGTTTGGTTCCCCGGATACCAGTACGGCAAAATTTAATGTCGATAATATTATGGTAGCCATTCGTTAATGAACTCGGCCGTCCCTTGCGGGGCGGTCGTTTTACTATTTTCCAGCGTATGGTAAAATCAAAAGCAGAAAAGATTCGTCTTAAGGAGGTCCAAGATGAAGAGCGGTATGTGGATTGGAGGACTAGCAGGCTTACTCATACTGGCCGGATGCGGGGACAAGGCTGCAAATGAGCCATCGCCAACACCGGTTGTTAGTGAGCAAGCGGAAGCAACGCCGGTTGTAACGGAAACGCCGGAGGAACAGCCATCCGCAACGGATCAGGGAGTGAATCAGGTAACGTTTAGCCAACTGGACAACGTGTTTGGTTTCGCGAATGAGGCGGGCGATCAGCTGATTACCATACCTAATGAAAACGGAGAGGCATTGGACAATCCTGAGCAGTTTAACTCGGCAATAGGAAATGACAGTGAACAGGTGGAGATCGAGTTTGTTCGCCATCAGGAAGCCGATGAACAAGATACAAACAGGCAGACGGCGGGTAATTTCACTCATATGGCCGGTTACTTGTATAAGGTGAAGTCCGGGAAACTCCTTTCTAACAAATCCTATCTATTGGCGCGTGAAGGCGTCGTTAGCAAAGAGTCATTGGTTGGACTAACGGGCAGCCGCCAGGCTGATGGTCAATATTTGTCTGCGGATGCAAATACAATAACCCAGGTCGAAGCGTTAAAGAATCGAAAGGTGACAAAAAGCAGCCTGTTGGCGGAATCGCCTGAGGCCAAGATCGCTTTGTTTGTATTTGAGCGCGATGGCGACGATATGCTGGCAAGCATCGCGTATATTAGCGGCGATCAAGTGCTGTTTAAGGATTTTCCGGCGACCTATAACGAATCCGGTACTTGGAGAGTGGATGGCGGAGACGATCCGGGGCTGTTCGAAGTATCGTTCCTTGCGCATTCGGATGAAGGCTTGCTGCTAGGAATCGCATGGGCAGGCGCCGAAGGCGAGAATCTGTATGTCCTGCAAGAAAAGGACGGCGCTCTTCAAGATACGGACTTGACCGGCGGGAGATATTGGTCTCCTTAAGAGCTAACAAATTAGATGAAGGGAGAAACCAAATTGATTGTACATGCTATCAAAAATCCCTCTGGTAGAAGTATTATCGGTTGTATGATTATCTTAAGCTTAAACTCGATTTTTCAGATCATTAATCAGTTTAATAATCCCATTCATCCCGTTAATAATTTCTTTCTCTCATTTAGCAGTTTGATGCTCCTTGTCTACGTTTCGGTTATATTCATAGCGATATTTAGAGCTCGCAAGAAACCAACCGAGCTTTATTTGCACGATGAGCGCATCCAATTAAACGGGCTGTCCGTAGATGCGAAGGATATCAAAGTGATGATGATTATGGGCTACTTCAGACCCGTAATAGGGATTAAACCGCATGGCAAAAAGATTGTTCCGTTAAAAATGTGTTTTAAATTTCCGGAGGATGAAGATAAGGGGATCGCGGATTTAACCAAATGGGCGGAGACAAACAAGGTGAAGCTGGTTAAAAGGGATTTTATAAGATGGATCTAAAAGATTAGACTAGCCGCTTCTCTAATTAGAAGCATCCGATTAAATTCACGACATAATTCAGCCCAACCATCAGGACGAAAAACGAACCCATCCAGAGGATCGCCGCCGCTAACAATGTGAATCCAATCCATTTCGTAAGGCTGATTTGCTTCATATTCGCACCTCCTAATTTTTGTATAAGGATACCATATATCATGACGCGAAAAAATGGCTGCCCGCTAACGGGCAACCATTTTTTTGCTGTTACCAGCCGAAGTCGAGCGTTTTTCCCGTTTCCGTATACGTCTTAATGTTGCTGAGCATCATCCACCAGTGATCTTTCGAGTTTGCGAAGGAAGGATGATCCGGTGTCCATTGATCATTGACCAAAGTCAGCTTAGTGCATTGGCCAACTGTCTCCATGGTGAAGGTTACGCGAGTTTCGAGCTCCGCATGATTCTCCCTGTAGGATGGCCCGGGATGTTCCAGATAGCTGAGCGTTTTGCCGGGGACGGCTTCCAGAATCGTTCCGTATACATGAACCGTATTGTCTCCGTCGGCTCCTGGACCCACATATTCGAAGGCTGCACCAGGCTCCAAAGTAGAATGCAGCACAGTGCCGAAAAACGTGCTCCGAGTCCCTTCCGGGCTGACGATCGTGTGCCATACTTGCTCCGGTGCGGCATTGATATAAAATTCGTATCTCAATTCCATGTTTGCTTGTCCTCCTCATTTATGGTTCGGGTTTTCACGTCTATCTGTGATAAACTCATTATAAAACGAGCATTTTGCTAAGTATTGTAAAAACGCGACAAGAACAGGAGGGACAGGATGAGCCATTCACAACCCCGGCCGAGTATGGGAGTTCTTGGTTTACACGGAGCGGAGGAACAGTTCCGATTGGAACGGTATGCTCCTGCGGAGGTATTGTCGCCTTTTATCAAACATTTCTGGGTCGTTGAATGGGATTTAGGTCCGGGCGATTCGTATTGGCAGCATGTGGTGCCTAATCCTTGCGCAAATCTTGTAGTCGAGCAAGGGAAAACCTTCTGTTATGGCCCGGGAAAAGAAAGATTCTCCTATCTGCTCGAGGGGAGCGGAATCGTCTTTGGCGTCAAATTTCAGCCGGGCGGGTTGTATCCCTTTGTGAATAAAGAGCTGTCGGAATTAACGGGGAAGCCGATTGAGATTGAGAGCGTATTTGGAATAACGGGTGTGGAACTTGAGAAGCTTGTGCTTGCCCAGCCGGATGACCGGCATAGAATTCAAGTCGTGGAGCAGGTATTGGCGGCTAATCTTCCGCCCTATGACATGCAGATTACGCTTGTGAATCAAATGATTGATTTTGTAGCGGGGGACCGGGAAGTGACGAAGGTGGATCAGGTTGCCGAGGCGTTTGCTATGAACATTCGAAAGCTGCAGCGTCTATTCGCCAAATATGTGGGCGTTAACCCGAAGTCGGTCATTCGGTTGTTCCGGCTGCAAAATGCCGCGGAAGCGATGGACATCGGACAAGCGCAAGATCTCGCTCGTTTATCGGCTGAATTGGGCTATCATGATCAAGCGCATTTCAGCAAAGATTTCAAGACGGTAATAGGCAAGTCCCCAGAACATTATTTGTCAGGTTTGCTGTAGCGGAAATGATGGGTATGTACAGGGAAAGGGAGGAAGATGACTATGAAGAAACAACATCTGTTTATTGGCGGGCGGGAAGTGGAGACTGCTGCTTATACAACGCTATATGCGCCTTATTCCAAGCATGCGATTGCAGAAGTCGCGGATGCCGGACTCGAAGAGGCGAATAAGGCGATTGAACAAGCGGTTGCGGCCAAGCCGGTCATGCGCCGGATGCCAGCATACAAACGCGCTGCCATTCTGGAGAAGCTCGTTCAGTTGCTTGGA
Source organism: Paenibacillus glycanilyticus (assembly GCF_030161375.1). Lineage (GTDB taxonomy): Bacteria > Bacillota > Bacilli > Paenibacillales > Paenibacillaceae > Pristimantibacillus > Pristimantibacillus glycanilyticus_B. The sequence continues at coordinate 97,944 of NZ_BSSQ01000013.1, forward strand.
GAGCGCAGGGAAGAAGCGGCCAATCTTATCGCACTTGAAGCGGCCAAACCGCTGAAAGCGGCTTATGGCGAGGTAGACCGGACGATTCAGACGTATCAATTCGCGGCCGAAGAAGCAAAGCGGATTCACGGCGAGACGATCCCGCTTGATGCGGCACCGGGTGGAGAAGGTCGATTTGGCTATACGGTCAGAGAACCAATAGGTGTCGTAGGAGCGATTACGCCGTTTAACTTCCCGCTTAATCTGGTCGCCCATAAGTTAGGGCCGGCGATCGCGTCGGGCAATACAATCGTGCTGAAGCCAGCGCCGCAAACGCCGCTTACCGCTTATTTTATAGCAGAGCTGCTTCAGCAGGCCGGATTGCCGGATGGCGCGCTTAACGTTATAACAGGCGACGGCAAGCTGCTTGGCGAAGCGATCGTTCAAGACCCAAGGGTGAACATGGTCACCTTCACCGGGAGCGCGGCCGTTGGCGCAAGCATTCGCGCAATGAGCGGAATCAAACGGGTAACGCTGGAGCTTGGATCAAACTCGGCGGTTATTGTTGATAAGGACGCAGACCTCGAAGCGGTTGCGGCACGCGCGGCAAACGGCGCTTTTTCCTATCAAGGGCAGGTATGTATCTCGCTCCAGCGCATCTATGTGTTGGCTGACGTGTTCGAGGTATTCGTGGAGCGGTTTACGGCAGAAGTGAAGAAATTACAAATCGGCGATCCGCTAAATCCGGCAACCGATGTATCCGCGCTGATCTCGGAGCGGGATGTTTCGCGGGCGCTGGGATGGATCGAAGAAGCGCGTAATCTCGGGGCTACTGTTGCTTGCGGCGGTACGGCGGAAGGCGGCATTATTTTGCCTACCGTACTATTGGACGTACCTTCCCATGCCCAGGTATCCTGCAAGGAAGTGTTTGCGCCTATTGTGATCGTGAACAAAGTGAATACGATGGAAGAAGCGGTAGAAAGGGTTAACGATTCCGAATTTGGCCTGCAGGCTGGCATTTACACGAATGATTTGAAGACGGCGATGGACGTGTCCGAGCAGCTGCAGGTAGGCGGAGTAATGATTAACGATATTCCGACTTTCCGCGTTGACCAGATGCCCTATGGCGGCATTAAGCAAAGCGGCCTTGGGCGCGAAGGCATTAAGTATGCAATCGAGGATATGACCGAACTGAAGCTGATTGTCTTTAACCGCACTTAAGAGCACTTCAAATAGAGGAAACCCGGCTTAAGCAGCCGGGTTTTTATTTTGTGAAACATCCTAACTATTGGAAACGTATAAGAGGTATATTATTTAAGGAGTGAATATCTTATGAGTGAAAAAGGTTGTATTAAATGCGGCAGCCATGACGCGAGTTCGAAGGAAGTGGCCATGACCGGAACCGGGTTATCCAAGATGTTTGATATTCAGCATAATCAATTCATCGTCGTGTATTGCAACAACTGCGGATATTCCGAATTTTATAACAAACAATCCTCGGCAGGCTCGAATATTCTGGATTTGTTCTTTGGGTAAGAAATAACGATTTATAAGGCAGCTATCCTTTGCGGATAGCTGCTTTTGATTTGATCCAAAACGAGTAAAATATATTGTATAACGATAAATAATATGGTACATTCGTATCGATAATACGGAAGTGAGGTGTATTTGGTGGAACGCGGAACAACACTTTTTTTGAAGGTGACGTTGTTTCTGATGGCCATTCCGGTGCTGGCATTGTGCATAATCGGACTGCCCCTGATCATGAAGGATGCAATGGACGCTTATCCGGATAATTGGGTATATCCCGTTATCGGTTTGATGTATTTGTCGGCGATTCCGTTTTTTATAGCGTTGTATCAGGCATTTAAGCTGCTTACCTATATTGATCGGAACAAAGCATTCTCGGAGTTGTCTGTTGCAGCGCTCAAAAATATTACGTATTGCGCTATTGCCATCTGCGTTTTGTATGCGGGAGCCGAGCCATTCCTTTATTTCATAGCGGATTATGACGACGCCCCAGGTCTCATCTTGATCGGACTGGTTGTTATTTTTGCATCTATGGTGATTGCCGTCTTTGCGGCTGTTCTGCAGAAGCTGTTGAACAACGCCATTGCTATAAAATCTGAAAACGATCTAACGATCTGAGGTGAATATCATGGCGATAATAATAAATGTGGATGTCATGCTGGCCAAGCGGAAAATGAGCGTAACGGAGCTTTCGGAGCGGGTTGGAATCACGATGGCGAATCTCTCCATTCTAAAGAACGGAAAAGCCAAAGCTATTCGTTTAACTACTTTGGAGGCCATCTGCAAGGCGCTGGATTGTCAGCCCGGTGATATTTTGGAATACAGAGCGGATGAGGATCCGAAAGAATAATGGGCTATGATAGGAAACTGCCAGTTTGGGACTGGCGGTTTTTTTGCGTGGATGAGAAACTTATGGAAAATAGTTGCAAACATGTCCCCTAACAGAATAGGTCAAGTGTTATATAGAACAAAGATGAAAGAGAGGAGGGGGCAGAAACGGATACGGAAGCAATAGAAAAGCATATTTACTCGGTACAGCAAGGGCATATAGAGGATTACGCGCCAATTGTAGAATTGTACCAACGCCGAATTTTCATATATTGTTGCCGGATGCTGAGGGATGAGCAGGATGCAGAAGATGCAGCCCAGGATATTTTTGTAAGGGCCTATGAATCCATCCACCGCTATAAACCAACGGTTGGATTCACGGCATGGTTGTACAAAATTGCCTATAGGCATTGTTTAAATCTTCTTCGTAGAAGCCGATTGCTACAACAAAAACGCCTACTCTTCCGCCAAGATCAGGACGAAGCAGCAGAGAGCCCGGAACAAATCGTAGATCGGTATTTATTCGGCCCGCCGCTTGATGCGGTGTGGCAACGGCTTACGCTAACGGAGCATAATTTGTTGATTCTAAGCGTGTTCGAAGAGAAGACTGTGACTGAAATTGCTGACATTATCGGTAGAAACCCGGAATCCGTGAAGAAACGGATTACAAGAACCAAGCAGAAAGTGCGGGACATGCTCAAGAAGGAGGAGGAGCAAGGATGGCGCGTTCAACAAACATGGCTAAGGACCAAGATATAATGCGATACGCAAAAGCCGATGCAGATTACAGGGATATAGATCTAACGCAATCCGTAATGAAACGAATCTATCTGCTAAATGTTAGAAACTCCAAGGTCAAGCGTAGAATTTCGTTTCAGCGTTCCACAGTGGCAGTGGCGTTAAGCGCGGTCATGTTGCTTGGAGCATTAACGGCTTATGCCGCTAATGAGTTTATTCAAATACGGGATTCCAAAGGACGAACGGTTATCGAGACCGTACAACCTGGTCCAGTCTATTCCTTTCCTGCAGAAGTGTCCAAGCAGTTTGAAGCTTACCGTCAGCGGGTGTTGGCACAACTGCAACCTGGGCAAATGATTGCTTATTATATCCATGATGACAAGCTAAATGCTTATGATAAGTTAAATCCGATTAAATTCGAATCAAACACTTCCTATATTTCTTATGCTGAATATTTGCACAAGCTGAAGCAGGTATCGGCACCGCAGTTGGAGATACCTGATGATTTGCCGAAAGGTTATCTGTTCAAGCTCGGGCAAATCTCTCCAAGACCGCCTATGCGCGGTGACAAGGACCATTCCGCTTACGATAAGCTGCAGACGGAGTTGCTGTCTAGAGCTGCAGCAGCTAAAGGATCGGGCGATAAGCTTGTAATGATGCCGGTAGAGTGGACAAATACATTAGGCGTAAATTTGAATTTCAGTAACGGAACTTCTTATATTAACGTTATGGCACAGAATGGTCCGGATCATCCGGAGCATGGAGGTAAAGCTTCTTTTTCCCAATCTCCCAACGTAAAGTCAGAGTCGATATGGATTGGTGATCAGGAGGCATTGTTTATGAAAGATGACGATCGGGAAGCGGCCAATCCTCATCTCTTGAGCTGGTACGATGAAAGTTCAAATATTTATTATTCGATTATGGATAGCCAAGGCAGCAAGCTGACTAAAGAGAATATAATCCAAATCGCTAGAAGTATCATAGAACAGGAGAATAGATAGACTACGCCGCCGGACTTAAGAAGTTCGGCTTTTATTAATTATAATCATTTGTTATCTCCAGTATCTGGGATTTGATGGTACACTAGACAAGGATGACAATCAAATCGGTCTTATATAAGGGGCGATTCCTCATGGGAAAAACAATAAATGACTTATTAATAGAAGCGGACATCCGTTCATTGCAAGAGGCCATGGAATCCGGCGAATTAACTTCCGAAGCATGCGTTCAATGGTATTTGGAGCGAATCGAACGGTTTAATCCAAAGCTGCGGGCGGTGTTGGAAGTGAACCCGGATGCCGCCCGGGATGCACGGGCGCTTGATGCGGAGCGGGTGGAACGCGGATCTCGCGGTCCTCTACACGGAATCCCCTTGTTGCTCAAGGATAATATAGATACGGGAGACAGAATGCATACGAGTGCCGGATCGGTTGCTCTTGCTGAGCATTATGCTCTGCAAGATTCTGCTGTGGCCGCTCAATTGCGAAACGCGGGGGCCGTATTTCTAGGCAAAGCGAATATGACGGAATGGGCGAATTTCATGTCGGGCACGATGTGGGCAGGGTACAGCTCCAGAGGCGGCTTGACGCTTAATCCATATGGACCCGGAGAGTTGTTTGTTGGCGGATCGAGTTCAGGATCGGGTTCGGCAGTAACCGCAAACCTGTGTGCCGCAGCTATCGGAACGGAAACTTCAGGCTCTATCATCAGCCCGTCTTCGCAAAATGGGATCGTTGGCATTAAGCCGACGATTGGACTTGTCAGTCGTAAGGGAATCATTCCGATCACTCACAGCCAAGATTCCGCGGGACCTATGACGCGTACGGTTAGGGACGCTGCCATCTTGCTTGGCGCTATGACGATGATGGATCCGGCAGACGCGGCTATGCAAGATAACAAACGGATAGCCTATACGGATTACACGGCTTCTCTGGATGAAAAAGGTCTTCGGGGCGCTAGAATTGGCATCCCGAGGCACTATTATGAAGGGCTGGACGAAGCCCGTGCCGCCATTATTGAGAGAGCGATTGCCCTATGCAAGGAACAAGGCGCTATTATCGTTGATCCGGTCTCGCTGCCTTGCGAGAAGGTGGCGTGGGATTGGGGGATTATGCAGTATGAATTCAAAAAAGGGCTAAACGATTATTTAGCCGTGGCCGGTCCCGGCGCTTCCGTCCGGACTTTAGATGAACTTATCGCTTATAACGAAGCTAACCGCGAGGTTGCGCTGAAATACGGGCAAAGCACTTTGATTTGGTCGAACCAAACAGCCGGTACATTGTCGGAGCCGGAATATGCGGATAACCTGCATCGCAACCATGAGTGGTCGCGGGATCAGGGCATAGACTACGCGATTAAGGAATATCAGCTGGATGCGCTGCTGTTCCTCGGCAATGAAGAGGGGCTCGATTTATCTGCCCGCGCGGGATATCCGGCGATTACAGTCCCCGGCGGTTATGCGGAGACAGGAATTATAGCCGAAGGCGGCTATATAACAAAAGGGCCTCAGGGGATTACATTTGTCGGGACGGCTTATAGCGAACCTGTGCTCTTCCGGCTGGCTTACGCCTATGAACAAGCGAGCCATTATCGCATAGCTCCGCAGCTATCCGAAGGAGAGCTATAATGTTCCCTATCCTTGAAACAGCTAGACTTCGGTTAAGAGAGTTAACGATTAACGATGCTGAAGAGGTTTATGCCTGCTTTTCCAATGATCTTGTTACCCGTTATTACGGAATGGAGACGATGCGAAGCAAAGAGCAGGCAGACGAACTCCTTGCCTTTTTTTCGAATAGCTATATTGGACAAAAGGGGATACGCTGGGGGATCGAGCGGGCAGATCAAGAGGGGATTATCGGTACAATCGGGTTTAATGCCTGGTCGCCTAAACATAAACGCGCGGAAATAGGCTATGAGTTGCATCCCGATCACTGGAGGAAAGGCTATATTGCTGAAGCCTTATCTGAAGTGATTGCCTACGGATTTCATGTTATGGATCTGACTCGTATTGGCGCGATTGTATTTCTGCAGAATGATGCTTCCATTCAACTGTTAACGAAGATGGGATTCACGCGGGAAGGCATTCTTAGTGGTTATATGGTTCAGAACGGTATCGCTTACGATACTTACGTCTATTCTTTGCTAAAAGAAAAAAACAGCGATCGCGTATAAACGAGATCGCTGTTTTTAATTACACCTCGATATTAGCCGCAATACTGTCTTCCCGGCCATATTCGCGGATAAGCGCCGCAACCGCTTGGTGCTCTGGGTTTGGACCATATGCTTCAAGAGCAGCTTGGTCTTCGAAGCGGACGCGAAGCACGAGCTGGTAGCCCTTGTTATTGTCCGAGAAGTTAATGCCCGCGTTGACTTCAACAACGCCGTTCAAGTGTTGCTTCAGTGCCTTGAAACGATCCACGATTTCTTGAAGTTGCTCCGTAGTCGTCTGCTCGCCGAATTTCACTAGAATAGTACGATCGATCATGTAGAGTTCCTCGCTTTCCTTGAAGTTCATAACCATATGCACTATAGCATGAATCAGGAAAGCTTTACTAGCGTTATAGTGTCTTCTGCCAAAAAAGGGGGCCGTCCCTATCGGGACAGTCCCCTTAACGTCATTAAGCGTTAGTGTCAGCAGAAGCTGCGCTGTCTGACTCCGTAGTCGCTTGCTTATCCGGTCTCATTCCGCCGCCGCGATGGCCGCCCTCGCCTTTGAGAGGGAAGTCGCCGTTTACGATGTTTTGAGCTTGCTCGGATGTTTTTGCTTTCTGGGCTGTTGCCTCTTCCGCGGTTAACTTGCCGTCCGTAACCGCCTGATCGATTTGCGCATTAATCGCGGTTTTGAGCGCGCTTATTACGGTATCCTCGCTAATGCCTTTTTCTTCGGCAATGGCCGCAATGGTTTTGCCGGCTTTCAGCTCAGTCTGAAGCTCGTCTTCCGTTACATTCAGCGCTGTAGCAACGGTATCCAGGTGAGCTCCAAAACCACCGCGTCCTTTGCGTCCTTCACGCCCCTCAGCAATCTGATCCGAATTGATCAGGTTGTCCAGATTGGCCGTAAATTGCTTTTCCTCCGTAGCCTGACGTTCTTCAAATGCAGTTGTCAGCGCGGCTTTCAGATCCTCGCTTGATACCCCTTGCTCAGCAGCTACTTCGGCAAGCGTGCTGCCGGCCGCAAGCTTCTCATTAAGAGCTTCGCGGTCGAGGTTAAGCAACGTCAGAACGGAATCGGAGATGACGGATCCGCCGAACCCGCCGCCTCCGCGGCCGTGTTTGCCATCCTTCGGTTGTGCGCTGCTGCCGGATTGAACCTGCTTGGTCGTTGAGCTATCTGTTTTTGAAGTTGTATCGGTTGCCGCAAAGGCGCTCAACGGTACCATTACCGCTAGCGTCGCTGTAATCCCAATCGTTTTTAAGTACTTGTTCATAGCAATTCCTCCTAAATGGGTTTAATTGTATGTGCGTCTTGGTGACAAAACCCATTATGGCCAAGGTACCTTAAATGGAACTGAAATGAATTTAAAAAAAAATTAATGCGATTCCGTCTTATGTTGACCCGGCAGCGTCTTCGCTTGGCATATTCGATCGGTATGGGCCGAACCCCATACAGCGACCCCGATTAGGATGACGGCCGAGAGAACGGATAATAAGAGCGGAGAGATGAAGCTATAGGTAGGGAATAGAACAACAAGCGCAATGATTCCAACCAAATAAGGCGCAGAGATAACACCCGCCGCAATCCGCATAAATAACATATTCCCAAGCAGATAGAGAGCGGGTCCTGCCAGAATAACCAGCGCGGTCTTAAGCTCCATATGGCCGGTTGGATGAGCGAGCACCAATTCGTCCGCTACCGCGGATAAAATAATGCCAGCCACGAGCAGCAGGTGAGTATAGGTATAGGCGGAACGCGCCACTCTTCCGGGATCTTCGGAATGCGCGATGAAATGATGACCGGTCTTGGCGGTCATATTGAAGTAGATCCACCACATCACCACGGAGCTAACGAACGCTGCAGCAAATGAGCTTAACGTAAGCAGATCCCATTCCAGCTCGGCGAATGTTGCTCCCGTCACAAGAATAGACTCGCCAAGCGCAATAATGATAAACAGCCCACACCGCTCCGCCATATGGGAACCTTCCACATCCCAGACGGTCGTAGGCGTTCTGCCGAGCTTTGGCGTCCAGAAGCCCATCGACGGAGAGAGATATTCAATAAATAACGCGATGCACCATAAGAGGAGACGGTTGTCTTCATGGGCGATGCCGCCGGCGATCCAGAAGATGCCGGATAAGCTAAGCCAGCTTAGAATACGAATGAAATTAATGCGAAGCTCGGTGGAGCCTTTTTGCAGCACCCAGACGGTATACGCGGTTCTTCCCACTTGGAATAACGTATAGGCGCATGCGAAATAAATGCCCGATTCCTCGAAAGCCTCCGGCAGCGAGGAAGACATAATCAGTCCTATGAGCATCAAGGCTATGAGCATAAACCTGACGCGAGACGTCTCCGGGTTAAGCCAATTCATCACCCATGCGGTAAATATCCATACCCACCAGATCGCCATAGTCAGCACGCCGAGCTGAAGGGCCCCTTCTAACGTAAAGTTTTTCAGAAAAGAATGGGATAACTGGGTAACCGCAAATACAAAGATCAAATCAAAAAACAGCTCAATAAAAGATACCTTGCCGGAATCGATGCTTCCCCTGCTTCGGAACAGCATGGCGTCAGAAGTTAATCTCTTCATTCCTTCTCTCCCTTGTCCTCTATTTACCAATGGTTTTGTTGATTGTAACATGGGCAATTACGGGGGAACATCCCTCAAGGAGGATTTTCTGAGAGCGATAGTTTTTGAATATATAAAAAATGGGTAATTTTCTTAAAGGTAGTCAACACTATCGCATGGACAGGACAGGAGGAGATGTAGCAATGAAGGAACTGTATACAACTAGCGTTAAGGCCGTTGGCGGCCGGGACGGCAGACTGGAATCCAACGACGGCATGTTGTCTCTGAACGTGCTTCATCCGAAGGAACTGGGCGGGCCGGGAGGAGCAACCAATCCGGAGCAGCTATTCGCCGGCGGTTACGCGGCATGTTTCGAGAGTGCTCTGAACGTTGTATGCCGAACAAAAGGCATCAAGCCCGACAGCACGTCAGTGACGGCGCATGTTACGCTTGGCAAGGACAAATCGAATCATTTCAAGCTGGCCGTTAAGCTCGATATTGCGCTGACGGGCGTGGATCAAGCCGAGGCGCAGGAGCTTGCCAAAGCCGCGCACGAGGTATGCCCGTATTCGAGAGCAACCCGCGGAAATATCGACGTTCAATTAAACGTCGTTTAGAGAATAACGAGTAGGGGTTGTCCCGTGCCGCCATGAAAGCGGCGCCTCGGATAACCCCTGTTTTATTTTTTGTGGGTCACCTTGCATTCCGCTATAATCATTTAATCATTTTTCTGATTTGCATTAGTTCCTGTATATAAAAATCAACCTGCTGCTGGATAGATTCGGTTTGTCTCAGTTGGTCAACTTCGATCCGCGATTCGGAGAATGTCTCCTCCTCCAATGACCGGAGGGCGATGCCGGCACCGATTGCGGCAATGCCGTCGCCTAAGGTTGCAATAATGGCGCCAATATAGCCAAGGCGGGCGGCGATTAGCTCCATGGTCTCGCTATTGCTGCCGCTTTTATTACTGCCGCTTTTATTATTGTTTTTGTTGTTATTGTTGCTATTGTTGCTCATGTAAGATATTCGCCTCGCCTCGTGTTTCGTCTTTTCCCTGATAACAGCCTATGCAGGAGAAGCGGGGGAGGTATGGGCGTCTTTAACGGCCATAGAAAAGCGGCCATCCGACAAAACTGTCGAATGGCCGCTCCTTCTTTTATTTCGCTGCGTTCAAAGCTTCTTCCAGACGATCCCAAGTTTGCGTAATGCCTTCGAGCATGCCCATATCCATAACTGTCTTGAGCGCGTCGCCCGAAGAGTAGACCGCGCGGTTAACCAGCTTTGTTGTGCCGTCGCCCATATCTACAAATTCCAGGACAATGTCGGTCGCGGGCAATTCTTCATTAATATTGCCTTCCGCGTCGGAGAAGTAGTCCGTGTAGCTGAAGCTGCTTGGCTCGTCAATCTCCTTGTATACGCCTTTGCCCCATGATTCCATGCCGTAAAATTCGCCTTGGCTCTCATCCATGCACTTCATGCAATAATGCCACACGCCGCCCGGACGGAAGTCGATCTTGCATACGGGTAATTCCCAGCCTTTAGGGCCCCACCAGTTTTTCAAATGCTCAGGCTCCTTAAACATCTTGAACACGAGTTCGCGAGGTGCCGCGAATACACGCTCGAGCACCAGCACGTTTTCATTCTCAACTCTTGATACCATAGTGTTGTTAGTCATTACAATTCCTCCTTAAGATTGTGAATTATGATCAGGCAATTGTTCTTTGCTTTGCAGCTCCCGCAAGTAGTTATCCAAATTGTCGTAACGCTCTTCCATAATGCGGCGGAAGGAGTTGACCCACGAGTCCAGGGAGTGGAAAGGTTCAGGGCGAAGCTTGTAAAACCGACGGTTGGCTTCGGCTTTTACTTCCACAATCCCGCTGTCGCTAAGTACCTTCAGATGTTTGGATGCTTGGGGCTGTCTGATTCCCAGCTTGTCGGCTATTTCTCCGACTGTCAGGGGGCCGTCGCGCAGCAGCTCTACAATATGCTTTCGATTCGGTTCAGCTAACGCGCTTAACGTTGTCATATCAACGCCCGGAATAAGTCCTGACATGCCGTTCACCTCTTTATGCGTCAGTCTCTCCTGTTGTTGAATCTAATATACACCAAAGGGAATATTCCTGTAAAGGAATGTTTGTGGGAAAATCAACGCTTCTCTTAAATACCCTTATTCCGGCGAAATAAACAAGCTGGGAGATAACAGGAAAAGGAAGGCCGGTTGAGGGTATACTAAGGTAGAGGATGGATGGAGGGAACCCGGGATGAGATCGGTCAAGGAGCAGAACAAGGTATTGCTACGATCATTTGTGTTTACCGTACTCATCGTTATCGTGTTTGGCTGGATTGGCCAGCTTGTCAGCGGGCAGCGGATCGCCGCATTCGATCATCGAATTACGAATATGGTAAGAAGCAGCCAATCCGATGCGATGACCATATTAATGAAAGGGTTCACGGACCTGGGGGCTGGATTTTGGGTTATTATTACGATTGTTCTTTTTGCGGGGGGACTGGGTCTAATCGGTTACCGGAGAGAACTTATTTTTTATCTCGGCGTAATTGGGGGCTCTGCGTTATTGAATCTGCTCTTGAAAGTCATCTTTCAACGGGCAAGGCCGGATATTAACCGGATCGTAGAGGCTACCGGCTTCAGCTTTCCAAGCGGACATTCCATGTCGGCCTTTACGTTATATGGCATTACGATCTATTTTCTATGGAAGCATTTGAAGATTGGATGGATGCGCGTAACGGTGATTGCGATCGGAATCGTGATCATTGCGATGATTGGCATCAGCCGGATTTATCTTGGCGTTCATTATCCAAGCGATGTGCTTGGCGGGTATTTGGTAAGCGCGGCGTGGCTGACGATGAGTATTGGGTTATATGAACGATTCCTGAAAGAACGGTGGCTTTCTCGGAAGTTCCGGGTTCAAAGGGAGGAAAAAGGAGGACCGTCCCACATCTAGGACGGTCCTTATCCATTTCTATAAGCCGCTTCGCTGTCCGTGAAGGTAATCATTTTTTCCTCCAGATGAGCGGCTTCATCATTTGCAGCAGCGGGGTGAGCATGCTTTTGCGGCGCGCCTTTTTAAGCTCATGATCATATTTCACGAATCGACCGGAGCGGATGGCCCGCTCAAGCTCGGCCTGGCGCATCTGGTGCAGCTGCTCCGTCGTATGGAAATCGTTGAAATTGTACGGCATATGAACATCTCCTTTAAATCTGAGGTAGTTGCACCTCGTTGTTACTTTCATTATGAAGATGAAACAAAAAGGTAAAAAGTGTAGAATAAATGCAATAGATTTCCCCTTTTATGGTGAGGTGAGGAGACAGATGCTGGCCCTGGAACGTTATTTGGCGCTATATGAACGGTTTGGTCGCGAGCTTGCGGCAGGCGTTGCAGCTGAGGCGTCATTGGAACAAGTAGCTGAGGCGTTATATTGCACGGAACGTAATGCCAAGCTTGTTCTTCGCAAGCTGGAAGAAGAAGGGTTGATAGAGTGGCAAGCAGGAAGAGGCAGGGGCAACCGTTCGCATATCACCTTTCGGGAAGACCGGGAACAGCTGCTACTGAATTTATCCCGGCAATATGCGGAGGAGAGCGACTACAACGCTGCTTTTCAACTTTTACAAACGTACGGGGAAGGAACGGCAGCAAGCGATAAATTTATGGAATGGATGAGCGGAAGCTTTGGTTTCCGCAAGCAAGCCGGGCGGGAAGAAGATGTGCTCAGGCTGCCTCTATTCCGGCCGATTCTAACGCTGGATCCGGCGGATTACGTGTATTGTTTGTGCTCGCATATGATCCAGCAAGTATTCGACCGTCTCGTCTTGTATGATGAACAAACTGGTCAGATCATGCCTGGACTCGCGCATTATTGGGAGCATAACAAGGATGCGACCGAATGGAGCTTCCATCTGCGCAAAGGGGTTTTGTTCCATGGCGGACATGAGTTGTCATCGGAAGACGTCGTATTTACCGTGGAGCGTCTGAAGTACGGCGGCAAACGCAACAGCTGGATTATGCGTTCTCTGCTTAAGGTGGAAGCTGTATCCGAGCGGGTTGTGCGGTTCCAGCTAAGCCAGCCCAATTGGTTGTTCTTGAAGTTTGCGGCTTCAAATGTGATGTCCATTCTGCCTGCCGGTCTACGCGGGCACAACGAAGAGCGGTTCTGGAAGCGTCCAGCCGGAACCGGACCGTTCCAGGTTGACGAATGGACGGGAGGAAGATTGCTGCTATCGGCTAATCCGCTGCATTATCAGGGGCGGGCACATTTGGACCAGGTGGAGATCGTTCAAGTGCCTCAGATTGAGCATTACAACAACAGAATGATCAGCTGGCAGCAGCTCATTTGCGATTCGGCGTTAAGGGATATCAAGGCAGAGAACGGATGGGTTCAAATCGAGTCGAAAAGCCGATGCACCAGCCTGCTCAGTTGGAATATGCACAAGGAAGGTCCTCAACAATCCGAGAGGTTCCGCAGCATGGTGAATCGGCTTATTGACCGCAACGCCATGATTCGGGAATTGTCCGGTTATAGGGACTTTCCGGCAGAAGGTTTTTTCCATGATGTAAAATCGTCGGCAGCGTCTATATCCTATTGTGTACCCGAAGAAGCGTTGCAGCTGCTGCAGGAAGAAGGCTATGACGGTTCGCCGCTTACCGTGTGCGCAACGACCAGCCATAGCGATGACGTGCAATGGATCGCGGAGCGGTTAAGACGCGCGGGAATCCCCGTACACGTGCGGATTGAAGGGCCGGATACGATTCACAGTGTATTAGGCGAAGTGGATATGTTGTTCCATGCGCTTGTTTTTCCGGAAGAAGAAGTTAGTCTGATAGAAGGCTGCGAGCAGGAAGGAAGCTTCTTGAAGGAGCTGATGACGCAGGAATTATCGGGCTGGGCGATGGCCAGCTTCGATCAAGCGATGGCTTGTCCGGACCCGGCAGACAGGAAGCGGATTTATAGGGAGATCGAGGAGCGGCTCACCGGAGAGCTGCAGGTGCATTTTGTCTTGTACATGAAGTTTTATACCGATTATCATCCCTCATTAAAAGGCGTTCGTATCAATTCGCTCGGCTGGATTGATTTCAAAGATATTTTTCGTGCCTAATCGTTAGCCTCATAAATGAAGGTCGCCTGCTTATCGAAGCAGGCTTTTTTTGTTGCTCGATTGGCTTAAATAGGAATGAAATTCATCGATTCTATCTATATAACCGAAGATAACATGATCCCTTTCACATAATAACGATAACTTCCGCAAACATTCGCGTAATCATTCGCCATTACCATAGAGCTTGTACCACATTTTACCTATTAGGCTTATGCTTTCGAAGCATGAATTCCCACAAGCGGTGAATGCTTCACCTGGCATGACAATTCATTAGAGGAGAGTGAATTAATGTTCACGAAACAACCTTCACCGATGCAGCGCATGGTGAAATCCGCTCTGGTAGGAACGGTAGCGGCAGCTTTGCTTGCCACGCCATTCCTGAACTCGCAACCGGTATTTGCAGCTGTAGGCACGCCTAACTATGAAGTTAAGTTAAACCTGGATCCGGCGCTTGTCCTGGATTCAAGCCATAACCTGGTCAGCGCGGTACGCAGCGAATTCGACACGGGCAGCTCCTACAAATCATACAAAGTGCAATACATGGATACGGCGACGCAAAGCATGCAGGGCAAAGGCTGGAGCGAACGGATCCGCAAACGGGATGATCAAAGCAACCACGAGATTCAATACAAGAAGCGTTATGACGTTGCCAATGGCGATATTAATGCCGCGTTGACGCAAGCCGCAAGCGAGGGATTGGATTCGTCCTCCGGGTTCGACTTCCAAGTCGATTGGGGTTACTCCAAGCAAACGCTGAGCATCGATTACGAGAAGGACGTTACGATCTCCGGCTCCAGCGGCAGCGGACTCAAGATGCCTGACGAAGCAACTTCCCGTACGGTATCGGTATCTAGCGAGCCAAGCAAATTTGCGAACTGGACAAGCACGGGCTGGGGAACAACGCAGCTGAACAACGCCGTGGTGTACGGTCCGGTTGATTTCAAGCGGTATGAAGGTACGTTTGACGATCTGGATCTGGACATTGAAGTGTGGACTGTCATTAATGCAGCAAAGACAGGCAATGAATATTGGGTTGAAGCATCTTTCAAGACCGATAGCTACAGCGAAGCAAACTCGACACGCACAGCGCTTATTAACGAGCTTAATAGTAAAGGCTGGCTGATCCCGCAGGACCTGCTCCGCACAAGCCAAATCATTGAACGTTATGCGCCGGCTCCGGCAGTACCGGACACAACGGCTCCAACAGCTCCAACCAATGTGGCGGCAACGGCGGCTTCCGCTAGCCAGATCAATCTGAACTGGACGGCTTCCACGGATAATGTTGGCGTTACGGGCTATAACGTCTATCGGGGTGGCGTGTTGGCAGGATCGGCTGCAGGCACTTCCTACAGCGATACGGGTCTGACAGCTTCCACAAGTTACTCGTACACGGTAAAAGCGAAGGATGCAGCGGGCAATGAATCGGCGGCAAGCAGCACGGTCAACGCGACAACATTAGCTGCAGGCACAGGCGGTTCGACTGGCGGAACTTATAACGTGGACGGCAGCACGGGCGCTTATATTGAAGCCGAGAACTATTCCGCGAAAAACGGTACTTTCTCAAGCGCAGCTTGCTCCGCATGCTCGAACGGTTACGACATGGAGACGGCTAACGGCTCCGGAGACAGCAACACGAACTATATCGCTTATACAATCAATGTTACAAATGGCGGTTCCTTCTATGTTCATCTGTTGAGCAACGGCGTTGACAGCAGCTCGGACAGCTTCACGGTAGCGGTTGACAGTGCCTCCGGCTCGCAAGTGACGACGACTTCGAACAATACATGGGCTTGGAAGAAATCCAGCTCCATGTCGATCGCCAGTGGCACGCACACGCTGTACATCAAAGTAAGAGAAGACGGCGCGAAGGTAGATAAAATCTACCTGTCGAAATCGAGCACTTCGCCAACCGGACTTGGCGGAACGGCTGCCGTGCCGGTGAAGTAGTATAGAATAGGACCTTAAGCATTTTTCTCTCAAAAAATGGTTTCCACCTCAATTCCTTGGTATAGTCAATCTATGACTTTTGCCAAAGAATTGAGGTTTTTATTATGTCTAGCAAAACAAACGCTTGCCGGAAGCTGGATTCCTTGCAGATCAAATACAGCTTGCACGAATACGAGTGGGAGGAGGAGCATCTCGATTTCGATACCGTTGCGGGCAAGGTAGGATTGCCGTCTAATCAGCTCTATAAGACTCTAGTTCTTAGGGGAGATAAGACGGGAGTTATCGCGGCTTGCATTCCAGGGGATAAGGAGCTAAATCTGAAGAGCCTGGCACAAGCGAGCGGCAACAAAAAAGTCGAGATGGTCGCAGTGAAGGAAATACAAGGACTCACGGGGTATATCCGGGGCGGCGTATCTCCGCTTGGAATGAAGAAGAATTATCCATTTTATTTGCACGAGACGGTGATGGGCATGGAGCTTGTCAGCATTAGTGCCGGCAAGCGCGGGCTGCAGATTTTTGTGAGCGGGCCCGATCTGGCTGCCGCAACGGAAGGCAATCTAGTTGATATCGTCCATTAATACGGGTTGAACGGGCTCTATTCCGGCAAGTCTAGGACTATAGATTAGTCGGTTAGAGGAGGGTAATGTATGGTAAGGATTATCGGGAAAGTTGGTATGTTTATTGTCATGGGCATTGGACTGGCATGGGCGGTTCTATTCGCCGGCTATTATATCAATGTGGAGTTGAATAAACATAAAGCGGAGCGGGAGATTCGACATTACCTTCAAGCCGTTCAGCAACAGGATTACAATAAAGCTGTTCGGTTGTTCGGCGAGCCGCTTGACGGTGATCGCCTGCAACAACTACAGCCGTTTCGATTAGTGAAGTACAGCCAGGTTAAGGCCGACTTCGATGATGGATGCGTGTGCAGCGGTCGGGCGAAGCTCACCTTCCAAACGGACGGCCTGCCGGTCACGGTAGATGCTGTCATTGCGCTCAGAGCAGAATACAAGCCGGGTCAGATCTGTGCAGGGGCGACGAAAGCCCAGCATTCCGCCCTTCCGGCATTAGCCGAGTGGAACAAGGTCAACTGCGGCAGCAGCTTTTTGTAATGGCTACGGCTCCAACCGCATATAGACGCTTCTTTCCTTGAAGCCAATAGACTTATAGAACGCATATGCAGCTTCATTCCCATGGAGCACTTAGAGATCCAGCCGGTCCGTTTCTAATATCTTTCAACTCTTCGACATTCATGGCATTATCATGCCGCTCGTCCTCCTATTTCCCTGCAAAAAAAACTTTTTGAATTTTTAATCCATCCTGTCGATTTCCTCGCCCGGCATTCGTTGTTAGAGTAAGAAGCCAAAAAAACAACGATTAGGAGAGAAAAACATGAACACAGTGATCTCAAAGGACGGTACCCGAATTGCTTATGATCAGACAGGGCATGGCCCGGCGCTCGTATTGGTAGCGGGAGCTTTCAGTTACCGGAAGTTCCCGGGACAGGTGGAGCTTGCAAACCTATTGTCGGGCAGCTATACCGTCTACAACTATGACCGCCGCGGCCGCGGCGACAGCGGGGATGCCGCATCTTATGCCATTGAACGCGAGATTGAGGATTTGAACGCCATTATTGATAAGGCAGGTGGTTCCGCTTATGTCTGGGGATTATCCTCCGGTGCGGTGCTTGCTCTCGAAGCGGCGGCGAGTGGTTCCCCGATCACAAGGTTGGCGCTTCATGAGCCGCCGTTTGTCGTGGATCCGGGAGATCGTCTGCCGCCTAGCGATTTCACCGAGCAAGTCGGCATGCTGATTGCCGCTGACCGCCGCGCGGAAGCGATTAAATATTTTATGACCAAGGGCATGGGGGCTCCGTCTTTCGTCATTTCGATGATGCGAATGATGCCGGGCGTATGGTCGAGACTGATGGCGGTTGCCCATACGCTTCCTTATGACGCGGCTTTGCTCAAGAGTTACATGAAGGGACAATCGTTGCCGCAAGACAGGTGGAGTCACCTAGCCATTCCGACTGTCGTGCTGGAAGGCACGGAAAGCCCGGCGTCGCTCCGTCATGCCGCGCAACAGACGGCGCAAGTGCTGCCAACCGCAAAGCTGATCAGCAAAAAAGGGCTTGGCCATACGAAAAAACTGCATACCGCCAAAATCGCCGAAGAACTGACTTCTTTCTTTGCCGTTTGAAACAACTTATAAATTAGGGGGATTAACTATGCGATTTATGATGATTGTAAAAGCAACGACGGATTCGGAAGCAGGGGTTCTGCCAAGCCAACAATTGATCGACGCGATGCAGAAGTACAATGAGGAGCTTGTAAAAGCCGGTGTTTTGCTAGCAGCCGACGGGTTGCATGCCAGCGCAAACGCCGTCCGGATTTCGTATCCGGAGCCTGGCAGCAAACCAAAGGTAGTTGACGGACCTTTTACGGAAGCGAAGGAATTGATTGCCGGTTATACGCTAATCGAAGTGAAGTCGAGGGAAGAAGCCATAGAATGGGCGCTTCGGATGCCGGATCCGCATGGATTTGGCCAAGGCGAGATCGAGCTTCGCCAAGTGTTTGATTTTGAGAATCTCACGGAAGACCCGAACGCCAGAGCCAAAGATGAAGAAATCCGAAAGCAGGTAGAGGAGCTTAAAAAAGCGTGAGGATCTCGGAGACGCATCGTACCATCGATACGATATGGCGGATGGAGTCTGCTAAACTTATTGCCGGCTTAACTCGTATGGTAAGAGATGTCGGACTCGCCGAAGATCTGGCTCAGGATGCTCTCGTCATCGCGCTCGACCGCTGGCCGGAATCGGGCATACCGGATAAACCGGGCGCCTGGCTGATGACCACCGCCAAGCGAAAAGCTATCGATCTGCTGCGGCGCAACAAGCTGCAAGATCAGAAATACGTCGAAATAGCCCGGGAAATAAATACGTATACCGAAGATGATGTCGAACGCAATTTGGATGGGGAGATTGGGGACGATCTCCTTCGCCTCATCTTTATGACCTGCCACCCGGTATTGTCGCAGGATGCCAGAGTGGCGCTGACGCTGCGTTTGTTATGCGGCCTGACAACTGACGAGATTGCCCGTTCATTTCTCATTGCCGAGCCGACGGTCGCCCAGCGGATCGTGCGGGCCAAACGCACGCTGAACAAGGAAAAGGTTCCGTTCGAAGTGCCGGTAGGGAAAGAGTTGGAGGAGCGGTTAGGTACGGTGCTTGAAGTCATCTACCTGATGTTTAACGAAGGTTATTCAGCAACTTCCGGCCAAGATTGGACCCGGCCTGTTCTATGCCGGGAGGCGTTGCGGCTAGGACGCGTCTTGGCTGAGATATCGCCGGAAGAACCGGAGGTTCACGGCCTCGTCGCCTTGATGGAGCTTCAATCTTCGCGGCTCCGAACTCGCAATAATGCACAAGGCGAACCCGTTCTTCTTATGGATCAGAACCGGGCGCAATGGGACCATCTGTTAATCCGCCGGGGGCTTGCCGCCTTGGAACGCGCGCAAAGGCTCGGGAGAACGCTTGGGCCGTACGGACTGCAAGCTTCTATCTCGGCTTGTCATGCAACGGCGTATACCCCGGAAGATACGAACTGGATTCGGATAGCGGCGTTATACGAAGCGCTCTCTAGACAAATGCCTTCTCCAATTGTGGAGCTTAACCGCGCGGTCGCGATCAGCAGAGCTTTTGGACCGGCTTACGGGCTTCAGCTTGTTGATGCCTTATCCTCCGAACCCGCCTTGAAGGAATACCACCTGCTGCCAAGCGTTAGAGGCGATTTTCTGGAGAAGCTGGGGCGCCTGGAGGAAGCTGCTGCGGCGTTTGAACAGGCGGCCGAGCTGACCCGCAACGAGAAGGAGCAGGCCTTGTTGCGCAAGCGGGCTGCGGCATGCAGGGAGAAGGGAGAACGGACTTGATGCGTTATTTGATCATGGTGAGAGCAACGGGGTTCAGCGAGGCAGGGGTTGCCGCAAGCGGGGATTATGAAGCGGCAAAGAAAGCTTACCGGCAAGCGTTGGAACAGGCAGGCGTGCTGCTAGTCACGGAAGAACTGCGGCCTAGCTCGGCTGGAATAAGAGTCACTTATCCGCCGGATGGCGGAGCCCCGGAAGCGTGCCCGGGCCCTTTTTCAATCGATCAGGGACTTCTTGCAGGCTTTACCTTAATTGACGTAGACACCGAGGAAGAAGCATTGAATTGGGCTTTGCGTTTGCCGGTTCCGGCGGACCGCGGCTCCTTTGGCCTTGAACTGCGCAGGTTAGAAGAGAAGACGCGGCGGTTTCAAGATCCAAGCCAGTCTGCCATGGAGCTGGAATTGAAAAAATATTTGTTAATATAGACAGGCGGCATGCTTATCCACTGTGGATTGTCTGTCGATTGTGTTATTATATTGCTTGGCAATGACTCTAATCTCAAGGAGTGTATGATCAATGATTAATCAGCTTGGACAAGTTATGTTGTACGTGAACGACCAGGAGAAAGCACGCGAGTTCTGGACGGAGAAAGTGGGTTTCAAGGTTGTGGCAGAGGAAGAAGCCATGGGCCAGAAGTGGATTGAACTTGCTCCGGAAGGCGCTCAGACATCCATCATCCTGCATGATAAAGAAGTAGTTGCCAAAATGTCGCTAGGCGTTAACCTTGGTACTCCATCGTTGATGTTTTTCTCCGATAAGCTTGATGAACTTTACAACGACTTCAAGAACAAAAATGTAACCGTTGGCGAGCTGGTAGAGCTGCCATTTGGCCGGGTATTCAACTTCGCTGATGATGAAGATAATTATTTTGCGATTATGGAAAGAAAATAAGATAGCTCATGCTCAGCTCCGATGATCGTGGATCATCGGAGCTTTTTTGTTTTTAGGCATGACGAAGGTGCTATTTCTTGTTATAGTACTATGAGGCTTTGCCTGTACAAGAAATAGTGGGGGAATCTAGTTAGAATGAGTAAGTGGGTAAGATATGCGATTTTGTTTATCCTCTCGATCGCGGTAGGAGTCTGGTATGGAACGCAAGAGTCTCGTTTTCC
Source organism: Paenibacillus glycanilyticus (assembly GCF_030161375.1). GTDB lineage: Bacteria > Bacillota > Bacilli > Paenibacillales > Paenibacillaceae > Pristimantibacillus > Pristimantibacillus glycanilyticus_B. The sequence continues at coordinate 118,841 of NZ_BSSQ01000013.1, forward strand.
TATTAAGCCGGTAGTAATCGTGATCCTCTTTTTTGTTGTTTTGGCGGTGTGTATGGTACCTTCGATTTATTACTCGTATTTTTGTAGAAATAGAAATGGAATCGAGAAGTTTCTAAACCGTTCAGCCAAAAGGCCCTATTACGAGCTTTTAATTGATCTGGTGAACGGCCGTTATGACGAGGCGGAACGCAAGCTGCCGAAGCTGTCTTCTGAGCAACAACGGTTGGCGATCCAAATTCCTATTCAATTCGAGAGACGGAATCTTGCAGCCATTCATAGACTGATTGAGCAAGTTAAAGGGCGAGAAGCGAAGCTGTATTATGCGGGACACTTGGCTCTGCTGGAGGATGATTGGGAAAGGCTTGAGGAATGCAAGAAGCAGCTGAGAAATCAGATATTCCGTATTGTGCTGGATGCAGAGTCAGCATTTAGAAAAGGCAATATGGAAGAGGCAAAAAGGCATGGCGACCGCGCACTTGCGCAGTCAGCCGGTCTGCAACGATATGCGCTCTTGAAGGCGCTTGAACGCCAGCAAACGAAAGAAGTCCGCAGTAGTTACTTTTAAAACTAGTTGCACAAAAGAGATAGCCGAGACTGTTAAGACCCTGCCAGGGTCTTATTTGCGTTTCGAGTTTTACCGCTACCCAAGTTTAGCCCCCCTCCGCCAATGGTCATAATGGGAAGGATAGACATTCATCCAGGGGGGCGCTCGCTTATGCATCGGAAATTGTTCTCGAATCGTTCCAGTTCTAATGACAACAACATGTTGCCCGAGTACGCCGGTATTCCCATTGATGCAGCGGTGGAGGTTAACATGCTGCGGTTGAAGCGCGATCTGGGCGGAAGCGACGATCTAATCATGCGCGAGATCCGTTATGAAGGCATGAGAGCCGCGTCCGCGGCGGTGGTGTATATCGACGGCTTGTCGAACGCGACGATGATTAATCAATATATTTTTGACGTATTGGACTATTCCTTATCTAATCATCATGCGGACAACCCATCTTCCGTCGATGCGGCGGTTCTTGCAAAAAAACTGTTGAACGGCATGGGCGCCATCAGTACCGTAAACGAGATGGCGTCTTTATATACAGAGCTGTTGTCCGGTCAGGCCATTATCCTGCTCGCCGGTCATCAGCACGCCTATTGCGCGGATATCCGGGAATGGAAGGGCCGCGATGTCACGGAATCAACCAACCAGACCTCCATCAGAGGTCCAAGGGAAAGCTTTACGGAGACGCTTCGCACCAATACCTCTTTGATTAGACGGAAGATCAAGGACCCGAGGCTGTGGACGGAAACCGTCACTATAGGAAAAGTCACAAAAACCTGCGTTACCCTTATGTATTTGAACGGAGTCGTGAAGCCTTCCGTTCTTCAAATGGTTCGCTCCAGATTAAGCACGATTGATATTGACAGCATTCTGGACAGCGGGTACATCGAGGAGCAGATCGAAGACGGTAAATGGTCATTGTTCCCGACGGTATACAATACCGAATTGCCGGATAATGCGGCAGGACAGCTGCTCGAAGGAAAGGTAGCCATTCTGGTAGAGGGAACGCCTAACGTCCTGATTGTGCCAACGCAGCTGGTTACCTTCTTTCAATCGACGGAGGATTATTACCAGCGTTCCTTTTATGCGAGCTTATTAAGGATATTGCGGTTCGGAACCGTCTTTATCTCGCTTCTGTTCCCGTCTCTATATATCGCCATAACCACCTTTCACCGCGATATGCTGCCGGCGTCGCTTCTCATCTCGCTGGCCGCCCAGCGGGAAGGCGTGCCGTTCCCGGCTTTTTTCGAAGCGCTCATTATGGAGATTACGTTCGAAATCTTGCGGGAGGCGGGGCTGCGAATGCCGCGTGCGATCGGTCAGGCCGTATCGGTTGTGGGTACGCTAGTTATCGGCCAAGCGGCGGTAGAAGCGGGAATCGTATCCGCGGCGATGGTTATTGTCGTCTCAATCACTGCGATTTCAACCTTCACTTTGCCGGCATACAGCATGTCTATACCGGTTCGTATTTTAAGATTTGCTTTTATGGTCGCGGCGGGCAGCTTTGGCCTGTTTGGCATCATTATGGGCTTTTTTATTCTTATGCTTCATCTATGCGCCTTGCGTTCCTTCGGGGAACCGTATATGTCTCCCTTGTCGCCTTTCAAGAAACAAGACATGGAGGATGCCTTGTTCCGTCTGCCAAGATGGCTGTCGTATAAAAGGCCGGATACCTCGATGGGGGCGGGCGAGAGCAGAATTCGCAAGCGTTAGGGAGGCATAATTGAGATGCTCTACAAAATTACCGTGACGATGTTATGTCTTCTTTTGCTAACCGGCTGCTGGAGCAGACGGGAGTTGAACGAACTGCTTATTGTGCTTGGCGTTGGCGTGGATTGGGTGGATGATCACTATGTCGTTACGTACCAGGTTGTTAATCCGAGTGAAATTTCCAACCAGCAAAAAAGAGGGGATCGCCCTCCTAGTACGACTTTTCAAGGGAAAGGCAGAACGTTGTTTGAGGCAGCCAGATCCGTAACGGCTGAAGCGCCGCGCAAAATATATTTAGGGCATTTGCAGATTTACGTCATTGGGGAAGAAGCGGCCCGAAGAGGGATTAAGGAGTCAATCGACAGCGCAGCCCGCGATAATGAAATGCGGATGGATTTCAATATTATCGTGGCCAAAGGCGCCTTGGCGGAGGAAGTGCTGAAGCTCTATACGCCAGTAGAGAAGCTCCCGAGCTATAGCATGCAGCAGTCGCTCCAGACTTCCGAGAAAAATTGGGCCCCCACTATTGCCGTTACGCTGGATGAAGCCATTAACAAGTTGTCCACGCAAGGGACGGAGCTTGCTCTGACGGGAATACACGTACTTGGAAATCGGGCTATTGGGGAAACGAAGCAAAACGTGGAGACGTTTATGCCTGCAACCAGGTTTCGTTACTCGGGTATCGCCGCATTCAAGGATGACAAGCTGATTGGCTGGCTGAATGAAAAGGAGAGTAAAGGCTATACCGATATTACGAATAATTTGGATAGTACTTCGATCGTTATTCCATGCGGAGAGCAGCGATATCTAGGGGTCGAGGTTACTTCCTCGGACGCGAAATTAAAAACAAAAGTAACAAACGGAAAGCCGGAAGTGGAAGTCTCCATTCGAACGGAGGGCAACGTGGTCGAGAGGACGTGTACGGACGTAGATCTGTCCGATCCTCAGACGATCCAGCGCCTGCAGGAAGAAACCAAAAAAAATATCCTAAAAAACATTGAAGCTACGGTAGCAAAAGCGAAAGAGCTGAAGGTGGATATTCTTGGCTTCGGCAGCCAGCTTGGGAAAGAGCATCCTGCTTATTGGGAACAAGTGAAAGACGATTGGAATGAGGAATATTTTCCTCAAGTCAAGGTGGAATACAAGCTTGAAGTGTTTATTCGCCGCACCGGCACGATCGAGAACAGCACGATCAGATAACGGAAGGAGATAAGGAGCATGGCTGGTATATTTGCAGTTGTTGCATTAGCTGCAGGCGCAATCTGGCTGGAAGCGCCCGGGCTTATCCACCGTCATCGCATCAAGGAACTCGTTATGTTTCTTGCGCTGCTGCTTATCGGGAGCGTCTTGTATAGCGCTTTAATGCTGCAAATAAATCTCCCGAATCCCTTCATGTTGCTCAAATGGATGTACGGCTGGATAGGGAAATAGACTATCTTACGAAAGGGGAGGCAAGTGATGGCATCGTTAATGAACGGTAAAATATCGGTCAGACAATTTATGATTTTAATTATCATAGGAACGATTGGCGATTCGATTCTGATCATGCCGACGATTACGGCTGCCTCCTCGAAACAAGATGCCTGGTTGTCCATGTTGCTCGCCTTAATGTGCGGGTTAGTATTGGGGTGGATTTATAGCGCGATTGCCAATAAGCTTCACAGGACAAGTCTATATGAGGCTATTCGGCAGAGATTGGGCATATGGTTTGGCGGTTTTGTTTTTCTGCTGTTTCTATTTGCCTCGTTTATGTGTAGCCTGACGCTGCTTAGCGAACTAAGCCAGTTCATGACAACGCAAGTAATGCCGGAGACGCCGGTTAATGCGATTATCTTATTTTTCCTAGCCGTGATCATTATCGCTTACCGCTATGGAATTGAATCTTATGCAAGAATGGGAGAACTGATGTTTCCCGTATTTATGGGCCTATTCCTGCTCCTAGTATTGTTCCTCTTGCCTCAAGTGGAGTGGTCCAATCTGCAGCCGGTTATGCCGAAAGGTATGCACCCGATTGTTAACGGGGTTATGCCTGCCTTTTGTACCGGTTTTGTTGAAATGGTTGTATTGCTTATGCTTGTACCGTATGTGAAAGGAGAACGCAAGCTAACGGGCGCGATCCTGGCGGGGTTTGCCATTGGCGGTGCTGTCTTGTTCATTATCGTTTTTCTAAGCATCGTCGTTCTGGGACCTAGTCTGATGGAGACGAAATATTATCCGACCTTTGTGCTCGCCCAGAAAATTGAGATCGGACATTTCCTGGAACGGATCGAAGCCGTAATGGCTTTCTTGTGGATTATTACGGTCTTTTTTAAAACGATATTGCATTTCTTCACCCTTACTACCGGCCTTGCACAGGTGTTCAGGCTTCAGGAGAGCAAGATGCTGACGATTCCGCTTGGCATGATCTTGCTTGTTTGCACGGTTGTAGGTACGCCTAATATTGTGACTTACAATAGGATTTTGGAGGCTTATTACCCTTGGTTCGACATGACGTTTTTCCTTGTCCTGCCGCTTCTGATCTGGCTTTTGCTGTTTGCGATCAAGCCGAAACGGCAGGCGAAGCAACCGCAATCGCAACAACAACCGCAACAACAGCAACAAAATTAGGCGAAGAATTTGGCAAAAAAAGCTTGTGGCCGGCGTTGAGCCATGTTAAGATGGCACTATAAATAATAAAACATGAAATATGAAATATTATTGAGGTGACTGGAATGGCCCGCTACAACTCCGAAGAAGAAGTTCTCGCCCATTATGATCCGAACAAATACCGGACCCCGGATGGATATACAAGCGATATTGCCGTATTTACGATTATTAGCGAGCCGATTGCTCCAAATAAACCGCCGAAGCGGACGCTTAAGCTGCTGTTGATCCGGCGGGCGACGCTTGATCAAGAAGGAAATCCGAATATTGAAGGCGGCAAATGGGCTTTGCCCGGCGGGTTTATTAATCCCGATGAGATTGCTTATGAAGCAGCGAAACGCGAGTTGTCCGAAGAGACGGGCGTAGAAGGGATTCATATTCAGCATTATGGCGTATACGACAAACCCGGCCGCGATAAGAGAGGGTGGATTATCTCCAACGCCCATTACGCCATCGTGCCGGAGGATTACCTCGAGAAGCGCAAGGCGGCGGATGATGCCGAGGAAGTGGCCTTGTTCACGATTGACGAGATCAAGAAGCTGAGCCTTGCCTTTGACCACCGCGAAGTCATTGCCGATGCGTATGACATGATTCGCAAAGATATGCTGTTATCGACGGTAGCCCGCAACTTCTTGCCGGGGGAATTTACGTTAAGCGAGTTGCAAAGCGTGCTGTTAACCGTGACGGACAGTCCGAAGGTAGCGAAATATTCGACATTCCGCAACCGTGCCGAGCGGCTTCCGTTCATCGAACTCGCGAAGAATGGCGGCGAGACAAAAACAACATCAAGAAACTCCAAACGTCCATCTAATTTGTACCGTTTCAAAGAGGGAGAACCGCTGGAGTCCATCTACTTCTAAAGGTATTGTCACAATACCTGTTCTTTTTAAGAATAATATTTCATAAAACATGAAATAAGAATTAAAGGAGAGGGTTGTCCATGGCAACAACGAACGATAATCTCGTTACTCGGTTTGATCATCTGTTCCAAGAAGGCGAAATTGGCGGTACTAGCAGCATTGGATGAACAAAGTGCTCGCTGAAGCGGGCAAAGAGCATCTCGTTCCCGCAAGCGAGGATGAGGAGCGGATTCTGCTTCTAGTGGTGGATCAGCAGAACAGCTTCATGGAAGGCGGAGAGCTTGGCGTTCCCGGGTCCGTGCAGGATAACATTCGGCTTGGAAAATTTATGTATCGAAATTTGCACAAAATCACACAAATCGCGTTGACGCAGGATGTGCATACGCCGCTGCAAATTTTCCATCCATGCTGGTGGGTAGACCGCTTCGGCAATCATCCCGTACCTATTGAGACGGTCATTACGGTGGAGGCGGTCATGAATGGGGAATGGACGCCGGTTTACTCGCCGGCCAAAAGCCTGGCCTATCTTCAAGAGCTGCAGCGGGGCGGCAAACGGGAACTCCGAATATGGCCCTATCACTGCCTGGCAGGAACAAAGGGCGTACAGTTCGAGAGCCAGTTCATGAATCTTGTCTATTTCCATTCGGTAGCTAGACGAAGCACGCCGGTTATTTTGGAGAAAGGCCAAGATCCATTAAGCGAGATGTACGGCGCGTTTTACGGGGAAGATGGCGTGGCGAGCGAAGAGAATCGGGTATTTCTCGACGGCATGCTGGACTACGGCAAAGTATATATCGCCGGGCAGGCGTTATCGCATTGCGTATTGGATACGCTGAAGCATATTTTGGAACATCATGCGAATAACCGGACTTTTACGGAAAGTATTCATCTGTTAACGGATTGCTCGAGTCCGATCCCCGGTTCGGAGACTGTGACCGAGGATGCGGTAAGGGAGTTAGTCAAACGGTATGGCATTCAGCTTGCGGAAGCGGAAGGATTAATGCTCTAGATTATTGGAGGTATCGGGGAATGGAACAGACGAGAAATAACTACGCGGACGACGGATTAGCTTTGCATACCGATCTGTATCAGGTCAATATGGTGGAGACTTATTGGGCGGAAGGGATAAGCGGGCGTCGCGCGGTATTTGAACTCTTTTTCCGGAAGCTGCCTTTTGGGGGCGGATATGCGATCTTTGCCGGTCTCCAGCGGATTATTGAATACGTGCGGGAGTTTGGCTTCACGGCTTCGGATCTGGCCTATCTACAGGAAGAGTTAGGCTACGAAGAGGACTATCTGGCCTTTCTTAAGGAACTCCGATTCACGGGGACAATAACCGCGATGCGCGAAGGGGAGCTAGTATTCGGCAACGAGGCTATCCTCCGCGTAGAAGGGACATTGGCGGAAGCCCAGTTTATTGAAACGGCGCTGCTTAACATCGTGAATTATCAGACGTTGATCGCAACCAAGGCTTCGAGAATTCGCAATGTCGTTGGGAACGCGCCGCTCCTGGAGTTCGGCACCCGCCGTGCCCATGAATTCGATGCGGCCTTATGGGGTTCGCGGGCGGCTATTATCGGAGGATGCGACGCGACTTCGAATGTACGCTCGGGCAAGCGGTTTGGCGCGAAGGTGTCGGGGACCCATGCCCATGCGATGGTGCAGGCGATGCGGGATGAATACGAAGCATTCCTGCGTTACGCCAGACGCCAGAAGGAGATGAACCGGAAATGCGTCTTCCTGATCGATACGTACGATACGCTCAAATCGGGCATTCATCACGCCATACGGGTTGTGAAGGAACTTGGCATCAAGCATTTGTTCGAAGGCGTGCGGCTGGATTCGGGCGATCTGGCGTATTTGTCGAAGGAAGTCCGCAAGCTCCTCAATAAAGCCGGATTTAACGAGACGAAGATTTATGCTTCGAACGATCTGGACGAATATACGATTATGAATCTGCAGGCGCAAGGAGCCGTCATTGACGCATGGGGAATTGGCACGAAGCTCATTACCGCGTATGATCAGCCGGCTTTAGGCGCAGTCTATAAAATTGTGGCGATAGAAGATGATGCTGGAAATATGGTCGATACGATCAAAATTTCGGGCAATCCCGAGAAAGTGACAACACCGGGCATGAAGAAGCTGTATCGGATCATTAATCTGGTGAACCACCGCTCGGAAGGCGATTATATCGCATTGGAAGAAGAGAAGCCGCAGGAGGAAGGCCGTCTTAAGATGTTCCATCCGGTATACACGTACATTAGCAAATTCGTAACGAATTATGAGGCTAGGGAGCTTCATACTCCTATTTTTGCCGAGGGGAAGCTGCTGTACGAAACGCCGGAATTGTATGAAATCCAGGCGTATGCCAAGACGAATTTGGAGCTGTTATGGGACGAATACAAGCGGAATCAGAATCCGGAAGCTTACCCGGTTGATTTGAGCCAGCGGTGCTGGGATAACAAGATGAAGCTGATTCAAGCCATGAAAGAGAAAGCGGAAGGGGTGAAGAAGGAGACATGACGGCAGCCACGCGGAAAATCGGTATTTACGGGTCTTCGTTTGACCCGATTACGAATGTCCATTTATGGACGGCGTCAACGGTAGCGCATCGCAAAAGCTTGGATCTCGTTATATTTCTTCCGTCCTCAAGCATGAGGCATGACAAGAAGACGAATACGGGCGACGAGCACCGCGTCAACATGATTAACCTCGCCATCTCGGATAACCCGAAATTTGTCATGGATCCGTACGAGCTGAACGTACTTGCCGGCATGCAGTATACGTTCCATACGATGCGGCATTTCCGCGAGAAATACGCGGAGGATGAGCTGTATTTCATTATGGGAGCCGATCTTCTGGTCGATATTTCGGATGGGAAATGGTCGCATGAGAAGGAATTGATTGAAGAGAATAAGTTCATCATAATGGCACGTAATGGAATTGATATGACGGAAGCCATAGCCCGGTCGCCGCTGCTCCGCAATCATGACGACGGACGGTTTCAACTAATGAGCAAAGGACTTGCGATGGAGATCAGCTCCACCTACATTCGGGATGAGTTCAGCAGAGGCGGAGAGCCCAAGTATTTATTGCCGGATGCGTGTTATGACTATATTAAGAAAAACGGCCTGTACCAGGCTTAATAAAGAACAATAGTGGAGGCGTTGCGAGATGACCCTACAGCAGCAGATTATCGAGAGATTAGGCGTAAAAGCGCAAATTGACGCGCAGGAAGAGATCCGCAGATCGATTGATTTCGTCAAGGATTATATGGTTTTTGCACGAAAAACCGCCTTGGTTCTTGGTATTTCGGGGGGGCAGGATTCGACGCTTGCCGGCAAGCTTTGTCAAATGGCGGTGGATGAACTTAACGACGAAGCAGGAGAAAAGAACTACCGGTTCATTCCCGTTCGCCTCCCTTACGGCGATCAGAAGGACGAGCAAGATGCTCAAGACGCGATTGCTTTTATCGGCGCGGCCAGCACCGTAACGATTAACATTAAAGCTGCGGTTGATGCCGGAACGGCCGAATTCGAAGCCCGCACCGGCAAGAAATTGAGCGACTTTACAAAAGGCAACCGGAAGGCCAGAGAGCGCATGATTGCGCAGTTCGAAATTGCGGCGGAAGAGAATGGACTTGTCATCGGCACGGACCATGCGGCTGAAGCGATTACGGGCTTTTATACGAAATTCGGCGACGGCGCGGCCGACCTGACTCCGCTCTACAGATTGAATAAAAGACAAGGCCGGATGATGTTGAAGGAGCTTGGTTGTCCGGAGCATCTATACTTGAAAACACCTACCGCCGATCTGGAGGAGGATAAGCCGCAGCTCGCCGATGAAGTCGCTTTGGGCGTCACCTACGACGATATTGACGACTACCTCGAAGGCAAACCAGTCGGCGATGACAGCCGCCAAAAGATCGAAAATTGGTATCTCCGCACGATCCATAAGCGGGAGCAGCCGGTGACCGTTTTCGACCGCTGGTGGAAGAAGATTGACGAATAATAACTTGGAAATAGATGAGCCTATCCGACATTTCAGCAGGATGCCGGATAGGTTTTTTGTCGTGTTGTTAGTCGTGATCAATCACGTTAAACATATAGGACATTAATACTAAATTCAAATAATTGTAAGAGATAGTTTTTATTTTTGAAAAAATCTGCTATTCTACTGGTGATCAGCTAATGGATTGGGGAGTGGGAACTTTTGAAACCGGTTACAGTGTATGATATTGCAAAAGAAGCGAATGTATCGGTTGCAACGGTATCGCGCGTGTTAAACAACACGGCCCCCGTAAAAAAGTCAACAAGAGATCGCATCGTAGAACTGATTAACAAGTACCAGTTTCAGCCTAATGCATTAGCTCGAAGCTTGTCCAAGAAGGAGACCGGGATGATCGGCATTATTTTGCCGGATATTACGAATCCTTTCTTCCCGTCGGTTCTTGCCGGGTTTGAGCAGGAGGCTAGGAACAAGGGGTATACGTTCTTTCTATGCGATACCGTATCGACAAACGGGGATTCCAAGGAACAATATGAACGTGAATCGCAATACCTCAGCTTGCTGATTGAGAAACAGGTAGACGGCATCGTCATGATCGGCGGCCGGATCAATCTGGCTCGGCCAAGCGTGGAGATGGTCAGCGAAGTGGTGGAGATCAGCAAACGCGTACCCGTGCTGCTCATTAACGGGCATTTGCCCGGGCAAAATATCCATTCCGTCTGCGTGGATGAACGGGAAGGGGCGGAGCTCGCTACGCAACATTTGATTAACCTCGGGCACCGCAATATTGGTTTTGCCGGCGGCTATATGAGTATGGGCAATACGATTCAGCGGGTGCAGGGGTTTGTGAAAACGATGGAACGGAACGGGCTGAAGATCCGCAAGGAATGGATGCTAAACGGGGGCTTTTCGGTAGAGAAAGGCAAGATGTTCATGAACCATCTGTTAAGTTTGCCCGAAAGGCCAACGGCTTTATTTTGCGCCAACGATTTGGTGGCGATTGGTGCGCTTAAAGCTGCGTACAAAGCAGGTCTTCGCGTGCCGCAAGACTTGTCCCTTGTCGGATTCGACGATGTGCCGTACGCTTCCAATAGTATTCCGGAGCTGACGACGGTCTCTCTCAAATGTTATGACATAGGGAAATATGCTGCGGATCAGCTGCATAAGATGATTACCAAAAGCAAAGTTAGCAAAAAAATGAAGATCAGACCGGAGCTGGTCATTCGGGAGTCAACGGCTCCACCGGGGGACTATAGGCCTAATGGGCCAAATGGAATATTCAGATAAATATTTCAAAAAACTTTCTTGACAACGCTTTCATGTCTGATTTAGAATCAAGGTGTCAAAGCAAAACACCGTACGAACAAAAATGAAACCCGTTTCAATGTAACCGGCTATCATCATAAATACCACCTGAAAATGCACGTAAGTCTACCGTAATACTAACAGTAATGTTGTTTCGGATTCGAATGTGTGTTTTTATTTTTACCAAAAAATGAAACGGGTTTCATGAAACGGGATACATATGCCAAGATTCGGAGGGTTGTCTCATGAGTCTAGACACGCAAGCGAGATCGGTTGTTCAGTTTGATTCGAATGCCGTGCGCATTCACGGAGAGCCAACGCTGCTCCTAAGTGCCTCGCTCTTTTATTTCCGGATTCCAAGGTTGCTCTGGAAGGAACGAATGGAGCAGCTGAAAACCTACGGGTATAACAGCATCGACGTCTATTTCCCTTGGAACTACCACGAGCTGAGAGAAGGCGAATGGGACTTCGCCGGTGAGCGTGACGTTGAAGCCTTTCTCTCCGCAGCACGAGAGGTTGGACTGTGGGTCATTGCTAGACCGGGGCCGTACATTTGCTCCGAGTGGGACGGCGGCGCGCTTCCGGCGTATCTGCTAGCACAAGGGATAGAGATACGGCAAAACGATCCGGTATTTCTGTCTCGGGTAGCCAGCTGGTTCGACCGCATTATGCCTATCCTTAAAGCTTATCAAGCGGATGAGGACGGAACGGTGATCGCGGTTCAGCTGGATAATGAGCTGGACTTCTACGATTGCAAGGATCCCAAAGGTTACATTGGTGCCTTGCGCGACTTGACGCTAAGCCACGGCATCACGGTTCCGCTCTTCGCATGTGCGGGTCAAGGCGGACTATTGCAGGCTGCGGGCATCGCGGAGAATGTTGCTCCTACTTGCAACTTTTATCCGGATGACCGAGATCCTGAATTTGAGCAGAAAGTGCTCCACTACGGCGGATTGATGGAGGAGCTTGGTTATCCGCTGCTCGTGACCGAGACGAACCGCGCGCATTACCTGCTTCGCCGATTGTTAGGCTGCGGCGCCAAGCTGCTTGGTCCTTATCTGCAAGTTTCGGGTACGGACTTCGGTTTCACGAACGCAACGAACAACTGGGGGAAACCGCTTGCCTTTATGACTTCGGATTATGATTTTGGCGGAATGATCTCGCCGGAAGGCCATATCCGGGAAGAAGCTTATGAAGGCCGATTGCTCGGCAGGTTAATCGAGTCTTACGGCAACCGGTTGGCGGAATCCAAAGCAACGGGAATGGCGGATGAGAAGCTAGTTCGCACCGGTCATTGGAACAACGTCGCTGGACCATACGTTCTTGACCTGAAGAACGGCGGGCAGTTGCTGTTCCTGACGAACCTCGACGATGAAGATAAGGAACTGGCGATTGCCGGATCGGACTCCTTCCTATTGAGGGGTGGACGTTCAGTGGCGATTCCCCATCAGGTTCCGCTCGCAGGCTGGGGAGTGGAGGGTACGCTGGAGCATTCTACGGCGGAACTTTACTACGTCAAGCAAGCTGATGGCAAGCTGGTTCTGGCTTTCCATACGGAAAGCGCCGGTCAAATTCAGCTAAGCGGTTCAGGAATAACCGCGGTGGAATCGGAGAATTGCCAGTCGGACATTCGGGATGGACAGTTGACGATTAGCTTTGACGGTACGGCGGATGCCATTTGCCGAGTAGTAAACGATCAGGGCGCTCAAATTACGATTGTAATCCATGATAAGACTAAAGCGCTTTATATGGATGAAATGGATGAAGAAGGTATCGCAAGTTTCCGTACAATCGAGGCAGATTCGGCAGAGGAAGAACGGCATGAAGCGGCCGTTTGGAAGCAGAGCTTCTTGAACGGTGCAGAACCGCTGACCTTGCCAAGTGCCCGGCAGGCAAGAGAACAAGCCTCTTATCTGGAGCAATGCGAAATTTATCGCGGTTATGCCTGGTATGAAGCTGCAGTTCCTTCGCAAGGAGAAAGCGTTGCGCAAGGCGTGTTGATTCATAATGGCAGCGATGTCATCTCTCTCTACGCGGATGGCCGTTATATGGGAACGACCGTTCCGGGCGGCAGCAGCAGTTACCTTCCTTTAGAGAGTAATGCTCAGCTAGGGAAGCTAGTGGCCCGCACGGAAATCTGGGGACATTCCAACTTCGATGACGCTAGGTTGCCAGGCTTAAAGCTTCATTCCTTGAAAGGGCTTACGGGAATGACGGTTGTAACAAGACAACAAGAATTAAGCCGCAATTGGAGTGTATACCGGGCAGCGGATCGGAACATTCGTCAAGAGTTGTTAGCAGAAGAGGACCGAAAGTTATGGCCGGTTGTGAACCTAGGCGGCTGGTTATCACCAGATCATCCCGCGTTTGAATACTACCGGAAAAGCATAACGCCGGGAGAAGGGACTAACAGCTGGATCCTTCATTTTGACGGTATGCAATCGATGGCGAAGGTTTTCGTAGACGGGAATTGGGCAGGAGATGTTCAACCGTTTGATCCTTATCTGGATTTATCGGCGCATCTTGTTGCCGGACAGCCAGCCGAACTTGCGATCTTCCTGGAGAGAGTCATTGGACTTCCGGCCGGAAGAAGAGCGGTTATGTACGAAGGCGTGAAAGCAGTGGATTGGGTGATCAGCGGGGCTGAAGAGCCGGGGCTGGGTGCACATGCCGAAGCAGAACAAGCCCAGTCGCTGGATGCGGAATTGCCGGTACAACTGAAGCCGGGCGAGATGGCATGGCTATATGGCAGCGTTCCTCCTTCAAACAACGGCAAGGGTTGGCGCGCATGGGTCTCGGGAACAGGTCTTAAGCTGACGGTAATGCTGGAAGGCCGTATCGTTGGGCGGATCTGGACGCCTTGTGAAGAAGGACGGCCGGTCCTTACCGGCGGAAACGATCAATCTGTTTATTTGCCTGGCGTTTGGTTTAAGAACAGCGAAGGCGGGCTTGCCATTCTTCTGGAGGCCGTTGATCAAGCCGGTCCGTGCAAGCTTGATGCTATCACCCTTCAACCGATTTAAGGTAGTAAGAATCATCACTGCATGTAAGGCGGAAGATTCGTCTTCATGCGGTAAGGAGGTTTCATATATGGAAAAGGTGTTACAGACAGCTGTTCAGAGCAAGACGCGAACGGCAAGAGACGGGCGATTAAGACGTTTCTGGAATAACAAAACGCTACTTCTGATGTGTTTGCCGGCAATTGCGTTCTTCATCGTATTTGCTTATCTGCCGATGCCTGGCTTGTATCTGGCATTTATCCAGTACAACTACGCCGACGGAATATTCAAAAGCCCGTTTGTCGCCTTTGATAACTTCCGGTTCCTCGTAATAAACGGAGATTTGTGGCGGCTGACCTTTAATACGGTCGTTTATAACCTGGCCTTTATTTTGCTGGGGAATGTGCTGCAAATATTCGTAGCTATCCTGCTTAACGAGCTTCGGCGCAAATGGTTTAAGAAAGTAGCTCAAACCTTATTATTCCTTCCGCACTTTATCTCGGCCGTACTGATTGGTCTAATTGCTTACAACATTCTCAGCTATGATTACGGTCTGTTAAACCATTTGCTTACATCGATCGGCATGGATCCGGTTAAGGTCTACTCGAATCCTCACGTATGGCCGTTCATTATCGTAATCACGTTCCTATGGCAGTCGACGGGATACGGCTCTATCGTCTACTTCGCAGCTATTATGGGTCTTGATAACGAGATCATCGAGGCTTCCGAAATTGATGGTGCAAACGCTTTCCAACGGATTATCTACATCGTTATTCCTTGGCTTAAGCCAACATTCATTATTTTGTTGCTGTTCTCGCTTGGCGGCATTATGAAAGGCAACTTCGGTTTGTTCTACAACTTGGTCGGAGCAAACAATACGGCCTTGTACTCGTCGACGGATATTATCGAAACTTATGTATTCCGTGCTCTTATGACGAACTTCAACTTCTCGATCGGTAGTGCGGTTAGCTTGTATCAATCATTGTTCGGCTTCGTAATCGTTATAACAGCCAACTGGCTTGTTAAGAAGGCGTCGCCGGAAAACTCGTTATTCTAGGGGGTGCTGTCATGGAAGAAAATATTGCAGAATCCAGAAGCATTCGGACAGATGCGAGCGAGGTCATTGTCAGAACGTTTGGGTATGTAGTGATTTCAATCTTTGCGCTTTGCTGTTTGCTGCCTTTCCTGCTCATCTTGGGTACATCGTTTACAACAGAGTCGGCTATCAAGAAATTCGGCTTTAACTTCTGGCCGAAGGAATTCAGTACCTTTGCTTACAAAATCGTATTTGAGAATCCCGATATCATCGTAGGTTCTTATATCGTAACCATCGCTCTTACGGTAGTAGGCACGGCGATTGGACTATTCCTAGTCGCAATGACCGGTTACGCGCTGCAGCGTCCGGACTTTGGTTACCGGAACGGAATCTCGTTCTTCATTTACTTCACGACTTTGTTCTCTGGCGGTCTTGTTCCGTTCTACTTGCTCGTGACGCAATATTTGAGCCTGAAGGACAATTATTTGGCCGTGTTGCTGCCAGGACTTCTTAGTCCGTTTCTAATCATTATGATGAAGAGCTTCGTAAGGTCGATCCCGCACGCCATTACCGAATCGGCCAAAATCGACGGAGCAGGGGACTTTACGATTTTCATCCGGCTGATTCTACCGATGACAACGCCGGCACTTGCAACCATTGGATTGTTTATCGCGCTGGGTTACTGGAATGAATGGTATAACTCCATGCTGTTCCTATCAACAAATATGGAATACCGTCCGCTTCAGCTGTTCCTCTATAACGTTGTTACAAGCGCTGACTTTGTCCGTAACTCCGCCGCAGCTTCCAACGTCTCGCTTCGGGATGTGCCGCTGGAGTCCATGAAAATGGCAACCGCCGTTGTGGCAACCGGACCTGTTATCATGTTCTATCCGTTTGTACAACGTTACTTCATTAAAGGTATTACGGTAGGCGCAGTTAAAGGTTGATGTGCCGAAGGCCGCATAGGCCTCTTCACATAACGGGCATAGCCCAATATCGTAAACAAAGGGGAGACGTGCATGTTTAAGAAAAGTTCCGCAATCTTGCTGTCTATTTTGATGGCTTCCAGCTTGGCAGCCTGCTCCGGTAATAACAACAAAGACAACAAACCAGCAGACACCGCTAAACCAAGCAATGCAGGCACTGAAGCATCGGCGAACACTGGCGGCGATTCGGCAATCGATACTTCCAAGTTCGTGAAGATTACTTACCTCGTATTGGGCAACAAACCTACTAACGGGCAGTTCGAGAAGGTTATGGCAGAAGTCAACAAAATCATGAAAGAAAAAATCAATGCCGAGTTGGACTGGCAATGGATCGAATGGACGGACTGGCAAACCAAATACAACCTTGCGCTTGCATCCGGCGAACCAATCGACCTGATTACAATCGGCACGGACTGGCTTGATACTTGGGGCAATGCGCAACGCGGCGCCTTCATGAACATCGACGATCTGCTTCCTAAATATGCACCGCAAACCTTTAACTCCATCCCTGAAGAGGATTGGGCACAAAGCAAATACAACGGTAAAATCGTCCTTATCCCTGAAAATGATTATACGCAATGGGTTAACCACGGCTTCTTCTATCGCGGCGACTGGGCCAAAGAAGCAGGCATTACGGAGCCAATCAAAGACTGGGACGGCATTGGCAAATACCTGCAATACGTCAAAGACAACAAGCCTGACGTTATTCCTTGGGACGCTGTATCTGGCGTAAGTACTTTCGGCGGCTTTGATACTTCTTACACGGATAACCTTGAGCTTCCGATCTCGACAGGTTACCTGCCTGTATTCACTTCGAAATCGTTCGATGAGAAATACACGGTTAACAGCCCTGTGTTCGAAGATACGATGGTGAAATACGCAACTATGATGAAAGAATGGGCAGACAAAGGCTTCTGGCGCGAAGACGTATTGAACAACAAAAACGATACCCGTGCTTCCTTGCGTGCCGGCCTGACTGGCATGGACCAGCATCATACGCAAACGTTTGGTACGCTTCGCGTTCAAATGGATAAAGACCAACCGGGTTCCGATCTTCAAATGTTCCCGTTTGCCCGTCAAGGCGGCAACAACTTGCTTGAACTGTCGATCACTCACGGCGGCACATCCGTTGGCGCACACAGCAAAAACCCTGAGCGTGCTCTGATGGCTTATGATCTGATCCGTAACGACAAGCAAGTGTACGATTTGATCAACTACGGTATCGAAGGCACGCAATATGAAATCGTTGATGGCAAACGCCAACAACCAGCTGGCTACGACGCAACTAAAGACGACTTCTACGCTGACTTCTGGGGCGGCCGCAATGACAAATTGGAAATTCCAAGCGTAACGGTATGGGATCAACTCGAATCCACGCTGTATGCGGAATACGACAAAATCAAAAAACCATATCCATACGGTCAATTCGTATTCGATAAAACACCGGTTGAAGCCGAGTTGACGGCGATTACGCAAGTAACTGGCGAGATGGGCCCGGCTATCGCTTACGGTAAAGCAGGCGACCCTGTCAAAGCGGTTGATGAGTTCCGCAGCAAGCTGAAAACAGCTGGCTACGACAAAGTACTCGCTGAGCTTCAAAAACAAATGGATGCCTTTAAAACAAAAATGGAATCCGGTCAATAAGCAAGAAGGAAGCCGGGATTGGGCGCATAGCGTCTGGTCCCGGTTTTTTGTTATGAGTTAATTGTATGGGCTAGGCTAGTTGAATTTATTACAACCTAAAATATGGAAACAATACCATGAATAGAATAACGTTTATAGGTTTAGTTGTAAAGAAAAATAAGTTTGCTAACGTTTACGTTGACGTTAATGATTGGGAGGAGTAAGCTAAATATAGATACACAAGGTTTGAATCCATCGCAAAGTGGGTATGACAAAGTTAGGTATTACATTTGAAGGAGGCTTCTTTATGTATAATCACATTTTGATTCCCGTGGACGGTTCTCAGCAGGCGAGTAAAGCGATAGATCATGCGATTGGCTTGGCAAAAGCCATTAATCAACCGATCTCGTTGTCCGTTCTCCATGTAACTGGACGTGTGCCGATGAACGAGGCCTTTGTGTATGTTGATGTAGGTGAAATGCTGGAGGAAGAAGAGAACGAGGTGCTCTCCGCCGCAGTGCACAAACTGAGAGATTCCGGCGTCGCTTATAATCTGCTCAGAGCGGACGGCGATCCTTCCACGCTGATTTGCCGGACGGCCAAAGAGCGGAATTGTGATCTGATCGTCATGGGCAGCCGCGGAATTGGACTTGTATCTGAAATTCTGATCGGAAGCGTCAGCCATGGGGTAGCTCAACATGCCCATTGCCCGGTTCTGCTTGTGAAATAAATCGGTTTAGGAGAGGCTGCCATCGGGCAGCCTTTTTTGCGTTGTTGATTGGCTGGAACCGCGCGAAAATATAGGGCTTAACGATGTGTATCTCTGCTGGTCACAAAATCTGGAAAATAGGTTGAATCGGGATAAATTCAACGGGCAGCTCTGAGTGCAGCTGCTTTAGTTCTTCGCTTAAGGCACGCATGCCGGGCTCTTCGCTTTCCGCGTGGCCGAGGGTGAGCAGTGCTTTTGCTTGGCCTTGGAAAGCTGCATCCCGGATGTACTCCGGCGTTTCCCACTCGGGGCCTTCGCCAACGACCAGTAGATCAAGAGCGTGTTCCCGCATAAACGGAATCGCTGTTGAAGCGCCTCCCCGGTAGCCGACCAGAATGCCGACACGTTTGCATAGAGCAGCGGGATTGCCGGTCAGGCGAAGAAAAGGCATACCAAGCTGTTGCTTCACATAGGCAGCAATTTCAGTTACGTTCATGGACGGAAGTTCAACGATTGCGGCAATCGGCAGCATTTCCGCTAAGTTGGATTCCCAATTCAGCGCTGCAAGCAGACCCGTCATAATGATGTCCGGTTGTTTGCGATGACAATAATCATGGTAACGGAAAATCGCGATGCCGCTGTCTTCGATCAACTGCTGTTTTTTACGAAAAACTGGATCGTCCTCGACTAAAGCGGGTTCATGACGATGGCTGTAAGAAAGCGGCTCATGCGTAATGAGGAGATTGGCTCCCGATGCAATAGCCTGCTCAACCACTTCGTACGTCGGCATGAAAGAGACGGCAATCCCCCGTACTTCAACATCCGGCTGACCGGCCATCAGTATATCCACGGTGTTCGCAATTGGCGGAACCGTCCCGCATAATTCGTCAATAATGTGCTGTATCGTTAATGGCATTTACAAGTTCCCTGCCTTTCATGCAGTTAAGTTGTTAGGGGTATATTTTTTCGCCCTTTTCGAGCATATCCATAAACTGCCGGATTTTTTTCACTCGGGTTTCCTGCTTTTTAACATTCTGAATGCGGAACAAAATGGCATACCGGTTCTGCTTGTTCAACGTTTCGAAAAACAGCCGTGCTTTCTCATTTCGCGCTAGCTCCATAGCAAAATCTTCAGGAACGGTGGCGTTGGACTGTGACTCGTAAGCCTTGTCCCATTGGCCGTTTTGCTTCGCAATTTCAATAGCTTTAAGGCCGCATGTCTGCATTCGGCCGGCAGCGATTAAAGCTTCGGTTTTATCTTTATTAATCTGGGACCAGATGCTCTTGGGCCCTCTAGGCGAAAACCGCTGGATCCAGCTTTCGTCGTCATGTTTCTTTTTGTGGCTGTCGATCCAGCCATAGCATAAGGCAACATCCAATGCCTCGTGATAGGTAACGGAGGGGCGGGAAGCATCCTTTTTGGAAATCTGCAGCCATATGCCAGCCGATTGATCGTAATGATCGGCAAGCCACTTTTCGAATTCGGGCTGATCCGCGAAATACAGAATAGGCAGATCTGCTGTACTCATAATTACACTCTCCTTTTTTACCGCATCTTTCCAATATTATATCACTGGCAAGCAGCCCGTATAAGTCTTGTGTTCACAACCTTTTCCTATAAAATGGGGTTACGAGTATGAACACGGGAGTTGTTAATAATGAGCCATGTGAGAACGATCCGGCAAGAAGAGCTGCAAGAGCTGCTCGACCTCTATCATTATTTAAATGCGGATGACCCTCGACTGCAGGCTGGGGATGTACAGGATATATGGCAACAAATTCAGCAGGATTCGAACATGTATTATCTGGTTGCGGATGTTAATGGGCGGATCGCGGCCGCTTGCGTCCTGATTCTGATTCCGAACTTAACGAGGGGAGCCAGGCCATACGGTCTGATCGAAAATGTAGTTACTCACCCTGATTTTCGCAGGCAAGGCCACGGGACTGAGGTGTTGCAGAAAGCACTCGAGATTGCTTGGGAGCATCATTGTTATAAAGTTATGCTGCTAACGGGATCGAAGGAAGACGGAACGTTGACCTTTTACGAGCAAGCTGGTTTTGTCAGGGGAGTGAAGACCGGGTTCATCGCAAAGCCAGCACCTGAAGGTTAGGAGGGTTAATTTGTAACCGGCTAAACGATTAATGGCAGTGATTGTGTACACTTGCCTTATTATTGTTATCGGGGCCGCGACAGCGGCGGGAATCTGGTATCAGCAGACCGATCCATTATTCAGCGATGGGTTATCCGCTTTTCAGCCTTCTGATGGTAGTCCACCGGAATATGTTGTTGGTCTCGTGAACCACGGTGTTCGGAAAATAGATATTGTGAGCGTATCTATAAACGGTTCGTCGCAAAATGGCACCGTACAGCTTGGAGTCACTTATGATTCCGGACATTATGTTCAAGTGCTCGCTGAGCCAGCTCTAGAAATTGCTTTTATGGGGCTGCAAGATTCAGTAAAAAAGTGGAAATGGATTGCTGTTGCCCAGAGCAGCGGGAGCTTCTAATATGAAAGTTATACATCTATGAACGGGGTACAACATGAGGAAGAGCAAGCTTTCACGAATGACCGCAATTCTATGCGGCATTCATATTATATGGATTATCCTATAGGTCTTTTTCTTTTTATTGAACGACTTAAAATATGCTTTTGAAGTTGATTTCGTCATTATATACATCTATGTCCTCCTTATTTCCGGACTTTATTTCGTTGTTGTACGTTTTGTTCAACTAAGAAAATACAGCTGGCAAGTGATTCGTAAAAGCTTAATTAGATGCATGGGGATTTTTGTTTTTATTAGTCTCACTAAATATTTGCTGAAGTATGGATTTACGCCATTAACGGAAGCAAATTTAGATGGATGGTTTTTCGCAAGTCCCTTAGGAATTGCTACTTCCTATTTGTTCGCAGATACAGCGATCAGCCATTTGAAAAAAGGTTAAACCGCCGGCGGTTTAACCTTTTTTTATTAATCAATCCGAAAGACGGGGCCTTTCGGATAAAACGGCAAATGTTTGCCTTTGGGCAGAAGATAAGCATGATCCCGTTTGATGCGAAGCCGGTCGCACTCGCCATCGGTAATGATGAGTATTGGACCATTCTTCGGGAAGTCCTCCGCATGCTCCAGCAGATCAATGGCCGGCTGCAGAATGGTGCCGCCGCGTCCTTTCACTTGGACTCGATCGCTGATGAGATCGGGGGACATATAGCCGGCATCATACGGTGCGGCATCGCAAAAAATAATGCGCGCCAACGGCACGTCGCGGGCTGCGGCATAACTGGCAATGGCACCCAGACATTTGGCGAGCAGCTTCTTGTCCATGGAACCCGAAGTATCAAGAATAACGCCAAACGTCCGCCCGTCCTCGGCGCTTCCAGAGTCCACCCATTGCGGCCTTGGAATATCCGGGGTAGAAGACTGGCGTCTGGAGACGCGGGAATAAGTCCGTTTCTTCTCAAGCGGAGTAAAATATTGATCGAACCAGCGGGCTAGCTCAACATCCCATTTGATCGGAGGCTGGCCCAATGCGCGGATCTCTTCAACCAGTCCGGATGGAAGATAACCGCGGCTTTGCTCTTCATGATAAATCAAGCCTTGCTGCATGGCATTCCGGCAGAAATCATCCAGGCTTTGTCCCTCGCGATTATCCCGCAAACCAGATGAACCTTGGTCTAATATATCCCCTAATCCATTCCCCCGGAGAGTCGCTAATTTGCGGTAGACCCGAATATCCGCGACCATCCTGTCGTAGATGGATTCGGCGTTAAGACCTCTTAATTCGGGGTCCAGCATGAGACCTACACGAGGATATTCTCCAATCTTCATCTCCACAAGCCAAAGATTAATGACATAATCACAAGCGATATTCCACAAGTAATGGTCGCGCCCCATGCATCGTTCATGATGCTGGAGTCCGGCATGCAACAGCTCATGCGCCATGACAAACAATGTCTCGTCATCGGTTAAGCCAGCTGCGGGATTCATGTAGATGATTCGATCAAGGATATTAATGGCTGCAATAGAAATATCGAGTCGTTGGCAAATTTGCGCGTCTTCCACAATTTTAAAGCCCGCAGCAAGCGCTCCAAGCAGTGGATAATGATCAATAAACCATCGTTTCGCTCTAACCGCAGCGGTAAGCGAAGCAGATTCGGAGGTAATCGAGTCCAGATGACCGCCCGCAACGCTAACCGCCTTGGTAACCGCATTTGCGAGACCTTTGGCCAAATAAGCCTCCCAATCCGGATCCTTATCGTAATAATAAAAAGAAGTTTTTTTCTCGGTATAATCCATGTCGCTTGCGGAAGGCCCGGCCGTGCCAGCAAAGTTCAGCGATGGAGGAAGTCCGCGTTCCAGTAAATAGGTATATAGCTGCTGCTCATCCTTGACCGGAAGTTCGAACCGGGTTTCCATATCGGCCGGCGGAGTTCCGATCTTCAGATCATGCAGGAAACGCGCCACGTATACATCGCAGGCCGCATTCCAATAATGCTGCCGCTCCTGCTGTTTCACCTTGAAATGGCCAAGGCCGAGATGCAGAAGACAATGAGCGAGTACATAGATCCATTCGGAGGTTTCGCCCCGTCTCTTGGGATGGAGATAGATCCTTCCGTTGTGAGTGACGATAGCCCATCCATTCGGAGGATAAGGATTGTCTTCTTGCCGGCTGATATGGGCACGCGCTGCTAATGGCGAAAATATGGGATGATTCGATATGAATGCAATGGCCGCATGCGCATTTTTTGTTGCCGGATCTTCAGGTTTGGTTTTACGTGACATCCTTTTATCACCGGTCTTTCACAGCTAGTCTAGGCAAATCGCGCACAATCTCAACCATAAGCCAATCCGGAATGTTGTCTTCCTGCTCATGTTTGGCAACAACCATTTGGGCGATTTCGAAGGAGATCATGCTTAGATCCTTAATCAACCTTTTAGCGTTATGCGCGAACTGCCGGTGGGGATCACGGATTTGATCTTTGCTTGCGGGCAGCTCCTTCACGATTTGAGAACGGAAGGCTTGGGCAAGGAAATAAAGAACATCGCGATCTTCCGGAGCGTCCGGGAATCCTACTTTTCCTTCAATAATCTGATTCAGCTGATATTTGCTGCTCAAATTTTTGTAGAAGGCTTTAAACTGCACGGCATGGGTCGGGGTAAGCGCACCGTTAGCCAGAATGCCGACAATATCTGTCGAGATCGTCTCTCCGAATTCGCTTAGTGCATCCGAGAGCATGTGCCAGGAGCGTGGCGTCGAGAAGGTTTCTTCGCTTTTTGGCGGAGGACTCCACAGATGATCGGGTCTAGTCTCTAAGTACTCAATAACAACAGGGTGAAGGGAAGCTTCGTAAGCCCAACCGATCCAATCTTTGAATGAGACATTTAATTGGACATGGAACATCCGGTTAATAAGGGCGGAGCTCATCGGTTTGACGATGGCGCTGTCTTGAGCGCGGTTCCCGGCACCAATGACAATGGACCCTTCAGGTAAATGGTAGTTTCCGATCCGGCGTTCATGAATCAGACTGTAGAACGCTTTTTGTACTTCCTGCGAACAGGCGTTAAGTTCATCGAGAAAAAGGCAGTAAGGTTCATCGCGTGCGATCATGGCCGGCGGACAAAATTGGCTTTTGCCATCTCGGATCTGAGGGACGCCAATAATATCTTCGGGTGCCAGCTGGGAACCTAAAAGAGAGACGCAAGGGAGGCCAACTTGCTTCGCGAATCTTTCAACTAGCGAGGATTTCCCGATTCCCGGTGCTCCCCAGATGAAGACGGGACGGATCACGGAAACGTTAAGCAAAATATCCATTAGCTGCGTGGCAGTTACGGGTGTGGCAATATTCATAGATCGTTTAGTACTCCTTGCCTATTTAATATCTACAACGATTATAGCAAAGAGGGTTAATTCCAATAAGAGAAGAATCAATTATATTCATCTGTTATTTTATGACAAGTGGGGGAGGCTAGTAATTAGTTGAAATGACGATTTGGTTACCCTAGTCTCTGATAACGAACTTCACATATCGTTCCCAATTCATGTGACTGGAGTCACATCGGGAATTGGTTTCTCTTCCGTATAATTAAACCATGACAAGATGAAGAAAGCGGGGAAAGCTCCATGCTAAGCGAAAAGATGATTGCCATCATTAAATCGACCGTACCGGTGCTTGAGGTTCACGGGACGGCGATTACGAAACGGTTTTATCAATTATTGTTTGCTAGTCATCCCGAGTTGTTGAACGTCTTTAATCATGCGAATCAAAGACAAGGCAAACAACAAGCTGCGTTAGCCAATGCCGTTTATGCAGCCGCCCTATATATTGATAAGCTCGAAACGATTCTTCCGGCCGTTAAGCAGATTGCGCACAAGCATCGCAGTCTTGGCATTACGGCAGACCAATACCCGATCGTCGGACAAAATCTGCTGCAAGCCATCAAGGAAGTGTTGGGAGATGCGGCAACCGAGGAGATTCTTGGTGCATGGGCGGAAGCGTACGGCGTGATCGCGGGCGTATTCATCCAGGTAGAAGCGGAGATGTATAAGGAAGCGGAAGAGCAACAAGGGGGATGGGCCGGTTATCGGGCATTCCGGGTCGAGCGCAAAGTGCGGGAGAGCAGCGTCATTTCGTCCTTCTATCTGGTGCCGGAGGATGGCGGAGCTATTGCTTCGTTTAAGCCCGGCCAGTATGTTAGCGTAAAGATGGATATTCCAGGCGAGGCGAACACGCATATTCGCCAGTACAGCTTATCGGACGCCCCTGGCAAACCGTATTACCGGATATCCGTCAAAAAAGAAGAAGCTCACCATGGCGATCCTGCCGGTGTTGCTTCCGTGTACCTGCACGAACAGGTGAAGGAAGGCGATATGCTCCTGTTGTCTGCGCCTGCCGGAGATTTTGCGTTGGATTTGGAAGATAGCCGTCCAGTGGTGTTCATTAGCGGAGGCGTAGGAGTTACGCCGATGGTCAGCATGCTGAATACGCTGGTAGACCTGAAATCGGAGCGAACCATTGCTTTTATTCACGCCGCTCATAATGATGAAGTTCATGCGCTGAAGCAGCAAGTAGAAGATACCGTGAAGCAGGCCCAACATGCAAAAGCATATTGGTGTTACTCGAATCCTGTAGCTCCAGATGCCGGGGATTTTCATAAGGAAGGGTATATCGACCTTCCTTGGCTGCAGGAGATCCTTCCGTCGAAGGAAGCTGTGTATTACTTCTGCGGGCCTGCGCCGTTTATGGCTCATATCAATCAACTGCTTCTCGAATGGGGAGTCGCTTCGGAAGATATTCATTATGAATTTTTTGGACCAAAAGGCAGTCTGGAAGAGGAAGCGGAAAAAGCCGCGGGTTAAGTGGCGGTTGTGGTTACCTTTCCTTCTTGGAGCGCAGCAGCCGGTTGATCGTCTCCCTCCGCAGACCGAGAAACTGTCCGATCTCATCTTGCGTAAGCACCTCGGTCAGCTTGGCTGGGGAGATATAATGCTCAAACCAGGCTTCGAGCTTGTGCAGCTTGTCCGCGGGCGCAATGGCGGTTAACTGGTCGATTCGCTGCTGCATCATGCGCAGCTTATCCTGCAATTGAAGAGCGATGGAGCGGTATCGGTCCGGATGCCGCTCCAGCTCCTCGTACCAGGAGGCCGAAGGGATTATGTCGACTTCGCTCGCAACCAGGGCGATTGCGGTCCCGAAATAAGGATTAGGGCTTATAAGGGAATGATGCGGAATAATCTCATCCGGCACGATAATATTGACCAGAATTTGCGAGCCATCCGGGTGAACGCGCACGATTTTGAGCAGCCCGCTGCGCAGGCGGAAGAGGGGACCGGATTGGCCCTGCAGAAATAAAGTTTCGCCTTTATGCAAGTTCATAAGCTTAAAGCCTCCAACCGTCTAGAGCGAAGTAGCGAAGCCCATACAGGGCTTCGTTTTTTTGTTTTCATTATACGATAGATCGTATTTTGATGTTGCAATGCTTTCCGGTTCTTGTATCCTGAATAGAGAACTTGCGTTCGATAAGGAGGAGCCGGATTGCGGAAGCTAAGGAACGATCGGGACATCATCGAACTGGTGTCGGAAGACGAATGGATGATGAAGATTTTGCATACGGCGGGGTCATTGGGCTTGCCCGATTGGTGGGTATGCGCTGGTTTTGTTAGATCTAAGGTGTGGGATTATCTGCACGGTTATACGGAACGGTTTGCGTTGCCGGATGTGGACGTCATTTATTTTGATCCGTCGATAACGGATGAGGCGGTTGAAAAAGAACTGGAGCAGAAGCTGAGAAGCTTGATGCCGGAGGTTCCGTGGTCGGTGAAAAACGAAGCCAGAATGCATCTTGCGAACGAGATTGAACCCTATGCATCGGCTGTTGATGCCATGTCCAAATTTCCGGAGACCGTTACCGCATTAGGTCTGACCTTGGATGAACGGAAAAGAGTCGTTTTGTCCGCGCCACATGGGATTAGCGACCTGTTGGAATTCGTTGTCCGGCCTACGCCTTATTTCGAGCAATCGCCGGAACTAATGGCCATCTTCGAGAAACGCCTCGTGCAGAAGAACTGGCGGAGCAGGTGGAGCAAGATTGAGGTTGCCGCTCGTTAGATAGCGCGGCGAGCGCGCGGTGCAGCCGCGAATGCAGCCAGCAGCAGGCTTTTTGCCTGCTGCAGCGCAGGCGCGCGCACCGAATTAACAATGCAAGTCATACTCTATGAAAAATGTTAATAATATGTAACTAAGAGAGGAAGAGAGGGACACCCCTCTCTTTTTCATCCTAAGCTTTTTCATTAAAGTAGTTGTAAGCTTTCGTCAATAAGTCCGCAAGCATCAGGCTTTGCTCGTCGCCAAGATGCTCGACCAGACCGCCTAGATGCCGGTTTAATTGTTCCACGGCTTCTTGCGCAATCTGCTCGCCGTCAGGGGTCAGTTCAATGCCTACAGACCTTCTGTCGTCTGGATCGACGGTGCGTTCCACCAACCCGTCCGCCATCAGTTTTTTGAGGAGTTGGGTGACGGTCGGCGTAGTAACGAGCAGCTTTTTGCCGATGTCTGATACTTTGATTTTAGGATTGTCTTCATCCGTATTGGCCATGATGCAGAACAACAGACGCAGTTCGCTCTTGTTGTAACCGTTAACCGATCTTTCTCTCCACTCGGCTTTTGCAAAGCGGGTAAAAGATTCCCTCAATTGCATGATTATCTCCTGATGGTTGTCGTTGTCCACCTTACCTACTCCAATCCGTAAAGTTGTTAATTGTTTATACTTGAAATATATCATATTTCTCATTATTATGATGATAGTTAAGTTGGTAAACTAAATACTTATCACCAAATTAAATGAGGTGGTCACATGGTTAACGTTGGAGTAATGGGTACGGGTTACGTTGGACTTGTCCATGGAGCTGTACTTTCCAGTTATGGGTTCCGGGTTACCTGTATGGACGTCGACGAGCATAAGATCGAACGTCTGAACCAAGGTTTTTCTCCCATTTATGAGCCCGGGCTTGAGGAATTGCTGCAAAGCGGCATTCGCAAGGGGACATTAACCTTCACCACTAACGCTCAGCAAGTCGTTCAGTCGAGCGACGTATTGTTCATTGCGGTTGGAACGCCAGCGAAGGAAGACGGCAGCGCGGATCTTACGTACGTCTGGGAAGTGGTTCAGCAGATAGGTAAATATATAAATGGCAACAAGGTTATCGTCAGCAAATCCACCATGCCGGTTGGAACAAGCCGGAACATTGAGGGTTATCTGGGCAACATGCTGAAAGGCACTCCCTATCAGGCGCATGTTGCTTCCAATCCGGAATTTCTAAGACAAGGCAAAGCGGTTAGCGACTCGTTATCGCCAAGCCGGGTTGTTATCGGAGCCGACAGCGAAGAGGCGGTGCAAATGCTGAAGACCGTCTACGCTACTCATCTTGAGCAGGATGTCCCGTTTCTATTCACGAACCTGGAAACCTCCGAGATGATCAAATACGCTTCGAACTCCTTCTTGGCGGTCAAAATTTCATTCATCAACGAATTGGCTCTCTTGTCCGAGAAGGTTGGCGCACGGATTCAGGATATTGCAACAGGCATGGGTATGGACGACAGGATCTCGCCGCATTTCCTGCAGGCAGGCCCCGGTTACGGCGGCAGTTGCTTCCCGAAAGATACGCAGGCGATCGTGGATGTCGGCAGGAAGAACGGCGAGGAGCTGTACGTTGTGCGTGCGGCTATTGCGGCTAATGAGAAGCAGAAGTCGAAGATGGTCAGCAAGATTGAGGAGGCCATTTCCTTTGACGGCACGTTGAAAGGCAAAACGATCGCCATATGGGGACTGACCTTCAAGCCGGATACGGACGATATCCGTTACGCGCCAAGCTACGATATTATTCAAGGCTTGCTCGGCAAAGGAGCTGCCGTGAAGGTGTATTGTCCGCAAGGAATGAAGCAGGCCGCACGTGATTGGCCGGAGCTCAGCGGCCGCATTCAGTATTGCGGCAACGAAGCGGAATGCGCTCAGCAGGCCGACGCGATTGTATTGATGACCGAATGGGAGCAATTCCGTGGCGTGAGCTGGGAGCGAATGGCCCGTAGCATGCGAAGGAACGTATTTTTTGATATGCGGAACATGTTTGCGGGGGATATTGCTATTCGGAATTGGTTCCAATACTACCCTGTGGGCTCTATGGAGCATGGGTATTCATTGCGGGAGGCCCAATGACAATGAAAACCTATTGCGTAACCGGGGGAGCGGGGTTTATCGGCTCTCATCTATGCGGGCAGTTGCTGGCTCAGGGCCATCGCGTCGTCAATATTGATAATTTCAATGACGTATACGACTATAAAACCAAAATCAGGAATATCCTGAGTAGTACGGGAACGGTATTTCCTTATCTCCATTCGGGGGATAAAATGGACGATCTCGCCAAACTTCAAGCGGTCGTAGAGTCGGATCATTACAGGCTTGCGGTAGCGGATATCCGCGACATGGACGAGCTGGATGCGGTCTTCGCCAGCGAGCGGATTGACGCTGTTATTCATCTTGCGGCGATGGCAGGCGTTAGGCCTTCAATTGAGGACCCGCTTTTGTACGAGGATGTAAATGTGAGGGGCACTCTTCATCTTCTAGAGGCGATGCGCAAGCATGGCGTGCGCAAATGGCTTTGCGCCTCGTCCTCATCCGTGTACGGAAATAACAAGAAGGTTCCTTTTGCCGAAGAAGATGTTGTCGACTTCAGTATTTCGCCATACGCGGCGACGAAAAAAGCTTGTGAAGTGCTCGGGCATACGTATTATCATCTGCACCATATCGATACGGTTATGCTGCGCTTTTTCACTGTCTACGGAGAGCGGCAACGGCCAGATCTGGCGATTCACAAATTCGTGAAGATGCTGGATAAGAAAGAGGAATTAACGATGTACGGCGATGGCTCCACAAGGCGCGATTACACGTACATCGGTGACATTATAGCCGGTATTCTTGGCGCTTTGACGTATGTGGAAGAGCAGGATCATACCTATGAAATTGTGAATTTGGGCACGAACCGAACAATCACGCTCCGGGATTTGATTACGACCTTGGAACGGGAAGTTGGCGAGCAAGCCGTTATTCGTACGTTGCCTCATCAGCCGGGAGATGTGGAGCAGACTTATGCGGATGTATCCAAGGCGAACCGGCTGTTCGGATATGAGCCACAGACCGATTTTGCCGAAGGAATACACAAGTTTGTTACATGGTACAGGGGGGATAGACATGGTTAAATTATCGGTCGTTGCGCCAATCTATAATGAAGAAGAGAACATTAAGCTTCTGCACGAGGCGATTACAAGCGCGGTGAAAGAGAAAGTAGAGAGCTACGAGATCGTACTTGTCAACGACGGCAGCAAAGACCGCAGCGCATTGCTGCTTGATGAGCTGGCGGAGCAGGATTCGCATGTGAGGGTTATTCATTTCGAGAAAAACTGCGGTCAGACCGCGGCAATATATGCCGGACTCAAAGGCTCCGCAGGCGAGCTTGTTGCTTTGATCGACGCGGACTTGCAGACCGATCCGCGCGATATTTTCAAATTGATGCCGTATATCCCGCAGATGGATTTTGTGAACGGCAAACGCGTGAGACGCAGAGACACCGTCGTGAAAAAAGTATCGTCGCGGGTCGGCAACGGAGTGCGCAATTGGCTGACTGGCGATCAGATTTACGATACGGGCTGCCCGATGAAGCTGATGAAGCGGGAAGTGGCCGACAGCTATTATTTATATGAAGGACAACATCGCTTCCTGCCGACGTTAGCGAAGATCAACGGTTTCAAGGTCGTTGAGGTGGCCGTATCCCATCAGGAAAGACAACATGGCGTGTCCAAATATGGCGTATTCAACCGGGCTTTTGTCGGGCTGATGGATGCAATCGTCATTGGCTGGCTCCGTAAACGGGTCATTCGCTATCAGATCAAAGGCCATTAATTATGTGGTGGCATTCGATTATAGGCAATGTGTCGGCTGGCAACATGGGATGGATTATATTTGGTTTTATCGGGCAAATCATGTTTACGATGCGGTTCATTACCCAATGGCTGGCGAGCGAAAAAGCGAAAAAAACCGTCGTTCCCCAGTCCTTCTGGGTATATAGCATTCTGGGCAGCGCGGTGTTGTCCATCTATGCGCTGTACCGCAAAGATCCTGTATTTCTGCTGGGGCAGCTGCCCAGCGTCTTTATCTATTTCCGCAATATTATGCTGAACCGCAAGGCAGAGGTGCAAACGTCAAACAGCAACTCGGTAGATATGTAAGCATAGAAGCGTCATAGAATCCCCATTGAAGCTATCTGATCTATAGATAGAATCGATGGGGATTAATATTTTGTATTCGTTTATTTATGAAAGATTAATAGCATCGAAACAATCTTAGTACAAAACTATAGTAGTCTGATTTGGTTAATATTTACTAGCTCTCGCATGATCTGTGAGATTAGTCATACTACTATAGGGGGATTTTATGAACGGGAAAATGAGAGACACAGCCAAAGCTTGGCTGTCCGGTATTTCCGCAGTAGCCGTGTTGTTCAGTATGGTATCGTCGTTTGACGCGCCGGCAGTTCAAGCAGCGGAAGCAGCTCCGGAGTCGGACGGTATAACTCAAGTGAAGCAATTGGAGAGCGACGCATGGAAAGCTCGCTTGTTCCAATTCGACGACAAGATTCTGATCGGCAATTCGGTTGTGGAAATTCCGGCGTCGGACAATGGCGCAGCAGCTATCCATGTAGGCGACCCGATATACTTGGGCGGTTTCTCCGGCCTGACACATCTGCCGGGCGACCCGGCCAACGTGTTCTACACGCATACGGACCGCGGCCCTAACGGCGACATCGACAAGAAATATTGCGTAGGCTGCAAAACGTTTGCGGTTCCTACGTTTTCGCCGCAAATCGTGAAGATCAGCCTGGAGAACGGCAGCGTGAAGGTGCTGGAGCAAATTCCGCTCAAGCTGCCAAACGGCGCGATTGACCCGATTACCGGCACATCCAACATTAGCGGCGTATCGAATTTCCCGAAAGAGGACAAGTCGGACAAAAGTCTTGTTGGCAGCGGCGTAGGCGACGAGGTTCCGGTAGGTTCCATCACGTATAACGAAGACGGCAGCGTGAAGGAATATACGACGCTTCCTAGCGATCCGTACGGCCTGGACCTTGAGAGCATTTCGTACGACCAAACAACGGATACGTTCTGGATGAGCGACGAATACCGTCCGAACCTGGTGCAAGTGAAACGTGACGGCACGATCCTGCAACGTCTTGTGCCAAACGGCGAGAAAGCACTGTATGAAGCAGTGAATGCAACGGCTGTGCCAATCAACGACGTGCTGCCGGCGGTATGGAGCACGCGTATGCCAAATCGCGGTATTGAAGGCGCAACGCTAACGCCGGACGGACATTACTTGTTCGCGGCGATTCAATCGCCGATGATTAATCCTATTACGACTGACGGCAAGGTGAATGCCAACTCCCGTGCCTCGCGTATTATTAAGCTCGATCTGACGAAGACAACACCGGAGCCGGTAGCGGAATATCTCTACGTGCTGGACGGCGTTAAGGGCGTTAGCAACTATATTTCCGATATGATGGCGATTGACGAGAATCATATCGTCGTTGACGAGCGTGACGCGAACTATGATTACAAGAAGATTTTTACGATCGATCTGTCGAATGCAACGGATTTCCTCGGCAAGCTGGATAATATCGGCGCTGTAGGTTCGGCAGCAGGAACGACATTGGAAAATACGGTGGTGCAAGGCGCATCTCCGGATTACGCAGTAGCGGAGCCTCCTTATGCGGTGACGCCTGCTGGCGGTACGGCAGTGTCCGTTACTCCGGTGACCAAATCGTTAACGCTTGATCCTCGCGGCGAGTTTGCATACCCGGCTTCCAAGCTGGAAGGGCTCTTTATGCCAAACGAACATACGGTTGTTGTTGCGAATGACAATGACTTCGGCGTGCAGGATCCGGACAAAAAGCAAGTGTGGATGTACACGCTGAACGTTCCTGCCGAGACGGCTAATACGGCAATTAGCGCAGCTCCTGCGGTAACCGCACAAGTAAACGGGCTGGTAGGTTCGGCTAAATATATTAACATTACGGCAAAGCTTGGCGAAGCAGCCGTATTAGGTACGGTAACAATCGAGCTGCCACAAGACCTCGCCGCAGCAACAAGCGATATGGTCAAATTCGGCAGCGGCCAAGCTCGGATGCTCCGAGATTCCGAGGTGAAAGAAAACGGCAACTATATCGTACTGGACGGCGTTACGCTGCAAGCGGGCGAATCAATCACCGTAAGCTTGACGGGCAAAACGTTTAAAGGCAATGTCATCAAGCCGCAAGTCTACGTGGATTCAGACGGTCCTGAAGCAGGCAAATCGCTGAACGTGGCTTCGCCTTCGACCAATGACCTCCTGTTGAACGAAGCTTGGCAAGCGCGGTTGTTCCAGTTCGACGACCAGATTCTGATCGGCAAATCGGTGGTGGAAATTCCGGCGTCGGACAATGGCGCAGCAGCTATCCATGTAGGCGACCCGATGTACTTGGGCGGTTTCTCCGGCCTGACACATCTGCCGGGCGACCCGGCCAACGTGTTCTACACGCATACGGACCGCGGCCCTAACGGCGACATCGACAAGAAATATTGCGTAGGCTGCAAAACGTTTGCGGTTCCTACGTTTTCGCCGCAAATCGTGAAGATCAGCTTGGAGAACGGCAGCGTGAAGGTGCTGGAGCAAATTCCGCTCAAGCTGCCAAACGGCGCGATTGATCCGATTACCGGCACATCCAACATTAGCGGCGTATCGAACTTCCCAAAAACGGACAAGTCGGACAAAAGTCTTGTTGGCAGCGGCGTAGGCGACGAGGTTCCGGTTGGTTCCATCACGTATAACGAAGACGGCAGCGTGAAGGAATATACGACGCTTCCTAGCGATCCGTACGGTCTGGACCTTGAGAGCATTTCGTACGACCAAACAACGGATACGTTCTGGATGAGCGACGAATACCGTCCGAACCTGGTGCAAGTGAAACGTGACGGCACGATCCTGCAACGTCTTGTGCCTAATGGCGAGAAA
This sequence comes from Paenibacillus glycanilyticus, assembly GCF_030161375.1. Classification (GTDB taxonomy): domain Bacteria; phylum Bacillota; class Bacilli; order Paenibacillales; family Paenibacillaceae; genus Pristimantibacillus; species Pristimantibacillus glycanilyticus_B. Next base: position 152,867 of record NZ_BSSQ01000013.1, read on the forward strand.
GCTCTCTATGAAGCGGCAAAAGCAACGGCCGTGCCAATCAACGACGTGCTGCCGGCGGTATGGAGCACGCGTATGCCAAACCGCGGCATTGAAGGCGCAACGCTGACGCCGGACGGACATTATCTGTTTGCGGCGATTCAATCGCCAATGATTAATCCTATTACGACAGACGGCAAGGTGAATGCCAACTCCCGTGCCTCGCGTATTATTAAGCTCGATCTGACGAAGACAACACCGGAGCCGGTAGCGGAATATCTCTACGTGCTGGACGGCGTTAATGGAGTCAGCAACTATATTTCGGACATGATGGCGATCGACGAGAATCATATCGTCGTTGACGAGCGTGACGCGAACTATGATTACAAGCAGATTTATACGATTAACTTGTCGAATGCAACAGACTTCCTCGGCAAGCTGGATAATATCGGCGCTGTAGGTTCCGCAGCAGGCACGACATTGGAAAACACGGTCGTTCAAGGGGCGAAACCGGAATATAAAGTAGCGGAGCCTCCCTATACCGTAACGCCGGACGGCGGAACAGCCGTATCGGTTACTCCCGTGACGAAGATGCTGACGCTTGACGCACAAGGCGAATATGCTTATCCGAACTCGAAGCTGGAAGGGCTCTTTATGCCAAACGACCATACGGTTGTTGTTGCGAACGACAATGACTTTGGCGTACAAGACCCGGACAAAAAGCAAGTATGGGCTTATTCGTTATACGTTCCGGCTGTGAACAGCTCGACTGCAAGCAGCGTTGCAGGCACCATTCAAGAGTCTGTTATGAACCAAACAAGCTCGGCCGAAGACATTCAATTAACGGTTCGGCTCGGCGAATCCGCGATGCTCGGAACGATGCTGGTGAAGCTGCCGGCGGGACTGACGGCTGCCGCCACGGACCTGGTATCCTTCAACGGAAGCACGCCGCGCGCGCTGCGTTCCAACGAGTTGAAAGAAGGCGGAAGTTATATCGTCCTTGACGGACTGACGCTTAGCGCAGGACAGTCGGTTATTGTAACCTTGAAAGGACAAGACAAATCATCGGATACAACAACTCTGCCAAGCATTTGGGTAGATGCGGACGGTCCGGAGAACGGCAAATCGCTGAGTCAGCTGTTCCAACGGTATTCGAACCCATCTAATCCAAACACGGATACGCCGGTAACAACACCGGATTCCGGAACTGGCTTAAAGGCAGATCAGACAGGCAAAGTAGATGAAGCGAAGCTGAAAGAAGCGCTTGCTGCTAATCAGGCTGTTGAGCTGGCGCTCGCTTCCGATGTGGCTAATTTGCCAGCGGCAACACTTGCAGCGGGTATTCAAAGCGGCAAAACGATTCATTTTGTTGCGGAAGCCGGCGAATATACGCTCCCTCTGAACGTTCTTAACCTGGATCAACTCGCGCAAAGTCTTGGCGTGAACAAAGACGAACTTGTCATCCGCATAACGGTAGCGGCTGCCGGTACTTCAGCGGCAAATGCGGTTAGCGCGGCGGCGAGCAGCCAAGGGGCAACTGTACTGGGCAGTCCGGTTGAGTTCCGGGTCGAAGCGGTAAGCAAAAGTGGCCAATCGGTGCCGGTATCCTTCGGCGGTACGTACGTGACCCGTTCCATTCCCGTGAACGGCATCGTGGATCCTTCCCGCGCAACCGGCGTCATGCTGGACGAAGCGACCAATGAGCTGAAGTTTGTGCCAACCGTATTCGAGACGAAGGATGGTCTGACCACTGCCGTTATGAAGCGGAACGGCAACAGCGTTTATGCCGTCGTGCAAAGCGACAAATCGTTCAACGATATTGCTTCCTATTGGGCGAAAAGCGACATTACGCTGCTGGCGAACAAACTCGTCATCGAAGGAACTATTAATGGCAAGTTCGAGCCTAACCGTAACATTTCACGCGCTGAATTTGCGGCATTAATTGTTCGTGCTCTTGGCTTGACGCCGGAGCAAAGCCAACAATCATTCTCGGATGTATCTAGCGGCGCTTGGTATGCAAACGAAGTAGGCGCGGCCGTGAATGCTGGGATTATCAATGGATACAACGACAACGCCTTCCATCCAAACGCACCAATTACCCGCGAAGAAATGGCAGTGATTCTAGTTCGTGCATTAAACTTCACGAAGGTAGATTTGTCCGTAGCGGCAAGCGAGCAAACTTCGATCATCGGAAGTTTCAAAGACGCTGCCAAAGTCGGCTGGTCGAAGCCGGAAGTAGCGGCGGCCGTAAAAGCCGGATTGCTGAACGGTTATGCGAACCAGACGCTTGTGCCTCAAGGCAACGCAACGCGCGGCGAATCGGCGGCGCTGATCAAACGCATGTTAGTGAAAGCAGGCTTTATTAACGAGTAATATTTTCCGCGAATCGCCAATGGGATGCCTTCAGGTAACCCCATTGGCGGTTCGCGGTTTTTTTGCGTGCATGGACAAGCACAAGATATCGTGGCATAAAACGCTAAATATTGGCATTTTCTACCTTTGTCCGTCGGAAGTATACTAGGTCGTGCATGGTGATGAAAGCGTTGCCAGCGGTCGTGATTTAGGAAGGAGGATTGAAGGGGAAGCAAATCAGCGATTGGCTAGAGCTTTAGTTCAGCCATGAACCATAGATGCAGATTAGGGAGGAAATAAACGAATGTATACGATAGCCCGGGAAAGGACCGCCAGAAAGCTGCTTGTCCTGACGCTTTGCGCGGTTATGCTGGTCTCGCTTGTATCATCTTTGTTCATCCGCGAAGCGCATGCCGCAGGCTCTTATCTCTTATCGCAAAATAAAACCGCATACGCCTCTTCCGTAGAAGGCGGCAATACGGCAAATCTTGCCGTGGACGGTTCAACCGGCACCCGTTGGGGAAGCCAATGGGGCGTGGATTCGCAATGGCTATATGTCGATCTTGGCGCTAACGCGACTATTGACCGGGTGAAGGTGCAATGGGAAGGCGCTTTTGCAACGGCGTATAAAATCCAGGTATCCAGCGACGAATCGGCCTGGTCGGATATCTACTCCACAACAACGGGCGACGGCGGAACCGACGACATCACGCTAGCCGGCACCGGCCGTTACGTAAGAATATTAGGCACGCAGCGTGCCCTTGCCGCTTATGGTTACTCCATTCTGGAGTTTGAAGTATACGGGACAGGCGGCTCGACAGCTCCGCCGGTTAACTACGGTCCCAACGTGGCACTAAACAAGCCGGTGACGGCATCCTCGACGGAAAATTCCGCTTATCTGCCTCCGGGCTCGACCGTTGCGTCCAATGCGGTGGACGGCAATCCGGCTACACGCTGGTCCTCCAACGCGACGGACAATGAATGGATCTATGTCGATTTGGGCTCCGCCCATCAGATCGGCCGGGTAGTCCTGAATTGGGAAGCGGCCGCCGGACGGGCGTATGACGTTCAAGTATCAAATAACGGCACGCAATGGACAACGGTCTACCGCGAGCTTCACTGGTCGGGAGGCAAGAACGACATCCCGCTCTATACAAACGGTCGTTATGTCCGGATGAACGGCATTGGCCGCGCGACAAGCTTCGGCTATTCGCTTCTGGAGTTTGAAGTCTACGACTATATCGCGGGCCAACCGCAGCCGTCGTATTCGATTCCGGCATTGCCAACGCCAACCGCCGTTCAATCCGGTGCGGGCAGTTATCTGACGAACGACATCCATATGCCGCAGCCGAAATATCCGGCGAACAAGTCTTCTAACATCCAGACGCCAATCCCGTCCAATGACTGGTGGCAATCGATCCTGATCAAGCCGTACGGCGATTATCTGGTGACGCTGCCGCTGAAGGCGAAGTACTTCCAGCAAGGTCTTGGCATTCTTAATCCGGGAGCGGGCTGGATGTCCTCGGATGGCCGCGCGGTGAATGCCGACGGCAATCCGGATTTGTACGTCATGTCAAACAGCATCAACACGTCGAAGCTGCAAACCCGAGTTACCGGATACGGCGACTGGTCCGTAGACGCGGTGGTAAGCGACGATGCGACGGACAAAATGAAATCGACCTTCGTCAAAGGTTCGCCTTACGTGTACAACACGTTTGCCGATCCTAGCTCGGTTGAGATCTACTCTTCGCTAATTACCCAGCTGTTTGATGACAACGGTAACTCCGTTCTGGCAACCGAAGGCGCAACGCTGACAGCCGATCATATCGGCGTGAAGCTTGTGAACACGGACGGCAGCGGCGCATCGTTTACGCGCTACTACGGGATTTTTGCGCCGGCGGGAACGGTCTTCAAGAAAGTAGGGGCCAAGGTGAAAATCCAGCTTGGCAGCGGCGGCAACTATCTGTCTATTGGAGCTATGCCGGCGGCAACGAACTTGAACTACTATTATCAGCATGCCTATGCATTCGTAACGGATACGAAAGTGAACTACAACTATAACGAATCTACTTCGCAGGTCACAACGGATTACACGCTGACGACGGCGCTGAAGCGTACCGGCTTCTCGAATCAGGTGCTGACGACCCTTCTGCCGCATCAATGGAAAGTGTCTTCGACACCGCTTACCGCACTGACTTATCCATCCGTACGCGGTACATTGAAAGTGCGCGAAGGCAATACCTTCACTACGGTTGACCGTTTCTACGGCATCGTGCCACAATTCACGGAACCAACGGATTCGGCTTATGACCGTTCGCTGATGGTGTCTTACCTGAAAGCGCTCGATGAAGAAACAACAAGCAATCTGATGGCTGCCGACGCCTATTGGCAAGGCAAGAAGCTTCATCCGCTGGCGATGGGCGTACTTGCGGCTAACGAGCTTGGCGAAACGGCGTACCGGGATAAATTCCTGTCGCGGATCAAGACGATTCTGACCGACTGGTACACGTATACAAACGGCGAACCGGATTACTTCTTGTACTACAACTCCGACTGGGGAACAACGTATTACAAATCCAGCGAGTTCGGCGCTAACAACGGCATTACCGACCATCATTTCACGTATGGCTATTATGTATTTGCATCGGCCGTGCTTGCTACGTTCGATAACGATTTCAAGACCCAATTCGGTCCAATGATCGACCATCTCGTCCGCGACTATGCGAACCCTTCGCGCACGGATTCGATGTTCCCGTTCTTCCGCAGCTTCGATCCGTATGAAGGCCATTCATGGGCAGGCGGTTATGAGGATAACGACAACGGCAACAACCAGGAAGCGGCTGGCGAATCGTTGTTTGGCTGGGTAGGCCAATACATGTGGGGACTGACTAACGGCGATACATCTTTCCGTAACGCTGCCATCTACGGCTTCACGACCGAGCTGAACGCGGTTATGCAATATTGGTTCAACTACGACGGCGACAACTGGATTTCGCAATATACGCACAAGACCGTTGGACAAGTATACGGCGCATCCAATTTCTTCGGCACCTTCTTTAACGGAGATCCGGTGTATGTGTACGGCATTCACTGGCTGCCAACGGCAGAATATTTGACAAGCTATAGCCTTGCTCCCGGCAAAGCGGCTGGTCTGTATAGCGGTTTTGTCGCCGATAACGGCGGCCCAGAGACCGATTGGTACCATATCGTATGGCCGATTCAGGCGTTAAGCGACCCGCAGGCGGTCATTAACAAATGGAGCGCAACAAACATGCAGAAGAACGAGATTTTCAACACCTACTGGTTCGTTCATAACATGCAGACGCTTGGAGCGCGTACGAAAGACGTTTGGGCAACAGGCTGGACCAGCGCGACGGTGTACAAGAAAGGCAACACGTATACGGCTCAAGTGTGGAATCCGACGGCAAGCCCAGTGACGGTCACGTTCAAGAATGCAGCCGGAACGACCGGAACGGCGGTTGTAGCCGCGAAATCGCTTGTCTCGGTAAATCCAATGACAAATACGAATTCAGGCGATAACTGGCCTCCGATCGGCAGCGGCGGGGATAATGGCGGCGGCGATAATGGCAATGGCGGCAATAACGGTACCGATACAAACGTAGCTTTGAACAAAACGGTAACGGTAACGTCGACCGAAACGCCGTTTGTTGGTTCGAATGCCGTAGACGGCAGCGCACAAACCCGTTGGGCATCCGTTACGAGCGCTGATCCGCAGACGATGACCATCGACCTTGGCTCCTCGCAGCAGCTCAACCGCGTGAAGCTGAACTGGGAAACGGCGTACGGCAAATCGTACAAAGTCCAAGTATCGGCTGACGGTAACAGCTGGTCCGATATTTATACGACAACAACCGGAGACGGCGGTACGGATGATTTCAACGTAAGCGGTACGGGACGTTATGTGCGGATCAACATGACGGAACGCGGAACGATATACGGTTATTCGCTGTATGAAGTGGAAGTATACGGCCATGCTGCAACGGCTTCGAATTCCACGCTGCTGTCCGTAGGCAAGACGGCGACCGCTTCGTCTTACCAAGATCCGTTTGTTCCGGCTTCGGCCGTGGACAATGACCCTGGCACCCGCTGGGGTTCGGTAACCGGCGCAGATCCGCAGTGGATTACGGTGGACCTTGGCCAGAACCGCACGGTAACAAACATTAAGCTGAAGTGGGAAACCGCTTATGCCAAGTCGTTTAAGCTGCAAATTTCGGCGGACGGCAACAGCTGGACGGATCTATACAGCACAACGACCGGTACAGGCGCTGACCTTGACCAGAACGTTAACGGCACCGGCCGTTATGTGCGTATGCTGGGCACGGAACGCGGCACGCAATGGGGCTACTCGCTTTGGAGCTTTGATGTGTACGGGTATTAATCGGTAAGAAAAAAAGAACCGCTCTAAGAGCTATTGGCTCTGAGGGAGGTTCTTTTTTTTCGTTCTATAGGCGGTGGAATGTATTGGATTTAAGGAAATCTTCCTATTCCAACTCGTCGATGGTCGTAGGACAACATTCCTGTTTTTCCATACTTTTAAAAAATTACAAAAATGTGCGGCATAAGTGGTCCCAATTAGTTAAGTTGTCCCGAATAATGTTTTTGATATTATTTCGATTAGTTCGATTAGTATATTTTTTTAATTACGAATACCTATTCATTTATCCATTTTTTTCTATGACAATGAGGTTTATGTAATTCGCTTCATGCTATACATAGCTCTAAAGGGTTGGTGGTATGCAATGGGGGAAAATCCCTATTTTATTCTCGTTCCTGCTTTTCTGCTGCTTGCGGTATGTCTTTATACCGACTTGAAGGAGCGGAAAATTTATGATAAATATACGATTTCCGGCATGCTCTACTTTATCGGAATTCACGCGGTTCTAGGTACGTTCTACCATAGCTTGCTTGGTTGGCTGATTATTGGCGGTATTGCCTATGTCCTGGCCGTGATCAGCAAGGGTCAAATCGGCGGAGGCGACATTAAGCTGTATGCCATGCTTGGGGCTGCATTTGGCTGGGAGCAGGGGCTTGTTGTTTTGGTGCTGACAAGCGTTGCCGCGGCTCTTTGGGCTTTACCGCTTCTTCTCCTTAAAGCGTTAAAACGGCTCCCGGCCGGTTATCATGAGCTACCGCTTGCCCCTTTTATTACGGCTGGCGTCATCCTTATGCTCGTTATTTCGAATCTTGCATCTCTTAATTACAGATAGGAGCGTTATTGGAACATGTTTGATACTCGTCGCAGAGCCTTTTTGTTTCTTATTTTTTCGATTGGTTTAGGATTGGCCGCAACTATTATGTTCTCGTCTTACATGAACAAGAAGGAAACAAGTCTTGGCGAAATGGTCTCGATCTATGTCGCGAGCAAGGAAATTCCCGCAGGACAATTAATTACGAAGGATATGTTGTCTATGACGGATATTCCCAGAAAGTTTGCAACGGATTCCTACGTTCAAACGGCTGCGGATTTGAATGGCAAAGTGTCGATGGTGCCGATTCCGGAGAAGGGTATTATTACGAAGCCGATGCTGCGAAATAACAACCTCGTGAACGGAGAATACCGGCAGGTCGTGCTCAGAGCGCCATTTGCCGTGTTTGACGATCAAATTGATGTCCTCGATAAGGTGGACTTGGTCGCGTCTTATGAACAGAAGGATCCAAAGGCGGCTAAAGGTACCGAGGAACGAAGGACTCAAGTCCTGCTGAAGAACGTCAGCGTAAACAACGTATCGAAGAAAGACAACGAAATTGTATCGATTGGCGTCGCCTTGCCGCTTAGCGAGGCTAAGGATCTGATCTGGATGTTGAACTATGGCAAGGAAATACGGGTATTAAAAAGCAGCAACGCAAAAGTAGCGTCAGAAGGGGAATAATCGGATGGCAACAAAAGTAAGCATTGTCTGTGAGGAGCAGCGCATCTCTCAACAAATGGTTCAGCGTCTTAATTTCATGAACATTCCGATCGGCGAGGTCATCGACAAGCCTAAAGAAGCCTATAATCAGCTCAGCGCCAAGGAAGCCCGCGTCATCGTTCTGGTCGAGCCTCATGATCAGCATATGCTTCCGCCTTTGCTGCAGCAGATTAAGCGGATGAATGAAACGGCGCCAATCATCTATGTATCCAAATCGGACAATTTCCAATTGCTTCGGTCGATGTACCAGTCGGGAATTTCGGAGTGGGTCCGTTATCCGGAGGAGATGGATGAGTTCGAGAAAGTGCTGGAGCGTTCCCTGGATGTACAGAAGCAACTGCAGCTGCAGAAAGAAAAGACAAGCCGGAGCTCTGAGCATCAGGCCGGCACGGTCATTTCGGTATACAGCGGCAAAGGCGGGGTAGGCACGAGTTTTATCGCTTCTAACCTTGCCCAGTCCATGGCTTACCGGCAGCCGGGCCGGGTACTGCTGATGGATTTGAATTTGCAGTTCGGCGGCATACATATGCTTCTTGATATTAAGCATGAACGAAACCTTGGCGACTTGAAGTCGGTAATCAAGGAATTGACCCATTCCCAAATCAATAACGTGCTGTACAAAAGAGAGGATTCCCAGCTTCACGTGTTATTGTCGCCTAATCATCCGCAAGAGGCGGAGCACTTCAAGGGCGAGGATATCGAGCAGATTATAAAAGCCTGCAGGGAGCATTACGACATTATTATTCTGGATATACCGAAGGAAATGAACGAAATTTCGGTAGGTGCGCTTGGACAGACGGACCAGCTCCTCTACGTGACGGAGCTAGACCGGCCGGGAATCGCCCGGATGCAAAGCGTACTGAAGCTGCTGGACCGGTATCATCTCGTGAAAGAGGACAATATTTCGCTGCTTGTGAACCGCTTTAGCAAGAAGCGAGACGTGCAACTCGACGAATTGAAACAGATGGCAGCTTACCCGATTGTAGGTACGGTAGCGGATCATTTCAAGGCGATTCAAAGCCATATCAATCTCGGAGAGCCGCTTCTTAAGAAGCAAGGAGACAAAGGGCCCAAAGGTCCGGCCCGGGACATTTGGCAGTTGACTAACGAGCTGATGAAACGGATTGGAGGGGATTCCTCTGTCCATCTTTCAAAAGCTTAACACGCGTCTGGAGGAGCAGCAGCTGCAGGATCAGCCGACGGATTATTTGGATCAGCTGTTTGAGCATTACAAGGAACGGCTGCTGAAGGAAAGTAATTTGGAGCAGCTCATCCAGCTGCCAGCCTACCAGAAGAGCAAGACGATCGAGAAGCTTGTCTTCGAAATGCTGGTCGAAGAGAAAATTATTATTACGGAGCAGGACAAGGCCAAGCTACTGACGATGATTCTGAACGATTCCGTCGGTTACGGTCCGCTTGAGCCGCTGCTTAAGAATGAAGAAATAACCGAGATTATGGTGAATGGTCCCAGCGAGATTTATATTGAGCGCAACGGTACCATCTCGCAGGCGCAAATCACGTTTAAGAATAACGAGCATATCCGCAACATTATCGAGAGAATTGTAGCGCCGATTGGCCGCCGTATCGATGAAAGCTCGCCGCTTGTGGATGGACGGCTGGAGGACGGAAGCCGGATTAACGCGGCGATACCGCCCGTTTCCGTGAAGGGGCCCGTGCTTACGATCCGTAAATTCCGGAAAGATCCTTATACGATAGAAGATTTGATCAACTTCCATACGATGACGGTTCCTATGGCGCGGTTCCTCGAAGCGGCGATGGCTTCCAAGCTGAATGTCATTATTTCGGGCGGTACGGGCAGCGGCAAAACAACACTGCTTAATGTCGTGTCTGCGGGCATTCCGCTTGGCGAACGTATTATCACGATAGAGGACAGCGCGGAACTGAGGCTCAACCGGAAAAATGTCGTGTCGTTAGAAGCAAGACCCGCGAATATGGAAGGCACCGGCGAAATCTCGATCCGGCAGCTTGTCCGCAATGCGCTTCGAATGCGTCCGGACCGCATTATTGTCGGAGAGGTTCGCGGCGCAGAAGCGATGGACATGCTGCAGGCAATGAATACCGGTCATGAAGGTTCGCTCACGACGATCCATGCGAATAATCCAAATGATGCCATGTCTAGGATTGAAGCGATGATTCTGATGGGCAACGCTTCGATGACCGCCGAGGTCGTTCGTTCGTTTATCGCGTCAGCCGTTCAGCTTGTCGTGCAAACGTTGCGATTGCAGGACGGGAGCCGCAAGATCGTGTCGATTGCAGAAGCAGTGCCGCAGGAGCGGGGATTTGTTTTACGGGATATTTTCCGGTTCAGGCAATACGGAGTGGAGAAGGATGGCAAGGTAGTTGGACATTTCGAACCTACCGGCGTCGTTCCGCTATGCCTCGAGAAGATGAAGGCGTTCGGCCAAACGTTGCCCGAGGATTACTTCTCCCGGGAGGATGTGGCCTGGTCATGATGACGACACCAACGGTTGTTCTGGTCATTATATTCGTGGCGGCATTATGTTTGTCTCTGGCCATTATGGAGATGGCGGTTACCCGCGGCAAGTGGAAGAAGCTGAACGAGCGGATCAAGCCGATGTATCAGACGGAGGCTGTCGATACGAATACGTTAATCTCCAAGCTGAAGCGCAGAGTCAATCGCTCGGATTATGCCAAAGAGGTCGATAATGCTCTGAAAGGCGCAGACATGAAGCTGACGGCTTTCGACTGGTTGGCCATTCAACTGGGTATATTCGCGGGGCTTGCTATCATTTTGCACTTTATCGTCAGACTGGAATTTCCGTTCGAATTGCTTGCCTCCTGGCTGCTTACCGGAATTGGGATGAAGCAATATTTGAAATCCCGTCGCGCCAAGTTGTCTCAACAGCTTAGCAAGCAATTGCCGGAGCTGTGCCGAATGGTATCCAGCTGCGTGCGCGCCGGCTTGAGTCTGCAACAAGGGTTTGAGATGGTGGCCAAGGAGCTTCGCGCCCCGGCGGGACCCATCTTCCGCAGCATGTCCTCCGAGCTGAAGATGGGGACATCGATGGAATCCGTACTGGAGCGGTTGACCGAACGCGTGAAGAGTAAAGATATCTCGATCTTCGTGCAGATGATTAATGTGCAGCGGAAGGCCGGCGGCAATATCAGTCAGGCGATGGATCAACTGGCGAAGACGCTGGATGACCGCGCAAGAATTAACGGAGAGATTCGGACGCAGACTGCGGAGACCAAATTTGTGGCGGTAGCCCTTATTTTAATGCCCGTCATAATGGTTCTGATGTTCAACATGATGTTCGACGGTTTTCTGATGCCGCTGTTTACGCTTCCTGGCATCGTTCTGATCGTAGTTGTTGTTCTGATTATGTCGATTGGATTTTATCTGATTCAAAAAGTATCAAACGTGAAGGTATGAGGAATTTATGACGACATTGCTGACGGTACTTGCTGCCGCTGCTTTCATAAGCTGGACGGCCTCCATGTATTTTTGGTGGAGATCAAAGCTGCATCGGATCAAGCTGCATAAGAAGCTTGATATCCATCAGCAGAGCAAGAAGAAGCCGACGAGGCTGAAGGATGATGTTAAGCGGCGAATTATCTACTTGGCACATCGGTTTGCGCCGCTCGGCAAACGATTCCCGTTCTTTTTGAACAAAAATGATGTTCAAAGAAAGTTGGAGCTGGCCGGTTTTCCTGAAAATCTAGACCTGGATTCGTTCTACGGCCTCCGGTTCGTCAGCTTTATGGGCTTCTCCACAGGGGCGGTTCTGCTGCAGACGCTTGGTTTCATTAATGGCATCTTCCAGCTTCTTATTATGGTCTTTGGCCTGTTCGCGCCGGCGGTCTGGATTAAGATGGCTGCTGCCGCTCGGCAGGAGCGGATCGGCATCGACCTTCCCGAGTTCATGGATATGATGAGCGTTACGCTACAAGCGGGCATTCCGCTTGAGCCTGCCATCAAACAAATCATTAACGGAATGGAAGGGCCGCTATCGGAGGAATTGCACCGGTTCATTCAGGAGCTCGACATGGGGGTATCCCGCGAAGAAGCGTTCACGAGACTGATGAAGCGCAACAACTGTCCCGAGCTTGAGATGCTGGTTACGGCACTCTTGCAGGGCAGCAAGCTTGGCGTTCCAATTGCGAATACATTCCGTAATTTATCCGAGGATATCCGCAATACAAGAATTAACAAGATGAAGGAAAAGGCAGCAAAGGCCGGTCCGAAGGTCACTTTGATTACCACCTTTTTCATTCTGCCGGGTGTATTGCTTCTCATTATTGGACTGCTGATTCTGAACTTCATCTATAACCCTGAAGGAATGGGAGTCAGCGGAGGATTTGGGCTGTAAGGCATGTACCTATTTTACTCCACTGGAAAGGAGGTGACGCGCATGATGAACACAATCATGATGTTTGGCAGCAAGCTGCTGCGCCCGGTTCGTAACGAGAAGGGAGCACAGGCGATCGAATATGTCGGTCTTGTTGCACTGGTTGTTATTCTGATTCTGGCGTTGATCCCGTTGTTTGGCGAAGGCAATGATTCTATCGCTAAGATGCTCGTTGATAAAATCAAAGATTTCATTAATAAAATCTCCATCTAGCATTAGAAAAAAATAGAGTAGTCGGGTGACTGCATGAGATATGTTCGCAATGAGAGAGGATCCCAGTTGATTGAATTCATGGGTATCCTCCCGCTTTTTTTACTTATGATTATAATTGTATGCCAATTTGCGATCTCCGCTTCTGCTGCCGTTACGGCAAAAGCTGCCGCGATGGACGGTGCGCGCGTAGCCATTACGGAAAACAGCGATGATTATGAAACGGCGGTTCGCAATGTAGCATCCTCCTATAAAGTGTTGTCCGTTGCGCGAAGTGAATCTTCCGACGGCAAATTTACGTATGTGACTGTTAAAGTAACGCTCGAAGTTCCATTGTTAAACAATGCCCGCGTGTTCAATACGACGGGATTGTCCATACCGGTAAGTTCTGAGGTGACGCTGAAGAAAGAAGAGTAGGCGGACCTTGACCAAATAACGGATGGAGTTGAATGATGAGAATCAAGGTTTTTACAATCGTTATGTTCTTGGCGATGATCTGTCATCTTAATCTTAGTCCAATCTATGCGGCAGCAGACGAGCAGATCGAGACGAAACTTCAATCAGCCAAAGTGAAGGAGCAGCCGGCAGACCCGCCAACGACGGAAGAAGCAACAGACGGGGGATTGGATGGCGGAGGAACCCATCCCTCTACCGGCACGCCTTCTACGGATAATCCGGGAACAAGCGGGCCTGGTGACGGGGATGGCCAAGGCTCGCCTGGCGATGCTGGCACTGACGGAACGAGCGGTCCCGGGACAAGCGGTTCTGGAGGAACCAGCGGCCCCGGTGGCGGCAGTGGAACCGGCGGAGGAACTGGCGGATCGGTAAGCGAAGGCGGTAACGGATCGGCAGTCAGCCCGGGAACAGGGGGCCATAACGGAGGAGCGGACAATCCGGCTGCTGGCGACAGCGATAGCGGAGCTGCCAATCCTGGCAACACGGGCGGAAGCGGTACGGTTGATCCTGCTGCCCCTAACCAATCGGGGGAGATTGATCCTGCGGATCCGAATAAGCCGGAGCCATCCGAAGTCAATAAATCGGAAGATGGAGACGGGAAATCCTGGTGGGATAACGTCTTTAGCAGTGACTGGATTTCCGATACGGCAGAGAAGCTTGGGCGCGGACTTGCCGTTGGCGTAATCGGTGCCGTTGTTGTTGGCGTCATTGTTGTGGCGGCCTTAGCGATCGGGATTACAATCTCTGCACCTGTCTGGATTGCCGCAGTAGCTGTAGCGATAGTTGCAGGCGTCGTGTATTCCTTTGTTGCCGGTGATGCTTTTTCCTGGATCGAAGGAATTGGCGTTAGCGTGCTTGCCGGCATTTCCGTTCTCGCCATCGCGACCTCCGGAATCGGGGCGGCGGCCCGAACGGCTTTCCAGTTCTTAAGAGGACGCGGGCTGACGGGGCTGCTTAGCGGCGCGAGGCAGGCGTTAACAAGCAGCTGGAGAGGAATTACTTCTCTCTTCGAGCAAGGGTTGTGGGCAGGTCTTAAGAACGGAGCGCGCACCTTGCTTAGTCAGGCTCCCCGTTTATGGAAAAGCTTGATCTGGAACGCGAATACCGGCTTTCAATTCGGACTGAATATGGTGGCTTCTTTTTCAATCCATATGTTGACGAAGGATACGTTCCCGGGTCTGAGCGATATGGGAATGATGATTACGGAAAGTTTCCTCGGCGCGGTTGTATTCGGGAAGTTGGCTGAGGCTGCTCAAAGTCTTCGCCTTGGCCGCTTTGTCACCACATCCTGGAATTTCTTGATGGCAGGCGCGGAAACCTTCGTCGTCAATCTGATCAAGCGCGAGAAGACGGATGCAGGCTCCCTTCTCCTTGGAAGTTTCGCCAAGGCGTTTGTATTTGGGCCGTTGCTAGGCCGGCTCTTCCGGTCCAATCTGTTTATTCCGCTCCGCAATAAGCTCGGAATCGGATTGACCAGACAGGATTTGGAGAATAAATTCGGAATGACGGTCAGCGATACGGTTGGCCAGAAGGGAATTACCAATAAGCAATTGCTCGATTTATTAAAGACGAAACCCGAAGATTTGACCAGGTCACAACAGATCTGGCTGCAAAGCGGCGTTTTGTCCGAGAATCAGGCTGCCATGCTGAACGGGAATGAAGAGCTGTTCCAGAAGTTTTTCGAGAAGCAACAAATGGTTGGCGAGAAGCTGCTTGAGGAAGGAACGAAGCCTGGTAATTATCCAACTTCGAAGCCTGCACCTATAAAGCCATAGGGAGAGACTTGAATTGCGGAACAAAAAGGCAAATGGTCCCTTAATTAAGGGGCTTAATCCGGAAAAAACAAAAAAGCTGATTTTTATTGCGGTGGTGTTGCTGGTTGTAGGCATGCTGACGTTGTCCTATTGCTATGAGAACGGTATTCTGACCAATAACCAGGCTATTACAAGCGGCTGCATCGTTATGGGAATTAGCTTTATTTTATTGATGATCGATACCTTTGCGAGAGACCGGACAACGGCTTTTTACCGGTTGTTTGGCAGCGCGTTATTCCTTGTTTTTCTAATTGTTCGATACTATATTTTCTAAGGTGACAGGACGTTATGCGGTTTACGGGAAAACATTTGACGAATGAACGGGGCAGTATTGCCTTATTTACGGTATTTTTGCTTGGCGTGTCTTTTGTCGCGGCCATTGTTTTGTTCTATGTGTTCAGCGTGCATACAGAAAAACGGCAGTCGCAAAATATCGCCGATGCGGTTGCGCTTGCTGCTGCAGACGTGCTTGGAGATGCCTTTACACAAGAGATGATGGATTCTGTAGCCGAAAACCTGCTTCTCCTTAACGATGAGATCGATTCCTCTGAGGAAGAGGAGCCGGAGCCGTCCGATGCGCCTCCGCTTTCGGCTACGCCGGACAGCAGCGAAGAAGAGGAGCCGACTGATCCGCCGAAGTCGAAAGAGGACAAGCTGCGTGAATTGCTGGATAGTACGGTGCTGGTGACCAAGCTGATGAACGGCACCTTTGATCTGGAGAAGGATTGGATTCTTGTTGTCGAGGAGCCGTACTTCGCTGATGATTATACCGCCAGAAAAAACGGTGATCGCTTATATGATGCGTTCCTTCATAATGCCGGCGATATTGAAGCCGTGGCCAGACAGATGGTCGACCGTAATAAAGGAGAACGAAGCGGAACCGTTATATCGTTCCCGATGGATGGTGAGCCGGCGCTGCAGGTGGATGCCTTTAATAAAGTGCAGTTCGAAGCGGTTGTCCATGTCGAGGATGTACTGGGGGCCCGTTCGGCAAGCAGCGTCAGCAGCAGTCATTTCAATATTGACGTCAGCATGAAGACGGTGAAGGAAATTCGATTATAGAGGCGAGGGATTGAATATGATGCGAGACAGCTATAGAACGGCTGCCGGAACGGCGCTGTTGTGCGCCGCGCTGGCGCTTGGTTTGACCGGCTGCTTTGGAGACAAGAATGAGCCCGGCAAATCTACCGTTGTAAACGGGCCTCAGGTCAGCGATCAGCCGGTTGAAGCTTCTCCATTGCCCAGCGAGTCCGTTAATAGCGATACAGCTGAAGGGGCTGGAGAAGTGATCAACGTCTCGGATATCAGCAACCATCCGGCAGGCAGCATCATTGGCCGCTTCCTGGCGACGGGTGCAGCGACAGTGGAAGGCGGGAATTTCCGTCCAAACGAGCCGATTACAAGAGGTGAGCTGTATGAATGGCTCGTAAAGCTGGATCCGCGCAATATTCAACAGGCGGGTGAAGGAACGGGGGCAGCTGATTCTTCATTTACCGATATGGATTCGGCGGATCCGCTGGCGGCGAAGCTGAGCGGTTATGCAGCCGAAGGATATGTAAAGCCGCTAGACGGGAACAGGCTTGCGCTGGAAGAGCCGCTTCTGCGCGAGCAATTGCCGAGTATCATCGCGACCTTCTTCCATATCGAAGAAGCTCTTAATTCCAGATCGCTGCTCCTGCCGAACTCCTATTTCGATCGTGATGACATTACGCCCGACTTCTTCAAACCTCTAGCCTATTACCGGGCGGCAGAGGTGTATTCAACAACGTTTGGCGATACGTCGCTGCTGAGACCGAAGGAAGCGGTGACGCGTGGAGAAGCGGCGGAATTCGTTATGGGCGTGCTCGATTACAATCAAAGCTTGCTAGAGGGGATTGGGCTGACTCCGGATAAGTTAGAGCATGCGGATGTGAAGCTCGAGGATGAACCTGCTTCCGAAACGGTTGTTGAACCTGATGATTTCGCCGGTCATAAATATGAAGAAGACATCAAGTCGCTTCTAGACAAGGTGAAGCTCCCTGCTTCTGAGCCGGCTTTCAAACCGGATGAGACGATTACGAGGCGTGAATTTATTGCATGGATGTATCAATATGATCCAAACGATATTAAACCTCATCATCCAAGCACCGGTTCATTTAGCGATATGGCTGCGGATGATGCATCCTATGATCTGGTTGAAGGGCTGCGGGCAGCCGGCATGATTAACGGCTTCGAAGATGGGACGATAAGGCTGGACGAGCCGCTTACAAGAGAGCAGCTGACAAAGCTATGGGCGGATTATGAGCGGAATTGGACGGTTCTTATCGAGAACCTCGCGTTCTACTCCGATAAGAATAAGGTTGGCAAGCTGTATAGGGAGACGATGACCAATTTTCTCGTAGCCGGTACTAACCAGCTGTACAAGAAAATTTTTATCGGAGACCAGAAGGAGCTGAAGCCGCAGTCGCCCGTTACGCGGGCAGAGGCGGCCGCATGGATTGTGCAGGGCACCGAATAAACAATAATAAAAGCTGCTTGAGCATAATCAAGCAGCCTGGCAAGAGACTGTCCCAATACTTGCGGGACAGTCTCTTTTGTTATGTACAACACTTTCTGAGCGCTCTATTGCTGGCTGTAAGGGATCAGCATTTTAGAGGCAAGCATGATGAACTGGGATTGGTCTTGTTCTGTAAGGTTATCGGTTATGCTCTTCATTTGCCGTTCAATCTTATGGCTGACAACTTTGATAAGTTGATGCCCTTCAGGCGTTACTTTGACATTAATGACACGGCGATCATGTGAAGAATGGCTGCGTTCGACCAAACCGCGTCGCTCCGCCCGATTAATTAATCCGGTAATGCTGGATTTGTCGAGGCCGAGATACTGGGCCAGCTGCAGCATATTCAGCTCCCGGTCCCGTAAAATGCCAAACAATCGGATTTGTATGATGGACACATCGTGTTCGGCACCTACCTGGTTAAGAACGCCTTGAACAAGAAACGATAATTGGACCAAGCTATCCATAATGGAAAGGTTATCTTGCAATTCCGAATGAGTATCGCTCACATAATTCACTCCAGACAAGCTCAGGTATTCGGCAATGGCTTGTACGAGTTATTGCCATTTGTATTTTAACATAAATACCATTGACATAGTACGCGGCACAAACTATATTGTTTGTATCACGTACTATTTTTTCTGCCGAAGTCTGAGAAAGAAAGAAGGTAGAGGTATGGAGCAGCTTAGGTTTCTCGACGGGAAGACGGTAACTTTCCTGGAGCGGGGGAATGATGAGCGGGGAGCTTATTTAAGAATTGAACATAACGTCCCCCTACAAGGGGGCATGAATGCTCCTCATTGGCATCCGCTTCTTACGGAATCTTTTCAGGTGAAACAAGGTGTAATGAAGGGGATTGTGGACGGTGCAGAGATTGTTCTCGGCGCCGGCGAATGCCTGACGGTCTATCCGAAGCAGGTGCATCAGTTCTTTAACATTAGCCATGAGACGCTGATCGGCATACACGAAATACGCCCCCCGGGATTCCATTGGGAAATGTTTGTGCTGCATCGCAAGCTAGAGAGCGAAGGGAAGTTAAGCCGGAGGGGAATACCCATTCATCCGCTGTGGATGGGGCTGGCATGGAAATATAGCGAAGGATTTGCGGTTGGCGCACCCGTTATAATGCAGAAAGTATTGTTAGGCGGATTAGCCCGTATAGCCGAACGATTCGGATACGGGATTGAAAATACATGAAATGAAGGTGGTACTATGACAGAGAAGAAGACCGTGCTCTTGATTATGGGCAGTATTCGAGCAGGCAGGAATTGCCCGAATATCACGTCATGGGTCGGGAGCATCGGGGAAGCGAATACCGATTATCATTATGAAATGATTGATCTGGCGAAATGGCCGCTGCCGATGGATGACGAACCGGGAATCCCGGCTTTGGATCATTACACCCAGCCGCATACGCGCGCATGGAGCGAGAAGATTAAGAGCGCAAGCGGCTTGGTGTTTATCACTCCTCAATTTAACTGGGGGTATCCGGCCGTTCTCAAAAACGCAATCGATCATCTGTACCATGAATGGCGCGACAAACCGGTCATGATTGTAACTTACGGAGGGCATGGCGGAGGCCGTTGCGGCAAGCAGCTGAGAAGAGTTGCGGTTCGGCTAAGAATGCGCGTTGTACCTACGTCACCGGCGCTCCGGTTATCGGATGCGGTCATCCGGGAAGGCGCTCCGCTAGAGCCAAGCCGGGATTTCCTTAAGTTTGTGCCGCAGGTTCGAAGAGCAATTGCTGAACTTGGCGCACAGATCGATGGGCAGGAAAGTCTCTCGTCTCGCATGCGGCGCAATTGGAAGGCGACGCTTGCAGTCCTCTCCTAAATAAAACCTATATCTCCAGGCGGTAGCCCCGAATAAGTGCGGGGCTGTCGCTTTTTTTGTGAAGTTGGTTGCTTTTGTTCGATATTTAGAATATTATCTAAATATATAATTAAGTTAAGGAGGGGACCAGACTTGAATGATGCCTTTAAAGCGTTGTCCGATCCGACGAGACGTCAAATTCTTCAAATCCTGAAGGAACAGGACTTGTCCGCCGGCCAAATCGCCGACCATTTTAATATATCCAAACCAAGCATTTCCCATCATTTGAATTTGCTGAAACAAGCCAAGTTAGTAACAGAAGAGCGGCAGGGACAAAACCGGGTGTATTCGCTCAATATGTCCGTTGTACAGGAAGCTATGGGCTGGTTCCTCGGAATCCTCGGTACGAAAGGAGACAGGAATGAAGATGAATGAAACCAATGAGCAAGCGGTTGTGCGCTGGGGAAAGCAGGATTGGATTTTGCTTGCCGCTAATGTAGTTATCTTGGGGATTGTGTTTCTAATCTTTAACCATCAGCTTCCGGATGTCGTAGGCAGTCACTACAATGTCCGTGGCGAGCAGGACGGAACGATGGCCAAAGCCAATATGTGGCTGATGTACGGAGGGATTGGCATTGCGCTGCCCGTGTTTCTCTCGATTGTTAGAGCCGTTGATCCGCGCCGGAGCAATTACGCACGGTTCAGCAGTTATTACCTCTTGATGCGGTGGACGATCAGTTTGTTTATTCACGGTGTATTCCTGCTCATGATTCTGCAAAATCTTGACTATGATCTGCCTTTTATCAGTATCGTGTTTGGCGGTCTTGGCATCATGTGGATGGTAATCGGCAACAGGATGGGGCAGCTTCGCAGTAATTTCTTTATGGGGATCCGAACCCCATGGACGATTACGGATGAGAATAACTGGCGCAGCACGCATCGGCTCGGTGGACGGTTATGGGTTATTGCGGGGCTTCTAATGCTGCTCGGAGCATTCTTGCTTCCGGCAGAATGGCTGATCGGCGTATTAATTGTCAGCATGATTCTGAGCGTGGTTGTGCCGTACGTTTATTCGTACCGCTTGTATGCGGAAGCGAAGAAGAGAACTTGATATAACAGAAAAGCAGCTGCTCGGGAGTGTGTCCCGGGCAGCTGCTTTGTGTTTAACGGCTTTTCCTAAACGCGATTTTCCAAAGGGAAAAGCGCCTTTGGAAAACGCTTAAGCTACTCCGAAAGTAATCTTGCGAACCAGGTAATCGACTTTCTCCGTCATCGGCTCGTCGTTGATCTGGGCAAGCACTTCAGGCTTGAACACCTGCTGTTTCTTAATCTGGTAATAGTCCCAGAGAGCATTGCGAAGCGTCAGATTGTTGCGCATCAAATAATGCGGGTCGAGCAGCTTCTGGAAGATCAGCTCGTCTTGCAGAATATATAACATCGCATTCAAATCATTCATGTACCCTTCGGCAATTCCCCGCTCGTAAAACGCCCGAAGCCGGCCGTTGCGGTCGCTGATCGACATCTCGATCGAGGCCATGAGTTGCGGATAAATCTCGCGCAAATCCCGGAAAAAGGGTTCCGTGCCGTAGTTCGCAATAAGCAGCGTCTGTTGGAAAGTGGACTGAAAGCCCTTGATATAAGCCTCCTGGCTGCCATCCATCAATTTAGCTTCATCGCATACCACATATTTAATATAAAGGTCTGTCAGACGTTCAATAATTTCATCTCGTGAAGGAAAATACTTATATAATGTCGCCTTGGACAAATCCATTGCCTTGGCGATGTCATCCATGCGAAGTCCCTGAAAGCCGTTTGACTTTATGGGGTGCAGCAGCTTGGAAACGTATTTGTTTTTGGTTGCTTCATCGGTATATCTGCAGTTTTGCGTCTCACCCGTTGTATCCATAAAGTATTCAACCTCTCTTCCTATGTAAGAGTATACACGATTTTGCCGGATAAAGAAATGAACGATTTAATCAAACTAAACTAATTTTGTGTAAATGAGTTTACTTTGACTAACTTTTGCAGTATGATCATTTCTACAGTAGGCCATCCGGCCGTTAGAGATAGGAGAAGAGAACTTATGAATACAACATCAAGCCCGAACATCAGGTTCTGGCCGATTATGATTGCCATATTTTTTGGCGCCTTCCTGAGCATTCTGGGGATCAGCACCATCAATGTCGCGCTGACGATCTTTATGCAGGACTTTCACTCGGACCTGAGCACGGTGCAGTGGACATTGACGGGCTTTATGCTCTCCCTTGGGACGATAGCGCCGTTGTCGGGTTATTTGGGGAATAAATTCGGTTACAAAAACGTCTATTTGTATGCCATGATTGGTTTCGTTATTTTTTCCATATTATGCGGTTTCGCTTGGAATGCCGGTTCGTTAATCGCGTTCCGTATCGTGCAGGGTATCTTCACGGGGCTGGTTATGCCGGCAACGATGACGATTATTTTTCAGATCATTCCGAAGGAAAGACAGCCTTTCGCCGTTAGCATCTGGGGTTTGTCCGGCATGCTTGCGCCGGCTTTTGGGCCAACAATCAGCGGATGGCTGATCCAACAGTTCGACTGGCGCTGGATTTTCTTCATGAACGTGCCAATCGGCATCATAGCGATCTGGTTTATCATCGTTATGATCCCGGACGTAAGAATTGGAGCGGCAAAAGGCTTGGATAAACTTGGTCTTGCGACTGTTGTTCTTAGCAGCGTTGCGCTGCTGCTCGCTTTGAGCGAAGGGCGGCAATGGGGCTGGGATTCCGGCAAAGTACTGGGCCTGTTCGGCTTTGGAGCGGTCATGCTGGCGGTCTTCATCTGGCATGAGCTTAGAACGGCCAATCCGTTACTCAACCTGAGAGTGTTCGGTAACTACCGGTTCTCGATTACGCTTGTGGCCAACACGATTATTACGATCAGCCTCTATTCGGGCACATTGCTTGTTCCGTTATTCCTGCAAAACGTACAGCAGATCACGCCGATGGACACGGGGCTTATCTTGCTTCCTTCCTCCCTTGTGATGGCACTGGCTATGCCGATTGCCGGTAAGCTGTACCCGCGGGTTGGCGCCAAGTGGATGACGATTGGCGGTCTTGTGCTCATCATTATCGGCAGCTACGAGATGACCCATCTTCATACGGACAGCTCGCATTTGTACGTAATCTTCTGGATGGCGGTCCGTAACCTTGGGGTATCGTTTGCCGCTGCCGCAACAAGCACGGCCGGCATGGAGGAAATTCCGACGCAGCTGGTAGGGCATGCTTCATCGGTAACCAACTGGGTGCGAAACGTGGGCGGCTCGTTTGCGATTGCTTTGTTCACTTCGCTGCTCGCTTCCCATACGATTACGCATGTTGCCGACTTGACGCAAGAAGGCTCGGCGAACGCAAAAATTATACCGCTGTTTGCCTTTACCCTTAGCGTGAATGACGTGTTTACGATCGCGACGTATATCGCCGTTGTTGCGATACCGTTTACGCTCATTATCCGCAAACAAGCAAACCGCGCGAAAAGCGTTTCTGCCGCGGCTTGATTGACATAAATTCAAGGGGGTGCCCCATTAGTCATGCGAATGACTATAGGGCACCCCCTTTTGTTTGCCGTTTTTTAGCCTAATTTATTTGGATCTACGCCGGGAGGGAATACTTCTTCGAAATGGTCAGCTGTCTCGTACAGGTTATACCAAGCGTCTGCAAGGATGCCCGGATCGCCGGGCGTGCCTGCCTTGATCATCGTTCCGATAGAAAGATGTCCGACATAAACGCCTTTCTCCTTCAGCACATTGTGCAGGTTAGCCGCATAGTTGCGGACGCCGGACATAATGATCCCGCCATTGCCCACAAATGGGATGGGGAACATGGCCGATAAACCGGTTGTGAACAAAATCGCGCCGGAACCTCGCTCGATCATCTCGGGCAGCACCTCGTTAACCGACTGAACCGCAGGCAGCAAATAGCCGTTCATTTGTTCGGCGACGCTTTCCGGCGTTGTATCCAGTACCGGCGTGAACGTATGCCATCCTGCATAGGGGCTGAATTCAAGCACGTCGATAGGGCCCAAAGCTTCTTTTGCAGCTTGGAGAGCTTGCTTCAGAGCGGCCGGATCGGCAATATCCGCTACGAAGGATTGGGCTTCGATTTGCAGCTCTGCAAGTTCTTGGACGATAAGGGCCAACTTCTCGGGATTGCGGGAAATAGCGGCTACACGGAAGCCGTTTTGACCGAATTTTTTGGCGACAGATAATCCGAGTCCAGGACCCGCGCCAACAATGGCAATTGTTTTCATGAAATTATAAGCTCCTTTAGATGAAGTGTTAAAGTAACAGCTGTTGCTTTAATCGATACTATACCGCTATGATGGGGAGGGAACAACCAACAATCCGCATGTCCATGTTGCTATAGCAACATGCTGGACAAATTGTCGGGGCACGGGGGGGATAAGATGGCGACCAAAGTAATGAACATGCGGCAAACGCAGACGAAGCCCTTATTGATCGACGCTTTTTTTCAGCTCATAGCGAAGAAGGATTTCGAGAAAATCACGATTGCCGATATAACGAAAGGGGCTAAGGTGAACCGGGCTACCTTTTATGCGCACTTTAACGATAAATACGAATTATTGGACTATATCATGGGGAGTTCCGCGTCAACGGCTATTGCCAGCCGTACCATGGAGGCCACGGAATTTAATGCGGATACCGTTCAGCAGCTTGTTCTGGCCGTATGCGATTTCTACGAGAAGCCCAATGTCGCTTGCCGGGCCAGCTATATTGGCCTCGTTCTGCCGCAATTGAAAGAAAAAGTGGTGAAGGAGCTAACGGAGTTCCTGGCCAAAAGTTTGGCGGACGTCTACACCGAAGAGGAGCGTAATTTGTATGTGCCGGTTATCGCGCAAGCGATTCATGAGGGCGCTTCGCAATGGGCAACCGGGAAAATCGTCATGAGCGAGCAGGAGACCGCCACGAAAGTAGCTTCGTTCATCATGGACGGATTCCGGGTACCAGAGCGTGCAAAAACGTATTGACAGTGTATTATCCCCATGCTACTCTAATATCATAGTTAATCGATAGGAATTTACAAAATTAATAAAAACGTCCACCGTTCTAACGGAGGCATTCTCATATTTTATATGAGGATGCCTCTTTTTTATTTAAGAGGAAAGCGGTGATAAAGATGAGCAGTCAAGCTGCGGCAGCAAGGAAAACGCCGGGCAAATTGACGTTAACGGCGCTGGCCCTTGTATTTCCGGTAACGGTGCTGGTCTTATGGCAGGTGCTGGGGCATTACGGATATATCTCGGATCTACTATTCCCGACTCCTTATACGATTGTTGAAGCCGGCATATCCTTAGCATCGTCCGGCGATCTATGGTCGAATATCCAGATTAGCGTGACAAGGGCTTTGCTTGGTTTTACGCTTGGCGGTTCGTTGGCCTTGTTGTTTGGCATTGCGGTGGGCTTGTTCCGACGGACGGAAAAGCTGCTTGATCCCACGATTCAGATGATCCGGATGATCCCAAGCCTTGCCGTTGTGCCTTTGTTTATTTTATGGTTCGGTATCGGCGAGGAATCCAAAGTTCTGCTCATTGCCAAAAGCGCCTTTTTTCCGTTGTACATCAATACGTTCCTCGGCATC
Source organism: Paenibacillus glycanilyticus (assembly GCF_030161375.1). Taxonomy (GTDB): domain Bacteria; phylum Bacillota; class Bacilli; order Paenibacillales; family Paenibacillaceae; genus Pristimantibacillus; species Pristimantibacillus glycanilyticus_B. Next base: position 177,980 of record NZ_BSSQ01000013.1, read on the forward strand.
CGCAAGGTGGACAACAAGCTGTTTGAAGTAGCCAGAGTGCTGGGCTTCAGCCGGTTGAAGCAGATTACAAGGCTGATCCTGCCGGCTGCTTTGCCAAATATTATTTTGGGCGCACGCTTATCGATCGGGTTATCTTGGCTTGGCCTGGTTGTTGCGGAGCTGATTGCTTCAACCTCCGGGATCGGGTATATGATGTCGGATGCCCGGCAGTTCGCGGATACGCCGGTTGTCTTTGTAGGAATCTTTATCTTCGCTGCCCTAGGACTGATCACCGACACGCTGCTTGCCTTGGTCGAGCGCCGGATGCTCAGATGGAAGGACAATTACAACGGCTAGAAAGGAGGCAAGGAAATTATGAGCAATTCACTCGAAGCGATTGTTCCACCTCAAGCGGCACCGGAAGCGGAGCCGGCAGGAGGAGAGCGAACCGCGGGAAAGGGGGCTGCAAAGCGTAAGCGACGTTGGTCAACCAAGCTTGCCGCAGCGATTCTGAAAGACATTGCAATAGGGGCGGCGATTCCGGCCGTGCTTCTTGTTTTGTGGCAGGTCGCCGCTTCGGCCGGGTATATCTCGCCTATGTTTATGCCGTCGCCTGGTTCAATCCTTCGGGCATTCGGGACGCTGGCCACCTCGGACAATCTTCTTCATCATCTGCTCGTCAGCATGGGGCGGGCCGGTCTAGGCTTTCTGATCGGAGGGGCGGCCGGACTCCTGTTCGGATTATTGACAGGGCTGTTCCGGAAGGCCCAATACCTGCTTGATCCAAGCATTCAAGTGTTACGGCTTGTCCCGCATCTCGCCATTGCTCCGCTTATTATCCTGTGGTTTGGCTTCGGAGAAACGTCCAAGATTGCCATTATCGTATCCGGCTCGTTTTTCCCGCTCTATATCAACACGTTCCTCGGCATTCGCAATGTGGACAATAAGCTGTTCGAAGTGTCGCGCATTCTGGGCTTCCGTCCGCTCAAGCGGTTGACCCGGCTCATTCTTCCGGCTGCGCTTCCCGATATTCTGATCGGCGTGCGAATCTCGCTTGCCGTATCCTGGATTGGGCTTGTCGTAGCGGAGCTGATCGGCTCCAGGTCAGGCATTGGCTTCCTTATCAACGAGGCGAAACAGAACTCGGAAACCTCCGTTATATTCGTCGGCATTATTATATTCGCGGTTATCGGCAAGCTCATTGATTCCGTCATGAAGAGCGTTGAGATTCGCTGGCTGAACTGGCGCGACAGCTACAAGGGCTAATGCTTGAACGGCATTCCCGAATGTTCTCGTCGGAGCGGATGTTTAGCTTAACAATAGTCGAAATATTCAATTAATTATTTGAGGGGGAAAAACGAAATGTCGATATTCATGCCAAACGGTGCTATTCAATTGCAAGCGGATGTTCTTGTCATCGGAGGCGGACCGGCGGGAACATGGGCGGCCATTACGGCGGCTTCGCAAGGCGCAAAAGTTATTCTGGCTGATAAAGGCTATTGCGGCTCAAGCGGGGCGACGGCACCTTCGGGCACCGGCGTCTGGTATGTGAAGCCGGAGGATCGATTGCGCGAGGAGGCGAAAGCCAGCCGTTACGAAATGGGCGGCCGGCTTGCCGAGCACCGCTGGATGGACCGGGTGCTTGAGCGGACGTACGAGAATATGAACCGGCTTGGCCATGCCGGATATCCTTTTCCGAAGGATGATGACGGCGAGCTTCACAAGCGGGGCCTTCAAGGTCCCGAATATATGCGCCTGATGCGCAAGTTGGTGAAAAAGGCGGGGGTCAAAATTTTGGATCATAGCCCCGCTCTGGAGCTGCTTGTGGACGAACACGGCGTTGGCGGCGCGTCCGGCGTGCAAACGCAAACGGGCGATGCCTGGACCGTGCATGCCGGAGCCGTCGTGATCGCAACCGGCGGCTGCGCGTTCTTAAGCAAGGCGCTTGGCTGCAACGTGCTGACCGGTGACGGCTATTTGCTTGCGGCGGAGACGGGCGCGCATCTGTCGGGCATGGAATTCTCGAACGCCTATGCGATTAGTCCGACTTTTTCTTCGGTTACGAAAACGGCGTATTACTCCTATGCTTCCTTCTATTATGAGGACGGAACGCCGGTAGAGGGAGCGGGCTCGAAACGCGGCCGTTCCATTATAGCCCGCAAGCTGCTGGAAGGTCGCCAGGTGTACGCCAAGCTGGATCTTGCTCCGGAGGAGATTAAGCCGCTGCTTCGGGTGAACCAGACGAATTTTTTCCTGCCGTTCGACCGCCGCGGAATTGATCCGTTCAGCGATTTGTTCCCGGTTACGCTGAGGCTGGAAGGGACTGTCCGCGGAACAGGCGGTATCCGCATTGCCGACGAGACCTGCGCCACTTCGGTGCCTGGCCTGTATGCAGCCGGCGATGCGGCAACACGCGAGCTGATCTGCGGCGGTTTCACTGGCGGAGGCAGCCATAACGCGGCATGGGCCATGTCTTCCGGTTCTTTTGCCGGAGAAGGCGCGGCCGCGTATGCGAAAAAGCTTGGCGAGCATGCGAGCGGCCGAAATCTGCAGAGTGCTTCCACTTCCGTTATTACGAACGCAGGGTCGGCGTCTACTTCCAAAACGGAGGAGATTGTCCGTGCCGTGCAAGAGGAAGTAGCACCGTACGACCGCAATTTGTTCCGTACGGAGCAAGGGCTGAAGGGTTCGCTGGAGCGGCTTGACGGACTGTGGAAGGATCAGCGGAATCAGGCGGTGGAGCGTTCGGCAGTTGGGGTGAAAGCACGCGAAGCTCAGGCAATGACCGCAACCGCAAGATGGATGTACAATTCCGCGCTTGCCCGGACGGAGACTCGCGGCATGCATAAGCGCGAAGATTTCCCATCGCAGGATGCAGGCCAGCATTACCGGCTCGTCAGCGGCGGATTGGATCAAGTGTGGGTGAAGCCGGAAGCCGTCAATGAGAAGGAGGTTATTGCACCATGATTGAGGTTGTCAGCGAGAGCCGGTGCGTGTCCTGCAATCAATGCGTATCGGTGTGCCCGACAAACGTATTCGACCGAGGCGATGACGGGATTCCCGTCATCGCCAGGCAGGACGACTGCCAGACCTGTTTTATGTGCGAGCTGTACTGCCCGGTTGACGCGTTGTACGTTGCGCCGGATTCGGAGCAGGTTATCGGCATTACCGAGCGGGAAGCGGAGCAGCAAGGCTTGCTTGGAGGATACCGGGAAAAAGTCGGCTGGGGCAAAGGCAGGACGCCAGTCGCTTCGCATGACTATATGTACCGGCTATCCCGGTACGCAAAATTTTAAACAACACATACTTAACTAAAGAGAGGGGTCTGTTCCCTATGAGCAGAGTAAAACAAAGAGGATTACGCGGACTGGTTAGACTAGCGCTGATCGCGGTGCTGATTATGGCAACGGCATGGCTGCAGGCTTGCGGAGCCAACAATAGCTCGAATGAGAACGCGAAGGACAGCGCCAATGCCGGCGCCAGCGCATCAACGGAGACGGCAGCTGCCGCGGACAAGAACAGTAAGGTTCCGGCCGTTCTCAACTACGGTTACATCGGAAGCAATGATAAGAATCTTCCCGGCGGAGCGGAAGGCTGGGGCTTTTATAAAGGCATCATTCAAGAGGAACTGAAAAAATACGGCATCGAGGAAGTGAAGCTGACGGGCTTCCCGAACGGTCCGGACCAGACGGAATCGCTGATCAGCGGACGCCTTGATTTTGGCGGCTTGGGGGATACGCCTGCGATTATTGCGGTTGCTTCCGGCGCTAAGACAAGACTAATCAATCAAACGAACATAACGAATGTCGGCTACTTGATCTCGGGTCCTAACGGACCAAAGACGGTCGAAGAACTGAAGGGCAAGACGATTGCGATTCAAAAAGGCTCTTATATGCACCGTTACGTTGTTGGTCTGCTGAAACAGGCCGGCGTGACGGACTATAAGCTGGTCCATATGCTTGCTCCCGACGGCCAGGCGGCGCTTGCCCGGGGCGATGTGGACGCGATGACGAACTCCGGCTTTAACGCGGAGAAGCAGTTGGCGCAGGGTTATACGCTGATCGACGATTCCACCAAACATCCCGAGCTGCACGGAACAAGCGTAACGGTTGTCTCGGAGAGCTATCTGGAGAAGTTCCCGGATTTCCCGAAGGTGTGGAATGAAGCGCGCCAGAAGGCTATCGAGGATTTGAAGCAGCATGAGGACGAGTATTACCAGTTCATTGCCGATCTGAACAAGACAACGGTCGAGCTGGCGAAGAAGATTAGCCCGATCAGCTTCATTACGGAAGAGCCTTTCCCGGCGGAAGGGATTACGCGGATTACGGGTACAAAGGACTTCCTTGTAGAGGAAGGGCTGGCGAAGAAGGATTACAAGATTGAGGATTGGGAAGTGAAATAACCGATAGATCGGATAGGAGAGGAATTGTTATGGGAAAAGATACGCTGACCGTCCAGTCCTTTACGTTGTATTCAAGCAAGGGCATCCGTTTGCAAGGCGAAGTAAAAACCTTGGATGACGGCAAGCCGCATCCGGTTATTATCGTAAGTCATGGCTTTAGAGGGTATAAGGACTGGGCGTTCTGGCCGGATGTGACGAGCCGTTTGGCTGAAGAGGGCTTCTATGCGGTCAGCTATAATTTCTCGCGGATTGCCGTCAGGGAAGATGGCTTGGAGGAGGAGGCCGTTGCAACCGCATCAACTTTTTCTCAGGAGCTTGATGATTTGGAGACGGTTCTTCGCGCGGTATTAAACGGCGATTTGCCGCAGGCTCAGGCGGCTGACCGGACAAAGGTAGGGCTGCTTGGCCACAGCCGAGCCGGCGGAAGCAGTATCCTGACGGCCAGCGAGAAGCCGGACCAGATCGCCGCATTGGCGGTGTGGAACGGAGGACCTCCCCCATCCCGCCACCTTCCTTCCGGCGAAACGGTTAGCCTGCTGGAGTTGACAATTCAGGAGGACTGGCAAAGGAATGAAGCGCGCTTCAACATTCGCGAAGCTTTTACCGGGCTGCAGCTTCCCGCCTTGCTTGTGCAGGGAGACCTGGACCGCGAGCCGCTGCTGGAGCAGCTGCGCTACTTGCGGGAAGAGGCTCCGCATCAGCAATATGTGCTGGTGCAAGGAGCGGACCATACCTTTAATACGGTACATCCGTATGGAGGGGCAAACGTACAGCTGCAAACGGCGCTGCAAGCTACGGTCAACTTTTTTGCGGAGAAGCTGAAATGAGTTATTCAGCAGAGCGGCGGTTGATCGTGGACGTGCTTGTGATTGGCGGCGGTCCTGCCGGAGCTTGGGCGGCTTGGAGCGCCGCCACTAATGGCGCGAAGGTCGTACTGGCAGACAAAGGCTTCCTTGGCAGCAGCGGGGCGACGGCGCCCGGAGGCACGAATCTGCTATATTTGCCGCCTGATGAAGAAATGAGAAAGCTTGCCGTGGATAAGCGGATGAAGCAGGGCGGGCATTTGGCGGAGCCGGCATGGATTCACCGGGTGCTTGACCAGGTGTATGCCAATATGGAGTTGATCGAGCAATGGGGTTATCCGTTCGTCCGCGACGAGCACGGTACTCCGATGCGGGATCATCTGCACGGTCCGGAATACATGTCGATAATGCGCAAGGTTGTGAAGCGTGCCGGCGTCAAAGTGCTCGACCAGTCGCCGGCCCTTGAGCTGCTGGTTGACGAATTTGGCGTAGGCGGCGCTCGCGGCGTGTCCCGGCAGGATAACCAGACCTGGGAGGTGCGCGCGAATGCCGTTGTTATCGCAACGGGCGGCTGCGCTTTTCTAAGCAATGGACTAGGTTGCAATGTATTGACCGGCGACGGTTACTTAATGGCAGGCGAGCTTGGCGTAGAACTGTCGGGGATGGAATTTACCCGCAAGTATGCTCCTTCCCCGGCTTTTGGCTCGAATACCCGCTCAAGACTGCTTGGATGGGCAACTTATTACGATCATGCCGGCCAAGAGATTGTTGCGGGGCGGCAAGGAGATTTTCTGGCGGAGGCTCTGCTCAAGGGACCTGTGTATGCGATTATGAACAAAGCGGATACTCCGGAGAAGCAGGCCATCTTACGAAAATCCCACGCGATTTTCTTCCTGCCGTATGACCGCGCGGGAATTGACGTGTTTACCGAGCCCTTCCCGCTCACGCTGCGCTATGAAGGGACCGTAAGAGGTACGGGAGGCATCCGGATTGTAGGCGATGACTGCAGCACAACGGCAGGAGGATTGTTCGCCGCAGGGGATGCGGCAACACGCGAGCGGATTACCGGTTCGGCATCCGGCGGAGGCGCTTTTAACGCGTCATGGGCGATTTGCTCGGGAACCTGGTCGGGCAAAGGAGCAGCCGCTTATGCCTTGTCTCACCGAAGCAGCGCGGCGGAACGCGATCTGCAGCCGGCCGGGCGCTATGGGCTTGGCACGGCTCCAGCTACTTCCGTTGTGTCTTCGCAAGAGCTGATCAAGGATATACAAAGTCAGGTTCTTCCGCTCGATATTAATTATTTTCGCACCGAACGGGGGCTGAAGACCGCTTTGCGTCAGCTGGATGAGGTATGGAAGCGGGTGAATGATCAAGCGCCGCAAAATATGCTTGAACAGGTGCGGGCCCGCGAGACAGCGGCGATGGCGGCAACGGCAAGGTGGATGTATACGGCAGCGCTGTCGCGGAAGGAATCCCGGAGCGGCGGCCTGCATGTGCTGGCGGAATACCCCGGTCAGGACGACGAGCAGCAGTACCGGCTGCTCGTCTCCGGACTTGAAGAGATTCGCGTCAGGGCGGAGAAGCTACCGGAAACAGGCAGCGACGTTGTAGCAACCGGGGCCGCTGCTGCTTCCGAGGGGGTGCAGACCGGATGATTGAATTAGTCAGCGGGGAACGGTGCATTTCGTGCAGCATCTGCGTGAAAGTATGCCCGACCAACGTATTCGATAAGGGTGAGGACGGCATCCCCGTTATTGCGCGGCAAAGCGACTGCCAGACCTGCTTCATCTGCGAGGTTTATTGCCCGGCGGATGCGCTGTACGTCTCGCCTTATGCCGAGCAGACCGTGGAGGTGAACGAGCAGGAGCTGGCCGAGCAAGGCGTGCTGGGCAGCTGGAGGGCCATTATCGGCTGGGGGCCGGGACGCACGAAGATTGCGGCGATTGATACAACGCCGTTTATCGACCGGATCCTGCCTCCCCGTACGGTCCGTCCGCAAGGCGTATCGGAAGTCGTTCGAGGCGGAAGTCAAACGAACTGAAATAGACGCAAATAGAGCAAGTCCCAGGGTAGAGTTGATGCCGCCCTGGGACTTGTTTTTTTGCATGGGTGGTTGAAGCCAGGACCTGTTTGTGTTTGTACGGTAATGTGCTATGCTATCAACGAAAAATATTGGAATAGGACGGGAGGTTGATCGCATGTATCATTTGCTCCTGGCTGACGATGATCCGAATATTCGAGCGCTAGTCCGGTTCGTGATGACCCGCGAAGGTTATCAGGTGTATGAAGCGCAGGACGGAGCCGAAGCGATCGAAGTGATGAAGCAAGGGCCGATTAACTTGGCCATTATTGATGTCATGATGCCGCGGATCGACGGACTCGAGTTATGCGAGTACATAAGGGAACGGTATGACATTCCGATTATTATGCTGACGGCAAAGGACCAGCTGTCGGATAAAGAGCAAGGTTACCTGCGGGGAACGGATGATTACGTAACCAAGCCTTTTGAGCCGGAGGAGCTGCTGTTCCGGGTTAAGGCGCTGTTCCGCCGTTATAATCAGGTATCCAATGACATCATACGGATGAACCGCATTACCATCGACCGTAACAATGTGGAGGTGTCCGACGGCCGCTCGGTTCTGCTCCTGCCGATGAAGGAATTCGAGCTGCTTGCCCAGCTTGCCCAATACCCGGGCAGGCTGTTCTCGCGAGAGGAGTTGATTCGTCTCGTGTGGGCGGCGGATTTCGAGGGAGACGACCGGACGGTTGACGTGCACATTAAGCGGCTCCGCCAGCGTTTTGCCGATTATGCAGATGATTTCACGATTCAGACGGTACGGGGGATCGGGTACAAGGTTGAGGTGAAGGGCAAATGAAGTCGCTGTATGTTCGGGTAGTCCTCCTATCGATAGCCGTTATTCTGGTCAGCAGCATGCTGGGATTTCTGGTGTCCAACCTGTATTACCATATGAAGCTTAAGTCGTATAACGACGAGAAGCTGGTGGGCATCGCCGAGCAGATGAAAAGCTTTATCGAGGCGCAGCCTGCCGGCATGGACCGGTATTTGAACAATGCCGCTGCTCTTGGCTATGAGATTTATGTGACCGACGGGCATGGGGAGAAGCGATTTTACGGGCGAAGCTTTCGGGAGCAGGATTTGGATGAGGAGGCCGCTCGGAAGGTGCTAGGCGGTGATGTGTATCACGGCGTCGCCCATTTTCCGAACAAGCCGTTTATTACCGGATTCTTCGATAATCGGTTAAGCAACACGGTTGGGGTACCCATTCAAACGGGAGGCCAGTCGTACGCTCTGTTTATGCGGCCGGATGTTCTGCTGCAGTTCGGCGAGCTCCGCACGTTTTTTGCCTGGGTAGGATTAGCTACGGTTATTATAAGCCTGTTATTCTTTCTGGTCAGCACGCGTTACCTCGTCAAGCCGATTACGAGATTAACCGAGGCGACCAAACGGATCGCGCAAGGGCACTACAATCTTCGTCTGCCTGCAAAAAGACGCGATGAAATCGGACAGCTTGCCGTCCATTTCATGACGATGGGCAAGGAGCTCGAGCGCGTGGATCAGACGCGTCAGCAGTTCGTTTCGAACGTGTCGCATGAGATTCAGTCGCCGCTGACGTCCATTCAAGGTTTTGCCGCTATCTTGGGAGAGCAGGAGCTTTCGGGAGAGGAACGCAAGCATTACGCGGACATTATTGAAGCGGAGAGCCGCCATCTCTCTATTCTGAGCAAGCAGCTCTTGCTGCTGTCTTCGTTAGAACAAGGCGAAGAGGCGCTGAGCAAAAAGCCTTTTGCGTTGTATAAATCCATCCGCCAAGCCGCGCAGATGCTGCAGTGGCAGCTGGAAGAGAAGGAACTGCTGCTCAAGTTGTCGGTTCCGGACTCCATCACGATATATGGCGATGAGGTGCTGCTGCAGCAGGTCTGGATGAATCTGCTTGGCAATGCGGCCAAACATATTCCTGCGGGCAGAAGTATTGAAGTACGAGCAGAACAGCTGGCGTCCCGTATCGTTATTGTTGTCGAGGATACGGGGGATGGCATTGCGCCAGAGCATCTTCCCTATCTGTTTGACCGTTTTTACCGGGTGGACCGTGCCCGCGAGCGCGCTTCGGGAAGTACGGGCCTGGGACTGGCCATCGTCAAAAGGATTGTACAGCTGCATGAAGGCAGCATTGAGGCAGAGAGCTCGCCTTCTGAAGGCACGCGATTTACCGTCACGCTTCCACTCTCCCAATTGTAATCAACCGTTCATACGCCGTTCATTTTCGCTTCCTAAACTTGAGCCATCAAAAGGAGGGAAGCAACATGTATCTGGCTATTCGGGAAATGAGATTTGCCAAAACGCGTTATTCGCTGATCGCTACGATTATGGTGCTCGTCGCTTTTCTGGTGCTGTTCGTCACCGGGCTTGCGCGAGGCCTCGCATACGACAATGCGGCATCGATTGCAAATATGAAGGCTACGCATTTTATGATGGGGAAGGATGCGGACCATCGTTTCACCCGCTCGGAAGTGGGGACGCATGAGCTGGAGCAGGCGCAGTCGATCGTTGGCGAGCAAAATGCGCAACCTCTTGGCGTTCGAATGACAACCGTCACCGTAGAAGGGAAATCGTCCAAGCTAGATGTGACGCTGCTTGCCGTTAAGCCGGAAGGCTGGCTTACTCCATCCGCGGCGGAAGGAAGTTCGCTTGCGGAAGCGGGCGCCGGTTCCGTGCTTGTTGACAGCAAGCTGAAGGAGTCGGGGGTTCGAATCGGGACGGTCCTTGTGGATCAAGGCTCCGGCACGAAGTGGAAGGTTGGCGGGTTTGCGAGCCGGGAATCGTTCAGCCATTCTCCTGCCCTATTCATAAGTGAACAGGACTGGCAGCAGCTTCAGCGGGCTTCCGGGGCGGGAGACGGAGAAACATCTTACAGCGCTGTTGCCGTTAAAGCGGATAAACAACAGGCCGAGCGGCTAGCTGCGGAGATGCCGACTACCGAGATGGTGAAAAAGTCGGAGGCAGTCTCCGCGATCCCTGGTTATAAGGAAGAGCAGGGTTCGCTTTTGATGATGATCGTATTTCTGTTTGTTATTTCGGCTTTTGTGCTCGCGGTATTCTTTTACGTCATTACGATTCAAAAGAGCAGCCAATTCGGCATTCTGAAGGCGATTGGCACGCGTACGGCTTACTTGGCCTTTAGTGTTGCGTTGCAGGTGCTTCTCTTGTGCGCTGGCAGTTTGGCCATCGGCGTGCTGCTCGTACAAGGGTTGGCTGCGGTATTGCCAAGCGGCATGCCATTCCTGCTTCCCGGCTCTACGTTGACGCTCACAAGCGGAGCTTTTATCGCGATGTCGCTTGCGGGATCCTTGTTGTCCGTATGGAAAGTGAGCAGAATCGATGCTTTGGATGCGATCGGGAGGGCTGGAGCATGAGACAACGAATCGAATTGCGAGATATTACGCGGGTATTTGAGGATGGCGGGACACAGCGCACCGTTCTCGATAAATTGAATTTAAGCGTGGCGGAAGGAGAGCTGGTTGCCGTAATGGGACCATCCGGTTCCGGGAAAAGCACGTTTTTATCCATAGCGGGAGCGCTTCTGGAACCAACAAGCGGAGATGTGCTGCTCGATGGGAAATCGATTACTGGCAAAAGCCAGCAGGAGCTGTCGGACATGAGGCTGCATAAGCTTGGATTTATTTTTCAAAGCGCTAATCTGATTCCGTATTTGAAGGTAGAAGAGCAGCTGTTGTTCGTGGCGAAGCAGGGAGGTTTGGACAAATCGCAGGCAAGGGAAAGGGCTAAAGGGCTTCTTGAGAAGCTAGGTCTCGCCCATCGCCGCAGCGCTTATCCCGACAAGCTGTCCGGCGGAGAACGCCAACGCGTTGCTATTGCCAGAGCGCTCATGAACGATCCCGCGGTTCTACTCGCAGACGAGCCGACGGCAAGTCTTGACGCCAGCCGGGGGATGGACGTGGTGCGCATGATTGCCGGCGAAGCCAAGGAGCAAGGAAAAGCCGCCGTAATGGTCACCCACGATGAACGCGTTCTTCCGCTATGCGACCGGGTGCTGTATTTGGAGGAAGGGCGTTTGGTGCAAAGATGAGCGATTTGGCTAGGTGCTAACTGTACGATGCGTGACGTGGAATTTTGAATGCAAAGCACGGGGTGCGGCTCGAAATGAAATTGGAGATGATTAGCACCATGATAGACGACAAGTTGGACAAAAGAAAAATACGCCGGTTAAAAAGAAGAGCTGCTTCTAGAGCGAACTATATATCCGTTCAGCTTGCTCCGGAAGAAGGCGCAGTGATTATGGATGCCATCTTTACTCATGTCAAAGAAAACCGCCACAAACCTCGAATGAAATTATGTATGGTTAGCAGGGATCAAGGGAGGACTTGGACGGAAGAGTGGGTGGACGGAGCTGTAACCGACCCCCAATTATCTGTTTTGAAGCCAGGGGATCTAGTCAGAGATAAGGAAAAGGAATTTACTTACGAGGTTGTTACTAATGAAGGCGAACGTAAAATAACTGGCCCCTTCCAAGACGATCCGAATTCTCCGTTTTACTTACCGGAAGGTCATTTATTTCGGATTGCCTTGCCGCTTGATTAAGATGAACTTTTTCGCTATTGCGCTCGTTCCATTCTGTATGGTAATTTCTGAGAATGGGAAGGGGCGTTATATATATGACAAGAGGCTTGAAAATAACCGGAAGCAGTCTGCTTATGCTGCTGGCTATTGCTATATTGATTGTGTGCAAGTATGACTTCCCCAAGAAAATTAATCTGACTTATCCGGCAATCGAATTCAGACCGGGCAATCAAGCGTCGGTGGACAAAACCGCGATTACGCTCAAAGGAACCTTGCATCGGAAGTTGTTCCGCGATCAACGTTTTACGGGGGAAATTGAAATTACGAAGTATGAGGTAACGAAGGCGCGGATGATGCCAATTGTTTTTAATAAAAATATTAATAATGGTTGGGGTGTAACGGTGTATCTCAATGATACCTACGATGCAGATAGCGGAGCCGTTCAAGAAATGAATATTGTCCAGCTTAGCTCCATCTGGAAAACAGGCGATTTCGATAGTATGAAGTTTCTTTTGTTTGAACCAGTCGGCGCAGACTCAGGCCAAGGGAAAGACCTTCAAATCATGGCCCCGGCCACAGATTACGACAGTGCCATGGCACTTGATCAGCAATATAAAGAACAGGGTAAATACTAGTCCTAACCTCAAACAAGAGCGAAGCACGCGCAGGTCATGCATGGCCGCCGCAAGCTTCGCTCTTGTTTGTTTTCGATCTATTTGCTACAATATTTATTGTAGTTTAGTAAATTTATTAACTAAATTTTATGCAAGTGAGGCATTTATGGCTACGATTAAACAAATTGCGAGCGAAGCGGGCGTCTCGCCTGCGACGGTATCCCGGGTGCTGAACAACGATCTGTCGCTGAGCGTTAGCGAAGAGACGCGCAGCCGCATCTTTAGTATTGCCGAACAGCTCCAATATAAGCCGGCGCGCCTCAAGCGTATGAAGCAGGACCAGTTATTATCGACGTTAAAGATTGGGCTTGTCATGTGGTCAACGCTGGAAGACGAGCATAGCGATCCGTATTTTGGCGCCATCCGGCGCGGAATTGAAACGCGCTGCGAGGAGCTTGGCATTGGCATCGATAAGGTTGTTCGAGGCGTGCTGAAGACCGAGCATACCCCGCTAACCGAGCTGGATGGACTTATCGTCGTTGGATCCGTAGACGACCAGGAGATTAACCGGCTCTACCCTCACAAGGAGAGAGTCATCTACGTCAATCACGACGAGACGCCGGACGACTGCGATTCCGTGCAGCTGAACTTCGCGCAAGCGATGAAGGAAGTGCTTCGGCATTTGTACGAGCTTGGGCATGCGGACATCGGCTTTATTGGAGGCAGCTCCAATCCGGTGGTTCAACGGGAAGACGGGAAACACGAGGATCAACGGACGGCTATATTCGCCGAACTGCAGCAGAAGCGGGGGATTTACAACCCGGCGCTGATGTATTTGGCGGACTGGTCCTCTAACGGCGGTTACGAGACGATGGTTCGGATGTTGGATGACGGACACCGGCCTTCGGCTTGTTTTGTGGCCAGCGATCCGATGGCGGTTGGGGCGCTTCGTGCTTTGCATGAGCGGGGTATACAAGTGCCGGAGGATATGGCTGTTATCGGCTTTGACGATATTGAAGTATCCGCCTTTCTTACGCCGCCGCTTACGACCGTACGCGTCCATACCGAGCTGATGGGCCAGGCAGCGGTGCAATTGCTGCTCGAGCGGGTTGAAGGAAGAGAAGTCACTTCGCATATTACGATAAATACCAAGCTGATTGTCCGGGAGAGCAGCGGCAGCAGCAGATAACGATGGATTCATGACGAGGAGGAACATGAGAATGGCTATTTTTTATAATGAGGAATCGCGTTTATTTCATCTGCAATCGAAAAACACGAGCTACGCGTTTAAAATCCTGAAGCAAGGTTATCCCGCTCATATTTATTGGGGCAAAAAGGTAAGAGGCCTGCAGCTGGACCGTCTTCTTCAAATTAAAGAAAGAGCGTCCTTCAGCCCTAACCCGGACCAGAATCAACTGGATCTGTCGCTGGACGCGCTTCCGCAGGAGTACCCATCCTATGGCGCAACCGACTTCCGTTCGCCGGCTTACCAAGTGAAGCTGCCAAACGGCTCGACGATTCTGGAATTGACTTATCATTCCCATGAAATCTTTAACGGCAAAAAGAAACTCGAAGGCCTTCCGGCGGTCTATGTCGAGTCCGATTCGGAAGCGCAGACGCTTGAGCTTACGCTGAAGGATGATCTGACTGGCCTTACGGCGGTCTTGTCATATACCGTCTTCGAAGAACTTGATGCCATTACCCGTTCCGTGAAGTTCATTAATGCAGGCGAGATGACGCTGGATCTTCAACGCGCGCTTAGCATGAGCGTGGATTTTGTCCATGACCGGTTCGAAATGCTCCAATTGTCCGGCGCATGGGCGCGCGAGCGTTATGTGCATAAGCGCAAGCTTGTGCCAGGCATGCAGTCCGTTGAGAGCCGCCGCGGTTCCTCCAGCCATATGCAGAATCCGTTCCTCGCGCTGCTCTCCGATGGCGCTACCGAGGAGACAGGCGATGTTTACGGCGTTAACCTTGTGTACAGCGGCAGCTTTGTCGCGGGCGTAGAAGTCGATCAATACCATTCGTCGCGCCTCTTTATCGGCATCAATCCATTTGATTTCAACTGGAAGCTCGAAGCCGGAGCAGAGTTCCAAACGCCGGAAGCGGTTATGGTCTTCTCGCCGGAAGGGCTTGGCGGCATGTCCCGCATTTATCATGAGCTTTACCGTACTCGACTCGTTCGCGGCGAGTTCCGCGACAAGACTCGTCCTATTCTCGTGAACAACTGGGAAGCGACGTATTTCAACTTCAACGCGGAGAAGATCGAAGCGATTGCGACGGCGGGCAAAGAGCTTGGCATCGAAATGTTCGTGCTGGACGATGGTTGGTTCGGCAAACGCAATGCCGATACGACTTCGCTTGGCGACTGGTTTGTTGACAAGAACAAGCTTCCGAACGGACTTGAAGATCTCGTAGACCGGGTAAAACGCCTCGACATGCAGTTTGGTCTCTGGTTCGAACCGGAAATGGTATCGCCGGAGAGCGAGCTGTACAAAGCGCATCCGGACTGGTGTCTCCATGTGGAAGGCCGCCGCAGATCGCAAGGCCGCAACCAGCTTATTCTCGATTACTCCCGCCAAGACGTTCGGGATTATATCGTGAAGACGGTATCGGATATTTTGTCGAGCGCTCCTATTACTTATGTGAAATGGGACATGAACCGCAACATGACGGAAATCGGTTCGGCTCTTCTTCCTGCTGACCGCCAACGCGAGACGGCTCACCGCTACATGCTTGGCCTGTATGAAGTGCTGGAGAAAATTACGTCTTCGTTCCCACATATCCTGTTCGAGAGCTGCTCGGGCGGCGGCGGACGTTTTGATCCGGGTATGCTGTATTACATGCCGCAAACTTGGACCAGCGATAATACCGATGCGGTATCCCGTCTGAAAATCCAATACGGCACAAGCATCGTATATCCAATCAGCACAATGGGCGCCCACGTATCGGCGATCCCGAACCATCAGGTTGGCCGCAAGGCTTCTCTTGAAACCCGCGGCAACGTGGCGTTGTCCGGCAACTTCGGCTATGAGCTGGACTTGACCGTCTTTACCGAAGAAGAGAAGGAAGCGGTGAAGGAGCAAGTTGCCTTGTACAAAGAGGTGCGTCCTCTCGTTCAATTCGGCGACTTCTACCGCCTGCTCAGCCCGTTTGAGGGCAACGAGACGGCTTGGATGTTCGTATCGAAAGACAAGAGCGAAGCGTTTGTCGTATACGTATCCGTCCTCCAAGAGGCGAATCCGAAGCTGGACCGTTTCCGTCTGAAAGGCCTTGATCCGAATCAAGATTATGAACTGGTTGGCGAAGAAGGAGCATACGGCGGCGACGAGCTGATGAACGCAGGTTTGCAAGCACCGTTGTTCCATGGCGATTATGCGAGCAAAGTGTTCCGTTTCCGCACGGTAAAATAAAGCTTATAAAGATCCTGAAGGGGCGAAAGTCCCTTCGGGATCTTTTTAATTAAGAGTTTGTATAAATTTTACTAATTAACATATTTATAGACCGGATCTTGAGTACAATGGAAGGGAGAATATACAGTTGAAGGAGGTTCGACGAGGTGAACATCCGCAGTTATTCGCTGGACCGCATTATGAACGTTAAAGGCCTTGCTGCTCTGCTGATTGCTTTCATGTTGACTCCTTTAATCATTACCTTTCATGCCGTTTTGCAGCAGCGGTATTCCCAATCGGTTATCGAAGATCATATTTTCTCGGAGAAAGGTTACCGAATAACGAGCCAGCAGCAGTCGGTCAAGCTGGATTTCCGAATTGATTCGGCGTACATACCTAAGAAGCAAGGCGATGTGTTTCGGCTGCACAAGCTCATTTACAGTCGCAATCATACGAAAATCTATCTGGAGACGGTTGCCTGGTACAATCCGCCTCAGAATTCGGACAATATTTATGTGGAGTTGAAGTTTGATCCTACCTATTTGTACGGTAAAGGCAGCTTTGTGACTAGCGCCATTATTAATAATGATCATTCATTCGGCAACGTGATGTTTATGCCGGATTATTATGCCGACGACGGAAGCGTGCTGCCGATTAATGACGGTGGCGGCAGAAGCGAAGTTTTTATTCCGGTGGAGCAGCTTGCGGAGCTGGATGGAGGCTTAACGCTGAAGTTTGAAGGATTTAATCTGGTGAAATACGAGCGGGCGTAACGGGAGTAGCCTAGCGCGCGGTTGGTGCAGACAGACGTTGTACGGAATACAGCCTATTTAACCTAAAGAGCTAGTTTGAGGGAAAATCCTGCATCATATGCAGGATTTTCGTCGTTCCAATCATCCCCTCATTGAAACTTCTTCTTATACTCGCTTGGCGGAATGCCAACCGTGCTGCGGAAGATCCGGCTGAAATATAGCGGATTATCGTAGCCGACAACCGCCGCGACCTCTTTGACATGGAGCGAGGACTCCGACAGCAGCTTTTTCGCTTCGTTCATCCGAATCTCGGTAATATATTTCATCGGCGTCATGCCGGTCACTTCCTTGAATTTATGAATGAACCGGAATACGCTCAAGGAGCATTCGGCGGCCAGCTCGGAGATGCTGAGGTTATCGCTATATTTCTCATGGATGTAAGCAATCATCTGATTAATATCGGGATGCCGGCCTTGCGCCCCCGGTTCATCACCCGTTTGCAGCCTTCTGCCAAGCAAGGCAATCATCTCTAACAGATAAGCAGTCACCAATTGTCCGGCAAGCGGCCGGTGGCTGTTCAGCTCTTGGATCATTTTTTTGAACAAAACAACAACTTCCTCCATAACCCCAACGGTATAAACGGACTGCTCGAGAAGGCCGGACTGCCGCAGCAATTCATAAGCGCCGTAACCGGTAAAATGAATCCAATACACTTCCGTGCCATCCTCGGCATAATAGCTATATTGCTGCGGCTGCCCAGGCGCGTAGATCACCAAACTCCCGCTTGCCACCTCTACCGTCTCGTCCTGAAAGCGAAAATAGCCTTTTCCGCCCGTTATATAAATCAGCTGAAAATCTACCCGTCCATGCTCGCGATTGCGCGACAAGCTTCTTGTCTGGAGCCTTTGGTAGCCGCACCAGTTGACGGCCAGGAATTGCTCCGTATTCTCAATGCCGTGTTCCTGCCAGCCATGGGCATCCCCGGATATACTGATCACAAGCTCACGCTCCCGCAACAATTTTGTGTATGTTTCCAGCAATTTGATTCATTCTATATTCCCTATTATAGCTCTATAATCTAGGTGAATCGCAACTATTGGGAATGCGGAAGGGGTAAGCAGATGAACAAGGGACGTATCATTGCCAATATCAATTTGAACTGGAAGTTTCATAGAGGCGAGGAGCCTCGTGGCTGGTATAAAGGGTTAGACGACTCCAATTGGCGCCAAGTTACGCTTCCTCACGATTGGTCGGTCGAAGAACCGTTCTCCGAAGAGCATTCCAGCGGAACGGGTTATCTGCCCGGCGGAATCGGTTGGTATAGAAAATCGCTCCATCTCCCCTCGAACCTGCAAGGCAAACGCGTCTACATTACTTTTGAAGGCGTTTACAACAACTCGCAAGTATGGTGCAACAGCTATTACATCGGCAAGCGGCCTTACGGCTACAGCTCTTTTACTTATGATATAACGGATTTTGTTTCGTTTGGAGACCAGGAGACGATCATTTCGGTAAAAGTCGACCATAAGGATATTGCGGATTCCAGATGGTTTACAGGCTCCGGCATTTACAGAGATGTGTATCTGACGGTTACCGACCAGGTCCATATTGATACGTACGGCGTATTCGTAACGACTCCCGTCGTCTCTGAGGAACAAGCCGAAGTGGCGGTGAACGTACGGGTAGCAAGCGGTTCCGCCAAGGACGAGTCCGTGCAAATTAGGAACGTTCTGTTGGACCGGGACGGACAGGAAGTTCAAACGGTACACGGCAATCTTGCGGTGAATGGCGATTCCGCCAAAGATACGGAGCAGACGCTAATCGTGGCGAAGCCTAAGCTTTGGTCGCCGGACAGCCCGTATCTGTATACGTTAAGAACGGAAATTCTGCGGGACGGCGAGATCATTGACCAGGTTGAGACGCCGGCCGGCATCCGCTGGTTTGAGTTTGACGCGGCGAACGGCTTTTTCCTTAATGGCGTGAATATGAAAATGAAAGGCGTATGCGTGCATCACGACGCAGGCGCTTTAGGCGCTGCCGTTCCGGCCAAAGTATGGGTCCGCCGCCTTGAAGCGCTGAAGGAGCTTGGCTGCAACGCGATCCGGATGAGCCATAATCCGCCGGCATCAAATCTGCTGGATCTTTGCGATCGGATGGGCTTCCTCGTCATCGACGAGGCGTTTGACGAATGGGAAGGCGTGAAGAACAAATGGTCGACGGGTCATAACGTGTATCCGCCGAAGCATTTTGGCTATTACGAAGATTTCCCGCAATGGGGCGAGATCGATCTGAAGGAAATGGTGCTGCGCGACCGCAACCATCCATCGATTATTATGTGGAGCATCGGCAACGAAGTGGATTATCCGAACGATCCTTATTGCCATCCCTATTTCGAGACGATGACGGGCAACAACGATGCGAACAAGCCGGCCGCGGAGCGTCAGTACGATCCGAACAAGCCTAATGCGGAGCGCCTTGCGGTAATCGCTAGACGTCTTGCGAAAGCGGTCAAGGAATGCGATACGACTAGGCCGGTGACGGCTGCTCTTGCTTTTCCGGAGCTGTCCAACCTGACGGGTTACGCGGAAGCGCTCGACATTGTCGGCTACAACTACAAAGAGCATTTGTACGAGGAAGATCTTCGCAAATTCCCGGATCGCGTGACCTACGGAAGCGAAAATGGCTCCAGCCTTGAAGCATGGCTGGCCGTCCGGGACAATGACGCGATGAGCGGACAATTCATCTGGACCGGCATCGATTATTTGGGCGAAGCCAAGGGCTGGCCGGTGCGCGTAGCCGGAGCGGGATTCATGGACACGGCGGGCTTCAAGAAAACAAGCTATTATTACCGTCAAAGCTTGTGGAGCGATAACCCGGTGCTGTTCCTTACGGCGATCAAAGCGGAGGATTCCGAGAAGGGTTCAAGAAGATGGACCGGCGGCGTACCGCATTGGAATTGGGGAGCGGGAGAGCAGCTGAAGGTCAGCTGCCACACGAATTGCGAAGAGGTTGAATTGTTCCTGAACGGCCGATCGCTTGGCGTGAAGAAGCTTGCGGACGCGCCGGAGCTGTATCTGGCATGGGAAACCGCTTATGAAGAAGGAACACTGGAAGCCGTGGCGAAGGGCAAGGACGGAGAGAACTTGACTTGTGCCCTCGTAACGGTAGCTGAGGCAGCCCGGCTGCAGATGAAGACGGATGCTGCCGAACTTCAAGCCGATGGCCAAGATCTTGCGCATGTAGAGATTCAGGTGACGGATGCGGAAGGGCGTCCGGTCTATCTGGCAGATCATCCGATCGCGGTTAGCATTGAAGGTCCAGGCGAAATTATCGGACTCGAGAATGGCGACATTCAAGACCTGGAGCCGTTCAGCTCGCGCATACGCAAAGCCCACCGCGGCAAACTTCTGGCCTATGTGAGAGCCACAACGGAAGCGGGAGAGATTAAGGTGACCGCATCGGGAGAGGGACTTCAATCCTGCGAAGCGACCATTCAATCGATTCATAGAGCAGTAGCCGTCAACGCGTAAGAAGCTATCCTTTTACCAACATACCTATTTTAAATTATAAGAATTATGGGAGGCAAACGACTTATGAACGCTTTTAACGGATTAGGCATGGGGCTTGGCAATTTGGCAAGAGTTTCGAACGCGGTATCGAGATCGATTTCTCCGGAAAATTTTACGGGCGAGAAGGGGAAAGGGGCGATGGCAACGGAAGGCACGGGCGCTCAAGCGGCGCGCGACCTTGGTCTTGGCTGGAAGGTATCGCCTTCGGTTAATATCCCGGGCCATTCCGAGTTTACGATGGGCGTGATCGACGGACCGGGCGTTATTCAGAACATTTGGCTGACCTGCTCTCATCAGGTAGTGAGATCTCTGATCTTCAAAATCTATTGGGACGAGGAAGAAGAACCTTCCGTATACGTGCCGGTCGGGGACTTCTTCTGCAACGGCTGGGGTGAGCGGGCGCTTGTCAATTCGATGCCGATCTCGGTGAATCCGGCGGGAGGTTTCAACAGCTATTGGGAAATGCCTTTCCGTAAAAAAGCGCGGGTTGTCATGCAGAACCTGTCGCATGAATCCACGGTTCTGTACTATCAGATCAACTACACGCTGACGGAAGTTCCGGACGATATGGCGTATTTCCACGCCCAATGGCGGCGCAGCAATCCGGTCCAATACAAAGATGTCCATACGATTGTTGACGGGATTAAAGGCAAAGGGCATTACGTCGGTACTTATCTTGCTTGGCAAGTGAACAGCAACAACTGGTGGGGAGAAGGAGAAGTGAAGTTCTACATGGACGGCGACAAGGAGTATCCAACGATCTGCAGCACGGGGACGGAGGATTATTTCGGAGGCGCTTGGAACTGGGATATGAACGGGCAATACGTGACGTATTCCACGCCGTTCCTCGGCATGCACCAGGCGATCAAAGCCGACGGGTTGTATAAGGCGAACCAGCGCTTTGGCATGTACCGGTTCCATGTGATGGACCCGATCCGTTTCGAGGATGATCTGAAGGTGACGATTCAAGCGCTAGGCTGGCGCTCGCATGGACGTTATTTGCCGCTGCAGGACGACATTGCTTCGGTGGCTTACTGGTATCAGCTGGAGCCGCATGCGGCTCATCCGCCAATGCCGGGCATTGACGAACTGGAGATTATCTAAATAGCATTCAAAAAGGCTGGCCTCAAAGTCGATGGACTTGAGGCCAGCCTTTGTTGTTTTAATACCAACCTATTAGTTCGGCTTCGTATTGTTCGAACAACTTGCGCATAGCTTCTTCGCTGCGATCCGATGCGGCATGAATGCTCTGGATCAACTCGTTGATCCGTGCGGTCATGATCAGGAGATAACGCGCGGGTTCGGCCTTTGGATTCCAGTAGGTATGGGCGGTTCCGCGAGGAACCATCACGGAGTCGCCGGCTTTCGCCTCTATGATTTGGCCGCCAATCCGAAAGCCAAGCGTTCCTTCCAGCACATACCACGCTTCATCGTCCTCGCGATGAAGATGCAAGGGGGCAATCCAGTAAGGCTCTGCTCCTTCCTCGCATCCTTCCGCCGTCCATTCGGCGATAACCAGGTTGGCTCCCGCAGCTGACAGCAATTGTCCTGCAAGCGGTGAAGCAAGTACGTCTTTCATATCGTTTGCCCCTTTCGAAGGTCCCGCGGCGTTACGCCTCTCAGCTGGCGGAACAGCTTCGAGAAGCTGTTTATGCTGCTGCAGCCGATCTCGGCGGCAATGTCCGTGACGCTCATGGTTGTATTTTTCAACAGATATTCGGCTTTGTTAATCCGGTTAAGATTCGTGTATTGCACAAACGTCTGACCGGTCATCTTCTTGAACATCCGGCAGAAATGGTAAGGGCTCATATGAACCCGCGCGGCTGCCTGCTCGACCGTTACGCGCTGGGCAACGTCGGATTCCAGAAGGGTTAGAAGCTCTTTGAATAAATCTGTTCTAGCGCGAAAAGCGTTCATCTCGCTATCGCTGCGCTGCATGACGGTGAATTCCCGGCATAGCCAGGTAAAAAGCAGCTGGCAATGCGCCCGGACCGCAAGCTCGTAACCCCGCGGTTTCCGTTCGAACTCTTCCGCCAACCGTAACGTGGTGTTCTTCAGAAGCGGATACCAGGGGTCGGTTTGCTCAATCCGGTTCGCAATCATCGACATGCCGTTTGTGTAAGGAGCGACCAGATCGACGATATGCGGCTCCTTCAGGCCAAGTATAGAAGAATTGAACACAAGCGCGT
Organism: Paenibacillus glycanilyticus; assembly: GCF_030161375.1. Taxonomy (GTDB): domain Bacteria; phylum Bacillota; class Bacilli; order Paenibacillales; family Paenibacillaceae; genus Pristimantibacillus; species Pristimantibacillus glycanilyticus_B. The sequence continues at coordinate 200,278 of NZ_BSSQ01000013.1, forward strand.
ACACCGTAAACGGCTCATTCGGACGAACGGCCGCGGCAGCGTGCAGCTCGCCGCTGTTGACGAACAACAAGTCGCCGGGCTTTGTCGGGAACGGCTGTCCGCCGATGGTATAAAGCACCTCTCCGCTTTCAACGTAGATCAGCTCGAAATGCTCATGCCAATGAAGCCGCAGCGAGCATCCGGGCCTGAAGGTCGGGTGAAACACATTGATCGGCAAAGCCGGATCGGTCATCACGGTATTTTCCCATAAATCGCTTCGCATTGGAGCTGCCTCCAGCCTTCAAATTAGCAAGATCGGAATAATAAAGAACAAGAAGCGTTAAGACATTAATCGGTGAACGTTCTATATTGGTTAATGTTATCACATGCGGAAGCTCGCGTGGATATCGAATCTCATAATTGTTGGAAGCAAAATGGGCTAAACAGGCCGGGAGGGTAAGGACAGCTATGAGCGAGGTTAACAAGGGCAGGTCCATTTCTTTATACGCGCTTGCATGGCCAATCGCCATCGAGTTGATTTTACAGTTTCTCATGGGGACCGTGGACTCTTTGATGGTCAGCCGATTGGGCGATAATGCGGTATCGGCCGTAGGCGTATCCAATCAGGTCATGCGTTCCTTGCTTACGATCTTTGTGCTCATTAACGGCGGAGCGGGTATTGTCATCGCTCGGAGATGGGGAGCGGGCGACACGAATACCGCAAGGCGCGCAGCGGCAATGGCCATTAAAGTAGGGTTGATCGGCGGGGTGGCCGTTAGTTTTCTGTTCGCTTTTGGCTCGGGTACTATCGTGCGTCTAATGGGGACGCCCGCCGAAGTAGTGCCGCAGGCAACGACGTACATGGCGTTTATCGGTGGCTGCTCCATTCTGACGGAGCTAACTATGATGCTGACGGTCATGATCCGCAATACCGGCAATACGCGGGGACCGATGATGATTGCCATCGGGATGAACGTTGTTCACGTGCTGCTGAACTATGTGTTCATATTTGGCGAGCTTGGCTTCCCGCAGATGGGGATTGAGGGGATAGGCATCTCGACGATTATTAGCCGTTTGCTTGCGGTTCTGGTCGGAGTGTGGCTGCTGCTCCGTTCGTTTCCAAGCAAGTTCCAGCCGAGCGACTGGCGCGGATTTGACCGCCCGCTGCTGAAAGAGATGATCGGCATCGGGCTGCCGAACCTGGGGAATGCCGCTTCCTGGGGGTACTCGCAAATCGTTACGCTGGCGATTGTCTCGTCGATGGGAGCGGTCCAACTGGCGGCTTTCTCGTACTTCAATATTATCCAGCAGCTGCCTTGGCTGATTGGCAATTCCATCGGCATGGCCGTCCAGATTCAATGCGGCCAGCTGTACGGCGCGAAACGGTACGACGAGGTATACCGCGCTCCGTACCGGGCGGCGGCCATCGGCATGCTTCCCACCTTAGCGCTGGCGGTTATGCTGTATGCTTTTGGCCATACGACGATTGGTTGGTTTACGGCAGACCGGGACATTGCGGGCATCCTGCTGCCCTTGTTCTTCTGGTGCATGATTTGGCAGCCGATGCGAACTTGGACGTATACGTTCATTCAATCGTTAACGGCTATTGGCGAAGCCCGGTTTGTAGCGCTGAGCAGCGTGCTTGGGATGTGGATTTTCGCGACGGGCGGGGCTTATGTGTTTGGCGTGCTGCTCGACATGGGAGTAATGGGAGCGCTGGTAGGCCTGCTGCTGGATGAGCTGTTCCGGGCTATCCTCGTCGGCACGCGCTGGATCCGCCGCCGCAAGCTGCCCCGGCAGCAAGGAGAGCCGGCTGAAGCGGCTCAGCAAGAAGCCATCCCTTTATAGGGAATGGCTTCTTGCTGTTTGGTGTTTGGTGGGAGCTAAGTTGGAAATAAGGGATCTCATTTCCCATTCCCGGTTGACACCCAAAATCTCCATATTATATAGTAAAAGCAAGGATTAGCACTCTCGATAAGGGAGTGCTAACGTAAACTCACGATTTGGAAGGAGAGCATCACACGAATGGAAAAGCAACAGTTCAAAGCGGAATCGAAGCGCCTCTTGGAGATGATGATCAACTCCATTTATACGCAGCGCGAAATTTTCTTGAGAGAGCTGATTTCGAATGCCAGCGACGCGATTGATAAAATCTACTACAAAGCTTTAACGGACGACCAGTTGGTCTTTAACAAAGAGAGCTATTACATAAAGGTAACGGTGGACAAAGCAAACCGTAAGCTGATCCTCTCGGACACGGGCATCGGCATGACGCGCGAGGAGCTTGAGAACAATCTTGGCGTTATTGCCAAGAGCGGATCGCTTGCGTTCAAGAAGGAGAACGAAGCGAAGGAAGGCCACAACATTATCGGCCAATTCGGCGTAGGTTTCTACTCCGCGTTTATGGTGGCGGACAAGGTTGAGGTGATCAGCCGCGCGCTGGGCTCGGACGAAGCGTTCAAATGGGAGTCGGAAGGCGCGGAAGGCTACACGATTGCGACTGCGGACAAAGCGGGAGTAGGCACGGACATCATCATGACGATCAAGCCTAACACCGAGGACGACAACTACGACGAGTTTCTGGAAGAGTATCGCCTGAGAGCGATCATCAAGAAGTATTCCGACTTCATTCGTTACCCGATCAAGATGGATATGAAAGGCCAACGTCCCAAAGAAGGCAGCGAAGGCGAGTTCGAGGAATACCAAGAGGAACAAACGGTCAACAGCATGGTGCCGATCTGGCGCAAGAACAAAAGCGAGCTGACGCAGGAAGACTACGACAACTTCTACTTCGAGAAGCGTTACGGCTTCGACAAGCCGCTGAAGCATCTGCATATCAGCGCGGACGGCGCGGTGGTCTACAACGCGATCCTGTTCATTCCGGAGAATACGCCGTTTGATTACTATACCAAAGAGTTTGAAAAGGGCCTTGAGCTTTATTCGAACGGCGTCCTCATTATGGACAAATGCGGGGATCTGCTGCCGGACTATTTCAGCTTCGTGAAAGGGATGGTCGACTCCGAGGATCTGTCGCTGAACATTTCCCGGGAACTGTTGCAGCATGACCGTCAATTGCAGCTGATCGCCAAGAACATCAAGAACAAAATCAAAAGCACGCTCCAAAGCCTGCTGAAGGAAGAGCGCGAGAAATACGATGGCTTCTACAAAGCGTTTGGCCGTCAGCTGAAGTTTGGCGTGTATAACGACTACGGCGCGAACAAGGACACGCTGCAGGATCTGCTGCTGTTCTACTCCTCGAAGGAGAAGAAGCAAGTTACGCTTGAGGAATACGTATCCCGCATGCCGGAAGATCAGAAATACATCTACTACGCGGCAGGCGAGTCGATCGACCGTCTGGAGAAGCTGCCGCAAGCCGAGATCGTAACGGACAAAGGCTACGAGCTGCTCTACTTCACCGACGATATCGACGAGTTCGCGATCAAGATGATTGCGTCTTACAAAGACAAGTCGTTCAAGAACGTGTCCAGCGGCGATCTTGGCATTGAAGCGGACGAAGCGGAGAAACAAACCGAAGAAGAAGAGAACGACAACAAGGATTTGTTCGCGGCCATGAAAGAAGTGCTTGGCGATAACGTGTCCGGCGTCAAAGCTTCGAAACGTCTCAAATCCCATCCGGTCTGCCTGTCGTCCGAAGGCGAAGTGACGATCGAGATGGAGAAGGTGCTGAAGGCGATGCCTAACGGCCAAGACGTGAAAGCGGACAAAGTGCTGGAAATTAACGTGAACCACGACGTGTTCAAAGCGCTGAAGGATGCTTACGCAACCGACCAAACCAAGCTGAGCCTCTACACGAGCCTGCTGTTCAACCAAGCGCTTCTGATCGAAGGCTTGACGGTACAGGATCCGGTTCAATTCACGAACGATATTTGCAAAATCATGCTGTAATCGCCAGGCAATAACCTGTCCGAGCAGACAGCAGACGAAGCCGGCCCCGCAAGGGGACCGGCTTTTTTGAGTTTGCGTTCTACCATCAACCTGACACGCATAAGCTTGTATCACTATGGTAGCGTTTGCACGGAACTGCGCGTCGGAATCTATCAATAACGCTAGCAAGCTACTTGTCGAAAAGGAGATGGTTAACCCATGATTTACGCTGAGCCGGGCAGGCAGGATTCGAAGATTACGTTCAAGAAGAGGTACGACAACTACATAGGGGGCCGCTGGACGCCGCCAACGCAAGGCCAATATTTCGAAAATGTTTCTCCCGTGAACAACGCGGCTTTCTGCGAAGTCGCCCGTTCCACGGCTCAGGACGTTGAGCTTGCGCTCGACGCGGCGCATGCGGCCAAAGCCGACTGGGGGCGGACTTCCGCGGCGGAACGCGCGAACATCCTGAATCGGATCGCCGACCGGATCGAGAGCAACCTCGAGACGCTCGCCGTTGCCGAGACTTGGGATAACGGCAAGCCGATCCGCGAATGCCTCGCGGCGGACCTGCCTCTTGCGATCGACCACTTCCGGTATTTCGCAGGCTGCATCCGGGCCCAGGAAGGATCCCTCAGCCAACTCGACAACGACACGGTTGCTTACCACTATCATGAGCCGCTTGGCGTCGTTGGCCAGATCATTCCATGGAACTTCCCGCTGCTCATGGCCACGTGGAAGCTTGCTCCGGCGCTCGCGGCTGGCAACTGCGTCGTGCTGAAGCCCGCGGAGCAGACGCCGGCTTCGATCTGCGTGCTGATGGAGCTGATTGAGGATTTGCTGCCTGCTGGCGTTGTTAACATCGTGAACGGCTTCGGGCTGGAAGCGGGCAAGCCGCTCGCCTCAAGCAACCGGATTGCGAAGATTGCTTTTACGGGCGAAACGACAACCGGCCGGCTCATCATGCAATACGCCTCGCAAAATCTCATTCCGGTGACGCTCGAGCTAGGCGGGAAGTCGCCAAACATCTTCTTCGAAGATATTATGGCGAAGGACGATGCTTTGTTCGACAAGGCGCTGGAAGGGTTTACGTTGTTTGCGCTCAACCAAGGGGAAGTGTGTACATGTCCATCTCGCGCGCTAATCCAGGAATCGATCTACGACAGCTTTATGGAGAAGGCGCTGCGGCGCGTAGCCTCCATCAAGCAAGGCAATCCGCTCGATACGGATACGATGATCGGAGCTCAGGTGTCGACCGAGCAAATGGAAAAAATCTTAAGCTACATCGACATCGGCCGCCAAGAAGGCGCCGAATGCCTGATTGGCGGAGGCCGCGCGGCTATCGAGGGCGATATTTCGCAAGGCTACTACATTCAGCCGACCGTGCTTCGCGGGGATAACGGCATGAGGATTTTCCAGGAGGAGATCTTTGGACCGGTTGTTGCCGTCACGACCTTCCGCTCGCCGGAGGAAGCGCTGGCGATTGCCAATGATACGCTGTACGGCCTTGGCGCAGGCGTATGGACAAGGGACATTAACGCAGCGTTCCGGATGGGCCGCCAGATCGAAGCGGGCCGCGTCTGGACGAACTGCTACCATGCTTACCCGGCGCATGCGGCGTTTGGCGGCTACAAGATGTCCGGCGTTGGCCGCGAGAACCACAAGATGATGCTGTCGCATTACCAGCAGACGAAAAACCTGCTCGTCAGCTACAGCCCCGATGCGTTAGGCTTCTTCTAATATGGCCGCGGAACCCGTGCTTAAGGTGCTTGCCACAAGCAGCGCGCTTGAACTGATCGGGCGGCTTAAGGCCAAGTACGGAGACGTCATGTTCCATCAGTCGGGCGGCTGCTGCGACGGCAGCTCGCCGATGTGCTTCCCGCAAGGCGAATTCCTGATCGGCGATCAGGACGTTCGGCTTGGCGAGATTGGCGGCGCGCCGTTTTATATGACCAAAGCGCAATACGACTATTGGAAAAACACGCAGCTGATCATCGACGTTGTTCCCGGGCGGGGCGGCATGTTCTCGCTGGAAGGGCCGGAGGGATTACGGTTTCTGACGAGATCACGCGTCTTTACATCCGAGGAGCTGAGCAGCTTAGGTCTGCTGTAAATACGACAAAGGTCACCGCTTTGCCTCTCGCAGGCATCGCGGTGACCTTTGTTTGCTGGAATGCGGTTAGTTCTCCAATTCCTCGTCTTCGCTATACGAACCGACGCGGTAATCGTCGGTCTTCTCGCCGTCTTCCCAAATCTCGACGAACAACGCGTCGCAGTTCTCGAAATCCTCGGCTGTCATCGCCTGTACTCTTTCCAGGTCATCGCCTACGTACACATTTTCCATCCCGTCTTCCGCAAACGAGACCACCACGTAAATTTTCATTCCTGCGGACCCTCCAATGCACTCGTTATTGAAGCAGTATACCATAAAGGGCTTATTTGATGCCCGGGGTTGCCGTATTCATGCCAATATTTGAATCAGCCGCGGAAAAATGGGTAATAGTAGTGGAAGAGTTAGAACGGAGGGGATTGTAGTGAAGTTTACGCCTGAGCAGCGGATTACGCTGCATGGTTTTAATAATTTGACGAAATCGCTCAGCTTTAATATGTACGATGTCTGTTTTACGAAGACGAAGGAAGAGCGCGAAGCCTACATCGAATACATTGACGAGCAGTATAATTCGGATCGGCTGACCAAAATATTGAAGCAAGTGGCCGATATTATTGGCGCCCATGTCCTTAATATCGCCAAGCAGGACTATGTGCCGCAGGGCGCCAGCGTGACGATTCTGGTCTCGGAAGGGCCAATCGTGGAGGTGCCGACCGAATCGACGTTTGACGAGTCGCCGGGTCCGCTTCCGGACAACGTGGTGCTGCAGCTCGACAAAAGCCATATTACCGTTCATACGTACCCCGAATACCATCCAAGCGAAGGAATCAGCACGTTCCGCGCCGATATCGACGTAGCCACTTGCGGAGAGATTTCGCCGCTTAAGGCGCTTAACTATTTGATTCACTCGTTTGATACGGATATTATGACGATTGATTACCGGGTTCGGGGGTTTACAAGGGACATTGACGGCAACAAGCTGTTTATTGACCATGACATTAATTCGATCCAGAATTACATACCGGACGAGGTTATTGACCAATACGACATGATTGACGTAAACGTGTATCAGGAAAATATTTTTCATACGAAATGCAAGCTGCGCGAGTTCGATCTGAACAACTACCTGTTCGGCTATACGAAGGACAAGATAAGCATGGACGAGCAGATAGAAATTACGGAGCGGCTGAAGGACGAGATGGACGAGATCTTTTACGGGAAAAATATTAAATGAGGTTATGGACCGGGGGATAAGGCTTCTCCCGGTTTTTTGGCGCGTTTTGGCGGGTTATTATGGTATGATTAAGCAAATTCATCATTATGGGGGAGAACCATTTATGGCATTAGAGATCGAACGCAAGTTTTTGCTGGCGGTACCTTACGAGCAGTTGGGAGACCAAATTCAGGTTCGCTTCGAGCAGCGGATTGAACAGACTTATTTGGCGCTGGAAGCCGATCAGGAGCTGCGCGTACGCAGGATCACGGATGTGGCAAGCGGCGAAATTACATATACGCATACGTTTAAGAAAGGTTTTGGCATTAAGCGCGAGGAAGTGGAGTATTCCATTAACGAAGGATTGTACGAGCAGGTCGTGAAGGCGTTTGGCGCCGTAGCCCTGACGAAGAACCGGATTACCGCGGACTGGAACGGGATTGTAATCGAGATTGACGTGTATGACCAAATTCAGCTGACCGTGCTTGAAGTGGAGTTTGACTCGGAAGAAGCCGCTAATTCGTTCGAGGCTCCGGAATGGTTTGGCCAAGACATCAGCAGCTCGAAGGAATACAGCAACAAGACCGTCTGGAAGCAGCTGCAGCAGAAGTAGGAGGCTAAGAGTCATGCGGAAGCTTGTGTTTTTCGTAGGCGGAGCGGGAGCGGGGAAAACAACGCTGGCCAAGGCTCTCGCGAAGAGACGCGGCGCGGCTGTATTTGATATGGACACGATGCTGCGGCCTGCCGCCGTGCAGATTATGACCGTCGCGGGGCTGGACCCGAATGACCGGGACTCGGAGGAGTACAAGAAGTTATGCCGGGATCTTGGTTACCGGATTACGATGGATGCCGCGCTTGAAAATACCGAGCTTGGGATCGATGCCTTCGTTATCGGTCCGTTCACGAAAGAGATCGGCGACCCGTCTTGGATCGTGACGGAGCTTGCGTCGATCGGCGCTTCTTTGGAGGACGTCGACGTGAAGGCGGCAATTGTCTATTTGCGGGATGACCGGCTTCATTATAGCCGGATTGAGCAGCGCGGATTGGACATGGATCAATACAAGCTGGAGCACTGGAATTCCTTCTCGCTTTCGCTAAGCCGGAGAACGCTGGCGTGGGAGCTGCCGGAATCGTCGGTGCTGTATTACGATAACTCCGCGGCCTTTGACGAGGCGGCACTCGAGAAGCTGGAAAGGTTTGTGTATGGCGATGTTATTTGATCCGACGATATATGATAATTTGAAGGTCGCTCTGGAGAACCAACTGTACGATTTGGACAACCTGGACGAACGGATCCGGATCGTAAACCGCGTGGACCGTCTGGATATGGCCGTGATGTCGCGCGATTTCTCGTTGCGGTTCATTCTGGCCGGAGGTGACCGGGCCAAACGGGTAGCTGCCGAGATCCGGCTCGATACCTCGCTCCGCGATTTGGCAACCGAGCTGCTTGAGCTGCAAGATGGAGAACCGCCGGGCTGCGGCCTTCGCCTGATCTTCCATCTAACCGTTGCCGATGCGGAACTGGAATGTCCGCGTATTGAAGCGGCCGTGCGGGAGCACTGGGGAGCAGAGCTGCTGCTTACCCAGACGTTATGCTTCGTATACGGCGGCGAGCGCGAAAGCAGCAACGGGCGTTATAAGAATACCGTTGAGCTGCGCTTCAACCGGCGTATTGACGAGGAACAGATGAATGATCTGCCCGAGCTGATTGAGCATATGCTGCTTACGCTCGAGACGCTGGAAGAATTATAAGCCGCCGCTACAGCGGCAGATCGCGCCGGCTGAAGGCGATCGCGCCAGCGGCATAACAGGCGATGCCGATCGCCAGAAGCACAAGCGAAGCGAGCAACGGGTCGCCGCTGCCGGCGGCGATATCGCTAGGCCGGTACAGCGAGAAGATGGAAGCGTAACGCAGCCATTCGACGCTGCCGCTGATTTTGCCAAGCATGTCGAGAGCGAACATGCCGACGATGATAAAGCCGGAGGTGCCAAGCGCTTTTTTCTCATCGTTCATAACCGACGAGACTAGAAAGGCAATGCCGCTTGCCGCGATAAACAACATCCAGGCGACAACGTTCATCTCGATGTACCGCGCCCCGTTGAACTCAAACTTATCCCCGATAAACCAGACATAACCAAGCATTCCGGCTCCTGTCGTCACCAGCATAATAAGCAGCAGTCCTGCCGACAATACCCCCGCTTGCGTAACCGCAACCTGTCTGCGGGTTGTTGGCGTCGACAACAGGTAGGACATCGAGCCTTGATCCACCATGCGTGCCATCAGCGCGGTCGACAGCATAATGCTGAATATGGACAATAGCAAAGGAAGGATAAGGCCGTAATATTCGCCGGAGATGAAAGCTTCCATGCTGCCGAATCCGCCTTGAATATTAAAGGCGTTCACAATGCCCTCGGGCATTGATTTCAACAGCTCGTTTAACGCGCCGGTATTGTCCGCAATGCCGGGATACAACCAGAACATCAGCAGTATATAAAAGGCTGAGCCAAACGCATAGTTGCTCATGCCCTTCGCATGAATTTTCATCATTTGCTTGAATAAGGGAAAGTTCATAACGCAGCAGCCTCCTTGCCGCCAGTCCGGTCGTAGTATTGCATGAAGACATCCTCGAGATTTTGCGCGGTAATATCCAGACTGCGAACCTTGTATTTCGCGGCTTCATGAATCAGCTCGTTATAATTGCCCTGCACGGCAACGGTGACTCTTCGCCCGTCCCGGGATTCCACCGGAATACGGCCGCCACCGGCAAAAGCTTCCGCATCTTCCGGATGCTCGAACACGATCGCCACGAGCTTCCGCTGCATCGACTGCAGCTCGTGAATGTTATTGGTCGCCACGATCACGCCATCTTTAATAATCGCGGCGCGGTCGCAGGTTCGCTCGATCTCCGCGAAGCTATGCGAAGACATGAGGAAGGTTGTACCCCGCGCTTTCTCCTCCAGGACAAGCTCAATAAACAGCTGCTGCATCAGCGGGTCAAGACCCGAGGTTGGTTCATCCAGGATAATGAGCTCCGGGTTATGCATAAAAGCAGCCACAATGCCGACCTTTTGCTTCATTCCTTTGGACATTTTCCGAATGGGGGTAGTCACGTCGAACTGAAGCCGTTCGATTAGCTCCTTGCGCCGGATTGTGCTGTCAACGCGCTGCATCCGTGCCAGAAATTCGAGAAATTCCTTGCCTGTCATCCCTTCGACAAAAGCAATCTCCCCCGGCAAATAGCCAACCAGTTTCTGCACGGTGCCTTGCTCTTTCCACGTATCCATCCCTTTAATCAACGCGTTTCCCCGGTCGGGCTTCATGAAGCCCATTATATGCCGGATCGTTGTGGATTTCCCTGCGCCGTTAGGGCCAAGAAAGCCAAATACTTCGCCTTGTTCCACCGTAAAAGAAACGTCGCTAATGCCTTTGCCGCCCGGAAAAAGCTTTGTTAAACCGTCTACGACCAGCATGCTGACCGCACCTTCTTTCGAAAAGTTATGAAATGTTAATGCATATATATTTCATCAATATGATAGGCTCGGCTAGAAAAGAAGTCAATGGGATTTATGAAATATTTATGTGTTATAATTTCATTACTTGATCTTTATACAAGAGCCGGAGGAGAACATGAACGGATTTGAAAAACGAGCCGAGCAGCTTAAAGCCAAGATCAGAGCTGCCGTCCTTACGATGCTTCAGACCTGTGAACCTAAACATATTCGCATCGCCGACATCGCTGCCGAAGCCGGGGTGTCGCAGGTGACGATTTATAATTATTTTGGCAGCAAAGAGGATCTCATTCGGGATGTCTTCAAGCAATATGTAACGGAGCAGGTAACGGAGTTTGAACGATTTATCGGCAGCGGTCCAACGTTCCAGCAATTTGTTCAATTTGCCGTATTAACCGATAAAGATGCCTTCCGTAAGTTTACGCCGGAGTTTATCCAGCAGATGATGAGCAATGATCTGGCTTTTGCGGCCTACATCGACGAAGTGACCCAGCAGACGGCTTTGCCGCTTATGACCAGGTTCATAGACGATTGCAAGAAACAAGGCCAAATCTCGGATAAAGTGTCTACGGATATGATCGTTAACTATATCAATCTGTTAATGGCCCAGTCTCACCGATTATTGGAGCAGGCGAAGCAGAGCGGGAAAGGCGAACAGTTTTTCGAAGAGTTACTCCATTTGTTCTTCTACGGCGTCTGCGGGATGGAGCCGGAGGTTTGATTTTCGCGCAATAATTGCTATTTGCACCGGGCTATTGGTACAATACACCGTATTAGAACACAAGGGAGCGGTATCGATTGACTAAAGCAAAAAAGAGCGGCGTCGGACAAGGAACGGGCAAAAAGGGCTGGAGCCGCTGGGATAAAGCAGAAAAGAAGAAAAGCGCGAAGCGGGTATTCAGCAAAGGGCCTAAAGCCGGAGCTGACAAGAAGGAAGAGGCCGGCGGAGCAAACAAGCCAGGCAAAGGCGAATAAACAGGTTATTGCCTATAATTCACATTTCCGTTATAGTGAGTTTAATTGCATAAGCGTGCGGGTGCTGGATAAAGTCTGGCTGAGATAGGCAACTTGTTTGCCTGACCGTTAATCTGAACCAGGTAATGCTGGCGTAGAGAACCGATCGAATTACAGCCATTCGTATATTCGCGGATGGCTTTTTCTGTTGTTCGAGCGCCCTAAGTTTAGTTACCTCAGGTTACTTAAACGAAGGAGTGACTTTAATATGATGAATACAACCACGCAAGCTGGCGCATTCTCCGAAAGACTATACCAGAGTTCCAAGGAAATCTGGGAGCAGAGCCATCGGCATCCTTTTCTCGAGGAGCTGAAGGCAGGGACTTTAGATCCCGCGAAATTCATTTACTACCTCAAGCAAGACTACGTCTACTTAATCGATTATGCCAAAATGTTCGCTTACGGCAGCATCAAGGCTAACGATCTCCTCACGATGGGGAAATTCTCCGAGCTGAGCCATTCCATTCTGAACGTGGAGATGGGACTGCACCGGCTGTACGCCGAGCGATTCGGCATCACAAGGGAAGAGCTGGAGAATACGGAACCATCGCCTACCACTATTGCTTATACCAAATATCTGCTTGACGTTGCCGCGCACGGCACTCTAGCCGAAGTTGCAGCTGCCATATTGCCCTGTATGTGGAGTTATCGCGAGATTGGCGTATTATTTGCCGCTGCTCCAGGCGCGCTTGATCATGCCCTTTACCGGGACTGGATTCTAATGTACAGCTCCGATGAATTCGGTGAATTGACGGATTGGTGCATCGGCATAATGGATCAATTGGCCGAAGGGTTGCCGGAGCCGGAGCTGGCCAAGATCGAACGGCATTTTGTTATGGCTTCCAAACTTGAATATATGTTCTGGGACATGGCCTACCGAGAGGAAGCGTGGCCGGTGTGAGCGGAAGGACGATCACACCGGAGCCGCGGCAGGAAACAGGATTGCCGGGCTTATCCGTACAAGGTTTAACCTACGGATTTGAAAGCGACAAGCCGTTATTCGAAGGTCTGGATCTGGAAGTGCCCAAGGGGCAATTCGTTAGTATTGTAGCGGCCAGCGGCATGGGAAAAACAACCCTGTTCCGTCTGCTCGCCGGCCTGCTCCAGCCGGAATCCGGCACGGTCACGGTTGCCGGAGCCGCCGAGGGACCCGGCGGCCGCTCAATCGGCTATATGCCGCAGCGCGACTGCTTGATGCCGTGGCGGACGGTACAGGATAATGCCGCCATTGGCCTCGAGCTGGCAGGCATGGCGAGGCGCGAGGCGAGGCGCAAAGTGCTGGAACTGCTGCCGGAGCTTGGACTCGCGGGAACGGCAAGTAAATATCCGCATGAGCTGTCGGGAGGGATGCGGCAGCGGGTATCCTTCCTCCGTTCATTGCTCGCCGGCGGAGAGCTGCTTCTGCTCGATGAACCGTTCAGCGCGCTTGATGCCATGACTAGGAGCAGCTTGCAGCAGTGGCTGCTGGAAGTATGGGAGAAACATCGGAAGACGATTTTGTTCATTACGCATGACATCGACGAAGCTCTGCTTCTATCGGATCAGGTGTTAGTCGCTGCTTCTGCGCCAATCCGCAAGCTCGTGCCCATGATGGTAGACTTGCCCCGTCCCCGTACATACGAGACTACGCTTGCTGAGAATTTTGTCTACTTGAAGAGGAGGATTCTCCGGCAACTCGGCCGGATCGGTTCTTCCGGAGGGGGCGGAGACGAATGAAGCAAGTGAAAGACAAACTTCCGATTCTCCTGTTCATTCTCTTGCTCGCGGCTCTCTGGGAACTCTCCACGATCGTCTTTCATATTCCGGCGTATATCGTGCCCCGGTTGTCGGATGTATTTGCCGCAATGGGACGTCATGCGGGACTGCTCGGCAAGCATTTTGTTTTGACGTTAGGGGAAGCGCTGCTTGGTCTTGCTATTTCGGTCCTCTGTGGCGTTATGTCCGCGATTTGGATCGAGAGTTCGAGCCTCGCGCGCAAAACGATATATCCGTTAATCGTGGCGTCGCAGACGATACCGATTATCGCGTTGTCCCCCATTATGGTCATGTGGTTTGGCTATGAGATTGGAAGCAAGGTTGCGGTTGTGATCCTGTTTACGTTTTTCCCGGTTGCGGTTAATACGGCAGACGGATTCCGCGCGGCCGACAAGGAAATCGGGGAGCTGCTTCGCTCCATGGGGGCAGGGAGAGCGCAATTGTTTCTGAAGTGGAAGCTGCCGTCCGCGCTGCCGTCTTTTTTTACCGGCCTTAAGATGGCCGCCGCGATCAGCGTAGGAGGGGCAACGCTAGGAGAATGGCTTGGCGGAGAATCCGGGCTTGGCGTTTATACGAAGCGGGCGGCTAACATGCTTCGCGGCGACGATGTTTTTGCCGGCGTATTACTATTGTCATTCATGGGAATTGCCTTGTTTATAGCAGCACAAATCATAGAGAGACTGGTGCTTGGGCATCGGCGAGCGTGAAGAAGGGGAGAGTTTGAATGTTTGGAACTAATCATAAATTCTTGCAATCGGGATTGGCTTTAAGCGTTGCGTTTGCTTTGCTGCTGACAGCGTGTTCGTCCAAGAACGAAACTGGCAATGCGGCTGCTTTACCGAAGAAACAGGAGTTAACGGTACTGCTTGACTGGTATCCCAACGCCGTACATACGTTTTTGTACGCGGCGGAGGAAGAGGGGTATTTCGCGGAAGAGGGGCTTACGGTTAAGCTTCAAACGCCTGCGGATACGAATGATGCCTTGAAGCTGGTCGCGACGGGCAAAGCCGATCTGGCGCTTAGCTATCAGACGCAAGTAGCCGTTGCACGCTCGGAGGATATCCCGGTCGTATCGGTCGGGGCAATCGTCCGCCATCCGCTGAATCAGCTGTTTGTGTCTGAGGGTACGGGGATTACAACGCCCAAGGATCTGGAAGGCAAAAAAATCGGCTATCCCTCCTTGCCGCTGGATGAAGCCATGGTTAATACGATGGTGAAGGCGGATGGGGGCGACCCGTCGAAATTAAATTATGTGGATATCGGCTGGGATCTGATTCCGGCGATGACAACCAAACGCGTGGACGGCATTATCGGCGGTTATATCAATCATGAGAAGCTGCTTCTCGAGAAAGAAGGCGAGAAGCTGGTAGCTTTCAACCCGGCGGATTATGGCGTTCCGGATTATTACGAGCTGGTGCTGACGGCAAGCGAGAAGGAGCTCGGCAGCAACAGCGATGCGATCAAACGGTTCCTCGCCGCTGCGGCGAAAGGCCAGGCTTATACGGCAAGCCATCCGGACGAAGCTCTTAAGCTGCTGCTGGATAAGCAAAGCTCCGACTTCCCGCTGGATGCGGATATCGAGAAGCAAAGCCTGGATATTTTGCTGCCGCTAATGGATGCGGGAAATGAACCTTTTGGCAGCCAGTCCGCAGAATCGTGGAACGGGATTATCGGCTGGCTTACGGAACACGGTCAGATTAAGAAGCCGGTTAAAGCGGAGGACGCTTTCCGCAATTTATGATTGTGTGACTATTCCTTAGGTTGATGCTTACGAAGCAAGAATCGTCACAATGGCCCTGAAGAGGCCATTTGTGTGACTATTCTTTTTGGGAGGGTTTGGCAAATGGATGAGAAACTAGAGAGATATTCCAGACAAATGTTGTTTGCGCCGATTGGGGAGCAAGGCCAGCAGAAGCTGGGCGAACGCTCGGTTTGCATCATCGGGATGGGGGCGCTTGGCACGGTGCTGGCCAATCATATGGTCCGCGCGGGAGTTGGCCTGGTCCGGATCGTAGACCGGGATTATGTGGAGAAGAGCAATCTGCAGCGCCAAATGCTGTACGACGAGGACGATGTCCGCGAGGGGGTTCCGAAGGCGATTGCCGCGGAACGCAAGCTTCGCAAGATTAATTCCGACGTGCGGATCGAAGCGGTTGTGGCGGATGTGACCGTTCATAACATTGAAGAGCTATTGGCGGGCATGGATTTGGTGCTGGACGGCACGGATAACTTCCGGACCCGGTTCCTACTGAACGACGCGTGCTTCCGCCAAGGCATCCCGTTTACTTATGGCGGAGCGGTCAGTTCGCGCGGCATGAGCGCGATTCTGGTGCCGGGCAAGACGCCTTGCCTGCGCTGCTTCCTCCCGTCCGCGGACAGCGGCGGCCAAACCTGCGATACGATTGGCGTAATCGCCCCCGTAGTTGATATTGTCGCTTCTTACCAGGCGGTCGAAGCGCTTAAATATTTGGTTGAAGCGGATCAGGCTAGAAGGAATAGTCTCGTTACCTTTGATCTGTGGAGCAACTATTACTACGAAATGAAGCTTGGAGAGGTTAAGAAAGATTGCCCTTGCTGCCAGCTGAAGGAGTATCCGGCGCTACAGGTGACGGAGACCGATCAGACCGTATCCTTATGCGGACGAAGCACGGTTCAGATCAGCGGACACGGACCGCTTGATCTGGAGCTTTGGAGCAAACGGCTTGAGCCGGCTGCGGTGAAGGTGGAGCAGAATGCTTACCTTCTCAAAGCGGAGCTGCCGGAGGGCGAGCGGCTTGTATTGTTCCCGGACGGCAGGGTATTGGTGCAGGGGACGGAAGATATTGTTCGCGCGAAGACGTTGTACGCGAGATATTTCGGTTGACACATAAATGAGTTGAGGAGATGAATGCAGGATGAAGGAGTTTCGTCTGTATGCGATCACCGGAGAGCAGTTCCATCCAGGCCGGGAGATGCTGGAAGTGATGGAGGAAGCGATCAAAGGCGGCGTTGACATTATTCAGTTGCGGGATAAGGACGGCAGTCCGGAAGAGATCTTGAAGAAGGCCAAAGCGCTGCGCGAGCTTACCCGGAAATACGGCGTAACGTTTATCGTTAACGACTATATCGACATCGCGTTGGAAGTAGACGCGGACGGTGTCCATCTTGGGCAAGACGATGTCTCGCTGACGGAAGCAAGACGCCGATTGGGCAACAAGATTATCGGCATCTCCACGCATGCGATTGAGGAAGCGCTGCTTGCCGAAGAGCAGGGTGCTGACTATATCGGCGTGGGGCCGGTTTTTCCAACAAAAACGAAGGTCGACGTCGTTGATCCGGTGACGACCGCTTATGTGCGGCAGGTTGCGGAACGGATCCGTATTCCTTTTGTTGCGATCGGCGGAATCAAGCTTAGCAACGTGGATGAAGTTCTTGCGGCGGGAGCAACGCGGATTTGCGCGGTAAGCGAAATTGTCGGCAACTCCGATGTCGCGGGCACTTGTCAGGCCTTCCTCCGCAAGCTGGAAGGAGCGGGAGCGTCACATGCAGTTGATCGTTAATGGAGAAACCCTGGAGATGGAGGCCCGCACGATACAGGACGTAATCCTCCATTTTGGATTGGAAGAACGGCCGGTTGTCGTGGAAGCGGATGGCGAGATTATAGCAAAAGAACAATGGCCGTTTATGGAAGTAAGGCCAATGATGAAGATTGAACTGGTTCATTTTGTCGGGGGAGGTTGAGATAGGGATGAACAAAGATGTTTGGCAGATCGGGGGACATGAGCTGACCTCGCGGTTTTTTATCGGGACGGGATTGTTCCCAAGTCCTTATGTGCAGAAGGAAGCGATCCGGGAGTCGGGGGCCGAGGTGCTTACCTTTGCGATTCGCCGGATTAATCTCGCGTCTACCGAGGACGATTCTATCCTGCAGCATGTGGAGGGGGAAGCCTTCCGCTATCTTCCGAATACGTCCGGCGCGAGCACGGCGGAGGAAGCCGTCCGTATCGCGCGGCTGGCGCGGGCTTCAGGACTTAGCGATTGGATCAAGGTAGAGATTAGCGCTAATGAACGCACGCTGTTGCCCGATCCGCTGGAGACGCTGAAAGCAACGGAAATTCTGGTGAAAGAAGGTTTTATCGTCCTTCCTTATACGTCGGATGATCCGATTCTATGCAAAAGGCTGGAGGAAGCGGGCGCTGCGGCCGTTATGCCCGGGGCTGCGCCGATCGGGACGGGACTTGGCATTCTGAATCCGTACAACATCGGTCTAATCGTAGAGGAGGCCAAGGTACCGATTATTGTGGACGCCGGTCTTGGTTCGGTCAGCGATGTCGCGCAAGCGATGGAGCTTGGCGTGTCGGGCGTGCTCATGAATACGCCGGTTGCCAAAGCCAAAGATCCGGTCGGAATGGCTCGCGCTATGAGACTGGCGATTGAAGCTGGCCGTCTCTCGTATTTGTCCGGGCGCATTTCGAAGAAGCGTTATGCTTCGGCCAGCAGCGGACATGAGCAATTTATCGTGAAATAAGGGCCATACCAAGATAGAAAGCTGGTTTAACCATGGGAGAAACAATTGTCATTATGGGCGGGGGCGTAGTTGGTCTATCTTGCGCCTTCGAGCTTCAGAAACGCGGCCATCAGGTTATCGTTCTCGAGATCGGCCGTTGCGGCGGGCAAGCTTCCGGTGCTGCGGCCGGGATGCTGGCGCCTTATTCGGAGAACGTGGAAGGACCGGATGATTTCTTCCGTTTATGCCGGGAAAGCTTGCGGCTCTATCCGTCCTGGCGGGATGAAGTTCGGCAAGTATCCGGGCAGAAGTTCGAATATACGGAGTCCGGCAGTCTTTATATTGCTTACCATGAGGCGGACCGTCTCGCGCTGGAAGGGCGGCGGTTGTGGCAAAGCGAACATGGATCCAGCGGCATCGTGCTGGAAGGAGACGAACTGTTCGGCCAAGAGCCTAAACTTTCCCGCGAGGTGAAAGCCGCTCTATATACGCCGGAGGAAAGCCATGTCTATGCGCCGGATTATGTACAGGCGCTTGAACAGGCGTGCCGGTTAACCGGAGTCCGGATCTTCGAGCAGCTTGGCCAGGTAACGGTTGAAGATTGGCGCGAGAATCTGGCTCTAACCGCGCTGGACGGCCGGAGCTTCACCGGCGACAGGCTGGTCGTTTGCTCCGGGGCATGGGCGAAGGAACTGGAGGACGTATTCGATATCCGCATTCCGGTCTATCCAATTCGCGGCCAGATTTGCGCATATGAAGCGGAAATTAAACCGGTGCGGCACATGGTGTTTTGCAATCAAGGTTATCTCGTAGCAAAAGCGAACGGTACGCTTGTTTGCGGAGCATCCGAGGATGTCGCGGGCTTTGACACCACCGTTACGGAACGAGGGATCGAGCGGCTTCGCAAATGGAATAAGCAGGCGTTCCCTTTCCTGGCGGAGCAGGAGCCGTTCCACCGCTGGGCGGGGCTGCGGCCTTCCACGCAGGATGGATTCCCGCTGCTTGGACCGTTGCCGGAATCAAGCGGCCGCATCATTATGGCGGCTGGACATTACCGCAATGGGATTCTGCTTAGTCCGGTAACGGCGCAAGCCGTCGCCGATTATATCGAGACCGGCAGCAGGCTGCCGGCATTTGCGCCGGAACGGTTTTCCTACTAAACGATAAACGGGGTGAAATAGCAGATGGAGGAATACATATCCAATGGCCGGATTGCGCGGGCCTTAACGATTGCCGGCTCGGACAGCGGAGGCGGAGCAGGAATTCAGGCCGACCTGAAGACGTTTCAAGAGCTTGGCGCGTATGGGATGTCGGCTCTGACGGCGATTACCGCGCAAAATACGCTAGGCGTACAAGGTGTTTTTCCGGTCGCCAAGGAAGCGGTCAAAGCGCAGATCCACTCTGTCGGCAGCGATATCGGAGTTGATGCGCTTAAGACGGGCATGTTGTTCAGCGCCGAGATTATCGAGGAAGTGGCGGAAGCGATCGCTTTTTTTGGTTGGTCAAAGGTTGTGGTTGATCCGGTTATGATTGCCAAAGGAGGCGCGGCACTTCTGCAGGTAGAAGCCGTGCGGGCTTTAACCCGCAAGCTCTTGCCGCTCACGATGATCGTCACGCCTAACATTCCGGAAGCCGAACATCTGACCGGCATGCCGATTCGGAATATGGCGGATAAGCTGGAAGCAGCCAAAAAACTGGCCGGCTGTGGCGCCCGGTATGTCTTGATCAAAGGCGGGCATGAAGCGGGAGCCGAAGCCGTTGATCTGTTGTATGACGGCAGCGGCTATATGGAGCTGACCGGCAAGCGGATCGAGACGGCGCGAACGCATGGCACCGGCTGCACGTTTTCGGCCGCGCTTACCGCGGGTCTCGCTCAAGGGCTTAGCGTGGAGGAAGCCGTCCGTCAAGCCAAAGCCTATATTCAAGCCGCCATCGAAGATGGCATATTGATCGGCAGCGGCCATGGACCTACGAATCATTGGGCTTACCGGAACAGACAATTTGTCACCAATTAACTAGACAAGTTCTTGTCCTATTTTTACGTTTCCGATCATACCTATGTGAAGAAGGAGCGTGAAAATCGTGGAGGATAAGACGGTCAAACGTTATTATCAATTGAAGAAAAAGCAAAAAGAAATCGAACTCGAATTAGCCGAGCTGCGCGGCGAGATTGTCCGTCATTGCGTAGAAGGAGAAATTAACGAGCTGGAGATTGGCAACTATAAAGTGAAGGTTATCGCTCAGGAACGGAAAGAATTCGATGAAGCCAAGCTGTTTGCCGCGCTGCCGGATCCGGAAGTGTGGCGGCTGCTCTCAAAGCCCGATACCTCGAAAATCGCCGGTCTGATCAAACTGAATGTCATCTCGGAAGAGACGATCAAAGATACGTATTCGGTTAAGCACTTATCCCTTCTTCAAGTCGATAAGAAATAAAGGCTATTGAGTTAATTAAGTCCCCGTCCAATCCTCTAACGGATTTGGGCGTTTTTTTTTGCGGATTAATTGTTGACAATATTAAGAATTGTGAGATAATTATAATAAGCTTAGTTCTCGGCGATGCCGAGAAGCGGGGAAACCAATCTTTTGGGGCGAATCAGCCGGTCTTTGGCTGTAGGGAACCATCTATCCCGAGTCCGTCAGCTAACCTCGTCAGCTCGAGATGGGTCTTTTGCGAATGATATTGCAAACTTTAGACCCTTTGTAGGGTCTTTTTCTGTTTTAAAGGCCCAAGACGCACGAGAGTCATGTCCATGCTCCGTGCTGATGGGTCTTTTCTTTTTTTCATTTTCGTGGAGGTGGGATGGACTTCCCGGCATAGGTGAGGCTTCTAATAACCTTTTGGAGGGATGCGAAATGGTACAACCAATGGCCGATAACGGTAGAACAGCTGGTCTGTCGGAGGCTGAAAGGGAAAGGCTTAAGAAGCATTTTCGCGTCAATGATTATTACTTAAATTTGATTGACTGGGATGACCCGAAGGATCCGATCCGTAAAAACTTGATCGCATCGGCCGGAGAATCCTATCGCGGCATTCACGATCTTAATTGGGAACCTGCAGGCTGCAGGCACATCTACCAATCGATGGTGCTTCTTCCCGTGTCCCAGGCAGTAGAAGGGATTGCTTATATCGCCGAGCATGCCGAGGTTCGCAAGGTTGTGCTGACGGGGGACAGTCTAATGCTGGGGCTCCCTAAGCTGCGCAAAATTATTGAGGAGCTTCGGAAGATCGATCATATCGGTACGATCAGACTCGATTCCAGAATCCCGGTTCATAATCCCATGCGGATTTATGAAGACCATGAACTATTAGAGTTGCTGAGCCAGTACTCCACTCCGGATAAGCGGATCTACTTGATGACGACAATTAACCATCCTAGAGAAATAACGGCCGAAGCGAAAAAAGCTTTTAATGCCCTTCACCAGGCGGGAGTTGTCGTGCTTAATCAAACCCCTATCGTCAAGGGCGTTAATAATGATCCTCTACTGCTAGGCAAGCTGATCGATCAGTTGTCCCAGGCGGGGGTTTCCCCTTATTCCTTTATCATTAACCGTCCTAATTCTTCTTATCCCGAATCCAATCTGTCGTTGCAAACGCAATTCTCCATTGTTCAGCAAGCCAAAGAGCTGACCGCCGAGCTTGGCAAACGGGTCAGGCTTCTGATGGCCCATGATTTTGGAAAAGTTGAACTGCTTGATGTCGAAGGCGGCAAAGCCTACGTCAAATATCATCACTATCAGGAAGAAGGAAAAGGGCGTTTTATTATGCTTGACTGTCCTCCCGAAGCCTCATGGCTGGAAGATCTGTCGGAGCATGACGACCATATGGTTTATTTGCCTTCAGGGCAAGTAAACGGGGCTTCAATGAAGGATGTTCCGGCGTCAAAAGAGAAGTAAGAAGGGATAACATCATACATCCCGGGAGGCTTCTATTTCATGAGAGAGTATAGCCAGGAACTTGTAAGCGCCTTGCAGGCTCAGCGAGAAGAAGTGGATCAGAACGGAACAAGGGTAATTGTTAAAGTAAATCCCGAAGAAACAAGAGCAGGATACTTGGATCCCTACGAGTTAAAACTCATGATGAAATGGTTCGAAGACAGCTCGCGGCAGACTGCGGCAGCATCTGCGGAACCATTGTCGCCTGAAGAGCAGCTGCAGCATGTACGGGATTCGATGGGATTTCCGAATCGTAATTTGAATACCGTCGAGATTTATACGGGTTATGAGCGGATTCAGCTCGGAGATAATGAGGTTGGGTTATGGCGGTATTACCCGCGCAAGTCGATGCGCAAGGCTAATAAACCTTGTCTTATTTATATTCACGGCGGCGGTTGGATTGGCGGAACCGTGTTTGCGGTGGAGAATCCTTGCCGGCTGATTGCGGAACTGGCGGACGCCGTCGTCTTTAATATTGATTATTCGCTTGCGCCCGAGCGGAAATTCCCTCATGGATTCAACGACTGCTTTAATGCCGTTCAATATATTTACGAGCATGCGGAAGCTTATGGCATTGACCGGAACCGGATTGTTGTCGGCGGCGACAGCGCGGGCGGCAATTTGAGCGCCGCGGTGGCCGTGAAGGACCGGGATCTTGCAACCCGCATGGTTGCCGGTCAAGTGCTGATCTACCCGTGCGTCACGTTTGTTAATGGGGTGAACGGTTACCAATGGGAGCTGTCCCAATTCGACATGTCGGACGAACAAAGGGCCATGATTGATCCGATGTTAGGCATTGGACGACCAACCGAAGCCGATCCCGAAGTTAAGAAAGCGTGGGAAAATTACCTGCCAAGCGAAGTGGATGTTCGAAATCCGTATGTCAGTCCGCTTCTAGCGAGCAAAGAAGGCTTAGCGCCTACGCTTTGCGTCGGGGCGGAATATGACGGACTACGCATTCAGTCCGAGGTGTACGGCAGGCAGCTTGCGGAAGCCGGCGTTCCGGTGAGAACGATACGTTACAAAGGATGCACGCATGCTTTTATCGACCGTTTAGGTTTTGTGCCGCAAGCGGAAGATCTTTGTATCGAAATCGCAAATATGCTGAAGGCATTATAATAGAAAAGACAGCTCTGATCGTACCCGCTTTTTCCATGGAAAAGCGGGTTTTTTGTGTGAAAATATGAAAATATCGGATTATAGCATATCCATTTACGGGCAACAAATAAGAAAATCTTCATTAATGATGTCCGCTTTCTCAGAAAGAGGTGAAGACCTAAGAAACGCCTAGTTTTCAGCGTTTTTTCAGTTTTCATTTCCCTCTGACTTCCAATTTTTGCGGGTATAATTGGGCATCAGAGCCACTCTATAATAGCCCTATCACGATAGATAGGGAGTGAACAACAGAAATGAAATTTATGACAAAACTTGCGACGCTCTTGGTGGCGATCGCATTGCCAGTTACAGCATTGGTGCATGCACCAGCGGATGCTGCAATGTCCGCAGATGCAAAAAGAGCTAAGATTGTTTCCACGGCTTTAAACTTGAAAGGTAAAGTAAACTATGTAAGTTGGCAGAACCGTCAAGAGAAGAAAGCCCCTTACGCGACAGATTGCTCCGGCTTCACGGCGCTTGTATATAAACTTGCTAACGTTGGCGTTACTCTGGTTAACCGTGATGATGATGATCAAGCAAAAGTAGGTACTAAAGTAGGTTATGGCAACTTCAAAAAAGGCGATCTGTTGTTCTTCTGGAACAGCGGTTCGAAAAACCATAGCGACGTTGGCCATGTCGGCATCTACATCGGCGACGGCAAAATGATTCATAACGCTAGCCCTTCTAAAGACGTAATCGTTTCGAGCATTAATTCGAGTTATTATAAAGAGCGTTTCATCGTGGGGAGACGCGTAATTAAATAAGGATTGACCATGTACCATCCATTTACTAGCAAACTGCGAATTCAAATGTTCTTTCGGCCGCTGTTGCTCGGAGATTCCTTGAACAAGTTAATAGTTGAGGGAATCTCCGAGCAAAGGCGGGCGCTACGCTTCTCAATGAACATTTGAATTACTCCGTTTGTCTGTAAACGATAGCTAAAGGTCAAAACCTTATATAATTGCAATGAGGGACCGAAAGGCCGTACGGATTACACCGTACGGCCTTTTGGCGTGGATTAGATGATTTCCGCGTTTACGGAATCGGAGTCCTTGACGATATGCTGGCGGACATGCTGGAGCATCCTTTTCATGCGGACGGCTTCGGCGGTTGAGGGGTCCAGCTTTTTTAAATGGGAAGTGAGAGGGAACACCCGGAAAGCGTTTCTGCCTGCCGACTTATTGATTCGAGTCCAGGTCGGGATAAAGTCGATTTTCTTGATGCGGATGGAGCCGTCCTCGAGCTTGCGTACCTGGAGCTGAGTGATGAGGCCGGTTAAGGTATGGTCATTGTAATAAAGTCTGGTCGAAATAATATTGCCGAGGGAATAGATGGCGAACTTTCGGATGCCATTCCCGCTATTATAGAAGACGGCCGGTTGGATCGTATGCGAATGGGCACCCAGAATGATGTCCGCGCCATGCTTGAATAACAGTTTCACCATATCTTTTTGCTTTTGAATAGGGTGGTTTGCGTATTCTCTGCCCATGTGCAGGCATACGATGGTCAGGTCGACGTTTTTGGATTTCATTCTTTTTAGGTCGGCGACCATTTTATCCGGATTAATCAGGTCTACCGCCCATTTGTGGTCTGTGGGAACCGGAATCTTATTCGTTGTTTTGGTATAAGCAAGGAAGCCGATTTTGATGCCCTTCACTTCTTTGATTACGAGATGCTGGGCTTCGTTTGGCGTTCGGTAAGTACCGGTATGCGCGATGCCTTTGGTGTCCAAGATGCGAAGCGTGCGCTTCAGGCCGTTAATGCCGTTGTCCATGCAATGATTGTTGGCCGTCGAGACAAAATCGAAGCCAAGGTTTTTTAACGTATCGGCAAAAGCGTCCGGGCAGTTGAACATCGGCCAGTTCGTTCGCGGATGCCGCTTCACAACGCTATAAGCGTCCTCGGATGTTTTGCC
Source organism: Paenibacillus glycanilyticus (assembly GCF_030161375.1). Taxonomy (GTDB): domain Bacteria; phylum Bacillota; class Bacilli; order Paenibacillales; family Paenibacillaceae; genus Pristimantibacillus; species Pristimantibacillus glycanilyticus_B. The sequence goes on from NZ_BSSQ01000013.1 coordinate 225,233, forward strand.
TGCGAATACGGTCTCCAGGTTGCCGATGGTCAGATCGGCGTTGCGGAGATAGGGAGCAATCGGCTCAAACAGATGGTCGAAGGAATACCCTTTTTCCCCTTTGCAGGAGTTGATGATTCGCGTCTTCATCAAAAAGTCCCCAACCGCGGTAATTGTAATTTCGGTGCTCATGATCCATCTCCGTTACTTGGTTTTTGGAAGCAAACTGCGGGCGTATTGGAAATGCGTGTGCAAAGTTTGTTCCCAGACTTTGAAGCCGTATAGTTCCCGCATGATCTTTTTGCCGGGCTTAATGTTAATTTCGAGCAGCCACAACTTGCCGTTCGTATCGACCGCAAGGTCGATTCCTAACTCGCAAAGCCTGGAACGGTACGATTTCTCCGTAAAGTCCGGAATATATTCCGCAAGTTCGCGAATGGATTTGGCGAGGGTTTCCCCCTTCTCGTCGCCGAATTCTTTCTTTAGATAAGAATCGGCTTCATAAGCATGGCCGCCGCTTTTTAAGTTGGACGTAATTTTTCCGCGTCTTGCTTCGCGTACCGCAATGCCCGTTGTTTGCCAGTTTCCTTCGCTTTTCTTCAGCATAAGCGCCCGGATATCAAACACAATGCCTTGCTTGTTGCGGATATCGATCCATTGCTGCATCAATTGCCGTTCCTTGCCGAGTGCTTTGCTGATTAGAGAACGGATGCCGGCGGCGCTCATTAATTGCGTTTGCTCATGGTTTTGCTGCACTTTATATTGGCCGTTATCCAGCGTGACGCGTACGATATCTCTGCCACCCCAGCCGTTAATGGGTTTGAGCATAACGCTTTTGTATTTTTTTACAAATAGGATGAAGTTGCTTGCGTCTTTTACCGGTTCGGTAGGGAGCAAATAAGGCTTCAGAACGGGAGAAGCAACCAAATGTTTCTGGATTCTGATTTTATTGCCGAGCCCGTAGCCGGTGAACGGGAAAGAGGACGCTTTTTTAATATAAGTAGCTCTCGTGCTCTGGGAACCGGAATAAAATCCGATATCCATATTGATTTTCGGGTAAGGCAAGGTTTGTCTTGCCCAGGTTCCGCCGCGGTATACATAACCGGTAATTTTACGGGTGGTTAAGTTCACATCATTCGGAGTGTATACAAGAATGCCGCTGAATTTCTCTGCGAGAGCCGATTTGGCATGTCTTGCAAAACTGCCGGGATGGCCGATCCGATGGGTCATAATTCCAAGGATGTCGCTCATCTGTCGTTCTCCTGTCTTGTAGCTTAAGCTGAAATCGGAACTGTGTATTATCATATGAAGCATGATATTTGTCCGGTATGGGATAAACGCCCATTCCTAGAGGGGCGGGCGCATGTGCAAGGTACTTTTTGCGGGGCTGGAGAATAGTATGGAGCAAGCGATTAGCCTAATGCAGAAGGACATGTAACTGCTGTACATCTGGAGGAGATTCCGCCATGAAAGGCTATATGATTAAATATCCGGGAAGAAAATGGTTAAAGCATGTAGCTTTATCGGGTGAGGAGGAGCTCCGTAATTTGCTGCCGGATACGGAGCAGTTCACGCCCAAAGGTTTTGTCAGCATGATCGATCGTTATCCCGTACTGTTCGTGAAGCCGGATTTGGGCATGAAGGGACAGGGCGTTATGAAAGTCTATTATAAAGATGATAGTATCGTCATTCGCACTGAAAGCGGCCGTTACACGTATCCGAACGCCAAGTATGCCGCTCTCAGACTGAAGCAGCTGATTGGAACGAAACGATATATTATGCAGCAGGGCATCGACCTGATCCAGATTGACGGCAATCCGATTGATTTTCGCATTCTTATGCATTTGCGGCGGGATGAGACATGGAAGTATTTCGGCGTGATGGGCAAGGTCGCGGCGCCAAACCGGTTCGTTACCAATCACAGCAGCGGGGGAAGAGCCATTCGTCTCCATCATGCGCTAGGCTTGAGCCGGCAGGATTGCGAGCCATGGGAGAAAAAACTTCGGGAGCTGGCTTATAAGGTAGCCCGAGGGATGAAAAAGCATTTTCCGCTTATAACCGAGCTAGGCCTCGACATCGCGATCGATAGCCAGCATCGCGTCTGGCTGCTAGAAGCGAATACGAGACCGCAGTTCCAGCTGTTCCGCTACCACTCCAATCCAAAGCTGTACGCGCAAATCGCTTCTTCTGTCAAACATATTAGAAGCGACGAGTAAAGGCGCAGCCGCATAGCGGCTGGCGTCGATGGTCAGCCGAAATCCCTCAGTAGGCAGGGGATTTCGGCTTTTCTTGCGTGTTGGGAGATTAACGTCCCTAGGGGACCTTAAGAGTGTGGAAAGAGTAGCTAGTTGGTTTGTTAAGGTCGGCGGATGGGCAGCCAGCCATTCAAGCGGGCTACTACGGTCCAAAATCCCTGAATTGTTTCGAAAATTTTACTTTTGGGGAAGCGTTAAAGTATGATGGATACATAAGAAAGTTTACGTGAGATTACCGTTGCCTGGAGGGAATTCCGATTACAAACATGATGTTGAACGACGCGATGACAATGCTGAAGCTGACGAGCCGGACCTTTTTTATTCCGATCAACAAGCTTGTGCCTGGTTTGAAAGAAGCAGTCTCTTCCGCCTATCTGTGCATGAGAGCCATTGACGAGGTAGAGGATGACGAGAAGCTGCCGGCTCCGGTGAAGAAAGAACTGCTGCTAGGCGCGGCAAAAGCAATGCAAGAGCCGAATCTGGAAGAAGCGCTCGAGCAGGTATGGAAGCCTCATCGGGATAAGCTTCCAGAAGTAACGGTGCGGATGTACGAATGGGCAAAGCTATGCCCGGCGGGTATTGCGCCAACCGTCTATAACTACATTAAGATGATGGCCGAGCAAATGGCGGACTGGGTAGGAACCTCGTGGAAGATTCATACGGAAGAGGACTTGGACAAATATACGTATAGCGTTGCCGGAATGGTAGGCGAGATGTTATCGGATATTTGGCGCTGGTTTGACGGAACCGAGACGGATCCCGTCAAAGCTGTTGCGTTTGGCCGCGGCTTGCAAGCGGTTAATATTATGCGCAACCGGACCGAGGATATGGAGCGGGGCGTTGATTTCTTCCCGGACGGCTGGGATTTGAAGGACATGCTGCGTTACACCCGCCGCAACCTGAAAGAGGCAGATGCGTACCTCGCACAGTTGAAAAAAGGTCCTGCGCGTACCTTCTGCGAAATTCCTTTGTCTCTCGCACATGCAACCACCAACCTCATTGCCGTCGGCGGCAATAAATTAACGCGTGACGCCGTACTAAAAATCGTCGGCAAGTTTAAGTAACGGGAAGGAAGATTCCCCATAGCAAAGAAAGTGCCCCGCAGCATCCTGCTGCGGGGCTAAAAGTGTTTATATAATTAAAAGGGGGGTTGAGACTTATTATAGGCAATGTTCATTAAAGGAAGATGAACATTACATTTCGATAATGTTACAAATTATAACCAAACAATTCCAATCGCTTTTCGCCCGATACAAGAAGATGTCCAAGCCAAACGAATCAACGCGAATACGATAGAAGGCAAGGATTATCGAAGAAAAGGGGGATGGGCGATGGCAGCTAAAGGCATTGGTATATATGAGAATCAAGTGTATTCCAGCCGGGTTGTACGATCGGAGTTCGATAAGAACTGGAAGACCACTATTACAAGAAGCGGTTATGTGGTCTACACGGCGCAAAAAAACCGAGCACAAGTAACCGTATTGCTTACTACAGGCGCCAGAAAGCTTATTACGTTCAACAAAGGCGGACAAGTGATCGTTGGTTCCGGCGGTGTCAGCCATTACAGCAAGCCGCATTGGGCACTCGATTTATAAGGCGCGGGATGCCTTTTGGAGCCGTATGGACTTGGATTCAAGAGGTCCGACCATACGGTATCCAAGGGTGAGCATTTTATAGTAAGATGGGGTTGTTGTTATTCGGATGCAGAGAGAGGAACGAGCTCATGAACGATTTGATGAAGACATTGCTTGCTCAGGAAGAAGAACTTCAATTCGATTCTTTTACGAATGAGGATGCGCTGCAGCTAGGACTTATTGTTGTGCAGCACGCCAAAGATATCATTGGTAAAGGCATTGCCGTACATATCGAGAACGACGAACATCCGCTTTTTACCCATTACATGGCGGGGACTTCGAAAGATAATATTTATTGGGTCAATACGAAAAAAAACGTGGTGAATCATTTTGGTCACAGCTCCCTTTATGTTGGCGAAATGTTCCGCGACCAAGGGACGACGTTCCCGGAGAGCTCGGGCTTGCCGTTGTCGGACTATCAAGGCGAAGGCGGTTCATTCCCGATCGTTGTTCGCGGCCAGGGCAAAGTCGGCACCATTACCGTATCCGGCCTGACCGGCGAAGAAGATCATCAAGCTGCGGTCGATGGGATCCGCAAGTTTTTGGCGAAGGAATAGGACAGGCGAGATGAATATGGGCAAAATGCCGCTTACAGGTGTTGGAGCAACCGCTGAGCATAGCAAGCTGCTTGCAGACAGCTACCGCAGATGGACGGGACGGGACTTGGTGCCGGGCGAGAGCAACGGCTGCGGTGGCGGGATGGACTTGTCGGAAAAGCTTTTTAACGCGCCGCAGGTTATTTTATCGCATGGAACGGAAACCGACCCAGTGCTGAATTACGGGAATCAGACGGCGCTTGACCTATGGGAGATGGATTGGGAGCAACTGACAAGCACGCCTTCGCGCCTTACAGCCGAGCCTATGGAACGGGCGGAGCGGGACCGGTTCTTCACGCAGGTAACGGCCCATGGTTACGTCGATGACTACACGGGCATCCGCATCTCTAGCACGGGGCGGCGGTTCTACATTATGAATGCTACGGTATGGAACTTGGTAGATGAACAAGGCATTTATCGGGGGCAAGCGGCAACCTTTCGCGAATACAAGTACATATAGGGTTCTACAAAAGTTAGAACTGCACGGGCGGCAGGCCGGTTGATACGATAAAAGTGTTCCATACCTTCTCGAAAGGGATGATCCTTATGTCGTTGTCGTTCCCGTGGCGCGCAATTAGCCAATATCTCTCTGCCAAGCTGTTTGGTGCTGGGGTGGGCCTGCTTGTTTTTATTTTTATCTTTAACGGGTTTCATTTCCTGCAATGGTCAGGAAAAAGATTATTTATACCTTTTGGATTTTTTTATGGATATGGACTGCTTTTCTCGTTTGTGGCGGATTTCTTGGTCAGATTAGTGCGTCACGGTCGTCCATTTGTCTATTTAGTTATGTATATTTTTGGGGGTTTCCTTCCGTTTCTATGGGGAGATATTGGTTTTGGGATGATTGCGGGGACGATTGGCGCTTTTTTCTCGTTGATTGTTCTGGTGGCAGCTATTCTGATCGAAGAACGTTGGCCTTATTCGGCGGTAGGGGCGGCCGCACTGTTGCTCTTTTATTTGGGATTGTTTGTTTGCGGCACGACATGAGGGGAGAAGGAGCATTTTATGTTGATACAAGCCATTAACACGAACAGCAAAGCGGTTGCTTTTACGTTTGATGACGGACCTGATCCGGTGCATACGCCGGAGTTGCTTGAGATTTTTGCTGAAGCCGGAGGGCAAGCGACCTTTTATATGGTTGGCGAGCAGATCGCAGCTAACTTCGAAGTGGCCAAGCTTGTCCATAAACGTGGGCATGAAATCGGCAATCATTCGTACACCCATCCTAATATGACGGAGTTATCGGTTGAAGAGATTGAAAGTGAAATCGCGCGGACGGAAGAGCTTATAAAACAAGTAACCGGATCGCGTGCGGCAACGATGCGTTTGCCTTATTTGGCGGGAGATGAACGTGTTAATGCGATTCTTGCCCGCGAAGGTTACCCTTCCATTGGCGCGGTAAACACGGAAGCAAGGGACTGGGATATGCCCGGCGTTGACCATATTCTCGAAAGTTCGCGCAACGCCGTGGAGAACGGAAGTATTCTGATCTTCCACGACGGGTACGGCGACCGCTCGCAAACGGTTGAGGCCGTACGCGTTCTGACAAAGGAACTGGCGGCAGAAGGGTACCGTCTAGTGACGGTCAGCGAGCTGCTTCGTCTAGCGGAATAGACATGGCTAACGATAAGTAATAACCTTCATAACAATGGCCCGTTGCTGAAACCAGCACGGGCCATTGCTGCGTTATTCCGTTGTTGGCGGGCGTTTGCCGCGCTGCAGGTCTTTAATCGAGTAGCCGAAATCCATTTGCAAATGAGGGTAGTCCTTGAAGCTTTGCCAATCTCCGCCCCAGGCGAAACCAAGCTTTTTGGCAGCCGAGACGACTTCCATCCAGTCAGGCTTCCCGTTGTCGTTGCCGTCATATTTCATATCCCAGATCACATCGCCATCCGGCTTGACGAGCGCGAAATCGACAGCCAGGCCGTAGTTATGGTAGGAAGCGCCGCCTTTGACGTTAGTGACAACTTGTCCGGGTTCGGTTCGTCCTTTTTTGTACAAGACGTTCTGCTCCTCGCTTGAGCGGAAATCGTCGGTAATTAGAATCTTTATGCCGAGTTTGCCGGTTTGGGCAACAAGGGTATCGGCTTTGTTGGCAACGATCGGATTAAGGGAAGTTGTTGGCGCATTTTGCTTTTGCGTCTGCTTGGAAGCTGGTGCCGGTCGATCCTGGACCGATTCAATCCACCTCCAGCCCAATATAATAATCGCGATCAATACGATCGAGGTCATGAGCGGGTTTCGCTTCTGCTTCTGCTCCGGCCTGACATACGGCTGGTTGATCTGCCTCATTGCTGTATTCTGTCGTGCCAAAGGTTCGGGCATCTCATTACGTCTCCTCTCCGGGCTTGTCTCTCTATCAATCTATAACTCTCTCTATCAGCATGCGCATTTATGTACGATCGTAAACACTCGGATTGCCCTATTGTAGCATAGTTCGACATGGCGAGCCCCCGCCTGGGGTAGGGGAAGAACGATCATACTTAAGAGGGATAGGGGATACAAAGCGTTGGCGAAACGACAAAAGGCCCATTGAAATGGGCCTTTTGCTTGCGGGTTAAGCTTCGTATTCTGCTTGGATGGATACTGCAGTTAAGCTAGGAATTAGTACATTCTGCCAAAGCCACAACCGCAAATAATGATCACCAAGAGTATAAAAAGCACCAGGATGAAACCTGTAGAGTTAACACCACCAACGTAACCGGACATTATACATGCACCTCCTTACGTCTTCAATACTCTATAACTTATGACGATTTGCTCCAAGGTGATTGGGTGTTTGTTCCTGAGGCATTTGACCAATTATAAATGCAGCCCCATGTTGCTTGTACCGGATGCACGTTTGCCCGGCAAAATATTCATTCCCATTTTCTTGCCGATGAACGCCGGCGCCATCTTTGTTACCATTAAAGAATCATGACCTTAACTATTAAGGAAGCACATGCTTACGAAGTAAGAATGATCAATGAACAGCCCAATTGGGCTGTTTGAGTTGACCATCATGCTTACGAAGCAAGAATGATCAAGAAACAGCCCAATGCGGGCTATTTGAGTTAATCATCATGCTTACGAAGTAAGAAAGATCAAGGAACAGCCCAATGCGGGCTATTTGAGTTAACCATTCTTTTTAGGAGGGCGAAACCTTGTTTGGTAGCAAGTTTAAGAGATGGCTCGCGGGAACCGCAGCATTGTCTTGCCTGATGGGGATCGTTCCAACCGTAGATGCAGCAAGCGCGGACAAGTTGCCTTTCGACGATATTGCGGGCAGCTTCGCCAAGGAATCTATCATTCGTTTATATAATAAACAACTATTATCGGGAACTTCCGCTAGAACCTTCTCGCCGAAACAAGCGGTGACCCGGGCGGAATTTATCACGATATTGGACCGCGTTCTCGGAATTACACCGGTCCAAAGCGCAATTAGCCCATTTAAGGATTTGTCCGCAAATGCTTGGTACTACGGTGCCGTTACGGCGGCCGTGCAGGTCGGTCTCGTGGACGGAACAAGCGCGCATACGTTTGAACCATCGAAGCCGGTTACGCGGCAGGAAGCCGCGATTATGCTTATACGGGCTTTCAAGCAGTCTGGCGTAAGCGGGGATACTTCGTATTATGCCGATGCCGATAAGATTGCAAGCTGGGCGGATGCGGCCGTTGGCGCGGCGCTCGAGCTGAATCTGATGGCAGGCGATGCGAATGGCAACTTTAAACCGGCAAACGGAATGACTAGGCAGGAGATCGCCGCCGTGATCGACCGCGCATTGCAAGACGATGACTGGTCAGCCGCGCTCGCCAAGAAGCCGAATACGGCACGGATCCAGCTTGGCTGGCAGTATGGCCAGACAACGGCTCAGTTCGAACAGTCCGTCAAACAAGCGGGCGTAAACACGATGTCGCCTCGTTGGTTCTTTTTTGACCCGGCAGGGGTTGTGGCAAGCAATGCCGATCAATCGCTCGTCACTTGGGCGAATAAAAATAATAAACAAATATGGGCGATGGTCGGCAATCGATCGAATCAGGAAGTCACGCATCAGAACTTGTCCAATGTGACGTACCGGACCAAGGTGGTTAATCAACTGGCGGCCTACGTGCAGAACTACGGACTTAAAGGACTGAATATCGATTTCGAAAACGTAGCTCCCGAAGACCGCTCCTACATGACGGCTTTCATAAGCGAGCTCAGCGCGAAGGTGCATAAGCTTGGAGCTGTTGTTTCGGTCTGCGTTTCTCCTGATCTTGGCAGCGACTGGACGGAAGGTTTTGATTACGCGGCGCTTGGCGCTTCGGCGGATTATATCGTCATGATGGCTTACGACGAGCATTGGAGTACCAGTCCGCTTGCCGGTTCTGTTGCCTCCATGCCTTACGTGAATCATGCCGTCGATACGCTGCTTGACGTCGTGCCCGCAAGCAAGGTGATTCTGGCATTGCCTTACTACAACCGGGACTGGACAACAAACAAGAACGGTACCGTAACGGCAACGGAATTGACCTTAATCGAGCAAAATCAGACCGTGAAACAACGTAAGCTGTTGCCGGAATGGAACGCATCGGTCCAGCAGTATACGGTTTCCTATCAGCTTAACGGACTTAAGCATCAGATTTGGCTGGAAGACGGACGGTCGCTTGCCGCCAAATACAAAGCCGCGATGGACCGCAATCTGGCGGGGATGGCTTATTGGTACATGGGCGGCGCCAGCGCCGATATTTACACCAGCCTTGGCAATGCGGAACGGTTCTACGGGCTAAATTTTAATTAGCTTTTGTATTAACGCCATTATTTATTAATTTTGATAAATATTTTTGACGCAAAGAAAGCTCCCCGGCTGCGGGGAGCTTTCTTCTGTTTGAATCGGCACAAGCTTAACGGCTTTTCACATATTCGAGGAACAGTCCTTTGAGAATAAGCAATTGCGGCTTCGACTCAAGATCCGATTCGAACAGCAAAATGTTGTTCTGCAGCGACAGCTGACGTGAAAATTGGCCGAAAGTATTCATAATCGTCGTTAAGGTTTCCTTGATCTGCAGATCGCTGCGGATAGAGCCGTCCTCGATGCCGGACTGTACAATAGCCGCAAAATGCTGCGAGATTTGCCGGTGCAATGCTTCAAACGTCTCCATATCCTCTACTGGCTCAAGCGAATGCGCAGCGTAGCTATCGAAGTCGACCATGAATTTGGCGCTTGCGCGGTTATGTTCCTCGATTAAATAATCGAATAGCCGTTCCAGCTTATCCAGACAAGGCACCTGCAGCGCAGCGGTCGCCATAAAGGCATCATGAATCGGCTGCAGCAGCTTGGTCGCCACCGCAACAATCAGCTTCTCTTTCTTCGGGAAATACCGAAACAACGTAGCAATGCCGATATTAGCCGCGTCCGCGATATGCTGCATAGTGGTTTTCTCGATGCCCCGATGTATAAATTCGCGTTCAGCCGCGTCTAGAATCGTTAGCAGCCGTTGCTGTTTACCGTCTTTCCGTTCTTTTACATACCGTGCTTTCGCATCCATAGGCCATTACCTTTCTTCCGCATTAAATATATGCGTATTATACCGATGCCAACTCCTTCTAGGCAAGAAGCATTGCGCTTGAATTAGTATGGTGATATAGTTTATATCATAGTGATATACAAACTATCATTACATTCAAAGGAGAGATGATCCATGAGTCGTCTAGCGGATAAAGTAGCCATCATTACCGGTGCGGGAAGCGGCATGGGCCGGGAGGAAGCGCTGTTGTTCGCCCAAGAAGGCGCAAAGGTTGTTGCAACCGACATTAATGAAGAAGCGGTTCTCGCCGTCGTAAAGGAAATCGAGGCAAAAGGCGGCGTTGCAATGGCAATCGCGCATAACGTCGCATCCGAAGAGCAGTGGATCAGCGTTGTTGCAGCGGCGGTGGAGGCTTATGGACGAATCGATATTCTCGTTAATAACGCCGGTATTTCGTTTGCTGTTGGCATGCTGGATACAACGGTCGATCAATGGGACAAGGTGATGAATATTAACTTGTCTAGCGTATTCCTAGGCATGAAGCATGTCGTTCCGCATATGCAAAATAATAAAAGCGGCTCAATCGTTAACATTTCGTCGATCGCCGGCCTTACCGGCAGCCAAGGCGCCGGCGCTTACACGGCGTCTAAAGGCGCGGTCCGCATGCTGAGCAAAGCGGCGGCCGTAGATTATGGGAAGGACAATATCCGCGTCAATTCTGTGCATCCCGGCTTTATTGAGACGCCAATGAGCAAGGAGTTCGTGAACAACGAGCAAATGCTTGGCTGGTTCTTGTCTCAGACCGCCCTTCCTCGCGTAGGACAAGCAGTTGAAGTCGCGAAGGCGGTCCTGTTCCTCGCTTCGGATGACGCATCTTACCTGACCGGTATCGAATTGCCCGTCGACGGCGGCGTGACGGCGAAGTAATATTTCATAAGAGCACTTATCCATTAGTCTTGTCTAAGAACCACGCTGAAGGCGAAAGAAGCCTAGCGTGGTTCTTTTGCTTTGGACCGTTTTATGACATGATAAGCTTATCGGTAAAATTGTTGGAGGTTAATTGGGATGTATTCTGATATTCAATTCGCGGGCGACCGGCCGGTATCGATGCAGGTCAAAGATTATATGAAACGGCTAATGATCACGGGCGCGCTGCAAGCGAATCAGAAGCTCCCGTCCACGCGAGAGCTAAGCCTCTTGATGAATGTCAGCCGCAACACGGTCGTGACCGCTTATGCGGATCTGGTGGAAGAAGGGTTCATTTATGTCGTTAAAGGCAAAGGCAACTTCGTTGCTCAATCGGCGATAGCGGCTGATGAAGGCGGCGGCAAACAGCTGAACTGGAGCGAGCGGATCAACGCGCTGGCCCGCACGGCCGAAGAGCATGATCTGATGAAGCATGGCATCCGCTCGAAGCGGGGTGCGATTTCTTTTACAAGCATCGCTCCGGACGAGAAGCTGTTTGACCTGCAAAATGTAAAACGAGCATTCCTCGACCGGATGTCGCTGGAAGGCAACATCATTCTGAATTACGGTTACGCCAAGGGCTACAAGCCGCTCATCGAGTTTCTCATGCGTTATATGGAGAACAAAGGCGTTGATCTAACCGGCAAGGATATGCTCATTACGAACGGCTTTACGGAAGGGTTTGACCTTGTCCTGTCGGCGCTTGGAAAGCGCAGCGGACACGCGTTATGCGAGAACCCGACTCACCATACCGCAATAAAAAATTTAAAGATGCACCAATTCGCCATAACCGGCGTAGATATGGAGCCTGACGGCATTAGCCTAGAGCAGCTGGAAGAGAAGCTTGGCAGGCAGGATTACGACCTTGCTTATCTTGTTCCTTCGTACCATAACCCGACCGGAATCGTGATGTCCCATGAGAAAAGAACGGAATCGGTCCGGATGCTGAACGACCGCCAAATCCCGATTATCGAGGACGGCTTTAATGAAGAGCTCCGTTATTCCGGCGCTCATGTAGCCCCTCTTCTCGCATACGGCGGCACACGAAACAACGGAACGATCTACTTGGGCAGCTTCTCCAAAATTCTGTTCCCGGGCCTCCGTGTCGGATGGATTCTGGCGGATAAGGAGCTGATCGACTATTTGGAAAGCGTCAAACGCGCGCGCACCATTCATACGTCGACTCTGGATCAATCGCTGCTGTATCAATATCTTCACAACGGCAACTTCGAGAAATATCTGAAGCGGGCGAAGGCGGAATACAAGCGCAAATACGAGCTGGCAGTTGAAAGCTGCAAGACGTATTTACCGCTGAAAAGGCTCTCAGGAGACGGCGGGCTTCACCTGTTCGTCGAGTTCGAGGAGAATTTCTCTACGAGGGAATTGCTGCAGGCGTGCACGGAGCAAGGCGTGCTCTTTACGCCGGGGGATATTTTCTACACGGACGGCGGCGGACGGCATGCGATGCGGCTTGGCTTCTCCCGCGTGTCCGATGAGGATATCGTGAAGGGGATCCGAAAGATCGGGGATTGCGCGAAAAATATGCTTACGAAGTAATTTTGCTTCGCAAAATTTAGGCAAATGCTTACGAAGTAATTTTGCTCGTTAATTAATTTGTAATTTGATTAAGTATTTGCTTCGCAAAATTTAGGCATATGCTTACGAAGTAATTTTGCTTCGCAAAATTTTTAGGAGGCTACACACATCATGAAGAAAATCGGAGTTATTATGGGCGGCATTTCGTCCGAAAGAGAAATTTCCTTATTAACGGGCCAAGAAATGATCGCGAATCTGGATCGCGGCAAATATGAAGTGGTGCCGATCGAGATTAACACGAAACGCGACTTGATCGATAAAACGGCAGGCATTGATTTTGCGCTCCTCGCCCTACACGGCAAATACGGCGAAGACGGCACGGTGCAAGGCACGCTGGAATCGCTCGGTATTCCTTATTCGGGCTGCGGCGTATTGTCGAGCAGCGTAAGCATGGATAAAGAATTGGCCAAAAAGCTGATCCGCTTTGACGACATCCTTACGGCAGACTGGATCAATGTCTCCAGCATGGAGGAGCTTGCTTCGGCTAACGTGGAACGTCTTGGACTGCCGGTTGTTGTTAAGCCGAACTCGGGCGGCTCGAGTATCGCTACGCGTCTGATCAAAACCCAGGAAGAGATTGCCGGTGCGGTGGCGGAAGCTTTGAAATGGGATAACTCCGTGATGATCGAGCAATTTGTCGGCGGGGATGAGATCACTTGCGCCGTGCTGAACGGCAAACTGCTGCCGATCGTTTCGATTCAGGCGAACTCGGACTTCTTCGATTACGACTCCAAATATCAAGACGGCGGAGCAACAGAGGAAATTATCGAGTTGCCCGCGGATGTGCACGCCCTCGTAGAAGCGTCAGCGCTTGGCTGCTACAAATCGTTAAAGTGCAGTGTATATGCACGTATCGATATGATTATTGCGAATGGCGTTCCGTATGTGCTGGAAGCCAACACGCTGCCGGGCCTGACGAAAAACAGCCTGCTGCCGAAGGCAGCCAAAGCGGCTGGCATCAAATTCAGCGAGTTGCTTGATTACATCATCGATTATTCTCTTGAGGAGCGTAAAGAGAACTAATCGGCCGGGGGAGAGGGATTACCATGTTGACGAAGAGCACATGGGTGTCGCCGCTAGTACGCGATTTGCCGCCATCGGGCATTCGCAAGTTTTTTAACGCGGCTGAGGGAAACAAGGAGATCATATCGCTAGGGGTTGGGGAACCCGATTTTGCTACGCCCAAGGCTGCTAGAGAGGCCTGCATCCGCTCGCTGGAGCGGGGCCGCACGATGTATACGCCAAACGAAGGGCTTATGGAGCTGCGGGAAGAGATTGCGGCTTATATGCTCGGGAATTTCGGCGTGAGCTACGAGCCGGCCAAGGAAGTGCTGGTTACGGTAGGCGGCAGCGAGGCCATTGATCTGGCCATGCGGGCCATTCTAGAGCCCGGCGATGAAATGATTATTCCGGTACCCGGTTATATTGCTTATGCGCCAATCTGCAAGCTAAACGGAGGGGTGCCGGTTGAACTGGAGATGACCGCCGCCCAGTCGTTCAAGCTAACGGCAGATGCGCTGAAGCAGGCGATAACTCCCCGTTCCAAGGTGCTTTTCGTCAACTTCCCGAGCAATCCGACCGGAGCGGTCATGTCTTACGAGGATTGGCTGCCGATTGCAAAGCTTGTAGAGGAGCATAACCTGATCGTCTTCTCCGACGAGATTTACGCGGAGCTGTCCTACGAGAGTAAACATGTGAGCTTCGCTTCTTTGCCGGGGATGAAAGAACGGACGGTTATCATCAGCGGCTTCTCAAAAGCTTTTGCGATGACGGGCATGCGGGTTGGTTACGCTTGCGGCGGAGAAGAGCTGATCGCGGCGATGACCAAGATTCATCAATATACGGCGCTGTGCGCGCCAATCGTTGGCCAGGTTGCGGCGATCGAATGCCTGCGTAGCTGTATGGAGGATAAGGACGAAATGGTGAAGGCGTTTAATCAGCGCCGCCGGATGTTCGTCAAAGGGCTAGGCGAGCTTGGATTAACTTGCCGCGATCCGCAAGGAGCGTTTTATGCATTCCCATCCATCGCCGTAACCGGACTTAGTTCCGAGCAATTCGCGCAAAGGCTGCTTCAGGAGGCGAAGGTCGCCGCGGTGCCCGGATCGGTGTTTGGTTCGGGAGGCGAAGGATTCATCCGGTGCTCGTATGCATCCTCGGTGTCGAACCTGACGGAAGCGCTGGAGCGCATGGACCGTTGGATGCGAACTGCGATATAGCGAATGCGTCAATATACTTGTAAACAGGTTATGACTAAAAGTCGATCTCTTGAGGTTGGCTTTTAGGAATAGCCTGTTTTTTTGCGTTGCCTTAGTTTGCAGAAGTGTCGGCAGATATGATAGGTTGGAGAGACAGTAGATGTCAGCGTTGAGGGGCGGTGAGCCATTTGCCTATACATATCGGTCTTGCGGGTTGGGGAGACCAGGACGCGTTGTACGGCCCAAAGGTCAAAGCGAAGGATCGGTTGAAGGAATACGCGAAGCATTTTCCGCTGGTGGAAGTGGACAGCAGCTTCTACGCGATACAACCGCCGGATAGATTCGCGAAGTGGACGGAAGAGACGCCTGAGTCGCTCCATTTTATCGTGAAGGCTTATCAAGGAATGACCGGTCATCAGCGCGGTCCCGCTGCGGCGGCTGCAGCGAATGATCCGGATAGTACGTTTGCGGCATTTCGGGAATCCATCGCGCCGGCGATGGAGGCGGGGCGGCTGCGGGCAGCCTTGTTCCAATACCCGCCATGGTTCGATTGCACCCGGGACAACGTGCGTATTCTTCGCGAAGCCAAGCGCCGGATGGAGGGAATTCCCGTCGCGCTGGAGTTCCGGCACCAGAGCTGGTTCACCGAGGAGTACCGGGCGCGTACGCTCGACTTCATGCGCGAGGAAGGCTGGATGCATAGCGTATGCGATGAGCCGCAGGCCGGCCTCGGATCGATCCCGACCGTGCTTGAGGCGACGGATGCCGCCATGACGGTTGTCCGCTTCCACGGCCGCAATGCAAGCGGATGGAACCAAGGAGGCGGGCCGAATTGGCGCGATGTCCGTTATTTGTACCGGTACAACGAGGACGAGCTGCGGCAATGGGCAGGTTACCTGGAGCAGCTGCAGCAGCAGAGCCAGCATATATGCGTAATATTCAACAATAACTCCGGCGGCGATGCAGCGGATAATGCGAAGCAGATGATGGCGATGCTTGGCCAGCTTAGACCCGATGGCAAAGACCCGCTGGAACCGGTCGAAGCACCGCCGCAATACGAGCAGCTAGACTTATTTTGATAGCCATGCCAAGCAAAGTTTGAAAGATGAAAGATGAAAGATGAAAGAGGCAATCCCGTGCGTAAAAAAAGCAAGTTATATGTAACAGCGCTGGTCGTGTCGATCGTGTTTATCGGTTACACGACCTATTCGAACTTTATCTATGATCCGGAAGCGAGCCGGTTCCTGAGCCATAAGACCGGCCTGAAGCATGTCTCGCTGTGGCTTTCTATTAGGAATGTACATATTCTGGCGGCTTGTGCGGCCATGATTGCCGGTCTTGTCAACTTCTCGAAGCGGATCAGGCAAAGCAGGCCAAAGCTTCACCGGATCATCGGATACGGCTATGTAGCGGCGGTAGCAATCGTTGATTTGACCTCCGGTTACATGGCTCCATCTTCAACAGGCGGAAAAGCGAGCAGTATCGCTTTTAACTTTATTAATCTAATCTGGCTGATCATAACGGTCATTGCGGTCGTGAAGATTAGGAAGAAACAGGTCATTCAGCACCGCAAGTGGATGATCCGGAGTTATGTTTTTGTATTCACCAATATGTTCATCCACCTTATTACGGCAGCCTTTCACCAAGGCTTTGGCCTAGATTACACGATAAGCTACACGATTTCGGTCTACTGCTCGATTGTGTTGCTGCTGGCGTTGGCAGAGGTCGTGATCAGGACGAGGCCTGCAGTTGGCGGCAGTCAACCTCTGTAACGATAGGGATGAGGAGAGATGAGGATGGGGAAGAGGTTAATCGTAGCCGTAGCGCTCACTCTAGGAACATTGCTGCTTGCTTCCTGCGAAGGGAACGAAGGGAATAAGCCATCGGTAAGCACGCAAGGGTCTGGGGAGCAGGCTTCCTATAAGGTTGTGGCAGAAAAGCTGCGGGCGCCTTGGGTGATCGCGTTTGACGGCGATGTAATCTACGTTAGCGAACGTGACGGCAATGTCGTGCGGATTGCTGGCGGGAAGTCGACGCGGATGCCGGCGGAGTTCAAGAAAAACGTCCACGCACAGGGCGAAGGGGGCTTCCTCGGCTTTGTGCTGGCTCCGGATTTTGCGGAGTCCAAGGAGGCTTTTGCCTACCATACGTACGAGGAGAACGGCGAGATTTGGAACCGGGTTATTGTGCTGAAGCTAAAGGGGAATGCTTGGGTCGAATCGAAGGCGCTGCTTGAAGGCATTCCGGGTTCGTTTAACCATGACGGCGGACGGATGGCGATTGGGCCGGACGGCTTGCTGTACGTGACAACGGGAGATGCGGGGCAAGAGGAGCTGGCCCAAGACAAAACCAGTCTGGCGGGCAAAATCCTTCGCATGAAGCTGGACGGCTCGATTCCGGCAAGCAATCCGTTTCCGGATTCCTATGTCTACTCCTACGGGCATCGGAATCCGCAAGGGCTAGCCTGGAGCAGTTCGGGGATGCTGTTTGTCGCGGAGCATGGACCGTCGGGCGATCCCGGCGGGCATGACGAGATCAACAGCATTGTACCGGGGGGCAACTATGGCTGGCCGGTTGTTATTGGCGGGCAGCACCACGACGGGTTGATCGATCCGGTCTATCATACGGGCGAGGACACCATTGCTCCTTCCGGGATTGCGATGGATGCGGAAAATCATTTGCTCATTGCGACTCTTCGAGGGGAGAAGCTGCTGCGTTACAATACGTTGACCAAAAAAAGGTCAGTCGTACTCCAGAAGGAAGGCAGGCTGCGGGATGTACGAGTGCATGACGGCAGCGTGTACGTGATCACGAATAATACGGATGGCAGAGGGACACCATCTGATAAGGATGATCGTCTGCTGTTGTTGGCGAAATAAGGTTATTGACAGGAAACCATTTGGTTTCCTATAATAAAAAGCGAAACCAAATGGTTTCATAATTTCAAAGGAGTCTTGAGCGGAATGAATGAAGAACTGTTGAAGAAACTTCGCTTCAAGTCCGGACAAGCATCTGCGGTTTTAAACGCACCGGATGGTTATTCGCTTGGAGTTGAAGCGGGCTCCGATGGGAAGCATGATTTTGTACAGCTGTTTGTAAACAGCAAGGCTGAGCTTGAGGACAAGTTGCCGGAGGTA
Source organism: Paenibacillus glycanilyticus (assembly GCF_030161375.1). Taxonomy (GTDB): domain Bacteria; phylum Bacillota; class Bacilli; order Paenibacillales; family Paenibacillaceae; genus Pristimantibacillus; species Pristimantibacillus glycanilyticus_B. Next base: position 243,078 of record NZ_BSSQ01000013.1, read on the forward strand.
TTGCCGCTATTGGCCGAAGATGCGGTGTTTTGGATTACTTATCCGAAGCAAAGCGGCAAGATAAAGCCCGACATCAACCGGGATTCGTTGGCTTCGCATGTGCAAGACACCACGCCTTATCGGGCAGTCAGCAACGTAGCCGTAGACGAGAAGTGGTCGGCTTTGCGGTTCCGGTTGAAGGAAAAGGTCAATGCCAAGAAGTCTTGAATAGCAATCATAAACAGCAATTAAATCGGAGGTTAAAGACGATGAGTAACGGAGTTAACACATTGCCTGACGTACGTCAGACAGTAGAAGTGAATGCAACCATTCAGAAAGTATGGAATGCCGTATCCACGGCGGAAGGCATTGCGGCATGGTTTATGGCGCCAAGCAGCGACTTTAAACCGGAGGTTGGCTGCGAATTCCATCTGGAAGCCGGGCAATTCGGCCAGTCCCCGTGCAAAGTGACGGAGGTTGACCCGCCGAACCGTCTGGTGTTCAACTGGGGTAGAGACTGGACGCTGACGTTTGAGTTGAAAGAGCTTGACGGCGGCAAAACCGAATTTACGCTGATTCATGGCGGCTGGGATGCGGACAAGGTTACCGAATTCGGCCAAGCGCATCCGCAAGTACGCGAGCATATGGCTGGCGGCTGGGTTGGCATCATGAAGAAATTCGTCAGCGTTGTCGAAGCTTAAGAATATGGCTGCCGAGCCTAAACATGACGTCTTCCAGGCGATTGCCGATCCGACGCGCCGCAGTTTGCTGCAGCTGCTAGTCGATGAGGAGATGCCGGTGACCGTGATCAGCGGTCACTATTCGATGAGCCGGACGGCGGTGTCCAAACATTTGCGCATACTGGCGGAAGCCGGCTTAGTGAAAGAACGCAAGGTTGGACGGGAGACGCGTTACCGGCTGGAGCCCGAGCCGCTGCTTGAGCTGAAGCGCTGGCTCAGCTATTACGAGCGGTTCTGGGAGAACAAGCTGCAAGCGCTCAAACGTTTTGTCGAAGAGGACATGCCGGCGGGCGAGCCGTCAGGTCCGCTGCAAGTCGTTGAAGGCAAACGAGAAGAATAACAGAAAGCCGCGATTGGACGAGCTATTGCCCGTGCAGTCGCGGCTTTTGTTTTGTTTGGAGTTTGGGTATTGGGTTTGTGATGGGGGAAAGCCGTTGGCTAGCTCGGTTGCTGGCAGTTCTCTGTTAGCGCTAAAGGAGGCTTACACATACAGAAGTGTGCGGAATGTTAGGCTGTAAGCGTGGATGGAGGCTTACGGCCAGCCAGAGTGGGAGAAGTCGATCGATTCTAACGGTTGTAAGCTTTATAGGAGGCTAACGGATGCCAAAGTGAGCGAAAGGTTGGGCTGTAAGCTCAAAAGGCAGTCAACAGCAGTTGAAGATGGTGGAGATCAAACGTGGAAGTGTGCATGAAAGGGCATAGGTTGCTGGCAGTGGGGTTATCGGCTAAGTAACCTAGACAAAAGGCTGAAAGGCTGAAACCAGCCTAACAGAGGCTGATTGAGGGCGAAAAGAAGGCTACAAGGCGGAACTCTGCCGTCAGATGGAAAGTTTTCGCTTCATACTGGAAATCAACAAGCCTGCTGGCTTACAATAGACGGGATAAGTGAGCGACCGGTTAATCATGCTTTCGAAGCAAGAATCATCACAACCTTCGGTTAGGTTCTAATTCTTTAAGATCATGCTTTCGAAGCAAGAATCATCACAACCTTCGGTTAGGTTCTAATTCTTTTTAGGAGTGGTAGTGTGAGTAAAATTATGTTTACAGGCGGAGGATCGGCAGGGCATGTCACGGTTAACCTGGCGTTGATCCCCCATTTTATACAGGAAGGCTGGTCGGTGGACTACATAGGTTCGGAGGCTGGCATTGAGAAGCAACTCATCGAGCCGCTGCAAAATGTGAGTTATCACGGCATCGCAACCGGCAAGCTGCGACGTTACCTAGATTGGCAGAACGTGAAGGACCCGTTCAAGGTGATCAAAGGCGCGTTCCAGGCATACCGCATCATTAAGAAGGAAAAGCCCGACGTGTTGTTCTCGAAGGGCGGCTTCGTCTCCGTTCCGGTTGTCATTGGAGCTCGGCTGAACAAGGTGCCGGTGCTCATCCATGAATCCGATCTGACGCCGGGGCTGGCGAACAAGATCGCGATTCCTTTTGCGGCGGGGGTCTGCACGACTTTCCCGGAGACGCAGCAGCATTTGCCGGCAGGCAAATCGCATTATGTCGGCGCGGTGATCCGCGATCAGCTCAAAGCAGGCGATGCGGCACGCGGCCGCAAGTTCGCCGGCTTCATATCGAGCAAGCCGGTATTGCTCATCATGGGCGGAAGCCTTGGCGCCCGCAAGATCAACCAGGCTGTACGCGCATCGCTTGGCAAGCTGACGGAGAAGTTCCAGATTATCCATCTATGCGGCAAAGGCCAGGTTGACCCGTCCCTGCAGTCCCAGCAGTACAGACAGTTCGAGTATGTAAATGAAGAGCTCCCGGACCTGCTGGCGATGGCGGATGTGATCATTTCGCGAGCGGGCTCGAACTCGATCTTCGAGTTCCTGTACTTGCGCAAACCGATGCTGCTTATCCCTCTGACGAAGGAAGCAAGCCGCGGCGATCAGATCCTTAACGCGCGTTCGTTCCAGTCGGCGGGCTTCTGCGAAGTGCTCTATGAAGAGGACATGACGCCGGAGACGCTTGTCACCCATGTAACCGACTTGTACGCAAACCGCGATCAATACGTCGATAACATGTTGAAAAACGACCGCAAGGACGCTTTGTCCCAGCTGATCGACTTGATCAAGCAGACGGCGAAATAACCGTCTCGAGCCCTCATATGACCGCTATTAACCAGCAAGATTGTCTTGTGGTAATGGCGGTCTTTTTCTATAATAGGGGGAAGGTTAGGCAATAGTAGGAGGGAAATACAGATGGAATATATCAGTACTCGCGGAAATGTAGGCAAAATCGGCTTTGTCGACGCTTTCCTCATGGGTCTTGCGGACGACGGCGGACTTCTTGTGCCTTATGAAATTCCGGTTGTTTCCGCGGCTAAGCTGAAAGAATGGCAGGAGCTCAGCTATCAGGAGCTGGTGCTTGAAATTTTCTCGCTTTATACGAATGATGAAATTCCTTATGAAGATTTGAAGCAAATGGTATACGACGCTTACGCGACGTTCCGCCATCCGGAAGTAACGCCGGTTCATAAGCTGAAAGACGACCTCTATTTGCTTGAATTGTTCCATGGTCCTACTTTTGCGTTCAAGGACATCGCGCTCCAGTTCATGGGCCAATTATATACGTACGTGTCCCGCAAGCAGAACAAGAAGATCCACATTCTTGGCGCTACTTCCGGCGATACCGGCGCTTCGGCGATCGAAGGCGTCAAAGGCAAGGAAGGCATCAAGATCTGCATTCTGCATCCGAACGGCAAAGTAAGCAAAGTGCAGGAGCTGCAGATGACGACGGTTCAAGAAGACAACGTTCTGAACCTGTCCGTGGAAGGCAACTTCGACGACTGCCAGCGCATTATTAAAGATTTATTCGCGGATCTCGAATTCAAATCGGCTAACCGTCTGTGCGCGATTAACTCGATCAACTTCGTGCGCATCATGGCGCAAACGGTTTACTACTTCTATTCCTACTTCCAAGTGGCGAAGCAAACGGGCAATTCCGATGCAAAAGTAAACTTCAGCGTGCCAACAGGCAACTTCGGCGACATCTTCGCGGGTTACCTGGCGAAACGCATGGGTCTGCCGGTTGACAAGCTTATTCTCGCAACAAACGAGAACAACATTCTTGAGCGCTTCATCAAAGAAGGCGTGTACAAGCCGGGCGATTTCCGCACGACATACAGCCCTTCGATGGACATTCAAGTAGCGAGCAACTTCGAGCGTTACCTGTACTATGTACTGGGCGAGAATCCGGAGCAAATCCGTTCCCTTATGGACGGCTTTAAGGCAGAAGGGCAAATCGTGGTTTCCGGCGACGCGCTCGGCAAAGTACAAGAAGAGTTCGCCGCGCATGGCGTACAAGGGCAAGAATGCCTGGATACGATTGCAGCTTACAATAAAGAAACGGGCTATCTTCTGGATCCCCACTCCGCTTGCGGCGTAGCGGCATCGGATCAACAGGCGAAAGCGGGTTCTGTAACGATCTCGCTGGCGACGGCTCATCCGGCGAAGTTCAACGAAGCGATTGAACTCGTTCATATCGAGCAAGAGTTCCCAGCGCAAATCCAGGCGCTCTTCAATAAACCGCAGCGTCAAACGCAAGTGGACGGCACGCAGGAAGCCATCGTGCAAGAAATCGTGAAGTTCTACAACGCGTAACGCTCTCAAGAATCAAGAATCAAGAATCAAGAGGCTGCTTTGAACAAACCGAATGTTGCATTCGGTTTGCTCGGAGCAGCTTCTTTTTGCTATACATCCTTTAATGAACGGGACAATTAGCGGACTAATCGTCAACTTAATGGATGCCTGATCAAATACGAATTTCCAAATAAATGATAGAATAACTACAACTTATACGGAGAAGAGCGAAACAGAAGGAGAAATAAGTTCATGCGGTTTAATGAGAAGGTTGTTATCGTTACGGGCGGCGGTTCGGGAATCGGGGAAACAAGCGCGCGTCTGTTTGCCGCCGAAGGGGCGAGCGTCGTCATCGCGGATTGGAACGAGGAAGACGGGCAGCGAGTAGCCGCGTCGCTAAACGCAGAGTTTCCAAGCAAGATGATGCCTCGAGCGGTTGCATTAAAGACGGACGTATCCCGGGAGGAGGATTCCGTTGCGTTAATGGAGTACACGATGCAAACTTTTGGAAGGCTCGATGTACTATTCAACAATGCGGCGGTTATCCATCCGAAGCCGATCGAGGAGATTACCGAGCACAATTTCGACCGCTTGATGGCCGTTAATTTGAAGGGTGTCTATTTGACGATCAAGCATGCTATACCTTTGCTTCGCCGGACGAAAGGCTCGATCGTTAATATGGCTTCGCTTGGCGGAATTGTCGGCCAACGGAATAACCCCATCTACGCGGCATCCAAGGGCGGTTTGATTGCGTTGACCAAGTCGCTCGCGCTTGATTTCGCGCCGGATGGCGTACGGGTTAATTGCGTCTGTCCGGCTGGCGTGTCGACGCCCTTGCTTGAAGCGTGGACAATGGAGCAGCCCGATCCGGCGGCAGCCGCGAAGTCGCTTGCCGACATGCATCCGCTTGGCCGTCCGGCCACCCCGGAGGAGGTCGCGCAGTCGGTGCTGTACCTTGCGTCGGAGCATGCTTCGTTCGTGACGGGAGTTGCCTTGCCCGTAGAAGGCGGCGCTTCGCTTGGCTATTAATGAATAGGCTTAATACAGTAGAATACCTTGCTGAAGACAACTGCGAATCTATCTTTTGGCGGTTGTCTTTTTGCATAAATTATGGTTATTTATATAGAGATAGGATAGCGAGTGAGGAAGATCGCAACGTTTATCCAAGTAATATGTAAGCGCTTTAATTGCGGGAGGGAGCTATTGTATGCCGAAGCATTCCACCATTTTTCGTAAATTCCTAATTTCTTATCTTATTATTCTAGTCATACCGAGCATTGCCGGGTACGTATCCTACCGCACATCCATCGAGGTTACGCAATCCGTCTCCATTGAGAACGGCATTACGCAATTGGAACGCAGCAAAGAAATATTGGAGAGAAGGATGGCGGAGGTTGAGGGTTTCACGAGGCAGTTGGCTTTGAATCCGGATTTGAATGCTCTGATGAACGAAAAGATCAAAGGCGATCAAGATAACGTGTACGGCATCTGGAACGTGATGAGGCAGGTGATGCCCTTCAGCCAGACGAACGACTTCCTGCAAAATTATTTTATCTATCTAAGCAACTACGACGTTATCTTGTCGCAAGGCTCCGCTTATTTCCGGCCGGAGCATTATTACGACAATTTCCGATACAATGACATGTCATTGGCTGAATGGAAAAGCACGGTGCTGGATCGGAATCATGGCAGTGAAATTATGCCGCTCCGCCCGTTCACGAACAAAACAAAGCAAACTTCGGTCGTTACATACATGCAGTCGCTTCCGCTCGACAGCTTCAGCGGCAATTCGCCGGCGACCGTTGTTGTCATCATAGACGAAGAGAATATTTCAAGCTTGCTATCCGGACTTGAGGAGCGGTATGGCGGCTGGACCCATATTAGCGATTCGCAAGGAAATACGATCAGTCTGCGCGGTACCGATGAGAATGCGGCAGCCCGGTTAAGCGGGGATACCCGCTTTGATCCGGCAAAAGTTAGCCAGTTCTACAACGATGACCTCGTTATTACGATTCGTTCGGACAAGAACGGTTGGGTGTACCAAGCGGGAATTCCGCGCCACGTCCTAATGGAGAACGCGAATCAAATCAGGACGATTACCTGGCTGGTGACCGGCGCCGCTCTTCTGCTTGGTTTGCTTGCCGGCTTGCTGCTTGCGTACCGGAACAGCGTACCGATTAACCGGCTGTTAGGCGTCATGAAGGAGCACTTTGGCAAAGAAGGCATAACGGGGCGGAACGAATTCGACTTCCTGCAGGGGAACATTTCGAGGATGATTACAAGCAACCGGCAACTGGAGAACGAGCTTAACCGGCAGCTACCGCTCGTCCGCGACGGCTTCCTGAAACGGCTAATCGCCGGTGAATTCCAGTCGGGGGAGGAGATTGCCGCGGCGGCTGCGCAAGCAGGCGCTCACTTCCAGTCGCAGCAAGGGTTTGTTAGCGTGTTGCGAATTAACGGCTACTCCGGCATGGACAGCGTCGAAATTCTTAACGAGCTGACGGCCGCCCGGCTGATCGTAAAGCAGATACTCCTTGAGCTAGAACTAGGCAGCAATCTTCTAATGACGGATCTTGGATCAGACCGGATCGTTACGATTTGTCAGGTCAATCAAGAGGAGCAGGAATCCGGGAATACAACGGAACGAAAGTCAATCACGGACATGTTCGAGAAGCTGATAGAGCTAGCCTACCGGGACTACAAAATTCATCTTACGGCATCTCTCGGCGAACAGTATCATTCCCTGCTCGAGGTAAGCCATTCTTCCGAACAGGCGAAGCAGACGATGGAATATGCCGAGTACGATATCAAGCAAAGCATTGTGTGGTTTAGAGACGCCCAGCCGGAGACGGCTACGTATTATTATCCGCTTGATATCGAGCAGCGCCTGATCAGCACGATCCGGGCGGGCGACAAGGAAGAAGCGGGGCGTATGGTGCAGGCCGTCATCGAGAAAAACACGGATAACCGCCAGCTGTCGATTGAAATGAAGCAGCAGTTGGTAGGCGAGCTCAAGGGAACGCTTCTTAAGCTGCTCGATCAGAAAGCATTTCTGGAATCGGAGTTGCAGTTTGCGCTCAAGAACCAGATCGTAAACGTTCAAGCATCAAATCCGGTTGCAATCATTCAAGAGGAGATTATCGAAATCGTCGATGCGTTATGCGGAGTCATTAGCAGCAAGAAAAGCCATGCCCATATCCAAATGGTTGAGGAAATGAAACAATTCATAGCCCAATCGTATGGAGATCCCGAGTTGACGCTGTACCGGATTGCCGAACATGCGGAGCGGCCGGAGAAGTATATTTCCCAATTGTTCAAGGAAGTGACGGCTACGAACATTTCGGATTACTTGGAGATGGTCAGAATCGAGCATGCCTCCGAGATGCTAAGGACAAATGCATGCACGGTTGACGAAATAGCGGAACGCGTCGGGTACAATAGCGCGCATTCCTTCCGCAGGGCGTTTAAGCGGGTAATGGGCGTTGCGCCGAGTTCGTACCGCCAGTCCATCAAAATTTGAGGTGCCGTAAAGGGATCAAGGGGGAACGGATTGTGTTCAGAAGCATCTTTGGCCATATGGTTACCGCTTTGGCAGGCATCTTATTGTTAACCGCTTGCACAAATACGGGCGGGACAGCTAAGAACGCAGGTGAAGCCGGAACGGGTAACGCTCCGCTGCCTATTCGCGTATTTGCCCAACAGGAGATGGGCTTAGATCTGGAGACGAATACGTTTACGAAGCTGCTCGAGGAGAAATTCGGCGTCAAGTTCAACTGGGATCTCGTGTCCGGGGAAGGGGCTAAGGAGCAACGGCAAATCTCGCTTGCTGGCGGGGATTATCCCGACGCATATTGGTTAACGACGTATATCGACCAGTTCTCGCAAGCCGACTTAATGAAATACGGGAAGCAGGGGGTCATAATCCCGCTTAACAAGCTTATCGAACAATATGCGCCTAACATGAAGGCCGCTATGGAGCGGGAGCCGGCTTTAAAGGCGCTTCAAACCGCGCCGGACGGCAACATATACGGACTCGCCGCTTATTCCGATTGCTTCCATTGCTCCTATCCGAACAAGATGTGGGTTAACGCCAAATGGCTGAAGCAATTGAATTTGGAGCTTCCGGCAACAACAGAGCAGTTCAAGCATATGCTTGAGGCGTTCAAGCATGGCGACCCGAACGGCAATAACCTGCAGGACGAAGTGCCGCTCAGCGGCTCAACCGAAAATTTCGGCGTCCACATCATTCCTTACCTAATGAACGGTTTCATTTATCACGACGACCGCACGTTCCTCGGCATAACGGACGGGAAGCTGTATTCCGTTGTGGACAAGCCGGAATGGAAGGAAGGGCTTGCTTATATCAAGTCTTTATATGACGAGGGATTAATCGATCCGGGCGCCTTCACGCAGAACTCGGAAGCCCTTCGAAAAGTCGGCGAGAACGCGGATGCCGAAATTCTTGGCGCCGCAGCTGCCATGCATCCGGATATATTCGTCTACGGCGAGCGCAGTGCGGATTACGAACCGCTGCCACCGCTTGCCGGACCGCATGCGGCGTACGCGTCTTTCGTTGGAGGCGGACTTAGCCCAGGGGCGAAGTTCGTCATCACAAGCAAAGCGACGGAGGAAGAACAAATAGCGTTAATCCGGATGGTCGACTACATCTATACGCCGGACGGGCAGACGGTTGCGCAGTCGGGACTTGAAGGCACGGGCTGGAGAAAGCCGGAAGCCGGCGAGATTGCGCTTGGTGAAGGCGTTCAGCCGAAATACGCGGCTATTCCGAACGAGGCTGGCACGTATGGGCAGAACTCTGGCTGGAGCGGAATGGCGCATTTTTACATGCCAAGGGAATACCGGGACAGCTGGGTGGCAGCGAAGGATATTTTCGCGAACACGGGCTACGAGCGCAGACTGTACGAGGCAACGCTCCTCTACGAAGGACATGAGCCGGACGAGGTATTTCCGTATTGGGCCGTGTGGATGGCTCCCGAAGAAGCGGATGAGGCTGCCATGCTTCAAACGAATCTCAAAAATTACATCGAGCAAAGCACGCTGCAGTTCATTACGGGCAATCTGGATTTGGACAAAGACTGGGACGAATACGTAGAAGGGCTGAACCAATTGCAGATTAGCCGCTACGTGGAGCTGATGCAGCAGGCGTACAACGATTACAAAGAGTAATAAGAGCATTCCGCGAGTTAAGACGGAAATCCCCATAAAACAGCGGTTCAGGGAAAACGCCCTGCGCCCGCTGTTTTTCTTTTTGCGGAAAAGGTACGTTTCCCGGCGGAATTGGCCCTTCCCAAATGGCGCATTTGTACGCTAAACGACCGAAGTGTACCTACCTGCTTGAGCGTACTCTCCACTATGATCAGGGTATAGAAAGCGCTATCAAATGCACCGGGGGACAACATTTAGAGGAGGGATCGTTCTGCTGCAACAACCTACTACCAAACAGCAATCTATCAAGCCCGCCTATATGAAGAACGGGTACGGCAGGCAGTTTGCCAAAAGCTTGCGGTCGCATTGGCAGCTATATTTGCTCGTCATACCGCCGCTTCTGTTTTTTATCATTTTCAAATATGTGCCGATGGCGAACGCGGTGCTGGCATTCAAGGAGTACAACGTCGTCAAGGGGATCTGGGGCAGCCCCTGGGTGGGATTGAAATATTTCAGAATGTTCTTCGACAATCCCATCTTCTGGACTCTCATACGCAATACGCTGGTTCTAAGCTTCTATCAACTGCTGGCGGGGTTTCCGATACCCATTCTGCTGGCGCTTATGCTTAACGAGATAGGGAGCGGCCGCTTCAAACGCTTCGTGCAAATGGTCACGTTCGCGCCGTATTTCATCTCCACGGTCGTCATGGTGTCCATGATCATGCTGTTCCTCGCGCCGCGGCTTGGCTTTGTTAACGTTGCGCTCCAGCACTTTGGGCTCGAGCCTGTTAATTTCTTGGGCGAACCCGGCATGTTTCGGTCGATCTACGTCTGGTCGGATATTTGGCAGACGGCAGGTTACGCGGCAGTTATCTACCTTGCGGCACTTGCGGGCATCGATCCAACGCTGTATGAAGCGGCCAAGGTGGACGGAGCATCGCGCTTTCAGAAAATCTGGCATGTCGATCTGCCCGGTATCCTTCCGACCGTTACGATCATCCTGATTCTGAACGTCGGCAACATCATGTCCGTCGGCTTCGAGAAAATTTATTTGCTGCAAAATTCGCTGAACTTGCCTGCGTCCGAGGTGATCGCGACTTACGTGTACAGCATGGGGCTTCTCAACGCCAACTATAGCTTCGCCACGGCGGTGGGTCTGCTTAATTCCGTCATCAACCTTATTCTATTGGTCGCGGTGAACAGCTTGGCGAAACGAATTTCGAACAACAGCATCTGGTAAGCAAGGGGGAATGGGACATGGCAAAATCATTGGCAGCGCCTAAATCAAAAATTCGAGAGTCAGCCGGCGACCGCATCTTTGTCTTCGCGGTCTACGCGATATTGAGCCTTGTGCTCGTCGCCGTCTTGTATCCGCTTATTTATATCGTCAGCAGCTCGATCAGCAGTCCGTCGGCCGTTGTGTCCGGCAAGGTCTGGCTGTGGCCGGTAGACCTGTCGTTCAAAGGCTTCGAGACGATATTAAAAACGCCGCTCATCATGACCGGCTACATCAATTCACTGTTTTACATGTCGGCGGGAACGCTCATCAGCGTCGTGTTGACGGTCATGCTGGCCTATCCGCTGTCGCGCAAGACGTTTTTTGGCCGCAGCGGCATCCTCATGATCGTCATGTTCACAATGCTGTTCGGCGGGGGACTTATTCCGACTTACCTCGTTGTGAAGGAGCTTGGCATGATCGATTCACGCTGGGCGCTGCTTATACCCAATGCGATCTGGGTATGGCAGGTCATCATCGCGCGATCATTCTTTCAGACGACAATACCGGGCGAACTGATTGAAGCAAGCGAAATTGACGGCTGCAGTGACTGGAGGTTTCTGGCAAGCGTTGTTATCCCGCTCTCAAAGCCGATATTGGCCGTACTTGTCCTTATGTACGCCGTTGGGCAATGGAACGCGTATTTCGACGCGCTTATCTACTTGAAATCCGACAAGCTGTATCCGCTGCAGCTCGTGCTTAGAAGCATCATCATCCAAAACAATAGTGCCGGAGCGATGGATATCAGCGTGCAGGTGCAGAGGGCGCAGCTGGCGGAGCTGCTCAAATATGCGCTTATCGTTGTGGCTACGCTGCCGGTGTTGATCATCTATCCGTTCGTGCAGCGCTATTTCGTGCAAGGAATGCTGGTTGGTTCGGTTAAAGGCTAATCTAACGGCCGGCCGTTCCCGGCGGTGATCTCATTAAGGAGGTGGGGGCGATGTAGCCATAGGTGATACATCCCTTGCGTTTAATGCTGCAAGCCCGAAGAGACCAGCTTCACAATTACGGTTACTATGCAAAGGGGAGCTAAAAAAATGAAAAAGAACAGCTGGAGTTTATTATCTATCCTACTCATCTTGTCTATGGCGATGTCGGCCTGCTCGAGTAAAAACAACGAGCAGCCCGGTGGCAATTCGCCTAGCGCAAACGGTTCGTCCAAGCCGCAGGAGATTAGCGTATTTGCCGTGCAGGAGCAAGGCATCGACCTGCCAACAAACAAGTACACGAAGTTTGTGGAAGATAAATTCAACATCAAATTTGATTTCGAGCTGGTCCCTTCGGACGGAGCGAAAGAGAAACGCCAAATTTCGCTTGCGAGCGGCGATTATCCGGATGCCTACATTCTGACGCATTATATCGATCAGTTCTCGCAAGCCGACTTGTTGAAATATGGCAAGCAAGGCGTCATCGTGCCTTTAAACGATCTTATCGACAAATATGCGCCTAACATCAAAGCAGCGATGGAGTCCAATTCGGATCTCAAGACGCTGAATACGGCGCCGGACGGCAAGATTTACGGCCTTGTTGCCTATACGCAATGTTTCCATTGCTCTTACCCGAACAAAATGTGGATAAACACCGATTGGCTGAAAAAGCTGAACCTCGACATGCCAACAACGCCGGAGGAGTTCAAGAAAGTTCTGGAAGCGTTCAAGACGCAAGATCCAAACGGCAATGGCGCAGCGGATGAAGTGCCGCTCAGCGGTTCCACCGAGGAATTTGGCGTACGCGTTCTTCCATTCCTGATGAATGGGTTCGTCTACGACGACGATCGCAACTACTTGAATATGTCTGGCGGCAAAGTGGAATCTGCGGCGATCAAACCGGAATGGAAACAAGGGCTTGCTTACGTCAAATCCTTGTATGATGAAGGGCTGATCGATCCGGGCGCATTTACGCAAAACGCGGAAGCGTTCAAAAAAATCGGCGAAAATGCCGACGCTGAAATATTGGGCGCTGGCGCTGGCATGCATCCGGCGATCTTCATTGATCTGGGAGGACCGCGTTCCGCCAAATATAATCCGGTACCGCCTCTGAAAGGACCAAACGGAGCTTTTGGCACGCATGACAACGGCGGCGTCTCCCCAGGCGGGAAATTCGTCATTACGAACAAGGCCAGTGAAGAACAGCAGATCGCGCTTATCAAACTCGTGGACTACATGTATACGCCGGAAGGCCAGACCAATGCAGGCTCCGGCATGAAGGGCATCGATTGGGAAGATCCGGCTCCGGGCGACAAGGCGCTTGGCGAGGGCGTTAAGCCGATGGTCAAGACGATTCCGAGCAAAGAGGGCGAAAAACCTCGTAACGCCGGCTGGTCCGGCATGGGTCACTTCTACATGCCGAAGGAATACCGCGACAGCTGGGTGCAAGGAGAGGACATCTATGATTCGGCAAACTACGAACGCAGGTTGTATGAAGCGACAAAGCTGTACGAAGGCAGCGAACCGAAGGAGCTGTTCCCGTTCTGGTCGATCTGGGTTGACCCGGACCAAAGCGACGAGATGAGCATGCTGCAAACGAACATCCGCGACTACATTGAACAAAACGCGCTTCAATTCGTTACGGGCAACAAGGACTTGGACAAAGACTGGGATAGCTATGTAGAGGGCTTGAAAAACCTCAAGCTGGACCGCTATCTCGAAATCCTGCAAGCTGCTTACGACGCTTCGGCCAAGTAACCGGCGGTAGCTATAGAAACAACGCAATCGGACGCTTCTTTGCGAAGCGTCCGATTGCGTTATAAGTAATGCATAATACGACAAACGAGGTGATGAAGGAATGAATCCTACGGTTATTCAATTGGCTGATTTCGGGGGCAGGCCGGATTCGGGAGAGGATACGACGGCGGCAATGCGCGGCGCGCTTGAAGCGGCGGCTATTATTGAAGGTCCCGTTGTGCTTGCTTGCGAACGGGGGCGGTACGAGTTTTTCCCTGAGCAAGCGACGAGAGCGAAATACTATATTTCGAACACGGCAAGCGAAGAGGAGAATCCCGACGTGACAAGGACGATCGGAATATTGCTGCAAGGCATAAGGAATTTGATACTGGACGGCAATGGCTCGCTGTTCGTCTTCCATGGCAAGCAGACCATGATCGTAATCGACGGCTGCGAAGAGATTGCCATTCGGCATTTGCGATTGGATTACGCTTGGCCAACAGTGACCGAGATGACTGTCGAGGGGGTTGGACCCGATTATCTCGACATGGCGGTTCATCCGGACAGCCGGTATGAAATCGCGAACGAGGCGCTATATTGGGTCGGCGAAGGATGGAAGTTTCGGGACGGGCCGATGCAGGAGTACGACGCGCTGACGGATACGACATGGCGAACCGGCAATCTATCGGCTTCGGCGGTTCGCGTCGAGGAGAGAGGGGCAGGAAAGCTCCGGCTGTTCTATTCGTCCTCTTCGATGCCAACGACGTCGAACGGACGAGTGTTCCAAGCTAGAGACGGCATTCGCGACCAGGTTGGCGCGCTTATCGTCCAGAGCCGCAAGATCGCGTGGAGCGATGTCGGTGTCCATTTCATGCATGGGCTTGGGCTCGTCTGCCAATTCAGCGAAGATATTTCATTCGAACGGATAGAGCTGGCTCCTCGCCCGGAGACCGGGCGGACCGTAGCGGCTTTTGCCGATTGCATCCATGTATCGGGCTGTCGTGGGGTTGTGCGCGTAGCGGACAGCCGGTTTGCCGGCGCCCATGATGACGCGATTAACGTACATGGCACGTATATGCGAGTCGTTGGACATCCTGCGGCGGATGAGGTGCTGCTCCGGTTCATGCATCCGCAAACCTATGGTTTTCCCGCGTTTTTCCCGGGAGATCGCATCACATTTGTCCGCGCCGGTACGCTGACCGGCTTCGCCGAAGCTGTTGTGTCCGAAGCCAAGCTTCTGGAGCCGCGCGTCATTTGGGTGAAGCTGGATAGAGACGTGCCGCCGGATCTGCGCTTGGGCGACGTTGTGGAGAACGTGACATGGACACCGGAGGTGGAGATTGTCCGCAACCGGCTGTCCCGAATTCCGACTCGCGGCGTACTCGTTACGACTCGCCGGAGGGCGCTGATTGAGGGGAACCGGTTCGAGAGAATCGCCATGAGCGCGGTGCTTGTCGCGGGCGATGCCGGAAGCTGGTACGAATCCGGGTGTGTCCATAACTTGACGATTCGGGGGAATTCGTTCTTCGAGTGTGGCGGGGCGGAGCATGCTGTCATTGCCATCTCGCCGGAGAACGCGGAACCGGAGTTTGTGCATGCAGGCATTATGATCGAAGACAACCGGTTCGACATGAGGGCCGCGCCCGTACTTGCTGCCCGTTACGCGAAGGAGCTGACGTTCGCGAATAATCAAATCTCGGTTCATCACGGGCACGCACAGCAGGATCGGGAAGCCGATGCGGCCATTCGGCTGACGGGCTGCGACGAAGTGACTCTATCAGGCAACCGCTATTTCAAATCTGCCGCTATTCGTACGCCGTGAGGGGGATTGCCCCCCTCGCGAAGCGCGGGATTGTACGGAAAAGGAGGAAGTGTACCTATTGGATCGGACGCGTACTCCGCTATGATCAACTTGCTAGTAAGCGCTGTCATTGCATATTCGGGTGAATGCCTAGGAGGGAATTAAAGCGGATTTCCATTAATGATGAAATGGGGATGAGAGGATTGAACGGATGGATGAGGATAACGCGGCTATTGGCGATTATCGCCTTGGTGGCGCAGTTCGGTGCAGGCATTGGGATGATTACGCCGGGCAGTGGGATCGCGGAGGCGGCAAGCAAGGAAGTGGCGGCGAAGCCGTATATGGGCTGGAGCAGCTACAGCATGCAGGTTTGGGATAGTAATCATGGCGGTAACGGAGGCAAGTGGATAACGGCCGAACAGATTAAAGCGCAATCGGATGCGATGCATGAGAAGCTGCAGCCATACGGCTATGAATACATCAATGTGGATGCGGCTTGGAACGGGGGAATGGACGGATACGGACGGCCAATTCCAAGCACAACGTTATTCCCGGACGGGCTGCAGGAGGTTATCGATTACGTTCACGCGAACGGGCAGAAGTTTGGTCTCTACACCATTCCGGGGTTGTCGAAGGACGCTTATGAGCAAGACCTTCCCATCTATAACGCCCCTGGCTGTTCGATGAAGGATATTGGCGACCCTACGAAAGGATCGGATTATTGGGGTTTCGGTTATAAAATCGACTTCTCTAATCCTTGCGCGCAAAAGTATATTGACTCCATTGCGGACCTCTTCGCCCAATGGGGCGTCGATTTCCTGAAGCTCGACAGCGTCACGCCGGGATCGGGCATCTCCGACCTGTCGCTGGATGCGCGAGATGACGTAAAAGCCTGGTCAACGGCACTTGAGCCTCATCATATATGGCTCGAGTTGTCCTGGGCCATTGACGTCAAGTATATAGATTACTGGAAACAATACGCGAACGGGTGGCGCGTTGATTGGGATATCGAATGTTATTGCGAGAATGGCTTAACGACATGGCCGAGTATTTCGCGCTTGTTCCCGATCGCGGAGAAATTCTGGCGCCATGCCGGCCCGGGGGGCTGGAACGACTTCGATTCCCTGAACATCGGCAACGGCAGCATGGACGGCATCACGCAGGAGGAGCGCAAGACGGCCATGTCGTTCTGGGCGATTTCCTCGGCACAGCTGTTTACCGGCAACGATTTAACCAAGCTGGACGACTACGGACTGGAGCTGCTCACGAACAAAGAGGTGATCGCCGTCAATCAGGCGGGACGCCCGGGGCACCCGGTTTCAACGGAAACTCAGCAGCAGGTATGGTACGCCAATAATGGAGACGGTACCTACACGGTTGGTTTGTTTAATCTTGGCGGAGACAAGGCTACCGTATCCGTTGATTGGAGCGACATTGGTCTTACAGGAGCAGCTTCTGTTCGCGATCTATGGAGCCATAAGGAGCTTGGAAAGTTTGATAGCGGCTTCAGCTCGGCTGACCTGGCATCGCATGGATCGCGCCTTCTGAAGGTAACGGCACTGGACGGCTCGCTCTTCGTTAACGACGACGATACCGGCATGAAATATATGGGAGAATGGACGCGCAATGGCGGTAAGGAAATGGCTGCCGACCAACAGAACCTCGTTATTGGCATCAGCGATTCGGAAGCGGCGAACAGCTCCATTAATCCGGTATCGGCTGGCTTTGACAAGAAGGAATCCGAGCAGGCGGATGTCCAGACAACCATGACATTAAGCGGCAATACGCTTAATGCGATTAGAAACGGCGGCACTACGCTGTCGGAAGGAACGGACTATACGGTAGAAAATAATGAAGTTACGTTTAAGAAGGGGTATTTGGCCTCGTTGCCGGTAGGCACGACGAATTTGTCCTTTGTCTTCAGCGGCGGTACGGCACAAGGCTTTGCGATAGCCGTCAGTGACACGACAACGCGTGACAGCCGGGTGACGCCGGGCGCAGTGAGCTTCGACAAGAAGGCGGGCAGCGACATCGTCCTAACTGTCTCGCCGAATGGCAATGCTCTGACGGGAGTAAGTCTAGGCGGCTCGCCGCTGGCGGAAGGCACCGATTACAAGGCTGTTGATACACAAATCACGATACCTAAGAGTTATCTTTCGGCATTGCCGACGGGCACTTCCGAGCTTAAGTTCCGGTTCGACGGCGGCGAGGATCAGCGCGTTGCGCTTGTTGTCAGAGATACGTCCGCAGGCGGCACGATTTCCTATAATAACGATCATCCGGATATCCATTACGTAGGAGCCTGGAACAGGAGCTACAACCGGGGACTCGGCGATTATATGGATGACGTCCATTTTGCCGAGAAGAACGATCAGGATTCTATCGAGTTTACATTCAACGGAACGGGAGTCGAATACATTACCGAGCTGGATCCTTCCCAAGGCGATATGGCTATTTACGTGGATGGAGAGTTCAAACAGACGGTAAGCACCTCGAATCTTGGCCGATTGTCCCAGCAGCCGGTCTACAACATCACGGGACTGGACAATGGAGTGCACACGCTGAAGGCAGTCAAGAAATCCGGCGTGTTTATGCTCCTAGACCAATTCATTGTAAGCGTCCCCGATCTATTCAGTCCGAGTACCGTAAGTTTCGATAAAGCCGATGGGGCGCAGTCGGACATTACAATAGCGGCGCCTGGCGCAGGCAGCGGACTCATCGGAATCAAGAATGGCGGGTCCGCTCTTGTGAAGGATACCGACTATACGGCAGCAAACGACGAGGTAACGCTTAAGAAGGAATATTTGGCTTCTTTGCCGGTGGGTACGAGTGCCCTCTCTTTCACGTTCGCCACGGGCGCAACGCAGAAGTTGACCGTTACGGTCAGCGATTCGTCGGCTGCAAATAGCACGATTAGTCCGGTAACCGGCAGCTTCGACAAGAAGCAGGACGCTCAGGCGGATATGGCGGTTACGATCGATCTGGCAGGCAACACGCTTAACGCCATTTCTAATGACGGCAAGCTATTGCAGGCAGGCACCGATTACGAAGTTGCGGGCAATCTAGTGACTCTGAAGAAGGGGTATTTGGCAGCGCAGCCGGTCGGAATCACCCGTCTGACCTTCAGCTTCGATCGCGGCGCTTCGGAGGAGCTCTCGATTGCGATCAGCGATTCAACGCCGAAGAACAGCTCCATTACGCCAACGCAGCGCACCTTCGACAAGAAGGCATCCTCGCAGGAGGATGCGGCAACTACGGTTGCTTTTAACGGAAACAGCCTGGTCGGAGTGTTGAATGGGGCGGCTGATCTGACGGAGGGCGTTGATTATACGCTCTCGGGCAACGTGTTGACCGTCAAGAAGGACTACCTCGCTCAGCAGCCTAACGGAATGGCAATGTTGACCTTGTCGTTCAGCGAAGGCGTTTCACAGACGCTGGCCGTTACTATAATTGATTCGGCGAGGGGCCGTTATACCGTCGTTAATAATGACGATACCGGCATTTCATACAAGGGGGCTTGGCAGAGCAGCCGGGACAGAGGATTGGGCGATTACAAAAACGATGTGCAATATACCGAGAAAGACAACGATTACTTCGAATATTCCTTCTACGGAACAGGCATCGAGCTAATGACGGAGAAGGATCCTTCGCAGGGCAATATGGATATTTATATCGATGGCGATTTCAAGCAGACAATCAGTACTTACAATGACAGCAAGCAGGTGCAGCAGACTGTATTCAGCATGATCGGATTGACGGAAGGCACGCATACGATTAAGGCCGTCAAAAAATCAGGCTACTACATGCTGCTAGATGCGTTTAAAGTGAAGACATCCGATCTGTTTGGACCGGATTCGGCTAGCTTTGATAAGTCTGAAGCCGCAGATGTCACAACGGAACTTGCCGTAGACGGCAGCAACCTGACCGGTATTAAGAATGGCAGCGAGGTTTTGACGGCAGGAGCGGATTATACGTTGTCGGGCAATCTGGTTACGATTAAGAAGGAATACTTGGCGGCTCAGCCAAGCGGCTCGGTTAGTCTAGTGTTCTCCTTCGGTGGTGACTTCCATAATGACGTACATTATACCGTGAACAATGGCGATTATTACGAGTATGCGTTTAAGGGGACCGGGCTGGCACTTATCATGCCGAAGGGACCATCGCAAGGCGAAGCCGATGTGTACGTGGACGGCGAATGGAAAGCGACAGTGGATGCCTATCATGCAAGCCGTTTAACGAAACAGACGGTGTACAGTCTCTCGGGGCTGAGCAATGGGGCCCATATGGTTAAAGTGGTGAAAAAATCAGGCGGCGAATTGTTGGTCGACGGCCTTAACTTCACTGTCAAAGCGGATACGGAAACCTCAACGCCGGGTACCCCCGGTAACTCCGGTAACCCTGGTACGCCAGCTGCTAATCATCATGCAGCCTATATGAACGGTTACAAGGACGGAACCTTCAGGCCGGAGAGCAGCATTACGCGCGCCGAGATGGCATCGATTCTATCGAGGGTGATTACACGGAAGGCAAGCGAAACAGCTTCTACTTATAGCGACATTGGTTCTTCTCATTGGGCGAAAGAGGCGATCGAAGCCGTAACGAAGATGGGTCTCATGCAAGGCTACGGGAACGGCAAGTTTGGTCCGGACAGACCGGTTACCCGCGCCGAAATGGCGAAGCTCGCATCTCTTCTTATCGGGCAGCCGGCGGAGAAGGGCACTAGCTTTACCGATATAGAGTCATCTTGGGCGAAGTCGTACATTCAGGATGCGCAAGCTGCAGGCATTATGAAAGGTTATGCGGATGGTACCTTTAAGCCGAATTTAGCGCTGACGCGCGCTGAGACGGTGGCCATCATAAACCGGATCCTCGGCAGAGGACCGCTTGAAGGCGTGAAGACGTCTCCATGGAAGGATGTACAGCCAAGTTATTGGGCTTATGGCGATATCGCCGAAGCAACAAAGGACCATGTATTCGAGGCGAATACGGGCGGCGGCGAACGGTGGATTGAGCAGTGAGATGAGTTAGAGTGAATTAGAGAAGGGACGCCGGATTGCCGGCGTCCCTTCTGCCATTTCTATAATTAGTTACGCTGTTGTTCCAGTTCAAGCAGCGCGGTCTTCATCGGTATACCTCCGCGGTAGCCGGTCATGGACCCGGTCTTGCCTACAATTCGGTGGCACGGAAGGATGATCAGAAGCGGGTTTGCGCCAACCGCGGCGCCAACCGCGCGGGCAGCATGCGGCCGGCCGATCGTCTCGGCAAGGTCGGAATAAGCGGCCGTGCTGCCATACCGTACCTCGCTCATGGCCTGCCATACTTTCTGCTGGAACGGGGTGCCTACCAGATCAAGGGGCAAAGAGAAGACATCCAAACTCCCTTGAAAATATTTCGAGAACTCATGCGCGTACTTCTCCATCTCCGCATCGTGGCGGACAAGCTCATAGCCCGGCAGGCGAGCTTCGGCCCATTCGGCCAGCTCTTCGTAAGAGGCGCCTTGCGAACCTACGTAACAAAGGCCGGTGTCCGTTGCGGCCAAATGTAGGTTCCAGTCGTCGTGTTGAAGCAAGGTCCAGTATACGTTTTTACTCATGGCTTTTGTTTCTCTCCTCGGTATTGGGTTGGGGTAAGTCCGGTTGCTCCCTGAAATCTCGTTGCAAAATGGGCGGCGTTTGCATAGCCTACCTGTCCGGCAATATCGGTGACAGGCAGGTTCGTAGAGGCAAGCAGCTTCATCGCCTCTTGCATTCGGATTTGCTGTATATAGGCTGCGGGCGTAGAACCCGTTAGTCTTTTGAAAGTGCGCTGAAGATGGTAAGGACTTAGATGAAGCGCGTCCGCAAGATGGGACAAGGTGAGCGGCTCCCGGTAATGCGTTTGGATATAGACGCGCGCGTGCGTTGCCCATTCTTCATCCGGCAGATGCCGCTCGGCGGGCTTGCATCGTTTGCATGGACGGAATAACTCGGACTCGGCATCGCTGGCCGTCTGGAAGATCCGGACATGCGAGCGGTTAGGAGGCTTCGACTTGCAAGACGGCCGGCAAAAAATTCCCGTCGTTGTTACTCCATAATACCATTGCCCGTCATAGGAACTGTCATTCGATAGAACGGCAAGCCATTTGTCCTCCGGGATGTTGCCCGCGTTAACCGCTTCCGTATTTCCCATTGTTGATCACCTCTTCGTCTAGTATACCTTGCGTGGACCAAGAATCGTAAGCGGGAGCGAATGAAAGCGCAAGATTACGAAAGCGGGACGCCAAGTTGGTATGGTTCAATGAATGGAGTAAAATGGAGGAAGATCTACTTGGGAGGAACCTTAACAATGCCGGATTCATCGATCCTATATATAAAAGTACCGGAACCGTTTAACTATAACGAGACCGTCAATTATTTGCGGAGATCGCCTAACGAACTGCTGTATCAAGTAGAAGGCGACGTCGTCTATCGGCTTATTCCTTCCGCAAGCGGGGAAGAACCAGCCGCGGTGGAGATCCGTCATTCCGACGCAGGCGAATTGGTTGTGCGGGTTGTTGGCGAGGAACGGGTCCATATAGAGCGGCAGCGGGAGATTGAAGCGTATATCCGGGAATGGTTTGATTTCGATACGGATTTAAGTCCCTTTTACGATATGGCGGGGAAGGATCCTCTGCTCGTCCATGCGATCAGCCGCTTCCACGGCCTCCGGAGCGTGGGGATTTCCGACTTGTTCGAAGCCTTATGCTGGGGGATTATCGGGCAGCAGATCAATCTGGCTTTTGCCTATACGCTCAAAAAACGGTTCGTGGAGGCCTACGGGCAAAGCTTGGAGCGGGAAGGCCGGACGTACTGGCTGTTCCCGGAACCCGGGACCATCGCGGCATTAAAGACGGAAGACTTGACGCCGATGCAGATGACCGTGAAAAAATCCGAATATCTCATTGGGGTAGCCAAACTTATGGCTGAAGGGACTTTAAATAAACATGGCTTGCTGGAGCTAGGGGATTTCGCGGCGATCGAGAAGCAGCTTATCGCGATCCGGGGTATCGGACCGTGGACGGCTAATTATGTTCTGATGCGTTGCTTGCGGCTGCCTAACGCGTTCCCGATCGCGGATGTCGGGCTTCATAATTCAATCAAAGCGTTGACGGGAAGCGAGGCGAAGCCCTCGATCAGCGAGATTAAGCGGATGGCGGAAGGCTGGAAGGGCTGGGAAGCTTACGCGACCTTTTATCTGTGGCGGATTTTATATTAAGGAAGGAGATAGATTTAGATGAAGTTTGAAGGGAAAGTCGTCGTCATTACAGGTGCGGGAAGAGGAATCGGAGCAGCGCTGGCGGTTGCCTATGCAGCCGAAGGAGCAAGCGTTGCGGCAGTTGAGCGCGATGCCGAACTGGCGAAGCAGACGGTTGACGGCATTGTGGCATCGGGCGGGAAGGCAGTTGCCGTTACGGCCGATCTTAGCCGTCCTGAAGACATTGCGGCAGCTTTCGCCGAGATCGACGAGCGGTATGGCCGGATGGATGTGCTGATCAATAACGCGGGTCTAGGAAAGTGGAAATCGCCGTACGATCTTGAACTCGACGAGTGGGACTACGTGCTGAATACCAATCTGCGGGGAACTTTTCTGTGCGCAAAAGAAGCGGCAAAGCGGATGCGGGAACATGGCGGCGGATCGATTGTGAACATGGCTTCGACCCGTGCACTGATGTCCGAGCCGAATTCGGAGGCGTACGCGGCGTCCAAAGGCGGCATCGTTGCGTTGACGCATGCGCTTGCGGTATCGCTTGGACCGGACCATGTGAGGGTCAACGCGATTAGCCCGGGCTGGATCGAGAATGGCGATTACGGCGCGCTTCGCCCGGAGGACCATTCGCAGCATCCGGCCGGCCGGGTCGGCAGACCGGACGATATCGTCCGGGCCTGCTTTTATTTGACGGATCCGGCGAATGACTTCGTGACCGGCATCAACCTCGTTGTGGACGGCGGCATGACGCGAAAAATGATTTACGAGGAGTAGCGGCGGGGATTTCATCCAACGAAATCAGCCGTTTATGTAGCAAAGAGGCGAATGGAGTGCTTTACGCTGGACTGAATCCGACGTAGCACCATTCGCCTCATTTAATTCGTTTTTTACTGTAGAAAATCCAATCTAGCACGGGAGGGCGCAGCCAGGTAGTCTGGCGGACCTGTTATGCCCGGCAAGCGGCAAAGTCCGCTATTCCGACTAGTTGGCAGGGGCTCATATGAGCGAGTATGCTCTTCCTAAGAGCTTATCCCTGTAGCCCAAATGCCTCGGCAATCAGCCGGTACGATTTCACGCGAGCTTCGAAGTTGTGGATAGAGCTCATGACGAGCACCTCATCCGCGTCGTATTCTGCCGCCATACGTTCAATGCCGGCTTTTACCTGCTCCGGCGTGCCGATAATGCGCCGTTCTCTGGCGCGGTTGATTCGGTACAGATCCGACTCCGTATACGGATAATCGTAGGCGGTCTTGACCGAAGGGAAGCTGATCTGGTCAACGCCGTTCTCCAGCAGCAGGAAGAACAGATCCGTACTAAGCGCAAGCTCGTTTGCTTCTTCCTCCGTATCCGTGCAAATCGCCAGTACCGCAATCATGGAATGCGGTTTGTCGTATAGAACGGAAGGTTCGAAGGTGTCGCGGTAATGCTTCATCGCTGTTTCGCCGCCCGGCGTACCGAAGAACTGCGCAAAAGCATATTGCGTCCCAAGCTGGGCGGCAATCCGCGCGCTCTCGTAACTGGAGCCAAGCAGCCATACTTCGGGCACTTGATTGATAGAAGGAGCCGCGTGCAGGCCGGTGAAAGGATGACCTTCGGGCATTTTGCCGCGCAAGTATCCGATTAGATCGATGATTTGCTGCGGATACTTGTTAATATCTACAAATTTGTGTTCCTGCAGCGCGCGTGTCGCTATCGGCATGCCGCCGGGCGCACGGCCGAGACCAACATCGATCCGGCCAGGATGAAGCGCTTCTAGCAGCTTGAAATTTTCGGCGACTTTATAAGAGCTGTAATGCGGCAGCATGATTCCGCCCGATCCGACGCGGATCCGCGAAGTTGCCGCCGCGAGATGGGCGATTAGAATTTCAGGGCTGGAGAAGGAGAGCATCCTGCCCGCATGATGTTCGGAGATCCAGTAACGGCTGTAGCCGAATGCTTCCGTTTCTTGAGCGAGACGGGTTGTATCCGCTAATGTAGTAGCAGCGGTCTGTCCTTCGTTAATATGGGACTGGTCGAGAACGCCCAGTTTGATCATAAGTGCTGGCACCTCCTGCGCATGATAAGTGAACTAAATTTGATTATACCTTAAAAAGGCTAACTGTTACAAAAAAGTATACAGTATAGGCCGTAAATATTGACTTCAGCGGCTATAAAGGGTATTATTACACAAGCTTGAATACGAACAGTAAGGGTGAAAATCTTGAATTCGAAACTTCAAATTAAGAGCGTAACCTTAGCGGACAAAGACTTGAAATCCGGTTTATTCCAGTACATTATGACACTTCAAGACGGCTCTAGAGCAAGACTTTTCTACAGCAACAAACCAGAGTGGCACCTGACAGGCGTAACCCGTCTGCTCAACGTACCATGCCCACTGTGCATGAAAGATTACTACTGCGGTTGCTTTGAGAAAAATGCAGAACTGTTTGACCGTCAAGTGAATGAGCACGATTTTATTCCTGCATCCATGAGAGCTTAGGCTTCATAGTATGACGAAACGGCTTCGACCAAGCGTGAACGGTTGCCCTTAAGGGTACCGTACACCGCTAGTCGAAGCCGTTTGTCGTTTTCTTCCGCATCGTCCCTCAACCAGCCGCTGTAGCAGGCAAAAAACCTGCTACAGTTATAATCCGCCGCCTAGCGTGCCCAACCAGCCCTTGTAGCAGGCAAAAAGCCTGCTACAGCGCTCATCCGCCGCCTAGCGTGCCCAACCAACCGTTGTAGCAGGTAAAAAGCCTGCTACAGCGCTCATCAGCCGCCTAGCGCGCCCAACCAGCCGTTGTAGCAGGCAAAAAGCCTGCTACAGTCCTAATCCGCCGCCTAGCGTGCCCAACCAGCCCTTGTAGCAGGCAAAAAGCCTGCTACAAAGGCTCGCCCGCAGCTCCGCGCACCAAACCAGCGCATGCAGCGGGTAAGATAGCTTATTTCCGCGCTCCGCCTTCTACGATATTGAAGTAATAGTTCACCGGATCTTCGCAGGTCGCCCAATCCTCTATCGTTTGCGGAGCGCAAACCTGCAATAAATGGGCTGTGACCGGAAGCTGCCCGTCTTCGATTTTGTAGACGCCTTTGCCGTCAACGCCATAGTTATTCTGATCCTTCATCGCATAATTCCCCTGAATCCCATCATGCATTAGCTCGAATCGGGTATACCGATGTTCACCGCCTGAAGGCATGAGCTCCAGTAACTTCAAACTTTGCATTTGCTCTGCGAGATGGTCGGTTGACATCAACTGTGGAAATTGCAGCCAGGAATCCGTCAAACTGCGTCTCAAGGATACGGTTTGACCGGAAGCGTTGTAATCGGCCCACAAGTGGGAGTAGTGTCCCGTATGATCCATGTCCGTCAAGTAGAAATGAATCTCCTTAACTTCGCCGTCAGTCGAAAATGTGGTATCAAAGTTATTTACTCCAGCCTGACTGCCTAATCCCGCTTGGGCAGCAACCATCTTAAGCACGCCGTCAACGCCAAGCTGTTCGGCCGAAATATGGCGGAGAGTCGAATGACGGGGCTCCGAGTCGAAGTGGTTAATAATCGTCGGAGACACCAACTGAAGCACATACATAAGTAGTCCCAGCAGCGCCGCTTTATCCTTGATAGGGATATTGGGTCTTGGTTTCCGGAAAAATAGCAAGTAAACAACAAAGCCTAGCGGCAGCTTATTGCCGTTCAGCGCGAACGTAAATCCTCCCAGCAGGAGATATCCGATAAGCTTCCACCCGAGCCCGGTTTCCGGCTCCGAGCGTTTGCGGTACAACAGAACGAGGCAAGCAATAACGAGCAGGCTGAATACGATGGGGATCCAATAGCCAAGCTTGCTTTCGTCCTTCTGGTGATAGCCGTACAAATAAAAGCCCGAAAAATGAACATTAACTCCGTCCGCAAACTTCTCTCTGTATTTATCGTCAATAAAAACCGAAGTTTTGTTGTTCGGGCCTTGACCTGCACCGTACTGGTCACCCAGCAAATCGTTATGATCCGCATCGGTGATTGTCCATTTAAACCCACCTGTATAAGTGAAGGTATGATCGCCAATCCGGGATAAACTCAGAATCTGACCTGACTCTCTTCTAGCATGTGTCCTAACGTCCAATTGAATATAAAAGTCCGAATCCCGCTTGCCGACCTTCTCCAAAATAATATCCGAACCAAACTTTTCCGCGATGACAAGGTTAAGCTTGTTTTCTCCAACTTCTTCCGGAATCCATTCCGGCTTGAGAAAGAAGTCCACCGGTATGCCTTCCTTAACCAGGGAAAGGCTGTAGCCGTCTTGGTTAATAATCCGGTTGTACACCGCGGAGCTGCGGTTATGGTAGAGCTGGAGCGCCGTAATGACGATAACGACGGCCAGAACGCCAACTGTTATTTTCCATGTTAATTTCCAATTCAATAGAAAACCCCCTTCGGCTTATTCCATGACCCGTTGTATACACCTGTATCTATATACACTGGGAAAACAAGGAAGGTTGCGGTTAGGGGGAAGAATTTCTAATTAGTGTCTATTTCCGCCAGAAAGTCGAGCAGTCTGCTTTATCTTCGATATTAAACGCGATCAGCTTCTCCAATAAGGAGAAATCGACCTCGTTCTTCCAAGGAATGCGGAACAACCCTTTGGTATGGTCATAACCGGCTTTAACAATATCGTCAGCAAAGCGATCAATAACGATGTTTTCTGGGGCAACCGACATATGTTGCTTGGAGACGCTGAAGCCAATAATGAAAGTGCCATGATCCGTGAACATCGGCTGGTTCCATGCGAGCTTTGGTTCTAAGCTTGGAAATTTCTCCGCTACCCAGCTTAATACTTCCTCGGTACGCGCCCGGTGTTCGGGATGATCGATTTTCGTCAAATATGATTCAAAAGCCTCCATGGGATCCCTCCGCAATTGTGCAAGTTATACTAGTAATGATAGCAGGAGGAAAGGGCTCAAACAACTTGCCCTACATCTCCTTTAAGGCTTTCAGACCCAACAGCTTAAGGCCGTCTTCCAGACACTCGGCCGTTAATTGCACGAGTGCAAGCTTGGCGTCCTGCTCAGCCGTATAACCCGTAATGATTTTTTCATGGTGATAGAACCGGTTGAACGTCTGCGCCAGATCAATGAGATAACGGGCAACCACGGAAGGTTCATAACGCGCTGCCGCTTGGGCGAGCACTTCAGGGTACCGTAGCAGCGCTTTGACCAGCTGCCAGGCATAATCGCCGGATGCATGGCTGAAGTCGGCGGCCTCAAGCTCCTTAGGTATGCCAGCAGAGCAACCAGCTTTCCGCAGCAAGCTTTGCGTCCGGGCATACGTGTATTGCACATATGGACCGGTCTCGCCTTCGAAGTTAACGACGTCTTCTAAGGAGAAATTCACCTCATGTTGACGCGAGTGGAGCAAATCGCCAAATATAACGGCACCGACGCCTACCGCTTCCGCAACCTCGGCCTTGCCGGAAAGAGAAGGATTCTTCTCCTCAATAATGCGCAGAGCATGTGCCGCCGCTTCATCCAGTACATCTTCGAGGAATACGACTTTGCCTCTGCGGGTCGACATTTTTTGCCCGTCCATTAGCATTAGGCCAAACGGAATATGTTTGCATTGGTCCGCCCAGCCATAGCCCATCCGTTCGAGCACCAGGAACAACTGGCGGAAGTGGAGAGACTGCTCCGCGCCAACGACATACAGCAGCTCTTCGCCGCCCATTTGTTCCTGGCGATAGATCGCCGTTGCGAGATCGCGGGTTGCGTAGATGGAGGAACCGTCGGATTTCTTGATGATGCAAGGAGGCAAGCCTTCATCGTCGAGACGTACAACAAGTGCGCCGTCGCTTTCTTCCAATAATCCGCGCTGCGACAGCTGCTCTACGACCGCGTCCATTTTATCGTTATAGAAGCTTTCGCCAAGATAATGGTCGAAGGATACGCCTAAACGGTCGTACAGCTTATTGAAGGCTGCGAGGCTGTCTTCAATGAACATGCTCCAATAGCGGCGAGCATCGGGATCTGCGGCTTCCAGCTTCACGAACCACTCTCTTGCTTCCGTCTCCAGATCCGGCTGAAGTTTGGCTTCTTCATGAAAGCGGACATAAAGCTCAAGGTAAGCTTTAATGGGATCATCTGCTTTATCCGCGGGATTGCCCCAATGCAGGTAAGCCGTAATCATTTTGCCGAATTGCGTTCCCCAGTCGCCCAGATGATTAACGTTAACCGTATCGTAGCCGACCTTGCGCAGCAGGTTGTATAAGGCATTGCCAATCATTGTGGAGCGTAAATGCCCGATCCCAAACGGTTTGGCGATATTCGGAGAAGACATATCGATAATGACGCGTTTGCCGTTGCCAATCTCCGGTATACGTGCCCCGCCATCTTGCGCGAGCTGCTCGGCGATGGCCGCACGGTTAAATTTAAAGTTCAGGTAAGGTCCAGCCGCTTCCGTTGTCCATTGTCCGCTGGGAAGGGAATCCGCTAATTGGACGGCAATTTGATTCGGACTTTGTTTCATCGTTTTGGACAAGGCGAAGCAGGGGAATGCAACGTCGCCAAGTTGATCGTTAGGCGGGAACTCCAGAAGATCAAGGATTTGCTGCCCGGTTAGCGGAGAGCAATAGTCAGCTAGCGCTGCGGCGATTATTTCTTTTAACATGGGGGAAACCTCCTAAATAATATATAAACGCAAAAAACCCCCGTCTCGTTGAAGAGACGGGGGTTAATCCCGTGGTGCCACTCTTGTTGCTTATGGGCTGCCGAACATGAAGCCGCCGCCATAAACATCTCGCCGTTGTAACGGTTCCGAACCGGGCAGACCTACTGCAATACTGCTTCGGCCAACCATCTCCCGGGTCCTCTTCGCATTAAGCGCCATCACCGGCTTTCACCTCCCCGGCTCGCTGTTCATGGCTATCTTACTGGTACTGTCCCGTTCCTCGATGATAATTATAACGAACATCATACTAGAAATTATCTGAATAATCAATCGACTATTTATTTCGCTGGCCAAGAATCTGGATAAACGACTGGCAAGCCACAAAAGTCCGCATGACCGTGATAGGCTCGCCGTTCTTATACAGAGCGATAGCGGGGACGGAGCGCAATTCAAGCGGAGCGGCGGTAAGCGGAAAGAGGTCGATATTCACCGACGTAACGGTCATCTCTTCTCTAAGAGCAGGCGCTGCTGCTTCCAACTGAGCGGCGATGGTATGGCAAGGCGTGCAGAAGGTGCTGCGGTACAGGACAAGGACGGATCTGCCGCTTGCAATAAGCTCCTGAAGCTGTTGATCGGTAAGTTGGTTTAAAGACATAAGTTTGTTATCTCCCGGACACTTTCGAATGATGCCATTCATTGTATCACCCAAGGGACAACTGCTCAATCGCATTTCTTATCGTGCGGCAAGAAAAGTTCATTTGCTGCTCTTCCAGAGGCGTCAGGTTAAGCTCGACAATTTCTTTGACGCCGCTGCGGGTAATAATGGCGGGGACGCCTGCCGCAAGGCCGCTCTGGCCGTATTCCTGCTCCAAGACGGCAGAGACGGCGATGATGCGATGCTCGTCGTTTAATATGGAACGGGTAATGTAAGCGAGGGCGTTGCCGATGCCATAATGCGTTGATCCTTTGCGTGTGAATATTTCCCAGCCTGCGTTTTTGGTCTGCTCGGCGATTTTCTCGAGCTTAACATGGCCAAAACGCGCGGGATGCTGGGCCAAAATATCCCGAATCGGCTTGCCGCCAATCGTGACATGCGACCAGGCGGGGAATTGCGATTCGCCGTGTTCACCAAGCACATAGCCGTGAACGCTGCGCGGATCAACGGGGAAATGCTCGCAGAGCAGCGTCTTCAGCCGAGAGGAGTCGATAGACGTTCCGGTACCAATAACCTGACCGCGAGGAAGTCCTGACAGCTTCCACACCATATAAGTAACGACGTCAACAGGATTGGCAGCCGCGAGAACAATGCCTTGAAATCCGCTGTTCATGATCCGTGGAATCATATCTTTGTAAATGTCATAGACCAGGCTAAGCGTCCCAATCCGGTCCTTGCCCTCAGTCGGATAGCCCCCAGCGCAAAGGATGACAACATCCATATCCGTGCAATCCTCGTAGGTGCCGGTGTAAATCCTGGTGCGGCTTTGCACAAAGTCCATGCCATGCGACAGGTCGAGCGCTTGCGCCACGGCACGGTCCGGCGTCCGGCCTATAAGCATGATTTCGTCGCAGATCGACTGATTGATGAGAGAATACGCGCAGCTTGAACCCACGTTGCCAACCCCTGCGATCGCTACCTTGCGCGCCTTGCTCCTCATGCCGTTCAGCCCCTCGTTACAATAGTTGTTACTTTAATATATGGGCTTGCATACCAAACATGTGACGGCGAAGTTACGGTTATGTTTGTCTATAAGGGAAGGACGAACATAACCTGTGATCATAACGGTGCCGCCCGCGTGAACCATGTCATAAGTCATGCTGTCTGAAGTTAGGATAGGTGATAATACGACCAGAACCTCCAAAAACCTACATTTTACGACAAACATATTTAATATATTATTTAGATTAAACGATATTGAGAACGTTAGAAAAAGAAAGATAAAGCGCTAAACCTTTTGAAAATCGCCGATTTTTGCCCAATTATTCCGTAAAATCGTTCATTGGTAGTATTGATTCTATATATTAAATATATTATATTTATATGTATGTAACCGCTTTCAGTTGATGGGTGACAAAACGGCCGATTCCGCAATTGAGTAGCAAGTTGCTTTTAAGCCCGAGCAATTGCTTACGAAGTATGAATTGTACCACTGGCAGAGAGCCTGGCCGTGGGGGTGTTATTCATTATAGGAGGTGGAAGACGATGATTGTGAACGAGGCAAAAATCGAAGCCATACCAATACCGGAGAAGAAAACGAAAAGCGATGTCTGGGCGAAAGTCTGGAGATTCAGGCACGCCTACTTGTTTATGCTTCCAGCCGTAATATGGTATCTGGTGTTCAGCTATTATCCGATGTACGGCGTACTCATTGCCTTTAAAGATTTCAAGTACAACCTCGGCATATTGGGAAGTCCATGGGAAGGATTGCGGTTCTTCAAGCAGTTCCTGAATGATTCCAATTTTTACTCGGTCCTCAAAAATACGCTGTCGATCAGCGGCCTTAAGCTGTTGTTCGGATTTCCGGCGCCACTTATTCTCGCCTTAATGCTTAATGCTGTGATGCGCAGCAAAGTTAAACGGATCTTCCAAACGATTTCTTACCTGCCTCACTTTGTATCCTGGGTCGTTGTCGTCACTCTGATGCAAAAGATTCTTTCTCCTAACGTTGGTCTTGTGAATGATATCCGTGAAAAAATGGGACTCGATGCCATCTTCTTCATGGGCCTGCCGAAATTATTTTATCCTCTCGTCATTTCCTCCGATATTTGGAAGGGCATTGGATGGGGATCGATCATTTATTTGGCCGCATTAACCAACATTGATCCACACTTGTATGAAGCCGCGGAAATGGACGGCGCGGGACGCTGGAGCAAGCTGTTCAAAATCACGCTGCCAACCCTGGTGCCTACGATCGGCATTCTGCTCATCTTCTCCTTAAGCGGCATTCTGAATGCCGGGTTTGACCAAATATGGCTAATGCAGACGCCTGCAACATTAAGCGTCTCTGAGATATTGGACACCTACGTGCTCAAAACGGGTATCCAGCAAGGACAATTCGCGTATTCCACGGCGATCGGTTTGTTCAAATCGGCGATCTCGCTGGTCCTCATCATAACGGTGAACAAGGTAGCCAAGAAGGTAAGCGACGTGTCTTTATGGTAAATGGTTGTCTTATCAATTCATAAGATTATGCTTTCGAGGTATGAATCATCACAATGAACTAATCGTTCATTGGGTGACAATTCATTATAGGAGGTGCATGAATGGGAACGAGAAGATTGTCGGCAGCCGATAGAATTTATTCGAGTTTGAATTATACCGTGCTGATCATATTTTGCCTGACGGCACTCTACCCTTTTATTTACTTTTTAGCGCTTTCGTTCAATGACGGTTATGATGCCATGAAAGGCGGCATTTACCTCTACCCGCGAGTGTTCACGCTTGAGAACTACTCCAAGGCGTTTAATAATCCCCAGATCTTGAATGCCTTTTGGATATCCATTTCACGGACGGTAATCGTTACCCTATGTTCCGTCATGCTGACTTCTATGCTAGCTTATGGGCTTTCGCGGAAAGGTCTTCCCGGAAGAAAATATATCGTCTTTTTCTTCTTCTTTACGACCTTGTTCAGCGGCGGATTGATTCCAACTTTCATTTTGTACCGTCAAATCCATATTATCGATACGTATTGGGTGCTGGTACTGCCTGTGCTGTATGACTTTTTTAACGCGATTGTGATGAAAACGTTTTTTGACGGGATCCCTCCAAGCTTGTCGGAGTCGGCCCGAATCGACGGCGCAAGCGAAATGCAGGTGTTTGCGCGAATCATTCTCCCGCTTTCCATGCCTGTGTTGGCTACCATAGCTTTGTTCGTAGGGGTTGGCGTCTGGAACGACTGGTTTACCGGCCAGTTCTTCATCTCGAAAGAAAGCCTTCAGCCTGCGGCGACATTCCTGAACAAAATGATCAGCGAAGCGTCCTTCCAGACCATGACGGGTTCGGGAAGCAGTGGTTCGGGTATCCAAAACATGAGCCAATCGCAAATGGAGCTGCGGGGCGTAACGCCGGAAGCACTCCGGATGACATTTGTTATCATCATCACCACTCCGATCCTTTGCGTGTATCCTTTCCTTCAAAGGTTCTTCGTAAAAGGCGTATTGGTAGGTTCGCTTAAAGAGTAGTCGCGAGGCGAAGGGTATAAAAGGCATTGCCTTTTATATATAAAAATTAAAAAATGAGAGGGGCTTGTCAAATGCGTAAAACCAGATTAAAAGGTTCTCTTGGCTTGGCAGCTGCGATTCCACTGCTTGCATTGTCGATGACGGCGTGCAGCGATAACGGGGGGAACAACGAACCAGATGCGTCTGCGCCTGCAGGCAATGCAACGAATTCGGGGCAAAAAGAAGCAGATGCGCCTAAGCCGGTCACGTTAACGTTCCTGAGCGCATGGAATGGCGGCGGAGCAGGTTTCCCGCAAGATCAAGAGAACAATCCGGTAGCAAAAGCGATTAGAGACAAGACTGGCGTCACGCTCAAGATGGAATCCATCACGACAAGTGAAGTCGAGAAGCTGAATACTATGTTCGCTTCCGGCACGGTTCCGGATATCGTAAATGCTCCGTACTGGTCGACAACCGGCGGTGAAGGACAAGTTATCAAAAAAGCCGCTCTGGAAGGTCAGCTTCTTGACTTAACGCCTTATCTCGATAAATATCCGAATGTTAAGAGACTGGTCACGACTGGCATAGCGAAAGACTTTGCCGAGTTTGACATGAATAGCCCTGATCTGGAGGGCAAGCAATATATCATTCCGACGGAGACGCCGGACGGTTCGATCGAAAGCATTCATAACTGGAACTACGGCCTGTTTGCCCGCGGCGATATTTTGAAAGCGCTGAATGTAAATGCGGCGGATATTGATACGCAGGAAAAGCTGACCGATTTGCTGGAGAAGATCAAAAACGGCAATTTCAAAGATATTAGCGGCAAGCCGGTTATCCCTGCAGGAACGCTGCACAACGGTTGGGATTCCAGCCAATTCACGAAGGGCTGGACGGGTTACAATATTTCCGACTTCCGCGAGGAAAACGGCAAGTTGACCTTCTGGGCTTTGTCCAAAGACGAAGAAGACAAAATGATGTATTTGCGCAAGTTGATCCAAGGCGGACTGTTTGATCCTGAAGCATTCAGCAACACCGATACAACGGCGATGGAGAAGCTGACCACCGGCAAGCTTGCTGTATTCGGAGCTCAACCTATGCTTGGCGATTTGTCCAAAACGCTGTATAAGACAAATCCGGAAATGCAATACGAGCTGCTTGGTCCAATGAAGAATAAGAATGGCGAAATCGCAACGCAAGTTGAGAAGCCAGGACGTTCCGGATTCCCTGCGATCTTCTTGAGCGCGAAAATCAAAGACCCGGATGCGGCACTGCGTTACCTTGATTTCGTAAACAGCGACGAAGGCCGTCTGCTTGCTTATTGGGGTATTGAAGGCAAAGATTACACGATGGTGGACGGAAGACCGCAATGGATTCCGGACGTGAAGAAGCAGTTTGACGAGAATCCGGACTTGAAGCGCGACGAAGGACTTAACTTCCTGCCGGGCCGATTCACTGGCGCATTCTCCGATACGGTGACATGGCCAAAAACGGATGATCAAAAAACGCAATGGGATAAGCTGGAGGAAAGCTTCTCCGTAAAAATGCCTATTAAAATCATCGATAAAGTAAGCGCCAGCTATCTGGAAAGAGACTGGCCGAAATATCAGCAATATCGCGACAAAGTAGGCAGCTTTGACTTTAACGCGGAATTGCAAAAAGCATACTTCGCGAAGTCGGATGATGAAGCTTTGAAAATCCTTCACAAAGCGCAAGACAAGTTCAAAGACGCCGGTGCTGAGGAAATGACCGAGTATGTGGCGCAAAAAGCCGCAGAACGGGATGACATTGGTTACTAAAATGAGATAGACAAAAAAGCTGTCCCTATCGTGAGGGACAGCTTTTTTGCGTCTAATAACATGCCTTCGTCATCGCCGCCTTGATATGCGGCCTGAGCCTTTGCGGATCTTCGGCGTCGATTTCTTCGGCTTGGTGAAGACCGAGCCCGACTTTTTCGAGGAAGAAGAGCCTCCGGTAACGACCTTGCCCGTTGAGCCGCTGCTCGATCCGCTGCCTGAGCCAACGGCGGAGGAATCCGCGTTTTTCGAACGCTTGAATATCGAACCGGTTCGGTTCACCGTCATTGGCGGTGCTTTTTTGAGATCCTGATTGGTTGGCTTATGGTAAGTGGTCTGCGGTTTGTAGACATCCTTCTGGGAGTATCCGCGATAATTGCCATGGCCGTATCTGCCGTTATCAAATAGATCGCTTAGCACGCTTGCAAGCAGGTAACCTTCCAGGAAGCTGCTGCTGTAGTTATTGCGCACATATTCCTTGGAATCAATCTCGATCAGAGTATCCGCGGGGTCATCCGTAGCCTGCTGGATTTGGATAACCTCGTCGCTATAGACCAGGAACATCCGCTCCGTGCTTTCCGGAGATTGCTGCTCCGGCTTTTTCTTATCAACCAGCTGCTTGGCGACCTCCGGAACGGTCTGGTCGGCAGCCCGGTAGACGTAAGACGTCTGACTGCCCGAGCCGTTCACCGATTCAAGCGGATACTGCTCCTTTACGGTGTCGGAGACGGCACAGCCAGCGAGTATAGGGATGATGAGGCTGATTAATAGTATGATTTTGATGCTATGAAGCCACCATTTCTTAACCATGTGCTCCTCCTGAAAAGTTTTATGCGCCACGGATCACGCGAACATCCGCAGGCAGCACCGATTCGCCGACGTACAACATAAAACGTCCGTCCAGCCATTCCACGCGGAGCAGCTTCATATCGTCGGACTGGTATTGCCAAACGTACTGCTCGCCGCCCATCATAAATGGCGTTTTGCCGCTAGCCGCGATCATACCCGAGTAGTTCTCTTCCATGTGGTAAGCCCGGTCATCAAGCTCCAGCGTTGTTGGCACTTCGTCAAACGTATCGAGCCGTCCGTCAATTTGCTCATACAGCGCAAAAACCGTTCTTTCCCGTTCCTCGATCGACAAATAGCGGATATCCGTCCCATCCTGCAGCGTGAGTACAACGGCGTTGCGGCTGCGGTTCCGGCTGCTGCCGGTCACTTGGTAAGTGACAAGGGACACTTCGCATACATCGCCGGGCGTCAGAGACAGTATGCTTTTCTCCGCCTTTACCGGTTCGGGTTTCGCCATTATATTTTTGATCCGTTTAAAAATACTCATAACCGTTACTCCTTTGTCCGTACGTTTATGCTACACCGATCCAATGATCAACGCGCCTGCGATATGAAGGGATCCGGCGATCAGCGCGTAGCCGATCTTGCCTTCGTGAATGCCTTTGTCCAATTGGATGCCGGCAATAACGCCAAATATAATGCGGAATATCGCTTCAACAATCAAGAGCGTAATAAACGATGCAAGCGAAATGACGAGTGCTTCCCACATGTACGTTGCCTGTCCGATCGACGAAGCGAGAATATACGCTTGCGCCCCCAGCTTCATTACAAAACGAATCGTTACGGCAATATTACCATCTTTCATTTCCTTAAAATCATGGTATTTCGTGGAGAGCGAGTCCAGATACATCAGGATAAACAAGAGCAGCGCTCCCGCACCCGTCCATACCGGAATTTGCAGCAAATCCGTCCAAGTCATGACATGGTTTCCCCCAGATATAGTAGTAGAACCGCAAAATCCGCCGGCGCATCGTTTGAAGCGAAGGCGCCGGCGGATAACAATCGTCAGTCCATATTATTCAACAATAAGCCGAGCTATTCCTTCTTCTCGTATTGCTTCAAGAGAGCGGCCAGCTCGTCTTCGACCGCTTTGTCTTTGCCAAGTGCGGCAAACTCATCGTCGAGCGATTTGCCTTTGGATCCGGCAAGCTCGTTGGAAGCTTCGGCGCGAGCTTCGGCTTGAAGCATTTTTTCTTCCATGCGTTTCAGACCCGCGTTTGCGGAATCGGAGCTGAAGCCGGCCATCGATTTGTTGATATGCTCTTGCGCTTTCGCCGCTTGATAACGGGCAACCAGCGTTTCGCGTTTGTTCTTCATTTCGGTCAGCTGCTTGCGCATTTCGTCGAGCTTGCCGCGGAGGTTATCGGCCATCGCTTTGTTGCTGTCAAAGCTTGTTTTGTATTCGGCCGCTTTTGCTTCCGCCGATTTTTTCTCTTCCAATGCCCGGCGGGCAAGGTCGATGTTTTGCGCTTGCGCCGCGATATGAGCCTGCTCACCGCGTTTTTCTACCAGTGCGGCTTGCTCTTCGTACAGCTGCTTAAATTTTTTCTCGAGGGCGATTTGAGCGGCTACCGCTTTCTCGGCATCCTCAAGATCTTCTTGCATGTCGCGAATATATTGGTCAGTCAGTTTGATCGGATCTTCCGCTTTCTCAATCATCGCATATACGTTAGACAAGGTAAGGTCACGAAGTCGTTTGAAAATAGACATTTTAAACATCCTCCCGGAATTTTCGTTTTTCAATCATGAATTGGTTTGTATAACACCTACATACGATTATACGCTCGAATAAGTTTCATTTCGATAGTCCGGAAAAAAGTTGATACCGGGGATTGATTGCTCTGATTTTGAAAAGTTTGGTAAAATTAAGGGGGAGCTTTTATTGAAATGGAGGGAGATCTGGTATGAGTCATGAAGCGATTCGGCAATTTGACTATCATGTGTGGGCGAATAATCGGGTATTTGAACATGTGAAACAGTTGCCCGAGGAAGTGTATGCGGCGGAGGTTCAAAGCGTGTTCCCGTCCGTAGCCGCGGTGATGGAGCATTTGTATGTCAGGGACGAGCTGTGGCTGGCGGTTATCCTGGGAGAAGATAAGGATCTGATCGGGCTGGTAAACAGCCTTACGGAGGAAGTGAAGGGGCTCACGGCTGAGGAGCTGGAGAAACGTTATGCCGAGGTCGCTGGCCGCTACCGTGATTTTATAGCAAGCGACCAGGATTTGGACAAGATAATGACCATTACGCATCCGAGATTCGGCTCCATGAATGCGCCTGTATCGGGGCTTGTTCAGCACGTCGTTAATCACGGAACTTATCATCGGGGGAACGTGACGGCGATACTAAGGCAACAAGGGCATCCGGGTATTCCAACGGATTATATAATTTTTCTATATGGTCAATTCAACTAATCCACAAGCTTATCCACATTATCAACATGGGTAACCCCCAATAATAGCGAGCTTTACATAAAGTTAATAACATATCCACAGCATAGGCTGTCCACACAAAGTCCTAGGCCGGAAGTCAGGTTATGCATGCAAAAATGTGGAGATTTGTCGGAGGTTCATCATTGAAATTAAGGATTCGTTTAGAGTGGCTGATCGTACTTGTTGCGGCCGCTGTATTAGTGCCATTATTGTTTTTTAGTCCGATCGGCGTTGCGAATAACGGTGATTTCTACCGTATGATGCTGGCGGGCGGCATTGATTTTGCCGATCCTGATGAATCGAATCGGGACAAGTATTTCGGATATTTTCATGCGATTTACCATTATGGTCCGTATTCTGCGAAGCATTATCTGTCTTCCCAGATTTTCTTTGTCTTTATGGCGGGGCTGATCGGAAGGGTGGTCAATTCACGGGTTTTTGACATTCGCCTCTTGGCGCTTTTGTATTCCGCCTTGTACGTCGCGGCATTGTATGTCATCGTAAAATATAACAAACGGCGCTCCATTCTATTTAATGCCGTCCTTGTCGCAAGCTTGTCGCTTGTCTTTCTGGATATCGGGTACGTCGCGTATTTCAACTCGTTTTTTGGCGAAGCCGTTACCGTCATCTTTATGCTGCTTACGTTTGGGCTCGCGCTAGCTTTGTCTCGATCGGACAAGCCTTCGGTCTGGCTGCTGACGGCCTTTTTCTTATCTGCGGTCTGCCTGGTTGGCACGAAGTTGCAAAATGCCCCCATTGGCCTGTTGCTCGTGCTGTTAGGTTTGCGGTTCTGGAAGCTGCGCGCCGACCGGATGTGGAGATGGACGGTGGGGATTTGGTCAGCCGTATTGCTC
Organism: Paenibacillus glycanilyticus; assembly: GCF_030161375.1. GTDB lineage: Bacteria > Bacillota > Bacilli > Paenibacillales > Paenibacillaceae > Pristimantibacillus > Pristimantibacillus glycanilyticus_B. The sequence goes on from NZ_BSSQ01000013.1 coordinate 282,225, forward strand.
CTTGCATCGGTGACGATGTATGCCGCAGCGCCAAATGAACTGAAGCATATTAATTTGTACCAAACGGTGTTCTTCGGCGTGTTGAAAGATTCGCCGGATCCGGCAGCGGATCTGAGGGAGCTTGGCTTGCCGGAGGAATTCAAGGTAAACGCGGGAACGAACTATTTTCAGACGGATACGGTAATGAAGCAGGATGACCCTCGGATTGTTGCCGCGCTGGAGGGAATTAGTCATAAGGACGTACTCCTGTATTATGTGAAACATCCGGACAGGTTCATTCAGAAGCTGAAGCGCGGTGCGGAGAACGGGATGAGCATCCGGCCGTTGTATCTGGGCAGCTATGAGAAGGAGGCGGGCAAGCCTTACGGGGCAGTCAGCTACACTTATAGCGCCTGGAGTACATTCAAGCTGAAAGTTATGCCGCACAACCTTTGGTTTGATGTTGGTTTTGCGGCAGTGTACCTGCTAGTGCTGATGGTTGAGTATGTAAGGCATCGGCGTTTGAAGGAACGCATGGTTGTTGAGACCTTGCTAATACTAGCGCTTGTCGGGATGTTTGGTTTTGCCGTTCCGCTCGTTGGGGACGGGGAAGCGGATCTCGGCAAACATCTATTTCTGTTTAACGTCAGCTTCGATATGATGATGATCGCAAGCGTGCTCTATATTGTGCGGCTATTCGTAAAAACAGCAGGGCTGTCCCGTAGAGGTTAATCTCTACGCGGGCAACCCTGCTGTTTTATTGTGCACCTGCTTAACCTTGCGCGCCTGGGCGAAGGCGGACGACGCCAATCTCGGAAGCGTTGATGGCAAAGGCGTTGCCGCCTTGGTTAATCGTGGCGTTCGCCGATTGGCCAACGCGCACGTTTGTTGTGCCGGAGCTCCATTTCACGATGTTTTTGTCTGCGGATTTTGTCTTTTTGCGACCCATTTCAATCACCTCCCCGTCTTCGCCTAGTCATCCGACGATCTGGAGGTTGATTAACGTTTGCGTTTCTTTTGCTTGGCCAGCTGCTTCTGAATCTGCACGTTAACGGCGTTGCTAGCAAGCACGTTCCCGGCTTCGGCGGACGCCGAGGCGTTCTGGTAAATGTTAATGACAATGTACTGGTTACGGCCAACGCGGTACCGGTAGGTTTTCACGTTCTGATGAATCAAGGGGGAAGCCTCCTCCTGATAGGTAACATCAGTATAGTCTATGATTGATAGGTAGATTCGGTCGCGGCGTATGGTAGAGATTAAGGGATTATAAATGGCTGAAAGAGATATTGATGATGTTACGCAGGAAAGTATCGAGGGAGATTGACTAGGTTACGCAGGAAAGTATCTCGTTCCGGTTGCTGTTGTTATCTTGATATTCTGATTGGAATTTTCAACGGTTATATCAAGAGTAACAAAGGCAAGCGCTGCGCTCCTCCACGAGATACTATTCCTTCTCCACCTATCAATCGGTGGGGGGGCAAAAAAGTGGAACCGGCTTAAGCCTAGTTCCACTTTTTAGGTCTCACAAAAATAATCGATAGGATTCAAAGAGAAATTATCTCCTGGAAGAGTGTAACGCTTGCCTTTGAAATCGTGATAAAACATTAACCCTATTCAATCGGATATCACGATTTCAACAGCAACTGGAAGGAGATATTTTTTCTGCAGGGTCACAGTCGATAAGAAACTCTCGCGGAATCACTATCGATTAAAACGCCCAATTGCCGTTCAAAAGGATCGGTTCGCGGGTACCGTCTTCAGTGATGCCGTACAGATTGAGCTCGGCGGAACCAACCATGAAGTCGGTGTGAGCCATACTTTGGTTCAAACCTCTTTCGAGCAGCGCTTCGCGCGATAAGCCGGCACCGCCTTTGATGCAAGACGAATACGCGCTGCCCAGCGCGAGGTGGCAGGAAGCATTTTCGTCAAAGATTGTTTTGTAGAACAAAATATTCGAATCCGAGATTGGCGATGTATGCGGCACGAGCGCAACTTCGCCAAGGAATTTGGCTTCGTCATCGGTATCGAGCAAACCTTTAATGGCTTCTTCGCCTTGCTCCGCTGTGAAATCGACAACGCGGCCGTTCTCGAAAGTAAACGAGAAGTTATCCACGATGTTGCCGTTATAGCTAAGCGGCTTTGTGCTGGAGATCGTTCCGTTTACGCCAGTACGGAGAGGAGCGGAATAGACTTCTTCCGTAGGCAGGTTCGGAACGAACCAAGTGCCTTGCTCGTTTTGCTTGCTGCCGCCAAGCCAAATTTGATCTTTTGGCATTTCGAGCGTCAGGTCGGTGCCAGGGGCAACATAGTGCAAATATTTATAAGCTTTATCGTTCAAATATTGCGCTTTGGATTTAAGTTGTTTAATATGCGCTTCCCAAGCGGCGATAGGGTCCGGCTGATCGGCACGCACCATTTGGAAGATCGTATCCCACAGCTTAGAGACTTGCTCTTCCTGCGGAAGATCTGGGAAAACCTTGGCTGCCCAAGCGGCGGAAGGGGCTGTTGCCAGCGACCAGGTAAATTTGAAAGCTTGGGACATTTGGCGGTATCTCTCGTTCGCTTTGCGCGCCGTGCGGTCCGCGTTGCGGATTTTTTCCTGCGGCACGCCGCTAAGCAAATCGGGATCGGCGGATCCGATCGTAATGGAAGCAGCGCCTTTTTCGGCCATTTCGAGCTTTTCGCCGGCAGACCATTTAGGCTCTTCCAGGAAGGATTCAAGGGGCGCAAGATCATAATGAATGCGGGATGTCGCGTCATCATGCCAGAACACTTTCACTTGGTAAGCGCCGGCTTCGTAGGCTTTTTTCACAACGAGCCGAACAAGCTCTGGCGCGTCAATTGTCGCATTAACCATGACCGATTGTCCTTGCTGTATGTTTGCTCCGATTTTTACGATGATGTCCGCATAGTTGTTTAATTTTTGCTCAAAAGTCAGCACGGGGCTTCATTCCTCTCTCGTCAACTTATGTAGAGTTCCAGCGGAACCTATACCTATAGTATGAACTTATTTTCCGCGAATTTCAAAATGATAGGGTGAAAGTTGGTTTGGTTACGGTGGGGGACGGCGTTATAATAGCAGGGTAGGCGTTAACTGAGAAACGGAGTGAAGAATGATGGAATCGGTCTGGCAACAACGAAAAGAGCAACTTGCTGCTTATTTGAAAAACAATGGCATTGATATCGCCTTTATTACGTCTCCGACGAATGTATATTATTTCACGGGTTTTTTCTGCAATCCGCATGAGCGTTTTCTGGCTTTGGCGCTGGATGCGCGCTCGGGAGAGGAAACGTTGTATATGCCGCTTTTGGATTTGTCCGCGGCGGAGCCTTTTGGCGGGAACGGGAAGCTTGTGCCGATCTCGGATACGCAGGATGCGTACGAGGTGTTGAAGCAGCATACCGCATCGGGAGCCAAGGTTGCGGGCATCGAGAAAGAAGCGGTGTCGATCGCCAAGGCGGAACGGATTCAAGGCGCTTTGGAAGGGGCGCGTTTTGCGGATTTGGAGGGCTTTATCCTGTCCCTGCGCACGAAAAAGAGCGAAGAAGAAATTAGCAAAGTGCAGAACGCCGTCTTAATGGTGGAAAAAGTCGTTGCCCACGCAGCTTCTCACGCCAAGATTGGCATGACGGAGCTTGAGTTGACGGCGGAAATCGAGTATCAGATGCGCAAGCTTGGTGCGGACCGTCCGGCATTTGAATCGATTGTGCTTACCGGTGCGCGTTCCGCGCTGCCGCATGGTACGCCGGGGTATGACACGATTAAGCATGGCGACTTCGTGCTCATTGATATTGGCGTGCAGGCGGGCGGTTATTGCTCCGACATTACGAGAACGTTTGTGATGGGCGAAGCTTCGAAAGAGCAACGTGCCATCTATGATACGGTGCTTGCGGCAAACATGGCGGGGATCGCGGCGTCTCGCGCAGGCGTTACGCTCGCTTCCGTGGATAAAGCGGCCCGCGACGTGATCGAGCAGAAGGGTTATGGACCGCTGTTTACGCATCGCCTTGGCCATGGCTTCGGCATGGACGTACACGAGCAGCCTTCGGTTTCCGGGCAGAACCAGTCGGTTATTGAGCCGGGTCTGCTATTTACGATTGAACCGGGCATCTATGACCCGGTCATCGGCGGCGTCCGCATCGAGGACGACGTGTATATCCAAACGGACGGCTCGGTACGGGTGCTGACCAGCTACCCGAAAGAGCTTATTTTGCTGGGGAACTAGTTTGCAGTCCTGACTTGGTAGGTTAAAACTAACTCTCTCTAGAGGCATCCGTTGCAGGAATTAAGGACAGCTAGCAGGTGGAGCTACGTTGGAAATTATGCAGTAAAAGGCGGTGTATCTCCTCGGTAACATGGGTTACATTGGATGGAGTACAGTGAATTCAGCGATGCGAGTTGTACGTAGCACATTTCGGAGAATTTTACTGGAGTGAATCCAACGTAGGGGCTGCACGCTAACTAACTAGCTTTTTTATGGTGGAGGAGATCCAACGTAGGCTACGTTGTAGCCTAGCACTAGCAGGTGCAATAAAGGATTAAATCCCCCGCGGGTTCCGCGGGGGATTTTGATGTTCGAGTCTAACCGACCTATGCAGCTAACCGACCTTTGACCGACCTACGGGTCTAACCGACCTCGGCTAGCGAGAAATTTCGCTATTAAGGAAACAAATTTCCTTAATTTAGATGAGTTTGGCATCTTTGATTCATCTTATTTACCTTTTGCATAAGTAGCGGAAAAGAGTTTCCGTATTAGGTAATAAATTTCCTTATATGCGTTATGGCGTATTAGGATAAGCAGTTTTGGCTTATTTAAGGTAAAAACAGCAGGATATAAGGAAATTATTTTCGCAAGCCGCATCCTTGCGTCTTGCCGAGAACAACCGGAGTACAATTGGCCTCCGATTGTTGCGGTTACCCGACACAGGTCACCGAGTATACCCCCGGTGCCCTTTGCGGTTACCCGACAAAGGTCACCAAATAGCCTCCGGTGCCCTTTGCGGTTACCCGACAAAGGTCACCAAGTAGCCCCCGGTGCCCTTTGCGGTTACCCGACAAAGGTCACCAAGTAGCCTCCGGTGTCCTTTGCGGTTACCCGACAACAACCGGAGTATAAATGGCCTCCGATTGTTGCGGTTACTTAAACATGTTCCTCAAAACCAACGCCAGATTAGCCGGTTTCTCGGCCAAACGGCGGGTGTAGTAAGGGTACCACATGGTGCCGTAAGGTACGTAGCAGCGCACGCGGTAACCTTCCTCGGCAAGCTCGGCTTGCTTGTTCATGCGGAGACCGTAGAGCATTTGGAACTCGAAGGCGTCCCGGGCGATATTGTTCGCCGCGGCGAACTTTTTGGTCCAGTTAATGATTCGGTCGTCGTGTGAGGCAACGGCTGTATAGATCCCGTTCGTCAGGCGGTGCTCGATCAGCTTTTTGAAGTTGTCTAGTACTTGCCCGGCATTCTGGTAAGCGACCTCCGGCGGCTCTTTGTAGGCGCCTTTTACAAGCCGCAAGTTCACTTTCTCATTGCTAAGCTTCTCCACGTCTTCTTCCGATCGATGCAAATAAGCCTGAATAACGGTGCCGACATTAGTCATCCATCCGGCGTGCATTTTGCGTACCAGGTCAATAGTGGCCTGGGTGTACGGCGTATCCTCCATATCGAGGCGGACAAAAATCCGGCTATACTTGGCCTCCGATACTACCGCCCGGATATTGGCGTAGCATTGCTCTTTATCAAGCGCTAGGCCGAATTGGGTGGGCTTAAGCGAGACGTTGGCGTTTACTTTTCGCTTCGCAATCTCGCGGACAATCCTTAAATACTCATCCCTGTACCCCTCGGCTTCCTTCAGATCTTTAATGCCTTCTCCCAAATGGTCCAGCGTTACCATAATGCCTTGTTTGTTCAGCTCCTCCGTTCGGTCCATCGCTTCTTCCAAGTTGTCGCCGGCGATGAATTTGGAAGCGAGCTTGCGGCCATAACGGGTGGATAGATGCTCCACAAGCTTGTTGTTTGAGATGGTGAGCATGGTTCGGCGGTAAAGGCCAGCACCCATTGTCTATCGCTCCTTTCTTATAAGACACACATAACGTCCTGCCGGATGAACTATAAATGGAATAGAGAGCATGTATCGAAGGGAGATGCGGGTATGAGGGCAGCATTCAGGAATGAACCGTTCACGAACTTTGGGGCGGAATCTAACAATAAGGCGTACGATGCGGCGTTGGAGCTAGTAAGATCGAAGCTGGGCCAGGAATATCCCCTTGTCATCGGCGGACGACGGATTTCAACGACGCGTACTTCGTTATCCATAAATCCGGCATCCAAAAACCAAGTCATTGGCGTGGTCTCTCAAGCTGATACCAAGCTTGCGGAGGAAGCCATTCAAACGGCCGCGCGCACCTTCGAGAGCTGGAGGTTTACCGAGCCGAATGAACGGGCCAGGTATTTATATAAAGCGGCGGCGCTGCTGCGCCTTCGAAAGCACGAATTCTCCGCATGGATGACGCTTGAAGCAGGCAAGACTCGCGCGGAGGCCGATGCGGATACGGCGGAAGCCATTGACTTTATGGAATTTTATGCGCGCGAGCTGCAGCGTATAAGCGAGCCGCAGCCGCTGACTCCGCTTGATGAAGAGGAGAATCAACTTTATTATATTCCGCTTGGCGTCGGTATTGTCATTCCGCCTTGGAATTTCCCTCTCGCTATTATGGCGGGCATGACTACGGCCGCGCTCGTGTGCGGGAATACGGTCGTTCTGAAGCCGGCGAGCCCGACCGCGGTCATTGCCGCGCAGTTCGCCCTGCTGCTGGAAGAAGCCGGCGTTCCTTCCGGCGTAGTTAATTATTTGCCGGGTCCGGGCGGCGAGGTTGGTGATTATCTAGTCGACCATCCGCTGACGAGATTCGTTAGCTTTACGGGTTCCCGCGAGGTTGGACTCCGTATCAACGAGCGGGCGGCGAAGACGAGGCCGGGGCAAAAATGGATCAAACGCGTCATTGCCGAAATGGGCGGAAAAGACGCGATTATCGTAGACGACGATGCGGATCTTGATCTGGCGGCGGATTCCATCGTCGCTGCCGCTTTTGGGTTTTCCGGGCAGAAATGTTCCGCCTGCTCTAGGGCGATCGTTCACGAGGCGGCGTACGACGAGGTGCTTGCAAAGGTGATTGAGCGGACTCACCGGCTAGCGGTCGGGGATCCTGCGGAGGCTACGACAAATGTCGGAGCCGTTATTGATGACAAGGCGTTTCGCAAAATCCAGGAATATATCGAGATCGGCAAAAGCGAAGGACAACTTGTCCTCGGCGGCGCTTCCGACGATTCGGTGGGATATTTTATCGAGCCAACGATATTTGCGGATGTCGACGAGAATGCCCGCATCTCGCTGGAGGAGATTTTTGGCCCCGTGCTTGCCTTTACGAAAGCCCCCTCGTTCGAGGAAGCTCTCCGCATGGCGAACAACACCGAATTTGGCCTGACGGGTGCGGTCATATCGAGGAACCGGGCGCATTTGGAGCAGGCGCGGCGCGAGTTTATGGCGGGCAATCTGTATTTGAACCGCAAATGCACGGGGGCGCTTGTGGGCGCTCATCCGTTTGGCGGCTTCAACATGTCGGGTACGGATTCCAAAGCTGGCGGGCGCGACTATTTGCTCCTGTTTACGCAAGCAAAAATCGTATCGGAACGCTACTAGTCCTTTGCAAAAAAACAAGCGAAGGGAGTTTGGCTCTGCGCAGCGAATAGAATACAATAGTGAAAGCGAGTACTTGGGAAATGCAGGATTTGTTGAAGAAGGGGATCGATGATCATGACGCAGCAGGAAACCTATATAATCGCGCTTGACCAAGGAACAACCAGCACGCGTGCGATTCTATTCGATAAAGCGGGAACTCCCCGCGCGGTTGCGCAGACGGCGGTAGATTGCTCGTTCCCGCATCCGGGCTGGGTAGAGCAGGATGCTGAGCAGCTTTGGGAGACTTCATTGAAGGTGATACGCGAGCTGCTTGAGAGAGAAGGCCTAAACGCTGAAAGCATCGCAGCCATCGGCATTTCGAATCAGCGGGAGACGACTATCATCTGGGACCAGGCAACGGGGAAGCCTGTCTATAACGCGGTCGTATGGCAATCGCGCCAGACGTCGGGTATTTGCGAAGCTTTGAAGACTTCCGGCCATGAACTTGCCATCCGGCAGAAAACGGGCCTCCTGATCGATCCGTACTTCTCCGGCACAAAAGCGAAGTGGGTGCTGGATGAGGTAGACGGAGCGCGGGAAAAAGCGGCAGCCGGCGAGCTGTTATTCGGCACGGTGGACACCTGGCTGATCTGGAAGCTGACAGGCGGAGCTGTCCACGTAACCGATTATTCGAACGCTTCGCGAACGCTGCTATACAACATTCACGAGCTGAAGTGGGATGCCGAGCTGCTCGAATGGCTGGATATTCCCGCAGCCATGCTGCCGGAGGTCCGCTCGTCTTCCGAAGTGTACGGAACAACGGAGCCGGCTTTGTTCGGCGGGCCAATCGCGATCGCGGGCGCCGCGGGCGATCAGCAAGCCGCTTTGTTCGGGCATGGATGCTTTGAGCGGGGCGAAGCGAAAAACACGTACGGCACCGGCTGCTTTATGCTTATGAATACAGGCACGGAGCCGATTCGTTCCGAGCATGGACTGCTGACGACGATTGCCTGGGGCATTGACGGGCAAGTGGAATATGCGCTTGAAGGAAGCGTCTTTGTTGCGGGATCGGCCGTGCAGTGGCTTCGCGACGGCATGGAGCTGATCGAAACCTCGGAAGAGAGCGAACGGCTTGCCTCATCCGTCGATTCCACGGAAGGCGTCTATGTGGTACCGGCTTTTGTTGGGCTTGGCACGCCTTATTGGGACAGCGAGGTCCGCGGCGCGGCATTTGGCATGACGCGCGGGACGCGGCGCGAGCATTTTGTCCGGGCAACGCTGGAGTCGATTGCGTATCAGACGAAAGACGTGCTGGACGCGATGGAACAGTCGGCGGGCATTCCGCTTCAGTCGCTTTGCGTGGATGGCGGCGCCATCCGCAACAATCTGCTCATGCAATTCCAAAGCGACCTGCTTGGCGTGCCGGTTGAACGGCCGGTCATCAGCGAGACAACCGCGCTTGGCGCCGCTTATTTGGCGGGACTAGCGGTTCAGTATTGGCAGGGCCGCGAGGAGATTGCGGAGCAGCGCTCCCTGGAGAGCATTTTTGAACCGTCCATGGCGGTGGAGAAAGTGGATGCGCTCTATGCCGGCTGGCAGAAAGCCGTGCAGGCAGCGATGGCTTTTCGATAAGCAGATATAAAGGACCGTGTCCGTTCTTCCTTGTGCTTAATAGCATAATGGAGAATGGTTCGCGGTTTTTTTCACATTGAGTATGAGCGATAGGAGCTGTTTCTAATGGCAAGCCGGAAGGAACACGGGGGAGAACCAAACTTATTTAACGCGTTAAAAAGAGAGGAGCAGTTCGCGAAGCTGCAGGCTGAGGAGTTCGATTTGCTCATTATCGGCGGGGGCATCACGGGGGCGGGCATTGCTCTTGATGCGGTTTCGCGGGGAGTGAAGACGGCGCTGGTGGAGATGCAGGACTTTGCGGCTGGTACGTCGAGCCGTTCCACGAAGCTGGTGCATGGCGGTCTGCGGTATTTGAAGCAGCTCGAGATTGGCGTTGTGGCTGAGGTAGGCAAAGAACGGGCTATCGTATACGAGAACGGGCCGCATGTAACGACGCCGGAATGGATGCTGTTGCCGATTTATAAAGGAGGCACTTTCGGGAAATTTAGCACTTCTCTCGGGCTGCGGTTGTATGATTTTCTAGCCGGGGTCAAACGCGCCGAGCGGCGGAAAATGGTAGATGCCAACGAGGCTATCCGGTTAGAGCCGCTGCTCAAGAAGCAAGGGCTGAAGGGCGGCGGTTATTACGTCGAGTACCGGACCGACGATGCCAGACTAACGATCGAAGTCATGAAAAAGGCCGTCGAGCTCGGAGCATGCGCTATTTCCTACGTCAAGGCGCAATCTTTGCTGTACGAGGATGGACGGGTAGCCGGAGCGGAGCTGCGCGATCAACTGACGGGCAAGATCGGACAAGTGAAAGCAAAGGTTACGATTAATGCAGCCGGGCCTTGGGTGGATACGATCCGGGAGATAGACGGCTCCAAGTCGGGCAAGACGCTTCATCATACGAAAGGTGTCCATCTCGTATTTGACCAGAGACGGTTCCCGCTTGGCCAAGCGATCTATTTCGATTCGGCGGACGGAAGGATGTTGTTTGCGATACCCCGCGACGGGAAGACATACATCGGCACGACCGATACGGATTATCGCTCCGATCTTGCCCATCCGCGAATGACGGCGGAAGATCGGCAATATATTCTGAAGGCGGCAAACGAGATGTTCCCCACCCTTGCGCTCAAGGCCGAGGATGTGGAATCCAGCTGGGCAGGCGTGCGGCCGCTTATCCATCAGGAGGGAAAAAGCCCTTCCGAAATTTCGCGTCGGGACGAGGTGTTGACCTCGCCATCGGGCTTGCTCTCCATGGCCGGCGGGAAGTTAACCGGTTACCGAAAGATGGCCGAGACCGCGATGGATCAGGCAGCGGCGCTGCTTGCGAAGATGGGGAAAGAAGGGATCGGAGAGAGCCAAACGTTGACATTGCCGATCTCTGGCGGCGACGTTGGCGGTTCGGATGGTTACCCCAGCTTCGTGGCGGAGCATACCTCCGCGGCCGTTGCCGCGGGACTTGCCAAGCTGGATGCGGAACGTCTTGTCCGAAGGTATGGGTCGAACATGGCTGCCGTTCTCCGTCTTATGCCGGAAGCGCAGGAAGAGGCGATCCGCAGGCAGCTGCCCGTTACGCTTCTCTTGGAGCTGCTCTACGCGATCCGTTATGAAATGGCCTGCAAGCCGGCCGACTTCTGGATCCGCCGGAGCGGCAGCCTCCTGTTCGACCGCAGCCGCGTAATCCGCTGGAAGGATGGCGTCCACCGCTATATGGCGGAGCTGTTCGGCTGGTCGGCCGGCCTCAGCGCTGCCTACAAGGAGGAGTTGGAGCGAGAGCTCCAGCTTGCGGTGACTCCTTCGGAGTGAGGATGACGCATAAGTGGTCCGTTAGAGTGGTTCCGGGTTGGAGCTGCTCTATTTCCCGTTGCCTGCGCTAGAGTCTCTGACTATAATAAAAGCGCATACAATTCCAATTCTCGTAAGTACTAGGGGGAACCGCCTTGTATACGATAGTGCTGGTGGATGATGAAGCGGTCGTGAGGGAAGGCATCAGGGAACGTATACCATGGGAGGAGCTTGGCTTTCAGTGCGTGGCGGATTGCGAGAACGGAGTGCAGGCACTGGAGGAGATTGAACGGCTGAAGCCGCATATTGTGCTGACGGATATTAACATGCCGTTTATGGACGGGTTGGCTTTGTCCCGGGAAGTGATGGAGGGATACCCGGATACAAAGGTCGTTATTCTGACGGGCTACGATGACTTCGAATATGCGCAGCAGGCGCTCAAGCTGAAGGTGAAGGATTTCATCCTGAAGCCGGTGACGGCCGCCGAGCTATCCGCGATGCTGCGCAAGCTCCGGCTGGAGCTCGATGAGGAGAAGAAAGAACGCGAGGATTTGGCCCGGCTGCAAAGCCAGCTGCATGAGAGCATGCCGCTGCTTAAGGAACGTTTCCTCGAACGGATGTCGACGATGGCTTTAAGCGAGAAGGAGATCACTTCGCGTCTTCGTTATTTCCAGATTCAACTGGCGGGACCTTGTTATGTTGGGCTGGCGATTGACGCCGACCGGCTGGAAGAGCAGGCCGGAGCGGATACGGATAGGGAGCTTCTGAGGTTTGCGGTGTACAATATCGCGCATGAAATAATAAGCGGCGAACCCTGGGATGCCGTTATATTTCGAAGCCGCGAGGAGCGGGTCATGGCGATTCTCGGCGGAGATCGCGAGGAGCCGCTGCAAGAGAAAGCGCAGGAGCTGGCAGAGCGGATCCGGCAGTCGTCGGTGCAGTTCCTGCGGCTAACCGTTTCGGTGGGGATCGGGATGAACGTTCACGGTTATACCCGGATCAGAGAAAGCTGCAAGGCTGCGGCGGCTGCTCTCGACTACCGGCTAGTGCTTGGCGACAACAGCGTTATCAGCATTCTGGACATGGAACAACGCCGAAGCGCCCCAGCAGGACACCCGGCAGAGTTCGACCGGGAACTAATTGCCGGCATTAAGACCGGAACGGCTGATGAAGCGGATCGTGCAATCGAAGCGCTGATTCGGCATAACAAAGCAGAGTTAACGAGCATCAACCATTGTTATTTGCGCATGCAAAGAACGATCCTTGCCGTCATGCAAGCGCTTGGCGATATCGGCTGCAAGGAGTCCGAAGTATTCGGAGAAGGCGTGAACCCGATGACCGAGATCTACCGGTTCAGGACGATGGACGAGATCGGGGAGTGGCTGAAGACGGCCTGCCGAAGGGCGGTTCACAGCGTTGCGGCAACCCGCCACGACCAGTGCCGTTCTCAGATCGAAGAAGCCGTCGCTTATCTCGAATCCCATTACGAGGATGAGAATCTATCCGTAAAAGGCGTCTGCAAGAGGGTTCATATGAGCGTCAGTTATTTCAGCGCGGCCTTTAAAGCCCATACCGGAAGGACGTTTATCGAATACGTCACCGCCGTTCGGATGGACAAAGCGAAGGAACTCTTGAAATTCACCGGCCTTAGAACCTATGAGATCGCGGCCAGAACCGGTTATGGGGACGCGCAATATTTCAGCGTGTTGTTCAAGAAGCATACCGGGGAATCGCCGACCGATTACCGTCACCGCACGGCAGCGGAACAGGCATGAGGCGCGCTTATGGAATTATTTAAATTCAAAAGCATTCAGACTAATATCGCTGCCGCCTCCGCTTGCCTCATTCTATTAACGGCTATTCTGCTTGGCGTGATTTCCTATCAGCTGTCAGCTTCCTCCGTCCGCGAGACGGCCCAGGATTATACGGCGGAACTGATTCAGCAAGTGAACGCCAACATTCAGACCTATATCACCAGCATGGAAAATATATCGGTGCTCGCGCTCAGCAACGACGATGTGCGCGAGCTGGCAAGCGAAGACGGCCAGGACGGGACAAGCGCGGTGGAGCTGGAGCGCGAGCAGCGGATCTCGGCGTATTTCCACACGATCATCGCTTCCCGCAAGGACATCGCTTCGATTAACGTCATTGGTTATAACGGCCGGTTCGTCTCGGACCGGGAGCATGCGGAGCTGAATCCCAGCATCAAGCTGGCGGATCAGCCCTGGTACAAAAGCGCGCAGGAGGCATCCGGCCGGATTGTTGTCTCTTCCTCCCACGTCCAGCATATGTTCAAGGACGAATACGACTGGGTCGTATCGCTTAGCCGGGAGCTGTGGAGCAAAGATCAGACGGAGCCGCGCGGCGTGCTGCTCGTCGACCTCAACTTTAGCGTCATTAACGATACGCTCAACAATATTGACCTGAGCAAACGAGGTTACGTGTTTATCGTCGACGAAGACGGCAATATCGTGTACCATCCGCAGCAGCAGCTGATCTACAGCAACTTGAAGTCGGAGAAGATCGACGAGGTCCTGGCGAAGGGCAGCGGCAGCTTTATGACCGACGAAGGGAAAACAAGCCGCATCTATACGATCCAGGACACCGGCTTTGGATGGAAAATCGTCGGCGTATCTTACGCGAACGAGCTGATCGGGAACAAACGCGAGATGCAGCTGTCGATGGTGGCGGCGGGGATCTTTTGCCTTATCGTGGGCTTATTGCTCGCGGTGTTTGTATCGCGCAACTTGTCCCGCCCGATTAAGCAGCTCCAGGAGCATATGAAGAAGGTGGAGAAAGGGAGCTTTCATATACGGGTGCCGATCGGCAATCCCCGCGAAATCGCATCGCTTGCCCGAACGTTTAACCTGATGGTCGTCAAAATCGAGGAGCTGATGAGCCAGGTCGTCCGGGAACAGGAGATTAAGCGGAAGAGCGAGCTGACGGCGCTGCAGGCGCAGATTAATCCGCATTTTTTGTACAATACGCTGGATTCGATTATTTGGATGGCCGAGGGGAAAAAGACGGACGAGGTTGTGCTCATGACCTCTGCTTTGGCACGGCTGTTCCGCTCATCGATTAGCAGAGGGCAGGAACTGGTCTCCATAAGGACGGAGATTGAACATGTCGCGAATTACCTTACGATTCAGAAGATCCGGTACAAGGACAAGCTGGATTTCCACATTGACGTCGACCCGGATATTTATGCTTACCGGACGCTGAAGGTTCTCTTGCAGCCGCTGCTTGAGAATGCGATTTATCATGGCATCAAGAATAGAATCGGAACGGGAACTATTCAGGTGACCGGAGGCAAACGTGACGGCTATATATGGCTTGAAGTGAGCGATAACGGCGTTGGGATGGAGGCGGAAGCGCTCCGGACGATCCTTGAGCCTAGACGGAGCGACCGGGACAGCAAAGGAGTTGGAGTGGTTAACGTTCACGAGCGGATCCAGCTTTACTTCGGGAAGGAGTATGGCTTGTCTTACCGGAGTTATCCCGATGAAGGAACAACCGTTACGGTTCGCATTGCGGCCATCCAGGGCGATGAATTTGGGGGAGGTGCTGGCGCATGAGCGAATACCGCCGCCGTTCGGCCTCTGCGGTCTTCGCCGCGATTGTTATTGTAATAGCGGCATTCGGCATTTACAAATGGGCTGCGAGCCAGCGGGCAGAACGGCCCGCCGATATCATTGTCACGGTAAAAGCAAAAGGACAAGTCATCGATTTCTGGAAGGTGCTGATCACCGGCGTGGAGGATGCGGCGCGGGAATACGGCGCGAACGTAACCGTTATTGGCCCTCCCACCGAGAGGGAGATTGATCTGCAGATCGAGCAGCTGGAGCAGGCGATTCGGGACAAGCCGGATGCCATTGTAATGGCGGCAACGGACTATAACCGGCTTGTTCCGGTTGCGAAACAAATCCGAAAAGCCGGCATCAAGCTTATAACCGTAGATTCCGGCATTAACAGCCGCGATTCGCTTAGCTTTATCGCAACGGATAATGTCGAGGCCGGGCAAAAAGCGGCCGCACAAATGGCGGGGCTGCTCCCGAGCGCGGATACGGCCAAAATCGCCATAGTAAGCTTTGTATACGGCACTTCCTCGCAAATGGAACGGGAACAGGGAGTCCGCGAATGGCTGAACGGCCATACGAATATTAAGGTCGCAAGCACGTTATACAGCGAAGGTCTGCCGGACAAAGCCTATGAGCTGACAAAGGAACTTCTGTCTTCCGATCCTGGCATAAAAGGAATTGTGGGATTAAACGAGCCTTCAACGGTAGGCGCAGGCCGGGCTATTGAGGAATTGGGGCTTAGCGGCCAAGTCAAGCTGGTTGGCTTCGACAGCTCGGTTGACGAAGTGAAGCTGATCGAAGGCGGCGTCCTTCAGGCAACGGTCGTTCAGAAGCCGTACAACATGGGTTATCTGAGCGTGAAGACGGCCATCGAAGCGGTCCGGGGCAAGAAGATTCCGGAGCGGATCGATACGGAATCGGTCATTATCAACAAGGACAATATGTACACGGAACAAAATCAGAAGCTGCTCTTCCCGTTTGTGGGAGAGTAGCTTCTTTTTTCGTCGTATTCGGAATCAGATGTTTTTCAACTATTCAAATACATTATTCCATTCTGGCCAATCGGAAAGCGCTTTACAATTAGCTTAGTTATAGCGGGATGGAGTGATGCCGGCGTGGAAGAACTACTCGTTCAGATGGAAGGGATCGACAAATATTTTCCTGGCGTTCAAGCGTTGCAGGGCTGCCGGTTTGAGCTAAAGCGGGGAGAGGTGCACGCGCTGGTTGGCGAGAACGGGGCCGGCAAATCCACCTTGATGAAGGTGCTGACGGGCGTATATCAGAAGGATGCGGGAACGATTGTTTATGACGGCGCGGAGGTGGAGATGCTCAGCGCAAAAGCGGCCCAGAAGCTTGGTATTTCCATCATTCATCAGGAGCTGAATTTGGCGCCGGATCTAACGGTTGCGCAGAACATTTATATCGGACGCGAGCCAAGAAGGGGATTTCGGCTGTTCCTGAACGAGCGGGAGCTGAAGCGGAAGGTGGAGCGGTTGTTCGAGCGGCTGAACATGGATCTGGATCCGGATGAACCGGTCTCCCAGATGACGGTTGCGAAGCAGCAAATGGTTGAGATCGCAAAGGCTCTTTCTTACGACGCCAAGGTTCTGATCATGGATGAACCAACCGCGGCGTTAAGCGATTCCGAGATCGATGATCTGTTTGTCATTATTCATCAGCTCCGCAGCAGCGGGGTTGGCATTGTCTACATTTCGCACCGGATGGATGAGCTGAAGCGAATCACCGACCGGATTACGGTTATGCGGGACGGACGGTATATCGATACCGTGCCGACGGCTTCCGTGACGAACGAGCAGATTATCGCGATGATGGTCGGGCGGGAGATATATGACAACACGAAGCAAATCCGGATAGCGGAGAGCAGCGAGACGGTGCTTGAGGTGAAGGGGCTTTGCCGCAAGGGGGCCTTGGACAATATCAGCTTCAAACTCCGCAAAGGAGAGATCGTAGGTTTCGCCGGTCTAATTGGAGCGGGCCGGACGGAGGTGGCGAGAGCTATCTTTGGCGCCGATCCCATCGATGCGGGAGAAATAACGGTCCATGGCCGCAAGGTTACGCTGAAGCAGCCTTATGACGCGGTGCAGGCGGGAATCGGCTATTTGTCGGAGGACCGCAAACGGTATGGCTGTATCGTCGAGATGGATGTAAAGACGAATGTGGCGGTCGCCTCCTTAAGGCAATACGCGAATCGGGTAGGATGGATGAACAGCGGCCAAATCGCGAAGGCGGCCGATCGTATTGTTGAGCTCCTGAAGGTGAAGACGCCCCACATTAACCAGAACGTCAAATTCCTGTCCGGAGGCAATCAGCAGAAGGTGGTCATCGGCAAATGGCTAACCCAGGGCTGCGACATTCTTATCTTCGACGAACCGACGCGGGGAATCGACGTGGGAGCCAAAAGCGAGATCTACAAGCTGCTGAACGATCTTGCCGACAGGGGGAAATCGATCATTATGATCTCCTCGGAGCTGCCCGAGATTATGCGGATGAGCCATCGCATCATCGTTATGTGCGAAGGACGCATTACCGGCGAGCTGGACCGCGAAGAAGCGACGCAGGAGCAAATTATGCGCTATGCCACGCTGCGGGCTTGACGAAGACAAGACCGTTTCAATAAAAGTTCTTACTCTTAGGAGGTAACTTCCATGAAAATGCAGCCAAAAGCCGAAATCGCGCAGCTTGGCGGCAAGCAGGCGGCCCTTATGCTGAAGCCGGGCGTTCTGCAGCAGGTGCTTGCTTTTGCCAGCTTAATCGTCCTGATTCTCGTCTTCTCGATCGCATCGAGCAACTTCTTTCAGTTCACCAATATCGTAGGCATTCTGCTCTCCACCGCGGTGACCGGCGTATTGGCGCTAGGCTCCACGTTTGTGATCATTACGGGCGGCATTGACCTGTCGGTTGGGACGGTCATGACCTTAAGCGCGGTTATGACCGGGGTATTCATAACGTATTGGGGGCTTCCGGTACCGCTTGGCATAATCGGCGGAATTCTGACGGGCGGAATATGCGGTCTGCTGTCCGGCGTTATGGTCGCCAAGCTCAAAATCCCGCCTTTTATCGCGACTCTCGCCATGATGATGATCGCCAAAGGACTCGCGCTTGTCATCTCCGGCACGAAACCGATCTACTTCAATGATCATCCGGTGTTCAGCGAGGTGTCGCAAGGTTCATTCTTTGACGAGATCATCCCGGGTTTTGCGATTCCGAACGCGGTTGTTATTTTCTTTATTGCCGCCATTATAGGAAGCATTCTATTGTCGAGAACAATCGTTGGCCGTTATAACTTCGCGCTTGGCAGCAATGAGGAAGCAACAAGGCTGTCGGGCGTTAACGTGAACTACTGGAAAATCGCGATCTACACCATTACCGGTATTTTCACCGGACTCGCGGGCATTCTGATTGCTTCGCGTCTTAATTCCGCGCAACCTGCGCTTGGTGCCGGCTACGAGCTTGAAGCGATTGCCGCCGTTGTTATTGGAGGTACTTCGTTGAGCGGCGGGAAAGGCACAATCGTGGGCACCGTTATCGGGGCTCTCATTATGAGCGTGCTTACGAATGGACTTCGCATCTTGTCCGTTCCGCAAGAGTGGCAGACGGTTGTGGTCGGAATTGTCATTCTGCTGGCCGTTTACGCGGATATCTTGCGCCGCCGGACTCGTTAGAAACCTTGGGCGCGGAGTTTCTTAGGCAAATCTCGCGACCCAAGCTTCTATATAGGATGGAACGAATTCATATCAAAGGGGAGATTTCGGTGAAAAAGTTTACGGCGGTCGTATTGGCTGTACTGATGACGGTTGTGATGCTCAGCGCCTGCGGTTCGAACAACGACGGCGGCAGCCAATCAAGCGGCGACAACGGAGGAACAAAAGCAAGCGGAGACAAGATTTATATTCCGATCATCTCGAAGGGATTCCAGCATCAATTCTGGCAGGCGGTGAAAGCCGGAGCGGAAAAAGCCGCCACGGAGTTCAACGTCGAAATTACCTTCGAAGGGCCGGAGACCGAAGCGCAGGTGGATAAACAGATCGAAATGCTGCAAGCGGCTCTCGACAAGAAGCCTAGCGCGATTGGGTTTGCCGCTCTCGACAGCCAGGCATCCATTCCGCTTCTGCAAAAAGCAAAAGACGCCAATATCCCGGTTATTGCTTTTGACTCCGGCGTCGACAGCGACATCCCGATCACAACGGCTTCAACCGACAACAAAGCCGCTGCCGCTCTTGCCGCAGACAAAATGGCGGAGCTAATCGGCGGGGAAGGCGAAGTTGGCGTCATCGTGCATGACCAGACTTCCGTCACCGGCGTTGACCGGCGCGACGGCTTCGTGAACCGGATCAAAGAGAAATATCCCAATATTAAGATTGTCGACATTCAATACGGCGGGGGCGACCACCTCAAATCAACCGACCTGGCGAAAGCGATGATGCAGGCGCATCCGAACCTGAAGGGCTTTTTTGGCTCCAATGAAGGCTCCGCGGTTGGCGTTATTAATGCCGTAACCGAGCTGAAGAAGGAAGGCCAAATTACCGTTATCGGCTTCGATTCGGGCAAAGCGCAGATTGATGCCATCAAGAGCGGAGTCATGGCGGGCGCGATTACCCAGAATCCGGTTGGCATCGGGTATGAAACGGTCAAAGCGGCGGTGGAAGCGATCCGCGGCGAGAAGGTCGAATCGACTATTGATACGGGGTTCTATTACTACGATAAGACCAATATCGACAGCGACGAAATAAAAGCGGTGTTGTACGAATAATTCATTCGCAAGAGGATAAAAATAGCAGCCGGGTGTCATTTATAGTGACATAGGCTGCTATTTTTTGGTCCCGTAATTTTGAACAAATCTTAGTATTGTGTTAGGCTTATAAGAAAAGGCTGGAGGTCACGATGGCAAAAGAGCACAAAAAACTATCCGCGCTAGAAATTTTTAAACGCATCATTTTCATTACAATAGGGTCCGTACTAATGGGGGTGTCCCTAGAACTATTCCTCGTACCTAATGACGTCATTGACGGCGGCATCACCGGTATTTCCATTATGGTATCGGAATTAACCCACTTGCCCCTTGGTCTATTCATATTCCTCTTGAACATTCCGTTTCTGTTCATCGGCTTTAAGCAAATCGGCAAAACCTTCGCCATGTCTACCTTATATGGCATCGTGGTCATGTCGATCACCACTCAACTACTCCACCATGTGGATGCGTTTACGGAAGAAAAGCTGCTTGCCGTCTTGTTCGGCGGCATTATTCTCGGTGGCGGCGTAGGTCTCGTTATTCGGTTCGGCGGTTCGCTCGACGGCACGGAGATTGTGGCGATTCTTGCTTCCAAGCGATTCCATATGCCGGTCGGCCAGATCATTATGATCGTCAACGTCTTTATCTTTATTCTCGCCGGATTTGTGTTCGAGTGGGATTCCGCGATGTATTCGATGGTCACCTATTATCTCGCGACAAAAGTCATGGACATTGTGGTGGAAGGGATCGAGGAATCGAAGTCCGTCACCATCATCTCGAGCGCTTACGAAGAGATTGCCGAGACTATCATGACCCGTCTTGGCCGCAGCACCACCTATATTCAAGCACGCGGCGGTTATTCCAGAGAAGAGACCCAGATGGTCTATTGCGTAGTCAGCCGTCTGGAAGTCGCTAAGTTAAGGGCCATTGTGCAGGATATTGATGCGCAAGCTTTTATCGCGATCGAGAACGTAGCCGACGTGCAAGGCGGCGGTTTCACGAAAAAAAGCATCCACTAAATATTTATTGGCCTCGAAGGATGGCGGCAAGGCGTTCCGGGTAATCCGTAATGATACCCGCAACGCCTGCTTGCATAAGGCGCTTCATCTCCGCGGGATCGTTTACGGTGAAGACGTTGTAGATCACGTCATGTTGAGCCGCTTCCGCCACCCATTCCGGCAATACCGCGTAACGGGAAGCATGCAGGGCGGAAGCTCCAACCGACTTGGCATACTTCCAAGGACGGTATAAACCTTCCATATACAAAATGCCGGTCGGAATTTCCGGCGCAATCCGATTGCATTCGATTAAGGAATAATGATTAAAGCTGGATATAATCACTTGATCCGACATGCGGTAGGATTGAACGGTTTCAATCACTTTGCGTTCGAGACCCGGGTATTCGACAATGCCGTTTTTCAACTCGATATTTACGATGGTATGCGTCCGTTTCGCCAGTTCAAGCAGTTGTTCCAGAGTAGGAATCCGCGCATCCTTGAATTCCGGGGAGAACCAACTGCCGGCGTCAAGCTGAAGCACCTCGTCTGCCAACGTTTCCGCTACAAGCGCGTTTACGCCTGTCGTTCTCCGCAACTTCTCATCATGGATCAGTACCAATCTTCCGTCCTTCGTCATCTGCACATCCGTCTCAATTCCCGTTGCGCCAAGCGTGATTGCCTGTTCGAAAGCGATCATCGTGTTCTCCGGATAATTGCCGGAAGCCCCCCGGTGCGCATAATTAACGACTGTTGTCATAACCGTTCTCCCACTCCCATCTCCATCATAAAATTGAATCAATATCACTTTACTTCCGATTTGTTTGCGTTGTATTAAGTTATATTATCCTTATGCTGCATTTACCGATTGAATACCCCTAGGGGGTATGATATGATGAACGTAAGCCATACCCCCTGGAGGTATTCACGATGATCGAACAAGAGAAAACCGAGCATTGCCATACAGCTCAGCCGGACCAGCAGGGCGCCGAGCGCAAGAGCCATCATTCCGACAAGATGAAGTCCAACCTCGTATCGCGCCTCAACCGCATTGAAGGTCAAATTCGCGGCGTGAAGGCGATGATCGAGAAGGATACGTATTGCGATGATGTGCTGAATCAGATTGCGGCGGTGCAATCGGCTCTGAACGGCGTTGGGAAGCTTCTGCTGGAAGGCCACATGAAAAGCTGTATCATCGAACGCATTCAGGCGGGTGAAAGCGAAGTTATTGACGAACTGCTCGTTACTGTAAATAAATTAATGAAATAAGACCGGGAGGGAATTATTATGACAAACGTTACGTTGAAGGTAGAAGGCATGTCCTGCGGACATTGCGTAAGCGCGGTTGAGAAGGCGGTTACCGGTGCGGGCGCAAACGGATCGGTAGATCTGGCGGCGGGTAAAGTTACCGTGTCGTACGATGAGAAAAAGGTATCGCTTGATACGATCAAACAAGCGATTGAAGAGCAAGGCTACGATATCGCATAAGAAAAAAGTAGTAGTACAAACAGCATTTACACATAGAACTCTTAGGACTTTAGTGCTATATTATATGGAACCGGCAAATGGCAATGCAAACAGTTGTCTAACCCTATGAAGACGCTGATCACGTCACTAGACGACTGTGAGCGCCCTGTGGGGGTGAGAGTCCACAGCGTATAGGTTTGTCGGTCTATGCAAGAAAAGCTTTTTTTCATAACGCTTTTTTTCTTGCTTCGGTTGTACACGGTAGCCTTCCTCTACCGTGTCTTACATAACGCCTCCAATCCGTTTCACTATACGGATTTGGAGGCTTTTTTGCGGTTTCCGCCTGTTT
The DNA here is from genome assembly GCF_030161375.1 of Paenibacillus glycanilyticus. Classification (GTDB taxonomy): domain Bacteria; phylum Bacillota; class Bacilli; order Paenibacillales; family Paenibacillaceae; genus Pristimantibacillus; species Pristimantibacillus glycanilyticus_B. The sequence continues at coordinate 304,423 of NZ_BSSQ01000013.1, forward strand.
AGCCTATACCGCCTAAGGGTATATTGTTAGGGACAATGGAGGGAATCAACATGCAACGAACCATACAACGAAACCGAAAAAATCGCCATCGCAAATTGCAAATTGGATTAATGGCCGTGTTATTATCGGCTGCTTATACAACGAGTCAGACAAGCTGGGCTTCCACAGCTTCGGCTGCTGCTTCCAGCTCCGCTTCCGCGTACGCGCCTGGCCATCACCATATCCATGATGACCATACGGCAAGCGCCTCCGCATCCGTGCAATGGAGCTACATGCCGCTGAAGCCGTTAGCCGGCGAAAGTACGAATATCAGGCTCTCCATTACGGATGAGCATGGGCGTCCGGTTCGTAACTTCTCGCTGAACCACGAGAAGGAACTGCATCTGATCGCGGTACGCAGCGATCTGAGCGAGTTTCAGCATCTCCATCCGGTGGATGAAGGAGCCGGCCGATTTTCCGTGGATACCCGCTTTATGAAGGGTGGATCCTACAAGCTATTTGCCGACTTTACGCCTGCGGGAGAAGGGAATCAAGTGGCTCAGACCATCGTTGAAGTTGGGGGCAAAGCCGCTGCCGCCGAGACGCTGGTGCCGGATAAACAACTGCTGCAGAACGTAGGAGGCACCGAGGTGTCCCTTGTGGCCGATCAGCTGCGGGCAGGCCAAGAAACCTCGCTCCGCTTCTCTTTCAAGGACGGTAAGACCGGCAAACCGGCAGAGGATATGGAGCCTTATCTTGGCGCAGCCGGGCATGTCGTTATCATTAGCGACAACCTTGCCCATTACCTGCATGTCCATCCGAAGGAAGGGCAGACAATTGGGCCGGAAGCGGCTTTTGAAACGACGTTTCCGGCGCCGGGCATATATAAAATATGGGGCCAATTCCAACGGCATGGCGATAATTTCATTGCTTCCTACACGATAAAAGTCGGGGAATAAGCATAGCTGCCGCCACCCTTGCGCAACCTAGTCAATAATGGAAATGAAGGGATGGTTTGTGAGCCATGGATGAGAAGGTTATCTCGATTCTGGAAGGCAAGATCCGGCACGTGGAGAGCGAAGACGGGGAGATTTATTTAGTAGGTCCGATCAAGCTGCCGGTTAATTTGGATGACGAAACGGTTATTTTTCATTGGTATTGCTGGCTATTGTGCAAAGAGGAAGTAGATCGCCTCGAAGATATTGTACATAAGTTGTCCGGTGCTAATCTGGCGGAAATGCAGCAGTCCAGCGTATTGGTATACGGGGATTTCGAGCATGCGGACGAAGCGTTTATCCGGATGCACAGCATCTGCCATACGGGCGATATATTCGGCAGCAAACGGTGCGACTGCGGGTACCAGCTTCATCAATCGATGAAAATGATTGTAGCTAACGGCGCGGGAGCGCTTTTTTATCTGGCCAACCACGAGGGACGGGGCATCGGGCTGTTCAGCAAAGCGATGGCTTATCTGTTGCAGGAGCAAGGTTATGATACCGTCGAGGCGAACCTTAATCTCGGCTTTGTGGACGATGCCCGCAATTACGGGGATGCGATTCGGGTGCTGCGGTTATTACGGCCCAAAAGCAAGCCGGTTACGCTGATTACGAATAATCCGCGCAAGCTGGAGGCGCTGCGTTCCGCCGGGCTAGATGTAGCCGACCGGATTCCGCTCTGGGGCGATGTATCGGAGTACAACGAGAAATATTTGCAGACCAAAATCAACCGTTCGGGCCATCTCGGTGAGGAACATTTCGTCAGCGGCTGTCCGGATCAATAGGGATCGTCCCATTCGCCAATGCCTATGATATAATCCAAGGTAAAAGGGCTGGAAGCGGGGCGGGGACGTGACCTGGCAGAACAATCGGGATGGGGAAGTGCCGGAAGTAAAGCGTGAAATTATACTTGAGAACTTTCGTTTGGCTTTTCAACTCGTTGGGTCGCATTGGCGGACCGTGGATAATGGCTGGACTTACAATGAACATCAGCATCCTTTGCTGGAGCTCAATATCGTGCTGCAAGGCACGCAATTCACCGTTGTTTCGGGACAAGAGTATGTCCAACATGCGGGAGATTTGCTGCTTATCCGGCCGGATGAATCTCATCACAGCCGTCAGGGGTCTGAGGAGCCGATGACCTATTTCGCTCTCCATCTGGATGTGGACGATCCGGATTTGTACGATTTGCTTGGCCGGGTGGATCAGCATTTGTTCCGGGCGGATTCGGCGATTGTTCAGCAGTTAAGACCGCATATCGACGAGTTGATGGACATTTGCTCGGCCGCCGATACGGACAATGACAGGGGAAGACGGCTGGATATCCGGGTAAAGACGATGCAAATTTTGCTCGTTTTGACGATGGAAGCAAGAAGCTTAACCCAGCGGGAGCTAGGCCAAGGCAAGAGACCGCAGGGCGAATATTCGGTTCCCTTATTGCGCCACCGCGAACGGATTTCACTAGAGAAGAGAGTACACGCGTTATTCTTCGAGCCTTATATGCGGGATGTTCAGATGGATGAGGCGACGTTGCCGAGTTTTCGCTGGGCGGGCGTCTTCACGTTTAGAATCGAGGACAAAGCTTTCTGGCAATCGACGGACCGATTTTGGATGAAAGAGCAGCTGACGGCAAATACGGATGAACTAGGTACCGTTGCCGTTATTGAAGACGAACCGTTCATGAGCGCTGCCGTATTAACGACCAAACATGCTGTTCCTAATATGGAAGAGATCGTGCTGAAGAAAAAAAGAATACTCGAGGAGCGGCTTGGAATCCCGATTAAACTTGGAATTGGCGGCATTACCGCATCGGTATCGGAGCTCCGTTCCCTATATCGGAACAGTCTGAGGCAACTTGGCCATGCGGAGGCCGAAGATGATCAAAGTTATGAATTCGTCAGCCGCATTATCCGATCGGCAATGTTGATTATAGAGACCGAGTACGGGAATAAGGAGCTTTCCCTGACCACGCTTGCGAAGCGGCTTGGAGTAACCCCGAACTATTTGAGCGGTTTGTTCAGCTCTCAGACCGGAGCAACCTTTACGCATCATTTGACAAGCATTCGAATACGCCAGGCGATTCGGCTCATGCGGGAGACGAATATGAAAATTTATCAGGTTGGCGAGCGGGTCGGGTACGCGGATCACGCCTACTTCAGCCGTCTATTTAAAATGACGGTAGGCGTAAGCCCGGCCAAGTATCGGAAGTCCGAGCAATTATCGTAATAGAGGTTTATGAAATCTGAAGCAGCTTTCGGGGGATTGATCCGGAGGCTGCTTTTATTGTTTGAAATTCCGTAAACGCTTACATTCTATCGTAAAATAATCCAACAAATCATATTTCCGTCACATTGCTGATGAGTGCACCCTATGTGAAACTGGGGGTAGATGGGAGATGACGTCCAGGGGGGACTGTCCGTGTACAAAGTATTGGTCGTAGATGACGAACCGTTTATGTTGGAGGGCTGGAGGTCGATGGTCGATTGGGAGACGCATGGCTTCCTGCTATGCGGGGCTGTCTCCGATGGCAAAGAAGCGATGGAGTTTATGGAGCAGGAATTGCCCGATCTCGTATTTACGGATCTTCAAATGCCGGTTATGGATGGACTTGAACTAATCGGGCAGATGAAACAAAGCAGCCGGCTTGAGCATATAGCAACGGTTATCGTCAGCGGTTATTCGCGGTTTGATGCCGCCCAATTCGCGATTCGCCACCAGATTGAGCAGTATCTGCTCAAGCCGCTTATTGAAGAGGAGATTCACGAATTGCTCGATCAGCTTCGTGCCGCTTTGGATCAGCGTGAAGAAGCGGAATATCTGGCAGCCGAATCCGAAGCCGCGTCGGCCGCATTTGCAAGAGCGATTCAGGAAGAAAGCGAGGAGACCCGTTCCGCTCTGCTAGAGCGGATACAATGCGCGCCGGATTCTCCGGGGAGATTGATTTTGCTGGATAAGAACAACGGGAAGTTGACCCCGGGGAAAGAGGAATTGGAGATCATGGCGAGCGGGCTGCCGATAGGCTATGCCTGCATCGAAGATCCGGCAGGTTCGATTGGGCTTATGGTCTGGTCCGGGCAGCCGGATGCTTTGGCCTCGGGACTGGATTCCGATATTCGCATTCTTGCGGGAAGACTAGCGGGCGAATGGCCGGCTTGCTCGATTTATATCAGCGGCACAACGCGCGGCTGGCGGCATTTGCGGCAATTGCATAAGCAATTGCTGGAGCTTCGAAGCCGGAGCTTGTACAAAGGGCAGTCCGGCGTCTATTGGCATGAGGCTGTAAGCGAGCAGGCTAGCCGGCGATGGGAAGATGCGGCCGTTCGGGCATCCGTATTATTGCAAGCCGTAGAACGCAATGATGCCACCGCTATTGGCAACTCTGCCCGGGAGCTTGCGGAATATATCGCCGGGAGTGCCGATCCGGCTGACAGTATGGCGGCATGCCTGTCCTATCTCCAGGGCGGACTGCTTCGCGCTTATCATCAAGCCGGCGGTGATCCGCTGCAGCCGCCGGAGTGGCTGCTTCCGCAATACGGGCCGCAAGCTGTTGCCAGGGAGCAGTTGATGGGCGTATGCCTGAAGGCTGCCGGGCAGATTGACGAACTAAATAACAAACGTCCGGAAGGGCGGTTGCAAGAGGCGGTTGCTTACGTGACGGCCCATTACCGGGAGAAGCTGCAGCTTAAGGATCTGGCCGAGCTGTTCCGGTTGAATCCCGTTTATCTCGGCCAGCAGTTCAAACGGGTGACCGGTTATTGTTTCAACGACTATATGCATCTGCTCCGAATCAAAGAGGCGAAGAAGCTATTGCTTCGTACCGATCTGAAAGTATCGGCAATCGCCAATGATCTTGGCTATCACAGCACGGAATATTTTGGCTCCGTCTTCAAGTCCCTTACGAAGATTTCGCCTTCGGCTTATAAATCGACTCAAAAAGGGGATCCGCCAGGATGAGATTTTTTAATAAAATCAATGATATTCCCCTCAACCAAAAGTTGCTTCTGATCTACGTGTTATGCATCCTCATTCCGATTATCGGGATCAACGTTTTTTTCTACCAGCAGAACTCGGACAATATTCGCATACGCGAGCAGGAAAACTTGCGCAAATCGATGGACCGCGCAGCGGCAGAGCTGCACAGCATGATCGACGAAAGCGTGGCGGTCAGCCATTCGATCGAAGGAGACGATTCTCTTAACGAGGTATTGGATAAGACGTATGACAGCCCGGTCTCTTCCTACGACAGTTATGACAGCGTGCTAAGAAACAAATTGAAGCGTTACATGCCCGTCTATCCGAACATTCTTGAAATCCGCATTTATACGTACAACCACTCGATTCAGACCGGAAGCAATTATTACGTCATTAACGGAGCGGAGGAAAAGAGCGCATGGCTCGGGCCGCTATTGACGCAGCCGGGTCACGCCTTCCGCGTTGTTGCTTATACCGAGTCGTCTCTCTCCACGGGTCCTTCAAAAAAAATTAGCGTGATCAGCGATATGGATCAGGGCTTCAGCATCGTAAAGCCGAAATACCGGAAGTTCCTCCGGATCGACCTGAACGCGGACAAAGTTTACGATATTTTGAGCCGGGAAAGCGGCAGTTTGCAGCTCGAGCTTGTGAACGAAGCTAACCAGGTTGTGGCGGAAACCGGGGACGAAGGCAAAGCTTTATACGATGCGGATACATCGGATTGGGACTCGGATAATGTGTTTGTATCCAAACTAGGCACGGTTAGTTATGTACAAGGCTGGAAGCTCGTCGGCCGGGCTAACAATGAACGCATTGCGGGACTGCTGGACGAAGCGCGGAGGTCGATTTTGTGGCTAGCGGTGATCAGCACGTTAATTCCGTCTTTGCTTATTTACATCATACTCCGCTCTTATCATTATCGAATCAAAAAGCTGGCCCGTCATATGGACCGGCTGCGAAGCGAACGGTTCGACCAAATTAATCTGCCTGGCGGCAAGGACGAGATCGGTGGTCTGATTGATGCTTATAACGTGATGACGATGAAAATAAATACGCTTATTAATGATGTCTATAAACTCGAGATTCATCAGAAGAGTCTGGAGGTCGAGCGCGTGCGAATGGAAATGAACATGCTGCAGAGCCAGATGAATCCGCATTTTCTCTTTAATACGCTAAACGCGCTGCTTGTTGTGGCAACCAAAAACGGCTACAAGGACGTTACCGAAATTATAAAAAGCTTGTCGCTCCTTCTCCGAAGGCTGCTAAGGCGCGCGGATGATCTGGTGCCGCTGAAGGAAGAGCTGCAGTTCACGCTCATGTATTTGCAAATCGAGAAGTTCCGGTTTGGCGACCGGTTTGACTATGTCGTCGATATCGATCCGCTGGCTAATGACGTGCGGGTACCGATCATGAGCATTCAGCCGCTTGCCGAGAATGCCTGCAAACATGGGCTGCAAGCGATTAAAGGTGGGGGAGTCGTCCGCATTGAAGCGCGGTTGTCGGAGCGGGGCTTAACGGTCTCCGTAACGGATAACGGAATTGGCATGGAGCAGGCAACGCTTGAACGGATCCAGCAGGCCGTCCGTTCGGAGCAGGCGATGGAAGGCCATGTCGGACTGCGCAATGTGTACCGCAGGCTGGAGCTTTTTTACCACGAGAGCGTTCAATTCCGAATGATGAGCGGCTCTGAAGGCGGCTTGACCGTCAGTTACCAAATTCCGCTCCAACAGCTTGAACTTGCGCAAGCGAAGCCGGGAGCTGCTTCATAATTCGAGAGGGGGAGCAGAATGTATCGCGTGCTGCTTGTTGACGATGAACCGTTTGCAATTGAAGGTCTGCAGTTATTAATCGATTGGGAGAAAAACGGCTTCGAGATTGAAGCGGTATGCGGGGACGGCGAAGAAGCCGCCAGAGTCATTCGCGAGTCGAAGCCCGACCTCGTTGTGACGGATATCCGCATGCCTTCCATGGACGGATTGGAACTCATTGCGCAAATGAGGCTAGAGGGCAATAAACAGACCAAATTTGTGGTGATGAGCGGATACAGCGATTTCGAATATGCAAGAAAAGCGCTTCAGCTCGGCGTATCCCACTATTTGACAAAGCCGATTATGAGCGAAGAAGCCGATGAGGTGCTGGAAAATTTAAACAGCGTGCTGGAAGAAGAGAAGCGGAAAAAACAGGCCATTCATTATACGCAGCGTTTTGCGGTTCGCCGGGCTTTGTCTGCGCTTATACGGAGCGAGGAGTTATCCGCTGCTGATCAGACTGCGGTTGACCGTTTGGCTGAGGAAGCAAGGGAGTGGGCGTACATCCGGGTGGAGCTGGAGGAGGCAGAGCTGGCGGCGGCTGTTGAATCGGCGATAGACCTGCTTGAGGATGGCAAGGGAGGGCGATCCGGTTATGTAGTTGAACAAGGGCCGGCCTCCTTTGGCTTGGTTTATCCGCTTGGGGATGAGGGCAAGCTCGCGCTGCGGGAAACCGCGGAGTTTGTATATGGGCAAATTCAGAGCCGAATTGGCGGCAGCTTCAATATGGCCGTCGGCGGTATTGCCGATGAGCTGTTTTCATTATCCGATTCCTATCGCGAGGCTATGGATGCAACCTCTTATTTCTTTTTCGAGCGGAGGAAGAAACCTCTCTATTACGAGGAGATCAAGGAACAGGTATTCGGGTACGAATCGCAGCTGTGGGAGGCGGCGGAGAAAATAGTCGAGGCCGTTGAAACCAATGACGAGCGTGAAGTAATCGAACGGCTGCAGAAGATCTTTAACCATTTTGCCAAACAGATGACGATGCCGTCTTTGGTCTCTGCTTTCGCGACTTACATTATGGTGCAATGCTCCGGCATTTATAAGGAGCTTGGCGGCGATGCGGATCAATTGCTCGAACGAACCGGTTCTCCGCTTGTGGGCGCTTCCGGCCATTCGCTGCTTAAGCTGCAGGCGTTTATGATGTCCTTTTGCCTGATGTGCCGAGAGGAGTTGTCGTTACTTCGCGGCAGGCAGCAGGGCGGAACCCTTGCCAAGGTTGAAGCTTACTTGCGCGAGCATTACCGCGAATCGGTAACGGTGAAGGAAGTAGCGGAGCTCTATTACATGAATCCGGTCTATCTCGGTCAAGCTTTCTCGCGGAAATACGGAGCAAGCATCCATGAGTATACGCATCGGTTGCGAATGAACGAGGCGAAGGAATTGCTTCATAAGCAGGATATTTCCGGGGCAGCGCTTGCGGAAAGGCTTGGTTATTGCAGCTATCAACATTTCTTGAAGCAGTTCGAGAAGCGTTACGGGATGAAACTCGCCGAATACAAGAAATCGATCATAGACCTTAAATCGTAGGGGGATAGTACTTAATTCTGATTATGATGTAAACGCATACAACTGTTCCATAATGAATAAGCAAGCACACCATTCGTAGGGGGAAAGCAAATGGGGGTTAACGCAAAAAAACCATTATGGACATCCATGGCCGTCGCGGTTGCTCTGAGTTTGACGGTAGCAGCCTGCAGTAACGGCAATAATGGAGGCAATAACAACAGCAACTCATCGACGGCACCATCTTCCAATGCAACGGCCACAAACAGCGGGAACGCGGCAAGTCCGGGGGCGACGGAAGAAGCACTGAAGCCAATCGAGATTTCTGCCTTTATCGGTGCACCGGGACAACAGCCTACACCTGACAACAAGCTGTTCAAGACGATTAAAAACGACCTAGGCATTACGTTTAAACCGGAGTTTCTGGTAGGCGATCTGGAGCAAAAGCTAGGCGTTATGATTGCCGGCGGCGACTATCCGGACCTGATTACGGCGAATCCGAAGCTCGTTACGGCAGGCGCGGTTATTCCGCTTGAAGATCTGATCGAGAAATATGCTCCCAAGCTGAAAGAACATTACGCGAAATATTGGAACCGCATGAAAGATCCTTCCGACGGGCATATCTACTGGCTGCCGAACTACGGCGCATATCAAGGCGACGTGAATGAAACTTATTACAGCGGTCCTGCATTCTGGATTCAAAAAGCGGTCCTGAAGGAGTTCGGCTATCCGAAGCTGCAAACGCTTGACGAATACATGAAGCTGATCCGCGATTACCAGGCGAAATATCCGGAAATCGACGGACAGAAAACGATTGGCTTCACAACGCTTGCTTCCGACTGGCGGACCTTTGGCCTCTTGAATGCTCCTGAGCATTTGACAGGTCATCCGAATGACGGCGGCGTAGTGGTAGACAATGGTGTAGCCAGCGTGTTTGCGACAGCTGACTTCTCGAAAACCTACTATAAAGAATTGAACAGCCTGTATAACGAAGGGCTAATGGATAAAGAGGCATTTACGCAAAACTATGACCAATACCTGGCGAAGCTGACTACCGGCAGCGTACTCGGTATGTTCGACCAGCATTGGAACTTCCAAACGGCGGAAGACTCCTTGAATACGCAAGGCAAGTCGGACCGCACGTACGTAGGTTTCCCGCTGGTGTATGATACAAGCACGAAAGACTACTACCGTGACCGCGCGGTTATCAACCTGAACAATGGCTTTGGCATTTCGGTTGACGCGAAGGATCCACAGCGTATTATCCAGGCGCTTGAGCAACTGATGGACGAGAAATACCAGAAGATGTTCACATGGGGCGAAGAAGGCGTTGACTACCAAGTTGGCGCAGACGGCAAATTTACGCGTACTCCTGAGCAACGCAAAAATTATGAAGACCCGGCTTGGAAGCTTGCAAACCTGGGAGACGGCATTTTCGGGTACCTTCCTAAGCTTGAAGGTACGCTGAGCGACGGCAACGCTACAACGCCAGGCGGTGACCCGCAAGAGTTCTATGACAGCTTGAAGGATGTAGACAAGGAAGTTCTGAACGCTTACGGACATAAAACATGGACCGAATTCTTCTCGATGCCGCAGGATAACCCGGTTTATTACCCGGCTTGGCAAATCGACTTGATTGACGGTTCGGATGCTTCGATCGCCAACAAGAAAATGACGGATGCCTCGCTCAAGTTCCTGCCTAGAGCGATTATGTCGAAACCGGATCAATTCGATAAAGTATGGCAGGACTATGTGAACGAATATAAGAAAATCAACGTGAAAGCATACGAAGACCGCATTAACGATCAAATTCAATGGCGTATTCAAAACTGGGCTAGCCAGTAATACAGACAGCAGAAAGCGGGAGGGATGAAGCAGACTGCCTCACCCCTCCCGCTTTTACTTATGGAGCGGAGGAAGAGAAATGGCCAAACCTGTCGATGCATTAGCTGTAAAGGCTACTGTCCAGGCGAAAAAGACTCGCCGCAAATTTTTTAAAAATCAGAGTCAACTTATGTGGATGTCCCTGCCCGTCCTCCTTTACGTCATGGTCTTCTCGTATTACCCGATTTGGGGCTGGACGATGGCCTTCCAGAATTACCGGCCGGCCAAAACGTTCGCCCAGCAGGAATGGGTAGGATTAAAGCAATTCAAGTTTCTGTTCACCGACGACGGCTTTCTGCGCGTACTTCGCAACACGATTGGCATGAGCGCCATTAATATGGTGCTAGGATTCGTAACCGCTATTATTTTCGCGATCTTGCTCAATGAAGTGAAGAACAAGCTGTTCAAGCGTTCGATTCAGACCATTTCGTATTTGCCGCATTTTCTCTCGTGGATTATTGTGACGGGCATTGTAGCGAGTTCGCTTTCCGTAGACGGCGGTATCGTTAATGAGGTGTTAATGAAGCTTGGCATTATCAACGAGCCTATCCTATGGCTTAGCGAGCCTAAATATTTCTGGGGCATAGTTGGCGCATCGCATGTGTGGAAAGAAGTCGGTTGGAATGCAATCATCTATTTGGCGGCGATTACCTCTATCGATCCTTCGCTGTATGAGGCGGCTGAGATCGACGGAGCTAACCGGTACCATAAGATGTGGTATATAACGCTGCCGGGTATCAAGTCTATCGTTATTATTTTGCTCATCATGAACTTGGGCTGGATTCTCGAAGCGGGCTTTGAAGTGCAATATTTGCTTGGCAACGGGGTTGTTGTGGACTGGTCCGAGACGATTGATATATTCGTGCTGAAATACGGCCTTAAGCAGGGCAATTATTCGCTTGCAACGGCGGCAGGCATATTCAAGACGGTCGTCAGTATTACGCTGATTTATGCCGCGAATACGATTGCGAAACGATTCGGCGAAGAAAGACTAATCTGATCAGGAGGGGATACACATGAGAAAAAGAACAGTCCAGATGGAGCCGGTAGTGTTTGGCACAGTGAATGCCATCATCATGTTATTGCTGGCCGTCGTTACGCTCTACCCCTTCTTGAACACGCTTGCCGTATCGTTTAACGCGGGGCTTGATACGATCCGGGGCGGCATTTACGTATGGCCGAGGATTTGGACGCTTCAAAACTATAAGGCCGTGTTTATTACGGGGACGGTATTTAACGCTTTTTACATTTCGATAGCTCGTACGATTATAGCGACGCTATTAAGCTTGTTCCTTACCACGATGCTGGCTTATACGGTCAGCCGGAAGGAATACGTGTTCCGCAAGCCGATTACGATTATTATCGTTATGACCATGTATTTCAATGCGGGCCTCATTCCGTACTACTTCCTGATCAAGGACCTGCATCTGCTGAATAACTTCCTGGTTTATGTTGTTCCGGGTCTAATTAGCGCCTTCAACATGATTGTTATCCGTACCTACATCGGAACGTTGTCGGAGAGCTTGATCGAGTCGGCCAAGGTAGACGGGGCAGGCGACTTCCGCATCTTCATGCAAGTCATTCTCCCGCTATGCCAGCCGGTTCTCGCGACGGTTGCGTTGTTCGTAGCGGTAGGGCAGTGGAATTCCTGGTTTGATACGTTCCTGTTCGCCTCGTCGAAGCAAGAGCTCAGCACGCTCCAATACGAGCTAATGAAGCTGCTCTCGTCGGCGATGAACTCGAACTCCAATCCGGCCCTTCAGAACGGCGGAGACCCGAACGCGGCCAAAGCGATGGTTACTCCTCTCTCGATCCGCGCGGCTATTACGATCGTCGCATCCGTACCGATCCTGATCGTCTATCCGTTCCTGCAGAAATATTTCGTTGTAGGTATGCAGCTCGGCAGCGTAAAAGAATAGTTGAAATCGTTAGTTTAGTTGTCCCTAAAAAGAACCACCTTCCCATGAGGTGGTTCTTTTTGTATGTAAAAACGCGGCAGTCAGGGTCATCTGACTGCCAATAACGGTCCAAAAAAAATCAGGTGAGGAGCGGAGCGAAAATAACGTACTGGAGAAGCGTTAGCGCTTGCCTTTGCCCGTCAAATTTCATCCGCTGAGCGGATAATAATGAAGAAATTTGAGGGCAACAGCAATCGGAAGGACGTTATTTTTGTGCAGCGGCAGTTCACTTATTAGATCAGTAAATTAAGAATCAGTCCGGCCAACCTTGCTTAGCTCCTCAAATGATTTCACCTTCCCATGACTAGGATGCTGCGTATGCTTACGCTGCTTCCACGCATTCTCGCGACGGTTTTTAGGCGATGACATGATCATTCCCTCCCTTCATAACCAATAGGTTGGCGCTTTCGGAACCGAAACATGCAGCTGAAAGCAGCCATCATAATTTAGGCGATTTAGGAAATGATAACCTCTAATACGAAAGCGGTGGTGACAATAATGCCAACGAAGACAAAAGCGAAAAGCTTGCCCGATGGGCAATTGGATCATCACGCCATTAACGAGTTCAAGGACGTTCCGATCCGGGCAACCATTGAAGAGAATAAGAAGATCATGGAGGAGTTGTTCAAAGACAGCTCCGACATTGTTCTCCGGGAATTCGATATCGAGAATGGTCCTAAGGCAATGCTTTGTTACGTGGATGGAATGGTCACGACAAGCGCCGTTGATGACGCGCTCAAAGCGCTGATGATTCTTGAAGGCAACGCTTTTAGCATAGACCGCATTACCGAACAGACGTTACCCGTAACCCAGGCGTCCAAAATTCAATTCTACAAAGAACTGCTGACCAACCTCTTGTCCGGAGACAGCGTGTTGTTCGTTGACGAGCAAGATACAGCAGTCTGCCTGGGGCTTCGCGGGGGGATTCGCCGCAGCGTTTCCGAGCCGGAGACGGAGACCGTTGTACGCGGTCCAAGGGAAGGTTTCAATGAACATCTTCGCACGAATACGTCCCTGCTGCGTAGCAAAATCAAGTCTCCCCGCTTAAAGCTGAAATCGTTTGTGATCGGGACGGAAACGAATACCAATGTCGTGCTTGCCTACATGGCAGGCATCGTTAACCCGAAACTGCTGGAGGAAGCGGAAAAACGCATAAGCCGTATCCATATCGACGGGGTGCTAGAGAGCGGATATATCGAAGAATTTATACAGGACCAAGGCTATTCGCCATTTCCGCAGGTTCAAACGACGGAGCGGCCGGATACGGTAGCGGCGGGACTCTTGGAAGGCCGTATTGCGATTATGGTAGACGGGACCCCGTTTGCGCTCCTCGCTCCGTTTGGTTTCTGGCAATGGCTGCAGGCAAGCGAGGACTATTACGAGCGGTTTATGGCAACTACTCTATTGCGGTGGCTGCGGCTGGGAAGTTTGTTCGTTGCTTTGCTGGCACCGGCTATTTATATTGCCGTATCCACCTTTCATCCGGAGATGATCCCTACCAATCTTCTGCTCAGCATCGCGGCTTCCCGCGAAGCGATACCATTCCCCGCGGTCGTAGAAGCGCTTATTATGGAACTCTCCTTCGAGGCTTTGCGAGAAGCGGGTGTCCGGCTCCCTAAGATCGTAGGACAAGCAGTCAGTATTCTTGGCGCGCTTGTGGTAGGCCAGGCTGCTGTACAAGCCGGAATTGTATCGGCGGCGATGGTTATCGTCGTGTCCATGACGGGCATCGCTTCCTTTACACTGCCCCGGTATAACGCGGCTATTGCTATCCGGATGCTGAGGTTTCCGATCATGATTTTGGCGTCCATCTTTGGATTGCTTGGCATTATAATCGGCGTCATGGTGGTGGTGGGGCATTTGGCGAAGCTGACGACATTCGGCATTCCGTATCTTGCTCCCGTAACGCCGGTTGATATGTCCGATATGAAAGATGTCATGGTACGGGCGCCATGGTGGAAGATGAAAAAAAGACCCAAATACATGGGGACAAGCAACGTTCGCCGGCAACGACCGGAGCCTGAACAATAGAAAGGAGGCCCTGTACCGATATGAGAATGATCAGCTTGTGGCGAGTGCTTTCATTAAGCGTCTGTGCAGGGATGCTTCTGCTCCTAACTACCGGATGCTGGGATCGCAGAGAAATCAATGACGTGGCGTTTGTCTTGGCCAGCGCCATTGACAGAGAAGGAGACCATATCCGCGTGAGTGTTCTTATTCCGCTCCCAGGCAATATGGGCAGTTCGGGCGGCGGGGGTGGTTCCGGCGGACAAAAGCCATTCTCAATTAAGACGGAGACGGGGCAAACGATCCGTGAAGCCGTCTCGAAACTTCAGTTTCGCTTGCCTAGACATTTGTTCTTTGGCCATCGCCGCGTCATCATCATTGGCGAAGAGTTGGCTAGAACGGAAGGGGTATCCTCCGTAATCGACGCGATTACCCGTACGCCCGAGAACCGGCTAACCGCCTTTATCGCGATTTCCAAAGGCAAAGCGCTGGATGTGCTTAATGCCGATACGCGTCTCGAACGCTTCTCCGCGGAATCTATGAGGGAGCTTCTACAATCCGAAGCTAGCGTCCGCGTTTCCGTAAAGGATGTTACGAGCCAAATCATTGCGGTCGGGGAAGACGCTTTTTTTCCTTATGTCGAGAAAGTGAAGACCAAAATTAAAGGCGTGGAAGCGGAGGATGTACTGATTGAAGGTTTTGTGCTTACTCACGACGGCAAAATGACGGGAGTTGCAAAAGGGGATTCGGCAATTGGGATCCGGCTGCTGAACCAACATTTCCGGAAGTACGACGAGACCATTAACGATGAAGGAAATTATATTACCGTTGCGATTAATCAAGCGACTGTTGATATTAAGCCGGAAATCAGAAACGGACAAATTACTTTTCGCATTCACTCCATGGTCAAAGCGAGCGTTAACGAAGACCGCAACTTGGAGAGAAACTACGATGATTATGCACAAAGGAAGCAGATCGAGGATATGGTAGCTACCCGGGTCGTCCAGAATATCAATAAGGCGCTTGATAATATGCAACGTTCGAACAGTGATGCCGCAGGATTTGGACTCCGCATTTACCGGGCTTACCCGCAAGTTTGGACCAAGCAATACCGCAAAGATTGGGTTACGATTTTTCCTCAGGTCAAATTCGAAGTTACCGCAACGGCGAATTTGTTCAGACTTGGCATGAGCAGCGAAAATCTAGGAAGGAAGGATGATTAGATGGTAGATATCGGCTTCATAGTTGTTGTGCTCTTTCTCATGATCGGATCAGGAATGGTTAAGTGGAAAAATATGAAGAACAATTCGAGCAAGGCGATGTTTTTCACAGTGGCGGGTGTCATTGCTGTATTAATCGTCGTTTGCATAAACCGTAAAAACTACTCCATTATGAATCTCCCCTTCATGCGGGGTATGGTGATGAGTATGTATCATTTGATGAAAGGATAGGTGAGCCTCCCATGCAAGACCGTATGAAAGTATCCTCATTGCAAATGTCGCTGCTTGTCGGCTCGCTGTTAATTGCCTCCAATATGAACACCATGCCAACCGCTATAACGATGGCTGCGCAGCAGGACGCCTGGTATGCTTATCTATTCCCGATCCCTTACGGAATTGGAATGGCTTATTTGATGTGGCGGCTGGCGCGATACAGTCCGGAGAAAAACATGTATGAAATTATGCAGCAGGCTTGCGGCAAATGGATTGGCGGACTGATGAACGGGATATTGATTGCTTACTTGTCCGTGGATTTAATCAGCCAGCTTCGGATTTATAGCGATTTCTTCAACTCCTCGATCCTACTCAGGACACCGCTAATTTACATATTGCTCATGACGATGCTGCTGCTCGCGTATTACGCAGGTGGCTCCATGGAGCATCTGTTTCGGACCAATGTCGTATTTATTACGCTGTTTCTGAGCTTCTATATGTTTATGCCTCTGTTCCTTCTTAACGAGATTGATCTGAACAAGTTGAAGCCTTCGCTTAGCAGCGGTATATTTCAACCCGTAAAAGGCGGCGTGCTTGCTCTAGGATCCTTTACGGATCTGATTATATTCGGTGCATTTCTTCATCATGTACGCAAACCGCGCGATATCTACATGGCGATGAAAATGGGCGTCATCTACTCCGCGTTTATGCTTACCATTTGGCTGTTTTGCGTGGTTAGCGTGGTGAGCCCGATTCTATCTTCGAGACTCATATATATCGGTTGGATTCTTGTTCAGCAGATCCATATTACAGACTTTTTGGATCGAATCGACTTGTTCTTGATTTCCTTGTATGTGCCCGTACTATTGATCAAGTTCGCCGCATTGTATATCGCGATCTTGACGGGAGTTGCTTCTTTTACGAAGCAGAAAAAATTCGATTTCATCAATTTGCCGCTCGGAATCGTATTCACCATTCTGGCCGCGATTACGTTTGACAATACCGATGAAGTATCTTTGTTTTATGCCTTTGGCATATTTCCCATTTCGGTCGTCGTACAAGTCTTGTTTCTTGCGGCTTTGTTTATCGGGATGGCGGCACGCAAGAAAAAGAGCATGCCTGCCGATATGGGGATTACCGGTTACAGCATAGGGGTATGGCTGACGGTGGCAGGGGCGATTGTTACGGTCCTTGCAGGTTCAACTGTTGGCAATATGCATGGATATTACGGTACAATCTGTGCCAGCTTGTTCGTCATTTTGGTTGTTCTATGCGTCTATTTGAGCATTAGAGACTATGGTACGGGGGTGCGGAGAAATGGATAGAGGCACCCGGAAATCCGGATGCCTCTGCAAATGTGTACCTTATATTTAACCTCAGCGGTTTATTATTGATCCAGCATAATGCCGGGCCGCATGGTTCATATCCCTTGTGTTAATTGCAGCAAGATAAGTGTGAGATGGTCATCTTGCGCATACTCTGGGTTGCTTTGTGTAACGGACAAAGCAGCTTGTAAGTCTCTTTAAAACAACGAAAGCCCTGCCTCTCTTCCGTCCTTGCGGCTCCTAGACCGCGCCAGTGTGAATCAAAGTTCTTACTGTTCGTAAGGATTGGAATTAACAGAAAAAGAAAAATCTAAATTCGAGGAAATTGCGAATTTTTCTGTTTTTGGAGGGATATACAGGGGTTAAATATAATACAACTTTTATAGTATAACCGCATTGACCAGAAAAAGCAAGGAAAAGTAAGAAATTACTAGGTCCATTTAGCTGCCCACAGCTTCATTTGCTTCAAAATCGCATGCAAGTCTTCGCCTTTAGGGGTAAGCGTATATTCAACGGTTACGGGTACAGTCGGATAAACCTGACGCTCGAGTACTCCTTTTTCCTCCAAATGGCGGAGGGTGCTTGTTAATGCGCGAGGGCTGACGGCTGGAATCAGGCGTTGCAGTTCTCCAAATCTTTTGGTGCCGCAAAACAGCTCCCGAATGACAAGAAACGCCCACTTGCCGCCGATGACGTCCAATGTTTTCTCAATATTGCATTCAATGGTTTCAGGGTCTTTCGGAATATAGTTATTTGCGTTCATGATCCTTATTACTCCCTTCATGCCTTACTTTACTTACGATCCCAAGTTACTTTCAGTATAGTATATATAATAGAAATAATAAATACGGTATGATGGGTTCAGGCTTTAGCGAGAGGATGTAAACAATGAAGTTGGTTTTGCTTAGAGGTTATAACTTTTTCTATTTTTCGACGTTCGCTATGTTTTTGTCTTTCCTTCCGTTATATTTTGCGGAGAAAGGGTTTAGCGCATCGAAGATTGGACTGATTCTGGGGACGGGGAGTATTGTCGGCGTCTTCTCCCAGCCGTTATGGGGGATGATCAGCGATCGGTTCAAAACCGTCAAGGTCGTTCTGCTTCTATTATTAGCGGCATCATTAGGACTTGGCGTTTGGTTATTCTCGAATTCGTATATGCCTGCAGCTTTTGTGCTGACGGCAGCAATGTATTTCGTCTTGATGCCCGCTGATCCGCTAACGGAAAGCATGAATTACCGGCTTGCGGAGAAAACGGGCGTCAGCTTTGGTTCCATTCGGATGTACGGCGCGCTGGGTTACGCTGTTGCTTCCTATATAATAGGTTATGTTGGCGATCATTACGGGATGGGCAGTTTTATGTATATGTACGCTGCTTATGCCGCCGTTACTTTTTTACTGTGCGTCTTGCTGCCGGAAACGCCGGCAACCGGCAAACCGGTAGCTTTGCGGGATATGTTGCCGTTCTTGAAGGACAAGCGAACCGTTCAGTTTCTTCTGCTTGTGCTGCTCATTGCGATTCCTCATCGAATGAACGACGGTTACGTAGGGTTATATGTCAAAAGTCTCGGCGGCGGGGTAGGCATGGTTGGACAAGCGTGGTTTGTCATGACACTGGCTGAAGTCGCAGCCTTTGCCTTGATCCACCGGTTTATCAAACCGGGCAGAGAGCTTAAGGTAATCTCGATTGCTTCCGGGTTTTATGTGCTTCGGTTTGCTTTGTCGGCCTGGTGGGATACCCCTGCTGCCGTTGTAGGGTTGCAGTTGTTTCAAGGCTTGTCTTTCGTATTGTTTTACGCGGCATCGATCCAATATCTATACACGTTAATACCGGAGCAGTGGAAAGCAACCGGACAAACCATTCTTGCCATGCTGTTGTTCGGAATCTCGAGCATCATTTCCTCCGCGTTAGGAGGATGGCTGTTTGACTGGATAGGGGGACAAGCTCTATATGCATGCATGGCGGTTCTATCCTTGATCGGAATGTGCTGCAGTCTGTTCGTCCAGGGGACTGTCAATCAAATGAAAAGGATCCGACCATCCTAAAGATGGTTGGATCCTTTTTGTATATATAATAGAAGAGATTTTTTTGGAAATGAATTATAGGTTAGGGATAATCGATTGTCCGCCGCGGTTTTTGGCACGGATCTGATCGTAATCCTTAATCTTCTGCGGCATAATCTTGCCGCCTGCGAACTGATACTTCACCAACGTATTAAAGTCTTTCAGCCATGGGGTTAAGGAATGGTTCATCCACGCTTCTTTGGCATATTCATTTAATTCGTTCACGAAATCCATGTTCGCCGAAATATGCACTTCTTGAACGGCTGGCGCAAGCTCTCTTACTTTTACCGCGACGGTCTGCTTCAGTTCATCGGACAACATGCTGTGATCGTTAACCGTAAATAGGGAGTTGTAAGGCGTCACCAACTGGCGGTTATCCCAGCGTTGGCTGCCCGTATCGTGATTGTATACGCCTTCGCTCGATCCGCTGCGGTCCTGTTCATCGGTATGGCCCGCGCTTTTGGTGCCGACTGCCGTCCAATCAAGAGCCAAGCCAACATAAGCATTCTTGTCGGTAAGCATAACGATCGCGGAACCTACTCCGCCAAGCTTGGATACTTCATTAGAAATCGTATTGCTGTATTCGAAAAAGTTGTTGTCGTGCTGGTGAGGATTGTTGGCGGAAGAGGTCCCGTACATTTTGCCGCCAAGCATCTTGGCATCGCCGGTTTTCCTGCTGCCGTAATCATGATCGCTGCTCTGGATCTTCTTCTCATAACCGCAAGCCGCAGTCATGCTTATTAATAAACAAGAAATCATCAGTAATCCGGATACGCGTTTGTTCAAGGTAATCAGCCTCCATTCGGGCAGTTATAGGAATAGGGTTTGTAGGGAACGATGAAATATACGCTTCGGCCTCCATACATAATTGACCATGGGTTTGGTGCACAATGTAGGGTAGGGAAACCATGTTCTGAAGCATGTTTAGAACGGCTTTGTCAAAGCCGGGAAACCGTGAAAAACCTGAGTTTTTGACAGCTTTGAGAACAATTTGTGAACTCTCTGTGGAACATTGACAAATAAGTACAGCAACTTTATATTTAATTAAGTGATTTAGTTCCAGTAGTTGTCATAACATCTGTGAAACACGCAGTTTGCGCATTATTTACAAAGATGTATGCATCTGCGAAAACGTCAAAAGTGGGGTTGATTATTGATGAATCGGTGGCAGTTTTTTAGAAAGCTTGCGCCGCTTCTGGCCTTGATGGTGCTCGTGCTGTCGGCATGCGGACGGAGTGACTTGTCCACGCTGAGGCCCCAAGGTCCTGTAGCGGAAGAGCAATTCGGACTGATGAAGCTGGCGATCTCAATCATGCTCATCGTGATTGTTGTCGTGTTTGCGATTTCTTTCTATGTAATTATTCGTTTCCGCAGACGTCCTGGCGACAAAACGATTCCGAAACAAGTGGAAGGTAACCATAAGCTGGAGATTATCTGGACGGTCATTCCGATTATCCTGCTGATCATCCTGGGTGTACCAACTATTCAATCGGTATTTAACCTCTCAAAGGATCACACAAAAGATCCGGAGGCGGTTAAAGTTGTCGTTACGGCTCACCAATATTGGTGGGAATTCGAATATCCTGAGCTTGGTATCAAGACTGCGCAGGAATTGGTTATCCCGAAAGGCAAGACGATTTCCATCGAAGCAAAATCCGCAGACGTTATTCACTCGTTCTGGATTCCGTCTCTGGCCGGTAAAACCGATGCAAACCCTGGAGCTAACGAAAACATCATGTATTTCTCAGCTCCAAAAGAAGGCGTTTACTTAGGTAAATGCGCCGAGCTTTGCGGCCCTTCGCACGGCCTTATGGACTTTAAAGTAAAATCGGTGGACGAAGCTTCGTTTGACCGCTGGACTGCAGCATTGAAAGCGCCAACTTCGCTTCCGAGCGACCCAGCTATCAAAGAAGCCTTTGTAAGCAAATGCTTGACTTGCCACGCTGTAGGCGATCAAGGCGGTCCTGCATTCCCTAACCTGACTGGTATCGGCAGCCGTGAGACTGTTGGTGGTATCCTCGTGAACACTGATGATCCGAAATATTCCAATGAGGGCTCGACTTACGATAACCTTCATCGCTGGATTAAAGATCCGCAGGCTGTTAAACCGGGCACGCTTATGCCTCAGGTTGACTTGACTGAGCAGGAGCTTGACGGAATCGCGAAATATTTATCGGAACTTAAACTCGACTACGAACAATAATCATCGGTGATTAGAGGAGGTACCTACCTTGGCTCATGGACATGCGGTTAAACGTTATTCCGGCCTGATGGATTGGCTGACAACGGTTGACCACAAAAAAATCGGTATTTTATATTTAATCGCCGGAGGTTTTTTCTTCCTTGTCGGCGGTTTGGAAGCACTTCTTATTCGGATTCAGCTTTGGAAGCCGCTTAATGATTTCGTTAGTGCGGATACATATAATGAGCTGCTTACGATGCACGGTACTACGATGATCTTCCTTGCGGCGATGCCTGTCATCTTCGCTTTGATGAACGCAATCGTACCGTTGCAGATTGGCGCACGCGACGTAGCGTACCCATTCGTCAATGCAATCGGTTTCTGGACATTCTTCGCAGGCGCAGTACTGCTGAATGTCAGCTGGTTTACAGGCTCAGCACCAGACGGTGGTTGGACCGCCTATGCACCGTTCTCGGGTTCGACCTTTAACGGGGACCACGGTTTTGACTACTATGTACTTGGCCTTCAGATTGCCGGTATCGGTACGCTGGTCGGCGGTATCAACTTCCTGGTTACCATCATTAATATGCGCGCTCCGGGAATGACCTTCATGCGCATGCCGATGTTCACATGGTCCGTATTCATTACTTCGGCATTGATCCTGTTCGCATTCCCAGCGCTGACAGTTGGCCTTGCGGCTATGATGTTTGACCGTATATTCGATGCGAACTTCTTCGATCCATCGGGCGGCGGCAACACCGTACTCTGGGAGCATATCTTCTGGATCTTCGGGCATCCTGAGGTATATATCCTGATCTTGCCGGCATTCGGCGTTATTTCCGAAGTTGTCAGCACATTCTCGCGTAAACGCCTGTTTGGTTACAGCTCGATGGTATTTGCTACCATCCTGATCGGCTTCTTGGGCTTCATGGTTTGGGCGCATCACATGTTCACGACTGGTCTTGGACCGGTAGCGAACGGTTTGTTCTCCATCGCTACGATGTTGATCGCCGTACCAACAGGTATTAAGATCTTCAACTGGCTGTTCACCTTGTGGGGCGGCTCGATTACATTCACGTCAGCGAACTTGTTCGCCGTAGGTTTTATCCCAACGTTCGTAATGGGCGGCGTAACCGGCGTCATGCTTGCAGCGGCTCCAGCCGACTTCCAGTATCATGACTCGTATTTCGTCGTAGCGCATTTCCACTACGTAATCGTTGGCGGTCTTGTACTGGGTCTCTTCTCGGGTCTTCATTACTGGTGGCCTAAGATGTTCGGACGCATGCTGAATGAAGGACTTGGCAAGCTGACGTTCTGGACATTCTTTATCGGCTTCCACCTGACGTTCTTCGTACAGCATTTCCTTGGTCTGATGGGCATGCCTCGACGGATCTGGACTTATCTGGACGGCCTGGGCTTCAACGAAATGAACTTGATCAGTACAATCGGCGCAATGCTGATGGGACTGGGTACTATCTTCTTCCTTCTGAACATTGTCATTACGGCTTTCAAACCTAAAACAGCCGCGAATGACCCTTGGGAAGACGGACGTACGCTGGAGTGGACAATCCCCTCGCCGGCACCTGAGTACAACTTCAAACAAACTCCGCTTGTACGCGGTTATGATGCATTCTGGAAAGAAAAGATGGAAGGCCATACCGAGATGACGCCGGCTGAACCAATTGGTTCGATTCATATGCCATCTCCATCCATTCTGCCAATGATCATGGCGATCGGCTTGTTCATAACAGGTCTTGGTCTCATGTATTCGCATGGCGAATGGGGTAAAATCGCAGGTATTGAAGCAGGCTATGTGGTAGGCGGTATTGGTTTGATTATTACGTTCACTTGTATGATCATCCGCTCCCTGGTCGATGACCATGGCTTCCATATCGAACCGGAAGAACTGCAAGATAAGGGGGTAAAAGCATGAGTGCACATTCCCATGACGGCCATTTGCCTCATGAGCCTGAAAAAGCAACCCTCGAGGGTCGCAATAAGATTCTTGGTTTCTGGTTATTCCTTGGTGCGGAAACGGTCCTGTTCGGAACGCTCTTCTCGGCGTTCCTGGCACTTCGCGATCAAGTGCTTGACGGTCCTACATCGCAAGAGCTGTTCGAGCTTCCGCTCGTTGCTCTTGCAACCGGCTTGCTCCTGACTTCGTCGCTTACGAGCGTATTTGCAACTCAAGCCCTTCATATGCATAAAGTAAAGGCCATGATTGGGTGGCTGCTCGTAACGATTATTTTGGGTCTTGGTTTCCTTGGCCTCGAGATCTACGAGTTCACGCATTACGTTCATGAAGGCCACGGCTTTACGACGAGCGCATTCAGCTCCTCGTTCTATACGCTGGTTGGCTTCCACGGTGCTCACGTAGCGTTTGGTATTGGTTGGATTTCGCTTCTGATCGGACAATTAATGAAGAAAGGCCTGACGGTGACAACTGCACCTAAAGCCTATGTTGCCGGTATCTACTGGCATTTCATCGACGTTGTCTGGGTATTTATCTTCACCGTCGTTTACCTGATGGGAAAGGTGGGCTAGTCCATGGCAAGCAATCATCATTCCGCTGAAAATGAGCGTCCGGTTCGGCACAGAGTTGAAGGACCTAAGAAGCACATCGTTGCTTTTATCTTCTCGATCCTGCTGACACTGATCGCGTTCGCGGCAGTTGCCGGCGGTGAGATTAACACCGACTTCATCTACATCATTCTTATCGGCTGCGCAATCTTGCAAGTATTTGTACAGATGGCGTTCTGGATGCACATGAAGGATCGCGGCCATACTTGGGCGATCATCGGTATTCTGTTCGGCGTATTCGTCGTCTTCACATGTGTTATCATGGCTGAATATTGGGCTTGGTGGTAACATTACCGCATAATTGAAAAGAGGAGGGTTCCCTAATACGGACCCTCCTCTTTTGCAGATATTTGAAAGGAGCTGCATCCATGCTAGGCTTACAGTATTTCAGCTTTGAAGAGTTGTGGACCCCATGGCTTTTGTTCTCTATGATCGCCGTTGTGATTCTTTATTTCTATTTGATTGGACCATGGCGGGAGAAGCATGAGCCACAGGCAGATAAGGCAAACATTTGGCAGAAAATCATGTTCGTGTCCGCAACGATTATGTTCTACCTCGTACAGGGAGGACCTTTCAGTTTGCTTGGCCACATGATGTTCACGTTCCATATGATCGATATGTCCGTCTCTTATTTGATTGTGCCGCCTATGCTGCTGCTCTCGGTTCCCAGCTTCATTTGGAGGCGAATGTTCGCGGCCCAAAGCTGGAAGAAGCTAAGATTTCTGACGCATCCGATTGCAGCGATTTTGTTGTTTAATGTGTTGTTCTCGCTTTATCATATCCCGCTTATCAATGATTATGTGATGACCCATTATTGGTTGCACCGGTTAGTGTATGTGATTCTGCTTATTGCTGCTATGTTGATGTGGGCACAAATCGCGAATCCGGTTCCGGAATGGAACCGTTTGACCGATCTGAAGAAGATGGCGTATGTATTTGCCAACGGTGTGCTACTGACGCCTGCCTGCGCATTTATTATCTTCGCTACTACTCCGATGTATGCGGTTTATAGCGATCCCGCCGTATGGGTGAAGGCGATGGGGTATTGCGTGAGCGATCCGTCGCAGCTTCTTGTCTTGTTTGATGGTCCTCAGTTCTTCAATCTTCTCTCCAGTCCGGAAGAGGATCAGCAACTTGGCGGTATTGTGATGAAGCTGCTGCAAGAGTTCATGTACGGCGTCATTTTGGCTTATATCTTCTTCCATTGGTTCAAACGCGAGCATAAGGACGATGATGTAACAAATGTGACAAATGAAGCGCCAAATGAGTTGTCCAATATGAATAAAGGCACGGTATAATAGAGCAGAAGAAAGCTAGACGGCAACACTCATATAAATCTTTTAGGTGGGATAAGCATTGGACAAGTACACACTTTTTCCTACGATCAGTACGAGCTTTATCGTCATAAGCGCGATTCTGGTCGCGATCGGCTGGAATCTGGCTATTAAGCGGAAGCTCGATCAGCATAAGAAAGTAATGATTGCAGCGGCTATTGCTGCGCTCATCTTTTTCATCATCTACTCGTCCCGTACCGTTCTTGTCGGCAATACGGAGTGGGGCGGACCGGACAGCCTTAAGCCTTATTACTTGACGTTCCTGTTATTCCACATCGTGCTGGCTACGGTCGCAGCGGCATTTGGCATAACGACGCTGGTGCTTGGCTTTAAAGAGAAATACTCGAAACACAGAAAATGGGGACGGGTCACTTCGATGATTTGGTTTTTTACCGCGATCACGGGTGTTGCCGTATATATTCTGTTGTACGTGATGTATCCGGGCGGCCATACCAAACCGGTTATTGATGCGATTTTTGGTTGGTAACCACAAAGCGTAGATCTCAAGGGAGATATTATCCCGCGGGCTCTACGCTTTTTTTTAGGCTATGTTAAACCGTGATTTTTGTTGAAACAGGAATTGATATATTGATCTGGAATGTTATTACTAAGTAAATTATAAAGGAGCCAGTTATGAATAAAGATGAGCTTGGGAGATTATATCCGATCACAGTTGTTCCTTACGATGCCAATTGGACATCACAGTTTAAAAATGAAAAACAAATCTTAATGAACATGCTCAGTTCTGAAATAGCTTTAAGAATAGAACATATCGGCAGTACGGCGGTACCTAATTTATCAGCAAAGCCGACAATTGATATCTTTGTGGAGATTCCAAAGGAAAATAAAGTACGTGAATTGATAATTAGTAAGATGACCCAAAATAATTATATACACATGACAGAGCAAAACAATTATCTAATGTTTGTTAAAGGATATTCTCCAAAAGGATTAGAAAAAGAGTCTTTCCATATACACATGGATACAAAAGATTCAGACTTTTTTTCGGATAGAGCGTATTTCCGGGATTATCTACGGGCGAATCCTACTGTTGCCAAACAGTATGAAGAACTAAAGTTTAATTTAGCGGAAATCTATAAGTATGATAGGGAAGCCTATACTGATAATAAGGCGGATTTCGTTAGTAAAATAACCAAACTGGCGAAAGAGAAATTATAAAAGTTTATCGACATAAGTATTTAACAGAGGCTTACTTTAAATAAAAAATGGTAAAACTGTTGACTCTCGGTTATGCTGTGTATATACTGTGCTTATGAATATACACAGTATAATGACTGTGCTTGAAGGGAGAGGGGCTTTTGAATATAAGGCAAGGTGCCTGGCATATTGCCAAACATGAGCTGTCGCGCGATTGGCTTGGAATTGTGTTTACCGTATTGTTTAGTCTTTATCTCGCTTTTATTACGATTGCCGTGTACAACGATACGGAACAAACGACTTCATGGCTGCTCGATCTGCTTTTTATGGTTGCTTTTCCGAGTCTAGCGTTTGTCATGAACAAGACTACGTTGCATTTCTGGCGAGAGGATAACTTCACGGGCAAACTAGCTGAATGGCGGACGCTGCCGATTCCATTATCGCATCTCGTAATAGGAAGAATGATTCAGCTTGTTATCGTACTGACTTTGGTACTAACGATATTTTTTACGATCCAATACGTATTAGTTGACCGGTTGCATGAGCACTTATCCGTTGGCGCGTATCTCTTATACGTTGTATTCTGGTACTTCTACGCACTGTCAATGGCGGTGCTGTATGCATACTTCGAAATCGGGCATTCCGGCAAAACATACGCGGTATTCTGTTTCATATATGTCGCTGTATTTGTTCTCATCTGCGTGGGATTTGGTCTCACCCATGTTGGCATAGTGGATGGCTTGCTTGATGAAGCGGAGAAGGGGCATTGGTGGTATTCAGCAGCGGCGTTAGTTGTATGTATATTAACGATGTATACGGGCTACTGGATAATTAAACGACGTCTGAAGCAACGCCATTATACTAAAAAAATGCCGGTTAGCTCCTGATTGGAAGAAGGTGAAGTTGTGTGGCTGCCAATACAAATTAACGAACAAAGCGCGGAACCGCTCTATTATCAGATTGAAGTGCAATTAAGAGCGCTGATCGTAAGCGGGCAGCTGGAAGAAGGAACCTTATTACCTTCGATCCGGGAATTTGCGCAACTGCTGAAGTGCAGTGTCATTACGGTGCGCCGGGTCTATCAGGATTTGGAGAATGAAGGACTGCTTCGGACGAAACAAGGAACGGGTACTTATGTAGCCCGCATCGAACAAAATGCGATGGAAAGTTATCGGCTGGATGCCGTTACGGAAGCGCTTGAGGCGGCCGTTGATGCCGGGAAGCTGGTCCAATGCACAAGGGAAGAGCTGGCGCAGCTGTTCCAGGACGTATTAGAGCGGAAATTTGGAGGGTGAAGGATGACCGATACTGCAGTAAGTTTGGCGGATGTTGAGCTGCGGCGGCCGCATTTTCAACTGGGACCCATCGATCTTGAAGTGCCAAAAGGTTATGTAACGGCCATCGTAGGGCCAAACGGCTCGGGTAAAAGCTCAACCTTCCGGCTAGTTCTGGACTTGATCAAACCGGACAAGGGTGAAATTAACCTCCTAGGGCAGAGCACGACTCAGGAGGAAGATTGGAGAGTCAAAAGCAAAGTCGGTTATTTGCCGGAGCTGTTCTCTCCGCATGATGATAAGCTGAAAGCTTCGATCAAGACCGGTTTTGTGAAGAAATGGTATCCAGAATGGGACGTGAACCGTTACCAGGAGCTGCTCCGGCTCTTTGAAGTGGATGATCATATCAAGCTTGGCAAAATGTCCAAGGGGATGCGCCGCAAATATGAATTCGCCTTAACTTTGTCGCATCACCCGGAGCTATTGATCCTCGACGAGCCATCATCGGGTCTTGATCCTTTGGCTTGGCGGACGATGATTGAAGTGCTGCATCGCTATATGGAGCCAGGCGGCCGAACGATACTGATGGCTTCCCATATTGTCGAAGAAGTGAAGCGTCTCGCTGATTATATCGTATTTATGATACATGGACGCGTACTTGGCGTGTACGAGAAGGATGAGCTGTTTGGAAGCTGGCATGCCTTTTACGTGCATGGGGAGAAGGTAAGCCGTAAGCTTGTCCAACAGTTGCCGGGACAATGCGGGATTGAAGAAGCCGGTGGAGGCATGCTTCGCGTTATTACGCGGCAGGCTCCCGATGCCGAAACCTGGTGCGGGCAGGAAGGTATCACGATTACGCACCGTCAGGCGCTGCAACTGGATGATATTTTGGCGATACTGGTAGAACAGGAACGGACACGGTTAAGATCATAGCTATTATAAGGAGAGGACGGAATAAAGAATGAATCCATTAGTAGTAGATCGGGTACACAAGCAATACGGGGAGAAGAAGGCCGTAAACGGAATCAGCTTTGAGGTGGAAGAAGGAGAAATCTACGGATTGCTTGGGGCGAACGGTGCCGGCAAAACAACCACGATGCGGATGGTGCTTGGACTAATCTATCCGGATGAAGGTAAAATCCTGTATAACGGCAAGCCATACACGGAAGAGCAACTCAGCATGCTTGGTTATTTGCCGGAGGAGCGCGGGCTGTATCCGCGGGTAAAGATCAGCGAACAGTTGGTTTATCTGGCTCAGCTGAGAGGCATGTCGAAGCATGATGCAGACGCTAATCTGAAGCAATGGCTGGAAAGGTTCGAGGTTCCAGAATATTACAACAAGAAGCTGGAGGAACTGTCGAAGGGCAATCAGCAGAAAATACAGTTTATTGCTTCGGTCATTCATAAACCTCGGATTGTAATTTTGGATGAAGCATTCAGCGGCCTCGATCCCGTAAACGTGGAATTACTGAAGTCTACTGTTAAAGAGCTGCGCAATGCCGGCACGTCGATGTTATTCTCTACGCACCGGATGGAACATGTCGAAGAGTTATGCCGTAATATTACGATTCTTCACCGGTCGAATCCGGTCTTGCAAGGCAACGTTCGCGAGATTAAGAAACGGTTCCCTAGAGAGAAGGTTGTCCTGAATACGGACAACGAAGTGTCAGGGCTTGATGCGATCGCCGGGGTAACCGGTGTTCAACGGCATGAATCCGGATACGTAATCGGGATTACGGATGAAAGCGCGGCAGCAGCTATTTTGCACCAGGCGATGAGTCAGACAACGATTCAGAAGTTCGAGATTATGGAGCCAACGTTGAACGAGATCTTTATTAAAGCGGTAGGCGGTGATCTGCATGAATAAGTTTTGGACGGTTGCTGGATTTACGATGAAGAATAAGATGAAAGGGAAATCATTCCTGATTACGACGCTTATCTTTGTCCTTGTGTTATCTTTAGGTTCAAATTTGCCTTATATTATCTCTTTGTTTGACAAAGATAACGGCAAAGCAACAAACGTTGGTTACGCTATTGATGCCCGAACGGTGGAAGGAACCAAGATTGCGGAACAGCTTCGGGCTACGTATGCGGGCCTGGAGAAGCCGGCGATTAAGATGGTTGAGTTCCCGGATGCAGGTTCAACAGAGGCTAATGAAAAGGAATTAAAGAAGGCGATTGCCGAAAAGAAAATCAAAGGGTATCTGTTATTTGGACCGGCAGACGCCACGGGAATGCCTTCCATTGCTTATAAATCGGAAAAGCTGAACGATCATAACACAACGCAATCCCTTCAGCAAACGATCCAGATCGTGAAGACGGATATGATACTGAAGGATAGCGGTTTAACGGCTGAGCAGAGAACGATGCTGGTTACTCCGGTTACGCTCGACGTCATGCAGATTGCCGCAACAGATGGGGCAGGCGGTGTCGGCAACGGCAAAACGGAAGACCAGCGCGGAGTGGATATGGGCTTTGTTACTTTCCTGTTGCTGCTGCTATTCTTTGGTATTATGGTCTCCGGTCAAATGATTGCCTCGGAAATTACGGCAGAGAAAAGCTCGCGTGTCATGGAGATTATCATAACGAGCGTATCGCCGCTTACGCAAATGTTCGGCAAAATCTTTGGTATATTCGTTGTGAGTCTTACGCAAATGGTTGCTTACGTGGTTGTTGTGTTTATTAACATCAGCTTGCCGCACAACGATTCTGCCTTCCAGCAATACAATATTGATCTAACGAAGGTTGATCCGCTGTTACTTGTTTACGGATTGCTGTTCTACGTAATGGGCTTCCTGCTCTATGCGTCATTATTCGCTGCGGTAGGCTCGATTGTTAGCCGTACGGAAGATCTGGGCCAAGCCGTCATGCCTATTACGCTGCTGTCGCTGGCGGGCTTTTATATTACGACCTTCAGCATTTCGGCACCAGACACGATGCTTGTCAAAGTAACGTCGTTTATCCCGTTCTTCTCGCCATTCGTCATGCTGCTGCGAGTGGGCCTCGCCAATCCGCCATTCTGGCAAGTTATTGTATCCTTCGGGATCCTGCTTGTGAGCATTTATGCGGCAGGTTGGCTATCGGCGAAGATTTACCGTACCGGCGTCTTGCTCTACGGCAAACGTCCAAGCTGGAAAGAGCTGCGGAAGGCTATGAAGGCTTATAAGATTTAGGGGTTATCTTTTAAAAAAATGTGAGTAACGGTTATAGATTAGACAGATTACAAGATAAAACTAGACAATTCACGGGATAAAACAAGACAATTCACAGGATAAAATAAGACATTGGACAGTATAGCTTCAGCACAAATGCGCTGATTGATAAAACTTTAAGGGTAAGCAACACTACAGCAGCCGGCGTATTTACGTTCGGCTGCATTTTTATTGAGGTAAAGTTTAGCTTGGAAAATAATCACTTGTGAATAGCCGAAGACACAAGGAAGAACACTAATGATTAGGTGATAAGGTGGTAAGTCTCTATAGACGAGCTTGTTGACTGATAAAAATAATCATGATATATTTAGCCTGCTAAATAAATTGAAAAAGGTAGAGGAAAAGCAATATGGAGACATCAGTTGACTGTGAGATTCGTGAGTTGTTCGATAAACTTTCCGCAAGGATGAGACGAGATTACGGTGAGAGTCTAAGGGAACTAAACTTGCATGTCGGACAAGATAACCTTCTATACCGTTTATGGTCAGGTGATGGAATTACGCAAATGCAGTTAAGTGAATATTTGAAATGTGAACCGCCTACCATTACGAATATGGTGAAATCACTTGAACAAAACGGATTTATATATCGAAAACGTGATGAGAAGGATGCACGAATTATGCGCATTTTCTTAACCGAAAAAGGGAAGGAACTTGAAGAGCCCGTACGTATCATATGGCAAAAGCATCAAGATAAGTTGCTAAATTTGATTTCAACAGATGAACGTCTCCTTTTAAGACGGCTAATGAAACAAATGGAGAGTAATTTGTTTTAAGAAACTCTCCTTTTTTTTTAAATTTATTTAGCAGACTAAATAAAAATTTAATGAAATCACATTAATTATCTCGTTTTAATTACAAGAATATATTTAGCAAGCTAAATAAAAAGAAGGCTGATAAAAGGAGGAATTAATTATGATGAATAAACAAAAAATTGGTGTTGGTATTATTGGTGCAAGCCCTTCTAATCCGTACAGTTGGGCCGTTAATTCGCACATACCTTCGATTAAAGCATTAGCGGATGAATACGAATTGCGCGCTGTTAGCACAAGCCGTCAATCAACTGCAAAAGATGCCGAGAAAAAGTATGGTGTACCCGGATTTGATAATCATCTGGATTTAATTAACCATGCTGGCGTTGATCTGGTTGTTGTTACGGTTAAGGTTCCCTATCATCATGAAATCATTACTGCCGCACTTGATGCGGGGAAAATGGTCTTCTCGGAGTGGCCACTCGGCAATGGCCTAGATGAAGCAAAAGAATTGGCTAAATGCGCAGAAACAGCAGGAACACGCACAATCGTGGGCTTGCAAGCACGTTATAGTCCAGTCATTCGCTATGCAAGAGATCTAATTTCAGAGGGCTACGTTGGAGATGTTCTTGGTACCACGCTTGTTGGATCAGGTATGGGTTGGACGGGAGTTACCGATCGTTTGAATTCGTATGTGTATGATAAGGCCAATGGGGTAACAGTTCTCTCAGTTCCGATCATGCACACTCTTGATGCCCTCCAGTACGTGTTAGGGGATTTCTCCACGATTTCGGCAGAAATGGTATCCAATCAAACAGAGTCCTTAGTAGCAGACACGAATATAATAATTCCCTTTACTTCACCCAACCATGTATCAATTGTGGGGACGTTGACAAATGGCACGGCTGTGTCTGTATTTTATCGAGGAGGAACATCCCGTGGTGAAAATATGCGTTGGGAAATTAATGGTACAAAGGGCGATCTGGTAATAACTGCTCCAAGTGGTCATACCCAATTAGCTGAATTAAAGTTGCAAGGTGGACGAAATCAAGAGCACCGTGTAGAAGATCTAACTGTTCCGGAATATTACTATGGTCATCATCTTCCGACTGGTATACCAAGTAATACAGCGCGAATTTATGAACATTTCGCTAAAGACTTGCGTGATGGCACATACACAACTCCGGATTTTGCACATGCATTACGCCAACATAAGCTTCTTAGCGTTATTGAAACAGCTTCGCAAACAGGAATGAGGCAAAATTTAAGCTTTTATTAATTAAGGGTAGGAGTAATTCCAATGATCTCAACTATGAATGAGCAAAATATAAAATTATCGGTTTTAGATTTCGTTCATGTATACAAATACTCGAACCCAATTGAAAGCCTTCAAAATACAACTGAGGTTGTTAAATTGGCGGATCAACTGGGATATACCAGGTATTGGTTTACTGAACATCACAATACAACGAGTCAAATTAGCACTTCTCCAGATTTGTTAAGTTTGCATGCAGCTTCTCAGAGCCGGCATATTCGTGTTGGTTCTGGAGGAATTATGCTCCCCAATCATAGTCCATTGAAGGTGGTAGAAAACTTCACTCTGCTTGAAGCTCTTCATCCCGGAAGAGTAGATCTAGGCTTAGGCAGAGCTTCCGGGACAGATGGTTTAACGGCAACGGCCTTGCAGGGATCGCGAGATGATTTCTCTGTTCAATTGAATAATTTACTTTCATTCTTCTCACGAAGCTTTCCAGAAGAACATCCTTACCGTAGGATTAAGCCCTCAGGAGGACTATCATTGATACCCGAACTCTATATGCTGGGTTCCAGCCAAGGCGGGGTTCACTACGCAATTGAAAGAGGTCTCGGATTTGCATTTGCTGCACATTTGGCTCCGAAACTGGCCGTACCGACATTACGCGCATATCGTAAAAACTTTGTGCCTTCGTCGTACCTAAAGGAGCCTAAGAGTATATTAACTATCGCCGTAATTACTGCGGAGATTGACGAAGAGGCACAGTACTTGAGCGGTCCTTTAGAACTCATGTGGGCAAGGATGGCAACAGGATCAATAGATATTTCTTTCCCTACTGTAGAAGAAGCAGCATCTCATGTGTATTCACATGAAGAAGAAAGAGCTAGGGAATACAACCGAGACCGATTTGTCATTGGGAGCATTGAAAATGTGGCAAAAAGGCTAAGAGGAATAGCGAAAGAAGCATGGGTTGACGAAATTATGGTAGCCGATTTTTACCCCGAACAGGCTGCGCGATTAAAAGCCCTCGAGTTATTGGCAAAAGAATTTGGACTTAACAGAAAAAGAGGGGCAAAATGAAAAATAAAAGACAACTAAAGATCGGCGTTATAGTTGATGGTGTTGGTTGGAGTTATAATGCATGGCGACATCCTAATATGCCTGCTAATGCAAGTGAAAGTGTGGATTTTTATGTCAAGAAGGCAAAACGAGCTGAAGAGGGCAAGTTCGATATGGTTTTCTTGGCAGATGTAAGCCATATAGGGCCCGGGAACATTCCTCATTACCTAAGTATGTTTGAAGGTGTAACGATACTATCCGCGCTAAGTATGGCAACTAGCCACATCGGGCTTGCCGCAACTATAGCCACCTCTTACGCTGATCCTTTTACAGTGGCTAGACAGATGGCCTCTCTCGATAAAATTAGCAATGGGAGAGCGGCATGGAATGCTATTACTTCTAATCCAGGAGGGTTGGCTAACTATAGCAGAAGGCATTTGTCTAAAGATGATTTATACCCTTTAAATAAAGAGTTCATCGAAATTGTGGAAGGTCTGTGGGATTCCTATGAAGACGATGCTTTTATTCGTGATAAAAAGAGCGGTATCTTCTTAAATTCAAGAAAGATGCATTCATTGAACTATAGAGGTGAGTATTTTTCTGTAGATGGACCACTTAATATTAGTCGTTCTTCACAAGGCAGGCCTGTCATTTTTCAAGCAGGTACTTCTGAAATGTTTATGAAAATTGCTTCTAAACATGCTGAAGGTATACTTGTAAATGGGGATGATTACAATTACGCCAGACAATTTAGTGAGGAATTTAGAAAAAGAGTAATTCTTGCAGGACGGGATCCTGAAGACCTATTAATTATGCCGACTCAACATGTAATTGTTGGAAGAACAGAAACTGAGGCAGAAGAAAAGTTTCAGGAGTTAATAAGTTTATCACCTCCGGGCTATCATATACGTAAGCCTCAGTTTTTCGGATCTGCTGAAACTGTTGCTGATATGATTGAGCATTGGTATCAGACAGGTGCAATGGACTTATTACTACTCAGACAAGAGCATCCTTCAGGAATTGATGATTTTATAGACTTAGTCGTACCTGTTTTACAAGAAAAGGGCATATTCCGAAGAGAGTATGAATCTCAGACGTTGAGAGGTAATTTAGGGCTGCCATACCCTCAAAATAGATATACACAAGTACAATAACTCTGCAGTAGAGAAAACTCATCAGAATAAGATAACATTTAGGAGGATTTAAATGAGATTTGGAATTATAGGAGCAGGGCCAATTGGGTCTAATATTTCTAAAAAACTAGTTAATAATGGGCATGACGTTAAAATTGCGGATGCACGTGGGAGCGAACGTTTAGAAGGAAAAGCACTTACGGGAGCACCTGTGAGCATAGAAGATGTGATTAAAAATATTGATGTTCTTATAATATCTATCCCTTCGCATGCGTTGCCAAGTATTCGCAAAATTGTAGATCAAGTTGGGGAGGAAGTAGTCGTTGTAGACACTTCAAATTATTATCCTCAAAGAGACAGTAAAATTGATGAGATTGAGAACGGCATGGTTGAGAGTGTGTGGGTTTCCAAACAATTAGGTAGGCCGATAATTAAAGCCTTCAATAATCTACTAGCTTATTCTTTGGAACATGAAGGAGCACCAGAAGGTACTACTGGACGCATTGCTATAGCAGTTGCTGGTGATGATCAATCGCAAAAACAAATTGTCATGAATATAGCAAACGAATTGGGCTTCGACACAATAGACAGCGGTTCTTTACTAGATTCATGGAGACAACAGCCAGGAACTCCTGCATACTGCACAGAACTAACTAAAGAAGAACTAACCAAATCATTACAAAAAGCGAATAAAGAAAAAGCCCCGTTCCTACGTGATAAGGTAATAGAAAAGCTATCTGTGGCTCCAGTTGGATATTTTTCAAATAAAGATATAGTTAATCTAAATAGAGAAATATATAATTCCTAAGTTGTTAGACGTTAAGTTAGCGGAAAACAATTGAGCAACAACACTAAATACTACAGCTGCCGACAATTAATCGGCAGCTGTTTCTCTGATTAGAGGTTGGACGATAAAGATTAATTTACAATGGAATAAGCCTTGCTCAAGCCATGATCTTCTATTCAAAGCCTTAATCCCTGTAGGTGTTTGTTGTCGGGGCATCGCAAGATTCTGGAAAAGGTTCAATTAATAACGTGCGTATAATACGTTTAAAGTAAATTTGGCTAGCTAAATCAAAAGAGCTGGATTAATATTTAGTCTTGGATGTGGGTTTAAGATTACTATTGTCCTATATAAGCTAAGGTGGTCAAATTATGCCGAAAATTAATGATGTAGCTGAAAATGCAGGGGTATCCATTACCACTGTTTCTCGTGTTCTGAATAACCGGGGCTATATAAGTGAATCAACACGAAACAAGGTATTTCTCGCTATGAAAGAATTAAATTATCAGCCAAATGAAATGGCACGTTCTTTGTATAGAAAAAAATCAAATATGATCGGGCTTATTATCCCCACAGTTACTAATCCATTTTTCAGTGAGCTAACTTATCATTTAGAGTACTTTGCAAATTTAAAAGGGTATAAATTAGTGCTATGTAATTCTATGAAAAATATACAAAAAGAACACGATTACATCGATATGTTAAAGAAGAATCAAGTAGACGGCATCCTTGTGGGTAGTTCAGTTTTGGATGTCGAGCACTATCTTAATTTGAATTTACCCATTGTTTCATTTGAACGGACCTTAGCAAATATCCCAACCGTAACATCTGACTATATCACAGGAGGAAAACTTGCTGCACAATTGTTACTCGATAAAGGATGCTTGAAGCCTGCTCTGATATTTCAGGCGGGTGGTGGACCTCACCACCAATCACTATTAACTGCTGGGATAGGACAGGGGTTTGAGGATGTGCTGAAAGGTACAGCGATAAGACCAGTTTATATGGAGTTAGATCCGGACATTAACATTAATCAGTGTCATGGGAATGAACTACTACGGATCTTTAATGAGCATCCTGAAATAGATGGTGTACTGACCGAGGATTTGCTAGCTGCAGAGATCATTCGAATTTGTAACCGCTTAGATAAAAAAATTCCGGAAGATATTAAATTAATCGGGTATGATGATGTTATGATTCCATCATTACTATCTCCACGACTTAGTTCGGTAAGGCAGCCAATTAAGGAGATGAGTGAGTATATTATTGAATCAATTATCAAGCAGATCAAAGGTGAAGTTGTTCCGATGCTTCATACTATACCAGTTACCCTTATCGAGCGGGAGACGACTTAAACTTCTATAATGTTGCTCTAAAAATAATTATTGAAACGTTTCCAAAATGGTGATACTATATTGTTATCAGGTAAAGATGCAGTATGCATCAGGAGGTATCAGATTGTCAAATTTGAAAGATGTGGCCGAATTAGCTGGCGTTGGGGTTGGTACCGTATCGCGGGTCATCAACAACCAGGTATCGGTCAAGCCAAAGACTAGGGAAAAGGTCCTAGCAGCAATAAAGCAGTTAAATTATGTGCCCAATGAAATCGCCAGAAACTTTAAAATGCAGAAATCAAATTTAATCGCACTATTGCTTCCGAGCATATGGAATCCATTTTTCTCCGAACTTGCTTACTATATTGAAGATGAACTGGATCGCGAAGGCTACAAATTAATTCTGTGTAACAGCGGTGGCAAGCCTGCGAAAGAATTGTATTACTTCGATATGTTGAGTCAAAATAAGGTTGCAGGAATTCTGGGTATTACTTATAACGATATTGAGAGCAGTCTGGATACAGAGATTCCGATTGTTAGTATTGACCGTCATTTTTCAAAATCAGTTCCGTGCGTAACGTCGGACAATTATACCGGAGGACGGATTGCAATGCGGGAGCTGTACAAAGCTGGTGTTCGTAAGCCTGCATTCCTGGGAGCCATAACATCCGTGTTCAGTGAAACAATGCTTCGGAAAAAAGGATTTATTGACGAGGCAGAGACACTGGGTCTAGACTATATTATTTATGAAGAGCCTGATCCCGTATTAGACGATTTGAAATACTTTGGAAATTTCTTTAAGGTTAGGGAGCACCGCGAGGTTGATGGCGTATTCGCCATTACAGATCTTTTTGCTGCCAAATATATTGATCAAGCACAAAAACACGGAATACGAGTTCCTCAAGACGTAAAGGTAATTGGTTTTGATGGCATTCAAGATAGTACGCTATTTCATCCAATACTTTCAACAATTCGTCAACCGGTAGAGGAGATGGCACGTACTT
Organism: Paenibacillus glycanilyticus; assembly: GCF_030161375.1. Classification (GTDB taxonomy): domain Bacteria; phylum Bacillota; class Bacilli; order Paenibacillales; family Paenibacillaceae; genus Pristimantibacillus; species Pristimantibacillus glycanilyticus_B. The sequence goes on from NZ_BSSQ01000013.1 coordinate 342,414, forward strand.
CGGTGAAACTACTTTTAACCCAAATCTCTGGAAATGCGATTTCGCAGGATACGATTCGGATTCCCGTACACTTCAGGCCTGGAGAGACGACGTAGAACTTTATACGTTAGGCCTGATTTTTTTCTCACCAATTTGGAAACGTTTCAAAAAAGTAAATCATCAAGGTGTAATTGATTTACAATTTGGAAACGTTTCAAATATAAAATATGTAACCGTTTCCTATTGTTGAAAAGGGGGATAATCTAAGACTAAAATGGAAACGTTTCAAATTATTCGAAAGTGAGGCAAACCCAATTGAATTCTAGCCGTTTAAAATCAATTCTGAATAATTATCAGCTTTACCTTTTTTTGCTGCCCACTCTTTTGTACTTTGCTATTTTCGCTTATTGGCCAATGTATGGGGTCATTATCGCTTTTAAAAACTTCTCCGTTACGAAGGGAATCTTAGGAAGTCAATGGGTAGGGTTCGAGCATTTTGAGCGATTCTTCACTTCCTATAACTTTAAAGAGTTGATTGCCAATACCCTCGGACTAAGTGTGCTTGGTCTGATTGTGACCTTTCCGCTGCCCATAATTCTTGCATTGATGTTGAATCAAGTTACGAATTTGCGGTTTAAAAAGTTCGTTCAGACAACAGTTTATGCTCCGTTCTTTATTTCGACTGTCGTCTTGTCTGGCATGATTCTGGTATTTCTCTCACAGACGGGGATTATCAATCAGGCGATCGTGCATTTGACTGGTAATCAGCCGATTTTGTTTATGACTCAACCAGAGTATTTTAAAGCCATCTACATTTTATCAGATGTCTGGCAAGGGACAGGCTTCAGTGCCATTGTTTATCTAGCGGCACTGGCAGGGGTGAATCCGGAAATTCATGAAGCGGCTATTGTGGATGGTGCGACTAAGTGGCAGCGCATCTTGAATGTCGATTTACCTTCAATAATGCCTACGGCAATTATTCTGTTAATTCTCGCAGTAGGAAATGTAATGGGTGTTGGTTTCGAAAAGGCGTATCTATTGCAGACACCGACCAATTTACCGAGCTCTGAAATCATATCGACCTATGTTTACAAGGTGGGTCTGAAGCAATCTCAGTATAGCTTCTCTGCTGCTGTAGGTTTATTTAACTCAGTTATTAATCTTGTACTACTCTTAGCCGTTAACAAAGCAGCCAAAAAAATGTCCAATACAAGCTTATTCTAGGGAGGGACGAACCGTGTCCGTCGGTCAGACAAAATCATTAAGGTCTCGAAACGATCTACTATTTGACATCTTGAACTATTTCGTTCTATCGGTAATCGCGTTAATTGTGTTGTACCCCTTGTATTTCGTCTTTATCGCTTCCATAAGTAATCCCACAACGGTCCTAAATGGTGAGATGTGGATTTGGCCAAAAGGCATTACGATGGAAGGCTACTTGCGCATTTTTAAAGAGGATAGCATCTGGAGAGGGTATGAGAATACCCTTTTGTATACGAGCGTAGGAACCATTATTAATGTTACGTTCACAGTCCTTGCAGGATATGCTTTATCGCGTAGAGATTTATATGGGCGTAATACAATTATGGTTTACCTACTTATCACGATGTTCTTCTCTGGTGGGCTTATTCCCACTTATCTGGTTGTAAAAAAATTGCACTTGGTCAATACGATGTGGGCACTAATTTTACCTAAGGCAGTTTCCCTCTTTAATGTCATCATTGCACGGTCTTTTTTCCAAGATACGATTCCGAATGAACTTCTAGAGCAAGCTAAGATTGATGGGTGTTCGGATTTTACCTTTTTTGCCAGAATCGTACTTCCGCTTTCTAAGGCTATTATTGCTGTGTTGGCGTTGTTTTACGCCGTCGGTTACTGGAATTCGTTCTTTGATGCACTTATTTATTTGGGAGACGAGAAAAAGTATCCGCTGCAACTGGTACTACGCAACATACTTGTCATTCAAAATGAACTGGCAAGCCAATTTGTTACTGATGTTGAATCGGCTGAAGTACAGCAGCGTGTAGCTAGCTTGCTAAAGTATGGCGTTATCGTTATTGCGTCACTGCCGTTGCTAGTCGTATATCCTTTTATCCAGCGTTATTTTGTCAAAGGCGTTATGATCGGTAGCGTGAAAGGATAGTTAAAGTAAAGCCGACATTAATGAAGATCATCACGCTAAAGGAGGTGGTCAATGTAAGAATAACTTTGGCGAGCGAATTCTAAGGGCGGTTGTTTTAAAAAAGAAAAAACGGGAGGAATTGAAATGAAAAGAAGGTATGCTTCAACCTTATTTCTGTTAGTTTCTGCAAGCCTGGTATTTACAGCATGTGGCAAGTCTTCAAATGATCCGGAATCATCTTCGTCCAAAAATGGCAATGCAACCACAGTGAGTGATATTAACTTGACAGGGTATCCAATTGTGCAGGATAAAGTTTCACTCAAATTTGTATCTCCTAAAAATCCGTTAGCCCCAAGCTTCGGAGACATGACGTTTTTCAAAAACCTTGAGACGCAATCCAATGTTCATATTGATTGGAATAATATTGCGAGCGACGGCTACCAAGAAAAGAAGAATCTGCTCCTCGCTACGGATGATCTTCCAGATGCATTCTATAATGCACAGTTCTCTGACTACGACTTAATTAAATATGGCAGCGAAGGAACCATAATTCCTCTGGAAAATTTGATTGAGAAGTACATGCCTAACTTGAAGAAGTTGTTCGAGACTCGCCCTGATTTGAAAGCTGTGGTAACGGCACCTGACGGGCATATTTACTCCTTGCCATATGCTGAAGAAATGAACCTGATCGGCATGCCTAATCAGATGTTTATTAATAAGAAATGGTTGGATCAGTTAGGTCTCCCGGTACCAACTACGCTGCAAGAGTATCATGATGCTTTAAAGGCGTTCAAAGACAACAATGTAAACGGAAAGGGAACAGTAATCCCTCTCTCTTGGTGGTTCCAAGGCTGGTGCGGGAATGAAGGAGACCTGCTGGGCATGTTTGGAGCGCCAGACGTGACGACGGAAGATCACCGTATTGTAAAAGACGGGAAGGTTCAATATTCGCTGGCACTTCCAGAATATAAGGAAGCTATTGCGTACTACCATGAATGGTATGAAGAAGGATTGATCGATCCGGAGATCGCTAGTATGGATGCCGAGAAGTTGAAAGCCAAAGGTAAAACCGCTGACGAGACGCTTGGTTCTTTCATATGGTGGGAAGGTCCAGAAGTTGTTGGTGAAGATCGAATGAAAGATTACGTTTTGATGCCACCTCTCAAAAACAACGAAGGCGAAGTCGTCATCGGCAAAACGAACTATTCGGAGTATTCCCGCGATTCTTTCGTTATTACAAAAGCGAACAAGCAACCGGAAATTACTGCGCGTTGGGCTGATCAGTTGTATGATCCAAAAACGGCTATTCAAGCACATTGGGGACCGATTGGAGAAGTATACAAGGAAGAGAACGGTAAACTAGTAAACCTGCCGGTTCCAGCTGGCACGACAGCTGGTGAATACCGCATTAAAGTGGCACCAGGCGGACCGACTGTAATTACGAACGATGAATTTGGTACACTCGTCGATATGGAGCCGCGTGCTAAGCAACGGCTGGACGAACTGAAACAGTATTACTTCCCGTATCAAGTGAAAGAAAATTATCCTTTCGTATTCTTCTCCGCAGAAGATCTGGACAAGATCAACCAAATTGAGACACAACTCAAAGAGTATACAAAGCAAATGAAAGCAAAATGGCTCATGGATGGCGGCGTTGATAAAGAATGGGATGGTTACTTGAAGAAACTTGATCAAATCGGATTGCAAGAACTGCTCCAAATTTATCAAAAGGGCTATGACGATTTCAAGAAAAACAATACTTAAAGCAAGCCGGATAAAAACCTGCAAATAACGCACAGAACAAACCGGAGCAATGCGCTGTTGTTCCGGTTTGTTGTTCCTGCAAGATAAGGCTTTTGCTTTCTAATGGAAGGATGAACACGAATTGACAACTCAAATCATGGATCAAAGATACCGACCGCAATTTCACTTTACACCAGAGGCAAATTGGATGAATGACCCCAATGGGATGGTTTTCTTTGAAGGTGAGTATCATCTCTTTTATCAATATCATCCGAATGGGACCACCTGGGGACCGATGCACTGGGGACACGCAATCAGTTCGAATCTTGTACATTGGGAGCACATGCCGATCGCAATGAAGCCAGATCATAACGGTTTTATCTTCTCCGGAAGCATTGTTGTAGATTGGAAAGACAGCAGCGGTCTCTTCGGTGGCCAACCGGGTCTCGTTGCCCTTTTCACTCAAGCAGACCAGTATCCGGACTCTGATCGTCCAAGACAGAGGCAAAGTTTGGCGTACAGTTCGGATAAAGGAAGAAGCTGGACGATGTACGAGAACAACCCTGTATTAGTGAACGAGGAGTATACTGACTTCCGCGATCCAAAAGTATTTTGGTATGAGCAGAAGCAGCATTGGGTAATGGTTCTGGCTGCCGGAGATCGTGTTCAATTTTATGCTTCTTATGACTTAAAGACTTGGACGTTTGCAAGTGAATTTGGTATGCAGGAAGGTTCTCATGAAGGTGTCTGGGAATGCCCAGATCTGATCGAGTTGCCAATTGAGGGTACAGAAGGTGAGAGCAAGTGGGTGCTTATTCTCAGCATCGGAGATCATCCTGATTATACCGAGGGCTCCAGAACCCAGTATTTCATTGGGGAGTTCGATGGTACAAGCTTTAAAAATGAAAACAATTCCGACAGTATCCTATGGCTTGATCACGGCCGTGATAATTATGCCGGTGTCACATGGTCAGATGTTCAACGACCAGATCGAGCGAAGCTGTTTATTGGATGGATGAGCAATTGGAAATATGCCAATTTGACGCCGACACAGGAATGGCGAAGTGCCATGACGCTTCCGAGAGAGTTACGGCTGCGCCACACACCTTCCGGTATTCAAATTGTGCAGTTACCTATTCCGGCACTCCAGTTATTGAGAGAACAGGGTAAGAGTCTACATTGGGAAGATATTAACATTCGTCCTGGAGGTAATTTGCTGGCAGGACTCAATGGCGAAAGATACGAGCTGATTTGTGAAATTGAAGTAGATCATGTAGAGGAAGTCGGATTTAATCTTCGGTCATCGGATACCGAAAAGACAGTAGTCGGTTATCGTGGAGCTGAGAAAAGATTATTTGTTAATCGTTGCGAATCAGGTGAAAGTGGATTTCATAATCAATTTGCATGCAGGCATGATGTTCAGCTCGAACCTATTGAAGGTCGTATTCGTCTTCACTTATTCATCGATCATTCTTCCGTTGAGATTTTTGCTAATGATGGAGAGCTGGTCATTACTGATCAGATATTCCCGGATCCTTCAAGTGTAGGGTTGGAGCTGTATACCTGCGGCGGTGAAGCAACCATTCATCGACTGGACTTTCATCCGCTCCAATCGATCTATTCGTATGAGCCGGTATTTGGTTAGGAGGTGAAATGATATGTTACTGGGGGCTATTGAAGGCGGAGGAACTAAATTTGTTTGTGGAATAGGTACTATTGATGGTGAAATCATAGAACGAATATCCATTCCAACCACAACACCTGAAGTGACTATGGATCAGGCCATGTCCTTCTTTTCTAACAAAGGCATCGTGGCAATAGGAGTGGGTACTTTCGGGCCTATCGATATAAACCCTTTAAGTCCTGCTTTTGGTTCGGTCACGAGTACACCAAAACCATACTGGAGCGGATATCGAATTCTGGATCATATTAAGCAAAGAATGGATATTCCAGTTGGATTCGATACCGATGTGAATGCGGCTGCCTTAGGCGAATCTGTATGGGGGGCGGCAGCTGGACTTCGTAACTGTTTATATATGACGGTTGGAACGGGGATTGGTGTGGGCGCGATCGTTGAAGGGAATCTGGTGCACGGATTGATGCACCCAGAGATGGGGCATATCGTCGTGAATCGTCATCCGATGGACAGTTATGCTGGAAACTGTCCCTATCATGGCGATTGTCTAGAAGGAATGGCTTCTGGACCAGCGGTAGAGAAGAGATGGAATACTAAAGCCATGCTATTGGGAGATTCTCATACTGCCTGGGAGTTGGAGAGCTTCTACATTGGTCAAGCATTAGCAAACTACATTCTCGTTCTTTCGCCAGAGATAATCATCTTAGGTGGCGGCATTATGAACCAAAAGCATTTGTTCCCGCTGATAAGAGAACAAGTGAAAAAGCGTTTAAACGGTTATGTAGATCATCCTGTTTTTGCTTCCGATTTAGAAACCTATATTGTTCCGCCTTCTCTTGGAGGTAGTGCAGGTTTGTGTGGTGCATTAGCTTTAGCAAAGAAAGCATTAATGAAATAAGCAGTAGTTAGTTCTCTCCAACTATACATTGACAAGAGTCCGTATAGATGGGGAGAATTTAATCCGTCAAAATGTAAGCGCTATTATGAGGGAAAATGGGGGTAGACTCGTGTTAAAAAGGAAAACTCGTTCAAAGCTTTTCCACTTCTTAATATCTTCCTTAATTTTATCGACAAGTCTTGGTAGCGGTGTTGGCAACGTCTATGCTGAAGAAATCACACCTGCGGATACTAGCGATACGGTATCGACTTCTTCGGTTTATGCAAATACCATTGAGAATCCCGGTTTTGAAACCGGAGATATGACGGGCTGGACTATTATCGAGGGAACCGCATTCGGGTCAGGCAGTGTATCTAATGAAACAATGTACTGGGCTGAAAACATTCCATATCAACAAGAAGGAATATACCACTTAAATGGATGGAAGGCTGAAGAAGCAGCAACGGGAAGGGTAAGATCTTCAACCTTCACCTTGGATGGTTCTGGATGGATTACGTTTATGCTTGGCGGAGGCAGACATACAGACCAGGAGTATATTGAAATCCATAATGCAGACACAGGTGAAGTGATTGCTCGTTACGGAAATACGGAATGGAATGCCGACAACTTTCCAAATGTAGACCTTGGCTTGCGTTTAGCTAACCTGGTTGAGTATAAAGCAGATTTAAGCTCTTATATTGGTCAAAATTTGTATATCGATATCGTGGATAACGGAACTACCGATTGGGGACTACTGTTTGCTGATTCTTTCAATACTTACTATGAAACAAAACCAAATGAGGGCGTTAGAGCCGATAATTTGTACGACTCGAGTGTGAAGGAAATTGAAAACCCTGGATTCGAAACTGGGGATATGAGCGGGTGGACCGTTGTTGAGGGAGAAGCTTTCGGTCCAGACAGTGTATCTAATGAAACGACCTACTGGGATGAGCAGATCCCCTATAACCAGGAAGGTCAATATCATCTGAATGGTTGGAAGTATTCGGAGGATAAGACGGGGAAACTGCGATCTACTACATTTAAATTAAGTGGAAGCGGATGGATTTCCTTTAAATTAGGCGGGGGTAAGGATACTGATTTGGTACATATCGATGTATATGATGCTAATACCAGTGAGCTTGTAGCACGTTATGGAAACACCGAATTTGCTGATATTAATTTCCCTAATGTTGACAAGGGCCTTCGACTGGCTAATATGGTGCAGTATAAAGCCGATTTGCGATCGTACCTAGGTGAGAATCTATATTTTGAGATCGTTGATGAAGCAACAGCTGACTGGGGTGTGATTTTTGCCGACGATTTTAAGACCTACCTTACGAGTACACTGACTGATGGTGTTTTGGCCAAAAATCTGTATACGCCTGTTCGATATGAGTTACGCAATCCTGGCTTCGAGTCGGGTAGCTTATTAGGTTGGACGGTTGTTTCTGGCGACGCATTTGGACCGAGCAGTGTCTCGAGTGATGCGACATGGTGGGCCGAAAACATCCCATTTAATCAAGAAGGCAACTACCATCTTGACGGTTGGATGTATGATGAGCAGAAAACAGGAGTCCTGCGTTCATCTACATTCACTTTGGGCGGCTCAGGCTGGATGACGTTTAAGCTTGGAGGAGGTAAAAACACTGATCTTGTACACGTTGACGTATACAATGCGGATACAGATGAGTTGATCGCTAGGTACGGAAATACGGAATTTCAGGATGTCAATTTCCCGGATATTGAGCAAGGTATGCGGCTTGCCAATATGGTTCAATACAAAGCAGATTTGTCTAAGCACCTTGATGAGAATCTGTATCTTGAAATTGTTGATAATGCCACTTCGGATTGGGGTATGATTTTTGCTGATGCTTTCTTTACCTACCATGAATCTGTTCCGACAGAAGGCGTATTAGCAACAAACTTAAACTCATCCACACCAGATTTCATTGAAAATCCAGGCTTCGAGACTGGTGACTTAAGTGGCTGGATGGTGAAAGGAGATGCCTTTAATGGTGCAGTGACAAATGAGGCTACTTATAGTGACGATTTAAAGCCATTCGGTCAAGAAGGTACCTATCATGTATCCGGTTATGGCAGAGCCGACGAGCAGACCGGTACCTTAACATCCAATCCCTTCAGGTTGAGCGGAAATGGTTTTATCCATTTTCTTTTAGGCGGCGGAGCCAATAAAAACCAACTTTACGTGGCTCTAGTACGTGCTTCAGATAATTCTGTACTGATGAAAGCGACAGGAAATCAGTCGGAAGCGTACACCCAAATTAATTGGGATGCAACGCCGTATCTTGGCCAGGAGTTATATATTCAAGTTGTGGATCAAGACCCTACTGGACATATCAATGTTGATGATTTTCAGGTGAAAGGATCAGGATTAATCGGCTACTGGTCCTTTAATGAAGGAAAAGGTACAACCGCTAGTGATACGGTTCGTAATCAGAAGGATGCGGTTAATTATGTATTTAATGATGCCAAATATAAACCGAACAGCGAACCTTTATGGAGAGACAGCATAGTCGGTAAGGGATTGCTTTTCGATGGATATTCTACTTGGGTCAACAGACCTGTAAATGAAATCGCTAAACCTGCGGATGAAATCACCATAGAATCTTGGGTTGCACCAAGGTCTTATGAGTGGGGTGACCAAGGAAAACTTTCTGCCATTGTAAATCAATATGACAGTGATAACCGCACCGGTTACATCTTAGGAATGGGCCGTCATGGAGAGTGGTCATTCCAGGTGGGTATTAATGGGAAATGGGTGGAGGTATGGGCAACTGATGATAAACCTCTTAAAAAATCCGAGTGGTCTCATGTCGCTGCTACCTACAGTAGAACTGATGGGAAGTTAAAGCTGTACTTGAATGGTGAAGTGGTGGGTACAGCAACCTCTGAGAAGAAGTTGCCTATTTCTCCAGCATACAAAGATTTTATGATCGGTAAAAATAACTCAGGCGTTTTGATTAACGGGGTTTTCACTGCCAATATGTTTAACGGCATGATTGACGAAGTGAAAGTGTATAATCGTTCCCTCTCTCAAGGAGAAATCCAAAGTGACTATCAAACCGTGTCATCCCGTTATGAAGGAGGTATTCTTCCAAAGCCTTCTTTGGATTTTGATCGCACGGATTACGATGGGGACCGTTACCGGCCACAGTATCACCTGATTGCGCCAGGGCATTGGATGAACGAACCACACGCTCCACTATACTTTGATGGAAAGTATCATATCTTCTATCAATTTGATCCTCAAGGTCCTTATTGGCATCAAATTCATTGGGGACATGCAGTGAGTGACGATATGGTGCACTGGAAAGACATGCCGGTTGCCCTTGCTCCGGATGCTAACTCAGAGACACCTGACGGGGTTTGGTCTGGCAGTGCTGTTGTCGACGACAATGGTAATCCCGCGTTATTCTTTACTGCTGGGGATGATAAAGCTACCCCAAATCAGGCAACAGGACTTGCGAGAAGCACCTTTAAGGATGACGGTGATGTCAACCTGAAGAATTGGGTTTATAACGGATCACCAGTAACTACCCAAGCGTCTAATTTGCAAGCGGAGGAAGGCGAAGTATGGTACGGTAATTTCCGTGACCCATACGTATGGAAGGACGGCGATACCTGGTACCAATTGGTTGGCTCAGGAATCAAAAACGTAGGTGGTACTGCATTACTGTATACATCGGATGATATGATTCACTGGACTTATCAACATCCGTTCTTTGTAGGTGATTATGAGAAATACCATCAAACTGGGCAAGTATGGGAGCTTCCTGTATTGCTTCCACTGGGCAAAGATAGCAAAGGAACAATGAAATATGCCTTCTTCATAAATCCGTGGTTCGACCACTACGACGCAGATAATGTGAAGTACGTCTTTCATTGGATTGGTACTTGGGATAAAGAGAATAACAAATTCATCCCCGATCACGAGGACCCTCGCTTATTTGATTTTGGTGAACACTTTACAGGGCCTAGCGGGATGGTGGATGGACAAGGACGTTCGATATTATTCAGCATCACGCAAGACCGTCGTACAGAACAGCAGCATTATGATGCAGGTTGGGCACATAACGGAGGATTGCCACTTGTGTTATCCTTACGCAACGACGATACGCTTGGTGTAGAGCCAATTCCCGAATTGCAATCGCTACGAGGTCAAAAGTTGGTAGATCTTACTCAGACTACTGTTGGAGCGGCTAATGCTAAGCTGAATAAAGTGCAGGGTGATACGTTAGAGGTTGTACTGGAAGCTAAGATTAACAACGCGAAAAAGCTAGGTCTGTCACTTCGGAAGACCGCTGATGGCAGTGAGGAGACCAAGCTCTTCTACGATTCAGAAAAACAACTTCTAAGCTTGGATAGATGGAAATCTTCTCTGGATCCTGATGTACAGAAAGGCATACAATCTGGAAACATGGAGCTCGATGGGGATCTATTGAAACTGCATGTATATCTTGATCGTTCGATGCTTGAGGCCTATGCCAACGGTAAGAATAGTATAACGTCCCGAATTTATCCAACACGTGGTGATGCGCTCGGCCTTGAATTATGGAGCGAAGGTGGGGCAGTTTCCATTCAGAAATTACAGGTTTGGGAAATGGACTCCGCTTATGGTAGCTCGGTGCTAGCTAGTTGGCCGACTCCTCAAACTCAAACCGCGCCAGTTGGCGAGCTGCCAAATGCCGATTTTGAAAAAGGTGACTTGTCTGGTTGGACGGTAGAGGGCAAATCATTTTCGAATCAGGAAGTTGTAAAGGTTAACGATTGGGGATGGGGCGGACCATTTAATCAGGCTTGGGTTGCAAAAGACCCTGATCGATATCATTTGTGGGGATTTACGCCGGAACTTGGGGATTCTGCAACAGGATCACTGAAATCTCAAGCGTTTAAATTAGGAGGAGATGGTAAAATCAGCTTCCTAGTTGGCGGCGGAATGGATATCGACAAGCTTTATGTTGCACTTGTTCGAGCATCCGATAATCAGATTCTGATGAAAGCAACAGGAAATAACAACGAAGCCTATAGTCGTGTAACTTGGGACGCATCTGCATATAAAGGAGAGCGCCTATATATTCAGGTCGTTGACCAAGGGACAGGTGGCTTTGGACATATCAACTTTGACAATCTGAGTGTTCCAGTGGCGTTGAATGCTACTAGCAATCCAGGCGCTGGAGAGACAGCGAGCAATCCGAAACCGATTGTTATAACGCTCCCGGAGGCCAATCTTGATGGTAAAATCTTGGTCAAGATCGACAATGATATGAAGCAAGTGCTTCTCCCTGCAAACGCAGCCGTAGACAAAAAGAATGTAATTGAGCTGTCAAATGATAATGTGACTGTCCATATTCCGGGTAGTTTAATACTTAAACTGCAGAATCTCCTCTCGGTGGATCAACTTAAGGATGCGGTAATTTCCTTAAAAATGGATCCTATATCTGTAGCAGATCACAAAGAGCTGTTGAAGAAAGCGGAAGCCAAAGCAAATGTGGATCTGACTATCGCTGGTGGGATTTTCGAATTTTCGCTATCGATCATAGACAATACTGGAATAGAGAAAAAATTATCTCAATTTGACGAGAGCATTTCGATTGGACTCCATGTATTAGATCAATCTATGAAAGAATTGAACGGCATTTATTATATTGCGAGTGATGGTTCCTTGGAGTATGTTGGCGGAGAGTTGGTCGATAACAAACTGTTTGCGCAAATTAGTCACTTCAGCACATATGCAGTTCTTAGCTATGATAAGTCTTTCACAGATGTGAGCGATTCATTTTGGGCGGCTGGAGTTATTAAGAAAATGGCTGCCAAGCACATTATTGAAGGTGTTAATCAAACTCACTTTGCACCGAACAAGTCTGTGACGCGAGCGGAATTCACAACCTTGATCGTGCGCGCACTTGGTCTTAAAGCACAAGGAGTGACGACCTTCAAAGACGTGGCGCAAAAAAGTTGGTATAACAGTGAGGTGGCGGCAGCTACAGAGGCGGGGATAGTGAACGGTCTTTCTGAGACTGTATTTGCACCGGATGCAACCATTACTCGGGAAGAAATGGCCGTTATGCTCATACGTGCTTATGAGTACCTTAAAGGTACGAAGGTAGAGCTTGTCAATCTAAAAGACTTTGCTGACGAAGGAACAGTTAGCAGTTGGGCACAGGAGGCAGTAAGAAAGGCGCAAGCATTGGAACTTATAAAAGGACGTGGCAACAATCTATTCGTGCCGAAAGATGTAGTTACCAGGGCGGAGAGTGCACAGGTTATTGCTAACTTGACAGTCCAGTAAGGCAGTTACATGTAAGGCATCGAAAATCATTACTTTCAAAGCTAAGAAAGCTGGATGGCAAGCTGCAGATGCAGTTTGCCATCTAAGAAAGTAATGAAAATATGATTCGAGGTGGGATGATTTACCTTGAAGATGGAAGTTGAGGATATTATACGTAATATACCAGAATTAGCAAGTGAGTTTTTGTCTTTTGAAAATCTTGACGGTGGCTTATGTAATAAAACTTTTAAGATATTAACCAAACAGAAAGCCTATGTCCTCCGGATCAACAGCAAACAAAATGAATATTTAAATCTGACCCGTCATTCTGAAATAGAAGTAATGAAGAAGGCACATTGTGATGGATTTTCTCCTAAAGTAATTGCTAGTGATTTTCCTGAGCAATTTGTGATTACAGAGTTTATCGAAGGGCGAATGTTAGAGAAAGAGGACCTGGCAGACGAGAATATTAAGTCAATGATTATGCACCGCCTCAAACTCATACATGAAATGGAGGGTCAGGACAGAAAATGCACACCATATGACTTGATTCATGGCTATTTGAAGGGTGCAGATTCGTTTCAAGTTAAGCGCCCAGATGGTGTAAACAGAATATTGGACCGGGTAGAAAAGATCGCATATCAACGGAGCAATGATAAAGAATATAACAACAAATTCTGTCACAATGACTCTTTCCTCTGCAATATGATTTATACAGGTGACAAGCTACAGATCATAGATTGGGAGTTGTCGGGAATTGGAGATATATTTTTTGAATTGACACTCATTCCGTTTACAAACCAGTTCAGTGAAGCAGAAGAGCGTGAGTGGTTGAAGCTGTATTTCGGGCATTTCGAAGAAGATACCTTCCGCATTTTTCAGAGTATGAAATACGTTTCCATGGTCAGGGAGGTTGCGTGGGGATTGTTTTACAGTGGTCTTACGAAAGAAGACAAACATAAAGAGTTTGATTACTACAAATTTGCCGAATATTGCATTGAACGAATTGAGAATGGGATTTATCAATTATAAAGCTCCGCTACGCCATACAGAGAAGATCGATTTATACTAGCTCGAGAGCAAAAAACCTACTTTTTCAATATGTTTAATTAGTTATTATGTGCTATAGAGAACCTAATATAACGTAACATCGAGGTTATTAAATGTCTGAAAGGAGGTGATTGATATAGACACTAGTTTGCATTGGTAGTCTGGGAGAAAGGGAATCTTGTATGGATTTGAGTAAACGATTACAAGTTTTAACGATGAATAAGGAGGAAACGAAGTGTTCAATCGTAAAAAATGGATGAAAATCATGCTCACTGTACCTTTAGTTCTCATTTTATGTCCGGTGTATAACCATACCCAAGCGGCTACCACTAAAATTGCAGAATGGAGGTTTGATGAAGGAAGCGGAACAGCAACGAAGGAAACGGTGGGAAATACGAACGATTCCGTACATTATGTTTTTAATAATGCTATATATAAACCCTCTAGTACCCCGGAATGGAGAGCGGATGGTATCACCAATAGTGCATTATTATTTGATGGCTACTCAACATGGGTTACACACGCGCCGATTGCTACGCCATCTACGGCTATGACCATTGAGACCTGGGTCGCTCCTCGAGCCTATGAATGGGGAGATAGTGGCGTTCTTTCTGCAATTGTGAATCAGCAGGATAAATCCGCTAAACAAGGATTTTCGTTAGGTGTATTTCGCGGAGGCACCTGGTCGTTTCAAATTGGCTCCAATGGAAATTGGTATGAGGTGTGGGCATACGAGCCTCTTCCTAAATACGAATGGTCACATCTAGTTGCGACTGTGGACGGAACACAAGGGACGATGAAGTTGTACTTGAATGGACAGCAAGTCGCTTCGCGAGCGATTCCTGTTAACTCCACAATTACCCCTTCAACGAATAACTTACTGATTGGGAAGAGTAACCAGAGCACACAACTAGGTGTGTTTCCTTTGAATATGTTTAACGGACTAATTGACGAAGTGAAGATTAGCAGCGGCTCTGTCAGTGATGCAGAGGTGCAAAGTACGTATCAGAATTATTTAACGCAGCTTGGTGGCAACATCCCTACTCCTAATTTATCGTTTGATCGCAGCACGTTGGAAGGGGATAAATACCGTCCTACTTACCATGCTATTGCTCCAGCCCATTGGATGAACGAGCCTCATGCCCCGCTTTATTACAACGGGCAATATCATCTCTTTTACCAAAACAATCAGCAGGGTCCCTATTGGCACAATATGCATTGGGGACATTGGGTAAGCGATGACATGGTACATTGGCGTGATCTTCCGCCGGCCGTCTCACCAGAGTTGTTCCAGGTAGACCCGGATGGCGACTGGACGGGAAGCGCGATAGTTGACGATGCAGGAAACCCAACTCTATTCTTTACGGCAGGGAATGATTCCAAACCCTATATCAACAGTAATCAAAATGTCGGTGTGGCCCGTAGTACCGTTAAGCAAGATGGAGACAATGACCTAAAAAAATGGATTAAAGAATCTAAGCTTGCTGTTACCCAACAGTCTGGTCAAGGCAAGTTTGGTGAATTTAGGGACCCATACGTGTTCAAAGATGGATCGACATGGTTCATGCTGGTAGGTACTGGAATTGAGGGTCAAGGAGGGACAGCAGCTGTTTATTCCACGACAGATCCTAACTTGATGAATTGGACTTACCGGGGGCCATTGTATCAATCAAATTCTGCTACGTATCCTCAATTAGGAACGGTATGGGAACTACCAGTATTGTTACCCTTAGGCAATGGCAAGCATCTGCTTGCGATTAGTCCGGTCGGATCGGGTGCTGACGTCGAAGTTTATTACTGGATCGGCACCTGGAACAGCAGTACAACTAAGTTCACACCAGATCAGCAGTCACCACAACTAATGGATTTCGGTGATTTTAAATTTACCGGTCCTAGCGCATTTGTAGATCCAGTTACAGGTCGAAATATCATGTTCACCATCGCACAGGGTGAACGCTCCTCTCAAGAAGATTCAGATGCAGGTTGGGCACATAATGCCGGTCTGCCAGTGGAATTGAATCTCCGGACAGACGGTAAACTTGGGATCAAGCCGATTAGCGAGTTAGAGTCTTTACGAGGACAGCAGCTGGTGAATATCACCACCGATACATCTTTTGCAACAGCGAATACTGCTCTCTCGGCTGTATCTGGCGATACGCTTGAAATTGAAATGGAACTAGCAAGAGGATCGGCAGATCAAGTGGGTATCAAGGTACGCCGATCTCCAAATGGGGAAGAAGAGACTCTGCTTTACTATAAAAACAGCACGGATGAATACGGAGTAGATCGGACTAAAACAGTTGCGGGTACGAACAAAGGCATTCAAAAGGGTATCGTCGATTTAGGAACCGAAAATGTGAAGCTGCACATTTATCTGGACAAATCCATGGTTGAGTCCTATTTGAATGGTTTGAAATCCATCACCACACGGACTTATTCGAGCCGTGACGACGCTAAAGGCTTGCAATTATGGGCTGATTCGAATACAAGCTCCATTGTCGTAAAGTCGTTAAAGGTCTGGAAAATGAATTCCGCTTATGTGCAGACTCCGGCTAGTGGAGTAACACTGACACCTGGTAGCCTGGAAGTAACGGTAGGTGGGAAGAAAACGTTATATGCTACTGTAACTCCTTCAAACGCGACAAACAAAGATGTGACATGGACTTCAAGCAATCCTAACGTTGTAACGGTTGTGAACGGTGTAGTGACAGGTAAGGGAGTAGGAACTGCTACCATTACAGCCAAAACGCGGGATGGTGCGAAGACAGCTACTAGCTCAATTACAGTTATCGCTCCTTCATCAACCGTAAATATTATAAATGGTGGATTTGAAATGGGTAATCTAAACGGTTGGATTATTGAAAGTGGCACTGCATTTTCAGATGCGGCAGTTTCGAATCAATCGGTCTTCTGGGATACACAACCATTCAACAACAAAGGTACGTATCATCTATTGGGTAATCAGAACGGAGAAACTGCAACTGGTGTTCTTAAGTCGCAAAACTTTACATTAGGCGGTAATGGGCAAGTCAGCTTCCTAGTTGGTGGTGGATCCGATATAGATAAGTTATATGTAGCCTTTATACGAGCTTCCGATGGCAAAGAATTGTTCAGATCAACGGGTCCCGGAACCTACTGGAATTGGCAGGGAAACAAAGGCGAAACAGAAAGCTACACGAAAAGATATTGGGATGCTACTGCATATATTGGAACTTCCATGTACATTAAAGTTGTTGATGATCGTTCAGATGCTTGGGGGCATATCAACCTGGATGACTTCCTCGTTCCCGTACAAGGTAGCATGACTGACATACAATCACCGACCGCACCAGCTAATTTGCAATCACCGTCCAAGACATCGAATTCTGTCACACTGAGTTGGGGAGCATCCACCGATAATGTTGGAGTTACCGGGTATACCATTTTCCGAAACGGGGCCCAAGTAGGTACTAGCACAACAATCGGTTATACAG
>NZ_BSSQ01000014.1 GCF_030161375.1 Paenibacillus glycanilyticus
CCCCCACCCGCGATAGGAGTCCGGCGCGGGGGCTCGGAGATGTGTATAAGACTGCGCCGCATGCGCGGCAGCGCGCTGCGCCAGCGCGGCCAGCTGCGCGATCGCGCCGGCCTGCTCGCCTAACGCGGCTAGCTGCGCCGCTGCCTCATTCGCTGCGGCTGTGCTCGCAGCGGCAACATGCTCCGCTAGCACGTCGATGATATCGAACGCTTGCTTGCGGTAGATCAACTTCACATCCGCGGCAAGCTCGCGGCTGTACACCATCGTGTATTCATTGCCGAAGGTTGCCCCGGTATTCACTTTCTCAATAAACCATTCAGGCTGAGGCTGCCAAGTCAGCTTAGACGTCAGCTCCTGCTCTATCCGTTCAGCCGTGAAACCTGCCTGCTCTGCTGCACGCCGCAGCAAATCCTTCACATGCCAGTCGATTGCAGCGTTCACTTGTGAACCGAACTCGGTCCGGAAAACTTCCAGACGGCGTTCCTGTTCCGCTGCCGTTTTTGCTCCTGCGAACAGGAGACCGGTCTTGAAGCCAGGTTTCCGGCTTTCCAAGAATACATGCGCTTTATCGCGCAGCGGTGCCGGCGTAATAATCGCGTTATCCAAAAGCGACTGTACGCTGCGGCGCAATTCCACGCGAAGCCGCTCAGGCTCTGCGGCAAGCTTTTGCTTCTCGGCTTCAAGCTTCGCCATCTCTTCCTTGACCTGGGCCGCGGCTTCTTCGCCGCCTGCTTCCGCTATCAGCCGCTCGCGCTCCGGCTCATCGCGCATATCCCACCACTTGTCATGCTCAGCTACCAAATGGCGCAGCGAAGCATCTACGCTATAAGCCGCAAGTTCCACCTTCTCGGCAGCAAGCTGGGTTAACAGCAGCTCCAATTGTTCCATTTCCGAATGCCGATGATCCGGCTGGCGCAACGACAAATAAACGATTCCCGCCGGCTCCAGATGCCAAGCTTGAAACGCTTCTTCTACACTCTTCCGGTACTGATCGAACGACAATTCACGGTCACGGTGCTTATCAATCTGATTTACGATAAAGTATAAGGGCTTGCCCCAGTCCTTCAATTGCTTCGCAAACGCAAAGTTAATTTCGGATTGGACGTGGTTATAATCCATGACATAAAAGACGACATCCGCCAAATGAAGGGCAGATTCGGTCGACATGCGGTGTGCGTCATCCGTTGAATCAATACCTGGTGTATCAAGAAGTACAGTATGATTGCCCAATCGTTCGGTAGGATAATAAATCGATACGGATTCAATATTTTCGCCGTCTTTGCAATAAGCATCCAGCTGATCAAGCGGAATATCAACGCTAACCCGCTCTCCGTTTGTTACGCTAACGACACTTGCTTTTGCCGTCTCCCCGCCTCGAATGGCTACGACGTTTGCGCTCGTAGGGATCGGGCTGGACGGTAGCAGCTGAGCCCCGCATAATCGGTTGACCAAAGTTGATTTGCCTGCCGAAAAATGTCCGCAAAATGCAACAGTAAGCCGGCCTTCGGCCAGCTTACTGTGGAGCTCCAGTACTTGCTTTGCGTGTAGACTGTCGCCGGCCTTCTGCATCGTTGCAGAGGCTTGCGACAGCGCTTCTGTTATGCCTTGTACTGTCGTCTTCATCATCTCTTATACAGCTTCCTCATCCGCAGGCAGGCAAATTTCAAATACGTTGCCATGCTGCAAAATCATAATGTTGCGCTCTTTTTCTTTCATGACAACAACTTCCGGCTTAACGCGCATACGTTCGATGTATTGATCCGGAACATCGCCGGAGCCGCTTACGGTAATGCCTTCTACCAGAATATCCTCGTTTTCTTGCGGAGGTGCTTCGAGAACTTGTTCAAAAATATCGGAGAACAGTTCAAAATTGTTTGTATACACGGAAATGCATTTCATTGTTCATCATCCTTCATTGGCTTTTTTCGGTTTGGCAGCCTTAATTTTAGTTTTCGTTTGTCCACCTGACTTCATACGCTGTTTGCCTTCCTTGCACAAATCAAGCAGCGGGCAAATCGGACATTGTGGGTTTTGTGCTTTGCAATGATAGCGGCCGAAAAAAATGAGCCGGTGATGGGTGATTGTCCATTCCTCTCGGGGCACAAGCTTCATCAGCTTTTTTTCGACTTCCAGGACGGTATCATCCAGCTTAGCCACGCCAAGCCTTTTCGATACCCGTTCCACATGCGTATCCACGGCAATCGCAGGAACGCCAAACGCATTGGAGACGACTACATTAGCCGTTTTGCGGCCAACGCCAGGCAACTCGGTCAGCTGTTCATGCCTCGAAGGAACTTCCCCTTCATATTTATCGATTAGGATGCGGCATAGCTTTTGAATATTAGATGCCTTACTGCGGAATAATCCGATACGGCGAATATCCTGCTCCAGCTCTTCAAGCGGCACAGCCAAATAATCTTCCGGCCGTTTGTATTTCTGAAACAGATTAACAGTAACTTTGTTCACTGTCTCATCCGTACATTGCGCCGACAGCAGGACGGCAATGGTCAGTTCGAACGGATTGCTGTGATGCAATTCACAATGGGCATCCGGGAACATCTCCGCTAACGTATCCAATATATGACGCATCTTCTGCTTCGCATTCATTGTCTCTCTCCTAATCCCAAACACTATCGTTCAAAGTGTAGCGAAATTTGTCACGAGAAGCAACCATATTCGGCCTTAAATAAAGAAAAAACCGCCCTTTTGGACGGTAATTTCACAAAATATAAGAATTTAGACGGATAACCTTTAAGATTTAACGATTTTGAGCGCTTTATTGTTGAAGCCATAGACCGTAATCGTATCGCCGTCTTTGAGCGCGCTCACTTGAATGGTAGCGTTGTTGAACAGGATTTTAGTATCGGAAGTAATATACGCGAAGTTGCCATTATCTTCGGAAGTATTTTTGTACGTCCATAATGTAGCGTTTGGAGCATCATATTTCCAATACGTACGTTTATCTCCCACCGCTACGGTTACGATCGTTTGCTCATTCTCGTCCTTATAGACTTGAACAATATCACCCGCGGCAATTGCGGAAGAAGCATACGTTGTTTGGGTACCCTTAATCACTTTGACGCCTTTGGAGAGCGATACGGCGGATGAAGTGCCGTTCATTTCGGTAACGGACAGACTCGTTGCCGACACGGATGCAACGGTGCCGTACTTCATTGAGATCGTCTTCACGGACTGGATATTGCTGCCGATGTAAGGGACATTGATGATCGTCCCGGTAGTCAATGCGCTAATCGTCAAGCTGCTCCCATTCTCATCGGTAATCGGAACATTGGTAAGCGACAGATCCCGTTGCGCGTTATCGGCAGTTTTGACGGTAACCAGCTTTGTTGATGCGTTCGCGGAAACAACCTGATATTGAAGCGTCTTGTGAACCTGGATCGTGGCGGCTTTGTCTTGATTCGAATCAAGCAGGAGCGTCACGGTGTCCCCTGCCTGCAGGCTTCCGATTGTAGGTACGGCTACACCCGGAATTTGAAGCAGCGGCGATGCATAAGAAATACTTACCTTTTCGCCTGATTCAAGCT
Organism: Paenibacillus glycanilyticus; assembly: GCF_030161375.1. Taxonomy (GTDB): domain Bacteria; phylum Bacillota; class Bacilli; order Paenibacillales; family Paenibacillaceae; genus Pristimantibacillus; species Pristimantibacillus glycanilyticus_B. The sequence goes on from NZ_BSSQ01000014.1 coordinate 3,546, forward strand.
TAACGGACAGCAGCTTGTCCGTCGTATTGACCGAAACGAGCGTACCCGTCTGCTTGTAAATAAAGCTGAGCGAAATAATATTTTTGCCGGAGTACGTAATCTTAACTTTGCGGTTGGCAACCAGATAAGATCTCGCTTGGCTTAAAGTGATGGACGAACCGTCGGAATCAAATTTGGTCGTATCCGTCAGGTACAAAGCGTTTGCGTTGGAAGTGGCAGGGTCAACCACGGTTAGCAGCTTATTATCGTTGCTGTAATTTACTACCGTGGCCGAATCGATAACCGAAACATTCCGGTTGACAACTTCAATGCGGGTTACTTCCTGCTCGGCATTCAAAGTAAGCTTGATATTGTCGATTTCTTTCAACAGATCGCTCACCGTCGGCTCTTCAATCCCGTTAATAACAACGTCTACGTTATCAGCCAGAAACTTGGACTGAAGGGTACCGTCTACAAGATAATTGATGAGCCCGCTGCCAGCGGAATAAAATTGTCCGGCAACCGTATTCGATGTCGCTTGTACTTCCGTCGTAACCGAAACAACCTGCGGCGTTGTGCGGAATGTATCCTGAACAATCGTCAGGTTCGCATCGCGTTTCAGATCTGATATTTGCAGCGTTTTGCCCGTGCTGTCTTTTACAGAAACCGCGCTGCCATACGAGAATTTCACAGGCTCGTCATTCACCCATGCGTAGAAATAACGATCGGTAGTATTCACCCGGTCAAGCTTTGCCGTGATGGTTTTGACATGCTGTTCGGTTCCTTGCGCCTCCACGTACAACGCTTTGCTCGAGCTGCTAATAAGCACGACATCGGAATATAGCTTAATGTCGCCCGCGGCAATCGCATTGTCACTGTCCGACGAATAGAAGAGGGAACTCGAATCAAGCGTGTACGTCGTTTCTTTTCCTTCTTTGTACAAAGTGATGGAGGTTGCCGTTTGTGCCGTTACGATTCCGCTCACTTGACCATCGTAAGGGACAACATATTGTTTCTCCGCACGGCTGAACAACGTCGCTAGACTTGCACGGTTAACCGGAGCTTTAGGATCAAACTTCGTTGCCGATACGCCTTTCACCAAATCTAACGATACGGCAGCATTGACATAACCTAAATATTTAGCGGAAATTTGGGTTCCGTCGGCGAAGGTAGATGCCGTCTTGCTAAGATCATCCGCCAAGTCTTTCTTATCGATGGCTTTCACCATTAATTTGGTTACCCATTCGCGCGTTGCCGGCGTTGAGCCCCATGCCACCTTTGTGTTAGCAGCCGCGTTGGCATACTCATCGTTCTGGTCCAGCAAGCCATTCTTAAACGCCACCATGATATAAGGCTTAAAGAAATTGCCTACTTTGAAGGAATCGGGATAAGCAACGATGTCGCTTGGATTAACCTCATCCTCCAGCCCGGCAAATCGAAGGGCCATTACTACAGCTTCTTCTTGCGTGACGCTGTTTAACGGGCGAAATTCTGAGCCCTTTGTCGTTTTATAACCATTAATAATGCCTTGAAGAGCCAGCTTCGCAACATGCTTCTGGGCCCATGCAGGAATCGTATCGATAAACAGACTATTGGCGGTTGTTGCTGCAAACGCGGACGGCGCGGGAACAGCAATGGCAGTGCCGCCGGCAAGCAAAGAGAAAGCTAGAACGCCGGCCATCAGTTTGGAACGGGATGAATGTTGTGGCATAGATGAATAATCCTCCTCAATTTATCATTTAACGGTTGGTCGAACGGTTGGATGGTCCAGGTCGAAGTGACCCATTAGGCTCTCCGGCGCTTGGCCATCCACCAGCAAATCATAAGATTGCACGAACTCGAACTGGAACAAGGTTTGCCCCAGCGAATCCAGAAGCATTTGTTCTCCTGGCGCTCCCAGACGGGCTTCGTCAGGCAACTCGATATCGATTGTTACCGCGTTGTCAGCAAGCTTGACGGATTTAATTGGAATGGGCTTCCACAAAGATACGGTGCCATCTGGTCCGTCCTTTTGTAGAGCATTAAGCGCTTCCTTGACCAACTCTTCATCCGAATCGAAAGTTACGTTCCTATCTTGTTCGACCAGCTTCTCAAGTTCTGTATCCGCGTAATAAATTTTAATCGGATTCACCGGTTTGCTGCTGCTTCCGATCACTTTGGAATCCGTTTCTTTATCGGGTTCTTTTGTCGCAGCCGGTTCTTCCGATGGACTTGGCGAAGGCTCGTCAGCAGAAGTATTCGCGTTGTCGGCGGTATTCGTATTTGCGGCTTCATTACCGCTATCCGACTGTCCGCCTGGCTTATTCGAGTTTCCGCATGCGGCTGCAGTTAGAAGTACAATAAAAACAAGTAGGATGATTGCCGGTTTGCGCACGTGTGAATTCCTCGCTTTCCAAGGTGAAACGACATTCGCCGTCCAGGGACGGCAAAAAGCGTTTCCTTCTAATATCTTAGAATTTAAGAAAGTTTCAGGTACTCTTTAATGCCCGCTACGATTTCCGTTGCCATCTTGTTTTGCGCAGCGTCGCTGTACAAGATAACAGAGTCGCTTGCATTGGACAAAAATCCGGTCTCGAGCAAAATAGCCGGCATCGTTGTTTCTCTCGTTACATGGAGATTTCCGTATTTCACGCCGCGGTCCTTAAGGCCCGTTGCCTTCACTAGATGCTTGTGAATCACGTTCGCAAGAGCTATGCTGCTGTCTCGGGTATAATAAGTTTCCGTTCCCGTAACGCTTGAAGTAGGATTGCTGTTTGCGTGAATGGAAATGAAAATATCCGCTTTATTGTTTTTGGCAAACGTTACGCGGTCTGCCAGCGTCACGAATTTATCTTCCGGTCTGCTGAGCAGCGGCTTGATATATTTTTCTTTGTCCAGCAAAGCTTTCACTTTAAGCGAGATGCTGAGATTAACTTCCTTCTCCCAACGTCCGTTGATGCTTTTGGCACCCGGGTCGGTACCGCCGTGTCCGGCATCGATAACAACGTTATACACTTTAGTGCCCGGATCCGTAGTTACCGGCGGTGTTGTCGGGTCAACAGGCGGCGTAGTTGTTGCGGGATCGGTAAGACCAATCGTTAACGTACCGGCTCCATTATCCTGAATCACCGTGTCGGCATCTTTGTCCGTATTCATATCTAGCACTAGTCTAGCAGTAGCCGGATTCGTAGAAAAGACGGAATAACGGAACATGGAGATGTACGGATTATCCGTCACGGCAACCCGTGTTTCCGCTCCCATGAATTGAGACGACATGACGTCCGAGTATGTAGTATTCGGAAAATCAATGACGATACGTTTCGGATTATCCAGCTTGAACGCCTTATTTGCCGTCACTTTGCCTTCATAATTCACGATAATGCCGAAGTTGCTGTCATACTGAATCGATGTAATCGAGCCTGTTCCCGCTGGATCTGGATCCGGAGTTGTCGTTGGGTCCTCCGGCTCGGCCGCCTTGTACAGGAATACCGATTTGGTCGCTTGATCCCATTTCACCGTTAGACCTAGCTGCTCGCTTACAAAACGAACAGGAATCATGGTCGTTCTGCCTTTTTGAAGTTTGGCAGACATGTCCATTTGCACCTTGTTGTTATTAACGAGTGCGATGTTGTCGTTGATTGTAAGTATAATTTCGTTTTGGCCGTTATGTATGGTGACTGTCTGCGCAGCTGCCGACCAATTGACCTCATATCCCATATTCTCGGATACAACCCTGATCGGTACGAGCGTAAAGTTGTTCACGATCTGAGGATCATCGTAAGGCTTGAGCAACTGATCGTTCAGATAAAGCTTCGGGACAACTGGGGTTGTTGCAGCTTGTCCCACTCCGGAGAACAAAGAAAACAGAACCGCCATAAACAACAAAATAGGTACAAACTTCTTTTTCATTTTCCACCTCGATGACTGAAATTGCCTGCATCGAATGTGAGATCATTCGACTTTGCTAGACGAAATAATAGACGCAATTTGTCAGAAAAAGTTGCGTGCAGAGGAAAAAAGAGGACAACTCTTCTTATTCCGAAGAGCTGCCCCCTTTCTGCTTCTATCTATTATCCCAAATAGGCAGGACGTTGTTGTTCGTAAGCTGTAATTTCGTCTTCATGCTGCAAAGTCAGGCCGATATCGTCGAGACCAAGAAGCAGGAACTGGCGACGGTGCTCGTCAAGATCAAAGGCAAGATCAAGACCGTATTCATCAGTCAGCTTTTTGTTCTCCAGGTCGACCGACAGCTTGTAGCCGTCATATTTCGCCGTGCGTTGGAACAGGTCTTCGACTTGTTCTTCGCTCAGCTTGATTGGCAGAATGCCGTTCTTGAAGCAGTTGTTGTAGAAAATGTCGGCATACGAAGGCGCAATAACAACCTTGAAGCCATAGTCCAGAATCGCCCAAGGCGCATGCTCGCGGGACGAGCCGCAACCAAAGTTCGCGCGGGAGATTAGAACGGAAGCGCCTTGATAGCGCGGTTTGTTTGGTTCGAAATCAGCGTTAACATCGCCGTTTTCGTGGAAACGCCATTCGAAGAACAAGAATTGGCCAAAGCCGCTGCGCTCGATGCGTTTCAGGAATTGTTTAGGAATGATAGCGTCCGTGTCGACATTCACGCGGTCGACCGGGGCAACGATGCCCGTAAGTTGTTTAAAAGCTTCCATGTCGGTAATACCCCTCTCTCACACGTTCAATTAGTTCAACACTTCGGATTTGATGTTCCAGTCGCGTACGTCCGTGAAGCGGCCGTTGATTGCAGCTGCTACAGCCATTGCAGGCGATACCAGATGCGTACGTCCGCCGCGGCCTTGACGGCCTTCGAAGTTACGGTTGGAAGTCGATGCGCAGCGTTGTCCAGGTTGCAATACGTCCGGGTTCATCGCAAGGCACATGGAGCAGCCTGCTTCGCGCCATTCAAAACCAGCTTCAACGAATACTTTGTCGAGGCCTTCTTTTTCCGCTTGCAGCTTAACGCGTCCGGAGCCCGGAACAACGATTGCCGTTACACGGTCGCTTACTTTGTATCCGCGTGCGATTTCCGCAGCGGCACGAAGGTCTTCGATCCGGCCGTTTGTGCAAGAACCGATAAAGACATAGTCGATTTCGATTTCGGACATTGGCGTGCCTGGTTTCAGGTCCATATATTCAAGCGCTTTTTCTGCTGCTTTGCGCTCGTTTTCGGTTGGCAGATCTTTCGGGAACGGAACAGAAGAAGTAATGTCTGTACCCATGCCCGGGCTAGTGCCCCAAGTTACTTGAGGGATCAGAGAATCAACGTCGAAGTCAACAACAACATCGTATGTCGCGCCTTCGTCCGTTACGAGCTCTTTCCAATCTTCTACAGCCGCATCATAGTTGGCAGGCGCGTATTCGCGGCCTTTCAAATAGTTGAACGTTGTTTCGTCCGGTGCGATCAGACCTGCGCGAGCGCCGCCTTCGATCGACATGTTGCAGACTGTCATACGCTCTTCCATAGTAAGAGTGCGGATCGCTTCGCCCGTGTACTCGATAACATAACCGGTAGCGAAGTCAGTGCCGTATTTCGCGATAACGCCGAGGATCAAGTCCTTCGCCGTAACGCCAGGTTTACGGGAACCGTTGAAGCGAACTTCCATCGTTTTTGGCTTAGCTTGTTGCAAACATTGCGTTGCCATAACGTGCTCAACCTCGGAAGTACCGATACCGAATGCAAGAGCGCCAAACGCACCATGCGTGGAAGTGTGGCTGTCGCCGCAAACGATCGTTTTGCCCGGGTAAGTCAGGCCGATCTCAGGACCCATAACGTGAACGACGCCTTGGTCCAGGTTGTTCAGGTCAAACAGCTTAACGCCGAAGTCTTCGCAGTTTTGCGTCAGCGTATCGATCTGTTGTTTCGAGATTGGGTCTTTAATATTGAAACGGTCCTTAGTAGGAACGTTGTGGTCCATTGTCGCGAAAGTCAGGTCAGGACGGCGAATTTTGCGGTTCGACAAACGAAGTCCTTCGAATGCTTGCGGCGAAGTTACCTCGTGTACCAGGTGAAGGTCGATGTAAATAATGCTTGGTTTGCCTTCTTCCTGATGAATGACGTGCTTATCCCAAATTTTCTCAAACAGTGTTCTTTTCGTCATTATGTTCACCCCATCGTTCAAGCGATCATCTCGCTTAGCTCTATTAGATGTTCCTAGCATAGCATCTCCTTCTTGATTGAACCAAGATATAATATCTATAATGGTTATAGGCAATAACTATAAAATAACGATAACTATTCTCATTTGGACTATAAGGGGATCATTGGCATGGAACTTAGACAACTTCAGTATGTTATACAAATCGCTTTGGAGAAAAATTTCTCGCGAGCAGCAGAGAAGCTTCATATTGCGCAGCCCTCGCTTAGCCAACAGCTGTCCAAGCTTGAACAAGAGCTAGGCGTCCTGCTGTTCCGCCGCACAACCAATTCCGTTGAGCTGACGCAAGCCGGACAAGTATTCGTGGATAAATCGCAAACGATTCTCGACGCGATTGAACAATTAAAACAAGAGATGGATGACATGGCCCAGATGAAACGCGGACGCCTTGTTGTTGGTACGCTGCCGATCACGGGGTCGCATATCCTTCCGCTTGTGCTGCCGGTATTCGGAGCGCTGTATCCGCAGATCGAAGTCATTCTTGTAGAGGATACAACGGTGAGGCTGGAGCAGCTTACGGCTAGCGGAGGCACCGACTTGAGTCTTCTCACTTTGCCGCTCGTTGACCAGACGTTGGAATGGGAGCCGCTTATGGAGGAAGAGATTTGCTTGGCCGTTCCGCCCAACCATCGGCTTGCCGGCCGTAAAGACGAGATTGCAATCGAAGAACTGAGAGACGAACCGTTTGTAGGGTTAAAAAAAGGCCAAGGCTTCCGGCAAATTCTCGTCCACCTGTGCCAGCAGGCAGGCTTTACGCCAAATATCGTCTTTGAGAGCAGTAATATCGAGACCGTACAATCGCTGATCGCCGGCGGAATGGGCATTACGTTTGTTCCGAAAATGCTGACCCGCGCGGCAGGCGGCGAATTTGTCCCTGTATACTTATCCTTGAAAACGCGCCCTTCTCGGACCTTGATTATCGCCAGCCGCAAAGGACGCTATTTGTCCAAAGCGGCAGTCGCATTTATCGAAACGATGAACAAAACAATCAGTCAATATAAGTAACTCTTAATATAAAGAAGGTCTGCGATCCTCAAATACCGGGATTTTGCCGCGTACCGTATCCACCAGAGAGAGGTCGATCTCGGCGTATACGATGGTCTCTTCTTCACCCGCTTCGGCAATAATCTCGCCCCAAGGGTCAAGAACCATCGAGTGACCGAAGAAATGCGTTTCTCCGCTTACGCCTACGCGGTTGCAGGCAATTACAAACATCTGGTTCTCAATGGCACGCGCGGTAAGTAGCGTCCGCCAATGATGAAGCCTCGGATGAGGCCATTCTGCAGGTACAAATAGCAGCTTCGCGCCGTCAAGCGCAAGTTTCCTGGCGAGTTCCGGGAACCGGATGTCATAGCAGATCATCATGCCTGCGCCCGCTCCTTCAATCTCCAGCTTGCCAAGCTTATCCCCTGCAGCCAAATATTTCTCCTCGTCCATCAGACGGAAGAGATGAATTTTCGAATAATCACCGATCTGGCGTCCTTCCCGGTCAAATGCAAAAATCGTATTGTATACGCCGTCTTCGCGCCCTTCCGCAATGGAACCGGCAATAATGTTAACGCGATGTTTCAAACTAAAAGCCGACAAATAGGAGATTGTCTGCTCGCCGTGCGGGTCGGCAAGGTGCGTAATTTCCGTTAAAGCGTAACCTGTATTCCACATCTCGGGGAAAACGATCACATCCGGTTTGTTCGCCCCGGATACCGCCTCTTCCAACATTTGAGCCAACTTGGCGAAATTCGCTTCCGGTTGTCCTACCTCTATATGCATTTGCAATAATGCAATTCGTAATGGCTGTGTCATGCCAAGTCCTCCAATTCTAATTCGCGTGTTTTCTTCTAATGGATTGTATTTCCCTAATGATACCTTCTCATGGTTCTGTGTCAAGATGGACAGATTAATGGGGAAGAGGTTATTCATTCGATGTAGAAGGAGAGAATGTACATGCGCCAAAAACGTTTCGCAGCCCTGCTGCTCGCCCTTTGCTTTATGCTGACATTCGCGGCCAACTCCGCCTTTGCGGCAGCACCGGAGGACCAGCCGTTTAAACCCGTTCAAGTATTTGACGTTAAAGCCGGCAAAGTGGTGCTTTCCACGCCAAACGATAAAGAATACCAGCAATTTGCGAACAAGTGGATCGCGTCCGTGACGGGGCTTGCTCCACAGCTTACCAATGATGACAGCTGCAACTATGTTTATCGCGTTCCGCTTGAGAAACCCGTTACGATCACGGTAAACTCCACAAAGCTGGTCGCCGACGATGTGTTTTTATTTTATTGCGACGGCAAACCGCCGCTTCTTCTTGTCTTTGACGAACAACGCAGACCGTATCTTCTGCTCTTTAAAGAAGATATTGCTCCGTTCATCAAAAAAATCGGCATACCTGCAACCTAGGCCCAAACGATTGCTCAACTCTGCGCATTGCTCGACATAAAAGGTTTTGACATGCTACATTTATACAAATGTCGTTACTCGATTAGAGAGCAATTATGGTGGAGTGTGAGCAAATGGAGACTCAAGTCAATAATCATGTAATCAAACCGGCAGACCGAATGACGGCGCTGCCTACGCAGTTTTTCGCCAAGCTTGTCGGCAAAGCGAATGCCCAGGCGGCCAAAGGCCGGGACGTCATCAATCTGGGGCAAGGCAATCCCGATCAGCCTACCCCTCCCCATATCGTAGCCAAAATGCAGGAAGCATCGGCAAATCCGATGTACCATAAGTATCCGCCGTTTAGCGGTTATTCGTTCTTGAAGGAAGCGGTCGCGCAGCGCTATAAAGAAGATTATGGCGTGGAAGTTGATCCAGCCACGGAAGTTGCTATTCTGTTCGGGGGCAAAACGGGTCTGGTTGAAATCAGCCAATGCCTGCTTAACCCGGGCGATGTTTGTCTGGTACCGGATCCGGGTTACCCGGACTATTGGTCCGGAGTTGCCTTATCCGGCGCCGAGATGAGCTTTATGCCGCTCACGGCGGATAACCGATTCCTGCCGGATTATAACGCGATAGATCAGGAAGCTCTAAAGCGCGCGAAGCTGATGTTTATCAATTACCCTAACAACCCGACCGGCGCTGTAGCGGATTCCGAGTTTTACGAAGAAACCGTTGCTTTTGCGCGCAAGTCCGGCGTTGTTGTAGCAAGCGATTTTGCTTACGGTGCGATTGGATTCGACGGCAAGAAGCCGGTCAGCTTCCTTCAGACGCCTGGCGCCAAGGAAGTTGGCGTGGAATTCTACACCCTTTCCAAAACGTACAACATGGCGGGCTGGCGGGTTGGATTCGCAATCGGAAATGCCCAGATCGTCTCGCTGATCAATCTGATTCAAGACCACTACTATTGCAGTCTCTTCGGAGGCATTCAAGAAGCTGCGGCTCTGGCGCTTACCGGTCCGCAGGATTGCGTGGTCGAGCTTAACGCCCGTTATGAAAGCCGTCGCGAAGCTGTATTTGGCGCTCTCGAGCGAATCGGCTGGAAGGCCGAACGTCCTGGCGGCTCCTTCTTCTGCTGGCTCCCGGTACCGGAAGGTTATACTTCGGAATCGTTCGCCGACCTTGTACTGGAGCAAGCCGATGTTGTTGTCGCTCCCGGCAATGGCTTTGGTACCCATGGCGAAGGTTATGTTCGGTTGGGCTTGTTGACCAGCGAAGAACGGCTTGTTGAAGCGATCGAGCGAATTGGAAAACTCGGCATCTTCTAACCTATTCGGCAGGCCGCTTCTTCCCGGTCTGCCGTTTGATTTTGCGGCGCTTGCCTTGCTTTACAGCATTCAGTGATCATGATATGCTAACATTAACTGAACATGTAACGTGATGACGGGACTAGTAAGCAAGATGAACCGCGTACAGAGAGCAAATCCATCAGGCTGCAAGATTTGCCCCGGTTCTTGCTGAATCCAACCCCTGAGCGGCCGGCGCAAGCCGGACAGCGCCTCCTGTTACGAGGCCTAAAGATGGACCAGACATGCGCATGCGCGCCGTCCGGTCAACAAAGGTGGTACCGCGGAAGCTATAGACTTTCGTCCTTTACGGACGGAAGTCTTTTTATTTTGCCATGAAATGGGATGAGAACATGTCGGATAGAATCGTTGTCAAAATCGGAAGCAGCTCCTTAACTTCGGAAGAAGGCGGCTTAAACCGTGAACGCATCACCTATTTCGCAGCCGAACTCGCTGCATTGCACAAACAAGGCTGCCCTCTTATTCTTGTAACCTCCGGCGCGGTTGCCGCCGGCTTCCGCCAGATTGGCTACGCCGCAAGACCCAAGGCGGTCCATGAGAAGCAAGCGGCGGCAGCGGTTGGCCAGGCATTGCTTATGCAAGCCTATCAGCAAGCTTTTGGCGATTATGGGATCGGCGTGGCGCAAATACTGCTCACGCGCGCCGACTTCTCCAACCGTACACGGATCCGGAACGCCCTCAAGACGATCGAAGAACTGCTGCGTCTTCGCATTATTCCGATTATTAATGAAAACGATACGGTCGCGACCGATGAGCTTGAACTGAAGTTTGGGGACAATGACAAATTGTCCGCCCTCGTTGCGGCGATGACGAAAGCGAGCAGGCTTGTCATGATCACGGATATGGACGGTCTTTATACGGAAGATCCGCGGAAGAACCCCCATGCCGTCAAAATCGAGCGCGTCGATCAGATATCCGAAGAGATCATGCAGCTGGCCGGCGGTGCAGGTTCTGCAGTTGGTACCGGGGGCATGCGCTCCAAGATTGAAGCTGCCCGCATCTCCATGCGTGGCGGCGTCCGGGCGTTCATCGGCAAAGTCCAGCAGACCGGCGATCTACAATTGGCGGTTGACGGTTCGGGCAAAGGCACTTATTTCGATACGCAATTACATAGTTTGCCCATGAAAAAGCAATGGCTTGGCTTCCACTCCAATCCGCATGGGCGTATCGTGGTCGACGACGGGGCTGAACATGCGCTGCTTGTGCGCGGTAAAAGCCTACTTCCTGCCGGAATCAAGGAAATCCAAGGTGATTTTCATTCCGGGGACGTTGTAGAAGTTACGAACCTCTCGGGCGAAACGATCGGCCGCGGAGTTGTCAATTATGAAGCTTGGCAGATTCAGGCCGTAGCCGGTCTAAGTACCGAAGAAGTGAAACGCCGCGTAGATGTGGCGCGAATCGAGGTCATTCACCGCGACGAGTGGGTTTCCTTGCGATAAGAGCTTCTTATGCTTTCGAAGTATGAATCATCACCATGCCCCTGATTAGGGCGATTGTGGCGATAATTCATTAGGTTTATGCTTTCGAAGTATGAATCATCACCATGCCCCTTTCTAGGGTCATGGTGGTGATAATTCATTTTAGGAGGAATCAACATGGCTAGCGAAGTAAGACAAAAAGCAACTTTAGCGCAAACTGCGGCAACTATCATGAACAAAATGACGACCGGGCAGAAAAACAACGCCCTTTCGGCGATGGCTGACGCTTTAATTAAGGATCAAGCATCCATTATTGAAGCAAACGCCCTTGATCTGGAGCGCGGCCGCGAGAACGGCACAAGCCCTTCCCTGCTGGACCGGCTTGCCCTCAATGAAGATCGCGTTGCGGGAATTGCCGAAGGACTTCGCCAGGTCGTGGATCTTCCCGATCCGGTTGGCGAACTGATCGAGCAATTCGACCGTCCAAATGGCCTTCGCGTTGAAAAAACGCGCGTTCCGCTTGGCGTAATCGGCATGATTTACGAAGCACGTCCTAACGTAACGGTTGATGCCGTTGGTTTATGCTTGAAGACCGGCAACTGCGTTGTGCTGCGCGGCGGTTCCGCTGCCTTGGAATCCAACCGCAAAATCGTTGAAGTACTCCGAAATGCACTCGCAACTACGGATTTGCCTGAGGATGCCATTCAGCTTATCGAAGACTCCGACCGTGCTTCCGTCAATGAAATGCTCAAATTAAACGGTCTGCTCGACGTTGTCATTCCTCGCGGCGGTGCTGCCTTGATCCGAAATGTGGTTGAGAATGCCACCGTACCCGTTATTGAGACGGGCGCAGGCATTTGCCATACGTACGTGGATGAGAGCGCGGATTATGATATGGCGGAACAGATTGCTTTTAACGCGAAAGTTCAGCGCCCTTCCGTCTGCAACTCGATGGAGACGCTGGTCTTGCATGAAGCATTCGCCGAACGCCATTTGCAGCAAATCGCCGATCGCTTTGTTTCCGCAAACGTAGAGCTCCGCGGCGACAAGCGAACTTCGGAACGTCTATCGCAGATCAAGCTTGCTACGGAACAAGATTTTGCAACGGAATATAACGATTATGTTTTAAATATTCGTATTGTAGCAAACTTAGATGAGGCGCTTGACCATATCCGGAAGTTCAGCACCAAGCATTCGGAATGTATCGTAACGGAAAATGCGGAGCACGCGGAACGCTTCTTGAACGAAGTAGATGCGGCTGCCGTTTATCATAACGCCTCCACCCGTTTCACGGATGGTTTTGAATTCGGCTTTGGCGCCGAGATCGGCATCAGCACGCAAAAGCTGCATGCACGCGGCCCCATGGGGCTGCCAGCTCTTACTTCTACAAAATACCGCGTTTACGGCAATGGCCAAATTCGCGGTTAAGACCAGATAAATCGTTTGGAGGGGAATCCTATGTTATCGATGGAACAAACGAATGCCCGCGTCAATGTTGAAGCTTTGAAAATCTGCTTCTACGGCGCAGGCTCGATGGCGGAAGCCATCGTACGTGGACTTATTAATCAAAAGCTGACCAAACCCGAACAAATTTCAATGCTGAACCGCCAGAACGCAGACCGGTTGAACGAACTATCCGAGCGTTACGGCGTGCAGACGGTACTCAACGGTTCAACGAATGAGCAATTTATTGAAGATGCCGATATTCTTTTCCTGGCGATGAAGCCCAAGGATGCGGTGAGCGCGATCTCATCGATCAAACATCTTGTGAAAGACAATCAGCTCATCGTATCGGTGATCGCCGGTTTGTCGATTGCTTCAATGGAACGCGTATTGGGCAAATCCGCGGCAATCGTGCGTTCGATGCCTAACACGTCAAGCACGATTGGTCTTGGCGTAACCGGAATCAGCTACTCGGAAAGCGTAACGGATGAGCAGCGCAAGCTCGCCGAAACGATGTTTGCATCGATCGGCATTAATGCCGTCGTAGACGAATCTTTGCAGGATTCAATCGTTGGCGTATCGGGCAGCGGCCCGGCTTATGTCTACTTCTTCATGGAAGCCATGATGGAAGCCGCGGAGAAGCTAGGCCTTCAGGCTGATCAGGCCAAACAGCTGATTATCCAGACGGTACTTGGCGCTGCCGAGATGGTACGGGCAACTGGCGAAGAACCTGCCGAGCTGCGCCGCAAAGTAACTTCTCCAAACGGAACTACGCAAGCAGCCATTGAATCGATGACAGAGAGCGGTTTAACGGAAGCTGTCGTTCGCGGCATGATGCGCTCCGCTGAACGCGCCGGCGAAATCGGAGCGGATATCGAAAGGAGCACGTTAGCCTAATGAACCAGATGTGTATTGCTACTTACCGCTGCTTTGACGACAAAGCGGATTTTGATAAAAAAGCATTGTCCATCGCCGTTGGCTTGACGGTTGGCAGCTGGACCGAGCTCCCCGAAGCGCGCAAAGCCGAGATGGAAAAACATCTTGGCAAAGTACTTTCTGTGGAGGTTCACGAACAAGCAGGCAGCGAGCGTTATGCAGACATCCGCATTGCCTATCCGGACATCAACTTCAGCCGCGATATTCCTGCCCTGCTCGTTACGATCTTCGGCAAGCTGTCGATGGACGGCAAAATCAAGCTGATCGATCTCGATGTATCCGAGCAATTCCAGTCGGCTTTCCCTGGCCCGAAATTCGGCCTTGAAGGCGTACGACAGCTGCTTGGCGTTCACGACCGCCCGCTTTTGATGAGTATTTTCAAATCGGTTGTTGGCCATGACTTGCCAAACCTGCAAGAGCAGTTCTATAAGCAAGCGCTTGGTGGCGTAGACCTTATTAAGGATGATGAAATCCTGTTCGAGAACCCGCTCACTCCGCTTGAGAAACGCGTGGAAGTATGCATGGAGGCGGCCCGCAAAGCACAGCAGGAAACAGGGCAAAAGCTGCTCTATGCCGTTAACCTGACCGGTCCTACTTCACAATTAGCAAGCCAAGCGCGCAAAGCGATTGCCGCTGGCGCTAACGCGCTGTTGTTCAACGTATTGTCTTACGGGTACGACGTGATGCATGAGCTGAGCAAAGATCCGGAGATTAACGTGCCAATCGCGGCTCACCCGGCAATGGCCGGCGCCTTCTATCCATCGCCGCATTACGGGATTAGCGCTTCCGTGTTGCTTGGCAAGCTGATGCGCCTTGCGGGCGCGGACTTGGTCCTATTCCCTTCGCCATACGGCTCGGTCGTTATGCCGAAGGCAGAAAATCTGGCGGTAAAAGATGCGCTGCTCGCGCCTTCCGATACGCTTCGGACAAGCTTCCCTGTTCCGTCTGCCGGAATCCATCCGGGACTCGTTCCGCTTATATTGCGCGACTTCGGCACGGATGTAGTTGTGAATGCCGGCGGCGGTATCCACGGCCACCCAATGGGCACTGCAGCAGGCGGCAAAGCTTTCCGCAGCGCGATTACGGCAGCCATGAACGGCGTACCGCTACGCGAAGCGGCAGCTCAGCCTGGCAATGAACCGCTTCAAGCGGCTATTGATGCATGGGGGATTAAGGAATGACTACAGCTAAGAAACGCGTCATCTTCTGTGATTTCGACGGAACCATCACCGTCAACGATAACATTGTAGCTATTATCAAACATTTCAATCCGCCTGGCTGGGAAGAGATTGCAACAAGCGTGCTTTCTCAAAAGATCTCGATCCGGGACGGCGTAGGCCAAATGTTCCGCCTCCTTCCGACTTCCATTCAACGGGAAGTTGTGGAGTATGGGATTAACAACGTGCAGATTCGAGACGGCTTTGCCGAGCTGCTTCAATATTGCAAAGACGAGAATATCGAGTTTTACGTGACAAGCGGCGGCATCGACTTTTTTGTATTCCCGGTACTCGCTCGCTTTGGCATTCCGGAGTATCATATCTATTGCAACGGCAGCGATTTCTCAGGCGAACAGATCGAAATTACATGGCCGCATCCATGCGACGGGCATTGTACCAATGACTGCGGCATGTGCAAAACGACCATTATGCGCCGATTCCCGGCAACGGAATATGAAAGCATCATTATCGGCGACAGCGTAACCGATTTCGAAGGCGCTAAGCTGGCCGACACGGTCTTCTCCCGCCATTATTTAACGGACAAATGCAAGGAGCTTGGCCTCCCGCATACCGAATTTACTACTTTCCATGACATTGTGCATGAGCTGAAGAAAGAAAGGATTGTCTAATATGGCTTTCTCCGATATTAAGCTGGAACATAAGCAGCAGGCGCTGGCCGACCTGCGCAGCGTTAAAGAATTATTTGCTTCCCGCGGCTGGTTTGCCGGAACAAGCGGCAATCTCTCCGTTCGCGTAGGCGATTATACGCCAGACGAATTCTACTTCGCGATTACGGCTAGCGGCAAGGATAAGACGGTACATACGCCGGAAGACTATCTGTTTGTCGATAAGGACGGAAAAGCTTGTGAAGCAACCAGCTTGAAGCCTTCCGCCGAAACGCTGATTCACAACGAGATTTACCGTTTAACGGGTGCAGGCGCTATTTTCCACGTGCATTCCGTATACAGCGCCGTCATGTCCGAATGGTTCTGGGAACGCAGAGCGGTTCCGGTTGACGGCGTGGAGCTCATTAAAGGATTAAACATTTGGGATGAAGAAGCCCATATCGATATTCCGATCGTCTCCAACTTTGCCGAAATTCCGCGTATCGTACCGGAAGTGACGGAGCGCCTCGACAAACGAATTCCGGGCATCATTCTTCGCAAACACGGCATTTACGCCTGGGGCGCTAACGCCTTCGAGGCGAAACGCCACATTGAAGCGTTTGAATTCCTGTTCGAATATGTATACCGCTGGGAAATGCTGAACGGACGGAAATAACATAAGTAAATGCAAAGAGCTGCCCTTTAGGCCATTCACGGGAATGGTTAGAGGCAGCTCTTTCTTGTTCATTTCTTCATCTCTTCTCCCTTTGGCCCCTAGATTCTCGCATTTTTCTCCAAACCGTAACAAGAATAATGCATCCTGAGAGAACGATATTAATCCAGATGGACAAAACAACCACAACATATTGGCCAGTTCCGGGCTGAACGGCCGCCAAGCATACGAAGGAAAGCAGCAGAAGGACAAGCGACAACGAGAGGGCAATTCTTGACAGCGCGCCGAAGTCGTCCATCACTTCTTCGTCCTGACGCCAAGCTCAGTCATCTTATGCTGCCAGAGCTCATGCGACTCCTCCGCATAATGGCAAGCGGTCTGCTCCAATCCTACCAAACGGAGCTGGGGTTCTTCCGTTGAGCATCTTGCCGATGCTATAGGGCAGCGCGGATGGAAGCGGCAACCGGAAGGTGGTTTGGCCGCGTTTGGCATCTCCAGGCTGCGGAGAGGCAGCTCCGCCATCGCCCTGGCAACCTCGGGATCGGGAGTTGGAACAGCGGATAGTAGAGCTTGTAGATAAGGATGTTTCGGCTCGTTGAGAACGTCAATGACGCCGCCCAATTCCATAACGCGTCCGAGATACATGACGGCCATGCGTCCTCTGCCTGCGATATAGCGAGCCGTTACCCGCTCTCGCCAACCAAGGCAATAATCTCTCCGGGATGGATATCTAGACTGACATCAACCACTGCACCCACTTTCTGGGCGTGGCCAAACATGCTCTGGTTCCGTTCGAAATACATGCTTACGCGATCAAGCCGCATCAATACCTCAGAACTTGCCGTTCTGGCAGCTCCCCGCGTCCTCTGTTTGAGCTCCAATTCTGACTCTAGATTTCTTACGCTCATGATGTACGCACCTCCGCTACAGACTCGGGATTCGGATATAAATGGCAAGCCACTTCATGCCCAGCAGGCGTGTACACTTTGACTGGATTCTCCACCCTGCATTTATCGTGCGCAAATTCGCATCTCGGATGGAAGGGGCATCCCGGCGGCATATTGAGCAAATCCGGAGGTGTTCCTGGAATTCCCTTCCGTTCCGTTATATCTTCATACAGGCTAGGAACAGCTTTCATGAGTTTCGCCGTGTAGGGATGTTTCGGTCGTTTGAACATATCGTAGACATCGCCGGCTTCAACGACGTTGCCGGCATACATCACGCCGACCCTGTCGGCGGTTTTGGCTACGACGCCGATATCGTGGGTCAATAGCAGCATGGAGATGTTCATGTCTTTCTGTATTTTTTTGAGAATATCGAAAATATAAGCCTGCGTAATAACGTCTAGTGCAGTGGTTGGTTCATCGAGAATGACAAGCTTGGGATCGAGCAGCAGGCTGAAGGCGATCATAACCCGTTGCTTCATGCCGCCCGAGAGCTCATGCGGGAACGAATTCAGTACCCGATCCGGATCAAGCCGCACATAATCGAGCAGATTCCTTGCTCTTTCTGTCATCTGTTTCTCCGTATACGGTTTGGAATGGGCATGGGCACGGAACGTCTCCATGATCTGATCCTTAATGCGCACAACTGGATTGAGAGCATTCTGAGCCGCCTGAAACACCATGGATACTTGCTCCCATTTGTAAGACTGCAATTCTTTTTTGCCCATTCTCATCACATCCCGGCCATCAAACCTTATCGAGCCGCTCGACACCCGTCCTGGAGCAGAAATCGCACGCAAAATGGCAGAAGCCATCGTTGATTTCCCGCTGCCGCTTTCTCCGACAAGCGCTGTAATCTTACCCTTCGGGACGACAAAGCTCGCTTCGTTGACAGCCCGCAACAGCCCGGCACGGGTCGGAAATTCGATTGTAAGTCCGGTTACTTCCACCAACGATTCCATCATGTCCCCTCCTTCGCCCTCAACTCTTTACGTTCTCAGTCTCGGATTAAGCGCCTCTTCCAGCCCATTGCTGAAGAAGATGCAGGCCATTTGGAACAGCCCTAGACACATGATCGGAGAGACCAGATAAATATAGCCTTTGGGGTTAAAAATACCTCCCGTGTTCTGAACGGCAAGCTGGATCATCATCCCCCAGTTGGTCGGAGAATAAGGCGCAAGACCAAGCATCATCAAGCCGACGCTGGCAACGATGGCACCTTGTGCCGCCATGATGAAATTAATCGCCAGATAGGGCGTCAGGTTCGGAAGAATTTCCCGGAATAAGATATAGGGCGTCTTTAGGCCCATAATTCGGCAGGCGATAATGAATTCGCGGTTTTTGAGCGAGAGCAGCTGTGACCTAACTGCCCTGGCGAGCGGTGCCCAGGACCAAGCCGCCAGAATAAAGGAAAACATGATCGGGTTCTTGATCTGAACAAGAGCTGCTACGATCATCAACACGGGAAAGCTCGGAACCGTCAGGAACAAGTTCGTAATGAACATGAGCACCGTGTCGGTCTTGCCGCCGGCAAATCCGGAAACCGCGCCGATAACAAATCCAAGCACTAGCGTAAACATGGCGGCGAATAGTCCAATCTGCAGAACATCCCGCGAACCGTACACCAGCTGTAGGAAAGTATCCCTGCCGCCGTAGTCGGTACCCAACCAATGGGCGAAAGACGGGCTTTCGTACCGGCCTTCGAAATTAACGGTCATGTCCAGCGTCGCCAACATAGGTCCGAAGACGGCCATAAAGATAAATAGGGCTAATATAATCATTCCTGAGAACGCTTTCTTATTCCGGTACATCGTTTGCCAGAATTCAATAACACCTTGACTCATCCGTCAGCCCTCCTCAAGCTTAACGCGCGGATCCAGCTTGGCGTAAATAAGGTCGGAGGCCAGATTGGCCAGAATGACCGCTAAGCTGGTCACGAGCAGCAAGCCCTGCATCAATGTATAGTCGCGCTGTTGTGTCGCCTGCCCGATGTAGTACCCCATGCCCGGATAACTGAACACATTTTCGATCAGCGGGGATCCGCCGAGCATAAATCCAAAGTTTACGGCCAGTGTCGTAATGAGCGGCAGCATCGCGTTGCGCCTGACATAACGGTTCATAAGCGTCCGTTCCGAGACGCCTCGGATACTGGCGGCGACGATATAGTCCTCGCCAAGCACGTTAACCGCGCTTCCTTTCATGGTCAGAGCCCATGTCCCGATCGTCGTAATGACATAGGTCAGTATAGGCAACGCTCCGTGATACAGCACGTTAAGTATGAATGGCAGGTTGAAACCGGGCTCCACGATTGGATCATATGCCCCGTTAACCGGGAACCAGCCGAATTGGAAGGAAAAGATAACTAGCAGCAGGATGCCAACGATGAAGTTGGGTACGGATGATGTAAGAATCGCATAGATCGAAATGATCGGATCGAGAATCGTCTTGCGTTTAAACGCCATCAAGGCGCCAAGATTGATGCCGATCAGGAAGCTTATGACAAGCGACACGCTCAGTACGAACAACGTCCAGGGCAGCGCATTGGCAATAATCTCGTTCACCGAAACGTTCTGATAAATCATGGACATGCCCAGATTGCCATGCAGCAATCCGCCCAAGTACCGTCCCAATTGGGTAAATATCGGCTCCTTCGGATTATAATTGATCATAGCCGTGATCTGGCGGTATGCTTCATCGAGGCTCATTCCGCGCTGGGTGGCAAAGTCCCTTGCCCAAGCATCGATCGCATTGCCGGGCGTCATCCGCAGCAGGAAAAAAGTAAGCAGCATGGCGAGGAAGACCGTGATCAGCGATACGGCGATTCTTTTCAAAACCCCACTCAGGCTCATTCTTGTCACCTCCAATTGTTTATTCTTATCTCGGCCAATATTCTTCCGGCATGTAAGATGAGTTGAAGCCGTGGTTCAAGTGGGTAATGGCAAGCTGCTCTTCCGGATCGGTCGCGATAGGCATATCGCGGTTGTATGGGACGATCTGATCCATCATCGGAAAGTCCCCTGACATTGTCTTGGTATTCAGCCAAGCGCCTGTAGCATTCTGAAAAAAGTTGACGCCCCAGCAGTTCTCGTTGGCGATCCATGCCAAATTGGCGATAAGCTCGCGACGTTCCTGTTCGTCTTGCACATAGGGGTATCGCTTCATTTCCTGATCGATGTCATAGACTTTCCCGTCGATGCCCTTCAGCTTCAGATCAAGCTTGCCTGTATCCACTTCGTTCCCGTTCGCGTCCTTCTTCTTGACATTCGGGAAGCCGACCTTGGTTTTCGTTCCTTGCCAGAACAGCACGCGCATCGAACTCCACGCATTCTGGAAGCCCCAGGATATATCAACCCAATCCATAGACATGTCATATTGTCCTTTATCCGCGTTAGCGAAATAGATGGTGCTATCAACCGCCTTTAGCTTGGTCGGAATGCCGAACTTGGTGAATTGTTCGGCGGCAATTTGGGCAGAGTTCACGCCAGGCGCCCAATTGTTCGGCGCACCGATAATGAAGGATGGCACTTTGCCATTAGGGTCGCGCCAATTCCCATCGGATCCTTTCTTCCAGCCGATTTCATTAAGCAGCTGGGCTGCCTTCTCCAGATTTGTAGTGTAATCGGTCATCTGGTTGAGCACGGATGCGTCAACTTCCTTATCCAAGGATGAAGGCATGATGCCCGTCATTGAAATCTTCGGATATTCCTGCCCGTAATAGTTGCCGATTTCACGCAGCTTTGTTTTATCCAGCACATAGGTCATAGCCTGCCTGAACTTCACATTGTCGAAAGGTTTATTGCGGATGTTGTACATCAGTCCCACGCTTGCCGGATCATACATCCGATAGTGCAGTATATCTTTGTTCTGCTTAAGCAGCGAGTCAAGAATATCCTTTGGCGGCGTGCCGTCATACCAATCCAGCTTGCCAGCCTTCACTAGCGCGTATTGGGCCGATAACTCTGGCACGTTTTTGATCCAGATCTTATCGAAATGGACGGCATCCGGCCGCCAATAATCTTCGTTTTTGTCGAGCAGCATATCGGTGGTGGTCACTTTTTCGAATTTATAAGGTCCTGTACCGACGGGGGTCGCAGGGCCTGAACGGGTAAACTCATTCCAGTTCAAGGCCATTTGTTTGGAGAGGTCATCCGTAATATCAAGATTAAATGGCCCGTCCTTGGATTTGTCTGTAAGCGGTTTCGCTTCTTTCAGCAAAGCATCAGCCTTATCCACGTATTTCTTGTAGAGGTGGTAAGGAATTTCACCCTGCAGGTCTTGAGCAAGAAGCAGCTTCCTCAGTTCGGGATACGGCGCGGGATTCCTCCAGTGGAATACGACGGTATAATCATCGGGCGTATCGATCGAGGTTAAATACTTCGTCACCTCAGCCCCGTTGTTCAGACGATAATACGCCCAAACATCCTTGCTCGTGAAAGGTTCTCCGTCATGCCATTTCACGTTTCGCTGCAAATGTACGGTCGTCGTTAGTTCGTTATCCTCGGAGGATTCCGCCAGACGGTTGTACACATTGTTCATGGACCGGATAAAGTAGAATAGTCCCTCATACATGTAACGGGTGTTGTTATCCCCAATTCCCCCGGAACCAAATGGATTGCCTTGATACAACGGAGGTTTGGGCCATCCGCCCAAAATACGGAAAATCTTATCCTTGTTATACATAATCTGCGCATCCGGTATCGGCTGCCGCATATCCTGCACATTACCGGCGTTCAGCCGATCTACCAGGTCGGGAGCTGAGCTTCCGCAACCTGAAACGATCATAAGGGCTGGAAGTAACGCGCTCAAACAAAGGCTCGATATTCTTTTGTGTCTGCTCAAGAGGTTCATGCAGTTCCTCCCGTCTAGGTTTTCTTCTCCGGATCCTGTCTGCCCTCCGGAATATTCCTTATTATAGCGAACGATTCTAAAACCCAGTTCATTAAAACGCTTCCATACACTTCTAAAAGCGGAGAAAATCGTTTCGTATTCGACGGTTGAAAACAGTTGAAAATGGTTATATTTGTTTTCTCCTCCACTAGCGAAATCCGCATAAACGAAAAAAGAACCTTTTGACTAGGTCCTTTTTCGTTTATTGACAACTATTCGTTTGCCCTTGCCGCCTCCATTCCATCGGTGTCATTCCCACGTGCTTGACAAACACCTCGTGAAAACGGCTGGACGAGCTAAATCCAACTTCCGTAGCGATAAATTCAACGGGTTTGCGCGATATGTGCAGAAGCCGCTTGGCCTCGTCAATCCGCAATGTAATAATGTATTGTTTAGGAGACACGCCAACACGGTCCATGAACTTTTTACGGAAAATGCTTTCCGACAAGTAATGGTTTGCCGCTAAATCCGACACTTTCAAAGGCATGTGGTAATTCTGGTGAATATCTTTGAGCGCGTCCTGAATCATTTGCTCCTCCGGATGCTCCAAAGCAGCCTCAATTATCTTGTCGCAAGTTCCTGTATGATAAGCCAGAAGCAGCGTTTCCAACCCGTTTCGCAGCACGTCATAGGAATATTCGTTCTTCTCCTCCCGCCCGCATTCTTCCCTAATTTGGCGCATGGCGGTTAACGCCCGCTCAATTGCTCCAGGAGTTAAAGACGCCTTCAGAATGGGCCCAGGCCGCTGCGTGAAAGCATGCGACAATAAATATTGGCAATACGAGGGGATATTCTGGTCGTAGATATGCAGCGAATAACCTTCCCAAGCCCGGATACAACCGTAACAGTGCTTTAAATTCGCCGGGATAAGCAGTAGGTCTCCAGGAAGAGCTATAACGTTTTGTTCCCCCGCGGAATAATAACCTTCGCCCTTGATCAGAAGGGTGAGCTCAGCGGAGGAATGGGAATGCAATTGAAATTGTCCTTCCTTATTCTCCTTGTTGCTCGGATTCGTATGAAAATTCACAATGCAGTCCATAAATCCGATCTCCATAGGCGATCCAGTCCTTTACTAATAAAGTTAGTTGATTTGGCAACTATTAGGATATCACATCATAGGTAGACTGTAAGTCAGTCGGAAGTATGGGGACGATTGTCCCTGTGAGCAATAAAAAGAGATGCCCCATTGTCATTCCCATGACTGACGAGACATCTCTTTTTATTCATACTCTCTCTTCGACTACGGCCAGCAGCTCTTCCATCTTGAACAAGGAATGAACTTCAAATTCGGCTTCTTCCAGATTCGCTCTGCCTGCCGGCTCGTTCTCAATGACGCAAAGCACTTCCTTCAGCTCCGCGTCATGATTAAGCAAATCAGCAGCACTGAGGAGCACCTGTCCGCCCGTTGTGATGACATCCTCGATGATGCATACCTTTTTCCCTGTAATGTCCATGCCTTCCGCCAGTTTGCTGGTGCCATACTCCTTCGCTCTCTTGCGAACGAATACGACGGGAATCCCCGTCTTGAGAGATAGGGCAGTGGCGATCGGAATGCCGCCCATCTCCAGCCCTGCTAGAACTTCAGTTCCTTCCGGAACAAGGGGGGCAAGTTCTTCCGCGATTGCTGCTAGTAGTACGGGATTGGATTCAAACAGGTATTTATCGAAGTAATGATTCGATGTTTTCCCTGAACGAAGCCTGAATTCTCCCGTCAGTCTCGACGTTTGCATAATTTCTCTTGCAAGCTCTAATCTGTCCATATAGAGTCCCCTTTTCCCCTGAAAGTAGATTGCCATTAATGCCGGTCCATCTTCAAAATTTATATGGAAGTCGATCTATAATCGTCCTTTAATAATTGCTTGGCAATATAGAAAATCTGGCCCATATGCTCCGAATAATGCGCTGCGCATTGATGCAGCATATCGAGATTACTGCGTTCCTTGCCGCGTACGGACTGGGTCTGTACCAATTGCTCATCCGATAACGTGTTTATTGTCTCGATTACAAATTGAAGACGTTCCTGTGCCATTCTTATAAGCTCGTTTGTTGTAAGAAATATCGGTCTTAACTCCGCATCCCGATCCCGAACAATCGCTTGACCCAAAATGCCTTTATTTACACGCTCCAGGATATTGCCTGCGATATGCCTGATTAATGTCGATATGGAGTGACTATTGGAATCAGGGCTCCAATTCACCTGTTCGTCATTCAGCTGTTCTAGCGCTTTTATGATCCTATTCTGGATATCCGCGAACTTCCAAGATAACCATGAGCGATTAAATTCATGTTGCATATTAATCGCCTTTGAACATATTGAAGATCGCGCCCGCCGCACTGCCTTCATCCTTGCCGCCGGTACCAAATCCGCGCGGCGCTGCAGCAAATACCCTGCTAGCCAGTCGGCTGAATGGCAGGGACTGAATATAGACGGTACCTGGCCCCTCAAGCGTAGCGAAGAACAATCCTTCGCCGCCAAAGAGGAAGGTTTTCACTCCTTTTACCATTTCAATGCTATAATTCACCGTTGGCGTAAAAGCTACCAAGCAGCCTGTATCCACGCGAAGTTTCTCGCCGGGGTTCAACTCTTTGCGGATAATCGTGCCGCCCGCATGCATGAAAGCAAGGCCGTCGCCTTCCAGTTTCTGCATAATAAAACCTTCGCCGCCAAAAAAGCCCGTTCCAATCTTCCGCTGGAACTCGATGCCAACCGATACGCCTTTTGCCGCGGCAAGAAACGCATCCTTCTGGCAAATCATTTTACCGCCGGCCGCGTATAGGTCAATCGGAATAATCTTGCCGGGATACGGGGCCGCAAAGCTGGCTTTCTTCTTGCCCGAGCCTTCGTTCGTGAAGGCGGTCATAAACAAGCTTTCGCCGGTTAGAATCCGTTTGCCCGCACTCATCAGCTTGCCCATTATGCCGCCCGACGACTGTCCGCTGCCATCGCCAAATATGGCTTCCATATGTATGTCGTCATCCATCATCATCAAACTTCCCGCTTCCGCGATTACCGTCTCATTCGGATCCAGCTCGATCTCAACGAACTGCATATCGTCGCCATGAATCATAAAATCTATTTCATGATTGTTCCTCAACATAATCCCTCCCGATCAAGTTCATGCTTTCTTATCATAACATTAACCTCCCATACATTTCCTATAAAAAAAAGAAAGCATACAACAAATTGTATGCTTTCCACTTTTCTTATTTGACCGCTCGGATCCACACGGTCATTTCTCCTTTTTGGCGGTTGCCCCATAAATAATACGGAACTGCTTTCAGTTGTACCGGCTTGGATGCCTGCTGTTTCGCATACGGACGATATGGCGTTTCCTCCCGCCAAGAATCCTGTTCATCTAACCGGCCCTCTGCTTCAACCACAACCGCTCCGCCCAGCAATTGATCATCGAAATAACTGTTCAGCACGCCGGAAGCCGCAATCGAGATGGCGGCAAGCGGTGCCCCGTTATCTGCTTCTTCCAAGCAATAAACAAGCGGTCCGCGTTCAATTGCTACTTTCCCGGCATTTGCCCGAATCTCCGGATGCGACGCCGTTAATTGCGTTTCGAGCTGCGGCTCCCATTCCGCAATATCTCCTTGCTGCCAATTGCGTGTCGCTAAGCCGTAACCATTGTCCGCGGTATATTCCGTTATTTGCCCATTAACCTTCAGAACCGCTTGCCCCTTGCTCCAAGACGGAATGCGGAGAGCAAACGTGAACGAACCGCCTGGAACTTCCGTAAATTCAAAGCTTGCATACCCCTTCCATGGCATTTGGGACTGTTGCTTCACGGTAACGGAACCTGCAGCAAGATCAAACCGGGCTTCGCTGCCAATAAACAGATGAGTGTAAATCGTGTTGGCTGCGCCCGAAGCCGTATAAATATAGTCATTCAAGGAACTAAGGAGACGAGCCACGTTTGGTGGACAGCAGGAACAGCCAAACCACTTCTGCCGTTCTGCCTTCACATGATGGCGGCCCGGATTTTTCTCGGAAGCTTTCGGCCATACTTCCAGCGGGTTCACGTAGAAATAATGTTTCCCGTCCTGAGACATGCTGCCTACCACGTTATTATACAAAGCCCGCTCCAGTACATCGGCATAATCGCTTTTGGCTTCCAGCATCAACATCCGCTGCGCAAAAAAGATCAGGCC
Source organism: Paenibacillus glycanilyticus (assembly GCF_030161375.1). Taxonomy (GTDB): domain Bacteria; phylum Bacillota; class Bacilli; order Paenibacillales; family Paenibacillaceae; genus Pristimantibacillus; species Pristimantibacillus glycanilyticus_B. The sequence continues at coordinate 29,692 of NZ_BSSQ01000014.1, forward strand.
GATCGAAGCGCAAGTCTCGGCATACACCGTATCGTTAGGCAGGTCATAGTCAAAAGAAAACGCTTCGCCATGATGCGTGGAGCCAATACCGCCGGTAATGTACATTTGTTTGCGAGTCATGTTGTTCCATAACCGCTCGCATGCTGCCCGAAGCTCTTGATCGCCCGTAAGTCTTGCTAAATCCGCCATAGCCGTATACATATAGACGGCTCGGACAGAATGGCCAACAGCCGCCTCCTGCTCGCGAACCGGCTTATGCGCTTGGTTGTAAGCCAATTGAGCTACGGTTGGCACAGGACGCTTGCCTCCCGCCCACAAACTGTATCCATCGCGCTGATGTCCTTCCTCGACAAGGAAGTTCGGTTCCTCGCCACGCTCATCTATAAAGAACTGTGCCAGATTCAAATAACGCTGTTCGCCCGTTGCCTGATGCAATTTCACAAGCGCCAATTCAATCTCCTGATGGCCGTCGTAACCTCTCAGCTTGCCTTCTTCCGGGCCAAATACCGAATCTATATGGTCGGCGAATTTGCTCATCACATCAAGCAGCTTGCGCTTGCCCGTCGCGTTATAATACGCCACTGCCGCTTCCATCATATGCCCGGCGCAATACAGCTCGTGGGCTTCATACAGGTTCGTCCACTGTTTGCCGGGATCTTTTATCGTGAAATACGTATTCAAATAACCGTTCTCATGTTGTGCGAGCGCAATGAGATCGATGACGCCGTCCGCCGTATGCTCCAATTCCGAATCAGGATGATTCGCCAAGGAATAACCAACCGCTTCCAGCCATTTGGCCACATCGCTGTCCTGAAACACCATGCCGCCATACGGATGTTCCTCTAACCCCGCCGCGACGCGGAAGTTCCGGATCGCGTAACTTGGCTCAGCATCTGCGATCCGGTCATTCAACGCTTCCCATTGATAGGGAATAACCGTCTCGCGTACCAGCTCCGTAAAGCGGTTCCAAAATGCATCCTCAATATGTACGCTACTTCTTCCCAGCTGCTTGTTCAATTGCTTAGCCATGACTGTTCCTCCTGATCGAAAATAAAAGATTTGATTATTGCTAATTTCTAGTTTATTCTCGAAAAGACAAGGAAACTACCACTAAAACGACCTTCTTTTTTATAAAAAATCACACTGGCGGGAGGTACTCATGGGTAACGAAACTACGATATCGTTTCAGCTTCCTCCCATGCCTTATTACATCGCTACCGGCTTAACCGAGTATACGCCCGGCGAGCAGCATCCGAACCGGCGCAATCTCGGACTTTTTGACCTGCTCTGGGTTACCAAAGGCACTTTATATATGGGAGAAGACGAGAAAGAATGGACGGTAACCGCCGGTGAAACGTTACTGCTGCTGCCGGACCGGTATCATTATTCAACGAAGCCATGCGACAGCGAGACGGCCTTTTATTGGATTCATTTCGATTTCAAAGGGGAATGGACGGAGCAGGAAGCAGGCGCTTCCTCGCTCCCCCTTACCTTGCGCCATGCTTGGGATAATCCGTATCTGATCCAGCTCCCCCAATACGCAGCCCCGCCGGAGTTTACGCTCGCCGAACGTCATCTGAGCCAACTACTCCTCTATTCCAACGAACAGCAAAGAGGCGTTTATTGGCAAGAGCATCAATTATTTATTGAACTTCTTGGTCTATTGGAGGATCGGCGGGACCGTTCGAATAACGACACGCCTGCCTTGAGGCTTGCGAGCAGGACCGAAGCATACATCCGCCAGCATTACCAGACGGAACTTACGAATTCGGCATTGGCGGAAGCCTTGCATTTTCATCCCAACTATATCGTCAGGTGCATGAAAGAGATCTATCACTGCTCGCCTATGGAGTATTTGCATCAATACCGCATGGAGCAAGCCAAACTGCTGCTCGTGAAAACCGAATGGTCGATCTCCGTAATTGCCGATAAGACAGGCTTCCGTCATGCGCCATATTTCTCCAATTGCTTTAAAGCCTATACGGGTACCTCTCCGCTGAAGTATCGGAAACAATTTGCGCCATAATAATAAACAGATATGAGAACCGAACAGGAGAATGCGTATGAATCATTCCATTGCTCAACAACATGACGGATTCCCCGGCCGCTGGATTGGCGGAATCGCTTTGCTCCTAGCACCGCTATTACTGCTTGCCGGCGTGCTGCTAAGAAGTCCATTCCACTTTTTCTTTCCCGATCAGCTCAGAGCCTATCAGGAACATCCGTCCCTCATGTTCTGGTCTTACAGTACGTTTAATGCCGGAATTTTGCTGCTATGGCCCGCTGTCTTGACGGTCGTGAGAATGATTCACCAGACAACGCCGGTCCTAGCCAAATGGGCAGGCTACTTTGTCATCTTTGGCTTGTTCGCGAGAACCTTTCACGCAGGCGTAGACCACTTGGCCTACCAAATGGTCCGCATACAAGGTCTGGATACCGCAACCCAGACCGTGGCCGATTCTTACGGTGCTTTCCATATATTCAGTATCCTTAGCCTCGCTATTCTGCTGGGGTGGATCGTACTTGCCATCGCCGCTTACCGCTCTAAGACGCTTGGGCTAATCCGCTCCATTGCTTTAGCGCTTATGTCCGCTCTTCCTCTAGGCGTGTTAAAAGGAACAACCACCTTCTCGATCATTGCGGTTGCCGGTCTTTGCATCGCGCTAATGCCTCTAGGGATACAAGTCCTTCGCGATGGTCCAAATCCGCCAGCACGCAACGTCCTGCTATCCATCGTGCTGGGAACCGTATTGATCGGCGTGTTTTACTTTATTGGCCAAGCGGGATAAGCGAGCAAAAAAGCCTTGTAGTCCCTCCAGGGAATACAAGGCTTTCTTCTTAGTATAATAGATAAGTGCTATCCGCGTGGCCCCCGGAATTTCTGGGAATGCGCGCGGGCTTCATCCACGTTGGTTACCCGGTTACGGCTCCATTCGATTAGAATCCGATCGATATAGCGCAAGCTAAGCTTGCCGGCGAACACGGCTTCCTTCAGAGCAAAGCGGATGAGTTCATCCGCATAACGGTCCTCATCCAGCCACCCCGTGATCGTCTCGCACTCCATCGGCGACAGCAGCCGGCCAAACTCCTGCTCGAATACGCTAAAGATGTTGCTTGCGTCTGTTGTCCGTTGCACCGTGCGGCGCTCCGCCCGGCGTGTCTCCCGTTTCTCCTCGGCTGCCCACTCGGCGGCCTTCAACATCCAGCCGGCCCAATTATATTGCTCCGATTGGATGCCGGACATCGAATCGATTCGCTCGTCGATGGTCAGGAATCCTTCCTTCATCAAACGGCCAATCATCTGCTCAATTACTCTTGGCGTGGAGCCGATACGTTCTGCTAGCTGCTCCATTGTCGGGAATTCTACGCCTTCAGACTCCCGGAACAACATGAGCTGCAGAAGCAATATCGCATCTGAATCCGTTAGATTCAAATGGCGGTAAGAACGAAGAAGCAAGGCCGAAACATGGACGCCTCCTTCATTCATGACAGCCGCCATCCCCCGCGAATAGGCCTTCCACATGTCTTCATTACTCATGCAACCGATCCCTCCGCTACGCTTAACTACTGCTATTCGATTAGTTCGAATCGCCCTTTACAATCGTGTACGTATCGCGGGCAATAAGGAGCTCCTCGTTGGTTGGCACAACCAGCACCTTCACGCGGGAAGCCGCCGTCGAGATCTCGCGAACTTCCTTGCTGCGGATATTGTTAAGTTCCTGATCCAATTCAACCCCAAGGAACGAAATGCCTTCGCAAACGGCTTTGCGCAGAACGTTCGAGTTCTCGCCTACCCCAGCCGTAAACAAAATCACGTCAACGCCGTTCATGGCTGCGGCATAAGCTCCAATATATTTGCGTACGCGGTACGTGTACATATCGAATGCCAGCTTCGCATTCGCATCGCCTTCGCCAATCGCTTCCACGATCTCGCGCATATCGCTGCTAATGCCGGAAATCGCCAGCATCCCGCTATGCTTGTTAAGCATAGAATTCACTTCATTAAGCGTCAAGTCTTCTTTGTTCATCACGTAAGGAACGATAGCCGGATCAAGATCGCCGCTGCGCGTTCCCATCATCAGACCTTCAAGCGGCGTCATGCCCATGCTTGTATCAAACGATTTGCCATCCAAAATAGCCGTACAGCTGGCGCCATTGCCGATATGGCAGGAAATCATCTTCAGCGACTCCAGCGGCTTGCCAAGATAGCTTGCCGCCTGCTGGCTCACATATTGATGCGATGTACCATGGAAGCCGTAACGGCGCACTTTGTGGCGGCGATACAACACCTTAGGGATGGGATACAGATACGAGGTATCCGGCATAGTCTGATGGAAGGCGGTGTCAAAGACAACGACCTGAGGAACATTTGGCATGTTCGCTTCCACCGCGGTAATCCCCATCATATGGGCGGGGTTATGCAACGGAGCAAGATCAAACAACTTGCGGATTTCCTGCTTCACTTCGGAAGTTACAAGCGCAGAGCTCTTGAACACTTCGCCGCCGTGTACGATACGGTGTCCTACCGCATCAATCTCATCCATCGATGCCACAGCGCCATGTTCCTTATGCGTCAGCATGTCGATGACCTTTTTTACGGCTGTAACATGATCCAGAATTTCGCTTACTTGCGTCACGTCCGGTTTGCCCGGAGGTTCATGCGTCAAGATCGAAGAATCCATGCCGATTCTTTCTACGCGGCCGCTTGCAAGCACGGTTTCGTTCTCCATATTATAAAGCTGATATTTCAGCGAAGAGCTTCCTGCATTAATTACGAGTACTTTCATTTAGATACGGTCCCCATCCTTGTCATATTTGAAAAATCCGATGCCCGACTTCACGCCGAGATGTCCTGCGCGTACCATTTTCTTCAGTACGATCGAAGGACGGTATTTCAATTCACCGTATTCCCGGAACATCCGGTCAAGGGCAGCAAGGACAGAGTCAAGGCCAAACCGGTCAGCCATCTCGAAAGGACCGTTCTGGAACGAATAGCCGATACGCATCGCGCTGTCGATATCTTCTGCCGACGCAACGCCTTCTTCAAGCACATGAAGCGCTTCGTTAATAAACAGGCAGATCAGACGAGTAGTCACAAAACCTGGCGATTCAAATACCATGATGCCTTTTTTCTGAATAACCTCATCCACGAATTCTTTTGTTGCGTTAAAGGTAGCATCGGAAGTTTGCAGACCGCGTACAATCTCGACCAGGTCTATCTTGGATACCGGATAAATGAAGTGGAGGCCAATAACGCGCTGCGGATGGCTTGTTGCGCTTGCCAGTTCCGTTAAGCTAAGCGTAGAGGTATTGCTCGCAATAATGACGTCGTCTCCGCAAATTTCGTCCAGCTGTTTGATAACCAGCTTCTTGCGTTCGAGGTCTTCGGTAATGGATTCGATCACCAGCTCGCAGGTAGCCAGCTCATCATAGTTCTTGCATGTATGGATACGGTTCAAAATCAGTTTTTTCTCAGCTTGCGTCAATGCCCATTTCTCAATCTGTTTGTCCAGGTTGATCTCGATCATCTGCATGCCGTATGTTAAGCGTTCCTCCGAGCTTTCGATTAAATACACATCCAGCCCTTTGGATGCTAGCATTTCTGCAATTCCTTGTCCCATAGTTCCGGCGCCAATGACGCCAACTTTTTTAATGGTCATAATTCTGTAAGTTCTCTCCTCGTATTTTATATCTTTTTTTAGTTGTTATTGAGAATTATTCTCTCTATCCAATACCCATTATACCTTGTTTTTAACAAAGAATGTAGGCAGGAAGTGAACGAAAAATGAACGGCAGTTGAGATGAACCGCCGTTCATTTGCGCTATGAAAAAATGTTATGCGCTTTGGGACAACTGGGCAAGAAGCGCCCGGAAGTCGTCGCCGCCAAGCGTTTCCTCGCGGATGAGAACATCCAGTGACTGCGTGAACACATCCCGTTTTGCTTCCAGCATCGCTTTGGTCTGAGCCATCAGCTCATCCAGAATGGTACGGGTAATGTTGGCCCATTTGTCCGGCGTCATCATGTTGGCATCAATAATGCCAAGCTCCGTTAGACCGGATTCCACCATCGTGCGAACGATGTTCATCGCTTGGTCAAAGTCGCCGCGCGAGCCGGTGCTGCGTCCTCCGTAGAAGATCTCTTCCGCTGCCGCGCCGCCAAGCGCAATCATAATCTGACTGTCGAGAAAATCCTTCGTGTACAAATAACGATCCTGCTGCGGATTATGGCGAACGTAACCAAGCGCCTGGCCACGCGGCGATAAAGCAACCTGCGATACGCTGCCCGGGCGGACAAGCTCTGCAGCAATAGCATGACCAAGTTCATGAAGAGCTACACGTTCGCGTTCTTCGGCTGTAGCTTCCCGGTCCGTTTTCTCGCCCATCATTACTTTATCGATAGCCATTGCCAGATGCTGTTCCATAATGGTCGCGCTGCTCTCGCGCATCGCATAGATGGCACCCTCGTTCATGACACTTTCAAGCTGTGCGCCTGAGAACCCAAAGGACTCTGAAGCAATGCGGTCCAAATCGACCGATTCGTCAAGCGGTTTGTTCGCCGCATGCAGACGAAGAATATGCAAACGCCCCTTCTTGTCGGGCAGATCAACTCCGATATGACGGTCGAAGCGACCCGGGCGAAGCAGCGCGCTGTCGAGCATTTCCTTCCGGTTTGTTGCGGCAATAATGAGAATCCTCGGCGCTTCATCGGAATGAATGCCATCCATCTCGGTGAGCAATTGGTTCAGCGTCTGATCATATTCCCGATGTTGGCCGCCGTCCCGTTTGCCGCCAATGACATCGATCTCGTCAATGAAAATAACGGCGCTTTTTTTACCCGCTTTTTTAGCTTTCTCGCGTGCTTCCTTGAACAAATCGCGAATACGGCCCGCGCCGACGCCCACATACATTTCAACAAACTCACTGCCGGATGCGGCCAAATAGATCGAATCCGTATAATGGGCCGCTGCTTTCGCAAGAAGCGTTTTGCCTGTCCCCGGAGGGCCGGTGAGTAAAATCCCTTTCATCGGCCTGATGCCAAGCTTCGCGATCTCATCTTGTTTGACAAGGAAATCGAGCGCTTCGGTAAGCTCTTGCTTCGCTCTGTCCTGTCCGCCGATCTGATCAAAGCTCATCGATACGGTATGAAGCGTCTTGCCACGTTTCGAGCCCGGCAACGCGGTCATTCTGCCTTTGCCGCCCCGGGTCGTAAACCACAATCCGGCTCCAAGGCCCGCAAGGACGAGAAATGGAATGATATTAAAACCTCTGACAGCAAGAAAAACAATCAGCACCAATAAAAAACCGGCCGATATCTCCATCACATATTTACGCATTCGTAGACACCTCCAGCATCGCAGGAGTGCGCGGAAGCACAACGTACTTCGTTGAGTTGCCGTCTTTCAGCGTGATATATACGTTATTATCGTCAAGCTCGGTTGCAAATTGAATCTCCTTGTTAGAAGCGGTAGCTTTCTGAAGAGCATTCGGAATTTGCGAGTAATTTTTCTTCTCCATCGCTTCGGCCACATCAAACAGAACCGAAGACCACACCTTCTCCAATTGATCATCAGGAGCCGCATTCGTAATATCAAGCTTCAATTCGCGGCTGCCGATCGCGTCTTTGCCTTCTTTTGCAATAGATTCATATACGTCTTTCAGATTCGCATCCGGCTTAAGAGATACCTGCACGGACACGACGTCCTGATCTATAGTAGGTTCTTTCGCCGAGGCGACACCTTCAATTTGTCCAATAGATTTCTGGAAAGGAGAAACAACGGCAAACTGTTTATATAACATCCATCCGCCAAACAGCAGTACAGCAGTTGCAACAGCGGAAAGCACGAACGGGACAATACGAAGTTTCATAGTTGGTTTCCTCCTCGATACGCGTTATATAGCAACACTTTCGTCTATCAACTCTGCCATACGAAAGTATATCATATATCGGCATCAAGGAGGCGGTGTAAAAACAGGAAGCGGAGCCAGCCGCGGTTATGCGGCTAGCTCGCTGTTTTGGCAGGAAGATGATATTCGGTCACGTAGGTGCCCGTGCGGAAATCATAGAAGTCATAGCTGTATTTCTCAGGACTTTTGCCTTGCGAATAAAACACTTCCCAAACAAGCTGCCCGTTCAGCGTTCCCGGCTGAATCCGCTTAATATCCGCGTCCGGTTTCGCAGCATGCAGGGCTTGGTTAATGGCATCTTTCGATGTGCCTTCGGATGCTTTCACGGTCTGCACCGTTTTGTCAGGACCTATGAGCCATACGTATATTTCTTCATCCGCGTCATTCTCGCCCTTCACGATCCATGATGTCGTGTCCCAAACCTGTTTCGTGATCGAGCTTACCTTCGTTAGGTTAGCCGCTTCTTTCGCTTGCTTCCGGATCGGATTCTCCGTATCCCAGAAAGGTTGCTGAATTGTATTGTAGTACATGACAATTACGGCAATCACGGCAGCCAAAGCTACAAAGAAGACAGCCACCCAGCGTTTAGGGTTCATGACCGACTGACGTTTTCTAGAAGTCGCTCTCATTATGCGTTAAGCAGGCGCTCGAAGCTCGCCTGCGCCTCGTAGCGGATTTTTTCCTCGTCCATCATCGTGCATTCGCCGTTATGAACGACTTTGCGTCCATTGACCCATACATGCTTGACGTCTCTTCCCGACCCCGAGTAGACAAGATGGGACACGATATCCGTCATCGGATAATAATGCGGCTGCTCTACATCAATCGCGATAAAGTCAGCTTTCATTCCTTCAGCCAATTGGCCGATGCTGTCTTCCTGCCAGATCGAACGCGCGCCGTACACCGTCCCCATGCGCAAAGCTTCCATAGCCGGAATAACCGTTGGGTCCCCGGAAATGCCTTTGTGCAGCAAAGCCGCGAATTTGATCTCTTTGAACAAATCGAGGTTATTATTGCTTGCCACGCTATCCGTTCCGAGCGATACGGTAACGCCTGCGCGAAGAAGTTCAGGAACACGCGCCACGCCGCTCGCCAGTTTCAAGTTGCTGACTGGGTTGTGGGACACCGCTACCTTGCGTTCCGCCAGCAGGGCAATTTCTTCATCGTTCAGATGCACCGCATGCGCAACTAGCGCAGGACGGGTGAAGAAACCAAGCTTGTCCAGATGCTCAACCGGACGGATTCCGTAATCGCGAACATTTTTCTCGACTTCGGCAAGCGTCTCCGACATATGAGTGTGTACCGGAAGGTCATAATCATGAGCAGCTTGTACAAACTTCTCGATATAGTCAGGCGGGCATGTATATGGAGCATGCGGAGAGATCATCGTGGTGATCCGTCCGTCTGCTTTGCCGTTCCAATCCCGGGCGAAAGCGATCGCTTCCTTCAGTTTTGCCTGCTGAATTTCCTCAGGGCATAAGCCAATTACGCCACGCGTTAACGCCCCGCGAATGCCCGATTGCTCGACCATTTGCGCAACTTGGTCCATCCGGTCATACATATCGACAAAAGCAGTGGTACCCGACTTCAGCATCTCCACAATAGCGAGCGCACTTCCTGCCCGCGTATCCTGGTCGACATATTTGCCTTCCATTGGCCACATCTTCTGCTCCAGCCATACCTGTAAATTCTGGTCATCGGAATACCCGCGAAGCAGCGACATTGCGGCATGCCCATGCGTATTGATGAGTCCCGGCATGAAGGCCAGCTTGCTGCCGTCAATACGCTCTGCTTGCGCATCCAGTCCTGTTGGAACTTCTGCCCCGATATATGTAATTTGATCATCCGTCACGACCATATGGCCGCGGAATACCGCATTCGCATCGTTCATCGTAACAAACAGGCCATTCTCAATCCATAACTGAGTCATTGTCTTGCTCATTCCTTTCTTTCTCCAAATAATAAGCCAGGCTGAGCAGCTCTCTTGTAAAGTCAGCGTGATGAATCCGAATATGATCCGGTAAACGCAAGATCGCGGGGGCAAAATTCAAGATTCCTTCGATTCCCGCTTCCACGAATTGATTGGCTACGTTCTGAGCTTCGGCGCCTGGAACGGTAATGATGCCAATCCGGATATTGTTCTCTTCAACCGTTTCCTTGAGTTTGCCCATCGGCTGAATGGTCAAATTGTTGATCATCGTTCCGATTTTGGTTGGATGATCGTCAAACACAGCGACAATTTTCATATTGTCTTTCGAGTATTTATTGTAATTGCATAAAGCATGTCCAAGGTTACCTGCACCAACAAGCGCAACATTAATCCGTTGGTCCAGCTTTAGGATCTGCTGAATTTTCTCGATTAAATAAGATACGTCATAGCCGATACCTTTGCGTCCAAAATCGCCGAAATACGCGAGATCCTTGCGAATCTGAGCAGGATTAAGGTCTAATTTGAGACCTAGCTCCTGCGAAGAAACGGTTTGCACCTCGCGGTTATTCAACTCATTCAGCACCTGCAGGTAGATGGGAAGCCGTCTGACAACGGCCTCCGAAATTTTCGCCTGCTTCATCCGTTCTCCCCCTCTTTACGTTTGCAGCCATTCCCGCATTCTCGGCACCATCTGATCGGTATGCATCGTCTCTATTTTAGGACCAGGCAAGGAGTACAAGAAGTGTTTCCCGTAATACGTATCAATGACTCTGGTGTCGTAGATAATAACAATCCCTTTATCCTTCGTGGTACGAACCAGCCTGCCGAATCCTTGCTTGAAGCGGATAACCGCTTGCGGGATCGACAGCTTCATGAACGGATTCTGCTTCTGCTTCTGCAACAACTCCGACTTCGCTTCCACTAGCGGATGATTAGGCGGTTGGAATGGCAAACGGACAATAGCAAGACAAGTCAGCGCCTCGCCGGGAATGTCTACCCCTTCCCAGAAGCTGCTTGTGCCGAGCAATACCGTTTCTGGCTGCTGCGTGAACCGTCTGGTCAACTTCGTCCGGTTACCGCTGTCAATTCCTTGTCCGAGCACCTGAATGCCGGAGGCAGCCAATGCTTCCTTGAGGGGTTCATACACCTGCTTGAGCATCCGGTAAGACGTGAACAAAACAAGCATTCGGCCTTTCGTTTCGGCAGCAGAATCGGCTAGAGAGTCCACAAGCATGGAAATAAAATGTTGGTCGCCCGAAGAACCTTTCAAGGTTGGAAAATTGCGCGGAATAATGACCAGCGCTTGTTCGCGGTAATTAAACGGCGACGGCAGCTGCACGGTCTTGAGCCGGTTGTTTTCCTCGAACCCTTCAAGTCCAAGCTGCTCGGCGGCATATTGGAACGACTTATGCACGGACAACGTTGCGGAGGTAAGGATAATGCTGTCCTTCACATCGAAGAAATATTGCTGAAGCTGCTTGCTGACATCAACCGGAACGGCATACAGTTGAACCGAACGGTAACGATAAGTCGTGCTTGCTTCGATCCAATACACTTCGGAGTTCTGCTCCATCTTGAGGAAAGTACGCAGATCGTCCTTTACCCTCGTTAAATCGCGGATAACGCCGTTCAGGTCCGTAATGAGTCCTTGAATCGTCTGGTCATCCAACCGGTCTTTAATATCCGATGCCATTTTGTCAGCGGTCTTTACGACGCGGCTGAGCTCCACGTGCACATTATTCTCGATCGTCAGAACATCATCCCAGCCCTTGGGAGGCGAATCGTTTTTCAATCGGCACACCGCTTGGCCGTTATCGTTCCCCGCTTCTCCGGACTCTCCGACAAAGGCATATAGCAGTTCAAACAACTTATCCCAATGTTCCTTCACATCTTGGAAAATCGGAATGATCGTGTCAATCGTTTCCGTCCATGCCTGAACTCGCTCATCATCCTCTTGCTGCAGGCGAAGCCTGAGTGCTGCTAGCAGACCCGAACGTGCATCCTTGAACAACCTTGCCGTCTGGTGAGCCAAAGAGAAATAGTTAAGCTGCATGCCAAGGTGTTTGCCGGCTACTTCTTCCACGTGATGGGCTTCATCAATAATCAAGTGGCTGTAGCTTGGCAACAAACGATGATCAGCCTGAACGTCCGTAAATAGCATGGAATGGTTCGTAATGCATACATCCGCGATGTTGGCTTCATGTTTGGCGCGATGGTAATAACAGCGTTTGAACCAAGGACATTGCCGGTTAAGGCAAGAATCGGCATCGCTCGCAACCGTAGACCAGAAATCTGCCCCTTTGTTGCCAAAGTTGAGCTCTTCCTGATCTCCTGTTTCCGTCTCGCTAAGCCAAACCACCATTTGCGATGCCGTAAGAGCATCGTCAATGGGAGAAGCTAGATCTTTCGTATTGATTTTACTTTCAAATTTGCGCAAGCACAAATAATTGCCTCTTCCCTTGAAGATCGAAGCCCGGAAATCAAAAGGCAAAATCTCGCGCAACAAAGGTACATCCCGCTGGCGAAGCTGTTCCTGCAAATTAATCGTATGCGTGCTGACAACAATTTTGCTTTCTTGCTGAATGCCGTAATAAAGGGACGGAATTAAATAGCCCAGCGATTTGCCTGTTCCGGTGCCGGCCTCAATCAGAAGATGGCGGTCATTACACAAAGAATCATAAACCTCGCGGAACATTGTCGTTTGCGCTTCGCGTTCTTCGTAATTCGAATATTTCTCCATGAAGCGTTGGCGGATTCCGTCCAAATATTGCTCAAAGGACACGTCCTTCAGTGGATCCTCTTCCACATCGGCCCGCGCGGGTTGTTCATCTGTCCATTCGCCGGCTTTGAGAGCAAATTGGTTAAAATACTGATAAGAGTTCATATCAATCGAGGTATGAAGCTCCGCGTATTTCAACGTCTCGGCCATAAACCAGCTCAAATCGCTTCCGTTGTCTATAAGAAAGGATAGCCGCTGCAAAGTGAGCAGCGGCAACTGTCTAAGTTTGTGTACCGATTGTGCGAATAGCTCTGCGGTGGCAATAGCGTCGCTGTCTGCCCGATGATGATTATCATGGGCAATCCCGAACAACTCGGTTACGGCGCCTAGCTGATAAGTAGTAATCGACGGATATAATACGCGAAGCAGCTCAATGGTATCGAGCCTCCGTCCGATAAACGGATGATAGCCGCAGCGGTCAAGCGCCTGATTCAGAAATCCGGCGTCGAAGTTGACGTTATGAGCGACCAATACCGCATCCTCCAGATGAGGGATGAGCTGCATCAGCACCTCATCCAGCTCTGGGGCATCCGCCACCGTCCCGGCATCAATGCCGGTCAGTTGCGTAATAAATTCGGGTATTTCTATTGTAGGACGTACGAAGGAACTAAATGAGTCAACAATTTCGAGGTTTTCGTTCAGCACGGCTAAACCAACCTGCAAAATATCGTCGCTGACGCCATGTCCTGTCGTTTCCAGATCCAATACTGCAAATTTCATTAATTTCCTATCCCCTCATAAGCAGCAAAGCTCGGTACTGCCGAAAAATAAGGATAATTGCTGCGGCGTTTCTTTACAACATTTCAAATTGTTTAACGGGTCCTTGAAGCTTGGGCAAGTCTCGTAGGCTTTCAGGAAAAACCGTTCTGCTTGCTCCAGATTCATGTAAATCGCTTGAATGCACCCAAGGGCATTATAGCCTAAAGCACGCCATTTCGGATAGTCCGTTAATGAAACCAGCAATTGGAAATGCCGCTGCGCCTCACTCCAGTTTTGCAGATGCATATGCGTCATTGCCAGATAAAGTCTTGCCAGGTTGCACTCCGGAAGGTAAGTTACCGCTGATTGAAAATGAGTGGCAGCATCGGAAAACATAAATAATTTATAATAACCCTGCCCCTTCGAAATCATCATGGCAAACTCATATGGTACTTCCATATCAAGCTCCGCGTTGTAAGCCTCTTCGTCCGATACCGGCTCCGGCCCCTCATTCTGCAGAGGCTCCTTGTTAAGGTGCTGCTGCTGTGGCATGGAGGACGGCTTTAAGGGCGGAAGCGCGGAAGCCGCTACGGGTTTGACCGGAGGTTCTCCCAATTCGGTACTGCTCTCCATCGTCATGAGCGATGGTGAATTCGGCTGAGGCAATTGCTCCGCAAAACCGGAAAATTTCTCTTCGAATTCAATCCATTGCTCGATTAGCGAATCGCTCATTTTTTTGAGCACGGTCACTTGCTCGTCAAATTGAGCTTTCTGCTCTCCGGTTGCCGTTGGATAAGATTCAATTAAGTGGTCCAGCATTTCATTCATGGCCTCGAACATCTGTTGAAACATGATACGCATCCCGCCTTCACCAAAGAATTGAGGAGTGTTATGCTCATTCTTTGTTTCGGGGGTGCTTTTCATACCCCATGCCATTCGTTACATAACGCTGGAATCCTGCTTAAAGCACTGTTGCGTGAATTTCCTCCGACAAGCTCTGGAGCGGACGGTTGTCGCTATCCAGAATCGTCACAATCGGCTTGTGCTTGCGTGCATCTTCATCGGTCATGGACGCGTAAGAGATGATAATAACCTGGTCTCCAGGCTGTACTAGGCGTGCTGCCGCACCGTTCAAGCAAATGACGCCGGAACCGCGTTTACCCGTAATGACATACGTCTCAAGCCGCGCGCCGTTGTTGTTGTTTACGATCTGTACTTTCTCGTTTTCCCAAATATCTGCCGCATCCATCAAATCCTCGTCAATGGTAATGCTTCCGACGTAGTTCAGATTGGCTTCCGTGACGGTTGCCCGGTGCAGCTTGGATTTCATCATTGTTCTATACATGATTATACACCTCTTCATTTGTTACAAATAAGGAATTATCTATTAGCCGAGTAGCTCCAAATTTAACGGCCAGCGCCAAAATATACTTCCCTCTATGTTCGGCAATTGGCTCATTCCAGGCAGGCAGCTCCAACGATGGATAAGCCAGCCACTCGACATAGTCGATTTCGGCCTGACCCGCTTCGCTGATTTTGGCTTTCACCCGGGAAAGAAGCTCCTCCGGCGTCATTCCTTGCTCCGCAACCCATTCTTTCGCTGAAGCAAGCGATTGAGACAATACAACCGCTTGCTGCCGCTGTTCCGCAGATAAATACACGTTGCGCGAGCTAAGCGCAAGTCCATCCGGTTCACGGACAATTGGACAAGGCCGGATCTCGACCGGGAAATTAAGATCGTCGGTCATTTGTTGAATGACCGCCAGCTGCTGGGCGTCTTTCATTCCGAAATAAGCGCGGTCGGGCTGAACAAGGTGGAACAATTTACTTACGACAAGACCTACTCCGTCGAAATGCCCGGGTCTTGAAGCGCCGCACAATCGTTCTGTAAGCTGGCTTACGATAACGGATGTACGCGGCTTTGCAGGGTACATTTCTTTCACTTCCGGCATGAAAACAAGGTCAATGCCGTTTGCTTGCGCGATTGCCAAATCTCTCTCTTCATCCCGCGGATAACGGTCAAAATCTTCATTGGGTCCAAATTGCATGGGATTAACAAATATAGATAATACCGATGCCGTATTCTCCGCTGCAGACTGGCGCATGAGGCTCGCGTGCCCTTCATGCAAGAAGCCCATCGTTGGCACTAAGCCGATTGTGGCTTGGTCGTTCGAATGTTTTATTTTATAAAGTTCGTTTTTAAGTTCAGCTATGGTTCGACACAAAATCACGCTTTTGAGACTCCTCTCTGGTTGCCTGGTTGCCGCTGCTTTGATCAGATGTCTCTCCTGCACCGCCGTACAAGTGGTTGATTGCCGCAGGTTTGGCACCAAATGAATGCTCTTCGGCAGGGAATACGCCGCCTTTCACCTCATTCACGTAGCTGCTGATGGCATTGCGAATCGTCGTTCCGATATCCGCGTACGTTTTGACCATTTTTTTATCGATATAAGGAGAAGAATATTGCAAAATATCATGATACACGAGAACTTGCCCATCGCAACCGCGTCCGGCACCAATGCCAATTGTCGGGATCGACAATTCCTTGCTGATGGCCTCGGCTAAAGGTTCGGTCACGAGCTCCAGCACGATGGCAAATGCGCCAGCTGCCTCAAGCGCTTTGGCATCATCCATCAGCTTCTGCGCTTCCTTGTCGAGCTTGCCCTGCACTCTGTAACCGCCAAGCTGATGCACGGATTGCGGGGTTAACCCGATATGGCCCATTACCGGAATGCCTGCTTTGACTAAAGCTTCGACTTCAGAAGCAATTTCCGTACCGCCTTCCAGCTTGAGCGCTTGCGCGCCGCCTTCTTGCATCAGTCTCGCCGCATTGCGAAGCGTTGACTCCCGGCCGATGCCATAAGTCATGAACGGCATATCCGTTACGATAAACGTATTTTTCGCGCCGCGCGCGACCGCGCGTGTATGGTAAATCATATCCTCGAGCGTGACCGGGATTGTGGTGTCATAACCAAGCACAACATTCCCTAACGAATCGCCGACCAGAATGACGTCAAGTCCGGCTTCTTCTGCCAGAACGGCGGAAGGATAATCGTAAGCGGTTAGCATCGAGATTGGATTGTTGTCCTGTTTCATCTTCTTGAGGTTGGTGATCGTGAGACGTTTCCTCATAACGCTTCATCCCCTTTTAAGTTTTAGGATAAACACAAAAAAACCTTTTAGCCGCTGCTAAAAAGGTTCCCGAACGAAAAAGGAAACGTATGCTAAATAATTGCTTCCTTCTGTCTCGGTCCCTACGGCTCAGAGCAGAGTGTGTCTTGCAAACGTACAACTACTATTACCCTTCGCAGTGCAGCTCTTACCAGATACCGCCTGCTCCTTTTATAGTAGCAAAAAAAGGTGAACCCGTAAACGCCTTTAGCGTACAGGTTCGCCCATTTCGGCAGAGAACACAACAACTGTGCTTCCGTCTTCCTTCCGAACGGTCAACGCGCCGCTGGCGTCAAGGCCAATCGGAACACCGTCGATGATCCCTTGAGGGGTAATCAGTCTTGCAGGTTGATGAAGCGATACCGATAACGCTTCCCATAATGTAATGATTGGCGCAAAACCTTTATCCAGGTACAGGAAGTATAGCTGCTCCCATTCATGAAGAAATTCGGTAATAACGGCTGTCCGGTCAAAACCTTCTCCATGATTGGCAATCCGAAGCGATGTGACCTTCTCGAGCATTTCTTCCGGGTAATCCGACTGCTCCAGATTAACGCTAATTCCGATTCCGGCAATGACGTAACGAAGACGTTCGTCTTCAGCCGTGGATTCTAATAATATCCCGCTTATTTTTTTGCCTTCGATCAGCAGGTCATTGGGCCATTTGATGCCAATCGGCAAAGAGGTCATCCGGCGCAAACTGCGGCATAAAGCTACTGCTGTCAGAAGGGTAAGCTGCGGCGCAAAATGAATCGGTACGGAAGGACGAAGCACCATGCTCATCCATATCCCTTTTCCTTGCGGAGATACCCAGCCTCGTCCCATTCGGCCGCGTCCGTTATTTTGTTGCTCGGCAATAACGAGCGTGCCCTCCGGAGCACCTTCCTCGGCAAGCTTTTGAGCCAAGTTTTGCGTCGAGTCCACCACTTCATGCCACTCGATTGAACGACCGAACACCTTTGATTTCAGTTGGCTTAAGAGCTCCGGCACGGATAAAGTATCGGGGACCGTGATGAGTTTATAGCCAAGCCGTCTTGAAGCATCAAATACATAACCCATGGATTCCAGCTTTTTAATCTGTTTCCATACGGCTGTACGGCTAACGCCAAGCTCTTGGCTAATCATCTCGCCGGATACATAAACGCCGGGATTTTGTTCAAACAATTCAAGCAATCGGTTCGTTGACATCGTTATTGTTCCTCGATTATCCATATTTGAGCTTGCTTCAGAAGTTCAGGCTGCGTATTTGGAAGCTTGCCCAGTGCAACGTCAAGCAATAAACGTTTGAGAAGTTGTCCGGTCCATAATCCGGGTTCTCTCTGCAACCCTTCGGCAAGCTGTCTGCCATTTAAATTCAACTGTTTCAGCGTGATTGCGGACATTCCGTTTAACCAGTCCAGAAGACATTGGTGGTGGGCGTGCTGCTTATGCTGCTTGTCCCAATCAACAACAACCAACCATCTGCGGGCAGCTTCTTCCCCATATTGGATAACGGCTTCCGTCCACGCCAGTCGAAGCTCCCCTGCTTGTTGCCTCATATTTATTTGAAGCAGCAAAATAGACATAATCGCATTCGTACGAATCATAGGGAAACGAAGTGCTTTAAAGGTTTCTTCTGCATCGGCCGCCGAAATGTCCTTAGTGATCATCAGAGCCGCATAACGGGTATCTGGTTCTGCAATCCCACTAAGCATCCCTGTCGTCACCGGCTCTGTCCACTTGTTTACATCAGGCAAAGACGTTCCGCAGTACCGCAGAAGCTCGCTTTCAGACAGCAAACGCAAGGCAGCGTCTGGGCTTGTTCCGCTTACCATCCGGTCAAGCTCCGCTTGTACCCGCTCCATGGCGATAAAGCGCAGGAGTTCCCGGTGATGAAGAAGAGCATTCCAAGTCGAATCCGAAATCGTAAATTCAAACTGCGATGCGAACCGGATGGCGCGAAGCATGCGGAGCGCATCCTCCTGAAATCTCGCGTCGGCATCCCCAACGCTCCGAACGGTCTTATGATGAATATCATCCAGACCGCCAAACGGGTCATAGAGCTCCCCTGACGCATTCATCGCCATCGCGTTAATCGTTAAATCGCGGCGCTGCAAATCGCCGTCCAAGCGGTCGATAAATTCAACCTGCAGCGGACGGCGATGTTTCTCGTATTCCGATTCCGTTCGAAAGGTCGTTACCTCGTATGGTACGCCATCATGCACCACGGTGACGGTCCCATGCTGCAGTCCCGTCGGGATGCAGCGCGGGAATATAGCCATCACTTGCTCCGGTTTAGCCGAAGACGCGATATCCACGTCCTTTATTGGAATGCCCATAGCCGTATCCCTTACGCATCCTCCGACAAAAAAAGCTTGAAAGCCTTGTTCCGTCAGCTTGTCGAGTACGGGCAAAGCTTGCTGCATCATGGCGGGCAGGTTATGGCCTATTCCCACTTACGCACTTCCTTCCTTGTCTACGCTTCGCATACCGGAACTGGCAGATCAGCTTCCATTCCAAGAACCCGATAATAAATTTGCTCGTATTGGGTCGTAATGACGTCATTGCAGAACTCATTCCTAGCACGGAACAAGCAAGCCTCTCTGAACGACTCGAGCAGCTTCTCATCCTTCAGCAGCTGCGTTGCGTATGCTGCCATTCCTTCTACATCGCCGATCGGGCATAGATAACCCGTCTCGCCATGGGTTACAAGCTCCGGAATTCCGCCGGCGTTGGAACCGATTGTAGGTACTCCGCAAGCCATGGCTTCAAGCGCGACAAGTCCAAAGCTCTCCTTCTCCGAAGGTAGCAGCAGCAAATCCGCAACGGAAATAACTTGTGCGACATCCTCTTGTTTGCCTAAGAAATGAACGCGGTCTTCCAGCCCCATCTGCCGGATTTTGCACTGGATTTTAGATAACTCCGGTCCTTCTCCAACGAGCAACAGTTTGGCGGGAACTTGCTTGGATACCCGTTCAAATATATCCACAACATCACTAACGCGTTTAACCGGACGGAAGTTTGAAATGTGCATAAGCACTTTTTCATGCGGCTCCGCATAATCAGCCCGGAGCGATACGGCATCTCGCGGATAATAGACGCGTTTGTCCACAAAGTTATAGGTCAGATCAATCGGACGGGTAATATCGACAAGTTGTCTCGTTTCATTAATGAGATCCTGGGAAACAGCCGTGACGGCATCGCTTTCGTTAATGGCAAGGCGAATCAAATCCTTAAGGGATTCGTCTTGCGCCAGAACGGTAATGTCGGTACCGTGCAATGTGGTTACCGTTTTGAAGCCGTCGCCGATCATTTGCTTAGCCAAATGCGCGCAAACGGCATGCGGAATCGCGTAATGAACATGAAGAAGGTCAAGCTTCTCCATTTTGGCCACTTGAGCCATTTTGCTTGCTAATGACAAATCGTATGGCGGATAACGGAATACATAATAATCATTGACTTCAACTTCATGGAAAAAGATGTTTTTATGAAATTTCCCAAGACGGAACGGGATGCTATGGGTGATAAAATGTATTTCATGACCACGTTCGGCCATTAATTTGCCAAGCTCCGTAGCAACAACGCCGGAACCGCCCAGGGTAGGATAACACGTGATGCCAATTTTCAATTTACGTGCCATAATTTATCGTCCACCCTCTCGTGTAACATGCTGATAATCTATATATTCGACAAAATTTTGTTTATGAATGACGTTATGATTAAAACCATTCTACCGCATGCGGACGTTTAATTGCGAAACCTTCCGCATACTTCCACCCGCGGGTTTGCCCAAGCAGGCTGTCCCGTGCTTCTACCCGCTCCACATAACGGTCCGTAAGCGGTGTTGCCACCCGGTCTTCGCCATTATCGGAAGCCGTTAGGAACTGGGATTTGTATGCCATTAACGATTGTTTCTTCTGTTCGTAGAAATCGGAAATATTTACGATTAACGAAACCTGATCTACATCGTTTATGTAATAATAGATAAGTTGCTCCACCTGGAAAGCTGGCAGCTCCGGCATATAACGGCGGAGTTTGGCATTAAATACGGCTTCTTCAACCAGCTTGCTGCATGCAATATGATCCGGATGACGGTCCACCCAATAAGGCACAAACACAATTGTTGGACGAGTACGGCGGATTTCGGCAACGATAGCGTCAATATGCCGCTTATTGATCTCAAGCCCACGGTCAGGCAGACCAAGATTCGAGCGGCTATATAAACCAAGCACCGAGGAAGCATGGGAAGCTTCTAGCTTCCTTAGCTCCACGGTGCCGTTTGAGGACATTTCCGCTTCGGTCAAATCACAAATGCCAACCCGTTTTCCGGCAGCCGTATATTTCGCAATCGTGCCGCCCATTCCGATTTCAGCATCATCCGCGTGAGCGCCAAAGACAAGGATATCTAATGGTTCACTCATGGCGCGTCTACACCCGGCTTGTACTTATGCACGAGCTCGCGCCAAGCGAAATCTCCGCGAGCAAGCGCCCGGACAAGCAGTTCAGCGGTAGCCACGTTTGTTGCAACCGGAATACCCTGCACGTCGCATAGGCGAAGCAAAGCAATGATGTCCGGCTCGTGAGGCTGGGCCATCAGAGGATCGCGAAGAAAAATGATGAGATCCATTTCATTTTGGGCAACCATAGCCCCAATTTGCTGGTCTCCGCCAAGCGGGCCGGACATAAAGCGCTGAATTTGCAAATCCGTCTTTTCCATAATGCGGGAACCTGTTGTTCCCGTAGAATACAACTCATGAGGCGCAAAGACGCTCTCATAAGCCGTCACGAAATTAACCATTTCTTCTTTTTTACGGTCATGCGCAATAAAAGAAATTTTCAACATTTATAACCCCACTCTTTCTACGCTGTATATAAAATTAGTCCATTACATGTTCAAAGCCATAAATTAACCCGCTGTAATTCATTACTTTCTTAACAGCTACGTTAACGCCCGGCATATACCCGGCACGGTCATAGGAATCATGCCGAATTTTGAGCGTTTGACCATAACCGCCAAATACAACTTCTTGCTGCGCGAATACGCCAGGAAGTCTGACACTATGTATACGGAAGCCGTTATAATACCCGCCTCGCGCGCCTTCAATTACTTCTTCTTCGTTCGGATTGCCTTGACGAAGTTCTTGGCGCACTTGCGAGATCAGTTCCGCTGTCTTAATGGATGTACCGGATGGAGCATCCAGCTTCTGGTCGCCATGGTATTCGATAATCTCCACATGCGGCAAATATTTGGAAGCTTCCGCAGCGAATTTCATCATCAGAATCGCGCCAATCGAGAAGTTAGGAGCAATCAGACCGCCAATGCCTTTCTCTTGGCAGAGCTTGTCCAGCTCTTCGATTTGCTCGGGGGTAAACCCGGTTGTGCCCATAATGGGACGAACGCCGTGTTCAATGGCAACCTTCGTATGTTGATAAGCAAGGGCAGGTACGGTAAAGTCAACCATGACATCCGCCTTCGCGTTACTAAATGCTTCTTCGATCGATGCGCTAACGATAACTCCAGTGTTTGCTTTGCCAGCGAATATGCCTGCATCAACAGGACCTGCTGAAGGAGCGACGGCGGCTACGAGCTCAAGCGCCTCGTCCTCCAGCACCATTTTTACAACTTCACGGCCCATGCGGCCGCTTGCACCGATAACTGCTACCTTAATTGCCACCAGGATCACCTATTCCTTCTGTTGTTGTTTGCCTATCACCCGCTTGCGCATCATTCTGCGCTGCCGATTGACATCGGCGAATAAGCGGCGAGCCGCGGAATGGCCGGGATCTAGCCTTAAAGCCTCTCTAGCGTTAATGACCGAATCCTCTATTCGGCCCATCTCCGAATACGTTAACGCGAGCAGATAAAACGCCTCAAAACTTAGGGGGTCAAGATCTGCCGCCTGCTGCAGAAGCGGTAGAGCATCCTCATAATGGGATGGTTCCTCCGCCAATTTAAGTTCTGCCGATGCGACCAAGAGCCTCGCCTCGATCGTTTGCAAATGATACTGATACTCGGGATGATTGCCGTCAAGCTCTACTGCTTGCTTTGCATATTGATGCGCTTTGCCCCATTTGCCGCTCCGGGCGCATGATACCGCGCATTTATGTTGATAGCTCGCATTTAGAGGTTCTGCCGCAATCGCTTGCTCGAACCAATAAATCGCTTGTTCAAAATCGCTGTTTAGAATAAACTCATAAGCCTTCCTCACGCAGCTTTCCCCGTCCATCTGCCCATCCTCCTTGTACACAGGTTGATGGTACAGCATATGTTCGAGTACGTTCTACTGTTCGGCGTTTTTTCTCGTCCAGCGGTTTGCGTCCCGCGTATTGAATTTATTCATGACTTTGTTATGCGCTTCCGTCAAATCAATCTGAAGCGAATTCGCAAAACAGGACAAGATAAATAAAATATCGCCAAGCTCCATTTCAATGGAGTTTTCTTCTTCGTTTGGCTTTTTGGGCTTCTCGCCGTGATAATGATTCACTTCCCTGGCGAGCTCCCCAACCTCTTCGCTCATTCGCGCCATTAGCGCTAACGGGCTGAAGTAACCTTCTTTGAATTGACCGATATAAGCGTCCACTTCACGCTGGATGTCGGCTAAAGATTTTTCTGCCATTGGTAAATGACCCTTTCTTTCTTATGTATACCGCTAATATCACCTATGTTAACGTAAAGAAGCCATGAAAACAATGTTTTTTGAGCCGTCCGTTAAGCTATAATACATAAATAGATTGTCCAAGAACTTAAAAGGAGCCTCACTTATGTCAAGGAAATTCATGCTTCAGCTTCAAACTGTGCTGCCGATATTAATTGGAACAGCCATTTATGCGTTTGGTCTACATTATTTCGTCATTCCAAATCAGCTAATGGAGGGCGGGGTTACCGGTATCGGCGTATTGCTTAATTATGCAGCCGATATTCCTTTGTCCATCTCCACGCTTGTGCTTAATATACCCCTATTCCTGATCGGGTGGAGAAAGTTAGGCCTTCACGAAATGGCCTACACCTTGGTTGGCATCATATCTTTATCCGGTTTTCTCGCGCTTCTGGAATGGATGATTGAGAAAGGCTGGATCGTTACCCTACATAATTCGCATGATTACCTCTTAGCCGCTTTATATGCCGGCGTTACGCTGGGAGGCGGGTTAGGGATCGTATTCCGCGCTGGCGGGACAACCGGCGGCGTAGATATCATCGCAAGAATTGCATCAAGGCGCAAAGCATTCAGCATGGGCCAGTTTATATTGCTGTCGGATGCGGTGATCATCGGAATCTCGCTACTGTACATCCCCATTGAAAAAGTGCTCTACACCTTAGTAACCGTATTTGTTGCATCAAAAATGATTGATTTTATCCAGGATGGCGCTTATGCCGCCAAATCCTTCTCCATTATTACTGAACATGGCAAAGAAATGGCTTCCCAAATTACTTCCGAGCTGGACCGGGGGGTTACTCTAATGCCAGCGATGGGCGCTTTTTCCGGACAATCAAAAGAGGTCGTATACTGCGTTGTTCAGCGGCAAGAAATGCGCCGTCTTAAGAACATAATACGCCGTATCGACCCCAGAGCTTTTACAGTCATTAGCGAAGTCCATGATGTACTTGGTGAAGGTTTTAAGGAAGAATAAACTTACGGGAGCGGCTTCACGCCATAAGGCTGCTGCTTGTATTTCCGCCAGCCCGAATAGGTGAGCACTGCCATGATGATCGCGCCAAGAAGCAAGATCCAACTAATGGGATTCGTTTCTCCAATCGGTGCCACGACCGGTTCTTCTTCCTGGTTATGTCCGTCATCAAATAACCGGTTTACCGAAAACTCTAAATCCTGAATCGAATTATCAGTCCAATCCTGCTTCGTTTGCCCCTTCATGCCGGCTTCGAGCAACACATTCGTATATTGCATGCGATCACGCAATTCTTGAATTCTGTCTACCGGCCGCTGCATCGCCGCAGCGGCTTCAATGCGTAACAGATGATCATTGAAGCTGTTCATCGCTGCTCTAGCGGCAGTCGCCCCGTCATCGGTCTGCCTATTCCAGGAACGATTGACCCGCTCTAAATCCTCTATCATAACCTTCTCGTATTGCAGCCACAAAGCGTGATCCGGACGAATTAATGCATCTGTAGTCAAATGAATCTTAGCCGCGGCCGTCAGCCAGTCCGATGCCTGCTTGCCGTTCTTCAAGGTAAATAGGATCGAATCAATGCTATCCTCGACCAGATCCCATCCTGCAGCTTGTCCCGCTTGTCTGATATCGCGGTTGCCGACAAGCTTCTCCAACTGCTGGACATATTTATAACCGGCTTGGCGATTGTTCAAATAAGCAGCCTCGTACAACGATGCAGCCGTATCGTCCAAACGAAGCAACTCGCTACGTGATTCATTGGCATGGCCTGTCCCGATCAGGTCAGAAGGCAAGGCTCTTGCAACCGTAACCGAACAGACGGTCATGACGATACATAAGCATAATGGCAGTACAAAACGTATCTTCATGGACATCCCCCTAAAAGCATCAGCTAATAACCACTTTATGAAGGGATGTCCAAACTTATGTCTGTTTTCTCGCTCTTAAGGCTAGTCCGCCAACAATAAAACTAAAGATTGTCAGGCTGTAAGTAAACCATTTGACCGCGGTCAAATCGTCCATTAGCGAATCCGAGAGCCACGGAAACACATCATACGTATAGTCTACCGTGTCATTTAGCAATAGCCATAACGTTCCAAGTACCGCTGCCCATACGCCTGCTTTCATGAATCGGGCATACAGCAATACTTCAATCGCCATAGCCCCGTGCGAAGCCATTAGCATCCAGTGTTCCCATTGCAGCGGATCGCCTTGCATATTCCCTGCCACGATCATCGATACAGCCCAAATGCCATATTTAATCGAAGTAACAACCGCCAAACCTTCAATGATCATGCGAGCGCCATTAACGAACCTGGAAGTGCTTTGAGGAGGAAACAGCCAATACAGCAAGGTAATGGTGAAAAACAAACTGGCTGTCGGGCTGTCCGGTACAAACACAACTTGCCACAGCGGATGGCTATTGATCGTATCTTCGATCTGATTGCCATACCAAATATAACCGTAAATGGTGCCAAGCAAATTACAGATAAACATCAGCCATAAGAAGAGGCGACTTAATAAAAAAGACTTGCTCCAAAACATTGATAATGGCATATTGGAATATTCGCCCCTCGCTAAATCATAATGGAAAACTAATTTCGAAAAAAACCTGACCGCATAATACGATCAGGTTTTTCGAATGCAGCTATTATTCAGCCGGCGCTTTTTGCTTCGCTAGCCAAGTTGTAAGTTGATCAATCTCTTCTGCCGTCAAAGTATCTTTGAATGACGGCATCCCGCCGCGACCATTAGTAACGGTCTCAACGAGCTCTTCTTTCGACAACCGGTCGCCAACGCCAGTTAATGCCGGCACTTGAGGAGGGTTGCCTTTCAGATCGTTCGCATGACAAGCCACGCATTGTGCTTTCTTCACGATATCCATTGCTGGATCGTTAGCATCAACAAGGGCAACTGCCTTCTCTTCTTTCTTCGTTGCGCTTGGAACTTCTTGGCCTTTTTCGTGGGCCTCACGTGCTTTCTCTTCCCGAACATGATGCTCAGGGATCGAGTTCGTTGCTTCCATCTCATGGGTGTAGTGATCCCAGGAAATAATGGTCAAATACACACAGGAGATTAAAGACAGGAACATAAGAGATGAAGCAATTGGACGACGATAGAAGCGGCGCTCTTTACCTGTATCCAGGAATGGAGCGAGCAGTAAACCGCCGAACATAACAGCTGGAACACCCATCGTACCAAGTACGATATAGTCACCAGATACCCATGGATATTTCAGGAACTGATACAGGAACAAGAAATACCAGTCCGGCATTGGAATAAAGGATGCATTTGTCGGATCCGCCGGATAACCAAGCGGTGCACCCTCAGCAATTGTCCATGTCAGGAACCCGACTAGAACGACACATCCGACCATCCATTCCTTAAGCAGGAAGTTCGGAATGAACGCTTCCGATTTACCGGGGTAGGACGTATAATCTGGCGGAATGTTTGGATGGTTGTTTTTCTTCACCCGCGAGTCGCCAACGTAAACGACCTTCTCGTTCGATTTATGACCGTGCGCCATAATAATTCCTCCCTTCGCTTAAAGTGGTCCAGAGATGCCTTGCTTCCGGATCATCAGGAAGTGCGCTGCGAGCATTGCGATCAGAGCGCCAGGCAAGAAGAATACGTGAATCGCGAAGAACCGCGTTAGCGTTTGCGCGCCTACGATGTCGCCACCGTACAGGAATTCACCGATATAAGGTCCGATATAAGGAACAGATTCAGCGATCTGTACGCCGACCTTCGTCGCGAAGTAAGCTTTGTTATCCCAAGGCAGCAGGTAACCTGTAAAGCCAAGGCCTAACATGATAAAGAAGATCAGCATCCCTACGACCCAGTTCATTTCACGCGGAGCTTTATACGAACCGGTGAAGAATACACGCAAGGTATGTAAAAACATCATAACGATAACTAAACTTGCTCCAAAGTGATGCATCCCGCGAACAATCCCGCCAAATGCTACCTTATGGTTCAAATAGTCAACGCTTGCATAAGCATTGATAATGTCCGGAACATAGTACATCGTAAGGAACATGCCGGACAAAATTTGAATTACAGTAATAAAGAACGTCAAACCGCCAAAGCAGTAAACGAAAGCGGAAAAGTGATGAGCAGGGTTAACATGCTCAGGAACTTCGTGGTCCGCAACATCCCGCCATAGCGGCGTAATATCAAGACGTTCGTCAATCCAGTTGTACATCGATTTAAACATCTGCTATCAGCCTCCTATACCCGAGAGTTCGCCTTAACTGGACCTACATACACAAAACCGTTTTCAACTTTCGTTTCATATTCATCCAAAGGGTTTGGTGCAACTGCAAGGTTCTTACCATCAACGGTATAACGTGCGCCGTGGCAAGGGCAGTTGTACTCATGTTGGCCCAGTGTATTCCAGCCAATAGTACAACCTAGATGCTTACAGACCGGTGAAAGTGCGAAAATCTGGCCATTAGCATCCTTCGTAATCCAAGCCCCAAGCTGTGGATCACTCACATACCAGCCATCAACCTGATGAATTTGGAACTTGAATTCTTGAGGCTCATTTGTTATTTTGCTCTCTTCAACTACTTTAACCCATGTACCCTCTGCTTTTTTGGCTAAGAGAGGATCTACCGCAAAACGGACCATAGGCAAAACCGCGCCACCCATCATAAAGGCAGTCGTACCGCCGAGTGTATACGACAAAAATTGACGCCGGGACATCTCTTTACGTTGAACCGGACGATGCGCGGTTTCTTGATGTTCGTGGTTACTCATCTTCTGTTCTAACCCCCTTTGCCAACCATTTCTCGCGTTCAGCCAGACGGCAAAACGCTTGACGAACTAGGACATAACCTATAATAGCCTAGGCGCTTGGGAGCGTCAAGAATATGGCTCGCGATTTGTTTACCTATAAAATGCCATTCACAAATTTGTTGGCAATTTGTCACAATTAACCTTGCCTTAACTTTTGTTTCCCCAAATCCCATTTTTTTTATTCAAAATAAGCCTCTTTTGACCGATGATAGCGCTTTTATTAACATTATGTTCCGTCACCGTTCCACAAAGCCTGAACGGCTTTCGACACAATTGCGGCAGATGGAGCCTCTCCGTCGGCGCTAGGACAAATGATCAAGTCCGCTTCCGGACATTCCAATTCGTTCAGACTAACGGCGGATATCAAGATAACAAAACGAAAGCCGGCCCCTTTTAACGATTGGCAAGTCCGGTTAATTAGTTCTGCCTCCCCATGTCCGTAATGCATGGCGGGATAAGTCACGATTCTGCCCTTGAACGGGATTTCAACCAGATCCATTACATCCCTCAACTGTTCAAGAGCTATTCTCGCTTCATGCGGCTGTTCCAATCCCGTCATGCCGGTAACAGGCAGCAAACAGGTATCCAGGTACGGTCTAAGCTCGTCCCATTGCTCCTTGGCAATATCGCTAAATTTCATTTTCTGCTTCCTTTCCCAGTTGAATTTATCCGTAAAGTCTATGTTACCCATAAAGGATGATCTTGCCAATCATCTTCAACAAAAAAACTCCCGCTGCTATGACGGAGACCGAGGTCATCTATCATAAAGGCGGAAGTTCTACTTCGTTTAAATTATTTTTTTAAATCGTTTAATTGAGCAGCTAAACGATAGAACGTATCCTCGTCCCCAATGGCTAACGCTTGATCTATGGCTTTATAAATCTGATCGGAGCGAAATTTGTGAACGGCTTCATCTAATACCATCTCTGCTGCTAATCCTAGCATTGCTTCATACGCAACTTTCATTTTGTCCATAGGATACACCTCCAAACCGGCGCTAAAGAGATCCTATCGTCTTTGACTATCGTCACGCGGTGATTCAAGTGAAAGAGTATAGGTCAATTCGTCTTTCTCAGTCACAATCGAACCGGCTCCTACTTTAAGCATATTCACCATTCTGCGCGCCGATAAGTACGATTGCCCCCATTTCAATTAATATGCCATCGCCTAGTTGGTTTCATAGAAAAAACTAATAGAGAAACATCCGGTCCTGATCTTCGAGGCTTACACCTGCGACAAGAGCCCTTCCCAGCTTGGTCATCCGCACAACCGTTCCATGTTCCTCATGCTCGCCAATCCGAACCATGCCCATATGTACCATCGTCCCGATGAGCCGAACATCAAGCACCTTATCGGCTGAGTCATAATAGAACGGTTTGATAAACGGAATGAGCACCTTTCTTAGCGTTTCCACGGTCACCCATTGTTCCGCCAGATTGTTCATCCAATGTACCAGCGTATGAATATTCGGAATCGGCCCTTTGTACAGCTTCAGCCAAAACTTATAAAGCTGTTCCATTTCGTTAGCTGGTTTACTGTTCAGCCGCTCTTCGCCAATCGTCGAAAGAGACAGTACCAGGTTGTTGTCCAAGAAATACTTCATATAGCTGCAGTAATCATACAAGAGTGACATCCGGTTCGGATAATGGTGGAAATGCCGGCCGTACCCGAATCGCCATTCGCCTTTTGACGGCAGCTCTTCCGAAATAGCGAGCTTCTCCAAAATCTGTCCGCTGAACCTTTTGTACATCGAACCATCCGCCGAAAGCTGCACCTCGTTGTGATAGATATAATGAAGCAGCTGGTAAATATCCTCCTGTATTAGAAACTGCTCGTCTCGGTACATTTGCGGCTCATCCGTAAAATGAAGCTCTGCCGTAAACCGTTTGCGAAGCGTATCGCGAAATCTCGTCCTCAAATCTTGAGGCACCTGGAGCATGTAACGGTTCGTGCCCGTCACTCCGTTAAAGAGCCAACCTTGCTGCTTAAATCTGGAGATCATTTCGCGAGGACCGGTTTCTTTTGGCGCTTCAGCCTCGGCTTGTTTCTTTTTGGTACGTTTTGTTTTCTTCTGCGGCGGTTCTTCAGCTGGCGTCTCGAGTTCGCCAAACTTGCTTTGCTGCACCCTTGCAATAAGCTCTTCCAAACTGAATGAATCTCGTGATTCGAACAGCAAGGAGTTCAAGAACCGCATTTCGTCCAGTTTCATACTGCTGATCTGCGCCTCAAATACATCTTTCCGGCTTACGGTTGAGAGAATCGACTGAATCAAATCATTTTTTGAGTGGCCATTGCACTCACATTGATAGACGGAAGCGATCCGGCTGAGTTGCTGAATATCCGCATAGACCAGCATATCCGACAAATTCATAATATCTCTCCTTTCCGTAATATCCCGCGCCGCTACATTGCGGGCTATTTGATTTGCTAGCAATAATTAGTACCATTATGGGAAGAATTTTGAATTTTAAAACTAGTTGTGTGAAAAAGCTTCACATTGGGCGGATTATTGACGCTACCCAAGCAAATGCCCTTTCGATCGCCATTGGTTCCGGATTCCTTCTATTAGAAGTGGTAGAGGTTAGGAATCCGGCAACCAAAAGCGTACGCTGCGCTTCTCAAGGACATTTGCTTGCTCCGCTTCCGCTTGCTCGTTTTTCACACAAAAAAGCTCAATAAAATTCAAAAGAGAAGAGGACAAATAGGGCTGCCATTGAAGCTGGCAGCCCTTATTTATGCGCGCTGCGCAAGCAAATGCCCTTTCGATCGCCATTGGTTCCGGATTCCTACTATTAGAAGTGGAAGTGGTTAGGAATCCGGCAACCAAAAGCGTACGCTGCGCTTCTAAAGGGCATTTGCTTGCTCCGCTTCCGCTTGCTCGTTTTTCACACAAAAAAGCTCAATAAAATTCAAAAGAGAGGACGACAAATAGGGCTGCCATTGATACTGGCAGCCCTTAATATCCTTTCGATCGCCATTGATTAAGGATTCTATCTAATAGTAGTTGTATTTGGTTAGGTATCCGGAAACCAAAAGCGCACGCGCTTCTCAAGGACATTTGCTTGCTGTGCTTCCCGTTTTCACACAAATACCTAAATAAAATTCAAAAGAGAGGACAACAAATAGGGCTGCCATTGAAGCTGGCAGCCCTATTTGTTGCAAAAGTAATTCGTGCTCATGGGCAAACGAATGCCATTTCGATGCAATCCGATACAGCTTCCTTCTATTAGAAGCTGTATCGGACTTTCGGAAGCATGAAATACGCTTCCGCCTGTTTAAATAAATAAGGCTGCCAAGTAATCGGCAGCCTGTACGGTCCAAACAAATTGACGAGGGAATGAGCGGCAAATGTATCTCCTGGAGGAGCGTAGCGCTCGCCTTTGCTTTTAATTTGCAACCATTGAACATTGTTGAGGCAAATTAAAAGCAACAGTGACCGTAAGGAGATACATTTGTCGTGATTGACCCCTCCGTCAATCACACACAGCTTATTTCGTCGTCGATTCCTCCGACTGCAAATGCCGAGTACAATTATATAGAAGCGGAGACCACTTATTGTCCTGCAGCTGGAGTATGGAATACGATAAATTGCCTAAATGCTGCTTCAAGATATCAGAGCATAACGTATCAAACATTTGAGCGAGAAACCCGCCGTGGGAGACAACGAGCAGCTTGCCTTCCGGCCGCCTCTGCTGCCAATCCTCGAGGAAAGAAAGCCCACGCGCTCGGACCTGGTCATCCGACTCTAATCCTGCCGCAACTTCACGCCAGTTTTCTCCCCATCGTTCCACTCTCTCCGGTAGAGTCAGGCCCTCCACTTCGCCGAAATTACGTTCCCGCAAGCGCGGATCTCCGTCAATCAGCTGGATGCCTAGCTTGTCTGCAACAATTGAAGCCGTCTGACGCGCTCTCTGCAGATCGCTGGAAATGACGGCATCCCACAACTTTTCATCATGCAGTAGCCGATCCGCAAGCGCATTAGCTTGTCTAATTCCAAGTTCATTTAGCGGGATATCTGTCTGACCTTGAATTTTGCCTAATGCATTCCAATCCGTATTGCCATGACGTACCATTCCAATGATCACTGCCGTTCACTGCCCTTCCGACAAAATGAGAAAACCTCTAACGGGGTCCCGGTTATTCCTGGCCGCAGGTAGAGGTGTTACAATCCGCATTCACATGAGATAAGCTTGCGCATTAGCTTCGCGTTCTAGACAGCCAATTCAAGATCAATAAAGCCATTACGATGCCCAATAAAGACAAAGCAACCCAGTACTGGGGAAACGACGGAACGACTTGAAGCACAAACGGATCGCTAACGCTTGCTACAGGTACTTCAAACTCCGCGCTGATGACCAGATCACTACCGGAAGCATTCGCCGTATCCATTAAACCGGTTAGTTGCGCCATCTTTTCTTCCGACGTCCCATGTTCGATTCCATTCACAAAAAAGATAAAGGAGCATAAGAATATCGCTAAACAGGCCGACAAGATAATCGCAATGTTTCTCCGGAAAGTCGGCGTAAAATGATAATTTTTCTGGGCTACGGGCATTAACCACGATTGCTCGGCATATATGCGATCCATGACGTTGCGATTGACATGTTCCATTTGCGCGCTAACGATCTCGTCCTCTTCAGAAAGCTTTCGGATCAACTCTTCGCTTTCTTCCCACAAACGGTATTGTTCGGTGCAATGCTCGCAATCGAGCAAATGGGCTTCTATCGCTTCCCGTTCGACATCTTCCTCTGATAAAATACCGAAGATATCGAACTTGTCTTGTACGTCATCGCATTTCATCGTGTGTTCATCCCTTCGTATTCTTCCATCATCGGCGTCTCGCCAAAATAAGGCTCAAGCTGCGACTTCACGCTGGCTCTAGCCCGGAATAACAACGACTTGACGGAACTGACCGTTTGACCCAAAATATTTGCAATCTCCTGATAGTCAAGCTGGTCGTATTCCCGCAGAATAAGTGCCGAACGTTGCTTCTCAGGTAAATTGTTAATGGCTTCGCGAACCATCGCCATTCGTTCATTGCGCAAAACATGCTGCTCCGGCACCTGGTCAGGCGGCGCCGCCGGCATCATATTGGACTCATCGAGCGGAACATGAGCCGACTTCTGTTTCCGCAGTTCGCTAAGTACCGTATTGCGTGCTATTGTGTATAGCCACGTCGAGAAAGAAGCATCCACTTCACGGAAGGAATGGAGGCTGCGATATGCTTTATAAAAAGTTTCCGAGCACAAATCTTCAGCCATCAGCTCGAGCTTGGCGCTCTTTAACATATGATAAATAAAGGCCAATATCTTTCGTTGGTAACGACGCATCAGCTCCGAATAGAGCTCGACGTTGCCCTCTTTGATCTCACGTATTAATTGGGAATCAGTCATGACAGGCGAACCTCCTCACCTGCGAATTCTTCTTCCCAGTTCGATTATGTATCATTGTACCGAACCGGAAGCGAAAAGTTGCGGTCATTATCATAAAAATTTTATATATGAATCCGATGTATGTAATTCGATTAGATCTAGTCAAATTCCTTCTTCTTTCGACAAAAAGGATTTTCATCCATATTTTAACAAACCAGACTGTCCTTACGTATTGTAACATACCTCTTCCCATTAGTCTTAAAAAATAAAAAAACTCTAATTTCTACATGCGGGTTTTTGTCGTAAAAAGGCATGTCCCGAAAATGGACAAAAAAAAACCACTCCGAAGAGTGGCAGCATTCATATTGAACGCTATAGTTTTGGATAGGAGTGGAGAGAAACCATACTGTACTTTTATTATATGTATACGCTTCCACAATGTCAACGGTTTTTTTGAAAACGCTTAAAATTATTTTGTAAGCGCAATCGGTCGCCTACATACCAAAAAAACCTCTTTCGAGGTTTTATTGGCGTACCGTATATCCTGTTTTATCGAGCAGCTTCATCGCTTGATCCAAGTCTTCCTGCGAGCGGAATGATAACCGCAGAACGCCTGGAACGTCTTCTCTGCTCTCAATAATGTTAATGTTGCTAAGATTGATTCGAGCACTGCCAAGCTCACTGGCTATATTGCCAATAATACCGGGATGATCGGGCACGTCTACATAACAATCGTATAAAGAATGAATCATGCCTTTACGACGCTCAGGCAACTTGCTCCGGAACTCGCCTGCAGCCATGAAAGATTCTTCGATCGCATCACCATTCAGCGTTTCCAACATTTCCGCAAACTTCCCAATCTCCGTATTCCAATCCTTCAATAACTTCAAAAGAACTTCACGGTTATTAATCAGAATATCGCGCCAAACGATGGGATCGCTCGCCGCAATTCTCGTAATATCGCGGAAACCGCCAGCTGCCAGCAATTCATAAAGACCGTTTTGCTCATTGTAGCCGCGAACCTGATTGACAAGCGCAACCGCAATGATATGCGGCAAGTGGCTGATTGCTCCAACAATCTCATCATGCGATTTGGCATCTACGCTAACGAGATGCGCTCTGGTGTGGACAAGCAATTCTCTCAACCGTTCCAGTGCCGATACCGGCGTGGACTCGTCGGGAGTCAGAACGTAAAACGCATTTTCGAATAAATTCGTGGAAGCCGCTTCTACGCCTGAACGTTCTGAGCCTGCCATAGGGTGGCCGCCGATAAATGAAATGCCGTTACGCTCAAGCCGTCTGCCGCATTCCGCAACCGAAGCTTTGGTACTGCCTACGTCCGTAATAATGCAGCCTGGCTTTAAATCCAGCTCGCTAAGCTCCGTTACATATTGTTCCAGCATGCCAACCGGTACGCAAAGAAAAATAAAATCGGCACCTTCAGCTGCTTCCCGCAAGGAAGTCGTCGCATAATCCACGACCCCCCGCTTCATGTATTTCTCGACCGAGGATTGACGGTTCGAGTAACCGACTACCGTCAGGTCCGGCTTGCCTTTGAAACAAAGCGCTAGCGAACCTCCAATCAATCCTACTCCAAATATCGCAATCTTCGTCATAAGGCTATCCGCGCACCGCCGCTTCCTGCAAAACTTGCTCAAAGGCAGCGATAAACTTCTCGTTTTGATCCGGCGTGCCTACAGAGACGCGAATGTGAGTCGGATAGTAAGTCCAGCGCGGTCTAACGATGACCCCTTTGCGAAGCAAGGCTTGGAATACGTCACCGGAAGGAATTTTTGCGTCCACCATCACAAAGTTGCCGTGTGCCGGGAAATAATTCAATCCCAATCGGTCAAACTGGCTGTAGAAATATTCAATCCCCGCTCTATTCTGCTCGCGGCAGAACGCGACAAAATCTTCGTCGGAGAGGGATGCCTTCGCCGCAACTTGTCCTAGTCGCGTCGTATTAAACGGCTCACGGATTTGATTCATGTATTGAATGACATCCGCATGGCCAATTCCGTAACCGATCCGAACCGAAGCGAGACCATAGATTTTGGAGAAAGTGCGTAGCACGATCAGATTCCGGTATTTCTTAAGCAACTGAATGCCGTCCGGGAATCCCGGTTCTTTCACGAACTCGCAATAAGCTTCATCCAGAACGACCAGAACATCCTTAGGAACTTGATCAAGGAACGCGGTAAGCTCCTCTTCGTTCACGATGGTACCGGTTGGGTTGTTCGGATTGCATACCCATACCAGCTTTGTACGGTCCGTGATTCTGGCCAGCATTGCGGGAAGATCATGTTTGCCGTCTTTGAGCGGCACTTCAATGATCCGTGCATTCTCAATCTCGCAGTTGTGTTTGTATTGGGAGAACGTTTCGTCGGCCATGATCGTCTCGTCGCCTGGAGCGAGATACGTTCGTGCCAGCATCAGAATGATATCGCTGGAGCCTGTACCAAAGATGATCTGGTTAGTTTCCACTCCGAATTTTTGCGCAACAGCGGCAGTTAATTCAAAGCTCGCGCCGTCCGGATACGTTGAAATTTGTCCTAATTCATTTATAATAGCTGCTTTCGCCTGTTCGGAATAACCAAACGGGTTCTCATTGGAAGCAAGCTTGATTACTTCCTCTAGTCCAAGTTCTCTCTTGACGTCTTCTACCGGTTTTCCGGGCTGATAGACGGGGAGATGCACTATGTTGCTTTTTGGCTGCATCGCCATTCACCTCTTTGTCTTATTGGCTAACTGCATGTTCCCTATTGTCTCACATCTCATCAACGTTTTAAAGGGTTGGCGCATAAAATAGGAAAAGTGACATGCAAAAAGGACAGAGCTGGTCCGCCCTGTCCCTCTATGACTAACCTTTTAATCCGGCTACAAAGCTGCGAATTTCGGCAAGTCCCGCTTCGCGCTTCGCTTTATCGTTCAGCAGAGGCAATGATTCTTCGATTTTACGAACGATCGCGCTGCCGACTACAACGCCGTCGCATGATTTCTCAAAGCGCTCAACCTGCTCACGGCTGGAGATGCCAAAGCCTACCGCAATCGGCAGGTCCGTTGCTTCGCGAACCGTAGCGAGGAAATCATCAATGCCGCTATGGAATTCGGCGCGCACGCCTGTAACGCCAAGCGAGGATACGCAATACACAAAGCCGCGTGCTTTCCGCGAAATCCGAACGACTCGGTCTTTCGAGGTAGGCGCTACAAGCGGAATAAGATGAACGCCATTTGCTTCAGCCAGCTGCCGGACTTCCTCGTCTTCTTCCATCGGGAGATCCGGAATGATCAAACCGCTGATTCCTTTTTCAACCGCAAGATTCATGAATTTCTCAAGCCCGAACTGGAGCACCGGATTAAAATACGTGAATAATATAAACGGCATTTGAACGCCTGCTTCGCGCGCCTGCGCGGCAGTCTCCATGCAATCCCGAATCGTAATCCGGTTCTGAAGCGCGCGTTCCGATGCCCTCTGAATGACGGGACCATCCGCTAGCGGATCGGAATACGGAACACCAAGCTCCACCATATCCGCACCGGCTTGCTCGAGCTCTTTAATAATCGCAATAGAGGTAGGGATATCCGGATCCCCCATGGTTAAGAACGGAATAAGAGCCGTCTTTCCTTCTTGCTTCAATCTGGCAAAAGCAGCATCGATCAAATTCACTTCTTAAACACCTCCCAGGTAACCCATAATCGCTTCTACGTCTTTATCCCCGCGTCCGGACAAGCTTACGACAACAATCTTGTCTTTATCCAGCGTTGGAGCAAGCTTGAT
Source organism: Paenibacillus glycanilyticus (assembly GCF_030161375.1). Taxonomy (GTDB): domain Bacteria; phylum Bacillota; class Bacilli; order Paenibacillales; family Paenibacillaceae; genus Pristimantibacillus; species Pristimantibacillus glycanilyticus_B. Next base: position 66,733 of record NZ_BSSQ01000014.1, read on the forward strand.
CGTTTGCGCGATGGCATGAGCCGATTCCAATGCCGGAATGATTCCTTCCGTCCGGGACAACAGCTGGAGCGCATCAAGCGCTTCCGCGTCGGTAATCGGGAAGTATTCCGCGCGGCCGGAATCTTTCAGGTAGGCATGCTCCGGTCCTATACCCGGGTAATCCAGACCTGCTGATATCGAGTGGGCGGGCTGAACTTGGCCGTGCTGATCTTGAAGCAAGTAGCTAAGCGATCCTTGGAACACGCCGTGGCTGCCCATTGTCATCGTTGCCGCGTGTTCTTCCGTATTAATGCCGCGTCCCGCTGCTTCAACACCAACAAGACGAACAGACTCATCGCCAATAAACGGATAGAAAATGCCAATGGCATTGCTGCCGCCGCCAACCGCCGCGACAACATAGTCAGGTAGACGTTCCTCGACTTCTACAATCTGCTTGCGGGATTCGTCCCCGATAATGCGCTGGAAATCGCGGACCATCATTGGATATGGATGCGGGCCGGTAGCCGATCCCAGAATATAAAACGTATCGTCAACATGGCTTACCCAGTAGCGAAGCGTTTCGTTGCAGGCATCCTTAAGCGTTCGAGTGCCCGATACAACGGGTACCACTTCCGCTCCAAGCAGCTGCATCCGGAATACGTTAAGCTGTTGGCGTTTCATGTCTTCTTCGCCCATAAATACTTTGCATTCGAGACCAAGCAAAGCAGCAACCGTCGCAGAAGCAACTCCGTGCTGGCCTGCGCCCGTTTCAGCAATTACTTTTGTTTTGCCCATACGTTTGGCAAGCAAAGCTTGGCCGATTGTATTGTTGATTTTGTGAGCGCCGGTATGGTTCAGATCTTCGCGCTTCAGATAGATTTTTGCGCCGCCAAGATGCTCGCTTAACCGTTCCGCATAATATAACGGCGTTGGACGGCCTGAGTATTTGTGCAACAAATCATGGACTTCCTGCTGGAAAGTAGGATCCTGCGAATTGCGCTTATACGCTTCTTCCAGCTCCAGCAAAGCGTTCATCAGTGTTTCCGGTACATAACGGCCGCCGAATTTGCCAAAGCGTCCGTTCTCGTCTGGTACTTGGTTCATCGTTCAATCACCTTTCTTACGAATAATCTAATCTTCTCGATATCTTTGCAGCCGTCTGTTTCGACCCCGCTCGATACATCAATTCCGTCTACTTGATTGTCTGCCAGAAGATCCCCGACGTTATCGGGATTAAGCCCTCCTGCCACGTATAGCGGTACATGTATAGCTGCAGCAGCTTCCTGATATTGTGCAATAACCTGCCAATCAAAGGTTTGGCCGGTGCCGCCGCCGGCCGTATCGATCAGAATGGCATCAACCGCGCCGCTATAAGCGGATATCCGCTCTATTGCACTGACGCCATCTTGTCCTATGGACAATACCTTCCATACCTTCGTTTGGAGATTGTTTTTCGCTAACCGGCAAAAATCGGGGGTCTCTTGCCCATGCAACTGTACGATATCAAGAGGCGCTTGCTCCACAATCGCCGCAAGCACTTCGACGGATGGATTAACGAATACGCCAACCGTTTGGGGAGCCGTTCCGTCTGCCGCCTGAATTCTCTTGACCGCTCGAATTAGAGAAGCCGCTGTTTCCGCGCTCACCTGACGTTTGCTTGGAGCAAATACAAATCCGATCTCATGAAACGGAAGTCCATCCATTGCCTCGATTGTCGCTGTTTCCTTTAATCCGCAAATCTTGATTCTTGGCGTTGCCGTCATCCCCGCGTCACCGGTCCCATCAAATCAATGACAGCTTCTCCCGCATCCGGCTGGCGCATGAAATGCTCTCCGATCAGCACGCCATGCGCGCCAACCGTTTGAAGATAATCCATATCCGCCCGGCCGGCAATTCCGCTCTCGCTAATGACCGTAACGCCTTTGGGCATAAGATCAATAAGTGCTTCTGTCGTATGAAGATCCGTTACGAATGATTTCAAGTCGCGATTGTTGACGCCAATCAAGGTTGCTTTATCAAGCTCCAATACCCGCTCCAACTCTTCGCGGTCATGCACTTCGACCAATACGTCCATCCCAAGCGATTTGGCCGTATCGTACAGCTCGGACAATTCAGCCGATGTTAGAATTGCTGCTATTAATAGTACCGCATCCGCGCCGATAAGACGAGCTTCATATACTTGACGATAATCAATAATGAAGTCTTTGCGGATTAACGGATTGCTGACGTTTTCTTTAATTAGGCTCAAATAAGCATTGGAGCCTTGGAAATAATCGCGGTCCGTCAATACCGAAATGCAGTCTGCACCGGCGCGCTCATAAGCGATGGCAAGCTCTGCAGGATGGAACTCAGGACGGATCAGCCCTTTGGAAGGGGAAGCTTTCTTCACTTCGGCAATAAGTCCGATCTCCCGCTTCCGGCCGCTCGTAAGCGCACGTTCAAAGCCGCGGCAGCCGGGCAGCCCGGCAATTTGGCGTTCATAATCAGGCAAGTGAAACCCGGAAGCGAGATGAGCAACCTCTTCCCGCTTCGTTGCTACGATTTTATCAAGAAACATGAGTCAACTCTCCTGTCGTCTGAATAAGCTTCTGTAATTGCTGCTTCGCTTTACCGGAATCTATCATTTCGGCCGCAAGGGCTACGCCTTCGACGAGGGAGTCCGCATAACCGCCTACATAGATGCAAGCCCCTGCGTTAGCAAGCACGATATCGCGGTAAGCACCGCGTTGTTCGCCGCTGAAGATCGAACGGATCAACGCTGCATTGGTCTCAGGATCGCCGCCGATCACTTCGGAGATCGGGTAACGGTTCAGTCCAAGCTCTTCCGGAGTAAGCTCGTACGTTACCACTTCACCGCCCCGCAGCTCGGAGATTTGCGTTGGCGCCGAAATGCTGATCTCATCCAATCCGTCTACGCTGCTTACCACCATGGCCCGTTTTACGCCAAGCTCATTTAATACGGCTGCAATCGTTGACGTCTTGGTACGGTCATACAATCCGATAAGTTGACGGTCGGCACCAGCCGGATTAGTTAATGGACCAAGCATATTGAAGATGGTACGGACGCCTAACTCCCGGCGCGGTACCGCTGCATGACGCAAGGAAGGATGATACAACTGGGCAAACATGAAGCAGATTCCGATCTCATTCAGGCAATCCGACGCTTGCTCGGGAGTCAGCGTTATATTCACGCCGAGCGCTTCCAATACGTCGGCGCTTCCTGCTTTGCCCGACATGGCCCGGTTGCCGTGTTTGGCTACCCGGATACCGGCAGCCGAAGCAATAATCGCGGAAGCCGTCGAAATATTGAACTTATGAATGCCGGAACCGCCCGTACCGCAAGTATCGAGCAATCCTTCTTGCTTCGTCAGCACTTGGCTTGAATGCTGGCGCATCACTTCGGCAAAACCCGTAATCTCGTCTTTTGTTTCGCCTTTCATGCGAAGCGCGGTAGCAACGCCCGCAATTTGAGCGGATGTGGCATTGCCGCTCATAATAATATCCATGACGCCGCGGGCTTCTGCACGAGTCAGATCGGTGCTGCTCATCAATTTGTTAAGGGCGCTTTGCATAGTCACCGTTTCTGTCATCAAATTCATTTTACAACACCTCTCCGCTTGTTACATAGTAGTCCGCGTTAACGGCATGACCTGTTTTGCTTTTTCGTTCTCCAAAAATCGCTTCCGCGGCACGAATCGCCTTCAGGCTTGCTTTCGCTTTGTTCACCGTCTCTATATATTCGCTTTCCGGAACGGAATCCCATACGATGCCCGCTCCGCTTTGAACGTATGCTTTGCCGTTCTTAAATACAATCGTGCGAATCGTAATGCAAGTGTCCAGCGAACCGCCAAAGCCCAGATATCCGATTGCGCCCGCATATGCGCCGCGCGCCTCGTTCTCCAGCTCCGCGATAATTTCCATTGCCCGAAGCTTAGGAGCCCCGGATACCGTTCCCGCAGGAAGACAGGACAGAAACGCGTCAAAGAAATCTTTATCCTCCCGGAGTTTGCCGGAGACGTTCGATACGATGTGCATGACATGCGAGTAACGTTCGATCTCCATGTAGGAATCGCAACGAACGGAACCAAACTCCGATACGCGGCCGATATCATTGCGCCCAAGATCCACGAGCATCAGATGCTCTGCCCGTTCCTTCTCGTCGGCCAGAAGCTCTACCTCCAGAGCTTTATCTTCCTCCGTCGTTTTGCCGCGTGGTCTTGTACCGGCTATCGGGCGTGTCTCTACTTTGCGTTCGCCGTTTACTTTGACAAGCGCTTCCGGAGATGTGCCAACGATAACTTCTTCGCCCATCTTCAAATAATACATATAAGGTGAAGGGTTCATCGTACGTAGCACCCGGTATACATGAAGAGGATCAACCTCTGTTTCGATGCTGAAGCGTTGGGACAATACCACTTGGAAAATATCGCCCGACCGGATATATTCCTTAGCTTGCTCGACGTTCGATATGAACTGCTCTTTCGTCAGGTTCGACTGTACATCACCAAGTTCGGGATCAGTAGGGATCGTGTTGCCTGCCGTAACCGGCACGTTAATCGGCTGCTGTACACGTTCGATCGTTGCTTCGATTTTGGCCAATGCGCGGTTATAGGCTTTTTCAATATCCGCATCCGTTGCCCCTTGGGGAATATGCACATTACCGATAATTTGAAGCTGTTGCTTGAAATGATCAAATACAATAACTTGATCACAAAACATAAACTGCAGGTCATTCATTTGCAAGTCATCCGTCCGGTGAGCCGGCAGGTTCTCATAATATTGAAGAAGGTCATATCCGAAATAACCAATTGCGCCTCCCGTAAAAGGCGGCAGTTCCGGCAGCGACGGGCTGCGGTAGCCGCGAAGCTGAGCTTTCAGCAGCTCAATCGGTTTCTCGTCAAACACTTGCGCCTCTCCGTTATGCTCAAGCACCATTTTGCCGTTTTTCCCATACAGCATCATAAATGGATCCGTACCGATAAAGGAGTATCTCGCCCATTTCACTCCGCCCTCTACGCTCTCCAACAGGAAGGCATGTTGTTCTTTCGCGAAATGTTGGAATAACCGGATTGGCGTCTCTGTATCTGCAAGCATATAGCGAACGATAGGAATAATATTATATTGGCCGGCTAGCTTCGTTACTTGCTGCAATTCGTTTGTCATGGAGAGTTCCTCCTCTAAATTCTTGAAATTAAAAAAGCCCCTGCTAGGGGCAGGGGCGTTGAATTTAAAGATGAATACAAACAAGATTGCATGCTAATAAAGAATAGGCCGTTAACGCATTCCAGTTAGAAATATAACCGTTGCGCCAAACATAAATAACAAGCCTTCTATTCTCCACTAAACTGCACTCGTCTCTGCTCTTCTCATCTCTACTCAACTCTAAAGCCTGCTACCCTAATTACCTGTACTACCTGTCTCTTATCTTGCTACTGGCTACTCTTCTCTTACTACTCTTCTCTAACTACTCTTCTCTGGCTAAAAACTACTGTTAGAACTCAATATACTACCGATTAGGCGACACGTCAATCAGGATTTTGACAAATCCGGACGCAACACTCGTGCGCCGCCAAGGTAGACATGGTTGATTTCGGCTTGCGACTTCTCCGTATTCAGGTGAATCATGAACCGGATGCAACGCTCAAGGCTACCTTTTACGGGCACTTCAAGCGCGCACATGAGAGGCACCAGATCCCAGCCGCCCATTTGACGAATGGCAATAGCCGGGAATGTAGCATCCAAATCTTGCGTTACGGTAATAAAAACACTTGCAATATCATCCGGTACAATGCCGTTTTGTTGCACAATCTCGTTTAGTAGTTCAAGCGTCGCTTGCAACATCGGCTCTTTCTCGTTTACTTCTACGGTAATCGCGCCGCGAATTCCTCTAACTGCCATTTTATTTACGCCTCCAATTTCAATTGCTCGACAATCTCACGTACCCAAGCGGCCTGGACATCCTTCTTGATCTCCACCTTGCCAATCTCCGTCGGTACAACAAATACCATCGTGCTTTCGCTGAATTTCTTGTCATGCATCATGGCATCCATAATGGCTTCCACGTCAAAATGCTCTGCCAACTTAACCGGAAGTCCCATCTTGGATAGAACACGTTTCGTCGTCGTGTATACTTCCTCGGAAGCGCCGTAACGCAAGCCTAGTCTAGCCGATCCGATCATGCCGATGGAAATGGCTTCACCATGGAGAAGTTCGCCGTAGCCGGCAACCGCTTCAAGCGCATGGCCAATCGTATGGCCCAGGTTCAAGATGGCGCGCAGATCGTTCTCCCTCTCATCCTTGGACACAACTGCAGCTTTAACGCTGCAGCCTTTGTATAGCGCATAGCCTAGCGCATCCGGCTCAAGCGCCAGCAGGCGCTCCGCATTGTCTTCGCACCATGCCGTAAATTCCGCATCCCAAATCAGGCCATGCTTAACGACTTCCGACAAGCCTGCGCTTACTTCCCTCGGAGGCAGCGATTGCAGCGTATTCAAATCATATAGCACCATTTCAGGCTGATGGAAAGCGCCGATGATGTTCTTGGCGAGCGGATGGTTTACCGCAACTTTGCCGCCAACGCTGGAGTCATGCGCCAGTATCGTGGTCGGAATCTGTACAAACTTCACGCCGCGCATGTACGAAGCTGCTACGAAACCAGCAAGATCGCCAACAACTCCGCCGCCAAGAGCCACAATGGTTGATTTGCGGTCGAGACCTGCTTCAAGCGCTTTGGTCACGAGACCTTCCAGCATGGTAAGCGATTTGGAGCTTTCACCCGCAGGAACAACCGCGTTGGCCACCGTAAAACCCGCATCGCGGAGATGGTTCTCGAGCGGTTCCAGATAATGAGGAGCAACGCGTTCGTCCGTAATAATCATAAGCGGGGACTTTAAGCTGATCTGATGGTTTTTGAAAAAAGTTGCCGCATCCTGCAAAAGGCCTTCGCCGATATAAATGGGATAAGAACGTTCGCCAAGCTCTACTTTCAGTTCGCGCATCATTTGTACCATCCTAACTATTGAAATTTCCGGTCATTGTACTTATGTAAACATCTTTGCTCATTATAGTACAGGCTTTGGGCTTTGACAAGAAATCCGGCTATCTTGAAGGCACATAAAAAGGCGGATGTTAAAGCCATTCCTGGCCTTAACATCCGCCTAACGAGCGGCTATGGAAAGCGTTAGCTGTTCACAAAGCGCTTGCCTGTTTCCCGCTCCGCCTTGGCTGCCATCTGATTCATCAGATTGGGAAGCTGCCGGCTGTCCAGACCGAGAATTTGAGCGCATTCTTGAATGGTTATGATTCCGCTTCGGTAAGCATGAATCACTTGTCGCTTGTCCATCGTCATCCTCCAATAAAGTGTCGGTTGTCCTTAGTATTGGAGCAGATGGAAAACGGTATACATCCTTATTCTGCGATTCTTCTGTAGAAAAAGGTGTCGGCGGATTCAAAGCCGTATTGCGAAGGCGAAAAAATCTGCTCCGTGCTGCCCACAAAGAGCAATCCCCCAGGGCGGAGCGCTTGCGCGAATTTCTGATACAATAAGTGCTTGGCTTCTTCCGTAAAATAGATCATGACATTGCGGCAGATAATAAGATCATAAGAATGGTCGAACGCATCATGCAGCAAGTTCTGCTGCTTAAACGAGATTGCGTTCTTGAGTTTGTCCGTAACCGCAAACATGCCGTGCTCTTGTTGAAAATACTTCTGCCTATACGCGGCCGGCACATCACGCAGCGCGCGTTCGAGATACAGCCCTTCCTTGGCTTTGTCCAACACGACGGCATCCAAATCCGTCGCCGTTATGGATGCTTTGTGCAAGGCCCCAAGTTCCGACATAATCATGGCGATTGTGTACGGTTCTTCTCCCGTCGAACAGGCGGCGCTCCAAACCTTAAGCTTATCGCTCCGCCCCATCATTTCCGGCAGGAAACGGCTTTGCAGCACTTCCCACCGGTTCGGGTTACGCCAAAATTCAGATACGTTGATCGTCATTCTGTCCAGAAATTCCGTCAACAGGCTGCGATTGTGTTCAATGGCCCTCCAATAGGCTTCGAACGTCTCGTGGCCGTGCTTCTCGCGAAGCGTAGTGAGCCGCCTCTTCATCTGGGCTTCTTTGTATTGCGATAAATCAATATTGGTCTTAGCCTTCATTCGCTGGATAAATAGATTGAAATCCAGATCCTCCGACATGGACGCCTCCTGTTGTAACGACAGCGTGAGTAATGGCTTAGATCCAGCGCTGCACCGTATGTTCGTATTCAACCAACTGCTCCGGAGCGAAGAAATTCGCAATTTCCCGCGCTGCGCTTTCCGGAGAATCCGAGCCATGAATCAAATTCAAATTCGTATGTACGGCAAAATCCGAACGGATCGTGCCGGGCATCGCATCAACCGCATCCGTTTTGCCAATCATGGCACGGGTAAGGGCAATCACGTTATCCCCCTGCCATACCATCGCAAATACAGGACCGGCTGTAATAAAGTTCAGCAGCGGCTCGTAAAAGGGTTTGCCTTCATGTTCGGCATAGTGAGTTTCCGCTAGCTCTCTGCTGACAACCATAAACTTGGCAGCAACAAGCTTCAGACCTTTCCGCTCAAACCTCGAAACAATTTCACCGATCAATCCGCGTTGTACACCATCTGGTTTAATCATCAAAAATGTTCTTTCCATGAGTGTCCCTCTTCTCGAAAGTTTGCTTGATTTAGTAATTGCGCTTGCCAACAAAATGCGCAATGTCGATCAAATTCTTTTTCGCTCCAATACCCGGCAATCCCTCTAATGCGTGTAATGCTTTTTGAATGTAATCTTCTGCCAGCTGGTCTGCCAGTTGAATGCCTTTGCTGCTTTTGATCAAAGTTATTGCCGGTTTGGTATCTACATTGCCATTATGCTCCTGAATAAGGCGGATTTGCTCCATTAGAGGCTCCTTCACCTTCTCGTCTTTCAGAGCCAAGATCACGGGCAATGTAATATTGCCTTGCCGAATATCCGAACCCGGCGGTTTGCCAATCTGTTTCTCCGTTCCGAACAAATCCAGCATGTCGTCGCGAATCTGGAATGTCATTCCGACATTGTATCCGTAACGGTACATACGGTTTACAACATCCCGGTCGGCACCGGCCGCGGCAGCGCCAAGCTGGCAGCTGATAGCGATCAAGAGCGCCGTCTTCCGGCGAATCCGCAGCAGATAATCCCGGATGGTTTGTTCCGTGTTGAAGAAATACCGGATTTGCTCCATCTCTCCAATACTCATCTGCACAAGCGATTTCGAGAGCATCTGATGAATAAACGGATCATCCAGCTCGGTGGCAATCGTAAGCGCCTTGCCGAAAATGAAATCGCCCGTATACATGGCAATCCGGTTATCCCATTTGGATTTGACGGTCAGCTGTCCGCGCCGTGTCGATGCATCGTCAATGACATCGTCATGCACTAGGGAAGACATATGAATAAGTTCAAGCGGCACGGCAACTTTCGTCAATTTATCAAGATCATATTGGCCGAATTTGCCCGCAAGCAATACGAACACAGGGCGCAGCCGTTTCCCCCCTGCCTTCAGCAGGTGAAGAGACGTCTCGCTTAGCAGCTCATCGCCGAACGATATGCTTCGCTCCAGCTCTTGCTCGATTCGGGACATATCGCCTTTTAACTTTGCAAAAATGTCTAATAGTTTCATTCTTTCACCTGTTCGGCAGAGTTTCTTCTTGATAAAAATGCAGGCTTACCTCATGATCGAGCAAGCCTAGCTCCTTCGCATACCGGAAGTACAAGGTCAAACCTTCCTGTTGCTTGGGACCAAAATCGTAATTCAGAGAAGTAAAGTACATTTGCCAGTAAGCCGGATCGCCGCCGAGCTGCTCGCACGCTTTGTTGATCAGCGGCTCCAGATCGGCTAGACTTTTCTCTTTGCTCGCCGCAAACGCCTTATACAATCTCCCGAAGGCTTCCGGATAAGCCGCTACGGCTTCTCTTCGTGCCGCAATTACGGCATACGTCATTGCAAGCCCGGTCCACTGGTTCCATACCTCGCCGAGATCAATTACAGTCAGCCCTTTGTTTGCCCAAGACTCGCGAATCGCCGGATCCCCGATAAGCAAAGCGCCGTCCGCCCATTCGAGCATCTGGTCAAGCTCCGGTTCTGCCGGTTCGTATGCCGGTTCAAGCTCGTAATACTTGTTCATCAAAATTTTTAGAAGATTAACCGATGTGGCAGACGTGGTTGTAACCGCAATCCGCTCCGGAGTTTTCTTCTCGATCGGCTCCTTCAGAAACAGAAAGATCGAATTTACTTTTCCCTCCGAACCAACCGATAAATGCGGCAGCAGAACATAATCCCGATCATTCATGCCGTAAGCAAAGGAAGATACAGCCGAAACTTGTATCTCCCCTTCACGAAGCAGCCGGTTCAGTTGTGCGGGGACCTTCAATACGACATCGATGCCCGCTTGCTCGGCATAATCGTCCAAGTAATGAAAAAGCGGCCAAGCATTGGCATAATCAATGCGACCCACGCGAAGTGATTTATTCAGTCTGCCCGTCATGTATGTCATCTCCCCATCTTCTAAATAATTGATGCTCGATATTCATGCTATCAAGCACTTTGCCGACAAGGAAATTAATCATTTCGTCCATGGACTGCGGTTTATAATAAAAGGCCGGCATAGCCGGAATGATTCGTACACCAAGTCGTGCGAGCGTAAGCATATTCTCCAAATGTATCGCATGCAGCGGCGTCTCGCGCGGAACAATGATCAGCTTGCGTCCTTCCTTCAGCATCACATCCGCCGCGCGGGTGAGCAGGTCATCCGATATGCCCCGGGCCATCGAAGCTAGCGAGCCCATCGAGCATGGCACAATGGCCATTCCTTCCACTCGGAAAGAACCGCTAGCAATGCTTGCGCCGATATCCGCATTCGGATGGAACACAAGTCTTCGCTCAGCAAACGCATCGCCAAACCTCTGTTCCAGAGCCGCCTGGCGGCGGCTGGTATCCCAGCCGAGCTCTTCCTTGAATACGCGCCAGCCGGCCTCCGTGACTACAATATGGACAAGGTAACCCGCATGAAGCAGCTCTTCGATCAACCGGATCCCGTAAATCGCTCCGCTTGCTCCAGTTATGCCGACTACCCATCGTTTAGTCCTTGTTCCTCTGGTTGCTTCTTCTACCATTGGTGCACCACCAGCAGATCAAACATCGCAAAGGCAAACAATACAACGCTTAACGTTCCGTTCATTCCAAAGAAGGCAATCTGTACGCGGGACAAATCGTTCGGACGAACAAGCCAATGCTGATAGAACAACATCAGAATCGATACGACCGTACCAAGCAGGTAAATCCAGCTCAGTTCCGTCATCCAAAACAAAGCGAAGAAGCCAACTGCCGTCACGATATGAAACCCTCTCGCGATCCATAATGCTCTTGAAAGACCAAATCTGGATGGGATGGAATGCAGACCGTTATCTTTGTCGTATTCGTAGTCCTGAGTCGCATACACGATATCGAATCCGGCAATCCACAGGGCGACCGTTAGGTATAACACCCACGCGGAAGCATTAAGCGAACCCGTTACCGCAACCCAACCTCCAAGCGGCGACAAACCGATCGTCAGACCAAGGAATACGTGGCAAAGCCAAGTGATTCTTTTCATATACGAGTACAAGACCAGCATGACTACCGCTATCGGGAGAAGCTTCATCGCAATCGGATCCAAGTTTGCAGCCGCAACAAACAGCAATGCAAACGATACGACAATAAACAGAATGACCTCAACCGATTTCAATAAACCTGCAGGCAACGCCCGCTGTGCCGTTCTAGGATTAGCTTTGTCGATCGCCTTGTCAATAACGCGGTTCAAACTCATGGCCGCGCTTCGGGCACCAACCATCGCAAGCGCAATCCATCCAATGTCCCCCCAGGAGGGCAATTGCTTGTTAACCGCTAATGCCCCTAGAACAGCGCCAAGAAAGGCAAATGGAAGAGCAAATACGGAATGTTCAAATTTTATCATTTCCAAAATAATGCGTAGTTTGCGAATCATTGTTGCGATTTCTCCTTTGTACCGATGTGAAGAGCCGCGATTCCGCCGGTCAGCGGAAAGGCCTGTACGTCACGAAGTCCGGCTTGCCGGAATAAATCGGATAACTGTTTGGCATCCGGGAACAACTTCAGGGAATCCGGAAGCCACTTGTATTCGTCGAAGCGCTTGGCTACCCACTTGCCAATCATTGGCAACATCCGCTCGAAGTATAAATAATACATCCCCTTGAACGGCTGCCACATCGGCTTGGACAACTCCAGACAAACAACCAGGCCGCCTGGCTTCACCACTCGCTCCATTTCCTTCAGAACCTGCAAATAATCCGGAACATTGCGGAGCCCAAAGCCGATGGTTACATAGTCGAACGAGTTATCGGCAAAGGGCAATTCCATCGCATTGCCCTGCACGAGCGTAATTTGTTCCTTTAAACCTTCGTTCTTGACCTTAACGGCTCCTACATCAAGCATATTCTGGCTAAAATCCAAGCCGGAAATATTGCCGGTGCCGCTTGCTTTCGCTAGTGCGATTGTCCAGTCGCAGGTTCCGCAACACAAATCCAGCGCGGTTTGGCCAGGCTGAACATTCATCTTCCGCATCGTAAACTTCCGCCACGCTTTATGTCTGCGGAAGCTGAGCACATCGTTCATCATATCGTATTTGGGCGCAATATTCTCAAACAGCGCATGTACGTGTTCTTTCGAACTAGAGCCCGAGTTTGAACTTGAGCTTGGATTAGCATTCATCTGTCATTTCCCTCATTTCGTTAGGCCCGGATGCGGGCTGACATCTTCTCCAGGAAGGAATCCGCCATATCCTGAATGACTTCCTTAAGCGGTTCGGATTCCAGCTTGGCTGCCGTTTGGCGCAGACGGTCAGCCGCAGACTTAAGTTTTGAAACCAGTTTGCTCTGCAACTCGTATTTTCCCAGTAGATCATAAACATAGGATTGCTCCGGCTGCTTAGCAAGACTTTGCTGCTCCTCTGGCGTGCCTTCCTGCATGACATGCCAATAAGCCCAGCTTTGATAAAACCGGGGTGATGAATCGAACCGCTCCATTTCAGCTAGAACCGTTTCGCAACGGCTCACTTCTTGCAGCATCTCCGGCCATAGCTTAACAAAAGCGCCTTCCATCAAATCGGTGAACAGCTGAAACATCTCGCTCTTCAGCGCAGTCAGCTTAGTCAGATATTCTTCAGCCTTCAGCTGCGAACGCTGCATCTTTATGTAAAGATCCATCTTCAATCGGTTCACTTCGCATACAGCTGCGCTAATCTTCGATACCATGGCGATTTGACCGGCCTGCGATAGCAGTTGATAAAACCGGCTGCTGAAATAATCCCCGGCCAGTACTTTCAGCTGTCTGGACCTCATTTCCATCTCCGTGCGTCTAGTATCCTCCGTATCGATCAGATCATGGGTGTCCATGCCTAGTTGAACCAGAGATACTACAAGCGTATACAACTCGCTCTTGGAAGCTAGTGCTTCATGCTCATTCAGGACAGCGTGCAAAAGACGCAGCCTTGGGTCCGGAAAGGCAGGCAGCTCGGTGTAAGTTTGAATCATGTCATACTCGACATACTTGGATGCGAGTTCATTGATACGATAAGGTTTCATGGGGTAAGCCTCCGAACACATATTGCCGCTAAATAATCTAAACTATTATAGCACATCTTTACGCTTAGAGCATACGAAACAAGCATCCGGATGAGAATTGTTCAATATTTCGATACATCTCCTTCAAGAAGACGGAAGCGGTGCTGTCGAATAGGTATCAATCGGTCCCAATCGCTCTTCGAGAAAAGAAGTATAAGCAATACGCAGACGTTTTCTCCACAACTCGTCGTGCAAGGGATCCGCGTCGCTTAATTCGCTTAAGTGTTCGCTAAGCCAACTGTCTGTCCGGCGAACATCCGCCGCGAACAACATCCGTCCATTATCCTTGGCATCCACATACCGGATCAGCAGACGGTTAACATTGTCCATTTGCGTAAATGACAAACGGATCAACTTCTCCATGTCCTTGTACCACCGGTCTGCCTGCTTCTCTTCATCCGCCCGCATCTCGACAGTCAGCACCGCCTGGTTCCAATCTACTTTTCCGACGTTTCCATTAAGCTGCAGGCCTATGATCGCATCAACCAAATTGCTGCTTGTCAATCGCTTCAGACCAGTGGGATGAAATACGGCAACCTCCCTCCCCGAGTGAACCCCGGAGTGGGGCAGCAGGCCAATCACCGCCGTTACTGCTAGCGCCGCGCCTAGCGCCGTCAAATAAGCCTTACGCATAGCGGAATCCCCCTTGATCCAAATAGACGATATCGTTCCAAAGTTCCCTATATCCCATTTTACAACCAAAGAAGCCAAGCTATGCACAAAAAAACTCCCGATACGCATTCTCTGCGCATGGGAGTTTGTCCGTACGTATAATTATTGATCCGTTTCAATCATACCGTGCTTTGTCATTACGGAAGCTTTGCCGCGGATTTTGACCGCCGATGTATGGTCCGTGAACTGAACGATCAATATCTCATTCTTGTCCAGCTTCTCCGTGTGATGGAATTTGGTATCCTGACCACGCGTAAGACCGATAACCTGCACGCCTTGATCCTTCGCTTTAATAACGATGTAATCACCTTGAGTCGGCTCCATCTTAACCCTCCTAAAATGAATCATCACCTAGTTTGCCATGCTATGGCACATTGTGAGGACTTCATTGCTTCGAAAGCATCCACACTTGAACGCTCTAGCATCCTATTGCTGCGCCTGATTATACTATAGACCGCCGCCGTCATGCAAGACTTGGCAGCCGGCACGAGAAAGCGCCCGAACGCATGATGCGTTCGGGCGCTATGTTCAAGCATTAATTGGAAACGAGGTCTTTAAGAGATTTACCAGGCTTGAATGCAGGCATTTTGCTTGCAGCGATATCAATCTCTTCGCCTGTTTGCGGGTTGCGTCCTTTACGGGCTTGGCGTTCGCGAACTTCAAAGTTGCCGAAGCCAACCAGCTGTACTTTGTCTCCGCTTTGAAGAGCATCGGAGATTGCTTCGAATACAGCGTCAACCGCTTTAGTAGCGTCCTTCTTCGACAGATCGGACAATTCAGCGACTTTATTGATCAAATCGGTTTTGTTCATTTGTTTCACCTCCCCTAATAGGCAAATGAAGAGTCATCTTATCCCTCTTATTTACTGAAAACTTGAAAAATATACCTCGACCTCAAACAAACTTATAGTAATACAGCCGTTTTCCAATTTCAAGTAGGCGGAAGAGGTTCCTTGCACTTTCATTCATTTTTTCATGATTATCCGCTTCGTCTTCGGGACAAATGAATAAAAGTGACAGCTAGAGCGAGCACTAGGACAACGCCTTTGATGATATCATTCGCGTAGTATTGCACCTTCATCATCGTCATGCCGTTCAAGAGCACGCCGATCAGGATCGCTCCAAAGAACGTACCAACGACATTAGGACGGCCGGCGCCAAGCACGGAATAGCCGATAAAGACGGCAGCAACCGATTCCATCATCATGGGAGCGCCGGCATCAATCTGGCCTGTACCGACACGCGCAGCATACAAAATGCCGCCAATTGCCGCGAAAATGCCGGAAGCAATGTAAGCAGCCGTGCGAATGCGTCTAACGCGTACGCCGGAGAGGCGCGCAGCTTCTTCGTTTCCGCCCGTTGTATACATTTGGCGTCCCCATCTCGTGTATTTAAAGAACAGGTGAACGGCGATAACGGCGATAATCATCAGAACGACAGGCACGGGTACGCCTAGCAATTTGCCTTGTCCAAGCCACAAGAACGATTCGCTGAACTTGCCTGGAGCCGTGGAGCCGTCAGGCATTGGCATGTTGTTGTAGATGGAGTAGCCTTTCGTATAAGTCTTGTGAATACCACCGATGATGTACATGACGGCAAGAGTCGCCAGCATGTCCGGAATACGGATTTTAACGATTAATAGCGCATTTAATAGTCCGACCAACGCACCGATTAGTAGAGCAACAATAATTACGACAACTAGCGGTTGTTCGTACCAGACCATCATTGCTGCCGTTGCGACAGTCGTTAATGATACGGTAGAGCCTACGGACAAGTCAAATCCGTCAACCGTCAAAGAGAACGTTACGCCAATCGCTACGAAGGTTGTAATGGAAATCGAGCGTAAGATGTCGGATAGGTTTGCATACGTAAAGAAATGCTCATCCCACATCGAGAAGAATAGGATAACCAGGGCAATAACTAATAACGATCCGAATTTAAAAATGAAATCTAGTGACTTCTCTCTCATGCCTGCTCCTCCTTGCCGCCGCTTGCATACAGCATCAGCAGCTCTTGCGTGGCTTCGCCCCGTCCAAATTCCTTCACGAGCGCACCGTCGCACATGACAAGAATCCGGTCGGCAATGCCCATCGCTTCTGCAAATTCACATGTTAAGTAAACAATGGCCTTCCCTTGCTCGGCGAGTGTACCGATAATGCGGAAAATATCGCTTTTGGCGCCGATATCTACCCCTTTGGTCGGCTCGTCGAACAAATAAACCTCCGCACCCGTCGGCAGCCATTTGCCGATGGATACCTTCTGCTGATTACCGCCGCTTAACTGACCCGTTTTTTGCTGCGCGGAAGAGGTCTTAATCCCGAGCTTGCCGATAATAGCAGCCGCGTTATTAGACTCCTTTCTTCCCGAAAGAAAACCGTTTCTAGTCATCAGCTTCAAGATCGGCAAACTCAAATTCTGCTGGACGGATTCCCCGACAAGAATGCCCTGCTTCCGCCGTTCTTCCGGTACGAGCACGATCCCGCCCGCAATGGCGTCCGCGGGTTCGCTGTTCTTGATCACTTTTTTACCGATCGAGACGGTCCCTTGGTCTGCCTTGTCGGCACCAAACAGTACTCTTGAAAGCTCGGTTTTGCCGGCTCCTACGAGACCAACAATGGCGACAACTTCACCGTTGCGGGCTTCAAAGCTGACATTGCGCACATGATGGCCACGCGTAACGCCGGATACTTCAAGAAGCGGATCACCGATTGGAACCTCTGTTTTCGGGAACTCCTCCACAAATACGCGGCCAAGCATCGCCTGAACGACTTCATCGATGGTAAGCGTCGATGTTGGTTCCGTCAAGACTCGTTCACCGTCGCGCATAACCGTAATGCGATCACACAGTTGGAACACTTCCGGAAGCCGATGGGAGATAAAGACGATCCCGATCCCTTCTTCCTTCAGCTGTCCAATAACACGGAACAACCGCTCCGCTTCTTCGAGGCTCAGCGGTGCGGTCGGCTCGTCAAAAATAACGTATTTCGCTTTTTCGGTAAGCAATCTCGCGATTAGAACAAGCTGCTTCTCGGCAAGCGTCAAATCTCCCGCTTTTTTCTTTACGGGAATCGATGCTCCAAGCCGCGCCAATGTTGCCTCCGCCTGCTTCTCCAGCTTGCGCCAATTCAGCCATAAGCTGCTGCCTTTGCTTGAAATGCTGTCCAGCATGACATTCTCGGCTACGCTAAGCTGCGGAACAAGAGCGGTATCTACTTCCTGATAAACACAATGGATGCCCAATTGTTTGGCATCCGCAGGTGAAGCTATATGAACCTGCCGCCCGTCGATCGTAACGGTCCCTTCGTCTTGGCTGTAGGCACCCGATAATATCTTCATCAGCGTACTTTTGCCGGCACCGTTGGCACCTAGCAGCGCATGTACTTCGCCGCTAAGCAAGTTGAAATCGACATCGCGGAGGGCGGGGACGCCGGAAAACGATTTCCGGATCCCCTTCATTTGCAATTGCTTTGCAACACTCATGCCCTTGCACCTCTCGCTAAAAAGAATGGCTACGTAAAATCCGGATTATTTGGAGCCTTCCAGCTCTTTCATCCAGTCTTCATAGTTTTGCGTGCTGCTTCCCCAACCGTCAACGTATTGGGACAGTTGAGTCGTGCTCACTTGCTCAGCCGGCAAAGCGTCACGGCTAACATATACAGCGTTCAATACGAGAATCGGATCGTTAGGCTCGCCTTTGAATTCTTTATACAACGTACGAACTTGAACGCGTCCGATATCTTTCGGATCTACTGCGGCGGATGCAACCCAAGGGCTGTTCTTGTCTTGAATCATTTGCAGATCCTCATCGCTCATGTCGATGCCGTATACTTTAATTTCAGTACGTCCTGCTTGCTGAATAGCGCGCGCTGCGCCTTTTGCGAATTCATCCCATGCTGCCCAAACAGCCGTAATGTCGCCTTTGTTCGGGTATTGCTTCAGAATCGCTTCCATTTGCGCTTGCGTATCCATAGCAGGGTTGTTGGCGTTGCCGAAAGCCGCGATTTCTTTAATGTCCGGGTATTTAGCTTGGAAATCTTTGTACGCCAGTTGACGGCGTTCCATTGGAGCAAAACCGGCTACCCATACTTTAACGATATTCCCTTTGCCGCCAGCGTCTTTCGCCAGTTGCTCAAGCGTCAATTCAGCCATCGATTTGTTATCCTGTTGAAGAACTGGCACGCCGTCAATTTTCACGTCAGCGTCGAATACGACAACTTTGATTCCTTTTGCTTGCGCTTTCTTAATGCCTTGCTCGAGCGCGCCCGCTTGGCCGTGGTCGATCAGGATCCCGTCGAAGCCTTGGTTAACCGCAGCATCCAGGTTGGAAGACATTTTTGCAAGGTCATTATCGGAAGCGAATACTTGCACGGAGCCGCCGAATTTCTCAACTTGCTCTTTCACGCCTTCTACGTATTGCGAAGAGAATGTACCTGTATTGAACTGCATAACAAGTGCTACTTTTTTGCCTTTCAATGCGTCAAGCTCACTGTTGCCGGATGCTTCCGGCGATGTGGACGCTTCAGCAGCAGCATTATTGCTAGCTTCGGAATTAGCGGAATTGTTGTTGTTTGTTTTGTTGCCGCAAGCCGATGCAATAACCAGAATGATCGCAACAAGCAGCGTTAATGAAACTTTACCCCATTTTTTCATGTGCTTCTCTCCCTTTTTTTATGTAACCATATGATAGATGAATTTTCTATTTGTAATCATATCACTTTTACCAAGTATGTCAATCGGAATTTAAGTAATATCATTCGAAATAGAGATCGTTTCGACAAATCCGAACATTATTGTCGAAAAATATCGAAACGTTCAACAATTGCATTATATTAACCGCTGAACATAATTGCAATGAATTTTTTGTTACAAGCTTCAGGCTGATCTTGAACGCAAAAAAAGAACGGCTGATCCGGTGTTTAAACCGGTTCAACCGTTCTCTTCTTTTGAGAATCTAGAGGATGATGGCAATAAGTCCGCCGGATCCTTCATTAATGATTCTACCGAGCGTTTCTTGAAGCTTGTAGCGCGCATTGTCCGGCATCATGGCGATTTTGCCTTGGATGCCTTCGCGTACTAAGGAATGAAGGGATCTGCCAAATATGTCGGACTCCCAGATTTTGATCGGGTCTGCTTCGAAGTCCTGCATCAGGTAGCGGACCAGCTCTTCGGTCTGTTTCTCCGACCCGATAATCGGCGCGAATTCGGATTCTACATCGACGCGGATCATGTGAATCGAAGGCGCGGTCGCTTTCAGCCTTACTCCGAAACGGGAGCCCTGGCGGATAAGCTCCGGCTCATCCAGAGCCATCTCCGCAAGCGTTGGAGCAGCAATACCATAACCGGTTGCCTTAACCATCTCCAGAGCTTCCGCGAACCGGTCGTATTCCCGCTTCGCATGCGAGAATTCCTGCATCAGCTGAAGCAGATGATCCTTGCCGCGGATTTCAACGCCAACTACCTCCATGAGGATGCGGTCATACAGTTCATCCGGAGCGAAGAGATCAATCTCCGCCACGCCTTGACCCATATTCATTCCGCTGAGGCCGGCTCTAGCGATGAAATCATAGTCAGAGAACTGCGAGACCACGCGATCGACGTCTCTCAATCTGCGAATATCTTTTACCGTATCGCGTACCGAGTTTTCATAATTGCTGCGCAGCCAGTGGTTTTCGTTCAGAACCATGACCCAGCTTGGCAGATTCACATTGACTTCATGGACCGGGAACTCGTAGAGCACTTCGCGCAGGACGGACATTACTTCTTCTTCGCCCATCGTTGCTACGCTCATCGTAATAACCGGAATATCATATTTCGCCTGCAGCTCACCGCGAAGTTGAATCGCTTCTTCGCTGCGAGGGCGCGTGGAGTTAATGATCAGGACGAACGGCTTGCCAACTTCCTTCAATTCGCCGATGACACGTTCTTCCGCTTCTACATAGGAGGAACGCGGGATTTCGGCGATTGTGCCATCCGTAGTAACAACTACGCCAAGGGTAGAATGCTCTTGAATAACTTTTCTGGTGCCGATCTCCGCCGCCTCTTGGAACGGGATCGGTTCGTCGAACCAAGGCGTCGTAATCATGCGGGGACCATTCTCGTCCTCGTATCCCTTTGCCCCTTCAACGGCGTAACCAACGCAGTCCACAAGCCTTACATTAACATCAAGTCCTTCGCTTACGCGTAGTTGCACCGCTTGGTTCGGTACAAACTTCGGTTCTGTCGTCATGATCGTTTTACCCGCGGCGCTTTGAGGAAGCTCATCAACGGCTCTTACGCGCTCGGCTTCGCTTGCCATATTCGGAAGCACAACCGTCTCCATAAACCGTTTGATAAACGTTGATTTGCCCGTACGGACAGCCCCTACTACCCCGAGGTAAATATCCCCGCCGGTACGCTCGGCTATATCCTTGAAAATGTCCACTTTCTCCACTGAATATCCCCTCCCAATTGATTTTCCGGTATTCGCCGCCTTCCACCGGACAAGAGGGCAGGCTAGCGACGCAAACTCGTACAGCTTTGTTGGACTAGTAATAGCATATTGTCCTAGCCTACCGATTATTCCATTTCCTTTCACAATTTTTCCCCTAAAGTCAGTCACGTTCTTGCCCTTCCAAGATTGAGTTATATGAAGATGTAAAGATTTCTATACCAAAAAATCCTCATTACCGGTCCCGTAAAGGATAGTAATGAGGATCATGTGCCGCGCCAGAATTGCGCTTATGATTTAACGGCCTGCGGCTCGTTATTAACCCAATGATAAGCTGGGGCTTTAACCGGAACGTATTGATCGGAATCAACGAGAACCGTGCGAAGATCCGCGTCAGCGCTCGGTTTAACATCGCTGTGTTTCTGAATGACCTGCATGATATCAGGGCCATAGTCGATATAAACGCGACCGGTCTCATCCATCATTGCGGCTAACGTCTGGAAGGAATAGTCGCTTCGCAGATCAGGCGATTTTTTGTTCATCGCTTTATAATCAATGTAAGAATAACCCGGATAAGCTTGTCCGCTTGCCGGCAATTGGCCATCATGGCTGTTCTTGTAATCGTTAACCCAGCTTTGAATATCGTTCGCCTGCTGATAGGTTACCAGATTCATAAGTTTGATTTGCGGTTTGGTCTCTTCATTAATAATCAAGAAGTAATAATTGCCGCCGTTCTCAAACGCTGCAGTAGGTATTGAGCTTATGTACCCTTTATTCGTCAGCTGAGAAAAGTCAACAAGAAACTTCTCATATACAGG
Source organism: Paenibacillus glycanilyticus (assembly GCF_030161375.1). GTDB lineage: Bacteria > Bacillota > Bacilli > Paenibacillales > Paenibacillaceae > Pristimantibacillus > Pristimantibacillus glycanilyticus_B. Next base: position 88,324 of record NZ_BSSQ01000014.1, read on the forward strand.
CGTATCTTCGGAGCTGTTTTTCATCGGCAGCATTCCGGTCTCCGACTGATATTGATCAATCGCTGCCTGTACGTTGCGGACAGCTTCTTTTGGAGCAACTTGATTCTGCTTCATTTCGCTTTTTGGATACATGCAGCCGCTGATCGAAATAACAGCCGCAATCAACGTTATAAGCATGACCGAGCGGCTAACCGCTGCCGAACGCAATTCTCTCTTTCTACCCCTCATCACTTGCTGATCCTCCCCGTTCTACCATAAATCGTCGTTTTCTTCCGCCTGCTTCGCAAGAAGCTTCTGTACCGCGGCCCGAAGCGGATCAAGCGGTACATCGACCTGAACGTCGCCGCGTGCCTTCGCCTGGCAAGCCAGTCTGAAACCTTGCTGCTCGAGACCGGCCAACTTCCTTCGTTCCTCATCCGCCATAGGCAGCAAATCGCTGCCCGGCCTGATCTGAACTTTGCACATAAAGCAAGCCGCATTGCCGCCACAGCGAGTCTGAATAAGGATCCCTGCTTTGCGGGCCGCCGACAAAATCGAAGTTCCCGGCTTTACTTCAACGGACACGCCTGAAGGCCAGAACGTCACTTTTGTGCTCATAGCGCCGCACCTGCCTGACAATAAATGAGCTGTTCGTTCATCCGTTTTTTCGCCTGAACGGTCAGTAGGTTACGCGCTTCAAGAGTGTTTCTTGCTTCCTCATGAAGCGAAACATTCTTTATATAGTGATTCATTATTAACGCAAGACGGTCTTCTCTGCCCCGAAGCATGTTGAACCATAATTCATGAGCAAGCGGAACAACGGGAACAGAAACTCCCTCGTCAATCAAGGTAAAACACTCCGAATAGGGCTTTAGCACAGAACGGACTTCCGTTTGATAACGGCAGCCGTTAGCCCGCACAACAAATCCTCCAACAAGCTCTACGGGAATGCCTTCCACAAGAAAATGACTAAGAACGGACCGATAATTGCCGCATTCGCTTAATTGCTTCACGTCTGTCGCGTATGGCGTCAGACGCTCATACAAGAGGTCATAATCGGCGTCATCGGTGTATAAGTCGATGTCATTCGGTTCTTCCGGCAATGGCAGACCCCGCAGCAACAACCCGCTGCTGCCGCCCAATACCCAAGCCGCTTCTACGCCATCAAGCGCCCGGACGATGGCAGCAAGAGCTTTGTCTATGGAGGTACTATTGTTATTGTTCATCACTGCACATCCTTCCCTTACGCTACTTTCGTTCCATCTAAGTTAGAAATAAGGCTTGTTAACCGCTTTAATAGATATGTCGCTGCTCTTCACGATCGCCTGGCAAGCGAGACGGTAACCGTCCTCAAATTCCTCCGGTTCCATCCGATCCCATTCCGCATCCGTAATGCCTTCAAGAGCCGCTGCTCCTTCTTCTATGTAGCACCGGCATCTCGCGCAAGTTCCGCGGGTACAATTCGAAGACCAGTCGACCTTTGCTTTCAATGCGTGCTTTAGCAGCGATTGCCCTACTTCGGACTCGACAACCGCCGTTTTCGTTCTCCCCTTCAACTCAATCATGCCGATCGAATTCCTTTCGCACTGTCATTATGTATGTATCTACCTTGCTTTAGACAATGGCAATCAGCCCGCATAAAAAACCGAATACAAGCAAAATAAAGGAAACAAAGGATAGCGTAAATTTGATTACTCCTTTTGTCTTTAGCCGGGCAAATGTAATGATAACGGCGGCGATCGCCATCAACCCGATTCCGATTAAAGATACCCACATCTTCGTCATTGGATCCATGAACTAATCTACTCCCTAGTCGATAACCATAATAAATGCAACACTCATTATAACATCAAGCACAAAAAAGGACAAAAAAAGCCAAAAAATCTGCTCCTATCGGCAGATTTTTTGGCGAATTCTTTACTTAATCATCATTTTGATCAATGATTCAATATTGCCTATGCCCATACCGCTTGCTTTCACGGCTTTTACAATATCGTTCATCGTTTTGTCTGAGACCGGAACCTTTGCCATATCCGATACTTGCTTAATCAGTTTACGGAGTTCGTCTTCATTTTGCATCGTCGAAGCCGATACGCCGTTAGCCAATTTTTTAACCGCATTCTCGGAAATGTTTTTCCCGGTTTTCTTATTTATTGCATTAAGAACATCTTTGGAAAGATTATTCTTGCTCATTTTTTTGCCCTCCTTCAATGTCGCTGAAGACCTCATAAGCGTTAGCCTTGGAACATCATATGAGGAGGGCGGATGATTGGTATAGGCAAGTGTCTTAGCCTAATTGTTCAATTTCATGCGTCTTTAAGCGGCCCATCAAATTGAGAACCGCGTCTTTCGGCGAGTTATTCGCAAACAACACGCTGTAAAGTTCGGCCGTAATCGGCATTTGTACATCATATTGCTTCGCAAGCTCATTGGCTGCTCTGGTCGTTCTAACCCCTTCTACGACCATTCCCATACGCTCCAGCACTTCCTCCAGAGGGGTGCCGTCGGCCAACATGGAGCCTGCCCGCCAGTTGCGGCTGTGCTGGCTTGTACAAGTCACTACGAGGTCGCCAACGCCCGCAAGTCCGGCAAAGGTTAGCGGATTGGCTCCCATGGCCGTGCCGAGCCGGCTGATCTCAGCTAAACCGCGGGTAAGCAATGCGGCTTTTGCGTTATCGCCAAAACCAAGTCCGTCCGATAGGCCGGCACCTAGGGCGATAATATTTTTGATAGCGCCTGCTACTTCAACGCCAACGACATCCGGGTTCGTATACACGCGGAAATATGTACTCATAAAAGCATCTTGCGCCTGTTCTGCGGCCTGAAGATCGGCAGAAGCAACAACAACCGTGGTCGGCTGCTTGCGGATGACCTCCTCCGCGTGGCTTGGCCCGGACAATACGACGATTGACTCCGCAGAACGGTTAAGCTCCTCCGATAACACCGTCGTCATCCGTTTTAAGGTTTCGGCTTCAAAGCCCTTTGTTGCATGAACAACTAAAGTGCCATCCTCCAGATAAGGAGCAGCTTGCTTAGCAACTGCTCTCATCGCCGAGGAAGGCGCGACGAACAAGGCCAGTCCGGCGCCTCTTAGCGCTTCTTGCATATCCGTAGTCGCGTGAAGCGAGGACGGAAGCGCAACACCCGGCAAATACTTTTCATTCGTCCGGGCTCTGTTCATCTGCTCCGCATGTTCGGCGGAACGAGTCCATAGCTGAACATCGTAACCGTTGCCGGCCAATACAGAGGCAAGCGCGGTTCCCCAGCTGCCTGCTACCAGTACTGCCGCACGCCCTTTATGCTTAACTGTCGTCATTCGCTAATCACGACCCTTTCTTAGCTCCCAGCTTGTTCTCCGTACCTTTCAGCAGCTTCACGATATTCGTACGGTGACGTACGAAGGCAAATAGACAAAGGATGAGACTTACCGTAACTACCGGAGCCGAATAATAGAAAATGGCGATAAGAACAGGAGTTAATGCAGCAAAGATGAGAGATCCAAGAGACACGTACCTCGTAATGGCAATCACGATAATCGTAATAATGCCCGCAATCAAAGCCGGTACAAAGGCAAGCGCTGCGATTGCGCCAATCGTTGTCGCAATCCCTTTGCCGCCTTTGAAGTTGAAATATACCGGCCAATTATGGCCCATGATTGCCGCCAGACCGCACAAGGCAGGGGTCCAGTCGATTCCTTCGTCGAGACCAAGAGCTCGTCCGATCCACACTGCGGCGATCCCTTTGGCGAAGTCAAGCACAAATACGAGTATACCCGGTCCTTTCCCCAGGACGCGAATCGTATTCGTTGCACCGGCGTTGCCGCTGCCATGCTCGCGGATATCAATGCCTTTCACAAGTCTTGCGATCACGATGCTAAACGAAACAGAGCCCAATAAGTAACTCAGAACAACCGCGATTACAGCGTATATCAAGCTTCTTCTCCCCTAATCTTCATCCGATTTCTTGCGCGTGAACAAACGAACTGGCGTTCCTTCAAAATCAAATGCCGCCCGAATCTTATTCTCGAGGTAACGCTCGTACGAGAAGTGCATCATTTCCGGATTGTTTACGAAAATCACAATCGTAGGAGGCTTGGTAGCCACTTGAGTGACATAGTTGATTTTGAGTCGTTTGCCTTTATCCGTTGGCGGCGGATTATATGCAACCGCATCGGACACGACATCATTAAGCAGATGAGTCTGAATCCGCATCGCATGTTGCTCCGATACATGATTCACGACAGGGAGCAGCTTATGCAAGCGCTGTTTGGTTTTCGCAGACAAATAGACGATTGGCGCATAAGTCATGAACAGGAAATGATCGCGGATGGTTTGCGTAAATTCCTGCATGGTCTTGTCATCCTTATCGACAACATCCCACTTGTTCACAACAAAGATAGAAGCCTTGCCCGCTTCATGCGCGTAACCGGCGATATGTTTGTCCTGCTCGATAATGCCTTCTTCCCCGTTGATAAGCACGAGCACGACATCGGCGCGCTCAATCGCTTTCAAAGCGCGCATAACGCTGTATTTCTCCGTAGATTCATAAACCTTGCCGCGTTTGCGCATACCCGCGGTATCGATCAGCACGTACTTTTGGCCGTCGCGTTCAAACGGCGTATCGATCGCATCGCGCGTTGTGCCCGCCACGTTGCTAACGATAACGCGTTCTTCCCCGAGCAATGCGTTCACGAGCGATGATTTGCCTACATTCGGACGTCCAATCAGAGCAACGCGAATAACGTCATCGTCATAGCCGTCATCTTCAATCTCCGGCAGTTTCTCGATCGCCGCATCCAACATGTCGCCGATCCCTAGGCCATGCGAGCCGGATACCGCAATAGGGGTACCAAAGCCTAAGCCATAAAACTCATAAATTTCATCCATCCGGCCTTGGTTGTCCACTTTGTTAACAGCCAGAACAACCGGTTTATGCGAACGGAACAGCATTTGCGCCACTTCGTCGTCCGCATGCGTGACGCCGGATTTCGCGTCGCACATGAAAATAATGACGTCCGCTTCTTCAATTGCAAGCTCTGCCTGCATCCGAACGGATTTCATTATTTCATCTTCGCCATCAATTTCAATACCGCCTGTATCTACGATGCTGAATGCTCTGCCATTCCATTCTCCTGGGCTATAAAGACGGTCCCGGGTTACGCCCGGTTTATCTTCAACAATTGCCAGCCGATCGCCAACCACCCGGTTAAAAATGGTGGATTTGCCCACATTCGGGCGACCAACTATCGCAATAACGGGTCTTGCCATTGTTCAATGCTCACTCCTTCAGAAATACTCACGACTATCATCATAGCAAAAAACAACGTTCTTGGCTAACTTTTCATCTTTAGTGATGGTTTACGATGATAATCGTTCCGTTTTTGAGGTCATGGGCGCTGGCATCCAATATTTTCTCAAGAAGAAAAGCAGTCTGCTGCATCTGTTTCTCGTCGGGCTCAATAAATATGGGTGCACCGCCGCCTACTTTCTCGTGTTGCACGGCAACCACGGCAACAATCTTAGCCATTATTCGGCGCCTCCTTATTCACTGAAGCTTCCGTTGGCATGCGGACTGCAGACTCCAGAATCGGCACTTTATTGATCACCTTCAGCGCTTTGGTCATATCCTTGTCCTGAGGAAGGAAAAAGATCGCGAGCCTGCCATCTTTCATATCCAGCTTCGCCATTGGGATCAGCGAAGGCTCCCCGTCATCGCGGAATATACCGAGAATCGTTGATAAATCGTACAGGATCGCTTGTCTTTGCCCCAAATTGCTGATGGTCACTTTGCCATTGGGGTTATAAGGCGTCAGAATAAACCCCATCCCGCGTTCACGGATAATCTCCTGATTTTCCCTAAGGCCAACATTCATAATGTAAATATCCCCTACAAACAGATCGGGACCGTCAACCCGCACCTCCGCACCTTCCGTGCGGCAGATATGAGCAATATTTTTGCCCGATTTGAGAAGACGAACAATCAGGAGCGACAGGATCCCTCCGGCAATGCCCAAATAAACGTTCCAGATGATCGCAAACAGACTGGTCAAGAGAGCAGACATAATAACCAAATAGTTGCGTCCTTCAAATACCATGGCAATGCCTTCTATGTACGTGGAGCCGCGGCTAACGAGCTCCAACTCGTCGATTTTGGTCAATGTCTCCCTCTCCATCTTCCTTACGTCGCGGAATTGCTGCGCGGCAAGGGACAGGAACGTAATCGCCGTATAGTCCTTATTGTAAAGAGCAGGTACCGCAACCGCGCCAAGCGCTGCTGCAATGACGCCAAGAGAGATATGGATAATGCGCCCGTGAGGATAAGTCGGGTATTGCCTGTAATCGGTGCGCAGCATAAGAAGCCGCGAGACGATGCCAAACACGATGCCCAGCAGCACGCCAAGCAACATTTTGTGCTCGACAAGATAAGTATTCATTTGGGTTAGCTTCCTCCTTTATTCCTCCATGGGATTGGGACAAATCGAACAACGCCGTTCTTAAGCGCCTGAAATACCAAGCTCACTACACGTGTTGCCGCAAAAGCAATCCATAAGCTGTCCCACCATTGCAAAGAACCGATGGACGCTTCATAGCTTCCCCGTTGCAGCATGGCATGGACAAGCTCTGCTATCGCGCCCGCGTAGAGCAGAACCGTAAACTGATGTTGTCCCTTGGTTGAGAAGGCGGCTGCCAGTACCCCGGCGGCTATTGGACCGTCAAGCAGCGGGTCCAGCCAGAAAAATACGGGGTCAACGCTGTACATTTTTCTTAAGCATCCCCAGATCATGCCTGCAAGCAGCGCACATACTAGCAAATATCCTCTTGAATCCCACACTACGGGACCGCTCATGACAAGCAACATGATAAGCATGAGCAGAATAGTACCCGCATAGACGTGGATTGCCATATTCCCAAGCCGGAACGTTTCCCGAACCGGCTGTAGAGCGGCACAAACCGCAATCGTCACAACAAGCCATTTTCCGTTCTTCACAGTCAATCCAACCAGGCAGGACCACCCGGTTGCCATTAATATGAAAGCCATAAGCATAATCCAGATTGAAATGTATCCGGCATTCACAAGATCGATCACCTCTCGTTGACCTATTATGCTCCAAATAAAAAGAGCTATTCCCGATTTTTACAAATCAGGAATAGCTCTGCTATTTCACGATAATAATTATTTCAATTTGCTCAGCTTGTCGCCGAAACGCTCAGCCAGCGAGTAGCTCATGCTGGAGCTGTTCAAGCTAACATTCGGGTTGTTGCCCAGATCTTCTGGCTTAACTTGCGGAGTACGCTCACGTTGCGGTTTGCCCGATCTAGGAGCTTGCTCGGAAGCAGCTGGTTGCTCTGGAGCTTCTTCTGTTTCTTTAATGCTCAGGCTAACGCGTTTCTCACCCGCGTTGAAGTCCAGTACTTTCGCTTGCACTTCTTGGCCTTCTTTCAGTACTTCGAAAGGAGTCGCGATGTGACGGTGAGCGATTTGCGAGATGTGCACCAAACCTTCAACGCCAGGAGCGATTTCAACAAACGCGCCAAACGTTACAAGACGGCGTACAGTACCCGTTACGATATCGCCTACGTTGAATTGGCTTGCAGCCGTTTCCCAAGGACCAGGTTGAGCAGCTTTCATGCTCAGGCTGATTTTGCCTGCCGCAGGATCAACTTTAAGCACTTTAACCGCAACTTTTTGACCTTCGGACACAACATCCTTCGGATGAGCCACATGTTGCCACGACAGTTCGGATACGTGAACCAGACCGTCGATGCCGCCGATATCTACGAATGCGCCAAATGGCGTCAGGCGTTGTACAGTGCCTTCCAGTTCTTGACCAACTTGGAGGCCGGCGATCACTTGTTGTTTGCTTTGCTCGAACTCAGCGTCCAGTACTTCTTTTTGCGACAGGATCACTTTGTTGTTCTCGCGGTCGATCTCTTTAACCTTTACGCGAAGCGTGCGGCCTTTGTAATCGCTGAAATCTTCAACGAAATGACGCTCTACCATGGAAGCCGGAATGAAGCCGCGTACGCCAACGTCAGCGACAAGACCGCCTTTCACAACGTCAGCAACTGCTACTTCGAATACTTCGCCGTTCTCGAAACGGGCTTGCAGAACATCCCAAGCTTTTTCGCCGTCGATCAGGCGCTTCGACAGAACAAGCTTTTCTTTCTCGTCGTCAATGCTGACAACTTTCAGTTCAACTTCTTGGCCAACTTGAACAGCATCGTTTGCATTAACCAGTTGCACAGCGGAAAGCTCACGAACCGGAACGACACCGTCATATTTATATCCAAGGCTTACATAAGCTTGGTTATCATCGATTTTGATGATTGTACCTTTAACTGTATCGCCTTTTTTCAAGGACACAAAGTTGTCCATTGCTGCCTGGTCTTGAACATTGATTTCTTCTGACATGGAAATAACCTCCTCGATTCATACCCCAACTTTATTTAAACCTGCTTTCACGATTGAATAGCAGTATTTAAAACGACTGTTATTTGTTCTTCTCAACCATCTCGTAAATGCGAGACATAATGGCATCCGTTATGCGGTCCAGCTTATCCGGCGAGGATTCATTTATGATAGCAGAAATATCAACCGGTTTGCCATAGAATACCCTAGTCTTGCCAAAAAGCCTGTAACGGCCAACCACGGCGCAAGGAATAATGGTAGCGCCGCTGCGGTAAGCAATCATCGCCGCGCCTTTTTTGGCTGCCGTCCCTGCTGCACCGTCGCTATTCCGCGTCCCCTCGGGGAAAATCCCCATCACTTTCCCTTCGCCAAGAAGGTTCAGCGCGGAACGGATCGCGTCTTTGCCAACGCCGCGTTTAACCGGGAACGCACCCCAAGCACGGATCAAAGGTCCAAACACCGGGACTTTGAACAGCTCTTCCTTGGCCATATAATGAACCTTGCGCGGCACTCTAATGCCGACGGCAGGCGGATCCAATAGACTGATGTGATTGGAGCATAACATAACCGGACCATCCTTCGGGATGTGCTCCAGCCCTTTCACTTCAAAACGGAACAATAGTCCGTAGAGAACGCTAAACAAGTTTTTAAAAATGGCATATAACATTAGTTTACTTCGCCTCCGCCAATTTGGTTCGGCTTAATTTCACAATGGTAGCCGCAACTTCATCGATTGACATTGACGTGCTGTCCAATACAATAGCATCCTTCGCGCAAATAAGCGGAGATATTTCACGCTGTTCGTCCAGGCGATCGCGATTCGCAATTTCCTGTTCGAGCTGTTCAAGCGTAATGGATTGCGTATCCGCAGTCTCCTTATAACGTCGCAGGGCACGCTCTTGCACAGATGCGGTAAGAAAAATCTTCAGTTCCGCGTTAGGCAGTACATGCGAACCGATATCCCGGCCGTCCATGACTACGCCTTTGCTCACTGCGAGCTGACGCTGCAGCTTACCAAGCAAATCTCTCACTGTTTCATTAGCAGCGACATGCGACACGGCAAGCGTTACTTCCCGGGAACGGATGAGATCCGTAATGTTCTCGCCGTTCAAGAAGACGGCTTGACCGTTTGCACCAGGTGCTAGCTTGATGTCGAGCGTCCTAGCATGAGCGGCCAGCTTATCGCCGTCCCGCGGCTCAATCTCAGCCCTCTGGGCGCTGAGCGTCACGGCCCGATACATCGCTCCTGTATCGATATAAATGTAATCTAGCTGTTCGGCAACCTTGCGCGCGACCGTACTCTTGCCTGCTCCGGCAGGACCGTCAATTGCAATGTTAATCCGGTCGCTGTCACCGTCTTGCTGCATCACCAACAACCTACCTCCTCAAAAAAATTGCATGCTTATTCGAGTGGCTGACGGTACATAGCGGACCGTAACCAATGAAATATAACCGGGTCTTATGTATAGAGTTATACTTCAAGGCAAAACTTATAGTTTCAAGAAAAAAGCAGGCACCGCCTGCGATCGTGAAAATTATACCACACTATAAACGCATATGCAAAAACGGCATCCGCTTAAAAAAGCCGTTATTCCGGGCTTGAATACGCTATCGGTAAGCAGCCCCTTCATAACGTTCGACATCTGTCAGCCAGTGTCGAATCATGTCATTTTGCAAAGTGAATTGCGCTATAATCAGACCGGCGATCAAGATGATCGCGATCTTCGTTAACCGTCTTGTAACGGCATCCATCTGCTTCTTCAATACCTCTTCGTCCTCGGAAATACGCATCTTGCTCCCCTTTCACGGCTAGCCGTTTCAGGATAGGATGCGTTAGCGAATCCAATCTTATACAGCGCTATCTTCCTCGGAATTCCAGCTGTCTCTCGAAGCAATAACGGATAATCTTCTGCCGCTCGCTGTCGCTGATGGCAACAAATTTGCACATGACCTGCTTCCTGCCAGTAACCAGATCGACGACGCGCACAACTTCCGCTTTGAAGGATGAATGCTCAATCGAACCGTTCTTATAAGGAATCAGAAGCCAGCAATCCATCTCCATGCCGGGCTTGATCGACCATTTGCCGTCGCTGATGAAGGAGATTCCGCCGCCGCCGACGTCATCGGTCATCGTAACGAACCGGACATTGCTCGACAAATTAACCGCTATCTCAAGATCGGCAGCAACCCTTAGAAAATGACGCCGCTGAATTTTGGTAATCCGTTCAGGATCAGGCTTGCGGATTTTGATCAGTTTAACAACGTCTTCGCGGAAGCCTATCACATGCGAATCAAAATAATGCTTAATGCCGTCTTCTAACAAGTAATGGACCGACAGCTCGTCCCCTAAGTAAAGCCGTTTCATCCGGCCTGATGCAGAATCGATCGGATTCTCGATTAGCAAACCGTCTTCCAGCTCGTCTGCGATCCTTGCTTTGTACTGGGCAGCTGCCTCTTCCTCATCAGCAGAAGCGATCTCGAAAAACAACATTTGGTTCACTCTAGGCAACAATTGGCTCCCCTCCCATATTGGTGTTTATTATAACACGTCAATTTGAGGGGAGCCATATCGTTATTTGGCGGAACTTGTCCGTTTGTCGAGCGGCGACAACTCTTCGATCGACTCTTCGACGCCCGACTCCGAATTGATATAGATCCGGTAATCGCTGCCGTTCACGCTTCCCGTAAACTCATAACACAACGTTTCTTCGCCTATTTCGTTCATAATCAAGGCCATGTTTTCTCTAGTCACCTTGTATTCCGGATTAAGCGCTTTGCGGGCTTCCGCTTTGCTTAGTTTTGCTTTTGGCAGACTGCGTTCGTGATGTTCGTAAACATAATCGTTGGCTTGCAAGCCAACCGCGTCTCCATTATCCAGGGCAACCTTGACCGTCACTTTCTCCGGGTAGATCAACACGCCGTTTTGCGTGCCGACAAAGGTGAATGCGCCGGTATTGTCAAACATATTGTAGCTGACTGCCCGCATGTTTTTAAAACCATGCTCGTTCAAAAACTTTTCCGCGGAAGCTTGTGCTTTGCCCTGGTCAATCTTCTTCTCCCCGATATCGCGGGAATCCATAAACCAGATCAGCTTGCCGCCTCTTTGCGTATAATCCATCTGCATTTTTTGACCTGTCTTCGGATCCGTAACCGTAGCGGAGTAAGACGAGTATTCCGTGCCTTTGCCGTTCTCCACAACGCGGATTTCGGCAGGTTTGGCGCCAAGGAATTCCTTCGCGTTCTTCTTGATGTCTTCGGCCGTTACCATCTTGCCGCCGAGCATCTTCATCGTGCGTTTCTGGTACATGCTTGCTACCGACGGTCCCCAGTTAATTTCCGGGTATTCGCTTACTTTCTTGTCAACGGTTTTGAACCCGTCAATAATTGTATTGTCGTTAGGCGAATTCTGCTTCGCAAGCGCTACTTCAACATCCATCCAGCGAAGGTGGTCGCCCAGCACTTTCTCCTGCATGGTGAACAAATCTTTGGAAATATCCTCCGACTTGGCATACAGCGTTTTTAAAGTCTTGAACTCGTCTTCGGACAATGGCTGTTTCGTCAAATCTCTAACCGAAGTTTTGTATGCGAAATTCGCGATGCGCGACAAGAAATCTTCGGCTTCGTTAAAAGGCAGCATCGTCAAAGGCAACTGGTTAATCTCGTTTTGCGCCTCGCTTGTCAGGCGCCATACGTTAACAAGTCCTTTGCGATGGTAGCTTTGGGAAGTGGAGTTCACCGCTAGCGTATTCCCAAGCTGTTGATGCAGTTGTTCCACATGATAAGTAAGGTCGTGGAAGGCACGCTGATACTGATTCTCGGCCTTGATCAGAATTGAGTTTTTCTCTTGATGCTCTTGGTAGCCCCAATACATTGAGCCGATTAATAGAAGCGTCATAATGGGGAACAACACCGCGCTTAGACGTTTGTACATAACAAAAAAGCTCCTTTCTTCTGCAAAACCTAGCGTTAGTTTGCTTTGCAGAAGGGAGCTTTATGCATCTGTGTCAAATGCTGTGTTCTTCAATATCGAGGTCGTTCGTGTTGTTGCAAATGCATTGCTTGAAGCCGGTGTCGATCATTCCTTTGTCGCGTCTTCCGCGAAGCACAAATTTCTCTCCGCATACATTGCATCGAATCGTTACCTTAACTCTTGGTTCCATTCCTGCCTCCGTCGATTTAGCACATTATTACATACCAGTATAGACGGATGGATTACAATTTAACCTCGTCCTCCCGGCTGATAAAACGGAATGGCGAACGGGAATTGGCACGGTTCATCTTGCGGAGGCCCCATACCCACAATGCAACCATAAACGGAATAATGACGTAAATCCAGTTGGTCTTGAACGAGATCATAATATAGTCATACGTTCCGTGCAAGAGAAGCGGCAAGCACAAGGAAATGGTCAAATATATATTTCTCTTGGACGCTGTGGCAAACTTCGCTTTGCCGACGTAATAACCCATCATGACCCCGAACAACGCATGACCGGACACGGGGAGAAGCGCGCGCATAAGCAACGTGCCGAATGTAGCCGGCGAAAAAATCGCGTAAAGGACATTTTCCAATGTCGCAAACCCAAGCGAGATCGAAGCCGCGTATACAATTCCGTCGTACGGCTCGTCAAACTCGGTATGATTGTAGATCATGTGGTACAGAACGAACCATTTCAGAAATTCCTCAATGCCCGCCGACTCTACAAAAGAAAAGAGCATAGGCTGATTATCGCCCAACCACAGCTGCATCCCGCGCTGGATGACAACAATCGGCACAACGATCAGCACGCCGAGCAGAAACATACGAACGACCATATGAATCGGCTCTGCATCATAACGGTCTTTCAAGTACAAATAAGTAAGCAGCGATACACCGGGGGCAACCGCGGCAGTCAGCACAGAAAACAATAGCAATTCGTTGTTTCACCTCCAAGGAGGCTTCCGGCGGCCGCGTTGCCGCCGGTTATACCCAGCCGCGATAACGAACCGCCTCAGCCATTTTGCGCACGCCGGCCATGTAGGCGGCAAGTCGCATGTTCACGTTTCTAGATTTATGAATCTCATATACTTGGTTAAAGCCGCGGATCATCATGACGCGCAGCCGGTCATCCACTTCTTGCTCATCCCAATAAAAGCCCTGGTTGTTCTGGACCCATTCGAAATAAGAAACAATTACGCCCCCGGCACTTGCCAGCACGTCGGGAATTAGAAGTATCCCGCGCTCGGTCAATAGCTTGGTCGCCTCAAGGGTCGTTGGGCCATTAGCTGCTTCTACAACAATCGCAGCTTTAATACGCGGTGCGTTATCCTCCGTAATCTGGTTCTCGATAGCAGCCGGAACAAGCACGTCGCATTCCAGCTCGAGCAGATCTTTATTGGATATCGTCTGCGGGAATAGATTCGTTACGTTGCCGAATGAATCGCGCCGATCGAGCAAGTAAGGAATATCTAATCCATCCTCATTATACAACGCTCCGTTCACATCCGATATACCAATTACTCTCGCACCGGCCTCATGCATGAATTTGGCAAGGTAACTTCCGGCATTGCCGAAGCCCTGAATAACAATTCTTGCCTTATTCAGCTCGATGCCCTTAAGCGCAAGCGCCTCATGTATCATAATAACAACGCCCCGCGCCGTAGCCGTCTCGCGGCCTCTGGAACCGCCTAACACAATCGGTTTGCCGGTAATAAAGCCGTGAGAATCAAATTCCCTGATCCGGCTGTACTCATCCAGCATCCATGCCATAATTTGCGAGTTGGTCATCACATCCGGGGCAGGAATATCTTTGGTTGGACCAACGATTTGGCTGACCGCGCGCACGTAACCGCGGCTCAGCCGTTCAAGCTCGCCGAAGGACATTTTTCTAGGATCGCAGATGACTCCGCCTTTCCCTCCGCCATAAGGCAGATCGGCTATCCCGCATTTGAGGCTCATCCAGATCGATAAAGCTTTAACTTCGTTTTCGGTAACGTCAGGATGGAATCTTACGCCGCCTTTTGTAGGACCTACGGCATCGTTATGCTGGGCACGGTAGCCGGTAAATACTTTCGTCACGCCATTATCCATCTTTACGGGAATTCTCACGCTAAGAATACGCATCGGCTCCTTCAGGAGCTCAATCATATCCTCTTTATAACCAAGCTTCAATAGGGCTTCTTCAATCACTACCTGCGTGGATTTCAAAACATCGTTATTCGCCATAATCAAGTTCACCCGCCTTTGTCTACTTGTAATATGAGCGTGTATACTTCACGATATTCCAAAAACAACCCCTGACATGCAAGAAGAGCACCTGCAGACAAGCCGTTGTCTGCCGATGCTCTTATCTCATGTGCTGCTCAATTATAGAAATGAGTGCAAATTTCCCGTACGGCTTGAGATGGCATGATGACCTTCCCATACTCTTCAAGCATCGCGGAAGTGACGGATGTCGCTTCTCCGTATTCGGCTAGAAGGGCGATTACGGCATTATGGCGCGATGTTTCGATTAGAGCCGGTTCCAGCGCCAAAATCCATTTTCCGTTGTAGGAATACAAACGTCCGTCTTCCGTAAGCGAAGCTGCCTGCAGCTGTTTGCAAACATTAATGACATCTTCAAAGTCCCGAAACGCGTACATCACGATATCGCTCTGCTCCATCGTAACTTCCATTTCGTATATCTCGTCTTCCGTGTCTTCATCATCGGTTGCCCGTTCATCGAGATGACCGTTCATTTTGCCACGGGTGACAATCACCACCATTCCTTGGGCGGGGAGGGCAAACACTTCGACCGCAAGAGGGCCGCTGGCATCGAAACCAAGTTCACTGTATGCTTGTTCCATCATTTCACTGAATAGGTCGTGTACTTTGGGGATTTCGCGCCACATGTCTTCCTTTTGGATCCCCCGCTCGAGCAGGTCGTCGAACGTCAGGAAAATCCGTATCTTGTCCTGACTAAGCCGTTCGATTTTCATGACTGGATCCTCCTCTGCAGCATCTGTTGTAAACAGCGTATGAAATTATTAGCAGGATGTGATCAAAATGATCAATTCGTACTATGTATTTACTTTATCATGTCTGTCCCCGGATTGCACCTAAATTAGCCAAAAAAAGAATCGTTTGAGACGCGCAAAAGGGCTGCGCGTGCATCAACCGATTCTAAAAACAACTTCATTAATGCGGTTTGGAAGACGATTCCGCCATGATCTGACTCGCCTGCTCCTTAAGTGCCGGATCGCTGTTGATCAGCTGCTCAACCTGCTCCCAGCCTCCTCCTTGCTTTCCGGCGGTATCGTCTGAACGCTTTGGGGCCATCGATGAAGCCGTCATTGCCTTTCCGAGACCTTTTCTCATCATCATCGATGCGGCGCTTTTGCCAACGGATGAACATGCGCTCGCAAGCGAGCTGGATGCCCACGCCGCCATACCGGGTCTTTTGCGCGATACGTATACTGCTGCCGCCAAACCAGCGACAGCGCCTAACATAAACCCGCCGATTCTCATGATTGGCGTAACCTCCTTATTAGGGGATAGTTGCAACATATATTTTCTCCCTAGCGCGAACCGTCATTCCCCTCAAATAAAGGAAAACAAACGGTTCATATGTTACTATGGGATCAGCAATCCAACCATTGACAACAAGGCGGCGATTTCGATGACAAAAACCAACCTGACCACCGTAAGTGCTGTTCTTGCCTTAACCTTCCTGTTAGCTTCTTGCAGTTCGCCTTCCGAGCCAACAGCCGCAGAATCAAGTGCTGCACCTGCCGCAAGCGCTGCCGTGCAGACGCCTTCCGCTGTTCCATCCCCGGCTACTCCGGCGCCTGCAAGCACTCCTTCAGCGAAGCCAAGCTCCGTACCGGAAGCGAAACAACCGCTCTACAAAATGACGAGCGTATACCGTTTCGTTCCCATTGACGAAACAAAAGCATCCAAAAAAGCGGTGCTGCTTACTTTTGACGATGCACCCCATAATGAAGAAGTCATTAACAGCTTATTGGATACGCTTGATAAACATAAAGCCAAAGCGATCTTTTTCGTAAACGGCTACCGGGTGAAAGATCATCCCGAATTGTTGACTTTAATCCATAAACGCGGGCAAACGATAGGCAATCACTCTTGGGATCATATCGATCTGAAGAAAGAATCGCCCGCCAAGGTGGAGTCGCAAATTGCAGATGTCCAAGCCGAAGTGAAATCGCTGATTGGAGAAGAACCCTTGTTCTTCCGCCCTCCTTACGGTTCCGGCGGAGATACCGTCAAGGAAACGGCAAAAAACCACGGCATGTTGTTCATGACGTGGTCCAACGGTTCCCTCGATTGGGAACAGAAATCACCCGGCGATCCGGACAAAGTGATCAAGAACGTGCTGGATCAGCTTCATCCAGGCGCCAATATTCTCATGCATGAATTATCATGGACGGCTGCTTCTTTAGACGGTCTTCTAACCAAACTCGAGACCAAAGGATATTCTTTCATCGATCCCGAGACGATTAAAGTTACTCCGTAAACCGCAAGCCGTACCAGAAAAGCCCTGCAACTAAACAAACGAATAGCAAAAATAAAATATTATAATACCATCTGGTCACTTTCTGCACGCTGGAAGGGTGTACCTTGCGTCTAGGCGGCAGCGCCTCTGCATTCGTCTCGGTCGCGATGCCAGGCTGTACTGCCGCCTGTTCATGTTGATGTCTCCCTCTGGAGCTTCCGAATTTCTGCACTCTGCTCATCACTGCTCGATATGCTCCCTCCTGAATCGAATAATAAGTCCCATAATAAAATCAACCAAGAAATGGGCTACAATAGGAGCCCATAACGAACCGGACTCGATATAAATCCAACCTAACCCGTAACTGATGGAGAAAACAAGACCCGTAGGAATCCAATGCTTCAAGTAACGGACATGAATGGCCGCAAAAATAATGCTTGTCCAATAAGGACCAAAGGAATGCTGTACCGCGCCGCGGAACAAGATCTCTTCGCATACGGCAACAACGAAGGAAATGACGGCAATATGCCATACCGGCCGATTTTTGAAAATGCGCTCATTAATCCCGCCGTCATCCGTCGCCTCTTCAGGAACCCACCTGGAAATTAACAGATCTACTATAATAACCGCGGCCGCCAAGCCGAGTCCCCACCATAAAAAAGTAAGGCTTTTCGGAAATTGCAATAATAGAAATGGATTAGAACGCTGAAATAATGCCCATATCAAACCGATAATAATAGTAATCGCTTGCGTGACGTACAAATTGACGAGCAGCATGCGGTCGTCGAGCTCGTCGACGGATAACTGGCGCACGCGAATGTTACGGAGATCGAATTTTTTCATAGCTTCCCGCCTGTCTAAGTAGGTCATATTTCCTTTTATGATCATTTCACCTATACTGATAGGGCACAAAATGACGGCACAATCTAATACATAGAAGGAGATTTGTGATGGAGAAACGTTTACCTCGTTCCGCAATGATATTTAGTTTGGGGTTTGTCTTTATGCTCGTCTGCGCGGTTGGCGCATTCTTCTACGGCGTAAAGATCGGGACGTCCAAAACGGAAACCAAATACGAAATGAAAGAATTAAAGTCTGCGTCCGCAGAAAACAACAGACCTTATCAGCAACAGGATCTTGTCTCATTTTATCATACCGTATTTTTGCCTTACCGTGAATTTCAATCTAAGTGGGACGATGCTGTCAGCGGATTTGAATTAAGCGACGGCGGCAGTGCCTCCTCTATTCTAAAGGATCTGGCAAACCTGGCTCATGCGAAAAAATCCGAAGCGGCATCCGTTGATCTGCAACAATCCCCGCTCCTAGGCGAAGCTCAGAACGATTATATTCGAAGCCTCGGGCAATTCGAGCAGGCTGCAAAGGCTGCAGCGGCTCAAGCGAAATCAACATCCGGCTCCGAACTTACTGGCAAGATCAAGCAGCTTGATTCTTACCGGCTAGCCGTTAGCCAATCTTTAGCCGCCCAACAGTCTTACTATACCGCTATGATGAAATGGGGGGCGACCGTTGATCCAAACATCCCTACCGATTATGCAATGCCAAAAGTTATTGAAGTGAAGAAATGGACAAGCCTGCCTCTCATCGTCAAAAACAAATTAATGGCCGACCAATTGGCTTCAAGAGAACAGCTTACCGTATTTTATCCGCAGGATCTGACGAGCCGAATCGACAAATTCATTTCGTCCGGCCAGCAAGCTAAGCTGAACCTCACGACCATATCTGCCATTGCCGAGCTTCTAATGGATACGGAAGCGGTTCGCAGCGGCGACTTTGCGGACAATCACACGACGCTGTACAAGCAGGATCTCCTGCCGCAGCTCCCCTTCTTCTCTTAATACCCCTCATTAATCATATTGAAATCCCTGTAACGAGGCTATAGCAGCCATTCCTCCGGTCACATTATGGAGACTGCTATAGCCTTGTTCTGCTAAATAATTGCAAACGGCCACACTACGCACGCCATGCGCGCATACTATATATAACGGTTTGTCGTCCGAAATGGTTCCGAGACTATAAGGTATCGTATTCATAGGGATCAAACGCGACGTTTCCAAATGATAGTAATCCCATTCAAAACTTTCGCGCACGTCTATGACCTGCTCCGGCTCGATCTTGCCGCCAGCAAGCAGCTCCAGCAACTTTTCCGGCTCCAATTCTTTCCACTCACTCATTCCCGGCTCTCCCCTGACCTACTATTATCTTCTTGTAATGCTTTGAATCATAACGAAAATTTCACATTTGATCAAGTTTATACATTGCATTTGTCCACTACCTTGCTATAAAATAAGAACGGTTGTCCAACTAACATCAGACGTGACTTTTTTCACAAATGAAGGACAAATACCATTTTACGTTTGCCGCTTTCAAGACGAATTTCTCGTCCGGACGCTCACGTTTTAGGTGCCGGGACGAGGTTTTTTGTTTTAGCAACCATCTATTGAATATTAAATGGACGTGAAGTGCCGACATAATGGGCAGAGCGCTTGTTTTGCCCCCTATGTCGGCACTTCACAAAAATTTTAGGAGGCAATCTACATATGTTTAAAGTGTTAGTATCGGATCCCATCAGCGATCTGGGCATCCAACAGCTTGTAGACGCAGAAGATGTAGCAGTCGACAAAAAGCCTGGACTAAGCGAAGACGAATTGGTGAGCATTATTGGTGAATACGACGCCTTGCTCGTGCGCAGCCAAACACGCGTTACACCTCGCATCATGGAAGCAGGCAAGCAGCTCAAAGTTGTTGGCCGTGCCGGCGTAGGCGTAGACAATATCGATCTTGAAGCAGCAACACAACGCGGTATCATCGTTATCAATGCACCAGACGGCAATACGATTACAACATGCGAGCATACTTTCGCGATGATGATGGCCGTTGCGCGCCACATCCCGCAAGCTTACCTGAAAACCGTTAACGGCGTTTGGGACCGTAAATCGTTCCTTGGCGTAGAGCTTCGCAACAAAACGCTTGGCGTACTTGGCATGGGCCGGATCGGCAGCGAAGTAGCAAAACGCGCAAAAGCATTTGGCATGGACATTATGGGTTATGACCCGTTCATGACGGAAGAACGCGCAGAAAAGCTTGGCGTTAAGCTGGCATCTGTCGATGAAATCATCCGCCATGCGGACTTTATGACTGTTCATACTCCGCTGACTCCGGAAACTCGCCATATGATCGGCAAAAAGCAATTCGAAGTTATGAAGCCTGGCATGCGCATTGTCAACTGTGCGCGCGGCGGCATCATCGACGAGCTTGCTCTTGTTGAAGCCATTGACGCAGGTATCGTAGCTGGCGCGGCATTTGACGTATTTGAGGTTGAACCTCCACAAGAGGATCATCCGTTCCTAACGCATCCAAAAATCATCGTAACACCGCATCTTGGCGCTTCCACGGTTGAAGCACAAGAAAACGTTGCGATCGACGTATCGGAACAAGTGCTGCACATTCTTCGCAACGAGCCTTTCAGCAATGCGGTTAACATGCCTCCTATTCCTGCTAACCTGCAAAGCAAGCTGCAGCCATACTACGCGCTGGGCGAAAAACTAGGCAGCCTGGTTGCGCAAATTACGGAAGGCGCCGTTCAAGAAATTACGGTTCGATACTCCGGCGAGCTTGCAGAGGTTGATACTCAGCCGCTGACTCGTTACATTGTAAAAGGCGTATTGTCCCATCATCTTGGTTCCGACCAAGTGAACGTCGTGAACTCGATGCATTTGGCAAAAGTACGCGACCTGAACATCGTTCAGCAAAAATCGCAAACGTCCAAAGACTTCACGAACCTGGTTACGGTCTCCCTTCGCACTAAGCAAGAAGAGCGTATCGTAGCAGGCACCCTGCTGACAGGTTACGGCGAACGCGTTGTTCAAATCGACAAGTTCCCTGTAGACGTGACGCCGGAAGGCAACCTGATCCTCATCTCGCATAACGACAAACCGGGCATCATCGGCCGCGTGGGTACGCTCCTTGGCAACAACGACGTAAACATCGCAACGATGCAAGTAGGCCGTCAGCTCGTTGGCGGTTCCGCGATTATGGTTCTGACGGTCGACAAGAACGCGGGCAAAGACATTCTGGAGCAATTGACTAGTCTGTCCGACCTGAATACAGCAAAAGAAATTACTTTGTTCTAAATAAAAGAAACGCCGATCATCGCGAGATGCTCGGCGTTTTTCTTTCTCTATAGGAGCCCATTTTAATTTAGCGGGGTATTGCGCAGTAAAAGACCCAAACTTACGGATTACCGCTCTCATAAACTAATGATGTGCATCTCGAGACCTTCCTGCCCGAAGGTCTTTTTTGCATTTATTCTCCAACATCTCATCACTCACTTTGGTACAAATAACGTTTTTATATGCGATAGAGGATACATTCCATTGTTCCCGCTTGCGTCGGTTAAGTCAACGATCCCGCTTCCCACAGCGTTAATAATGCCGATCTGCTCGGACGCGCTTCCGAAGTTAATGACAACCTTATTCCCCGATTCAAATGTGAACAGATCTTCAAATTTATTTACGCTTTCCAGATCTTTTGACATAGGAGTACGAACCGTTTCTGCGCTTTGGCCAAAAGGCATATAGTGGCTGGAGTATGGGATCAACCATTTCAAATGATTAAGGGACACAAATATTGTACGGTATACCGGTGATTGCAGAATGAGATAATCCGATTTGATCTCGCGTAAATAACCAGAGACCGGTTTGTGGCTGGATACGGAAATATCTACGAATAGATCGATTGCTTTTTGCAGCATCAGCCCTAATGGCTCCTCCTGTTCCATAAAGGAAATTCCATGGCTGTGGCTGTAATCTTCTTGGTTCGCTTTTGCATCCAATGTTACCCTATGAACATGGGACATCGGAATGTAGTAGTACTTTTGCTCGCGAAGAAGCACCACTAAGTCTATTCCGGCTGCAATTAACAAGCCATGCACTGGCGTTGTACCGGAAATCTCTACAATCACATTTTTGGAATAATAAGAAGCAAACTCGTTCAAATCAAATCCTCCCTCTATTATCCTTTCTTAGGATCTGGAATCAGAACAACCACGATACCCAGTAACTTAAGATGATTAACGTTACGATAACGGTAATGGGAATAACGATAATCGTCACCTTCAAATATTGGCCCCAGCTTATTTTCACGCCGCCTTTTCGGAGAATGTGCATCCACATGATTGTGGCAAGCGTTCCTATCGGTAGCAAAAGCGAGCCCATGTCGCTGCCGATTACACTCGCAAGGTAGGAGATTTTTAACGTAATCGGATCCAGTCCCATATTGGTTAACGTCAATGTCCCCACCATTAATGCAGGGTGATTGTTGAACAGATTGGACAAGACGCTAAGCAGCAGCCCCATCAGAACGCTAGCGTGCAATAAACTGCCGGCTACAAGCGGCTGCAAGAAATGAATAAGCCATTCCGTAAGCCCTAGATTCCGAAGGCCATAAATGATCACGTACATCCCAAAGGCAAAGATAAGGATATACCACGGGGTTTTCTTAATCATGTCTAATGGAGGTATCTTCAAATAAATCCAACGCCAGGCAAGCAAACAAGCAGAACCTATTACCGCCATCAAAGAAACGGGGAAATGGATATAGGATGCTAGAAATAAACTTACGCGTACGCAGAAAACGAAAATGAGGACATTGCGCATAAATTTATTGCTTCTTACTGCCGTTGTTTCTCCTTTAAGCGGGTGTCCGCCAGGCGTCAATCCCCATGACGGGACTGGTGGCAGCCTTTTGGGCAAAGTACGGTAGAACAGGAAAAACAGTAGAACGGATAGCAGCACAAGCCCGAGAGATGCGGGAACAAACATCATAGCCGTGTGCATATAGAGGTCCATGTGCACGATTTTGAGAGCTATCAGATTGACGATGTTGCTGACGCCGATGGGAGCGCTGGAAGCTGTTGCAATGAGCGCGCCAGAGAGGAGGTAAGGAATTTGCTGATGATTTTTAAGGCGCATGCTTTTGAGAAGCATCATTAAGATTGGCGTTGTAATTAGAATACTGCCATCGTTGTTTACAAATAGAGTCATAAGAAAACAAAATAAATTGGTCAGCCAGAATAATCGTATGCCCGAGCCTCTTGCTTTTCTAACTAATAGTTCAGCTGCCCATTGAAAAAATCCGAAGCTTTCTAATACGATTGCCATTACAATCGTTGCGATAATCGTAATAGCCGCACCGCTAATCGTCTCCGTTATAGATCCCAAGTCGGCAAATGTAACGGTGCCGGTTAGCAGGACGATGCATGCACCTATGGATGCGGGTATCGCTTCATTGACGTTTGGTTTCCAGAACATGAATCCAATCGTAAGGAAAAAAGTACAGATGGTGATTATAGCCATTAAATCATGCACGTGTTCTAACCTCTCTTCATGATGAACTTTCGAAGCTTTCTTCCAAATGAAGCAGAATTGTAAATTCAGCTATTTTCATAGATTCACTCCTTTCCAACTACCTGAAATGTTCAGCAATGTACTGTATTTATATGTGCATGACAAATGGCTCGTACTGGTCAATAACCCTAACTCTATGAAAACCATCTCGTGTCAGCCATTGATAGATATCCCTTAGTGATAGTTAGAGGGGAGCAAAATAATTTCCGCGTTTGCCCCTTATAAGCACAACAGACACAACGCAAAAAAGCCAAACATCATGAGATGTTCGGCTCTTATTTAAGCAAGACTATTTATTTATTCACGATAAATTTAATTTGCGTATTTAACCGGTATTTATCGCTTTCTTGATTATTTCCCGAGTCCCCTGTGTAAATCATAAAATCTGCCATGCCGGAAACGACGTACTCCCCTGAAGGCATCGTCCCCTTCCTACTCGCTTCCGTGAAAGCTTTCATGAAATCCACGTATTCCTTCGGATCTTGCGTTTCGTCGTAACCTCCGCCCCCTCTATAGAACTCCTTGAGGGGTACTCCTTTTTTTAAGGTTGTCACAATGAAAGGTTCATTCATCATGTACCCGATCTCATACCCTCTAGTCTCTTCTATCATAGGAAAATAAAACGGAGACGCAGAATGGGCGATTTGAATCTCATCTTGATCGCCAACATACTCTAATTCTGCATACAGGTTCACCTTCTCATCGCTCTCGTAAGCCTTCTTGTCCGACACGAGCCGGTACACGAAGTCGCCTTCTGTTACCTCGGCTTGTGCCGCAATGTCCTTGTTGGAAGTTGCAGGCTCAGGTTTCTCGCTTGAAGGCTCCGCATTCTTAGCCTCTCCACAGCCAGCCGCCGCCAAGGTTAGAACAACCATAGCCAGAATCATAACTTTTCGCATCTATTCCCCCCTTTCCCTACATTAAATTGACGTACCGATCCGCACTAAAGTTTCGGCTTGATGAGACCTTTGCCAATCAGATTGGCAGATACGGGCTTCTTGCCAAGTTCCCTTGACCAGACCGAAAGCTGGCCGATATGATGGATTTCATGAGCAATGACATGGCGCATAATCTCGCCCCAAGAGTGACCGGTAAACTTGCCGTCATTTTGCATGTCGTACAAAGGCAATGTTTCCATGCTCTCATCCCAGGACTGTACGAATTCTACGACTTCCTGCCGGAAGGAAGCATCAAGCTGCCGTACCTTCTCTAAACTTCTGTAACCATCAAAACTTTCCTGAAAATCAGGCTTCCCCTGCAAAGCGCGTATCCAGCTCCACTCCACGTCGGCGATATGAAACAACGTATGTAATATTCCTCCAACCCCTCCGGTTCGGACTCTCAGCAGCTCTTCTACCGGTATATCTTCGCACCAGCGGTACCATTCTTCTCTGACCAACCAGTTATATTGGAACATCGTTTTCATGCTTGATACTAACCCCCTTCTAAAATAATCGAACTATAAAAGACAGAAAAGCTAAAATAAACGCGCTAAACGGCAGTCCGAATACCACTACGACGAAAATAAACAATATAAGAAAAAAACAATTTTGAATTCTTTGCATACCCTACTCACTTCTTTTCAACTATTTAGAGTATAACATCGCCTAGAGCAATGTGTTTTCCCTACTTTTATTATAGTTGTATTCTCTAACTCGATAAGTTCTAACATTTGTAGAACCTTGTTAACGGACAGACCGGGCACAAGATTGTAGTAGTTTATAGATGCACAACAGCGGCGAACCAAGACCATAAACATAATCTTAGTTTGCCGCTGTTGTCATTTCATGCAATTCAGTGAGCTGATCGAAGTTCTTCCTTTAACTGAGCGATGAATAATTCCAAGCTCATAGCCCCAAGGTCACCTTCGCCCCGTTTGCGGATTGAGACGTTCCGGTCTTCTTTTTCACTTTCGCCGAGCACAAGCATATAAGGTGTCTTCTCCAGTTGCGCTTCACGAATTTTTATATCCAAGCTTCTCTTCCCGTACGTCTATATCCACTCGGATTCCAGCTTCAGCCAACTCTTTCTTCACTTGGTATGCATAGTCGTTGTAACGATTCGAAACGGGCAGAAGCTTCACCTGCACAGGCGCTAGCCAAAGGGGGAAAGCACCGGAATAGTGTTCGGTCAGAATACCTAGGAAACGATCGATCGAGCC
Organism: Paenibacillus glycanilyticus; assembly: GCF_030161375.1. GTDB lineage: Bacteria > Bacillota > Bacilli > Paenibacillales > Paenibacillaceae > Pristimantibacillus > Pristimantibacillus glycanilyticus_B. The sequence goes on from NZ_BSSQ01000014.1 coordinate 113,766, forward strand.
ATAGACAGCACGATGAATGACTACCGGGCGATGTTTCTGACTATCTTCACCGATATACGTGAGATCAAATTTCTCAGGCATTTGGAAATCCAACTGAATCGTTCCGCATTGCCAGCTCCGCTTTAGCGCATCGAGAATGTGAAAATCAATTTTAGGTCCATAAAAAGCTCCATCGCCTTCATTGATTCGATATGAGGCTCCCCGGTTGTCCAGAACATTCCGAAGTGCCTGTTCTGCTTGATCCCATAATTGTTCCGACCCCATCGAGTCTTCCGGTCTGGTTGAGAGTTCGATTCTGTACTCGAAACCAAACACGCTATAGATATGGTCGATAAGCTCCATAACCTTATTAATCTCATCTTCGATTTGCTCCGGCAAGACGAACAGATGAGCATCGTCCTGACAGAACGTGCGTACCCGCATCATCCCGCCTAGTGCACCGGAAAATTCATGGCGATGCACTTGGCCAAATTCCGCAAGACGAATTGGCAACTCTCGATAAGAACGAAGAGCATTCTTGAAAATCAACATATGGCCTGGACAGTTCATTGGTTTGAGAGCGAACTTCGTTTCATCCACATTTGTGAAATACATATTATCTTTATAATGATCCCAATGTCCTGATTGTTCCCATATTCGGTTATTCATCATAAGAGGTGTTCGCACTTCATCGTAACCGAGTTTCCGCTGAATATCCCGTGCAAAGTCTTCAAGTGCTGTGCGAATCGCCATTCCTTTCGGCAGATAGAATGGCATTCCCGGCGCTTCCTCAGAGAACATGAACAGTTCCAATTCTCTCCCCAGCTTGCGGTGGTCTCGCTTCTTAGCTTCCTCTAGCATATACAAATGTTCGTCAAGCTGGGTTTTACTCGGAAAAGCTGTTCCATAAATTCGCTGTAACATCTTATTATTCGAATCTCCGCGCCAATACGCCCCAGCCACATTGAGCAGCTTGAAAGCTTTAATTCGGCCTGTTGAAGGCAAATGCGGCCCACGACATAAATCTCGAAATTCACCTTGTTCATAGATCGTAATGATTGAATCCTCCGGGAATGTCCCAATCAATTCCAACTTCAGCGGTTCATCTTGTTCCTCAAATATACGTATCGCTTCTTCGCGGCTTACGACGTTCCGGGAGATGGAGAGGTTTTCCTGGATAATCTGTTGCATAGCTCTCTCGATAGCCTTTAAATCTTCGGTCGACAACGGCTTCTCCATATCGATATCGTAATAGAACCCATCTTCAATAACCGGCCCCATCCCTAGCTTCACAGCTTGCTGTCCATAGATTCGCGTAATAGCTTGTGCCATGATATGAGCCGTGCTGTGCCGGTAGACAATTAAACCATCCTTGTCAGACGGTGTTATGATCTCCAGGCAGCAATCATGGCTGATCGGTTGATTCAGATCAACTAATTTGCCGTCGATTTTTCCAGCTATCGCATTCTTTCTAAGTCCCGTTCCCAAAAAACCCGCCACTTGTTCAACGGTGGTTCCTTGTTGATACCTCCTAACTGTTCCATCTGGCAATTTTACTTCGATCTCCATGATTGTTGCCTCCATTTCTCAGTCATTTAAAAGTATTGAACGCAAAAAAACGCCTCTATCCCAGAAAGGGACGAGTGCGTTCAGCTCGTGGTTCCACCCTAATTCAACCTGCGACAAACTATTCCTGGTTTTACCAAAGATAGTTGTTGCAAGTCCTCATAAGTATCCGGTAACGGGGATCAGGCGGTGTCGCATACTTGCGTCATCCAAGAGGTCTGACGAGTTCAACGTCACGGCTACAAAGGGGTAATTTCAATCCGTTTCCTGAAGAAGCTCGCAGCGTATGCTTCTCTCTCTGGGCAGATCGTGAAAGAAATCATGTCTTTGGTCAGCGCCAATGGGATAATATTACATACATGTTCTCGATATGTCAAGAGTTCATGAGGCCAATGGTGGCTCGGATAATCGCATTTGAATCGGGTAAGGGGTAACGTGATTGAGGAGCATGAGCGTCCGCCTTTGCCGTGTCCATTGCCTACCTTAGCCAACCTCGATGAAAGGCAATGGACCGGCAACAGCGGCCGAAAGTACGTTACCCCGTCCCATGTTTTGTTTTGCTTTAGCTTTTATTTTTATTTTTGCTGTTGTTCTTTTTGCTTTTTGGTCTTGTCTTTGCCAAAAGCAAGGCCAGCATAGCGCGGCCTTCTCCTCCGCCGCACCACCAAGCATGGTGTGGCTTTGTCTTTTGGCCCATCAGCGCAGCGCTGCGGGCGAAGGTGGTGGCTCGGCGAGTGGGTTAGGGGTAACGTGATTGAGGAGCGTTAGCGCCCGCCTTTGTCGTGTCCATTGCCTACCTTAACCAACTTCAATGAAAGGCAATGGACCGGCAACAGCGGCCGAAAGCACGTTACCCCGTCCCACGAGCGCTCCGAGCCACCACCTGAGCCCCATCCAGCAAAGCCCCACAAGCATCCGCGCCAAACAACAAAAACCACACCATGTTCCACGAACAACAAGATTAATCCCCCTCATTCAACAAAAAAACGCTCCCCGAAGGGAGCGTAATGACAACTATTGATTCGATTCGACAGGCAGCAATAAAGTAAATGTCGTGCCTTTGCCGAGGACGCTGTCGACCTCGATGCGTCCATTATGCTGCGTAATAATATTTTTAACGATGGCTAGTCCTAATCCGGTACCGCCGGAGGCACCGCGCTTGCGGGCCTTGTCGGCCTTGTAGAACCGTTCGAAAATGTATGGTACATCTTCGCTTGGAATACCTTGGCCTTCATCGGCGATAATCAACTTCACGTAATTCATCTTGTTGATCGTCGCCAGCTGGCCGGCAATCTTAATCGATTTGCCCGCGGGCGTATGGCGGAGCGCGTTATCCATCAAATTCGTCAGTACCTGCTCGATTCGGTCTTCGTCGGCTTCCCTTACGGCAATTGGCGTATCCGGCAGATCGGCAATTAAACTGACGTCGCGTTCCTTGGCATAAACCTGGAACTTCCGGTGTACGCGGCGAATTACATTGCGAATATCGAATTCCTGGAGACTAAGCTCCACATGTCCGGCTTCCATCCGGGCCATATCAAGAAAGTCATTCACCAAGCGGCCCATCCGAAGGGATTCGTCGTAGATCACCTGGACAAGCTCTTTCCGCTCTTCCGGCGAAGCAACGATATCATCAAGCAGCGCTTCGCTGTAGCCTTGCAGCATGGAGAGCGGAGTCCGAATCTCATGGGAGACGTTCGCGACAAAATCCCGGCGAAGCTTCTCTAGCTTATGCTCTTCCGTGACGTTGCGGATAACGGCAACCGCACCGCGGACAACGCCGTCGGACTGCAGCGGAGCCATCACAACGGACCATACGTGGTTGCGGACTTGTACTTTATTCGTACAATCCCGACCTGCGGACATCACACGCTGGAACGTATCCCGTAAAGGACCGGGCACGCTATAGAACGGAGGAACGTCATCCTCATCCCAACCCATATCCATCTCAAGATCCGACCATCGGCTGACCAGCATATGTCCAGGAGGATTAGTCAAAATGACTTCTCCTTCGGCATCAAACGTAATAACGGCATCGCCCATGCTCCGCAAGATGCTCGACAAATGTTCTTTCTCATGATTCAAATCGTCAATGAGCGTCCCTAATTGTTCGGTCATATGGTTGAACGTTTGGGCCAGCTCGCCAATCTCGTCCGAAGACCTGATTTGAACTCTAGTCTTATAATTGCCGCCCGCGATCGAGTCCGCCGCTTTCTTCAACTGCAAGAGTGGCTGCTGAATGCGCGAAGACAAGAAAAAGGCAAAAAAGGTCGATAGCAAAAACCCTATAACAGCTACGACAATAAACAGCACTTTAATCTGATGCTGATAGTCCTTGAAGGCAATATCAATATATTGAAGGAGGAAGGTCCCGAGAATAACGAGGACAAGCGCGACGAGAAACATAATCGTCCACCATAACTTCCCCACAACCGTGTGCAGGGCAAAATTCCCCCAACGTTTGAGCAGCCTCATTACTTCGGCACCTCAAGCTTATAACCGACGCCCCACACCGTTGTAATCATCGACGCCGCGTCAGGCGATACCTTGTTTAATTTCTCGCGTAACCGTTTCACGTGCGTATCGACCGTCCTGAGATCGCCAAAGAACTCATAGTTCCATACATCTTTCAGCAATTCTTCGCGCGAGAACACTTTATCCGGCGATACCGCCAAATAATGAAGCAGTTCGTATTCTTTAGGAGTAAGGCTCACTTCTTGGCCTCCAGCCGATACGCGGTGCGCATCATGCTCAATGACCAGGTGAGGGAATACGATGTTGTTGCTCGAGTTCACTTCTTTTGTCAAAAAGGCTGTGGCGGAAGAACGGCGCAAAATCGCTTTTACCCGGTAGATGACTTCGCGCGGGCTAAACGGCTTCACGACATAATCGTCGGCGCCAACTTCAAACCCTTGCACGCGGTTCATCTCTTCCCCTTTGGCGGTCAGCATAATGACTGGCGTTGCTTTTACTTGACGCAAACGGGAGCACACCTCCACGCCGTCAATGCCAGGAAGCATGACGTCGAGCAGAATTAGCGCATAATCGGTTACCGTTGCCAGCCGAAGCGCCGTCTCACCGTCTTCCGCTTCATCGATCAAGTAGCCTTCCTTCTCCAGATACATTTTCAGCAAACGACGAATCCGTTCTTCGTCATCTACCACAAGAATACGGCTTGCATAGTCGGACATGCGGTGTTGCTCCTTTCAAAAATGATTGATTATTATTATACGCCTGCGTAGGAGTGTAAACCAGCGATGACGAGGTTAACCCCAACCAGGGTGAACAAAATGACGACGAAACCGATAACCGCAAGCCACGAGGACCGTTTGCCCTGCCAGCCTCGCGATAAACGGAAATGGAGATACGCGCTGTAGTACAGCCACGAAATAAGCGCCCATACTTCCTTCGGATCCCAACCCCAGAATCGGCCCCATGCGATATTGGCCCATATCATGGCGAAGATGAGTGCCCCTAACGTAAAGATAGGGAAACCAATGGCAATCGCCCGGTAACTGATCTCGTCCAGATCTTCCGGATCGATGTCACCCATCAGCGGATGGATAACGGCGCCGATCCGTTTGCGGAACAACAGACGAATGATGCCGTACAAGATAGAGCCCGCAATAACCGACCAGATGACCGTATTGAGCTTCCGTCCCGCATTAATCCCGTTCATCCAGCTTGGCGCCTCGAACAGCGGCTTGTCCATGCCGAGGAAGGAATCCATCTCGACAGCCTGGCTGTTATAAGGCTTAACGATTGGCGGCAACGTATATTTTGTGGTGTCTTCGGAAGAATGATCCACGCCTTTGCTGTCGATCGTTACTTTCTCCTGGTTAAAAGTAGCTTCGTACCCCGCCCCTCTGAAAATAAAGACGACAGCGATAAAACCGATAACGAGAACAATCGTATAAAGGGAGAATTCTACCCAAAACTGATCTCTTCTTGCTTCCTTTGACGTCTGCTTGAAATCTACCACGCGAATCAAATACATCATGCCTGCCGCAAAACCAACCGCAAAAAACGCTTCGCCAAGCGCGGCGGTCGTTACATGCACTTTCAGCCAGATGGAGCTGAGAGCCGGAATAAGCGGCTGTACTTCCTGCGGGAATACCGAAGCATAAGCAATGACCAAAACGACCAGCGGCAAGGAGAACATGCCAAGCAGCGGCTTTCGGTAGATGGCATAAACGACCGTAAAGGCGATCATAATAGCCATGCCGAGGAACGTGATGAATTCGTACATATTACTGGTCGGAATTTGACCGCTTCCAAACCAGCGGGTAAAGAAAAAGGTCAGATGAGCGATAAGTCCGAGCGTCGAAGTGACGAACGAGATTCGCGACCAGCGCTTTTCATGCTTTTCCGGGTCGCGGTTGCTCCATTTTTTGCCCGCGATCGTTACCACGTAGAACAAGAATGCAAAGCAATACAGGAAAAAGGCAACGATAAAAGCATCGCTGCTGAAATCGACATAACTCACGCGTTATTCCCTCCGTTATCAAGCGACTTAGGTTCTACGGCTATTCCGGACTTCCGGAGCGCGTAAGCCACGTCTGCTCTCATGCCATACCAGTTTTTGTTCGTATGAGCGCCAAGCGACAGCCGGCCGTCGTCAATGCGCAGCCATATGCGCCGGTGTTGCCAGTAAGAACCAAGCAGAAGGCCTAGCATGGAAATGGCCGCCCCATACCATACATAGGTCAGCGCTTTATCTTTGCGGACATTCAAATAAGTTGAAGCTTCGGCAAAGTGAACGTTATCCATGCCGTCGACTTTAATCTCGAGCTTGTCCGCGATTGAGGCATTCAGTTTGTCCTGATCAAACTTTTCCTTGTCCTTTTGCATCGGGAAATAGATATAAGGCTGTCCTTTTTCCGGCAAGCCTGGACCCGTGATCAAGAAAATAAAAGCCGGAGCGTTCGGATCACGGCTTAATGTCACCGGTTCCCCGTCTTCGCCAATGCCAAACTCCATATAATTGGCAGCTAACTTCATTTTGTACGGCCCAAGCGTATAATCCAAAGGCGCATCCTTCATCGGCAGTTCAAACGGACCATAAGACTCGCCAGTTTCTTTATTAACAAGCATCGGACTAACGCTCTTCAACTTAGGCGTTACGTCATAATCGAATTGGTAGAGCTTCAGGCCGTCATGCTTCAGCGGGTGATTGACTTCAATTTCCTGTTGTTTCACTTGCTGCAGAACAGGTTCGCCTGTTGCATCGTCACCGCAATTGTCCGTACATTTGTAAAGAATGGCATTGGTTTCGTATTTCTTGGCCCGAATCGTCCCTTGCAGTTCTGGCGGCAGCTCTTCGTCCTTGTAATATTCAACGGTGAACTTTTCGTTCTTCACGTAATAGTTCGTGCCTTCGATCGGAACCGTATCTCCGTCAGGAATGTTTACATAGCTGTCCATTTGCCAGCCGGGAAGGCTTCTGCCGAGAATAGCTAGCAGGAACAAAATGAGACCGATGTGATTAATATAAGGACCCCAACGGCTGAACCGGTTTTTCTCGGCGAGCAAGGCCGAACCGTCTGTATGTATTTTGTAACCCTTTTTCTTCAAATGGACGGAGAACTCTTTCACCCATTCGTCCGTATTTCCTTCCACTTGACCGGCATAAACCGTCTTTTGTCTTGTAATAAACCGCAGATGCTTGCGGATCTGCTGTTTGCTGAGCGCTCTGTACAGCGGCAGCACACGGTCCAGACTGCAAATGACCAGTGAAGTACCGATCATGACCAGCAGCGTAATGAACCACCAGGAATCATAGGTATGAGACAAGCCCAGCTTGTAATAAAGCTTGCCGGGCAGCCCATAGGTTTCCTCGTAATATACGGAAGGTTTGAAATTGTTCAGGAAGGAGCCTTCCTGAGGATAGATCGTGCCGAACATTGCCGTAACCAGCGTAATGACAATCAAATACACGGCGATCTTGACGGACGAGAAGAAATTCCAAATTTTATCAATCGGATTCGGATTGCTCTTCTGCGACCGCCGTGCAACCCCATCGTAGCGCATCTCAAGAGGGGCATCGTTCTCCATGTCTTCCATCAGCGGTTTGCCGCAGCTCTCGCACAGCACCGTGCCTACGGCGTTCTGATGCCCGCATTCGCATTTCGTGTTATGTAGCGCTAACACCGTGAAACCTCCTAGTATAGCAAGTCCTTCTTACTGAAGCAGTTGGTTAACGCGGGAATCAATATCCTTCTCGGTCATCCCGCCAACAAATACATCCGAAATCGTACCGTCGGGCTTAACGAAAAAGGTCGTCGGGTATGATTCCAATCCGTATTTGTGCTCCGTCTTCCGGTTCACGTCCCGCAATATCGGGTAACTGAGATCAAACCGGCGAACGAAATTGTTAACGGTCAACGTATCTTCGCTCAAATTGATCGCCAATATCTCGAGACCTGAATCCTTCCATTTCTCGAATTGGCGCTCAAACTCCGGCATCTCCTTCACGCATGGCGGACAAAAGCTACCCCAGAAGTTGATGACAACGGCCTTGCCTTTATAATCAGAAAGATTGTGCGTATTGCCCTGCAAATCAGCTAGCGTAAACTCGGGCGGTTGTTCCCCGATCTTCGGAATTCCTTCCTCTTTAGCGGCGAATAAGGTATTGCCAATGGCATATCCGCCAACTACCAGCACGGCAAGCAGAATGACAATTTGCACCGTTTTTCGATACTTGCCCATTCCCGTCCCATCACCTACATTTCACCATTGATGTCAGCTTTGAATACATCCATTATAACGAAAAATGGGCGGCAATAACCGCTGCCGCCGTTTACTTTTTATGAACTTTATGTGTCTTGCGCGCCTGGTCTCTAAGCTCTTTCACCTCAACGGGAGTCAGGTGTCTGAACTGTCCGCGGGCCAACGTCCGAAGTCCCAGTTCGCCGAATTTCACCCGTCTCAGCTTGAGCACCGGATGCTTGATCGCATCAAACATGCGGCGTACTTGGCGGTTGCGTCCTTCGTAGATTGTAATGCGGATCGTCGACATGTTTTTCTCTTCGTCGATATCCTGATACTCAAGCTCTGCCGGCGCTGTCATGCCGTCTTCCAGCATAACGCCCTTTTTCAGCTGATCCAAGAGAGATCCGTGCGGTACCCCTTTGACGGTTGCGTAGTAAGTCTTCGGTACGTGATGGCTCGGATGCGTGAGCAGATTGGCAAACTCTCCGTCATTCGTAAGAAGCAATAACCCTTCCGTATCGTAGTCCAGCCGTCCAACCGGATAGACGCGTTCTCTAATGCCGGGCAAAAAATCAGCCACCACTTTGCGCCCTTGCGGATCCTTGGCACTAGTGATGACACCTCTTGGTTTATTCAGCATTAAATAGATCTTTTTCTCGCTGCGGATCGGCTTGCCATTCACCGTAATCTCATCCGTTGCCGGATCCGCCTTTACTCCAAGCGTTGTCACTTTCTCGCCGTTTACCTCTACGGCACCGGAGAGAATAAGCTCCTCGCATTTTCGACGGGATGCGACGCCCGCTTGCGCTAATATTTTCTGTAAACGTTCCAATGCTTTCACCTCACCCTCCATCATAACGATATGAAGGAGAAAGCACAAGCGCGACTACTTGAATATGTACATGCAGATAAATATGGCAGCCAAAAATCCGACCAAATCCGAGAATAACCCGACTTTCAGCGCGTATCTGGTCTTACGGATGCCGATTGCGCCGAAATAAACGGTCAGCACATACAGCGTGGTATCCGTGCTGCCTTGAATCGTGGAAGCAATTCTTCCGATCAGGGAATCGGGTCCATGCGTGGCGATAAGATCAGCCGTGAAAGCGAGCGATCCCGCGCCGGTCAGCGGCCTCAGTATGCCAAGCGGCAGCACCTCGGTCGGAATGCTCAGCAGGTCAAATAATGGCCGAACGGCTCCCAGCATCAAATCCATTGCCCCTGAAGCCCGGAACATGCTGATCGCCACCATCATGCCAACCAACGCGGGAATTATATTGATAGCGGTGCCAAAGCCGTCTTTGGCGCCTTCAATAAACGTTTCATAAACGGGTACTTTGCGAAATGCGGCGTACAAAGGAATAAATACGATAATTGCGGGAATAAGCCAAGCGGATACGCGAGTGAAAAGCTCAAACAACCTCCCCACCTCCTCCATTCCTTAGAGCGGAAGATGCCGATATTGGAGGATCCGTGGCCTTGCTGATTGGAATTGCTTTATTTGGAGTGCGTGTTTTGCTTGGAGGCGGCGCCGACTTCCTGCGGTACCATCGGTCTGCGAGAATAGCAGCGCCCGTCGCGACAAACGTAGCGGCAAGCGTTGTACCGACGATCTCCGCAGGATTAGCCGAGCCGTAATTCATTCGAATGGCGATCAACGTTGTTGGAACAAGGGTAATGCTTGAAGTATTCAGCGCGAGCAGCGTACACATTGCCGGCGTTGCCGTTGTTTGGTCGGGATTAAGCTTCTGCAGCTCTTGCATCGCCTTGATCCCCATTGGCGTAGCCGCATTGCCAAGCCCAAACAGGTTAGCGCTTAAATTGCTCATGATATACCCCATTGCCGGATGATTGGGCGGTACGTCAGGAAATAGGCGCCGTACGATTGGACTAAGCAACTTGGCCAATTTCTTCAAAATCCCGGCATCCTCGGCGATACGCATCATTCCCAGCCAAAACACCATAATGCTGATCAATCCGAAGCTTATGGTGACACCGGATTTGGCCCCGTCAAACGCTGCTTGCGTGACGGCGTCAATCCGGCCGTTTATAGCCCCGACTACTACACTAACGACAATAAAAAACAACCATATCCAGTTCACCATAATTGGCTTACCTCCCCCGATTAGCCAAATGTTTGCGCTGCGCCAACTAGCGGAGCAGCATACGTTCATCTAAAACAAAGAATCTAAAACAGAAGTTACCGAATGCAGGAAACTTTCGCGGTTACGGGCTGCCCGCTTGAAATCAAGCCATGCGGCATCCGACATCGGCTGGCGTTCCGGCAAGCTAATTCTGGCGCCTCCGATATCGTATACCGGTATGGAGCCAATCTTTTGATCGTTCAAATACCATTCCAGCGCACCGCGTTCCCCAAGCTTGTAATTCATTGTAGCCATATCCAGAACTACGAGACGGGATTGCAAGCTGCCCCGTTCTTCTTCCGTCAGCGGATAATAAAACGCATGGCCTACCGCGTAAGGATAACCGGCTAGCGTTTGTCCTTTGCTCGCTACTTCCACTAGCGGATAGTTTCTAAAACCCCAGTCCAGCATGTTGCGGTGATCGATCCAATCGTCGCGGTCGTTTAATGTTACAGCGGCGATCTGTTGACCGTCTCTAGTCGCAGAGCTGACCAGACAACGGAGCGCTTTTTTGGTATAGCCGGTTTTAACCCCGTCGGCGCCTTCGTACATGGCTAACATTTTATTTTTATTGGTCCAGCTGTACTGCCATTGTTCATGCGGATTTGGAACGCTCTTCACCTTCGTGCTGACGATCTCGGCGAATACCGGATTCCGAAGGGCATAGGCCGTTAGTTTGGCAAGATCGTTCGCTGACGAATAATGCCCTTCGGCATCAAGGCCATGCGGATTTTTGAATTGACTGTGGGTAAGACCCAGCATTTCCGCCTTTTCGTTCATGAGATGAACAAACCCTTCCTCCGATCCGCCAACATGCTCTGCGATTGCCGTTGCCGCATCATTGCCCGATCGAAGCATAAGCCCGTACAGCATATTGAGCAATGTCATTTCCTCATTAAGCTGTAAATAGATCGAAGAACCTTCCTTGCCGACGGCACGGTTGCTCGTTTTCACTTTGTCCGACAGTTTGCCGTGCTCTATAGCTACAATGGCCGTCATTATTTTCGTCAGGCTAGCAATCCGCATGGATTGGTCGCCATTTTCGCTGTACAGCAATCTCCCCGACTTGACGTCAATCAGCGCCGAAGCATTTGCGCTTGTATGATACGGCTTAGGCGCCGCATGCGCGGGAGCGACAAAGCTTGTCCCCCAAATCAAACTTGCTGTCCATATTCCGATTCCTATGCGGCGAAGCTGTCTACCTATCACGCTTTATAATGCTCCTTTCCTATCGTCAGCCCTCACCTTGTACAGTATATGCTTACGATGGGCAAATTAAGACATGCCTTCCCTCGAGAAATGAGAAAACCTCTAGCGAGGTCCCTCGGGAGTGAGCGACCGCGTTTAGAGGCGAGTGTTATTGCTGAAATTAATTTACATTCGTAATTGGCCGCTTATTTAAATAAGCGTATCGTTGCCAGCTATATAGTCGCTGCTGCTTGCGCCTGTACCCGACTTGAACATCGATTGGACCTTATCGAATACTTGCGGAGCCGAGTCGATAATCCGTTCCATCAGATGGGTTTGGTTATCGAGCGGTACGATCTTGACGCCATGCGTGCCGACTACGAGAAACGCGATTGGAGTAATCGATACGCCGCCGCCGCTGCCGCCGCCAAACGGTTCGGCAATGCTGGCATTGTGATGGTTGCTTCCGTCGGACGGCGAAGAATGCTGATGCGATGAAGCGTCAAACCGGATATCGCTACCGCCCGCCACGAAACCGAAGCCAACCTTTGAGATCGGCATAATGATGCTGCCGTCCGGCGTTTGGACTGGATCGCCTACAATGGTATTGACGTCAACCATCTCTTTAATATTTTCCATCGCTGTCTGCATGAGGCCTTGAATCGGATGTTCTGGCATTGTGGACTCCTCCTGAAGTTAAATTGTGTTTGTGCGTTATGGATGAGGACTCGCCTACACTTTTGCTATTCTGCTCATCCCGGTAGCGGACTATGTATGGAACCAATCGTCAAACATATCCTTTGAGCCTTAAGCCTTGAATAACACGGCATGCCAGGCTTGTACGCCTTCCTTCGCTTTCTTAAGCCGGAATAGAAGCTTCAAACCTGCCATTATGGCGCTTCCTAACCCGATTTTGGCTATGCAGGACCATTCGGTTGTAAAACAAGTCCGGGCATAAACGGGCTGCACGTTCACGCGGGGTTCTGCTTGCAGCTTGACGAATTGGGATAACACGCCCAAGGTCGTCGTTTTGACGGACCATAACAGCCCCGTGGCCATTGCCGTCCACATCGCATCGCCAGTACCAACGGAACTGGACCACTTCCACTCCTCCAGCTTCACCTTGGCTAACGTCGCTTTTGCCCATTTCGATAAGTTATGGGTTAATGCGGCTGCGCGCTTATATTTTTCGATCCCGGCCATCACGCGATTCGTATCGATTTCATCTTTTTTTTCATTGTTGCTGCTCATTCCAATGCTAGTCCCCATTAAATGCTCTTGCAGACGGATCGCCTTGCCGCTGAAATCAATCGAACGGATCTTAAGCTTGTAGCGCAATAAACCAAAGACCGCTTTGAATTTAATTTCGATATCGTCATTGTCGCCGTCACGCTTCATTTGACCTTGAATGACAACCGGAGAGACCAAGGTTATGAACAGGAAAAGCACAATAAGGAGACCGGCTGCTAGTACCCAGAAATAAGGATGACCGATCATTCCATGCTTCCTCCAAGTTTACGAGATTAGGTTATTTCTAGTATGGCTTGGCAAATGGATTTCATGCAAAAAAAGCCCTCGGGATACGGATCCCGAGGGCTTTGCAAACGGATTATTTAAATGCGGGCACGATTGCGCCTTTATAGGTATCTTCGATGAATTTCTTCACATCCGGGGATTGAAGAGCTTCAGCCAAAGCCTGGATTGCTTCGGAATCCTTGTTGTCTGGACGAGATACGAGGATATTCACGTAAGGAGAGTCGCTGCCTTCGATGAACAGAGCATCCTTTGTCGGAACAAGATCGGCTTCAAGCGCGAAGTTAGAATTGATCAGGTCAAGATCCACTTCACCGAGAACGCGCGGTAGCGTAGCCGCTTCAACTTCCGTAATTTTCAGGTTCTTCGGATTTTCTGTAATGTCATGCACGGTAGCTGCAACGCCAACGCCATCCTTCAGCGTGATAAGCTTGTTAGCGGCAAGCAATTGCAAGGCGCGTCCGCCATTCGTAGCGTCGTTCGGGATAGCCACTTTAGCGCCGTCTTTTAATTCATCAATGCTTTTGATTTTTTTCGAATAAGCGCCCATTGGCTCCAAATGAACACCTGCTACGTTAACAAGGTCATAGCCATGTTCTTTATTGAAATCATCAAGATAAGGGACATGCTGGAAGAAGTTTGCGTCCAATCGCTTTTCATGTAACTGCGTATTGGGTTGAACGTAATCGTTGAATTCAACAACCTCAAGATTAATGCCCTTTTCTTTCAAAGCTGGTTTAATGTAATTAAGAATTTCAGCGTGAGGCACCGGCGTAGCGCCAACCTTCAACGTCACTTCTTTTACTTCGTTGTTGCCGTTGCTTGCCGACGTATTGTTCTCGTCTTTCTTGGCGCCGCATGCGGATAATGCGAACACAAGCGAAAGAGCAAGCAGGATGTAACCAAATTTCTTCATTTCTCTATTCCTCCATCTTCTGTATGTTGCTTCTATGATGTCCACCTTACTTCCGGCTGAACCGGCGAACCAAGTGGTCGCCCGCCATCTGCAGGAGTTGAACCAAAACAATAAGCAGCGCAACCGTCACGATCATAACGCTGAGTTGGAACCGCTGATAACCGTAACGAAGCGCAAGGTCGCCCAAACCGCCGCCGCCGATCACGCCTGCCATTGCCGTATATGATACCAGCGTAACGGCCGTGATCGTAATACCCGCAATTAGACTCGGTCTTGCTTCGAGAAGCAGCACGCGTCTTACGATATCCCATCTGGAAGCCCCCATTGCCTGCGCGGCTTCGATAACGCCTTTGTCCACTTCGCGCAGCGAAGTTTCAACCAACCGGGCGAAAAACGGCGCAGCCGCCACAACAAGCGGCGGAATAGTGCCTTGAACGCCAAGCGTCGTGCCCATCAGCACTTTCGTAAATGGCATGATCAGAATCATCAAAATAACAAACGGCACGGACCGCAAAATGTTAACCACGAGCGATAAGAACCAGTATACAGCAGGTTGCTCGAGAAGCTGTTTACGCGAAGTCAAGAATAGAATGATCCCGATCAACAGACCCAGAATGACGGTAAACAACAAAGAAGCCCCCATCATGGTCAACGTATCCTTGGTCGCCGGCCAAATATCCTCCCAGCGAACATCGCTCCAGTCAATGTTTTGTTTCAGCATCATTTCAGATCACCTACTTCCAGCCCTTTCGCCCGAAGTTCGGCGAGCACTGTGTCGATCTCTTGATCGTTGCCGATAAATTCGATGACGAGCTGACCGTATGGCGTATTTTTCATGCGGGAGACCGTCCCTTGCAATATCGTAAATTGCACAGAAGTCGACTTCACGGCGTTAAACAATAGCGGTTCATACGTAATCTCGCCAACATAGTTGATCTTGATCAGCCGGCCGCTTCTCGTATCGATCAGCTCGCGCGGATCAAAGGAATCGGCGATCTGGCTGACAAAATCCTTCGTGATGGAATGCTGCGGCTTCAGGAATACATCCAGCACATCGCCCATCTCGACGATATCGCCTCCGTCAATAACGGCCACGCGGTCACAGATCGCGCGGATCACATGCATCTCATGCGTAATCAGCAGAATCGTAATGCCTAGCTTCTGATTGATATCGAGAAGGAGCGACAAAATCGCGTTAGTCGTTTGCGGGTCAAGCGCCGAAGTGGCTTCATCGCAGAGCAGCACATCCGGGTTATTCGCAAGCGCTCTTGCGATTCCGACGCGCTGTTTCTGGCCGCCGGACAGTTGTGCCGGGTATTTATCCGCATGCTGTTCCAGTCCAACCAGCTTCAGCAGCTCGTCCACGCGTTCTTTGACCGCGGTCTTTGGCATCTTCGCCAGTTCCAGCGGAAACGCAATATTATCGCGGACGGTTGCCATCGAGAGCAAATTGAAATGCTGGAATATCATGCCGATTCTGCGCCGTTCCTTCTGCAGCTGCGTCGTTGATAACTTGGTCAGCTCCACGTCGCCTACCTTAACTACTCCCGATGTCGGGCGTTCAAGCAAATTGACGCAACGGAGCAATGTGCTTTTGCCGGCGCCGGAATGTCCGATAATGCCGAATATTTCACCTTTGTTAATGGTCAGGCTTATATTTTTTACAGCTTCTACGCTGTTTCCGTAAGTTTTTCTTATGTCCAGAAGCTCTATCAGTGGTATTACCTCCTGCTATCCATCGTATCCCATTGATGCTAGAATCCCCTGATCGGGCAGGTTCATCCTACAACTTAAAAAACAACAAACGCCATTATACCTAACTTTGTGCGTTATTGTCACTAGATAATAAAGTAAAAAAAGTCCGTTACCCCAAACAAGAAGGGAATAACGGACCAAACGTTCACGGTTTCGACTTTTTTGCAGGCTAACTCAGCAGTCTAATTATTCCTTGTCTTCAGGCAACGGAATAAACTCGTCGATTGTCGTTTGGCGCTCGCCCATGCGTTCGAACAGCATTTGCGTCTGTTCTTCCAGCGCCTCGTCGATATCAACTTGTCTAGGTTCCGGCAAAGCTTTGATGTTGGGCAATCCGAAATAATCCAAAAATGATTTCGTAGTTCCGTACAATATCGGTCTGCCGATCGCTTCTGCCCGCCCGACTTCCTCGATTAAATCCTTGGACACAAGCGATTGAATCGCGCGGTCGCTCTTCACACCCCGAATCTCCTCTATATCGATCCGGGTAATGGGCTGACGGTACGCGACGATCGCCAATGTCTCCAAAGCAGCCTGCGACAATTGGGAACGGGTAGGCGTATACGCCATGCGCTCGAAGTACAGGGCATGATCCGGATTTGTTGTCATCCGGTACGCCCCGGCGACTTCCGCCACTTGCACCCCTCGCTGCTCCCGTGCCAAGTCACGGTGTAAATCATAGACCAGATCTGCCGCCAAATCGGCGTCAAGCTCCAATATATCGGCAAGCTGACGTTTGTTCAGCCCTTCGTCTCCGGCCATAAATAACAAACCTTCAATAATTGTCTTCAACTTCGGGTAATCCATTGTTCGCCGCTTCTCCTCTCCAATGAATGACGATGTCATCAAACAGCTGATGCTGGAAGCAGCGAATATGTTTCATCTTCATCAGTTCCAGAATAGCAAGGAAAGTAACGACAACCTCATGTTTGTTCATGTTCTCCCGGATCAGGCGGGAGAACCGAACGGTCTCAAACTGCTTCAGAACTTCAACAATGTCCCGGATCCGGTCCTTGACGGAAATTTCATCCCTCTGCACCGTTGCTACTATGTTTCGGCGCGCCGCTCTGCGCAGCGCCCGCTGGAAGGCGGCGATCAGGTCAGAGACATGAAGACCCTCGAGCGGATTGACGAACTCTTCTTTCATGTATGGCGTCATATCATCCGGCTCCCGGGAATACACAAGACTGCGTTCTGTTTCCTTCTCCCGAAGCTGTTCTGCAATTTGCTTGAATTTACGGTATTCGACCAGCTTCTGAATAAGCTCGTCCCTCGGATCAAGGCCGTCATCCGGCCATTCTTCATAGAAGTCCTCAAACACGGGAGGTTTCGGCAGAAGCTGCTTGCTCTTGATGGCGAGCAAAGTTGCCGCCATGACAAGAAACTCGCTCGTGAGCTCCAGCTCGAGCTCTTTCATCGCGTTTAAGTAATCCATATATTGATCCGTTATTTCACTAATCGAAACCTCATGGATGTCGATCTCTGACTTATCGATAAGATGAAGCAGCAAATCGAGCGGTCCTTCAAAGGATTCCAACTTGTAATGCATCGTCACTTCTTTACGATCCCCCTGCCATATGCAAACGGCTGACGTCCTATCAACAAGTGACGCAGCATAATTTGAGCTAGTACTCTAATTATGCAGTAATTTCGACAAATTTGCCATCTCTATTGCAGAAACAGCCGCCTCATAACCTTTGTTCCCTGCTTTTGTACCCGCGCGTTCAATCGCTTGCTCAATGGAATCTACCGTCAACACGCCAAAAATCGTCGGCACGCCGGTCTTTAGAGCGATTGCGGCTACCCCTTTGGCTGCTTCGTTACATACGTAATCAAAGTGTGGAGTTGATCCCCGGATAACGGCGCCAAGCGTAATTACGGCATCGTATTTGCCGCTTTCGGCCATTTTTTGCGCGATAAGAGGAATTTCGAAAGCGCCCGGCACCCAAGCGATATCTACGTCTCCGTCGTTTGCTCCGTGGCGTTTGAAGCCATCAAGCGCGCCGCCAAGCAATTTACCCGAGATAAATTCATTAAACCGTCCAACTACAACCCCAAATCGAAGTCCTTCCGATACAACACTTGCTTCAAATACGTTTGGCATAATTAAATCCTCCTAGTGTTTTGCTTATTATATTAGTTGCGTTTGCCTTACATTTGAATAGGAACGCGCTCGACAATTTCAATGCCATGGCCTTCCAAACCTCTGATCTTGCGCGGGTTATTCGATAATAGGCGCATTTGGCGCACACCCAGATCACGCAAGATTTGAGCGCCTACCCCGTAATCGCGAAGCTCAAGCTTAGGTTTTTGCGCTTCATGGTCCTGCCCTTGATCAAGCTGTGCATAGGCTTTCAGCTTATTCACAAGTCCAGTCCCGTCCTGGCGCATATAAAGAAGAATTCCGCTGCCCGCATCGCTAATCTGCTTCAAAGCCGCTTGCAGCTGGGATCCGCAGTTGCAGCGCTTCGAGTGGAACACGTCCCCCGTCACGCATTCGGAATGAACCCGGACCAATACCGGCTTCTGCGAATCAATCTGGCCTTTGACAAAAGCGACATGTTCCTTGCCGTCTGCCTGATTGGAGAACGCTATGGCTTTGAAATCGCCAAATTCGGTTGGCATGTCAACCTCAACGATACGGTCAACCAACTTCTCCTTCGCGTTGCGATAAGCGATCATTCCTTGAATCGTAATGAGCTTGAGGTCGTGTTTTTCTTTGAAAATAACGAGATCCGGCAGACGGGCCATCGTACCGTCCTCTTTAATAATCTCGCAGATAACGGCTGCCGGCTCCGAGCCGCACATACGCGCCAGGTCTATGCCTGCTTCCGTGTGGCCGGCGCGGCGGATGACGCCGCCATCCTTGGCAACAAGCGGGAATATATGTCCGGGTTTACGGAAATCGGTTGGTTTCGTTTCCGGATCAATTAGCGATTTGACCGTTTGAGACCGTTCAAAGGCTGAAATTCCCGTTGTTGTCGAAACATGGTCGACCGATACGGTAAAGGCTGTGCCATGATAATCCGTATTGTGCTGGACCATGGGAGGCAGATCGAGCTGCTCGGCGCGTTCTTGCGTAATAGGCACGCACACGAGGCCACGGGCTTCCGTAATCATGAAATTGATGACTTCCGGCGTAGCTGTCTCCGCCAGCGCGATTAAGTCCCCTTCATTCTCGCGGTCCTCGTCATCCACGACAATGATTGGCTTTCCGGCTTTCAAATCCTCAAGCGCCGCCTCAATCGAGTCGAACAATTCCTCCTGCAGGCCAAGCTCTTGTTTGTTCATCATTATCCCTCCTTCTATCCCATTCTCTATGGATTATAGAAATCCGTTCTCGCTCAAAAAAGCGGCGCTGATCTTCGATTCCTTCCCGCTGCCGGATCTTCCGTTGTCCTTCGCGGGTTTGTAATGAAGCAGATGGTCAACGTATTTGCCGATCACATCGCATTCGATATTAACCGAATCCCCGGCTTTTTTGTTTTGCAGAGCGGTCTCTGCCAATGTATGCGGAATGACCGATACCGAAAATCCAGAAGCATTGGTGCCAACAACCGTCAGGCTAATCCCGTCAATGGTGATTGAGCCCTTGGGTATGACGTACCGCAGCATCTCGTCGTCAGACAGCCGGATGGCGAACACAACCGCATTCGCGTCCGTCTCGCGTCCCGTGATGACGCCAACGCCGTCAACATGCCCTTGCACAATATGGCCGCCGAACCGTCCGCCAGCGAGCATCGCCCGCTCCAGGTTCACTTCCTGGCCCGGACGGAGCTGGTGCAGATTGGACTTCCGGAACGTCTCCGGCATCACATCCGCATCAAAGGACGTTCGGTCGAAAGCGATGACCGTCAGACAGACTCCGTTCACGGAAATGCTGTCACCCATTGCGACGCCTTCCGTCACCTTGGAAGCCTCTAACGTAAGCACCATCGCTTCGCCTTGCTTCTTGACCCGTCTTAATGTGCCAACTTCTTCAACCAAGCCGGTAAACACGGGCACTCCCCCAATCTATTCATTGCCATAGGCAGGATATCCCGAAATGCAAATATCTTCGCCTGCCATTTCAACCTTTACATGCTCCAGCTCAATGGCTTGCGCCATCTTCTCGAATCCAGCGAATGTGAAGGTGCCGGGAGCATCTATGCCGCCAATAATTTTGGCAGCCATATAAATCATAATCTTATCGATTAAGCCCGCTTCCAGCATCGCTCCGTTCAGCTTGCCGCCGCCTTCGAGCAAGATGGAACCAATCTCGAGTTCACCGAGCTTGCGTATCGCTTCGGCTAGATCAACCTGTGCCCCATCGCCGCAGCGGATCACTTCAACGCCTGCCTGAACAAGCGCTGCCTCTCGTGCTGCATCGGCCTGGCCGGAAGCGATAACCAACGTACGGGCTAAGCCGTCCGTTACTACTCTGGCATTGAGCGGCAATCGAAGCTGGCTATCGACAATGATGCGAACCGGGTGAATGGCCGGAACGGCCGCGCGGGTCGTAAGTTGAGGATCGTCCGCAAGCAACGTGCCAATGCCCACCATAATCGCTTCATGCTGATGCCGCAGCGTATGTACCTGCTCGCGGGCCGCCGCTCCCGTAATCCAGCGGCTGTCCCCTGTACGGGAAGCGATCTTGCCGTCCAGCGTGCTTGCCGTCTTGAGCGTAACGAACGGAAGTTTCGTCGTAATGTACTTGTTGAACTTCTCATTCATGCTTCTGGACTGTTCATCCAGCAACCCCACTTCAACCTCGATGCCTTCCTCCCGGAGACGCGCGATGCCCCTGCCCGCTACTTGCGGATTCGGGTCGGTCGTTGCTACGACAACGCGGGCGGCCTTGGCATTGATGATGCGCTCGCAGCAAGGCGGCGTTTTCCCGAAATGGCTGCATGGTTCCAGCGTAACATACACGGTCGCCCCTTCCGCTTCGTCGCCGGCCATCTGCAAGGCATGCACCTCGGCATGGCCCGTTCCTCTCTTGAGATGCGTGCCAACGCCGATAATGCGTCCTTCTTTGACGACTACGCAACCTACGACCGGATTAATGCCGGTCTGCCCGGAAGCTTTCGCCGCCAGATCAAGTGCAAGACTCATATAATAAGAATCATTTAGTACGTCCATAAATGCAAAAAACACCCCCATTAGCCAGCTTAGCCAACGGGGGTGGGAATTTAACCATTCGACGACTGCATAAATAAGCTTAATAAACCTACCCTCTTATGCTTGTGAAAATAAGCACAAGAAAAAATAAGCATGAAAAAAGCTTTCGCGCATATCGCTTCGAATGTGTCTCCTTCTCCCATCCAGACTATACTGTCGGTCCCGGAATTGCACCAGGTCCACCGTTCCGGTTAAGGCAATGCGATGAATCGCTCTTGCCTTATTCGGCCCGGGTCACGGACTGACGAGAAAGCGCCGCACGCCGGATTTCCGGATGTGCAGGCGCTGCTCGATCACCGCCGGTTGGGATTTTCACCCTGCCCCGAAGGTAAGCCACAAACTATAAATTTGTTAGTATCTTAACATTAAACTTCGTAAACTTCAACCTTTTGCATTTTGTCGCGTCCTTTGAACGCGTCAACATGCTCCATGCCTTTGGCAACTTTGCCAAATACCGTATGTTGGCCGTCAAGATGCGGCTGCGGCTGGTAGCCAATGTAGAACTGGCTTCCGCCTGTGTTGCGGCCTGCATGTGCCATTGCGAGCGAACCGCGCTCATGTTTGTTCGGGTTGATCTCGCAATTGATCGTGTAGCCAGGACCGCCTGTGCCAGTACCGTTAGGGCAGCCGCCTTGCGCAACGAAGCCAGGAATAACGCGGTGGAATACCACGCCGTTATAGAAACCTTCGTTTGCAAGCTTTTCGAAGTTTGCTACCGTATTTGGAGCATCTTGTTCGAACAGATCGAGAATAACCTCTGCACCGTTCTCAAGTGTGATTTTTGCTTGTTTAGCCATGTGTAACATCTACCTTTCTTTGTCCGAATAAGACTACGTTACCAAATTTAACCCTTACTTAGCAAGCGATTTGCTCAGTCTTGCCGGAATTACGTCGTTTCCAACGATATTATCAAGCGTTTCGCGCTGAACGACAACGTCGGATTGACCGTCTTTTACGAAGACAACGGCAGGGCGGCGGAAGCGGTTATAGTTGCTCGCCATCGAGTAGTTATACGCGCCCGTACAGAATACGGCAAGCAGATCGCCCGTTTCGGCTTTTGGCAGCTGAAGGTCAATGATCAGCTTGTCGCCGCTCTCGCATGCTTTGCCCGCAATGGTAACCGTCTCCGTGTTCGCTTCGTTAGCACGGTTCGCCAGAATAGCCTCGTATTCGGATTGATATAGCGCCGGGCGAGGATTATCCATCATGCCGCCGTCTACCGCAATGTACTTGCGTACGCCGGGAATGTCCTTCATCGTGCCAACGGTGTACAGGGTTGTACCAGCATCGCCCACAATGCTGCGGCCCGGCTCCACCCAGATCTCGGGAAGAGGGAAATTAGCTGCCGTGAAATTCGCAATAACCGCATTCGTAATTGCGGCTACATATTCGGATACCGGAAGCGGCGTGTCCCCTTCCACATAACGGATGCCGAAACCGCCGCCAAGGTTAACAACCTTGAAGATCAGACCAAGCTCGTCACGGATTTGGACGGCAAACGCGGCAACTTTATCAACGGCCATGCGGAAGCCGTCTACTTCAAAGATTTGGGAGCCGATATGGGAATGCACGCCTAGAATTTCGATGTTCGGCAGCTGCATGGCTTCCTTAATCGCTTGCTTCGCCGCACCGTTGCCAAGGTCGAAGCCAAATTTCGAATCCTCTTGGCCAGTGGAAATATATTCATGCGTATGCGCTTCTACGCCTGGTGTAATCCGGAACAAAATTTTCACTTTTTTGCCTTTGTCGGCAGCAAGAGCGTTCAGCAGGCGCAGCTCGACAAAGTTGTCGACTACAAAACATCCGATGTTCGCGTCGAGTGCCATGTTAATCTCGTCCGGTGTCTTGTTATTGCCGTGGAAATGTATGCGGCTAGCCGGGAAGCCGGCTTGAAGAGCCGTGTAAAGCTCACCGTCGGATACGACGTCGAGCGATAAACCTTCTTGATCGGCAATGGCGCACATCGCCATAACCGAAAACGCTTTGCTCGCATAAGCAACCTGGAATTTCAGGCCGGTCTCGTTAAAAGCCGACACATATTCGTTTGCGCGTTGCCGAATTAAGGCCTCGTCCACAATGTACAGCGGGGTACCGTATTCTTTTGCCAGATCCGTTACGTCGACTCCGCCAATTTCCAGGTGCCCCTGGGCATTTATTTTGCTTGTGCCATGTAAGTACACGATTTCTTTTCCCCCTAATAGAAGCTGATTACGATTTGCACCAATAGCCACAGTATATCGCAATCTAACCTTGAGAGAAATGGATAAATCAACATTTCATTTGTATTTATTATCTACGACTTGGACCGCGGCATTTTGTCGCTTTGTTGCGGGCGAAGCAGGTTTGGACGGGTCCTGTTCTTGAGCACCGGCTTCCGCACGATGATGTTCCACATCGCGCGGTAATCGAACGGAATAAACGGCCACATATACGGACGGTTGAACGAACGCTGCATGCAAAGCATGATCAGAATAGCGGTTGTCGCAACTACAAATCCAGGAGCATAGAACAGCGAAACCGCTACGATAAGCACCAGCCTGACTATCCGGTTCGCGAGACCAAGCTCATAACTTGGGGTAGCGAACATCCCAATCGCGGCGATGGCCATATAGAGAATAACTTCGTTGATAAAAAGCCCGGTCTTGACCGCTATATCGCCAACCATGATGGCGGCAACGAGAGAGACGGCCGTAGCTAGCGTTGACGGGGTGTGGACGGATGCCAGCCGCATGAGATCGACGCCTAATTCAACGATCAGAAACTGTACGATCAGCGGCAGCTTGCCGACTTTTTCCGGTCCGAGAAATTCCAGCGCTTGCGGCTTCAGATCCGGATGAATAACAAACAGAAGCCATAGCGGCAATAGAAACAGCGACGAGAAAATGCCGATAAACCTGACCCAGCGCAAATAAGTGCCGATGAACGGCGTTTGCCGGTTCTCCTCCGCGTGTTGGATCAAATCGAAGAAAGTCGTTGGCAATATCATCGCGCTTGGAGAAGTATCCACAAATACAACGACGTTCCCTTCCAGCAAATGCGCCGCTACAACGTCCGGCCTCTCCGAATAACGGACAAGCGGAAACGGATTCCACCCCCGCTGCACCGTTGCTTCCTCCAGCTGTTTGTCAGCCAGTGGCAAGCCGTCGATATGTACTAGCTCGATTTTGTCCTTGATCGATTTGACGAGCTCAGGATCCGCCAAATCGTTAATATAAGCGATACAAATATCCGATTGCGTCCGTTCCCCGACTCTGACAAGCTCGTAACGCAGCTGAGGGTCGCGCAGACGTCTGCGGACGAGGGAAATGTTCATCATCATCGTCTCGACGAAGCCGTCCCGGCTGCCCCTAACGACGCGCTCAAGCTGCGGTTCATCCGGGCTGCGGGCCGGGAATGCTTTGGCATCGATAATAATCGCGTTAGGTTCCTTATCGATAAACATCGCAGTCGACCCGGACAACACGAAGGTGAGCATTTCGTTCCACTTTTCCTTCTTCTCCGCCTGGGCCGCGGGAACGTACATGTTCAGAAAATTATGGAAGGCATCGCCGGTCACTTCATCGGACTGCAGGTAAGTAAGACGTTTCAGAATTTCGGTCAAAATCGTATCCTTGGCGAGACCATTCATATAGAAAAAGGCAACGCGACGATTACCAAACGTCATCTCGCGCACGACGATATCGAAGCTGACCTTGTATCCTACCTCGTTCTCCAGCCGTTTGTATACTTCGTCCAGACTATCGGGGATAACATCATCTTTGTCCGAACTTTTTTCTTTCTTTTCATGCGATTGTTTTGGTTTCGATGCTCGGTCCGTTAATTCAAAAGGAGGAGTCGGAATCGCCATTCCTTGCTCCTCGTTTTTTTGCTCTGCGGGTATGTACATATACGGGGGTTCCCCGTTTGATTGCTCCCGCTCTTTCTCCTTATCGGTCATCCTCATCAACCTCCATGCCGTTAATTACTTGCCTACCATTGGAAAAACAACCAATCAAACAAAGAGCCTAACGTCTTGCCAAGCACCATTGCCATGACTAGACCCACCAAATAATCGGATAAATTCATGCGTTTCGCCAGAATAGGCAGAACGTTCATTACTTCCGTCAAAGCCCCCGCCAGCATGCCGACAAACACGCCGGCCATCAATCCGGCAACTGATAAGATCAGCGCTTTGGGCAGAGACAGCCGCCAGTCCATAAAGTCGGCAAACGTCCAGTACATGGAACCGCAAATGACCGCCGTCTCGAACCAGATGGACATGCGGTACGCATAAGCGATTTGGGCTAGCCTTGGAATCAAGTCGAGCACGATCAGGAACGCTACCAACCCGCTCCCGACGGCAAGACCGCCGGACAAGCCAAGCAGCATGATGAATAGATGCATGAGCCAGTCACCCATCGTCATTCCCCCGCTCGCCGTGCTGGTTGTTTTTTTTGCGCATTTCGTCGGCGATTACATACGCATTCACATTTTCCTGGTACGTATAAAGTTCAACCTCAAGAGGGTTTGGCTCCTCGTTGAATCTCTTCTTGAACAAATGGTTGAAGAACAGGATCATGCCAAGGCCAATGCCAAGCGAATACGGCACCTGAAACCATAACGGATGTTCGGATCGTTCGCCCGTCAATAGCTCGACGATTCGGATGTGAACTTCCTTCATGCTTACGTCGGTATGGAAATTCATAATCGCAAGGCCCGCACCAAAGAAGAGAAGCAGCCACGCAAATATTAGCACGACGATACGGGGCTTCTGCGGTTTAGGCGAAATCATGATGAGTACCTGAGGATCCCCGTAAGCCTCTACGGACAACTCGGGTGCAGCCTCGCGAATAACTCTGACGATTTGGAGCAAATCGATAACGACTCGGTTGCCGTCCCCTTTGTGATGGCGGTACAGCACCAGTTCGTTTAATTGCTGTTCCAGCTCCTCGTTAGGAGCAAGCAACCTCGACACCTGACCAAGCGTTACGCTCCGCTCCGGCCGGATATTCACTTTTTTCTTGAGACGAAGATAGAGGGCGGATGGCTGGGTAGTGTCCATCTGTCATCATTCCTTTATCTGCATAGGGTTTACTTCCCTGTTAGTATGAGATAAGGAGATAACGGATAGTCATGCTTATAAAGGTAAAATAAAGAAACTCTCAGCTCTTATGTTGATCATGCAGAAGGATTAACTTCTTCTTGGAAGAAATTTATTCAAGAACTACTGTCGCAGGAGGACACGAAACATGAATCGGATTGCCATAATAGGCTCGGGCGGCGCCGGCAAATCAACATTAGCCAGAAAGCTCGGCCTGCAACTTCACCAGGAGGTTTCCCATCTGGACGCTTTGTTCTGGAAACCCAATTGGGTAGCTGCACCAAAAAGCGAACAGATTACCGTCCAAACCGAGTTAGTCAAGCAAGACCGATGGATCATTGACGGCAATTACGGCGGTACGCTCGATATACGGTTAAATGCCGCCGATACGATTATTTTCTTGGATTACCCACGGATTTTATGTTTGTACCGCGCGTTGAAAAGAGTTTTCCAATACCGTCGCCGAACGAGACCAGACATGGGACCGGGCTGCAAAGAAAAAGTTGATCTGCCGTTTTTGAAATGGATCTGGAATTTCCCAAGAACTACAAAACCGGGGATTGTAAGCAAGCTAGAGCAATTAAGCGGGGAGAAACGGATCCTTGTATTCAGGTCTCCCGGAGAGGTAAATTGGTTTTTGAAAAAGTTGGAGCACACATGAAAAAGACCAAATGGCAGCCAATCGCCTTGAAAAGGCGATGGTTGTCATTTGGTCTTTTGGTTATTGGGCGATTGCGATTTGTTCGCTTCCAAGAGAACATATCGCTAATTACTGCGCGATCTGTTCTCTTATAACCTGCAAAATTTTCTTCTCCAACCTCGACACCTGAACCTGGGATATCCCAAGGCGGCTGGCGACTTCGGACTGGGTTTTATCACGGTAATAACGCAAATACACGATCAGCCTCTCGCGTTCGCTAAGACCCTCGATCGCTTCGATGAGAGCTAGTTTGTCGAACCAGCGTTCCTGCGAATCGTCGGCAATCTGGTCCATAAGGGTAATCGGGTCGCCGTCGTTCTCGAACACGGTCTCGTGAATCGATGTTGGAGGTTTGTTCGCTTCCTGAGCGAACACCACATCCTCCGGCGTAATGCCAAGACGATCCGCTACTTCGCTGACCGTCGGCAGACGGCCAAGCGTCTTGGACAGCTCATCTTTCATTTTCCGGACCTTGTTCGCCGTCTCTTTGAGTGAACGACTAACCTTAAGCGTACCGTCATCGCGCAGAAAACGCTGAATCTCGCCGATAATCATCGGCACCGCATAAGTAGAGAACTTCACGTCATAGGACAAGTCGAATTTATCGACGGACTTCAGCAGCCCGATACATCCGATTTGGAACAAATCCTCCGGTTCGTAGCCCCGGTTAATGAACCGCTGTACGACAGACCAGACTAACCTGATATTACATTGCACAAGCGTGTCTCTTGCCAAGGTATCTCCTGATTGGCTCAAGGCAATGAGACGCTTCACTTCCGAATCATCCAAATACGGCTGAGCCGTTTGCTTCAAATCGGCATCCATGAGGTTCAACCCCTATACGCTAGTTATACAGCGCTTTTTTCGATTCAATACGCTTCATCATCGCTACCCGCGTACCTTGGCCCAGTTCGCTAGTTACTTCAAAACGGTCCATGAAATTTTCCATGATCGTAAAGCCCATACCCGAACGTTCCATCTCCGGCTTGGAGGTAT
The DNA here is from genome assembly GCF_030161375.1 of Paenibacillus glycanilyticus. Taxonomy (GTDB): domain Bacteria; phylum Bacillota; class Bacilli; order Paenibacillales; family Paenibacillaceae; genus Pristimantibacillus; species Pristimantibacillus glycanilyticus_B. The sequence goes on from NZ_BSSQ01000014.1 coordinate 141,494, forward strand.
ACAGCGGCTGGCGTGCCAGCTCGAGATCCTCAATGCCGCGGCCATTATCATAAATGGCAATGGATACAACATCCCCGTCGATCGAAGCTTCAATCGTCACTTTGCCGTCAGGATTGCTATCATAGCCATGAATAATGGAATTGGTAACCGCTTCGGATACCGCTGTCTTCAGATCATTCAATTCTTCTAACGTCGGATCCAATTGCGACACAAACGATGCCACCGCAATACGGGCAAAAGCCTCATTCTCCGATCTGGCGCTAAAGGATAATGTCATTTCGTTGCGTCCCATTACGAGACCACCTCCAGACTAGAAATCGCCATTCTTTCATTGTCGTAAATGCTCATTATTTTAAACAAGCCCGACATTTCAAACAGGCGGTAGACACTTGGATTCACGTCGCACACGACCATCTTGCCGCCTTTGCTGCGAACCTGCTTGTATCTGCCCAAAATGACGCCTAATCCGGAGCTGTCCATAAACTGCAGATCCTTCAGGCTGAGAATAATGTGGTGACTATCCCCCCGCATGATCTCCGCTTCCATCTTATTGCGGACAATATCCGCCGTATGATGGTCAAGCTCCCCGCGAAGACGTACGATCAAGACATTACGGTAATGCTCCAGTTCTGCTTGCAGACTCATTGTCGCCGTTCAACTCCTTTAGGCTTCGCTTTTGGATCGAACTACGATTTCTCCATGCGGCCCAAGGTTTCCTGCACGACGACAAAACTAGAAGAGAAGCGCTAGAAGAAGACAAAAAACGCTACGAGAACAATCCGCTGAAGGACCGTTTGAGCAATTTGAACCAGCCTGCTTTATCAACGGACTGAGGCGCGTCAACCGGGAATTCCTTCACAACCTGATCGCCTTGGTAGACAACGAGCTTCCCGATCGATTGACCGATGGCAACCGGCGCTTTCAATGGCTGTTCAATTTGAAGTTCATAACGGATGTCGTTAGTTGCAGCGCCTTTTTTGAGCAAAATGCTATAAGGATGCTTCGCAACAAGCGGCAGCTCGCGAACGGATCCTTTCTCGATTTTCATGGTACCCATCGTGTCTCCTTCTTTAAAGATCGGATGGGTCGTATATTGGGCAAACGTGAAATCAAGCATTTGCGAAACTTCGGCATTTCTTGTTTTGGTGTTCGGCTCGCCCATAACAACCGCGATTACGCGCAAATTGTCGCGTTTAGCCGTCGCCGTCAAGCAGAATTTAGCTTCATTCGTAAAACCTGTTTTGAGACCGTCCGCACCGCTGTAGAACCTTACAAGCTTATTCGTGTTCACCAGCCAAAACGGTTTCTCCGACGATTTGCGCAAATAATCCTGGTACGACCCGGTATATTTCGTAATCTCGGAATGCTTCAGCAATTCGCGCGACATCACCGCGATATCATGCGCGGAAGTATAATGATCGGCCGCGGGCAAGCCATTGCAGTTGGCAAAATGGGTATTTTGCAAACCTAGCTGCTGCGCCTTCTCGTTCATCATAACGACAAACTGTTGCTCGGAGCCCGCTAGCTTTTCCGCCATAGCGACAGAAGCATCGTTGCCGGAAGCCATCGCAATGCCTTTCAGCATTTCGTCAACCGTCATTTCTTCGCCCGGCTCGAGGAAGATCTGGGATCCGCCCATAGAAGCCGCGTATTCGCTTGTAGGCACTTTATCGGTAAGCTTGATCTTCCCGTCGTCCAGCGCTTCCATGATCAGCAGCATCGTCATGACCTTCGTAATACTAGCCGGAGGTAGCTTGACGTTGCTGTCCTTCTCGTAAATAACGGTACCGCTGTCGGCATCCATCAGGACGGCCGACCTTGCGGAAGGTGCTAAATCAAGCGACGAGGCTTGCTGCTGCCCAGGAGCGGATGGTACGGGCTCCTTGGCGATTACGGTTTCACTTGCGTAAGCAGCAGCCGGCATCGCAGTCAGGGTAAATGCAGCGAATAGAATGAACAGCTTCGTACAAACTTTTTTCATAGAGCAGGTCTCCTCCAAAGATGATTGTTCTACGCGTTTTCATGACGAAAACACCGCAATTGGGCTATATTGTCTTCTCCAGTCTTGACCTCTTTCATGAAAAATATTCCACAGAAGCTTTTTGTCGAATTTCGCCCTCGCGAATAAAAAAAACCGCCTTACTCCCTTCCGGGCGTAAGACGGTTCCTATATATGCGCTAGTATCGATTAGTCCCTTCCGTTGTCACAACAGACAACAAAAGCGGACGCTCCGCCGGCTTCTCAGCCGTAATCGAATATGCGCTTTGAATTTTAGCCGCAACTTCTTCTACTGCTATATCTTGAGCTTTCGTATGCAGCACGACCAGCGTTTCGCCTTCGCTAACCGGATCGCCTACCTTTTTACCGATCATAATGCCCACGGAGTAATCAATCAGGGCTTCCTTCGTCGCACGCCCGGCACCGAGAAGCATCGCAGCAATACCAAGCTGTTCCGCGTCAATTGCCGAGACAAATCCGGCTGCTAGCGCCTTCACTTCAACCTGCTCCGCCGCTTGAGGCAGAAGCGTCACATCCTCAGCCACGGTAGCATCTCCGCCTTGCGCGGCAATAAACTGCTTGAATTTCTCCAACGCCTGGCCGTTGTTCAACTGTTGCCGCAACAGCTCTTTGGCTTCAGCAACATTCTCGGCATGTCCGCCTAATACGACCATATGGGCACCAAGCGTCAAACACAGCTCCGTGAGATCTGCCGGACCTCTGCCCCGCAAAGTCTCGATGGCTTCCCGAACTTCAAGCGCGTTGCCGATAGCAAAACCAAGAGGTTGATCCATATCGCTGATGACGGCGGCCGTCTGGCGGCCGACCTGCGTACCGATCTCGACCATGGCTTGCGCAAGCTTCTCCGAATCCTCCACCGTCTTCATGAAAGCGCCGCTGCCCGTCTTGACGTCCAGTACAATGGCATCCGCGCCAGCTGCAATCTTTTTGCTCATGACAGAACTCGCAATTAACGGAATCGACTCGACGGTAGCCGTCACATCCCGCAGCGCGTATAGTTTTTTGTCAGCTGGTGCCAGATTTCCGCTTTGCCCAATAACCGAAAGCCCAATCTCATTCACTTGTTCGAGGAATTTCTCCCTCGACAATTCGGTCTGAAATCCTGCAATCGATTCCAGTTTGTCGATTGTTCCGCCCGTATGGCCAAGGCCTCTGCCCGACATCTTCGCAACCGGTACGCCAACCGAAGCAACAAGCGGTGCAATAATAAGCGTTGTTTTGTCGCCTACGCCGCCCGTGCTATGCTTGTCTACCTTTATGCCGGCAATTGGAGCCAGATCTACCTGGTCACCCGAGTTCGCCATGGCAAGCGTCAAAGACGCCGTCTCTTGCGGCGTCATACCGCGGAAGAGCACGGCCATCGCCCAAGCCGACATTTGATAGTCCGGAATGCCTCCATCGCAATAGCCATCCACCAGAAACGTCAATTCTTTTGCAGTCAGCACTCCGCCGTCTCGCTTCTTTTGTATTAGATCTACTGCACGCATGTTACCCACTCCGTTTCTGCTGCACATTCATTTATGTGAACGCGCCCGCAGCGTTTGTTGCCGAACGATCAGCTCGTCCAGCATCTGGCTGAGCTGGAGCACTTCACGATGTACAAATGTTTTCTTTTTCATTGCTTTTTCAACCATTTTCCCTCGCAACTGCTCAATTTCGACGAGTAACAGCTTGTCCACTTATCTCCACTCCATCATCCCGTAATCATGGACATTATACGACGATGCCGTCATCAAATACTGTCATATTCCGTCGATGGGATTATTACAATTATATTACAAGCACCCACTAGAATTGTCGGATTAATTCTTTCACCAGCGCCAAAAATTCCGCTTTAACCCGCTCGGTCGTTTCAATAACCTCGTCATGGGACAACGGTTGATCTAATACCCCTGCTGCCATGTTGCTGATACAGGAAATGCCCAGTACTTCAATGCCGGAATGGCGGGCTGCAATCACTTCAGCAACAGTCGACATGCCGACGGCATCTGCGCCTAATACGCGAAGCATGCGGATTTCGGCAGGAGTCTCATAGGTAGGACCAAGCAATCCGGCATAGACGCCTTCCTGCAGCTTAAGCCCTTGCTTAGCCGAAGTTTCACGAGCAATCGCGCGAAGACGTTTGCTATAAGCTTCGGACATATCCGGGAATCTTACGCCAAGCTCGTTATCATTTGGACCGATAAGCGGATTTTTGCCCGTCATATTCAAGTGATCGGAGATCAACATCAAATCGCCTGCTTCGAAATCCAGATTAACGCCGCCTGCCGCATTCGTAACTAGCAAGGAGGTAACGCCAAGCGCCTTCATTACGCGAACGGGGAAAGCGGTCAACTCAGAGCCATAACCTTCGTACATATGGAATCTGCCGCGCATGAGAATAACAGAGCGCCCGGACAAGGTGCCAACGACCAATTCCCCCGCATGGCCTTCTACCGTGGATACCGGAAAATGCGGAATGTCGCTGTAATCGATCGTAACCGCGTTGTCGATATGATCGCCAAGCACGCCAAGACCGGAACCCATAATCAGGCCAATCTCGGGTTGAACCTGCACCTGTCCCGCAATATAGGAAGCTGCCTCTTTAATTTGAACAGCCGTCATCGTATTTGAACTCATCGTAAGTTCCTCCTCTATCCTTGTTATTTGGTCTGAAGCAAACTTAAAAAGCTTGTACCGTTCGGCGGTACGGCAACTCCAAAGTTATCCGCAATCGTTGCCCCTAGGTCCGAGAAGGTTGTTCTGGTCTCGAGCCGCTTCGGCTGATCAAAAGCCGGGCTGAATAATAAAATAGGAACATACTCGCGTGTATGGTCCGTACCCGGGTGGACGGGGTCATTGCCGTGGTCGGCCGTTACAATGAGCAGGTCACGTTCGCCTATCGCGCTCTCCAGCTCAGGGATTGCCCGGTCGAATTCCTCCAGCGCGGCAGCGTAACCTTCCGGATCGCGACGATGGCCGTACAAGGAGTCGAAATCAACAAGGTTCGTAAATAATAAGCCTTTGAACGGCTTCTTTAATGCTTCAACCGTTTGAGCAATTCCGTCGGCATTGCTTTTGGTTGAAGACGTTGCCGTAATGCCTTCCCCGTCAAAGATATCATTGATTTTCCCGATTGCAATCGTATCGAAGCCATTATCCTTAAGCAAATCCAGCACGGTTGCTTCCGGCGGCTTAACGGCGTAATCGTGGCGGTTAGGCGTACGTTTGAAGGCACCGGGCGAACCGACAAAAGGTCTTGCGATAACCCTGCCCACGGCAAAACGTTCGTCCATTGTTAATTCCCGCGCAATCTCACACCCGCGATACAACTCTTCCAGCGGTACGATCTCTTCGTGCGCGGCAATCTGAAATACGCTGTCAGCCGAGGTGTATACGATCCACGCGCCCGTCTCCATGTGTTCCGCGCCAAGCTCGTCCAGTATTTCGGTTCCGCTGGCTGGCTTGTTGCCAATTACTTTGCGGCCCGTCCGTTCCTCAAACGCCTGTATCAATTCCTCCGGGAACCCTTCCGGGAACGTCTGAAAAGGCACCGTAATGTTGAGTCCCATCAGTTCCCAATGTCCTGTCATCGTATCTTTTCCTACCGAGACCTCCGCCATCTTGCCGTAATAGGCAGCGGCTTCCCCAGACGGCTTCCAATCGGATAATTCCGTAATCCGGTCGAGTCCCCAGCGTCTCATGTGTGGCAACTCTATCGTTGGCACCCGTTCAATAATATGCCCAAGCGTGTGCGAACCGCTGTCTCCAAAAGACGGCGCATCCGGCAGTTCTCCGATTCCAACGCTGTCTAGTACAATTACCGCAATGCGATCGAATTTCATGGTTACCTCCTAAAATGAATTGCCAAACTAGGTTGATTATATCAACCGTTTGTGGTGATTCATGCTTCGTAAGCATACGCTTAATGAATGGCCAAACTAGGTTGATTACATCAACCGTTTGTGGTGATTCATGCTTCGTAAGCATACGCTTAATGATTAAGCCCTAGGATGGGCATTCGAGTAGACATCTTTCATCTTTGCTTTGGACAAGCGCGTATAACGCTGCGTGGTTGAAATATCCGCATGGCCAAGCAGCTCCTGGACGGAGCGCAGATCTGCTCCGTTCTCCAGCAGGTGAGCGGCAAAGGAATGGCGCAAGGTATGCGGGGTAATGTCTTCCGAGATCCCCGCTTCCTTCGCGTATTTTTTGACCATTTTCCAGAAACCTTGTCTTGTCATTCGCGTTCCGAGCTGATTGAGGAACAAGGCGGGCTCGTCCTCTGCTTGCCGCAACAGCTCCGTTCTGCCTGCCTGCAAATAATCGTCCAATGCCGCCTGCGCCATTCGTCCGAACGGAATAATCCGCTCCTTCATGCCGCTGCCCACGCATCTTATAATGTTCAATTGCGAATTAACGCTATCGACATCAAGCGAAATCAATTCGGATACCCGGATTCCGGTTGCATAGAGCAGCTCCAGCATGGCCTTATCCCGCTTCCCTGCAGCGGTAACGGACTGAGGGGTCTCAAGCAGCAGGCCGGCGTTCTCGACGGTTAATACTTTAGGCTCCTTCTTTTCTTGTTTAGGAGACTCTATGTACATGGCGGGATTAAGCTGAATATAACCGTTTACCGCCAAATAATGAAAAAAGGCGCGTATAGACGCAATATGCCTGGAGACGGTTGACGTTTTACGCCCGCTCTCTTTTAGACGCAGTAAATAATGCGACAAATGGTGACGATGAATGTCAGCCACTTCCGCAACGGATTGCTGCTCCAGATAATCGAGCAAGCTTTGCAAGTCGCGACCATATGATTCCAGCGTACTGCTCGACAATGCGCGCTCGCTCATTAGATATTGTATAAAAGATTGTACGTGAGCTTTCATGCCGGTTCCTCTCGTTCAAGAAAGATGATCAAGGCCATGGGACCATGGACCCTGTCTCGCGGGCAAGTTATCCTGCTTTACAACTATTCCACAACCGGCGCTTCAAATCCTGCTTTACTCTTATTTGATCATCGATTTGCTTATTCGCCATACCAATAAAACCATCTCAGCCGATCGGCAAGACTGCCTTTTTCAACGGCTGCCGGGTCCGATTGAAACACCTTGAGCGCATCGCCTTTAGGTGTCCTGTAAGGATGGACGGGAGCAATCGCATCAATGAGAAAGCGATAGCTGCCCGTTACTATGAGAAGCAGCAATGTGAAGATGACGACAAATAAAATTCGGCTTAACCATTTGCGCAGCGAGAGGACCATCTGCTTGCCTCCTTCACTTTTGTTACGGTTGTCCATCCGTACAATTTATGAAGGCAGCCCGCCCTTTATGTCAGGGCTGTCGCCTATGTCCCCTCATTGTGTTAACGTTGATCGAAGTCTCAAGACTCCAGCTTATCGAACGAAATCGAATCCAACCAGCGTTCCAATGGCGTATAAGGCAGACCCGCCGCTTCGGCAACCGGTTTATAAGTGACCGTACCGCGATAGGTGTTGACTCCTTTTTGCAAAGGCACGCTGCCTTTGACCGCTTCCCAGCCTCTACTGGCAAGATCGAGGGCATACGGCATCGTCACATTCGTCAGCGCAAACGTCGATGTGCGGGGAACTGCGCCAGGGATGTTTGCTACCGCATAATGAATAACCCCATGCTTGACGTAGATTGGATCTCTATGCGTAGTTGGCCGGTCTACCGTTGCAATGGAACCGCCTTGGTCTACCGCGACGTCTACAATGACTGACCCTTTTTTCATCGACTGCACCATGTTTTCCGTAACCAAGTGAGGAGCTTTGGCTCCCGGAATCAAGACGGCGCCGATTAGAAGATCCGCTCTGCCGACTGCTTCCGCAATATTATAGGGGCTTGACATGACGGTATGGATTCTACTGCCAAACACATCATCCAGGTATCTCATCCGGTCCGTGCTTTTTTCCAAAATAACGACGTTAGCCCCCATACCAAGGGCAATCTTGGCTGCATTGGTTCCAACAATACCGCCGCCGATGACCACGACTTCCGCCGGAGGTACCCCCGGAACTCCCCCCAGCAGCACTCCCCTGCCGCCATGGAAAGCTTCAAGAAATTGAGCGCCTACTTGTACCGCCATGCGGCCGGCCACTTCGCTCATTGGCGTTAATAAAGGCAGACTGCCATTTGCGAGTTGTATCGTCTCATACGCGATTCCCGTTACTCCGCTGTCCATCAATGCTTGCGTCAGCTCTGGAGCAGCCGCCAAATGCAAATACGTAAACAGGAGCAATCCTTCACGGAAGTAACCAAACTCCTCTTTGAGCGGCTCCTTGACCTTCATGATCATGTCCGCTTCGCTCCAGACTTCCGCTGCGGCGGCACGGATTTCCGCGCCTTCCCGTTCGTAATCCAGATCCTCAAATCCGCTTCCTTCGCCGGCTCTCGTCTCCACAATAACCTTATGGCCTGCCGCCTTCAGCATGGTTACGCCTGCCGGGGTCAGAGCAACACGGTATTCACTGGCTTTGATTTCCTTCGGAACGCCGATAATCATAAGCTTCCCCCTCCTTGAATGTGGCGCACTTACCTACTATGTTGTATGAATCTTAGAGGACAAATGTTAGTCCTTAAGCGTACCTTTTCCAGCCCAATCAAAAAATATGTGCGGTTGTATTGTACGGTTGACCATATCGAACTTGGCGAAGCTCCCATACACTGAACAAGCACGTTTTCATTGTTTAATGCCGGACTTCATATAGAGAACGAATAGGAGAATGTTTATGCCAAAGCTGGAAAAACTGCTGTTCACAAGCTCGAGACGTGTTCCATCCAAACATACCGTTCGTAAACTAATTACCTTTAAAACAGGTCGCTCGTATAAAAAATGTTTGAAAAAGCTTCGGGTTAAAGGATTAAAGCCGTATAAAAGAATGCCTTCTCTTCGGACAATCGGCTGTCATTTCGACAAACGCAGACCATGGAAATCCATTGTCAGACATCCGGAAGTCAAACGCGTGGAGAGCGATGTCCGGATCCGGATGCATCTGTACCGGAAACACCGGCAAACGGTAAATCGGAAAAAGGCAACCACGTCGACGTCAACAACTTGTCCTCCGGAACTCACTTGGAACATCTGCCGCATTAAAGCAAACGAAGCATGGCCTCGAACAACCGGAAGCAAGATTAAAGTTGCGATCATGGATACGGGCATTGCCACGCATCCGAACCTGCAGATTGCGGGCGGAGTCAATACGATTAGAGGCGGAAGCTATGCCGATGATAACGGACATGGCACCCATGTCGCAGGGATTACCGCAGCCAAAGGACTAGATGGGGTTAAAGGGGTTGCGCCTGATGTAGAGCTGTATGCGATCAAAGCGCTGGACAGCCGCGGAGGCGGATTCGTATCCAGTATCATTGCCGGCGTGGACTGGTGCATTCGCAATAAAATGGATGTCATCAACATGAGCTTTGGCCTTGTTGGAACTTCGGTCAGCCAAGCATTGCGCGAGGTCATTGCAAAAGCGTATAAACAAGGGATCGTTATCGTTGCCTCGGCAGGCAATTCCGGAACGGACGATAACGGCATGATTGACGCACCCGCCTCCTTCCCGGAAACGATGGCCATCGCAGCCACCGATATGTCGGATAAAGTAACAAACTTCAGCAGCCGCGGCACGGGTATTGATCTTGCCGCGCCTGGCGAACAGATCAAATCAACTTGGCTAAACGGCGGGTATATGACGCTTTCCGGTACCAGCATGTCTGCTCCGCATGCTACAGGCGGCGTTGCTCTTCTGCTATCCCGTCAACCAAAGTTATCTCCTTCGGCAGTTACGGAGTTGCTCCGAGGCTGGGCACAATCTCTTCCGTCCGAGACTGAAGATGAACGAGGCGCAGGATTATTGCAGCTTGACCAGGTATAATGTGATAAAATCCGTCAAAAAAATGCCAAAACGGCTTTGCCGTCCAGTTATGCTGGGCAGCAAAGCCGTTTATTCATTAGATTTGTCATTATTTGCGTTACAACGATGGCAAACGCCTTGGAAGTCGAGACGATGGTCAATGACGGTAAAGCCGTATTCCTGCTCTAACCGCTCTTCCAGAGGAAGAAGCCAATCTTCCTTAATCTCGTCCATTGCGCCGCATTGCACGCAAATGAGATGGTGATGATGGTGTTTGCTGCTATCCGTACGAAGGTCATAGCGGGCAACGCCGTCACCAAAGTTTAGTTTTTCTACTACGTGCATCTCGCTCAAAAGCTCGAGTGTACGGTATACAGTAGCGAGGCCGATCTCCGGGGCCTTGTCCTTTACGAGCATGAACACATCTTCCGCGCTTAAATGATCATCTTCATTCTCAAGCAATACACGAACGGTTGCTTCACGCTGCGGGGTTAATTTGTAGCCCTGCGACTGCAACTGTTGTTTGATCTTCTCAATCCGGGCTTCCATGATTTCCCCCCTACCACATGTCTGCGCCAACATCAGGAAACGTTTGCTTTCATTATAGGGGTTAACCATTCCTAAAGTCAAACATTTTGCCGTTATACGCTTGTTTCGGAGCCCGTCAAATAAGGCGCTGCCCACTGCATAATGTGGGGCGAAAGATACGCTTCGAATAGCGATGCGCCAGCAAGAAGAAGCAGCATAAGCAGCGCGGTTGAAGTAAATGCGGCAACCTGCGGAGCCAAAGCTCCTTTTTGCTGCAACAAGCGGTTTTTGATGACAAACGTCGAAAAAGTAATCGCCGCTACGCTCGTAATCATAATAGCCGGCACGACGATTAAATTAGGCGGCGCAACAGAAGCCAGCGAGAACAGCAGTCCTTTCCAGGCATGCTGGGAAATTAAAGAACCGATGGCGAATCCAACAAGTGCGCCTTTCAAGAAATCAAGCGCGAGAACAAACGGAACCCCAACGACCGAAATGCCAAGGAACCATAACAAAAACAGCCATTTGCCATGGAAAAATAAATTATCCCAAAAAGACTGCGCGGGATCAGGCGTCGCGCCGTCATGAACCAGCCGGATATATTGATTAACATCCGTCGCCAAATCCTGTTGCTGCTCGAGTGTCAAAGCGTTGACCATCAGCCCGCCGAATATCGCCCCTACAACAAATAATACCGCAACAAATACATATAAGGTCAGCTGGTTTTTCACAGCATCTTGAAATGATGGCGAACGCATGGCATACCCTCCCCCTTGTCCCAATGATAAAGTGTATGTTTCCTTTATTCATCGTATGACGTTTGAGAGAGTTGCCCTTATGCAAGTTTTAAATCTTGCCCGTCAGTTGATAAAGCTTCCAGGCATAGACGGCTAGAATTGTCTTGGCATCACTGATGCGGCCTTCTGCGATATAAGCCTCTGCTTGATCAAGCGTGATGGCTTCCACCTGCAAATACTCATCTTCGTCCGTATGCTGCGTTCCGACGGTCACATTGTCGGCAAAGTACAAATATAACTTCTCATCCGCAAACCCCGGGGAAGTAAAAAAAGCGCTAACCAGCTTTAGGTTATCCGACCGGTAACCGGTCTCTTCCTCCAGCTCTCGTGCAGCAGCTTCAAGCGGATCTTCGCCTGCGTCCAGTTTGCCGGCCGGAATTTCGATTTGAAACTTTTCAAGCGGCTTGCGGAACTGCTCGACAACAAGCAGCTTGCCGTCAAGCAGCGCCATCACGGCAGCTGCGCCAGGATGCTTGACTATCTCGCGTGTGGCAGTACGTCCATCCGGCATAGCAACGGTATCTACTTGCAGCGTAATCATTTTTCCTTCAAAGATCGGTTCGGTGCTGATTGTTTCCTCGCGCCATAGTTCGTTATTTTGAGTCATCTCATTACTCCCCTGTCTATTAGAATAGGATAATTCCGGCATAACTTGTCCGCTCCTCGCATATCCATTGCTTATAAGAAACAACCAAAAGGAGCGTGTTTGGAATGAAACAATACTTAACACATAATGAGCTCAGACTTGTCGGCAAAGCTTGGGAAATTCAAAGCCAGCTCCGGAAGCTTTCTAATATGGATATCCCGCTGCACAAGCTGCTTAAGCCGCAAAAAGCAAAATAAACGGCTTATCCGACTGTCTGCATGCAACAGTCAGGACAAGCCGTTCTCGGCAATCTTTAAACCTTAGCGGCTTGTTTGATAATCTCGACGACAAACTCCGTAATTTTGACAAGGTCAGTAACCTTGATCTGTTCCTTTGTTGTATGGATATGTTGATACCCTACAGCCAGGTTGACCGTCGGAACGCCCATGCCATTAAAAATGTTGGCATCGCTGCCGCCGCCGGAATGGAACGTACGCGGCGTAAGGCCGATATTTGTTGCCGCTTGTTTAGCCAATTGAACAACCGGCGATTGATCATCATGGACATAAGCCGGATAGATAATATCGCTTTCGAATTCCGCACGCGCGCCAAATTCCTCCGCAGCACTCTCCAGCGCCTCGCGCATTGCCACTAGCTGGCTATCCAACTTCTCTTGCACGATACTGCGTGCTTCCGCGACCAGCTTCACGAAATCGCAAACGACGTTTGTTGCCCCTCCGCCTTCAAAGCTTCCGATATTGGCCGTTGTTTCGTTATCAATTCGCCCAAGCGGCATACGGGAGATTGCCTTCGCAGCGACCTGAATCGCACTGATGCCGTCCTCCGGATTAACGCCTGCATGCGCGGATTTGCCATGCAGCTTCATAATGACTTTTGCCTGCGTTGGTGCTGCGACCGCCATATCCCCAATCGAACCGTTGGAATCAATGGCATAGCCAAACGACGCCTTCAGCTTGGATGCATCCATATGACGGGCGCCAAGCAGACCGGATTCTTCGCCTACCGTGATGACGAATTGGATCGGTCCGTGCGGAATGTTGTTTTCCTTCAATACGCGAATCGCTTCCAGCATCGCGGCAAGGCCGGCTTTATCATCGCTGCCGAGAATTGTAGTGCCATCGCTTCTTATGTATCCGTCACTGTCGATCTGCGGCTTAATGCCGTTGCCTGGGGCAACCGTGTCCATATGGGAGGTGAAGAGGATCGTAGGCGCACCGGCTTCCCCTGTCCCTTCCAGATAAGCAAACAAATTGTTTGCGCCATGCCCTGTCTTTTCCATCGCGTCGTCTTCCTCAATGGAAAGCCCCAGCTCTGCGAATTTTGCTTTAAGTACCTTGCTGATTTCCTGCTCGAACCTCGTCTCGCTGTCAACCTTTACAAGCTCAATAAACTCGCTTACGATCCGTTCTTGATTTACCATTGCTATTTCCTCCGCTCTCTGTTTTCGATTACAATAGACGGGAGCTTGTTTTTTCCTAATTAGAAAGGAGTTTTATCTTTGAAGATGCAAAAGCTGATTCGTCTAGTTGCTATTCTTGTTGTTGCTGCTCTAGTTGTTACGACACTTGTAGCGTCCATCAGTTCTCTACTCTAGTAGTTCGGGAACCTGGAAGCCGAATACATGGCAGAAATGCGGCAGCAGCTGCCGCGCTGCCTCCTCCACGGTCAAGTTACGGCCGGTGAGGTCATTAAAAGAGGTTACGCCATATTCTTGAATACCGCAAGGGATAATCCCGCTAAAGCCAAAATCACCTATCCCAGCCTCAATATTTAATGCAAAACCATGGCTGGTTACAAAACCGCCGCGATCACGGGCCCGATTGAATTTCACGCCGATTGCGGCGATTTTTTCATTGCCGACCCATACCCCTGTATATTCCGGCTTTCTTCCCGCTTCTATACCATATTCGGCCAGCCAATTGATTATAGCCTGCTCCACTGTCCGAAGATAGGCGTGCAAATCCAGTCCTTCCATCGGAAGAAACACCATCGGATACCCGACTAATTGTCCTGGTCCATGATAAGTAATGTCCCCTCCGCGGTCGATTTCAAAGACCGATATCCCACGCTCCTTCAGCTCATCCGCACTAAGCAGCAAATGCTCGTGATGGCGGTCCGTGCCAAGCGTATAGGTTGGCGGATGCTGAAGAAGGAGAAGCGTCTCTCTCCGCTCCTCCTGGCTGATTTGCCGCACGATCGATTTTTGCATGTCCCAAGCTTCCGCATAACCGATCATTGGTATATATCGGGCTTCCAAATGCCGCTCCACGCTCGTTAATGCCGTGTCAGTCATTTACGGATTACCCCGTTTCTTAATACAATTTCGTATCCAGATTAAAGCCTTCAAGATTATCTTTTACCCGCTGCAGGAACCGGCCGCAAATAACGCCGTCCAATACGCGGTGATCCAGCGACAAGCACATGTTGGCCATCGAACGGATTGCAATCATGTCGTTAATGACAACAGGACGCTTCACGATCGATTCGAAAGTCAAAATGGCAGCTTGCGGATAGTTAATGATCGGATTCGTAATAATCGATCCAAAAGAGCCTGTATTGTTAACCGTAAACGTACCGCCTTGCATATCGCTTAAGGTTAACTTGCCTTCGCGTCCTCGGCGTGCCAAATCGTCGATTTCACGGGCAAGCCCGGCTATCGTTTTATGATCGGCATTTTTAATGACCGGTGTTGCTACGGATTCTTCCGTACCGACCGCAAGCGAAATGTTAATGTCCCGTTTCACGATGATTTTATCTACAGCCCACATGGAATTCATGATTGGGAAGTCTTTGAGCGCATTAACGACGGCTTTCAACACAAAAGCGAGATACGTCAGATTAATGCCTTCGCGCTTCATGAATTCATCCTTCACTTTGTTGCGAAGCTGTACCAGATTCGTCACGTCGACTTCAATCATCATCCAGCCATGCGGAATTTCGTTCACGCTGAGCATCGTATTGCGGGCAATCGCATTGCGGATCGGCGATACGTCGATGAAATCTTCGCCGCGGCCAGCAATGGACGCGCTTTGAGCAGGTACAGTAGGCGTGCGAGGCGATTCCGTCAAATGCAAACCTGACGAACGAACCTCCGATACCGTCGTGCTTGGCAGTGGAGATACTGGCTTGGATCCTGCTGGCGAAGTCGCTTTGGTTGCTCCAGAAGCGACATGGGCAAGGATATCTTTCCGAGTAATCCTTCCGCCTAGCCCCGTTCCGGTCACATCTGCCAGTCGAACGCCATGTTCGGCAGCTAGCTGTTGAACAGCCGGAGAGAATCGATTGCGCATCGATTGATCGCCTTCATCCGTCGCTCCCGCGTCCGCGCTAGCGCTTGCGTTTGAACCGCTGGCTGTACCCTGCGGTTGCGTTGCCTCCGTGGAAGCGACTTCTGTCTCAACGCGACAAACCGGAGTGCCTACGGGCACTGTTTCGCCGCTACTTACCAGAATCTCCACCAATGTCCCTGCAATGGTGGAAGGCAGTTCTGCGCTTACTTTATCTGTGATCAGTTCACAGATCGGTTCATACATCTCAATCCGGTCACCCGGCTGCTTCAGCCATTTATCAACAGTCGCCGAGACCAGTGATTCCGCCAGCTGAGGAATGACGATCTCCTTCACCGATTTCATTAATTATCCATCTCCCTACCTGACACGTACTTGCCGCTTAGTATAGCGCCAAATTGCGCATAGCTTCTTTTACTTTGTCCTTATTTAACATAAAGAACTTCTCACCCGGCGGATTAATCGGCATAGCCGGGACGTCCGGGCCGCAAAGTCTTTGGATAGGAGCATCAAGCTCATACAACAATTCTTCCGCGATAATAGCGGATACTTCAGCGCCAATGCCGCCGGTTTTATTATCTTCATGAATAATCAATACTTTGCCCGTCTTGCGAACGGCAGCAAGAATCGCTTCCTTATCCAGCGGTTGGAGCGTTCTAAGGTCAAGAATATGAGTGCTAATGCCTTCCTGCTCAAGCTCTGCAGCAGCTTGCTCTACGAACATGAGCGGCATGCTGTAGCCGATAACTGTAATGTCATCGCCTTCGCGAAGGACATTGGCTTTGCCGATCTCAACGATATAATCGTCTGCTGGTACATCGCCGTTTATAAGCTTGTAACATTTTTTGTTCTCGAAATAGATGACCGGATCCGGATCACGCACGGCCGCTTTCAAGAGACCTTTCGCATCATAAGCCGTATATGGCGCAACAATCTTAACGCCTGGCGTACCGAAAAACACCGATTCCGGACATTGCGAGTGATATAAGCCGCCAAAAATACCGCCGCCAATCGGCGCTCGAATGACAAGCGGGCAACTCCAGTCATTATTAGAACGATAACGGATTTTGGCTGCTTCGCTAATAATTTGGTTGGTAGCCGGGAACATGAAATCCGAATATTGCATTTCAGCAATAGGCTTCATGCCGTACATGGCAGCGCCAATCGCAACTCCTGCAATGGCCGATTCTGCAAGTGGCGTATCTAGGGCGCGCATCTCGCCAAATTGCTCAAGCAACCCTTTGGTCGTTGTAAATACGCCGCCTTTTACGCCAACATCCTCGCCAAGCACGAAGACATCTTCGTCCCGTTCCATTTCTTCTTTCATTGCCAGACGTATAGCATCAATATAGTCCATGTTTGCCATATTATTGTCCCTCCTCCGCATACACATGCAACAGCACGGATTCAGGCGCCGGGAACGGCGCGTTATCGCCATATTCCGTTGCTTCATCAATCATCTTGCGTATGCGAGCTAGAAGTTCAGCCTCCAGCTCTTCGTTCCAAAGGCCGCATTCTTCGAGATAGATTCTGAATTTCGGAATTCCGTCCTTCGCCCGATTCTCATCAACCTCTTCCTTCGTACGGTAAGCAAGGTCGTTATCGGATGTAGAATGCGGAGACAAGCGGTACATCATCGCTTCAATTAATGTTGGGCCTTCGCCGGCAATTGCGCGTTCGCGGGCTTCCTTCACGACACGGAACACTTCAAGCGCATCGTTGCCGTCAACTTGATAACCCGGGAATCCATAACCTAAGGCGCGATCCGCTACCCGGCCGCCAAGCTGTTTGCTTACCGGCACCGAAATGGCATATTGGTTGTTCTCGCACATCAAAATGACCGGAAGCTTATGAACCCCGGCAAAATTGCAGCCTTCATGAAAATCTCCTTGGTTGCTGGAGCCTTCGCCGAAGGTAACAAAACTTACGATTGGTTTATTTTTCATCTTTGCGGCAAGCGCGATGCCAACAGCATGCGGCACCTGTGTGGTTACCGGGCTGGACCCCGTAACGATACGAAGACGCTTGGAACCAAAGTGGCCAGGCATTTGACGTCCACCGCTGTTTGGATCTTCGGCTTTCGCAAATACAGACAACATCAATTCTTTGACCGTCATGCCGACAGCAAGTACAAATCCATAATCACGATAATAAGGCAGGAAATAATCATTATCCCGGTCCAAAGCAAAAGCAGCTGCTACTTGAGCAACTTCCTGGCCGATCCCGGAAACGTGGAAATTAATTTTTCCTGCTCTTTGCAGCAGCATGTTGCGCTCGTCGAATTTACGCGCAAGCACCATCATTCCGTACATTTCAACAGCCTGCTCGTTCGTTAAGCCCAATTCATTATGCCGAAAGGTTTGTTCGGTTGATTGACTCATGAGGTTATGCCTCCTTTAACCTGATTTTAAAACCAGGTACTAAGACTTGATATTACCTATTATAACCGCATTCGCGCGAAAAAGAAAATCTTCCGCTATAGCGCCAGCGATTTGCCTTCGATAGCAAGCATCGCTTCTCCGAGCGCTTCGGATAAGGTTGGATGCGGATGAATGAGCTGTCCGACTTCCCATGGCGTGGCATTCAGCAATGCGGCAAGCGATGCTTCCGAGATCAAATCCGTCGCATGAGGACCAATCATATGAACGCCAAGGATATCGCCGGTTTTCCGGTCGGCTATAACTTTTACAAAACCATCGGCTTCACCGAGCACCAGCGCTTTGCCAATTGCCGCAAAAGGAATTTTCCCGGTCTTAATATCATGCCCTTTCGTCCTTGCGCTATCTTCGGTTAATCCGTATGAAGCAACTTCCGGACGGGAGTAGATGCAACGGGGAATCAGATTTGGATCTGTTGCCGCATGTTTATGCCCGGCAATATGCTCAGCTGCTGCGACACCTTCATGAGCCGCTGCATGCGCAAGCTGAACCCCGCCGATCACGTCGCCAATCGCATAAATATGAGGTTCCGTCGTTTGTCCATTGTCATTCACGAAGATAACGCCGTTTTTCGTCTGAATATCGGTGTTTTCGAGTCCAATGTTCTCAATGTTCGCTTGTCGACCGACTGATAAAAGCAGCTTGCTGGCCGTTAGTAAAATATTGCCCTCGGACGTTTCCGCCATAATGGACACTTCGTCGGCATTAATCGAAAGTTCTTCAGTCTTGAGCTGGACATTAGTCAGTACTCGTACACCGCGACGACGCAACAGTCGGGTTAGTTCAGCAGATACTTCGGCATCTTCGCCTGGAAGCAGTCTTGCTCCTACTTCAATCAAAGTGACTTTCACGCCAAAATCTTGCAGCATCGATGCCCATTCTACCCCGATTACGCCACCGCCAACGATGAGGATAGAGTCGGGCAGCGTCTCAAGCTGTAATGCATCGTCGCTGGACAAAATATGCACGCCATCCGGTTTTAGTCCCGGCAGATGACGAGGGCGTGAGCCTGTCGCGATAATCAGATTTGTCGAGACAACCGACTCCATCTCTCCGTCCGCTAGTTCTACCGCCAATGATCCGCTGCGCGGAGAAAAGATGGAAGGTCCGATCACGCGGCCTTTGCCGTTAATAACTTGGATATCATATTTCTTCATTAAACCTTTCAAGCCGCGATGCAATTGTTCAACGGTTGTTTCCTTGCGGCTT
This sequence comes from Paenibacillus glycanilyticus, assembly GCF_030161375.1. Lineage (GTDB taxonomy): Bacteria > Bacillota > Bacilli > Paenibacillales > Paenibacillaceae > Pristimantibacillus > Pristimantibacillus glycanilyticus_B. The sequence goes on from NZ_BSSQ01000014.1 coordinate 160,238, forward strand.
TGAACTTTATTGAAATCAAGAGACAAAGCGCCTTCTGCGACCGTAACCCCATATTTATCAGCCTCTAGCAAAGTCGCATACACTTCCGCGCTGCGAAGAAGCGATTTACTCGGTATACATCCTTTATGTAAGCAAGTGCCGCCTAGCTTATCGAGCTCCACGATTGCTACGCTTTTGCCTAGCTGGGCAGCTCTGATCGCCGCTGAGTATCCGCCAGGGCCTCCGCCAAGCACAGCTACATCCACTTGGATTGTCATTTATGTATTTCCTCCTAAAATGAATTACCACCTACAAAGGCATAGGTTTTGCCGTTTGTGTGATTCATGCTTCGAAAGCATAAGCTAAATGAATTACCACCTACAAATGCAAAGGTTCTGCCGTTTGTTTAGTGGATCGTCTCGATTGCTACTCGTCCTATTGTACCTTTTTTCAAATCGATTTACATCGTTAAATTTCCGAAATAGACAGTCCCCTCAGAAAAAGGTATCATAGGAAATAATATTGATATCGGATACAAGGAGAACATCATACATATGAAATTAGTTGCTGCCCGTCTGGTTGCCGTTCTGCTGCTTGTCATTCCCGGCATAGCTGCCTGTATCGGTTTCCTCAAAATGAAGAATGCTATATTTAATTATTTCTCCGAATTTGGCAATGATTCGATTACTCCTGATTTCGCGTGGCTCAGCTTTCTATTTGGTCTTGTTTTGTTTATGATTGGCGTTGGTTTTATCGGCGGCTGGATTTTCTTCCGCGACCGCAAACGCAATTACGTGGCTCCGAGATTTCGTCCCAAACGTCCTAGACCGCCTAAACCGCAGGCTTAAGACGACGTAGAACACCCCGCGATAACTCTAATGAGTATTGCGGGGTGCTTTTTATTTCCTGAAAAGAAAAACCGCTTTCATATTGGAAAAACCAATAAAATAGCGGTTCTTGTCTTTAGCTGACTTTGTGTTCAATCCGAAGCTTATCCGCTACCATCGCGATAAACTCGGAGTTCGTTGGCTTTGACTTGCTGATGTTAATAGTGTAACCAAACAAATGCGAGATGCTGTCGATGTTGCCGCGCGTCCAAGCCACTTCAATCGCGTGGCGGATTGCGCGTTCAACGCGGGATGGCGTTGTTTTGAACTTTTCAGCGATTGCCGGATAAAGCGTCTTAGTAATTGCACCAAGAATTTCGATGTTGTTGTACACCATCGTGATAGCCTCGCGCAAATACTGATAACCTTTAATATGGGCTGGAACGCCAATTTCATGAATAATGCTAGTAATGTTCGCGTCAAGATTTTTGCCTTTAGCAAGCGGGACGACGTTTGATTTGATCGTCGTTGTTGCGGCAGAACTGAAAGATGCCGAAGAAGTAAATGCAGTATTGCTCACCAATTGGCGAATTCGATTCGCAAGAATTTCCATATCGAATGGTTTCAAAATTTAATATGACGCGCCGAGTTGTACAGCTTTTTGGGTGATATTCTCTTGGCCAAACGCCGTCAACATGATGATCTTTGGCATAGGCGAGATATTCAATTCCTTAATCCGCTCCAAGACGCCAAGGCCATCCAAGTGTGGCATAATGATATCCAAAATGAGAACATCAGGTACTTTTCTGCCTTCTTCGAAATAAGACAATACCTCTTCACCGTTATAAGCTACTCCGGTTACGTTCATATCATTTTGTTCCGATATGTATTCGGATAATAAATTGGTGAATTCACGATTGTCATCTGCCAGCAATACTTCGATCTTGTGCAAGGTCTGGTCCTCCCTTAAATGGATATTCACTCGCGATTACCTTCCCTAGTTGTCTTGGATAAAGTTTTCGACACGCCGCTTTAAATTCCTTCTGTCGAAAAATTTTTTTCCTTTGATTTTTAAATCAATTTCGTTATAATAAATATTTTATTACAAATGTTGATGACGTTCGAAAGTTTTCGACAATCTTAACCAATTCTAGACGCTTGTCATAAATAAAACCGCTGAGGGATACTCAGCGGTTTTGTTTGTTTATGCAGCTGTACGATGCGTTGTAGATCGCTCTCGCTCTCGCATTAGAATACCTGCATCTTGCAACATCCATTCAATAAAACATCCATACCCCGAGGAAGGATCGTTAACGAATACATGCGTTACCGCTCCTACAAGCTTCCCGTTCTGAATGATCGGCGATCCCGACATCCCCTGAACAATCCCGCCTGTTTTATCAAGAAGACGTTTATCGGTTATTTTGATAACCATCCCTTTAGTTGCTGGCGCAGGTTGTTTGGTAACATGAGCGATTTCAATATTGAATCGTTCGACCTTCTGCCCGTTTACAACGGTCAGAATCTGAGCCGGTCCCTCTTTAACCTCTTCGGCGAAAGTTACGGGAATCGTTTTGTCACTGTAGCTATGAATCGGATTTTCGTTCATTTTGCCAAAAATTCCGAAAGGCGTGTTTCGTTCGATATTGCCTAAAATTTTACCTTCTTTGACGAAATGAGCGCGTTTTTCTCCAGGCTCTCCCGTTTGGCTCTTGTTAATGGACGTCACGCTGGATTGTAAAATCTGCCCTTCCCCAACCTCAATCGGGGTCTGGGTATCCATATCCGTAATAACATGTCCCAAGGCACCGTAAACGCCCTGTTCAGGCGCATAAAACGTTAAGGTGCCAACACCTGCAGCGGAGTCGCGGATATAAAGCCCCAGCTTCCAATTACGCTCTTCTGCGTCTCGGATCGGATATAGCTTTGTTTCTCCAATCGTACCATTGCGTTTATAAGTAATTGCGAGCGGACGCTGTTCTTTACCTGCTTGTTCCACTAAATCAGCGACTTTGCGTACTTCATTAATATTGTGCCCATCGATCCTAATAATAAGATCGCCTAACCGGAGACCCGCTTTTTCACCCGGGGACTCTTTCGTACCGTTATTAGCGCGAACCTGATGATGGCCAACAACCAGTATGCCAGCGGATTTCACTTTCACACCAATGGTCTGGCCGCCTGGAATAACCCTCAAATCAGGAACCACATTAACTTTAACGGTTTTGAACGGAATTTTACCAAATAATTTCACTTTCATGCTCGTTTGACCGCTTTGATGCGGTTGTAACGAAATAGGATCGTTCAAATTGACTGATAATGACTGACGGGTTGAGCCATTAATTTGAAGCATTCGTGGATCCACGGTAACTTCTGCATGTACGGGTACTCCATATTGTAATCGTTTCAGTTGGCCGGAGAATAAACGTAGTTCATTCGGGAATGCGGCAAAATGTTGAAACGGCGCGGAGAGGCCGATCATGCAGACGCAGATAACGAGAACTAGGCCAAACCATTTCTTCCTTGGGCTGGAGTTCAATGATTTCACGCTCCCTGTTATTCCATCGCATGACGAGAAAGGTCGTTTCGCCATTGGCGTACCTTTAAGTTACCCCGCACTCCTTGTTTTATGACCGCAAAAACATTCCCTGAATGCCTTCCATTAGGCTCCCTTCTGTCGATCCGCCAAAACAAGCATTTCTTGTGCATGATGGCGAGTTTTTTCCGTAACTTCTACGCCGCCCAACATACGGGCAAGTTCCTCTATTCGCGAGTTCTCCATAAGCTTTGTTACATTAGTGGAGGTACGTTGCTCAATCACCTGCTTGCGGATTTCGTAATGATGATCGGCCATACAGGCAACTTGCGGTAGATGCGTGATGGAAAAGATCTGACACTTGGACGATAGCTGCGACATCTTTTCGGCTATCGCTTGAGCTGCCCTTCCGCTGACACCAGTATCCACTTCGTCAAAGATCAGGACCGGCACTTGATCGATCTCTGCGAAGATCGCCTTCAGCGCCAGCATAATTCTCGACATTTCACCGCCTGAAGCAATTTTGTTCAATGGTTTCAATGGCTCTCCCGGATTCGTTGACAACATAAAGATCGCTTCATCAATACCGTTGGCATTTAAGGTTGCCATCTCAGAACTATCGGCTGAAGCCGGATGATCAAGTTGTACGCGGAAAATGGTATTGCCCATCTGCAATTGCTTCAATTCAAGTTCGATGGTAACAGCAAGACGTTCGGATGCGTGGGCACGGAGTTCGGATAATTCTTGCGCCAGTTCATGTGCTTGCAAATACAATCGCTGTTCGTCCTTGCGCAGCCTGTCCAAATATTCATCGCGGTTCTCGATCTTATCCCGCTCTTCTGTTATGCGATCTAGATATTGCAGGATTTCGGGAATGGTCTCGCCGTATTTGCGCTTCAATCCGTTGATCAGATCCAATCTGTCTTCAATGAGGGAGAGCTGCTCCGGGTCGGAATCGATGCCATCCCGGTAATCCCGAAGCTGGAATACGGCATCCTCCGCTTGATAATAGGCAGATTGCAGCTGTTCAAGCAAAGGCGTCAAAATGGCAGGGTCATAAGTCTGGATATCCGTTAGCTTGGCGATCGCCTTGCTGAGGACAGCTAGTCCCTTGCCGTTATAAAGGAGATCATAGGCCTCGGATACGCTGTCCATCCGCTTACCGGCATATTGCAGCTTGCGCTTGTCTTCCGCTAACTGCTCATCTTCGTTTTCCTTCAGCTTAGCATTTGTAATCTCCTCAATCTGATACCGGTACAAATCCAGCATCTGCACGTTATGCCGGGTTGTTTCCTCCAGATCGCGTACGGATGCCCTAGCTTGCTGAAGCTGTTGATATACAGCTCTATAGGCTGTCTTGCGCTCAATGAGCAAATCACCCGCGAACAAATCCAACCACTCTAAATGCTGCTCTGTTCGCAAGAGCGATTGATGTTCATGCTGGCCATGTATATTAACGAGGCATTCGCCAATCTCGCGCAGCATTGTCATTGTGACCAACTGGCCATTGACGCGGCTGCTGCTCTTGCCATGCGCAGTGAGCTCCCGTCTAATCACAAGCATCTCTTCTCTTGAAGCCTGAACGCCGAGACGTTCCAATACCATCCATACCGGATGGGAGGATGGTAAATCAAACATTGCCTCCATCTCGGCTTTATCACAGCCATACCTGACCATATCTGCGGAGCCGCGTCCACCGACTATTAAGCTCAGTGCATCGATTATGATGGATTTCCCTGCACCTGTTTCCCCCGTCAATACATGAAATCCATGATGAAACGAAACATTTACTTCCTCAATAACCGCCAAATTCCGAATGGATAACTCGCGCAGCATGGCCTATGACCTCCAACAATGATTAATTCAGAAGGTCGAGCAGCTTCTCTACAAGCTCGCCGCTCTTCTCCTTCGTTCGGCAAATAATTAGGATCGTATCATCGCCGCATATTGTACCCATAACCTCCGGCCATTCCATGTTGTCGATCAATGCGCCAATGGCATTGGCCGTACCCGGCAAACATTTCATGACGACCAGATTCTCGGTATAGTCAATATGGGTGAAGTGATCAATAAGCGCCCGCTTCAGCTTATTAATCGGGTTATGACGCTGCTGATCCTGAGGCAGCGAATATTTATAACGGCCATCTCCAGCGGGCACCTTAATGAGCATAAGCTCCTTCATATCTCTTGATACGGTCGCTTGTGTGACCTGAAGTCCGGCTTCCCGTAAAGCGTCAACCAGTTCCTCTTGTGTTTCGATCGTACTTTTCGTAATTAATTCCTTGATTTTGTACTGTCTAATGCCCTTCATTACGTTCTTCCTCCCCAAAACATGCTAGTCGCTTATATGAAAAATAATTTGCCGAACAATCTGCTCTTTCGCGTCGACGAACAAAATTCCCGTGCATTCCGGCAACAGGAGCGAATACACAAGCAAACGGTCTCTTACGCCGCTGCCTGTCCAATCCATCGGCATTCGTTCGCGAGCAGTTTTTACAATATACATTTTGCCATCTTGCTCGGCAATATAATCAATGTACAGTCGGCTGTTCAGTGATTGTCCGTCCAATTCAATTCCTACCGGAACTCTGTGCTTACCGGAGATAACCTCATAGCCGGAACGTTCCAGGAACAGAACGTTCTCATCGTCTACATCCAGTTCACCGCCCTTGCCAAGCGTTAACCGATTAACGCTGACAGGCTGATGAAGCCACTTATAGACACCGCGGTATGCCCAGAACAATAAAAATGCGCCAGCGACTAGCATAATAAACCAGTCACCGAACATTCCCATACACAGCCCTCCTATCCATTAGAACCTTGTTTACTTAATTGGTTCGTGATGAAGGGAGCATTTTCCTCTCAGAACAAATGGACGAACGCATGTTTGGTTGCTTTCAGTTTAGCAAATCGAACACATGTTTGTAAAGAGGGGAAATAAAAACGGCTGCTTGCACATAGAAAACAAAAGGGAACGCCTGCCGCATTGCGGCTTAGCATTCCCTTCCATCTGTTTCGTACCCGCATGCTTGTGCTTGTGGTGTGAAACAAAGCTGCTATGGTTAATGTTTTTTGTTAACGGTAAAGGTCTCGCTTGCTTGACGGACAACGTCCGAAATCAGCTGTTCATCCGGCACTTGGCCGTTTGGCTCGTTCTCCCACGTCCAATGAGCGAGAAATTCGATGTTGCCTTCTCCGCCGGTAATAGGCGAGAAAGTCAGGTTTTGCAGCTTGTAGCCAAGCTCGGAAGCAGCTCCAAGAACGTTCTCAAGCACTTCCTTGTGAACGGCAGGTTCCCGTACTACGCCTGATTTGCCAACCTTCTCCCGCCCCGCTTCGAATTGCGGCTTGATAAGTGCAACAATTGCGGAACCAACGCCCAGCAAACCGCTGAGAGCCGGCAAAATAAGCTTAAGCGATATAAAGGATACGTCAATCGAAGCGAAAGTCGGCGGTGGTCCTTCCAAATCAGCCGGCTGCGTGTATCGGAAATTGGTCCGTTCCATGACGCGTACTCTTTCATCCTGTCTAAGCGACCAGTCCAGCTGATTGTAACCAACATCGATGGCATACACGAAAGAGGCGCCGTTTTGCAAAGCGCAATCGGTAAAACCTCCTGTAGAGGCACCGATATCCAGCATGACTCTGCCGTTTAGATCAAGATCAAAGGAACGAATCGCTTTCTCAAGCTTTAATCCCCCGCGACTTACATACGGGTGGATCGCGCCTTTCACCTTGATTTCAGCTTCGCGCGGAACCTTCATTCCGCCTTTGTCCACCGGTTCGTTGTTCACCAGAACAAGCCCCGCCATTACTGCTGCTTTCGCTTTTTCCCTGCTCTCGTAGAATCCGCGCTCTACAAGCAATACATCGATTCTTTCCTTAGGTGTTGTTGTCATGTTTCTCCTTCATTACTGCCCGGTTGCGCGTTTCTGCAGGCTCGGAAGCATATTCTTAAGCTCCATTGCCGCTCTCTCTCCCGTTAAGCCAACTTCCACTCGCTGCTCTTTGATGGAACCGTGTTCCACGAAAATGTCCGGAACGCCCATAATACGAACAGACATTCCGTAAATACCGCGCAAAGAGTAGAACTCCATCACCGCGCTGCCGAACCCGCCGAGTTCAGAGCTTTCTTCAATAACAAGAATATGTTTCCCTTCCGCTGCGAAAGCCAAAAGCATATCTTCATCAAGCGGCTTAATAAATCTGGCATTCACAATCTGGACTTGAAGTCCGTCACGCTTGAGCAGATCGGCGGCTTCTTCAGCTACCTGGATCATTGGCCCCATCGCCAGAATGACGGCAGAATCGCCTTCCCGAAGCGTTTCCCACTTACCGATAGGCAGCGGGAGCAGTTGTTCGTCCATCTTGACGCCCAATCCGTTGATACGCGGATAACGGACCGCAATCGGGCCTTCGTTATAATCAATCGCCGTCTTCATCATGCGGCGAAGTTCGTTCTCGTCCTTAGGCATCATAATGACAAGGTTCGGTATATGGCGAAGGAACGCAATATCATAAACGCCCTGATGCGTCTCGCCGTCCGGGCCAACAAAACCGGCACGGTCAATCGCAAATACAACATTCGCGTTGTGACGGCAAATATCATGCACAACCTGATCGTAAGCACGTTGCAGGAAAGTGGAATATACCGCATAAACCGGCTTCATTCCTTCCATTGCGAGAGCGGCGGACATGGTTGCCGCATGCTGCTCGGCAATGCCTACGTCGATCATGCGGTTAGGGAACCGTTCGGCAAATTTGAGGAGCCCGGAACCGCCAGGCATTGCAGGCGTTACCGCAACGATCCGTTTATCTTGCTCGGCCAGTTCAATCAATGTATTGCCAAATACGTCTGTGTACATCGGTGGACCAACTGCCTTGACAACTTGACCCGATTCGATTTTGTACGGCGTGATGCCATGCCATTTGAACGAATCGGCTTCTGCAGGGGAATACCCTTTCCCTTTAACGGTAATAACATGCACCAGAACCGGACCTGGAATGGAGTCTGCCTGTTTGAACAGTTCGATCATTTGTTCCATGTCATGGCCGTCCACCGGCCCTAAATAAGTGAAGCCAAATTGCTCAAACAAAATGCCGCTGACGAGCAAATATTTCAGGCTGTCTTTAAACCGTTCGGCCGTCTTCGCAAGCTTTCCGCCAATTGCCGGAATCTTGTTAAGCAAATGATGCAGCTCATCTTTCGCTTTCTGATAATGACGGTCCGTACGGATTTTGCTCAAATAATGATGCATCGCGCCAACGTTTGGCGCAATTGACATCTCATTGTCGTTTAACACGACAATCATGTCCTTCTTCTCATCGCCGATATGGTTCAAAGCTTCAAGCGCCATGCCGCCGGTAAGCGCGCCGTCGCCGATGATGGCCACGACCCGGTTGTCCTCGCCTTTCAAATCGCGGGCAAGCGCCATACCCATGGCACCGGACAGGGAAGTACTGCTATGACCCGCTTCCCAAACGTCATGTTCGCTTTCCGCGCGTTTGACAAAGCCGCAAAGCCCTTTATATTTACGTAATGTATCAAACCGGTCTTTGCGTCCGGTCAGAATTTTGTGAACATACGATTGATGGCCTACGTCAAAAAGAAACTTATCCTTCGGACTGTCAAACAAATAATGGAGAACGAGAGTCAGCTCCACTACGCCAAGGTTAGGTGCGAGATGACCACCTGTAACGGAAAGGTTCTCAATGAGAAACTGGCGTATCTCCTCGGATAACTGCTCCAGTTCTGTCATAGACAAATCTTTCAGATCTTGAGGTCCTTTAATTTGATCAAGCAGCACGTTACTTCCTCGCTTTCTGGAATACGACTTTTACACTCACGTCCCATTCCACAATAAACGTCAAAATATTGCAATCATTATAGCATAATCGCCGATCTTTTCCCAATGTACCTAATTACACGATCCTAATTAATAGTCCCGTTGTACGAGGTAATCGGCAATTAACAGCAATTTATCAGGCGCGTCCAGCCGTGCTTCGAGGATGGCGGCTTTCGCCTCACGAGTCAAACGTTTGACCTGTGATTTGCTCTCTTCGATCCCCAGTAGATAAGGGTAAGTAACCTTTTGCTGTTCCACGTCGCTGTTCGTTTTTTTGCCAAGCTTTTTCTCGTCGCCGATTAGATCAAGAATATCATCTTGAATCTGGAAGGCCAGCCCGATGTTGCGCGCATAATGGCGCAAAGCTTCCAACTGTTCAGTCGAAGCGCCGCCAATGCGGCCTCCTGCCGTCACCGAGAATACAATTAAATCGCTTGTTTTATGAAGATGAATATATTCGAGTTCCTCGATCGAGGTTATCCCCTGTTCGCCTTCCATGTCAGCCGCCTGACCGCCCACCATGCCCCGAGCCCCTGCAAGCATAGCCAAATCTTCCACGATATCAAGCGCTACTTCGGCGCTTACCCCGCCACTGCGGGCCGCTTTAGGGATAAGATGAAAAGCGTGAGTAAGCAGGGCATCGCCCGCAAGAATCGCCATGGCTTCTCCGAATACTTTGTGATTCGTCAGCTTCCCGCGGCGGTAATCATCGTTATCCATGGCAGGCAGATCGTCATGGATCAACGAATAGGTATGAATATATTCGATGGCGCAAGCAACCGGGAGCGCATGGCGCGCAGCCGCGGCTTGACCTTGAACCGCTTCGGCAGCGGCCAGGACAAGAGCCGGACGCAGCCGTTTGCCGCCAGCTTGCAGAGAGTATAACATGGACTCTCTAAGCTCCTGCGGAATATTCCAATCGGCGGGCAGCGCCTCGGGAAGAGACTTTTCAACAAGCGCAGCACATTCATGCAAGTAGGTCTTGATATCAGTAATCAATGTTATTCCCCTTTTTCCTCGTTCATTGGAGCGAATGCCTTCTTCTGAAAACCTTGCTCAGTCTCAATCAACAGTTCAATCTTGCGTTCAACCTGCTCGAGCTTGCCGCCGCACAGCTGCGACAGCTTCATGCCTTCTTGGAAAAGATCAATCGCCGTTTCAAGCGGAACATCTCCGCTCTCAAGCCTCTCAACAATTTTCTCTAGCTGTTCCATGGCTTCTTCAAAACTTAATTCGCTATTCGCCGCTGCTTTCAACGCCATCTTCTCCTTTCATCGACCAGACATGACAGTCTAGCTGTCCGTCTGCTACCTTAACCCTTACAAGATCACCCGGCTGAACTTCTGCAATGGATTTTATCAGTCGCTTCTCCTGTTCGTCGTAGACCAGGCTGTAGCCTCTGGCCATTACTTTGAGAGGACTAAGCGCATCCAGCTGCCTGATTGCGCTATGGAGCTGCAACCGCCGCTCTTTAAGAGAGGACACCATCGCTTGCTCAAGCCGCTTTTGATCACCTTGAAGACGTTTGGCCGCAAATGCCGCCTGCTCTCCAGGATGATGACCGGCCAACTGACTATGAAGTTTATCAAGCTTAGCTTTACCGCGTTCTGCTACACGCAAAGTTCGATGCTGCAAACGCTCCTGTAGACGATCCAGTCGCTGTGCCTGATCCAATAAATATTTACGCGGATGTACGAAAAATGGCGACCGCCTGACGCGCTGGAGCTGCTCCTTCCGGCCCTGTACCATCATCCGCAGCGATTGTTCCAACCGCTGTCGTTGTCTCGTTAGCTGCTGCTGCAGCTCTGCTACATGCGGCACGGCCAGTTCGGCGGCAGCGGTTGGCGTCGCTGCCCTCAGATCAGCTACAAAATCTGCTATCGTAAAATCCGTTTCATGTCCAACCGCGCTAATGATCGGAATTTGCGATGCGGCAATGCTTCTTGCGACAGGTTCTTCGTTAAAAGCCCAAAGCTCTTCAAGAGAACCGCCGCCCCTGCCTACAATTAATACGTCGACTTCGCCAAAACGGTTCATCGATTCTATAGCTTTTACGATTGAAGGTGCCGCTTGCGTCCCTTGGACGAGCACCGGAAACACGTAGATCGGAACGGAGGGATGCCTGCGCTGCAACGTAATAATGATATCCCGGACCGCTGCCCCCGTCGGAGAGGTTATTACGCCTACGGCGCGAGGGAAACGCGGAATGGGCCGTTTGCGCGACTCGGCAAACAACCCTTCTGTCTCTAGCTTTGATTTGAGCTGCTCGTACGCTAAATACAAACTGCCAATCCCGTCCGGCTGCATCGCCGTTACATAAAATTGATAGTTGCCGTCACGTTCATAGACGGACACGTTGCCGCGCGCCATCACTTTTGCGCCTTCACGCGGAATAAAAGGCAACCGCTGATTATGCGAAGCAAACATAATGCATTTCAAACGGCTGTCTTTGTCCTTCAGCGTAAAATACATATGGCCGCTGGAGTGATGGGTAAAATTAGAAATCTCGCCTCTTAGCCATACATCGCCAAGCAAGACATCCGATTCGAGCTTCATCCGTATGTACCGGTTAATATCTTTTATCGAATAAATGCGAGGCTGATCTGCCATAAGACACCATCACTCCCCGATTTTATGTGCACGCTTCGCAGCTGTAATCGTGTTGTTCATCAGCATCGTAATCGTCATCGGGCCAACTCCGCCCGGTACCGGTGTAATAAAGCCCGCTGTTTCCAAGCAGTCCTCGTAATCAACATCGCCGCAAAGTTTGCCGTCAGGCAGCCGGTTAATGCCCACATCGATAACAACCGCGCCAGGCTTCACGTATTTGCTGTCAATCGCTTTTGCTTTGCCAATCGCAACAACTAGAATATCCGCTTGCTTCGCGATCTCTTCCATATTGGCCGTACGGGAATGGCAAATTGTAACCGTTGCATTCTCGCGGAGTAGCAGCATCGCAACCGGCTTGCCGACAATATTGCTCCGGCCGATCACTACCGCATGTTTGCCCGCGATATCCACGCCGCTGCGTTTGATCAATTCAATGCAGCCGGCAGGCGTGCACGGAAGCAGGCTGTCATCGCCGATGACCAGATTGCCGACGCTTTCCGGATGGAAGCCGTCAACATCCTTGTCGACGTGAATCGCATCGATTACGGCTTTTTCATTAATATGTTTAGGCAATGGAAGCTGTACGAGAATACCGTTGATTTGGTCATCGTTATTCAGTTGATCAATAAGCGCAAGCAATTGCTCTTCCGAAGTCGTTTCTTCCAAACGGTGAACCTCGGAATGGAAGCCAAGCTGCTGACAGGCCTTCTCTTTCGAGCCGACATAAACTTTCGATGCCGGATCTTCTCCAACGAGAACAACCGCAAGTCCGGGAACAACGCCTTTTTCCTTCAGCTCAGCCGTTTCCCTCTGAATTTCTTCCCGGATCATATCAGAAATCTTTTTCCCTGCAATAATTTGTGCGCTCATCATCATCTCTCCCCTATGTACACGGCCGATTGGCCGTTCAACTAATTTGTCGATTCTGAATTTGCTTGCTCGCCTTCGCGTTCTTTGAGCAATTTGCCCAATACGCCGTTAACGAATTTACCGGATTCCTCGGTGCCAAAATGCTTTGCGAGTTCAATCGCTTCGTTAATTGCGGCTTTTGGCGGGACATCATTGCGGTAAGCTATCTCAAAACAAGCAAGACGCAAAATTTGACGGTCCACGCGGGACAACCGGTCCACTTGCCAGCCCGTCAAATATTGCTGAAGCATGTCATCAATGGCAGCTTTATTGTCAGCAACGCCATTTACTAGCTCGCGCACGTAAAGGTCTGTTTGATCATTCTCTGTAAATTCCGCTTCGATTTCATTCTCCGAACGAGCTTCCTCCATCAGCATATCGACTGCTTCCATGGGTGTAACTTCGTTCATCTCCAATTGATAAAGGCTCGATACAGCTATCTCTCGTGCTAATCTACGTTTCATGAATTCCTCCTCGGCAACATGCCGATATACTCTTTTATTTTGAAAAAAAACCTATGATCTCCTCCCTGCCCGGAACTGGCGGCAATCCATCTTCCGGCGTACGGAGGAGACCACAGGATTATCTAAACGGCCGATATCTTTCCGTGAGCCATGACCAAAGCCGCTGCCATGGCAGAATAGGACCGTTTTGCAAGTCCTTCTGCTTGCCTAACCAATAACCGACCGAGACGACCAGTATGAAAAACAGCATGTCCCAAAAGCCGGCAAACAAATACACAAATCCAAAAAACAGACCAGCGGCAGCGCCGATCGTCCGTTTCCCATAGACTGCCCAGTACTCCCTCCACATCGGCATTCTCCCCTTTACTCGACGCGACTTTTATTCGGTGCGGATTGAATGACGTTAGCGACAAAAACCGCTACATTCGTCACCGGAATGCCGGCGATTTCTTCAACATGCTCTTTAACCGCCTTCTGGATTTCCTCCGTGAGGCTAGGAATCGAGTTCTCGCCGTCAACCACCGCGCGCAGAATAATGTTGAGGCCGGAATCAGAAGCCTGGATCCGGGCTTTCAAATCTTTCACGCCGCGTTGCTTAGCCGCAGCCTTGAGCGCTAAATTCTCAATCGTCTCAATCGAGATGCGGATATCGCCAAAATCGGTACGCTGATCAATAGAAGGTGCCGTAGAGGAAGAACGTTTCAGCGACACAACAAAGAAACGCAAGCTTAGTACGAGAAGAACCAGACCAACAATAATAGTAGCGATAAGGAATGAATCGTTACGGTATAACTCAGTGACCATATCATTCAAATCGTCTTCCCGAATCCACTCAAATCCGATACAGGCAATAAAGACGGATATAACGCCGATGGCAATACTGTAAATAAACAAGAAGAGCTTGTCTATAATTCTGATCAACGTAACGCCTCCTCGCATCTGAGCGAATGAAAACCCCCTGGCGCGAAGCGGCATAACCATCACGAGGGGGTTATATGAATTCAATTCATCTGCGTATTTGTTATTTCACGCGGAAGTTTGTATCTTCTTCTTCCGGTTTGCTCTCCGTTTTGAAATGGACATCGTGAATATGTACGTTCACTTCAATAACGTTTAATCCCGTCATCATTTCAATGGAGCGTTTTACATTACGTTGAATTTCCGAGGCGATCTCCGGAATGCGGTTGCCGTATTCCACGATAATCGACACATCGACCGCAGCTTCCCGCTGGCCGACTTCAACTTTTACACCCTTGGACAAATTTTTGCGGCCAAGAAGCTCGGCAATTCCACCGGCAAATCCGCCACTCATACCTGCTACGCCATCCACTTCAACAGCAGCTAATCCAGCAATCACTTCAATGACTTCAGGGGCAATTTGAATTGTGCCAATGTCCGTTCTCTCATAATCTGCAGCAATCGTACTCATGATGGTTGTACACCTCCTTAAAGTTGCGCGCTCCGGCAAAATCGAAAGCTACGCCGAAGAATTACCTTCGCATCTTATTTCTATACTATAACATTCGACGTGAAATATGACAAACCAGGTGCAGATTGTACAATTCCGCTATTCCGCAAGCTCCGGTTGGTTCACATCGTATTCCTCAAGGAACTTGATATCGAAATTGCCATTCACGAACACCGGGTGGTTCAGAAGCTTCTGATGGAAAGGAATTGTCGTCTTGATTCCGTCAATGGCGAACTCCGCAAGCGCGCGTTTCATCCGTGCGATCGCCTCTTCCCGTGTACGGCCCCATACGATCAGCTTCGCAATCATCGAATCGTAATGCGGGGAAATCGTATAGCCCGGATAAACCGCGCTGTCCACCCGTACACCCGTACCGCCCGGAGGCAGGTAGAATGGAATCGGACCAGGAGAAGGCATAAAGTTGCGCTCCGAATCTTCCGCGTTAATGCGGCATTCGATCGCCCATCCGTTAATTTGAAGATCTTCTTGCTTAAACGACAGCGGACTGCCTTCTGCTACAGCGATCATCTCTTTAATAAGGTCGACATTCGTAATCATTTCCGTTACCGGATGTTCAACCTGGATCCGAGTGTTCATCTCCATAAAGTAGAAGTTGCCGTCCGGACCTAGCAGGAATTCCAGCGTTCCCGCGCCCGCGTAATTAACGGCAAGTGCGGCGCGTACTGCTGCGCGTCCCATCCGTTCGCGCATCTGAGGCGTCAATACCGGGCATGGAGCTTCTTCAACCAGCTTCTGGCGGCGGCGCTGAACGGAGCAATCACGTTCGAACAAATGAACCGCGTTTCCGTGCTTGTCGGCCATAATTTGAATTTCGACGTGCTTCATGCCCGTCAAATATTTCTCCAGGTATACGCCGGCGTTGCCGAAAGCTTTTTGAGCTTCCTGCTGGGCGGTTGTGATCTGTTGAACGAGGGATTCCTCATCCTCCGCAATTCGGATCCCTTTGCCGCCGCCTCCGGCAGTTGCTTTAATAATGACCGGGTAACCAATGCTGCGTGCAACAAGGATTGCCTCGTCCATATTCTCGATCAGGCCGTCGGAGCCCGGAATAACCGGCACATCCGCTTCCTTCATCGTTTGTTTGGCTACCGCCTTGTCGCCCATCTTGCTGATCGCTTCAGGGGAAGGTCCGATAAACGTAATGTTGCAGGACTCGCAAATCTCCGCGAAATCCGCGTTTTCGGCCAGGAAGCCATAACCCGGATGCACGGCATCGCAGCCTGTAATCGTAGCTACGCTCATTAGGTTCGTCAGATTCAGATAGCTGTCCTTTGAAGCAGTTGGACCAATGCAATACGCTTCATCAGCGAGTCGCACATGCAAGGAATCACGGTCCGCTTCGGAATAAACAGCAACAGTCGAAATGCCGAGCTCGCGGCAGGCGCGAATAATGCGTACGGCAATCTCTCCGCGGTTAGCGATTAATACTTTTTGGAATTTCACGTTTGTACTCCTCTCAGGCAACAATTTCTCCAAATTCGGAGTTAGGCTTATTCCGGTTTAACAAGGAAGAGCGGCTGGCCGTATTCAACCAATTGGCCGTTCGTCACCAGAACCTCAACGATCTCGCCGCGAACTTCCGCTTCCAGTTCATTCATCAGTTTCATTGCTTCAAGGATACACACAACACTCTTCTCGGATACGCGGTCGCCGGCTTTCACGAATTCCGCAGCGTCCGGAGACGGGGAACTGTAGAACGTGCCGACCATTGGCGATACAATCTGATGCAGGTTGTCCGTATTCGGACGGGCGCTAGGCGCGCTTGCTTGTACAGCCGCGACAGGAGCTTCTGCTACCGGCTGAGGTGCAAGTACAGGCGCCTGCGTATATGTATGCGTAATTGGGGCTGCTGCTTGTACATTCACCACTTCGGTTTTGCCAGGCTTGCGAATGAATAAGCGTGCTCCTTCGTTTTCGATCTCCAGCTCATGAACGGAAGTCTGATCAACCAGTTTGATCAATTCCTTAATCTCGCTCAATTTGAACATGAATAGTTTTCACTCCTTAAAAGTTTCCGAAGCCTTCTGCTTCGTATGCGTTTTCTCAGATGGAAATAGCATGATTCAGTTTCATTGGATAATGTTAGTTATCCTTCACATAACGTCTAACATTATATCACAAACGCGGCGGAACACGAATCAATTTTTTAACCTGCCTTTACAAACGGCCTAACATATCAGGCAAAGAAGAAGCCGGCAAGGGTCTTTAGCCCTGCCGGCTTCTCCATATTTGTCCACATTATGGAATGAATTGTACGGAAACTTGATCCGCGTCTACCCCTAACGTTTTCATAACCAGATCGATAATGTTGGCAGCTTGGCTCTTATCCAGCTTATCGCTCTCAACGAGAACTTTGTAGCCATTGCCTTCTTCATTGACGATTGCTTGCTGGAAGCTCTTCATCAATTCGTTCTCGATGCTCGTTAATTTGGAGTTTTTCTCTTCAAGCTGATCGAGCTGTTCCATGGCCGCTTTGCTGTCCTCAGGGTCTTGCAAATTGGTGATGTCTGCCAGGAGTTTATCCTGTTGCTCGTTGTTCGACTGGCTGCGCTTCTCTTCGGCTTGGGCAAATTCGCTGTTGTCCACTCCGCCCTGCGCCTCAATCTGATTAAGAACTTCCTTATCTTGCTCGGAGATGCCGCTGTTGTCTGCCGCTGCGTTATCCGCAGGGTCTACTTGATCAACCACAATCTGGCTATTGCCCGCATTTGCTTCCGTTGCACCGGCCTTTTGCTCCGTCTGTGTGCCGTCAGAGAGCATGTCAGGCGATTTGGTGTCTTGCGTAAACAGGTAGTACGCGGATAATACAACCATCAAACTCAGCATGGATACGAGCCAAATTGTTTGTCTTTTCGTGTTCATAGAACACCCTCCTCAAATTGGTTATTATCATTGCTTGCTTGGCGCTACGGATATGCGGTTGGCCGGTACGTTTACGCCCTTCTCCACCGCGTCTATAATAAGGCGTCTCACGGTCTGGTTCTCCGCGCCTTTGGCGACGATAAGCACACCGCGAATGCTCGGGTTAATCTTCTTCGTCACAATCGGCTTCTGATCGCCCGCGACTTCAACAATGACAATCTGGCCATTCTTATTGATCGCCGTGATATGCCGTTTGCCGCCGTTGCGGTCATTCTCGTCCGTAATGGACTGGTCCACCTGATCGTTTGTCGCGTATACGGTCTCTTCCGTAGAATCAATCGTCACGAGAACATCTACCGAGCTGACACCAACGATTTTCTCCAAAATCTCTTTCAAGCGGTTCTCAAGCGGCCTTTCGAATTGGGCAAAAGGCGAAGCATCTTCTGCCGGTTCTCCCCATGTTGCTGTTGATTCCTGCGGAGGCGGGTTGGCATCCTGCGTCACGGTATCCACCTTGTCGAATTTCAGAAAGGAGTTGAGCAGCATGAGGGCCGCTCCTATACAACCGATAACGAGAAGCAGTCTAAATGTCTTAACCCGCTTCGGACCGCCCGGACCGCCGCCCACCATCGATTCCAGACCACTCAGCCATTTGGCCACTGTCGCTTCCTCTCCTTTTCCTTAGTTGCTGCTTCCTGCCCGCTGCCTGATCTGAATGCTGCCGGGATTAACCGCCCATCCTTCAGCGAGCAGATTCCGGATTTCCTTGCCAACCTCAGCATTCGCCTGAACCCAGCCGTCTTGTCCGCCGTTTGGATCATCCTGCTTCTTTGCCGCTTCGCCAGCATCCGATTGAACGTCTACGTCATTGATATCTACCTGAACGGCAGTCACTTCCTGCACTTCATCCCCGGTTGACGATGGGGCATCAGCCGGCTTCTTCTGTTCATCGGGCTCGGGCAAAGACACCAGCACCGATTCTAACGAAGGCGTCATCTTCTGCCCTTGCTTTTCCCAACTAAGCGTGACGTCTACCGCTTCCACCTGTTGTCCCGTCTGCTTGGTTACCGCGCTCTTCATCGCCGATTCCAGCGTTTGCTCCATTAATGCCGCCGCGTCGCTCTCTTGCTTCTCGTTTAGTTGTTCCGCTTTTTTCTGGATGTCGCTTAAGGTTGGCATCTTCACTTCCCGCTTCACTTCCAACTGGTCCCAATGCGTAATTCCGTCTTTCAGCTTGGCGTTGAAATCCCCTTGCAGAAGGCGCAGAATCGGAGACATGATGGTTAGCAGAATGAGAAGTCCGATGACCAGCCTCGCATACCTAAGCATCGCTTTGTTCGGAAGCAGAAGCTCGACGAATGCAGCCAGCAGAATGACTGCGATAATATCTCTCAGCCAATCGCTGAGCCAGGCAATCATCTCATCGCCCCCTTTGATATCCTGCCGCAACTTCCCATCATCGGACCATCAGAGCGGCGTTGCCGGCTGTCAGCACGATCGTAACGGCGAGGAAGAACATGAGACTTACGGCGGCAAGGGCTGCGAATACGTAGATCATCGTTTTGCCTATCGTGGATAAGCAAGTGACGATCGGCGAATCGCCAAGCGGCTGCATGACCGCGGCTGAAACATTGTAGATCAGCGCCAGCGTCAATATTTTGACGGCGGGGAACGCGCATAGGAACAGTAGAATAATGACGCCTGCCAGTCCGATTGCATTTTTGGCAAGCAGGGAAGCAGATATGACCGTATCCGCAGCATCCGTGAACATCCGTCCGACCACCGGAACAAAGTTGCCGGTCACAAACTTGGCCGTCCTCATCGTAATTCCGTCCGTTACCGCTCCTTTAGCCCCTTGCACCGAAAGAACGCCGAGAAACACAGTGACCAGTACCCCCATGATGCCTACCCCGATATTCCGGAGCAAATTCGCCAGCTGGGTGACTTTGAATTTATCCGTTAGCGCGCTCACGATATGCAAGACGGCCGAGAAGAACAGCAGCGGAAACACAATGGTGTAGATGACGGTTCCGACCGTATTGATCATGAAGATAATTAGCGGATGCAGAATCGATACGGTCAGCACGTTTCCCATCGCGGCGAGCAATGTCAGAAGAAGCGGCATCATGGCTAACATGAACTGGATCATGGTACCGATTGCGTCTTTGGCGTAACCGATAGCTACGTGGAAGCTATTAACGGCAATGATGATCAGCACCATGTAAGTGATTGAATAAGCCACCTTGCTGACGGCATTCCGTTCAAAAGCGTTTTGCAGCGTTTCCAGCACCATGCTGAACACGGTGAGCATAACGATAGTGACTAGTAATTTGCCGTTATACAACACTTCGTGGAAGAAGTAACCAAGCAGCCCTTTAACCACGGTAGAGAGCTTCAGCCCTTCGCCGCCGGGCTTCAGCATGTCGAAGAAGGTTGGCATTTTCTCATCCGGAAAATATCCGCCGTACTCCTCTTTCAACCGGCTCCAGTAGTTTTCAACCGTTTCGGTGTCGAGCCCTTTAAGCTGGCTTTCGGTCAACTGGTCCGTCATGGCCGTATCGCTCTGCTGCTGCCCTGTCGCTTCTGCCGGCGCGTTCTCCGCTGCCGAGACCGGAATGGCCAGAAACATACTGACCAGCCAGGCGATCAGCAGAAAAGCGAATAACCGGAAGGTATACGCATACAGCTTGTTCATCCGTTTACCCCCCCGCCGGCAGCAGCCCCATTACGGTCTCGACGATTACGCTTATAATCGGAACCGCCATGACAAGAATAAGCACCTTCCCGGCAAACTCAATTCTCGATGCGATGCTCTCTTGACCGGCATCTCTTACTATCTGCGCTCCAAATTCGACGATATAGGCGATGCCGATAATTTTCAGAATCGTCTTCAAGTAAATGGAA
This sequence comes from Paenibacillus glycanilyticus, assembly GCF_030161375.1. Lineage (GTDB taxonomy): Bacteria > Bacillota > Bacilli > Paenibacillales > Paenibacillaceae > Pristimantibacillus > Pristimantibacillus glycanilyticus_B. Next base: position 180,664 of record NZ_BSSQ01000014.1, read on the forward strand.
GGTATGCCGGAGCGGTCCGCCAAATCCTCAAGCACCGTGATGACGGAATCGATTTTACCGATGAGGAAGATGAAGATAAACAGTCCGGTAAAAGCCGCAAGCAGAAAGGCGAATAATGGCTTCTGCTCTCGGACGACAATAATGAGAATAGTGGCGATCAGCCCGAGGCCGACGATCTGAATAATCTCCAACTTCATTCACCTACTTGCGGCTTCTTTCGAACGTTTTATTGAAACAGGAAGATTGTCTTGATTTCTTGAAACAAATCGTTCAGCAGCCGAATGACCATAAACAGGACAACGACAAAGCCGATCAGCGTAACCCATTGCGCCATATCCTCTTTCCCCATCTGCTTCAGTACCGTATGAATCATGCCAATAATAATTCCGATACCTGCAATTTGGAAAATAGCGCTCACATCCATATTCATTTGAGCGGCACCCCACTAAACCATCAATATCACGACGAGCACGGCAATCAGCACGCCCAGGCTTTTCCACATCTTCTCATAACGCGTTTGGTCCTCTCTTGCAGCGTCTTCCTCTGCTTTCAGTTGCAGCAGCGCCAGGTGGATATGTTTCAGTTGATCCTCCTTATCGCTTATGCCTAGAGTAGAACCAAGCCGGTGCATGATCGAAAGCTCGGTCTTCTTCAGCGCCGTCGATCCCCATCCGCTAGTCATCGCTTGCTCCCAGCTCTCGCGAAAGGTTAGCCCTTCGGGTCCGTTTACTCGTTCAGTGGCATCCCGGAACAATCCTGCCAAAGGCTCCGGCACCGCATCGGCCGTTCGCTCCATTGCTTCCGGCAGCGGAGTATGGCCATAACCGATTTCCGTCTCGAGCCTTTGAAGCGCATGAGCCAACTGGCGAAGCTGCCTGGGTCTTGCCGCCAATCTAGCTGCCTGCTGAAAGCCGATCATCGTACCTGCGAATAGGATCAATACAGCGCCTAGCAGCTTGATCAAGGGCCATCGCCCCTTTGCATCCCGGCGTAAGCCTGCTCTTGCTCGCCGATAGAAGCAGTTGCAGTAGGCTCCCGCGCGGCAGCGGGCAGCTTGTCTCTCCTGTCCGCGGCAATAACCCGGTGCATGAACCCGTCAGCAGATCGTTTCAACTCCACGACGTAAGTAAAAGCGCCTTCCTCCAGCAGTTGCCTAAGTACCGGCCTTCCTCGGGCATCCTGCAAGTCGTAAGCATGGGCGGTTGCAATAACGCTTATCCCTGCGTGACTCGCTTCGCGAATCGCGTCTCCATCTTCCGGCCGGCCGATTTCATCAACAATAACGACATCGGGTGACATCGAGCGAAGCAGCATCATCATTCCTTCCGCCTTTGGACAAGCGTCCATCACATCGGTTCGCGGTCCAACATCGAAAGTTGGAATACCTCTCACGCAAGCGGCAATCTCCGACCGTTCATCCACGATCGCAACTTTGCGGCCGGACCAACCCGCCGCATGCTCAAACATTCCCCAATGTCCATAGCTGATCGAGCGGGCTATATCTCTGACAATGGTTGTTTTCCCTTGCTGGGGTGGAGCGAGAATCAATGTTGAATGAACGGACTTACGGTTCTTGTCCAGCAGCTTCGGCAGCAAATTCCGGGCTGAACCTACTACCTCCCGGGCAATCCGGATATTGAATCCGCCAATATCCCGAATTCCTCGGACATGACCGCCGTCCAGAATCGTTCGCCCGGCTAGTCCAATCCGATGCCCTCCCGCAACAGTAATGAATCCCCTCTTTAACTCCTCTTCCATGGCGTATAGCGAATGATTCGTAATTTTCTCCAGCAGCTTCCGGCAAGTATCCGCGTTAGGCTTGTACGCTCCGTCACTGCCTGCACGAAGAGTTCCATCAGATGCGGCAAAACGGGACTGTCCCCGCACGCCGAGCTCCAGCGGCCGGCCTTCCCGAATCCGTATTTCTTCCAACTGCTCCATTGCCGATTCGGGCAGCTTATCCAGCACCGCCTTCAGCTCCGGCGGAAGCAAATGCATGATACGGTCCAGCATAAGTCATCACTCCCGGATGAAAAGTCCTTCGTACTCTTATTTGTATGCTTGCCTCACTAGAATATGTCCAACAACTTGCAGATTTAATAGATTGCTATTTTTTTAAAATGCCAATAAGCAAACAGAGCACGCCCGCGGTTACCCATGCCATCTTTCCGAATGAAAGCTTGTCTGTCATGCCAATGAGACCAATCGTTGTTGTGGCGATTAATATAAAAGGTCCTACTAATGCGAGAGATGAATTGACGACTAATGCTTTGTCGATCTGGTTCAACCTAAGCATGAGCAGAGCCGCGCAAATCTCGATCGTTCCCGATGTAAGCCGTAAAGACGCCATGGTGAGTACGATTTTATTCAACATCACCGTTCACCTCCTTGTCCGACGCCAAATCTTGCAGGCCTTATTCCAGCTATTTCATAAATCAGCATCCCTTTCATCCTATGAAGCTCGTCTCTTATTCATGCTTACCGCACGGGCACACGCCCAGCACCTCCTGCATATATTGCTCCATGCCCCGCCCTCAAGCGGGAATCATCATATGTTAGGAGTCAACTCCCATGACAACAGCGAGCAAAGCGGTTTGGCACCGCACTTTGCATGATCCGAGCGGTTACCGCGATTACGGCCCTGCAAGCCAAAAGGGAAAAACGATGGTCATCGACAAAGGTATCGGGCTAGGTAGCTTTGCCGATTTCTTGCAAGTGGCCGGCCGCTATGTGGATGTGATCAAGCTTGGATTCGGAACGGCTGTTTTGTATGAGCCGGAATTTCTCAAAAGTAAAATCGAGCTTGCCAAAAAAAGCGGGATAATCATCATGCCGGGGGGCACATTGCTTGAAACCGCTGTTCAGCAGCGATTAGCCGCATCGTTCTTCGATACGATCTGCGAGCTTGGGTTTAACGGCATTGAGGTATCTGACGGCACGATCGAGCTGGGTCGAAATCAGCGGACAGAGCTGATCAAAGAGGGCAAACAAAGAGGGCTGCTTGTTCTTACCGAATACGGCAAAAAATCAGCAGGATCACTAATAGATCCGGAGGAACTGGCGGTTACAGCCGATTATGATCTGGCAGCCGGCGCTGCCTGGGTTACGGTTGAAGCCAGGGAATCGGGATTGGACGTAGGTCTGTTTGATGAAAAGGGCAACTGCAGGGAACAAACCATCGAGCAGATTCTGGCTGAAATGACCTCCCAGGACTGCCTGATGTGGGAAGCTCCGTTAAAGCAGCAGCAGGCATATTTGCTTCAACAATTCGGGCCAAACGTCCATCTGGGCAACATTCAGCCTAGTGACGCCTTGGCTCTAGAGGCAATGCGCCGCGGACTCCGTTCCGATACGTTTGAATTCGGAATGCGGGAGGAGCCTGCCCACTATATGATTTAAAGCAACAACAGAAAGGAAGAGCGATTGCTATGCAAGTGCAAGTCATTTCAAGCGTGAATGAAGCCAGCTCCGCACAATTCGTCCACAAAACGGCTATGATTATCGACGTGCTCCGGGCCACGAGCTCCATTATTACAGCGCTGGCTACCGGCTCCTCCGGCGTCATTCCCGTGGAGACCGTAATGGAAGCCCGTACAGCGCAGCAGGAAGGCGATTTGCTCTGCGGAGAACGCTTCTGCAAAAAAATCCCCGGCTTCGATCTTGGAAACTCGCCTGAAGAGTTTCTGATGAACGCGGTTAAAGACCGTCGCGTCATCTTGACGACAACTAACGGCACCAGAGCCATTCATAAATCAACAAGAGCGGAAACGATGTTGATTGCTGCTTTGCTGAATGCTTCCGCATGTGCCAAGACGGCAATCGATCTAAGGCGGGATGTTGTTATTTTATGTGCGGGAAGCCATGATGAATTTGCCATTGAGGATGGATTATGTGCCGGACTTCTTCTTTCCAGGATGCAGAGATTATGTTCTGCCCCGCTCGAGATTGATGACTTCGGACTCGCCATGCTATCACTCTATCAAGACCGTGCCAACCAGATAAAAGAAACCATCCTCTCAGGAGCAACAGGCAAACGCCTGATTAAGCTCGGCATGGCCAGAGATATTGATATTTGTTCGGAGGTTGACACCTATACCATTGTTCCGCGGCTGCAGTCCAGCGGGGATTTGTTGCTCTGCTCCTGCCACTGACATAATCGCGATAGGATGTCCATATAATGGAGCAAGCAGTTTATCCGCTTCGTGACTGGAGTCCAAATCAATGACCGGTGAATTGATATTAGTAGGTTTAATCGTGATTGGCCTGATTGGGCGTTCGCCTATTATAGCAACGGCAGCGTGCGTGCTGCTTGCCGTTAAGCTTCTGCATCTAAGCCGGTTCCTGCCTTCGATCGAACGTCGGGGGCTGGAGCTTGGTTTATTGTTTCTGACGCTCAGCGTTCTCGTGCCCTTTGCTTCCGGCAAGGTCCAAATGAAAGAATTGATTGCCGCCTTTAATACATGGCCAGGCTGGCTTGCCTTAATTGGAGGAGCCGCTGCCGCCTACATGAATGCCAAAGGACTCGATTTGCTTAAGCTTGATCCTCAAATGGTCGTCGGGCTTGTGATCGGTTCGATCTTCGGCATTATTTTTCTGCGCGGCATTCCGGTTGGTCCACTTATGGCAGCCGGGATTACGGCGATTTTGTACAAGGTGTTTAAGTTAATGAGCGGAGGAGGATAAACGGCGAATTATTCTCGGGTTAAAGACCAAACTGCGCATTGAATATTCTTCCGATCGCCATTGCTCGGGGATTCCGCTGAATTAAATTTTAGCAGTAGGAATCCCCAGAGCAAAAGCGAACGTTATCACTTCTACAGAATCATTCAACGCTCCGTTTGGATTTAACCTGTCAAATAGATCGCCGTTTATTGTGGAAGGGCCGAAAAAAAAGCCGTGCAGCTAACCTGCACGGCCATTTTTTATGATCAAAACTTATTAACGGCGGTCTTGAGGTCCGCCGACGAATACTTGCTCAGCTGTGTCCAGACCATAAGCCGTATGAAGGGCGCGTACAACGTCCTGCAGAGGCTCAGCCGCGATAATGCATGAAACTTTGATTTCGGATGTGCTAACCATCTTAATGCTAACGCCCAGCTCCGAGATTGCGGCAAACATCGTTGCAGCTACTCCAGGATTGCTAACCATTCCCGCGCCAACGATCGATACCTTCACAAGATTGTCTTCCGAAGTCACTTCGTTGAAAGGCACTTGGTCGCGGTTGCCGCTAATTACTTCAACGGCACGCGCAATATCATCACCGGAAACAGTGAAGGAGAAATCCGCTTTACCGTCTTTAACACCGCTTTGCACGATAACGTCAACATCAATGCCGTTATTCGCAAGGGAACCAAATACTTTGGCGAGTACGCCCGGTACATCCTCAACGCCGAGAATGCTGATTCTTGCTACATTTTTGTCAAAAGCGATACCGCGTACAACTACACCTTGCTCCATGACCGCTTCCTCCTTCACACTTGTACCTTCGTTTTGCGTAAAGCTGGAACGTACAACAAGCTTCACATTGTTATGCTTTGCGTATTCCACCGCGCGCGGGTGAAGAACGGCAGCTCCCAAATGCGCCAGCTCCAGCATTTCGTCATACGAAATTTCATTCAATTTGCGAGCGCATTTCACGACGCGCGGGTCTGTCGAATAAATCCCGTCAACATCTGTGTAAATTTCGCACACATCCGCTTGAATGGCTGCGGCAAGCGCTACGGCTGTCGTATCCGATCCGCCGCGTCCAAGCGTTGTGATGTCGCCGTCTTCCGTCATGCCTTGGAAGCCCGCTACGATAACCACATTGCCCGCATCCAATTCTTTGAACAAACGATCAGGACGAATATCTGTAATCTTCGCCTTGCTGTGTACTGCTTCCGTCCGAATGCCAGCTTGCCAGCCTGTCAACGAAACCGCATTGTGGCCGAGCTGGTGAATCGTCATCGACAATAGTGCAACCGATATTTGTTCACCTGTCGTCAGCAACATATCCATTTCCCGCGCAGGCGGGTTTGGATTCAGTTGCTTAGACTGATCAATTAAATCATCCGTTGTATCTCCCATTGCGGATACGACAACCACAACGCGGTTACCCGCCGAACTGCTGTCTATAATCCGCTTTGCAACACGCTGCATCCGCTCCGGCGATCCTACCGAGCTTCCGCCAAACTTCATCACTATCAACGACAAAGCTGATTCACTCCCAACCTTGACATATAACATACAAGTCAATAGTATAGCACAATTTCGGCTTGTCTGGGTATATCCGCCCACTGATTTTGTCGAAAAATAAAAAGCCGCCCGAATCCATGATTCGAACGGCTTGTCTTGTATTATCTATGCGCGGGAGATGTATTTGCCTTCGCGAGTATCGATCAGGAGCACATCGCCTTCGTTGATGAACAATGGTACTTGAACGTTCAGGCCAGTTTCAACCTTAGCATTCTTCGTCGCGCCTTGCGCCGTATTGCCTTTAACGGCAGCATCTGTTTCAACAACTTTCAGATCAACGCTGTTTGGCATTTGAATACCGATGATTTCGCCTTGGTAGCTGGAGATGTTAACAGTCATGTTCTCTTTCAGGAAGTTCAGTTCCCACTCGAGTTGTTTGTAGTCCAGACCAAATTGGTCATAAGTCTCGTTATCCATGAATGTGTACTCATCGCCGGAGTTGTACAAGTATTGAACTGCACGGTTCTCGATGATCGCGCGGCCGATTGTTTCGCCTGCGCGGAATGTTTTTTCCACAACGTTGCCGTTACGGAGGTTTCTCAGCTTGGAGCGTACGAATGCCGCGCCTTTACCTGGTTTTACGTGTTGGAACTCGGTAACCGAGAAAATATCGCCGTCAACTTCGACGGTCAAGCCTGTTTTGAAATCGTTAACTGAAACTGTCACTTCAAATTCCCTCCTGAAATAGCTGCTTTAATAGTCCTTAACCCAGAGTTATCAATTGTTTCGGGGATGAGGTTAATATTTTAATACCGGACTCCGTGATGACGATATCGTCTTCAATCCGCACTCCGCCAAAGCCGGGGAGGTAGATGCCTGGTTCAACCGTCACAGTCATTCCGGGGGTTAAAATCGTATCGCTGTTTCGTGCGAGGCGCGGATATTCGTGAATTTCCATTCCCAGTCCGTGCCCGGTGCTGTGGCCAAAGTTATCGCCATAGCCGTATTTCGTAATAATATCGCGCGTAAGCGCATCGGCTTCATGCCCAGTCATACCCGGACGAATCTGTTCCAGCGCATGAAGTTGTGCTTCCAGCACGATACCGTAAATCTCGCGGTGCTTATCGGTTGGCGTCCCCACAACGACCGTACGGGTAAGGTCGGAACAATATCCTTTGTAATAAGCGCCAAAATCAAGCTTTACAAACTCATTATTGCCAATAACGCGCTCGCTAGCCACGCCATGCGGCAAAGCAGACCGTTCTCCGGACGCGACAATCGTGTCAAAGGACGAAGAAGTTGCGCCGTTTTTGCGCATAAACATCTCCATCTCAAGAGCGATTTCGCTTTCCTTCACGCCTGGCTTAATGAATGACTGGATATGCTGGAACGTTGCATCGGCCAAATCAGCCGCTTCCTGCATAATTTGCAGCTCGGCATCGTCCTTGATCATCCGCAGCTTCTCGACAAGTCCGGCTACCGGCACCAGCTTAATATCGCCAAGGTCTTCACTCCAGGCCGCATATTGGCTGTACACGACCTGATCCTGTTCAAATGCCGCCCTTCGAATTCCTTTGCCTGCCAGAAAATCGCGGATATTCGCAATCGCTTTCGGACCGTGTTCAATGATTTGGAAAGATGCCGCCTGCTGCGGTGCCTGCGTCATATAACGGAAATCCGTAAACAAAACCTGGTCTTGCGGCGTGATCACTACCGTTCCGGATGATCCCGTAAACCCGCTAAGATACCGCCGGTTATGCTCGCTCCCGATAATGATCGCTTCGAGGCCTTGTTCGGCCATTACTTCTCTCAGCCGATTTACTCTCTCGAGTGACATGTTATGCTCCCCTTTCACGCAACACCATTTTGAAGCTTTGCAACAAGCGCTGCAAGTCCAAGCTCATAGCTTTGACCGCCAAAGCCGGCGATTTGACCAATCGCCACCGGAGCAATGACCGATACATGACGGAATGATTCGCGTTTATGTATATTGGACAGATGCACCTCTACAACCGGAAGAGCTACCGTGCTTAACGCATCTCTCAGCGCATAGCTGTAATGCGTTAACGCACCCGGATTAATGAGTATGCCATCCGCTTGCCCGAATGAACTATGTATCCGGTCTATTAAAGCGCCCTCGTGATTGGATTGGAAAAACTCCAACTCCACGCCGAGCTGCAAGGCTTGCTCTTGCAATTTCGCTTCGATCTGAGCCAATGTTTCTGTGCCGTACACGCCTGGCTCACGTACGCCAAGCATATTTAAGTTAGGCCCGTTCAAAACAACAATTCTAAGCAATTTCGCACCTCCCAATCAGCGGAAATCTTGCACCTAGCCAAAGATCATTAGCCATTTTACCACAACTAACCGCTTCTTGAGAAGTCGCAACTGCTTTAATGTGCGCCAATCGGCTCCCGCGACGCTTCGTCCGTAAATTCGAAGGCGATGGAATACCCGATAAATAGTCCCCATAAGAGGAAAATGCACAGTTCGGAAAACAGCGTGTTCCAGCCAGCAACCGTAATCTGGCGGGACATTCCGGTAATAGGACCGAGCAATACGAACAAGATCAGCCACCACCCGAGGCCATACAATATACCTGGCCATGGTCCTCTTAATTTCCCGAGCAGCACTTTATACAGCATTGCCGCAAGAATAGAAAAAACGACGTAAAAAGCAATTCCGACCACGTATCCCCAGCCCGTTTTCAAAAAAGAAGATTTGAAAAAAGGATCGACAATAAACCCGGGAAGCTCGAGCGTAAACTTCATTTCAAAAAACAGCCAGCGGACGATCCCCCAGATCATGCCCGCAAAAAAGCCAATCACGCTGCTAAATAACCATGGATTGGTATGATGTTCCCCTTTATATTGCCTGCTGTTTGGTTTGGTTTGACCTTCTTTTGCCTGAGATGCTGCCATTGTTATGCCTCCATTCATGATCCGTTTGGAACCTACTCCTAGTATGCAACGTTAGCTCCGCGGATAACCAAGATGATGGCTGTGGCAAATCTACAACTGATCAAGTACAATAGATTTATACCTTTCGTCACCTGATCGGGACGATACTATTAAGGAAGGTGACAAGCTCTTGTCTCAGAACCCTACAAGCATTTACGGCGGACAAGCTGTAATCGAAGGCGTTATGTTTGCCGGCAAGCATGTGAATGTAACCGCTGTACGCCGGAAAAACGATGAAATTGTATTTTACGAGGTGCCGCGCACGACGAAGCGATGGGTTCAATCGCTTAAGAGAATCCCTCTTGTGAGAGGCGTTGTTGGAATCATCGATTCCAGCGCCAAGGGCTCTCAACATTTGAACTTCTCCATGGAGGCTTATGCGGAGGACGAGACTTCGGACATGTCCGAAGAGGAAAAAGCAGCCGCCCAGAAAAAAGAGAAGTCCGGCTGGAGCCTTGGCATGATTGTTGGCGTTGCGGCTGCAGGCGTTATCTCGTTCATATTCGGCAAGCTTCTTCTCACCGCTGCCCCGGCAGCTCTTGAAAGTTTGCTGTTTCAGAATGTATTCGAGAACAAAGTTGGTCATAACCTATTAGAAGGACTTATTAAACTGATCATACTGCTTGTTTATTTGTATCTCATGTCATTGACGCCGCTTATTAAACGGCTTTTCCAATATCATGGCGCGGAACACAAAGTAATCAGCGCATATGAAGCAGGCGAAGAATTAACCGTCGGCAATGTGCAAAAGTACAGCAGGCTGCATTACCGCTGCGGCAGCAGCTTTATCATTTTTACGGTTATCGTGGGGGTTATCATTTATTCCCTTCCGATCTTTGACTGGGATACGATTTGGGAGCGTGTCTACATCCGCATTCTGCTTCTTCCCGTAACGCTCGGGATCTCTTACGAAGTGCTCCGCTGGACAAACGCATTGCGTGATGTTCCCGTATTGCGCTACCTGGGCTACCCTGGATTGTGGCTTCAACTGCTTACAACCAAAGAACCTAAGGATGATCAAGTAGCCGTATCGATCGCATCCTTCAACCGGATGCGCGAGCTCGACAAAGAAATTAGCGTAAAAGCTTAATCCATTCAACATAAAGGACAGGTGATATTATGCCGCGGAGATGGAACGCATCGTCTATCATCGTGCTGACCCTTTTGGCCATCGGGATTTTATACGGAATCGGACAGCACCTTACTTCGTTTCTAATCCCTATCATCGTTCTAGGCGCCATATTCCTGTTGTATAAATATCCGCCTAACACTTGGGGTACCCGCGTGCGGGTCAGGCAGCAGCCTTATGTAAAACAAACAAAAACGACTCCCCGGCAGAAGCCGAAATCCCGCCGGGCACCGTTCCGGGTTATTGATGGCGGCAAAGATGATGATGATCTGCCGAAATACCATTAATGGCGAAATCCTTCGAAAAATTGATTCGCTGCCCGAAAGCCGGATTGAAACAGCAGCTCCACCATCCCTTCCGGCAAATGAAACTGTGTTGTCCGAACGCCTAAGGTTGGAATTTTGACCGTCCGGTCACGGGCATACTTCTTAATGTACCGCTCATCATGAGCCTGCATCATCGTCTCGAATATCGCTTCAAGCATAGACAACGGACCGCGTATTTCATGCGGTTCGTTGTTGTTTTTACCGACCATTTGGAAGCCGACCGTCGGAACCGGATTTTCCCTGCCGGCCTGCTCCCGGTCAAATAACCATAGCGGAAAATTGCTCAAGAGCCCTCCGTCAACAATATAAGCTTGCTGCAGCTTTGGCTTTTCCGTTGCCGTATTCGTAGAAGACAGCAGCTTGGAATAACGGACAATTACCGGATCGAAAAAATACGGAATGCTTGCGCTCATCCTTACCGCTCTGGCAATACTAAACTTTTTTGGATCCATGCCGTAAATCTTGATATCCTCCGGCAAAACAAGCAGTCTTCCATTTGTAATATCCGAAGCGACGATACGGAGCTTGCAGTCCGGCAAATCCCCAAACGTTCTGATCCCCTTCGCCTCAAGCAGGCTTGAAACCCAATATTCGAACGCTTCGCCGCTGTAAAGCCCTTTCTTGACGAGCAAACGCAACGCAGGACTAATGACTTTCATATTGAATATGAACGAACGTTTCAGAAACGACGTAAATGGCGTGTTTTCTACAATTCGTTTAATCTCCAGACCGCTGTAATTGGCAGCCAGCAATGTCGCAATAATAGCGCCGCTCGACGTACCAGCCACCTGTTCAAATTTAATGCCCTGCATTTCCGCCGCTCTCACCGCGCCAGCCAGCGATATGCCCTTTACTCCTCCACCTTCGAACACCGCATTAATTTTCACTTCCGCATCCTCCGGACAACGGAAGCAGTGCTCATATCGCTTCCATCAGAAGAATATATGCCAGGTAGAATTGTCTACATGCAACAGTATCCGAAATAAGCAAAGTCGTTTAAACTAGAAGAAAATAAAGACATCGGAGACTAAGGCATGAGTTTTCATGAACTAAAAGAACAAATAAGTTTGTGTCAAGATTGCAGGCAGAAATTCGGATTCACTCCCCATCCTATCTTTCGCGGGACGGCCAACTCCAAAATTATGCAAATCGGTCAAGCGCCGTCCAAGAAGGTGCATGAGAGCGGCTTGCCGTTTAACGACCCTTCTGGAGCTAAATTAAAATACCAATGGTATGAGATCACAGACGATATTTTCTACGATGAAAATAATTTCTATATGACGGGATTAGCCCATTGCTTCCCGGGCAAACATCCCAAAGGCGGGGACAATCCTCCTCCACTCGCCTGTGCGAATAAATGGCTGGCCAAAGAAATAGTAATGGTGGACAACGATCTCTATATCATCATTGGCGCTCGCGCAGCAAAATATTTGTTCCCGAAAGAGAGTTTTGAAGATTTGGTCTTTCGAGACTCGCAGTTTAATGGCAAACCGGCCATTGTACTCCCCCATCCGTCACCGCTTAATGTTCGGTGGTTCAAGTCCCATCCTTCGTTCGAAGAAAAGAGAGTACCAGAGATCAGGGAGATGATCTGGGATGTTCTAGGTCTTTGATAATGAGCCCGCAGGTTTAGCCGCGGGTTTCGGGGTTTCGGGGTTTCGGGGTTTCGGGGTTTCGGGGTTTCGGGGTTTCGATTTGAGCGGCAGCCGATGAGGCGCCGGAGCATGGAGATCTCCTGCAGGAGCGGAGCGTCCGCCTTTGTCCGGGGATTGCAACCTATGCAGCAGCTTATTCAAGCAATCCCCGGACAACAGTGGCCAAAAGCCAAGATCCCCATGCTCCTAGCCCACGATTCGGCTCAGCCCGAGCGGCCCTCCCTCCAAAAGCCCGCCGGTCTCGCGGCGGGTTTTTGGAGTTGTCTTGCCACAGCCAGAGAAGACGGCGCCGGGGCACGGGGTACCTCCTGAGGAGCGGAGCGTCCGCCTTTGTCTTTCTTTTGCCACCTCAACAACTCCATTCGAGGCAAAAGAAAGGCAACCGCGGCCGAAGGAGGTACCCCGTGCCCCAAGCAGCCCCTCCGGCCAAACAGCAAGACAACTAAAAAAGCCCGCCGCAAGCGGCGAGCTTTTCATTCCGTTTCTAATTCAGTCCGGATCCCTCTAAGCTCGTCCAAACGAGCGGGCTCACGGTTAAAGTATTCGACCAATGTCTCGATGCATGTGATCGAATCCCAGCTTAAATGATGCTCAATACCTTCCACGTCGCGGTAGATGTTCTCTTCCTGCACGCCGATAATCGTCAGGAAAGATTCAAGCAGATGATGGCGGTCAACGAGCCGTTTGCCCATCTTTTTCCCTTTGCTTGTCAGAACAAGTCCCCGGTACTTCTCATAGATCAGATAATTATCTTTGTCCAGCTTTTGAATCATCTTTGTGACAGATGAAGGATGCACCTCAAGCCCTTCAGCTATATCCGAAACGCGCGCATAGCCCTTTTCGTCAATAAGTTTATAAATACGTTCCAAATAGTCTTCCATGCTCGGAGTCGGCAATTTAAGAAGAACCCCCTAACCTTGCATTCTACACCTTGTCTCTGGCGTTACTCTTAGTATCATACAACGATTTTTAATGCCACTGCAAGCCGATTTGACCGCGTTTCTCCATTAAAACTTCATAAAAGCAGGCGTCACTTGGTTCAACCAAATGGTAATTTTCGTCATTTGATCGGTAAATAGCAAAATCCCCATCAGTACCATAACGCCCCCGCCAATCCGCATGACGATCGACGAATATCTCAGCAGCCAACGGGCCGAACCGAGGAAAAAGGCCAACAGGAAAAACGGAATCGCAAAACCAAGGGCATACGAAGTCGTAAGCTGGAACCAGGTTCCCGGCTTAGACGCCGCCAAAGCTAAAATCGCGGTTAATGCAGGTCCAATACATGGCGTCCATCCTGCGGAGAAGCCAACTCCAAAAATAAAGGAGCCGAGATAGCCTGTTTTTTTGGTCGGATCAAAATGGAACCGACGCTCCTTCATCAGTGCCTGCGGCTGAAAGATTCCGGCAAGAAACAAACCCATCAATACAATCAATATCGCGGACAATTTGCGGATAAGATCCTCGTATTGGCTGAAAAACTCCGCAAATACATTGGAACCGTATCCAAGCGTGTAATAGACCGTACAAAATCCCAATATGAAAAACAAGGTGTGGGACATTGTCCTCACTCTCATCTGGGACGTGTGGTTATTATTCTTCAAATCACTAACGGAAATGCCGGTTATGTAAGATAAATATGAAGGATATAAAGGCAGGCAGCAAGGCGAGATAAATGAAGCAAAGCCGGCGCCGAACGCCAGCCATACGTTAATGTTATCCAAAACTAAACACCCCGGTCGAAGTTCGAAGTTTAACTACCCATCTTCATACCACGTTTAAGCAGCATAAGAACAAGCATAATCGCAATCAATAATAAAACGATTGTACCGCCCGGAGCAAGGTTCCACACCCCTGCAAGCATCAACCCAAGGACGACAGCAAGCTCGCCGATCACGACAACGGTAATGACGCTCTGACGGAAGCTGCGGGCTATTATCAGGCTGCAGGCTGCGGGTATCGTCAGCAATGCCGAGACAAGCAATGCTCCTACGATTTTAATAGACGCGCTAATCACAAGTGCAGTAAGCACGCTAATCATAACATTATAGAACCGAACGGGCAAGCCGCTTACAGCCGCCGCATCCTCGTCAAACGTGAGCAGGAACAGCTCTTTCTGTTGAGAGATGATGGCTACGAGCACGACGATGGTTACGACCGCAATCGTAATCAAATCCACGTTATCGAGGGTAAGAATACTACCGAATAAATAGCCGTTCACATTTACGTTGTAACCTCTGCCCATCGTAAACATAATCGAAGCCAGCGCAACGCCGCCCGACATAATGATGGCAATAGACAGCTCAGCGTACGTTTTGTACGTCTTCCGCAACTTCTCGATAAAGAACGATGCGATTATCGCAAACAACAGTCCTACCGCGACCGGATATACGCCGATCAGAAATCCTAATGCTACCCCCGCAATGGATACATGGGACAACGTATCCCCAATCATCGATAAACGGCGCAGCACCAGAAAAATACCGATAAGCGGCGCAGTGATCCCGATCAATACGCCGCCAATCAACGCGCGCTGAAAAAACTCGCTAGCTAATATCTCCAACCGTAACGACCTCTCTTTTACTTTCCATTTGATGACGAAGTTCCCGCAAGCTATGGGTTAAATCATTCTCCACGCAATCCTGAAGCTCATGGGAGTGTTTCTTATAAAATTTTAACTTGCCGCTTTCGATGGCTGGCTGTTGTCCGAGATAAGAACGGATCATCTCCATATCGTGAGATACCATTAGAAACGTAATATTATGATGCTGATGCATATGCTTGATCATATGGAAGAAACCTTCTTGCGTCTCGGAATCAATCCCAACCGTCGGTTCATCCAGAATGAGAAGCGATGGATTATTAATTAATGCCCTGGCGAGAAACACGCGCTGTTGTTGTCCGCCGGACAATTGGCCGATCCGCTTCATAGCCAAATCCTCGATGTTCATCGCATGCAGCGCATCGTCGCATTTCTTCTGATCCGCTTTCGTAATTTTGCGGAACAATTTATTCCGGGTATATAAGCCGGATAAGACGACTTCCCGGACGGTTGCCGGGAATAAAGGGTTAAAGGAATTTTTTTGCGGCACGTAACCGATCCGGTCCCAGTCCTTGAATTGGGAAACGGGCTGGCCGAACAAACGAATCGTACCGCTATCCGGTTTAAGCAGCCCCACAATCATGCGCAGCAAGGTTGTTTTGCCCGCTCCGTTGGAACCGATAAGTCCAATAAAGTCTCTCTCTTTCACCGAGAAATTAAGCCCTGAGTGAACCGCTTGATTCTGATACGAGAAAGAAACGTTCTCAAGGGTAATAATATCTTGGTGACAACTGTTATTTTGCATCGTTGCCCTCATCTCTTTTGCATATTGATTCTGGTTATGCCTGTAATCCGGTTAATAAGTTTTGCAGATTTTGCTTCATCAGGCTAACGTAATCTTCGCCTGCTTTTTCCTGCTTTGGCGTCAGACCTTCGATCGGATTAAGAACGAGCAGCTTTGTCTTTGTCTCGCTCGCAATCGTTTTAGCCAAATCCGGAGAGACCAGCTCTTCAAAGTATATATATTTAATGCCTTCGGATTTCACAAACTTCGCAACTTTAAGCAAATCTTGAGCACGCGGTTCCGCATCCGGCGAAAGGCCCGTAATGGCAATTTGCTTCAGACCATAATCTCTCGCCAGATAACCAAATGCCTGGTGGGATACAACAATCGATTTATGGGGCGCTGCCGAAATTTTGGCTTCGAACTCTTGGTCCAATGCCTCAAGTTTGGCAACCAGCTCGTTATAATTGGCTTCAAACTCATCCTTATGCGCCGCATCGGCCTGAACCAAGCTGTCTTTCACATTGCCGGCCATAATAATGGCAGACTTTGGACTGACCCAAGTATGCGGATCTACGTCAAGATCGTGGTCATGATTATGTTCTTCATCCGAGTGTTCTTCCTCATCCTCGGGATTACCGTGAATCAGGTTAATTCCCGCGCTCATTTCAGCTGCGATCAAACCGTTATTTTTAGGCAAACCTTTCAAAAAATCGTCGGTCCAACCTTCAAGACCGGCACCGTTATATAGAAAAAGCTGCGCTTTTGAAGCTATCGTTAAATCTTGGCTTTTTGGCGTCCAGTCATGCGGCTCCACCCCGGCCGGGATCAGATTGACGACATTGACGTTGTCGCCTCCGATTTCTGAAGCCAAATAATAGAGCGGATAAAAGCTAGTTACGACATTCGTCTTGCCCTCCACAAGCGTTTTGCCCGAGTTATTCCCGCAAGCTGCCAGCAAGACGGTCACCGCTATCACCAGCAAGCTTAAATTTCTAGTATATCGCATTCGTATAATCTCCAATCAACCTCTTCTTAGTAATCGTTACTATTACGTTTTAGATTATACGAGCGGGTTCTGACCCTGTCAACAAAAAACTATTATCTACTATTCACACGCTTGTACCCCGGCATACGTGGATACACAAGAGAACCGCCGCGGATTTAAGGATCCGGGCGGTTCTCTTGTGTGGTTATTTACTTCACGATTGCGCCGTTAGGCATATCTTCAGGTACCGTCGCCAATGTTAATTGATCACCGTGCGATGCCGCCAGAATCATGCCTTGCGACAATTCGCCGCGAAGCTTCACCGGCTTCAGGTTAGTTACGCAAATGACTTTGCGGCCAACCATTTGCTCCGGCGTGTAAAACTTCGCAATGCCCGACACGACTTGGCGTTGCTCATAACCAAGGTCCAACTGGAGCTTAAGCAGCTTATCGGCTTTCGCAACCGGCTCGGCAGCAATAACCTGCGCAACGCGAAGCTCAACTTTGCCGAAATCCTCAATGCCGATTTCTTCCTTCGTTTCGACCGCAGGAGCAGACGCTGGTGCCGTTTGCTCCGCAGGTGCAGCAGCTTCCGCCTTAGCGGCAGCTCCGCCGCCCATAGCACCGGCAATATAAGCTACCTCTTCCGCCGCATCAAGCCGCGGGAAGACAGGTGCGCCTTTGCTGACGCGCGTGCCGCCTGGCAGCTGGCCAAAGCGATTCGTGCTTTCCCAAGTGGTCAGTTCGCCTTCTTCCAAACCTAGCTGGCGCCACAGCTCCCGCGGAGCATGCGTCAGGAACGGTTGAAGAAGAATCGAAATCATCCGCAGCGATTCCGCAAGGTGGTACATAACGGAAGCTAATTCACTTTGCTTCGCTTCATCCTTGGCAAGCGCCCAAGGCGAAGTCTCGTCAATATATTTATTCGTACGGCTAACGAATTGCCAGATTGCAGCGAGAGCAACCGAGAACTCCATCGTTTCCATAGACGCTTCCACTTGTCGAACCGTATCTGCCGCAAGCACTTGCAGCGACTCGTCAAATGCCGTCACATTACCGCCGTAAGCCGGGATTTCGCCGCCGAAATATTTATCAATCATCGCCACCGTACGGTTCAGCAGATTGCCGAGGTCATTGGCCAGATCAAAGTTGATCCGGTCAACAAAGTTCTCCGGCGTGAAAGTTCCGTCAGATCCAAAAGGTACTTCCCGGAGCAGATAATAACGAACGGCATCCAGACCGTAACGGTCGATCAATGTTACCGGATCTACGACATTCCCTTTCGATTTCGACATTTTGCCATCCTTCATCAAAAGCCAGCCGTGTGCAAATACTTTCTTCGGCAGCGGCAGTCCCAGCGCCATTAACATGATTGGCCAATAGATCGTATGGAAGCGGACGATTTCTTTGCCGACAAGATGAACATCGGCCGGCCAGAAGCGATCGTACAGATCGCTGTTATTGCCCTCAGCCCCGTAGCCCAATGCTGTAATATAGTTGGACAACGCATCAATCCATACATAAATCACGTGTTTCGGATCGCCTGGAACTTTTACTCCCCAGTCAAACGTTGTACGCGATACCGCGAGGTCCTCTAGACCTGGCTTAATAAAGTTGTTGATCATTTCATTCTTGCGCGATTCCGGTTGAATGAACTCCGGATTGTCCTCATAATGCTTAAGCAGACGGTCTGCGTATTTGCTCATCCGGAAGAAATAGCTCTCTTCCTTCACCAGCTCAACCGGGCGTCCGCAATCCGGGCAGTTGCCGTTGACCAGCTGGCGCTCGAGGAAGAACGATTCGCATGGCGTGCAATACCAGCCTTCGTATTCCCCTTTATAGATATCGTCCTGCTTCAGCAATTGGGCAAAAATTTTCTCCACCGCTTCTTTATGGCGCGGTTCTGTCGTACGAATGAAATCATTGTTCGAGATTTCCAGCTTCGACCACAGCTCTTTGATGCCAACAACAATATCGTCGACAAATTGTTGAGGGGTTTTATTTTTGTCCTTGGCGTTGCGTTCAATCTTCTGGCCATGCTCGTCTGTACCGGTCAAATACCATACGTCATAACCGCGAAGCCGCTTGTAACGCGCCATTGCGTCCCCGGCCACCGTCGTATACGCATGACCGATATGGAGCTTGTCGCTCGGATAATAAATCGGGGTCGTAATATAAAAGGTTTTGTTATCGTTACCCATTGTCCATTCCTCCAACTTCAAATTTCATCATTTTTGAACGCAAAAAACTCCCGTCCAACATGGGACGAGAGTTACGATCACTCACGCGGTACCACCCAAATTCCCGCTGCGCTCACCCTTCTGGTGAAGAAGCACAGCAGCTTCGTGTGCCGCCTTGCGGGGCGGCTGAGCTGTTAACGCCAGCTTCGCGCCATCTCCTTACCTCATCAAGGAGGCTCGGAAACGGATTCTCCGGGACCATCTTCCGATGTTTATCCATACCGGCTTCCAGCGCTTTGCCCGGCTCTCTGTTATGGCATCTTCATCGTACTTATCCGTTCATCGAATATATGCTTATATGACAAAATATAACCAATTGGGAGCTACGTTGTCAAGGAGCAGCCGTACCTTCTCCGCTCTTGTCGCCATCCACTGGCGGAACAGGATCGTAGCCTCCCGGATGAAACGGATGACAGCGTGCAATTCGTTTGGCTGCCAGCCAGGAGCCTTTCAGCGCCCCGTGTTTCTCCAACGCTTCAAGCGCATAAGCCGAGCAAGTCGGATAATAACGGCAGGTTGGCGGTGTCAGCGGCGAGATGACCTTGCGGTAAAAAACGACCGGTGCCTTCAATACTCGGACAGCTGTGCGGCTTTGGGCCATCAGTTTGCTCCGGTGGCCGACTCTTCTTGAATGCAGTCCTTACAGTAGCCGAACACTTCGAATTTATGCTTCACCACTCGGAAATCATCCGGAACGGCCGTCTGCTCCATCGGACAAAACGTAATCGGATACGTATGGCCGCATTGCAGACAGATCATGTGATGATGATGCTCGTTTTCCCTGCAATGCAATTTAAACTTTACGCCATCTTCAAATATGACTTGCTCGATGACGTTCAGCTCCTCCATCACCCGCAAATTGCGGTATACCGTATCAAAGCTAAGACCCGTATAGGATTTGCCCATATATTCATAAACTTCCTTAGGTGCCAAGTAACCCGGCGTCTCCGCGAATAATTTGGCCAGCGATTTGCGCTGATCCGTGATGCGAAGACCTTGTCCGGCCATTCTTTGTATTATTTCTTCAATTGTATGCAATGAAAGAACCTCCGACAATAAAGTGTCTTTCTATTCATAATGCCGAAAAAAAAGACTCTCGTCAATGAGAGTCTTTCGGGCAAGGATTAACCGTTGAGCCGCATGTTGATCAAAAAACTTGCGCACATAGCCAGAAATAACAGAACACTTATAACGGAAACCGCTTTACGCCTTTTTTTCGCCGTTGCCAGCCGCTCTCCGCCTGCCGGATTCTGCGCGGCTTCCGTCACGAACCGGTGCATGAATAATAACGTGATTACCGAAGCGACAAAAAACATATTAATGACAAACCAGATTGCCGTCCACATCATACCGGGCATACCCCCTGCTTCTCTTCCAATCTACCCGCTATAAATACCATTTGTTCAAAATAATCATCAAAACGACAAAGCTGACGATCGCCCCGACAAAACAAATCCATCCATAACGGAAACGCTGCTGGAACATACGCAGGATGCCAAGACTAAGCAGCCCGAAGATAAGCAATAAAAAGACGACTCCAATAATGAATAATGAAGCTGAGATGTCACTGACATCGACTAAAGTCACTGCATACACTCCCCTATGTATTAATGCAAGAACATACTATTAGCATTATAAGGGATTGTCCATCCATTCGCCAACCGCAATCGGTAAAATTGATGACAAATTCCGACAGGCAAGGCCCTGAATTAGCGGCCTTTCAACCATCGGATATCCGCTTCATAATAAGTACCGGCTCGCGGCCTTTTGCGAAGCTTCACTTGTAAAATATAATTTTTCACAACCGCCTGGCATATGGTCGGCCTAACAAGCTTTGGCAATTTGATGGTTTCCTTCTGGTTGTTCGGAAGTCCTTCGATCCGCAGCCGGTCATCCCGTACGTATAAGCGAAGATCTTCCCGGCTTGTTTCACGCGGAAGGTGGAACTTCACAAGCAAGTTATTATGGGTTTCAAAAAAAGAAATCCCTTCGTTTGCTTCCGCCTGATCCAGTATGGAATTGGCTGCCGCCGGCAGCGACTTGGTCATCATTTTCCGGACGAATTTCTCAACCCAATCCGGCTCCTTCATGACATCAAAGCCTTTCGGAAGACGCTGGCCATCCAGCCATCTCTCGAGTTCATCCCATTTGTTATCCACGTTCCCGTTCACCTCCAGCCGTTCTCTCCAACATATGCTGGCTTAAGCTAGGCGGCTACTTGCAGGGGATGATAGGCATCTATCCACACCGGCCGCGGAACCTCTGGGCGAATGCCGCATACGATAATATACAAGACGCTTAAAGGGAAAAGGGTGAGTACGATGCCTTCTATTGTTGGATTTGTAAAAGTAGTTAGCGTTGGTTCAAGCGCCGTTATTCAATTCGGAGACACCGTCCAAGTGTCGCCGTCCAGCCAGACGAAAACCTATGCAGGCTCCGGCTCGTTCCTGACGGGAAGCCTGGCCAACTCGAACAACGCGGTCAGCGCTACCAACACGCTAGATCCGGACGTGCAAGACAATTCTCAGAACAACCTGGAAACCGTGGTGTAGGATATGAATTGGACGATCTATCAGACGATTACGATTCAGCAGCTTAGAGTAAACAGCGTCTCCAATAGCTCGGTCCTGCAGGTCGGAAGCGCAGGATCGATCCGTTCATTATCTCAAATGTACAATTCGGGAGGGTTTACGGGACCTGCTCCGCAGCTTGGCGAAGAAAGCCCGCTCTCCCTAGTCCCCCTTCCGGATCCCGCATAAAGAGAGGAGGCTGTCAACATGCAGCAGCAGCCGCCCGGCAACGGGCTGTCTCCATGGCAAGCTTGGTCGCTTGAGCTTCAGTCAAAGATGAAGTTGCAGCAGACGTTAATCTACTCCTTGGAGCAGCAGCTTGCTGTTCTTAGCGAGCAGCTGAAGCAGCTGGAGAACAAGCCTACTTATCATATCGAGAAGCTGGAATATCATTTTGACCAATTAAAAGTCGAAAAGCTTGAAGGAACATTAAATATCGGAATGACGCCGCCCGGCATGCCTAACGGAGACGGGGATATCGAGCAGTTGTCCGTTCCCCCGCAAAAACCAAATGTATATCCCGCCGCTGCCTCCGGCTTAACGCCACCGTCCGAGCCTTATGCGGATGTGCGGGCAAAAGCAGATCGTTATTTGACGCTTGAGGGCGTGCAAAAGCTAATCGCCCTGGAGACGGAATACGGCGTAGATCTTGATCCCTACCACCGACGCATGGTTCTGGAAGATATCCGGAAGCAGTTGCCCTCCCGCATTCATTTCTATATGGAACTGAAATCAGAAGAGCAGGAATCCGATAGCGGAGAGACGCAGACCGAGCAGCAGAGGAAAGAAATGATTTTATCCAAAACGATTAGAGATGCCGACGCAGCCATGCAAAGATACGTCCTGCAATTAAAAAATGGCAGCAACAGCTGACGGGAGATGCTCACGATGGTGAATTTCACCGTTCATAATTGCGGTTTAACCGTGGGTGCAATTGAAATTTTGGGGGTGTCGGCAGCCTCCATGTTCCAAATCGGCGATTCCGATTATGTCACCCTTTACTCCATGTTTGATACGCCGCCCGAATCTGTCATTGCCGGCCCAATCGCCCCGCTTCCCACTCCCGAAGGAGAAGAAGATGCGGTTGGCGAATCTCCGATGGCCGGTTAGGAGGCCCTTGCATTGCTGGAACAGAATTATCCTATCCGCGTTGCCCAAATTGGTCTCGTATCGGTTGTAGACGTATCGCTAGGTGCCATCGTTCAATTCGGAGACCGAGCCGAAGCGACGCCAAGACTGAATGCTCTCGCCGTTCAACGCGCGATCGACCACACGAAAGCTGGCAGCGTTTATTTCGAATCCTACCCCATCTTCAACCGACCTTTGCCAAGTCTCGTAGACCCGGTTGCAGACAGTGGCGAGGACGTTAGTATTCGAAGATTTAACCATTGCCCTCGCATAAATGTTGGCTGCATCTATGTAACGGCAGTAGGCTCCACATCGAGCCTTCTTGCCGGAAATGCGATGAGAACGACCGCCGAATCCCGGATCAAGCACATCAGACAATACGAAGCACATCTCGTTAAGCTCACCTAGGCGATTTCATCAAAACCATTTGCACAGGTACAAATGTCCAGTTTCTCCGCAAACTCCTCTCATATATTGGTCTTGTGATTCCGAATCGAATCACAACAACGACTCAGGAGGAATGAACAATGGGATACCCTGTAGCAGGTGCCAATACGGGCTACGCACCGGTTCAAGGAGTCTGGAACAATAGCGCTGCCTATATTCTTGTTTTGTTCGTATTGCTTGTCATTATTCTCCGTACTTGCAGCTGGTTCTAAGCGATTCAGCTGCAAGTACGTCTTGAACGGGAGCCTTTGTACTCGCGTTCTTATATGGCATTTACGCCACAACAAACGGGGGTGTCCCATAAGTCATGTAAATGACGATGGGACACCCCCGTTGTTATTTAGGTTAAACGGCAACCTGCGCAATTAATGTTCTTCCGATCGTCATTGCTCAGGGATTCCTTGAATTAAGATTTCAGAGGTAGGAATGCCTGAGCAAAAGCGAACGCTTCAAAGCTTTGAAGTAAAGAGCAAAAAAAGCACTGCAAGGGTGAACTGCAGTGCTTTTTTCATAAAAAACGTGTTCTTGTTATGACAGATTAAGTGCCTATAAGTGCTTTATACTTGGCTGCATATTTGCTAACGCTTTGCACGAAGGTCGCATGGGACCAGGTCAATGGAGCAACGGATAATGGCGTTCCATCGTATGGATTAAGCTGCTCCGGAAGAAGTCCGCTCGACAACGCGTGCTCGACGACCCACTCCAAGGTTTGGCGAGGCCCATCAAGATCAGCCAGCGATTGCGCAGCTTCAATCTCGTAGTTGGCCACCCATAACGTACAGATGATCCATGGATTTCCCGGCACTTGATCTATCTCGCCAGTCTGCTGGAAATAATAATCGTTCGTATATCTGGCGATTCCGCCGATATTCGTCCGGACGCGCAGACCGTCCTTAATGGCATGCATCGTTTTGACGACGCGTTCGTCATGAACGGATAATACGCCAAACTCCCACAATCCAAACAAACTGCTCTCCAGCGTCATGTCCTTCACCCAGCGGTTATCCCGTTGAACAAGCCCGCGTGCGAAACGGCCGGTCTCTTCATCCCATAGATGGGTTAGAATCCCGGTTTTGATCGTATGCGCCATGTTGCGGTAATGATCGCTCCGCTCGTAATCGCCAAACAGCTCCGTAAAGAAAGCTCCCGCCATTAGACCGGCATATACGGAAGACGCCGTATACGTCCAGATACCGTAACGCTCCTCCCAAAGATCGTAGCTTGGCTTCGGAAGAGACAGCTCAGGGTCGATATATTCGCTTAGGAATGAAGCGGCTTTGCGAATCAGATTGCTATAGAGCGATTGAGGCAGCTCAATGACCTGATTGCGCGAGTAATCCTGCCATAAGGCGAACAGGACAAGCGCCGTTTCATCCTCCTGAATCGGGATCCTCTGGCTCCCCTTCACGATATACGGATGCCAGCTGGAGCCCACGGTTCCATCCGGATTGTACTTATGGTACAGATATCCTTCCGGGGAGAGCGCATTCGCACAGAAATGGAAAAAAGGAGCAATAACGCTCTGATAACCGGCCATAGACATCGCTTCGGCAATAAGCGCTCCGTCGCGCGGCCACATATAGCTATAATGATCCCGATTATATTGCAAAATGTCGGTATCGTTCGCCGCCAGTATCGCACCACGCTCATCCACCTGCGTCCGGACTAGCAGCAAGCTATTCTTGAACATTCGGATAACCTCTTTGGGCAAATCCCCCAGATCGGTCTCGGCGCGTTGCAGCCAATGCTTCCAGTAAATCACGATTCGGCTTAACAGCTTCTCTGGATGGTTATCCTTCACATACCTGTGGAGCGTCTTGACCTCCTCCAGATTTTTTCCAACGGACATCCAGTAATACATCGTCTTCTCGCCGTTAGCCGGCACGGTAGTGCGCAGACCAATCGTACTGTCAACGGAGCCTTGGGCAATCGTGTTGCCCATAAGCACGCCATCTTCCGCGTCGCGCCAGGTTCCTTCGGCAGAATGAAACCTTTTGACCCCGGTGGAATACTGCATTATGCCGCCTTCATCCGTACAGCCGCTAAACATAAAATAGTTTGAGCGTTTATAGTGGAACATCGTGTTATTTTCCGGATAAAAGGCCGCCGTATCCCCTACCTCAGAACCTTCAATCATCAGGTCCTGATGGAAGAACAGTCTTGCTTCCCGGCTATCGTTCCTCTTGTTGCGTACAACAACCCGCTTAATGTAGATGCATTCGCGCTGGTGAATACCGTCGTTGATATGAAGCTCGACGCCTAGTCCCTCATGCTTGGCAATAATATTCGTCACAAGGGCATCGTCGATATAATTCAGTTCGAATGTCCATTCCTTCTCGTCCAACCAGGAAAATGCGCCTCCGATCCAGATCCCGAACCGGCAATAGTGTCCGCCAACATGGTTAAGCTGTCCGACATACGGAAAATAAATATCCCGAATAAAACAGTGTTGATCCAAATTGAGCAGCAGCTTGCCATTGCCGATTACAAGGTGACGGGCCATCTTTCTGTCCCCTTTCTAGAAGCAAGAAGTTGATCGTACAAGGCCATATATGCTTTAGCCGAACGGCTCCAACTGTAATCTTCCTTTCCGGCATTATCCACAATGCGGCGCCATGCCGTTTCGTCACGGTAAAAGCTGAGCGCCCGGTTCAGGGTATACCAATAATCGTCCGCATTATAATGGGTAAAGCTGAAGCCGTTACCTTCCCCGGTCTCTTCATTATAGGATTGGACCGTATCCTTTAGACCGCCAGTTTCCCGGACAACGGGTATAGAACGGTAACGAAGCGCGAGCAGTTGGCTTAGTCCGCATGGTTCAAACCGGGACGGCATTAGGAAAATATCAGAGCCTGCATAGATCCTTCTTGCAAGGCGGTCATTATAACCAAGCCAGACGGCAGCTTTCTTCGGGTAACGGGCGACCAGCTGGTTCATCGCGTTCTCGAAATGCCAATCTCCCGCTCCGAGTACGACCAGTTGAACGTCTTCCTGCATAAGCTGTTCAAGCTTCCAAGTGATCAGATCAAGTCCCTTGGATTCCACTAGCCGGCTGACAATGCCAAGCAACGGAATGTCTTCCGACTCGGGAAGACCCAGCTCCGCTTGCAAACTCAGCTTGTTTTTCCGCTTGCGGCCAATAGACGAACGGTAAGGCGTATGTAGGGCATCATCGTTCATCGGATCAAACAATTCGGTATCAATACCGTTGACGATACCCGTTAAATCAGCGGAGCGTGCACGCAGCAGTCCGTCCAACTGTTCGCCATACTCCCAGCTTTGAATTTCGCGCGCATATGTTTCGCTAACTGTTGTCAGTTTGTCCGCATAAACAAGACCGGCCTTCAAGCAGTTTGCGGCACCATGAAACTCCAGCTTGTCATCCGTGAACAACTCGTCTCCGGCACCAAGCAGATCCTTGATTTGCTCCATGCCGAAGACACCTTGATACATTAAGTTATGGATCGTAAATACCGACTTGACGCCATCCCAAGCCGGATCATTCGCGTAACGCGTACGGAGCAAGAAAGGAATAAGACCCGTCTGCCAGTCATGGCAATGGACAACATCCGGCTGGAAGTCCATATACCGGACGGCCTCCATAACGGCAACACAATAAAATACGAAGCGCTCGGCGTCGTCTCCGTAACCGTAGAGTCCTTTGCGCCTGAAATAAAACTCATTGTCGATCAAGTAATAAATAACGCCGTTGATTTCCGCCTTGAACAAACCGCAATATTGGTTTCGCCATCCGAAGCTGACTTGAAACTCCGCAATTCTCTCAAACTGTTGAATATAGTGATCCGGAATTTCCTCATACTTCGGCATTACGAGTCTAACATCAGCACCTCGCTGTTTCAGTGCTTTTGGCAATGCGCCAGCAACGTCAGCCAGACCTCCTGTCTTAGCCAGTGGATTCGCCTCGGAAGTCGCCATTAATAGATTCACGTCTGATCACCTCATACCCTATCCAAAGTTTTAATTGCTATATTTATATAATTTTACGTTTGCCAGCAAGAAACGGATTTTCCACGGAACCGCGAATATCGCGGTCATATTGCACTCGAACATCCTTATCCAATATGCAGTGCTGGATTAAGCTGTTCTCGCCAATGTCGCCATTTTGCATGATGATGCTATTGCGGACAACGGCCCCTTTGCGAACGTGCACGCCGCGGAACAAAATGCTGTTCTCGACCGTGCCTTCGATCCGGCAACCATTGGCAATAAGCGAATTGGATACTTTCGAAGTGCCCAGGTAGCGTGCGGGCGGTTCATCTTTGCCTTTCGTAAATACGGTGCCCGGCTGGAAGAACACTTCGCGCCATACATCCGGTTCGAGCAGACTCATATTGCTTTGATAGTAACTGGACAATGTATTTACAACTGCCAAGTAACCTTCATGCATATAGCCAAAAACCCGAAGTTTATCGATTCTTGAGAAAATCGCGTGACGGACCAAATGGTCTTGCCCTTGTGCCAGCGAAGTCTCGACGAGTTCCATCAGCAGGTCTTTCCGCATGATGTACATCTCCATGGAGGAGACGTCGCTGTGCATTCTGCCATAATGGTCTTGCATGGCCGTAATGCGGCCGTCCGCGTTCATCTTCACCTTGCGCGCTTTGCCGCCCATAAGATCGGCATGTTTCTTGCACACAATCGTAATATCGGCTTCGCGTGCCTTGTGGGCTTCGATAATCGGCTCGAAATCGATGTTGCATACCATGTGGCTGCGCGCAATCACAACGTATTCCAAGGTGGAACGGTTAAAGTAGTCACGGTGCTGATAGAAATGATATAAATCGCCGCGGCTAACTTCCTGAATATCATCCGTTGCCGGAGGAAGCAGGAATAGTCCGCTCTGGCGATTGTTTAAGTCCCAATGGTCGCCTGATCCGACGTGGTCCATTAGAGAACGAAATTTCGTATGCGCAAATACGGCTACTTTATTAATGCCCGAATTGACCATACTGGAGAGGATAAAATCAATGAGACGGTATCTCGCCCCAAACGGTACGGTAGCCAGACACCGATTTTGTGTCAGCCGTTCCAAATCATCGGTTTCGTGAATTAGATTAATAACGCCCATTACTTGATGCTTCATGACGGCTCCACCTCCAGTAGTAAAGGTTCATTGGATACAAATTCGCCTACGGCTACAACGGTTATCGCATCATCGTCCGGACTGCCGATGCATACACCGTCTTCGATTACCGCACCTTCGCCTATAATCGCCCTGTAGATGCGGGCGCCTTTGCCGATTTGAACATTCGGCATAATGACAGATTCGCTAACGATACTCTTCTTGCCGGTCGTCACGCCAAAAAACAACACGGATCGTTCGACGTCGCCTTCTACGATGCAACCTTCCGTTACCATCGAGGAGGTTACGCTCGCGCCGGAGGCCATATATTGAGCCGGCCTGTTCGGACTGACGGAATAAATGCGCCATTCTTTATCCGCAAGATCAAGAGATGGTTTGTCGTCTAGCAGGTCCATATTCGCTTCCCACAAGCTTTCGATCGTGCCGACATCTTTCCAATAACCCCGGAAGGAATAAGCGCTCAAATGCAAGCCATCTCTCATCATAGCCGGGATAATGTCTTTGCCGAAGTCATTGCTGGAATTGCGGCTGGCTTCGTCATACATCAAATATTTCTGGAGAACCGACCACGAGAAAATATATACGCCCATCGACGCGATATTGCTCGTTGGCGACTTTGGTTTTTCTTCAAAAGCCGTAATCCGATCCTCGTCATCCACATGCATGACGCCAAACCGGCTGGCTTCCTTCCATGGCACTTCAATTCCTGCAATCGTAATATCCGCGCCAGACTTCTTGTGATGCTGCAGCATCAAGTCGTAATCCATTTTATAGATATGGTCACCAGAGATGACCAGAACATAGTTAGGGTCATACCGTTCTATGAAAGCCATGTTTTGATAGATCGCGTTTGCCGTGCCTTTATACCAGACGCCGCCCTTTTGCTTCACAAAAGGAGGCAGAATAGCCATGCCGCCATCCTTGCGGTCCAGCCCCCACGGACTTCCAATTCCCAGGTACCGATTCAATTCCAGCGGCTGGTATTGCGTCAGTACGCCTACCGTATCAATTCCGGAATGTGCGCAATTGCTTAACGTAAAGTCGATAATGCGGTATTTTCCGCCAAAATATACGGCCGGCTTCGCCAAATCCTTTGTGAGAACGCCCAGACGCTTACCTTCTCCTCCTGCCAGAAGCATTGCAACCATTTCCTTTTTTCGACCCATGACACCAACCCCTTCTTATTGTGTGTCCCCACTCACAAATCTGAACAACTGGAAGGATAGAGGGGGGAGATAGATGGAAATGCTCTGGTTATAGCCGTGCCAGCCCAATTTCTCGCTGTTATACTTCCTTTTTGACCGTGAATCGGTACCTCCGAACTGTCCTTCATTGCTGCCCAGAATCATGCGATAACAGCCCGGCTGCGGCACGCCTAATCGATAATGGGAATACCCGTTTCTGGAGAAGTTGGCGACCGTGACGGTAAAGCCATGCTTGCCATAACGAATGAAAGATATGATTGACTGTTCAGCATTATTCACGTCGATCCATTGGAATGCCGTAGCGTCCTGATCTCTTTCCCAGAGAGAAGGCTCCTTTGCATAGACATGATTTAATGCTTTGACATAATGCTTCATTTTGCCGTGAAGAGGGTAATCGAGCAACATCCAGTCAAGCGGGTCGCGGTCCTTCCATTCGTCGAACTGCCCCCATTCGCTGCCCATAAACAGCAGCTTTTTGCCGGGATGCGCAATCCAGTAACCGTACAGCAGCCGGAGCTGGGCAAATTTCTCCTCGTAGGAGCCAGGCATTTTGTTAAGCAAGGACCGTTTGCCATGTACGACTTCGTCATGCGAGAAAGGCAATACAAAATTTTCCGTGTAAGCATACAAAAGTGAGAAAGTTAATAAGTGGTGGTAGTGTGTGCGGTCGGCAGGATCATACGACATGTAGCGCAATACATCGTTCATCCAACCCATGTTCCATTTGAAATTAAAACCCAGCCCGCCTAAGTAGGTAGGTGAGGTAACTGCAGGCCAAGCGGAAGAATCTTCTGCAATCATTAGTGCGTCTGGGTAGTAGTGAAATACGGTTTCGTTTAGCCGTTTCATAAAGCGGAGAGCGTCTAGATTGTCTGTGCCGCCATGCTCATTCCAGGTGAAGAGTTCCGGCGGTTTATCCATGTGGAGATTGATCATGCTGGCGACGGCGTCAATCCGAAGACCGTCGAAGTGGTACATATCCATCCAATAGATGGCGTTGGAGATTAGAAAGCTGATAACTTCGTTTCGTTTGAAATCAAAGGCCAATGTCCCCCATAAAGGCTTTTCGGCAAGCTTCTTGTCATTTCCTTCAAAGATCGGAGTTCCGTCAAAACTTCTTAGACCATGATCATCCTTGCAGAAATGTCCCGGGACCCAGTCCAGGATGACGCCAATTCCGTGAGCGTGGCAGCAATCTATGAAATTCATCAGCTGCTTTGGCTCGCCATATCGGCTGGAAGGCGCATAATAACCGGTAATCTGATAACCCCAGGATTGGTCAAAAGGATGTTCGTTAAGCGGCATCAGCTCAATATGGGTATAACCCATCTCGGCGACATAAGGAACCAACTGCTGGGCAAGCTCATCATAGGTGAGGAAATCCTCTTTCCCTTTGAGCCGCCAGGATCCGGCATGCACTTCGTACATGATCATCGGATTGGAGTAAGCCGTTTTGTTCTTTGCCGTGTTCATCCACTTCTGGTCTCGCCATGAAAATCCGCGCAGATCAGACACAACGGAAGCCGTTTGAGGACGTCTTTCAGCGAGATTGGCGTAAGGATCTGCTTTGAGCAATCGCTCACCGGAAAAGGTCGCAATCTCGTACTTGTATACAGCGCCTTCGCCAAGTCCAGGCACAAAGATCACCCAGACGCCGGTAGAACCGATGCGCTCCATCAACAAACCGGTACGATCCCAGTTGTTAAATTGGCCAACAAGCCGAACTTCCTTCGCGTTGGGAGCCCAAACTGCAAATCTGACGCCTTCTTCACCTTCCCAATCCATGACATGAGCGCCCATGAACCGGTAACTGTGGTAAGAGCAGCCCTTGTTGAACAAGTACAAATCGCTCAACATCAGGCCGTACGGTGCCGTTTTTTGAATCATTTCCGACAATCGCCTCCATTGGGTTAGAATGGTGCCGTTAACGTTGAGGGTTCATTTCCCGGAAAATGGGGAGTTACCTACATTATACATATTTTCATGAAAATATACACCCCATTTTCAAAGCACCATGTAACATTATCTTACATAAATCTAACAATTTTTCTGCAAGACTCGATTTATGTAATAATGTTTAACACAGAACCCTTTCGAAACGGCTTGACTCGTACAGTTGGTCCAGCTGCAATCGACCATTTTTTTCGTTCTGCGGGGCATTACCGTGTGCGGGTCCCCATGTCTCATCAATCTCTGATGGTGCATGGAGCATAGGTCTCTTGCTTTTACGGGTTTGGAGCAATTGTCGATCCCGCATGTTTTCATGCTGTTATATCCCTCCTAGAAGCAAACCTGCGTTTTCTTATATTACCTGAGAAATAATAGACATATAAAGCTCGCTGTTAGCTGATCATTCTATCATTTCGTCATAGATATAGCATCTTCCGCATAATAGAACCGTTTCCTGCCGACAAGTTTAATTTATTAAACCAAAACGGTTTTAATTTTGACGATTCTGTTAAATACAGCAAAGCTATTGTATAGTGCAGACATACAGCTTATACTCGTTTTTGTAAATTGGCATGTTAGGCATTAAGGGAGGATCATTTATTGACAGCATTCTACCACATATTCCAGATACTAGATCAACCTATGGTGCTTGTCAAAGTATCGCGAACAGCAACAACCGTTCACGAAACCAATGAAGCCTTCTGCAGGCTTTCGGGATATACGCAGGAGCAGTTGAAAGACGCCTCCATTGAGCTGTTGATTACAAAACATTTACCTTGCGACAACAGTCAGCATTTTACGCAGGAGACCATTCTGATTACTTCGGGAGAGCAGGAAATTCCCGTTTATCTTGATTTCCGGCCATTAACGGTAACCGATCAGGACGAAGCCATCTACGCCCTGATCATGTTGGAGGTTACTAGCGAGTATGCGTTGCATGAGGATTCCTTAACGGTGATCAATCATGTATCGGAGCCTGCCAAGCGGTTGAAAATGTGGATGGCCAAACGAGATCTCAGCGCTAACCAACTATCTGCGGCTACGCACATCTCGCTTCAGACGATATCCAAGCTGCGCAATGGCCATATTGCCAAGCCCAACCGTTTGACTGCCGAGCTTATAGCCGGGGAACTGCAAGTCGCCGTCAGCGATATCTGGCCTGAAGTACGAAAAGGCCGGTGATCGCTGGCTTATTTTTTTTCGGCAACAACTCGGGATAAAAACGGACTTGGCTCATCCGTGTAATAGAGATGTAGTTCATGCATAGCGCGGGTGCAAGCGGTGTAAAACAGCTTGCGCTCGCTTTCCTTGCCATATACACGGCTTGAAGCGTTATAGAGAATGACGGCGTCAAACTCTACGCCTTTGGCCAAATACGACGGGATAACGACAATGCCGTTCTCAAAAGTGACCGTTTCCTTCTCGATTAGCCGCATGCCAGGACAATGAACGGCTAGCGCCTCGAACGCCGCCTTGCTTTCCTCGGCAGTCTTGCAAATGATTGCAATGGATTGCGCCCCTTCTTCCTCTAACAGACGAATACGCTCCTCAATCTTGACATGAAGCTCCTCTTTACCTGAGACTTCCGTGATCGTCGGTTCTTCTCCATGACGATTAAACGGCACGATTCGACTTCCGCCCTCAATCATTAAACTCGTAAATTCGACAATTTGCTTAGTGGAGCGGTAACTCCGGGTTAGTACGATTGTCTCAGTCTCCTCTTTGCTGTACAGTTCGCCAAGCGGATCAAAGCCGTTTCCGAGTGCCGCGTGCGCAAAGATAGACTGATTCAAGTCGCCTAACGCCGTCATTTTTGCCATTGGGAAAACTCGCTTCAAATAATAAAATTGGAACGGCGAATAGTCCTGTGCCTCATCGATAAACAAATGCCTTACCGACGTATTCGTTTGGAAGCCTTCAATTAAATCTTTCATATATAAGTACGGTGTTGCGTCTTCATAAGTAAGTACTCCCAGGTTCAGCTGCTCCGCCGTTAGCTTGCTTATCGCAGCCCACTCCTCTGCACGAGCAGGGTCAAGCCCGGACGCAAGATCACGCTCATACAACCGGCGGTACAACGTTTGCGTGTCAATAAACCGTAGTTTCTTCACGCGGCTCCGCAATCGTTTGAAGCGTTCTTGCACAATCATGGTAGCCAGAATATCCTTCTCCCGTTCGAAATCGTCAAAAAAGTCGGAGTCCGTTTTGCGGCGCATTTCGTTATAGGCATGAATGTACTCTTCTTTGTCCAACAGCTCCATCTCATCCTCAACCCACTGCTTCTTCCGTTCTTCCTTGCTTAATCTCGTCAGTTCTTTGAGCATCCAGTCAGCAACCATTTTGAGCCGGTTTGGAATCGAATACGATCCATCGAGCCCGTAAAATTTCTGCTCGATCTCTTCTGCCGAAATCAGCTTCCGCCCTCTGAACTTTATGGATTTGAACAATAATCCCGATCGGCCTAACGATTCGACATATTGATCGATCACTTTCATGAAGGCCGCGCCCGATTTATGTCGAATGGACGCCATGCGGGTCTCATAGTCCGGATCGTCCATCCCGCCAAGCGTATATTCCATCTGCGCGAATGGGTCCTCCAGAGCAAACGATTGTCCAATCCGGTGCTCCAAATATTGCTGATAAGTGGTTTGCTGCATGTTTTGCTCGCCAAGCTCCGGAAGAACGGTAGCTACGTAGCTGTTAAACATGGGATTAGGCGAGAACAACACAATCTGGTCCGCCTGAAGAGTTCCCCGGTAACGATACAGCAAATAAGCAACGCGCTGCAGCGCGGCAGAGGTTTTGCCGCTGCCTGCAGCACCTTGTACGATGAGCAGCCGCGCCCGCTCATTTCGTATAATCTGGTTTTGTTCCCGTTGGATCGTGGCTACAATGCTTCTCATTTGCGAATCCGATTGTTTGCCCAACACCTCTTGAAGCAATTCGTCGCCAATTGTTACTCCGGTGTCAAACATACTAACGATCTGTCCGCGCCGAATGACGAATTGGCGTTTCAGCTTCATCTCGCCGGCAATTGTTCCGATTGGCGTGTCATAGCGCGCCGGCCCCGGAGAGTAGTCGTAATAAAGACTGGATACAGGTGCCCGCCAGTCGTAAATCAAATAATCGGAGCTGTTCTCATCCAGCATCGAGCCGATGCCCAAGTATATCCGTTCTTCATTAGAACTACCCTCTTCTATGAAATCGACCCGTCCGAAGTAAGGGGTCTGTTCCAGCTTGCGAAGCATCTTAACCTGCTGTGCGGCATGCCTGTGGCTGTGTTCGCGTTCAGCCAGTACTTCAGCCTGCTGCTTCAAGCTCGCCGCGGATTCCGCAGCTTCAGCCGCATCTTCAAAGTTCAGCGTGACATCGTCCCAGAAGTTTTTCCGGATATCAACAATGTCTTCCCTCATACCGCTTGAGGTTTGCAGCAGCTTCCCAAGCTGCTCGCGAATGATCCGCATAACGCGATCCACTCGTTTCTGCTCCTCTTTGTGCTGTTCGTCCTGCATGATTAATCCTCTCCTTCAAGCGCTAATTCTGCATTGTTATAACGCATATCAAATGTTCGGTTTCCATTGTAACAAAATCTGCCTGTCTTCGTGTATCGGCTTTGCTTAAAAAAAAGCCAACAAAATCGTATTGATCCTATGAAAACAAGCGATTATAATGGCAAAGGCAGAAAATCTATCATACACCTTGTGCAAACGGTTTGCAATTTTTGCATATTCGATAAGGAGTACAACAGGAGGCACTATGTTTAATTTGTGGTTTGGCGCACTATTTATGCTTATCCATTTTACCTTATTTCTGATTTCATACCGGTTATTTGGACGAGTGGGGATATATGCCTGGATTGGCATGGCAACCGTATTAGCTAACGTTCAAGTAGTCAAAACCGTGGAAATGCCCTTGGATATCATTATCACGCTTGGCAACACGATGTACGGCACCATTTACCTCGCATCCGATCTTCTTAACGAGAAATACGGAGAGCGAGCAGCCAAGAAAGCGGTTTGGTTCGGCTTCTTTACGCTAATCGCGTCTACGGTTATCATGCAAATGGCGCTTGTCTTTCATCCGGACAGCTCTGAATTCGCCCAAGATACCAACAACGCCCTTCATACGATCTTTGGTCTGATGCCAAGAATCGCTCTTGGCAGCTTATGCGCTTATTTCGTCAGCCAGTTTCTCGACGTACGGATCTATTCCATGCTTAAACGGCTTTTCCCCGCGCCGGGGCAGCTGTGGATCCGCAACAACGGAAGCACGGTAGTTAGCCAACTGGTGGATACGCTGATCTTTTGTACGATCGCTTTTGCCGGCACATTGGAAGGAAGCGTATGGGTCTCGGTCTTTCTATCGACATACATCATTAAATTTATTGTTTCCATCTTCTCTACACCGTTCTTGTATGCGGCAAGACGATTTACGTTCAAAGAAGAGGACCATTAAACGTAAAAGGGCTCCCATGGCGGGAGCCCTTTGTGTTTGTTTGCTAATCTAGTTCGACAACCCGATATCATCGAGCATAATTTTACCCGGTCCGCCGATAAAACGAAAAGTAATCTGGCTGATGGATAAGTCTTTATCGTTTGCGGCTTGCGCAAAGCCGGTTAAAGGCAGACGGTAAGTCTGAAATACCGATTCCGTCTCATTCTTGTACTTTCCGCTCTTAATGGATTTCTCTAGCCAAGGAACAAGGGTATATGTCGTCTGAAAAGGCTTCTGAACCGCCATATAATCGTTAAGCGGAAGGATAACCTGCTCCCCGGTTGTTGCCGTTAATTCAATTTGAATTTGCGGTGACGAATTCTTATGCACGGGATCCAGCTGCGAAGACATATTGGCGAGAGAAAACGCAAACACCTGCTTCGCTTCTGCCGCATCGGACAGCGAGAAAGGCTTGGATAGGCTTAGTGTATAAGAGCTGTCCTCCAGCCATTCGATCTGTGCCCCTACCGTCCCCTTGTTATTATGATCGCGATCCTTCACATCCAGCTCATCCCATGACTTAAGATTGTCCCCTTCCAGCTGTCCGCCTTGCGGCATCGTGGATTTATTTCGATCTTCGTCGAAACGGGTCCATTCATCAAATGAAGAATCTTCAAACCGCGATACATATGCCGTCGAGTCCGGCAGCCATTCAAGCCCCGCACGATAATCCTGCAGCAGCGGAACATAATCCGATTTCTGGTGCAAAGTTGCTTCCAGGAAAGCGGAGACGTACACTTTGGCGGCTTGCTGCTGCTCTTCCGGCTCCATCATTCCGCGTTGGCTAAGGAATAACCCGCCTGGCGGGCGTTCATCCATAGTCCCCCACTCCGTGTTAAACCGGCTGTGATTGGCCTCGGACAAATAAACGGAAGCTTTCATATACCCGGAGTCTGGAGTGAAACTTGACCTTATATATTGCCGGTCTCCGTAGAAATCATTAACGTCCCCGTCCCGTGCTCCCTGCAAGGTCAAGTAATTGACATCCGTAAGCTTCGCGGACTTGTTGTCAATCGTCTTATCCGTTGGAGCAAGAGCAATAACCGTTTGAATGCGAACTTGCCCATTGTTTAAGCTTTCCAGCGTACGGTCGGCATCGAACCAGGTATCGCGGTCTGCTGCCATCGCAACCGCTTGACCTCCACGGGAATGCCCGATGAGAGCAATATTAGAGAAATCGACCCGGTTATAAAAGGCGTTGCCCTGCTCTTCGCTAAAAGTTTGTATCTGTTGGATATGCTTAAGCAGCATCCAAGCTCTTACCTGGAAATCATTATCCGGAATACCAGACCAAGTTGAGTAGTTCAAGAAATTCTCGTCAACCGAAATCGCAATAAAACCTCGGCTAGCAAGAAGTTTCCCTAAATAATCGTACCCCGCGTCAGAGAAGTCTTCCATTAAATGATTACCATGCACCATCAGCACTAACGGAAAAGGCCCTTCCCCTTCGGGCATCCAAACCCGTCCGTTCAGAGGCAGATCGTGTTGATCAAAACCCCAGAACTGCTCTTTCATCCAATACCAATGTTTGATGTAGTCGGAAGCATCTACGGATTTGGAAATCAACGCAGCATCCTCTTCATATTCGTCGCGCTGTTTGTCAGTTCCGCTTCCATAGGTAAAAAAGCTGTACTCATAACTACCCGGTTCGCCAGGATTATCAACGTCCAGCAAGGATGAAGGCGAGCCGTCTAATTGTTCGGCACTCGCGAACACGGCTGCCGCTGTCCCGCCTCCAAAGGGTTCTTTAACCCAAATGCCTATACCGGACACGATCATAGCGCCCAGAACGATACCCGCAATGATTCGGATCCGGCTCCGGCTAAACCAACCAATCAGTATACCTGCAATAGCGCCAATTGCCGTATATATAAGTGCGCATATGACCGAATTCCATATTTCAAAATCCGAATAATAGAGAATATAATAACATTCAAAGCCCACATACAGCAGAAAGCCCGCAAACAAACGCGGAACCGGCACGTACATGAAAGACAATAGAATCGCGATTACCTGAGAAGCGATTAATAGCGCCAATGCGTTAGCCAGCACAAACGCGCCAATATCAATAGCCATGCCAAACCCGGTAGGCATGCCTAATGCCGCTGCCGTTATCGCAGCCGAGCCGAATAACAACAAACCGGCGGCGCCAGCACGCCAAAGCGGTCCATCATATTCAAGCCGCCTTGCAGTCCGGCGGCGAAGCCAGTCTGCAAGTCTCTTTCTCCACGGCCCGCGCTCCGGCAGCGGCTGCGGATGCGGCTCCATTAATTCGAGTTCCATAACGACTCCGTTTCTTTGACGAACAGCCAATTCCGTCCATCCCGGCGTTCGATCTCAACCGGAACATCAAAAAACCGGCTCATCCGTTCCGTAGTCAATACTTCATTCGTTTGGCCTGCAGCGAATACTTCGCCTTGTTTAATAAGCAAAGTTTGATTGAAGCATGGCAAAATTTCTTCCACATGGTGAGTGACATATATAATAGTAGGTCCGTCTGTTGCGACCTTTTGTACCATCGATAACAACTGTTCTCTGGCAAAAATATCAAGACCTGTGCAGGGCTCGTCCAATATAAGCAGTTTTGGCTTTGCCATAAGCGCTCTTGCGATTAAGACGCGCTGTTTTTCCCCTTGCGACATCGTGTCATAAGTACGCTCGGCAAGATAAGCGCAACCCAAATCCGTCAATAGCTTCAATGCCTGTTCAAGATCTTCTTCATCGGTATGGTCATAAAGACCAATCGTGGCAAACTTTCCGCTTAATACGATGCGGGTAGCCGTTTCGCTTCCGTACAATTTTTGCTGAAGGGATGTGCTTACCCAGCCAATGCTTTTGCGGAGTTCGCGAAGATCGTATTCGCCAAACTTATTGCCAAGCACCGATATCTGTCCGCTTGTTGGCCATATATAGCCGTTTATCATATTAAGTAGCGTTGTTTTCCCGGAACCGTTCAAGCCTAGCAAGCACCAATGCTCATTTGGCCTTACTTGCCAATTGATATCTCTAAGTACATGCTTGTCCCCGCGTTCCCAGCTTGCTTGCTGAATATCAATAATCATCGGTCGTTCCCCTCCCATACACCTATAAATTATAGGTAAAATCGGGCAAAGCGGCAATCCAAAGTTATTGACATTCCTTAATCAACTGCCCATATGTAACAAAAAAAGCCTTAACAGCACAATGGCTGCCAAGGCTTTGCCTTTAAGTTACCGCGTAATAAAAAGGAACAATTACTAATGAAAGCAACACGGCGACAAGGCCAATTGCCATCGCCCACCCGCCAAGCGCCCTAGCTCCCTGGCGATATGCGATAAAGCCGAGTACGGCAGAAGTGATGCCAAGTACAACCGGCCACAAAAACCAAGACGCTGCAGCGAATACAAGCGCTACCCAACCAAGTGCGGTTCCGCCTGCTTCCACTTCCGCTACGGCTTCTTCAATGCTGCTCTCTTCTCTTGGCACGTAAGATACCGGTGCTCCGACAGCGAAATCCGCCGCCATTTCCTCGTGGACGTTGCCTACATTGTTTTCATTCGCCCATTCTTCCACTTTCCCGCCATTTAAATCCGGCATTGCATTGGGAGCAGATACTTCGTATTGCGGATAATCATTTTTGTGACGATCGGTAATTTTGACGCCCCGTTGATCCATTCCCCGTCACTCCTTCGGTTTAAAAGTGTGGCAGCAGGTAGCGGATGACTCTGTTGCTTGATCCTGGTGGTTCAGTCCGAGTTCGTCTGCTGCAAATTCCGCGTTAAAATCCGCATGCTGATCGATATCGATGGAAATGGCATTCGCGTTGCAATTGTTGCCTTCCTTCCAGAAAGCGCAGTTGGAAACGCTGCAAGTTACGCCTGTCGGCATAAAAAAATCACCTCCGTTATCAAGTTTCCCTGATCGAAAGTGATTCATTCCGCCCTATTTTTGCCCCTGCATACGGCGCTGGGTCATGTAATCATTCTCATAATACGCAAGCTCATCGCGCAGCTCTTCGTAGATCTTGGAGACGCTGAGGACGATATCGCGCGCTTCGCGAACGGGTTTAAACCGGAAGCGGATGGCATCTTGTCCAGTATAAGCATAACGACCGTCTTCCGAATAACATTCATTCTTCGGATAGAAGAAGGCGTTCACGCATTGATGATAAACATCGTAAAGGGCGCGCTCTGCAAAATCGTTATCGAAATTTGGCCGTCTGAGCAATACTCCCAGCTTCTCAACCGAGACTTCAGAGAATACCAATAAATGTCTCAAATCGGACAAAAGGCCTTTGTAAAACGTTTGTGCTTCATCACCAGTCTCCTCGCCGATTAATTGGTTCAGCGAATACTGGTTAAGAAACGATTCCAATTGATTAATTGCATCTTTTAACTTTGTACGCGATGTTTCACTAAGCGACTTCGCATTGGTCGATGGCATAGGTAGTTCCCCTTTCTTCTACTACAACAAAAAACTAAAGCACCGACAATATGATACCACAAATTGCTTAGTTATGGTACTAGCGTTTCAGACTTGCCAGGCGCATATTTTACGCCTTACGATGAGCAACCTATCCAATAGTGTGACAACTACGCCGGCAAGCGATGGAGGGACATTGAAATCATGAACGCAAAAAAATGGGTTGGATTATGTGCCATAATAGCACTGGTTGCCATTGTTGTACCTGGTACGCGTTATATCTTCACGGATCGGCAAGCACCAAATTCCGAGGTCAGGAACTTCTCGGCCGAGCAGGAAAAAACGCTCAAAGTAAAAACCTTGAACAAAGATATGGATGCCACCGCATTGTTATGTACAACCGAATGCGGCAAGGAATTCCATAAACTGATGGCAAGCGGAACAGATAAGGGAACCATGAAAGCCCAGTCGGATCATGTTGCCCATATGATGAACATGCACAAACATATGGTGTACATTAGCTGGATTAACGGCGAACGCAGCGTGGACCGCGGCGCCCTTCCGGATCCTACGGCTGCCAAACAGGTTGCCGAAGCTAAAGAAAAAGTAAAAGCGGGCCAATCTTTTCAATCCAAGCCTTTTGTTAGCGAGACGGGAAGCCGTTACATGGTGCTTGGCGTTCCAAGCGGCAAAAACAACGGTATTGGCGTGGTTGGCGTCATCAATCAGGATATCGTCATGCAGGTGGAACGCCATCAAAAACGGAATCTGCGCCTTGTTCCTTATCCGGCTGAAGGCAACTACCGCATCGAATCCGTTGAACCAAACAGCAATCGCGAAACAACGGTTCATGACGGCGAAGACAACGGCAATGCCAGCCATTATCATGTGCGAGATGTCGTTGTTCATTTCCAAGATAAGCTGTCAAAACAACAGTTAGAACAAATCAAGAGCAAAATAAATGCGCAAAATATCCAAAAAATCGGCGACACTTACGTGTTCCGTTCCAAGGATATGGATGCGGACAAAATGGTTCATTATTTCCAAAAATCTTGGAAAACAGAATACGTGGAGCCGCATTATTTGTACCTTACGAATGCGAAGGCTAGCGACGATGCAGACATTATCAAGCCAAACGACGCTCTCTATTCCCAGTACCAATGGAACCTCCCTTCAATCGAGACCGAAAAAGGCTGGAATTTATCGAAGGGCAGTGACAAAGTTATCGTCGCAATACTCGATACCGGCGTGCAGGCCGATCATCCTGATCTGAAAGGCAAGCTTATGGACGGCACCAACATTGTGGATA
The DNA here is from genome assembly GCF_030161375.1 of Paenibacillus glycanilyticus. Classification (GTDB taxonomy): domain Bacteria; phylum Bacillota; class Bacilli; order Paenibacillales; family Paenibacillaceae; genus Pristimantibacillus; species Pristimantibacillus glycanilyticus_B. The sequence goes on from NZ_BSSQ01000014.1 coordinate 222,070, forward strand.
CCAATGCCGCCCCTAATGACGATGTAGGCCACGGCACTCATGTCGCGGGTATTATCGGAGCTTCCGTTAATAACGGCGAAGGCGTGGCGGGTATCTCCTGGTATAACAAAATCATGCCGGTTAAGGTTCTGGACAGCAGCGGCGCAGGTTCAACCTATTCCGTTGCCCAAGGGATCATCTGGGCCACCGATCATGGCGCCAAAGTCATCAACATGAGTCTCGGCAACTATGCGCAAGCGGAATTCCTGCATGACGCGATCAAGTATGCTTACGATCATGATGTAGTAATGGTGGCCGCTAGCGGTAACGACAATACGGATCGGCCCGGTTATCCGGCGGCTTACCCGGAGGTATTTGCCGTCGCGGCAACGGATTCGGCCAATAATAAAGCATCTTTTTCTAATTATGGCGATTACATCGATGTTGCAGCGCCTGGCGACAGCATTGCCAGCACGTATCCGGGCAGCCAATATGCCGCATTGTCCGGCACATCAATGGCTAGTCCGCATGTTGCGGCCTTGGCTGGCTTGATCCGTTCGATTAATCCTGACTTGAACAACGAAGAAGTCATGGATATTATGCGCAATTCCTCGATTGACCTTGGCAATAAAGGCAAAGATAACTATTACGGCTACGGTTTAATTGACGTCGACAAAGCACTGAAGGCGGCTTCCAACTACACAACCGCTCTTCAGAACTATCCTAACCAGACAGAGCGCCGTTTAGAAGCAATTAGCCGGCAGTATAACGCAGAATAAGAATTCAGCAACCTCAGGTATTTCGCTGGGGATGCTTTTTATTTATCCACTATCGTTGATCCATGTTGCATGGAATACAGTATAATTACCGCTATTAGCTAAAAAAAGAAACTATACTGCACGAAATGCAGTGTGTTCGGCAATATTGAGCCCCTACGATCTCAACTCGCCGATTATGCTGCATTCTCTACAGTGTATGTCCTCTTCAAGGGACAATTCCTTAATTTTCCCTGTATACCGTGCAGCGTAGCTAAAGCATTAAAACCTTTCGTAGTTGCTCTTTCGGTTTTCGCTCTTTAGGTTTTCGCTCTTTAGGTTTTCGCTCTTCTCTTCGGGTTTTCGCTCTTCTCTTCGGGTTTTCGCGCTCTTTCGGTTTTCGCGCTCTTTAGGTTTTCAGCAGCTTTTTAAGCTGCCCCGAGCGGCATAGCCACGCGAGGGAATCCCGGTTGGAGTAACACAAATAAGCATCCTTGGCAGGAGCCAAAGGATGCTTATTTGTTGTCGTGCAGGAAAGGTGTTGGCAACAAGGAGGAGGAGAGTAAAGGGATATCTGTTTCGGTCGCCTTTGTCGGAACGACAACAGCGATAGAAATAGATATCCCTTACACGACGACGACGCCCATCAGCCAATAATAAAAACATCAAACTTTCCGCACAAACAACAAAAAAGCCTCCCGGCGAATGCCAGGAGGCGTAATTTGTTGTTCGTTGCGGAAAGTTTGCCGTAAGCCGGGTTCTGTACTTCAGAGTGGTATTAACGGGAACGACCCTCCCACGAAGAAGCGACAATCATCTATCTAGGCCATCCATTGCTGAACAGCTCAAGCAACCAACCCGAACGAGCCTCGGGCTAAGGCTGCAGCTCGAAGCTGCTACGTTCTCTCGGTCTTGCTCCAAGTGGGGTTTACCAGGAATATAGTCACCTATACTCCTCGTGGTCTCTTACACCACGGTTCCACCCTTGCCTGTGCCGGCGTTAAGCCGGCCATCGGCGGTCCATTTCTGTGGCACTATCCTTCAGCTCGCGCTGACTGGACGTTATCCAGCACCCTGCCCTGTGGAGCCCGGACTTTCCTCTCGCGGCAACAAGGCCGCCAGCGATTGTCTGTCAAACTTTCCGATGCACGAATAAGTATACAAGGATTTTTACAAAAGCTCAACCTGTTTTATACAGCCAATTGCTACACAAACCGGAATGGTTCCGTATTTATGGTGGAATAAACAGCTTTTGTATCAAACTTCCGTCCCGCAAGTTGTTCGTTCAGCCAATCGGCTACGCGTTGCTTCATAATTTTCTCGACGTTATGACCCGGGTCAATAATAGACAAACCATCCGCCAACGCATCATGTGCCGTATGATAGTCTACATCGCCGGTAATCAAAACATCTGCTCCGGCAAACTGGGCATGACGGGTATATCGGCCGCCGGAGCCGCCTAAGACGGCAGCTTTCTTGATTATGCGGGCAGGATCTCCGACAACGCGAACATAAGGAACTTCAAATACTTCCTTCACTTTTTCCGCCATTTCGCCGAGCGTAACGGGGGTCTCCAGCTTACCGCTGCGGCCAAGTCCGAAGGAACGGCCTTTCAAATCCACCGCATACAAATCATAGGCAACTTCTTCGTACGGATGCGCCTTCAACATCGCTTGCACCGCTTTTCGGTGGACGCTGTGCGGAACAATCACTTCAACGCGTACTTCTTTTGTTTTTTCCAATTGCCCCGGTTTGCCGATAAAAGGATTCGTGCCATCGCCGGGAAGGAATGTACCGGTACCTTCGATATTAAAGCTGCAATGGCTGTAATTGCCGATATGGCCTGCACCCGCCTGGAACATGGCCTGAAGGACTTTCTCATGGTGGCCCTCAGGCACGAAAACAACCAATTTATACAACTTATCGGTATGTACTTCTTCAAGGCATTGGCGACCTTCTGATTTTATTCCGACCAGATCCGCCATCCAATCGTTAATGCCGCCGTCCGCGACATCAAGATTCGTATGCGAAATATAAACGGCGATATCGTTTTTGAGCAGCTTTTCGTACAATCTGCCTGCCGGAGTCGAGGTATCAAGCTTTGCCAGAGGACGATAGATAATCGCATGATGCGCAATGATTAGCTCCGCTCCTGCCGCAATGGCTTCATCTACAACTTCATCTGTAACGTCCAGCGCTACGACAATTTTTCGGATTTCCTTGTTTAAAGTACCAAGCTGCAGCCCAATTTTGTCATTCTCGACCGCGTAATGCTTAGGCGCAAGCTGCTCCATTATTTGGATGACGGTTTGCCCGTTTGCAAACATTGAAGCACCTCCTCAATTACATTCATCTCATCACGGAACTGCTGTTTTTTCTGCTCAGCTTGATCCGATTGGGACATTTGGGTAACAATCCTGCTCATTTTCTCAAGCTCAAGCTTCCATTTTTTGAAAAAAACCTCTTGAGGAGCACGAAGCAAATGAGGACCCATTTTCTCCAGTATCGCAGCTCCCTTGTCTTTATAGGTCGGCAACGTCAGGAATGATGCTTCGTACACTCCTTCATTCCGTTTCTTCGCTTCATCCTCTTCATATTTGAACGCATGAAGCACTTCGTATATTTTATCGTCTTCCTCCAGAATGGTCTCTTCTGCAAGGAACCAACCGCGCTTCAGCAGCCAACTGCGAACAAACTCCTCGCCTACGTTTGGCTGAAGGACAAGCTCCTTGACGCCATTCAGCTTCCCGGCTAAATAGCCTTCCTCCAAGATGCTGCTCATGAGACTCCCGCCCATGCCGGCAATCGTAACCGTGTCGGCTTCTCCAGGCTCCAGAACGGACAAACCGTCACCGCGACGAACCTGCAATTTGGTAGTTAGTCCGGCATCAGCCGTTTGTCTGCGTGCCGCCTCATAAGGGCCGGGATTCAATTCGCCCGCGATTGCGGTTGGAACGCGTCCCGATTGAATTAAATAAACAGGCAATAAAGCATGATCAGAACCAATATCGGCTACGCGCGAGCCGGGCGATACGTAATCTGCAATCGCCTGAAGACGTTTCGATAATTTCAACATTAAGCAACCCACACCATCCATTGTTTTCGCATATAGAACAATAAACCACCGCCAGCCGCAATTTTTGCAAGCAGTTGAAGCTGCAGCAGCAGAAAGACCGGTTCCTTCCAAACGATCATCTCATATAATTCCGGCATAAACCACAAAATGGCGCATGCCGCAAACAATACCATTGCAGTAGGCTTGGACCAACGATGGACAAACCAACTTCCCCAACCAAATAGCGCCGCAAGCGGCAACCAATAAAGCTGCGACTCATACCAAGCCGGCGAACTCGTTAATTTCGCGAGCAGCCATGCATATACCATTATTCCCGCCAGCCAACCGCAAAAATGCAGCAACTGAATTTTTGATGTTATGCCGTACACAACCCAGAATAATGCGCAACCACCAAGCACGGCGGCCTTCCAACTCCACTCATTCCAATCGTGCAGGTCTAATATGTATAAGCCTGAACCGAGCATAAGAAGCATCCCTACACCCGTAACGGCAAGCCCGGCAGCCTCATGACGACGGCGAAGACGGGCGCCGTACCACAACAAACCAAGAACGCCGGCAACCGAAACCCCAATTTGCAATAGCGGGTGAAAAACGTTAAAATAAAGCACAACAAAGGAAATAAAGGTAAAAAATCCAAATGTAAGAAGCCAATGCTTGCCGGAAGCATGTTGGACGGCCATTACCGCTTTGGTGATCGAATGACTGGATTCACGTCTTGTTTCCCGTTCATGATCCATATACAAGTTAAGCAGAAAATCACAATATTGATCAGGCAGCAGTTTGCTTCTGCTCCAATGTTCAATTTCTCTAACGATAATCTGTCGTCGCTCTTCATTCATAAGCCTTATGTTGTCCTCTCAAGTAAGATGACGTTAGGTTCAATAGGAAAAAAAGACCTTGCTGCAAGGAGCAGAAAGGTCGGTATCAACTAGCCTATTCTAAGAAATCTTTAAGTCGTTTGCTTCGGCTTGGGTGACGAAGTTTGCGCAAAGCCTTCGCTTCGATCTGACGAATCCGTTCACGGGTAACGCCAAATACTTTGCCCACCTCTTCGAGAGTACGAGTACGACCGTCGTCGAGTCCGAAACGCAGACGCAGAACATTCTCTTCGCGTTCAGTCAGCGTATCAAGTACATCCTCCAGCTGTTCCTTCAGCAGCTCGTAAGCTGCTGCATCGGCAGGAGCCAGAGCTTCCTGGTCTTCGATGAAATCGCCCAAATGCGAATCGTCTTCTTCACCAATTGGTGTTTCCAGCGATACCGGCTCTTGTGCAATCTTCATGATTTCTCTGACTTTATCGGTGCTTAGTTCCATCTCCGCCGCAATTTCTTCAGGGGTTGGTTCGCGCCCGAGCTCTTGAAGGAGCTGTCTCGAAACCCGGATCAGTTTGTTGATGGTCTCAACCATATGAACCGGAATCCGGATTGTGCGGGCTTGGTCCGCAATAGCGCGCGTAATCGCCTGGCGAATCCACCATGTTGCATACGTACTGAATTTGAAGCCTTTTTGATGATCAAACTTCTCAACCGCTTTAATAAGACCCATGTTGCCTTCTTGAATCAAGTCAAGGAACAACATGCCGCGGCCTACGTAACGTTTGGCTATACTGACAACGAGACGAAGGTTAGCTTCAGCAAGTCTTCGCTTTGCTTCCTCATCCCCATTCTCAATTCGTCTTGCCAGTTCGATTTCATCATCCGCCGACAGGAGCGGAACACGACCGATTTCCTTCAAATACATCCGTACAGGGTCATTAATTTTAATCCCCGGTGGCAGAGCCAGGTCATCGTCGAAGTTGAAATCGTCACTTTCACGATCGCGCTCAGTATCTTCTCCACGGTTAAGCGGATCGCGATCCTCATCTCTTTCGTTTAATACCTCAATACCCAAATCATCAAGCTGTTCGAAAAACTCATCGATTTGTTCGGGATCCTGATCAAACGGCGATAATTTCTCCATAATCTCTTTATAAGTTAAGGAGGCTCTTTTCTTCCCCTGTTCAATCAATTGTTCCTTCACTAAATCTAATTTTTGTTCGGCATCTAGTTCAGTATGCTGATCATTCGCCATATTCCGACTCCCTCCTCCCTAGAACCGATCGTCAAGTCGTACCTTTAAGCTGTCTCTCTAGGGTTATAATCTCACTTAACATTTGCGCGGCGAGCAGATGATCTCCGGCGCGTTCCGCCTGCATCATTTCTTCTTTTTTTCGGTCGATTTCCCGGTACCTAGGAACTTTGATAATGTCCTGAATATCGGCTTCCAAAATCGCATCGTTAAAAGGAAAATCTCCGTCCATCATCAGAATGGCTGCAGCCGTCCTCTCCAGACGTTCGTCTTGGAGCGAGGCGATAAACCTCCCTGCATCCGGATCAAAGCCCTGCGCGTAAAATGCGTATAAATAAGCAGCAAGCGCTGCGTGATCCTCAATATTGAACGCGTCCCCCAGCTTTTCATGGACAGTTTGCGCTACTTCATTGTCGCGCATCATCACATGAAGCAACCTCCGCTCTACATACGTATAGGCAGGCTGCAGCATAGGTGGCCCCGATCTTCGGCGATTTTCATTCCTACCATTATTCCACGAATTGTCGTTATTATCCCTTCCGGGTTTCTTTTTTTGCAATTCTTGATGCTTATTATGACAATCCTGCTTCAGTACCTCTAATGGGAAATTAAATTCGCGCGAAAGCTCTTGCAGATAAACTTCGCGTTCAATAGCCGAATCAAGCTCTGCCACAATTCCGGCGGCTTCAAGCAAGTAATTTTTCCGACCTTCTTCTTTTAGCAGTATATGGTTTTTTCTTGAATATATAAGCTTAAATTTTGTCGTAGTAGCAGGCTGGTCAATGATTTCGCGAAGATAAGAATCCGGACCGTATTCCGTAATATACTCATCCGGGTCCTTGCCTTTGGGCAGCATGGCCACCATCACTCTAAGTCCTGCTCCTTCAAGCATCGGAATGGATTTCATGGCAGCTGCTTGTCCAGCATCGTCGCCATCATAACAAACGACAATTTCATCAGCCTGACGGGCGAGAATCGTACAATGCTCTTCCGTCAAAGCCGTCCCCATTGTGGCTATTCCATTCTTTACGCCTGCACTCCAAGATTTAATAACATCCATATACCCTTCGAATAAAACAACTTGCTTGCTCTTCCGGATGGCAGGCCGCGCATGATGCAGATTGTAAATCGTTCGGCTTTTGGTAAACAACATCGTTTCAGGCGAGTTCAAATATTTCGGCTGGCCTTCACCGATAATACGACCCGCAAACGCGGTTACCTTGCCGTCCCGATCCCATATCGGAAACATAATGCGTCCCCGAAACCGGTCTACGTATCCGCTGCCGTCAGACTTGGCAGATAGAAGTCCGCCTTTCTCCATCAAGGAGGGATCGAAATTTCTTGCCGATAAAAACCGGCTTAGCGTGTCCCATTGCTCGGGAGCATAACCAATCATAAAATGATTAATCAGCTTGTCCCCAAGGCCCCGGTCGCGCAAATAATCTTTGGCTGCACGTCCATGCTGCGTGTTGTTCAACAAGTAATTGTACAACTTGGCAGTCAGCTCATGCGCTTCAAGAACGGCATTCCGCTCCGTATCGGCAGCTGTTGGCTTTGCGCCGTCCGGATTAGCCCAGGTAACCGGTATGCCCGCTTCTTCAGCAAGCACCCGAACCGCTTCTGGAAAAGTATAGCTTTCAATCTCTTCCACGAATCGGATGACGTTGCCTGTTTTGCCGCAGCCGTAACAGTGGAAAATCTGCAGTTCCGGCGTTACGGTAAACGATGGCGTCTTTTCGGAATGGAAGGGACAAAGCCCCTTCATATATTTGCCGTTCTTAGAGAGATGAACGTACTTGCTCACCGTATCTACGATGTCATGATGACGGCGTACCGCCTCAATAACGTCGTCCGGTATTTTAGCATAGCTCAATGTTCATCACCTTCATCTTAAATGACACGTAAATAATATTCGCTATATGTCATGTTTCTCCTGCAAGTTTGATAAAACTTTTGTCAACTTTTGTTGAAACCGCTCCCGATCGTCGCTATTCATTGCTTTTGGGCCTCTTGTTTTGCCTCCTGCGCGCCTTCTTTTTGCTAATTCATGACGTCTTTCCATCAAATAATCGATGTTCTCGTCCGAATATTGCTCACCGCGCGGAGACAGGACAATAGAACCTTTCCCGATGGCAATGCATGCGAGACCAAAATCCTGCGTAATGACAATATCGCCCTTGCTTATATGATTCACGATATACAAGTCGACGGATTGACTGCTCCGGTCGACCTGCACAACCGAAACCCCTTCCTGCGGCTCAAGTCGGTGGTCATAGGAAGAAACCATGACGACAGGTACGCGGAAGCTGCGTGCAGCTCGAGCAATTTCAGTCTTAACGGGACAAGCGTCGCCGTCGACGACGATTGTCGGCTCTTTTTGCATCAAACACGCATCACCGCTCATTTGTATATTTCATTTACCGTACTATTATATACGGCAAGACTTCAAAAAAATCCTTCATTTTGCGCTTATCCCCCGCGAAAATGCTCCATAATGAGGCTTGCTGTCTCCTCGACCGCGCGGTGGGAAACATCAATCACGACACATCCGATTTGTTTCATAATCGCTTCCGCGTATTCAAGTTCCTTCAGAATTCGATCCTCCGCCGCATAAGACGCGTTGTCCGGCAAGCCTAGTGCCTTAAGCCTCTCCTTGCGGATCGTGTTCAAATACGGTACCCCGATCGTCAGGCCGATGATCCGTTCAACCGGGACATTGAACAGCTCCTTCGGAGCTTTGATTTCCGGTACTAGCGGAATGTTTGCCACCTTAAACTTCTGATGCGCCAAATACATGGACAAAGGCGTCTTCGACGTTCGTGATACGCCAATCAGGACAATATCTGCTTTCAGAACGCCAGACGGGTCTTTCGCATCATCGTAACGAACCGCAAATTCGACAGCATCCACCTTGCGGAAATAATCCGCGTCAAGAACATGGTTTAGACCAGGCTCTTGACGTGAATGCCGGCCGGTTTGCCGTTCGAGACTTTCGATAAGCGAGCCCAGCAAATCAATAGCTTCGACTTCATGCTCCTTGGCCAGACTCTTCATCGCGTCGCGCAAATGAGGAATAACAAGCGTATAGAGCACGATTGCACCAGATAACTTGGCTTGCAGAACAAAGCGTTCCAAGGTCGGAACGTCCATGACAAACGGCGCGCGCCGAATGTCGGTCTGGACCGGATGGAACTGTGCCACCGCAGCTCTGACAACAAGCTCGCCGGTGTCTCCGGCAGCGTCAGATACAACGTAAATAATAACTTCAGCCGAACCTGCCATAATCATCATTCCTTCCTTCTATGGATTGACGACAAGGATACGGGCGACGAGTATGCCACTATTACCAGACCAGCTTCGAAAAGTCGGCGATCGCTGTAATATCGTCCGCGATAAGCGCCAAAGCGGCAAGACGGTTGTTGCGAACGGCGTCTTCCTTAGCCATTACCATGACGGAATCGAAATAAGCGTTAATGGCTTGCTTCAGCGAAGACAAATTCGCCAGTGCTGCCGCAATATCTCCTGCGGCGATTGCGCTGGCAACTGCCGGATGAGCTTGCTGCCATTGCTCGTAAAGCACGCCTTCAGCAGCTACTTCGAACAAAGCAGGATCTACGTTGCGCGATTCTGCCTTGGAAGCCAGATTGCAAACCCGGTTAAAGGCATCAATCGTTAGCTTGAATTCACTGCGCTCGTTGCCGGAAGCCAGTCCATTAATAAGCGCGGCACGTTCAACAGTTATACGCAGATCATTAAAGCCGGTTGCCATGACGGCATCCACGACGTCATAACGGTTAGCTTGCTCCGACAATACATTCTTCACGCGAAGAGCAAAGAAGTCGTTCAAGTCTTTACGGATTTCATCCGCGCCGCGTTTCATCCCGCGCGCGGCATGCACTTCAAGTGCTGCATCAAACAAATCGGACAGCTTCAGATCAATTCCTTGCGCCAAAATAATCTGAACAATACCCGATGCCTGACGGCGAAGCGCGTAAGGGTCTTGCGATCCCGTCGGAATAATGCCGATCGAGAAGCAACCGGCAATCGTATCCATTTTGTCAGCCAAGCTGACGATGGCCCCCGTAAGGGACGCCGGTGCACGGTCGCCTGCAAAACGAGGCTGGTAATGCTCGTTGATCGCTTTGGCTACAACTTCGCTCTCGCCTGCTTTGCGGGCATAATCCTCGCCCATAATGCCTTGCAGCTCTGGGAACTCGTATACCATTTGAGTTACAAGGTCAAATTTGCAAATATCCGCAGCGCGGCTTGCTGCTGCAGCCGTATCTGCGTCCACTCCTAGCTTCGAAGCAATCAGGTCGGCAGTTGCGCGGATTCTTCTAACCTTATCGGCTACCGAGCCAAGTTCCTCGTGGTATACGATATTTTCAAGCTTGGCAAGTGCGTCGTTGATCGCCAGCTTCTGATCTTCCTCGTAGAAGAATTTCGCATCGGACAGACGAGCCCGAAGTACCTTTTCGTTGCCTTTAGCCACGTTCTCAATCGAAGTACGGTCGCCGTTGCGCACCGTAACGAAGAATGGCTGCAATTGGCCTTCCGTATTTAATACAGGGAAGTAACGCTGATGCTCTCGCATCGAAGTGATCAGAACTTCTTGCGGGATATTCAAGAAGGCAGGATCGAAGGTCCCATATAATACGTTCGGATACTCAACGAGGAATAAGACCTCTTCGAGCAAATCTTCCTTAATTGCAATTTCCCAGCCTTTTTCCTTGGCGAGTTCTTCGATTTGAGCCACGATCAGCTTCTCGCGTTCTTCAACGTCTACGATGACTTGCTGCTCGCGCAAACGCTCTTTATAGTCCTCAGGAGAAGCTACAACGGTCTCTTCGCCAAGGAAACGATGGCCGCGGGACACATTGCCGCTCTTCACGTTTGTAATCTCAACCGGAATAATCTCTTGGCCAAACAAAGCGATAATCCACTTGATCGGTCGTACAAACTTCAGCTCGTAATTGCCCCAACGCATATTTTTCGGGAAGGACATCGATGTGATCAGATTCGTCAAACCTTCTGGGAGCACGGAAGCTGTATGCGTTCCTACGCTGCTTTTGTTCGCATATACGTACTCAACGCCAGCAAGCTCCTGGAAGAAGAATTGCTCCGGTTCAACGCCTTGGCTGCGCGCGAATCCAAGCGCTGCTTTGCTCCAATTGCCTTGGTCGTCAAGCGCGATTTTGCGGGATGGACCTTTAACCTGCTCATTTACATCTTCTTGCTTCTCTGCCACGCCTTTTACGTGCAAAGCAAGACGGCGCGGAGTTGCGTATACGTCAACTGCCTCGTAAGGAATACGCGAGTCATCGAACCATTTGACCGCTTTCTCTTTCAACTGATTCATCGCGCTGCGCACAAAACGGGCAGGCACTTCCTCAAGCCCAATCTCCAGCAACAAATCTTTAGCCATTGTTCTCCACTCCTTTCTTCAGCAGAGGGAATCCAAGACGTTCCCGCTCCTCCAGATATGTTGCCGCGCAGGCACGCGCCAGATTGCGGACGCGCATAATGTAACCGGTACGCTCCGTAACGCTGATTGCGCCGCGCGCGTCAAGCAAGTTGAACGTATGGGAGCATTTCAGTACGTAGTCGTACGCAGGGAAAACCAGTTTATGCTCCATCGTTTTTTTCGCTTCGGCCTCATACATGTTGAAGAGGGAGAACAGCATTTCCGAATCGGATGTTTCAAACGTATATTTGGAATGCTCAAACTCCGGCTGCAGGAACACGTCGCCATAAGTTACGCCGTTCACCCATTCCAGATCGAATACGTTTTCTTTCTCCTGAATGTACGAAGCAAGGCGCTCCATACCGTAAGTAATCTCAACCGCTACCGGATTCGCGTCGATGCCGCCAACCTGCTGGAAGTACGTGAATTGGGTAATTTCCATGCCGTTAAGCCATACTTCCCAGCCAAGCCCCCATGCCCCAAGCGTCGGCGATTCCCAGTTGTCTTCAACAAAACGGATATCGTGATGCTTCGGATCAATGCCAAGACGCTTCAAGCTTTCCAGATACAACTCCTGAATATTGTCCGGGGACGGCTTCAGAATAACTTGGAACTGGTGATGCTGGTATAAGCGGTTCGGATTCTCTCCGTAACGGCCGTCAGCAGGACGGCGGGATGGCTCTACGTAAGCCACGTTCCACGGCTCTGGGCCAATGGTACGGAGAAAAGTCATCGGGTTCATTGTTCCCGCGCCTTTTTCCACGTCGTACGGTTGTACTAGGATACAGTTTTGCTCTGCCCAAAATTGCTGCAGTGTCAATATCATGCCTTGAAAATTCATGACCTTTCGCTCCTTTATCAATAGTTTAGGCGGATCCGGGGATGCAAAAAAGCTCCCGTCTCTACGCCTGCTGCCAGACGTAGGGACGAGAGCTGACTCCCGCGGTTCCACCCTACTTGATTTCCGCTTAGCGCTGCTCGTTCCAGCAACGTGCGAAAATCCTCTTTTCGTTAACTGACTCCGGAGTGCCGTTTCGCATGTTTGGCCTGCCCGGGCTTCCACTATCCCCGAATCGCTAGCGCAAGGCATTAACTGCTACTTTCTCCATCACTGTCCTTATTCATATTCCCATATATTAAACATTTTTAATGCTGTTGTCAAACCAGATATTAGGTACGAATGCCCATATTTATTCAAAGGAATATTTGTCCATCTGATCAAGGAAGGTCCTTGACTTCAGCTGTATGCCAATGTGGACATCCATCAGGCCCCGCATCAGCTTTTTCAACTCTTGTTTCGTTTCCGGCTTGACCTGAATCGCTCCAAGACGTCTCAAGTCCATGCGGCTGAACAATTTCATAAGCTTGTAAGCTCCATCGCTCATCGACATCGCTTGGGCATCGTTTCTCGCGCAACGCGAACATAACACTCCGCCTGCATGCGGACTTAAGCGATACGGTCCTTGATCGCTCGAGCAATTCACGCAATAGTCCATCTCAGGCGAATACCCCGCTACATCCAAGATGCGCATCTCGTATAGATGCGATATGATCTGAGGATCTTTGCCTTCCTGAAGTGCCGCAAGGCCTGCCTTCAGCTGCTCAAACAGCAAGACGCCTGACTCGTCTTCTTGCAGCGTTCTGTCCGTCAACTCCGCCATGTAAGACGCATAGGCAGCCAGATCAAGCTGTTCACGCAAAAGATGGTGAGATTCAAGAATCTCACCAGCGTTAAGAGAACCTAATCCTTTATTCCGGAAAAATACGAACTCTCCGTATGTAAATGGCTGCGCGAGAGAAGCATATCTACTCTTCACCTTCTTCGCGCCGCGCACCATTACGCCAAGCTTGCCGTTTGTTTGCGTCAGTAGCGTAATTATTTTATTGCCTTCCCCATAGTCCATGCTGCGGATGACAATGCCCTCCACACGATATAGCATACTACCTTCTCCCCCATGCTTGATTCAAGGCAGCCTGCAAAGTACACAATTAAGGGGCAGACGAATCCTCGAACTCAGCAGCAAACTCCTCATTGTCTCCCGGCAAATGTTGAGGATGATTCTCTGGACCAAGTTGATCCATTTCCTTGTAGAGCATGTATGACTCCACGTCACCGGTCAATGTAAAATACTTCCACGAAAAATTTCGCATTCGTATTCATCCCTTTCCGCCATGGAAATGAAGCCCCAGACGGTAATTAGGATACGAAGATTCCCCGAATGCTATCCTTAGCAATTTTCGTCAATTCGGCTTAATCGTGACGGAAGCCGAAATCCTTCAAGACGCGATCCTGATTGCGCCAATCCTTCTTCACTTTGACCCATAGCTCCAAGAAAGTACGGGAGCCAAGCAAAGCTTCTATATCGCGGCGGGCTTGCTTGCCGACTTCCTTAAGCAAGGCGCCTTTCTTGCCGATAATGATGCCCTTCTGGGAATCCCGCTCGACAAAAATCACTGCGCCGATATAAACAACACCATTCTCCTGCACGCGCATGTCTTCGATGCCAACGGCAATGGAATGCGGAATTTCTTCGCGCGTCATATGCAGGATTTTCTCGCGAATCAGCTCAGATACGACAAACTGCTCCGGATGATCCGTTACTTGATCGGCCGGGTAATATTGAGGACCTTCCGGCAAATATTTCTGAAGCTGCGCAAGCAGTGTTTCTACGTTGTTGCCTTGAAGAGCCGAGATCGGTACAATCTCCGCAAACGGGTACAGATCCTTGTATTGCGTAATTGTCTCGAACAGCAGCTCCGGCTGCACTTTGTCAATCTTGTTCATAACAAGAAATACAGGCGTATCAACCTTCTTAAGCTGTTCTATAATAAAACGGTCGCCGCCGCCAAGTCCGTCTGCCACATCGATGAGGAATAGAACGGCTTCGACTTCTTTCAGAGCGCCTTCCGCTGTTTTCATCATGTAGTCGCCAAGCTTGGACTGCGGTTTGTGGATACCCGGCGTATCCAGGAATACAATCTGGGAAGTATCCGTTGTGTATACGCCATGAATCTTATTGCGCGTCGTTTGGGGCTTATCCGACATAATGGCGATTTTTTGCCCGATTAAATGGTTCATAAGCGTGGATTTACCGACGTTCGGACGGCCGATAATGGCCACAAAGCCGGAACGGAATTTCGTTTGAGTCATCTGTATAGTTAACTTCCTTTCTCTAATGAAGCCGGTGTAAAAGCGCCAGGCAGCAGCTCGCTCACCGTCATAATATTCCAATTGCCGCGCAGATTGCCCATGATAACCGGCATGTCCGGTTTGCATAGTTCGATGAGAACTTGCCGGCAAACACCGCATGGGGTGATTGGTCCTTCCGTATCGCCCATCACGGCAATAACCTGGAATTCACCGGGCTGTCTGCCGTCGGCGATTGCGCGGAACAAAGCCGTTCTTTCGGCACAGTTGCAAGGGCTATACGCGGCATTCTCCACGTTGCAGCCATGGTGGATTTGTCCGTTGCCGTCCAGTAGGGCCGCGCCTACCCGGAAACCCGAATATGGTACATAGGCCCTCGACATAGCCTCCTTCGCCACTTCGAGCAAATTCGAATAATGTTCCGATAATCCCTCGAATGCCATGAGCCCTCAACCCCTATTCTTCGTATTAATCCCTAATAAAATGCCACAAGGGCGGCCCAAGAATGAGCAGCCCGATGATGACGGCAAAACATGTTGCTACAAGTACAGCGCCGGCAGCCACGTCTTTCGCCGCTTTCGCAAGCGGATGAATCCCGGGACTGGCAAGATCGACGGTCGATTCGACCGCTGTGTTAACCATTTCTAGCGTGATTACTAGTGCAATAGCTAACAACAGCACCGCCCAATCCAACCGGCTTAAGGGCAGCATAGCCCCGATTATAACAACAATGCCAGCAGCTACGGAATGAATCTTCATGTGCCGCTGGGACCGGACTGCCAAGACAATCCCCGAACATGCAAACCTAAGGCTGCGGATAAACTTCGGCATTAACGCGACAAACCTGCTTTTTGCAGGACTTCTTCCTGCTTAGCCGTCATTTCCGCTTCGCCCGCATCGTCGATATGGTCGTAACCGAGCAAATGGAGGAAGCCATGTACGAACAGGAACCCGATCTCTCTCTCGAGCGAATGGCCATAATCCTCGCTTTGCTCTTGCGCTCTCTCAACCGAGATGACGATGTCGCCAAGCATGCCCGAAATCGGATCGATCTCGTCTTCGCTTTCTACTTCGAAGATAATGTCAAGTTCCTCCGTACCGTCGTCTTGCATGGCAAAGGACAAGACATCAGTAGGACGGTCGATGTTCCGGTATTCACGGTTAAGCTGATGGATTTGCTCATTGTCGGTGAAGGTCAATGTTACTTCTCCGTCCGTAAGACCTTCCATCTCGCCGGCGATTTGCAGAAGCTGCTCCAAGCGACTAATCCACTCTTCGGGCACTTCCAGTTTGTCTTGTTCATTGCTCCAGTCTAATTGCAAACTCATGCTTTTAACGCTCCTTTGATTTTACATCTTCCGGGTATTCAATCCGCGAGTGGAATATGCCAATCACGCTTTCCTTAAGCGAATGGGCGATTTTGTCCAGTTCCTTCATCGTCAAATCGCACTCATTGTATTGATTGTCCTCTACGCGGCTTTTTATGATTTTCTGGATCATAGCTTCAACCTGTTCAACCGTTGGGTTGCGCAAACTGCGGACCGCTGCCTCCACGCAGTCAGCAAGCCCAACAATTGCGGCTTCCTTCGATTGTGCCTTCGGCCCCGGATAACGGTACTCGTCTTCCGTGAAGCTGACCTGAATGCCCTGCTCTTCCGCTTGTTTAAGCGCTTTGAAGTAGAAGAACTTAAGCGAGGTTGTTCCATGATGCTGTTCGGCAATATCCCGAATTGGCTTCGGTATATTTTGCGCCTTCAGCATGTCCACTCCGTCGCGGGCATGAGCAACGATAATCGATTTGCTAAGTTTGGGTTCGATCGTGTCATGCGGATTCTCCATGTTGGTCTGGTTCTCGATGAAATAACTCGGCCGTTTCGTCTTGCCGATGTCGTGGTAATAAGAACCAACGCGGCAAAGCAATCCATCCGCCCCAATCGATTCGGCAGCTGCTTCCGCCAAGTTGCCTACCATTACGCTGTGATGGTAGGTACCGGGGGTTTCCGTGAGCAGCTTGCGCAGCAGCGGATGGTTCGGGTTGGACAGTTCTACCAGCTTCAGCGCGGACAAGATGCCAAACGTAATTTCAAAAAACGGCATTAACCCGATGACAAGAATCGCAGTCAATAATCCGCTCGCGAAGGCAAATGCGAGGGAGTATACCAGCGGTCCTTGCTCCAACTGCTCGTTCAGGAACATAAGCGACAATACGGCCAGCGATCCAAACAAGCTGACCATAATTCCCGCTTTCAGAATAGTAGAGCGCTGGCTCGCCCGGTGAATGGAGAAAATCGCCGCAAGAGAAACGACGATAATGACAAATCCGTATTGAAAATCAAATATTTGAGCTTGCTGTGTATTCAGTATAATACTTCCGCTCATCGCAAACAAAACGGAGCTGATCAAAGCAAGATTCACGTCAAGCAGCAGCGTAATCAGCATCGTTCCCAGCGCGGCCGGCGCTAGATAACCGGCATAAGGCGCGGAATCCGTCTGCGTAAGCGAGATGACCTGCATCGTAATGATATTAATTAAATAAATGAGCCATAACATCAGCAGATGGGTATTGCTATGGCTTGGCTTCGTGCTGTCGTTGCTGCCGTATTGGTGCAGATACGTGTATAAGCCAACCACTATCATAACGGACATCAGGAGTAGTCCCAGCTGCGGCCAATAGTTCCGTTTGTCTTGCAACAGCTCGGATTCTTTCAGCAGCTCGTACATCTCCGGCGTAATAATCTCGCCGCGCTTTACGATGAGATCGCCTTCTTTGATGACGACCTGCGGCGTATTTTGTTTGGCCAGAATTTTTGCTTCATCCGTTGCTTGCTGATCCAAGAAGCGATTCGGCATAATCGTAAACCGAGCCAGTTCCTGCACGATCTCGCGGCTTGAACGATTGGTCAGAGAGCTCGCATTCACCAGCTCGGCGACTTTCGTACGGGCTGTCTCCGCGTCGCGGAGCTGCTCGCTCATCAGCTTGCGGACGACGTCTTGTCCAACCGTGCGCATCTCTTCAAGCTGGTCAACCGTCAGGTTCGGCAGCTTGTAGAAAGTCTCTTCCGGTATCGTATACACCTGATCCTTGATCACCTTCGACATTTCTTCCAGAAGGGAATCGTTATACTTCCCCGTTCCCATGTTCATCTTAACGAAGTTATCTAAGAATGCGCTGTATTTGCCAGGAATTTCATTCCGATAGATTTCGACCTTGTTTTGAACCGTAACTTGATCATCCATATTCAACTGCTCAATCCGGACAAAAATTTGATCGATCAGCTGTTCGTTGCGAAGCGCAACGTTAGAGTAGATCGGATCGATTTTGTTAGCGGCCTCTTCCTGCGCTTCCAGCGTCGCTTTGCTGTCGAAGATTTGATGCGGAGCCGCAATATCCTTGTCGCTTGGCGCATCCACCTGTATATCATAGGTTTCAGGGACCAGATGCGGTGCCAAGCTGAAATAAAACAGCAACACAAACATAAACAAGAGCAGGATACGCACGGGTATGCTCTGTTTCCAACCAGCCGGCTTTGTCGGCTGCAGGTTAGTAGGTTTACCGGCCTGAGTCTGATTCATCGAGCGGACATTCCTCTCTATGCTTTGTTTTCAGCGTCCCAGTTGTATGCCACGATTATTTTTTGAACCAAGGAATGGCGAACCACGTCTTGCTCGGAGAAATGGATAAAGCCGATTTCCTCAATATCTCTTAGAATGCGCTGCGCTTCGATCAGCCCGGAGTTTTTGCCCCGCGGCAAATCAATCTGCGTCACGTCGCCCGTGATGACCATTTTCGAACCGAAACCAAGCCTTGTCAGAAACATCTTCATCTGTTCCGGCGTCGTATTTTGCGCTTCGTCCAGAATAATGAACGAGTCGTCAAGGGTACGTCCGCGCATATAAGCGAGCGGGGCGATCTCGATCGTTCCGCGCTCGAACGCTTTTGCCGTTTGGTCAGGACCTAGCACCTCATGAAGCGCATCATACAATGGACGCAAATAAGGATCGACCTTCTCTTGCAAGTCACCGGGCAAGAAGCCCAGATTCTCTCCCGCTTCAACGGCAGGACGAGTCAGCATTATTTTTTTAACAGAGCCTTCTTTAAGCGCCGCAACCGCAAGAACAACCGCGAGATACGTTTTGCCGGTACCGGCAGGTCCGATCCCGAACACGATATCCTGCTTCTTGATTGTCTTCACGTAATGGCGCTGGCCGATCGTCTTCACGCGAATCGGCTTGCCTCTGTAAGTCGTCGTAATTTCAGCCTTAAGCAAATCGAGTAATTCTTCCGCTTGCATGTTGCGCGCAAGATCTAGCGCATAAGTGATATCTCTCTCCGATGGAGTATAACCGCCGCGAACAAGCTGAAGCAGCACGTTATACAACTGCTCTAGCGATTCCACCTCATGTTCGGGTCCGGAAATCACGATTTCCGCTTCGCGGGATGATAGAGTAGCTTCCATCTGTTGTTGTACGAGCTTAAGATACTTATCCTGGGGGCCGAAGACAGCAAGTCCCTCTACGGCATTCTGGAGCGGAATTTTGATTACTTTTGCTTCACTCTGCAACAACCTCATTCTCCTTGCATCTGGACTAGTGGCATCTCTTCTACGATTGATTGCTCCACTTCAAAAAGAACTTTCATATAAACTTTACCATTGTCCGTCTCTTCATGCAAAACAATTTCCTTTAATATAACAGCATCTTTTCCTGCATTTACCATTACATTCGCTTTAGCCTGCAGTATGGCATTATGTTTCGCTTCTTCTTCCGTTAATTGGCGCACGTCCGTCCGGACTTCCATGATCGTCTTTTTAAGTCGTCCGAAAGGAAGCTGCAACCCGCGCCACGACGCCTTCTCCTCCACAACAACGTTCTCGGAGGTACCAAACGGATTTTTGCCATATCCGCTTACCTGAAGCGCCCGGTTGCCGATAACCGCATACCACTTTGTTTTCTTTTCCCCCGTGTATACCTTAACTTCCTGGGTTAACGGAGAAGCTACGTTATATTCATACCAGACTAGTCCCCTTACGCTGCCTTTGGCAACAACCGTCTGCGTATAGTCGCCGCCTCCGATCGTTCCCGATATCAAGGTCTGTCCTTTTTTAACTTTCATATTTTTCTTGACTACGGGCCGGCCTTTCTCCGTATAAATCTCCGTAACGACCGCATCGTTGGAGGCGACCAAATGGCGCGGACTTTGCGGATCCGCCTTCTCGGCTTCCGTTGATTCGACGACTTGAATAATAACCCTTGTCCCTTTTTTCTCCACGCCAACCCAGGTTGTGCCCGGCAGGTCCGTCACCAGTTCCTTCGCGAGCACATCTTTATCCTTTAACCGGAACGACCATTGCAGAGGGAATATGCCTTCGCTTTTGGCTGCCGCAAGAATCTGTTCTTCCGACAGTTTCACGTTTCCTTTCACTTCAACGGACCAGACTAGCGAAGATAACAAATAGATGCCGATAAAAAACAAACCGATGCCAAGCGCGAAAAACTTTCTTTTTTCCACGCGGACCAGCCAAAAGGGCATTCCTTCTCTTCTCGCGACATGCGCTCTGCAGCCTGTCTCCTTCAGGAACGGGCGAAGGCGGAAATAATCGCCGACTGACAGTTCAAATTCCAGCTTCCCATCGCTTGTCCAACGGATGGAAGACAGCTCGAGCCCTCCTTCGAGAGCTCTGTTTACAAGACGTTCGGGTTGTCCGCCCCTGATATGAACCGTAACAACACCGCGTACCCACTGCAGCCATTGACCAGCCATGCTTATCCCTCCTGATCCCTTACTTCGATACTTTTAATTTGACCTTCTATAAAGACCTCTTCCGTCCAGATCGTGCGTATGACAAGCGAGGTTCCCGTCACTTCCAGCTCCCCTTTGCTTAAGGCCAGCTTAAGCTTCTCGCTGGAGAAATGAAGCACGCCGCGGTGATTCTCAATATAAAGCTGCCGGTCGCCGATCATCGTCATGCGGGGCAGATCATAGACCACATCCTGAGGCAAATCCAATACATCGGCAGTCCATTTGCGTAATTTACGGTTTATACGGCCCATAGCTGATCCATTGTCCCCCTCCGCCGCGCGAGTGCACATTATTGTACTGTACCAAAGTATGCGGCGAGGAAACGATTTATGAGATATATGGAGAACGGTGATGGATAAAAAAAACAGCCGGGTAACGATGCTTATATCGCATCATTACCCGGCTGTTGATTTCGATTGCTATTTGCCAAATGGCCGCTTTGCACGCGGCGGCCCTAATATTTCGGCCCATACGACTGCTTTGCGCAGTTCTTCGGCCTTAATGTCCGTTTTAACCGTATGATCCGCCGCAACTGCTTGCGGTTGCGGTTGTGCCTTAGCAGCAGCCAGACGCGCACGAGGCGGCTCTGAAGGACGGCTAGGCACCGCTTGCAAGCTCTTCTCCAGCGCCGCGGTCCTAGAGCCTTCTCCAGTCCCCATACCTTCGCCTCCCGCGTAAGAGCCCGTCACTGCGGGCCTCTGGGGAGGATAGGACGCCGATGTGGATACCGGTTGCGGTAATCCCTCAACATCGTCCTCTTCTTCGTCCTCTGCCCACTCGCGCTGCTGACTCGGCCTTTGTTGATTGGGCCCATTGCCGCCACCGAAGCTTGGCATCCTGTTCGTGCCGCGCGTGGGGCCCGCCCCCCCCCNNAGTGTTCGTCCGGCGCTTGGCGCCGGACCGACCGAACATGGAGAATAGCACGCCGCCGATTACGATTACCCAATAAATATTCTCAAGCAGAAAACTGATTACATTCACGTCTGCACCTCCATCCTCTGACGCGGCGGAGCGCCTCAGCCTTAGTTGTCTTTATCGGCAGGGGTGTCAGGTTTACCGATCGAATTGCGCATTTGCGTATCGGCTTCGATATTTTTCAAGTTCATATAATCCATAACGCCGATTTTACCGGATTTCAACGCGTCTGCCATCGCAAGAGGCACTTGCGATTCGGATTCTACGACCTTCGCGCGCATCTCTACGACGCGGGCTTTCATTTCCTGCTCTTGCGCTACCGCCATTGCGCGGCGTTCTTCGGCTTTCGCTTGCGCGATCCGCTTATCCGCTTCCGCCTGTTCGGTCTGCAAGTGAGCGCCGATGTTTTTACCCACGTCCACGTCCGCAATATCGATGGACAGGATTTCAAACGCCGTACCCGCATCCAATCCTTTGCCAAGTACGGTACGGGAGATCAGATCCGGATTCTCAAGCACGTCTTTATGCGAGCCTGACGAACCAACCGTAGTAACGATACCTTCGCCGACGCGGGCAATAATTGTTTCTTCGCCGGCACCGCCGACGAGGCGTTCAATGTTAGCGCGCACGGTTACGCGGGCTTTAACTTTAACTTCAATACCGTCTTTGGCAACAGCAGCTACGGTAGGCGTCTCGATAACGCGCGGGTTAACGCTCATTTGTACCGCCTGCAAAACGTCACGGCCGGCAAGGTCAATCGCTGCCGCACGTTCGAAGACGAGCGGAATGTTGGCGCGTTGCGCGGCAATCAAGGCGTTAACGACGCGGTCAACGTTACCGCCTGCGAGGAAGTGGCTCTCCAGCTGATTAATTGTAAGTCCTAGTCCGGCCTTCGTTGCTTTGATCAACGGATTAACGATCCGGCTTGGCGTTACACGGCGCAGACGCATGGCAACCAGCGTAATAATGCCGATTCTTACACCCGATGCCAAGGCCGAAATCCACAGCATGATCGGGAAGAAGCTAAGGAATACGGATAGAACAATAATCGCTACCACTACAATAATTAATACGGATACAATAGGATCCATTTGGTATAACCCTCCACATCATTTTTTCTCATTATCTTACAGGACTTCTCTTACGACAACCCATGTTCCTTCGGTTTTGATCACTTTTACGGTTTTGCCGGAAGCGATAAATTCGCCCGAAGTCACGACGTCAATCCGGTTATCGCCGATTTGAATCGTACCGGCCGGACGGAGCGGCGTGATGGCAATGCCTTCTCGGCCAAGTAAATCTTCCTTGGTTTCCGCAGACAAGTACCCTTGCTCGGCGGTAAGTTTCTCCCGCAGTATAAACTTGTTCCAGATGCCCCTGTCCTTGTACTTCCTTACGACAAAGTACAAGATCACGACTGCGATGACAAGTGCAATAACGAGCGATATAAAAGCTGTCATCGGGCTGGAAGCAGCCGTCAATACCCCGGCGATTAACGAAGCGCTGCCTACCAAGCCAAGTATCCCCCAGCTAGGCACAAACAGCTCGATGATCAGCAAAGCTATCCCGACGATAAACAGCGCCACCGATTCCATCCCCGCGAAACCAGCAATATAATGGCCGAAGAAATAAAGGCCAAAGGACACAATCCCCACAAACCCGGGGACGCCAAAACCCGGAACAAACAATTCAATGGCGATGCCCGCTATCCCTAGCGTAAACAATACGGTCATCACGATCGGACTCACTAGCCAAGTGGCGATTTTCTCCGCTATAGTCGGTTTTAGTTCGATCAGGTCCCGGTTCTCGAGCCCAAGCCACTTAATCGCGTCATCTACGGACTCGGCCTTATATTCTGCGTACCCAGCCTTAATCGCTTCATCCGCCGTTAACGTCAGAACTTCTCCTTGCTGCTTAACCGTTCCGAGCTCCGGCAGCGAGATTACGGCCCCCGGGTCTACCATCGCGGCAGCTACATCCGGATTTCTCCCGTTCAGCTCCGCAGCTTCCCTCATCGTTTTTACCCAGAAGGAAATCACCTTTGGACTATCGATAAGTTTGCCGGAACTGTTCACCACCGAAGCCGCGCCAATTGTGCTGCCTGGTTCCATCACGATGTTTTGTGCATTTAGCGCAATATAAGTACCTGCTGATACCGCTTTCCCTTCCACGTACGCCGTCGTTGGGATTTTGCTCTTGCGGACCAATTCACCAATCTCTTCGGCACTGGTTACTTCTCCGCCAAACGTATTGATTACCAGAACGACTCGTTCCGCTTTCGCCTCGGCTGCTTCTTTGTAAGCCCGTTCCAAAAACGACTTAAGCCCCGACTCCACCGACTGCTTGACCGGTACAACGTACACCGCGGGACCGGTTTGTGCCGCCTCCGCCGCTTGCGCGGTTGTGCCGCTTGCCAGCAGACCGCCGGCTGTCACCAACATTAGCGGAATAAGCATTAGCAGCGTCCAAATGACAGCAGCTAGTTTCATTCGCAATGTGCGCTCCTCCTTTTCAATCTGTAACCTTTAATACGGATATATGTACGCTATGTTTCAATTTTGTCACATTTGATTATAAAACAAAAGCAAAAACACCCCTCGAAAGGGGTGTTCTCGTCATAACGTATAGTTATTGCAGAAATTGTTGTACATATTGATTTACTAGTTTACCGTCAGCGCGCCCTTTTGTTTTTGGCAAAAGAGCACCCATAACTTTTCCCATCTCGGCTTTGGAAGAAGCACCGAGTTCCTGGATGGTCTGCGTTACAATCGCTTTTATCTCTTCTTCGGTCAGCTGTACGGGAAGGTATTGACTAATAATTTCAATTTCTGCTGAAAGATCTGTAACCAGATCATCTCGGCCGGCTTTGCTAAATTCTTGGAGGGAATCTTTACGTTGTTTGATCTCACGACTGAGTATATCTACCACTTCAGCATCCTCGAGAGGACGCTTCAAATCAATCTCCAAATTTTTGATAGCTGCACGAATCATGCGAATCGTAGTCAGCTTGAACTTGTCCTGATTCTTCATGGCTTGCTTCATATCGTCGTTCAATCTATCGCTCAGGTTCATTATGGAAGGATCCTCCTAAAACTTTCTCTTACGCGCAGCCTCAGACTTCTTCTTGCGCTTTACACTTGGCTTTTCATAATGCTTGCGTTTTTTCACCTCAGCCAAAACACCATCTTTAGCGATGGAACGTTTAAAGCGGCGAAGCGCAGCATCAATAGTTTCGTTTTTGCGAACTTTAGTTTCAGACACCAGTTTTCCCTCCCTCCGAAACAGACCGTCCAGAGCATTAAACATTAAACACGGTTTATCAAACTTCATTATAAGTCAAAACAAAATGAAGTGTCAACTTACACTATTTCCTACTAATGCTCCTAACTTTTCTCCACCCAACAAATGAATATGGAGATGGTATACCACTTGACCGCCGTCACTGTTCACATTATTGATTAGCCGGTACCCGGACTCGGCAATTCCTAGCTGCTGTGCGATCTCTCGCGCAGCCGCGAACACTTCCGCGATGACCGGTCCATCCTCTTCGGTAACATCGTTCATCGTAGGAATGTGTTTTTTGGGAATAATCAATATATGTACAGGAGCCGCCGGCTGAATGTCTTTAAACGCAATCACGTTCTCGGATTCGTATACCTTCGCCGAAGGAATGGAGCCTTCGATAATCTTGCAAAAAATGCAATCCAAATATGCCCCTCCCTTCAATCCATACTATGCCAATTATTATAACCGATAAAGGTGTGCTCGTCCAATCTTCGGACGCCGGCCAGAACAAAAAAAAATCTGAACCGGGTTTACCTCAAAATCTTAATAAAACGGCAATAGCGAAAGGGACAAAAGTCCTGCCAGCGGCAGCACCTGACGGTAAAACCGTCCTCTTGGATAATACGGATACGGGTATAGACCCGGGTACGGCATAAAAGCTCTCGAGTCCCAGCTTAACGAACCATTGCATGGTACCGCAAGGCATAAATATTGGTCATCGACATATTCCACGATTCCGTCGATACACCAACCGTCATGCGTCTGGGCAAGTACGTAACGATGCAGATGCGATGAGCAATGCTCCTTCAGCGACTGATCCTGTGGCGCGACCAGCGCTGCCTGGACCGTCTGCGCCTGATTCTCAACCTTTGCCGGTGCGAGCGCTGCCGGCTTGGACCCGGCCGGTTTAACCTCCGTGCCTTTTGCTTTGTCTTTCTTGCCTTTCTCCATCCTTATCAGCCTCCTGTCTGCTACTATCGTATGCAGAGCTGGGCATTTGGCTACTGGGCTGAATATTTGATGCTAGATTGATGCTCCTTGATCGACTGCTCGAGCTGATTGGCAAGTTCCAGCCAACCGATGCCTGCCCCGATCTGAATGGTGCCGCTGCGGTTTTTATCGGCATCGAAGTTGAATTCTTTCAGAATGGTCAGCTGTTTCGTATAGACGTCCTGCACAGATTTTAAGTATTCGGTTTGCTCCGCTGTGAGCTTCCCGTCTTGTTGTTTTATGTATGCAACAGAATTGTCTACATCAATCATATAACTGTAGATAGAACCGGGATCAAATGCATCCTCTTCATCGAAGCTATGCGATTGCTGTACAAAATCGGCAACGCCAGCAGCATCGCGGATAACGGTGCCTGCTTCGGCAGTTTTACCTTCCAATAAGGCGAATATATCGTCAAGCACGGCTTGATAATAATCTACCGCTTGGGTTGCCGCTCCAATGACGTCCTTTCCTTTGTCGTATTTCTTGTCCAAACCGCCTTGCAGCGATTGGGAATACAAAAATACATTGCCCGTTAAGCTAAATACAAGCAGAAGCAGAGTAATAGGCAATGCGTAGGATCTTTTCTTCGGATGTTGCTCCTTGTCCTGTTCCATCTGTGTGTCCACCTTTCTTTTGATAAAAGAAGGAAGGGCAGTCCGCTAACGTAAGCGGACCGCTTGTCCTCCGTCAAAGAAAAATACATGACTTTCGGCAATTGGCCGGCCTATAACCGACTCAATTGCCTCCGCGTACAGCTCCAACTGGAACCTGTGGCGTTCCGCGGCTTGCTCCCATTGTTTCATGTAGATCCGATCCGTCTTGTAGTCGAGAAGAACGACTCCGTTCTCGTCTTCGAACAGACAGTCAATGACCCCTTGGATTAAGACCGGCTCGCCTGCCATGTCAGGCGTTAAGCCCGGGTATACCCGCTGGGCGGGGAACATGCAGCTGAACGGAACTTCCCGTTTGGCCCACTTAGCGTTAACTAGTCTTCTGCCGATGTCCGTAACAAAAAACGAAGCAACGGCCGGCAAATCAATGGACTCAGCTTGCCTTGCCGTAAGCAATCTGCGGACTACCATGTCCGCCAGAATCGTCTCAAGCCGCTGAACGTCGACCTCTTCCGCCAGCGGAAGATGCTGCATAAGGAGATGGCTTACGGTCCCTTTCTCGGCGGCGGTCAATGAAGCTTCCTCCATGAATCTTGGCCGTCTTAAACGGAACGTATAACTGCCCCCTCCGGAGCTGTTATCCTTGGACCCTGAATTAGAATCATAGACAACCGGCGTTAACGGCTCGCTGTCTTCCGGCAACTCTACCGCTTCGGCATGAAGCCGTTTCATTTCCGTAACCGAAGTTTTGGCAGCTACGACGGTAGAGGCCATATGGCCGTACCGCCATTCTAGCTTGCTGCGCAACTCCTTATCCTCGTCTACTTCATCCAGCTGGGCTAACGAGAGGATTCCATCCAGACGGATTTCCCGCTGCCGATCCTCGTCCGTCAGCTGTTCTAAGCCGACAGCTGCCTCAAGACCAAGCATTGCAGCGTCCACCACTCCTGCTCTCCACTGCAGCAACCTTGAAGCATCGTCGCCAGGAAGCGTTTCTTCCGGCATTTGATTAAAAGCTGCCGAGGCTAGCGGACCAAGCCAGTCGAGAAACGTTGATGCCGAGCTCAACCGGAAATCGGGAATCGTTCCGTTAGCGACCGCAGCGCCTTGCCAGCGTCGCTGTTTGGCAGCGGCATCCGATACGGTGCCGATAAGAAACAGCTTCTCCTTCGGACGGGTCAAAGCCACATAAAGAATGCGCATCTCTTCGGCCAGCATCTCCATTCTCATCCGGCGCCGAATCGCCAGGAACGGCAATGACGGGTAACTGACACGCTTAAGCGGATCAATAAACTTCGGACCAAAACCAAGCTGCTTATGCTTAAGAAAGCTGCTTCGCAAATCCTGCTGATTGAAGTTTTTGCCGAGTCCAGCCGCAAAAACGACCGGAAACTCCAATCCTTTGCTTTTGTGAATCGACATAATCCGCACGACGTTCTCTTGTTCGCCAAGCGCTCTTGCCGTACCCAGATCGCCTCCGCTGTCCCGCATCCGTTCTACAAACCGCAAGAACCGGAACAAACCGCGGAATGAGGTCGCCTCGTATTGACGGGCACGGTCGTGAAGGGCTCGCAGATTAGCCTGCCTCTGAACCCCGCCGGGAAGTCCGCCGGCAAAATCATAATAACCGGTCTCCCGGTAAATGCTCCAGATCAGATCAGCGAGCGAGCCTTGTCTTGCATCATTGCGCCAGCGGTCCAGGCGGTCCAGGAACAAGGACAGCTTCCGTCTCAACTCGTCAGGCAATAGCAAATCGCCCGCTGCCTGAAGCACCGCGTCGTAATAAGTGTCATGCATCGCTCCAATTCGAATGAGCGCAAGCTCTTCGGCGTTTAATCCGAAAATCGGCGAACGGAGCGTACCCGCCAGGGGGATATCCTGGTACGGGTTGTCAATGACGCGCAGCAACGATAATACCGCCTCCACCTCGGTCGCGTCAAAATAACCGCTGCTTAGCTCCGCATAGGCAGGTATTCCTGCAGCCTGAAGCTCCTCTATAATGATCGGAGCCCATGCTTGCGTAGCTCTTAGCAAGATGACAATGTCGCGCCATTCCAGCGGCCGGCTTTCCCGCTTCTTGCCGTCGTAGACCCGGAAGCCTTCCTCCAATAGAGTCCGAATCTGACGGGCGATCAGACGAGCTTCCAACTGCGCCGTTTGAAGCTCTTCAGCCGATTCGGCTGGAGGTCCGGCTGCTCCTTGCTCCGAATCCTCATCCGAATCATTCGATATCGAAGACGAATCGTCTTCCGAATCCGGCGAACCTGCTTTGTCGATGACGGCCAGTTCCACCGCGAATCGCCCTTGTTGTTCGGGCTCCGGATAAGTAGCACCGCATACAAGCTCCGCTCGTTTGTCGTAGTCCATCTCCGCAACCGACTCGCGCATAATCGCGCGGAATACGTCATTAACGCCATCCACGACTTCGAGCCGGCTCCGAAAATTACGGGCCAGGTCAATTCGCAGGCCATCGCCGCCTGCAGTACCGTAACTTTTGTATTTGCTCATAAACAGATTCGGCTCGGCAAGGCGGAAACGGTATATACTCTGCTTCACGTCGCCCACCATAAACCGGTTGCCGGCTTCCGGATTCGCAATCAGCGATACGATAGCTTCCTGCACCATATTGGTGTCCTGGTATTCGTCCAGCAGAATTTCATCGAATTGGCGCTGGTATTCCAGCGCTGCCGCGGAAGGGGCCGTACGCTCCGGAGTTGATTCCGGCGCTCTTAAGATCCGCAGGCAATAATGTTCCAAATCGCCGAAATCAAGCAATCCCTTCGCCCGTTTCGCCGCTTCGTACCTCTGTCCGAATTCGATAACAAGCTCGGATAATGCCGCCATAAGAGGAGCAAGCTCCTGCATCTCCCATACGAACTCCTCGGCAGAACGGCCGAACAATTCGTCAGACAATGAGCTGATCAGCTTCTTCGCTTGATCGCGAAGTTCTTTGGCCTGCTCCTGTATGCCTTTATCGTAATCATCGCCGCGCATGGCCTTGAGCTTTCCGAACTGCACCGCTTGGAAAGCTTCGAACCACAACTCCCAAGGATTCATACGGACCGTTTCCGCCAAGCCGTTCACAAGAGAGAGATCCTCTTCAAACGTCGCCGCATAAGGCGCAGGACCAGCCGGTTCCTTGGTCAGCTGCATCGCCTGATTTAAGAGCGATGCAGCTCCGGACAGCGCTTGTTCCACGTCAGTCCTCAGACTGGCTACCCAAGGGCTTTCCCGAAGTCCCTCTACATCTTCTATAGCAAAATTTGCAGCCGTCTGGCGCAGCCAATACGCCGGCCAAGGATGGCTCTGCGCAAAATCATACAGCTGCTGCACCAGCTTGTACAGAGGCTCATCGCCCCGCTCCCCGCCGTAACGGTCAGCCAGGCGCAGGAAGGCTCCGTTATCGCCGGCTCCTTCGTACTTCTCTTCAAACAATTGATCGAGAACATCAATACGCATTAATTCGCTTTCTGTTTCGTTCGCAATCCGAAAGCCCGGATCCAGCCCGATCAAAGGATAATATCTTCGAATGACATCAAGGCAAAACGAATGGAGCGTCGTAATGGAAGCACGGTTCATCAGGGCAAGCTGCCTGCGCAGATGCTCCGAATCCGGCTGTTTCTCCAGTTCTTTCTCAAGGGCTATCCGAATCCGGTCTTTCATCTCGGCTGCCGCCGCTTTCGTGAAGGTTGCGACTAGCAGCCTGTCGACATCGGAGAACGAGGAGATTTTCCGGATAATGCGCTCAACGAGAACCGCCGTCTTCCCCGAGCCTGCCGCCGCCGCGACCAGAACATCCGAGCCTTCGGTTACAATTGCGCGCCACTGGTCATCCGTCCAGGTACTGTTCTCCGGCTTGGGCGGAATGTTAGTCGATTCCATGCTGTTCCTCCTTCTCTTCGTTCAACTGCTGCCAAATCTCTTCATCCGCCAGTTTGCTCAGCTTCGTATATTCATTGCCGTCAAACAGCGGGTCAAACTGGCATACCGGCTTGTAATCGCAATATTGGCAAGGCGACTTCGTCCCGAGCTTATACGGCTCAATGGATACTTTCCCGCAGCCGATCTCCGTGCCGATCCGGCCAATCGTCCGTCTGACCGAGCTTCGCAGAACATCCCATTGCTCGCCCGTCACGACGGAGGAACTGCTGTAAAAGCTTCCGTCCCGCTTCAGCGCGACCGGCAAAATCTCGGAGTAACCGGATTCCAGCTCTCCGTCCATCAGTTTTGCGGTTTCCGCTTCCGCCGTTATCAATCCGCGGGTTTTGAACTTTTTGAGCATTCTCGCTTGCACTTCGGCCCCTGATAAGCCGTTGGATACCGCAAGCATCGGATTATGCACATGGAAATACAGAACGCCCGCAGGCGACGCCGGCTTCCCAAGCCAATCGGATGCATGCGTCACAAGCACATCCAGATAGGTGAGCATCTGAAGCGACAGGCCAAACGCCACTTCCTCCAGCTTCAACTGCGTAGCGCTGGATTTATAGTCTAATACTCGCAGAAGCAAGCCGTCTTCCGTATCGGCGGCATCCACGCGGTCAATCCGGCCGATAATTTCCATCGTACTTCCGTTATCGAGCGGAATAACAAGAGACGGAAGAGTCCCGTCCGGGCCAAAATCAACCTCAAGTCCCACGGGCTGGAACTGCGCCCTGCGGGAATGCTCGCTTAAGATTACGGCCGCTTGCGCCACTATTTCTTTCAGCTTGCGGGCAATATACTGAAACCTGCCGCTGCTGAGCAAAATTTGCGACTGTAGTCTTGGCGCCAGCTCGTCCACCGCTTTAGCCGCGGCATCGCGAATTTCGCTTTCAGGCATTGAACCCCACCGCTGCCCGGCATTTCCCGCAAGACGGCTTAAGGCCGCATGGAACAACTGCCCGACATCCGGCGCTTCAAGCCGGTACATCTGACGTTCCCGAAGGCGCAGGCCATGGATGGCAAAATGCTGAAACGGACAGGATACAAATCTCTCCATTCGGGAGACGCTGGCCTTTAGCTTGGTGCCGTAAAGCTGTTCTGCCGTAACGGTCGTCAGCACGCTTTCCTGGTTGGAATAGCTGAGGGATCCGCTCAAAAGCTGCAGCTTGTCCTGCCATTCGGGCCGAATCGCAAACCAATTATAGACATCCCACCAGAAAGGAACGATCTCCGCTCCCTGCTGCCAGGCACGAAGTTCAGTGATCAGATAAGCAAGCGTCCTCTGAGGATGTTCGATATAAGAGCGTTGTTCCTTCGTTTCCATGCCTGGCGTTGGCTCTCCGGCTTTCTGATACACCGGAATTCCCGGGAATAGCTGCTTCACTTGCCGGATGACCTCCGACGGGAGGAGGCTTTTGCCTTCCTCGTCGGCTTGGGCCCAGCTGATCCAAAGATGTTGGCTAGGAGTCGTCAAGGCATTGTAGATTAGAAACCGTTCGTCCAGCAGCCTTCGTCTAACGCCAGGAGCCATGGCTAGCCCTTCGTCGGCAAGACGCTCCCGTTCCTGCTCGGTCAACACGCCGTCTTCCTGTACGCGCGTTGGCATAATGCCGTCATTGGCACCAAGCACATAACAAATTCGCACATCCCCGGAACGCGTCCGGTCCATGCTGCCGATCAACGCCTGATCAAGCGCTGGCGGAACGGCTGCTAGCTTCAGACTCTCAAGACCCGTTTCCACCATGCCGGCGAAAAGCTCCGGCGACATCGCTTCGTCCCCGACCATTTCGACGAGCTGATCAAGTAACTGCATAACGCCGTCCCATAGCTGGCGATGGGATCTCGCGCGCTGCGTGCGGCCAGCGGCGTTGTCATCCCGGCTCCACCGTTCAAGCCGGTCGGCGGCATCCGCATGGTCAAGCAGCTTGTACAGCGCTTCGCACATCGTTTTTACGTTTGCGGCTTTTTTCAAGGACTGCTCGAATTTTCTAAGCGGGGGAACGATCGACTCTCTCGCCGCCATAACAGCTTGAAACTCCCGTTTCGCTCTTGCGGAAGGCTCGTTCACAACATCAGGTTCATCTTCCAGAGATTGAGCCATTAACGGCTGCCATCTCGAGCGGTCCAGCCACTTCCACCCGTCTACTCCTGCCGCAAGCACATAGTTTTCCAGCCGGTCGAACAGCTCCCTCGAAAGGCTTCCGTCAATCGGGAACAGCAGCTCCGTCTTAATGCAACGGAATACAGCCTCGTAATGCCAGCCGTGAAGCACGGTTTCAAGCGCCGACCGAATAAATTCAATTAGCGGATGATGAACCGTGTTGTTCTTCTGATCGAGGAAATACGGAATCTCGTAATCATCGAATATCGTTTGGATATAATCGTTATAATCGGCCGCATTGCGGACCATTACCGCCATGTCGCGCCATCGGTAGCCTTCTTCCCGCGCCCTCCGTACCATATCTCTGGCAGCCGCCTCTACTTCGGCTCTACGATTCGCGGAGGCATGCAGAGACAAGCCGCAATCCGGATGGTCGGAGGCAAGCTTTGCCTTGTCCGGAATAAGCATAGGCGTTCTCCCGCCATAATGCTTCTCCAGATGGGACAGCATCGGGCTGTCTTTGAAACGCAATGGCCCGTCTTCGCCAAGAACAACGGTGTCATACGCCGTTACGCCGGCTTGCGCGGCCAAAGCCGCCAGCTTACCGTATGTTTCCGCCGTAGGATGAAACATCTCAAGCTCATGCGGCACCTCGCCGTTGTCATACGGACGATCGAGCGTTAGCGCAATCGTTACTTCGGCCGAAGAGGCGATCAGGGCCCCCAGCGCCTCGTATTCCTTAGGCGTAAAACCATGGAATCCGTCAATCCACAGCTCTGCCCCCTGCATTGCCGGAGCGGATGCGTACCCGGCAATCAATTGCGTCAAATAATCTTCCGAATCAATATATAGACCGCTTAATTCCTGTTCCAGCTTGTCATAAATAAGGCGCAAATCATGCAGCTTCCGGTTCAAGAGAGATGCCTCCTCTACGGAAGCGGTTTTTTCCTTCAACAGCTCGGCATCAATGCCGTAACGTTTCCACTCCGTCAGCAATTCTCCCAGCCGCTCGATAAATCCAGGCTGCTCCGAGCCGCTCTGAAACAGCTCCAGTTGCTTCCCAAGGCGGTGAATGATCTTGAACAGCATCATATGTTTGCCGTTGTCGCTGATCGGAATCAGGGCTGTTCCGCCCGTCTCCTGCATGACGCGAAAAGCTAGACGGCGGAAGCTAAGCGCCTGGGCACGGATCGTTCCGCTAAGCTCCGTCCCTTTCAGAAGCGCATACTCCGTCTGAAAGGTCGCCTGCTCCGGAACAAGCATAATAAGCGGAGAACCGTCTGGCTCGCCCTGCAGCTTGGCGCGGATGGCATCGAGACAGAAGGTTGTTTTACCCGTTCCTGAACGGCCTAGCACAAATCGAAGTCCCATCCCCAAATCTTCCTTTCCGAATCCATCTCATAATCTACTATACTATCATATCGCGTGTCCTTTTTCACCCGATTAACAAACGTATGTTCTGGAAGCGCATCGCTAAAATTAAGCCATAAAAAACAAAAAATCCCGCATGCGGATTTCCGCTCTGCCGGATTAGGTGGCTTGGACATACAGTGGTCTGCTCTGCCCAATTACTTTGTCGCTAATTGCAGTCGACTGCCTCTTAACGATACTTTTCTATTATACACAGCGATAAAGACTATGGGAAGACAAGAAGCCGCATGGATCGTAGAACGATTCACGCGGCTTCTGAGTCATATTTATTTGCTCCGCACTTCAAATACGGCAAATTTCAAATAATGGCCTTCCGGCACGCCAAGCAGCTGAGGATGATCCTTGCCCGCAGCCCGCCATTCAACAAGACGAAGCAGCTTGCCGGCATCCGAAGCAGCTTCCTGGATCGTCTCAAGGAACAGATCCGGTCTCATATGGTACGAGCAGCTGGCCGTCACGAGGTACCCGCCTTCATTCACCAGCTTAAGGCCGTGCAGGTTAATGTCCTTATAGCCGCGGCAAGCCCCTGCAACAGCGCTTTTTGTTTTTGCAAAAGCAGGCGGATCCAAGATCACAACATCCCATGTGCGTCCGCTGCCGCTGATCGGCTTCGAAGTATCCGTTCCGGCACGGCTGCGTTCCAGCCGCTCCTCAACGCCTTTCACTTGCGTACGCAAGTATTCAAACGCATCGGCCACAACAAATTCTACGCGGTCGGTGAATCCGTTACGCTCGACATTGCGGCGCGCCGTATCGATGGCATGCTCGGATACGTCGAGGCAGGTTACTTTTTTCGCGCCGTATTTGCAGGCATGAAGGGTAAAGCTTCCGGTATGGGCAAAGCACTCCAGCACGGTCGCACCGTCCCAATAAGGGAAGGTCACCTCTTTACCGTTCGGATTCACCGGCACAAGCCTCGTAACCTCCGTATCCGTATCAGCCGGACGGCTCTCCAGCTTAATCCCGCTTCGGGCTCCCCAGCCTTTCATTAGCGGTTCTATGGATGCGCGATTCTCGCGTTGATCATAGAAATAACCCGTCTTTTGTCCCTCTACGATATCTACTTCCAGCTTAAGTCCATTCTCTTCGATCTCAAGAATGCGCGGACATTCCCCGTACAATAGCCCCGTACGAAGTTCTAAGCCTTCCAGCTGCCTAACGCCAACATCGCTACGCTCGTATATCCCTTTTGGCCCAAACACGTCAACAAGAGCCTCTACAAGCGCTTCACGGCGGACATCCATCCCAAGCGTCACAATCTGAATGACCAATACATCGGCGAAACGGTCTACGACAAGACCGGGAAGAAAATCAGCTTCTCCGTATACAAGACGGCAATCGCGGTCCGGTACGAACCGGCTGCGATGAGCTTCGCATGCACGGAACTTTTCCCGGAAGAAATCGGCATCCATCTCATCGAGCGGCTGATACGAAACGACGCGAACCGTAATCTGGGATTTCGGATTATAATAGCCGGTTGCCAGGTATTTGCCGTTATGGCCAACGACATCAACCAGCTCCCCCGGTTGCGCTTCTCCTTCCAGCTTCTCAATCTCATTTGAATAAATCCATGGGTGGCCTGCTTCCAAACGCTTCTTGCGGCCCTTCTGCAGCCAAACTTTTGCTTTGCTCACTTCGTGTATCTCCCTTTCTGGTCTTGGCTTGTCATGCTTGTCTAACGATGCGCATATGTATCAAAGATAACGATTTATAAAAGGAGAACCCCTCATGCTCCAATCGATTCTGTTGCCTATGGCCATTGGATTTACGATATTTATTAGCGGAATGAAACTCATGGAACTCGCGCTGCACCGACTAGCCGGTCCTTATCTGCAGGGTATATTGCAACGGTCAACCGCCACTCCCATACACGGCATGGCCATCGGAACCGTGACGACGGCATTTCTGCAAAGCAGTACGGCCGTAACGGTTATCGCAATCGGACTCGTCAATGCCGGCTTGCTTACTTTTCCGCGTACGCTTGGCATTATCCTCGGCAGCAATATCGGGACATGCCTCACTACGGAGCTGATCGGGTTAAGTTTAAATAAATTGTCCGTTCCGTTGCTTCTGCTCTCTTTGACCGTTTGGCTTGTTACCGTGCTCTTTAAGGAATTTGGAGCATTGCCGAGCGTCCGGTCTTTCAAGCTGATCGAAACGATAAGATCATCTGCCGTTGCCCTTGGCGGCTTCAGCATGCTGCTGTCCGGCATGGCTTTGATGCAAGCCATTGGACCAGCCGTGCAGGAAAGCCCCTTATTCCATTGGTTCCTTGAAAAATCAACAAGCAGCCTCTGGTGGGGCTTAGCCGCCGGCGCGGTGCTGACAGCCATCGTCCACAGCAGTGCTGCTGTTATCGGTATGATTATGGGTTTTGCATCGATCGGAGCGATGCCGCTTGAGCTTGGCGTTGCCATCGTGCTGGGCGCGAATATCGGTACATGCGTCACAGCGCTCCTAGCATCCTTCAGCGGTTCGAAGTCCGGCCAATACGTGGCATGGTCCCATACCCTTCTGAACGCGGGCGGCGCCTTGCTCTTTATGCCGTTTCTCGGCGAACTCTCGGCCGTATCCGAATGGTTCGCCAATTCACCGGCGAGTCAAATCGCTCACGCGCAAACGATCTTTAACGTGCTTAGCTCCCTTATTGCGCTGCCGCTATGTTACTTGCCTACGATTCGCAAGCTGAGGGTTTAATCGAATTTAATGCCAAGCAAGTTGAGGGCCCCAGCTACAATGCGATTATTGTTCTCGTAGCCCGACTGTCTCTGGCGTCTCCACGCTTCCAGCGGATCAAACCATTCGACGCCGCGGATTTCCTCCACTTGCGCCTGCAGCGATCCTCCGACGGCTTCAACCAAATAATAATGGACCTCTTTGTTAACCGTTCCCTTATGGGCATCGTGGTATTGATATTTGATCTGATCAATCGGTTTCGCGATGACTCCGATCATGCCCGTCTCCTCGGCAATTTCTCTGAGCGCCGTCTGTTCAACCGTTTCCCCCGGCTCCATCTTGCCTTTAGGGAGCGACACTTTGCCATAACGGTCCTGAATGAGCTGGATTTGCAAAAGCCCGGCCTCGTTCCGGCGATAGACCACGCCTCCTGCCGAAATTTCAACCATCTTCGTCCCCCCTTGCCTGCTTGACATTTGCATGCAACAACGAGGATTTCCCGCTTTTTCCAATACTGCAGGAATGGGCAAGAAATCCTCGTGCGTTATTGCTATCTCTAAGCTCTCATCGCTTCCGCCGGTACATCGTCAAGAACCCGGACAAGCTGAGCGCGGCATTCATTAACGCCGGCTTCCGTAATTTTGACGCGGCACAGTTTGCCGACAAGCGCTTCTGTCCCTTCAAATACGATTTGCAGGTAGTTATCGGAGTAACCCATCACAAGACCTGTTCCGGGAGCTCCTTTGTAGTCGCGCTCCGGAATAACGTCGAGCACAGCTCCTACATATTGCTTCGCGTAAGCGAGCTGCATCTTCTCCGACAAGTCGATCAGTTTGTGGACGCGTTCGTTCTTCACTTCTTCATCCACTTGTTCTTCCATGCGAGCTGCAGGCGTACCCGTACGTTTCGAATAAGGGAAGACATGCATTTCGGAGAATCCAACCTCTTCCATAAACTTGAAGCCGTTCTCGAACATCTCTTCCGTTTCGCCAGGGAAGCCTACAATGACGTCAGTCGTGATTGCAACGCCTGGCATTGCTTCGCGGATTCGCTTCAGCTTGGCCGCAAATTCTTCTGTCGTATATTTGCGGCGCATCCGCTTGAGCACCGATGTATCGCCCGCTTGAAGCGGAATGTGCAAATGACGGCACATCTTTGTCGATCGGTTCAGAACATCGATCATAGCGTCGTCAATTTGACTGGCTTCAATCGAACTGATCCGAATGCGCTCAAGACCTTCGATTTTGTCCAAGTCCCACAGCAGGTTAACGAGACGGTAATTTTCCATATCGTCGCCGTAACCGCCGGTGTGGATACCCGTCAGAACGATCTCCTTGTAACCGGAAGCGACCAGCTGTTTAGCTTGCTCCAGTACGCTCTTCGGATCACGGCTGCGGGACAAGCCGCGCGACCATGGAATAATGCAGAAGGTACAGAAGTTGTTGCAGCCTTCTTGAATCTTCAGAAACGCGCGAGTACGTTCGTTGAAGTCCGGAACATCCAGCTCTTCGAATTCGCGGGTCTTCATGATATTGCGAACCGCGTTAACCGGCTGGCGGTCATCATGAATTTGATTAACAAACGTCATGATTTTCTCGCGGTCTTGCGTACCGATAACCAAGTCAACGCCAGGGATCGCCATGATCTCTGCCGGAGAGGTTTGGGCATAACAACCCGTTACCGCAATAACCGCATCCGGATTGCGGCGTACCGCACGGCGGATAATTTGACGGCTTTTCTTGTCGCCGGTATTGGTAACCGTACATGTATTAATCAGGTATACGTCTGCTGTCGATTCGAAATCAACCTGCTCGTATCCTTCGTTTTTGAACAGTTGCCAAATCGCTTCCGTGTCGTAAAAGTTAACTTTGCATCCCAAGGTGTAAAATGCAACCGATGGCATAAAATCCTTACGCTCCTCCCATTTCTCCGGCTTCGTACAGCAAGCAGGTCAGACCCACGATACCCGCGGTTTCCGTC
The DNA here is from genome assembly GCF_030161375.1 of Paenibacillus glycanilyticus. Lineage (GTDB taxonomy): Bacteria > Bacillota > Bacilli > Paenibacillales > Paenibacillaceae > Pristimantibacillus > Pristimantibacillus glycanilyticus_B. The sequence continues at coordinate 260,275 of NZ_BSSQ01000014.1, forward strand.
CGCAAAATACGTTTGCCAAGTCCAACGATAACAGCACCGGCTATTTCCGCTTCATCTGCTTCCCGTTCCGTAAAGCCGCCTTCGGGACCAACGATGAGCAGCATCTTCGGCTCGGCTGTTTGATTGCCCGCCCGCTGCTTCCAGTTCAGCACGGCATCCCGGATGCCCTTGCCTTCCACTGCATCGCCTTCCCGCTCATAACAAAATAACGCCAAATCAAATGCTGGAATAACTTCCTTCAGCTCACGCCAAGTGCGAACGGGCTCAATGGCCGGTACGCGGCAACGGTGCGATTGCTCCGCCGCTTCCTTCGCGATTTTGCCCCAGCGCTCCAAACGTTTTGCTTCTTTTTTTCCGTCATATTGAACGATCATCCGCTCGGACTGAAACGGCGCAAACGAATACGCGCCAATCTCGGTTCCCTTCTGGATAACGAGCTCCATCTTATCGCCCTTCGGCAAGCTTTGGGCAATGGTGACCGACCAGCTGGACTCGCTGTCCATTGGAAGCTCCTCCACGATGTCCGCCACAACCTCCGAAGAACTTGCTTCCCTGACGGAAGCAAGCACAACGCGGGAAATACCGTCGCTGGCGATAAATTTCTCTTCCGGCTTCATCCGCATGACGCGGACCGCATGGAAGGCATCTTCTCCTATTAAACGCACGCTGGAGCCGTCAAACTGCTCCGCTGCTACAAAATATCGTTGCATTGCGTCAGTCTAACCATCCTTCATCATAGCATGTTTCCGCTTTAAAAATCTATGAAAAGCGGCTTAAAACAGCGGTTGGAATAATTTCGCAAAGAAATTGCTTAGCGGCAACCACCAATTGAGAATCGGGTCTAGCGTCACCCGGCGAAGCGGCGGGATAAATACAAGCAGAAGGAAAATATAAACGCCCCACTGCACATTCTGATCCATCTTGATCCGTGTCTTAAGCGGCACCAGATCTTGAATAATCCGATAGCCATCAAGTGGCGGCAGCGGAATCAGATTAAAAATAAACAAAAGAAAGTTAAGATAAATAAAATAGCTTAAAAACCGTTCTATTGCAAGGTTCACGCCATTCGAGCTCGCATACATGAGGCCTGTTGAGTCCAGCGTCAACAAGATCAGGATTCCGATGACGCCAAGCAGCAAGTTGCTAATCGGCCCGAGCGCCGATACGATAACCCCCATTACGCGGGGATTCTTGAATCGGCTCGGGTTGATCAGAACGGGCCTCGCCCAACCGAAGCCCGCAATCAGAATAAGAATGGCGCCAAGCAGATCGATATGCACACGCGGATTAAGCGTTACTCTGCCCATCTCTTTTGGCGTATTGTCCCCAAATTTGTAGGCGCTGTAAGCATGCGCAAACTCATGTACCGTAAACGAAATGATGAGGACCAGCGCAACAAAAGGCAAGTCCTCGATTGGATAAGCTAAAAAATCATTCCAGCTCATTCATTCACCTGCGGCTTTCTCGCAACGAAGGCAATCCAGTCTTCATCGCGCCGTTTGTCAACGATCTCAAAGCCCGAGCGGATCAGTCCTTCTTCCACGTCGGATTCCTTATTCTTGTAAATCCCGGAAGCGATATAAATGCCGCCTGGCTTCACCGCAGCAAACACGTCATCAATAAAGAGCAGAATAATCTCCGCCAGAATGTTCGCGACAACTAAATCAACTGGCAACGTTACCGACGTAGCGAGCGCATCGCGTTCGTTAACAGCATGGACAACTTTGCCGCCAAGAACACCTAACAAATCGCTTTCCAGCACTTCCACGTCGCTAGAGAGACCATTCAGCCTAACATTCTCCGTCGCGCTTGACACGGCTACAGGATCGAGATCCAGCGCCAACACGCGCCTTGCTCCCAGCTTCATGGCACCGATGGCCAGAATACCCGACCCCGTGCCTACGTCGATCACTTCTTCGTCGCCCGTGATAACGGACTCCAAGGTCTGCAGACATAGGGCTGTAGTTGGATGCGTACCGGTGCCAAATGCCATCCCGGGATCCAGCTCGATGATGTTCTCCCCTGCCTCAGGCTCATATTCTTCCCATGTCGGTTTGATCGTCAGCTTCTCCGATACTCTGATCGGTTTGAAATATTGCTTCCATGCCGTAGCCCAATCCTCTTCGTCCACAAGCTTGAACGAAATCTCATATTGGCCCGGATCAATGCCGAACTCCTTCAGCTCTTCAATTCGCGGCACCAGTTGCATCTTCAGCTCATCCATATTGACGCTTTCCGTGAAATAGCCCTTAATAATGGCTTGGCCTTCAGGAATATCGTTGAGCGGTTTCTCATACCACTGTCCCAGCGACGTGTCGCGCTCTTTGTTCAGCGTTCCCGATTCTTCAATGGATACGCCGCCCGCATCCATTTCATGCAAAAAGTTTGAGATCATCTCGATCGCTTGTTCCGTTGTCGAGATTGTAATTTCATGCCATTTCATATGTACGATTAACCTCCATCAATAAAAACTACCATCTATTGTACACTATTCATCATTTATGCACAAAAAAGCGGCAAACAAAAAGTTTGCCGCCCTTCTGCATTAGCCCAATGCTTCCGTCTCCGGGCTGCCGCCAATCTGTTCAATCATATGAATCGCCCGCTCTGCGACGTCTTCATCAACGGTTGCTGTAAGTAGTCCGCTTTCAAAAATGCCATTCACTTCAAAAGCTCTGAGCGCCTGAAGTTTCCGTAAAGCTTCCTGGGCAGCGGCCGGTTGGCCGAAATTCGCCCGGATTTCAATCTGACCGGACATTACACGCCCTGCTCATTCTCGGCTCGGGCATCCGCTGCCGCAGCGCGCTCAACTGCCTTTTTGTCCGCTGCATCAGCTAGCTCTTCCGAAAATTCGACATCTTCGTTTTTGCCTACCGGTAAGTCCCCGAAGTTTACTTTCTCCATGAAGTTTTTATCTTCGTTAGTCATTGTTTATTCCGCTCCTTAAGTATAGGCTTCAAGTACTTAGGTAATATGTTTCGCGAGGAGAGGATCTATTCACAATTGGCAAAAAAAACGTTCCGGGCTACTCGCCGCGGAACGCTTTTTTCATTTTATCGAAGATGGATTCATGATGTTCTTGATTCTCAGCCGGGGACTCGCCGCCGATGCCGCCAAACTGGCGAAGCAGATCTTTCTGTTCATCCGACAGTTTAGTTGGCGTAACGATCGTCACTTTTACATGCTGGTCGCCTTGACCGTAACCGCGAAGCTTCGGAACCCCTTTTCCTTTGAGGCGGAAATAGGTGCCCGTCTGCGTGCCTGCAGGAATCTTCAGCTTAACCTTCTCCGTCAGCGTTGGGATTTCAATCTCATCGCCAAGTGCTGCCTGAACGAAAGTAAGCGGCACTTCGCAATAAATATCGTCATTCTCGCGTTCGAAGAACTCATGCGCTTTCACGCGGATCACGATATACAGATCGCCTGCAGGACCTCCGCGCAAGCCGCCTTCGCCTTCGCCGGAGAGACGAATTTGCGCGCCGTCATCCACGCCCGCTGGGATGCGGACGCTAATTTTACGCTGTTTTTTCACTTTGCCCGCGCCATGGCAAGTTCCGCATTTCTCTTTGATCACTTTGCCTGCGCCGCCGCAATTCGAACATGCTCTGCGGTTGACCATGCGGCCAAACGGCGTATTTTGCACAACCTCTTGCTGTCCTGTACCGCGGCAGACCGAACAAGTATCGGGCTTCGTGCCGGGTTTCGCGCCAGAGCCTGCGCAAGTATCGCAAGATTCCGTACGAGGAATCGTAATTTCCGTCTCTTTGCCAAATACGGCTTCCTTGAATTCGATTGTCATCGAATATTGCAGGTCATTGCCGCGTTGTGGCGCATTTGGGTCGCGACGTCCGCCGCCACCGCCGCCAAAGAACATATCAAAGATATCGCCAAAGCCGCCAAAATCACCGTTTCCAGAGAATCCGCCAGCCCCGCCCATGCCTTGATTAGGATCCACATGACCAAACTGGTCATATCTTGCGCGTTGTCCGTCATCGCTCAGGACATCATAAGCTTCTTTCACTTCTTTAAACTTGGTTTCCGCATCCGCTTCTTTATTGACGTCAGGATGGTACTTACGTGCCATTTGGCGGTAAGCTTTCTTGATCTCGTCACCGGAAGCGCTCTTGCCTACGCCAAGCACCTCATAATAATCGCGTTTATCTGCCAACTCATCTCACCTCCACCCATGTTTGCTGCAAATAAATGTCTATGCACATACGAGAAGGTCAAAGACAGGAAGCCCCCGTCTTTGACCTCTCCCATTACAAGTTAAGTCTTATTTCTTGTTCTCGTCAACCACTTCGTAGTCAGCGTCTACAACGTTGTCTTTGCCGCGTGCGCCTGCTTCAGCATCTTCCGCGCCTTCAGGAGCACCGCCCTGAGCCGCTTGAGCTTGCTCATAAAGCTTGACAGACAGCTGTTGAACGATTTCAGTAAGTTCTTCGGAAGCTTTCGTAATTTGCTCCAGATCGTCTGTTGCAATTGCGCTTGTTACTTTCTCTTTGGCAGCATTTGCTTTTTCGATTTCGGAAGCGTCTACTTTATCGCCAAGGTCTTTCAGCGTTTTGTCAACCGAGTACACGAGCTGGTCAGCGCTGTTCTTCGCTTCTACAAGCTCACGGCGTTTGCGGTCTTCTTCCGCGTTCAGCTCAGCATCCTTCATCATTTGTTCGATTTCAGCGTCGCTCAAACCGCCTGAAGAAGTGATCGTAATTTTTTGGCTCTTGCCTGTGCCTTTATCGAGTGCCGATACGTTAACGATACCGTTCGCATCGATGTCAAAAGTAACTTCGATTTGCGGTACGCCGCGTGGCGCCAATGGAATATCATTCAGTTGGAAACGGCCCAGCGTTTTGTTGCCGGCAGCCATTTGACGCTCGCCTTGCAGGACGTGAATTTCAACGCCCGGTTGGTTATCCGCATAAGTGGAATACACTTGCGATTTGCTTGTTGGGATCGTTGTATTGCGGTCGATCATCTTCGTGAAGACGCCGCCCGCAGTCTCGATGCCAAGGGACAATGGAGTTACGTCAAGCAATACAACGTCTTTAACGTCGCCAGTCAATACGCCGGCTTGAACAGCTGCGCCAAGGGCAACCACTTCGTCCGGGTTAACGCCTTTGTGCGGCTCTTTGCCGATCAACTTTTTAACCGCTTCTTGTACGGCAGGGATACGAGTCGAACCGCCAACAAGAACGACTTTGTCGATTTCGCTTACGGACAGACCCGAGTCGCTCAGTGCTTGACGCGTAGGAGCAAGGGAACGCTCAACCAGTTGTGCCGAAATTTCTTCGAACTTCGCACGAGTCAGGTTTAGCTCCAAATGCTGTGGAACGCCGTCAGCCATCGTGATGAATGGCAGCGAGATTGTTGTAGTCAGAACGCCCGACAGTTCTTTTTTCGCTTTCTCGGCAGCATCTTTCAAACGTTGAACAGCAGCTTTGTCCTTGGAAAGATCAACGCCTTGCTCCTTCTTGAATTCAGCTACGAGGTAGTCGATGATCACTTGGTCAAAGTCATCGCCGCCCAGTTTGTTGTCGCCGCTAGTTGCTTTAACTTCGAAGAAACCGTCACCCAGTTCAAGGATCGAGACGTCGAAAGTACCGCCGCCAAGGTCATAAACGAGGATCGTTTGATCTTCTGTTTTCTCAAGGCCGTATGCCAATGCAGCAGCCGTAGGCTCGTTGACGATACGAAGAACTTCCAGACCTGCGATTTTACCAGCGTCTTTTGTTGCTTGGCGCTGGCTGTCGTTGAAGTAAGCCGGAACCGTAATAACGGCTTGTGTTACCGATTGGCCCAGGTATGCTTCAGCATCGGATTTCAGCTTTTGCAGAATAATTGCGGAAATTTCTTGAGCTGTATATTCTTTGCCATCGATTACTTCTTTGTGGTTTGTACCCATATGGCGTTTGATCGACATAACCGTACGGTCAGGGTTAGTGATCGCTTGGCGTTTCGCTGTTTCGCCAACGATACGCTCGCCGTCTTTCTTGAAACCAACAACAGAAGGTGTTGTACGGTTGCCTTCCGGATTCGGGATAACGACGGCTTCGCCGCCCTCCATTACCGCAACGCAAGAGTTTGTAGTACCAAGGTCAATACCGATAACTTTACTCATCGTAAGTTTCCTCCTCAATTTTCGCTTCGTTATAAGGACATTCTTATTTAAATTCCATAGCGGAAGTTATTAGCCGCTTACTTTAACCATAGCAGGACGCAGGACGCGGTCCTTCAGGACGTAGCCCTTTTGTACTTCCTCTACGATGATGCCTTCTTCGTGTTCATCCGATTCCACGGTCATAATCGCCTGATGGAATTCAGGGTTGAACGGCTGGCCAACAGCCTCCATTGCTTTCAGGCCTTCCTGCTGCAACGTTTGTTCCAGCTGACGGAAGATCATGTCAACGCCTTTTGCGAGAGCATCAAAATCCTGGTTAGCGGAAGCTGCCGCAACCGCGCGATCAAAGTTATCGACAACCGGCAACAGTTGTCCGATCAGCTTCATCGAAGCGTATTGCGCGAGATCTTCTTTTTCCTTTTGCGTGCGACGGCGGAAGTTATCGAAATCCGCTTGTGCGCGTAAGTATCGTTGATGATTCTCTTCAGCCAGCTTCGCAAGTTCTTCCAGGCGCGAATCTTCCTGTACGGATTCTTCTTGCTGTTCCGTTTGTTGCTCTTCTATAACTTCATCGATTGTTTCGTTATGTTGGTCATTACTCACCATATTCACCTCCTTAAAAGAATTGCGAAGCAATTCAACTGGCGGTTTGTGTATGCCAGTTGCTTGCGCGCCCCAAGCGCGTAAAAATGTTTTTCCTTTGCTTTTGCCTTTCGCTGCGGTGCTGCGCGCCGGGCGCGGGAGAGCGGGGTATTGCCTGAAGAGCGTGAGCGCTCGCCTTTGAAAACGGGAATATTCCGCAAGGAATCCATTCAAAATTCCCGTTTTCAACAGCGACGGAAGGCAATACCCCGCTCGTACGCCCCAAGCCCCAGCACCACCCGCAGCTCCAGCCAAAGCAACAGAAAACTATTTATAGAAGCGTCCCAAGATGTTGGCCATATCCTTCGAGATCACATCTAGAAGCGAGATCACTTTCCCGTATTCCATCCGGGTCGGTCCCAGAATGCCAATCGTGCCTAACGGTTTTCCATCCAATTGATACGTGGCCGTAATAAAGCTGCAATTCGCAATTGCCTCATGGTCATTTTCTGTTCCAATCCGTACTTGTATACCCGTCGGAGCGGCGGAAATCATTTTCATCACGGCAGGCGTTTCATCGAGCAGATCCAGAATCGTCTTCACCTTATCGACGTCTTTGAATTCAGGCTGCGTGAGCATATTTGTCGTACCGCTAAGGAAAATCCGCTGATCCGAGTCGCTCGCGAGCGCGCTGTCGAGAATGCCAAGCACTTCCTCGCAATGATCCACATAACGTTCCAGTTCTTGACCAACCTCCGCATACAGCTTCGACTTCAAACGTACGAGCGGAATGCCGATCAGCTTGGCATTTAGAATATTTACGATCTTCTCCATCTCATCCATGCGGATGCCTGGAGGAACGGTAATCGTACGATTCTCCACATGCCCGGTATTGGTCACGATAATCGCAACGGCCGTCGTCTCGTCAAGAGGAACCAGGTTGAAATGCTTGAGCGAATTGCTGAACATTTCCGGCCCCAGCAGAATCGACGTATAATTGGTCAAGTTGGACAAAATCATCGCGGCATGCTGGATAACCTGTTCCATTTGAATCATTTTTTCCGAAAAGAAGGAATGCGCCTGTTTCAGATCTTGTTCTTTCAATTCATTCAGCTTAACGAGATGATCGACGTAATAACGATAACCTTTGGTTGATGGAATGCGTCCTGCCGAAGTGTGAGGCTGCTCGAGGAAACCAAGCTCCTCCAGATCGGACATTTCATTACGGATCGTTGCAGGACTAAAAGCAACATCGCCGCGCTTCGAAATGCTCCTGGAACCAACCGGCTCAGCCGAACGGATATAATCGTCCACAATTGCATTCAGTATCATTCTCTGCCGCTCAGTCAACATTCGCATCATCCCTCCAAAAGTTTATCTGAATCCTCTCGTTAGCACTCATTAGACCCGAGTGCTAATCATTAATACAAAAATACCAAACCACCAGAAGCATTGTCAAGTCGGTTCGGCATTTTCAGGCCCATGTCCTGTACATTTCAAAAAATAAAAGGTCAGGCAAAATGCCTAACCTTTGTGTTACCAGCTTAACAATTTGAGAACGGCTATCTCGTCGCAGGCATGCTGCTTCGGACAGTTCACGCAGTCTTTCCACACTTTCTCCGGGAAAATCTCTTTCTCGACAACGGAGAACCCGTTACGCAAAAAGAAATTCACCGCGTAAGTCAGCGCCATTATCTTCGGAATGCGCTGTTCTCTCGCCTGTTCAACCAGGAAATCAACCAGTTTGTTGCCGATCTTCAGCCCTCTATACTCCTGAGACATCCCAAGGGAACGAATCTCCACGAGATCTTGACCCAAGCGCAATAACGAGCCGCAACCAACGACCGTATCCCCGATCTCCGCTACGACAAACGTATCAATCTGACGCAGCAACGTATCCCGGGTGCGGGGCAGCATGATTCCCTGTTCCGCATAGCCTTTAATGAGTTCGTACAATGTTTCTACATCTTCCGGTGCCGCTTTTCTGCACACTACCGTTAACTGTTCCGTTGCCTCCATGCTGCTTCGCCTCCACCCGGTGCATATCAATTCTATTGAATAAATATACAGCATAGCGCATGTTTTCTCAAGAACTATTTTTCCGAATTTTAGCCAGCCGCTTCTTCCTCTAAACCGATAAACGAACCAAATACGTCATTGCCAAAAAGAACGCCTTTATCGGTCAATTTGTATATCGTATCGCCATCTTCTTCAAGCTTCTCAAGCAACCCGTCTTTCAGAAGTTTTCCGATGATCAGGCCAAATTTATCCTCCAGCTTGCGACCATCAAATTGAGCCGCATAGTCGGAAACGCGGACGCCCTTAAGCAGACGCAGCCCCACCATCATAAAGTCTTCCATCGCTTCCGATTCCGGGATCGCGTTCTCCTCAAGGCGAGGAAGCTTCGTCTTTGTATAATCAATGTAAGGCTGCACGCCTTTCACATTCACATGGCGAAGCCCGCGCGCATAGCCGTGCGCACCTGCACCCAGACCGTAATACGGCTCGTTCCGCCAATAAGTCGAGTTATGTCTGCTCTCGTACCCTGGCTTGGCAAAGTTGCTAATCTCATAGTGAACATACCCTGCCTGCTTAAGCCGATCCATGAGCAAAGTATACATATTAAACTCCTCATCCTCCGGAGGGAGCGGCAGCTCGTCGCGCTGATACAGCTTATGGAAAAGCGTATTCTCCTCCACCTTGAGGCTATAGAGAGAATAATGCGGCAGATCAAGCGCAAGCGCTTTGTTGACGCTATCCTCCAACATCTCAAGCGTCTGCTTCGGCAAACCAAACATCAGATCGATCGACAGATTCGTGAAACCGGCCGCGCGCGCATTCTCCAAGCTCCGGTACACGTCGTCAACGTTGTGAATACGGCCAATCCGCTCGAGCAGCCCGTTATCAAACGACTGTACGCCAAAGCTGATCCGGTTCACGCCGCCCGCAAACATCGCCGCAAGCTTCTCCGGATCGGTTGTGCCGGGGTTAGCCTCCATCGTAAACTCCACATCGTCCGCAAGCGGAAAATGTTTTTTCACCGAAGCGAGAAAACGCGTCATCTGTGGCGGCGTCAGCACTGTTGGCGTGCCGCCCCCAACAAATACCGTATCGATTCTCTCCGGCGGCATTTGAGCAACCGTCAGTTCCATCTCTCTTTCCAGTGCATCGAGATAGTCGTCGACGGGCTGTCCCTTTAATACATACGAAGTAAAATCACAATAATGACACTTGTTCGTACAAAACGGGATATGGATATAAAGCGCCTTCGGCGCGTAATTTATCATTTCAATTTCCTCCTATACATAATCGCAAGCAATCCTTATACCGCAGCGATCATTACTCTCCCTAATAAAAAATCGACAGGACTAAGGAGAGCAAGCTCCTTAGTCCTGTCTAGATTTTTGGCACTGGCTGCGTTGGGGTAAGGGGTATCTCGTGGAAGAGCGAAGCGCCTGCCTTTGCTGCATTTTTTTCAACCGATCCAAATTGTTCGAAGAAAAAAATCAGCAACAGCGGCTGTAACGAGATACCCTGTCCCCTAAGCTCAGCCCTATGCCATGATCTTACGACAGGCTAAGCAGCAGCTACTCTTAGTCCTCGTCGATTTTCAGCACCGCCATGAAGGCCTCTTGAGGCACCTCTACGCTGCCGACCTGCTTCATCCGCTTCTTGCCTTCCTTCTGCTTGTCGAGAAGTTTCCGTTTACGGCTGATGTCACCGCCGTAACACTTGGCAAGAACGTTTTTGCGCATCGCTTTGACCGTCTCGCGGGCAATAACTTTCGTACCGATCGAAGCCTGTACCGGCACCTCGAACATTTGGCGCGGAATGAGCTCTTTCATCTTCTGGCAGATCACGCGTCCGCGCTGGTAAGCACGGTCACGGTGAACGATTACGGACAAAGCGTCGACCTGCTCGTTATTCAGCATGATATCCATCTTCACCAGATTCGATCTGCGGTAGCCCGACAGCTCGTAATCGAACGAAGCATAACCTTTGGTGCTCGATTTCAACTGATCGAAGAAGTCGTAAACAATCTCCGATAGCGGAATTTCATAAGTAAGCGTAACCCGGTTCGTATCCAGGTACTCCATGTTCACGAATTCGCCGCGTTTGCCTTGGCAAAGCTCCATGATGGCGCCTACATAGTCGTTAGGCACGATTACCGAAGCTTTTACATAAGGCTCCTCTACAAATTCCAGCTTGCCAGCTTCCGGATAGTTGGACGGATTATCAATCTCCATGACCGTACCGTTCGTCAGCGTAACGCGGTAAATAACGCTTGGCGCTGTTGTGATAAGCGGAATATTGAACTCACGTTCAATACGCTCCTGAATGATCTCCATATGCAGGAGGCCAAGGAAGCCGCAGCGGAAGCCAAAGCCCAGCGCTGTCGAGGTTTCCGGCTCGTAACGGAGCGAAGCATCGTTCAGTTCGAGCTTCTCAAGCGCTTCGCGAAGATCGTTGTAGTCCTGCGTCTCGATTGGGTACAGACCGCAATAAACCATCGGATTGATTTTGCGGTAACCTGGCAAAGCTTCCGGAGCCGGACGTTTTGCTTCCGTTACCGTATCGCCGACGCGCGTATCCTTTACGTTCTTGATGCCGGCAACAACAAAACCTACGTCGCCAACCGCAAGCTCGTCCACAATGCCCATCCGCGGTTTGAACGCGCCAACTTCGATAACCTCAAATTCAGCGCCTGTCGCCATAAAGCGGATTTTCTTGCCGGCCTGAATGCTGCCGTCGATGACGCGCACATACACGATAACCCCTTTGTACGGATCATAATGCGAGTCAAAAATAAGCGCTTTAAGCGGATCATCCGGGTTGCCTGTTGGCGCCGGGACCTTCTGTACCACTTGCTCCAGAATTTCTTTAATGCCGATCCCTGCTTTTGCGGAAGCCAGAACCGCTTCGCTTGCGTCCAAGCCGATGACATCTTCAATCTCTTGTTTCACGCGGTCAGGTTCTGCGCTTGGCAGGTCGATTTTATTAATAACCGGAAGAATCTCCAGGTTGTTGTCAAGCGCCAAATACACGTTGGCCAGCGTCTGCGCTTCAATGCCTTGTGCCGCATCGACAACAAGCAGAGCGCCTTCGCACGCCGCCATACTGCGGGATACTTCATAAGTGAAGTCGACATGTCCCGGCGTATCGATCAGATTAAGTAAATATTCTTCGCCGTCGTCCGCTTTGTACGTAAGACGAACGGCCTGCAGCTTGATGGTGATACCGCGCTCCCGCTCCAGATCCATCTGGTCGAGAACCTGATCCTGCATCTCGCGCGAAGATAACGCTCCTGTAAATTCAAGAATACGGTCAGCGAGCGTTGACTTCCCGTGGTCAATATGTGCAATAATCGAGAAATTCCTAATTTTCTTTTGCCGGTCACGAACGTCTGTCATGCCTAACCCCCACACAATCCAATATAGCTAATCATTCTTTCCATTATATCAGCTATATGGTATACCAGCAATGCGGTTACGGCAAGATGCACCGCTGCCTAACCGGTTACCGAACCAAACAATGAAGCAATGAACCGAATTCCGCTATTGGAGACGGACTGCAGAAGGCCAGCCGTACCGTCCGCCACTTTGTTCACCGTTGGTTCGCCCGAGTCGGACGAAATGCCGGGGAGCCGCTCATGACGGGCATTTTGCTCCGCGATTTTGCGGACTTCTTGCAGTTCCTTCTCAAGCTGAGCGATTTTCCGGTCTGCTTCCTTGGACAAGCCGCTCGTTCCGGCATTAACCTGCTCCTCGTCCGCAGCCGTCTGATTATACGCGTTGTCTTCCGACATAATCGCGGAAGTCCCCTTATTGTCGATCGGTCCGTAGATCCGTTCAATTCCCGACGAGGACATTTCGATGCCGTACAAAACGATAAAAACCAACACGCCGCCCAGCAGCACCCACTTTAATGCACCCTTCATCACGCTTGCACCCCTTCCACTCTGAGAAGGCTGCCGAAGCAGCCTTGCCTCTTCCTTATTTCGAAGCGGATACTTTCTCCGCATCCCAATAAATATCCGCGATAACTTTGGCCAGCACATCCGCCGTCCGGTAGCTTTCGGTCAGCGTATTATCAACGCCTCCGATTTCAATTAATACGCTGTCATCCGATAGCGACTGGTTGTATTCCCCGTTGCCCGTTGCGGTTGTTTTCCCTAGAATGCCGCGGGATAAGCCCGGGTATTGCTTTTCCAGCTCTTCGTGAATTTGAGTCGCAAATTCCGCGTTCTTTTTCCAGTCCGGATTTTTATGCCCGATAATGAAATACACTTGCGCGTAGCTTTTGCCGTTTATATTCGCCGTAGTTGTCTTCCGTCTGCCCGAATCGCGGTGAATGTCGAAGAAAAACTTTAGTTTCTTGTTGCTGGCCATCGCTTCCTGAACGGTCTTCTTCGAGTATTTGTACGAGTAGTTCCAATCGTAACCAGGAACCGTAGTTGGATAATCCTCGTCGGAATGGGTTGTTCCAACTCCAAGATCCTCGAGTTTCTCGGCGAGTCGTTCGCCGACTAGCGTTATATTTTTGCTAGCCGAATTGGCGTCCCCGTCTTTATCCGCGATTTCCGGATACCAGGATTCCCGGCTGTGGGAATGATAGATAAAGACGACTTTGTCTTTGCCTGTCGTGTGCCCCCCGGTTTGGTCCGGTGTTGGCGTTGGCGTCGGGCTCGGATCGTCCGATGGAGTCGAAGCAGGCGGTTCCGGCGTATGATCCGGTTCGTTGTCACCTTCATTCACCCCGGCACCATGATCATCTCCACCGCTTGAGCCCTTGTCTCCGGGAATCGGTATATTATCCTCCGGCCACACATCGGGTTCCGTCGCTACGCCACCTCGGATCAGGAAGGAGGAGTCTGCATTCATGCCCGGAATCTCGCCGGCAACCAAACTTCTCGGATCGCCGGGATTCACATTCGTCATTAAGCGAAGGAGAAAGCTGCTGATTTGCGTGCCGGACAATTCCTCGCCCGACTTGCTGCTATGAAATTGCGGCATCTCCATCTCTAGCATATCCCCGAAAAACCCGCTTGAAACAGAAGACGCAAATCCCGCCATAGAAGACACCGGCGCGGATAACGAATGTTGATGGGCCATGCCGGCAAGACCAATCGCAACAAAAAACAACATAGAGCTTATCGCTAAAACCATGAAGGTTTTTCCGGTTACAAGCAATTGACGAATACGTTTGCTTCCGCGCGTCAGATCAAACAACATAATCGTTTTTTTCATTTCAAGCCATACCTCCCGCTTCTTCGTTGCTCATCTGCTACTAATCTATGAGACAAGAAACTTTAATAGAACCGTCGAATTCGAAATTAATAGAGTTGGGAGGATGATTTGCTAGATTAAGAGAATACCCCAAACGCAAAAAAGCTCTCGAGGCCATTGCCTCAAGAGCTTGTACGGAATTCCCTTAGTGCGTATAAGCAGCAACGTTGTCTGAATCAACCGCCTCATGAAGCGAGGCATTCAAACCGCTTGCGATAATATTGGCGATATCTTCGATAAACTCGTCAATTTCTTTAGGAGTCACCAGCAGATCGTGACCAAGCGGATTCAAAGCTTCCTTCACAAGCTGCAGACGTTCCGCTTCCCCCATCTGGTTCATCAGGCCAAAGATCTGATCATTGTTGCCTTTGTTAGCCTCCATATGGCTTTTCATCAACTCGATCGTATGGTTTACGATTGTAGAAGCATACACGACAGTTGGCACTCCTATGGCAATCACTGGAATTCCCAGAATTTCCTTCGTTAAACCTTTACGTTTGTTGCCGATCCCGGAACCCGGATGGATGCCGATATCCGCGATTTGAATCGTCGTGTTGACGCGGTCCAGCGATTTGGAAGCCAACGCGTCGATGGCAATAATGACGTCCGGACGGCTTTTCTCCGCGATGCCTTGGACGATCTCGCTCGACTCAATCCCGGTAATCCCGAGCACCCCGGGAGCCACGGCACTCACTGCGCGGTAACCCGGCGCAACCTGGTCGGGCATCAGCTCGAAAAAGTGCCGCGTTACCATTACGTTTTCCACGACCAGCGGCCCAAGCGCATCCGGCGTCACGTTCCAGTTGCCAAGGCCCACAATAAGCACCTTTGCCGTCTTGCCTATGCCAATCCTCTCGAGGAACGTTTCGAAATGTTTCGCAAATTGCGTCGCTACGCGATCCTGCAGCCCCGTATCCTGTTTGCGCAGGTCAGGTACTTCAATCGTAACGTAGCGCCCCACCACTTTGCCGATTGCCCGCGAGCCTTGCTCGTTTTGCACATGCAGATGCGTGATCGTAATGCCGTTATCTTCGGTCGTCTCCGAATGGATGCCCGGGATCGGACCTCCTCCGCCAAGCTGCTCCGCTATTTCTTTGGCTTCTAGCGCCAGATCGGTACGAATGTTATATTGCTGCAAATCAAGTTCGGCCATCTTACCATTCTCCCTTCAAACCTTACCATTCTCTCCAGCTTATTGTTCGTGAAGGAAGACGATTTCATACTTTGCCGCGATTGTGCAAAAATGGCAGTAGCAGCTCGCTATTGCTTTTCGCAGTCGTGCATGGTAATATATTTTAAGTTGTGTTACCTAGACTTATAGCGTATGCTTTTTGTTTGCTTACGCAAACTTTGTAGGAGGTGAAACTCGATGCCAAACATTAAATCCGCAATCAAACGCGTTAAAACGAGCGAAAAACGCCGCGCTTTGAACGCTTCCCAAAAATCCGCGCTTCGTACGGCTGTTAAATCTGCTGACCAAGCTATCGCTGGCACTGACGTAGAAGTAGCTAAAGCTGCTCTGGTCGCTGCAACGAAAAAATTGGACAAAGCGGTTACTAAAGGCCTGATTCATAAAAATGCGGCTTCCCGCAAAAAATCTCGTCTTGCTAAAAAGCTGAACGCTCTGTCGGCTCAAGCTTAATACCGCAAACAAATGAACGGCTTCGCATATGCGAAGCCGTTTTTGATTTGTCGTTATCGTTATTTCGCGCTTTGACCTTGCTGCAAGCCAAGCGACAGCAGAAAAAGTTCCAAGCCAAGCGTCTTGTCAATGGCGCCAGTTTTCATTTTATAATCCAGATCCGCCACGTCATTAAGCAGCGCGCCAAGCCTGGTTACCTTGAACTTCTGACTTTTCTCCGCGGCAAGCTTTACCGCATACGGATGTAGTCCAATCTGCCCGGCCATCTGTTGAGGCGAATACCGATGCTGCTCCAGCTCTTTGATCTGCAGCATAATCCGCAGCTGTCTGGCAATTAATGCGGCAATCTTGATAGGCTCTTCCCTTCTTATCAGCAAAGCCCGGTACAGCTTAAGCGACCGGTCAACCTGCATGCTTGCAATGGCATCCACCAGCGCAAACACATCTTCTTCTACCGTGGAAGCCGTCAGCAGCTCCGTCTCTTCTACGCCAATGACCCCGCCTTCTCCGGCATGAAGGCATAACTTGTCCACTTCAAGTGCTAACTGCTGCATATTCGCTCCGATTCGCGACAGAAGCAGGTCCGCGGCATCCGCCGTCATCGTCCGCTTCTGCTCTTCCGCCCGCTTCACCACCCAGCGCTTCAGTTCGCCCGCGTCAAGCTCCTGAAAGGCAATCAAGGCATCGCGGTCCTTCAGCATCTTAACCAGCTTGCGACGCTCGTCCAGCTTCTCTGCATGGATAATAAACAACATAACCGTCGTCTCCGACGGAATATCCAGGTATTGCTGCAGCCGGTCCGTCTTATGATCCAGCTTGCCGCCCTCCTTGCCCCCAGCCGCGAACACGACGGAGTCACGGACAATAACGAGCTTCCGCTCCACAAAAAACGGCAACGTCTCCGCTTCAAGCGCCGCTTCCTCTATAAGCGTCTCCGACGTATCGAACTTGACTACGCCAAGCTCGCGCTCGTCCGGCGTGAACATAGCCTCCGTCAAGGTATCCACAAACTGTCCAATGCGGTAGCGATCTTTGCCGTATATTACATAAGCAGGCCGGAATTTCCCCGCTTTAATTTCCTTCATCGCTTCTTTTGCTTCCAAAAACATCCCTCGCGATCTCATCACAAATAATAAACCTCAAGCTAGACGCATAACAGCAACAAAGGGATGGGCAGCTATGGCCTCATCCCTTTGTCCCTGAACATCTATATAAACATCGGCAGTCAGGTCCATGGTACCGCCCTGCAGATGGTCATACTTTTGATCAAGGCTCGCGCTGATTTTGTATATCATACGCAAATAACCGGTCATGTGTGCGGATATCCGTAGTAAAATGATCCCGGATTAATGAGCCGCCTTCGATTCCGTTTTGGTCTTCACGTCAACGACGTAACGTTCCATACCGCCGGATTCCAGTTGAATCTCATAAGTCAGCTGTTTGTTGTCTGCCGACCATACGAGAGTGGCGATCTTGCCGTTTCTTCGCACGGAATCATAATACGCTTTGCCGGACTCTTCACCGGACTTGTAGATGTGGATCTGGTAACCTACAGCCTTGGCAATATAACCGCCGTCCGGCGAGGCTGCTTCAAGCGGAGCCGGTACATACCCGGTTATCCCTTGGTTCGGTTCGCTTCCGCTATTGCCGCCACCTTGATTGGCGCTTACGGATGGAGCTTCGCCGGTTACGGAACCGGAATCCGTATTGCTGCCGGATGCGGGTTCGTTGGATGTTCCGGCATCGTTGCCGGAAGCTTCTGATCCACCCGTCTCATTTTGTGCGCTGTAGAATTGTTTAGCGTCCTCGGATGTATCCGATTTTTCTACAAACGAATCAATCGAGTCTTTGCCAGCGTTATTAGCCAAAGGCTGAACTTCTTTCAATGACTTGCTTGTGTCAAGCATGCTGGATGCCGCATCCGATGACGCCGTTTGCGCGCTATTGTTATCGCTAAAGCTGCCTGAAGTCGGGAATAATCCCGCATTATAGGATACCAGGAACAATCCCGCGGCAACACTCGCCGCGATAATACCGGTAATTGCGCGGAAGCGCAGCTGATGCCGTTCTTTCGTACGCCGGTTTGTCTGCTGCGAAAGCCCGGTAACCGCTGATGGAGAAAGCTCCATCGTAGCGGCTTCCGGCTGCCGGAACGGTACAATTTGTTCAAGCTGAGGTAAAATAGCGTCTACCAGACTGTACTTTGGCATGACGTGAGGTAAACTCCCAAGCTCCTCTGACAGCTTTCTCAGCCGCTCAAACATTGCTGCACAGTCCGGACAATGTCTCGTATGCTTGATCAAGATCTCATATTCATGTTCATTCAAATCGCCGTCTAGCTGCCGATTCATGTATTCGATCACCTCTTGACAAGTCATCCCCGGACACCACCTTTCTGATAATCATGTAGTAAAGTTTGAAGCTGCTGCCTTGCTCGGAATAAGTAGGATTTCACCGTATTTAAAGGCAGATCAAGCGAATCAGCGATTTCGTTATAAGAGAAATCCTGCAAATAACGCAGTACAACTACTGCCCGATGATGCTCCGGCAATTTGTCGATGGCGTTGCGAATGTCTTGCACGGCATAAGCCGACAAGACCTCGTCTTCGACATTTTGCTTCTCCCGGAATACCATTTCATGCTCGTCTATCGATACGGTTGGCTTGCTTCTTCTAAACTTATCTATACAAATATTTGTTACTATCCGTTGAATCCATGTTTTGAACTGGGCCTTCTCTTCGTAGGAGCCGATTTTCGTATAAATCCGGATCAACGCTTCCTGCGCTGCGTCCATCGCATCCTGTTCATTGTTCAATATATAATAGGCTGTCCGGTAAACATGGGTTTCAATCTCTCGCAATAGAGTAATTAAAGCATCCCGATCTCCTGACTGAGCGGCTCTGATAAGGCCAGGCTCGACCACGAAGGATCCCCCTCTCTTGCAACCTCTCTGACGAGTACGTTGCATAAAATGTTGCATACCAAAAATGAAAAAGCTTTAATTTTTTAAGTGAAATAGTAGAAAACTCCAACCTAAAGGATAACAAAAAAATGGAACCCCGTATATAGGTAGTTCCTAGTGGGTTAGGTTGAAAGAAGCATTTTGGCGGGCAAAGAGGATGGGAAGATAGACTCTTCAATAATTTTTTTCCTCTATTTACCTGATCGTTTGTTCATAGATTCCGGCACGATTTACCTTATATCGGATCTCGCCGTCCTTATCGGTGCGCAGCACATCGGTCCCTTCCGACCGAAGGCGCTTAAGGACATCGGGATGCGGATGCCCGTAAGTATTGGTTGCTCCTACCGAAATCGCAGCCTGCAGAGGATTCCAATACCGCAGCCACTCTTCGGACGTGGAGTATTTACTCCCGTGATGCGCGACTTTAAGAACGTCTACCTGCTTGAATTCATCATCAGCTTCATCTGCAGCAAATGCGGAAGGCTTCTCCTGCATCCGCGCCAGGATCGCGGCCTCCGTTTTACTGCTTATATCGCCGCTTAGCAGAAACGAGGATTCATAAAGCTTCATATATAAAACGACGCTGTCGTCATTCTGCTCTTTGATATGCGGAACTTCCTTCCCGGAAGTATGCGGCGGCCATAATACGGTTAATACCGTATGCTCGTCAACCTCCCACCGCTCTCCAAATTCGGCTCGGTACAGCGGAATCCGCTTTTTTACGGCGGTTTGCAGAAGTTTCTCCGCATCTTCAGCGGATTTCAAGCTGCCATTCCATACAATCGCCTTAACCGGAATCGATTCCAGGACCGCTTGCAGTCCCCGGATATGATCGCTGTCGAGATGGGAAAGCACGAGCAAATCGATTGCGTGAACGCCTCTCTTCATTAATAAAGGAACTACAACCTTCTTTCCCACTTCAAACGGATCGCTCCGATCCTTCCATTCTTCGCCGGCTTTTCGGAAGCTCAGCGTCCCTCCGCCATCCACCAGAATCCGTTTGCCATGCGGCGAACGGATATAAATCGAATCGCCTTGCCCCACATCCAGCACGTCTACCTCGGCAGTCCGTTTAAGCAGATCCGGATAATAAGCGTAGAGCAGCAAACCGGCTCCCGCCGTTAGAGATAATAGCAATCCGCTTAGCCGACTTTGCCATATCGGAAGCTTGCGGGCTTCGGTTAGCTCCCAAATCGGCTCTGAATGGATCGCTATTCCAAACGCCGTATCCGCGAGAGGTTGCGTCACCTCGGAGGCGTCCGCTGGCAACGCAGCAGACGGAGCTTCAGGAAGCAATCTGCACAATACGCTCAGCGTCATGTACCATGCGGCTATCCACCATACCGGAGGAGTTGCCCAGATGGATCGCACCGCTTCTACCTCTCCCAGCTTCTCGACGAATAGGAAGGTCCAATCATTCGCATACACGCTAACTGCCGCAAGCAGTTGACCGCCAAGCGGCCATAGCAAACCAAACAGCAATGCGACGGCACCAATCGGCATAACGATAAAGCTAATGAACGGCACTAGAATCAGATTCGCCGGAATCGACAGGAGATGAAATTGATTAAAGTAATAGATGGTCAGAGGAAAAGAGACGGCCTGCGCAACAACCGTCACGACCAGCAAATCAAACAGCGATTTGCTTCTCGGCCAATTGGGCATCGCCCTCCTAACCGGCGGAACGAACAGGATCAGTCCCGCGGTAACCGCAAAGGACAATTGGAACCCAACATCCGATAAGAAATAAGGGTTCCAGACCAACATGGCGACCGCAGCCGCCGCCAGCAGATGCAGACCGTCCTTCAACTTGTCCATTCTGGCGGCGAGCAACGCCAGCATCGCCATCAGCCCGGCTCTAACAACCGACGGAGAAGAACCGGACAGCAGGACATACAGCGGAACGGCCATCATCAAAGCGACGAGGATCCGCTCCCTTGTCATGCGCAGCAGCCGCATAACGGCTCCAAGCGCGTATATAAATACAGCCACATGAAGGCCGGATATGGCCAATATATGAGTCAGTCCCAGCCGGGAAAATTGCTGGAACTGCTCGGGGTCAAGGTCCTCGCGGATGCCGAGGACCAGCCCCTTCATGTACCCGGACTGATCGGCCGGGTACAATTGGTCCATCCGCGCGCCAAGCCAGTCGCGCGCGGCATCCACGCGGCCGAGCATAGCGGCCGCGGTCCAGCCCGGGCCCGGGGGGGGGGGGGGGGGGGGCGNNCCGCATGGACGGCGCCGATGCCCGTGACCTCGAGCAGCCAGTGAACATGCTGGCTGCTCTCGAGATAGCGGCGGTAATCGAAGCCGCCGCTATTGGATGCGCCCGCCGGCAGCGATAGCTCGCCGGCGAGGCGCACTTTGTCGCCGCGATGCCACGCGGCGGCGATGTCCCGGTGCGGCTGCTCAGCAAGCCGCACCTGCACGAGCAGGCGCTCGCGGACCTTGCGCGGCGCCGCTTCGCCACCTACGCGGACGGCATCGGCCGTCACGCGGAACATCGCGCGGTCGCCGTCGATCTCGACCGCGGACACAATCGTGCCCGTCGCTTCCGCTTCATACGAAGCGCCCGGCAAATCCAGCGCCGTCACATGGCGGGTATCCGCCCATAACCGCTGGCCGGCTGCCAATGCGCAGCCGATTAAGCAGACAATGGCAAGCGTCCTAGACGACTGATTGATCCGTACAAGCGCAAACAGCAGCATCGCTACGGCGCCTAAAGCCAAAAGAACGCCTCCAAAGTCAAGCTCCGCAGCAAAGCTGCTCCCCGCAATCCAGCATACGGCAAACCAGACTAACGGCCGTTTATTCACAGCGACCCCTTCTTTCCAATCCAAATGAGAAACCTCTATAGAAGCCGCTCCATGATGTGCGCCCCCGCTTAGAGGGAGGTTTTATGCGGTAAATAAAAAAGAACCTCCAGACGCATCTATATAAGATGCATGCAGAGGTTCTTCCCCATTTGTTCATTCAAGTTACGAAGTGACTTTCATGCTTGCCTGCGGCGGTGGTTCGTAATCGGACAGGAAGCGGAATACAATCCCTTTCTGGCTCATGAGCAGACTCACTTTATCGCTGTCCTTCGGATATCCCCGGTGGAATACGATCTCCTGCACTCCGCTGTTCGCGAGCATATTCGCGCATGTCCAGCAAGGCTGGTCCGTCACGTATACGGTAGATCCTTCCCGGTCGGCACGATCCGTGAAGAGCAGCAGATTTTGCTCCGCGTGAATCGTACGGATGCAGCGCTGTTTCTTCACCATCTGCTCCTGGCCGTCATCGCCAAGTTTAGTTTCCCATTCCTCGGCGATCATGCAACCGGCTTCCGAGCAATCCTGCACGCCCATCGGAGCGCCGTTATAAGCCGTGCCAAGCAGCTTTTTCCCCTGTACGAGCACCGACCCGACATGGCGGCGGGGACAACGCGAACGCGTCGACACCATATAAGCGATATCCATGAAATAGGTGTCCCAGTCTTTGCGCGAGGCATCTTGTGATTCTGACATCATTTCCAGCTCCTTTTCCGTTTGCCACAGACAGCTCCCGGCGAATGGCGGCACAGCCGCATTCACCGGTTCTGTCTCTCTCTTGTTGTAGGATATATCTTATGAGTTCAATTGACTGCCGCGCAACGCTTGATCGAGGTCGGCCAAAATATCTTTAATGCCTTCGGTGCCAATCGATAAACGGATCAAACCGGAGGTTACCCCCGCCGCTTCCTGCTCTTCAGCCGACAATTGCTGATGAGTGGTGCTTGCCGGATGGATAATAAGCGATTTCGAATCGCCGACGTTCGCCAAATGCGAGAACAGCTTGACGTTGTTGATCACTTTTTTGCCGGCCTCAATTCCGCCTTTAATGCCAAAAGTCAGAATAGCTCCTTGACCGTCCGGCAAATATTTCAAAGCTAGCTTATACGACGGATGGCTTTCAAGGCCCGGATAGCTGACCCACTCCACCGCCTCATGCGTCTCGAGGAATTGAGCCACCGCTAGAGCGTTCGAGCTGTGGCGTTCCATGCGCAAGTGTATCGTCTCTAATCCCTGCAGCAGCAGGAACGAGTTGAACGGCGACAATGCGGCGCCCATATCTCTTAGCAGTTGTACTCTTGCTTTGATAATATAAGCAATTGGACCAACAGCCTCTGTATATACAACGCCGTGATAGCTCGGATCCGGCGTAGTAAGACCCGGGAACTTGCCGCTTGCCGACCAGTCGAATCGTCCGCCGTCTACGATAACCCCGCCGATCGACGTACCGTGGCCGCCGATAAATTTCGTTGCGGAATGCACGACAATATCCGCTCCATGCTCAATCGGCCTGAGCAAATAAGGGCTCGGGAACGTGTTGTCGACGATCAGCGGAATACCGTGCTC
Source organism: Paenibacillus glycanilyticus (assembly GCF_030161375.1). GTDB lineage: Bacteria > Bacillota > Bacilli > Paenibacillales > Paenibacillaceae > Pristimantibacillus > Pristimantibacillus glycanilyticus_B. Next base: position 283,247 of record NZ_BSSQ01000014.1, read on the forward strand.
ATGCGCGATAGCCGCTACCGCTTCAATATCCAGAACATCCCCCTTCGGGTTGCCGACGGTCTCGGCGTACAATGCTTTGGTTCGCTCCGTAATCGCTCCGCGGAAGTTCTCCGGATTCGACGGATCAACAAATTTCACCTGAATGCCAAGCTTGGGGAGAGTTGTCGAGAACAGATTGTATGTACCTCCGTACAAGCTGGTCGCCGATACGATCTCATCCCCCGCGCCTGCAATATTCATAATCGAATACGTAATCGCGGCTTGTCCGGACGCTACGGCAAGCGCCGCAGGTGCGCCTTCCAGCTCGGCTACGCGTTTCTCGAATACATCCGTTGTCGGGTTCATCAGTCGGGTATAAATGTTGCCAAACTCCTGCAGCGAGAACAAATTCGCCGCATGGTCCGTATCCCGGAAGCCATACGAGGTCGTCTGGTAGATCGGAACGGCTCTGGCGAATGTAGTAGGATCGATCTCCTGTCCGCCATGGACGGCCAATGTGTCGAGCGAACGTTTGTTTTGCTCTTGATTAGACATGTGCAACAACTCCTTGATATATAGGTTAGACATGCTACAACCACTTCAAAGCAAACGGCTCGATTATGGTAGTCCATTCATTATTCGGCTGTACCTGAAATGGTCCCGGGCTGGGAATACCTCCCTGCACCTTGTCCCATTTTCTCATAATCACGGCTTTGCTACAATGCCATCTTTTATGCCGGCCAGCAATTTATCGCCAATCCCCTTAACTCTGAGAAGATCGTCCACCGATCGAAAAAGTCCGTTCTGCTCGCGGTTGGCGATAATCGCCCGTGCCTTTGACGGTCCTATCCCCTTCAACGTATCCAGCTGCTCGACACTTGCCCGATTGATATCAATCAGGCCTGAACCGGCTTCAACCTCGGACTTGGCTGCTTGCTTGTCTTCCGCCTCCGCTTCCGCTTCCACCTCCTCAGCCTCCGCTTCCTCTTCCACCTCCTCAGCCTTTGCTTTCTCCGGCCCTTCCGTGTTTACCGCTTCCTCCGCTAACCCCGTTGTCACCGGCTTTTGCGCCGCCTGCGCATCGGCTTCCTTCACTTCATGCACGTTCAGAGCGCTTTCCACCTCGCGGTTCAACTGCACCCAATCTTCAGGGGGTTTCTCCTTCGGCTGTGCCAAAGCCGCCATAATTAAGACGGCTGCCGCAGCTATTAACAAAAGAGGAACAATCCAACTGCTACGATTCGAATTTGTTCGACGTCCATTTAAAAAACGAGCCATAATAGATACTCCTTTCACGATAAAAAGGCGATTTTTAACATTTTCATGTCATATGTGGCAAGTCTTGCGGAATAGGTTAAAAGAGCAAATCTGTTAGGAGGGCTGAGCATGAATGTCGGATTCATTGGTACGGGAGCAATGGGAAGCCTGCTGATCGAAGCATTCGTAGCATCTGGAGCACTCGACCCGTGTCAGATCGTTATCAGCAACCGCACGCATGCAAAAGCACAAGCGATTGCCGAGCGATTTCCCGGAATGAGAGCCGAGCGTTCGAATGCAAGCACCGCTAGCGTCAGCGATCTCTTGTTCTTATGCGTGAAGCCGCATGAATATAAGAAAGTCATTGATGAGCTGCTTCCCGTATTGCGGCCGGAGCAGCTTCTAATATCGATCACAAGCCCGGTTCTGATCGGGCATCTGGAAGAGCTGGTTCCGTGCAAAATCGCAAAAGTAATACCAAGCGTCACCAACTTCGTATGGAGCGGCGCGACCTTATGCATTTACGGCACGAGAATTGCGGAAGAAGACCGAATCATGCTCGAAGATCTGCTGGCCTTCATTAGCGAGCCCCTTCCGATTGAAGAGCCCTACACAAGGATCGTATCGGATCTCTCCAGTTGCGGACCGGCGTTTTTCGCGTACCTGGTTGAGCAGTTTGTCGATGCCGCCGTTAGCGAGACGGGCATTGCGCGGGAGGATGCGGTCAAAGTGGCAAGCTCGATGCTGCTCGGGACCGGCCTTCTTCTCACCGAAGGCGGTTTATCTCCGGAAGACGTTCAGCGCAGAGTCGCGGTTCCCGGCGGAATAACGGCGCAAGCGCTGCAGCTTCTGAATCGCGAGCTTGACGGCACCTTTAACCGGCTGATCCGGACGACACATAAAAAGTTCGATGAAGACGTAGCCAAGATAACAGCCGATTTCTACGGCGAAGAGGTGAACGGACAGTAGCACAATTTGCGCTGCTGGACCGCTCACCTCTTCTTTTTTTGCCGTGCTATTTAGTTCGCAACGATGTTGACGAGCTTGCCCTTAACAACGACCACTTTACGGATCGTTTTGCCTTCTATCAGTTCTTTCACTTTATCCATGTCTTTGGCGAGGCTTTCCATCTCCGCTTCCGCCGTATCGGCAGCTATGGAGACACGCTCGATAATTTTACCGTTTACTTGAACAACGATTTCGACTTCGTCGTCAACCGTCAAAGCTTCCTCGTAAGTCGGCCAAGCCGCATAAGTGATCGACTCGGTTCCGCCAAGTTTCTCCCACAATTCTTCCGTGATGTGCGGAGCAAGCGGAGACAGCATTTGCACGAATTGTTTCATCGCTTCAAGCGGCAGAACGTCCGTCTTGTATGCTTCGTTGACGAAAATCATCAATTGGCTGATCGCCGTGTTAAAGCGCAAATTCTCGAAGTCGTCCGTAACCTTCTTGATGGTGCGGTGCCAAGTTTGCTTGAACGCTTTAGTTGTTTCGCCGTCGTTTGAGATTTTCGCGTTAACGTTGCCGTCATCGCCGACAAACAAACGCCATACGCGGCTCAGGAAGCGGTAAGTGCCCTCTACGCCGTTCGTGTTCCATGGCTTAGTCGCTTCCAGAGGTCCCATGAACATTTCGTACATCCGGAGCGTATCCGCGCCAAATTCGTTCACGATATCGTCCGGGTTAATGACGTTGCCGCGGGATTTGGACATTTTCTCGTTGTTCGTACCGAGGATCATCCCTTGGTTAACGAGCTTGTGGAACGGTTCCTTCGTGTTCACAACGCCCAGGTCGTACAATACTTTATGCCAGAAGCGAGCGTACAGCAAGTGCAGAACAGCGTGCTCCGCGCCGCCGATATACAGGTCAACCGGCAGCCATTCCTTTTGCTTCTCCGGCGAACAGATTTCGTTCTCGTTCTTTGGATCGATAAAGCGCAGGTAATACCAGCAGCTTCCCGCCCATTGCGGCATTGTGTTTGTCTCGCGGCGCGCTTTCATGCCCGTTTCCGGATCAACCGTATTCACCCACTCCGTAACGTTGGCAAGCGGAGATTCACCGGTACCGGATGGCTTGATCGCCTCTACGTCCGGCAATACAAGCGGCAGCTGATCAACAGGAACCGGCTTCATGGTGCCGTCTTCCAAGTGCAAGATCGGAATTGGCTCGCCCCAATAACGCTGGCGGCTGAACAGCCAGTCGCGCAGGCGGTAAGTCACTTTGCCATGGCCTTTGCCGGAACCTTCGAGATGCTCGATCATCGTTTTGATCGCGTCTTCATTGGTCAGACCGTTCAGGAATTCCGAATTTACGTGAGGACCGTCGCCCGCATAAGCTTCCTTCGACACGTCGCCGCCTTGAACAACCTCAACGATTGGCAGATCGAATTGCTTCGCAAACTCCCAGTCGCGCGTATCATGGCCTGGTACCGCCATAATCGCTCCCGTGCCGTAACCGGCAAGCACATAATCGGCAATCCAGATTGGCGTCTTCGCGCCGTTAACCGGGTTGATCGCGTAAGCGCCCGTGAATACGCCTGATTTGTCCTTCGCCAGATCAGTACGTTCCAGATCGCTCTTGCGTGCAGCCGCTTCTTTGTAAGCTTCAACCGCTGCGGCTTGATCAGCTGTCGTAATTTGGCCGACAAGTTCATGCTCAGGTGCCAGCACGCAATAAGTAGCGCCAAACAGCGTATCGGGACGGGTCGTAAATACAACCAGCGAAGCGTCGTGGCCGTCGATTGCAAAAGTGACTTCCGCGCCTGTCGATTTGCCGATCCAGTTGCGCTGCATGTCTTTGATGCTTTCCGACCAGTCGAGCTCTTCCAGATCCTCGAGCAAGCGTTCTGCATATTCGGTAATTTTCAGCATCCATTGGCGCATTGGCTTGCGGATAACCGGATGGCCGCCGCGCTCGCTGAGGCCGTCGATGACTTCTTCGTTCGCAAGGACCGTACCGAGTGCCGGGCACCAGTTAACCGGTACTTCCGCTACATAAGCAAGGCCTTTGTTGTACAGTTGGATAAAGATCCATTGCGTCCATTTATAATAATCCGGATCGGTCGTGCTGAATTCGCGGTCCCAATCGTACGAGAATCCAAGCGATTTGATCTGACGGCGGAAGTTGTTGATGTTCTCTACCGTAATCTCGCGCGGGTGGCGTCCCGTCTGCAAAGCGTATTGCTCCGCAGGCAGACCAAATGCGTCCCAACCCATTGGATGAAGGACATTGTAGCCGCGCATCCGTTTGTAACGGGATACGATGTCCGTAGCGGTATAACCTTCCGGGTGACCTACGTGCAGGCCTGCGCCGGACGGATACGGGAACATATCCAGCGCGTAAAATTTCTCCTTGCCCGGATCTTCCGTTGTTGCGAACGTTTTGTTCTCGTCCCAATATTTCTGCCATTTCGGCTCTACCGTAAGCGGGTTATAGCCGTGAAATTCCTGACTCATGATCATTTCCTCCTAGTAACATGCGCATCGTCTAACCTAACACAAAAAAACTCCCGCCCCTAGCGTATTATCGCTAGGGACGAGAGATTATTCCCGTGGTACCACCCTAGTTAACGGCCGGCATGCTTTGCCTTCCGTTCACTCTAAATCCTTAACGCGGACTATACGCTGCGTTATTCACGCAAAAGCTCCAAGGCGAGATTCATATCGCTGCAGGTCCGGCTTTCACCATTCGCCGGCTCTCTAAGCCTTGCAATGCGACATTACTGCTCCTCTTCAACGCCATTAATTATAGAAAAACATGGTTAACCCCGATTATAACGCCGTAAGCGCCGTGTGTCAAGATAGGTTAACCGATCAAATCAGGGTCATACGTCAGGCAACCGGCAATAATCATGCCAACGCTGCACGAGATCAGCAAGATCAGAATGCCGACCGCGATATTATTTTGCTCAATCGCTTTGAAGATGGTCACATGCACGCCTAGCATTTTGCCGAACAGGTAAGTGATCAGCTCCGTTACGTAATAAAGAATGACAAGCGCAACAATCCCGATTACGCCCCAGAGCAGCATATCGGACAGCGATACCGAGTTCTCCGAAGCCGCTCGGACTACGATAGCAAGACCGGCCAACCTGCCGCCAAGGGACAATGCCGCCGACACATTTCCTTTAAAGATAAGAGCAAATTCCTTGTTTTTGGTTGTAAGCTCAAACAACAGCAACCCTACAATCATAATCCCAAAGCCCGTCAAGGCATAAACCAGAAAATCCACATACAAATTAGTGTCCATCTTATAGTAGCTCCCTATCCTAATTTAGTTATGCCAATCGGCAAGAAATAAGATAAATTATCGGTGATCGGATTGCCGATCCTTATGCCGATCGCGCCGGCTTTTCCTCCAACGAGAAAACTTCCGAACATATAGGAGCCCTGCCGCTCCCCCTTTTCCGTACGGAACTCCGCTTTCGGCAGCTCCGCGTACTTCTGGTAGACCGGAAGGAAATGGCCGTAAGAATTATGGCTATCTTCCGCCGCAACCGTACCGTCGCCTTCGAATATGGCGACCGTATCTCCTTCGCGCCCAAATGCGGGCTTCCTTACGTATTTCGTCCGGCTTTCAAGAAAGCGGTCCGGCTCCAGGTAAGTCGGGAGGAAATGCTCCTCGATCCACCGATGTTCTTCTTCCGTGTAATAAGGACTGGCTTCCTCATGAAGTCCCCATATAATGGCCTGAACGGCCTTGGACTGCAGAAGGAATGCGGACGGCGGATTGACGAATGCGAGTTTCTTCTGCTCAATAAGCTCAAGAAGCCATAATCCAATTGGATTTCCCGCCTCGTCTTCATCCTCGATCAAATTCTCAACCGGGAAGGTCTGGCGGTAAAGCACATGAATTGAATTGCCTTCCTCATCAAAAAGTCCTTCATGCCGGATAATCTGAAGCTGATCCAGCGGTACAAATCTCGACGGAAAAGGAAGAAGACTCCGCAAATAAGCCGCTGTATTCGCATCCTCAATGTTATCTCCGTGCGCGGTAAATACGATATGCGCCGGTTCGGGGGATTCGCCAAGCCCAAGGTATTCCAGACTTTCGATGACGGCCTTTTCCACTGCCAAGGCAAGTTGCTTCTCGTAACCCCCATTAGGGTTATGCCGGTCAAAAGCTTCGCAGATCAAGCCGTTAACCAGATGCAGCTCCTTAATAAAAGTAGGCGTATCCGAATTAATTTCCATGCATTTGTACGTCTCACCGGTGCCGATCAGATCCAATCTGGCGATGACGCTCTCGACCGATAAGCTTCTGATCCTTATGTAAGCCAACGTTTCGCGCGGGAAACCAAGCATCAATAAAGTCTCGTCGTCCACCGTGCGAAGCAATTGGGCCGTCTTGTAAAAAATATGGCCAATCCGGTTCGTCGATTCGCGAATCTTATGAACCTCTTCTCCCGTCATATCGTAAAGGTCATAGAGGGAATACTCTTCGCCGTACAAATCAGCCCAATAACCTTCGATCCCGGAATAGAAAGCGGCTCTTTCCTTTGAATGATCGTTCACTTCTAGCCTCCGCTGATGGAGCTGCCTTTGCCAAAGCCGGAGCTCGTTTTGCTTGAGATGCTTGATTTATAAGTGGAATAAGAGCTGCTTTTCTGCAGGGATGAACGGGTTGGGTAATAACTGTTGCCGTAATAATAATGCCGATAGTAAGAAGAACTGGAGTCATCGCAACGATATACGCCGTCCTTGCTGTCCCACTCCCAGTCTCTACACTGGGCGTCTGTAGGCGCGGCCGTTCGCGGATAAGCCGTCGATTGACCGCATCCCGTCAGCGCCGTAGCCATCGCGACCGCGGACACGCCAAGCATTGCTTTCTGAGTTAAATTCATAGACTAGTTTCCTCCAAGCTTCATAGTTCCTATAAAGTTATAACACACTTAAGTGACGTGTAGTGTAAGAAAAGTTAAAGTTTCCATAAAATGATGGTATGATGATGAAATCATTTTGATTACGGGGTGAGCGAGTTGAACAAATTAACTTATTTTATCGATCGTGGATTTAATGAATATGAGCCGCTTATGGACTATCATTCCGGGAAAGTCGGCATAGACGAAATGTATGCCCGGCAACTCTGCACGTATCTGATCGCCAATGGGATTCAATACGAATTAACGTCAAATGAGATGCAGGAAAACGAAGAAATGCTAATCGTCAAGCAAATTGGTCCTAACGAGAACTACGGGGATGAAGCCAACTACCGGGGACGCGGCATATTTATCGAGTTTCGCAAGCCTAACGAACGCGGCCGCAAGTTGACGGAGATCCGGAGCGCTAATCATTACGACGTCATCCGTTATTTGTTGAAAGATATCGTGGACATTCCGGGTTATGGCCCGATGTTCACGACATCCACTGAAATTGACGAAGACCGCGGCTGTTATGTCGTGTACGTCCGCGGCATGAACGAACCGGAGTAAGGTTAAGATGCGATAGAGAAATAACCGCACAAGAAAAAAAAGCTGCCGGTTGGCAGCTTCTTTCATTATTATCCGCGTTGTACCTTTATTCGGTTGACGGCACCTTATTTTCCGCAGCTTCTTTTTTGCCGGCTTTTGACTTATACAAAATAACAACCAGCACGCCAAGCAGCAGGACAAGAGCCGCCAGCCCTACAGCGGTCAGGACGCCAAACGCATGAATCAATTCCAGCCAGACGTAAAGCCCGGCAAGCGTAATAAATAAGGTTGGTACCGTCAATACGAAACCAGCTTTCATATAGGAGCCCCACGAGATCTTCACGTCTTTTTTCGCCAGCACATGAAGCCATAACAAAGTCGCTAGCGATCCGATTGGCGTCATCTTTGGCCCCAAGTTGCAGCCGATCACGTTCGCGTACACCAACGCTTCCCGAATGGCGCCTTCCGTTGCGGTTCCTTTGATCGCAAGCGCATCAATCATAACCGTCGGCATGTTGTTCATGACCGAGGATAAGATAGCTGCCAGGAACCCCATGCCAACCGTGGATACAAACAGGCCTTGATCGGCAATCGCCTGAATGACGTCTCCAAGCGCATCCGTAAGTCCCGCATTGCGCAAACCGTATACAACGACATACATACCGATCGAAAAAACGACAACGGTCCACGGCGCTTCCTTCAGCACCCGCTTCGTATGGATTGCCGGACTACGGCGTGCGTAGAACAGAAAGACCAAAGATACCGCTCCGGTAATGATCGATACCGGAACATGAATAAATTCGCTGGCCAGATAGGCAATCAGCAGAATCGCAAGCAATACCCAGGATAAACGGAACATCTTGTGATCCTTGATTGCTTGTCTTGGCTCTTTCAATTCCCGCACATCGTAGTTTGCGGGAATGCTTTTTCGATAAAACAGTAAAAGAACAACCAGGCTAGCGCCAAGAGAGAAGAAATTCGGCACAATCATACGGCTGGCATATTCCACAAAACCCGCTCCAAAGTAATCTGCCGATACAATATTAACCAAATTGCTTACAATCAGCGGCAACGATGTGGTATCGGATATGAATCCTCCGGCCATTACAAAAGGAATGATCATTTTGTAATCAAACTTAAGCGCCCGCACCATCGCCAGCACAATAGGAGTCAGAATAAGCGCCGCACCGTCGTTTGCGAAAAAGGCCGATACCGCCGCGCCAAGCAAGACGACGTAAATAAACATCCGTCTGCCATTCCCTTTGGCGAGACGGGCCATATGAAGGGCTGCCCATTCAAAGAACCCTATTGCGTCAAGAATAAGAGAGTTTAATATAATGGCGATAAATGCGATTGTCGCATTCCAGACGATTCCCGTAACCGCTCCTACGTCTGCAAAGCTGACAACGCCAAATAGCAGAGCCAGAATCGCACCGCCGGCAGCAGACCAGCCAATGCCAAGTCCTTTGGGCTGCCAAATAACAAACGTTAAAGTAATTAGAAATAGAAGAACAGCTATAAATGCCACTTGTGTTTCCCCGCTTTGCGTTCAATCAAAAAGCACATCATTCCATACTATAACAGCTAATCGACCGGATAAGCATCAATTAAATTTATCCTGATCGCCAATAAATTGATTAACATCCCTATAAAACGCTTTTTTATCCCCGCTCTCCAGCGCATGGCCCGACCTGGCATATTGCTTCTCCTGTATCGCCGTACTCATCTGTCGGTACAAGTTCATATGCGTGTCGTCAATTAGCGAACCTTCCAATTGCCCTCTGCCTACAAATAGAGGCATTGGGAGCGTTTGGTTTAACGGAATGAACATCGATTCCCTCTGTATCCCCCATACGGCATCTTGCCGAATATTCGCCGTGCGGTTGAACGGAATTAAATAGTTATGTATATAATCCTCCGCCCAGCCATCCGGCATAGACCGGTGCTCCGGCGGGTAGTCTCCGACAATAAGGGATCGCACTGCTGTGCTATGCTTATGGGCAAAACCTAGCGCATACGATACGCCTCTTGAAAAACCAAACAGGTGAAAATCAGTCAACCCGGCCGATTCAATAACCGCCTCTATGTCGGCCACATGCTCTGCCAGATTATAGCCGGACTTTGGCGTATCGCTTTTCCCCCTGCCCCGGAACGATAATAGAATACATCTTCTTGGAGCAAGCTCCTGAAGTAAGTCCACGTACTCCTCGGCTGTTTCGGATAATCCCGGACATACCACGACGGGAGCAAGTTTCTCATCCGCTCCGGCCATCGAATCGAAATAATGGATGCCAACTTCGCCGTTCATCGCGTAATATTCGTTCATCGCCACAATCTTCACCATCCTAGTTATACTATATTAATAATTGATAATTTGCCGGATTATATTGCAATTTGTCGAATTAGAAAGTATGGTAAAAGATGTCAAAATATTCATCTGTAGGTGAAAGTCATGAGAGCTACATTACTATTGATAACGAGCATCGCCGTGCTAATCATTTGCTCCGTCTATCAGATTAGACAGGTATCACCGGATAAGAACCCCCAAGAATTCACTTCCGTCATCGAGAATTGGGATTATCAATGGCTGTCGAAGCCGGGTAAACCGTTCCATCCGTCATGGATTGCAGAAGCGGATCCCGGCAAATGGCAACATGCCGATCGCAATCAGCCCATGTCCAAGCGCGCTGCAACCGCAGATGCCTTGCTTCTTAGGATCACTCTACCCTCGCTGGAATGGAATACGCCGAGTATTTGGCTGAAACGGGTCTACGGAACGGCTGTAAGCGTGTCGCTGGAGGACAAACTGCTCTACAACATGGCAAGATCGTATCCTTACGACGTGAACTACGCGCTTCTTCCGTTGCCGCAATCCGCAAGCGGCAGCCATTTAATGGTGTTGTTATATTTGTCCGAGGAAAGGCAGTCGCTGGAACCGGAAATCATCTTAGGCGACTATAATCAATTGCAGCCCCAGTACGAGAGGTACGGCTTGATTGAGCTGATCATGGGCGGTTCCTTCATGCTGATCGCCTTAATTATGATGACTTGCTTATTGCTCTTGCAACGGGAGCAGATTATGATGTGGCTGTCATTATGCCTCATTATACTGTGTTTGGGAGAAATAATCCTTGCTTATTCTCCGGCGCTCTACCATCATTTTTACGCATACGGAAAACCATTTCTGGATTTATTTGATTTAGCCCTGTTTTTGATTACTCCAGCGCTTGCCGTCTTTTTTGAACGGACGCTTGGGGCGGGCTTTTACGGCATCATCCGGAAATTCCGAATCGTTCTCCTGCCCGTTACGGTCATTGTCATCGTATTGTGGGCGCTTGGCAAAACGGTGTTCCCTTCCATAAACCTCAGTCTTCTGCAGGTCGTGCCGCTAACGGTCATAGCTGCCGTTCAGTTCTTGATCTTAACCGCGCACGCGATTGGATATGCTTGGAAAGGGAATCGGGATGCCATCTTGATCTCTGTAGGATACTCGATATTTGTCAGCGTCTTTATTTGTGAAATCATCATTTATTTCAAGGATGAGACTTACCATCTGATTTATTGGAAATGGGGAATGCTCGTTTTCATTGTGGCATTAATAGCCGTTATGGGAAGGCAGCTCTCCCATAACCACGAACAGCTGATCAAATATTCAAGAGAACTCGAGGTGTTCAACCGGGAGATTCAGCGCTCGGAGAAAATGGAACTAATCAGCCATCTGGCTGCCTCCATCGCGCATGAGGTGCGCAATCCGTTGCAAGTGACAAGGGGATTCATCCAGCTGGTTGGAGAAAAGGCGGAAGGAAAAGAGCGCCAGTTCCTGCAGATGGCCGTGCAGGAGCTTGACCGCGCTTCGAGCATCATTACCGAATTTCTGACTTTCGCCAAACCCGAGCTTGATGATTTGAAGACGCTCAACATCTCGGAAGAGCTATATCAAATTCAGGACATCATTTCACCGTTAGCCGCCATGCAGAGCACGAAGCTTGTAGTAATCACGGAACCGGAACTATATGTGCTCGGGAGCGCCGAGAAGCTGAAACAGGCCATCATCAATATGATCAAGAACAGCCTTGAAGCCATTAACAACGCCCATGGCACCGTTTCTATACATGCCAATAGAGACCAGAACGCCATTATCATCCGAATAATCGATAATGGCGAAGGAATTGAGCCGGAGAAGCTGGACAAGCTTGGGGAGCCTTATTTCACCAATAAATCCAAAGGGACAGGCCTAGGCTTAATGGTTACTTTCCGGATCATCGAAGCCATGGAAGGCACAATCCGATTCAGCAGCACAAAAGACGTCGGCACGGAGGCGGTTGTCCGGCTTCCTGCCCTTCCGAAAGAGCAGCCAGGCAATCCCGATACTGACAAATAAACAACAAAGAGAGCCCTGTTACATGAACAGGACTCTCTTTGTTATTTATCCAAGCCAATAGATCATCCCGGAAATGGAGAAGCAGATGACAGCCAGCACAAGCGACCATGTCGCAACCATTCTTTTGATCTTTCTGTCAGAAGGCTGTTCCGTATAAAAGTTGGCTCTCTGCTGATCCGGTGACGTCCAAGCTCCCACGGCAATTCCCGAGATTGCAATTAATCCGCAACCGATATAGATAAATAACTGAAACATAAATCGTCCCTCCTGAGCAGTCTTCGTTCGTTAACTAACTTATACGTCTTTCCTTCAAAAAAGTTGTAAAACAAAAGTCAGCCCCTTTCAGGACTGACTTCTCCACGCGGTTTTCCGTATATAATCTCCTATCCCTTGCACATCATTTATCTCGAATAACATAGCCCCTGCCGGAATATGGTCTTCTCGCAATCGATATTCCGGCCAGACGGCTACAGCCTTAATTCCCTTAAGGTCAACCAGCAGCCGTTCATCGTCAGCATGCCTGATGATTACCAGTTTCGGGAAAACCTCTTGTTTGAACCCTTCGACGAGGACAAAAGCATCAGCAGGCGCCTCCCCGATCAATTCAAGCAGCCGGGACGGTTCCTCTTTCACAATAGCGGTCCGTTCAGAAGAAGTAATAGCCGACCATATGGCGCCGGAATTGCGGTGCCGTGCCGTGTCCGCGTGGGGAGCCTCCGCTTCGAATTCATGCCCGTCATGTTTGATCGTAGCAACCTTTATGCCGCGCGAAACCAAGTCATCGATTAAGCGGCACATCAATGTTGTTTTGCCCGTATTTTTATAGCCCGTGATTTGAAAGACGGCTGCCGCCAACCGCTACACCCCATTCCTCTTCTGCAACTTGCAACGCCGCCTCATATTGCTCCGGCGTATTGATGTTCTCAATAAAGCTGAGGTTAATGCCCGCGGCATGAAACTTGTCCTCCGTCACCCGGACAACATTCAACTTGTTCAGTAAACCTTTCATCCTGTAATCGCCTTCCTGCAGGCAGCGTTCAACTTGTTCCACGCACTCCGCCCGGTAAATGGCCTGAAGCGGATGAAGCTGGCCTTCCAGGCAAGGGACGGCTGCCATACTGCCGCTTTCCTCCATTTCCCTTAATAAAAGGGCTGCCGCTTTATCCGATACAAATGGCATGTCGCAAGCCGACACCCACACGGCAGAATAACAATTGTACGCAAGTGCGGTATGAAGAGCAGCTAGCGGCCCGCGGCCGGGCGTTTCATCAATCAAGTAAGGATAGTTCAAACCGGATAAGAGCTTGCCTTGTTCTTCCGATGCGACTACAACGGTAACGCTGCTGCATAACCGGCTCATTTGACGGCTTACATGCTCAATCATGGATTGTTCGCCAATTGGCAAGAGCGCCTTCATCAGACCGCCCATACGCCTCCCTTGCCCTCCCGCCAAAATAACTCCTCCAAGCATCAATTCGTCATCCGCCCTTTCTGCTCCAGCAAATATTCGGCAAGCGGCTGAATTCGAACGGCACTTGTCTTGAAATCAGGCATCCGGCAGTTAGGATCCAGCAAATCATTGGTCACGCGATTGACGTTCTGGGCATCGCCCCAATGCATCGGAATAAACAAGGTATCTTCCCGGATCGCAGAGGTAAACTTCGTCCGGACAATAACCGTTCCCCGGCTGGACCGCACGCTCGCCAGCGCGCCATCCTCCAGCCGGTGTTTTCTCGCCGTTAACGGATGGATTTCCAATACATTCTCAATCTCTCGCGCGGCCAGAACAGGACTTCTTCGGGTCTGTACTCCGGTTAGATAATGAGAAAGCAGCCGACCGTTCGTTAAGTACAGCGGATATTCTTCCGATGGCTGTTCGGCAGGCGATTGATGATCCACTTGTTGAAATACCGCCAGCCCGTCCTGATGGGCGAACCGTTCGCCGAACAACCGCGGGGTCCCCGGATGGTCCAGGGCCGGACAAGGCCAATAAATCCCTTCTTCCTTGCGAAGCCTGTCATAAGTTATGCCATAATAGTCCGCAATACCGCCTCGGCTGGCAACTCGCAGCTCATTGAAAATTTCTTCTGACTGACGGAATGGGAAGTACTGCTCCTTACCAAGCGAATAGGCCAAATCGCATAATATTTGCCAATCATGGCGTACTTCTCCTGGCGCAGACCGGCCTGCGGGACGCAACAATACCCGGCCCTCGAGATTTGTCATCGTCCCTTCATTCTCAAGATAGGCACTGACCGGCAGCACAATATCGGCCAGCTTAGCGGTCTCCGACAGGAACATATCCGCCACTACCAGAAATTCCGCCCGCTCCAGCGCTTCCTCTACCAACGTTGCGTTTGGATTCGACACGATCGGATTGGAGCCCATCACGAATAAGCCTTTAATAGTGCCGCCATGCACAAGCTCCATCATTTCGTAGGCGGAAACACCTTTGCCAGGCAAATCATTCGGGTCAATCCCCCACACGCCAGCCACATAAGCACGGTCATCGGGATTTTCAATCAGCCGGTAACCCGGAAGCTGGTCGGCTTTTTGCCCGTGTTCCCGGCCGCCTTGCCCGTTGCCTTGCCCGGTTACCGCACCGTAACCGCAGCCGGCTCTTCCGATTTTGCCCGTGGCCAGCACCATGTTCAAGAAATTGCGCACAGCCATATGGCCATCGGCATGTTGTTCAACCCCGCGGGCCGTAAATACCATACCCGTGCGGGCCTTGCCAAATTGAATAGCCGCCTTGCGAATCAGCTCGATACTTACGCCGGTGTAGTCGGCAATCTCCTCCAAGTTAAGCGAAGAGACATGTTCTTTCACTGCGTCAAATCCTTTTGTCCGGTTTCGGATAAACTCTTCATCCGTCAGCTTCTCGTCCACGATCACTTTAAGCATGGCGTTAACGAGTGCCGCATCCATCCCCGGCTTGACTTGCAGATGAATATCAGCGATCGATACGGTGGCAGACGCACGCGGATCAATCGCAATAATGACAGCGCCATTATCTTTTGCTCTCGTGAAATAAGGCATCAGCGTTGGCTGGCATTCGGCGATGTTGGTACCGGCTAGAATAATGCATTCGGCCATCGGAATGTCCGACATGGCGAAAGTCAGCCCCCGGTCGATGCCAAAGGTCTTTACCCCGGCTGACGCCGCAGCCGACATGCAAAACCTGCCGTTATAATCGATATATTTGGTCTTAAGCGCTACACGCGCGAACTTCCCAAGCAAATAAGCCGATTCGTTGGTAAGCGATCCCCCGCCGTACAACCCGATTGTATCCGCGCCATGTTTGGTTTGAAGCTCCGTGAACCGGCTGCTGACGGCCTCCAGCGCTTCTTCCCAAGAGACGCGGGTTAATGCCCCGTCTTTGCGCATCATCGGGTGCAGCAGTCTTTCTCTGCTGACCGCATGCTGATAAGCATTCATCCCTTTGACGCATAAACGTCCTTCCGAGGCTTTGTTCGGAATCGCGGTCACCTGATAGGCGGGACGACTGCCAGAGAGATCCTCCACAACTTCCATCTTGCATTGAACGCTGCAGAAGGGACATTGCGTTGCCATAATCTTGTTTGCTTGCTCCACCGAGAAAGTCATCGTATCTATTTGACGCTCCATGCCATCTCCGTCCTTTCCGCCAACTGAAGGCGGGTTAGCAGTTCTTCCATATTGCCTCTGTCCAACAACTTCTCTCGAAGAGGCTGTAGTCCCATCCGCTCAAGCCATTTCCAAGGACGTTCCCCATAATGGGCAGTCTCCCGGTATAACTGAATACAGGCCACGGCGAGTTGCATCGCCATCTCCTCCTCCGCTTCTACGGCAAGCAGCTGCGCTTGCTTAACCGGATGCTCCGCATGCCCGCCGGCGTAAACTTCCCAGCCTGCCGGAACAGCGGCAAGCCCGAAATCCCTGACTAGCACATCCGAAGAACTTAAATAATGATCTGATAATTCCAACCTGACCGGATGCGGAAGCAAGATTTCCTTCGAGCGGAAAAAGACCTCCCTGGCGCAAACGTCCGACTGTTCACCGCTACCCGGCGGTTCCTCAACGCCATGCTTGGCTTCGGCTGCTAATCCCGCGTAATAAGGAATGGCAGCACGGCAGACGATGCAGCCTCCGGCTTTCTTCCACCCGAGTTTTTCCTGGATTTCCGCGACTTGCGTTGCTTCCAGCTTCGCGATTGCTTCTTTTATTTCTTCATGCCCAAGTTCGGTACAGCTGCATATAGGATCGGTTTTTTTCACCCCGACGCCAGCTCCGGCCAGCACGCAAGACAATACCGCGCCAACCAACTGCTTGCAACCGCCGCAGGAACCGGAGGCTTTTGTTTTCTCGCGAATCTGTTCAACCGTCTGCAAACCGTCTTCTTGAATGGCGCTCACAATGGCGCCTTTGCTTACGCCGTTGCAAGAACAGACGGTTTGGTGATCAGCCATCGCCAGAACCGCTTCATCGTTGCCTCCGGCTCCCCCCTCCGGCTTCTCGAATAAAATTTCGGCAGCCGTCTTTTTCTTCAAATAATCAAGCAGCTTCATCCCTTCCGAACTGTCGCCGTATAGGACCGCGCCAGCTATCTTGCCATTCCTGACCGTCACTTTCTTATACGTCCCCTGCAGTCCGTTGTACTGTTGAAGCGCTACCTCGACATCCCCTTGAATGTCTCCTGCCGAGAATACGTCCACGCCGGATACCTTAAGCATCGAGTAAGGAATGGAGCCTTTGTAAGGCTCAGTGTCCACTCCCGCTAACACGCGAGCAAGAACCTTCCCTTGTTCGTATAGGGGTGCGACCAGACCATATACCGTCCCGTTATGCTCCGCGCATTCGCCAACCGCGTAAACATGGGGCGTGTTGGTCCGCATGCAATCATCCACGAGGATTGCCCGGTTCGTTGCTATGCCGCTGCCGGCAGCTAGTGCGGCATTGGGGCTAATGCCTACGGCCAGAACGATCAGATCCGCGCTAAGCTTTGTACCGTCACTGAATAGCAACCCCTCAGCCCGTTTGCGTCCGAGTATCTTCTCGGTCCGCTTCTCCATCCAGAACCGCATGCCTTGTTGCGCGAGTTCACGCTTCAACATATCGGCCGACATCGCGTCCAGCTGTCTGTTCATCAGATTAGAAGCGTTATGGACGACATGCACTTCCATACCGAGGTTAAGAAGACCGCGCGCCGCCTCAAGCCCAAGCAATCCGCCGCCGATCACCGCCGCTCTCCGGTACTGCTCCGACGCTTCAATCATCGTCTCACAGTCCTTAATATTGCGGAAAGCCGTTACGCCAATCTTATGGATGCCCGGAATAGACGGGATAAAAGCCGAAGAGCCCGTCGCCAGAATAAGTTCGTCATAAGGCAGCGCCGTACCGGATTCTAGAATAATCTTCTTGCCTGCCGTATCGATGCGAACGGCTTTTTCGCCAAGTATCAGACGAATGCCGCGTTCCTTGTACCAGCCGAAATCATTAATCGTAATATCCGTGATCGAGGTGTCTCCCTGAAGTACTTTGGACAACATGATCCGGTTGTAATTCGGGTGGGGCTCATCCCCAATAATCGTGATCTCGAAGGCATCGGGCGATAACCGGTATAACTCCTCCACGCATCTGACGCCAGCCATTCCATTGCCGATTACCGCTAGTTTCCTTGTCGTCACAACGTTAATCCTCCGTTTGCCATATGCGTTAGTAATAGAAAGGAGACGATCTCGCCTTTTGCCGCGCCTCGTCCGCCCGCAGGAATTACGGCAATCGCGTTTGCCTCGGCGAACGCCGCAATATTGCCGGATTTATCGTTTGGCAACGGATTAATCCGCCACATGCCAAGCTCCATCGTTGCAATCGAACGGATATACCGCGGATAAGGACAAGGCTTGCCCACCGAATCCTCCAGCTTCCCCTTGAGCCATTGATTGCGGTAGCTTTTCATTCCTTTCAACCATTGAACCGTTGGTTTTACAAGCAGTTCCAAACCGGAATAACATGCAGACGGATTGCCCGACAACCCCAGCAGCAGACAATTTCCTTTTTTAAATGCCGAGGTTGGCGTTCCGGGTCTCATGAGCACCTTCGTAAAAACAGGCTCGAAACCGGCGCTCGCGGCGGCGCGTTCCACATAATCATGGTCGCCTACGGATATCCCGCCCGTCGTAATGACAATATCCGCTTGTTCCGCGGCTTGCTCAATCTCTCTTGTCAGAACAGCAAGTTGATCCGGCACGGGCTTTCTGCGAATGACATGCGCGCCTAACTGTTTCAGGAAGGCATATACCGCAAGACTATTCGCGTCATAAATCCGATTCGCGGATAAGGCTGCGCCCGGTTCCAGCAGCTCATCGCCAACTGGCAGCACGGCGATCCGGGGTTTGGCGTAAACAACGGCATCCCTTTGCCCGTATGAGGCAAGTACCGCCATCTCTTTCGCCCCGATCACTGTTCCTTTCACAAGAATCAGCTTGCCCGGCGCCAAATCCTCTCCCGCTTCCGCAACATGCTTCCCGCTTGGATGCGGACGGTCGATTCCGATCCATCTCGTGCGGCCGTCATCTTCTATACTGGTAGTAACTGCTTCTTGCATCACTACGGTATCGTAACGGTGCGGCACGGGTGCTCCCGTAAAAATCCGCACGCAATCCGCATCCTCTATAGCTATGCCTCCCGTACACTCCTCCACCCATTCGCGCGAAACGCCGGCTTTTATCTCCGCAATGACCCGAAGCCTGGTCTCTTGGCCAAGTTTTGCGCCAATCGTCGCGTTTGATCGAACGGCGTACCCGTCCATCGCCGCACGGCGGAATGGAGGCATTGGAAACGGCGTGAGAAAATCTTCCGCAAGCACTCTGCCAACGCAATCCTCCAAATCCAACCGTTCCGCCCGGCCAGGGGACATTCCCTCACACAAATGACGAATCGCTTCTTCTACAGATACAACGAACTGCTGCTTCTGCAAGGTAGCCATTTCACGGATCATCCTCCCCACCGGTCAAAATGAACAGAAAAAGCCCGTTCCCTATCGAGTCGGGAATCGGGCTTCATTGCCAAGGTCAACAGCACATCGTTGTGCTGTACATTTGTTTTGAGCATAATGGAAGAATGATTGCATGTCAATATAAGTGACGCAAATAAACATGCTTTTTCCTTATTTTACGGAAGTTATAAAATTTGGTGTTAAGTTTATTGACATGAGTTTGACAATTCCCCTATAATTCGAATTGGGTTCACAATGATGTGACCGTACGATCCGGTGGGTACAATGTTGTACCGCCTTCGGCAAAGAGGCCGCTAACTGTCCGCAAGGGCAGCTTGCGGCCTCTTTTTTATTCTAGAGACAATTGGAGGTTAGACCCCGCCCCGGGAACGCTGGTCTGGCCATCCACACTAAATAATTTGGAGGGATTGGAATATGAGTAATCCTACATCGTTTTGGAAGAGCGGGCACAAGCCATCATTATTCAGCGCATTTATGTATTTCGATATCAGCTTTATGATCTGGGTCCTTATTGGTCCGCTTAGCGTCGTTATAATGGGAGATTATGATATGACGCCCGTGCAAAAAGCGAACCTTGTCGCCCTGCCGGTGCTTGGCGGCTCCATACTGCGTCTCGTATTTGGATTTCTTACCGATTATATCGGGCCTAAAAGAACCGGGCAGCTTGGCATGCTGCTTACGATGATCCCCCTCGTCTGGGGCTGGAAATTTGTTGATTCGCTCGGAGATCTGCACATCGTTGCGCTTATGCTCGGCGTATCCGGCGCTTCCTTCGCAGCCGCGCTCCCGCTCGCAAGCCGCTGGTATCCGCCGCAATATCAAGGACTTGCCATGGGCATTGCGGGCGCCGGGAACAGCGGCACGGTATTCTCCACGTTGTTTGCCAACCGGATTGCGCAGCATTACGGCAGCTGGGAAGTTGTTTTTGGCCTTGCCCTTATTCCCATCGCGATTGCCTTCATCGTCTTTACGGTCTTCGCCAAAGACAGTCCGAATCAGCCAGCACCCAAAAAGCTGTCCCATTACGCAAAAGTATTGAAGCAACGCGACACGTGGCTCTTCTGCATTATGTACAGCGTAACGTTTGGCGGGTTTGTTGGCCTTTCCAACTATTTGACGATCTTCTTCAATACGCAATACGGGCTATCTGCCGTTAAAGCTGCCGACTTCACAACGCTTTGCGTCATCGCGGGCAGCTTCTTCCGGCCGATCGGCGGCTATTTGTCCGATAAACTCGGCGGTATCAAAGTACTCATGATTTTGTATACAGGAGCAGCCGTTATGCTCGCCTCCATCTCGAGTCTCCCACCGCTTTATCTTGTCATTGCGATGTTGTTCATCGGAATGATGTGCCTTGGCGCAGGCAACGGTTCCGTGTTCCAGCTCGTGCCGCAGCGGTTCGGCGATGACATCGGCCTTGTGACCGGTATCGTAGGAGCGGCAGGCGGCATTGGCGGATATGCGCTTCCTCTCATTCTGGGCAACCTGTATCAATCTACAGGTTCTTATACGCCAGGCTTCCTTATCTTGTGCGGCATTGCGATACTCAGCGTTGTCATGCTCGCGATCGCCCAGCTGGACTGGAAGAAGAATTGGATCGGAGAAGGCGGCAAGGCGCGCAGCATGTAATCCTTTATTGAAGAGATGTAACGGATATTTCGATTCTCCCGCATGAAAATTGTATCCGCGAAGGTTATAATGTGGAGAGACTTGATCTATTGCAGAGGAGAAAGAGCATATGCGGTTTATCGATAATAACCAGATTACGGATCCGGCGCTGAACCTGGCGTTAGAAGAATATATTTTGCGTTCGCTTCCGGAAGACGAATATTTGCTGTTCTACATTAATGAACCTTCGATCATTATCGGCAAAAACCAAAACACGGTTGAAGAGATCAACGCCGATTATGTAAAAGAAAAAGGCATTCACGTTGTCCGCAGGTTATCTGGCGGCGGTGCCGTCTATCATGACCTTGGGAACCTGAGCTTCAGCTTCATCATGAAAGATGACGGCAAGTCGTTCCACAACTTCAAGAAGTTTACCGAGCCTGTCGTGCGCGCATTGCGCAAACTTGGCGTTGACGCGGAACTGTCCGGGCGCAACGATCTGCAGGTCGGGGAACGGAAAATTTCAGGCAATGCCCAATTTGCTACCAAAGGGAAAATGTTCAGCCACGGCACGCTCCTCTTTGATTCCGAAATCGACAACGTCGTCTCGGCGCTGAAAGTAAACGCGGAGAAATATGTCTCGAAAGCGACCAAATCGATTAGAAGCCGCGTAGCGAATATTTCGGAATTTCTGGCGGAGCCGATGACGATCGAGCAATTGCGGCAATATTTGCTGGAATCGATCTTCGAGGGCGAACCGGAAATTCCGGTCTATGAGCTGACCGAAGAAGATTGGGCGAATGTGCGCAAGCTGGCCGAAGAGCGTTACCGCAGCTGGGAGTGGAATTATGGCCGCTCCCCAGCCTTTAACGTCCGCCAGACGAAACGGATTGAAGGGGCGGGCACTTACGATGTACGCCTTCAAGTGGAGGAAGGCATCATCGTGGATGCCGCCGTATTCGGCGATTTCTTCGGAAGAGGCGAAGCGAGCGAAGTAACTTCGCGGCTGGTCGGCCTGCGTTATGACGCGGAGTCGATCGGCAGCCTGCTTGACGAAGTTGACGTCAACTTCTACTTCGGCCCGATTACGAAGGAACAGTTGCTGTCCCTGATGTTCTAGAGGATTTGAGCAAAAACACAAAAAAGCGATGTTGAAGGGAATAACCTCTTCTACATCGCTTTTTTGTTGACATTCCATTCTTAATGATGAAATAACTTCGGCTAGCTCTCTAATCTTCGATAAATCTTTTTGACTCTCTTTAATTGCGATTCCGTAAGCTGCTCTTCCCTGCCACGGAGAACACGCAAAAAACCCTCTATATTCCCGCTGGTCACCGCCAGCAGCGTGCTTTCGGCGTGTTGGGGAACTTCCTTGGACCTGCAATTGCGCAGGTGATCAAGCAAATAAGGAAAAATCTCGTTGTTGTTCTCCCGGCTGACGGCTGCCAGCTTAGAAAGCGCAAGAACGCCCCTATCAACCGTAATTACAGAACCATTGTGCATAGCAGCTATGACTTGTTCAAGATGCTTCATGATCGTATCCGCCGACATATCCGCAATCGCCGATAAAGCCGTCATTGCTCCCCATACGATCCGGTTATCCCTGCTTTTGAGCAGCTCAATGAATGTCTCCGCGTATTCGCTGATAAGCGCAGGATTAAGTTCCCCTGCTTCATAGGCAACTTTTATGCAATCATGTTGGATTTTTTTGTTCTTGTTCGTCAAATTAACAATGATTTCCGCAATTCCGTCATGATTGCTCTCGCCGGCCAATTGCCGTGCCAGCAACACATTTGGTTCTTCGTCGTTCCGGCCAAGCTGAGAGGCTAAGCGATTTAATACCGTCATGAACATCCCTCTTCGATCCTATGGTCTCCTTACTTGCCAAGCACAAACGGAAGCCCCGACCAGAATACCCTGATGGCAAAATACATGAACAGCAGCGCCGAGAATAACGAAATGATTCGAATAAACTTTGCGCCAAGCGCTTTGCCCGCCCGGCCGCTTATATACGCCATGCCAAGCGACCATGTTAATCCCGCCGTGAAAAATCCGGCGATAAATACGGCTATCGCATAACGGCTGTCGCCATGCACTTCCGATACAATCGGTCCCGCCGATGCCACGAACCAGAGCATGACCGTCGGCGACGACAATGCGGCACCTAGGCCAAACAGGAAATCGGCTAGCCTCCGTTTAGGCCGGTTACGACCGCCATCGCTTTCTTTCACGCTCCAGTCGATCATTTTGGGATGAACGGACTCCTTGGCCATTTTGAAAGCGAGCAAGAGCAAGACAACCGTACCCGCAATCCATAAGACCCAACGGACAGCCGTAATCTCCAATATGAAGCTAAATCCGACCAGCGCAAGCGCCAAATAAGTCAAATCCCCGAAGCAGGAACCAAAACCAATCATAAACGAAGGCTTGAAGCCGCGTTCTACGCCGGTCTTGATAATGGCGACATTCACCATGCCCAAATCCAAACATAAAGATAACGAAAATAAAAAGCCTTGTATAAAGGCAAGCCATAATGCCATGTTCCGTCAATCACACATCCTGCGTTCTAGATTTCACCCGGTACCAATACTCGTATATCGTCTCAAACCCAAACTTGTCATACAGCCGGTTCGCCGGCTGATTGTCTTGCACAACTAATAAATAAGCCTTGTCTGCCCCATTTTGTCTCGCCCAATGGAATAGATGGAGCAGCAGCTGATAGGCCAGCCCCCGGTTGCGGAACCGTTCCGAAGTTACAATATCGTATAACCCGACGTATCCGTGCTCAATAACTCCTACGCCGCATGCAGCAGGCTCTCCATCCAGATAAAGCGTCGCAAAACATTGGCGCAAAGGCATGGAGGTCAGCAGTTTTGCGGCTGTCTCCCTGTGAGATTCAAAGCTTGGCACAAGCAAGGCGTAGTTATCCAGCCAGCGCTTGCTTAATTGTTCATCCAGTTGGCACTCCATCTCCGCCGGGGCCGGCAGCTCCGCCAGATCAGCCGTCTTTACATAAACCGGATCCATGACCCGATAACCCCGCTCGTCCAACAATTGATCCAACTGGTCTGGTTTTGCGAATGGCGTTATTTTGAAAATAACATCCTGGCGGCGCTCCGCATATAACCGTTCGCAATGGCGGATCTTGTCTATCACTTCAACATGGCTTTCATACAGAGGCATCACGCAATTGGAGCGTTTTGTATAACCGTCCGCAAACCGGAGCAGCCAGCCGTCGTAAACGACCGTCTGCAGGGATGGCCATGCGTTAAGACTTAATTCTTCAATCTGCTGATGCAATTGGCGTAATTGAAGCATGCCCGATCGCCTTCCTTCCTTTATAGAAGACGAAACCTTTCTAGCTGCTCATGTTGGTTCTCCCGAAGCAATATCTCGCGTTGTTTGGACCCTAGAAGGTCAAAATGAGGAAAAGGGTCTCGTCTGTGAATATATTTAGGATTTAATCCTTGCTCCTTGCACCACTGGGCCAGCTTGTTCAGATCGGAGCAGCCCACTTTCGTTACCGTCTTGATTCCCGGAAATCGCGGGTCCACCCAGTAATGGGTCAGGAACGCAATCTCTCCCCGGCCGACCGCTTCCTTCCATGCGCCCATCTCGGATCTGGAAATGCCAAATGCCATAACGCTATGCTCCTTGCCTTGCCTAAGACGGATAAATCTGCTTGACTCTGCCCACTTGACCGTCTGTCAGCCGTACTTTAATTCCGTGAGGATGCGTTGGAGAATTAGTAAGCAAATCTTTAACGATTCCTCGAGTCAGCTTGCCCGTCCGCTGATCCTGCTTCAGAACAATATCGACTTCAAGTCCGGGCTTAACCGTTGCCCGCTCTGTCCCGCTATTCATGGTTGATCATTCCTTTGTTTGCATGTATGCTTAATAGCTTATGACGCCCAGCATAGCATATGTAGATGAAAGATGCACTTCCAAAGCACAACTGGTATACTAAACGTTAAATGAGTTCGATGAAAAGAGGAACATATACAAAATGTCAACTGAATTTATTGCCATGGGAATAATTCCGGAGTTATCCGAAGTCCTCAAGACAAACGGGATTTCAAGCCCCACTCCAGTTCAAAAGAAAGCGATTCCTGTCCTCCTGGCCGGACAAGACGTGATTGCTCAAGCTCAAACCGGCACAGGTAAAACGATCGCTTTCACCTTGCCAATTCTGCAGCGCATCGACGTTAATAAAGAACAGGTTCAAGCGCTGATTCTGACGCCAACCCGCGAACTGGCGATCCAGATTACAAGCGAGCTGAAGAAACTCGCTTCCGCCGTTGGCGCAAAAGTGCTTGCCGCTTATGGCGGACAAGACGTAGAAGCGCAAATCCGCAAGCTGAACAATGCTCCGCATATCGTTGTAGCTACTCCAGGCCGGCTGATTGACCACATGAGACGCGAAACGATCAACCTCGGGAAGCTGAAGATGCTTGTTCTGGATGAAGCGGATCAAATGCTGCACATGGGCTTCTTGCCCGAAGTAGAAAGCATTGTCGAACAAACGCCTCGCGCACGCCAAACGATGCTCTTCTCGGCCACGATGCCGGATCAGATCAAACGTCTTGCAGAAAATTATATGAAAACGCCTGTTGATATCAAAATCCAAAGCACAAACGTGACGCTTGATAACATTAAACAAATCGTTGTCGAGACGACGGACCGCGGACGCCAAAAAGCTCTGATCTCGCTGATCGAGACGCAGCGCCCGTATTTGGCCGTTATTTTCTGCCGGACGAAGGTTCGGGCGAAAAAGCTGAATAAAGAACTTCAGGATTACGGCTTTGAATCCGATGAACTTCATGGTGACCTGACGCAGGCGAAACGCGAGCAGGTTATGAAGCGGTTCCGCGACGCCAAACTTCAGATTCTCGTCGCAACGGACGTAGCGGCTCGCGGGCTTGACGTTGAAGGCGTTACCCATGTTTTCAACTACGATGTACCAACCGATTCGGAGATTTATATCCACCGCATTGGCCGGACAGGCCGTGCGGGACAACGCGGCGTGGCTATCACTTTGGCATCGCCGTATGACCGTGGATCGGTTGCCCATATCGAGCGCAGCATTAACGCTTCCTTGGAGCGCCGCGTCGTTGAGTCTGACGGCACGATCGTGAAGAGCAACAATCCGCGTACGGAACGTGCCGAGGGCGAAGGCCGCGGCTCTAACAGAGGCGGTAAGCAAGATCGTGGCGGGCGCGGACGCGGAAGCCGCGATACGAAGCCGGCGCAAGGCGGACGCGGAGGCCGGGGCGAGCGGAATGAACGCAGCGGCGGAGGCCGTTCGCAAGCAAGCGGGCGCGGCCAGCAGGCACGTACGGCAGCGGTTGAAAGCAAAGCCGGCGATAGCGGTAATCCGTGGGAAGCCGGCAGCAATGAAAGAAGCGGACGCGGCGAACGCGAATCCGGGCGCAGAGGCGAGCGCGGCGCAAGCCAAGGCGGTCGCGGCGAACGTACGCAAGGCGGCGGTCGTGGGCGCAGCAATGGCGGCGCGGCAAGCACGAGCGGCGGTCGCGGGCGCAGCAATGGCGGCGCAGCAAGCACGAGCGGCGGCAGATGGGAAGGCCGTTCGAACAACGCTCCGCGCAGCGGCGGCAATAACGGCGGCTCGCGGGGCGGCAGTTCCCGTGGCGGCAGCCAAGGCGGACGACGCGGCGGCAACAGATAAGCATAAAGGAGTTGCAGGACATTGAAGAACGTGCAGCTGCCGGATGCGTATGTCCGGCAAATGCAGGCTCTTCTCGGAAGGGAAGAAGCCGAGCGGTTTCTTGACAGCTACAGCGAGCCCAGAGCTTTCGGGCTTCGCTTCAATCCATTAAAAAGCCAAACCTCTCTCACGGCTGCTCTCAAGCAGCCGTTTCATTTGGAACCTGTGCCTTGGTGCAAGGCGGGTTATTATTACGACGAAGAGACCAGACCGGGCAAACATCCCTTTCACACGGCCGGTCTTTATTACATTCAAGAACCTTCTGCGATGTCGGCAGCGGAGTTGCTTGATGCGAAGCCGGGCGAGACCATTCTTGATTTCGCCGCGGCGCCAGGCGGCAAGACGACTCAAATCGCCGGCAGCATGAATGGCGAAGGGTTACTGATCGCGAACGAAATCCATCCGGCTCGGGCGAAGATTCTCAGCGAGAACGTCGAGCGCTTTGGCATCCGCAACGCGGTTGTGACCAATGCGGCGCCCCATGAGCTGTCGAGACGTTTCCCGGCCTTTTTCGACCGCATTATGCTGGACTCCCCTTGCTCCGGTGAAGGCATGTTCCGCAAGGATGAAGATGCCATAGCGGAATGGTCGGAAGCGCATGTGACTTATTGTGCCGAACGCTCCTCCGACATTTTGGAGCATGCGGCGGTCATGCTGAAACCCGGCGGCGTGTTGGTTTATTCGACTTGTACGTTTAACCGTGCCGAGAACGAAGAGACAATCGAGCAGTTTGTGGAGAAGCATCCTGCCTTCCGCGTAGAGCAAATCGAGCGGTTGTGGCCGCATCAGGTTCGCGGCGAAGGGCATTTTGTCGCGCGTCTCCGCAAGGCTGCTGAAGAAGAGCCACTTATCGAAGTTCGGGAACGCAAGAGCAACCGGCGCGACCACGGTAAGCGGAACGCCGGACGAGCCAAGCCGCTTAACGCTGAGCTCGCCTTGTTTCACGGTTTTGCCGAGCAGGCGTTGCCTGGCTTCACGCTTGGTCCGGGAGAGCCGGTCCGGTTCGGAGACGCCTTGTATTGGCTGCCGCATCAAACTTCCGGCAGCTTTGGCGCCGCTGATCTTGACGGGCTAAAAGTAGCTCGTCCCGGCCTCCATCTTGGCGACATTCGCAAAAACCGGCTGGAGCCGGCTCATGCGCTAGCTCTTGCCGTCAAAGCGGACGATGCGGCCTGGTCGCAAAGCTACCCGCCAGAGGCTCCGGAAATCGCCGCCTATCTGCGCGGGGAAACATTGCCGGCCTCTCGCGACGCCAACGGCTGGGGACTTGTCGCCGTCAACGGGCTTCCGCTTGGCTGGGCGAAAGCAAGCGGCGGCCAGCTGAAGAATCATCTGCCAAAAGGTCTTCGCCGCTTCAATTAAAGCCGGTAAAGGCAACCGTCAGGCCACTTGCTTACAGCCGCTTCCGGCAAGCTTTTCCTCCTGGGTCATTACCCATTTGCAGTTATACCGTGACAGTAGTCCATTCCTATCAGGGCGTTTCACATACAATACTGTATACCGAACTGAGGGCGAATGTACTCGAATGGCAGCAGCCTTCCAGCGGAATATAATCACAAGGAGGAATTAGCATGTCTGGCGTATACGGAGGCGGCGTCAATACGGTAGGTTTCATCCTTGTCCTTTTCATTCTTCTGGTCATCATCATCAGAACAGTTTGTCACTAAGGACTTGGCAGCAAAAAGGGGCAGCACCACGGTCATGATGACCGAGGGGCTGCCCCTTCTCCTTTTCCATTAGCCTAACTCCAGGCAAACTCGCGCAACGCATGCGCAACGCCGTCTTCCGCATTGGAACGTCCAACGACATCAGCCGCGTCTTTGACTCCGTCGGGCGAATTGCCCATCGCAATTCCGCAACCGGCAAATTCAAGCATCGAGATATCATTGTAGTAATTGCCAATAGCGAGGATCCGGTCCCGCTCGATTCCTTGGCTTTGCGCAAATTGCTGCAAGGCTCTGCCTTTGCTTGCTTCCGGGTGATGAACGTCAATAAAGAAATCGCCGCTGCGGATCGTTAGCAATGTCGGAGGCCATTGTTCCCAGTCCATCTGGACGCGATCCACCGTCTCTTTGTCGCCAAATATCGTAAACTTTACGAGACCTTTTGGAAGATTAGCGCCATGGCCAAGAACGGAAGGAGAAATATGAAACTTGGTATACATATCGGTGAGCTCTGGCGTAAGAGATTCCACCATCATTTCAAAGGCGGTATTGATGTCGAAATGAATCTTGTTCGTCCGGCAGTATGCAACAAACGGCTCCAATTGCTGCGGCGCAATTTCATATTGATGAATGATCGTTTTTGTATCCGAGTCAATCGTTGCTCCGCCATTATGTGTAATAATTGTACCGCTTAGACCTAGCTCTTCGAGAACCGGAAAAACGCTGACAGGCGCGCGCCCCGTGCACAATACGATGCCCGCTCCGCGTTCCGCCGCCTCGCGCACGGCTTCGCGAGTCTTGACCGTCAATTGATGGTCATCCGTCAATAAGGTGCCATCCACGTCAAGCGCAATCAAATCATACTGCAATGCCATACGATTCTCCCCAATCCTATTCTCTATTTTTATTCCAAGCCCCGGTGAGCGCGCAGCATGGCTACTTCCTCATCGGTCAATTCACGGTAAGTTCCTTCCTCCAGATCAGCGTCCAGCTCAAGCGGCCCCATCGACACCCTCTTCAGGTATACGACTTTTTTGCCTACCGCCTCAAACATCCGCTTCACCTGATGGAACTTCCCTTCCATTATCGTAAGCGATATAACCGAAGTCACGCCACCCTCATTACTGTCTTTTTTCAATATCTTTAAATCGGAAGGCATCGTCAAATAACCGTCATCCAGCGTTACGCCAACTTTAAACGATGCTTGATCTTCTTCGCCAACATCGCCTTGCACAATCGCCTCGTAGGTTTTTGGCACATGCTTGCGCGGCGACAATAGCTCATGCGCCAGCTGTCCGTCATTCGTCAGCAGCAACAGACCTACCGTATCCTTATCCAATCGTCCTACGGGAAAAGGCTCCATCAACTGATCGGCCGCTTCAAGCAAATCGATAACCGTCCGTTCTCTCCGGTCCTCGGTCGCCGAAATGACGCCCGGCGGTTTATTCATCATTAAATAGATGACTTCCCTGTACATTACCCGCTCTCCGTCAAAAGCTACTTCATCTACCTCCGGATCGATAAGCAGCCCGCTATCCTTGGCCGCCTTGCCGGCTACCGTTACTTTACCCTGTTTAACCAACTTTTTGATCTCGCTGCGCGTACCGTAGCCCGTATGCGCAAGCAGCTTGTCGAGCCGCATTTTTTTCCCCATCCTACATCCACCTCCAACCGGCTGGCAGCTCGTTTTTGAGCATGCCGTCTCCGGAATACTTGCCCCAGCCAATCGGATAGCCGTCGGTGCAGACGAGTACATATCCCTTCAAAGGTTGCGGCAAGTCTCCTCCCGCCTTCATCTGACCGGCATCTACAAATAAAGTCTCGCCTTTCAAATACCGAATGACATTAGGGTCTGCCGAGCTGAAATCAAGCGATAGCGCAGCCTCGCGTTGCTGAAGCCCCATCGCCAGCGCTTGGGACGGTTCAAACTTATGCTTCCCCGCTTCGCCGACATACCAACCCGCCCTCACGACACGCAAACCGTCCAAGGAAGGCAAGCCTTCCGGCTGCAAATAGACCCGCGAGCCAAAGCATTGCACGTTACCAGTTCCCTCGAATAGCTCCGAAAGCTCTCTTTCGGCAAAAACATGCCATAACGCGGCGGCGTCTACGGGCTCAACTTGTCCTTTGCCGGCGTGCTTGCCGTTAATGACCGTCCGATGCAGCTTCCCGCTGTCTTTCGTTCCTCGTCCGCCTTTTTTCTCGGCGGCCCGCATTGCGGCTCCGGCATTGCCTTTCAATTTCTTTCTTTTCCCTGCATCCGCGTCAAGAAGGGCAGTCTCGGAGACAACCGGCTCTGCATCCTCCGTTCTAGTGCCTTTGCGGGTCAATACCGCCGCATAATGCCCTTCTCCTTCTATATGATGAGGCCATAACCTAACCGTTCCCGCTAGCGAAGCTAATTGGCCGCCAGTCAGATCCCGGCCGGCTTCGCCTGCCCAATCCGGATTCCCTGGCTTCCAACCGTATTGATGAGGAACCGGCAACACTTCGAAATCCGGATATTCGGCAAGAAGTTCCGCGATTTGGGCTTCGTTCTCTTCCGGCGAGAATGTGCAAGTCGAATAGACAAGCACGCCGCCTGGAGCAAGCATCGCTGCCGCATCCCGCAAAATATGCCGCTGCATCGCCGAGCAGCGCTCAATGGAATGCTTCTCCCACTCGGCAATCATCGACTCATCCTTGCGGAACATGCCTTCGCCGGAGCATGGGGCATCTACCAGAATACGATCGAACCAGCCTCGGAATACCGGGGCAAGCGCTGATGGCTCTTCGTTAAGCACCACCGCATTGCGGACGCCGGCAAGCTCGATATTTTTCGCTAGCGCTTTGGTCCGTTCTCTGGCGTTATCATTGCTGACGAGCACGCCGCTGCCTTGCAGCTTACCGGCAATTTGAGTCGACTTGCCGCCTGGAGCCGCGCATAAATCAAGCACGCGATGTCCAGGCTGAACATCAAGCAGCTCAACCGGCGCCATCGCGCTTGGTTCCTGGATATAATAAAGACCGGCATGGTAGTGAGGATGTTTGCCCGGACGGGCGCCCTCTTCATAATAATAGCCGTCTGGCGCCCACGGAATCGGACGGACTGTATCCCCCATCGGCGATAAGTTCTTCCAATCTTCGGCATCAATCTTAAGACGATTGATACGAATGCCGTATACACGCGGATCCTCATAGGAGGACATAAACCTGTCGAACTCTTCTCCGAGCAGCGACTTCATCTTTGTTGTAAAAGCAATCGGCAAATAGCCGGACATCTGGTCATCCCCTTGCAAGCTTTGCGCATGAAATATAACATCGAGTATACTCTAATGCTCTTCTAATTTGAAGGGCTGAGCATTTGTGATCAATATGTGAAATTAATCACAACCTATTGTCAAAACCGTTCCGTTCGCATATGATAAGAGCAAGAAGAGATTGTGAAATTAATCACATATCAAATTGCAACATGCTCCTTGCGATTGATGACTTCCCTTCAGCATAGCCGACAACAACATGATGAAGTCGACGAAGAGAAGAGAGAAACAACAAGCGTACCCTCCCTATTGGTCTCGCTTGATTTTTCGCAAGGAACTATGTGAATTATTTCACAGGAAAAATAAGGAGGAGTTTTTTATGAAGATCGCTGTTATTGGTTGCACGCATGCAGGTACCGCCGCCGTTACTCAAATGGCTAAGCTTTATCCCGAAGCGCAAATTACGGTGTATGAGCGCAATGACAATGTATCGTTCCTCTCGTGCGGCATTGCCCTAACTGTTGGCGGCGTAGTGCCGGATATGAACAAGCTGTTCTACGCATCGCCGCAGCAACTCATGGACTTGGGCGTTCATATGAAAATGCGCCATGATGTTCTGGAAGTCCATACGGAAGCCAAAACCATTCTGGCCCGCAATCTCGATACAAACGAAGAAATGCTCGAAGCCTATGACAAACTAGTCGTAACGACTGGTTCGTGGCCGATTGTTCCGAAGCTGCAAGGAATGGAGCTTGACAATATCGTGCTCTGCAAAAACTATGCTCATGCTCAAACCATTATCGAAAAAGCAAAAACGGCTAACAAGATCACCGTTATCGGTGCGGGTTATATCGGAATCGAGTTGGTTGAAGCGTTCGAGCAACTCGGCAAGCAAGTTACGCTAATTGATAATATGGACCGAATTTTGTTCAAATATTTGGATCGTGAATTTACCGATGTGATTGAACAAGAGCTTGATGACCGAGGCATAGAACTCAAATTGGCTCAGACGGTAACCGGCTTCCGCGGAGAGGAAGGCAAAGTAGCGACCGTTGTTACCACTTCGGGCGAATACGAAACGGACATGGTAGTCTTATGTATCGGCTTCCGCCCGAATACGGATCTCCTGAGGGGCCAGATCAACATGCTTCCTAACGGTGCCATTATTGTGGACGAATACATGCACACTAGCAATCCGGATGTCTTTGCCGCCGGCGACAGCTGCGCCGTGTTCTACAACCCGACGCATAAGCATGCTTACATCCCTCTTGCAACAAACGCGGTTCGCATGGGGACTCTAGTCGCACGCAACCTCTTGAAGCCAACGGTTCGTTATATGGGAACGCAAGGAACATCGGGGATCAAAATTTATGAGCAAAATATCGCTTCGACCGGCTTAACTGAACTTGCCGCGCTGGATACGGGCATGGACGTGAAGACCGTGATCCTTGAAGACAATGACCGCCCCGAATTTATGCCGACCTACGAGAAGGTGCTGCTCAAGGTCGTATATGAAGCGGATACGGGCCGGATCGTTGGTGCCCAAGTGATGTCGAAGGATGATTTGACGCAGGCCATTAATACGATGTCGGTCTGCATTCAGAACAACATGACGATGAGCGAGCTTACCTTTGTCGATTTCTTCTTCCAACCACATTACAACAAACCTTGGAATCTGCTGAATCAAGCCGGCTTGCAAGCCATTTAATATACAAAGCGGAAGCTCCCGCAAGGAGAGCTTCCGCTTTTTTGTTTTATTCCACAAATTGAACTCCGTCCGGAGTGAGCGCCGCGATCCGGGCCAGCGAATCAACACGGTAACCCGCTTCCTTCAGCTTATCCGCGCCGCTCTGGAACGACTTCTCAATGACGATGCCAATCCCCGCCACGCTTGCCCCGGCAGCTTCCACGATTCTCGCCATGCCAAACGCCGCTTCGCCGTACGCGAGGAAATCATCGATGATAAGCACCCGCTCTCCCGGCGTCAGAAACTTGCGCGAGATGGCGACTTCGCTTTTGACCTGCTTCGTGAAGGAGTAAACCTCCTCGACATACAAGTCGTCACGCAAAGTGAGCGACTTCTGTTTGCGCGCGAACACAAGCGGTACTTGAAGAGTTAACGCCGTCATGACAGCCGGCGCGATGCCCGATGATTCAAGCGTTAATACCTTCGTCACGCCTTCACCTTCATAAGCTCCCGCAAAACATTGCCCGATCGCCAGCATTAACTGGGGATCCACTTGATGGTTGAGGAAGGAGTCCACCTTTAATACGGTCTCGCTTAGAACAATACCTTCGTTTCGAATCTTATCTTGCAATGCTTTCATTACGCTTGCCAGCCTCCTGCCCAATTCTTCTCATCTACTAATGAGACTACCGCTAATCGGGCAAGTACGCAAGCTTTTCGGACACTTACAACCCCAGCATGAACTGAATCGTGCGGTCGGATACTTCCGGCAGATGCTCATGTCCAAAGTCCGGATAAATATCGGTGGATTTCGGTGCCGTAATTTTGTTATAAGCCGCAAACTGCGTAGACGGAGGGCAAATGGTATCGGCAAGGCCAACGGTCATCAGCACTTCCCCTTGAATCCGGTTAGCCAGATGCTGAAGATCGATGTAACCAAGCTTCTCGAAAATCTCGTCCTCCCGCTCATGACGCGGATCAAAATGGCGGAAAAACGTTCTCAGCTCGCCATAAGCATCCTTCGCCAAATCCATCTCCCACACCCGTCTGTAATCGCAAAGGAACGGATAGACGGGAGCCAGCTTCTTGATCCGCGGTTCAAGCGATGCGCAAGCAAGCGTCAAAGCTCCTCCTTGCGAACCGCCAATCGCGCCGACACGGTCCGCATCAACTTCCGGCATATTCATGGCAATGCCCGCAAGCTGAGCGGTATCGAGGAAAATATGACGCATCAGCAAGTTATCCGGATGGTCGTTAAGTCCCCGGATAATATGGCCGTGATGCGTAGTTCCCTTTACGCTGCCGGTATCTTCGGATGATCCGCCTTGTCCGCGGCAATCCATCGCAAAGACGGAGTAGCCAAGCGCCGCATAAGTCAGCTTGTCCGACCAATCCCCTGCGTTCCCGGTATATCCATGAAATTGAATAATGGCTGGATGCGGTTCGGAAACATTTTTCGGGCGGACGTATTTGGCGTGAATTCTGGCTCCGCGAACACCTGTGAAGTACAAGTCGAAACAGTCTGCAAAAGGTACTTGGAAGCTGCTTGGCGTAAGTTCGACTTGCGGGTCAACGGCGCGCATTTCGTCAAGCGCACGCTCCCAATAGGCATCGAGGTCTTCCGGACGCGGGCTGCGTCCCTCATAGGCGTACAACTGTTCAAGCGGCATATCAACTAGCGGCATCTTCGATCATATCCCCTTCTGTTCGTCCTGCTTCTTCAGAACTTAGTATCTTAGAAAGCGAAATTCCGGACGCTCCATCAGCTTCAGATTACTTGCAATCAACTCGCTGCGCTGCTGCACGCAAGCATGGGAACGCAGAGGGTCAGCCGGCGTATGTACGCAATAATCGACCAGCTTCTCAATGGTGGAGACGGCTACATGGCAGCGCGTATCCGATGATGCGTAATAGATGTACACATCGCCGTTCTCTCTGGCTATCAAGCCATTGGTGAACACCACGTTCGAAACGTCGCCAACCCTCTCTTCCCCTTCCGGTGCAATCAAATGTCCTCCTGGTGAATAGATCACTTTGTTTGGATCATTTAAATCCGTCATAAACGCATAGATGACATAACGCAGCCCCGCTGCCGTATTCCGAACGCCGTGGGCAATATGCAGCCACCCTTTCTCTGTTTTAATCGGGGCCGCACCTTGTCCGTTCTTCACTTCCTTAATGGTATGGTATATTTTCTCATCCACAATCGTTTCCAACTCAATAGTCGCATGCTCGATGCTCGTTGACAAGCCCCAACCGATACCGCCGCCGGATCCCGCATTAATAAAGCCGTCCTGCGGCCGTGTGTAGAAGGCATATTTACCATCCACAAACTCCGGATGGAGCACGACATTGCGCTGCTGGGGCGAAGGCGTCCGAAGGTCATCCAGCCGTTCCCACGCAATCAAATCCTTCGTTCTAGCGATGCCTGCGCTGGCTACCGCACTGGACGTATCCCCTTTATTGGCCTGAGGATCCTTCCGCTCGGTACAAAATACCCCGTAAATCCAACCGTCCTCATGTTTGGTCAGCCGCATATCGTAGACGTTAACGTCCGGATTAGCCGTCTCCGGCATCACGATTGGATAATCCCAGAATTTGAAGCCGTCAATGCCATTCTCGCTCTCCGCAACGGCAAAAAACGATTTGCGGTCATGCCCTTCCACGCGAACGATTAAATAAAACTTCCCGTTTAACTCAATTGCACCAGGGTTAAGTGCCGCGTTTACCCCGATCCGTTCCATGAGATGAGGATTCGTCTCCGGATTCAGATCGAAACGCCAGTACAGCGGCGCATGCGCGGCGGTAATTACGGGATTCTCGAACTTGTCATAAATGCCGTTGCCGCCTGCTGCAGGTTTATTTGGTTGGTTCAGCAGCTCTTGATGCTTGGTATGCAGCTCGTTCAGCTTTTCCAAAAAGGTTGTTGTAGTTGTCATTATGTACCCTCCATAAATTTTATTGTTTGACTAATTTCTCGAGTCGTTCCAGCGTTTCGAAGCCCATTCGCCCGTTATGGTATGGGCATTTCCAGGAATCAATCTTCATGGCTTCCAGGCTTGGCTCTCCGGCTTGATTCACCTTCCAGAACCATTCGCCGTTTGCCTTGTCCACGATATAGCGGTCTATGAATCTCCACGTCCGATAGGCAGCCTGAAGGAAATGCTCCTTGCCCGACAACTGATAGGCGTTCAAGAATCCAACAACCGCTTCCGCCTGCGGCCACCAGATCTTGTCGGTATCCGTCCAGCCGTTTGGACCCGCTTCGTTCACGACCGCTCCGTCCGTATCGACGCCTTCTTCGTATACGGCTTGGGCCATCGCGAGAGCAACTGATTCCGCACGGCTAATCAGCGGCTCATCCCCGAGCACCTCCGCCGCTTCCAACAGCAGCCAGCTGCCTTCGATGTCATGGCCATAAGAGATCTCATGAGACTTGGAATGCCATTGTTCATCAAAAAACAATTTGAAATGTCCGGATTGTTCATCAACAATCTTCTCTATCATCGTGACAATAAGCTCGGCTTGTTTCTTCCGCAATTGTTCCACGGGCCATACCCGGTACAAATTCGTATACGCTTCCAGCACATGCAAATGGGTGTTCATCGACTTCTTCTCATTCAGATCCGTGCTGCTTAGACTGAGATCCTCCGTCTCCTGCCAGTTGCAATCAAGCGCTTCAATATACCCTTTATATTCGGGATCATAACTGTAACGCTCAATTTGTTCGAACAGCCGCACCGCTTGCTGCAGCACCTCGTCATTTGGACAAGCGCGCACGTATTCCGAGAATGCATAAATAACAAAAGCTTGACCATAAATTTGTTTCTTGGTCTGAACCGGCTCCCCCTTATCATTTAGCAGCCAATAGAAACCTCCGTGTTCCCGGTCATAAAAGCGATCCATTAAGTAACGGTAAGCGCGATCAGCCACTTCGAGATAGTCCGGCGTCTTGTATCTCCGGTATGCCGCAGCAAACGTCCATAAAAGCCGGGCGTTTAATACAAGCAACTTATCGGCCGTTGCCTGTACTTTCAGATCATTGGTCATGCGGCCAATAAACCCGCCGTCTTGCTCGCTCAACGAATGCTTCAGCCAAAAGGATAAAATGTTATCGATTAATTCGCTCTCCATCTCCTGCTGCCAATGTTTCAATTCCAACGGTTCCACTTGTCGCAGTCTCCTTCCAATCAACATTAAGTTAAATTTAAGTTATCGATTAAGTTACAAGATAATCGCAAAATCAATTTCCGTCAATAAAAAAAACATGAAGCGAACTTTATCGCCTCATGTTTCGATTGTTTTTACAGACTCTCTGCTAATCATATTGCCTCTCACGAGTACTCGGCCGCTGCTCGGCGTGCCGGTTCTAATTTTGCTTACGATCTTGGTAACCGCCGCTTTCGCCATTTCCTTCCGGTCCACTTCAACCGTTGTCAGCCCGGGCTCGGCAAGCGTCGCGTACATATCGTTATCGAAACCAACTACCGAACAGTCTTTCGGCACCTCCACCCCTCGCTTGCGAAGAGACTGGATCAGCATGTAGGCAACCTGGTCGCAATTGCAGACAAACGCCGTCGGCATCGGTTCAGGCAACGCGAATTCAATTAATTTGCCTTTCTCATCCCGATCGCTAATGATGTAATCTTCGCGAAGCGCTATGCGATGCTCTAGCAGCGATTTATAAAAACCGAGGAACCTGTCCTGTATGCTGCTGGTGGAATGAATGTTGCCGACAAAGGCAAGCTCCCGGTGACCGTTTTGTATCAAATAGTTGGTCATCTCGTACATGCCGTAGAAATTGTCCGTAATAACGTAATCAAGTTCCGTATCGTCCGTATAGAAATCCAGAAATACAAGCGGTATGCCCGTCTCGTAAAAGGCCGACAAGTAGTCCTTGCTGAGCTGGCCTAGAACGATAAACCCGTCCGCTTTCCGGTCATGGTAAATTCTCGGCAATACAAGCTGCTCTTCATCGCTTTCGCTCAACATATGAAGAATGCCGGAATACTGTTCTTCCTCCAGCGTTGTTGCCAGAGATTGATAGAATTGCAGATAGAAAGATTGGGTAGCCGCTACGTAACGCTCGGCAATGACGACGCCAATGTTCGAGGTATAACCGTCCTTCATCGCTTTCGCCGCCGCATTAAACCGGTAGCCCATTTCTTTGGCCAGCTCTTTAATCTTCTGCTTGAGCTCTTCGCTTACGCCATCTTTATCGCCTAAAGCTTTGGATACCGTTACGCTGCTGACGCCTAGTCTGCTCGCAATATCCCGCATCGTTACATGATTTTGCATTTCGTGCCCTCCGGCTCTGTAGATCGCAAGTTTATCGTTAACCTTACAACGTTAAGATAGGACGGATACCGGCTTTTGTCAAATCCCGTCGTTCGCAAAAAATCCCGCGTACTGCATCGATGGCAGCCGCGGGATTGGTTTATGGGGTAGGGTTGTTATTTTTCTTGGCGCGCAAGATCGCGGTTTCGAGATCAAGCAATAACTGCTTGAGACCGTATAGGTCTTCCTGCTCGAACAACTCGTTGAATTTCATCTGGAATTGTGCCGCTTCCCTTACCCGGTGATAGTAATACAAATCCTGAATCGAGCTCAGCACTCTGGATACAACGTTGGAGCGTTCCTCGAAGTCGCGCTGCGAATCCAGGATCTCATGGCGAATGCTCGACATCTCCGTATCCAGCAAATAAGCCGCTTCGGCCGCTTTTTTCAAGCGTTCGCGCACATCCTCCGGCAGGCTTTCCTTATATTTATAATTAAGCGAATGCTCAATTGTAGCCCAGAAATTCATGGCAAGCGTGCGGATCTGGATCTCGGCGAGTACGAATTTTTGGCCAAGCGCCGTCTGTACCGGATATTCCACAATCATGTGGTAGCTGCGGTAGCCGCTGTCCTTGTAATTCGTAATGTAGTCCTTCTCGTAGACGAGCTTCAAATCCTTCCGTGTCCGGATAAACCCGGCAACGCGGTGTATATCGTCCACGAACTGGCACATGATTCGAATGCCTGCGATATCCTCAATGCCCTTTTCCAATTGATCGGCAGGTACGCTAAGACGCCTTGCTTTTTCCAAGATGCTTGATACTTTCTTGACACGACCGGTTACAAACTCAATTGGCGCATAAGCTTCGCGCATCTTAAGCTCAACCCGCATCGTTTTTAACTTTACTTTTAATTCTTCTACTGCTTGCTCATAAGGCTGCAAAAAAAGATTCCAGTCTCTGCCATCCATCCGGCCGCCTCCTGTTCCTATCGATGATCTGCGCCTACTGCCTCCGATATATTGCGGTAGCCGTCTTTACGCAATCGTTCTTTCAAGCCGTTCGTCAGTTCGCGGAGCACTCCTGGACCTTTGTAGATTAAAGCGGTATAAATCTCTACCAACGAGGCTCCGGCGCGAATTTTATCGTATGCGTCATCTGCGGTGAAGATTCCGCCCGAACCAATAATCGGAAGTTTGCCACCCGTCAGCTGGTACACTTCGCGAACAACCTCAGTCGAACGGTCGCGAAGCGGCGCTCCGCTTAATCCGCCCGTTTCTTTCGCGTTCGGATGCGTAAGCCCCTCTCGGGAAATCGTCGTATTCGAAGCAATAATGCCAGATACGCCGCTTTCTTTAATCGTCGATACGGTAAGCTCAAGCTGCTCGTCCGTCATATCAGGAGCAATCTTCACAAGAACCGGTTTAGCTTTGCTTCCTAATTTCGACGCCTGAAGTCCGATTTCCTCCAACACTTCGCCAAGAAGCGTGCGCAGCTCATCGCCATGCTGAAGCGCCCGCAAGTCGGGGGTGTTCGGGGAACTGATATTTACGACAAAGAAATCGCCGTGCGGATATAACACTTGTATGCAGGAACGGTAGTCTTCGTGAGCCCGTTCATTTGGCGTTGCTTTATTTTTGCCGACGTTCACGGCAATCGGAATGCGGTGAATCTTGCGCTGCGACAGCTGGCGGGCCATCTCATCGGCGCCTTCGTTATTAAAGCCCATCCGGTTAATAAGCGCTTCGTCGGATGGCAAACGGAATAGCCGCGGCAGCTCATTGCCGGGTTGTCCTTTGGGCGTTACCGTGCCTACTTCCGCGAATCCAAATCCAATGCTGGAGAACCCGTCTGCGGCTACGCCGTTTTTGTCCAGCCCGGCAGCAAGGCCAACGGGATGCGGGAAATGGATGCCAAACAGATCTACCGCAAGTTCGGGAGAAGAATCAACGCCATACATGGCATGCAGCATGTTGTTCATGCCCGGAACGCGTCCGGCTGTATGCAGGCCGTCTATAACGAGATGATGCGCCTTTTCAGGGTCCATTTTGAAAAATACCGGTTTAAGAATTGAAGAATAAAGCAAGATTACACACTCCGTTTCAAGTTGTCATTCCTAACAGACAGTTTATCTTTTTTAGAAGAAAAAGAAAAGGGCGGCGCTCTTATTCCAAGACTTGCGCGAGCTTGCGGCTACGAAAGAAACCGTTTACAATGAAAGGACATGGTTATCATTTTTCCATAGAAAGGTTGATTGAAGATGAGCACAGCCAAACGGAAAGCTCCCGCAATGAAAACAAAACCAAAAGAAGAGGTAAATATTAAGGCGCTCGCGTGGATCGGATCGATCGTAGTCGTCGTTATTGCCGCCGTTGCCGTCCTTCTCATCCTCAATCAATAATGCCCGCAAATGCCCGCAAAAAAACTCCATGTCCTCAGCGTAGGCTGAAAGGCATGGAGTTTATGATTACAGATTACATATTAAACGGTTCGTCAGCAATCTTGATCGAATCTGTAGGGCAGCCGTCGCAAGCATCTTGCAAGTCGTCGTACAGATCTTCAGGAATTTCTGTATTACCATGGTTGCCGTCGTTTTTGAAAATCACTTCAGCAATACCTTCGTCGTCATAGTCATAAATATCAGGCGCTGTAGCGCCGCATGCGCCGCAAGCGATACAAGTGTCTTTCTCTACCCATGTAAATTTACCCATTGGTATTCCCTCCCACAAAAAAATATACATAAAAAGGCGTCTGCAAACGTCGTAGTTGCCGCTCGCTATAATTAGTGTAAACCTTCACTCATCAATATATAACAAACCGTCCACCTTGGCAACAAGCTATGCCCATGCAAATGCTACAAATCATCCTTTTGAAGCGACGTTCCGCGCAGCTTTTTGTTGCGGATCAGCACGGACGGATCATCCCCCAGCATCCCGGCGGTAAGCACCGCATTCTCGCCAAATTTGTCCCGCAGCACGTCCATCGTTTTCGTCAAAGCTTCTTTGCGGGGCTGCTCTTTGTAGTCGAACAAATCGAGCTGAACTGCCGTTTCTTCTTCCGCCGCCAGATTCTGCAAGGTAACGCCGAGCAGACGCGCCGGCTCGTTAACCGGCCAATGCTCATCGAACAGTCTGCAAGCTTCGGAATAGATCGCATCCGTCGAATGGGTTGGCGCGCGCAAGGTGCTGGAACGCGTTATCGTGGCCATATCCGGCTTCCGGATCGTAATCTGGACCGTAGAAGCCATCAGCTTCTGCCGGCGCAGCCTGCGGGCCGTCTGATCCGCCAGATTGAGCAGGATGCGATGAGCATCATGCCGGTCCGTTACGTCGTACGGCAAAGTTGTCGTATGCCCGATCGACTTGCTCTGCTCCCGGTCTGCCCGAACCTCCGACAGATCAATCCCATGGGCTGCTGACTTCATCCAGGAACCGTAAACGCCGAATTGCCGAACGAGAAACTCTTCGTCCGCTGCGGCCAGTTGACCGATTGTCCGGATCCGCAGCCGTTCCAGCTTATCCGCTGTTTTTTTCCCGATGCCATGCAGAACGTCGCAAGGTTTATCCCATAATACGCTTGGGACATCCCTCAGACGAAGTACCGTCAAGCCGTTAGGCTTCTTCATATCCGAAGCCATTTTGGCAAGCAGCTTATTCGGCGCAACGCCAATCGAGCTGGGCAGCATCCATTCTTCCGCAATCCGGCGCTGAAGCGTCCCCGCTATATCCAGCGGCGAACCGAATATTTTGGAACCGGTAATATCCATATAACATTCGTCGATGGAGATCGGCTCCACGAGAGGCGTAAATTGCCTTGCGATACTCATAAAGCCGCGGGAGTATTTACGGTACAGGTCAAAGTCCGGCTGAATGAGAAGCAAACCGGGACACATTCTCATCGCTTGCCTGACGGTCATGCCCGTCTTGATCCCTTTGCTTCGCGCAGCATAGGAACAAGTCACGATAATGCCTTTGCGAAGCTCTACGCTTCCCGCAACCGCCGTCGGCTTGCCTTTATATTTCTCTGGCTCCTCCGCTTCATGTACGGAGCAATAGAATGCATTCATGTCCAAATGAAGAATGACGCGCCCTTTGGCCGGATAATCTTTGTGCCCGTCAGCCATAGCCTGAAATCACCTTCCTACTCCATCCAGCATACCGCCCTGCGGGAAGGTGCGTCAAATTGAGAATGATGCGTCCAAAAAAATTCCATGCTCCTCTCTACATTCTAATCAACAAGTGTTATAATAGTTAATTATATTTAAAGGCGATCAGTGTAGAAGAGAAGGAGGCGTCCCGGCTATGACAACATCGATAACTATATTTGATACTACGCTTCGCGACGGTACGCAAGGCGAAGGGATCAGCCTGTCAGCGGATGATAAGCTCAAAATTGCTCAAAAACTTGACGCTCTCGGCGTTCATTATATTGAAGGCGGGAATCCAGGAAGCAACGGCAAAGATATTGAGTTTTTCCAACGGGTAAAAAGCTTGAACCTGCAAGCCAAAATCACGGCCTTTGGCAGTACGCGCCGCAAATTCAGTCTGGCTGAACAAGATTCTTCCCTCGTCCGCATCGCGGAATCCGGCGTACCGGCTGCTACGTTAGTCGGCAAGTCGTGGGATTTCCACGTGCATACCGCTTTGCAAACGACGCTGGAAGAGAATTTGTCCATGATTTACGATTCCATCGCCTTTCTGAAGCATAAAGGCATGGAAGCCTTGTTTGACGCCGAGCATTTCTTCGACGGCTACAAGAACAATCCGGAATACGCGGTTCAAGTATTGCGCAAAGCTCAAGATGCTGGCGCTGACTGGCTTGTGCTCTGCGACACGAACGGCGGCACGCTGCCTGGTGAAATCCATGAGATTGTCAGCCGCATCCGCCAGGACCTTACGGCACCGATTGGCATACATACCCACAATGACTGCGAGCTGGCGGTAGCCAATTCCCTCGCGGCCATCCAAGCCGGCGCACGCCAGGTACAAGGAACGATCAACGGCTACGGCGAGCGTTGCGGCAATGCCAACCTTTGCTCGATCATTCCAAACCTGCAGCTGAAGATGGGCTACGATGTCTTGCCTGAAGAGAAACTTCGCACGCTGACAGGAACTGCGCGGTACGTGAGCGAGATTGCGAACGTCAATATGCCGGTTGGTCAAGCTTACGTCGGCAACGCGGCTTTTGCCCACAAAGGCGGCATTCACGTATCGGCTATCATGAAGGATTCCAAGACGTACGAGCATATTCAGCCAGAGCTTGTAGGCAACAAGCAGCGGATTCTCGTATCCGAACTTGCCGGCCAATCGAATATTATTTCCAAAGCGCAAACGCTTGGCCTGGATGTGAACGCGAACAATGAGCAGACCAAAGCGATCATGGACCATATTAAAGAGCTGGAACATCA
Organism: Paenibacillus glycanilyticus; assembly: GCF_030161375.1. Taxonomy (GTDB): domain Bacteria; phylum Bacillota; class Bacilli; order Paenibacillales; family Paenibacillaceae; genus Pristimantibacillus; species Pristimantibacillus glycanilyticus_B. Next base: position 326,876 of record NZ_BSSQ01000014.1, read on the forward strand.
AGGCTATCAATTCGAAGCTGCCGACGCCTCTCTTGAGCTTCTTCTCCGCCAAGCTTTTGGCGAGCCCGTTGAAGTATTCAAGGTTGAATCGTTCAAGATTCTCGTTGAGAGCGGCGCTAAAGGCCAAATGAACTCGGAAGCCATCGTTAAGCTGAAGGTTGACGGCCAGCAGGTCTATACCGCCGCTGAAGGCAACGGACCTGTCAACGCGCTTGATAACGCCTTGCGCAAGGCACTAGTTCAGTTCTATCCGAAGATTGAAGAGATCCATTTGTCCGACTATAAGGTTCGCGTATTTGACGAAAAAGATGCTACGGCAGCGAAGGTGCGTGTCCTTGTAGAATCCTCCAACATGGATAGTACCTGGAGTACGGTCGGCGTATCCAGCAACGTTATCGAAGCAAGCTGGGAAGCGCTGGTTGACAGCATCCGTTATGCTTTGCTGAATATGGAGAAAGCAAGTACAGCTCCTTACGACAATATCGAACGAATCGGTGTTGTTAACCACTAAATAAACGTCAAGAAAGCCCGGCAGACAACTGCCGGGCTTTTTGTTATTTCTACATTAGCTATATTGCTCGATCAACCGCTCCCACTCATCAATGGTAATCACGCCATTGATCCGTTCGCGGATAACCCCGTTTGCATCAATAAGGAAGGTGGTCGGGAATGTGTCAACCTTATAGGTGTTCGTAACGTCCCCTTTACGGTCCATCAGAATCGGAAACGTAAATTCATGATCGTCCACAAATTGCCTTGCGGCTCTTTCCTTATCAAACTTTGTTGCATTCACGCCGTAAAAAGCGATTTTATCCCCGTATTTCTCGTATAACTGCTGCAAATCCGGCGCTTCCAGCTCGCATGGACCACACCAGGATGCCCAGAAATTGACGAAAGTCAGCTTGTCCTGCTTGCCGCCAATCGCATACGTTTTCTCGTCTAGCCCCGGCAGCTCGAAGGTCACGGCTTCCGCTCCGGCTTTAGGCTTGAAGCTTGATGAGGCTGCCGTAACGCTGGATTCGTCTTTTGCAACATATTGATACACCGCCAAACCCGCTAATACAAAAGCTGCAATAAACAACATCGTTGCGCGCTTCATGATGTCCCTTCTTTCATTCGCGTTTCTATATTATGCCTATCGTAACACGGCGAGGAATGGAAGCTCAAGCTAGGGGGCACATTAGCCATTGAAAAAAGTCAATGTCACCAAGATCGGAGGAGACTGTTGTTCATGGCCAAACACAAATGGCTGCAGTATCTTGCTTTTGCTTCCGTTCCGCTTGTCCTTGTGCTTGGCAACTCGATGCTTGTTCCGATATTGCCTGACCTTGCCAAAAAGATGAAGATTACAGAGCTTCAGTCCAGCCTCGTTATCACTTTATTTTCGGTCAGCGCCGCTATTTTCATACCATTGATTGGTTATTTGTCAGACCGGTTCCGCCGAAAAGCAATCATCATCCCCGCATTGGCCGTCTATGGCGCCGCAGGGATATTAGCGGGCTTTGCAGCCGTCTGGGGCACTTACTGGCTCCTCGTTATCGCCCGCGTGATCCAAGGCATCTCTGCGGCCGGTACGGCGCCGATTGCCATGGCGTTAGTTGGCGATATGTACAAAGACGGCGAAGAAAGCGAAGCGCTTGGCATTGTCGAAGCGTCCAACGGAGCCGGCAAGGTGATCAGCCCGATTCTCGGAGCTTCGCTCGCCTTAATCATCTGGTATGCGCCGTTCTTTGCGTTTCCGGTATTTTGTGCCGCAGCTCTGGCTGCCGTGTGGTTCTTTATTAAAGAACCCGAGTCGAAGTCCGAACCGCTCAAGTTAAAGCAATATTTATCCGATATGAAGAAAATATTCAAGGAAAAAGGCAGCTGGCTCATTACCTCGTATTGTACTGGCGCATTAGGTTTATTCCTTCTGTTCGGCGTGCTGGTCTATCTGTCGGATATACTGGAGAAGCCCCCATACTCGATCGAGGGCGTTCTAAAAGGCTGCATCCTGGCCATTCCGCTCCTTGGCCTTGTTGTTACGGCCTATTTGACCGGTCACAACATCAAAAAAGACGGCAAAAAAATGCGCCGTTTTATTCTGATCGGATTATCGCTTATGAGCGCGGCTCTGATCGGTTGTTTGTTCAGCTATTGGCTCATCTATGTTTTTATCGGTTTTATTACGTTAAGCAGCATTGGTACCGGCTTGCTTCTCCCTTGTCTGAACACTTGGATTACGGGATCCGTGGACCGTTCCCACCGGGGAATTGTAACTTCGTTCTATAACAGTTTGCGCTTCTTCGGCGTTGCGGCCGGGCCTCCCCTCTTCAGTTGGCTTGCCGATCGTTCCGTAACCGCATTGTTTATTCTGCTGGTTGTACTTGCAATTGCGGCCCTCATCTTCGCGATTAAACTGCTGCATCCGGAGAAAACGGCTAATCCGGCTAGCTAACCTTTCCTGCGCTTAGTATAATGAATTGGATTCCGCAGGAAAGGGACGGGAAGCCGATGTCTACCATTGCGATTACACAGTCTGCTTATATTCAATTAATTGAACGATGCCAGCAGGAATTACCCCGGGAGGCTTGCGGAGTACTAACAGGAACTGCGGCAACTCAGGGTATTCCGGCAATCGTTACGCACGTACACGCCATAACAAATATTCACGAGGATCCGTTCCGCTCTTTTCGCTTTCATCCCGGAGAATGGGTATCCGTGTATTATGACATGCAAAAAAACCGACAAACGCTCGTCGGTTTTTTCCACTCGCACCCAACCTCTTCCGTCACGCCGTCCAAACGCGATTGGCTTGGCTTGCCTGCTTCAGAGGAACAGGCCTCCTATTGGATTATCTCTATGGCAGATGGTCCCGTACCAGTCGTTCAACCTTATAGGCATGCTGGCCAGACCTTCTGTCCTCTAACGCTAATGTTTGCTTAAATAAGCGTACAAATCCCCTAAAGTCGTAATGTTCCGGTCCAAAATCCGGATCAGGAACTGCTGCCAGAGCTTTGCTGTCATCAAGGAATCCTGCAGCGCGTGATGGCGTTCCGTTATTGGAATTCCGAAGTCTTCCAGCAAATCGTCAAGCGCATAAGAAGCCCGCTTCGGCTCCAGCCATTTGGCGACAAGCATCGTGTCCAGAACCCGGTGATTCAAGCTGATTTTCGAAGTTCTCCATAACGCGGCATTCAGGAACTGCTTATCGTGTCCGGCAGCATGGGCCAGCAGCAGTCTTCTGCCGAGAAATTCCATAAAGTCATGCAGAACCTGCATCAGATCCGGAGCATCCTGCACCATCTCATTCGTGATTCCCGTTAACTCTATGATTTGCCTTGGAATTCGACGTTTCGGGTTGACAAGACTATAGAATTGCCTGGACTCATTCAGTTCCAGTCCCTTCATATGGACAGCGCCAAACGAGATGATCTCGTCCCCGTTCGAGGGATAGAACCCGGTTGTCTCCAAATCAAATACGACAATGTCCAGCTCCCTCAGCGGCATATCCAGCAAAGACTGCTTGCGCTGCTCTTTGTTGATGGAGCGGATAAATGCCATCTGCTGTGCGTTTTGCGAACCAAGCATAGAGGCAATGGCAGGCGTAAAGCCTCCCATTTTATACAAATTCCACATCCGCCCGACGCCTTTTGGTTCCTCCTTCATTCCTTATCCACCGCCTTACATGAACCTTCCTGTTGTTCGCTTGAACACTTTACGCTGTAGCCTCTTCCCGATTCTGAGCGCGCTCTTTAGCTCCTCGGTCATTTCTCTGCTCAAGCTCCGACTGGAGAGCTTTCCGTTATTGGCATACAATCCGTCGTCATTTTGTTCCGTTGTCATAAGCCGCAACCGGAGAAACAGTCGGAAAGCCTGCTCGTAGGAGGCCGCTTCATCCGATTCCAATTGATCATGCATCGCCAGCGTGCGAATACGAGACAATGTTGCCGTATCGCGAATGCCCGCTTGAAGCGCCAGCAGACGCACGGCGTTCACAAGCGGGATATAGGCTCCATATTTAATATCCAGACTACCGGCATCCGTTCCATACTGTTCTTTAAGCAAATGTCCAAATACGCCAAGCAGCACTTTATGGCGCATCGTATTATCCAGCATTCGCCGAGTAATATTCGGATAATCAACGACATTATTGAAATAATGGTCCTTCAGCTCAAACGCCAAACGATGATCGCCGTATACCGATCTAGCATCGGCCAAAATCAACAAATAACGAACAGCTTCCCAAGCCGGCTCGGCAAACCAGCTATTCAGCTTGGCCTTCCATTCGGCTAACGACATGCACCATTCCGGGTTGTTGCTTAGCACGTTACCCTCGCATAACGGATAGCCGGATTGATGCAAAGTCGAGACGATAATTGAGGTTAATTGCTGAAAATAAGCCTTGGCTTCTTCCGAATCGTCCGCGGAGTCCTCAAAAACAATACCGCTGTCCTGATCACTCGACAACGTCTGCTCCTGACGTCCTCCGCTGCCGAACAATAGATACGCGTAAGGCACGGGGGGAGAACCCATCCCCAACCGTGCCATTTCCGCTTCCGCTAATAGGATAGAGCGGCAGATCACAGAATCATGCAGCTCATTTAATTGTTCGTTGAATTGTTCGACCGGACTCATCTGGAGAACGCCTTTCATATGCTCATGTACTTGATCCCGCAAACTGCGCAGTACATTCACGTTATCGGCTTTGCCGATTTGCTTCAGAAGCTGCACACGCACCGGATCTCCCATCCGCCGCCTCTCCCCTCAGGACAGTCCAACAAACCTTGCCTTAACCTTGGATGCCTTGACCTTTTTTAAGTTGCTCAGGATAACCATAAGCGCCGTGTTCACTCAGGTCAAGACCGATAATTTCTTGTTCTTCCGTTACGCGGAATCCAATTGTGTACTTAATAATGGCAAGCACGATGAACGATGCCACAAGAACAAATACGCCGCACACCAGAACCGACAAAGCTTGAACGCCCAATTGGTGCCAGCTGCCAGTATCAATCAGACCGCCTTGGCCCACGCCTACTTTGGAAGCAAGCTCATCCGTTGCGAAGATACCGTTAGCAAGCGTACCCCAGATACCTGCAGCACCGTGTACGGACATTGCATAGATCGGATCGTCGACTTTGATTTTTTCGAAGAATTTCGCGCTGTAGAATACAAGCACGCCTGCTACCAGACCGATTACTACCGCAGCCCAAGGCTCAACGAATGCGCAAGAAGCTGTAATGGCTACGAGACCGGCAAGCGTACCGTTCAGCATTGTCGTAATGTCAGCTTTGCCGTTAACTGCCCACGAGATGAGAAGTGCCGCAACTGCGCCAGCGCCAGCGCCAAGCATCGTCGTGAAACCTACATAACCAAAGAAACCGTCGCCGATTGCAAGTGTCGAACCAGCGTTGAAGCCAAACCAACCTACCCACAGAAGCAATACGGACAAAGCCGTAAATACTTGGTTGTGGCCGGAAATTTCGTTAGCGGAGCCGTCTTTGTTGTATTTGCCAATACGCGGTTTCAGGAGTACGGTTGCCGCGAATGCCGCAATAGCGCCGGACAAGTGAACTACCGTCGAACCAGCGAAGTCTTGCGCGCCGTCTTTAGCGAGCCAGCCGCCGCCCCAGATCCAGTGAGCCACGATAGGATAGATAACACCGATAAATACAATCGTAAAGATGAAGTAAGAGGACAATTTAGCGCGTTCTGCAAAGCCGCCCCAAGCGATGGACAGCGATACTACCGCAAAAGCAAGTTGGAACAGGAAGAACAATGTAGTAGGAAGACCGTCGTCTACGCTAATAATGGAAGGATCGAATAGAAAATCGCCGAATCCGATAAATCCGTTAACCGAGCTGTCGGCACCAAACGCGAAGCCATAACCAACTGCCCAATAAACCAATGCTGCAAGTCCTGCGGTGAAGATCGTTTTGCCGGCAACGTGGCCTGCGTTTTTCATTCTAGTGGAACCTGTCTCTAATAGGATGAAGCCGCCTTGCATGAGCAATACGAGCACGAATGCTACCATTACCCACAATGAGTTAATCCCCATGTTAAGCGTTCCTGCTGTCGGGTCATCGGCAAACGCCATTGCCGGAAACACCAAACATAATACAGCTAAAGTTAACACCATTTTCTTAATCAATACGACCACTCCCTTAATGTGATGTTTACTAACATGTTAGGAAAGACTTAATGTCATTATAGTCAGGAACACCTAATTTGACAATATATAATCTTCTAAAATAGAAAAAAAATCTAACGTTCGTGTCTTAATTCGAACGGAATGTTAAGTTTTTTCACAAATGAGCTAGGGAATTGGTTCTAGAGCATATATATTCTTCGCATTTTCAATCTAATACTTTGGAATCATAGTCTACCAAAATTCAATATTCAGGCGAAATTTGTACATTCATGTAACACGTTTGACTGTACGGTTAGTTTAGGATTAAAATTAATGAATAGTATATAGAAAGAAGGTGGAGAGATTGGGGATACGACGCTTTATCGTATAGGCGAACTTTCGAAGTTAGCGAATGTGAGCTCTCGGACAATTGATTATTACACTTCCATGGGCCTAATAGAACCGTCGGAACGTTCCGCCAAAAATTATCGTTTATATCACGATGAAACTTTAGCCAGGCTCAAACGTATCGAACAAATGAAGCTAGAAAAATATACGCTGGACGAAATCAGGGAAGCTTTGGACGGCTGGAGCAAGATTACGCCCGAGGAGCAAGTTTCTCAGAAGCTTACGGATCTGCAGCATCACTTATCCCAATTGGAACGCGAAGTGAAAGAGCTGGAGCCGGTTATTAAGCAGCTGAAGCCAAGACAAGCCAATCGGTTGTATACTCGCCTCATGCCGCAAACCGCAGCTTGTATCGAAGCGTTAATGCTTCTTATTAACAAGGGAAATTTCATGTAAGGATTTGTCCCATCGATACAGCCTTGACCATTCTATTGGAGGTATGATCACATGTTTTTCCACCCTATGGACTTCCTCATCCTGATTGCCTTCGCTTTATCCATTTGGGCGCAGTTTCGGGTCAAAGGAACGTTCAACCGATGGGCCGGCGTACAAACGGCATACGGTTTGACCGGTTACCAGGCTGCACGGCGAATGCTGGACGCAAACGGCCTGCATGACGTACCTATCGAGCCTGTACGCGGTACGCTGTCTGACCACTACGATCCGATTCATCGCGTTGTTCGATTATCTGAGCAAGTGTATTATGAAAGTTCGATTTCCGCTGTTGCGGTTGCCTGCCACGAAGTTGGGCACGCGATTCAGCACAAAGAGCATTACCCGATGCTTGTTCTTCGCCACCGGATCTTCCCGGTCGTGAACATCGCATCCGGTATCGCACCGTTCCTGCTCATCGCCGGCTTCTTGTTCCATGCGATGAACTTAGTCGGTCTTGGCATCATCTTCTTCTCGGTAGCCGTTGCCTTCCAGGTCATTACGCTGCCGGTCGAATTTAATGCAAGTAACCGGGCACGCGATTTGATGGTTGCCGAAGGCTTCATTACCAATGAAGAAGAACGCGGAGTAGCGAAAGTGCTTAACGCTGCCGCCCTCACTTATGTAGCAGCAGCGCTGATCTCCTTGCTGGAGCTCGTCAAATACATTATGATCTTCACATCAAGTAATGATGACTAAAACACAAGAAACGGTATCTCCAGGGAGATACCGTTGATGTAACTGACACAAGAAACGGTATCTCCTAAGGAGATACCGTTTCTTTGTTTCCTTGCTTATCTTCCAGCTCTTTAAAGTATCGGATCAGGAAGCTATGAAATACTTTGGCCACTAGCGGCATCTTTTCGTTGGACCGGTGAATGATGCCGATATTCCTCGTTACCTTTGGCGACCGGATGCGCACCTTGGCGGTTTGCAATACCCCTGCATGATACAACGCCATTTCAGGCAGCAAACTTACCCCCATGCCGGCTGCAACCAATCCGCGGATCGTCTCCGTCTCTTCCCCTTCAAAACCGATCTTAGGGGTAAATCCGGCTTCCTCGCAAGCTTCGTATACGATTGGCCGAAGCGAGTACCCTTCACCAAACATAACAAAGGTATCGTCCTTCAGCTGGCTAAGCTCAATCTCCTGCTCCCCGGCAAGCTGATGGGTAGTAGGCAGTATCGCAAACAATTCCTCCGTTAGCAGAACTTCGCCGCAAACCTGCTCATGCTCATCGGGAAACGGCGAGATAAAGGCCAGATCGATTTCTCCCTTTACCATATCGCGAATCAAGGAAGGATACATCCCCTGACGGAATCGAAACTGGACATTAGGATGCAGCTTGCGAAAAGATGCCACTACCTGCGGAACTACGGTTACGCCTAAACTATGCGGGAAGCCTAGCCGAATCTCCCCTTTTTCCGGGTCCATAAACTCGTGGATTTCCACGACTGCCTTCTCCAGGTCCTCGAGAATGACCTCCGCGCGTTTAAGAAACAGCTGCCCAACCGGAGTCAGCTGCAAATTACGCCCCTTCTGCAGAAACAGCTTAACCCCCAGCTCTTCTTCAAGCTGATGAATTTGCCGACTGACTGCAGACTGCGCAACATGCAGCTCTTCTGCCGCTTGCGTCACATGTTCTTTTTTGGCAACCTTCACAAAATAATAAAGCTGACGTAGTTCCATAATGTCTCCTATCTCTCCCGTACATCCTGATTCTAATTCATGCGCCTTCTCTTCGTCATGGCGCGGTCCAGTAAGCCGTATAGCACAAATCCCGCAAGTCCGCCGCCTACATGCCCCCACAGATCGATCGAAGGGATTAGGATCGAATAAACGACGCCAAATCCTAATATCGTATATACCGTTTTGCGCGAGGCTTCATCCAGCCACGCCTTGCGGAACAAAGAAATAAACAAAAACGCTCCATACACGCCGTAAATAGCTCCCGATGCTCCTACCGCTAAATGCGGCTCGTTCTGGATATAGCTCGAAATCAAGGAGCTAAGCAGATTGCCCAGGATGCCGCATAGAAGGTAAAACAAAGCGTATTTCAGCGACTTCAGCAATCGCTCAAGGGGCGGAGCAAACACCAGTAAGGAAAACATATTAAATAGCAGATGCTGAATACCCGAATGCATAAAGATGGAAGTAACGTACCGCCATGGTTCTTGCAGACCTAGCGGGTCACCTGCCGGATAACTTATAAATGCTCCATAATCAATTACATGGCCTGCATCATTGGTATTCCCCGTCATGGCAACTACGATGAAATAAATCAGGTTAAGCGCAATGAGAACGGAAGTAACCGGATATGCCCGTAAATATCCGCGAAAGCTTTCATATCTTAAAAAAATCATTACGAATCTCCCCTTCCAACCATTGGACAACGCCGTTTCACAAAGCTTATAATATAACCTGTTACAAACCTTAAACGTGAGAAGGAGGACATATCCATTATGTCACAAGAGCGTACTGGCGTTGCCGCATTCAAAGGCAATCCTATTACATTAATCGGTCCAGAAATCAAAGTTGGAGATCAAGCTCCGGATTTCACAATCAACAAATCCCTGGTTGACCATGTATCCTTGAAAGATTTCGCTGGCAAAGTAAAGCTGATCAGCGTTGTTCCTTCCATTGATACTGGCGTATGCGACGCGCAAACTCGCCGTTTCAACGAAGAAGCCGCTTCCCTTGGCGACAACGTTGTTGTGCTGACAGTTAGCGTTGATACTCCGTTCGCGCAATCCCGCTGGTGCGGCGCTGCAGGCGTTGACAAAGTAGTTATGCTGTCTGATTTCAAATCGCATGACTTCGGTCAAGCTTACGGCGTCTACATAAAAGAATTTGGCCTTGATATGCGCGCCATCTTCGTCATCGATGCGAACGATAAAGTACAATACGTAGAATATCTGTCCGAAATGACTGAACATCCAAATTACGAGCAAGCCATCAACGCGGCTAAAGCGCTCGTATAATCATTTACGCGTAAATAAAGCGAGTGAAGGCATACCTTCCTCGCTTTTTTATTTTGTATGCGGTTCTTTTTCTTAAGCTTTAAACGCAGCAAGCTTCTTGTCCAATGTCCGGTAAATATCAAGAATGACACGGTAATTGGAACCAAGATCACCTAGCGAGCCTTTGGAAGCGGAATAAATATCAACCGCCGAAGTAACAGGATTTACACTGATCACGGTTACGGTAATATCCATGGTGCGTCCGGTCATCGTACGTTTCTCCAGGACAATCTCCCCAACTGACTTCACTTCGTGCAGAAGCTTGTATCCCTGCATTTTCTTCAGGGTAGACACAACTTCCTCCCAAGCCTTTTCTTTCGAAAGCTTGTAAACATGTGATTTGAGCAGTGGGTCTTTAGCTTTATCGCCCGTCGCTTCGTGACTGCGAAGCAGTCCGATTAGAGTGCGCTTCAACAACGATGATCTCCCCCTCTAGCATCTATGTACGTATACATCAAAATAATTGTAGCATGTTTGTACTCATGAAAAAAGACCATAAAGGGTATCTACACAAAAGCAGCCCCTTAATCATCAATAAAATGATGACCAAGGAACTGCCGGTCGCTATAATGGCAAGAAAAAAACCCGCGAATGCCGTCCGACTTACATGCTTCTGAACCCGCTCTCGCAGGTGGGTGTCCGCAGAAACGTTTTTGAGATCCCCTTTAGAGGGCCTGTCAGCCGCGCTTCAATGTTGGTCTCCCTAGAAACAGCCATTGGTTCAAAACAACGAAAAGCCGAAACGAACATCGCAGGATGTATTGCTATTATAGACGTAAATCCGACAAAAGTAAACTTGTGTCTGCTGCTATTTACTGGTTCCGGTCTCTCTCCGAGTCCGCGAGATCAGCAAGTTCATTTTCCTCTGCTTCTGCTGCTTTCTGTTTCTCCATTTGATCTTGAAGCTTACGGTAGATCAGGTGGAAATTCCAGAAGGACAGGTAAGCAATCACGCTGCCCATGAAGAAAGGAATAAGGAACGTATATTGCGTGCTGAAATACATTACCGCCGCGGCCATAATGGCTGTCGAGAAGGAGCGGATCGGACGTCCAATTGTAATAAGGACCGCATTTTTGAGCAATTGAAACGTTTTCATATGATAGTGCACTAGCATAGAGAAGAAGTTAAATAAGGACACCACTAACAGAAGGCAAATCGCCAGGTACAGATAGGAGAACAAATTGAATTGATCCTTGTACACCACAAAATCAATGACCATGATTCCAAGAATAAGCGAATAGAAAATACCGCCGATCATACTTTGTAAATAATTCTCTTTGTATCCGCGGAAAAACGTCTTGAACATCGGAACATCCACTTCGCCCATTACCCATTTGCGTGCAATCGTGAACATAGCTGCCGTAGCCGGGAACAACGTGAATGGGGCGATAACTGCCATCATAATCAATGTCGCGTATACCTGACTCGTAACCGCAGAATCAGAAGTATCCGCAGGCGCAGCTAGAAGCCCGCTCCAAGCGATAAATACAAACGGAATCGAACATACCAGCCATAAGATGTTAATGACCGCCAGACGCATTATCCATTCGGAAATCCGGTACAAACCGCCAACAAGGCCTTTTGGTTCCATTTGAATCGCCCCTACCTTCATAGAATAAGTTGTGTATGAAAAACCCTCTATCGAAGCCACTTGAAGTAGTGCGACCGCGTGTAGAAGTAGGTTTTCTCTTAAGCGGATTAAAAAAAGGGAAAGCCCGGATGCCCGCTAGGCATCACGGACTTCCCCTGATCTAGATAACTTAGTTGTTTGCGAAGTCTTCAGACGAATATTTCGGACGACGGGACTCGCTGCTGCTGCTGCTACGGCCTTCACCGCTGCGTCCGCGTCCGCCACCACCGTTATTGTCACGGTTGCGGCCTTCGTAGCCACCACGGGATCCACCGCCGCTGCCACCTTGACCGCCGCTGCTGCGTCTGTCGTCACGGCCGCGGTATCCACCGCCGCCGCCTTGACCGCCGCCACGGTTGCCGCCGCCAAACGATCCGCCAGAATAACGGCGACCGTTCGAACGAATGTCCGGCTTGCGTTTCTTAGCGCGAAGCGGTTCTTCCGGCGTCAGTTCAACGTTAACGTCTTTCTTCTCGCCAGTAAGCAATTTGAGGGCAGCTGCCATCAAATGCACGGAATCGTATTGCTCCAGCAATTGGATAGCGATGCCTTTGTACTCCGTGAAGTCTTCGTTCTGCACAACTTCGAGCACACGCTCAGCCGTCAGGCGTTGTTTGCCTTCAATTGCTTCCGCCAGGCTTGGCAAAGGCTTCTTGCTGATGCGTTGACGCGTAACTTTCTCAATGAAGTGAAGGTGATCCACTTCGCGAGGCGTAACGAACGAGTAAGCGGAGCCTTCTTTACCCGCACGGCCGGTACGGCCGATCCGGTGAACATAGCTCTCAGGGTCTTGCGGAAGGTCAAAGTTAATAACGTGAGTTACACCCGATACGTCGAGACCACGTGCCGCTACGTCTGTTGCCACGAGAACATCGATGCTGCCGTCGCGGAATTTGCGCATAACGTTATCGCGCTGGTTCTGGGACAGGTCACCGTGAAGGCCGTCAGCCGAATATCCGCGTTTTTGCAAACCTTCGCTGAGCTCATCAACACGACGTTTCGTACGACCGAAAATAATGGCGAGTTCAGGCGATTCCATATCGAGCAAGCGAGCTAGCGCTTCGAATTTCTGGCGCTCATGCACTTCGAAATAATTTTGTTGAATCGTTGGTGCCGTAACTTGTTTCGAAATAACCGCTACATGCTCCGGATTTTTCAAGAATTGCTGAGCCAGCTTCTGAATGTTCGGAGGCATTGTTGCCGAGAACAAGAGGGTTTGGCGCTCTTCAGGTACTTGCTTCAGGATGGATTGGATATCCTCCATGAAGCCCATGTCCAGCATTTCATCCGCTTCGTCTAGGACAACGGTCTGTACGTCTTCAAGTTTAATCGTCTTGCGGTTAATATGGTCGAGCAAACGGCCCGGTGTACCGATAATAATTTGCGGCTTCTTCTTCAGAGCGCGAATCTGGCGACCGATTTCTTGTCCGCCATAGATCGGCAATGAACGAAGACCTTTGTATTTAGTCAGCTTCCCGATCTCGTCTGCTACTTGGATAGCAAGCTCACGGGTTGGCGTCATAATCAATGCAACGATACGTTCTTCGTTGACCGGAATCTTGTTAATAAGCGGGATTCCGAATGCAGCCGTTTTGCCTGTACCCGTCTGTGCTTGACCAATCATATCGCTCCCTGCCATTGCAATTGGGATCGATTTGTCCTGGATTGGGGTAGATTCCTCAAATCCAAGCTCCGTAATTGCCTGCAACACTTTCGGTTCCAGGCCAAATTCAGCAAATGTTTTCAAACTTTTCTCATACTCCTTTTATCTGCAGCCTACTAAAAAATATCCAAATCATTATAGCACATAAAGACTTACGAATACCAGCAATGGACAAAAAGCCATACTACCATAGATTAACAACCGCTGATTTTTAGCGAATTCAATCATGGAGCTAACCAATAATGAACATATGGACTTTCAAGCCTGCCGTCGCCGCAGCCGTCATGACGATAGGCTCATTGCTAATTGCCGGCGCATTTAATCTTTTCCTTATTCCCCATCAATTACTTAGCGGCGGCCTCTCGGGCGTTGCAATGATGATCGGCTATATTACGGGTGGAAATATCGGCTTGCTGTATTTAGTGCTTAATGTTCCGGTGTTGATATGGGGCTGGTTCATCGTGGGACGCCGTTTCATTATCTGGAGCATCTACACCGTTCTAGCGTCAACCTTATTTCTTCAACTCATTCCTGTCACCGCGATTGCGCAAGACGTAGTGCTTGGCTCTGTCTTCGGCGGCATCATTCTCGGGATCGGCACGGGCATGACACTCCGGTTCGGCGGATCCTCCGGCGGCTTTGATATTATTGCATCCATTATTACGCGCAAACGGGATTTACCGGTGGGCTCCATTATTTTCACGCTCAACGGACTGGTCATCGCGGCCCTCGTGTTATTTACGAAGGACTGGAACCTGGCGCTCTACTCGCTTGTATCCATCTTCACGGCCGGCAAAGTGGTCGACATTATCCATGTCCGCCATATAAAAGTAACGGCCTTTATTATTACGACAAAGACCGAAGAGATTTTGGCGAAGCTGCTTAGCCATCCGCGCGGCATTACCATCATCAAAACAAGAGGCGCTTATACTTCAGCGGAGAAAGATATGCTTATGACCGTAAGGACTCGTTATGAGCTTGCGGAGCTCCGGAAGACGATTGCGTCGATCGACCCTAAAGCATTCGTAAACATTGTTGAAACTGTGGGCGTGATCGGCGACTTTAGGCGACCGAAGGATTAGTCCAAGTATAATAGACAAACATGGAATCATATACATATCCCTATGTTTTTACAATTGATCCTGTTATAATGTGGTTATCCCGTAAGTTTAGTTTCTTGCCATATGATTTGCCCTGAACCTATGATGAAAGGGTGATGCTCAGGTGGATATGGAAACAGTCACATTGTCACAGATTGTGGAAAAGCTGGTGCCCGAGCTAAGTTCTTTCCTTACGAAGCGCGAGCTTGCGATCAACATCGTGCTGCGGGACGGATTAGCTGTTCTGGAACCGGAAGATGCAAGGGAAATTGTACATCACAGCATTTGCGAGCATCAAATAGAAGCTTTGCTGCAATGACAAATCGGGTGTTTGAATAGAACTGTTTAGCCTGTCGGCCTTGAGCCGGCAGGCTTTTTGTTTGTGTCAACAATTGGTTGCTTAGAAAGTCCCTTCTCCGAAAAAAATAATGCCACGAATCCTTCTTCTGCATTATAATTTGGATGAAAACGCTAACGGGGAGAGGGCATAATATGGACATTATCTTTTCGACGCTGCTGCTGTTGTACCACCTCATTACGGGAACCGGAGAAGACAATGTCGCCGCCAAGCAGCTATCTGCCTCGCTCTTTAACGCGGCTGCAGGCAAAACGATCATTCAGGTCGAGCCTGCCGCAACAACTACAACCACGCCAGAAGCCGTAGACAACGGCCTAAAGACGGATCCGCAGCCGGACGCCCCAGCAGTCAAAGGCGTATACGTAACGGCACACAGCGCCGGTGGGTCGCGTTTAAACACGTTGCTGCATCTTATGGATGACACGGAGCTTAACAGTATGGTCATTGACATTAAAGATGACAATGGATACATAACTTATCCGACGCAGACGCCGGAGCTGTTGACATTGGGAACAACCCAGAAATACATTGCCAATATCCAGTCATTGATGGCCAAACTTAAAGACCATAACGTATATCCAATCGCAAGAATTGTGGTGTTCAAGGATACCGTGTTAGCCAAAAAGCATCCCGAGTACTCTTACCGCCATTCCGATGGTTCACTCTGGGCCAACGGCAATGGAGACAGCTTTGTTAATCCCTATATGCCGGAGGTATGGGATTACAATGTGGCGATTGCTAAAGAAGCCGTTAAATTAGGCTTTAAAGAAATTCAATTCGATTATGTGCGCTTCCCTGAAGGCTTCGAGAAAAAAGCCGATTCCTTAACCTTTGCCAAGACGGACCAAAGCCGCGTAGATGCCGTTGCCGGCTTCGTGAAATACGCCAGAGAGCAACTTGAGCCGCTAGGCGTCCGGGTATCCGTCGATATATTCGGGTATGCCGCATCCGTGCCTGCAGCGGAAGGGATTGGACAGGATTTTGCCAAAATTTCGAGCGATGTTCATGTCATCTCCCCTATGATCTATCCAAGCCATTACTCGACCGGCTGGTTCGATCAGCAGGATCCGGATAAAAATCCTTACGCGACGATTGCCGGGGCCATGAAGGACACGCACAAGAAACTCGACCCGATTGGCGACGAGAAGCCGATTATCCGTCCTTGGATTCAAGATTTCACCGCAAGCTGGCTGGGCAAAGGACATTACATCAAATACGGGGCAACCGAAGTGCAAGCTCAAATCAAAGCGCTGCATGACGCCGGAGTGGACGAATACCTGCTGTGGAACGCAAGCAACCGCTATTCGGAAGGCGTGAAATACTGAAGCGCAAAAGTCATGCCAAGCTCGAAATAACCTCCGCTCCCCCAACCTTAAAAAGGCTTCTTCGACCGTTACGGGTCGAAGAAGCCTTTTTTCAATCATTTATTCAGCTGTTACTTTTGCTTTTTTCTTGCGGTTGAACAATTCATAAACCAATGGCACGAAGATCAGGGTCAGCAGCGTCGAGCTGGTCAGACCGCCAATAACGGTAATCGCCATGCCTTTCGAGATCAGACCGCCGGATTCAAACCCGAATGCAAGCGGCAGAAGCGCGCCAACCGTAGCGATTGCCGTCATCAAGATTGGACGCAGACGCGTGCCTGCTGCTTCAAGAAGCGCTTCACGAACCGACAAGCCTTCTTTTTGCTTGTGAATAACGCGGTCGACAAGGACGATCGCATTCGTGACAACGATACCGATCAGCATCAGCATACCGATAAGCGAGGTAACGCTGATTGTCTCTCCAGCGATCCAGAGGCCAACCAAGGCACCGATAACGGTGAACGGCAGCGAGAACAGAATCGCAAACGGTGTAAGTGCTCCGCCGAAAGTAATAACAAGCACAAGATACACAACGGCGATTGCAGCAAGCATGGCAAGACCAAGTTGCATGAAGGATTCCTGCATATCTTCCGTTACGCCGCCAATCTTGATATCAACACCGGCAGGCAGCTTCATTTCGTCAATCATCTTCTGCAAATCGGACGATACCGCGCTAACGTTGGAGGATACCACATCAGCCGTCACTTCCGCATTGATGCGGTCGTCCAAACGGGTGATTGTATTTGGCGATTTGCCTTCCTCGATCGTCACAACGTCCTTCAAAGCTACTTCAGCGCCCGTAATAGGCGACTTCAGCATCACATTCTCAATATCGGATTTGTCTTTGTACGTCTTGGTATCGACCTTCACGTACACATTCACATCTTCATTGTCTTTCTTAATGGTCGTCAGCACCGGATTGTCGCGAACCGGGCTAAGCGCCATGGCCACTTGGCCGGCAGTCAAGCCATATTGGCTCAACTTCGCTTGATCCGCTACAAGGCGGTATTGGTCATAACGTTCAGCAAGGCTGGAATCGACTTTCTCCAAATCTTTGTTGTCCTTCAGCTTCGCCATCAGGTCATTGACGACCGGATCAAGCGAATCCATATCCGGACCGTATACAACCATCGAAATAGTGGAACCGCCTACGCCGCCGGCAGCGCCAAAGTTTTGTTCTTTCCATTCGCCTTTGCCTCCGAGAGTTTGAAGAAGCGGAACGATCTGTTCCTTCTCGCCTGCAAAGTTTTTCATGTTCTCATCGTAAGTCAGGTTGAACAAAGCTTGTTTCGATGCGGCAGGGCTGAACGGATTAGAACCGCCAACCGCGTATTGAACAATATCAATACCTTCCCGCTTCATCAATTCCTTCTCGGCTTTCAAAGCCATGTCTTCTACTTGCTCTTTCGTCTCGCCCGGAGCCGGGTTATACGTGACGATCATGGATTTCTCCTCATCGCCGGACAAGAAGCTCATGCCGATGAGCGGAGTAAGCGAGATACTGCCTACAAGCAGCACGACCGCAATAATGGACGTAATCCACTTATGATTAAGAGACCAGCTCAGTACGCCTTTATACCAGGTAGCAAGACGGCCATGTTTATCGTGGTCGACGGCTTTGTCGGCTTTAATGCCGTTCCTGAACATCATATGCGCAAGCATTGGCACTACGGTAATTGCAACAAGCAAGGATGCAAGCAATGCGAATACTACCGTCAGAGCAAACGGGGTAAAGATTTCGCCAATCATGCCGGATACAAACGCCATTGGCAGGAATACCGCAATCGTTACAACCGTCGAAGACATAATCGGGATAAACATTTCGCGCGTAGCTTCGAGAATCAGTTCTTTACCTTTTAGCTTCTCGCCTTTAAGCGCCATTCGCCGGTATACGTTCTCAATGACGACAATCGAGTCGTCGATAACCCGCCCTATCGCGATGGTCATGGCTCCAAGCGTCATAATATTAAGCGTAATATCCATCTGGCTCAAAATGAGCAGCGCGATCAGAATCGACAACGGTATAGATACGACAGCAATAATGGTGGAACGGATGTCGCGCAGGAAAATCATGATAATAAGAACCGCGAATAGAGCGCCGATAACCGCTTTTGTGATCATCGTTTCTACCGATTTCTCAATCGGTTTGCCTTGGTCAAGCGTTGTGACGATGGTCAGGCCGTCGTTTTTCTCTTGCATGTCCTTAACGACATCCTTGACCTTATTAACAACGTCAACCGTATTGGCATCCGCAGATTTGACAATGTTGATGCCGATTGAATCTTTGCCGTTCGTACGAGAAACGGATTCTGCTTTGCCTTCAACCGTAAGTTTCGCTACATCGCTTAACTTAACGTTAGGCATAAGAACGAGATTGTTCAAATCGTCTGAAGTCGTAACATTACCGTCTACAACAACCGCTTTCTCGGTATCGCCAAATTCAAAAATCCCAAGCGGGGCTTTCATTGCGGAAGCTTGGATGATGCCTTTCACCGCATCTTCAGTCAGACCAAGCTGGGCAAGCTTGGCTTGATCAAATTCAAGCTGTCCTTGAATGAGGTTTTGACCGGAGATTTGAACATCCGCAACTCCCGAAACACCTTGCAGCTCAGGCAAAATGCTGGAGTTAACCAAATCTGTCAGCTGCGCCAGGCTTTGCTTGTCATTCGCAAAGCTAAGCGAGATAACCGGGAAAGCATTTAAGCTGATGCGGGATACATCCGGATCTTGCGTCCCTTCAGGCAGCTTTATATCAGCGAGCAGGCTTTTTACTTCGCTCTCTGCTTTCTCCATATTCGTTCCGAATTTATACTGAATAATAACGGATGACGCATTCTCGTAAGAGGTCGAGCTGACAGTGTCAACGCCCTCCATATTCCGCGTACGCTGCTCGATCGGTTTCGTAACCTTTTCCATTACTTCTTCAGGCGCAGCGCCCGGGAGAACCGTCGTAACGCTTACGATCGGAACCGTAATGTCTGGCAACGTCTCCATCTTCATGTTGAGACCGGAATACAAACCGGCAAACAACACGATAACAGTCATAATCCATAAAGCAAATTTGTTGTTCAGCGAGAACTTGATTATGCTCTTCAAACCTTTCCACTCCTTCTCTATTGTCTATACTTTGAACCGATAACCGACTCCCCATAACGTCTCGATATATTGCGGGTTCGATGGATCGTGTTCGATTTTCTCACGCAGCCTCCGAATATGAACCGTAACCGTAGCTGCGTCGCCATTTGAATCTAGACCCCATATCCGCTCAAACAGCTCTTCTTTCTCAAAAACCCGGTTGGGATGCGCGGCAAACAATAACAGCAGGTCATATTCCTTCGAGGTCAACATCGCTTCCTTGTCATGAATCGTTACCCGGCGCGACGTCTTGTCAATCATCAGCCCGCGTATGCGGATCTGCTCATGACTACCCTCGCTTCTGCCTGCGGTCAGCCGCTCATACCTGGCGAGGTGAGCCTTCACTCTGGCTACAAGCTCGCTTGGACTAAACGGCTTCGTCATGTAATCATCCGCGCCGAGCCCAAGCCCTCTAATCTTGTCAATGTCTTCCTTCTTCGCTGTCACCATAAGGACAGGAATGTTAATGGCCTGCCTAATCTGACGGCATATTTCGAATCCGTCCAGCTTCGGCAGCATGACATCCAGAATGATAAGGTCATAAGAGCCTTCCAATGCCTTCTGAAGCCCAATATCTCCACGGCCTTCAATCTCGACGGAGAAGCCGTGGCTTTCGAGATAATCCCGCTCCAGTTCAGCTATCGCCTTCTCATCTTCAATGATTAGTATGCTCTTCATGATCCGTCACCGTTCTAACCGGTACCGATTTCGGAAGCAGCAGGCAGAATCTGGCGCCGCCTTGCTCTGCATGTTCTGCCCAAACCGTACCGCCATGCCCTTCGATAATTTGTTTGACGATCGCCAGTCCAAGCCCGCTTCCTCCTGTTTCGGAATTGCGGGACTGTTCAGCCCGGTAGAACCGGTCGAAAATATACGGCAAATCGTCCTTGTCAATCCCCGGTCCCGAGTCTTCAATCGCAATAAGAACATCGCCTTGCCATTCCTTGACCGACACTTGAACGCTCATCTCATCAGACTCGGGCTGCTGACCCATATATTTCTCACTGTTGTTCAAAATATTCGTCAGCACGCGGCCTAGCTTGTCCGGATCAGCGGCGATAAGCATCTGAGAATCGGGAGCATCATAATGGAGCCGAATGCCGGACTTCTCGAGGTCAAAACGCTGCTCTTCCAAGAAATGCTCCAAATATTTGCCGATGTCCATCGTCTTGAAATCAAAAGCAATCTTATGCAAGTCGAGCTTGGAGAACAAGAACAGCTCATCAATCAATTGGTCCATGTCATTGGCTTTGTGGTAAATCGTCTGCATGTATCGCTCGCGCTTTTCGTCCGTATTCGCAATGCCATCCATAATCCCTTCAACATAACCTTTAATCGCGGAGATCGGCGTCTTTAAATCATGCGAGATATGCGATAACAGCTGCTTGCGATTCTCCTCGTACTGCAGACTTTGGTCTATGGACTGTTTCAATTGGACCCTCATCGCTTCAAATGCGTTAGCGAGCTGGCCAACCTCCCCTTTGCTTGTGACAACAACCTGTTGGGATAGGTCACCGTCCTTAATCTGCAGCGCTGCCGTCTTTAAAGCATGGATCGGACGAATGATGCTTCGGGACACAAAGTAGGTCAGAAGCAGACTCGTCAACCCCACAATCGCGCTGAAAATCAATGCCCCCACCGGACGCCAGACATATGGCACAACGTCGTTCCTCCGAAGAAGAAGCATTTTACCATCGCGACCGTCAGGATAGGCGAAGGAGATTGCATTGACTTGGAACTTAAAGGCGTTGAAGGAAACGGAATCAGGCGACCGGTTAAAAAAAGCCTGCCAATTCTCATGCGGAGACTGCTGCCGCAAAAACTCAGGCACTTCGTTCACCACGCCGTCTTTGGCGATAATAATGCCCGCCCATTGTTCTGCCAGCCTGGCCTGCAAATGATCCATATAGCCGGAAGATGACAGTTTATCCGCGTCATTCTCGATGACGTATTTCATTTCACCGTAGATGAGGGATTGATTCGTCTTCTCTTCCTTTTCCACCTTGAAATATTCCCTTAAATCCTGCATCCCTCCCGCGTGAAGCACAAACACGATAAAGGCGATAATGAGCACAAGCGGGAGAAACACCATAGCCACATACGATAAATACAACTTTACCCGAATGGACAAATCCTTCTCACCCTGACTGCTGCAAGTTATTGAATCTATCGTTTATCATAACGCCCAATTCTAAACGAACCCGTAACCGTTTATTACAAAGTTCTTACAATTGGGGCAACGCAACGGGCAAAGTGACGATAAAGACGGAGCCTTTGCCAATCTCACTCTCAACGGCAACCGTCCCGTGATGCATCTCAACGATCTTCTTCACCAGCGACAGCCCAAGCCCGCTTCCTCCGATCTTGCGGCTCCGCGCCTTATCCGCCTTGAAGAAACGTTCAAAAATTTGCTGCTGCTGCTCTTCGGCGATGCCTATCCCCGTATCCTGAATCCGGAATTCCGCCAATCCGTCCTTATGCCGTAATGTGATATCAATCTGGCCGCCTTCCGGCGTAAATTTGATGCTATTGCTGATCAGATTAATCCAGACTTGGCTGAGCAGATCTTCATCCGCTTCCACGTACACGTCATCAAGGTCGGCATTCAGCTCAATCGATTTGCCCACCCATTGCGGCTCGCAAGACAAAACAAGCGTGCCCAGCTGCCGGTCCAGCCTGTAACGCTTCGGTTCGAACGGATGCTTCTCGGAGTCAAGCGAAGCAAGACGAAGCAAATTCTCGCTAAGCTTGGATAACCTCGTGCTTTCACCTTCGATAATACGCAAATATTTGTTTCTGGTGTCAACATCCAGCGATTCATTCTGCAGCGCGCGCGCAAAACCGCTAATCGACGTCAGAGGGGTTTGAATCTCATGCGAAACGTCCGAAATAAACTCTTGCCTAAGCGCTTCGAGTTTTTCAAGTCCATCCGCCATCAGATTAACTTCATCAAGAATTTCCTGATATCTCGGATCCGTTCTCACGAAGCTAAGGCGCACCTTGAAATCCCCCTGCGAGATTCTTCTGAGCGCATCTTTCAGCGAATTGGAAACTTCCTTTTGTTTCTTGTGGAAGAACAGCCAACCTATAAGCTGAATCATCAGCCCCATAATGAACAGTGCCGCCAGCATATTAATCAGTTGACCCACATAATGATGCGGATGCCAATCAATCCGGTTATAGAGCCAATAGCTGAAAAAATAAGCGACTGTCCAACAGCCCGATATAAACGCGATACCAAAACAGATTTGAGCAATCTTAACGATTACTTTCCAAACAAACTTCAGCTTGTTCTTTATGTTCACCCCTGGACCTCCAGACGGTAGCCAAGCCCCCGGATCGTGCTGATCTTAAACGTATGCTGCGATTCGGGAAACCGCTCGCGCAGCCGGTTAATATGAACGTCCAAGGTCCGTTCGTTACCCTCGAAATCAAACCCCCATATTTCTTCAATGAGTTGACCGCGGGAAAATGACTGACCGGGATAGCTGGCCAGCTTAAACAGCAGCTCAAATTCCTTAAGCGGCAGCGTCATGCTCTGGCCGTTAACCGTTACGGCGTAGCTCTTCTTGTCGAGCGTAAGATCTCCCGCCTGTACGGTTTGCGAGGATGCAATCCGGTAACGCTTAAGCAGCGCTTTGACCCGCGCAATCAATTCAAGCGGTTCAAACGGCTTCACCAGATAATCGTCGGCACCAAGCTCGAAGCCTTTCAGCTTCTGGGACGTATCCCCTTTCGCCGTCAGCATGAGGCGCGGAAGGTCATAATGATCACGAATCTCGGCACATAACTCCCAACCGTCCATGTTTGGCATCATAACATCCATCACAACGAGGTCCGCTTTGGCAGATTCCAATACCGAAAGCGCATCCTCACCGTCACAAGCTTCTATGACCTCGAATCCCTCCACCTTCAAATAGTGGCTAACCAACTCGCGGATATGCGCATCATCGTCTACGACCAATATCGTTGCCATCTGAATTCTCCCCTTTCACCCTAATTAACCTGCTCTATCCGAAGCTGCTGATTGGCGAACTCGCGGTACATCGCATGCGATTGCACTAATTCACCATGCGTTCCTCTACCGGTAATCGTTCCTTTTTCAACGAATAAGATCTGATCCGCATCGACCACCGTAGACAACCGATGGGCAATGACCAGTGTCGTACGTCCAACCATCAAGTTATCAAGCGCTTGCTGAACCACAATCTCCGATTTGCTGTCGAGACTGGATGTCGCTTCGTCCAGCATAAGAATTTGAGGATCGCGCAAAATCGCCCTGGCAATCGCAATTCGCTGCCTTTGTCCGCCGGACAACTTAATGCCGCGCTCGCCAACTTCCGTCTCATACCGACCTGGCAGCTCATCTATAAATACATCGGCATAAGCCATCTTGGATGCCAGCATGATCTCCTCGTCCGTCACTTCCCGGTCCGTGCCGTAAATCAGATTATCGCGTATGGTTCCCGCTATGATCGGGCTTTCCTGCGAGACATACCCGATCTTGCTCCTCCAGGAATGAAGGGACAAATCCCAAATACTATCCTTCCCGATCCGCACCTCGCCCGACTGCGGCTTATAGAAACGTTCAAGCAGCGAGAACAGCGTTGTTTTCCCGCCTCCGCTTGGACCTACAATCGCGGTCACCGTACCCGGCATCAGCGTAAATTGAACATCCTTCAACACTTCGTCATTCTCGCCGTATGCGAAGTTCACTTGATCAACAACAATAGGCTGCCTTGGATTCATGAGAGAGCGCCCTTGATGAAGAGGTTCTTCTTCCGCGTGCAAAGTAGCAATAATACGTTCCGTTGCTCCGATTGCTTTTTGCATTTGCGTAAAAAATTGCGATATCTGATTAATCGGCATAACAATTTGAATTAAATACAAGATAAACGCCACAAGATCACCCGCCGACAAATCGCCGGAAGACACGCGCATACCGCCGTAAGCGATAATAAGCACAAGCATCCCCATCATAACGAGCCCTACAATCGGGAAAATAAAAGCTTGAAGTTTCCCTTCGCGAATCCCGAGCGCAAGCAGCCTGCCAATCGAACGTTTGCCGTTGTTATATTCATAGTCTTCTGCATTTGATGCTTTCACTAATCGGATTTCGGATAACGCCTGGTCGAGTACCGTCGTGAAGGTGGCGGTTTCCTCCTGAAGTTCTTTGGAGATCTTCGTCATTTGCCGTCCTACAGGGATAAAAACAACCATCGTAACGGGTACGGCAATCAACAGGAGGAGAGTCATTTTCCAATCCAGGAACAACAAGATCGCAACCGCGCCAATGATCGATATGATTCCGTTAAAGAACCCGGTCAAATGCTCCGTAATCAGTCCTCTTACGATACCCGTATCATTAATAACTCGACTGACGGTATCCCCCGTTCGATGTTTATCGAAATAAGGGATGGTTAATACGAGCAGCTTCTTCCATAACCGGTCGCGCAAACTTGCTACTACGCTTTTGGCCAACCCGGTTCAGCATATAGATCGAAATGCCGGATGCCGCCGCCTGCCCGAGGAAAGCAACTCCCAACAATACAATTTGCGTGATACTTATATTCGCAATCGAGAAACGATCCACGACATTTTTCGTAAATAAAGGAACAATCAGTCCCACGATCGTAGACAAGATGCTTAAACCTGCCGCAATGCCAATCATCCATTTGGACGGTTTCGTATCTAACAACAGCTTTATAAAAGGACGCCAGCTGCCTCCGATTGTCTTCTTGCTCACTTCCTGCCTCATCTTATGCATTCAACTCCTTTAGTATCTTCAGGAAGCATACACCATGATTGTAAACCAAATTTAAACGAAAATACGCCAGAGCATAAGCTGCTCTGGCGTGTATAACAGGTTGTTATGGATTATTGGGACAGGCGAAGCGCCAGGTTATACATTTCCATGTTGAATGGTTTTTTCGAGTTAACAACCGTATCGATATCCGTCGTTACAAGCTCGCCGCGGATAATGCCGCAAGCTTTGCCCGATTCGCCCAACATGAGTTGATGAACGGCGAAATCGCCAAGACGGCTTGCCAGAATCCGGTCCATAGCCGTTGGCGTACCGCCGCGCTGAATATGGCCAAGAACCGTTACGCGCGGCTCCAGACCGCAGCCCTTCGTAATTTCTCTTGCAACGTCTTCGCCGCGGCCGGCGCCTTCGGCTACAACCACGATACTATGGCGTTTGCCTTTGGCAAAGTTTTGTTTCATCCGCTCGGATACTTCCGCCATATCAATCGGTACTTCAGGCACGATAATCGTCTCGGCACCGCTTGCAAGGCCAGCATACAAAGCGATATCGCCACAGTGGCGGCCCATTACCTCAACGACCGACGAACGCTCATGCGAAGACATCGTGTCGCGGATTTTGTTAATTGCGTCAACAACGATGCTTACAGCCGTATCGAAGCCGATTGTAGAGTCCGTAAACGGAATGTCGTTATCGATTGTACCCGGCAGACCCATCGTGCGAATGCCCAGCTTGCTTAACTTGTTAGCGCCTTGGTAAGAGCCGTCGCCGCCAATTACGACAAGTCCATCAATCCCGCGTTCACGAAGAACGTCCGCACCGCGCTGTTGGCCTTCCGGCGTCATGAATTCTTTGCAGCGCGCCGTTTGAAGGATCGTGCCGCCGCGTTGAATAATATCGCCAACGCTGCGAAGGTCCATCTTGAACAGATCATCGTTGATCAGACCTTGATAACCGCGTTGAACGCCATATACGTCAAGACCATTAAACAAAGCGCTCCGGACAACGGCGCGAACGGCCGCGTTCATGCCCTGGGAGTCGCCTCCGCTCGTTAAGACAGCAATTGATTTTACAGATGACATAATCATTCCTCCAAGTAATTTTATCTAATCCTGTTGTCTTCGAATCCAAATACTGTTGACCCAAAAAAACAGGCGGGTAAGCGGACTTTTCTTCATCAGCTTGCGTGATGCGGCTTGCACATCCGATTGCGTCCGCACTTTCGGGTCGGATAAATATAGCGCTAACAGCCCTTCGATAATTAGCCGGTGAAAGCTAGCTGCAGGAAGCTTGGTTACGTCTTCCCTAGCCCGGTTCACAATTGTAGCAATCCGTTCAACAAGCTGATGCTGGCTGTCATAGTAATGACAGAAATTCAGATCGCCACCTGCGCGGTCTTCTTCCTGATCGATTAAATAATCGAGCATAATATGAAGACTGCACACATGAGGGAAATATATATTTTTAATTGCTTCCGCGTCTTCAAGGCGCAAATGGTCCTCGCTCGCCGCAGCAAACAGCATAAACATGCCCAGCGTTGAGCCCGTCGCGGCCGCAAATTCATTCCAGTATAAATCAGGGAATTGCCCTGCATACTTGTTCCACCAGGTGAGCAGCTGTTCCTCGCGCAATTCTTTGCGGATGTGCTTATACACCTGAAGATCGCTGTATAAGCCAACAAGCTCCGTTACATGCGGCTGAACCGCGGCATAAGAAGGGAGCATCGAAACACAGTGTTGACATAAATTTACCAAATGATGCAAGTAACCGCCATCATTCCGTTCCTGCCGCAAGGCGTAGTAATCCTGAAGAGGTGCCGAAGGATCCACCGCATCGAGCATCGATTGATGCAAAAGACGGAAATCATCCGGATCTAACGACGTGCTCCGATCACATAAATTATCCAAGTAATCGCTGATGGTCTGGAGCGCGACAATAAGCGGAATAAGAACATACCGCTCGTCCAAATTCATTGCAGCATAAATGGCACCGCCCTGGCAATGAAACTTCTTGCTGTCCATGCTTTGAAGGGCTTGCGTCCGAAGCTCCGGATCGGGAATCTGCACAGCCAAACGCCGCAGCTTGCGAAGCTCGATATTCACTTCGGGCAATATGTACTTATACACGCGGTGCATGAGCTTTAACGGGCTTTCGGGTACCCGGTTGCCGGCTGAAGACATCACTCTTTCATTGCACCCCCTCTTACAAAGCCATTAAGTATGCCGGCGGGAATCCAACTCTTGATTGGTACGGTACCAGATAAGCAAGTCGTTGATCCGGCTTGCGTACTCTGCGATCTCCGTATTCAAACGGCAGGACTCTTCAAAATTGTCTTCTTCAAACAGTTCCTCTTGCTTACGGTTAATGATTCTTTCGAACTCCATTACCCGGTCCGGTATTGTTCCCCTGATGAGCTCCCACTGCTCTACAATGTCCGACTGCTCTAGCGCGCTATATTGCTCCCAGTCCGCTTCGAGCACCGGCAATGCCAATCGCAGCCGCTCATTCCATTCAAACCGATACATCAACATTCGTGAACCTCCACACAATAATGTACCATTTCAACAAGCAATAATCCAGCCTATCATGTATACTGTTAAACAATGTTGTTTTTGTTAACGGAGGTTGTACATATGGAACAGTCAGACGCCGCGATGCCTTCGGCAGCATCGTTTGGACGGGATAAACATTCTCTTCGGGCCTTCAGCTTTTCGATGTACGCTACACAAGCCGTTCTTATATCGTATATCCCTTTATATTTTATGGATCAAGGGTTCTCTGCGCACCAGATCGGCATCATTTATTCAACCGGACCGTTTATATCGATCTTCGCCAATCTCATGATGGGTATGGCCAGCGACCGGTTCCGAACGATCAAAAAACTTCTTACGATTCTTTTAGTCGGTCAACTTGCTATGCTTGCTTTGTTGTTTCCCGTCCATCATTTTGCACTCATCTGCCTAGTTATGACAGCGTTTTATTTCTTCCAGACCCCCATGAACCCGCTTAGCGATAGTCTCATTCTGCTTGCGAGCGAACGGATTCGCACGCCCTACGCGCTCATTCGCATATTCGGATCGCTGGGTTTTGCCGTAACGGCCTTTTTAATCGGTATTCTATTGAAGCATATCGGCTCCGACTGGACGCTGCCGATCGGATTATGCACGATTTCGGTTACCCTCGTGTTATCTTTCTTCTTGAAAGATTACCGCGGGAGTACCCGCAAAATCGAATTCTCGGGCTTCTTCCAATTGCTCCGCAAGCCTGAAGTGTTGTTTTTCTTCTTCATTATATTGCTTGTCTCGATCAGCCATCGGATGAACGAGAGCTTCCTGGCCGTTGCGTTGCGGCAAATGGGCGCTTCCGATTCCGACGTCGGACTCGCCTGGCTGTTCTCCGCCGTGAGCGAGATTCCCGTCTTATTCCTTATGGGGAAATACGGTCATCGCTTCAAGGAGCTTCCTTTGCTCGTGTTCGCCTGTCTGATGTATATGCTGCGCTTTTGGCTGGCTTCCGTCCTGGACAATCCGTTCCTTGTGCTTAGCACGCAACTTATGCATAGCGTCACCTTTGGCATTTATTTCTCAACGGCGCTCCGGTACCTGTCCCACCTCATTCCCGAAGAATACCGGTCCTCGGGCCAAGCGGTGTACGCGGTTGTATGGTCCGGCCTTGCTGGCTTGATCAGCGGGACCCTTGGCGGCTATATATTCGAGCATTATGGAATGAGCAATTTCTACCGGGTAGGAGCGGTACTAGCCCTAATCTCTGCCGTATTGTTCTTCTGCCAGCACATATTCGCCCGCAATGCCGGGAGATGAAAGCAAAAAAGAGATCCTCTCGATTACTCGAGAAGGATCTCTTTTTTGCTTTCATGCGTGCTTATAAGGGGTTGATCTTATAATTTAACGACGTTAGACGCCTGTGCACCGCGATTGCCTTGTGTAATATCGAATTCGACCGATTGACCTTCTTCCAGCGATTTGAAGCCATCGCCTGTAATTGAAGAATAATGAACAAACACGTCTTCGCCATTCTCTACCGAGATAAAACCGTAGCCTTTCTCAGCGTTAAACCATTTAACTGTTCCTTTCAACTGACACAACCTCCTAAAAATAACCGCCGCTTAATGCCGGCGAGTAATAACATTATATATCCCTAATTTGGAAAAATCAACAAATTGAAATACGCAAATATTGACTGGAGCCCGGTATAAAAGGAAGCCTGGACAGCAGCAGCTCCGGCTCCCCGCCACTTGCCAATATGGCGGCCATCAACTCATCCATTCGCTCGAACGGCTTCCAGCCAAGAGAATAAAGCGGATAGATTCTTACTTCTCCGCCCGGCTTGCATACCCGCATCAATTCCAGAATCGATTGTTTATGGAACGCAAAGCCGAATTGCTCGGCATATAGAAAAAGGAAATGACTGCATAACACTAAAGAGAAGGCATGGTCTTGAAAAGGCAGATTCGGTAAGGAACCTGCGATATATCGGCTTCGCCCGTCCGCGGATTGCAGGTGATCGGAGAATCGCTTCAGCGATTCAATACGCCCTTCCCTATGCTGCTCCGGACTGCCGTAATAACTCCAGTCGAAATGCTCTCTCAGCTTTTTAAGCTTCTCCGTGGAAGTCTCAATCTCTACGGCCGCTTCTGCGATCCATTGTGCCGAATTGTGCACGTATCTGGGATCTGCGGCCATCGCATCGTAACCTTGACTTACAGCGTCTGCCGTAAACGAAGACCCGCCCCCGGCAACGTCCAAGATTTGTCCATGCGCCAAATGGTCTTTCGTCAATTCAAACATTCTCAAATACTCGTCAAACCCGCGGCATGTCATCGCCACGCCAACTTGCTCATACAGCGATTTGCTCATTTTCCCGCACTCTCCTCGTCTCATCTCGTCTCTTCTCGGCTCAACTCTTGCCCTCTGCATTCCGCCAATCGGCAGAATAGCCTAATTCTACCATTACCTATTATTGATTTCCACCCTTGAATTTGGCTATGATGAACAGTATATCAAGCGAAAAGGTGGAATAACGGCAATGTTCAAGAAACATGAAATTTTTAAAACGGATAAATACAATATGCTTACGGTAGAGGTGCAAGGCAAAACCTTGATCGTCCGTGAAATATCCGATCAATGGGGCGAGGAAACCCATACCTTCGTTAGCCGTCCCGAAATGATGCATTGGGCGGAAAACCGCTTTAAGCCAGAGCAATTCACCGGCCGTGAAGAAGAACGGGAAAATATTTTGAAAGCTCTTAAAGAAGTGTAAGTTGGCAGGAAATATTACCCTGCACGGCGAACATATCGTATCATCGCGAAGCATAGACTAGCGAATGCTTACTTGCTACGCAATCTTTAAGATTATGCTTTCGAAGTAAATTGCTACGCAATTTTAAGCGTATGCTTTCGAAGTAAGATTGCTTCGCAATCTTTTTAGGAGGATCAAATGGGTTCCGTTAACGTTATTTTTATTATCTCTGCTTTTGTGCTTGGCGGACTTGTTATTCTCAAGCGCGATTCCATGGCGCCAAAACTTCGCAGAGGGATGGCGATTGCCTCCATCATCCTCATTGCGTTCGCCTTTTTCCTCATTGTATATAGCTTCTTAACAATGGGAACCTAGGACATGATTGGAAGCATCACCGGACATACTAGGACAAACTGTCCTTGAGGTGATCTTCCGGCAATGAAATGGCTGCCCGTAATCTTAGTGTTATGCCTTGCTCCCGGTTCGGCTTCCGCCGACCCCGGCCAGCAAGCTTCGCCACATAACCAATCTACTATATCCGTACCGAGGAGGAGTTCGATGAATCACGTACCTAAGCGTTCCGAGACCGCAGTTGATTACCGCTGGAAACTGGAGGATCTGTTTGCAGATCAAGCTGCCTGGGACAAAGAGTATGCAGCAGCAAAAGCTTTGATTAAAAAAGTCGGAGCATTCGAAGGCAAACTTGCGGACCCTGCTCAGCTTAAAGCCTGCTTCGAACTGGAAGATGAGCTCTCCCTGCATGTTGAACGGCTTTATGTATACTCCAATATGAAACATCACGAAGATACGGCAGAACCAACTTATCAAGCGCTGTCGGACAAAGCGAAGAAAATCAGCGTTGAGACGGGCGAAGCCCTGTCCTATATCACGCCTGAGGTATTGTCCCTTTCCGATGCCGAGCTTGACGCTCTGATCAATAATGAAGACCTTGCGGTGTTCAAACATACGCTCGAGGAAATGCGCCGTCAGAAAGCGCATGTACTCTCCAAACCGGAAGAAGCGCTTATGGCGCAAGTAGGCAACGTCAGCTCGGCTCCCGGCTCGATCTACAGCATTTTGAACAATGCGGATTTGAAGTTCCCTAAGGTTAAGAATGAAGCCGGTGAAGAAGTCCAATTGACACAAGGCTCCTACATTCAATTCTTGGAGAGCAAAAACCGCGAAGTTCGCGCGAATGCTTTCCATACGATGTACGATACATACGGAAAATTAAAAAATACGCTTGCTACAACGCTGAACGCAAACGTAACGAAAAACATTTTCTACGCTCGGGCACGCAAGTACCCATCCGCGCTTGGCATGTCGCTGTATGGCGACAACATCCCGGAGAGCGTCTATACGAATCTCATTGATACGATCCACAAGCATATGCCGCTGATGTACCGTTACATGGACCTCCGCAAAAAGCTGCTTGGCGTAGATGAGCTTCACATGTACGATCTGTTTGCTCCGCTTGTCGAAGAGTTCGACATGGAAATTACGTATGACGAATCGAAAAAAATCGTTAAAGAAAGCTTGAAGCCGCTTGGCGAGGACTATTTGTCCGTGTTGCAGGACGGCTTCGACAACGGCTGGATCGATGTCTACGAGAACGAAGGCAAACGCAGCGGCGCCTACAGCTGGGGAGCTTTTGGCACCCACCCGTATGTGCTCCTGAACCATAAAGACAACCTGAACAGCATGTTCACGTTGACGCATGAGATGGGTCACGCGCTGCATTCGTATTATTCGGATACGAACCAGAACTATCGCGACGCGCAATACACGATTTTCCTCGCGGAAGTAGCTTCCACGCTGAACGAAGCGCTTCTGATGGATTATCTGCTTGGCAAGTCTACGGATCCGAAGGAAAAAATGTACCTGCTGACGTATTATGCCGACCAGTTCCGTACAACGGTATTCCGTCAAACGATGTTTGCCGAGTTCGAGAAAATCGTTCACGAAAAAACCGAGCAAGGCGAATCGCTCACTCCGCAAGACTTGAGCAAAATCTACTATGACCTGAACGTGCTTTATTACGGCAAAGACATGGTTGTAGACAAAGATATCGAGATGGAATGGGCTCGGATTCCGCATTTCTACAACAGCTTCTATGTGTTCAAATACGCGACGGGCTTCTCCGCCGCAACAAGCTTCTCGAAGCAAATTCTCGAGGAAGGCGCACCGGCCGTTGACCGTTACTTAGGTTTCCTGAAAAGCGGCGGCAGCGACTTCTCGATCAATATCTTGAAAAAAGCCGGCGTAGACATGTCTTCCCCAGAGCCAATCGAACAAGCGATGAGCGTGTTTGAGAGCTTGATTGAGCAGATGGAGGAGTTGACGAAGTAGACTCCTCCTGGCAGTTTGTGATGTGATTGGCTCCGAGGACGGAAAAGTATCTCCTTCCGGTTGCTGTTGGAATCGGGAATTTTGAATGACACCTGAAGGTGTATTCCCGAGTTCCAAAGGCAAGCGCTACGCTCCTCCAGGAGATACTTTCCCTCTCTCTACGCACTCACATCAAAACCTGCTCCCCCCCTCTACTTCGTCATATAGAGGGGCCGTTTGAAAGACAGACTCGATTGATTTCGAGTCTGTCTTTTTTTGTGGATCGGGTGGCGTAACTTATGTACTCCGCTTTGCGTCTATACCTGTACATAAGGAAAGGATGATCCAATGCTGGGGAAAATTAGGTATATAAAGACGATGTTTGGGATTATGGTATTGCTGCTAGTTGCTGTGGGATGCAAATCAGAAGCCAAGGCGCCGGCGAGTGGAGAACTTGCGTACAAAGAAACTTTATTGGACGAGCAGGATGTCGTCAAAGCTTTGGAAGAGAACGAAGTGAAACTGACGGCCGATTCTTCGGCTTCCTATTTTGAATTGAATAAGGTAAAGCCGACGATTTTCGCGCTGCCGGATCAAGAGAAGATTATGGTGTATGTGTATGGTTCGGACAAGGATACGCAAGAAGCCCGGCAGGATTTTGCGGAGCAGACCAAGTTGATGGACATGAACGCACCGCTGTTTTATAACGTCAAGAACGCGTTGATTCTCTATCAGCATCAAGTAAGCAACAGCACTCCGAAAGAAAAAACCGCCTACCACTCGAATATTGAACAAGCGATCGAACAGCTGCTAGGCGATGAGATTTATGTGAAATTGGGAAAACCATACAACCTTCCAAGGATGGAGCAGTTCATAGATAATTTCAACGATCATAAGGCGGATCAGCTGAAAATAACCGCGTTAACGATTGAAGGCGATCCAATCTATACATATTTGATTACGGACGGAACCAAGTTGCAATATGTGAATGATAATAGAGAGGATACCTATGGCGGCGATAAAGGTATCTCGAAAACGGAATGTACCGCTATTGAAAAACAGAACAAGGAAGAAAATACGGTGTACACGGTAACCGGTTGCCAGGACGAGAACGAAAGATATGTAATGGCTGTACCGGGTCTCCAATAAAACAATGGCAGCGTGGGGATTGTAATCCCCCGCTGCCATCGTTATTTAAGACTCTATAATAGCAACTGGCCGCGACCAGCCAGCGCTTGCTTTTTCCACCTTGATTGGGAAGCAGCTTACTTTGAAACCAAACGGCACGGGAATCTGGTCCAAGTTGGCGAGTTTTTCGATCTGGCAATATTCCCGGTCTTTGCCGACGTAATGGGCCGCCCACAGGACGCCTTCCTGTGGCTCTTTTTTGTAAGCATCGGCTTGCAGGTTGAGCGGAATATCCCAGCCCCAACCGTCCGTGCCAACGACCTTGATCCCTTGATCCAGCAGCCATACCGTTGCTTCAGCCGATACGCCCGCATGCAGATAAGCATAATGTTCGTGATACAGCCGTTTGTCCGCATCGCTGCGAATTAGGACGATGTCATACGGCTTCAACGTATAACCGATTCGGGTTAATTCGGCTTGCAGATCCTCCGTCGTAATCTCGTAACCAGGCGGTTTGGCGCTGAAATCCAGCAATACGCCATCGGAATAAAACCACTCCAGCGGCATCTCGTCAATGGTTCTAGCCTGCTTGCCTTCCGAGGTTGGCCAGTAGTGCCACGGCGCGTCGACATGAGTTCCCGCATGCGTATTCAAAGTTACCGTCTCGGTAGCCCAAGCTTTGCCCTCCGGAAAATCGTTCTGGTTCAGCCCTAGAATCGCGGCCGCTTGCTGCGCCCCCGCTTCGTGGCTAGAATACTCGATTTTTGCCGGCAAAGGCTCCTGGATGCGCGGGCTAATAGGAACGCTTAAGTCGATCAGCTTCATCTCATCTTTCTCCCTTGTCTCCCGATTTCCGTCCCATTATACCATAATGCACCATTTACTTATCCGCTTGTTTGTCTAGTAATTTGCCTTCATAGACCGTCTGATAGTCGTCCACAACAAACTTTCCGTTCTCTTCGGCAAACGTAAGCGACTCAACCGTATTGTAATAAGAGGGTCCGCTCGTCTCCGTCAGATAAGTGATGGTAACGTGATTTCCTTCGATTGTACTCTCATAACTAACGACCCACGGACTTGAAACTCCGATATTGTAATTCCAGTCTTTCCCGCCTCGAGCCTGTTGCTCTTTGACGAATTTCTGCTTCGCTTGGTCGGACATCATGTCATACCGGGTTTTCCCGTCGCGTGTCTTTAACGCGGTTGCCCATATTTCGGTCAAGTCTTCAATCGTTGCTGCCGGTGCCGGAGTTACTGTAGCTGGCACTTCTTCAACTGGAGTTGCATCCGCTGTGCTTGCAGGAGTTGCTGTAGGAGATCCAACTGGGCGATTATTCTGCTCTCCGTTATTTGGCGACGCGGAGCAGCCGCCCGTTAATAGCAGTGCAACGGCAAGACCAACCGCTAACCATTTCAAGCTGGATGGAACTTTCATGCGTTCTCTCCTCTTGTCGTCCGTCATCCTTCTCGCATAACTTCCATATGCTCCAAAAACTCTTCATGTTTTAACCGAAGGACTCTTTCAAGCGAGGCAACTTCATAGAGATCCCAATACGTATTGACGTCCGACTCGTCTTTAACACAGTAAAATTCCGACCCTTTCGGAATAACAAACGATTCGTTTTTGCTAACGCGGATAGTAAGGTCTTTGATTTGGACAGCTTTGCAAGAATAGGTTTCCTTAACCGTGTCATCGATCCAATCCTTTACGCCACCATCGACAATGTCAAAATAATCGCCCATAATGCTGTTTTTCATTCGATGTTGAATGTGGGTCTCATTACCGGTAGTTTGAATGACGTAAGTATAGCCGATCATATCCACGGCTTCGCAAATTTCGCCTTGGCGGATAAACGTTTCGTTCCAGATCAGATCTTGCTTTAATTTCAGTACGGCATGTAGTCCGCAAAAAGACGGTGGTGTATAGATTGCCATTTCTTCTAAACTTCTCCCCAATAAACCTCAGTCTCATAGTCGAAGGAAATGAATCCATCCTCTTCGGTAGAGCCGAACAGCTGCCGCAATTGTTCCATTAACGGCTCGTAGTTCGGGTGGCCCGGTAAAGGCACGTAGGAGGAGGAAGACATCCTTCCTTGCAATTGTTCGTAGTTCAGCCGTTGCTCTAACGGGAACGTAGCTTTATGCAGACCTCCGTCCTTGAAAAACGGGGTAAGCGCGTCTTCGGAAATATTCTTATGGCCAACCTGTTCGTAATCAATGCCATAGGTGCGCAGCAGAAGATCGTAACCCTCAAGAAACGGCGTGCCGGTCGTTATACGGGAGTTCCAGATCAGCACGACTTTGCCTCCGGGCTTTAAGATCCGGTTGAATTCCGCCTTCGCAGCCGCTCG
The DNA here is from genome assembly GCF_030161375.1 of Paenibacillus glycanilyticus. GTDB lineage: Bacteria > Bacillota > Bacilli > Paenibacillales > Paenibacillaceae > Pristimantibacillus > Pristimantibacillus glycanilyticus_B. The sequence continues at coordinate 362,927 of NZ_BSSQ01000014.1, forward strand.
GTCAAACCAATGGAAAGATTGCGCGCAAACGATATAATCGACAGAGTGGTCAGCAAGACCGGTCTCTTCCGCCGAACCGGATTCCGCGCGGAACTTCGGATTGCCGCTCGACTGGTCTACAGCTGCCTGCCTCATATCCGCATTAGGCTCTACGGCAACCACTTCGCTTCCTTGTTCCAACAGCAGCCGCGTGAATATACCGGTTCCCGCACCAATATCGGCAATCCTCGAGCTCGCTGTGAAACCAACCGTATGATACAAGTATTGAATTACCGCTTCCGAATAACTCGGACGGTATTTGACGTAGTGATCAACCCGATCGGAGAAACGTTCCTTGCTGTTCATTGCGATTCATCCCCTCTAGTCAAGTTTTCATTCCATTCCATAAACTCAAGACGATTGCCAAACGGATCTGCTACATAAATACGTGTAACACCTTCACCCGAACGCGCATCGTCGTCGAACAATTGTACGCCAGACCGAAGCAAATAGTCGCGCAAGGCATTTAAGTTTTGCACGCAAAAGGCGGGATGAGCTTTCGTTGCAGGCACGAAATGGTTCTGAATGCCAATATGCACCTGCTGTGTACCGCATTGAAACCAAACACCTCCGCGGCTTTTGAGGTTATCCGGCTTCTCTATTTCCGCCCAGCCAAGCAAGCCGGCATAAAAGCTTCTAGCTTCCGGTTCGCAACCTTCGGGAGCCGCCAATTGCACATGGTCAATGCCGCTGAATTGGAAATCCGGCATCTTAATCGCCTCCTCCTGCGCACACTTGGTTTCATTATATGAAACTAAGTTTCAATTTATAATCCCATTTTATAGGATAATGGTTCAGGAATCCAGTGGATAACAAAAAAAATCTACTTGGGAGATTAGCTGTACGTTCTCAAGCTAATCTCCCAAGCAGAGGTTAAAAGAAAGAGCCTATGGCCCAGCCAAGCAGCCCGGCGAATACGGACGACAGAAGGTTCACCCTGTCGTTGTTCAGCGCGGCTAAGCCGCGCACGCGCTCCGCCGCCGCCCCGCAATGGGCGGCGCGCTCAGTCTCGCTGCCGCATACTCGGCAGCGGTACATGGCCTGGCCGGTGGCGCCGAGCAGCGAGTCGGCGAAGCAGCCGGCCAGGCCGGCGGCAGCTGCGGCGATGACGACCGCCGCCGCGCCGCCAGGGGCGCCCGCAGCTGCGTCAGCCTGCTGCGGGAGCGCCAGCAGCGCTGCCGCGACGCCGCCGATGAAGGCGGCGCCAGCCAGCGCTGCAAGCGTGCCGAGCGGCGTAATCGCGCCGCTCGTGCCCGGCTTCACCCGCTTGCCAGTCGTAATCGACCGCGGCGCGCTGCGGCTTAGGGCCCCGATCTCCGTGGCCCAAGTATCCGCGTTAACGGCGGCCATCACGCCGATATAAGCAAATAACCAGGCAGCATCCGGCTGCAGGGCATTGCCAACGCATAAGAGCAGGCCAATGCCGCCGTTCGCCCATACTTGCCCCGCATCGCGCCTGCCGGTTTTCTCGTAGTTCGCTTCCGCTTCGGCTTTCGCCCGGTGACGTTTCTTCCACTTCGACCATACCGTCGAAGATACGAAGAAAGCGATCAGACAACCAAACCATACCGGCTCGCCTAACGTAACGAAGCCTGTCCCCATGATGAGGGCCGACAAAGCTCCCGAACCGGACAAGGATCTTGTCCGGTAAGCCGCGGCGGCGATCAGGCAGCTGCCTACGAGACCTGCAAGCAGCCTCAGCCACCACTCATCTACCCATCCAACCATGATCAACTCTCCTCTTACATCGCGCCTACCGCAACCATCGCGCCGCGCCAGCGGTCCGGGTAATTCGTACAGACCATAACATCCGGATCCAGCATAATCAGCTTGCGGATCGAACGTTCGTCGTTTGGCGTCCATGCCATTACCTGGATGCCCGCTTGCTTGAGCAACTCTACGCGGGCGGCGTTCAGCCTGCCGAATTCAATCGATAAAAACTGCGCCCCAAGCTGCTCCAGCTCTTTGGGCAACGAATTGCGCCAGCCGTCGAGAATAAGTCCGGTACGAATGCGCCCATCCGTCAACTTGTGGGCATTATGCAGCGTTGGAGCATGGAACGATGTAATAACGACTTCATCTTCCATCCCATAGGCTTTAATCATGTCTACGACGCAATCTTCCAGCTTCGTATAACGCCCGTCCGTCTTCAGCTCAATATTGAGTTTGATCCGTCCGCGCGCCAGCTCCAGCACTTGACTTAGCAGCGGTACGCCTTCGCCCTTGTACATCGGCGAGAACCAGCTTCCCGCATCTAGGGCCGACAATTCCTCTGCCGTATAGTTCCTCACTTCGCCTCGGCCATTTGTTGTCCTTCTCAGCTTGTAATCATGTATTACAACGGGCACATCGTCCTTGGACAGCTGGACATCGATTTCCGCCCAGCCCACATCCGGTTCGTCAATCGCCAGTTGAATGGCGGCCAGCGTATTCTCCGGTGCGCGTCCCGACCAGCCCCGATGCGCTACGCATTCATTTCTCATAGGGTGCTGACCTTCCTTTCGCTTTCCTTATTTCGGTACGATCGTACCGTTCTCGCGCACTTTTACCCCAAACGAAATCGCGCTCAAATGACTAAGCAGCGTCTTCGCGTCTTCGCCTTCAACGGGCTTAGGTTGAGCAAGATTATTGTTCATCGGATCAAAATTCAAGTCGCAATCGCCCGATTTCGTGCAAACGGCATTAAGCACTCCCGTGTCCGCCGTTGCCCCTTTTGGATAAGCGCTGAAAATAAAATTGCCAAGGCTGTAAGCAATCCACTTGCCCTTGTATTGTTCAAAGCCTTGCAAAACGTGAGGATGGCTGCCAATAACGAGATCCGCGCCGGAATCGATATATTCCCTTGCAAAATCCCGCTGGTAGGCTTCAGGATTTTCCGCTTTTTCAATCCCCCAATGGACCATCACGACAACGACATCGGCTTTCTCTTTGGCTTTCTTGATCGCTGCCTTCGTTCTTGTGGTATCGTAGGTTTCGGCTACGCCGGCACGGTTTTTATCCGCTTTCCAGTCGCCGGTCGGAACGACCTTGCTGACCCCGATATAAGCCACTTTAATGCCATTTGCTTCTTTGAGGACCGGAGCAAAAGCTTCCGTGTCGTTATTCCCGGCGCCTACATGGGCAAGACCCGCGCTGTCGAGATGCGAGATCGTATCCAGCAAACCTTCAACGCCTTGGTCCAGCGTATGGTTATTGGCTAGCGTAAGCACGTCAAAACCCGCGTCTTTTAACGCTGGCAAAGCGCCCGCATCGCCTTTAAATACAAATTGTTTGTCTTCGGCCGGAATGCCCCGGTCCGTTACCGGATATTCCAGATTGGCAGCGGTCAAATCGGGCTCGCTTAAGTGAAATTTAGCTTTCAGGTACGGATAATCGTCCCCGTATTGCTTCATCATGTCGCCTACGCTTTCGGCAAGCAGGATATCGCCTACAAAAGCGAGGCTGACCGTATCGCCGCTTCCTGCGCCAACCGCTCCGCCAGAACCAACAACTGCCGAGGAGTCGCCATCATCCGGCGCTTCGCTTGGATCATTTTGCCCTGCCGAACTGCCTTCATTGTCATTGTTTACCGTTCCGCCCGTGTTTCCCGAATCATCGGTGGCAGCAGGCTCAGAAGGTGCCGTACTCGCTTCAGACTCCTCTTCCGCGTTTGCCGTTTGATCGGGGGAAGCATTCCCGCCTGCAGCCGACTGCTCATTCTGCGGCTTGTTCCCCTTATGGAAAATACCGCCGTCTTGCATGGAGGCCCATACGGCGACGATTACGATAAGAAGGCCAATTACCGTCAAGTTGACGGTTAACAGAAATCGAAATTTTTTCTTGCGTTTTCGTTTTTCATGCTGATGTGCTTCAGAACGAGATGCGTACAATGGATCGGCTCCCTCCAGCTCTAGAATTGCTCCGCAATTCCTTTGGTTATGCCTTCCATTATAGCAAAGGTTGCTACTCTATTGCGAAAAGATTCATAGAGTTGCTAGAATCTCCATCGCCGCGTCTTTCCCCGAACGGATGCAATCCGGCAGTCCTACGCCGCCAAACGCCGCTCCCGTCACATAGACGCCAGGCAGCTCTTCCGACAACCGTGCGCGAAGGGCAGACGTGTTATCCAGATGCCCTACAGGATATTGCGGCATCGAGCGCGGCAGACGTGTTATTTCCGTAAAAATCGGAACGGCATCTATGCCTAGCACCTTCTGAATGTCTTCCAGAACGGCTTTTTTCAACTCTTCGTCCGGCAGCATTGCCGCCGCTTCATCGCCCGAACGGCCTACATAACAACGGAGCAGCACTTTATCGTCGGGACTGGTATGCAGCCATTTGTTCGATGTCCAAGTGCAGGCCGTAATCCGAAGGCCCTCCGAACGGGGCACAAGGAACCCCGAACCGTCAAAAGAACGGTCAAAGGTCGATTTCTCGAACGACATAACCACGTTAGCTACCGATACGTAATTGATGGCGCGAAGCTCCGCAACGTCCACCAGCGGCTCAAGCAAATCCGCAGCACGGAATGCCGGAACCGTCACTAGCACATGATCGGCAGGTATAACTTCGCCCGACTCCATAACAACTTCATAACGGGCAGTAGCATCCTCGCCATCGAGCGGCCGAATTGCCGTCACGGCGTCTCCCATGCGGCGGTCCACGCTTTGCAGCGCTTGATCGAGGGCATCGACCATCGTGGACAAACCATTCTTAAAGCTTAGGAAAACGCTTTTCTTAAGCTCTTCCGGCAAATAGTCCGGCGCTTGTTGCGGCGTTTTGTTCTGCTGCTGCATTTGCGTCCCGCGAATCAGGCTGCCATATTGGCGTTCTGCCTCCGCAAATTGCGGGAATGTCGCCCTGATGCTCAGTTTGCTAAGATCGCCTGCATAAATACCGGCCAGCAACGGTTCTGAAATATGCTTCACAATCTCCGATCCGATCCGGCGCGACAAGAAGTCGCCAAGCGATTCATCCCCATCCGGCGCGTCGCTTGGCATATCCAGATCCTCTAGCGAACGCGCTTTTCCTTCGTCGGACAGTAGTGTCGTCTGCATAAACGTATCCAGATTGGTAGGAATGCCAAGCACCATCCCTTTCGGCATTGGATGCAGCTTGCCATCTCGCATGATATAGGATGTTTTTCCGTTCTCGTTCTGAGCCGTCAGCTCATTCTCAATGCCGAGGTCTTTCGCCAGCTCGATAATCGGCAGCTTGCGCGCCAGGAAAGAATCCGGTCCCCGCTCAATGACAAATCCGTCACGCTGCAGCGTATTAATTTTTCCGCCAAGTACGGGCGCACCGTCAATAATCGTGACATGCGCCTTTTTCCCTTGCCGCTCCGCTTCCCGCTGCAAATAAAAAGCGGAGCTCAGTCCGCTGATCCCCCCGCCGATTACGACAATTCGATCAATCATTCCGATTCTCCGCATATGGTTCATCCTTTCTATTCCAAAGAACCGGCGCTAATAACCGATTCCGCTAACGTTTCCATGTATAGTGGATCTTTATTCAGCATCGTAATCCGTTCAAGGGTAATGCCTATCTCGCTTGCCGCTTGTTTGGCCTCGAGGTCGAGGTCATACAGCACTTCCAAATGATCGGATACAAACCCGACTGGCGCAACGAGGACAGCTTTGACTCCTTCGCCGGCAAGCGTCTGAAGCGTGTCCAGAATGTCCGGTCCTAGCCAAGGCTCTCTAGTACGGCCGGCGCTTTGCCAAGTGAACTGCCATGTGGCTTCGTCCACATTCGACAGCTTTGCAACCTCGGCGGAAGTAGCAAGCAATTGCTCTTCGTACGGATCGTTAAGCTCGCGGATTTTTTCAGGCAAGCTATGCGCGCTGAACAATACTTTTACCGGTTGCGCGTTATTCGAAGAAACGGCAAGACGTTGCAAGCCGTCCGTCACACGCTCGCTCAAAGCCTTAAGCAGCTTGGGATGCAAGTGGTATTCTTTGACGAAAGACATCTTGATGCCGAGTTCCTCTGCTTTGGCCTCCGCGCGTTTGATATAAGAGCCTACGCTCATCACGGAATAATGCGGAGCCAGTACGATGCCTACGGCTTCTTTGATGCCGTCCTTCGCCATTTGCTCCACGCCATCCTCAATGTAAGGAGCGGCATGCTTCAACCCTTGGTAGCACACATAACGGCCCGGCGCCAGCTGCTCCAGCTTATCTTGCAGACCGGCTACTTGCCCGTTTGTATTCTCGCGCAGCGGGAACACCCCGCCGACGATCGCTTCATAACGGTCCGTCAACTCTTTCAACTGCTCTTCCGTAGGCGGATGGCCGCGGCGGATATGCGTGTAATAAGCTTCAACATCGTCCAGACTTTGCGGTGTGCCATAAGACATGACGAGTACACCGGTCTTGTTGTTCATCTCAGACATGGCTCGTTTCCTTCCCCTTTCGCGCTGCAATAGCTTTCTCCGAATAGGAGTGAATAAATGCCGTTAGTTCTGTCAATTTCTCCAATGAAGCTTCCGGGAACAAACCATGGCCCAAATTAAACACAAAACCTGGCTGCTCTATCCCCTGGTCGATAATTTCTGCCGCATACGACTCAATAACGCTCATAGGCGCAGTCAGAATAACCGGATCCAGGTTGCCTTGCACCGCGTATTTGCCATCCAGGCGGCGTCTGCCTTCCGGAATCGATACGCGCCAATCAAGACCAATCACATCCGCCTGCAGGTTGCGCAGTTCCGGAAGTAACTCACCCGAGCTGACGCCAGGGAAATAGATTTTCGGCTGCGGCAAATCGGACAACTCGGCAAAGATTCTTTCGATGGTAGGCAGCACAAACTTGCGGAAATCCGCAGGGGTAAGCGCCCCCACCCAGCTGTCGAACAGCTGGAACGCTTTGCCGCCGTTCGCCATATGGGCGCGCAAATAAGCAATGACCATATCGCCAAGCTTGTCCATGAGGCTGAACCAAACTTTTGGTTCGCTGTACATGAGCGCTTTGGTGCGCAAATAGTTTTTCGAAGGTTTGCCTTCAATCAAATAACTTGCGATCGTAAACGGCGCTCCCGCAAACGTAATAAGCGGAACTTCAAGCTCTTTGTCCAAAATGCGGATCGTCTCGAGTACATGGCCCAGATCGCCTTCCACATCAATCGGCGTCAGCCGCTCGACATCTGCCGCGCTGCGAATCGGATTCGCAATTACAGGCCCGACGTTGGCAACAATGTCAAAATCAATGCCAATTGAAGCAACCGGGTTCATAATATCCGAATATAAAATAGCTGCATCTACGCCCAGCTTACGCACCGGCATCATCGTAACTTCTGCCGCAAGCTCAGGCTGCTTGCAAATTTCAAGGAGAGAATATTTTTCTTTAATTTTACGATATTCAGGATCATAGCGTCCTGCTTGACGCATGTACCAAACCGGTACGCGGTCTACAAGTTCCTTCCGGCATGCCCGAATGAAACGGTCGTTATAGCTCATGTTGCCGTTCCTCTTTTCTGTATTTTTTCACTAATTTCCATTATGCCCGTTTTCGTTACCCCTAACAACCATTCTCGCTTTGTTTCCTATGACAATAGTATGACAATCAAACTAGACCTGCATGAAGAACCGATGAACTTTGGGAATAAAAAAGACCGGATGCTGCCGCCCGACAGGACAGTCCGCACCGATCTATATAAACGATGTTTGACCCTTATTATTGCGCTGTTTGCGGAACAATCGGGTTATTCAGCATGTCCTTATAGCTAGGATCGAAATAAGCGGTAAAAGCAAGTTCGGCCGTATCCATCCCGCTGTCCGTCTGCTGCAACGTATAGGAATTAACGACAACAAGCCGTTTTTGCCGTTCCAGTTGATCCATCCAACTTTTCACCTGCGCGTGTGTGCCAAGCAAAGATACGTGGACATTCACTTCTTGAACCGTCGGATACAGCGGGTCGGCGTTGTCGGATAGCAGATTCAGCTTATTGTCGCCAGGCAAATCTATCGTTGCGCTATTCACCTTTGCCCCGGTCTGCTGGCTTAAGGTTTTGAGGCTGACGACAAGCTGCTCGGAATTATCCCATAGCGGAAGCGCGGCTTGAATGTCCTGCTCCGGGAGATTGCTTCCTTCTTCTTTCTTGTTGATACTCGCTTGAAGGGCATTGAGCTGTTGCTCCGCGTTACTAACAAGCCCCTTCTGATCCAACAATTCGGAGCTGGAAGGCTGAAGCAGCACCACGTACAACAGCAGCAGAACAAGGAACAGCAACATCATGACGATGAGTCCAAACGAGCGGTTTTTGGCATTATCCATTGTCCGTCCCTCCTGTCTCCTCTTGCTTCTCCGGCCCTTTCCACCCGATCTGGTAGCTGCCGTACCATACGCCGTTATTATCCGCAAATGTTTGCAGCTGCACCGAGCCAACAAACGACATCGCGCGCAAACTTGTCAGATAAGTAGACAACGCGGTCAAGTCCGCGCTTTTGAACGTGAGTGCGATTACGCCCGGTTTGTTGTATTCAATCGTCGTAAGCCGGGAGCCGTATGGCAGCTTGTTCGATAGTTCATCAAGCACGGCAACCGCATCTTGGCGATGTTCTTTAATGAATTGGATGACTTCCTGCGGGTCCGCATTAGCCGCTGCCACGGTATCCTGAGAACTAACCTGCTTCTCCAGCAGAGCCGTCTGATCTTTCAGAACCTGCAACGTATGCTCGTAATCCGAGATTTGAAGCCGGTTATTTGTATTCAGAGCCAGAATAGCCCCCAAACAAAGCAGCCACACGATCCCTGCGACAAGCAGCTTGGCCGGAATTTGTTTGGTTTTGCGCACCTTCTCCGGCATCAGATTAATGCCCGTGCTCGCTTTCTCCCGAATGGCAAGGCCAAACGGAATCATAAATTCATCCAGCTTCCTCCGTACCCGCTTGCGAAGAGGCGACTCCAGCTCAACCGTCTCGACTCTCATATCCGGCTGCGCTTGTTGAAGTTCAGCCGCTAATTGCGTGCGCCCTGCCAGCTCTCCCGCGATAATAGCTTGTACGATACGGAACTTGCCTTCATGAATACTGTATTGATAGAAGCTCAAGAGCCGCGCGATCTCGGCATTAATGCTCGTGATCAATTCCGGCGTGAACGTTCCGTCCGAAGTGCCGCTGTAATCGTACTCGTTAATCACCCGCATAAAGACCGGATGGCCATTGTGGAACATATATACTTCGACATTTGCTTTGTCCAGATGGATCAGCATCGAATTATCAAGTGGATCCTTGTATTGCGCCTGAATCGCCCGGGCAAAAGCCGTTGAAGCCAGTTCCGCGAACTTTACCTTCAGCCCAACGCTTTCAAGCAGGTCTATGCTTTGTTTGATCCAACGCTGCGGAGAGGCGTAGACTAGCACGTTAGTTGCTTGCTCTTCCGATCCGGCGGCTATGTAATCATAGACGGGATCTTCAAACGGAAGATGAAGCGCTGTCTCCACTTCCAGATTGATAAGCTGGCTCAGCTCCTTGGGATTAACGGTTCCGATCTGCATCTTGCGAATAATAATTTGCGAGGTAGGAATGGACAGCGTAATGGCGGTGCCGTTAAGCTTCTCCTTCTTCACCCAGTCTTTCAGACTGGAACGAAGCTCTTCCATGTTCGTGAATTGATCCTCAAGAATGACTCCGTCGGCAAAAGGCAGGAAGCCGGTTTTTTCGATCTCCCAGCCCTTTTTCCTTTTCCTTACTCTCGCGTAGCGTACTCCGCCATGATCAATCGTTAGACCAATACGCTTGTTACTGTCGAGCATTCTTCATCACATCCCACTACATCAGAATTGAACGGTAAACATCAATCATCGCATCGCCGTAAGCAAATGACAGTAAAGCGCCTATTAGCAAAAAAGGTCCAAACGGAATCGGTTGTTTTCTTGTCACAATCTTCAGAAGCAATAATAAACCTCCGACCAAGCTGCCAAGGAAGCAAGCGATAATAAAGGCCGGGATAAGATGGGACAAGCCAAGAATCCATCCCAGCAGCGTTAATAGCTTCACGTCGCCTAATCCCATGCCCCCCTTGGTAAGGATAACGACCAATAGCAGCACACCGCCGCCAACAACCGCACCCCACGCATGCTGCCAGATCGAATCGACGGGGGACAGGAATCTCCACACCAGAAATACCGGTGCAAAAGCTAGCAAAATACGGTTAGGCAATAACATATATTTCAAATCGGAGACGGTAAGAATGACGGACATGCTGACGAGCAGCAGTCCCAATACCGTATTCCAGCTGTTTCCGAAGGTTATGTAAATCCAAACAAACAATAAACCGGTAGCTAGCTCCCCTAACGGATACACGGGCGAGATCCGAACGCCGCATTGGCGGCAACGGCCGCGGGCGAGCAAATAACTAACTACAGGCATCAGATCGCGAGGCTTCAAGCGGTTCCCGCATTTCGGACATTGCGAAGGCGGCGACACCACCGACAGCTTGAGCGGAATCCGGAGACCAACAACGTTATAGAAAGAGCCTAAGATTATGCCGACAAAAAAGAGATAAATCGTAAGGAATAGGGTCATAGGCGGGTTCGCTTTCGGATGTATTTAGAAGATTTCCGGAATCGGTATTAATCCGATTCCGGAAACATTGTTATCTATCTTTTTTACCTTTTAATACTTCATCTTTTGAAACTCCTGCATTTGCAATAGTAGCCGTTTTGAGTGTTACTGATTGGAGCGATCCATCCTCATTAAAAGCTACTTGTGTACCATCAATTAAAGGCTCTTTTGTACTCGGCAAAACTGTTGTTCCCGCCAGATATCCGTTATCGACCAAATCATCTAATGTTACTATTACACCGTTAACAGTTTCAGCATCTTCCGCACCTTCAAAATTGCCATTCTCTTCGCCAGTTACATATAATTTAGCTGCATCATAAATTTGGCGTGCAGTTGCAACATTAGAATCTTCTCTAGTATTATCAATAATTCTACCAATCAACGGAATCGCAATTACCGCGATAACCGCCAGGATTACAATTACCGCCAAAAGCTCAATCAGAGTAAAGCCTTTTTCTTCTTTCTTCAGACGTTTCATCATTCTTTTCAACATGTGATTTCCTCCCAATAATGGATTATTTCTTTTGTCTCTTCTATGTTGTCTTGCTGTAAACCCCTTGGAATCTAGTTATTGAACGTTGGAGTACAAAGTGAACATCGGCAATATAATCGCCATAACGATTAATCCCACGACACCGGCCAGAAAGACGATCAGCAGCGGCTCGATGAGCGACTTAAGACGGTCGACGGTGTTGTCGACGTCCATCTCGTAAAAGTCCGCGATTTTGGCTAGCATCTGATCGAGTGAACCCGTCTCTTCGCCTACCGCAATCATTTGCGTCACTAGCGGCGGGAATACCCAGGCCTTCTTGAACGGCTCGGATAAGGAATTGCCTTGCCTTAGCGATTCTCCCGACTTGCGTATGTATCCGCCGATCACTTTGTTGCCTACCACCTCCTCCACGATAGTAAGGGATTGCAGTACGGGAACGGAGCTGGCATACAAAGAAGATAAGGTGCGCGACATTTGGGCTATGGCGCCTTTTTGCGCGAGCTTGCCGAAGATCGGCATCTTGAGCTTGGCATAATCAAGCACGTATTGCCCCCGCTCCGTGCGTTTATAAATCTGGTAACCGAGTATAAGGACGACCAGGCCGATGACCCAGTAATACCATTGGTGGGACATGCTTTTGCTTAACGCGAGTACAATCTTCGTAATCGCCGGAAGCTCCGTATCAAAGGACTCGAACATCGTCACGAATTGCGGGACTACGCCTTGCAGCAGATAAATAACCGCGGCGATCGACATGAATCCCACAACCATCGGATAAGTCATCGCTGACTTAATCTTCTCTTTGGTCGTGTGCGCTTTCTCGAAAAACAACGCCAACCGGTCCAGCGTTCCTTCCAAGTCGCCGGTCTCCTCGCCGGCACGGATCATGCTAACGAACAACGGCGGAAAAATCCGCTTATGCTCCTGAACGGCCTGGGAGAACGGAAGCCCCCGAAGAAGGGCTGAGCTTACCTCTACTAATGCTTTTTTGAGCGGTTTACTTTCCGTCTGCGCGGCCAGAATGTTAGTTGCTTCTACGATCGTTACCCCGGCGCGGATGAGCGTGGAGAACTGCCGGCAGAAAATAATAAAATGAATGCTTTTGACCGGATTGCCTATGTAGATCTCGGTGGATAGAATGCTTTTGCGTATTTCCTCTACGGACAATACGATTAATCCGCGTTTGCGAAGCTCCTCCACCGCCGAGGACTTGTCCATGGAGTTCAGCTTGCCTTGCAGCTGTTTGCCTCCGCTGGTCTTGACATGATAAGCAAATTGCGGCATTACAAACCTCCTTCCGCCAAATACGGCTTAGCGGCATCGGGATGAATCGTTCCTGCAAGCAGCAGGTCCTTCACCGACATATCCATCGTGTGCATGCCAAGCGTACGGCTTGTCTGCATGACGCTGCGAATCTGATGCACTTTATCGGTCCGGATCAAATTCGCTACCGCAGGCGTGTTCATCAATATTTCCGTAGCGCAAGCCCGGCCGTCTGCCCGCTTCGGAAGCAGCCGTTGGGCCACGATCGTGACAAGAATCGATGCAAGTTGCGAACGAATCTGACCCTGTTGATGAGCCGGAAAAGCGTCGATAACGCGATCAATCGTTTGAGGAGCATCGGATGTATGCAAAGTCGCTAATACAAGATGGCCCGTCTCCGCTGCGGTTATCGCCGCTGCTATCGTCTCGAGGTCGCGCATCTCTCCGACCAATATCACGTCCGGATCCTGCCGGAGCGCTGCCCTAAGACCATTCGAGAAACTTCGCGTATCCTGACCTACTTCTCTTTGATCAATAATGGAGTTCTTGCTTGTATGTAGAAATTCGATAGGATCTTCAAGCGTTACAATATGTCTGGCTTGCTTCCGGTTAATATGATCAATAAGTGCCGCTAGCGTTGACGACTTCCCGCTTCCGGTTGGCCCCGTCACCAAGATCAGCCCTTGATGCCTCTCTGCTAGCAGGGCTAGCGAAGCCGGCAATTGAAGCTGCTCGAAGGTCGGTATTTGCGATGGGATAATCCTAGCGGCAATGCTGATCAAACCTCTTTGCTTGTAGACATTCAGCCGGAAGCGGCAACAGCCTGGCAATGCAAGGGAGAAATCCACTTCTCCTTCGGACCGCAGCTTGTCCGCCTGATCGCTTGTCATCAGTCGAAGCGCCATCGCTTCTGCGGATTCTTTTGTAATAGGTACATCCCCAACTTTGCAAAGCTCTCCATTAATCCGTAACGCCGGTAGATTCCCGGCCGATAAATGAAGATCCGAAGCCCGGCGTTCATAGGCCTCCTGCAGCCAATTAAATATAAGATCGTTAGGCATAGCCGTCCTCCTAGACATTAACGGAGTACATTCCACCTTGAAAACATGGCTTAGTTGGCCACGGTTTCGCGGAGAACTTCTTGCAAGGTCGTAATGCCGCGCGTAACTTTGTCCACTCCGTCATCCATCAGTTGAATCATCCCTTGTTTGGCTGCTGCCTCCCGGAGTTCGCTTAAGGAACCGGATAGCGTAATTAACTCGCGGATCTCGTTATTCACATGCAAGACTTCATGAATTGCTACCCTGCCGCGATATCCCGTGCTGCCGCAGTTGCCGCAGCCTCTTCCGCGGTACAGCTTCTCCGCTTGAATCCCCCTGCTCCTGAGGAACAACCTTTCCTGATCGGTAGGTTCATGCGCTTCTTTGCAATCGTTGCAAATCCGGCGTACGAGCCGCTGCGCAACAACGCCTATTAAGGAAGAAGCAATCAGATACGGCTCAACTCCCATATCCCGGAATCGAGTAATGGAGCTAACGGAATCGTTCGTATGCAAGGTGGATAACACCAAGTGGCCCGTCAGGGAAGCGCGTATGGCGATCTCCGCCGTTTCCGTATCCCGGATTTCGCCGACCATGACTACGTTCGGATCCTGACGCAGGATGGAACGCAATCCGGTAGCAAAAGATAAGCCAATCGTAGGGTTAACCTGTACCTGGTTAATGCCGTCAAGCTGGTATTCGACCGGATCCTCGACGGTAATGATATTGGTGTCTTCTTCATTCAGGTGGCTAAGCGCCGAATACAATGTTGTTGTTTTACCGCTGCCCGTTGGCCCCGTAATGAGAAGAATGCCGTAAGGCCGCTCAATCATTTCTTTAAAGACGCTGACGTTATGGTTATTGAAGCCCAGCTGGTCAATGGCCTTCACGCCGGTGCTAAGGTCGAGAAGCCGGAGCACGATTTTCTCGCCGTGAATGGTAGGCAAAGAAGATACGCGGATATCCACGGTCTTGAATTCGAACTGCATCTTCATCCGCCCGTCCTGCGGCAGCCTCCGCTCGGCGATGTTCAGCTTGGACATAATCTTGAGCCTTGCCGTAATAAAACCTTGCATCTGTTTCGGAATAGCCCGTTCCGTGCGGAGTACGCCATCAATCCGATATCGGATCGTTACGCTTGTCTCGCCCGGATCCACGTGAATGTCCGAAGCTCTAAGCTGTACGGCCTGTTGAATCATCTGGTTAACAAGCCTCACAACGGGTGAATCTTCATCTGTAATTTCGGTCTCGCGAATCTCTTCCTGCGTAGGAAGCTCAATCATCATTTGGCTCATCGAGTCCTGCAAGCCGTAATGCCTTGCAATGGCCCGCTGAAGTTCATCTTTGCTTGAGATAGCCGGTTCGATTCGGAAGCCTGTGCTCATGCGAAGCTCTTCGATCGCGAAGTAGTCTAGAGGGTCTGCCATCGCCACCATCAGTTTGCCGCCGTCCTTATGGAGCGGAATTGCCTGGTAACGCTTGGCCATGCTTTCGGGGATGATCTGGGTGATTTCCGGATCAATCTGGTATTTATAAAGACTAACGTGAGGAATCCCAAGCTGGAATTCCAACACTTCAATGAGCTGCTGCTCGGTTATGTATCCTTGTGCGATCAATAAGTCGCCTAACTTTTGCTTCGATTTGCCCTGCTCTTGCAGCGCCTTCTGCAGCTGTTCTTCGGATATTATGGCGCTTTCGACCAACAAATCTCCTAGTCTCTTCTTAATAGCCACCATCTCTTAACAGCCCCATTCTCTTATATCTTCACTAATAGATATAAACGCGATATACAAAATGTATCGAAGTAGGGTCCTATGTACCTAAAATTGTAGACCACAGCACCATTTTTGGCAATATTTATTATATTACTTATTGCATCTAACGACCCTCTGACTTAAACTGATTATAGCGCATAATTACTAGATTTCAAGAAGTTTTTTAGGTATATGGAACTATGTAAACAGAATGTAAAATTGGGAGGATAGGACTATGAAATCAGTAAATTTTCAGAAAAGAATTTCCATCACCTTAGTCATTACTCTCCTTGCGTCGGTATTCGCATTTGTGGGCTACCCGGTGAAACATGCTGAAGCGGCGAATACGTTCGACCTGGGACTCGTGGCGCTGAAATCGTCTGGGAAAGGGAAGTTCGTGAGGGTAACAACAAGCGGCACTACGCCAACCGCTGACTCCAATGATGTATGGAAGGAAGAGTTGTTTGTACTCCAGAAATCCGGCAACTACTACACGCTTAAATCGAACAATACAGGGAAATACCTTACCGCACCAACCAGTACAAGCTCCTCGGTAAAAGCGGACGCTACTTCCGTCACGAATTCGCAGAAATTTTCGATTGCGCAAAATACGGACGGTACCGTATCCTTTCTCGCTTATTCAAAAATCTCAGGTACAAAATATTATTTGGGATCTGCCAGTGACAATTATCTCTATACAGGCAGTTCAACAATAGGCGCAGCCCAAAAGTTCAAACTCACCTCCTACCGCAATGCGATTCGGATCCTCGAAGTGACGGAATCCGGGACTTCTGACCTCTATTCCATTCTAGGCACTAATACTCCAATCCCCTTTACTATCGATACATACAGCATGAAGGAATTTGTCGCTTCCAGGGATGACCTGGACGGTAAATACGATGTCGTATACATTGGCAAAGGTACACTAGTCGACAAAGACAACAAAGCAAAAACTCCGTACAGCATGACCCTTCTTGGCACGCAAACGCAAGGAACCACGCAGAGCAACAACCACAATACAAGCAGCATACAGAACGATATCACGCAGCTTAAGGCTAATGAGATCACCAATGATTTTATTACCAAAGGACTGCCGGTTATCTTCTACAATGATTCAGGCACTTCTAACGGCGTTGAATATCAAGCCGATCTTAGTTCAACCAATAAAGCACTTTTAAAGAAGAACTTCCTTCCTTATAAAACACAGCAAAGCACAACGAGCGTTATTTTCGTTGATTCCACCAATATCTCGACCGCGGATAATTTCATGAGCAAAACTAATTTGCTCGAGAAAGCAAACGTCCGGCCTCAATTAACAGTGACTAGCAAACCAAATGACTACACGGCTAACCAGGCTAATCAATATAAGGCTGGCGATACCATCAGCTTTGGTTACACGATTGATAATGTCGGCGATATCAGCTCTAAAAATATCGAGCTCAACCTGTACATCAGTACGGACAGCGCCCTGCCTTTTGGCGCCGAACAAGTCGTTGCTACGAAGCAGGCGAACAGCGCAAGCGGAACGATCACTTACACGCTGCCGAAAGGTTATTCGGGCATTCAATATTGGCGGCTTGAAGCGGTGGATTTCAACACCAAACTGAAGGATTATACTTCGGGTGTTTACCGGTTCCAGGATCAGAAGATTAACATCAAGGTCCTGCAAGTTATGCCTAATGACAGCAGCGCCAGTTCGCTCAAGGATACAAACAACATGAAATCGGCTTATCTCGCTCCAACATCCGGCAACACAAGCGATGCCTACAGCATCAGCATAGACACCATGAACATGAACACTTTCAACAGTGATGGCTATAAGACTTTAAACGGCAAATACGATATGCTGATTTTTGGTTTCGGCGATATTTACAACAATAACGCGCCGATTAGCGATAATGCCGCGGCTGCCGTTATCACCTTTATTAACACCAAACAAAGCGTCATGTTTACCCATGATACGATTTATAACAGCAGCAACTCGAACAGCCGTAACTGGCTCGACAAATTCCAAGATATAACCGGTCAAATCGCTCCGCGCACGGATCTCGGTCTCGGAGCACCAGAGTCTTCAACAACGACGGAAAAAGTAAACGACGGCTTGTTAACGCAGTTCCCGTTCCTGCTCAGCGATACAACCAATGTCGCAACAACGCATAACCAATACTACACACTTAAATTGGAAGATCCGACGGTCATCCCATGGTATAACATGAGCGGTGGCAAACGGACTTCCGGCGACAGCTGGAACTCGTTCTATACTTACTCCAAAGAGAATGTAACTTACTCAGGTTCGGGTCATACGAATTCCAAGTTCCCCGACTGGGAGCAGCAATTATTCGTCAATACGATGTACCGGGCTTATCTCGGTTCCAACCATGCGCCTCAGTTGACCGTCAACTCGCCGGTAGAGTACAACTCAACAACCAACAACTTCATTCCGTCGTATCAGAACATTTTGCTCAATTATCAAGTCGATGATTTCGACCTTGGGGATCGTGAACTGAAGACTTCCGTTGACTTCACCTACAGTGGCAAAACGGAACATATATTGACGAATGAATCTGTGCTTGCAGGCGGCACCATCAACAAGCAGATTGCCAATCCGCTTCCGAATGGCGGAGATCTGAAGATTGATATTACTGCTACGGACAAGTCCGGCGCTGTCGTCAGCAAAACGATTAACGTAAAAATCGTCAAAGTCGAATCCAATATTGATTTGAGCCGGACGGTGTCCAGCAACGTCAAGGATAACCGGGTTCAAACCAATACAGCAGCTACGTTCACTTATACGATTACTCCAAAACCTATTGCAGCGAGCGGCTCTTTGACTGCTGATCAAATGAAAATAACGAATATTAAATTCAACGAAACGTTGCCCGCGAACTTGGAAGTGACCACTCTTCCTAGCGGATTCACGAAAACCGGTTCGGCAACAACCGGCTATACGGTATCCGGAACACTTAATCAAATCACTTACAGCTTAAACGGAAACAATTATACGGCTGTACCTATGTCATTCGAGATTGGCGTAAAACCAACGAAAGACGGGTTGTACCCGCTTCAGAACGCTGTACTCACGTTTAACGATATTGGCCAGCAAACCGCAAGAACGTTAATGTTCCCAAGCTACGTGCTTGAAGCAGTAACAAAACTGACTTCGCTCAGCTTAACGGATTCAACTCTGCTTGTAGGAGACAGCAGGAAAATGATCCCAACTATTGCACCGCTTAACGCAACTTACGGTTCGGCGTTCACTTGGGAGACTGACCGGCCAGATCTTGTCACAGTCGACAACTCCGGCATCTTGAAAGGCATTGCAGCCGGAACAGCCCGCATTACGGCAAGAGCAACGGATGGCAGCGGATTGATCGCTACAGCAGCCGTAACGGCTATTAAGCCAGGACTTAATATTGTCGGTCAGAACCGTGTCGCAACAGGAGATTCCATTAATTTAGCTGCAAATCTGTATACAGCCGATTACGAGAAAATTACAAGCTATCAATGGAGTATCACAACGGGCTCAAGCAAGATCAGCTTAACCGGATCAACCAATAGCACAGTCTCCGTGACTGGAAATAGTATCGGAACAGCTACTGTACATCTAACGGTTGGAACGGACCAGAGCAACAAATACGAAAGTGATATAACTATAACCGTGTATAAAAAGGTAACCTCCATTACAGTCACCGGAACCAAAATGTTTGTTGGAGATACCTATCAACTTAACCCTGTTGTAGGCCCATCAGACGCAACGGATAAATCTATTGTATATTTGCCAAGCAGCGACTCTAGCGTAGCTACCGTTAACAGCTCCGGACTTGTTACGGCGGTTGGTGCCGGAGAAGCAAGAATTACCGTGCAAGCCCAAGACGGCAGCGGAGTTACGGGTACTGCGGTTATTACCGTAGTTAAACGCACTCTGGTCACTTCCATTGATTTGACGGGTACAACCATGCAGGTTGGATCGACGTATCAGCTTAATCCTGTCGTAAGTCCTGCAGACGCAACTAACAAATCGGTCACTTGGACGAGCAGTAAACCGAACATCGCAACCGTAAATAGCACAGGACTTGTTACTGCTGTTAGTGTTGGTGAAACCACGATTACCGCACAAGCCCAAGACGGCAGCGGAGTACAGGGTACAGCGGTTATTACCGTTATTAGAACGATTCCGGTCGCTTCCATTGCGATAACGGATACAACATTGGTAGTTGGCTCAACCTATGACCTTAATCCGGTTATAAGCCCATCGGATGCAACCAATAAAACAACTACGCTATCAAGCAGTAATCCAAACATCGCAAACGTAAACAGTTCCGGAATTGTCACAGCCGTAAGCGCTGGAGTAGCTGTAATAACGGTTCAAGCTCAAGACGGCAGCAATGTAAAAGGGACAGCGACAATTACGGTTATAAATCCGGCGGCCGTAATCACGGGACCAACCAGCTTAGAGCTTGGAACCGATGGAACAATGAACGCCAGCCTTCAGCCGCAAATCCCAGGCGATGCAATAAACGTTATTACATGGTCGTTTACCGAAGGTGTTGATCAGGTCACTGTTAAGGGATCAACAACAGGCACTTCTCTTACATTTACCGGCAAAAAAGCAGGTAAAATAAAGATTAAAGCAACCATCCGGACAAATAGCGGCAAAATCTTTACGGCAGAACAAGAAATAACCATTAAGTCCGTTAGATTGCAGCTAGAAAAGACGTACCGCATCAAAGTCGGAACAAGCAAAGAACTGTTTGATGCCCTTGCTTCCAGTCCAGCAGCAGGCAAAAACAATATTAAAGGCGATCTGGCGTGGACTTCGAGTAATCCGGCGATTGCCAAAGTTGACGCGAACACAGGTCGCGTTACCGGAGTAAAGACTGGGACGGTAACCATCACGGTCACCTACAGAAATGATCCATCCATCACCGCCAAGACGACTATCATCGTGGAAAGAAATTCAAACGGCGAGAAATACTAATATTCACAAAAGGAATGACCCGGTTGTTATAGGGTCATTCCTTTTTATTCGACGCCAAAACAAAAGCAGCCCCTAAGTCACGGTAATGACTTAAGGGCTACTATTTTGTGATTATGAATTTGATGCCACTAACTGCTTTTTCCCTACAATAACGCTTAACTTCTTTACGCGGGGCAAGCCTTCGTATTGATTCTCGAACAAGTCATAATCGTAGTTGATTATAAACCGTGAGTCTTCTTTGGTGAGTGAGTTTTGCGGTCTCGGATCAAATATAATATCGGAATCTCCCTCCGAGGCTTTCCCCAGCACGGCATTAATCGTTAAATCACCTTTTGAGAAGAATCCTCCCCTTAACCAGAAGATCGAGCCTACGCCATAGAGCTCCGCATCTTGATCGGTATAAAAGAAAGCATCAAGGATATTTGGTTTGTTCGGACTATAAGTGCCAAAGTCATTAAAGGAGTCGACCTTGTTAACCAGTACGGGCCCTTTCGAGATCATAATCAGCTGCTGGCGATCCCCATTGTTCTGAATCCCTTGAATTTGCGCGTCTTCTATGGTTGTACTTCCCAGTGTAAAGATCGTGGAATCGACTTTCACTGAATCGCTTATAAAGACATTGCCTGTTACAAGAATGTTTGCTTTAACGACAAGCGGATCGCTGGAATAGTTGGAGATCGTCAAATCACCGTTTACAATCAGCCATTTATGTTGGTTCTTTTTGGCATCATCGGTATAAATCATGTTTTTATAATCAATGCCGTCAAGTGCCAGGTTACCGTTAAACATAACCGTACTGGATAAAGAGTTGAAGTGTACAAAATAAGCCTCGTAATCTGCTAATTTCTTATCATAATCAGCCATCAAGGCCTCGTCATCCAGATCCGTAGGCAAAGTTGGCTTTGGAGGAGGCCCTTCGGTGTACTGCACGCCGCTGCCGGCTTTCAGCAGGGACACAAGACTGTTGAAACTTCCGGTTGTTCCGCTATTCGCGATTCCGGAATCCACGGCAGATTTAATATCGCTGCGATTTACCTTCGTAGCCTCTTCCGCCTTGTCGATGAAGGATTCGGCAACGTTAATGGAGATAAACTTCTGCTGATCGCGAAGCTGAATGTTTTTGTTCTCCACGCCAAGCAATTGCTGCAACGTCAGGTTAGTTCGCGAATACGGCTGATACTTGCCGCTAATGTCCAATACTTTAATGGAATCCATATTCTGAATAAAAATATCGCCTTCAAAATACGGATATTTTGTCTCTTTCTTTTTATCCGGATCATTATTGTAGACATATTTGGCTGTATTGCTAATCAGAAATTCATGTCCGGCATAGATATTGCCAAGTCCATAAGCAGCACCGTTAATAATAACATCATTCTCAGAACCAAAAGCATAGTTGAGGAAATCCGGATAAGCCCCTATTGTAATCAGCTGGGTTAACTTCCTCTTCACCTTGTTCACTTCTGCTTCTGCGGTCAGGTTCAGCTTATAGCTGGTCTGATCGCCGATGTTCACCTGCTCCATGGTGATGTCCGTAATTTTCCCGCTAGCTCCCTGGAAGCTGGATTTGGTGTCTCTTTTCTTCAACTCAATCACGGCATTATTCATCAAGACTGAAAGTTCCTCGGGAGCAATATCTTCCCTGCCGTCGTATTTGGTGACGAGATAGGAAGCTGCTTCGCTTAACGTTTTTTCCGCAAGATGCAGGCTCTGCACATCGCTTTCCCGCGTTTCCGCCCGCGTTGCCCCGCCAAGCGTGGAGCTGACCACCGCCGTGCCCAATATCGTCAGAAGCAAGATCATAAACAAAACCATAACTAGCGCATATCCTCGCTCTCGATCATTCCCCAGTGGCATGCAGCCTTCCTCCTAAAACCCGAATTTACTTTCCAGAGTCAGCTGCTGATTGCGGCCGTTATGCTTCTGCTCAAGCACAAGCTTGATCGTAATAAGACCGCTGCTGCATTCCGTTACATTCGTGCTGCATTTGAGCTCTATGGCCGAAGTTTCTGATGAAGCATTCGTCTGATCCGGCAATTCGACTTCCGATCTTGTATCAATAATCCGGTCGCCGATGTGAAGTTGCTTGTTCTGGAAAAAGATCTTCCTATCTTCCGGCGTCCCCACATCCCGTATGAGCTTAACACCATCCGGATCGGCCGCTATTAAGTCCGGTCCATACGAATACAATTCCGTTATGATCGAGGACATAAGCAAATCCCCATCGTCCCGCAGGGCATTTTCCGTTTCGATTCGGTTGTATGTATTCATGCCAAAGGTAATAACCGAGAAAATAATTCCTGCCGCGATTGAAAGCAAGGTCATCGACGCAATCAGCTCAACGAGCGTGAGTCCCTGCTCTTCGCTCCGCCATTTCTTAACGAACTCTCTCACTGGCGATATACCCCTCCACTTCCGCCGCGTTACGCGCGCTCGCTGTTCCGTTCACTTTCTCAACCCTTACCAGAACAGGCAGCAGTTCTTCCGCCATATTTTTCGTATCCGAATTGTTGAGCATATCGTTATGCATATCCCTCTGATAAATGACGGAAATCGTGTACTGAACATTGTTGATGTTGGGGTTTAGAATCTGCTGCAAGATCGAGGAGTCTTCCGCCAGTTGACTGACGTTGGCGTCACAGCCAGATACCGGGCAAGTAATTGCCGTGTTGGTGGTGTTCGCGAAATAAGTATGTATCGGTTCATAAGACTGCTTCTCCATGTAGAAGAGCGCGTTGCGCGCCAAGTTGACCATAACCGTCTTGCTCTGATTGCCTTTCGCATAAGTAAGTGCGTTCGTGAAGAAGGAGGTGAGCACCAGACTGACCACCGACAAAATAACGAGAGCAGCCAATACTTCCACCAAAGTTAATCCGGATTCATCCGTTCCGCGCCGAATCCATTTCATCGGAATAGCACCTACCATCTACCAGCATTTTATTATCGCTAAAACTACTTCTATTTTACTATAAACTAGCTAATTTTACCATGAAACCTAATTCTAATTTCATAGATTTTGAGTGAGAATAATAAGTCTATAGAACTATCTCCATGCCAACAAAAAAAGCCGCCCCAATGGTCATTATAGATGACCTCGGAACAGCCTTTGGTTAATTTCTTTACTTCACGATCGCAATCGCCAGACCGTCATATCCCGGGAGCACCGTACTCATCAGGCGTTCGTCGCTTGCGATTTGCTGATTGAAGCTGCGGACGGCCTTGACCGACGGGCCTTCTTTGGCCGGGTCCGTCGTGCGGCCGCGCAGCAGGATGTTGTCGCCGATAATGACGGCTCCCGGATTCGAGAGGGCAATCGCATGCTCCAGGTATAGCGGGTACCCTTCTTTATCCGCATCGATGAAGAAGAAATCAAACTTTCTTCCTTCTTCCTGCAGCTTAACCAAGCTTTCGCGGGCATCGCCGATCCTATATTCTACAACATCGCCTAATCCCGCTTCCGTCATATGTACCTTCGCGACTTCCGCGTATTCTGCTTTCAATTCTAATGAAGTAAGAAGCCCGCCTTCCGCCAGCCCCCGCGCGATGCATATGCCGCTATAGCCGCCAAGCGCGCCAATCTCCAAAGCCGTCTTGGCTCCGTTCATCTTGGCAAGCATCGTCAATAACCGGCCGTATCCGTCAGCAATCGAAATATCGGGCATGCCGCGTTCCGCGATCCCTTGTTTCGTGCGAATAAGGTCCTGATCCTCGCTATATAAACCGTCTACATATTGCTCGTCTGTCAAATTACTCTCAACCTCTCTATTTTTACAATTTGTAAAAGCTACCCTGTTTGTCCTATACTTGATTGTATGATTTTGACCGTGTGGATACAACTCATGTTTTCACAGGTAAGGGGAGAATGGAAATAATGACAACGATTAACCTGATCGCTACCGCGCCGATGGGACTGGAAGCGATCGTTGCGCGCGAGCTGAAAGCTCTCGGCTATACGGACCTTCAGGTGGAGAACGGCCGCGTCCGTTTCACCGGGCAGCCGATTGATATTTGCCGCACCAACCTGTGGCTTCGCTCCGCCGGACGCATTCTCGTTAATATGGGCGAATTCAAGGCAACAACGTTCGAAGATTTGTTCGAAGGAACAAAAGCGCTCGACTGGCCGGAATGGATTCCGGAAGACGGTGAATTCCCGGTGAACGGCCGCTCGCAGAAGTCGCAGCTCACCAGTGTTCCAGCCTGCCAAAGTATCGTAAAAAAAGCGGTTGTAGAGAAAATGAAGGACCGCTACGGCACGGAATGGTTCCATGAAGACGGCGGCCAATATGTCATCGAAGTCACTTTGATGAACGATACGGCGATGCTGACGCTCGACACAACCGGCCCAGGCCTCCATCAACGCGGTTACCGGAAATTTTCTACCGAAGCTCCAATCCGCGAGACGATGGCTGCTGCCCTCGTAGACCTCAGCCGCTGGAATCCGGAACGTCCGCTTTACGATCCATTCTGCGGATCCGGCACTATTCTTGTTGAAGCAGCCATGATGGCATGGAACATTGCTCCCGGCCTGCGCCGTTCGTTTAACGCAGAAGGCTGGCCGCTTGTCCCGAATGAACTGTGGGACGAAGCGCGCGAGGAAGCTTTTGACGCGGTGAAGGATGATATCCCGCTCCAAATCGCCGGTTCCGATATTGATCCTTATGCGATTGAAATTGCGGAAGCTGCCGTTAAAAAGGCTGGATTTGGCAAAGAAATCAAGTTAAAGGTCATGCCCGTTTCGAAAATCAAGCCGGAAGGCGATTATGGCGTCATTATTACGAACCCGCCTTACGGCGAGCGTCTCGGCGATGACAAGGAAGCGGAGATGGCGCTTATGCAATTCGGCCGTTCGGCTCTGTATCTTCCAACATGGTCCTTCTTCTCGATCACTCCTTCGAAGACGATGGAGCACTATTTCGGCAAGGTGGCAGATAAGAAACGTAAGCTGTTCAACGGACGTATCGAATGTACCTATTATCAATTCTTTGGTCCATTGCCTCCCCGGAAATAACAGAAAGG
Organism: Paenibacillus glycanilyticus; assembly: GCF_030161375.1. Lineage (GTDB taxonomy): Bacteria > Bacillota > Bacilli > Paenibacillales > Paenibacillaceae > Pristimantibacillus > Pristimantibacillus glycanilyticus_B. Next base: position 388,054 of record NZ_BSSQ01000014.1, read on the forward strand.
AATTTTTACAATTATGCTTAGCTATACCAATCAACCAAACGCCGCTCGCCGTATGATGCGGTTCACCCTAGACTGGCTGAACCGCTTGAAGGGCGTCGACGTTTTCTTCTTTTTTGTCGTGATGTTGTTAAAACAGCTGTGGTTCAACCGTCTCATTCATGTCCCGAATATGGATATGAACGGTTACGATACGGTTGTCGCCATCGGCACGCTTGCTCTCGTTACATTTTGGACGTTCTGGCTGCCTACCCGCGGCCGGATTATTGCGTTAATCGTGCTCGACATCTTGTTATCTTTCATCATGTATGCCGATCTTATCTATTACCGTTATTTCCAAGACTTCATCTCCGTACCCGTGCTTTTGCAGGCTAACCAAGTAGATTCGCTTGGCGAAAGTATAGGGACGCTGATGCATGCCAAAGATTTTCTGCTGGCGATTGACTGGTTGCTCGTTATTCCATTCGCGGTATACGTGATTTGGAAGGGCCGGTCCGATCTGCGCCGGGATTCTTATGGCTACGGCTATTCGTCGTCTCCGCGGAAGTCCTCCGTATGGCGTAAAATAACGATCCGTGTTGCCGTAAGCGCCGCAATCTTCGCAATCGGAATGACCATGTCGATCGGCAACGTCAACGAAGCGAAAAAAACGTGGGCGCTTGGCCTTTTCGACGGCAACTGGTGGAATGTCTCGCTCTACAACGTAACCGGTATCGTTGGTTTTCACGGCTATGATATATACCGTTACGCAAAGCTGCATTGGGTGGACTCCGAGCAAGCATCGGCCGAGGAAACGGCGGAGGCTTTAGCCTTTACCGAAACACGCGGCGATAACCGCCAGGCGCTCGAGTCGGATCCGACATTTGGCGAATATAAAGGCAGCAACGTTATTCTCGTACAGATGGAAGCTTTCCAGAACTTTATGATCGGCAAATCGATCGGCGGTCAGGAGATTACGCCAAATCTGAACAAGCTGGTGAAGGAAAGCGCGTATTTCAGCCAATTCTATCATCAGACGGCACAAGGCCGGACATCGGATGCCGATTTCCTGAGCAACTGTTCGCTGCAGCCGCTTATGAGCGGTTCGGTCTTTATCCAATATCCCAATCATCAATATAATTGCATGACGGGCACGCTTAAGGAGAACGGCTACACGACGGCCGCGTTCCACGCCTATGAAGGCGGGTTCTGGAACCGGAATACGATGTACGCCAATATGGGTTACGATACGTTCTATAGCAAAAAGAATTACACGATCGACGAACCGGTAGGCTGGTCGCTTGGCGATACGTCGTTCTTCCGGCAATCCGCCGATATAATTGCGAAGCAACAAGAACCTTTCTATTCGTTCCTGATTACGCTCTCCAGCCACTATCCGTTTACGATGCCGGAAGCGGACCAGACGCTGGATGTCGGCGAGCTGGACGGCACGCTGATGGGCGATTATTTGCAGTCCATCCATTACGTCGATGCTTCCATCGGCAGCTTCATCGACGATTTGAAAGCCAAAGGTCTCTGGAATAACACGATTGTTGCATTCTACGGCGATCATGACAATTCCATCCGGGATTGGAGCTTGTTCGAGAAATTCCTCGGACAACCGCTGAATGACCTGCAGCGCGAAATGATCCTGAAGCAGGTGCCGTTTATCGTGCATCTGCCGGACGGCAAATATGCCGGCACGCATACAAACGTAGGCGGCCAGCTGGATGTTACGCCAACGCTGCTGCACCTGCTTGGCATTTCGACGGCTGACAAGACGCTGCTCGGTCAGCCGCTTATTACGAGCCAGCCGCAGAGCAAGCTGGTCGTGCAAAGGAACGGTGCCTTCACCGACGGCACCGTGTATTACATGCCTTCCGGCGATGCGGTCGCCGAGAACGGCAAGTGCTGGAACATCGCGGCGAATGCGCCTACCGATGTGCAAAGCTGCCTCGGCAGCGTCGACGACGCGCGCGCCGAGTTGTCCATGTCCGATCAAATCGTGCAGCATGATTTGATCGCATCGTTCCGCGCAGCCGCCGTAGAGGCAAGCGCGGACGGCGGCGAGGCAACCGCCGTGAGTACCAGCGGCGCGGGCAAGTAGCGCCGCGCCTAACAAAGGGCATCCCCCTCAGGTCACAATCGACCTTGAGGGGGATGCCCTTTATTCAATCTTTCGCATGTGCTTTCAGCCAATCCAGCACTTCATCAATCGTCTTCACCGGCACGATGTTCAGTCCAGGCGCAGCAGCCTTCGCTGCTTCAAGCGATGCCGCCGGTACAAAGAACACGTCCGCGTCCGTACGGCTGACGGCATATGCCTTCTGCGGAATGCCGCCAACCATGCCTACGGAGCCGTCCGGTTCAATGGTACCGGTGCCGGCTACTCGGACGCCATGCGTCACCCCGCCCGGCGTTAGCTGATCGATCAGCGCGAGCGTCAGCATAGCGCCATGCGACGGACCGCCGATATGAGCAATGTAATGGCGGAAGGAGACTTGGCGCGGAATATCCGCATGCCAATCATTATCCGCCGCGATGCCGAATACAGCGCGTCTTGGCAAGTCACCCGCCGCTTCCGTTTCGCCGGTTGGCGCTTTGACTTCAACCGTTTCCTTGCCGCGCCTGAGCGTTACCTTCACCTGTTCACCGGGCTCGACCTGTTTCACCATATAATCCGTTAGCTCTGCCATATTGCTAATCTGATGTCCGTTCAATGCAATGATGACATCGCCGGCCTTAATCAGCGACTTCGCAGGCGCGTTATCGGCAACGGCCACAACCCGGGCACCGGTAAACTCAATCCCTTTGCCTAAGCCCGCCTTCTCCATTGCAATCGCACCTGCCACGTCATCCGCGCCTTGCTTCATCTGGACGACTTCCGTGTACGACTCCGTGAGCGGCGGTTCGTCCTTGCTTCTTTTCTCGAAGCTATACATCGGCAGCAGCTTGGCATACAGCCAATCCGCAGGCACGGCAATCCGCTCGAACACTAATACGCCGCTGATCCTGCCTTCGGGCTTACCGCCTTCTACATGCGCATACCGGTTCATCCCCATCGTAAGACCCGGATAGGTGACATTGTAGTTTGTAGGAAAAGCAAAGCAGGCTATTAACGCAACTAAAGCCAAGAGGCACGCTAAACTTCGCCAAGGCCACCTCAGCGACTTGCCAACACCGGACAGCCTGCGCTGCACCGTATCGCTCCAGATCAAATCCACGAACAAAACGAGCAGCCCGGCTCCAAGCACGGCAAGCCCGATGATCAGATCATCCGGTTTAACTAGCAGAAATACGAAACCTGCCATACTTGCCGCAAGAAGCAGCACGCGCACGCACAGCAGCATCCGTCTGCGAGTTCCTCGGCCCCCATCCATCCACAGCCGCCTAATGCCAACGGCTGCCCCAATCCCCCATAACAACGGAATCAAGGCTAAGCCATATAACAAATCATCGATCATATCAATCCAGAGCATGCCGGAGGAAGTCTGCAGCGGCGCGGGCAGCCAGATCAACTCCGCAGCCAGGATAAAGAACAGAACCACAATCATCCCGGCCAAATAATAACGGGCATGGCGAATCATTCGCGTATACCTCCCCATTTAAAAAAAGACCCAACATCTGATGTTGAGTCTTTTCCATTCCAATCTTATCTATACCCGCTTCTAGCTCTTAGTGATCGCCGCTATTGCCTTTGGACGGGTTGGTGATTGCAAAACCTTCCTCCGGCACGTAGAAGTAATCGATACGTACGCCGTCGAGGAACTCGTTATCCTTCTCAAGGATTACGTCAATTTCTTTGTCCGTGGATACAACAACATCCTTCTCGTTAGCATCGTCGATCGCAAGACCGTAATGAGCATGATCGCCATGCGAATGCGTAATGTATACGCGAAGCTTCTTGCCTTCGTTCTCGGGCTTGTCCAATTCCAATTTCAACATTTTTGCCGCATTGCGCGTAATTTTTACGTTCATATCTATCTTCTCCTTCTCAACCTTGAATGGGTAACATTACCTGATCCTATTATACTTCTTCTCCATCCGCCGGGCAAACCATTCGGCAAGCAGCATCGTCACCGCGATATCGTCAACAGGCATAAAAGGTATGGCGTCGGGAAGTACCCAATATAATATAACCGGCACCAGAAATAATAACTTGTCCGTTATAGCGACCTCTCTTGCGATAATCAGCTTGTAGATTCGGACAAACGTATTTTTCCAATGACGCAGAGATAACCATTTGCGCATGAGGCACACCACCTTCAATGGCTTTTGCCGAACATTATAGCATAGGCGTGCCCCGGAAACATCTTTATTCGTTAACCCGTATCAGCGCTGAATCCGGACAAACTCGCTAAGCAAAGGTCCGATCCTTGCATAAATGTCGTTAAACTCCCCGGGTGGCAGCGGATTTACGCCTAGTCCCGCTTCCACGGTAAACCCGGGCTTCCGGAATCGCTGAATGAACCAATCCTTGTACCCCGCATCGCTCCCGGTCAGCTTCACCGGTTTGTAGCCGCTCACGCCTCCAAGCCGGTCCGCTTGGCTCTCCGCATGCTCAGGTTCATACTCCCGGTAGTTCCAATAAATCTCCTCGCCTTGCGTATGAAGGGCAAGAACGGAGTCGAACTGCAGCGACAACGTCAGACGGGCCAAAGCTTGCGCTTCAGGTTCGCTTAGCGGGAACGGGCCGGGGAAATCGCGTGGTCCCGGACCTTCCATTCCTCTGCGCAGCCTTTCCTCTTCCCAGTGGGCGGGAAATTGATCGTTCAAATCGACACCGCGTATATTGGCTTTCCATTGATCGAATTGTTCAGACCCTCTATTCATGGCGAGCAGCTGTTCCCGATAAGGATTCCCCGGCTCAATCCCCTCCAATGACAACTGTACGCCGTCGGGATTTACCATCGGCACAAACCATACTTCCGTCTCCCGGTACAACTGGCAAGCTTGTTCTCCGAATAGGTTGCCGTCGCCAACGCAAGCGCCCGCCCACTCCTCGGCAAACCGCATAAGCAGCGGGGTTGTAATCCATTCATTGGCATGGAATGAACCGTTCATATGTATTCGCCTGGCACCTTCCCCGCATTTAATCGCCAAGATCGGCTTGCCGAGCACGCTATGTCCTATAACATATCCCCTGATAAAAGGATACGTTCGGATCAGCTTGTCACAATCCGCCACCATCTCGCAATACCCGTATTGCCCGTTAACGAAGCTCACCATGACCATTTCCCCCTTAGCTCCTACATCGGCTGTCATCTTTAACATGCTATTCACATGAGATGCAGCACATACCAAGGCTTAAGGCGCAGCCAAATTAAAAGGCCGTCCGCGCGCCGCTATTGCGCGGAGCAGGACGGCCATTATTGTCATGGTTATCCGATCTGAGGGACTTGCCATACGACCGGCGTCAATTCAATCTGTTCGCCAAGCCATTGCTGGGCAATCGATTTAAATATCCGGTGATCGCCGCTGCAGAAAAACTGATGAAGCGGCATTTCCTCGCCATGCGACAACTTGCCTTTGTCATGGAGAATGGCGCTGACTTCACGGGCTGTTTCTTCCGCTGAGCTGATCAAGGTGATGTCAGGACCAATAACTTCCTGAATAACTTCGGACAGAAACGGATAATGCGTACAGCCAAGAATCAAGCTGTCCATCGGGTAGCTGCGAAGATGGCCAATGGACCTCCGAATCGTGTCGTACGTTTCAAAGGAACGGAAATTGCCCTTCTCAACAAGCGGCACAAATTGCGGACAAGCCTCGCTAATTACATGTACATGCGGCGAGATCTCCCTCAACGCATCTTCATAGGCACCGCTGTTAATCGTTCCTTCGGTGCCGATAACGCCAATACAACCGGTAAGCGTACGGCCAATGGCCGCTCTGGCTCCCGGCTTAATAACGCCAACTACCGGAACGGTAACCTTTGCGCGTATATCCTCCAGAGCAAAAGCGGTAGCGGTGTTACAAGCTATAACAATCATTTTAGGACGGAATTGAATGAGATAATCTACGATTTCACGCGTAAACCGAGTCACTTCTTCCGGATCGCGGGGACCGTAAGGAGCTCTGACCGTATCGCCAAAATAAACGATTTTTTCACGCGGCAGCTGGCGCATGACCTCTCTGGCGACGGTAAGGCCGCCTACGCCTGAGTCTAGTATCGCAATCGGTTGCTGCACAAACACACCGCTTTCTTGAACTTTATGTTGTATACAAGATTTATGAGGGTAGGAGACCTAAAGCTTCAATACTATATGAAACTGGGCACCAAAACGTACCTACGCATCTCATCTTAATGAAAGGACAACGTTCAAGGAATGCAAGGGGATGTCGCATGCTGCAGCAACCGAATACGATACGCTATAAATCAACCGTTAATTGATCGTTTGCAATTCCTTTGCTTCTTCCACGGCATCTTCGAAAGTATCCGCTACTTCATCCGTTACTTCTTCCACTGTATCCGCAAGCTCAGCCCGGCGTTGCTTCACCGATGATACCGCCGCTCCTGCCGCAGCTTTAGCCGTGTCGGCAAGTTCCGTTGCTTGGCTGCCGATTTGTTTGGCGATTCTTACTGTTGTATCCGACACTTGACCCGCTGCTCTAACCGTTTGCTCCTGCAATTTGATTGCCCCTGCCGAAATATCCTGGCGCAGTTCTTTCCCTGCTTTTGGCGCAAACAATAACGCCGTTACCGAACCGATAATACCACCCGCGAGTGCACCAAAAAGAAAACCTTTTGTTTGTTTTGCCATTGTCAATCGCTCCCTTCAAATGTGAACTATTCGCCCTGCCCTTGATTGGAGGGTTCATAACGTTTACGGTTAGTCTGCCATTGCTGCCAAAAAGCCATACCAAGTTCCATCCACTCCAGCATGGAACTCGCCTGCCGCTCAGCCGATCCGCTATCCGCATGTTTGGCGGCAGATTGCGAAATAACGCTGGACACCCGATGAATAGCCGTCGTTGTATGTCCGATCGTATCTCCAATCTGACCAACCGCCTCAAACAGCCTATTCGCCTGCTGCAGCTGATGATGCACCGTTTGAACCGTCTGCTCCGTCGTATCCGCAAGGACTCCCATTTTGCCGGAAGCCTGCCGCACGTCTTCCTGCAACGCCTCAGCGGAAGACTGCAGCTTTGTAAGCTTAGCAAGCAACGCGCGAACACCGATCAATAAGCCTGCAGCAAGAATAACAAAAGTAACCGCAGCAATAAGCGCACTCCATTCCATAACCGTCATGACCATTCCCTCCTCCTTCAAAAGCGGGCGGATGCCCATTTCGTAATGCCATTATAAGCATCTTGGGCTTGACCTGACACAACGCAGGCAAATAAAAAAGGCTAGCGGTTCGTTAAGAACCGTTAGCCTGATTGTCAATTCCAATGGTATAGCTGCATCTTCCTCCGCCTTTGGCGAGGCATTCCGTCCGCTCAACCTGTGTCTGAAGCAAGGATTCGAACAACGATAACTCACAGCTGCAAGCCTGCTCGTATTTGCCCGCTACCTGCGCAATCGGACAATTATATTCATGCAGGACATATTGCCCGTTATCTTTATCTTCCACCTTGGCCATGTAACCGCCGGCGTTCTGAATAACTTCCAGCTCCGTTACTTTCTCCGCAAGGCTTTTGCCCGTCATTCTTGGCTCATACCGGTCGAGCAGCTTCTTCTGGCGTCCTTCGAACATGCGGGTAATAAGGCCCGCCGTTTCAGGATCCTCGGCCAGCTCTTCCAGCAGATCAAGCGCCAGCAAATTATAGTTCTTCGGGAAACGATCGTCGGCCAGCACCGTCAGCTCATAAGCATGAACCGGCCGCCCCATACCCTGCTTGACGGCAACGATGCTGACGCTGCCTTCGCGCTCCAGCGCATACATATGCCGCCTGACCGCCATTTCGGTAATTCCTAATTCACCGGACAGCTGACCTGCGTTCAAACGGCCGTTTGTCTTCAAGAGCAACAGGATCCGGCCCCGTGTTGTTCCGTCCACGCTGCGGGATTCCGTCTCCATCACGCGTTGTTTCTCCAGCATCAACCCATCACCACCTTAGCAGGTACCACCTTTGCAGGTTTTGTTAGGGTCATTGTAACGTATTTCAACTTTTTCGTAAATCGGATTCATCCGGCAACTCGCGCGCCAAATACTGCTTAACGGACTCGCCGAATAGACGCAGCTGATCCGGAAGGTCACGCGTCATGGAATGAAGTTCAGATCTCTGCCAGCCGTAATATTCCTGGACAAGCGGCTTGCGGAGCTTGACCAATTCAATGAGAAGCGGCTGAATCGACGAAGGGAAAGCCTCCGCTTCGCCCGCGATTTCTACAATATCCTCGTAGCTGCTCGCGTCTCTTAGAATAAAACCATCAATCAAATAACTGCCGACATCCGTAACCGTCTCAATCGCAAGGTGCAAAGCCCGTTCCTGAGCCAAACCTTCGAGCAGCGAACCTTGCCAGTTGGCAGACAGCTGCTCAAGTGCCGATGCGATATCCGGAATGCTATTAAGTCTAACTGCAATTTGCTCTTTGTTTACATAATACATGTCTTATTCTCCCGCTTTCAGCCTTGCTTTCTTCTTTTTCCCTTTTCGTTTGAGCCATGCCACCATCACGACGCTGCTGATGAGGATGACGATCAAATAGGTCATAATCTCAAAGACGTCTCCCATGAACTTATCCGCGCTCCTCTTGCCGAATTAGCTTTCGAAGTCAACGGCGATAACGGATTCGCGAACTTCGTTAATATGCTCGATGACCTTTTTATGTACAGGATGAACCTGATACGCTTCTAACGCTTCAAGCGAATCAAACCTAGTGATTAGAGCGATGTCATAAGAACGCGCCGAATGGATAACATCAAGGCCAACCTCGATCGCTTTCAGCTCATCGATCTTGCCTTCCATGTCCCGCAATACTTGAGCCGTGCGCTCCACGCTTTCCTTGCTGCCGTCCTTCAACTTGAACAATACGATATGAGTAACCATAATTGTGTTGCTCCCTTCAACTAGTCGTATGACAAATATCCTTTTGTCACATAATAACCCAAGCAGTCGCATTACGGCAACATTAGCCTGAGAAAGGAACGGTGCGTTATGCGCTTTCCCGTTATGTTCGTTGCTACCCTCATAGGGCTTGCACTATGTGTCTATAATTCAACCGGTTACGACCCTCATAATTTTGTGTTTTTTATGTTCAGCATTCCGGCATGGATCATGGACCTGTTTGTCGACATCCATGATGTAAACGTTCTGCTCATGTATGTGTTGACGGTTGCTTCCTGGGCGCTGCTTGGCTATATCGCCGACGTTCTGATCGAGCGGGGCAGAAGAAGCAACCGGCGCGAAGCTTAATACAAATCGAAAGAGGAGCCGCGAGGCTCCTCTTCTACATTTATTATGCTGCGTCTACGATAAGTTTTGTCTTCATCGTGGCATGACCGGTACCGCAAGGTACGGAGCAATGCATCTCGTATTCACCCGGTTTGTCGAATTCGAGGTTTGTTTCAAGATTGTCGCCTTCCAGATCCACGTTCAGTGCTTCAATCTTCAAGCCGTGGATACCGCTCTTATTTTGCAGCTTCAGGATTACTTTGTCGCCAACCTTCACGTGGTACTCTGCTTCGCCGTAAGTAAAGTCGCTGTTCGCTTCAACCTTAACAAGTACGGTACCTTCAGGAAGTGAAGCGGATTCATCAACCGGCTTGGCAGGAAGACCGAATGTCAGCAGGTAAACTCCGAGAAGAGAGGCCGCTGATAATAGTACGAACATGATCCATTTGTGCATTGCTACGTGCTCCCCTTTGCGATTCTTATTGTCGTAGTGTTTAATTCTTATATTACATAAGATCGTCCGAAGTTCTCAACCTTAAACTGCAGAATAAGGAAAAGTTTTTTCCCGAATATGACAAAATAATGAACTTTCTGTGACTTAACTTTTAAAGTATTGCTTAATGGCCTGCTCGGATTCCGCCTTTAAATAACTCCATGGCAGATAACAACGCTCCTGGCTGCCGCGGCAAATATAGATTGTCTCCAGTCCGTCCTTCAGCCTGCGTTCTTCCACGAGCTTAATGCCCGCTCTTCTGAACTGCAGACGCAAAGCGGCTTGCTCCAGCAATACCCGGTCTTGTATGCCGCGGAGCAGCGATTCATACAACCTCGGCAGCTTGACGGTGCCCGTCCCCATTACCCTTATATCATGATCCAATACGAGCATCACAATTCCAAGCAGGATATAGCGCTGCACAAGCACTGCATCCTCATCCGTCAAATAGGCCGGAGCTTCTTGCTCCCGTACCTGTTCTACAGCATACTGGACAGCCATTTGATATCGCCTCCCATAAATCGAACACTTGTTCTCATTATAGCGAACACCGCTTGTACAGCGCAACCCTATTTGTTACTTCTCTTTATCCTTCAGCACTTCTATGATTTTGCGAATCCGGTCAGGCAGCGGAAGACCAATCCGGCCATAATTCTCTATAATAGAAATCATTTCATTCGCAATATAGAAATAAATCGCTGCCCCCATTGTTACATTACCCAATTCAAGCAAAATATCAACACGATGTGCCAATAGAATGACGAGTAACATCATTCCCTTACGTGCCAGCCCCCATGCTCCGAAAAAGCTGTTCAAACCTTTCCCTTCTTTAATAGATGCGGTTATGCCAGATACATAATCAATCCCCATTGCAACTACTAATAGTGTTAATGATTCCATCCATCCGCCGAATGCAAAAGTAATCACAGAGCCGATAATTCCGCTAACCGAGCAAACAGTGACTAACTGCAACTCTCGCCACCCCTTTCTGCAAATAATCTATCTATCATATGCAGAAAAGATAAGAGGTGCCTGTTCATATGCTATACATTCTATCAAACGGGCTAATTGGCATTGTACCGGTCAAGCGCTGCCTTCTGAATCGCTATCGCCCGGTCAATATTAAGAGCTTTCAGCTGGGCCACGTAATCCTCGTAAGAATCAAGAGGATCGATGCCAAGAATAATCCGCAGCGACATTTCGTCTACCAGCGTCGTTACGTCCTGCATAATGGCGGACAATTCCGCGCTTTCCCGCTCCGTCTTCTGGACCGGCGGCAGCAAATAGTGCTCCGCGTCGGTATCCGCCCAAATATCAACCGCGTCCTTCTGCTCCTGCAGCATATAATATTGCTCCATATAATCCACGTCCTGGACGAACGGTCCGAAATAACTCGCTCTGCTATACATGGCAATAGCTTGAGACGGAGCCAGCTTCTCGGGATTATTCAAGATCAAGTCCGTGTAGGTCGGTCTGCCGTTCTTCATCGTATAGCTGACGCCATCAATCCCGAAATTAAACAGCAGATGGCCTTCCTCGCCATAACCGTAATCGAGCATCCGAACCGCTTCGATGGCATGGCTGCTGTTTGCGGATATCGCAACGCCGCCGCTGCTCATATACGGATTCACCCTCTGCCCGAACATCGGCCTGTCCCCTTCATGGAGCACCGGATACGGCGCAGCGACAAGCTCCCCTTGCGGATCCTTCTCCTTCAGCTGGGGCAGCCATGTTCCGATTCCCGAGCCGGCATTCCAGATGCTGGCGCCGCTTCTCCCGGTGAGCATGCTGGAATCAATCGTTCTTGTATCTACGGTTGCGATGTTGCGGTCGATCAGGCCTTCGGCGTACCAGTCTCGGAACAAGGCCAGAAACTGTTTGTAACCAGGCTCAATCGGACCAAATTTAACTTCTCCGTCTTTCAGATAAAAGCCTTTCTTTACGCCAAACGCTCCTACAAAAGCGCCATTCTCAATCCCAAACAGCGGGCTTGGCGTACTGAGAAAAGTAAGCGGCGCTTCAATGCCCTTCTTCTCCTTGAATGCCTTCAGCACGGTATGCCAATCATTGATCGTCTTAGGTACGGGCAATCCCAGCTCGTCAAGCCAATCCTTGCGGATGATAGGACCTTGATACGTCCGAAGGCGCGAATCGCCTTGAATAAACGGAAATACGTAATAACTGCCACCAGCCGTCTTGATCTGCTTGTCGATATCGGGATGCTCGCTCAAATACCGCTTTAAATTCGGGGCGTATTTATCAATAAGATCATTCAGCTTCAGAATGTATCCGTCATTGATCGCTTTCTCCGGACCGCCCGGGAATGCCGCCCATTCGTATTCGATCATATCCGGCAGCTCTCCCGATGCCAGCATGACGTTTAACGCCTGTTTGGCCTGATTGGCCGGAGGCTGAATAAACGTCAGTTGAACGCCCGTGCGCTTCTGCCATTCCTGGAAAAAAGGGACATCCTGAAAGCGCGGCTTCACGCTTGCCGCATTGCCGTTCAGTTCGGCCCAATAGGTCAGCTTCCCGCTTGATCCTTGAGCGGATTGCTGCTCATGGTCCGGCTGGGAACGCGTGCAGCTTGTAAGTAAAGATAGGATACTAATGACAATCAGGAGGAATTTGGATATGCGGTTATTGATCATCATGATGGATTGTCCCCCTAATTCATTTCCTTGTATTTGCCCGGCGTAATTCCCTCGTATTTCTTGAATACACGGATAAAGGTTGCCGCATCGTTATAACCAACCGTCCTTGATACTTCGCTTACGGATTCTTGATGCTGGGTCATGCGGTGCTTGGCCTTCTGGATCCTGTATTTATGCAAATAATCCAGCAGTCCTTCTCCTGTCTGGGTCTTGAACAGCTTGGACAAATAACTGCCCTTCAGGTCAAAATGCTCGCCAATCGTGTTGACGTTCATGTTCGAATCGCTGTAATTCTCCTCAATATAAGCGGCTACGCGCGCGGATAAATCGCGAATCGAATCCGCGCGCTCTTGCGTCACGTTGGATTCCAGCCTAACCGTTGCGAAAGCGCATACATCGTGCAACAAAGCATGAAGCTCCTGCTGCATTTCCTGGACGGTATCGCAAGCCAAGATGCTGTTCATCCAATTCGGATTATCGTTCAGAACGCTGCCTTTGCCATCCCCTAATTCATTCATCGCCTTGACCATCGTCCCAACGAGATTAAACATGAAACATTTGGCCAGCGTAACGTTCATCATCGGCTGCCGGAAATTGCGATCCGTAATGTCGTTCATAAAGGAAGAAGCTTGTTCAAAATCGCCGATCTTAATCAGGTTGATCAACTGCTGCTCGGCCTGCAGCGGATAATAGTAGCCGAACTGCACTTCATCTGCCCGATTCGAGAGAATATCTTCATACGCAATGATGCCTTTTTTGCCGAGCACCATCTTGTACTCCATCGCGTCTACCGCTTCGCTGTAGGCGGCCGCAATGCCAGCGAGCGTGTTATGCCTGCCGCTGATCGCTACGGTTAAATCCATGTCGTAGCGTTTCAGGAACCGCTGCGCTTCCGTTGCGATCTCGAACAAATCTTGCTTGTATAACGTATCGCCCTCAGCGGCGTCGTTTAAGTTCACAAGACATACCATCATATCGTCCACCTCGGCCACATAGCCCGCATGATGATAACGGCCGGCCAGTTCCTCCACGACATTGCTAATAATAAATTGAAGAAATTTTCTACGTTCATTCTCATCGATGCCCGGCAGCTTCTCGTAAAGGCTTTCATCATTCTCGACAACAAATAAAATAACCGCGTATTGATCCGAAATCTGCTCCATGCGATACGTTTTGAAGGCTTCTTCGTAAGGGATCGGCGAATCCATCCGTCCTTTCAGCAGCCTGCTAAGCATATTCGACCGCAACACCGTTTGATGCATTTGGAGCTGCATGGCGATCTTGTCCTTTTCGCTACGCGTCCGGCTGACAGCCCGCTGAATGAAATTCAGCTCATTCCATTCCGCAAACTCTTCTTCATTATTTTTGTCCGAGAGCGATTGTACCAGCTGTTGGATAGGGGAATAATTGCGCCGCATAAAAAACCACGTTAAGACGCCCGCTCCCATTAAGCTGATCAAGATGCTCACCAGCGTCAGCTTCCGTACATATTCGGCCTTCTGCCAATAAATGCTGCTTGGAATGACAAGCGCGTACTTGAGGTCCGATACGAAGGACTGCAAATAAAAAATTTCCGAGTCTCCCGACTTCATCGATGCCGGCATTTGCTCCCCGCCGCTGCGCACCTTCTCCAGAACGGCTTCTTCCCCTTGTTTTTTCGGCAAATTCGACAAGAGCACCTCATTATTGCGGTTTAGAATAAGCACATATCCGCCGCTGAACCCCGATATGCTCTTGATGGCATCCTGAAACCGGGCCAAATCCGTCATGACAACAACCGTGCCGGCTTGCCTGCCGTTCAAATCCTTGGGCAAATGAGTAATGTAAGCGATGGAAGTCTGCGAATCTCCCGCATCCGTTAACGGAAGCAGCGTAAATTGGTTATGCTCCGAGTTCTCTACCTTGGCCAGCCAATCGTCGTAGCTGAGTTGACCGGTATCATGGAGCGTCGCAAACGCCGTCTTCATGTCTCTTACGTTGCCGGAACGCAATACCGCATGCTCCCGCTCCCAGGTCACGTAAAATTCATCGATAGAAGCATACGAAGTCTGATAGGTTTGAAATTCCTTCACGAGCTGATAAGCATCGAATTGCGCATCCGCTTCCGATCGGCTCGAATACATCAAGGTTTGCAGCCTTGCGTTCCAGGTCAATTCCATTGTCAAACGCTTCATTTCATCCACCTGGTTGTCAATGGTATAACCGACCTGCTTAAGCAAGGCATCGTTAGCGCGGTGAATCTCGCTCCTCAGCGCCGCGCTTGATTGCGAATATACAATTAAACTGATTAGAATCGGAACAAATAATACCGCGCAATAGGACATAAGCCAGGTTACAATAATGCTTTTCCGTTTCTGCCATATGGATCGAATATTCAACCGGGATCTCCTCGCCTATACGTAAAGTGTAGAACCCTATTATACGCATAATAGAGACTTCGGAGGAAGTTGCAATATGTGCAAAACGATTGACGATTACGCAACTTGAGGCCGGAAACAGCACAAATAGCCCGGATAGAATGATCTACTCGGGCTATCTATTAGCCAATTTTTAAGAATACTAGAACATGCGCTGCTTCCAGCCGTTCAGCTTCGCAATCGCTTCAACGAAGAAATAATCGCCGTAAATGAGCGACACGTCCACGTTCTGGCCGGCCGGCTTATGACCGGTTCCATGCTTCAGAATCGCTTCATGCGACGGTTCGTTCCATGTGCCGTAATTCGCGTGAAGCGAACTAAGAATCCGCTCCGCCGCTTCGCGGTAGACGCGGCCTTCTTTCTCGGTCAGCAGAGCAGCCAATTCGATCAGGCCCGAAGCGGCGATGGCTCCGGCCGACGTATCGCGCGGTTCTTCCTCCATCTGTTCCGACGCTCGGAAATCCCAATGCGGAACGTGATCAGCCGGCAAATTCGCGATAAAATAATGCGCAACGCGTTGTGCCGCGCGCAAATATTCGATATTGCCGGTGTAGCGGTAAGTATTCGCCAAGCCGTATAGCGCCCAGGAAGCGCCGCGGCTCCAGCCGGAATTCGGCGCTGCTCCTTGCCCTCCGCGAACCTGGTCAAATTCTCCCGTCTCCGGATCAAAGCAGACGATATGGTTCACGGAACCGTCCTCGCGAATGAACTGCTTTAGGACCGTATCCGCATGCGCGCTTGCGATCTGGGCAAACCGCGGGTCGCCGCTTTCAACCGATGCCCAATAGAGGAGCGACAAATTCATGCAAGTATCAATAATGGACCAGCCATGCATGTCGCCGTTCCAGGCGCGAATGAACCGTCCGTTCAGGTTAAAGCGGCCCGCCATGAAATTCGCCGCGAACAAACCGCGCCGACGCGCGTCTTGATCGCCGGTGATCCGGTATTTCGCAACCGCGGTAGGCAGGAAATGAAACCCTACATCATGGTCGAAGGAGTTCGGCTGAAGCATCTGTGCTTCCAGTCTCTCATCCCACTCCCAAGCGGAAGCCTTATATTTCTCCTCCCCGGTTACTTCCTTCATCAGCCACAATATACCCGGCCAGAAGCCCGACGTCCACCAGTCGATTTTCGGATCATCATAGATCCCGTCCGCTTTGGCTACATGCGGAGATTTATCCCCGATCTGGACCATCATGCGGTCCACTTTCTCCTCCAGCTGCTTCCAAATACGCGTAACATCGAGTTTATGTTTCGCTTGTTGCTCCCCGCTTGCTTGCATTGGATCTGCCTCCTCGATTTTAACCTTTCACCGAACCTACCATAACGCCTTTAACGAAAAAGCGCTGCACAAACGGATATACGCAAAGTATGGGAACCGTAGCCACCATAATGGTTGCATATTTAATCGTTTCGCCGATCTGGAACCGGTCTCCTGCCGAAGCGCCCGATGCCATGCTGTCGGTGGAATTCGCGATCAGAATCTCGCGCAGCACCAGCTGCAGCGGGAACAACTCGCGGCTTCGAATGAAGATGGACGCATAGAACCAGCCGTTCCACTTGTCTACGGCATAATACAGAATCATAACCGCGATTACCGGCATCGACAGCGGAATAATAATCCGGAACAGGATGGTGAAATGGTTCGCCCCGTCGATTTTGGCTGATTCCTCAAGCGCATCCGGAATGCCCTTGAATGCGGTACGCATGATGATCAAATTAAACGTACCGATCGCAAATGGAATAATCGTTGCCCATAACGTATTCAAGAGGCCTACGCCCTTGACGACCAGATAGAGCGGAATAAGACCGCCGCTGAAAAACATCGTTAACAGAATAAGGCCCATAAACAGGTTGTTCCAAAGCACGTCTTTGCGGGATAACACATAAGCGCCAAGGGCGGTCATGATCAAGTTAAGCACGGTTCCGCAGACGAGAATGAACAGCGTATTTTTATAACCGGTCGTAATGCCCGGATTCTTGAACACGCTTGTATAAGCCTCAAAACTTAATCCTAGCGGATGCCATAAGATGCCTTTGTTGGCCACAAGCTGACCCGCGTCGCTGAAGGAAGCAAACAATACGTAGAGCAGCGGATATAACGTCGATACGATAAGGATGAGTAAGACGGCGTACACCACGACGTCGAACACTCTCTCGGAAAAAGTCGCTTTCATTTGCATAATTGTCACCTCACCATAAGCTGCTTTTATTTACTTTGCGGCTGATGTAATTGGCGGTAACGAGCAAGGCGAGGTTAACCACGGAGTTGAACAATCCGACCGCCGAGCTGTAGCTCCAGCCAAATTCCAATAAACCTTTGCGGTAGACAAACGACGAGATTACGTCGGCCGTGTTGTACGTTACCGGGTTGTATAACAAAATGATTTTTTCAAATCCAACATTCAGCATATTGCCCATCCGCAAGATGAACATGATCGTAATCGTCGGCAGGATGCCCGGGAGCGTAATGTAGAAAATCTGCTTCAGCCGTGTCGCCCCGTCGATTCTGGCCGCTTCATACTGTTCCTGGTCGATGCTCATTAAGGCCGCGATATAAATAATCGACTCCCAGCCGATTCGCTGCCAAATCTCCGAGAGGATATAAATCGGACGGAACAGCTCCGGCTTCTGCAACATCGCTTGGCCGTCATATCCAAATAGCATAAACAATCTATTAATAATGCCGTCAGCATTCGTAAAGTCGGTAATTATCCCGCAAATGACCACGAGGGAAATAAAATATGGCATATACGTAATCGTCTGGGCTACCCGTTTGAATGTCTTGCTGCGAACTTCGTTAATGAGCAGCGCCAATATAATCGGTGCGGGAAACTCGAAGATTAACGAATACAAGCTGATGACAAGCGTATTCTTAAGGATCCTTGTAAAATAATAGCTGCTGAAGAAATCATGGAAATGCTTGAGTCCAACCCAATCGCTGCCCAAAATGCCTTTCATCGGGGAATAATCTTTGAAGGCAATTAATGCCCCGTACATCGGAATATAGTGAAAAATAATATAATACGCGATGACCGGAAGAATCATCAGATATAACAGCTTATTTAATTTGAAATCGCGGATAACGCGGTTTTTCCCCACATGCCTCACTCCTTCTTGAGGGAGAGGAAAAGGGCAGGAACCCTTCCCCTCTCTTGCTATCTATTAACGGCTGTTGTAACGGTCAAGCGCCGCTTGTTGAATCTCGATCGCACGATCCAAATTCAATGATTTCATCTTGTCCAGATATTTATCGAACGCATCAACCGGCTCCGTGCCGAGAATGATCTTGAGCGACATTTCGTCTATCAGCGTGTTGATGTCGTTCATGATCGCCGCATACTCGGAAGCTTCATCCGGCGACGGCGTAATTGGCGGCAGCTGGTATTTCGCTGCGTCGGTCTTTTGCCAAGCGGTTACCGCGTCGCGTTGTGTTTGAAGAGCGAAGAACTGCTCGGCATAACGTTTGTCCTGCACGAACGGACCGTTGTAGCTGCCGCGGGCATAGAGCGAGATGGCTTGTGCCGGTGCCAGCTTGTCCGGATTTTTAAGAAGAAGATCGGTGTAAGTCGGGTAGCCGTCTTTCATGTTGTAGCTGACGCCTTCCGTACCGAAGTTGAAGAACAAGCCGCCTTCTTCGCTGTAGCCGTAATCGAGCATTTGGACCGCGAGTTCAGGGTCTTTCGCTTGCGTTGTAATAGCTACCGTACCTTCGGATGCGTACGCCGTGTTATGTTGGCCGAATTTTGGCGTGTCGCCTTTCTTCAGAACCGGGTATGGAGCGCCGATCAGCACGGCTTTAGGATCTTTGGCTTCCACAAGCGGCTGCCATTTGCCGATCCCGCCGCCGGCATTGCCGATGGATGCGCCTGTCGCGCCGGATGCGATGTTGCTGTCTACCGATTTGGTATCCGCGGTCGCGATGTTCTTATCGATCAAACCTTTCGAATACCAGTCGCGGAATAACGCCAGATATTGCTTGTAGCCTTCTTGCTCAGGACCAAACACGACCTTGCCGTCTTCCTGGTAGAAGCCGCGCGTTACGCCAAACGCTCCCATGAAAGCTCCGTTGCCGCCGTCGTTGAAGAAGCGGGGTTTGCTGTTAAACGTAAGCGGTGCTGCCGCGCCTTTCTTTTCTTTAAATGCGGTCAGCGCCGCTGTCCAGTCGTCAATCGTTTCCGGTACCGGCAACCCTAGCTCATCAAGCCAGTCTTTGCGGATAATCGGGCCTTGGAAGACGCGCAAGTATTCGTCGCCGCGAATGAACGGGAACGCGTAATAGCTGCCGCTGTCGGTCTTCACCATCTTGTCGATGTCCGGATTGTCCTGCAAATATTTCTTGAGGTTAGGCGCGTATTTGTCGATCAGATCGTTCAGCTTCACGATATAGCCGTCCTGGATTGCTTTCTCGGGACCGCCCGGGAAATCGCCGATAAAGTTGTACTCCACCATATCCGGCAGTTTGCCGGATGCGAGCATCACGTTAAACGCTTCTTTCACTTGTCCCGTTGGCGGTTCCGTAAATTCCAGCGGCACGCCGGTTTTCTTCTGCCATTCCTGGAAGAACGGAATATCTTTGTGCGACTCCTTCACGCCAATCAACTGACCGTTAATCTCGCCCCAATACGAGAGCGTCTTATCCGTCTTAATCGGATACGTCGTTGCTTCCGCCGGCTGTTCCGCCGAGTTGTTGCCGCCATTGCCGGTGTTTGTGCTCTCGCCGTTCTTATCATTATTAGAAGAACATGCTGCCAGCATCGTTCCCATCAGCGCAATGCTGAGCGAACCTGCTACCCATTTTTTCATGACCCTACCTCCGTTTATTGTGTAGTGAAAATGGCTACATCCACAGCGTAATGGAGCAGGAAGGCGAGTCATATGGGCAAAAAACATAATCAAATGGTGATTTATGAAGGGGGAATTGAGGATAACGCCATTCGGATTGATGGAAGGAGTGATGATTTGGACAATTCAATGGTGAAAATAAATAATTAGGGACGAGAGATGTGCCGGAATGCCGGAAATGAGGGGACGAGAGATGTCGGAATGCCGGAAATGTATCTCCTTACGTCGCTGTTGCCATCGTGAAATTTTGAATTTACTCGTTTATAACGAGATTTCACGAGTGGAAAGGCGAGCGTTACACTCTCCAGGAGATACATTTCCTCTATTCCTCCCTTCTCTGGGGAGGGGACAGAGAAAAGAAAAAGAGAGCAACATTGGCGGTTGCTCTCTTTGGAAAAAGCTCTGTTATACTTCCTATTGAGATAGGCTTTTTAATCAACTTAAAACCACCCATAATTTAATGACCATTAGATTTGATTGAATATATTGCGTGTCCCCATTTCCCAATAAAAATGATGCCGCTATTATCTTTGGGGTTTCCTACACTATAAATGGTAAGTGTATCCGTCCCCCCATCTCCAATCGTAAAACTTCCTTCATCACAATTAACAAATCCATATTTCATTCCTGGCTCTTCTGAGGTATTCTCAGATATTAATTCATAACTTTGTCCGGACCAGTTCAGAACTTTCGGCGGTTTCTCACATGTATCTGATTTTGCAACAAAAGATTCTAACTCAGTTGCTGATGTGTTTTCTGCCTCACCGTTAATACAACCAACGAAAATTGTCGTGCTAATGGACATCAATAAGATTAATCGGATAATTGAAATAAACATATGAGCACCCCCTAAAGTTGTTTATGTAATTGACAGAACTTCGAGATAGAAAGTTTCAACTAAGCTGCCCATTAGCTTAATAAAAATAGAGCAGCTGCCGTAGTGACAATCTGCTCCTGGATGGCTGAACTAACGTTCCCCTAGCTTAACAACTGACTTCCACGCTAGTCTCATAACAGCATCTTATTATTTCTCCGAAATGGCCTGAGACAACGCACGAACCAAGGTGAGAAGCGATGACAAGGTCTTATTGTCCGTCACACTACCATTCGGACCGATTATCTTACTGACGAAAGGAACGGCAATCGATGCTTCTTCCGGAATAGATGCGCTCATCATCTTTAAAGTCAATGCCAGCGATTGCAGTGCTGTTGCACCACCATCCGGATGCGGAGAAGCGCTTATAACCGCAGTCGGCTTATTCATGAATTCTCCCGAAGATACGACCCAGTCCAGCGCGTTCTTGAGCGAACCTGGTACACCTCGCGCATATTCTGGAGTACAGATCACAATCGCATCCGCTTCTCGCAACTCCTCCCGCCATACATGCACCGCCTCATGCGATTCAGCTTCATCTCCATCTAAGTCTGGATTGAAATGTGGTAAACTCGCAAGCCCTTGATATATACGAAACTCTGTACCGGCTGGCATCATTCCCTCGATGGTCGAGAGTAACCAAGTATTGGACGACTTCTTACGTAAACTTCCAGATATACCCAGAAATACATGAGTTTTATGCTCCATTTGATTCACCATCCTTTGCGTTCGATATCAGCATTGTAAACCATGACATTAATGTCATAGTCAATTGGGCTAGGTTTTTAACATGTATTGAGGTGTAATACGGTATCCTCCCGTTAGCGCAAAGCTGACCATACGATTTTTTTAAATTTTAATCTGCAGTCTCTCCGCATAATAAAAAATTCAAGAGAACTTTCATTCATTTCACTGTCACCCCTCACAAGCTTGAGTTAAACTAGATCTAAACTAGTCTTAAGGGAGGAGAACGGAAATATGGACGTGAAAAGCAAGGTTCAGCTCTATTTAGATCGAATCGGCTATGACGGACCGCTGGACAGAAGCGCTCAAGCGCTCGCAGATCTGCAGGACTGCCATCTTCACGCGGTGCCTTATGAGAATTTGGACATTGTGCGCGGAATGCCGATCTCGCTTGAGATTGATCACCTATTCGATAAAATTGTCGTGAGGCGGCGCGGAGGTTATTGCTTCGAATTGAACGCGCTATTCGGATGGTTGCTGCGCGAGCTGGGATACCCTGTAACCGATCTATTCGCCCGCTTTTGGCGCGACGAGCCGTCACCTCCTCCGAAACGCCGCCATCAAGTGCTGAAGGTTGAAGCTGGGGACCAAACCTATTTATGTGACGTTGGCGTCGGCGGCATCGTTCCCCGTCGGCCAGTCGCCATGGTCGAGGGGCTTCCGCACCGGCAGGGCGATGAAACTTACCGTTTGGACAAGGACCCTTACTACGGCTGGATGCTGTGCGAACTGAAGCATGGAGAATGGTGCCGGCTCTATTCTTTCACGGAAGAGCCGCAGCTGCCGAAGGATTACATCATGGCCAGCTATTGGTGCGAGCATGCGCCGGACTCGATCTTTACGAAGGCAGAGATGGTTGCCATCCGCACCAGGGGAGGCCGGAACACGGTGGCCGGGAAGGAATTCCGCCTGTTTACCCAAGATGGGGTCAACGTGTTCACGCCTCAATCGGACGAAGCATACAAGGAAGCGTTACACCAGCACTTTGGGATCAAGCTGGACTAGTCGTTTAAATACAAGAACTGCCTATCGTCATTATTCTAAAGACAACAGGCAGTTTCCTTGTGTGCGCTAACTCTTCATCGTTCCGTGATATAAGGGATATACGCCAGCGCAGAGGATCCTTCGATCCAACAAGCCGTCGATCATTATAAGCAGGCTGCTGTCGTGTTGTTGAGCTATAGTTCTCAGTTTGGTTAACAAACTATTATCTAATTGAGCTCCTCAACTAGGAGTGAATATATGAGGGTATCGGTGAATAAAGTGCCAAAAGAGTATGCCCTTAACAGACCTTCATTCTTAAAATTACATTTTTCCAATAAACTTATTGACGCATTATTTTCGGGCATTACCAATGCTTGAATACGATGCAAACCTAAATTATTAAACCCAAAAGGTATTATGGCGCCTATTGCCTCTAACATGAAGCCTCTTTTCCATTGTTCACGCGATAGGTTATAACTGATATTTGCCATTGACCCTCTTACAAAGTTACCTAATATACACGTACCGATAATCTTATCAGTTCCCTTCTCAGATATCCCCCAGACAATCATATCTTTTCTCTTAAACGCATTACTAAAGCGTACAAAGGTGCTTGCAACTGTTTTTACATCTTTTGGACAATCATATCCCCAATACATGGTTACTTCTTTGTTAGAGAAATAACTAAAGTAATCTTCTGCATCCTCGGACTGAAGTTCGCGCAATATTAAACGTTCTGTTTCGATAATGGGAAACTCTTGAAATGACTCATTAAAACTCATTTTTATCTCCATCCCCATATGAAAATTCTTCTAGCACTTCAAAATAATTATACAGATATTGGAAGTGTTCTAACCTTTACTTCAATAATAGCAGCAGTAGATCCTCTGAGCCGCTGCAGCTTTTTGATTGTACTAAATTTCTTCATAAGTTATATCCGACTAATCATCGAACTTCTTATCTAGTACAACTATTAAAAAAGTGGCTACTGGTCCCATCAATAATGACAGAAGAAACCAATTCATACCACTCCTGTTTTTCCCTTGTGCTAGCCCTGCATTAATTAATGCAAGTGTACCCCACCCGACTGTAAAACTGCTTGTATTCATCTACAAACTTCTTTACTCTCATGAACTCAGTTGTTTCAAATTATATGATATTCACAAAATATTTAAATTCACGCCATTACAAAAGCTCCGAAATCATTCAACTATCCTCCCCTTTGTTCAACAAAAAACAGCCGAACATAAATGCTGACCGCTTTGTCGTGTGGTTACGCTATAGTTTTCCGTTACTTCAATGAATCCTTATTTACTAATTTTTCTCAAGTATAACAAGTGAATAAACTGTACCACCAGAATCACAACCAGACATAGGATTCTGGCTTACAACTTTCCATCCATCTTGCAATAGTTGATTTAGCTCAGCTAAGTTATTCTTTTTTTCGTTAAAATAATGAACGACGATTGCCTTCTGCATGAAATACACCTCCAAAAATTGCAGAAATGATTTTATCGGGGAACACCAGCATTCTTATGATTCCGATTATATTGCCCGATAGCGTAACAAAGAGCCGCCAAGTTGGCAGCCCTCATCATGTTGGACGAGATCATCTTCTATTAATTAGCGTCATGTAGTAATCCGATTCAATATACTACCACATTTTCTTATCACCTCTAATAGACTTGCCGCCTATGGCATCAATTAGATTGTAAGCAGAATCTCAAAAAGTTTGTCTGGTGCATCTGACATAATGTCGTGACGACTAGGCAATGCATATACACTCCACGCTGGGTCCGAAAGCAATTGTTCGTACGTAGCAGTAAACGGCGTGTCCTTCCACCCAGAAAGGTAGATGTAATGTTTACGTATCCTTTCGTCTAACCAATGATTGAGGCGAATCTTTTGCATAAATGAGGCAAGCGGGTGCGCTGTTGTCCTGATATCAGCTCCAGGCCGTGGTTCTACAGCATATCCGTTTTTACTAGCTCCTTCAATAAATCTTTGTCTATACGTTTCATTCGCCAGACTCCAGCAAGAATCCCCATCTTTCGGAACATAGGCATCGATATACACTAAGCTAGAAAGACATTCTGGAAAGCGATCGGCAACTCCGGTAATAACCATTCCGCCATAACTATGACCACATAACACAACATCGGTAAGTCGTTCAGTTTTGAGGAAGTTAATTACATCTTCAATATGTGTATCTAAGTTCGTTGATGCCGCCAGTAGATGTGCCCTGTCACCAACACCAGTGAGTGTCAATGGAAATGCATTATGGTTCTGTTGATGTAGTGCTGAAGCAAGCTCTTGAAAGTACCATCCACCGTGCCATCCCCCCGCAACGAAAACGAAAGTCGTCATAAAATTCCCCCTTCCACTTTTTCTTATAAACGACAGTAAAACACTGAAAACTGGGAGCGCTAGCTGTTGATGACATACTACGCTCGCTTTACACCATCGTAAAGGAGCGCCATCTTTAAAACAAACGGATTCTTGTCAATTATTTCATTGATTCAAAGGAATAAATGATTTTCGATTGTTATGCATATCTGCCTGCGGTTGGCCACCTCACTAATGATAATTGCGCTAATCTGCCTGTTACTTGAATACACAAAATAGGATTGCCTCGAAGCAATCCTAAACTATAGTTACCAATTAGAGTTTATCGAACGAATAAAGGTATTTAGCGTTGGTTTAGAATAAAAATTGCCTTTTGAGTAACTGATGAGAATCAAATTAACTCTACAAACTATTCAAGATAATACGAAAGAGTGGGCTATCCCACTTATCTTTCATGCCTACTGACTCATCCCCCTTAATTAACAATAATACCCATATACATTACGAGTTTATGAGTATAATGCCAATCGCACGGTGCAAATCCTATTTCAGACTTCTTCGGTTTCTGGAAAAGATCACGAGCGCGGCGATTACCATCGCACCGAAACCCATGTTTTTGGCTAACTCGGATTCCATTCCCAGCAACATGCAAAGATTGGTAACCAAGCTTTTCGTTAGGAGTGCAACTACAATCAGCATGATCGGACGAATAATATTGTACTTTTTCATATGTGTCACCTTTTCTTATGTGTCTGCTAATTCAATTATTTTCTGTCTAACTTTGTTTATTTGCTTTTCTAATATTACAATGCGGTTATTGATTGATTTATCGTATTGAAACATGACTCTTAAAAGAACAAGTGTACTGGATTGAATAGCACTTACAGCGATAGCCATGTCATGATTTTTAACTATTTAGTCTTACTTTTCTTCTTCTATTACTTCTGGTAAAGAGGCATAAACATATTCTAGTTGTCTTGAAATCTCCTTCTGTAATTCATCAAATTCCTTACTCACTGTCTCACCTTTCCCTGAAAATTCTTACATTTTTGTACGTTTTTCAAAAGTAAAAAGTTTCAATCTCTGTTCCGTTAATTTGCCCGTCCATCAAAAAAAGAAGCAGCTGCCTGCCGCGGCGAACTGCCTCTGATTGTTCAACTATAGTCTCCCGTTAGCGGAACAGACCACCGAAAAGGGCAGCCTGAATTAATCATCAGGGGTGGTAATCGGCACCATTTTAAGATATCCCCCATTACCATCCTCAACGGCAAATGCCTTTTTTGGACTAAAACCCTTTATTTCAAAAGCTTCGGGTCCATTTCCATTATCAAGATTACCAATCTCATTGCCTATATCAGATTTGTTTACAGTCTCTTTTGTAAATTTGTACTTTTGATTGTTGTAAACGTGGGTTAAAATGCCGTCCACAGTGCCAGATTGCTCATTCGATTTATGCTCCTGAGAACAGGCTACAAGAAAAAGAAAAATCAAAAAGATAAAGAAACTCTTTCTCATTAAAGTTCCTCCTCCTCCTTCGTTTCCTTTAAGGAAAAGATAAGAAGTGCGACATGGCTACCAGTTTACATTGTATCTTTTAGTGGTATGACCATCAAAATATTACATTTTCATGATTGAGAATGCTATGCGTAATTTGAACTAAACTGCCCGTTACTTCAATGGGAAACAGCACCCGATCGTGTGGTCGGCTGCCGTTGTGTCTCCATTCAACTATCGTCTCCCGCAATGACAAATCACTTGGGCCAACCACTCCAAATATCGAGTTTATTACCATCAGGGTCATAGGCATTAAAATTAAGACCACAGCCCTCATTGTCTGAATCCTCTGAAATTTTAACTCCGCTGTTTTTCATTCGACTGTAGAGTCCGTGAAAATCATTGACTTCCAAGGTAAGTGCACTTTGTTCTATTCCTTCGTTTTGTATATAGTTAAGGGTCGTTCTCGTTGGAGTCTTAATCAAAAAAAAGGCTTGACCCGAAGGGATACGAAGTTGAGCCTGATTCTCATCAACGGGTCTCATTAACTCCAAACCCAAATTATTCATGTACCATTTTGCTGATTCTTCTGTGTCGGTTGTAGGGATATAAATACAGTTAATCTCTTTTACAATACTCATTACATCGTCCCCTCCTTGAGTTCTACAGACCACCTTATTATACCAATTATTGTTTATATTGGGCGTGAATATTGAATAAGTTACTCAACTAATTGTTTGTATTTGCATGTTTCGCAAACCGCTTGGAACTCATCTAAATCTTTGAAAGCACCGGTTCGTTTAATCCATTCTCGCAATTCGTCTGCAGTATCTGTGGGACCGCCACGCCCAGCAAAGAAATATTCCCAACATAAGCCATGAGCTATAACCTTTTTTACCGCTGGACAAAACCATCCGTCTTCCACATAGCTCCCCTATCTTCTCTTAGAGATATTCTGCTTAATTGCCCTTTACTTCAGCAAACAAGCCGCCGAACTATAAACGGCAGCCTGTTAATTTAATAGAACTGGAGGTTCTCGTTAATGGAACGTTTACTAGCTAAATCTTTCGACCATCTACAAATTGCGGCGGATCGGACTGCGCTTTGAAAAAAGAAAGATACTGGCCTTAAGCCTCCGCTGATACAGACCACACATAAGAAACAACTTCCTCAAGATCCTGAATGATTGCATCAGCTTGCACATCGGTGGAGGAAGCATGGTTTTGTTTCCACAAAGCTTTCATTCCCACGGCTTGGCTTGCTCGAACATCGGCGTCAGGATGGTCGCCGACAAATACGGCTTCTTCCGCAGTCACGCCTAGCTTAGCCAATGCGCGGTGGAAAATTGCCGGATCCGGCTTTCGCAAGCCTTCCCATTCCGAGATTAATACCTCGTCGAAAAATTGACTAATGTTTAATGCTTGGAAATTATCATGTTGAAATTGGCCGTAGCCATTAGAGATGAGTGCTATTTTGATTCCGTGGTTTTTGAGCGATGACAATGTGCTATGTAGATTGGGATAACCGACGCAAAATTTTTGAAAGACACGTAAATAATCTTCCAGCAGTTCATTCCAGCTGATGTGCTCAATCTGATGTTCCTCTAACAGCTGCTGATACACTTTGTCTTTCCATACATAGCCATGCTGGTCGAGTTCGATAAAGCGCTTCGCCCATATCTCTTTGTCAACAGCCTGAAGCTCCGGAAAACGCTCGTATTGGTCTGCAATAAACAGTGCCAATGAGGAATCTCGGTCCAATAACGTACCGTCAAGATCGAATAGAACCGCTTTAATTCGCATCATAGGGCGGCTCCTGTAATCGTCCAAATGCGATTTTTCTATGCAGCTTGCTGGTATCAAGTGCATTGTAATCCTGTATGATGTTTGGGACATTGTTCTTCGTTAATACGTATCCTTGGATAATATCCCGAATATCTAGTAGCTGTTCCATTGGTATAGCAGCCAAAGCTTCCGGTGCCAACGAGAGTCCAGAGTGAACAATAGTACGGAGTTGGCGAATCAATGCATCTTGTTCCTCTCCAGTCAAACGGCTAAATAGCTTGGAAATTTGATTTTCTTCAATTCGCATCCATACCCCTCCTCTATTACTTTACATCCCCCAAATATCTGCTTTCCACGTTCTTGTGTTTCACTCGCTTGCCGAGTTCAGCCGGGTAAATTCGAATCTCATCAAGCAACTTGATGTCAATCCATTCGACACCGACTTGATGATCATCCGGTAAGCTCACATGCTCAAACGTTGGGCTATCCGATACAAGCGTACAGCTGAAATAAAACTCGACTTGATGGAAACTCACATCCATGCCATCGTGATCTTTCTCCATTAATTCTCGAACATACACAAGATCGCCGACTTCTACCTTTTCCCCGATCTCCTCCAGGCACTCCCTATGAACCGCATCCGCTAAGTTTTCACCATGCTCTTGCCCGCCGCCGGGGCATAAATAGAAGAACCCTTCGTCATCCTTATTTTTCGTAAGAAGGATTTGATCGTTCTGAATAATGATTGCTTTGACTGAGTTGCGGATGTTTTTCATAGTTCCCCCATTAATTCCTCGATAATTTAGTTGGACTCTTCATATACTTCTGCCGGTACCTTGATCGGTTTATCCATGTTGGCAAAGATATGAACGGTATGTAGAACCATAATGATATGAAGAATGAATAAAAGCTTAAACAGGATTGGCGACTTCTTTCTTAAGTAGCGGACTAGGAAACAAAATAATAAGGATAGGACCGCTCCCGCCAGCTCGATCATTCCAATTCCATTCAGATGAGTAAGATGAAACATAGGGATCAAATAAACGATTAACCAGGTGCTGATTTGTTGCCAATAAACCAGGAATATTAGCGTATAGAATAGCGCAAAACCAAAGCCTTTTATAACTTTCATGTTGTCCTCCGCATGCTGTTGTCGTAGTTAGCTTTACGATTTTATACTATTTTTCCTAATAAAGAAATGATTAAAAATGCCGAAGACTCGGATCTCCTGCTCTTCAGAAATCTGGGTTTCAGCGGTCATATATATGGGAAGAGTCAGCATATGCTCTGACTGCGCTTGGATACATTTCTCATGAATGTTGAAGCAAACCCCGTGTTCCTTGTATAAGTATGTACGGTAATCGTCGTCAGTAGGCCTGGTTAGAACCATCACGAAATAGATACCAAGTACCGCAGCTATCACGTATCTCTTCTTCTTAATGCGAATGATCCCACCTACTTAAATATTTTTCTTCTCAACCATTTAATTGTTGCGCTTAGCAATAGATATAAGACAAAAATATATAATACCGTAAACAAATAAGAGGTGAACGTAAAACTTACCCATTGCGCGGTCATGGACACTGAACCATCTGATTCGATCACTGTTGAAGATTCGGATTTATTGATAATGACGAGGAGCACCAATGGAGCAATAGCTGAGATGATGAATGCAAGGATGAGTTCAAACCATTTGAACATTTAGACTTAATTCCTCCGTTTCGTAGACAAACGCAAGCCAGCCACAAACAAGGTTAATCTGATTATAATAAGTAATTAAAGTATACGGTTATACAACCGAACAAGCAGTATATATGTCCTCCAAAGGTTTAATTCTCCTTGAGAATAGAAGTAACGAGTTTATATCCAAATACACAAACAAGGACAAACCCTATCGTTCCCACGATTTTATGAAGAGGAGTGTCAATGATGTCTCCTCCGGTTATTGCATCTAATACATCACTGATAATAAAAATATGAGGCTGAGGAAGTATCATTAGAATGACGCCAACTATAAAGCCAATAAATAAATTAATCGTTCTCGGCATAGCCACACTCCTTGTCACAATAAATAACAACCACTTATACGCTTCCAATGTCTGGAATGTTTCTATGTTTAAGGAATTAAAAAAGCAACCGTTATTACGGCTGCTGTCGTGTTGGATGTTGAACTCTAAAAACGGTTTGACGGACTACCCATGTACCCGCATAGAAAGCAACGAAGGCGAGCATCGTTCCCCAAAGCTGGTAACTCCGAATGTAATCACTTCCGCAGAACATAGGCAGCTCTTCGCATAATAGAGCATGTCCGCTGGAAGGAAAACCTCGCCCATACCATGGATATCCCGTGCCTAATAAAGTCCCTAAATAAACGAAGACAACTTTCTCTATCAGAAACCCGACTCCGACCGCATGTATAGTAAGAAGAAGACTTCTTCTTCTCACATAGCCGTACAGCAAGAACCCCATTGGAAAGTAAGGCAGCATAGCAAACAGCACACCATAATATATCCAGGATACCTCGCGTGACTGGTCCGCAGGCTCCGATGAGAATAGGCCATAACTCGCCGAGGCAAACATAAAAGTTATCACATACAGTCCTGTGAACATGAAGCCGGCCAGCAAAGTAATTTGAATCCAGGGGTACCTCCGTTCCAACCGATCACCTCAGAACTCATTTGGGATATCTAATAATCTCGTCTGCGACCGCTTGAGGCGGATACGATAACATCGTATATCCAAAAGCTCTTACCGTTACTCGCTCCCCAACTTGCAGGTCATTATACAGCTGCCTATCATTAACGTGATAGATCATCACATCGTCATGGTCTTCGTTTGTCAGAAAATAAGACAGGGACTTCGTCTTCGCGTCTTTTGCGGTGATCTCATGTACGACATATATCTCCGGCGTGTTGCTTGAGATTGTTTTCTTCACCACATAGTCACCTTTATCCGCTAATTTGCTGCATCCCATTAATAATCCAATAACAGCAGCAATCAAGCAGAGTAAATACAATCGTTTCAAAATAAGCTCCTCCATCATTAATCAAATAATCGGTTTATTGCCTTGGTTCAATTTATATTTTCTTCCTTTTGTTTCGTCCAATCTATTTTGGATATTTTACCCAAGCTTAGACCGAACTATCCTTTAAATTAAAAAACAGCAGCCGCTAATTAATGGTTGCCGCCCTAAAAGACTCCCCGTTTGAATACAATATCAAGGATTGGAATGTGAGAACTCAAGGTCAAATTGCACACTGGGACGGTGTTCGAAATGGCGAACGTGAACAACATTCAGGTTCTAGCTTCGACGACTAACGAAGATAAAGAATGGCTAAGGCAGTTATGGATTAAGGAAATGGGAGACGACTACGTCGTCTCGAAAGGTCAACAACATCGTGTTCAACATGCCGAAGGCGTCATCGCCTGGTTAGACGGACACCGGGCCGGAGCAGCCACTTATCGAATAAGCGGGCAAGAATGCGAACTGACTAGTCTTCATGCAACCATGCGGGGAGCAGGAATCGGGAGCAAACTGATCGAAGCGGTGGAGCAAATCGTCTCGCAACTTGGCGTACAGCGATTATGGCTGATCACAACCAATGATAATATGAATGCCATGAGATTTTATCAGAAGCAAGGGTATCGCCTAAAAGCCGTTTATCCAGGCGCCGTCGATGAAGCCAGACAACAGCTCAAGCCTTCCATCCCCTTAATAGGCAATGACAACATCCCAATACGCGATGAGATTGAAGTAGAGAAATTTTTATAATTTTGACATAAGAAAACCGCCTAGGTGGGCGGTTTTTTAATCATAGTTCATCTTAGCCAAGGTGACATCATTGTTCTGGATTTTGGTTTCATATAACTTAAACACTTTTTCCGGGTAATCAAACCTATACATATCGTGAACGGTAAGCACCCCATTCGGGTGCGAAAATGCAAATACCCAGCGTACAGCATCAATCTGGCAACCGATGTTTTCGTAATGAACGATGTATTCTGAGATGGGATCCGTCTGAAATACCATATCCTTCAGTTGTTCTTGGGTAAAATGTGATTCCGACATGTCTAGCTCACCAGTTAAATTCGTTACATTATCGGAAAATCCAATTCGACTATTCCCTAAATATTTGCTAGAGAACCGATCATCATCATCATCATCAGCAAATATGGATTTCACCGGATCGCCGAAAATACGCGTCCACTGATTCTCTACCCTACTGAAGACGGAAAGTCCCATAGCACCCGCGCTTCCGACTGAATATTCATATAAGAAAACTTCAGGCCGGCTGTCATCTTCTACATCTCCGATCATTATCTTGCTATTCCAAAAGATCCCTTCCAGAACAATGTTTCCATCAATTTTCAACACAAGATTATGAGAGAACTTGGTGTCAGGAGCTAATAATTCAGCTGTATGTACCCTTACACGATCATGATCTGAGTCCAGCTCTTTAATATAGGTCGAGGAAAATTGCACTATTTGTATCACGTGTTCCGCTGACTCCAGTTGAGGATAGGCATAACCAATTTGTATTCCAAAGACAAACCATAAGACGTACATACTTATTAGAACTTTTCTCAATCTCGCCTTCTCCTTTAATTCCAAAAGCTTAAGTTTCGATTTGGATATTTTACCCATGCGAGCATTTTGCTATCCAGAATCGCTATACGACAAAATGGAAGGTCGTTCCCGAGAATGAGATCACCAGTTGTTCTACGCCTTAAGTTGTTAGTGTTATCACGCAAACTTAACGATTCTTATTTAGACAATATCCATTCTGCGATATCCTCTAACACAGACCCGTCCACGTCTTGTGGGATGTTATATTCATTCCAAATGTCTTTCAACGTGCCAAACGCGGCTTTCATAAACAAATGGTTCAAACCGGGATAAAGCTTGAATGTGACATCGGGATAGTCTTTTAACAACTCCCGGTATCGATTGAAATCTTTTTCAACCGAAACCTGTACATCCTTATCGCCCTGTGCGATAAAAATCGGTTTTTTCTTAGTTGATACATAATCCTTAAGAGGATGTTGATTCATTTCTTTAAAATACCAAGCGTAAACAGAACCAAACAAAACAGTCTGCTGCGCCTTCTCGACCGTCATTCCAGTTATAGCATCGAACTTGTTTTGCAAATCTTTTACCTGCATTAAGGCGATCTCTTGCTGGGATGCATCAAGCTGTTTGATTGCATCTTCATTTTGGTTGAGGATAACTTCTTCAAGCGTTCGCGGTGTGCCAGCCAAGATGATTAATCCTGCCACATCCCCGCCTTCCTCATCAATTCTGGGAGCAAGCATCCCGCCTAAACTGTGTCCAATAATGAAAATGCGGGTTGCATCTACGCGGGGATCGTTTTTCAGCAAATTGATAGCCGCACAGGCGTCCTCTATGACCTCTTCTTTGACCGAAAGTTTGCCGTCGAGTTCTTGAAGCATCTCCTTGCCATAAGCAAAGGTGCGCTTGTCATAACGAAT
The DNA here is from genome assembly GCF_030161375.1 of Paenibacillus glycanilyticus. Taxonomy (GTDB): domain Bacteria; phylum Bacillota; class Bacilli; order Paenibacillales; family Paenibacillaceae; genus Pristimantibacillus; species Pristimantibacillus glycanilyticus_B. Next base: position 421,497 of record NZ_BSSQ01000014.1, read on the forward strand.
TGATGCAATCCCTAACCTTGCAAGTCCATCCGCAAGATCTCGAAAAACCTTGTTTGCGCCAATGGTTTCATCTTTATCCAAAGCGCCTGAACCATGTACCAATACAACTGCTGGGACTTTTTCAGTATGAGAATCAGGCAACGTTAAAATTCCTTCCAAGGGATAGGCGGCGTTTGCCATAACCGTAATTTGTTCTATCATTTTTATCCTCCTAAAATATTATTCTTCATCCGTTTTATTTCTCATTTTTTCTCTTATTTGATTAGCTTCAACCCAAGCGTCAGGTAGTGTAAAGTAATCATCATATTCTTTTAAAGCTTCGGGAGTTTGTTTCTTTCTCCACTCCCATAAATAAGATAAATATTCTTCACCTATACCCATTCTCCATCCAATGCTAAAGGGATGAATGTCTGGAAAGACTATCCATTGAGGAAGTAAGAACTCAGGCTCATAATCTTCCATACTATCTCTAATGTTCATTAACAAACTACCTAACCTATTTTCCCCTTGCCCGTTACCGCCATCTCCCCAGAATGAATCATTAATTGTATGTTCAAAAATGACACAATCACCAGTAGATAAAAGAATAGATTTTACATTTGGATGTTGTTCTATTTTAGCAAGAAGTGCTTCCCGCATAATGCTAACTTTACACTCTTCCCAATCTTTGCGGAGTGGTTTATTTCTATCTCTTCCTAGCCGTGCAGCATCCATTGGAGTACTCGCTAAACGTATTTCATCTTCATGAATGGTACCTACAAATTTTTGAGCTTGAAAATAGTGTTCCGTTGTTGGCCATTCTTTGTTCTGTAACGTAATTTGGTGTTTTGAAAAATTCGAAAAACAACCATATGGCTTGTCAGTTTCATAAAAATTGATTATTTTTTTATCCGCATTTGTGCTTAAAAGGTTCCTTTTAATATCTTCCATCCATTTAGAAAGTTCATCCAAATGATCTCCTCCAAACTTAGCTCGGTAGTTTCCAAGTTTTGTCCTTTAGCCCAATAAAAAGGCAGCTACCGCTGTAGCAACTGCTCTCTGGATGACTGAACAATTATCTCTCTTTAATGATCTAAATTAGAACAACTTGCCAAGTTTAATATCTTCAACAGGTGCGTTTGTTTTGATATTAAATACCCGCACGAATGTTACATCGAAGCTTGGGTAAGGAGATAATGCTTCTTTCGCAGCCAATTTCATTTCTATAATTTCTGCTTCATTCATGCCCCATTTTGTTTGACCCAAAGTCAAATGCGGAATGAAGTGATCCAACTCTATATGCCTTTCAATAAGCTCGGGTGGTGGGGAAACCGCATCTACCAAGTTCTTATGCAGATCATATATTTCATTCGATTCAACGCTAAGGAAAGTAACCGCTGTTCCGAATGTTGCTGGTTCTGACAAAGTTAACTGGAAGATTGGAAATGATGAACAAGCTTCTCTTACTTTTTCAAGCCAATTCATATCTTCCGTAAGTCCACTTTTGGCTTTAATCGTAATATGGGGCTCCACAGGTTCCCTAAAGCCATTATCATCCCATCGATTTCGAAATGTATTGGACCATTTATTTCTAAATACCGAAATTTGTTCTTTATAATCTTCAGGTGGAACGATTCCTATGAAAAAATCCATATTTACACCCTGGAAATACATTTTCATGTAACTTTAAGCTTTTCATCGATCAGCTCGATTCCCCTCACTGTTGAATTTTGAGTCGATGTATTTCGCGATTTAATTGCCATTGTCAACGACGCGTACCCTTGAATTTTTTCATCAGGTTAAAAACCAAGTAAATAACACTTGTACAAAGCAAGAAAATTCTATCATGTTTGATATTAAACGCGGTATTACTTCCACTGAAAATATATTCATTGTAGAAGAAATGATTTCCAAGAATATAAGAACGTCCTGAAGCATCCATAACAATTTTACTAGCGTTAAGATCAACTAACAAACATGCCAAGATATAAGCGAACAGCAGAACTGCCATTACTAATATTATTTTATATTTTATAATGATCTCTCCCCAAAATTTAAGAATAATTTCCCGGAAAATAAACGTTAATTAATTTAATAAGCAGCAGTAACTCCTCCCGTTATAGTTAGCTCAACGATTCTTCGGATATAAAAAATCCATCTGGATAGTTCTCGTCTTCCTCAACATCTACATCAGGGTAGCGATTAAAGACCGATTGAAAATGATCGTGTTCGATTAAATGGTCGATTAATTGCTCAATTCTTTCCCTGCTTATAATATCAATCAACACCATGTTGCTGGACCAAAAATATGCGCCGTTCATGCATTCACCGGTTTGTATATTCTTTTGTCTCAACGTATCGATATTCTGGTAAGTAAAAAAACTGGCCATCCATTTAGATCGATCAGGAAAAACAACAATAACATCTGAATTATTATCCTTACAATCCCATGAGCCTACAGGCCATATCTCAGCTTCTACCCATATATAACGCTTCAAGAAGTTCATAGCCAGTCTCCTGTATTTTGGTTGTATTTCAGCTACCGTCTCCAGTTAGCTTAATCAGTAGACACATGTATTTTATTCAAATAACCATTTTATTTCTGTTGAGCCGATGTCTTTTTCAGCTATCACTGGTGTTTTCTTAGCATCACCTAATTTTTCAATGCGCAAGTGAAATGGTTTAAGCATCTCTTCCCAACTGCTAGGAGTCGATAAGTTTGAAGCAGCATGGCTGAGATAATCAATAACAATTTGTTTCAATTGTTCACTGCTTATTTGACTCGGGTCGTATTCAATTCCAACTTTATATAATTTCTCTTTGGGGTCGGCAGCAAAGCCAGTTAAAAGTATGCCAGGGTGTTTATCCATTTGTTTTATACTTTCGGACAACTTATCACTGACTTCAGGAAAAGTATCCTTTTTGCTTCCTCCTTGGCAGCCCGCAATAATTGTAACGGACACAATCATAACTATTAGCATTTGAAAAGTACGTAGCAAGTTCATCCTCATCACCTTTTTCAGCGTAATTGTTTGGTATTTATATGACGAAATATGGTAACTAAAGTTGCGCTATCCAGCCCGTTACTTCATAGAAAACGGCAGCTGACCATCAAGCCAGCTGCCGTCGTGTTATATTGAGATATCTTACCTCTTTAGCTTAACTTTTTTATTAAAAACACTTCTTCGTTTCTGTGGCTCTCGGCTCTACAAAACAGCGCATAAAAAAATTATGGATAGTGAGCATAAAACACCTACAAATATCAAAGACCAATTGCTCCCTGAATTGCTGGACTAACGTTCTCCGTATAGTTGAACTATTGACCTAAGTAACGAATTAAACCAACTTTGTTCACATCCAAATAATGAAATAAATTATCAAATATATTGTCGTTGTCTCGGTAAAGGTATAGGTAATCAGCTTGAGAGCTTATTTCATTTAATACTTCGGCTAAATCATCACCATGAATATCTGAAGAATACGTAACCTGATATAACGATGACTCGTTTACATTCTCTCTTAATCTAATTGGGGTAATTCCATTTGAAATTAATAAGCGTTTAATATTATTTATTATTTCAAAGTCGTCGGTTGCACCAATACGGAACAATGTCTGAATCGTTTCTTCAAAATAGTTACCTGTTGAATTCTCTATAAAACCGATTATTCCGTTCATTTGGAGTTCGATATCAAAGTCCAAAATCAATAATATATCTTGCAATACAATTGGAAGTTGAATAAAAACTTCTTTCTCACGGAGCTTCGTATAATCTCTTTCATACATATTACTTGCGATATGTTCGATAATGGCCACTGATGTTAAAGTATTCAGGTCTAGTTCTGATAATAAACTCCTGACAAGCTCTTTGATATCCTCCATGTTTCGCCTCACCAACTTATGAAAATCCTACCTAATTTGAATATTACCATATTAAAGCCATTATACATTAAACCACTAACTCCATAATCTTCTGCCCTTTAAGCAACCGGAGGTAACGCGCCGACTGCAGTCGTATTGTTAAGCTAAAGTTCGCCGTTAGCATAAGTTTGCCTCTTGTACAGATATTATCTCAAGTGTTCCGGTCTTCTTTCTATTGCAATCATCATTACATCAATCTCGGTCTCTGTCAGATTCATGAATTCCAAATTTTTAATTTTATTGTTGTCAAAAATATTCTTTACCCGTTCTGAAACATACTGATTCAGGGTATACCCTCTTTTATCAGGGTTTTCCATGAACAAATCCGTCCCATCCCAAATATCATCCTTAAAATAGCTACCTTTAAATCTAGGGAAATGCCCCCCAGGATATTCCTTGTACACAATTTCACTGCGGGAGTAATCGAGTGGATTGCATCTGCCTGTAATGGAAACTCCAGAATAATTAGGAATGATTTCATCATTTTTTCCGTAGAAGGTTATTCTGAACGTTTCCCAGCCAGTAATCTGGTTTTCGATGAACGCTTCAATAATCGAATCGTGTAGCAATAAGGAAAAACCGGTATGTATGGCAAGCGCCGGTGTGTATGTACCCCTCATATGTCTAACTTCAATAATTTCAGAAGGCTTTATAGCACCACGTAACAAGGCGCAGGAATATTCAAAATCGGCTTTAATACCTGCCTTAAAAGGTCTTGTTGAGTGTACATCAGAACATTCGTATAACTTATCGTAATCTGGTAAGTAAGGGGACATTTACTTCTTCCTCTCCATGTTTCTGAAACTTATTCGTTAGTCCAATTTAGTTATCCTGCCCGCTAGCTCAATAGTAAAAGATCAAAAATCCAAAAAAAAGAGAAAGCGCAAATCACGCTTTCTCTTCCCACGCCCTCTCCCCCCAATAGCCATTAAGGGGAGGAGGCTTTGCTATGGCATTTGTGGTAAATGGGATGGAGGGTTTGTATCTGCTGGAGGAGTGTAACGTTCGCCTTTATCATTCTGAATAATCATTAGTTTAACAAGTTCAATATTCAGAATGATAACCGCGGCCGGAAGGAGATACAAATCCGTAGTCCCTGCTCTACCACAACGCCCTAAACAGCCTCAATCGCTTTCCCCGTAAACTGGCTATTATACAAATCCGCATAGAAACCGCCCTGCTCCAGCAACTCTTCATGCGTGCCCTGCTCGATAATCGAGCCTTGGTTCATGACGAGAATGAGGTCGGCGTCGCGGATCGTCGACAGACGGTGGGCGATGACGAAGCTGGTTCGGCCTTCCATCAGATGGCCCATCGCCTTCTGAATGAAGACTTCAGTCCGAGTATCGACGCTGGAAGTCGCTTCATCCAGAATAAGAATGGACGGATCCGCCAGGATGGCGCGGGCAATAGTCAGCAATTGTTTTTGCCCTTGCGATATATTTGAAGCTTCTTCGTTCAGAATCGTGTCGTAACCGTCCGGCAACGTCCGGATGAAATGATCGGCGTGAGCCGCTTTCGCTGCATTCACGACATCCTCTTCCGTCGCGCCTTCACGCCCATAAGCGATATTATCGCGAATTGTTCCGTTGAAGAGCCAAGTATCTTGTAGAACCATCCCGAACATGCTGCGCAAATTGCTCCGTTTCAAATCCGTTATGTCTACGCCATCAATCTTAATTTTCCCGCCATTAAGCTCATAGAAGCGCATGAGCAGGTTAACGAGCGTTGTTTTACCGGCACCGGTTGGACCTACGATCGCAACGGTCTGTCCAGGCTTCACGTCAATGTTCATGTTCTCGATTAACGTTTTCTCAGCGGTATAACCGAAGTTGACATGATCAAACTGAACGGAACCGTTCGGACGAGTAAGGTTTTTCGCCGGATTCGCTTCCGGCACTTCTTCTTCCTCGTCCAGCAATTCAAAGACGCGTTCTGCGGAAGCAATCGTCGATTGAATGACGTTCGAGATATTAGCCAGCTGCGTAATCGGCCAAGTGAATTGTCTTGTGTATTGAATGAAAGCAAGAATATCCCCGACTTCAATCACGCGTCTCGTTACCAAGATACCGCCCACGATGCTGACGAAGACATACCCGATATTTCCGATGAAGCTCATGATCGGCATAATAATGCCGGAGATGAATTGAGCGCGCCAGCCGGCATCGTACAACTCATTATTCATCTTATCGAATTTCTCAATCGATTCGCGTTCGCGGCCGAAAGCTTTAACAATCTTGTGACCGGTGTACATCTCTTCAACGTGACCGTTCAATTTGCCAAGTTCCGCTTGCTGCTTCACGAAATATCTTTGCGAACGTTTGGCAATAACAGCGGTAGCCGCCAAGCTGATTGGAATGGTCAAGAACACAATAAGCGTCATCAGCGGGCTAATCGTAAGCATCATCACGATAATACCGACCAGCGTAATGACCGATGTAATCAGCTGGGTTAAGCTTTGCTGCAGCGTATTGGCGATATTGTCCACGTCGTTGACGACCCGGCTCAGAATTTCACCATTAGACTTCGAGTCAAAATATTTCAGAGGCAGCCGGTTGAACTTCGCGTTCACCTGCTTGCGCAAATCATAAACGGTATTTTGGGCTACGCCCGCCATCAAATATTGCTGAATGTAGCTGAATACGGAGCTGATGATGTACAGCACAACGAGAATCAGCAAAATCCGGTTAATCGAATCAAAATCAATCCCCGGCCCGCCGTTTGCCTTACCGTAAAAGCCTGTTGCCAGATCTGTCATGGCATGACCCATGATTTTCGGACTCACGATGCTGAACACGGTACTGAGGATCGCAGTTAACAGAACGAGCAACAGCTTCGTTTGATGTGGCTTCAAATAAGCCATTAAGCGGAACAACGTTCCTTTAAAGTTCTTCGCCTTCTGAACAGGCATCCCGAATCCGCCTGGACCTCTGCCTGGACCGCCCGGTCCTCCAGGTCCGCCGGGACGGGCATTTCCTTTTGGCTGGCTCATGCAATCTCCTCCTCTGACAGCTGCGACGATACAATTTCCTTGTAGACGTCGCAAGTTTGCATAAGCTCTTTATGATTGCCGATGCCAGCGATTCTTCCTTCATCCAGCACGATAATCCGGTCGGCATCCATAACGGTGCTTACGCGCTGCGCAACCAGCATCACGGTTGCATTGCCGACTTCCGACTTCAGGGCAGCACGAAGCTTCGCGTCCGTCTTGAAGTCCAGCGCCGAGAAGCTGTCGTCAAACACGTAAACTTCCGGCCTTCTAACAAGCGCCCGCGCAATGGACAAACGTTGCTTCTGTCCGCCGGACACGTTATTGCCGCCTTGCGCGATCATGGAATCATAGCCTTGCTCCATCTTGCCCACAAATTCGGAAGCTTGGGCAATAGCGGCCGCATGCTTCACTTCTTCGTCAGACGCTTCTTCTTTGCCATAACGGATATTATCGGCTACCGTTCCCGTGAAGAGAACTGCCTTCTGAGGGACAAATCCGATCTTGTGGCGGAGATCCTCTTGCGACATGTCTTTAATGTCTACGCCGTCAATGATGATCTGCCCGGCATCCACATCGTAGAAACGCGGAATCAGGCTGACAAGCGTTGATTTACCCGCTCCGGTACCGCCAATAATAGCTGTTATCTCGCCAGGTCCGGCCTTGAACGAGATATCCGACAATGCTGGTTGCTCCGCACCCGGATAGCTGAATGTAACTCCGCGGAATTCCACATTTCCTTCTTTGCCGTTGTTTTTCTTCGTTACGGCTTTGTCGGACAACGTAGGTACCATTTCCAACACTTCATTAATACGGACAGCCGATGCCTGAGCGCGCGGAATCATAATAAGCATCATCGACATCATGAGAAGCGAGAACATAATCTGCATGCCGTATTGGATAAACGCCATCAGGGAACCAATCTCCATATTGCCATGATCGATTCGGATTCCGCCGATTGCGATAATAACAATAGTAGAAATGTTCATAATGAGCATCATTAGCGGCATCAATACCGCCATAATTTTGTTGACGCGTACCGCCGTATCCGTCAGATCCGCGTTAGCGGCATCAAATTTCTTGTTTTCATGATTGATGCGGTCAAACGAGCGGATAACGCGAATCCCCGTCAACCCTTCGCGAAGGACCAGGTTCAGCTTATCAATCTTCGTTTGCATCGCTTTGAAGAGCGGAATCCCTTTGCGGACAACGAGGAAGATTGCGCCTGCCAGCACCGGAATAACGACAACAAACACAAGCGACAGCTTGGCGTCTTTGGAGATCGCCATAATGATACCGCCGATACACATCATTGGCGCGGTAATCATCATCCGCAAGATCATGATCAACACTTGCTGAACTTGCGTAATATCGTTCGTCGTGCGGGTGATCAAGGAAGCGGTTCCGATCTTGTCAAACTCTTGCAGCGAGAAATTCTCAACATGCTTGAATACTTTCGTACGAACGTCACGACCAAACCCCATTGCCGATTTGGACGAGAAATAACTGGCCAGCACGGAGCATATACCGCCACCTGCCGCAACAAGCAGCATGTAGCCGCCGATTTTCCAAATATAAGATTTGTCGCCTACCGAGACCCCTTTATCCACAATATCCGCCATCAAGGTCGGCAAATATAAATCGGATAACGTCTGCAAGAAGACGAATAGCAATACCCCAACAACCAGAAGCCGGAAAGGCTTCAAATAGCGGAACAGTTTCAACATAAATTAATCATCTCCACCCGAATCGCTCTGATTCATTTGTTCGAAATAAGAAGTTGTCTTCTTAAGCAAGCGGATCAACTGCTCGGTATCCTCATCACCCAAGTAATCGGCAAGTCCGTTCATACGGTCCATAAATCCTTGCAAAGCTTTCTTGGCCGTTAACTCTCCTTCTTCTGTTAAGGATACCCGCACCGCTCTTCTATCTTTTGGATCTTCTTTCCGCGCGATGAGGCCCATCTCTTCCAACCGGTTAAGCATCTGTGTTACCGTTGGTGACGTTACGCGCAGAAACTTGCTTAAATCGGATACTTTGACCCCGTCTTTAGCAATGATGTCCATTCGTTTAATGACAACAAGCAGCCGAAGTTCGCTATGCTTCTGCTTCAGATCCACTTGCTGCTGGTTCCAGTTCACTTTGTTAAAATGCATGAACACTTCAATTAGTTTTCTCGCCGCGGTCTCTTCTCCACCGCCTAACATTTCATCACCTCATTTTATGTAAGCCACCAATTATTTTACCACTATTAATAATAGGCTACCTAATTATATTTCACCCTAAAGGCCCCCGTCAATATGAGGAGGCTTTTATGAGAGCGTTTCTTAACAGATTCTCATTATTTTTTCATAAAGATGAAAACCCTTAATAAAACCAGCTCTTTTTCTCTAATTGTAAAAAATTGTGTTGTTTCGGTTGTGTTATAGTAAATCCAGACAAAATGGAATTCCGAACGGAATGAATTTATCAACGAAAGGATACCATACAACCATGAAAAAACTTAAAGCATTCAAAAAAATAATGACGCTTAGCCTTCTAGCAACAATCGCCGCTTCGGCCTTTACACTTGGAACAACAACAAACCATGCAAATGCTGCAACAGCTAAAACGCTGGCTTTGATCAGCGAAGGCAAAAACTACTTAGGAGTCCCTTACCAATACGGTGCCCCAGTTGGCATTACATATGCTTTTGATTGCTCCTCCTTCACGAAATTCATGTTTGCCGGCCTCAAAGTAAACCTGCCGCGTACGGCAAGCGAGCAAGCAGCCGTTGGCAAAAAGGTTCCAAAAACCGAACTGAGCACAGGTGACCTGGTGTTCTTCCGTACAAACGGCATCAGCATCAGCCATGTTGCGATCTATGCCGGCTCCAAAAAAATTCTTCACAGCTCCACAAGCCAAGGCGTTACCGTATCCGACATGAGCAGCTCTTATTGGGCTAGCAAATACGTTACTGCACGTCGTGTAGTGAGCTAATATAATGAAACATCGAAATGGCTGGGCATAACGCTCAGCCATTTTTTTATTTACGGCGAAGGACTGCAGGCATGGCTCATGGAATATGTCAGGAAACACAATTGGGAGGGTTACCTTTGAAGATCAGAATTCTGAATGAACAAGATGCGGAACGTTGCCATGAGCTGCGGCTGCAATCCTTGCTCGACACCCCTGAGGCTTACCTTACGACGTATGAGCTTCAAGCAGCCAGACCGATTGAAGATATTCGGGAGCAGATCAGGCCGGAGGAAGACAAGTTCACGCTTGGAGCTTTTCAAGCGGATAAGCTAGTTGGCATGGTTACTTTCGTTAGAGAGAAGCGAACGAAAATCGTGCATAAAGGCAATCTTTACGCCATGTACGTTGCGCCCGAGATGCGCGGTCAAGGGATCGGCAAGCAGCTCGTAACGGAGCTGATCCGCAAAGCCTCCCTTCTGCCTGGCCTCGAGCAGATCCAGCTATCCGTCATTACGGATAATCCTTCGGCAAGAGCGCTGTACGCCAGCTGCGGATTCCAAGTCTACGGCGTTGAACGAAATGCCATGAAGGCCGGAGAACAATATTGGGATGAGGAAAAGATGGTGTTGTGGTTGAACTAAAAAGAGGTTGTCCCGCCAAGGGGACAACCTCTTTCTTCTATATAATAGCATTAGTTGCTCAAAGTTTCGGTCAGTGACCAGAAACTCTGAGCTGTTATTATTTGCTCAAAGTTTCGGTCAGTACCGGAACAATTTGCGATTTACGAGACACAACGCCTTTGAGAACCGCTTTGTTGTCTACCAGCGATACGTTGTAAGCTTGCTCCACCGCGTTAGCTTTGGCACCCAGCGCAAGAGCTACGGAATCGCTGTTCAGGATGTCGGTTACAACAAGTACGAACAGGTCGAGACCTTTTTTCGCAATAGTGTCGTTGATTGCCGCTTCCAGATCCGCTTGGCGAACCAGTACATCATTTGTATCAACCGCGTTAACTTGCGCGATCTCTACCTTTGCGCTGCCCATCGAGAATTCTTTCGCGTCAAGCGACAGAAGCTGCTCGATTGTTTTGTCGCGAAGATCCGCGCCGGCTTTCAGCATTTCCAGGCCGTAAACCTCAGCGTCAACGCCGGCGATTGCTGCCAGCTCGCGAGCTGCCGCAACGTCTTGCTCCGTGCAAGTTGGCGATTTGAACAGAAGGGAATCAGAGATAATAGCGGACAACATCAGGCCAGCGATTTCTTTGTCGATCGCAACGCCGTTTTCTTTGTACATTTTATTCAGGATTGTAGCCGTGCAGCCAACTGGCTCCGCACGGAAGTACAATGGCTGCGCCGTTTCAAAGTTAGCGATCCGGTGGTGATCGATTACTTCAACCACGCGTACTTGTTCAATATCGGAAACGCTTTGCTGGCGCTCGTTATGGTCGACCAGAATGACGTTATTCACTTCGCCTGCAACCGAGTCAACAAAACGGGGAGCCGCTGTATTGAAAGTATCTAGTGCATATTGCGTTTCTCCGTTAACATCGCCGAGGCGTACGGCTTCTACTTCGAAACCAAGCTTTGTTTTCAGATCAGCATAGGCAATCGCGGAGCAGATTGTATCTGTATCCGGATTTTTGTGCCCGAAAATCAATGTTTTTTCCATTGCGTGCATTCTCCTTATTTCCCAATTATAGAACCTCACATCATTATATCGCATAATGCGTCTAGTTCCTACTTCTTTACGGCGATTTAAGGTGCGAGTAATGGTTATCGAGCAAAGTTCAAACTAAACGCCCACAGCTCGTCCGCCTTCTCCTTGGTGTACTTGGCGGATAGCGGTACGATCTGTTGTTTCTCGTTGAACAACTGCCCGCTTACCTTCGCGAGCTTCGGATCCAGTGCCAATTCCATGCCAACCGGCTTATTTTTCTTGGACAATAGAAGTCCGGCAAGCGCACCGAGACGTTTCGCGAGCCACGAGGAGTCCGCTCCGTAGTTCGAATCCGTCACGTAGCCCGGATGGAACATATTTACCGTTACGCTTGTGTCCTTCAACTGCTCGCGGAGCGCAACCGTAAGCAGCACCTTGGCGACGAGGGATTGTCCAACGACCTTTAAACCGCTGTATTTGGTTCCATTATCGGTAGCAGTAGGCGTAGGCAGCTCAACTTTGCTATGGTTGATAAAAAACGGCAGCGCTCCAACGATGAGCACCCTCCCTTGCTCAGCCTGTTTCAACAGCGGAATCAGTTCGTTGATCAGCCAGAAATGGGACAAATAATTAACAACGAAATTTTGATCATGGTGCTCGCGGGTTAATTTCAGCTCATTGAACATCACCCCTGCCGCACTGACGAGAATATCGATAAACTCGTATTTGGCTTCCAGAACGCGACGGAAACCTCGAATCTCGTCCAGGGAGGACAGATCGATCGGGTAGAACGTTACATTGCCGTTCCCGGACTCCTTGATAATGTCGTCCCTTACTCGATTTCCTCTCGCTTTATCTCTGCCCAGCAGGATGACTTCAACCTTATTTTTCGCCAGATCCATGGCCGTTTTCTTTCCTACCCCCGACGTTCCGCCGGATACGACGGCAATTCGATGCTTATGTGGAATGTTATTCAATGGGTTCGACTCCTTTACATTAGGAAATGATATTCATTAATATAAAGGGTGGAGTTAACTCTACAGCAAGAGGAGATCACTTGAATGCCGGAACAGGAAAAATATTATTCGACCCGGGAAGCCGTAGAACTAACGGGGCTCCCCAAGGACACCTTGCGCTTTTACGAAAAAATCGGCATCCTCCAGCCCGTCGCCCGGGATTCCAATCATTATCGGAAGTATTCCCAGGACGACATCGATTGGATCCTGTTGGTGAAGTACCTTAGAGGAATCGGGATCGAAACCACGGCGTTTATCGGCGGTCAGCACACAAGTTATCGGGAACGATGCGAATATTTGGAGCAATACCAGGTCCGCGTCCAGAACGAAATCAAGGAGCTTCAGCGGATTAACGATTTGCTGAGCGACAAGATCGCGCTGTTAAGAACCTATTGGTGATTCTTCCAGCCTCCCGAGGCTTGCCTAATATCGGAATTCGATGGTATAGTACGTCCATATATAGATGATCCGTATATTTAGGAGAATGGGAGAGCTTGCTATGCCTTATAAAATTGCGTTCTTTGATATTGACGGCACGTTATTAGATGAAGAAAAACAAATCCCGCAGGATACGATCAACGCCATCCGCGAACTTCAAGCAAGCGGCGTCCCCGCTGTTATTGCTACGGGCCGGGCACCTTACTTTTTCGCTCCGATTGCCGAGCAGCTTGGCATTGATTCCTACGTCAGCCTTAACGGCGCGTACGTGGTGTACAAAGGCGAAGCGATCTACCGCCGCCCGATTCCGCGCGAAGACGTGGAGGCTTTGGTTAACCACGCCGCGACGCATAACCATACGCTAGTATTCGAAGGACATGATTCGTTCTACCGCAACACGGAATCCCATCCTCATGTCTTTAATTCCGTAGCTTCCCTTCGCGTTGCCCAGCCCGGCTTTGATCCGGAATTCTGGCAAAAGGAAGACGTGTATCAAATCTTCTTGCATTGTACCGCAGACGAAGAACATCTATACGGCGAAGCTAACCCGGCACTTCGGTTCATCCGTTGGCACGAGACCGCCATGGACGTTCTTACGAACGACGGCTCTAAAGCACAGGGGATTAAAGCGTTGCTGAAACTGCTTAATATTGCGCCTGAAGAAGCCGTTGCCTTCGGCGATGGCCTGAATGACAAAGAAATGCTGGAGGTTGTAGGCCTCGGCATCGCGATGGGCAATTCCCACGAGGAATTAATGCCATTCGCCAATTACATTACGACGCATGTAAGTGACAGCGGAATCCGCAAAGGTCTTGTACATGCCGGTCTTATTAAATAATAAGGTAGGGAGCCGTCTAAAAAGGTGATCGCTCACTGTAAAGATGGCTCGCATAATAGCACTGTAGGGGATTACCCTTGCAGTGCTATTTTTGCTCTTGCTGCTTTCTTCTCTTCACTTCCATAACCTGCATCTGTAATGATGGTTATCGGCAATTGGTCCCATCGTGTCATTTACATGACTTATGGGACAGCCCCTTCTTTTTTGTGCTAACGAAACGTAGTAACCATATTTGCAGAAAATCAGTCTTCTACAGAATCTAACGAAACCTGGTAACGTTAAATAGCTGATAAGAAGTCATAAGACGAGTAAATGCATCAAATAGCAATAAGAGGTTTCGTTAGATTTGAAAATGCGTTGATATCGAGCAAATAGCGTTACGTCGTTTCGTTAGCTTCCAATCCTTAAACCGTCGCACATCTAAATCTCTAGCGTGAGACCCAAAGCCTTGAATTTCTATCCCTCCTTTTGAGTCGTCGTCTTTTATTTTTTGTGCCTGATGCCACTAAATCTCACAACCGTGTATCGTATTCGCCTTATTATTCCAAACTAACCAAGGCGCAAACCCTAAACTTGACACCACTAAATATATATTTTATATTTATTTACGAAAAGTAACTGACAGAGAGGAGAACTTTATCATGTCCATAAGCATACACCCCGATACAACTTTAGGCGCTGTAAAGCTTAAAATCAGCGATCTGACACAGTCTCTCCGTTTTTACACTGAAGTCGTAGGCTTGCGGATTCTCGAAAAGACAGACGCTTCTGCCGCCTTAACGGCTGACGGCAAGACCGCTCTCGTATTGCTCGAGCAAATACCTGATGCCATTGTTGCTCCAGAGCGGAGAAGAACGACCGGTCTGTACCACTACGCCTTGCTTCTCCCTAATCGCAAAGAGCTGGGAATCGTACTTAAACGGCTTATTGCGCACCGCATTCCGCTTGGACAAGCCGATCACCTGGTTAGCGAAGCTTTGTACATCTCTGACCCTGACAATAACGGCATTGAAATTTATGCTGACCGGCCAAGATCGGAATGGAAACGCGACGCAAACGGCGATTATGAGATGGCGACCGATCCGGTAGACTGGGAAGGATTATTGCAGGAAGCCGGCGAAGAACCAATTACCAAAGGACTGCCGCCTGAAACCATTATGGGCCATGTCCATCTCCATACCGTCGGCATCGAGGAATCCAGAGCTTTTTATACAGGCTTGCTTGGCTTCGATGTTGTCGGCGATTACAAGCAAATGCGTGCCTTGTTCGTATCTGCCGGAGGTTATCATCACCATCTGGGACTGAACATTTGGGCAGGCATCGGCGCTCCCGCTCCATCGCCGCGTTCGACTGGCCTGGACTATTACACCATTGTGTATCCGGATTCCGGAACGTTATCCGCAGCGCTGGAACGTCTTCTGGCCGCGGGCATTGCCGTCGATCAGCAAGACGGCGAGGCTTACGTAACGGACCCGTCTAGCGTACGAATTAAACTTACCACCAAACTCGTTCACCAAAACTAAGATTATGCTTTCGAAGTAAGTTTGGTGGAGCCGTTTTTGTTCCACTAAACTCACTTCCCACCAAACTTTTAAAGGAGCTTAACCCATGACCGATATCATTTTCCACGGACATTCCTGCGTACAAATTTCTTCCGGTGACAACTCGCTTGTGATCGATCCTTTCTTAAGAGGCAACGAGCTTGCCGTAGCGAAACCGGAAGATATTAAAGTCGATGCCGTCCTGCTAACCCATGCCCATATGGATCACATTCTGGACGCTGAGCCGATTGCCAAAGCAAACAACGCAAAAGTGGTTGCGAACGTCGAGCTTGCTACATACATGTCCTGGAAAGGCCTTGATACGATTGGCATGAACATCGGCGGCACGGTTGATCTGGGCTTTGCCAAAGCGAAAATGATTCAAGCCTTCCACAGCTCCGGCATTACCATCGCTGAAGAGCAGCGCATTATTTATGGCGGCATGCCAGGCGGCTTCATTATTACGGTAGACGGCAAAACCATTCTCCATGCCGGCGATACAGGATTGTATGGCGATATGAAAATGATCGGCGACCGCCATAACATCGATGTCGCTCTCATCCCAATTGGCGATCATTTCACGATGGGTCCTGAAGATGCTCTGCAGGCGGCTGAATGGTTCGGCGCGAAGGTAACCATCCCTGTTCATTACAATTCGTTCCCGGTTATCCGCCAGGATGCGGAGAGCTTCATTCAAGCCTTGGAAGCTAAGGGCTTGAAAGGCCATCTCCTTGAGCCGGGCCAAACACTTTCGATTTAATTCACGTTGCATAGAAACTGCCTTCCCGAACGGGAGGCAGTTTTTTTATCTGCGATTAAGGAAAAAATGACGCAAAACGCCGATAATAAGTAGACAAAATGGAGCAATTGAGGTGCAACAATGAACCGTATCCGAATATTGGTGGCCGATGACGAGCCGCCAATTATACAATTTCTTGAGCTTGGACTATTAAATGAAGGATTTGAGATCCGCACGGCGTTGGATGGCGAAGCCGCCTTAAAGGTAGCCGCCGAGTTTCAGCCGCATGTCCTTATTCTCGATGTGATGATGCCCGGGATGAACGGGTTCGAAGTATGCCAGGCGCTCAAAGAAACCGGCGCAAACGTCGCCGTCATCATGCTTACCGCCAAGGATGAAATTGAAGACCGGGTTAAGGGACTCACGTTGGGCGCTGACGATTACGTCGTCAAGCCGTTTAGCTTCGAAGAGCTGCTAGCCCGGATTAAAGCCCGCCTTCGAAATCAATTCCCAAGTCTGCTTGGAGAAGCCGCTTACGGACCTTTTCGCATTAATGACCGGAAGAAGGAATTGATCTATCGGGATCAGTCGCTTGAACTCTCCCCTACCGAATACGAGCTGCTTAAATATATTATCCTCAACAACGGCATTGTACTGAGCAAAGCTCAAATTCTCGATAGCGTATGGGGCTACCGTTTTGGCGGCGAAGAAAACATCGTCGAGGTATATGTCCGTTCCTTGCGGGAGAAGCTGGGCGACAAAGAACATCGCCTCATCCGTACCCTTCGCGGAGTAGGTTACCGGATGGATCTGGCATGAAGCGGTTTTTCTTCCCCCGCTCGCTCCGGTTCCAACTGCTTCAGCGTTCCTTGTTTGTACTAGCCGCTCTCCTCTTCATGATCGGCATTTTGCAATATGTCCTGATGAAGGATTTTCAGTATAAAAATAAAGCCGAAGCCTTGGACGCGCAGGTCATTTCGCTTCCTCCGGATTGGTTCCCGGCCCCTTTTTATTATCAGCCCGGCTTATCCCTTGCTTCTATAAATCTCGAAGGCGAATTAACCGATCTCTCGCGCGGGGACGAGCTGAGAGCGCCAAAGCTTTCGGCTGAGCAATATAAAGAGCTCATTCGGAAGCCCGATAAGCCCGGCACCTACCGGATTATGACGGATAGCGAAGGTACGGAGCAGCTTGTGGTGCTGCATGTGGTCGGCCCTCCCGGACATCCGGACGGCATTATTCAGGCCGGAACCGATACGGCATCTTTGAAGCAAATTCTGATGACGCAGCTTGCTATCTTTATTGGCTTGTCCGTGCTTGCCTTGGCTGCGGGTTTATCTTTGTACATCCCGCTTCTTCGCCGAACGCTTAAGCCCTTATCCAGTGTCGTAACCTCCGTTAGCCAGACCGATGCCGCAAACTTGAACGAAAGATTGCCCATACATCAAGGACAGCTGGAAGTAGATCAGCTGGCGCTCGCCATTAACGGAATGATGGAACGTCTTGACCTCTCCTTCGAGGCGGAGCGCGCGACAACGGAACGGATGAGGCAATTCATCGCGGATGCGTCACATGAATTGCGGACGCCGCTTACGTCTATTCATGGCTTTATTGAGGTTCTTCTAAGAGGTGCTGCCGCAAATCCGGAGCAGCTTAGATCTGCTCTAAGCAGCATGCAAATGGAGTCGATACGCATCAATAAGCTTGTGGAAGATTTGCTGCTTCTGGCGAAGCTTGATCAAGCCCCGGCACCTGTTAGCGTCGAGATTTCTCTGGACCGGCTTCTCAAAGACATGGAACCCCAACTTCGCTTGCTTGGCGGAAGCCGGACCGTTCAATTGACAATTGCCCCCGATATTCCGGTAGCCGGGCATCCCGATCAGATCAAGCAGGTGGTGTTAAACCTTTTCCTTAACGCCGTTCAGCATACTGATCCGGTTGCCGGTATCGTGTCTCTTAACCTGTCCAAGGATAATGAAGAAGCTGTCATTACGGTAACGGACAATGGGAACGGCATCGGCGAAGAACATCTCCCCCAACTGTTCGAGCGGTTCTACCGGAGCGAATCTTCCCGTACTCGCAAAAGCGGCGGAACAGGACTTGGCCTCGCCATCACCAAATCGCTGGTAGAGATGCATCGAGGCTCCATCCAGGTGGAAAGCATTCCGGGCTCGGGCAGTACGTTCCTGGTCAGACTGCCGCTCCTTCAATAGAACTGAATTGAACTGAATAAGGCTATTCCGACATGCCTCATGCCGGGATAGCCTTTTTGTCATGCCCGACATTACATTCAGCATTCTTTCAGCCAGCATTAAGATTGGAATCAGAATCAGCCTATACAATAAGTTTTGTTAACGGAATGTAAAGACGTTTGAGGCGAGAAACGAGGTGTACAAACGAAATGAGCAAACTCAAATTCAGGCATGAGCTGAAATTTTTCATTAATCATCTGCAGTATTATACGATCCGCCAGCGGTTAAGGAATATGATGCTGCCCGATGAACATACCAGCCGAAACGGCGAATATCATATCCGGAGCTTGTACTTCGACGATATTTACAACAGCGCGCTGCATGACAAGTTAGGCGGCCTTCGCGACCGGAAGAAATACCGGATCCGCATTTATAACGGCAAGGACAAAGTGATTCATTTTGAGAAAAAGCTCAAACGGATGGATTACATTGCCAAGCTGAAGGAACCGCTTACCAGAGCGATGTACGACCGTATTATGGCAGGTGACTATGAAGTGCTGAACGTGCCGGACAAGCCGCTCTTCATGGAAATTTATCACGAAATGAAGGATCAGCTGCTCCGTCCAAAAGTTATCGTGGATTATGTCCGCGAGCCTTACGTATGCGATAACGGCAACGTTCGGATTACGTTCGACAAGGATCTTCGAACCGGCTTGCATGCGGTAGATATTTTTGACCCGACCCTCGCTCCGGTGAAAGCAATTGATGAGGATCTCATCATTTTGGAAGTGAAGTTTGATGAATTTATTCCGGGCTACATTCAAACGGCTCTGCAGCTGGAAGGCTTGAATCGGCAATCCGCGTCCAAATACGTGATCTGCCGGAAATTTTTGAAATACAACTCGTGGGAGGATTATTAGAACTTATGGATACAACAACAGCAACTACGAATGACACGAATACGTTTACCGACTTGTTAAAGAGCTCGGTTCTCGACAACTTCAGCACAGGCATCGATATTTCGAAAATGCTGATCACGCTCGCTATCGCTTTTGTGATCGGACTGTTTATTTACACGCTGTACAAACGGATTTTTAGCGGCGTTCTTTATTCGAAGAGCTTCAATGTCTCGCTGATCGGGATGGTTATCATTACGTCCGTCGTCATTCTCGCCGTCAATTCGAACCTTGTCCTGTCACTCGGTATGGTCGGCGCTCTGTCGATCGTTCGTTTCCGTACGCCGATTAAAGACCCGACCGACCTGATCTTCCTGTTCTGGGCTGCAGCTGCCGGTATCGTAACCGGCGCAGGCTTTTACACGCTGGCGGTCGTTGGTTCGGTCGTTATTGGTCTCGTCCTCTTCCTGTTCGTCAAAGGCGGCAAAGTAGAAACTCCTTATCTGCTGGTTGTTCATTGCGCCAGCGACGAGACGGAACAAGCTGTCCATGAGAAAGTCGGCCAGCTTGTGAAACGTTATAACGTGAAGCAGAAAAACGTAACGCCAGGCAATATTGAAATTACGCTGGAAGTTCGTCTTAATGACCAAGAAGGACGATTTGTTAATGAGCTGTCGGAAATCGGCGGCGTAAGAAATGCGGTATTGATCAGCTATAGCGGTGACTACGTAGCGTAATGGATAGGATGGTGCAACAGATGAAAGCGAAGTTTCTACTAACGCTCTTCTCTATCGTCCTAATCATCGGTTTGACCGGATGCGCTTCTAAGCCGACGGCTGATAACAATGACGAGGGGAATGCCGCGATCCGGGCGGCTACCTCCGAGGATGAGCAGTTTTTAGACAAAAGCGTATTCCCGAAAGACAAGGTTGTCGATGTTAAAATCACGATCGATAAAGACGAGTTTCAGGATATTCTCGATAACGCTAGCGCTGAAGAATATCACACGGCCTCTGTTGATTATAACGGTGAGCATTTCGATAATGTCGCCATTCGCGCCAAAGGAAACTTGAGTCTGCGAAGCGTCGTGCAGATGGACGATTCCGACCGGTACAGCTTTAAACTCTCGTTTGACGAGTATGTGAACCAAACGCTAGGCGGCATTAGCAAGATCAACCTGAACAATAACTTCAGCGATCCGAGTTACATGCGGGAATTTCTCACCTATGAGTTAGCGGAGCAAATGGGACTGCCAACTCCAAAGTTCTCCTATGTGAACGTCTATGTGAATGATAAGCTGTGGGGATTCTATCTGGCCGTTGAACAGGTTGGCGATTCCTATTTGGATCGCAACTTCGGCAATTCGTACGGTGCCCTGTACAAAGCAATCATGAGCACGGGCAGTGACCTCAAATGGATTGACGACAAGCTGGATTCCTATCCAGGTCTGACGCAAAAATCCAAGTCGTCCAACAACAATGTCCTGATCGATATGCTGGATGAGTTGAACAATGGAACAGACTGGAAGGATTATGTCGATGTTGACGATGCTTTGGGCTATATTGCCCTAAACGTTGCCACCAATAATACGGACAGCTATATTGGCGGTAATAAGCAGAATTATTATTTGTACGAGAATGAAGGCGTATGGTCGATTCTGCCATGGGATTATAATATGGCGTTTGGCGGAATGGGCAATATGACGGGAGGCTTCGGCGGCGGCAAAGCCCAAGGTGGCGGAGCTGGCGCAAGCACTAGCAATCTATTGATAGACGAGCCGACGCAAAGCGCAGTGGCCGATCGTCCTCTGGTCGCGAAGCTGCTCGAAGTCGATGCGTACAAAGAGAAATATCATGATATGCTTCAGAACATCGTAGACGGATATTTGTCTGACGGACAATTCCAAACTCGCGTGAATGAATTAAGCGATATGATCTCTTCCTATGTAAAAGCAGACCCGTCCTCTTTCTACACCTATGAGGAATACGAGTCGGGCAAAACATCGTTAATCTCCACTAACGCAAGCACGGTAACCAACATTAAGCAGCAACTCGACGGCACGATCCCTTCCTCGGGCGACGGTTCCGGCAGCGGCGGCGGGATGGGCATGCCTGGCGGCGACATGGGTGGTCAAGGATTCCCGGGCGGCCAGCAGCAAGGCGCGGCTCCAGGCGATAACGCGGCAGGTGACCAGCAAGGCGCGGCTCCAGGCGGGGACAATGGCCAAGGTTTCCCGGGCGGAGAAGGAATGGGTCAACCTCCCGAAGGCTTCCAAGGCGGCGAGATGGGTCAGCCTCCGGAAGGTTTTCAAGGCGGAGGATTTGGTGGTGGTGGTGGAGGAATGCGCGGCGGCGGCATGCCGGCCTTTGGCAACATGGGCGGCCAAGTTGCTGAGCAGGACAACTCCAAGGAAGCCATCACCGCGGGTATAGCCATCGTTGTTTTGCTCTTGGCTTGCCTATTCATCAAATACTTCAACCGAAGAAGATTATAGCTTTCCATAACAAAGGAGCAGGGACTCACCCCTGCTCCTTTCCGGCTTCCCTCAAACAAATGGAGGAGGAATGAAGGCAATGTATCTCCTGGAGGAGCGTAGCGCTTGCCTTTGCCATGTACTTTACCACTCTATAAGAATCGTTAAAGTAAAGTACTGGCAACAGCAACCGGAAGGAGATACATTCCGAAATTCCATATTCCATTATCAATGCCTTCTGCCTTCTTACCTACTCCGTATAATCGCCACAATCAACCACACAAACAAAATCGACGCGATCCCGAAGCCAATCTCAATCGCCGGGATATTCCACAGCACCGTACTCTGATGCCCCATGGACGAGCCGATGATCAGGCCAACCATAATAATGCTGAACGACAAAAGCACGATGCTTAAGCTTAGCCGATTGCTGATCTGATCCATTTTTTTCAGGACGGCATTTAGCTCCGGTATAGCAAGATCAAGGCCTACTCGGCCTTTGCGCAACGTATTCAGTACGCTTCGCAAGCTTAATGGCACATCGGACAGCAGCTCCAGATAATCCGGTATATCGTCTACCCACTTGCGCGCAAGCCTGCGCGGATCCAGCTTCTCGATCACCAATTTGCGGCCAAAAGGTTCGGCAACGTCAAATACGCTTATTGCCGGATCAAGCGACGTCGCCACGCCTTCCATCGTCAGAAACGTTTTGCCAAGCAGCGTAAGTTCGGACGGAATCCGGATACCATGGCGAAAAGCAAGCGCGAATAACTCGCTAACGGACTCGCCGATTTTCACCTGACTAAGAGGAACCTTGTAATATTTGTCCCTCATTTCGTCTACGTCCGCCCGGAGCGCCTTCATATTCGTATCATCCGGGATAAAGCCCATTCCGTTAATAGCCCGGATAATCGTGCTCGTACTTTGATTGCGCAGACCAATTACAAAGGTGGCAAAATGTTTTTTCGTATCGGGAGTTAGTCGCCCCACCATGCCAAAATCCAAAAATGCCAAATTCCCGTCAGGCAAAGCTAATACATTGCCCGGATGGGGGTCCCCATGGAAAAAGCCGTCGACCAGAACTTGATGAAAGATCGTTTTTGCGTATCGCTCGCCAAGTTTTTTGCAGTCGTACCCTTCCTCAACTAGCCGGTCCCGATCAGACAACTTAATGCCTTCCACATAATCCATCGTCATAACAAGCTTGCTTGTATAATCCCAATAGACCGCCGGGATGATGACGCCATCAAGCTTACTGCTTTGTGCCGCAAAACGTTCGGCATTACGGGCTTCCAGCTCGTAATCAAGTTCGGAGCGGAGCGCTTTTGCAATCTCATCCATCATGTCCCGCACCCGGTAGCTGCGCGCCCATTCGAGACGATGCTCTGCCACGCGGGCAATCTCGGACAATATATCCAGATCCGTCTCAATAATTTTCTGAATATGCGGTCGTTGCACCTTAACGGCAACGGATGTCCCGTCAATTAGTCTAGCCCGGTACACCTGTCCAATTGAAGCCGAAGCCATGGGCACTTCGCTGAACTCGGCGAACAAACGCTCAATAGGCATGCCCAGCTCATGTTCAATAATATGTACGGCTTCCAAATAGGTAAAAGGCTGCACCTGGTCTTGCAATCGCTCAAGCTCCGTAATGATTCCCGCTGGAATTAAGTCCGGCCTGGTGCTGGCCATCTGTCCCAACTTAACAAATGTAGGCCCCAGCTCTTCTAAGAACATTCGAATCCGCTCGCCTACCGTGCGTTTTCGAATGCCCCGCCTCTCTCCGCCAATCTTCAGCCCCGTATCTGGCAGCCCCAAATCTTTGGCGATATACCCGAAGCCGTTCCGGACAAAAGCGACAGCAATTTCCCGATAACGCTGCAAATGCCTGAATTTTGTTCTAACGCTCATACAACCGCCCCAATTTAATCCACGGGTGTTTCTTTATGTTCCAGCGCGGCTACCCGGCGCTCCAACTGCTCGTATTGCTCTTTGGTTACATAATTATCGCCTATAATGGACTGCACCCGTTCACGGATCATCTCTTCTATTTTATTGCGCGTTTCTTCGCCTCTGCGCAGCACGTCATCGACATAAGCCGAGGATTCCGCTTTGGTGATTTCGCCTTTTCGAACCCATTCTTCCGCCAGCTTTTCAACCTGCTCCTTGCTGGTCACCGCAAATCCAAGTCCAAACGATACCGCCCTGCCAAACAAATCCTTCATCTGTATCTCATCTCCTACAGTATGGAATATATCCAGTTTATGCAACTTGGCCCGATTACAGTCATCCCGTATGCACACACCGTCCAATACAGGTAAAAGAAGGTTAAATTAACGAATAATTCTTTCTCGATTCATGCATAATAAATCTCAAAATCGTTTTTTGGAGGCTAGAACTTTATGGCGAACCGCAAATCCTTGTTAGTTCCCGAAGCACGCGCCGCGCTTGAACAAATGAAATACGAAATCGCGCAAGAGCTTGGCATTCAACTTCCCGCCGACGGCTATTATGGTCATATGACCACTTACGATATGGGCTCCATCGGCGGATCCATCACCAAACGTCTGGTCCAGATTGCACAAGAGCAAATGGCCGGCCGCTTCTAGAACATTTGGCGACTTCCTATACTTACGCGACAAGGGCTAACCCTGCAGAAAAATACTGCTGCCAAGGGCTTGGCCCTATTTTTTGTGAAATCCTTAATGAGCGAACTTCCCTTTAGAGCTAAAAATCGGTAAAATGAGAGATGGCTTGTCTTATAGCGATCAACCTATACTTATGATTTTAATGAAGAGAGGATTTTCCCATATGATCATTAAACCGAAATCCCGCGGCTTTATTTGCACAACCGCTCATCCGGTTGGATGTGCAGCGCAAGTTGAACGCCAAGTGGAATATGTACAATCCCAGCCAAAAATCGAAGGCCCGCGCAACGTACTCGTTATTGGCGCGTCAACCGGCTACGGCCTTGCTTCGCGTATTGTCGCATCGTTTGCTGCCGGCGCCAACACCGTTGGCGTGTTCACCAGCAAAGGCGCGGAAGGCAATCGTACCGCAAAAGCAGGCTGGTACAACACCGCGGCTTTTGAGGAAGCTGCCGCCAAAGCCGGCTTGAAATCGTTCAGCGTCTCCGGCGATGCATTTGCCGACGAGACGAAAGCAAGAACGATCGACCTGATCCGTACGGAGCTTGGTTCGGTTGACATGGTGATCTACAGCGTAGCAGCTCCGCGCCGCGTAGATCCAAAGACAGGCGAAGCATTTAATTCGGTCATTAAACCAATCGGCCAAACCTACACGAACAAAACGGTAAACTTCCATAACGGCGTTGTTACGGAAGCTACCATCGAACCGGCTACGGAAGAAGAGATCAGCCAGACGATTACCGTTATGGGCGGCGAAGATTGGCAAATGTGGATCGACGAGCTGCAGGCAGCCGGCGTTCTCGCTGATGGCGCTACAACGATTGCTTACTCGTATGTTGGTCCTGCCATTACGCATGCTGTCTACCGTGACGGCACAATTGGCAAAGCCAAAAACGATCTTGAAGTAACCGCGCACCGCTTAACGGAGCAGTTGTCCCCAACTGGCGGACGCGCTTATGTAGCAGTGGCGAAAGCTTTGGTTACGCAATCCAGCTCGGCGATTCCGGTTGTTCCTCTCTACATCTCGGCGCTGTTCAAGGTCATGAAGGAAAAAGGCATCCATGAGGGCACGATCGAGCAAATGTACCGTTTGTTTGCAACCCGCCTGTATGTGGACGGCCAAACGCCTGTTGACGACAAAGGCCTCATCCGCATCGATGACTGGGAAATGCGCGATGACGTCCAAGCTGAAGTAGACAAGCTGTGGGCAGAGATCACAACGGAGAATGTTTACGAATTGTCCGATCTCGAAGGCTACCGCCGCGAATTCTTCCAACTGTTCGGCTTCGAAACCGAAGGCGTTGATTACGAAGCGGATACCAATCCGGAAGTCGCTATTCCAAACCTTCGCTAAAATAACGCAAAAAACCGGAGCAGGCTTGACCTGCTCCGGTTTTTTGCGTTTGTTTTGAAACATGTGGACCGCACACGTTTTACTTCCCGCTTAGTCCAAGCTGAGCAATCAGCTCGTAAGACTTCAGCCGCTCCTGATGATCATAAATCGCGCAGTTGATAATCACTTCGTCGGCGTCAGTCTGTTCAATAAACGCATTGAGCTTTGCTTCCACCGTCTGCGGGCTGCCTTTAATCGCCGTACGCAGTTGATTTCGCACCGCCGTCAGCTCATGCGGATTTGCGACTCCCTCCAGATCAGCCGGCGGTTGAATTTTTCTCGGTACGCCGCCCCGGATCAAATTCAGGAATTGCTGCTCGAGCGTAGTCCCGAGCCATTCCGCATGCTCATCCGTATCGGCAGCAATTGCATTAACGCCAACCATCGCATATGGCTTATCCAAATAGGCCGAAGGCTTAAAGCTGTTGCGGTAAATATCTAGTGCCGGCAAGGTGAAGTCCGGCGAGAAATGGCTGGCGAAGCCAAATGGCAGTCCCAGCTCCCCGGCTAGTCTTGCGCTGAAATCACTGGAGCCTAGCAGCCAGATCGGCACATCAAGTCCTTCGCCCGGCACCGCGCGAACCGCCCGCTCCGATTCCGGTCCCCGGAAATAACCGCGCAGTTCCTCCAGCATCGCGGGGAAATTCTCCCCGCCGTACAAGTCGCGGCGCAGCGCCATCATTGTCTGCCGGTCACTGCCCGGCGCGCGGCCAAGCCCAAGATCAATCCGGCCAGGATATAGCGACTCCAGCGTACCGAATTGCTCTGCAATAATGAGCGGCGCATGGTTTGGCAGCATGATGCCGCCGGAACCTACCCGAATCGTCGAAGTGCCGCCGGCAATATGTCCGATTACCAAGGATGTGGCCGAACTCGCAATTCCCGGCATGCTGTGATGCTCGGCTACCCAATAACGGGTATAACCCCATTGTTCCGCGTGTTGGGCAAGATCAAGACTGTTGCGCAAAGCGTCCGAGGCCGTCGATCCCTCAACGATTGGAGCCAGATCTAATATAGATAGCTTGACGTTGCCAAGCTTTTTGGATGTAGTCATGTTTCACTCTCCTTTTCTCACAATGACATCTTAACCATTATAACGAAGTTCTATCGCGTCTGCTATACATTAGTAAGTGACTGCAGAAAACACAATGTTTCCCTACTAAAATCCGCCATCGTCTGCCTGAATTCGCTTTACGAACCTCACATCACGAGCTATAATAAAGACATAACGATTTTTGAAATAGGGTTTCACAGAATGAAACAACAAAATCGTCAACATCATTCAAGGAGGAATACCTGAACATGGCAAATCAAGACCATTATTCCGTTCGTTCTAGCCTGGAAGTCGGTGGCAAGTCTTATGCTTACTACAGCCTTCAAGGACTGGAAAACCAAGGACTTGGCGACATTTCCAAACTTCCATTTTCGATCAAAGTATTGCTCGAAGGCGCTGTTCGTCAATTTGACGGCCGTGCGATTACGAAAGAGCATGTTAAACAACTTGCTGATTGGGCGGCTAACCGCGACGACAAAGAAATTCCTTTTATCCCTTCCCGTATCGTACTGCAGGACTTGACTGGCGTACCGGTAGTCGTTGACCTTGCGGCAATGCGCGAAACGGTTAAAAAAGCAGGCGGCGACCCTAAAAAAATCAACCCGCTTGTACCCGTCGATCTTGTAATCGACCACTCCGTAATGGTTGACGCATTTGGTTCCCCGGACGCGCTTGAAATCAACCAACGCATCGAGTTCGAACGGAACGCAGAGCGCTACCGCTTCTTCCGTTGGGCACAAACGGCATTTGATAATTTCCGCGCTGTACCGCCAGATACAGGTATCGTTCACCAAGTTAACTTGGAGTACCTGGCATCCGTTGCGGCTACAAAAACAGTTGACGGCGAAACTTTCGTATTCCCGGACTCCCTCGTAGGTACGGACTCCCATACGACGATGATCAACGGTCTTGGTATCGTTGGCTGGGGCGTTGGCGGTATCGAAGCGGAAGCTGGCATGCTTGGCCAACCGCTCTACTTCGTAACTCCTGAAGTTATCGGCTTCAAACTGACTGGCAGCCTGGCAGAAGGCGCTACGGCGACTGACCTTGCGCTGACAATCACTCAAATGCTTCGTAAAAAAGGCGTTGTAGGCAAATTCGTCGAGTTCTTCGGTTCCGGCTTGTCCAACATCAGCCTTCCTGACCGTGCAACAGTTGCTAACATGGCTCCTGAGTACGGCGCAACAATCGGCTTCTTCCCGGTTGACGCAACTACACTCGACTTCCTGCGCGCTACTGGCCGTACAGAAGAGCAAATCGAGCTGGTTGAAGCTTACTACAAAGCGCAAGACATGTTCCGTACGGACGCTACGAAGGACCCTGTCTTCACTGAAGTAGTTGAACTCGACCTTTCGACGGTTGTTCCTTCCCTTGCCGGTCCTAAACGTCCGCAAGACCGTATCGAGCTGACTTCGATGAAAGACGCTTGGAACGAAATCGTTCGCAAGCCAGTCGACAAAGGCGGCTACGGCCTGACTGACGAGAAAACGGAAGAAGTCGTTACAATTAACCATGCTAACGGCAAAGTAAGCGAAATGAAAGCTGGCGCAGTTGTTCTGGCCGCTATCACTTCCTGTACGAATACTTCCAACCCTAGCGTTATGGTAGGTGCAGGCCTTGTAGCGAAGAAAGCTGTCGCTCGCGGTCTCGTTAAACCAGAATACGTGAAGAGCTCGCTGACTCCAGGTTCCCTGGTTGTTACTGACTACCTCGTAAAAGCAGGTCTGCTTGAGTCGCTTGAAGCACTTGGCTTCCACGTTGCCGGTTATGGCTGCGCAACATGTATCGGTAACTCCGGTCCATTGCCGGAAGACGTAAGCGCGGCTATTGCCGACAACGACATGACTGTTGCTGCCGTATTGTCCGGTAACCGTAACTTTGAAGGCCGTATCCACGCGCAAATCAAAGCGAACTACCTGGCATCGCCGCCACTTGTTGTTGCTTACGCACTGGCTGGTACGGTTAATATCGACTTTGCTAGCGAGCCAATCGGCTTCGATCCGCAAGGCGAGCCTGTCTTCTTGAAAGACATCTGGCCAACGAACCAAGAAATCGCCGATGCGATGAGCGCTTCGCTGTCCCCAGAAATGTTCCGTGCGAAATACGAAAATGTATACACGCAAAACGAACGTTGGAACGCGATTCCGGTACCGGAAGGCGAACTGTACGAGTGGGATCCGAAATCCACTTACATCGCTAACCCGCCGTTCTTCGACAGCCTTGCTGACGGCATCCGCGACGTTGAAGACATCAAAGCAGCAAAAACTTTGCTTGCTCTTGGCGACTCGGTTACAACTGACCATATCTCGCCTGCAGGCAGCATCCGTCCAGATGCTCCAGGCGGTAAATATCTGATCGCTAACGGCGTTGAGAAGAAAGACTTCAACTCCTACGGCTCCCGCCGCGGTCATCACGAAGTTATGGTTCGCGGTACATTCGCGAACATCCGTATCCGCAACCACATGGCTCCAGGTACTGAAGGTGGCTTCTCCACTTACCAGCCTACCGGCGAAGTGACTTCCGTATACGATGCTTCGATGAAGTACCAAGCGGACAAAACAAACCTGGTTGTACTCGGCGGTAAAGAGTACGGTACAGGCAGCTCCCGTGACTGGGCAGCAAAAGGTACGTTCCTGCTCGGCGTTAAAGCTGTTATTACAGAAAGCTTCGAGCGTATTCACCGTTCCAACTTGGTTGGCATGGGCGTTCTTCCGCTTCAGTTCCAAGCTGGTCAAGGCTGGCAGGCGCTTGGTCTGACAGGTTTCGAAACCTTCGATATCGTTGGTCTGAATAACGATGTTCAACCTGGCGATCTGGTTTCGGTTATCGCGACTAAAGAAGACGGTTCCCAAATCGAATTCAAAGTTATCGTACGCCTCGACTCCCTCGTGGACGTTGACTACTACCGTAACGGCGGTATCCTGCAAACGGTTCTGCGTCAAATGATTAAGAACTAATTCCTTATTTATAGCAAAAGGCGAGCCCTCAGCGGCTCGCCTTTTTAATTGGCTATGTAACAACGGTTACTCCAGTTCTGTTAGCAATCCCGTCGTGACAGCCGTATACAGCAGACGGTTAATCTGTTCGCGCTTCGCTTCACTCGGGTGCCGCAAATAATAGCTGCACATTCCGTTCAGCATCGTGAGTACGCCGGACGCCGCCATTTGTCCGTCATCCTTGGCCATTCCGGCTTCAACAAGGATATCGGCAATAAATTGAATATACGCGTCACGTTCATTCCGTACGGCGAGAAGAACCTCTTCCTCAATTCCGTTCGTGATCTCATTGAAGAAAATATGCGCCAGCTCGCTGTATTCCAAGAATAGCTCAACGTTTAGTCGAATAACCAGCTCGATCTGTTCTTGAAGCGAACGATCCTTGTTGATTTCCGTCTTGATCGTATCGGTAATCATTTGCAATCCTTCCGTAATCAACGCCTGGAACATCCGCGCCTTGCTCGGAAAATGATAATATAGCGTTCCCTTAGCCACGCCAGCTTCCAGCGCGATATCCTCCATGCTGGACCGGTGATAGCCGCTGCGCGAGAACATTCGCGCTGCCGCGTCTAATATTTTGTCTCTGCTCATAGGCGATAGTCTCCATTCATACCCTGATCCTCAATTGTTTAATGCCAAACATCATGTCACTTTCCAGCCTCTCGAGCGGTTTGTCATCCGTACGCTGCAGCCTTTCAATCCGGTCAACGATGACGTCTAGCGCTACCCTCGCTTCAAGCCGCGCCAACATCGCCCCCAGGCAGAAATGAATCCCTTGACCAAAAGCCAAATGCGGGTTTGGGCTTCGCCTGATGTCGAACTTCCCAGGGTCTGCGAACACGTTCTCATCATGGTTGGCCGCTCCAATAAAAGTGTAAACCCTTTGCCCCTCTTTCATCAAATGCCCGTTCCAATTCATATCGGCCTTCACCCTGCGTTCCATGAATTGCACCGGCGAACAGAAGCGGAGCGTTTCCTCGACCGTTCCGGGAATCAGCGCGCGATTCAAGCGAAGCTCGTTGAACGTATCCGGGCTGCTCTCGAGGCACATAATCATCGAGGATATGAGATTGGTTGTCGTTTCGTTTCCGGCGACGAGCAGCAGGATGCACATTCCGATCACTTCCAGCTCGCTAAGACCGTTATCATCCTCCATGCAGGACTGCACGAGTGCCGTTATCAAATCATCCTGAGGCTGCTCGCGCCGCTCTTTGATCTGGACGCGGAAATAATCCCTCATTTCCATCTGGCATTGCAAATAACGCGAATAATCTATTCCAACAAGATCATCAGACCATCTCTTGAACAACTCCCGATCTTCCGGAGGAATGCCCAGCATCTCCGCGATTACGATAACGGGCAGCGGGCTTGCAAAGTCGCTTACGACTTCGATACTCCTAGCGGCAGCAGCCCGGTCAAGCATCTCCACCGCAATCTTCCGGATTCGAGGTTCCATCGCCTCTATGGCCTTCGCGGAAAATGCTTTCGCGATGAGGGATCTCATCCGCTTATGTTTAGGCGGGTCCCGCCGCAAAATGCTGCCCTCGATCGGTTCGTCTTCGGATGGATTCTCTTGCATCTGAGAAGAAAAATGCTCGTAATCGGCAAAGATTCGTTTGACGCCGTCATGCCTATAGACCGACCATGAACCGCTATCCGAATTGTACAACGCCGCTCCTGCCGCGCGCTGCTGTTTGTACCGCTCCAGAGGAAGCAAATCATATTGGCTAACCCACTTCATCATAAACAACCTCCCATTTCTGTACTGACTGGTCAGTTTAATTATGATTCAGGTTTAATCTCATGTCAATTGTATTCATTGCGTTTAGATGAGCCTATTTATGAAACAACAAAAAAAGGCTGTCCTAATTCAGGACAGCCTTCTCTTCCCAGCCGTTACTCGTGCGCGGCTTGGGGATGTTTTTTCTTCCATTCGTTCGTCCACAACCCTGCTCCAAGCACCGTCACAACGGCTATTGCAATAACCAGCCACTTCACGACCAGGTTCTCTTCGAACCAATCTTGCCAGACAGGCTCATGGGTAATCATCTTGGAAGCGGTATACGCCAATACGGCCGAACCCGCGTAGATGATCCAAGGGAATTTGCTCAGCAGCTTGATGAACAAGGTGCTTCCCCATACTACGATCGGAATACTGATGATCAGACCAATGACAACAAGCAACGTATGTCCATGGGCCGCACCGGCAACGGCTATAACATTATCCAGGCCCATTGCCGCATCGGCTACAATAATCGTCCATACGGAAGCCCATAACGTATTGCCCGCTTTGATGTTCCCATGGTCTTCTTCCTGGACCAGCAGCTTATACGCAATCCAGAGTAGAATAATCCCTCCGGCAACAAGCAGCCAAGGAACCCGAAGCAAATAGACAACTAATATGGTTGCAACGATCCGAAGCAGAATAGCTCCGCAGGTCCCGTACAAAATGGCTTTTTTCTGTGTATCCTTTGGAAGGCGCTTTGCCGCCATTCCGATTACAATTGCATTATCGCCAGCCAAAATAAGATCAATAAATACAATGGACAGCAAGGTAGTCAGTAATTCAAACGGCGTCAAGTCCAATTCCCCTTCTTTCTTGCTTGATAAACAATAACAACAATCATTATAGTTTATTTTTTGCGAAGGATGTAATATTTATTGATAAAATTTAATCATGCAAAGCCGTGTGGCGTTTGTACAAATCTTCAACCACCATGCACGCCATCGCTTCTACAACCGGAACGACGCGCGGACAGATACATGGATCATGACGGCCAATCGTCTGGATCGTGTGCTCATTGCCTTCTTCGTCAACCGTTTGCTGCGGAAGCGAGATGGATGAGGTTGGTTTGACCGCGATGCGGAAAACAATGTCCTGCCCCGTGCTGATGCCGCCCACAATACCGCCGGCATTGTTCGTCAAGAAGCCGTTTGCGTCCATTTCATCGTTGTGCTCGCTGCCGAACATCGTTGTTGCCGCAAACCCCGCGCCAAACTCAATGCCTTTAACAGCGCCGATCGACAGCATGGCTTTAGCGAGTTCCGCGTCCAGCTTATCGAATGCCGGCTCCCCGATCCCCGGCTTCACGCCACGGATGATGCACTCCACAACGCCACCGCAGCTGTTGCCTTTAGCGGAAAGATCCTCTACAAGCTTGACCATTCTGTCCGCCGCGTTCAGATCGGCTGCACGCATCGGGTTTTTCTCGATAACGGATTCGTCAAACGTCTCGCATTTGATGCCGCCCGCTTCTTTGGTGTATGCCACGATCGATACGCCACGGCGCTCCAACAGCTTGCGCGCAATGGCGCCCGCTGCTACGCGCCCTGCCGTTTCGCGGCCGGATGCGCGTCCGCTTCCGCGATGATCGCGATGGCCGTATTTGCTCACGTATGTGAAATCCGCATGTCCCGGACGGTACAATTTGCGGTTTGCTTCATAATCCTTCGACTTCATATCCGTATTGTTCAGCATAACGGCCAGTGGCGCGCCTGTTGTTTTCCCTTCGAATACGCCGGACAGGATCCGGATAATATCGTATTCTTTGCGTGGTGTCGTAACCGAAGATTGACCCGGCTTGCGGCGGTCCATTTGCACCTGAATATCCGCTTCCGTAAGTTCAACTCCCGGCGTAACGCCGTCAATAATAACCCCTACTGCCTCGCCGTGCGATTCGCCAAACGTCGTCATCTTGAAATGAGTGCCAAAGCTGCTTCCTGACATATAAAAAACCAACCTTTCTCTTTTGACTATATCGATTAAATTCATTATAATTTCAAATGTGCGATAAATGAAATCACAATTCCATAGCGTTGCAATAGAGAGGGTTTATGCCAAATCGATTAAATAGCTTAGAGAGCTACCGGATTTTTTTGTATACGGCAAGAACGGGCAACTTCACGAAAGCAGCCGAAATCCTGCACGTGACCCAGCCTTCCGTCAGCTATGCCATTAAGCAGCTGGAGGAAACGTTTGGCGTGAAACTATTCGACCGCGGGTCCAAAGGCGTAAAGCTGACAATGGAAGGCAAAGCGCTTCTTGACTACATTGAGCAATCCTTCCACCTCATTGAGCGCGGCGAGCGCAAACTGCTCGAACTGGCCAATCTGCATGGCGGCGATCTTAGGATTGGGGCAAGCGGTCCGATTATCAAACATATTTTATTGCCTCATATCGATAAATTCCACGCGGAGCATCCGCAGGTTCGGATCCGGCTGCAACAAAGCAAGACCAACGAAATATCCAAACAGCTCAAGGAAGAAAATATCGACCTTGGCTTTGTTCACTTGCCCTTTGACGATCAGGATCTGGCTATTCAGCCGTTGCTCTCCATTCAGGATTGCTTCCTGGTTGGCGAGGCTTATAAGGAATTGGCTGCTGAACCGGGTTCGGTACGCGAGTTATTGAAGCTTCCTTTATTATTGCCCACGTCAGGGAGCAGTACCCGGCTATTTGTCGAGCAATGGCTTGCCGGTCATGGCATTTATAAGGAACCGGACATTGAATTGACAAGCACGGAGATGATTATCGAGTTTGCGCAGCGCGGTTACGGAACGGCTTTTCTTACTCGCCGGTTTGCCGAGCAGGAGCTGGATAACGGATCGTTATTCGAGGTGAAATTGACGGAGATTGTTCCTTCCCGGGCCATTGGCGTCGTTACGCGAAAGGACGCGACTTTGCCCGCTTCCTCGTCCGTTTTCCTAAATGAGGTAATGAAGCAATGAGGGTTGGTTTTATCAACCAACACAGGCATGAATGTTCATAAGAATGCCTTGGAATCGTTGTTGACTTGCGTGTTTAAGAGTTTTAACATATAATGATAAACTTTAAAAAATGGGGCGTTAAACATGAGCGAAAACAAACCTTATCGTATTCTTTTATACTATAAGTATGTCCATATAGATAACCCGGCGGAACTGACTGCCGAACACTTGCAATTCTGTAAGGATCTTGGCGTCAAGGGGCGCATTCTGATCTCCGAGCAAGGCATTAACGGCACATGTTCCGGTACGGTTGAACAGACCGACGCTTATATCGCGCATATGCGCGCGAACCCGCTGTTCGCCGATATGGTCTACAAGATTGACGAGTCCGAAGGCCATGCGTTCAAGAAGATCTTCGTTCGTCACAAGAAAGAGCTTGTAACCCTTCGTTACGACAAAAAGCTGGATCCTAACGTACGTACCGGCAAACATCTGACACCGGTCGAATTCTACGAGGAGCTTCAAGGCGATGACGTTATTATTATCGACGGACGCAACGATTATGAATAC
This sequence comes from Paenibacillus glycanilyticus, assembly GCF_030161375.1. Taxonomy (GTDB): domain Bacteria; phylum Bacillota; class Bacilli; order Paenibacillales; family Paenibacillaceae; genus Pristimantibacillus; species Pristimantibacillus glycanilyticus_B. The sequence goes on from NZ_BSSQ01000014.1 coordinate 456,499, forward strand.
GATATCGGCCATTTCCGCGGCGCGATCCGTCCTACCGTCGAATCCTTCCGCGAGTTCCCGGAATGGCTGCGCAAGAACTTGCCGGAAGACGCGAAGAACAAAAAAATCCTTACCTATTGCACAGGCGGTATCCGTTGCGAAACGCTGACTGGCGTCCTGCTTGAAGAAGGCTTCTCGGATGTTAACCAGCTCGAGGGCGGCATCGTCACTTACGGGAAAGACGAAACGGTTAAAGGCCGTCTATGGGACGGCAAATGTTACGTATTTGATGAACGCATCTCCGTGCCGATCAACCGGACAGACGAAGATATTATCGTCGGCAAATGTTATCACTGCGGCAAAGCCGAAGACCGCTATATCAACTGCGCGGACGATCTTTGCCATCGCAAGCATATTTGCTGCCCGGAATGCGAAGCCGAGCACGAAAGCTATTGCGCGCCGGAATGCAAAGTGAATGACGAAGCACGCAAATTAAAAGTCGTATCTGGTCGGTGATTAACGATGGGACTTGGGCTAGTTGTTGTTGAGGTCTGTACCCGCAACGAAATGGCGCTGTTGCCTCTGGAAGAGCTCGAAGAGAAATTCCCGGAGGCTGCCGTTATGCGCACGGATTGCCTGAACATGTGCAATCTGTGCCGGGCAAGACCTTATGCGATGGTGAATGAGAACCGGATTTACGCAGGTACCAAGGAAGAATGCCTTAAGCAGGTTGAAGAAGCCGTGCAAGAAGAAATTAAACAGTTTTTTGGAGAATAAGCCTATGAGCGACAATAAACCTTACCGCATCTTGCTATATTATAAATACGTGCACGTAGACAACGCCGAACAAGCAGCGGCTGAGCATCTGCGCTTCTGCAAGCAGCTTGGCGTCAAGGGACGCATTCTTATTTCCGACCAAGGCATCAACGGAACCTGCTCCGGCACCACCCAGCAGACCGATGCTTATATGGCGTATATGAACGAGCATCCTTTGTTCAAGGACATTACCTACAAGATTGACGAGTCCGAAGGCCATGTGTTCAAAAAGCTGTTCGTTCGCCATAAAAACGAACTTGTTACTTTGCGCTACAATAAAAAAATGGATCCGAATGTCCTGACGGGCAAACGGTTGTCTCCAAAGGAATTTTACGAGCAGCTGCAACAGGAAGATGTCATTATCATTGACGGACGCAACGATTACGAATACGATATCGGCCATTTCCGCGGTGCAATCCGCCCTACCGTCGAGTCGTTCCGCGAGTTCCCGGAATGGATCCGCAAGAACTTGCCGGAAGACGCGAAGAACAAACCGATCCTTACTTACTGCACCGGCGGCATCCGTTGCGAGACATTGACGGGCGTTCTGCTTGAAGAAGGCTTCAGCGACGTTGCGCAGCTCGAAGGCGGCATCGTTACTTACGGCAAGGACGAAGAAGTAAAAGGCCGTCTCTGGGACGGCAAATGTTACGTATTCGACGACCGGATTTCCGTGCCGATCAACCGTACGGAAGAAGATATCGTTATCGGCAAATGCCATCATTGCGGCAAGCCGAATGACCGCTACGTCAACTGCGCGAATGTAACCTGCGACAAGCGCCACATCTGCTGCGAGGAATGCGAAGCGGAGCATGCGCGTCATTGCTCGGAAGCCTGCAAGGGGCACTAATAATCAACGCCACAGGAAGGATCCTGTGGCGTTTTTTTTGCCCTATGACTTCTCCTTGTCAATCCGTAACATTCAGAAACGTTAGACTTACAAGCCATAGACATATCGGAAGAAGCGTGCTGGAGAGAGCCATTTCTACCGTATACGGTTTTTTCCTCGTTAATGCCAAGACGGTATCCGCTATGAAAAACAGTATCGCCGCCAATAAGCTGATACGGAGCAGAATGAGGCCAAACAAACAATGGAACAATGCAGATATCGTCAATTGCAGCCATCTTCGTTTTGTTACGACCCGTGATATAACCTCGCTGATTAGCGAAGTTACAATCCCGTAAATATAAATGGCTGGCGTAGTGTAAAACATGTAGGCAGATATCGTCTGAAAAGCTTCCTTAACACGGACAATGTTTGAATACGTGTTGCTTATGCTGAACGGATCCGGTTCCAGCCATGCGTAAATCACCGTAAATAAACAGGTGGCAATGGCAGCGCTAATGAATTTCCTGATAACCATTTGCGCGAAATTTACCGTTTTCATTGTTCTGATCATCTCCCGCCTTCTGTACGTTCCCTCTAATCCATCATTAAAGGCATCGTACAAAAAAACAGGAAATGCGGTAAGTTCTAACTTTCATAGAACCCTTTAAGCACATGAGGCTAACCGATGTAGACAACCGCGTTCCCGCGGCGAAACGCACCCGGCAGTTCTGCCTCAAGCAGCTCCAATCGGCGCTGCATATGCTCCTTGGCATCTCCGCCCATCTTGGAACTTACCCATTCCTTCAGCAGACTGATTTCTTCCAGAATGATCGGCACGTCTTCTTTCTCTACGTCCGTTCCTCCTTGGAACAAAACCGTCCACTGAAGCCCCAGCTCCTCTGCGGCTGGCTCCCAATATTTCTTGTAAAAGTCCTCCGTCGCAACCGGCAGCATAAAGCTACGCTCGAAATCATCTTCTGGATCAACGATAAATGCGCTAATCGACATGTCATTTCACTCCAAATCTAATCTTAAATGTGTAATCCGGGAACTCTTGGCGCAAACGGTTCAGACTGTTCTCAGCCGCTGCCCGGAGCTCCGGCGTATCTCCATCCAGCTGAAACTCGAACCGGCGGATGTTCTTGATATCGTCAAGCGTTGGAATATCGGATGTGCCGTCCGGCGTAGTCCGCGTCCCAACCGCCTTCTCCAGCAGGTTATTAATTCGCGTTTTCGTCTTCTGGTACAGTTGTTTGTCGGTGAACTGCTGCGGCGTCTGCTGCGGCCTGCCCGTTTTCGGGTGAATGCGGTTAAGGCCTTCAGCCGATTTGGCTTCGTAGAAAATGCCATTCTCGACGTCAATGCCGTCGAATTCTCCAAGCGCTCCGTTGCGGCCGTCGTACAATTCAACGCCTTTATACTTCGCCTTGCTCCAATGAACGTAGTCGTCATCGGGATCCTTTGGCTTCGTCGTCTCAGGCTCCTCCGGTTCAGGCTTATTCCGATCCGGCCCGTCTCCATGAGGCTTGCGCGGAATATCCGGCTCCGGCTTGTTCCGGCGCCGAAGCATCTTCTCAAGCCAGTCTTTAAGCCGCCCCCCGCCTTTTTTGCCTAGCCGGCCAAAGGGTATTCGGCTTAAGGCAATAGCAAGCAAAGCAGCCGCTGCATTTTCCGGAGTGAGAAGCCGTTTCGGGTCCCGAATGTTCTTCGCGATGTCATGACCGCTTGCCGGGATGCTGGCGGCTGTCAACGCGAACCCAAGCGCCGGCCAGAAACCAACGAATAACAGGGCAAGAGCAAAAGCGCCAAGCACAATCGCCCCTTTCTCCCGGAAGCTGAGACGATCCCACCAATCTTGCAGCGAGTCGAACATGCAGGAGAAGCAAGCCGTCCCGTCGGCACTTACCGAGGACTGTATGTAAAGCGCTAGTCCCGCAAGCAGACCCGCGCCAAGCAGCAATACCGCTATGCCCGCTGCCTTCTTGTAATGAAGCTGCACGCTGCCGCGTACTTTCTCCCGGATTAACTCCGCCTCCGAATTTCCGTACAACATAGAAAACCCGAGTTCCCTGCGCTCTCTGGTCAATGCCAAAACGCTGGCAAAACGTTCTCTCCGCCGGAAAAAAGCCGCCGCCATCTGCCATAGTTCAGTCAATGGATCGATAAAACGGTCGCCGGGCATTAAGGGCAACTTGTCTTTGATCCGATTAAGCGCCACATAGTCCAAACCAATCCCAAGGACAAGCATAACCAGGAATAAATCCTTTGTCTGGTAACCGCTCCCGGTCCAGTCATTGAGGGTCATCACCCATTCCGGCAACGAATTTTGCCCGTTATAGGCGGCATGCTCGAGAATCGATAAGGCTAGCAGCAGCGCGGGCACGCTAAATACCCAATTGGTTAACCTTTTGCGAAGACGTACGGCAAGCCCTAGACCAAGCGCGACCATCGCCGTATGAACGGGATGGCTGACGGTCATGAGCGTAGGGAAGATGCTTTCTTCAAACCGACCGGGAAACAACGTCCACACATCCCAGTGGATCGTCTCCCCTCCCAGCATCGTCACGCTGTAGCCGTACGTCCGGCCGATAATGCCGGAGTTCAGCCATCTGCGGCTTAACTCCTCCATCAGTTGAAAACCTACGCCTGACGCTGCCCCCGCCAGCGCGTAGTCGGATAAGCTCATAGAGGATGCCCGGCGGGAAAACAATAAATACAAGCCAAGCGGCAGCAGCTTCCACACTTCCTCCGCGATCGGCGTGACAACCGCATTGGACCAGACGTCCATCGTCCGGCCGCCAAATATTCCGTGTACAGCCTGCAAGGTCCAGGTGGTGACGGGTATAACGAGGACAATGCCAAGCAGCATAAACATAGCGGTTTTTTTCCAGGTAAAAGTTTTGCTCCGGCCTAACAGCCAGAATTGCATCATCACGTAGAACGACCAGAGATATTGCACGAGCATTGTCCGCGAATCGCGGAAATAGAATAATCCAACGATAAACAGCAATAAAGACAACCAGCACCAAACGGCATAGACCGCACTAAGCCAAGGATATCGCTCCGGTACAGCACGCATGAATCGGTAAATAGCCTCAGCATAATCTCTGATCCTGCTACGGATTCGCCATATCGTATCCGTCTCTAATCCCTCCTCGCAGAGCTTTCCCCATGAAAGCCGTCTAATCCTCTTTTCAAATCATACTCGATTAAACGGGCCATGAATCATAAATAAGGAGAGATTTCTAAAAACTGGACTTTGTTCCCAATTCAATTGAACTAAAAATTTTTTAGCCTATACCCGCTTGACTTAAACTAAGGTTTAAGTCGTATGATATTCCCGTCGACAATAATCTGGAGGACTCTAGGATGAACTACTATTCGATTGGAGAAGCAGCTGCGCAATTAAATGTACCCGAATCCACTTTGCGATTTTACGAGAAAAAAGGCTTGGTGACGTTAATCGAACGCGACGAAGCAGGCAGACGGCTATACTCGGAGCATCAAATGGCATTGCTTAGAACGGTCATGTGTTTGAAAAACACGAATATGCCCATCTCCGACATCCAGCAATATATCAATTGGATCGTTGAAGGCGATAGCACCATCGAGAAACGCCTTGATATGATGCTTAAGCACAAGCAAGCGGTACTTGATGAAATTGCGCTCATGCACCACTCATTAGATGGCATTGAAGAGAAAATAACGCGATACACAAACAAAATTCAGGAGGCACTAACATGAAAATGACAGGAAATACGATTCTTATTACAGGCGGAGGCTCCGGAATCGGACTAGCTTTTGCCGAACGTTTTGTACGCGAGGGCAACACCGTGATCGTTACGGGACGACGCGAGAAGGTGCTGCAAGAAGCACAAGACAAACTACCCGGTCTGATTACGCGCGTGAGCGATTTGGGAATTGAATCCGAACGGATCGCCTTGTTCGAATGGGTAACCGCAAATTATCCGGATACGAACGTACTCGTGAACAACGCCGGAATTCAGCAGCGCTTCAACGTATTGAAAGCCGACGTAAAAACCGACTGGCCCTCCTTCAACAAAGAAATTACGACGAACATTGAAGCGCCTTTCCATCTGTCTATGCTATTCGCCCCTGTATTCGCGGAGAAAGAATACGCGGCTATTATCAACGTCACATCCGGACTAGCCTTCACTCCATTCGCGATTGCGCCGATCTATTCGGCTACGAAAGCGGCGCTTCATTCCTTCACGATGAGCCTGAGACTCCAGCTGTCGGCAACATCCGTAGAAGTCATTGAAGTCGCGCCACCAGCGGTAAATACCGATCTTGGCGGAACAGGTCTCCATGTCCATGGCGAACCTCTTGACGCCTTCGCGGACGGCATCTTTGAAGGTCTCCGGGAAGACAAGCCGGAAGTCGGCTACGGCACGTCCGTCGACCGTCTCCGCATGTCTCGCGATGATATCGACAAATACGCCCACAGCATGTATGAAGCTACAAAAAATATGCTCAACTAACTGTTTCCGCAACAAAAAGGAGCTGCCATTATCGTCATGGCCAGCTCCTTTTTGTTGCGGTTGCACAGTGATTCCGTCAAGTAGGCAATCAAAACGACAAAAATCCAATCGCTATGCCAATGGCCTCTCCGATGGAAGACGGTATAATTAAATCAACTCAATTCAGGCAAAGGAGAACCCGAATGAAAGCCATAATCGTCATGTTCGATTCATTGAACCGCCATATGTTGCCTCCCTACGGGGGGAAGGATGTTCACGCGCCAAACTTTAGCAGGCTTGCGGACAGAAGCGTAACCTTCGACAACAACTGGGTAGGCAGCATGCCATGCATGCCGGCAAGAAGAGATTTGCTCACCGGCCGCCATAACTTCCTGCACCGAAGCTGGGGGCCGCTGGAGCCTTTCGACGATTCGTTGCCCGCATTGCTTCGGCAACATGGGGTTTATTCGCATTTGGTCAGCGACCACTACCATTACTGGGAAGCAGGCGGTGCCACCTACCATACCCAATACACGACCTGGGACAACGTGCGGGGGCAGGAAGGCGATCCATGGAAAGGCCATGTCGCCAATCCCGAAATTCCGGAGCATGTTCATCAATACGAAGGGTATCGCGGATGGCTGTTCCGGCAGGATTGGATTAACCGGCAATCTATGAGCACGGAGGCCGACCATTCGCAGTCGCAGACCTTCGAGAAGGGGCTGGAATTTATGCGGACCAACCGGAGTGAAGACCGTTGGCTGCTTCAGATTGAAGCCTTTGATCCGCATGAGCCTTTTTTTGCGCCGCAGGCTTACCGGGATCTGTATCCCCATGAATATAACGGCAAGCCCTTCGACTGGCCTAATTATGCTAAGGTACGGGAAACTAGACAGGAAATCGAGCATTGCCGCTTCGAATATTCCTCGCTGCTCAGCATGTGCGACGCATCGCTTGGCAAGGTGCTGGACGCGATGGACGAATATGATCTGTGGAAGGATACGATGCTGATCGTCACGACGGATCATGGCCTGCTCCTCGGCGAGCATGACTGGTGGGGCAAAAGCATGATGCCCTTCTACAACGAAATCGCCCGCACGCCGTTATTTCTATGGGATCCGCGTTCCGGCGACCGCGGCTCAAGATGCGGTCAATTAACGCAGATGATTGATCTTGCCCCAACGCTGCTCGAGCTGTTTGGCGTTCCGGCTACGCCGGATATGATCGGCATTCCGCTAACGGAGGCGCTTAAGGCGGACGCCGATGGAGGACGCAGTCGCGAAGCCGTGCTGTTTGGCATACACGGCGCTCACGTTAACTGCACCGACGGGCAATACGTATATATGCGCGCACCCGTGCATCCGGACAATTCGCCTTTATACAACTACACCTTGATGCCTACGCACATGGCTTCGTTATTCTCCGTAGAAGAGCTGCGCGGCATGGAATTGGCCAAGCCCTTCCCGTTTACGAAAGGCGTAAGCACGCTCAAGATCAAAGCGGACAGCTTTGTTCCCGCCCATCGGATGGGGACGCTGCTCTATGACACGGTTAGTGATCCGGGGCAGTTGCAGCCGCTGGATGACGAAGACGCCGAGAACCGGATGAAGAAGCTGCTCGTATCGCTTATGAAGGCAAGCGATGCGCCGCCGGAGCAATATGAGCGTCTTGGCTTGGCTTAACGAAGCCGGCAAACCTCCCTCGGGAATCAGTTATCCGGATCCGGTGAATAGCCGTAATCCCGGTATTCCTGCGGAGTGACGCCTACCAGCTTCTTGAACAGGTAAGTAAAATACGCGGTTGTCTGAATGCCTACCTGTTCGGCGACCTCGTAAACTTTAATACTGGGGTCCTGCAGCAGCTTCCTGGCCCGCTCAATTCGGGTATCCTGAACAAACTCCGAGATCGTCCGGCCCATTTCCCGCTTGAACAGCACGCTAAGATAGCTGGCGTTCAAGTTGAAATGCTCCGCCAATTGCTTCACCGTCCAATGCTCGTGAAGCCGCTCCTCGATGAACAGGGATACTCGCCGGATCAGGTTATGCTGCTGATTCAGCTGCGCCTTCTGCTCTGTATCCATGTACCGCTGCACGTAACCGGCCAGCAGCTCCGCTAGCTGAAAGGCGCTGCCGCAATCGAGCATTTGCCGCCAGAGCAGTATGTTCCCTTCGCTATCGGGCTCGTTCTTCCACTTCAAATGGCGGATCAGCTCTCCAAGGAAGCTCATGGCGAAGGCTTGCGCATAAGAGAAAGAAGCATTGCCGGTCGAGAGCAGCGCATCCTTGATCTTGTTCATGTATTCAGCGACCTGCTCCGCGTCTCCGGAATCCAGCCGCTTAAGCAAGCCCGGAATAAATTCGTCATGCATCCGGTAGGCCGCGAATTCGCCCGGCTCTAATTCGTTCCCGCGTACGATCTGCCCGTCGGCAAGCAGCCTCGCCTTGGTCATGCTGAACCGTATTTCCCGGTATAATAGCGGCGCATCTTCCCATGCGGAGCCTTCTCTGCTGCAGCCAATCGTCACGCTTGCCCCGTATTGCTCCCTCATGATGGATTGTATGAATCGATATTGCTTCTCTGCCTTGGCGCGGGCTGCCGGAGCCGGGTTGACGTGAAGCGCGACAAATTCGTCAAACGAAGCTTGCGCAAGCCAGATGGAATCGTCTTGGGAGAAAGCAATCTCCACCGTTTTCTTAAAGCTGCTTCCGAGCAGCATTCGCTGCTTCGCCTCCTGCACCGAAGAGGGATTACGATCCAGGCCAAGCACGATAATCTGGTATCCGGGATCCAGCTCAGGCAGCGTCAGCAGTCCGTCCCACGATGCAAGAAGCTCATCGACGGGAAGGGATTCGGCAATCAGGTCGTCTACGAATCTCTCCTTGATAAGCTTGACGCTGTCCGACACTTTCTTCTCAAGCTCCCGGGTCTGCTCCACGACTTCCTTCCGCATCTCAATGGCACTCCGGAAGCTTTGTAGCCGCGAAGTTACCTCTTCAATCTTGAGCGGCTTCAGCACATAAGCCTGCGCGCCGACATGGATCGCATCCTGGACGAATTCGAATTCGTTGTAGCCGCTAATCATCAAAATCTGAATATGGGGATGCAGCCGCTTGGCTTCCGCAGCAAGCTCGATCCCCGTCATGCCGGGCATGGAAACATCCGAGATCAACACGTCAAATTCCGAGTCTAGAAGAATCTCTATCGCTTCTTCTCCCGATTCTGCCGTCCGAGGGACCGCATAGCCAAGCTCTTCCCATTCGATATATCGGACGAGTCCCTGCACATGCGATATTTCATCATCCACAATAAGTACGTTCAGCATCTTTATCGCCCCTTCTTAATGGCTGGCTGGGCCTGGCAGGCCGGAAAATCAATCGTAACCAGCGTCCATGCCCCCAAAGCGCTTTCGATTGTATAACGGGCATCTTCGCCAAAATAAATTGCGAGCCGCTCCTTAATATTGGTAGAGCCAAAGCCGTTGCCTTTCCCCTCATATACGCCATTGGCCAGTTGCCTGATCGTATCCCCGGAAATGCCCTGTCCGTTGTCGAACACCGACATAACGACCCGGTCGTCCCTTCTCTCTATGGAGATACGGATGAAGGCGTCCGGCTTGCGGACTATTGCCCCATGCTGATAGCAGTTCTCCACAACCGGCTGCAGCACCGTCTTGATCGTATACAAATCAAGCGCAGATTCGTCGATATCCCATTCAAGCCGGACTTTGCCCGGATAGCGGAATTGGCAGATTTCCAGGTAAGCCTTCACATGCTCTACCTCATCCCTGATTCGGATAACGCTAATCTGATTGTTCAGCGTCAGCCGGTAGAAGGTCGTTAGCGCGTCGATAATCTGAATTTGCTCCTGATCCTTGGCATCCATGGCTCGCCAGCGGAGCAGTCCCAGCGAATTATAGATAAAATGGGGATTAATCTGCGCCTGCAAAGCCCTGAAAGCCTGCTCCTTCTCCTGCAAACCGGCTTGCGTAATGTCTTCGACGAGTTTGCCTAGACGTTCGGACATCAGGTTAAACCTATTTTCCAGGTCGCCTAGTTCGTCCTGCTCGCTGTACCGGATAGCCGCTTCGAATTCCCCTCGCGACAGATCGCCCATTCGGTTGCCAAGCTTGCGGATCCGCCGAACGATATTTTGCACGACGGTCATCATCAGCGATATGGAGAGCAGCAGGAAGAAGATCGTAATTCCGGCAATTAGAAGCAGAATCCTACGGTCCTGCGTGCTGAGCTGCCTCATCGCGGTAGAGGATACAACGCTCCACCCGGAAGACAGCGGCTTGACAAGGAGCAGCTCTTTGCTATTCGTTAGATCCAGCCAATGGGCCGAATCGTTGATATTGTCCTCCGCGAGTTCCACTTGCCACTCGCTTATCGCAAGCTTCTTCCCGATCTGCTCCCGGTCGGTCGATGCCAGGATGCTCCGGTCGTTATCCACGATGAACAGGCTTCCCTTATCGTTAAAGGGACGGTCGACCCGCTCTCCGAATACAGCGTCATAATCCAGCAAGATATATACAAGACCGAGCGGAGTTCCCGTCCTGTCTACAATCTTGTGCGTGATAACGACACGGTCCGGGCTGCCCGGCACGTTGCTCCATTTGAGCGGCTCCGATGCCGCCATGGTATCCCGATACCAAGTGCTTTCCGTTTGGCCCGCAATGATTCTCGATTCCGGGCGCCATAACAGCTGACCGTCCTGCACTAGCGTGTCATTCGTATGATAAATGCGGAAATCCAAGATGCCCGGCAAATATTTGCCCGTAAGCAGGAAGGTACGGTCCGCGTAATTGACCGTATCCACCACTTCGGCCATATCGTCGTAATGTCTGGAGAGCCGGGCTATCAGTTCGCCGTCTGTCGCCGTTCGAACGGCCAGCAGATCGTAATTTCGTTTGCTGAAATCGGTAATCTGAGCCGTCTGCAGGACTGTCTCGTCCACGGCGGACAAATAGCTGTTGTGAAAGCCCCGGGCGACCAGAAACGCGGAACCGCTTCCGAGCAGCAGTGTTGGCAACAGCAGGATGAGTACGTATAAGGACAAAATTTTGCCGCGGAGACTCATGCCGCGGGTAAATCGGATGATCCATCGAGAGAGAGGGATACGCAAGTTGACCCGCTCCTTTCCTGATAAACGCCCAGCCGCAGCCGACGGAAGGGAAGCCGGCATCTCCGGCTTCCCTTCTCTCACGGCTTGAGTTGCGCCGTATATATGTTTTTTATGCTCCCGGGAATTGCTTAGCCAGCAGCTGATGCCATTCATCCTTCAGTTCGCTCCAATGCGCGCGTTTCTCAAGCGCCGACTGGAATTCAGTCCATGCCGCTTCGAAGGCTTTGTCATCCTTGGCCATCATCAGCTTCGCTTTGTATTCTTTCCTCACGTTTTCCAGCTCGGGCGAATATTTCTCCCACAGGCTGCCCGGTTCGGATTTGACCAAGTCATACTTTTCCGCGACCCGAATGGCTCCCATTTTGCTGATCGCGTTAGTGAAATCGATAGTCTTCTGGCGTCCCGCTACAGAATCGGTAGCTTCGTAATTCCACCATGGGTACCATTCGTTGCTGTACGAGGACGTCGCGTAAAGCTCAGGCGTTGTGCTTGCTTTCTTCGCCGCATCGCCGGAATCATGAAGCGCCGTGTAGTTCTCGTCGATATAATGCCATTTGCCGAGCGGCTTATCGACCCAATCCCAGAACGTGCCCGCAGGTCCTTCATTGACGACTTGCTGCATTTCCGGCTTAGGCGTAAGGGTATAATCGAAAAATTTGAGTATGGCGTCGAGATTTTTTGTATTTTTGCTAATATACACGTCATCGCCCGGATTCGGATTGATGATGGAGTTAATGCCGACTTTGTCTACGCCAGCAACTTTAGGATACGGAACAGTCTGATAATACCAAGCCGGTGCGGTTGGTCCGTTCAGCACTTCCCACAGATGAGCATCCATGTTGAAGAATCCGCCAACGTTCATCGCCATGCGACCGGACTGGTTCTTTTCCTTGTAGCGTTCTTTTTTGTCCGTAATCGCTTCTTTGTCGATTAGTCCTTCGTTGTACATCTTGTTCATCCATTTGTAAGCTTCTTTGTATTGCGGATTATCATAGATGAACTCGTAGTCGTCGCCCTTCTTCTCCACCGGAACGACGCCACCGCCGCTGGTCGATACGCCAAACGTGTTCAGGATCACGTTCTCGTCATTAGCATCCGACAGGAAACCAAGCGGGATAAGCTTGTTGCCGGAGGCGTCCGTCTGCTGGCTTGCTGCCTTCAAATATTGCTCAACGCCTTCAATCGTAGCCAAATCCTCTTTCTTCATGCCTGCTTTCTCCAGGACGTCCTCTCGCACGAACCAGCCAAGCGATGCCCAGCCCGGCCATGGATCTTCCGGGTTCTGGTCATACCACGTCGGTATGGACCAGATATGTCCGTCCTTATCCTTCATCGCGTCCAAATATTGCTTCGGAACCGAAGCGAGTCCCGGATATTTGTCCGGCATGTCAAAGTACTGCTCGAGCGGTTGGATCGTGCCGGAACGGATCATGGACGAATTGATAACGTCGCTCCGCCCAAAGATTGCCGCATCGTCGAAGCCGCCGGTATTCAGCTTCAGGTTAAGCGCGGTTGAGGCATCGCCCTGCGTGGATTCTATCTGCACATCGACAAACGGTTCGTTCTCTCTCCAATATTTTTGCACCATGCTGTCGTTGTTGACGGTAGTCGTCCATCCAAGCCACAGACTGAACTTTCCTGCTTGCTGCTTGCCTCCATCGGCCGTCTGCCCGGTCTGTTCCGGATCCTGCGATGGCAAGTTCGCCGAGTTGCCGCCTCCGCCCGAGCAAGCGGTTAAGGCCAGCATAAGCGCGGCAAGCGCGCCGGCCGTGGTCGATTTCGCGTAAAATGCGCGACTTTTCATGTTTTTTCCCCTCTCTGTCTGGCTATTTGGTATATGTGGTGAATCCTAATACCCGAGTCTTAACCTTTGACCGAACCAATAAGTACGCCTTTGACAAAAAATCTTTGAAGGAACGGATACACGCACAGAATCGGAATGGCGCTTACCATAACAGTTGCCATCTTGACGGACATCAGCGTCACCTGGGCGAGGTTTTGGCTGCCGCGCGCAAGTGCCTCCACGCTATTATTAGAGCCCATCACCACCGAGATATCCTGGGCGGAGAGCAGCTGCTGCAGAAACGTTTGAACCGGAATCAGATTCTGGTCCGAGACGAAGAAGGCGCCTGCGAACCAATCATTCCAGTGCATAACGCCCGTGAAGAGACCAAGGGCCGCGAGCATCGGCTTGGATAACGGAATGATAATCGAGAACAAGACTCTTGGCGGCTTGGCACCGTCCATCTCCGCCGATTCAATCAACGCTTCCGGCATGCCTTGGATAAACTTCAGCATGACGAACATGTTCCAGGCCGAAAAAGCGCTTGGCAGAATGTATACCCAGAACGTATTGATGAGCGACAGATTAAACAGCTGGATATAGAACGGAATGAGACCTCCGCTGAACAGCATCGTGATCAGGACGATCGTCAGCAGCACCCTTCTCGCCGGCATCTGCCTGTAGGACAAGGCGAAGGCGGCAAGCAGTGTTACCAGAAGACCGCTTACTGTCCCAATGATTGTACGCAGAATCGTAATCAGGTAAGAGTGCTGAATAACCTTGTTGCCAAGCACGATATGGAAGTTGGACAACGTGAATTGCCTCGGCCACAAATATACGCCACCCTTGGCGGCATCGCTTCCCGTGTTCAGGGAAATCGCCAGCATGTAAACGAAAGGATAGAGGACCGTCAGGCAGAGTAGCAGCAGGAGCACGGTAATAACCGCCTGTCCGAACTTTTCGCCGGTTGAACGTTTCATCGGTTACCAGAGCCCCTCTCCGTTGATTCTTCTGGATATCTGGTTCGTGCTGAGAACCAGCAGCAGACTAATAACCGAAGACAACAATCCTACTGCCGTGGCGCTGCCGAAATAGCCTTGCTGCAAACCGCTTCGGAGAATATAAGTATCCAGAACATCCGCAACAGGCTGGTTAGCAGGATTCATCAGCGGATAAATCTGGTCCATGCCGACCGCTATGAGACTTGGCATGCTAAGAATCAGGACGATGGAAATCGTCGGCAGGATACCCGGGAACGTAATGTGCCGAATTTGCGCCAGACGACCCGCTCCTTCTACCTTGGCTGCTTCGTAGAGCTGCGGATCGATGGACGTGATCGCGGCCAGATACAGAATCGTGTTCCAGCCAACCTCCTTCCACAATCCGCTGGCTACGATCATCGGTCTGAACCACTCGGTCGAGCCTAAGAAGAATACCGGATCCCCGCCGAGCGACACGATCAGCTGATTCACGAGACCATTGTCGAGAGTAAGCAGCGACTGCAGAATGTAAGCGACTACAATCCAGGAGAAAAAATGGGGCAGATAACTGACCGATTGAACAAATCGTTTGTAGCCCCCATGGCTTACTTCATTAATCATCAAAGCCAGTATAATGGGTGCCGGAAAACCGAATACGAATTTAAGCAACGCGATGTACACGGTGTTCTTCACCACCAGCCAGAATTGGCTGTCTTGCAGGAACGCAAAGTTTTCGAAGCCGGTCCAAGGGCTGTTCCAAATCGTATAGCCGATATGGAAGTCTTTGAACGCGACCTGTATACCGGCCATCGGCACGTAGCTGAACAGCAGAAGCAGCACGACGGCCGGCATGATCATGATATATTGCCATTTGTATTTAAGTATGGCAGACATCGTATCACCTCTTTCTAGCTTCATTGTACGGCAGCGCCGTCCTTTCGAACTACGCAACAACGATTGGTTTTTTATCGCTATGTTTGTCAATTTGATTGGCTGCCCCGAAGAAAAAGAACACACGCAAACGGCTATCGCCAGGCGTGTGTCCTCTTTTCCATGAAGAGCTTATTCAAAAGTATCGTACAGGCTTGTAACGACTAGCTGCTCGCGGAACGCAGATAGGCTAAGCGGCTCGGACAAGCCGTCCTTCTGTACGGTAACTACGGCCGGACGGTCTGCCGAAAGCGCAAATACGTTGTTGCTCCAGCGGGCGTCGGCATGGCTCAGCTCCAGCAGAACAAACGGCGCAAATGCCTGGCTGTCTAGCGTAACGATAAACCGATCTTCTTCCTCCGCCACCTCTGCGCGGATTTCGGGATTCAGCAGTTCAAAATGTTTCGGCTTCACGAACAAAGCCGTCCCTTCGCTTATTATCTCTCCGCCCGCTACAAATTCGAAAGCGAGATAGCTTTGGCTCAGCAGCTGCTTGGTCGTAAGTATCTCCGAGAAGTCCAGTGAGACGACCTCTTCGGAAGAGAGAGAAGCAAGCGTTACTTCCGTTTCGCCCAATTGCATGATCTCCGATTGACGGTCCAGCAGTCTCCAGCGAAGCTGCCCTTTGACCTCCTGCAGCGTTTCGTTGGTCACGTGAAGCGATACCGCCGTCCCTTCTTCCAGAGCGGATGCAAGCACCGGCGCAAAGAAACGCTTGGCGGCGTGATGCGTTGCTTTCCATCGGCCGAAGTAGTCCAAACTGGACCAGGACGCCCCCGGCCAGATGTCGTTAAGCTGCCAGTAGACCGCGCCCATGCATCTGCCTCGGTTGCGTCTCCAGTGCTCCACGCCAACCCGCATGCCTTCCGCCTGGATAAGCTGGGAGACATACAGCAGCTTCTCGAAGTTTCTCGGATATTTGAAATATTCGCTGATGTAATACATGATCTTTTCGTTACCTGTGCCGTTCTTCTGATGGGCTTCCATGACCCGCGAGAAAATATTGCGGTCTTCGGGAAGCGTAAACGTCTCCACCGTCTTAATGGACGGGAACGATTGCAAGCCGAACTCGGACATAAAACGCGGATGCAGCGTCCGGTATTCCGTTATCGGCTTCCGCCCGTGCCAGACATCCCAATAATGCATGTCGCCGATATCTTCGTTATTCGGATCTTCGATCCCGCCCTTGGAGGACGGCGAAGATACCAAATAGGAGGTGTTTGGATCAAGCGACTGCGACAACACCGGCAGGAACTCTTCGAACTGCTTCAGGTAATCGTCGCGCTGCTTCTCCCCGTAGCGCTCCGTCCAGCCCCAATACGCCCAAGCGTATTCCAGCTCGTTGTTTCCGCTCCAGAGACCAAGCGAGGCGTGATGGCGAAGCCGCTTCATATTGTCGATCGTCTCGAGGCGGATATTTTCTTTGAACTCGTCGTTGAAATCGTAAGCTCCGCATGCGTATAAGTGATCCTGCCATACGATCAGGCCATGCCGGTCGCACAGCTCGTAGAAGTAATCGTCCGCGTAGTACCCGCCGCCCCAAACTCGGATACAGTTGTAGTTAGCCTCGACGCAGCTTTGGATCAGCTGCTCCGTCCGCTCGTTGCTGCGCCGACCGAAGATGTTGTCCTCCGGAATGAAATTGGCGCCCATCGCGAAGATCTGATGACCGTTGATTTCAAACGCAAACGACTCGCCCCACTGATCCGGTTGGCGCACGACATGCAACGTGCGAAGGCCGATGCTTAGCGAGCGTTCGTCCAGAATCCGGTCTCCGCACCGCAATTCAACCCGCAGCCCGTATAATGGCTGGCTTCCGAGATTGTTCGGCCACCATAACTCGGGATCCTGAACATTAATCTCAAGACTTGCAGTGTCTCCGATCTGGTCGGCTGACGCTTCCAGCGTCCTTCCATCCGGTGTCTCGATAACAGCATGAAGAACAAGCGGCTCTTCAGAGGCCCAACGTTGTAATTCTACGGCGATATTCAACTGAACGTTATTGGCGCTATGCTGCTGCGTAATGTAGACATCGTCGATTCGGCCGATATTGAAGCCGATGAGAGAGATATCCCGCCAAATGCCCATATCCGGCAGCTGCGGACCCCAATCCCAGCCAAACATGCTATGCGCCTTGCGCAGATGCGAGATGCCCGGTACGGCGTCGGCACAGCTTGTCAGGAAAAGCTCCTTATCCTTCGCAAGCACAAAGTTCGTCGCTGAGCGGATAACGACGTGAATGTCATTGCTGCCTGCGGCGAGCAGCCCTTTCACATCCACTTCGTAGGTCCGGTGCATATTGTCCGTATTTAATACGGCTTGTCCGTTTACGTAAACCTCGCAAAGCGTATCCAACCCCTCGCAGCGGAGCAATACGTGGTCCATCAAGAGCAGATCCCCGTCGACGAGGAAGCTTCGGCGGTATTCGTAATCGAACTTGGTCAGCTCCAAAATATCGTATTCGTTATCGCGGTAATAAGGATCTTCCATCTTACCCGCGGTCATTAGATCATGGAATACGGAGCCCGGAACAATGGCGTTGTTCCACTCCGCTTCATCCGTTCTTTTCATTGTCCAATTGCCATTTAGCGTTACTGAGCGCATGCTTATCAACCTGCTTTCAAATGTATGGATTGTGCTGGAATGATGCCATTCCTTAAATATCAGGTAAGGAGGAAGGCATGATTCGGCCCTATCGTAGCATTCGAAGTAGAATATCGTCTTGTTATGCAGATGCTTTTTTTGTGCTATATTAACATCACTATTTTATATCTAACAAAGACAAGGAAGGCGGCCTCCATGACCGTTAACATGCTGTACGCCGCGGCGCTGATTGATCCGCTGGTGCAATCCAATTTCCACATCGTGCATTCGGTGAGGCATGCCTATCCGCTGCACGGACACGACTTCTACGAAATCTTTATCGTCATTTCCGGCCAATGCGCGCATCTGGTGAACGGAGATACCCAATTGCTGAAAGAGGGTTCTATGGTGTTCATCCGTCCCGATGATACTCATAGCTATGATACGCTGGAAGGTGAGGACTGCCGGTTCTTGAACGTCAACTTCTATAAAGAGGTTGTAGAAGGCGCTTTCGATTACATTGGCCACGCGGCGTTTGCCCAAGCGCTACGGAGCCCGCGGCTTCCGCCCGTCATCCTGCTGCCCGAAGCAGACATGGAGGCTCTCATGAGGAAAAGCGAGCAAATCCAGTTATTTAACTCCACCGATAAGCAAAAGGCAAGAGCGATGGCCCGCAGCTTCTTGAGCGATGCCTTAACTCATTTCTTCCTTCACTTCCGCAATGACGGCACGCAAGCGCTGCCGCAATGGTTCGACCATCTGCTTGCGCAGCTGCAGCGCAAAGAAAATTTCAGCGCCGGACTGCCCAGATTGCGGGAATTAACGGACCGGAGCGACGGCCATCTTAACCGCGTATTCAAGCAATATCTCCGCATGACGCCAACGGCTTATTTGAACCATCTGCGCCTTGGCCATGCCAAAAACCTGCTGCTCACCACGCAGCTGCCCATCGTCGATATCGCTTACGACGCCGGGTTCGATAATTTAAGCCATTTCTACCATCTCTTTAAAGACGCCTACGGGATTGCCCCCGGCAAAATCCGAAATTGGCAATAGAATCGAGGCCGTCCCAAAAGGTGATCACTCACCGTGAAGACGGCTCGCATTAGCAATTAAAGAGTGTTATTTATGGGCAAGCGAAAGCTACCCGACTTCGAGGTTAACTTTCGGTAAGCCTCGAAGCAGGAATCTGCGGAATCCCCGGTTATTTTTATTTGGCTATGTTAAACTCTAATGTTGATTGTTGAGCTGCTGTATTTCATGAAAAATAGGTGCGCGGCGGGGCCTCCCCATCTTACGTTAGTTTGGCTATGTTGCACGTAGTGCAATATATTTCCCTTTAATTAGGCCAATGCGCAAATTATACTGCACGGAATACAGGATATGAGGTGGTTTAGAACCCTTATAGGCATTTTTTAACTTCTATCCTGCATCTTGTGCAGGATATCTCTAGTTAGTGGGCTCATACGCCTAAATATGCTGCATTTCGTGCAACGCAAGCGAAGTGATCGGCGGGGGGGACTTTGATTGAGGTTTTTTTTTCATTTGTGAACCTACTTTTTAAGACAGGTTTTACAAAAACGGAGAAGTTCGAATGATTCTGGAGAAATTAAAAGCTTTCTGAAAGAAAGCTACTTCGAAAGTATAAGCTTATGTCCGCCTTTTCTCGGGGATTCCAACATTGAATTAATCTGATAAGGGAACCCCCGAGCAACAGCGGTCGGAAGAACATTCGTATTCGCAGTTTGCAGCTTAAAACCTTCTTAATCAGTATAGGCTCACATTTTCCTGTACTGGTTGGGCGATTGCCCCTCAAACTTCTTAAACACCTTGCTGAAATATTTATCGTCGTCATAGCCGACCATTTCGGCGATTTGAGCGATTTTCAGATTCGGATTTTGCAGCAGCAGCTTAGCTTTCTCGACCCGGATACGACCAAGATAGTCGAATACATTCTCGCCCATTTCCTGCTTGAAGCGGCGTGAAATATATTCCCTGCTCAAATAGAAACGTTCCGAAATATCCTGCAGCGTTACTTCGCGGTTATAATGCTGCTCCATGTATTTCGCGATGTCGCGCATGACGCTATGCTCTTTGTTGCCACCGGCGCCTGTTAGGGCGGCATATGCAGTGAGCCCGTTAATTAGCTCGCGTCTGCATAACTCGAGCGACAGCTTGCCCTCTTCATCGAGCAGCACCGATAACGGCAAGCCGGAAGGCGGTTCGAGCGGTTCATCCCGCACCTGCTTCACGGCCAGTTCTTGATTCCACCGGCTTAGCATCGCTTCGTATTCGAAGCGCCACAGCTCCACCTGCTCCAGGCTGACCGACGGCAGCATCCGGGCAGCTTCCAAGAAGCTATCGACCGCGGCTTCCAGATCCTTTTCTTTCCCGCTCCATACCGCCAGACGGAACCGTTCCTCATAACTTGCAATACTTAGCGAATGAACTCCCGCTTTGCGTCCGCTTTCCTGGCTATGAATATAGCTGCTGCCGGTCAGCAGGTTTCTTTGTTTTAATGCCATCCGTCCTGCCTGATAAGAAGCCGAAAGTCCTCCAGGGAAAGGCATCGCTTGACCTACGCCGTAATGGAAACGGCCATGGATCGTTTGCTCAATCCCATCCGTAATCCGCGCCAGTATCGTCTCCCATTGGGCCAACCGGTCCCATAACAATAGGATAATCTCATGCTCGCTGTTCCAATAACGGAAGGCGAACCCGACATTGTTATGCCTTAGTATTTCGTTAGCTACATTGATAAGGCAAAAAGTCAGCAAATCCCTGTTGCCGCTGAACTTACGGGAGATTTGCGGCTCAAGCATCTCCGTGCTCAGAATGATTACTTGGCTTGCCGTTACCCGTTCCAGCTTAAACTCTTCCCTCAAGTCTGCCGGTACGCTTGCATTCCCGGATACGGCCGTCTCGCTGATTAACGTCGAGAACAACTTATCCCGATAAACGGGCTTGATCTGATTAATCTCCATATTGCGCTGCTGGTCCAGCTTTCGCGCGTGATCTTCCTGTTCCCAGCTCAGCTTCACCTTTTGCAGAGCTTCCATCAGCTGCTCCGGATCAATGGGCTTCAGCAAATAGTCTTGCCCGCCATATTTCATCGAGCTGCGCACAAGATGGAAATCGTCGTATCCGCTTATAACAATCGATTTACTCTTGCGGCCGTTCTCTTTCATCCAAGCTAGCAGCTCGACGCCATCCCGGTTTGGCATCCGCATATCCGTTATGACAATCTCGGGCGCAATACGCCCAAGCAGCTCGATGGCAGAGTCGCCGTTATCCGCTTCAAAAATCTGTTTGATCCCAAGCTGCTTCCAATCGATCAACAGCTTAATCGCTTCCCGCACATGTTGTTCATCGTCTACAATGAGTATGTTCATGCTCGTTCCTCCAACTCTTGCACAGGTATTCGCAGCGTGACGCTAAATCCTTGAGTAGGCGCCGAATCGATGCTCATCTCCGCTGCCTCGTTATAATAAAGCTTCAGCCGCATCCATACGTTGCTGATGCCGATGCTTTTTTGCTCCTCAAGCAAAGCTCCCGTTGAACGGAACAATAGCTGCCTTAACTCGCGCAGCTTGTCTTGCTCCATCCCGCTGCCGTTATCCTCGATTCGGATCATTAGCCATTTCCCTTCGTCCGCCACTTCCGAGAATAATCGCAATATGCCGCTGCGTCCCGAATTCTCATATCCATGCTTGAAATAGTTTTCGATTAGCGGCTGCAGCAGCATTTTGGGCACTTGAACCTGCAGCGATGCCGGGTCAATATCGTAATGCACGGTTAGCTGTTCGTTGAACCGCTGCTGCTGAAGCTCGAGATACGCTTTGGCGTGGTTAAGCTCCATGGCGAAAGGCACGACCGATTCGCTTGTGTTCATGTTGTACCGCATCATTTTCGCTATGGAAGTGATAAGCGTGTATACCTTTGGCACCCCAGCATGCAAGGCAAGCGTTCCGATCGATTGCAGCGCATTATACAAAAAATGCGGATTAATCTGCGCTTGCATCGCCCTCAGCTGATTGGTTTTATTGGCAATCTCTAGCCGGTATTCACTGTTGATCAGATCCCTGATCGTTTGAATCATCGTGTTGAAACGCCTTGCCAATATGCCGATTTCGTCCTTCCGGTCAACGGGCACCGCGACATTGAAATTACCGGATTGCACCTGATTGATATGGCCGATAAGCCGCTTGATCGGCTTGGTGAACTGGTACGATACAAGGAAGCTTGCGATGACCGCGAGCACCATAAACAGAGCTATAACCGACGTGTTGATCGCCCGAATTGCGGTTGCGCTCTCGTACACATAGGAGTACGGAAGCTGCTTCACGACCACCCAATCCATGTAATTGGTATGGAGTGTATCATAAATAACAATGCCTGAAAATGACTGATCCTTCCATTTCATGACGCCATTCTCCTGCTGGGAAGCAAGAACTTGGTCCGTCCATTTCAGCTCCGATTGGTCTCCTTGTCCATTAACCGAGCATATAAAATTTCGATTCCGGTCGATGATATACAGCTGCTCCTCGGAAGACATGGTCAGCTGCTTGCAAATTTGGTTCAGATCATCGGATTTGACATCCATGGACAAATAACCGATTACTTCGTCGCTGGGAGTCCGGATAATCGGCCGCCGCAAAGTGAAAACGCTTTCCTCTTTGACGGCGCGGCTCCAATCCAAATTATAATGGGCGCTAGTATGCGTCGCCTCCACAAACGGCTTGGAGCTTGAACCATTTCCCTCCGGCCACTCCAGCGGTTGGTTGAATCCTCTGCGGAAAAAACCGCGCGCCATCAAATACGTCAGCTTGCCTTCTCCGATCTGCAGCTGTATTTGGTGAATGCCGTTAGTAGACTGATAAATGTTCAGCATATGAGAATAAATCTGCAAATTATTTTTCTCGTCAAACATCTGCACGTTTACATTTGGCGACTCTCCCCGCTCAATTAAGGCATACAAAGAGTTGGACTTATTGATATTCATATAGACATCAAGCGAGTTTTCGTTGATTTTGTCCATATAGCCCAGGATGTTGTTTTTGCCAAGCGCCAGCAGGTTTTGATTCTCGTGAATCGACTGCTGCGTCACCTTGTCCTTGATGTAATAGTTCGAAATAATCATCGATACGGTAATCGGAATGATCGTGACGGCAAGCAACAACGCCATCAGTTTCCGGTTAATGCTCGTTGTGAACGCAAACATGACACCTTACCCCCAGGTCAATATATTACACCAAACCCATCATATCTATCGGTGGTTCAAATTTCAATAACTGTTTATAGTCTAGCTATACACCGATACTTAATGCCGCATTACGAAGGGGGACTCCAAATTGAACTTACGAAAAAGATCAAACGAATGGATGCAGCAGCTCGTATTTGTCGGGCCCGGCATGATTGTCTTCTCGATCATCGTGCTCATCCCGTTCCTGTTAGGCTTCTACTTTTCCTTCACGGAGTGGAACGGCCTTGATCTCGACAAAGCGAAATGGATCGGCATGGATAACATCCACCGTATCTTTATGAAGGACGATAAGTTCTGGGCATCGTTTAGATTTACGCTGAAATTTACCGTCGTAACGGTCGTTGTGACGAACGTTTTGGCTCTTACTCTAGGGCTATTGCTCACCCGCGCGATGCGGGGACGGAATACGCTCCGCACGATTTTCTTCCTGCCGAACATGATCGGCGGCATTCTGCTAGGTTACATCTGGCAGTTCATTTTCACAAAAGGCTTCAAAACGATTGGCGAAATGACCGGCTGGCATTTCTTCGAGCTTCCGTGGCTCGGCACGCCGGAGACCGGCTTCTGGGGACTCGTCATCGTATTCGTGTGGCAAACCACCGGCTACATGATGGTCATCTACATTGCGGCGATTGTTGGCGTACCGAAAGATTTAATGGAAGCCGCAACGATTGACGGAGCTACCTACTTCCAAACCGTTCGCAAAATCGTGATGCCGCTCGTTATGCCGGCGATTACCGTATGTTTGTTCCTGACTACTTCGGGCGCGTTCAAAATGTTCGACCTTAACCTGTCGCTCACCAAAGGCGGTCCGGGTACTTCTACTCAGTCGCTTGCTTATAACATTTATGCGGAAGCACTGGTTAACAACCGGTATGGACTTGGCACCGCCAAAGCGATGTTATTCTTCTTTGCCGTATCCATCATTGCCGTCACGCAAGTGTGGCTGACCAAACGGAAGGAGGTTGAAGCGTAACATGACCGCTTCCCGTTCCCGGCTTTGGGCCGTTGCAGCTGCGGCAATCCTGCTCGCTCTGCTGTTCATCGCGCCTTTTTATTTCGTACTCGTCAATTCCGTCAAAGCGCTCGGCGAGATTATGGTGGATGCCGCCTCTCTCCCGGACAAGTACTTGTTCTCGAATTACTCGAAGGTGTGGGATATTATTAAATTCCCGAAAGCTTTGCTGAACTCGGTCCTGATTACCGGAATCAGCGTAACCGGCATTGTAATCATCAGCGCCATGACCGGCTACCGGCTAGTACGCCGGCCAACCGTATTCAACAAAATCTTGTTTACGGCGTTTATTTCGGCGATGATCATTCCGTTCCAATCGGTTATGTTGCAGCTGGTTCGCGTAACAAGCTTCCTGGAGCTCCGCGCTAACCTCTTCGGGATCGTCGTCTGTTATCTTGGCTTTGGCTTATCGCTGTCCGTCTTCCTGTTCCATGGCTTTATCAAAAGCGTTCCGCTTGAGATCGAAGAAGCCGCGGTTGTAGACGGGTGCTCGCCTTACGGCGTATTCTGGCGGATTGTGTTCCCGCTGCTTCGTCCGATTATCGTGACCGTTATTATCCTGAACGGCTTATGGATCTGGAATGACTATCTCCTGCCCGTTCTAATCATCGGCTCGAACAAAGATCTGACGACCATTCCGCTTGCGATTACCCGCTTCTTCGGGCAATATACGAAGCAATGGGATCTCGCGCTTGCTGGACTAACGATGGGCATTATGCCGATTATCGTCATGTTTCTTCTGCTGCAAAAACATATTATCGAGGGGATCTCTTCGGGATCGCTCAAAGGCTGAAATCAATATTTTGCACTTTTCACGACAAAAACGTCTGTGTTTCTTGGTTTTAAGCTTCCATATAATCAAACTTGTAAAGAGAACAACCTTTTGACAAAAATGGGGAGGTTAACAAAATGAAGAAGCTTTCTATTCTACTCGCTGCAGCGATCCTGACTTTGACGGCTGCCGGCTGCGGCAACAACGGCAATAACAATGGCAACTCCGGATCCGAGGCTACAAACAAACCTGCCGAATCCGCCAACGCAACAACGGAAGCGACCGAAGCTCCGAAAAAAGACGTAACGATTAAGGTATTCCAGTTCAAGGTCGAGATTGCGGATGCGCTCAACCGGATGGCTGAAGAATATGAGAAAGAAACCGGCGTTAAAGTCCAAGTGGAAACGCATGGCGGCGGCGAAGACTATAATGCCCTGCTGAAAGCTGAAATCGCTTCCGGCTCCGAGCCTGAGATCTTCAACTCCGAAGGTTATGCCGCGCTTGAAGCTTACTACGACCGTGCAACCGACTTGTCCGGCGAAGCTTGGGCGAAAGACGTAATCCCTGCAGCAGCAGGTCCCGCGCAAGTGGACGGCAAGCTGCTCGGCATGCCGATGAACATCGAAGGCTACGGCATTTTCTATAACAAAGATTTGTTTGAGAAAGCGGGCATCACTACTCTTCCTAAGACGTTAACAGAGCTGGAAGCGGCCGCGAAAAAACTGCAAGACGCAGGCATCACGCCGTTCTCGACAACAAACGAATGGTGGTCGATCGGTCATCACACGATCAACGTTGGTCTTGCCGAACAGCCGGACCCAATCGCCTTCATCAACGGTACGAAAGACGGCAGCGCAAACTTCAAGGACAATGACGTATTCAAGAAATGGATCAACTATGTAGACGTTGTGTTCAAATACAGCCAAAAAGACAAGTTGACTACTGACTATGCAACGCAAGTAGCTAACTTCGCATCCGGCAAAGCCGCTATGATCCAACAAGGTAACTGGATCCAAGGCGACGTTGACAAAGTAGCGAAGCTGAACGTTGGCCTGCTTCCTATTCCGATTGACGACAGCGGCAACGCTCATATCTACACAGGCCCTGCAAACTTCTGGATCGTAAACAGCAAATCCAAAAACGCGGAAGAAGCGAAGAAATTCCTGGCGTGGATGGTTACTTCCGACACAGGCAAAACTTATCTGACGAAAGAATTCAAATTCATCCCTGCTCTTACTTCGATTAAACCTACGGCTGATGAAATCGGTCAAATGGGCGTAGCGGTATCCGAGCAAGCGGCAACAGCGGGCGGCTGGCATTGGGGCCGTTACCCAGACGGCGTACCGCAAGGCTGGGGCGCTGCGATGCAAGAATACCAAGGCGGTTCGATTGACAAAGACCAGCTTCTCGACAAGTTGGAAAAAGCGATTCAAGAAATCGTAGAGAAGTGAGAAAACCTCTAACGAGGCTTCTCGAAGAGGCGTGATAGGAATCAACCGGTTAGCGGTCTTGAAAGGTCTACAGCAGACTTTTCAAGGCTGCTTTCTTTTTTACAACAACATGGTCCCGGTTCATTTTGGTTCGATGGTAATTTTGAATTTGTATTGGGAAAGGCTATAATGGAATTAACTGTATCAGGACGTAAGGAGATAATAGCCGATGAAAAACGTAAAAATCTTTTCCGGTTCATCAAACCGCCCTCTCGCGGAAGAATTGTGCCGGCAGCTAGACGTACCCCTTGGAGACATTGAAATCTCCAGACTGGCAAGCGGCGAAATCAGCTTGCGTTACATAGAGTCCATTCGCTCGGCGCATGTCTATATCGTGCAATCGCTGTCGCATCCGGTCAACGAGCATTTGGTCGAACTTATGATTATGATCGATGCGGCAAAACGCGCTTCCGCCAAGACCATTAACATCGTAATGCCTTATTACGGTTATGCCCGCCAGGAGCGCAAGTCCGCTCCGCGCGAACCGATTTCCGCAAAGCTTGTTGCCGACGTGTTAACTACGGTTGGCGCCGACCGCTTAATCACGGTTGACCTGCATGCAGATCCGATTCAAGGATTTTTCGAAATTCCGGTTGACCATATTACCGCCCTTGATCTCATTACGGATTATTTGAAGGCGAAGAACATTCCGAATCCCGTCGTTGTTTCGCCGGATGCCGGACGGGCCACAACCGCCGAGAAGCTGGCGAACTACATGGATTGTCCGTTCGCGATTATGATCAAGAACAGGCCCGCCCACAATGCTTCCAAAATCACTCATATCATCGGTGAAGTCGAAGGCAGAACGCCGATTATTATTGAAGATCTGATTGATACAGGCGGCACCATTATCAAGGTCGTGGAAGCTCTCCACAAACGGGGTGCCAACGACGCCTATATTTGCGCGACACATGGCCTCTTCTCGGAGAATGCGCTGGAGAAGCTGTCGCATCCTTTCATTAAAGAAGTCGTCATTACCGACACGATTGCGATCAACCCTAACCATTCGGACAAGTTTATCGTGCTGCCGATGGCTGATCTTCTGGCGAATGCTTTGCGGATCATTAATAATGGCGGATCGATAAACAGATTGTTTAAGACGAAGCAGATGTGATGTTTGTTAATAGCATGCTGCAGGAAAGTATCTTCTTCCAGTTGCCATTGGGATCATGAAATTTGATTGGAATTTTAGTTGTAATTTCATGAGTCCCAAAAGCAAGCGCTGCGCTCTTCCAGAAGATACTTTCCTTCCGCACATTAACGAACTCACAAACGCTTCACCCAAACAATCTGTTTGGGTGGGAAGAGAACAACAAGGGCTGAACCAATCGTCATGCTCATTGACGAATGGTTCAGCCCTGTTTGTTTATATGTAGTCTTAACGATGTGGCGCATCGTTTAGCTCCTACTTCCTGCTGTTGTTTGGACCCTTAAACGTTGCGGGGCATCGTTAAGGGTCCAAACAGCTGCCCAGAATACCGGCCGGTTTTGGTTTACTTGATCCGGTATAGTCCGTATTTCTTGAGGCTTTCGCGAATCGGAGTTTTATCTTCTTCGAGGCCAGCGGTACCGCCATTTAAGGCCAGGTCGACCTGCCAGGCGGTTAAGTCGGCAACGTTCATCGACTCCATCTCCTCCAGGCTGTAGAAGCCCGCGCCGTCTACTTCTACGCCGTCCGGTTTAGGTACGCCGTCAATGTATTCCATTTCGAAAGTAATATAAATATCATGAACCGAATGAGGACGGTCTCGCAGTCCGATAATCCTAGTAACGATCGCGCGGACGCCGGTTTCTTCCCATACCTCGCGGGCAATTGTTCCCCTGATCTGCTCGAATTGCTCGATATAACCGCCAGGCGTTGTCCAATACCCTTTGCCCGGCTCCTGCGCGCGCCTGACGAGCAATATTTTGTTGTCTTTCACAACGCATGCGCCTACGCCTACGCTATAGTTGCCCCAATGAACAAAGCTGCAGCTCGGACAAGCTTTACGGTCTTCTCCGCCTATTTCGCGAACCTCCAGCTTATCGCCGCACGCCAAGCAGAAATTAATGTTCTCCATTCTAAAAGCCCCCTGTCTTACGATAATGGAAAATAGCCAACAATATAGTGAACATTATACCGCAGCTTTACTTTCATTTGTCTTTATTTTTTTATGTATTCCTAACCTTCCTTTCAGCTTTGTTTAATCTTAGCAGAACATAATTAACCATACTCCCTATTTGATATAGCTTGTCTCTTGGGCCCGCATTCCCGATGCGGGCCACTTTTTTTTGTATAAGAAAAAACCGGCTCAAATTTGAACCGGTCTAACCTTTTATTCAAATGGATAACGAAGTCCCCACTGCCGGCGGATTTCGTCCATCGTCCGCATTAGCTGAAGAGATTCATCAAGCGGAATAATGTCGCTCTCCAGCTTGCCTTCGCGGAGATATTGGCCAGCCGCTTCGGCTTCATATACAAAACCAAGCGTAGAACGGTTGTCTGCGAAGGTTTCTTCCGTTCCATCCTCCTGAGTAATTGTTGCAGATTTGGCATTAAAGAAGGAAGGAATACGAATGGAACCTTTTGTCCCCACTATGTAGGCATCGCTGCCGGAATTCAGCCGGATGGCTGATGTCAGCATCGCCGTCTGGCCGCCTTCGTACGTGAGCAGCATGCTGTTCTCCTCATCGATTCCGGTCTCGCCCAGATGAGCCGTACTGAGCACCTGCTTAGGCTGCCCCCCAAACAACATCGAAGCCAAAGATAACGGATAAATGCCTACGTCAAGCAAAGCGCCGCCGGCTAGCTCGGGATTAAACAAACGTCCTTCAGGATTAAATCCGGTACGGAAACCAAAGTCGGCTTTCAGGAGACGTAGTTCTCCAATTCGGCCTTCTTCAATCCATTCGCGGACTTTGCGAATAACCGGCAAAAACCGCGTCCACATGGCTTCCATTAGGAAAATCCGATTTTCTCTTGCGTACTGCACGATTTCTTCTGCTTCCTTCACGTTAACGGTGAAAGGCTTCTCGCATAATACCGCTTTGCCTGCGCGCAGACATTGTAGCACGTTCGCCCTATGGGTAGGATGAGGCGTCGAAACGTAAATAATGTCGATCTCGGCATCATTCACCAATTCCTCATAACTTCCATAGGCTTTTTTTCCGCCGTATTTACCGGCAAATTCGGTTGCCTTCTCTAACGAACGCGAGCCAACGGCAGTAAGTTCCGCATTGCTGGCAAACGCCAGATCGCGAGCGAATTGGGACGCTATCCCACCAGGGCCAAGTATGCCCCATTTGATCGTTTTGTTCTCCATTATTCCTGCACCTCCAAACGCAGTATATCAGCATTCCCGCTGATATGAAAGCGTTTAAAGACGCATAATTCTCTTAATTTTGCTGTCTTGAAATGATATATAACGTAAACCAGATAAATACAAAACCTACAAGCTGCGCAGAAGTAATGACCTGGCCAAACACGAACCAGTTAAGCAAGACGCCAACCATCGGGAAGCTAAGCTCGGCGATCGTTGCGTAAGAAGCTTTGATTTTACTCAGACCTTTATAATAGAGAAGCAAGCTGAGCAGCCCCGGCAGAAGCGCTTGAAGCAGCAGATTAACGATAACAGCTGTAAGATCCGTACCTTCAGCAAGCTTCCAAGCCGCTCCTTCCGACCATGTAATGACAAGCAGCAGCGGCAATGCCATCATAAATCTCAGTGAAGTAACCGTTTCGTATTTCATGCTGCCAAGCAGGTAACGCCCCATGACCGTCGAACCGCCCCATAACGCAGCGGCGCCAAGCGACAATAGGCTGCCTACTTGAACGAATTCATTCATATGGCCAAACGGCAATGAAAATCCAAATGTCAGAAAATACGTTCCGATCATCGCAATTACAAGCAATGGGCCAATTTTCTTAGGCAGCAGCTCTTTCAACAGAATTCTTGCCATAACGATCGCAAACAGCGGCTGCAGCTTCTGCAACAATAGAACCGCATTGGGATTGCCATGCACCAGACCTTGCGTGAACAGAATGGTTGCAAGCGCCGACCCGCCCCAAGATACAAACAGCAAGGCGCCAAGCTGGCGAAGCCTGACTCCGCGAAGATCCGCTCGAAATTTCCATAATACAGGCGCAGCGGCTAGAAATAAAATAACATGCTCCAGCAATACAATTTGCGTTGAAGTCAACGTCTTGAGCAATATGATCCGGAATACCGGATCTACTCCCCATAACGCTGCCCCTAGGACAACCAGCCAAAACTCCGGCCTCACGGGTGATTTGGTGCGAATAAGCGGTGTAGCAGTAACATTGTTCATCTTAATACCCTTTCTGAATACAGGACCCAAGGTGAAACGGCTTCGCCGTCCCTAGGCGGGAAAGCGCGTTTCATTCCGATGAATTCTAAGCGTCTATAGGATAAAACCTATAAATGCTTAGAATTGAAAAAGCCCCGATCCGCTTGTTGCTCGCGAATCGGGGCCAACTTAAATAAACTTGCGTTCCGGCTATACTAACGCCTTCCGCAGTTTATTCAAGCGATCTTCTATCATCCGGACTATACCGTCGGCCTTGGAATTGCACCAAGTCAGTCCCCTTGCTGTTAGACAGCTCAGGGAGTCGCGGGCTTTGTTATTCCCTTTCCCTTAATAGTCAGAGTAATGGGAATAACATTTACCGCCGGTCAGGAATTTCACCCTGCCCCGAAGATCCTTATTCTGTTCATTTGAAATAATTTGGATTGAGTATAACGCCGATGCTTCCGAGTTGTCTAGTAGGAATAGAATTGTTTTATCGGCCAATCGATTAAACCTTTATTTGAAGCGATTCCCGGACAAGCGGCGCTACTTGCGTAGCGAGCAGCTTGATCGAGTGCTCCACCTGCGCTGGCGGCATGCCGCCAATGTCCATTTGCGCCATAAATCTCGAATGCCCGAACAGCTCGTGCTGGGCTACAATTTTCTCGGCAATCCGCTCAGGACTGCCAATTGCGAGCGACTCCGCCAATTTATTGAAATCGTCCCTCGAGAGAGGTTTTCCGTTCTCCTTGCCGCCCATGAACTGAAGATAGTACTTCGAATATCCGGCATAAAATTCATCCAACGCCTGTTCCGTCGTCTCCGCGACGTAACAATGGCCGGTTATGGCTACACGAAGCGTATCGTTGCCGTAACCGGCAGCCTGCCCCGCTTCCCTATAGCAATCGACCAAATGCTTGTACTTTGCCGGTTCGCCGCCAAGCAGCGCCAGCGCCATGCCTGCTCCTTGCCTGCCGGCAAGCGCCGCGCTCTCCGGCGTGCTGCCAACGCCTACCCATACCGGAATAGCCGCCTGCTGCGGACGTGGAGCAATCTCGGCATCCTCGAGAGGACTGCGAAGACGGCCGCTCCACGTAATGCGTTCCGAAAGATTTAATTGCCTCATTAATTCCAGCTTTTCGGCAAACAGCTCTTTATAATCATCAAGCTCGAATCCAAACAATGGGAAAGATTCAATATAAGCGCCGCGCCCGGCGATCATCTCGGCACGACCGTCCGAGATCAGATCAAGCGTCGCAAAATCCTCAAATACCCGTACGGGATCAGCGGTTCCGAGTACCGTTGTGGCGCTTGTAAGACGGATTCGGGAAGTCGCTTGCGCAATTGCCGCAAGCACAACCGGAGGAGAAGATAACGCAAAGTCCAGACGATGATGCTCCCCGACGCCAAACACGTCAATTCCCGCTTCATCGGCTATGATTGCCGCTCGAATGATCTCCTTCATTCGTTCTCCAGCCGACTTAAGACTCCCTGTCCGGGAATCATAAGCAAGATCGCCTAATGTATAAACTCCAAATTCAAACGTTTTGTCATTTCTTGATGGCATCCGTAAGTCCTCCTCAGCACAGCCAACCAAATCTTTATTCTCTAATGATTTGCCATGCTTCCATTCCTATTCATGTACGCAAAGTAAGTAATATACGTAAAGTAAGTAAATGTCTAGTGTAATTGTGCCTAATTCTGTCCCTCTAGTCAAGCCTCGCTTCAAAAAAACAAGGCCGTTACTCCTGCTCCGCATACCAGCCGATTGTTCTTGTCAGCCCTTCTACAAGGGAAAATCGAGGTTTCCATCGCACCTCATCCCTAAGTCTGCCTACATCAGCCCCAATAATAATGGGCTCTTTCGGAGGTTCATTCCCGAATATAATCTTGTCCTCGCTGCCCATCAAGGTACCGATCTGCAAAGCAAGTTGCTTCAGTTGAATCGGCTTGCCGTTTGCAATATTTACCGTTCCTTCGCATCCGCTTTCGAATAAAGCGACGAATGCGTCCGCTGCATCTTCTATATAAATGTAGTCTCTATTAAGATCTCCGAATTTGCAAAAAGCTTCCCGCTTGTTTATAAGCGAAGTAATGATCGAGGCTACAAGCCGGTTCCCTGGATCATGCGGACCAAAAAGGTGAAACACCCTGCCCCATGCCGCGCTGAAACCTGCGATTTGCGCGTAGGATTCCAGCCAGATCCGCAAGCTGTTTTTGCTTGCCGCATAAGCATTTGCAAACGAATCGGGGGATGAATTTTCTGTAAGCAGCCCTTCCTCCCACCTATATTCCGCACCTGTTCCAGCTACTACTACGCGTTGTCCGCCGCATTGAACGAAATGATGAATGAGCGCCATGCTATTCCTCGTCCATTCGTAATTGGCAAGCGACCGGTAACATTGCGGCGGGACCGCATCCCATGCAAGATGGATCAAGGAATCCGGTTTTACGCTCTTTATAAACTTTACTCCCTCATCTCCATTCAGCAGATTCACGCGATGCCATATCCCGCCTGTTGCAAGGGGAGTTTGCCGATAGGTGGCATGAACTTCATACCCTTTGTCAAGCAGCAGCGCAACAACGTAACGACCAATCCAGCCGGTAGCACCGGTAACGGCAACCTTATGCATCATTATCTAATCCTTATCTGTTTATATTCCGGATGTAATCGCAAATCTCCTGTGACCGCCGCATAACTCAAATACTGCAACTCAAGTTCCTTCGCGTTCATGGGATGATGGCTTCCCATGTTGCGGCGCAAGGCGGATTCCGGGATTGTTGGACCAATCTGAAGTTTTCTTGCGCGCATCGGATTTGTCCAGGGACTATATGAAAACTTGAAAATGAAAGTGGGTTGCAACAGCACCTCATGGGCTCTCGTTGTCCAATGCCTGCCTGCAGTATAGTGACCGCTCTTGTGCTTATGAATAAATCGGTTCGCATACAAATTCGACGCTGACGGAAAAACGCCATGATAACGCTGCTTAACCAGCGGCAAGGCGTACACGGGATCATTATAATAACCGTCAGGATCAACCATCGTAATGGTCCGGATCCCATACATTTGCCCGCCGAGCCTATCCATAATCGGAAACAATTGCTTGCCGTAACGGCCGACAAGAAACTCCGTCGTATTCAGCACCATTTTCCATCCCTGTACGGTTTTCTCCAAATCCATCACTTCGTTATCCACATCGACCGCATGAAAATCCGGCACCTTGGAATCCCGAATTTCCCAATGCGGAGCCAACTTCCGGATCCATTCGACCGACTTATCCGTTGATCTGCGGTTAATCAGAATCCCATGATCAAATAATGGGACGTGGTGCGCCAGCCACCATGGCAGCAAATATTCCTCATTATAGAAGTGGGAAATAAGCGTCGCCATTTGGTCACCTCCGCTGTTCTAGCAGTCTACTTTATATACCTTATCTACCATTATATGAATGCGAAATAGAAGAGGTTCTCCACTCCCCGCAACCTTCCTGTAGGTCTCCGGAATCACTCCCAAAGGAATAAAAGAACGAAATATTTTTCAATTGACGTAAACGGTTGCATGATTTATAGTGAGAACGAGCCAAATATATAACAAGCCTTTTGGCATGTTACTAGTTCGACTAGGCATGAGCCAAGGAGAGTATCCGCCCGAATTACCGGCGGTGTCTTTTCTTGGTTTTTTTGTGCTCAAATTGGGGAATTTACTACTGAGAGGAGGGATTGACGTGGGGATCAAAGGACAACTTCGGATCGATCGGATCGTTGGCAATAATGTCATCCTAACGATGGAGCCGAACTCATCGAGAGAATATGTACTGTTTGGCAAAGGCATTGGCTTCTCGTGCAAAGGCCAGAAATTTATCGATGCCGAAGACCCACGAATTGAGAAGCGTTACCGGCTGGATGATCGGGATAAGGCATTGCATTACCACTCTTTGCTTGAAGAATTGGATCCCGAAGTGGTGCAAATCTCAGAGCAGATCATTGATGAGATTCGAGAGCGGCTCGGCACTCCTGTCGATCCGAAAGTGTATTTCGCTTTGCCGAGTCATATTCAATTTGTTGTCTACCGGTTAAGAAACGGCATGGAGATCGTCAATCCTTTCCTGTATGAAACGAAAATGTGTTATCCCCAGGAGTACAAAATCGCGTCCAAGGCCGCAAAAATGATCAGCGAGAAATTCGACGTCATCATCCCTGAAGATGAAGTCGGCTTTCTGACGTATCACGTGTATTCGGCAGCAGGGTCCGTTACCGCTGGACAGCTGGTTCAGTTAACGGAGCTGATGAACGAGATCGTAGAGCGGATCGAAGAATGGCTTGGCACGCAAATGTCGAAGACGAGTTCGGATTATGCAAGGCTGATTATGCATCTGCGTTATATGATGGAGCGCATCCTGCAGAACAAAGAGACCGAAAATCCATTTTCTGCGGAAATACGAAACAAGATACCTACTGAGCATCAGAAGGCGGAAGTAATCGCGGCTTTGATCGGGGAAAGATTAAGCATGAAGGTTTCCTTAGATGAAATTGGTTACCTCGCCATGCATTTGTACCGGTTATTCCGGTCGGTGGATGCAGACTAACATAGACAAACAACAACATGGATAGCAAGGAGAAGATCATATGAAATGGTTTGGCAAAAAATCGAATTCCGTAAGTGTATCCGCGCCTCTGAGCGGCAAACTCGTTCCGCTTAGCGAGGTGCCGGATGAAGCATTCGCACAAGGCCTGATGGGAGAAGGCGTTGCAATCGAGCCGGAAGACGGACGTGTAGTTGCTCCGTTTGACGGTGTGGTCAGCCATTTGATCGATACGCATCACGCGCTCATCATTGAGCATTCGTCCGGCTTGCAGCTTCTCATTCACGTGGGAATCAACACGGTAGCCCTGAACGGCGATGGCTTCAAAGCGCTCGTAAGCACGGGAGATTCCTTCAAAGCAGGTCAAACGCTTCTGGAATGCGACCTGGACAAAATCCGCAATGCCGGTTATCCGGTGATAACCCCAATTATCGTAGCTAACGAGGATGGTGCCGAGAAAGTGGAATGCACCTTCAAATCCGTAAAAGCCGGTGATCCGGATACGATTAGGGTTATTTTGAAAACCTAAACTATTGACATGGAGTGAGGATAAGATGCTCGCATTTTTGCAAAAAATCGGTAAATCTCTAATGCTTCCTGTCGCGGCTTTGCCTGCGGCAGCCCTTCTGCTTCGTTTTGGCAATATCGATTATGTAAAGGATTTCGGCTTTGGACAATTTGGTGACTTCCTGAACCATTATATCGCGCCATTCCTTGCCGCCGGCGGCTCCGCAATCTTTGATAACCTGCCTCTCATCTTCGCAATTGGCGTTGCGATCGGGATGGCCGGCGATGCGGTTGCAACGCTTGCAGCTGTTATTGCGTATCTTGTGCTTACAAACGTACTCAGCAAGATTCCGGTTGTATTCACGAGTCTCGTTGAAAAAGACACAACGCTTAACATGGGTGTTCTCGGCGGTATTATCGCAGGTCTTGTCGCTTCTTACTTCTATAACAAGTACCATGACATTAAGCTGCCGGATTGGCTTGGCTTCTTTGGCGGCAAACGGTTTGTACCGATCATTACCTCGTTTGCAATGGTTATCGTCGGTTTGATCTTTGGCCTTATCTGGGGACCTGTCCAATCGGGTCTCGACACGTTTGGCCGTTGGATTGTAGATCTCGGCGGTATCGGCGCGTTTATCTTCATGACGGCTAACCGACTGCTCATCCCGTTTGGTCTGCACCATGTTATCAACGCGATCGCTTGGTTCCAAATCGGCGATTACACGGATGCTGCAGGCAATGTGGTACACGGTGACTTGCACCGCTTCTTTGCAGGCGACCCTACTGCGGGCATGTTCATGACAGGTTTCTTCCCGATTATGATGTTCGCCCTTCCGGCTGCTGCCTTCGCGATTATTCATTCGGCCAAACCGGAGAAACGCAAACTTGTATCTTCGATCTTTATCGGTTCCGCTCTTGCCTCGTTCCTGACAGGTATTACAGAGCCGCTTGAATTCGCGTTTATGTTCGTGGCTCCCGTGCTTTACGTGATCCACGCCGTCTTGACCGGTATTTCGGCTTGGCTTGTAGTTGAGCTTGGCATTCACCACGGCTTTGGTTTCTCGGCCGGTTTCCTGGATTATGCCATCAACTACCCGCTCTCGACGAAGGGCTGGATGATCATTCCGATCGGCCTCGTATACGCGGTTGTATACTATGTGCTGTTCCGCGTCGTAATCGTGAAGCTGAACCTCAAAACGCCTGGTCGCGAAGACGATGAACTCGTTGAGGAAGGCGGCAGCGCAGTTGCTCCTGCTGCTGGCGACGATAAAGCTAGCCAAGTGCTGGCAGCGCTTGGCGGTTCCGGCAATATCGAGAGCATTGACGCTTGTATTACCCGTCTTCGTCTCATCGTTAAAGATGATAAAGCGGTAAACGACGCTGAACTGAAACGTCTTGGCGCTGCCGGCGTCATGCGTCTTGGCAAAGGTGCCGTTCAGGCGATTTTTGGTACCCAATCGGAACGTTTGAAAGAACAAATCAAAAAACGGATGTAGTTAGAAATATATGGCAATACGTTTAGGAGGCAATCATGGTGGAGAAAGCATACGTAGTAATGAACCCGACGGGCATCCACGCCCGTCCTGCTAAAAAAATTGTTGAAGCGGCTAAAATTTGCGAAGGTACCGTTTATTTGGAGAAAGGCGGACGCAAAGTGAGCGCTAAAAGCTTGGTTAACGTCCTCTCGATCGGCGCAAAGCAAAACGATACGGTAACGGTCAGCGCTGAAGGAGAGAAAGCGGAAGCCGCGGTTGATGCTATTGGTGCGGTGCTGGCAACTGCGGAAGCAGAGTAAGGAGGCCCGCAAATGATGGCAACTGAGATTAAAGGAATCGCCGCATCGGAAGGTTATGCGATCGGCCGTGCGGTGATCCTCCGCGAAGAAGCAGCACCGCAAGGCATCACTTATATTGACGCTGGCCAAGAAGAAGCCGAGCTGACGCGATTTGACTCTGCGGTTACGGCGGCACGCGGTGAGCTTGAAGCGATTCATGCTCGCATGCTGGAAGACGGCCGCGAGAAGGAAGCGGAGATCTTCGAAGCTCATCTCATGCTGCTCGAAGATGAAGAGCTCATTGGCGCAGCGCAGGAGAAGATCCGCGGTCAACGTTACAAGGCGGAAGCCGCCATGAATAAAGCCGGCGAAGATGTGGCAAGCATGCTTGCCGCTCTCGATGACGAATATTTGCGGGAAAGAGCCGCGGATGTCCGTGATGTCAGCAAACGCGTGATCCGCAAGCTAAGCGGCGCAAGCGACTCCGATGCTATGCAAGCGGCTGCCGGAGATTCCAAGTCGAAGTCGATTTTGTTCGCTTTCGACCTAACTCCTTCGGATACCGCGCAGCTTGATCCTTCCGTTATTGGCGGCTTCGTGACCGCAGCGGGCGGACGTACTTCCCACTCCGCGATCATCGCGCGTTCGGTGGGAATACCTGCGATCGTGGGTGCAGGCGAAGCAGCGCTGCAGATTGAAGACGGCAAGCTGGTTATCGTTGACGGAGCGGCAGGACTTGTCCTCGTAGATCCGAAAGACGACGAATTGGCCCGTTATGAGGCCTTGCGGCAACAAGCGGAAGGCAAGCGCGCTCTTCTCGAGCAATTCCGCGGCAAACCGTCCGTCTCCGCTGACGGCCATCAGGTGGAGCTTGTTGCCAATATCGGCTCCGCCCAGGATGCCGTTGCGGCAAGCGAGCATGGTGCCGAAGGCGTTGGCTTATTCCGAACGGAATTCCTGTATATGGGCCGGCCGGATTTGCCTACCGAAGACGAGCAGTTTACGGCATACAAAGAAGTGGCTGAAGCGTTCGGCCATGGCGCCCCTATCGTTATCCGCACGATGGACATCGGCGGCGACAAGGAGTTGCCAAGCTTGCAGCTTGAGAAAGAAGACAATCCGTTTCTCGGGTACCGCGCGATCCGTATTTGCCTGGACCGTCCGGAACTGTTCAAGACGCAGCTCCGTGCCGTGCTGCGGGCAAGCGCTTTTGGCGAATTAAAAGTCATGTTCCCGATGATTGCAACGCTAGGCGAATGGCGCCAAGCGAAAGGGCTGCTCGAACAGGCCAAACAAGAGCTCCGAAGCGCAAATATCGCCTTCAACGAACAGATTGAAGCCGGCATCATGATCGAGATTCCCGCGGCAGCCCAGATGGCAGACCGTTTCGCCCGCGAGGTTGACTTCTTCAGCATCGGAACAAACGACCTTGTTCAATATACGATGGCTGCAGACCGGATGAATCCGAAGCTTGGTTATTTGTCTGATCCGCTCCATCCTCCTGTCCTGCGCTTGATCGATCAGGTTATTCGGGCGGCGCATAAGGAAAACAAGTGGGTTGGCATGTGCGGCGAAATGGCGGGAACGCCAATCGCCATTCCGATTCTGCTTGGCATGGGACTGGATGAATTCAGCATGAGCGCATCCGCCGTCCTTCCTGCCCGCGCGCTCCTCTCCCGTCTTGATCGCGCTAAGCTCGCTTCCCTAGCGGAAGCCGTGCTTGATCTGGATGATGCGGAGGCGGTACGAGCTTATGTAGAACAGCAGGTACCGGAGCTAAATCCATAAACCGCAGAAAGACAGCTTACAGCAGAAACATTGCTGCTGGAGGCTGTCTTTTTTCTTTGGTTACCTTCCCCTCTTTACATACTTACTTTTTTATAGTATCTTAATTTTAAGATAACTATTACTCATCACTTTCACATAAAGGAGTGCTTCAATCATGACAACTACTTTCCGGGCAATTGAAGGCGTATTTCAAGGAGCTCCCTTCCATATGGTTGGCGACGGCTTCCGGGTATCCAATTATTTCCCTGGGGGAACCAACTTCGGCCAGCGGTTCAGTCCTTTTATCCTGATGGATTATAATGCCCCATTCGTATTCCCGCCTAGCCGAGAGGCGAAAGGCGTCGGCGCTCACCCGCACCGCGGCTTCGAAACCGTTACGATCCCTTATGAAGGATCTGTCGAGCATCATGACAACATGGGCAACCACGGCGTAGTTGGTCCCGGCGATGTGCAATGGATGACAGCAGGTTCGGGATTGCTCCATAAGGAATACCATGAGAAAAGCTTTTCGGAGCAAGGCGGCTTGTTCCATATGATCCAGCTTTGGGTCAACCTTCCCCGGGCACACAAAATGCATGCCCCTAAATATCAGGAGCTGCTTAAAGCGGATATGGGATACGCTGAGCTTCCGGATGGCGGCGGTACGGTTCGCGTTATTGCGGGCAGCTACAACGGAGTAACCGGCCCCGCGCAAACCTTCACGCCAATTAACCTGTTCGATATGGCGTTCAAAGCAAACGGAACCGCAACCTTCGAGCTCCCTTCCGCCTACAATACGGCTGCTCTCGTGCTGAAAGGCAGCGCCGTTGTGAACGAAGACAAAACGGTATCGGAAGGGGATTTCATCCTTTTCTCCAATGTTGAAGGTGACATTCGAATCCAAGGATTAACCGATGATACCGTCGTGATCGTGCTGAGCGGCGAACCAATCGATGAGCCTGTCTTCCAGCAAGGACCTTTTGTAATGAATAGCAGGCAAGAAGTATTCCAGGCTTTCGTGGATTTCCAGGATGGCAAAATGGGAACAACCGATTTCTGAAAGAATGCATGGATTCAGTAGATATAAAACCAGCGGCAGCCATGGCTGCCGCTGGTTTTTATTATTCAAAATCCGCTACGGTAAATCTAGTGTTTTATGCTATAATTTCTTGTTGGTATTACTATTTTTATCCAAAAAGGAGAGTATTAATGTCGCGTTCAGCAATTCGCACGAAATGGCTTGCAGGCATGATGGCAGCCGCAATAGCCGTAACGCTTCCTGTTCCGGTGAGTAAGGCCGCCGCAGCAAGCCCCGCGCCAATCGCGGATAAGGTGCCGCATTATACGGATGTACCGGATAAAGCTTGGTACGCAGAGGCGGTAAACGATTGGATTGCGAAGGGAATCTTAAGCCCGAAGCAAGGAGACAAGTTTGGACCCGAGGTTGTGATGACGCGGGGTAATTTTGCTTTTCTGTTTGCCTATTCGTTGGGCTTGTCCCCGTCCGAGAACCCTTCTACATTTAAAGATGTGAAAGATGACAAATTGGCCGGATACTACGCCGCTCTCCAAGAGGCGGGTCTCGCGCACGGTTTCCCTGACGGCACATTCCGTTCGAGCTTGCCTGTAACAAGAGCTGAAGCAGCCAGCTGGATCGCGGCTGCCAAACATCTAACAGCGCAAACCAGCAGTTCATTTCGCGATGTACCGGCGAAAAGCTGGTATGCCGGCGCGGTTAACGCGTTGACAAGCACCGGAATCATTGCCGGAAAAGCTAAGGATCGATTTGCCCCGGGCGACGTCATTACGCGGTCCGAAACCGTTACCCTCTTATATCGTTCTTTCTATAAATCTTACCGGATCGAGGATATCCATGATGACGGCACGATCATTATCGACGGCCATTCCTATCGTGCGGATAATTCGTTAAAAGGTTTATTTCAA
The DNA here is from genome assembly GCF_030161375.1 of Paenibacillus glycanilyticus. GTDB lineage: Bacteria > Bacillota > Bacilli > Paenibacillales > Paenibacillaceae > Pristimantibacillus > Pristimantibacillus glycanilyticus_B. The sequence continues at coordinate 497,406 of NZ_BSSQ01000014.1, forward strand.
CCTTCGAACAAGTCCATCTTGCATGATGCTGCCATTCAGTTCACCCGGCGCGAGAATAAGATTGTTTCCGTCGAAACGCTGATAATCGGTTATAAAGACGCCTTGGACGGTCAGCATGCGAATCTCGTCTTGAATGCGCAAGGCAGCACGATTAACGGAACTGTTATCGTAGATGCGGATCAGGTTACGCTTGCCAACGTGATCATTAAAGGCGATTTGTATCTTGCTCCGTCTATCCAATCCAATTTCTCCGCGTCAAACGTGCAAGTAAATGGCGAGACGGTGTATGTGGAAGATGCTAATCGCCCACATACGCAGGTAGCGAATTTGTCGCTGCAGAACAGTGATTTGGGTCAATTGGTACTCGAAAACAGCGCTAATCTGAAGCAGATCGATCCGGCTAATCCCGTTCCGGGGACTCGCAGTCTGGCGTTGTCATCTCCTCCCATACCTTCTGGCGCTGGGACGTCACCGGGTCTTTACGTTCAAGTGATTGACGGCCTCATTCAACTGACCAATTCCGGCGGGACGACGAATTTCTCGGCTGGACAGTTTGGCTACGTGCCAAGCTTTCAACAACCGCCAATCGTTATACCTAGTAACCCTGGATTACAGTTTACGCCACCGCCTATATTCACACCAACACCAACAGTCCCGACAACACCAATAACACCGCCAAGTCCGGACACAAGCAATACGGGCGGCAAAAAGGTTGTATGCGAGAACATGAAATGCGACTTGGTTGCTTTTGTGCCTACTGAGGTCAGTACCGGAAGTACCGGTTCGATTGGCGCAATTACCGTTCAATCCGGTACTAGCTTGAACTATACGGGCAATCCGCAGATCGATACGCTTATTATCGGCGATCCTAGTGCAACAAGCGGCAATGGCGCGACTTTCACCGGTAAAGCCAATATCAATCATGTTACCGTAAACGGCAGCGGCGGCACGAATACAATCTCTCTGGTGGGCACAATTGGAACGCTTGAAATACAAGGCACTTCCCTATTGTCTTTGCCGGGAAATACGCAAATCAATAACCTCATTCTGCCGGCAGGGGTAAAACCACAGGCATTGTTCGCGAATCCGAACGACTTATCAAAAGTAGCGGCGATTAATGGACAATTGATTGCGCCATCCGCTCCTTCTACATCCACACCGCAGCCAGATCTGACACCGCCTAACGGTTTGAGTTCAAAAGCGGAGGTTACGCAAAAGTTAGGAAGCACTACTCATGCCGTTCTCTCGATCGCGGACGCCGATGCGGCAGAGCAAGGCGTCGATTACTATAAAGTGTTCGTAGCGGAAGACGGAGAAGCAACAACTTCGGATCCTTACTGGCGTGTTGAAGCTGCCGGCGAAGTGGACATCAAGCTAGACGCTTTAGAAGGAGGCATAGTTACGCCATCCGATTCGCAAACCGTGCATTTTACTATCGTCGCTTACGATCAAGCGGGCAATCCGTCGGTACCGACCATTAATGACAAGGCATCGGTGAAGTGGGATAAGGCTGGACCAACAAATGAGGGGCTAACGGTAACCTTGGAGGATACGGATGTTAGACCAAACTACATTGCCGGAAACATTCATGCGGCAAGCGAACAGTCTGACGTATCGTCTATCCTTGTTACCATTGTGGATCTTACGAACGACGTAAGCACCGAGCTGAATCGTTTCACGCAAGATAAGGATGAGACAACGGCAATGGAATCCACATATGTAGCGGATTCGTCCATTCTTCAGATAAAAGCGGCACCAGTGGACATTTACGGGAACGTTGGACCTTCCGTCACTTGCGAAGTTACCGACTGGGCAGACCCCGTTGCAAATCCCGAACCAAACGGGGTAACTTCGTTAAGTATCACGCGAAGCAGCGCAACTGCCGCCACTCTGACGATTACGGATACAGATGCTGAAGAGCAGGGAATCTCGTATTATAGAGTTTATATAGCAGTGAATGATGACGCATCCGAGGAACATCATGCTGATCATGTTAATATAGACCGTGGAATTACCATTACGCGGGAAATTGATTTAAGTTCATTGCTTGCAAACGATATTCTGCATGCAGGTGACACCGTTTATTTCACCGTTGAAGCTGTGACGCAGACTGAAATCTCTTCTGTTCCAACTGAAACGGACAAAGCTAGATTGGAATGGGGCACTTTCGAGCTCTAGAACGACCAATAACTCCCCTATGGCAGCAGGTTATTAATCCGTCTGCCGCAGGGGAGTTTTCTTATTATGAAAGACAGGAATACACGATGTTTCTCAGCCTTGGATGGACGTAAGGCTCCTGATTATTGATCAGGTGCTGCGCATACATGACCGTCAACTGCGACTCGGGATCAATGATCGCGTAACTGCCGGCCGCGCCGCTCCAACCGAATTCGCCGAGTGGGGACAAGGAGCCGCTGCTGGCTTTAGATATATGCGTTCTTACGCCTAGTCCATAACCGTAACCCGCGTGATGTTCCCAGTTATAGTCGCTCCGCGTGAGCTCGGTCAGATGATTCGTCCTCATCAGTTCTACGCTGGCAGCTGACAAGATGCGTACGCCTTCCGGGCTTGTCCCGCAATTGGTCAACGCGTTCAGGAACAGCGAATAATCGCTTACGGTTGACAGCAATCCTCCCCCTCCGCTCTCGAGTTCCGTTCCGAGACGGTACCAATCTCCGTCAAATCGATCGGCCTTGCCAAGTTCATCATTGAATATATATTGAGGTACAAGGCGGCTATGTTGCTCATCCGTTAAGAAAAAGCCAGTGTCGCGCATGCCAAGCGGACCTGTAATCTCCTCGCGGATATACGTGCTGAAGCGCCTCCCGTCAACGGCTTCCACTAGAGCTGCAAGAACGTCATGGCAAAAACTATAGTTCCATCTTGTCCCCGGTTCGAATAGAAGCGGTTCCTTGGCGAGAGCCCTGGCAAATTCGCGGGTCGGCAGCAGACCGTTCGTGCTTGTTATAGCCTCCCTCAGGGAAGGCGCAGCGAAATCGTAGGAGAAACCAGCGGTCATCGCCAACAGGTCGCGAACCGTTATCGGACGTTCCGCTAACTCCGTTGTAACGCCACCGTCCGATTGCTCCTTGCGTACCGTCATCTCCGAAAACTCCGGCAGATAAGCGGAGATCGGATCTCCGAGCAAGATTGTACCTTTTTCAACGAGCTGAAGGGCGGCCGTGCACGTTACTATTTTCGTAAGCGAATAGAGATAAATCAACTTGTCCTCTTCAATGGCGGTCTTCGCTTCCAGATCGGCGTATCCGGCACGGTAGCGGAACACCGTTTCATTACGGTGCATAACATGCACCTCCGCCCAAGGAATACGCCAGGCCGTGATTTGATCGATAAATCGGGACAACGGTGCAAAGTTCATTTTTTCCCCATCCTCTACTCAAATGAAATAAGGTGTCAAACGTATAATAGGACCGAAAAGAAATGACAGATCGATCCGGCGATCACAAAGAGATGCCACACGGCATGATGGTACGTGAATCCTCTCCATACATAAAAGATGCTGCCAACGGTATAACACACGCCGCCAATGACCAGAAATACGAGACCGCCATGTGCTAGATGGTCAACTAACGCCCCCCATGCAAAGACGATCATCCATCCCATAACGACGTAACCAAGCGTTGATAGGACTAGAAACTTTTTTACAAAGAACCATTTAAACACCACACCGAACACCGCAAGACCCCAAACAATGCCGAATAAACTCCAACCAAGCGGACTTCGTATGGATACGAGCAGATAAGGCGTATAGGTACCGGCAATAAACAAATAGATGGACCCATGATCAAATATTTCAAATAGATCTTTTACTTTCCCCTCTGGGAAGCTATGCAACAAGGTTGATGACAGGTATAAAATGACCATAGACAACCCGAATAGGGTGAATGATACGATATGCCATGCTTCGCCAATGTAACTCGCCCTTACAATAAGCAATACCAGAGCGGCAATGCTCAATCCTGCGCCAATGCCGTGGGTGAGCGCGTTAGCGACTTCTTCTTTTTTGGAATAGACATGCGTGCTAGCCATAGATGAACCACCTTCTTATGGAAAAATGCGAACTTGAAACGACACAAAAGTCGGGACTGCCTGCATAATATTGTTATTTTTGATCCCCGATGTGCTGAATAACCATTTCCCTTCAACTTCGGATGTTTCATTGGGCTTCAACCACTTGCCAACCGCTATTGTTGTATCGCCCGATTGGAAGTTGTTGTTTACTGCTTCTGCAAAAATAGCCTTAACCTCTTTTACGTATACAGGGTAATGTCCTTTATTTTTAATTGTCGCGTTAAATTGAATGGGCTGTGTAGCGTTTAAGTATTGTTGATCTTTGGAAATCGCACCCCAACCACTGACGAATGTATTTGGCGATAACCAAGGTCTCAAATAGCCAATTAAGAAAACACCAAGTGCCATGCAGAGAAACACTGGAATCAACCATAATTTCCGCAAAATCTTCCTCCCTTCTAATGCTCCGGCCTATGTATTACCTTTTCAATGTCACAAACTATTATCTCGTCCGGGTTTCGTTACTTACCTTCTCCATTTTACTCTTTCATTTCCGGATCCTACAACTTTACTTCCCGTGTGCTTAACGGTGCGGGACATCATTAGGCACCTCGTTGATATGCCAAATGATCTCCTCCCCCCATCTTCCCAGCCTGCCTCATAAAAACCAACCCTTCCCTCATAAGTTTGTTTGAAGAGCTTAAAGTCTATGCTTACGAAGCAAGAATCGCTTTGCAATTCTTTGTAGGAGGGAAAGGTATGAACGATTCGAATTCCGGCGGCGGCAAATCCGAGCCTATTAAGGTTCCGCAACCCTATCGTGCCATTGATGGCGCCGGGGGGCCAGATCTAGGCCCGCGGGATATTATGAGAGATCTCGAGAATCCCGATATGCTTCGCCCGCCGGTGACCGATAACGGTCTGGTTCCGAACATGAAATTTTCTTTCTCCGATACCCATATGCAGCTTAATCAGGGAGGCTGGTCCCGCGAGATTACGGTCCGCGAGCTGCCGATTGCCACTACGCTCGCCGGAGTAAACATGTATCTGACGCCAGGCGGCGTCCGGGAATTGCATTGGCATCAGCAATCGGAATGGGCTTATATGATCTGGGGCAGCGCGCGGATTACTTCGGTGGACCAGGACGGACGCAATTTCATTGCGGATGTTGGCGCGGGCGACTTATGGTTTTTCCCGGCGGGATTGCCTCATTCCATACAAGGGCTTGAGCATGGCTGCGAGTTCCTGCTTGTGTTTGACGACGGCAAATTTTCCGATCTGAACACGCTGTCGATCTCCGATTGGTTCGCACATACCCCGAAGGATGTGTTATGCGCCAACTTTGGCGTTCCGGAATCCGCGTTCGACTCGATTCCAACGGACCAGCTGTATATTTTCCAAGACGAAGTACCCGGTTCTCTCGATAGCCAGCAGGTTCATTCCCCCTACGGGACCGTACCGCAAAGCTTCAAATACCGGCTGCTCGCCCAGACTCCGATTGTAACGCCAGGCGGTACGGTACGAATCGCGGACTCGACCAACTTCCATGCCGCCAAAACGATTGCCGCCGCGCTCGTCGAGATCAAACCCGGCGCCATGCGGGAACTCCATTGGCATCCGAATAATGACGAGTGGCAATATTATTTGACCGGACAAGGAAGAATGACCGTCTTTGCGGGCAACGGTGCGGCCAGAACGTTTGATTACCGGGCCGGCGATGTCGGCTATGTTCCATTTGCTTATGGGCATTACATTCAAAATACAGGCGACCAGTCGCTATGGTTTCTCGAGATGTTCAAAAGCGACCGATTTATGGATGTCTCCCTTAACCAGTGGATGGCCCTTACGCCCCGTGACCTCGTCAGAGACAATCTGCATGTCGGACCAGAGCTATTGAACGCGCTGCGCAAGGAGAAATGGCCGGTCGTGAAATACCCGGGCAAGTCCTATCTGAAATAAATAGGCGGACGTCGTGCCGGGCGAACGCATAGGATATCCCATTAGTTTTTCAAAATCGATGTCTTCGGAAAGGCGGAGAGCTAGTGGCGGTATCCTATATGGATTTCACTTCCCCTAACGTGCAGTTTTGGTACGATGTCAACAAGAACACCACGTTCAAAAAAGACAACCAGAACTTTATTAATACGCTTGGCATTGAACAATTAAATACGCTTGGCAATGTCTCCTTGCTTGATATTTATTTGAGCCGTTCGAATGTCGTAGAACCGCATATTCATCAGAATGCTACCGAACTTGTCTACTGTATTTCCGGCGCGGCGCTTGTATCCCTCATTAACCCGTTTACGAAAAAACTGCTGAATATTCCGATCACTCCCGGCCAAGTCGCCAATATTCCGCAAGGCTGGCTGCATTACGAAATGGCCACGGTCGATAATACCCATCTGCTGGCGATCTTCGACGCCCCCGTTCCGGAGTTTATCGGAATGTCCGATATGCTGCGCTTGACCCCTCCCGGCGTGCTTGCCCATACTTATTGCCTGAATGAACAAATGGTCCAGCAGACGCTTGCTCCAATTACGGATACGACGGTAATCGGGCCGCCGGCCAATTGCCAGCCTATGCCAATGTCCCGCGAACAGCAGCAACAGCAACAACAACCACAGCAGCAGCAATATCCATATCCTCAACCATTTGGTTATATTCCGCAACATAATCCAACCTTTTTCTTCTAATAAATTGACCTTGTATTCATCAAAAAAGACAGCTGCCGATGTCCTTTGTGTGAAAGGACCCGTGAGCTGTCTTTTGTTATTAAGCCGACTGACGCGGATAGACGAACACATCCGCAACGCTTATATGCAAACTTCCTTCCTGGCCTGCCTCCAAATACTCGTCATTCAGGAAGGAGATGGACTGGCCGTCTCCGGTCTTTGCAAGCACGCGCCAGCGTTTGCCCTCAAACACGCTGTGAAGCACATGGACGGTTAGCTGATTTCCTTCAGCCGAAGGGTCGCTCCGATATAACGCCGAATCCGGGCGGAACAGCAAATCCACCGCTTCCGCATGTTGAACCTCCGAACTGCCGCCTAGCGTAGTTCCAACCATGTCGTGTCCGGCAATACGCACCGTTGCATGCTCCCCTTCGCTGACGAGCGTGCTCTTCAGACGGTTGCCCGCTCCAAGCAGCATCGCCGCGGATAACGTTGCCGGGCGTTCATAACAGATTTGCGGACGGTCAATCTGATCGATTGCTCCCGATCGCATAATCATGAGCCGATCCGCCATGGCAAAAGCTTCATCCGGATCATGGGTCACATGGAAGACCGTCGTGCCTAGCTGACGGAACAAGTAAGCCATCTCCGAACGCATCTCAATGCGCAGGCGCATATCCAGATTGGAGAGCGGCTCATCCAGCAATAGCAGATCCGGCTTTGTCGCAAGAGCGCGGGCAATCGCCACCCGCTGTTGTTGTCCGCCGGATAGCTGCGGCGGGAGACGATCCTCTAGCCCTTCGAGATGCAGTAACGCTACAAGCGCGGCAAGTTGTTCCTTGATTGCGGCTGCAGGTACCTTTTGCCTTCGGAGTCCGTACGCCATATTGTCATAGATCGTCATATGCGGCCATAACGCATAGTCCTGGAACACCATGTTAATGCCGCGTTTCTCGGGTGCAACCATCCGAGATGCCGATGCCACGGTTGCTCCCCGCAGGCAAATCTCGCCTTCATCCGGCTGCTGAAGACCCGCGATCAACTGAAGCAGCGTAGATTTGCCGCAGCCCGACGGACCAAGCACGCTAATGATCTCGCCTTGCTTAACCGAGAAATTAATATTTTTTAGCGCCGTATGGGATCCAAAGGATTTGCCTAACTGCTTCACTTCCAATATGGTAGTAGTCATGATTTTACCCGCTTTCTTGAAGGTTTGATGAGCAGTTCCATGACCGCAATGATGAGAATAACGAGACCGCCGCCCGTTAAGGTCGCCGCAGCCGCATAGCCGAACTGCAAATCCTCGAACGCTTTGTTAATCACTACCGGAAGCGTCATAAAGTTAGGCGGATACAAGATGGACGAGATCGCCAGATCAAACACGCTCGCCCCAAAGGCGGCTAGACCCGCGTACAACATGGCCCCTTTGATGAGCGGCATTAAGATCGACGTAACCCGCTGCCAGAAGGATGCGCCTTGCATTTGGGCCGCCGACAACAGCTGTCTCGGCACCTTCGCCATCGCTCCAACAACAACTCTCGTAATGACCGGAATTACGCCGGCTACGCTTGCCAGGATCAGAATCCAAGGCGTTCCGTAGAGGAGAAGTCCGATTTTCTCCAGCCAGGCCTGATTCCAAATAAAAATATAACCGATGCCAAGCACGATTCCCGGCACAGCCAGCGATACAAGTGAAATGACGTCGATCGTCTTGCGCAGCTTGAATTCGGAATAAGTCAAGACATAAGCAACGAGGAAACCAACGAATAACCCAATCACCGCCGCTACCGCCGCAATCTCAAGCGAATGGATGAGACCTTCCAGCAAAGCGTCGTTTTTCCCCGCAAATAAAGCTCTATAATGTTCAAACGTCAACCCCTTGCCGGAGGAAGAGGAGCTGCCCGAAATAGACATCAGCAGATTGGAGCCAAACGGGATGCCGATAACAACCGCAAGAAAAACAAGGTTCCCGATGACAAGATAAATACCGCCTTTGCGCGGTTTTCTAGGTTCCGAGCGCGTGGCCCTTGAAGACAGAAAATCGTACCGGGATTTACGCATCGCATACAGTTGAACGCTCATCGCAAGCGCAATGAGCAGCACGAGATAAAACGATAACGCCCCAGCCATATCAAACCGAATTGGGGAGGTGTACAGCGCTGAATAAATGGAATAAGGCAAAGTCGGAAAACGGAATATCGTCGCAATGGATGCCGGAAGACCAAAGTCTCCTACCGTATCCATAAAAACAAGCATCGCTCCGGAACAAATCGCCGGCAGCAGGAGTGGCGCTTGAATCGTCCGCCATACGGTCCAGCTGGAGCCGCCGGACAATCGTGCGGCTTCGCTCAGCCGGTCCACCTTCCATTCGAGTGCCGAATATACCGTTAAGTAGGCAAGCGGGAATTTGCTTAACGTCATGACCACAATCAGTCCAACCGGTTGGAAAATAAACGAATGAAGGCTATGCCAACCCAGCCACTGCGCGGCTAAACCGTCGGCAGAAGCAAACATCACCCAACCTTGCGCCAATATAAAGGACGGGGTAATGATGAGTATCCAAACGGCGAAATCAAGCAGCTTTGCGCCCCGGAAAACCCAATTGGCTCTCGCCATAGCAATCGCCGTCCCGATGATGGTTGCAAATACCGTCGTCCCAATACCCAGAATGACGGAATTTTTAAGGGATACATACCAAAGCGGCCGCCGGAATACGTCCAGCAGCAACGACAGGTTTCCCAGTTTGAATTGACCGAAAAAAACGCCCGGCAGAAGCACTTGAATGACTACGGCAAAAAGCGGCAGCAATATAAGCAGAAACAGGACGGCTAGCACTAGCCAGCCTGTCCGGTTTCCTTGTGATCCCATTCGCAGCATTATTTCACCGCTTTATCGGCAAACCATTGTTTGATTTCGCCTTCATGCTCGCCTGCCCAGCCCGCTTCCGCAACAACCAGCTTTGCGTCAGCCGCACGGTCCGCTTTTGCGTTAACGCCTTTTACCGAAGGCTCGAAGTAACTCTCGTCGCCTTTGTCGATCAATGCCTGCTGCGTTGCCGGATCAAGCAGGAATTCTACGAATGCTTTTGCCGCTTCTTGATGTTTGGATTCCTTCTGAATGGCAGCAACGCGTACCGAAGCCGGTGCGCCTTCTGCCGGCCAAACAATATCAACAGGTTCGCCGGAGTTCTTGAGCGTATACGCATTGCTTTCTTGAAGCGCCGCGGCTTTGATCTCGCCGTCCGTCAAAGCTTTTGCCACGTTAGGGTTTTTCGGGTAGACATGAACATCGTTTTTGAGCAGAGCGTCAAAGAAGCTTTTGCCTTGATCCATGCCTTCCGATTGGAAGAACCAAGCGACAAACGGGTACGCCGGAGCCGCTACGGCAGGATCGGCCATGCCGATGGTACCTTTGAATTTGGCATCCAGCAGATCATTCCAAGTTTTCGGGGCGCTGTTTGCGTCAAATGCTTTGGTGTTGTATACGATAACCGATGCGGCATGCTCGCCTGTCGGGAAGTAAGTATGGTTAGTTGGGACAAGCGATTTGGCAAAGTCAGTCAACCCGTCCAAGTTGCTTGGCGCCCAGCTGTCGAGAAGCTGGCCATTTTTGCCCATCTGGTCAATTGTTGGCATGGAGTCCATCCATACGACATCCCAATGCGGATTGCCTTTCTCCGCTTCGATCCGGGAAGCGATCTCCGCGCCGTTGCCGGAAACGATCTCCAATTTATAGCCTGTTTTCTCTTCGAACATCGGCTTAACGATATCGTCGAAGTCGTTCAAATAAACAACGAGAGGTTCGTCTTTGCTGGCATCTGCCGCCGTGTTGTCTGCAGCCGGTTCTGTGGATGTCTCTGTGCTGGCTTCAGTGGTTGCCGCGGCATTATTCGTGGCTCCCGCCGTATTAGCTTCGTTATTGCTATTCGCGTTGTTGCCGCATGCCGCCGATAATGCAGCTGATACCATCAATACGCTCGCAAGCATAAGACCCTTCATTTTATATCCGTTTGCCATTTCTCTTACCCCTCCAATATCTTTTTCTTTCATTCTCAGATTAACGAGAAATTGTAAATGGAAGATTAAGAGAATGATAAGATTACATTAAATAACGTCTATCCTTATTGATAGGTTTATCGAAATTATCTATAGTTAGGCAGTAGAGATAAGGAGATGAACCTGAGATGAACTTACAGCAGCTTCGCGTATTTGCGCATGCCGCCCGTCTGTCTACCTTAACAGAGGTAGCAGCCGAGCTTTCCCTTAAACAACCAACCGTCAGCTTTCATCTGAAGAAGCTGGAGGAAGCCCTTGGCGTAGAACTGTTCTACAAACATCCCAGGCAGCTCCGGCTTACCGATGCCGGACAAACCCTTCTTCCCTATGCCAAACGCATTTGCGCGTTATTGGATGAATCCAGCCAGTTAATGATGGAGATTCGGGACCAAGGCCGCGGACAATTAAAAATAGGGGCGAGCTATATACCCGCCACCTACTTTCTGCCGCCGTATTTGGCTGCCTTCCAGGCTGATCACGATAAAGTAATTCCCCAGCTTACGGTCAAACAAGCCGGCACGGTGATTAAACTGCTGAGAGAGTTCGAGATTGATGTGGCCGTAGTCTCGCTAATTGTCCGTCCGCAGGAAGATCTGGAGATTATCCCGCTTGCGGATGACGATTTGAAGCTTGTTCTGCCTTTTAACCACCATCTGGCCCATCAAGAGACGATCACCGTTGACGATCTTCGGACGGAATCCTTTCTCCTTCACGAGCATGGCTCCACCTCCAGGGAGTTGTCCGAGTTATGGGCAAGGGACAACGGGCTGGAATGGAAGATTGGAATGGAGCTGGGTGCAATTGAGACAATCAAGGAATCCGTCAAATACGGGATTGGCATCGGCATTTTGCCATGGCGGAGCGTGAAGCGCGAAGTGGAAGGGAAGGAGCTCGTCCTGCGGGAATTGCCGGGTAAGGTACAGCAGCGGCACATTTGTCTCGCTTTCCGGAAAGCCGATATCTTGGCTTATCATGTCCGTTCCTTCATTCAATTCATGAAGCACTCCTGCCAGAAGGAATAAAGAAAAGCCGTTCTGCAATCATCGGATGATGATCTTCGACGGCTTCTCTAACCACTATTAGGAGTTCAACCGATAACTTACAAAAGCAAGCTGCGTGCTGTCCGGCGACCACGAATTGACGTTAATCGTTCCTTGTCCGCCAAACAGCTGAACGAGCGTCCGGTATTCGCCGCCTTCACTTGACATGAGACGGATTTCCACCTGCTTGTTAGGGGGATGGTCGCCAGGCTCAACATCGCCTTTCCGGTACGTTATATAGGCAACCAAGCTGCCATCCGGCGACACGTGAGGAAACCAGTTGTTGCTCTCGTCAAACGTCATCTGCGTCTGCTCGCTGCCGTCCGCCTTCATCCGCCAAACCTGCATAAGTCCCGTCCGAACCGAATTGAACCAAATATACTCGCCATCCGGCGAATACTCCGGACCATCGTTAAGTCCGGGAACGTTCGTCAATTGCGTCTCTTCTCCGCCAATGGCCGGGATGATATAAATATCGTATTGGCCGTTTCTCTCCGCGCAATAGGCTAGCGTGCTGCCGTCCGGCGACCAGCCATGCAAATAGCTTGGCCCCATTGGAGTTACTAATACGGGATCCCCGCCTTCGATCGGAATTACATAAATGCGGGATTGCCCGTCTTCCTTCGTATGATGGCTGACGGCAAGACGGGAGTTGTCCGGAGACAAGACGTGGTCGTTATTGCAACGGTTGGCATATAACGAAGCTATTTCTTGGCTTCTCCCTTGTTCAATATCATAGCTATAGATCCGGCCCTTGCTGTTATAGATTAAGGTTTTGCCATCGCTTGTCCAATTCGGCGCTTCAATTAAGTAATCAAATTGCGCAAGTACGCGGCGCTCTCCCGAGCCCGCATCCACAATCTCTAGAAAGCTTGTAACGCCTGCTGCATCCGCCATGAATCCCTCTCCTTATGTAACCGTTTTTATAACCCGATTGTAGGTTAACGACTACAGAAAGAATTGTCAATCCAAACCGGACCCTTTCCTGTACAAAAAAAAAAGGAGGTGTCCCATAAGTCATGAAAATGACGATGGGACACCCTGTTTTTTGTTTTAGGTAAACCAGCTGCCTGCGCATTAAATGTTCTTCCAATCGCCATTGCTCAGGGATTCCCTTTAATCAACGAGGTAAGGTAGGAATCCCTGAGCAAAAGCGACCGCTTCAAAGCTTTCTGAAAGAAAGCTACTTCGTAAGCATAAACTTCGCTTCTCCAGAATCATTTAATGCTCCGTCTGCCTTTAACCTGTTCATGAAATGCTCAAACAAAAAGAAGCCAACCCTTGTTAAAATGGAGGTACCACCCAACCATTCTAAGTAAAGAGAGGCTTCTTTATGTACAAAGAATATAACATCGATCAACTGTCCTTGCCAATGGACTTGCAAGAAGATATCCCCGAAAATCATCTCGTACGCGTCATCAAC
>NZ_BSSQ01000015.1 GCF_030161375.1 Paenibacillus glycanilyticus
AGTTTCGCTCGTTGTTCAGTTTTCAAAGAACAATTTTTTTCAACAACGCGGTATATCATATCACGTCGTCGTTTTCAGTGTCAAGCTTTATTTTTCATCAATTTCAATTTCTATCAATCAATGCTATTCAGCTTGTCGTCCCAACCGCTTGTCTCTCGCGGCCGGAATAAGAATATACCATGGATTCAAAGAGCAATGCAAGCTTTTTTTAAAACTTTTTCTTGCTACAGTTACATAACGGTAGTTCCTCTATTAGAAAAACTGAAACCGGCGCAAAAAAACGCAGCAGCTAATTAAGGAGCTGACCCTGCCCTAATCCAGATAAAAACGGCCGTAGGCGGCACGGTAACGACACCAGGCAAACAGCCGCTGCCGAACACTTCTGTTACCATTGTTGATTCCAATGGAGTTATTGGAGGGAACGGAATTACCGACAGCAACGGGGAATATATCGTACCAAGCCTTCCATCCGGGGAACAAACGATTGTCGCCAGCCACGCAGGGGCCGGCACTTCGACAACCCTCATACCGGAGCAAATCGGCCAGACGCAAACCGCAAATGTAACGATCGCCTCCACGGGTCAATCTTTTCCGATTAGCGGAACCGTCACCAGCAATATCGATACGGCGCCTATTCCGGGCAGTGTTGTCCATGTTCTCGATGCTTCTACAAAAGTATTCTTGCAAACGGCCGTTACGGATCTCAACGGCAATTATATAACCGATCCCGTAGTACCCGGCACTTATACGGTTACGGCTTCCGCCCCCTCTTATGGTTCAGCGGCGCGATCTCTGACAACTAACGCGACTGCTTCCTCAAGAGCGGATCTTACGCTTAGCGTTGAATTCGGAACGCTGCGCGGAACGATAAGAGACACATCCGGCAACCCGCTGGACATGGCTCTCGCCGAGATTGTAACAACGAACCGCGAGCTGGTTCGTCAAATCATCAGCAACAGCAACGGTCAATATGCTTTTACCAATATTGCAGCTGGGTTGCCAACCGCCGAATTCTCCTTCCCCGGCAAACAAACCGCCCTACGGATGCCTACTATCGTTGACGGTCAAACCACGATTCTGGATATTGTCTTGCTTGACGAAGAAGAGGAATAATTCCTTACAATCCGCTTTAGCGATTCCTACACCAGGTTAACGGTGGGTAAAGCAAAAAAAGGACCACGATATGACTCGTAGTCCTTCTGCCGCCCACCTCAAAAAATCGATAGAGGTGGGCTTACTTATGAGGGGAATGTATCGATAGAGGAGATGTATCTCCTGTAGGAGCGGAGCGTCCGCCTTTGCCACATGTGAAATCTCGTCTGCAACGAGTAAATTAAAAATTTCACATTGGCAACCGCGGCCGAAAGGAGATACATTTCCTCATGAGATACCTATCCCCTCTCCAAACGCTCCATTCTTGAGATTTTCCCATCCCGACTATCGATTGTCCACTTTCTCCGGATACATATCGTGATTAAACAGCCGTTGCTCGGCCATTTGCTCGAATTTCGTACCCGGCTTGCCGTAGTTGCAATACGGATCGATCGAGATGCCGCCGCGCGGCGTGAACTTGCCCCATACTTCGATGTAGCGAGGCTGCATCAGCTCGATTAGATCATTCATGATGATGTTCATGCAGTCCTCATGGAAATCGCCATGGTTGCGGAAGCTGAACAGATAGAGCTTGAGCGACTTGCTCTCTACCATTTTCACATCCGGGATGTAGGAAATGTAGATCGTTGCAAAATCCGGCTGGCCTGTCATGGGGCACAGACTCGTAAACTCCGGACAATTAAACTTGACGAAATAATCCCGGTAAGGGTGTTTATTATCAAATGATTCGAGTACGGCAGGCGAATATTCCATCGGGTAACGTGTACCTTGATTGCCAAGCAGGCTAATTCCTTGCAATTCCTCTTCTTTTCTTCCAGACATCTTGCTAGTCTCTCCTTCCGGTTTAAACCCCGCGTTTATTGCCCCATACAAGGGCATGCAGCTGCGGCAGAACTCTTACATTATTCATATCAATACGCGTCATCACTTGATCAATTAACCATTCATAACGTTCAATCAGCTTCGCTGCCAATTTCCCGTTGTTTCCCTCAATCAAATCGTCATTACCGGTCTGCACAAAAAACGGCACATCCGCATAACGATTATGCACCTCGGCCGCATAAGCCAAATCCTGCTCGTCAAACACAACAACCTTCAAGCTAAACGGATTATGGCCGCCGGCTAGCTTAGCCACAATCTCATCAAGCACTTCCCAATTGGTCGTCATACCGGAGCTTGGCGGCTTAGGCGACAAAGTCAGCTCATCTATATCGAGAAGCCAATCCTGCCAGCGGCTGCCTTGCGTCTCCACGGCAACGCGAATTCCGTCGCTATGAAGAACGTTAATAAGCTCATCCGCATTTTTCAGCAGTGCCGGATTGCCGCCCGATAAGGTGACATGAGAAAAAGCATGACCGCCAAGCTCCCGAAGCTCAGCCACAACCTCTTCGGCGGTCAGCATCCGTATATCGTCTTTCCCCGTTCCGTCCCAAGTGAAGGCGGAGTCGCACCACGAGCAGGAGTAATCACAACCAGCCGTACGGACGAACATCGTTTTCTGCCCAATGACCATTCCTTCGCCTTGTACGGTTGGTCCAAAAATCTCCATGACCGGAATACGTTTCTCAGCCATTGCGAGCGACCTTCTTCGGGCGGTAAATGCAATAGCTGGTTGGCGTTTCCCTTAAGAAGACCTGAACGCAGGTCGCCTTATTAGGAGTTTCATCCAGAAATGATTGTACAATCTCGTAAATCGTGCGGGCGACAACCTCTGTTGTGGGGAAACGGTTCGGGTCGTTATTGTCAAACACATCTACGTGATCATTCAAATACGTATGGTCAAAACGGTTATGAATCAGCTTCTTCACCGCTGCAAAATTCACTAGAAAACCTGACGTATCCAGCTCATCGCCTGCAATCGTCACGTTGGCAAAATACGTATGCCCATGCACGCGCGCGCAATGGCCCGCTTCCTCGGAAGGAATGGAATGCGCCGCCGCAAACTGCATATCTTTGTTTAATTCATATTGAAAAGGATGCTGGACGCTTGGATAAATTTGCTGAATCATTCCGCATGGCCCCCTTCTTTGGTCGCCAAATACCGGTTCAGCCCCTGGCTCCGCAGCTTGCAGGCCGGGCATTGTCCGCAGCCGTCCGCAATCACTCCGTTATAGCAAGTTAGCGTCTTGGTCCGCACGTAATCAAAAGCGCCAAGCTGGTCAGCCAGCTCCCATGTCTCGGCTTTGTCCAGCCACATAAGAGGCGTTTCGATAACAAAAGGATAATCCATCGACAGATTAAGCGTTACATTAAGCGATTTGATAAAGATATCCCGGCAATCCGGATAACCGCTGAAATCCGTTTCGCACACGCCGGTTACAATCGTTCTTGCTCCGATCTGCTTGGCTAGCACTCCCGCAAAGGACAGGAACAATAAGTTTCGTCCGTCTACAAAAGTAGTCGGAAGGCCGCCTTCTTGCTCTTCGATCTCAATATCGGACCGTGTCAGCGCGTTAGGCGCCAGCTGGCCCAGCAGCGACATATCAAGCACATGATGCCGCACGCCAAGATCGGCGGCGATCTGCGAAGCGCATTCCAGCTCGAGCGCATGGCGCTGCCCGTAGTTGAAAGTGACCGCTTCCACCTCTTCATATCGATTCAGTGCCCAGAACAGACAAGTCGTGCTGTCTTGACCGCCGCTGAATACGACAACTGCTTTTCCTTTTTTCATTTCTCTTCTCCTCCCATAGATGAGGAGAGACCCTTCGAACAACACCCTGTACATCTGTCTCAAAACGAAAAAAATGGAATCAGAATAGATTCCAGTTCTTAGTTTTTTATAGAGGGAGTTCGCGAACCTCTCCTGAAGCCTTACGCTTCAGCATTTATTCGAATGTACCTTACGTACTATACCATATCTCTAGTTATCCGGCTATATGCCACCCTTAATCGAAATCTTTATGATGCCACTCGTCTTCCGGAAGACCAAGATCCTCGCCGGAGAAACGTTGCTCGCGGAACGGATCGGCATAATTATGGAAGCCGTTTCTTTCCCAGAAGCCCGGACGGTCTTCTCTCATAAATTCAATGCCTCTAATCCACTTCGCGCTCTTCCAGAAATACAGATGCGGGACCAGCAAACGAAGCGGCCAGCCATGTTTGGCATTTAACGGTTCACCGTCGAAGCTATGCGCAAGCAAGATATTATCATGCAGCAGATCTTCAAGCGGCAGATTCGTCTCATAGTCTTGATCGGCGTGAATCATTACATATTTAGCATCAGAGTTTACGTTTATCAACTTCAATAAATCCGTGAAACGTACGCCTTCCCACTCGGTATCGAGCTTCGACCAGCGGGTAACGCAATGGATGTCGTTCTTCTGTTTAATCTGAGGAAGAGACATAAGCTGCTCATATGTAAAACTCAATTCCTCATCTACCTCGCCAAAAACGCGCAAGGTCCATTGCGCCATATCGTACTCCGGCACTTCCCCTTCATGCAGGATCGGAAAACGGTCCGTTGTTGTTTGTCCAGGCGGCACCCGATGCGCCAGTTCTGGGGCTACATTCGCCTTAAGCGCAGGGGCTTTTTTCAAACGTTCTGCTTTCTTGCTCGTATTCATGTCGTCCCTTGCCTCCTAAAATCTTGCATCACATGCATAAGCTTAACTTCTTCTATTCTACTATAGCTTATAAAACATGGCTTGTGTCGTTAAACTATTGACACCATTTTGTAACAATGATAATATTTCCATACAATTCCGAGTGGATTAATAGTAATAATTTTTATTCCTAACTAATGGAGGTATTAATGATGAAATTGCGTTCCAAATGGTTCCTTTCCGGAACTCTCGCCGTATCCCTTCTATTCTCTGCCGCATTGCCATTGTCCGCCGCAGGAGCAGTACCCGCTCAAACTACGTCGGTCCAGCAGTCCGCTTCGGCAGAATATGAACTGTTCTTGCAAGAAAAGTACGGCATAACCTTCGAGAACGGAACCGTTACCAAAGGTCAATTCCTTCAGCAAGTCGCTAAAGTATTGAATCTTCAGGCAAGCGATGCCAAACCGGCATTTAGCGATCTAAATGTTTCCAGTCCTTATTATTCTTCCGCGGCCGCATTATATGAGCACGGAATTATTACTTCATTAAAAGTCGACGCCGACAAGCCGCTTCAAGCATCCGGCGCATTGTATATTGCCGTGAAGGCTGCCGGGTTAACCGAGCTTGCCCATACATACCCGCAAGGCAAAACAACAGCCGCGCTGAAACAAATCGGCTACTCTTCAACTGGCCTGAACTTATCTGCTGCGCAAGAGCTGGCAACCGCCGTTGACACCGGGCTTATCCCGACTTCTTACTACAAGGAAATCAAAGGAAAATCCGCCTCGCCGGATCTGGCTGAAGCTCTTCTCGTACAAATTCTTTCTATTAAAGGAGAGTACAAGCATTATATCGGTTATACGTCCGATGCCGATATTTACGGCAAGCTCGCCGATGCTTACAACACCTCCGATCTTATTCAAGCTCCGGAGCTCCAAACCGTCGTTGATACTGCTCTGAAGCAAAATCTGGTCACCGGCTATAATCTGAAAGATAACCGGTTTGACGCCAACTTCGTCGAGTCGTTGTCCCTCACTTACGGCCATGACAATTTGAAGCATGCCGTTCAACTCATTGGCCTGCTCCGGAGCGAAGGGATCCGCGCCAAAGTCCAGCTCGAGCCAAAGACATCCGCCTTTATTTATTTGAAGGAATGGGGCGAGCCGGTTCAAACGGACAACTATAAAGTCGTCCAAATTGATAACGGCAATTATATTGCTTACGCAAAGGAATACGATTTGAAATTCGAGTTTGCGAGCGCGGCTGACAAATCCCGCTTCCAGCCGGTTATTTTGCAATATGCGAAGAAGAACAGCGAAGACCAGACCGGACTCATCGCAAGCTCCTGGTGGCAACCGCTTTATTATTCCTTGACTGCACTAAATGACTATATCCAGATTACGAATAACAAAATTACGGGAGACGGACATTTCTACGCGCAATCCTTCTCGCTGAACGAACCGTCTGCAGCTATTGCAGAAGGATTCAAAAAGCTCGGCACCGGACTTAACATCCAGTCTTATCCGATCTGGGTCGACAAACCATTCTTCAATTACTTGAATGGCGAATCGTTATAGATTCCAAACAAATAGTTCAAATGAGAAAGAGACCGTGCAGATCTGATCTGTACGGTCTCTTTCATTATCTAAAGGCAATAAAAAAGCCCTGCATTTGCTCAAGGCAACATGCAAGGCGTTATGTACGATTTAATAACTCATTACAATTCTAATAAATAAGAAGAAAGTGTATCTTCCCTAAAAAAGATTAAAAACTATTTTGGCCAATTCATAGATATCCTCGATCTCTATAATAGTATTATAACTTGGATTTTATTATAAGTCTATACTTTTTTGGCGAATACCGGTATATTTTTTTCCTGCACTATAAATCAACGGTAAGGAGGCTTAACTCAATGATTAAGCTGCATGGCATCAATAAATCCTTTAAGGTCGCACGGCGGACTGCCGGAATCGGGCAAGCGGTCAAAGCTTTGTTCGCGCGCGAGCATACTATTGTGGAGGCGCTTCACAATATCTCATTCGATATTTCCCCCGGCGAGATCGTCGGTTATATCGGACCAAACGGAGCAGGCAAATCAACGACGATAAAAGTGATGAGCGGCATTCTCGTGCCGGATAGCGGATCCTGCCGGATACTCGGCTACACGCCATGGCAGGACCGTACGGAATACGTCCGGAATATCGGCGTGGTATTTGGTCAACGGACTCAGTTGTGGTGGGATGTCCCCGTCATTGATTCGTTTGGGCTGCTGCGCGATATTTACAACATCCCACCCGTAGTATACCGGGAAAACCTAGCTTTGCTTACTGAATCACTTGCTCTGGGCGACATCCTTCAAACGCCTGTACGGCAACTAAGCCTCGGCCAACGCATGCGATGCGAGATCGCCGCGTCTCTCCTGCATAACCCAAAGATTCTATTCCTTGACGAACCAACGATTGGACTTGATGCAAGCAGCAAAATCGCCGTCCGCCAGTTTATTAAGACGATCAATAAGGAACGCGGCGTCACCGTTATTCTAACAACGCACGATATGAACGATATTGAAGCGTTGGCCGACCGGATTCTGATGATTGGCAAAGGAACTCTCCTGTATGACGGATCGCTAGCCCATCTGCGCAGCCGGTTTGGATCAAATCGGATTATCACCCTCGACTACCGCGAGCATGCCAAGCCGATCGAGATCGAAGGAACCAACTGCTTGTCCTGGTCTCCGGAACGCGCCGTTTACAGCGTCGATATCGACACGGTCCCTGTCGCCAGCATCATCGCCAAATTATCGGAGCAGATCGAGCTTCTGGATATCGGCATCGAAACGACGCCTATGGAAGAGCTTATTCTGGAGCTTTATAAGGAGCATCAGATATGAATGCCTATATTTCCGTTTGGAAGTTGCGATTCCTAAGCGGCCTTCAATATCGGGCTGCCGCGCTGGCCGGTCTAGCCACCCAATTATTTTTTGGCCTTATATTCATCATGGTGTACGTCGCTTTCTACCAGCATAGCACCGCCGAGCCGCAAATGACCTTAAGCCAACTGGCTACGTACATATGGCTGCAGCAAATCTTCCTCTCCTTCGTTATGCTCTGGTTCAGGGACAACGAGATTTTCCAGCTTATTACGAGCGGCAACATTGCCTATGAACTTTGCAGGCCATGCGGCATTTACTCCTTCTGGTATGCCAAACTTCTTGCGCAGCGGTTATCAAGCGCGATTCTCCGCTGCCTGCCGATTCTTCTCATTGCCTTCTTGCTGCCGATCCCGTATAACTTGTCCTTGCCTCCTTCGGCAAGCAGCTTTATACCGTTTGTCCTGACGCTGTTAATCGGGCTCGCTCTAAATGTAGCCATCTCCATGTTTATTTATATTTCCGTCTTCTGGACGATGTCTCCCGTCGGGTCGACTTTGGTTATAGCCGTCACCGGAGAATTCCTGTCAGGGATGATCATTCCAATCCCTCTAATGTCGGCGTGGCTCCAGCATTTCACTTACGTATTGCCATTCCGCTGGACGGCCGATTTCCCTTTTCGCGTCTATTCCGGGCAAATCCCGCCGGCAGAAGCCTTGCAAGGAATGATCATTCAACTCCTATGGCTTGCTGTCCTTATTATAGTAGGCCGGTGGTGTATCAAGCGCGCACTTCGGCAAGTTGTTGTACAAGGAGGTTAACGACCAATGTATCTCTATCTGAAATATGTAGCGATATTATTCAAATCCCAGACGCAATACCGGCTATCTTTCTGGCTCTTGGCCATTGGGCAGGCCCTCACCCCGCTAACCGTATTCGCCGGACTTTATTTCATGTTCGCGCAATTCGGCCAGGTAAAAGGCTGGAGTTTCTACGAAGCCGCGTTATGTTACGCAATAGTTGGCCTTAGCTTTGCGCTAGCCGAAACATTCGCCCGCGGGTTCGACATGTTCTCCACGTTAGTGGCAAGCGGCGATTTCGACCGTCTGCTCGTACGCCCGAGAAGCACGGTGTTGCAGGTGCTTGGCTCCCGCTTCGAATTCGCAAGGCTCGGTCGTATGCTTCAGAGCTTGATCATCTTACTATGGTCTTTAAATAAACTTCCGCTTACGCTTACGGCACCTAAGTTACTGACCCTCATTCTAATGATTGTATGCGGCACGCTCATTTTCGCCGGAATATTTATCGCCACTGCCTCGTTTAGCTTCTGGACCATTCAAGGGCTGGAGGTAGCCAATGTCTTCACCGACGGCGGACGCGAAATGGCGAAATACCCGTTATCGATCTATGAGAAATGGGTTGCGGTCTTCTTCACCTACATCATCCCGCTTGGATGCGTCAATTATTTGCCTTTACTCTATATATTGGGGCGCACAGACGGTCATGAAATCTTGTATATGCTCTCGCCTCTGGCAGGAATCGTGTTTATCATCCCCTGTTTGCTGCTCTGGAAGATCGGCGTCCGTCATTACTGCTCAACAGGTTCATAATCCGACAAAAAAAAAGATCTGCCCCAGTAAGGGCAGATCTTTCGCTATTAAGATTCTTCTGGCGTTTCGTTCTTCTGATCGAGATTATCGGACATCCGGATAAAAATATCGGTTGCCTTCTCAATATCGTCAATCTCAAAGCCATCATATAACTTAAACATAATGCGTTCGCGCATTTCCATAATAAAATCAACCAGCTTGCGGCCTTCGTCGGTTACGCTAAGCATCACGATCCGACGATCAAATTCGCTTCGCGAACGTTCCACGTAGCCAAGGTCTATCAGCCGGTCGGATATACCCGTCACCGCACCGCTTGTAATACGAAGCCACTCCGCCATGGCCGAAGCCTTCTGCGGTCCATGCTCGGCGAGAATAATGACCATCTTGCCTTCCGTCATGCCAAGGCCGTGAGCATTAAAGCGGTTGTATTCCGCATTGATCAATCTGCGGAGTTTACGGAAAACGTCATCCAGCTCTCTTAGTTTCTGAAGCTTATCCTGATCCAGGTCCATCTATTCACCCTCGCTAATACATTCATATCTATAAATATACCGTTTTTTGAACGTACAGCCAAGTCCAGTGTTCAAGAATACATGAAATATACAGATTCTTTACGAAGCACGATATTTCTTGCATGATTCCACAAATAACGCATGGCCTCCTGAAGCGGCCATGCCGCGGTGGAGGCCGCGACCGCTACCAGTCCATAACGCTCGGTTTCGGAGATGCCAACTACAACCTGATGATCACCGGTGGCAGGCAAATCGTCGACAAGCTGTTTGATCAACCCGATCTGGGAAGACGTTAATTGATCGGTGAACAAGCAAAAGCTCGCCATATGCGTCATTTCTCCCCAGCATCCGGGAGCCGCAAGCTGATGTTGGCCGGGCACAACCCGCTGCCGCTGGGCAAAAATCAGCTCATCCCCATAGTAGACGGACAGGCTGCTGCGAAGTTCAGCATATTGAAACTGTTCGTTGCGAAGCGTACGTCCCGGGCATATTACTTCCGCCTGCATCCATACTGAGCCTGGTCCGAGATGGACACTGGTTGTGCTATGAAGCTTGGCGTCTTTATAGAGCATAACCGGTTCAGGCATGTGCTCAATGATCGCATTATCACCTAACCGGAAAGTCTGGCTGATCGAGGATCCCATTGCCTCTTCGCTCGTCGAGCTGGGATGAACTTTCATATAAGACTGGTTTGTAATATAGGCATGCGAGAACTCCCTCGCCTGCCAGTCCAGCTCATAACAGTCTCCTTCCAGGAGCCCGGGAGAGGCATCCATGACGATGACGGCGAGCTGATCTTTTAGCGGGAAGCTTTTTGCGATTTTGATGGGCGAGGTGTGATACTTATCGGTTAGCCTGGTTGCACCGTCGGCATAAAGAAAGGAAGCGCGCAGTACAGATGTCCGCACCGCGCGCTTTTCGGTTGAGTTTGTCGTCATTCTAGTGCTTATGCGGCATCGAACCAAGCTGCACAATATGAGTATGCGCTTCGCCCCTCGCATGCGCAAATTCATGCTCTAGCCAGCCGACAATTTCAGCTACCCCTTCGCCCCCAAACATGTTGGAGAAAACAAATGGACGATCGCCGCGCATCCGCTTCGAATCCGCATCCATAACTTCCAGACTTGCTCCTACATAAGGCGCAAGGTCGATCTTGTTAATGACGAGCAAATCCGAGCGCATGATACCGGGACCGCCTTTGCGCGGGATCTTCTCTCCTTGAGCCACGTCAATGATATAGATAAAGAGATCCACCAGCTCCGGACTAAAGGCCGCAGCCAGATTATCGCCGCCGCTCTCAATAAAGATCAGATCCAGCTTCTCGAAGCGGCGCTGCAGCTCCTCAATCGCTTCGAAGTTCATCGACGCATCTTCCCGGATCGCCGTATGCGGGCAACCGCCAGTCTCCACCCCAAGGATCCGGTCTTCCGGAAGCACACCCGTGTTAAACAAGATCCGGGCATCTTCCTTCGTGTAGATGTCGTTAGTAATAACGGCCAGACTATATTTATCCTTGAGCTCCCGCGACAAACGCTCTACCAGGGCTGTTTTGCCCGAACCTACCGGTCCTCCAATTCCAATTCGGATGGGACGCGTCGCGTCGATCACCGGCTTTTCCCACTCTTTATGCGTATGTCCTTGTCCTTGGCACATATTTGTTCCTCCCCATTTGGTTTAACGTTGGTTAAGACATAAATAATCGAGAATATAGCTGCTCATGCCGGATCATCGCCAGCTCCGCCATCGGCATATTGGAGTAGGCTTCTTCCGGTTCCATGGACATGGCCAAACCAGTCGCTGCGTCCGTGAGCAGCGACAGCCTTGCGATAAGCGACTGCCCTTCCGTTTGTCCAATGGACATCAGCCTTAATGCACTGTTCACGCAAGTCACAATACAGGTATAGAAGTAACCTTGGACAGCCTGTTCCTCCGAGACGCCCAATTGCCAACAAATAAATCCGTGAACGAGCGGATGGGTAGCCCGGCACTGCCCCAGACGCAACGCTTCATTTAATAGCGTCCAATCAAGCTCAGGATGAATAGCCGTCGCGAGCTGCAACAGGCGTCGTCCCATCTTCTCGACTCCCGCTCTTGTCTCTACGGCAATGCGCTGCACATGGACAAGCCGCTCAATCGCAAACAATCTTCCCCATTCTTTCAGCGGAGCATCCCGGTATACGGCTCGAATAATCATCGCATCCGAGGTCGCCCAGCTTTGCATGAGCATAGCCGAAGCATATTCATACAGCTGTCTGCTATCCCGGATCCGCCCTTCCTGCACCATCGTCTCAAGACCAAAGGAATGGGAGAAGCCGCCGATCGGCAGAGCGGAATCCAATAACTGCTGCATCGCCAGCCAAGCCGCGGAATACCCCATCAGGAAACCGCTCCTTCCTAGAACAAAAAGTAACGCTGCGCCATCGGAAGCGTCTCAGCCGGTTCGCAGGTGACGTGTTCTCCGTCGACGGTAACTTTGTAAGTCTCCGGATCTACTTCGATAACCGGCGTCGCATCGTTGTGGATCATATCTTTTTTCGTTACCGATCGGCAGCCTTTCACCGGTTCCACCCGCTTCTGGAGTCCAAGCTGTTGGTCAATCCCCTTGTCAAACGCCGCCTGCGATACAAACGTAATTGAACTTTTATATACCGCTTTGCCAAAGGAGGCAAACATCGGACGTCCAAATACGGGTTGCGGAGTTGGGATCGAAGCGTTCGGATCCCCCATCTGAGCGTAGGCAATGCTGCCGCCTTTCAGCACCATGTCAGGCTTCACGCCAAAAAACATGGGCTGCCAGACTGCCAGATCGGCGAACTTGCCAACCTCCACAGAACCTACCAGATGGGAGATGCCATGGGTGATAGCAGGATTGATGGTATATTTCGCCACATAACGTTTAATGCGGAAATTATCGCTTACCGTATCCGGGGAGAGCGGCCCGCGTTCCCGTTTCATTTTGTCAGCGGTCTGCCACGTACGGATGATAACTTCCCCAACTCTGCCCATCGCCTGGGAATCGGAGCTGATCATGCTAAAGACGCCCATATCGTGCAAAATATCTTCCGCCGCTATCGTCTCGGGACGAATCCGGGAATCCGCAAAGGCAACATCCTCCGGAATTCGGCTGTCCAAATGATGACATACCATAAGCATATCAAGATGCTCTTCAATCGTATTGACGGTAAAAGGCCGGGTTGGATTGGTGGAGGAAGGAAGTACATTAATCTCGCCCGCTGCCACAATAATATCCGGCGCATGACCGCCTCCGGCACCTTCCGTATGGTAAGTATGTATGGTCCGCCCACCGATTGCCTTCAGCGTATCTTCCACAAAACCGGCTTCATTCAGCGTATCCGTGTGAATCGCAACTTGAATGTCATGCTGGTCCGCGGCTCGCAGGCAAGCATCAATGGCAGCGGGCGTTGTCCCCCAGTCTTCGTGAAGCTTCAGTCCAATTGCTCCCGCTTCAATCTGTTCAATCAGAGGTTCCATAAAGGAAGCATTGCCCTTGCCCGTAAAACCGAGATTCATCGGAAAATGCTCGGCTGCCTCCAGCATCCGGCTCATATGCCAGACACCTGGCGTTACCGTCGTAGCATTGGTTCCGGTTGCAGGCCCGGTACCGCCTCCAATCATCGTTGTGACGCCGGAAGAAAGAGCCGTCTCGATCTGCTGCGGACATATGAAATGGATATGGGCATCAACGCCTCCGGTCGTAATGATCTTCCCTTCGCCGGCAATGACCTCGGTACTCGCACCGGCCACCATGCCAGGCGTTACGCCGTCCATAATATCCGGATTGCCGGCTTTGCCGATCCCTACAATAAAGCCGTCTTTAATCCCGATATCCGCTTTCACGATTCCCCAATGATCAATAATGACGGCATTTGTTATCAGAGTGTCGAGAACCCCTTCATCGCGCAGGGCACCGCTGGATTGTCCCATCCCGTCACGGATGACTTTGCCGCCGCCAAACTTGCATTCATCGCCATAAACGGTAAAGTCCTTCTCGATCTCGGCCCATAGCTCGGTATCCGCCAGCCTAACCGCATCTCCCGTCGTAGGTCCAAACATCGCCGCGTAACTATGTCTGTCGATGACGCTCATTCGCCTTCCCCTTTCCATGAAAGGAGCCGATTGCGGACTTCTTCCGGCATCGCGCCCGCTTCCGCCTTTCCTTGCGATAATCCGTTTAATCCGTATGACAGCTTGGCGCCTCCAAGCTCAACGAGCGTAACGGGCTTCTCCTCCCCGGGCTCGAACCTTACGGCCGTTCCTGCCGGAATATGCAACCTCATGCCAAAAGCCGCTTCGCGGTCAAACGATAATGCCCGGTTTACTTCGAAAAAATGAAAATGAGAGCCAACCTGAACGGGACGGTCGCCCGTGTTCACGACAACCGCTTTCACCGTCCGGCGTCCGGCATTTAATACGATGGAGCCCGGGGTAATCCGGTATTCTCCTGGAATCATACCGCGTTCCTCCTTAGCAGCAATCTATCGCCTAGCTGGAGATGGGATGGTGGATCGTAACGAGCTTTGTGCCATCCGGAAAAGTCGCCTCCACCTGGACTTCGTGAATCATCTCCGGAATTCCGCCCATTACGTCCTGGCGCGTCAGCACCTTTGTGCCGTATTCCATCAATTGCGCAACCGACATGCCGTCTCTTGCGCCTTCCATAATCTCGGAAGTGATAAGCGCCACGCTTTCCGGATAGTTCAGCTTTACTCCGCGCTTCATCCGCCTTCTAGCCAAATCCGCTGCTATCGTGATCATTAGTTTCTCTTTCTCGCGTTCCGTTAATTGCATGCGGGCCACCTCTCCCAAAGTGTATTAGTTTCATTATAGACAGCCGTTTGTCTGAAGTAAATGAATTTATGTTAGGTAATATGACACAAAATAATTGATTTTGTTGTGACTCTCAACAAATCCGATTTAATCAATCTATTCGATGTTAGATAAAATGTCGTCAAATGACGTAATTTGTCTAAAAAGAAAAATACCCGCAGGAGCACGCTATTTCAAGCGTACCTCTGCGGGTATCGTTTCTTAAGCAGCAAAGACTATTTCTTCGCTACATATTTACGGATGTCGAATGCTACCGCAACGACGATAATTGCACCTTTGATAATCAGCTGCCAGTAAGGGCTGACGCCGATGTAAGTAAGACCGTAGTTGATTACGGTAAAGATCAATACGCCTGCAACTACGCCTTTTACGCGGCCCACGCCGCCTGTTGTCGATACGCCGCCGACTACGCAGGCTGCGATCGCATCAAGCTCGTACATGTTGCCATAGTTGTTTGTCGCGCCGCCCGTACGAGCTGCTTCGAGAACGCCAGCCAGACCGTACAAAGCGCCAGCGATACCATAGATCCACATTAGGCATTTCGCTACATTAATACCGGATACGTGAGCAGCTTGAATGTTGCCGCCGATCGCGTACATGTTTTTGCCAAGCGTTGTTTTGTTGAATACAACCCATACGATGAACGCAACGAAGATTGCGATCAATACGATGTAAGGCAGAGACCACTCACCGCTGCCGATGGAACCGATACCGAGCTCGGAGAAGTCTTTGCGAAGACCGCCGATTGGCTGCGATTGGTTAGGGGGCATATCGAAGTACAGGGAGTTGGCACCGTATACGGCAACCATTGTACCAAGCGTTGCGATAAACGGCGGAACGTTAAACCTGGAGACGATAATACCGTTGATCAAGCCCACAATGAGACCTACAACGATCGCAATGGCGATCGGAAGAATCAATGGGAGATGCGGCAGATCGGGGAAAAACTTATTCGCGTAATCCGAGCTTTGCAGCATCGACGCGGATACAACCGCCGTCAGACCAACTACGCGGCCGGCCGACAAGTCGGTACCGGCAGTAATCAGAATAAACGCCGCGCCAAGCGCGATGATAAGACGCGTCGACGATTGAATCAGCATATCACGGAATGTTGTAACGGACAGGAAGTTCGTATCCATTACTGTAATAGCAGCGATAAGCAAGATCAGAACGATCCAGATCGCGTTTTGTGAGAACATACTTCTTGCTCTTGAACCTTTTGTAGCTTCCATGGGTGTTAATCCTCCTTCAAATCCTCATCACTAGCCCGTCTGTGCGGCCAGTCTCATAATGCTTTGTTCTGTCGCATCTTTGCCATCGAGAATACCGGTTGCGCGTCCCTCGGACATCACCATAATCCGGTCCGACATTCCAATAAGCTCCGGCATTTCAGACGAAATCATAATGATGCTTTTTCCTTGCTTCGCAAGATCGATAATGATCTGGTAAATCTCATATTTTGCGCCGATGTCGATACCGCGAGTCGGCTCGTCCAGCAGCAGAATATCCGGATCCGTCAGCAGCCAGCGCGCAAGAAGCACCTTCTGCTGGTTACCGCCCGACAGGTTGCGGATCAGCTGATTAACCGAAGGCGTCTTCGTTCTGAACTTCTCAACGCCTTTTTTCGCTTCGACGCGCATCTTCGATTCGTTCAAGAGACCAAACGGTCCTTTGTACAAGCCAAGATTTGCGATTGCCGTGTTTTCCGTAATGTTAAGTACCGGGAAAATACCCGTAACACGCCGTTCCTCTGTCAAAAGCGCGATTTTTTGCTTCTTCGCGTCAATCGGGGATTTAATCGTTACTTGCTTGCCGTCTTTATAGATGGCACCGGATTTCACCGAACGAAGACCAAACAGGGCTTCGATCAATTCCGTGCGCTGCGCGCCAACAAGGCCGCCTACGCCTAGAATCTCGCCTTTGCGAAGTTCGAAGGAAACGTCTTTAAAGGATTTAGGATTGATGGAAGTTAAGCCTTCTACCTTCATCATCACGTCTCCGGGCACGTTTGTACGTTCAGGGAAACGATCGGACAAATCGCGGCCAACCATACGCTGAATGATCATGTCGATCGTCAGGTCTTTGGATTCCCAAGTGCCGATGTATTTGCCATCGCGCATGATGGTTACGTCGTCGGAGATACGTAGAATCTCTTCCATTTTGTGCGAAATATAGATAATGGCTACGCCGCGTGCACGCAGCTTATTAATAATCGCGAACAATTGCTCAACTTCGTTGCCCGTCAGGGAGGAAGTCGGCTCGTCCATTACGATAACTCTCGAATTGAACGACACGGCTTTCGCAATCTCAAGCGATTGAATTTTGGACACCGACAATTCGCCGACCAGTTGGTTCGGATCAATGTCCATGTTCAAATCTTCAAACAATGCGACAGTGTCTTTGTACATCTTTTTATGGTCAATAAACCGAAACGGCTTGATGCCGGTCATCGGAAATCTGCCAAGCCAAATGTTCTCCATTACGCTGCGCTGAGGCACCGGATGAAGCTCCTGGTGAATCATCGATACGCCGCTTGTAAGGGCGTCTTTCGAACTTTTAATATCCGCTTTCTGTCCATCAAGAAAAACCTCGCCCGCATCCGGGTGATAAATACCAAACAAGCATTTCATCAGTGTCGATTTGCCTGCACCGTTCTCGCCCATCAAGGCATGAACCGTACCCGGCCGAACTTTCAACGTTACGTTATCAAGTGCTTTAACGCCAGGGAAAGTCTTCGTAATATTGTTCATCTCAAGCAAATAAGGATGCTGCTCTGCCATTAATATAGCCTCCTTTAATCCGGCTCCCATCCAAGAAGCAAGGTACAAAAAAACAGGGGGCGACGGAAGTGCGAATGTCGCTCCCTGTTTTCGTATCATTATTTTTTATTTTGTCTGTTGCGTTTTTATTGCTTTAAAACAAACTTACTTAGCCGACTCTTGAGTCACCTTTTGGTAAGGAATCCAAACGTACTTGCCGTCCGTGATGTCATAACCAGTGTTTTCTTTTGTAGGAGTCTCGCCTGCAGCAAGAACTTTCATCAGCATAACCGTAGCTTTACCTTGGTTGTCCGCATCGTTCAGAACGGTACCAAGCATCGTGCCGTCTTTCAGAGCTTGCATAGCAGGGTCAGTTGCGTCAACGCCTACAACCGGCATTTTCTTGTCGCCTTTGAAGTAGCCGGCAGCTTTCAGAGCTTCGATCGCGCCGAGTGCCATGTCATCGTTGTTTGCAAGTACTGCTTCGATCTTGTCGCCATGGGAACCAAGGAAGGCTGCCATTTTTTCTTGACCTTTAACGCGGTCCCACATTGCCGTATCTTCAGCCAGCTTTTGAACTTTGATGCCAGCGTCTTCGATTGCTTGAATGGAGAACTTCGTGCGAAGCTCAGCGTCTTGGTGACCAGGCTCGCCTTTCAGCATTACGTATTGCAGTACGCCGTCGCCGTTTTTGTCCGCTTCAGGATGCGATTTCCAGTAGTCTGCTACGATCTCGCCTTCCATTGTGCCGGATTCTTCTGCTTTCGCGCCTACGAAGAACGCTTTGTCCCATTTCGCAAGGTCGTCAGCCAGTGGCTCGCGGTTGATGAATACAACCGGAATGTCGGCTTTTTGCGCTTTGTCGATGATAACGCCAGCTGCCGTACGGTCAACCGGGTTAATCGCCATAGCTTTTACTTTTTTCGTAATAAACAAGTCAACTTTATCGTTTTGCGTCGGTTGGGAGTTTTGGCTGTCAACGATATCAACCTTAACGTTGCCTTCAGCCGCTTTCGTAATCGAGTTCCGCACGCCGCTCATAAACGTGTCGTCGAATTTGTAGATCGCAACGCCTGTTTTCGGAAGGCTTCCGCCGCCGGAACCGCCGTTATTATTGTTTCCGCAACCTGCTGCTGTAAGTAGTACTGCTCCTGCAACGAGAGCCACTGTCCATTTTTTCATCTCTGTAATACCCCCCGAGTGAATTAAGTAATGCGAGCTTGCTGTTATCGCTTGCTTGCTGCATCCTTATTATGTCGAAATTTGAAATGGATTCGAATCTAATATTCTCATCTTTTTTATTAATATTCTCATCAATTTCTTATTACTGAACGACGGGGAATAGCAATTTCTGATTATCCTTCCAAAACATGTTATTTCTGTCGATCAACTTCCGATTAATTTCGACACGAGCAGGGACTTTGTGCCCAAGCGCTGCTTCCATCGCATATTTGATCCCCAGATAACCCATGCTAAACGGGTTTTGCACGATCAGTTTCTGCAACTGATTGTCCTGCAGCATCTCGAGCAGCTCTTGCGAGCTGTCAAAGCCGATCAGCTTCACCCGGTCTGCCGCTTGCTCATCCTTTAATTGCATAGCCGCTCCAATGGAAGCTTCCGTATTTAAAGCGACGATTCCATTCAGCTGCCGCTTCCGCAATTCCTCTGCTACCGCTTCCTTGCAGCTGTTATGATCGCCTTCGCATGAAATCCGGTCAACCAAACGGATGCCGGGATATTGGACCAACGCATCCACAATGCCTTGCTCTCTGAGTTCGCCATTAATGCCGCCAGTCGAATGTTTGACAATAGCGATATCGCCTTTCCCTTCCAGCTGGCCAGCCAGCTCTTCAAGTGCTTGCTGGCCAGCCGCGTAATTATCCATGCCGATATAAGACTTTATTGTTCCGGAGGTCAATAAGCTGTCGATCGCAATGACGGGAATATGACGTTCCGCAGCCTCCTTCAAAAAAGGAGCAAACGTCTCGTCGCCGCTTGCCGCAAGCACGATTGCGTCGGGATTGGTCTCAAGCGACAGCATAGCCGCCTTCAGTTGCCCGTCCGCATCCGCTTCGTCATACGGCGTAGTCGTATACATCGTGATACCGAATTCTCTTACGGCCGCTTGCGTTCCCATCATGACATTTTGCCAATAGTCGCCTTCGTTGGATCGCAAAATCACTTGAATCGTAATATCCGACGGCTTCTGTTTCCTCTCCAGAAACCCGGGATTAAAAGCTGAGATCAGCAATACAAGGGAAGCGACAGCAAGCATAATGCTTATAATGATCCTTTGTCTCCTGTTCATGCTTCCTGCTCTCTCCCTTCCGCCTGGTCCATTCCTAGTGCCGGGAACCGTATCGTTACGGTTGTCCCTTCTTCAAGCTCGCTTTCGAAATGCAGGCCATAAGATTGACCGTAGAACAGGCGGATCCTCTCCTGTACGTTCATCACGCCAACGCCTGAACCTTTGGAGCTCGTAATTTGACCAGCCGTGACTTGCGCCAGCCGTTCTTCGGACATGCCAAGTCCGTTGTCCCCTACTACAATCACCACTTCATCGCCGTCCAGTCTAGCCTTTACCGTTATGCGCCCTTTGTCTACGGAAGGCTCTATGCCATGGACAAGCGCATTCTCAATAAGCGGCTGCACGATCAGCTTGAGCGTGGCAAAGTTCAGAACCTCCTCATCGGCTTCAATTGAGAAATCGAATTTATTTTTAAACCTCATTTGTTGAATAACCAAATAGTTGCGGGCATGCTCGAGCTCATCCGCGATAGCGATGACGCTTTTCCCTTTGCCTAGGCTGATTCTGAATAGCTTGGACAACGAAGTAATCATCGTGGTCACTTCTTCGTTTTTATTCATGCCAACCATCCGGACTACCGAGTTCAGCGTATTGTACAGAAAATGCGGGTTGATTTGCGCTTGCAATGCCTCAAGCTCGTACGTCCGTTTGCTCTCCTGCTCCGTAACAATTTGCCGCATGAGCTTCTTAATCGTTGTGATCATCATATTGAAGCGATCAGCCAAATGCCTGACTTCCAAAGGACCTTCACTTATAACCGTCTGTTCAAAATTGCCATTCTCCACGTTCTTCATGGACAACTCCAGCTGCTTGATCGGTCTCGAAATACGGCGGGACACGATGCTCGAGAGCAGCACCACAATTAGAATCAACGCAAGAAGGAGCTGGAACATGGATCTGTTCAGCTCCGAGATGGAGGTCATCGCTTCATTCCGATAGGACACCCCTACGACCTTCCAGCCTACATTGCCTATCGTTTGCACGCTGATGATCTTGGTATCGTCCGAGGTTTTATCAATGAAGCTCCCATAAGTATGTTTGAGGGCCAGTTCGACATTCTCTTCCTTAAGTCCCGCGTAAATAAGCTGCAATTGCGGGTGATACACGATGTTGCCGGCAGACTCGTCCAGGATATAGACATAACCCTTCTCGCCAAGACTTACCCGGTCGGATAATTCATCAATCGTGTTGAAGTTGACGTCTAGAAGCAATACCCCTTGTATCGGCTTGCCGTTATGAATGATCGTAATGCTTTTGCTTAGAGAAACGACCCATCTGAACTGCTCCGTGTACAGGTTCTGCACATGGGGCAGCGATATGGACAAATGGTTCGGGGTATCCAGCGCGCTTTGGAACCAGCTTTCGGAGGTGACGTCGAGTGCTTTCTTCATTGCTACATCGGGCAAATCCGTAACAAGTTGACCTTTATCATCAAATAATGCCAGCGATACCGTATCCGCGCGGGTCGACATCATAGTCGCCAGCTGGCGCTTAAGCATTTCGGAATCTACATCGCCGCTTTGCGTTATAGTATGGTACATCATGTTGAACAGATCCGATGTCGCCTGCACGTTGTTCTCCAGGCTATAGCTGACTTGATCGACGATTTGCTGGGAATTGCGGAATGCGTTTTCCTCGGCCGTTGTGGCAAACCGGCTGTATAACACCGTACTTACAACAATGATGATGACAACCGAGAACACAATTAAAGAGACGGACAATATATATTGAATGCTTCTGCCTCGCATCATTTGGACGTCTCCGTTAAGCCACTGCGGTATTCCTTCGCCGATACGCCAGCGTACTTCTTAAAACACAAACTGAAATAATTCGGATCGGCGAAACCAACCTTCTCCGCGATTTCGAACGTCTTCAGCTCGGATGTGCGCAAATACTCCTTCGCAGCTTCCATGCGGAGTTGCAGCAGATAAGCGCCGTACGTCATCTTGACTTCCTTCTTGAACAAGCTGCTGAAATAACCCGTGCTGATATGAAGATGCGCGCACACAAGAGCGATTGACATCTCCCGGTCTCCAAAAGAGCTTTTCGTATATTGAATAGCTTCCTCTACAATATGCTTGTACGAATGTTGCCTCCGGCTCGCAATCCGGCTCCGCACTTTCCCGCATAGATCGGCGAACCACGCTTTGGTCTCGTGCAACGTATTTAGCTTCTGGAATTGATCCAATATTCCGCTTGCGAAGATTGGACCGCTTCCGTCGTCGATCATCTTCGACAGCTTGATAATAGCCGTCACCATCTCCAGCAAATAATGCTCGAAGTCATGAACCGGCGCTTGCACGCGGGCGATATCCTCGAACAGCTCATCAATAACTTGCGTAAGTTCTTGCTCAGTCCCCACTTTAATGGAGCGAACCAGGTCCTGCTCCTTCCACTCGTCGAAGACGAGCTTTTCCTGCACCCGGTCTTCCATATCGTCAATGCAAATAATTTGATTGATGCCAAGAATTCTCCGGTAATCGAGCGCCACTTCCGCCGCTTCGTACGAATATTTCAAGCTTCGGATATCATGCGTAAACGTCCCTACCCCAATCATGACCGGCAGCTTCAGAAACTTGTCTATGCTTTGCAAAATTTCCTTAAGGGCGTCTTGGGTAGCTTCCATTACATCGTCTACTTGGCCGTCGGGGCTTACCGTAAACAAAACAACCTGGTCTTGGTGGATAAACACCTTCCCAAGCTTATGCCTGGTCCATATTTCGCTCGCAATGTTGCTGATCGAGAACAACTTCAGGTCAAGGTCCTTAATAGAAGATACGGTATGGAGAGCATCCAACTCCTCCTCCGGCTTGTCCGAATGAAGAACGGAAATGACGGAAACGACGTATCCTTCTCCGCCTAACTCCATACCGTATTTCTCCGCTTTCTCGCGAATAGTCGCAAGCGACTGATGCCGCGTTATTAAGGAAGACAAAAACTTTTCTCTTACGATGGGCAACGTCATCCGGTAATGCTCCCTCAGCAGCTCCACGTTATTTCGCATTTCTCTTTCTTCATCCATGCGCCGCTTCACCTGAAGAACCGTCTCCGTCAATTGGCTTCCCGAGAAAGGCTTCAGCAAGTAGTTTTCTACCTGCAGATTGATCGCCTGTTTGGCATATTCGAATTCGTCATGTCCGGTCAATATAACGACGCGGGTGATCGGATACATTTTTTTCACCCAATCGGACAGCTCGAGGCCGTTCATAAAGGGCATGCTAATATCGGTAATGAGCACATCGGGCTCCATTTTTTCTACAAGTTCCATCGCTTCTTTGCCGTTACCGGCCGTCTTCACTTCGGAAAAGCCGCAGCTTTGCCAATCGATCTCCATCATCAGACCTTCCGTAACTTCCGGTTCATCGTCGACGAGCAGCAATTTATACATGATGTCTTTCCTCCTTCATCAACCGCAGTACTCATTTTGCCACAAATAAAAAGACGGTAACAGAAATTTGTCGAAAAATGCGGTCAGTTACCCATAATACGCCTTTTTTGCGCTGTTTTTCAAGCATTTTGCAGGAGTTACCGCCTCCTAGCCGTATAGCCAACAGTTGTCCGATATGTTAAACTCAAAGGTATGACATTACATGGGAGGGACTAGCATGGCGCCTAAGAAAATGAGATCCGACATGATTAAAAAAGGATTTGACCGTGCACCTCACCGCAGTCTTCTGCGGGCAGCAGGTGTTAAGGAAGAAGATTTCGGTAAACCGTTTATCGCGGTTTGCAACTCTTATATCGATATTATTCCAGGTCATGTCCATTTGCAGGAGTTCGGCAAGCTGGTTAAAGAAGCAATCCGCGAAGCAGGCGGCGTGCCGTTCGAGTTCAACACAATTGGCGTAGACGACGGGATCGCGATGGGTCACATCGGGATGCGTTACTCCCTTGCTAGCCGCGAGATCATTGCGGACTCCATAGAAACAGTAGTTAACGCACACTGGTTCGACGGTATGGTCTGCATTCCTAACTGCGACAAAATTACGCCTGGCATGATGATGGGTGCCCTTCGTGTTAACATCCCAACCATGCTCGTAAGCGGCGGACCAATGAAAGCCGGCAGAACATCCGACGGCCGTGCAATCTCCCTGACTAGCGTATTTGAAGGCGTAGGCCAGTATATCGCTGGCACAATTGATGAAGTAGGTCTTACTGAGTTGGAACAATTCGGTTGTCCGACTTGCGGATCTTGCTCCGGTATGTTTACGGCAAACTCGATGAACTGTCTGGCAGAAGGTCTTGGCCTTGCAATGCCAGGTAACGGTACAATCCTTGCCGTATCGCCTGAGCGCAAAGAGTTCGTTAAAGAATCGGCTCGCCAGCTGATGAAACTGATCGAACTTGGCATCAAACCACGCGATATCGTGACAAAAGAAACAATCGACAATGCATTTGCTCTTGATATGGCTTTGGGCGGTTCAACAAATACCGTTCTTCATACGCTTGCTATTGCGCATGAAGCTGGTATCGAATACCCAATCGAACGTATCAATGAAATCGCAGAACGCGTTCCGCATCTTGCGAAAATCGCTCCGGCATCCGATTACCACATCGAAGATGTTCATGTTGCAGGCGGCGTAAGTGCCGTTATTAATGAGCTTCTCAAAAAAGATGGCGCAATGGATGGCTCGCGTATAACGGTTACCGGTAAAACGCTTCGCGAGAATGTTGAAGGCTGCGAAATCCTGGATACGGATGTGCTCCGTACTATCGACAACCCGCATAGCGAACGCGGCGGTCTGGCTGTATTGTTCGGCAACCTGGCTCCAGGCGGCTCTATCGTTAAAGTCGGCGCTATCGACAAAGTGGTTGGCGGCTACCATAAAGGACCTGCTATTTGCTTCGATTCCCAAGATGATGCTCTTGCAGGCATCTCGAGCGGCAAAGTAAAAGAGGGCCATGTTGTCGTTATCCGCTACGAAGGTCCTAAAGGCGGTCCTGGTATGCCAGAGATGCTTGCTCCAACTTCGCAAATCGTTGGTATGGGACTTGGCACAAAAGTCGGCCTCATCACTGACGGACGTTTCTCGGGCGCATCCCGCGGGATCAGTATCGGTCACGTATCTCCGGAAGCGGCTGAAGGCGGCCCAATCGCCTTCGTTCAAGACGGCGACATCATCGAGCTGGATATGAACAACCGTGGAATTACCCTGATGATCAGCGACGAAGAAATGGAAAAACGCCGCGCCGCATGGCCTGGCTTCGAACCAAAAATCAAACGCGGCTACTTGGCTCGTTACTCGCATCTCGTTACGAATGCTAGTATGGGCGGGGTAATGAAGATGTAGTTTGCGGATTGAAGATTGAAGCAGCTCCTTTGGGGGCTGCTTTTTTATGTGGGATGTTATGATAATCAGCGTTCCGCAGAAGACTATCTCTTCCGATCGCGGTTGGTTCCGGACTCCTCCGAATCAACTTTTGCAAAGTTGGAATCCGGTAACCAAAGGCGAACGTTTCACTTCTCCAGAGATAGTCTTCTGCTCCACTGGAGCATAACGACCAAAATCCAGCTGCCCCCTTCCCGCTGCAGACTTCATCTGCAAACGGGAAGAGGCGAGTGGTGTGTGACTGTTAGTGGGCCACAGTCACACTTGGTAAAGAAAAAAGCACAAACCTTAACACAAACAAAAATACAAACACAAAAAACGCCGATCATCCAAATGGACGATCGGCGTTGTTTCTCTATACAATGGATGGATTGCTGTCTAATTCGCCAGCATCCGGGGTCTCTAGGGAAGGAGCTGATTTGGCAGCTGCTACTTCCTGATGCAACTTAGCGGACGACTTATTGGAAGAGACGTGAACGCCGTTTGCCGCGAACGAGAGAATTTGTTCAATCGGCATCAATAACATATGCGGGAGAATCGAGTCGCGTTTTGCTTTTCCTCTCGCATTACGCTGCTTTGGAGTTAGTACGCTCGTTAGAACTTTTAAGTAAATACGCGTTGAGCGGGCAAACAATCCGTCAGGCAGCGGCTCTACCTGGAACCCTAACCGGTCGGCACCGCGGTGAATCATCGTCACCCCGTATAAGGCACGCACGCCAGCTACCTCCGGATCATCCGCCAGCGTTCTTGCCAATGCCGGCAGGGCTTGATCCATCTCGCGCAGCAGACGGATTCCCGTCGCTAAAGGCGATGATGACTGCAAGGCAATCGTAGACAACATCTTGTTGTCGAAATGCAGCTCTACAATTTTGTCTCCGCTTTTCAAATCCCCGTTATCCGCAAGCTTGATCGAATTCCCGTGGTATTTAATGACCCGGTAATGGAAAGGAGTATGTTCCCCCTCGACATGTTTAAGACGGAACACAACATGAAATGCTTTTTCGTATAGAAGCCATGCTCCAACCATCGCCTTTTTGGCTATCGACCGTTTTGGCGTTTTCTCTGTCAATTTAATCATCTCCGCTATGCCGACAAAACGAAAACCTCGTTTTGTCGCTTCTTCCAAATACGCTTCGAGCGCAATCAGCATATTTGCCGGTGCGGTTGGATCCGCGCCTGGCGTACGGCCGCAATCATGAAGGAGCAACACTTCGCCGGGCCGCATTTTTTGCATCATTTTCTGCTTCAAACGCTCGGCACCAAGCTTTGCGTTCCAATCGCCAAAAATCGCCGACCACAAAATAATTTGCAATCTGTCCCGCTTGGCAATATCGAACATATTAATGATTCCCCAAGGGGGCCGATAAAAAGCGGAACGGATTCCGGTTGCCTCCCGTATAACGTCTGAGGTAAGTTCGATTTGATTTCTAACCGTCTTAGGCCTCATAAACCAGTTGGTCTTATGAACATAATTATGAATGCCAATAACATGACCTTCGTCCTGCATTCTCCGCAGCAATTCAGGATGTTTCTCCGCATGCGAGCCTACAACAAAAAATGTAGCTTTCGCTTGATAACGGGCAAGCAGATCCAATAGCTGCGGCGTATACTCGGGGTCCGGACCGTCATCGAAGGTAAGTGCGATCTCGCTTGCGACACGGCCTCTCTTGAATACTCGAAACCCGAATACACGGCTTATTAGCGCAGGAATAAAAGCATACAAGGACAAGAAGTAGAATGCCCAAAGCAGCAGTTGTAACATTTTGTATTCCCCACCGTTTATGAAAGTTATAAACACGATACCTTTAATTGTACCATATGAGCATTAATTATAGGCATCGTTTTAAAAATTATAGTACAATCACAACAGGGATTTTATTCCCATAAACGAGAGGAGTTTAATGGATGCTTCCGTTTTACAAAAAATATTGGCGTACCGCATTCGACATAGCGCTTATTGCTCTTACGGTCTACCTGGTTATGTTCGCCTTCAGCTATTTGTACAAAATCGCAACCCCGATCTTTTTCGCTTTTGTGATCTATTTGTTTATCGAGCCTCTCGCCAAACAACTGAACAAAATCGGCATTAAAAAATCAATTGCGTCCGGTATTTCAGTCCTTGTGTTCTCGCTCATCATTTTAGGTATTTTTTCTGGACTAGCCTATATCATTACGAGCCAAGGAACAGACTTTATCAAGGTGAAATTGCCGCAATATCAAGAAATGTTCAAGGAACAGGTACAGGATGACTCGAGTCTGTTCCAGCAGAAGCTTCAAGCGTTGCCTCCGGAATGGGTCGACAAAATTACCGAATACGTTAACGGAGCGACGGAATATTTGCCGAAGCTGGCCAACATTATTTTCACCGGCCTCCTTGGATATATTTCTTCCTTCTCTACATTTGTATTCAATTTCGTCATCGGGATCATCCTGGCGTACTTCCTAAGCATTGAAATTAAGGTTTGGAAAATAACAGCCAACAACAAGACGCCAAACACGTTCAAGAAAGCCTTCTTCTTCCTGCGCGAGAATGTGTTTAAAGGGATTGGAGCTTACGTAAAAGCCCAGGCCAAAATGATGAGCATCACATTCCTCGTTATTTTCGCCGCATTGCTTGTGTTACGGGTAGAAAATGCATTCGCGATCTCGCTCACGGCCGGAATATTTGACGTGCTTCCACTGCTTGGCGTAAGCACGTTGTTTATCCCTTGGATCATCTATTTGTTCCTTGTTGGTCAAACGTCGCTTGCTGTCTGGCTGTCTGTCCTACTGGTCGTCGTAGTTGTGACGCGTCATATCGTCGAGCCCAAAATCACGGGCGACACGCTTGGCGTATCCGCCTTTACGATGCTGAGTTGCATGATTATCTCCCTGCACTTGTTTGGAGTAGCCGGCGTAATCCTGTCGCCAATCATCATCATTCTGATCAAAGCGCTGTATGAGCAAGGCTTCTTCCATCGCTGGATCCGTACGCCGCATGGCGAGTTTGACGTAAACCCGTTTCCGGCCGCCGCCGAGGAATCCGACCACAATCAACCGTCAACGGGCGTATAAGGCGAGAATATCCATCACGCCGCGAAACAGCTCCGTCGCTTGGT
Source organism: Paenibacillus glycanilyticus (assembly GCF_030161375.1). Taxonomy (GTDB): domain Bacteria; phylum Bacillota; class Bacilli; order Paenibacillales; family Paenibacillaceae; genus Pristimantibacillus; species Pristimantibacillus glycanilyticus_B. The sequence goes on from NZ_BSSQ01000015.1 coordinate 27,990, forward strand.
TGCCGCTTCCCGGCGGTCGATTCTCCGCCAGTACGGCAACTGCATAGCGAGGCTTCTTAGCCGGACCGTATCCCGTGAACCATTGGTTCACGCGAGGCGCTCCGGCCTTTGTTATTTCGGCGGTGCCGGATTTGCCGGCTACCGCCCAATGCCCATGGCGGATCGACCGACCCGTTCCGTGGTCGACGACCGCCTCCATGCCGCGAAGCAGCTTGCGCGCGGTGGCCGGACGAATCCGGCCTCCATCCGCTGGAGCGCTCTTCGCGGGCAGCGACACCATCCGCTGGCCGTTGGCATAGCGGATCTCGCGGACGAGGCGCGGCTCCATTACGCGCCCATGGTTCAGCAGCGTAACTACCAGATTCGCCGCCTGCAGCGGCGTCATCAATACATCGCGCTGCCCAATGGCGGATTGGGCCATGACTCCCCCATCCGTCTTAATACTTGCCAACGCCGGGAATAATCGCCCGGCTTCCTCCTCTCCAAGCAGCCGGAGCGGATGATGGAACGGCCCAAAGGACCGTTCCGAATGCCAGCCGGCCGGCTTGCCAATTCCGAGAGCGGTTGCCGTACGTTGCAGCTGTTCTGCGCTTAACCGCTCGGCAATCGTTGCGAATACAATATTGCAAGATTGAGCTAGCCCTTCCTGCAGCGTCAGGTTGCCATGTCCGCCTTCCTTCCAGCAGGACAAACCGTATTTGCCGTATTCCCCGTTACAGGTGAACCGTTCCTTCTCATTGGTGACTCCCGCCTCCAGCGCAGCCGCTTCCGTCACCAGCTTAAAGATAGAACCCGGAACCGCAGCCTGTATCGCATGATTGGCCCATTCCTTCTCGTTATCGAGCTGCAGCGGCTTCATTTGCGGCCTGGAGATCATCGCCAGAATATCTCCGTTATGGGCATCCAAGACAACAACCGCTCCTTCCTGAAGCGGCTTGCTGTCGACGTAAGCTTCAATCTTGTTTTGAAGCTCCAAATCAAGCGTTGTCTGAACCTGCAACGGATAATAGGGATTACCCGGTCCCGTCACCCGGTAATTCAAACCTAGCAGAGGCCTTTCTTGTCCGTCCGTGAAATAGGAAACCGAGGTGGCCCCGGCGCCGTGCAGCAGATCATCCAACGATTTTTCAAGCCCGGAGCCCCCAATCAGCTCATCTTTCTTCCGTTTGCCCGACTCCAATTCCTTCGCATAAGCAAGCTCCAAATGCTCCGGATGTTGACTGATATACCCAACCGCCTGCTTGGCGGCAAATGCCGTTAAATAACGGTTCCGGTAAGGCAATGCCCGGACGCCGTTCAAATGGAGTTTGGTCAGTTCCCCAAGTTGCCGCTCAGATAATCGATAGGGGAGCTTGTCCTTCCCTTTATGCCAAAAGGACGGCTCGCGCAGCTCTCCCCACCAGCCGATCAGCTGCTCTTCGGTTACACTCAACAGCTTGGCTAGCTGCCTTACGGCTTGATGCCAATCCCTCTCCTTCTCGGCATCTTCGTAATTCTTGTTCACAGGGAAAAGAGCAAGCGTATAATAGGTCTCTCCCGTGATCGGATTATTGTACCGGTCTACAAAATCCCCCCTGCCCGAATCAAGCACGAGATTCCGCTCGCGTTGCATAACCGACATCCGCTTCCAGTTGCTTCGGCTCATAGCAGCGGTATTCTTATGTCCATAACCGGGCGTCAACTGCAGCCAAGCCAATCTCGCGATAACGCCGGTCATTAATAATAGAAATAATAAGCCCATAACAACAATTCGTCTCTTCATGTAAGGAGCCTCCAATCCTAGCTACATTATCACCTTACTGAAGCACAAAAAAACCGTTCAAACGGATCTTTCGTCCGTTTGAACGGTTCGTTAGGATCATTAGTCCATTTTGAAGCGAGACAACGATTCCTTCAGACCGCGAGATACCGCATCCAGCTTCTCGGACAGATTAACCAATCCGTTGCTGATGCTAAGCTGTTCCGTGCTGAGGGACGCCACTTCTTCCGAAGTTGCGGAGGATTGCTGGGCAACGGCGCTTACATTGCCCATCGCTTCCGTCAATACGACCTGCGATTGATCCAGCATATTGATGGAGTTCGTAACGGAGTCTAGCTTTTGCACGAATTGTCCCATCTGATTTTGAACCGTCAGGAAAATTTGATTCGCCTCTTTTACCGAGCCAATCTGCTCCTGGAACAACGGGTATGCATCCGATAACACGGTTACGGTCTCCTCGATTTGCGTCATAATCGTTGCCGTAATCTGTCCCACCACGTCAATGGATTGACGGGATTGATCCGCAAGTTTCCGGATTTCGTCGGCTACCACCATAAACCCTTTGCCGGCTGTACCTGCACGCGCAGCTTCAATCGTAGCGTTCAGAGACAAAATATTCGTCTGCTTCGTCAAGTTATTCAGCACATCCAGAATCTTAACAATAGAACCCGTGCTCATCTTCAAGCTGTCTACCTTCTCAACCATCGAACGGGTCATTTCTTCCGTCATCCCCGTCTTCTGAATAAGAAGATTCATGTACGCCGTGCCTTGCTGGCTGGCTTTCTCTACTTCGCCTGCTGATTCCACCATATGACCGGTAGCTTCCATAACCGTCTTCATTTGAACATTGATATTGCCCGTCAGGTCGCTGCCTCTTTCCGCCTCAACGGCTAGGCTTGATGCCCCGCTTGCAATCTCTTCCGTCGCGACGGATATTTCTCTTGCCGAAATAGCGGTTTTCTTCGAAACATCCGTCAATTCACCCGCGGTTGACAACACATCATCTGCCGATTGGGTCGTTTGTTTGGCCAGCGCCGTAATTTGAATCATCATCTTGTTAAAGCTGTCGCCAAGCTGACCGATTTCATCCTGGCGTTTCTTCATGTTCGAGCGGACGGTCAGATTGCCGCGCTCTCCTTCGTTCATCAAATTGCGGATTTGCATGAGCGGCATCGCAATCGTGCGAATCACCAACATACCGATTGCAATCGCGATAAACATCGCAACAAGGGCAATAATCCAAGTCATTTTATTAATGACGCCTGCATCTTTGACGAGTTGATCGACCGGAATCGTACCGACAAGTTTCCAATCTACGGTATCAAGCGTCTTGAATACGGACAACACTTCTTGGCCATCCGACGCTTTCTCCTTCAGAGACCCCTCCGGATCAATGTTCAGCTTCACGATATTGCCTTTGCCGATCAGACTCTCATCTTGAGCCGCAATATATTTATTATTGCTGTCTACGAGAGAGATTTTGCTGCCTTCGCCTAGCGAAACATCTTCATATTGCTCGCGGATATCCGCCACGTTCAGTTCTAGCAACAGCATGTAAGAAGCAGCGTTGGTTGTCGTATTATTCATCAGTCTGCTAAGTCCGATGGATGCCACTTTGTCCGTTGTGCCAAAGCCCGTCGGTTGCGTCTCAATCCAGTTCACGCCGCCTTTGGAGGTTTTGGTTTGTTCGAACCATCCTTCTTTCATCAGTTCAGGGGCTACAGCGATCGATGCCGCTCCGTATGTAATAATAGGGAGCTTGTCGTCTAACGGCAATAAATAAGCGCCAATAATCGTCTTGTTGCTCATGACCGCGTTTTGCAAACGGTCGCCCATATCTTTTTCCGCTTCGAATAGATCAAAGGCTTCGGTGCTGTCCTCAAGCTTAGTCACAAGCGCATGGAATTCCTTATCGAGCAAAATCTGCATCGTCAGGTCCTCATAGGTTTTCAGAACGATATCTAGGTTGGCCGATGCTTGGACAATCGTCTCAAAGCTGGCGCTCGATACTTTATCTTCAACGATGTTTTTCGCTTTTGAGTAGGCCATTTGACCTACAACCAATACGCAGGCAATGATGCTGACGAAGATTATCAGGAATAACTTCGTGCCTACGGACTTGAACGGATTCGAGAAAATGGAAGTGAAGGTTTGCGTTACTTGCTTCGTTGATTGGGCGGTAACCGCCTGCGCCTTTGATTGCGCTTTCAATTTCTGCGGTTTCTCTTTGCTTTTTTTAGGTTTGTCCGTGTTTTTCATGGAAGGCACCGCCTCTTTATCGTTATGTAATTAGTCACATGGGTCAGTCTAGTTCTATTACCCTATTCTGGTAGGTACAGTCCTATTATTTTATATCGGTCGGAAATTGTCAATTGATTAGTCGATTCTTCAACTATTTTTTCCCAATCAATAAAAAAGGAAGGACATCCGTCCTCCCTCTTAGTCTTTATTCGCCTTGTTTCGCGGCCGTTTCGTTACTGATTTCGATATTTTTCAGATGCTCTTTGTAGGTTTTTGCAAACAAATGCGTCTGCGTACCGTCTTTCTTCGTGACATAGTAGAAATAGTCATTCTTCTGCGGATTTAACGCCGCTTCGATTGAAGCAAGGCTTGGGCTTGCGATCGGCCCAGGCGGCAATCCGTCGATTTTGTACGTATTGTACGGGCTATCAATCTGCAAATCTTTCTCGAATAAGCGTTCCTTCGGCTTATCAAGAGCGTATTGAACGGTTGCATCGATTTGCAAAGGCATTCCCTCTGCAAGACGGTTATAAATCACGCCTGCGACAATTGGCCGTTCTTCATCGGCAACAACCTCGCGCTCGATTAAAGAAGCAATCGTAAGCAGCTGATGCAACGTCAACTTCCGCTCGGCGAGAATATCCGTCCAGCCTTCAGGCAACGTGTTCAGCTTCGTATCCAGCTCGGCCATCATCCGCTTCAGAATATCTTCTTCCGTACTCCCTTTCTTCAATTCATAGGTTTCCGGGAATAAATATCCTTCCAGACGGTGGTGCAACTTATCGTCAGCGGGTATCGATTTGACAGCTTCCGCGCCTTCCCAGCCCGGAGCAGAATCAACAAGAGCTAGAAACTTGTCACGGTCCACCAGCTTTTCCTCCGACAGCTTGTCAGCAATCTGAAGCACGGTATACCCTTCCGGAATGGTGAATCGGATCATTGCTTCCGCAACGGTGTCTCCGCTGTTAAGCTTGGCGATAATCGCGTCGTTCGTCATGCCGGGGTTCAGATCGTATACTCCCGCCTGGAATTGCGATCCTTCTTTTTTGGCTTTCAAATAATATTTGAACAAAAAGGAGTTCTTGATAATGCCGTGCTCTTCCAACGTATCGGACACTTCAAAAGCAGATGCGCCTTTGGCAATCTCTATTCTGACGGGCTCGCCCGCTGCCGTTGGCTTTAAACCGTTCCAGACGTACAAAAAGACACTCCCTGCTCCAATGATCAGAAGAGCCAGAAGCGATAATACAACCCACATCGCAATTCGGCCTGCGGAAGGCCCTGATTTTGAATGCTGCTGTCTTGATTGCGCCAACCTGAAGTTCCTCCTAAAATGAATTGATCTTTTTTCATCATTTTCATTCAAATTTAGACAAAATTTTCCTTAAAAGACCTGAGAAAAAGAGCGGTGGAAGCCGCTCTTTTCTCACTGCATATGCAATTAAGGCATTTCGTCGTTTGCGAACAGCAGATCATCATAAGCTTCCGCTGCAAGCTCCCACTCATCATCGTCTTCAATCGTTTCAAGCTGAGGTTCGCCATTATCGGTCAATAGGACGCGGAACAGCTCTACCTCCTGCTCTTTCTTCATGACAGGCGACTGAAGAGCGGCATAAACGTACGGGCCAAGCTGAAACTCCGCTTTGATCTCGAACTTGTCGAGACTGCCATGCTCGGAGACCAGCTCGATTACATCCCCGAACGCTTCCCGAAGCCGCTCTTGCGGTACCGGAACAATGCGCTCTTTATCGGACATTAATTATCCTCCATCTCGCCGAGAAGCGTGTTGAAGGTTTCTTCAACCATGTTCCACTCTTCTTCGTCTTCAATGGTATACAGCTTCAGGTCGTCGCCTTCTTCTTCATAACGGAAAGCGTATACTTCATCTTCCTCGTCATTCTCGCTTGCAAGAGGAACTACCATCATATATTTCGAATCAGAGCCATCCACTTCAAACTTCATGATGACTTCGAACTCTTCTTCGTTGCCGTCTTCATCCGGAATATAAATAATTTCCGGTTCTTCGAACTGCAGGTCATCCTTTGTCATCGCAACCCTCACCTTTTCGTTTTAGAATCGAGATAATTTTGCAAAATAAGCGTTGCCGCCATTTTGTCTATTACTAGCTTTCGCTTCTTCCGGCTAACATCCGCCTCGAGCAGGGTCCGCTCGGCGGAGACCGTTGTCAGCCGTTCATCCCAAAGGTGAACAGGCAAGTTTAATGTTTGCTGAAGCTGCTCTGCGAATGCCATACTAATCTCGCCGCGGGGACCAATCGTATTGTTCATGTTCTTCGGAAGTCCCACGACGATTTCTGTTACTTCATGCTCTTTCACCAGCTCGGCAATCCGATCCACCTCGCCGCCGTCCCTGCGCTTATGAACCGTTTCCAGTCCCTGCGCGGTCCAGCCGAACGCATCGCTGACCGCAACTCCGATGTTGCGGTCACCGTAATCCAACCCCATTGTCCTCATATCCGGCTCCTACTCTTATTTCTTGTTGTTCAAATAAAACCGGACAAGCTCTTCAATGAGTTCATCACGTTCTTTTTTGCGAATCAAGCTTCTGGCGTTGTTATGCCGTGGAATGTAGGCGGGATCTCCGGACAGCAAATACCCAACAATCTGATTGATCGGATTATACTCTTTCTCCAGAAGCGCCTCATGCACCGTAAGCAAAATGTCTTGTGAGGAAGATTCACCTTCCGCCTTCACATCAAACTTCATCGTGTTGTCCATGGAATTCATCGCCTGCACCTCGCTTTCCAACCGCATTTATTAACTAGTTTATTACATTTACACTGCTATCATATCACATTTGATTGGTTAAGAACCAGTTCTTCGGCAAGTTTCAAAGCTTCGTCCAGCTTGGAAGCGTCTTTGCCGCCGGCTTGTGCCATATCCGGGCGTCCGCCGCCGCTGCCGCCGCAATGCGCAGCCGCTTCTTTGACGATTTTGCCGGCATGGAAGCCTTTCTTCACCAGATCAGCCGACACCGCAGCAACAAGGCTCACTTTGTCCTCTTGTACGGCGCCAAGGATGATAATAGCCGATGGCAGCTTCGCTTTCAGCTCGTCGGCAATGCCGCGGAGAGCGTCCATCGTTGGAGCGCTGACCTTCGCGCTAAGAACCGTAACGTCGCCAATGGTTTTCGCGTTTTGCTCAAGGGAGCCCGCTTCAATGCGGCTCAGCTTCGCTTGCAGCGATTCGTTCTCGCGGCCAAGCTCTTTCGCTTGGGCGAACAATGCTTCAATCCGTTTCGGAACATCGTTGTTATTCGATTTGAGAAGCGCCGATGCCTGCTTCAGAATATCAAGCTGGCCTTCCATGTAGCTGTATGCATGGCGTCCTGTGACCGCTTCGATCCGGCGTACGCCTGAACCGATGCCGCTCTCGCTTACCAGCTTGAACATGCCGATCTGGGACGTGTTCGCCACGTGGCAACCGCCGCACAGCTCAACGCTGTAGGTGCCAACTTGCACGACGCGCACGATGTCGCCGTACTTCTCGCCGAACAGTGCCATAGCGCCCATGGCTTTTGCTTCCGCAATCGGTTTGCTCTCAATATGAACAGGAGTTCCAACCCAGATTTGCTCGTTTACTTTGCGCTCGATTTCCGTTAACTCTTCCGGCGTGATGCTGCCGAAATGCGAGAAGTCGAAACGCAGACGGTCCGCCTGTACGAGCGAGCCTGCCTGATTGACATGGTCGCCGAGCACTTCTTTCAGTGCTTTGTGAAGCAAGTGGGTTGCCGTATGGTTCTTGATGACATCCTCGCGAACCGAACGAATCACGACAGCTTCTACTTTCTCCCCTGCACGCGCGGTACCGGATGTAACGATGGCATGATGCACGCTTTGGCCATGCGGCGCTTTGGTTACATCTTCAACCTGCAGCGTAAAGCCGTTGCCGACAAGGGTACCTTTGTCGCCGATTTGACCGCCGCTTTCCGCATAGAAAGGAGTACGGTCAAGCAGCACAAGCACGCGGTTGCCTTCGCCTGCGAGATCTACCAGCGAGTCTTCATGGACTATAGCGGTAATTTGGGCTTCTGTTACCAGTTCATTATAGCCAACAAATTCACTTTTAACCGTAAAGTCGGCTAGCGGGCCGCCTTGCACATTCATGCCGCCTGTATCTTGGCGTGCGGCACGAGCGCGTTCGCGTTGCGCTTCCATCGCCGCGTCAAATCCTTCGCGGTCAACGGTCATGTTGTTCTCTGCCGCAAAATCTTCCGTCAGGTCAAACGGGAAGCCGTACGTGTCGTAGAGACGGAATGCGTCTTCGCCACCGATTTCGGTTGTACCGGATTTGCGCGCAGTCTCAACAAGTTCGGACAACATCACAAGACCGTCGGACAATGTTTCGTGGAAACGTTCTTCTTCCGTGCGGATGACGCGCTCGATAAACTCGCGTTTCTCGACAACCTCCGGATAGTAGACGCCCATAATCTCGCCAACAACCGAAGTCAGTTCATGCAGGAACGGACGGTCGATGCCGATTGTTTTGCCGTAACGAACGGCACGGCGGAGCAAGCGGCGGATAATGTAGCCGCGGCCTTCGTTCGATGGCATAACGCCGTCGCCTACCGCGAAAGCAACCGTACGGATGTGGTCCGCGATCACTTTCAGAGCAACGTCATGTTCAGCGTTCACATGATATTTCACGCCTGCGATTTCGCATGTGCGTTCAATGATTGGAACAAACAGGTCGGTATCGAAGTTCGAATCCACGTCCTGCAGAATCGAAGCAAAACGCTCGAGACCCGCGCCCGTATCGATGTTTTTGTTCGGAAGCGGCGTATAGCTGCCGTCCTTGTTATGGTTGAACTGGGAGAATACGAGGTTCCACACTTCGAGGAAACGTTCGTTCTCGCCGCCCGGCCAGCATTCCGGATCGTTCAGATCGCCGTATTTGTCGCCGCGGTCATAGAAAATTTCGGTACAAGGTCCGCAAGGGCCTTCGCCGATATCCCAGAAGTTCTCGTCCAGCTTGTAGATGCGTTCAGCCGGAAGACCGATTTTCTCGTTCCAGAATTTGTACGCTTCTTCATCCTCCGGATACACCGTAACCGAGAGGCGGTCAGGATCAAATCCAATCCATTCTTTGCCAGTCAGGAACTCCCATGCCCAAGTGATGACTTCTTCCTTGAAGTAGTCGCCGATGGAGAAGTTGCCGAGCATTTCGAAAAACGTATGGTGACGGCGTGTTTTGCCTACGTTCTCGATGTCGTTGGTGCGAATGCATTTCTGCGAATTGGTAATGCGCGGATTGTCAGGGATGACGCGTCCGTCGAAATAAGGTTTAAGCGGCGCCATGCCTGCATTGATCCAGAGCAACGACGGATCGTTATGCGGGACGAGGGATGCGCTTGGTTCGATATGGTGTCCTTTGCTTTCGAAGAAGGAAAGCCATTTGGACCTGATTTCACTTGCTTTCATTGTTTTACGCCTCCGTTTAACTTCGAGCTGTATGCACTATGAGAAATTTCGAGCCTTTGGCCGCTGTTGTTTTTGAATTTCCTGAACAAAATGTACAAGGTTGAAACTCAAAAACAAAGGCGGACGCTACCGCTCCAAAAGCTTCGAATTTTCTCTCCGTGCAAAAGCTCTGATTTTTAAAAAGTGTCTTAAACATGGTTTTTAAACCGGTTTTAAAACATAAAAAAGCCCCTGTCATAAGACAGGGACGAATTCATCGCGGTACCACCCTGGTTATTGCCGGAACGCCTTAGGCGTCATGATAGCAATCTCCTCAAACGGACGATAACGGGTCCTCCCGGTGAAGTTCGTTCACACTCCGAAAGTAGCTTTCGGCCATTCTTCGTCCCAAGAGCTCTTACAGCCGACGCCATAAGGCGAAGAAGCTCTCTCTCTGATTGACGGGCTATGGCTTACTTCCTTCCATCAACGCTTTACATTTGATAGTTGCTGCAACTGTCTAAAGTATATCGGCCAAATTCGCGTCTGTCAAATGGTCTTTCGCCTGACGTAATACGAAAAGATATGCTGCACGATCACTTTCAGCGCGGCAAAGATCGGTACGGCTAGAATCATCCCGACTATGCCCGCGATTTCTCCGCCGACAAGAAGAGCGAAGATAATAGCCAAGGGATGTATATGAAGCGTGCGCCCAACGACTTGCGGCGATACGACATTGCCCTCCAGCACCTGGCAGGCCATATTGACGATCGCGACAAACAACATCATTTTGAACGAGACGGTGGAAGCTACCAATATCGCCGGAGCTGCGCCGAAGAAAGGCCCCAGGTACGGTATTATATTCGTAATCGAAACAATGCTCGCAAGCAGCAGCGGATACGGAAGCCCGATGATCAGATAGCCGATATAAGCGAGAATGCCAACGATAATGCAGACGATAAATTGTCCCCTTATATAGCTGCCAAGCGCAGCGTCAATGTCCTTCAGTAGCCGCACGGTATTTTTGCGATGCGACTTCGGTACGTACGTGATTACGGTCCGCTCGAACAGATCGAAATCCTTCAAGATATAAAACGCCAGGAACGGGATGATAAACGCAATAAATACCGCATTAACTACCGAACCGATATTATTAATGAAATGGGTTACGGTGTCCGACAGTTTTTTCTCCATTTGATAAATCGACTTGTTCATTCCTTCCCGTATGCTGTCCGGCAGGAATGAAGTATTGTTCAGATCGGTTACCAAACTTTCCGCGCGATACGTCAGATCGGGAACATGGCGGTTCAGCTGGTCCATCTGTTCTTTGAACATCGGAATCACGTTGACCAGAATGACGGCAAGCGTCGCGCAAAACACCGCATAGATGAGCAGAACCGCAACGGTCCTCGGCACCTTCCGCTCATGCAGCAGCGTAACGACCGGATTAAGCACATAAGATACAATCATGGCGATAATAAACGGTGCTAGAATAGATCGCAGAAAGACATACAGATGGACAAAAATCGGCTTGACGAGCAGCAGAAGATAAAGAGCAAGCAGCCCCAAAATCAAATAAACCAGCCATACGAACAGACGGCTCTTCATCAACCGTTCCACCGTCTTCACCCCCGCTTGTATCATCACCGCAAAGCAATCTGCTTCAGTATATGTACAAGCGGTCCATTTCATCCATGAATGCCTAGTTTTGCGTCTATTCGGCTACGATCCAGTTCACCTGATGTTTCTCTAGAATCTCTGCCCAGTGTTCAGGGGACGCTTCTTCGCTAACGACCGTATGGACAGTTCCCAGATCCGCAATTTTATACATACGGTTTACGCCAAATTTCGTACTGTCGGTCAGAACGATGCTTTGTTCGCTTTTTTGCATCATCTTTTGCACGAGCAAGGCGCGATTCGCATCGAAGTTGGTTATCCCCTGCTCCAGCGAAATGCCGTCAATGGACAAGAACGCTTTATTGACGTAGAAATTATCCATGAACTTTTCCGCCAATGAACCGGAAATCCGATAATGTCTGGAGTCGATTTTCCCTCCGATAAAAAACACGTCGCCCGAGAACATCTCTTTGTTCTGATAATCCAGAATCATGTTGAGGCCGGAAATAGAATTGGTAATAATCGTTAAATTTTTCTTGTAGAGAAGATAAGGAATCATTTGCAGGGTTGTCGAACCGTCGTCTATGACGATGACATCAAAGTCCTCGACTAAGGCAGCTGCCGCCCTGCCGATCCTTTTTTTCTCGTCTACCCTTAATACTTCGCGTTTCAGATGGGAAAGCTCCTCGAAGACCAGCGTCATTTTGACCGCTCCGCCATATACGCGTTTCAGCCGGTTTTCCGACTCCAGCTCTTCCAGGTAACGCCGAATCGTCTCCGATGAAACGCCAAATCGTTTCACAAGATCATTCGTTTGGACTTTTCCCGCATCATTAATAATGTCTAAGATCTCTCTCTTCCGCTCTTCTCCTACCAGCGACATAGCGGGTGTCCCCCTTCATCCCATCTCTAAATGATAGCTAACTCTACTTGTTCCTCGTGTACGAACAAATTCCTTCTGGCGAGCTCTTCAAAAACAAGACCGGGATTCGTGAAAGCTTCTTCCGGCGTCACGATTCCCGCTTGTTTCACATGACCCTTGGCAATAAGCTCAGCTGCAACTGCTAGCGGAATGCCAACATTGCGGGTATAGGCGCGTAGCTTCTCCCAACCGTCCACCGATCCGTCCGAGGCCGGGTGGGTATGCGTTAACGTAAACTTCTTGTGTTTGCCGTCTTTCATTCCGGTTACTTCAACATGCAGGGCATAGCCGTATAATTCCGTCTCCTTGCCTTCTTTGGAATTATACAGATATTGAGAAATACAGTCCATAATACCTACTTCGGCACCATTCACGGTGATTGGGTCATTGCGGAAGAAACCATAGTCATACAGCGACTTGACCAGTGCCATATTAGTCTGCGGCCAAGTTCCGCGTACTTCAATCAGCTTTACGTTTTTGGAAGCTAAAGCTTTGGCCAGCGTTTTAGTCTCCGCATGCGGAATAATGTATTGCACGGCCGTTCCGTAAGGTTCCGGCAAGGCAATGTCCCGAGGCCGGGCAAATGGCGGTACTTGGATAAATTCGCCATTCTCATAGACGACGCGTCCAGGAAGCTCCGGATCGTATTCGTAGGTCGTCGTTTCCGTTATCGATTTGGAGAACGCAATAGGACGGTAAGAGCCATGGCTCACGCGAACCTCATCCACTTCGTCAAGCTGGTTCGCCGCATGCATCGCCATCATCTGGGTCAAGCCCGGCGTCATGCCAAAGCCCGGCAAGCAGGTACGGTTGTTTCGCAGAAATACCTCATGGGAGCGGTCTTCTTCGCCAAAGCCGTTCAAATTCACGCCATGGCAGCCCGCTTCCGCAATCGCGGCTGTGGAAAGTCCGTTCAAAGTAATCGTGGTGCCGTCCATAACGATGTCGTAACCGCGCATCTTAGCTACCGTATCCTCATGATCCTTCACATTTACTTGCACGAAGTCCACGCGTGGATCGTTCAGCCAAGCGACAACCTTGTGGCCTTCCTCCACATTGAAGTCGCCAATCGTAATTTTCTCGAAATCGGAGTAATGCACAAGATCAAGAACAGCCTCTCTGCAAATATTGCCGGCACCGCCCAAACAGAAAATTTTCATAGATATGGCCTCCTAAAAGTTTTGTGGCGAGTAAGTTTGTGAAACAAAACACAGCTCCACAAAACTTACATCGAAAGCATAGGCTTAAAAAGTTTTGTGGCGAGTAAGTTTGCGAAACAAAACACGGCTCCACAAAACTTACATCGAAAGCATAGGCTTATCATGTTGTTAGTTTGTGGAATTGGTTGGATGTATAAGGTAAAAAAAAGCACCTTACCAAAACAGCTCGTCATTAATAACTTGCAATAACTTCACGATATCGGCTTTGTAGATTTCGCCGATGTTCCCGATTCTGAACGTGTCGGCCGTGCTGATCTTGCCGGGATAAATCACGAAGCCGGCTGCTTTCAATTTCTCGTATAATGCTTCGAAAGTGAAGGACTCGCTCAAAGGATAATAGAAGGACGTAATGATGGGCGAATGCAGTTCCTTCGGCAATAAGGCGCAAAATCCAAGCTGCTCCATCCCTTCGGCGAGAAGATGCTGATTGGCTTTGTAACGTTCATAACGAGCCTGAATGCCGCCTTCAACCTCCAGTTCAACTAGCGCCTGGTCGAAAGCCCGGACTACATGTGTCGGAGAAGTAAAGCGCCATTTGCCGCCACCCTTTTCCATCACCTGCCATTGATCGTACAAATCAAGCGATAAGGAGCGTGCCTGCCCCTCGCAAGCAAGGAGCGCTTCTGTTCTTGCGATGACAAATCCAAAGCCGGGCACGCCTTGAATGCATTTGTTCGCGCTGCTGATGAGAAAATCGATGCCAAGCTCCGATACGTCAATAGGAATGCCGCCGAAGCTGCTCATCGCATCAACAATACAAATTTTGTTGTAGCGTTTCACCACTTTTGATACATCCGCTAACGGGTTCAACATGCCTGTAGTCGTCTCGCAATGCACCATGGCGACATGCGTGATATCCGGTTCTTCCTGCAGCCGTTCTTCGACAGCGCCAGCGGTAACGCAATCCGTCTCGCCGAAGTCTAGGACCGAGGTCGTAATGCCGTATACAGCAGCCATTTGAGCAATCCGGTTGCCGTATGCGCCATTGGTCAGTACAAGCAGCTTGCCGTCCCTAGGAACAACCGTGCCTATGACCGACTCAACGCTAAACGTACCGCTACCCTGCATCAGAACAGCCGTATAGGGTTCAGGCGAAGAGGTTGCCAAATGGACAAGACGGGTACGGATGCTTTGTACCAGCCCGTTATAATCCTTATCCCAAGTGCACCAGTCGCGAAGCATCGCTTCTTTTACCGTTGTAGAAGTCGTGAGTGGTCCTGGAGTCAACAGCAAGTATGGTCTAGTCATGGACGTTCCCCTTTCTCCAATCGATCGTTAAGTAGCGCGATGACTTGATCCAAATCTCCAATTCGGTCAATCACGTAATGAGCACCTGCAGCTTGAAGCCTTGCCGCAACGGCTTCTTTGCGGGCAGTAAGCTCCGTTTCCTCGCATGCGGCCACTTCCTCTTCCGTCATTCCCAGCTCGCTGCTCCCTAAGATTACGCCAACCGTCCAGCAGCCTGCGTTTACGCCTTCGAGCATGTCGCTAACGGTGTCGCCGGCTTTGACAATCTGGTGCATCGGATACACGCCAAGCATCTCGGCATTCCGGTAAATCATCCAAGGGTATGGTCTGCCGGCGGCAGCTTCATCAGGCGTTACGAGACTGTCCGGTTCATATCCTTGCTCCTTCGCGCCTTTGCATACCACGTCCATCATGGCTCTCGTATAACCGGTCGTTGAACCAATGGCGATTCCCTGGCTGCGCAATCTGCCCGCAAGCTCAACCGCGCCTGGTACCGGTGTCGCATAATCCTTCAACGTGCTGAACAGAAGAGGCTCAAAATCCGCGTACAACGCATCGATATCGTCCTCGCTTGGCTTGTTCCCATAAAGACCTTGCCACAGACCGGCAATTCGCTCCATTTGGCACATAGCCGCGATATGATCCCGCTTCAGCATGCCCATAGGCTGCCTTGCTTCCTCAACCGTAACCTGTACCCCTTTGCGGGCAAATACCTCTACAAATACGTTAAGCGGTGCGAAGCAGCCGAAATCGACCATGGTGCCTGCCCAATCCAGCATGACTGCTTTAATCATGATTCATCTCTCCTTATTGTTGTCTTGTTTGCCAAGCTTGTGTTTTTTTCTTGATTTGATGAGTGACCGCTTCATAGAGAAGCCGTACCCCGATATTCGTTATGACTATTAGAGTTGACATAGCCGCTGCTGGCGCTACGTCTCCCGCGTCCTCCATATTCACGATCGAGACGGAGGCTAGTTTAAGATCCGCCGCGTACAGGAACATGACGGCCGAGACGGTGACCATCGAGTTGATGAACAAGTACATCGCCATCTCGAGCACAGCAGGCAAACATAACGGAATCGTTACCCGCAGCAGCGTTTTGTACCTTGGTACGCCCAAAGAGTCGGAGGCGGTTTCGATTTCCTTGTCCAGCTTCTTCAAGGCGCTTGTTGCCGTAACGAAGGAGACGGAGTAGAAGTGCGCAATATTCGCCATTACCAGAATCCAGATGGTGCCGTAAATGCCATGCATCGGATTGCTTGCTTTGTTAAAGAAGAAGATATATGACAATCCGAGAACGATGCCCGGAAGAGCCAACGGTAAAATAGATAAGAAGTAACCTGCTTGCCGAAGGACGGGAAACGACTTTGTTTTTTCAATTAAATACGCGCCAACAAAGGTTGCTGCGGTTCCGATTAGAGCCGTCCAAGCGGACATTCGCAAGCTGGTCCAGAACGGCTGCAAGCTGCCTCCCGCCACTTTGCTGAAATCATAATGCTTCAATGAGAATGAGAGATTGTACGGCCATATCTTAATGACCGATGCCGCAAATACCGTCCCGATTAACAGCAGGATCATACCGGAAGCCAGAATGCAGAAGGTTAGAAACAATCCGTCTCTCTTTCGGCTCGGCGTAATCCGGTACGGAACCGCTCTTGAACTTATCGCATGCTGCTTGCGAGTTACGAATCTGTCCACGATAAAAGCCAGGATCGCGGGGAGAGTCAGGATAATTCCCACCGTCGCTCCCATCCCCATATTTTGCTGGCCAATCACCTGCTTATAGATTTCCGTTGCCAGGACGTTGTAGCTGCCGCCTACAACCTGGGGTGCGCCAAAATCCGTGAAGGCGAGCGTAAAGCTGACGAAGAAGGAGGATATCAAGCCATATTTCATATTCGGCAACGTGATCGTGAAAAATATTCGTCCCTTGCCGGCTCCCATCGTTTTTGCGGCCTCGTACAAGTTGAAATCCGCAAAACTTAAGGAAACAACCAGAATGAGACATGCTTGCGGAAAGGTGTACATCACTTCAGCCATTACGATGCCGGTTGGACCGTAGAGATCGATGTCCCAATGGAAAGGCAAAGCTTCAAAAAATCCCGTTGTAATTAATCCTTGGTTTCCGAACAAGTAGGTTAACCCGATCCCGAGCATCATCGTTGGCGCGAATAGCATCAGGAGCGATACCGTTTTAAAAAACATTTTGCCCGGAACGTTCGTACGGGTCAGGGCGTAAGCGAACAAAAAGCCCAATACGACAGACAAGATTGCGGTCAGAAGCGATACGTACACCGTATGCTGCAAGGAATGAAGCAAAGCCGGCGTGGAGAAATAATCGATAAAATTGCTTAATCCGTTGTACTGCCCGTACTTATCCGTAACCGCCTTGCTGAACAGAGAGAACAAAGGAAGCAGAATCATCACGCATAATCCCGCAAGCATCAGCAGCATCGCTATACGCTCGAACCAGCTGCCCGTTCTCCGTTTGAGAGTAAATGCTGTATTCCATTTCGCGATTCTCATCCAACCACCTCAAGTCGCTCCCGGCGATTGGGGCCGAAGCGAATCAAATGCTCTTCCGGCAATTGGATAAAAACTCGGCGGTTTTTTTCAAGTTGATATTGCTTCACGACGGCACGGTTTAGGTCCGCCATTATTCCGCTCTGGAAATATTGGCTTAGCGGCCCTTGGACCTGCATCGTTACCCGATAAAAGGAACCTCGGAATTCAAGACTTTCAATGACGGCTTCATAGCTCCCCGTCTCTTGGCCGAGTCCTAGTCTTACATGCTCTGGTCTAATCGCCAAAGCTTCCCCGCCGTTCATGCCTTCAAGGAAATTGACCGCGCCAATGAAATCCGCTACAAACCGGCTGTTTGGCCTTTCGTAGATATCCTCCGGCGCGCCGGATTGAATAACCTTGGCATTATTCATAACAACGACGGTATCTGCCATCGTCAGAGCTTCTTCTTGATCATGAGTGACCATGATCGTTGTCATGCCAAGCTGCTCATGCAATCTGCGAATTTCGAGGCGAAGCTTTTCTCTCACCTTGGCATCCAGCGCAGACAATGGTTCATCCAGCAGCAAAAAATCAGGCGATAAAGCGATGGCGCGCGATAAGGCTACCCGCTGCTGCTGTCCGCCCGACAGCTGTGCAGGGTATTTCGTTGCGTAGGAGAGCAGATCAACCATACTCAGTACTTCCTCTACCTTGCTTTGTACTTGCTGCCTGGACAGTTTTTTCTCCTTCAGTCCGTAGGCAACATTCTGAGCAACCGTTAAATTCGGGAACAAAGCATACGATTGAAACATAAATCCAATATTGCGTTTAGCGGGAGGCAAGGAAGTAATGTCCTTGCCTTCCACCAACAAACGTCCGCCATCCGGCGATTCGAGTCCTGCAATCATCCGAAGCAAGGTCGTCTTGCCGCAGCCGCTTGGGCCAAGCAGGCATACGAATTCATTCTTTGGAATCTCGATGTGTATAGGCTCAAGTGCTGTGAACGACCCGAATGTCTTGCGGATGCCTTCTATTGATAAATAGCTCTGTGGCATAGAACCGATTCCCCCTTCGGATTATTCTTTATTGCTTCTCGCTTTTTGCCTCGTAGCGTTTCGTCCACTCGGACAGCGTTGCGTCGCGGGTTTCCGCAGCTTTATTCAAATCCAACTTGATGAGCTGACTGATCGGATCCTTCGTATAACCTTCAGGAACTACAGCGGAATCGGTCTTCATCGCAAGAATCGCATAGTTTTCGTTGTATTTTTTCATTGGTTCATCGGAAATCGCCCAATCGAGGAATTCTTTTGCTTCGGGCTTAATATTGTCTTTCTTCATCAGGGCGTTAGCTTCAACATCCCAGCCGGAACCTTCCGAAGGGAAAACGACTTCTACTGGAGCTCCGCCTTTTTTCTCTTGAATCGCGCGGTAACCGAAGGAAATGCCGATCGGGTATTCGCCTGTTCCTGCCATCTTCGCCGGTTTGGATCCGGATTCCGTATACACCGCAATGTTTTGGTCCAGCTTGTCTAAATAGCTCCACGCTTCGCTGTCGCCCATCAACTGCTGAAGACCATTAACGGTCAGAAATCCCGTACCGGAAGATGCTGGATTTGGCATGACGATCATGCCTTTGTATTCCGGCTTGATCAGATCGGCGTAGGATTTAGGCACTTCCAGCCCTTTTTTCTCGAGCTCTGCCGTATTTACCGCGATTGCCGTCTCCCATGCATCAATGCCAACCCAATGCGCAGGTTGTTGCGTGTCCTTGAATTCTGGTTGGATGTTCTCGATGCCCTTTGGCGAATAACCTTCCAGCATATTGTTCTGGTCGAGGACCAACAGGCTGGTTGCAGCCGTGCCCCATACCACATCGGCAACCGGATTATCTTTTTCCGCTAGCAGCTTGGCTGTAATAACGCCGGTTGAATCGCGGACAATGTTTACTTTTACATTTGGATATGCAGCTTTGTAGGATTCTAAGTAGGTTTGGATCTGGTCATCTTCAAGCGCGGTGTAAACGGTAATCTCCGAATTTCCTTTGGCAGCTGTTTTATTGCCGTTAGCCCCTTGCTCAACATTTGCATTGTTTCCGTTGCCGCCGCATGCTGTTAACGCCGAGATGATAAGTACGGTTGTAAAAGCTGTCCCCATCCACTTTTTCATGATTTCTTTCTCCTCCACCTTTTTTATAATTGATTCGCTTAAGACTTCTATAGCATAGCTCTCAAATGTAAAATCAGTATTAAATCCATATTAATAAATTGTTTTTATTTGATTTTACTTGTATTTGGTTGCTAGTTTGGAAACTCACCACTCTTAACAGCCTATACCCCATCTGTTTCTTAGGTATTATCGCAACGTAAAATGTATATTTTGATTTGCATTTGATTTGTTTCTCTTGTTTTTGAGAAATCAAGGTGAAACGGTTTTGCCGTCCTTGGCGGCGAGGCGCGTTTCATTCCGGTGATTTCTAAGCCTTATTTATTTGGTGAAACTTAGAAATGCTTAGAAATGCAAAAAGGACGGCTATTAGCCGTCCTGAAGTCGTCACCTGATCTATGAAGCCGCTAATTGATTTGAATTTGCGGCATTTCCTCTTCAAAGAATAAATCGTCGAGCGAACTAAGCGTTCCGTCCTCTTCTACTTGATAGACCGACATCTTCTCGCCGTTGACTGTCAGCTCTATGAAGCAGCCCCAGCAGTAGAACTGATGGGAACCGATTTTACCAATATCCTTTGAATTGCAATTGGGACATCTCATCATCTTTCATTTCTCCCTATTTATCGAATTGGAAGCTGCGACAGGCTCCAATTCCGCTTCACTGACAGCAGGAACGATAATCGCGTCTTCCCCGAGCAGCACGGCATCCGGATCTTCCGGGGCTTTCAGCCATTTGCGCCCTTCCATCAGATCCGATATAAAACCATCCGTAAGCTCATAGCCTACTATTTGTGTACCCTGAAACGGGTAAAAATAAACATCGGATACACGTCCGAGCTGTAATCCTTGTACCGTAATGACGGGCAGCTCCCTCAATTTGACGACGCCGGTATCAAAGGATCTTCCGATCTGTGCCGGTTTGACCGATTTGACCGCGGATTCCTTCGATATAAATACGGCATCTTCGCCACAGGTTAACACTTCTGCCCACTCAACGGTTTTGACCGATGACGCAAACCACTTTGCGCCTTCTACAATTAGACCGATCAACCGCCAATGTTCATCAAACCAAGCGTCTTTAACGTTGCCGACATGCTTGCCGGAATGAATAACAAGTACGGGAAGACCGATTAATTGCTGGAGTTTGATCATGGCGTGGTTTGCGCCTCCTACTGATTGGTACGGATCCGCTCCACGATTGTCGCTATTGCGCGTGCAGCGTCTTCCAGTTCCTCCACAGTATTCCCCAAACCAAAGCTGAATCGTACAGCTGAATTCAAACGTTCCTCAGGCAAGTTCATCGCCTTCAGCACATGCGATCTTTCGAGCGATCCCGACGTGCAGGCAGAACCGCTAGCCGCGGCAATGCCTTCCATGTCGAGGTTCATTAGCATCGTCTCCGTATCAATCCCGATAAAGCTGATATTTACGATGTTCGGAAGACGATGCTCCGCATTCCCGTTAATGGCAATCTCAACCGTTCCGGATAATGCCGCCTTCAGCTTGTCTACCCATTCCGTACGAAGCTTGTCCAGGAAAAGTTGCTTGTGCTCGCGGTTGTTCACACAAATGTCAACAGCTTTAGCGAAACCGGCAATGCCGGCGACATTTTCTGTCCCTGCTCTCCGCTTTCGCTCCTGCGAACCACCGTGTGCTATCGGCTCAAATGGCGTACCGTTTGCCAAATACAAAGCGCCTACGCCTTGCGGGCCGTTTATCTTGTGCGCGGAAAAGCTCATCAGATCAACCGGCAGTTCCGACAACCGGTACAGTGCCGTGCCAAAGGATTGAACGGCGTCAACGTGGAACAACGCGCCATGGGCATGGGCGAGCTCGCCAATCTCTTCAATCGGTTGCAACGTACCGACTTCATTGTTGCCGTGCATAATCGTGATAAGCCCCGTCTCGGGCTTGATCGCCGCGGCTACGTCAACGATGGATACCCGGCCGGTCTCGTCAACCGGAAGGTAAGTCACCTCGTAACCCGCTTCAGCCAAAGCTTCGCAAGTATGCAGGACGGCGTGATGCTCGCTGCTCGCCGTAATGATATGGGTTTTGCCCTTTTTCTTCATCGCCGCTGCCGCGCCGATAATAGCCGCATTATCGCTTTCGGTGCCGCCGGAGGTGAAGATGAGCTCGGATGGCTTGCATCCAAGCGCCGCGGCGATCAGATCGCGCGCTTGGTTCACCTTCTGTTTGGCTGCGCGCCCGAAGGCATGCATGCTGGACGGATTGCTCGCCGGACCGGACATAACCTCTAGCATCGCTGCGGCTACATCCGGATGCATGGGCGTTGTAGCTGCATGGTCAAAATAATACTTTTGCATACGAATCCCTCATTAAATATAGAACATATAGCTGTCAGCAACACCGGCATCCTGGTAGTTCACCAAGTCAGCCAAAGTTGTTGAATCAAGCACGCTAGCAATACTGTCGCGGATGCGAAGCCACAAATCCCGTTTGGCCGGATCATCCTCTTCCGTGAAGTCTACCGGGGAAATCGGGCCTTCCAATATACGAATCACGTCACCGGCTGTAATGGTCTCCGGCTCCTTGGACAAAATATAACCGCCATATGCGCCGCGAATACTTTTAACCAGTCCGGCATTGCGCAGCGGTGCGACCAATTGCTCCAAGTAATGCTCGGAGAGCTGATTGCGCTCGGCAATGCTTTTTAGTGAAATCGGACCTTCGCCGAATTTACCCGCAAGCTCCATCATAATAGTGAGACCGTAACGGCCTTTCGTCGAAATTTTCATATTCGGGCACCTCTCTTAAGTAGTAGTTCTTCTATTCGATTGCACGTATGTTAGCGTATTGTTGAATTAATTACGGGTATTCCCATATCATATCTATGTTAACACAACCTATAGAGACATGCGAGAAAAGGATTGACAAATCATGAAAAAGTTTTTCGTCTATGGTACAATAGTATGAACTCCGTTCATCAGGCTTAAGCCTTTATAATAGATGCGCGAAAAACAAGGTGGTGCATGCAGGTGGTTAAATCAAAACAAGAAACACGCGTCGTTGTCGGCATGTCCGGCGGAGTAGATTCCTCCGTAACGGCTCTGCTGCTGAAGCAGGAAGGCTACGATGTGGTTGGCATATTCATGAAGAACTGGGATGACACCGATGAGTTCGGTCATTGCACGGCGGAAGAAGACGCTGAAGACGTACGCCGGGTTTGCGATCAAATCGGTATCCCTTATTATACGGTTAACTTCGAGAAGCAGTATTTCGATAAAGTATTTACTTATTTCCTTGACGAGTACAAACGCGGCCGTACGCCTAATCCGGATGTGATGTGCAACCGCGAGATTAAGTTTGGCGATTTCCTCAAGAAAGCGAATGAGCTTGGCGCCGACTATCTGGCTACCGGCCATTATGCGAGAGTCGAACGTACCGAAGACGGTGAAACAAAGCTGCTTCGCGGCGTTGACGGCAACAAGGACCAGACTTACTTCTTAAGCGCGCTTAACCAGAAGCAGCTCGAGAAAGCAATGTTCCCGATCGGGCATTTGCCAAAACCGGAAGTTCGCCGCATAGCCGAAGAAGCCGGCCTATATACCGCGAAGAAAAAAGACAGCACCGGCGTATGTTTTATCGGCGAGCGCAACTTCAAGGAGTTTTTGAGCGGCTATCTGCCTGCCCGCCCGGGCGAAATGGTTGATATCCGGACCGGCGAAGTAAAGGGCCGCCATGACGGTCTCATGTACTATACGTTAGGTCAGCGCCAAGGCCTTGGCATTGGCGGCTCCGGCAATGGCGAACCTTGGTTCGTCGCCGACAAAGATTTGGAACGCAACATATTGTACGTTGTGCAGGGAGAATCCCATCCTAGCTTGTACTCTACGGGTCTTACCGCAAGCGGCATGAACTGGATCGCGCCTGAGAAGCCGGAAGGCACTTTCCGCTGCACGGCGAAATTCCGCTACCGCCAGCCGGATCAAGGCGTAAGCGTAACGCTTCAGGCTGACGGCTCTGCGGAAATCGTATTCGATAAACCGCAAAAGGCGATTACGCCGGGTCAGGCAGTCGTTTTGTATGACGGTGACGTCTGCCTTGCCGGAGGTACCATTGATATCGTCCACAAAATCGATGAAGCCGCATTTGAAGCTATAGCGGTCAAATAAACGCAAAGGGGTATCCCATTGTCATGTACCTGACAATGGGATACCCCTTTTTCGTTTCAGAAGGACTGTCCTTCCGCAGAAATCATCTTCTCCGGGCCGGAACTATCTTTTGCTTTGTTGGGCCCCGGCTGCTGATGCAGCTTCTGTACCCGAATGCGCGAAATGCGCAAGTGATCCGTCTCCTCTATGATAAAGGCATATTCCCCGCCATATTCGATTCGCTGCTCTTTTGTTGGCGGAATCTCGATCTGCGAGTAAATCCAACCGCCTATCGTATCATAATTATCGCAATCGATATCAACGCCGAAATAACTATTTACTTCTTCAATCAGCATCATTCCGCTAATGGAATAACTGTTGTCGTCCCGCTTCTCGATCTCTGCCCGTTCCTCGTCAAACTCGTCTTGAATTTCGCCTACGATCTCTTCCATAATATCCTCGAGCGTAACCAGACCGGAGGTCCCCCCGTATTCATCGATTAGAATGGCGATCTGCGCTTTTTTCTTCTGCATGAGAATAAGCAGGTTGCTGATTTGCATGGAATCCGGAACCGTCGTGATAGCTCGCGTAATCTGCCGAATATCCGTCAAACTATGCGTAGTATCCTTCAACAGGTCTTTGATATGAACAAAGCCGATAATATTGTCCTTGTCATGATCGCAGACGGGATATCTCGTATGCATTTCATTTAAGGCAATCGCTTTGTTCTCTTCGAGAGACAGATGAACATAGAGACACACCATCTCCGTCCGCGGAATCATAATTTCACGGGCATTCGTCTCGGCGAACTCGAATATATTATCGACCAGCGTCAGCTCCGTATTATTAATGAGCCCGCTCTTATGGCTTTCCTGCATGAGAATGCGGATCTCCTGCTCGGTATGGGCTAAATGCTGCTCGGAAGCCGGCTCAATGCCAAACCGCTTCAGAAGCTGGTTCGCAAGGCCGTTCAACACCCAAATAAACGGATACATCAGTTTATGGAACATAATTAGAGGCGTGGCTGTCAATAGCGTAACCGTCTCTGCCTTGCGGATCGCTATCGTTTTGGGGGCAAGTTCACCGAGGACGATATGGAGTATCGTTATGAAGAGAAACGCAATAATGAATGAAATGGAATGGATCATAACCGGATTGCCCCATCCAAGCGCCAGAAACCAAGGCTCGATCAAATCTTTGATTGCGGGCTCCCCGATCCAGCCAAGACCAAGAGAAGCCAGCGTAATCCCCAGTTGGCACGCAGATAAATAAGCATCCAGGTTGTTCGTCAAGTGAGAGGCAAGCTTTGCGCGCAGATGGCCTTCTGCGGCCAATGATTCGATCCGGGTTCCCCGAACCTTCACCATCGCGAATTCCGCCGCAACAAACAAGCCGTTCATAAATACGAGCAACACAATAACAAGCAGCTGAAAAACATGCGGAAGCGGATCACTCAATACAGTCCCCTGCAGCCGTGCGCCCTGCACAGCAGCAGGTGCACCTCCTTCGAGAAGGGAATTTTCCATTGTGTAAAGATTGGGTATTTCCAGTTTATTCCGACTAAACCTCGCATTATGCCGATTTATTGCCTTCGAATATTGTTCATAAAGGCGAAGCCGAATTGTTCGGCCGATCTGTTATAATGACATCAATTAATCCAATAACGAGGGTGAATGACCTATGAAACGTATCCTATTCATTTGTTTAGTTGCACTATTCCTTGTACCGGGCATGGCCATGGCCCATTCCAAGGTTACCGTTTCTACTCCTGCGAAGGATGAGACCGTTACAACCTCGCCTTCCGAAATTTCCTTGACGTTTAATACGGATATCGAAAAGCTTAGCCAGTTCAAGGTGCTTGATGAGGCTGGTAAGCAAATGGCTACAGGAGATATTGAAGTCCATGATTCGACGATGAGCGGTGCCGTCACCGAACCTCTGAACAACGGTGCTTACACGGTTAAATGGACGATCATCGGCGCCGACGGCCATGCGGTTGACGGTGAATATGCTTTTACGGTCAATGTCGCGGAAGTAACGCCTTCCCCATCGCCTGAAGCAACCGAGTCGCCAAGCGCCGAAGTAACCGAGGCACCTGATGCAGCGGCATCCGCGGATCAAGAGAAAACCGAGGAGCCGGCTCCCGCAGCCTCGGCGGAGGACACCGACACCGACGCTAAAGACGGCAAAAGCAATAACAATGGCGTAACAACAGCAATTGGGGTTCTCATCGGAGTAATCGTAATTGCCGGCATCGTTCTAGTTGTCCGGAGGCGCCGCAAATGAGTTACGTCAGCGAAGCCCTTCTCTATCTCTGCTTTGCTATTCTTACCGGGACGTTTATTCTCCGTATTGTACCGGAGCATCGGCGTCCGGAGATCCGCGTTCCGACCTGGCTCCTGCTCGTTTGCGCGCTAGCTATTCCGCTCTTAGAATATGTGCCTATTCATGATTCTGCCGTATTGTTCGCGAAGGATACGGATATTACATACGGCGAGATGGTAAAAAGCATTCTGCTCGACCTTAACAACGGCAAAGCTTGGGTCTGGTCAGCCGTAGCATCCATTGGCCTCGCTTTTCTGCTTGGCTTGCCCTCCTTCCGGAACGACAAACATATGCCGAAGGTCAGCTTGTTTATTCTGTTGCTCTTGATTCTCTGGCTTGGATATGCCAGCCATGCAACTTCGCTATACGGGACAAAAGGATGGCTTGTCCATACTGCCCACTTCCTCGCGATAACCGTGTGGATTGGCGTACTGATGGTCGTGAGCTGGTTTGCTTCGGACAGCCGCAACTGGGAAGCCTTCCTGGCTTGGTTCTCGCCGCTCGCGATTGGCTGCATGCTCATTACCTTCACCGCCGGCATCCTGCTCATGACATTTACGACGCCGCAATACGTCAATTCGTGGATGCTGCCGTACGGACAAATGCTTCTTCTGAAGCATTTGCTTATCGCACCGCTGCTCTTATTTGCATATACGAACGGGTTTGGTTACCGGAAAATGCTGAAGCAGAGCAACAGCTTTAATCCAAAGCCTTGGCTGAAGGGTGAAAGTGTAATCGCACTGCTGCTGTTTATCGTCACGGGGGCTTTAGGCCAGCAGACTCCTCCTCACAACGTAAAGGAAACGCTGCAGACGGTATCCCCTTCCGAGTTGTTCACGACGGTCTACAACGGGCATTTCAGCCCGGATTTGACGCTGAAGTTATCCATCGGACTGGATAGTATCCTAATGCTTGCAGCGGCTCTCGTCATGATATACGGATTTATTCAGATGTACCGGGACAACAAGATGCTCCCGGCCTTCATTATGGGCCTTATGACAACGGTCTTTGGTTACTTCGCTCTTATGTTTGGAGTTGGATCGTAAAGAAAAGGCGCCGCTTTAAGCAAGCGGCGCCTTTTTGCGTGTATTATTTAGTCAACTTGATTCCATAATTCTCTGCCAATTGGTCCAGCATCAGGTTAGCTGCTTTAATGCCGCCTGCCGTATTCCAGATTGCATCGTCTACGCGGTAAGCATGGCCGGCTTTGACTGCGCTCAGGCCTTTCCAGATTGGATCATTTGTCCATTCCTGCTCTTGAGCGGAGCCTTTGCCGTCACCCGTATCGTAAGTGAAGTAGAAGATCCGGTCGGCATCCGCTTCCGGCAGACGTTCCTTCGTAATTTCGTCAGCGAATTGTTCTTTGGCATTCAGCGTCATTTCATTTCGTGCCAGGCCAAGCTGGCCAGCTATAACGCCTGAGAAGGTGTCCGTATGATAAACCCGCGTCTTGCCGCCCATGAAACGAACAAACGAGACGGTTTCTTTCAATTTATCTCCCGCTTGCGCTTTGAAATCTTCAATGCGCGCATCGAAATCCGCGATTAACGCGTTGCCTTCTTCGGTTTGGCCAAGCGCTTCCGCATACAGCTTGAAGTTATCTTTCCAAGCGCCGCGAAGCGTTTCCGCCTCGACGGTTGGGGCAATCGCCGACAGTTGCTCATAGATTTCTTCATGTCTCATTTTGTTCGCAAGAATAAGGTCCGGCTGCAAGCCAGCGATCAGTTCCAGGTTCGGCTGACCTTCCTCGCCTACCACTTCTACGCCTTCCATATCCGCCGCGATATGATCATACCAAGGATTACCCGTAAAAGATTTCACCGCGCCTACCGGCTTCACGCCAAGCGCCAATACGGCTTCCGTTCCTTCGTTGGTAAGTACAACAACCCGCTTCGGCGTACCCTTGATCTCGGTCTCGCCCATGGCATGCTTCACTACCCGAGTTTCATTCGATGCCGGTTGCTCCGAATTTGCAGCTTTATTATCCGATCCAGCATTATTATTGGAGTTCGATCCGCAGCCTGCTGCCAGTACCGCGATAACGATCGTACAAAGTACAAGCCCAATCCATTTCTTTCCGTTAAAACGATTAATCATGTCTATTAGTGCCTCCCGATGATAATGTTTCTCACCCGAACAAATATAAAAGAAAATGACGACAGAGTCAACAAAAATTTGAGAACGATTCTCATATTCATTGACAGGCTTGTACTCCTCTATTAAACTTCACTAAGTACATAAGTTAAATGTTTGTAAGTTGTCATCCATGATAAAGGAGTCACTAACAGCTATGAGACTAACAGGATTCATATTATCCCTTCTGCTCCTTGGAACAGCCATCCTATGCAGCATTGCGTTTGGCGTTACAAATATTCCGTTTTCAGCCGTTATGGATGCTATTTTCCATTATCAGCCTTCCAACCAGGAGCATCTGATTATTCAAACCGCAAGAGTTCCGCGCGCGTTAATCGCAGCGGCAGCCGGTGCCAGCCTCGCGGTTGCCGGCGCCCTTATGCAGGTTATTACCCGCAATCCCATTGCTTCGCCAAGCGTGTTTGGCGTTAACTCCGGCGCTTCCTTTATGGTGGTTGTCGCATCCGGCTGGCTTGGCATTAGCGGCATGCAGCCGCTAACCCTCCTTGCCTTGCTTGGCGCGGCCATTAGCGGTGCCATCGTGTTTGCCCTTGGCAGCATGGGCCGTGATGGCATGACTCCCGTAAAAATCACCTTGGCCGGCGCTTCGATTGCCGCTTTTTTCGCGTCGCTCACTCAAGGATTTATGCTTTCCAGCGGCAAAATGTTCGACCAAGTGCTGGTCTGGCTTGTCGGTTCAGTAGCCGGCCGAGATATGCACATGCTAGGCAGTGTCATTCCCTACATGGCGGTAGGTCTTGTTCTGGCCATGGCGCTATCCCGCCATTTGAACGTCCTTGGCATGGGCGACGATATCGCTCAGACCTTGGGCCAACGGACTGCTTATGTGAAGTGGCTAGCATCGGCAGCCATAATTCTTCTGGCCGGGGCTTCCGTAGCCGTCGCTGGTCCGATAGCGTTTGTCGGCATCATTATCCCGCATATCGTCCGTTATTTCGTTGGCGCGGATTACCGTTGGATCATTCCTTATTGCGCCGTGCTTGGCGGCGTCTTGCTTGTGACCGCCGATATCGGCTCCCGCTACATTGCCATGCCTAGGGAAGTGCCGGTTGGCGTCATGACGGCCGTGATCGGCGTGCCTTTCTTCGTATATATTGCCAGAAAAGGAAGACAAACCTCATGAGCAAATACAAGACTATAAGACTGAACAAACCAAAGTTGAAACTATCGTATCTCTTGGAATCCAAAACGATTGTCACCGTATTTGCTTTGCTTCTGCTGTGCGCGGCAGGTGCCGTTATAAGCACCGGGATCGGCAGTCAATTCATCGCGCCGCTGGATGTTATCCAATCGATCATCGGCAAAGGCAGCGCCATGCATGACGTCATAGTATTAAAGCTCCGCCTGCCGCGAATTGTCATCGCCCTGCTCGTTGGAGCGGCGTTAGCTTCTGCCGGAGCCGTGCTGCAAGGATTGATCCGAAATCCGCTGGCTTCTCCCGACGTAACGGGAATAACGGAAGGCGCATCGCTTGGCACCGTCTTGTTTCTCTTTTTCTTAAACGGCCATGTCTCCATTCACTGGATGCCCGTTGCGGCCATCCTTGGCGCTTTTGCCGTTACGTTTATCCTGTATGCTTTATCCTGGAAAAACGGAGCGTCGCCGCTCCGCATGGTCCTGATCGGCACCGGTTTATCGGCTGCGTTTAAGTCCATCTCCTATATGTTTATTATCGCTAGTCCTTATTTCCTGGCGAATCGCGCAATGACCTTTATGACTGGCAGCATTTACGGTTCTTCCTGGGACAAGGATGTTTATACGTTGCTTCCGTGGCTGATCGTATTGCTCCCGGCAACCTGGCTGATGGCCCGTCACATTAATGTTCAAGCATTAGGCGACGAGGTAGCCGGCAGCGCGGGGGCCAATGTGCAAAAGCACCGGCTTGTCCTGTTGCTACTCAGCGTATCGCTAGCCGGAGCCGCGGTGGCGATAGGCGGCGCGATCGCTTTTATCGGTCTTATTGCCCCGCATATGGCGCGCAAGCTTGTAGGCTCGTCGTTTGGCGGACTGCTGCCGGTCAGCGCATTAATAGGAGCGCTTCTGCTGCTCGTGTCCGATCTAGCAGCCCGGACCTTATTCGCTCCGCTGGATATACCGGCCGGCGTCTTCACCGCAGCCATCGGCGCACCGTTTTTCTTGTACATGTTATACCGCCAACGCAACCAATAAACAAGCTGGAGGAAGTCAACCATGAGTATGCTTGAAGCGAAAGGGATCTCCCTCTCTTATGGCGGAGCATCTATCTTTGAACAGTTGAATATAGCCATTCCGGATGGCAAAATAACCGTCCTGGTCGGAAGCAACGGCTGCGGCAAATCCACGCTGCTGCGGGCTTTGTCCAAACTTCTGAAACCTACGGCAGGCGAAGTGACGCTTAGCGGCAAAAACCTGTCGTCGATTCCGGCCAAAACCGCGGCCAAACAATTGGCCCTGCTCCCCCAAGGCCCTATTGCTCCCGAAGGACTTACGGTTCTTCAACTCGTGAAGCAAGGCCGTTATCCTTATCAATCGTGGCTTCAGCAATGGTCGAAGGAGGATGAAGAGGCGGTTCAGTCTGCTTTGAGCGCTACCGGTATCGTCGAGCTTGCCGAGCGTTCCGTCCTCTCCCTCTCGGGCGGTCAACGCCAGCGGGCTTGGATTGCCATGACGCTGGCGCAGCAGACCGGCATTATTCTATTAGACGAGCCAACCACATATTTGGATCTCACCCATCAGATCGAGGTCCTTGACCTGCTGCAAGAGATGAATGAGCGCGATAGCCGGACCATTGTGATGGTGCTTCATGATATTAACTTGGCTTGCCGTTACGCCGATCATATCGTGGCCGTAAAGAACGGTACAATCTACGCGCAAGGCGCGCCAAAGGAAATTGTAAACGCGGCGATGATTGAAGACGTGTTCCATTTGAAGAGCGACGTCATCTCCGACCCGCTGTACGGTACGCCGATGATCGTTCCTCACGGACGGAAGAAAATTAAACAGAGTTAGAAATGGGAAGGGGGTGTCCCATAAGTCATGAAAATGACGATGGGACACCCCTGTTTTTTATTTGGGCTAAACGTCAGCCTGCGCATTAAATGTTCTTCCGATCGCCATTGCTCAGGGATTCATTCGAATCAACGAGGTATGGTTGGCATCCCTTCACAAAAGCGAACGCTGACGCTTCTCCAGAATCATTTAATGCTCCGTCTACCCTTAACCTATTCATAAAATGCTCAAACAAAAGAAACCGACCCTTAAGATATCCCCCGAAAATAATCTCGTACGCGTCATAAACGATGCGGTCAATTGCTTGGATATGAAGCTATACACCAAAGCTTATCCCGGAGGTGGCCGGGACAGCTACTACCCCAAAATGCTCATGAAAGTCGTTATCTATACGTACATACAGCGTATCTACTCCTCTCGCCATCTTTACAGTGAGCGATAACCTTTTGAGACGGCCTCTTTGTGCTTCAACCCGCTCTATCAAAATTTGGTCTTGCTGTGTATAAAGATTTCATGAATAATGAAGATTGGACGATTTACCATAATACATAATTTGTATTTTCATAAATCTATAACGATTAGAAAAGGAAATTTTATCGATGAATTCACGAAGGCAACTGATTTTTCTAGTTACTTCCTTTAGTATATTAAGTATTTTAACTTGCTCCAAGCTTGCTTTATCCTACTACTCAACGGAAAAAGCAACTCAAACCTCATTAGCCAAGCAATACATTGCGATAGCGGAAAACATCGAGAACGGTCTAGATACGGCTGCTTACGAACGTTTTCTTCAAACCCGGCAGTCCGACGCGTCAGTGATCCAATATCTCGAGGAGTACCGCTCGCGCATTAACGCTTTATATGTCTACACCTTGCTTCTGGATGACAGCGACGTGGCAAAGGTGATGTTGTCCGCCGTCCCGTCGATAGACGACCGGCTCCCGATTGGGTTCCCCTGCACCGTTCCGGCCAAACAGGTCAATCAAGCTAAAAAAGGGATGGTGTACTACACCAACATTATCAAGGACGCCCAGCATGGCGTATATTTGTCGGTTGGCGTTCCCATTGTGAACGATGCCGGCAAACAGTTAGGCGTTATGGCCATTGATATTGAAGCAAGCCATTTGGGAGCCATAAGCGATGAAGTCATTAACAGCAACAAAATCATTTTTACCATTGATATCGTATTTGCGGTGATTCTGCTGCTTGCCTTCTTCATCCTAAGAAAATGGCATAAAACCAGCCTTAAACAGGATTTATTCGAATCCGAGCAGATGTATATTTCCGAGATGGGCAAGGTGATGAAGTCGATCAAATCAAGCCGGCATGATCTGCTTAATCATTTTCAAGTGCTTAATGGCTTATTAAGCCTTCAGAAATATGACAAGGCATCGGAATATTTGAAGCAATTGACCGTCGATTCCAAAGCGCTCGATTTATCCTTGCGGATCAGCAATCCGGTCGCTCTTATCTTGTTCCAGAGCAAATGGGAGCTCGCGCAATCCAAGGGGATTGAGCTGTTGTTTGATACGAATTCCGAGGAATGTTATCAAATGGAATCCATGGATCTGGTCAAAATCTTCTCCAATCTGCTCGACAATGCCATTGATGCAACGGAAACCTACGAAGGCAAACATCCGCGGAGGATTGTACTAACCTTTCAAGCACAAGGAACGCAAACTGTCTATTCCGTAGAGAACCCGGCTATTCTAAGTGCCAAGGAGCAGAAATCGCTGTTCCAGAAGGAAGGCTATTCTTCCAAAGAAAATACGGATGCCCTGCGCGGCAACGGATTAAAGATTATTAGCCAAACGGTTAAAAAGTACCATGGAACGATCCGGTTCAACTATGAGGATGAAATGGTGCGCATCCAAATAACGATTTAGTTTGAATGGAACAAAGGACCTCCGCGATCGGAGGTCCTTTGTTTTGTGCTTATAAATTTATTTCTTCCGCTGACGAAGCTCTTGGTTCTGGCGGATTTTCCCTTCCATTCCCTGCTCGGTCGCTTTGTAAACCGTTATCCCCTTAATAGGATCCGGCAAATACTGCTGATTCACGTAATGGCCCGGGTAATCATGCGGGTACTTGTAGCCTTCGTGTCCAAGCTGCTGAGCGCCTTTGTAATGCGTATCCCGCAGATGGAGCGGAACTTCGGCCTGGCCGATCCCTTCCATGGCTGCCATCGCTTTGCCGATCGCCACCGCCGCCGCATTGGACTTTGGACTCTCGACGGCAAACAATATCGCTTGCGCAATATTGTATTTGGCCTCCGGCCAGCCAATCTTATGGTAAGCATCCATAGCCGTTACGGCTTGCACCATCGCCTGCGGGTTGGCAAGTCCAATATCTTCGCTGCAGGCCACGATCAGTCGTCGCAGGAAAGTCATTGGGTCCATTCCCAGCTTCTCTACCGCATACAAAAACCAGAATAACGCAGCATCGCTGGAGCCTCGAATACTCTTGTGGAATGCCGACAAAACATCGTATTGCGTCGACATATCCGCCCGGACGGTTGGCTTCCGGATCGATTCCTGCGCAACCTCCACCGTAATCCGAACCGAACCGTCCGGCTCCGAAGGCGTCGTGACCGCAGCAAGCTCCAATGCGTTTAACGCCCGGCGGATGTCTCCGCCTGCCATGGAAGCAATATGTTCAAGCGCTTCTTCATCCGCATGCAAGGTCATAAATCCAAGACCGCGGCCCTTGTCCGCAATTGCCCGCTTCATCGCTTCGAGCGCATGCTTTTCGTTCAAAGGCTCAAGCTGGAACAACGTTGAACGGGAGAGCAACGCCCCGTTGACATGATGGAACGGATTCTCGGTTGTTGCCCCGATAAAAATAATGATGCCCTGCTCGACGGCAGGCAGCAACGCGTCTTGCCTTGACGTGTTGAACCTGTGTACCTCGTCGAGGAAGAGGATCGTTTTTTTGCCGTACATCAATTTGTTCGACTTGGCCGCTTCTATCACTTCCCGCACGTCTTTCACCGAAGCGTCCACGGCATTCAGCTTAACGAATTCTCCAGCCGTGCGTTTAGAAATAATGTTAGCTAGCGTCGTCTTGCCGCAGCCCGGAGGGCCATACAGCAATATCGACGACACTTGATCGCCCTCTATCGCTCTCCTCAGCAGCTTGCCCGCTCCAACAATATGTTCTTGCCCGATATAATCATCCAGCGTTTCCGGCCGCATCCGGTCGGCAAGCAATCTCGCCCGCGGCGTCTCCGCTTCCTGATAAGAAAATAAATCCATGGCTTCTCACAACCTTTTTTGCCCACTGTACTTACGATGATAGCATACTCGCACATACGTTCGCCACCGTGCGCAGATGGGACTGCTGCCATATTTTTTTCACTAATACCTAGTTAATTTGTAGGGTTTCCTATAATCTTTTACTACTAAAATGCCGATATAAAGGACTAGGAATATTTTTCCTTTGTAATTACGTTGTGAGGCGAATTACAAAACGAGAGGGAACAAAAATAGAGATAAAAAACATTAGACAGAGAGAGAGGATAAGGAGAGTATAAATTGTTCAAATCTGTGAAGAGCGAGTGGGAACTAACGGCATTCAACCGAATCTGGGTCTCTGTATGGGAAGAGAAAGGTTATGAACTCGAATATGCCAGCCGGATCGTAGAACGATACCTGGCTGTGGCCGATGACGGACAATTTGTCGGCACATCCGAAATTAAGCCCTATTTCCCTGGCTCAAGCTCAAGCGAAATCGACACAGTCGCTCCTTTTCATCTACATCCTAAAGTCATCGAAGATCCTACCCGCGTAGCGGAAATCGATAAAATCGCCGTTCTGCAATCCCATAGAGGACAACAATCCATCTCGGATCTGTTATCTTCCGCGGTATATTGCGCTGAGCAATATAATTACCGCTATTTCATCTCGCTCCTCGAGCCTGTATTTTACCGTGCCTTGCGTATTACATTCCATGTCCCGATGGAAAAGGTCGGCGCCAGAACGTTCTACAAAGGCGATGACGTGATTCCGGTCCTCTTCGACATGGAAGCAATCTACCGCAATAAACAGCAATATCGTTGGCTGGCCAACCATGCTCCTGCAGCCTGTATGAACAATGCCATAACCGCAAGCTAAAACCAATTTGCAAAGGTAGAGATCAACACTATGACCAGAGATCAAATTGTACTCGACAAAAGAAACCGATTGTTCGTAAAAATTTTATGGGGATTGCTTGCCTTGGGCCTGGTCGCTGATCTTGGCGCCGGGCTTGGAACGGATATGATTTTATTGCTGGCCATTGTTGGTCTCATCAGCTGCGGTCTCGCTACCTTTATGACCTACAAGCGAATTATGGTTCAGTACATCATGTATGTTGTTCCCATTATTCTAACGGCGCTAACGGTATTGTTAATCGTATCCGATCCGCATCCGATTATTAGCACCTACTTCCTCGTCTACGTGAATATTGCCGTTATGACGCTTTATGCGGATTACAAGCCTATCATTTTTACAGGCGTTCTCGGCATGGGCGTCAGCACCTATATTTTTATGGATTCGGATTTGCAACAGCAGTTATTCCCGAGCGATTCCCTGCTTTACCTATTCCTTTATCTGATCTTTGCGACGGTGGCGCTCTCCTTCTCCGCCAAATTCAGCCAACGGCTGCAAGCGGATGTTACAGCCGAACGGCGTGAAGCGCTTGAATCCAAAGAACTTACCGAGAAGGTTGTAGAGAAGCTGAAATCCATGATTCTCATTCTTGGCGAATTCAGCAGCGAGCAGAAAGGCACGGTAGACTCTACCGGACAAATCTCCAGGGAGGTCACGACCACCTT
Organism: Paenibacillus glycanilyticus; assembly: GCF_030161375.1. Lineage (GTDB taxonomy): Bacteria > Bacillota > Bacilli > Paenibacillales > Paenibacillaceae > Pristimantibacillus > Pristimantibacillus glycanilyticus_B. Next base: position 63,481 of record NZ_BSSQ01000015.1, read on the forward strand.
CGCGGAAATGTCCGCTTCGATCGAGAAGCAGACCAGCATGGTGCTTAACGTCAGCGATTCTGCCCATACGATTGAGTCGGCCGTTACCCAGCTTCGCGAGGGCTCTTCCCAGTTGCAGCAATATTCTGCGGATACGGCCGTGTTGACCGATGAAGGCAACGATTTAATCAAGAACTTAACGGCCGATGTGAACAGCGTCAAAACCATTATTGGAGAAACCGTCTCCCTCATGGAACAACTTATCGACCAAAATGAAAAAGTAAGCTTGATCGTTGGTTCCATTCGGGAAATTTCCGAGCAGACCAATCTATTGTCTCTAAATGCGGCAATTGAAGCTGCCCGTGCCGGCGAACAAGGCAGAGGATTTGCCGTTGTAGCCGGCGAGGTTCGCAAACTTGCCGATCATGCGAGTATCGCAGCCGGCGAAATTACGAGCATCCTGAGCAGCATCCATACCTCGATCTCCGCCGTAAGCAAACAAGTGCATCTAGGCCAGCAGGCCGTTGACACCAGCTATGACGCTTCTCAGAAGGTCGAGGGTATTATCCAGCGAATCAATAGCAATACGGAACAAGTGAAGAAGCAATCCGACACCGTTGGCCAGTCGTCCAGACAACTGCATGAACAATATGCCTCCATCTCGGATGAGATGACTGGCATGGCCGCCATTACGGAACAAAATATGGCTTCCGTCGAAGAGGTATGCGCGAGCATGGAGACCCAAGACGTTAAGATCGGCCATCTGGTCGAAGGTTACTCCCAGCTTGATGTCCTCATCTCGGAACTCAAAGACCTAGTGGAGCCAAAAAAATAACAGCCCTACTCCCCAACTAACCCGCAAGCGGTATTCTCCGCTTGCGGGTTTTTTCCGCCCCTCCCCGGTGAAGGATCTTTTTGGAATTGTCTTTTTTGCTTTGTACATATGGCTAAGGATTGAAAGGAATGTATCTCCTGGAGGAGCGGAGCGCTTGCCTTTGCTTGTGCTTTGCTACCGCTGAATATTATTCAAGCAAAGCACAAGCAACAGCAACCGGAAGGAGATACATTCCTGTAAATCCGCCATCCCATACAGACAAAAAAAAAGGCTGCCCCAAAGGACAGCCTTCCCCTAAACTTCAATGCCACGCTTCTCCAACAGATCCTTCACCACTACGCTTACCATGATAAGACCCGCGACAGGAGGCACAAAAGCGTTGCTCGCAGGAGGCTGCTGCGCTTTGCGGATCTCCGGAGCGTTCTCCGGCACAATGCGCTGCGTCACGTCCTCACGAGGCTTTTTGGGCAACTCGTCAGAGAAGACCACTTTCACGCCTTTCTTAATGCCATCCTTGCGCAGCCTTGTACGTACGACGCGAGCGATAGGATCCGTGTGGGTCTTCGAGATGTCCGCCACCGTAAATCTCGTAGGATCCATCTTGTTCGCAGCACCCATGCTGGAGATGATCGGAATGTTCCGCTCCAGACATTGCTTGATCAAGTGAACTTTGTACGAGATCGTGTCGGAAGCATCTACGACATAATCCAGATCGTAAGCGAACAGCTCTTCATACGTCTCTTCCGTATAGAACATCCGCAGGGAGATAACGTCGCATTCCGGATTAATCAGCTTAATCCGGTCGCGCATCAAATCTGCCTTCGGTTGCCCTACCGTCGTCGTAAGCGCATGAATCTGGCGGTTCACGTTCGTTATATCAACAACATCCTTGTCAATCAGGATGATCCGGCCTACGCCGGTCCGGGCAAGCGCCTCGGCCGCGATGGAGCCAACGCCGCCGATGCCAAGCACGGCGATGGTACTCCCTTTCATCGTGTCGAGACCTTCCGGACCGATGGCAAGCTCGGTACGGGAAAATTGATGCAGCATAATCGGTTGCCGCCTCCTAAAAAGAATGGTCACCTAAACAGCTTTACGGCTGTTCGTGATGATTCAGCTTAAGCCTGTTTGTTGCCTGTAGCTGCAGCTGCTGCTTCCGGCTTAGGCTTCAGGACGGTACGGATATGAAGCTGCTCAAGCTGGGACAGCTCGACTGGGGACGGAGCATCGCACAGCAGGTCGGTTGCGCTTGCTGTTTTCGGGAATGCGATCGTCTCGCGCAGGTTTGTACGTCCAGTCAGCAGCATAACGAGACGGTCGAAGCCGAATGCAATACCGCCGTGTGGAGGCGTACCAAAGTCGAATGCGTCAAGCAGGAAGCCAAACTTCTCATGCGCTTCTTCCATGCTGAATCCAAGCGCTCCGAACATTTTTTCTTGCACGTCTCGTTTGTAGATACGCATCGAACCGCCGCCAACTTCGTAGCCGTTCAGTACGATATCGTAAGCTTGCGCGCGGATTTGGCCCGGATCTGTCTCGAACAAATGCAGGTCTTCGTCTTTTGGACGAGTGAATGGATGATGGACAGCGACATAACGTTTCGCTTCTTCGTCCCACTCGAGCATTGGGAAGTCCACTACCCAAACAAATTTGAATTTGGAATCGTCGATCAGACCAAGCTCACGGCCAACTTTCAGACGCAGGTTGCCAAGCACGTCAGCAACAACTTTGTATTTATCGGCGGAGAATGTCAGCAGGTCGCCTTCTTCTACGTTCAAACGCTCAGTTAGAGCTGCGATTTCTTCCGGTTTCAAGAATTTAACGATTGGACCTTTCCACTCGCCGTCTTTAATCGTGATCCATGCAAGACCTTTACCGCCGTAACGGGCAGCAAACGGCTGCAGATCGTCAAGCTCTTTGCGGCTCCAGTGGCCGCAGCCTTTTGCGTTGAACGCCTTCACGACGCCGCCGCTTGCCGCAACGCTTGCGAATACTTTAACGTCGCTTGTCGCAACGATATCGGTAATATCTTCGATCTCCATGCCGAAACGAAGATCCGGCTTGTCGGAACCGTATTTGTTCATAGCATCCGCGTAAGTGATGCGTTGGATCGGAAGCTCAACCTCTACGCCGATCGTTTCGCGGAACAGACGCGCAATCAGCTGCTCCATCATGCCAAGCAGTTGATCTTGGTTCAAGAACGAAGTCTCGATGTCGACTTGAGTGAATTCCGGTTGACGGTCTGCGCGAAGATCTTCGTCGCGGAAGCAGCGTGCGATTTGGTAGTAACGCTCGATACCGCCGACCATCAGTAATTGCTTGAAGATTTGCGGCGATTGCGGAAGCGCGAAGAACTCGCCTTCATGAACGCGGCTTGGTACCAGGTAGTCACGAGCGCCTTCCGGCGTGCTTTTCGTCAGAATTGGCGTTTCAACGTCGATAAAGCCTTCACCGTCAAGGAAATCGCGGAATACTTTCGCTGCTTTCGAACGGAGCAGCAACGTTTTGTGCATTTCCGGACGACGCAGGTCGAGGTAACGGTATTTCAGGCGAAGCGATTCGTCAACTTCAACGCCGTCTTCGATTGGGAACGGAGGCGTCTTGGCAGCGTTGATCACTTCGATCTCCGTCACGCGGATTTCGATTTCGCCTGTTGCCAGGTTTTTGTTTACCGTTTCGGAGTCGCGTTCTACAACTGTACCTTTAACGGCGAGAACGAATTCGTTACGCGCACGGTCGGCTACAGCTAGAGCTTCACCGGAGAAATCAGGGTTAAATACGGTTTGCACGATACCCGTGCGGTCGCGCAGGTCGATGAACAATACGCCGCCAAGGTCGCGACGGCGTTGTACCCAGCCGTTCAAGGTTACTTCTTCGCCAATGTTGGCTTTAGTCAATGTGCCGCACTGATGAGTTTTAAGCATCATAATGGATGTAACTCCCCTTTGTTATTAGTTGGATTTCAATTCGGTTGCGAGGTTTGCAATCGCCACAAGGCGCTGCTCGCCAGTCGCCATTTCCTTCAAGGCAATCTCGCCGCTGGCTAATTCGTCGTCGCCGAGAATTGCCGTATAACGAGCTTGAAGACGGTCCGCCGATTTCATCTGCGCCTTCATTTTACGGCCCAGATAATCGCGTTCCGCACGGATGCCGGAGGTGCGAAGCTCGTAGACGAGTCTTGTTACTTCCCGGTCTGCCGCTTCACCAAGCGCTACCACATACACATCTACCTGATGCGCATTTTCGAGCTCGGCTTGTTGGTGCTCCAGCAGCATAATGGTGCGTTCCAGGCCAAGGCCGAGACCTACGCCCGGTTGATCCGGACCGCCGACTTCGGCTACAAGGCCGTTATAACGACCGCCGCCGCCGATTGTGTCAATCGCGCCAATGCCTTCCGCTTTGTATTCAAAAGCGGTGTGCGTGTAATAATCGAGACCGCGAACAAGTCTTGGATTAATCGAGAACGGAATGCCCATATCCGACAAATGCATTTTTACTTTGTCAAAATGAGCGTTGCATTCCTCGTCCAAGCTGTCCAGAATCGACGGTGCGCCTTCGAAACGGGCTTGATCCGTCTTGCAATCAAGCACCCGAAGCGGATTACGCTCCATACGGGATTGACAGTCTTTGCACAGCTGCTCGCGCATCGGCATCAGGAAAGCAAGCAGCTTCTCGCGGAAGGCTGCGCGGACCGCTGGAGTACCAACGGAGTTAATCTCCACGCGTACGCCTTTAAGTCCTACCTCCGTGTAGAAAGAATAACCAAGAGCGATAACTTCCGCATCGATTGCCGGATCAACCGATCCCAGCGCTTCGATTCCGAATTGGTGGAACTGGCGGTAACGGCCAGCTTGCTGACGCTCATAACGGAACATAGGTCCGATATAATAGAGCTTTGATACATCCGGTTCACCGTACAGTTTATTTTCCACGTAAGAGCGGACAACGCCAGCAGTCCCTTCCGGACGAAGAGTAATGCTGCGGTTGCCTCGGTCCGTGAAGGTATACATTTCTTTCTCCACAATATCCGTCGTTTCGCCTACGCCGCGTTGGAACAACTCCGTTGCTTCAAAGATCGGCGTGCGAATTTCACGGAAATTAAAACGGCGGCAAATATCGCGTGCTTTCTGTTCCGCGTACTGCCAGCGCTCTACTACTCCAGGCAATATATCTTGTGTGCCCGGCGATTTCTGAAAAGCCATTACAACCCCTCCTCAAACGAAATAACCATTTAAAGCCCATAAACACGCAAAAAACTCCCGCCCCCAACGACATGCCGTTAAAGGCTAATCGTTAGGGACGAGAGTTGAACTCCCGTGGTGCCACCCAAATTCCGGACTTTCGTCCGCTCATTAACGGTTAACGCCCGCAACACGCAGACCGGCTAGTGGCAATGATCATGCAATCATCCGTTCACCGTCTGTTCTCCGGAAAGTCTGTTCATCCTGTCACCATAAAGACGCTTGCAGCCAAAGGCGTCTATCTCTGGGTACGTGCACGGGATTACTTTGTTCCATCAACGAATCAGAAAAATTGTATACTGAGATTTAATATTAACCGGGTCGACAAAATAAGTCAATAGTCAATCGCATTTCATCAGTATGCCTCATTTTGGACAAAAAAAAACCTGCAGCCATCGTCGCAGGTTCCAAAATTATATTTTTAAAAAGGGGGTCGAGATTTATTATAGGTGAACGATGTTAAATAAACGTTATGAACTCATTACAGTAATATTACAAAATAGAAAGCGGTTCAATTACGAACATTCTCCTATATAGACGGGTACCAGTAAATAACAAAAGCCGCTCCAGATTAGAGCAGCTTTTGCCAAAGTTACATGCGGCCGCCAGGTTCTCGCCGGTTCGAAGGAAAGGCAAGAAACTCTTCTGCCGCCTCCACCTGTTCTTCCATCCTGGTCATCACGATCGCTTCTCGGCGATCGGTATAGAGGAGCCTGCGCGAAGCGCGCTCCACTCCTTGTTCCTTGCGGGATTGATGCATGGCAATAACTCCTTCAACATCGGATCTCGAACCACTTGAGGGTGGTTGGTTACTCCTATTGTTGCCAGCCGCCATGCATCTTACCCGTCCATTATTGCTTGCTGTCAATAATCAACGTTACTGGACCGGAATTCACGAGCGCGACATCCATCATGGCGCCAAACCGGCCGGTCTCAACGACAAGGCCAGCTTCGCGAAGCAACACGTTAAAACGGTCATATAAAGGCTCCGCTTGCTCCGGACGGGCAGCTGCCATGAAATTCGGGCGCCGCCCCTTCCTGCTGTCGCCATACAGCGTGAACTGTGAAATCGACAATATTTGTCCGCCTACATCCAAGACGGAGAAATTCATCTTCTCATTCTCGTCTTCAAAGATCCGAAGACCAGCAACCTTGTCCGCCATCCAGCGGATATCTTCTTCCGTATCCTCATGCGTTATTCCGACAAGAAGGACGAGACCGTGTTCAATTGCTCCGGCGATCTCTCCTTCAATCGTGACGCTTGCCTGCTTGCTGCGCTGCACAACAACTTTCACTGCGAATAAACCTCCAACTAGCTGTTCATAATGCGCTGTACGGAATAGACATCCTGCACGCGTTTGATTTTCTCCACAACGGAAGACAAATGATCAATATTGCGAATCAGCACGGTCATATGAATCATCGCCATTTTATTCTTAACCGAACGGCCCGTAACAGCCGAAATATTCGTCTTGCTCTCCGAGACGGCTTGCAGAACTTCGTTCAACAGTCCGGTCCGGTCATGCCCGGTAATTTCAATATCAACGCTATAGTTGGCCTCGATGGAATCTTCCCATTCCACTTCAATAACGCGGTCCGCTTCTTCACCTTCCGCGTTGAACGGAATGTTCTGGCAATCGAGACGGTGAACCGATACTCCTCTGCCGCGAGTAATATAGCCGACAATGGCGTCTCCAGGCACCGGATTACAGCAACGGGCAAACCGGACAAGCAAGTTATCGATGCCCTTCACGGTAACGCCATGCGTTGGCCGGTTCTTGCGATGACTGGAAGATTTCAATTCCTTCGGCTCATTCGTCAGCTCGATTAGATTCGCTTTCTCCGCTTCCTTGCGGAGTTTCTCAGTCAACTTCGTACAAATCTGTGCTGCCGTGATGCCGCCAAAGCCAATCGCCGACATCATATCTTCAATATCGTTGAAATTATATTTACCCGCGGCTTCCTGCAGCTTGTCATCGCTCATCCAAGCGGATGCCTCAAGTCCCATCCGTTTCAATTCGCGTTCGAGGAGGTCGCGGCCTTTCGCAACGTTTTCTTCGCGCTTCTCGCGTTTGAACCATTGGCGGATTTTGGTCCGGGCATGGGAAGACTGTGCGATTTTCACCCAGTCCTGGCTTGGGCCGTAGGAATGCTTGGAAGTCAGAATCTCGATGATGTCGCCCGTCTTCAGCTTATGGTCCAGCGGCACAATCCGCCCGTTGACTTTTGCGCCAATCGTCCGGTTGCCTACTTCCGTATGAATCCGATAAGCAAAATCAAGCGGAACGGAGCCCGCCGGCAGCTCGATTACTTCGCCGCTAGGCGTAAACACAAATACAAGATCGGAGAAAAAGTCCATCTTGAGCGTTTCCATAAATTCCGAAGCGTCGCGCGCTTCGTTCTGCAGCTCCATAATCTCGCGGAGCCAGGACATTTTGTCCTCAAAATTCGTATTAGGCACAACGGTGCCTTCTTTATATGCCCAGTGGGCCGCGATCCCGTATTCGGAAGTCCGATGCATATCCCATGTGCGAATCTGAACTTCGGTTGGTTCGCCGTTAGGACCGATGACCGTCGTGTGCAAGGACTGGTACATGTTCGCCTTCGGCATCGCGATATAGTCTTTGAAACGACCGGGCATCGGCTTCCATAACGTATGAATAATGCCAAGCGTCGCATAACAGTCTTTAATGTTATCTACGATAATCCGAATCGCCATCAGATCGTAAATTTCGTTAAACTGCTTGTTCTTGAACGTCATTTTCTTATAAATGCTGTATATGTGTTTCGGGCGGCCCGAAATGTCGCCGTCAATACCCATTTCCTCAAGCTTCTCTTTGATTCGGCCGATAACGTCGGAAATAAACAGCTCGCGCTCTGCCCGTTTCTTCTTCATCAGGTTCGCAATCCGGTAATATTGCTGCGGATTCAAATACCTGAGCGCGATATCTTCCATCTCCCATTTAATCGCGGAAATACCGAGTCTATGAGCAATCGGACAAAAAATTTCAAGCGTTTCGTACGCAATTCGCCGCTGTGCTTCCTCGGACTGGAACTTCAGCGTGCGCATATTGTGAAGGCGGTCTGCCAATTTGATCAGAATAACCCGGATGTCCTGCGCCATCGCAAGGAACATCTTCCGGTAGTTCTCATTCTGCTGCTCTTCCTTCGATCGGAACCGGATCTTCTCGAGCTTGGTAAGCCCGTCGACAATCATCGCGCAGGTTTCGCCAAATTTTGCGCGGATGACCTCAAGGTCAACTGTCGTATCTTCAACGACATCATGCAGCAATGCTGCGATAATCGACAGTACGTCCATTTGCATGTCCACGATAATTTCAGCAACGGCAACAGGGTGAAGAATATACGGCTCCCCCGATTTGCGAACTTGTCCGTGGTGGGCTTGGTCCGCAAATTCATAGGCTTCCCTGATGCGTACCAGATCCTGTTCTTTAATATAGGCCGACGCCTTTTCGATTAACTGCTCTATGCCCATGAATGTTCCTTTCCGAACGCTTGACTCCGATTCGCGCATTTTCCGAGTTTTCTTAATATTATGCTGGAAATAGGCCTCTCGCGTCAACCTGCAACGGCGTTCTAGTTCGTCAAATTTCGCTTACAAGATAATGTCCCTATTAAAAAAAGCAAGGGATAACGCTATCCCCTGCGGTATTAACCTTATTATCAAGGTTCAGCCGGAATCCGGATGTGAACGGTTGTGCCTTCACCCGCTTCGCTGGTAATAGCAACTCCGTACTCCTTGCCGTAATACAGCTGAATCCTTTCATGTACATTACGTATACCATAGCCGACGCGTTGCAATCCGTCACCACTGAAAATATTGTCAAGCACCTCGCGCGGCATGCCATTCCCGTTATCTTCAACGAGTAAATGCACCACATTCTCTTCAAGATATCCGGTCACGCGAATCTGGATATGGTCGCCTCTCCACGCATGTTCGAGAACATTCTCAACAAAAGGCTGGACGATTAGCTTAACCGTATTCAGATCGACAATTTCCGAGGAAATAAAATAGCCGATTTGCACCCGGTCGCCATATTTGATCTGCTGGATATCCATGTAGGCGCGTACCTGCTCGATCTCTTTGCCAATCGGAATGATGGTTTGTCCTTCATTAAGCGATAACCGGTAAAACTTCGCCAGGTTCATCACCATCTGATGCTGCTTATCCACTTCCCCGAACTTCGCCAAGCGGCTGATCGAGGATAACGTATTATATAAAAAGTGCGGATTGATCTGAGCCTGCAGCGTTTCAAGTTCCGCCTCTTTCTTTTTCAAATTCGTCGTATACACTTCTTCGATTAAATTTTGCGTCTTTTTGCCGAGTTCATTTAACGAAGACGCTATCGTCGTAAATTCGTCATTTCCGCTGTAATGGATTCTGCGCTGGAAATCGCCTTGACGGAACGATTGCAAGACGGACACGACCTTGAGCACCCTGCGCGAAAATGTGCGGGATACGAAATACGCGACCAGCATAATCAATACGCAGCTTACGCTGCAGATGACTAGCGACAGCATTTTAACTTTTTTCGTGTCCTCCTCCAGAACCGAAGACGGAACCATGGCCGTCAGACTCCAATTAAGTCCGGGCAAAGGCTGGCGAATGACCAAATAATCGGCGTTTGCGTCATCCCAAAGCTGCTCGCGGGTATGCTCGGTCGCTCCTGAAGAATATAATATATTCCTTGTCCCGTCCGTAATAAAGAGAGTGCTCCCCGCACCGATCTTATTATGGTCCACGCTTTGGAATAAATCCTTCAAATATACGCTCATCCGGATAAATCCGATCTCATCCAAATTCGCGGGATCATTCAAATCCACCAACCGTCTAAGCAGCGATATCCGGTTATAGCGGCTGTCGTCTTCGATCTGCTCCCACTGCTGCGTCTCGCCGTACTTTTCCGACGGATACGACCGGTACCATGGTTTGTCTGCGATCCTTGCCAGATGAAGCAAATCAAAAAACGTCCCTTTCACAAGCAAAGGATCGATATTCTTGTTATCGTAATAAACCTCCGGCAACGTCTCATTGCGCAAATAAACCGTCAGCCATACACTGCGGTTCGTCGATTCAATCGTTTGCCTGAATTTGGGCAGCAGCAGCTTGGTGGTCGCTTCATAGCTGACCCAGCCTTCTTCATAATGAAGCAGCTGCTTCGACAACGTGGTATCGTAATAGAGCAGATCGGATAAGCGCGTTGTATCTTCGAGCTTGTAGATGACGTTATCTTCAATTTGCCGAAGCGTGCCTTTGAACGTATTGGTAGCGTTCGCTCGAATCGAGTCCGTCATAATCTCGCTCGCGAAATAACCAAGCGCGAAGATCGGAGCAATTATAAGGAGCATATAGGAAATAAGAAGCTTAATGCCAAACGGCATATATTTGCGTGCTTGCTGAGGAAGCATGGAAGGCGTGTGCATCTAGTGCTGTCTCCTGAATTCAATCGGCGTCATGCCGAAGGTCTCTTTAAATTGCCGGCTGAAATAAGGCATGTACCGGTAGCCGACCAAATCAGCCACCTCATAGATTTTCACCTTGGGATCCTTCAATAATTGCCCCGCCTTCTCCATTCGCATGGCGATTACATATTCGCTAAAGCCGGTTCCCGTCTCTTCCTTAAACATGGAACCCAAATAATTCGGAGAAAAGGAAAACCGGTCAGCCACTTCCTTAAGCGTTAGGGAGCGGTGCAAATGTTCTTTCATATAGACGATCATTTCCTGAATCAACTTCGTATGTTTGCCCTTGTCGCCCGGAACGGCTTCCGCCGCTTGCCTTCGTCCGCTTGGGGACTTCAGGAAAGCATCTCGCCATTGGCGTTCTTCTTCCAGATGCCTGGTCTCCTGATCGAGCTCCTTCTTGACCTGGACAAGCGCTTCTACCAGCTCCGCATCATCCATCGGCTTCAGCACATAGCTGTAGGCGCGAAGTGACAAAGCTTGCTTCACGTAATGAAAGTCCTGATAGCCGCTGACGAAAATAACCCTCAGATCGCCGCAGCCATCCGTTTCCTGCGCTTTGCGCGCCAATTCAAGTCCGGACATGCTGGGCATATGGACATCCGTCACCAAGATATCGATTTTCTTCTCCTTCAATACCTCATAAGCATCAAAACCGTTATTGACGGCGGCAACCACCTCAAGGCCAAGCTCGGTCCACGGAATAAACATACGCATACCTTCCAGATCGAGCACTTCATCGTCTGCGATTAATACTTTGTACATGGAAGCCTCATCTCCGATCTGCGGAATAGATTAGTATAGTTGCGATATGCTGCAATGGAAACGGCAGAGCCGCCCCCGTGACAGACAGGGACGGCGCAACCGCTTGACCAAATTATACTCCAGTATTCGTCTCTATTGTTAATTGCCTTTCATGCTATTTACGTTTTCCTGCCACTTCGTTGTTTTGAAGGCAAGCAACTTATCGTAGCCGATCGCCACCGCGTCCTTTTGCGCTTTATCGAGGATGGCAAGCACTTCTTCGTCGCTCTTCGCATACAAGGCTTTGGCTCTCGCTTCTTTGTACAGCTCTTCGAAAGATTGGGCGATTATGCCTTCCTCTGAGTCCGGTGCCGGCGCGAGGTTAATGTACTCTGTTGCGTTCTTCTGCGTTTTCCATGTAATCGCGTTCTGCCAACGCGCTTCCCAGGATTGCTCTTCTTCGGGCAGCGTAAGCTCGAATTTCATTTTGGACGTATCGATAAAGACCGTATTTCCGTTCCATTGGAAGTTAACGGTGGCGTCCATCATTTTGGTGCGGCCTTCTACGTCAGACGTATAAGCATCGGTGAAGATCGGGGAACCGTCCGCGTCAGTACCTTTCCAGTAGATCCCTTCCGGACCCCAGAATAATGTACGCGTGCCTTCTGGCCCGGTCAGGTAATCAAGGAATGCAAACACTTTCTCCGGATCTTTGGCGGACTTCGTAATGACGCTTACGTTCCAGCCCAGCTGCGTGTAAGTACCTGCCCAAATTTTGTTCTTATCAAGTCCGGCTTTGTGTACCGGCCATACCATCATATAACCGTCGTTTGGATCCTTCTTCTTCAGCTCGGCATCGCCAACCGCGCCGTATTCCGTCGGGCTTGCCCCAGCGAATACGGCAGCCGTGCCGTTATATGCCTGCTCTTTCACTTGATCCTTCGTTTGAGTCAGCGCATCCGGGGTCATCAGCTTCTCGCGGAATAACTTGCTTGCGAATTGCATCGACTCGCGGAAGACAGGATCAAGGAATAAGGACGTCAACTTGTCGCCGCTTGGTACGGCGCGATTTGCTACATAAGCCGGCGAGTAATCTTCGCCAAACGCCGCATATAACACGTCAAGCCCTTGGCCGTCGATCGCCAGATCCGGGTTAAACGGCGTAACGTTCGGATATTTCTCTTTGACCATTTTCAAATAGTTGTAGAAATCATCCGTCGTCTCAAGAGCCGGCTTGCCAAGCTCTTCATAGATTTTCTTATTTACGAGATATCCTGCGTTGCCGTTCGGTTGGGACGTGTACCAGTTCGGGAACTGATAGATCTTGCCGTCTTTCGAACGGAGCATGTTTATGGCCTCTTCGCCTACCCACTTCTTGAAGTTCGGATATTTGTCGAGGTAATCATCAAAAGGTTCACGAAGCTTTTCCACATCCGCGCCGCGGTCCATCCATATGACATCCGGCAGTTCGCCCGAAGCAATCATGGTGTTCAGCTTCTGAGCGGCATTGCCGCCCGATTGTACCGGCGTAATGTCTACCTTCATATTGTCTTTGATCCATTTGGTCGCTTCATCGCCGCCCCAAGCAGGCATCGAATACCAGTCATAATGCCCGTAGAAGGAGAAATTGAGCGGTTCGCTGCCAAGCTTCCACGCCTCCGTAGCTCCGGTTGCGTTCGATGGTGCGGTGCTTTCTGCCGGCTTCTCGCCGTTTGTAGCCGCCGGTGCATTGTTCGTCCCATTCCCGCCGTTGCCGTTACTGGAGCACCCCGTCATCGCCATTACGATAGCAAGAGCGCCCGCAAGTCCAAATGTTGCCGATTTCCTCAATCTGCTCATCTTGATATTACCCCTCTCTCCCCATGCTTTTAATTATGTTCAGCGGAAGCGGATTTGTCGATCCATGCTGCAAGACAAGCGTGATCCGTTTCACGATGAAAACGATAGTTATTGCTTGCTAAACGCCTACTCTTTCAGTGAACCGACCAATACGCCTTTTACAAAATACTTCTGCACAAACGGATAGACGAGGATGATCGGAATAGTCGCCACCATCATGGTAGCCATCGACAATGATTTGCTTGTTATGCTTTTCATGGAGCTTAGTCTGCTTTGCGATGCGGAATCAAGCTGCGAGAATTGCTCGCTCATAATGTTGGAATTCAGAATCTGCTGGAGCATCGTTTGAATCGGAATAAGCTTTTCTTTCGTTATATAAAGGCTAGGATAGAACCAGTCGTTCCAGTGGCCCACCGCCGTGAACAAAGCGAGTGTCGCGATAACCGGACCGGAGAGCGGGAGTATAATCCGGAAAAACGTTGCCCAGTAACCGCATCCGTCAATTTGCGCGGATTCCTCTAGCCCTTTGGGGAGCCCTTGGAAAAACGTTCGGAATATAATCATGTTCCATACGCTAATTAGTCCCGGGATAATAAAGACAAGGAAGTTATCCATCAACCCCAAACCCCGGATCAGCAGAAACGTCGGGATAATGCCTCCGCTGAAATACATCGTGACGATGCAGGCGATCATATAAAACTTCCGGCCCATCAGCTCCCGCTTGGTCATTCCGTAAGCGAATATAGCCGTGAACAGAATCGAAAATACCGTACCGATTACCGTCCGCAAGATAGAAATGTAGAAGCCGTTAATTATGCGCTTGTCTTGGAAGACGATTTCATAATTGTCGAGCGTAAAGGCCCTCGGCCAGAAGGTCACGCCGCCCATCGCGGTATCCATCCCTTTGTTAAACGAGATAACCGTGGCGTTCCAGAACGGATAAAAGGTGAAAAAGGCGATGACGGTCAAGCAGATATAAACAAAGATGCTCAAGCTTTTATCACTGAAACTGGTTTTGATTCTCATAACCGCACGGCCCTCCTTGTATGCAAAGTTCGATAGGAATTAAAGCGTTGATTTACCATAAGCTGTTGCCCGTTCTTCTTGCCAGCAGATTGGCAAAGGTAAGCAGGCCAACGCTTATTATCGCTTTGAACAGTCCGACCGCCGTTGCGTAAGAGAAGCGCTGCCCCGTTATGCCGGTTCGGTACACGTACGTATCGAGCACATCGGAGACATCCCTCAAGACGGGATTGACGCCAAGGAGGAGCAGATCCTCGAAGCCCGCACTGAGCAAATTGCCGATTGCGAGAATGAGGAAAATAATAACGACCGGCATGATTGTTGGGATTGTAATCATAAAAATTTGCTTGAACCGGCTAGCCCCGTCAATCGAAGCCGCTTCGTACATGTTCGGGTCAATCCCGGCAATCGCGGCTAAGTAGACAATTGAGCTGAACCCGATTTCTTTCCAGATGCCCGTTGTCACGATAATGGTCCAGAAATATTCCGGAATAGCCAGGAAGCTGATCGGCTCTTTAATCAGATGAAGGGACTCGAGCAAGATGTTCAAACTTCCGTTTTCAACCGAGAGGATCGACATCGCAAAGCCCGACACGATTACCCACGATAAAAAATGCGGCAAATAGCTGACCGTCTGTACAACGCGTTTGAAATACATGTTTTTCACTTCATTCAGCATCAATGCAAGCACGATTGGCGCCGGGAAACCGAATAGCAACTTCAATGCGCTGATGATGATCGTGTTGCGCATAACCCGTTCAAATTCCGGAGCATGGAAAAACATCTCGAAATGCTTGAAACCTACCCACGGACTATCCAAAAAGCCTTTGAAAATGTTGTAATTCTGAAAAGCGGTTAACACCCCGTACATCGGTATGTAACTAAATACAAAGATAAGCAGGAGCGCCGGAATGACCATCAATTGCAAATCCCATTGCTTCAGAAAACGGCGGAGCTTGGATGATCGTTTCTGCGCTTGTTGTCTCTCTACAACGGCTGCGGTGACCTCTGCCATTCGTAATCCCCCTTCATTCGCATACATTTGCATGCATTGGTCTTGCTTCTATTGTAGAAGCCGATGAGGGTTCGTTACTATTTGCCTGACCAACGAAAAATGATACTTTTCAATCGAATCATGTTATTATTCATAACACTGAATTCCGATGTATGCGATTGCATTTGAGACCATAAATTTGAATCCGTTTCCAACTAACATCAATTGACAGGTGTATGAAAATAAAAAAACTGTCCCTTTCGCTTCATGCGAAAAGGACAGTTCGGGAAAAAACTATATTTTAGTAGGTAACCAGCGAGAATACTTCAACGCCTTCCAGCTTCTCGCGGCCAGTCAAGTAGGACAGCTCAATTAGGAAAGCCGCGCCAACCACTTCGCCGCCAAGCTGGCGGACCAGATTCATCGACGTTGCGATCGTACCGCCCGTTGCGAGCAAGTCATCCGCAATAAGCACGCGTTGACCAGGGGAAATCGCGTCCTTATGCATCGCCAAGCTGTCGTTGCCGTATTCCAGGTCGTAGCTTGCTTGGATCGTCTCGCCAGGCAACTTGCCGCTTTTGCGGATTGGCGCGAAACCTACGCCAAGCGCTGTAGCAAGGGGAGCGCCAATGACGAACCCGCGCGCTTCAGGACCTGCAATAATATCGATTTGAAGATGCTCAACGGCTTTGCGGATTTCTTCGATTGCCGAGCGGTATACGTTACCGTCCTTCAGAAGAGTCGTAATATCTTTGAAACGGATGCCTGGTTGTGGAAAATCGGGGATCACCCGGATGTAATCTTTGAAATTAATGTCGCTCATTCTTTGTTCAATCCTTTCTCTACTTCCCATTTCAATTATGCCATTACTTCGTTTGGAACATACGGCGAACGCAGCCTGTCGGCCTCGCGTTTCGCCTCCTGATACCGCTCGGAGGTACCAAGATCGCGTTTTTGCGGCGCTTCAACGACGACAAAATGACTGCCTTCCACCGCGATAAAACCAAGTTCGAGGAATACTTCCAGCATGACGGTAATCGTCTGCTCCGGCCAGCCGCATTGTTCGGACAGGTACGTCTCCAGCCCCTTCACCGGAATGCGTTGCTTCCGTTTAAGCAGCTGATAGACCTTTCCGAAATGCTCCCGCTCCGGAAATCTGGCAAGCGCTCCTCCAAAATAAAGATCGTGAATGTGCAGCTGGGCTTTGCGCTGACCGTTCCATTCGTTGATTGACAGTTCCCCGACGAGATCAACCGGTAGACCGGTTTGAAGCTGTTCAGATAACTGTCCTAGTCCGAAACCTACGGCGTCGAGCGCGGTACGTCCGCTTCGCAGCGCAAGCTTCAAGTGCCTTGAATCCTTGCCCATCGTTCTATAGTCCGATAACTCCGCAGACTGCAGAAGAAGTCTAGGCGACGGGTTACCTGCCCCAAACGGCTCGAGCAGCGCAAGCTGTCCAATCGTGCCCACGCTTGCATCCTCAATAGAGCATACAAGATCGATAGCCGTCTTCGGAATCCAGTCCTGCTCCGTCAACCATTCCATAGCCAGCTCTCCAAGCTTCACTTCAAAAGCTTGCAGATTGTCCCGGTGCAAACTCATGCCGGCAGCTGCCTGATGGCCGCCATAATGGTCGAGAAGTTCATCGCATGCCGTTAATGCCGCATGCAAATCATAACCATCAATGGATCTCGCCGAGCCTTTGCACATTCCGCTCTCCGGATCAATGCCAAGGATGATAACCGGCTTATAATAACGCTCCAGAATCTTAGAAGCAACGATGCCAATTACCCCAACGTTCCAGCCTTCACCCGCCAAGACGATAACGGCAGCCTCCTCGCTTGCGGCAGCTTGAGCGGCTTCTCTTTTCCCCTGCCACTGCAAATCCGCTTCCTTCACGATTCCGTCTACAATCCGCTGTCTTTCCTTATTTAGCACGTCTAACGAAGACGCGGCACGAATCGCCTCGTCATAATCTCCGGTCGTGAGCAGCTCAACCGCGCGTTTCGCGTGATCAAGCCGGCCTGCCGCATTAATGCGCGGCGCCATGCCAAAGGCAACCGTGGTGGAAGTTACATCATTAAGCTCGATGCCGCATGCTTCCGACAATGCACGGAAACCGGTATTATCGGTATTGCTAAGCCTTGCAAGCCCTGCCCTGACAAGCACCCGGTTCTCGTCCGTCAGCGGCATAATGTCGGCAATCGTCCCAAGGCATACGATATCGGTCCATTCCATTGGCGGGCGCCCCATCAGAGCTGTAGCCAGCTTGAAAGCAACGCCAACGCCGGCTAACCCTTTGAACGGGTAAGGACAATCTTCGCGTTTGGGATTTACAACGGCAACCGCATCCGGAATCTGCTCAGGCGGCTCATGATGGTCAGTAACGACAATATCGATGCCAAGCTGCTTCGCATATTCCACTTGCTCATATGCGCTGATGCCCGTGTCCACCGTTACGATGAGACGAACGCCATCGGCGGCAGCCAAATCGATCGCACCGTTGTTTAAGCCGTAGCCCTCCAAAGCGCGATGCGGAATATAATAATCAAAGGAATAGCCTAACTCGCGAAATACATGTACGAGCAATGACGTGCTGGACACGCCGTCCGCATCGTAATCCCCATAAATCCGAATGAATTCATTCTCCTCTGCCGCCTTCTGAATCCGGGCAACGGCTTCCTTCATTCCTTTCAATAAATAGGGATCATGCAATCGGTCTTCGCCACCGCGCAGAAAAGTTTCAGCCGCCTCCTGCTCCCTGTAACCTCGCTGTACAAGCAGCTTGGCAACAAGGGGAGGAATACTTAAACTCTTTGATAACTGCTCTGCCGACTGTTCATCTTCTTTGCTCCAAGGCGCCAAATTCCAGCGTGTTTTTGCTTTGATCACACCGATGTTCAACCCCTTTCCATTCTATTGCAGAAGCGTTGGCATATGCTCCTGATTCGGATCATGATTCGACTTGTACGGATAACCAGGATCATAAGGCTCTACATGGATGGTTACGTCTGTTACGTGACCGAACCTCGTCAGCAGCAGCTGCTTGACCCGCTTCGCAATTTCATGGCCTTCCAATACCGATATACGCGGGTTTACGCTAATGACAATATGAGCTACGACATAATGGCCCTGTTCTTTCGCTGTAATGGATTCTACGGTGATAACTCCTTCTACGCGCTGAATCAGCTGCATCAGAACTTCAGTATCCTCGTTTGGAGAATCCTTTCGCGCATCTTTGCGAACAAAACCCGAAATCGTACGATATCCGCTTACCATGACAATAACGGCAATGACAATAGCAGCGGCAGGATCCAAATAATAAAGAGCCGGCAACGCTGCCGCTTTGCCAAGCAAAGCTCCTCCGGTGCCAACAAGCGCCGCCAGCGAGCAATATAAGCTTGAACCTCTCTCCTTGTTGGAGAAGAACAGCTCCTTCGCAAGGAGACAAACAAGAACTGCTACGAGAGCGCTCCAATGCGGCGGCTGATCCACGCCTTCCGCGATTGAACGAATCGCCGAAATCCCGATCTCCAGACTGGTAATAAGAAAAAATACGGCAAGGAAAACATTCGTCAGGGCTTCCGCGCGTTGCTGCCCACTCTGTTTAGTCGAAGACAAAGCAAAAGCGGCGGCACATTCTGCCGCCGTACGGAAGGCATCGGCGAGCAACGATTTGCTGCCCGCCAGTCCGCCTACTATGCCTTTAAACAACGCCAGCGCCGCAGTTCCCCATAAGCCTGCCTGAACGGCGGGCTTTGCCTCCGCAAATCGTTGTTCGGTTGACATCTATGCCTCCAAATAAATTAGATTCTGTCTCTGCCTAACTTATACTGCTTTTTTAGCTGCTGCTTTTGTAGACGGCTTTTGCTTGCTTTTCATAACCATCCACAGCGGTGCCGCGATACAGATCGAAGAGTACGCGCCGCTGGCCAGACCAATCATCTTAGCGAGAGCGAACAGCTTAATCGATTCGCTGCCGAAGATGAATAGACAGGTTGCGATAATGAGAACGGCAAGTACCGTGTAAATATTACGCGCCATCGTCTGCCACAAGCTTTGGTTCACAAGATCGCCAATTTGATCGGCGTTTTTCGTTTTGGCAAAGCGGAGATTCTCGCGAATCCGGTCAAAGATAACAATCTTATCGTTAATCGAGTAACCGATTGTCGTCAGTACCGCCGCGATAAACGGAAGGTCAACCTGCAGACGGAAGATCGAGAACATGGTGATAACAACAAAGGCATCATACAAAATCGCAATGTTAGCTGCCAATGCCATACGCCACTCAAAACGGATCATAACATAGAGCATGATCGCAACGCTCGCGATAATTACCGCATAGATCGCTTTTACACCCAACTCCTGCGCCATATCCGGAGATACGACGTTAACCTCGGAGGATACGTTATCGCCGTATTTCGCTTTGAAAGCATCCTCAATGGCTTGTACCTTCGGCTGTTCAAGAACATCGTCGAAACGAGCCGAAACGCGGTCACCGTTCGTCCCGCCAACGGTAGGCGTAACATCCGTATAGCCTTGTCCTGCAAGAATATCTTTGGCTTCTGCCTGGGTAATCTTCTTGCCTACGAGAATATCCATATTCGTACCGGCCTTGAAGTCAACCCCGAAGTTCATATGGAAGATGCTGACCATCAAAATACCGACTAGCGTCAAAATCGCTGAGAACATGAAAAACTTGTTGCGGTGTTTAATGAAATCGAACCGAACCTTCGTATTATAGAGCACGGATTTCTGCCTCCTTCACGCCGTAGTAGCCAGGTTTAGTAAAGAGGTTACTGCGGATCAGCAAGTGAATCAGCAGACGTGCCAAGAAGATGTTGGTCACGATACTGACGAGAATACTGAAGATCATCGTCAAAGCAAAGCCCCGGATCGCGCCATTGCCGATAAAGTACAAGACAGCACAAGAAATAATATTCGTTACGTTCGCGTCCATAATGGTACGGAACGAGTTCTTCGAACCTGCCTTCAGAGAGGACAGCAAGCTCTTGCCGCTGCGAATCTCTTCTTTGATCCGCTCATACATAATGATGTTGGCGTCAACCGCCATGCCTATACCAAGCACAAAGGCCGCGATACCCGGAAGCGTTAGCGTCGCATCCATCAGCTCAAATACGACAACAAGCAACCAAGTATAAGTGATAACGGTAATTCCCGCAACAAATCCGGGAACCCGGAACATGATAATCAGCAAGATCAAAATAATGACCGTACCGATCACGCCAGCACCTACAGTATCTTCAAGCGACTTCTGGCCAAGTTTGGCGCCTACGCTTTGCGTATAAATTTCCGTCAGCTTCAGCGGCAATGCGCCAAGGTTGATCGTATCTTTCAGGTTATTGGCTTCATCCAGCGTATAATTGCCTGAGATTTGTGCCGAACCGCCCGTAATCGGATAGTTGACCGAAGGGCTGGACAGCAGTTCGTCATCGAGGTAAATAGATAACGTTTTGCCAGTCAGCTTAGTTGTAACATCTTCGAATTTCTTTGCGTCTTTCAATTTAATGGTGATCATTGGTTTACCCAATTGGTCGAATTCAACCTTTGCACCATTTTGTACGAAGTCATTGCCTTGAAGCTCTACAGTTCCGTCCGGACCGCGGAAGGTCAGATTGACCGGCTTTTTCAGCATTTCTCTGATTGCCGTTTCATCCTGCACGCCAGGAATTTTTACGCGGATCCGATTATTGCCTTCGCGCGTAATTTCAGGCTCAGTCGTTCCCGTGGAGTCAATCCGTTGTTCCAGACTGTGAGCCGTTTCCTTGAGCGATTCAGGCGTTACCTTCTCGCCGCCTTCAAGCGGAGAAGCTTCATATAATACCTCGAATCCGCCCTTCAAGTCAAGACCTAGCCGGATACCTTTGACCAGATCCGGGCTCGTCCAAGCGATGGCGCCAAACATGATGACAACGACCGCAAGGAAGGCAGTTAATCTCTTCCAGTTCATACGTACATAGTCCCCCTTAAGATCTCAATATTCCTATTATACTTAGGTTGTACTTGCGTGTAAAACTCCGCGCAAAAAAAAGAAAACCCTTCCATTAGAAATGGTTTCCCCGAAAAGCGTTCAGCGTCATAAAATTCATAAATTTTGTCACTTTTAAGGACAAGATATCGTTTACGATTTGATGAAGCTCCGGCTGACCGGTTTTTTTATACTTCTCGCTTACGCATTCCCAAATTTCTTTCCCCGTAACATGTTCATATCCGATGAGATGAAATTCTTCCGCTTTGCTGTTGCACAGCTGCTCGATCACGCCGTTCAAATCCTCATCTCCCACGGCTTTCTCCTCCTCCTGGCCTTGCAAATGTCCCACATGCTGATAACAATCCTTTTATCTATTCGCTACTGATTGTTGCTTTTCCTGCTGAACCTTTGGAATTGATAAATTTGGATGACCGGGAGGGAATGACTCATGATTCGGACATGCCGCGCATAAAGATGTACGGAAAGCCTGTCTCCTGTCTTTTGGGGTTATGAAGGCGGGATTATTGAAGAGATGAGGGCGACAAATGACGAAGCAAACATTTATAAAAGGGGCTATGATTCTGTTGGCCGCCGGCATCATCAACCGGTTGCTCGGTTTTGTACCGCGTATTGCTCTCCCGCGGATTATCGGAGCGGAAGGCGTTGGGCTGTATCAGCTTAGCTACCCGTTCCTGACCGTGATGCTGACGGTTATTACGGGGGGCATTCCGCTCGCGATTACCAAATGGACGGCAGAGGCGGTATCTCGCGGCGACTCGTCGCGGGTCAAACAGATTTTCCGGACCGCAATGGCATTAACGATTGTGCTAGCCGTCATAATGACCGCCGCTCTTCTCTTATTAGCCGAATGGATAACTAAACATGTGTTGACCGATCCGAGGGTTTATCAAAGTTTTCTTGTGATGACGCCTCTTATGCTCATAATCGGCATTTCATCCGTCTACCGGGGATATTTCCAAGGCAAACAAAATATGATCCCTTCCGCCACTTCTCAAATTGTTGAAACGGTGATCCGGATTATCGGGTCGCTTACGTTTGCCTCCATGTTGCTTCCAAGAGGGATAGAATGGGCGGCAGCAGGCGCAATGCTTGGCGTAGTTGTTGGTGAAGTTGGCGCTTTAGCTGTTCTGCTGTGGACTTATATTAAAGAGCGGACCAAATTAAAGCACGCCAATGAGCACAACGATTCGCCCGATGAGAAAAACATAACCGTGCTTCGCCGTTTGCTTGACCTGTCGATCCCGGTTACAGGCAGCCGAATGGTCGGATCCTTGTCTTATTTGCTGGAATCCATTCTTACCGCTAGAAGTCTTGCGGCAGCAGGCATCGCCACAGGCACGGCAACCGCTTTATACGGTTCCCTGCAGGGCATGATTATTCCGTTGCTGCTGCTTCCTACCGCTTTAACGTTCTCGCTTGCTTCTTCTCTCGTGCCCTCCTTATCCGAAGCCGCGGCAAGAGGCGATAAAGCGACCATTCATAAAAGAATGCATCAGTCGATGCGGCTTGCGCTAGTCGCCGGCGCCCCGTTTGTCGTCGTGATGTGGCTATTTGCCGAACCGATCTGCCGAATCATGTACAACCACGCCGATATTGCGCCCATGCTGAAGTTAATGGCACCGGTTGGGATTTTCGTGTACCTTCAAGCGCCTTTGCAAGCGGCGCTTCAAGCGCTAAACAAGCCCGGTACGGCGCTTATGAATACGTTCATCGGGGCGGCAGTCAAGCTCATGCTCATCACTATGCTCGCTTCCAAGCCCGAGCTTGGCATCTACGGCGCGTTAATTGCAATCAATGTCAACATTGTACTCGTAACCATTCTGCACGGTATTAGCGTATTGCGTTTTATAGGCTTTCATATGCAAGTGATGGATTTCGTAAAGGTTGGAGCAGCCATGCTGATTATGGGGGCTGCGGCAAGCTGGATTATGAATACAAAGCCGTTAACGTTGGAATGGATCAATCTGATTCTCGCTTGCTTCATCAGTATGATCATCTATCTGGTTCTAATGGTTATTATGAAGATTATTGACCGGTACGATATGGCGAGAATCCCACTGCTCGGGCAATGGTTCAAATAAAAAAAGCCGGCTTCTTGCCGACAATCCCTCCTCGACCTGCCTTCAGGAGGGATTGCGGCTAGAAGCGCGGCTTTTTGTCGGAATCGATAAACAACTTTCCTTTATGGTCAATCGTGCACAGAAACACTTCCTTAGAATCAAACACACCTTGCTCCTGCAGCACATTTTTCAACCAAAATCTCGTTTTGTCCAGCTTCGCCAAATTCTCATCTTGCACCTTGCCGTCCATAATAAGCGGAATGGGCAACATCTCGAACCGGAATTGCGCCGGGGTCTTTACTTCAGGTTTAACTATTGGGGCTGTATCTTTCTCTGTATTTGCCTTTGGTTCCTCTTGTCTTCCGTCTATATCGTCCTTCTCAATAACCGATAATTTGCCGGTCGTCTCCAAGATGGCAAACTCGACGTCGGCAACATTAGAAATTTTGTTCTCCCTTAATTGAAGCAGAAGATCATCCAGGTTATAGCGCTGCTTGCGCATCACATCCCGGTTCAGTTTTCCTTTGGCAATAATGAAGCTTGGTTTTCCGTCAAACCATAATCTGAGTTTGCGGTTTTTCAGGGCAATAAAGGCAATTCCGATCTGGATCAGCAATAGAACCACCATCGGCAAGATGCCTTCCCACATGGACCGGTCAACATCTTCAATGACAATAACCGCAATCTCTGCAATCATGACGGAGATGACTAGATCAAATACGGATAACTTGCCTATTTCCCTTTTACCCATAGAACGCATGATCAGAAATACGACGAAGTAAATGAATACGGTTCGGAGCAGCACACTCCAATATTCCATCCTAACCGCCTCCTCGATTTTGTCATGCCTGCCATCTGAACAGCCCGTACAGCTATTCTGACCTTCGGCCTCACACATCATGCGATTCGAGAAGTAACGAATTATGGGTAAATAACCTATGGAAGTATAATAAAATAGATATATATGGTTGAGATCACAAGGGCAACCAAAGTTAGCGGAGCACCAATCTTCAAATAATCCATGTAGCTGAAGCCTTTGCCTTCACGCATGGCCAGCCCTGCTACAACGACATTGGCCGATGCGCCAATGAGCGTTCCGTTGCCGCCAAGACATGCGCCAAGCGATAAAGACCACCATAATGGATTGAGATCATTCGGATTTGTAATATTCATCTGCACGCCCAAATCTTGAATAAGAGGGATCATCGTTGCGACATACGGGATGTTATCAATTGTGGCGGACGCAACGCCGGATACCCACAAAATAAGCATAGATGTCTTCGTCATGTCTCCCGAAGTCAACTGCAACGTTACATTGGCCAAATCCGAGATGATATTGGTCTCAATCAAGCCGCCAACGAGCATAAACAATCCGATAAAGAAAAAGATCGTTTCCCATTCCACGAAATCAAACGCCGCTTCCGCATCCTCCCTTTTCACTCCGATCATCATGAGCAGCGTAGCGCCGCCAAGCGCGATAACGGCCGCTTCAACATCAATGACCGAATGCAGAACAAAACCAACAATCGTCAGCAATAAAATAACAAGCGATTTGGTCATCAGCTTACGATCCTTGATATTATCCTCTGCTTTAAGCGCCATAAGCTGCTTCTTGGATTCCTCGGATACAATGAGCTTCTTCCGGTAAATCCATACAAGCAAGAAAATCGTAACGGCCAGAATAACGAGAATAACCGGTGCCAAATGAATGAGGAAATCATTAAACGTCAAGTTATCATTAGCTGAACCGATCATAATATTGGGCGGATCGCCAATTAACGTCGCCGTGCCGCCGATATTGCTGGATAGGATCTCCGCAAACAGAAACGGTACCGGCGTAATATTCAATATCCGCGTAATGGAGAAGGTGATCGGAACAATAAGCAACACCGTGGTCACATTGTCCAGGAAAGCAGAACCAATCCCCGTCAACAACGATAAGATGATAAAAATCTTAACCGGATCTCCCTTAGCGGCTTGCGCTGCTTTCACTGCGGCATATTGGAACACGCCGGTCTTATTCGTTATGCCGACCAGAATCATCATTCCGATTAATAAGAAGATGGTTTCCCATTCAATATGTTCGGAAAAAGCTAAATTCATATCCAGCACGCCAAGCACAATCATGATGACTGCGCCAAACAAAGCGATCACCGTACGGTTTATTTTCTCCGTAATAATGATGGCGTACGTGGTCAAGAAAATAACAACAGCGGCAACGACTTGCCACTGTGCAGGATGGTATAGATGCTCCAAACGATCAACTCCTAGTTCCGTAAATAAGACATAAAGCAAATTATACAAAAAAGATGCAAATAACGTCCAGTCTGTCCCAATCGGCTGGTCTATTCCGCCTGGCTTGACCATAAGGTGTACTAATAGTCTTGTACAAGGGGGGATAACATGAATTCGACCAAATCAATTGTCCGGCCGCCTCGTATCGGTTCTCCGCTGATTGCAGGTGTCATCTTCTCGATTATTTGGCTGGCAATTGGGGCTTTGTTGCTGTCATTCCTGCTCTACTTCAGCGGCATGAAGGAAAATAACCTGCCTCAGTATTCGCTTGCCGTCCACGGCTTCTCCGCTCTTGCAGGCGGTTTTGTATCGGGCAAACGCTCAGGCGCTAAAGGTTGGTATCAAGGCGCTTTGCTTGGTTTGATCTACGGCATCACGGTATTGACCATCGGCTTTCTTGCAGCGGACAGCGGGTTGTCGGCCAAAAGTGCCATGATGTTGCTTGCCGCCGTGCTCGCCGGAGCATTTGGCGGGATGATTGGCGTCAATCTGAAGAAATAATGCGTATCATTCCTGCACATACTACATACATCAAGGTCAATGAAAAAGAAGCTGACTATAAAAGTCAGCTTCTTTGCATGCGTGAATTATTCCGTTGCTGCCGGAGCGCTGTTCAGCACGGAGCTGATTGCGCTGCGGTCGAACGTCATCTTCGTTGTATCGTTTACGCGAAGAACAACAACGTCGTCCGACAATTCAACGATCGTGCCTTGCAGGCCGCCGATGGTTTGAATTTTATCGCCCTTCTTCAGTTGGCTAAGAAGAGAGTTGCGCTGTTTCGTTTTCTTCTGTTGCGGACGGATAAGCAAGAAATAAAAGACCGCAAACATCAGAATGAAAGGCCAGATCATCTGAAAAATATTCGTGCTGCCAGCTGAGTCTGCTGCCAAATATGTCATCATGGAAATTCCCCCCTTTCCCTAAAATCTAAGCTTAAAAGCCCTTCTCGTTATTAAACAGGCCATACTGTGTGAAAAACTCGTCGCGGAAATCTAGAAGCCGGTCTTCCATAATTGCCTGACGTACCCCACGCATGAGCTCTAATAGGAAATGCAGGTTGTGATAAGTCGTAAGTCGAATGCCAAAAGTCTCGTCCGCCTTCAGCAAATGGCGGATGTAAGCCCGCGAATAGTTCTTGCAGGTGTAGCAAGAGCATTCCGGATCAAGCGGTCCAAAGTCTTCCGCAAACTTCGCGTTGCGGATAACCAGGCGCCCTTGGCTTGTCATCGTTGTCCCGTTCCGGGCAATACGCGTCGGTAATACGCAGTCAAACATATCTATGCCGCGGATCGATCCTTCAATTAGGGCATCCGGCGAACCTACGCCCATCAAATATCTTGGTTTGTTAGCCGGCAACTCCGGAACAGTATAATCGAGCACATCGTACATCAAATGCTTAGGCTCGCCTACGCTTAGTCCACCAATAGCATACCCCGGGAAATCCATGGAAGTCAAATCTTTCGCGCTTTGAATCCGAAGGTCTTTGTACATGCCGCCCTGCACGATCGCAAACAAACCTTGGTCATGTTTGCGGGCATGGGAATTGAGGCAACGTTCTGCCCAGCGGGTTGTCCGTTCAAGCGATTGCTTCACATAATCATAGTCAGCCGGATAAGGCGGACACTCGTCAAAGGCCATCATAATATCCGACCCTAACGCGTTCTGAATTTCCATTGCTTTCTCGGGAGAGATAAACAACTTGTCCCCGTTCAGATGCGAACGGAATTGGACGCCTTCTTCCGTAATCTTGCGCATCTCGGAAAGACTGAACACTTGGAAGCCGCCGCTGTCGGTCAGAATCGGCCGGTCCCAGTTCATGAATTTATGGAGCCCGCCGGCTTTACCGACAATCTCATGGCCAGGGCGCAAGAACAAGTGATACGTATTGCTCAAAATAATTTGAGCATCCATTGTTTTTAATTCTTCCGGACTCATCGTCTTCACGGTTGCTTGCGTTCCAACCGGCATAAAGGTAGGGGTCTCAATGACGCCATGCGGGGTGTGAACTCGTCCAAGACGTGCGCCGGACTGTTTGCAAACTTTAATTAATTCATATTTTACAGCCACTATTCATTCTTCCTGTCTTTATGGAATTATCGTGCTCGTATCAAATTCAATATAGGCTAATAGATAAACATGGCGTCGCCAAAGCTGAAGAAGCGATATTGTTCGCGAACGGCTTCATGATAAGCCTTCATGATCGCATCCCGTCCGGCTAACGCGCTGACCAGCATGACAAGCGTCGACTTCGGCAAATGGAAGTTTGTCAGCAAGGCATCTAACAGCTTGAATTTATAACCCGGAAAAATAAAAATATCCGTCCATCCGCTGCAGGCCTCGATCGGACCGCCGTCAAATCTTGCGGCAACCGTCTCAAGCGTTCTTGACGAAGTCGTGCCCACAGCTATTATACGAGCTCCAGACGATTTGGCTTCATTTATTATTGAAGCATTATGTTCGTCCAGTTCGTAATACTCCGAATGCATCTCATGCTCTTCGACTTTGTCTACGGACATCGGGCGGAAAGTACCAAGACCGACATGCAGGGTTACATATGCAATCTTAACCCCTTTGTCCTCCAGCTGCCGCAGAAAATCAGTTGTAAAATGGAGACCTGCCGTAGGTGCAGCTGCCGAACCTTCATGTTTGGCATAGACCGTCTGGTATCGCTCCCGCTCTTCCAGCCTCTCTTTGATATACGGAGGCAAAGGCATCTCGCCAAGCCGGTCAAGCAGCTCTTGGAATATGCCTTCATATTGGAACCGAATCGTTCTCGCGCCCATATCGCCTTCATCTTCAACGAAAGCGCGGAGCAGCGGCTCACCGTGGCCGTTATCGCCGAACCACAGCTCCGAGCCTACCTTCATCCGCTTAGCCGGCTTCGCTAGCACCTCCCAACGGTCTCCTTCCAGTTGCTTCAGGAGAAGAAGTTCAATCTTTGCGCCCGTATCCCCCTTGATCCCCATCAGACGCGCCGGAAGAACGCGGGTATTATTCAGTACAAGCACATCTCCCGGATTCATATAATCAGCGAGATCGGTAAACGTGCGGTGCGCAATGTCACCGGTCTCTTTGTTAAGCGCCAATAGTCTCGATGCCGTGCGCTCTGCGAGAGGCGTCTGGGCGATCAAATGCTCCGGCAATTCGAAATCAAACAAATCTACATTCATCGAATCAATCATTCCTTAGCGATGGTTACATCTTTATAGTAGTATTGCAAGATATAAGAGTAGTCATACCCTTGCTGTGCCAGTCCAAGCGCTCCATATTGGGATAATCCGATTCCGTGGCCGTTTCCTGACCCGACGAAACGGAATGAAGGATCTTTGGTTGTAGCGCGAAGATGGTTATCTCCGTTCATGACCATGACATTGCCGTCTGCCTGCGTAACTTTCCCGCCGGCTTGAATCATGTATACCGGCTGTGCGGACGAAGTCTTTGTGCGGGTGGAACCGCCAGCTCCAAGCATCGTTACCTTCGCGGTTTCATCCACTTTGAACAACGTACTAGGCAAGCCGCCAAGCGCAGAACGAAGCACATCAGGATATTTTACCTTGTAAGGCTGTCCGTTGACAAGCAATTGCGTAACACGCCCGGATGGGCCCGTCGATCCAGCCTGCAGAGATGTTATTGGTCCCGTTACGCTTGCTTGCTTTGTCATCGTTGCGATAAGCTCCGAAGAAGTAAACGGTCCTTTCACCCAAGACATCGCGTTATTCTCAACGGCCTTGTCAAGAACGGCAACCGCTGTTCCTTGGTTCACTTGTCCGACTAGAGGGAGCGAATCTTCTACTTTCGGGTTTTTCCTAACCTTCGTACCGTCTGTGTTCACGGTCATCAGTTTTACGCCTGCTGCATTCGTCTGGCCGGAATCGGTGAGCAGATCCTCGCGGATATAACCTGTCTGATTATTTGGCAGCACAACCCGGTACCAGGTGTACAAGCCTTTCTCCGACGAACTGTCGCTTGGACTCGATACGCTCTTCAAGTAAGCAACGGAATTACCCCAGATCTCTGAAGCATCGGCCGTTTGACCGCCGCCATTCGATGAGAATAATGCTTCGATCAGCTTGCCGTTATACAACATAACTTCACCGGCGGTCTCATCTACCGCTTGAATCGTTGAAGGCTTCTCCGTAATGGTACCTTGATATTCCTGGCTGCTCACGCTATCCACAACGTTGGCAATCTGGAAACCCGCGCCTTGATAAAGCGCATAGGTTCGTGCCGATACCGCCTGCGCCTTCAAAGCTTCCAGCGGCCATGACGCCATCATTTCCCCGCCAACCACGGAATATAAATATTGCTCGGTAGGCAGTTCGTTGACGACCGCTAGCTTATCGTTAAATTCACTAACCTCGAATTGTCCTCGATAAGTTCTGCCGCTGCGCTCCGTCAGTTTAATCGGGCTATCGCCGGCAGGCATAATCCGAACCTTTGCATTATTAATTGGAAAAGCATACAGCTTAACGGGGCTGCCGGCTTTGCCGGTTAACGTATGGTCATTGCGTTCGAGCAGATAAGCCGAGTCATCCGCTTCCTTCAGTCCGCTGCCCGCCGCGCCGGCAGCTGCCTTCACCACGGATAACTCAGCCGAGCTCGCCGCCGCTCCGACAAAGACGGAATATTTCACGCTGCCGCCCGAATTGCGGACACCTACAAAAGCATCCACACCGGCAGCGCCGAATGCTTCGGAAGCTTTCAACGCCTCGGCTTCGGAGGCGTACGTTGATGCGCTTTCCAGGTGGAACGGACCTTGTATCGCGGCTTTTGCACTGCCGATCAGCTTGCTAAGCGTACTGTCCGAGCTCCATTTCGCCATAGCGGTTGTTGCATCCGCCGAATTGCCGTATGTACCTTCCGTTACCTGATAAACCGTACTGCCTTTTTTATTAAGAGAAGTTATAAAACCGCTGCCCGACAGAGCCTGAAGCCGTTTATAAACGGCAAGGGCGGTGTCAAAGCTTTCCGTCTCGACGACTCTAACCTTGTAATCGTCTTTGGCAACCCGAGACTGTTCATTTGCTCCGATATTCAACCACGGTACGGTTCCCGCGGGATCGCTCATGCCTATGGTCAAACCTCCAGCAGACGCAAAAGTAGCTGCTGGCGTATTTACTTGATATTTCCCCGGCAATTGCAAATAGATGGCGACACGAATCGTATCTAGCTTCGGTACGGCGCCAAGCGAAGGCTTGGCCCACCAGGTCGAGACAACCAACAGTCCGGCGATCGTAAGCAGCGTCAGTCGCTTGAACGACCATCGTTGAAATTTCATCAATGATTCCCCTTTCCCCTCTCATGTTGCGGCGGCAAGGCGCAGCCATTTACGGAACAGCTTTGTTCGGTACGTCCAAACCAGTCATATCTTCGTTTTGCAATATAGCGGTACACCAAGTCGCCAACCCGGCTAAGGCCGGGTAGCCGATAAAGCATTGCGAGCAGCCGGAAGCCGTTTATCGTTCGCAATATCCGGACGACGCCGTCGGCACCGGCGTATAGCTGCCCTTTCTCGTCTGCGACGTGCATCTTCTCGTATAACTCCGTTTCGGCAACCTTTTCAATGCCCGGCACCTTAACTCCCGCTTCCTTAAGCGATTGCGCCGGAACAAAGATCAGCTCCGCGTTCGAGCGGAGCTCCTTCAGCTTGGTCACTGTCCCAATGCACAGATTGCAGGTGCCGTCATAAACGACGTACAACTTCTCCCGCTGCTTCCTCATACGCCTCACCTCTCTGGTATCGGCACTCCTAAATGACGATAGGCTTGATCCGTTGCAATTCGGCCGCGCGACGTCCGTTGCAAGAAGCCGATCTGCATCAAATAAGGCTCGTATACATCTTCAATCGTCTGGCTTTCTTCTCCGATCGAAGCCGCAATCGTATCCAGACCAACCGGCCGGCCGGCAAACGTCGTCATCATCGCGAGCAACATTTTATGATCAATACTATCGAGCCCAACCGGGTCAACCTGCTGCAATTCAAGCGCGGATTGCGCAATCTCATGGGTTATAATGCCGTCGCCCCGTACTTGCGCATAATCGCGGACCCGCTTGAGCAGTCGGTTCGCAATACGCGGCGTACCTCTCGAGCGCATCGCAATCTCTTCCGCGGCTTGCCCGATAATGGCAATATCAAAAATTTCGGCAGAACGGGATACGATATAAGCCAGTTCATCCACCGTATAAAACTCCAAGCGGCTAATAACGCCAAACCGGTCCCGCAGCGGAGCAGACAATAGCCCCGCCCTTGTCGTTGCGCCAATCAGCGTGAATGGCGGCAGGTCCAACCGGACGGAACGGGCACTTGGACCTTTGCCGATCATAATATCAAGCGCGAAATCCTCCATCGCCGGATATAATACTTCTTCAACCGTACGGTGAAGGCGGTGAATCTCGTCAATAAAGAGCACGTCGCCTTCCTGCAGATTCGTAAGCAGGGCCGCGAGATCGCCGGGACGCTCAATGGCAGGTCCCGATGTTGTGCGCAGATTGACGCCAAGTTCGTTAGCAATAATGTTGGACAACGTTGTTTTCCCAAGTCCCGGAGGTCCGTACAGCAACACGTGGTCAAGCGCTTCCTTCCGCATCTTGGCCGCATCTATATAAATCTTCAAATTTTCCTTCGCTTTGGATTGCCCGATATATTCAGCCAAATACCGGGGACGCAGACTGAGTTCCATGGCCTGCTCATCCATCATGAGGTTAGCGGATATAATCCGGTCATCCACCCTTGTTCAGCTCCTTTTCCATTAACCTTTAAACAGCTGCTGCAGGGCACGTTTCATTAATGAGTCTACCGTTTCCTCTGCCGATACCGATGGCGACAGCACGCTCCATGCCTTATCCAGCTCGGCAGCGGTGTAACCAAGCGCAGAAAGCCCCTCTCGCGCTTCTTCCCATGCTGTTCCGGTGCCCAGTTGCGCGCTTGCGGCAGAGATTGGCTGATGAGGCGCAAGTCCCGCCGCTGCAAGCAGTCCCGCATCCGTGGCAAAACCCGCCAGCTTATCCTTCAAATCAAGGATCATTCGCTGAGCGGTCTTTTTGCCGATGCCCGGAAGTCTAGTCAGGAACGCGATATTCTCCTGCTGGATTGCGCCGATTACCGCATCGGGACGCCCTCCGGCCAGTATTCCGAGCGCTACTCTTGGTCCGATGCCGGATACTTCAAGCAGCTTGCGGAACAAGGTCTGCTCTTCTCTGGTTTCAAATCCGTATAGTAGAATCGCATCCTCGCGGACATGATGATGAATATAAATAGTGACGGTCTCCTCTTTGCCCGCAAAGGCGTAAGGATTAGGCGTAAACACTTGGTAACCGACATCTCTCACATCTAAGACGACGTATTCCGATTCCACATGGGAAATAAGTCCGCGTAAAAAATCAATCATCGAAGCACCTCGTTAATTTTTTGCGTCATACCTGAAGCATGGGCATGACAGATCGCTACTGCCAGCGCATCCGCCACATCGTCCGGCTTAGGTATAGCCGACAGCTTAAGAAACATTTTGACCATTTCCTGTACCTGGCGCTTCTCTGCTTTGCCATAACCTACAACGGCCTGCTTCACTTGAAGCGGCGTATATTCCGCAACCGGCAATCCCCGTTGGGCAGCCGCCAGAATAATGACCCCTCTAGCCTGCCCGACGGCAAACGCCGTAGTTACGTTGCGGTTGAAGAACAATTTCTCCACCGCGACGGTATCCGGCTTATACTTATCCATAAGGGCAACAGCCGAATCATAAATCTGTACAAGCCTCTCTTCTTGAGGCGTATGGGCAGCCGTCTGAATGCAGCCATATTGCACCGGCTTCAGCTTATGGCCTTCTTTATCAATAAATCCAAACCCTGCAATCGCTATACCGGGGTCTATACCAAGAACGCGCAATCCGCCAACTCCTTTGCGGCAGTATTTTACCGCTTCTTATCCGTCCATTATAGCAAAAGTTGGTCCGTATGAGAACACGCGTTTGAGATTGGGAGCCTCGGCATGAAAAAACCTCCCGCAAAGAAGCAAGCGGAAGGTTTCCGTCATCCGATTAATAAGTCGGTTTCATGACTTTTTGATTAGCCGGCATCGCAAAATCGCTGTACGTGGACAAAACGCTGTTGTATTCGTCCATATCGGATATTTGTATGCCTTCGGCAAGGCGATCTACCTTATCTTGCGGCAGACTGCTCTCCATGTATCGGACATCAAGCTGGAAAAAGGTTTTTACCACCTTCTCCTTCTTGGGAGCTCCTTCAAATAAGGATAAAAAACCCTGCTTGTCCAATCCCATATATACATTGCCTTTGCAAGACTGGGAGAAATCCTCGATATTTTGTTCCAATAGCACCGTTTGTCCATCTTGAGACAACATTGCCGTCCATTCAGGATGCGACATCAGAATGCGGATGACCTCCGCCGATGTCATTTGGCCAAAGGGCTGGGTTTCATCCCCGCAAATGTATCGCTTGTGCAATTGAACCGCAAGCGGCTCTTCATGCTCTTGCAATATGCGGATCAAGCCTGGATTCCCTTCTCCCGGTTCCTGAGCGGCGCGAGCTTCATCCGATGCCGACACGGGCGTGCCATAAGCCGTGACTGCTACCGCCGTCAAACCTATCAAGAACGAGCCAAGCGTCCACATTGGCCGCCTGCTTCTTCGCAATCTTTTTTTCAAATGCTTCCATAAGCTAAACTTCATCAACATAATAAAGGCCCCTTGTTTTTCTTTTTGACCTAGTTTAACTCAATGCTTCCATAAATATGTATGTATATAAAAAAGCATTCAGCCTCCTGCCTGAAAAAAGGCAAGAGGCTGATTAGGATCGGCATTAACGGTTAATCCAAGGCTGGCTGTTCCGGTTTCCTTTTCTGGACTTAGGAGCAACTGAACGGATTTTAGCCGTTTTGCGCGGTTTTGATTTTTTGCTTGCGAACTCTGCTTCGACTGGCTCTTCTTCGATACGCTTGCCGCCATGGCAGCCGCATGGATCATCTTGCGCGCCTGCGGTTTGACCCGGCCAGTAAGAATAAGGAGTAAAACCTTGTGCTCCTGCAACCGGATTGCCATAACCATAGCCGTAGCCCATTGGAGCAAAGCCGGCTGGCGATACGTTAGAGCCAAGCGCCATTGGCGCCGCATTAGAACCAAGAGCGGTCGGGCCTACGTTCGAGCCAAGAGCCGTCGGGCCGACATTCGAGCCAAGAGCCGTCGGGCCGACATTCGAACCAAGAGCCATCGGCGCTACATTAGGGCCCATTGCTTCTGGAGACACCATTCCCGGATGGCCATACCCATAACCGTAACCGTAGTCAGGACCCATTTCTGCCGGGGATACCATTCCCGGATGGCCGTAACCATAGCCGTAGTCTGGGCCCATGCCAGCAGGCGATACCCAGCCAGGACCGTAGCCGTAACCGCCGGCAGGACCTGTCATCTCCGGACTAACAAACGTTGGAGCGGCATTATTGTCCGCTAGAGCAGCCGGAGATACATTGTCTGGACCAAAGCTTGCCGGCGACACCGCTCCTGGCCAGCCGTAGCCATAGCCGGGACCCATCTCTGCCGGGGATACCGCTCCTGGCCAGCCATAGCCAGGACCCATCTCTGCCGGGGATACTGCAGTTGGGCCGTAGCCGTAGCCATGGCCAAAATCTGGGCCGACATTTGCCGGAGACACTGCCGATGGACCATAGCCGTAACCTGTTTCTGCTGGAGATACGGCAGTTGGACCATAACCATAGCCATACTCCGGACCTACGCTCGCCGGAGAGACGAATCCATATCCTCCCATTGCCGGGCTTACCGCAGCCGGGCTTACGTTTGCCGGCGCATTGTCGCCAAGCGCGGCTGGAGCAACATTGTCCGCGCCAAGAACCGGTGAAGCATTCTCCGAACCAAATACAGCAGGCGATACGTTGCCCATTCCATAACCATAACCAGGGCCAGCAGCGATTGGCATTGTTCCAGGAGGGCACCACGGTCCTTCATTTGCAGGGCTTACATTGGATCCCGGCCAGCCGCCATAACCGTAGCCAAATCCAGGTCCAACTTGCATTGGAGATACCATAGGCGCCATATTATTGCCGTAACCGCCATGGTGATGCTGGGAAGCTGCCTCAACGGCAGGAACGCCGAATTGCTTGAACAAATCAACGCTAGGTTGCAGATTCGGTTCCGCATTGGATTGCATAATAGGAGCGACATTCGCTTTCATTTTCGGCTGAACGTTCGCTTCCATATTAGGTTTCATGTTTGGTTTCACGTTCGCCGCTTCTTCCGCGTGTTTCGCTTTTTTATCCGGCGATTTTTGAACCGGCAGCGCTTTTTTCGCAGGTTCTTTTGCAGCTGGCGCTACTGGAGTGACGATTGGCGCGGTTGGCGTTTTCCCCGCAGGCGCAATTGGCGCCGTCGGGATTTTTTGAGCCGGCGTTTGAGCAGACGGCATAACGCCTGTCGGTTTTTTGCCTACCCAATTTTGTACGCCGTTCATAAGCGACATCGGGTGAAGCGGATGATGCGCGTTGCCCGTACCTTGTGCGGTAACTCCGCCGCCAGATTGCATCTCTGTAGGAGTAGCCGTTTTAGGGATGTTGACAATTTCGCCGGTCAAAAGCACATTCGGGTTTTTAAGCTGCGGGTTTGCTTTAATCATGTCTGCCAGAGGCACTCCCCAAGCTTTCGACAGTTTCCAAAGCGTATCCCCTTGCTTCACTACGTGCTGATGCATAATGTCCATCCCTCCTGTTCCTCCGCCTGCTTCACTAGTTGATGGAACTTTTAGCTTCATTCCGACATCCAGCATATCCGGGTTCGTAATGGAAGGGTTCAATTTTAAAATGTCGTCAATCGATACATTATGTTTCTGCGCAATGAAATACAATGTATCGCCTTTCTTTACTACATGGATTTTCACTAGCCAAAAACCTCCTGTCACGTACTTTGTGTAACGGCACGGCGAATGCCTGCTATCAATCCTTACATCCTATGCAGAACATAGGCTGGTGTCTCCACCTTCACGCAAAAAAAATAGCGGCGCCATCAAAGGCACCGCTATCTTCTCTATTTCATTACTTAAGCTGCTCATAAGTAAAGCTTGGATAAGTTCCGAGTATACGCACCTGGCATCCAAGAGCTTCGATCTCTTCAAGCGCCGACGGCAGAAGAACCGTGTCAAGCGCCATCTCGATATCGATATAAAAATAATAATTGCCCAGCTTTTTCTTCGTCGGGCGGGATTCGATTTTGGACAAGTTAATTTTGCGCCAAGCAAATGCCGCTAGCACTTGATGAAGCGCACCTGGGAAATCCTCCGGCAACGTAATCAACACGCTGGTCTTCTGCGCTTCGGATTGGCGCGCCGTAAAAGGCTCGGGGCCAACGAGCAAGAACCGGGTGAAGTTATTATCATGATCGGTGATCCCTTGGCTAAGCACGTCCAGCTCGTTATTGGCGGCTGCCGTCATCGTGCCGATTGCCGCCCACCCTTGTCCGGGATTTTCCTTCACGATCTTGACGCCTTCAGACGTGCTGCCAACCGTTTCGATCTCCGCATGCGGGAGCTCATTGCGCAGGAATTGAAGACATTGGGCAATTGCGACAGGATGGCTGATTACTTTTTTGATCTTGCTGAAATCCAATCCGCCGTCTTCTCCTGCTGCTTCAGAAGCTCGGCCGATCAGGTTCTGAATGGAAGGATATACCCATTCCGCCTGGATCGGCATGTCCACCTCGTGCACAAGCCAATCCACGTGCAGATTAACGGAACCTTCAATTGTATTCTCGATTGGAACAACGCTATAATCACTGATACCGTTAACCGTCGACATAAATACATCGGCGATCAAGCGGTGATGTTTCCAGTTCATTTCTTCGCCTTCAATGGCAAATAATCGCTTGACGGCTTCGTCCGAGACGGATCCGGCAGGCAATACTGCAATGGTCTTCATCGTACAACTTCTCCTTTTATGCGGTCCATGAGGTCTTGGGCAGGGCTAGCTATATCCTCTACAGTAATAACCGGACCGTCAAGGCAAGGCTTCAACCGCATTGTCTCCGCAGCAATCCCTTCCTGCTTCAACGTGCCGAGGAGGAACGGTTCCAAGCCCGAATCGTTCTTGCTGCCTGCTTCCACAAACGCGATCAGGGTTGGGCCCGCGCCGCTTAATGCCGCTCCGAGAGCACCGTATTCCGTTGCATGCTCCAGTATCGTGGACATGCCCGGGATCAGCGGTGCCCGGTAAGGCTGATGGAGCCGGTCTCGCATGGCATGGCGGATTAATCCAAGCTCGCCGCTCGCAAGCGCCGCAACAAGCAATGAACTGCGCCCTACATTAAATACAGCGTCAGCCATGCTGATTTGCGAAGGCAACGCATGGCGTGCTTTTTCGGTCGACAGCTGGAATGCCGGAATAGCAACCAATGTTTCCAGCTTCGCATGTGGCGTAAGCTTCACGTAATCTGCGCGTTCCCCATCCCATGCGGATACAACGATACCGCCGAACAAGGATGCGCCAACATTGTCGGGATGTCCCTCCAGCTTAGTGGCGAGCTGGAACAACTTATCGTCAGACAAAGGGCCGCCGATAAGGGCGTTTGCCGCTACCAGCGCGCCAACGATTGCCGTTGCGCTGCTTCCGAGACCTCTAGCTAGCGGGATATCGCTGTACATGGCCACTTCCAGTTCCGGTACGCTTACTCCCGCTTCATCAAATACAAGTTGAGCTACTTCATATAGCAAATTGGATTTATCGGTAGGAATGCCTTGCATATTGTCGCCGAACAGTCGAAATGTTGTCTTCTCCGCGGCCGACATCTCGATCCATGCGTATAACGAAAGAGCCATGCCAAGCGTATCAAAGCCCGGCCCTAAATTTGCCGTGCTGGCTGGCACTTTCACAATTACTCGATTATTCATGACGGATAAAGCTCCTTTATCTGCTTTTGCAATCTTGCAATCTTGATGACTTGTTTAGCCTTCTACGCGGTAGACGCTTTTCACTTTGCGAATCACGTCCAGCGATTCAAACCTCGCAAGTACTTTGTTGATTGCGGCTTTATTCGCATCATGCGTAATAACGATAATTTCCGCGTCCGGATTCACGGGGTTCGGCTGCTGCAGCACCGATTCCAGGCTAACTTCGTACTCGGCGAAAATTTGCGTAATTTGAGCAAGCACGCCTGCGCGGTCATCCACATGCAGGAGCAGGAAATATTTAGAGGAGATTTGCTCATCGGACTTCAGCTTTTTCTCCTTGTAAGTCAATACGCCTTGCTTGCCGTTTACGCCAAGCTTCAGGTTTTTCACAACGGCAACAAGGTCGGATACGATCGAAGTAGCTGTAGGCAGCTCACCTGCGCCAGGACCATAAAACATCGTCTCGCCTACGGCTTCGCCATATACATAAACCGCATTATATACACCGTTAACGGATGCGATTGGATGCGATTGCTTCACCATCGTTGGTTGAACGCTGATGCTGAATTGGTCATCTTGGCGCTCGGCAATGCCAAGCAGCTTCACTTCGTAACCAAGACGTTTCGCGTACAGGATATCCTCTTTCGATACTTTCGACATCCCTTGCACGGACACATCTTCAAGAGCAACTTTTGCGCGGAAGCCAAGCGTTGCGAGGATTGTCATTTTACGGGCAGCATCAAGGCCTTCCACATCGGAAGTCGGATCCGATTCGGCATAACCAAGTTCTTGTGCTTCCTTCAATACCGCATCATAAGAAGCGCCTTCCATGCTCATCTTAGACAGGATGTAATTCGTTGTCCCGTTCACAATACCCATAATTTTGGTAATGCGGTCGGAGGAGAACCCTTCCACCAAGGTGCGGATAATCGGAATGCCGCCGGCCACGCTTGCCTCGTACAATACGTCGCAGCCATTCTCTTGCGCTTTTGCCAGAATTTCCGGACCGTGCAGCGCCATCAAATCCTTATTGGCCGTTACGACATGTTTGCCCCGGGAAAGAGCTTCCATAATATATTCTTTTGTTGAACCGATACCGCCCATGACCTCAACGATTACGTCAATGTCCGGATTGCCGATAATCTCCCACGGATCCTCCGTCAGCTTGCTTGCGTCAATCGAAATGCTGCGCGACTTGCTTTTATTTTGCACGAGAATTTTCTCGATAACGATCGATGAGCCGACCTGGCTTTGCAAATCTTCCTGATGCCCTTCCACAATGCGAACTACGCCAGTCCCTACTGTACCGAGACCAAGTAAACCTACCTTCACTGGCTTCATATTATTCCCTCCATCTAATCAACCTTGTCCAATAACGGCTGCTTTACGCACGCCTTGCTGGCTGCGAATCACTTCAATAAGCGTTGTCAGTTCTTCATTGAGCTGAGAAATATCTACCGATATGACCACGTTGGCGAATCCTTGAAGCGGAATGCTCTGATTCATTGTCAGCACATTGCCTTCAAGGCTTGCCACAAGACCCAATACCTTAGATAATACACCGGATCGATGCTCCAAATCCATGGATATCGTCACGATCCGCTCACGTTCCAGCTCCTGAAGGCCGTATACGCCATCTTTATACTTGTAAAAAGCGCTTCGGCTGAGGCCAACCTTCTCGACCGCCTCATGCACCGTGGACGCTTCGCCCCGGTTTAGCATCTCTTTGACTTGAATGGTCTTGGCAATCGCTTCCGGGAGCATATCCTCACGAACGACATAATAACGATGCGTCACTATTTCGTCCTCCCTACAAAGACAGTTGTTCTTCTATAATGGACATTATATCGGAAGATAGCTAATGCGGCAATAGGTAACTGCGAGGCTTTACAAGAAAAAAGACGGCCATAGAAAGGCCGTCCTTGTTCGTCTACTATTATATAGCTTAACCGTTATAGTCGCTGCCTTCAAAGAACTCGAAGGTGAAGTCGGCGATTTGAACCGTATCTCCGTCTCTAGCTCCTTCGCGGCGAAGCGCCGCATCAACGCCCATCTTCCGCATCAATTGCGCAAACCGCATAATAGCGTCGTACGAGTTCATGTTCATGCGCTTCAGATAGTTCTCGATTCTGAGGCCCTTCACGACAAAGATTTCGTCTTCGCGGTGGATGGTGAAGCTGTCGTCTTCGCGTTTCTCGAACGTGAACACTTTGCGTTCCGCAACGTCTTTCACTTCTTCAAGCGCGACTTCCTCCGGCACGGAGTCCAGCGTATCCGCTGCTTTGTACAGAAGCTCCTGCACGCCTTGTTTGGTCAGCGAGGAGATCGGGACAATCATGTATTCGCGATCACCGCGAACTTCATCCAGCTGCTGCTTGAACAATTCCAGATTGTCAGCCGCCTCTGGCATATCCATCTTGTTCGCCGCAATAATCTGCGGACGTTCCGAAAGCTTCTCGTTATATTTCACGAGCTCTTCGTTAATTTTGACCCAATCCTCGAACGGATCGCGTCCTTCTGTTCCCGCCATATCCACGACATGGACAATAACTCTCGTCCGTTCAACATGCCGCAAAAACTCATGGCCAAGTCCAATGCCTTCATGCGCGCCTTCAATCAGCCCCGGCAAGTCCGCCATAACAAAGCTGCGGCTGTCGCCGACATCCACTACGCCAAGGTTCGGCGTAATAGTTGTGAAGTGGTACGCGCCAATCTTGGGCTTGGCACCGGATACAACCGATAGCAGCGTCGATTTGCCTACGCTCGGAAACCCAACAAGTCCAACATCCGCCATAACTTTAAGCTCCAGCGTTACCCAACGCTCTTCGCCTTCTTCACCGTTCTCGCAAATATCCGGAGCCGGGTTGTTAATGGTCGCGAACCTTATGTTGCCGCGACCGCCGCGGCCGCCGCGCGCAACAACAACCTCTTGCCCGTGACGCGTCATGTCGGCGATAATCTCTTGCGTATCATCATTGACGATAATGGTGCCCGGAGGGATTCGTACGATCATATCATCCGCGCTTGCGCCATGCATCGATTTGACTTTGCCGCGTTCGCCTGCCGGTCCTTTGAAATGCTTCTGGTAACGGAAGTCCATCAAAGTCCGGAGACCTTCATCGACACGGAAAATAACGTCGCCGCCATTACCGCCGTCGCCGCCTGCTGGTCCGCCTTCCGGTACGTATTTCTCTCGGCGGTAGGACACGATTCCGTTGCCCCCGTTGCCGCCTTTTACAAATATTTTCGCTTTATCGACAAACATGTTGTTTTGCCCCCGTTCAAGCGCGCCAATCCGCTTCCAATACCAATTTCCGCTGCGGATGCTCCACATCGACCGGCAACAGATACGCGCCTTCCAACTGCTGTTTTATTTTATCCGCGAGCTGCTGCTCGCTGGTTAAATCTCCCTCGTAATAAAACGCTACCGTCAGCTTCTCCTCTATGCGGGAGAGACTCAAAGTGAGTACTGCCGGATCGCCATAACCCGTCTTTACCGAAAATCTGTAGGCATTGATCAGGCTAATCAGGTTTTCCGCTATATCCCGGCCCTTGTCGTCCAGTTCATTCAGATGAATGCCTTCATCAAGTTTCACCTCAAGCTGCAACGCATTGGTTAAGGTGCGGAAGGATTGTATATAGCTAATCAGCGAAGGTATGCCAAGTTTTGCGATTTGACTCTCTTCCGTCATTCTAACCCTTATTTTCTCCACGTATTCCACGGTTTTATCCAGCTTGTTCATCCGTATGTATCCGAATAATACCTGAAGATCATTCATCCAATCATGCCGGTGATGATTTAATGTCTTGACGCCGGCCGTTTGCAGCATCTGCACCGTCCGCGCCATTCTTAGTTCTTGCTCTTTGCGCTCCGATTTCATCCAGTATACCGCAGCTGCTATCGTCCATAGGAGAAAAAGTGCATTCAGCCACGTCTGCGATGGCCAAATGAATACAGCCGCAAAAGGCAGCACAACGGAAGCCGCCGCCGACTGTCTCGCCACTCTAATGCGATCCATCGTGTTCGATCCCACTTTCTGCTTGTTTCTAGCTAAATCAGTATAGCACGCGAATACGGCAGCTGGAAGGTCTAAACAAACAAAAACCCCGGCCTGTCATCAGGCCGGGGCTCTTTGCTGTTATTAAGCTTCTACTGCTGCGGCTACCGGAGCCAGATCAACAGGGTACACGCTCACTTTTTTGCGATCGCGTCCCAAACGTTCGAACTTAACAACGCCTTCAACCAGTGCGAACAGCGTGTCATCTTTACCGATGCCCACGTTAGTGCCCGGGTGAATTTTTGTACCGCGTTGGCGGAACAAAATGCTGCCAGCGGATACGACTTGACCGTCAGCGCGTTTAGCGCCAAGACGTTTCGAATGGCTGTCGCGGCCGTTCTTTGTAGAACCTACACCTTTCTTCGATGCGAAAAGCTGAAGATCTAATTTCAACATGGTGTTTCCCTCCTTCGTTAAAGAAGTTGTTCATGAATTACGACAAATTTGCCGTAAGATTGTGCGATATTGCCGAGCATAACGACCATCGATTCGAGCAACAACTGCACTTTGTCGTCGGTTTCTTTATCAGACTGCTCTGTAATGTCTGACGATAGCCAGCCATTCTTCATCGAAGCCGGTAATTTCACCTTCGTCAAAGCCTCGATAGCATTGACGGTTCCGACCGATACGGCCGACACCCCGGCGCAGATAATATCCTTGCCGCGGTCTGCATACTTCGCGTGTCCGGAGATCGCAAAAGATACAATCCGTCTGTCAGTGGCTCTACGTTCGATCGTAACAGATATCATAAGAAAGTCCTCTTACGCTTGGATTTTCTCGATAGTTACTTTTGTGAACGGTTGACGATGACCTTGCTTGCGGCGGTAGTTCTTTTTGGCTTTGTATTTGTAAACGATGATCTTTTGGCCTTTACCTTGTTTCTCGATTTTACCGGAAACAGTAGCGCCGGAAACAACTGGAGTACCAGTTACCAGACCTTCGCCGTTAGATACTGCCAATACACGATCAAACGTTACGCTTTCGCCTTCGTTTACGTTCAGTTTTTCGATGTAGATTACATCGCCCTCTTGAACTTTGTATTGCTTGCCGCCAGTTTCAATAATTGCGAACATGAGTTGCACCTCCTTATTGTCGAAGACTCGCCTAATCTAGGTGGCAGCAGCAAAAAGCTGTTGCTCTTATACCCGATTGGAGCGGTTCATGCATGTCCACAAACATGTAGGATGAGACATACTAGAACATTCTATCACACGTCGCCTAATCAATCAACTATAACTTAGACATGCAAAGCCGAAGATTTCTTTCCGGTTCCACCGCATGCAGGGCAGCGTTCGTTGAGCTGACGTGCTGCGTTGTCTCTAGCCTTCCGCCTTGTTAATTCAAGTAAGCCAAGCCTTGTCCAGCCAAACACCGTGCATTTGGTCCGGTCTCTTTTCGCCCAATCCGACAGCCTGTTCATCACTTTCTCCCGGTTGGATTCATTCTCCATATCAATAAAATCAATAATTATAATGCCGCCGACATCGCGTATGCGCAATAACCTTGCAATCTCGTCCGCTGCTTCCATATTCGTGTTGAACACCGTGTCTTCCAGATCGATTGCGCCCGTATATTTGGCCGTATTCACATCAATTACCGTCAACGCCTCCGTCTCATCCCAGACAAGAGAACCGCCGCTCTCCAGGCGAATTCTGGATTGAAAAGCTGCGTCAATCTGCTCGGTTACGCCGAAACGGTCAAATAAGGAGGTTTTCTCCCGTCTCGCATCAAACAGCTTCAGCCTGTCCACCAGATGCGGAGTCATTTCTTCCAGCAAGGCCGCAGCTTCGCCGTAACGGGAAGCATCATCAAGCCATACCTCGTCAATATCGTCAGTTAACGTATCTCTTACGGCACGCCTTAATAATCCCGCTTCGCGATGCAGCTCGGATGGAGCTTTGGCTGTGAGCGACCGCTCCTGGATGCCTGTCCAAAGCTTGCGCAGCTGCTCAACGTCTGCTCCAAGCGACTCTTGGCATTCGCCTTCCGCTGCGGTACGCATGATGATTCCTTCCTCGCCTTGCCGCAGCCGCTCGCCGATCATCCGAATACGCGAACGCTCGCTTTCGGCCATAATCTTCTTCGAAACACCGACGTATCCGGCGATCGGCATATATACCAACCACCGCCCGGGAAGGGTAAAATGCGTGGTCACGCGCGCTCCTTTACTTCCCATCGGTTCCTTCATTACTTGCACAACCAATTCTTGACCGGGCTTAACCAGTTCCGTAATGGACGGCTTTTGCTCCGGTTGTTTCTCCAAATGCGGATGCAGGAGATCATCTATGTATAGAAACGCATTTTTCCCCAGGCCAATATCTACAAAAGCGGCCTGCATGCCCGGAAGCACATTGACAACCCGTCCTTTGTA
The DNA here is from genome assembly GCF_030161375.1 of Paenibacillus glycanilyticus. Classification (GTDB taxonomy): domain Bacteria; phylum Bacillota; class Bacilli; order Paenibacillales; family Paenibacillaceae; genus Pristimantibacillus; species Pristimantibacillus glycanilyticus_B. The sequence goes on from NZ_BSSQ01000015.1 coordinate 108,320, forward strand.
CACATTGCCTACCATCCCGCTGCTTTCCGACTGTTCCATAAAAAAATCAATTAGCCGCTCGCCGAGCAGCACGGCGGTCTGCAGCAGCTCGCCGTGTCCGTGCATTAACATCCGCTTCATTCCCGAACATCAACCGCCTTACCTTTTGTCATTACTCTATTCTACCACCAACTTGCCTGAGCGAAAAAGTGGTCTATTTTACCTCTACCGGAAAAGTTCGATGACAGCGCGGTTAGGATCTCTTTCCGATAAATAGCGGTCCACGACCTCTTGTTCAGGAACGACCTTAACGATCCGGCCTTCCAGCTCCATTAAATAAAACAGGTGGTATTGCTCACGCCATAATAGACGCACGACGGCAATAATTGGTTGCTTCATATTTACAATTATTGGTCTTGCCAATGAGCCTTTGGCAATAGATCTGACAGCGACGCGGTCGCGATGCATGAGAAAGCGGACAAATAAATACGGAATGTTCCGGTAATAGGTCCAATTGGTCATAAACAGAAATAAACCGACAACAAGCAAGTTAAGCTGCAGTCCGTCACCGGGCAGGAACGCCGTATAGACGGCGTATCCAATCATTATGACACTCAAAACGATGCTGATTCTGGACGTCCATTTCATCATCGGGTAGTAGGCGAATCCGTAGCTGAAAGCTGATTGCATCAGTTTGCCGCCGTCCAGCGGGTAAATAGGAAGAAGATTAAACAATCCGATAATCAGATTAGCCTGCCATACATATGCCGCCCATTCCGGATCCCACAAACCCAGCTGGCCGCAGCCCCATGCGGCAAGGCCCATCCACACGTTCTGAAGCGGACCTGCAATGGCAATCAATGCGTCTTGTCCTGCCGGAATGCTGCCCGCGTCTTCGATCTCGGCAACTCCGCCAAATGGCAGCAGCTTAACCTCCCGGACGGTAAGATCAAAGCTCCTCGCGACAACAACATGTCCAATCTCATGCACAAGGACAATTAGAAATAGAGTGAAGAGCTCTGCGAAATAACCCGTAGCGACAGAACCAATCATAATAAGAACAAAGAGCGGATGAACGGACCAGCGGATGCCTTTCCATTTAATCAATCGGAATCACGCCCACGGGATCGACGTACTGGTTATTTTGCCTTATAGCAAAATGCAGCAGACTTGGTTCATCCGATGTCGATTCTTGTAAAGTACCTATCGCGTCACCCGCTTCCACCCAGTCATTGGGCTTCACGGATACGGTACCAAGCTTGGCATAAACGGAAGAGCGGCTATTCGCATGCTCAATCACGATGGTATAGCCGCCCCCGTTCTCCGCCTCCGATACGACCAGCACCCTGCCCGTCTCGATGGCCGACACTTCCTCTTTGGACGTGCCCGCCAGCTCGATCCCGTTCAGCAGCTCCGCGAAAGTACGTACGATAGCGCCATCCGGAAGAGGGGATACAACTGGTAGCTCAACCGAACCGTTAGCCGATTCCGCTTCCTTTGTATGATCGTTAAAAATCGGTATAAACGAAGGGGCACCGGCAAACGTCTCTTTGTACCAGGTAGCCACCGCCGTAAAGTCCATTTCGTCGGTTAAGGCGTTTTTTACGATAGTTTGTCCTTTTTGCGCAAGCGGTGACTCATTATGAAAAACGCCCCAGATCGCGGCGAACAGAACAACCGCAATGACGGCTTTCCATTTCAACTCGCTTCGCAAAAAGGGTCTGCGGTTGTTGCCTCCGTCATCGTAGTCATGCACTGTGCCATATTCCGGATGCGCAAAATTCCCGGGTCTGGATTTGTTGCCTTTAGAATCCCAGCCGAGCCAAGGCTGCGGATTGGTTTTCCACAATTTCTCCGGATCAAGCTCATCCCCGCTGCCCGGATCCAGGTTATAAGGCACCGGAAAATACGATTGCTCCTCATAGGGTTGCGGTTCCTGTTTCTCCTTCATGGGCCGGCTCTTTGCCGGCATTGCCTGCTTCTCCTGCTTGCGCTCCTGCTGCTGCCACAGCTTGCTTTGCTTCTCCTGTTGCTCCAGCAGCTGTCTGATCTTTTCTTGCCTCCGCTCTCTGATCCCGTCATTTTTACTCATCGAATAGCCTCCCTCTCGCAAGACAAGCTGGCGCCGCCAAAGCTTCGCCCACATTTCCTTTCTACATAACTATGTGGCCAAGCTCACAAGTATGCGAGGGGCGGCATAATCCAAAATGGACCGAGCAGAAATTGGACTGAGCTGTATCATTCCACAATCGAATGTTCTTCCAATCGCTGTTGTTCCCGGATTCCTTGAATCTACGTTAAGGTTGGAATCCGGAGAACAAAGGCGAGCGCTACGCTTTTCCAGAATCATTCGAGCTGCTCCTTTTCGGCTTAGCCTAAAGGGACCGAAAACAAATAGCCGTGATTGTATCTTCACGGCTAAATTGTGTTTTTTTAAGAGCTGGGCGAGGAGCTTCAACTGCCTCTTGAAAGATAATTGCAACGTATTACATTTTGTCTATGCGATCCTTAATATTGAGAAGGAAGACGTTGAGTATGTGATGTTATTTACTAAGATGACAAAGATCTTTACGGTATCGCCTGCATTAAGAGAAGCGATAGTACTGCTTGCAGCTGGAAGACTTTCGATTGAACCAGAAGCGGTTGCAGTTAAAGATATTTGCCCTTGATTCATAGTTGTATCATTGTTAATGGAGTATCTTAATACAATACTTCCTGACTGCATAACAGCGGTATTTATCGAAAAATTGCAGTTAAAGGCTAACATGTAAATCCCCGCGGAATCTACCGTAAATCCATTAACTACAGAATTGGGGTTCGTTCCATTGTTAGGACCGATTGAATTGAGAATTACATAGTCTCCACTTGACGGTGCTACTACATTGAAGTTGTACATAGTGCCATAAGCTGGTAAGAATCCTGATCCTGGCGGACCTTGAACTCCCTGAACCCCCCGTTCACCTTGCGGGCCTTGAAGTCCTGGAGGGCCAGTTGCTCCAGTAAGACCAGTTAGTCCTGTTGGGCCGGTTAATCCGGTGTCTCCCATTGACATCACTCCTAAATAAAAATAAAATCTACTGTTTATCGTATGATATGGTGGAAGTGTGGTGATAGATCTATATCATTATTTATGGTAAATAATGTAATTACTCATAACCCGTCAAATACTCTCTCTTCGTTCTCTATTCTCCGAACGGTGACCATTAAACCGTATCCAAAGTCATTCCGTTAGGAATAGTTCCAAGGAATCCCCGAGCAATGGCGATCGGAAGAACATTTGATGCGCAGCACGCCATAAAAAAACGAGCAGGTTTCAATCTGCTCGGTATTGCGGCGGTTTCCTTACGAGCTGGGCGAAAAGTTTCAGCTCTTTTTGAGTTGTGGTTAATGGCAAGGGCGGAGCATCAAATGATTCTGTAGAAGCAAGATTATGCTTACGAAGTAACTTTCTTTCAGAAAGTTTTTAAGCGTTCGCTTTTGCTCTGGGGATTCCATTCCGTTAGGAATAGTTCCGAAGGAATCCCCGAGCAATGGCGATCGGAAGAACATTTGATGCGCAGCACGCCATAAAAAACCGAGCAGGTTTCAATCTGCTCGGCATTGGCGGTTTCCATACGAGCTGGGCGAGAAGCTTCAGCTCTTTTTGAGTTGCAGGTTAATGGCAAGGGCGGAGCATCAAATGATTCTGGAGAAACGGAGTGTTCGCTTTTGCTCTGGGGATTCCATTCCGCTAGGAATTGTTCCGCAGGAATCCCCGAGCAATGGCGATCGGAAGAACATTTGATGCGCAGCCCTGCCCCATTAATCCACGAACACAACGAAAAAAAGCTGGCCTACTCGGCCAGCTCGTATTTCTCTTGGTGGGCATTAATACTAAACAAAATGCCAATACACAGCATATTCAGCATCAACGACGTACCGCCGTAACTAATGAACGGCAGCGTAATCCCGGTGATTGGCATGAGGCCAATCATCATCCCGATATTCTGGAAGATCTGGAACACGTACATCGAAGAGATCCCGATTACGATAAACGCAGCCCGATTGTCATAACATCGGAAGGCGATCAGAATCATCCTATATATCAGTAGGAAGTACAGCAGCAACAGAATCGCTGAACCCTGGAAGCCAAATTCCTCCCCGATGACAACAAAGATCGAATCGGAATACGGATACGGAATAAACTTCCCGTTAATCATGTCGCCCTTCAAGTAGCCGTCGCCGCTTAGACCGCCGGAACCGATCGCAATCTTTGCATTTTCCGATTGATGCTTGTCATCGCTTGAAGCTTGGCTTGGATCAAGAAACGTGTTGATACGCTTATACCAGTGTTCCTTATTGTGATCCTTCAGATAAGTCTCAATCTCCGTGTTAAACATCGTGAACAAGGAGACAAACAGTACTATCCCCGCAACAACAGTCGTTAATCCGACCAATACATGCGTGTACTTGACATTGCCGATCCAAAGCATTCCCAGAACGATGACAAGATAAATAATCGCATTGCCTAGGTCAGGTTGGATCATAACAAGCATGAACGGTAAAAAAGCAAAGGCGGCAATCGGAAGCAGATCCCCTGAAAAGGTTAACCTGTCGCCTTGACGCCTGCCCATAATGTAAGCAATACCGATAATAATGATAATTTTCATAATCTCGGCTGGTTGAAACAAGAAGCCACCAGGCAGCTTGAACCAGCCGGACGCGCCATTAATGTTTGCGCCGAAGAAAAAAACCGCAATCAGCAGGGCTACACCAATACCGTATAAAATGTACCAGCTTTTCAGCAAAATGCGATAATCAAAAACCGTTGCCATTATCGCTATGACAAAACCGATGATGTAATAGACGACTGTTTTTAGATCATAGTTGTGATAAACCGGGTTATTATGCGTCGCGCTTCTAACCAGAATGGTGCTAATGGCCATTAGGCAGAGCAGAATCGCAACGATTCCCCAGTCTATCTTTTTCAGCTTGTTAAGCACAAGGCAATCATCCTATTCCAAGAAACTTACGGAAGCGTTTGAAGGCACCAGCCTTCTCGTCAAGCAGCATAAGAGGGACCATATCGCCAAGAATTCTGCGGGCGATATTGCGGTAAGCAATAGCCGCGCGCGAAGAAGGATCCATTACGGTTGGTTCACCGGAATTTGCCGCTTTGATAACCTTCTCATCATCCGGCACAATGCCTAACAAATCAACGGCAAGCACCTGGCAGATTTCGTCGATATCAAGCATTTCCCCGCTTTTCACCATGTTCTGGCGAATCCGGTTAATAATAATTTTGGATGCAATTTGCTCTTTTTCAAGAAGCCCGATAACGCGGTCCGCATCGCGTACCGCGGCATTTTCCGGCGTAGTAACGACGATTGCGCGGTCTGCGCCCGCAATGGCATTCCGGAAGCCATGCTCGATGCCTGCCGGGCAATCAATAACCACATAATCGAAGTCTTTCTTAAGTTCAAGAATCATATCCTTCACTTGCTCCGGCGATACGTCCTGCTTATCCTTCGTTTGGGCGGCAGGCAGCATGTAGAGCTCATCAAAGCGCTTGTCCTTAATCAAAGCCTGATTCAGGCGGCAACGTCCTTCTGCCACATCAATAAGGTCATAAATAATTCGATTCTCAAGTCCCATTACAACATCCAAATTACGCAATCCGATGTCGGTATCGACCATACAAACCTTTTTACCAAGCAAAGCAAGTGCCGTACCTAAATTAGCCGAGGTTGTCGTTTTACCGACTCCACCTTTGCCCGATGTTACAACAATCGCCTCTCCCATGCCTGAACACCCCTTATACCTTAATCGGATTATTGCGTAAACGGAATAATTGCGTCATCTTGTCGATCTGCATGCTTCCCTCATACAAATAAGCGAACTCCATAGCCGCGTCCCCGGACATCCATTCCTCCGGCGGCCGGCTGATGATATCGGCAATTCGAAGCTGGGTTGGCCGCATAAGCGATGCGGCTATGATGACATCCGTCCGGCCGTTTACGCCTGCATGGGCGACACCTCTCAGCGCGCCCATTACATAGATATCACCGCTGCACAAGATAGTACCGCCTGGATTCACGTCGCCTGCAAGCAGCAGATCGCCGTCATGTTCAATCGTTTGGCCGGAACGAACCATGCCTGTAATGACATGAGGGCCTGCCGGCGTAGCGATACCATCCTGCGCCGCTGCGGATGAGTCGATCGACTGTACCATCAAATTGCCTTGCGAGCGGATAACCGATTTGATCCGCTCTTTATCATCCTCGTCAAGCTGCCTTGTCCCGAGTTTCACGTGTACGTGAACCAGCGGGCCGGTAAGCAGTTGCTGATGCGTTTTTTCCAGCTTGTACTGCAATTCGTCAAGCAATACTGCGAATTCGCACTTATCGTCGAGAAGGAACACGAGACCTTCTTTGACACCTTTTATCATGATATGCTGTTTCTCGGTCACGTCTGCCCCTCCCCAACGTAATCCATTCTTTTCACGGTGTGCAAATTCCTGCTTTCTGCCTATAAAATTATTCTTCTTCCGTCTCCTGATTTAACTTCAAATGGCTTTCAAAGAGACGTCTAGCAGGCACGTACACCGCGAGCGCAAATACCAACTGAAGGAATAAGCTTGGCAATATATGATCCATCAATGCCCAGGCATATGATTCGTTCGTAATCCGGAACACCATGTTGACGAAATATACGATCGTATCATATAAAATGCAGCCGAGGCCAATGACCGATAAAGCCGTCAATAGCGTGCAGCGGCGACGTTCCAGAAGAACCCCGGTATAGTATCCGATAAGTCCCATAGCAAATGCGTTAACGCCCATTAGATGTCCGAAATAGACGATATCCTGCAAAAAGCCGAAGCTTATGCCAAAAAACAAAGCCCGATGCCGTCCGCTGTATAACGCAGCAAACATAACAAACACGAACAAAAAATGAGGAACGATTCGGCCCGTCAGCTCTACCGGAATCAGCCATGGCATAATGGTGCCCTCTACGATAAAGAGCAGCAGCATGACGAGAAGGAGACGGTTAATGCCTCTATCGCCCATTACTCTTCATCTCCCGAGTTCGAAGTCTTAACGACAAATACTTCCGTCAAATGATCGAATTTGGCAGCCATCTTAATCGTAGCCGTATGCGTTAGGCCAAAATCGCCTACCTGTCTCGTTTCTACCGTACCGATAACAAGACCGCGCGGATACACGTTGCCAAGACCCGACGTAATGACGGTGTCATCTACGATCATTTTGTCGTTCTCGGCGATCTTCGTCATAATCAGGCGATCGGTTTCTTTGTCGTAACTGCCGACAATACCAAAGGACGTGTCTTCTCTGCCAAGAACCGTTGCCGCTATGGAATTGGACGTTGGCGAAGTATCATCCAGCTCCGTAATCGGGGTTACGGTCGCCGTGTAAGGACGTACGTTGCTTACCAGACCAACTAGCCCGTCAATTGTGGTAACGGCCATATTTGGTTTAATACCGTCCTTGGAGCCTAGATTTATAACCATCGTATGATTGTAAGGATCGTTATCGATTGCAATGACTTGAGCAATGACATACTTATATTTATTCATATTTTTCTGCCGTTCCGTGAAATCCAGCTCTTTCTGCAGTCGCTCATTATCCTTCTGGATAAAATTATAATTAATTTTATCCCGTGCATAAGCAGCGGCCGTCAATCTCAGCTGTTCATTCTCTTCATGCAGCGTCTTAAGATCGCGAATGTCCTCAAAGAAGCCCGCTACTATTCCAGCGGGCTTGTAGAACCATTGCTGCGCGAATCCAACAGAATCTCCGAGAAACTTCTCGGGGTAGGTCAGTTCCTTACGGTCGCTCAGCGAGAAACCGATAACCGCAATGAACAGGATTAACCCAATCATAAGCATAAACAACCGCTTATTTCTTAGCAGCTTAAACAGTTTTAATCACCTGCCCGTTCCATATCCAGTTCCGCTCTGGTTCTATAAATTATCGTTTCGAGCGGGAAGATCCGCCTTTTTTGAACAAATGAATATGGTCAAGCGAACGGCCTGTACCAATAGCTACGCAGTCAAGCGGATTGTCCGCAACAATAACGGGCATGCCAGTCTCGCGAGCCAGCAGCTTGTCCAGGTTGCGAAGCAACGCGCCGCCGCCAGTCAGAACAATGCCGCGGTCCATAATATCAGCCGACAATTCAGGCGGGCATTTTTCAAGCGTAATTTTCACCGCATCAACGATCGAATTAACCGTATCCATCAATGCTTCCGTAACCTCTTCCGATGTAATCGGCAAAGTCTTAGGCAAACCTGTTACCAGGTCGCGGCCGCGAATTTCAATCGATTCGGAAGCGTCAAGCGGAAGTGCCGTACCAATCTCCATCTTGAGCTGCTCAGCCGTTCTTTCACCAATCATCAGGTTATAGAAACGTTTGATATATTGGATGATTGCTTCATCCATCTCGTCACCGGCTACGCGAATCGAACGGCTAGTTACAATACCTCCAAGCGAAATAACAGCAACTTCCGTCGTACCGCCGCCGATATCTACTACCATGCTGCCCGTTGGCTCCCAAACCGGAAGGTCTGCGCCAATCGCTGCCGCAAACGGCTCTTCAATCGTATAGGCTTCACGAGCGCCCGCTTGCTTCGCCGCATCTTCAACGGCGCGTTTTTCTACCGCTGTAATACCGGACGGTACGCATACCATCACGTTCGGATGTTTTGGAAACAGCGATTTTTGTTTTTGTGCGGAACGAATGAAATATTTAATCATTGTTGCGGTTGTTTCAAAGTCGGCGATAACGCCGTCTTTCATTGGACGTACAGCGCGAATATTGCCAGGCGTTCTGCCGATCATTTTTTTCGCTTGCTCGCCAACCGCTTCAATCGTTTTAGTGTCAGTACGCAGGGCTACTACAGACGGCTCTCTTACAACAATCCCTTTACCTTTTACAAATACGAGCGTGTTTGCAGTACCCAAATCAATTCCTAAATCTTTCGAAAAACCACCAAACATGTTAATGCTCCCTTCTAATTGCGACAATCCTTCTTATTATATTACATGTAACCATGTTCCTTCAAACTGATAAACCTTCCATCCCCGATGACCAGATGGTCAAGTACTTCAATACCCATCAGCTCACCGGCTTCCACAAGGCGCTTCGTCAGTGTTATATCTTCCGGGCTTGGCATGGGATCGCCGCTCGGATGATTATGTACACAAATAATTGAAGCACTGCCGGCTTTGACGGCTGCCCGAAACACTTCTCTCGGATGAACAAGCGAAGCGTTCAGCGTACCTACCGATAATGTTTCCCGGGCAATAATATGGTTCTTCGTATTCAGAAACAGGCAGACGAAGTGCTCCTTTTTCAAGTAGCGCAGCTCTTCCATCACATAGTTCGCAGCATCTTGCGGTTTACGTACCGTCACGACTTCGCCTTGCCCGGTTCGTACAATACGGCGGCCAAGTTCGATTCCAGCCCGCAATTGGACCGCTTTGGCCGGTCCGATGCCTTTTATAGCCGTCAGCTCGCTCATGCTCATATCAAGCAAATTTCGCAAGCTTCCGCATTCTTTCAATATTTTACCAGCCAAATGCACAGCTGATTCCTGCTTCGTACCCGTACGCAGCAGGATCGCAAGCAATTCGGTATGGCTAAGCGCTTCAGCCCCATATTGCATCATGCGTTCTCTTGGTCGTTCTTCATGGGGGACATTACGCAACAAATTGCCTTGTTCCATGTCCGTCCCTGCCTTTGCTTAAAAACGATAATATGGCATTACTTGGTGTTATGTCCAAATCAATGCCACTTCATGAATGGTATTGCTAGAAAACGTAAATCTCATATTGAGCAAGCATGTCCGATAATAACGATACCGGCAGGCCAACAACGTTAAAGTAACAGCCCTCGATCTTCTCGACCATCGTGGAGCCTAATCCCTGAATGCCGTACGCGCCGGCTTTATCTTGAGGTTCACCCGTTGCAATATATCGCTTCAGAACTTCGTCAGACATCGGCTTCATATAAACTTTCGTCATCCGGTGCGCAACTGTCGCCTCGCCGGACTGGGCAATAACGCAAGCTACTCCCGTATAAACCTCGTGTTCCCGCCCTTGCAGGCTGCGCAGCATTAGCAAAGCATCCTCATGATCCTTTGGCTTGCCCAGCACTTGGCCGTCAACAACAACAATCGTATCTGCGCCAACAACAAGAGACAACAGCTCTTCATGCCGTTCCACTAGAATCGAAGCGGTTGCGTTTGCTTTGCGCAAAGCAAGCTGCTCAACGATATGAGCAGGTGTCCATTCGGAAGGCACAGACTCGCCTACATCCGAAGACAAAATAGAAACCGGCAAGGAAAGGCCGAGAGATGCGACCAGTTCCTTCCGGCGCGGTGACGACGATGCCAGCACAAGCTGGCGAATCGGATTATCCTGTACATTCTTGCTCAAATGTTCCACTTGCTCCTTCATTTCCGCCCGATAAGACGTCTTACATTTTACGATATAGCCAGATTGCGGCTAATGCGCCAATAATGCTGAATAAACTGATTTGAACATGTACGTTCAAATCAAGGCTGAGTACGTAAAGATCAACGGCAGGAGACCAAGTCGTATCTATCGTTTTGGTCAAAAAAGAGATTCCGGATACCGGCTCGAGCCATCGGGCAATCAGGGCGCCCGCCAATAAGCCAAGCACGAGGAAAAGCAATAAAATCCAGCCGTTTTTCTTCATTATTCAACGCCTCTCGCCATTTATTGACACCTGTCCCCTATTATACTTAGGTTCCATTTCGTTTACAATGCGCGGATTGCGTCATACCATTCTTTTTGCGTGACAACCGCCTCCATTACTGCATCCTGAACCGCCCACAAATGCGATTGTGACGGCTTTTTATCGTATTCCTGAAGAGATTTGGCTGCCGTATTCATAGACTGAATTAATTTTATGAGAAATGCTTTTCCGGCCTCGTCCGTTACGCCGGCCTGCATGGCTTTCACGCTTGCGGTCCACTGCTGATGCTCAGCCTGCCAAGCATCGGCTGCCGCTGAACTTAGCGGAGACAGATCCGTCTGTTCCAACTGGGTCAAAGACAACTCATCCAGCATGCTGATCAGGCTGATCGTATTATTCATGAAAGCAGTTGCTGCCTTAGCATCGCCCGCAAAAGGGAATTGCTGGGGAACCTCGACATCAACTTGCTTAATATAGACAGGCACATCTTCGCCTAGATCATTGCTGAGCGTCATCGCCTTGCCCCGATCAATCGCCATTCCTGCATACACGCGGTAATCATCCGCTGTCTTCAATCCTGCCGCCGCAAGCCCCTTATCCGTTAACTCCTTGATTGCCGCATCACTGCCTTCCGCGTTGCTGAATACGCCATATTGCAACAATTGGTACGTCTGAGCCGGAATGTCCAGCTTCACCTGTCCGGCTGTTGGAGCAACGTTCGTGCCCTTGTTAGTATTGGTTTTCCCATTAGCAGGCGAAGCGGTTGGATTATTTGATACAGTACCGTTCACTGGATTTGCAGGATTATCATTGGTGCCTTTCGTTTGATCCGGCATGTTAGTGAACAAGTTGAGCAGTAGATAACCAAATAGAGCCCCCGTTGCTAAAGCTCCGGCTACCGATAGGAACACTTTAATCCAGGATGGCGGGGCGGAATATTTATGAACAGGACCCGACCAGCGTTTGGCTGAATCTGTCTCCAGTTCTACCTCGGGGAAATGCTGCTCTTCACTCGAAGCATCAACCGCGCGCTGTTGGGCAGCAATAGGCTTCTCCGGCTGAACAGGGGCTTTCGAGATCGCCTCTGGCTGCGGCTTTACGGCATTGCCCTGCATTACTTCGGCGTGAACCCGTTTGCGGGGATGCCACTCAGCGGACTGCTGCGCCTCTTCTGGCTGCGGAATCGGTGGCTGCGGGATTTCAGATTGCTTTCTTTCCGATGTCGGTGCCGGCGCAGGTACGGCCTTAGGCTTCTCTTCCGTCTCTCTGATCAAATCCTCCAGCGCGCTTACATCCTCCTGAAACGGACTCATCCAAGGGCTGAACGGACTTGCCGCTTGTTCATATTCGGTAGAGGAGTACAAAGGAACAATATTTGAAGGCTTGCCTGGATCCCGCACAGGGACTGTCTGAGGCTTGGCGTTATTTTCTTTACGGCTGTTATCATCAATCGTCTGGCCGGCACGGTCAAATCGGTAAGTAATGCGGTTATTCTTGTTCATGTCATTCTCTCCTTGTCCCATTCATCTCACTCTACTCTATGAGATTCGATAGAGAATTATGATAGATTTGCCTAGTAAACCGATACAAAAAACGCCCTGAATGACCTCGTATGAGGCACTCAGGGCGTTCTTCGCCATCTTTATTTAAGCTTTTGCTTTTAACGTCTTCGCAAGCGCATCCGCTGTTTTCCAAATGTCGCCTGCACCCATCGTAATGACGAGATCGCCAGGAACAACCTTATCGGTCAAATGTTCCAGTACCTCTTCTTTCGTTGGGATATAGAACGTATTGGCATTGCTGTTTGTCTTAATCATGTCGACCAGCTTCCGGGAATGGACGCCTTCAATCTGCTGTTCGCCGGCAGGAGAGTAGATGTCGGTAATGATTACCTCATCTGCTTCCGGGAATGCCCGGCTGAACTGCTCCAGCAGGAAAAACGTACGCGTATAACGCTGCGGCTGGAATACGGCAATAATCCGTTTGCCCGTCGCTTTCGCCGCGCTAATGGTAGCTTGAATCTCGGTTGGATGATGCGCGTAGTCATCAATAACTAAGATGTCATTTACTTCGCCAAGCACCTGGAATCGGCGTTTGGCGCCGATAAATTCATGAATAGCCGCGGCAATCTTGTCGAACGATAATCCCGCTTCAAGACAGGTAATAACCGTTGCCATGGCATTATACACGTTATGGCGTCCTGGAACGGACAATTCAATTGTGCCAAGCGAAGTTCCGCGATGCGACATGACAAACGAAACTTTGCGGTCTCCGAGAACGATGTTCTCCGCCTTGTACTCGGCATCGCTGTCGATGCCGTAAGTGATCAGCTTGGCAACCGTGTCCGCGTCAAGCTTAGGCAAGAGTTCGGTAACCGTCTCGTCATCCGAGCATACAATCGCCTTGCCGTCCGATTTAACCTGGGTCAAGAATTTCACATAAGCTGCCTTAAGCTTGTTGAAATCACCGTCATAGTTCTCCAGATGGTCAGGCTCAATATTCGTTACAATAGCAATGCTTGGGTGATATTGCAAAAACGAACCGTCGCTTTCATCCGCTTCCGCAACGACATATTCGCCTTTGCCGGCTTTAGCATTCGTTCCCACATTGACGATCTCGCCGCCGATAATATAAGTTGGATCAGCTTCGCATTTCTCCATTACGAGTGCAATCATGGAGGAAGTTGTCGTCTTCCCATGCGCCCCGGCTACGGCTACGCCTTTACCGGCATTCATAAGCCGCGCAAGCATTTGAGCCCGGTGCAGAACCGGAATATTCAGCTCTTCCGCCGCTACCCGCTCAACATTGTCCCTAGATAGAGCAGTCGAATAAACGACAAGATCCGCTCCCTTGACATGCTCCGCCTCATGGCCGATATAGATTTGCGCGCCTTTCGCCGCAAGCTTCTCCGTCAATTCCTGACGGGCTACATCGGAACCGGTAATTTTATATCCCATTTCGAGCATAACGCGGGCGATTGCGCTCATGCCGTAACCGCCGATTCCGATGAAATGAACATGTTCTGCCGTATTCAAAGACGGTTCACCAACCTTTTTCAGAATCCGAGTTGTACAATATGCGGGAGCGAACGTCACCTATCAAATAAAGCGTTCCAGTCACAACCCCAAGGTCTGTTTCCCCGGTCATTTCTTGCAATTTGCGGAGGCCTTCGCGCCAATCCTTCTCCACGATAAGCTCAAAAGAATGCTCCGCTGTTTTCACTTCGCGGACAAGATCGGCGAGAAGTTCCGCATCCAATTTACTGCGGAAATCAGGCTCGGTCACGATAAGCGTATCCACTATTGGTAGTATATGCTTTAGAACATCCCGATGATTCTTATTCTCTACCATCGCCATCATGACATGAAGCCGATCATACTTGTAAGTCGAGCGCAACGTCTGGACAAGCGATTCAGCGCCTTCGGGATTATGCGCGCCGTCGATTAGAATGCGGGGAGAGCGGGATACCATTTCCAAGCGGCCCGGCCATTTAGCCTCGCGCAAGCCTTCCGCCAACGCTTCGTCTTCTACGATCAACGCGTAGTATTGTCGCAGCACCTCAAGCGCCATTACCGCAACCGCGGCATTGGTCCTCTGATGCGCTCCGTTTAACGTAATGGTGAGCGGTTCGATTGCTCGGAACATGCCTTCAAAACGGAAGGATTGTTCATCTTCCCGGCTTGACAGCTCGTTCACGTTAAACTGCTCGCCTAGCAAATAAAGCGTGCTTTTTTTCTCCGCCGCCGTCCGTTTCACAACTTCAACCACTTCGGGCTGAGCAACCGCGCTCACGACCGGAACGCCGGCTTTAATGATGCCTGCCTTTTCCCCGGCTACGGCTTCAAGCGTATTGCCTAAGCGGTCCATGTGGTCATGTCCGACATTCGTGATGACAGAAATAATAGGAGTAACGATATTCGTAACGTCCATTCTTCCGCCAAGGCCTGTCTCCCAAACCACGAAATCCGGATAAGTCACTGTCGCGTAGAACAGAATCGCAAGAGCCGTCGATACCTCGAACATCGTTGGCGATCCGAAATCCGTCTCCGCAATCGCTTCTACATGCGGCTTAAGCTCATTGGACAGTCGGAGAAGGGTCTCCTCGTCGATATCCTGCCCGTTATATTGGAAGCGGTTTGTGAACTTCGTAATATAAGGCGAAGTAAACGTACCTACGTCATAGCCGCTTTTGAGCAATACGCTCGTTAAGTATGCGCAGGTCGAACCTTTGCCGTTTGTACCTGCGATATGAATAAATTTGAGCCTGCGGTGCGGATTATTCAAACGCTCCAGCAGTTGCTCAATACGGTCAAGACCCGGGCGGATTCCAAACGGAATAAGTCCGTTAATCCAATCGACCGCTTCAGTATAGGAACGAAGCATGCCGCTTCGTTCCATTTCAGTACCGTTCTCGCTCATCTTAAACGTCCTTCTTCCATCAGATCATTAGCTGCGCAGCTCTTCGATCCGCGCAAGCACTTTGTCGCGTTTACCGGCGTAATCCGCCATTTTCGCACGTTCTTCTTCAATGACCTTCGCAGGCGCCTTCGCAACAAAGCCTTCGTTGCCAAGCTTTTTCTCCACGCGCTCTACTTCAGAGTTAAGCGTTGCAAACTCTTTCTCAAGACGAGCAATCTCTTGCGAAATATCAATCAGGCCCGCAAGCGGAAGGTACAGCTCGGCTCCCGTTACGATCGCCGTCATCGCTTTGTCCGGAGCGGCCAATTCAAGGCCGGTCTCAAACGACGAAGTTCCGCAGAAACGTCTGATAAACTCCTCGTTGCGGCTCACAATAGCCGCTTCCGCTTCGCTGGAAGGTTTGATCATAAGCTCAACCTTTTTGCTCATCGGCACGTTCACTTCCGCGCGAACGTTACGTACCGCACGAATAATGTCCATGAGAAGCTCCATCTCTTTAACCGCTTCCGGCGCTTCAAGCGCTTCGTCGTATACCGGCCAAGCGGCAACGGTAATCGACTCGCCTTCATGCGGCAGATGCTGCCAGATCTCTTCACTGATATAAGGCATAAACGGATGAATCAGACGCTGCGTGCGGTCAAGCACATAAGCCAGTACCGACTGCGTTGCGCGTTTGGCCTGCTCGTCTGTACCGTACAAATTCAGCTTCGCGAATTCGATGTACCAATCGCACAGATCATCCCAAATGAAATTGTACAAAATACGGCCGGTTTCGCCGAACTCATAACTGTCGATCAGACGGGTTGCTTCGCGAATCGTTTCGTTCAAGCGGTGCAGAATCCAGCGCTCCGCCGTACCCAAGTTGCTCTTGATATCAATATCGGAAGCGGTGAAGCCTTCGAGGTTCATGAGTGCAAAACGGGAAGCGTTCCAGATCTTGTTCGCAAAGTTACGGGCCTGCTCGACCTTCTCGATCCGGAAACGCAGATCCTGTCCGGGCGTGCTGCTTGTCGAGATCATATAACGCATCGCATCGGCGCCGTAGTTCTCGATAACGTCCAGCGGATCAACGCCGTTGCCAAGCGACTTGGACATTTTGCGTCCTTCCGCGTCGCGTACGAGACCATGCATCAATACGTCCTTGAACGGGATTTGATCCGTGAATTCAAGCGCCGTAAAGATCATGCGCGCAACCCAGAAATAAACGATATCATAACCCGTTACCAATACGTCGGTCGGGTAGTAGCGTTTGAAGTCTTCGGTTTCTTCCGGCCAGCCGAGCGTGGAGAACGGCCATAGCCCTGAACTGAACCAGGTATCCAGTACGTCTTCGTCCTGGCGCAGCGACGTGCTTCCGCAAGCCGCGCAAGCTGTAATATCTTCGCGCGCAACGTGCATCTCGCCGCAAGATTCGCAATACCACGCCGGAATACGGTGGCCCCACCATAGCTGGCGGGAAATACACCAGTCGCGAACGTTTTCGATCCAGTTCAAATAAATTTTCTCAAAGCGGTCAGGCACAAAGTTTACGCCTTTGCCGGATTTCTGCGCCTCGATTGCGCGTTCAGCCAGAGGTTTCATCGCAACGAACCATTGCGTCGACAAATAAGGCTCAACAACCGCGCCGCTGCGCTCGCTGTGGCCAACCTGGTGGACGTGGTCCTCAATGAGTATGCAAACGCCTTGCTCCTGCAGATCCTTCACCAGCTGCTTGCGGCAGTCTGCGCGGTCAAGACCTTGATAAGGACCGGCTTGTTCGTTCATCGTGCCCGTCTCATCCATCACGATGATTTGCGGGAGATCATGGCGAAGGCCAACTTCGAAGTCGTTCGGATCATGGGCAGGCGTAATTTTTACGGCACCGGATCCAAACTCTTTCTCTACGTAGTCATCGGCAATAATCGGAATTTCGCGGCCAACAACCGGCAATACGATCAT
Organism: Paenibacillus glycanilyticus; assembly: GCF_030161375.1. GTDB lineage: Bacteria > Bacillota > Bacilli > Paenibacillales > Paenibacillaceae > Pristimantibacillus > Pristimantibacillus glycanilyticus_B. The sequence continues at coordinate 125,378 of NZ_BSSQ01000015.1, forward strand.
TTGGCCAATCAGATGTTTGTATCGCTCGTCTTCCGGATGAACGGCAACGGCTGTATCGCCAAGCATCGTCTCCGGACGGGTAGTTGCAACGGTAATATGGCCGCTGCCGTCTTTGAGCGGATATTGGAGATGATACAAATGGCCGTTAATTTCCTTGTGCTCTACTTCGATATCGGACAAAGCCGTACGCGCAGCCGGATCCCAGTTAATGATTTTTTTGCCGCGGTAGATAAGACCTTTCTCATGAAGACGGACAAACACTTCGCGAACCGCCTTGGACAAACCTTCATCCAATGTAAAACGTTCGCGGGAGTAGTCCAGAGACAGTCCCATTTTACCCCATTGCTCGCGAATCGTGTTCGCATACAGCTCTTTCCAATCCCATACCTGCTCCAGGAATTTCTCGCGGCCAAGATCATAGCGGCTGAGGCCTTGCTCGCGCAGCTTCTGCTCTACCTTCGTCTGAGTCGCAATGCCCGCATGGTCCGTTCCCGGGAGCCAGAGCGTGTCAAAACCTTGCATCCGTTTCGTGCGGATAATAATATCTTGAAGGGTGAAATCGAGCGCATGCCCGATATGAAGCATCCCCGTAACGTTTGGCGGCGGGATTACGATGGTGAAAGGTTTCGCTTCCGGGCGCTGGCCCGCTTTAAAAAATTGACCCTGCTGCCAGAAATCGTACCATTTCTGCTCGGCTGCCTTCGGATCGTAAGTCGTCGGCATAGTCGTCGTCTTGTCTGACATCTTTACATCCTCCTAAAATGAATTGCTTCGCAAGCATTTCCATTCTTGTCATTGCATGGATAGAAATACAAAAAAACCTTCCGCCCTTATAGCAAAGGACGAAAGGTTATCTTCCGTGGTACCACCTTTGTTCCGCGCTTAGATAACAAGCACGGCACTCAAACAGATAACGGCTGTGGCCGGCTCGAAATAACGGATGAACCCGCTTCATTCAAGCAACTCCGGGGCGACAAGCGAAGCAGTAAATTCCTGCGGTACCTCTCAGCGTTACAGTCCCGCTCTCTGAAGGTTTGCTACTTCCTCTTCCCCTTCAACGTCAATATATGTTGAAAAAAATCAGATATAGCATATTTTATCCAAGATGTCCCCGAAAGTCAACTTTCGGGGACGCCTAATTAGTGGCCCATCATCATCGGCACTTCTGTTTTTTCCGTGTTTGCGCCTTCTGCGCGTTTCGGCTTCGACAGAAGGAAACCTACCAGCGTCCCTACAACGCCAACAATCGTCAAGATCAGGAATGTGTCGCCATAGGAAGAAGACGCAACTTGAGCGGCAATCGCCGGTGTAAGATCAGCAGGGTTGGAGATGCCTCCAGCTGCCATTTCCGATGCCATATAATGTTCCGTGCGTCTAGCGAGAATCGTTGCAAGACCTGCTACGGCAAAGGAAGTCATAACCTGCTGAGCGGCACTTGTCAGGGACGTAACGCGGCCAACAAGCTCCGGAGGCGCTGCTTGAATAATATGCGTATTCAGCGGCATCATGGATAGGCCCATACCTGCTCCAAGCAAAATTAAAGGAAGAATATAAGTGCCTACGGTTGCATCGGCCGAAATATTCGAGAGCAAGAAAGCGCCAATCGTAACAATCGCAAGACCGCTCATAACTAGCGGACGAGCACCAATCTTGTCAAATAGTTTGCCGCCAATTGGCATGAATACCGCGGCTGCCAGTGCCTGAGGAAGCAGGATCAAGCCCGTATCCAGAGCGGAATAGCCTTTTGCGGTTTGCAAGAACAATGGGAACAAGAACAGAGTACCAAATAATGCAATTTGCGATACCCATTGAACAACGATGCCTTTGGAGAAATCCGCCGATTTGAAGACGCGAAGTTCAAGCAACGGCTGCTTGCGGTTCAATTCTACGATAATAAAGATAATAAGCGAGATGCCGCCGACGATCAGACCGGTTAATGTTTTGGCAGAGCCCCAGTCTGTACCGCCTTCACTAACGCCGTACGCAAGACCCGCAAACGCAAGCGGCGCAAAAATCATGCCAAGAAGATCAAGCTGTGGAACGCTTTGGCGTGCCAATGCCGGCAATGTACGAAGACCAAGGATAACCGCGATCGCGCCAACAGGGATATTGATAATAAAAATCCAGTGCCAAGTTACATAATCAACAAGCCAGCCGGCAAGCACAGGACCAAGAGCTGGCGCAAGAAGCATCGGAATACCGATCATACCCATTACAGCGCCTTGTTTGCCCGGAGGGCTTAAACGATAAGTAAATGCCATGGCGATTGGAGCAACCATACCCCCGCCAAGACCTTGAATAATACGGTAAACAATCAATTGGTCGGCGTTAGTCGCAAATGCGCATAACGCAGAGCCTATCGTGAAAAGCACAATCGAAGTTAAGTAAATTTGCTTCGCGCCGAACCGGTCGGACAACCAGCCCGCAAGCGGAATAACCGCTGCCTGCGCAAGCGCATAACCCGTAACGGTCCATTGTACGAGCGACAGGGACGCTCCCCCGAAATCTTCACGCAGCTTCGGAATAGCGACGTTCATCGCCGTACCGTCGAGAATAACCATGAACATTCCCACGATGATAGCCAAAAGCGGCACCATGATGGACTTGATGGACATGGAGTTGTTGTTTGTTGCTTCAGTCATGTTCTCCCTACTCCTCCTTGTATATCTTTCTATCTATCTGCTGACGCCTTGACCATTGCATAATGCAGCAGTAAAATGGGAAAGGCGTAAGACGACTGCGGACAATTGTCCGCTAACGTATGATACCGGACAATTGTCCGGTTGTCAATACAGCCGTTTCTTTGTTATTTTTTTATGAATGGAGGGTGCGCGCATGATAGAAAAAAAGAAGGACTCCAAAGAGGTTAGCCAGATGATTCTGCAAGCCGCGAGATCCCTTTTTGCCGAACACGGCGTTGAAGCCGTCAGCATGCACCAAATCGCTAAATCGATTCAAATTGGACAAGGCACGCTGTACAGGCGTTATGCGAATAAATCAGATTTATGCATGGACTTGATGAACGACACCTTCGACAATCTTATGGATGAAATTAAACAATTGCTGCTTCCGTGCGCCGATCAGCCCGTCCAGTTCCGATTGACGGTCGTGTTCCGGCGCTTGCTTCGATTCTCTTACGACCAGCTGGAATGGCTGAATGTGATTCGTATCAGCAAACCGTGCAAGCCGGATGATATGGATTTCTTTGAGAGTCCAAGCTACAGCAAATTAAATCAATTGTTGTTATCTCTTCTAAGCGAAGCGCAGAGCAAGAAAGAGATTATTTCCCTGAATCCCGAGTTCACCGCTCATTTGTTGATTAGTACGATGGCTCCCGAATCTCTTCTTTATTATTCGAAGGTGCTAGCTTACCCGATTGAACAAATAGCCGACAACTTCTGCAAGACTTTGATCGATCCTCTTTTCAGGCCTAACCAAGGTGAAATGGCGTAACGCGACGCGCTTTATTCCGGTGAATACTAACAAAAGCTCCGCCAACTGCCGTAGGACGGCTATTGGCGGAGCTTTTATTTCATTATGGAATATACAGGAGTTGGCCTTCGGCCACGGAAGATTCGTTTAAGCCGTTGTAGAGCAAAATCTCGCGCGGATTCAAGCTGTATCTTACGGCAATCGATTCCAGCGTCTCATCCCTTTGCACGATGCAGACGCGGATTTTGCGGAACTCGTTCTCATCGGACTGTTTGCCGAGGAATAACGTCTTCCACTCGATTTCATCGCCGGAAGAACGAGTTTTGGCTTGCTCCGCCTGCTTGGCTGCGACTTCCTCTGCTGCTTGCCTTATCGCCTGCTCCCGCTTGCTCGTCTGCAATAAGGTCATGATTCCGACATTAGGCGCCTGCTCCGGATTGGCTTCCGGCTGCTTGCTGCCTACGCCGATTCGAATTTCCTGCTTCTCGTTGCTATCGGGAACACGAGACGCTTCGGCTTGCGTTTGCCATTCCGATTCGCTAGCCGAATCACCGTTAAAAGAAGCCGGCTCCTCGTCTGGTTCAGCCTCTTGGGCAAATGAGGACTCCTCGAACTCCTCGCTCTCTTGTTCCAGTTCGTAAGTATTCTCACGCTGTGGAGGCTGATTTATAGGCTGATAATACTGCGGGTTCTGCTGGATCGCCGGCTGATACGCAGGATGGTTAGGTGGCTGGTTCGGCGGTTGATTCGGAGGTTGGTTCGACTGGAACCATTGCGATGCCGACCATCCGCTATCCCGAGGCGAAGCTGAGATCGTAACGGAAGCATCGGCCTCGTCAGCATCGGCTTCTTCCTCCTCAGCTTCCTCGTAGGCTTCGTAACTTTCCTCTTCCTCTTCTTCCTCAAACTCTTCTTCCTGTGCCCTTTGAGGAGAAGGAATTTGTCCGGCGTAACCCGTAAAATAAGGCTGTTGCGTTACCGAATGCCAAGTCTCTTGGGTTATTCCCTCATTAGCCTGTGGTTCAAACTCATCACTGTCGTTTGAAGCCTCGCGTTCATGGACTACCGTAATCGGCTCCTCGCGCCATGCTTCTTCGGCTTCCGGAAGCGGTTCAACAAGAATACCGCGGAGCGATAACACGCCGGTCACGTTCAGTGTCCGGGCGGATAGCAGATCGACATCAAAGTTGTCGATCTCCACCGAAATCTCGTCTAGCCGCGACACCCGATTAAGAGGCAGCGTAATTTCGACCGGTATCCAATGCTCAAGCGTTTGCAAGCTGCCGCCATCATTTTGGCCGCGATAAACCCCATTCAAGAGCAGCTGTCCCTTCAGTACCGCATGATCCCCCTGCTCGATCACCTGAATACGCGGGGTAAGCTCAATTTCCTCCAGTTCGTCAATCGCCGCTACTTCATCCGGCAGATGAATACGCTCATACAAATCAAATCGCAATCCCTTGGACTGATCCGTCACGCGATTTCCTCCCTCCCTATAACCATGAATAAATAGCAAATGCCTAAAGCTTGGGCTAAAGTTACACTCACTAATATCTATATGGCGCGGTTATAAGGAGCATGACTATCAATTTGTCCGTCCGCCAAGCTTGTCAAGCAGACCTATCAGCCAATCGGGCTGCGGCGCAGCCGCTTCCACCGTTTCTCCCGTCCAGGGATGTGGAAAAAGAATCCGCTCTCCATGCAAGGCTTGATGCGGCAGCAGCCTTGTATCTCCGCCATAAAGCTTGTCGCCAAGGAGCGGATGTCCAAGATGGCTCATATGCACCCTGATTTGATGCGTCCTGCCTGTTTCAAGCTTCAACCGGACTAGAGTTGCATTAGCAAACGTACGGACCTTATCATAATGGGTAACCGATAATTCTCCGCCTGGCGTCACGCGGCGCTTCGAGGAATGGTGACGGTCTTTGCCGATTGGAGCGTTAATCGTACCCGAAGCTTTCTTCACATGACCCTCTACAACGGCCAGATAACGACGGTCAATCCGTTTGTCGCGCATGGCTTCATCCAGTATCCATTGGGCTAGATCATTTTTAGCATACAATACAGGTCCGGACGTATCGTCGTCGAGACGGTGAATATGGCGCACGGTCAGCGGATCACCTTTCCTTAGCTGCAATCGTGCCGCCGCTTCGTCGAGCGTACCGATCTGGCCGGGATACGACTCGTGAACCGGCATGCCAGCGGGTTTGTTAAGAACTAGGCAGAAATCATCTTCATAGAGCACCTCTGGTTCCTCTACGGAGCTACTGTTCATTTGGGCTTTCCGGTATAACGGATCCTTAACCGGATCCGCTGGCGGGAAGGCAAGGAGAGCGATCCGTTCCCCTTCCCATTTGATTCCGCCTACCGAAAACAGCCTGTTAATCCATTTGGCCGGAAATAGAGAACAGGCCAGCAGCCATTGCCGCACGAGATGCGGATGACTGCCGGCCTCCGGTTCCGAATCCTTGCCCGCTTCTGCGGCAATATCTGCCGGCAGAAGCTCTAGCCATTGTCCAATACGCCGGTAAGGACGTTTATGCATGGATCGAAAACCCTCCTAAAATGAATTGCCAAACAAGGTTGTATAGCAACCGTTTGTGGTGATTCATACTTCGAAAGCATAAACCTAATGAATTGCCATACAAGGTTGTATATCTTATAAGCTGCCAAACGCCTGATCATGGGCTTCAATCGTTGCGTCGATATCTTCATCCGAATGGACGCCGGATACAAACATTCCTTCAAACTGAGAAGGAGCGATACTTACGCCAAGATCGAGCATCGCGGAGAAATAAGCTCTGAACTGTTCGAGATTGGATGTTTTCGCCGTCTCGAAGTTAATGACATGCGTCTCGGTAAAGAACGGACATACCATCGAGCCCACGCGGTTGATCGTCGTCGCAATGCCGTGTTTTGCTGCGTTCTTCTCAAAACCAAGCTGCAGGCGGACCGCCGAACGCTCCAGCTTCTCATACGTTTCTTTTGTGAGCAGCTTAAGTGTCGTGTAACCGGCAGCCATCGCAAGCGGATTACCGGACAATGTACCTGCCTGATAGATTGGGCCGCTTGGCGCGATCATTTCCATAATCTCGCGTTTGCCGCCATAAGCACCAACCGGCAGACCTCCGCCGATCACTTTGCCAAAACAGGTCAAATCCGGCGTCACTCCGTACAATCCTTGCGCACAATGGTAATTAACGCGGAAGCCGGTCATGACTTCGTCAAAGATCAACAGACTGCCGTATTGCTCCGTCAGGTCTCGCAATCCTTGCAGGAAGCCGGGCAGCGGAGGCACAACGCCCATATTGCCGGCCACAGGCTCAACAATGATGCAGGCGATCTCTTCGCCAAACTTCTCGAACGCCACAATGGCCGATTCCAGATCGTTATAAGGCACTGTAATCGTCTGGGAAGCCACGCCTTCCGGCACGCCAGGACTATCCGGCAGACCAAGCGTAGCAACGCCTGAGCCGGCTTTGATCAGCAGGCTATCGGCATGTCCGTGGTAAGAGCCTTCAAATTTCAAGATTTTGCTCCGCTTCGTATAACCGCGCGCAAGGCGGAGAGCGCTCATCGTAGCCTCTGTACCGGAGTTCACCATGCGGACAATATCAACGGACGGCACGCGTTCCACAACCAATTCCGCCATCAACGTCTCGAGCTCGGTTGGCGCGCCAAAGCTTGTTCCTTTTTCAGCTGTTTTCTTGATCGCTTCGATTACTTCCGGGTGGGCATGCCCCATGATGAGCGGTCCCCACGAGCCAACATAATCGATATAGCTGTTGCCATCAATATCATAGACACGGCTTCCTTTGCCGTGGTCCATATAAACCGGATTTAACCCTACCGATTTGAATGCGCGCACCGGGCTGTTCACTCCGCCTGGCAGCACCTGTTTGGCACGGGCAAAAGCCTCTCTTGAACGGTCGTCACGTCTGTTGCCAATCGTATTGCTCATCTGACGTTACTCTCCTCTCAACCAACGCGAAGCATCCTTCGCATGGTAAGTTATGATTAGATCCGCGCCGGCGCGCTTCATGCTGATCAGCTTCTCCAGCACGATAGCCCGCTCGTCAATCCAGCCGTTAGCCGCTGCAGCCTTCACCATTGCGTATTCCCCGCTTACATTGTAAGCGACAATCGGCAGATCAAAGCTGTCACGCAGTTGACGGACAATATCCAGATAAGACAAAGCCGGTTTGACCATAAGCATATCAGCGCCTTCGAAAACATCGGAATCGGCTTCGCGCAACGCTTCGCGCGCGTTGGCCGGGTCCATCTGATACGTCTTGCGGTCGCCGAATTGCGGCGCGGATTTCGCTGCATCCCGGAATGGTCCATAGAAGGCAGATGCGTATTTCACGGAATACGACAAGATCGGTACGTGGCTGAAGCCCGCTTCGTCAAGCCCCTCGCGGATTGCGGACACAAAGCCGTCCATCATGTTGGAGGGAGCAATCACGTCAGCGCCAGCTTCCGCTTGGGAAACAGCCGTACGGACAAGCAGGGATAGCGATGGATCATTATCGACAACTGCCGTTCCAGTCGCATCATCCAAGTGCACCATCCCGCAATGGCCATGGTCTGTAAATTGGCACAAGCAAGTATCCGCCATGACGATGAGCCCAGGCGCCCATTGTTTGATCAAACGGGTAGCTTCCTGAACAATTCCGTTGGGATCATAAGCTGAAGTACCTTCCGCATCTTTATGGTCCGGCAGACCAAACAACATAATCGCCTGGATGCCAAGCGAAGTAATCTCGCGGATTTCAGCCTCCAGCACATCAAGAGAGAAGCGGTACACGCCAGGCATGGAGCTGATTTCTTCCTTGATATTGGTGCCGTATTTCACATAAATCGGATATATAAAATCATTCGCGGTCAGAACCGTTTCGCGCACGATGTTGCGCATAGCGGCCGACTGGCGAAGTCTGCGGTGTCTTACAATTGGAAATGCCATTTTATCTTCCTCCTCAAATGAATTGCCATACAAAGGTGAAACATTAACCAGTTTTGTGGTGATTCATACTTCGAAAGCGTTACTCTAGTTCATATATTGGATAAGCGCTTCAAGAAGAGCATCAATCGTAGCTTCTTTTGGTTCAACGTTGACCGTAAGCCCGGCTTCTTCCGCCGTTTTTGTAGTCACAGGGCCAATACTGGCGACTGTGATACCTTTCAGTTGGGCGGCAGGATCCTCGAACCCGTTCCTCCGAAGCAACTCAAGCAAATTCGTTACCGTGGAAGAGCTGGTGAACGTAATCGCATGAATCTCCCTGTTGCGGATCCACTCAAATGCCTGTTCGTCCTGCGTATCTGCCATTACCGTTTCGTATACGTCCAGTTCCACAGGAACAAGACCTTTGGCCTCCAGCTCGCGCGGAAGAATCTCGCGGGCAAGATCGCCCCGCGGCAACAATACCTTCTCGCCGGGCTTCAGCTTGTCTTCCAGCACATCCAGCAAACCTTCTGCTTGGAACTTGGCCGGAAGCTGCTCCGCAACAAGTCCGCGATGCCGCAGCGCTTCGGCCGTCTTTGGTCCTACCGCTGCTATCCTAGCCGCATGGAATCGGCGAATATCTACGTTAAACCGATCCAGCCAGTTGAAGAAATATTCAACGCCATTCACGCTTGTGAACATCATCCAGTTAAACGATTCAGCTTCCGCAAGCGCGGCCTCAATCGATTGAACCGCGGCCTCATCCTTGGGCTCCCGCATCTCAATGACGGGCAGCTCGCAAGGCTCGCCGCCTAGCTCCTCGATCCGGTCGGCCAGATCGCTCGCTTGCGCTCTTGCGCGCGTAACGAGAACGCGGACGCCAAAGAGCGGCTTCTGCTCGTACCATTTCAGCTTGTCCCGCTGCAATACCACATCGCCAACTACGATAACTGCCGGCGGTTGGAAGTTCGCCTCTTTCACAATCCGTTCAATCGACTCCAAAGTGCCGACGATCGTTTGCTGCTCCACGCGAGTACCCCAGCGAATCAGCGCAACCGGCGTCGTTGAAGGCTTGCCGTGGCGGATCAGCTGTTCGGCAATATAACCAATCTTGGCTACTCCCATCAGAAAGATAAGAGTACCCGTCGCATTGGTCACTTTATCCCAATGGATGGAACGGTCCAGCTTCTCAGGGCTTTCATGTCCCGTAATAATAGATAAGGATGAGGCCAGATCACGGTGCGTGACCGGAATTCCGGCATAAGCGGGCACCGCGATCGCGGATGTGATGCCGGGAACAATCTCGAACGGGATGCCGTTGTCCTGCAACAATTCGGCTTCTTCTCCTACGCGGCCGAATATCGTGGGATCTCCGCCTTTTAGCCTCGTTACGGTGTGGCCTTCCAAAGCCAGATCAACCAACAGTTGGTTGATCTCCTCCTGCTTCATCGTATGGCGGTCAGGCAGCTTGCCGACATAAATTTTACGCGTGCCTTCCTTCACATGACGAAGCAATCTCGGGCTGGCCAGACGGTCATAGACGACAACATCGCAACGTTCCAGACATTCCAGTCCACGAACGGTGATGAGCTTAGGATCACCCGGTCCGGCGCCTACTAAATAGACAATCCCTTTTTTCATACGTGATCCCCGATCTCCGCCAATATTCGATCCGCGCCTCTTGCTACTAATGCTTCCGCAACATCGCGGCCCAGTTGCTCGGGATCGGTTCCCTTCCGGATTTCCTTCAACATGGTTTCACCGTCAGGAGATCCAACCATTCCCGTCAATTCCAGTTCGGCATGCTCGAAGCTATCTTCTGTCTTCTTGTGCACGACGGCATACGCGCCGATCGGAATCTGGCAGCCGCCGTTCAACGCGCCGAGGAAACTTCTCTCCGCTCTCACCGCAAGCGAAGTCTCCGTATCATTGAACAAATCTAACAACTCGCGCACATTCGCATCATCCGCGCGGCATTCAATGCCAAGGGCTCCTTGTCCAACAGCCGGAATGGACACATCAACCGGGATATAGGCCGAGATTCGTTCCTGCCAGCCCATGCGGGTTAAGCCGGCCGCCGCAAGTACAACCGCATCGAATCCTTCCGTCTCGATCTTCTTAATCCGCGAATCGATATTGCCGCGGATCGACTCCAGCCGAAGATCCGGCCGCATATTTTTAAGCTGGCTCGAACGGCGAAGGCTGCTTGTCCCAACACGCGCTCCTTCCGGCAGATTGTCAAGCGATAGTCCGTCCTTCAAAATGAGACAATCACGAGGATCAACCCGTTTTGGAATAGCGCCGTTCATTAATCCTTCAGGGAGCTCGTATGGCATATCCTTCATGCTGTGAACAGCCATGTCGATCTCGCCGTCAATCAAAGCCTGCTCGATCTCTTTGACGAATAAACCTTTGCCTCCAACCTTGGACAACGTCACATCCAAAATGCGGTCGCCTTTCGTCACAATTTTCCGAATTTCAAAATTGTAGTCAAACCCATGTTTCTCGCTGATTTGTTTCAATGCATCAATCACTTGGCCGGTTTGCGTCAAAGCAAGCGCGCTCTGACGAGTCCCTACCACGATCGTACGCTGTCCATTATTTGCAGCTCCCATATTTGTTTCCTCCTGTCGTCAATCCTCAAGCCGTTTCGCTCGAAGTCGCGTTATCCAAGTTGTCATATCGAACGCTGTCTCTTCCTGGAAGGGTACCTCTTCGGCAGCTAGCCTTAATAGTGCTTCACGCTCGCCAGGCTCATAGACAGCGGCTTTCATATGTTCACGCAGCATTCGAAGCCGCTCCACGCTATACTCGTAATCATCGCCGTAGTGCCGTTCAAGCTCCCGCTTCAGCCTCGCCGACAAAGCGGGACTCGCTCCCGATGCAGACACCGCGATTAACAAATCACCGCGGCGGACAACGGAAGGATTCAGGAACCCTCTTCCACGCTCCTCGTCCACCGTATTCACCCATGCCCCGGCATGCCTGCCTTCTTCGGCTATAAGGCGATTAAGCTCCGCATGATTCGTTGCGGCGAACAGCAGTCTCGCTCCTACAACATCCAAAGGTTGAAAGTTGCGGCTTACCCACTGAAAGGATCCACCGGCTGCAAGCTCCGATAGGCGCGGAGTAAGCTCCGGACTGACGATTGCAACGTTATCCGCTCCCGCTTCCAGGAGACCAAGCAACTTGCGCTCGGCAATCCGCCCGCCGCCAACAATAACGCAGCGTTCACCCCGAAGTTGAAGCATTACCGGATAATATCCGTTCATGCGCATCCCCTTCTTCCTAATGAAACGTCGATAAAGAATTGGATAAAAGATTAATGAGCAACATGACAAATGCAATAAGATGAATTCTCGCCAGCTGTTTGCCCGGACGTCTAAGCATTGCCCTCTGAATGATATAATTGACATAAAAGATCAACGTCGCAAACGAGGTTAACACTTTCCAGTCCAGCAGCAGCTTTGGCCGGCCTTCCGCCAAAAGCACCGTAACCGCAACCGACAAAGACATGGCAAGCAGCGGCACCCCTATAATTATGGCTCTGTCCGAGAACCGTTCAATGGTATCGAGACTTGGCAATCTCCGAGTGAAAGGCGTCCATCTCTTCCCCTTTAACTGTTTATGCAGAAACAAGTACATGCCTGCGAATACGGAACCGATGGTTAGCGCGGCGTAAGCGCATAATACCAAACTAATATGTACGATAAGCAAGTCGCGCATCGCCTGCGAAACCCCGAATTGCCCTTCCATTCCCGGCCGGCTGTATAAGTTCAGCGCCAGCACGGAGAAGCTGATCAGATTGACCACAAAAACCAGAAACTCGATCTTGAAAAACTGGCTAATCACAAGCGAGATGGTAACTAAAAGCCAAGAGAAGCCAAGCCAATATTCAAAGGAGGATATAGCCGTCTCCTCGAAATGCGTAACGAGCCGCCATACCAGAATGACCGTTTGCAATATCCATACAAAAATAAGGAGCCCTGTTCCAATCCGTTTCGCTCTCCGGTTCGCATCCATGAAATCGGAGAAGTAAAACAGAAGGCTCAGGGCGTAGATATAAAGTATCGCGTCGTATAGCCATTTTTGCGTTAAGAACATAAGCTTCCACCTTGCCGCCCTTCGCGATTATTCGGGTAGCGCGCTATTATCGAAGGATGGACGCCAGTGCCGAAGCTGCCGGACGTGCAGGCATCGTTTTCTTTTTCGCCGCAGCCTCTGAGTCTGCTTCAGCTTGTTTCGACTGGGCCAGCTCTTCTTCAAGCGCAAACAACTTCACGAACATATCCATAGCTTCTTCGGAATGCTTGTCCCCGGCCATTTCTTTAATCCGCAGGATCGGATCTTGCATCATTTGGTTCACAATGCTTTTGGTCAGCTTGCGGATCACCTTTAACTCATGCTCTTCCAAATCCGGCAGCTTGTTCGTCAAGCTGTTCATCGTCTCTTCATGAATATGGGCAGCTTTAGTCTGCAATGAACGGATTAGAGGAACAACGCCAAGCGTTTTGTACCACTGCTGGAATTGCTCAACTTCTTGCTCAATCATCGTTTCGATCTTCTCCGCTTCCTTCCGGCGCTGCTCGATATTGCTTGCTACGATACCTTCCAAATCGTCAATGTCGTAGAGAAATACGTTCTCGACCGCAGCAATACCGGGATCCAGGTCACGCGGAACCGCGATATCAATCATGAACAAAGGCTTCGACTTCCGGCGTTTCATCGCATCTGCAACAACTTGACGGTTCAGAACATACCCGTCTGCTCCTGTTGAGCTGATGACAATGTCTGCTTCATGCAGCTTGTGTGCCGCATCTTCCATGGAGCAAGCCAAACCGTTGAACTTCTCTGCGAGCTGAGCTGCCCGATCGTATGTGCGATTCACAACAATAACGCGGTCTGCGCCATTCGCGTACAAATGTTTTGCGGTCAATTCGCCCGTCTCGCCTGCGCCAATGACCATTACCGTCTTTTTGTTGAATTGGCCGAAAATCCGTTTGCCAAGCTCAACCGCCGCATAACTGACAGAGACTGCCGATTCTCCAATCGTAGTTTCCGAATGTGCACGTTTGGCCATAGTAACAGCTTGCTTGAACAACATATTAAACAAGGTGCCCGTTGTTTTCTGCTCTTGGGCTAGTGCAAAAGCATCCTTCACCTGACCCAAAATTTGCGTTTCACCGATCACCATGGAATCAAGTCCGCTTGTTACTCGGAATAAATGCTCGATGGCCTTGTCGTCTTCATGCATATATAAATGGCTAGTGAACTGCTGTCTAGGCAGCTTAAACCACTGCTCCATAAAGCTGCGGATATAATGACCGCACAAATGATGCCTGTCCACTACCGCATACAACTCGGTACGATTGCAGGTCGCAACAATGACACATTCCATAATACTGTTCGTATTCATTAGCTGTCTGAGTGCTTCCGGCAATTCTTTATCTGCGATGGCAAACCGTTCTCTTACTTCTACGGGTGATGTTCGGTAGTTCAAACCGACTACGATAATGTGCATGCGCGTTCACCTGCCTTTCTTCAATTTTCGTTAGAATAATTATAACATAGTTCGACAACCCGCAAGACTTCATAATGCCTTCATTTATGAATAATATTTGAAAACCCACATTGCCATTATTCCCTGTTTATATAAAGAAAATAACCATGGACCAAAGGTCTATGGTTATCTCTATATCGTTTCAATTAGGAGCTTATACAAGCTCAACTTGTTGCATTTTTGGTTCTTCGACCTTCAATTCGCCCATGCCGCGAACAAGTTTCTTAGCATGAGTAGTTGTTGGTTTCAATACAGCGATCATGTAGTCAATTGCAAGCTGCGGATCCACAGTTTCACCGCAAGTGTAACAATCGAGAGCGGCGAATCCTTTCTCAGGATACGTATGAATCGAGAGATGACTCTCCGACAGCAATACAAGCACTGTTGCTCCTTGAGGCTCAAATTGTTTCGATTGCACCGATAATACAGAAGCGCCGCATGCTTCAGCAGCCTCCACCATTTGGGCTTGCAAAAATTCAGCGTTGTTCAGCAGATCAAAATCTACTCCCCAAGTATCAACAGCAACGTGTCTTCCGAAAGTTGAATATTCCATCTTCCGGTTCCCCCTTCCTAGGAATAAAATGTTTAAAAAAATTTCATCCGCTAGGACCTACGTCATTCACTTCCCGAGGGAATAATCTCTCGCAACATAACCATGTCCTGAGTGAATCCTGGTTCCTATTTTGTTTAGACCAATGTTTTCAACGAGATTAAAAATAACATCTATTGGGCAGAATTGCAACTACTTTTTTTTCGGGTAAAACGAATTTTTCATTCCGCTTTAATCCCGTATACACAGTATGTTACGACAGCGCTTTAGGTACCTGGATATAGCTACATACCTATTTTCGTTTTTCGTTAACAAAATAAGAAAAGAGCCGCGAATAAGCGGCTCTTCCACTACAGGATTTATCGTTTCGTTATGCTTCGAGAACAAATAACTTTCTGGTCATCATTGCCAGTCTATCGTCGATGCCGGCAATTTGCTCAAGGTCCTTCGTTTGATTGCGCAGATCTAGCAGCTCGTTAATTGCGTTGTTGACCAGTTCGATCTCACGTTCAATCAGTCGGCTCCGGAACACACGCTCCAATTGGCCAATCGTATCCTTGTATTCGAATACGACCCGCGTGCCCGACGATGTGCTCTCAACGATTTTGCGGACGCTTCCGTTTGTATAATGATAGATCATCGTATAATGGCTGTAGATACGATTAACAACTGCGTCTCCACGGAAAGCCGATACGGCTTTGCGCATGGCGTTGGTTAGCTTAGGGTGAATCAGGCGGCAAGAGAGTTCACATACATAGTAGTCTTGCTGACGTTCGAACGTCAGTGTGACTTCTTCCTTCCCTGCTACGTCTTCGAGAACCAGCTCCTGGTTTCCGTTGTCGAGGACCTTGATATTCATGCAAACCTGTTGGTCATCGAAAAAACGGATAAATTGCTTCATCTCATCGCTCGTCAATTGCAGTTTGGCGCTTACATACTCTGTGGCTAGCCGCTGAGCCATAAAAATCTCCTCAATTCTTTAAACTTGCGCTTTGTTCTTAATGCCTAAGTATATTATACGTGATCAGAACTTTTTATTCCTGCCGTCCAGCTTCGATATTCTCGCATATTTCAGAAAAATCCCGTAGATTTCACGAGGAAAGCTGTATTTCTTGCTGTATCCTCTGCCTTATAGACGTAGTTATTGATCTATCTCCGTTATGTGCCAATTGCTTCTGAAATGACTTCCCAAAGCTTCTCCCGGCCAAGCCCCGTTTCCGATGAAAACATGACTATCTGATCGCGCGGGTCCGCTTCCAGCGTATCTTTAATAACCTTAACATGCTTGTCCCACTTGCCTTTTGGGATTTTGTCCGCTTTGGTGCAGACAATGCAGGTCGGCACGTTATAATGCTTGAGCCAATGATACATAAGAACATCATCTTTAGAAGGCGCATGCCGCATATCAATGACAAGCAGCTGCAATTTCAGTTCTTCGCGGTCACGAATATAAGTCTCGATCATTTGCCCGAACAGCTCTCGCTGCGTTTTGGATACTTTGGCGTAGCCGTAGCCTGGAAAATCGACAAAATAGACCATGTCATTCACGCGATAGTAGTTAAGCTGCTGCGTCTTTCCGGGCTGCGAGCTTGTTCTTGCAAGGTTTTTCCGCAAGATCAATTTGTTGATGAGCGACGATTTGCCGACATTGGAACGCCCTGCCAGAGCAATCTCTGGCAAGGCGTCAACTGGATATTGGGAAGGTCTTACTGCGCTTATAATAAATTCTGATTGGGTAATTTTCATCCGATTACTGTTCCTGCTTTCTCTTCTGTGTTGACCGGCAGCAGCGCGTGCCGCAGTACTTCGTCCATATGGCTGACAGGAACAAAAGTCATTTCGCTGCGAATGCTGTCCGGAATATCGCTGAGGTCACGTTCATTATCCTTCGGCAGAAGCACCTTGCGGATGCCTGCCCGGTGAGCGGCAAGCGATTTCTCCTTCAGTCCTCCAATCGGAAGCACGCGTCCGCGGAGGGTAATCTCCCCGGTCATCGCAACCTCTTTCGAGACATAACGATTGGTAAGCGCGGAGATCAAGGCTGTCGCCATCGTAATCCCCGCTGAAGGTCCATCCTTAGGAATGGCTCCTTCAGGAATATGGATATGAATATCCTTATTCTCATGGAAGGCCGGATCTATGCCGAGCTCTAGCGCTTTGGAACGGGTGTAGCTGAACGCGGCCTGCGCGGACTCTTTCATTACGTCGCCAAGCTTGCCCGTTAGCGTAAGCTTGCCGCTGCCCGGCATAACCGTTACTTCAATGACAAGCGTATCCCCGCCAACTTCCGTCCATGCGAGGCCGGTAACCGCTCCGATCTGGTTCTCGATTTCTGCGGTTCCATGACGGAATTTCGCTGGTCCGAGCCATTCCTTCAGAAGCTCCGGCGTTACGGTCAAGGTTGCCGGCGTTAAGGTTGTATTCTGAGCCTGCGTTTGCTTGTCATCCATGTCAGAACCAAACGCGGCCTCAAGCGCGTTCATTTCAGGCGCTTCATACGGCTGTCCTGCTAAAGCTGCATCGTCCGACTCCGGCTTGCCCTCAGTTTGCAGCTTGGAACCGGCCGCTACGATATGCTTCGCCGCCTTCCGGCAAATCGCCGCAATCTGCTGTTCAAGGTTCCGTACGCCGGATTCACGCGTGTACTCCCGGATGAGCGTCAATAACACTTCATCTTCAAGGGCTAGTTGATCTTCCGTCAACCCGTGCTCCTTGCGCTGTTTCGGAAGCAAGTAGCGCTCTGCGATTTGCTGTTTCTCAAGCTCCGTATAGCCCGGAATGTACAGTACCTCCATCCGGTCTAACAACGGACGGGGGATCGAATGCAGAGAGTTTGCGGTCGTAACGAACATGACGTTCGATAAGTCAAACGGTACTTCGATAAAATGATCGCTGAACGTATTGTTTTGTTCGGGATCAAGCACCTCAAGCAAAGCCGATGCCGGATCTCCCCGGAAATCGCTGGCCATCTTGTCAATCTCATCAAGCAGGAAGACCGGATTATAGGATCCAGCCGTCTTCATCCCTTGGATGATCCGTCCCGGCATTGCGCCTACATACGTGCGGCGGTGACCGCGAATCTCGGCTTCATCCCGCACGCCGCCAAGCGATACCCGCACAAACTTGCGTTCAAGCGACTTGGCGATCGAACGGGCCAGTGACGTTTTGCCGACGCCTGGAGGGCCCACAAGGCAAAGGATCGGCCCTTTCATCTTTTTGACCAGCTGCTGAACGGCCAAATATTCAAGCACGCGTTCCTTCGGCTTCTCAAGGCCGTAGTGGTCGTTGTTCAGAACTTCTTCTGCCTTGCTGAGACTTAAGTCGTCTTCCGTATGCTTGCTCCAAGGCAGTGCTAATAACCAATCGATATAATTGCGGATAACGCCGCCCTCCGCAGAGGTCGCGGGCATTTTCTCAAGACGGTCGATTTCTTTCTCGACCTTCTCTCTTACGAGATCAGGAACTCCTGCCTCTTGGAGCTGATTGCGAAGCTCTTCAACCTCGCCGGCGCGGCCTTCCTTCTCGCCAAGCTCCTTCTGGATCGCTTTCATCTGCTCGCGCAAATAATATTCCTTTTGCGTTTTTTCCATCTGTTTTTTAACGCGTTGGTTGATTTTGCGTTCAAGCTCCAGCACTTCGCGCTCATTATTAAGAATATCAAGCAGGCGTTCCAGACGCTCCCGAACATCGATCGTCTCCAGAATATCCTGCTTATCCTTAATTTTAAGCGACAGGTGGCTCGTAATGACATCGGCCAGCCGGCCCGGTTCATCAATATCCGATACGGCTGCCAACGTCTCAGGCGTTACCTTTTTGGATAACGTAATGTAATGCTCGAATTGGCTAAGCACCGAGCGCATGAGGGCGTCCACTTCCGGATCTTCCGTCTCCGGCTCCGGAAGTTCAATAACCGTCACCTCATAGTACTGATCGTTAGGTACATAATCCACAATCTCTGCTCTCACTACGCCTTCTACAAGCACGCGGATGGTACCGTTTGGTAGCTTCAGCATTTGTCTGACCTTTGCAATGGTGCCGACGCGGTAAATATCGTCTTCTGTAGGCTCTTCAATATTGACTTCGGACTGCGAGCACAAAAGAATCATGTGATCGTCGATCATCGATTTCTCAAGCGCCCGCACCGACTTGTCTCTTCCCACATCAAGGTGGAGCACCATGCTGGGATATACAAGCAGCCCCCTTAAAGGAAGCAGGGGAAGCCGCCGGTTTTTCGTTTTTCCGGATCCCACACCAGCACCTCCAATTGTTTCGAATACCCTATTTTATCATTCCACGGAATCCGCCTGCAAATAAGGAACCCCTGAAGGGATAAATAAATCGGATCCGACGGGTTTTTCGACTTCCGCAACAACGCTCTCGCCAATTGGAAACACGTATCTGAACACCTCGTCAACCCGGTCTACCGGTATGACTTTCAGTCCTTCCAGATTCGCAAAAATCGCTTGCCAGTTCTCGCGCGGAATAATAACGGTATCCGCACCGGCTTGGAACGCCGCTTCTACCTTGGCCAATACGCCGCCAACCGGCTTCACGTTGCCGTGGATGCCTATCTCGCCCGTCATCGCAAGCTTGTTGTCGATGGGCACCTCTTTGATGGCCGAGGCGATTGCCGTTGCCATCGCAATTCCCGCGGACGGTCCGTCGATTGGAGTTCCTCCCGGGAAATTGATATGCAAATCGTAATCATGCGGATTGAGCCCGTAACGACGGAGCATCGTCAGCACATTTTCAACGGAGCCCTTCGCCATGCTTTTCCGTCTAAGCGTCCGAGATCCTCCTCCAAGCTCTTCTTCGTCTACTACCCCGGTAATCGTATATTGCCCTTTGCCTTCGGCAGCAGGAATGCTGCTTACTTCAATCTCCAGCAGAGTTCCCATATTAGGACCATACACCGCCAGACCGTTTACGAAACCGATTTGCGGAGCTTCCGGAATTTTTCGATCTGGACGCGGTGGAATTTGGCTGCTGTTAACTACCCATTCCACGTCGGCTGCCGTAATGTTGTCGCGTTTCTCGGACAAAGCCATACCGGCGGCCAGCTGGATCACGTTAACCGCTTCGCGGCCGTTCGTTGCATATTTCTTCACAACATCAACTGCTTCCTGACATGGGCCAAAACCGATTTTTTTGACCGCGTTTTCGGCGATCGAAGCAATCTCGCTGGCAAGCAGCGGCCGGAAATAAATTTCCATGCAACGCGAGCGGATTGCCGGAGGCAAATCCTGCGGCGAACGGGTAGTTGCGCCAACGAGACGGAAATCAGCGGGCAGACCGTTCTGGAAAATATCATGGATATAGAGCGGAATATTCGCATCTTCGGAATTGTAATAAGCGCTCTCCAGAAACACTTTACGGTCTTCCAGTACTTTTAACAGCTTATTCATCTGAATGGGATGCAATTCACCGATTTCGTCGATAAACAAAATCCCGCCATGCGCTTTCGTCACCGCACCTGGTTTAGGCTGCGGAATACCGGCTACGCCCATGGCACCTGCACCTTGGTAAATCGGATCATGAACGGATCCGATCAGCGGATCGGCAATCCCCCGCTCGTCAAAGCGGGCAGTCGTCGCATCAATCTCGGTAAATTTCGCTTCTGTCAGAAACGGCGAAGAAGGATTCTTCTTCGCTTCCTCAAGCACTACGCGCGCTGCCGCCGTCTTGCCGACGCCAGGCGGTCCATAAATAATAACATGCTGCGGATTCGCGCTGCATAACGCTGCTTTCAGCGCACGTAGGCCGTCCACTTGCCCAACGATATCCTGCATCGCTTGCGGACGCGTTTTTTCCGCGAGCGGCTTTGTCAGCGAAATAGAACGAAGCTTGCGCAGCTTGTCCATCTCCTTGCGCGACTCACGATCAACCGCGGAGCGGTTCGTCTTCTGATTGCGCAGCAAATTCCAAAAATATAAACCAATAACCACAGCAAAAAAGACTTGGATCAACATCAATACCATACTTAAACTCATTATTATCTTCTCCTCTCAAAGCAACCTATTCCGGCAAAAGAGTACGTAATTGCTAGTATTGCCCCTTGCGGCAGGGAATAATCGCTTTCGGAAGAAAAAAGAGGCATTCGCCCGCAACCGCGTTAGCGATTGCTTCGGAATGCCTCTTCTATGAAGGGATAAAGACGAAAAGTTATGCATGCGCGTGATTTTTGCGTCCCGGAATTTCGCCGGTTTCCTCAAATGCGCGTACGATCACGTCGATTTCTTTCTTCAGCTCGTTAAGGAGCTCCGCTTCCGGCACTTTACGGATCATTTCTCCGTAACGGAACAACATGCCTTCGCCGCGTGCACCGGCAATGCCGATATCCGCTTCGCGCGCTTCGCCCGGGCCGTTAACCGCACAACCAAGCACGGACACCTTGATCGGCACTTTAACCTTCGAAATGTACTCTTCTACCTCGTTAGCGATCGAGAAGAGGTCGATATCCAGTCGTCCGCAAGTCGGACAGGAAATCAGGGTAGCTGCGTTTGTGATCAATCCAAAAGTCTTGAGCAATTCGCGCGCTACTTTCACTTCTTCTACCGGATCCGCACTTAAGCTGATCCGCACCGTGTTACCGATACCCATTGCGAGCAGCGCGCCGATACCCGCTGAACTCTTGATGGTACCAGAGTGCAGAGTGCCGGCTTCCGTGATGCCCAGATGAAGCGGATACTTGATTTTCTCCGCAGCCATGCTATAAGCCGCAATGGCCATAGGAACATCAGATGCCTTCAGCGACACGATAATATCGTGGAAATCGAGCTCTTCCAGAATGCCGATATGGAACAGCGCGCTTTCTACCATAGCTTCCGGTGTCGGGTAACCGTATTTCTCCAGCAGATGATTCTCAAGAGAACCGGCATTAACGCCGATTCGGATTGGAATACCGCGTTCCTTACAAGCCTTAACGACAGCTTCGACCTTCTCGCGGCGGCCGATATTGCCCGGGTTGATCCGAACTTTATCGATGCCGTTCTCGATCGCTTGCAGAGCTAGGCGATAGTCGAAATGGATATCCGCGACAAGCGGAATGTTGATCCGCTTCTTAATTTCCTTAATCGCATCGGCAGCTTCCTTATTGTTGACGGTAACCCGTACAATCTGGCAACCTGCCTCTTCCAGACGCAAAATCTCGGCTACTGTAGCCTCTACATCAGCCGTCTTCGTTGTACACATACTCTGAATGATGACTTCATTGCTGCCGCCAATTGTTAAGTTGCCGACTTTGACCGGCACAGTATCCTTGCGCAAATACATAAAATGATCTCTCCCATGAACGTCAAAGTCCACCCTTTGACCGGCGAAATTTCCGCAGGCCAAAGGGTGGAGGCGATGACGGTAATGAACTTAGGCGCTTTCTTCTTTCTTCTTGCCCTTCTTAGCTGTCAGCTCCGGCATGATTTTGTCTTTTACGTTTTTCTCCGTAATGAGACAAGTGCTCACGTCGTCACGCGAAGGGACTTCATACATCACTTCAAGCATAATGCCCTCGATAATGGCACGCAAGCCGCGAGCGCCCGTGTTCCGTTTGATCGCTTCTTTCGCGATCGCTTCCAGAGCAGCAGGTTCAAAGTCGAGCTTCACGTTATCCATCTCAAGCAGTTTTTGGTATTGTTTCACCAAAGCATTTTTTGGTTCGGACAAAATACGCATCAAGGCTGCTTCATCAAGCGGCTCCAAAGTCGAGATGACCGGCAAACGGCCTACGAACTCTGGAATGAGACCAAACTTCAGCAAGTCTTCCGGTAGAACCATCGACAAATATTCGCCAGGCTTCAGGTCCTTTTGAACCTCGCCGGTCGAGCTGAAACCAATCACCTTTTTGCCGATACGACGTTTGATCAGCGACTCAAGGCCGTCAAATGCACCGCCGCAAATGAACAAAATGTTTGTTGTATCGATTTGGATAAATTCTTGATGAGGGTGCTTGCGTCCGCCTTGCGGTGGAACGGAAGCAACTGTTCCTTCAAGAATTTTGAGCAATGCTTGCTGAACGCCTTCACCGGACACATCGCGAGTAATCGACGGATTTTCCGATTTGCGGGCAACTTTATCAATTTCATCGATGTAGATAATGCCGCGTTCAGCTTTCTCTACATCGTAATCCGCTGCTTGAATAAGCTTAAGCAAAATATTCTCAACGTCTTCACCGACATAGCCGGCTTCCGTTAGCGAGGTTGCATCCGCAATCGCAAACGGTACGTTCAAAATTTTGGCCATCGTTTGGGCAAGCAACGTTTTACCCGAACCTGTAGGACCTACAAGCAGGATATTGGACTTTTGAAGTTCAACGTCTTCGATTTTGCTTTGCGAGTTGATCCGTTTGTAATGGTTGTAAACCGCAACCGAAAGGGATTTTTTCGCAAATTCCTGCCCAATTACATAGGAATCAAGAATTGCGCGAATATCCTTTGGTTTCGGAATGTCCTTCAGATCAAGCTCTTCCTCATGTCCAAGCTCCTCTTCCACGATTTCCGTGCAGAGCTCGATACATTCGTCACATATATAAACGCCAGGACCGGCAACCAGCTTGCGTACTTGTTCCTGGGATTTGCCGCAGAACGAGCATTTCAATTGGCCCTTCTCATCATTAAATTTAAACATATATTCACCCCTTCGATTAAATCTTTACGATACCGATACCGGAGTTGTAATGACTTTGTCAATCAAACCGTAATTCAGTGCGTCTTCCGCGCTCATGAAATTATCGCGGTCGGTATCGCGGTCAATCTTCTCATAAGGCTGACCCGTGCGTTCCACATAGATCTGATTGAGCTTTTGCTTAGTTTTGATAATCCAATCCGCGTGGATCTTAATGTCCGATGCCTGGCCGCGAACGCCGCCAAGCGGCTGATGGATCATCACTTCCGCGTTCGGAAGAGCAAAGCGTTTGCCTTTCGCGCCGGCTGTAAGCAGGAGCGAGCCCATGCTAGCCGCCATGCCCATACAGATCGTCGAGACGTCTGGCTTAATATATTGCATTGTGTCATAAATAGCCATGCCGGCCGTTACCGAGCCGCCAGGGGAATTTATGTACAAGTGAATGTCTTTTTCCGGGTCGTCGGCCGCCAGAAAAAGCAGCTGTGCGATAATGGAGTTTGCTACATCATCATCGATAGCGCTCCCGAGAAAAATGATTCTGTCCTTGAGCAAGCGGGAGTAAATATCGTAAGACCGTTCTCCCCGATTTGTTTGTTCAACTACGATAGGTACCAGATTCATGCGACCAACCTCTTTTCTATTTGAGACTTTTATGTTTCATGTTTTCTATTGTATCACGTCAAATGAGCAATGTCATTTTTCCGGTAATACAGTATACGGTGAGCTTCGCTCGATATGTATTGAAGATTGTTCTTTGGGATTGCACAACCAATATGTAGGGTGAAAAGAAGGCACGTATCTGACGATGACGTGCCTTTTCTTCTTATTTATTCAATTGAACTATTATGCTCCGGCAACTTCAGCTGTCTTGCTGTTTTCAACGAGGAATTCGATCGTTTTGCGAAGCTCGATGTCTTCTTTCAAGCTGTCAAGTTGACCGTTTTTCTCGAAGATTTCGCGAAGCTCAGCCGCAGGACGGTTGTAAGCTTTGGACAGCGATTCGAGCTCTTCGCTCACGTCTTCTTCGGAAACTTGGATGTTTTCCGCTTTAGCAATGGCATTCAGAACCAGGTTGTTGCGAACGCGTTTCTCTGCGTCTTCAGTCATTTGTTCGCGCAGAACTTGTTCGGATTGACCGGAGAACTGGTAGTACAGGTCGATGTTCATGCCTTGCGAGCGAAGACGGTTCTCGAAATCACGAAGCATAAAGTCAACTTCTGTAGCGATCATTGGTTGTGGAACTTCTACTTCAGCAGCTTCAGCCGCTTTTTCGATTACGGCGTTTTGCAGATTGCGCTCTGCTTCGCCTTCTTTGTTTTCTTTCAGCTTGGAGACAAGATCCTGCTTGTACTCTTCAAGAGTATCGAATTCACTGATGTCTTTTGCGAACTCATCGTCAAGAGCAGGCAGGTTTTTGCGTTTGATTTCATGCAGTTTCACTTTGAACACAGCTGGTTTGCCAGCCAGATTCTCAGCATGGTAGCTTTCAGGGAATGTTACTTCAACATCCTTGAAGTCGCCAGTTTGCATGCCAACTACTTGGTCTTCGAAGCCTGGGATAAACGAGTTGGAACCCAGTTCCAGGGAGTAGCTTTCAGCTTTGCCGCCGTCGAATGCTTCGCCGTCTACATAGCCGTCAAAGTCGATTACAGCGATGTCGCCGTTTTGAGCAGCGCCTTCTTCAAGAACAGTCAGCTCAGCATGGCGCTGTTGCAGACGCTCGAGTTCAGCGTTCACTTCTTCGTCGCTTACAGTTGCTTCAAAGGACGGGATTTCCAGACCTTTGTATTCGCCAAGCGTTACTTCCGGACGAACGATAACTTTAGCTTTGAACTTGAACGTTTGGCCTTTAGCGAATTGTTCAACGTCGATTTCCGGACGGTCAACCGGACGTTGCTCAGTTGCTTTGACTGCTTCTTCGTAAGCTTGCGGCAACAGGATGTCAATTGCATCCTGGTACAGGCTTTCTACGCCGAAACGCGATTCGAACATTGCACGCGGCACTTTACCTTTACGGAAGCCAGGTACGTTTACTTTTTGAACGACTTTCTTAAATGCCTGATCAAGTGCTGCAGCGACTTTCTCAGCATCAACCTCAACATCGATCGATACGAGGTTCTTGTCTATTTTTTCCCAAGTTGCTTTCATTTTATGCTTTCCCCTCCAAAATACGCATCACGCCAATTAGTATTCGCTTCATAAACCACTCTATTATAATCAACCTTGGCCATCATTTCAAGGCTGATGATCATCTTCGGTAGATTGCTGCATCGCAGCTACCTGCCGAAGAGTTCGGCACGCCTGTTCATAACGGAATCTGAGAGGCTCCGTTATGCCGTATGCCTCACGGATATCATCGTCGTTTGCAGTGCCGTAAACCGTAAGCAGCAAGGTTAAATGCAGCGCGGCTGCATAACTGTCGACGGTCTCGTCGTCCTCTCTCTGCATCCATAGGTAAGCAGAAGTACCATACAGAAATTGGAGACTTTCCTTCCATAGTTCCCTGGCAAAATGAGGCAAAGTCGGATCATCCGCTTCGGCAACGGCTTCCACTCGTTCCAGAATCCGGATTACCGGCGCGGGGAAATCATCGAGCGCAAGCGGCGTCGCTTCGATATCGAGCTCTACCTTCTCGCCCATCCGGTCAAGCATCAGCTGCCCGGATATTTCCCGCTTCCGCAGACATTGCAATGCTTTAAATTGAACGACTGGATGGATAGGCTTGCCGCTGGAAAGCCAGTCCAACATCACCTGATCCACTTCTGTAGATTGTATGTAGGCCGCACGTTCCAGCGCCAGAATCTGCTGGTCGATCATCGGATGATGCTCCATGATATAAAGCACTTGCTTGATATAGGCTTCATCTTGCTCAGGGGGATTAAGAAGCTGCTCGCGAAAGCTCTCTTCGCTGTCTTCCTGCTTATCGTCAATGCCGGTCATCATGCCGGACTCTTCCGTCCCTGGAAACGCCATTTCCAGCCAGGAGAGAAGACTTCCCCATTCCTCGTAATGCCGTTCATCTTCACCTCGGCATTGCAACAGGAACCTTAGCAAATTTTTGGCTTCGCCATATTGCTCGGATTCCAGCATGCGGGTGAGCTGAATTTGATAGTGATCCAGCATCTTCGGAAATAAATATACGTTATCGGGTGTAGTTATGGTATCACCACCTTGTAGGTCCCAATCGTCTGCCTATTGCTTGCGTTCGATTATATCACGGAACCTGCTAATATAAAAACTAACCTGTTTTTTAGTCTTGCTTTCTTCAGCTGGTCTATGCTATATTTACCAAGCGAATTTGATGTCCCTTCGCTTGCTACAAACTTTTTGAAATTAACTCTTGCCAAGTCAAGAAGTTACATGCTATACTCATTCTTACGTGTCCCAGTAGCTCAGCCGGATAGAGCACACGCCTTCTAAGCGTGCGGTCGGGGGTTCGAATCCCTCCTGGGACGCCATTTTCCCAACAACATTCAGACCCGCAATCCCTTGTCAAACAAGGTGTTGCGGGTTTTTTTATGATCTGATTACCTACAAATAAGACGGAGCCTATTGATAGGCTCCGTCTTATTTGTTTATACCGTTGCTACAGCTCTGTCTTCGACAAATTGCTGAAGCTTCTCGACTTTCTCCGCCGTCATCTCGCCGCTGTTATCGAACACGAGGATTGACGATTGAGGAATATCCCAATTGATCTCGGGAACGAACGCCACGCGTTTCTCGAAATGCGACCAGTTGTCGAGCTTCCATTGATCGCGCTCGGTTTGGCGTCCGATAATGCGGTTTTTCTGCAGCTCGATATTTTCAAGGGTTACGACAACGACCTTAACGTCCACTTGCGCTTTCGTCAGACCGGCAGCCGCAACAACTTCTTCGATCCATGCTTTATTTTTCAACTCTGCCGTAAAAGGAGAGATCATAAATACGTTCTGACCAGCTGCCAGATTCTCGATGCAAATATCTTTGGTTGTGTCATATTCCAAGTCGCGAAGATTCTGCTTGTAGAAATCCGAATCCCGATCATTCTTATCGAATCCGCTGCGTTCCAGCATCGCCTCTACAAATCGGCCCCCCACCGTATCCCGGTCCAAAAATGCAGCGGGAATCCGTTCCGAAAGCTTCCTTGCCACGGTTGTTTTGCCGGTACCGGCAACTCCTACGAAAAACACTAACTTTTGCAATGCCTGATGCCTCCACTAAATTACTCGTTTTATCCCCCTATTGTAACACTCCTAACCCAATAAAGGTATCACAAAGGCTACAATTTCAGCGAGATTTCGACATCATACTCACAAAAAAAAGGATAATGTCCCGAGGTAGCGGTCCATTACCCTTTCTTATTCATAATTATATACGGCCTGGATCGAGGATGCCCATCGACTCCACGTGTTTGCGGGTAGATTCCGTGCCATGCTCATGAATAAACAGATAGATATCATGCAATATGGCATCATATCCCGCATTCATCCGATTATCGCTGCTTTCCGACTGCAAAGTTCCCACCGTATAGTTGTAGTGGCCCGTTATCGCATTGTCCATGCTGGACAATTCCTCGAACATAACCTGGAGCTGGTTATACTCCTCGTAATCGGCCATAATCTCAAGCTCGTACGAAGCAGCTCCCTGATCCCGCAATATTTGTCCTGCCTGAACCGAAACATAGTATTTTTTACGCTCATCGCCCGACATCTGCTAATACTCAGCTCCTTTATGCAAACCTGCTCGCTTAGCATCCCCCGGCGGACAGACATTTTATCCCTTTTTTCAGCATATAACGGATATTATCGCTACTGGAGTCCAGCAGAAGAGAGGAATGAGAATATGTGTGGAATAACCGGCTGGATCGATTGGACCCGGGATCTAACCCAGGACAGCAGCAGCCTGATCAAAATGACGGAGACTTTGGCGCTGCGCGGGCCTGATGCGTCGGGTACTTGGATTTCGCCCAGTTGTGCGCTTGGCCATCGCAGGCTTAGCGTAATTGATCCCGAGAATGGCGCTCAGCCGATGATTCGGCGCTCGGGCGATGACACATATGTCGTTGTGTACAACGGCGAGCTTTATAACGCGCTAGAGCTGAGGAAAGAGCTGGAGGACCGCGGCAGAACCTTTACGACGCATTGCGATACGGAAGTGCTGCTGGTGTCTTACATGGAATGGGGCAAAGCTTGCGTCGAAAGGTTCAACGGAATTTTCGCCTT
This sequence comes from Paenibacillus glycanilyticus, assembly GCF_030161375.1. GTDB lineage: Bacteria > Bacillota > Bacilli > Paenibacillales > Paenibacillaceae > Pristimantibacillus > Pristimantibacillus glycanilyticus_B. Next base: position 153,679 of record NZ_BSSQ01000015.1, read on the forward strand.
TGCGATTTGGGATGTAACGGAGCAGGAAATGTTCCTTGCCCGCGACCGATTGGGCGTAAAACCACTGTTCATCAGCTTTGCGGATGGACTTTTTATTTTCGGTTCAGAGCCAAAAGCGATTCTTGCCCATCCGGCCGTCAAAGCGGAAGTCGGCGCGGAAGGTCTCGCCGAAATTTTCATTATGGGCCCAGCCCGCACGCCGGGCCAAGGCGTCTATAAAGATATTACCGAACTGCTGCCCGGACAATGCATGACGGTTAACCGCTCCGGCGTCCGCAAAACGAAATATTGGAGTCTTGAGACCATTCCTCACGAAGAGGATGTAGAAGCAACGGCAGAACATGTCCGCGAGCTTCTGAAAGATACAACGGAACGCCAGCTTGTATCCGACGTGCCGGTCGGCACCCTGCTCTCCGGGGGGCTCGACTCCAGCGCGTTAACTACGCTGGCCGTGCGTTATTACGAACAAACCGGCCAAGGCAATGTGCATACGTATTCCGTTGACTATGCGGATAACGACAAGCATTTCCAGGCGCATGCCTTCCAGCCAAACAGCGATGCGCCTTGGATCGAGCGGATGGTTTCCCATCTGGACACCATTCACCATCCGATTCAATTCGATACTCCGGAGCTCGTCGGCGCATTAAGAGACGCAACGCTCGCAAGAGATTTGCCGGGCATGGCTGACGTCGACGCATCCCTTCTGCTGTTCTGCCGCGAGATTAAAAAAGGCGCCACGGTTGCCATTTCCGGCGAAGCGGCGGACGAGATTTTCGGCGGTTACCCTTGGTTCCACCGCGAAGAAGCGCTAAGCGCAAATACGTTCCCTTGGTCTCTCGCTTCCTCTATGCGCGCGGAACTGCTTGCTCCGGATGTTGCGGCTTGGATCAAGCCAATTGACTATATTAATGACCGTTACGCGCAAGCCATTGCGGAAGTGCCGCATCTGGACGGGGAATCCGAGACGGTACGCAAAATGCGCAAAATGTCCTATTTGAACATTACGCGTTTCATGCCGACCCTGCTTGACCGGAAAGACCGGATGAGCATGGCCGCAGGCCTAGAGGTACGCGTTCCGTTCTGCGATCACCGGCTTGTGCAATACGTCTGGAATATCCCGTGGGAGATCAAGACGGCCGGCGACCGCGAGAAGGGCATTCTAAGGCGGGCCCTGCGCGGCGTGCTTCCTGACGATGTGCTGACCCGCAAAAAAAGCCCGTATCCAAAAACGCATAACCCGAATTATCTTGCGGCCGTCAAAGGTCTGATGCTTGATATATTAAACGATCCTTCCTCTCCTGTATTGCCGCTCATTAACGTGAACAAGATCAGGGAGCTGGCTGAATCGGACTCGGCCAAATCGAATATACCTTGGTTTGGTCAGCTGATGTCGGGGCCGCAGTTGTTTGCTTATTTGTATCAGGTGAATACTTGGCTTAAGGAGTATGGGGTAAGTATTAAGTGAGAAGTGAGATAAAAGATAATCACTGCGCATTCGAATGTTCTTCCGATCGCCATTGCTCGTGGATTCCTCTGAATTAATTTTTAAAGGTAGGAATCCCCTCACAAAAGCGAACACTATCGTTTCTCCAGAATCATTCGAACTGCTCCGCTCACCAAACCTTAAAGAGGGAAGAAAAACGTCACCGGTGTGTCATCCGGTGACGTTTTTTTGAGACTAGTTCGTTTTAAGTTCATCGATCAGCTTGGCTAGAGCGTTGCCGCGATGGCTAATCGCTTGTTTTTCTTCCTTGGACAACTCCGCCATGGAACGGCCGAGCTGAGGGAGCCAGAAGAGCGGATCGTAGCCGAAGCCGCCCTCGCCGCGCGGACGCTCGGCGATGAAGCCGTCGACCGTGCCTTCCGTCTCGACAAACTGGCCGGTTGCCGGGTCGTAGAGCGCGAGCACGCAGACGAATTGAGCGGGGCTTAGCAGCCGGGTTCCGTCCGGCAACGGATCTGCCGCGTCCGGTACGTTAAGGCGTCCCAGTTCTGCAAGCAGCTTGGCGTTGTTGGAAGCATCCGTAGCGCCTTCTCCGGAATAACGCGCGGAGTAGACGCCTGGAGCACCATCAAGTGCGGCTACGCGTAGGCCCGAGTCATCCGCAAGCACTGGAACCTGGAACGCATCGCCTGCCGCTTTCGCTTTAATTCGGGCATTAGCCGAGAAGGTATCCCCGTCTTCCACGATGTCCGGGAAATCCGGATATTCGTTCAAGCTGACGACCGTCCGGCCTAGCTTGGCGAAGGCATGGGCAAATTCTTTTACCTTGCCTTCGTTTTTCGTTGCAATCAATATGGGCTGTGACACGAATGTTATCCTCCGATCCGGTCAGCGATCTCTCCAAGTGCCGCGCGCTGCTTCTCGATTAATTCCTCGATTCCGCCTTCTGCCAGCTCCAGCAGCTTATTAAGTTCCGCGCGGGAGAATGGCTCATCTTCACCGGTACCTTGCAGTTCGACGAATTTGCCTTGGCCGGTCATGACCACGTTCATGTCGACTTTCGCTTTGGAATCCTCTTCGTAATTCAAATCAAGCAGTTCGCGTTCCTGAATAACCCCAACGCTCACCGAAGCAAGAAAATCGGTAATTGGATATTTGGCGAAGGTGGTAGTTTTGGACAGCTTGTTCACCGCGAGGCATAGCGCTACGAAAGCACCGGTAATGGACGTTGTGCGCGTCCCCCCATCCGCCTGAATGACATCGCAATCAAGCGTAATCGTACGCTCGCCTAGCGCTTGCAGGTCTACGACGGAACGCAACGCGCGTCCGATCAAACGTTGAATTTCCATCGTCCGGCCCGTCAGCTTTCCTTTGGCCGCTTCCCGTTGGTTACGGGAATGCGTGGCACGAGGCAGCATCGAATATTCTGCTGTAATCCAGCCTTTGCCTTGTCCTTTCATAAATGGAGGCACGCGTTCTTCTACGCTAGCCGTGCAAATGACCTTTGTCTCGCCGACTTCGATAAGTACGGAACCTTCCGCATATTTATTAACGCCTGGCGTTATCGTAACCGGCCGAAGCTGGCTTTGTTGCCGACCGTCTGTTCTCATTCTGTTTGTTCCTCCTGGATCCTTCTCATTTTGCTGTTATGTACTGGCATCGCAATCTTTCCTATTTTACCAAAGCGACCTGCGAAAAGCATCTTTTCACGCAAAAAAGCAGTCCCGCAAGGTCACTGGAACCTTTTGGGACTGCTTTTTTACCTATTATTTCAAATTAGCTCTTAATGGCATTGACATGGTGAGGACGGGATACCGGCTTGCTGTAATCCACATTGTTCTCATCCGTTACGTTTTGTCCGTTAAGCGTAATTTGGACTTGAGCGGCGCCTGTGTTCTCCGTAATCGAGAGGACGATGGCCTCGAGCATTTCAGCCGGAGCCGGCAGCCCTTCTTCAAACGCCTGATCTTTCAGGTCAACGGTTACGGTATCTTCTTTTTGATTAATGCTCGTAACTTCCACGTCGTTTGTGAGAACCGCCGTCAGGTCTTTGGCCTTAAGCGGACCGTCAATCAACTGCTCCATGGCCGCTTTGGCGGACGATTCGTCCGTGCGGTTAATCAAGCGGGTAACCGGTACATAATATTGCTCATCGTTTGACGTTGTGGACGAGAAGTACAAGGTTACCGGCGTCGAGTTCAAATAATTGACTCCGTCGGCTGCTTCCAGGTTGATCCCTACCGCGCGAGTAAGCGGCTCGTCAAGCGGGAATCCATCCTGCGGCATCTCCGGCAGCTTGGCGCCGTCGTACCACACCTCTACTCCTTTTGCGCCCAAAGCAGTCAGCGTCCAAGTAATGGCCTCAACGATTGTACGCTCGTCCGTTGCCGGGTAATCCGTAAAAGTTCCGCCAAATTCAACGGTTGCGATTTGCGACTTCGGATCAAGCTGAAGCGACTTCACTTCTGTGCCTTTCGGAAGTACGGCACGGAAGTCTTCAGGCAGCTGGTTAGCTAAGCTACCGCCGTCAACCATAAGCTCAAGCGCTTTTTTGCCGGCTACTGCAATGTCGTTCTGGTCAAGCGCCGTATTCAAGGATACGGGGGCAAGATAACCGTTGCGGTCCTCAAGGTACACCGTCAGATTGGAGTCATCCGCTTGTCCGGGCAGAACAGCCTGTCCGGTATTGGTTCCGTCTACGGATTCCGATTGCTGCGGCGGGTCAATCTCTCCTTTTGTACCCTGCGAGATCAAGCCGCATCCTGTTGCTAGAATGGGAAATACTAGCACACCGCAAATTGCTGCACGGCGAATCCATCTTGTTTGAGTCATTGATTTTTCCTCCCAAATAAGTTATTGCCTGTTCGGCGGCTTTGTACATTTGTTGATTTGTAGTACTATGTATACGAGCCCTTCCCTTTTTTAGACCAGTTTTGTCCACAAAATCTGAGGGGGTAATCAAATATGTTTAATCAAGTCACTTATAGCTTGAACAGCCGTGAGGTCGCGGAAGCAACAAACGAATGGCTCGACAAACGAGGCGTATCCAAAACATCCATTGCGCAGCTCGTTCATTTCCTGCAGAAGGATTATTATCCTGAACTGACGTTGGATGAATGCATCAGTCATGTAGAGGCCGTCCTGTCAAAAAGAGAAGTGCAAAATGCCGTCTTAACCGGCATTCAGCTAGATCTGCTGGCGGAGGAAGGCAAGTTGATGGCGCCGCTCCAAAATATGATCAAAAATGACGAAGGCCTTTACGGCTGCGATGAAATTTTAGCGTTATCGATCGTCAACGTTTACGGCAGTATCGGATTTACGAACTTCGGCTATATTGACAAGCTGAAGCCGGGCATTCTGAAGAAGCTGAATGACAAAAACGATACTCAGATTCATACCTTCCTGGATGACATCGTAGGGGCAATCGCCGCTTCGGCCGCAAGCCGCCTAGCTCACCGCAAGCAAGCCGAGCGCGAAGAAGCAACCGTACGCGCACAAGAATAACATTGGCCAAAAAGCCGCCCGCATTTGCAGGGCGGCTTTTTGTTATCCTCTGCCTACTCTCTGAACCTTTTTCTATTTTTTGGAATATTTTATGAGTAAAGTAGTTTCGTGTTCGAGATGGAATCGTCTGAGAGAGGTGACACGGGCATATGAGCGAGAATGTGGAATGGCATCGTTCCCGCCTTACACGGGAAGACCGGCAGCTTCTGAATGGCCATTCAAGCTGTATCTTATGGTTGACAGGGCTTTCGGGCTCTGGCAAATCTACCCTTGCGGCGGCGCTGGAACAGGAATTGTTCACCGAGCGGTTACGCTGCTACATTCTGGATGGCGACAATTTAAGATTCGGCATCAACCGCGACCTTGGTTTCCGTCCGGAAGACCGGTCGGAGAACATTCGCAGAATTGGGGAGATCGCGAGGCTTTTTGCGGATGCGGGAATAATCACCATTGTGGCGGTCATTGCTCCATACCGAGAGGATCGGGATAAACTGAGGAGTTCTCTGGCATCAAGCGGATTTGTTGAGATTTACGTGAAATGCACGCTCGAGGAATGCGAGAGACGAGACCCGAAAGGTCTGTACAAGAAAGCACGTTCAGGTGAAATCACTCATTTCACTGGCATTTCCGCGCCATACGAACCCCCTCTTCATCCGGAACTAATTGTAGAAACAGACGGTGAGACGATAGATGAATCCGTAAGCCGGGTTATGGCATACATTCGGCGCCGCGGACTGCTTCATCCCTCAAGGGCTGGTGGAGAGGAACATGGACGATAAGCTGCTGCTGTATTTGCACATCCCGAAGACGGGAGGATCTTCTTTCACCCAAACTATTATGGACAATTGCCCGAATACGGTCCATTTCTACACCTTAAACAATGCAGCCGAGCTGAGCGAGAGCCTTATCGGCGCAGACGCCTTATGCGGTCATTTTATCTATGGGATCCATCAATTTACCGAGCGGGAATACCAATATGCAACCATGCTTCGCCATCCTCTTGAACGCACATTCTCTTCCTTTTATTTCAAATACAAAAATCCGGCTTATATGTTCTCCTATAATCAGGAGCTAACCTTCGAGGAATATGTGTTGAATCCTTACTTTGACCTTGAGTATTGCAATTTGCAAGCTAGGATGATATCAGGAGAAATTACCAATCCATACCCAAATTACAAAACAGCCCGGGATCGTCTGAAGCAGCACTTCGCCTTTTTTGGCATAACCGAGCAATACGAGGCTTCTTTATTTCTATTTGCGCAGAAGATGAACTGGGAGCCGAAGCATTACCCTAAGGTAAACGTAACCAAAGTCCGTCCCTTGGACATCTCCTTATCGAAGGAAGCCATGAAGTCGGTCCTGCTCAAAAACGAGATTGACCACAAATTGTACAAATATGCTTACCGGCAATTTAACGAGCGGATTTTGAATCTGTCTTTTGAACAAGGACAACAACTTAAAACTTACTTGAGAGAAGGCAGAAAAAAAACCTCACAACCGTGAGGCTTTTACATACGTTATTCAACAGTGCGGAACATGACCGTATCCGCTGTTCCGGTACGAATCACTTTGCCCCGCTTCTCCAGATAATGGAGGTGGGCGACCGTCTCCGACATCGCAAATCGCAAGTTATGAGGGTTGGTTCGCAGATGACCGCCAAATAAATGCTCGCAAAGCTCGAAAGCGCTGCTTGGCTCCCTTAGCATCTCCCACATTTTTTGCAGCCGCCGCTCATGATGCTGCTTGATCTCCACAATCCGGCCCGCAAAATCGTCGAACGGTTCGCGGTGTCCCGGGAACGCCAGCTTCACTTTATAGGCATAAAGCTCGTCCAGACTGCCTAGGAAACAGCCGAGCGGATCTTCTTCTTCGCCGGGATTAAACGCGATATTAGGGGTAATATGGGGAAGCACCTGATCACCGCAGATCATATACTCCAAGGATGGTTCATAAAAGCACAACTGCCCAAAAGCATGCCCCGGCGCATCAATCATCTGCCATTCGTAGCCTCCGAGCCGGATGGTATCCCCGGGATTTAAATAGGTGACATCGGGCTGGGGAGATACTTGCCGAACAAATCCATCCAGATTGTTTTTGATGGCAAGCGTTAGTTCATCCGGCATGCCGTGGATGGCAAAATGCGCCCGCAGCTCTTCCGAATACGTGCTGCTCTCTCCCCATAACCGTCTCGTATAGCCATGCGAACGTTCCGAAATGTAGACCGGGGCGCCGGTCCTATCCTGGAAATGTCCCGCGAGTCCATAATGGTCCGGGTGCTGATGCGTAACGATAATTCGTTTGATCTGCTCAATCGTAATGCCGTGGTTCAGAAACGCTTCATCCCAGGACTGCAGCGCTTCGTCCGTATGAAGTCCCGGATCGATAAGCGTATAACCGCCGCCTTCCTCCGGAATCAGATAACTGTTCACCCACTTCAATGAAAAGGGAAGCGGAATTTTCACTTGAATATATCCGTCGCCCCATACTTTTGTCTCTACCGTCATGTATGTTCTGCCCTCCCGCTCTTCAACCAATCTTATACCGTTTAGTATTCGCCATACATGCCGGACTTAATTGGTCAGCGCACTGGAATAAGTCGGTTTGTATGCTGCAGCTCCGCAATCGTTGCTGCCCCTATGCCAAACATCGCCGCGCGCAGCTCAAATTCGATACGTTCGAATTGCTCGACTAACATCTCTACGGATATCCGGGTATCTTCGTTTGCCGCACGCGGAAGAAGCACGCGTCCAAATCCCGCAAGATCCGCCCCGAGCGCAATCGATTTGGCGGCATCTACGCCATGCTGCAAGCCGCCGCTTGCTATAACAGGCATATGTGGCAAACGCGCTTTAACCTCCGCGAGGCTTGCCGCGGTTGGGATGCCCCAACCGGCAAACGCTTCCGCCGCTAATCTGCGCATCGGATCATTTTGGCGGAATTTCTCCACCTGACTCCATGAAGTCCCCCCTGCTCCCGCAACATCAATAAAAGCAGCCCCCGCCAAAGCAAGTGCTGCAGCCGAATCGGCATCTATTCCCCAGCCTACCTCTTTAATGCCAACTGGCACAGGCAATGCCCGGCATACCTCCTCAATCTTTGGAAGCAAGTCGCGGAAGTTCGTATCGCCTTCCGGCTGAAATACCTCCTGCATACTGTTCAAATGAAGCACCAAAGCGTCCGCTTCCGCAATGTCAACCGCTCTCCTGCAAGCTTCCACGCCGTATCCGTAATTAAGCTGTACCGCTCCAAGATTGGCAATGACAGGAACCGTTGGCGCGATGTCCCGGATATAAAAAGAAGAGGCTAGCTCCTCATGTTCAATGGCCGCCCGCATGGAACCAAGTCCGATGGCCCAGCCCCGCGTCTCTGCCGCTTCCGCCAACCGCCGGTTAATGGCTCCGGCTTCGCTTGTGCCTCCCGTCATGGAACTGACAAGCAGCGGTGTGCGCATACGCCGGCCAAGCCATTCCGAGTCCAGCTTGATGTCTTCAAACGCGATTTCCGGAAGCGCATTATGGCGGAAGCGCAGCTGCGCCAGCCCCGTATCGATGCCTTCCCCGGCCACGTTCTCCTGCAGGCATATGCGTATATGCTCACTTTTGCGTTTCGATGTGGAAACGCTTGCCCCCGTCTCTTGCTCTACTGTCATATCGGGCAATCCTCCTATTTGTATAGCCAACTTTCCTGCTTATGATCAGGCAATTCCTGTACCTGAGCATAAGCTTCAAGCTTTGCGAGAATACTTTTGTTCATCATAACCCAGTGCTCTGGACTGGAGCAAGGACGGAACAAAGACCTACTATTATTTTGACGTTTACAATCATTAAAATGAATTTTACAATCAATTTTGTTGTTAAAATGAATAATATAAATTAGAATAGAATCAAAATGAAATTAAGGAGGCCTCTTTCATGCACATTCAAATATTTGATACGCAAGCAGAATTGGACGCGTCTGCAGCCAATCTTCTTATTGATACCGTTATTTCAAAACCAAACGCCGTTTTAGGTCTTGCAACAGGATCGACACCTATCGGGATTTATGCCAAAATGGTGGAGATGTACCGCAAGGGCGAAGTATCCTTCTCCGGCGTAACGACGTTTAACCTTGACGAATATGTCGGACTTAAGCCTTATAACGATCAAAGTTATGCTTATTATATGAACAAGCATTTATTCGCTCATATTGATATTCCGGATACGCAGACATTCCTGCCGAATGGGATGGCCGAAGATCTGGATGCGGAATGCGTTAATTACGACAAGATGCAGGTTTTAAAGCAAATTGATGTTCAACTGCTTGGCCTCGGCCATAACGGCCATATCGGCTTTAACGAGCCTGACCATGCCCTCTCCGGCGGAACTCATGTCGTTAAACTGAAGGAAGCAACACGGGAAGCAAACGCTAGATTTTTCGCAACGATGGACGAAGTTCCGGAATACGCGATTACGATGGGCGTAGGTTCGATATTGAAAGCCAATTCGATTTTGCTTGTGGTACGGGGTGCGGACAAAGCGGAAATCGTCAAGCAGGCTTTGACCGGACCAATTACAACGGAGGTTCCGGCATCGCTTCTGCAGACGCATCCGCGCGTTACCGTACTTCTTGACCGCGAGGCGGGAAGGATGTTGGATTAATGGACCAACACAATAAACAAGACAAACAAATGCTCATTCGAAATGTAAAGATCGTTCTGGAAGACACCGTGATAGAAGGCAGCGTGCTTGTTAAAGACAGTATCATTGCTACTATTATTGAAAAGAATGAGGATCAGGCAATAGAGGCGGAACAGGTTGTAGACGGTGAAGGCGCATGGCTGCTTCCGGGCTTTATTGACGTGCACGTGCACGGCGGATTTGGCGGAGATTTCATGGATGCCAATCAGGAAAGCTACGATACGATTACACAGTTCCATGCTTCCCAAGGCACAACGGGGATGCTCGCAACGACGGTTACGGCTTCGCGGGAAGCGATTGAAGCGGTATTCCAAGCGACTAGCTCCTACGTGCAGCAAGCAATGCCTTACGCGGCATTGCTTGGGGTCCATTTGGAAGGGCCTTTCATCAGCCCGAAATGGATGGGAGCCCAGAATCCGGCTTTCCAGACGCCTCCTAGACTTGACTGGCTGAAGGACTGGACAACGCGTTATCCGGGCATTCTGAAGTTGCTAACCTTAGCTCCGGAGAACGAAGGCGCGATTGATGCGATTAAATGGTTATCCGGGCAAAATGTAATTGTTGCATGCGGCCATACGGATGCGACGTATGAAGTGATGGCTCAAGCGGCTGATGCCGGTCTTACGCATGCGGTTCACACCTACAACGCCATGCGTCCGCTTCATCACCGCGAGCCAGGTACTGTTGGCGCCGTATTGACCGATGACCGGATCTATGCGGAGCTGATTGCCGACGGCCATCACGTTCATCCAGGAGCGATCCGGCTGCTTGCCCGCTCCAAACCGGCAGACAAGCTGATCTTGATTACGGATGCCATGTCCGCAGCCGGAAGACCGGACGGATTGTATGATCTGGGCGGCTTGCCGGTTACCGTTCAAGGCGGCGTCGCAAGACTTGCGGAGGGCAACCTTGCCGGCAGCAGCTTAACGATGATTAACGCTTTCCGGTATATGTTGGAGCATTCCGGACTTAGCGTAACCGATATCAGCCGGTATGCAAGCGCCAATCCGGCCAAACAGCTTGCCATGTTTGATCGTACAGGCTCGATCGCGGTTGGCAAACAAGCCGACCTTGTGCTGGCCGCGCCGGATTTCAGCCAAGTGCGTTCGACTTGGGTGAATGGCAGACAGGTATATAAGGCATAAGAAACTAGCAAAGAGCGGTTGAAGGATCATTTCCTTCAACCGCTCTTTGCATTGTTCCCTATAGAGTCAAGTAACCTTGACGGTTATCGTTTGGCTTGCTGTTATACCTTCCTGATTGATCAATTCACAACGGTATTCATAGACCCCTGGATCCCGACCATGAATGGCGGTTACGGCAGACTGGGCATTTGGCGTATGCTCCTCTAACGGTTGCGTATCAATGAGAACGCCATTTTCGTACAACTTGTAAATCGTTCCGTTCGTCCCCCACCATAGGTTCATGGTGATTGAAAAATTGCCGTCCGCATCCCAATTGTCATGACTTAGAACCGGTATAGCCGGAGCAGCATCGGTAACCTGAACCGATAATACGTCGCTTCGGGTCGTTCCGAACTTATTGGTCAGCTCCGCATAATAGCGGTAGATTCCATTTGGTTTTCTCTCGATCTCCGTAACGCTATTCTGCGCGTTCGGAGACTGTGCTGACAGCGTTCGGGTGTCAATCAGGACATCGTTCTCGTAAAGTTTATACGTTGTCCCGTTATTGCCCCACCACATATTCATCGTAATGTCGTAACTGCCGTCATGAAGTCCGTTATCGTAGCCGTTGTTGTCAGATAGAACAGGCTTCCCTGGCGCACCCGTTGCCGAATCGGCCGGAGTCTCTTCTCCGCCATCCAGCACTATTTTGCCCCATTTCTCCCGGTTGGCAGAGTTCCCGTCAACGCCGTTCCAGTAAAACTGACGTTCGCGCCCCTTGGCCCCCCCTTCATCAAATCCCATGTCATAACGGATAACCGTGCCGTCCGAAGGATTCGAAACCCCAATATCTTCGAATTTAATCTTGGCATCCATCCAATATCCTTGACCGTCTTCATCCAACTTCGCAGCCATCTCGATTGCCGGCTGTTCCTCTACTCTGTAACCCGCCCAATAATAGGCGGTTTGAATGTTGCCCTCCGCATCTGGCGCCGCCGCAAGCATAAGCTGACTATCGTTGAATTGCATCGATCCGCCTTCATTGACATGATCCGGTCCAAAAAACAGCTCAATTGCGTCTCCAGCCCACAAGTAAGCTTTGGCGGCAGGCACGGTAATCCCCTTGATCACGTTTGGATTTTGCATCGGCGAGGGGTCGTTGACGTGAGCGCGCAAATAAACCGCTTCATCATCCCAGGTCATGCTCATCTGAGCGCCGATCCCTGTTTTCATCACACCAAGCACAAGATCAACATCCGTGAGATTTGCCGTTGCCGCCTCTTGCCAAGCGGAAGCAAAATCGCCAATAACCGGGCTACTTGCCGTTTGCGGGATCTTTAGTTCTTTATCGGAAGTCCTCTCTACTTGACCTGGCTTGAACACATGGTCATACGGCGGAGTGGAGCCCAGCATGATGTCATAAATATTGGCGTTTGTGCGGGAGACCGACTGCAGGAAGTCCTTATAAGGCCGATTGACGACATTCATCAACCCAATTGCACCCGCTTCGCCGTTTAATCCTTCGAACCATCTTCCCGTTGGCGCCTGATCCAAATAAGAGAACCAGTTCGTTCCTACAATATAACCCGATGCCGCCGCCTGCTCGACATAATTGCTATACATTAGTCCTTTTTCCTGTTCATCTTCGGCCATTCTCGCAGCAAAGGTGAGTCCGGTCGTAGGATCGCCGTAATGGAATTCCGTCATGATAAAAGGCGTGCCGCCCGCAAGCTCGTACAAGTGCTTAATCATTTCCAGATTCGGATCATAAGTGTAATAGTTGTACGTCAATACATCCATATATTTGCCGGCATGCACGGCGAGCGCTTCCCTTAGCTTGCTGTCGTTCATGACACCGACCAGCCAGCGGTCTCCCATGACCAGATGGTCCGGGTCATACTTTTTGGTATAGTAGGCAACCTGTTTGTAAAGCTCATCCAAATACAAACCGGTGAAACGGTCCATATCCTCCGCCGCCGGTCCGGTCTTGACGGTGAACGAAAGACTTTTCAGCGCCTCGAAACTTGCCGCATTCATGGCCCAAGCCGCATTAAACTGATCGATTGTGCCATACTCTTCAGCCAACATTTCAACAAGTTTTAGTTTGCTGCCCGTAGAGGCGCTAGCCGCCGGCACCGCACTCCTCAGCTTGTTGTACGGCAGCTCGTTGCCAAACATATATCCAATTAGAAGATGATCGTCTTTATTATTCGCAAGCGCCGCAAATCTGGCATCCATTTGAGCCGCCATATCCGGATGGAAGATATCGAATAGTCCGCTGTCCCCAATCTTCAGGTTAGGCATCGGAAGCCAATTCACATACGGCATGCCGCTCGCATTGGACCACGCGCCTAGTCCGTTGAAGCCAAGCGATTTGACGAAGTCCACACTGTCCAATGAATATGCGGCTTGGCTAAACGGTTGCCCGGTTTGGCGGATCAAGTTAGCCACATAGAAGGAGAAGTTGCCATTGCCATCGTAGGCGGTCTTGAACTCTCCGGTTGGAGACGGCAACCATTCATAGACATTCTCGCGTCCTTTGACAACGGTAAAAGTCTCGTCGACATATCCCGTTCCGTTAACGGCGAGATTGAAATACAAGTTTCCGAGCGGATCAACCATTACCGATTTGCCGTTTAGCTTCTCCATATGGAAGTAACCGGTCTTCGCCAATTGATAGGTGGACTGGCTCCCCTCCAGTCCGCCATATTCATCTCTGCCGGAAGGGACGGAAAGCTCTTCGCGCAAGGTCTCGTCTTCCTTGGCTGCCTGAGCGAATTCGGATTCATTATGCACCTTCCCGTCAAATTCGGCGCTGCGGATTTGACCGTACGGATCTACCAGCACCTCGTCTGCATTGACATAGTTGAAGATGCGGACAATACTTTTTCGTTTCCCTTCTTTTTCCGTCCAGGCGGTAACCGTTGCGGAATGTTCCAGCTTGATCGGGCTTGTGTAGAGCTGTTTGTCCGAGCTGCCCGATAATTGATAATAGATAGCTCCGTCGGCCTCCTCTGTCGCGAGGGAAACGTTCTGACCTGTGACGAACTCTCCGGCATTCGGCGAGGCTGTTACCGGTGCGGCTGTAATATTAAGCGCGACTTCCGACAGCTGGGCGCTGCTTTGGCTTGGCAAGGTCAGCTTCAATAATGAAGCGCCGTCCGGAATATGGTAGCTGCCATACACCGTAAGCGGCAAATCTGCCTTGACGGCATTGGCATACGAGTCCTTGGTCAGCTCAAGCTCTTCGAAACCGCTCCCCTTCGAGACGGCAGCAGTCACTCCATTGCCATCCGACCTTTCCGAATCGTACACCGATATGGAAACGGATCGGATCCCCGTCGGCAGTTCATAGATCAGATAACTCTCACCATCGTCTTTTCTAACTGCCCTCGCCGTATCGCCTCCATACCAGGAGGCGTTTGTGCTGTCTATAGCGAGATTGCCAGATTCCTTAACCTGCATCAAGTTATCCAAGTTATCCAACAATCCATGATCCAATACAATTTCGGAAGCATTCACGACCGAATACGTATCGTTCTCTTGCCAGTATTCCTTCCCCAGCTCGAAATCGCTATTGGGCAGCAGATTATTTCCACCGGATGCATACAAAAGCAGATCGTCCACGATTTTTACGCCTTCAGTGTCGGCGTTATGAAGCCTCAAGGTATAGTCGGACGTTGCTTCAGGCGTAATCGTAAAGCTGTATTCCTGCCAATTCTGCGCAGCCGAGAATGGTTTATCGGACACAACCTGCCCGTCTTTAAGCAGTTGTACGTTCAAATTGCCCGAACCCTTCATCCAGAACTTAAACGTATAAGCCACACCGCCCTTCAACCGCCGTGCGGAAGCAAGCTCGCTATCCTGTTCCTGTGCCGACTCCGAGGAGTTGACCTTCAGAGCCCAGCTCCCGCTATGTGCATTTGCGCCTCCGGAATTTTGCGAGTAATCGGTCATGATGAAATAGTTGGCCGGGTGCCACCATTTCACGCCGCCGTCTTCGAAATTATCGTCGATGACCGGAATGCCGTCCTCCGTTCCCGCCAGCTTCACGTCGTCGATATAGACCCGACCCGGAACTCCGCTTGTATCCCTGTCCCCGAGCTTAATATTGTAGGGGCCGGTAACGGTAGGCGTATAGGTTGCCGATACAAATTGCCATTCTTCCGTAGCCTGAAACGGCTTCACCAGCACCTCTGCCCAGCTTGTCGTATTCTGGATAACAAGAGCCATTTTGCCCGAGCCTTTGATCCAGGCTCCAAACGTATAGCTTTTGCCAGCCGTAAGAGTAGGCTTCGCGTTATAACTGGATCCGTTTGTATCTCCTGTCCCTTTCACATTCGCCGTTAAAGCCCATACGCCGCTATGCGAGTAGGAGGTTCGTGAAGGGACGCTTACGGCATCATTTAAGTCCGTCAACTCGCTTGGATCTGCGGGTTCATATTCGCCTGTTGCCCCTAGCAGCAAGATGTAATCAATCTTCAGGCTCGAGTAATTATTCAACTCATCGCTCGGATTGATTTGAAGTTTAACGGTAGCTCCGGCAGGGATCTGAACATCGTTTAGAATGACATAACCGTAGCTATGCGACCAGGAACGTCCATGTTGCGGAAACAGGATGTTCGGTTTAACAAGCGTTCCGTTTACATATAGCGAAGCTTTCTGATCGTCGGCCCAGCCTTGATACACGATGGCTAATCCGCTGTCCGCCTGATTCGCATTTGTAAAAGTAAGAGCGTTCACCGATTTATACATGGCTGCAAATTCCCCGCCGGAAGCCCACGGATCTCCGTGATACCTGTTCACGCTTCCTGTCAGAATGCCGTCTTCCCCTTCAATCTTGACATATGGCCCGCTGATCTCCGGTATATCTGCAGGTTCTATCGCCGGAGAAGTATCAGGCGCACCGCTTGGATTCCATAGCTCGCTAAATTTGGCGGATGCTTGCGGGAACGCTACCGTATCGTAAAGATCATGATCCCCGTCGTCAGCCGATACATTGAAATATACATGCCAAGCTACGTTGTTGCTTTCAATCCACTCATGCATCTTCTCGATGAAATACGGATTGTCCGCACCGCCCATGCCATCCGATCTTGTTGCAAGCCCCCACTCGCAGATTGCTACAGGAACGCCTTGATCTTCCGCAAACCGGGCAATCATGTTTAATCCCCAATTGCCATCGTTCACTTCGGCATTCCAGGCCAGCTGTTGTCTCCTAAGCTTCTCGGCAGGATCGGCATTCTGGTAGCTTGCGCCGTAAATAGGAGTACCGTTGCTTTGCGTCCAGGTCTGATCGTAATGGTCAATCCCAACGAAGTCTACATAATCTCTGCCCGGAAAAGCAGCCTCGAGATCTACGCCCCAGATCGCCGTTGCCGGATTCCAAACAAACTTGAACTGCTGGCCTTCAATACTCCTCAGAGTCGTTACAAATTGGCGGAAAGCTTCCGCAAAATCCTGTGCCTTCTGCAGGTGATTCGGATCATTCGCATTTCCTATCGACCAGATATACCAGCCCCCGTTAAATTCATGACCGAAACGGATCGTTGCGTTAGCCATACCGTTTGCGATCAAGTTTTCTCCCAATGTCCGATAGTGGTCATTATAGGCTCCGCTTGCAGCTTGGGCCAGACTTCCACCAGTCTTCGGGAACGGATATGCCGCCCAAAGCATCTTGCTTGCATAAGGCGTATCCTTCCATGGAGCAAGCCGGACACCGCCCTCGAGGTCAAACCAGGTATTTTGTTCGAGGAAATCTTCCGCCAGATAAGGAGTTCTTCCAACCCAATCCCCAAAATCCGTTACGCCTTCCGGATTGCGATCCCAGGAGTAGACGCCTACGTTGTTAATCCCCTCATACTGCTCGGCCGGGGGATTGTCCGAACGGTCCGGATAGCGGGTAAAGACCGTTCCTTTGTCTCCTCCCCAAAATTTAAGCTGCTCCTCGAATCCGCCGTTAAGCAGCAGATTCTGATCTCCCGTCTTCCCGAAAAACACATCGTCCAAGTACATCGTTCCTGCCGCTTCCGCCTCGGGAAGCGCGCTTCCCGCACTGTCGGAAATGGTAAAGACGATGCTGCCTGCATACGTGCCCGAATTAAAGGCGGTAGTTACATAGGACCAGGTGCCCGTTGCTTCTGGACGGATGAATTGAAGATTCTCTCCATTGCTTTTTGTCGTCTTGATCGTAATCGCGCCGCTGCCTTTAATCCAGGCTCCAAATGTATAGTCGGTATTAGCAGTAATGCCGCTGACCTGCTGGGTCACTGTTTTCCAATCGGATTTTTTGCCTAAGGTAACAGCTTGCATTGAACGGTTGCCGCTGTGGATATTGCCAGGATTGTCCGGATCCGTAGGAACCGGCGTTGCCGTTGGTGCAGGCGTTGCTGTTGGTGCAGGCGTCTCCGTCGGTGTTGGAGTTGGTGTTGGAGTTGGCGTCGGTTCACCCGATCCGTTCCCTTCTAGTATGGAGAAGACGGTTGGCGAGCTGTTATTGGCCGCAATCCAACCTGTCAGCCCCGATTCAAATCCGGGATTTTGCACAAGGTTAACCGAAGAACCTTTCACTCCGAAATAAAGATCGTCCACATGCATAGTCCCTGCCGCTTCTGCTTGCGTAATCCCCGATCCGGAAGCTGCGGCGCTGTCGAAGACCGACAGGTACACGTTCTCATTCGAAGTTGCCGTATAATCCGCTGTCCAATAAGTCCAATCTCCGGTACCCTTCTGCCTCACAAATTGGAGTGCGTTTGAAGAGCTGGAGCCTTTTGATATTTTGAAGGTTGCCACACCGGTGCCTTTCACCCACATCCCCATCTCATAGACATTGCCAGAGACGATTCCCGTGATCTGTTGCGTCACGTACGCCCAATTGGCGGACTTGCCAAGCAGTTGTGCTTGAAGCGAATATTGGCCGCTATGAACGGTTGTATCAGCCGGTGGTTCGTTAGGTTCGGTGGCTTCCTCCTCGATTACTGCAAACACGTCTTTTGCGTATTTGTTCCATCCGCTAAAACCATCCTCAAACCCACCGTTTTGCAAGAGATTCACATTGGAACCGGCTCCTCCAAAAAACGCGTCGTTCAAGTACATCTGCCCGGCAGTCTCGCTTTGCGGATAAGCCGTTGCCGCGCTGTCTACAATCGAGAAAGTAACCGTACCCGAACGTGCTCCAGAATTAAACGGCACGCTTTCATAGGTCCAGTCCGAAGTAGCAAGCGCACGTTTATAAGACAACGTGGTTCCGTTCGCCGAAACCTTTAATGTTACAATGCCGTCCCCTTTTATCCAAACGCCATATGTATAGTCTGTATTTACGGTAATCCCGGTAATAGGCTGTTCGACATAAGCCCAATCGGTTGCATCTCCTTTAAGCGTTGCGGAGAGTACATGCGTGACTTGCGCTTCCGCTGCTGAAGCCAAATTACCCGGAAGTATTGAAAGTAGAAGAAGCACCGCGCATAACATAGCTACCGCCCTTTTGCTCTTTTTGTAAACATACATCCCCATCCCTGCCTTTTCCCCTAAAATATGATATGAACGGCTTCATTGTAGAAAAGAAAGCGCTTAAATAATAGTTTCAATTTTGTTACAATAATGTTTGCGGTATGTGGGGAGGGAAGGCTGTGGCGAGAAAAAAACAGGTAAGCTTGCAAACGATAGCCGATGAGCTTGGCCTCACAATCCATACGGTATCCAAAGCGCTTCGGGGACTGCCCGGTATGTCCGAATCGACGAGAAGACTCGTCGCTACACGGGCACGGGAACTTGGCTATAAAACGAAGGATCAGGAAGAAGGCATGTCCGCGGAGCGAATTCCATGGGGGTATACCAAATATCGCCGATTTGCCATGCTAATTATCGGAGATACGCGGTTTCATCGTCTTCAATTTGAAGGCGTAAGCATTCGGATGAACGAGCTGGGACACTCGGTATATCCTCTTTCAGTCCCTCCCGGTCTCACGCAAGGAGCAAGGTTTAAAGCGTGGCTGAATGAAAACGAACTATTATTTTCGGACGGATTGTTTCTGACCGCAGCTCTTCCCGAGTGGATGGAGAACGATCTGCTTAAGCAGCCACTTCCTAAGGTGCTACTCAATTATCCGCCTGATTTAGCCGAAGTAGACAGCGTAATATGGGATGTTGAATACGCCGTTCATCGGTCCATGGAGGAACTGTACCGCTATGGACACCGTGAAATTCTGTATGTGGTGGATATAGCCCCCATGAGAGGGTTTCACTTGCGATGGAAAGCTTTTGTTACTTCCGCGCAGCGGCTTGGCCTATATGATCTGACGAATCCCGGCTTGCATATGATCAGCCAGGCTGTTGATCGGAACAGTTGGCTGGACGATCTATGCCGGAAGCTCGCCAGTGGCCGGTTCACTGCCGTCATTAGCGCGGTGCCTTATATGTCGGAATGGATTGCCGCCGCCGCGGCTAGATTGGACCTGAGTATCCCGAGCGACCTCTCGGTCGTTGGCATGGAGAATGAGGAGAGCCCGTTTTTCCCCTATATGTCCCGCCCGCTACTGTTAGTGCGCGAAGCCGGCGAG
The DNA here is from genome assembly GCF_030161375.1 of Paenibacillus glycanilyticus. GTDB lineage: Bacteria > Bacillota > Bacilli > Paenibacillales > Paenibacillaceae > Pristimantibacillus > Pristimantibacillus glycanilyticus_B. The sequence continues at coordinate 172,985 of NZ_BSSQ01000015.1, forward strand.
CGTGCGGCAGAACTGATGCTCCGAAGAATCGCAAATCCGCTGCTGCCCTACGAACATGTTAGGTTGCGCGGCGCTTTTCAGTCGGGAAGCACGATCCGTTCAATATAATAATCTTGCTATCAAAAAAAGAGCCGCTCCATGTCAGGTGCTGACAAGAGACGGCTCTTCATTGTTACTATCATTACTATATTTGTTCTGCCACATGGACAACGATACAATGCTGCTTGGCATTGTCCGCTAGTTCACCGGTTAGTGGCAAGTCCGTTATAAAAGCCTGCAACTCGGACAATGCCGCGATCGAAAACAAAGAAGTCTTGCCTACCTTCGTCTGGTCAAAAACCGCATACGTGGTATGCGAGCGTTTGATTAACGCTTTCGCAATTTGCGCTTCCTGCTCGGAATAAGTCGTTATGCCTCCTGCGGCGGAGACGCCGTCCACCCCGATGAACATCTTTCCGATATTCAGATGCGCAACCATGCCTTCACCTAGCGGACCGCAAAGCTCAAAGCTGTTATGCCGCATAATGCCGCCCGTAACGACAACCTGAATGCTGCTCCCGGCAAGCTCCATGGCAATATTGACCGCATTGGTAACAACGGTAATCCCGCTTCGCAGCTTCAGCAGCTTCGCAATCAAATAATTCGTAGTGCCGCCGGATAATCCGATAACGTCACCCTCTTCGATTAGCGAAGCGGCTTTAGCGGCAATACGCTCCTTCTCCAGGTAGGACAACCCTTCCCGTTCCGCAAACGCGGTGTCACGGACCGAGTTCATGCCGTCATACATAGCACCGCCAATAGTCCGGATAATCGGATAGGCGGCTTCCATTTGCTCCAGATCGCGCCTTGCCGTAGCCTCTGAACAATCAAAACGCTCCACCAGCTCCTGAATCGTAACGCGCCCTTGCTGCTTAAGAAGCTGCAAGATCGCTTCGCGACGGCGCTGCCCTTTGGATCCAGAAACGTTCGAATCAACCATTATTATCGTTCCACCCACACTTTGGAGGACATGCGCTGTTCAACTGCGGACCATTCTGGAAGCGCCTCCCAGTCTCCGCGCATTTGTACGACCAGCGAACCGTTAATGCTAGCAAGTCCAACCGCTTCCACAGGCGTCATTCCTTTCATCAAGCCAGCCAGGAACCCGGCACAGAAGCCATCGCCCGCTCCAACCGTATCGACCACTTTCTCAGCCGGATAAAAAGGAACGCTTACTTCTTCGCCTTGATCAAGCACAACAGTCGTGTCGCCCAGCCCTTTAATTACGGATACCGCTTTAAGTTGCTTGAGCTTGCCTTTCACTTCTTCGAAATCATCCGTTTGATAGAGCAACTTGAGCTCGTCCCATCCGGGCATGAAGTAATCCGCTTCTTCCGCTAACGGCAGCAGCACTTCGCGCGCTTCTTCGATGGACCATAATTTAAGGCGCAAATTCGGGTCAAAGCAAATTTTCACGCCTGCTTCTTTGGCCACTTGAACGGCCCGAAGCACCGTTTGTTTGGCACTCTCGCTTAGCGCTGTCGTAATGCCCGTAATATGAAGCAGCTTAGCTCCGCGGATATAGTCCACATCAAGCTCTTCAGGAGTCATCTTGCTTGCGGCGGAATGCTTGCGGTAATAATGAACGGCAAGCCGGCCCGCCACTTGTTCACGAAACATCATGCCGGTTGGAGCTTCGTCCGTGAGCTTGACGCGCGTTACGTCTACTCCTTCTCCTCGAAGCGTTTTCACAATCATGCGTCCAAATGGATCATTGCCAAGCGCTCCGAACCAGCCAACGGAGCAGCCGAGTCTGGCCAGTCCGATCGCCACGTTGCTTTCCGCGCCGCCAAAACCTTGCTCCAGCGTTGTAGCTCGCTCTAGAGCTTTATGTTCCTGCGGCATAAACAATGCCATCGATTCCCCGAAGGTTACTACGTCTGGTGAAAGTGTATTCATAACTTCTCCCCCTAAAAAGATTTAGCACGGTCTGGGTGCTAAATCTTACTTCGTAAGCATTTTACTTGTACATCGGGAACGCCATGAAATAAATAACGACCACGTACAAGATCAACACGATCAAGCTGAATGTGCGGGCTTTCGCAATATGGTTGGTTGCGCTTTGGCCGTCTTGAATCGACGCTACGATACGTTTCAGCGGCTTCGACATGATACCGGAAATCGCCGCGATCGCAAGGAACAGAACCGTAACGATAATCATCCAGGCTACCGTGTAATCCGCTTGCGACATCATGTAACCGCCTGTCAGCAGTTGAATCACTAGTGCATATTGCACAATGCGGTTAGCGGATACCAGGCCGTCAGCAAGTCCGCCTTGGCCAAGGCCGGCGAGCTTAGTCGCTTTGCCGATCATAATCGGCAGAACGATATAAAAGCCCATTCCGACTGCTCCTAACAAGTGTAAAAAGAAAAACACATCATTCATTAAGTAAACCTCCTGCATATGCGTAATCTACCAATAAGTATACTAAATGCCTGTCTGAAACACAAAGCATCAAGTGCCTCTAACCCGCATTTCTACAGCATTTGTGGCAATGTTCAAGATTTCGTCTTATAGCCGTGTTTAACGATCACGCCATGGATCGCGAAATAGTCGACTTCATCGGGCAAAGCATCCTTTATCGGTCTCAGCTTGTCAGCTCCAAGCTCCTCGATAACCTGCACAATCTGCTCCTCGAATTGCTCCGGAATAACGCGGCTCCAATCGAGTTCATGCCCTTCTTCGGCGCTTCGAATCAAATGGCCTTCTATGGTCACGCGGCTTAAGCTTCGTTCCTCGGCAATCTCGCTTGGCGTCAGTCCCGAGTTAAACCGTTCGAGCGTAAACACATGGCTTGGCGTTTCCTCCGAAGAAGCTGAAGCCGGTGGCCGTGCAGCAGGACGTTTTGGCACAGAACTAGCTGGAGTACTCCCCGCATCCCCGGCATGAGCCTGAATGATAGCCAGAACCTCGGTTCCGTATTTCTCGGCTTTCGCCGCGCCAATCCCTTTTGTCTGAAGAAGCTGTTCCTCCGTCAATGGCCTTATGTCGGCCAGCTCTTTCAAGGTTGCATCAAAAAACAACATAAACGGCGGTACGTTTTCCCTGGCAGCGGCCTCTTTACGCCATTGCTTCAACGCATCGAATAACGGCGAAGCAGCCGCATCTCCCGAAGCGCTCCGGCGGACGCTGGTCCGCAGGCGTTGCCTAACCGTCTCTTTGCCCTCAAGTACTGGCAGAGCAGTAGCCGTTAAGGATACGGTTGGATATTGCCCTTCGCTCATGCGAAGATATCCTTCCGCTACTAGCCAATACAGCCAGTCGGCAATCTCCTTCTCCGGCCAGTTATTGAACAAGCCATAAGTCGTGAGGCGGTCCAGCCCAAATTCCAACAGTCGTTTGTCGCGTGAGCCTTTCAGAACCTTTGCCGCCATTGTAACGCCGAAACGTCCTTTCATGCGTCCAACGCAAGAAAGCGCCTTTTGGGCTTCAGCCGTCCTGTCAACAAGCTCGCTCTTATCGAGACAGTTGCTGCACTTGCCGCAAGGTTCAACGCCCTTCTCGCCGAAATAATCAACAATATATTGCTGCAGACAACGCTGAGTCCGACTGTAATTCATCATATTGTGGAGCTTGGACAACTGCACCGACTTGCGGTATTCATCTCCCATGCCTTGCTCGATCAAGAAACGCTGCACCTGTACATCCTGCGGCTCGAACAGCAGCACGCATTCGCTTTCCTCGCCATCCCGGCCTGCGCGGCCCGCTTCCTGATAGTAGGACTCGATGTCTCCCGGCATTTGCCAGTGGATGACATAACGGACATTGGGCTTATCGATACCCATGCCAAAAGCATTGGTTGCGACCATTACGCGTAGTTCATCAAATCGGAATTGCTCTTGCGTTACAGCCCGCTCGGTATCGGACAAGCCTCCATGATATTTACCCGCAGCGATCCCTTTGCGAATCAGCAGCTCCTGTACTTGTTCCGCTTCTTTTCTCGTAGCCGTATAAATAATGCCGGATTGATCCTCTCGCTCCCGGAGGAATTGCTGCAGGAAATTTTTCTTATCCCCTCCGCTGACGACCGAGAGAGACAGATTGGGCCTTGCGAACCCAGTGACAAATACGTTTGGATCATGCAAGCCAAGCATCGCCGTGATGTCTTGCGCGACTTCCTGCGTCGCTGTGGCCGTAAAAGCGGAGACTAGCGGGCGGTTAGGCATCTTGCCGATCCAACCTGCCAGCTGGCGGTAGCTAGGACGGAAATCATGACCCCATTGCGATACGCAGTGGGCTTCATCAATGGCGATCATCGGAATGTGAAGCTGCTCCGACAAAGTTGTAAACATCGGAGCATCAAGCCGCTCTGGCGCCACGTACAGCATTTTATACTCGCCTCTTAGCGCGTTGCGAAGCACCGTCCGGTATTCCTCGGCTCCTAGGGAACTATTGAGAAAAGCCGCCGGAACTCCAAGTCTGTTCAGCGTATCGACCTGATCCTTCATTAGCGAGATAAGCGGCGATATCACAATGGACGTCCCCGGCATTATCAAGGACGGAACTTGAAAACAAATCGATTTGCCTCCGCCTGTAGGCAATATGGCGAGCGTATCTTTGCCCTCCAAGATACCCTCAATGATATCTTCTTGACCGGGACGAAACGTATCGTACCCGTATACTCTCTTCAGCTCACTTCGTGCCTGCTGCAGCACGTTCCTTCCCCCTTCCGCAACTACAATGAGGACCCTGGCAGCTAAGTGTCAGGGTCCTCCCAAACGAATCTTTTTATAAGGATGTTAAACTAGCCATTTACTACTTTAATTACATTTTGAACGGATTCTGCCGATTTGTCCAGAGCTGCTTTTTCTTCTGCGGTAAGTTCCAGCTCTATCACCTTCTCGATTCCGTCGCCACCGATAATCGTAGGCACACCCATAAAGAGGTTATTGTAGCCATACTCGCCTTCGAGGAGGGCAATAACCGGCAAGATCCGCTTTTTGTCCTTCAGAATCGCTTCCGTCATTTGAACGAGCGAAGCCGCAGGGGCATAATAGGCAGAACCGTTGCCCAGCAAATTCACAATCTCGCCGCCGCCGACGCGGGAACGCTGGACAATGGCTTCAATGCGCTCAGCCGGGATCAGCTTCTCAATCGGAATACCGCCCACATTCGAATAACGCACGAGCGGTACCATATCGTCACCATGCCCGCCAAGCACGAAACCACGCACATCTTCTACGGACACATTAAGCTCCTGAGCGATAAAGGTACAATAACGCGCGGTATCGAGCACGCCGGATTGGCCAATCACGCGGTTTTTCGGGAACCCAAGCGCCTGATAAGCCACGTACGTCATAGCATCAACCGGGTTGGAGAGAATAATGACATACGCGTCTGGACTTGTTGCTTTTACATTCTCGCATACCGACCTTACGATTCCGGCATTGGTATTCACCAGATCATCGCGGCTCATCCCCGGTTTTCGGGCAACGCCTGCCGTAATGATTACCACATCGGAGTCTCGCGTGTCTTCATAATTGGCTGTACCCGTAATATTAACGTCCAGCCCTTGAACAGGCGTGGATTCCAGCATATCTAGCGCTTTGCCCTTAGTCGGGTTTTCGAGCTGCGGAATATCTACAAGAACAACGTCGCCTAGTTCTTTCTGCGCTGCCATTAACGCCGTTGTCGCACCCGTAAAGCCTGCGCCTACCACTGTAATTTTTCTTCGTTTAATCGCCATTGGATAACCCCCTAAAAAGAATACTTCAGTTTAGCCACCTGTGGTGATTCTTGGTTCCTAAGCATGGATTAACTTCATAACATAAGCATTATTGCCGTTATTGCCGTTAGTCATCCACAATATTGAGACGTTCGAGTAAGGCTTTTTAAATTGAAAAAAAGAGAGGGCAAAATGCCCCCTCGTTGTTTATACCTACATGTTGTTAATGACTTGGTTAGCAAACTCCGAACATTTCACTTCGGTAGCGCCGTCCATCAGGCGTGCGAAGTCATAAGTAACGGTTTTGTTGTTGATCGAAGTTTCCATGCCTTTATAGATCAGGTCAGCCGCTTCTTGCCAGCCCAGATGCTCAAGCATCATAACGCCGGAGAGGATTACGGAACCTGGGTTAACTACGTCTTTGTCTGCATATTTCGGAGCAGTACCATGAGTAGCCTCGAAGATTGCATGTCCAGTCAGGTAGTTGATGTTAGCGCCTGGAGCGATGCCGATACCGCCAACTTGCGCAGCCAGAGCGTCGGACAGGTAGTCGCCGTTCAGGTTCAGCGTAGCGATAACGTCGAAGTCAGTAGGACGAGTCAGAACTTGTTGCAAAGCGATGTCGGCAATTGCGTCTTTTACGACGATTTTGCCAGCTGCTTCAGCTTCTGCTTGTGCTTTGTTCGCAGCGTCTGTGCCTTCTGCTTCTTTAATGCGGTCATATTGACCCCAAGTGAAAGTTTGCTCAGCGAACTCTTGCTCAGCCACTTCGTAGCCCCAGTTCTTGAACGCGCCTTCTGTATATTTCATGATGTTGCCTTTATGAACAAGCGTAACCGTCTTCTTGCCGTGTTTGATCGCGTATTCGATCGCAGCGCGAGCAAGACGTTGGGAACCTTCTTTGGATACTGGCTTAATGCCGATACCGGAAGTTTCAGGGAAGCGGATTTTGTTAACGCCCATTTCGTTTTGCAGGAACGCGATTACTTTCTTCACTTGCTCGGAACCTTCTTGGTACTCAATACCGGCATAGATGTCTTCTGTGTTCTCGCGGAAGATGACCATGTCAACCAGCTCAGGGCGTTTTACCGGGGATGGTACGCCAGCGAAGTAACGAACAGGACGAAGACAAGTGTACAGGTCAAGCTCTTGGCGAAGCGCAACGTTCAGGGAACGGATGCCGCCGCCGATTGGCGTAGTCAATGGACCTTTAATTGCAACGATGTATTCGCGGATTGCAGTCAGCGTGTCAGCTGGCAGCCATTCGCCGTATTCGTTGAATGCTTTTTCGCCGGCAAATACTTCGTACCAAGCGATTTTTTTGCTGCCGCCGTATGCTTTCTCTACAGCTGCGTCAAGAACGCGTTTCGATGCTGCCCAGATGTCGCGGCCAGTACCGTCGCCTTCGATGAAAGGAATGATTGGGTTGTTAGGTACTTGCAGTACACCGTTATCGATCGTGATTTGCTCGCCTTCTGTTGGAAGGGCGTATTTCTCGAATTGTGCCATTAGAATGAATCCTCCTTAAGGTATGTAAGCTGCGCCGGATAATTAGCGCTGCTCGATTGGAATATATTTCGCGTTAACCGGGCCGACATAATCAGCACGAGGGCGAATCAGACGGTTGTTTTCGTATTGCTCAAGGATATGCGCGCTCCATCCCGAAACGCGGCTGATTGCAAAGATCGGCGTGAACAGGTCGCGAGGAATACCCAATGTAGTGTAAACCGATGCGGAGTAGAAATCAACATTTGGTTTCAGACCTTTTTGGCCCGTAACCATATCTTCGATCTTAATGGACATCTCGTACAGTTCCATGTTGCCGGTCAATTTGCCCAGCTCGCGGGACATTTGTTGCAGGTGCTTCGCGCGCGGGTCGCCGTCTTTGTATACGCGGTGGCCAAAGCCCATGATTTTTTGTTTGTTCGCAAGCGCGTTGTTGATATAACCTTCAACGTTGCTCATCGAACCGATTTCTTCAAGCATTACCATTACCGCTTCGTTAGCTCCGCCATGCAGCGGGCCTTTCAAAGCGCCGATTGCGGAAGTTACGCCGGAGTAAATATCGGACAGCGTAGCTACCGTTACGCGAGCCGCGAATGTCGATGCGTTAAGCTCGTGGTCCGCATGAAGAACAAGCGCTTGGTCCAGTGCTTTAACGGCAACTTCAGCCGGCTCTTCGCCAGTCAGCATGTACAGGAAGTTGTAAGCGATCGATACGCCTTGCTTAGGAGCAATCGGCTCTTTGCCGTCACGGATACGCGAGAAAGCGGCCACAACAGTCGGGAGCTGCGCTTGCAGCTTGATTGCTTTCAGCTGATTCGCTTCGGAAGACATTTCGTTTGCGGACTCATCGTACAGAGCAAGACTCGAGATCGCTGTGCGAAGCGCTGCCATCGAGTTTGTATTTTTAGGATACAATTTAATTTGTTCAATCACTTGAGCAGGGATAGCCGCATATTGATCCAGCTTCTTCTGCAAACCGTCAAGTTCGGAACGATTAGGGAGCTTACCGTACCACAGCAGGTAGGCAACCTCTTCAAATGTCGCATTTTCTGCAAGATCATCAATATTGATACCGCGATATGTCAAGACTCCATCAATAATGGAGCTGATCGACGAAGAAGCGGCCACAATTCCTTCAAGACCTTTAGTTGCTGTCATCGTTCTCTCTCCTCTAACTTGAAAAATTTTCGCCAAAATATAGTATTCTACTCGTCGCTATTAATCATAAATGATTTTGACAACGAAGTGAACAAAACCGGACATAGAAATGCTTTATCAGCGCTATAAAGTTTTTTTTCACTCTCTTTCTTCCACATTTTTCGCACAAAATGCTCCAGCTGCATTTTTCCCTAATACGGACAAAAATACCCGCTTTCCGTAAATCTAATTTATTGTGATAGAATAGAAGAAATATCAAGCACGGAGGAACAACAATGACGGAACAACGAATCGGCATCATTGATATTGGCTCTAATTCAGTCCGCCTTGTCGTTTATGAGCGGACCGCAAGCGGTGCTCACAGGGTTATTGACGGCGGCAAACGTCCTGCTCGCCTTGCGGAGCGAGTGGATGACAACGGCTACCTTCGCGAGGAAGCCATCACTGAGCTCCTTGGCACTCTGAATCATTTTACGATGATCTGCGCCCACAACCGTACCGGCCACATCCGGGCTGTAGCAACCGCGGCCATTCGGAATGCCTCGAATCGGTCGGAGATTCTTGAAACCATTAAATCCGAAACGGGTCTTACCATAGAATTGTTAAGCGGAGAAGATGAAGCGTCGTACGGTTTCCTTGGCATGATTAATGCCATGGACGTACAGGACGGCTTTCTTGTCGACATCGGAGGCGGCAGTACGGAAGTATCGCTATTCCGGGGGCGCGAACTTGTCCATTCCGTATCGTTCCCGTTTGGCTGCGTAAGCTTGAACCGTAAATACGCGGTAAAAGGAATGCTTACCGATGAAGGCTTGAGAAGTATTGAATCGCTCGTCATTGAGGCGGTCAAACAAGTGCCTTGGATAACGAAATCGCCTTCGTTGCCGCTGATTGGAGTAGGAGGAACGGCCCGCGCCATGGGGAAAATTCATCAGGCGGTGCACAAATATCCTTTTACCCAGACCCATAACTATCCTATGACCGGAGCAGACGCAGACTCGTTGTTCCAGGAGTTGTTCCACACCCCGCTAGATAAGCGGCGCAAAACACCCGGACTTTCGAAAGACCGCGTCGACGTCATCGTTCCGGGCATTGCCGTGCTGCGCACCTTGTTCCGGCTGCTCAAGACGTCTCATTACCGCATTTGCGGTGCCGGCCTGCGCGACGGACTGTTCCACGCAACCCGCTTTCCCGGCCGACCGGTTCATCAAGATGTGCTTGGTTTCAGCTTAAAAAATCTTAGCGCCTTGCACCCTGCGGCACCTAAGCAGCATGTTATGCAGGTCAACCGTCTGGCTCTTCAGCTATATGACGAACTTAGGCCGGTCCACCTGCTTCCAAACCGCGCAAAAGTCCTGCTGGATGCCGCATCAACCTTATTTCGGATCGGTGCGTCCATCGATTACTATGAATACGCCAAACATTCGTTTTATTTGATTGTCAATTCCCATTTGAACGGGCTCGCACACCGGGAAATTCTCATGATTGCAGCCATCGCTTCCTACAAAAGCAAAAACCGGACCCGTCAGCAGCTCTTTGAATATAAGGAACTGCTTAGCGAATCCGATTTGGATACCATTTATAGATTAGGCATTTTGCTTCAGCTCGCCGCTGCCCTCGACCGCAGCGAAACGCAAGCGATTGGCCGAATGGAAGCCGTTCAATCAGGCAATCAGCTACTGCTTCATCCCGTCCGTTCGGAAGGAACGCTTGCGGTTGAAGCGCGTGAAGTAGAGGAACTGTCCTCCGACTTCAAAAAACTGTGGAGTCTTGCGCCCGAACTGGTACAGCCCGATTACACGTAAAACTTCCATTGCGGGATCGATCGTGCTTCAAATTGACTGCGGAACGGCATCATATCGTTCTTAACATGAACGTAGGTGCCGTTTGCTTGCAGTTCTCTAGATTTGACGTTGTCATCCAGGTTCAGCTGCAGCATATTGATTAACGTTTTGCGGAGATTCTCGTCAAATACCGGACACATCAATTCAATGCGCCGCGTCAAATTCCTCGTCATCCAATCCGCGCTCGAGAGATAGATCTCTTCTTCGCCGCCGTTATAGAAATACATCACCCTGGAATGCTCCAGGAACCGGTCTACGATACTGATCACGCGAATGTTCTCGCTTCTCCCGTCCACTCCCGGCCTTAAGCAACATACTCCGCGGACGATTAATTCGATCTTCACTCCGGCTTGCGAGGCTTCGTACAGCTTATCGATCATTTCTTGATTCGATAGCGAATTCATCTTCGCAACAATGCGTCCTGCCTTCCCCTGATTGGCATTTGCAATCTCGCGGTCAATGAGGCGGAACAACTTCTCTTTCAAATCCGTTGGCGCAACGCCAAACGCTTTCCATTCATAAGGCGAAGAATAACCAGTTACCTCGTTAAACAAAGCGGAGGCATCGCTGCCGATAACCGGATGGGACGTAAACAGTCCGATATCGGTATATAGGCTTGCCGTGCTGTCATTATAATTGCCCGTACCCACATGGACGTAGCGGCGTAGAGTCCCCATTTCCCGGCGGACAACGAGGCAAATTTTTGCATGCGTCTTCAAGCCCACCAGACCGTAAACGACATGGCAGCCCGATTTCTCGAGTTGACGGGCCCACGCGATATTCCGTTCTTCATCAAACCTTGCTTTCAGCTCTACAACTACCGTAACTTGTTTGCCTGATTCCGCCGCCTTCGACAACGCCTGCACAAGCGCAGACTGGCCGCTGACACGGTATAACGTCATCTTGATCGCCAGTACATTCGGATCGTCCGCAGCCTGATCAATAAAATCATTAACGGCTTCAAACGACTCATACGGGTGATACATCAATACATCCCGCTGGCGGATCACTTCGAACATGTCATCCGTCTCGTCAAATTCATGCGGATATACCGGCTCAAGCCGGCTGTACCTGAGATTGTCATATCCAGGCAAAGAATGAACAAACCTCATCAGGAAGCTAAGATCCAGCGGACCGTCAATTTCGATCAGGTTGTCTTCAATCTCGAGCTCTTCCTTCAAAATCTCAAGAGCTATCGGATGCATACCCCGCGCTACTTCCAGACGCACCGGTATTCCCCAACGCCTTCTGCGCAGCTCCTTCTCAATCTCCTCCAGAAGATCTTCCGCTCCGTCTTCATTTAACGTAAGATCGGCATTGCGCGTAATTCTGAACGGATGAACGGCAAATGGCGTATAACCGTTAAACAAAGTCGTAATGTGATGCTCGATCAGATCTTCCAGCAGAACAAACTCCATCTTCTTGCTGTTCGTCCTGCCGGGGATCGCAACAAACCGCGGCAGGATGGACGGAACCTGAACGATAGCAAACAAGGGTTCTTCATCCGGCATTGAATTCTCTTGATGTAGCAGCACGGCCAAATACAGCTCTTTCGTATGTACGAGCGGAAATGGCCGGCTTTGGTCAACGGCCATTGGCGTTAACACAGGGAATACGATCTCCTGAAAATATTGCGATACCGTCTTGAACTGGTTTGCGTTCAGCTCTTCAACGGACGTAATGATAATGCCTTCACGTCCAAGACAGCGGAATACTTCTCTGTACGTTTTATATTGATCATAGACCATTTGGGTCGTCCGTTTAATCAATCTTTTCCATAACCCTGCAGGCGTATAGCCCGTAAAATCCATCTTCGTATAACCGGCACGGATCTGATCCTGAATGCCAGCTACTCTTACACTCATAAATTCATCCAGATTACTGGATACAATGGACAAAAACTTGGCGCGTTCAAGCAGAGGATTATTCGTATCCTGTGCTTCCTGGAGCACTCTGCGATTAAACTCGATCCAGCTTAAATCCCGGTTCACATAGTGGGACAATTGTCTTGTCATTCCTCACGCCTCCCCAATCATATCCGTATTATGACAGATGACTATTATTAGAATATTAACGATTTGTAAAGAGTAGGTTAACGAACGCTCCGCTGACCAGTAAGGAATATGAAACCTTTAGACCAAAGACTGCAGCAAGGCATACAATTGGGGGAGGCCTTTGTCTAGTCTTGCCGGGCGCCATTTCTCATTCACCCAGACATGTTTGGTTCCGCCCGCGACCAGTTTCTCTCCGGGTAAATCTTCATATTGATCTATAATTGACTGCTTAAACTGATCACTCTCTACCCTGCGAATCTCGGACTCAAAGGAAAGACGCACCGGTGAAAAGTCAGAAATACGCGTACATACTACTACCGTATCGTCATAACGCGCTGGCCGTTCATACCGGCACTCCAGATCAACAACCGGAAGCAATAAGCCCTCTTGCTCAATCGTTTTATAATCGTACCCCATCGCACGAATCAATTCGGTTCGTCCAATCTCAAACCAGGTTATGTAATTGCCATGAAAAACAACCCCCATCTGATCCGTTTCCTGATAACGGACCCGAAGAGGATGCAAAAACCATTTCTGTGACGGCATCTTATGAAGTTCCTCCTCTATGATCTCGGTGTTCCTTCCACTAATTTATCCTAACTCGAACAAAAGCGACGGTGAAAATTCACCATCGCTTCTGTTTTCTCCATTGCTAGAGAACTATGATATTTGTCTTACAGGACTTTAGCTTGTCCGGAGTATACAACACCAGTCTCGCCGTATACCGTTACTTCAGTACCGTCCATCAGCAGTTCCGTTGCATTCGAGATACCCAGAATTACCGGAATGCCAAGGTTAATGCCGCATACGGCTGCATGGCTAGTAATACCGCCTTGTTCCGTAATAACTGCAGCAGCTTTTTCGAAAGCAGGCATATATTCTTTGTCAGTCGATACCGTTACAAGAATCGAACCGCTAGTTACGCGTGCATTAGCTTCTTCTGGCGTGCGCGCTACAACGATGCGGCCAGTTGCCGTTTGGCTGCCGATCCCTTGGCCTTGTGCCAGAAGTTCGCCAACATGGTGGATCTTGATCAGGTTTGTTGTGCCTGCGCGGCCAACCGGAACACCTGCTGTAATAACGATCGTGTCGCCAAGGCTGATCAGGCCAGTGCTTCTAGCACCTGCTACTGCGTTCTCGAACATAGCGTCAGTTGTTTCAGCGGATTCGCCAAGTACCGGTCTAACGCCCCAAATCAGTGCCAGACGGCGCATAACTTTCTCATCGTTTGTAACTGCGATGATAGGCGCTTTAGGACGGTATTTGGATACCATGCGAGCTGTGAAGCCGCTTTGTGTCGATGTAACGATAGCTGCAGCGTTCAGGTCCAGAGCGGATACCGCTACGGCTTGGCTGATTGCTTCGGTAACTGTCGTTTGTTGAGCATTTGCTTGTTTCGTGAAGATCTCGCGATATTCAAGGGCAGCTTCTGCACGCTCAGCAATACGGGACATTGTCATTACGGCTTCAAGCGGATATTTACCGGCAGCTGTTTCGCCGGAGAGCATGATTGCATCTGTACCGTCGAAGATCGCGTTAGCCACGTCGCTCGCTTCAGCGCGAGTAGGACGCGGGTTGCGTTGCATGGAATCCAGCATTTGTGTAGCTGTAATAACCGGTTTGCCTGCGCGGTTACATTTTTCGATCATCATTTTTTGTACCAATGGTACTTCTTCAGCCGGAATCTCAACGCCAAGGTCGCCACGAGCAACCATCAGACCGTCGGATACTTCCAGAATCTCATCGAGGTTGTCTACGCCTTGTTGGTTCTCGATCTTGGAGATGATTTGGATGTGGCTTGCATTGTGACGCTCAAGCAGCTCGCGGATTTCAAGCACGTCGCTTGCTTTGCGAACGAACGATGCAGCGATGAAGTCGATACCTTGCTCGATGCCGAAGATGATATCGTTAGCGTCTTTTTCCGTGATACCCGGCAGGGAGATCGAAACGCCAGGAACGTTAACGCCCTTCTTGCCTTTGATTTGACCGCTGTTGTTGATGCGGCAGAAAATTTCAGTGCCTTGAACTTCTTCAACTGTCAAACCGATCAAGCCGTCGTCGATCAGAATCGTCGAACCAACGGTAACGTCGTTTGGCAGGTTGTTGTAAGTGATTGGCACCCGGTTGATGTCGCCCAGAATTTCTTCCGTTGTCAGCGCTACGCGCTCGCCTGCAACGAGTTCGATAGGCTCTTCTTTCAATTTGCCCAGACGGATTTCCGGACCTTTCGTGTCAAGCAGGATCGCTACGTTCGAACCCAGTTCTTTGTTAGCAATCTTGATGTTTTTGATACGGTTGCCATGCTCTTCAAAGTCGCCATGGGAGAAGTTCAGACGGGCAACGTTCATACCCGCTTTAATCAATTTCGTTGTGTTTTCCAGCGATTCGCTGGAAGGACCGATCGTACAAACAATTTTCGCTTTACGCATGTCTAATTTTCCTCCGTTTAGTGCCTGCTATAGTCATTATTAACAAAAATCTGAAACTTGAGCCGCGGCTTGTACAACTGCGTTTCAATCTTATACTTTTGCCGATTCCGTCATTTCGGAAGCTTCTGCTCCCGGCTCCTCCGCAACCTCTTCCGGAATTTCCTTAGAAGCAGCTTCGGCCATGCGGAATTCGCCGATCTTACGGAATTTATTGTAACGGTCTTCAATGAGTTGCTCGGATGTCATAGGCAGAAGTTCCGCCAAATGCTTCCACAATTTCTCCTTCAGCCGTTCCGCCGTGAATGCGAGATCTTTGTGCGCGCCGCCTTGCGGCTCTTCTATGATGTCCTCGATCACTTCGAACTCGAGCAAATCCTTCGCCGTAATTTTCATGGCTTCTGCTGCAATGTCCGCCTTTGTCGCATCCTTCCACAGAATGGAGGCTGCGCCATTTGGCGAAATAGCAGAATAAATCGCATTCTCAAGCATCAATACCCGGTTGCCGACGCCAAGGGCCAGTGCCCCGCCGCTGCCGCCTTCACCGATTACGATGCAGATAATCGGCACGCCAAATCCGGCCATCTCTCTAAGATTGCGGGCAATCGCTTCGGATTGGCCGCGCTCTTCGGCCGTATTGCCAGGATAAGCGCCCTTCGTATCAATAAGCGTAATAATCGGGCGGTTAAATTTGTTAGCTTGTTGCATAAGACGCAATGCTTTCCGGAATCCTTCCGGATGGGGACTGCCGAAGAAACGGGCAATGTTATCCTTCGTATCCTTGCCGCGTTGATGGCCGATTACCGTAACGGGCAGGCCGTTAAGCTTGGCAAGGCCGCCTACAATCGCAAGGTCGTCGGCAAACAATCGGTCTCCATGCAATTCCATGAAATCCGTAAATACGGCATGGATGAAATCAAGCGAGGTTGGACGTTGGTGAAGACGCGCGATATGCATCTTCTGCGCCGGAGACAATTCATTGTACAACTCTTCTTCCATTTGCTTGCACTTCTCTTCAAGACGCGCAATCTCTTCGGAAAAGTCCATACCGTTGCTCTCGGCCAGCGTCTTCAGCGTTGCAATCTTCTCCCGCAGATCACTGATCGGCTTCTCGAACGGAAGCATTTGTTCAGCCGCCATGGGATAATCCCTCCCTTACGGTATGCATATCAAGCAGCTTGCCTATCGTCGTCTTCATGTCCTTGCGGTGAACGACCAGGTCTAGCTGTCCGTGCTGCATGTTGAACTCTGCTGTCTGGAAGTTGTCCGGCAGCTTCTGGCGGATCGTCTGTTCGATTACGATACGGCCCGCAAAACCGACAAGCGCGCCGGGCTCGGCCAAATTGTAATCGCCAAGACTCGCGAAGCTGGCTGAAACCCCGCCCATCGTTGGATCTGTAAACACCGAAATGAACAAGCCTCCAGCTCCTTGAAACTTGGATAGAGCAGCGCTTGTTTTCGCCATTTGCATTAAGCTAAGTATACTTTCCTGCATACGGGCACCGCCCGATGTCGAGAAAATAAGCATAGGCAGCTTTTTCTCATGCGCCGCTTCGATTGCTCTTGTGATTTTCTCGCCAACGACAGATCCCATGCTACCGCTGAAGAAGTCAAAGCTCATAACCGCAACAACGACCGGTAAGCCATTAATCGCGCCTTCCCCAGTTACGACGGCATCGCGAAGATTAGGGTTTTTCTGCCTTTGCTGCTCAAGCTTCCCTTTGTATCCCGGGAATTCAAGCGGATCGACGGATTCCATCTCGGCATCGTATTCATACAAACGCCCGTCATCAAGCGTCATTCCAATCCGTTCCCAAGCGCTCAGACGGTAATGATGCCCGCACGACGAGCATACCTTCAAATTCTTATCCAATTCTTTGCTGTACTGAATGGTGCCGCATTTGGAGCACTTATTCATTAGACCTTCCGGTATGTCGCGTTTAGGCCGCTCAGAAGGGATGGTCGCATACTTCTTCTTTGAAAATAAGTCCTTAATTTGCAATGTGTGACACCTCTCAAGGGCGCAATAGTATAAGGTTTACGGTTGCATAATGGAGTTAAATACTTCCTGTACTTCCTCCAACTCACCCGAAGGAACCAAAATCTCATATTGCTGTTTAGACAGATTAACTGGACGGACTTTTACGAGAAAGCCTTCTTCCGTAAGCCGCTTCTTGATGTTGTCCGCGATTCTAGCGGTTGGAGCGATGTAAATGACCGTCCACATTATGGTACCTCCTGAAAACTTTGCCCGTAGCAAAGTTCGCATCTTCAAACAAGTCAATCCCGTTTAAGGCCATATGATGTCATAATGATACCACAGTCATGGCGAATCGGGCAAATGGTATCGGATGGCTTTTGGGTCCTGGTGCGCGATCCTTGCTGAAGCTGCCGCCGCCAGTCCTGCAACAAGGTCATCCAGAAACACGTGGATTTTCTCGCCTTTCAGATTCAGCTGACGAATAATGCCGGGCTTTACTTTATCCAAATATCCGAAACTCGTCAAGCCAATCATGCCATAAACATTCGTAATTCCTAGAGCTAAAGTCTCATCTACACCGTACAAGGACTCATCCGTTTCCATGATGGCCTGCAGCGGTTCCGGGAGCAAACGGCGCTCCGCCAGCTCGTCGAGAGCAATTCCGGTATAGAGGACGTATTGCACCTCGCGTTTTTCCAATACCGCCCTTACGCTTTCTTCGCATTCGGCAATAGTCAAATCGGCATTGTAGGGACGTTGCAGCGTATATACAATTTCTGCAATATCATCGACACTTACTCCACGCTTTTGCAACCATTTTTCGATTCCGGACGTCATGTCCATCCCTCCCGCATATGCTTGTACGTATTCATGCTACGTAAGCTGGGATTTAATCGGCGGCAACCGCCGCTTAATCCCACTTGTATCACTAAATGTATGCGGGAGATGACAAGTGTGTGCATAAATTATCTGACAATTACCGCTCCATGCCCCAAAAGCTGCTCAATCGCGCCAAATAATTGCGGCGAAGGCTTCGTCCGGTACGTTTCGCTTAGAGCAAGAGACCGCTGCTCGCGCTCGTAGAACAGGACGGTATCTAGCTGTCCGTGGTGGCTGGCAAGCAGCTTCTTGAGCTGCTCCAGCACATCCGGATGCTCGCGGGAAGCCGTGATTTTGATGTAGATTCGCTGCCGCTTCCGTTCCGCGGGAGCATTCGGACGTTCGGACGTTGCCGCGGAAGACTGCGGCTTCCGGGCGGCAGCTTGCTCTCTTGCCGCCGGCCGGGCTGCTGGACCTTGCGCAGGAGCCTGTTGCTGGGATTGCGGTTGATATCCTGGACCAGCCGCTCTTGCCGCGCGGGCGCTCGCCTGCTTCCGCAACCGGCTAACCTGCTCCGCAAGCTGTTCCGTACTCGCCGCTCCCTCCTGAATCGGGACGACATCCTCGATAAGCAGCTTAAAGTCTTCATCCTGATGCTGCACGGTTGCGTGGATGATCGCGAGGCCGCCTTTCTCAATCCGGTCCCCGCATCGCTTCCATACGGCAGGGAACACAACTCCTTCTGCTCGCATGACACGGTCTTCTACTTCAATAAAGCCCATCGCATTTCCTTTTTTATTCGTAAAAGGTTTCAAGGAAACAATTCTGGCACCAATGACGGCAGACGCGCCTTCTGCGACTTCGCCAAGCTCAATCATTCGATCCAAGCCAAGGGGCTCCAGCTGCTCGTCAACCGCATCCAGCGGATGGCCGGATAAATACAAGCCAAGCAATTCGCGCTCCAATTCCAGCTGCTCGCCGGTTGAATAGGGACGAACATCGGGCAACTCGACATCCCAATTCTGTACCTCGTCGAAACCAAACAGCTCAATCTGCAGCTCTTCGCGTTCCTTGCGCCACTTCAGTGCCGCGTCTACCGTTTCTTCAAGCGCGGCAAGCTGCTGCGCCCGGTGGCCCGGCAACGATTCAAGCGCGCCAGCTTGGATAAGCGATTCCAGTACGCGCTTGTTCACGACGCGCAAATCTACGCGCCGGCACAAATCAAGCAGGCTATCAAACGGACGTTCACGGCGTTCTTTCTCGAGTGCTTCAATCGCCTGCGTACCGACATTTTTGATGGCGGCAAGGCCAAACCGGACAGCGCCTTCCACCGGCGTAAACGTCACTCCGCTCTCGTTCACATCAGGCGGCAGCACCTCGATTCCCATACGCCGGCATTCATCCACGTATTCCGCCGTCTTCCGCTGGTTGCCGGTCACGGATGCGAGCATCGATGCCATGAACGGAACCGGGTAATGCGCCTTCAGCCAAGCGGTCTGGAAGGCAAGCACGCCATATGCCGCCGCATGGGCGCGCGGGAAGCCGTAATCGGCGAACCGGACGATCATATCGTACACAAGATTAGCATCTTCGCTGGCATAACCTTCCTTCGTGCTGCCCTGCACGAAATGCCCGCGTTGTTCGTCAAGCACTTCCCGTTTCTTCTTCGAAACGGCCCGGCGCAACAAATCCGCTTCTCCAAGCGAAAAACCAGCCATTGCGGATGCAATCTGCATGATCTGCTCCTGGTAAACGATAATGCCGTACGTATCGGCCAGAATCGGTTCAAGTGACGGATGCGGATACTCAACCGGCGCAAGCCCGTGTTTCCCTTGAATGTACTTCGGAATAAACTCCATTGGACCCGGACGGTACAAAGCCAGCACCGATACGATATCTTCAAATTCCGTTGGCTTCATCTCGCGGAGCACGCGTCTTACCCCCGTCGACTCGAGCTGAAAAATCCCCATCGTCTCGCCGCGGCCCAGCATAGCGTAAGTGACGGGATCATTGTCCGGCACTTTCCGGAAATCGATCTCTTTGCCGTATAGCCCCTTCACCCACGCAAGCGAACGTTCTACGATGGATAACGTGCGAAGGCCAAGAAAATCCATCTTGAGCAGTCCAACCGCTTCCAGATGCTCCATCGAATATTGCGTGAGCACCGACCGTTCGCCGCCTGCCTGCAGCGGAACATAATCGGTGAGCGGTCCGCCCGAAATGACGACGCCGGCGGCATGAGTAGAGGCATGGCGGGGCATGCCTTCCACCTTCAATGCCATTTGAATCATCGCGTTTGTCTTGGGCTGGCGTTCGCACGCTTCGCGTAGTCCATCGCTCTGCCGAAGCGCCTCTTCGAGCGTTATCCCAAGCTGTCCCGGAATTAACTTCGCTGCTCGGTCAACTTCGGCGAAAGGCACGTTCATCGCGCGTCCAACGTCCCGGACGGCGGCTTTGGCCGCCATCGTGCCGAACGTAATGATCTGCGCCACATGCTCATCGCCGTATTTGGCCGCCACATAAGCAATAACCTCATCGCGGCGCTCGTCGTTAAAGTCGATATCGATATCCGGCATCGTGATCCGTTCCGGATTAAGAAAGCGTTCAAAGAGCAACTTGTACTTGAGCGGGTCAACGTCGGTAATGCGCAACACATAGGCTACAAGGCTGCCCGCCGACGATCCCCGCCCCGGCCCCGTCCGAATGCCATGCTCATGAGCAAACCGGACAAAATCCCAAACAATAAGGAAATAATCGCTAAACCCCATGTTGTCGATAACAGACAGCTCATAAGCCAGTCTTGCCTCGGCACGTTCCCGGTATGCCGGATCCTCCGCCCATTGGGGCAATCCCGCATAACGGGCAGCTAGTCCATCGCGGCATAACTCGGCCAAATAAGCCGAAGAGTTCATGCCGCCCGGCACAGGCCGGAATACGGGTAGCGCCGCACGGCCGAACGTAAGCTCTAGTTGGCACTTGTCAGCAATCTCTAAAGTATGCTGAATAGCCTCCGGCACATGGCGGAACAACAGCGCCATCTCGTCTCCGCTTTTCATGTACAGCTGATCCGTCTGCATCTTCATCCGGTCCGTATCGTCAACCGATTTGCCGGTGCCGATGCAGATCAGGACATCCTGTACGGCCGCATCCTCGGTCGTCAAATAATGAACATCGTTGGTGGCCGTCAGCTTGATGCCCGTCTCCCGGGCCAGTTCGATCATGGCTCCAGCCACTTTTTTCTGGTCCAGCATCCCGTGGTCTTGGAGTTCCAGATAGAAGTCGTCTCCGAAAATCCGCTTGTATCGCAAAGCTGCCGTTAATGCTTCCTCTCGGCGGTCATGAAGAAGATGCTGAGAGATTTCACCATGCAGACATGAACTTAAACAAACGAGACCCTCGGAATGGGCCTCCAGTACTTCGGGATCGATTCGCGGCTTGTAATGGAAACCTTCCAGGTGGCCGATGGACACCAGCTTCATTAAGTTGCGGTAACCTGTTTCGTTCTTGGCAAGAAGAATCAAATGATAGATCGGATTGTCCTTGCGAGTCCCTTTGTCGAACCGGGATCCCGCCGTAAAATACATCTCGCAGCCGATAATCGGCTTAATGCCTTGCGCTAGGCAAGCTCTATAAAAAGGAATAGCTCCGTACATAACGCCGTGATCCGTAAGGGCAAGCGACTTCATCCCAAGCTCAGCAGCCCTTGCCACCAAATCGCGGATCCGGGCGGCGCCGTCAAGCAGGCTGTATTCGCTATGCACGTGCAAATGCACGAAGGAGGAATCTATGTTGTTCATCCGCTGGCACCCTCTTTCGGTTCTTATTCCTTCTATTTTATCATAATAGACCGCATACCGCCCATAGAATGGTAGTGAGACAGCCGGACAGGCTGGATGATGCGCTAAAAAGGCAGGTGTACCGTGTGAACGTCATTTTAACCAAGGCCGGACTGGATTTCTTTATCGCCTTTGGTGTTGTTATGGGGGGCTCCATGCTAGCTGGAATCGGTTCGGTCTTTCTGCTGCTGCCGCCTACTTCCATGATGCTGAGTACAGCCTCAAATCTGAAAATATGGGCGATTGTCGCTGCAGTCGGAGGATCTATCGATCCCATGCGCGTGATTGAGAGCAATATCTCGGAAGGGCATTTATCGCCTGCGGCTATTCAGATTGCTTATATTGCCATTGCCTTTCTTGGTGCCCATATGGGAACTGAGATGGTGAAGCTCATTTGCAAAGGAGCGGTATGACGCATGCGCGTACCTCCGTTCGAGCGATATGCCAAATGGGTGCAGATGCTAGGCGTACTGCTGCTTGGCATGCTGCTTGGCGCGATTGTCTACAATTCCATCTATCACGCCCAATTCGAGGCGCTTGTGAATTTGAAGAGCGACCTTGAGATTAAGCTGGAGCAATATGAAACGGATATAAAAAGTCTAACGCAATTCAAGAACCAGCACACTGTGATTAAGAGCGTGTTGCCTAGGATTGAGGAGGAGGCCGGGCAAAATACCGGACGGCCCCAGCTCGATAAAGTGACCGAA
This sequence comes from Paenibacillus glycanilyticus, assembly GCF_030161375.1. GTDB lineage: Bacteria > Bacillota > Bacilli > Paenibacillales > Paenibacillaceae > Pristimantibacillus > Pristimantibacillus glycanilyticus_B. Next base: position 195,021 of record NZ_BSSQ01000015.1, read on the forward strand.
GCGGAGTTAATTAAGCGAATCAAGGCAGATCTCTCCGTCTTTCTCGGGCAAAGCATCTACGAGATTGACTCCGATGCCCAGCTGGCAAGGAGACTATTGAGCAACAAGATTTATACCAATGTCCTTGAAAAAGACTACTCCATCGATATCACCACGATTCTTGTAGCCGAGAACAAGCTGCAGGTATGGGTCAAAGTAAGGCTGTACGCAAGGCCGCCTTCTTAAATCGCATTTATTTCCGGTTTTGGGTGAATTCATGCTACAATAGCGGCATTGAGATTACAAAAGGAGCTGTCGTTTCTACCATGGATTCACTCCTGCAATGGGTGTTTGCGCCGGGCATTATGATTACGCTTGCGCTAACCGTCTTCTTCAGCTTTAAATCCCGCCGTTCCGTGGACATGCGTTCGCGGGGACTTCATGCTTCGCGGATGAATATCAGCATGGGCTTTATGCTCATGTTTATCGCCGGCGTTCAGCTGTTTCTCTCCGGCACCTCGACGGTACGGATTGTCATCGGGGCGATTTTCCTCGTGATCGGATTTTTCAATTTGTTTGCGGGGTTGCGTAACCACAGTGTTTATCGGACGATGCAGCAGTAGCTTTTGTTCTAAAAAGCATTCTCTACGTGAACATATATCTCTTCCGATCGCCATTGGTTCCGGATTCCTTTCATTTGAAGTTGGTCATAGTAGGAATCCGGTAACCAAAAGCGAACATTTTATTTCTCCAGAGATATATGTTCACTCCGTTCACCTTTTTAAAAAGAAAGCTCAACTGCCCGTCCTTGGGTAGCCGGAAGAGCCGACCTTGCTTGCGCGGGTCGGCTTTTTGTTTTGTTTGGTTATTTTCTTGCGTCGTAGCCTAGGATACGCTTCGTTGAGGGATCCTCTTACGATTGAAACTTTGGCTTCTCTCCAATCCCCCGTTATGGTCTTCCTTGCATTCTCATTCAGGTTCTGCCATGCAATCTCCCTAAGGGAAACCGCTGTTTGAAGGAACATAGTATCTGCATCGGGTATAGGCTCGGCCTTATTTGTGTTATTTGTACTGCACCCCGTTATTGACGCGATAATTAGGATAAGAACAACTACGCTGCACATCCATCTTCTTGCTTCTGCCATAGCGACCTCCAGGAACTCTTCTTTGATAATAACTGAACGGATTGTTTTGCAAAAAGGTTGCCGCTCGCCTCGCCTTGCTAAGCTGGCCACAACATCATAAGTGAAGGAAAGTTTTCTTTTACTTAAGTTTGGCCTAGTACTGGGTGGCTAGTATTGCATATACTAAGCACATCTTAGTACAGGAGGCTGATGTCAAATGATGAACCTATCGATTGTTTTTGTTCCCATCTCTCGATCTCGGCCTATACGGAGCGCCTTCTAACCTTTATTAGAATCGTGCCGCGGGACCGAGAGGTCCTTGCGGTTTTTTTGTGCCTTCCGCAGGGGAATCCCTGCGGTTTTTTGTTGTCTAGAACCCAATTAAACAAATGAAAAAGAGGAGTCAATAAATTTGAAAAATAGAGATACCCTTCTACATCAACAACATCTGGCCTATGGCTGGAACACGGATTGGAATAACAAAATGGAGCAGATGCCAACAAGTTCGAGACCGTTGGTTCCGGCACGCGTGATCGCCCAGCATTCCCACTCTTATCAGATCATGACCCCGGGAGGCGAGCATACGGCTACGGTCACAGGTAAATATGAATATAACGCAACGCTAAAAAGCGATTTCCCCGCCGTTGGCGACTGGGTTATGGCCGAGAAACTGCCGGGAGAAACGCGTTCCGTTATTCACTACCTTCTGCCCCGCCAAAGCGCAATGGTGCGCAAAGCGGCCGGAAGCGCTGTGGACGACCAAATAGTAGGCGCTAATATGGATTTTTTGTTTATTACAAATGCGCTTAACCAAGATTTTAACGTTCGCAAAATGGAGCGTTACCTCATCGCGGCATGGGAAAGCGGCGCCGCTCCCGTCATTCTTCTGACGAAAGCCGACCTCTGCGAGGATCCGGAAGCTTTTGCCGCACGCATGGAAAACGCAGCGCCCGGTGTTCCTGTCCATCTGATTAGCGCTTTGCAAGATCAAGGGAAAGAGCAATTGCTCCCTTATCTGCAGCCGGGCAAAACGATTGCCGTCACAGGCTCTTCCGGCGTCGGCAAGTCGACTCTGCTGAACTGGCTAGCGGGGGAGCAGGTCATGGATACGCAAGGCATCCGCGAAGATGATGCGCGCGGCCGACATACAACAACGCACCGGGAGTTGTTCCTTCTGCCAAACGGTACTCTGGTCATGGATACGCCGGGTATGCGCGAGCTCCAATTATGGGATGCCCATGAAGGATTGGAGCAGACTTTTTCCGATATCGAAGAGCTCGCCTCGAATTGCCGTTACCGGGACTGCCGTCACGAGTTCGACCCGGGCTGCGCGGTTCTGCAAGCCATTGAAGACGGAACGCTCGAAGCCAAAAGGCTTCACAATTACAAGAAAACCGCAAGGGAGCTATCCCATCAGGTCCGCAAAGAAAACAGCCTTGCTAAAAAGGCCAATAAAGCTGCCGGTTCTTCCACGCGCAAAAACCAAAACAGAACAAAAGCCGGTTCTTGGGACATGGAATAATAGTAATAGTAGCCCCAACTTGTGCAGCTTTTTTGTTACATTGCACGGAATGCGGCACTACGGTTACGTCTCTCTGTTACGTTGCATGGAATGCAATATAATCAGCTTAATTGGCCTTGAGACAGCGATATCCTGCATAAATTGCATGATAATCAATCAAAACGAGCTCATTTGAACGAAAACAAGAAAATATACAGCATTCTATACAACGAACCAGGCCAATAATCACATATAAGGTGAATATACTGCATTACTTGCAATGGTAGCTAAATTAGTGTTCTCACGCTAGGCGCAGAGTGCATGCATGTGGTGTACATGGTGCGCTTGATGCTCTTGATGCGCAAAGATAAGTAGCTAATCGTGTTCGTGGGATCGTGTTCAATCGCGGACAATTGCAGCGGTGTAGAATTAATGATGGGTTTGTAGCATTACAAGCGAGTGATCGCGCGGAGGATACTTCAAACAAAAAAGGCTGCCAAATGAATGGCAGCCTTTTAACCGTCCCTTATTAAGATGATTGATTCGTATGGCTGGATTCGGAGAGTGGCTGGGATGGAAGAAATGTATCTCCTGGAGGAGCGTAGCGTCTGCCTTTGTGACTCGTGAATTCTCGCCTAAGCGAGTTTATTCAAAATTCACGATCACAACAGCAGCCGGAAGGAGATACATTTCTGTAATCCCAGCACTCAACTCTCCGAATCCAAGCCCCTAATACGAATCAATCATCTGCGCCGTCATCATTGCCTTCGCCGCCAGCCCCGCCTGATCGAGCAGCTCGATCTCGAGCTTGGTCGTCTTGCGGCTCATCTCGAGCGCGCGCGGGATGATTCTGATCTGGCTGTCGATCTGAACCGGCTTTACGAAAAAGGCGGTCATCCCGTCTATAAGAAAGTCCCTTTTGCCTGCGTCCCGAATCATTTGGCGGCCGGCCCGGGTCATCAAAGTGACCAGAATTCCTTCGGATACCATGCCAAGCGATCCGGACATTTGGGGAGTAATAGCCCCTTTGTATAACGGGGTACCATCCATCTCTTCCGCATCGAAACCCGCCCAGATCAGATCATCGAAAGTTTCCCCGCTCTCCTGCTGCTTGCCGGCGAACCGGAGCGCGTCAAGCAATTGCTGGCGCGTAACAACTCCAAGCAGCTTGCGGTGCCGGTCCACGATCGGCAGCAAATCAATCCCTTCGGCGGCCATTGTATGGGCCGCTGAAGTAACGGCAATGTTGGGAGCTGCGGTAATCGGATGTCTGGTCATATATTTGTCGACCGGACTATCATCCGGCGAACCGGCTGCATCCTTGGAAGTAATGAGACCAATTACTCTTCCCCTGTCATCAATGACCGGAAACCGATAATTGCCGGTCTCGCGGCTTAGCTTATGAAAGTCGAGCATGTTATTGCCCGACCGAAGCACATCCGCCGGTCTGTTGAACGTCATCAAATCTTCAATCAGCATAATTTTGCGTTTGATCAACCGATCATACATCGCGCGGTTAATCATCGAAGCAACCGTAAACGTATCATGCCGGGAAGAAATAATAGGCAGGCCGTTCTCGTCCGCCAGCGCTCTTACTTCCTCGCTTGGCGCAAAGCCGCCCGTTATAAGCACGCCCGCTCCCTGCTCCAAGGCACAGCGATGCGCGCCGATACGGTTACCTACAATGAGCAAGCTGCCTTCGTCAATATAACGAAGCATGGCATCCAGCTCCATCGCGCCGATCACAAACTTGTGGAGCGACTTATCGAGTCCCGAAGTCCCCCCGAATATATGGCCTTCCACAATTTCGGCCACTTCGCCGAAGGTCAGCTGATCAAGCGCTTCGCGCCGTTTCCGGTCAATCCGGACCGTGCCGATTCTTTCTTTCGTGCTGACCAACCCGGATGCTTCCGCTTCCTTTATGGCCTTATATGCGGTGCCTTCACTTACGCCCAGCGCCTTGGCAATAGCTCTGACGGAAATTTTTTCGCCGATATCCAGCGTCTCTATGTATTGCAAGATTTGTTCGCGTTTCGTACTGGTATCCATACCGGAAACGGCTGCCACCGGCACCGCCCTCCTCCAATTAAACCTTCGTTCGTTTCATCCCATTATACCAGTCGATCGAGACGGCTGCGACTTTTAGTCCTGCGTCCACCTCTTCGCCGTTCACGCCGGTAAAACGATATTTGTCGAACACTTGCTGGAGGGATTGCACGGTAAATGCTTCTTGCGTTCCTTTAAAAATAAAAGCATACCAATCATACTGAATAGGTACGGGATAACGCAGCTTCAAAATCGGATAATGCTCAAGAACGATTGACTGAGGCGGTATTTCCGGATATTGGCTGGAAAACAATAAAGATCCTTTCTCGCTGAAGGGCCTTGCGATCATCTCTGATTCCAAGCTCATATGATACTCCACTTGTTGCGTGCGGGGATTCACCCTGCAGTTAAAGCTGCCGTACGCTCTTGCTGTTTTGTTCGTCTTATGTAGAATTCGGTACGTGAACTGCACCTGAAACCGCATATGCTGATAATAAGCTTGTACGTTTCTAAAAAACTCAAACTCATCAACCATAAGCGCTGCTCCTTGTTAAAAAGTTCCTGTTCAGGAAATTATGATACTAGATATTAACCAATTATAATAAAAAGCATAAGATTTAGTCAATGACTATAAGCACTATTTTTAATAATGACTATAAGACGTTGTTGCAGGATTAGGAAACCACTATCTTAAGGCTGAGGTGACGAAAGTGAACGAAATCAGCCGACATATCGGAGATAATATACGGGCAATACGCAAACAAAAAGGTTTCAGCCAGGAGCAGCTTGCTCTTAGGGCGGAAATAAACGGCTCCTATATGGGTCAAGTGGAACGCGGCGAGAAGAGTCCAACGATCGATGTGCTGGGCAAAATCGCCCAAGCCCTCCAATGCCCGCTTGAGCAGTTGGTCCATGTATCTGGCGCACCTCGCGAAGAAAGCAGCTACGCCGATAAGATCGCTTATCAGCTTGAGGGTTTATCCGTCCGGGAACAAGAAGCGGTCTACAAATTCGTCAAGCAGCTTGTCCAATTTAAGACGATCGACTGATCGAAAATGAAAAAAGCCCCTGTCAGGGGCTTTTTTCTACTCCTATTTATCCTCTTGCACGGCGGTTGGAACTCCTGTTCACAACCTGCTGCAGCCTGCGCTCCCAGTTGTTCCTCTTCGCTTGCTTGATCCGCTCCAGCTGTTTCTTCTTCTGCTCGTTCATCCACAGAAGCGCATTCAGATGAGCGGCAATGACCACTAGCGCAAACAACGTCCACACGACCCCGAATATAGTTACGGCATTCCATGGACCGTTTAGTTCCAATTTGGGCACTCCGTAAAACAACATCGCGAGCGCCGCTGTCAAATAAATGATATGCCGGGCTTTCCCCTTCATTCCTCTCAACTCCCGCTATACGATTTTGCTTGTCCGCACCACTATCCTATGAAGACAAACACCCGAATATGACCTCCCCACTTATTTCTTTGGCCAATCACCAAGGGATAGATGTCCTCATATGATGAAGTAATCCGTGTAAAACACCTATGGGCCTCTATCCGCTTTTCGTCATCCTCCTGCTTGGAAGGAGATTTACACAATGCACAAATCGAAAGTAGCCGTCCAGCTTATTAGCTCCGGCATGCTTCCGGAAGATACGATAATGCTCGGTGAAGCCTACCTGAAGCAATGGCATATTTCTAACAGCGTGTCGATCGTATTGCGTTTCGGGACATTCCGGAAGACGGTGAAGATTATCCCGGTACCGAAGTACGATGGGATGCGTATCAATCAGTCGCTTGCCAGACAAATGGGAATTCTTAGCAGTACCACCTTGCGCGTAAACTATGATTCGGCTTCAACAACATTAAGGCTTGGTCCTCTCATTGGCGTTTTGATCAGCCGTGATTACCCGAGCACGCCCGACAAACCGTTCGGTACGATTACGATGTTTTGCAAGGAGCTGGCCGACGGTTGCGCAACGCAAGGCGCGCATGTTTATTTTTTCACGCCGAACCATATCGCGGGAAGCAATGACAAACACATTGATGGATGGACTTTCTCAAACGGATGGAAAAAAGCAAAACTTCCCTTGCCCGACATCGTGAACAACCGCTTGACTTCGAGGAAGCTAGAAAGCAAACCCTCGGTGCAGCAGTTTTTCAAAGAGATGAAAAGCTCGCATCATGCCAGCGTATTTAACGAAAAGTTTCTTGAAAAGATTGAAGTGTTCGACGCTTTGAAGAAAGACCCCGGCGTCAGCCGCTATTTGCCGGAATCGCACACCCTCCGCAACTATACGACGCTCAAATCGATGTGCTCCCGCTACAGCAATGTATTCCTCAAACCTTCAAAAGGCAGTCTCGGCAAAGGAATCATCCGCGTGACCCGGCAAGAAGGCGACTCTTATCAGGCTCATTTTACAACCGGAACAGGAACGAGGAAGCAGGTCTATCCGAATCTCGTTAAGCTATTCTCGAACATTTCAACCAAGATGAAGACGATTAAGTATCAAGCCCAGCAAGGACTGACCTTGATCGAGATTCAAAAGCGGCCGGTAGACTTTCGGGCGGTTGTCCAGAAGAACGCGCTTGGCAAATGGGCGCTGACCTCCGTCGTGGCCCGTACGGCGAGCAGCCAGCACTTTGTCTCCAATCTCGCGCGCGGCGGAACGCTAAGCACCGTCAGCGAAGCCGTCTCCCGCTCTAATATTTTTGCGGGCAAAGAAGGCGCCGCCAAGCGGCTTCGCACGGCTGCGTTAACGATTGCCGAGGGCATCGATAAGCATATCCCGGCGCATTTCGGCGAACTTGGCATTGATTTGGCGCTCGATACAAGCGGGCGGGTCTGGCTGCTGGAGGTTAACTCAAAGCCGTCGAAGAGCGATAATACACCGCTCAATCAGGATAACGACAGCGACAACAAGATCCGGCCATCCGTCCGAAATGTTATTCAATACTCCCGGTTCTTATCGGGATTCTAAGCGGAGGTCCTTATGATGGCTGCGCGAGTAAGTGTGGGGCTGTTTGTCGCTTCTATTGAAGAGCAAGGAGGCATCGTTAAGATGCCGGAGCCAAAATTCGCCCGGATGCTTAGCGAAGCAGCAACGCGGCTCGGCATGGATCTGTTCGTCTTCTCCCCGGCCCAATACGAAGAGAGATCCGGTCAGTTATCGGGCTTTCGCTTCCGCAACGGGAGTTGGATGAAGGAGACTTGCCAGCTGCCGGATATTCTGTATGACCGCTGTTTCTACCGGAATGCCGAAGAAAAGAGCAGATGCAGGGCATTGCGGGCAGTCATCAAGGAGCGGCAGCCAGCCATCCCGCTTAACGGCAACTTGCCTGGCAAGTGGGAGGTTTACAACGCGCTGCGTCAAGACTACCTACTTGCCCCCCTACTCCCGCAGACGATCAGGCTGGACCGTCTTGATCGCATTCGGCAACTATTTAAGGACGGAAGCCGGGACATCTTCCTGAAACCATCGGCAGGCATGCAAGGCAAAGGGGCAATCCATCTGAAGCAGTGCCCTTTAACGAAGGAATGGACGGCTGCCGGACGAACCAGGAGCAATACCCCATTCCGGCACCAATTCGGCGACTACGCGACACTCGCAAGTTGGGCTCAGCGATTCCTTGCCGTGTCTTCCTACATCGCCCAGCCGTATTTGCCGCTCACGGATACTCATGGCCATCCATTCGACTTAAGAGTTCTCGTTCAGAAGAACGGGAACGGCAGATGGACGATAACCGGCACCGCCATACGCACGGGCAGATCCGATTCTATCACGTCAAATCTGCACGGCGGAGGAACGGCCACCCGGGCAACAGAGTATCTTGTAAGTAAGTACGGGTCAGCGAAAGCCGAACAAATGATGAATAAAATACATCATGCCAGCTTGCATGCATCCGAGAAGCTGGAGAGCTTCTACGGACGGCTTGCCGAGCTTGGCATTGATTTCGGTATAGAGCAAAGCGGTACGGTATGGCTGCTGGAGGTTAATTCAAGACCCGGCCGATCCTCCTTCGAGCAGTCTGGCGACCGCATGGCGGAGCAGCTGTCGATCGAGCAGCCGCTAAAGTATGCCCGCCTGCTCGCTCAGCGAATCCGCAAACCTTTGATCACAAACGACTCCGCAACAGGTCGAATCTATAGCAGTCGATTAGATAAGAAGATCCGGTCTGATAACGTTCAGGAGGTTCATCCATGAGTTTGACAACTTGTACCTTGCATTTCTCGCAACAAACAAATAAAGTGATTCATTTATCCAACTCTCTTCTTAAAGAGCTGAAGCTGTCGGGCAAAAAAACCGTTCATCTGAAGCTGGGCAAAGAAGTTATTACAACGGCCATCCGCCCCGTCAGGCGCCAAGGCAATCATCTCTATCTATCCGCCGGTGTCAGGCAGAGCATCCGGGCTCCAAAAACCGGCAGCATCTTCATCTACATGAACGGCGACAATGAGGTACAGATCGGTCCTCTCATCGGCGTATTAAGCGACGCGGGTTATACGCAATCCGACAGCATGCCCTTTGGCATGAGAACCAGCTTTATTAAGCAAATTATCCGCTCGGGAGACAAGAAAGCCTTCTTGTTTGGCTTCACCCCGCAGGATATTAACTGGCAGCAGGAAACGGTGCATGGCTACTTCCTCAATTCGCATGGCGGTTGGTACCGCAAGTCCGTCCCGCTTCCCGACGTTATTTACAACCGTCTTCGGAGCCGCAAAGCCGAAACGTCCAATACGATCGGGTCGCTCCGCGAACGTCTGCTGCGCAAAAAAATCCCTTTCTTCAACTGGGGCTTTTTCAACAAATCGGATGTCTATAAATTACTGGACAATGATCCTGAAGCACTGCACCATCTTCCGGAATCGGTCTCCGGTCCAAACAGCGAGAAGCTGAAGCAGCTCCTCGACAAACATCATTTTGTCTATTTCAAACCAACGGCAGGCAGTCTTGGCGTGGGCATCTACCGGCTGACATACCATCCGAAGAGAGGCTACTTCGCCCGTTACCGGAAAAACGGACGCAACGTGCTCCTGCGATTCTCCTCCTTCAACAGCTTGTTCAAAATGCTTCAGTCACGCCATGGGGCAACCTTAAGCAGTTATGTCGCCCAGCAAGGCATCCGGCTCGTTGAGATTGAAGGCTGTCCGCTCGACTTCCGCTTCCACATGCATAAGAACGGCAACAACGAATGGGTGCCGGCAGGCATTGGCGCGAAGAAAGCAGGCAAAGGAAGCGTGACGACCCATGTCAAAAACGGCGGGTCGTTAATGACGCCAGAGCAGGCGCTTGGCCGTGCGTTTGGCGGAGCTAAAGGCAAAGAGATGCTGGAGAAGGCGAAAAAGGTATCGATCAAGATGGCGGAAGCGATCGAGCGGAATTATCCTCATCGGCTTGGAGAGCTTGGGCTTGATATCGGTATCGATAAAGACAGCGAGATCTGGATGTTCGAAGCAAACGCGAAGCCCGGGCGCTCGATCTTCAAGCATCCGTCGCTGGAGTCGGAAGGCCGTGCTTCCGTAGACTGTATCGTTGATCATTGCTTGTACCTCAGCAAGTTTCAAGGAGGGAACAGCTAATGGAGCTAAGAACCGCTAAGAAAGACGAGGTGCATGAACGCCTGGCGGGACGCCTGGTGCTAGCTATCCTCACCATTGAGGATGACGAACAATTATTCCGGGGCAATCGGAATAACTTCGCGGATCTGATCCGAACGGGAGTCGACAAGGGGTTTCTTGTCTATGTGCTTACCGTTAAAAATCTAGTATTAAGCCGTTCCAACCTGCGCGGATTTGTATACAACGAGCAAAAGGATACATGGCAGCAGCGTATGCTGCCTTTCCCGGATATTATCTATAACCGGATTCCGCTGCGCGAAGACGAAATGCTTCCTGCCGTACGGAGCAAAATCGCCGCGTGTATGTTAGATCCGCGAATTAAACTGTTTAACCCGTCCTTTTTCAATAAATGGTATTTGTTCGAATGGCTGCGAGGCAGCAAAGCCACTAAACCTTTTATCCCAACTACGCGCAAGCTACTAACAGCGACAAGGTTGGAGAGGATGCTTCAGAAGCACCCTTTCCTGTATCTGAAGCCGGAGAGCGGCAAAGCGGGCAAAGGCATCATGACGGTGAGGGTAGTGCCCGACAAGCCGCTGCCCTACCTGCTGAAGGTGCAAGAGAACAAAAAAAGCTCCACCTTCAGTTGTTCGGATTTCCAGAAGTTGTGGAACCGGATCAAGAAAGAATGTGCCGGAGAGCCATATATTGCGCAGCAGGGCATTCTGCTCGCATCCTTTAATGACCGAAGATTCGATCTCAGGGCTCTCGTGCAAAAAAACGATCGGGGCAAATGGGATTTGACGGGGATCGGAGCGAGGGTAGCCGGCTCCTCAAGCATAACGACCCATGTCCCGCGGGGCGGTTCCATCGAAGACCCGGAGAAGCTGCTGCGGAGTTCCTTCAATGCCGACCAGGCACGAAGAATTCTAATCAAAGCCAAAAAAACATCCATTATGATCGCCAGACAGATTGAAAAAGGCTCCGGCTCTATGCTTGGCGAAATGTCGATGGATCTTGGCATCGACAGCGAAGGACATATCTGGTTTTTCGAAGCCAACTCCAAACCGATGAAATTTGATGAACCGCATATCCGTCAGAAATCATTGGATCGGATTTTTCAATACAGCACTTATCTGGCAAGGATGAGAAACGAGCGAGTCAAGCAGGAAGCAACAAGATAGATGGAAACGCGGCTGCTTCCTCCAAAGCAGTACCCATCCCGAGGCGCGGAGCCTCGGTGTTGGGACTGCGGGAGTTAAGCGACCGCCCGTTTTTCTGTGCCAAATATGTCAGTAGAGTCGCTGCCGAAAGCAGGACAAGCCTGTTTGTATATTGGCGAGCAGCTTTTTCATTTCGCAGCGACAGAAAGAACCATGCGGCAAGTTATGCCGCATGGTTCTTTCTTCAACTTTCACATTCAGTTCACGCTAAGCTCTACCGCATTCGCGACAGCCCAGCTGCCTACGGGAGTAATCTCGTATTGCACGCCGGCTTGGAGCTTGCCGCCATTCTGCAGTTCAAACACGCCTACCGCTCCTTTACGGGTCTGCACTTTATATTGCGCCGTCAACGTCGTGCCATCAGAACCTTTCAGCTGGATCGACCGGTAAGCGAACAGCTCATCGCCAGGATCTGCGGCAAGCGTAACGTTCAGGGTAGTCTCATTCACGGAATCGACCGCCTTGATCTCAAGAGGCTCAACGCTTTGGGCGGTGAAGGAATTGTTAGCAACGACAAACCAATCCGAGGTAACCGAATACTTCATGCCCGGTTGCAAAGTTTTGCCGGCTGGGAGACGGAATTTCGGCTCCTGCTTCCCATCGGTCGATTGCGTATAACCGACATAATTAACCGTCATCTGTTCGCCGGTCTCGGAAGTCAGAACAGCTTGTCTTGTTGCAAGAGACGAAATAATCTGCATCTGCTGGCCGCCAAGCTTGTTGTTCTCGTCCAGCACAACCGCATTGGCGCCGTGTCCGCCTGCATAAGCGGAGATCAGGTAGCCGTAATCCATAACGCCATCTCGGCGGAACGATTCCACTTCAAACGTATCGGAGGTCACTTGACGGGCATTTTGCAGCTTGATCGTCTCGTCGCTTGCTGCAACCGTAAAGTTGTGCTCGCCTTTATAGTTCAAGGAGTAGGTTGTACCCGGCTTCATCGTTTGGACAGGAATAATGTAGGTTGCAATGGCTCCAGTCTTCAGACGCGGCTGGTTAACCAGCTTTAAACCATCGCTAAACGCAAAGTTGGCATTGGCTTGGTCGGTCGTTTCGTCTTCCAGCGTTAGCGGCGCGGTGAACGTCACTTCAAACGTAATTTTATTTAATGCCTTGATCGACACGATCTTGGCATCGGCGGAACGGATCGCTTGCTCCGAATACACGAGCAGTCTGGCCGCATCGCCGCGGGATAGCTGTTTACCGGTAATCTTCAGGCCGGACATCCAATATTGCACGGATTTCGCGTCACGCTGCAGCGCTTTGGCGATAAGCTCCCCCGCATCGCTGACGGAAGCCGGCTGATTAGGCTTGAAGTCTTGCGCGCTTTCAAGAAGTCCCGCGGCAACCGCTGCGTTCACGTAAGGCGTATACCACTTCTCTTTGCCTGAAGGAGCGGAGCCCGTTTGCTGCAAATCAAGCGACAATACAATCATCTTGATCAGCTCGGCATTCGTAACTTTGCTCTCCGCGCGCATCGATCCATCCTGGTAGCCATTAAGCACCTTTTGGCTAACCAGTTGCTTAATAACTTGCTCTAATGGCTGGTCGAAGGAAGCCGCTTTAGCGGACTGTACCGGCAATAACGCTCCTCCGCCAATTAATACGGCTAATGCCGCGATTGCTGCTTTTTGCTGTATCTTGTTCATCTCATTATCTTTCCTTCCCATTTAGAGTGTTGGTTCGTTCATAAATCAATCATAGACGACCGCTCTAAATGGGCTGCAACAAAAGTATAAACAATCTATTAAGAGAGCCAAAACTTTTTACAAATGGCAATCAGACCGTAAACCGGTAACCCGCTCCCCACACCGTCTCAATGAATTGCGGATTGGAAGGGTCCGCTTCGAGCTTCTCCCGGATCCGCGAAATATGGACGGTCACCGTGGCAATGTCACCGTTCGAATCCATGCCCCAAATGTTCTCGAACAGCTGATCCTTGCTGAACACCCGGTTTGGATGGGTTGCCATAAAAACAAGCACCTCAAATTCCTTGGCGGTGAGGAACACTTCCCGATCATGTACAAATACGCGGTGAGAGGAAGGATTAATCGTCAATTCGCGGATGCGCAGACTTTCCTCGGGACTGCTCTTCAGCCCGCTTTTGAACCGTTCATATCTGGCCAAATGGGCCTTAGCCCTTGCCACCAACTCGTTAGGACTAAAGGGCTTGGTCACAAAATCATCGGCGCCAAAACCAAAACCGCGGATTTTGTCCAGCTCTTCATTTTTGGCGGATACAATGAGAATAGGCACGTCGAGCCGCTCCCGGACCGTCTTGCAAATTTCGAAACCGTTAATCCCGGGCAGCTGAATATCCAGGATAAGGAGATCATAGTTGCCGCTTAACGCTAGACTTAGTCCCGCATCTCCGTCATGGCAGATTTCGGCTTCATAGCCGTGCAAGGCAAAATAGTCTTTCTGTAATTCCGCAATATAGGGGTCATCCTCAACGATTAAGATTCGCGTCATGGCAATCACCGCCGTTCTTCGTAAATTTTGAGCGTAAATGTGATGCAGGTCCCGTGACCAAGCTTGCTGCTGGCGGAAATCCGTCCTCCGTGGCCGTCGATAATCTGTTCGGCGATCGCAAGCCCCAGTCCGCTGCCTCCCGCAACGGATTGGTTGCGAGAAGGCTCCACCCGGTAAAAGCGTTCGAATATATGCGGCAGATCCTCCTCCGGAATACCCGGCCCGTTGTCCTTGATCTGAATAACCGCGAACTCCGTTTGCCGCTCCATAACGACCGTTATCTTTTTAGGCGGCTGGTTCATATATTTGAGACAGTTGTCAAACAAATTCATAACGACCCTCTTCAGCTTCTCGCGATCTGCAAACACGTATAATGGCCGCTCCGGCATAGCCATCCACGCAAGCTCCACCTGCTGGTTATGGAACTCAATCGACATTTCGTCCGCGATATTATAGAGGAAAGGGCGAAGCTCCAGCTTGTGGAAGGAAAAGGGTTCCTTCTTCAAATCAAGCTTGGAGAAATACAGCAGCTCGTTCACCAGACGCTCCATATCCGAGGCCCGCGTATAAATCGCATGCACGTATTTGTTCAGCTTGTCCTCCGTATTCGTAACGCCGTCGCGGATTCCCTCCGCATACCCTTTGATGGTCGTAATCGGCGTTCGCAAATCATGCGAAATGTTCGAAATAAGCTGCTTGCGGTTCTCCTCGTAATGGAGCTGGAGCTGAATCGATTCGTACAATCTAAGGCGCATTTGATCAAACGTTAGAACCAATTGGCCGATCTCATCCCTCGAATCCGCCTTGAGCTCAAACGTCAAATCTCCTTCCTTAATATGCTCGGCAGATCGTCTGAGCTGTTCGAGCGGCTTAATCACCTTTCTAGTTACATATCGGTACAGCAGAAACCCGGTCAAGAGCAAAATAATAAGAAACAAGCCGATCAGGATCGGGAGCAGCTTGCGGATGACTTGAGCAAAGGGACTTCTCTCATGAAGAACAAAGATGCTGCCCCTCTCTTTCTGATCGGAGGAGAAATAGAAATCGAATTTGGAATAGGAGAAAAATCGGCTGCCGGCATTAAGCGTGTTGCGGATTACATTATTGCCCATATCATAACTGGGCAAGAGCCCTTGCAAATCTACGCCCCCAAGCGACGGCGCCGTGTAATAAACGGTGTCGTCCTTGCGGACGACTAACGCTGCCTGCTGCATTTTTAAATCCTTATTGTATTGCTCGAGCAGTTGCTTATTGTTTAGTTGATCGGGGTCGTTCTTCGCCAAATACTTCAGGTCCAGAAACAAACTCTCTTCCTCTTCGGACAACGGATGTAGCGAATAATGGATTTTATAGAAGTTGTTCAAGCTGCGCAAGTCGCCGGTCACGGCAACGGACAGCAAATAGGACGATAAGACAAATAAGATGACCGACACAATAACAACGGACGTAAAAGAAAGCAACAATCTAAATCGTAAGGACATCTTTATCACCTGCGTTTCTGACATCTAGGATTTCCCGCATGCTCTCAAGTTTGAGCCATTATCCTAAACATTATCAAAAAGATCTAACGAGACCGCTAACAAAATGTTAAAAATAAATAAACTTTCGAGCAAAACGCAAAGAAACCTACCCTAAGAATAGGCAGGTTTCCTTGTAAAGAGATCTTATCGCAGCAGATCAAGCAGCTCCGGCATGTTCTGGATGCAAACATCCGCATCCGCAAGTTCGGAGTCACGGCCATAACCGGCATACGCGCAGCCGATGGCAACAAGGCCATTCCCTTTTGCCGCTTCCACGTCCGATGAACGGTCTCCCACCATCCATGCGGTCTTGATCCGGTGATCGGCGAGCAGCTTCGCTACCAGATCAACTTTGCTTGCCGTCTGGAACTCTCCGGCACTGTACAAGCCGTCGAACAGCTCGGCGATCTCCTTAAATCGAGCAACTTCCTTCACATAAACCTCCAGGCCGTTGCTCGCCACAAACAGCTTGATGCCCTGCTCCTTCAGTCGCTGAAGAGTCTCCTTGGTTTGCGGATACAAGCTGCCTCTCCCCGCTTCCAGCTCCTCCAGCTCATATTGAACCATCAGCTCGTCCGCGCGATGACGCGCTTCCTCCGTACTTCCGGGCATCAGCTTCCGCCAAATATCCTCAAGCAGCATGCCTAGGCAGCCCAGCAATTCCTGGAATGGAGGGATCTGGTCGTATAAACCTTCCTCGCGTAACGTGCGGAATAACCGCTCATGGACCGTCTCCAGCAAAGTAGCCGTCTCGAACAAGGTACCGTCCATATCAAAAATGACCGCCTCAGGCCGCTCGAACCGATTCGTCATGACATTGTCCCCCTTTAAAGTCTGCCATTATCATAATGGAAAGGGGGGCATGCCGCAACCTTGGGATCATAGAATCAAGCTTCGTTATACTCTTTATCCAGCAGCGCTTTTAACCGGGTTTTCATTAAACGCTCTTTCTTTATCCGAATCTTATCTTCCTCGCGGAGAGCCATTTGCAAAGAAACGCACATGCCGACAAGAATAACGGCAAACGGTAGCGCCGCCGCAATTGAAGCCGTCTGGAGCCCCGTCAATCCCCCGCTAATGAGAAGAACTAAAGCAATGGAGGACTGCAGAACGCCCCAAATGATCTTCACCTTGTTTGAAGGGTTGAGCCGCCCGTCCGAAGAAAGCATGCCAAGAACAAAAGTTGCCGAGTCGGCGGAAGTCACGAAAAAAGTAATGATCAGCAAGGTGGCAACAACCGAAATAATCGTTCCGAGGGGCAGTTGCTCCAACGTCAGGAACAAGGCGGTTGTCGTATCCTGCTCTACCGCTTTGGCAAGCCCGATCTGATCGAACATTTCCAGCTTCAGTCCTGTCCCTCCAAATACCGCAAACCATAGAAAACCAAATGCGCTTGGAACAAGCAGAACGCCAAGAACAAATTCTTTGATGGTCCGGCCTTTGGATACTCTGGCAATAAACGTGCCGACAAACGGTGCCCAAGCAATCCACCAAGCCCAATAGAACAAGGTCCAAGCCCCGATCCACGTTCCGTGGGTGAACGGAGTCATCCGAAGACTCATCGCAATAATATTTTGCAGATAACCGCCAAGCGACAACGTTAAGGTGTCAAAAATAAAAGACGTTGGCCCCACAATCAGCACAAACAGCATGAGAATTACCGCAATCAGCAAATTCAAATTGCTTAATAGCTTAATTCCTTTATCAAGCCCAGTCGTTGCGGATAACAGAAACAACACGGTTACAACAACGATAATGATGGTCTGGACTGTAATCGTGCTGGAAATCCCGAATAGATGGTTCAAACCTCCGTTAATTTGGAGCGTGCCGAGCCCAAGCGAAGTCGCAACGCCAAATGCCGTAGCGATAATGGCAAGGATATCGATGACTTTCCCCAACCAGCCTTCAGCGAGCCTCCTGCCGATTAGCGGAATAAAAGTCGAACTTATTAACCCTTTATATCCTTTGCGGAATTGGAAATAAGCTAGCGCTAGCGAAATAACGGTGTAAATCGCCCATGGATGAAGGCCCCAATGAAAGAAAGAATAACGCATCGCAAGCCTTGCCGCATCGGCCGTTCCGCCTGTCGCTCCTTCAGGTGGTGAAGTATAGTGGGACAAGGGTTCCGCTACTCCCCAGAACACCAACCCAATCCCCATGCCCGCGCTGAACAACATCGCGAACCAGGAAACGAGCGAATATTCCGGTTCATCCTCATCCGCACCCAGTTTGATTGACCCGTATTTGCCAAAAGCCATATAAAACGCAAATACCAGAATCGCCAGCGTCGACATCAGATAAAACCAACCAAAATTGCCGATGGAGAACGAAAAGACTTGATCGGCCGTATCGGAAAGCTGATCGGGAGCAACGGCACCCCAAAGAACAAATCCGGCGATAATGACGATCGAAACGATAAAAACCATACGAATTCTCCTCTTTCTTAGCTAAGCTGAAGCTCTTTTCATTGTGCTCCCCCTCCCGTCTCCTTATGCAAAAAAAGGAAGGCAGCTATCTGCCTTCCTTCTTAAATCAACTATTTATCAATGCCTTCCAGCCATTTCTCCACTTGCTCCGGATGGCTGTCTACCCATACTTTAGCCGCTTCTTCCGGCGATTGTCCCCCTTGAATGGCAACCATTACGTTAGCCATATCTTCCGGCGTCCATGTAAATTGATCAAGGAAAGTATAAGCAGAAGGTTGATCCGCCTTCAGATCTTTGCGGGCGATCGTATGAATGCTTTCCGCCCCGCCGTACACGCCTTTTGGATCTTCCAAATACTTCAGATCCATATTGGCGAACATCCAGTGCGGCGTCCAGCCGGTAATGACGATTGGTTTTTTCGCTTTATAGGCCTTCTGAAGTTCTGTGGCCATAGCTGCGGATGAGCTTTCAATCAGCTTCCACTTGCCGTCCAGACCGTAATCCTTCAGCGCCTTCTCCGTCGCTTGCATAATACCGGCCCCAGGCTCGATTCCGATAATCTCGTAATCCACGGATTTGCCTGTTGCCTCATTATTCAAATCTTCAATCGAGTTTTCTTTCATATAGGAAGGAACAACAAGTCCCGTCTTTGTTCCTTCCAGATTAGGCCCCAGATCATCGACGCTGCTGCCGTAGCTCTCCATATAAGAGGCATGCGTGGTTGGCAGCCAAGCCGCTACCATCGCATCGGCGCTACCGTCCGCAATGCCGGCAAACATCGGGCCCGCATCAACTTGCAGCATTTCAACGTCATAATTCAGCTTGGATTCCAGTACGTATTTGACGACATTTGTGCTTGCAATTTCCGAATCCCAAGCGACATAGGCCAACTTGATTTTTTTCGAGCTAGTTTGCTGCGAACAGCCTGCAATCGCGATTGCTACTACGATTGCCGCCGTTAAAGCGATTCCCCATTTCTTCTTCAACATGCTTCACCTCTAGCGTTTATTTTTTTTCACGAT
Source organism: Paenibacillus glycanilyticus (assembly GCF_030161375.1). Taxonomy (GTDB): domain Bacteria; phylum Bacillota; class Bacilli; order Paenibacillales; family Paenibacillaceae; genus Pristimantibacillus; species Pristimantibacillus glycanilyticus_B. The sequence goes on from NZ_BSSQ01000015.1 coordinate 213,884, forward strand.
ATGGTTAGACATCCGGTCGAGCAGAATCGCGAGCACAACAATGGAAATACCCGCTTCAAAACCAACTCCCGTCTTCGTCTGCGTAACGGCACGGTACACATCCGCGCCAAGTCCTTGCGCGCCAATCATGGAGGAGATGACAACCATCGATAACGACAGCATAATCGTCTGGTTAATCCCCGCCATCATCGTTGGAAGCGCCATCGGAAGCTGCAGCTTAAACAGCTTTTGATTAGGCGTGGAGCCAAAAGCGTCGGCGGCTTCGACCAGCTCGGTCGGAACCTGGCGAATCCCAAGATTCGTCAGGCGAATCGTAGGAGGTACCGCGAATATAATGGATGCTATTACCCCTGGCACAACGCCAAGCGAGAAGAAAGATACCGCTGGCAGTAAATACACGAATGCGGGCATCGTCTGCATCAAATCCAGAATTGGAGTGATAATGCTTTGCATCGTCGCGTTTCTTGCGCACAAAATGCCGGTTGGCACTCCGATTATGATCGATAGCAAAGACGCCGTAAGCACGATGGCCATCGTCTCCATGGCATGTTCCCAATAGCCTAAATTATCAATAAGCAACAATCCGATTAAAGCAAATGCGGCAACCTTCCATTTGCCAAGGTACCAAGCTAATGCGGTAATAATTAGAATCATCAGGATTGAAGGGCTGAAGAGAAGAACGTTATGCAGAAAATCAACGATGGAGCCTATGATCAGGCTGATGAAGTCAAATAACGGGGTGAAATGATTTTCTAACCAGCTTTCTAACGATTCAATCCAGTTGCCAAGCGGAAGTTTTGGAATATTCACCTTACATCACCTGCCCCAGGTACGGCATTACCGGCTAATGCGGCAAATACGGCTCCGCGAATAACGATGCCTTGCAGCCTGTTCGTATCATCCGTTACGGCGAGCGGAAGACTTGAGGCTGACATTCGTTCAAACAATTCATTGATCGGCGTAACGGGATCAATAACCGGTACTTCCTTGATCAGTATATCTCCAAGCGACAAGTTCTCTTTCAAAGCCGCCGAGGCAAGCTCAGCGGTAACGACGCCCAAGAGCTTTTTCCCTTTGTCCGTTACGTACAAACTGGATACCCCTTGTTCCTTCATAAGCTGAAGGGCGACGCGGGGACCGCGTTCCAGCGTAATCGTCGCGGGCTTTCGCATCACATGGGCCGCGGTTAATACTTTGGAGAGATCTACATCCTCTATAAATTTCTCAACGTACGGGGTTGCCGGGTTGATCAAAATTTCGTCCGGCGTTCCAATCTGCACGATCACGCCGTCTTTCATTAACGCAATCTTGTCTCCAATGCGAAGCGCCTCGTCAAGATCATGAGTGATGAAGATAATGGTCTTCTTCATGTTCGCTTGCAGCTGCAATAGTTCATCCTGCATGTCTTTGCGGATTAAAGGATCCAGCGCGCTAAACGCTTCGTCCATTAACAGGATGTCCGGGTCATTCGCCAGCCCTCTGGCGAGACCGACACGCTGCTGCATGCCCCCGCTCAATTGATCAGGGTAGCTGTTTTCCCATCCGCCAAGGCCTACCAGCTGTAAAGACTGCTCAGCCATTTGCCTTCGTGCCTGCTTCTCGATCCCTTGAACTTCAAGGCCGTATTCTACGTTTTGCAGCACCGTCCGATGAGGGAAGAGGGCGAACTTCTGAAATACCATTCCCATTTTTTTGCGGCGGAATTGTCTTAATTCCTTGGCGCTCATCTGTACAATATCTCGCCCCTCGAACAAAAGCTGGCCCGAAGATGGTTCAATCAATCGGTTGAGCAAGCGGATCAAGGTCGATTTGCCACTGCCGGATAAACCCATGATGACGAAGATTTCGCCCGCTTCTATATGGAAGCTTGCTTGATTAACCCCCACTGTCATTTTCGTTTCTTTTAATATTCGTTCTTTCGTCCACCCCTGCTTGAGGAACTGCAGCGCTTGTTCTGGATGATTCCCGAATATTTTAGTCAGTTGTTTGGCTTCGATGATGGACATACCTTACCTCCCTACAATAAATGTTCTCATTCACAAGTGGCTATGTTCAAGGCCGTTGCGATTTTTTGGTCTGACGACAGTTTAGGATAAAATTCCTTTTCTAGTCAACACTAATATCCGTACGTAATTTACGTACAGTACAAACTGTATGATATGAATACTCCAAATCCCTTTCATTTCCTCCTAAATGCTTATGGAAATGAAAGCTTTACATTTAATTTCAGATCGGCTTACAATATCTATGAAGTGTTACAAGGTGACCCAGGAGGCAATTATGGACGAACATTTAGGCGGCTTAACGCCCGAGCAAACGCGGTCGCTGCATGCATCCCGCAAGCGAGTGATTGACTCGATCGGTAAAAATATGGACTTATACGGCATTACCTTGTCAATAGGTCATCTATACGGACAAATGTATTTTGAGAACGAACCCATTACCTTGGATCAAATGAGTCAGGAAATGGGAATGAGCAAAACATCCATGAGCACGGGCATGCGAACGTTAATGGACTTGAAGATGATCGAGAAAGTATGGGGCAAAGGCTCGAGGAAAGACTTTTACGAGGTCGTACCGGACTGGCACCAGAACTTTACGGACTTTTTCTCTATTAAATGGCGGAAAGCTGTGGAGAGCAACATGGCTTCTCTTCAAAAAGCGTTAAAGGAGCTTCAAGCGCTTCAAGCTTCCGATCCCAACAACAACACCTTGCAGGAAATCACTTCGATCGACGGACAAAAAATGAACGAAGCTCTCAAATATTATCGCTGGCTGGATCGACTGATCGATTCTTTTGAATCGGGAGAAATATACGATTTGATACCCAAGGAAGAATAGGCTTTTGGCGATTGGCACAAAACAAAACAAGGGCTGTCCCGCTATGGGACAGCCCTATTGTTATTACTGCTGTACAATTTGAATAAGGTTACCGCAAGTATCGTCAAAGACGGCAATGGTCATCTCGCCCATTTTTGTCGGCTCAATCGTAAACTTCACGCCACGTTCCGTCAATCGCTTGAACTCCGCTTGAATATCTTCAACGCCAAACATCGTAGCCGGAATGCCGTCCTCATGAATCCGCTTCTGGTAGTCTTTCGCTGCCGGATGTTCGTCCGGTTCAAGCAACAGCTCAGTGCCTCCTTGCGCATCCGGAGAAACTACCGTAATCCATCTGTACTTCCCTACGGGAACGTCATGTTTTTTCACAAAACCAAGCACCTCGGTGTAGAAATGCAATGCCTTGTCCTGATCCTGAACAAAGAGGCTCGTTACGATAATTTTCATGTTTTGTCCAACCATCCTTTTAGCAAATTTGTAAGCGGTTCTTTGTTGAAGATTAGAACTCGATACTTTCCTTTTTTAATCGAATGAACAAGTCCTGCCTCTTCTAATGCCGCCATATGTTTGGCTATCGCCTGACGCGAAATGGGCAAATTGTGATTCGTAATGAGGCGCACGGTAAGTTCATACAACGTCATCTCGTTATGCTCGGCTAGTTCGTCTAATATGAGACGCCGAGTCGAATCGCTAAGCGCTTTGAATATTACGTCTTTGTCCTCGTACATAACGCAATTATATGCAACCCACAGGTTGCTTGTCAATCTGAATCCAGCCAGAGAGAATAGCTCCCCCGGCAGGGTGGTTGCCTGCGGTTAAGTCCCCTCCGTGCTGCTGAAGAATCCGACGTGAAATCGTTAGCCCCAAGCCCGCTCCACCGGTCGAGCGGTTTCTTGATTTCTCCCCTCGATAAAGAGGTTCAAACACCTGCTCTTGTTCATCCGGCGCAAAGCCTTGTCCAGAATCGTGAATCGTAAAAGCCACTCGGTCTTTCTCTTTCCAATAGTGAAGAACCACATGTCCGTTCTGAGGGGTATGGCGAACGGCATTGTCCATCAAATTGCTGATCGCCCGCTCCAGCAGATGAGAATCCGCTTGAATCGCATAATCACCGGGTGCGGAACGGACAAGAATAGAGATTTGCTTGGATTTGGCTAGCGGCTCCAAGCTGTCCATTGATTTACGAATAATCACGCCAAAATCTGCCGGTTCTTCGTTTAACTTAGCCTCTTGATACTCCATCTTCGTGAAGGTGAACAGATCCTCGACCAATCGGTCCAATTGCGCCGACTTCTGCTTGCACACGGCTACATATTTGGAGATTTGATCCGGCGTTTGCGCGATTCCTTGCTCCAAACCGTCCAAATACCCGCGCAAGGCAAATAAAGGAGTCCGCAAATCATGCGCAACGGCTGCAATAATGAACCGTCGTTCCTCCTCCAGCTTCGCTTGCTTCCATTGCGACTGTTGTAGCCCATTCACCATTAATTCGAACCCTTCCCGAACGTCGGCGATTTCTCGGATGCCCGACTGCGGCAGTTCGATATCCCAGTCGTTACCCGCTATTTGCCGGGCTGCAAGACCAAGCCTCTCCAGAGGTTTGAGCAGAAGCCTCCTCATACGAAGGCCAATGATAATAAAGGCAAGCAGCAATCCGGCGAATGCGGCAATCATGGGAACGACATAGGAGTCAGGCCTGTCCTCTCTAATATGAAGCGACCCCGCGGTCATAAAAAATCCGGCTAAGAAAAAAATCCAAGGCAGCAGCAACAGGAGCCCCAAGCCAAGCACGGAATACGTGCGGATTCGAAGTTTTCCCATGTTAAGCACCACCTTCGAAACGATAACCGATGCCCCATATATTAATGAGATGCTGCGGCTGCTCCAGATCAAGCTCAATCTTCTCGCGAAGACGGCTCAAATGGACGCGAATCGTATGTTTATCCCCAATGCCATCCCAAAATTTCTCGAGCAGCTGATCATACGCAAACACCTGTTTCGGATGCTCCATAAATAACCGCAACAGCTCGAATTCCTTCGGCGTTAACGAGACATTCGTCTGCTCCACAAACAATTCTCTTGTCGTCAAATCAAGCTTTATTCGGCCATAGTCGAGTACTTGGCTGACTTGTGATTGTGACGGCGTTCCCGTACGCCGCAAAACAGCTTTAACACGGGCCACAATCTCGCCTGGCGAAGCTGTCTTCACGATATAATCGTCTCCCCCGAGGGTGAGTCCGCGAATCTTATCAACATCCTCGCCGCGAGCGCTCAGAAATAGGATCGGTACATTGCTCTCCGTGCGGATGCGCCGGCATAAATCAAATCCATTGTGCCCTGGCATCATGATGTCCAGAATGATGCAGTGAACGGCATGCTCCTGAAATAGCTTCCAGGCCTCATCAGCATCGTTAGCCGTCACAACCCCGAATTGATCATTTTCTAGAAAATCTCTTAATAATTCAACGATACTCTGGTCATCGTCGACAACCATAATGACCGGTCTTTCGCTCATGTCGATCCCGCCTTCCTTCCCAGTGTGCCCATGATCAAAGTGTATCATCTTCTTCTTGCCAAAAACGAACGTTGCCTGCATTGGGACGGTTTGTTTATTGTTTTGTGATCATTTGCACGCCTGATTCGAGAGACTCTCCTGTTATTCTTCGGATGAATTGTGATTTTAGGAGGTAAAAGCATGAGTAATGGATACACCGATTTAACCTTTCATGAATTCCAAGCCAAAATAAACAAACGGGATTCCTTAAAAATTATCGATTTGCGTACGCCCAGTAGCTTTGAGCGCGGCCATATTAAAGGGGCTATCAACATCCCTTATCCAACGTGGTCGAAGCTGCCAAAGGTGTCTGCCGAAGAAGAGGTTGTCATCATTTGTTATGTAGGCATGGCAAGCCGAAAAGCGTCGGAGCGGTTAGCTCAATCTCATGGACAAGTATTCAACTACACTGGCGGAATGGCGAAGTGGCAAGGAGAAATGGAGACCGGGAAGATCGGCAGCAAGTGGAATGCGGACCGCATCCATAATCTTGCTGTAGGTTTGTTGCTGCTGCCTGCTCTCCCCCTTTCTTTATGGAATCCATGGTGGGGAGTAACCTATTCATCGGTTATTGCCTTCGGAAACCTTCTATGTGGTGTTGCAAACTATAGTCTGATTACGAGAGTGATCCGCTCTTTTGGTTTTAAGTAATATGAGAAATAAATTACCTGATCGAGCGTTGTCCAAACAGCAACAAAAGTGGAGAGATCTAGTCGTTGGCGTAGACGAAAAAATCCCATTGGAGAATGGGCGTCTCGTTAAAGGGATTAACTTTGACAATGCGGCGACGACTCCACCATTCAAAAGCGCGTTAAGAGCGATCCAAGACTTTGCGCCATGGTATTCGTCTGTTGGCCGAGGCAAAGGATATAAGTCGGAACGTTCCACCGAAATGATCGAGCGGGCACGCTTAGACATGTTGCATTTTGTAGGCGGGAAAGAATCAGAGCATGAGGTTGTTTTCACGAAAAACAGCACGGAGTCCATCAATCTGCTCTCGCATCTTGTGCATCAAACAACTCCTAAACGGTATATATTGGCATCCGAAATGGAGCATGTCTCGAACGATTTGCCTTGGAGAAATTATTTCGAGGTTGAATATATTGCGGTAGATGCGGATGGCCAAATACGATTGGAAGATTTAAAAGCAAAGCTCGCAGCTCTTCAGGGTCAAGTTGCGTTAGTCACCATAACGGGGGCTTCCAATGTAACGGGCTGCATTAACCCTATTTACGAAGCGGCCGAACTCACCCATCAATATGGCGCCAAAATTCATATCGATGCCGCCCAATTAGCTCCCCATGAACCGATCTATATGAACCGGCTTAACGCTGCCGAAAATCCGGATTTTCTCTCGTTCACCGGCCATAAGTTGTATGCCCCTTTTGGAACGGGGGTACTCATTGTAGGAAGCAGCGAGTTTCTCAAAGCCGGACCGCTGCTTCAAGGCGGGGGAACGGTTCAAATCGCGACAAAATCTAGTATGGACTGGCGGAATACGCCAGAAAGGTTTGAAGGCGGAACGCCTAATGTGATGGGGATTATCGCGTTGCAAGCAGCGATTCGAACCTTGCAGCAAATGAACATGGCAACGATTGTGGATTACGAGAAGCAGATCATCCATTATGCGCTTGATAAGCTGCGATCCATTGACGGAATAACGCTATTTGGAGCTTCAACCGATAATCGGCCGCGAGTGAGCGTGTTTTCATTTGCCATGGATGGAATCCATCATCAAGTTCTTGCTCATTTTCTGGCAAGCGAATATGGCATCTCCGTTCGGGCAGGCTTTTTCTGTGCTTATTCCTATGTGCAAAAGCTCCTGCAACTGAGTGACGAGAGGATGGAGGAGATTCGGAAGGATTCCGGCATCCCTGCCCCTGGCCTCGTCCGAATCAGCTTAAGCTTTTACAATACCTTTGCGGAAGTAGATCAACTGGCGGATGCCTTGCGGAAGATTAGCTCTAATAAAGAGTTCTATGCGGAAAAGTATAAAGACGTCCCGAAAGGGATATGCGGTAGATAGCGCAAATAGCAATTCTCCAAACTTGCCTAATCCTATCATATATCTATCTAATCTTCTTGATCTCTTTCTTTGCCGTAAAATAAACAGTAAAGTTTAACCTTAATGATGTTATGAAGGAGGGTCCAATGCCTAATGCCTACTCATTATAATCGCATGCAGCAGGAACTAGCCGAGCTTGTTGGCCGCCATACCGGCATGGATGGCTATCGAACTACAGCCATTCCGCACCTTGGTCTCTCTCGTTATTCCGCACCGCATTTCTCTTCATTCGCCAGTCCTCCGAGTGGACTTTACAACCCTTCAATCGGCATAGTTGTCCAAGGCACCAAGTCGGTCATCGTTGGCGATCATCGATTCACTCATGGCCCATTGAACTACCTGATAACTCCTATGGATTTGCCGATTATTTTCGAAGCGTTGGACGTATCGCCGGAATCTCCAAGCTTATCCTGCAAAATCGAGTTTAATCCCGGATTAGTTCTGGAGCTGCTGAATAACGATGAACTTAGAGCTCTGTCCAAAAATACAGAAGAACGCGGAATGCGCGTCAGTAAACTCGACGATTCCATGCTGGACGCTATCGTGAGGCTTGTTCGCCTCTTGGACAGACCAATCGACATTCCCGTTCTCGCCCCGCTGTATACGAAAGAGATTGTGTACAGAATCTTACATGGGGAGAACGGCAACTTACTAAAGAACATCGTGGCAGGCGGCGGCTTGAGCTTGTCCATCAAGCAAACAATCGAATACATGATGGAGCACTTTACAGATTCTTTTCGGATCGAGGAGCTGGCCAATATAGCGAATATGAGTGTCCCATCGTTCCATCGCCATTTCAAGGAACTAACGTCCATGACGCCGATTCAATTCCAGAAGCAACTAAGGCTTCAGGAAGCCCGGCGTCTTATGTTGTCCGAGTCAACGGATGTCGCAGACACTGCCTATCGCGTTGGCTACGAAAGTCCGACGCAATTCAGCCGCGAGTTCTCCCGAATGTTCGGGGTCCCTCCTAGAGAAGATATCAAACGTTATAAGAGGGACCATGAACGTTAGAAGTACCCTTTTGATAGGATTAGGCAGGTTATTGATTGTAATTGGTTAGGGGCTGCCAAGGCGTTCCATGTACACTTAGAACAAGCTCTTTATCTATTAGGAGGTCGTATAAGTATGCAAAACATAAGGCTTGGCAGCACGGGACTAGAGGTTTCACCAATCTGTATCGGTTGCATGGGTTTCGGAGATCCTGCAACGGGTCATCCTACTTGGGCGATTGGCGAGGAAAAGGCAAGATTGTTGATCAAACACGCGCTTGATGCCGGGATCAACTTTTTCGACACTGCTAATTTGTACTCCAAAGGAACAAGCGAACAATTTGTAGGCAAAGCTCTCAAGGATATGGCTAAACGCGAGAATATTGTTATTTCCACAAAGCTTGGCGCTCCCATGCGTCCAGGCCCCAATTCGTTTGGCCTTTCGCGCAAAGCAATCATGACTGAAATTGATCATAGCTTGAAACGCCTGGGGACCGATTATATCGACCTGTACCAAATTCATCGCGCCGATCCGTTTACGCCTTGGGAGGAGACACTTGAAGCTCTGCATGACCTTGTGAAAATGGGCAAAGTACGTTACCTTGGCGCTTCTACCATGAGGACCTGGCAATTTGCCAAAGCTCTTCATCTTCAAAAAATGAACGGCTGGTCCCGGTTTATCTCCATGCAGCATAACTACAACTTAATCGCTCGCGAAGAAGAGAATGAGATGTTCCCTCTCTGCGAGGATAACGGGATCCAAACCCTCATTTACAGTCCTCTGGCACGCGGTCGGCTGGCCCGGCCATGGGGAGAAGCAAGCGTGCGGTCGGAAGCCGAACCTGCGGCCGCCAAACTATACGAAGCAACGGCTCTAGCGGATGAGAAGATTGTCGGGGCAATAGGCGAAGTGGCCAAGGAGCGCGGAGTTAGCCAAGCCGTCATCTCGCTTGCTTGGATCTACCGCAATCCGGTTGTCGCCGCGCCAATTGTGGGAGCACTCCAATCCAGTCATATCGATGATGCGGTTCAAGCGCTTTCGATAAAGCTGACTGACGAGGAAGCCGGTCGCTTGGAAGCGGAGTATACCCCTCGCGTTGATCCGGCGGTTATTAACTCCGATCCGAAAGGGATCGCAAAGACCGCGGCATCCGTTGGCCTGCAAATCCCTATGCCGCTTATACAAAAATAAAAAGCCGCACGAGATGCGACTTTACTTAGGAATAGCGGATACGACCAAGTCCAGTTCGGTTTCTGAGACGGATCTGCTAAAATTCATTTCATCTTTGCCGGCTGCCCTAATCTGCTGAACCACCAAAAACTTTAATTGCTCAATGGCTTTCTCTTTACCGAGCACTCGTACTTCATCAAGTTTCATTGAAGATTTAAACATAGGCGCCTCCAATTCAACCATTTTATTGCTTTATTATATCGAACATGTGATCGGAAATACAAGATGCCGAGTGATGATTACGCGATGTTAATGGCTCGCGCCGCGAGTACCGCAACAATGACAAGCGAGATGGATGCCTGCATCATGGTTAGTACTTTGGCTGTTTTCGACAATACAAGCGTATCTGTTGGGCTAAAAGCGGTATTGGTATTAAAGGCCAAAAACAAATAATCGAAAAAAGCCGGGTTCCAGGATTTGAAATCCTCATGAGTCATTTGCGGGAAAAGAAAATCAGGAAGGCGTTCTTGTTTTTCGTTTCTCGCATTTGGCCCGCCGCGATCGATCTCCCAATACCAGACGGAAAACACGAATATATTGGTCACCCACAGGACCAATGCGCTGCCGAACAACTCATCAGCGTTTGCAACATGAGTAAAAAGTTGATGCAAGAGAATGACGACGCTACTGATCAGCCCCAGCATCACCACGCTGTTCGTAATGATCGCAAAGGTTCGTATCCATTCGTGGTGTCGATGTAAAATGGAAATGATGAGCGCTACTATCATGCAAACCACAAGGAGCGGCAATGTCCAACTCTGCAAAACAGTCAGCTTTTCCGGCAGGTAACTAAGCAAGATACTGATGACAAGAATAACAGTAAAATATCCCCACCTCGACGAAGGACGTTTCACTAGCTTTTATCCCCTTTTGTCCCGATTGCATCACGCCAATTAACTTATTCCTACCATGCATAATATGTTTCAACTCCTGAGCTCACGACAAGGCTCCTATGCAAAAATAAAAAGCCGCAAGAATGCGGCATTTCATTGGTAGCTTCATACACCATATCATCGTTGTATCTTTGCATAAATGCATGTGTCCACCCATTCGCTTCCGTCAGCGGATAAATCTTCGTTCCGGATCGTACCCTCAAGTTCAAAGTGCAGTCGCTCAGGTATTAACTTGCTTCTAGTGTTTTTGGTATCGCAGCGTATTTCCAATCGTCTAGCATCCAACTGGGTAAACGCAAAATCACAAATGCCCTTAACTGCTTCTGTCATATACCCATTGCGATTACAACGCGTATCGATCCAATAGCCAATTTCAAATTTCCGTACATCCCAATCGATGTTATGTAAGCTTGTCGTAGCAACAAATTGTCCTGTTTCTTTCAGAAAGACAAGGAATCTGAGACTTTCACGAGTTAAAAATTTGACATGTGCCTCTCTAATGATCAATTCCATATCGTATTCGGTATGTTCCTTGTGCGCAAACAACTTTAACCAAGGTTTCAACTCATTGATCGAAGCATGGACGGCTTCCAAAATAACCTTGCCATCCCCCGGTTTGGCCATTCGAATAACTAATCGTTCGGTGTGAAACTCATCCGGAAAATCAATCATGATCGGTTTCATCAAATTCCCCCCTTTGGTTTACTAATAATAAAGGCAACTAATGATTAAGTCGTTTGTTCACTTCAATCGCAATGAACTCCGGTAAATAGCTGGGCGTACATCCTTTTGCTACGATTTCATCCTTGTAAAGCCCCGTACTCTCGCCAAGTTTAATACAACGCGTACGGTTCTTCTCATCATAAACGCCTATCCAGCCTGCGGTGAAATTCATAGCCCATTGCACTTCCGGTTCTTCTTGCGTCATATGAACTTCTAGCCTAGATAGTAAATCCGCGGTGTTATCAGGCGGTGTTTGTCCGGTCCATCTCAATCGCGCTTGATAATACCAGAAGACTCGCCGTTGAAGAGCAGAAGGGCTATTATCCCATGACTCCATGAGAGCAATTGTCTTCTTGTCTTTGGCAAGCTGATTAGCCATTAACCAATCCATTAAGTAATTTCGCTCATCATAAGTGTGCGTCTGCATATCCTTATCAAGCTTATTTATCACTTCTTGCGAAAGAAGTTTATTATCCATAATCAAGATTGCTAAAAGCCTGGGCAAATACTCTTCGGTTGACCATAGTTCCATAGCTAGTTCGTGATCCTTTTTAATGTCTTTTGCGATTTTGCGTAAGTCGCCTAGCTTCGTTTTACTATTGATTTGAGTTAAAATGTTTTCTGCTTTTGAAGTTTCCGCACCTTTATTTTCATGCATTTTATACGACTCTCCTTTATAAAAGCACAGCTGCATATAGTTTCACTCGCTTAGTTCATTAATGAATCCATCATTTTTGCGGGTTCTCCAAATCCTTTTCGTTCATGATCATCAAATACTCCGTATCCTCACCGCCGCTTTTGGAGGAGCTCCCAAGCCCTGGTGCGCCATTGGCGTAGACGGGAAGATATCCCACATACATCGATGATGGCTGAGAATATGTATGCGAGAATATTTTATCCATAATATTAGAGGCAGGCACCTTCCCCAGCTTATTATCCTCGCGCATAATGCCCGCCCATTCCTCTGGATACGGCATTGCTCCATACGGATGCTCCGTTACATTAACGAGCGTTTCCATTTGCACGCGCGGTACATAGTAATAGATTCCGCTTGACATACCGGCATTCCGATCCCGAATAAGGTAAAAGCGGAACTCCTGCAATTTCTCAAGCGGATTATTATTCCATACGATATAACGACCGGCTGGATCGGAATGATCGGTGACTCTTACTTCGGGCCTCTCGCTCATATCTACTCTGACCACGCTCCACTTCCGCTTCTCCCAGGTCAGGAATCCCATCCCGTGAATACCTTGATTAGAAACAAATGGGATAAAAACTTGTTGTTCGGTCAGCTTAACTTGGTCAAGCACAACTGCCGCATCGGCTTCAGAGTCATACTCGTTTAATTCCGTTATAATGTCGTCTACACTAGGAAGCGGTCCCGGCTTACCGTCATAAGTACGGAAGAAGACGATCACCGCAGCCGCAATGATAAGGATTACGACTACTAACAGTCTTCTTCCTCTCATTCTCTTACCTCCATTCTCAACATCGGCTCCTCAGAACGGTAATAGTAATACCGATCCTTTGTAGCGAGCAATAGTCCCTTTCCATCAGCTTCCAAGTAAGCTGAGGCATGCAGACCGCTTCCCCAGCGAGCTTCAGCTCCAACCAGTGCATAAGGGAAACGTTCTTGCTGATACTGAGTGCCGTCCTCTAAGAGTGATTCGCGGTACCAGTCCAGCGTACCCGCCATATCGGATGCCTTTACCTCTGCCAACGTGCTCGAGAACAACTTTTTCTCGAAGGTTGCCTCCCCTGCTGACGGATGAATGGCAACAAGCTTCGCTTTCTCCAAATGGGCCAAGTAAGTGGAGGGGTCATTGCGGTCGAATAAGGAACCATAAATGGGTCCAGCAAGCAGTGTTGTCACCAGAAGCACGTAGTTTGCCGCGAAGCCAATCCAAGCAAATTTACGATAATCCGTCCAGGACCGTTTGCGTAATAAGAGGTACGCGATCCAGAGACCAAGCGGCAATAAGGCGATATTTACGATTTGCCCGAATAAGGGGATTTTGAATGATAACGAAAAAAAGCCTGCAAGTGTCACGAGAAGTATCTTCCAGATTGGGCGCCTAGTCTCTTGCTTTTGACGTTGGAAGATTACCAGACCAAGTACAACGAGCCAACCTAGCAATCCTGCAGCAGCATCTACTACATTCCAGGAATAATGCCAGTCTAGTTGCATGCCATCACCTCAATTTGTCCAAATGTTGTCGTAACCCTAGAGTTTCTGTCCGTGCAGTTCCTTCAATCTACACGTTAATTAGTTGTGGTAACAAGTCTCATATTGGTCTTTCATTAACAAACTTTTGCATGCCAATCCATTCTCGTCATAAATCTCTTTACCGATTTCTAATCTGATACTTCTATTCGAATGAGGAAATTTAGGCTCGTCATTTGTAATGTACAATGTATCCTCATCTACCCATTCCATATCAAAATGACTTTTTGCATCACTATAATAAACAATCCGCCCTTTATCCTTCTCATTATTGTTTGTTATTTCAACCCATACGTTTACGCCGCCTGCCGCACCGCCATAAAGTTCAAAATAAGCATTAGCCGTGTATTCTTCAGTTGGAGATAAGATAGGTCCAGGACCCTTTTGGGTGAATTGTCTATCGATATCGCTAAATGTAAAAAAGTAATTTTTATAAAAATAGATTGAAGATGCCGCAACAACCCCTAATAATGTTGCAATCATCAGCTTTTTCGGAAAAGCACTCTTTTTAACAAAAGAAATTATTAAGTTCACACATAGTATTAAAAATAATAAAACGGTAACGAAAGAAATCAACAAACCAATTAGTATTAGAATGATGACAATCCATCTCCTTATGAATCACTTTCCAATTATAACCTAATACGCAAGTGACATAGGTAATGTTGCGTTCTTAACCGGGTTTATACACCCTGGAATAATGGATTCCGCCATTAGCGTAAAAATGTCCAATTAATTTGTATTTCCCTTTTAATTGATCCGTTTCTGCCGTGAAAGTCCCCTTCCCTTCATACTTGGTTTGTAACCAAGCGGAACCTTTACTTTCCGGATTTCGAATTTCAAACAGTACCCAAGATTCTTCACTAACAACAGATTCATTTATATCCAAAGCAACGCGAACCTTTTCCCTGGAATTTGTAGTCTCCTGAACAGAAATTTGAATATCGAATAAACGATCTTCCCCTACAATAGAACAACCTGAGATAACTAAAATGAATAGTAATATCAAAATCATCATACAAGCAGATAAGTTCTTCATCTCTTCTCCTTATATCAAATGCATTATCATGTATTCATATGTTGGCCATGCTAAAAAACTATAGAGACAAAATAAAGAGTGCCGCATATGATGGGCCGGCACTCTTTATCGTCAATCGTGTTTTAAATGCTGCAAGGTCTGTACAAAAATCTGCTCCACATGTTCATCATCAAGAGAATAGTAAACCGTCTTTCCCACTTTACGGCGTTTCACAATGCGCATGTTACGCAAAGAGCGCAATTGATGGGATATCGCTGACTGCCCCATTTCCAATACCTCGCATATATCATGTACGCATAATTCCGTCTGCAATAAGGTATGGATGATTCTAACGCGCGTAGGGTCTCCTAATGCTTTAAAAAGATCAGCTAGATCCGTTGCAGCTGTCTCATGTATGAGTTTCTCTCGTATCTGAGCAATGTCTACCGCTGTTCCATTGCAAGTATCGTCGCATGCATCAACTATTATTTTTTCAGTCATAAATACCTCACATTTATTTGTCCGTTAACGTGAAGATATTATAACATACACGGATGATGCAAGTTAACTATGCGTCTACTTCTTCTTATACTTCGCCAATAAAACGATGACAGCTATAATAACGACCCCAATAATAATCCAGAACGCACCTTGCGAGGAGCTATCCTCTTTGGCTGCTGCTTCAGAAACGTTATTAAGATTCGTCCTTTCTAAAGGCTCGATTGTTGGACTTGGACTAGGAGTTACCGTTACCTCGACCAAAAAGCTATATTCTCCCTCGATCGGATGCCCATCCCCTCCAACTATCTTCCACTTCACCGTATACGTATCGTTAGGTAAAGGCTCATTCCATACTCCTTTCATTTGTTTATCCTTAATTTGAAGATCAATCCCCGTTACTTCTTCGCCCTTCCCATTTAGCAGCTTAAAAGTACTAAGGGATGCAACTTCAGTATTAAACTGCATCGTTATCTCGCTTAAAGACTCTTGCACCGTAGCATTTGATTCCGGTTTAGACGATTCCATTTTTGTATGTGCATAAGAGAACTGCGGAAATACAAACAACATAATTAGTGCTAAAAAAACTAAAATTTTTGATCGACTCATTTTGCATGCAACCCTCCATTATTTTAAACGCGAGTTCATTATAGCAAAGGCCTGAATTTATTATTCAGCGTACTTATCACAAATTAATGACAATTATATGATCATGTATTCATTTGTTATTCAAACAATAGATGAACATATTTTCAACTATTAGTTTCATGATAAGATAGATCCCAGTGAGTCTATCCTCTATTTTGGAGTTGATAAATTGTACATTTATGTATTTGAAACTCTTCTTTATCTATCGTTTGCCCTTGTTGCCGGTTACCTTGTGCTCGAATTTATTCCAAAAGGACTAAAGCCTGAAATTCAGGTACCCTTTCGATTAATACAGTTGGCTGCTATTGGAATCCCGCTATTCTCGCTTGCTTCAATTGTAAGGACTTCGATTATTTTAATGGATTTTGCTCCGCAAATGTCATTTTTGGAAGTGCTCCTGATTGTTCTCAATGACTACTCCTTTGGTCATGCATGGGTATTAAACTTTATTTTCGGCAGCGCTTTATTTATGGTTATTTCTTACAATGGTCTTAAGCATAAGTTATCCAAATGGTTCGCATTGGGCATATGGCTCGTGATGGTTTTCATTCATGGATGGGCAAGTCACCCGGCAACACTGTCTGTAAATTGGGGTCTTATTTCTCAAACTACGCATGTTGTCGGTGTATCCGTTTGGCTCGGCATCCTTATTCTTATTGCATGGTTTAGACAAGGCAACTGGAATTGGACAGCGTTTACCCGTTGGTATACGCCCATGTCGATCGTTTGCATGTTGCTAATTGTTATTGCAGGGATAGTGATGATGTCCATAATCATAGAGACTGGTTACATAAATTCATGGGGAATTAATTATGGGCAAGCTTTGTTGTTAAAGCATCTTTTGTTTGTTCCATTGCTTTTCTTGGCATTCATGAACGGTTTTCTAACCAAAGTGTATGCAAACGGACGAAATGAACGAGGACTAACATTATGGCTTAGACTGGAAAGCTTAATGGCTTTGTTTATCCTTATAACAACGGCTTTCATGGGAGTACAGGAACCACCTCACGAGACGGAATCGGAAGAGCCGGAGCCCTCCGCTATATTTAAGTTGTTGCATGCTAATTGGAAGGATTTGTCCTTGCAGTGGGATTGGAATTTACTTGGAGTTAGTTGTTTTATTATAGGGCTTCTTTCACTCGGGCAATTAATTAGAACGTATAGAAAAAATAAGATAGGCTTATTCGTTATTTGCAGCCTGAGTTCCGTGCTATTCCCTTTTCTAGGCCTTCTTCAGTCCGTTAGGTAATTCCATCTAATTAAACGATTCTTTGGTAGCGATTTTCTTCTTTTGGGCAAAATAGGTTTGACATTCCTACCCCAATAACATAATATATGAGCAAATATTCATATATCGAAAGAAGGAAGTTCAAATGAATGAATATCGCATTAAAGGGCTGTCCTGCGCAGGTTGCGCGCAAAGAATCGAGGATGAAATGAAGCAGCTGGAGCATGGAGAAGACACGACAATTAGCTATAACTCGGGGAAATTAAAAGTTAATCCCGACATTTCCATGCCTGAAGTTAATCGTATCTTGAAATCGGACGGAGCTTACATCTCCGAACAACTTAATAAGCAAATAAATACTCACGATCATCAGCATGAAGGTCATGATCATGACCACGAGCATAGCCACGAGCATGACCACGAGCATGGCGATGGAAACAAAATGTTAAAGCTTCTTATTACATCCGGTGTAATCTATATCGCTGCCATCTTATTGGATGGCGTACTGGCAAATTGGTCCGTTATTATTCTATATTTAGCTGCAACGGTTATTAGCGGTTATACAACTTTCTTCCGCGGATTAAAGAATCTGACAAAGCTTAAGTTTAATATTGATACACTGATGACCATTGCATTGATTGGTGCTATTGCGATCGGTGAATGGAAAGAAGCAACTTTAGTTGCCATTTTATTCGGGCTCAATGAGCTTCTTGAAGGTTACGGGATGGAAAAAGCTCGTCGTTCCATGGAAGTATTGCTGCAAGTTGCACCTAAAGAAGCAATAAAGCTGGCCAATGGTCAAGAGAATATTGTGCCCATCTCCTCCTTGCAGGTTGGAGATCTTGTAAAAATAAAGCCAGGCGAAAAAATCCCTTCGGATGGTGTCGTATTAGAAGGGAAAAGCTCCGTTAACGAAGCTGCCATAACCGGTGAGTCCCTGCCTCTTGAGAAGGAAACGGGTGAACCTGTATTTGGCGGCAGTATCAACAATGAAGGATTGCTCATTGTTCGGATCGAAAAAGCTTATAACGATTCATCTTTAGCTAAGATTCTACATCTCGTGCAAGAGGCGCAAGAAACGAAAACACCTACAGAATTGTTTATTAATAAATTCGCTAAGTACTATACTCCGCTCATTATGATCGTTGCCGCATTGGTGACTTTGGTTCCGCCCCTTCTCTTTCAAGGAAGCTGGACCACCTGGCTTTATCAGGGATTATCGGTCTTAATCGTTGGATGCCCATGCGCGCTAATTCTATCTTCGCCAATTGCCATCGTATCGGGTATTACGCGAAACGCGAAAAACGGCATTCTTGTTAAAGGCGGCGTTTTCCTAGAGCAACTAGGTAAAATAGATACCCTTGCCTTTGACAAAACAGGCACGCTAACGAAAGGCGAACCACATGTCGCCCAATTAGAGAATTATGATCAAGAACGGTTCTTGCAAGTAGCCGGCGCTATTGAAAAATCCTCCTCTCACCCTTTGGCGAAGGCGATTATGAAGGAATTGGCTGACAGAAACATAACTGCGCCTGATCCAGATGAAATTGAAACCATTACGGGCCGCGGTATAAGAGCAATAGTGAAAGGCGAGCCCTATTGGTTAGGCAATGAAAAAAGCATTGAGCACATTACAATTCCCGAGCCTATACAGAAGCAAATCAATCTCTTCAAAAACGATGGTCTAACGCTTGTTGTAGTAGCCGATGAACATCAAGTACTCGGGATATTTGGAATAGCTGATGAAGTCCGTCCAGAAAGCAAATCGGTCATTGCTTCCTTGCACAAATTGGGGATTAAAGATACCGTAATGCTTACCGGAGACCATCAAAAAACGGCGGAAAAAATAGCTTCCGCGGTTGGCGTGACGAGGTTCTTTGGCGGTTTGCTCCCTGAAGACAAAGTCAACCACATCAAGGATTTATCTTCAAAAGGAATTGTAGCCATGATCGGGGATGGCATTAACGATGCCCCTGCTCTTGCTTCGGCTCAACTGGGTATTGCAATGGGCAAAGGGACTGACAGTGCAATTGAGACGGCTGATATTGTATTGATGCAGGATCACTTAGGCAAATTGCCGGCAGCTGTTTCCGTAGCTAAGCGCGTCAATCGTGTAATTCGGTTCAATATTATAGTCGCTCTTGGTTTAAAGATCATCGCCTTATTACTGACCATCCCAGGATGGCTTACATTATGGATCGCCATTCTCTCAGATATGGGCGCCACCATATTCGTAACCCTTGTAAGCTTAACGATTCTAATCGAGGGTAACAAAGAAAAGATTTAGCCTAGCTAACAGCCCTGCGATTGTATCGTAAAGGGCTGTTTTTTTGTTATCTGATAAAGTCAGAAACTAACTTCATTATCAACACGTATAATATGGTAAAGTTATTTAGTGGTAAAAGAAATGATAACAGCAAGGAATATGATGGAGGTGCCCTATTGGGACTTTTTGATTGGATTCGAGAGAGTATTACAGGACAAAAAATTTGTCCTCCGGAACATCTTGAAAGCTATAGACGTCTTGGAGAACAGGTATACGGCTTACATGTGGAACTTGCCCAATGCGATATGCCTCGAGCTCGAGCCTTCCTGCAAGTTGCCAGAAGCATGCAAACCATGGCAGATGCTCTTCTGGGAGATGCATTCCTAAGCGAATCCAAAGCAGTACCGGTTATCACGCACAATCAAGCCGATATTTGGTATGGCCAAATCCCCGACTTGATGGTTGCCACAAGGCAAGAAGCTGCATTCGCAAACTCTGCAGCCATCCAATTACCCATTCATCTGGGGCAGCAAGAAGAAGGTCCTTCCCCTTGTCCTGTCGAACATCTGGCAGGTTTAAGGCGTTCTGCGGAACAAATGGATGCAATGACCGCACAAACCGTTGAATCGATCCGAAATCAAGGCGAGACGTTTAAAGAAATTATTTTATTGTACGAATCGGCGAAAACACGCAAACAAGCTGGTGATGCAATCGTTGGTAATATTACCAATGGCCGCAAAGTATCTGCGGAGAGTCATGAGGATGCGGAGAAACAGTATTGGATGGCACTTTCAGATTACTTGCTTGTTGCACAAGGACTAGAAGCACCTGACTTAATTAAGCGTCAGAACCCCAACACATCCAAAGGATCCTTTGCTAACCTTCGTTGCAAACTAGATTCCTCCGACATTTGGAAAGTGACTTCGTCTGAAGCAAGGAATGACATCATTAAGTCTGGCGAATATGCTCAAGCGGTTGAAGACTTGGAAGAACATTGGGGTTCTTGTAATATAACACCCATAGAACGAGAGTATGAAACTACTGTTGAAGACCTTTTGAAACAAAATCTGATTAGAGAAGATGGTTATTGGTATTGCTGCCCCTTCCCTTCTGTATATAAAGTCACCAGCAATTCGGTTGATGTACTAGGCAGAATACTTCCTCGAGGTCATGTTTTTGTTTTCGAATATGGAGATGATGGAGCGCCTGGAAAGTTTATTACGGCAGCTTCGTTCCAGACGGGCGTGGATAGAAAGTATTGCGAGGATTAACCGTAGAGAGAGAAGGAGGTCAGCCGATGGGGCTTTTTGACCGCATGAAAAATCTGTTCCGAGCCAATTCCCCTCAGGAAGATCATCCGCTGCAAGTGTTGAGTGCTTATATCGAATCCTACTCCGAAAAACTGCGTGAACTAACCGTTTCCGTAAACCGATCTGAATCGGAGTGGCTTATCCAAAAGGGAAAAATGGATCTTTATCTAGCCAATTCGGCAATATACCGGGATAAAGCTGATCAAGAGGCTAGCGTTGGAAATGCAGAAACGGCAAAGCATTGGTTGATCCAAGCACATACACAGGAATCTTATGTAGCTAATTTAGAACCTGAAGTGAAGAAATTACAACACAGTACCAAGCAATTGAAAGAAACATTAGCTCAATTTGAAAACAAATTGCAAACCGCAAAAGAGATGCGCAAACAATTTATGCTTCGCATCGAAGCCGCTAATTCACAAATGCAGATGAACTCCGCTAGGAATGAAGCACTTTCCTCTTCTGCCCTGGAAAGATTGCAAGAGGAAGCTTTTTTGGCAGAAGCAAAAGTTGAGTTACTGAGATCGCGAACGGAGTAATACACCTATAAAATGCCGCTTATCGTTTGAGATAAGCGGCATTTTGGGTGAAATATAGGCAGGATGGCTTTAAACCGATTTGCTTTGTTTGTTAGTTTCATGCGGTTCATAGTGAATGTGAACTTCATAGACTTCATGAGATGAACTTTTTAATGCATCTTCTACTTTGGTAGTTACATGATGAGCTTCTTGAAATCCGAGATCAGCATTAATGAGTACAGTAACATCAACAACAGCGTTGCTTCCATAACTCCTGGCTTTGATATCCTTTATGCCCTCTACACCGTCTACGTCCAATACTACTTGCTTAAACGACTTAATTGTATCCTCATTGAAGCCATCGGATAAGTGATGCGAGGATTCTCTAAAAATCTCCCATGCTGTCTTGCATATAATAATCCCGACCATTACTGCAGCTAATGGATCAAGCCATGGCAAGTTTATTTGCGATCCTACTATGCCAATGACCGTACCAATACTCACTAGCGCATCGGACAGATTATCTTTTGCCGCAGCCATTACAGCTTGACTATTAATCTTATTTGCAAGCTGCTTATTGTATTTGTAGACGAAAAACATAACAATGGAACAGAATATACCAACCCATGCGGCTATTAAATCAGGGGATTCCTCTTGCCCATGCGATATCTTAGTTATAGCTTGGTATAGCACTTGTAGACCAACTGCCATCATAATAAACGAGGCGATAAGCGAAGCAATAGTCTCCGATTTCCAATGACCATAAGGATGATCTTCATCAGCAGGCTTCCTTGCTAACCGGAGACCAATGAGAACAGCCACAGAAGCGGCAATATCAGTGGCATTATTTAAACCATCCGCTTTTAGCGCCTCAGAACCCGATATAAAGCCAGTTCCTAATTTCAGGATAGATAAGATTATGTAAGCAATTATGCTGATAATTGCTCCTTTTTCACCCAATTTCAAATCATTAAACCTTTGCTCTTCCATTCTGGATTCCTATTCCCTTCACCTGTTATCATGTTCGATTAATAATAACAATTGATTATAATGTGGGTCTAGAGAAACGTTTTTTCAATAAGCGAACAAAGTATACCAGGACAAACTATTTTCACTGCGGCAATATTTATTGCAGCAGGGCAAAATAGGTAAGTGCAACTAATAGATCTGAGTGTTTCACTAACCTTTAGTGTATGCCTGAGGTAGCCCAGATGTAACCCGATACTCTTTCAGCTTGGACATAGCATTGTAACTTCTTGTTTTTTCCTGCCTATGTTACTATGGTAATGAGTTAATTCTGAAGGAGGATCCAATTATGGCTGATATCGGAATGCCCGGTCTTATATTACTTATAATTGTAGCGTTATTGCTATTTGGCCCTAAGAAGCTCCCCGAACTGGGACGAGCTTTCGGACGAACAGTTCGGGAATTCAAATCCGGTGTTCAGGGCATCATGGAAGACGATCCATCCGAGAAAAAGAATATGGCTGCTAGCGAACAAGTTGAAAAAGATACACAAAATCAAAAACAACTTCCTGAATAAAGGAAGTTGTTTTTGATTATTACAGCAGCTGTGCAATCTCCCACACGTGCCCGTCCGGGTCGGCGAAGCAAGCCGTTCGCCTCCCCCAGGAGCGCGTTATTGGTCCATTCAATAACTTAACGCCTCGTACTTCCAATTCTTCGCATACCTGGTCAACATCCGGCACCTGAATTGTGAACTGAAACCGCACGCCTTCTCCTTTGTAACCAACCTGTGCCGGCTCAATCAACTCTTGGGCATTCGATTGATTTAACAGATTGATGTTTGTATTGCCATAATTAATCACCGCGCAGTTGTGATCTTCATATATAATCGCAAGTTTGAATGTTTCTTGATAAAAAGTTTTAGACCGATGCAAATCTTCCACAAATAATGTGATTTCGGTAATTTTATTCGCCCAATTAGTTATCGCCATACGTATTCGCCTCCACTTGGAATGTTTAACAATCCATTGAACTATACGAATTGCCACTGCCACTCCTATTAAATCAGGAGTGCAAGATAGTTTGCAAGTCTATCGAAAGTACTCTCAAGATCTTGTTGAAGCCTTGTGGCCGCAACTTTGTAGGTTTCCTGCTCCTCAGCTAAAGCGTTCACGGGGTAACCTTTCAGTTTTAATACCGTGTTACCTTCGTCATCTTCTAACGATATGGAATTCATAATTTCAAGTGGCCAGCTCATGGTAAAAGGCGACCGGACAGTATTGCCTTGCTCATCGGAAAAGGATCGAATATAAGTCACTCTCTCTGGTTCGACAACCTCTTGATATACAAATTTAGTCCACATAACCTGATTTCCGTCAGGAGACGTCTGAATACCTAGAAACCCGCCACCTGATTGAGCATCCATTTTAACGATTTCGAGGGCGACTCCTTGTGGTCCCCACCATTTCGCGAAATGATCGATCTCTGTCCATGCTTTAAATACCAATTCGCGAGGGGCATTGAATACACGCGTCATTGAAATTTCGAACGAATGACTCCGATTGTTATCCACGAAAATCCTCCTTGTGTACGATGGATAGATCACTTATTTCGTCAGAATGCGGAGCAGTTGGTCGATCTCCTGCGTCCAGTCGAACCCAAGCGCCGCCGTATCTTGAAGCATAAGACCAGTCACTACCGAAAGAAACAGAAGTAATCTCTTGTAGGGATCCCCCTCTGCGAATTGTCCTTCCTGCTGCCCCCGAACGATGATCGGAATCATCAACTCAATTGTAAGCTGAGGTGAATACCTTTTTATTGCTTCCTTTGCCCGGTGTGGAACACCTTCTGTTTTTTGCGCTTGTTGAACGAGCAGAAAATCATGCTTGTGGTTCTCGTCCAGCAGCCGAAGCGTGAATGTCCTTAATTGATCAAGCGGTGAACCTGGTAATTGCCCAATTTCCCTGATGGCGTTATGGGATTCCTCAATCGCCTCTTCCACAAGAAGAGCGAAGATTTCATCTTTAGATTCAAAATACTTATACGATAAACCTTGGCTTATTCCTGCTTCCTCAGCGATCATGCTCATCTTCGTTCCAGCGAGCCCTTTCTCTGCGAAAACTTTTAGTGCAGCTCTTTTGATCTGATCTTTACGTTCATCTATCGCTTGTTCAGATCGGATTATTCTAGGCA
Source organism: Paenibacillus glycanilyticus (assembly GCF_030161375.1). Classification (GTDB taxonomy): domain Bacteria; phylum Bacillota; class Bacilli; order Paenibacillales; family Paenibacillaceae; genus Pristimantibacillus; species Pristimantibacillus glycanilyticus_B. Next base: position 238,055 of record NZ_BSSQ01000015.1, read on the forward strand.
TAGTCATCTCTCCTTCGATGCATGTATGTGACTTTCGCTCACTTCCCAAAGTTTTTTTGCTGCCTCGGTGTTCCTCGCTTGTGCTGACAATGTCCCAACTTGCTTATCGGCATAATAACGCCCGCTTTCCAAATTCTTCTCATCGGTGTCCGCCAGCCATATAAGGGTCTCCGCACCCTTTTCTGGTGTTCGGGCGAATCTCATCATGGCTGCCGTCGTCATCCGGGCCATCCATCCGTTGTCCCGATTGAAATTCGTAGCGACAAGCCCGGGATCAAAGCAATACGCGGACACATTCGTGCCTTTCAAACGCTGCGCCAGCTCTGCGGTAAACAAGATGTTCGCCAGCTTTGTCTCCCCGTATCGAAAATTAGGACCGCCCTTGAGCTTCCCCAGAAACCCAAAAAAGCGCTTGCCGCTCAAGTCGTCGAAATCGATACCTTTCATGGCCATCTTATGGCCATGGGACGACGTCGTAATGACACGGGCATGTTCACTTTCCATGAGTCTTTCGAGTAGAAGCGTTGTCAACAAGAATGGCGCGAAATGATTGACCGCCATGGTCATCTCGAGTCCGTCCTCCGTCAGCTTATGATTAACAAACATGGCACCTGCGTTATTGATTAGAATATCAATTTTTTGGCATTTTTCTAAAATTTCGTTTGCCGCTTGGCGAATGGACCGCTGGGACGACATATCCGCGATGAAAACATCTACTGTGATTCGATTGCCAGTGGAAGCCCTGAGCCTATCCGCCACCTCGTTCGCTTTAGACGCATTTCGCGCAACGATACCCAAATTTGCCCCTCTTACAGCCAGCTCTTGCGCGGCCGCCAATCCAATTCCGCTCGTTGCACCGGTAATCACGGCGTATTTTCCTCTTGTGTTTGGAATGATCGCTTCTAGAGATTCGCTCATCAATAACGCCTCCTAATTAATTGAATGAACCATTCATTTAATTAAATTGTATGCCAAATTCCATCATTTGTCAACGGGTCGAGTAATCAATAGGCAAGTCGCATCCACCTGCAGGTGGATACGGGAAACCGCAATTCAAACCCCGGATGGACGACGGGAATTCAATCTCGGCTCATAATGAAGGTAACCAAATAAACCAAGGAACGGAGAATTGCAATGATATTGAGTAATGGGATTTACCTTCTGATTATGGTTGTTATCTGCTTCAGACTGGCCCGGGAGAAAAACATCCGGCCGGCCACCCTTTGGATCGTACCTGCTTTATACGCAATGATGGTATTGCAGAATATTAATCAGACCGAAAGCATAAATCCCATTCACATCTTTCTGTATGCAGTCAGTATCGTCATCGGGCTGGGAGTAGGTATCTGGAGAGGGCAACTGGACAAAGTTCGTTGGAATGCCGCCACGGGAACGGTCACTTCCCAAAGTCCAATCAGCGGAATTGCGATACTTGCAGCCATCGTTCTCCTGCGTCTCGCCATCGATCATTTCGGAGGGCATGATCAGCACATGATCACCGCGAGCAATGCATTGCTGTTTATTTCCGTAGGAAGTGTTTGCGGGCGGCGCTTTTTAAACTATACTAGGTACAAACAATTAAAAGTTGGCAATTAAATCCATTTAGTTCGATTGAGGTAGTGAGCATGATAGCATCCTTTATGAGATTCAGCCAGCGGTTTGTGGAAAAGATTAAGATTACAAGGCGTCCGTTTAGACTCATAATCTTAAGTCTCCTTTTGCTGGCGTCGCTATATCAGTTCATGGAACGCGTCTCCATTCCCTTGGTGGCGCTGTTTCTACATATTAGCTATCTGGTATTTCTCTGGATGCCTCCGCGCTGGTTCCAGCCAACACGAAGACATGTCGCCATTCTAGTATTGTTATGGGCGGCAACGGCCCTATCTTCCTTCACACTCGACGAGAGTTACCTGATCTTCTTCCTTGGGTACTTCCTTATCGGTCATATCTCGGTGCGATTCTCGGGATTTCTGCGCACCGGTCTGGCCGCCGCCGTAATGGCTGCTAACGCGGCTTTTTGGCAGTTCTCCGGTCAGCTTGCTCCGAATGAGATCTATACTTATTCTCTCGTTCACGCAGTGACGTATATTCTAATCATATCCATCCGAGAGCGATCGAAATCCAACCAAGCAGAGCGGCGTTATTTTCGCGAACTTAGCCAGGTGCATGCTCAGTTAGAGTCAGCCCATCAAGATCTCCAACAAATGCATCGAGAGCTAGAGGAAGCTACCGTACGTTCTCTGCGTTTCGCAGTTCTGGAGGAGAGAACGCGGATCGCGCGGGACATTCACGACACGATTGGGCACGGACTTACCTCCGTTATCGTACAATTGCAGGCTCTGCCTTATATGATCAAAGCAAATGAAGCAGAAGCCGACCAAACATTGGCCGCCGTCTTGGACGTTGCACGCAATTGCCTCACGGAGGTTCGCAGCGTAGTGCATCAGATGGGACGAGACGATGCGGGCCTCGGATTGATTGGCTTGAAGAGCCTTATTCAGACAGTCAAAGAACAAACCCGGCTCCAGATTCGATTTTCCACGGAAGGCACAATCACACAGTGGCATCCGGAGATAGCCGAAGCGTTGTATCGCATTTTGCAAGAGGCACTGACCAATATTATTCGACACGCCCACGCCTCGGTAGTTGAGGTCTCGATCACCGAATCCGAAGAGGAACTCGTGATGACAGTTGTCGATGATGGTCCATTTCTGAGCGATTCCCCTCCGCAGCCCGGGTTCGGAATTTTGAACATGAAGGCTAGATGCGAAAGGATCGGAGGCTCGTTCGAACTTCGTAAACAACAGCCTAACGGCTTGCGAATTACAATTCAGTTACCGCTTATTAATTCCTTACAGGAAGGTGAAAAGATTGAGCGTTGATACGATTCGGGTAGCCATTGTGGATGACCAGCTGCTGGTAAGGCATGGATTCAAATTTATGATCAATGCCCAACTAGACATGGAAGTCGTTGGAGAAGCTTCCAATGGACGCGAGGCCGTTGCATTGGCTGTTTCCGCCCGCCCGCATGTCTTTCTGATGGACGTTCAGATGCCTGAATACAACGGGATTGAAGCGACCCGCGATATTATGGCCGCTTGGCCCGACTGCAAGATTATTATTCTTACGACATTCGACACAGAAGATTATGTCTTCCAAGGCATCCGTTCCGGCGCGATCGGATATTTGCTAAAGGACACTACACCGGAAGAACTGATTGAAGCCATTCGGGCAGCCTACCGCGGGGAAGCGATCTTCCGCACGGCCATCGCCTCCAAAGCGATGTCTCGGGTGGTACGCTCGGCAAGAGCGAATGCAGCGGATAACGATCTCAGCCATTCAATGGGCGAATCGTTCACAGAACGGGAACATGAGGTGCTTCAGCAAATGGCTTACGGACTGCGCAACGAGGAGATCGCCGCCAAACTATATATCGGGGAAAGCACGGTCAAGACGCATGTCCATCGCATTTTGCAGAAGCTTGGCGTCGAGGACAGGACGCAAGCCGTCGTCTTCGCGATCCGCAATCGGATCGTTCAATAAAGCTTAGAAGTACAATACTTAATGCTTTAAAGACAGAAAGACAGCTCAATCTTGTATGAGCTGTCTTTGAGCGAACGATTGATTCACAAACAAAGTCATGGGCTTTCTTGAATTACCTGAGACAAAGCAAAGTATTCTCCGATGAATTCGTCATCCTCTGCCAATCCCGATTATAAATGTCTGAAACTCCTTCCACAGGTTTTGGAGATGGGTGAAGCTCGGGCTCCTTCAAGCTTTAGGAGTATCAGCTTTAAGATTACGTTCGAGCAACGTCCCCATTCGTTGAGCCATCAGGGAAGGCGGGTGAGGCTTTCCATTCTTAAACCACCATTCCACTACCCCAACGATAGCCGCTCCTACAAATTGAGTTTCAACATCATCATCCTCAGTTAATCCTGTTATGCTCCGTTCGTGTATCTCTTTCCCTTTAACCATGTTCTTCAGCTCTTGGAGAAAAAAATCAAGGAATCTATTTCGGAAAAATGAATTTCCTCTACTCGCCAGCATTGCGGAGAAAAACAAATGGTGCTTCTCTAAATACTCAAACCATAACAATCCCATATCCGTATATTCGGCATCGTGTCCCGCTATATCGCATAGTTCCCGTAATCTATTTATATGTTCTTCAATGAGCTTATCCACAAGATCAAACTTGTCCATGTAGTGAAGATAGACGGTTCTTCGGCTAACATCCGCCCTGTCGGATATATCCTGAATCGTAATTTGATCAAAACTTTTATCCATCATCAGTTCGATTACAGCCGCTTTTATAGCTTCTTGTGATTTGCGTATTCTTCGATCTTTCAATTGAAAACACCTTCTTAGCAACTAATATATACACATACAACTTGGATTTGTGAATTAATGCACGAAACCTGCCTTTTTAATAATTGTAGACTTTATTGTTTTGTCTACAATTATACATAGTTGATTCTTAATACACTAATGTGCATTTTATCGCATGTAAACGAATTCAGTTAATGAATAGCATTAAAAGGAGAGACACCTCAATGAAAATCGCAGTTATTGGAGCAACAGGAGCAACGGGGAAGAAGGTATTGGAGCGTGCGCTTGAATTAGGACATGAAGTGATAGCCGTGGTTCGTCGTCCGGAAGCTATCCCTCCCTTAGAGCAACTTACCGTCCGACAGGGCGATGTATTCGATGTAAATAGTATCGTCCAAGCCATTGCCGGGACAGATGTCGTAATTACTTGTATAGGTCCAACTTCAAAAAACTCAAAAGGTTCCGGTATATCGACAGGGATACTGAGTATCATGAAGGCAAACTTCTCGCCGGGTACTGTCATGTCAGAGGGAATCCCGAATATCATTTGTGCCTGTCAGCGTGCTGGCGTTAAACACTTAGTCATGCAAAGCGGCCTTGGTCTAAGTGACGGGAAGGAGCTTACCCTAATCAATCGTTGGTTAATAAGCGTTAACCGGCGTATCTTCTCGAAGGCGATCAAGGACAAGGCTATCGCCGAGCATGCGGTGCAAAAGAGCAGCTTGAGTTGGGTTATTGTAAGACCGGCCGGACTTAGTGACGCGACTCCCTCTTCGAAGTATACGGCAGGCCCTTCAGCCCGCGTCGCTATGTTCCAGCCGCTCTCTTACTCAGATTGCGCGGACTGCCTTGTACGAGCGGCGACATGTGAACCAACCTGGGTGAGAAAGATTATAAATGTTGGACGATAACTAATTATTCAGCCATACGACTTGTGCAGGAGTCAGTGATTTGAGCTGTTGTTGTAATTGCTTGCCGGCATGGTTTATTAATCTATTGAAGGACGGATTTGGGCACCGACATGATAGACTGACGGCTGCTTGTCACATTTACTTTCGGATATTGCTTGGGCACCCAGCCCATCATCCGAAGGCAGTCTCCTCGACGAGACGTGAACCACCAAATAAAAAAAATGCCGAAAAAGCCCAATGGACTTTCTCGACACTCTGAGCTTATATGAGGTTAGCCAGTTTTAGACTACCGCATTGCTTAATAAATTAGTGAATAACTTCATATAGACCAATTAAAATTAAAAGCAAACAGCCGAATACGTCCGAATACTTTCCAAACCATGTTCTTGATAGCTTATTGCCGAACCTAATACCGATATCAACGGTGAGCAACGAGAATAATCCAACAGAAATTGCTGTATATAACGGAGAAACTCCACTAGCACCGGCACCCAATCCTGTTGCAATGCAGTTAACCGACAAAGCTAATCCTAAAGTTATAGCTTCTAACCAAGATATATTATGGTCTTTATCTTTATCCGATGCAGCGGCCAAGAGATCAGGCTTTGTTGGATGTTCGCTCTGTACACTCTCCGATTCACTTTTTGTAATGAATTTGACTGAGCGGAGCCCTATAGCGCCCATCACAATAATCGTAAAGCCTCCAATAATGTTCCCCCATGATGAAGAAATCAAATGGGATACGAACAAACCTGCAGACATAGACGTGTAAGTCGCAATTATGGACAGCAGAGCAATAACTAAGTTTGAGAAGAATGGAACTTTTGTTGAACGTGAACCAAAGGAAAACCCAATGCCTAAATTATCTATATTTGAAGCAATTCCGATAATTGCAATTGTAAACCAATGCATAACGATATCCCCCCGTTCATCCAGCAAGTTATTTACTGTATGCCGGAGGTAGCCCAGATGTAACCTGATACCTAAATAGCTTTGACAAACAATCGTAACTTTTGGTCTATTCCTGCGAATCCCCAGCTTACGTTGGACATATAAATATCTCTTCAAGTTCATATATCATGCTGTGCATGCCTGGACAGAGCCTTTCAAGAATTGCAGCGTCTTCGGCTGATGCTTTTCCTTCCGGTGACTGAAATGCTTTTTTGATGTCCGCCATACTGTCCCATTGCAGTTCGGCTACGAGATAATACGTGGTGCCCCCTCGAATTGGTGCTGTATTGCGACTAATAGAATAACGACGGAGACCCGGAAGTTGTTTCGCCAAGGGAATGTGTACCTCGCGGTAGTAGTTCTCAAATACCTCAATATCATTTGGCTCTGTGTATAGGACTAAGAATCTGACCATGTTTGTTTGCTCCTTTACTGAATTTTGGGTTTATGATTATCTTTCACATATTAATGTCGATTAGAGAATAACGATTTCTACATTCCAGGAACATTTTTTTATGCCGATAAACGTAATAAAGCTGCCATCGCGGCAGCTTCATTATGATTGTATTTTATTTTTTTAACTCAATATCATGTTCAACGCACCATTCAATCACAAATTCCTTTATCTTTTTTTCCTTGTAGGCGTACCATTGCTTATCCATGCCAAATTCTATTGTTTGATCTTTAAATCTGCGAAACGCGCCGTTCCCCGTAATTGCTGCACTTAACGCTTCATTGATGTTGTCATCTTCCACAGTCCTTATGAACTCTTCCATGAGTTCATATTCGTTGTAGTCGTTTCTCAATGTGAAGTCCGCAAATTTCCCTTGTTCATCCTCGAGTATGCAACATGCTCTTTCAATGTTGGCTCTTTGCCATTCGGGAAAATCCTCAAGAGGCTGTTCATCTTCAGCAGCTTGAAATTCTTCTCTAGTTAACGTAATCACCTCACCTGTCGTAACATCTATATAAGTAAACGTATCATCTAAATCAATTTCAATCTCGCCGACTAATTCATCCAAACTGACTGGTTTCTTTATCATTGAAAGCTTCCTCCCCTGCTCAATAGTAGAATTCTTTATTTCAACCAATGTTTCCCAATAGCGCAGTCATATTGTATCTAAAATCGAACTTTTTAGCCTGATAAGTTTCTTTAACATGAATGATCCATGACAATACCTGTCACTATTATAATCTAGAATTGAAATCAAGCCCGGCTAAACGTGGCTAGTAGGCAAAATTTCAATATGAAGGAGCTGTTTAATCATGACATTTCAAGTGACGCCCTTTATCATGCTCAACGGAAATGCGAAGGAAGCTATTCAATTTTATGAAATCTCATTAGGCGCAAAAGTCGTCTTTACGCAAACGTTCGGAGAGGCGCCGGAAGACCCGGAACAACCCGTACCGAATGAAGCCAAAGATCGTTTAGCGCATTCCGTATTAAAAATCGGCGATTTCGATCTGTTTGTTGCGGATACTTTTCCAGGCAAACCCAATCAGAGCGGCAATCGCGTTCAAATCTGCATCACAACTCCCGATATCGGAATATCAAATCGAATTTTCGATGCTTTACAGCAAGGGGGTCATGTCATCATGCCTCTGCAAAAAGTGCACTTTAGCCCAGCCTACGGGATGGTAACGGATAAATTCGGCGTTACATTCCAAATCTTTACTCAGAGATAATCAATATATCGAAGCATGCGAAACTTATATCACTAAAAATGTTAGGTATCCGGCATATTCTATGTGCACATTCCCCAAAATAAAAGTCAGTTTTCCTGTTCTCAGGATAACCGACTTTTTGTTTTTTTGTATTCAGCTATCTTTCCTCGGTACTTCAATACAGTTAATTATTTTGAGTTCTTCTCCCCCAGCAACCGGCCGCGGGTCTAAGTTATTTCACTCCACCACTATAATCCCACAGCTGCTTTAACTTGTTCTTGGGACATGATTATCTTTCTTATTTTTTCCGATCCGAAGGCGCCTGCATTAAACCCGTTTGCTTTTGGATAGTAAACCATCCGAAAGGATGTACCATCTTGTAGGTGCACGCGCAGAAAAATACCAGCCTCATGTTTTGTTTTTTCATAAACCGCGTTGAATCCAACATTCGTCAAATTCAAAAGTTCGTATACGAATTCTTCGGATGCTTCCTTGCTGAAGTCTCCAATTAGACTGCCATCTTTGCTGCTTTCTAGGCTGATTTTCTCTACTTTACCATCGATGTCATATAGTTCTCCAATAGTCGCTGCTTTCGAGTTATCTTTTACTTCATAGATCTTGTTATTTGCTACGACTCGGAATTCCGATTTGTATCCCTTCAGGGCGTAAACCGCGGTACCAATCGGTAGAAATGACGCATCCCCGTTCTTCTCCACATGATCCGTACAGGCATGTTCGTTTAACATATACTTGATTTCGCCTACCTTGTCCCCTAGTTGTTCCTCTGTTACAGCCTTGGTTCCATCGTAGTTTTGATAATATTTAATGTTGTTGATTATAAGAAAATCTACCCACTCTATTTCAGCCATGCAAGGTTCCGCTGCTTTCTCTGAGACCGGTTCAGTATCAACAGCATGAGTTCGTGGGGTCACTTCTTCTTTGTCCGTCGTACCACAGCTTGCTAGGATCATCATAAAAAGAAGCAAAAATGAGATCTGTCTCATGTTTTTCATCCATCTCATTGTCAATCACCTCAAACTATATTGACGTGTTTACTGAACTATATGTTACGGATGATAATGTGACCTTAATTTAATGGTGGCAGATCTCGGCGAGAATACGCTACATAAGTAAAACCGCCAGGGCACAATGCCTTGGCGGTTAATTTATCGTTGATCTAATGTATATTCTTTGTCAGCACCTTCAAACGGTCCGACTTAAACAGTTTAGTCATGAATAACAGTTAAACACAATCGATAGTTATTTTTATAGTCTAACCATTACAAAAACTTTTAAACCTGTAACGTCTACTTAATGAACGTTCCTCCGAATGATGTCTAGTTAGTAAAATCGCAGTAAAACCAATGTAAATTAAAAAAGAATTCTTCTAATTTCGCATATCCCTTACTACCATCTAACACTCTCTTCCATTGACTTTCTGGTTTATAAGTATCAATATATCTAAATTCTAATTTATTACCTTCTAATTGTCTCACTAATAACTTAGGACCATTATAAGGATAATTCACCTTGCTTTGAACAATATATAAATCAATAACTGAAGTCCATCCGTAAATGTGGTTAGAATACTTAGAATCTCGGATAGAAACCACCAGGTTATAAATACTTAAAAACTTGTTATCACTGCTATTTAATCGTTCATAATCAGAACATATATCATCCCAACTCTTTATCATAACGTCTCTCCAGATACAAATTTTTATATCCTAGAAGTGATTGAAACTATCCTACTTAATATAACTTAACAAAAAAGCAACCGAACGTTGTATTCCGGCTGCTGTCGTGTTGTTGAGCTAAAGTTCCTCGTTAGCTTAACTTCCTATTGAATACTATAAGACTTTAACAGAAGCAATTTCCTTCCCAGCCCATAATATAAACATATATCCACTGACAAGAAGATGCCAAGGTGCATCATCAACTAGAAAGCGTACATCTGCATAAGTATCCCAAGTGCCTTCAATTAAACTTGTAATTCTAACAGGTACGGTCCAGGCTTCACCGGTTAACTGTTTACCCTCTATGCTTCCATAGTGCACGATAAGATCTGGTAACCAGGTATTACAGGGATATTTGCTTGGATCTTTGTCCCAATGAATTAGAGCTTTGACAAACCGAATGTCTCCCATGTCAACCTCCCTAAGTTGAACTAATGTCTCCCGTTAGAGGAATGACATTTCTTAATCAGCGAGAGCACGTTTTATGATCGCTTTTGCTTCAGCAACCAACTTTTCATCTTTATAATCAATTGCCTGCATCATGATCAAAATGGGAATGTATATGGCTAGCAATCGAGCTAATATCTTCGTTTCTTCATCGACATCCCCATATTCTTTGAAAAAGTCTGAACGCGCATCCGGAGGCAAAAAGCTATACGCGACATTCAAGTCGCAAGCTGGATGTCCAATATTGATATCTCCCCAGTCGATAATCCCTGAAACTATTCCATTCTCGTCTACCAACATATTTTTAAAATGAAGGTCTCCATGGAGGAATACGTTTTTGGGTTTCACTTTTTCAGTTCCAAGCTGTTCCAAATAGTTCGATAATTCACGATACTCTTCTTTACTAAAATGAAGGGCAAGGTCGGAAATGAATTTATGCAACTTTTCTTTACGCATCACAATATCAATCAAATTTCTATGGTCATATTGAACTCCATTTTCTTGGGCAATTTGCACAGGGAATGCATGTAAGCTTTTTAAAAATTGCGCGAGCGTTGTTGCTGATAACGCACGTTGCTTGTCAGTTAATCCGATTGGAAACTCTCCTGATAAATAGGGGTAGCCTAGGAAAGGTGCAGGATAATTATAATCCCCTTCCCCAAAAAATAGAGGTAACGAATATGCAATGGAACAATAATCTTTAAGCTTTGGTAGTATCTTTCCTTCCATCCTTAAACGATTAATTGCAACTTCTCTTCTTGGAAAGCGAAATACATATTCGATCCCCACAAGAAAAACAGTGTTATCCCAGCCGTATCCTAGTTTTTGTACGCTTTGTGAAGCTAACTGCGGAAACTGACTGCTTATTAATTTATGGGCCAATTCTTCTGATACTTCCCATTCCGCATCCCATTGATTCGTACTTCCCATACCCATTTATCGACTCCCTCATGAAAATAGAAAATAGGCTCGACTAGCTTGTTCCATTTACAACATCATATCATTAATTTGTTCTTCTGATCGAGAACAGCCTTACCATCTGTTCCTCTATCCGCCCGTTAGCGTAACAAAAAAGCAGCCGATATCGACTGCTTTCTGACTACTCCTCAATATTAAATCTTATCCTTAAACCTTGAATACTTTCTTAGTTCCCCAGTCGGACTTGTCTGCGATCGGATCACCCTTGGTACCGATATAGACTGCCGTCCATAGAACACCAGATGCATTCACATACATCATTCCATTGTCGTGATTAACGAAGTTTTCTCCAAGTCCCGCTTCCATGAGTTGTCTTGGCGTGGCGTCTTTTGTCAATTTATATACCATTGTGGCAATCATTTCGAGATGTGCGAATTCTTCAGTACACTATAGATGTAGGTAAAGAAAAGGAACTATAAAACCAATTTCAACACTAGACACTTCTTCAAGAATAGTGAGTCTTTAGAGCATTATATTTCCCCATATCCATGAAAAGCCCCCCTTAGTAATGAAGCAAACAAAAAACTGTCATTTAAAGTACGTTCTACTTTTCTTTCAACTTTTCAAATATCTATTTCTCGGCGTCTGTAAAATTGTCATAACTATTTAAATAGGTTATTGCAGCTTGGTCATCGAGACCCGGAAATTCTTGTTTTGATGCTGATAATATTGTGCAAGTATTAGTTTTACCATTCACTACTATAAAGGAATCACCATCACCAATAACATATAATATGTCCTTTATTTTTTATAGCTAACTACATTTTCTTCTAGTATGTTAGTAACGTGATCATCGCTATACATTGCTAGTTTTAAAGAATCTGGCCATTTTCCTATCTGAAATTTTCCGTCACCTACTAATACAACAGTATCCTTACCCACGGGATATTTTTGATCTGTACATCCAGACAACAAACTTTGTAATAGAATAACAATAGTTATTAGCGTTAATATTTTCTTCATATGCTTTACTCCTTAAAATTTATGGTTTGATTGTTATTGTGAAATTAATAGTTAAATCGTAAGATACTATTGCCTCGCTTTTTTGAGAAAGATATGCAGCATCATTTGGTATCCAAATTTTAGGATTACCAATATATTTGCATGAACTATTACCTGGTAAAACAAATTCAGTGTAATCATACTTATCTGTTAATGTACAATTTAATACCCATGTTCCATCAGATTGTTTAAATTTCAATTAAATTAATACTAACGTTCCCCTTTAGCTTAATCGTTTTTTAATACATTCTTACGTACCCTTCGAGTCCTACAAACCAACTCACGAAAAAATTATAAATAGGGAGCAGAAAGCTCCTATAAATATCAATAATCCACCGAAAATTCTTATGTATAGTACGTATAAATCTGACGGTTCACTTCCATCTCGGGTAGTCCAACTAGCATTTATTTCCCATATCACATCCGGTTTCTTTATCATAAATATTCCAAAAGCAATTAGGCAGAGACCCAATAAAACATATCCGAACATTTAGGGACACCTCCGTAATTCATTATGCATTAATTCCTTAATAAACCTTTACGTCATAACAATCATTTTGTTGCTTTAATCTGCCCTTTAGCTTAATAAAAATGGAGCAGTTACCGATATGGTAAACTGCTCCTGGATGGCTGGACTAACGTTTCCCTTTTGTTCAATCATACTACAAAATGCTTACGAACTAATTTAAATGTTCTACAATACTTAATTCTGGCGTTCTTTCCAGTGTTCTGATGCCATCTCGAATGCATACGTTTCTTACATCATGAGAAAATCTAACCATGTTTTTATTGCCGTTTGCGAATTTCCTACTTAATACCTTTGTTCGAAGCGAATACCGCGGGCTCTTCTTAAAGTATTGCTGGCAATCCTAAATTCCGATCATTTTGTTTTATCTTTACTTTGTTTATAACGAAGGATAGCAACAGGTAAGTTGCCTATTCCAATTATAAGTGAAAATATACTTGGTAATAATTGAGGTAGATTGGGATAGTTAGTTTTTCCATCACCTACTGCCCCTGTTTTAGGTTGATTAATATCCCAGATGTGATACAAGTTGAATACGATAGGTAAAATAATACAAACAACACTAGCTATTATATATAGTATAGCCCTAGATTTGCTCATAAGTTTTCTCCTCTCTAATAATGAATTTCATTCTGGCATTCGTTTACGAAGTATAGCATATTGAGTTTGTAAAAGCCTGCGTCCATGGTTCGAAATGAAATTGAAAAGTATGAAACTCCCTAATAAAACTGAAGAAACTCTGTTTAGAGAGCCTCAATTTATATTGATATTTATTTTTTTCGACATGATAGAACTTTTTTCGACATAACTTTACATGTGATCATACCTAAAAAAGTATACTCTATATGAGGTTATTTGATAGTTATGAACTATTACTTTACCTCTAATTATTTGATAAACTCTGTAATTAGCTGGTCTAGTGACTAGCAAAATAATATTATTTTGGAGGTTTTTGGTATTCATGAAGATGGCAACTAAGAAATTCATTACTGTATTAAGTCTTACTGCTTTATTAAGTGTTTCTGTAATTTCACCTGCTTCAGCAAAAGAATCATCTCCCATCGTTACAACTAAGACAGAAAGTTTTACAGTAGAAACTTTCGCGGACACTCCTAATGCAGACGGTTTTTATGACAGAACTGGCTTTAAGGTAGTAAGTGCTACAACGACAACTACAGTGGAAAATGGAAACCCTGTAGCGATGGATATTGCTGCGGTCGAAGACTATTATGATCTTAACGGTAATTATATTAATACTGTAGTTAAAGATGAAGAGATGACTAACGACTATACTACTGGTGAAGGAACACATAGCATTAGTAGCATGACAAAAAATAATGCTTTGAATGAGGGTAGTCAGGAGAAGGTTGAAACAATTCAAGAAGAGGATCAACAAACTTTAACTGATATACTTGATACTTCAGAAGAACAAAAGATTAAACAATTTATTGATTCCAATGTGGCTAAACTGCCTGAAGCAAAATCCACAGAAGTCACAGGTATTACAACTAAACAACTAAATGAAATTAAAGAAAAAACCGCGAATATTCAAGCATCGCGTGCTGCTGAGGCAGCAGTAACTCCATTGGCAGAAGGTGATGATTGCCCAACAGTATCTAATGGAATAGAAATGTGCGGTGCTTTTGATAACTATTATCGTCATAATATTGTGAATGGTGATTTTACAACCTCATCTCTTGGCTTTGCAGGTGAAGATAGCATGTATACTGTTCTTCATGGAAGTATTTCGGGAAATACAGCTAAAGCAACAAGATTAGCTAATTTCAAGAAATATATTAACTCATATCAGAAGTACATCATTTTAGATATGCAAGTAGATAAGAGAGCAGAGGCAGCCAACTGGTGGATAGCAGTCGCATCATTTGTTACTCTTGTTGCTGGCTGGAGCACGGGCCCAATAGGATGGACAGCTATTGTATTACAATACGCAAATGCTGGATTGGTATTTGCATCATTGACTTCAGCAGCTTATGGATCCTATTCGAACCTGCAATACAGTAAAAATTCTACTTCCGAACTTTCAAATTCTATCACTCAAGCAAAAGCTATGTTTACTAATGGTGATGCAAACTATGGATCAGAATATGTATTCGGATATTAGAATTTACCGCAACCACTAGGAACAAATCCTTAATTACATTCAAAAATGTCTGTGGATAAAATTCCACAGGCATTTTTGGTTATACAGGAAATAATGGATCAAGTAAACAAACTGGTTTGTCGGACGAAAACAAATCTATACACAAACTGTTCCTAAATGGCTGAACTAACGTTCCTCGTTAGTTTAACACCAATTAATATTGCTTCCCTTTTCTCCATGATTCGCTTGATTCCACATTTGAGCAATATGCAGTCTGGCTTGTCTACTTAGATCCGAGTAGAAGCACTGCCCTTCCCTCCATTCTGGTATTGGATCGAAAGCAACACCGGTGATCGCTTCAAGAGCGTTACACCTCGCTCCAAAAATTGAAACTCGGTTATTTTTTGCATCATCATAAAGCCCTGAAATGAGTGGTTCAATGAAATTTTGGATTTTTAAGAATGATGCAAGTGTTACAGCACAATATTGGAGATTCAGATCGCTATCTTGGAATAACCTTATCATTTCATAAGGCTTCTCATTCCACAGTTCAGATCGATGACTCAGAGTAAATAGTGCCGCCATTCTAACGTAACTATCCTCATCGTGAAGCAATTGTAGTAAGTCTCCGTACGGAATCCTGTCTGGATAGGATGAGAACGCAATAATTACAGCCGTACGAATCTTCATGGATCGGTGCTTCAATAGGCTTATCAATTGTGCTTCTATCACATCAGGCAACTGACCATCATGGAGAGATAGTAGAGCAGCGACGACAACTCCCTCATTCGAATCATTCATTGCATTTAAATGTGTGGAAACGTCTTTGCTTTTCCATTCCTTCCATATGGAATATGGTTGGACATGGGAATCTTTGTTGGGTGGTTTCATACTAATAGCGGCGGCAACATCAATCAATCCGGCATTTAAAGATGACCAATTTCCGTTTTGAATCGAACTTCCTAATATTGCAGACTTCACTTGATTTGCGCTCCAGTCAGGATGTACTTGCCAAATACATGCCACACATCCCAATATTATAGGTGCTGCAAATGAAGTCCCCTCTGTTCGGGCGTAATCTTCGGGCAGGTTGTCATTTGAGGCCGTAAAATGATTATTTTTCTCTTCGGACGACTGAAATGGCATAGGTAGAACCACATTTTCAGCTGGTGCCAGGATTTCTGGTATCCACTTTCCTTCAAATGTTTTGCCTCTGCAACCGTGATATGGTTCAGTATCCTTGATAACGCCGTTCTCTGGAATAATCACGCCTCCAACGGATAAAACGGACGGTGATGAGGCTGGTCCACTACATGTTAACTCCATTGTGTTACCAGAGGCCACAACAACAAGTACACCTTCTTGGGCTAGTTGTTCGCATTTTACTCGAATCGGATCGGCCTGCCATGGTAATAATCCGGTATCTCGCGTTGATGCAATCGTTAATACAACCCCACGAATATGATAGCTACGCCAGTTTTGGAGAAGCCAATTTAATGCAGCAACATAAGCGTTTTCAATCTCATGTACCGTATTCAATCTCCCAGTTTCAATTAAATAAAGATTTGCATCAGGTGCAGTTCCAGTATAATGCATCTTTGACAAGTGTCCCGAGCCAGCGGCTGCAGCTGCCGTCGACAATCCGTGCAACCCTTTATTCCAAGGACCATCATCGGCAATCATTAAATTAGGTTGTGGAATTGACTCTGAAAGCTTTACAATGTATGTCTTTCGACGTGCATTTGTAGCAATATCAGGATGATTAGGGAATCTCCCATCCACAATCGCAATACTCACATCTTTACCAGTGAGTTCTTGTGGAATGCGCAGGAACTCCCGAATTGAAGGCCAAGTCATAAGTGTTCAACCACCTTTATTGATTAATATATCTAAATGTTTCTAAACAATCCTGCAAGCTGAACAGGCTGCCTTTCATGCCGGCAGCCTCGTCCTGGGTGGGTATCAATTAAGCTATCGTTTCCCGATAGCGTGATGGAGGCAGCGACTTACTATTTGTAAACAGCTTGATGTCCTTATCAAAAACCACGTTCAAAGCTTTTGAACCTTGTTCCCTGATAGGACAGAATACCTTTGTCACCGACTATCAGAAGTCCGAATTTGTTGCCGCTCACCGGTAATTCAACTCGTGACCGATCCTCTATTTCAAATGTGACATAGTAATTAGTATTTGCGCTTGAATCACCAGAACCTCCCCAAACCTCAGTCCGTTTATCTATAATAACTGCAGATTGAGTAAGAAGTTCTGCAGAATTATTCGATGTCCATGTGACAATGCCGCGAATGATGACATAGAGAAAACCACCAACTATAATTGTAAAAATAAGTCCGAAAAACAATCTGATAAATATTGGAGTATCAGTGAATAGATCGAAAAAACTGGGACCATTACCAAACCCGTCCATGGAACTCATCCTCTCTACTTAAATATTGGAACAGTTGTTATACGCCTAAATATCTTGAATGTTGCACTATTATAGAATATTTGCCCAACCCGTACTCCAAATCATGAAAAGCAGCAGCAGCCGGTCATTATTGACCGGCTGCTGCAATGTTCTTATTGAGCTATAGTTCCCCGTTAGCGCAATACTAGTTCCAATGCAATCGATACATTATCAAATTGCTGTTTAATCCATAATTAAAGTAATACTTATGATTAGTAAAAAGCCTAAAATCATAACAAATATGCCGATTGGCAAACTTACTTTCTTGTTTGCTGCTCCGCTCTTTTCGATTATGAAGAAAGCAACAAAAAGAAGTAAACCATAAATTAAAGTCCTAAGTCCTGAATTATGTAACCATTTTAATAGAAGTTTATCATTGAAACTATAAATTATATAAACGGAGAAAAAAAATAACGGCATACGTAGTTTCATATGTTTCACAGATCTTTTTTCGATTTCTAAAACCTCCTTCACTTTTAAATCTCCAACTTTACTTTATCCCGCCCTTTACTTCCTCGATTTAAGTCTACCACATATTGGAACTAAACTGCCCGTTAACGTAACAAAACTGCCGATCGTGTACCGGCAGCTTTGTTACGTTTGGCTATTCAACTATCGTTTCCCGAGGGAGTTCAGTGTAGTTTCACAGATGTGATTTCAGTCAACCAATTGAACAGCTCTGGCGATTTCAACTGAATTCTTTTAGAATCGAAATTTATTAGTATTTCATCCTGAATGGGGATGCTCCGTGAAAATACACTCCCATCAGGATTGTTAGTATGGATCCGTCTAACCGCTTTGGTAACAACCAGTAGTCTCCCATCATTCAATATTATTTTCAACACCGTCGGGCGCTTGTCAAATCCACCTGTTAGCTTCGTTTCTTTGGATAAATGAAGCCAGTTAACTACTTTGCAATCTCTTCTTTCCCTAGTTCTTCCTTATTATGAGGTCCAATAACTACCTGTATTGAATTAACATCATCAACCTTTAAATTCGGTACTATAGAAGTATTAAAGGCAGTCAAAATTAATAGTGCTACAACCATGCAAATGCTTTGAATCACTTTCATTTTCAGTCCCCCATCCAATCCTTGTGATTTCAATATCTCCAATAAATGGGGGCATAATTCATTTACGCTAATCTGCCCAATCGTATTATGAGATCAACCATTTCTTTCTGGTTGATCC
>NZ_BSSQ01000016.1 GCF_030161375.1 Paenibacillus glycanilyticus
ACCGTGTCGTCTTGAACCGGACGGAAAGCCGGCTTATGATTCAAACAAGAAGAATTACTACGGTCGGCAATTTGATCAAAAATATAATCTCGTATTACGGCTATTTCATTATCGGCATGCTTGTACTCGATGAATTTGGCGTACAGCTTGCACCGCTCTTGGCTGGCGCCGGGGTTATTGGTCTGGCGATCGGTTTTGGCGCTCAAAGTCTGGTGAAAGATATTATTACAGGGTTCTTCATTATATTTGAGGATCAGTTCGCCGTTGGGGATGTCATACAGACCGGAACGTTCAAAGGAACGGTTGAGATGATCGGGCTTCGAGCCACGCGTATTCACAGCTGGACGGGAGAAGTACATATTATACCGAACGGCATGATTAATGAGGTTACGAACTTCTCTTTGCACAATTCAATTGCGTTTATCGATGTATCGATCGGTTATGAAGAAGATGCGGAAAAGACGATTGCGATTATCCGTCGAGAGCTGGAGCGGTTCGAGAACGATAACCTCGTTAAGCGGCCGGAAGTGCTTGGTATTCAGACTATGCTATCGACGGAAGTGAAAGTGCGCGTAACGGCAGAATGTCTGCCGAATACGAACGGCATAGTGGCGAGAGAGCTAAATGCTTATATCAAAAAGATAATGGACGGTCATGGGATTGATATCCCGTATCCGAGAATGGTAACGTATCATCGCAATGAAAGGGGCGGCGAAACGAATGGAGCGTAAACAGTTTGAGCTTGGCGATATCGTTCAGATGAAAAAACAGCATCCTTGCGGATCCAACGAGATGGAGATTATCCGCATGGGGATGGATATTCGGATCAAATGCGTAGGCTGTAAGCATAGCGTTCTCATTCCTAGAGCAAAGTTCGAAAAAAACATGAAAAAAGTGCTGCGCTCCGCTGCGGAAACGGAGCAGAGCGAGCAGTCTTAATGTTTTTTTAAAAAACTGTTGCATTAGGACAAGGCCTGTGATAATATAGTTTTTGCTTGATACAAACGGAGAGGTACCCAAGAGGCCCAAGGGGGCTGACTCGAAATCAGCTAGGCGTGTCAAAGCGTGCGTGGGTTCGAATCCCACCTTCTCCGCCATTTATAGTCTATAACGCTAAGGCGGTTACATAAGAACGAAGCTCCTACGATTTATCGTAGGAGCTTTTTTGTTTCATAATCATACGAATGATAAAAGAAACGGGTGAGTGGACGTGTTTGATATAACAATTATAGGGGCCGGAGTTAGCGGGATTTTTGCCGCGCACGAATTAGCTACCAGCGGACGTAATATACTCATGCTTGATAAAGGAACAAAGCTGAATGATCGGCAAGACAGCTACATAGGGTTTGGGGGACTCGGGCTGTCCGAAGGCAAGTATAATTTCACGAACGATTTTGGGGGAGAGCTCGAGCATAAGACTGGCTATGATGCCGCGCTTAAGCTGATGGAGGATGTTGATGATCTATTATGCCGGTACGGAGGCAGCGAAGCCGAATTGTACCATACCTTCGACCCGGAGTTAACTTCCCGGGCGCGCGAAGCGGGCTTTGGGGTGCTGACGACAAGAACCAGACATTTGGGAACCAAATTGTCCAAGCAAGTGTTGCAGCGCATGTATGATTATTTAGAGGCCCGGATTACGATGAAGTTTGAGGCAGAACCCGTACAGATCACGAGAAATTCGGATGGCCGTTTTGCAATAGAATTACCGGATGGGACCATAGTGGAGACCGGAGAAATCATAATTGCCACCGGCCGAAGCGGGAATGAATGGCTGGCTAGACAGTGCCAATCGCTTCAGATTGGAGTAGGGGAAGCGAGGGTTGATTTGGGGCTTCGGGTGGAGATGAAAGGCAATCAGCTGGATTCAATCCTGAAGCATTCTTTCGAGACGAAACTTAGCTTTGCAGGAGATGACTATACGGCAACAACGTATTGCATGAATCCGAAAGGAAGGGTTGTCTTAAAGCTCCAGGAGGGACTTGCTATGCCTGACGGGCAAAACTACCGGGAGAAGGAGGATGGCAGTCCGAATCTGAATTTCACGTTATTTGTGCCTAGCCGTTTCCCGACTTTGGCGGAGGCAGACGCGTACTTGCGAGGTATCGTAAGGCGGATTAACCAAAACCGCCAACGCATCGCGGCACAAAGGCTGGGAGATCTTCGCGATCGGAGTGACAGCTCATCGGACAAAGGCACCAGAAGCGTCATACCGACTTTAGAAGCTGAATTTACGGATCTAAGGGATGAGGTGCCGGAACGTTATATCGAGGTTACCCTGGCTTTTCTAAAGGCGCTGGAGACGCTGCTGGGCGAGCCAATCGACGAAGATACGATTCTATATGCCATAGACGGCAAATTGTATTCGCCGGCGATCGAAACAAGCGAAACTTTCGAAACAAGGGTGAAGGGGTTATATATAATTGGCGATTGCTCCGGGACTACCCATTCCTTATCGCAAGCTGCGGCTAGCGGCGTATACGTAGGGAGATGGCTGGCTGGTCGGGATCGTTAAGACGAGTAGTATAAAATGAAAAGGAAGACATAAAAAAAGGGACTCTCGCGAGTCCCTTTTTCGACGGTGTTGTAAGTTTCGAATTCCCACATCCATACGGGCAGAAAACCAGGTGCAATAATCACAGATCGGTACACAATTCCATCAGGTATCGCTTATCCGATCGTGGTTTGCTCGTGTGTTACAGCAACGTGTATTTAGCACAACGCCTCGCTTCTTAAGTGATGAGTAGTAGATAAATTCTTTTAGTAGTCCTTGCCCCTATTCAGGTCCAATGGAACCACACCTCTCTTCACCGTCGATACTTATAATGTCCGGGATGCCTTGATGTTATTCGGGATAGTTGAAAAAATTAATGAGCCATCCGTTTCCACTTGCGTTCATGATTAGAGGTATCCGGGAATCTCTGGCCGCGCTTAAGTTCAACCTTCTTCGGATTGTTAACGCCCATGTGGTAGGAATTAACGCCTGTCTCAATATAGGTGCCGTCGTTTGGCGCGTGATCGCCAGGGGAAAACAATGTCCATTCACCCATACTTGTTCACCTCCTTGTCCGATTTATAGTATGGACTGAAGAAGGCGGGGACATGAAAGGCAGAAATCGGGAGCGCCTGATGACTTGTCAATGTGTAGGCGTTTTGCTATACTGTGTAGATGCGAGTAATAATCTCGCTCCTTGCCCTTTCGAGGGCCGCTTAGTCCAAAAGGAGGTGAAACACAATGCGCAAATATGAAGTGATGTACATCATTCGTCCGGACGTTGAGCAAGAAAACGTTCAAGCCATCGTCGACAAATTCAGTGGCATCATTAACAATGGCGGGGAAGTCACGAAGCAAGATGTGATCGGTAAACGCCGTCTTGCGTATGAGATCAATAAGATTCGTGATGGTTACTACGTTCTGGTTCATTTCAACGCGAACAACGAAGTTGTTAATGAGCTTGACCGCATCATGAAAATTACGGATGAAGTTATCCGTTTCTTGATCGTCAGAGACGTTGCTTAATCCACGCTAGATGTTCGATTGGGAGGTCCAGAGGCGATGTTGAATCGTGTAATACTGATTGGCAGATTAACAAGAGATCCCGAATTGCGTTATACACCTGCGGGTGTAGCGGTTACGCAATTTACGATAGCAGTAGACCGGCCGTTTACGAGCGGTCAGGGCGAGCGCGAAGCGGATTTTATTCCGGTCGTAACTTGGCGGCAGCTGGCTGAGACATGCGCCAATTACTTGCGTAAAGGTCGCTTAACAGCGGTAGAAGGACGCATTCAAGTGCGTAACTACGAGAACAACGAAGGCAAACGCGTCTATGTGACGGAAGTTATTGCCGATAACGTTCGCTTCTTGGAATCTAACCGTGAAGGCGGAGCTCCGCAAGAGAGTGGCAGTTATGCTGGAAGCAACAACAGCGGCGGAGGATCTTTTGGCGGCGGCGGTAACGCTCCATATGGCGGCGGTAACGGCGGCGGAAGCAAGCCTAGTACTCCACGCAACAACAACAGCCGTGATCCGTTCTCGGATGACGGTCGACCAATCGATATATCGGAAGATGACTTGCCATTTTAATTGAAAGGATGGGTTCGAATGAGCTTCAAGCAAAGAGAAGGCGGAGACGGAGAGCGTCCAGAGCGCAAATTCGGCGGCCGCAAAGGCGGACGCAACAAACGCCGTAAAGTATGTTTCTTCACTGTGAACAAAATTGCTCACATTGACTATAAAGATACGGATCTGCTCAAAAAGTTCATCAGCGAGCGCGGCAAAATCTTGCCACGTCGTGTGACTGGAACTAGCGCTAAATACCAACGTCTGCTGACGGTTGCTATCAAGCGTGCTCGTACTGTAGCATTGCTGCCGTACACTACTGAGTAGTATGTGAAGAAAAGCCTGTTGGGACTAACGTCCCGATGGGCTTTTTTTTCGTTTTTCTGTACCCAATTCAAAAAATAGGAATTGATCATTTGGCGGAAGAGGAATACAATAAGATGTAGTTCGTGCATATAAGTCGGCGATGATGGTAGTGCTTCATTGTGAATAATTTCACTTTAAATGACAGATGTGGAATGACGGCTTATGCAAGTAAATCAACTGATCGATTACAGATGGAAAGAGGGATGCATTCGTATGTCTGAAACCGTAACGAAATTACCTGAAGAATCCGGCTCTGTACGTGAACTGGACGTGCTCGAGCAACTGCTGAAACCAGAGATTCAGCAATCGCTGACTCAACTGGTGGAACACCTGCCTAAGCTTGCAGAACTGGTGACTTTGCTCACTAAAGCTTATGATGTAGCTACAACTGTAGCTAACGACAAAGTTCTTGTGAACGATATGGTTCACGGCTTTGGCGAATTCGTTAAACCAATCGTAGACACGACTAAAGGCATCGCTAACGCAGCTGTTGAAGCTGGCGACCGCGCAGCACAAGCCGACAACTCTACAATTGGTCTCTTTGGCATTCTGAAAATGCTGAAGGATCCGCAAGTACAAGCAACGCTTCGTTTCGCACAATCGTTCCTGAACGTATTGGCTGAGCGTAAAAACGGTTAATCATACAAGAGCGGAGGGTAAACATGGCTAAGCAAATTCTAATCCTTGGCGGCGGTTATGGCGGTCTTCTTAGCGCACTGACAGCTCGCAAATATATTTCGGCTGAAGAAGCTGAAATCACACTGATCAACAAAACTCCTTACCACCAAATCATCACTGAGCTTCACCGTCTGGCTGTAAGCGGCGTGAATGAAGGTAACGTGGCACTTCCTTTGGACAAACTGCTCAAGGGCAAATCAATCAACCTGGTTATCGATACCGTTGACAACATTGATCCAGAGAAAAAACAAGTGAAGCTGGCTGGCAACGGCACTGTAAGATATGATCAACTGGTCATTGCTCTCGGCGGCGAAACAGCATTCTTTGGTATTCCAGGTCTGGAAGAAAACTCCCTGACGCTGAAATCCGTTGAAGAAGCGAAAGCGGTTAGCGCGCATATCCAAAACCGCATTGCAGCTTACGCGCAAACGAAAAACAAAGCAGACGCAACAATCGTTGTTGGCGGCGGCGGCCTGACAGGCATCGAGCTGATCGGCGAGATCGTTGACATGCTTCCTAAATGGTGCGAGCAATACGGCGTTGACAAGAGCGAAATCTCCTTGTACAACATCGAAGCTGGTCCAACAATTCTGATGGGCTTCCCTGCTGACCTGCTTGAGCGCGCGAAATCCAGCCTGACTAACCGTGGCGTTAACCTGATCATGGGTGTAGCGGTAACGGAAGTTCAAGGCAACACGGTTATGCTGAAAGACGGCAGCTCGATCGAAACGAATACATTCGTTTGGACAGGCGGCGTAACAGGCAACCCTGTAGTAGCTAATTGTGGAATCGAAGTGAACCGCGGCCGTGCATCGGTAACGGAATTCCTGCAATCGACATCCCACTCGGATATCTTCCTGGCTGGCGACAACGCGTTCGTTATGGGTCCAGAAGGCCGTCCTTACCCGCCAAGCGCGCAAATCGCATGGCAAATGGGCGAGTACATCGGTTACAACCTGTTCGCGCAAGCGAAAGGTCTGCCGATGAAATCGTTCCAATTCGTTAACTCCGGCGTACTTGCGAGCCTTGGCCGCAAAGACGCAATTGGCACAATTGGTGCTAGCCAGCTGAAACTGAAAGGTACTGCGGCTACACTGATGAAAGAAGCAAGTAACGTTCGTTACCTGACTCACGTTAACGGTCTGTTCTCGTTCTTGAAATAATATTTCTTGCGGAAAACGAAACCGATTCTCGGTTCGCCCGTATGAATATGAAAATACGCATGACCTGGAGGAGCCTGCCACAGCGGGCTCTTTCTGTCTATTTTTGGGGAGCCTGCATAGTTGCAGGCTCCTTTTGTCATGCTTAAAAGAAGGAGGAACGTTCGACATGGAGTTCATTCTCTACCTTGCGATTATATTGATTGCAACCAAATTGGCAGGCGCGTTATCGGTCAAGCTTGGGCAGCCAGCCGTGCTTGGCAAGCTGCTTGCCGGCATTATTATTGGCCCCGCATTGCTCGGGTGGATTCATCCGGATGATTTTATCGGGCATTTCTCTGAGATTGGCGTACTGCTGTTGATGTTCATAGCTGGACTAGAGACCGATCTTGATCAGCTCAAGAGCAATTGGAAAGCTTCGTTTGCGGTAGCGCTTGGAGGAATTCTTCTTCCCTTTGTTGGCGGGTATGGGATGGGGAAAGCCTTTGGGTTAACGAGCGGACAATCGATGTTCCTTGGTCTCTTAATGTGCGCAACCTCCGTCAGTATTTCTGTTCAGACGCTGAAGGAAATGAACAAGCTTCAAACGCGGGAAGGGACCACGATTCTTGGCGCAGCCGTTGTTGACGATGTCGTTGTCGTGATTCTGCTCGCGGTGATGATGAGCGTGTTATTGCCTGTATCGGATGTATCCATTGGACTTGTGATCGGCAAGAAGTTGATCTTTTTTGCGGTAGTGTTAGTTGCGGGATGGCTGCTTGTACCGCGGTTTCTGAAGTGGTTTGAGCCGCTTAAAGTGACGGAAGCCGTCATGAGCGCAGGGCTGATCGTATGTTTTGCTTTCTCCTATTTTGCCGAAGAGATGGGGATTGCGGGTATTATCGGGGCGTTTGCCGCAGGGATTGCCATATCCCAAACGAAGTTTAAACATCAGGTGGAATCCAAAATCGAACCGATTGCCTTTACGTTGTTTGTACCGGTGTTTTTTGTCAGCATCGGGCTGCATATTACGTTTGACGGCGTAGGGGAGCAGTTATGGTTTATTATTCTGTTAACGATAGTCGCTTGCATAACTAAATTAATCGGTGGCGGTGTAGGAGCGAGGCTGACGGGCTTTGATAACCGCTCTTCGCTGGCGATTGGGGCAGGAATGGTATCCCGGGGCGAAGTCGCCCTCATCATTGCGGCCTCGGGTCTGGAGTCGGGCCTGCTGTTACAGAAATACTTTACGTCAATTGTGCTTGTCGTTATCCTAACCACGCTTATTACACCGCCGCTTCTCAAGATGACATTGAAGGAGCGCCAGCGGGCATAAATAGAAAAGGCAGCCTTAAGCGGCTGCCTTTTCTCGTTTATAAAGTTAAGCCGTTTCAACTTCGGCTTCATGATTGCTATCATCGGCTTCTTCTTCAATAATAAGCTCGACTTTCTTAATCCGGTGTTTGGCAACCTCGCGAATGATAAAGCGGAGATTCTCGTATTGCATCTCTTTGCCCGGCTTCGGTTCGGTAAACACCGTGAACAACCAGCCGCCGATTGTATCGACGTCTTCTTGGTCGATATCAACACCGGTCAATTCCGCTACATGGTCGATGGAGACTTTGCCGTCTAGCAGGTAGCAGTTATCGGCAAGCTTCTCGACTTCTTTCCGTTCATCGGTATCAAATTCATCGCGGATCTCGCCGACGATTTCTTCCAGAATATCCTCAATCGTAATCATACCGGAAGTGCCGCCGTATTCATCCATTAGAATGGCGATATGAACACGTTCCTGCTGCATACGCTTCAGGAGCGTCTTGACCGGCAGAACCTCGGATACGGCAAGAACCGGATGAACTAGATTCTGGAAGTTAAATTCTTTGTTCTCCTGGAATTCCAGGAACAGCTGCTTCGTGTTGATCATGCCGACGATGTTATCTTTGCTGCCGGTCGCAACGGGGAAGCGGGTGTATTGCTCTTTACGGATGATATCCATATTTTCCATCATTGAATTATTCGTATATAAGCAAATCATGTCGGTACGCGGAACCATGATTTCTTTGGCCAACATTTCGTCAAAGGCGAAGATCCGGCTTACGTAACCAAATTCGGTGTTGTTGATTTTACCGCTTTGGAAGCTGTCGTTCAGGATAATCTGAATTTCCTCTTCACTATGCGCTTCTTCATGCTCTTTCACGGCTTTCAGTCCGAACATGCGGATCAGGCCGGTTGCGGAACCGTTAAGAACCCAGATAAACGGGTACATGATCTTGTGGAAGTAGATAATCGGTTTAGCTACGGCAAAGCTGATGAATTCGGCTTTTTGAATTGCCCACGTTTTAGGTGCTAACTCACCCATAACGACATGTAGGAATGTAACGGCAACGAATGCTATAACAAAGGAAATAATATGATTCAAATCGCTGTTTACGCCTAATTTCTCGAATAACGGATGAATGATTCGTTCAACCGTTGGTTCACCTAACCAACCAAGTCCGAGTGCGGTAATCGTAATACCGAGCTGACAAGCGGAGAGATAAGCATCCAAATTGCTTGTCACCCGTTGTACGGCAAGCGCGTTTTTCTTACCCTCGAGCACCAGCTGATCTACGCGGCTCCCGCGAAGGCGGATGATCGCAAACTCCGTAGCAACGAAGAAGGCGGTTAATACAATTAATACAGCAATCATAAACAAATTAAATCCTATACTACTGTCCATTTCGGTTCTTCACAATCCTTTATGAAATATTATAAGTTCCTATGATCTACTATAACGAAGTTCAGCTAGCAGATGCAAACTTGCTATTTTACTTTACGGGGGCACTAGGACCCGATATACCGAAAAATTCGGAGTTATCATGACAATATTGGCAAATACCTCGTCTTTACAAGGCTCTATACAGGGGCGTATGATAAGTTCAGATGAGCTTGTAATTAAGCCAATCCGTAAAAGGAGGTAAGCGGCATGGAAGCATTTACGCTTACTCGCAAAGAGATGGCGGATTTGCTGCTCGCGCTGCATGGCCGAAATTGCTGTGAACCGCTTCATGTTCTCCAGCAGGCTTGGAAAAAGTCGCACCGGGATGCTTATGAGTCGGGATCAACCCTTCCGGCCTTTTTGTCGACGGCGCTTCCGCCTGTCCTGGTGAAACTGATCAAGGGGCGTGAGGTCAAAGGCTTCTCTTTGCAGGAAATATCCGCGTTAGGCGGATTGATAGATTTTTCGCATATGTCGATTACATCGATGCAAAACTGGGTAAAAAGAGATTTCAAGGCTTATTTCGACTGCCCGAAAGTTGGTAAGAAATATTCGCTTAATCAAACGGCGCTATTGTTTATTATTGATGATTTGAAATCCAGTCTGGATTTCGGTTCGATCCGCAAACTGTTTGACCGGTTATTCAACAAGCCGGATGACGAGACGGATGACCTGATTGGTCCTCTCGAGCTCTACGCTTCTTATACCGCGATGTATGAAGAGCTAGCCGCAAGCGGGTATCGTCTGCTTGATATGGCTCGTCCGCATACGGATGCACGGGAGAGCGAGGCGATTATGGAGCAAATGCTTCTTAGCGCTTCCGAGCCGTTTCTGCAGATCTTGCCGCAGCTCAGCGAAGAGCAAACCGAGGCATTGCGCCATATTTTGTTCATAGCGGCAATCTCGATTCGCACGTCGTTCTACCATTCGCTCGCCAAACGGTACTGCCATGCCACCTTGTTCCTGAATTCCTAGGGTTCCATCACATAGACAGCACAAACAGGCAGCAACGGGAGCTCGCAAGCCCGGTACTGCCTAGCCGTCAGAATTTATATGATTGCTGTTCTGCCCAGTCGCCGATATACGGCAGTTTGAAGCTTTTACCTTGAAGGGCAAGCAGCATCAGGGCAATCCATAGAATAAAGCCAAGCGGTGTCAGGATCAGGCCAACAAGCCAGCCGATGACGGGAATGAAACCAAGCACGAGATTGATGACAATGAATAGGGCGGATACGGCGATGGACTGAAGGGCATGGAATTTGACGAACCGGCTCTGTTTCTCCACAACCAAGAATATAATACCGGTGATGAAGCCTAAAAAATAAGCAAGCAGTCCTGCCACTTTGGGGTCTATACCTGTTGAAGAACGATCAGGCTCAAAGGAAGCGCTGGACATGAGGGGATCTCATCCTTTCTATTATCGACTCTCTTTGAGTAGATTGTATTCATGTCCGAAAAGTTATATGTCTTTACGTATTGTATAGTGAAATTCAAAAGGAAAGATTGGAGTTGAATGACGGATGAATATTGCGTTTTTTCTGCTTCCGAAGCAGGAAGTCGTGACCGTAACGCAAGAGGCAACGCTCAGGCAAACCCTAGAGAAGATGGAGCATCACCGCTACTCGGCGGTCCCGATTATTAATGAAGAAGGCGGTTATGCGGGAACGGTAACGGAGGGCGATCTGCTCTGGTATATGAAGAACACTCCGGGCGTTTCGTTTGAGAATGCCAATAAGGTGAAGCTGCAGGATGTACCGCTTCGCATGACGAACCGCTCGGTTCGGATTGACTCGGACATGAAGGATTTGATCGCCCTTGCCAAGGTGCAGAATTTCGTGCCTGTAGTGGACGACCGCGGCCATTTCATCGGGATTGTCCGCAGAAGCGAAATTATAGATTATTGCCAGTCCTTTATACCGGGCAATCCGACGCTGGCTCTTGAAGCCTGACGCAGGCTGCCTGAATAACCAGGCCCTTTCTTGTTTCGTATACGGTTATATATTCTAGGAGAATATACATCCATACACGAAACGGACCTTTAGGAGGGGCTACATGAATAGGAATGAGCACCAAAAAGACGGAGGCCCCAAGCGGTACCGTCTTTTTGTTTGCATATTGGCCGTTGTAACGGTCTGTTATCCGGTTAGCGCAGCAGCAGCGGCTACGGCAGCTCCGGAGAAGGTGTACGACACGGTAATAGCCGGGGGGCGCGTCATAAATCCGGAAACAAAGCTGGATCAGACGGGATGGAATATCGGCATTAGCGGAGGGCAAGTAGCGATGGTTACGCCAAAGCCGCTGAAGGGCAAGCAAGTAATAGACGCAAAGGGCTTAGTTGTAGCTCCGGGCTTTATCGATAATCTTTCCTACGACCCTAACCCGCTTGGCGTCTGGAACAAAATCGCCGATGGCGTTACAACGAATATCGCAATGCATGGGGGAACGGCGACCCCGGAGTCGTGGTACGGCTATTTTGCGGAGATCGGAACACCGGTCCACTACGGGGCATCGTTTTTTTATACGCAAGCTCGCAACCGTTACCAGCTGAGCCGTTACGACAGCGCATTGCCGGAGCAGACGGCCGAACTCGTTCATCAAGCGGAGCAGGCATTAAATGAAGGAGCGCTTGGCCTATCGTTCAGTCTGGAATACGTGCCAGGCATTACTGAAGCGGAGATCCTGCCGCTCATGGAGCTGGCGCATGCCTACAATGTACCGGTATACTTCCACGCCAGATATTCCGATATGGAGGAGCCTGGAACAAACATCGATGCGATTAAGGAAATTATCGGCTATGCCCAGAAATCCGGCGCAGCGGTCCATATCGATCATATCAACAGCACTGGCGGCACGTTCTCGATGAAGAAGTCGCTGGCTATGCTTCAATCGGCCCGCATGAGGGGAATCGATCTGACCTCTTGCGTCTATCCGTACGATTATTGGGGGACCTTCCTGAACTCGGCCAGATTCGACGACGGCTGGCAGTCGAGGTTCCGCATTACGTTCCATGATCTTCAGATCGCCGGTACGAAGGGTCGGCTAACGGAGGAAACTTTCGGCCGTTACCGGGCGGAAGGCAAGCTGGCTGTCGCATACGCGATTCCGGAGCGGGATGTGGTGGACGCTTTGAAGGCGCCGTTCGTGATGATCGGCAGCGATGCGATTCTGGAGCCCGGCAACAATAACCACCCGCGGGCATCCGGTACATACGCCAGAACGATTGGATTGTACGTAAGAGAGAAGCACACGCTCTCTTTAATGGAGGCATTGGCCAAAATGAGCCTAATGCCCGCGCAAAGACTGGAGAAACAAGCGCCATCGCTGCGCAAGAAAGGCAGGCTCGCGCAAGGGATGGATGCCGACATCGTTATTTTCGACTACAAGACGATCAAGGACCGATCATCCGTCGAACATCCGGAGCGGCTGTCGGGAGGGATCCGCTATGTGTTAGTCGGAGGCCAATTGGCGATGGACAACGGCAAGCTGAACAAAGATATCCGAATGGGCAAGCCGATCCGCAGCGAATTTGCGCGGGTCAGCGGGGCTAGGCAGGTAGGATGGGGGGCTCGCCAATATGCGGTAGTCGATTATCAAGGAATTCCTTATGTCGATGTCCGGTCGTTGGAACAACAGGGCTATAAGCTGGTTTGGAATAAAACCGAGCATATGATGACCGCAAACCGCAGCAGTCATGAGCCCCCTCTTCTTAGCGGCGCCGAGCTTGCCCCTTCGGAAGGGCTGTTGATGCTCGAGAGGGGCTATAGGCTGGAAGCGGCAGATCGGAAGACCGCTTTGCTCTCGATTGGCAGCCGAATGTTTATGCCGCTCTCGCTCTTGGAGCAGCTGGGCAAAGAACGAACGGCGTCGGACAAGGCGTTAGGGAACGATTAAGGATATTCGTGATCTATTTTGCTTTTATGATATAATGGAGTGTGAATGTTTGGTTAATGATTATGTAACAAGAGGTGAACGGCTTGAACGGTAAGCCCGGTATGAAAGCAGTCCTATGGAGCGGTGCGTCCCTGCTTCTAATTTTGTCATTAGCGGTCCCTGTATTTAACATGCTGACGGTTATGCTGCTGATGGTGCCTTATGTCATATTGTATACGACGCTCTCAACACGATCTTTTTTGCTGCATCTTGTACCGGTATGGATCATAGCGGCCGTAATACTTGGGCCGTCGGTTCTTATTATCGCGTTATTTTTCTTAATCCCCGCCATGGTGATGGGGCAAATGTACCGGAAGCGGGCGTCGGCGCCGTATATATTAAGGCGCACAACGCTGACGATTCTGTTTTGTCTGTTGGCGGAGCTGCTTATTTTCGAAGGCGTTCTGAACCAGTCGTTTATTGATCAGATTGGCGAGTTTGTCCGTTCCTTAGTAAGCGATCTTGAGTCGGAGCATGTGCTTCCGAAAGAGTGGGACAGCGATTATACGGAGTCCGTGATTCGGGTTATGATTCATTCGATCCCGCAGGCGGTTATCCTGGTTTCCTTCGTATACGCGGTCATCACGCAATATTTTGCACGCAAGGCGCTGGTTTCTTCGATCCCGGATATACCGACGATGCCAAAGGCGAAGGATTGGATGCTTCCGCGCATCATGGTCTTCTTCTATTTGGTCGTGTATATTCTGGAGATGTTCCAAGACACGAGCAGCAGCTCCTTCTTCTCCGTAGCGCTTATGAACCTGTTGCCGCTCATGCGGTATGCGTTCACGATTCAGGCGATCGGATTTTTCTTCTACATTGCGCATCAGCGTAGATGGAACAAAGCGGTTCCGGTTATTATCGCGATTCCGCTGCTGTTCTTCCCGCCGCTTAGCCTGATTGGCGTACTTGATGCTGCTTTTCCGATCCGTAAGTCGTTTTCGAAATCATCATAAGCAATAGGAGCGAATAGGAAATGCCGAAGTTTCTTGTCACGCGATGGCATGGGATGCATCAGGTCTGGTCTATCGCATTAATGGTACTAATGAC
Source organism: Paenibacillus glycanilyticus (assembly GCF_030161375.1). Taxonomy (GTDB): domain Bacteria; phylum Bacillota; class Bacilli; order Paenibacillales; family Paenibacillaceae; genus Pristimantibacillus; species Pristimantibacillus glycanilyticus_B. The sequence continues at coordinate 13,982 of NZ_BSSQ01000016.1, forward strand.
CGTGGTGCTTACCTGGTTTTGGTGGGTGCTTGGGGTAATCGGACTTGTTCTTACGATCGCCGTTGCCGTCTATTCAATACTGGCGGAGCGGGCTTTCCGGAAGGATCTGAAGTCTTATCTCGGGACGTTGTCCTACCGGGTCAAAAAAGTCGGGAATGACGTCACTCTTGAGTTGCCTTTTGGCGTTATTTTGTACAATGAAGACCGCTCAATTGAATGGCATAATCCTTACATTGCGCAAATCGCCGGTGAAGAATCCGTTATAGGCATGCCGCTTACGGAGCTCTTCCCGGCATTGCAGCAGGTCAAGGACAAGGAAGGAACCGTTGAAGCGACGGTTGACGGACATGTCTACCAATTGATCTTCAAGCAGAAGGAACGGATTCTGTACGTTCAGGATATTACGCTGCTCTGGCAGGTCAGCAAGCGGTACGACGACGAAAAGCTGGCTATGGGCGTCGTGATGATCGACAGCTTGGAGGAAGTTACGCAAGGGATGGACGACCATCAGCGCAGCTCGCTCCAATCGAAGGTTACGACCGAGATTACGGAATGGGCGCAGCGGTATCAGCTGTATCTGAAGCGGGTAACCTCGGACAGGTTCCTGCTCATTACCGATCAGAAGACGCTGCGGCAACTCGAGCAATCGCGATTCGTCATTCTGGACGAGGTGCGCGAAATGACGGCGGATCAGAAAATTCCGATTACGCTAAGCATTGGCTTCGCGGCCGGAGCGGAAAGCATCGTTGAGCTTGGCCAATGGGCGCAGTCGAGCCTTGATATCGCGCTTGGGCGCGGCGGTGACCAGGCATCCGTGAAGTTTGGGGGACGCCAGTCGTTCTATGGCGGCAAGACCAATGCGGTAGAGAAGCGCACGCGCGTCCGTGCTCGCGTAGTTGCGCATGCGCTCCGCGATTTGATCAAAGAAAGCGGCAACGTGGTCATTATGGGCCATAAGATGCCGGATATGGACGCCATTGGCGCAGCGATTGGCATCTTGAAGGCAGCTTTGTTATTTGGCAAGGAAGCTTATATTGTATTGGAAGGCGTTAATCCGGCGATTGAGAAAATGATGGAGATGCTTCGGGAAGACGAGAAGTTCTCCAAGCGGTTCATTACGCCGGATCAGGCGCTTGGCTTGACGGACGGCAGGACGCTTGCCATCGTCGTTGATACGCACAAAGCATCAATGGTGAAAGAACCAAAGATATTGTCTCAGACGAACAAAATTGTAGTAGTTGACCATCACCGCCGCGGCGAGGAATTTATCTCAAATGCGATTCTGGTCTATATGGAGCCTTATGCCTCCTCGACCTGCGAGCTAGTTACGGAGCTGCTGCAATATATTCATGACCGGATCCTGCTCGATGTCCGGGAAGCAACGGCGCTTCTGGCGGGCATTACGGTCGATACGAAAAACTTCTCGCTCAGAACCGGGGCCCGTACCTTTGATGCGGCATCGTTCCTGCGCCGCAATGGCGCCGATTCGATGATGATTCAGCGGATGCTGAAGGAAGATCTTGAAGAGTACGTGCGCAAAGCGGAAATTATTAAGCACGCGGAAGTGTTCTATGACCATGTGGCGATTGCCGTAACGGAGCCAGGCAGGAAAATTCCTCAGCTTCTTATTGCGCAGTCGGCCGATACGCTGCTGAATATGACCGATATTTACGCCTCCTTTGTAATAGGAGAGCGGATTGACGGACTGATCGGCATAAGCGCCCGTTCGCTCGGACATATGAACGTGCAGGTTGTTATGGAACGGATGGGCGGCGGCGGCCATTTAACGAACGCAGCGGCTCAACTGGAAGGCACCGTATCGGAAGTGGCAGCCAAGCTTAGAGCTGTACTTGAACAAATTGAAACGGAAGAGGGGTTATTTGAATGAAAGTCATTTTCTTGAAGGACGTTAAGGGCCAAGGTAAAAAAGGCGAGGTTAAAGAGTTGTCGGAAGGTTACGTACGCAACTTCCTGTTGCCGCAAGGTCTTGCCAAGCTGGCATCCGACGGCAATCTGAAGACGCTTGAAGTGCAAAACGCTTCGGAAGAGAAACGCAAAGCAAAAGAAAAAGCAGACGCGGTTGAGCTTGGCAAAAAGCTGGAAGAGCTGAAGATTGTCATTAAAGCGAAAGCTGGCGAAGGCGGCCGGTTGTTCGGGGCTATTACAAGCAAGCAAATCGCAGAAGCTTTAGCTGCGCAAGCCGGCGTGAAGATCGACAAGCGCAAAATTGAGCTGGAAGATGCCATCCGCACCCTCGGCGTAACGCAGGTGCCGGTGAAGCTGCATGTGGAAGTAAAGTCCAAGCTCAACGTTCATGTAACAGAAGAGTAATACTTAATAATGTAATCTATTACGTTAGAAGTAATACGCAATAATACGGCAAGTAATAGCGATGTGAGAGCATCGCTATTACTAATTATATGGCCGGGTTGGAACTTTCTTTATATAGCTTTTGGCACCTTGCAACTGCTACACTGTTCGTTGTGGCTATCATAGATTCGGAGTTAAACATTTTTTCTAAAGGGGAGCATAAAGCATGAGCATGAGTAGCACGGAGCTGATGTTTGATCGGGTGCCGCCGCAGAACCTTGAGGCGGAGCAAGCTGTTATCGGCGCGATTCTGCTTCAGTCGGAGGCGCTGATCACCGCAATGGAGCGGCTGCGCAGCGAAGACTTTTATAGCGTTCCTCATCAACATATATACGAAGCAATGGTTGATCTCGGCGAGAGCGGGCAGCCGGTCGATCTGATTACGTTGACTGCCCATCTGCAGGACAAGCAATTGATCGAAGAGATCGGCGGCGTGTCGTATCTGGCCAAGCTGGCAAGCGCCGTTCCAACGGCCGCTAACGTCGATTATTACGCGCAGATCGTAGAAGAGAAGTCGATGCTGCGGCGTTTGATTCGGACAGCGACGAACATTGTGTCTGACGGCTATGCCAACGAAGAAGAAGTTAGCGTTCTGCTAAGCGATGCGGAGAAAAAGATCCTCGAAATCTCGAACCGGCGTTCGAGCAGCGGATTTATCTCGATCCGCGACGTTCTGATGGAAGTGTTCGAGAAGGTAGAGACGCTCTACAATCAGAAAGGCGCGGGCACAACGGGTATTCCTTCCGGATTTGTCGACTTGGATAAAATGACGGCCGGCTTCCAGCGAAGCGACTTGATCATCATTGCGGCCCGTCCTTCCGTAGGCAAAACGGCGTTTGCGCTGAACATTGCCCAGAACGTTGGCGTCCGCGCCCGCGAGACCGTCGCGATCTTCTCCCTAGAGATGTCCGCGGCGCAGCTTGTTCAGCGTATGGTCTGCGCCGAGTCGAACGTAGATGCGACCCGGATGCGTACCGGTCAGCTCGAGGGCGACGATTGGGAGAAGCTAACGATGGCGATAGGCGCTTTGGCGGAAGCTAATGTATTTATAGACGATACGCCAGGCATTACGGTTGCAGATATCCGCGCGAAATGCCGCCGACTGAAGAAGGAAAAAGGCCTTGGCATGATTCTGATCGACTACCTGCAGCTCATTCAGGGCCGCGGCAAAGCCGGCGAGAATCGTCAGCAAGAAGTATCCGAGATTTCGCGTACGTTGAAACAGATCGCCCGTGAGCTGGAAGTGCCGGTTATCGCCCTTTCGCAGCTTAGCCGTGGTGTCGAGCAGCGTCAGGACAAACGTCCGATGATGTCCGACCTTCGGGAATCGGGTTCGATCGAGCAGGATGCCGACATCGTAGGGTTCCTGTACCGTGACGATTACTACGACAAGGAATCCGAGAAGAAGAACATTATCGAGATCATTCTTGCCAAACAGCGTAACGGCCCGGTCGGTACGGTCGAGCTTGTTTTTCTGAAGCAATTCAATAAATTCGTAAGCTTAGACAGGACCCACGAGGACCCGTCACAGGCATCATAAGGGTTTATATAATATCCGAACAATTGTATGGGCGACTGTGCAATTGTTCGTTTTTTGTTTGACTTCTCTATACGGGACTGCTACACTGTTATTGCTGTCTTTTACCGATCGCCGATCAATTCTGAGTAAGAATCGCGGTTCCGGTTAATGCTAAGACGGTAATTTTCGGTGCTTTAAAATCACCGGACGGGGGTATGTTTATGTCTACGGTTGTTGTTGTCGGTACGCAGTGGGGAGACGAAGGGAAAGGCAAAATTACCGATTACTTGGCGGATGGGGCCGACGTCGTCGCTCGCTATCAAGGTGGTAACAATGCCGGACACACTATTCTCATTGACAACAAAAAGTATAAATTGACGATGATTCCATCGGGTATTTTCAATCAAAATAAAACTTGCGTCATCGGTAACGGGATGGTTATTAACCCGCAAGCGCTGATCGACGAAATTAACTATATTCATGACAACGGCTTCTCTTCGGACAACCTGAAGATCAGTGACCGCGCCCATGTCATTATGCCTTACCATCTCGTGCTGGACGGTCTGGAAGAAGACCGCAAAGGCGAGAACAAAATCGGTACGACTCGCAAAGGCATCGGCCCTTGCTACATGGACAAAGCTGCCCGTAACGGCATCCGTATCGCGGACCTGCTGGATGCAGCGGAGTTCACGGAGAAAACGCGCCGCATGGTCGTGGAGAAAAACCAAATGATTCAGCAAGTATACGGCGGCGAGCCGCTGGACGCGGAATCCATTATTGCCGAGTACCTCGGTTACGCAGAGACGCTTCGTCCTTACGTAACGGATACTTCGGTTGTTCTGAACGATGCAATCGACGCAGACAAGAAAGTACTGTTCGAAGGCGCGCAAGGCGTAATGCTTGATATTGACCAAGGTACTTATCCGTTCGTTACTTCTTCCAACCCGTCTGCCGGCGGCGTATGTATCGGTTCCGGCGTAGGTCCTTCGAAGATCGAGCAAGTAATCGGCGTAGCGAAAGCTTACACTACCCGCGTTGGCGACGGTCCGTTCCCGACGGAGCAAATGAACGCAATCGGCGATCTGATCCGCGACAAAGGCCATGAGTACGGTACGGTAACAGGCCGTCCGCGCCGCGTTGGCTGGTTCGACAGCGTTGTTGTCCGCCATGCTCGCCGTGTCAGCGGCATTACGGGCTTGTCCCTTAACTCGCTGGACGTGCTGAGCGGTCTTGAGACGGTTAAGATCTGTACGGCTTACAAATACCGCGGCGAAGTGATCGAGCATTATCCGGCGAGCCTGAAGATGCTGGCGGAATGCGAAGCGGTATACGAAGAAATGCCAGGCTGGAGCGAAGACATTACGGGCGCGAAGACGCTCGAAGATCTGCCTGCGAACACGCTCAACTACTTGAACCGCGTATCGGAGCTGACAGGTATTCCGATTGCGATCTTCTCCGTAGGACGCAACCGCGAGCAGACGAACGTCGTTCGTCCAATCTACAAATAAGACGTGTTTCCATAGAAGGATAGTCTCTTGCAGCGATGCCGGGACTATCCTTTTTTGTCGTTTTCATAGTTTGCTCGCCCTATTCTTTGACCATAATGGTAGATAGCAGAAGGAAAGGGATGAGCTTAATGTATGTAAAAGCAGCCGTATGGATCGCGAAAATCATAGCGGCGGGTATGATCGTCAGCTTTCTCTCCATATGGACAACCGGATATATCGTTAATAGTTATGTAGAGACGTTGGTCAAACAGTATAACTTGCCAATTGACGTACAGCCGATGGCTTTGTCCGGCGTTTGGGGCAAACTGTGGGGCGCCGAGCCGGCCAAGGGCGAGGATACGGAGAAGACGGGCACGGACGACGCCAATGGCGATGACAAAGTGGCTGTGGACGCTTTTGCCGAGCAGCCGTCGAATGCGCCGCTTACCGATATCGGAATTGGCAGCGGGACGAAGGCAGAGACCGGCACGGATAATGGTACGGGACAGACAGAAGGCCAAACGGACGGCCAAACGAAGGGTCAAACGGATGGCCAAACGGACGGCCAGTCGCAAGGCAGCGCCCAAACCGATGACGATGACGCTCCTTCTATTGACGGATCGGAAACCGCGATAACAACCGAGAATCTGAATGATATGAAAGGCCAAATGAGCGAAGCCGATAAGGATCAATTGTTCGGATTATTAATGAGTAAATTGCCGCAGGAGGCTTGGCAAACGATCTCCGGTTATATGGAAAACGGGCTTACGGATGAGGAAATCACGCAGGTCGAACAGCTGATGGCACAGTATCTCGACCGTGATCAGTATGAACAAATGATGGCAATTCTGAAAAAATATTAATTTCGACTCTTGACAAGAATGGTTGCCGCGTTTATTAAGCGTATGTTAAAGTATTAGGCGGGTGCTCCGACAGGACATTCGTCTTTTTTTATGTCGGAATCCGTATAATATTGCAAGAAAAGTGCGAAAAGGAGACCATCATGACCGTTTTCAGCCCCAAGGATCGTCTCCGGAAGACTCTGAAGCTAGCAACTCAGTTCTTTCGGCCTAGTGATCCGCAAGACTCGAAAGGCAAGAAGCAGCCTCCTTCGACAGGAGAACAGCCACATACGCCTATGTGGAAGAGAAAACCTGTCATGCTTACAGCAGGGGTGCTGGTAGTCCTCGCAGCAGCCGGTATCGGCGGTACCGGATACGTACAAGCGAACACAGTCGATTATTACAACGTATATAAAGATGGCAATCTGGTAGGCTCGATCGGCGACAAAGCGGAAGTGGAGCAGCTGATTCAGCAGCAGACCGAAGAAGTAACAAAAGCAAACCCGAATCTCACCATGGTGCTGGATAAGGGCGAGATTACGTACAGCGGGGAAAGCGGATTTAAGGCAGAACCTGCATCGGAAGAAACGTTAGCCAAACTCAAGGGGCTTCTGACTTCGCATGCCGAAGGCGTGGAGCTGGTCATCGACGGCAAGGTAGCCGGTATCGTGAAGGACCAAGAGACGGCGGATGCGATTCTAAACCGGGTGCAGACCAAATATGCTCCGCAACTGGCCGCGAACAAGAAGAACAACGAAGTAACAACCTTGTCTTACTCCAAGACGGCAGCAACGAAGAAGACGACAACTTCGAATAGCGGCAAGAAGCTGACTGGCGTTAAGTTCGTGGAGGAAGTGAAGACAGCGGAAGTTGATGCTGATCCTTCTAAGATCATGGATGCTAACGAGCTGTACTTGAAGCTTGTGAAAGGCAGCGTTAAACCAACGAAGTATACGGTTCAGAAAGGCGACTGTATCGGTTGTATCGCAACAAAGTTTAACATTTCCGAGCAGGTTATTTACGATAACAACGGCTGGATTGAGCAAGACATGATCAAAGAGGGCGATGTCCTTGATCTGACGGTGCTTCAGCCGGAGCTCACGGTTAAGACGGAAGAGCGCCAGACCGAAACGATTTCCTATGATGCTCCTACTGAAATCCGGCATAGCGATTCGATGAAGCTTGGCGAGTCGAAGGTGCTGGTAGAAGGCAAGAGCGGCAAGAAGACTCTTACATACCGGGTTGTGAAGCAGAACGGTAAAGTGGTTACGGAAGAGCTTGTTGATAGTCAGGTTGCGGTGAAACCAACCGCTGAAGTCGTAGTAAGAGGAACAAAAGTCATTCTTGGCGAAGGCACGGGCCATTTCTCGTCGCCGGTATCCGGCTGGTCGCTGTCGAGCAAATTCGGCCAACGTTGGGGACGGATGCATAAAGGCATCGATATGACGGGCGGCAGCACGATTATGGCACCCGACAACGGCGTCGTTGAATTTGTTGGACAGAAGACGGGTTACGGCAACTGTATTATCGTAAATCACAAGAATGGCTACAAGACATTATACGGCCATCTAAGATCGATTAGCGTGAAGAAAGGCCAGATTGTCGAAAAAGGAGACAAGCTGGGCATTATGGGCAGCACCGGCGAATCGACCGGCGTCCATTTGCATTTTGAAATTACGAAAAACGGCGTGCTTCAAAATCCGTTAAAGTACTTATAATTTAACTTATACCCACAAGAGGCGGTCCATTAACGGACCGCCTCTTTTTTTCTAATAATGAGTTTTATTGGAGACTGCCTGAACGAACTTTAATTGGGAACTTGACGACTCACTATGTTAAAATAAAAGAGTGAAAATAGGACGAGTGACAGGCGGGTGTGACGATGCACGGCAAAATTTTAGTGGTCGACGATGAACAGCCCATTGCAGATATATTGAAATTCAACCTCGAAAAAGAAGGGCATCAGGTAATCTGTGCGTTTGACGGCGGCGAGGCGGTTCGTCTTGCGTTCGAAGAGCAGCCGGATCTTATCTTGCTTGATTTGATGCTGCCGGTAAAAGACGGCATGGACGTATGCCGCGAAGTGCGGACACGCCTGCAGATGCCGATCATTATGCTGACGGCAAAAGATACGGAAATCGATAAAGTGCTGGGACTTGAGCTTGGCGCAGACGATTATGTGACCAAGCCGTTCAGCACGCGCGAGCTGCTCGCCCGGGTGAAAGCCCATTTGCGGCGGCAGCAAAAAACAACCGAAGCCACTGCTTCTTCGGCCGAAAGCGCAAACGGCGGCGATGGCGGCCAGCATGCGGGCGAGAAGCAAGGGCTTAAACTATTCAACCTGTTTATTGATACCGATATGTATGTCGTCTATAAGGATGACGAGCCGCTTGATCTGACGCACCGGGAGTACGAGCTGGTGTATTACATGGCGCGCAACAGCGGCAAAGTAATGACCCGCGAGCATTTGCTGCAAGCCGTGTGGGGCTTTGAATATTTCGGCGACGTACGCACGGTGGATGTGACGATTCGCCGGCTTCGCGAGAAGATTGAAGATGATCCAAGCCGTCCGGAATATATTATGACCCGCCGCGGCCTTGGTTATATGATGCGCAATCCGAAGTCCGGAGGGCTTGGCTACGCATGAGCGGGCGGCGGTTTTTTCGCACCATTCAAGTCAAGTTAGTTATTATCTATCTTCTGCTCATTCTTGTTGCGATGCAGCTCATCGGCGTTTATTTCATCAGTACGGTGAAAGCGTCGCTGACCGATAACTTCACAACAAATTTGAAAGAGCAGGCGGATATTTTGTCCAAGCTGGCGGCGAAGGAGCTTTCCGAGAAACCGAATAGCGATAGTGAAACCGATACGAACAGCACCGAGGATTTAAGTTTGGTCGTCCGCAATTTGTTCAGCATCAGCGGCACCGAGGTACAGGTGCTTGACGGCAACGGACGCGTTGTGGCCACCTCGCTGCAGGTGCCGGAGTCGTACATCGGGAAGAAAAACACGTCGCTGGCGGTCAGCCGCGCGTTAACCGGCATATCGGATAACGAAGAAGAGATTATCGACGAGAACGGCATCCGGAAAAAGGTCATCGCCTTGCCCGTGACGTACAACGATAACGATAAAGTTGTTGGCGCGGTCTACATGGTGGCATCCATGGACAACCTGTACGACACGGTCAACAGGGTGAACCAGATCTTTTTCTCCGGGACCATTATAGCGCTTGGCCTCACCGGCATACTTGGCATTTTGCTTGCCCATACGATTACGAGTCCGATTCAAGGGCTGACCAGGCAGGCGGCGGCCGTGGCGGACGGGAAATTCGATCTGCAGGTGCCGGTGCTTGGCGATGACGAGATCGGACGGCTAAGTCTTGCCTTTAACGATATGACGATTCGGCTGAAGGAGGCGCTTTCGGTCAACGAAGAGGAGAACGAGAAGCTCGCCTCCATTCTGTCGAATATGAGCGACGGCGTTATTGCGGCCGATGAGAACGGCAAGGTGATTGTCTGGAACCGCCGCTCGCAGGAGATGCTGGATGTCCGCACCTGCGAAGGATGCAATCTGCCCGACCTGCTAGGCATGCCGGAGCAGAAATTCCAGGAGCTGCAGATGGGAAGAGAGCAGACCGTTATATTGTCCCGAGGGGATGACGAGGACGCCGGAAGCGATGATGCCGAAGGGGTTCTTCGCGTGACGTTTACGCCCATTCACCGTCGTGATAAAGGGATTACCGGCACGATTGCCGTCCTTCAGGATGTAACCGAGCAAGAAAAGCTGGAGCAGTCGCGCCGCCAGTTCGTGGCGAACGTCTCCCACGAGCTGCGCACGCCGCTCACCACCATCAAGAGTTATGCGGAGGCGTTAAATGACGGCGCTCTGGATGAGCGGGAGTTATCGGAACGGTTCGTTGGCGTTATTCGCAACGAGACGGAGCGGATGATCCGCCTGGTTACCGATCTGCTGCATCTGTCCCGTCTCGATTCGAATCAGGCGCCCTTGCGGCGGCGGAAAACCAACGTCCATGAAATGCTGGACGAAGTGGCCGACCGCTTCTCCTTCCAGCTGCGCCAGAAGTCGATTCGGGCGGCGATTGTCGTTGACCGCGATTTGAAGTCGGCGTGGCTAGACCGTGACCAAATTGATCAGGTGCTTGATAACTTAATCTCCAATGCGATCAAATATACGCTTGAGAGCGGGTCAATCGAGCTTAGCGCCCACAAGCAGGATACCGCAACAATCGCGATTAGCGTGAAGGATACCGGGATCGGTATTCCGAAAAAAGATTTATCGCGTATTTTTGACCGTTTCTACCGGGTGGACAAGGCCCGCTCGCGCAACATGGGCGGCACTGGCCTTGGTTTATCCATTGCCCGGGAAATCGTAAAAGCGCATGGCGGCACGGTTTCTTTGAAGTCGGAGCTGAATGTGGGCACGACCGTGACGTTCACGTTGCCGGCACTGCAAGGGGAAGGTGAGACGGCATGATGGAGAAAGCAAAAACGCTCCTGCTTGTTATGCTCGTTGCATTAAGTTTGATTCAATCCTACTTCCTCGCGTATAGCATGCCGGGCATCGGCGCAACGGTTAAGACCGATCAGGATTTATATAACGCCGATCCGCTAGGCAAAGAGTCGAGCGTGGAGAACGTGATTTTTCCGGAGGAGATTGTGCTCCACTTCGGCGATAACGAGCATACCGTGCTGTACCCGGGCACAACGTTCTACAATATGATTCTGAAAGACCGGATCCAGGGCCGCGAATTTAAAGGTTTCCAGCGCAATCCGGCTAATGTGCTGAACTGGGACGAGGTACGGAAGAACGATATCGGCGTGGAGCTGCGCTTCCAGAACGGCATTCCGGTAGAGCTGCTTAAGAAGCTGCTCAAGGTACAAGGAGATTTGCTGTTCCTGGGCGAAATGATCGACCGGATCTGGATTTTCAAGGCGAAAGATTCGGAGGAAGTACGGACGTTCTTCTTCAGTAGCGACGGCCAGAAGGTATATGAATCAACGCAGGCCGACCTCACGGTCCGGGACGTTCAGGACTATGTCGGCTTTGGCGAATACCAGCCGAAATACCAGATGACCTCCGATGGCATCTATTTGCCGAAGCAGCCGATTCAGTCGGTAGAGATGGTATATCCTTACGAGACCTACTCATCGGAAGTTATGCAGCAGAATTTATTAGGTGATCCGTCGGCTACAAAGGCTTTGTATGACCGAAGCGGCTCGCAGATTTATACGGACGGCAAACGGGGACTACAGATTGAGCAGAAGGGCATGTGGATGATCTTCACGAACCCGGCCGCATCGCAAAGCGAAGAAAATCTGCTTAGCGAGAATGTGTTCTCTTCGATTGAATTTATTAACCAGCATGGCGGATGGGATGGCGTACACCGTTTCATTAATCCGGGGATGAACCAGGATGGGAAAACCGGCAAATATGCGGAGTTCCAACAGTACGTAGATAACTATCCGGTCATTGAAACAAAAGGATTCGAATACGGCAACATACGGCTCACGCTGCAGCAAGGCGTCGTGACGGAATACAGCCGTTCGCTCATTACGCTTGCCGACCGATCGAAGGTAAGAGAAGCGAGATGGCTGCCCGGAGGAGCCCAGCTGCGAACCGCGCTGGATCATTATGACCGGCGTTCCGAGGTTGTCCGGCTGTTCCCGGCGCTGAAGGCACAGCCTCTCGACAATAATGAGCTCAAATTTATTCCGGTTTGGGCGGTACAGCTTGAGGACGGTACGCAGGAGGCGCTAGTTGAGGCTTATCCGGCCGGCTTTGTGCCGCAGGAAATGAAAAATCTATCAAGCATGGGACAAGGCTCGAATAAAGAAACAAACGGCAATAATCAGAATGGGCAAGAGACGGCCTCTAAGGACGGCAACAGCCTATTCGATGATTCGGAACCTTTGCAGCATTCGATAGCGCCTGATAGCCAGGAGTAGGAACAAATAAACCAAATCGATTGGAGGGAGCGAACAGGTGGATTGGGGCAGGGCCAAAAGCGTGCTTATTATGTCCTTCTTGCTGCTTAACGTATTGCTCGGCTATCAGGTATGGTCGAATATCGGCGAGCAGCTGGATGCCAATAAGAATACGGCGGAGCTTCCAAGCGAGACTTACGCCTATATGAAGCAGAAGGGGATTGAACTGTCTGCCAATCTGCCTGTCGTAACCCCTAAGCTGCGGGATTTAACCTACATGCTGCGCAGCGGCAACATGGAGGAACTGCCGGAGACGAAGCTTGAGACGCCGGTTGACAGCCGTATTATTTTCTCCGAGAAGGATCTCCTAAAGACGCTCGGTAGCCAGATTAGCGATCTTGATAAATATAAGTTTGACCCGGCTATGACGCGGGACGGCGTGTTTGTATTGTACCGTGTGGCGGATAACCGCCCAATGTTCGACATTAAGCTGGAGCTGTATTACAGCAATCAGAAAATTACCGGCTTTCGTCAGGTGCGCGTTGATCTGACGGGTACGGGCGAAGCCAAGCTTCAGACCGTATTGCCTGCCTCCAAGGCTATGGCGCCGTTCATCGAGCGGAATCTGCCGGACGGGGCTGTTATAACGGATATTCAGCTAGGTTACCACGGTCAGATGTTTGATACGGAGACGCAGGTAGCGGCTCCGTATTACCGGGTGCTGCTGGAGGACGGGAATGAGTATTACATCCATGCGATTAACGGGGAAGTCGCACAGGTGAAGGAAGAAGTACCGATTGACCGCATACGGTAGCTAGGGTAACTTACAGGCAATCGGATGCGGATGATAGAAAGCTTTTTGTGTCATGGGAGCAGGGGAAAGGACAGAAATAGAGCGATGGGACTTACGTTTACGGTATTGGGAAGCGGATCTACGGGTAATGCGACGATAGTAAGCAACGGGGATAAAATGGTGCTGGTAGATGCCGGCCTAAGCATGAAAAAAATCGATGAGCTTATGCGCGACCAAGGCGTATCCGGCCAGCAGTTGTCGGCGTTGTTCGTCACGCATGAGCATTCCGATCATATTAAAGGGCTCGGCGCTTTTGCCCGCAAGTACGAGCTGCCGATCTTTGCAAACGAAGGGACTTGGGGCGGAATGGAGCGCCATGTCGGTACAATCGCCCCTGAGAAAAGGGTCATTATGCAGACCGGCGAGACGTTGCGTTTCGGCAGCATGGAGGTCTGCTCCTACCCGATCTCGCATGATGCGGCGGAACCTGTCGGTTATACGTTCGTGGATAACGGGGAGAAGCTGAGCCTTGCCACCGACCTTGGTTATATGAGCGACAAGGTGAAACAGGCGATTATCGATTCGGACGTATTGGTGCTCGAGTCGAATCATGACACGGAAATGCTCCGAATGGGGCGTTACCCGTGGAACATTAAGCGCCGTATCTTGAGCGACGTGGGACATTTGTCGAATGTTGCCGCAGGCGAAGCTTTATGCGAGCTGCTCACGGATCGGACAAAAAGAGTGTATCTGGCCCATCTTAGCCTCGACCATAACCTGATGGATCTGGCGATGCTGACGGTGAGAAATGTAATGGAGGATAACGGAATCTTTTTCAAACAAAATGAAAATCCGCTGCGCCCGACCTATCATGACCGGCCTACGCCATGGGATGAAGTGAAGCGGAAATAAACGATTCCAACTGATTGTCGAGCTCATCGGCTTTGGCATTCAGTTCTTCGCGGGTAATTAGCCCCTTGTCCACCAGCAGCTCAAGCATGGCGCTGAGAGTAAGGACGGTCCGGTAATGGTCTTCCTTCAGATCGGCCAGCTTGGCCGCAAGCTCAACTTGCTCCCAGGGGGAGAATGGTTTTGATTTCATAGATACGATTCGCTCCTTTTTCGTTATGATGGAGGAGTATGCGTGTAAATCTATTATTATTGTAGTCTAATCTTCTGAAAACATTCTTAGATTCGAAAAATAGTCTTGTTGATTTTCAAAGGCAAGCACCAAGCATCGAAAGGGGCGGTAACGATGGGATTGTTTGATGACGATTTCTATTCGACCAAAGTATCAAGACGCGCTCGTTCCACTTCCTCGAGGGATGAATTTGCCTTCTCTAATAAAAAAGGAATCCGAAGCTGGTCGAATGTTCAAGTTGCCTTCGTTGCTTCCTTCACTAGCGCAGCGGCCGTATTGTTGTTGTTCGTGCTTGTCTTTGGCGGAGGCGGATTAGACATAGGTTCTAGTGCGGCTAGCGTCTCGGCATCGGGCAGCAATTCGCTCGAGCAGAGAACAATTCAAGCTTCGGCTAAGGTTCGTCCGGCGGTTGTGAGCGTCATTAATGAGCAGACGGTTCCATACGGGCTGCTGCCGGATACGGGCAAGAGTGACGGTCAAGCGGAAGGCGGTACCGCAGAAGAAGGACAGCTATCCGGTTCGAAGCAGGAGGTTGGCGTTGGTTCTGGCGTCATCTATAAGCTAAAAGACGGCAAAGCGTACATCATTACGAATAACCATGTCATTGCCGGAGCGGAATCGGTGAAGGTGATGCTCGTAAACGGCGAGAAACGGGAAGCAAGAATCGTCGGCAGCGATCAGATTACGGATCTGGCCGTTCTCGAGATGGACGGCAAAGACATCAAGACGGTAGCCCAGATTGGACAATCGTCCAAGCTTCAGCCAGCTGAATTCGTTCTGGCGATTGGCAATCCGCTTGGTCTAGGCGATTCGCTATCGATGGGGATTGTAAGCAAGACCCACCGTGTTGTGCCGGTATCCTTGAATGAGGACGGCGTGTACGATTGGCAGCAGGAAGTGATTCAGGTCAACGTATCGATTAACGAAGGCAACAGCGGCGGGCCGCTTATTGATATGGACGGCAAGGTCGTCGGGATCAACAGCATGAAGATTGCCGAGGTTGGCGTTGAAGGGTTAGGTTTTGCGATTCCGATCGATAATGCAATGCCGGTTATAGATAGTCTGATGGACAAAGGTTATGTATCCCGTCCATATCTTGGCGTGTACACCGTTGATTTGGAGCAGTATTTCGCCCAGAAGAATATGGACGGTCAAGCGGCTGCAGGCGACGGTACAACCGAGCAGGGACAAGGAGCAACGCCTGGCGGTGAAGCTACGGATCTGCCGGAGCTCAATTTGCCGGATGAAGTATTCGAAGGCGTTATTGTCCTGGAGGCGGTTGGACCGGCGCAGGAAGCGGGCATCAAGCTCAATGACGTGATCGTCAAGCTCGACGATAAGAGTATTAGCAGCACGATGGAGCTTCGCCAATATTTGTACGAAGAGAAGCATATCGGCGACGAGATTAAAGTCACCTACTACCGCGGCGGCAAGCTGAAGACAGCGTCGTTCAAGCTGGCGGAGAAAACAAAAGACGAATAACGCGTGAAGGAAAAGCTGTGGTGACGGGCAACTGTTGGCACGGCTTTTTTTGCTTGCGTACAAGAACCTCCCCGACTAAAGTCTAACCTGTAGACCCTTCTCTGGAAGGTTTATGGCAATTGCCCGCTGGCGTAAACTAAAAGCAAGTAGAACGGAGCGAAGGGTAGAGAAGGAGAGAAAACAAATGAAAAGAAGATGGGCGAGAAATACGATTGGGGTGATTCTTGTGGCGATTGGGATAATGGCGTTACTGCAGTATCAATTCGGCGGCGCAAAAAGCAAGGAATACGATTATACGTTAAAGCTGGAGGATCAGCTCCAGGAATTGAGTATAATAAACAACAGCCTAGGCCTAGATATTAATTTTGTGCCAAGCACGGACGGCAGCAATTCGATCCGGTTTGAAGGCAAAGCGAAGCAAGAGATTATTGATCAAATTAAGAGTGCAAGGGTTCAGAACGGCCAGCTCAATATCCGGTTGAAGGATAAATGGCATTTTACCTTCTTCGACTTCTCCGGCTGGAACGATAAGCAGCTTGTAACGGTCACGCTAACGGAAGAAGCGATGCGTTCGCTAGATACGTTTAAGCTGATCAGCGATTCGGGATCCATCAAGGTGAACGGGGCAAAGGCGGCTAACGGGGTTGTGGCTTCCGATTCCGGAAGCGTTAAGCTAGACAGCTTCGAAGGCAGCACGTTATCTCTGAAGTCCGATTCCGGCAGTATCAAGCTGGACAGCTTCACGGGTAACAGCTTGTCGATCCATTCGGATTCGGGCAGCATTCATGCAGGAACGGTTGCTGCAGAGCTGAATGCGACATCCGATTCGGGCAGCATTACCGTGGATCACTTGAGCGGCAAGGCGGTCGTCCGTTCCGACTCCGGCAGCATCCGGATTGTGAAGGACGATACAACCGGCGCGGATGTGAACAGCGACTCGGGAAGCGTTAAAATTCAAATTCCGGTGACGTACAGCGGAATGTACGACCTGGACTCGGATTCCGGTTCCATTCATAAGCCAGACCAGCAAGGCACTTCCGGCGAGATTATTAAGGTGCGCACGGACAGCGGCAGTATTCGGATTAGCCAGCCATAAAAGATTAATCCGCCCGGGCAAGCCTGGGTGGATTTTTTTGCTGAACAATTATCCGCCTCTCGGAGCGTAGAGCATAATGGCTACGCCAACGAGACAGACAGCCGCGCCGACCCAGTCGTAGAGGTCTGGCGCTTTCTTGTCGATCAGCCATCCCCATAGGACGGCAAGAATAATAAAGACGCCTCCATAGGCAGCATAGACACGGCCAAAAGAGGGGAAATTTTGTAGGGTGGGTATTATGCCGTATGCAATCAAGATGATTCCGCCGATAATACCATACCAGAGCGGCTTCGCTTCGCGCAGCCAAAGCCACACGAGATAACCGCCGCCAATCTCGGCAAGGCCGGCGATTACAAACAAGATAATAGCTATTAACAAGGGAAGGGCTCCTTTTCGTGATTTGCTATCTTTGTAGCTTAAAGCAGGAAATGAAAGGGAAAGCTTCACATTGGGAAGCTTGTTTGCTATGCTAACGGTATAATAAACAACGTTGAAGAGGAAGCGAAATTCGAATGTATTGTGTATGCAAACAACATGTAGAGCTAGCCATTGATAAATTTGTGGACGAGTATGAGGATGCGCCGGATATTGTCGATTTGAAGGAAACCGAATTCGCGGATTGGGATCCGCCGCGCAGCTGCGACTTGTGCAAGGATGCAACCGCCGAATTCCTTGTCGTATAGCTTAACATTGCGGCTCTCCGTGCAAGGCGGTTATGCCGGACATCGTAAAGACAAGCAGGTCATCAAGAAGGGCATCGGCATGCTGAGACTGCTGATTGTTGAACCAATATCTTGTGCCGCTATATAGGGAAGAACCAATGATATGGGCTGACAATTGGATATTGTCGGCTTTTTTGCTTTGGTATTCCTTATGAAGGAGATTCGCCAAAATTTGCTGCAGCTCGTGCTGGACTTTGGTCTCGACAACCGCGGCAATCGACCTTGAAGCAATCTTGCACTCCTTATAAAACAATATTTGAAAATCGCAAAGCAAAGCGATCAGTTGCCGAGCGGCAGCTTCGTTAAAAGGCTGATCGGCAGGGATTCGCTCGTGGACTAAAGCGGTGAACCGCTCGGAGAGCATTTCATCCAATAAAGCATATTTATCTACATAATGCGCGTAAAAGGTCGCCCGGTTGATGGAAGCGGTCTCTGCAATATCTTTGACGGAGATGGACTCGAATTCTTTATGTTGCGCTAGCGACAATAAAGCTTCCTGGATCAGGAGCCGGGTACGTACGACACGGGGATCATTGCCTTCTTGCAGTGCCATTCTGAGACTTCCTTTCATTGAGGCATTATCAGATTTAGTCTTGTGTTGCCTAAGCAACACATTTCGGTTTTTGCTGATTGAGATTTGGGGTCATGCGTCTTACCATAATAACATACAGCTGTTGCTTTCAAGCCAGTTGTTGCCTGATTGTTATTCGGAGAGGATGTCATTATGATGCAAATACGGAAACAGCCCAGAATACTGATCTTTGGCGCAGGCGTCATCGGCAGCACGTATGCCGTTAAATTTATCGAGGCCGGCTTAGATGTAACGCTGCTTGCCCGTTCCAATAGATTAAAGACGCTGAAGGAAAAAGGTCTGCAATATACGGATAAAGGAACGGTAAAATCGTTAAACATAAATGTAATTGATAAGCTTGAAGAAGATGATATTTACGATTTTATATTTGTCCCGGTGCGCTACGACCATGCCGAGTCCGCCTTGCATGCCATCAAAAAGAATAAGAGTCAAACGATCGTTACGATGACGAACACCTCGGCCGGTTATTCGGAATGGCTGAACATCGTTGGAGACCGGCTGCTTCCCGGGTTTCCAAGCGCAGGCGGACAGATTGTAGATGGGGTTCTGCATTCTCAGTTTGGCCCTCGTATCATCCAAGCGACGATGTTTGGGGAAATCAACGGTCAGGTGACGGAGCGGGTACAAGCGCTTGCAAGGCTGTTTAGAACGGCTCGGATCCCGTACACGATCTCCAAAGACATGACGGGCTTCCAAATCACGCATGCGGTGCTCCAACTGGCCTTAATCCGCAGTTTATACGTTGACCATGTGCGAATGGATTACCTCACGGCCCAAAGCAAAGAGACGGCACATCTTATTACGACTTCGCTCAAAACGTATTTGAGAGCAGCGGAAAAGGCGGGAGTAAACGTATCCCCTTCCATGTTCAAGGTAGCGCTAAAAATACCAAACGGAATGATGGATTTCATATTTGTTAAGTTATTAGGAACCAAGCTTGTAAAAGATGTGATTTTTACCGATTACGCAGATAACGCCTATAGTGAAATAGCTTTATTATATACGGATTTCATCGATTATTTAGGACAAAAAGGTGTGAATATCGACAAAAAATGATACGAAAAAAGGATGGCGGGCGCCATCCTTTTTTGCATATTTGAACGTAAACGTTAGCCCGCCGGAACGGACTCGATGAAGAACGGAGGTTTCACATCCATCGGGATGCCGGTGCTGTAGGTATGGCCCTTGGTACTTTCGGCGAACTCCAAGCGGGCCTTATCCAGAATACCGTCCGTGTTGAGCAGAAGATCATACGCTGCAAGCGCCATTACTTTGGCGGCATGGTGCATGCCCTTCATGCCGATGGAGGAGCCGAAGGCAGAGGTGGCTTGCCAAGTGTGGGGAGCAATGCCGTTAGGGGAACAAGTCGTCATGATTTGTCCCATCGGCGTAATCCAAGAGGCGTCGCCGATATCGCTGGAACCGCCAAAGGTGATTCCGTAGAATTGTTTAGGATTTAATGCGTCTGTAGGCAAAATGCCGGAGGTAGGGAACATCTTCATGCTGATCTCGCGCACGCCGGGATCCACGCTGCTCTGTAGTTGTTCCGCAAATTTGTACTCTTCTTCCGTGAACGACAAAGGCTCGATAAGAGCAAATTGATCAAACATCAGATCATTAAGCGCTACGTTAGGCAGCGTATCGTAGCAGCCGGCCTTGATGCCCCAGTCAACGGAGGTTTCGGTCATCATGGCGGCACCTTGCGCGACCTTAATCAAGCGTTCAAGAAGATGGTCAACTTCGCCCCGGTTCTTGCCGCGAAGGAAGTAATAGACGCTCGCCTTGTCCGGCACGATATTCGGCGCTAATCCGCCGTTCGTAATGGTGTAGTGAATACGGGATCCATCCGGCACATGCTCCCTCAAATAGTTGGCGCCAACGTTCGTCAGCTCAACGGCATCAAGCGCGCTTCTTCCTTGATGCGGTGCGGCTCCGGCATGAGCCGTGCGTCCGGAGAAATAGAACTCGACCGCGATGAGTGCCTGCGAACGGAAGGTAGCCGTCATATTCATCGCGCCCGGATGCCAGGTTAACACGCTGTCCAGATCATCGAAAGCGCCGGCGCGTGCCATGTAGGTTTTGCCTGACAATAGCTCTTCGGCCGGACATCCGTAGTAGCGGATGGTTCCGGTGAATCCTTCAGCAGCCATGACTTGCTTCAAGGCAATAGCAGCTTCCACGCCGGCTGTTCCGAGGAGATTGTGGCCACAGCCATGTCCGGGTCCATCCTTTACGATGGGGCTCTCCGTAAAGCCAATCTCTTGCGACAAGCCCGGCAGAGCATCAAATTCTCCGAGAATACCGATGATCGGCTTGCCTTTGCCGTATTCCGCTACAAATGCCGTAGATACTTCTCCAACATGGCGCGTAATGCGGAATCCTTCCTTCTCCATGGTCTCCGCTTGCAGGGCGGAAGCGAAGTTCTCCGTATAGCCTACCTCAGGGTTTTCCCAAATTCGAGTAGCCATCTCAGTAAACACGTCAGCGTTGCTCTCGATCCAGTTCTGGATATTTTGCTTGCTCATTTCACAATCCCTCATTTCATGGTTTGATAGTGAACTTATGATTACGAAGCTTGCAATTAGCCTGCAGGAATAGACTCTTTATAAAACGGAGGTTTGACCTCCATCGGGATACCGGATTGATAAGTATGGCCTTTTGTGCTCTCGGCAAATTCTTGACGGGCTTTGTCCAGAATACCGTCCGTATTGAGCAGAAGATCGTATGCGGCAAGCGCCATCGCTTTAGCAGCATAATGCATCCCTTTCATGCCAATCGAGGAACCTACGGCAGCTGTTAATTGCCAGGTGTGGCCCGGTGTGCCCGCCGGCATGCATGTCGTCATGATTTGTCCCATCGGCGTAATCCAGGAAGCGTCGCCGACGTCGGAGGAACCGCCGAAAGTTACGCCTGCCAATTGTTTTGGGTTAAACGTATCGGTAGGTAAAATATCGGATACCGGGAACATTTTCAGGCCGCTCGCAAGGACCGCAGGATCGATGCTTTTCTGAAGATTTTCGGCAAACCGGTACTCTTCTTCCGTGTAAGATAACGGTTCAATGAGGGCAAACTGCTCGTACATCAGCTCGTTTAGAGCAACGTTGGGTAGGGTGTCGTAGCAGCCGGCTTTGATGCCCCAGTCTACAGAAGTCTCGGTCATCATGGCAGCTCCTTGCGCGACCTTGATTAGGCGCTCCAGAAGATGATCCACTTCGCCGCGGTTTTTGCCGCGTAGGAAATAATAGACGCTTGCTTTATCCGGCACGATGTTTGGCGCAAGCCCGCCGTTTGTGATCGTGTAGTGGATACGGGAACCGTCAGGCACATGTTCCCTCAAGTAATTGGCGCCAACGTTCATAAGTTCCACGGCATCAAGCGCGCTACGGCCTTGATGGGGGGCCGCGCCGGCATGTGCCGTACGTCCCGAGAAGTAGAATTCAACGGAAGTTAAAGCTTGCATCTTCATCGTAGCCGTCATATTCATAGATCCGGGATGCCAAGTTAAGACGCTGTCCAAATCATCATAAGCTCCGGCGCGGGCCATGTAAGTTTTGCCGGATAACAACTCTTCGGCCGGACAACCGTAATAACGGATCGTACCGCTAAATCCTTCTGCAGCCATAGCCTGTTTCAAGGCAAACGCTGCTTCTACACCGGCCGTGCCCAAGAGATTGTGGCCGCAGCCATGCCCGGGCCCGCCTTCTACGATCGGGCTCTCCGTAAAGCTGATCTCTTGCGACAAGCCCGGCAGAGCATCAAATTCACCTAGGATGCCGATAATCGGCTTGCCTTTCCCATATTCGGCCACAAACGCGGTGGATACTTCGCCGACGTTGCGCGTAATGCGGAAACCTTCCTTTTCTAGCGCTTCGGCTTGCAGCGCGGAAGCAAAGCTTTCCGTGTAACCCACTTCGGGATTCTCCCAAATTTGTTTGGCCATCTTGGTAAATACGGCAGCGTTGCTATCGATCCAGGCCAGGATGTTTTGTTTGCTCACTCACAATCCCTCACTTTTCAGTATGATGTTAGAATCACTTACATTATAGCCCGCTTATTCCTACGAATCATTGTTGAAATCTTAGATATTTACAGCTTAATCTTGTTGGATTACACTATGAATTAACAGAATATAGAGTTTGAAGTCACATAAACTGACATGAAAGCGGTGGTTTCCGTGGAAAATCACGAGCTAATGCGATGGCTAGCTGAATGGGAACAACAAGGTTCTTTTGGTATATGGATGCGCAACGGCGTAGATGACGATTGGCGCAAGTGGAGAGGCACAGGGAATGTAGAAGAAGCGGCGACTTCGGAAGCAACAAAGGTTGAAGGCTTGCCGGAGGCATACGGCGATGCCAAGCAGCTGTTCTTTGCCTATGGGGAGCCTCTCTGGCGAGAGGTGGTGGTTCTTTTGCCAGCCGGAGTGGAATTTCATCAGGATAAGGAAGAGCGGCTGCGCTCTACAATTCGCGAGTTGTGGCTTGAGGAAATGGTGCTTCAACAGCAGAAGGAGCATAAGGAATGGCTTAGGGGCCTTAGGGAATTAACGACTTCTCTGGATTTGAATGAGCTGCTTCTTCGCATCATGCGAACGGCGTTAACGGTTATCCCTTCCGCGAGTTACGGATTCTTTATGATGTACGAACCCGAGTCTGGCATGCTCGTACCGCGCGCTAGCGTTGGTATGCAGGATTCCATCTATCAATTTCGCGTCTATCCCGGCGAAGGCATAACGGGCAAAGTGTTTCAAAGCGGAGAAGGCCATGTCTACGATTCCAGGGAAGCGATCTCCACGGCGATGGACAACGTGTCGGAGAGCAACTTTGCCAGTCTGTCCAAAGCTTTTGACGGGGCGGAGGATCTTGTTCAGACGGCGATGGCCGTGCCGGTTATGATGAATAACGAGAAAATCGGCGTTATGCTCGTTCACCAGCTCCGCAGGCATGCCAAGTTGGACAAGCGGGATCTAGAGCGGCTTCAAGGCTTTGCCGATCAAGCGGCTATTGCGATCTCGAATGCCAGAATGTTTGCCGAGCTGGAAGAGAAGAACCGCTATTTGACCCGTCGCAACGAAATCCATGGCATATTCACCAAGCTGTCCGTAGAAGGCAAAGATTTGGAGACGGTAACCCGGACCATGAGCGATATGATTGGATTACCCGTGTTTTTTGTAGATTTAACGAAGGATGAATGGTATCCCGCGGCGAGCGATATTCAAGGCATAATTGATGAACTTCAGCATAATCGGCTTAGATACGAGACATCGACATGGACAATGGAAACTCCGGATAATGGTAGCTTCTATATGTACCCGGTATTAAACGGCGCGGTGCTTCTCGGCAGCTTTGCGGTTAAGCTGGTACGCCAGCTTGGACAGCTTGATTTGGTCGTTCTGGAGCAAGGCAGCGCCGTGACTGCGCTAGAAATGATGAATACGCATTCCCTCGTCGAGATGCACTTCCGAAGCAATCAGGAGCTGTTTGGCGAACTGCTTGTTTGCCGCGAGCCGAAGAAGCTAGAGGGACGACTGAAAGGATTCGGTTTGTCGAAACACAACGCCATGTTTGTAGGCGTTCTGGAGCTTGCGGAGGAGCAGTCGGACGCCAAGCTGAGGGAAAGCAAGCTAAGGCGCATTGTCTCCGGGGTTGAGAAAGAGTTTGGAAGAGGCCATCATTTGCTGTTTGGCGCCCATAACAAAGTGACCATTCTGGCTTCCGCTGAAGACGAGAAGAAACAATATTTGTTTACGCGCAAGTTGAATGAGGTCGCCCGCAGATGGTCGGAAGTTTCCGGAACGACGCTGTATGGCGGAATTGGCGGCTTGTACAAAGGATTGGAGCATGTCGCCAAAAGCCATGAAGAAGCAAACCGTTCGCTTGCCTATATGAAGAGCCGCGGGTATCCGGAAATTACGCGCTATGGCGATATAGGCGTTAACCGGCTGTTTATTAATCAGGATCCGGAAGAGATAGATTCCTATGTCCAGGATGTGCTGATGCCGCTTCGCTCGCTCAAAGGCCAAGGACGTTCCGGCGAGTTGGAACATACGCTTAAGACGTATATGGCGGCTAACCGCTCCTCTGCCGTAACAGCCGAGAGACTACATGTTCATACCAATACGTTGTATCATCGTCTGCGCAAGATCGAAGAACTGCTGGATATCGATCTGGATGATCCAGATGATTGGCTGAAAGTATACCTCGCTTGTCACCTAAGTTCTTCTTCCTAAGCGCTAAGCTAGATGCACTCATCCCCCTCATTCATTTATCGGGAGCAGGATCGCAATCAGCGTTCCTCTTCCCGGTTTGCTTTTTATTTGCAGCTCGCCTCTATGCCCATAAGCCAGCTGAATTCTCCGCTGCGTATTAATAAGGCCGATATGATTGGTCGGAGGCGAATCGCTTTGGAGCATCATTCTAATCCTCATCATTCTCTCTGGCGTTATGCCATTCCCGTTATCGATGACAGCAAGCCGAAGTTGGCTGCCTTGCCGCTGAATCTTGATTTTAATCGATATCTTGGAGCCTGGTCGAAGGCCGTGCTCCAAGCTGTTCTCAATAAGCGGTTGAAAAATAAGCTTAAGCACTTCAAATTCCTCAAGCTCGGCATCGTATTCCCACCAAATGTCGAACTGCTTGCCATGCCGAATTCTCTGGATGGCCACGTAGCTTTTTGTATTTGCGATTTCTACCCGCAGCGGCACTAGGGAACTTTGACCTTCAAGGGAATAGCGCAAAATATCCGATAAATGTTCCACCATGCCCGTCAGCTCGTTAGGCCCGTCCGTATATTTAGCCGCTTTCCAATGAATGGTCTCCAGCGTATTGTACAGAAAATGAGGATTTAGCTGGGACTGCAAGGCGGCGAACTCCGCGGCTTTGGTTTTGTACTGGCTCTCCGACAGCTGAATTCGGATGTAATTATGTTCGATGAAATTTTGCAGCAGGCTGCGGATAATTTGGCTATGCATGCTGTTTTTCCTTGTGCGGTGAACGGGAAGAGGTTTGCCTTTTTCTGCCGCGTCGAGAATCGAAATGATGAGTTTTAAATCCCGGTAGTTCTTTTGCGTTAATTTGTAAGCGAGCAAGCTGGCGGCAATAAGCGATAAAGAGAGCAAAATTCCACTGATGGTGAGTAGCCGCTGAAGCGTGGTATAAAGCGATTTCTTCGGCGATACCGAAATAAATGTCCAGTTATACGGTACCGAATTCATCTTGTTAATGAGCATAGCCTCGCCGGCCGCGGTTATGGAAAAGGAAGGATTGGCATGGGCAATAATGCTTTTAATCTCGCTTGATTTCAGTCCGGTCCGGGCGTCATTGCCAAACATAACGGAGCCAAACTCGTCTACGACAAGCAGCTTTTGCCCTTTAAGGGTAGATAAATCGTTCAGCCGCCGTTCAATATATTGCCGCTTAATATTGAGGACAATGACGCCTTCCGTATTATCGCGGACTTTGAAGTTGCGGTACATCGTAATCACGCTGTTATTAACGAGTTGTTTGTTGAGATTATACCGGGGAATAATCCGGCTCTCGGTCCAAATATCTTTGTCTCCGGCAT
Organism: Paenibacillus glycanilyticus; assembly: GCF_030161375.1. Lineage (GTDB taxonomy): Bacteria > Bacillota > Bacilli > Paenibacillales > Paenibacillaceae > Pristimantibacillus > Pristimantibacillus glycanilyticus_B. Next base: position 39,534 of record NZ_BSSQ01000016.1, read on the forward strand.
GTTTCTCATAACTGGCGTACCAGGTGCGGTCAGGATCTTCTTCGAGGGAGAGGAATCCGCCGGAGACCGAAGAGATAAACCGTTTGTTATCGTTTCTTAGATAAATATAAATGGAGTCGATGTAAGGCTGCGCAATGGAGGGAGAGTCGATAAAGTTTTTCAAAGCGGCTAGCTGTTCCTCGTCCGCTGCGGTCGGGCGCGGCTTGTTCAGCATGCTTTTCAAGTTCATGAACTGGGTTGCGCTAGCAATAATATGGAGATTCAAAGACTGTTGTTCGTTAAATAGAAGTTCAATGTTTTCCTTCGTTTGCTTCAGCATGTTCGTATTTCGATTGTTAATCTCGTTCACGGCGTACTGCTGGATGAGAAAAGCGGACAAAGCCCCTAAGACGACAAGCGGAATGAGCATAGGCAGCAAAAAAATCAGCAAATTTTGGGTGAAAAAGCGGGCTGTCGTCGTCATCACGGTATTAGTCCTCGTTTCGGTATTCTCTTGGCGTCACTCCGAAATAGCTGCGGAACATTCTTGTGAAGTTTTTGGCGTTGCTGTATCCTACGGCTTCGCTAATCTCATACGTCTTCGATCCGGTTGCGCGTAGCAGTTCAGCCGCTTTATCCATGCGAAGCTTGGTCAAGAAATCCGAGAAGTTCTCTCCCGTCTTGGTTTTGAAGTATTTGCTTAAATAGTAGGGGTTCAAAAAAACATGCCGGGCAGCCGATTCAAGCGTGGCGCTTGCTAAATGGTCATGTAAATACGCCTTTACCTTCTCAATGGTCTGATCACCCGAGGGGATATCCGGTGCCAAGGCGGGGACGGCCGGAAGCTGTTTGGTCTGATCGAGTTCGTTCCTCAGTTGGCCGAATACTTCGGCGATCTCCGCGTATTTGGTCGGTTTGGTCAAATATCTTCTAACCCCGTATTGCATGGCGGATTGGGCATATTCGAATTCCCGGAAACCGCTGAGCAGAACAACCTTCACTTCCGACTGCTGCCGAAACAGTCTTTCCGCTACTTCGATTCCCGTTAGAGCAGGCATTCGAATATCGCACAGCAGTACGTCTACCGGCTGCCCGGCAATAAAAGCAAGCGCCTCTTCGCCGTCGCTCGCTTGTCCTACGACGCGATAGCCAAATTCATGCCAAGGAAAATAGTTGCTTAGTCCGTTACGGATTTCGCTCTCGTCATCTGTGATCAATAAATTGTACAAATCCGCCACCTCCCAAGAGAAGTTTTCAGACAATTCTAAAATTTAGATACCTATTTAGCCTTGGACCATCCGGGAAGTTAAAAAATGAATCCTATCTGCTTAAGAGAAGGGTCTGTAATGTTCTGTAATATTGATGTTAAATAAAGTTACATAGAAAGCAGTCGGTTGTTGGCAGGGGCTTACGCTCGAACAGGTGGGAACTTACCGCGAATATACCATATTAGCAGGTAGAAGAGTAGGTAGAACCCCACAATTATGGAGCGACAAAAATGTGCGTTTGCACAAAGGTTCCAAGGGTCTGATCAAACAGTGTCATAATACCTGACACTGATGTTTCTTTTTAGGAGGGTGAACCATGCTGCTGGAGATTAAAGATTTGAAGACCGTCTTCAAAACGGAAAAAGGCGAGGTTACATCGGTAGACGGAGTAAGCATACAGGTTGGCAAAGGGGAAACCATCGGCATTGTCGGAGAGTCTGGCTGCGGGAAAAGCGTTACATCGCTTTCGGTTATGAGGCTGCTCGGCAAAAACGGACGAATCAAAGAAGGAGAAGTCCGCTTTATGGGCAAGGATCTCGCCAAGCTGTCCGAATCCGAGCTGCGGCAAATGCGCGGCGGCGAGATGGCGATGATTTTTCAAGAACCGATGACTTCCCTAAATCCGGTATTTACGGTCGGCAATCAATTAGTTGAAGCGATCCGGCTTCACTCCGATTTGAAGGGCAAAGCCATGGAAGAATATGCGATTGAAATGCTGAAGAAGGTTGGCATTCCCCGCCCTGACGCCATTATGAAGAGCTTTCCGCATGCCTTATCCGGCGGGATGAGACAAAGGGTCATGATTGCCATGGCGCTCTCGTGCAAACCAAAGCTGCTTATTGCGGATGAACCAACGACTGCGCTCGACGTGACGATACAAGCTCAAATTCTGAATCTGATGAAGGGGCTTAGGGAAGAGATCGGAGCTTCCATCATGCTCATAACGCATGACCTCGGCGTTATTGCGGAGATGGCTGACAAGGTAGTCGTTATGTATGCCGGTCAGGTCGTGGAAGAGACGGATGTCTATACCTTGTTCGAAAATCCTCTTCATCCGTATACGCAAGGTTTAATGAAGTCCATTCCGCATCTCCATAATGATACCGGAGACACGCTGGAGTCTATTCCAGGGGCCGTGCCGCCGCTGACCAATATGCCTGCCGGCTGCAGGTTCCATGACCGGTGCGCATTCGCAAGCGAGAAATGCCAATTGGATGCTCCGGTGTTCAAGCCGGTGACGGAAGGACATTCGGTTCGTTGTTGGAAAGCGCAGGAGCCGGAAGTATGGCAGCTTGAACCCCGAGAGGAGGAAGCGGTATGACAGAGGCAATAACGACCACGACGGCTGCCGAGCCGCTGCTGCGCGTGCAAGGCTTGAAAACCTATTATCCGATTAGACGCGGGCTGTTATCCCGGACGGTTGGCAACGTGAAGGCCGTTGACGATATTACGCTCGAGTTGTATCCCGGCGAGACGCTTGGCCTTGTAGGCGAATCGGGCTGCGGCAAGTCAACGATTGGCCGAAGCATTATCCGGCTGGAGAATCCGACGGACGGCTCGATTTGGTTCGATGGGGAAGACATTACGAAACATTCCATATCCGATCTGCGGTCGGTACGGCCAAAGATGCAGATGATTTTCCAAGATCCGTTCTCCTCGCTTAATCCCCGGATGCGGGTAGGGGAGCTGCTTGCTGAACCGATGAGGGTTCACGGAATCGTCCCTGACGGCGAACTGGAGAAGCGGATTGACTGGCTTCTGGATATGGTCGGCATTCCCCGCAGCTACAAGCAGCGCTTCCCTCATGAATTCTCGGGGGGGCAGCGGCAGCGGATCGGCATTGCCCGCGCGATATCCTTAAATCCAAAGCTGATCGTATGCGATGAACCGGTATCTGCGCTGGACGTGTCGATTCAGGCGCAAATTCTCAATTTGCTGAAAGATTTGCAGAAGGAGCTGGGACTGACTTATTTGTTCATCGCCCATGGTCTTGGGGCAGTCAAATATATAAGCAACCGAATTGCCGTAATGTATCTCGGCAAAGTCGTGGAGATCGGGACGAAGGAGGAGATATTCGCAAACCCCCGTCATCCTTACACCCAAGCGTTGCTTAATGCTTACCCCGTTCCCGAGCCGCGAAAGCGCGGGCAACAGCGAATTGTCCTGCAAGGCGACGTGCCAAGCCCGGCTAATCCGCCATCCGGCTGCCGCTTCCATACGCGGTGTCCTTTTGCGCAAGCCATATGCAAGGAGATTGAACCTCAGCTTGAAGGCGGCGAGCACGCGTCGGCGTGCCATTATCCCCTCGCCGCTACATAGTCCAGGAGACAGGAAAGGAGTGATTCCATGCTAACGTACGTCATTCGCCGAATTCTGATCGCGATTCCCGTCCTGTTGGGCATTACGATTATTAATTTTGTCATTATCAACCTCGCGCCGGGCAATCCGGTGGACATGTACATGACTCCGGATACGCCTCCCGAGCTGCTGGAACTTAGGAAGGAACAGCTTGGCCTGAATGATCCGATAATCGTGCAATACATCAAGTGGCTGGGGCAGCTGCTGTCAGGCAACCTTGGCTACTCTTTCAGTACGAGCGAGTCTGTCGGATCCATTATAGGAGAGAGACTTGGCCAAACGATGCTGCTTGGATTTTGCGCGCTGCTGCTTGGTCTCCTGATCGCCCTGCCGATCGGCATTATGAGCGCGGTCAAACAAAACTCGAAATTCGATTATGTGATGACCGGCTTGTCTTTTGTCGGAACTTCGATCCCCCAGTTTTTCCTCGGTCTGGTCTGCATTTATATCTTCGCGGTTAACCTCGGTTGGTTGCCTGTCGGAGGCACGGAAACGTTAGGCGGGGGTGGCGGCATAGGTGATCGGATTTTGCATATCGTGCTGCCGGCCGTAGCGCTTGCCGTCGGAATCGCCGGTCGGAAGGTTCGGTATATTCGCGCCAGTATGCTGGACGTACTGAAACAGGATTATCTCCGAACCGCACGTGCCAAAGGAGTGAGGGAGTTTTTCGTAACGAATAAACATGCGCTCCGCAATGCTCTTATTCCGGTTATTACTGTCGTGGGCATGGAAATTCCGCTGCTCTTCGGAGGTGCGGTTATCGTGGAGCAGCTGTTCCAATGGCCGGGGATCGGCCAGCTGACCATTCAATCGATTATGTCGCGCGATTACTCAACGATTATGGGACTGAACTTGGTCGCCGCCATTATTGTCTTATCTGCCAATCTGCTTACGGATATTTTCTATTCGGTAGCGGACCCGCGGATCAAGTATCACTAACAAGGAGAGGGGGCGGGCACGATGTCTACTGTCAAAACGGCTACCCCGGGAACGGTGGTCTACGCCGTCCGCGAAGAACGTTCCGAAGGGGCTTTCCGCCAAATGTCGCGGCGCTTCATGAAGCATAAGTTAGCCGTCGTTGGTCTTGTCATCACGTTATTTCTTATCTTTATTGCAATTTTTGCTCCATGGCTATCCCCGCATAATCCTTATGCGGTAACCGCCGAATTCTCGGCTGCGCCATCCTCCGTCCACTTGCTCGGTACCGATCAGGTAGGCCGGGATGTGCTGGCCCGCTTGATCTACGCAACAAGAGTATCGGTTATCGTAGGTTTCGGAACGGTGGCGCTGTATGTAACGTTTGGTACCGTCGTTGGCCTATTGTCCGCTTACATCGGCGGCTGGGTAGATATGCTCGTGATGCGCATCACCGATATGTTTATGGCTTTCCCTTATATGATGGTTATTCTGGTTGTTGTCAGCGTGCTTGGCCCAACCTTATGGACGCTGGTTCTAGTCCTGGCTTTATTCTCCTGGCCGGCGATCGCAAGGCTGGTACGGGGGAGCGTATTGACGCTTAAGCAAATGGATTATGTAAAAGCGGGCGTGTCCCTTGGTCTAAGCACGCCGCGAATCGTGTTCCGCCACATTTTGCCCAATGCGCTTGCTCCTATTATTGTTAACGCGACGTTTGGCGTAGCGGCGGCGATTATGGCCGAGTCCGGACTGAGCTTCCTCGGAATGGGCGTTCAACCTCCGACGGCAAGCTGGGGCAACATGCTGACAGACGCCCAATCGATCAGCGTTATGACCGATCAGCCTTGGTTATGGCTGCCGCCGGGCATTATGATTCTGGTCATCGTTCTGGCGATCAACTTCGTTGGCGATGGTTTGCGCGACGCGTTTGATCCTAAACAATAGCAACAAGGATTCAAAAATATAGAGGTGGAGGGGTTTGGATGGGAAAGAAACGCATGGCATGGGTAGGCGGATTCTTGGCATTATGCATGATTTTGGTGACGGCTTGCGGCTCGAATAACAATAACGCGAGCAATACGGGGAACGCGGCATCAAGCGCTAGTCCGTCGGCTTCCGCAGCCGCATCGGGCAACTCGGGCAAACCGCTGTCGATTGGTCTCGTTAACCCTGTAACCACTTTTGACGTGTTCAACTTGGATAATGCGGGCCTGTTCGTCAATTCCTTCATGAGCGATACGCTTCTGGCGCTTAATAAGGATTACGGCTTTGATCCGAAGCTGGCGGAGTCGATTGAGACGACCGACAATCAGACGTACACGATCAAGCTCAACAAAAACGCGAAATGGAGCGATGGCCAGCCGTTTACGGCCGACGACGTGGAATTTACGCTCAGCATGTTTACCGATGCCAACGTGAAAACCTTGCTTAACCTGACCTTCCTGGACGGTCTGGATGCGGCAGGCAAACGGACGGCCGATCAAACTACGCTTCCGTTCTATGCGAAGACCGATGACTACACCTTTACGATTAAAACGAAAAACCCGATGGAAGCGACGCAATTCGAGTCCCAATTCGGTACGTATGTGCGTTACTTGCCTAAACACGTATTGAAGGATGTCGCTCCCGTTGATTTTAACAAAAACGAGTTTATGATGAACCCTACCGTTACTAACGGCGCCTACAAATTCGTGAAGTTTGCCAAAGACCAATATGTTCAGATGGAAGCCAATCCGCTTTATTACGGCGGCGAACCGTCTATTAAAGAGTTGTTCGTGAAAATGATGCCGGCAACAAACCTCGCTGCGCAGCTGCAGACCGGCGATATTCAGATGACGGCTCCAGCTGTAGGTCTTATTCCGATTCAGGACTTCGATAAAGTTCAGAACATGGCGAATGTCGCGACTGGCTTCGGCGATGCCAACAATCCGAACGTATTGTTCATCAACACGCAGAAATTCACGGATCCGAAAGTGCGTCAGGCTATCGCTTATGCGATCAACCGCCAGCTTATCGTGGATCAGCTGCTGAAGGGGCAAGGCGATCTTGTCGACGGCATGCTTGGCAAGATGCATCCTTATTATAATGCCGATATTCCGCAATATTCGTACGATCCGGAGAAAGCCAAGCAACTGCTGAAGGAAGCAGGCTGGGACTTCAGTACGCCAATTGAATTTGTTGTTCCGACGGGCAACAAAATCCGTGAACAAGCATCCGATATCGCCGCCGAGAATCTGAAGGCAGCCGGATTGAAAGTGCAAGTAACGAAGCTTGATTTTCCGACTACGTATCAAAGAGCTCTGAAGCATGATTACGATCTGACGATTATGAACTTTGGATTCATTCTTGATCCGGGCAGTGTATTCGGATTCTTCCTAACCGGCGTTCCTTACAATATTCCGCAATACTCTAGCGCAGAGGTCGATAAACTGATCGGCCAAGGAGCAATGGAGCTTGATCCAGCCAAACGTCTTGATATCTACAAACAAATTCAGCAAATATTGCACGACGATGTTCCTTTTATTGCCCTCTATGCGGACAAACAAATGTATGCCTCGTCCAAAGATCTCAATCTTGGCAAAGGCATTGAGACGAGCGCAATCGGCCTCGTGAATAACGTATCGCAATGGAAAATGAACTAGAGAGGTGCCAAGGATGAAGGAGAACAAGGATATCGTTCAAGCGGTAACGGAAGCGATTGAGGGTAAGAGGGATTTATTTATTCAGGTCAGCGATCAAATATGGGGTTATGCGGAAACCAGGTTTGAAGAAGTCCGTTCTGCCGAACTGTTATGTCGGGCGCTTGAGCAAGAAGGGTTCCACGTGGAACGTCGCGTTGCGGAGCTCGACACCGGATTTATAGGCAGTTATGGCAGCGGATCTCCCGTCATTGCTATTCTTGGCGAGTTTGACGCCTTGGCAAGCTTAAGCCAGGAAGCGGGAAAAGCGTCGTTTGCTCCGGTCATGCCGGGCGCAAACGGCCATGGCTGCGGGCATAATTTGCTTGGAGCGGGTTCGCTTGCCGCGGCGGTAGCGGTGAAGGACTACTTTGTTAAGCAAGGCATAACAGGTACAATTCGCTACTATGGCTGTCCGGCGGAAGAGAGCGGCTCCGGCAAGGCATACATGGCGAGAGCGGGGCTGTTCGAGGACGTCGATGCGGCATTCTGCTGGCACCCGGCGACGACAAACGTCGTGATGCATATGTCCTCGCTTGCAAATCTGCATGTCCACTTCAAATTTGCGGGCAAGAGCGCCCATGCGGCAGCCGCGCCGCATCTTGGACGGAGCGCGCTCGATGCTGTGGAGCTCATGAATGTAGGGGTCAATTACCTCCGCGAGCATATGATCAGCGAAGCCCGCATTCATTACGCCGTAACCAACACGGGCGGGTTTGCGCCAAACGTGGTGCAGGCTGAAGCAGAGGTCAATTATTTAATTCGCGCGCCTAAAGCGTTCCAAGTCCACCCGCTATTCGAACGAGTACTAGATGTGGCGCGGGGTGCAGCGTTAATGACAGGCACGAAAATGTCCTACCACTATGAGGGAGGGGCATCTAACCTCATACCAAACGCAACGCTGGAAGGCAAAATGCATGAATTTCTGCAAGAGCTGGACCTGCCGCTATACACCGATGAAGAGATCTCGTTTGCCAAGGCTATTCTGGATACGATTCCGGCTGATGACCGGCAGGCTGCCGCGGCACAAGTAGGGAAAGATGCCGCAGCTATGCTGATGGAGATGCCGCTTGCCGGCTTTGTAGCTCCGCTGATGGACCGAATGATTGTTATGCCTGGTTCTACGGATGTTGGAGACGTCAGTTGGAATGTCCCTACGGCGCAATGCGGTACGGCAACATGGGCCTTCGCGACGCAAGCCCATTCTTGGCAGGCCGTAGCGCAAGGGAAAAGCGGCTATGCGCATAAGGGAATGTTGCTGGCCGGTAAAGCGATGGCCTGCACAGCCATTGCGGCGGTGCTCGACCCGTCGCTGATCGCGAAAGCGAAGGTCGAGCTGCTGGAACGGCTTGGCGGCGAGACGTATGTGGCCCCGTTCCCGGCTGAAGTGAAGCCGCCGGCAAGCCAATCGCAGCCGTCAGTAGTGACGGTGTAGCGAATTTAATAGCTGAAGGACCATCTAATCGGGAAGCTGAGTGGCTAACCGTTAGATGGTCCTTTTTTTGTTATGGAGCGCCCTGCACGGAATGCAGGATAATGGCTCTAAAAAGGTGGAGTAGAGGAGATCGGTTGCACCGAATGCACTATATTCCGCTAAATCGAGCCGAATTTGGCTGCACTGCAAGATGATCCTGCACTTCGTGCAGGATATGCTGAGTAACGGGGTTCATTTGCTCGTTTATGATGTATTCTGTGCAACGTAGGGAAAGAACGAAGGACAGTGTGAAGTAGTGAAAAAGCGTAGCATGGCCTGTATGGGATGAAATTGAAGTATACTGCAGCTGTTCGGCGATAGAGGCCTGTTTTATTGTTGGAGTGAGATAACGTGGCTTGATAATGCGAATAGGGATGGAGCATCGTGCCAACAAGGGGGAATGGTGTGCTGATCCCAAAAAGAGCGGCTGATCCGGAGATCAGCCGCTTTGTTAGTTGTGTAAAGTTACCGGCTTAGTTACAGGAGCAGTTCAGAATCGGCTTGCGTGCCGCGGTTGTTTCGTCGAGACGGCGGACGACGGTGCCGTATGGTGCGTTCAGCACAAGCTCCGGATTGGTGCGGGCTTCCTCGGCGATTTGAATCATCGTGTCGATGAAGCCGTCCAGCGTTTCTTTGCTTTCGGTTTCGGTAGGCTCGATCATAATGCATTCTTCCACGTTAAGCGGGAAGTAGATCGTTGGCGGATGGTAGCCGAAGTCGAGCAATCGCTTCGCCACATCCAAGGTGCGAACGCCGTAATTCGCCTTCAAGCCGCGGCCCGACATCACGAATTCATGCTTGCAGACGCCAGGGTATGGCATTTCGTAGTAAGGGGCCAGACGGGCCATCATGTAGTTCGCGTTAAGCACCGCGCATTCCGATACATGCTTCAGACCTTCCGGTCCATACGTCCGGATATAAGTGTAAGCACGAACAAGAATGCCGAAGTTGCCATAAAACGCTTTGACGCGGCCGATCGATGCCGGACGGTCGTAATCGAAGAAGTAGGAGCCGTCTGTCGCCTGGGCTACAATCGGTTTCGGCAGGAACGGAATGAGCTTGCTCTTCACGCCAACCGGACCAGCGCCGGGACCGCCGCCGCCATGCGGAGTGCTCATCGTCTTATGCAGATTAAGGTGAACGACGTCAAAGCCCATGTCGCCCGGACGCGTAATGCCCATAATAGCGTTGGAGTTTGCTCCGTCATAATAGAGCAGTCCGCCAGCTTCGTGGATAATAGTTGCGATCTCGACGATTTGCTCCTCGAATAGACCAAGCGTACTCGGGTTCGTCAGCATTAGCGCCGCCGTATCGCTGCCTACCGCTGCTCGGAGAGCGTCCAGATCGACCATGCCGCGTTCGTTCGACTTGATCGTAATCGTCTCGAAACCGGCAACTGTCGCGCTTGCGGGGTTTGTGCCATGGGAGGAATCCGGTACGATTACCTTCGTGCGCACCTCGCCGCGGCTTTCGTGATAGGCGCGGATCATCATCAGACCAGTCCATTCCCCGTGTGCTCCGGCGGCAGGCTGCAAAGTCACTTGGTCCATGCCTGTTAATGCCGCCAGATCGTTCTGCAACGTATAGAGCAGTTCAAGAGCGCCTTGAATGCTCTCTTCCGGCTGGTAAGGATGGATTTTGGCAAAACCCGCGAAGCGGGCCGTATCTTCGTTAATCTTAGGGTTATATTTCATCGTACAGGAACCTAGCGGATAAAAGCCGTTATCTACGCCGAAGTTGCGGCGGGAAAGCTCGGTATAATGGCGGATGACATCCACTTCATAGACTTCGGGAAGCTCAGCCGGTGCTTGGCGCAGCATGGAAGCCGGAATGTATTCGGAAGCGGGTTTCTCCGGTACGTCGCAGGCTGGAAGGGAGTAAGCGACACGTCCAGGTTTGCTTAATTCGAAAATCAGCGCTTTTTCCGGTTTACCCGCATCTTCTGTTTTCTCTGCTTTTGTATTCATCGTAATCATGCTACCGACTCCTCCAATCTATTGGCAAAGCTCTCGATTTCGCTGCGCGTGCGTTTTTCCGTGACCGCAATCAGCATATGGCCTTTAAGCTCGGGATAGGAAATGCCAAGATCATAACCGCCGATAAAGCCGGCTTCGAGCAGCTTAAGGTTAGTCTCGCGTACAGAAGCGCCCTCAGGGAGTTTAATGACAAATTCATTAAAGAACGGTGTGCCGAATGCAAGCTCGAAGCCGTGCTGCTGCAATTCGCTTGCCGCAAAATGCGCCTTCTGCACATTCAGATTGGCGGCGTCAATCAATCCTTGCTTGCCCATTGTCGACAGGTAGATGGATGCGCACAAGGCAAGCAATGCCTGGTTGGAACAGATATTGGACGTCGCTTTCTCGCGGCGGATATGCTGCTCGCGGGCTTGCAGCGTAAGAACGAATCCGCGCTTGCCGTCGAGGTCTTTCGTTTGTCCGACGATCCGTCCCGGCATCCGGCGGGTAAGCGGCTCGGCTACGGCGAAAAATCCGCAAGTAGGACCGCCGAGCGACATCGAGATGCCAAGCGGCTGCGCATCGCCGACGCAAATATCCGCGCCAAGCTTGCCCGGCGTCTCGAGAAGGCCAAGCGACATCGGGTTCGTGCTTACGACGAACAACCCTTTTACGCCGTGAATAATCGGTTCAATGGCTGCAAGATCTTCAACAGCGCCGAAGAAGTTAGGCGATTGAACCAGGACAGCGGCTGTATCTGTCGTTACGGCTTCCTTCAATGCCTCCAAATCGGTAACGCCATTCGCATAACCGACTTCAACGACCTCCAGGTTCAACCCTTTGGCCATCGTAAGTACCATTTCGCGTGCTTCCGGATGAACGGTCCGGGAGATAACGAGTTGCTTCCGCTTGGTTGCTCCCGCAGCTAGCGCGCCTGCTTCGGAGAGCGCGGTTGTGCCGTCATACATACTGGCGTTAGCCACGGCCATGCCGGTCAGCATGCAGATATAGGATTGGAACTCGAAGATCGCTTGCAGCTCGCCTTGGCTGATCTCCGGCTGATAAGGGGTGTAAGCCGTATAAAATTCCGAACGCGAAATCATATGGTTAATGACAACCGGAAGGTGATGATCGTAAATTCCCGCGCCTAGGAAACTTTTGTAGCGGTCCGTATCGGCGTTTTGTCCGGCGAGCTCTTTCATATGCTCAAGTAATGACCATTCATCGAGCGCCGATGACATCGGCAACGTGCCGCGGTAACGGATCGACTCCGGAATATCGCGGAATAGCTCTTCTGTATTCGATACGCCAATCGTAGCGAGCATATCGGCTTGGTCTTGATCAGTCATCGGAATATAACGGTGTAGATTTGGCATAACGGGAATCACTCCTTCGGAAGTCTTTTATAGAATGGGGTAGGGATTACAGCTGCTTTCAGCTTCTTGCCGCGAATTTCCACTTCGAGCTCCGTGCCGACAGCCGCATATTCCGTGCTGATCAAGGCGAGCCCGAGGTTGCGCTTCAGCGTTGGCGATTGGGTACCGGTTGTCACCTCGCCAATCTGAACGTCACCGATGTAGACCGGATAGTGGCAACGCGGGATTCCGCGGTCAATCATCTCGATGCCAACCAGCTTGCGCGGCAGACCGTCTTGCTTTTGCTTAACCAGCGCGTCTTTGCCGATGAAATCTTCCTTGCCCAGCTTAACGAAAAAGGAAACGCCGGCTTCGAGCGGGGAAATCGTACTGGAAAGTTCCTGTCCATACAGCGGAAGGCGGGCTTCAAACCGAAGCGTATCCCGTGCGCCAAGTCCGGCAGGAAGAAGGCCAAGCGGCTCGCCTGCCGCAAGCAACGTCTTCCAGACGTCACCCGCTTGCTCCGACGGTACGTAAATCTCGAATCCGTCTTCGCCGGTATACCCGGTTCTGGAGACGAGGACAGGCAATCCGGTCAATCCGGTATCCGTCCGGAAGTGGAAGGAGGAGAGTTCCAGCGTCTCGGAATCGGCGCCGGCCGCTTTCATAATCTCCACCGCCAGTGGTCCTTGCAGCGCCAGCAATGCGGTCTGATCCGACTTGTTCTCAAGGACAACGTCGCCGATGAGATGCTCTTCAAGCCAGCTAAAATCTTTATCGATATTGGAAGCATTTACGACGACCATATATTGATCGGCCGAGATCCGGTAGACGAGCAGGTCGTCCACAACGCCTCCGCCTGGGTAACACATTAACGTATATTGCGCCTGGCCGTCGGATAGCTTGGAGACATCGTTGGTCGTCATGCGCTGCAGGAAGCTTTCGGCAAACGTTCCGGTCACCATAAATTCACCCATATGCGACACGTCGAACAGTCCGGCCTGCTGCCTTACCGCGTCGTGTTCCTTCTGAATGCCGGAGAACTGAACGGGCAATTCCCAGCCTCCAAAGTCAATGCAGCGGACGCCAAAAAGGTCGGAATAATAAGGGTGCAGCGGCGTTTTTTTCAGATCGAGCGTCATTTGCAATTCGCCTCCTCTAGTCGATTGATTGGTCATGCCGTACGCAAAAAAGGACAGCAGCAAAAAGGCGGCGCGCACGGTTATGAAGCCGTCCTCGCTTGTCCTCGTTGCTCTGTCCTTTGTACCTGAGAGTTACCTTGCGCTTAAGCAAGTTTCCCCGTGGGCGACCCCGTCGAAGCGGGATTCTCTCCAGAGTTGCGTCCAGCAAAGGTCCTTTTGCCTGAGAGATTCCCCTCCCATGTGAGGGTTACTCCTTCGGCGCCGCCGCAAACTTGACCGGGCGATCTCTCCCATTGCCTTCATACGCATATTTTGGAATGTCTTACTATATTATTACACAGGTATGGGAATAGGTGTCAATACAAAACGCGGAAAAATAAAATTTTATGTAAGGTATATTGACATGAGGCTTGTCCCTGCATTATTCTAAGGGCAATCATTACCAAATTTCATATGCGGATGACGATGCAAGGGAGAGACCGAAGGGGCATAGGCTCTGGAGGCACCGAAGGAGCAAGTCGAAGGCTGCCAGCCGTAGATTAATCTCTCAGGTAAAAGTACCTGCATCCGACGCAACTCTGGAGAGAGCGAACAAGCCACCAAAGGGGTAACAACGGATTCGGTTAACGAAGATCGTTTAAACTCTCAGGTACCCGGGACAGAGAACACGGCGCATGCCGGTTCTCTGTCCCTTTTTGTTATTCCCGTCTACTACATAGGAGGTGTTCTGACTTGAGTTTACTTACGCGTGATCCCGACCTGCATGCCGCTATCGAGCGGGAGCATGGACGGCAATTAAAAACATTGGAGCTGATTGCTTCCGAAAATATCGTAAGCCCGGAAGTGATGGAAGCGATGGGTACGGTCCTCACGAATAAATACGCGGAAGGTTATCCGGGCAAGCGGTATTACGGAGGCTGCGAGTACGTGGACGAAGCGGAGACGCTCGCCATCGAGAGGGCCAAGCAACTGTTTGGCGCCGCTTACGCCAACGTTCAGCCGCATTCCGGCGCGCAAGCCAATACGGCCGTTCTGTTCCATTTCCTGAAGCCCGGAGACAAGATTATGGGCATGAATTTGTCGCAAGGAGGCCATCTCACGCATGGCAGTCCCGTCAGTCTGTCGGGCAAATGGTTCGATGTCGCAAGTTATGGGGTAGACGAACAGACGCATCTGATTAATTACGATCTTGTAGAGACGGTTGCCCGCAAAGAGAAACCTTCTCTCATAATCGCAGGGGCAAGCGCGTATCCCCGCATCATTGATTTTGCGAAGTTTAAGGAAATCGCAGACTTGGTCGGGGCAAAATTGATGGTCGACATGGCGCATATTGCCGGACTTGTTGCAGCGGACCTTCATCCGTCGCCAGTGCCGTATGCGGACGTGACAACAAGCACGACGCATAAGACCTTGCGCGGACCGCGCGGCGGACTTCTTCTGACCAATGACGAAGAGACAGCCAAAGGCCTTAATAAATCCATTTTCCCGGGCATTCAAGGCGGACCGCTCATGCATGTGATCGCCGCGAAAGCCGTCAGCTTCCTGGAAGCTCTTCAGCCTTCGTTCCGGGTATATGCCGAGCGGGTTGTAAGCAACGCAAGAACACTCGCAAACACGTTGAAAGAAGAAGGGGCAACGCTTGTATCCGGTGGAACGGATAATCATCTGATGCTGATTGACGTCAGGCCCTGGGGGCTTACCGGGAAGGAAGCCGAGAAGCTGCTCGAACAGGTTGGCATTACCGTCAATAAAAATACGATTCCGGGCGAAACGGCAAGCCCGTTCGTCACAAGCGGCGTTCGGATCGGCACGCCCGCGCTGACGACTAGAGGTATGGGCGCGGCAGAGATGCAGATGCTTGGACAATGTATCGCCGGCGCTTTGAAGCACCGGGATGACCCGGTTGCCATGGCCAGAATCGGTCAACAGACCGCAGAGCTAGCAGGAGCGTTTCCGTTATTTTCGAGAGAATAGATCCTAGAGAGGAGTTTTTATGATGAGCGAGATTAAAGCGGGTTTGGGATATTCGGAGGAGCATGAATGGGCAGAGGCGCGCGGCACGACGGTAAGGATCGGAATTACGGATTTTGCGCAATCGCAGCTAGGCGATATTGTATTTGTGGAGTTGCCGGAGGTAGGAATGAAGCTGGACGCGAACGATGCCATGGGTACCATTGAGTCGGTTAAGACGGTGTCCGATCTGTATTGTCCGGTGGGCGGGCGTGTCGTTCAAGTTAACGAAGAGCTGCTGGACGCTCCTCAGAAGGTTAACGAAGATCCGTACGGAGAAGGCTGGATTATTGAGATCGAAGTAGACGGAGACGCATCGGCGGAAGTAGAGGGACTGCTTAGCGCGGAGGCATACGCGGCTTTTATCGAGGGTAAATAACCTGGATTTAAGGGAGGGGACGGCAGGATGCGGCAAACGAAAGAACCAAAGCCGGAATGGCTGAAGATCAAGCTGAACGCAGGCGATGGCTACCAGGAATTAAAAGGAATGATGCGCGGGCGTAAGCTGCACACTGTATGTGAGGAAGCGCAATGCCCGAACATCTTTGAGTGCTGGAGTCAGCGTACCGCGACGTTTATGATCTTGGGAAAAGTATGCACGCGTGCCTGCAGGTTCTGTGCCGTCACCTCGGGCATGCCAACGGAGCTTGATCTTGAGGAGCCGAGGCATGTCGCGCAATCCGTCCAGGAGATGGGGCTGAAGCATGTCGTTATTACCTCTGTGGCAAGAGACGATTTGAACGATCATGGTGCGACGATGTTTGCCGCGACCATTACGGCCGTTCGCCATCTTAATCCGCTCACCGATATTGAAGTGCTTATTCCGGATTTCGGCGGTGAACCCGATCGGCTGGCTGTCGTTCTGAATGCGAAGCCAAACGTGCTGAATCATAATCTCGAGACGGTGAGGCGATTGTCGGATAAGGTGAGGGCAAAAGCGAAATACGACCGTTCGTTGTCGCTTTTGCAAGCGGCAAAAGCGCTCCGCCCCGGTCAAACGACCAAGTCGGGCTTAATGGTTGGGCTTGGCGAGACGAAGGATGAAGTGGTAGAGGCGATGAGCGATCTTAGGAAAGCGGGCGTTGATATTGTAACGATTGGCCAATACTTGCAGCCTACCCCTAAACATATCGCGGTTCATCGGTATTATCATCCCGATGAATTCAAGGAATTGAAGGAAGCGGGCATGGCGCTCGGTTTCGCTCATGTGGAAGCGGGGCCGCTGGTACGAAGCTCTTACCATGCGCGCGAGCAAGCGGAAAGCGCCAAAGCAGCAAGCAGCGATTATTCCTCGCTGCCAAAGGAAACATGGGCATAATAGGGGGTAATCTGCGATGCGTTTCAAACATGTCTTCTCCATTATAGGGCCGGTTATGGTTGGGCCATCGAGTTCCCATACGGCCGGCGCGGCAAGAATCGGGCGCGTGGCCCGGCAACTGCTCGGATGTAGTCCGGAGGAGGCCGAGATTACGTTATACGGTTCTTTTGCGGAGACGTATTCCGGTCACGGGACGGACCTGGCGCTGCTCGGCGGTTTACTCGATTACGATACCGATGACGCGAGGATTCCGGATGCGTTCGCTGAAGCCGAGCGGCTTGGCATGCGTTACGACATTCGCGTTGGAACCGGCGTCATGCCTCATCCGAATTTTGCGGAAATTACGCTAAGAGCAGGCTCGCGGGAAGCAAACGTTCAAGGAGCCTCCATCGGCGGAGGGAATATCGAGATTCATTCCATCAACGGGTTTGATGCGGGCTGCACGGGCAACTATCCGACGCTTGTTATCGCTCATCAAGATCAGGTTGGCGTTATCGCATCCATAACGGGCATGGTGAGCGCATCCGGGCTGAATATCGGGTTCATGAACGTTGCCCGCAAGGCACGCAGCGGCGCTGCCATGACCATTATTGAAGGAGACCGGGTACCGCCTGATGAGTTGGTTGAATCGCTCCATAAGCTGCCAAGCGTAGAAAACGTGTCGGTAATCGATGTCAGGTAAACTTGTCGCAAGAAGGAGATGAAGGCATGCGATTCCGCACCTTAAAAGAACTAGAAAGCATATGCCAAGCTGAATCGCTGACGATTGCGGAGCTAATGATCGCCGAGCAAGCGCGTGAGACGGATGAGTCCGAGGCTGACATTATAGCCAAGATGAGCAGCTATTATCAGGTGATGAAAGAGGCCGTAAGCAAAGGGCTTGAGCCTGGCGGCGCGCAGTCGCGCAGCGGATTGACCGGAGGAGACGGACTCAGGATGAACGAGCATGTCCTTGCCGGGGAACCGTTGGTCGGGGAATGGGCGGGCAAAGCGCTGGCTTACGCGCTTTCGGTATCCGAGGTGAATGCTTCGATGGGACGAATCGTCGCTACGCCAACGGCAGGTTCCTGCGGGATTCTTCCCGGCGTACTCGTCAGCTCTCAAGAGCGGTTCGGCTGGAGCGACGAGAAAGTGGTGTTAGGATTGTTCGCTGCGGGAGCTATCGGTTATGTCATTGCGAACAATTCGTTCATATCCGGTGCGGAAGGGGGATGCCAAGCGGAGGTTGGCTCGGCGATTGGCATGGCCGCGGGCGCGATGGTCGAGCTGCGCGGCGGCTCGCCGGCTCAGGCTGTGCATGCCGTTGGCATTGCGCTTAAGAATACGCTGGGACTGATCTGCGATCCGGTTGCCGGTCTCGTGGAAATCCCTTGCATCATTCGCAACGGGCTTGGCGCCGTTAATGCGCTTGCTGCTGCCGATATGGCGCTTGCCGGAGTCCGCAGCATTATTCCTTCGGATGAAGTGATTGGCGTTATGCATGAGGTGGGTACCAAAATGCCGGTCGAGCATCGGGAGACGGCTTTGGGAGGACTGGCGGCAACGCCAACCGGTCGCAAGCTGACGGAGCAACTAAAGGCGAAGAAATAATCTTCTGGGGAGAGGATACGGATGGAGCTTTACGATATCGTTATTCTGGGCGGAGGCCCCGGCGGATATATTGCCGCCATTCGGGCGGCTCAGCTTGGCAAACGTACGGCGCTTGTCGAGAAAGAGAAGCTGGGCGGCACCTGCCTGCATAAGGGATGTATTCCGAGCAAAACGCTGCTGCGCAGCGCGGAGCTGTTCGAGACAATGAAGCGAAGCGGTAGCTTTGGGATCCGCGCGGAAGGGTTGTCGCTTGACTTCGGCGGCGTGCAAAGCCGGAAGGACAGCATTGTTGAGCAGCTTGAAAAGGGTGTACAGTTCTTAATGAAAAAGAACGCCATCGACGTCTATTCCGGCACGGGTCATATTGTAGACGGGACAGGCCGGGAGGCGGCTGAGGCAGGTTGCAATGGGGTTATAAACGTTACACGTGGAACAATTCAGGGGAATGATGGCGTCGATATAGCGGGAGACACAGGTGAAGAAGCCATTCGAATAGGTTATCGGGACCTTATTGTCGCAACGGGCTCCCGGCCGCGGCGCATTGCCGGCTTGCCTTCGCATGAACGCGTCATGAGCAGCGATGAAGCACTCGCAATGACGGACGTGCCGGCTTCGATTGTGATTGTTGGCGGCGGCGTAATTGGCGTTGAATGGGCGTCCATGCTAAGCGACTTTGGTGCTCAAGTGACTATCGTTGAAGCAGCCGAACGCATTGTCCCTACGGAGGATGCGGATATTTCGCGCGAACTGAGCAGACTATTCGCGAAACGCAAGATCAAGGTTCTGACGGGTGCGAAGCTTCTTGCAGAGAGCGTTGCAGCCGGTGAAGCGGGCGTAACGCTGGAGATTGAACGCGGCGGCAAGGTGGATCGGCTTGCGGCAGAGCGGATGCTGGTGTCGGTAGGACGTGCCGCTAACGTTGAAGGATTCGGGCTTGAACGGACGGCCGCGAAGGTTGAGCGGGGCGTTATTGCAGTGGACCCTGCTTCCATGCGCACGGCGGACCCGCATGTGTACGCGATTGGTGATGTCATCGGCGGCTTGCAGCTTGCCCATGTAGCGAGTCATGAAGGAGTGGCGGCCGTGGAGGCGATTTGCGGACTCGAGACCCATGCGCCGGACCCGGCTTCCGTGCCGAAATGCGTGTATAGCCGTCCGGAGCTGGCGAGCGTTGGGCTTACCGAACAAGCGGCGGTGGACAGCGGGCGCGAGGTCAAGGTGGGGAAGTTTTCTTTTAAAGCGATCGGCAAGGCGCTTGTATTCGGGGAATCGGACGGCTTCGTCAAAGTGGTCGCGGATGCGGCGAACGGGGCTGTGCTTGGCGTACATATGATTGGGCCGCATGTGACGGATTTTATTGGCGAGGCGGCGCTTGCCCAGCTGCTGGAGGCAACGTCCATGCAGGTAGGGCGGATGATTCATCCTCATCCTACGTTGTCAGAAATTATCGGGGAAGCGATGCTTGGCGCTGACAAGCTGGCGCTTGGGATGTAAGAAGGAAGGGAATGGCGCTGCCGCTAAGAGCGGGGCGCTTTTTTTATATAGAACCGGTTGTTTGGAATCATTTTACTCTCCTCTCGTGAGGCGTTACACTATATGGACAGAGATACGGAGTTGATCGTAGCCCGGTTAGGGGCACTTTATCCGAAAGTGGCTCGTTGCAGGACAATCACAATCAGGAAGAGGAGCGTGTTGAACAAATGGATGCTATTAACGAACAGCTGCTGCAAGCGGCAGAGAGCGGTAACGTGGATAGAATACGGCAATTAATTGGAGATGGCGCGAATCTGAACGTGCAGGATGCAAGAGGGCGTACGCCGGCTATGATTGCAACCTATAATAAGGATTTTCAAACGGCTAAAGTGCTGGTTGAAGCGGGAGCAGACGTGAATATTCTCGATAACATGCGGAATACGCCGTTCCTGTACGCGGGAGCGGAAGGCTACTTGGATATTTTGCGGCTGACCATCAAGGCCGGCGCGAATACGAGAATTACGAACCGGTACGGAGGCGTAGCGATCATTCCGGCTTCCGAGCACGGTTATGTGGAAGTCGTCCGTGAGCTGCTTGAGCAGACGGATATCGACGTGAATCATGTCAATAATCTCGGCTGGACGGCATTACTAGAGGCGATTATTTTGAATAACGGGAACAAACGGCAGGTTGAAACGGTGCAATTGCTTATTGAGCATGGCGCTGATGTTAATCTGGCCGACGGCGACGGCGTTTCTCCGCTACGGCATGCCCGTACGAAAGGGTTCAAAGAAATCGAGAAAGTTCTTCTGGCAGCAGGAGCGAAGTAGGCCATTGAAATGGAATCGTGAATACATACGGGAGGGATCATAGATGATAAACGATAGGGATCGGAACTATTTGAAACGTTGCGTGGAACTGGCGCGAACCGCTCTGGAAGAGGGGGACGAACCGTTTGGCTCCGTACTAGTTGCTGATAACGGCGCCGTGTTAATGGAAGACTATAACCATGTGAGCGGCGGCGATCATACGCAGCATCCCGAGTTTGCCATTGCCCGTTGGGCGGCGAACCATCTGACGGAGGAGCAGCGTGCCCGCGCGACGGTCTACACCTCTGGCGAACATTGCCCGATGTGCGCGGCGGCGCACGGCTGGGCGGGCCTTGGCCGAATCGTCTACGCAAGTTCGTCGGCGCAACTGGTGGAGTGGCTAGGCGATTTTGGCGTTCCTCCGTCGCGCGTCCGGGCGCTCCGCATTGAGGAAGTTATTGCGGACACCGTCGTGGATGGTCCTGACCCGGAGCTGGCGGAGCAAGTGAGGGAGCTTCATCGCTTATCCCGCGCCAAGAATTAATCGACCATAATCAGACATAAAGGAATGAACGAAAGTGCATATACAGATTGCCACGGTTGGCAAGCTTAAGGAAAAATATTTGGTGCAAGGCATTGCGGAATATGCCAAGCGGCTCGGGCCTTACGTGAAGCTTACGCTCACGGAAGTGCCCGATGAGAAGGCGCCGGAGACGATGAGTCCGGCGGAGGAAGCGCAAGTGCGCGAGCGCGAGGGGGAACGGCTTCTGGCTCAGCTGAAGCCGGACGCCCATGTGGTGACGCTCGCGATTGGAGGCGAGCTCTGGTCCAGCGAGGATCTCGCGGGCCAGCTCGATAAGCTTGCCACGTATGGCAAGAGCCACGTGGCTTTTGTGATTGGCGGGAGTACGGGGCTTGCTCCCGCGGTACTGCAGCGCGCCCAGCAGAAGCTCAGCTTCGGGCGCATGACGCTGCCGCACCAGTTGATGCGGCTGGTGCTGATCGAGCAGATCTACCGCGCGGTTAAGATTAACCGCGGGGAACCGTATCATAAATAAACGTAAACTCATAACTAAAAGAAGCGTCAAAGACCATGTCTTTGACGCTTCTTTTAGTTGGATGGTTTCCTGCATTGTACAGAATAGTTAAATCGTTTTTTGTGAAGTGTACATTACTACATGGAGATACTTGTTAGTCTCGATTTACTTTCCCAATGACTATTTAGTATTTTATTTTGTTATTATTGGTCCAATAAATCAATCCATTAATCAGAGGTGATAAACAATGCTAGAACGAAAGGAGCGTCTAAAGAATATTGCTAAAGAATTTAGAGAGTGTAAGGACGCCCTTACCGCCATTGGTGATGAAACGCGTCAACATATCATAATGGCTCTTATCGAAGGCGAGAGCGAATGTGAGGAAGGTATTCGAGTTGGGGAACTGAAATTAAGAACCAACTTGTCTCGTCCGGCAGTATCCCATCACCTGAAGGTATTAAAAGATGCCCAATTAATTGGTATGACTAGAGTAGGTACGATGAATTATTACTATTTGGATATTGTGAATAGTGATATTTTCAAGCTTAAGCAGCTTTTCGACAATATTACTGACTTTATACATGAATATCAGCAGGGGATCGCGTCAGATGAAGGAGAGTAAAATGAATGACATCTACAATTAAAGTTCATGTGTTGCATTGTGGACAAGTTCAAGTAGATATAGCAGTACCATTTAAGCAAAAAACGTTAAA
Source organism: Paenibacillus glycanilyticus (assembly GCF_030161375.1). GTDB lineage: Bacteria > Bacillota > Bacilli > Paenibacillales > Paenibacillaceae > Pristimantibacillus > Pristimantibacillus glycanilyticus_B. Next base: position 61,608 of record NZ_BSSQ01000016.1, read on the forward strand.
TCCGCTTGCGTTTACTGGTTTATTTCGTTCTTCAAAACATCAGATTGTAATCCCTGTATCCGCATATCTTATCGAACATCCGAAAGGACTTGTTTTAGTGGATACTGGCTGGCATACGGATGTACGAGGTGATCAGGCTAAGTATTTGGGTAAAATTTCCTATAGGATCAGCAAAGCTTTTCTTCCAGAAGGTCAAGCCGTTCATGAGCAGTTGCTGAAGATGGGGATAAAGGCGAAGGATTTGGATTACGTCGTGATAAGCCATATGGATGCCGATCATGCCAGTGGTATCAAGTTGTTGAATGAAGCAAAGAACATGATGACCAGCGATATGGAGTGGCAGGCAACAGTGAAAAATAAACTCCGCTATAAGCAGCACATGTGGGAAGGAATAGAGATAAAGCCGTTTTCGATGACTGATTCGGAATATGGCCCAATGCGCAAATCATTTGATTTATTCAATGATGAGTCGATTGTGTTCGTCCATACGCCCGGTCATTCCCATGGTATGGTTTCTACCATTGTGCAGAATAACGGGAAATTCGTGCTGTTGGCTAATGATACCGGATATTCAAAGGAATCCTGGGAGGAGATGATTCTCCCTGGAATTGTGGTTAACAAGAAACATGCGTTTGAGTCATTGAAGTGGGTCAAAAACATGAGTTTAAAGTCGAATTGCATAGAAGCTTTAGCAAATCACGATCCCGAAATTTTACCTCATGTAATTGAGTTGTAATTCAAGGGACATGAGTAAGCATAATCACAATAATTGGAAGGGGAGATTGTTATGACAACAGTTGTATTATTGGGAGGGAACGGCTATATAGGGAGAGCCGTGACCAAGTTGTGGCTAGCAAAAGATCGTCAAGTAGAATTTGTAGTAGTGTCGCGATCTGGGAATAATAAACTTAAGGATTCACGTATTCGGAATGTAACTGCAGATGTAACTAACTACGATTCTGTCGTTGCCGTGATGCCAGAAAAGTTTGATTATATTGTTGATCTTGTTGGACGTCCTGAAAAGGATACCGCCGCTTTGGAAAAAGTAAATAGATTGCCGGCGAATATAATGAAAAGAATTGCAGAAGAAAAACAGGTTAGGGCAATGGGGTTCATTGGAGGCGTTCTAGGTCCTAAATCATTTACTTTAATAAAATCGGATATTATAAAGCAACTAAAAAATAGTCGAATTAGGTTAGAAGTTGTTGAACCTACACTGGTCTATGGTGAAGATCGTAATGATGGTTTGTCTAAGTTAGTTCCGATATTTAAGTTTTTGGGGACTTTTTCAAAGGGACTAAAACCAGTTCTTGTTACACGAGTAGCCGAAGAATTGGTTGAAAAGTTGGTGCGTTAGGAAAGTTCTGTTTAAAAGCCCATTTCTTCTGTTAAAGAAGTGGGCTTTTGTTTATATTGAGGTGTATATCTTGTGGTCAAATCGCAGTTTGTGTTTAGATATATTAAGGTGAACCGTACCATAAGTGATGGCGAAATAATATTGCTGTGTGATATGGAATTGACACATGAGAAAAAAATAAGCTATATTAATTTAGGGAGGCTAAATAAATGAGCCATCCATTTGGCAACAATGTCGGGTATTGGGTCAAGCAGATCTATAAGGATTTCTCTCATCTATATGAACAGAAACTGGAGGTATACGGACTAACCTCCGCTCAAGTTAATGTGTTGGAGCTATTATGGGTTCATGGTGATGGGGTGACTCAGAAGGATCTGCACGAAAGACTCAAAATTCGTCCAGCATCACTTACCAATTTGTTAAATGCTCTTGTTGCAGGTAATTGGATTTTCCGTAAGTCGGATTCGCAAGATGCAAGAACGAATAGAGTTTTCCTAACGGACAAAGGCAAGAGTCAATGCAAGGTATGCATGGATATGATAACAGAACTCGAACAAGTTATCAGACAAGGGTTGTCACCGGAAGAAATTTCGTTGTTGCTCGTCTGGATGAAAAAAATCCATCAGAATATAGCGCGTGAATAACAGGACAATCAAGATTCACTTTGATTTTATATTTAGTTAAACTAAATATAATTCCTGTTTTCTTTATTTGCATTTCATAGGGAGGGTTAGTAAGTGGCATACTTTTATTTATGTGCAGCGGTTACCTTGATAAGTGCTGCTGTAAGTTTCGGCTTCTCGATTAATGCTTTTTTAAAGGCTAAAAAACAAAGCACCGACGCTTTTGCGAATTCGATGTACGCAATGTCGAGGAGTTTCTCTCTAGTATTGGCAAGCGTTATTCCGCTTTTTTATGAGACGTATTCCTATTTATTGACCGTCACGATTGCAATGATTTGCGTACAAGTTTTGGATGGATTTATTGGCATAAAAATAAAAGATACGTTTAAAACGATAGGTCCATTTGCAACAGCTGCAGGGAACGGAATCGTGTTGATTCTTTTGTTATTGAATTAGTGCTACTGAATGGTTTCTTGTTTTAGCAAACGCCCCTGCTGATGAACGATTGGCATAATCAATTAGATACGAATTTGACCGGGGCATTTCTGATGATCCATGCGGCGCTTCCCTCTCTTTGTGCTCGGCACTGTTGGACAGCCCGGCAAAACAAGACTGGCTGCGGATTTTGGCTATGACGAGCTGTTCGTCCGTACCGTTTACGGGGGATTAAACTAATCAGTACCATCTCGCTAGGGAGATTAAACGAGCACGAGCAAATCGAAACAACGCAAGGGCCATCCTTTAGGGGGATGGTCCTTTAATTTGCCCTTACAGACAGGAACGGTGTAGGCTTTCGGAGTAGTGGAGACGCTAGTTAGTATGAATGGGACACTGTTTATTTCAACAAGTGTTATTGGATGATGGCGTAAGTTGCATGTTTATTGACACCCTCTGCTAGTTACATATCTAATCGTTAAGGTTATCATTAAATCCGTAAGTCAAGGGAATGATGCTTCTCATCCGAATGTGTTAGTTAGCAGAAGGAGGTGCTCCAAAATGACGACTCATTCATTTGACCGTATCAAAATGCCGCAGGGTTTCTGGGAAGGATTACATCAATTAGGAATAGCCCCCCATGATGTAGCCCGCAAAGCCGGCTTGCCACTCACTGTTATTTTTGAGCAGACCGTTAACACCGCTCAATATTACGCAATCTGGCAGGCGTATTCCGACTTGGCAGGCGATATTGCCCAAGGGATGATCAAACTTGCAACCATTTATGATGTAACGAAATACCCACCACCTATAATGGCGACCTATCACGCTCGTGATTACCGAGATGCTTTGCAGCGGATGGTCCGATATAAACAGTTCTGTCCCCCCGAAAGCTTGAGGATGCTTGAATCAGACGAGGAATGCATGATCGAATTGGAATTGCTCGATGCCAATCAATTTTGTCCGCCATTGCTGGTTGGCATTACGCTGGCATTCCTGCTTGAATTGGGACGACGTGGCACAGGTCGGCATTTGACGGCAAGCGCCGTGGAGTTTTCCCAGCCAATGGGAGATGTACAAGCCCTTGAAGCTTATTTCGGTTGCGGCATCCGTACGAATGCCGATCGCAATCGATTGACGTTGCATTTGAAAGACCTGGACTGTCCTTTTATTACCTACAATAAGGAACTTCTAGAGATTCTCACTCCTGCCTTGGACCGTACGCTCCATGAACAACAAGGCAATCCTTCCATTTCGGATACGGTCAAATGGATTCTGAAGCGCAACTTCAGCGGCGGACGTCCCGATGTACAGACGGTAGCCAATGAATTGGGTATGAGCGAGCGCACGTTGCAACGCCGGTTAACCGATGAGAGCACAAGTTTTAACCATCTGCTCACGCAAGCAAAGCATGAACAGGCTTGTATGTATTTGGCGGACTTATCGCTCGATATCAAGGAAGTGGCATTCTTAGTTGGATATGAAGACCAGAACTCATTCTATCGCGCATTTCGCGCTTGGGAAGGCGATACGCCTGCCAAATGGCGAAGCGAACATGTGGTGGCACATGATCACGCAGAAGATAGACTGAAATCTTATTAACTTATTAGGAAAATGGAGAATTGAATCATGGATATGGGATTGAATAATAAAACGGCGTTGGTAACAGGATCAACAAAGGGAATCGGTAAAGCCATTGCCTTAGAGTTAGCTAAAGAAGGCGTTAATGTACTTGTAAATGGACGAAATCATAAAGAGGCAGAATGCGTAGTTAACGAAATCAAGGCCGCGTACCCGAATACTTCTCCCCAAAATGCGGCAGCGAATATCGTTAATGCAGCTGAGCGAGAAGCCTTGTTTGAAAAGTTTCCACAGGTTGATATTCTGGTCAACAACACAGGAATTTATGAAATCATGTCCTATGATGATGTAGACGACGCCGTGTGGGAACAATACTTTCAGACTAACGTACTTGCCGCAAACAGGCTGTGCAAATTCTATATGCCCAATATGCTTAGTAATGGTTTCGGTCGGATTATCTTTATTGCGAGCGAAGAAGCGGTGATGCCTTCCGGGCAGATGCCGCAATATGCCGTAACGAAATCCATGCTTCTATCTTTGTCGAAGAGTCTGTCTAAATTGACAGTGGGGACGGAGGTAACTATCAATACGATCATGCCCGGGCCAACACTCTCGGAGAATGTTCAACAAATCATCGAGAGCGTCTTTTCGGATGAGAACATGACTTTTGAGGAAAAAGAAAAAACGTTCATGGCTACTAATCTCCCGAACTCCGAGTTACAGCGTTTTATCAGGCCGATGGAGATCGGCAGACTTGCGGCATTTGTTTGCAGCCCTTATGCGACGCCATTCAAAGGCTCGCCTATCCGTATGGATGGAGGACTAGTACCGACGATTTACTAATTATGCTCAACCAGAGGACATTAATCCAGCCTCCATTTTCATTGAATGATGAAAATGGAGGCTTTTATATCGTAAAGGTTGGCCGCGCCACCCCGGTAGGAATACCCGCATCATATGAGGCGATACATCTCGACATGGATTTGATTCGCTGCCCCATAGTGAGTAGAATAAAATGGAATTGAAGTTAGCTGTAAACAGTGTTACCCTAACAGCGGTAAACTCAAAAACTATGGTTTGCAAAGAAAGGTCATACTTATGATAAAAGTCGATAATTTATCCTTCTCGTTTCCACAAAAAGAATTATATAAAAACATTTCATTTACGCTTGAAGAGGCGCAGCATTGCGCTTTTATAGGAACAAGCGGCAGTGGGAAAAGTACATTGATCGATATCTTGATGGATCCGGAAAGATATTTGTTCGAAGGCAAGTTAGAAATAGATCCGACCTGCAAAATTCGGCATGTAAGTCAATTCCCGCAATTCGATAAAACAAAAGAAACAACTGTTTTTGAATATATAGGGGAAGAATTTATTAAGCTGCAAGATGAAATAACAGCGATTTGCGTGGAGATGGAAACATCATCGGACATGGATGCGTTATTGGAAAAGTATCAATTAGCTTTAGACGCATTTGATGCAATCGGCGGGGCTGATTTTGAAAGCATCATTAATAAGAAGCTAAATCTAGCCAACCTCACGAAGCTAAAAGATCTTAGGGTATCCGACCTGAGCGGCGGAGAATTCAAGCTTATTCAAGTAATGAAGGAAATGCTTAGCGGTCCGGACTTGCTGATTATGGACGAGCCCGATGTGTTTCTGGACTTCGAAAACCTGAATGCTCTAAAAAATCTTATTAATTCCCACAAGGGAATGCTGTTAGTTGTTACGCACAATCGTTATCTATTGAATCATTGTTTCAACAAAATCATCCACCTTGAAAACATGGAGATCCAAGAGTTTGACGGGCGGTATATTGAGTATAACTTCTCCTTGCTTCAGACTAAGATCGAGTTACAAGAAATCGCAATCGCCGAAGCTGAAGAAATGGAGCGAAACGATAAGATCATCGATAATCTTAGAGCTATTGCAGCTTATAATTCAGAAGCATCTAGAGGCAGAGCGTTAAAAGCTAGGGTTAGGTTCCAAGAAAGATTGGAAGCGCGCAGAATTAAAGCGCCATTTGTTGAGATTAAGCAACCGAATATTCATTTTGGAATTGAGAATGAAATGGAAGACACGGTTGTTGTAAAGGTCAATAATTACAGCGTTAGCTTTGATGAGTTGCTTCTTGACCATGTTAGCTTCGAGATAAATTCTACGGACAAAGTAGCCATTATTGGTCCAAACGGTACGGGGAAAACGACTTTACTCCGGGATATCTTTAAGAATAACCAGGCTTCCATTGAAATAAACGCGGATGTTAAAGTGGGTTATTTGTCTCAGAATCAAGGCGAAGTGCTAAAGGATTCGAATACCATCCTAGAGGAATTCATCGATGCTGGGTTTAAAACGTATGATGAGGTTAGATCGTATGTTGCAAACTATGGCTTTGAAGGAGAAATCGTTAATCAGAAGATAGCGTCTTTATCCGGTGGAGAAAAAAACATGCTTCAATTAGCGAAAGTTTCCGCCAAAAACGCAAATGTGCTGCTCCTTGATGAACCAACAAGCCATTTAGACATCTATTCGCAAATCGCGCTGGAGAAAGCGATTGAAGACTATAAAGGCGCCATTCTCATGATTTCCCATGATTTCTACTCGGTTGTAAATGGCATGGATTATGTTCTGATCATTGACGATAAGACGATGAGAAAGATGAGCATGCGCAAATTTAGACAAATGATTTATGCCAGCCATTTCGATAAAGACTATCTAGAAAAAGAACAAAACAAGAAATCTGTTGAAATGAAAATAGAATTGGCTTTAAAAGATAATAATTTCGAGCTTGCACAAAGATTAGTTGGCGAGCTGGAAGAGCTGATTAAGCTGCTGTAAATTTTAAATAGAAACCCTCTGGTTTCAACGATGAAAAAGACACTGACGGAGATATTCCCAGTGTCTTTTTTTGTTGCGTGCCGATACAGTCGCCAATGTTGTGCAGCCTAATGCACACAGCAGAGGAATTTACGGATTGGTGTCGAAATTACAACTAAATTAACTAAATTACTCATTATCTGTCCTATTTTGGAGGATCATTAATGATTGCCACAACAAAGATATACATCCCTCATGAACGGCATACCCTGGTTAAACGCTCGGAACTGCTTCGGCTGCTTGATGAGGGTATGGATGCAAAGCTGACATTCTTATTCGCTCCATCCGGCTATGGGAAAACGACGGCGTTAAGCGAATGGGCCAAACATAGCGGCAAGTCTGTTGCGTGGGTATCGCTGGGTAAGCAGGACGACGATTGGACCACCTTCTGGAATCTTGTCATTGCTTCGATTCAGAGTCGTGTCGACGGCTTTGGCCAGACCGTATGGCCACTGCTAGCAGAAGGATCCTCCGCATCTTCATCATCAATGGAGCCGGCGATGACGGCGCTGCTTAACGAGCTGAATCAACTGCCGAGCGAGCTGGTCATCATGTTTGACGATTATCATCTTACGACGATGCCAGCCATCCAGAAATCGATGAGCTACTTGCTTGAGTACCTCCCCAATCATATTCATGTATATATCGCAAGCCGTAACGACCTCCCCTTTCCGACAGCAAGGTTATTTGCGAAAGGCGAGATGCAGCGGATTAGAACCGAGCAATTGCGGTTTCGGCTGGAGGAAGCGCATGATTTCTTCCAAGAGACGACGGAATTGAAGCTGTCGGCGGAGCAGCTTTATATTCTATACAACCAAACAGAGGGTTGGATTAGCGGTTTGCGGCTCGCGGCAATTGCACTGAAACGGAGCAGCAATGTGGCGGAATCAATCCTTCAATTCAGCGGCCATCAGCAGCCTATATCCGATTACTTGCTGGAGGAAGTCATTCATGACCTTCCGGAGGAGATGTACGATTTTCTGCTGCAAACTTCTGTGTTAAGCCAGATGAATCATGCTCTGTGCGAGGCGGTGACGGGACAATCGAGAGGTCAGCAGCAGCTGGAACAACTGGAGCAGCTTCAGTTATTCACTATTCCGCTGGACGGCGAGCGCATCTGGTATCGCTATCATCCTCTGCTGTCGGATTTCCTGCAGTCGGTGCTCGCTCGAACAGAGCCCAAGCTGTGGATTCAGGCCAATGTGCGTGCTGCGCAATGGCTCGAGCACAACAGGTATATCGTAGAAGCGGCGGAGCATTATTTGGCGGGAAGGCAGTATGAAGATGTCGTTCGCCTGATTGAAGAGCATTTGTACGAACTTATTGGAGGCAAGAACATTGTCGTTGCCCGTTGGGTGATGCAAGTGCCTGAGCAATATGTAGCGAACCGCCCGCTTGTTGAGCTTTTTTATTTGCTCGTAATGGTCGGAGTACGGCAGTTCCATAACATTCCGGATCGAGCGGAACGGCTTCGAATCCGTGTCGAAGCGATGAAGGATCATATGGATGCTGACGCATGGCGCTTGACGATGGGGGACATCTATTATTTCTGCGGTGCCGCTGCCTTTGTGAGAAGAGACCTTGCGGGCACGGCCGATTATTTTATCCGCGGCGATACGTTAGCACCCGAGCAAAGCTTCTTTATTCAAGGCGGCAACAATAAGCATTATTCGGTTGAAGAGTTTGATGATCACCTGTGCTACATTAACGAATATCAAAGTGCAGTACAATTTTTCACCAGAATGATAACGTATTGGCGGGACCGCGTTAACCATCCGTATGCGACACCGATGTATGCTTCCTATGCCAAGGTTATGTACGAGTGGAACCGTCTGGAGGAAGCGGAGGACTGGTTAGGCCGCATTATGCATGCGGACGGTTTCGCGCCGGTTCCTCGCAATCGGTATCAACTCACGGTGGCTGCATCGAGAATTCATCAAGCCAAGGGAAACCCAAGAGAAGCCGCGGCGCTGCTAGAACAACTGAAGCTGAAGATTGACTCCCCTGATTATGATGTTTTTATGCGCAAAATAGAAGCCGAACAAGCGAGCTTGGCGGTCCGGCAAGGTGATTTGGAGTCTGCTTGGTGGTGGTTACAGCAATGCGGACTGTCGCACTCCGACGAAGCAACGCTGGACAAAGTGTCGGAACAATTGACGCTTGTTCGCGTGCTTTCCGCCTGCGGGCAATTCGAACCGGCGCTATCACTTGCGGAAAGATTGTATCATCTGTTGAACAAGGAAGAGCGTCTACGGGACCGCATTCACGTTATGCTATTACAAAGCATGGCATTATACCGGGGCAATCAGATGAAGCCGGCGCTTGCGAAGTTGGCTGACGTTCTGCGTCTAGCTGAACCGCAAGGGTTCATTCGCAGCTTTGTGGACGAAGGCCCGGCAATGGCGGAGCTTCTGTCTATCTATGTGCAGTCGTCGACGGATGTATCAAGTTATGTGCGTCTCATCCTACAAGCGTTCCATGTTGATCATGCGCTCCCTCGAATCAAGATCCGATGTTTCGGGCGGCTGCGCATAGAGACCGAGAATGGGGATGCGATCAAGTGGCGGACATCCAAAACCGAAGAGTTGATGGCATTTTTAATTTACCATCGCAACGAGACGGTGAGCAGGGATCGAATCCTCGATTCGTTGTGGGGTGAAGTGGAGGTTGACCGGGCGGGGGCTCAGTTTAATACAACGACTTACTATTTGCGAAAAGGTCTAAGCCAAATCGGGCTAGACGGCATCGTTCAGCATGTGGAAGGCGGTTACTGTATCGATACGAGCCGATTGGACTGCGATCTGGATGAGTGGGATCGCTTACTGGCCGTTGGAAAGCAAATAGATGACATTGCGCTAAGTGACTATGCCGCTCAATGGGTTCAATGTTACGGAGAGGGCTTTATGGCGGGCACCTCTTACGCGTGGGCAGAGCCGACGCGGATTCGCCTGGAACGACAGTTCGTCGACATGTTGCTGCGCCTGCATGAACGTGAGGGGAAGCGGGGACAGTACTACGCCGCTGCAGAACTGCTCCGGAAGGCGCTTGCGCACGATCCGATGAATGAGGACATTCATGAGCAGCTTATTAGTGTACTGGTGTTGGCGGATGACCGTATTTCCGCGATGAAGCAGTATGAGATGCTAAGGAAGATGCTTCGGACTGAATTCGGGATTGAGCCGAAAGAATCGGTCAAAAGACTGGTTGATTATTACATAGTTAGCGAGACGAATTCGCATATAAATTAATATGTTTTCGCTATGAAGGGAGTGTCCCTTGGTCATGAAAGATGACCAAGGGACACTTTTTTTTGCCTATTTCGACAGAATTCTACGTAGACCGCTATTTGTTTAGGGTTTGTTTAGACTGATTTTGATAGGCTGAAGCCAAATATTCCGAAATTGCTATTTTTGTAGACATGCGTAGACAAACTGCTGGAGGGGAAACATCGTGTATAAAAGGTTACTAAGTTTATTACTAACGTTCGCTATTCTCGTATCGTTAGTACCCACTCAGATTTTTGCTGCTGAGCGTAATACTGTCGATGCACCTTCGACAGTTGATTGGCATGAACTGTCGTTAGATTCTGCCGCAAACGGTTCTGATGAGCAACAACCGCTTCAGTTTGAGGATGTTAAATCATCGGACTGGTTCTACAACGCTGTAACATACGTACAACAGAATGGACTATTCAGCGGTACAGATCATGATCGCTTCTCGCCTAACGGTACAATGACCCGCGCTATGTATGTAACAGTACTTGGGCGTATGGCAGGCGCTGATGTAAGCCAATATACAACGTCTACCTTTGAAGACGTAAAGTCAAATGCTTGGTATATGCCTTATGTGCAATGGGCCGTTGACAAAGGTATTACAGGTGGAACCGGCAACCATAAGTTCTCGCCGGATACAACGCTAACAAGAGAACAGATGGCAACGCTGACTTTGCGTTTTTTCGATGTCTATAACATCCCTTATCAGACGAATGCCAGCTTAACCTCTAAACCAAACGATATAACCGACATTTCTCCATGGGCGGTTGATGCGATCGTCAAGCTTTGGCAGGCAGGCTTGCTTACTGGGGATGCAAACGGAAATTTCAATCCACACTCCCATGCGACTCGTGCCGAAGCTGCCACTTTTAGCATGCGTAGCAACGAGGTTGTGAAGGCAGGAACAACCCCGGATCCAACAGAGCCAACACCATCTTCAACGACAACGACAACAAACCCAGGTTCTGGTGGCAGTGGCAGTGGCAGTGGTAGTGGGACAGGCACCACCAGCTATACCATTACGTTCGAAACCAACGGCGGCAGCGCTATGAATAACCTTATGCTGTCTCAGGGTGCACCGCTAAATAATCTTCCGGCACCGCAAAAGGCAGGGTTTATTTTTCAAGGTTGGTACAAAGATAGCGGGCTTACTCAGCCTGTAAAGGATAACGATTCCGTTACCGGCAACATGACGCTCTTTGCCAATTATATTTCAAGCCCCGATGTGGCTGTGGCGAGTATTCCCAGTGTAACGGTGTTGGATCAAGCACCGAGCTTTTCTATTCAAGTGAACGATGCTACAGGCAAGATGACGGCTGCGCAAGTGAAAGCGGGTATGTTGTTCGAATCCTCGGCAAACCCCGCGTTTGCGGGTATTATCGTCACTGGTTCGAATGGTCGCTTCAGAGTAGCTTCCGCGGCTCAAGACGGCAAATTCGAGGAAGGCAACACCTATCAAATCACGCTGACCGATTCCAACCTTTCTTTCCAGGGTCAAGATGCTACGACCACCATCTATGGGTTTAGCATTGCTAAACAAGCGGTCCTGAATGTACCGCTCAATCCGGATATGATCTATCTTTCATTCGAAGATGTATCGAATATGATGCTGGACGGCGCGGATGTTGACTCCCCTTCGATTCCGGTAATTACGACAGGGGTAGGGGATAGCGGAGCAAAGCTAAATGAAGCGAATGCGACCAACGGGACATTCGACTATACCGGGGAAACAGAGATTCAAGTTGGCGATACCGTCGCTATCTATGAAGGGGTTCGCCCTGATCTGCGTACTGCGGAGACAAGCGATGCGGATAACGGCGATGTTGCTTATGTGCGGATCTCAGCAATCCCATCGATCAATGGCAGCACCTACGCCTATACCCATGCGGATTCCAAGAAAGTACTGAACAAACCGGATGTTCTGCCTGTGAGTGTGGCGGCGGACACGGATGGGGATACAACCAACCAATCCATCACGGTAGAGCATTCTGCGATGAACTATAGTAACAGCCAGTATGCGCCAATGGGTTTGAATGAACTCACGGTGGTTAATGCCGGCGACTTTATCGCCTTCTACGATGGTGAATTCGGTGGAGAAGGCACTTCGGCGGGATATGGTCTTATCACGTCGATCACGCATGACGCGGAAATGGATATTATTGCGTACACCGATGCCACTCTGGATCAAGTCACGAGCGCTCTAAATGTCTATCAGCAGCAAGCGCTTGATGGCGATCAGTTACTGTCCGATGAGGATGTCGCGGCGCTGGAAGGGCAAGTCAAGCAGCAAGCGGTAGCCAGCGGATTCGTCGATGAGGCCGCCGATTATTTGTCTGATTTGGCGCTGCACACCGACAGTTTCAAGCAGCAGTACAGTAGGCTTGCGCCAATGGCTGCAACAAGCGCTGCTTCCAAAGTAGATGTGAAGAATCTGACGGTCGTACCTTCCGTTACCACTACGTTGAAGCACATCTCCGGACATACCTCCGGTGTAAGTGTCTCACTCCAAGTGGGTGCCGATATTGTCATTCCTATTAACAACAAGAGTGACATTGTCATCCATCTGACCAGCACCTTTGTCGAAGAAATGTACTTTGATCTTGGTGTCAATGGGGATACTCAGTGGCATTGGTATTGGATTTTCCCGATATTGGATGATTACATCATCACCGCTAACCTAGACGCCTATACGTATACCGGGATCAACATTACGGCCGAGATCGCCACCGTCGATGCGGAGCAGTTGGAGGCTGCGTTAGCGGACTGGGATAAAGCCGAGAATAATGGGGCATTAGGGCAAGTAGAGAACATCGCGACAGAGCTCAAAGCGCTGATCGCAGGTGTAGAAGATACCGGAGTAGACGCGAAGACACTGAGGGATAAGTACCAAAGTATGCTGCAGGACGAGACGGAATGGGTTCCGCTAATCAACAAAAACCTCGTCGATAAAAGCGTAAGAGTGTGTATTGGTATCGTTGAGGTCAATTTCTCGGTTGACTTCGTTGTTAGTGCCAACGTAAATCTGACGGTGGGCATTGATTTCAATTACAAGAGTGCCAAGCGCTATTTGGCTACCGTGCGCATTTTTAGTATCACAGGCAGCAGCAACACCGTAAGTTTGCCTGGCGATGGGGATTACCAGTTTAAATTTTATGTCCTAGGTACGCTCGGATTACGAGCGGGGGTTAACGTAGAATTGAAGGCGGGGGTTGGAAGCGTCAAGTGGGATAGTATTGGCATCTCCGTTGAGCCTGGCGTTTACTTGAATCTGAGGGGATATTTCTACTACGAATTAAAGAATACAGCCGGCAATAAGGCAACAACGTCTCTGGGCGCACTGTATTTGGAACTTGGCATTTACTTGGAATCCGCATTTGGCGCACAATTGGGCGATGGAATGCTCTCAGCCGAGGTGCCGATCTATGACAATGAATGGCCGCTCTTCTCAGCGGGGGCATACGAAAATGTCTTTGATTTCGACTATCTGCAGGATGATACGCTTGGCTTAACATTCGCAGGCAGCCTGACGTCTCTCCCAGTATCCTATCTTTTCACGATGAGTGTGCTGAATTTGAAGACGGGAGATATGGATAGCAAGGCGTTTCCCCCTTCCAACTTCGATATTCAAGTGGATAATTCGAATTTCAAGTTTGATGCAAACACCAAGACAATCTCAGTGGTCGACAAGACCATCGCAGGGAGTACGGGGAATTTGGTCATCACATGGAAAAATGCGCCTCTAGCGTTCACCACTACGCCAATTAAGCGCACGATCCCACTGACCTGGTCCGCCAAATCAGGCAACATTACGATCCTGCTGGATCCGCAGAACGATGGAAGCAGTCTAGTTATCTCGGCGCCTTATAACGCAACCATTAAGGCTCCGGCAACGCCAACCTACCTAGGATACACCTTTGACGGTTGGTATACAGATGCTTCTTATGGGACCAAGTATACGATTCCAAGTAAAATGCCTGCGGAGGATATCCGCCTGTATGCGCATTGGATAGCGAATAAGAACACGCCGTATACGGTTCTCCGTTATCTGATTGACCCTGACACGGGGAATGCCGTTCTTAAGTCAACAGAGTACAAGACGGGAACAACAGGCGCGGGAATTTATTACGAGGCCAACGATTATGCTGCAGGCATCGGCAATATAGCATCTCCCGTAAGAGATGTGATCAAGGGAGACGGCTCAACGATTGTTAGGCTGTATTACAACCCTTTTAGTTCCACAATATACTTCAACTGGGGATATTCTGTGGCGAACAACATGAGTAAAGTGACCGCCCCAGTAGACAAAGACATCTCTAATCTGGTACCGCTGCTGACAAGACCCGGGTATAAGTTCGTTGGATGGTCGCCATCTATTCCGAGCAAAATGCCAAGTGGCGGGGGCACGTACACCGCACTGTGGACACCTAGAACGGATACTCCTTACGCAGTCGTACACTTGCAGCAGGATATTAACGCGAATACTTACACCGTCGTGGATACGGAATCTTATGTCGGTGTAACAGATACAACCGCGAGCACGGCAACGCCTAAGAGCTATGAGGGGTTTAGCTTTGACAAGACGATTGCGGGTACCGTTCTATCCGGCAAAATAGTGGCTGGCGGCACAACGGTCCTTAAGTTGTACTATAAGCGTGACACCTACAAGGTGACGTTCGACGCCAATGGCGGCACAGGCGGCAGTACGGTAAATGTGGCGTATGGAGCATCTATATCCAACATACCTAAGCCACAAGTAACAAAATCGGGATATATATTCACGGGTTGGTCGTCTTCGCTGTCTCCAATGCCAGAAACAATGCCCGCTCAGGCGGTTACCTACACGGCACAGTGGGCAGATGCTGATGAGATTACCGGGGTAACGATTGACCACACGTCACCTCAAGTCGGCGATATCCTTACAGCTACTGCAACGATGGCCGATGGGAAGACGGCAGGCGATCGCGTGACTTATGAATGGATGGTAGAAGATATAGCCGGAAGCAACCGGTATGTGTCAGCTACAGGCATAGGGAAAACAACAGCGAGTTATACGGTTGCGGCAGCCGACGTAGGGAAGAAGCTGCAAGTTTGGGCGTACGGTGCCAATGAAGGCCTCGGTATGGTACTCAGCACAGCAACGAATAATGTGCAGGCTGCCGATCCAATTTCCGGGCCTCTTCCTGAATGGATTACCAGCGCTCAGGCATTAGATTTAACCTCGGCGACGGTCACTGTCGCATCTTCAACAGAGGTATCCATAAGCGGTGCTGCGCTGACGGATGATTGGACAATTCCGGAAGACGTCACCTTGAATATGAGTGATATGACGTTGAATGACCATACCTTGACCATTGCGGAAGGTTCGACGCTGAATATAAGCGACTCTACGGTGGACGGCAATATTGAGGTCTTGGCAGGAGCAACGCTGAACGTGACGGATACAACGTTAGACGAAGGCTACACTTGGGACATTTTGGCGGATGCCGCGCTGAATGTGAACGGTACGGTTACGCTGGCTACGGCAGCATCGTTGGTCGTTGACGGTACATTCCATATTCCAAGCTCGGCGACTGTTATTAATAACGGCACAATTACAGGTTATGAAAGTACGGGCTACATCACAAACAACGGTACGATCACGAACAACAACAGCATCTCTAACTCCGGTACGATCATGAGTAACGGCACAATCGCAAACTCAGTCACCGGCGTCATCTCGAACTTCGGTACGATTACGAACGCCGGCATGATCACGAACAACGGTTCAATCTTTAATATAGAAGACGCGATAATCAACAACGGCGGCGGCTCGTTTACAGGTAACGTTCCGATCACCTTGTAACGAGAATCGCTTGGATGACGTAGTGAAGGGGCTTTCCGATAATGGAAAGCCCCTTTATCTATTACAAACGACCTTTATGGTTGAAAATCAACATCCTTTCCAAAATCTAACGTTTGTTGACTGCGGTCTCATGTTTTTAGTCTAGAACTGGGCAGGAGATTTTCTATAAAATTACATTAAAGAGATGGATCAGCACGCACTTATGAATGCGCTTACGCAGTGCGGGAAGCGCGTATAGGCTGAACATAAACACAAGCAAGGAGTGACGAACATGGACAAGAAGAGCGGACAAAGACGATTGCGAACACGCTGGCGCACGCAGGATACCGAACTGACGTTTCTGGCTCTGCCAACGACTATTTGGTACATCTTGTTTTGTTTCTTGCCAATGTTCGGCCTTATTATTGCCTTCAAAGATTTCAAGATCCACGGCGGTTTTCTGAGCAACGTCATCAACAGCGATTGGACCGGCTTCAAAAACTTCGAATTCCTGTTCAAGTCGAACGACGCTTGGGTCGTAATCCGCAATACCCTGGGCTACAATCTGATTTTTATTGTGCTGAGCATTGCGGTCCCCGTTACGTTAGCGCTAATGATCGGTCAACTGCATAGCGGCAAGGCCGGTAAAATCTATCAAACGTTAATGTTCTTGCCGTACTTTCTCTCTTGGGTCGTGGTTTCCGCCATTGTGTGGGCGTTTCTAAGCTTCGATAAAGGGATCGCCAATCAATTCCTGAATGTTCTCGGCAATGACCCGGTGAACTGGTATATGGAGCCGAAATATTGGCCGTACTTCCTGGTATTTATGAACGTATGGAAGGGACTTGGTTATGGCATGGTTGTCTACTTGGCAACCATCGCCGGCATTGACAGCACGTATTACGAGGCTGCCGTCATCGACGGCGCGTCCAAGTGGCAGCAAGCGCGCTTTATTACGCTGCCGCTCATGAAACTAGTCATCGTCATGATGTTCATCCTGGCTGTAGGCCGCATCTTCTACACCGACTTCGGCTTGTTCTTCCAAGTGCCGAGGGATTCCAACTCGTTGTTTAATGTAGCGACGACGATTGACGTTCTCGTGTATAAGCAGCTCAAGTCCGCTACGTTAGGCATGGCATCGGCCTCTGCATTCTTACAATCCGTGCTTGGTTGCGTCACCATTCTAATTGCCAACTGGGTCGTCCGTGTCGTAGACCGAGAGAGCGCAATGATGTAAAGGGGGAAGCGGGAAATGTCATCAGGAGCAAAATTCAACTCGGGTCTGGACAAGTTCAACCGGGTTCGAACCGGCACAAACGTAGTTTTCCATCTGATTTTTATCGTATTGGCGCTGATTTGCCTTATACCTGTCCTTGTGGTGCTGTCCATATCGCTGACCAGCGAGGATTCGATTCGGGAGAGCGGGTATCATCTCTTCCCGACGGCTTTCTCCGGTGATGCTTATCGCTATATTGCGGAGCAAGGGACGATGATTACGAAAGCGCTTGGCATCTCCGTGCTTGTTACCGCCCTCGGTACCGTGCTGGGCGTCATGCTTACTACGTCGATGGGTTACGTCCTGTCCCGGCCGAATTACAAGCTGAAAGGGCTACTGACCTGGATCGTATTTATCCCGATGGTGTTCAACGGAGGGTTAGTATCCAGCTACTATATCAATTCGAATTTGCTGGGCCTCAAAGATACGGTGTGGTCGCTTATTTTGCCGCTGGCCGTCTCCTCGTTCAACGTTATCATTTGCAAAACGTTCTTCCGAAGCACGATTCCCGACGCGCTGATCGAATCCGCCGAAATCGACGGCTCGAGCCAATTGCGCATCTACTTCTCGATCGTGCTGCCGATCTCGCTGCCGGTTCTGGCGACTATTGGTCTTTTCCTCTGCTTCGCTTATTGGAACGACTGGTTCCAATCGATGCTGTACATCGACAACCAAAGCTTGTACTCGCTGCAGGCGCTCTTGAACAGCTTGATGACCAACGTGGATGCCCTGGCGAAAAATGCTTCCAGCATGGGCATCAGTTATGCGGAGCTTGTCGCAACCATGCCTAAGGAATCGGCGCGTATGGCGGTGGCCATGGTCATTATCGTTCCCGTAGCCGTTGCTTACCCGTTCTTCCAGAAATATTTTATTTCGGGACTAACGGTAGGCGCCGTGAAAGGTTAATTCGAAATAAGCCGGCAACCGTCCGGTTTATGATATCCGCCGCGCCATGTAGACGGCGGGAATAAAGAAAGCAATTAAAGAAAGCAATTAAAGGGAGGAAATGTAAATGAATAGGACGAAGAAAAAATGGCTCGCGTTAAGTGCCGTAGCGCTACTGACAACGGCTCTTGCGGGCTGCGGCAACTCGAATTCGAATTCCGATTCAAAGAACAGCACGCCTTCGAACGCCAACGCTACAGAAAGCACGCAGACGGAAACAAGCAAGCCCGCTAATTCGGGCGATGTGCCTACGCTGGTATGGTGGACGATCGGCGGACAGACTCCCGCTAACTTCGATAAAGCGATCGCCGCAATGAACGAATACACGGCCGAGAAGATCGGCGTGAAGATTGATATTAAGGTAGCAAGCTGGGGCGACTGGGATACAAAGATCAATACGATCGTAAATACCGGCGAACCGTTCGACATCATGTTTACGAACAACTCCAAGTATAGCCAGCAAGTAACCTTGGGCGCGTTCGCCGATCTGACCGACTTGGTGCAAAGCGAAACGCCGGATCTCTTCAAGCTTATTCCTCAGAATGTGTGGGACGGAACGAAGATCGGAGGGAAGATCTACTCCGTGCCGACGTACAAAGACTCGTCTTTAACCCAGTACTGGGTGTTCGACGATAAGTACGTGCAGAAATACGGCATCGACACGGCTAGCATCAAGACATTGAAGGATCTCGACAAACCGTTCCGCGACATGAAGGCAGGCGAAGGCAAAAGCTTCTACCCGCTGTCGCTCACGCAAGGCGACGGATTTAACGGATTTTTCAACGGCTACGACGATATGACGCTAGGTCTTCCGCCGATCGGCGTGAAAGTCGACGACGCTTCGCGCAAGGTCGTCTCCGTGCTGGAACAGCCGGATGTTATGGACGGACTCAAGCAGCTGCACCAATGGTACCAAGACGGCATTATCAATCCGGACGCACCAACAAAGACGGAGGCAGACAAAGCCCGTCCGTTCTTCGCGGCGCAGGCATTCCCGGGTGCGGAGGCAGGCTGGCAGATTACGGAGGGTGTCGAGAAATACGACATGTTCCAGATCTTTGGCCCGATCTATACGACAAGCACGATCCAAGGCTCCCTGAACGCCATCTCGGCGAATTCGAAATATAAGAATGAAGCGTTGAAATATTTACAGCTCGTCAATACGGATTCGAAACTGCGCAATATGCTGGCCTTCGGCGAGCTGGGCGTCGATTATGATAACGTGGACGGCGAGAAAGTGGTTGAGCGCAAATCGGATACATGGCCGCTGGCCGCTTATACGCAAGGGACGTTCTTCAACCTCGCCGTAACGAAAGGCGCACCGGTAGATCAATGGGATCAAGTACGCAAGCTGAACGACCAAGCGACTTCCTCGACAAACTTGGGCTTTGCGCTGGACATCAGCAAGCTGAGCACCGAAGTGGCCAATACGAAAGCGGTATGGGATAAATACCGGTATGAGCTGATGACGGGCGCTTCCGATCCGGAGAAGATGGTACCGAAGATCGTCTCGGAATTGAAGGCTGCCGGCATGGATGCGATTACGAAGGCCGCCCAAGAGCAAGTGGATACGTATTTCAAATAAGCTTTGTCTATCTATTAACATCCGGAAAACCCGAACGGAAATCGCCGTTCGGGTTTTCTGGCACATGAAATTTAAGATTGCCTTTATCGATAACCGCGTTATATGTTTGAGCAGTAGGGAAGGGCAAAAGCCTATTGCAAAGGAGACGCCGCATGCGTTCATTTATGCAGATCAAGATCTATCGCGGCAAGTTTATTGCATATGCGGTATTCGTAGTGTCCATTGGCCTCGCGCTTGGCGCGCTCACCTGCGCGATTCTGCTGGACCAATGGGTGGGAAACTCCAGAAACGAGGCATCCGGAGCGTTCTCTCGGGTGGAAAACAGCCTTCAGTACGATTCCGACCGTATCGAAGCGTTTATGCAGCGAGTCTATTCCAACAGCGGGCTTGTGTCCGACATTCGCAGTTTCTTGGGCAATAACGCGGAGGGCTATCTGACGAGCAGATTGCAGGGCAGCCAGTATAACCGGCCGCTTGTTTCTTTTCCCGACGATATGAAATCGTTCTTAAGCAACGGGGGCAAGGGAGACATCACGCAAATCAGCTTGCATACCGAGCAAGAGGGCAACGTGGTGAGCTTCGACAATAACGGCAATACGAGTTATCAATTCCGTCTGCCGAACTCGGATGAAACGTTCCGCGAGACGATCCAGAGGGGATTCGTCTATCACAAGAAGCTTTCGGATCCGAACCAAATCTCCCGTCAGATCGGCGAATTCCGATTCCTGGTCAGCAGCGACCGTATATTTAAGACGGTGCAAAATTACCATGTGGATGAAGCTGCCGCTGTCAGCGATTCCGGAGACGTGTATTTGATCGCCGGTAACGGCCGCGGCTCGGAGGAGCTGATTCGCCGGATTATGGCGGATGGCCGCACGCATGGCTTCCTATCGACGGGATTCATGGACCGCACGTATTTCGTGACGTTCCATTCCAACGAATTCGATTATCGGTTCGTCAGCACCGTGGATCTGGCATCGCTCATCCGTCAAAAAGCGAATGTGCTGCTTATCGTGTTTCTTATCGTCTTGGCCGCAATGATCTGCGTCCTGCTGCTTATCGTTTACAATCTGCGCGAGGACGCGAACTTCCTGCGGCGGATTATCGCTTCCATCGGACGCGTGAAGACGGCGGATTTCACGCCGGTTAACCCAGCCCGTTACCGAAGGAACGAATACGGCATGATCGCCCGGGAATTGGACGATATGATCCGTCAGCTCGACCGTCATATCCGCACCAATTATTTGCTCAAGCTCAAGCAGCAAGAAACCGAGATGAAGGCGCTTCAGCATCAAATCAATCCTCATTTTTTGTACAATACGCTTGAGGTTATTCGTTCCTCTGCGTTGGTGCACAGCGCCGATCATACTTCCGACGCTATCGCTACCTTGGGAGCACTGTACCGCGATATCGTGAAAAACGAGAATATCATTCCGCTTGGCAGTGAACTAAACTTGCTGCAAAAATATTTAAAAATTATGGAATTCAAATATCCGGACCGCTTCTTCTATCAGTTTAATGTGGACACGGCTTTACTTTCCTTGCCTACGGTCAAATTCTGGCTGCAGCCACTGGCAGAGAACTTCTTCATTCACGGCTTTCATCCGGAAAGCGAGTTTAACCTTCTCCTTGTTAACGGCTGGGAGGAAGCGGGGCGCTTCGTGCTGGAGATTGTGGACAACGGAAATTGGATTTCCGAAGAGCAATTGGCTGAAATCAGGCAAAAGCTCTCCAGAGGCGATGACGCTTCGGTTGACAGCATTGGCCTGCGTAACGTTTATACCCGGTTGCGCTTTTTCTATGGGAAAGGTTTCTCTATGAGAATCGACAATAACGAGGAAGCTGGCGTTAAAATAACCGTAATCCTATCCAAGGAGGCGACTGACGATGTACAAGCTGCTGATCGTAGATGACGAGCCGCAGATTTTGGAAGGAATGAAGCGAACGCTGGATTGGGAGAAATATGGTTTTGGCCGCATCGAGACGAGCGAAACGTATGAAGGTGCGATCTCGAAAGCAGTTGAGATTTTGCCGGATTTAGCGATTTTCGATGTATGCATCGGCAAGCAGCGCGGCTATGACGCCATCCACAGGCTTAACGAACTGCGCCTTCCCTCGAAATATATTATTATGAGCGGCTATGGCGAATTCCAATATGCGCTGGAGGCGATTCGCTGCGGGGCGAAGGACTACCTGCTCAAACCCGTCGACCGTACGAAGCTGCAGCAGCTGGTCGAGAAGATTATCGTAGAAGATCTGAACGGCAAGCTGGCAGATGCGGTACACAGCGACCTGGATATGGACCCGGTACTCGGCGTGCGTTATGATAGCCTGTCCAAGCTGACCAATCGCATTTTGTTAATCGTCAAAGCGGAATATGCCCAGAACCTTAGCCTGAAATCAGTGGCGGAACGTTTCCGCATGAACGGAACGTACCTCGGGCAGCTATTCCTGAAGGAGACGAGGAAGAAGTTCTCGGAGTATCTAATGGCTTACCGAATGCTTCGCGCCCAGGAGCGCATCCAGTGCACGGACGAGAAGATTGTCAGCGTTGCGCTTTCGGTCGGCTATCCCAACCTGAACTATTTCTATTCTCATTTCCAAGCTTATTTCGGCAAATCTCCTTCAGATTTGCGGAAGAAGGAATAACGTCGCTATGCGGGAACAACGGAAGTTGAGTCGTCTCGTTGCATCCTTTGCGCTCGTCACCATGCTGATGCTGCCTATATCCGGCTGTTTCTCTGCATCCGGCAATGAAGAGAATGCCGCTGTGACGGGCAATACGGTAAATTTGATCTATTACACGATTGGTGATCCGGACAAGGATCTTAAGATGGTCAACGACAAGATCAACGAGATCCTGGTCAAGAAAATCGGCGTTACCATTACGTATATCAAAGTGGGTTGGCAAGAGTACGAAGACCGTCTGAATACCCTAGTGTCGGCAGGAACCCCTTTTGACATTGCTTTTGCGCCGGAGTACGCAACCTACGCGCAGCGCGGCGCGTGGCTGAGGCTGAACGACTACCTGTCCAAAGAGGGGAAGGATATGTACGATGCCATCGACCCTATTTTCTGGCAAGGCGTGCGAATGGATGACGGCGGCATCTACGGCGTGCCGACCAATAAAGAACTAGCCGTGCGCGACCAGTGGATGTACCCGGATGCGTTAGTGAAGAAGTACGGTATCGACATCTCGAAGTACACAACGCTCGCTTCGCTCGAGCCGCTGTTACGGATGATCAAGGAGAAGGAACCGGGTTACTTGCCGATGGAACTCGATAAAGAATCTCAAAACTTTTTTGCCTTGGACGGCTACGAATACGTATCGCTAAAGACGCTTCCTCTTATGAGGAATGTTCTGGATCCTGATTCTCCGATTGTGAATATATTCGAAACGGGCGAAGCCCGGAAAGTACTGGACCTTCTTCGCCACTACTATGTGGAAGGCTATATCAATGAAGACGCGGCCATGCGGGAAACCGAAGGATTGAAGCCGGGCGCGTTGGTATTCTGGAAAGCCGCGGGGGGAGGGCCTCTCTCGGAGAATAGTTGGAGCAAAGACCGCGGTTACAAGCTGGTGGCATACCCCGTAACACCTGCGCTCATCACGACGGAATCCATTCGGGGCGGGGTCATGGCCGTCAGCGCGGAAACGAAGCATCCCGTCGAGGCCGTCAAGTTTCTCAATCTGCTGAACACGGATCCCGAGGTGCGCAATCTGTTCAATTTCGGAATCGAAGGCGTACACTACTCGTTGGATAATAACGGCCAGGTGGTGCCCATTCCGTCGAAGGACAAGAACGGCAATCCGATCCCGGACGCGCAGCCAAGCTATGGAGGGGTGCAGTATACGCAGGGCAATTGGTTCATCTTGAAGACCATGGGCGGAGAATACCCGGACCCCTTGGACAAATGGAATCAATTCCGCGCCGGCAACAAGGAGGCGGTTGTATCGAGCACGCTTGGTTTCACCCCGGACTTGTCCCGGATGCCCATACAGATGCAGAACATCCAAATGGTGTGGGAGAAATACTTTCCCAGCCTGATGACGGGTAGCGTGGACGTCGCTTCGGTGCTGCCGAAGTTTAATCAAGAGCTTCGGCAGGCAGGCATCGACGAGGTGCGGGCCGAGGTGCAAAAGCAACTTGACGCTTGGCGCGCGGCGCATCCGTCGAAGGAAACTGCTGAGCAGTGAGAAGTTGAGAAGATGGAATAGCTCATTCTAGTTGTTGCGAAATATTTTTCCTTATATCCTGCTCATATTTCCTTATATCAGCTAATGCTACACCTCTTTGCATGCATTCATCCGTATTAGGAATTTTATTTCCTAATACGGAAATGCTTTTCCGCTACTCATGCAAAAAGTAAATAAGATGGAGCAAATGGGCCGAAACCACCTAGGTTAAGGAAGATGGTTTCCTAAATAGCGAAATTCTTTTCGTTAACCTTTGGGATGGGTTAGCGCAATTTTTGTTGTCAGCATTTATAACGCCCAATTTTACGTTTGACCTCCTCAAGTAAAGGCGCAGCCATGGCCCTTGCCTTCTTGGCTCCTTCATCTAGGATCATGTCAATTTTATCTGGTGATGCCATCAAGTCATTATATTTGCGACGTGGTTCTTCCAGAAATGCATTTACGACCTGAAACAGCTCCTGCTTTGCTTCTCCCCAACTAATACCATTCAGAAATTTATCTCTTAAATCTTGCACTTGTCCAGGTGTCGCAAATTCTTTATACAGTAAGAAGATATTAGACGTATCAGGGTTTTTAGGTTCATGAGGAGGGGTAGAGTCTGTTTTGATTTTACTTATAAGCTTCCTAAGGTCATCGGCCGATTCGAAAAGCGGTATCGTATTACTATAACTTTTACTCATTTTTCTGCCATCGAGACCAGGAATTACAGCCGTATTATCATCAACGATATAGTTAGGCAGCTTGAAGGTTTCCCCATAATTTCTGTTGAATCCTTCTGCAATGTCTCTTGCAATCTCAACATGCTGTATTTGGTCTTTGCCAACGGGCACTTTGTCGGTTTGAAACAGTAGAATGTCCGCTGCCATCAGAATAGGGTACGTGAATAAGCCCATATTAACGCCGGTATCCATATCCACGCCCAATTGTTCGTTTTTATCAAGAACTGACTTATAAGCATGGGCACGATTCATTAAACCCTTGGAAGTCAGACATGATAGGATCCAGCTTAACTCGAATATCTCCGGTACATCCGATTGTCTATAAAAGACTACCCTTTCCGGGTCAAGTCCTAGTGCTAACCACGTTGCAGCAATACCGTAAGAGAGCTCGTTAAACTCATTGCTGTTCTGAATGAATGTTAAGCCGTGGTAGTCAGCAATAAAGTAAAGGGCGGTACAATTACTATCTTTTGCGATCTGTAGTGCAGGTTTTATTGCTGCGATGTAATTCCCCACATGGACTTTACCGGTAGGCTTAATTCCGGTTAATACAATTTCGTCATTCATGTTACCCCTCCTTAAAATAAAAAAGGGGTCTTCTCATCCTTGAAAGGACGAGAAGACCCCGTGGTACCACCTTAATTAGCCCGAATTTAAATTCAGACTCGCTTTAACGTATCGAAACATGCCATATGTTTGAATACGCGTCTCTTGTAACGACGAGACTTTCGCCAAAGCCTACTCAATGAACTTTCGGTTTGGATGCTCAGAAGCCCACTTCGGCATAATCCCTACACTGATTCGCACCATCCATCAGCTCTCTGGAGTATTCGTTATGCGTACTCTCTTCATCATTGCAAAGTTATATAAAATGAATTACTACATTTTTACAACATAATCGAATCAATGTCAATTATTTACTTCTCGATGTTTTCCTCTATAAGTTCTTGATACAGGTTAAGCTTCTCTAACGCGAGAGAAATATGGCTTTCAATCTCTTGCCGCTTGGCTTCCAGTCCCTTCAGATGATTCTCCAGGATTTCAATCCGTTTATGCAGCGTAGGTTTAACAGCAGAAAGTTTTTCCCCGTGTTGAATTTTATCTATTACGCAGCCCTCGCGGGTAAACTCCGTAATCTCTTCCAGTGATAAACCCAATTTTTTAAGTTTATTTAGGCATTGAATATAGGAAACCTCACTATCGTCGTAGATGCGTGCTCCTCCATTTTTGCGCTGCGGTTCTTGAAGCACCCCGATTTTTTCATAATAACGAATTGTATAAGGAGTTAATCCCGTTTGTTCTGATACCTGACTGATCGTAAGCATCCGATTTATGCCACTCCTTTTAGCGGATATTGAAAACTATTATATAGCTTGCAGCTAACTCAAAGTCAATGTTTGCACTCGCCCCTAACTTCGCCCTTTCAAAGCTCTTGACTTCTAGTTGACTCTAACTTGTAAGTTAAAGTCATGACAAACTTGAATGGGGTATAACAATGAACAACAAATATTTCACGATTCAACAAGCGGCGGAAGGGGTCTGGGGCGCTGTTTCGGTTCCGGGCAGCGGCTCGCTCGGGAATGCCGCCATTATTGATCTTGGCGATTTAACGGTTGTAGTGGATACGACCAACTTGCCGCAATCAGGTGCTTTATTACGCCATACCGCAGAACAATTAACAAATAAACCGGTTAAATATGTAGTGAATACACATTTTCACGGAGATCATGTTAACGGCAATCAGGAATTTAGGAATAGCGAATTTATATCTACCGTTTGGACAAGAGATTTGCTATCCGATATGGGTGAAGTGAATGTTGATTTCATGCAACAAAACATTCGGAAATTAATAGCTAGCCTAAATGCGCTACGTTCGCAGCAAAGCGATCCCCACATGCTAACCGAAATCGACTACGATCTTTCTGTTCAACGAGCTCTATATGATGCCATCCCTTCTCTTTGCAGGGTAGTACCCACGATTACGTTTGACGATAAACTCGTTATTCAAGGAACAAAGCGAACCATTGAGGTTTTTTCTTACGGAGGCGGCCATTCTTTAAGTGATGCTGTTGTGTATATTCCAGAGGAGAGAACCTTGATCGCCGGCGATTTAATAACAAATAAGACGATCCCGGTCATGCCTTACGGTAATCCATACGCCTGGATACGAATCCTTAAACGCATTCAAAAAGACCTCAAAATCGATACTATCGTTCCGGGACATGGAGATGTGTCAAATTCAGATCGAATCACGGATGTTATGCGTTTCTTGGAGAGCACGATCGCTTATGTTTCTAGAGCTGCAACAAGCGGGCAAGCAGAGTCTTGCTGGTTGGAACAAGGGGTACTAGAAGGCTATGAGGATTGGCATTTACCCCAGTATTTCAGATGGAACTTTCGCTGGCTCTTTAACAGTATGCTTGTTCAAAATAACAGATGAGACGGCAAGCTTGCGCCACAAAAGAAGAAGCCGCGCAGTCCGCGCGGCTTCTTCTTGCACAATCGTTAAACCTGAACCCCTTGTTTCCGGTACACCTCTGGAAAATGATCGCCCACGAGCAGCTCGCCCGGCTTCACGTCGACGTAGGAGAGCATGACGTGCTCGCCTACAGGCTCGTATCGGGTGTGGCCCGGCATGTAATGCACGGCGATGGCGCGGCGCTTCATCTCGGAGCGGTTATGCGGGCTGCCGTGCCAAGTCAGGCAGTGGTGGTAGCCGACTTGACCCTTCTTGATCTCGAACGGCACGGCATTAACTGCCGCGTTATTTGGCAGCATCTCCGGTTGTTTATGGAACGGCATGAAGTCCGGCGTGTTCGAGAGGTAACGCTGGTGATTGCCCCATTTGTGGCTGCCCGGCACCATCCACATGCAGCCGTTCTCAATAACGGCGTCGTCAAGCGCCACCCATGCGCTGACAAGGTCGGCAGGCTGGATAATCGGCCATAGCGGGTGATCTTGGTGCCAGTTCGTAGGCCCGCCCGTAATCGGCGGCTTATATTGTATTTGGTCATGCCAGATGCGGAGTGAGTCGGAATGGCACAGCTGGGCAACTTCTTCGCAAATGACCTGATGCGCGGCATGCTTAAGGAAGCGGTCGCTGGCAAGCCAGATATTAACGATCTGGACGACGCTCTCGCTCGTCGTCATTTTCATATTGTCGTACGGGGAATCCGAATCCAGCATGTTGCGATTCAAGGTAGGTTTATTGACGGACTCGCCGTTCATCACCTTGTCGAGCTCTTCGCGAAGCTCCTCTACCTCGGCCTCGCTCAGCACGACCCCGCCTTTTAAAAAACCGTTGTTTTCAAACTCCGCGATTTGTGCTTGACTTAACATAGATACAACTCCTCTTTGAATGATTTGGATGAATTTGAACTTGCTTGATTACTTGATGAGCTAAGCTTACCGCAGTTTGTAAGCGGTGTATTTACAGATACGAAACAGGTCTTTGCACTTTTCAAATATGATGGATCATTCCCGCATGGAGGTGATTGTGCCATATGTTCCAAGACCCGCCGCATTCCCGTACAGATATCGTTCTGGGCGAGATCGATGATCTGCAGCCAACGGTTAACTTTGCGAGCCAGGCCGAAGTGCCCGCCGCCGAGCAATGGGGACCGCGTATCATCCCGGACTATCAGCTATTTTTTCTACTATCGGGCGAGGCCGAAATAAGCATCGGCCAGGAGCAATATAAGCTAGCAGCAGGAGACATCGCGTTGTATGGACCCCATTGTCCGCATCGAATTATCACGCGAACGGGCGTTATCTTCATCGGCATCCATTTTGCATACCGGCATTTGTCGCCAGAGCCCGTTCATCCGGCATTCTCTATTGAAGCGTGCAGCGAGGAGAGGCTTGAGGCCAGCATCCGTCCCAGTTACAAGCTTGAGCTCCCTAATAAAGAGCTGCTGGAGTTGCCGCCTTTCTTTACCATTCCGGGCATTAAGCCGATCTTGATGCGCATCGTACAAGAATACTTGAACGAGCAGCCGGGTTATCGCATTGTGCTGCGTTCATTAATGACGGAGCTGATTACCACCTTGGTTCGCAATCAGCTGTCGAAGCGGCCGAGGTCTCCGGATCAAGACAAGATTGATCCGGCCCTCCAAGCGATCAATAAAGAGCCGGAGAAGAACTGGACCGTGAACGAACTCGCGGCGCTATGCGGCTATCACGTCAACTATTTCTCCTCGCTATTTCGCAAATGCACCGGCGATAGTCCAAAGCAATATCTCATCAATGAACGGATCCGTAAAGCGAAATACTATTTGCTGAGCGGCGAGAAGATGGAATTGATCGCAGAACGCCTTGGCTATGCCAGTGTTCATTATTTTTCCCGCAATTTTAAAGAGGAGACCGGCCTGACGCCTACGGAATTCAAGCAATAATCACTTATAAACGGACAGCCCCTAGGCTTGAACGTAAGTGTTCGAGCACGAGGGGTTATTTGCCGTTCTTCTCGAAATTCGGAGTCTTATTATTCGCGGATAATAAAATAATGGAAAGTTTATAATATGGACTGAATGTTGCAAAGCAGGAAGGAGATTGTAATTTTGGAAACGAATAAACCCCAGGATCAAAAAGAACATACGGCTGCCGCAGGACAATGTCCGGTAACCCATCACAAAGATAGTGCCATTACGACGGAGCCGGGTCTTGGACATACGACCAACAAAGACTGGTGGCCCAATCAGTTAAACTTGGACATTCTTCGCCAGCATGACCGCAAATCCAATCCAATGGGTGAAGACTTCAATTATAGAGAAGAATTCACGAAGCTGGATTACGAGGCTCTGAAAAAAGATCTTCACGCATTGATGACGGACAGCCAGGATTGGTGGCCAGCAGATTACGGCCATTACGGGCCCCTGTTTATCCGCATGTCTTGGCATTCAGCGGGTACATATCGAGCAACGGACGGACGCGGAGGCGGAGCAACGGGATCGCAGCGTTTTGCGCCGCTTAACAGTTGGCCGGATAACGTGAATTTGGACAAAGCCCGCCGTTTATTGTGGCCAATCAAACAAAAGTATGGCAACAAGATTTCGTGGGCGGATCTGCTTCTATTAACGGGCAACGTATCGCTGGAATCTATGGGCTTAAAAACATTTGGTTTTGGTGCGGGACGCGAGGACATCTGGCATCCGGAAGAGGATGTGTATTGGGGCACCGAAAAAGAATGGTTAGCCAATAACCGTTACTCGGGCGACCGTGAGCTTGAAAATCCGCTTGCCGCCGTACAGATGGGTCTGATCTACGTCAACCCGGAAGGCCCGGACGGCAAACCGGATCCGCTGGCAAGCGCCTTTGATATTCGCGATACATTCGGACGTATGGGAATGAATGATGTAGAGACGGTTGCCCTTATCGCCGGCGGCCATACGTTTGGCAAAGCGCATGGTGCCGGAGACCCTTCGCATGTTGGCGACGATCCGGAAGCCGCAACGATTGAAACGCAAGGTTTAGGCTGGCTTAGCACCCATGGAAGCGGAAAAGGCCGGGACACGATTTCCAGCGGCGTCGAAGGGGCTTGGACGACCAACCCGACGCAATGGGACAACGGCTACTTCGATCTTTTATTTGGCTACGAGTGGGAGTTAAATAAAAGTCCTGCGGGAGCTTACCAATGGGCGCCGGTCAATATGCCGGAAGAGCATATGGCTCCAGACGCGGAAGATTCCTCTATCCGTGTTCTGACGATGATGACAACAGCCGATATGGCCTTGCGCACGGACCCGGAGTACGAGAAGATCTCACGTCATTTCCACGAGAATCCCGACGAGTTTGCGGATGCGTTCGCTCGTTCCTGGTTCAAGCTGCTGCATCGTGACATGGGGCCTAAAGTCAGATACCTCGGTCCAGAGGTTCCAGGCGAGGAGTTGCTCTGGCAAGATCCAATCCCTAAGGGGAATTCTGAACTATCAGCAGGCGAAATCGCGGATCTGAAAGGGAAGATCCTAAGCTCCGGATTAACCGTAAGCGAGCTTGTAAAAACAGCCTGGGCTTCGGCAAGCTCCTATCGCGGCTCTGATATGCGCGGAGGTGCCAACGGCGCACGAGTTCGTCTAGCTCCTCAAAAAGACTGGGAAGCCAACGAGCCGGAACAGCTTGCGAAAGCGCTTGGCGTATACGAGAATATTCAAAGCCAGCTTGGCAACAAAGTTAGCCTTGCTGATTTAATCGTATTGGGCGGAAGTGCAGCTATCGAAAAAGCGGCAAAGGATGCCGGTTTCGATGTAACGGTTCCCTTTACGCCCGGTCGGGGCGACGCAACAGCGGAGCAAACCGATGCGGATAGCTTTCAAGTTCTGGAGCCGGTGTCGGATGGATTCCGTAACTATCAGAAGCAGAAGTACGCAACAAGCCCGGAAGAAATGCTGGTCGATAAAGCGCAGCTACTTGGCCTAACTGCCCCTGAAATGACCGTTCTTCTCGGCGGCATGCGCGTCCTTGGCACAAACTATGGCGGCACCAAGCTAGGCGTATTTACGGATCGCGTCGGTACGCTGACCAACGACTTTTTTATAAACCTGCTTGATATGGGGTTGGAGTGGAAAGAGGCGGGCTTCAATCAATATGAAGGCCGAGACCGCAAGACGGGTGAAGTCAAGCATACGGCATCGCGATTTGACCTAGTGTTCAGTTCAAATTCGATTCTTCGCGCTATAGCGGAAGTGTATGCGCAAGATGACAACAAGGAGAAGTTTGTGCGAGATTTTATCGCCGCTTGGGTAAAAGTCATGGACGCGGATCGTTTTGACGTGAAATAACAACAGCATGGCAAACGGAACGGGACCGTCCCAAAAGGTGATCGCTCACTGTGAAGACGGCTCGCATTAGCAATTAAAGAGTGTTTTTTATGAAATATCGCTGCAAGAGGGTTACCCTTGTAGCGATATTTTTGCTTTTGCTGCTTTCTTCAGCAAATTATGGGCAAGCGAAAGCCACCCGACCTCTAGGGTGGCTTTCGGTAAGCCACGAAGCAGGAACCGGCGGAATCCCCGGTTATTCTTTATTTGGCTAAACACACACTCCGGTTCGTGTTGGTTGGGTGGTACCTCCATTTTAACAAGGGTCGGCTTCTTTTTGTTTGAGCTTTTTATGAACAGGTTAAGGGTAGACGGAGCATTAAATGATTCTGGAGAAGCGTCAGCGTTCGCTTTTGTGAAGGGATGCCAACCATACCTCGTTGATTCGAAGGAATCCCTGAGCAATGGCGATCGGAAGAACATTTTATGCGCAGGCTACTGTTTAGCCCAAATACAAACAAAGGAGTGTCCCATCGTCATTTACATGACTTATGGGACACCCCCGTGGTGATTTTATACGAGTTCGCCATTTACGGCAATTCGATTGGTGCCGTTCGACTTGGCGACATACATCGATTGGTCGGCCACGCGTATGAGATCAAGCTCGGTCATGCCCTTCACCCATTTCGTACAGCCGACGCTAGTCGTCATCGGAAGATGGAGTTCTTTGATCGACATCGGCGACTCCAATTGCTTGATCAGCTGGTTGGCCATTCGCATCAAGTCGTAGTCGTCTTGCAACCATGCCGCAACCACAAATTCATCGCCGCCAACGCGAGCGACCAGACCGGATTCGCGAATCGCATTCTGAATGCGGTTTGCGAATTCCACAAGCACGAGATCGCCGACTTCATGTCCATAAGTGTCGTTGCATTGCTTGAATTTATTTAAGTCGAGGTAGAACATCCCGAATACGGCTTCTTCCCGGCCAGCGCGTTTCATCCAGTCTTGGATTCGAACGCTAAAGCCTCTGCGATTCAACAATCCCGTCAGAATGTCGCGTTCCGTCAATTGGATGAGCTCGCTCTCCAGTTTCTCGCGTCTTTGAATTTCGGATCTTAATTGAATCAATAATTGCTCGTAATCGTTCAGTATCCGAACTTTTTCGTCGTAGTTGATTTGTTTGCCTAACTCTGAGCCCAGAGCGAGCGACAATAACTGCAACGTCTCGATATCCCGGTCTGTGAATGCATCAGGTCGGCCGGAGATGACTTTCAAGACGCCAACAGCGTTGCTGGTTTCGAATAGGGGGACGCAAACCATGCTCCGCGCGCCAACTTTCATCGTCGCTTCCTTGTTGACGCGGTCGTCCTGCTGCGTATCCGGCGAATAAAGAATCGTTTTCTCCGTCACGCAGAGCCCCGACAAACTGCCGTTCTTACTGATTCGAATGCCATAATGAGGCTGCAAAGTGCCGCTGACGGCGGCATACACCATCTCATCGCCAGCCAACATCTCAATCGTGGAACCGTCGGCATCGGTTAATAGGCACATCCGATCACAGATCGTCTGCATAAACAGCTTTAAATCAAAGTTGGATAACAGCATCTGCTGCTGAACTTCCATGATGACGTTCAGGCGATGGTTCTCAATCATCGTCCTATTCCCCTCCATGCTTGCATCGTAATCTTGTCCTACACTACATATTAGCTATCATGCTAGCACTTTTATAAGGGTTTGTCAGCACTGTCAAACTTGCCGCAAGCGGTCGATTATTTATGAAATAATCGAATCAGAGCCGAGATTTCCTCAATGGTTTCTTGTTGCCCGTTCTTAAACCACATTACCCAAATTTCGAATACGCCCGCACTCATGAAGTCAATCCAATAGCTTCGTCTCGCGCCTGTCCAGTCTGGAAACGGAATAATCTCATCGTAAAATCGAGCGATATGGCGTTTGAATATTTGATAGAGGAGCTCTTTATAATCGCTTTCGATAGCCATTTGAAAATCCTTGGACAAGTCGAGAAAAAAGCTCGTCAAATCCGTGATTTTCTGTTCGTGGCTTTCTTTAAAAGCGACTTTATGAAAGATGTCCGCAAATTTAGGTTCGTAATACTCCTTCAATACTTGTTCCAGAGTATCGAAATTCCGATAAAACGCCATTCGGCTGACGCCGGCTTTTTTGACGACTTCCGAAACGGTTAACTTGGATAATGGCTTGGCTTGCAGAAGCTCCAGCAAAGCAATCGTAATCCATTCTCTTGTATCCTTTTTTATGTTTTGGGCGTGGTCCGTTGCTGCCATTACACTTCCTCCGATTTGTCACAGATGCTTGTTGTCTACTTGTTTTGGATCCTGTTCGGATCTAAAATAGTGTACATCCGTTACAGGTGTAACGTCAATAAAAAGGAGTGTCTATCATGCCGGAAAATAACAATCCCTTAGTGTTAGTGACCGGGGGGTCAGGATTTATCGCGGTTCATATTATATTGAAATTACTTGAGCAAGGGTTCCGTGTGCGGACAACTCTGCGGACAATGGGCAGACAAGAGGAAGTGAAAGGCATGCTGCGGTCGGGGGGAATAACCCGTTTTGACGATCTGTCATTTATACAAGCCGATTTATCATCGGATCTTCATTGGGACGAAGCTGTAAAAGGGGCGGAGTATGTCATCCATGTTGCTTCTCCAACGCCGAACAAAGCGTATAAAGACGAGAATGAAATGATTCAACCCGCGCGTGACGGCGTCCTGCGCGTGCTCCGTGCGGCACGTGATGCAGGAGTGAAACGGGTTGTTCTAACGTCTGCTTTCGGAGCGATTGGAGTAGGGCACAAGAATCATAAAGGACCTTATACCGAAGAAGATTGGTCGAATACGGATGCTGCTAACGTTCATGCTTATCAGAAATCCAAGACCATTGCGGAGAAAGCGGCTTGGGCATTTGTCCGCCAAGAAGGCAATGGATTAGAACTTTCGACAGTGAATCCGGTGGGGGTCATGGGGCCAATCTTAGGCAATGATTATTCGCATTCCAATAGCAGCGTTCGCCAGATGCTGGAGGGCAAGCTAAAGTCCGTCCCTAAAATTTACTCCGATTACGTAGATGTCCGGGACGTTGCTGATTTGCATCTGCTCGCCATGTTGCGTCCCGAAGCAAACGGAGAGCGGTTTATCGCTTCCAGCTCAGAAAATCTCTCCATGCTGGATGTTGCCGCTATTCTAAGAAAACAGTTGGGGGAAGACGCTAAAAACGCACCTACGGGCGAACTCCCCAATCTAGTCGTTCGGGCAATTGCGATCTTTAACCCCCAATTAAGAATGGTTGCCTCACTGCTGGGACAAGACATGTCCACCAGTAACCGCAAGGCCAAACAACTGCTTGGATGGTCTCCGCGTTCGGCCGAAGAAGCGATTGCCGCAACGGGCAAGAGCATGGTCAAAATCATGAAAGAGCAGAAGAAGCCGTGAACATAAACGAATCAAAGGAAGAGCCATCCCGGGGGATGGCTCTTTAACTTGCTGCTTCATTTATTTTGCCTCAACGATTAACGAAACGGCCTTCGTAATCGACTCTTTAAGCAACTCCGGAGTACTCGGTGCTTCCGCCGTCATCGCAGCCCCGAACGGATTTGTTGCCGTCCATGCGGTAGCGAGCACCATAAGGGACGTTAATATGAACTTCGGCTCGAACGCCGAACCTATGCGGCCGTTACTTTGCGCATCGCTAATCTGTTGCAGCTTCTGATCATGGAGAGCGCCTCGTTCGATCGGTTTAACCGTCATCTGTTCGAGATTAGACCACATCATCAACCGCATGAGATGGGGGTTCGCCATAGCGAAGTCGAATACCCGGGCCGCATAATCCGGGAGATTGTCGGGCGTAAAAGGAATGGCTTCAAACGCCCGGTCGATATATTTTTGCAGGACGGTTGCGAAGAGCGTTTCTTTATTCTCAAAGTAAATATAGATCAAATTCTTATTGCAGCCCGCGGCTTTGGCGATGCGATCGACACGTGCCCCCGCGATTCCAAGCGCCGAGAATTCTTCCATGGCAGCGTTCAGAATAAGTTCGCGAGTTGCTTCGGCATTTCTCATTCTTAATCATCCTTACTGTATATTATCGCTTTAATATTACGAATTAGTATATCACACTTGACTAAACGGTTAGTCAGGGATTAAAGTTAACTAACTAGTTAGTTATAAATATTGAAGGAGGAATATCCATTATGTTGAAACGCATGTTAGGGAAAAACGGTCTAGAGGTCTCTATGATTGGACTTGGCTGTATGGGTATGAGCATGGGATATGGTCCAGCATCGGATAAGAAGGAGATGACCTCGCTCATCCACAAGGCATTTGACCGAGGAGTAACGTTTTTTGATACGGCTGAATTGTATGGTCCTTATGCCAATGAGGAGTTGGTCGGTCAGGCGCTTGCCCCGATTAGAGGGAAAGTTACGATTGCAACGAAGTTTGGCTTAATGTCGGATAACGGCAGACCGGTACTGGATAGCACGCCGGAGAAGATTCGACAGTCGGTTGAAGGTTCTCTCCAGCGCCTTAACGTTGATATGATCGATTTATACTATCAACACCGCGTTGATCAGAATGTTCCTATAGAAGAGGTTGCGGGTGTCATGCAGGATCTCATTAAACAAGGCAAAATCAGACATTGGGGACTTTCGGAAGCGGACGTAGCTACAATACGCCGTGCGAATGCCGTACAACCGTTAGCTGCTGTTCAAAGCGAGTATTCGATGATGTGGCGCAGCCCTGAAGAGGATTTGCTGCCCGCGTTAGAGGAGCTTGGAATCGGTTTTGTTCCGTTCAGCCCCTTGGGGAAAGGATTCCTGACCGGAGCAATCAGTAGCAATACCCAATTCGACAGCGCGGATAACCGAGCGATCTCGCCTCGTTTCCATGCGGATAATTTGGAAGCTAATCAGGTGCTTGTTGATCTAATAAGTATAATCGCCGCTGAGAAGAAGATAACGCCAGCTCAAATCGCATTGTCATGGGTGCTTGCGCAAAAACCGTGGATCGTTCCCATTCCCGGCACGAGGAAGTTGGAGCGCTTGGAAGAGAATCTTGGCGCTGCAGAAGTTATTCTGACACCTGAGGAACTAAGCGGTTTAAACAGCGCGTTGTCCAAAATCAAGATCGTTGGCGATCGCTATCCGGCTGTTGTGTCGAATAAGCTGGGGAAATAGGCGATGAATGATGAAGAGCGAAAGCCGCATTTACGAAAACGATGCGGGCCTTCGTTCTTTTTTTAATCAAAACATTATAACGTTATATTGAATTATCCAAAATTATATGTTAGCCTATTCTCATTACAATGGATAGTCGCTTTGCGGCGTCATAACGAAATGCGGTGATTTAGTGAAGGAACAAAGGTACGTATTACGCAACCTGAAGCTTGTGGATGAGCGGCAGATCGATATTACGATTAATAACGGATGGATTGAGCGTATTGCGGAGACCGGTAAGCCGAGGTCTGCGTCAGAAGTTCATCGGGAATCGGAGCGGCTCGCCGAGCTAGACGGCGCCGGGCTATACGTGTCGAGCGGTTGGATCGACATGCATGTTCATGCGTTCTCCGAGCTTGAGCCGTATGGCGACGAGATTGATGCAATCGGAGTGGAGCAAGGTGTTACTACGATCGTGGATGCGGGAAGCTGCGGCGCGGACCGGATCGGCGAGTTACTCGCAAGTGCCAGAGCAGCACAGACCAAGCTGCTTGCTTTTCTTAATATTTCGCATATCGGCTTACTCCGGGTTGATGAGCTATCGGAGCTCTCGTGGATTAATCGCGACAAGTTGCTGCATGCGGTAAGAGAGTACGGAGAATATATCGTTGGCCTCAAAGCGCGGATTAGCCGAAGCGTCGTCAAAGAGCTTGGCATCGAGCCGCTGCGATTGGCTCGTTCCTTCTCGGAGGAGACCGGGTTGCCGCTGATGGTACATATCGGTTCCGGCCCTCCCGCCATCGAAGAGGTCGTGGAGTTGCTGGCGAGCAAAGATATCATTACGCATTACTTGAACGGCAAGTCCAACAATCTGTTTGGGCAAGATGACGAGCCGCTCCCCGTGCTGCTTGATGCGCTTGGAAGGGGAGTGCGGCTCGACGTTGGGCATGGCACGGCCAGCTTCTCTTTTAAGGTAGCCGAAGCGGCCACGCGGCATGGTATACCTTTGCATACGATCAGTACGGATATTTATCGAAGCAATCGCGTCAACGGGCCGGTTTACAGCTTAGCGAATGTAATGACTAAATTTTTGTATCTGGGCTACACGCTGGAGCAAGTTGTAGCCGCCGTAACTTCGACAGCTGCTGATTGGCTGGGCAGACCGGAGCTTGGACGAATAGAGGTCGGCGATCCCGCTAACTTAACGCTTTTTGAAGTTCGGGAAGAGCAAGTCCAGCTTGTCGATTCCGAAGGAAATGAGCGAATGGCAAATCAACATATACAAGCAAAAGGAGTTGTGGTGGATGGCAAGTTCATTGCATGCGAATTACGGTCTTAAGAGGGTTATTAACGCAAGCGGACGAATGAGTATTCTAGGCGTATCCGCGCCAACGGACACCGTCATGGAGGCCATGCGGCACGGCGGGCAAAACTACGTTGAAATTGCCGATCTCGTCGACAAAGCGGGCGATTACATCGCACGTATACTAGGTTCCGAAGCGGCGGTTGTCGTTAACTCCGCGTCGAGCGGCATCGCTTTGTCCGTAGCGGCTATCGTGACGCAAGGCAACAAACGGGCTAGTCTGCGCCTGCATCAAGAGCCAATCGCCAAGAATGAGATCATCATGCTCAAAGGCCACAACGTACAGTATGGGGCGCCTGTTGAAACGATGGTCTATCTCGGCGGCGGCAAAGTTGTTGAGGTTGGCTACGCCAACGAAGGCAAAGCCGAGCATATCGAAGACGCCATCGGACCTAACACCGCGGCTATTTTGTATGTCAAATCGCATCATGCCGTGCAAAAAAATATGATTTCCGTTGAAGAAGCGTGGGCGGTGTCGCAGCGTGCAGGCATTCCGCTTATCGTTGATGCGGCAGCGGAAGAGGATTTGCAGAAATACGTCAAGGTATCCGATCTTGCCATCTACAGCGGATCTAAGGCGATTGAAGGTCCTTCATCGGGTCTCGTTGCAGGCAAGCGAACGTACGTCGAATGGCTCAAAACGCAGCTCTACGGCATTGGACGAAGCATGAAAGTTGGCAAAGAAACGACGTTTGGCTTGCTGCAGGCTTTGGATGAATACGGCGTGAAGGCAGACAATAGCGAGCAAGAGAAAGAATCGCTGCAGCAGCTCATGGGGTTGAATGAGCTTGCCGGCGTTACAATTACTATTGTGCAGGACGAAGCCGGCCGAGCCATCTTCCGGGCGCGCGTAGCCATCGATCCCGCATTGTCGGGCACGACGGCCAAAGCCGTTGTTGACGGTTTGCAAGGTGGAGACATCGCCGTCTATACGCGCGATTATGGCGTGCGCCAGGGCTATTTTGACATAGATCCTCGCCCGCTTATGGGTGACGATATGGAAGTAATCGCCGAACGAATTCGCGAAATAATGGGAGGACATTAGCATGACAGGGGCAGCAACGATAACAAAACGATTTTATGAAGGGCGTATCGCCCTCAATGTGCTCGCTAACAGCATCGACAATGCAAAAGCCGTATTCGACGCGGCGGAAGGTTATGTGCTTGTAGGCGTATTGTCTAAGGACTACCCAACTGTCGAAGCCGGCGTAGCGGCCATGCAAGCCTATGGCGATGCCATCGATCAGGCAGTCTCCATTGGTCTTGGCGCGGGAGATAATCGGCAAGCGGCGGTTGTAGCCGAGATTGCCAAGCAATACGGCGGCACGCATATTAATCAAGTGTTCCCTGCCGTTGGCGCAACCCGCGCTAATCTTGGCGATAAAGATAGCTGGATCAACAGCCTTGTTTCCCCTACCGGCAAGGTAGGTTACGTTAATATCTCGACCGGACCGGTAAGCGCGGCGCAAGACGAGCATGCCATCGTACCGGTCAAAACGGCCATCGCGCTAGTGCGTGACATGGGCGGCAATGCGCTCAAATATTTCCCGATGAACGGTCTCGCCCGCGAAGATGAGCTTCGGGCCGTGGCGGCGGCATGCGCGGAAACGGGGTTTGCCCTAGAGCCAACAGGCGGCATCGACAAAGACAACTT
Source organism: Paenibacillus glycanilyticus (assembly GCF_030161375.1). GTDB lineage: Bacteria > Bacillota > Bacilli > Paenibacillales > Paenibacillaceae > Pristimantibacillus > Pristimantibacillus glycanilyticus_B. The sequence goes on from NZ_BSSQ01000016.1 coordinate 101,262, forward strand.
CGAAGCGATTGTTCGCATCTGTCTGGAAGCCGGCGTTAAGCAAATTATTCCCCATGTCTATTCGTCCATCATCGACAAAACGACCGGCGCGACGAATGTGGAAGACGTACGCGAGCTACTCGCCACTATCAAACGATTGGTGAACGAATATGCCTAACCGGATCGTTGCGTTTGGCGAAATCATGATGCGCCTGCAAGTGCCTGGCGTTGAGCTGTTGACTCAGTCCAATACGCTTCAATATTCGTTCTCCGGCACCGGCGTTAATGTGGCCGCAGCGTTATCCCACTTGGGACATCATAGTTATATCGTCTCCACCTTGCCTGACAATCCGCTTGGCGACGCGGCAATAGCCCACTTGCGCAAGCTAGGTCTCGCAACCGAGCTGATCAGGCGAGACGGCCAATATATCGGCATGTACTTTCTTGAAAGCGGGTTTGGAGCGCGGCCAAGCCGGGTGACGTACACGAATCGGCAACAGAGCAGCTTTAATACGGCTGCTCTGAACGGTTACGACTTCGCTGCGGCTTCAAGCAAGATCGACGCCGCGCATTTTTGCGGCATTACGCTTGCAATGAACGATACGGTACGCGCTCAGATGGTTGCCTTCGCCCATGCCGTCCGAATAGCCGGCGGCAAAGTATCGTTCGATTGCAATTACCGGCCTGGCCTTTGGGGCGAGGGCTCCCATGCTTTTGCGAGAACGCATTACGAGAGCATGCTGGAGCTGGCCGATATGGTCTTTATGAATGAGAAAGACGCCATGCTGACGTTAGGTATGCAAACCAATTACGCGCAATGCCGCGAGCAGCTGCTGGAATTAATCCCTAAGGTTGCGTTAAAATATAGCATACAAACGATTGCAGGCACGCATCGTACCATTAATAAAGACAATACGCATACGCTGCAGGGTTACTTATTCAAGGATGGCCGGTTCACGTTCGGGGAGCCGCTGACGTTTGCCGTGCATGATCGGATTGGCACCGGCGACGCCTTTGCAAGCGGCATTATTCATGGCCAGCTTAAAGGTTGGGTGCCGGAGGAAACCATCGCTTTCGCTTCGGCGGCCAGCATGCTTGCCCACACGATTACCGGAGATACGCCGCTGTCCTCCGAAAGCGATATTCGCAAGGCAATGGCAACCTCCCTCGGCGATATAGAAAGGTAGTGCGTTTCAATCGTACACTTGTCCAGAAAATCAAAGCCGTTATATTTGCAAATCAAGAGTATCGTTAAAGACCGGATCCTCCACGGCGTCTATCCGCTTGGCAGCATCATTCCCTCCGAGCCTCAGCTCGAAGAGGAATTTGGGGTCAGCAAGGTTACCGTACGAGGAGCTATCTCCGAGCTTGCGCAGGAAGGATATCTTGAGAAAGGCAGCGGCAAAGGCACTAAAGTCATTCGCAACACGTCCGTCTCCAAACTGTCCAAACAAAAACGGTTCACGGAAGTGCTCGTCGAAGGCGGCCATCGAATCCGCAAAGAACTGCTGGCTGCCGAAGCTGCGGAGCTTGGGCCAGGCAACCTGCCGCATAGCTTGTTCGGGGAACAGGCTTACCGGATCGAGCGGCTGTACTACCTTAATGACGAGCCCTATATCCATTACACTCACTACGTGACGAAACGCGTTGGCTCCATCGAGCTTTCGGACCTTGGTTCACAGTCCTTATACGACATGCTCGGAGAGCTTGAGGCCGCGCCCGAGAAATTCCGCGACGAATTCGCGGTTGCGCTTGCGCCGGATGATATCGCCCAGAAGTTAGGCGTTGCCGCAGCAACGCCGCTGCTCATGCGATCCCGTTATTCGTACGACTCGGCGGGCCAACTAATCGAATATAGCGAAGGGTTATACAACTCCGCTTTGCATCGGTACGTTGTCAATTACGATGTTTAATAAGATTGCTTGAAGCGTTTGCTTTGAGCGGTCTTTTTTTTATATAAAAAAGGCGCCTTACCGAATATGTCTCGATAAGGCGCTTGCCTGATGATACCCTTTACACGATTGTAAGCTCCGCTGTAATGGTTTGCTGCAAACTGCCGCCAACCATTACTTCCACTTTGCACGCTTTCACGCCAAAGTTCATGGCATTGTCCCAAAAGCCCAGTTCCTCGGCACCAAGACCGAACTCGACTTCTCTCGTTTCGCCCGGCTGCAATGCAACTTTCGTGAAGCCCTTTAGCTCCGCGATCCGTCTCGTAATGCCGGATTCTCGGGCTTTCAAGTACAGTTGTACCGTTTCTAGACCTGCAACATCGCCTGCATTTCGAACCTGGACGCGAACCTTCACTTGCTCGCCGCTTGCGAGTTCTGCGGCGGCGATTGAAGCGGCGGACAAACTTAACTCCGGGTAGTCGAATCGGGTGTAGCTGAGTCCGTGACCAAACGAATATAACGCTGCGGACGGCATATCGACGTAAACGCGAAGCCGGCCCGGATCTTTCTGGTTGTAATACACTGGAAGCTGCGAGGATGAACGCGGCATAGAGACCGGTAGCTTGCCGCTTGGATTTACGATGCCAAACAAGATTTCGCCAATCGCCTGGCCGCCTTCCTTACCCGGATACCAAGCGCATAGAACCGCATCCGCAAGCTTGTCCACTTCCTCGATGGCATGAGGGCGTCCTTGGATCAGCACGAGGACGATCGGCACGCCGGTTGCCGCAACCGCGTCCGCCAACTGACGTTGCGCTTCTCCCAGCCGCAGCTCCGCTAGATCGACGCCCTCGCCGCAATCCATCTCGGACGTTGTCTCTTCTCCGATAACCGCTTCGCCGTTGCCATCGAACAGATCGCCAAACTGTCTAGCGCTGCTGCCACCCAGTACCAACACGGCAACATCCGACGCCTTGGCTGCCGCAACGGCTTCTTCCAGCTCTTTCGCGGATGATGAGCGGATGCCGCAGCCGCGTGCATAAACGATTGACGCATCTGCAGGGGCAGTCATGCGGATACCTTGGAGGACGGTTGAGCCCGTCTTCGGCCGCTGTACGCTCGTATAGTCCCCAAGCTGATTATACATACGGTCCGCATTAGGTCCGATAACAGCGATACGCTTGCCACTCGCATTCAGAGGCAGCCTGTTAAGGTCATTCTTGAGCAGCACGACCGATTCGCGCGCGATGTTCAGATTAAGCTCTCTTAACTCGGTATTGCCTATGGCGGAAGCGGCTTTTGATTCGTCCGTATAAGGCCGATCGAATAAGCCAAGTTCAAACTTTAGACGAAGTACGCGCCGGACAGCCCGATCGACATAAGATTCGTCTACGATTCCGGACGACACTGCCGCTTCGAGCGTTGTGAACGACGTGTCCCACAAGCTGAGGTCGACGCCCGAGGTCAAAGCGAGCGCGGCGGCAGCTTCATGGCCACCCGTTAACGCCAGTAGCCGGTCAATCGCTTGGCCGTCGGCCATTACGATACCGTCGAAGTCCCATTCCTCCCGCAAAATATCCGTCAACAGCTTGCGGTTCGCATGACATGGAATGCCGTCAATCTCGTTATAGGCCGCCATGAATCCTGCGGCTCCCGCCTTCGCACCGGCAAACGCTGCGGGCAAATGGATTTCCCGCAGTTCGCGTTCCCCGATGTTGGCTGGCCCGGCATTTTTACCGCCAATGCCTGCTCCTTGGGCACTAAGGTGTTTAAGCACGACGGCGACTCTTTTATCGCTCGCGAGCTCTCCTTCGCCGCCTTGCATGCCCTGTACGGCTGCTCTTGTGAACGCTGCGGCCAAATACGGATCCTCACCGAAACATTCCTCCGTGCGTCCCCATCTTGGATCTTGTACGATATCAAGGACGGAGACCAAACCAAGATGGGCGCCTCTGCCGCGAATTTCGGCTGCGGTTAAGCCATATGCCCGTTCCAAGAGCTCCGGATTCCAGGTCGAACCCGCGTTCAAATTGACCGGCAGCATTGTACCGTCCAGAGCTTGATGGCCGTGTGGGCTTTCTTCGCTCAATAATACGGGAATGCCTAAGCGGGTATTCTCCTTGACGTATCGTTGGATTTCGTTGGCTACGGTTGCGCTATGTTCTGCGGAAATACCGTTCGAATAATCGACTCCCGACCAAGGATCGCTTCGGAATAATCCGTAAAGAGCGCCCATACCCTCGAATCGGCTTACTTCTTGCTTGAACGCGTCCGTCAGCGCATAGGCGCCGTCTTCCTTTTTCTCGTAAGCGTCCCAGCCGTACATGCGCTGGTTCAGTTGACCAACCTTTTCTTTAAGCGTCATTTTCGACAACAAATCGTCGATGCGCTCGCTAACCGGCATATCCTGCCGTTTGTACGTTTCCATTAAGCTTCACCTCGATTTCGCATTGCCTGCCTGCATGCTTCTGTACTCTTTTGGAGTCATCCCCATATAAGACTTGAATACCGACACAAAATATTTATATTCCTTGTAGCCGACCTGATCCGCGATTTCGAATACTTTGTCGTGCGTATCGGCGAGCAGGCATTTAGCACGCTCCATCCGCAGCTCGTTCAAATATTCGGTGAATCCCTTGCCCGTGCTCTGTTTGAAAATGTAACTAAAATAGCTCGGAGTGATTTTCAGCCATGCCGCTACTTCGGAAGCTTTGAGCTCATGCGTATAATGCTCGTCAATATACCGCTTAGATTTCTCAATGATCCAATACGACCGGTCGCCTCCGCTCCCCGCGACGCGATCGAACAGTTTCTCCATATCCCGCCGCACGGCGTGTTCAAGCGACTGGTAAGTGTTCATGCGGTACAGATCAGCGCCCGAGCTTACTCCAGACTCCAGTCCATCGATCCCGCTCTTGCGCAGACGCTGGCGCAGCAATGCTAGCAATTCTTCATAAACGGACCATGCTTCGTGCAGGAAGTAAAGTTGTTCCCTGAAAAAGGTGAATAGCTCCTTGATCGTCTCTCCCATATCGTCTTTACTTTGCTTGAACAAGGCTGAGGTCAACTGTTGTACAATCTGAGCTAGGTCGGGAGCCGCCGGTTGCCGTCGTTCGCTCCATCTCAGTTCCGCGTGAACATCGATCACGGCAGTTTGCTCAAACACATGATAGTTGAGCAGGTTTGCGGCCTCCGCGCATCGCGACGCCGTTCCGCCGAGCTCTTCGTATATGCCGGACACGCCGATGTACATGGAAGGCTCATCTTGACAGGCGAGCATTGCATCTTGGCGGAGCGCTTCCCACTCCGATGCTTGCAGCTTTCGAGCGGCGACAAGCATCGTGATCAACAAATTTTCATGGTCGAAGACGGAGAACGTGCGCAGTTCTGGATGCTGCTCCGCGATGCGCAGCATATTGCTTATCCATTTCTCTTGCAACTCTTCGGACTGTTCTCGTGTCAGCTCTCCGTATCGCTCTTGATAGCTCTCCAATTGACTTGCTACGATCCGATATTGGTGGCCATGCAAGACCGACGGTGCCTCTTTACTGTAAGCGATGCCATGTCTCGCCACATTAGTAAGCCAGAGCTTGGCTTCCTGCCCTCCGTCTTGTCGTACGCTCGATCGGATGTCTTCAATTAGCCGTGTCACCGTCTTAGTCAGATCGTCGATCTCCACGGGCTTGAGCAAATAATCGTGTACGCCGATTCGCATGGCCTGGCGCGCGTATTGAAAGTCCTCGTAGCCGCTAATGATAACCATGCGTACATCGGGATAGTCTTGTCTTAGCCGGCTGGCAAGCTCAAGTCCGTCCATGCCGTCCATGCGAATATCCGTCAGCACGATATCGGCCGGAGACTGCTCCATTAACCGCAAGGCCTGCTCACCGTCATAAGCCTCTCCGATAACCTCGATGCCAAGCTCCGCCCAGTCAATTGTATACCGCAGACCTTGGCAAATGACGGGTTCATCATCGACGATGATCATTCTGGCAAGCTTTTGTTCCATCTCCATCTGATTGCTCATGAGGTGCACCGCCTTAGCTTTTTGCTTTTATGATGGGCAGCCGCAGCCGAATGACAGTTCCCTCCGGCGAAGATTCAACAATGCCGAGGCCATAATGCGCGCCGAAGGAAATCGTCAACCGCTCGTGAATGTTGAACAACGCTCCTCGTCTTCCCGTCATCCCGTCGATCTGCAGGCCGTCTTGCAAAGCTTCCATTAATTCTGCCATTCGCTCGGAAGGAATGCCTTTCCCGTTATCCGATACGTCGATTCGGATCTCATCCTCGTGCCGATAACCGATCACCTCGACGATATGGGCGGATTTCTCCTTGTCGATGCCATGTTTGAAGTAATTTTCGACCAGCGGCTGTATGAGCGCCTTAAGGCTAGGCGCATCCTCTAGCTCGGGCTCCAGAAATAGCTTGTACCTCAGCTTATCGCCCAATCGATATTGCTGCAGGAACAAGTAAGCTTCCACGAACTCCATCTCTTTGGCCAGCGTCGTATAATGCTGGTTATTACCAACCCGCGCCCGGAAAAACTTGGACAACATTTCGATCAATCGACTGGACTTGTCCGCTTTCTCCAGCCTTGCGGTCCATCGGATCATGTCCAGCGTGTTATATAAAAAATGCGGGTCGACCTGATTCTGCAGCAGCTTGAGCTCGGATTCCCGTTCGCTTAATTCAAGCTTGTATTTATGCTCAATCAGTTCTTCGATCGTGCCGACCATGGCGTTGAATTTGCGGCTCAAGTCCGCAATTTCGTCTTGCGACTCAATAGGGACGCGCACGCTGAAGTCCCCTCCGGCTACGCGAACCGTCTCTTTCTTCAATCGCAGGATAGGTCGAATGATTGTGTAGTTGAATCCGTAGAATGCCGCGAGTGCCAGGAGGACGATGGCCGTCAAAATAGCCGTCATCATCCATTCGGCGCCTTGGTACTGCGCAGAGATATGCGATTTCGGAATCATGGCAACAAGCGTCCAATCCGTTACCGGCATGTGATTATAAAGCACAAGATGGGGCTTGCCGTCCACGTCGATCGTGCTCATGCTGCGGTCGCTTCGGGCAAGCTTCATGATCTGTTCCTTGTAAGGCTCATAATCCCGCGGCTTCTGGCCGTTCGATGCCAGAAGCAATTCGCCTTCAGGCCCCAGCAGGTATACCGTGCCGCCGGAGTTCGCCAGAATACCCTTCTCTAGCTCGGACACGATGCTCTGTTCATCCATCCGGATCGTGAGCAATCCAAGCGGCTCAGTAATATTCACGTATGAATTAAGAACCCGGATCAGCGAGAAGAGCTTTACTTGACCGTACCAGGCGCTATGCAAGTCATAGCCTGGCGACCAGAACAATCCGCCTTTCATCGCTCTTGCCTTATCCTGCCACAAGGTCTCGTCGCCGGTGAACGGCTCTCCCATTTGGATCGAGTTGCCGTTGTTGCCGACGATCTCAATGGATCGGATATAACTTTTGGACATAAGCTGAAAGGTTAGAAAATTTTCGATATTGTTCTTCAAATCCGCCTTCTGCTGTTCGGACAGCATAGGATACGATCGTAAGTAAAGCCGCATGTCCGGGCTCAGAATCAAATAGTCGGCCATATCCGTCACCATCTTCGTTTGCTCCGAAAGCTGGCTGGCGACGTTGTCCAGATTCCGATGAATGGCGCTCACGTATTGATCCCTTAGAACGCTCTGATATTTGTATTGTACGATGAAGCCGACGCCGACTGTCGGAAGAATGACGAACAACAGGAAGATAATAAGCGCTTTTTTTCTAAGGCTTAGCCTTGCAAAGCCTTTCCCGCCGTGTGCCATAATGCTCCTCCTCCGATGTCGTCTGCGCCTTGCTCATACCTGATGCTTGTGCGTCATATTGTATATGGATTGCCTAATGTTGTCGAATCGCGCAAATTAACCTTTGACGGCGCCGGCCGTCATGCCTGTCACCAACTGCTTCTGAAGCAGGAGATAGAAGATGATGATCGGAATGAACGCAATGGTAAGAGCGGCCATTTGCAGCGTGTAGTTCGCCGTTTCCAACCCGACGAAATTGGATAGTCCGAGCGGTAGCGTCTTCAGGTTGTTGGAGGTTACCAGTACTAAAGCGAATAGGTATTCGTTCCAATTGTAAATAAAGTTCAAGATAACGACGGTCGCCATCGCCGGACGCGTCAGCGGCAGAATGATGGACCAGAAGATGCGGAAAATACCGGCACCGTCCATAATGCCGGATTCCTCCATATCTTTGGGAAAGCCGCGCATGAACCCTTCCAGAATAAAGACGGTCAGTGACAAGTGGAAGGCCGTGTAAGGCAAGATGAGCGACATATACGTATCGATCAGGCTCAGCTTCTGCATAATCAGGAAGATCGGAATAAGTGTCGCGTGAATCGGTACGAGCATGCCTAGCAGGAACAGCGCGTAAGTGAAGCCGCGCAGCTTGAATTCGAATCGGGATAAGAAAAACGCCGCAAGCGACCCGAGAAACACGGTCACTATTAACGAAATGAACGTAATTAAGAAGCTGTTGATGAAATACGTATCCATGTTGGCGATGTCCCACGCCTTTGTGTAATTCGATAAATGAATGCCGGTCGGCATCGCAAACGGATGTGCGGCATACTCTTGCTCAGACTTGAACGAGTTAATAATCATCCAGAAGATTGGCACTAAATTCATGAGAGCGAACAAACCCAAGAAGATGTAAGCAAATAGTTTGAATACAGGTGATTTTTGTTTCATGGTTTCTCCTCCTTCCTAGGCTTTTTCTTTGCCGAGCCGGTTGGCAATCGTGATGACGACCAAGCTGAATAGCAAAATCATGATGGATACCGCGCTGCCGTAACCGTAGTCCAGATTGACGAACGCACTGTTATACATATGGATGGTCATAACTTCGGTTTGATGGGCAGGACCGCCGCCAGTCAACACTTGAATAAGGTCAAACACCCGGAAGGAGTTGCTGATGCTGTAGACGATCGTGACCATCAGCGTGGTCCGGATCATCGGAAGCGTAATAAACCATGTTCGTCTAAGCCCGGTCGCGCCGTCGAGCTCTGCGGCTTCATTGACTTCTTCAGAAATATTTTGAAGCGCGGCTAGGAGCATGACCATGTATAAGCCGACGTTCTGCCAAATGTAAGCTGCGCTGATCGACAGGATGGACCATTTGGGATCGCCAAGCCAATTTTGCTGCCAGCTTTCGAGTCCAACAAACTTCAAGAGATTGTTGAGCATGCCATATTCCGTGTTGTACATCATTCCCCATATGAGCGAGACCATGACCGAGGAGATAACGACAGGCATAAACCCGACCGTACGGAAGAAGCCCGAGCCTTTCAACGCTTTGTTGAGCAGCAAGGCCATTACAAGTCCGAGCGGCAGCTGACCGATTAAGCCCGTGACCATGATGAGAAGATTGTTTTTGACCGACAGCCAAAATGTATCGTCTTGAAACATCCGAACGTAATTGTCGAAACCTACAAAAGATTTGGACCCGATTCCGTTCCAATCCATGAGTGAATAATAGAAGGAAATGCCGATCGGAACGATGGCAATCCCAAGATAGATGACGAGCGCCGGGAACAATCCGATAAAGATCGCCAGCTTGCTCCGTTTAAGCGTATGCATTTGCCTTACTCCTTCCAGCTTTTCCTCTTCTGTATGCAGAGAAAACCCGGAGACCGGGTTTTCTCTGTCTGTGCACTAATTATTGCTCAGCGAACGTTATTTCTTCTTGAGGTAATCATCCATAGCTGCTTGTGTATCTTGTGCGACTTCCTGCGGCGTACCGCGTCCGATGGTCAATGCTTGCAGGCCGTTCTGAATGACGCTGACGACTTGAGTCGGAATGATGCTATCGAATACTGGTGCCGTTCCTTTGCCCGTTAAGTCGAGCATTTCTTTCAGATAAGGGCTGGCATCTTCAGGGACGTCAACCTTTGCCGGAACGACAACGCCGTTGCTGATCAGATCCTTGTACAGGTCTTCACTAACGAAATATTTCATGAACTCTTCGGCAGCTGCCTGTTTGCGTTCGTCCAGCTTGCTATTAATAGCGATGCCGTATTGGACAACGCCCGCGCTCTTCGCTGGATCGCCTTTGCCTCCGTCGACGCTCGGGAACAACGCGATACCAAATTTGTCGCCGTCTTCGTTATTGATCCGCACGCGTGCGTCGACTGTTGAGGAAGTGAAGAGCATAGCTGCTTTGCCTTGAATCAGGTAATCCTGGCTTTGCACGGAATCCATGTTGTTCGCGTCCGTGTTGAACGCTTTCAGTTTGCTGAGCTCATCGATGACGGAGATGGCGCTAACGAATTCCGGATCGGTGAACTTAGCTTCTCCGGTCAACACCTTCTGCAGGAAGTCGCTGCCTGTGAAGCGGTCTCCGATAGCGGACAGCATCGAGGATTGCAGCGGCCATTGCTCTTTGTTGCCAAGCGAGATTGGCGTTATGTTGGATGCTTTTAATTTCTTAACCAGGTCGATGAAATCCGAATAAGTTTTCGGGAACGCATCGTAGCCAACGCTCGACAGCATGTCCTTGTTGTAATAAATAATATCTACGAATGTCTGTTTGGTTGGAATTGCATATTGCTGTCCGTCCACGTTAAACGGGGTTAAAGCGCTTTCAGGCAAGATGTCTTTCCACGTATCCATTAATTCATTGATTGGCTCAAGCAGTTTGCCGTCGACGAGTGGCGCCAGGTCGGCACCGGGCCAAACGACGTTGATGTCGGCCAGGTTGTTCGCCGCAGCGAGCGTGCGCAGCTTTGTTTTATATTGAGCGGACGGAACCTCGTCGGTTTTGATTACGATATTCGGATGATCCTTTTGGAATTGTTCGATCCGTGCCTTGTAGACATCATTGTCAATGTTTGGAGTCGTCCATGGATGCATCATCGTAAGCGTAACGGTATCGCCCGAAGAGCTTCCTCCGTCGGCGTTGTTGTCGGAAGATTTGCCGCAAGCCGCTGTCGATAATGCCAATGCAGCCGTTAGCGAGACAAGAAGAGTGCGTTTCGTGAAATGGTTCATCTTTGACCCTCTTTTCTTTGTTGTAATCGCTTTATATTAGGAAAATCGGTAATCAGGGCGCCCAATTGCTCTACGCTTTCATTATAAAAAATCTTCATAATCGGAAATATCCCATAATCATTCGATTTTATCCTACAAAATGCGACTTACTTCCGATTTCCCGGTGCGAGAAGGTGCTCCAGCATGTCCGCTAGCGGCACAGATGCTAGTGCGATAGCCGTATCGGTTACGCCGTAATAAATGTTCAGGATACCTTCATCCAGCACACAGCCCGTAGGGAAGATGACGTTAGGGATTTGATATCCGAATTTCTCGTAATATGTTTCCGGTTCCATGACATAGTTCTCGGTACGCGCCAAGATGATCGTTGGATCTTCCAGATCCAGCAGCATTGCGCCTAGCCGGTAGACGGTATCCTGATCGACTCCGTGATAGAACAGAAGCCAGCCTTGCTCTGTTCGAATCGGAGGTGTCGAGCTGCCGATCTTTTTCGTTTCCCATTCTTGCTCCGCTTTTGCCAGCAGTACGGGTTCATCCCACGTTTTCAAATCGTCGGAATACGAAATCCAGATCGCCGCCTGCTCGGTGCCGTATTCATCGCCGATGTATTCCTCGGGTCTACGAAGCAGCGCGTATTTGCCGTTGATTTTTTCCGGGAACAGAATGTTGTTCCGGTCATTAATCTCAAGCGGTGTCGTTGTGGAAACATAATCCCAATGAATTAAATCTTTGGATGACAGAAGCATAGAGCGAGTCAGCCAGTGTCCTTCTTCTTCTCCCCATCCGTCTGGATACGTTGGAATGGAGCGTTCCGGAATGCCGGTGCCCGTCGGATAATAGTTCATAGCGCAAGGACGGAGCGCTATTGTCATGTAATAGGTATCGTCAATTTTGACCATGCGAGGATCCTGCACGCTGCCGTAAGGGAAGCCAAGCTCGTCTGGCGTCAGTACGGGTTTGTCTACAACGTGGGTGAAATGAACGCCATCCGTGCTTTCCAGCAGGCCAAGGTAATTTTTGCACGGCGTCAGAGAGCCTGCCGTTCTTTCGATCATGTAGTATTTGCCGTTATCTTTGATGACGGCGGGATTGAAAACGGTTGCCAATCGCCAGTCGTACAAGCCCGGAACGACGATAGGGTTTTCTGCGTGTCTTGTAATATTCAATGATGTCCCCTCCAGCTTCATACTTAATATAGAAATCATTATAGCCCTCTAGGTTCGGCAGTTATATCCCACCGAATTTAGAAAACATCCGAATTCTATCAGTAATCGCAGGCTGTGTATTCGATTAGGATAAACTAATTTACAATCCAGCCGGGTTCATTTAAAATTCTTGAATGTCGGAAAGTTACAGTCGGTTATGAAAGAGAAAGTAGGTTAAGGAATGTCTCAAAGACTTGCTGGGGCGCTTATTTTATTAAGCCTCATATGGGGAGGATCCTTCTTCTTCGTTAAAGAGTTATTGCATGATTTTGGCCCTTGGACGATCGCGTTTCTGAGGTCGGGGTTTGGGTTTGTCACCATTACGATTATTATGCTTGTGCTTCGGCAGCCGTTTGGGCTGCGAAGCATCAAGTGGTTGCCCATGATGATCGTTGCCGTAGTCAATACGGCGGCTCCTTGGGCGTTTATTGCTTTTAGCGAAACGAAATTGACTAGCGGCATGGCTTCCATTCTTAATGCAACAACGCCGCTATGGACGATTGTCGTTGGCGCGTTGTTCTTCCAATCAGCGACGCACCGCATGCAGTGGGTTGGCATGGGGGTGGCGTTTGCGGGCCTTATTATTTTGCTGGATTTACGTTCGCTGACGGCCGGGTCCGTGCATTTGATTGGTTTCATCGGGATGTTGGCAGCCACGTTGTGTTACGCTTTCGGATCCCAGTTATCCAGGCGTCTGCAAGGAGTGACGATGTACCAGATTACGTTCGGTACGCTGCTTGGCGGCATGCTAGGAAGCGGGGCAATGGCTTTCGCAACGGAGAAGGTTCATCTAGAACGTCTATCCGACATGACCAATATGGGCTTATGCATCGGCTTAGGCGTATTCGGCTCAGGGATTGCTTATATCTTGTTCTACTACATGATACGGGAAGGCAGCGCCGAATTTGCGACAATGGTCACTTATCTCGTGCCCGGCACAGCATTGATCTGGGGCATTACGCTGCTCGACGAGCCTGTGCATTGGACCTTATTCGCAGGGCTAGCGTTCATTCTATGCGGCGTATTCCTCGGAGGCCGAAAACCAAAAGGGGCGCAGTCCCGGCAAATGAAGCCGGTCTAATAGAAGGGAAAGATCCGGAGGCAAGCAGCCCCCGGATCTTTTATTAATACGAACTCCACATTAGACGGAATCCCTTTTCTTGCGAATCAACAAAGCGCTTGCCAATGCTCCAATAAGCAATAAAATGGCGATCAGCAAATCCACGTCTTGTATCCCCGCGTTAAACGCGTTAAATACGATGCGCTTAAAGTCGTCAAAAGCAGGCATTTGCTTGAAAGCTTCCGCTTGTTTGCTGTCAAACATTTGCGATCCGGCAAAAGCTCCCGCCTTATGAAATAGCTCCAGCATCTGATTTTTTAATTCCGGATCCGCATTGTGAATCTCTGCAATATGTTGATCCAACGAATGGTTATAGCCTTCGGTTAACTTAATGCCAAGCATAACGACGCCAAACGAGATGCCGACCTGACGGAATACGTTAAGAATGCCGGAAGCCATGCCAACCTGCTGTTTCTTAACGGAGCTCATGGCCGCATTCGCTATTGGCGGGTTGACGAGCGCATTGCTGATTCCGAGAAGAATAAACCCGGGCAGCAAATAGCCCCATTCAAAAGGCGCCTTGATCATATGGCGAATGGCAAGGATGCCGATGGCACCAATAAACAACGCGCCGCTGATCAGCCAGCGATTGCCGATTTTTCCGGAGATGATTCCGGCTAAGGGTCCTAATATAATGGTGAAACCGCTAATGAGCAGCATCTTAACGCCAGTCTCAAACGCGGAGTATCCCATATAATTTTGCATAAGGATGGTTAGGTAGGTGAATCCGCCGTACAAACCGGCTCCAAGAACAAAAGCCGCAATGTTTGCGCCATTAAAGGACCTGTTTTTAAATATAGACAATTGAATCATCGGATGCTTGACCGTTCTTTCCGTGACAATAAAAGCAATGAATAAAGCCGCCGAAGCAACAAAGAGGCTTAATACATGCCAATTGGTCCATGAGTAGGCTTCATGCGTTTCTTTCTGAATAAGGGCTAATACCAAAGTGAAAATCGCTGCTGTGCTGAAAATAAACCCTAAAACATCAATCTTTTCATTACGGTTTCTGTTGCTTTCCTGAATAAAGACGATGCCCAATACGATAGCAAGAACGCCAAATGGGATATTCACGAGGAAGATGGACCGCCAGCCAAAGCTATCCACCAAAGCCCCGCCAATCAGCGGACCGCCGGAAATAGCGAGACCAACGACACTGCTCCAAATGCCTAATGCCAGTCCTCTCTGCTTCTCGGGGAATGAAGCCGTAACGATGGTTAGCGATAAAGACATCATCGCGGCTCCGCCAATGCCTTGGAGCCCACGGAAGATGTTCAACCAAACATCATTGCCTGCCAATCCGCTTGTTAGAGAGCCTACCACAAAGATGCCTAAACCAAGCAGAAAAACTTTTTTGCGTCCGATGATATCCCCTAGTTTCGAGACCGGCAATAACATCGCGGCATAGACCAACGTATAAGCGTTTAATACCCATTGCAAACTTGAAAAAGAAGATGAAAAATTTTTTTGAATGTCCGGCAATGCCACATTCACGATTGTAATATCCAGCATGGCCATAAATACGGCTAAGCTGACGGTGACGAGCACCCACCATTTCCGATTGGATTGTTCCAAAATAAAAACCCCTTCCATATTTATTGTGTTTATGTGCACACAAATGCACGTATTTAATAAAATGAAAAGCACCCCGTTATTGCAAGCTCATGAGTGCTTTCATGTTATTCGACGTTTTTTCAAATGTATCGACAATAAATTCTTTGTTGGCTTTGTAGTAAATTTCCCGGCCTTCTTTTCTCCTGTTCACGATATGGAATCGGTTCATGAAATCCAGATGGCGTGAGATGACGGAGCGATTCTGCGGGAAATGCTCGGCTATTTCGCCAATCGTCATTTCGCCGTATATGCTCAGGAATATGACCAGCTCGCTTCGGACGGGATCGAATATAGCTCTGTAGAACTCAAGATCGATGTTGTCTTTAATTAGCTGTTTGCATTTATTCGGATCGTGATTAAGTCCCATTGTCTCACCGCCTGATCTAATTATATGCATTCGTGTGCACATGTCAACATAAGGCTGCAAGTTTTATTTCTCAAAACAGGTGATTTCGAAAAGGATTCCTTCAAGCGCAGTGAAATACAGCGTATATCCGCCTCTAATCATTTTTGGTGTAGTGTCGGTACCAATTCCGAATCCTGTTAGCTTTTTATGGAATTCATCTACCTCGGAAGTAGTACTGACATAGAAACCTAGATGAAAATCCTTTGGGTATTGATTATTGTCATCTGATCGAGCCGGCATGCTGCTAAGAACCAAGGTAAATCCATTAAGGTCATCCATAACTGCGATGGCGGTTCCTTTTTGCTCGATAAGTCGGAATTCAAATAGATTCTGAAAAAATACAACCGCGTCGGATAAATCGTTAACGCAGAGGTTTAAATGGTTAAGTTTCATGTATTACATCCCCTTCTATTGGTATGGAAAACCTTTAATCTAATGGGCTTAGATTAATCTAAGCCCATTAGATTGTCAAGTCATGCTATACTTCATGTTAAAGAGGTGAGGAGTGTGGCAAGAAGACGAATTAACATGGAACACCCAGATGGAATTAATGAAGAAGGCCGTTTAGGCCATGTGCCGCTTGATCGGAATCGGATCCTGGGGGCCGCACTTGAAGTGCTGAAAGAGGTTGGGTTAAGAGATCTAAGCATGAAGAAGATTGCGGATAAATTACATGTGAAAACAGCTTCCCTCTATTATCACGTCAAAGACAAGGAAGAGCTCATGCAGATGCTATCTGATCGAATATGCAGAGATATGGCGTGGCCGGAGTCCTCCGTACCGTGGCAAGAGCAAATCGAGCTTTGGGCGGAGGAGTTCCGGAGAGTTCTTCTTACGCATAGGGATGCCGTAGAATTGTTTAAGCAGACAATCGCAAGAGGCGTAGAGAGACTTACTCAGATCGAGAAGCTGTACCAGCTGCTTGTTGCCGCAGGATTCCAGGACGCTTATATTCCGTGGATCTCATCCATACTTAAAAATTATGTGCTTAGTTTCGTGAGCGAAAATGTTCAACTTATGACGATTGCGAACGATCAATTCACCTCATCTGATAATATGAGCGAGCATTATGACCATTTCTATAGTCAATTGCCGGAAGATAAATTTCCGAATATGATTCGTTTGGCTCCAATTGTAACAAGACCGGAGTGGGAGAAGGAGTTTCAATTTGGGTTAGGCGTATTAATAAACGGTTTAGCGAATAAACGCTGAAGACCGATCGAAGTCCACCTCTTCTATAAACTCAATTATTTCTCCGTTTGGGCTATGTATGACGGCATTTCGTACGACAAGAGGCGGCTCGCCGAGTGACAGACGATCCGGTTCTAC
This sequence comes from Paenibacillus glycanilyticus, assembly GCF_030161375.1. Lineage (GTDB taxonomy): Bacteria > Bacillota > Bacilli > Paenibacillales > Paenibacillaceae > Pristimantibacillus > Pristimantibacillus glycanilyticus_B. The sequence goes on from NZ_BSSQ01000016.1 coordinate 117,860, forward strand.
AAAAGCTTTTGCTCCATGAGCAAGGGCTTTTTCGTACATCTCATTGACGTTATCCACGTAAAAGGCGAGATGCAATAACGCTCCGTGTGCTATTTCTTGTTCGGAGGATGCTTTTTTTCCTTGAGCAGGGATGACGGCATCGTTATCAAAAATTTCAAGGCAGGTTCTCCGGTCAGGCGAAACGAGCATGGACGCTTCTTTGATGCGGAAGGATGGAAGACTCCAATGATGACCTACCTTAAATCCTAAAACTTTCGTATAGAATGTAATGGTTGCTTTATAATCCTTGGCTTGAATCGCTACATGAGAAAGACCGTTTACGCTCATTCAATTTTCCCCTTATCTAAAAAGTTGATATTAGTATACAAAGGTTAGGTCATTGAAATACATAAGTTATATGAGAATATCGTGGTATGATGGTTAATAAATATAAGGTAGTTTTGCCGATTAAACTTATATATTGGAGGTCTTGTGAGGATGGAGCATCCAATTGACGATATTGATAAAAAGATCCTGCAGCTGCTTCAACACAATGCGCGAATGCCGATCTCCCAAATCAGCAAAGAAGTGAACATGTCCCAGCCGTCGGTTAAGGAGAGGATCTTGAAGCTGGAAGACAAACAAATCATTAACGGTTATACGACCGAATTGAGTTTGAAGAATCTGAGTCGGGGCATGACGACGTTTATTTTACTCAAAACCGAGCATTGTCAGGAATTTGTTGATTTCTGCGACAAAGCGATGGAAGTAACGGATTTATACCGCATTAGCGGGGAATATAATTATTTAATCAAAGTCCAGACGGCTTCTGTCGAGGAACTGGCCGAATTTCAAGACTCCCTTGTCAAGCTTGGACCATCAAAGTCTCATATTAGCTTAAAAAATATATTGGAACACAGGATAATCTTGTGAGGAGGAGAGCATCATCATGTTTACAAAAGAGAGCTTAATGAAGCAATTAGAGCAGCTGGGCATAGACCGCAAGGGAACTTTATTGGTTCACTCTTCCATGAAAAGCATGGGGCCGGTTGAAGGCGGAGCGGATACGGTGTTAGATGCGCTGTCCGAGTATATGAAGGATGGGCTTCTGGTATTGCCTACGCATACATGGTCCTATATCAAAGCGGATAATCCGAAATTTCACGTGGACGAGTCTCCCGTGTGCGTGGGGATCCTGCCCGAACTGTTTCGCAAAAGGCCCGGTGTCGTGCGGTCATGGCACCCGACCCATTCGGTGGCCGCATTAGGCGCGGATGCCGCCGAGTTTACGAAAGACGACCATCTATTTGATACGCCGTGCGCAAGAGGTTCATCTTGGGGGAAGCTGCTTGATCGCAAGGCGACTATCTTGCTCATTGGAGTCGATTTAAAGCGCAACACCTTTATCCATGGCGTGGAAGAGTGGGTCGACATACAAGGCAGATTAACGGATGACCATGAGATGCTGATCACGGTATTACCCGGTGGTACCGAAATTTCGGTCCCTTCCCGCAGACATTGCGGGTTGTCGTGGTCGCAGCATTTTTGGAAAGTGGACGAGGTTCTTGAGAATAAAGGCGCGATGCATAAGGGACAGCTAGGCGATGCCGTCGTACGCGTATGCGATGCCGCCGCGGTGGAGAAAGTCATTACGGCTATGCTGAAGGACAATCCGGATTTGTTCTCGGATAATGAACCATTGAGTCTATAATATTTATATTTGGTCTAAATGACGTTGAACTAGAGGCGCAATTTTAAATTGCAGCCTCTTTTTTTGTGCTTAAGCTTCGTTAAAGGTTTCCGAACTATTATGAATCCATTCAACTTCTAAACGAAAAGGCTAGGTGATGAGCATATGTTAAGAAAAACCAAATTCATTATATTATTGTCGTCAGTTATTGCGGTTACTACCGCGTTAACCGGTTGTGAATCAACGCAATCGTCGGATAATCAGTCTTCTACTCAAACAAAGAGCGGTGAAGCGCAGACGGCATCGCTTAAATATGCGGATGATATCGACAAAAATAAAGTGATGACTTTCAGTATTTCGGTAGATGAAGCTAAATGGCAAGAAATGCTCGATAATGCGGATCAAGAAGAATACATTTCAGCGGACATTACGATCAATGGCACAACGATTACCAATGTGGGTATCCGCCCGAAAGGAAATTCGAGTCTCTCTGCCATTGTGCGGGACGATACGACAGACAGGTATAGCTTCAAGATCAAGTTTGACGAGTATGTAGATGGACAAACCTGGGAAGGTTTGGACAAGATCGTGCTTAATAACAATTTCTCCGACGCAACAAGCATGAAGGAATACTTGTCTTATGACATTATGTCTTACATCGGCGTAGATGCACCGCTATTTGCTTATGCCGACATTTCGCTGAACGGCGAGAAGTGGGGCTTCTATCTGGCGGTCGAAGATCTCGACAATAGTTATATGGAACGCACGCAAAACGATGAAGGCGAACTGTATAAGCCCGAATCGGAAATGGGCGGAGGGAAAATGCCTGGCGATGCGAAGGAGGGACAAGGCTTTGCGCCTCCCGATGCAGACGGCAGTACGATGCCGGACCGTCAGATGGGTAACGGTATGGGCGCCGGTATGGGAGGTGGCGGTATGGGCAACAGAGCCGACAATGGAACCTCCCTGCAATATAAAGATGATCAGATTAGCAGTTATTCGGCTATCTTTGACAATGCGAAGACCAAAACAGACGAGACTGATCAGCAGCGGGTAATTGATGCCTTGAAGAACTTAAGCGAAGGCAAAGACCTTGAATCCAGCGTAGATGTAGATGCGGTGCTTAAATATTTTGCGGCGCATACGGTTGTTGTTAATCTCGACAGCTATGTTTCCGGTATGGCGCACAACTATTATCTCTATGAGAACGAAGGGCAGATCAATATCCTTCCTTGGGATTATAATCTTGCGTTTGGCGGTTTCCAGTCGGGCAGCGCGTCGGATGTCGTGAACTTCCCGATCGACACCCCCGTATCCGGTGTGAGCATGGAAGATCGTCCGCTGCTTGGCAAGCTGCTTGAGAATCCCGAGTATCTTGAACAATATCACGAGTACATGCAAGAGATTATGGATGGCTACTTTGCCGACGGGAAGTTCGAGCAGACCGTTGACCAATTAAGCTCTATGATTTCCAGCTACGTAAGTGATGATCCTACGGCATTCTACAGCCTTGATGAGTTTAATGCCGGAGTGACGGAATTGAAAGAACTGGGAGCCCTTCGCGCCGAGAGTATTCAAGGCCAGCTCGACGGGACTATCCCATCAACGACAGAAGGCCAGAAAGAAGATTCAAGCACTCTCGTTGACGCATCGTCCGTAAACCTGGAGGCACTTGGTTCTCAAGGCGGCGGCGGTAAGGGAGGTCCTGGCGGAGCGATGGGCCAAGGGCAACGTCCGGACGATAAGAGTTAAGCCATAAACTAGCCTTGCAAGCATCCTAGTCGCCTAGTCGTACAAACTCCGTACAAATTAGGCCGATATAATGAAAGATAAGCGGAGTACGCATAATAGGGACAAAGGATGCGACATGAATGACAACGGTGATGGTAGTAGACGACGAAAAACATATACGCGAATTGATTCGCTTGTACTTGGAAGACGAGGGCATGGACGTCGTGGAGATGGGGAACGGCGCGGAAGCTTGGCAATATTATTCGAATCATGTCGTAGACTTGGTGGTACTCGATGTCATGATGCCGAAGATGGACGGCTGGGAATTGTGCCGCCGGTTGCGGGAAGCGGGAGATAAACCGGTTCTGATGATTACGGCCAAAGGTGAACCCCTCGATCGCATTAAAGGCTTCGAGCTTGGCACGGATGACTATATGGTGAAGCCGTTTGAGCCGCTTGAGCTTGTTTTGCGGGTGAAGGCACTGCTTAAGCGGTACCGGATTTCCATTTCCAAGACGGTTAGACTTGGCGGCGTTACGCTCGATAAGACGAGTTACGCCGTGCGCTACAGAAATACCGGCGAGCAGGAATCCATCCCGCCCAAGGAATTCGAGCTGCTCTATGTACTGGGCAGCCAGCCCGGCAAGTTGTTTACCCGGGATATGCTGATCGAGCAAATCTGGGGTTATGAATATGAAGGTGACGAGCGGAACGTCGATACCCATGTGAAGCGGCTGCGTGAACGGTTCCAGGCGTACGAGCAGGATTTTCGAATCGTAACGCTCCGGGGACTTGGTTACCGGCTGGAGGTGTGCCGTGACTAAATCGTTGTATGTGCGCGTTGTCATTACGTTTGTGGGAGCGGTCATCGTCAGCATGCTGCTCGGATTAATGCTAAACGGACGTTTCACCGATCAGATTCGTTATTCTGTTCAAGATAGCATGATCCTCACCGGAAAAAAGATTATTCAAGCTTATATCAATGCCTACCCCAACAACACGGATGCCGTGTTGCTGGGGCTTTCGGCATTCCCGAACTATTCGATCCGCCTGTTAGATGGAGAAGGAACGGTACTGTTTGAATCGGTAGCGAAGAAGGACAAACCTCCGGAATTTCATGAGAAAGCAATTGAGTATGTTCTTCAAGGCGGTATATTTCAGCGCCAGCAGAACAAGTCCAAAAATCCCACGATTGGACTTCCTTTTACGATTAATGATAAGCATTTTGCGCTGTTCGTCGAAACCAACTACGACGACATCGACCAAATATTTGCTCATGCGATACGCAATGAGATGCTTGTCATACTAGGAATCGGCAGCCTTTTTATCGCGATCGCCGCCCGGTATGTCGTCCGTCCGCTGCAGCGGTTAACCCGCGCGACGCGGTTGATGGCGAAAGGCGACTTCAACGTCCGGTTGAAATCGAAGCACAAAGACGAGATTGGCCAGCTCACGGCAAGTTTTAATCAGATGGCTCAGGAGCTTGGCGCCATTGAGCAAACGCGGAGACAATTCGTCTCCGATGTCTCGCACGAGATTCAATCGCCGCTCACTTCGATCAAAGGGTTCACCCATGCGCTTATGCAGAAGCAAATGGATGAGGGGAACCGCATGCGGCTGCTAGGCATCATTGCCGAGGAGAGCGACCGATTGTCGCGTCTAAGCGAGGATTTGCTGCAGCTGTCTTCGCTCGATTACGAGCATCTGAAGCTGAACGTGAGCAACTATCGGCTGGATGAGCAGGTTCGGGGAGTCATCATAGCCCTTGAGCCGCAATGGTCGGGCAAGTCGCTTGTTGTTTCGCTGGAGGCGGAGCCGCTCCTGTTATCCGCTGACAGGGACAGATTGAATCAGTTATGGATGAACTTGCTCGGCAACGCCGTAAAATTCACGGATAACGGCGATAACATCGCTATTGCCATTCGGGATTTAGGCGACCACGTACTGACCACGATCAAGGATAGCGGCCAGGGCATTCCGGAGGATGAGCTCGGGAATATTTTTAAACCATTCTACAAGGTGGATAAGGCTAGAGACCGTGCGATTCACGGTAATGGCATTGGACTGTCGATCGTAAAGCGTATCGTTGATCTTCATGAAGGTGAGATTCAGATTTCAAGCCGGATGGGGGAAGGAACTACTGTCACGGTAAGTCTGCCCAAACATCGCTAGCCGCTAATTTTCTCTCCGACACAGTCCGTACAAATTCGGACCCTATAATGCTCCTTAGATAGGGAGAGGAGAGAAGCAAGTGAGTGGATTAACGAAAATTAGTTTGAAAAACGGCGTTGCTGTCGTCATTTTATGCGTGCTTGTACTGGGGTATGGCTTGTACGCTTCGACCCAAATCAAGCAGCAGACGTTCCCGGATCTTGAGTTTCCGGCCGTATTCGTGCAAGTTGTTGACCCGGGATCATCGACGGAAGAGATCGAGACCGAAATTACGTCTCCGCTGGAAGACAGCCTAAAGAGCATTAAAGGCTACGACTCGCTCACGAGTACATCCATGGAGGATGCCGCAAACGTTATTATTCAATTCCCGTTTGGTTCGGACATGGAGAAGCGTAGCGCCGAAGTTGAAGCGGCCGTGAACAAGCTGCAATTGCCGGAGAAGGCGGAGGTTAACGTTCAACGCATGTCCATTAACGCGAGCGCCAGCTTCGAGGCCGCTGTGTTCGCCAAAGGCAAGGAAGCGGCTGCCTTGCAGCAGAAGCTGCAGGACGAGATCGTGCCCAAGATCAAGCAACTGGCAGGCGTCAGCTCTGTTGAACTGACGGGGACAAGCTCCGAAACGCTTGGCATTGTAGTTGATAAGAACAAAGCGCAAGAACGCGGTATTACGCTAAGCGCGATCCAATCCGCGTTGGAAGATAATAATTACGCGCTTCCGCTTGGATCGGTCATGAAGGATAACACGATGATTCCGATTCGCTTGAACGGTCAAGTCACGGCGCGGGAGCAGTTGGAGCATTTGCGAATAAATCCTGCCCAGATGGGCGACGGGGGCAATGGAACGCCGGTTCTGCTGTCCGAAATCGCGACGATTGCGGAGGAGACGAAGCAGGATCAAATCGCTCGCTTTAACGACGATCCAAGCCTCATTCTGAGCGTAGTTAACGCGCAAGACGCCAACACGGCCGATGTATCGGACCTAGTCAAAGAGACATTGGCCAGCTATGAGTCGCAAGGCATTGAATTCCACATCATTCAAGATCAAGGCGAAGAAATCAAGGAGTCGGTGTCCGGACTCGTCCGCGAAGGACTATATGGCACGTTGTTCTGCGTGCTTATCATTTTCTTATTCTTACGCAATGTCCGGGCAACGATCATTTCGATCGTGTCGCTACCGATTTCGATTTTTGCCACGATTGCCATCATGAATCAAATGGGCTATACGCTTAACATCATGACGCTGGGCGGCATCGCCGTTTCCATCGGACGGATCGTGGACGACAGTATCGTCGTGATCGAGAATATTTACAGGTGGAAGCAAGAGAAAGGCGAGGAGCTGTCAGGAAAAGAACTAGCGTATAAGGCGACGAAAGAGGTCATCAGCGCGGTTGGTTCTTCCACGGTAGCGATGGTGGTCGTGTTTGCGCCGCTTGCATTCGTCAGTGGCATTCTGGGAGAGTTTTTCCGTCCGTTCTCGCTTGCGGTCGTCATCTCGATCCTAACCTCCCTGCTCGTTGCCATGATGCTAATTCCCGTGCTTGGCAGCAAGTTCTTCAAGCAAGTGAAGCCGCACAAAGAGGAAAGCCGGCTTGCGAATGCGTTCGAGAAAGTCGTTCGGGGGGCTCTTAAGCGCAAAATAACGGTCATCGCGTTATCGATTGCCCTTCTGATCGGATCGTTATGTTTGATCCCGGCACTAGGCGTCGGTTTCCTACCCGCCGGTTCCGTTCCGAAGGCATCCGTCTCGCTTTCGCTGCCGCCTACTAGCAGTTTGGAATCGACGGACAAGCTGGCCGGCAAGGTCGAGGCATATTTGAAAAGCCAGACCGGCATCGTGCGTTATGACGTGACGATTGGCTTAGGGGATAATGAGTTTGCCGCGACGAACGATGCCACGAGGGCGACCATCAATACGGAGTTTGCCAAAGGAACGGATATGTTGCCTTTGATCGACCGGATGAGCACCGAGCTTCAAAAAATCGCTTCGGCCGATGTACCGGGCACGCTCGTGGAGGTAAAGGCGGCTGAAGGGGACGGCCCGCCGTCCGGCGATACGATTGATGTAAGCCTATATGCGCAGGATCCCGTAAAGCTGGCGCAAGCCGCCAAGCAGATCGAGGATTTGATGAAGGCAAAGACGGATATAAAGAGCGTCTCCAACAATATGAACGAGACAACGCCCAAGTGGGTGCTGACGCTTAATCAGAAGGGCATCGACGCGGGTGTCAGTCCGATGGCCATTATGCAGCTTGCCGGTGAGCAGCTGCGCCCGATTGACGCTGGCACGTACACGATCGACAACAAGACGCAAGCCGTGATGCTTTCGTACGGGCAGCAGATCACCTCGGAGGCCGAGCTTGCAAACGTACAAATTCCGACCGATAGGGGAATGATGCCGCTTGGAACGTTTGCCGACATTGAGGAGCAGAACGCATGGATCCAAGTGAACCATGATAACGGCAAGATGTACGCAAAGGTTAGCGGGAAAACGAAAAATCCGGATGACGTGTCTGCAGTGACCAAGCAGGTACAGAAGGATATGGATAGCTTGACGCTGCCGGAAGGAGTTGTTGTCAAAACCGGCGGTGGCATGGATATGATCACCGATGGCTTCATCAGCCTTGGCATCGCGATGGCCGTTGCCGTAGGGCTCGTATTCCTTGTCATGAGCATGACATTCAGCGGGTTGATTACGCCGCTTATCATCATGTGCTCGCTCATCTTTATTCCGGTCGGATCGCTTGGCGGCTTGCTGATTACGGGGCAAGCGCTGACGATGAGCAGCATGATCGGCATGCTGATGCTTGTAGGCATCGTCGTAACGAACGCTATCGTATTGCTCGATCGAGTAGAGAAGAATCGCAAGTCCGGCATGGAACTGCGCGAAGCTATCGTTGAGGCGTCCAAGACGCGTCTGCGCCCGATTCTGATGACGGCGTTCGCCACGATGCTGGCGCTCCTTCCGCTTGCGTTATCGGGTTCGACAACCAACCTGATCTCCGGGGGGCTGGCGATTACGGTGATCGGCGGGTTGTTTACCTCCACGCTGCTTACGCTGGTCGTTATGCCGGTTATCTATGAACTGGCTTGGCGCAAGCGCAAAGTAAAGCCGGAAGAGACGTTCTAATGAATTGAAAGGATAGACAAGAAGAGTGCCGATCGATGGTCGGTACTCTTCTTCGTTTGTTCGACAATTTTCTATGAGAGAAACCTAATCTATCTTAGGACTATGGCATGATGCTCGCTAACACTTGGTATGTCAAAGTAATACCATGGCACACAAAACCTATTGTTAGGAGGATGCAGGAATGAACTATCACTTCTTTGTAGGTAATGACAATGGCAATAGCGAGCATGATTTGATGATTGACGGTAGATTGGTTCAGCAGCCCAACGTGAATTGTAGAGTGGACGAGCTTCCATGGCGGGAGGAACAAGCGCCGGAGGGCTTCATTAAGAACTTGCAGGACCAGCTGGTTGTGACGATCGACTCCCCGTCCGCGCAGCCGGGTATGTATTATATAGGGAAGTTTGCGCTCGAGAGCGGCGAGATCATTGATAATATTCAGATCGGGATCGACTCCAAGAGCGAGATGGATTTGCCGGTCGTGAACACATTGGCGCAAATTGCCGCGGTAGCGGTACAAAAAGCCTATGAAGAGGAAAAACAGATTCCGGCACAACTCGACATCGAAGTGGATATGGCGACAGCATTGCCGGTTACGCAGCATACGGATGAGACTTCCGCGAAGTTCGAGAAGCGGTTCACTTCCGGAAGGCATCATGTGACGGTCCACCTTGGCATTCTGCGGGTATCGGTCAACATCGTGTTTCCTTTCGTGAAGGTTGTTCCGGAAGCGACGCCCGTTATTTTTACATTGCAAAAAGATGCTGCGGGCAATTGGCGGGAAGGCGAGATTTTCAACGAATTTGCCGCCTCTTACGGGATGGAGAAAAAATTCAACGGCAGCTTCTTCAAAGATAAACGGATTCTTCATGTCGATATTGGTGACGGATCGACGGAATATCCGATCACGGAAGGCAACCGGTTCTTGCGGCAATTCGTGCATGGCAGCCATCATGGAGCGGGTTACGCGATTGAGGAGGCGCTGCAGGAGTTCAACCGCCTGATCCATCTGCCCGACAGTCCGAGACAATTCTTCAGCGACGTGCTGAAGAACCCGAAACACAAGTACCATGCGAGGGCGCTTAAGACGCTTCGGCGGCCGCTGGAAAGCCAGGTGAAGCAGATCGTCCAACATGTGAAGAAGCAGCTGACCAAAGCGCGCAACGAGATTGATTTGGTGTGCGTGTACGGCGGCGGCAGCATTCTCATGCAGACGATTCTATACCCTTATCTAAGAGAGTTATGCGACGTGCGCGAAATCAAGCTGTTCTATATTCCGGCCGAATTCGCCGTGGAGCTGAACGCGACGGGACTGGATGCTTTTGTACGCGGCAAAATCTTTGAGGCGCTCAAAAACAAAGCGGAGCAGCCCGCGTAATTTAACGGAGCAAGCAGGTGATGGCGATGGCAATGAAGAAGACCAAGATGGCGGGCGACAATATTAGCCTGAAGACGAAGAAAAACGAAGATCCGCTTGTCATGGCATGGCTGAATGCGCAAACGAACCTGATGGACTCCCTTCGTTATCTTATGGAGAACGAAATCATGCAGAATGGCGTCCGAAATTTGCAAATGTTTATTCCGATGGAGCGGGCTGGCGCTCTAAGACAAGAACCGCTGATCCATCAGCAAGTTGCGGCCGCGATAGAGGCGGATGACGGGCATCCGGTTGAAGTTGCAAGCGCTGTCGTCCATGTGGTCCATGAGCAAGAAGAGGAACTTCCGCAAGAGGAAATTGACGATGAGGATATCGAAGCGTGGAGCTAGTTGGACAAGGCGTTGCCTGGTATGACTAAGTATGACCGAGTAATACCGAATGAGACTCAGGCGCTACCGGGTATTACCTAGAATCACCAAGCATCACTAAGTATTACTGAGTATTACTATGTATTACCGGGTAATGCGAAGCGTTACAGGGGCATGTAAACCATAGAGACGAGGGATACGGGCATGTTGGAAGTGAAGGTCATGACATTTAATCTTCGTTATCCGGAAATCAATGACGGACCTAATTATTGGCCGGAGCGAATCGAGCGGGCGACCGCCGTCATCAACAAACATCAACCTATGCTAATCGGCACGCAAGAAGGTTATCACTCGATGCTCAAAGATTTGGAGCCCCGCCTGAATGAATATGATTGGGTTGGACAAGGCCGGTTCGGCGAACATGAGAATGAGCATAATGCGATCTTTTTTAACCGCGACGAACTGGCCATGGAAGAAAGCGGACAGTTCTGGCTATCGGAAACGCCGGATGTGGAAGCTTCGGTTAGCTGGGAGAGCTCGTTTCCGAGAATCTGTACGTGGACGCGGTTCCGTCACCGCGAATCCGGTCAATCTTTCTATCTCTACAATACCCATTTGGACCATCATAGCCAGGAAGCGAAAGACCGCGGAATTCAGGTTGTCGAGGAACGTATAGCAAGGCAACGCGCCGTGGATGGACTTCCGGCGTTGCTCACCGGGGACTTCAACTCTTATCCGGATGAAAGGCCGATCCAATTCTTGCGCGGCGAGATCGGGATTAACGGGAAGGAAAGCGGTTTGAATTTGACGGATGCTTACTTGCCGATCAATGGTGCCCCGGGTTCAACGTTCCATGAATTTAAAGGCGGGGATACCGGAGAACCAATCGATTATATCTTTGCCACGGATGAATTCGAAGTGCTGTCGGTGGAGGTCGACCGCTGCCGGATAGACGGAGGATATCCTTCGGACCATTATCCGGTCGTGGCGACAACGAGACTGGGATAAACACTGAAGAGACGTTCAAGCATGAAGAAACCCGGATGGCATAACGCCATCCGGGTTTTTGCGTGAATTAGTTCATTTTCAAGATCGGTTTAATGACTTCGCCGGATTTGGATGCGGCAAACGCATCGTTAATTTGATCGAACTCGAAGTATTTCACCAGCTTATCGAACGGGAATTGTCCGTTCTTATAATAAGAGATTAGCTTAGGAATAAAAGTATGGGGAACGGAATCGCCCTCCGTAACGCCCATGATTTTTCGTCCGAAGCCCGTAATCTCCATGAACGGAACCTCAATATTTGCCATCGCGGCCAAACTTACCATTTCGCCCATCTGAGCCAGCGAGCGAATGGCCTGGAGTACGACAGGGCCAACGCCGGTCGTCTCTACGACATAATTCACGCCAACGCCCGTAATCTTCATCAATTCTTCTTGGGCATTTGCTTCTTTGCCGTTAATGACATGCGTTGCGCCTAACTCCCGCGCCAGCTTCAAACGCTGTTCGTGCACATCCACTACGATAATTTTCTCGCAGCCCGCGATTTTGGCGGCCATAACCGCGCTTAAACCAACGCCTCCCGCGCCAAACACGGCAATGCTTGATCCAAACGCCGGCTTCAGCACGTTAAGCACAGAGCCTGCGCCCGTTTGAATGCCGCAGCCTAACGGTCCGAGCAGAGCAAGCTCAACCTCCTGGTCGACCTTCACCAAGTTGCGCTCATGGACGATCGCAAATGTGCCAAATGAAGATTGCCCGAAGAAGTTCGAGATTTCGGCACCATGATGGTGAAGGGGGGAAGTTCCATCCTCCATCTTGCCGCCCATATTAAGGGGCATGAACTGATAGCAGTAAGCGGGATGGCCTTCCTTGCAGTTTTTACACTCTCCGCAGGAAGCGAAGGACATCACGACATGGTCGCCTTTTGCAAAATGATGAACGTTGTCTCCGACTGCCTCTACAATACCAGAACCTTCATGGCCTAGAACGGCGGGGAATGGCGTCATACCCGTATCGCGGACTGTAGCATCTGTATGACATACACCCGAAGCAACAATCTTGATAAGGACCTCGCTCGCTTTGGGTGCAGCTAATTCAATCTCTTCAAGCTCAAACGGCGAACCGATTTCTTTCGTTAATGCAGCTGTGATTTTCACTTATTTTGCAACCCCTTTCAACTGATTTATCTCAATTATAAGGAGTTTGTCCGTATCCAGACAGTTAGAGAAAAGTATAAATAAGCCCTAATCAAAAGGATAAAATTGATTGTTACCCTATACTTTAGTATAGTTTTTTCCAGGAATATGAGAGGGGATTGTACATGGCTGGAGGCTTGGATAAGGAGCTTGCTTATATTCAATCAATGGACTCTGTTAACGAGAAATTATCGGAATTGTTGAAGGCGTTCCGCCATCATTTTCCGTGCCAGCTTGTCCATCTGTTTCGGTATTCGATCTTCGATCAGCGAATTGACGGTATATTCACCTGCGAGCAAGGCGCGATCAAAGCGATCTCGCATTGGCATGATGATGTTCGTACCATTCCCGTTCTATACGATGCTCTTCAACGGAAGCAAGTTGTCTGCCTAGACGGAGAATCCTTTCAGATTCGTTTATCTTCGAAATATACGCTTAATGAACCTGTGGAAAATATGATCGTTCTGCCGATCGTCGTAAACAACCTTATTATTGCCTTTATGTGCGCGATTAACATCCATTTCGAATTCAACGATGAGATGGACCGGTATCTCCAGGGCTTTGGCGAGCAGATGAAGCAGCTGCTCCACTTGAAGCATTCCCCGCCGGGACCGCCGGCCTTTACGTTGAGCGAGAAGGAATTGCGCGTGATGCAATATATTGCAAACGGGTTTACAACCAAGGAGATTGCTCCTCTCTTGAACATTGCGGAAGCAACGGTTAAATATTTCATTAACAACGTAATGACCAAGACGTCCAGCCGCAATAGGACGGAAGCGGTAGCTAATCTGTACCGCTCGAACCTCTTGTTGTAACTTGGAGTAAAACAAACAATAGCGTTGTCGGGATTACTCCCGGCAACGCTATTGTTATAAGCGCAGCGTTTATAAATTCCGTTCCCAGAATCGCCCTTGCGCGACGCCGTTAATAAACGCTTGAATGTTGGAATTGTTCAAATCGTACACGCCGGCTTCGTCCGCTTTTATTCTTACCGCGTCTAGAGCTTGCGGATTGCCGAGCGCCAGCGCAACCGGTTTGTAATGCTTGAAGGTGGTTTCGATAAACGCCAAGGCGGTTGGAGGAATAACCGGTTCGCTGCTTGCCAATAGTACGGCGTCGAATAGAGTAGGGTCGGTCGTCTCATAAGTAGCCGTTACCTTCAGCGGGTTCGGCAGGTCATGAAGTTTAGGGCCAACAATCGTATAATTGACTTTCTGCTCCGTTAGAGCCGTCGTCCATTCGGCGAATAGTTCCACATCGGGATCGCCTACGCGTACGATGGCGACCTTTTTCGTGTCCGGCAAGAGGACGGTATTGGCCATGCTAAGCGCAGGCGATTTCTTGTCCGATTTCACTTCTAGGTTCTCCGCCGGCAGAGGAGCTCCGATATGGTCGGCTACCTCTTGCGCCAAGCTTCGATCGATCTGGTTCAACAAGGCGACGGCGTTTGTTTTGACCATACTCGATTTGCATTTACCAAGCTCGAAGCGAAGCGCCATTCTTACATGCTCTTGTTCGTAAGGAGCCAGACTGTTGTAAAACAGCTTTGCTTGCGAATAGAAGTCAAGGAAGCTATCGCTGCGTCCTCTGATCTTGCGGCCGTCAACCCGCTCTTGATAATGCGCATAACCGCCTTGCTCAGCCGGAACCGGCGCAGGTTGGTTGGCGTTTAAGCCGTTCTTGTGATAGCTTGTCTGCCCCTCATGAATCGTCATTTGATGCATGCCGTCCCGTTGATTGTTATGGAACGGGCACACGGGCCGATTGATCGGAATCTGATGGAAGTTAGGTCCGCCAAGGCGCGACAGCTGCGTATCGGTATACGAGAATAACCGCCCTTGCAGGAGGGGATCGTTCGAGAAATCGATACCGGGCACGACATGGCCGGGATGGAAGGCGATTTGCTCCGTTTCGGCAAAGAAATTGCTGACGTTTTGGTTCAAGGTCATTTTCCCCACCCGTCTCACGGGAACTTCCTCTTCCGGCCATAACTTGGTTGGATCGAGGATGTCGAAGTCGAATCGGTGCTCCTCTTCTTCGGGAATAAGCTGGAGACCTAGCTCCCACTCCGGGTACTGCCCTTTGTCTATGGCCTCATACAGATCCTCTCTATGAAAGTCCGGGTTCTTGCCCGCTATTTGCTGCGCTTCATCCCAGACCATGGAGTGTACGCCCAAGACCGGCTTCCAATGGAATTTCACGAAATGGGCTCGTCCAGCCGCATTCACCAGACGGAAGCTATGTACGCCAAAGCCTTCCATCATGCGCAAGCTGCGCGGAATGGCCCGGTCGCTCATCGCCCACATGACCATATGGGCGGTCTCCGGATTTTGTCCGACAAAATCCCAGAACGTATCATGCGCGGTCGCGCCTTGCGGAATATCCGTATTTGGTTCCGGCTTGACGGCATGGACGAAATCCGGGAACTTGATCGCATCCTGAATAAAAAATACGGGGATGTTGTTGCCCACGAGGTCATAGTTGCCCTCATCCGTATAGAACTTCGTCGCAAAACCTCGCACGTCGCGAACGGTATCATTCGAACCTCTTGATCCTTGTACCGTGGAGAACCGCACGAATACGGGCGTAATCTTCGACGGGTCCGTCAGGAAATCTGCCCTGGTGAATTCCTCTAAAGACTCGTACAGTTGGAAAAAACCATGAGCCCCTACGCCCCGCGCATGTACGATTCTCTCGGGAATGCGCTCATGGTCGAAGTGAGTCATTTTCTCGCGGAAGTGGAAATCCTCCATAAGAGTAGGGCCCCGTAGTCCCGCTTTCAAAGAAAACTCGTCCTCCGCCATTTTCAGTCCCTGGTTTGTCGTTAAGCCGTGATTAGACTCGTTCTTTATCGTATATTCCTTTAATTGTTCGGTCTTCTTATTGTCCATACGAACCCTCCTAGCCAATTGTATTCGCGCAAGGCTTATGTTCATAAGGTACCCTATTAGCTAGGATTGAATCGCATTTATGGGGACTTTATTGCAAAACAAAGGCTGAACCGCGGCAAACGGTTCAGCCTTGTTCTTTTCTTATAAGCGGCAAATAAATCGTATCCACGATTTCGAGAATGGCTTCGTCGGTCAGAGGCGTGTGTGTCGTAAGCAGCTCGTACCGTACCAAGTCGATCGGAAGGCTAATGATTCGTTCGGACAACTCCTCGAGGACGACTTCGCCTCTCTGCTCGGCATGGCGCAAAATGTCCGTCATGGCGATCGCAAGCGGATCTTTGTCTCGCGATGATAAGTCCATCTTGGCATGCATCTCGTCGCCGTGCATATCAACCATCAAACCGTGAATGGTCTCCGCTCCGATCATCTGCATCGGCTTAATAATGCGGTCGAGCAACGCTAGCACGTCTTCCCGCAGGCTACCCGTATCGGGAGCATCTAGGGAAGGCTTTGGCATAAATTTGATCATCGTGGCGATAACCAGCTTCGCCTTGTTTGGCCATCTCCGGTATACGGCCGTTTTATTGGTCTTTGCCCGGATGGCCACGGCTTCCATCGTCATCTTGGAATAGCCGGTCTCCTGCAGTTCGTCCCAGGCGGCGGACAAAATAGCGCTCTCCAGAACATCCCCGCGTCTCCGCGCTCCGCCGGGCTGTTGTTCTTCTTTATCCTGATTGCGATCTTTCGGCGATTCCGTCATCTCTTGTTCCTTCTCCCGCATCGTGTTCGTGTGCACGTCCAATTAGACTCTTGTAAATAGTATATTGCATTTTCGCTAGAATTATAATATTGTATTGCAATAAGGTACGGTACGTACCGTACCTTAAATGAGCGAAGAGGTGAACAGTTATGGCAAGAAGCCAAGCGGAGGCAGTCAAACCTGCCAAAGAAAAGATGGATCCCGGTATTTTAAAAATCGCGCTTATTCTTGTTCTTGGGGCAATCGTGCCCTTATTGGATTCAACGATGATCAATGTGGCGATCAATACGCTTGCGGTCGATCTGCACAGCTCGGTGTCGACGACGCAGTGGGTCATTACGGGTTATGTGTTAACCATGGGGCTTGCCGTTCCGGTCTCTGGTTGGGCGATACAAAGGTTCGGCGGGAAAAATTTATACTTGTTCTCGCTCGTGGTTTTCCTCGTGTCCTCGCTTTTATGTTCCTTGGCGTGGAATACCGGCAGCTTGATTGGCTTCCGGTTATTGCAAGGGGTTGGGGCGGGGCTGCTTGTCCCGACGATTCAGAACATCCTAGTTCAATCTTCTGGAGGACGGGGCCTGGGCAGGCTGATCGCGCTAATCAGCATCCCGACATTGATTGGTCCGATTCTTGGTCCGGTCATCGGCGGATTAATTATGGATAACATGAGCTGGCGCTGGATCTTTTACGTGAACATTCCGGTTATGGCCGTTGCGATTTGGCTGTCCTGGCGGCATATTCCAAGGAGCGAAGCAGCGGCTAGCAAGCCGAAGTTTGATATTACCGGGTTCCTGCTGCTGTCTCCGGCTTTTGCAGCGCTTATCTACGGGATCTCGGAGCTGAGCTCTGAAGGGGGATTGTTCGCGGCAGGGACATTGGTTCCTCTGGTGGCGGGCATCCTATTAGCGGGAGCTTATATCGTGTACGCTTGGCGTGCGAAGCAAACTCCGATGCTCGATTTGCATCTGTTCCGTTCCCGGCATTTCCTGGCGTCGAACGTTATTTTGTTCTTCACGGGCATGGTCATGAACGGGGCGCTCCTTCTGCTGCCGCTGTATTACGAGCAGGTTCGAGGCGAAAGCGTGCTGACGACCGGGCTGCTCTTGATTCCGCAAGGGATCGGGATGCTGCTGACGAGAAGTTGGATCGGGAAAATGGCAGACCGGATTGGATCGCGGAGCATTGTGCTGGTCAGCCTTGCGGTAACGATGGCGGCATCAATTCCTTTCGCTTTTGCCGGAACGGACACAAGCCATATTCTGCTGAGCGCCGCGCAGTTAGTGCGGGGGGCGGCCATGAACGGCATTTTTATTCCGCTTATGGTCTCGGCGTATGAAGGGCTACGCAAGGAGCAAATTCCGCATGCGAGCGTATCCACGCGAATTTTTCAAACGATTGGAGGGGCATTTGGCTCGGCCGTCTTGGCAACGGTGATCGGACATCAACTGGCAGGCGGAAAAGGAGAAAACCTCGCTTCGCTGGCGGATGCTTATCAGGTTGCTTTCTGGTGGTCGGTCGGGTTTGCGGCGATTTCTTTTATTCCGGCGATCTTGCTGTCTAACCGCAAGAAACAGGCGTAATGCCGGTTGCTCCCGTTATTTATTTCATTCTCTATTATATTTTCCATTCGAATCCTTTTAGAAGTATACTAATTGGTAGATAATAGATTTAAGTGAAGCCTTACGAATTAAGATGCTTTTAAGGAGGATGCAAATGTCTTATATCGTTGATTTTAAGAACGTGTCCACGGCGGGGTTGGAATCTTCTCCTGTCGTTGATGCGCTTGCCGGATTGCGGGCGAATGAAGCACGGTATTTCATGACCAAGTACAAGCATGAGTTCGAGGTGGTTCCCGCAAGCGAAAGCCAGGAGACGCTTGATTACGTGAACCGGGTTTTACAAGAGGAGCGCGGCATCGCGTTTGCCGCCAAGCCGCTTGAAACCTCGCGTTTTCAAGTAGAAAACATTCGTTTCGCGTTCGTTTTTTACGAGGATGGCCTTGCTCTCAACGTCATGTATACGGTGGATGATCCTAAGAAGCGGGCGGTTGGCTTCAAGCTTTCCGAAGGAATGGAGATTCCGAAGGAATTGGAAGAGAAGAAATTCAAGTTCGCCAGACAGAAGTCGAAGCTTGCCGGAACGATTCGCGGTTCGTATTTTGTCATTAAAGGGGAATATTAAAGCATTAGGATAAGGAGCGAAATGATGCAGAATATACAAAACAAAGTAGCGTTAATTACGGGAGCGGGGCGCGGAATCGGACGGGCTGTTGCGATCGCGTTTGCACAGGAAGGCATCCATGTTGGTCTCGTGGGGCGCACATTAGCCAATCTGCAGCAAGTGGCGGAAGAGCTGAAGGCCTATGACGTGAAAGTAGCCATTGCGGCGGGAGACGTGTCCAATCTGGAATCTATTACAACGGCGGTTGAACACATTCGCGGCGAGCTGGGCGCAATCGACATTCTGGTCAATAACGCGGGGATCGGCAAGTTTGGCGGTTTCATGGAGCTGACGCCTGAAGAGTGGACCAACATTATCGACGTTAACGTGAAGGGCGTGTATTACACGACTCGGGCGGTACTGCCGGAGATGATGGAACGGAACACCGGAGATATTATTAACGTTGCATCCACTGCGGGTCAGAGAGGGGCGCCGCTCACAAGCGCGTATACCGCTTCCAAGGCAGCTGTCATTGGTCTTAGCGAGTCCTTAATGCTCGAGGTTCGCAAGAAAAACATTCGAGTAGTGACTTTAACGCCAAGTACAATCGCTACCGATCTTGCCATCGAGATGAATTTGACCGACGGCAATCCGGACAAGGTCATGCAGCCGGAAGATTTCGCGGAATTCATCGTTGCCCAGCTCAAGCTTCATCCTCGCGTCGTGCTTAAGCACGCCGGACTATGGTCAACGAATCCTTAGGTTTCATGCATAGACAAAGACCACCTATCGCCTTGTATCATGGCGTTAGGTGGTCTTTTTACTAGCCCTGTGCTACAGAACAGCCGATTTGCCGCCGTCAATATTAACGGCTGTACCCGTGACATACGAAGCGGCTTCCGATACAAGAAAGCCGATGACGTTGGCGGCTTCTTCCGCGCGGCCAATTCTGCCAAGCGGGATGTCGTGACGCGGATCGGCGGCGAATTCGTCCCAAGACAAGTCGGGGGCGGATGCCTGCCACGCCCGTTCGATCTGATCGCTTCTGATTAAGCCGATGCAGACGGCATTGACGCGAATCCCGTCTGCGGCTAGATCCTTGCTCATGGCTTTCGTTAGGGCAAGTCCCGCCGCACGGCTGACGGAGCTTGGCATCGACGAGCCGGAAGGGGTCTTTCCTCCAACGGCTGTGACGTTAACGATCGCGCCGTTGCCCTTCTGGCGCAAATAAGGAAGAGCGGCTTTGGCGAAATGAACGGCGCCAAGCAGCTTCAGGTCCAGATCCGCCGACCATGCCGGGGAATCCAGCGCTTCAAAAGGTTTCCCCGCGCTTGTCCCCGCGTTGTTAACGAGAATGTCTATGCCGCCGAAACGCTCGGCTGTTGCCGCCACCGCGCGGTACACGTCCGCTTCAACCGATACATCTGCCGCGATGACCAAAGGCTCGGTGCCTGTCTTTTCCTTAATCCGTGCCGCAGCGTCCCTAAGCGGCCCTTCATGCCGGGCGACGAGGGCGACTTGGGCGCCTTCCGAAGCAAGCAGCATCGCTGTCGCAAATCCAATCCCTTTGCTGCCGCCCGTGATAATCGCTATTTTGCCGTGCAATCCTAGATTCATTCTCTCTAACAACTCCTCCACCTGCGAAATGACTAGACTAGTCCATTATAACTCCGCAGCGGTTGTATAGTCGCGAACAATGACCTCGATCACGTGTTTTCCCCAGTTCGAAGCTTCCGAACCTTGCTCGTTCCAGGCATAAGTGATGAGCGCTTTCCACAAAGCCCAGCCGCGCGCGCGATCTATGGCAGACTGATCCGCCTTCATGCTTTCAAGGAACACGGAGCGGCTCTCGTCATCAAAAAAGTTCCAAGCCATGACCAAATCGCTAGAGGGGTCGCCAACGCCCATCGTGCCGAAATCGATTACGCCCGACAAGCGGCCATTGTGCGCAAGTAGATTGCCAACGGCAACGTCGCCGTGAAGCCACAGAGGAGCGGCTTCGTATCTTGTGGCAAGAGCGAGCTCCCAGATTTCCGTTAGCAGTATCCGATCATAGGAGCCGTCCAGCTTCTCGATCACGGATCTTGTATCCTGATCGTACACGGCCAGATTTCCTCCGCGATGGAAGTTCTGGACGCCTGCAGGTACGCCATTTGTTGCATCGATCGCCTGCAGCTCCTTCAGAAATCCAGCCAGATCCTCGGCAAATTCGTTCAGATTGCGGATGTTGGCGTACGTGACGGTATCGCCTTCAATCCAGCGGTTCACGGACCAAGGAAGGGGGAAGTCCTCCGTAGGTTTGCCTTGAGCAACGGGGGCGGGGATAGGTAAAGACAATAACGGCTTGAATACAGGAAGCCAGGTCGTCTCCTTCTCCACGGCCGAGGCATAACGTTTATGGCTCGGAAGCCGTACCGTCATGTCGTTGCCGAGATGGTACGTCCGGTTATCGTGGCCGCTTTTTTCTACAGGCTTGATCTCAAGATTCTGCCACTCCGGAAATTGGCTGCTAATAAGTCCGCGTACCAGTTCAGTCGTAATCTCCATCACATCTTCGCCTCTTTCATGGATTGATCGATGTATCCTTGTTGTTGCAGTACCTCGATCATATCAACCTGACGCGGCTAGAGCAAAGGCTAAAATGACTATAAACGTAAATAGTCAGATCAACTAGCGGACAGTACTCCTGAGGCAGTTGAAATGGTAAAGTTATACATGGGAGGCGATCTGTTGTATGCAAAATGAAGAAAAAGTGTTCAATACCGCCGTGGAAGCTACTCTTGAAGTGATGGGAGGCAAGTGGAAGCCGGTCATCTTATTTCATCTCACGTTTGGCAAGAAGCGCAACGGCGAATTTCTGAGGCTAATCCCCGACATCTCGCAGAAAGTGCTGACGCAGCAGCTGTTTGAGTTAGTGAGGGATGGCATTATCAACCGCATTTCTTATAATCAGGTGCCCCCGAAGGTTGAATACGAGTTAACGGAATACGGGTGGAGCTTGAAGGCTATTTTGCATGCCATGTGCCGTTGGGGTGACGGGTATATCGATAAAAAATACGGCGACAAAGGGAAGGTATTGTTCCAGCCTCCGGGACCTGAAGAAGAGATTACGGAATGATTTTGCGGCTCCGGAAGTCGTCGAAGATGTCCATAAACATCTGCTCCGTATCGATAAAATCATGGAAGCCAAACCGCCGGGCTTTCGTGCCGTCCGCGAAGAAATCGTAATCCCAGGAAAAGACGAAATCCCCGAATCGCCAAGAAGACACGTCCTCGTAGCTGATTGTCTGCAAATCGTACTTCTCGATCATGGCGTTCCAGAGCGCTTCTTTGTCAGCCATGACAACTTCTAGCGACATTTGCAGGGGAGGGGCGGTCTCAAGCCCGAAATAGGCGGCGATCTTCGGCCACAGCTCATTCCACCGGAAGAGATCGCCGTTCGTAATGTTAAAAGCCTGGTTGGCGCAACGCTCGTCGGTGGCCGCCCATACGGTGGCGCGGGCAAGCAGGCTTGCGTCCGTCATTTCGAGCAGGCTGTTGTACGCTCCCGGCTTGCCCGGGAAACGAAGCGGCAGACCAAGCTCCTTGGACATGGCGGCGTAGACGGCGATCACCATCGCCAGGTTCATCGGATTGCCTAGTGCAAAGCCGCATACGACGGAAGGACGCAGAGCCGACCAGGTCCAGCTGCTTCCGGGCTGCCGGCGCTCAAGAAATTGCTGCTGATCCACATTAAATTCAGGCGGCATATGATAAGCATCCGTCTCGCGCGCCGGCGTCTTGAACGGACCCAGATGCGCTCCGTACACCTTATAGCCTTGCATTAAGCTGATGTGTTGAAGGTTCGCAGCGATCGGTTCGATTGCGTTCACTACGTTCACAAGCATGGCAAGGTTAGGAGGAACCAGTTCCGCCCATGTTGGCCGATCCTGGTAAGCGGCGTAAAAGATGTGAGTCACGCCGGTTAGGCTGCGAAGCTTCTCCCGAGTATCCTCTTCATCCAGAAGATCAACCGCAATATACCTTGTTCGTCCGCTATCTTCTCCGCCCCGCCGAGATAATCCGATAATATTCCATTCGGGAAGCGTCTTTATATATTCGATGAGATTCCGTCCAATTACCCCGTTTGCTCCCACAACAAGAGCGGTTTTTGATGCCATCGCGTTCATCTCTCATTCCTCCTCTTCGTTTGATTATCATTGTGAATCAGAAGAGAGGAGCCGTGAAGTACGCACTTTCAACTCCTATAGGCACCTTCAGGTAAGGATTAGCCTCTGTTATAATGGAGGTCAAGAAAGGGGCTGCTATATTGTTATGTCGCCTAGAAACGTAGAGAAGGACCTCTTGCAACGGGAGCAAAGAATCCACCATATTCTAGACTCTGCCTTGGAGACGATTGCCGTAAAAGGGATCGGTTCGGTCAGCATTAACGACATTGCCGCGGCAGCGGGCATGAGCATCGGCAATATGTATCACTATTTCAAGTCCAAGAACGAGATTATAAGCGAGATTCTGCGAAGGGGACAGACGGGATACGGAGACCATGTCACCCGAATTGCCGAGCAGGAATGTACGGCTTTGGAGAAGCTGTTTATGTTGGCCGAATCTTGGCTTGCGCTTGAGAACAGCTGGGCCTATACGATTCTTATACATACGTCGCGCTTGTCCGATGCTTCCTCCGAGGAAGTACGCAAGGCCGTAACGGAGCGTTTTACGAATAACCTCGGACCGGTTGCGGCCGTTATGAAGCAGGGGCAGCAGGAGGGGCTTATCGTAAGCGGCGATCCGCTGGAGCTCGCTTATTATTTCGTCAGTTTGATTCAGGGCTTAACGCTTCAGAAGATGCCTGGCGCCGAAGTGCCTATTCCTGCGCGCGCGAGCTCGATTGTTGCTTTGTTTACGGCAAAAAAAGACCATTAAAATGCGGGTTATGCGGCTAGCGCGAAGCTCGCTTTTTTGATTCGCAAGAAATCGTTGACAATTAATGGGCGCCACTGCTACAATTTATCCAACAACAAACCGAGCGGTTATTCGGTTTGTGAAAGTGTACGCCGGAACATCGACTGGACATCCGGAGATTGGCGAGGGTACAAACGACGCGGGCATAGGCCCCATTTTTTATAACCATAATCCCTAGTAAATAGGTATGAAAAATTAGATTAAGCTGGAGGCGGTCTATCATGCTGACGATTGAGCGATTAAACAAGACGTTTGCTGCTCCTGCGGGTGCGGTTGTAGCGCTTAGCAACATACAACTGCAGGTGGAGCGGGGACAGTTTATTACTTTTATCGGACCAAGCGGCTGCGGCAAAAGTACTTTGCTCAAGATCGTGGCTGGGCTGGATACCGCTTATGAAGGAACGGTGGAGTTAAACGGCAAGTCCATTACGGGACCTGGCGTGGATAAGGGATTTATTTTTCAAGAACCCCGGTTGTTCCCATGGCTCACCGTAGAGAAAAATATTGCCGCCAATTTATCGCTTGGCAACGCGCAGGTTCGCCGTCAGGTAGAAGAGTTGATTGAGCTAGTACGTCTGAAAGGTTTCGAGAAGGCGTATCCGAAGGAGCTGTCCGGCGGGATGGCCCAGCGAGTTGCTATTGCAAGGGCGCTGCTGCGCAAGCCGGAGATTTTGCTGCTCGATGAGCCATTTGGCGCGCTTGACGCCTTCACCCGCACGCATATGCAGGAGGCGCTGCTCGATATTTGGCAGAACAGTAAGACCACGATGTTATTCGTTACGCATGATTTGGATGAAGCGGTATTTCTCGGGGAGAAGGTCGTCATTATGAATCCTCGTCCGGGCCATATCCGCAATATCATAAACGTTGATCTTCCTTATCCGCGCAAACGGACGGGAGTTTCCTTCCAAGAGCTTCGCTCCAAGGTGCTTGGCGAGTTTGAAAAGGTGGAACAGCCGCCCCTGCTTGATCAGGGAGCCGGCATTTAATCGGAAACATAAAGGAGATGTATCGAAATGAGAAAAACTTACGTTTTGATTACGGCACTTATCGCTTTGGTTCTTATAGCCGCAGGCTGCGGCAATTCCAATAACAACGCGGGCAGCAATAACAATGCCGGCAAGAATGCATCGGCTAGCGCGGAAGGCAATGCCGCCGGTGCTCCGGCTTCTTACGATGGCGTGACGGTGAAGATTGGCGTGCAGGGCAAAGGCGGATTGTTTGGCAAAGCACAGGAAGAGAAATGGTTCGAAACGGCTTTCGAGGCGCTTGGGGCGAAGGTGGAATGGGTAGAGTTCCAAAGCGGCCCTCCAATGATTGAAGCGATGGCTTCCAATCACCTCGATTTCGCGGGCATGGGTAATATGCCTCCAATCTCCGCGCAAGCGGCAGGCATTGATTTTACGATCATTTCGCAAATTCTTGACGGTAAGAACAACGTTGCCATCATCGTTCCGGCAGACAGCGAGATTAAAAGCATTGCCGATCTGAAGGGCAAGAAAGTAGCTGTTACAAAAGGCAGCAACGCCTATAACTTCCTGTACCGGGTACTGGATAAAGCGGGTTTGAAGCAATCCGATATTCAAGAAATCCAGTTGCAGCCGGATGAGACGCAGCCTTCCTTCGAAGGCGGCAAAGTAGACGCATGGGCGGTATGGGATCCTTACATTTCCTTGAATACGTTAAGCGGCAAAGCCCGCGTGCTTGCGGACGGCGAGAGCGAGGGCGTGTTGTCTCCGTCGTTCCAGCTGGTACGTTCGGAATTCGCCAAGAAGTACCCTGAACTTGTGACGCTGTATTTGAAAACCTTTGAAGACGCGCGCAAGTGGGAAGCAAGCAATCAGGAAGAAGCGTTCCAGCGTTACGCCGACGAACGCAGCATTCCGCTTGAGCTGGTGAAGGGCATCCAATCCCGTTCGACCATGATTAATTCGCCGGTAAGCGATGAGACCATTGCCGAGCAGCAAAAAACGGCAGATTTCCAATATCAGTTAGGCACGATCCGCAAGCAGATTAAAGTGGCCGATGTGTTCGACAATCAGTATATCGAAAAAGCATTGAAATAAAGAGAGGTGCTCTCATGCAGATAACGAGGAATAGGCTTGCGTTTCGTACGGTTCATTTCTTGATCGGAATGGCGGTTCCGGTAGCGGTGCTGGTCATCTGGCAGCTCGCATCCTCGAACGGCTGGGTGAATGCGGTGCTGATTCCTCCGCCCAAGGATATCGCGGATGAGTTCGGACGCATGCTCTCCTCGGGCGAGCTTCTGACCAACCTGCGCGTCTCCGCGGGGAGGGCGCTAATCGGGTTCTTAATAGGAGGAGGGCTAGGCCTCGCAGCGGGATTATGGGTAGGTTTCTCGCTTAAAGCCGAGAGGCTGCTTGATCCATCGCTTCAGCTGCTCCGGACTTTGCCTCACCTGGCTGTAGCGCCGCTGTTCATCTTATGGTTCGGGTTTGGCGAGACATCGAAGATTCTGCTGATCGCCAAAGGCGCTTTCTTCCCTCTCTATGTGAATGCCTTCCTGGGCGTTCGTTCGGTGGACCGGAATTTGTTCGATGTAGCCCGCGTATTGCAATTTACGAGATGGCAGACGGTTACGAAGCTTATTCTCCCTGCCTCTCTTCCTTCATTGTTTCTTGGAATACGGCTCTCAATTGCCGTCAGTTGGTTGGGGCTTGTTGTAGCCGAGATGATGGGATCCAGCTCAGGCATTGGTTATATCATTAACGATGCGCGTTCTTTCTCGCTGACGTCCGTTATTTTCGTAGGCATTATTGTGTTTGCCGTAGTTGGCAAAGCGACAGATTCGCTGGTCAGACTAGCGGAGAATCGACTGCTGCGCTGGCGGGATTCCTTAGACGGGGAGGGATAATGGGATGAGTACAAACGAAGTGGCATTAGGCGCCAAAGCTGGCGGAAGGCAATCGGCGGTTAGCCGTGAGCGCAAAGCCGGAATGCCCAAGTGGCTGTACGGCTGGGTCATTCCGGTGATCGTGCTGGGCTTATGGGAAGCGGCATCGGCGCTTGGACTGGTGTCTCAATCGGCATTGCCGGCTCCTTCCCGGATTGCCGAGGCCTTCTGGAAGCTTTGCGTTAACGGCGATATGGCGAAACATGTATCCGCAAGCGCCATTCGGGCGGGAGGAGGTTTCCTGCTCGGCGGCGCGACGGGATTGTTGCTAGGCGTGTTCACCGGCCTTGGCAAATGGGCGGAGAGGACGCTTGACCCTTCGATTCAAATGTTGCGTACGGTTCCGCTGCTTGCGGTCATTCCGCTCTTTATTCTTTGGTTTGGAGTAGGCGAATTCTCGAAGGTGCTGCTTATCGCCCTGGGTTCCTTCTTTCCGGTTTATTTTCATACGCATCTTGGGGTGCGCAGCGCGGACCGCAAGCTATACGAGGTGACGCGCATCCTTCAATATTCCAAACTTCATTTGTTGACGAAACTGATTATTCCCGCGGCGCTTCCGAATATTCTGCTTGGCATCCGGTTATCGGTTGGCGCCTCTTGGCTGCTGCTCGCCGTAGCGGAAATGATGGGGGCGAGCGCGGGGGTTGGCTATATGATTCAAGATGCCCGCGTGTACGGGCAGACCGACATTGTATTTGTCGGCATTATTTTGTTCGCGCTGGTCGGCAAGCTATCGGATTCGCTTGTTCGGCTCGTGGAGAGAAGATACCTGCAATGGAACAACAATTATAAAGGTTAATTTCGATCAATCAACATTAACATTGGGGAAGCGGGGGAATTTGCATGACTCGTCAACGACAAGGGCAGCTTCATCTAGGAGCGTTTATTTATTTTACGGGACATCATCATGCGGGCTGGCGCCATCCTGAATCAGGCGTGGAGCGGATGTTCGATCTGAATTGGTATAAGAAGATTGCCCAGACGGCGGAAAAAGGGAAGTTCGACATGATCTTCTTCGCGGATCTTCTGCACTTGATCTACCCTGGCCGTGCGGCCGCGGGGATGCTGGATCCGGTCGCGCTGCTGTCCGCGTTGTCTACCGTGACGGAGAAAATCGGCCTAACCGCAACGCTCTCTACCACTTATAACGAGCCTTACAACGCGGCGCGCCGCTTCGCAACGCTGGATCACCTGAGCGGCGGCCGTGCCGGTTGGAATATCGTGACTTCGCAGGTGGACACGGAAGCCCGCAACTTCGGCAGGGAGAAACATCCCGAGCATGCCACGCGGTATGAGATGGCGAAGGAGTTCGTGGACGTTGTTACGGCGCTGTGGGACAGCTGGCCTCAGGAATCGATCGTGATGGACCGGGCATCGGGGACATTCGTGGATGAGTCGAAGCTTCGCGCCGCGGATTATGGCGGACAGTTCTATTCCGCGCATGGGCTGCTTAACGTGCCGCGTCCGCCGCAAGGCTACCCGGTTCTTATTCAAGCGGGTTCGTCGGGGCCGGGCCAGGATTTTGCGGCGAGTATCGGCGAAGTTATTTTCACGGCGCAAACCTCGCTGGCCGCTGCGCAAGGCTTCTACCGAAGCGTGAACGAGAAGCTGGTTGCCGCCGGAAGAGAGCGGGGCAGCTTGCTCATTATGCCGGGATTGTCTCCAATTCTGGGCTCGACGGTGGAGGAAGCCCGCCGCAAAGAGCGGGAGCTGCTCGATCTTATTGATCCGCAAGAGGCCGTTATGATGGTATCGGGCATGTTGCAGACGGATCTCAGCCAATATCCGGCCGACGAGCCATTGCCGGACATTCCGGATCCGGTAGAAGCGAGCAACGGCATGAAGAGCCGCGTGCAGCTCATTATGGATCTGGCGCGCAAAGACAACTTGTCCATCATTGAGCTTGGCCGCAGACTGCTGGGGGCCCGGGGTCATATGCAATTCGTCGGAACGCCGGAGCAGCTTGTTGATCTGATGGAGGAATGGTTCGACAATTACGGCTGCGACGGCTTTAACATCATGCCGCCGGTATTGCCGGGAGATCTGGACGACTTTGTTGACCATGTCGTTCCCGTGCTTCAGCGACGCGGACTTTATCGCGAAGATTACGAAGGCTCTACGCTCCGCGAGCATTTGGGTCTCGCGACGCCGTCGGTGGATCATTTTAAAAGACTCGCAGGTTTGCAAGTATAAGCTGTTATAAAGAAAAGGCGCCCTGCGGGGTGCCTTTTCTTCTTGCCAAATGTCTGGTTAGAGGCAGGGGAATGGCGGGCGGCAAGGAATTTTTTAATAAGGAGGAATGCCATTATCATTCGCATCTATGATTAGAAAGGAGGAAACATCATGGAATACGGGTTCTTGTTGCGCATTGTGTTGGCAGGCGTTTGCGGTGCCATTATCGGCTACGAACGCAAGAGCAGAATGAAAGAGGCAGGCATTCGAACGCATTTTGTAGTGGCTGCCGGAGCTGCTCTTATGATGTTGATTTCTAAGTATGGATTTGATGACATGATAGGACAAGGCGATATTGCGCTTGATCCGTCGAGGATTGCGGCACAAGTGGTAAGCGGTGTTGGCTTTCTGGGAGCCGGCATGATCTTTATGCAGCGGCAGACCGTGAAAGGTTTGACTACGGCTGCAGGTATATGGCTGACTGCGGGGATTGGCATGGCCATTGGCGCAGGGCTGTACATCGTTGGGATCGGCACGACTATTCTGATCTTGGCCGCGCAAAAGCTGCTGCATAGCAAGATCAATTGGTTAGCATCGCCTAGAACGGAACAGCTGTCGATCCGCTTGCGCAATGAGCCGGATGTTCTGAATTTGATTTTGAATTTTCTCCAGGAGAGGGAGATCACGATCTTGCAGTTCCATACGGAGAAGCTTAATGACTCTTCCGAACTTGCTCTGGATATTACAATCAAACTGCCTATTAACTTTGAGATTGAGAAGTTGCTTCCTCTCATCCAGGAAGTTACTTATGTCACGGTTGTTGAACTTCAGAATTAGTGTGGCATCGGTAATTCTGATCGATATGTTTCGATAAGATCAACACCCTCACTCCGGCGGTCGGAGCGGGGGTGTTTTTGTGCATGCGCATATTAGTCATTTAACGGCTTCGTTTCTTCCACCGTCCCGAATGGATGCTGCGGCGGCGCATAAATCGAGGAGACCTTCAGCGGCTTGTTCCCGGTGTTCGTTACGTTATGCCATGTGCCCGCAGGGACAATAATCGCGTACCCTTCATAAGCCATGACTTGAAGATCCAGATGATCCTGACTGTCTCCCATTTGCACCAGCGCTTTGCCTTCTTCAATCCGGATGAATTGATCGGTAGCCGGGTGCACTTCAAGGCCGATATCCTCGCCAACTTTAATACTCATTAGAGTTAGCTGGAAGTAATGTCCCGACCACAAGGCGACTCGGTAATTATGGTTTTGCTCCGCGGCATCCTTAAGGTCCACGACGAACGGATTTGATCCGTAATCCTGAAGAACGATATCCCGATGGTACGGGCGGGGAGCATAATAACTCCAATTGTAATAACGGGGATCCCAATAATAACTCCATTGGCTGCTAGGCCATTGATAATAACGGTAAGGATAGTTGTACATCCATGTTCTCCTCTCGGCAACGATGTGCTCACCGTTCCATCATATGCGGATGCCTACTTAATGGGAGTTCTTTCTTCTTATGAAAAAAATGAACTCCTTTGACCGTTTCTTACGTATATGCATTAACGGACAAGAGAAAATTACTCATACCGATTATGTACGATGAGAGGGGAATCTACGTTGGATTCAATCTGGCTGGAGTATGCATGGGCTTTACTGATCCTGATTGGATTGGAGGGCTTATTGTCAGCAGATAACGCACTTGTGCTTGCGGTTATTGCAAAGAATTTGCCGGAGGAACAGAAGAAAAGGGCGATCAACTACGGAATTATTATGGCGTTTGTGTTTCGGTTCGCCGCTCTTTTTGCGATATCCTTCATTGCAAACGTATGGCAGATTCAGGCGATTGGTGCAGCGTATTTATTGTATCTGGGCTTAAAGCATATCATTCAGGCCCGTTTCGGCAAGAAAAACGAGGATGTTCATAAAGACGAGAAACAAAAAGCCGGTTCAGGCTTCTGGCCAACCGTAAGCAAGATCGCAATCGCCGATCTCGCGTTTGCCATAGACTCTATTCTTGCGGCAGTCGCTCTTGCGCTTGGATTGCCGGACTCGCCGCTTCGCGAATTCGGCGGAATGGACGGTGGACAATTCCTGGTCGTCTTATTGGGCGGAATTGCAGGTCTTGTCTTGATCAAGTTTGCGGCAAGCTGGTTTGTGAAGCTGCTCGCGGAACGCCCGGCACTTGAGACAACGGCGTATGCGATCGTGGCTTGGGTAGGCGTTAAGCTTGCAGTCATTACGTTAGCTCATGAAGACATTGGAGTGCTGGATCATCATTTCCCTCATAGCACCGGATGGACGATCGTCTTTTATGGCGTCCTGGTGGCTGTCGCTCTTCTCGGTTGGTTTGCGCCTACCAAGAAACCTCAGAAGGCCGAGGCTTAACTTCCTTAAGATACGTCTTTCCAGACAAGAGGCCGGTCCGCGTTAGCGGATTCGGCCTCTTGAGGTTATTATAAGAGTAGTGATAATTAAATTTTGCTTGGAGAACAGGAAACGATCAAATGACAGTTGAAAAAAAACAGCGTTACCGCTTTAGCGAAGCGCCGATCTGGGAGCTTCAGAGGGCGTATTATGAAGAGAAGGGCCTGAGTGCCTGGAACAATGACCAGGTGCCTCAATATATTACGAGCAATCCGATGATTGGGGCGGCTTATGCGGAGATGTTGTTTGGCTTCCTGCAGGACCGGGCAGCCAAAGGCGAGCATGCCGAAACGGTAAATATCGTAGAGCTTGGAGCGGGAGCGGGCAGACTTGCTTTTCAGGTGCTGCATGAGTTATGCCAGCTAGTGGATTACGCGGGAATAGCGTTGCCGCCGTTCCGTTACGTCATGACGGATCTTGCCGGGAGCAACGTGGAAGCATGGCGGAAGCATCCTGCCCTGCAAACTTATATCCAGCGGGGAATGGTTGATTTTGCGCGGTTTGATGCGGTTCAAGATACGGAACTAATCCTAGCTGAATCGGGAGAAACGATTAGCAAGGGTGATTTGCGGCAGCCCTTGGTGATTGTGGCGAATTATTTCTTTGACAGCATTCCGCAAGAGCTGTTGTATGTGGGCGGCGGCCGCATCCACGAAGCCGATGTAATCGTGGAGTATCCGGAGCATAAGGATACGCTCACCACCTCGGATATAGTGGCTGGAATCGCCATGAATTATGAGCTTCGGCATGCGCCGGAATATGAGGCGGATACCTATCCCTACCGCGAGATCATCACGTTATATCGGGAGCAACTTGAAGACTCGCATATTTTATTCCCGGAAGCCGGGCTAGCATGTCTCGAGCGGTTGAATCAATTGTCCCAAGCGGGGTCCGTCTTGCTGACAGCGGACAAAGGAGATCATTTGCTCGAGTACTGGCGGTTCTTGGATCCGCCGGAGCTGATCCTGCACGGGGGAAACAGCTTTTCGCTAACGGCTAACTATCATGCCATTCAAGAAGTGCTGGAAGGACAAGGCGCTCTCGTCTTATTCCCTCCGCATCATTACGAGAACATCAATGTCGGCTGCATGCTCCATGTGGATTCGCCCCAGGACTATGTTCAAACCAAGCTCGCTTACCGCCGTTCCGTCGGCCGGTTTGGCCCGGATGATTTCTATAGCTTGAAATGGTGGATCGACGGCTACATTGATCAGATGGGGCTGCGGCAAGTTTTGAGCTTCTGGCGCTTGGGCGGGTATGATGCGGAATTTTTCATGCAAAGCACAAAGCGGATCTCCGCTCTGCTTGAGGATGCGCTGGACGAGGAGAAAGAAGATCTGGTGCGCGGAATTGAGCTCATGTGGTCGTCTTATTATGTGATGGAACAGCAATATGATTTGGCGCTTGAGGCCGGGCTGCTTCTGTTTGAAATGGAAAGGTATGGCGAATCCAAGCGGTTCCTCGAGATCTCGGTCGAGCAAGACCAAGAAGAGACGGTATCCACGGTTTATTACTGCCTGGCGATATGCTGCTTTGATCTCGACCTGGAAGAGCAGGCCGTTGAATATTTGCGGCAATTAGTTCGACTCGAGCCCGATCATGATGAAGCTCTAGCGCTGCTAAGCAATTTTGATCCGGAATAGAATAGAAAATAAGGCCAAGCAGGATTCAACCTGCCTGGCCTTTTTGCTTATTGCTCCTGCGTTCCTTGAGTTACGCCATGCACGTAAGTTTGCCAAGGCGTATCGAGCGCGCCTTGCCCCGGGTTATAGGTGAAGAAATATTCAACCGTATCCCCTGGCTGCACATTATTGACCGGATAAGTATAATTGCCGTTTCCGGTTGCGGTCATCGCGACATTCAGCTGGGGACCGTTGTTGATTTTGTAATGCAGATCCGCAAAAGTCGCGCCGTTCACGTAAAACTGCAGATTATTGCCGGACTTCTTCAAGCCGCGCACCGCATCGCCGATGATGTAAACGACTGGCGGAGCCGGGACTACGGTAATCGTAGACACAGCGGTTTTATTGCCGTCCGCGGTAGTAGCGGTAACGGTTGCCGTACCCGCCGAGAGTCCCGTAACCAGGCCGCTAGCGTTAACCGAAGCGATGCTGCTGTTTGAAACGGACCAAGTTACATTTTTATTGGTCGCATTGGAAGAAGTAACGGAAGCGTTCAATTGCACGCTTTTGCCCACTTCTACCTGTGTTGCGGATGGAGTCACCGTTACCCCGGTAACCGGCTCGTTGACAGGCGTCGTACCGCCGTTTCCTTCTTTATATACGCGCACATAGTCCACTTGCATCGTTGCGGGGATATCGGAAGCATCCGGTGACAGACTGCCGTCGAAATACCCGCCGACAGCCAGATTCATAATAAGATAGAACGGCTTATCGAATGGCGCGTTCGGGTTGTTGGGCGCAGCAACGGAATACCATTGGCTGCGGCTAACCTTGAAGAAGAACTTGCCGTCTACGTACCACTTAATATTATCCTCTTCCCAAACCATGGAGTAGACATGATAGTCATTGGCGAAGGTCTGTCCTTCAGAGAAATGGTATTCGCCTGCGAGATATTTGTTCACCGGCCATTGTCCGCCGAAGTGAACGGCGCCGCTCGTCGTGCCCGGCAAACGTCCTTTGGCTTCCATAATATCAATCTCGCCGGAGGCCGCCCATGCGCCGTACTCGGAATCCTCCGGAAGCATCCAAAGCGCCGGCCATAAGCCGTTGCCTGTCGGCAGCTTAGCGCGAATGTCTACCCGGCCGTACTCAAGGGACAACTTGCCCTTTGTATTGATTTTGCCCGAAGAATAGGGAGCAACCCGCGTCGGATCCTGAGGGAAGGATTTCGGATCGCTAATCGCTTTCAGATTCAGATTGCCGCCTTGCACAAACACGTTTTGCGTGCTGCTTGTATAATGCTCCAGCTCCGCATTTCCCCAGCCCCAGCTATTCGGATCGTCCGTAATATAGTAGCCGGTCTCGTAATTCCATTTGCTCGTATCAAGCGCCGTCCCGTTAAATTCGTCCTGCCAGAAGAGATCCATGCCATCGATGGACGAATTGCTTGGCGTCCCGACCGTAATGTCTTCTTGGCCCGATACGTCCGGACGAGGGGCGTCCGGGTTGCCGATAAAGGTGTAGGTAACGTAGTTGCTGCCTACGCTACCGCCTGTTTGTCCGTTAAGCGGATAGCCAATCCTGATTTGCATATCGGTTTGTATCGGCTGGAACCAGAGTCCATAAATGTAATCCGCCCAGTAACCCCACTGATTGGCGTCGGACATGTTATTGTAGCCGTTGTTTGCGTAGACGAATTGACTTAGGCTGGAGTCGCTTAACGCAACCCATTGTCCGCCTACGTTAATCTGATACACAAACTTGCCAAGCTCGGTTCCGATAGCAGGCGTGCCGTCGATCTTTGGCAGCGGAATAGCGATCGAACCGTTCGTACCGGCCGTAAAGGTTGTTGTGCCGTCAAATGAGCTAAGCACATACGAATTTCTGGACGGTTGGTTAAACACAATCGTATAGACGACGCTTGCGGAGGAGGTCTTGGATTCAAATTTGACGTTCACCGATTCGGTTACCGTAAACCAGAAGCCGCCGCCGCCTTCCGTAAATTGACCAAAGTTATTGTCGTAAATCCAGCCGCTTGCCGCATTGTTCTCAAGATCTGTCCATGTGCTGCTGTTAGCGGATTTAATGTACACTTTCAAATCGTCCGCTACCGCCGCATAAGGAACCGCCGAATCGTTATTGAAGGTCGGATAGTTGATTCCCGCGCCTCCCGTATAACCCGCCGTAATTTGAGTTCCTTGCTGTGGAGTCATGGAGGTAATCGTCTGCTTGTTGATGTTCTGGAATTGCAGGGTGTAGTTCAGCGTAACGCCGCTTGTCTTGGAATAAAGTTGAATCTCGGTCGTTTGGGAAACCATGAACCAATAGCCGTAGATGCCGCTGTCGCTCCAGTGCCCCCAATTCTGGTTGTAGACATAACCGCCGGCGCTGTCGATATCGACCCAGTTGCCGCCTGTCTTCACCTTCACGCCGATATCATCGGCAACATCGTTCCATGTCGCTGCGCCGCCGTTGAAGACCGGCATTACAAAGCCGTAGCTGGCTGATCCTACGCCGGATTTCGAAATAACGGGACCGTCATTCGAAGAGAAATAAGTCATTGAGGTAACGCTGGTGCCGGCGGCTTCCGCCACTCGCGTCTTCGAATCCGGCATCAGGCTGATGCCGGCTGCCATGATCAAAGCCAGGAACAGAAGGAATACTTTCCGAGCATGCCGGGATGCCGGCCTATCAAAACCGTTCATAATGATCCTCCAATACAAAAATGGTGTTCCCCGCTAAAAAGCGGCTTCCCAAAGTGTTGCAAAACTTAAGGGAAACCGCTTTCATGTTAGGGACACCATCATTGTATCGAAACCCGTATTCGACTGAAAAGGCACATTATTTTTTGTTATAGCCCAATTTTTTGTCTTTTTACTGATACACCCAAATGCCGGACACCGTCATAACGGCTGGAAATGCATCGTTATCGATCGGTACGTTGTCAAACCAACCTCCTACTGCTAGATTAAGCACCAAATAGAAAGTTTTGTCGAACGGCGTAACGCCAGGCTCGAGACGCCTCTCGGCGAAGACATGCCCGTCGACCAGCCATTTCATGGAATGTTCCGTCCATTCTAGGCCGTAATCATGATATTCCTCTATCGTACTGTCCTCGAACCGATACGAAAACTCCTCCGTAATTTTGTTCTCGCCCATATCTTTACCATGATGAAGCGTGCCAAAAATATGTTCCGGCAAACGTCCCTTCGCCTCCATGACGTCAATCTCTCCGGAAACCGGCCATTCGCCATGGGATTTGTCCTGCGGAAGCATCCAGATTGCCGGCCAGATGCCCTGTCCCGTCGGCAGCTTTGCCCTTACAATCAGCTTGCCATAGCAGAAGGAAAACAGATTCCTGGTATCAATGCGAGCGGAGGTATAGGCGAATTGCCGTCCGTTCTCTTCAACCTGTTTGCGCCGCGCGCACAAATGGAGCCCGGAAGCATCCACATATAAGTTGTTCTCCAGATCGGTGTAGTACTGCTGCTCGTTGTTGCCCCAGCCCGGATAAATGGCATTGCCGTTGTCGTCAAGCAGGTCGTTGCCGATTCGTTTGTTCCACTGGCTTAAGTCGGTAGTGCCGTTCGTAAAATCCTGGTGCCATATTAATTGGTTCATCCCGAAAACTCCCCCTATCCTCAGATTAGCTTAAGCATACAAAGAAATTTAACCCGATCAACTAAACCCAAAAAATTGGGATAGAGTCAAAAATAGGTGACCTTTTATTTTTGGTGGCGTTTTCATACGATGAGAGGGAAAGGAGCGGTCATCAATGTTTCAAGGGCGTATACGAATCTTCTTCCGGCAATGGCAACTGCAAAGCATGGTCATTCCGGGAATCGTGTGGATGCTTATCTTTTGTTACATTCCTATGTTTTGGCTCATCATTGCGTTTATGGACTACAGCATTGCGAAACCTTTGTTCGAGTCGCCTTTTATTGGACTGAAGTACTTTGAGGAGTTTGCGACGGACGACCGGTTCTGGCGTTCAATCCGCAATACGCTTGGGATGAGCAGCATTAAGCTGGTGCTTGGCTTTGCGATTCCGATTGTGTTTGCCCTGCTGCTTAACGAAATAAGAAGTCTCCGGTTTAAGCGGACGGTGCAGACCATATCTTATTTGCCGCATTTTATCGCCTGGACGATCTTTGGCGGCATAATGCTGAACTGGCTTGGCGAAGGCGGCGTCATCAATCAGCTCATGATGGGGCTTGGTCTGCAAGACCGGGATATATTGTTCAACAGCGAACCGAAGTATTTCTGGTGGATTACCTTTTTCTCCGATGTTCTGAAGGAAACCGGGTGGAGCGCGATTATTTATATCGCGGCGATTGCCGGCATTGATCCGGCGCTTTACGAAGCGGCTGAGCTGGATGGGGCTAACCGCTGGCAGCGGATGTGGCATATTACGGTTCAGAGCATACGGCCAACGATTGCGATTTTGTTCATTCTCGCTGTAGCGGGTATTCTGGGCAGTAATTTCGATCAGATCTTTATGCTGAAAAACAACATGAACCTGCAGATGGCGGAGAGCCTGGATCTGTACATTTACAATATGGGCCTTGTGTCCGGCCGGCATTCCTTCTCGACAGCTGTCCTGTTCGCCCGTTCCATCGTGGCGCTGATTTTGCTCTTCATGGCCAACTATGCGTCCAAGAAGCTAAGCGGTGACGGGATATTTTGATAACAAAAGGTGAGGGCAGAAATATGGAAAAGCGCAGTGGATTGCGGCGCATCGGCGTGTTTGAAGTCATGAATGCGCTGCTAATGCTGGCCGTATGTTTTATGACGCTGTACCCGATGTGGTTTGTGCTGGTGAACTCGCTGAATGCGCCGGAGTATGCCACGCTTGGAACGGCCAACTGGTTTCCGAAAGCGATTTCGTTTGAGAGCTACCGGGTCGTGTTTAACAACGATAATCTGATGAACGGTTTTTACATTACGACGCTTCGTACAGTCATAGGAACGGCTGTGCACGTGTTGTTTACCGCTATTATCGCCTACGGGCTTAGCAAAACCAACCTGATCGGACGCAAGGTGTACATGAAGATCGCCTTGATTACGATGCTGTTCTCCGGCGGACTTATTCCAACGTTTATTCTAATGACAAAGCTTGGCTTATACGACAACTTCCTGGTGTTTATTATCCCGGCGATGTATACGTTTTTTGATATGGTCATCTTTATGAGCTTCTTCCGCACCATTCCCGATAGCCTGGAGGAGTCCGCCAAGGTCGATGGCGCATCGGATTACGGGGTGCTGTTCAAGATCGTCCTGCCAAACAGCATGGCGGTTATCGCTACGATCGCGCTTTTCTCAGCCGTCTACCATTGGAACGACTATTATCAAGGCGTATTATACATTCGTTCGCAAGATATTGTGCCTCTGCAAACCATGTTGTTCAAGATCATTGCGGAGAACTCCATGACCTTCATGCAGCAGCAAGCGATGGCGCAATTTGGAGCCAGACTGCCGGCTAACTCGATCAAGTTTGCTTCCATGATGGTGGCCACGCTGCCGATTCTGCTCTTCTATCCGTTTATTCAACGTTATTTGGTCAAAGGCGTTATGATTGGCGCGATTAAAGGTTGATCTTCATATGGCTTGCTCCCTCCCAGAAGCAAAACATGTGATTTCAATAGATAAAAAATAAGAGACAATAGGGGTAACGAAAGGATGATTATAAGATGAAGGGGAACAAACGCATCAAAACGTTAATGACGATGTCGTTAACCGTTATGCTGGCACTCGGCACAGTCGCATGCAGCAACTCCGGCAATAATAACGTCAACAACGCGAACAAGCCTGCCAACAATCCGGTAGAAAGCCAGAATGCCGAAGCATCGCCTTCAGCGGCAGCGCTGAATCCGGACGAGCCGGCGTGGAAGCTGGATACCAGCCCGGTTGATTTGTCCTGGTTCGTAGGGGCTTCCTGGTATGTGCATACTTGGGGAGAAAGCTTGAACTCGAAGTATATTACAGAGAAAACAGGCGTTAACGTGAAGGTTGAAGTCCCTTCCGGCGATGCCAACGAGCAGCTTACCCTCATGATGACTTCCGGCAAGCTGCCGGATTTAATCAGCATGGGTTCATGGGAAACCGCGGTCAAGAAGCTATGGGAAGGCGACCAAGTCTACGCACTGAACGAGCTTGCGGAGCAATATGATCCTTACTTCTTCAAGGTAGCCGGCGACGGTACGCTGAAGTGGTATAAACAAGAGGACGGCAATACGTATGCGATCCCGAACGATTCCTACAGCCCTAATCTGATGCATGAAACCGGGATGACCGCAGCGAACCAAACGTTCCTCGTACGCAAAGACTTGTATGAAGAGATGGGCAGCCCTGACCTGACTACGCCGGAAGGATTTCTGAACGCATTGCAGCTGATCAAGGATAAATACTCCACGTACAAAGGACAAAAGATTAGCCCGTTCCTTCGCGCAAGGCAACGTTCCATACGGCATGACGGAGTACCTGCAGAACCTGCTTGCTGTACCGCACGAGAAGGACGGCAAGGTAAATGACCGTATTACGGACCCGGATTATGTGGCTTGGCTCAAAACGTTCCGCACGGCGTACGAGCGTAAACTGCTCAATGTTGATTTCTTGGTCGATTCGGACACGCAAGTCGAAGAAAAAACGAACAACGCAAGATACTTTATGATGGTTCGCGAATGGAATGGCATGGCTGCCGTTAACCCGATGCTTGCTGCAAGCGACAATCCGGATTCCTACTATATTGCGGTAGACGGACCGCAAAACAGCAAAGGCGATACCGCGAAGCTGTTCCCGGGCAATATGGACGGCTGGATGGTTACCATGATCAGCAAATCGACGAAAAACCCCGAGCGCGCGATCCGCTTCTTAAGCTACCTCGCAAGCGAAGAAGGGCAGCGCGATGTGTTCCTGGGCAAGGAAGGCGAGACATGGGAAATGAAAGACGGCAAGCCGCAACTCAAAGCAGACCTCGTTACGATGCTTGGCACGGATATTGAGAAGCTCGAGAAAGAAGTTGGCGTTCTGGATACGTATTGGATGATGCGCAACCCGGTTATCGTCAATCAGTGGAGACCGGAGAAAGCGCCGGTTCTGAAGCAAATGGAAGATTTCGCGAACGCGCAAGCGGATATCGACAGCGGTATTTATAAAGGGCTCGATCCGATGGGCGACTCGGAAGCTGCGGTTGCATGGGCGCGGATCTCGCAAAATTGGCAAGAAGTTATGCCGGAGCTGATTACGGCAAAAAGCGATGAGGCCTTTAATAAAGTGTTCGACAAGTTCCTTGCCGATCGCGACAAGGATGGCTACGGCAAGGTAATGGAATACCGCCAGACCGAGCTTGATGCACGCAAAGCCAAAATGGCGGAGTAACGTGTTTGGAATACCGGTCGCCGGAATGGCGGCCGGTATTGCCTGCTTTTTTTTGAATAATCTGGTGCTTCCCGACTGTAATAGGAACGGCTATTTGTTATATTACAGAGGGGAGGGTACTCGTATGAAAGGTTTATACATGAGAGTTAAAAGAATGTACCGAAACGCCAGAATCTCGCAAAAGCTGATTTTTGCTTTTAGCTTAATGATTGTAATTCCTACCATCGTGGTATCGGTGTTATTTGTCCGTTCTCAAGAGACCCAATTATACAAGGATGCAATGACCGCCGGAAGCAGCCACGTTTCCCGGTTGAACGATCAAATCCGCAGCAAGATGAATACGATTGAAAACGTTTCCTCCAATGCCTTGACCCAGAAATCCTTTGTTGATTTCATTCATTCCGATATGATCGGGGACGGCCTTAATCTGATTAAATTCAGAAATAATCAATATGAGCAGATGCATCAATTCATTCAAAGCAACGAAATCATTAGCCAATTGAGCTTTTATGTCGATAATCCTAATTTGTACGAGATATGGCCGGAGATCTACCATTACGACAAATTTTATCCGCAGGATTACTGGATGACGCTCCGGACCGAAGGGGGAAGGGCCTTTCGCCTGTTTGCGCTGAAGGACGGGGAGCACACGTTAGCCTATTACCGGCTTGTGCGGCTCCAAGGGCAGCAACGGAGTCCTAGCATTATGGAAATCCGGTCTTCTCATCATGATTTTTTCAATGATTTGCTAGAGGATACGGGAGGAGATTTTTTCTCCGTTGTCATGGACGCGTCGAACCCGGCACGGCTGGTCTACAATCCGCAGCATGAATTTGCCCAGAAGGCGGGCGAGCATCTTAGCGAAATTTTTACCCGTATTCAAGGGAAGATGGATGCGCTTCAGCAAGACAAACCGATTAAGGTCAGAAGCGGCGACCATACGTACTATGCGTTGTACCGATATATAGCGCCTCTTAACGCGTATGTCGTGGATATCGCATCCCATCAAGCGTTAATGGAAGGTCCGCGAAGCTGGTACGCTTTTGTCACCGTCATTACCTTGTCTGGTCTGCTCCTTATGCTGCTGCTTGTCTCCCGTACGACAAGGCTTATATTCCGAAGGTTGGACAGCGTGCTGATCTCGATGCGAAAGGTCAGGAAGGGCCAGCTTGACGCCAAAATCGCGGTTGGACTCGAAGAAAGCGAAACCGGCGACGAGATCGACGAAGTGGCGGTCAGCTATAACAATATGCTAGATGAGATCCAGCGCTTGATGACGCAGGTCGTTGATAAGCAACTTATCGCCAAAAACGCGCAGCTGCACTCGCTTCACTCGCAGATTAACTCGCATTTCCTGTACAACGCGCTTGAGTCCATCCGCATGTTGGCCGAGGTTGAGAAGCGGCCGGCAATTGCCGATGCGCTTGTGTCCTTAGGTTCGCTGATGCGCTATAGCATGAAGTGGCGAAGCGATACCGTCACCTTGGGCGAAGAATTAGCAAACATCGAAAGCTACATAGCTTTTATTAATTTTATGGAAAGCGGGAACCTCAGATTGAAGGCGGATCTTCCGCCGGAGGTGCTGAACTACGCGATTCCGAAGATGTGTTTGCAGCCAATCGTCGAGAACGCGGTCCATCATGCGACATCCGCAGGCGGGAGCGTAAATATTGAAATGAATGTACGCGTTGAACAGGATTGCTTGCTGCTTGTCGAAATCCGCGACGATGGCGCGGGCGTTGACCCGCATTTGCTTGCGGGCTTGCAGGCCGTATTATCCGGGGACAGCGACGTCACTATTGCAGCAAGCAAAAATGGTCTTGGCCTAGAAAACGTACATAAGCGGTTACAGCTTCATTACGGCAGCGGCTGCGGGCTTTGGATTGACAGCGTACAAGGCGAATATACTTGCGTAACCGTCCGCTTGCCTTGGGAAAACGAGAACTTGGGAGGCTGGTAAAGATGACAAACATGCTGATCATCGACGATCAAAAGAACATCCGCGAAGGATTGCAAGCTATGATAAGCCAGTTTCCGTTCGAATTTAACCAACTTTTTACCGCAGCAAACGGTCTTGAAGCCTTGCAGCTGTTGCGGGATCATCCCATTCAGCTGGTGATTACGGATATTAGGATGCCGGATATGGACGGACTTGAGCTTATGGCTTCGGCCAAAGAAAATAATATGAAGGTCGATTTCATTATCGTGAGCGGGTACGGGGAGTTTAACTATGCGCAAAGGGCGATCGAGCTCGGGGCAAAGGGCTATCTGCTCAAGCCGGTGAAACGGGATGATCTGCAGACGGTTGTTGGACATGTATTACAGGAGGCGCGGACGAGGCAGGAAATCTCAAGCAGCATAACGCTGCGCGCCCAAGAGACGGACCGTAAGGAACTGTTAACGTTCATGCAGGGAGCAGGTTATGACGAGGCTTGGATTGATCAAACCGAGCGGCACAATCCGCGGCTGTGGAACAGCTATCGGTTATGCTTGTTGCGGGAGGAACGGTGGATCAACCAGTCGGGCGCAAGCAGCACGCATGGCATGGAAGCGGTAGCTTACGGGGTGTATGGGCGGCAAGGATGCTTGTGCCTTCAGCATGGCCGCCATTTGATTCTAGCCGTTGACGCGTCTGTCGATTCTAGTGTTCTGCAAGCTGCGCTTCAGGCTGATCAGATTGATGCAATCCTGGCTATGACAGCGCCGCTGCAGGGGCTCCAATCACTCCCGGACGGCTATGCTGGCTTAATGGAATTGCATCGTCATAGCTACTTGTTCCCGGATAAGCGCTGCATCACGCCCGCACATATAGAAGGTCTCGAGCAGCAATGGCAGCTTCCTTATGAGGAGCTGTATGAGCTCTTTCATCAGATCGGTACGAAGAACAGCGGCAAAATCGCAGAAGGCATCTCCAAAATTTTTCATAAAAACGTGCTGCGGCGTTACCACGTCCGGTATACCCAGCAGCTGTGCCGCGCGACCGTGGAGATGCTAGAAGAATATGAACGCTTCATCCGTCCCTATATGGGAGAAGAAGCTCTTGATTTGGATTGCTTGCGCAATTTGTTCGATTACCCGGGCATCCGGGACTATATTCAGGCGCTGCAGCAGCAGCTGCTTAGGCTGAATCAATTCTATTATGATTATAAATGCAGCTATCGCAATACGCAGGATTTAAATGAGGCGATCCGGTTTATTCATGAGAATTACCACAAGCCGCTAGACCTTGCGATGGTATCGAACCATGTGTCGCTCAATTACGCTTACTTCTCCAACCTGTTCAAAAAAAATGTCGG
This sequence comes from Paenibacillus glycanilyticus, assembly GCF_030161375.1. Taxonomy (GTDB): domain Bacteria; phylum Bacillota; class Bacilli; order Paenibacillales; family Paenibacillaceae; genus Pristimantibacillus; species Pristimantibacillus glycanilyticus_B. The sequence goes on from NZ_BSSQ01000016.1 coordinate 161,085, forward strand.
CAAAGGGTTCGCCGAATACTTGCGTGACGTGCGTCTTGATAAAGCTCGGCGGCTGCTCGCCGATACCGAGTACAAGATCGTGGAAGTAACCGATATGGTCGGCTATGAAAATTATAAAAGCTTTACACGGGCATTCCGGGAAGTAATGGGCATGCAGCCTACCGAATACCGTGAACTGCGCAAGCAAGAGCGAGCTATTCGATAACCGGAGCAAGACTTGCCGCCGCTACAACAAGGACATCTTGTACCATGGCGTCCATTGGGCGTCTTTGCGGGCTGCGGCTCCACTGTACTCCTGATCCGAATATACCCCAGCTGACAACTAATGCAGTTGTTTCAACGATTTGTGTTGAAGCAGCTGTTTTTTCTTTATTCAGCCAGTTGTACAGAAGCTGATACAGCTCTTTGTGCATCGCTACCTCAAATAGAGGTTCAAACTGACTGTCCGCGGGGGTCATATATTGCCGGGTACGGACAAGGAAGTCAAATACCGATGTAATCAGTGCTCTTAGGCTTAACATATCTGATAATAGGCCGTTTGGCAGCTCGTTCTCGAGTTTTTTCTGGAATTTCTCCCTCATCCAGCTTTCCAAAAACGCGTATTTGTCTTCGAAGTGTGCATAAAAAGTGGCGCGGTTGACCGTTGCCCTTGCCGCAATATCCTGCACGGAGATAGAATAGATGTTCTTTTTTTCTTCAAGAATTTCCATAAAAGCGTGCATCATCAGCTGGCGCGTACGTTTAACGCGCGGGTCATTCATGTTAACCGGCAACCTTCACCAGGCCTCCTATCTGGTCAAAAACCAACAAACGGGCACCCGTGTTGCGTAAGCAACCAAAACGCCTTATTGCTGATTGTTCGGGGTGTTTAGACCGCCTATTATGATAACTACAATGTAGTATACACAACGATGTCCGTTAAACAACAGTGTTGCATTGATCATTATAGTAGAACAAACGGGAGGTATTATCATGATAATTATTACAGGAGCAAGCGGTCAATTTGGCCGGCTTGTCGTCAATCAATTGCTGGAACGCGTTCCTGCGGAGCAACTCGGGGTAAGCGTTAGGGATACGAGTAAGGTAAAAGAGCTGGAAGAGCGGGGAGTACGGGTACGACGCGGTGACTATAATGATGCGGACAGTCTCATGCATGCCTTTGAGGGTGCTTCGCAATTTCTTATTGTGTCATCCGACAGTCTTGGCGAAACGGCACTTCAGCATCATCGGACAGCCATTGAGGTAGCGACAAAGGCAGGTGCCAAGCACATTTATTACTCCAGCCAAATGGGAGCTTCTAAGGCGTCTTTGTTCCCGCCAATGGTGGACCATGCTGTTACCGAGGAGGTACTCCGAACTTCGGGCGTGGCATTCACTTCGCTTCGCAACGGCTTTTACGCAGGTTCGGCGCTTATGATGCTTGGCGATGCTCTGGAGACCGGAGTGCTCGCAGCGCCGGAGGACGGTCCGGTAGCTTGGACAACGCACGCGGATCTGGCGGAGGCGGCTGCAATTATGATGAGTGAAGAAGGACCGCAGGGCATTACTCCGGTTCTAACCGGTTCCGCAACGGTTGATCTGGCGGGAATTGCAGCGATGGCATCGGAATTAACCGGCCGTCCGATTCGCCGAATGGTAATTACCGATGAGGAGTATCGGGCGGGGCTGCTTGCGCACGGACTTCCGGAAGAAAGAGCGGATATGTTTGTAGGGCTATTCCTAGCTACGCGAAACGGAGAGTTTGACCGTACGGACAAAACTCTGGCGCAGCTGCTCGGCCGGGAGCCAATCGGAATGAAAGAGGTTTTGAAGGCAGCTATTGCTGAACGCGGTACTCGATAATAGAGAGCTATTATAAGAAAAGGCAAATTCCATTTCTGCAGGCATTGGCAGAAAGAGGAATTTGTCTTTTTGCTGTTTCTTGCAGTCATTTCCCTTCTTCGTTACGTCTACTAAAAAATAAATGGGACCAAGTGAAAAATAACAGGGTGCTCAGTTGTATTACAAGTGAAAGGAGGTACTTCAAGTGTACAATTCATATGAGCTCAATGAATCTGTGCGAAGGGCCTTGGATCTATATTCGCAAAGTATGATCAAAGTTGCTTTTGCCTATTTGAAAAACATAGCGGACGCCGAAGAAATTGCGCAGGAGGTTTTTCTGACGTATTTGCAAAAGCGCCCTGTCTTTGAAAACAGCGAACATGAAAAAGCATGGTTGATTCGAACGACCATCAATAAAAGTAAAAATATGCTGAAGACCGGCTGGTTCAGAAGCAGAAATCCTGTTCCCGAAGACTTGAGCTACCTCCCCAAGGAAGAAACCGAGGTTCTGCAGGCCGTACTCTCCTTGGACAAGAAGTATCGAATTCCGATTCATCTGCATTATTATGAGGGATATTCCATCCAGGAAATTGCGGAGATTATGCAGGCTAAATCCGCAACGGTAGGAACCTGGCTAGCCCGGGGACGCGCCCTCTTAAAAGATAAGATTGGAGGCCTGGAGGATGAAGAAATCTGTTTATAAATCCGCGATGTCCCGCGTGCGAACGAGCGAGGACTTCAAAGAGGCAACCTATCAGAAATTAATGATGGAACAAGAAAACAATTCACATAACCCTACAATTAAAGAGGAGCGGATACAAATGGAAAAAAGCAAAAAGAAATTAACCGGCTGGGCAGTAGGAATCGCGGCATGCGCCTTTATTGCGGCAGGAATTATTAGCGTCAACCAACAACACGATGCTCCTGCATCGGTGCCAACACAGCAGGAGCAGGCAGCTAACACGCCAGACGCATCGAGCACATCGAAGCCTGCTACAACGGGTAAAGTACAAGTTAACATTGACGGCGTTATTAGCGAAGTAAGCGAGGACGGCAAAAGCTTCAAAGTAAACGATGTATGGGTAACCGTAACGCCGGATACGATTATGGGGATCGACGGCCCGACTGCAGCAGAACCTTCGGATGAGCTGCTGCAAAAGGAATTTAAAGTGGGCAATGTGGTATCCGGCTTTACGACGGACGATCTGAGCACGGGTAAAGTAAATGCCACTCGTATTTACAATAATATGGTTCCGCAAAAATAATTTATTAAGCAGAAAAAGGCACCTACAGGAGGTGCCTTTTTTCTGCATTTTTTTCACGTGGAACACGAATTGTGTATATCCTCCTGCATTACCACTCCTTTAAGCCTAGTTACATTGTCGCAATTAGGTACTTTAGCCCCGCATATTAACTTGGAAAATTAATCTATAATGAAGGAAACATTTTTCGATAGTAATCGACATATTTTCTCAGAAAAGGTGAGTTGATCTATGTTTTCTCCTTTCCAAAAGAAGAAAGAGCAACAGCAGACGCGTGAGGACCTTGGGGTAAGGAGGGACGTGGAGGAATCTCAGGAGGAAGTGTCGGTCAGTTCGGCTAGCGCCGAATATAACGAAGAGCAAACAAGCTCGGTTCTGGTCAATAAGGGCCATTTGGACAAGCGTTCGCTTGATCTCGTATTTGCCGTTGAGCAGATGATTAAGGCCAAGCAGACTGTCGAAATGAGCCATAACGATCTGCAGGACCGTCTAGGTCACGCGAATGGTCAGATCGACCGGTTGAACCGGGATTTGAAGAACCTCGGCAAGGTTATTGAAGAGCGTGAGAAGAGCATTCTCGATCTGGAAAAAAGACTTAGCGACAAGAATCTGAAAGTCGACCAGATGATGGATGACTACCGCGAGCTTCATTCCGCTTTATCCGGCGAAATAGAGGAGCTTAAAGGCGTTATCGAACTGGAGCGCCAGAACTATGCGGGACTCTTGCAGAAACACAACGAGACGACTGCCGATAAGAACAAGAAAATCAATGATCTCGAGGAGAAGAATACAAGGCTGGAAGCCGAGCTCTCCCAAATGAAACAGAAATTCGATGCTCTCCGCCAGGAGAAGACGCATCTTCTAAACATTGTAAATGACTTTACGAACCGGCTGACGTCTCCGTTTGCACCGCAATCAGGCTCCATAGATGGAGGTTCATCCGATTAAAGTTAGGCCGGAAACGGGAAAAGAAGGACGATGGGGATGGAGACATACAGCACGCAGGTAATGGAGCTGCTGTCTCTTGGGAGGACCACGCAGGGTAGTTGCCAAATGAAGATCGCCGTCACCCAAGACGACAAGTATGCAACATACGTGATCGAAATTGACGAGTTAACGTTCCTTGAAATTGAAGCACTGGGGCCATTGCATGGAGACAGGATTCGCATCTCTCCCTACTCCAAGTGGGATCCCTTCCGCAAGTCGTATTATAGTTCTATCATTCGCACGACGGGCCATACGAAGGTGCCGCTATATTTTGCTAGCAGCGAAGCCTATATCCAGTCGATCAAACAACTCAGGCAGGGAGAATTGCAACCCGAACCGGAAGAGCCTGAGATTGAAGCCATAACGCCAGAGCAGCCGTCTATGAACAAAGAGCCGCTACTCCGAAGCCGACTGTCATCAAGACTGCCAAGGATTGCGGTAGCTATGCTTATCATGTTTGGCCTGCTTGCCATCTTGTCCATCGCAACAGGAGGCAAGGTAGACTCCGCCCGATTGTTTGGCGGTCAAGTTGCAAAAGCAGAGGTCACAAATACGAATACGGATGCGCAGGTCTCCGAAGCTGTAACGGGCGGGGATAACTCCCAGTCAGCTGCAGTTATTGTTACGGCCGATCAGAAGATTTCCGCACAAGAGCCGGTGCATACGAAAGCTCCCGAGGAGAAATCCGCGTACACCGTTATCGATATTGACGGGGACAAGAAGTTTTTCGGGCTGCAGAAGGAATACGTCGCTTTAACTTTTGACGACGGTCCTTCCAAGCTAACCAAACAAATTGTCGATATTCTGACGGAACAGAAGGTGCCGGCAACGTTTCTATTCATCGGGCAAAATGTTGCGCACCATAAAGACGCCGTTACATACACAGCCGGGCACGGCATGTCCATCGGCAATCATTCCTGGGACCATGGCGTGTTGACCAAGTTCACGTTAGAGGAGCAGAGCGAGAATCTGTCCAAAGCGAACAAGGCTATTGAGGCGCTGACCCATAAGCCGGTTACGTTATTCCGTCCGCCGTATGGCGCGGTTAACGACAATTTGGTCACCGCGGCCGACGGGCAGGATATGAAGACCTTGCTCTGGAATCGGGATCCGGAAGACTGGAATGCGAAGCAGCCGGAGGACATTATCCGCTACTTCCATCGTGTTGAAGCCGCAGGCGGGATCTATGTCCTGCACGAGGACAAAAACACGCTAGAAGCGCTTCCCGCTATCATCAAATATTTGAAAAGCAAAGACTTAACGTTCGTTGCTTTTAAGTAATCATCACTTTACTTATATCATTCGCAAGAAAGCACCCGTTTAGGGTGCTTTCTTTATTTTTTTTCTGAATTTTTCGCAGCTGAACAGGAACCGCTTATTCTGCTTCGCTTACAAGAGTAAAGCGCTCGTTGACATGCTGCGGATTCTCGATTTCATCCAGCACGGCGATCGCATAGTCGGCATAGCTGACGTAGCTTTGGCCTTGGCTGTTGACGATGACATGATCGAGGCCTTTCGTATATGCGCCGGTTCTTTTTCCGTTTGGATCAAAGAAAGCGGCCGGGCTGATATAAGTCCACGCAATGGAATCCGTGTTCTTTAGGTCATCCAGCTGCTTGCCGGCATTGGAAGCCGTCGGGTAGACGAAAGCCGGGAATTCGGGAGTGTCCATCAGCTTGGTTGTTTTTTGTTCGTCCACGAACAGACTGCCCGCGCCGCCAACCACGATCAGCTTTGTTCCCGGCGCATCCTTAAGGGCTTGCGTCAGAGCTTTTCCGGCATCGACGTACAAATGCTCTTCGCCCTCAGCCGCTTTAAACGTGCTTACCACTACGTCAAATGCATTCAGATCGGAACCCGTAAGACTGAAAATATCCTTTTCCAAAATGTTGACGCTGGCGTCCGTTAATTTGGAAGCATTTCTTACAATTGCGGTCACGTCATGACCTCTGTCTACAGCTTCTTTCAGAATCAGGCTTCCGACTTGTCCGTTTGCTCCGATAACACCGATTTTCATATATAATTCCCTTCCTTTTCTGCAAGATTTAGTTGTGCGTTTCGTGCTATTCTTATATTATTTCCTTAGTTCGATTTTTTAAAGTAGGCATAATTATATTACCTAGTCATAAAAACATAACCATAGACGAATGGTGGGATAAGAATGGCACGCAGTTCATTTGAAGGGGAAATTCCGGCGGAGCAAATCGAGGTATGCCCTGTAACGGACGCCCAAAATATGATTGCCGGCAAGTGGAAAATTATTATTTTATGGCATTTGAGGGAGACCAGACGGTTTGGCGAGCTTCAACGGCTTGTTCCCGGCATTTCCAAAGCCATATTGACCAGTCAGTTAAGAGAACTGGAAAGGGACCAGATGATCCACAGACAGGTGTATCAAGAGGTTCCCCCAAAGGTAGAGTACTCCCTCGCCGAAGCGGGGCTGCAATTTTTTCCTATCCTTGAAAAGATGGGGGAATGGGGCAAGAAATATGGGGTGCGCAATAAATAGCCGGAACCTTAACGCATAACTATCCGTCTGAATAGTTATGTAAGAGGAGAAACATTACTTTATCTGGAATATTCCGAATGAAGCGATAAACTAGACACCCCTTATGTGGAGAATTGTTCAGGGAATGGATAAAAAATCATAAGCAAATAACGTCGATTCTAGCTTCAAACTGTCGTATAATAGAAAAAGACATTTATCTATTTATCAGATTTGTAACAATAGAGGCAGTACATTTTTTGATACAGGAAGATGTGTGAGAAATTTCACGAGCGTGAACATCTTTTCTGCAAATCGAAAGGTTAAGGACGGTTAACATGAGCAAACAAACGAAAACAGACGTAATCTTGATCGGTGCCGGAATTATGAGTGCTACTCTGGGAGCTTTGCTGAAGGAACTGAAACCAGAGTGGGAAATTACCGTATTCGAGCGCCGCGCAACAGCCGGTGAAGAAAGCTCCAACGAGTGGAACAATGCCGGGACGGGACACTCCTCCCTATGCGAACTGAACTACACGACGGAGAAGCCGGACGGTTCCATCGACATTAGCAAAGCGATCAAAGTCAATGAAGAGTTTCAGGTATCGAAGCAATTCTGGTCTTACCTGGTGAACAGCAATCTGATCCGTAATCCTCGGGATTTTGTTGTACCCGTTCCTCATATGAGCTTTGTGCAAGGGGAAAAAGACGTTACGTTCCTGAAGAAGCGTTTTGGAGCTTTGTCAGGCAATCCATTGTTTGAAGGCATGGAATTCTCCGATGACCCTGCGAAGCTGGCAGAGTGGATTCCGCTTATGATGAAAGATCGTCAAGTAAACAGCCCGATCGCAGCAACCAGAATTGAGTCCGGGACGGACGTCAACTTTGGTTCTTTGACACGTATGTTGTTCAGTCACCTGAAGAAGCAAAACGTAGACATAAACTACAACCATAATGTAGATGATATTAAACGTGCGAACGACGGATCTTGGGAATTGAAAGTACGCAATCTGCAAAGCGGCAGCGCAGAGCGCATCAATGCGAAATTCGTCTTTATCGGCGGCGGCGGCGGAAGCTTGCATCTGCTGCAGAAATCCGGCATTGAAGAAGGCAAAGGCATCGGCGGCTTCCCGGTAAGCGGTTTGTTCATGGTGTGCAAGAAGCCGGAAGTTGTGTCTCAGCACCGCGCGAAAGTATACGGTCAAGCTCCGGTTGGCGCGCCTCCGATGTCCGTACCGCATTTGGATACGCGCGTCATCGACGGCAAGGAGTCGTTGTTCTTTGGTCCTTTTGCCGGCTTTACGCCAAAGTTCCTGAAATACGGTTCCAACATGGATCTTATTACTTCCGTCAAACCGCATAACTTGACGAACATGCTTGCGGCTGGCGCGAAAAACATGTCTTTGACTACTTACCTGATCAAAGAACTGATGCTGTCGAAGGAACAACGCATGGAAGCTTTGCGCAAGTTCATCCCGAACGCAAAAAGCGATGATTGGGAGCTGCTTGTAGCAGGCCAACGGGTACAGATTATTAAAGAAACAGCTGCCGGCAAAGGTACTCTGCAGTTCGGTACGGAAGTTATCAGCGCGGCGGACGGTTCAATCGCGGCTCTTCTCGGCGCTTCGCCTGGCGCATCCACCGCTGTATCGGTTATGCTTGAAGTCATCGGCAAATGCTTCCCGCAGCAAATCAAAGAGTGGGAACCTAAGATCAAGGAAATGATTCCTTCTTACGGCGTGAAGTTGCTCCAGAACCCGGCGCTGATCGAAAAGATTAATGAAACAACCAATGAAGCGCTTGGTCTGAAAGCGAAAAAACAAGAAACAAGCTCGGCGTTGGCATAACGCCTTCCATAGCAAGAGGTAAGATGAAACGAGGCTGTCCCTTTGGGGGCAGCCTCGTTTGTTAGGTCTGAGCTCGCTTGGGTTGGAACAAGAGTCGGGTAAGCCAGTTGAATTTTTTGATCCGGCAATTGTGGAAGGCGGCGATTGTCCATTGTCCATTCTGCTTCACGAGCACGTTGGTGTTGATGGAATCGCGGCTGGCCGGCGCTTTTTTCTGCCATCGCATAAGCACGGCTCCCGTTACGTGGGCTATTGCTGTATCCGCCGAGAGGAAACGCAGTTCCATGTCCCTTAGATCGGCAAGCATTCTGGAGCCGCGTAGCGGACCTTCCCATAAGGCTTGATGGGCATTATTGATCTCGCTGCGCCCCTTCAGATGTTCGCCGAAGAAAGTGACGTAATCCGCATCCGGCGTGAACAACTCGCTGTAAGCTTTGCCGTCGCCTTGATCCCAAGCCCGATATAGCTTGCGAAACACATTGTGTATGGCTTGAATATCTTCATGATGATCGTTCATGATCATCCATCCTTTCTTGAACGCCTTTACTTGCCCCTCATTATAAAATAACCGGGTAGCAAGTTAATCGCCCATGCGAAGGAAGCGTCATCCGTCCTCAGGCGGATTAAAATGAAAGGAACAAAAAAGGCTCGGGCTTCTACGCTGCCCGAGCCTTTCTGCTATCCGTCTATTGATCGCCCCTTCAAACCTCCGCTGTAACCGGTTCCTCTTCCTCAAAGCTGAAATCGGCGAACGCAAAGCTAGATAGCGACAGCATTAATTGCCGAAGCAGCGTGAGTGCTTCATCTGTGATCTGTTCGCCATAACGCTGTTTGCCCGCCCGGATGCTCGCCAGCACATCGCTAGTCTGGATGGATAAGGTTCTGATCGATTGATGCAGAAGGGGATTGCTATCGATATAACCGGATAAGGTATGAATTCCGAATCGGACGGAGCGCGGTGATTCCGCGTTCAAGAGAAGGAACTCGGTCACTTGAGCGAGCTTGACCTCGTGGGCATGAAACTTGCGGAAAGCTTCGTAACTGCCGCAAGACTTCAGCAGAACGACAAACCGGTTGTAGCGAAGTTCGTCATCTAGCAACCGCTCGTCTTGTTTCATATTGCGGTATGTGGCATAAATAATCCGAACGGTACCGCTCATGCGCTCCACGAATTTGCCGGTCTGGATCAAGTTCCAATACTGTCCCCGGACCATGGTGGAATCGGCTGCGCCGTTAAACAAAGCGAGCGATTCGCTAATGTGCTTGTAGAACAAATAAGGCGATTGAAGCATCAGCTTGCTGACATCCTGTTCCTTGAGCCATAAGTAGAAGGTATTAATAATATCCCAGAGCTCGCCGGGAAGCTGGGGCCTTAACGTACGGATATAATCGCGAACCTGCTGAATGCTAGAGTAAATGCTATCCGAGTTGGCGCGGTCAAAGGTCAAATCATTCAGGACCGCCCATTCATTAGCGGGAGAATACTGAAGCTCATGGCTGTAGCCAACGGCTGCCGCAAGCCGTTCCCAGGCGTAACTTTGTTCATCCTCCATTAACTCGTGGCGCATGCCGTAATAGATATTGATGACACGGGCATAATGATCCGCTCTTTCCAGGCAGCGCCCGATCAGGAACAGCAATTCCGCATAGCGGTTTATCATCTGGATCACCTCATATTGGGATGGAGTTCTTGGAATCAAATAAGATTAGGCAAGTACCCACGTATCTTTGGTTCCGCCGCCTTGCGAGGAATTGACGACAAGAGAACCTTCCTTCAGGGCAACGCGGGTAAGTCCGCCCGGAACGACATACGTATCGGGGCCCATAAAGGTAAAAGCGCGAAGATCAATATGGCGCGGAGCTACCGTTCCGCCGGTAAGCGAAGGACTGCAGGATAACTTCACCGTCGGCTGGGCAATATACCGCTCCGGATGCTGAACGATCTTATCGGCAAAAGCTTTGATCTCTTCTTCCGTAGCCGTAGGTCCAATCAGCATCCCGTATCCTCCGGATAAGGAACGCTCCTTGACGACCATTTCGCCGAGGCGGGACAAGACGTATTCTCGTTCATGAGGTCTTGTCAGGATATAGGTCGGCACGTTGCTTAAGATCGGCTCTTCCTTCAAATAATAGCGGATCATATCCGGCACAAAAGCATACACCGCTTTATCGTCGGCAACGCCGGTGCCCGGCGCGTTCGCGAGCGCAACATTGCCTGCGAGGTAAGCCGCCATAAGACCCGGCACGCCAAGCAAGGAATCTTTGCGGAACACTTGCGGATCCAAATACTCGTCATCGATCCGCCGGTAAATAACATCTACCTTCCGCAGTCCATCCCGGTTCTTTAGATAGACCGTTTGGTCCCGAACGATTAGGTCGCTTCCTTGCACCAGTTCGATGCCCATTTCCTGCGCCAGAAAGCAATGGTCGTAATAAGCCGAGTTATAGATGCCGGGGGTTAGCAAGACAACAAGGGGGTCTGGATTGGAATCCGGAGCTAAGCTGCGAAGGCTGCTGAGCAGGGCATTTATGCCGGGATCAATGCTGCGAATCCGATGATCGTAAAATAATTCCGGGAACAAGTTGGTCATCAATTCGCGGTTCTTATAGACATAGGACAATCCCGAGGGAGTCCTTAAATTATCTTCGAGTACATAAAACTCTCCGGACTGTCCGCGGATAATATCGATGCCGGACAAAGGGATGTAGTTGCCGTTCGGAACGTCAACGCCTACCATTTCCTGCAGGTAGTAAGGATTGTTCAGAACCATCTCGCTTGGGATCAGGCCCGCTTTCAAAATATTTTGCTCATGATAGATGTCCCAAATAAATAGATTCAAGGCTTTGACCCGCTGCTTCAGGCCGTCATTCATGTGAGCCCATTCCTCGGAAGTAATCATTCTTGGCAGTATATCGAAAGGAATCGTTCTTTCCCGGGCGGATTCCTCGGGATTATGGCTATATAAGGTAAAGGTGATGCCTTGGGTAACCATCTCAGCTTGCATCATCGCGTCGCGTTCCTGTAACTCTTCCAGCCCCATTTTGGCCAGCCTCTGCAGCATCGTACCGTAATGAACTCTGCCTTTCCCGCGCCCTTCAAACATTTCGTCGTAAAAAGCCGGGTGTTCATAATCAGCGAAGAGCTGGTTCATGTTATCCTTCATCATTAGCATGGCCATGACTTCAATATCCCTCCATTGTTCTTTATTCCTTAATCCATTTATGAGAAGTAAGCATTCCCTGATATTGGATAACACAGCCAGTATAGTTCAGGGACGATATGGTTGTATGTCGAAACCCCTTGGTTAAATGTGACAACTTTGTGACAATTGAAATTTGCATGTTTACTTCTAATTTTTGCTATATTCACAACTGTGGAGGGGTAGTAAAATATAGGAAATAATAGGCGAGGTGCGTACATGAGGTTTACGATCCGAAGCAAGTTGCTGATCAGCTTCTTATCTGTGGCTTTTTTTGTAGCCGGGGTTAATATAACCGCCTACATTTTCAACGACAAGTTGAATAAATCATTCGATAAGCTGCTTGATCAGCGGGTAGCCGTACTTAATAAGTCAACGGAAATTCAATATTTGGCCGTCCAGCAGACGAATAGCTTGCGAGGTTATTTATTGACGCAGGATCCTGAGTTTCTTGATGAACTAAGGTCTTCGAATGCTGCAATGACCGGATTTACCTCCGAAGTGGAAGACTTGATCGTCCGTCCGGAAGTCAAGGAATCGTTCCAGGAGCTGGCCAATACCGATGCCTCTTTTGTCAGAAGCTCCGAGCAATTGCTCGTTAATCTGGAGAGGGATCACGATCAGGCATCAGCGTTAGCGTATTTCAAAACAACGGTCCTCCCGCTAGGCGAGAAGCTGGGACCGCTCTCCCAACAGTTTGTTAAACATCAGCAGCAGCTGCTGGAAGAGGATCGGGCAGACAATGCTTCCATGGTTAACTTCGTAAACACTCTGACCTCTATGCTGACCATCATTACCTTTCTACTAACCCTTCTTATCGGACTCCTGTTATCACACCGCATCACGAGCAATCTCTTCAAAATAACAAGCGTCATTACCGGCTTCACCAATGATTCCAAAGCGGCCTCAACGATTCCGCATATCGATGTTCGTTCCCAAGACGAGATTGGGGATATCGCCAGATCCTTCAACCAAATGGCCATTACGCTCAATAAATATTCCATTCTCGAGCAAGAGCAGCGCTGGCTGGAGACTAACGTCGCGGATATGGCGACCAAGCTACAGGGCGTCAATAATCTGGAGAGTTTAGCGCAGCTGTTTATTACGTCCATCACTCCGCTCGTGGAAGCGAGCTATGGCGTCTTTTATTTGAAAGACGGGACGGGACGCCGCCATCAGCTGAACAAGCTGGCATCCTATGCCTATCAGCAATCGGCGATTGGGGCGGATTCGTTCAAGAACGGGGAGGGTCTCGTCGGACAAGCGGCAATAGAAGGCCGCACCATCCTGTTAACCAACGTGCCTCCCGACTATATTCATATCGCATCGGGACTCGGGAAGGCTTCGCCCGCTAGCCTGCTCATTATGCCGATCCACTTCGAAGAACAAGTAGTTGCGGTAATCGAACTAGCTTCGTTTGGCTCTTTTACCGGGATTCAGCAATCGCTGCTGCAGCAAACCTCCACCCATCTCGGTAGCGTGCTGAGCAGTATTGCCGGTCGCATGCAGGTAGAGCAGCTACTGGCGGAGTCGCAGGTGCTGACCGAAGAGCTGCAGACGCAATCCGAAGAATTAAGAGGCATTAACGAGAAGTTGGAGGAGCAATACAAAAACTCCGAGCAAAAGACGAAAGAGCTGGAGAAGACGCAAACGCAGCTCGAGGAGAAGGCAAGCCAGCTGTCGTTAAGCTCGCAGTACAAGTCTGAGTTTCTGGCCAACATGTCGCATGAACTTCGAACGCCTCTGAACAGCTTGCTCATCTTGTCGAACATACTGGCTACGAATACAGAAGGCAATCTGAACGATCATCAAGTGAAATACGCGCACACGATTCACCAGTCGGGCAACGACCTGTTGCAGCTCATTAACGATATTCTCGATTTGGCCAAAGTCGAAGCGGGCAAAATCGATCTTGTGCACGGCAAAGTATGTTTGCACGATATTAGCGATTACTCCGAGCAGCAGTTCTTTCCCGTCGCCCGTCAGAAAGGCCTTAAATTCTCGACCGTTCTGGATGCGGATCTGCCGGAGGCGCTCATCACGGACGAGCAGCGGCTGCTCCAAATTATTAAGAATTTGCTCTCGAACGCCTTCAAATTTACGGAACGCGGCGAGGTGAAGCTTCATATTCACCGTGCGCGGAAAGATGCAAAGATAAGGAACGGAATCGCATTTTCGATTATCGATACCGGCATCGGGATCCCGGGGGAGAAGCGGGAGATGATCTTCCAGGCTTTTCAGCAGGCGGACGGTACAACAAACCGAAAGTATGGCGGAACGGGGTTAGGGTTATCGATCAGCAGCAACATGGCCAATCTTCTGGGCGGTTCGATCCATGTATCCAGCGTTACGGGCAAAGGAAGCGTGTTTACCCTTGTCCTTCCAAGTGACGAAGCGGGCGAGAATGGCAGCCCATCCGCTTTGCACCAAGAATCGGCAGCGGCAATCGCGGAGCCTGAACTTACAGTCGAGATGCCGCAATCCGCTGATGAGCTGGAGGATGCGGTATGGATCGGCAAAAAAATATTAATCGTCGACGATGATATGAGGAACATTTACGCGACGACCATTGCCCTGGAGAGCAAACAGGTCGAAGTGCTTTTTGCCGAAAACGGACTTCAATGCTTAAAAGTAGTGAAGGAACATCCGGATGTAGATCTGGTACTCATGGACATTATGCTGCCGGAAATGGACGGTTACGAAACGATGCGAACCATTCGGCAAATGCCGGGGTTTGGCTCCTTGCCGATTATTGCCCTGACGGCCAAAGCGATGAAGGACGATAAAGACAAATGCCTGGAAGCGGGGGCATCCGATTATATGAGCAAGCCTGTCAAATTGGAGCAGCTGTTTGCCCGCATCCATTCCTGGCTGAGCAGGCAGGTGGACTGACATGAACATGATTGCGATTGAAAAAGAACCGATGAACGAACGGGAGTTGCTCGAAATCGAGCTGCTGCTTGAGGCGTTATACCGTTATTACGGCGTAGACTTTCGCAATTACGTCATGCCAACGATCCGGCGCAGAGTCTGGAACCGGATCCAGGCCGAACGGCTGAAGACGATTTCCGGTTTGCAGGAGAAGGTGCTGCATGACCGGCTGGCTTTCAAACGGCTGGCAAACGATTTCTCCATCAATGTGACCGAGTTGTTCCGCGATCCCAGCTTCTTCAAGGCTTTCAGGGAACAGGTTGTTCCGCAGCTCAAAGATTATCCCCGCATCCGGATTTGGCATGCCGGTTGTTCCACGGGCGAGGAAGCTTACTCCATGGCTATTCTCCTGCATGAGGAAGGACTGCTTGAGAAGACAAGAATTTATGCAACCGATATGAACGAAGCGGTTATCGAAGAAGCAAAGCTGGAGTCGTTCCCTCTCGACCGAATGGCCGCTTATGCCCACAATTATGTGCAGGCCGGGGGAAAGAATTCGATGAAGGACTATGTGTCGGTAACGAATGCGCGTGCGGAATTTAAGGCGTTCCTAGGCGAAAAAATTACGTTTGCCCAGCATAATCTGGCGGTAGACGAGTCCTTCAACGAGTTTCACGTCATCATCTGCCGCAACGTCATGATTTATTTCAATTCTTACTTGCAGAACCGCGTTCATGAATTGTTCTATCAGAGCTTGTCTCCTTCCGGTTTCTTGGGTCTCGGGCACAAGGAGAGCATGACCTTTACCAGCTTTACAGACTGTTACAAGGAGATGGAGCCAAATGAGAAGCTTTACCGCAAAGTTAAATAGTGCCGTGTCGCCAGTCAATATTCTAATGGTGGACGACCGGCCCGAAAACCTGATTGCGCTTGAAGCGATATTGGCTTCACCAAATTACCGGCTGTATTCGGCGCATTCCGGCGAAGAAGCGCTGCGTCATGTGCTGACGACGGACTTTGCCGTCATTTTGCTGGATGTCCAAATGCCGGGGATGAACGGGTTTGAGACGGCTAGCCTGATCAAGATGAGGGAACGATCGAAGCACGTCCCGATTATTTTCGTTACCGCCATCAGCCAAGCTTCCGAGCATGTGAAACATGGCTACTCGGTAGGCGCGATCGACTATCTGTTCAAGCCGTTTCATGCCGAGACGTTAAAGATGAAGATTGAAGCTTTCGTCCAGCTGTATCAGTATCAGGAGCAGATCAAACATCAGAACGAATTGCTGAAGGTCATTGGCGAGACGTCGAGCGATACGATTGTGACCGTTGACGAGACGGGAATTATGCAGACTCTTAATCCTGCGGCGGCCAAGATGTTTGGTTATTCGCCGGATTGGCTGACTGGCCGTTCTATCGATGACATTGTGCCGGGCATCTCTATTAGCTTAGATGCGGAAGGAAAAGAGAGGACAAATCTTATCGAGACGATGGCGCTGCGCAAAGATTCGTCGACGTTCCCCGTAGATATTCAAATCGGGAGAGCTAGTCTTGCGGGGCAGCCGCTGTTTGTCTGCTCGATTCGCGATGTGACCGACCGCAAGATGATGGAAGAGGAACGTTTCCGCAAAATTTTTGATGCGACGCCATGCTTGATCGCCTTAAGATCCTTGAAGGATAAGCGCTACATTAACGTGAACGAAAGCCTGCTGCAAGCCATGGGTCATGAGAGACAGGAGGGAATGAACCAAACGGCCGATTTGCTTCAATATATCGTAGATACGGATGATAAAGGGGCTGAGCATCATGATCCGTGGCGGCCGGTGCGCAACATTCGGATCCGCTATATGACGAAGTCGGGAGATCTGAGGGACGGACTTCTCTCTAACGAAGTCATGCAGGTGCATGGAGAAGACTGTCTGCTGAGCGTTGTGACGGATATATCCGAGCGAGTGTTTCTTGAGAAAGAAATAACCCGGCTCGACCGCCTTAATATTACGGGGGAGATGGCAGCGGGCATTGTGCATGAAATCCGCAATCCGATGACCACCGTACGCGGGTTTCTGCAATTGTCCAAGAGCAATCCGACGAAGGAATATACCGATATCATGATCGAAGAGCTGGACCGGGTGCATAATATCGTGACCGAATTCCTGTCCGTGGGAGCCCAGGCGCCAACAAGCCGCAAACTTAAACAGATCAATACCGTTATTGAGACGTTATTCCCGCTCATTCAGTCGAAAGCGTTAACCGGCAATCATGATATTGGTCTCGATCTGGGCGAATGCCCGCCGATCCAGCTCGATGAGAAGGAACTCCGCCAACTGGTGCTGAATCTCGTGCTGAATGGGCTGGATGCGATGCCTTCCGGCGGCCATCTCAAGATCAGGACGTATTCCGATAGCAAGCAGGTAGTTATGGAGGTTCAAGATCACGGTTGCGGAATTAGGGAGGAGTTTCTCGAGAAGCTGGGAACGCCGTTCTTCAGTACGAAGGCCAACGGAACGGGGCTTGGCTTATCGGTCTGCTACGGCATTGCCGCAAGGCATGACGCAGTGATTAAGGTGCAGACCAGCGAGAGGGGCACTTCGTTTTTTGTCCAATTTCAATTGTAAGAGAAGAAGTCCCGTGCTTCGCTATTGCGAAGTACGGGACTCTTGTTTTACAGCCGAAGCCGTTCCAATCCGTTCATATATTTGCGCAGGGCTTGCGGGATGCGGATCGAACCGTCTTCCTCCTGGTGATTCTCGAGCAGAGGGATCAGGATTCGCGGCGAAGCAACGGCCGTATTGTTGAGGGTGTAGCAGAACCTCGTTTTGCCCTCGGCATCGCGGTATCTGATGTTCGAGCGGCGGGCCTGGAAGTCGAGAAGATTCGACGACGAATGGGTCTCGCCGTAAGCCTCGCGGCTTGGCATCCACGTTTCGATGTCGAGCTGTTTGTACGTTTTTTGCGACATATCTCCGGTACATACGGCCATAACGCGATAAGGAAGCTCGAGCAGCTGCAGAAGCTCCTCCGCATTACGAGTAATTTCCTGAAATAGGAGCTCCGATGCCTCTAGGCTGTCTTCGCAAATAATGACCTGCTCCACCTTCGAGAATTGATGGACTCTGTACAAGCCGTGTACGTCTTTGCCGGCCGAACCCACTTCGTTCCGGAAGCAGGTCGAGACGGCCGCTAATCGGATCGGCTCGCTAACATCAACGATTTCATTGTCATAATACGAGACAAGCGGAACTTCCGAGGTGCCAACCAGATACTTGTTCTCGCCTTCTATACGGTAGGTTTGATCTTCGCCAAGCGGGAAAAAGCCCGTGTTGTACAAGGCTTCTTTCCGCACCATAAGCGGTACCTCGAGCTGGGTGTATCCTTTCCCCGTCAGCAGATCCAGCGCAAGCTGCTGCACGGCGCGATGGAGGGCGGCACCTGCTCCGGTCAAATAATAGTTGCGGCTGCCTGCCGTCTTAACGCCGCGAGGGATATCAATCATCCGGTGGATCCCGCCAAGTTGGACATGGTCTTTAATTTTAAAGGTGAAGCTTGTTGGTTCGCCGACTCTTTTGATTTCTGCGTTATCTTGATCCGACTGGCCAATTGGCGTCTCCGGCGACACGATATTCGGCACAAGTAACATAAGATTCGAATAGCGGCCGTTAACCGCTGTGTGTTCCTTCTCCAGGTCGGCAAGACGGTTATTAAGCTCTCTCATGCGAAGTTTCTTGTTCTCCAGATCGTCCGTGTCCTTGTTGTTGTTGTAGATGGTCGTATTAATCTGCTGAATGGTCTGATTGCGCTCCTGCCGAAGCTCTTCGATCTGCTGCATGAGAGCCCGTCTCCGGTCATCCGCCTCCATCAGTTCCGAAACAGAGATCTTAATTCTCTTCTGGTCTGCGACCGTTTGAATGCGTTCCTGGTTGTTTCTGATCCATTTGATGTCTAACATGGCAACTCGCTCCTCTATTATAGAATACAAAAAAAGCGCTCTAATCGTCCGATTGGGACGAAGAGCGCTTGTATTCTCGCGGTGCCACCCAAATTGATTAGACCGTTTAACCACTGTCCAATCCACTTAGTTCCGCGGTAACGGGCGGGTCCGGTTAACTTAGGGGGATCTGATTAGGTTCCCCTTGACGAGAACGCCTCCGAGTTGGATTCTCTTCATCGGCATAATGACGTTTGAATTTTTACTAGTATAGCTTATGGGAATGGATTTATTCAAGTGCTTATGCAAGAAGAATATATAAATTTACTTGTACTCGCTCAGTCTCGCTTTCGCGTATTGTGTTAAAATTTCCTTATATCCTGCACTTTTTTCCTTCGATTGGCGGAGAGTGCATTATTTCAGGCCTCAAATGAAGGATTGGGAATTTTGTCTCCTAATACGGAAATCTATTTCCGCTCTTCATGCAAAGAGTAAATAAGAATGAGACGGCGGCTCAAATCGCGTCTCTTTAAGGAAATGAATTTCCGAACTTAAGAAAACATTGTAAATTTACGCTTTCGGAGCATGAATCAACACAATAGCTTTGCGACAGCGGTGCATTGAGCTGATCATTTATTTTAGGAGGTATGATCCTATGAGCGAACATGACATTATACAGCAATCCAGGCTGCCCGTAACGGTAAGCGGCATGTTGCATGACCTGCGCCAGCTCGGCATCCGGGAGGGGGATCATCTTATCGTTCACTCCTCGCTCTCCAGTCTTGGATGGGTGTGCGGCGGACCGCAGGCGGTAGTGCAGTCGCTGCTGCAAGCAGTTGGAGCGGAAGGAACGCTGATCATGCCGGCGCAAAGCGGGGATTGGAGCGACCCGGCCGAGTGGGCTCATCCGCCAGTGCCGCAGGAATGGATTGAATTGATATACAAAGAAATGCCGGCCTTTGATCCGGCGGTGACCCCAACAAGGGGGATGGGGCGGATTGCGGAGCTGTTCCGGACTTATCCGGGTACGGTAAGATCCAATCATCCGCAGGTGTCATTTTGCGCGAACGGTAAATACGCGGAGTATATCGTAGCCGGTCACCCGCTAACGCCGCAGTTTGGGGAAGCCTCTCCGCTCGGCAAGCTGTATGCGGCAGGCGCAAAGGTGCTGCTGCTTGGCGTAGGGTTTGACTCCTGCACCAGCCTGCATCTTGCCGAAACGAGGTTTGACCGTATGCCAACGAAGAGGATGGGGACTGCCATGCTGGTGGACGGAGAGCGTTCCTGGCAGTGGTTCACCGACTACGAGTATGATTCCGGTGATTTTGCCGAGCTTGGCGTTCAACTTGAGAATCGCGTTCGACGCGGTACGGTAGGCCAAGCGGAATGCGCTTTGCTGGATATGAGAGCGGCAGTTGATTTTGCGGTGACGTGGCTGCCCGAGCATCGGCAAGGGTAGGAGGCGGATAGGAGATTAACGCGAGCCTAAATTTTTATCAATTGCTATCCTTGCTCATTATTCTGTTAGTCCTCATTCAAATTCCTCTTAAACGGTATTTACTCGAAGAAGAAGATGAAGAGAAAATTACGGATAGTAAAGGCAGAACTCTCTATTGGTGGGGAAGCGGAACAATTGGCGTGTTTGCGATAGCCTTGTGCATCTTTGTATTGGATATAACAAATGATTACATGAAGTGGTTTTGGCTAAGTTTTTTTGTGGCAGCAAAAGGGTTTCACGCGATACTGGAGTGGAAGTATCTAAAAGGATCAAGGCAATATTTGATTTCGCTCATTTTATTAGCGGTTGGCATCGTTTATTTTTATCTTGTTATATGGTAGGTCGGGAGGTCGAACGGCGGATGCCGGACGGCCTTTTCTTGTGGCAATAGCAGCTCAAACCCTTATGCAACCTGCGGTTGCGGGGCTTCGCAACGAAAGCTCGCTTTACTTCGTACAAGAAATTCAGCAGGATGAGGGTAGCAGATCGCAAGTGGAAAGGGGTTGGCGGAGATGGTGTTTGGAGAGAAGTTAAAGGCGATGCGACAGGCGAGCGGATGGTCGCAAGACGAGCTGGCGGAGAAGTTGTTTGTAAGCCGGCAGTCCGTGTCGAAGTGGGAGAACAATCAGAACTATCCGAGTATCGAGATTATTATCAAAATAAGCGATCTCTTTGGCGTGACCATTGACGAGTTGTTGAGGAGCGATGCGGAATTGACGAGAAAGGTGATTGACGACAGCAAGCAGCTGAAATATCCGAGACTTAAGGTCGCATTCGACCTGCTATTTCTGCTAGGAGTTGCTCTGCTTATTATCAAGCTTGCCGTATTGGCTCTGAACAAATTAGCGGGATGGGAGCTTGCCCTTGGCAACTCGTGGCTCTGGAATTTTGGTCCCCTTGTATTGATGGTAGGAGCGGGAATTGGCTCCGGGACCGTAAAGGAAAAATACAAAACGGATTAACCGTCAAGCATAAGCTTGGATAAAGGGCCTCGCGCAGATCCCGTCTGCGGAGGCTCTTTATTGTTATTCCGCTGCTGTCACCATCGTTAACGGGATGCCCGCCTTGCGGTAGGAGAGTGCTTCATAGTCATCAAGCCGGCTGTCCGTAATGATCTCGTCAAACTCGTCAATTCCGGCAAAAACAGCCAGCGAGTTATAGCTGAACTTGGTGGAATCCGCGAGTAGAATCGTTTTCCCCGCTGCTTCCATGGTCGTTTGCCGAACCCCTACAAGGTTGGGGGACCAAGCCATCGCGCCTTTGGTCAAAGAAACCGCCTCGCAAGTGAGAAACGCGGCATCGACGGTCATGGACTTGAGCATTTTTTCCCCATAGATGCCGTCCAAGCTGTATGCCCACTTGCTTAACCTCCCACCCGTACAATACACGTCAAAACTTCCGAATCTCTCCTCGTTAGACAACATCAAGGCCGTGTGCAAGTCGCGGGTAATAATCTTAAGATCCTTGAACCGTTCCAGTTCATCCACCATGGAAGCAACCGTCGTGCCCGCATCCAAAATAATGCTCATGCCGTCCTGAATATGCTGGGCGGCTGCCCTGGCAATGGCCAGTTTTTCCGCTTTATGCTCATTGGCCCGCTCTTCGTATTTCGCCCCCATGAACCGTTTTACCTTGACGGCACCGCCGTGAAACCGTTGAATTTTACCTTCCGATTGCAGCAGGTCAAGATCGCGCCTGATCGTCATCTTGGAGACGTTGAACTGTTCGGCAAGCTCGAGGATCGTTAACTGCGGTTTTGAATCCAATAGCATCATAATTTCGTGACGGCGTGTTCCAATTAGCATCATTGATCTCTCCTCCATATAGCTCACCTATGAGTTACATTTCATGTTACTTATTTGTTCAATTGTGTGAAAATTCTGTATACAAACTTTCGTTTGTGTGATATAAGGTGAGTATGAAGATATTTTTGTGTGATATTGATGTGATTTTAGTTTACTTAATATTCAGAAAATTTGCTAGACCTCTCTAAAAATGTTTATATCCGCTCGTTGCTATGTCATATAAGTTGACAAATATCCTGTTCGAAGAGGTGATCGTTTATGTTCTTTCGTTATCAAGGGGAAGCTTATGACCGCCGATTTCTGCCTCGGCTTACAACAGAGGAAATTGCGGCGATGAACAAAGACGAGGTGCTGCTTGTTCTTCCCGTAGGCGCGGTGGAACAGCATGGACCCCATATGCCGGTCTTTACGGATACGCTTATTGGAGAAGCCATGCTGGCCGCAGCTTTTGAACATTTGCCGGAGGATGCACCGATCTGGCTGCTTCCGTCCGTGAGCTATGGGAAAAGCACCGAGCATGCCGGACATCCCGGCACGATTACCTTGTCTGCCAAGACGCTTATGGCCGTACTTGAGGATATTTCGGCTTCGCTGGCGCGGAGCGGATTCCGCAAGCTGCTGCTCTTTAATACGCATGGCGGCAATGCCGATCTGCTTGGCATGATGGCGAGGGAGATCCGAATCGCGACGGGGCTTGAAGTGTACCGGCTTGATCCGGGAGCTGTAGGCTACAGCGATTCGTTCACGGACGAAGCGGAGAAATCATGCGGCATTCATGCCGGCGATGTGGAAACCTCCCTTGTTATGGCGATGTGTCCGGGATGGGTTAACGCGGAGCTGGCTCCAAGAGAGATGCCGAAGTTCCCGGATTCGCGGTTTTTCTCTTTCCGATCCCGGTCCTTTGCTTGGGTTATGAACGATATATCCCGCAGCGGCGTAGCGGGAGACGCAACAAAGGCGTCGGCCGAACGAGGGGAATCGATGCTCCAAATCGCGGGACCGCTTCTGGCGGAAGCACTCGCGCACATTGCGGCGTTTGATATGGAATCACTAAAGATGGGAGATGCACAACCATGACAAACGTGATGACGCAAGCCAAGGAATGGGTAAAGATGGAGCGGCTGTCCAAGGTGTACCCGAATGGAACGGTAGCGGTCAAGGAAGTTGATCTGTCGATACACGAGGGCGAATTTCTTTGTTTCGTGGGTCCATCGGGCTGCGGGAAATCAACGATTTTCAAAATGATTACGGGCCTGTCGAATCCAAGCAGCGGCACGCTGCAGGTGATGGGCAAGGCGGCAAGCGAAGCCCGCAAGCAGTCCGATACGGCTTTTGTGTTCCAAGACCATACGCTGCTGCCCTGGAATTCGGTGATCGATAATGTGACGCTGCCGCTTGCCCTTCGCGGCGTATCGCGCAAGGAACGCCAGCAAGAAGCGGAACGCGTGCTAGAGATGGTTGGCCTGAAAGATTATATGCGCTCTATGCCCCGGGAGTTGTCCGGCGGGATGAAGATGCGGGCTTCCATAGCGCGCGCGCTTGTTGCTAGACCAAAGCTGCTATTGATGGATGAGCCGTTTGGCGCGCTGGATGAAATTACGCGTCAGACCTTGCAGATCGAGTTGCTGGAACTATGGCGGCAAGATCCGGAGATGACCGTGCTGTTTGTTACCCATAACGTATTTGAGGCCGTCTTTCTGTCAACCCGGATCGCCGTTATGACGCCTCGTCCCGGCAAGGTCGCAGAGTTGATCGACGTGCCGGTGCCTTTTCCGCGTGACGAGTCATTTCGTACTACACCGGAATTCGGGCAAATCGTCCGGTCCGTGTCGCAAGCCCTTAAGCATTAGAGAAGAGGAGGAAACACGATGAAGGAATGGATAGCCCAGATGCAGGCGGTACTAGGAGAAGATAAGCTGCTGTCGGACCCCGCGCAGGTGGATAAATTGTCCAAGGACTATTATTGGTACTCTCCGGTTCTTGTACCTTTGCTTCAGGATAAGCGGGCAGAAGCCGTCGCGGTGCCGCAATCGGTGGAGGAAACGGCACAAATACTCGCTTACGCATGGAAGCATCGGATTCCGGTGACAACTCGCGGTGCGGGTACCGGCAACTATGGCCAGGCTATTCCGCTCGAAGGCGGCATTGTGCTGGACTTAAGCAAGCTCGACAAAGTTATTGAAGTAACGGATGAATATGCGCGCGTTCAGGCGGGAGTAAGGCTTGGCGCTTTGGAGAAGCTGCTCCGCGCCCAAGACAAAGAGCTGCGCATCTATCCGAGCACTTATATGAAAGCGACGGTAGGCGGCTTCGTGTGCGGCGGTTCAGGCGGTATCGGCTCCATTACGTGGGGCAACTTGTGGGATGGCAATGTCCTTGAAGCAGTTGTTCTCACCGTAGAAGAAACGCCGCGCCAGCTGACCATTAAGGGAGACGATCTGCTTGCCTACATCCATAACTACGGAACGACGGGCGTAGTTGTTGAACTCGTTATTCCGATATCGGCCAAAGTGGAATGGACGCAGACGGTCGTCCAGTTCGATGATTTCGAATCGGCTGCCCGGTTCTCCCATGCGGTTGCGCTTAATGATGCGATCCGCAAGCGGCTGGTAGCGCCGGTCGAATGGCCGATCCCTTCCTTCTTCAAGCCGATTGCCGCCAAGCTCGAAGCGGGTTGCAGCGCTTGTCTGCTAGAGACGAAGCAGGGCAGTGAAGCATTGCTCGCGGCACATGCGGAGGCATTTGGCGGGCGCATCGGCTATACGATCCCGTCGGAGCAATATCGCAAGGTAATCGGCCTGTCGGATTTCACCTGGAACCATACAACGCTCTGGGCGCTTAAGACCGACCCGACGATGACTTATTTGCAGGCCGGCTTTGATAAAGACCGGTTCCTCGATCAGATCTCGCTTATTAAGGAACAGTTTGGCGAAGAAGTGTTGATGCATCTCGAATTTGTTCGTACGGCAGGCGTAGTAGCTCCCGCGGCATTGCCGGTTATCCGTTATACGACGCATGAACGGCTGTACGAGATTATTGCCTACTTCAAGTCTATTGGTGTACGGATCAACGATCCCCACACCTGGATTCTGGAGATGGGAGGACGCGGAGAGTGGGAGGCAATGGCCAGCGCGAAACGCTCCAATGACCCCCGCGGACTGCTCAACCCAGGCAAGCTGCAAACGCCGGCCCATACCATTTCGAATCAGGAGGGATAAGCGATGCGAGAGGAGACAATGACAACCCCGGAATTATCATTTGGTGCGGGGACCGGAGCAGGTTCGGCGAAGCTGCGCAACTCGTCACTCAAGAAAGCATGGAAAACCATGGGTCCTCCGGGCGTAGCTTTTATCCTATTTATTGGCGGATGGGAACTGTTCTGCCGGCTTTCCGGACTCAAGCCTTATTTGCTGCCTAAGCCTTCGGATATTGTTCAAGCCGCATTAGAGAATGCTTCGAATCTGTGGGTATCGGTGTACACCACCATCACGGAAGCCGTGCTTGGCTTTCTGCTCAGCATCGTGCTTGGAGTAGGCTTTGCCATCCTGCTTGCCAGCTCCAAGTTAATCGAGCGCAGCATTTATCCTTACGCGATCATTATGCAGACGATTCCGATTGTCGCCATTGCCCCGATTATCGTCATCTGGTTTGGCGCGGGCATGAACGCCATCATTATTATTGCGTTTCTAATCGGCTTTTTCCCGATGCTCTCCAATACGCTTATTGGCCTCAATTCCACCGACCACAACATGAAAAACCTCTTTTATCTCTATAATGCCTCATCCCTGCAAACCATGTTCCGGCTTCGTTTGCCAGCCGCATTGCCTTACATTGTAGCTGGTCTCAAAATCTCATGTACGCTCGCCGTCATTGGCGCGATTGTTGGCGAATACATCGCCGGGATTGGCGGCGGCAACGGCGGGCTCGGATATGCCATTACGGTTGCCTCCTCCCGTCTCCAGACCGCTTATCTATTTGCCTGCGGATTATCGGCGTCTTTGCTTGGCATCGCCTTTTTCCTGCTCGTCAACGCTTTCTCCAAGTGGATGCTTAGTTCCTGGCATGAATCGGAGATGAAATCTTCCGAAGGGTAATGATTTGCCAATTCATTTAAAGCTAATGCTTTCGAAGTATGAATCGCCACAAACGGTTGATAAACAACCTAGTAAGCCAATTCATTGTAGGAGGGATATCTTGCAACCAAACCATCTGGAAGCCATTAACGTAAAGCTGCCGCTTGAAGAAAGCGGCGGGCTTTACACGGTAACGGTGCGGGAAGGGTGCTGGACGGCGATCGAACACCAAGAAGGAATGATAGCCTCCTCCGAGCATCTTCCGATTCACGAGCTTTCGTTCGCCGAACTAAAGGCGACGCCGCTGCTCGATTTGGAAGGGAAAGTGATGCTTCCGGGATTTGTGGATGCCCATATGCATCTCGACAAATCCTACTCGCTTCCTTGGGTGCGCAACCGTTCGGGAACGCTACTGGAAGCGATCGAGAACTACCGGGCGGCTTCTCCCGCGTTCACGAAGGAAATGATCCGCGACCGGATTGTAAAAGCGGCGCGCAACTCGGCTTCATTTGGCTCGGCCGTGCTTCGGAGCCATCTGGATGTACCGGTTCACATGGGCCGCGACATGGCGATGCGGACGATTGAGGCGGCGCTGGAGGCCCGGGAGATGGTGAGCGGAATCGTTGATATTCAATATTTCCCGATGTATTTCTATGATCCCGCTTATGAACGGGAACTAGGGGAGTTTGCGGCGGAGACGCTTCAGATGGGAATAGACGGGGTAGGCGGCGCACCTCATTTGTCGCCGCAGCCGGAGACAAACATCGCGTGGGCGTTCAAGCTTGCGCAAAGATTTGATAAACCGATTGATCTGCACACCGACGAATCGGATAACCCGGATGCCAAGACGATCGATATTTATTGCGATTATGTGCAGGCAGGCGGTTACGGCGGACGGGCGACAGCCGGTCATCTCTGTTCTTTGTCGGCCATGGAGCATCGCGAAGCAGAGCGGCTGATCGGCAAAATGGCAGATAGCGGCGTAGCGGCTGTTACCTTGCCGGTCGTCAATCTGTACTTGCAGGGACGCGGCGACCGGGGCAACGTTCGGCGGGGCGTCACCCGCGTCAGAGAACTGGCGGAAGCAGGCGTAATCGTTGCGGCGGCTTCGGATAACATTCAGGATCCGTTCCATCCGTTTGGGCGAGGGGATTTGCTGCAGGTTGGCCTAATGACTGCTTATGCCGCCCATCTGGCGAAGGAAGAGGACATGGTTACCGTGCTGCGCATGCTGACAACAAACCCCGCAAGCGTGACGGGTGTCCGGCGTTACGGCATCGCCCCAGGCAATCCGGCAAGCTTTGTTGTTCTCGATGCGGCTTCCGAGGAAGAGTTGTTCCAGGAGCTACCATCCTCGCGATGGGTGTACAACAAGTCCAAGTGGACGTTTGCTTCTCTGCTGAACAGATACGGAGTGGAAGCCGACCAAACCATCTCGCAGATTTAGCTGCAGCAAGGTTTACTTAAGATTGGTGTTTGTCCGCTCACAAAGGGATGCACATATAGAGGAGAAGAGAGGGAGAGAAAATATGCTGACAAAATCAAAGAGAACATTAGGTGGAATGGCGGCGCTCCTAGCCGTTAGCTTCAGTCTTGCGGCTTGCGGTAATAGCAATTCAGGGGACGGCAAGGAACTGACGAAGGTGACCCAAGTGACGAACTGGTTCGCCGAGCCGGAGCATGGCGGACAATACGCAGCGCTTGATAAAGGTTTCTACAAGGATGCGGGGCTCGACATGACGATTCAATCCGGCGGTCCGGGCATCTCTTCCACCCAGATTGTAGCCGGCGGGAAAGCGGAGTTTGGCATGGGTCAGGCGGATGAGATTTTGCTGGCGCGCCAGAACGGCATTCCGCTTGTCGCCATTGCGGCAACGTTCCAGAAGAATCCGCAAGGGATCATGTTCCACAAAGGGGAATACAAAGACATTACCGAGCTGAACGGCAACAAGATTTACGTCGGCAGCGGCGTTGTGTTCTGGGAGTATCTGAAAAAAGCCTACAAGCTCGATAACGTGGCAGAGATGAAATATACCGGTTCCCTCGCCAACTTCGTAGCGGATCCGTCGGCAGCTACGCAAATCTACATTACCTCCGAGCCGTTCTCCATGCAGCAGGAAGGGGTCGACGTTGATTATTTCCTGAACTATGATCTTGGCTACAAGCAATACGGCAATATTCTCTATACGACCGAAGACTTCCTGAAGAAACATCCGGATACGGTNNTGAGATCAACAAGGTCATGCAGGAGAAAAATCCGGATCTGAAACTTGAAGCGATGGCGTATGGCGCCAAAGCGCAAGAGCCGCTTGTCTACGGCGGAGATGCGGAGACAAACGGCGTTGGTTATATGAGCAAGGATATCTGGTCCGGCTTGCAGGCACAGCTGGTGGAGATGGGGCTGCTTAAGGAAGCCGAGCCGATTGACAACGTATTTACGAATGAGTATTTGCCAGGCAAATAAAGAAGTACTTAGCGGAGCCGCAGCAGGCACACATGCGCGGCTCCGGCTTGCACTCGGGGAGAGATCGGAATGGCCAATGTGCTTATCATCTACTTTAGCAGCTACGGGCATATGTACCGGATGGCGGAAGCCGCCGCTCAAGGGGCAGAAGGAGAAGGACATATCGCGAGGTTAGTCCGTATTCCCGAATTTCTGCATCCGGGCAACATTACGGCGCTGCAGGATCATCCGGACCGAAGGCGGAACGCGGAAGACAGCGGAATCTCCGGCACGTTCCGGGTGGGAGCCCGCTGGGAGAAATACGAAGCCTCGCAAACGATGCAGCAGCATATTCCCGAAGCAACCGCGGATGACCTCCGCTGGGCGGACGGCATTGTGTGGGGATTTCCAACGTATTACGGCTCCATGCCCGCACAGGTGAAGTCGTTTCTTGATCTGTCGGGCAGCTTATGCGCAAGCGGGGAGCTGGAGGGGAAGCCAACCGGCGTCATGACAAGCGCGGGATCTATTCATACCGGCCATGAAGCGACCCTATTGACGTCCATCATCCCGCTATTGCATTTCGGAATGATCTACGTGGGGCTTCCTTATTCGCAAAATCCGGAATATTTGACGGCAGACGCTATCGGCGGCTCGCCTTACGGGCCGTCAACCTTAGCCGGTCCGGACAGCTCTCGCACGCCGGATGAACGCGAGCTCCGGATGGCCGGAAGGCTTGGAGCCCGAGTGGCCAGATTTGCCGCAGCAACCAAAGGCATACGATGAATGGCGGGGATACGATGACAATACCATTTGATTTGCTAGTTTCTCAGGTCAAGCTGCCCGGCAGCAACAGCTTAACGGATCTTGGCATCAAAGGCGGCGTTATTGCAGCCATCGGCAATTTGGCCGGGGCAGCCGCCAAGACGACCGTGCAGGCGCAGGGGAGATTGCTGCTCCCTCCGTTTGTGGAACCGCATGTGCATCTGGACACGACGCTAACGGCAGGCGAACCCGCATGGAACGAAAGCGGTACGCTTGCGGAAGGCATCTCCATCTGGTCAGCGCGCAAAAAACAGCTCTCGCGGGAGGATGTTCTGGAGCGTGCGGAACGTACGCTTAAGCTGCTTATTGGTTACGGCGTGTTATACGTGCGGGCCATGGTGGATATCGGAGATCCTAAGTTAACCGCGTTCAGAGCGGTGCTTGAGCTGAAGGAAGCTTACCGCGATCGGATTCATATGCAAATCATTGCGTTTCCGCAAGACGGCCTTATCGCCTGCCCGGACAATGAAGCAAGAATGGAAGAAGCGCTTCGGCTTGGCGCCGACGGCGTATCGGCCGTGCCCCATCTCGAACGGACCCGCGAGGAGGGCGTGCTCAGTCTAAACAAAGCTTTTACGTTGGCGGCGCGGTTTGGCGCTTTGGTTCATGTATTTTGCGATGAGACGGACGATGAGCATTCCCGTTACTTGGAGGTATGCGCCTCGCTTGCCCTTGCGACGGGCCTGACCTCAAAGGTCACAGCCGCTCATGCCAATGCCGCTACGTATTATAATGAGCCGTATTTTCAGAAGCTGCTTGGACTGGTAAAGCAATCCGGCCTGTCGATCGTGGCTTGCCCGCTGATTAACAGCGTCATGCAGGGACGATATGATGCATACCCGAAGGGTCGAGGGATTACTCGCATTCAGGATTTTCACCGGGCCGGCATTAACGTCGCTTTGGCCCATGACGATATTCTCACGCCGTTTTATCCGCTTGGTACGGGAAATCCGCTTGATGCGGCGCATATGGCTGCTCATCTCGCCCATATGTGCGGCCGTCAGGATCTGAACGATATATGGGGCATGACTACGTTTGGCGGGGCAAAAGCGTTGCAGCTCAGCGGCTACGGCTTCGAGCAAGGAAAACCGAAGGTTGGCAATCCGGCTTCATTCCTCCTGTTTGATGCCGCTGATCCAGCCGAGCTCATCCGTACGAGAAACGCCCCTCGTTATGTGATCCATAAGGGGCAAGTGGTTGCGGAAACCATGCCTACGGTAACAAAATGGGTCCATCCGGCGGAAAAGATTATAATTTTTTAACCAAATATTGGGTCGTCTCGACTATTCAAAACCACTCCCATCTCCTTGATAATCTTGTGTGATTACAATCAAGGAGGGATTTACAATGCTTCGGATTCATCACAGAGTGGGCCTGATCAACAGGTCGATGAGAATGGTTCTGCCCGCAATGCTTGCTCTCTTCCTATTCGGCACATCGGTAGTGCCCGCCTTTGCGGCATCGCCGGGGAAAACCGTCAACGCTTCCGCTACTCTCGCTTATAGTCTCAAAGGGCTGAGACACAATCTGGCTGTCCAGAAGGCGTACATCGCGTCCAAATATTTGTATGTCACCCAGCGAACCGGAGGTACTGTCTATCTATCCAGACTGCTCATGAAAGGGAAAACGGCCACCTACGTGGACGAAATGACCATTACGAATTCGGGTCACGGGCAGACGCTTGATATGTACACGTATAAAAACATCGATTATTTTTATTTCAGCTCCAAAGCGGACGGATCAACCCCGTACGACTGGTCGCTTCAGGTGGCGAGACTGAAATACGCGGCCGGCAAGAAATACGACTATACCGATCTTCACCGGTTCACCTACATGAACTATGCCAATAAAACCGGCAAAAGATTAGGCGATACTTACCGCGTAGATGGCGGCGGGAACAGCGCTTATACGATCTTTCGCGTACAGACCTCCCAAGGCAGCGTGACATGGTCGATCTACAACACGGCTGCGTTGAACAAACTGCTGGACAGCAATGAACAAGTCCGGATGGACAGCGCGGCAGCCAAAAAAGCATGCGTAGCCAGCGTTACCCAAACGGGCAGCAAGATCGTTAGGCCAAACAACTCTTTCCAAGGCTTCGACATGCTCGGAAGTTCGGAGATCTATACATCGGGCGGAGCGGAAGGCCAGAAGCCGCGTATTGCCATGATGTCTAAGACGGGAGCGTACAAAACGCTCGTGAACATTACAAACGTAGGAAACCATGAGATCGAAGGCGTTCAGACGAAAAACGGCAATGTGTACTTCACGATCGTTACCGATCCGAAAAATAAAAAAGACACGCAAAAAGTGTATTACGTGCATGACAGTTTGTTCTAATTCGTAAACAAGAAACAAGGGCTGCCTCCGAAAGCAACAGCTTCGGCGGGTTGCCCTTGTTTTACTTCTTTATTGCCATCCGCATATATGCCGGACACGCCGCATAAGACGTAATTAGTCTCGTTTTCCGTG
The DNA here is from genome assembly GCF_030161375.1 of Paenibacillus glycanilyticus. Classification (GTDB taxonomy): domain Bacteria; phylum Bacillota; class Bacilli; order Paenibacillales; family Paenibacillaceae; genus Pristimantibacillus; species Pristimantibacillus glycanilyticus_B. Next base: position 192,599 of record NZ_BSSQ01000016.1, read on the forward strand.
GAGCCGGATTTGCTGTGGGGGTGTAAGAAGTCGATGAGCAGGAAATTTCTCAATTCGCCAACGGCCTATGCGTTGGGGATGTTCGCCATGATGGTGCCAAGCCAGGCGTTTGCCTCCTTTTTCAATTATTATTACGTCGAGAAGCTGGGGCTCAGCCTTGGTCTGGCGACCATTGCGCGTACGATCTATCTGATCTGGGACGCGGTGAACAATCCGATGGCCGGTTATTTGTCCGACCGCACCCGCACGAAATACGGCCGGCGAAGGCCGTGGATTTTTTTCTCGACGCCGGCGTTTATGCTTGTCTTTATTATGGTGTTCTCGGTTCCTAGCGGACTCGGCAATACCGGGCTGTTTATCTGGCTTCTTACGTCGCTTATTTTGTTTGAAGGAATTGCAACGATTCTGTGGGTGAATTACGGCGCTTTGTTCCCCGAATTGTTCGCGGGAGACCGGCTGCGGGCAAAGGCGTCTGCCGTGCAGCAAGGGTTTCAGGTTGTGGCCATTCTCATTGGCACGGCGCTCACTCCCGTCCTTTACGGGTGGATCGGCTTTGGCTGGATGTCCGTGACGTATTCGATCGTATTTGGCGTATTTATGATCTGGTTTGCTATGTCCGTTCGGGAAAAAGACAGCACGCACCAGGAAGCGCCGCTGCCGCTGCTTGTGGCCTTTCGGGAAACGCTGACGAATAAGCCGTTCTGGGTGTTTAATATATCGGGCTCCTTTGCTCAGACGGTAAACGGCCTGCTGGCAGCGCTGCTTCCGTTCTACGCCAAATACAATCTGAATATTTCCGAGGGAGAAGTGTCCATTCTGATGGGCGCCGTCTTTGTCTCGATCATTCCGCTCGTAGCGATCTGGTATCTGATCTCCCGCAAGCTTGGCGGCCTCTACAGCTGGCGGCTTGCGCTCGCCGTTTATGCGTTGTCGGTCATTCCGCTATGGTTCGCCGGCAGCCTCGGCAGCGGCATTGCGGCAGGGATTGTGGTCGGCTTCGGTATGGCTGGGTTTCTTGTAACACCCGCGATGTTAAGTAGCCGGATTATAGATCTGGACGCGGAGCGGACCGGCAGACGGAGAGAAGGCATCTATACGGCGGTAGCCGGATTTATTACGAGGTCTAGCGGTCTGATTGCGGCGTTGGCGTTCTGGATCGTTGGATTGATGTACGACTATCAGAGCGGCGATGATCCGGGCCCGCATCCGGAGACCGTGTTCCGCGTGCTCATCTGCGTTGTTCCGCTTCTGTTGCTGACGTTATCTTTTGTCATCTCCTTGTTCATGAAGAATTTAGAGGAGCCCGGTCAATCGAAACGGCAGGTATGATATGATTATGGCAAAATCAAACCAAGGGGATTCGCATGAATCGCATGAAGCAAGTAACGATTGGCATGTTCGCGCATGTGGACGCGGGAAAAACGACGCTGGCGGAGCAACTGCTGTATCACACGAACAGCATCCGGGAGCGGGGCCGCGTCGACCATAAGGACGCTTACCTCGACAGCCATGAGATTGAGCGGGCAAGGGGCATAACGGTATTCGCGGATCAGGCGGTAATGACTTACAAAGACGCCACTTATTACTTAATCGATACGCCGGGACACGTCGATTTCTCGCCGGAAATGGAGCGGGCGATCCAGGTGATGGATTACGCCGTGTTGGTAGTGAGCGCGGTAGAAGGCGTTCAGGGACATACGGAGACGGTATGGCAGCTGCTGCGGAAGCACCGCATTCCGACGTTCTTTTTTATTAACAAAATCGATCGCACCGGCGCGGACGTAAACCGCGTGCTGGAGGAGATTCGGCAGCATTTGACGCCGGAAGCCTGCTACCTGAAGGAGAGCTTTGCGGGCGGCATAGTGGAAGAATCGTTGAAGGAGAGTTTGGCCGAGCGGGATGAGCAGATGCTGGAGGCCTTCCTCTCCGGCGAAGAAGATCAGGCTTATTGGCTGGAGGCGCTCCGGGAGATGGTGAAGAGCTGCCGGTTATATCCTTGCGTGAGCGGATCAGCCCTGCAGGATACAGGGGTGCGGGAGTTTCTCGAGCAGTTGCATTTACTTATCCAAGTGGACTACGACGTTGAGGCGCCGTTCGCAGGACGCGTGTACAAAATCCGGCATGACAAGAGCGGCACGCGGCTAACCTATATTAAAGCTTTAAGCGGGATTCTTAAGGTCCGGGAAGAGATCGGCTATGGCGTTAACGATGGGCAATTAAGCGAGAAGGCGACAAGATTGCTCATCGTAAACGGCAGCAAAATGCAGGCGGTCGACCAGGTGTCGGCCGGCGATTTGTTTGCCGTGATCGGGCTGTCGGAAGCCGAAGCGGGACAAGGGGTAGGCAGCTGCTTGGACAAGCTGTCTTATGATTTGGTTCCGGCGTTAACTTCCAAAGTGATGTTCTCGGAATCGTTGCCCGTGAAAGACGTGCTCAAGGCATTCCGCGTTCTGAACGCGGAGGATCCGTCTCTGCAAGTAATCTGGGAGGAAAGCCTGCAGGAGATTCATATTCATGTTATGGGCGTTATCCAGCTTGAGGTGCTGCAGCAGCTGGTGAAGGAGCGGTTCGCGTTTGAGGTGGCCTATGGCCAACCTGAAATTTTGTACAAAGAGACGATCGAGGGTCCGGTCAAAGGGTATGGGCATTTCGAGCCGCTAAGGCATTATGCCGAGGTGCATCTGCTGCTGGAGCCGGGGGAACGGGGCAGCGGAATGACGTTCCGGAATGCGGCCCATATACATGACTTGAGCATCGGCAATCAGCATTTGATCGAGACGCATCTGTTCGAACGCGAGCATCATGGACTATTAACCGGAAGCCCGCTGACGGACGTGCGGGTCACCTTGCTTACGGGTGCTAGCCATAACGAGCATACGCATGGCGGCGACTTCCGGGAGGCGACGTTCCGGGCGCTGCGTCAGGGGCTTGAGAAGGCGGATAATATGCTGCTTGAACCGTTTTACGAATATAAAATCAGGGTTGAGCTCGATCATCTGGGCAAAGTGTTGTCCGATTTGCAGCGCGCATCCGGGCAATTCGACCCGCCGCAAACAAACGCTTCGCATGCCGTCATTACCGGCCGAGTGCCGGTTGCCACGTTTATGGATTACAGCACGGAGCTAGCTGCATATACGCATGGCCGAGGCAGCATTCAGCTTGTGCTTGCCGGTTATGACCGGTGTCATAACGAGCCGGAAGTGATCGAGCGCAAAGGATACCGGAAGGATGCGGACCCGTTATATACGTCATCGTCTATTTTTTGCGCGAAAGGGGCCGGTTATGCGGTGCCTTGGGACGAGGCGGAAGCGAAGATGCATTTGCTGTAACGTTTGTTATGTATGGAGAAGGCCGTTTCCCTTGTTAATGAGGGTAAACGGCCTTTATCATTTCGTACATCTCTTCGGCTTTTGCCGGATCGTGGATTAACGCCTTCCTGTATTCAATCATCCAGTCCAGCGTTTTGGAAATTTGATCGTATTCGGCTTTCTTATGTTCGATCTCTTCTTTCTTTTGCTCCATCCATGCGATAATTTGTTGGTTTGTTTTGGTGTTGGTATCTTGATCCTGAAAGACGTCCTTCAATTCGGCCAGCGAACAGCCTAATCCTTGGAACTTCCGAATCATCCGCAGGCGCTGGGCCGCATCGTCCGTATAGTTGCGGTAGTTGTTCTTCTCCCGTTGCACATGGCGGCTGTCGAGCAGGCCTTCCTTCTCGTAGAACCGGATGGCGTGAACGGACATGCCCATCTTTTCCGCTAATTCTTGAATTTTCATATACGTCTTCTCCTTAAGAGGTATTGCCTTAGAGTTCACTCTATAGTTTATGCTCTAAGGGTACAAGTTATCAACCATACCATTCTATTTAGGAGTGATTCCATGCGTATATTCGTAACCGGAGCAACCGGCTATATTGGAACGGAAGTCGTTCGCGAGCTGCTGGCCGCCGGACATCAAGTTGTTGGTCTGACCCGTTCTGACCAAGGAGCCGAGCAATTGGAGGCGGCGGGAGCCGAGGCATTTCGCGGAACGTTGGAAGATCTGGACGGCTTAAAGCGCGCCGCGGCTGGCGCGGACGGCGTGATCCATTTGGCGTTTGTCCATGACTTCTCGAACTTTGCCGCTTCGCTTACTACCGATCTTCGGGCCGTTGAAGCGATGGGAGAAGTGCTTGTAGACACCGGCAAACCATTCATCATCACTGCTCACGCAAATGGCGTCGAGTCGGAAAATGCGGTGCTGGCGCTTGCCAAGCGCGGAGTACGGACCGCGATCATGTCGCTAGCCCCTTCCGTTCACGGCACGCAAGACAAAGGTTTTGTTCCGCTACTGATTCAGACTGCGCGGGCGAAGGGCGTTTCCGCCTATATCGGCGAAGGGTCGAACCGCTGGCCGGCGATCCATCGTTTGGATGCTGCAACGTTATTCCGCTTAGCGGTTGAAGCGGCGCCTGCCGGTTCGATGCTGGACGGCACTCATGACGAGGGCATTCCGTTCCGCGATATCGCTGCTGTTATTGGCCGCCAATTGAACGTGCCGGTCGTTAGCATTCCCCGCGAGGAAGCGGAAGCCCATTTTGGTTTTCTGGGCATGCTGGCGGCGCATGATTTTCCAAGGTCAAGCGCTGCGACGCAAGAGCTGTTAGGCTGGAAGCCCGTTCAGCCCGGTCTGCTTGAGGATCTTGCGCAAGAACACTATTTCAAATCCTGATCGGCTGATACAGGGGCTAATCGCATAGAGTAGGAACAAGAGAAAGACAAATAAGACCCCGCGAGGGTCTTATTTTGTTTTGTCGTTAGGGATGAAGATCCTAAGGCTGCACGTATGATGATCCGGACTTGCGCAAAAGCAGTCTGTACCAGTTATCCCATTCCGACGGACCCGGAGGATATACATGCGGGGCGAGGGTGGGGCTGCAATTCCGGAATCCGTCGCCGCCGATGATGATGGCTAACTCCGGATACGATTGCCGATTCTCGGCAATCCATTGTTCGACGGAGTTTGCCAGCTTAGGGTTATTGGCCGAGATGGCCGCGATTTCAATGTTTTTGGCACGGATCAAGTCCGTAATATCGTCTAGAGGAGTATCCGGTCCAAGGTAGATGACATCATGTCCTTTATTCCGCAGAAACAGGCTAAAGAGCATAAGTCCCATCTGATGATGCTCCCCTTGCGGACATAAAGCGACCGCTCTTGGAAGCTGCGGATTCAGCGGCAGAATGCGCATGAATTGGGTGCATCTCTGGATGATGATTTGGGATGCGAAATGCTCTTGGGCAACGGAAAGGAGACCATGTTCCCACGCCGCGCCGATTTGCTTCATCACAGGCGTAAGAATATGGTGGAACACCTCTTCATGGTGAAAGAGAGAAAAGCATAAATCGATAACTTCATTGGCCTGAACGGTATTTAAATCGGCAAGTTCCCTGTACAGCCGATCGATCAAGCTGGCGAAGCGGCATTCTATCGTCCCAACAGCCGAGTTGGCCATTTTGTCGCGATATAAAGTGACGGCTTCGCTGATTTTTAAGTGATGGCCGTCCATCTGTTGCTTAATCCAGCGCAAGGCATCGATGTCCGCGTCCCGGTACAGACGGTGACCGCCTGTGCTGCGAATAGGCTCGGTAAGCTGATATCGGTTCTCCCATGCCCGGATGGTTACTGCGGGAATCCCTACCAATTGGGATACTTTGCGAATACTATACATGCGCTTACACCTCAGGTTTATTATACATAAGTTATACAAAAATCATAGCGTTACCCGTGTGTCCTTCTCCTTCCTTGCTATGGAAATATAATTTATGTATAATTTTAACGAAATTATTGTACATAAATTATACATTGGGAGTAGAAGGTGATCCGATGCTTAAGGCATCCCAAGATCAGCAATTCACATCACAAGTATTGGATGTTTATTACGTGCTGGCGGCTATGGAGAAATCGCTTGCCATGATTGAATTAAGTACGGACGGGAAGGTTTTATGGGCGAACGATAATTTTGCCCGCGCAATGGGATATGAGACAGACGAAATGCCCGGCCTTATGCATCGGCAGTTTTGCACGCCGGAATTTGCAAGCAGCCCCGGTTATCTAGAGCTATGGAGCAACCTTCGGAGCGGGAGGATTTTTCAGGAGAAGATTTCGCGCGTATCCAAAGATGGCCGGCTCTTATGGTTTGAAGCCACTTATATGCCGGTGTTTCATAAGGAAGGCCATGTAGAGGGCATTCTTAAGGTTGCGACGGATATTACCGAAAGAGAGAACGCCACGGCAAGACTTATGGATGAACTGCAGCATATGGCGCAGGATTTGCTGGATCGTACGGGTGAAGGAATTGCGGGAAGCAGGCTGATCGGGCGGACTATAGAGGACATAGTTATCGAAGCAGGCGAGAATATGAAGGTTCTTGATGCGCTTGAGCATGAGGCGGAATCGATCCGGAGCACGGTTCACAGTATACGTGAAGTGGCTAAACATACGAATCTGCTTGCCTTGAATGCGGCCATAGAAGCGGCGCATGCGGGCGAACACGGCCGGGGATTCAGCGTTGTGGCGGCAGAAGTCCGAAAGCTGGCCAAGCAGGCGGATGAAGCGGCAAAGGCCGTCCAGACGAATCTGGCCGGAATCGTCGATGAAGTGGGCAATATGGCCAGAGCGATGCGCCGGTCGCAGCACATGATCTCCGAAAGCCGGGAGCGCGCCAGGGAAACGGTTGACGGGTTTACGAGAATTGGAGAATCCGCGTATTTGCTGGACGAGAAGGCGCAGGGTTTCAAGAAGTTATTGTAGGGCGCAAGCGACAACACATTTTATAGGCTATTCACAAAATTACGGCTATCCCAAGGGATAGCCGTTACTTATTTTCACGAAAGTTTGCACACGATCTTGTAGCTGCCCGGCTCCGCCCGGAAACCCATCAGATCGCGGTTCACGCGCAGCATAGGGATATTTTGCGAATCGTTGTGCGTCCGGAGATACGGGGCTCCGGCCGCCTTGGCGGATTGCAGGCCAAGCAGCTTCAGGGCAAGCGCAAGGCGGCGGCCGCGGTATTCCGGCAGAACGCCGGTATATTCATGGTACATCGCCCCGGTCTGCTCGTTATGCTGCAAGGCAACCACGCCAACGTAACGGTCCCCGTCTTTGGCGACATGAATCCATTCCGGGCGTACGCCGGGGAGGCCAAGCGTCCATTTTTTCCATTCCTCAAACCAAGGAAAGTCGCCGGAGTAGCCTGGAATATCGAGATGGGTCACCTGATACAGCTCATGCAGCTTGCGTTCGTTCTCCTCGCCTGGTTCCTCCGCTAACGTAACGAATCGAATGCCCGACTGCTCCGCATCGTCAATTGACGCCAGGAGCTGCTCGTCTACGTTGTAATCGCGTAAATCCAGCACGGATTCGAACGACAGCCTTTCCCTGATATAGCCATGCCGCTTGGCAAAAGCAAGCGATCGCTCGTCCGTTTCCTTCATGTTGTAGTTGATCAGAAGCGATGCCTTAACTTCCTGCGCCCATGCATGAAGCTCCGTATAAAGGGCGGTACCAACGCCGTTGCCCCGATAATCCGGATGTACGATTAACGTATACACAAGCGCGCCGGGTTCGGTCCAAGGCGCCCGCCAGGCGATCGCATAAGCGATAATGTGTCCGTTCTCGTCCTCAGCCACCCATTTGGGGCGGTCCCAGCCCATCAGCTCGCCGTCTTCGTTATAGTGAAGCTCGCCGGGAGGGATTTTGTCCTCGTCTTCCTGCAGCCGCTCTGGCGTAGTAGGTTCTGACCATACTAGATTGAGGAGAGGCGCTATCGCCTGAAAGTCCTCGGGATGCTTCAGCTTGCGGATAATAAATTTCATATTGACCACCACCGCTATTAAGATAAGCTTAGTATGACATACCTTTTATTCCAGTGGTTGGAAATAAATAATTATAACAAAGGTTGCTCACGCCGCGGCCTAAGAATAAACCACTCTACAAGAATAAAGTTAACGACGATAGCGGCCCAGATGTTATTGTTCAGTACCTCTTCGATCATCTCCATGCGGCCCTCCGGCAAAGCGAACCGGTGAAGCAGCAGGTACAAGAGAAACAGGAAAGGAACCAATGCTCTCGCGCTGACTGCGGTTAATGTCATGGCGAAACTTCGGATCATCCATTGTTTGTGCGCTTTCCAGTCTCGTTTCATCGCTGAACGGAATCCCATCGCAGTTGTAATGAGCCAGAGCGCGTCGAGAAACAAAAAGGATAATGTTCTCCCGAAGTCGGGTTCATAGGAGGCTACGATTAGAGCAAGTCCGCCGCTTAGGAAGACGGCGTATACGTATGTTTTTCCGAGACGGGCGTGCAAGGCGGGGTTCTTCTGTCGAATGCCCCGGTGAAACTGCAGAAATCCGGCAAGCATGGCCAACATGGCAAGCAAGATATGGCCAACCAAAGCAGGATATTGTAGCGTTCGCGAGGAAATTTCAATTCGGCTGCCGGCCGGATTGAAAGTCAGGTACGGGATAACAAACGGCAGCATAATGGCGATGGAGAGCAGCAGCAGAATCCACCAGCTTTTTTTCATAGAAACGCTCCTTAGAGATTGATGTCTACAGTATAGCGGGCGGATGTTTAGCAGCTCTAAAAACTTTCTAAAAAAACAATAAAACGGCCGTATGGTTTCGTGCTCCGTTTACGTCTTACTAATCGACAGTCCTATTGGAGGAGGAGATTCGATGTCCGATGTTGTAACCAATCTAGCGGAAGAGACCCGTGCCGCGCACAAGAAGTTTGAAGAGCTGGTGCTGCCGCATAAGCAGTCCTTGTGGCGGTATTGCCGGTATTTGACCGGTTCGCCTTGGGAAGGGGAAGATCTGTTTCAAGAGACGATGCTGAAGGCATTCACGACGATGACGCAGATCTGGCATCCAATCGCTTATCAGTCTTATTTGTTCCGGATTGCCACGCATACCCGAATTGATTTTCTTCGCAAAAAGCGGGTGCAGCTGGATGCGTACGCGGAACCTGATGCGATACCGGCAGACCCGGTAACAACGTCCGATCCGCTCGAGACGATCGAAGCGCTTGAAGTGCTGGTCCAGCATCTGCCGCCGCGCCAAATTGCGGTGTTTCTGCTTATGGAAGCGTTTGGTTTCCAAGCGGCGGAGGTGGCGGGCATGGTACGCATGACGGAAGGTTCTGTCTATGCGGCACTCCATCGCGCAAGGGTATCGGTCCGTCAGCTGCGCGGCCGGGAGTCGGAGCCGGCAAAGCCAGCGAAAAAAGACGAAGAAACGGTTAACCCCCTGCTGATGGAATTGCTTGAGGCTTTGCGGGAAGGGGAGGCCGTTCCGCTGCTGCACATGCTTAGCGATTCTACCCATAATGACGCGCAGCCCGGCTTCCAGGAATACTCCAAGAAAGAGATGCTCGAAGGATCGCTTCGCCATAGAGGTCCTCTTTTGCATGTCTCGCTCGAAATGCTATGGGGCAGGCAGGTATTTGTCGTCCTGGCGGAGACGCCAGAAGGGCTTGCGCTGCATGATATCCACGAGTATGAGTTCGACCGGGGTCAGATTGTGTATCATAGAGGTTATTATTTCTGCAAACAATTCCTGTCGGCGGCTTCGGATGAGTTGGGCATTCCCTTGCATTTGCAGAAGCATCCCCATATGGATTGGCGATAGAAAAAAAGGAGTTGCCCAGCCGGCTGGGCAACCCCTTTTTCCGCCTTTTATAGGCCGGACGATTGGCTTTTGCTTGTATTACTGCCAAACGCCTTGCTTAATGCGGCTGCGCCGGCTGACAGCGAGAGGAAGAAACAGACTCCCGCGATGACCGGAAGCAGCGACCATTCCATAATCGCGTGGCCGTTCCACGTTTGCCAACCGATGGCGATAAGGCCAAGCAGATAAGAGACGCCGGTCAGATGAATGAGGTAACGATGATGCTCTGATGACTTGGCGGTTGCTCGCTCTGCGAGCCAAGCGACTAGCGGCACGGCTTGAAGCGCATGGAAGCCAAGACCGTGCAGCCAGATGATGTTGCCGCCATCCCCGGTGAACCTGCCCTCATTCGAGGAGATCCAGATTCCCGCTGCAAAAGAAATGATGACGGCGATCATCGCATAACGTATGCCTACCGCCATCTCGGGCCGGAGTTTGTAAGCTTTCGAGCGGAAGAACTGAATGCCAAGGTATAAATAAAACAACACGAGAAACAGGGCAACAAACGTGAATATATTGCCTGCCGTCTGATCAAGAACCGAATCGCTATCCACGAATCGGGGATTAACGCCGCGGAAGTTCTGAATCGTCTCAATCCCATAAGAATACAAGGCGAGGGCAATGTACGAGATTCGGAACACCAGCCGGCCGCGCGCGCCGAGCCCCGACAACGGCGTAATTGCGGCTGTCGACAAGATGAAGATGCCAAGCGCCGCATCGAAGGAAAAGGCCTTCGACACATCGCCGCCCGGCGCTACTTCTCCTCCGTTCACAAGCGTCCATACCCCGCATACCGCCGCCAGCATAAAACCAAGCAGGCCGGTTAATACAAGCCATTTCTCTCCCTCAAACAAACGTGGCATTCGCATAAAACCTCTTCCTTCCCGGTAAGTGATACCTCTAATTTACTGGAAGGCGGTGGTAATTCTTAATGGTCCCCGGTCCAGACTTCGGATGGTCTGGGGAAGGTTCTTTTCTCCGGCGGAGGACTTAGGGGATTAGCGGATTCGTATAATGGATAACAGAGTGCTTTGCGCGGAAGAGGTGACGAATTGAAACGGCCTATATTCATTCTTCTTGTGATAAGCGTGCTGCTTGGGGGATGTTCGCGTAACGGCGCGAACGATGGTGTTGTGGTCGCCAATATGACAATCATGGATAAAGGCGTAGCCGATGACGGACAGTATTGGGTGATGACGGCCTATCCCGACAAGGAAAAGCAAAAAAGCGTTCTGCAATTCAATGTCGGGCGAAACCTTTGGAATCAAATCGAGGTCGGCCATAAATATACTTTGCGATACGCCAAGGAAATAGACGGTACTTATAGCTTATATAGCATTGTTCCTATAACGGATTAGGCCTTACGCAGGCTTGGACTGCCGTTTGGCGGCGGTGCTTTTCCCCGGGAGGAGTCCGCCGAACCGGAAGGCTGCAAGCGATAGAATGATGCAGGCTGCCGAGAACATGCCGATGGAGGCGTAACCCGCGAAGTGGACATACAATAGTCCGGCAAGCCAAGCGCCAAGCGTGTTTGCGCCGTTCATGGTGGAGTTCGCAAGGCTTGCGATCGTTCCGCGAATGGAGGCGTCCAGGCCGGTAAGCAATCCCATCACTAGCGGGAAGATTACGCCAAGCACGGTAAATACAACGAAATAGAGGACTGCGGCTGCATGCAGGCCGGTATGCGGGCCAGAGACATAGAGTACCGCGAGCAGGAGCATGCCTGCCGTTACCGTCCATGTGCTGCCGAGCCTGCGGATGACCGCGGAGCTGATGATGCTGCCAAGCAAGGTGCCAAAACCAAGGCCCATCATGAAGTTGCCGATCGAGCCTATGGACAACTCGAAATGATCAGCCATCCATTTGCCCATAAAAGCCATTGCCGTACCGCTGCCGAGATGGAGCAGCAAATAAGCGAGGAATCCGCCTCTTGCGACTCCGTTCTTGATAAGCGGGATATAGCGGCTAAGAATAGAAGTGCGCGCTTGACCGCTTGGTTTCATGGCCGGGAGCATCAGGAAGGCAGCGGCGGCAAGACAGAGCGACAACGCGCCGATGCACCAGAACGGGACAGGCCAATCCGCAGCCGCAAGCCAGCTTCCGATCGGCACGCCAAACGCTTGGGCAGCGGCCAGCCCGCCAAAGGCGATGCCCATCGTCTTCGCAATCCTCTGAGGAGGCATGACGGCGGGAATGGACGCCCATACCTGCGGGGCGGTAAACGCGGCGCTGGCACCGGCAACGAACCGGAACAGTAGCATCGTCCAATAGCTGCCTGCGAAGCCGCATAAGGCGGTTGAGAGCGAGAAGGCGGTCAACCCGCAGATCATGACGGTTCGTCGGTTCCATCCGTCGGACAGCGGGCCGGAGATTAACGCAAACATTGCGGAACCAAGCGTATACGCGCCGATCATCCAGCCGGCGATGCCGGTCGATACGCCGTATTCCGCTTGAAGCGTAGGAAGTAGCGGCGAAACGAGAAACGTATCGGTGCCAATCATGAACATAATCAGGAAAAACAGAATGGAGTATTTAAGCATCTTTTTTCGCTCCTTTGGTTTGGGATTGCTTCTTGCCCTTATCGTAGCGGATAATAGTGACACATTCTGTCATGGTTAAGAAGAAGGAGGGAAGACCGATGCCCAAATCCAAACGGCTCATGGAGCTAATGATGACGGTTAACCGCAAGCGACGGTTCAAAGTACAGGAGTTGGCGGATGAATTCGGCGTCTCGACGAGGACGATTCTTAGAGATTTGCAGGAGCTCAGCGAGCTGGGCGTACCTTTGTACTCCGAAGTTGGTCCGCATGGCGGTTATCAGGTATTGAGGGAGCGGGTATTGCCTCCCATTGCCTTTACGGAAGAAGAAGCGGTGGCGATGTTTTTCGCCGTGCACGCTTTGCGCCATTACTCTTCGTTGCCTTTTGAGGCGGAGTCCGTCTCGGCGCTGAACAAGTTTTATCTCCATATGCCGGGCGACGTCCGGGACCGGATCGACAGCATGAAGAACCGGGTTGATTTCATCACGCCAACAAGACGGGGAGATGCCCCTTGCTTATCCGTGCTGCTGGATGCGGCCGTTCATCAGAAAATACTCGATATTGCATACGAGACAAAGGATAGCGAAGCGGGCTGCCGCAAAATTCAGCCGGTATGCATCTATGCCCATAACGGCCTTTGGTATTGCACGGCGTATTGCTTCCTTCGCGATGGCTTCCGCGTCTTTCGCTGCGACCGAATCCGTACGGCCGCGGAGGATACGTCCGGTACGGTGAAACGAGACCTTGGCGACATCCGCTTAAGCCGCAAAGAAGCGATTATGCCGGACGATCCCGTTCGTCTTCGGGTTGAATTAAGCCGGGCAGGCGTCCAGCGCTGCGAGGGGGAGCTGTGGCTGGCTCCGATGATGAAGATCCGAGAGGACGGAAGCGGAAGCATCGACGCCGATGTATCCAGAGGGGATTTGGTCTTTTATACCGAGTTTCTCATTGGATTAGGGTTCGAAGCCGTTCTGGAGGGACCGGAGGAATTGCGGGATGCGATTAAAGACCGGCTAACCGGTCTGCTGGAACGTTACTGCTGAGGCTTCATAGAAAGAATACAATTGTGCCTTGAGGGAGTTTTGGCATAATCTCTGAAATGGATTTCATTCCTAAAATAAGCTTGTTGGCGCATATCGAGCGGCTCAACTGATGTGGCAGCACTAATTTGCAGCCGCATTTTATTTAGAATATATTTCCATAATTAGTTGGTTGTTGATTGAATTGGATGCTATGCGTAAGACTCCTGTCGCAAATTTGAAGGATTTGATGTCAGGAGTGCCGCTTAAGGGAAGACAATTTTCTCCCGGGTCTTTGGAATCTGGCTGGCCGCGAATCTCATTGTTTATGATGGGAAACGAGTCCATTTCATATTTGGATGAATGATGAAATGGACGGAGAGAGGCTGCCTAATTTCGAGAAAACGAGGAGAATCAACATGACGATAACGCGACAATCGGCGTGGAGCAAGCTTGCGGTCCTGTTCAGCTTTGTATTGCTTGGACTGCTCTGCTTGCTGGCCAGCGCGGAGAAAGCTTCCGCTCACGGCTATGTTTCATCGCCGGCAAGCCGGACGCTGCTATGCAGCCAAGGAACCAATAAGGACTGCGGGGCCATTCAATATGAGCCGCAAAGCGTGGAAGGCCTTGGAGGCTTCCCGGCTTCCGGACCGGCGGACGGCAAGCTTGCCGGAGCTGCGAAATATACGGAGCTGGATGCGCAAACAGCTGACCGTTGGAAGAAGGTCGACATGAAGGGCGGCACCAATACGTTCACTTGGACGTTAACGGCTAATCACCAGACGGAGAAATGGGACTATTACATTACGAAGATTGGCTGGGATCCGAATAAACCGCTGACGCGCGACCAGTTGGAATCCAAACCTTTCTGCACGGTAGACGGCGGAATGAAAAAGCCGGAGATGACGGTTACGCATACATGCAACGTGCCGACCGACCGTGCTGGCTATTACGTTATTCTTGGCGTGTGGGAAATCGGGGACACGGTTAATGCTTTCTACCAGGCCATCGATGTGAACCTGACGCAAGGCGGCGGTACAACAACGCCGGAGCCGGAGCCGGTTGTGCTGCCTAACTTCCCGGACAGCGTATGGTGTTCCGGTCATACGGATAGTAGCATTACGATGTCCTGGTCGGCTTCGACGGCATCGGCGGGCATTAAAAACTATGAAGTAAGCCGCGATGGCAACGTGGTTGGTACATCAACCGGTACAACCTATACGGACGACGGTTTGCCGGCGAATACGGCATATTCCTATACCATCGTTGCGGTAGACAATAAAGGCAACCGCTCGGCTGCAAGCGTGCCTGTATCGGCAAGCACGCTGCCTGCCGCCGTAACGCCAACGCCGGATACGCAGGCGCCTTCCAGACCTTCTGGTCTTAAGGCCGGCAATGTAACGGAAACATCGGCTGCTTTTACTTGGACGGCGGCATCGGACAATATCGGCGTCGCGAAATACGAAGTATACCGTGACGGACAATTGCTGGGCACGACGGCGGTAGCGTCTTACTCGGATAGCGGCCTGAAGGCAGCGACTGCTTATTCGTACACTGTCAGTGCCTTGGATGCAGCGGGCAACCGCTCGACGGCCAGCGCACCACTAACGATTACGACAAAGGCGGCAGTCGTAACGCCTCCGGCGGCTACCGGCACTTGGGACAGCACGAAGGTCTATCTGGCTGGCGATACGGTGACCTATAACGGCATCGAATATAAAGCCGGCTGGTGGACACAAGGCGAGAAGCCGGACAACTCCGACGTTTGGAAGCCGGTATCGGCAAGCGCCGTACAAACCTGGAGCGGCGCCAAAGCTTACAATGGCGGCGACCAAGTCTCCTATGAAGGACATACGTATAAGGCGAAGTGGTGGACCAAAGGCGAAACTCCGGGCAAAGCGGGCGTTTGGGTTTTGGTTGCCTAAGCGAAAAGGGCACCTTTCCTGAAGGTGTCCTTTTTTGTTGAGCTGTCCAGCAGACAACTTTATAATAAAGAGATCATTAAGAGCAGGGGGACATCATGAAGGAAACGGAAATTCAACAATGGATTCAGGATTTCTACAAGCAGCGCGGATGGTCGGACTACGGTCCATTTGAGCGGATTGCTTTTCTCACCGAGGAGGTTGGAGAGACGGCAAGAGCTGTAAGGGCTATGGAGATCGGAAGAGACCGTCCGGATGAGGACCCGCAATCCGCCGAGGGGCTGAAGCAGGATTTCATCGAGGAACTAGGCGATATTATGGGCAACGTGTTTATCCTCGCAAGCCTGTATGATGTGAGCATCGCTGAAGTTCTGGAGGCGCATAAAAATAAGCTGAGCAAGCGGTATAACGAATCAATAGCAGGAGGCCAATCATGAATAAAATTTGCGTGTTTGCCGGTTCCAACGCCGGGGTTAGTCCGGAATATGGACAAGCGGCAACCGAGCTTGGGCAACTGATGGCGGCCAAAGGAATTGAACTTGTCTATGGCGGCTCGCGGATTGGGCTTATGGGGCTTGTTGCCGATGCGGTTCTGGCTAATGGCGGCCGGGTTACTGGCGTAATGCCGCGCGGCTTGTTCATCGGAGAGATGGCGCATAAAGGCCTGACGGAGTTCATCGAAGTCGGAAATATGCATGAGCGGAAAGCGCTGATGTCGGAGCTGTCGGACGGCTATATCGCTCTGCCGGGCGGCCTCGGGACGTTCGAGGAATTATTCGAGGTGGCAAGTTGGGCGCAACTTGGCATTCATAAGAAGCCGGTAGGCATTCTGAATGTGAAAGGCTTCTATCAGCCGATTGCCGATATGCTGAATCATGCCGTATCGGCGGGGTTTATGCGGGACACGAATCTGGGTCTGATGTTGTTTGAGGCAAATGCGGCTGTCCTGCTGGATCAAATGGCTGCCTATACGGCACCGGAGCAGGCGAATAAGTGGGCGGAGCTGCCGAAATAGCGCAAAGAGAAGCAAGGAAGAACAAGGCTGTCCCAAACGTACATTTGTGATGACGTTGGGACAGCCTTATTTTAGTAGTTTAATAAACGAACCTCCGCTGCACCAGGTAGCTGAAAGCGAACAAGACAACTTCCGTCACCAGCTTGGCTATAAATAGCGGAATGCCTATACTCTCATGGAATAAATACAAAAGCGCGTAGTTTGCTATTAGAATGACGGCCACTAGAGAGAAATACCGGGGAAGCGATTTTTTGAACGACATCCCTTGTCCTTCGTTAAATACATAGCGGCGGTTCATCGTAAAGTTGAAGATGGAGCTGATCACCCTTGCCCCGATCACCGATACAAGCAGGTTCGATGTCAGCCATTGCAGCAGGAACAGCAGCACGAAATCAACAACAGCCGAGAAACCCGATGAGGTGACGAACTTCAAGAACGGGAAATAGATGCGGGCCGAGTCCGCGAGCGGACGGAAATGGGAAGACTTGTTGTCCTCGAGATACACGGTCTCGATCGGTACTTCATAGAAGTCATAGCCGGCTTTTGGTGCTTCCAGCAGCATGTTCATTTCGTATTCAAATCGCTCTCCCGGCACCCTGCATAGCCAGTCCAGCATGTCGGCGGAATAACCGCGCAGGCCGGTCTGGGTATCTTGAATCGGCTTGCCCGTCGCTAGCGCGTAGACCATTCGGGTTGCGGAATTGCCGAATCGGCTGCGGAGTGGGACTTTGCCGGTAAATTGCCGGCTGCCGAGTACGATATGATTGCGATTGTTCCGCACCGCATCGGTCATTTTGAGAATGTCCTCCGGCAGATGTTGGCCGTCGCTATCGGCGCATATGACGCCGTCCGCGCTGCCATGCTGCCGGACATAGTTGAAGCCGGTTTTCAGCGCGGTGCCTTTGCCTTGGTTGACGGAATGGCGGAGCACCGTGCAGCCGGCTTCCGCCGCCGAATCAAAGATCGGCTTATATTGCTCGCCGCTGCCATCATCGACGATCAGAATGGAGGTGCCCTTGGCCTCCTCCTTCAGATTATGAATAAGCGTAAGCAGCCTTTCGTCCGGCTCGTAGGATGGAATAAGTATAGTCATCGTTAAGGCCTCCATTTCTAAGACGTTGGAATGTAGATGATGTCGCTGACACCACGTTCATTCCCTTTGCCAAGCGGATTATTAACGACGCGTCCCATGAAATACATCGTGGACGAGCCGCCGCCGTCGAGGTTATAAGCTTCGGTAGCTCCAAGTTCCTTGAACAGATCCGCAAATTCCGTCAGCGTCATGCCGCGGCTGTAGCCGTTGCTTCTGCCGTCAACGATGACGAACAGGTAATGGTTTGCGGAGATCATGCCGATGCCTGTGCGCGGGTTCGATTCCTGAATCGAGCGGTTGCCGAAGTTCTTATCAATCTCTACATGACTGAAATCGCCGGCGATTTCGCCGTCCGTAACTAGCGCCGGGCCAAACGAGAACGCATTGGTGACCCCTTGAGCGAGCAGGTCATCCGTTGATGTTTTTTTCTCGTCGTAGGACTTCATCGTGCCGTCATTAAAGAGGGCGAGACCAGTCCTTGCCGGTTCGTCCCGGTAAACGGTGCCGTTGCGGATGACTACACCGTCGCTGCGGAAGCCGTAGTAATCTCCGTTAATGGCGAAGACCGCTTGGTGATCGGAAGCAATGGTAGACGTGTTCTGAATAATATTGGTGCCGAAAGAATCTTTGGCGAAAGCGGTAAGCAGGTTTGTGGCGCCGTTAAACGTGACGTCTGCAACGTAGTAGGTAATCAGATCCGAGCCAGAACCGGTCTCCACTTTCTTGATGCTGATCGTCTCGTTGTCGTCCTTGTAGTTCCAATCGTCGTATTCGGCATCCTTGGAAGCTGCCGGTGTGCTAGAGCCGGAAGTTGATTCGGAGCTCGAATCGGAAGAGCCGGGAGAGCCGGAGCTTTGAGTAATGGACGGCGGCGACGTTACCTTCACCTCGACATGCTCGATCAGATACCGGTCGGCCAGCTTGTACAGAATGGCTGCAATTATGAGCAGAATGACTGCTATGATAGTGAAAATTTTTGTTTTTTTGCGCGTGCGGAAAATAAAAATCAACTCCTGACTAGGCGTCTGCCTGAACGTTATGGAGTTATCTTAGAACGGGAACCTTTAGCGGAACTTAAATGGTGGGGGGATATGCGGGATGGTTGCTGAAGGGAGATTTGGTGGGAGGGAGCTGGGGTATCGCCTTCGGGCGCTGTTGTCGGCAGGAAATTTCGGTTGGAATCCGCTTAGCGGATATTTCCCGCCGACAAAGGCGCACGCTTCGCTCCTCAGGCGCCACCCCAACTCCATTACCCCACCTGCTTCCCAAAGCTCCTCCCGCATATCTGGGAGAGGGCCGGGGCTGCAGGGTCCATAGTGGACCCTGGGGCGCCTAACCAAAAAGCACCCCAAAAAAGCACCCCAAAACCAAAAAAGCACCCCAAAAAGCAACTGCAAAATTAGCTGTAAAAAAATGTTTTGGATAGTGTTGACAATTACAGGAGGATGGAATATATTGTTTACATACCAACCGAATGTATGTAAGGGAGAGCAAAGCAAATGGCAAGAAACAAATTCCCCGAAGAAACGACCAACCAAATCCTAAATGTGGCGCTTAATCTATTCATCGAGAAGGGATACGAGCAGACCTCCATTCAGGACATCATTAACGGGCTGGGCGGATTAACGAAAGGAGCGATCTATCACCACTTCAAATCGAAGGAAGAGATCATGCAAGCCGTAATCGTTCATCTGTTCAAAGACGTTGACGAGATGTTGTCCGGCGTTAGGGACGACAAGGAGCTAAACGGTCTGGAGAAGCTTCGCAAGATTTCCCAGGTCTCGCTCGGCAATCCCGCGCAAGACGAGATGGCAGCCGTGGCGCCGAACCTTTTGCTCAATCCGAAGCTGCTGGCAGCCCAGATCGAGCATATGCTTGAAAAAGCCATTCCCGTCTATATCCAGCCCATCATCGAACAAGGTATGCGAGACGGCTCGATCCAAACCGACTATCCTAGAGAACTTAGCGAGGTGTTGCTCGTTCTCACCAATCTGTGGCTGAACCCCGCGGTTATCCCGGCTTCCTCCGAGATGATGTTGCGCAAGTTAAAGGTTTTTGATGCGATATTGAAAGGCTTGGGGCTTGACCTGTTCGATGAGCAAATGTTTCAACGATACGAGGAACTATTCCGTATGTCAGCTAGAGAATTCAGCGTAGAAAAGTAAACTGTCGAGAGGCAGCTTATTTTTTAAACTAATACATACCGTCGGTCGGTATGATAAAAACCAATTATAAGGAGAAGTGATTGATATGAAAAACGCACTGACAAACTTTAATGCAGGAAACCTGGTAAAAAGCGACTTTGCGGGTGTTACGGCCAATGGAGGACAGTTTAAGGGCAGCGCGCTCTCCGGTTCCGATTTCTCGGGCGCGGATTTGAGCAGCAGCACGTTCAAGAACAGCGCTGTACGCGAAGCGAATTTTGACGGCGCTAATCTGACGGACTGCCGGCTCACCGCGCTTGATCTGACCAATGCCAGCTTCAACAAGACGATTCTTGTAAGAACCAATTTCACCAGCTCAGTGCTGGAAGGGGCTAAATTCCGGGGAGTCAGAATGACGGATGTCACGTTAAAGTCCACCGATCTTAGAAAAACCGTTTTTGAAGACTGTTTATTCGACGGGGTTGATTTCAAGGATTCCGATTTGAGCGGAAAATGTTTTGACGGGCAGACGTTTATTGGCGTCAAGTTTGAGAAAGCGGCATTAACCAACGTTTCGTTCAAGGGCGCCGTATTTAAAAATGTTTCTTTCCAGCCAGGGTTTACGTTGACTAAAAAGTACTATCGCATGATCAAAACGATCTGCTTTGACGGCGCAACGATGGATAAACTGACCTTTGCTCTGCTCAAAGGCATGGATGCTAACTTGTCAAAAGTGACTGTCATTTAAAGGAGCTTATTAACCAATAGATAGGACCAAATAAAACCGTAAAGCGAGGGAAATGAGATGAATAAGATGATGGAGCAAACAAGTGGTGGCTTTTCCGAAACAGGGCTGCGGAGAATGCGCGACGTATTGTTACGGCATGTCGATTCCGGCAAGATTCCCGGGCTTGTCGCCTTGATCAGCCGGAATGGCGAGACGCATGTCGAAGCGATGGGCACGATGCGCCATGATGGCGGTTCGCCGATGCAACGGGATACGATCTTCCGGATGGCGTCCACGACGAAGATGGTTGGGGCCGCAGCGGTAATGGTTCTACTCGACGAATGTAAGCTGCATTTGGATGATCCGGTAGATCCATGGCTGCCCGAACTCGCCAACCGGCAGGTACTGAAACGACCGGATGGCCCTTTGGATGACACGGTGCCCGCGCGGCGGCCGATCACGGTGCGGGATCTGCTGACTTCTACGTTTGGGCTCGGAGTGGATATCACGTTAGCGGGCTCTCCGATTCAGAATGCAATCTTCCAGAATGGTTTGTTCGACACGCCAGGGCAGGAACTGCCCGCGCCGGACGAGTGGATGCGCCGTTTAGGCACGCTGCCGCTGAGCTACCAGCCGGGTGAGCGGTGGCAATACCATGTCAGCAACGAAGTGCTTGGGGTACTCGTTGCCAGGGTCACGGGTCAAACCTTCGAGACGTACTTGCGCGAACGAATTCTTGATCCCCTCGGGATGAAGGATACATGCTTCTACGTGCCAGAGAGCAAGATGGACCGCCTGCCTCCCGCCTACATCCCCGATCCCAAGACCGGTGATTTTATGGCATGGGATGAGGCTGAAGGCGGACGCTATACCAAACCTCCAGTGTTTCAAGCGGGAGGCGGCGGACTGCTCTCAACCGTTGATGACTACAACGCTTTTTTACAAATGCTATTGAATCAAGGAATGCACGGAACGAAGCGGATTTTGTCCCGGCCTGCTGTCCAGTTGATGACCACAAACCGCCTAACGCCGGAGCAACAAGCTTTCCGGGACGACTTGGCCAAAAACAACGTCCATTTATCGTTTGGCCAAGGGCAGCACGGCGGCTGGGGCATCGGGATGGCGGTCCGTACCTACCAAGGCGACTACGCGTCCATTGGACAGTTCGGCTGGGACGGCGGAACCGGCACCACGGCCTATGCCGACCCGGACAAACAGCTTACCGGAGTCCTGCTCACCCAGATCGGAATGTCGACCCCGGCCCCCGCGAATCTGATCCACGACTTCTGGACGATGGTCTATCAGGCGATTGAAGATTAACACGAGTTTCATAGGTGAAGGAACAAGACGGCAGTTACCTACTGCCGTCTTGTTGCATGATTTGCTTGTGAAGCAGAGTGTAGGACATACTCAACTCTTGGAATGAATTAGTAATTGTTGATAAAATAAATAAGCGGATGATCAGATTATAAATCTATACATATAAGGAGTGAACACGATGGCAGAAAACAATTTGCTCAGAATGGACAACATGGGCATCGCTGTGGAATCCCTTGATAACGCCGTCTCTTTCTTCGAGGAGATTGGCTTGAAACTCGAAGGGCGGGCGAATGTTGAAGGGGAATGGGCTGGCCGGGTAACCGGGCTTGGTGACCAAAACGTGGAAATTGCGATGATGGTGACCCCGGATGGGCATAGCCGTCTTGAACTTTCGCGCTTTATCACCCCGGAAACAATCTCCGATCACCGAACCGCTCCTGTTAATGCACTTGGTTATTTGCGCGTCATGTTCGCCGTTAAAGATATTGACGAACTGGTAGCCAGACTCGTTGCCAAGCATGGAGCTCAGCTCGAAGGCGAAATCGTTCAATACAAGAATTCGTACCGACTCTGCTACATTCGCGGAGTTGAAGGGATTCTAATCGGTTTGGCGGAAGAACTCGGCAATAAGGGTTAAATGAAGCTTCAATGGAAAAGCCGCAGCGAAACGCCGCTGCGGCTTTTTGGCATGACTGCAGCGGATGTTCCGTTGGGAGAACATCCCATGCGGTTGAAGGTTCGTATGCGAGCAACAATTCTCCCTTTTAGACGTATAAATAGCGACAATCTATTGGGGAAGTGAAGCAGAGAGATGAGATTCAACATCATGTCCGCCGTGATAGCCGCCGGGCTATTGGGGTCGTTATGCCTGTTTGGGGGCAATGCGGCAGCGGCAGAGAAGTTTACCGATCTGCAACACGCGTTGTGGGCAAAAGACAGCATTGAATATTTATCAAACCGGGGGACGGTTGCCGGTTACGGCGGTGGTCGATTTAACCCGGATGGAGCGGTTACGCGCGCGCAGGCGGTCGCTTTTATGGCGAGGGAGCAGTACCCGCTAGGGATTCCCGAAGCTGGCGCTGACGCTGTTCATTATAAGGATGTTCCGCCGTCGCATCCGTTCTATAAGGAAATCGCCGCGGCGGCGGCCAAAGGATTGGTCGGCGGCTATGCGGACGGCTCCTTTCGCCCGGACGCGCCGATAACCCGCGCGGAGACCGCGGCATTCCTCACTCGAGCGTATGCGCTTGAGGCCGGTAAGCAGGATAAGCAGCTTTCTGATGTAACGAATTCATGGGCGGCTGATCCGATCCGTTTGATGAGCTCGAATGGTCTCATTGGCGGTTACTCCGACGGTACCTACCGTCCGAATCGAACGGTGACGCGGGCCGAATTCTCGGTTTTTTTGACGCGGGTAATCCGTTTCGAACGGGAGGAGGCCATAGAGGCGAAGGACTGGGACAAGCTGCTGTCGTACATGACCTTGAACGAGCAGGTCGGGCAGATGCTGATGCCGGATATCCGCATGTGGAACGGAAAGCCAACGACTACCGTCCATGACGGGCTGAAGGCGATTATCCATGAACAAGCGCCGGGCGGCTTTATCGTATTTGATAAGAACATCGTCAGCGCGAAGCAGCTTGCGACGCTAACCGACGGGCTGCAGGAGGAAGAAAGGAAGGCGGGCGATATTCCTCTCTTTCTTGGCGTCGATCAGGAGGGCGGCGTTATCCAACGTATTCCGGGCGGCACGAATTTACCCGGCCAGATGGCGCTTGGCGCAACGGGAGACGAAGGGCTCGCCGAGCAAGCCGGGAAGCTGACTGGCGAAGAGTTGAAGGCGCTTGGGTTGCAGCTGAATTTCGCGCCGGATCTGGACGTGAACAGCAATCCCGACAATCCGATTATCGGCAAGCGTTCGTTCGGCTCCGATTCGGATTTGGTCTCCCGCCTTGGCGTTGCGACGATGAAGGGACTGAAGGAATCGGGCGTGATCGCGGCGGTGAAGCATTTTCCGGGACACGGGGATACGACGGTTGACTCCCATTTGGGATTGCCGGTACTCATGCATGACCGCGCACGGCTGGACGCCGTGGAATTACGACCATTCAAAGCGGCCATTGCGAGCGGAGTGGACATGATCATGACCGCGCATATCGCATTCCCCGCAGTGGACGACACGCATGTCACTTCCTTGAAGGATGGCAGCAGCGTGCCGATTCCCGCGACGATGTCCCGCAAAGTATTGACGGGTCTGCTGCGGGAGGAGCTTGGGTTTAAAGGCGTTATCATCTCTGATGCCTTTACGATGAAAGGCATCGCGGAGCATTTCGGAGAGGAGCAGGCCGTCGTGCGCGCCGTGAATGCTGGCGTGGAAATCATACTTATGCCGAAGGAGCCAGCAGTCGCGCAGCGGGCGCTGGTGACAGCCGTCCAGAACGGCACTGTTCCGTTGGATAACATTCATGAATCCGTGAAACGGATTCTGGAACTTAAGAATAAGTACGGACTATTCTCACAAGGCGAGAGTTTGTCTGCCAAACTAGCGTCCTTAAGCAAGATCATCGGCTCCGATGATCATCGCAAGGTAGAGAAGACAATCGCGGAGCGCGCGGTGACGCTGCTGGCTGGACGGGACGGACAACATCCGGACCAGATTCGCCAAGGGGACCGCGTGGCTATTGTGTCGGCTGACGTAGAGCAAGCGAAGCAGCTGGAGAACCAGCTGAAGCAGGCAGGCGCTTCGCTTGCGCTAAAGACGAATGTCATTGAGCTGAAGCCGGGCATGGCGAGTGCGGCGATATCGGCGATTAACGAAGCGGATTACGTTATCGCTACGTCTTATCAATTCCGCAACACGGCAAGCCAATTCAATTGGTCGGACACCCAAGCGCTCGTTGAGGGGTTAAACAAGCTGGATAAGCGTTATGTGCTACTGTCGCTTGGCAATCCGTACGAGATGCTGTACGTGAACAACGTGAAATCGAGTATTGCCGTCTACGGAAAGGAACTTCCCAATACGGCTGCGGCCGTACGCGCGCTGGTTGGGCAATTGGCGCCTCAAGGCGTATTGCCCGTGGCTGCGTTAGCAACTCCATAAATAGCAAAAGGCCGTGCAGATGATCTGCGCGGCCTTTTTGCTTATCGTTCAGCCGGAAGCTGAACGAGGAACGAGGTTGTTTCCCCGGGTACGCTTTTGACGTGGATTTTGCCTTTATGCTGTTCGACGATAGCTTTGGCAATCGCTAGGCCAAGGCCGTAACCGCCGTGTTTGCGGGAGCGGGAGGCATCGGCTCGGTAGAACCGGTCAAAGATTCGGCCGATATGCTCGGGCGGGATGCCATCACCGGAGTTGGTGACGGCGAGCACAACTTCGCTGCCATGCTTTCTCAGCGTCAAGTTGATCGAGCCCGTCGCGTTTGTGTACTTGATTGCGTTATCCAGCAGGATCAGCGCTACCTGCTTCATCTGCTCTACGTTGCCGCTCACCGACAAATCCGGCGAGATGTCGTAGCTGAGCGCAATGTCCTTCTCGAAGATGACCGCTTCAAGCGTCAGAATCACGCTCTCTACCGCCTCGCTTAGGTTTAGCGGAGCATAGATGACATTGTCCCGCGCATCATCCATCTGCGTCAGGTACAACAAATCGCTTGTTAATGTCCGCATCCGCTCGGTCTCCGACTTGATATGATGCAGCCATTTCTCCTGATTGCGGATTAAGTCATCGTTATTGGATAACAGCACGTCGGCATTTGTATTAATGACGGCGAGCGGCGTGCGCAGCTCATGGGAGGCGTCCGCTATGAACCGCTTTTGCTTATCGAAGGCTTCTTTGACCGGAGCAATCGAACGATTGGCAAAATACCGGCTGGTGAAATAGATGACGATCAGCATAATGAAACCTACCGCGAGGAAAGTGTATAGCAGCGTCATCAGGAATTGATGCTGGTTCGTTACGTCAAGAAAGACGACGGAATAACCGTTCATGACTTGCTGCACGTCATAGGCCCAGCGGTTGCCGTCGAGATTAAACTGGCCTTTGCCCGCATGGCCGGAGGACGCCGCTTTGATTGCTTGCGCATAGAAATCGCTGTCCATATCGAAGCGGGAATCCGTCTTCGTAATCGTCCAGTCGTTATCCGTCTCCAGCGCAAAAGAAACCGAACGCTCGGGCGGAGGTCCGGCATTCATCTTGCCATCCGGCATCATATCGCCGCGGCCATGGCCTCCTCCGCCGTATTTGCCTCCGTCGGGACCGCTTTGCTGCTTGCGGTAAAACTCCGATACTTGCATCAGATCATCGCTTATGTTCTTGCGGTTGTTCTGATAAGTGATCGTATAGATGGAGGAAAAGGCCAAAATCATAATAAAGCTAATGATCACCATATTGACGATCAGGAACCGGTTGCGAAGCCGACTAAACATCAGGCAGTCGCCTCCAGCACATAACCAACGCCACGAATGGTATTGATCTTCACGGCGGACTGCAGGAACACGAGTTTTTTTCTCAGGAACGAGATGTATACCTCGACATTGTTGTGCTCCACGTCCGAATCAAAGCCCCATAACTTCTCGATAATCTGTTCCTTCGAGGTCACCGCCGTTTTCCTAATAATCAGAAGCTCCATCAATTCGCTTTCCTTCAGAATAAGCTTCAGCTCTTTGCCTTTGCAGGTCAGCTTCAGATTGGCCGTGTTCAGCTCCACATCCCCGAACTTCAGG
Source organism: Paenibacillus glycanilyticus (assembly GCF_030161375.1). GTDB lineage: Bacteria > Bacillota > Bacilli > Paenibacillales > Paenibacillaceae > Pristimantibacillus > Pristimantibacillus glycanilyticus_B. The sequence goes on from NZ_BSSQ01000016.1 coordinate 218,805, forward strand.
CCATCCTCCGGCACAACTTCCCCTCTTCTTCTTAAAGCCGCCCGGATGCGGGCCAGCAGCTCGCCAGTCGAGAACGGCTTGGCGACATAATCGTCAGCGCCGTAATCAAGACCGGTAATTTTATCGTCCACTTCGCCTTTAGCCGTCAGCATGATGACGGGTGTCGCCATGCCTTCCTCGCGGAGCTTCTTCAGCACCGTAATGCCATCCATCTCCGGAAGCATGATATCGAGCAGCAGCAGATCGTAGATCCCGCACAAAGCATTATCCAGTCCGGCTTGACCGTCGTGGACGACGTCAACGGAATAATTATTCTTTTTCAATATTTGAGATAAGGCATCGGCCAGATTAACCTCGTCTTCTACTATAAGTATCCGCATGAAGCATTCCTCTTTTCGTTATTGCTACTCTTGCAAATTTATTATAGGAAAGAAACCTTTAATCAAGCTTAACCAAGGTGAAACGGCTTTACAAACATTTAAGATTCATTAAAGGTTGCGAATCTAAGATACAGTCATGAACAGGCGGCAAGCCAAACGGAAAGGGGCTTTACGAATATGGCTATTGAAGTGTTCAACCGATATGAAAGCAAATATTTGATGGATGAGCAGTCGTTTCGCGAGATTTATAACCGGCTGCTTGCTTATATGGAGCTTGACGAATACAACAAGAACGATCAATTCTACTCCATTAGCAATCTCTATTTCGATACCGAACAACATTCCATCATCCGGGGCAGTCTAGCGAAGCCGAAATACCGGGAGAAGCTTAGACTCCGGGCTTACGGCGTCCCGAGGCCAGGCGCGAAGGTGTATCTGGAACTGAAGAAAAAAGTGTTTGGCCTCGTGAACAAACGCAGAACGGGATTAACCCTGGATGAAGCGTATGAATTTGTCCGCACGGGAGTCGAGCCGGAGCTACAGCCTTATATGAACAAACAGGTGATATCGGAAATTAAATATTTCCTCGGACGATACGAGCTGCAGCCGAAGGTGTATCTGGCTTATGACCGGATCGCGATGTTTTGCAAAAACAACCGGGATTTGCGGATTACATTCGATACGAATATCCGCTCCAGACGGCATGATCTGCGGCTTGAGGCCGGCGACCATGGCGATCTGATCATGGCCAAAGGCCAATGGCTGATGGAGGTAAAAGCGGAGAAGACCGTGCCGGTCTGGCTCGCTCAGCTGCTGTCCGAACTTGGCATGTTCCGGACGGGCTTTTCGAAATACGGCAATGAATACCGCATGAATATCAGACAAGAAGAAAGAGTAAAGGAGCGCCTCTTATTATGATCGATTCTCTATTTAGCACCACGGCCTCGGTGACCGAGCTAACGTTTGGCCAGGCTATATTAACGCTGCTGTTGTCATTTGCGCTAGGTGCGATGATCAGCTTTACGTATATGAAAACGCAAACCGTCTACACCCAGAACTTTGCGCTCACGATGATTGTTCTGCCAACGATCGTGGCGATTATCATCTTGCTCATTGGCAGCAATATCGCACGGGCGTTCAGCTTGGCCGGAGCGTTCTCGATTATCCGGTTCCGGAGCGCGCCCGGCGATCCGAAGGATATCGCGTTTGTCCTGTTTACGATGGCTGCCGGTCTCGCTTGCGGCGTTGGAGCTTACGGTTACGCGGTATTGTTCACCGTCGTGTTGTGCCTCTTGATGTTCCTGCTCAAAGCGGTTAAGTTCGGCTCGAGAACATCCACTCAGAAGCTTTTGAAAGTAACGATCCCGGAAAACCTCAGCTACGAAGAAGCTTTCTCCGAAGTTTTCAATGTCTTTGGCGTGCAATACGAACTGAAAAAAGTAAGAACAACCGAACTCGGCAGTTTGTACGAGCTGGTCTATGCCGTCACGCTAGATCCTGCGACCAACCAGAAGGAATTGCTGGACGCGATCCGCTGCCGGAACGGCAATCTCGATATTTCGTTAACGATGACCCCTACCGTTGTAGAGTCTTAATTCCATAAAGAGAGGAAGAGAACCTTGAATCATAAAAAAAGATTAAGCAAGCTGGCCGTTATTTTATTATGCGCGGCGGCCTTGACGGCATGCAATAACAATAACAATACGAATACGAATGCAACGAGCAATGGCGCGGAATCGTCTAATAGCGGACAGGCGGCCGTTCAAACGGCAAGCTTTGAATTGGACGATGATGTGAAGTACGACGAAGATGATGCGTATACGGACTGGAGCGCATCGGATGTGACGAACATCGCCTTGAACGGTACCGGCGCAACGATTGACGGCTCCGGGGCGGAAGTGAAAGATGGCGTCATTACGATTACGGCTGCCGGAACTTATGTAGCCAGCGGCAAGCTCAATGAAGGCCGAATTGTCGTTAACGTAGCGGACAAAGGCGTGGTGCGCCTCGTCCTGAACGGAGCGGAGCTTCATTACAGCACAAGCTCGCCGATTTATGTGGAAGAAGCGGGCAAGTTGATCTTGTCCTTGCCGGAAGGGACCAGCAATGTGGTATCGGACGGAACCGATTATGAATTCCCGGATGCGGATACTGACGAGCCGAATGCGGCGATATTCAGCAAGGACGACATGACGATTAACGGTACGGGCAAGCTGACTGTAGAAGCTAATTACAACAACGGGATTGCGAGCAAAGATAAACTGAAGATTACCGGCGGTACGTTCGACATTCAAGCAGCCGACGACGCCGTAATGGGGCGTGATCTGGTTGCGGTGAAGGACGGTTCCTTCACGCTGAACGCTGCCGGACACGGGATCAAAACAACAAACGATACGGAAGGCGAAGAAGGGCTGGTCGTGCTGCAAGGCGGCACTTACAACATCGAGGCAGGCGAGGATGCGCTGCACAGCAAGGGAGGCTTGTCCATCTCGGGCGGCGACTTCAACATCTCCGCAGGGGATGACGGCATTCATGCCGAGACTGCCCTCTTAATCACGGACGGCACGATCGACATTGCGAAAAGCTATGAAGGCATCGAAGCAAGCGATATTACCATAGCGGGCGGTGATATTAAGCTTGCGTCAAGCGATGACGGGGTTAATGCCGCAACGGGTGCGGACAGTTCCGGCGGAGAAGGAGCAGCCCCTGGCGGAGGCGGTGGCGGATCGGCAAGCGGCGCTTCGGAAGGCTTGCTCACCATCAGCGGCGGCAGCCTGTACGTGAACGCAACGGGCGATGGTCTTGACGCGAACGGTTCCATCATTATGACGGGCGGTACGGTAATGGTGGACGGTCCTACCGAGAACAACAACGGCGCGCTCGATTATGACGGTACCTTTACTATGTCTGGCGGCACGCTTGTGGCCGCAGGCAGCTCCGGCATGGTGCAGGCCGCATCGGACAGCTCGACGCAAGCGGGCGTTCTGATGATGTTCCCTCAAACGCAGGAGGCAGGGACGCTTGTTCACTTGGAAGATGAATCTGGCAAAACGTTAGCGACATTCGCTCCTTCCAAAGCTTATCAGGCGGTCTACATCAGCACGCCGGAGATGGCCAAGGATACTTCGTACACATTGTACTCTGGCGGCAAGTCGACAGGCATGGCGGTTAATGGTCTATACGCAGACGGTGATTACAGCGGCGGAACCAAAGTTGTCTCCTTCACCGCTTCCTCCCTCATTACTTGGGTGAATGAATCAGGGGTTACGGAGGCTCAAAGCGGATTTGGCGGCGGTATGGGCGGCGGTCGCGGAGGCCATGGCGGCATGGGCGGCGGTGGCGGCCGAGGCATGGGCGACGGACAAATGCCCGACGGGGCAGCGCCGCCTGACGGCGAACCTCCAGACGGAGCTGCTCCGCCGGATGCTCCCGCCGATTCAACAACAACGCAATAACGATTATTAGGGCTGTCCCATAACGCCATCCGCATGACGGACGGCGATGGGGCAGCCTTTGCCATTTTGCGAAAGAGGCTTCATCGCGCTTGCCGTTTCAGCATATATTTAACCGATTGTATGACGGTTCGGATGGGGTGTAAATATGCAAGAAAGACAAACCTTTTATTTGCTGGCTCCTTGCTTTACGGATGCTCTGCTGACGAAAGACGTGGGCCTGATTCCGTATCTGATGCAGAAATATAGAGGGTACAAGGCGGTTTACGTGACCTACCGGCCAAGTCGCGAGGATGCTCTATGGCCTTCCATGGCCGCATTTGATGAAGATGTAGAGATCGAATATATGGAGCCTTCCTTCGACTATCATCCAGACCGTGCCCTAGAAACGGTTTTTGGGACAAATTTCTACGATTGTCGGGAAGATGTGAGGCGATATATAGAGGGAAATGCGACAAAAATCGACGTTTTATACCTGTTTGGTTTTTATGCGTTTTACTACGATGCCGCCGTGAGGTACAAAGAGCTTAATCCGGCAGGCAGAATCTATCTGAAGCTGGATGCCAACATCGTCTGGGTGAACAAACAGCCGCTAACCGAGGCGTTCCGGCTTTTCTTAAAGAGCTGCGATGTGATTACAAGCGAGACGCTGGTGCCTCATCTAACGGACAAATGGGCTGTCCCGGTCCACCATATCCCTAACGGTTATTATTTTTTTGGCGCTCCGCCGGAGCTGCCGGTGGCCTTTGCGGAGAAGGAAGATTATATTCTGACGGTTGGCCGGCTAGGCATTCCCGAGAAAGATACGCATGTGCTGCTGGATGCTTTTCGAATCGCGGAGCCATATATCCCGCAAAGCTGGAAGCTTGTCCTAGTGGGCAAGGTAGACGAAAGCTTTCAAATGTATTTGGATCAGTACATGGCTATTTATCCGTGGCTTGCAGAGCGGATGATTATGCCGGGTTTCGTGCGGGATAAAGACGTGCTTAGCGACTGGTACCGGAAATCGAAAATATTTGCCTTGCCGTCAAACGTGGAGGCTTACGCGCATGTGTTGGCGGAAGCGAAGGTGCATGGCTGTTATTTAATTGCCTCCGACATTGAATGCTGCCGGGACGCGGCCACGATCCAGGAGAGCAGGCTGCACCGGCTGGATGATTTCAATAAGCAGGTCAATCAGCATTTGGCGTACGGCTCCTTGCATGCGGTTGGCGACAGCATCCAACTGGCACAACGGCTGATGGAGCTTTGCCATGCGAAGGACCGGCTCGAGGAGGTTTGCGTCAGCACGCAACGGGATGCCGCGGAGCATTTCGACTGGATCAAGTTATGCGAGCGTCTGGATATGCTGCTGCATAATAGCTATACAGAACGGATGGCATATTGATTTTACGCGCTTAATTTGGGATAACTAGGAGAGGAGCTTGATCAGAGACAGGGAGACATAGCCAATGTTTAATACATTTGAACCGTCCGACTCTCCGTTTGGGGAGTCTTTGCCACAACAAATTTATAGATACATTCTGAAGAAAATCATTGCAAGAGAATTGAATGCGGGCGATAAAATCGTCGAAGAGGAAATCGCCAAGGAATTGAACACAAGCCGGGCGCCCGTTCGCGAAGCTTTATATTTGCTGCAGGTGGAGGGCATCGTAGAGCGTCTTCCGAGACGCGGAACGATTGTGAAGCCTTTTACCCAAACCGAGATTGAGGATTACAACTCCATGATGGCGGAGCTTCTTCGGGTTGCCGTGATGTACGGGCAGCAGCGATGGACGCCGGAATACATGCAATCGCTGAAGCAATATGCCGCGGATGCGGATGCCGCTTGCGAGCAAGGCAACGTGCGGGAATATGAGATGAAGGCGGAGCGCGTCCTGCGGCATGTTGTAGTGGTGGCAAGCAACGCGGCTCTTGCGAAATTTTACGAGAAAGCTACGCTAATTCTGAACATCTTTGTTGAAGTACGATGGACCGAAGCGAAAATGAAGGAGTTCCATCCGCCGTTCAAGCAGTTTGTATCGGCTATTCTTGCTGGGGAATTCGAACAAGCGCAATCGGCCATTTATGCGTTCATGACGGCAGGCATTCGCTAAAAAAAAGGGAATTGGAGTTAATGGAAGAGCTTTTTAGGATAAATTGTCGACAATCGACAAAGTGATCTGTTAATATAAAAAGGTAAGCAGATCGCTTACGCTCATGAACTAATTAAACCATTTCATATAGGAGCTGATTGTTGATGCAAAAGTTTGATTTCACGGATAAAGTGGCGATTGTGACGGGTGCAGGCGGAGGAATTGGCCGCGCGGCATCGCTGGCTCTTGCCGGCAACGGCGCAAAGGTCGTTGTGGTTGACCTGTCGGAAGAAGCAGGGAACGAGACGGTTAAGCAAGTTCAAGCCAGCGGCGGAGAAGCCGTATTTATAAAAGCAGACGTAACGAAGGAAGAAGACATTCAAGGTTATGTCGCTCAAACGGTCGAGACATTCGGGAAGATCGATATTTTCCTTAACAACGCAGGTTGGGAAGGCAAAATCGTTCCGCTCGTCGACTATCCGACAGACATATTTGACCGCCTGATGGCGATTAACGTACGCGGCGTATTCCTAGGCCTGAAGCATGTGCTTCCGCACATGATGGCCCGCAAGAGCGGCGCGATCGTCAATACCGCATCCGGAGCAGGGCTTCTGGGCACGCCGAACATGGTGGCTTACGGCGCGAGCAAACACGCGGTGCTTGGCATGACCAAAACCGCCGGCGTTGAAGCGGCTCCGCATGGCGTCCGCGTTAACGCGGTATGCCCGGGCGTGGTGAACACGCAAATGATGCGCTCGATCGAAAGCGGCTTTGGCCAAGGCAATCAGGAGGCGGCGGAAGCGGCAAGACAACAAATGGCGAATACAACGCCGGATGGCCGTTATGCCGAAGCGGAAGAAATCGCGAACCTGATGATGTATCTCGTATCCGACCTGTCTACGCATATCGTTGGACAAGAATTCGTGATCGACGGCGGATCGATTTTGACCTAATCGCTGATTATTCGAACATACATTTCACAACAAAGGGGATCATAATCATGGCAGAACTCACAGGCAAAGTCATTATTATTACAGGCGGCGCAAGCGGAATCGGCAAGCAGACCGCCCTGCAGTTATCAGCCAAAGGCGCATCGCTTGTTATTGCGGACTACAATCTGGACGGCGCGCAAGCCGTTGCATCGGAACTCGAAGCAGCAGGCGGCAAGGCGGCGGCTTATAAAGTTGACGTATCGAAAGGCGACGAAGTGAAAGCTCTAGTTGATTTCGCGGTCGAAACCTTCGGCACCCTGAACGGCATTTTCAACAATGCGGGGATTGGCCTCGTGAAGCCGTTCCTTGAGATGGATCCGGAATCGTACCACCGCGTCATCGACGTTGACCAGCACAGCGTCTACTACGGCATGTATTATGGCGCGAAAAAAATGGTCGAGCTTGGCGCGCAAGGCACCATTGTCAACACCGCGTCCATCTACGGCACGGCTGCCGCTCTTGGCAGCTTCAACTATAACGCGGCTAAAGCCGCCGTTGTCATGATGTCCAAATCGGGCGCTCTCGAGCTCGCCGAATATGGCATCCGCGTTGTGGGCGTTGCGCCTGGTTTTATTAACACGCCAATTCTTGGCGACGACGAAGCCATGAAATCGGCGCTTGGTTCTCTGCATATGCGCGGACAGCTTATTCAACCGGAGAAAGTCGCTAGCGTCGTGACGTTCCTGTTCACGGAAGGCGCAAGCGCGATTAACGGCCAAACCATTCCGGTGGATGACGGCTTCCTTAGCTTCAAGACGAAATAATGCTCTTAAGGTCGCTGCTCTTCAAGGGTAGCGGCCTATTTCATACGAAGGAGTGTGCAAGATGAACTACAAACATATTACGGTTGCGGGCAGCGGAGTATTGGGTAGTCAGATTGCGTTTCAGACAGCGTACAAAGGATTTGATGTGACGGTCTACGATATTAATGATCAAGCGCTGGCGAAAGCGAAGGAGAGAATGGCCGAGCTGAAGTCGCATTATGTGGCGGATTTGAATGCCTCGGAGGAGCAGCTTGCCGCCGCTTATAGCCGAATTGCCTACAATAGCGATCTTGCGGCCGCGGTATCGAACTCGGATCTTGTCATCGAAGCGATTCCGGAAGTGGTTCAGATTAAGACGGACTTCTATAAAAAGCTGGGCGAGGTTGCTCCTAAGAACACCATCTTCGCCACAAACTCCTCTACATTGCTGCCAAGCCAGTTCGCGGAAGCAACGGGACGCCCAGGCCAGTTTCTTGCGCTGCATTTCGCCAACGAAATCTGGAGGAACAATACCGCGGAAGTTATGAAGCATCCGGGCACGGATAACGGGGTGTTCGAGGATGTGGTCGCTTTTGCCAAAGCGATTGGCATGGTAGCCTTGCCGCTGCAGAAGGAGCAGCCGGGGTATATTTTGAATTCTTTGCTAGTTCCTCTGCTCGAAGCGGCGCAGCAACTGCTCGTGCGGGAGATTGCCGATGCGGAAACGATCGATAAAACCTGGATGGTAGCAACCGGAGCACCGCTTGGTCCATTTGCGATTCTTGACGTCGTTGGCATCAATACAGCGTACAACATCGGACTGGCTAAAGCGAAAGCAACGGGAGATGCCGAATTCCAGAACATCGCGGATCTGCTGAAATCCGAATATATCGATAAAGGGAAGCTTGGCCGGGCAACCGGCGAAGGGTTCTACAAATACCCTAATCCGAATTTTCTAAAGCCGGATTTCAAGAGTTAACAATCTATTGTCCGGAGAAGGAGATGCACCATGGAGACATGGGGGCATCTCCTTTTTTATTCCATCCTGCTACAATAGAAGACAGTGCGGTAGAGGGGGCAGTTATGAAGACGATCGAGGTTTTTTGGAGTGACTATTCCAAACATGACGTTCCGTTTCATCATCATTCCGGAAATGGATTAGACAGCTATATTATCAGGTTTCAGGTGGAGGGTACCTGTCTGGCGTTTGTGGATGGAAGCATGCGGGACATCGGTCCGGGCGATCTGCTCCTGTTTCAGCCCGGCGATAAATACGATTTGAGAATCGGATTTGGCGAAGAGCCAAACCTCTCTCTTGATTACTACATCATTAGCGACGGTCCCGGCATGAAAGAGTGGTGGGAGGAGAAGAAACGCCCGCCTCTGACGAGAATCGCATCGGACAAAAGACTGAAGGAGATTTGGCATCAGATTGTGCTCGAGAAAAGAAGGCTCGACGGCGGCAATCCCGCTCTGCTCACTTCGCTTGTCTGGTCGCTGCTTATGCTGATCGACCGCGCAATCGAAGAAGTGCCGGAGAATCAATCGCAGCTTGCTTATCATGCTTTGCTAATGAGGACATATATCGAGGAACATGTGACGGAGCCGTTGACGCTGCAGCAGGTGGCTCAACATACGGGGCTTAGCGTTTCGCGCGCGGTGCATCTGTTCAAGGCGCATTTTGGCGTGTCCATTATCGGTTACGCCCAGCAGCTGCGCCTCGGCCGAGCCATTAATCTGCTGAACCATAGCGCCTTGTCGCTTGAGCAGATTGCGGCAGAGACCGGGCTTGGCAGCTATGCTTATTTTCACCGGCTGTTCCGGGAGCGGTATGGCATGTCGCCGGGCGCTTACCGAAAGAAGCGATAACCTTTCAATAATGTAAGGAAACGTAAGCTTAATCGATAGCCGTTTATTTCCCGCTTTTGATACGATGGGGTTAATATGAGCGGGGAGGCTAGCTTGTGAGCTTGCGACGGTTTGCTTTTAACAACGTAATCCGCAACTGGAGGATTTACGCGGGATATTTTCTTAGCAGTACGTTCTCGGTTATGGTGTTTTTCGTTTATTCGATGTTGGCTTTTCATCCTGGATTAAAAAATGGCTATATGCATGCCACTGTCATGTCGGCGATGTATTTTGCAGAGTCCGTTATTTACGTGTTTTCGTTTTTCTTTGTGCTTTATTCGATGGGTTCGTTCCTGAAGACGCGCAAGAAGGAGTTCGGCATCCTCATTATGCACGGGATGACCGGCATGCAGCTGCGCCGCCTCGTCTTTATGGAAAATATCGTGATCGGATTTGGTTCCACGGTAGCCGGGATCGCAGCCGGCATAGGTTTCGGGGAGATTATTCTTTTGTCCTCCCATAAGCTGCTTAGTCTCGGCGATTCGCTGCCTCTTTATTTTCCGGCCAAAGCAATGGGATTGACGGGCGCTGCCTTCATGGCGCTGTTCCTGCTCATCTCTTTGTTTACGGTTACGGTGCTGCGGAATAACTCGCTTATTGATCTGCTGAAAGGGTCCAACAAACCCAAGCCGGAGCCGAAAGCGTCCGCTTTGCTGTCGTGGCTTGCGCTGCTCTTGATCGTTGGCGGCTACGCGGCAGCCTTGCTGGCCAAAGGCATGATCGTCTTTTATGCGATGGTGCCGGTAACGGTAGTCGTGATCATCGGGACGTATTTCTTGTTTACGCAGCTGAGCGTTTATGCCGTTCATAAGGGGCGTAAGAGCCGTTCGGTTTTCTGGCGGAAGACGAATATTGTCCTCTTCTCGGACCTTGCTTACAGGATGAAGGACAATGCGAGGACCTTCTTTATGGTGGCCATCTTATCGACGGTTGCTTTCTCCGCGATTGGCGCGTTGTTCGGATTTAAATACATGTACACGGATGTCATCAAAGGCGATAATCCGTTTGCCATGAAATACACCTCTTACGATGAGCCGGCGAAACAGGATGCGCAAATGATTGAAGAAGCTTTGCATGAAGCGGGCCTCACTTATCATGTCTACGAGTTGACCATTAAGAATGCGGAGACGACCGGCGGCAAGCGGATTTCCGTTGTTCCGCAGACTGCTTATAATAAGCTCGTCACGGCAGCGCAAGGAACGAAGGCCGATCTTCAAGGCGATGAGACGGCTATCGTTCACTATAGCGGTACTATGATGGGAGCGCGGCAGCCGGGCCTTGCTCCGGTTACGATCAAGGAAACGGGTTTGACTTTGAAGCCCGTGCAGGCCATTGATACGCCGGCGATTCAGGCGGGGCCAGACTATTACGTGGTGACGGATGAGCGGTTTAATCAACTGAAGAAGGCGGATAGCGTTATCTATCAGTATGCATTTGACGTGACCGGTTCGCATGAGCAGTTGAAGACGGCTGGAGAAAAGATCGCAAACAAGCTTGGCCAATCGGGCAACTGGTTTATGAGCGTGGATTACGAGTTATACAGACAAGACCAGTTTTTTGGCCTTATCCTCTTTGTGGGCTTTTTTATCGGCATTGTGTTTTTTGTTGGGGCAGGCAGCTTCTTGTATTTCCGCCTCTATACCGATCTTGGCGAGGATCAGCGGAAGTTCCGGGCCATTCACAAGATCGGGCTTACGGATCGCGAATTAGGCACGGTTCTCACGAAGCAGCTGGTTATTCTGTTTTTTGCTCCTATTCTAGTCGCGGTCATTCACGGGGCGGTTGCCCTTACCGCGCTGCACAACATGTTCGAATACAACCTGATGAAGCCGTCGCTGACGGTGCTTGGAGCATTCTTCTTGATTCAACTTGTCTATTTCCTTCTCATTCGCGCCAAATATATTTCTAATGTAAAATCAGCATGGGGGTTGCACCTTACGTAACGTCATGTTTTACAATAAAGTTGTCAGTAGGTGAGCACATGAACAATCTTTGGAAGGTCGGAGACCTCGCGAGACTGACGGGATTGACGGTTAGAACCTTGCGTTTTTACGATCAGATTGGCTTATTCTCGCCTTCCGGGCAGACCGGTTCGGGCCACCGGCTGTATGATGAGACGGATCTGTCCCGTCTCCATCAGATCTTGACCTTGAAGGAGCTGGGCTTATCGCTGGAGGAGATTAAGGAAACTTTATCCGCCAAGCAGATCAGTCCGCTGGAGATGGTGACGCTCCAGAAAGAGCGGATTAAGGAGCAGATCGCCAGGGAGCAAAAGCTGCTTGAACAGCTGGAGCATGCCTCCAAGCTGCTGATTGGCAAGCGAGGGTTGACGGTTGATGATTTTACCAGCTTGCTGCAGGCGATGAAGATGGAATTTGAGAAGCCCGTGCTGGAGCGGCGGATCAGCTGGGAGCAACGTTTGGACAAGCTTGGCAACATGCTGGAGCTAGGCAAAGACGAGTTGTAATTCATGATGGGAGGAATATTGGAATGGGCGAAAGATTTGTGAAACATGCGACTTTTGTGGTGGAACGTACTTATAAAGCGGATGCGGACAAGGTATTTGAAGCATGGTCCAATCCGGAAGTAAAAGGCAAGTGGTTCTCGAAGCCCGATCAATTCGAATTCCGGGTAGGCGGGCGCGAATACAGCAGCGGCGGGCCGCCGGAAGGGCCGGTCTTTACCTTTGACGCGGTGTATCAGGAGATCGTACCGGCTGAGCGCATCGTGTACACCTACACCTTGGACATGAACGATACCCGGATGTCCGTCTCGATGACAACGATTGAATTGGTCGCCGTAGATGGCGGCACGAAGCTCGTCTTTACCGAACAGGGAGCTTTTCTAGACGGTCATGATACGCCGGAAATCCGCGAGCATGGCACGGGCGAAATGCTGGATGCGCTTGGCAAGCTGTTTGAATAGAAGCGTTCGAAGGAGTCTCTTAAGCGGAGGCTCTTTTTTTTGTAAAATCTTAGTTTGCATCGGGTCGTCCGTTCAAGGTATGTTTGTAAGAGAAAGACATGCAGGAGGCAGACATGGGGAATATAACGATTGAGGTTGTAAATGACGGCAACATCGAGCCGTGCAGGGAGCTGTGCAACGAGCTAATGGCCTTCCAGCAGTCGCGGGCCGTTATGGCGCCTGAAGTGTTTGATAAGATGAACTTCGATACGCGGATGAGAAAAAGCTATGATCATGCGCTTCACACCCATGTCGTTATCGTTAGAGACGAGGGAGTGCCGGTCGGCTACGCGTTCTCGACGATTGAAGAAGTAGAGCAGGGCGATGATAAGCTGCCGGCATGGGCGCCGAACCAAGACCCTGCGGTGAGCAAAGGCTTTTACCCGGAGTGGGTTCGTTTCCCGCAGAAGATCGGTTTCCTCAGCAATTTGTATTTGCGTGACGGGTACCGGAGCATGGGCCTCGGGAAAAAGCTGTTCGCCATGTCCATGGAGTGGCTGGAAAGCTTTGATGACGTTGATCTGCTCTTTATCTATGTCTCGAACGGCAACGAAGACGCGCTTGATTTCTATTTGAAGCAGGGGTTCACCTATAGCCATGAAGTATTTGGCGGGTTTATCAAAGCGGTTTATAAGAAGCGGGATAAATAAAAAGAGGGGGATGTCTCCGTGAACAACCCGGTAGCAGCTAAAGCCGAAATGATGATTAGAAGACCGGCCAGCGAAGTGTACGAAGCCTTTATTGATCCGGCAATTACGACAAAGTTCTGGTTCACGCAAGGGAGCGGAAGGCTGGAAGCGGGCAAACAGGCGGAATGGGTCTGGGAGATGTACGGGGCGAAAGCGCCTGTTCAAGTATTGGAGCTGGAGGAGAACAAACGGATTCTCATCGATTGGGGCACAAGAGCAGAGTGGACGTTTACCGCGCTGTCCGATTCGGAGACGCATGTGACGGTTACGGATTACGGCTTTCAAGGCGAACCGGATGAGATCGTGCAGCAAGCCATCGGTTCGACAGAAGGGTTTACGATCGTATTGTGCGGGGCAAAAGCTTATTTGGAACATGGCATTCAGCTCAATCTCGTCCACGACAAAGCGCCCTATGCTCATGTAAAGGTATCGGAAGTTCGAGATGAGCAAGACGATCGTGGAGAAGTTGAATTTACATAGTGATTCTAGGCGAAGGGTATAAAAGCATGGATTTATATCGGAGAAGAGAGGGATAAAGCATGCAGACGGAACGGGGACAAGCGATGCTGGAGCGGGTACAAACCATCTGCTCGGAGCTTCCGGAAGTGGATCAAATCGTTGACGGCTTTGGCCATGATGTCATGAAGGTGCGGGGCAAAACGTTTATTATGATGGGGGAGGGCCATAACAGCGAACACCCAAGCTTGTCGGTCAAAGCTACCAAGGAGCAGCAGTTTCTGCTGCTTGAGCAAGGCGGTTATGTGAAGACGCCGTATATCGGCCATCACGGCTGGGTTTCGGTTGATATGGCGGTTGGTCCGAACTGGGATGAACTGACCGATATTATTCAGGAAGCTTATTTGCTGGCGGCTCCGAAACGACTGGTGAAGCAGGTGCTGGAGAGCGTAGCTAAGTAAATAAGCTGTCGACGAATTGAAACGCATGGGCTGCCAAGCCCATGCGTTTTTTTATGGGCATTTTCTCGTTGGATTGCCGCTTATGGCTATCTTATTGGCAATGAAAACTTTTCTCACTCTACTCGTTGACAGACTTGGGATAACCATTTATAGTTATTTACTGTGATATTGAGAATCATTATCGTAGTTAATGCCATTCATAAATAAAAGGGGAGCTCGACCATGAAAAAGTTTATTCCTGCAATCCTGCTGCTTGTGCTTGTTGTTGTTCTGAGTGCCTGCGGCAACAAATCGGCGAACAACGCCAATAACGGAGCTGCGGAAGCCACGGCAACGCCTGCGCCATCCGAATCGGCCGCTGCTGAGCAACCGGCATCCGGTACGGTTACTTATCAATCCGAGAGCGGCCCGGTTGAAATTCCGGCTAATCCGCAGCGCATTGTAGCGCTGGCTTACGCACCAAACATGATTTCCCTTGGCGCTAACATTGTTGGCGTAGACCAATGGACGAATATGAGCCCGCTGTTCACCGACAAGCTGAAAGGCGTGGAGGTTGTATCCGACGAAGATCTGGAGAAAATCATTGAGCTTGATCCGGACCTGATCGTTGTAGGCACAGAGAGCAAAAACGTTGCCAAACTAAGCGAGATCGCTCCTACCGTTGCTTTCACGTGGGGCAAATTGGATTACCTGAACCAGCAAGTTGAAATCGGCAAGATTCTTGGCAAAGAGCAAGAAGCAACCGCTTGGGTTGACGACTTCAAATCCCGCGCAGCCGCACTTGGCGACGAAGTAAAAGCCAAGATCGGCGAGAACGCAACGGTATCCGTTATTGAGACCGACGCGAAAAGCTTCTACGTATTTGGAGACCATTGGGCACGCGGTACGGAAGTATTGTACCAAGCCATGGGCCTGAAAATGCCGGAGAAAGTAACGAAGGACGCTCAAGGTCCTGGCTACTATACGCTGTCGCAAGAAATTCTTCCCGAGTACTCGGGCGATTATATCGTACTGAGCAGAAGCACGGCTAATGATAATGCCTTTATGAACACGGACACGTGGAAGAACATCCCGGCCGTTAAGAATGGCCACGTGATCGAGATCGATACGGAAGCTTCGACATACAGCGACCCTACAACGTTGGAAAGCCTGCTCAACATCTTCAAAGAAGGCTTCCTTAAATAACCGGCGCTACACAACAAGAGCCTTCCAGCTATGCTGGAAGGCTCTTTCTTAGTTAATGGCTCATGCTTACTTGTTTCTCGCCTTTCTCGCCTTCAGGCTGATCGCTTTCCGGCGGCTTGGTGCGTTTCACGAACAAGCCGATAATGATCGCAACGATAGCGACAATAAGACCGATCCAGAACGCATCGTGAATGCCTGCAACCATGCCGTGTGCTTGCTCGGTTGGCGACGTAGGATCGGAAGAAGTCTTCAAATAATCCTTCGTACCGTTCGTCATAATACTGATAAACAGCGCCGTGCCGATCGCGCCGGAAACTTGCTGCAGCGTATTCAGAATGGCTGTGCCATGCGGATACAGATGGCGCGGCAATTGGTTCAGACCGGAAGTTTGAGCCGGCATCATAACAAGCGAAATGCCGAGCATCATCAGGATATGAATGAAGATAATATGGCCGTTGCTTGCGCTCGCGTCAATGCCCGTGAACATCCACAGCGAGATCGCAACGATAACGAGGCCTGGCGTTACAAGAATGCGCGGCCCGAATTTATCGAACAACAGGCCGGAGATTGGGGCCATAATCCCGTTAACGATACTGCCTGGCAACATGAGAAGGCCGGAACGGAATGCCGTCATCAAGAGTGCGCCTTGCAGGAACATCGGCAGCAAAGTCATCGTCGAGAACAAAGTCATCATAAGGACAAACAGCAGGATCGTTACGATCGTGAACATCGGGAATTTGAACGCCCGCAGGTCCAGAATCGGAGCTTCCAGCCTTAGCTGGCGCCAGATAAACAGGATAAGCGCCACGGCGCCAATCGCGATCGAAGTGATAACAACTTCATTGGACCAGCCTTTTTCGCCGGTGGAGCTGAAGCCGTATACGACGCCGCCGAAACCAATCGTCGAGAGCAGAATGGACAAGATATCTACTTTAGGTTTAGTAATATCGGATACATTCTTCAGGAACATAAAGGAGAAAATAATCGACAAAGCCGCCAGCGGAATAACGAGTATAAAGAGCCAGCGCCAGTTCAGCGAGTCCATAATAACACCGGACAACGTTGGGCCGATGGCGGGAGCCGCCATAATAACGAGACCAATCAGACCCATGGCGCCGCCGCGTTTTTCCGGAGGGAAGATGGCCATAATCGTGTTCATTAAGACGGGAAGCATCAGGCCGGTACCGATGGCTTGAATAATGCGTCCGACAAGCAGAACGCCGAATTCAGGCGCTATGGCCGAGATAACCGTACCGACAAAAAACAATGACATGGCGCCGATAAACATTTGCCTCGTCGTGTACCATTGCTGGAGCAATGCGGTTACCGGCACGAGTACGCCAACAACAAGCATGTATGCGGTTGTCAGCCATTGAATCGTCGAAGGGCCAACTTCGAAAGCTTTCATGAGTTCGGGAAGAGCATTACCCAGCAGGGTTTCATTCAGAATCGCGATAAAAGCGCCAATAATGATGGTAGCAATAATAGGGCCGCGCTTGATGTTGCTCAAGTCCGGGGCCGTGCTGGATCCGCCAGCAGAAGAAGCATTCATGGATAATAGCCGTCCTTTCTTCGTTTCCGTAACGAAAAGGTATGTATGTTAGTTTGGTTAGGCTTAGTGGACCGTATGCGCAGGCAAATCGTCCTTATTTTCCCCCTCCACAGATTTGTATTAAGCCCAATATTTCCACTTTATCACAGGGGGCTAGGCAGAGAAAAGAGCAGTGTAAGGGATTAAATGTGTATAAAATTTAAAGGGCACCGTAGGCGGGTGCCCTTTGTCATTTGTTCAGTCGTTATTCTTCCTCTTCCTCAACAATCACCCTGACCGTATTGGTCAAGAGACCTGCGCGGAAACAGGATGCGCCAAACCGGAATTCAAAAAACGCAGCAGCGGTGTTGGAAATAAAACCGTTCATGGGTTCAGCCAGAACGTTAACTTGGAAGGTCAGTCTTCTCGTCATGCCAGGACCAATGGTGCCGAGAAAAATACCGGCTTCCGGATCAAGTTGAGGAATGCCGTCGACGGTCAAACTGCCGGAAACGAATTGCAGCTGATTGCCTAACGGGTCATAGAAAATGACGTTGCCGGCCGTAATATCCGAGGACAAGTTGGTGAGCGAGACATTGTAATGGTAGTTGTCTCCGACCTTAACGATTTGGGCATCCGCGGTCTTGAGGAACGAAGCGAAGTCGGCCGCCCGGATCGCTAGAACGGGATTCGATATCGTATTGGATTGGAAGGACTGCGTCGCAATCTGTTGATTCGGCAGCAGGAAGTCGGCATTCACTCTGCACGTGTTCGTTAAAGTTCCGCTTCCTCTTACGAGCACGTCAAACCGGATAATGGCGCTTTGGTTTGGACCAATTGGTCCAAGGGCGATTCCCGCGCTTGGATTCGCGCTCAGCCGGAGCACGTTGTTGACCCGGACCGTACCCGGAATAAATAAGGCATTAGACGGCAAGACGTCGAAAAGCGTTGTTCGGCCGGAAATGGCATTGCCGTTATTAATAACAAAGATGGTATAGGTAATTCGCTGACCCACGAACAAAGAAACATCAAGAAAAGCTTTAGACACAACCAAGTTAGGCGTGTTTAACACAGGCGTCATAGGGACCGTTACAAAGCTGGTAGAGATAATCGGTTGTACCGTTCCCGTCGTGACGGGGACCGTCAAACCAATTAAAGGCGTAAGCGTTACGCCTGGAACGGTTACCGGCTGATTCAGCAGGACATTGCCGGCTGGCCCTGTAATGGGACCAAGGTTCTGAGCCTGACCGGGTGCAGGTGTAACGCCGGGTTTGAATATCGGCAGCACCGGCAGCTTTTGACCCGGTATAGGAGGAACGCCAGGTCTGCTTGTTATGGATGCTTCCCCGGCCGTACAAGTGGAAGGAATCGTGCCCGGAGGGACGGAGACAACAACGCCGGCATTAATGATCCGCCCGTTAGGCGGATAGCTCGCAACAAATACTTCGAATTGAATGGTTACAACTTGCCCCACATTTATCCTGCCGACAATCGCTTGCTCCGTAACGTCTACGCCGCTGAATCTCCCTCCGTCAATAAATAAGCTGGATGGCACGAAATGAATGCCTGGCGGCAGCACCTCCGCTAATATTGCTTCTCCCGGTGCGGTCCCGATGTTGGTGAGCGTAATCGTATAAGTAATCGTATCTCCTATGTTGGCGGTTGTCACGCTTGGCGTCTTGGTTGCCGTAATATTCGGGCCGGTAATAACGGCTGGAGTGGTCGTCGAAGTTGAAGACGTCGTCGTTGTTGTCGGAACGGGCGTTGTTGTCGTTGTTGTCGTTGTTGTGGTAGGGACAGCGGTTGTTGTGCTTGTAGTGGACGATGTACTTGAAGTGCTTGATGTAGAAGTAGTGCTTGACGTAGAAGTTGTACTAGTAGTCGACGTGGTGGAAGTCGTAGATGTTGTTGTGGATGTTGTCGTTGATGTTGTCGTAGAAGTAGTAGGGAGGACAATGCCTGGCAAGCAGCCCATAAACGGATGATTATGGGCTTCTAGCGTACCGCCTACATTCGTAAGGGACTGGGCGACCAGCGTTCCGTTAATGTTGCCGAAGCCAATCGCTTCCCAGTTGGCATATGGAGCTAGTACCGAGCCGATTATGGATATGTTCTGGTTGAAGGCGGTGACGGCTTGGTAGAAGTTCCAGAGAATAAGTTCTCCGTCCTCGGGAGTAGCCGTAACGCCGTTGCGGAAGATTTGATAACTTCCGAACCCGACATTATCGTCGCCCACATTAATGATGATCGTTGAACCTGCCGGGGCAACAATGTCGATTCCGTTTGCCGTATCCAGACGAAGCCCGTTTCCGTCCACGTTATTGCCGTTGAACATGAAGATATTCACGAGCGGGTCCGTTCCGGTAAGTACAATTTGTCCGAAGTTGTTCGTTACGGTTCCGTTAGGCGCAAGGGCAGCAAGATTAAGTGACTGCGCCGCCAGGTCGCTCTCGGCCTGATCGAAGTCAATAGGCGTACCTACCAGGGGCTGGCCGGCAACGCCGTTATTGTTGGTCATCAAATATCGGATGATCGTACTGCTTGGATAGACAATGGTATTTCCCGCAAAGTTTGTTCCCTGTCCAATATTTGCATTTCCTTGGATGATTAGGTCGGGTCTTGTGGTAGAGACTGCGAGCGCACTCCCTACTCCGTAGTTATCATAAGTCGCGTTTCCCCCTACCGCTACCCTTCCCTCCGAGTCCACGTTGGACTGGGTATGATCGCCGAATATAAATAGGTTGAAATCATTGGCAACCCCTAGATTAATACAGGCCATTTGCGTTATCCCCTCCTAGTCATGTACTCAGCCCTACTTGCACACACTTTGATCCTATGCATATTCGCTGTAATTCAGGCATACAAGAGAGTATTTCAGCAGAAAAAATGAGGTGATAGCCATAAAGGTCGCCATCTTAACCATGTTTAACGGACTCTCTAAAACCTATTCTTTGGTCAGCGTTGTGGAAGAGCATCTGCATATGCTGCTGGGCGGCGGGATGACGGTCAAAGTCCTCGTCAGTGAGGATTGCCCCGATTCGGAGCGATACGGCATATATAACGATGAACGGATTGAGTGGGTGAAGGTTACGAACCGTTTCGAGGGAAAACAAATCCATTGGATGGATTATTCCCAGCCGACAGGCAGCGTGCACCCTGCTTTTTTTCAGGAGGCTGAAGCCATATCCGTTAGTTTGTATGAGGCGTTTAGGGATGTGGAAGTCGTGTTTCTGCACGATATTCTGTATCAGGGCTGGCATCTTGTACATAATGTGGCTGTTCGTCAGGTGCAGGTTCGACTGCCACGTCTGCGATTTCTTGCCATGACCCATTCTTCCCCGGCAAGCAGGCCGAGGCGGATGGACTGGCCCCTCTCGGCCAGATTTCTGCCCCTGCCCAACACGACGTATCTGTATCCGGCGGAATCGGGTTTGCCGGCTCTGGCGGGGCAATATCAGGTTCCGCTCGAGTTGTGCAAAGCGATTCCCAATAGCTTGAACTTGCAAGGCGGGATGAGCGAAGACGTGCAAAAGCTTGGTCAGCTGACCGATCTGTTCTCGCCGGATCTATTGGCGGTGTATCCCGGGCGGCTGACGACGGGCAAGCAGCTGAATAAAGCAGCCGCTCTTCTAGGGGCTATTGGATCGGTGTCCGGCAAACGGGTTAAAATGATTTTTTGCGATTTTCCATCCATGGATATTGAACCGGCTGTCTATAAGCGCATCATTAGAAGCGAAGGAGAAAGGTTTGGACTTGGGGAAGCGGAGCTTGTCTTCACCTCAGACTTGGGCTGGCCGGACGGTTTTCCGCACCGTGGCGTCATGGACCTATTCACGCTTAGCAATTTGTTTGTCTGCACCTCCTACTCCGAGTCGTTTGGGCTTATTGTGCTGGAGGCGGCAAGTCGCGGCAATATGCT
This sequence comes from Paenibacillus glycanilyticus, assembly GCF_030161375.1. Lineage (GTDB taxonomy): Bacteria > Bacillota > Bacilli > Paenibacillales > Paenibacillaceae > Pristimantibacillus > Pristimantibacillus glycanilyticus_B. The sequence continues at coordinate 239,560 of NZ_BSSQ01000016.1, forward strand.
GGTACTCAACCAGGCGGTGCCTGCGCTGGAGGAGCTCGGCAATCGTCTGCAAGCTTATTTCATGCGCTGGCATGCAAGGGGATTTGGCGTGGACACGAGGGAGACCTACCATCCTTCCGAGGAAGCTTATTTGCGGGAGCACGCGGAGCGAATTACCGGCCTGATGGCTGACAATCCGGTTATTCAAGCGAAAACCATTACCCGCCAGCAATATAACCCGAAGTGGATTTGGGAGAACCGGTTGATGCCGTTAGTTACGAATCGTTAGCTATAAGGAGTAGACAAAAGCCCCATCGCCAAAGGGGCTTTTGTCTATTTCTATGAATAATTTGGCATGGCGGAAGGGAATGAATAACCTATCTTTTCCCTGAATAAGGGATCTATAGGAACGGAATGATCAGCTTATGAGTGGAAAAGCAAGCAAAATCAGCATTATCCAATGGCTTATGATATTTGCGTTAACCAATGGACTTATCGACCATGTCATCATTAATCCGATGCTGCTCGATGCTTCCGGACGCGACGCCTGGATTACGGTGATCGTTACGGGACTGATTTTTGTGGTATGGTGCCTGATGCTTGTCTGGATGATGAAGAAGTCCGGCCAGCAGAAGTGGCAGAAGTGGATCGCGGACAAGACGCATCCCGTTGTGTCATGGATTCTGATCGCACCGGTCTGCGTTATTTTATATGTAATCGGGGCTACAACGGTCCTTCATACCGTGAAGTGGAACACAACCAACTATTTGCCGGCGACCCCGGCATTGGAGCTGTCCATTACATTGGTTATCATCTGCCTCTTTATAACGATCTGGGGCTTGCGCTCCATTGCGATTACGGCAGGCGTCTTGTTTCCGATCGTTTGCGTGCTTGGCGTGTTTGTCAGCGTCTTTAACCATTCGGAGAAGGATTACAAGCTGCTGACTCCTGTCCTCGAGCATGGGTGGGCACCCGTCGTTGACGGGATGTTATACGCATCGGGGGGCTTTATTGAGATTGTCTTTCTCCTTCTGTTGCAGCACAGGCTTAGCGAGAAAATTAAGGTATGGCACATATTTGGCTTCAGCCTGTTTATTGTTGGCATCATGTTGGGGCCGATTATTGGCGCGATTACGGAATTTGGTCCTAAGGAAGCCGCTAATCAAATGACATCCCCTTACGAACAATGGCGTCTTGTAAAAGTCGGGGAATATATCGAACATGTCGATTTCTTCTCTATTTTTCAATGGATGTCAGGCGCTTGCGTGCGGATTTGCATTGCGGTGTATCTGCTGACCGATGCTCTGAGGCTAAGCGGGCGTGTCCGCAAATGGGCAACGGCGGCTATCATGATAAGCTACATCTTTATTGGCATCATCCGCACGAACGATTACTCCTATTACCAGTGGATGTATAAGGTATTCCTGCCTTCTTCGCTTGTCATTCTGCTGGTTATCACCTTGATCTGGATGATCATTACCTTGTTTGCCAAACCATACCGGAAGGATGAGTCTCAATGACAGCCCCTGCTGACAAAATAACCTGGACAGAAGAACGGTTGAGGCAGCTGTACAAGGGATCGGCGGACGTATTCGTCAAGCCATGCCGGTTTGGAGCAAGCGACAAGGCTTCGGTTGTCATGGTGTATGCCAACGGATTATGCGATACGGGGCAAATCCATGAATTTGTCCTCCCCGTTCTTACCGACTATTACGAAAGAACGGGCAAGTTATCGGCTGAGGAGATGCATCAGATTATTTCTCGGCTATCCTTGTTTGGCTACAGGGAACCTCCTGCAGCGGAGGACATTGACGAAATTGTGTTTGAAGGCGGACTGTTCCTCTATTTCGTTCAGGAGAAGCGTTACTTTCAGATGGGGATTAGCGACAGGCCTCAGCGGATGCCGTCGGAATCCAGCACGGAAATATCCATTAAAGGGCCTAAGGACGGCTTTGTCGAGGATATGGCCGTTAATGTGGCGCTCATTCGCAAACGGCTTCGCAGCCACTCGCTGCATGTTCAGGAGTTTAAGCTTGGCAGGCGGACGAAAACAAAGCTGTCGCTTATGTATTTCGAGGATATTATCAATCCGAAAATATTAAGCGAAGTCAGAAAAAGCATCAGTTCGATCGATACGGACGGCATTTACAGCATTAATCAGCTGGAAGAAGCCTTAACCGGCAACAAATATAAGTTTCTCCCATTGCTTGATTACACGGGAAGACCGGATTATTGCGTAAATTCCTTGCTCTCGGGCAGATTTATTATCGTAATCGACGGCAATCCGCTTGTCGTTATTGGTCCGGCCGGATTAACTTTGCTGCTCAAATCGCCGGAGGATATCCATTTCAATTACACGTATGTCTCTTTTGCGCGGCTAATCCGAATATCTAGTCTGTTTCTTACCGTATTCCTGCCCGGAATTTGGGTAGCCCTCATGGCTTTCCATCAAGATCAGCTTCCGTTCCGGATTATGGCGACAATCTCGGTATCCCGGCTGGGCCTCCCGTTCTCGGCTCAAATCGAGATGTTTATCCTGCTTATGCTGCTGGAGATTTTCCGGGAAGCCGGCGTCCGGCTGCCCACTTCAATCGGACAAACCTTGACCTCGATTGGAGGTCTCATTATCGGCGACGCGGCAATCCGTGCGGGACTGGTGTCGCCTTCCGTCGTTGTTATTGGCGCCATTACGGCCGTCTCGGGCGTTACGCTGGTCAATCAATCGTTAAGCACGGTAGTCAGCATCATCCGGCTGTTCTTTTTCCTGTTGTCCTCTTTCCTTGGCATGTACGGGGTTATTTTGGGGATCGTCATCTTTATTGCGCTGATGGGTAGACAGCAATCCTTCGGAGTGAGCTACTTAGCTCCGTTATCGCCGCTTAAGATTAGGGATCTGATCGCATCGTTCCTCCGGCTTCCTTGGTTCCTGATGAAACGGCGTCCGGTCAGCCTGGAAGAGCAGGACGAGGATCGGTAAGGGAGGGGTTGGCATGCGAATATTCATCGGTAAAATAATAGTCTTTCTGCTGGCGGCAAGCTTGCTGCCAAGCTGCGCAAACTCGCGGGACATTCAGAATCTGGCTTATGTAACGGTGCTAGGCATCGATTATGTAGACGGTGAATTCAGGACGTATGTTCAGGTGCTTAATTTCTCGAATATTGCAAGATCCGAGAGTACCCAGCTCGGCAAGAAAGTGCCGGTCTGGGTCGGCATGGGGCGCGGCGACACGTTGGCGCTGGCGCTTGCGGATACGAACGCAACTTCCCAGTTTCCTTTGTTCTGGGGCCATTTGAAGACTGTCGTATTGGGCGAGAACGTACTGAAGCGGGGCGGGAAAGAAACGTACGGGACGTTAAACCGCCATTATGAAGTACGGTATAACGTGCTTGTATTCGGGACCAAGGACAAGCTCGAGGATATTTTGACGCAGAAATCGATCTTTAACCTGTCCCCGCTGGATAGCATTATCTACACAAGCGTGCAAAATCGCAGTCAAAGCCCCTATGTGCTCGCCTCATATGGCAACAGGTTAATCGCCAATATGAATGAGCCGGGCAATTCCTTTTATATGCCGTCTATTTCGATTAACCGGAACACATGGCTGGAGGACAAGTCCCCAAGGGGAATGTTTGAGATGGACGGGGCGTTCTTCTTCGACAAGGGGCAGCTGGTGAACTGGCTTTCGGTAGAGGAGCTAAAAGGCTTGCGGTGGGCGACAAAAGATATTAACAAGACCTTGTTGCAAATTCCGTTGGAGGATGACCAAAAAGGCGCCGTTCAATTCGCGCATCCCCATATGCGGGTTACTCCGAAGTTGTCGAGCGGAGGAGACGCGAAGTTTGATCTCAAGGTGACGGCAAAAGGCACGATCAGAGAAGCGTTTAATACGCCCATCCATGAGCTGGAGAAAAAAGCGCAGGAAGCCATAGAAGCGGAGATTAGACAAACGTTCCGGAATGGACTGGCCAAACATTGCGATCCCTTCAAGCTGGAAGAGACGTTATACCGGCGGAATCCGGCGGCGTTCCACAAGCTGACCCAAGGGGGCTCCTTCTTTCTCACGGAGCAGTCCCTTGGAAGCGTGCAGGTTAAGGTGAAAATCATTAGCACGGGGAAATACAAGGAGATCGTGAAGTAGGATCACAACGTCTGTCCGCTGTCGACGGTTATGATTTGTCCGGTCATCGCTTCTTGCTTAAGCGCGGCACAGACGAGTTGCGCAATATCTTCAGGCGTAGATAGCTGCCGGAGAAGCAGATGAGGGGCGAGCTGCTTCATTTGCTCTTCCCGGCCGGCCCACCATCTGGTGGCGACGGCTCCGGGAACGACGCAGTTGACTCTGATTTGAGGGGCCAGCGCACGCGCGAGAGATTTGGTGAGGCCATGGACGGCCGCTTTGGACACCGCATAAGGCAAGGATGAGCCCAGGCCCGTTGAACCGGCAATACTGCCGAGATTAACGATCGCTCCTTGTCCTTGCTTGTTCATGTAAGGAGCAGCTGCTCTGGCACAATAAAACATTCCTTTTACGTTAACGGCAAACAGCTCATCCCATACTTCTTCGGTAGCGGAGTCGAGGTCGGAGAATGGGATATGGCAGGTGATGCCGGCATTGTTCACAAGCAGATCAAGGGAACCAAAATGCCGGATAATCTGCTCGGTCATATTAATGACCTCGTCATTCTTTGAAACGTCTGCTTGCAAGGCGAGGGCTTGGCCGCCTGACTCTTGAATGAGCCGGACGGTCTCCTCGGCTTCCTTCCGGGAGCGGGAGTAGTTGACGGCAACGGCTGCTCCTTCGCGGGTCAGCGCCAGACAGGTTGCCCTCCCGATTCCGGTACCGCCTCCTGTCACTAAGGCTATTTTTTGATTCAGCTCCATGTTATTTCCTCCCTTTGTTGTTCTGTTAATCTCATTGTATAAGTCGCTCTTCGATTTGTATAATTGAATAAAATGAATTATTTGTTCAATATAATTGAATTTTATTCAAGGTAGGGGAGAGACGGCATGGACCTGAAAACCTTAAAGACGTTCCAAGCTATCGTGCGGCATGGTAGCTTCCATCAAGCAGCGGAAGCGCTAAGCTATGCGCAGTCGACGGTAACGATGCAAATCCAGAGGCTGGAGGGCGATCTTGGCGTCACGCTTTTTGAGCGGGGGAAGAAAGTGCAGCTGACGGAAGCGGGACGGCTGTTCCATGCGCAAAGCCTGGATATCGTAAACCGGATGGAGCAGATGCAGCGTAATTTGCTCGAGATGCAGTCGGGAGAAGCCGGGAAGATCCGGGTTGGCGTAACCGAACCGTTAGCCAGCTACCGGCTGCCGCCGTTGCTGAAGGCTTTTATGCAGGATCATGCACAAGTTGAAGTATCTCTTGAGATAGCGAGCACAACGGTTTTGGCCGAAGGTTTACGGCAAGGGGAGCTGGATTTTGCGTTATGCTCCGCGCCGGAAGCCGGAGGAGAGCTTTATTTCCATCCCTTGTTCAAAGAAAAGTTTGTCATGCTGCTGCCCGGAGAGCATCCGCTCGCGGAAGCTCAAGCTATTCGGTTGACCGATCTGGAAGGGCACCGGCTGCTCATTACGGCGGAAACTTGTCCCTATCGGAAGAAGCTGGAGAGGATCCTGCAGGATAACGGCCCTCTTGCCATGGAGACGATGGAAATCGGCAGCATGACGGCGCTGAAGCATTATGTGGCAGCCGGCTTTGGCATGGCTCTCGTACCGGTTACAACCCTGGAACCGCTGCCTCCCGGGACGATTGCAAAGGAAATTGTCGGCACGTCGATCGATATGCTGATGGGGCTGCTCAGCCGTACTCAGCCGCTGCCGCCGGCGGCAGCTAAACTTTACGAGAATTTAAGGCAGGCGCTGGAAAGGATTTGAACCCTTGTATAGAGAAGGAATGATATGGAAACGATAGAGTTTGGTTCGATCGTTTATCTAATCACTGGGAAAGTGGGTACATCATGTCCAATTTGAATATCGGTATTATTCTGGGCAGCACGCGCCAAGGCCGTGTAAGTCCTCAAGTAGGCGAATGGGTCAAAGGAGTTGCCGACAAACGCGGCGATGCCAACTATGAGATCGTTGATATTGCGGATTACAAGCTGCCGATGTTTGGCGAAGTAGACGCTAGCGAGCAAGCAGCAGCTTGGAATGCCAAGCTGGCGCAGCTGGACGGCTTCGTCTTTATCGTGCAGGAGTACAACCATAGCATTACGGCCGCGCTCAAGAACGCGCTCGACTTTGCGCGCGAAGCTTGGAACAACAAGGCTGCCGGCATCGTTAGCTACGGCTCGGTGGGCGGCGCTCGCGCAGCGGAGCATCTTCGCGGCATCCTTGGCGAGCTGTCCGTAGCGGACGTTCGCGTACATCCGGCGCTATCGTTGTTCACGGACTTCGAGAACGGTTCGGTATTCAAGCCGGCCGATCTTCATCTGACGAACGTAAACGGCATGCTGGATCAGGTTCTTGCGTGGAGCGGCGCTTTGAAGACGCTTCGCCAATAGGTTCTAGGCTTGGAAAGGGCACCTTCTTCTTGAAGAGGGTGCTCTTTTTTTTGCGCCATATGTAACCTTCTTGTCCCTTCGAGCGTCAGTAGCACTGTGTGAATGCGAATTCACGACCTTACATCAAGGAGAGTGCTAGACGTGAAAAAACCGACGTTTCTTCTTCTATTGACGGTCCTCGTTGTCCTATTGCTGAGCGCCTGCTCGAAGAATGGAGAGAGTAGCGAGGCCGCAGACCCTAAGTTGTCCCCGCAAGAAATGGTAGAACAATTGACGAAGCAATTCGAGCAACCGCCGCAAACGGATCTGGAGGAGAACGGGGTAGAAGAGCTGTATCATCTCGACCCGTCGCTTCTTGAAGCTTATTCCATCAAAATCCCGCTAATGAACGTAAAAACGAATGAAGTAGCCGTGCTGAAGATGAAGAATGCCAAAGATGCGGATGTCGTGAAGAAAGGGATAGAACAACGCGCGGCAGACGTTCAGAAGCAATTCGAAACTTATCTGCCCGATCAATACGAGAATGCCAAAAACTATCAAACATCCGTAAAAGGAAATTACGTGTTTTTTGCCATTGGGGAGCAAGCGGATGAAATGGTGAACGCCTTCAACGGGTTGTTCGAAGCGAAATAACGGCTTATGGTATTCAGCAGCTTATTATTCCTGTTTGTTTTTCTGCCGGCGGTTTGGCTGCTCTACTGGCTGTCGCCCCGCAGAGGAAAGAATCTCATTCTGTTCTTGGCCAGTCTCGTATTCTACGCCTGGGGCGAACCGGTCTACATCATTCTTATGCTGATCTCAACGGTAACCGATTACAGCTTCGGGCTCTTGCTAAGCAAGCCGGAATGGGGGCCCAAGCGGCGCAAAGCCATCGTTGTGGCATCGGTCATTGTGAACTTAGCGCTACTGTCGTATTTCAAATACGCCGACTTCGCAATCCGGAATGTTAACGCTTTAATCGGAACCGACATACCGCTGACAGAGCTGGCGCTGCCGATTGGCATCTCGTTCTACACGTTCCAATCGATGTCTTATATTATCGACGTGTACCGGGGAACGGCCAAGGCGCAGCGCAATTGGATCGACTTCGGTACGTTTGTCGCGTTATTCCCGCAGCTTGTGGCCGGTCCAATCGTCCAGTACAACACAATAGCCGAGCAGCTGAGAGAGCGGCGCGTAACGATCGAATTGTTCGCGGAAGGCGTAAAGCGGTTTATTATCGGCCTCGCCAAAAAAGTGCTGCTAGCCAACAACATCGGCTTGCTCTGGCATGCGATCGCGGATATGGACGCCGGCACGCTTCCGGTGTTGACCGCTTGGCTGGGCATCATCGCTTTTGCGTTCCAGATTTATTTCGATTTCAGCGGATATTCGGATATGGCGATTGGACTTGGGCTCATGTTTGGCTTCCGGTTCAATGAGAACTTCAACAAGCCGTATACGGCGCAAAGCATCACCGATTTCTGGCGCAGATGGCATATTTCGCTTGGCAACTGGTTCCGGGATTACGTCTATATTCCGCTTGGCGGCAACCGGAAGGGGTTGCCGAGACAACTTCGCAACATCCTGATCGTCTGGGTGTTGACCGGCATCTGGCACGGAGCGGCATGGAACTTCATGCTGTGGGGATTGTATTTCGGCGTTATTCTTGCGTTCGAGAAGTGGGTTGGTCTCCGCCTGCTCGCCGAGGCTCCCAGATGGATCCGGCATCTCTATGCCAGCTTGCTCATTCTGCTCGGTTGGGTGCTGTTTGCCTTTGACGAGCTGCCGAAGGTCGGTGCTTATCTGAAAGCGATGTTTGGCTTAAACGGACAGGCGGTCTGGAACGAAGAGACGGTATACTTCGCGTATACGAACGCCATTCTGCTTCTTATTCTTGTGCTGGCTTCAATGGCATGGGGAAGGAAGGCGGCTAAGGAAGCGGCGGCGGGAAACACAGGCAGCGTTGCCGGCAGTTTACGCTTGTTGGCGGGTTCTGTCTGGCTGATGCTTCTGTTTCTCCTCTCGGTCTCTTATCTCGTTGATGCGACGTTTAATCCGTTCCTGTATTTCCGCTTTTGACAGCAAGGAGGACAAGCATGATGAAAAAACATACCGACCGCCTGCTCGTCATCTGGTTCGTCCTGACGATCGCCGTGCTGGCCCTTCTCTTCCTTCTCTCTCCGGCAAGGAAGTTCTCGGAGCTTGAGAACCGTTATTTGCAGGTGGCGCCCAAGCTGACCTGGGATAACCTGATCGCCAAGAAATTCGCGGAGGAAGCCGAAACGTACGTAACCGATCATTTTCCGCTTCGCGGCAATTGGGTCGGGGTGAAGTCGGCGGCGGAGCAGCTTCGGTTGCAGCAGGAGAACAATGGAATTTACAAGGGGAAAGACGGTTACCTGTTCGAGAAATTTACGAAGCCGGATTCCGAGACATTAGGCAAATATACGGATGCGATAAAAGAGTACGCGGCCGCTAATCCGGGCGCTAAGCTGACGTTCCTGCTTGCGCCGACTTCTATTGGCCTGTACCCGGACAAGCTTCCGTGGAAGGCACCGTTTGAACGGCAAGACCAGGTGAATGAAGAGGTAGGCGAAAGGCTGCAGGGGACGGCGAATTTGACGTACTTGAACGGGTTCGGCATATTGTCGCCGCATGGATCCGAGCCAATCTATTACCGTACCGACCATCACTGGACAACGCTTGGCGCTTATTATGCCTACGAGGCGTATGCGAAGCAAATGGGATGGACGCCGCATCCTTTGAAAGATTATGCCGTGAAGACCGTCAGCGATTCGTTCCTCGGCAGCTACCATACGCGCGGACAATTCAGCTTGGTGAAGCCCGATAGAATGCAAATATTCGTGCCGAAAGAGCCTGTGGCAACGTCGGTATATGTAGCGGATACGGATACGACGTCAAGCAGCTTGTACGATGAAAGTTATCTGGCGAAGAAAGACAAATACTCGTATTTCCTCGGCGGGGTACATGCGCTTATGACGCTGACAAGCGATATTCCGGCGGGCGAAGAAGATTTGGACAAGCTGCTTGTCATCAAAGATTCGTACGCGCATAACATCTTGCCGTTCTTGGCGCAGCACGTAAAAGAAATTCATGTGATCGACATGCGTTACTACAACGGAAGCATCAGCGAATATAGGAAGGCCAACGGGATCCATCACACGCTGATGCTGTTTAACACGGCAACCTTCTCGGAGAATAACGAGATCCTTAAGCTCGGCAAATAAACATCCATCAGATAGGGAGAGTTCTTTTAAATGAAAAAACGCGCCATTATCCTTCTTTTGTCCACCATGATTATGGGAAGCCTGCTTAGCGCTTGCGGCAGCAATAACGATAACAATTCGCCAAGCCCTACCGCTTCGGCACCTGCGGAAGAAAGTCCATCCGCTAGCCCCGATGCGGAGCCAAGCGAGGAAGCTTCGGAGCAGCCGGCGGAAAGTCCGTCGGTAACGCCAGAGCAGAGCGCTTCCCCGGAGCCAAGCCAGACACCGGCGCCAACCAAGGAGCCTTCCCCAAGCGCGAAGCCGTCCGAGCCTGCGAAGAAGCCCGCGGCGACGCCGGCTCCAAGCGCGAAGCCATCGGCTACGCCTAAGCCGACGCCTAAGCCAACACCGAAACCAACGCCAAAACCAACGGTCAAGCCAAGCCCAAGTCCGTCGGCGGGTATCGCAACTAGCGACGTGATCGACGCGATGCTGAAGGCGGTTGAACAGCCATCCCTGATGGCTATGAGCGCCGATGACATTAAGAACATGTACGGCATCGATACCTCGACGCTTGCCGACTTCTCGGGCCGGATGCCGCTTATGAACGTGAAGACCAACGAGATTGCCGTGTTTAAGGTCAAGAAAGAGAAGGACATCGATGCGGTCAAGAAAGGAATGGTCAGCCGCGCGGAAGCGGTTCAGAAGCAATTCGAGCAATATTTGCAGGACCAATATGAGAATGCCAAGAACTACAAAATTGTCGTGGAAGGCAATTACGTTCTATTCGTGATCTCGGAAAGCGCCGACGATCTGGTGAAAGCGTTCAAGGCCGCGCTGAAAAAATAACTCCCGTTGCGGGGCATCCGTATAATTTGGCGCGTTAGATTCATCCTATTTGGGTAAGAGTTGCCGTAAGGAGGATGCCCAATGAATGAATCGATGTTCCATCTGTCATATATAGTTGCGTTCAGCATATTGCTGGCGGCAGGACTCGTTGCCATGGGATGGATGATCTACCATCGGAGAAAAAGAAAAATTCGATAAACAAAAAGCCATGAAGCTCCCTCAATCGATGAAGGAGTTCATGGCTTTTTTTCAAGCAATTACTTGATGCCGAAGCGGATAAACGAATCCACGATATGCCGGCGCAGAAGCAGATAAATAAGGAGGATCGGCAGGCAAGATACGGTGGTCGCGGACATGAGGGAGCCCCACATATTCGTATCGGAGTTAACGAACAGCTTCAGACCGATCTGAATCGGGGAATGCTCCATCTTTTTCGTGATCAACATTGGCCACAAATACTCATTCCAGGCATTAATGAACGAGATGATGCCAAGCGACGCGATGCCCGATTTGATGTTAGGAATTATGAGCCGCATCAGGATGTCCCAGTCATTCATGCCGTCGATGCAAGCCGCTTCGATCAGTACGCTTGGGAAAGCCTGAAACGATTGATACAGCGACAGAATGGCAAAGGTCGATACGCAGAACGGAAGCACGATGCCAAGCATGGAGTCATTGAGTCCCAGATCATTAACCAATACATAGTTCGGAATCATGATGGCTTGGAACGGAATGAGCCAAGTTAAGCTGAGCACCGAGAAGATAAGTCCTTTGCCGCGGAATCTCCAGCGCACAAGCGCGTAAGCGGCAAGCAGACTGGTTGCGAGCTGGAGAAACGTCATCATAATCGAGATGGCAAACGAGTTGAAGATCATCCGAACGATCGGCATTTGCGAAAAAGCGTACGTATAGTTGCTGAAGGTTGGCGCATTCGGGAAGAAGCTGTCCGTAAAAATCTCGGAGTCGTTCTTCAGCGAAGAGATGACCATCCAATACAGCGGAATAATGGCTATGATACACATCAGTGCCAGCGCCCCATGCCGCAGGAACGCAAGTACCGGGGAACGTTGGTTCATCGAACATTCTCCTTCACCGTTAATTGTCGTAGAATGATAGCTTGCGCGATGCCGCGTTCATAAGCAGCGCGATTGCGCCAAATAGGAAGAAGAAGACAAGGGCTGCTGCCGAGCTGAAGCCTGCATTCAAGTTGGAGAACGCATAGCGGTACATTTCATAGTAGATGTTTGTTGAGGTACCGTATGGACCGCCCGTTGTTAGAATATCGATATAAGCAAATGTCCATTGGCTGGAGAACAGGATACTCATCATCAGCATGAACATAATCATTGGCGACATGAGTGGAACGGTTACGTTAACGAATTGGCGCATGCTTGAAGCGCCGTCAATGGCAGCCGCTTCGTAATATTCGCGGCTAATGCTCGTAAGAGCCGCCGAGAACATAATGACGCTGAAGCCAATCATTTTCCAGCCGGTAATGAGCAGAATAATCCACTTCGCGAAGTTCGCGTCGGAGAAAAAAGCGATAGGCTGATCAATCCAATTCAGCTTGAGCATGATGTGGTTGACTACGCCGTTCGACGGATGGAATAACCACCGCCAGATGGCGCTGACGGACACGGGAGCCAGAATCATTGGAATAAAGAAGATGCCGCGGTAAAAGTTTTTCATCTTGCCGTTCATATTGTTGGTGACGACGGCAAGGACAAGCGGAATCAGAATGGAGAATGGAAGCAGTCCAACCGTGTAGAAAACGGTGTTGCCGATAGAGTCCATAAAGGCCGGGTTGTGAAACAGCTTATCGAAGTTTTCGAAGCCGACAAACTTCTTTTCCGTCCCGGGCACCATGTTCCACTTGTGAAAAGCAAGATAGAACGTCGTGATGAGCGGTTTGTACATCCAGACGGACAACAGGATAATGGCAGGTGCCAAGTAGACGAACGGTTTGATTCTGCGCCATAGCTTGGCTTTATTCAGACGTTTGCGCGCAATTGCGGGACTCCCCTTTAAAGGGGGGGCATACGAGTTTTCGAATGTTTGGCTCATAACGATTCCTTTCCTATGGAGGAGTACGCTCTCCCAGTGTTATGGCTGTTTATTAAGGCATTAAGCTGTTGATTTGATCTTGTGCTTGTTTCAGCGTTTGCTCGACGTCAGCGTCCGTCGAAACGGATTTGACGATCGCATCGGTGAAGGCTGTTACCATTTCCGTTGCGCTATCGCCAGGCCAGATCGCAACCGGCTGAATGCGGGACAGCTGCTCCAGGTTGATTCGGTAGAGCGGATTTTGATCAACGAAATCCTTCAGACCGTTCGGGTCGTCCGCAAGTTTGGTGCGAAGCGGCAGGTAACCGATTTGGGACGTAATGATCGTATAACCTCTGTCGCCCGTAACGAACTTGATGAATTCCCATACCGCTGCGTTTTTCTCCGGAGAATCCGGACGAACGGCAAGCACGGAGCCGGAGTTGACAGGGATGGATTCCTTGTCGCCGAATTGCGGAAGCGGTCCGCCGTATACTTTCCAGCCGCCGGCTTCGGAAGCTTTCTTAATGCCGCTGTACAGGGAAGTGGAGGATACGTACATACCAAGGTTGCCGGCCATGAATTGCTCGGAAACTTCCGTGTCCGTACCTTTAGCCGATGCGCCGTTCATGTACAGGTCTTTCCACATGGAGATTGCGTCTACGCTTTCCTTGCTGGCGAATTCCGCTTGCTTGCGGTCTTCGGACAATACGCGGCCGCCGTTGCTGAGGATCAGGCCTTCCGTTACCCAACCGTTCTGAGGCGAGAGACCAAAGCCGTCTTTACCGGTTTTTTCTTTGATTTGGAGCGATGCTTTTTTAATGTCGTCCCACGTTTTTGGCGGGTTAGCCGGATCAAGACCAGCTTCTTCGAACAGCTTGCCGTTGATGAATACGATCGGCGTACTGAACGTGAAGGCAAGTCCGTACATCTTGCCGTCGATCTTGCCAAGCTCAAGCGCGTTCGGGGAGATGTCCTTCAAATGCTCGTCCAGCTCTGCCTTCGGGAATACATCCTCGTAAGCTTTGAAGCCAAGACCAAGACGGGAGCTGTCAAGAAGGTTGAACGTATGTTGCACAACGTCGACTTCTTTGCCGGCCGAGATATCCGCTTTGTATTGTTGGAAAGTCGCGTCAGGCACCCCTTCAACAATGACGCCTTTTTCCTTGCCAACCGTGTCGTTGAACTCCTTGATCAGCTGCTCCATGCCGGCTTTCATCGTTGGGTAAGCCAAGCTGTAGGAGTAAAACGTCACTTTTGTTGGATTAGCCGGGTCAAGTTTACCAAGCTCCACTTGGTTTGCTGCTTGGTTGTTTGCTGCTGTGTTGCTTGCGTTGTTGCCGGATGTGCTGTTCGATGAGCTGTTTGCTCCGCATGCGCTTGCTACGAGAAGCGAGCCTACCGTCATAAGCGTGATAGCGCCTTTTGCCAGACGTTTCATAATTAAAATTTCCCTCCGCAATTAATTATTTTTTTGGTCTATTTCTATTCCAAGCAATAATCTTGAATCCGCTGCTTCGCTGCCTCGTCAATGCCGAACTCTTCCAGCAAATAACGGTCAAACGTCTCATACTCGCGGATAATGCTGCCTAGCGTAGCTTTCAAATACACTTCTTGCAGAAGCATCGCTTCTTCGATCTTCTTCAGCTCTTCGGCGCTGACATATTTGGCTGCCATGTCGAACATTTGCCGATGGAATTTCTCGAGCGTCACATTGGACAGCAGATAATCCTCCAGCACCGTTTCGTAAGGAACGCCAAGCGTCAACAGAATCAGCGCGCTGCCGACGCCAGTGCGGTCACGGCCGCCGGCGCAATGCTGGACAAGCGGCAGATTCGCTTCCGGCTGCTTCAGAAGCTCCATCAGCTTTTTGTAGGACTCATTCCGGATCGGAAGCGAGGCATACAAATCATGCAGCATGCTCTCCGAGAATTGGTTGTGAAGCCCGCTTGCGAATACCTTCTCGAGATCGAGGCTTGGCGCATCTTCCGCAGCAACGTTCGCGGGAATGCGAATATTGACTGCTTGTCCGATCTGCGGGTCGGGCTTATGCTCGGCTTCGCCGCGATTGCGGTAGTCGAACACGTGGCGCAAATTATAGGTTTCAAGGAACTGGTGGTCTTCCGGCGTAAGCCCGGTTAATTCCGCGGCGCGGAAGAGCAAGCCCTTCTTGACCGTACGGCCGTCGGCCGTGCGATGACCTCCCATGTCGCGGAAGTTGAAGACGCCTTCCAGAGGGAGCAGACCTGCCGGCATTACTTGATTCGTCATGGAGAGAACCTTCTTTCTCTTAGTTGTGGGCCATCAAAGCTTCAACAGGGAAGCGGAAGAACTCCTCTTGCAGGCCCGGCATAACAACGGTTTGTACCGTAATGCCTTCTTCGTAGACGGAGACCACATTGTAGCCGCAGAAATCGACTATCTTGAAATGGTTGTCTTCAGCAGCTTCGCCGCCGAAGGCCGTTCCTGTTGCCGCTACATGGCAAATGCCTTTGTAAGTACCAACGTTGTTCGTATGCACATGGCCGGCTACGACGCCAATTACGTCCGTGCCTTCCAGCACGTTGCCTAGCTGTTCGCGGTTTGCGAGCACGTGGTCGCCAGGCATGCCGTTGATGCTCAGCACAGGATGATGCAACGCTACGATCGTACCGTTCTCGGCAGGCGTGCTAAGCGTATCCTCGAGCCATGCCAACTGCTCGGCGTCGATCTCGCCGTGGTGTTGGCCTTTTACTTGGGAGTTCAGGCCGATCAGGCGAACGCCTTGAATCGTGTGGGAGTAGTAATACGGCTGCTCGGAAGCTTCTTCCTTCAGGAAGCCTTCGCGGAACGGAGCGCGGTGGTCGTGGTTGCCAAGAACTACATGGACAGGTACGCCAAGAAGGGAGGAGCCTTCGTCAATAATCGTGCGGATATATTCGTAGTCTTGTACATTGCCCTCATGCGTCAAGTCGCCAGTGATGACAACAAAAGCCGGTTTCACGGAAGCAGCCTCAATATGGGCGAATACGCGCTTCACTTTGTCTGCGAGATTAAGTTTTGCAAAAGGATTGTCTGCACCGGGCGCATTCATGTGCGTGTCTGTCAGGTGAACGAATTTCAGCTTTTCCATCGTGTGAACCCTCCTAAAAAGAATTGTCACCCAAGCAGCCGATCGCTGCTCGTGATGATTCTTGCTCCGAAATTTAGATGATGTATGGTTAATTAGTGCTCGTGCGGCTCGTATTTCTCGATTTCGTCAACGCCGTCCAAATGGATGACACGGTAGGATGGAACGCCGTTTCTCATCGTCACCCAGAGGATAAGGTTCTCGTCCGAGCGGTTACCGCCATGCGTCAAGCCGCCGGTACGTCCGAGCTGAATGTATTGCTTAGAAGCTTCAGGCTGGTTTGTATACTCAAGGGAATGGAAGTGGCCGGCGAATACCGTATGGGAGCGGCCTTCCAGCATGCGCTCAAGCTCCGCGAAATCCGCATTGTCCGACTTCCAACCCGGCTTATGCATCGTAACGAACGTGTGCTTCGCGTCGCGGTTGTTCTCCAGCACTTCTTGGAAGAAGGCCATTTGCTCTTCGCCGATGCCGATCGTAAGCTTGCTCAGCTCTGCGGCTTCTTCAGGCGACATTGCTGCCATTCCGCTGAATAATTGCTCCATAGGAGTAGTAGGATTTTGCTTAAACCGTTCAGTAGCTTGTTTGATCGTATCCATGAGAGCATCCGGGAACTCTTGCGGAGGATTCTCGGTATTTACAACCAAATAGAGGACATCATTCAAGCGGAAGGCATAATATTCGAAGCCCTTGCGTGCTCTCCATACGTCAGCCATCATCGGATTGCCGTAATCATGGTTGCCGACGACTTGGAAGAACGGAACGCCTGTCGCCGCGATTTTCGCATCAATCTCGTCCCACTCTTCGTGGACGTTCGCCGGATCGCGCCAGTAGCCTTCGATCAAGTCGCCAACGGAGAGGATGAAGCTTGGCTTAAGGTCAGTCAGCAGGTCCAATGCTTTTTCGAACACGCCCGGCGTTGCAAGACCGCAGCGGTCGCCTACAACCGCGAACGAGAAGTCTCCGGCTGGCAGCTGCGGCAGCTCGCCAAACCATGGGCGTTTGTCTGTAGAGAAATTCTTTACGTCGTACCAGATCCCCGAAGTTGTGCCTAATTGAATGGTTGTCATCTTTTTGTTTGCCTCCTTGTTACTTTCTTCTTGCTTAGTATGTAGGTTGTATGTAAGTTGTGTGTAATCGTGGGATTGAATATTTGTAAATAAAAAGGAGCTGCCCGGGGGACAGCTCCTTTGATTGGTCTATGCGGTTATTTCATCAATCCATGGAGGATTAAATGCTCATGCGTATCGGCGTATTGCGAACCGACAGCGGCTTTGGCTGCGGCGATGTCGCCATTCTTGATAGCATCCAAAATATTGCGGTTCGTCTGAACCGAGCGGCTTGGCTGGTATTGCGGATATTTGATGCGGTAGGAGACGGTACTGAACACGTACCGGCCGCGGTAAAGCTCCATAATTTGCAGCATGCTCTCGTTGTGAATCGTTCGCAGGATTGTTTCTGTAAACAGCAACGAGTTGCTGTAGTAGCCGTAATAATCCTTCTGCTCTAGCGCCAGCTGCTGCTCATCGAGTATTCGTTCCATCGTGACCAGGTCGAAGGGCTGTTGTCGTTTGGCAGCCGTATCAAGCACGAACAGCTGCATCGAGACGAGTACTTCATAGATTTCGCTGAAATCATGGGAGGATACTTCCTTGACCATAACTCCCCGTCCGCGGAAGGAGCCAACGAGTCCTTCCCGCTCAAGCAAAGAAATGGCTGCGCGGACCGGCGTTCTGCTCATGCCAAGCTGGGCGGCAAGTTCATTTTCCGACAGCATGGAGCCCGGCATATATTCGGACCGCATAATCCGTTCCCGGATTTCGCGGTAAGCAATCGATTCTAACGAAGTGGAAGACATGGCGTATTTTCCTTTATCTGTTTTTTAAACTAATAGTACCAATTAAACAGAAAATAGGGCTCTAGGCAAGTCATTTTATTGAATCGTCCATTTCTGATTGCTGCCCGATGCCTGATTTCAGAAGCCGGTCAATCATGGAGACGGCGCTTGCGCGGGTAACCGGTTCGGTTGGATGAAAGGAGCCGTCCGGATAACCTCTCACAATATCTTTTTCCGCCAGATTCGCAACCGCACCTTGGTTCGCTTCTTTAATCTGATCGTTGTCGGTGAAGGAGGTTTGCTTCTCTCTAGGGAGCTCGAGCTGAACAAAGGTGGCAAGCATGAGGGCGGCTTCCTCGCGGGTAATGATCTGCTGCGGTCGGATGGAGCCATTCCCGCCTTCCGGTATGTAGCCTGCTCCTACGGCTTTGGCGAAATCCGCATAAAACCAATCGGACACCCTTACGTCCTGATAAGAGAAGGAAGCCGTATCGGTCAGTGCGAATGCTCGGTTAATCATGGATACCATCTCTGCCCGCGTCACGGGCAAATCCGGTTTAAGGGTGCCGTCAGGATAGCCCTGCAGCCATCCGAGGTCGAGCCATTCCTTTAATGCCGGGGCGGCCCATGACTGCTCCGCCTCGTCGTATGCTGACTGGGGAGCGGCGGCATAACCTGTAAGTGCAAAGGCAAGAAGACAACCGATACCGATTAATAGCGTCCATGCGGCTTTCCATCGATTCATCATCAGCACATCCCTTCGAAATGTGGATCCTCTACCAAAGTGTACGAGATTCCAAATGCAATAGCTGTCGAATGGAAGTGGAAGGGCAAGGAAACAATAGGTGGACGATGAATGACAGGTAAAGGATGGATCACTAGTGGCTAATCTGTTTCATGTATTCAAGAAGGATGTAGGTTACTTTCTGAAAAACAAAATGCTGATCGTAACGTTTCTTGGCGTGGCGGTCGTCCCGATGTTGTATGGCGGCTTTCTGATCAAGGGGAATTGGGATCCGTACGGCCAGCTTCAGCATTTGCCAGTCGCCGTCGTTAATCTCGATCAAGGCGCCGAATACGAAGGGAAATCGATGAATGTCGGCGAGGAATTCGTTGACGAACTGAAGGATAACGAGACGTTCGACTGGCGGTTTGTTAGCGAAGAGGCTGCGCGGCAGGGGATGGTAAGCAACAAGTATTACGCCACGATCACCATTCCGACGGACTTCTCCCATAATGCCGCATCCTTGACGAGCGATTCTCCGCAAAAAGCGGATATCATATTTGAATCGAATAGCTTTTATAACTTTATCTCCGGGCAAATTAGCGAAAATGCGACAAAAGAGCTTCGGAATAACCTATCGCAAAATTTGACCGAAGCGTATTCGCGCAGCATGCTGTCGCAGTTCTCGGCCTTGTCGGATGGATTATCCCAGCTGGCGGATGGGGCGGCTGAGCTGAACAAAGGCGCTCTACAGCTGAAGGATGGAGCGGGAACGCTGCGCGGCAAGCTAGGCGAGTTATCAAGCGGTGCGGCTAAGCTGCATGCGAGCGTTGGTCAGCTGGAATCAGGTGCGGCGGAGCTAAATACGGGGTTAACCACGCTGAGCGGCAGCGCGGAGACTTTGGCGGACGGCGCGACGCAACTGGGGGCAGCGTCCACGCAGCTGAAACAGGGAGCGGATCAACTCGCGTCCGGATCCGGGCAGCTGAAGGGCGGCATTCAGTCCGCCAAGGAAGGGGCGGACGCGCTATACGCCGGCCTTAAGCAGCTGGCAGACAGCAATGCCGAGCTCGCTGCCGATCCTGCCATGCAGAAGCTGCTTGCCGGCAGCAAGCAGCTCAGCGAAGGCCAAAGCAAGCTGCTGCAAAGCGCTACGCAGCTAGCGGCGGCGCAAAATCAGCTGCGCAACGGCGTCACGCAGCTGGGAACGAAGCTGCCCGCCATCGCAACGGGCGGCAAGCAGCTTGGAGCAGGCGCCAAACAGCTTGCGCAAGGCGCGTCTCGGTTGAAGACCGGCATCTCGCAGTTCGAGGCGGGCGGCGCATCCCTTGCAAGCGGAGCATCGCAATTGGCGAGCGGAGCCGGAAAGCTTAGCAGCGGGGCGGGCGATCTTGCGTCCGGCTCTCAGCAGCTGGCGGACAAGCTGGCCGATGCCGCCAAGCAAACGGCTAGCCTCAAGGCGGACGAGAATACCATCCAGATGATTGCCGAGCCGGTGACGATTGTGGCCAATGACGACCGGAAAGTCCGGCTGTACGCGAACGGAATTGCGCCGTATTTTCTATCGATGGCCTTGTTTGCCGGATCGCTCGTCTTCACGACGATGTTCTCGGCCAGACAATCATCGGCGGAAGGGGCGGATGGCTTTCCGTTGTTCCTCAGCAAGCTGTTCACCTTTGGGCTCATGAGTCTGGCACAGTCCCTTATTCTTAGTACGGTTATTCTGTATGTGCTGGGATTAAAGGTGCAGAGCGTGCCGTTATTTTATCTGTACACCGTGTTGACGGGCTTTACGTTTATGTTTGTCGTTCAGGCATTTGTCACTTGGCTTGATAATCCCGGAAGGTTCGTGGTGCTGCTGCTTATGATCTTCCAGCTTGTGTCGAGCGCCGGCACGTTCCCTTATGAGCTGCTGCCCGGCTGGGCGCAGACGATGAATCCGTGGCTGCCGATGACGTACAGCATCCGCGGGTACAGGGATATTATATCCAGCGGCGATTTTGACCATATGTGGGTTCAGGCCGGGCGGCTCAGCTACTACATTGTTATGTCCGTCATGGTGACCGGTCTGTACTTTGCGCTTACGAAGAAAAAACAACGGGACGAGCAGCTGATGCCGGTGAAGATGTGAGGCAACGTCTAACGTCCGCTTCCGACTAAAGCTGCTTCTAACTAAAACTGCTTCTAACTAAAGCCTAACCTTGCACAAAATGCAGGATATTCCGGCGTTTGGCGCGGAAGGGTAGATTATATTGCACGACTTGCAGTATATTGTAGTCATTTGGCTCAAAAAGGCCTCCATGCGCGGAATATCCTGCAGTCTGTGCAGGGTATTTGGGTTTGCGGGGTAAATAGGAGTCTATATGCAGCATACTGTGCAACGTGGAAGACACGGCTCGAAAGTTGAAAGGAAGGTTTCTCTTTTTGAAGATTAAATCGATTTTATGGCAAGGCGTTTTGCTAGGTCTTGTGCTTATCTTTATCCTAGCGGGGTTGAACTTGAATCTGGTTCGTTCGCTTCTCGGGATAGCACATGAACCTGACGATTTCGGGTATCAGGACTCGACTTTTGTCGTCTATAACGGTCCTTTTGAGGGGACTCCATGGCTTGCGGCAGCGTTCTGGATCCTGCTCGTTTGCGCCGCATCCATTACAGCGCTTACAATTTTTAAATTGTCTTGGTTTGCCTTGCGCCGGAAGGGGCTCGCCTCCAATAGGTAGTCTTATGCCGAATTTTGTGATAACATATTGACTTAAAGAGAACGTGAACGAGTACATACGCCCATTCCGTTCGGGCCAGTAGATCTGCCGGTTGGAACCGCATAACAGCAGTTGAATTGGGTATGATTGAAAGGTCTAGTCATTTATCTGAGGAGGATTTAACAATGGCATTGGAATCAATGAAGGACATGCTTAACAAAGCATTGCAAGGCGGTTACGCTGTTGGTCAATTCAACATCAATAACCTGGAATGGACTCAAGCGATCCTTGACGCTGCTCAAACAGAGCAATCCCCAGTAATCCTGGGCGTATCTGAAGGCGCAGCTCGTTATATGGGCGGCTTCAAAGTTGTTACGAACATCGTATCCGCTTTGATCGAAGAAATGAAAATCACGGTTCCAGTTGCAATCCACCTGGACCATGGCTCCAGCTTCGACAAATGTAAAGCAGCGATCGACGCTGGCTTCACTTCCGTTATGATCGACGCTTCCCACGATCCGTTCGAAGACAACGTTCGCATCACTAGCGAAGTTGTTGCTTACGCTCACGAGCGCGGCGTTTCCGTAGAGGCTGAACTGGGTACAGTTGGCGGCCAAGAAGACGACGTTATCGCTGAAGGCGTAATCTACGCTGATCCTAAAGAGTGCCAAGAGCTTGTTCAACGTACAGGTATCGATTGCCTGGCTCCAGCCCTCGGTTCCGTTCATGGCCCTTACAAAGGCGAGCCTAAACTGGGCTTCAAAGAAATGGAAGAAATCTGCCAAACAATCAAGCTTCCGCTTGTATTGCATGGCGGTACTGGTATCCCTACTGAGCACATCAAACGTGCGGTTTCCCTGGGTACTGCAAAAATCAACGTGAACACTGAGAACCAAATCGCGTTCACTAAAGTTGCTCGCGAGATCCTGACTGCGGATTCCGAAGTTTATGATCCACGTAAATTCCTGGCTCCAGGCCGTGAAGCGATCAAACAAACCGTTATGGGTAAAATCCGCGAGTTCGGTTCTTCGAACAAAGCGTAATATAGCGATAAACAGAAAGACTGAGCCCTTGCATTCCGCAGCGGCTCAGTCTTTTTTTTGTATGGAAAACCGCCTGCTCTCCGCTATAATAGATTCAAACGATGGGACAGGGGATGCGTAGGTTGAACTTGGCGGCTGAAGGCAATAAGTTGATGAAAGCGGATACGGTCAATACGGCGGTTATTCCGGCTACTAAGCTGGAGGAAGATAGCTACGACTGGTGGGAACGGCATGAGCAGGTGCTGAAGATCAAGGATGAGATGAATCCGGAGATTGTATTAGTCGGCGATTCGATTACGCATTTCTGGGGAGGCCTGCCTGCTCCAAACAGTCAGCATGGTACGGGCGCCGCTTGGGATTCCGTGTTTGAAGGAAGGCGCGTGCTGAATCTCGGCTTTGGCTGGGACCGCACTCAAAATGTATTATGGCGGTTGGATAACGGCCAGATGGAGGGCTTATCTCCGGAGTGGGTCGTCATTAATATCGGCACGAACAATACAAGCGGGACGGACAATGCGCGTGCGAGTACGGCGGAAGAGGTCCAAAGCGGCGTGCGCGCAATTGTGGAACGCGTCCGGAAGACTGCTCCGTCTGCGCAGGTGATTCTGATGGCGGTATTCCCTCGGGAAGAGTCGCCGGCGGATCCTCGCCGGTTGCTGATCGGACGAATGAATGAGCTGTATACGGCGCTTGCTGCCGAACTTGGCTTAACTTTTCTCGATATTGGTAAGTTGATGCTAGCCGAAGACGGAACGCTGCCGCGGGAGATCGCTTTCGATACCTGCCATCTGACCGAGCAAGGCTATCAACTCTGGGCGGATGCGCTTCGAGAAGTTATTTCAGCTAAGTAATTTATAGGATGCCGTCCATTCGGACGGCTTTTTTTGTGCTGCAATTTAGCAGAGGTGCGAGCACCCAAGAACAGTCGCGAAAGTAGTAAATAGCAGGGGAAAACCGTGTTACAGGGTTGCGAGCGCCCAAACGCCTCGGCAGCGTGACAAAAACGTCACTTTGGAGCGTCTTACTTCGATGGATGCCCGGCCTTGAAATGTCTATATTAAGGATATAAAGAGGAGGGATTTGACCATGGAGACGGTTATCCAGACGAAAAACTTATCCAAGAGCTACGGGGCAACGCCCGTGTTGAAAAATATTGACCTTGCCGTTCAGCCGGGCGAGCTAACGGCGATTATGGGGCCATCGGGATCGGGGAAATCCACGCTTATGAACGTCCTTTCGACGATTGATCAGCTGAGCGGCGGCGAGGTATGGATCGAGGGGAAATCGCTGCTCGACATGAAGAAGAAGTCGCTGCGGCAGTTCCGGCAGGAGCGGATGGGATTTATTTTTCAAGATTATAACTTGCTAGACACCCTCACGGTGAAGGAAAATATTTTGCTGCCGCTCTCTTTGCGCCAGTTCAAGGCGGAAGAGATGGAGGCACGGCTTGCGCCCATCCTTCAAGCTCTCCACATTGAGGGCTTGCTGGAGAAATACCCGAGCGAAATCTCGGGCGGGCAAAAACAACGCGTTGCTTCAGCCCGCGCCATTATAACGAATCCGGCCATCGTATTCGCCGACGAGCCAACGGGAGCGCTGGATTCCCGCTCGGCGACGCAGCTGCTGGAGCAGCTTGTATCGCTGAACACGACCTTTAACACCACCATTCTCATGGTTACGCATGACAGCTATGCGGCGAGTTATTGCAAGCGGGTCGTTTTTCTGAGAGACGGAGCCATCGTAAGCGAAATATACGCCGGCGAGCAGAGCCAGAAAGTGTTCTATGAGCGGATTCTGGAGACGCAAAGCCTCATAGGGGGCAAGCTGCGATGAGCCTGTTTGATCTTACGATCAGGAATGTAAAACGCAATTTCCGTCTTTATTCCATCTACCTCACGTCCATGATTATCGGCGTCATTATTCAATATACGTTCTCCTCGCTTATGTACAACGGGGATATTATCGATGCGCTGCAGAACCGCGAATTGTTCCAGACGGGTATCGCCATCGCGTCCGTCGTCATCTTTCTGTTTATTATTTTCTTCATCTTATATGCGAACTCGTTCTTCATGAGGCAGCGGAAAAAGGAATTCGGCATGTATCTCCTGTACGGCCTGAACGAAAAACAAATCGTTCGGATGGTTTTCTACGAAACGCTTGTCATGGGAGCAATCTCGCTTGTCGTAGGTATCCTGCTCGGCAGTTTGTTGTCCAAGCTGTTTGGCATGCTGCTGATGAATCTGATGCAATACGAGCAGCCAATCTCGATATCTTTCCCGATTGGTTCCATGGCTACCGTTACTGGCGCGATCCTTCTGATCGCATTGATCGTTAGCGTACAAAGCTATATTCTGGTCAATCGGGTGCAGCTGACCGAGCTGTTCCATGCGAAGCAAAAAGCCGAAAAGCCCGTTCGCGTGTCCGCTTCAATGGCTATACTGGCGTTGCTTCTGCTAGGCATGGCGTTCATCCTCATATGCAGCGGCGTAAATTCGACGGTCTGGAAG
Source organism: Paenibacillus glycanilyticus (assembly GCF_030161375.1). Classification (GTDB taxonomy): domain Bacteria; phylum Bacillota; class Bacilli; order Paenibacillales; family Paenibacillaceae; genus Pristimantibacillus; species Pristimantibacillus glycanilyticus_B. Next base: position 264,073 of record NZ_BSSQ01000016.1, read on the forward strand.
GATTACGGAACAATTAGCCTGATCGCAACGGCGGTTGGGGTGATCCTCGGAACATATTTGTTCTTCCGCCAGTTTGCCGGCTGGCTGCTGCAGCTCATTAGCCGCGGGAGGAAGTATCATGAGGGTAATACGGTGTTGTGGACGTCTTCACTCCGCTTTCAAATCCGGGGCAACACGCTGAACTTAACCTTTATTTCCTTGTTTAGCGCGGTTATTATGATGCTGCTTTGTTTCGTAACGATTAACTATAAGGTACAGTTCGAAGCGGTAGGGAGGAATGTGCCGAATCACCTAGCGTTCGAATCGCAAGGTCCGGCCGCCAACGGGAAGATCGATCAGCTCATCGAGAGCTCCGATCACAATATCCGCTATCATCTGAAATCCGAGGCTTTGGTCACGGAAGCGGTAACCGATCGAGGAGTAGCTTTTGATAATCCCGAGTATTACATCCCGGGCCTTTGGCTGATCTCGCAAAAAGATTACAACGAGCTGATCGGGCAGCGCGGCGACAAAGAGCAGGTTGAACTGCAAGGCATGGAGGCCGTAGCCCTTTCCCAAGGCTCGGATTTTCCAAAGCACTACAAGGCCGGAGAGTCGCCTGACTTTACCGTTCAAGCGGGTGAAGGCAAGACGTTCAAGCTGACGGCCAAGCTGGATTATGCTTATCTCGGCTGGGCTACCGATCCGGCCTTATCCATGGATAAGAAACCGCCGGTGTTTGTTATCTCGGATGAAGCTTACGCGGAGTTAAGCGGTCTATCGGAGAAGAAGAGCTTCGAGATTTACGGACTGAGCGACGCCAAAAACGCCGAGGATCTCTCCAAAGAGGTACATGCCATCGTCTCTCAGACGAAAGGAGCCTATTATTCTTCCTTCGCGGACGTGTACTCCAAACAGATCGAAAGTTCGTCGCTTATGCTGTTTGCCGCCGGCTTCCTGGCGCTGATCGCGACCTTTGCTCTCGCGAGCGTTATTTACTTCAAGCAGCTGCGCGAAGCAACCGAAGAGAGGCAACAATATGCGATCCTTCGCAAAATGGGGATAGACAACCGCCAGTTCCGAAGCGTCATCCGCAAGCAGCAGCTGTTTGTTTTCCTGCCGCCAATCGTTCTTGGCATGGCGTTCAGCTGGACGATAATCAAGTCTTATATTCTCGATTCGGTGAGCGATTTCCCGGAGCTTCCGGGGATCGTATGGAGCATTATCGGAGTATTTTTCCTTATCTACCTGTTGTTCTATGCCTCATCGGTCAATCTGTACTACCGAATTATTAATCAGAACCCTTAAACGAAGAAGGCTGTCCCAGGTCATTTGCGATGACGACGGGGCAGCCTTTTTCTCGACTATCTATCCTATTCCTTCCGCTGCAGCAAGTCCAAATAAGGATCATGATGCTTCGGAAAATGAATCGTAAACGCCGTTCCGCTGCCAATAGCTGACTCGCAAGTTATGTAATGCCCCAGCTTCTTCGACAGCTCTTGGGCCAGATAAAGGCCCATTCCGGTCGACTTGGCATGCGTGCGTCCGTTCATCCCGGTAAACCCGCGGTTGAAGATGCGGGGTAGATCCTTCGCATCGATGCCGATGCCGTTATCGCGCAAGACAAGCAGCTTCTCCTCGGGCGTGGCGACCGCCCACACGCTGATCTCTCCTTGTTCCCCGGTATATTGCAGACTGTTTGTTAGAATCTGATTGATCATAAACAGCAGCCATTTGGAATCGCTTTGGACAACCGTAGCGGTGGAAGGGAGTTCAAGCTGGACGCGAATTTTTTTCGAAATAAACGTCTTGGAATGGGACTTGATTACTTCCTTCACAATTGGCTCCAGATCGCAGTTCACGATCTCGTAATCCTGGTTGAAGCTGTCCAGCTTCGCGTAGTACATAGCCTGATCCACGTAATGCTCAATGCGGGACAACTCTTCGTTCAAGCTTTGCGGATCCACTTCCGTCTGCTGCATTAAGCGCAATACGGAGATCGGCGTCTTAATCTCGTGAAACCAAGAGATGATGAAATCATAATATTCCTTCTGGCGGGCTTGTACTTCGTTCAAGGAACGGATATGGGCGATGCCCGCCTCTTCCAGCGTCTCGCGGTAGGCCTCCGCTTCCAGCGACAAAGCTTCCGTATCTTCTCCGCTCATCCGGCGGATCGCCTGCAAATTGCGGGTATAACGGTAAGCGGCGAAAGCGGCAAGCCAGAGAACGACAAGGACCAAAGCGTAGAAAAAGGTCGTCCAATGCCAAATCGACAAAGAATCCGTGGCGAATACGGCAACCGTCAGCAAAAAAGCAACGCCGTATAACAGGAGATAAGGCCGCTCATATTTCAGAAATCGCCAGAAGCTCATTCGATGATGTACCCCATTCCTTTGCGCGTCGCAATGAAATCCTCCAAGCCAAGCAGCGCGATTTTGCGGCGCAGCCGGTTGACGTTGACGGTTAACGTATTGTCATCGATGAATTGTTCATCATTCCAGAGCACTTGCATCAGATCGTCGCGGGAGACGATCTTCCCGATGTTGCGCATCATGGTTTGCAACACAATAAATTCATTGCGAGAGAGCTCGGCCGCTTTGCCCTCGTATTGCACGGAGGAGTTGGCCAAGTGGAAAATAAGCTGCCGATGCGACAGCTGCAAGTTATCGTCCTGATACGTATAATTGCGGCGGAGCAGCGCGCTTACCTTTGCGACGAGTACCCCAAGATCAAACGGCTTCTGCACGTAATCGTCCCCGCCCATGTTAATGGCCATAATGACATCCATGTTCTGATCGCGGGAAGAGATGAAGATAATCGGGACTTTGGAGACCGACCGGATCCGCTGGCACCAATAAAACCCGTCGAACACCGGCAAGTTTACGTCAAGCAGCACCAGATGCGGTTGTTCTGCCTCAAACGCATCTATCACGTTCTCGAAAGAGGTCAACTCGATTACTTCATATTGCCATTTGCGCAAAGCATCGGCGACAATCCGCCGAATTTTCTCGTCGTCCTCAATGATCATAATCCGAAACAACGGTGTTACCTCCTGCTCCAAACGGGCTGATATAAGGAAAATTATATCATTTTCGCTGCCTTCTTGCTTCGGGAGCGGGAGCTTAAGATTACGATAAATGGAATCGCGAGAACCGTAACGATACACGCCGCAATGAACGTATCGTTCATGGCGAGGACGGAAGCGGTCTCCCTAAGCGAAGTTTTCACTTCTCCTTTCGCGCTTAGCTCCGTCAGATGCGACTGCGTACGAACCGAATAGATGGAGCTGAATATGCCGATTGCGAAGGACGCGATGACCTGGCGAAGCCAGTTCGTGATGGCGGATGCATGCCCGGTTGATTCCTTCGGTACGGCGCTCATCGAAAGCGTCATAATATTCGGCGAGGAGAAGCCCAGTCCGACATAGCGGCAGATCATCCAGCCGATGATGAAGGCGTACGAAGTTGTTAGAGATAATCGGCTAAACGCCCATGTTGCAATAATCAGGAGAAAAGCCCCTCCAAGAAGGGGGTATTCGGGACGGATTTTTCCGTGAAGACGACCCGAGAGCAATGAAGCGACAATCATTAACAATGCGCCCGGCAGCATCATAAGCCCTACGGTCAAGGAGGATGAGCCTAGGGCATTTTCCATATAGATCGGCAGCAGGAAGGCGCCCGCGTACAGGCCAATGGTCAAGATGCAGTTGACGATAATGCCCCAAGTGAAGGTAGCGTACTGGAATACCCGAAGGTTAAGGAGCGGGGTTGTTGCCGTCAGCTCCCGCCAAATGAACACGGCGATGCTGATTACGCCAAGTGAAATCCACGTCCATCCCCATCCGGAGAACCAGCCGATTTTGTTCCCTTGCGTGAAATACATCATGAGGGACGTGCTGCCCGTCACTACCGTAATCAGACCGGCATAATCAAGGGTTCCGCCTTTTTTAACCTGCTGCATGGGCAGATAGCGGGAGGCCAGCACGATGGCCAATATCGCAAGCGGGATATTCATGAAGAAAATCGCCTTCCAGCCGTAATATTCCGTCAGAAGACCGCCCAAAGTCGGGCCAATCGCAGGAGCAAACATGCTGGCTACGCTCCATAAGCTGATGCCAAGCGCTTGTTTTTCCGCCGGAACGGCTTGATAGACGATCGTAAGCGTCGCAGGGAGAATGGCTCCGCAGAACAAGCCCTGCAAAATCCGGAAGAAGATAAGCGAGCCAATGTTCCAGGAGCAGCCGCACAAGACGGAGCAAATAAGAAAGCCGACCAAAGCGTACATATAAAGCCGCTTATAGCTGATTTTATCGCCCAAATAACCAACAATCGGGGCAATCGAACCCATGGCGAGCATAAAACCGGTCGTGACCCATTGCGTATCATTCAGGTCCGCATGAAGATCCTTCATCATAAAGGGAAGGGCGACCGTTACCGTTCCCGAATTCAAGATGGAAGAGAAGTTCCCGAAAAAGATAGCCAATATGACAAACTAGAACTTGTTGCTGTCTTGCTCTGTATTCATAAATAACCTCACACTCCACATTTTTACGTGAGGACGATTATAATATAATTAATTAAGATGGCATACCATCCATTTCTGATGGTTATATAAGTAACGCTAATATAAAGGCAGTGGTTATCCATGAATATTGAACAGTTGGAATACGTGAAGGAGGTTGTCGAGACGAGTTCCATGTCGCTCGCCGCGCAAAACCTCCATGTCTCCCAATCGGCCATCAGCCAGTCCATATCGCTGCTTGAGAAGGAAATCGGCATTCCTCTCTTCAAGCGTTCGCGCCATGGAACCGTGCCGACCGAAGACGGGAAAAACGTGATCGGGAAGATGCTCGAAATTTTGAAAAAAGTGGATGAGATTAAAGACGAGGTACAGTCGATCACTTCGGTCTACAAGGGAGAACTCGTTATTGCAACGATTCCGAGCCTCAGCATGACTTTTCTGCCTAAAGCGCTGGCCAGGTTCAAGAAGGATTTTCCCCAGATTAAAGTGATGATTATCGAGCTGGAAAGCCGGATTGTTATCGACAAAGTGGCCCACGACAAGGCGCATTTGGGCTTAGTCGCCTTGAATCATTATACGAATGACGGATTGCTGGAATCGATCGCCTTCCACTCTTTTCAATATAAAGGAGAACTGCAAGTCATTGTTCCCCGCGATTCGGCACTTGCTTTACATAAGGAACTTATGCTGAAGGATCTTGCCGACAATGCATTCATTATGTCAGCCAGCGGGTTCTGGGATGGGGTTACGGAAGACATTAGGCAGGCTTGCGGCGATGTAAATGTCATCTTCACGACGACCAATCCCGAAGTTATCAAACGAAGCGTAGCAGAGGGACTAGGCATTAGCCTGATGTCCAGTCTGATGTTAAGGGATGATCCTTACGTGGAGAGCGGACGAATTGTTTCGATCCCTCTAGCCGGCTACCGTATGGATGCTAGCGGTACGTTTGGCGGGATTTATTCGAAGAAAAGCAGCCAGCACCGGCTTGCCCGTAAGTTTCTGGAATATATCGAGGTGTAAAAAAGGACTATCCCGATGATGGGATAGTCCTTGGCACAATCAATCTATGATCTTAGTAAGCGGTCCAGCCGGCATCGGCCGTTACGACGGTACCGTTCACGAAGCTTGCGTCATCCGATGCGAGGAACAATGCAACCTTGGCGATTTCTTCCGGCTCGCCTGCGCGCGGATTTACTTGAATGCCAACCATCGCGCGTTCCATGCCAAACGGGCTTGGCGCGTTAATCGAAGTGCCGATGTTTGTATTTACGCCGCCAGGAGCAATCGCATTGCAACGGATGCCTTGCGTCGCGTATTGGAAGCCAACGTTTTTGGTAAGGCCAACGACGGCATGTTTGGACGCGGTGTAAGCTGCGCCGGCACGGGAACCAAACAAACCTCCGGCGGAAGCGATATTAACGATAACGCCTGCTTTTTTCTCAAGGAATAGAGGCAATACTTTACGGATCGTGCGCATGGGGCCGGTTGTGTTAACCGCGAAAATCCGCTCCCAGAGATCGTCCGTCAATTCGGCGGCGGGAACGAAGTTATCCATGATCCCCGCGTTGTTCACGAGAATATCGACGGTACCGTATTTCTCCACGGCTGCGTCAATCAACTGCTGTACGTCTTCTTCTTTGGCCACATTGGCCGCAACGGCAAGCGCAACGCCGCCTTTTGCTTCAATGCCTTCCACTACGGCTTGCGCGGCTTCCACGCGCAGGTCGGATACGACCACTTGCGCGCCTTCTGCGGCATACAGCTCGGCAATTGCTTTGCCCATACCCGAAGCGGCGCCTGTCACTACTGCAACTTTACCTGTTAGTCTCATCGTTTATTCCTCCCGGTATAATGTGGCTCCTATACTTGTCCTTCATGCGAAGGTTTAGAAAAATAAAGTTTTTTTTCAACAGTTGTTGGTTATTCGTACATCTGTTTGTTTTTAGTATAATAAAGGCATAGGACAAGCCTCAATCAGTAAAACTTCATGAATTGTGCGTTAACGAACAAAATGCATTCCTATGTTCAAAAAAACTTTTTGGAAAAGGAAGAGAGTCATGTCCGATCAGCCTAAAACGATGGACCGCCGGGTTGTTCGCAGCAGGGAAGCGCTGAAGCAAGCGCTGCTCGCGCTTATGAAGCAGAAGGACTTTGACGAGATATCCATTACGGAAATCGTCGAGCTTGCCAACTATAATCGCGGCACCTTTTATTCGCATTACGAGAGTAAAGAGGCTTTGCTGGACGATATTATTTACGCTCTCATTGAGGAGCTGCTGCAATCCTTCCGTGCCCCTTACGAGAACGAGGAGTATTTCAGCATTCATGAGCTGCCGGCCCATTCGGTTAAAATTTTCGAGCATATTCATGAGCACGCCGAGCTGTACACGCTGTTGATGAAGAGCAATGCCCACTCGCACTTGAGGGAGAAAATGTTTGATGCCATTCGGCAGATTTCGAAGGACGAGCTGGAGCATCCGACGCTGGAAGGGATCAACACGGAGCTGTTGTCGGTCTATTCGAACCACGCGCTGCTTGGGCTTATTTTTTATTGGATTGAAAACGGGTTGCCTTACACCCCGGCTTATATGCAGGAGCAGCTGGTCAAGCTGATTCAATGGCGGCCCACCGTCGCCAAGACAAGGAAGAAGTCGACCTGATCTATACGATAAGAAGGAGGACAAACCCCTATGAAACAGAACAAATACGATGATCCCGATTTTTTCGATAAATACAGCCAGATGGCCCGTTCGGTTGGCGGTCTGGATGCGGCAGGGGAGTGGCATGCTTTGCGGCCCATGCTTCCGAGCTTGAAGGATACACGTGTGCTGGATCTCGGCTGCGGTTACGGCTGGCATTGCCGTTATGCCAGGGAGCAGGGAGCGCGTTCCGTGCTTGGGATGGATATTTCGGAGAAAATGATCGAACGCGCCAAATCATTTAACGAAGATGCGGCGGTGACCTATATTCAGGCGGCGATTGAAGATGTCGTCTTTGAACCGGGACAGTTTGACGTGGTTATCAGCTCGCTTGCGCTTCACTACGTGGAAGATTTCGAAGCGGTATGCCGGAAAATCCATGACAGCCTGACGCCGGGGGGAAGCTTCGTGCTTTCTATGGAGCATCCCGTATTTACGGCCGTTGCCGCACAGGATTGGCATTACGGACCGGCAGGGGAACGGCTTCATTGGCCGGTTGACCGTTATCAGGACGAAGGGATGCGGGTTGCCCGATTCCTCGATTCCGATGTCGTGAAATACCACCGCACGGTTGCATCGATAATAAATGGCCTGGTTCAAGCCGGCTTCCGGATCACGCGGGTTGCGGAGCCGGGCCCTTCCGAGGAAGCACTTGCACAATACCCGGATATGAAAGATGAGACTCGCCGCCCAATTTTTCTATTAATTTCCGTTCAAAAATAGTGACATTCGAACTATTTGTGATACCATCAAGGAAGCTAATCTATCGTAACGGAGAGTAACTAGCATGGGAACACCTTACTCAGCAATCCTAACCTTGATGGTAACGGCCGGCGTAATCAATATCATTATGGGAATCTATGTGGTATCGAACCGCTCCAAGCAGGCGATGGCGCGGACGTTTATCGCGATGTGTTTTCTATCGGCCATTTATATTTTTGGCTCCGCCTTGGAGTTGTCTTCCGGTACTTTGGCAGAAGTGAAGTTCTGGATCGCGGTGGAGTATTTCGGAATGCCTTTTCTGCCGCCGGTCAGCTTGATGCTCATTATGCATTTTCTTGGCATGGAACGGTTCCTGAAGAAACGGATCCGGTTCCTTATGTACTTGATGCCGCTTATTACGCTGGTGCTTGTTCTCACAAATGACCTGCATCACTTCTATTACCGCTCGGTTGAGCTAAATACCGGCCCGGGCATCCATCATGTCGATCTTAACGTAGGTCCCTGGTACATTATCCAGGGCGGGTATACGTTCGGCTGCATGATTGGCGGCATTGCTCTATTGCTTCTCTATTGGAACCGGATGAGATCCTCCTACCGTCTCCAGCATATCGTGATGCTATTAGGACTCTTGCTGCCAATCATCGGAGACTTTCTTTATTTCGGCAATCTGACGCCGGGTGGAATGGACCCGATTCCGGTCATTATGGCGATTACGGCGGCCTTATATATGTGGGGGCTAGTATCCAAAGGCATGCTGAATGTCGCGCCGGTAGCCAGGGACACGTTGTTCGAGAGCATGAGCGATGGCGTTCTGGTGCTTGACCGGAATAATCGGCTAGTTGACTATAATCCGGCTGCCGCCGCGGTTCTTCCCGCGCTCACGTCTTCCGCGCTTGGAGAGTCTGTTCTCCCGTTAATGGAGCGGCACACCGAGCTATCGAAGATTGATCTTGATTTCTCGGCTGCCGACGAGTCGTTGCCCCGTATTTATGACGAGATCCAATGGACCGTTGGGGAACAGCTCTACTATTATCAGATCCGTTCATCCGTCATCCGGAAGAAAGGCGGGCGGGAGGCAAGCAAGCTGATCGTCATGATTGACGTGACCGAGCGGGTTAGACTCCAGGAGCAGCTTCGGGTGTTGGCGTATCATGATGGCTTAACCGGTATATTTAACCGGCGCCATTTCATTCATCTAAGCGAAGCGCTTCTTCACCAATCGTCGGATCAGGACAAGCCGCTTGCGCTGCTGCTGTTTGATATTGACCATTTCAAGCGGATTAATGACGACTATGGACATGATGTTGGAGACCAAGCTCTTCTTCATGTCGTGGAGATTTGCCGGCAGCTGCTTCGCCCGGAGGATGTGTTTGGCCGCTACGGGGGCGAGGAGTTTGTTGTGGCGATGCCGGGCTTGTCGCAGCAAGAAGCGGAAGCCTGCGCGCAACGGATTCGAAGCGAGATCGCATCGCAGTCGATGGTCGCGGCGGCAATGGAGCAATCGCTGTCGGTAACCGCCAGCTTTGGGCTAGCGGTTGCCGGAGCGGGCGGCAAGGAAGACGGAAAAGGATTGAATCAGCTGCTGAAGGCAGCGGATGACGCCTTGTACGAAGCAAAACACAACGGGCGGAATACGGTCCGTCTGGCAGATTTATAAGAGCAAGCACCTTCCTGGACGGGGAGGTGCTTATTTGTTATTCGCCAGGCTCGAAGGATAGCGAATAAAAAGGGATGGTGTCTGTTTTGGAGGAAAAAGTGCGCATGCCGATTCTTTTAGGAGGATTTTATAAGTAAAGCTGGAATTATAATTTAAAGATTAACTAGAAATTGTTGGGAAATTGTAAAGGGAGGGACAGGATTGTTTCGCGGCAGAAGCTTATCGTTTCATGTAGGCATGATATTATTGCTCGTTTGCGCTTGCTGGCTTGCGTTGCTGCGCAAAGAATCATTTGCCGGGGTAGCCGTCAGCAACATCCTCCAAACCTTGGCTTCTCTTTATGCAGCGGTACTCCTGCTTAGAGCCTCTAGCAAAGAGGCAAAATATTGGCTGTTTTATGGAATCGGGCTGACGGTTTATTTCGTAGCCCAGCTCATTTGGACTATCGTTACGATTATGCAGGGCAGTGAACCGGATTATTTGGGCATACCGGAGCTGTTATGGAGATTTCAATATATTTTTTATTTGATTGCGCTCTATATGCAATTTCAGCAGCGAAGAAGCAGTATTGCATTCCGATTTATCCTGGATATTTTATTGTACGGAACGATGGCCTCGACCCTCTATTGGAATTTTCAGATCAAGCCGATATTGTCCCAGCATAGCGTGAATCCGGACGTAGTTGGCTATCACATGTTTAACTCGTCGTTTAGCGCCGTTATCGTCTTCCTTCTGTTGTTCTTCAGCTGGTACGGCAAAAAGGTGGTTTCCGGCAAAGCCAATCTGTTTCTGTTATCCGGCTTTGTCCTCAAGCTGCTCGGCAATACGGCGTTTGTGTATTTGCTGTCCTGCATGGTAACGGGGGAGAGCTCGTTTTGGATATCGGATTTCTGCTGGTTTCTCGGCTTGCTGCTCATCGGGTTTGCGGCTTTGCCGGACAAGGAGCCCCAAGAGGCCGCTCTTCGGCCGGGGAATGAATCCAAGCAGACGTTTATGCGGCGGTACGCCCTTATTATATTTGTGTGCGCGGCGCTAATCGCAACCATCTGCCGATTAGGCGATTTCTCGATTATTAGCATAGGCGCGATCGTAACCGTCATTTTGCTCGGCATTAGATTGTCCGTCGGCATCTATGAGTTGGAAACGGCAGGCGCGGCTCTGATGCAGTCCCGGGTTAATTACGATAATTTCGTCGAGAGCTCGCTATTTGGCGTGTTTATCGAGCAGAACGGCAAGCTGGTATATATGAATGAGTACGGGGAGACCATGTTTGGCTGCCAGCCGGGTCAAATGCTAGGAAAGCCGCTTGCGAGCTTTATGCTGGAAGATGACGGCGAGCGGTTAAAGCAAGAACTCAGTTCCGTCTGCCTTTTCAAGAGGACCTCCCGTATTGCCATTGCCGCGCGTAAGGGGAACCAGACCGACCTGTTCCTTGAGATGCAGGCGGCACCGGCATTTTTCAAAGGAAAACCCGCTATTTCGGGGCTGTTGCTTGATGTGACGGAGAGCAAGTTGTCCGAGCAGCATTTGATCCGGTCGGAGAAGTTGTCCGTTATTGGGCAGCTGGCGGCGGGGGTCGCCCACGAGATCCGCAATCCGCTGACGGCATTGAAGGGCTTCACCCAGCTGCTGCACCGGAGAACGGACGTTCAGAACCGTCAATATTTCGAAATGATGCTGACGGAGCTCGAACGAATCAACTACATTGTTGGCGAGTTCATGCTCCTCTCGAAGCCCAACCAGTGGCAGCAGATGAACCGCTGCGATATCGGATTACTGCTGGATGACATTATTCCGATTATGCAGTCGCAAGCGATCATTACGAACATCGCTATTATGGTGGACAAAAGCCCCGATATGCCGATTGTGTTATGCGACGCCAATCAGATTAAGCAAGTACTGGTGAACTTAATGAAAAATGCGATCGAGGCGATGCCGGATGGCGGCGAGCTTCATGTGCATATGAAAAAAGACCACCAAGGTTTCGTGGTCATTGATATTATCGATCAAGGCATCGGTATTCCCCAGCATGTCATTGACCGTCTGGGCGAACCTTTCTACACGACCAAAGATGCCGGCACCGGACTTGGCTTAACCGTCTGCTTCAAAATCATCCAGTCCCATGGCGGGACGTTGATCTTTACGAGCGAACCAAACGTCGGGACTACGGCAACGATTAGATTACCGGCTTAATGAACAACACCCCCTCGACTGTATCCGTCAAGGGGGTGTTGTTGTACTCTTTGTACCGTGCCGCTAAATCCGTATATCGATGTTGTTGCCGGTTGTACCGTTCAAAGCCGGGTTGTTACGGCTTGCGTTGACGCCCAGCTGCTGTAGCTGCTGCGGTTGCGGCGGTGGTTGTTGCGGCTGACCCTGGCCGGACGCCTGATTATCCGTTTGCGATTTCTTCTGGGCAATTTGCAGCTGAATTTGCTGAATCTGCTGCTGCAGCTGCTGGGTTTTTGTCTCTTTAGTCTTCGCGTCGTCTTTGCTTTGCGTCACTTCTTTCAGTTGCTTCTCGAGGTTCTCCAGCTGTTTCTCGAGCGATGACGTGTCCGAAGCGCTGCTCTGCGAAGTGTACGATGCGCTTTGCGTTTGCGATACCGATGAAATGTTCATCCTTGTTCACTCCCTTCAAGGAAGATATCGGTTTCGAACATGAACGGAGGATGAACAGAGCCTGAACGTTAGCTGAACGTTTCGTATTCCTTATGATTCGCTGCGATAGCTGAGAAGGCCAAGCAGGAGTGCCAGACCGACCAGAATGGCGCCAACCCATGGCAACGCGCCAAGCGAAAGGTGAGTGATGACCCAGCCGCCGATGAAAGCGCCGGAGGCGTTGCCCAGATTGCCGGCCGAATGGCTGGACGTTGAAGCGAGAGCGGGCGCTGCTTGCGCCAGGCTCATGATTCGCACCTGCAGTCCCGGGAATACCGCGAAGGAGGCTGCTCCCCACAGGAAGATCGTAATGACGGCTGCAATCTCGTTATGAACGGTGAACGTGAAGATCGTCAGAACAACCGCAATGGTCAAATAGAGACCTAGAATGGAAGGCATCAGCTTCCAGTCGGCGAGCTTGCCGCCGACAATATTGCCGATCGTAACGCCAATGCCAAACAGAATCAGAATCCAAGTGACGTTATGCTCCGCAAAGCCGGTGATATCCGTTAGGAGCGGCGTAATGTAGGTGAATACGGCGAACAGACCGGCGTTGCCGAGCGCCGCGATAAGCAGATAGACAAGCAGCTTTGGTCTTATGATTGCGGATAATTGCGTCATGACGCTGACTTGCTTGCTTAATTTAAGCTTAGGAATAAAGATAAGGATTCCGATCAGAGCAAGAACGCCCATGACTGCGATCGCGCCAAAGGAAGCGCGCCAGCCCCAATTCTGGCCGATATACGTGCCGATCGGCACCCCGATTATATTGGCGATCGTAAGACCCGCCATCATAATCGACACTGCGCCGGCTTGCTTATCGGCTCTAACGAGCTTGGACGCTATGACAGCGCCGACGCCAAAGAAGGTGCCGTGAGTCAAAGCCGTAATGATCCGGGCGATCATCAGAACGGAATAGTTCGGTGCTACGACCGACAGCCCGTTGCCGAGGATAAAGAGCAACATTAGAATGCAGAGCAGCTTCTTCTGCGGGATGCGGCTCGTTAGTATGGTCATAATCGGAGCGCCAATGGCTACGCCGAGAGCATACATCGTAATCAACTGACCGGCTGCCGAGATGCTGACGTTCAAATCGCTGGCGACATTCGGGAGAATGCCCATAATGACGAATTCCGTCATGCCGATTGCAAAGGCGCCGACGGTAAGGGACAGGACCGAGATCGGGAAGGGCTCTTTGGAGGCTTGCCCTTTCATAGCTTGCTTGTTGAATTGTTGCGAGACTTCCATGTCTTTAAAGCCAACCTTTCTGCTATGCTTTCATGCTGAATATCCCTAATTATTTCGCTTCGCGGGCATATAAGCAAGAACATTTTTTGTAAAATTACTGGTAAGATAGAAGTAAGGGCTTACATACTTTTAGCGAAGAGGACGGGATTGCAAGTGGCCAAAAAAGGGCTTTATCGCGACTACTTTTTACACGCGGATATTCTCATCATGACGGTCGTATGGATCGGACTATTGGTTGGGGCTGTTGCAGAAACCATGTCCTGGCTCAGCCTGATATTGTTCATGGCCGGTCTTGTTGGATTTATGCTAAGCGAATATTTGACTCACCGGTTCTTCTTCCATCTGAAGGCGCCTACCAATCCGCTGTTTCTCAAATTGCTCAGGCGTCTCCATTACGATCACCATACCGACCCGCATGATTTGAAGCTGCTGTTCCTGCCGGTATGGTACAGCCTTCCGAACCTTGGTTTCTTCGCGATATTGTTCTATTTGCTTGTTGGGTCGCTAGGCGCAACGTTTGCGTTCGCGGCGGGCCTTGTTGCAATGCTGCTCATCTATGAGTGGAAGCATTATGTGGCGCATCGGCCGATTCAGCCGAAGACGAAGTTCTGGAAATGGAATAAACGCATGCATCTTCTCCATCATTTCAAGAACGAGAATTACTGGTACGGCGTTTCGACTCCGTTAGTGGATGTCCTCTTCGGAACGTTGAAGGATGAGAAAGACGTGCCAACGAGCAACACGGCCAAACATTTGGAGAAGCGCGGCCACAGTATGTAAGCAAGGGGGAGACGTATTGGCGCTTAGGAACAGGATTGGACAAGGGATGACTGCTGAAGTCTATGAATGGGACGAGGGGCGGGTCGTAAAGCTTTATTATGGCCACATTCCGAAGGATTGGGTTTATTACGAGGAGAAGATCGGCAGAGCCGTGCATCAGGCCGGGGTGCCTGCTCCGGAGGTGTTCGGGCAGGTAGAGGTTGAAGGCCGATGCGGGCTTATATATGAGGAAATAGCGGGCAGCTCGCTTCTTGCGTCCATGCTGAAGGATTTGGATCAGGCTGAGACATGGCTCGTACAGCTGGCGCGGCTGCATGCCGATATTCATCGCTGCAGGACATCTGGGCTGCCGAAGCAGAAAGACCGGATGGCGATGTTTGTTCGGCAGTCCGCTCCGTTTCTGGGCGACCGGGTGGAACCGGTTCTAGAGCAGCTTGGGCGTCTGCCGGAAGGCGAATCCGTCTGTCACGGTGACCTGCATCCGGATAATGTGCTTCAGTCGGAAGGACGGCTGACGGCCATTGATTGGATGGATGCCAATACGGGTGATCCGCTATGCGACGTGGCTAGAACATCGATGATGTTTCTGTCGCCGTTTATTTCCATGCCCCCATTATCGATCAGCCACGAAATCGGCCAACAACTGAGCGAGACGTACTTAGCGGAATATTGCAGACTGACGGGAGCGGAGAGGGAAGCCATCAACCGCTGGCGGCTGCCGGTTGCCGCGGCAAGGCTGCGCGAGAGAATACCCGGCGAGCAGGAATGGCTGCTATCCTATATTGACCGGCAGCTGGAGAGTCTGTGAGCGAGGCTTAACGCTGTTCCTATACCAAGAAGTGCGGACCACCGGATGGCCCGCACTAACATTCAAAACATTTTTATTTAGCTGTAGAAGCAGCGATTTCCTTGCGGACGATTGGGGCTACTTTGGTGCCGAGCAGCTCGATGGCGCGCATCATATCCTTATGCGGAATCGCGCTTGTATCGACATGCAGGAAGAAGCGGGTGAGGCCGAGGTTTTTATGCAGAAGAATGATTTTCTCCGCTACATATTCGGCTTCGCCGACGTACAGCGCACCGCGCATGCTGCGCGCCGCGTCAAACGCTTCAAACGTGTACGGCGGCCAGCCGCGTTCACGGCCGATGACGTTCATCATCGCCTGCTGGGCAGGATAGAAGAGTTCGGTTGCCCGTACTTCCGTGTCGCTGATGAATCCATGCGAATGCGTCGCGATCTGCATTTTTTTCGGATCATGCCCGGCGCGGTTGTAAGCTTCCTTGTACAGCTCAACAAGCGGCGCGAACCGCTCAGGCATGCCACCGATAATCGCAAAGCAGACCGGAAGGCCAAGCACGCCTGCGCGAATAGCCGATTGCGGGTTGCCGCCTGTCGCAATCCAGACCGGGAGCGGGTCCTGCACGGCGCGCGGGTAGATGGCTTGGTTATCGATAGCCGCGCGGTGATTGCCCTGCCAAGTCACTTTTTCTTCTTTCGTAATTTGGAGCAGCAGCTCCAGCTTCTCGTCGAATAGTTCATCATAATCTTCCAAGCTGTAGCCAAACAGCGGGAACGATTCGATAAACGAACCTCTGCCCGCCATGATTTCTGCACGGCCATTCGAAACCGCGTCAACGGTGGAGAACCCTTGGTAGACGCGTACCGGATCATCCGAGGACAATACGGTAACGGCGCTAGTCAGGCGAATGTTTTTGGTCGTTGCGGCGCCTGCCGCCAGAATCACATGCGGTGCGCTCGCCGCGTAATCCTGCCGGTGATGCTCTCCGATTCCGTATACGTCAAGGCCGACCTGATCGGCCAGCGTCATTTCTTCTACGCTGTTGCGGATCCGCTCGGCGTGGCTGTATGCCCCGCCCATGCCCGGATAAGGTTTTGCTTCAAGAAAAGTGCTAATGCCAAGCTCAAAATGTGATGCCGATTCGGTCATATAAGTCCGCCTCCTTCATTTTCTCTAGTGTACTAATTTTTTATGAGTTTCTCAATTATAGTAAGCGAATTTCTTTCACGAAACAAAGCCATATCCACTATTGTTCGCCAAGCCCGGCGGTTCCATGTCACTACAAAGGCGTAATGCTGCCGAGAATTGCACAGCAACATTTCCCAATCAAACGCGTATCTGTTGTTATCCGCGATCATGCGGAGGAATACGTTTCGTTTTTGCCGGAAGGAGAAGAGATCATGGATGATTTGCTCTTGGCTATACCTGAACTGAAGGATGCAAGCAAGCTGGAGCTTATACATAAAGGGTACTCCAGCGACAGCAAGTATATCGCGTATGATCAAGGCGGGCAGCCTCTGTATCTGCTTAGAACCTATGCGCTGGACGAGGAAGCGAGAAAACACGAGGAATTCCAGGTGCTTGAGTGGCTGCAAGAGCAGCATGTATGCAGTTCGAAGCCGATTGCGATGGGAACGCTGGAGGAATTGGAACGGGGCTATATGTTGTTATCTTACATCGACGGCGTAGATGCGATAGACGAGCTGCCCCGCTTAAGCCGGGAAGTGCAATACGAGATCGG
Source organism: Paenibacillus glycanilyticus (assembly GCF_030161375.1). Classification (GTDB taxonomy): domain Bacteria; phylum Bacillota; class Bacilli; order Paenibacillales; family Paenibacillaceae; genus Pristimantibacillus; species Pristimantibacillus glycanilyticus_B. Next base: position 280,885 of record NZ_BSSQ01000016.1, read on the forward strand.
GCGGCAAGCAGGAGCGGAGTTACGCAAAATACATCGAATTAAAGCGCCGGCCGAGATCGATTCTTGGGAGAGCAGACTTATCGCCAAATACAGGCGGTATCAAGCGGGTTATGAGCAAAGCGGCATTGCGATAACGTTTGCGGACAAGCTATTTTCTTTTATTGAAGGAAACATGGGGCTTCTGAAAGGCCGTCCGAACCTGCTGCAGCATGATGATTTCCATACCGGCAATTTGATTGTGAAGAATGGCAGGCTTGCTGGCGTCATTGACGTGAACCGGTTCGACTGGGGAGACCCCGTGCATGAGTTTCTGAAGGCGGGTTTCTTCAGCGTTGAGGCCAGCATTCCGTTTGCGGTTGGACAGATTGACGGTTATTACGAGGGCGCTTTGATCGAGGATTCTTTCTGGGCGTTATATGCGCTGTACATTGCGATGACGATTCTGTCGTCGATCGTTTGGATCGTTCGCGTTCGTCCGGAGGAGCTGGAGGGCATGCTTGGAAGGGTTCAAAAAGTATGGGATGACCATGACGGCTTCGATCGTCTGGCGCCGAAGTGGTACACCGAATATGAGCGATAATAGAAGAGCCTTCACGCGGAGTGAAGGCTCTTTGTTGACGTTTATTGCTTAATCGGCGGCATCTCTTTGAGTCCAAAGGAAACTAACGGTCCATAGTTCACGATATTTAGCATAATGATCGACATCTGCTCTGGCGTTTGATCCAGATCGCATTCAATCCAATGCATTAACATGCCGAAATGCGCCGAGGTCATATACGCGACAACGTAGTCCTGGCGGATGTTCAAATGGCCGGCTCTTGCCATGTCAATCTTCTGGTAAATATGCTGAGCCATCAGCTTGCGGAATTGCAGAGCGTAGGCGAGGTCTCCTTTGGGCCCAAACATCACTTTCAAGAAATCCGCGTGTTTGGCGAACTCTTTGAAGATTTGAACGCCTAGCGGATAAGGCTCCCGGCGATCCCCATATTCCATGGCCTTGCGGAAATCCAGTTGCTTCACATATTGCTCGATGCTGTTGAATACATGGTCTTGCAATTGCTGCAGCATATCGGGGACATCCTTGTAATGCAGATAGAACGTCCCCCGGTTCAGATTGGCATGATTCGTAATGTCGGTTACGTTCACATGCTCCACGCCCTTTTCTGCAATAAGAACCATAAGCGATTCATAAATCTGCTGTTTCGTTTTTGCTTTTCTCCGGTCTATTTTTTCGGACATAACGTAATCTCCTTTTCGAATTTCTATGTTAATGAACACCACATCGCTAATGTGATGAGTAATGAACAATGCGGCGAGGAATGATTATTGTATTGCATCTATGTCTCTTATTATAATTAACAGCGTGGTCGTTAATCAACACGATGTTCATTTATATATAGAGATAGGAGATGGAGTAGAAATGGCTATTTTTAAACAAAAAATATTATGGATTGGGATTCTCATCGTTATTGTAGTACTCGCCGTGTTTGGCCTTGCGATGATGGGTTCCGTCCTCGGGACAAAACCTAATCATGTACCGGTGGCACTGGTTGTGCTTGACGAGCCGGTAGATCTGCCGACCGGCGACAAGCTGGCTGTTGGAGAAATGATCAAGCAGCAGCTTACTTCGAATACGCAGCTGCCAATCAGCTGGACGATTGTGAGCTCCGAAGAAGAAGCCCGCAAGGGTCTCGATTCGCGTGATTATTACGGCGTATTAGTACTGCCGAAAGATTTGAGTGCGGGTGTTATGTCCTTGAGCGGACCTAATCCTACACCGGCGACAGTCCAAATTATTAACAATGAAGGCATGAACACGCAAGCGGCAACGGTTGTGAAGCAGGGGCTTGGCCAAGTGATGAAGATGGTATCGCTTGAACTGTCGAAATCGGCTCTTGACCAGATGTCCCAGCGCGCGGATCAAATCCCTGTCGGAACTGCTGCGGCGTTGTTGTCTCCGATTCAAATACAAGAGGAAACCGTTCATCCGGTTGGCGTGAACAACGCAAGCGGCAATGCGCCGGGCATGTTAACGCAAATTATGTGGATGGGCAGCCTCGTAAGCGCGATGATCTTGTTCCTGGCGAGCACCAACGCCAAAAAAACAGGCGGACGCAAATGGGCGACCCATCTGCTCCAGCCGGTCATCGGCATTATTCTGGTAGGCGCCGCATCCGGCTTCCTGATCTGGATGGCCAGCTCTTGGTACGGCATGGAACTGGCGAACGCGGTGGATGCTTGGCTCTTCCTGTGGCTTGGCGGCACGGTATTCTACCTGCTGCAGTCGATGCTCCTGAACTGGATTGGCATCCCGGCGATGGCGATTCTGGTTCTGCTCATGTTCTTCTCGATGCCGATCCTGAACATGCCGGTAGAGTTCCTGTCGGATACAACGCATAACCTGCTGTATTCGTGGACGCCTCTCCGATTCGTATCCGGCGGACTTCGCGAGATTATGTACTTCGGCGGCATGGACGCCGTCAGCACGAACGCTACCGTATTGTGGAGCATTGCCGGGGGTTGCCTGGTTCTGCTGCTTGGCGCAGGCGTCAAAAAAGGAAAAGCGGCAGCGGCACAACCTGCGGCCGTAGCTTAAATAGAGTCGTCCCCTCCGCGGGGACGGCTTTTTTTGTGTAACAACCGTTCCAGAGGTTACAATAAGAGTTGGAATTAACAAGAAAAGGACAAGAAATGAGTGAATGCAATGGCGATGCAGCAAGCGTTAATCTTGATTGCGGAGGATGATCCGGATATTGCCGAGCTGATTGCGCTCCATCTGGGCAGGGAGGGCTACCGTCTGCTGAAGGCATCGGACGGAAGAGAAGCAGTCCGCCTTGTGCAGGCGAATGCGGTTGATCTGGTTATTCTCGACATTATGATGCCGCATATGGACGGTCATGAAGCGATTCGAATCATTCGGGAGCAGCAGCACCGGATGCCGATTATTTTTTTAAGCGCCAAGACGTCCGACTTCGATAAAATAACAGGCCTCGTCATGGGTGCCGACGATTATATGACCAAACCGTTTAACCCTATGGAGCTGCTTGCCAGAGTCAATGCCCAGCTTCGCCGCTTCAAGCAGCTGAATCAGCCGGTATCGGCCGCGCCTCTTACAACCGTGGTCTCGGGCGGATTAACGATTGACCAGGAACAACGCACGGTTACCTTGTACGATGAGCGGATTGAGCTGACGCCCAAAGAGTTCGATATCCTCCATCTTCTCGCCAGCCACCCGAAGAAGGTATTTAGCGCGGAGCATATTTTTCAGCAGGTGTGGGGCGAGGCCTATTATGAGAGCGGCGGCAATACGGTGATGGTTCATATCCGCACGCTTCGCAAGAAGCTTGGCGAGGACAAGCAGCATCAGCAGTGGATCAAAACCGTCTGGGGGGTCGGTTATGCCTTTCAAGGGTAAAATACGAAGCTTTCGTACCCGGATGGTCGAGCTGTTCGTCATGAGCCTGCTCATCTCCGGCGCCGTTACCTATCTGCTCTACCGGCTCTTGCAGTCGTACTATAACCAAAAGATCCGTTATGCGAATGATCCCATCGTTCAAGCCCGGAGCTGGCTGAATGACATTGGCGATTTGAACTTCTTCCTGATTTTTTTCCTGCCGTTATCCTTTGTTTTCTTTTATTTGTTCACGAAGCCATATGTCTCGTATTTCAAGGAGATATCGATCGGGATCCATCGGCTTGCCAAGGGAGATTTCACGGGCCGGGTACAGGTTCCTTCGGATGACGAGTTTGGCGTAATCGCAAGCGACTTGAATCTGGCGGGCGACATGCTTCAGAAGGCGGTGGAGCGGGGAGATTTCGCCGAGAGCAGCAAAGATCAGCTGGTTCTTAATCTGGCGCATGATCTGCGTACCCCGCTTACTTCTATACTTGGTTATCTCGACTTCATCTTGCGCGACGAGCAGCTGTCGCTTGAACAGACCCGGCATTTTGCCGCCATTGCTTTCAACAAATCCCAGCGCCTCGAACGGCTCGTGGACGAATTGTTTGAATTGACCCGGATGAACTACGGCATGCTGACGCTGGACAAGAAGCAGATCGACTTGGCCGAGCTGCTTATGCAGCTGAGCGAAGAGCTGTACCCTCTGTTTGTGAAGAGCCGCCTAACGGCAAGAATGGACCTTCCTCCGCATCTCATGATGGAGGCGGACGGCGAGTTATTGGCGCGGGTATTCGAGAATCTGCTTACGAATGCCGCCCGTTACGGCCAGGATGGCGAGTATGTCGATATTAAAGGCCGGGTGGAGAACGGCGAAGCGGTTCTGGAAGTCATCAACTACGGCGATTCGATTAAGCCCGAGGATCTGCCGCATTTGTTCGATATGTTCTACACCGGCGACCGTGCGAGATCTCCGGAAGGAAGCACGGGGCTGGGACTATTTATCGTCAAAAATATCGTCGAGCAGCATCAAGGCACGATTACGGCCGAGAGCAGCACGATTCGGACCGTATTTACCGTCAGACTGCCGATTTAAGAAAAACTTTAACTTTTTCCCCACTTCTTTTTAAACAATGTTCCGTATCCTTAGTTGCATGAACAAGCAAAGGGGATTGGACCATGAGGAAGTGGGTTTTTGCGTTTATCCTTGTTATCCTGTTAAGTTACGGGATCTCGCAGCTTAATGTGAAAAGCGCCGGGGAAGACAAGGTTAATATAGAAAACGGGTCGCTGCCGACCGAAGACAGTCAGGTGATCACCGTTGGCAAGGAGCAGGTTCATCAGGGGGACCTGCTCCTTGTGAATAACGACCATGCTCTGCATCCGGAGGGTATTCGTTCCGATATTGTCTCTTTATCCGACCGTCAGGATCTGGTGCAAGGCTTTGGCCTGCTCGATCCTGCGATTCAGCTGTCCGAATCGGTAGCGAAGGATTTTGGCGAGATGGTGAAGGGGGCGAAGCAAGACGGTGTGGAGCATTTTCTTATCAATAGCGGTTACCGCGACGCGGCTAAGCAAGACCAGTTGTACCGCGACATGGGACATGACTACGCGCTTCCTGCTTACCATAGCGAGCATAATCTTGGGTTATCGCTGGATATCGGTTCGACCGAAGCGAAGATGGACGATGCCGAAGAAGGCAAATGGCTGAAGAAACACGCGTGGGAATATGGCTTTATCCTTCGTTATCCGAAAGGAAAAGAAGAGATTACGGGCATTCAATACGAGCCTTGGCATTTCCGTTACGTCGGGAAGGCGCATAGCGCGATTATGTATCATGAAGACCTGACGCTGGAGCAATATTTGGACAAGCTGAAAATGGCAAAAGCGATGTCGATCAAGACCGGCGGCATACAATATACCGTCGCCTATTATCCGATGGTAGGAAGCAGCGCAACCGTCCAAGTACCAAAAGGCCAGCAATACGACATCTCCGGAAACAACTACGACGGAGTTATCGTCACGTCTTATGTCTAAATAAAATTTTCGTAAAGCGCGCATATGCCGCGCTTCTTTTTTTACCAAAAAGCTACGCTAATCGCGGTCGCACATCTTCGAGAGGCCTCGGTAGAGTTTTTTTCATACTCATAAGTAACCTTGTTCCGGACGATATTCTTACTGTACTGTTAGATTATAGGATAAGAGAAATATAGATTTGAAGTATGAGGTGAGAGCTTGAATAACATGAATTTGAATTTTCAAGTGAATCTGCAAGGCATAATCGATCTGTTGTCCAATCATTTGTACTCCGATCCGGGCGTGTTCGTCCGCGAGCTGCTTCAGAACGGGGTGGATGCCGTCACGGCAAGGAAAAGACTGGGCCATCAAACGGAAGGGAAGGTATCGGTGGAGCTGTTCCCGTCTTCGCACACGATCTCGTTCATGGATAATGGCATCGGCCTCACGCAAACGGAGATCGAGCAATTTCTGGCGCGCATCGGCAGCACGACGAAGCAAGCCGACCAGGATTCGGCGGATGATTTCATCGGCCAGTTCGGAGTGGGCTTGCTCTCCTGCTTTGTGATGAGCGACGAGATTGTTCTGATCACCCGTTCCGCCCTGGAAGGCGATTCGCTCGAATGGCGGGGCAAGCCGGACGGTACTTATGTCATCAATAAGCTGCAGAGAACCGTTCCGATTGGGACAACCGTCTTCCTGAAGATGAAGCCCGAATACGAGGAATACGCCGAATGGTACAAAATGTACGAGCTGCTGGAGCGCTACGGCAAATATTTGGAGACGCCGATCGTATTGACGGAAGACAAGGATAGCCGTCTGATTAACGATTCTACGCCTCCATGGCGCATGGATAAGCCGGAAGCGATTGCCTATATCGAGGACAGCGAATACGACAAACCGATGGATATTATCCCTCTCAAATCGCTTATTGGCGAAGTAGAGGGGATAGCCTATATTTTGCCTTATGCCGTGAGCTTGCAAGAAGAGAAGCGTCATAAGGTGTATTTGAAGCGGGTGCTGCTCTCGGACAAAATGACGAATATATTGCCTTCCTGGGCTTTTTTCGTGAACGGCATCATTAATACAAACAGTCTGCGGCCAACCGCCTCGCGCGAATCTTTCCAGGAGAATGACTTGTTCTACCTGGTGCGCGATGAGCTTGGCGCTTGCATTAAGCAATATCTGATGGATTTGGCTTCGGCCAATCCGGATTTGTTCCATCGCATGGTGATTATTCATTATGCCTCGCTCAAGACGATGGCAGCCGAGGATGAAGAGCTATACGAGCTGTTTATCCGGCATTTGAGCTTTGAGACTTCTTATGGCGATATGAAGATGGGCGATATATTGCGGGAGCACAAGACGATTATGGTCACGTCCACGTTTGACGAATTCCGGCAGGTAGCCCGCGTAGCCAAAGCCCAGGGTATGATGGTCATTAACGGCGGTTACGTGCATGATCTGGATCTGGTCCGCAAGCTGCCAACCGTTGACGAGAACGTTCAAGTGAGCGTGCTCGATATTCTCAGCTTCTCGAGCCGCTTCGAATCGCTTAAGCAAAGCGAGCGCGACGAGGTGCAGCCGTTTCTGATGCTGTCGGACCAACTGCTGGCGAACTATCAATGTCAAACGTTGATCAAATGGTTTGAACCCGCCGACATTCCGGTCCTCTTCAACATCAATCAGGAAGTGAACTTCTTCAAGATGATGGAGGAAAGCGAAAAAGAAGCGAATCCGCTGTTTGCGGAAGTCGTACACGTCATTAAGGATGAATTGTACGAAAAGCCGTATGCGCGGCTATGCTTCAATTACAACAACCCGATTGTCCGCAAAGCGATTGCTTCGGGGGATGCCAAGCTGCAGCGTACTTGCATCGAGCTGCTGTATACGCAAGCGCTCCTCATGGGGAACCATCCGCTTAGCGGCCACGAGCTGCGGCTAATGAACGATTCCTTGCTGGAGTTTATGAATATGGGCCTTGACCGGAATGCCGAGGCTAGCCGATGAATACCCGATTCCAAGAGCTGAGGCGGTCAACATGGTCGATGCCGGATGGCAAGCAGAAGCTTGCCGTCCTTGAAGAGATGATTCGGGTAGCCGATCGGTACATGACGGAGGAGGAAGCCTATCAGGCAAGGATGGACTACTCCAATGCGGCGCCGGAATGCGGCTGTCCGGAGCGGATGCTTGTATCTTTCTCCTGGTGCTTGAAGAAGTTCGAGGACAATCCCGGCAATTATTCGAATTTCTATATCATGTGGCATTACAAATGGGTGCTGGGGTATGTTTGGCGACTTCCCGAGTTAAGCTTGGAGCAGATCGAGCGGGTTTTTGAGGATTTCAAGGAGAAATGCCATACTTACGGGTACAGCCTCCGGGTCTATTATCAGAAGCGATTGAACTTTATGCTGTGGCAGGGCAAGATGGCGGAAGCGGCGGAATGCTACAAGAGCTGGAGAGCGGCGAAGCGGGATTCCTTGTCCGACTGCAGCGCTTGCGAGCAGAACATGTTCGGCAGCTACCATTTTGCGATTGGGCATCATAAGAAAGGCCTTCAGTCGCTGCGGCCGATTCTGGAAGGCAAGATGTCCTGCCGTTCCGTTCCTCAGAACACGTACAGCGAGATGATGCTCCCTTTGCTGAAGCTTGGGGAATACGACCGGGCGACGGAAACCGCGAAAAAAGCTTACCGCTTCATCAAAGGTCCGTCGTATCTCGAAGAGTACGGGACGTTCCTCCAGTTCTTCACCGTGACGGATATGCCAAAGGCCGTCAAGCTCTATGAGCAGACGGTCGGGCTTGGGCTCGGCAGCAAGCTGGGTTGGGATCGGCTGCAGTATTTCGTGTCCGTCCGCATCTTCCTGAAGGAATGGAGCAGAACCAGACGCCGCAAAAAACTCGCCGAGTCCGAGCTTGTCACGCTGGGCTGGCTGGATCAGGAGATTAGCCGCCTTGTCCAGGCGTTTAACCGCAGGAACGGCAACTCCTTCGTGGAGGAATGGATCCGCGAGAAGGAGAAAGTCGCCGCCCGCCTGCAGTCGGCTTACGGCACGGCTTAGCTCGCCGCTCGCAAGCGGTGAAAGTCGCCGAAAGAGCAGGAATCGGCTGATAGGGGAGGTCTTAACGATACGCCGCATCGTTAAGGCCTTTTTTGTAACGGTAGCAAGAATATGACCGGCAACTGCGGGCAGACTATTCCTTACCAGTTGACAGCGGAGGCCGCAAGTTACATAATTGCATTAGAATGAACGTTCTATCTAATGAATCTTAATGAGTTGGAGGAAGTCGTTAACGTGTTTGAATCTTACAACAAAGTGCAAAAGGCCGTGCTGGAAACGACGCTCTCGATCATAATCCGCAAGGAGCTTCAAGCGACTTCGATGGCGCTGATCGCGAAGGAATCCAAAGTATCCACGGGCAGCATTTATCATTATTTCAGCAGTAAAGAAGAGATCATTAATGAACTGTATACGGCTATCGTTACGTATAACGGCCAGTTCGTGCAGGAAGGGCTGAACCGGGAAGGGACGATCCGCGAGCGCTTCACGCGGGGTTGGGAGAGAGTGATCGAGATCAGCCGCCAATATCCGGAAGGCTTCCAGTTCATTGAGCAGTATTCCTTCTCGCCGTACATTTACGAAGATGTGAAGCAGAAAGCGTACAACGGCGGCTGGTGCGCGCCAATGAACAAGCTTTACGCGGAAGCGATGGAGCAGAAGCTGTTCAGAGCGATGGATCCGAAGCTGCTCGTGCAGATGCATTACGGCTCTATGGTCTATATGGTCAAAAGCTATTTACAGGGCAACTCGGATTTAACCGATGCCGGTATAAGGGAAGCCATTGAGGTATGCTGGCAAGGAGCGAGCCGGGGCTAAAGTGATATCGTATATTTTCATGTTAAACCGGTCCGTAAAGGGCCAACCTCCACCTTCATTAGAATGAACGTTCGGTCTAATCTATGCAAGAAATAAAGGAGAGAAATCATAATGAATAAAACGGTTTTCATTACAGGAACAAGCAGCGGATTAGGCAAGCTGACGGCGATTCATTTCGCCAAGCTCGGATGGAATGTAGCGGCAACGATGCGGACGCCGGAGAAGGAGACGGAGCTGACGCAATATAGCAACATTAAGCTGTTTAAGCTGGATGTAACGGATGTGGAGCAGGTTCGTGCTGCAGTGGCGGATGCCATCGAAGCTTTTGGCCAGATTGATGTCGTCGTGAACAATGCGGGGGTAGGCGCTTACGGTGCCTTGGAGCTGGCGAAGGAGGAGACGATCGACTGGCAGTTTGGCGTAAACGTGCGGGGTCCGATTAACGTCATCCGTGCGGTGCTGCCGCATTTTCGCGCGAAAAAGTCGGGTATGTTTATTACGATTAGCTCGTTTATGGGCGTGACGACGGCTGTTCCGACGGGCTCCCTATACAATATGTCCAAGTTTGCTCTGGAAGGGTTAATCGAAGGATTGTATTACGAGCTGAAGCCGCTTGGCATTGAACTGAGACTGGTGGAGCAGGGCGGTTCGTCGGGCAATAACTTTGTGGACAAAATCGTCTGGGGCCAAAGCGAAGAGATTACGGATTACAACGAGATTACGGCAAAGGTCCAAACGATGATGGCCAGCAGTCCGCAAAGCCAGTTGGATGAACCGCAAACGATTGTTGATGCGATTGCCCGGCTTGCGCTAGGGGAGAGCAAGCAGTTCCGCACGCTGGTGGGCGACGCTGCCCATCAACTGACGGAAATGAGACAATCGCTGCCGATTGAGGAATATTTGGAACGGATTGCATCGCAATATCAATAAATTTCTCTTAGGAGGAGGCCGGCTTATCGTTATGCCAGTATTGGCTTCGTGGATTGCCGTGCTTTTTATATTGTAAGGAGTAAAGCCTCATTTACATCTTTGCAAATTTGGGATATATTTGAAATTCCATTTCTAGAGAAAAATGAGGTTCAAGCAGATGATGATTGGGGATACCCGCAAAAAAATGATTCCGAGATGGCTGAAAGGGGTCAGCATCCTATTGGCTTGCCTTATATTGTTTGCCGGTCTGGTCTATGCCTACGACAAGCCGGGCGGGATCGCCGACTGGAGATATTCGCGCGCGGCAGGGCTTGAGGGGACGATTCAAATCCCGATCGGGAAGACGCCGGAGGAAGCCGTCCAGAAGTTTCGGTCTTCGTCCAATCTTCAAATTGTCCATAAAGAGTCGCTCCATGGCGGGGACCTTTTATTTTATAAGCAAAACGGGATAAAAGATGAGAACCTCGGGATCGAATTCGTGCACAAAACATGGATGGGCTGGAAATGGGTCATGGGCGGGGGTTACGCAGTATCTGCTCCGTTTGAACGGAAGGAAGCCTTTAGCTTCATGAGTATGCCGAAGTACAAAGGAATAACGGGACCGTTTCCGATTATTTATGGTCTAATTTTAGACAGTTCCATTACTAAGATTAACGTTACGGTTGGCGGTACAAAGGCCGGAAGTTACCCCGCAAGCATAACGGAATATGAACCCGGACAAAGGCTTTGGTATGCGGAACTGCCTGCTTCATCAACGGCTCCTTACAAAATCACAGCTACTGGCGATAATGGTAAAGTCCTTGCTGTAAAATCTTTCGATGATCCGACGGGTTATGGTAGCGTAGCGATGTCCAAATCCAAAACTTAAAATACAAAGCGGTGCAGGGACAAAGTCCTGCACCGCTTTGTATTTTACGCCAGGTAGTAGCTTTGCAGCTTCGCGCGGCGCTCGGCGTCAATGCCGAATTCCTGCTCGAGGTAAGCTTCGAAAGTACCGTAGGATTCTTCGATTGCGCTAAACACGGCGTCCAGGAACTCTTGGCGCAAGCGCATATTTTCCATTAACTCCTCGATTTGTTCCTCGGAAAGATGCGGCTTCATGCGCTCCTTCATTTGCTCGTTCATCGGGGCAAGCGTGACGTTGGAGATCAGGTAGTCTTCAATGATCGTATGGCGGTCTACGCCAAGCGTCGTCAGAATCAAAGCGCCGCCCACGCCCGTACGGTCGCGGCCGCCCATGCAGTGGTGAAGGAATGCAGCGCCTTCCTGCTCTTCGAACAGCTTCATCAGCGCTTTGTAGGAAGGACTGTTAATCGGCATTTTTCCGTACATCGCAGCCATTGTTTCAACCGACATTTCCCGCAGATGTTTAAGCATGTCTTTCTCGAAATCCGCGGAAGTCAGATTAGGATCGTTAATAGCCGATACGCGAATGTTCTTAATAGACGGAATAACCGGATCCGGCTGCTTCAGCGCTTCATGGTCATCGCGGTAGTCGAAGATAGCCGTAATGCCAAGCTCTTGCAAAAGAGCGATATCCTTCTCGGTCATCGCGGACAGATCAGCGGAACGGAAGATTAGGCCAGCTTTTACTTCGCGTCCGTCGGTTGTTTTGTAGCCGCCCATATCGCGGAAGTTCAAGACTTTCTCCATGGGGATAATGCGATTGAATTGTTCAGTAGTAGTCATTATAGTCTCACCTTTCAAATGGAATTGGGATTGGATTATACGGCTTGTTCAACGGGAACGCCTTGCTGGAACATTTGATGCTCTTTGCCTTCGTAGATATGTTGGGTCATGCGATCGGTAAGCTCCTCCGGCTTGCCGTCGAAGACGACTTTGCCGCTCTTGATGCCCACAATGCGGGTAGCATACCGCTTGGCCACGTCGACCTGATGCAGGTTGACCAGACAAGCGATGCCCTGCTCGATGCAGTTCGCGTGGAGCGAGTCCATAACGATTCTGGAGGAGTTTGGATCAAGCGATGCGATCGGCTCGTCGGCCAAAATAAGCGAAGGTTTCTGCGCTAGAGCGCGGCAGATGCCAACGCGCTGCTTCTGGCCGCCGGACAATTCATCGGCTCGCTTATAGATTTGCTCCTCGAGGCCAAGCTTCTCCAGAAGGGCAATCGCCGCAAGCTTATCCGCTTCGGAATAACGGCTGAATACGCCGTTAAACGCGCTCATCTGGCCAAGACGTCCGTGGAGGACGTTTTCGAGTACGCTGAGCCGGTCTACCAGATTGTAATGCTGGAAGATCATCCCGATTTGGGAGCGGATTTGGCGCAGTTGTTTTTTGCCCGCCCCAACAATTTCTTGACCCTGGAACGAAATAGAGCCTTCCGTTGGATCAATCAGGCGGTTAATGCAGCGGAGCAAAGTGGATTTGCCGGCACCGCTTGGTCCGATTACCGCGATGAATTCATTGGGATGTACCTCGAGATCAATGCCGTTCAAGGCTACCGTGCTGGAGCCGTATTGTTTCTTCAAGCTGTTGATTTGTAGCATAGGTTTCATGCCCCTACCTCCTTATTTGTGGCCGCGTCCGGACAGACGCAAGCGAATCAAGTTCGTCGTCATCTCGAGCAGGAAGAGCGTAATAAATACAATGAGAATGCCAAGCGTAAGCGGCTTGAAATCATAGAAGCTTATATATTCCTGCAGCAGGACGCCAATCCCCCCGGCACCCACGATCCCGAGAATGACGGTCTCTGCAACGGTAATTTCGAAGTTAAAGGCGATGCTCGCCAGGAAAGCGGTCATCAGCTGCGGCGTAACGCCGTTGAAGACAAGGTTCCACCAGCCGCCGCCGACGGCTTTAACGGCTTCAATAATGTCTTTGCCGGCTTCGTCGATCTGGTCCGAGAAGACACGGGTTAAGAACGCGACCGTCGGGAAGATCAGTCCAAGCACGCCGGCCATCGAGCCAAAGCCAATGCTCGCAACCGCGAGCAAGACCCAGATCGTTACCGGAATCGTCCGGATGATGACGATGATTGCCCGAATAATTTTGGCCAGAAGCGGAACGGGTGCCGTATTGGTCGCAATGACAAAAGCAAGGAAGAACGAAATAACGACGCTAATGACTACGGTTAGAAATGCAATGATTAAGGAAGTGAGCAAGCCGTCCATCAAATCCGGGAATTGATCAAACGACATCTGCATCATCATGTTTGCGATATGCGGAATCTGATGCAGCCCGTCTTTGAATTGATTAAGGTCAAGCTTTAAGTAGAAGAAGCAAGGGAAAAACAAGATGACCATCAGGCCAACGAACCAGCGCTGCTGACGCTGCGTCGATTTGTGTCCAATTCGGATTTTCTTCAAATTAATCGCTCCCTTATCCGTTTCGTCATGAACTCAATGACGAGGATCATCACGATGAGTATACAGATCACGGTGGAGGTCCGATTGTATTGGAACAGGTCCATCGTTAATTTGATCTGCGAACCGATCCCGCCGGCGCCTACAAGGCCAAGAATGGAGGACGCCCGGATGCTGAGCTCAAACATGAACAAGGTCCAGGAGATAAAGCCGGGAATAAAAGCGGGAATAACGGCATGTTTAATCTTTTGAAGATAACCTGCCCCCATCGCATCCAAAGCTTCGGTCGCATGACTGTCGATCTCCTCAATCGCTTCCGCATAGACGCGGGCAAGGAAGCCGCTGCCGAACAGAATCAAGGAGAAAATGCCGGGCATGCTGCCGACGCCGAAGATAACAACAAGAATGGACGCCCATACAAGGAACGGGATATTGCGCAGCAGCGAGATAAAACCGCGAAGCACCGTCCGGATTGCAGGATGCGGAGTTGTTTGACGGGCCATCAGGAAGCCAAACAGAAGTCCAATGATCGAAGCCAGCACCGTTGCCACTACGCCGTAAGCGAGCGTATCCAGCACGGGTTGTAAATAAGACGGCAAGTCCGATGCCTTTGGCGGCAAGAAGTCGGTGAACAAGAAGTGCAGGAAGATCGGAATACCGCTAATAAACTCCGAAAAGCTGAATTGAATGTACCAGAGAGAGAAAACGACAGCGGCTGCAAATAAAGCGTAGGAAACATTTCGCTTCAGCTTTTTTTGCTTGACCGCAGCTGCGGTTTGCATGAAGACAAGCCTCCTTCATTAATCCCGAATGGCGAAAGGTTCGGATAAGCTTTCGCCATTCGGGTCATTCGTACGTACGGATTATTTCAACAGATCGTCAGGGCTAAGATTCAGTTTCTTCGCAATGTCGCGCAGGCCGTCGAAGTCGCTGTCTTTTGCTTCAACGAATTTCGCGTCTTTCGAGCCTACGATGCCTTCGAGGTATTCCGGGTTGTCATAAGAGAGCAGGAACTCTTTCACCGTAGCTTTCAGATCTTCCGGCAGGTCCTTGCGGATGCCGATTGCCGTGCCCGGAAGAGACTGCGATTGTCCGATTACGCGGTAGGAATCTTTTTCGATAATGCCTTTTGCTTCAAGCATGGCTGGCATCATAGCGGCTGTGCCAATCGCGTCGTATTGTCCGCGGATCAGGCCAAGGACCGCTTTGTCGTGGCCGCCTGCGAATTGAACATCCTTGAAGAAGCCTTTTTCGATTTCTTCGGGAGTAAGGCCAAGCTGTTCGGCAAGGATCGATTTCGGTAGCAAGTGACCCGTTGTGGATACCGGATCGACGAAACCGAAGGTTTTGCCTTTCAGGTCGGCAAGCGTTTGGATCGGCGAATCTTTCTTGACGAGAATAACGGATGCAGGCGCGTTTGCCATTGCCGGGATGGAGATCTCGGCTACAGGTTCAACATTCGCGCGGTCAACCGCAACGATATAAGAGAAGGGGCCGAACAAAGCGTAGTCGGCTTTGCCGTTCTTCATGGCTTCAATGGCAGCGTTGTAGCTGTTAGCTTTATAGGATTCAACAGGGATGCCAAGCTTCTCGGATAGTTTCTTTTCGAAGTCGCTGTTAATCTTCTGTGCCTGATCGGAGTTCTCGCCCGGCAGGTACGCGATAACGAATTTCTTAGGCGCGCCGTCTTTGTTCGAGGAACAGCCTGCGAGCATCGTCAGGGCTACTACGAACAGGGTCATCACTAGCAAAGCTTTTTTCATGGTTTCTTTTTCCTCCCTATATTGGACAATGTCCTGTATACAGGTTGTATAATACGTGTGTTTTGTTATCGTCCGGTTACCTCAAATCCATCGTTGTGTTAAAAAATTGTTGAGGTATTGTAGACGTGAAATCCTTGGCCTACAATAGGGACAGAACAGGAGAGGATGCTTTCTATGTCGCTTATTCAGAAGGCCTATACTTATATTAGAGAACAAATTTTGCAGGGAGAGTTTATGCCGGGAACGCTGCTCTCCGAGGTCGAAATCGCAGAACAACTCGGGATGAGCCGGACGCCGGTACGCTCCGCTATGTCGCAGCTGGAGTCGCAAGGATATGTCGTTACGATGCAGAACCGGGGGATTTTCATTAAAGAGATCAATCTGAAAGAGATGATTGATATAATAGAAATTCAGCTTGCTTTCCAAGTCATGGCGCTGAAAGTCATAAGGGAAACCGGAGAGATGCCCGATCTGGAAGCTATGAGGCATCATATGGAGGCGCAGTTACTTGCAACGGCTGAAAAAGACTATTTCCAATACATGCAGCATGCGAATTTGTTTCAACGCTGCTTAATTGCTTCTTCGCGCAATCATGTGGCCATTCAAATGCTGGATACGCTGCAGGACAAGTCCATGCGGTTTGCCATTATTAATTACAAACGGACGCCGCATACGCCGCATTTTTCAGCCAATAAGCTTAATCAAAGCATTTATGACCATTTGGTTGCGGGTGAATTCGAGGAGATTGAAGCCCTTTTGAATACGGTTGTTGAGCTGAGCAAGAGAAGGTTGCTTGAACTCAGGATGATGTAGGCTTTAGCTGAAGCTGATAACAACAACTATTCCGGCACACAATATAAGAAGAACCGGCAGGCGCTCCCCTTCTTCAGGCGGGCGCCTTGCGCATGATGGAGGACATCGAGATGAAAGCTTTAGTATTTGAACGGTTTGGCGGGCCCGAGGTGCTTATATACAAGGAGATCCCATCGCCGGAGCTTGCGCCGGGACATGTATTGGTGCGCATGAAGGCAGCCGGACTGAATTACGCCGATGTGTACAGGAGGCGCGGCAATTATCATCTAGCCGGACAACCACCATACATATTGGGCTATGAAGGAGCAGGCGTTGTAGAGGAAGCGGCAGCGGATGCAGCCGGCTTGAAGCCGGGCGACCGTATCGCTTTTTGCGATGTGCCGCATGCGAATGCGGAGTTTGTGCTGGTACCGGTTGAGAAGGCGATTCCGCTTCCGGGCGACATTCCGTTCGAGACGGCCGCGGGGTTATTGCTGCAAGGCATGACCGCGCATTATTTAACGCGGGATAGTTATAAGGTAAGTGATGGCGATGAGGTCATTGTTCACGCGGCAGCCGGAGGAGTGGGTCAACTGCTGGTCCAGCTGGCGAAGCGGCAAGGCGCACGCGTGCTTGGGCTAGTCTCATCGGAGGCGAAGCGGGAGGCTGCGCGTACGGCGGGGGCTGATGAAGTACTGCTCTATAGCGATCGTTGGGCCCAAGAAGCGAAGAGTTGGTCTTCCGGCGGAGAAGGGGCAACGGTAGCGTATGATTCTGTTGGCGCCACGCTCATGGACAGCTTTGCGGCCGTGCGGACGAAGGGGACGGTTGTGTTCTACGGCATGGCGGGCGGCGATCCGGCCTTTGTGGATCCGCGCATGCTGATGGATACGTCGAAGACGTTAACCGGCGGGGATTTGTGGAATCATGTTACGACCCGCGAAGACCGGCTGCGACGGGCAAATGAGCTGTTTAGATGGCTGCGGGACGGAAGTCTGAAGCTAGAGCAGCCTCGCGTGTTTCCGCTGCCCGAAGGCGCGGATGCCCATCGTCTGCTCGAAAGCCGCCAAAGCACGGGTAAAATCATTCTTATTCCATAAGACATAGGTAATGCCGGGGCCGTCTCGCTCGCTTGTTGCAATGACAACCCCGGCTTTTTGTTGCGCGGAATGAGTTCTTTGCGTTAGGGACATCTTATTAGCGGAAGGAAGAAGCCGCCAGGATTGTCAATTTTCTAAAGTTAACGTTGACGTTAATGTAAACTAGGTGTATCGTAGAAAACAGAGAGCAAAGGGAAAGAGGCGATGAAGATTTTATACAAAATCGAAGATGTTGCTAACATGGTAGGGCTAACGAAACGGACGCTTCGATATTATGAGGAGCTGGGGCTTATGACGCCGCCGGAACGCAGCGAAGGGGGCTTCCGTCTGTATACCGACGAGCATGTCGAGCGGCTGAAAAAGCTGATCACGGCCCGCGACGTGTTGGGGTTCTCCCTGCAAGAGCTGCAGGCGTACATCACGATGAGCGAGGAATTCGTCAATCAGCGCGAAGAGATCTTCAAGACAGAAGACCGGCAGCAGCGTCTGCACAAAATCAACGAACTTGAGCTGACCGTAGATAAGCAGCTGGAGATGATCGATCTGAAGCTCGAGAAGATGAAAACGATGCGGTCGGAAATTAACCAGTTCAAAGAGAAAATTACGGAAGCCAAAAAGAAATATATACAGGAGTGAGAATGAGCGTGGCAAATTCATCTCAAACAACGGCGGCAACTGGCGCCAATCAACCATTAACCATTCAAAAAGGCGGCTTTTTTAATCAGCCCCGCGCGGTATGGGCCGTCTTTTTCGCAGGTATTATCGCCTTTATGGGGATTGGTCTCGTCGACCCGATCCTGAAGGCGATCGCTGAGGAAATGCATGCTTCGGCAAGTGAAGTCAGCTTATTGTTCACGAGTTACAATGCCGTCATGGCGGTCGCGATGCTTATTACCGGCGTCGTCACTTCGCGGATTGGCATCAAATGGACGCTTCTTCTAGGCGTCGTTATTATTGCGGTATTCTCGCTGCTTGGCGGATTATCGAATGATATTTGGGCGCTGGTCGGCTATCGGGCCGGCTGGGGCCTTGGCAACGCGTTTTTTGTAGCAACGGCCTTAACGGCTATCGTATCCTTGTCCAATAGCGGCGTGACCAAAGCCATCATCCTATATGAAGCCGCGATTGGGATCGGGATTTCGGTTGGTCCGCTGCTAGGCGGCGAGCTTGGCTCCATCTCTTGGAGAGGGCCGTTTATCGGCGTGGCCGGTCTTATGGTTATCGCTTTCCTGGCGATTATTCTGATGATGCCGAAGGCGGCGGGAGTTCCTAAAGCGGCTGCCGCACCGGCGAAAAAAACATCCCTTCTGGACCCGTTCCGGGCATTGCGCCATCGTCCGCTTGTTGTCTTTGGCCTGACGGCGTGCTTCTATAACTTCGGCTTCTTCACGCTGATGGCTTACGCGCCGTTCGTAATGGGCCTTGGCATCCATGAGCTCGGTTATGTATTCCTCGGCTGGGGCATTCTGCTGGCGGTTACTTCCGTCTTTATGGCTCCATGGCTGCAGCGCAAATTCGGCACGGTCAAATCAATGGCGGTCATGCTAACGTTGTTTGGACTCACGTTGCTTGCCATGGCCATCTGGACCGATACGCAATGGGTTATTATCGCGAGCGTTGTCTTTGCCGGCGCGCTGCTTGGCAACAATAACACCCTGATTACGACGGGGGTCATGAACGCCGCGCCGGTTGAGCGTTCTACCGCATCGGCGGCTTACAGCTTCCTGCGGTTTATCGGCGGCGCCATTGCCCCTTACTTCGCAGGCAAGCTCGCGGAATGGTTCAACCCGCATGTGCCTTTTTATGTGGGAGCGGGGTTTGTCATTCTGTCCGTGTTGTTCATTCTGGCGAACCACAAGCATGTGAAGCATGTTGATCATGCTGGCGGCCATTAAGAACCGATTATAGAATTAGTATGCGTAGGAGAGACTAAAATCAAGCCGCTTGCAGAAGCCTAATTTCTGTGGGCGGCTTCCTTTTTGTTGTACTAACGTAACAATGTTATGTTATACTGTGAGCGAAGGGGGTTAAATGATGGAGGAAGAATTAATATCCAAGAAGGATTTGCTGGAGCTTACAGGCATATCCTACGGACAATTGTACCGGTGGAAGCGGAAAAACCTGTTACCGGAGGAATGGTTTATCCGCAAGTCGGCGTTTACGGGACAGGAGACCTTTTTTCCAAAGCAGAAGATCTTAGACAGGATCGATAAAATCGTAAACATGAAGGACGATTTATCCTTGGATGAGCTGGCAGACATGTTCTCTCCGGCTTCAAAGGCGATTTCGATCTCAATGAAGGAGTTAATAGAACGAAACATTGTTTCGACAGATGCCGTCAAAACAGCCGAAGCTTTTATCGGAAAGTCCGAACGGTACACGTTCGAGCAAACGTTATGCGTCTACATTTTGGATCATTGCCTGCAGTCGGGGGAGATCAGCTTGGACGAAGGCCGAACGATGCTGCCGACATTCCTTGAGCACTACAAGAAGTTCAAGGAACAGCAATGCGATATGATTTTGCTGCGCAAAATGGGCGTTTCCGTTCTGCTATTGGTGCCAACCGGCGGCGAAATTCATTTCGAAAGCGGAGTAAAGATCATCCTCCGAGTGGATGTGCCCGTTATGATCGAGCAATTAAAATTAAAGCTAATGGCAATATGACGGAGGTGTAAATCGGAATGGGAAATACGCGAAATTTGAATATTACGGGGATCGGCAAGTCTTACGGCGGCGATGTCCATACGGCCAAAATCGAAGGGATTGGCAAATTCGAAGGCGATGTCCGCTGTTATGAATTCCTTATTAACGGACGGGGCGAGGTGCAGGGCAGCTTGAATGCCTCATTGGCTTCGATTAACGGAATTGCGAGCATTCACGGCAGCCTGCAGGCGAATCGATTCACGCTGGAGGGCAAGTTGACCGTAGACGGTTCGATTACAAGCGAGAAGCTGCGGATGAACGGCATGGCGACGGTGAAAGGGAATTGCGAAGCCGAATCGTTCAAGGGAAACGGCCGGATGGTTATGGAGATGCTGAATGCGGGCGAGATTCATCTAACCTTGCAAGGAAGCAGTCAGATTCAAGAAATCGTTGGCGGCGACATACAGGTACGCAAGCAGCGGGGCTCTATCCTCGGGAAATGGCTGCAATCCGTTCCCGGTCCGTTCGGCAATAAACTGAATGCCGGAGTCATTGAAGGGGATAACGTGTACTTAGAGTATACAACGGCGGACATCGTGCGGGGCGGTACGGTGAAGATCGGTCCAGGCTGCGCGATCGGCAGCGTCGAATACAAGCAAAGCTTCGAAGCGCATGACAGCTCCAAGGTCATCAGGCATGTGAAGCGATAACAGGAACGGAGGCGATTCCAGTGAATGATCGAGTGGCAGAGCGAGAAGCAAGAAGTTTAACGATAACCGGCAGCTCAAGCGTAATGGGCGGTTCTTATGACCGGGTCAAAATTGTAGGCGAAGGCGAGATCGTAGGCGATACAACATGCAACAAGCTCACCTGCATCGGCACGCTAGCGGCGGACGGCACCATTGCCGGAGAGAAAATGAGCATAGTAGGTACCTGCGATATTAAGGGCGGATTGCAAGGCGGTTCGTTAAAAACATCGGGAACCGTGTCCGTAAGCGGCATTACCCGTCTCCGCGAGTTAGGCATCTCTGGAACAATTGAAGCGAAGGATCATATCTATGCCGAGCAGATCAGATTAAGAGGCATGCTGCAAACGTTAGGCGATTGCGAAGCCGAGGAATTCTCGGGACGGGGAATTTTCGAGATTGGCGGTCTGCTGAGCGCCGATAAGCTGAATATCCATTTATACCGGGACTGCAAAGCGAACGAAATCGGCGGCGGCGTCATTAGAATCCGGCGGGCGAGTTTGCTTAATCCGCTCAGTTTGTTTTTTAAACCTTCTTCCAGCGCTAGGTTATTGGTCTCAGTTATGGAAGGAGATCATATCTATTTGGAAAACACAATTGCTGATATAGTAAGAGGGAACAAAGTTGAGATCGGACCTGGCTGCGAAATTGGGCTTGTCGAATACAAGGAGTTTTATGAGCAAAAAAAGGGCGCCGTCGTTAAAGATAAACGAAAAGTTTAGGCGATTTTGTGATGTTTTGGCAGATCGATTGACATCACTTCGGCCTTGCGCTAAAATTTCGCTGTGCGATCGTTCAGTGAAGTTAGTAA
Organism: Paenibacillus glycanilyticus; assembly: GCF_030161375.1. Classification (GTDB taxonomy): domain Bacteria; phylum Bacillota; class Bacilli; order Paenibacillales; family Paenibacillaceae; genus Pristimantibacillus; species Pristimantibacillus glycanilyticus_B. The sequence goes on from NZ_BSSQ01000016.1 coordinate 302,284, forward strand.
ACAATCTTTGAAGGAGGTGGCGAGGAGATGACTCGCAACATCCGAAAAGAGCAAGCCGCAGAAACGCGAGAGAGAATACTAGAAGCAGCAAAGTCATTGTTTGCGGAAAAAGGATACCATGCTACCCCAGTTCGAGAAATTACGAGGCAGATCGGGATGGGCGACGGTATCCTTTATCATTATTTTCCGGGCGGCAAGCGCGAAATTATAGCGGTGTTGCTACGTGAGAGCTTCGAGCACCGTATGAAAGAAATCAAGCAGCTTCACCGGGTGATTGAACATCTGGAGCTGCGGGACGCGATGATTACTATCAAGCGCCGGATGTACGAACTGTTTACGGCGGATATGGATCTCATGCGGATTCTATTCCGCGAGAATGACCTGCTGGGCTTCGAGGAAGCCGAGCAATTAACGGCGCTGCTTCGCGAGCAGAGCGCCATCTTCGAACAATTTCTGAAAGACCGGCATGAGAGAGGCGAGATTCGCGATCTTAATTTCCGGATAGCATCGAGACAATTCTTGTCCACAGGCTTGCACGCGATTATGAGCAAATCCGTCGGGATTCAGTTGCTTAATGAACCGGATGTTTATAAGTGCATGGAAGAAAATGTGGATTTTACAATAGATCTTTGGAAAAATCCTTGAGCGACAAAGAGAAAGCCGGGGATTATTTTGTTTGATCAAAATGAAAGGTGATGACTAGGGTGTCTTTAATAACTAGATTTTTAAATAGACGGTTTTATTATTTCACAATTATCCTGTTGATCAAAAGTATCGTAGCCCGCGACGTCGTGTTCGGCAATGGATTCTCATGGCTGACGCTTCTGACAGAGCTTCCGTTCTTCTTCGCCGTATTTTGCTTGATTGAATATTTCGCAGGCAAGCGCAAAATGTATTATTACCTGATCGTGAACCTCATGTTCACCGTGCTTTATTTCTCGATATTGATGTATTACAAGTATTACGGCATTATCGTAACGACCGATGCCTTGTCGCAAGCTGACAAGGTTACGCAGGTAGGGGAAAGCACCTACTCGCTGATGGATCCTTATTATATGCTTATTTTCCTTGATATTATCGTGATTGCCGTTGTGTTATTGCTTCCGAAATTCCGGAAAGCCCGCCAATCCGCGGATTTGCGCCCGAGAAAAAGCAAGCTGTGGATGGCTGCATTTGCATTGTCCATTACGGTATGTTTAGTGAACGTATTGCCAAACCGCGCAAGCATGAACGAGAACAAACAAGCCGAAGAAATGGGCTTGCTCGATTATGAAGTGTACAATCTCGTGGACAAAATGATGGAAGAAGAGACGCTCACGCCGATGAGCGAAATTACGCAAGCCAAAATCAATGAGCTCAAAGGCATTACGGAGCCAACAACTCCGAAATACTTCGGGGCCGCAAAAGGCAAAAACGTCATTATTCTTCAAATGGAATCTTACCAGGATTTCCTGATTGGCCTGAAAGTAGGCGGCGTTGAAATTACGCCTAACATGAACAAGCTGGTGCAAGAAACAGCGCATTACAAAAACTTCTATACGATGGTCGGTCAAGGCACAACATCCGACGCTGAATATGTGGTAAATACGTCGCTGTACGTTCCGAAGCATAAAGCGGCAACGGACGTTAACGTCGACAAAGCATTGCCAAGCTTGCCGAAAGTCATGAAGGCAAACGGTTATGCAACCGCAACGTTCCATACGAACGCGGTTGATTTCTGGAACCGCAGAGAATTGTATTCGGCAATCGGCTGGGATAAATTCTACGACCAAGCGTTTTATGGCGACGAAGACCATGTAGCGTTTGGCGCTTCCGATGAAGTGTTGTACAAGAAAACTCTTCCTGAGCTGGTGAAGATGGATCAGGCGGATAAGCCGTTCTATTCGATGGTGATCTCGATGAGCGCGCATCATCCGTACAACATTCCAACTTCCAAATACCGCATTGAACTTCCTGCGGAGTTCAAAGACGACAGCCTTGTAACCCGTTATTTGAAAGCACAAAACTACGCAGACTATGCGCTTGGTCAATTTATTGACGGTCTGAAATCAAGCGGTCTGTGGGATGACAGCATCGTCCTCATGTACGGTGACCACCAAGGTCTGCCGCTGTACTCGCTGGATGATGACGAAAAAGCGTTGATGAAAGAAATGCTTGGCACAGATTACGGTCATACCGAAATGTTCAACATCCCGCTTATTATGCACGTTCCGGGCGTAACTCAGCCAAGCGAAGTTGATCAAGTAGGCGGCCAAGTAGATATCTTGCCTACTGTTGCCAATCTGGTGGGCGCATCGCTGGCGAATCAGATCCACTTCGGCGAAGATTTGCTGAACCAAAGTTCCGAGCTTATTCCAATGCGTCACTTCCTGCCGAGCGGATCGGTTATCGATAACGAGAACCTGTTTGTCCCAGGCATTGAATACAAAGATGGCACGAACCATAAAGTGACCGACGGTACGCTTACTACATCAGGCGGCGTAACCGAAGACGAGTACAATAGAGCACTTGAGCTTCTGCACTTATCAGATAGCTACGTTCAACAGCTTCCTCATAAATAATGCATATCACAAAGGCTCCCTCTCATGAGGGAGCCTTTGTTTGGTTTTGCTATTTCTTCAGCAGCAGATACAGGAAGTACGGCGCACCGATCAAGGAGACCACGATCCCGGCGGGCAAGCCGCCCGCAATGTCGACCTGACGGCCAATTGTATCGGCCAGGACAAGCAGCCATCCGCCAAACAAGATAGAGATCGGAATAAACAACTGATTGCGCGGCCCGACGAGCGATTTCGCGATATGCGGCGCGAGCAGCCCGATGAAGGCAATCCCGCCCGTGACGGATACGGCAGAGGCGGCAAGCGCCACGGCGGTGAAGAGCAGCACCAGACGCTCCTTCGTCAGCGAAATGCCGACCCCAACCGCAACCGGTTCATTTAGCGCGAGAATGTTCAAGCGGTTAGCCTTGAACAGCGTAAACGGAATGAGTACGGCGAGCCATGGCCACATGGCATTAATAAATACCCAATCCGTACCCCAAATGCCGCCCGCGATCCACTTCGCGATAAAGTCGACCTTCTCGCGGTCTGCCGAGGACATCAGCACGATCATGACGCCGCTTAGCGCCATTTGGAAGCCGATGCCCGTAAGCACCATGTTCACCGGCTGGATGCCCACATGCTTTTTCCAAGAGAACAAGGCAATGAGACAGGCGGTCGCGATTCCCCCTATAAAGGCAACAATCGGAAGCACGTAGACAAACGGGCCTGCTTCCGTCGGGAAGAACAAGAAGAAGATCGTAATCGCCACGCCTGCCCCCGAGTTGATGCCTACAATGCCGGGATCAGCCAGATCATTGCGGGATACTCCTTGCAGAATCGAACCGGATAAGGCAAGCGCCATGCCGGCCAGTAAAGTCAGGATGACGCGAGGCATCCGTATTTCGAACAAAATAAAGTTCTCCTTCGACGTACCGTCGCCAAACAAAACGGGCAGCAGCCTTTTAATCGTCAAGGTGGAGTAACCTAGACTCAGACTTGCAATAACCGTGGCAATGATAAGGAGAAGCAGAATGCCAAGGATGATGCGTTGTTTGCGGACCAAATGGGATAAGATCATTTCAGCGCTTTACCTCCTCTTCTAACGATGATGAGGAAGAAAGGCAGACCCACAACCGCAATGACAGCCGCTACGGGCGTTTCAAACGGAGCATTGATCGTTCGGCCAATCAGATCGGCGAGAAGCATAAAGGAAGCGCCGGCAATAGCGGACATGGGAACGGAATACCGGTAGTCCTGCCCGACAATCGGGCGTACCATATGCGGAATCATCAGGCCGAGGAAGGCCAGATTGCCAACAAGCGCTACGGATGCGCCGGCGAGCAGAATCGTAACCGCAAACAAGATGCCTTTAATAAATCCGGTTCTTTGCCCCAGGCTGGTCGCCACGTCTTCGCTCAAGCTAAGGATGGTCAACTGTTTGGACAAGACAATAGCAATGAGAATGCCAACAACTATAAACGGAACAATGATTTGAAGTTGTCCCCAGGACGTTCCGATCAGACCGCCGGAAGTCCACATGTTAACGTCTTTGGATACTTTGAAGGTAAGACCAATGCCTTCCGCAATGGCGAACAAAAACGTAGAAACAGCAGCTCCCGCAAGCACGATGCGAATAGGGGAGAAGCCGCCTCGTTTGGCCGCGCCGATTCCGATCACGAGAATGGAACCTAAGGCAGCGCCGATAAAACAGGCGATCATAATGCCGAAGTAATTAATGCTGGGGAATATCGCAACCGTAACGGCAAGGGCGGCGTTCGCGCCGGCCGATAAACCGAGAAGCCCGGGATCGGCCAGCGCGTTCCGCGTTACGCCCTGCATAATGGCACCGGATACGGCGAGTGCCGCACCGACGAATATCGCCGCGATCTCGCGAGGCAGCCTGATTTCGCGCAAAAGCGTCACCTTCTCGCTTGTATCGTGAGGTGACGTCAATGCTTGCCATGTATCATGGACCGTGGTGTCGGCAGCGCCGAACACCATGGCCAGGAAAAAGATTGCGATAAAGAACACGATCCCCGCACTTAACTTGATAACAAACGGTATAGGGCGTTTCGTATTCTGTACCATGGATTAGTTACCCAGGAACTGCTCTTTGAAGAAGTTCAATTGATAATCAAGCGTGTAGGCATCGTTGAAGTAGAAACCTCTGGCGTCTGCCGTAATGACATGATTGTTTTTTACAGCCGGGATGTTCTTGTAAGTTTCGGTTTCGGTAATGGAACCTGCCGTATCTTTGCTTTGGCTGAAGACGATGTAGTCGCCTGCGTATTCCGGAAGAACTTCCAGGGACAGCGCATACCAGCCGTCTTTCGAAGTCATATCTTTTACCTTCTCAGGCATCTTCAGGCCCATCGCTTGGTACAGAATTTCCGTACCGCGGCCCCAAGCGTCTCCGAACATATACAATTCCTTGTCATAGTTCTCAATAACGGTAACCGTGGAGTCTTCGCCGATCTTCGCTTTAATGTCTTTGCCGATTTGAGTAGCGCGCGCTTTGAAGTCATCTACCCAAGCCGTTGCTTCTTTTTCCTTGTTAACGGCTTTGCCGACTTCGATATGTTGCTGCAGGTAATCGACTTTATTGTAGGTGAAAATGACGGTTGGAGCGATTTCCTTCAGTTTGTCAACGTTCTTTGTCGTTTCGGTGCCGAGAATCAGATCCGGATTCAGCTCGAGAATTTTCTCGATATCATCTTCGGATACTTCGGTTACGTCCTTCAGCTGCTCCGTGAAGTTAGGATTGTCTTTCGCCCAGGAAGTAACGCCAACGGGCGTGAGACCAAGGGAGATCAAGCTGCCCGTATAAGAAGAAAGGTCAACGATGCGTTGCGGATTAGCCGGCACTTCCATAGGACCGTTTTCCGATTGGAACGTGATGGTGCCAGTCGCGTCGGAAGCGGCGTTAGCTGCCGGGGAAGAGCTTTCCGTACCTGCGTTATTTGAAGCTTTGGAGTTGCCTGCTCCGGCATTATTGCCCGAGTTGTTGTTTCCGCATGCGCTCAGAATAATAACGAAGAGCATCATGAGGGAGATAAGTCCTTTTTTCATGGGTGTTCAATCTCCTTATAGTTAATATAGTGGGAATACATAAACGACGAGGGCTATATACTAAATCTAACACTTAAGTAAGTGATAATGATTATCAGTATCTTGCCTGTTATTAAATTATAGTGATTTAGTAGGATTGTCAACCGCTTATTGAAAAATGTTCTCAAATGGCTTATACTATTGATAATGATAATCAATGACGATAGTTGCTTTCCGAGGAGGAACGTTCATGCTGCAAGAAGAATTGTTTGACGTAACGGTAATCGGGGGCGGTCCGGCAGGACTGTACTCGACTTTCTATAGTGGTCTTAGAGAAATGAAGACGAAGCTGATCGAGTTCCAGCCTTTTCTGGGCGGCAAGGTGCATGTGTACCCGGAGAAAATGATTTGGGACATCGGGGGCTTAACTCCTACTCCTGGGGCGCAACTGATTGAGCAGCTGGTGAAGCAAGGGCTGACTTTCGATCCGGAAGTGGTCTTGAATGAAAAGATCGAATCCATTACGCGTAACGAGGACAATATCTTTGAACTGCATGGCTCTTCCGGACGTATTCATTATTCCAAAACCGTCATTGTAGCGGTGGGAGGCGGCATTCTGAATCCTACCAAACTGTCGATTGAAGGGGCGGAGAAGTTCGAGGTAACCAACCTTCATTACACGGTTAAATCGCTCAAGCGGTTCAAGGACAAGACGGTTGTTATCTCCGGCGGCGGCAACTCGGCCGTTGACTGGGCGATGGAGCTGCTGCCGTTCGCGAAGCAGATCTACATTACATACCGCAAGGATGCCTTGTCCGGGCATGAAGCGAATGTAACGACTCTACTGAACAACCCGAAGGTGGAATGTTTGTTCAACACCGAAATTACGAAGCTGCTGGCGAACTCCGGCGATGAGCTTGTTGAACGCGTTGAACTGACGTGCAGCAAGACCGGCGCAGTCTCGCAGCTGACTATAGATGAAGTTGTTATTAACCACGGTTACGACCGGGACTCCTCCTTGCTCGAGAACAGCAAGCTGAACATCGAGATGGTGGATGACTGGTATGTTAAGGGCACTCCAAGCGGCGAGTCCTCCGTGCCAGGGATGTTTGCAGCCGGCGACATCCTCATGCATGACGGTAAATTGCATTTGATCGCAGGTTGCTTCCAGGATGGGGCCAATGCGGTCAACAGCGCCAAATCCTACATTCAACCGGACGCCAATAAATACGGCATGGTCTCCTCCCATAATGAATTATTCAAGGAACGGAACCGCGAGTTAGTGAAGCAGTTAATGGCCTAATCACATACAAGGACGGAGCGGCTTCACAGCTGTCCCGTCTTTTTTTGCGACCTCTATCCGGTACAGTTGAGCGTGGTTCGGAGCCTGTGCCATAATGGCTGTAGGAGCTGTATAGAAGGGGAGAGATGCAAGAGTGGCAGGGACAAAACAAAAAGTGAAAGCGATTGTTACCGGAGCAACGGGCATGGTAGGGGAAGGCGTCCTTATGGAATGCCTGCGACACCCGGATGTGGAGCAGGTGTTGGTTGTATCCCGGCGTCCATGCGGCGTGACGCATCCCAAGCTGAAGGAAATCATCCATTCAAATTTTCATGATTTGACTCCGATTGAGGAAGAGCTTCGCGGTTATAATGCCTGCTACTTCTGCCTTGGCGTCTCGTCCGTCGGAATGTCGGAAGCCGACTATACCCGCGTAACCTACGATTTGACCATGCATGTTGCGGGGCTGCTCGCAGGTTTGAACCCGGATATGGTGTTCTGTTATGTGACCGGAAGCGGGACGGACAGCACAGAGAAGGGGAGCCGAATGTGGGCAAGAGTGAAGGGGAAGACCGAAAATGATTTAATGAAGCTGCCTTTCCGCCGGGCGTTTATGTTCAGACCATGTTACATGCACCCGACTAAGGGACAAACAAGAGTTCCGAAATGGGCAAGCGCGGTTACCTGGCTATATCCGCTGCTCAGACCCGTATTCCCTAACCATCTGATTACGCTCAGGCAAGTAGGACTTGCGATGATTCAAACTTCATATACCGCTTATGAGCGCCATATTCTCGATCCGAAAGACATTATCGCTCTTGCGAAAGAAGGCGGCGGTCAGCCATATTAACGTCCGTGATCTGCCGGAGTATACTGGAACGAATACAGCCCTTGTTTTCGTCGGGCAATTTTGGGACAATAGGAACAGTATGCGGCTCTCGCCGCGTTTTGCGAAAAGAGGAATCACGATGAGCACAACATCCATTTATGGATTAACTTTAGAGCAATTAACGGCATGGCTGGGCGAGCGCGGGCATAAGAAGTTCCGGGCGACTCAGGTGTGGGAATACGTGTACCGGAAGCGGGTAACAAGCTTTGCGGATATGACGGACGTACATCCGGACTGCGTGCGGCTGCTGGAGGAGAACTTCACCTTCCGGACGCTAGCCGAACATACCAAGCAGGTATCGAAGGACGGCACGATCAAGCTCTTGCTGAAGCTGAGCGACGGGAATCTGATCGAGACCGTTATGATGCGCCATAAGTTCGGCCTGTCGGTCTGCGTAACGACGCAGGTTGGCTGCAACATCGGCTGCAGCTTCTGCGCTAGCGGTCTGCTCAAGAAGAGCCGGGACTTGACTAGCGGCGAGATCGTGGAGCAGATTATGAAGATTCAGCTTCATCTCGATGAAGCGGGACAAGGCGAGAAGGTCAGCCATATCGTCGTGATGGGGATCGGCGAACCGTTCGATAACTTCACTCACCTGAACAACTTCCTTACTACGGTGAAGGATCATAAAGGCCTTGCGATCGGACCGCGCCATATTACGGTATCGACAAGCGGTCTCGCGGACAAAATCCGGGAATTCGCCGACAAGGACCAAGGGGTTAACCTCGCAGTGTCGCTGCATGCGCCTAACAATGAGCTGCGGACGCGGATTATGAAGATTAACCGGGCGATTCCGATCGAGAAGCTGATGGATGCGATTGATTATTACCTGGAGCGGACAAACCGCCGGATCACGCTCGAATACATTTTGCTGAAAGACGTGAACGACCAGCGGGAGCAGGCGCTTGAGCTTGCCCAGCTGGTGGGTGATCGCCGCCGGTCGCTTGTTAACGTGAACCTGATTCCTTACAATCCGGTTGACGAGCATAGCCAATACCAGCGCAGCGAGAACGACTCGATTAAAGGTTTCTACGACACGCTGAAAAAAGAAGGCGTCAGCGTCAGCGTCCGCCTCGAGCACGGCGCCGACATTGATGCGGCTTGCGGTCAGCTGCGCAGCAAGCAAATGAACAAAGAAAAGGCCGGTTAACCGGCAGGTTGCATAAGGAAAGCCATGATCAAGGGATCATGGCTTTTTGCTTAGGTACGGCGCGGATCTTGAAACCGATGCAGGTTGCGATGCAGAACTGCGCGGCGTAATAAGTCGTCATGATCAGGATATCCGAGTTCGCGACATCCGAGATGAATTTATTCCAAGCGAGAATTGAATCGGATGCCATAAACAGCATAGCGCCGGCAATCGCCCATGCGTTGCCGGACATAATTGCGGCCCAGCCCATTAGCGAAATGGCCGTTACATAGACAAGAACGGGGATTTTTAGCCCATCGTCTCCCGATTTCGATAGAGCATCTAGTAGTTCAAAACCTATATAGACGGCATAAGCTCCGATTGGAACGATCGTAACTAGCCGCCAGAAGGAGAATGTCCATTGCCCGAAAAATCCGCTTAAATAAAATAGATGTCCGATCAGGAAAGCGGATAGCCCGACAATAAAGTTATCGAGGGTGACATCGCCAAGGACGCAAAAGATCAAGCCTGCCAGCAGGATAGTCTGAAAACGCTTCCCATTGCCGGCAGGTTGCAAGTAAGCATACGCGATGATTAGAATCATCGGAATCGCTTTGAAAATTAGCTTGACGGCATGCGGTTCAGCAGGAATGATAAAAATGTAAAGCAAACCTGTAAGAAGAATGAGTGCAGGCATGATTTTATTCAATCAGCATCGCTCCTTTTTCCTAACTATAGCATAAGGCGGGGTATGACATGAACGGATATGGATCTCAATTGCTGGAGAAGCAGCAGCACTATTACCGGACGGGGGCAACACGGAGCCTGGAATTCCGTTTGGCGCAGCTGGCGAAGCTGCGTCAGGCGGTCACTGAGCGGGAGGAAGCCATTATGCAGGCGCTTCGCCTCGATCTGAACCGGAGCGAGCAGGAATCCTACATGCTGGAGATTGGACTTGTTCTGAAAGAAATCTCTTTCGTGCAGAAGCGGCTCAAGCGGTGGATGAAGCCCGCCAAGGTCAAAACCGCGCTTACCCATGCGGGAAGCAAAGGGTACATCGTGCCGGAACCGCTTGGCACCGCGCTTATTATCGCGCCTTGGAACTATCCGTTCCAGCTTGCGATGGCACCGCTTGTGGGCGCTATCGCCGCGGGCAATACGGCCGTGCTGAAGCCTTCGGAGCTATCGCCGGCCGTATCGGAAGTGATGTCTTCCCTCATTCAAGATACGTTTGATCCCTCCTACATCGCGGTCATGGAAGGCGGCGTCGAAATAAGCCAGGAGCTGCTGGATCTGCCGTTTGATAAAATCTTCTTCACCGGCAGCGTTAACGTCGGCAAGCAGGTGATGGCCGCTGCGGCCAAACATTTAACGCCGGTTACGCTGGAGCTTGGAGGCAAAAGCCCGGCGATTGTGCATCATGATGCCAACCTCAAGCTGGCGGCCAGACGGCTCGCCTTCGGCAAATTCATTAACGCCGGGCAGACCTGCATCGCTCCCGATTACGTGCTTGTGCACCATAGCGTGCTGGAGCCGTTTCTTCAGCAGCTTCATAAAGCGGTCACGAAATTTTATGGTCCAAATCCGCTTGAGCATAAGGATTACGGCAAAATCATCTCGCAGCGGCATTTCAACAGGCTAGTCAGCTTCCTGCGGGATGGCGAAGCGGTTATGGGCGGGGGCGCCGACGAGCTGGCGCTTCGAATCGAGCCAACGGTACTAACCCGAGTAGACTGGGATATGCCGGTGATGCAAGAGGAGATTTTTGGCCCGATATTGCCTGTGCTGGTCTATGACGAGCTGCAGGAAGCGATTGATCAGATCAATGCGCGTCCCAAGCCCTTGGCGCTCTATCTGTTCAGCGAAAACGCGGCTATTCAGAAGCGGGTGACGGAGGCGGTGCCGTTTGGCGGAGGGTGCATCAACGATACGCTGATGCATTTGGCGACACCGTATTTGCCGTTTGGCGGAGTAGGAGAAAGCGGGATCGGCGCTTATCACGGCGAGTACAGCTTCAAAACGTTCTCCCATATGAAAAGCGTGCTGAAGCAAACGACCAAGTTTGATTTTGCTTTCCGTTATCCGTCGGCTAAGGGTGGTCTTTCGATCATAAAAAGGCTGATGAAATAGCGTTATGCAGGTTGAAAACGGTTTAACTATTTTTGCCAAAAATTTAATTGACTTGGGACGGTCATGCTCAGTAACATGGGGAAGCAAGAGCCATTACTGACAGCCGTTGTCCATCATCCTTGGCGTAATGGTGTATTCCATTTAGGAGGTTATAAGGATGGAACAACGGTTAACGGATAACCCGCAGGAGCAGCCATTTCAGATGAAAAGCATTATGCTCCCGCTTGTTGCGATTATTCTCGGCTGTTTTATGGTTATTCTCGATACAACGGCTATGAATGTGGCTTTATCGAAGCTCGTGGATGATTTCCACACGCAGCTTCCGACTCTGCAGTGGACGGTAACGGGCTATATGCTTGCGCAAGCCGCTGTTATCCCGCTTGCAGGCTGGCTGTCCGACCGGTTCGGCGCCAAGACGATATTCCTCACTTCGGTTATATTGTTCACGTTAGGCTCGCTGCTGTGCGCAATGCCCAATGATCCTCAGATGCTTATTTTGTTCCGCGTCATCCAAGGGCTGGGCGGCGGATTTGTGATGCCGGTTGCGATGGCCTATGTATACCGGCTGAGTCCGCCTAACAAGGTGGGGCAGGTCATGGGCATGCTTGGCGTGCCGATCCTGCTCGCGCCGGCGATTGGACCAATCCTCTCCGGCTGGCTGGTCGAGTACCACTCCTGGCGCTGGATCTTTCTGATCAATCTGCCGGTAGGCGTGATCAGCGTATGGTTTGGTTTGCGGTACCTGCCGAAGCTGGCGACCAAGAAACTTGCCGGATTGGATGTACCGGGCATGATTTTGGGGCCGCTCGCTTTTGCCGCTTTGTCCTACGGCGTTAACCAAGGAGCGGAAAGCTGGACTTCGGATAAAACGCTCATCGGCCTCATTGCTGGCGGCGTTGCGCTCATTGTCTTTATCTTTGTTGAGCTTCGCGCGACACATCCGCTGCTTGATCTTCGCGTATTCCGCTCGGTGGACTTCTCGTTTGGCATTGTGGTGCAATGGATCGTTCAGTTCTCGCTGTTTGGCGCGATCTTCCTGCTGCCGCAATTTCTGCAGCAAGGGCGCGGTTACGGAGCATTCGACACGGGACTCACTTTGTTCCCTCAGGCGCTCGCTTCGGCCTGCATGATGCCGATCGGCGGGTATTTGTTCGACCGGATCGGGGTCCGCTGGCTCGTGGTTATCGGGCTCAGCCTCGTATCGGGCGCGATCTTCCAATATTCCAATCTCGATATTCATACAGGGCGGGAGGATCTGCTGTTGCCGCTTATTATGGCCGGCTCGGGAATGGGATTAATGATGATGCCGCTTAATTCCCATCTGATCAACAAGACGCCTCGCGAGCTGGTCAGCCGGGTTACTTCCCTTACCAGCGCCATGCAGCAGGTCATCAGCTCGCTTGCCGTAGCGCTGCTCGTCACCATTCTCACGAAGCGGATTGCAAAGCTTATGGCGGAGGCAAACGTGCCGCCAGAGGTGCTTGCCGGCCAAACTTCTTCGGGAGACGCAGCCGCGCAAGCGAGTCCGGAGCAGTTGCAGCAGCTGCTGGCGCTGGCGGTTGATGCCTTTGATTATACGTTTGGCATTATGGTGTTTGTCGCAATTACAGGGGCATTGCTTGGACTGCTGCTGCGCAGAGGCAAGAGACCTTCCGGAGAGATCACGCAGGCCGACAAACCGGAAGCAGCGCTTGAAGGACTTCATATGGGATAAACGGTTCAACCCCCCGGCTGCTTGCGGCCGGGTTTTTTTTGCTTGTCATAAAGGTATGAAATAGATGGAAACGACCACAATAAAGCTGTTACATAAACGACCTAAGGAGAACAAAAATCATCATGATGAAGCGAAATAACCGAATAAGAATGACTGTTGTAACGGCAGCCTTGGCGCTTAGCATGAGCCTCGCGCCTGCTTACGGTTGGGCCTCGGCAGGCCATGTCAGCGAGCCGGTTTCGCGGCAGGTATGCGTGAGCCCGTCAGCAGAGAAGCTGAAGGATGATCTTCGTTTGTTATGGATTGACCATGCGGTGTGGACGCGAAATACGATGATCAGCATGCTGGCTGGCCTCGAAGACGTGAATCCGGTGCTGAACCGGCTGCTTAACAACCAACAGGATATCGGCAATGCCATAAAGCCTTATTACGGAGAAGAAGCGGGCAACAAGCTGGCAGAGCTGCTGAAGGAGCATATTGTTCTGGCGGGTAAAGTCATTACGGCGGCCAAAACCGGCAATAACAAGGATTTTGAGAAGTACAACAAAGAGTGGTACCGGAATGCCGACGATATAGCCAAGTTCCTGAGCGGAGCTAATCCGAATTGGTCTTACGCGGACTTAAAGCAGATGATGGACAAACATCTGGATTGGTTGGCGGTTAATCTGACGTCGCGGTTGTCCAAGGATTGGGAGAAAGACATTGCTGCTTATGACGCGGGTCAGGCTCATCTGATGATGTTGTCGGATACGATCGCTGAAGGAATCGTGAAGCAGTTCCCGGAGAAGTTCGGCGGCCAGGCAACGGGAAGTTCCGCGCCTCGGGTTAACCCCTAGCCAAAAGAGTCAGTTCTACTAGCTATTAGCTAGGGAACTGGCTCTTTTTTGTTAGTGGTGCAGCTAGAAGCGGGAGGTGTATGCGATTTAAGCGAATCAGACTGATTTGGCGGGTGTTCATCTCTCACTTCTCCGGTTTTGCCGCTGCCAATCCCATTAGATAATAGGATCAGAGCAGGAGCAAAAGCATCCTGACCGCAAGCAAATGCTGCTGTTAGCAGAACGGAGATGTTGCGAGCTATGAAATTTGGCGTTTGTTATTATCCGGAGCATTGGCCGGAAGAGCGCTGGCCGCTAGATGCGAAGCTGATGCGGGAGGCGGGCATAACGATCGTCCGGATCGGGGAATTTGCTTGGTCGAAGCTAGAGCGCAGACCCGGCGAATATACCTTCGAATGGCTGGATAAAAGCTTGTCCATTCTAGCAGCCGAGGGCATACAGGCCGTATTGGGGACGCCAACGGCAACGCCGCCCAAATGGATTATGGATCGCCACCCTGATATATACATGCGGGATAACAAAGGGGTTGTCCGGGGGTTTGGCCACCGGCGGCATTATTGCTATAACAATCCGCACTATCATGTCCATGTTCAATCGATCGTTACGCGGATGGCGGAAAGATACGGTGATCACAACAGCGTTGTCGCCTGGCAGATCGACAATGAATTCGGCTGCACGGATACGACCCGTTGTTATTGCGATAATTGCAGAACCGCCTTCCAGCAATGGCTTGAGGATAAGTACGGGGACATTGATAACCTGAACGGGCAATGGGGAACGGTGTTCTGGAGCCAGATCTACAATGCGTTCAGCGAGATCGAGCTGCCGGCGTATACGGTATTTCCGCTTCATAACCCGGGGATGGAGCTGGATTTCCGGAGGTTCTCATCCGATTCCGCGGTGAAATTCCAAAAGCTCCAACTGGACATCCTCCGGTCCGTTGCTCCCAATCAGCCGATCACCCATAACATGATGGGCATGTTCAACGAAATCAACGACTTTGACCTGTCGGGGGAGTTGGATTTTGCTTCTCTCGACAGCTATCCAAACCTGATGTTTGCAGACAAGCCGGACCCGCGGAATGCGGCATTAGCCCTCGATGCGACGCGCGGCTTCAAGCAGTCGAACTTCTGGGTGATGGAGCATCAGAGCGGTCCGCCTGGCGGGAACCTGTTGTTCCCGACGCCCAAACCGGGCGAGCTTCGCAAATGGACGTACCAGTCCGTTGCGCATGGAGCGGATGCGATCCTTTATTTCCGCTGGAGGACTTGTTTGTTCGGCGCGGAACAGTTCTGGCACGGCTTGCTGCCGCATGACGGCATCCCGGGCAGGCGTTATGAGGAAGCGGCCCGTACGGGGGAAGAGCTGCATAAGCTTCTGCCTCAGATGGAAGGGCTAGGCAGCGGAGCCGAGGCGGCCATCATTCGCTCGTACGAGAATGAATGGACGATGGAGATACAGCCTCAAACTTATGAACACCGCTACGACCGGCAGTTTATGGCTTATTACCGGTACTTCTACGACAGCCGGATACCGGTCGACATCATCTCCGATGACCATTCCTTCGACGGTTATAAGCTGGTCGTTCTGCCGCATTATATGATGGCAAAACCGGGCGTAGCCGAAAGGCTGGAACGTTATGCGGCTACCGGCGGCACGGTCGTGCTGGACATTCGCGCCGGTACGAAGCTTTGGAACAACCAAATGGACGATGCGACGCTGCCGGGGGCATTCCGCGAGCTGCTTGGCATCCGCATCACCGATTACGGCACGCTTCGCACGGGGGAGACCCGGCGAATTGCCGCGGCAGACGGCGAGCCGGTCGGTCACGGAACGATTTGGTACGATGTCATCGCCTGCGAGAAAGCGGAAGCGATCGCCTGGTATGCGGAAGATTATATGTCCGGTACGCCAGCCGTAACCCGCAACGCCGTTGGCACAGGCAATGCCTATTACTTCGGTACGGGAGCTGACCCCGCGTGCATGCGCAGTCTAATGAGCCAAGTTTGCGAGTCTGCCGGTTTATGCCCGATTACAGAAGTTACGGCGCCGGAGGAAGTGGAGCTGGCGAGAAGGGCGGGCAGCGGGCAGCGATTTATTTTCGCCATAAACCATGCGGGAGAGGAGCGCAGCATTCAGCTGGCTGGACCATTGAAGGAGATGGTCTCGGACCGCGTGATGGAAGGTACGGCAGTTATTCCCGCATACGGGGTGTATGTATTCGCCTAAGCTGCCAAGAAAGGAGACTATTATGGCCAAACCCGCCAAAATATTAGGGGATCAAGAGATTATGCCACCGGCCGGGAAGAAGGCGGGGAAAAGCCTCGTCATACAAAGACAATACCAGCTGCTGCTCATGTCGACGCCGTTTGTGCTTCTCGTTATGCTGTTTTCGTTTGGCCCGCTGTGGGGCTGGATCATGGCTTTTCAGCATTACAAGGTCGCGCTGGGCCTTTGGAATTCGCCTTGGGCCGGCTTCGACAACTTTAAGCTGCTCTTCCAGGATCCCCAATTCTTCAATGCGCTTCGCAACACCGTCGTCATGGGGGTGCTTAATCTGGTGACGGGTTTTGTTGGCGCGATTGGTCTCGCTTTGCTGCTCAACGAAATCCGGTTTGTCTTCTTCAAGAGAGTCATTCAAACGTTAACGTATATCCCGCACTTCGTGTCCTGGGTCGTGATTGCGAATATATTCGCCACGCTGCTGTCCCCGGATGCCGGCGTTGTGAATGCGATTCTTATGAAGCTTGGCTTGATTCAGGAACCGCTGTATTTTCTCGGCGAGGAGAAATGGTTCTGGTGGATTCATACGGCGGCAAACTTCTGGAAGGAGCTTGGCTGGAATACGATCATCTACCTCGCGGTGCTTGTGGGCCTCAATCCGGAGCATTATGAAGCAGCCGAAGTGGACGGGGCAACGCGTTGGCAGAAGATGCGCTATATATCCATTCCGGGCCTGATGCCAACAGCCGTTCTGCTGCTTATCTTAAGTGTCGGCTGGATCGTGCAAAGCGGTTATGAATCGCAGTTCCTGCTTGGCAATCCGGTTGTCATCAACCGCTCCGAAGTGCTTGACCTGTATGCTCTGAACTACTCGACAAGCATTGGCGATTATTCATACGGCGTTGCGGTCAGCATGTTCAAATCGATTGTCAGTCTGGTGCTTGTCCTGCTGGTTAATTATACGGCGAAGAAAACATCCGGCAGCCGTTTATTCTAAGCGCTGCCGGCAGCAAGGAGGTGAGAGAACATGTTTGTCAGGCGGTCGATCGGAGATGTCGCTTTTAGCATAATGAACTACACGGTACTGCTGGTGCTTGGTATCGCTACCTTGTTCCCGTTTCTTAATCTGGCGGCCATTTCCTTAAACGACGCGGGAGATACGCTGAAGGGGACTATCTATGTCTGGCCCCGCGTCTTCACCTTGGAGAACTACAGCACGATATTCGCCAATGAAGGCTTGGCGGCTGCAGCGGTCCGCTCGGTGATACGGACGGTGGTAGGCACCGTGCTAGGCGTGTTATGTACCGCGATGCTTGCGTATGCGCTGAGCAGGAGGGAGTTTTTTCTCCGCAAGCCGTTTAATATCATCCTGATTATTACGATGTATGTAAATGGAGGGCTGATCCCGTTTTATCTGCTGGTCAAAAACATCGGGCTGATGAATCATGCCGCCGTTTATATTCTGCCGATGCTTATCGGCGTGTTTAACGTCATCATTATGCGAAGTTATTTCGAACAGCTGCCGGAAGGTATTGTCGAGTCGGCGAGAATTGACGGGGCTTCGGATTTTCAAATTCTGTTCCGCATCGTGCTTCAGATCAGCTTGCCCGTATTATCGACCATTACGCTGTATATCGCGGTTATGCATTGGAACTCCTGGTTTGACAACTACTTATACGCGAGCCGTAACGAGAACCTGAACCTGCTGCAATACGAGCTGCAGAAAATTCTAATCAGCTCCGTAAACCAGGTCATGAGCGCCAATACCCACATCGATGCAACGGATGCCAGACGGACCAATCCGGAGACGATTCGGGCGGCGATGACGATCATTGTCACCCTGCCGATTCTGCTGGTGTACCCGTTCCTGCAAAAGTATTTTGTAAAAGGCATGACCTTTGCTGCCATGAAGGAATAGGCGGCCAAGATTACGGTTGTCGGATCAAGGAATCCGGTGATATTATCATGACAAGATGAGAGGGTGTCCATATGTCAAAGACATGGAAAAAAGGGTTAACGCTGATGGCTGCTTCGGTAATGCTCACGGGTGTTGTAGCCGGCTGCTCCTCCAATAATAACGAAGGCGGGAATACGCAATCATCGAGTAACGGCGGTAATGCAGCGGCAACTAACGCAACAAATGAAGACGCTTCCAAAAATCCGGAAAAAGCACCGTTGGAACCAATTACGTACACCATGAACACGACAGACGAGAAGTTGACATGGGATACGCCGATCCAGAAGATTTTCACCGAAAAAACGGGAGTCTCCCTTAAATACGATCTGATCGTAGGCGAAGAGACGCAGAAGCAGGATCTGTGGCTCGCTTCCGGCGATTACCCGGACGTTATGGCCATGGGCCCGACGGAAGTCCAGAAATACAAAGACGGCGGAGCGCTTATCCCGCTGAACGATCTGATCGATCAATACGGCCCGAACATTAAAGAGAAATTCGGCGAATACTTCAACCTCCTCAAGGACGAGGACGGCAAGATCTGGTCCATCTACGGCGTGAATAAGAGCCGCGAGGCGAAAGCGGACGCATCCGCAAACTTTATTATCCAATACGACGTGCTGAAGGAAGCGGGTTATCCGCAGATCAAGACGCTCGACCAGCTGTACGACATCCTGAAAGCCTACAAAGACAAACATCCTCAGATTGAAGGCAAAGATACCATTGGTTTCTCCGGCGCCATGACGGGCTGGCAAGTCAATATTGAATACAACAATCCGATTATCAGCGCATCCGGTCTGCCTGACCACGGCAACTTCCGGATTGACGGGAACGGCCAGGTCGAATACAACCCGGTCTCCGAAGACGCGAAGAAATACTATTCTTTCCTGAACAAGCTTTACCAGAACGGACTTTACGACAAGGAAGCATTCTCGCAAGATGATTTGTCCAAAAAGCTTGCGCAAGGCCGTGTACTAGCAGCATACGCGCCTAAGTGGATGGTCGGCAACGTAGAAACCCAATTCCGCCTTGATGGACATCCGGAACGTCAATACGCTTATTTGCCGCTGTTCTTCTCGGACGATACGGCTGATCAATCGAATACGGTCGTTCCGACCTTTGCGGGCAGCCTGCAGTGGGCGGTTACGACTTCCGCGAAAAATCCGGAGCGCTTCATCCAGTTCATCGATTACTTGTTCTCGGATGAAGGCCAGATTCTGTCGCAATGGGGCATCGAAGGCACGCATTACGAAGTGAAGGACGGCAAGCGAACCTTGCTGCCGGCTGAACTGGAGGCGCGCAAGAACGACCCTGATCATGGCACGAAAGAAGGTTTTACGAGCAACGGCACGGGCAGCGGCTCCTGGTTTAACGTTGGCGACGGCGCGAAGCTGAGTGACGGCGATTACGCGACTCCGCTTACGAAGGACTACCAGCTTAGCCTCTATGATGATATGACCAAAGAAGTGTTGGCCAAATACGGCAAGCAAACATGGGCGGATTTCCTGCCGCCCGCGCAAGTGGTGCCGGGTTATCTGTGGCAGGTATCGCCGCCGGAGAACATTAACCTGCAGGCGAAGAAGATCGAGGAAGCATGGAAGAAATACTTGCCGAAGCTCATTATGGCGAAAAACGCCACGGACTTTGACAGCAGCTGGGATGGCATGAAGTCGACCATGGAGAAGGCGGGTCTTCAAGAAGTGAACGGCGCTTATACCGACCTTTGGGCGGACTTTAACGCCAAATTTAAAGCCACCATCGGAGAATAAGCAGAGGCAGTAAGCTTAGAATATCGCGTACGCCTTGAACACTCGTGCAAGGCGTACGTTCTTTTGCTTCCTTACACTTGAAGAGAGAGAAGGGATGAAGGCGAATGAAAATCCGGACCAAGCTTATTCTAGCAAACCTATTCATCGTCCTATTCCTGCTTGGCTCGGTTACTTACGTGCTTACCCAACGCAGCACGAAGCTTGTGCACGAGCATATCGTGCAGAACGCTACGTTATCGCTGTCGCAGATTGGTCAGAATCTGGACAATAGGCTGGCATCCTATGAGGACGTCGCCAATACGCTATTTCTGAACCCAAAGCTGAATCTGATTCTCGACCAGCGTTATGCGGATCAGCTAGAAGCCTACGAAGTATATTCCGAGCAATTTCAACCCTTCCTCTCGGCAATTCAATCTACGCGAGACGTTATGAAGGTGGATGTATTCACCGACAATCCGTCTTTCTTTTTCTCCAACGTCCAACTCATTGATGACGAAATCCGCTCCTCCGATTGGTACAAGGAAGTGATGGGCAACAACACTGGCGGCTATTGGACGCATCCTTATCTGACTTTTCCGAAAAAAGAACCCGTTATCAGCTTCCGCAAGCGGCTGAACAATGTGAACAGGGACTCGCCAAGCGTCGTGTCGCTTGAGGTCAGGCTCAAAAATCTCGCGCAGCTCGTTGACCTGGAGAGCAAGAACAAACGCGTCATCTTCGCGTTGTCCGACGGGACGGTGCTAATCGACAGCGACAAGGAGAATGCGGTGGATAATATCAGCCGGCTTCCGTTTGGTTCTGAAGTGATGAACGGTTCGGATGGCAGCTTTGATCAAATGATGAACAAGCAGTCCTATCAGATTCTGTACCAGACGCTTAGCTCCCGGAATATCGTCAAAGGGATGAAGGTCATTGCGTTTGTTCCGACGCAGGAATTGTCCGCCAAGCTTATGCAGCTCCGTTCCCTTGCGGTTTTGCTGTTTGCTTTGGCGCTCCTGGTCTCCATTCTGCTTATATCGATCATGTCCGTCAGCCTGACCCGGCGGTTAACGGAGCTTGCGATGAAGATGAAACGGCTGAACCGCGACAAGTTCGATAGCTTTGTGGAGGTTAAAGGAAGCGACGAGGTGGCGCAGCTTGGCGAAATGTTTAACCTTATGGTGCGAAGGCTGCGCGAATTGATAGGAGAGGTCTATCAATCCGAGCTCGACCGGAGGGAAAACGCGCTGCGGACGAAGGAAGTGGAGTTGTACGCGCTGCAGACGCAGATCAATCCGCATTTTCTGTTTAACACGCTCAATATGATCCGGGGCAAGCTGCTTATTGCGGGCGACCGGGAAAATGCAAAGGTTATCGGCCTTCTCGCCAAGTCTTTCCGCATGATGCTCAAGAAAGGCGGACCAACGATCCGGCTGTCGGAGGAGCTTGAATTCATATCCAGCTATTTGCAAATTCAGCAATACCGGTTCGGCGAGAAGTTTACCTACGAGATTGACGTGCCGGAGGAAGAAATGGACGCGCTAGTTCCTAAGCTGTGCATCCAGCCGATTGTAGAGAATGCGATCTCCCATGGCATTGAACTGAGCCCTACTTCCTCCCGCATCCGGATTGCCGGTGAGCGGAGAGGGGGAGAGCTGCTTCTGATCATAAGTGATAACGGACTTGGAATCGCTGCGGAACGTCTGGCAGACATCCGGAAGAGGCTGCGCAGCGATGACAGTCTCGCAGGCGATGCCCATATCGGGTTGCAAAATGTGCAGCACCGGCTAAAGCATTTATTCGGAGAGTCATACGGGCTTGATATAACAAGCGAGGCAGGAGCCTGGACGGAAGTAACGATAAGCATTCCTAGGGGCGGACAGGAGGAGGTGCCGGATGTACGACGTGTTAATCGTGGATGATGAGCCGGTTGCTCGCCAATCGCTTCGTTATCTCATTGATTGGGAGGAGCTTGGGTTCACCGTCAAGGGAGAAGCGCAGGATGGTCAGCAAGCGCTGGAGTTGCTGCGCAGCCATCGTTATTCCCTTGTGTTGACCGACATCCGCATGCCGGTTGTGAACGGTCTCGAGATGGCTGCGGCCATGCAGGAATTTACGGATACGCCGGTCGTAATCTTGAGCGGTTATGATGATTTTGCTTATGCCCGGGAAGGGTTAAGGCTTGGCGTGAAGGAGTATTTGCTTAAGCCGGTGGACGAAGAGGATCTTATTGCTTTGCTTAAGAAACTCGCTGCCGGCATGCGTGAGCAGCAATTGCTGGATAAACGGCAACGGTTAGGTTTATCGGCGGGGAGGGATCAGCTCTTGCGCCGCTGGGTGCATGGGCAGATTTCCGCCAGGGAGCTGGAGGAGCAGGTTCGCCTTCTTGGACTCCAAACCGGAGAAGAGCGTTATGCTTGTCTGCTGATGGAACTGGATTTCATTGCGGACGGCGAGATGCAGGACCGGGATACGGATCTGCTGCGCTTTGCCATCCGCAATATAGCGGAGGAAATAATAGCCGGTCATGGTTATGTATTTGAAGAATCCGAGGAGCGGATCGGCATCTTGTTAGGCGGCCCTTCTGCCGAGATGGGGCAGGAGCAGTGTCGGCAATGGGCCGAAAAGCTGCAATCATCGGCAATTCAATACGCCAAGACGACGGTTACGATCGGCATTGGCGCAAGCGTCGGCTCGGCAGCTGAAATCAAGCAATCCTGGAGTCAGGCGGAGGAAGCGCTGGACGGAAAGTTTCTGTCGGGGGCCGGGACGGTGCTGCTCACTCACGGGAAAGCGAAATCGGAATCCGGAGAATCGAATACGCTGCAAGCGCTTGAAGATGAGGTGCTGGAGATGGTGCGCAGCTGCCGGCGAACGGAGACGATGCGGGCGCTCGGTCGGCTGTGGGAGTGTTATCGAATGGAACAGGTGCCGGAGAGCAGGGCCAAAATATCGGTCCTCGAGCTGCTCATCCAACTGTTCCGGCTCATGAAGGAGCAAGGTGCCAGCCATGACCGGTTGTTTGATCCTGCTTTGGGCGATTATGAACGAATCATGCGGATCAAGACGATGGAGGAGCTGCTGCGTTATACGGAGAGCAAATGCGGGGATGTCGTGGACGCTATGCTGCGGACCAAGGAGGTTCGGCCCAACAAAATTGTCGCGGAGGTAAAACGGATCGTGCAGGAGCAATACAGCGGTTCGATTAGTCTACGGGAAGTGGCGGCTACGATCTATATGAATCCCAATTATCTCGGCAAGTTGTTTAAGGCAAACACCGATCAGTCCTTTAACGATTATGTGCTCCAAGTGAGGATGGAGAAAGCGAAGGAGCTGCTTCTTCACACGGACAAAAAAGTGTACGAAATCGCTCAAGAGATTGGTTTCAGCGAACTGGACTGGTTCTATAAACGATTCAAAGCGTACACGGGCGTAAGTACCGGCGATTACCGGAATGCCCGCTGAGGGGACAAGGAGGAGAACATGGACGAGAATAGAACATGGACGGCCCAATGGATCTGGGCGGAGCCGGACTCGGCCGGCCGGATGACTAACGGCAGTATGGAAACGGTGCTTTTTCGAAGGGAGTTTGCTGTTCCATCGGACGTCGGTGCGAGGCTTGAGCTTCTTGTCTCGGCGGACAGCCGGTTCCGGCTGTACGTGAACGGGCATTCGGTTGCTTACGGGCCATGCAAGGGAGATTTGAATGTCCATTATTATGATGCCGTTGACGTAACGCCGTATTTGCGTCCGGGTATGAACGCAGTGGCGGCGCAAGTCGTGCATTATTCCGGGGATAAGGGTCCGGCTTCCGTCTGGCGCAAGGACCGCGGCGTGTTTCTGCTCGAAGGAAGTTTGCTGGACTTGAACGGGATGGAATTAGAACGCTTGGACACGGGTTTCGGTAGCTGGCGTTGTTACCCGGTCCCGGAAGAGGCGGCGAAGCTGGCACCGGAAACCGCTACCTTGTTTATTGGCGGCGGAGAAATCGTAGATGGAGCAGGTTGGCCTCAGGGCTGGCGGATGCAGGGATTTGAGGATGACGGTTGGGCAGGAGAAGCGGTTGTGTCCGAGACGCATGACAAGATGTACGGGCAACTGACGAACTGGCTGCGTACTCCCCGCCCGATCCCTTTCATGAGGGAGGAGGTTCGGGAGTTCACAACCATTGTCCGCGGGCATTGCGGTGACCGGAATTGGAAAGATGAGCAGATGAAAGCCGGCGGAGAGCTTGGGATAGAAGTGGCTGCGGGCAAGCGCTTAGTGCTTGAACTTCATGCCGGCGAGCTGGTTGCAGGCTTTCCCCGGCTGACGCTGAGTGGCGGCGAGGGCGGAACGGCGGCGATCTTATACTCGGAATGTTATGAATATGAGCCGTTTCCGAACGGGCAACGGAATAAAGGCATCCGCGATGATCCGGAGGGCAAAGATTTGTACGGATTTGAAGATACATACCGGATAGCGGGCTACGGAAGGAGTACGGAGACTCCTGAACAATACGAACCGTTCCACCGCAGGGCATTCCGCTTCATCCGGCTTACCGTAGAGGCTGCCAATGTTCCTGTTGTTGTAGAATCCATTGCATTTATTCGAACCGGTTATCCGCTTGATGTTGCGGCAAGCTTCACTAGCTCGGATCCTTCGCTCTCGCCACTCTGGAAGATCAGCTTGAATACGCTGCGCAATTGCATGTACGAGACATATGAAGACACGCCTTATTACGAGCAGATGCAATATGAATTGGACAGCAGGCTGCAGGCGATGTTCACCTACTATGTGAGCGGAGATGACCGGCTTGGCCGCAAAGCGATCTATGATTTTCATAGTTCACTGTTGCCGACCGGTCTGTTGCAAAGCCGTTACCCGTCGGTTAACCGCCAGATCATTCCGGGGTTTGCTTTGTTCTGGATTATGATGGTTCACGATCATTATTGGTACACCGGCGATGTGGCGCATGCCGCTAAATACAGACCGACGATTGATGCTGTTCTCGCCTGGTTTGAAACGCGCGTGGAACCGGAATCGGGGCTTGTTGGCGTTATGCCGGAAGCCTACTGGTCCTTTGTGGATTGGACGGAGGAATGGCGCCGTAATGCGGGGGCGCCGCCTTCGGGCAAGACGCGTCCGAATACCATCTATAATCTGATGGCGGTGGACGCCTTGCTTAAAGCCGCAGAATTAAACGATGCAACCGGCAGGCGCGATACGGCTCTAGAATACCGCAGCCGCGCTGGGAAATTGCAGAGGGCAATCCGGCAGCATTGCTGGTCAGAAGAGCGTGGTTTGTTCATGGATAGCCCCGGCTGTCCGGAAGCGCTTAGCCAGCATGCCCAAATATGGGCGGTGTTGACGGATACGGTAACCGGGGAAGAGGCGTTGCAATTAACGCAGCGGACGCTGGAAACGGCAGGGCTTGCAAAAGTATCCAGCGCGATGGCTTATTATTTGTTCCGGATGCTGGCGAAGACCGGGTTGTACGATAAAACCTTTGCCCTATGGAACGATTGGAAGGCTCAAGTGGATTTGCATCTGACCTCCTGGGTGGAAGATCCGGTTTCGGTTCGCAGCGACTGCCATGCTTGGGGCGCCCTGCCGCTCCATGAATTTCCGGCGGAGCTGCTTGGCGTACAGCCTTTAGCTCCGGGATTTGCCGAGATTGCGGTTGCCCCAAGAATCGGGGAGCTGACAGCCGCCTCCGGGACGGTTGTCACGCCGCATGGCAAAGTGCATATTGACTGGCGCATACAAGAAGGGCGATTCCGCCTGCGGGCGGAACGGCCGGGGGATATTCCCGTGCGTATTACGCTGCCAAATGGCGAAGTGCGGCATTGGAGCGAATCCGGCTCTATTGAATGCGAATGCGAGGTATTAACTAATCATCCTGCAGAGGAGCTTCAGCCATGAAGGTAGGAATTGCTTATTATCCGGAGCATGAGCAGCCGGGACAGTGGGATATCGATTACGGCAAGCTGGCGGAAGCGGGGATCCGCTCCGTCCGAATCGCCGAATTCGCCTGGTCGGTGCTGGAACCAAGCGACGGATTATACGAGTGGGATTGGCTGGATGCGGCGATCGAGCGTGCGGGCGCGCACGGCATTAACGTCGTGTTATGCACGCCAACGGCATGCCCGCCCATCTGGCTTGTAGAGAAGCACCCGGATGTGCTTCCCGTGAACAAGCAGGGCCGAGTGATCGGGTTTGGCGCGCGCCAGCACCGATCCTATTCCTCCGATCATTATGTGTTGCATGCTCTCCGGATCGTGAACCGGATGGCGGAGCGGTACGGCGAACACCCGAACGTAGTTGCCTGGCAGCTCGATAATGAATTTGGCGGCGAAACCAAATACGACTTTAGCGATGGAGCGCGGAACGCCTTTCACGAATGGTTGGGCAAACGTTATGGTACGGTTGAGGAGCTTAATGCAAGATGGGGCACGAACTTCTGGTCCCAGCGTTACGAACGGTTCGACCAGATTCCGCTGCCCGCGCCAATCGGGGCGGATGTGCATATGTGGCAGCATCCAAGCCTGGAGCTGGACTTCGCCCGGTTCTCCTCAGACAGCATGGTCCGCTTCGCATCGCTTCAGGCAGCGGCACTTCGTCCGTATATAGGGGCGCGGCCGATTACAACTAACGCCTTTATGTTCTGCTGGGGAGATAATTTGAATTGGACGCATTTGTTTGCGGATCTGGACGTAGTCGGCATGGATATTTACAGCAATAAGCCGCATGAGATCGCTTTTTACGCCGATGCTTGCAGAGGGGTGCTCGGAAAGCCCTTCTGGATGATGGAGTATGGAACGGGAACAACGGAGCTGAAGCGGGATATGGAGCTGGTCCGCGAGCGCGGCTGCAGCCGGTTCTATCTGTTTAAGATGAAGCCGTTCCCTTGGGGTCAAGAACAAGGCGGCGGTCAACCGGAGCTTGTGACGTTAACCGGAGAGCCATCCCGGAATTATGGCGTTGTTCGTTCGTATACGGCGAAATATGCGAATGCGGCGGAAGTAACGGAGGCCAAACGCGAGAGTGTAGGGCTGTATTATCATTTCGACAGCTCCTGGAGCTACCAGCTATCGGTTGCCGACCGGATCGCTTATCCGGATTATATCGTTCATCATATCTACCGCCATCTGTTTGAAGCGGGTATTCGCTCCGAAGTTGTGTACGCGCCAGAGCAGTTGAACGGGCTGGAGACTCTGATTGTGCCTCTTCATCAAATTTACGATTCAGCGCTTGAGGAAAGGCTGATCTCTTTTGTCCAAGATGGCGGAAGGTTGATTATCACATCAGATTTGTTCCGCAAGAATGAAGATAACGTATATCTTCGCGTGGTGCCGCGTCTCTTCGCCGAGCTGTTGGACTGGGAAGAGAATAATTTCCCTAGCGATGTACTTGCCGAAGGTACTGTTACGATCCGCAGACCTAAGAACGGAAAAGGCGAAACATGGCTTGTTCATCGCAGCACAACTGCCGAGCAGTGGAAGGATGTACTGGCTGGGTTCGTTCAAATATAAAGGTATAGGCGCCGTGCCGCAGAATCCCGACCTGCAGCATGGTGCCTGTTTGTCGTTGCCAGTGGAGGAAGAGGTAACTTTCCCGGTTTCATTGTATGATAAAGGGACAATTGAAATGAAAGCATGCCAGCATGCGGGGAAAGGACAAACGCACATGTTACAGCCGTATACGCAAAGGGTAGTCGATATAATCAAACGCATCCCGGAAGGCAAAGTGATGACTTACGGGCAGATTGCCGCGCTTGCCGGAAGCAGCAGAGGAGCTAGGCAAGTGGTGCGGATTTTACACTCATTAAGCAGCATTCACCAGCTTCCTTGGCATCGCGTCGTGAATGCCAAAGGCGAAATCGCAATTTCGGAGGATGAATCCCGTATGCTGCAGCAGCATCTGCTGGAGGCCGAAGGGGTTTATGTAGGAATAAGCAGACGGATTGATCTGGAGCAGTATCGTTATGAGCCCGACATCCCGCCGGATCGATAAATCCCCGCTATGTTAACCTTTGTGATATTATATGGTTAACAAAGAACGGGGAGGCGCTGCCTGAATGCATGCTATTTCGTTAAGGGGCCATCATTTGTTCTGTTTACTTGGTTACCGCGGCAAAGGATATTCCGAAGGCTTCTGCACGAATATGACCGGCATTTACGAAACCTTGCGCGAGCAGCCGCAGACGATCATCGAGATTATGGAAGGTCCCGACCGGATTTGCGCGGCATTTCCTTCCGATCAGCCGAATCACTGCCATAATTCAACCGTCTACCGGAAAGATCAACAAATATTAGGCGAGCTTGGGTTGACTGTCGGAGACCGTCTAAGCTTCGAAGAGCTCGTCGGCCGCGTAGCTGCCGCCATTTCGCCCGATGATATTCATCGGCTTTGCTTTGACTGTCCATGGGAACCGTATGGCCTATGCCAAGAGGGAGTCCGTCATATCCGGCAGGCCAAAGCGCTAAGAGCGTTACCGTAAGCCGCAGTCTTCTCATCGCATGCAAAAGCGGCAGCTTAGGGCTGCCGCTTTGCCAATTTCTCCTGCGCCATTCGGATCATCTCCCGGATCATCGCACCGCCGATTTTACCGCCTACATGACCCGCATCTTCGGTTGTCATGCTGCCGTTGTCGCCGCCCCGGTTCATGCGGATTCCCAATTCGCTTGCCACTTCGTATTTCACGTCGTCTGGTTTGTTCTCATCCACCGCGTAACCTTCCTGCTTCATCACATTCGCTTTTAACGACTGCATGGCTGCCCCGGCTTCGGGAACAAGTAATCTTCTGCTGCGTCTTCCCATCTCTTTGCACCGCCTCATCTTCATTTGACGGATTTAATTTTCCCTGCGCGCGCAACAATTATGAAGAGCAACATCTAAATATACTTGCGAATAATGGAATCCACTTTGGCCCGGTTGGCTACGAAATTTGTCTGTTTAAGCAGCCGTTGGTTCAATGTATTGCGGTTATGCACGACTACCATATAGTTTCGTTTGCCGCCTGTCGTTAGAACTTCGTGTTTATGTTTAATTACGCCGCTATGCCCGTCCACCGTTTTATAACGGAAGCCGCCGAAATATTGTTCGCTATTGTAAATCCACGTATAGAACGGCGGAGACGATTTGCTGACCGTGGCGACCCGATGCCGGATGCTGTCGTAAATATAACCGTCCTGATTAATGAGGGCGCGGGTACTTGGCTTGGGTTTGAATTTGTGAAGTTGGCTTATAAAGGTATGGTGGTACGTATCGTCGCAATCGAGGCGGACTAGATAAAAAGAAGGACTGCTGCCAACGGTCAGGCGCAATTTGTCTTCGTATTTTTTGTCCGCGACAAACCGGATATGGGCCGGCAACGCCGGATATTTTCTTAACTCGGCCCTTATTATGCCTTCCGTTCGCTCCGTATACCGGATAAAGACGTGGAAGTTCCGGTTGGTTTGTTTGAGCAAGCTTTGCAACGTATATTTCATGAAAACGGCCATCCGGTATTTGATCCATTGCGGCGTAAGTCCGATCCGGTAAACACCGCCCCGATTCGAACGGTTGTTAAATTCGATCTCAACGACAACAGTTTTCGTCATCAACGTCCACCTCTCTAGTCTATTAATCTCGTAATGTCTGAAATTAATATATTCACCTCCCTGCAATTGGATATAGGCTGCATTCCCGCCAGAAAAATATATGGCAGAATATCCGGGTCTCCCTCATAGCACACTTAAGGGTGTACCAAATACCCCAAGGGAGGCTTTTCGCCAATGAAAAAGACCGTACTCTCGACGTTAGCTGCCGCAACGATTCTTTTGTCCGCCGCAACTGCTTCTGCCTCTGCCTCTGCCGCAACCGTCAAGGATGAGGTCGCAACGGATAACTTCCGCAGTTCCCATTACGGTACAACCACTTATGGCACTTATGGAACGGACGGAGGTGCCACTATTAACCGTACTAACCAATACAACGCAACGACAAACGGCATGTACGGAACAAACGGCATGAACACTTACGGCCGGAACGGCTACACCACTAATGGCTACACCACTAATGGTTACGGAACGAATAGCTACGGTACCAATAACTATTACGGTATGGGTACAAACAACAATTACGGGACTTATAACAATGGCTATAATAAGAACCGCAACAGCTTTATCGGAAGATCGGATCGCATGAACAGCTATAGCACGACAAGTACGGGAACAACCGGCAACGCCATGTATGCCAATAACTACAGGGCCACCGCGGATACTTCCGACGACGAATTCAGCTGGGGCTGGCTTGGCCTGCTTGGTTTGGCAGGTTTGTTTGGCCTCAGAAGCCGCGATCGGGAACGAACCTAGACACATCTGATCAGGCCTCATTTATCCAATAATCGCTTATTATAATTTTTGCGAGAAGCCCTGCTCCCCGGAGCAGGGCTTTTGGCAGGATTGACGAATACAACAGTTATCTATAGACTGGGGGGAATTTCTAGACGTTTCAACGAAAGGGGGGATTATGATGTGGGAAAAGCTGCAGCCTGGCGAAATAGCCTTCGAAGCGCTTAGATCGCCTAAATTTATTGCGGATGAAGTGAAGATGAATTTGCTGCACCGGATTTGCGAGATGAGCCAATCCGTGTGTTACAGCTACGCAGGAGGCGCTGCGATTTTTGCCGGTTCCCCAGGTCATAATGCCTGGTTATGGATGGAAGAGGGGATAAGGGAAGATGAGCGGCAGTTGATGCTGAAGGGACTAGTGAAGCTGGCCGGACATACGCTAAGGGGAATTACGGCAGAACCAAGACATGCCAAGCTATTCGCGGAGCTGTACGCCATGCGATACCGGATGCGCCCCGAATACAAGATGGGAATGGAAGCTTATTATTGTCCATCGATTGTATATCCTTCAGCGGTAGAGGGAACTTTGCGGCAGACCGTTTCCTCGGATGCTCCGCTTATTGCGGAATTTATGGCGGGTTTTGCCGAGAGCGCCTATGGCTACAAGGTTCATCCCGCAAGCCAGATACCTTCGGCGGAGAATACCATTGCAACAGGCAACTTATACATATGGACCGTTAATGAAATCCCCGTGTCGATGGCGCATATCGCGCACCGCTCGCCGCGGCATGCCCGCATCAATTATGTGTATACGCCGTCCTACCTGCGCAAGCGCGGTTATGCAAGCGCAACGGTTGCCGCGTGCTGCGGCCTGATCGTGCGGGAGAACAGGGTGCCGATGTTGTATGCGGACCTGACCAATCCCGATTCGAATAAGGTGTACCAGAATATTGGATTTGTCGAAAGCGGCAAAGTAGCGGATGTTAAGTTTGTCTCCTGACGAAAGAACCCTCTCCGGCATAAGCAGGAGAGGGTTTGCTGTTTCTATCCGGCATTGCCCGTCAAGCGGGATTGAACACTTTAATCATGACGGTAAAGGCTTTGCTGGTCAGCAGATCAATTAGCGTGATGCTGCCGCTGACGGAATTGCCATGAGGCATTTCCGTCCAATTCATCTCCACCTTCAAGCGTTCCTCCAGTTGCACGGTCCCCGTTGTTTGGCTGAGCTTGATCCAGGGCTGGTCAGCGCGGGCACAGAAGGTGAATGGCTCCGTTCCGCGATTGAACAAATCTATATAATGACTCTCTCGAGTATAGTTGTCAAAAGATAAAGCAGGCAGCTGAGGGTCCCGCGGCCAAGCCAGCTCCGACCCCTCGACAGCGACTCCTAGCCCGGCGTTATCGCTGGTTAGCTTGACGCTGCCGGTTTCCGGCATCTTGCGCTCCTCGGTTTGGCTCCAATATTTGCAGTCGTTATGAAGCGGGTCCATTATAGAATTCCATTTGCCGCTAGCCAGCTCCTGGCTATACGCCTCCGTCAGTGCGGTATTCTCCTCAAATAGCTGCCTGGCCAGCTTAGCCTCCTTGTTGGCGGAAGCTCTTCCTTGAGCGGCGTACAGCTTGCTTCTGCTTGCGCGTATGTACATCTCGAGCACTTGGGCAGATGCTTTTGCAGGATGAAGCACGGTGTGGAAAAAGCAGTCCTTAGTCCCCTCATCCAGCTCATGATGTATATGCTCAGCTAACAGAATGGTTTCGTGAAGCTCGGCTATCAAGTTGTCAGCTTCTTTATAAGGAACGGAGTGGTGGAGCGCAGCGGCGTTCAGATGTTCCGGCTTCAATCTGCCGTTCCACTTGGAGTACCGGTTGATAATCAAGGCGGCCGCTTCTGCGTACAGGGTACCAAATTGTTCCGCGGACCAGCGGGGAATGTAAGCCCCGGTTGGTTCGCCTTGCTTATAAACGTCAGTCTCAGCTACTCCGGGCAGCGGAGGATCAACCGTCTGCAGCGCAAAAAAATTCTCTTGTCCGGCGATTATATCCTTTTGCAAATCGGAGACTGCCTGAATTACGCCGGCATAATCCTGCCGGGAAACATAAAGATCTGCCGCTTTGCCGTTATGGGAAAACGGCAGATGGCCTTCGTGGTAACTGAATGCAATATACTTGTCGTTCAGCATGCCAAGACCCCCGTTCAGTATAATGAAAGCGATCTCATTATATAACAAGGGACTGGGCGAAAATCACGGCTCGCGCAACATGTTTAATTTTCACGATAAACTCTTTAATTTTTTAATCAAAAGGAATGCCGTATGAAATTCCAAAATGGGGAATAGTAAGGCGTGGAAATACCATCACAACAATGAACAGGAAGGTGTCGTAGCAAATGAAATGGGATTGGAGCTTCTCTTCCCGCGGATCTAAAGGGAATTCAAACAGAGCGGGGAAAATTCTTGGCGCAGTAGTATTGTCCGCTGCACTTATGTTTGGCGGGGCAGGAACTAGCCTAGCGGTTGGCAAAGGCGCTAAAGGGCCGGATATTTACGTGATCCAAGGCATGCTGAAGTCAGTAGGCAGCTATTCCGGCAAAATCAATGGTTACTATGATAGCACAACGGTAAGAGGCGTTAAGCATTATCAAAAAATGCATGGCCTTCCGGTGACTGGATCGGTGGATGCAAAAACATTCCAGTCGATTACTTACTCGTACAATACAGTAAAATACGGCAAGAAAGTTAGCGCTAAAGGCGCTGGCAAAGCTAAAGGCCTCGGCGCTGGCAAAGGCGGCGGAGCTGGAGCAGGTGCAGGCGGCGGAGCTGGAGGCGGCGGCGGTGCTGGTGGCGGCGCTGGAGGCGGCGGCGGTGCTGGTGGCGGCGGCGGAGCAGGCGGCGGCGCTGGTGGTGGCGGCGGAGCAGGCGGCGGTGCTGGAGGCGGCGGCGGAGCAGGCGGCGGTGCTGGTGGCGGCGGCGGAGCAGGCGGCGGTGCTGGAGGCGGCGGCGGAGCAGGCGGCGGCGCTGGTGGCGGCGGCGGAGCAGGTATCGGCGGTGGCGGAGCAGGCGGCGGCAAAGGTGGCGGCGCAGGCATCGGCGGAGGCGGTACAGGCGGCGGCAAAGGCGGCGGAGCAGGCATCGGCGGCGGTAAAGGCGGCGGCATCGGTGGCGGCGGTACTGGCGGCGGCAAAGGAATGGGCGGCGGCGGCACTGGCGGTAACGGCGGCGGCAACAACATTGCGCCTAACAATCAAGCGCCAAATGCTGCACCTAATCCTGCGCCTAACAAAGCGCCAGGCGAGAACTCGGCCCCTAACCTTCGTTAATTAAGGAAAGTGGTCTTTGAAGGGGTTGTCCATATCGGACAGCCCCTTCAAACTTTTTTTGAAAAACCTCTTTACATTTACCTTGAAATAAAGTATCTTAAAATTAAGATAAACGAAAGCGAGGCGAGCAAATGGATAAGGAAAAAGAGGAATCGCTTGATCTTTACATCGCGCTTGCCAGAGCAAGCCAATGGGTGAACGCGCATGCCGACCGGGATATTCGCAAGCATGGCCTTAACCGGACCGAATTCGGGGTGCTTGAGCTTTTGTACCATAAAGGTCCCCAGCCCTTGCAGCAGATCGGCGAGAAGGTATTGATGAGCAGCGGCAATATTACGTACGTTATTGATAAGCTCGAGAAGAAAGGCTTCGTATGCCGCAGAGCTTCAACCGAAGACCGCAGACTTATCTATGCGGAGGTTACCGATGCCGGAACATTGTTTATTGAAGAGGTTTTCCCGCAGCATACGCTAGTTATTGAAGAAGCGGTTCGCGGACTGACAGCGGAAGAGAAGCGGGCGGCAAGCGTGCTACTCAAGAAACTAGGCAAGTTTGCGCAGACGACCTACAAATAGGTTGGTCTTCATCACTTACAACAAGTCAGGCCATATATCTTAATTTAAAGATTCTTAATAAAACTAAAACAATGCGTCAATGCTTACGAAGCATGAATCATCGCGAATGGCCGGATTGACCATTTGTATACTAATTCTTTTTAGGAGAGTGGAAATAATGACAACACAACACACTGCAGGTATCCATCATATTACGGCGTTTGTAAAAAACCCTCAGGTGACAACAGACTTTTACGCGGGCGTGCTTGGCTTACGGCTCGTGAAAAAAACAATCAACTTTGATGCGCCGGAAGTTTACCATTTGTACTTCGGCGATGAAGCAGGCAGCCCTGGCACAATCATTACGTTTTTCCCTTGGGAGAACTCGCGTAAAGGCGTGGTAGGCGGCGGCCAAGTTGGTTACACCACTTATGTGGTACCTCAAGGCACGCTTGGTTTCTGGAAAGAACGTCTTGTGAAATTCTCGATCGAATTCCAAGAAACTTCCCGGTTTGGCGAACAATATTTGCAATTTGCCGATCCGGACGGCTTGCTCGTTGAGCTGGTAGCACGCGAGGAAGGTCCAAACAGCACATGGTCGTTTGGCGGCGTATCGGCGGACCGCGCAATCAAAGGTTTTGGCGGCGCGATTCTGTACAGCACTAACCCTTCGGCTACGCAACAATTGCTGGAGCACGTGATGGGTCTGTCGAAAGTCGATGAGGAGAACGGGTTGGCCCGTTACCAATCGTTTGGCGAGCTGGGTAACATCATTGACGTTAACACGGAACCGATGAAAGCCGGCCATGGCGGCCACGGTACCGTTCACCATATCGCTTGGCGGGCAAAAGACGATGCCGAACATCTCGTTTGGCAGGAGCATATTGCCGCTAACGGCTTCCAGCCTACGCCAATCGTAGACCGCCAATACTTCAATGCTCTCTACTTCCGCGAACAAGGCGGCATCCTGTTCGAGATCGCTACGGATCCTCCTGGTTTCGCCCGCGACGAAGACCCTGAACATCTTGGGGAACAATTGATGCTGCCGGCATGGTATGAGCAACATCGTGCAACCATCGAGCAACTTCTTACTCCGTTTGACGTGCGCGTCATGGAATTGGATCGTTAATCAACCCTATAGCCATTCATCTCAATTCATTTCAGGAGGGATAAAATATGAAACATCTATTCAAACAAGGGACGAATCCGGCGGCGCCGGTCCTCGTCCTCTTCCATGGCACAGGCGGGACGGAGCATGATTTGCTGCCGCTTGCCGCAGCTTTTTCGCCGGAGTCATCCGTGCTCAGTATCCGCGGCAACGTGTCCGAGAACGGGATGGCGAGGTATTTCCGCCGCCTAGCGGAAGGGGTATTTGATCTGGAGGATTTGGTGTTCCGGACACAGGAGCTTCAAGCTTTCCTGGATCAAGCCGCCGAAGAGTACGGTTTCGACAGAAACAATCTGGTTGCGGTTGGTTACTCTAACGGAGCCAATATCGCGGGCAGCCTGCTATTCCATTATAAAGATTCGCTGCGCGGAGCTATTCTCCATCATCCGATGGTGCCGATTCGCGGCCTAACGCTTCCGGAATTGTCCGGAGTACCGGTATTTATCGGGGCGGGAGAGAATGATCCGATCTGCTCGCCGGAGGAGACCCATGAGCTGGAAGGACTTCTTACCGGTGCAGGAGCTGATGTAGCCGTGCATTGGGAGCGTTATGGCCATCAGTTGAGCCGTACGGAAGTGGCGGCAGCTGCAGCTTGGTTCCAAGAACATTTTCAATAAAAGGAGGCGGCGGGTGTATGATCCGTATTGACGCAGAGCAAATAAGCGAACGCGAGAATTACAAGCTTCTCACGGGCACGGTTGTACCAAGGCCAATCGCCTTGGTAACGACTTTATCCGAAGAGGGCGTGCTTAACGCGGCGCCGTTCAGTTATTTCAATATCATTACGGCAGATCCGCCGCTTATCTCCGTGTCCGTGCAACGCAAAAAAGGTATCCCGAAGGATACCTCCCGCAACGCGATCGCCACAGGCGAGTTTGTTGTCCATATTGCGGATGAATCTTATATTGAGAAGCTTAACGTGACGGCAGCAAGCCTGCCGCCCGAAGAAAGCGAGGTCGCTCTCGCCGGATTAACGGCGGTTCCGGGCGAACGTATTTCCGTTCCAGGCATTGCGGAAGCGAAGGTCCGGCTGGAATGCGTGCTGGAGCAAGCCATCCCGCTTGGCGGAACGGGTGAAGCGCCCGCTGCCGACCTGCTTATCGGCCGCGTTGTCCGCTATCATCTCGATGAAACGATCTGCGATGAGCGGAACCACATCGATGCGGCTGCGCTCCGGCCGGTCAGCCGGTTAGCAGGCGCATCGTATGCCAAGCTTGGCGGGCAATTCGAGGTGGAGCGGCCGTCTTAACGGTTAGTCGACATTACACTTCGCCGTTTGCTTCGAACCGTTTAATAATCTCGATGATCACTTGTACGGATTTGACCATGTTGTCGATCGACACGTATTCGAATTTGCCGTGGTAGTTCTCGCCGCCGGTAAAAATATTCGGTGTCGGCAATCCCATATAAGAGAGCTGGGAGCCGTCGGTGCCGCCGCGGATCGGTTTGATGATTGGTTTAATGTCCAGACTTTCCATCGCTTCGCGGGCAATATCGACGATTTGGATAACCGGCTCGATTTTGTCGCGCATGTTGTAATACTGGTCTTTCAGCTCCAGGACGATGCTATTTGGACCATGGATCGCTTTCAGTTCTTCGACGATTTGGATGAGCGCGGCTTTTCTGGCTTCGAACTTCTCGCGGTTATGGTCGCGGATAATGTAAGCCATCTTGGTCTGCTCCACGTCTCCCTGCAGCGAGCTGAGATGATAGAAGCCTTCATAACCTTCGGTATGCTCCGGTGCTTCGTTAACCGGCAGGCGGCTATTCAGCTCCATGGCGATTTTCATCGAGTTGACCATTTTGCCTTTGGCCGTGCCGGGATGCACGTTGGTGCCGTTAATCGTAAGCTTGGCGCCTGCGGCGTTAAAGCTTTCGTATTCCAGCTCGCCAAGCGGTCCGCCATCAACGGTATACGCATATTTCGCATCGAAGGCTTTGACGTCGAAGCGGTGCGGGCCGCGTCCGATTTCTTCATCCGGCGTGAAGGCAACGCGTACTTTGCCGTGTTTGATAGCCGGATTGGCAATGAGATAAGCCATGGCAGTCATAATCTCGGCAATGCCGGCTTTATTGTCGGCGCCAAGCAGCGTTGTGCCGTCCGTGGTCATAAGCGTATGGCCCTTGTACTGGTTCAGCTCGGGAAAATCTTTCACCGATAGAACGACATGAGGGGCGTTGTTTAACGTAATGTCGCCGCCTTCGTATTCAATTAGCTGCGGCTTCACGTTTTTGCCGGTAAAATCAGTCGCGGTATCGACATGGGCCAGGAAGCCGATCGTCGGCACCTGTGTATTTGTATTAGCGGGTAGTGTCGCCATGACATAACCGTTTGCGTCAATCGTTACGTCTTGCATGCCGATGGAATTCAGTTCTTCCACAAGCTGGTTCGCGAGCGTAAGCTGCCCTGGCGTAGAAGGGCAAGTCTCGCTATCCTCGTTCGATTGGGTATCAACGATTACGTACGAGGTAAGACGTTTAATAATTTCTTGTTTCATTAAGATCCGGCTCCTTTCGAATTAACTTGCTTATGTCCCATTATAAAGGACAAGAAAGCAGAAATCGAATAAGCCGGACGAGAGCGAAGGGCTGCTCCTCCCGGTCTAGACGACCAGGGGAGCAGCCCTTTGCATTAGCGATCAAAGCTATTTCAGAAGCTGTTCGGTCATTTCATTCGCTGCCGCGGCAACAGAGATGCCGTGTTTGTCAGACCATTCAAATACCCGTGTCAAGGAGCCGTAGATCCGTTCCACGCAGCTTCTGGCATAGGAAGGCGAATTGCCGTTCAGCTCGGCGGCCGTGACGATAATTCCGCCCGCGTTCAGCACATAGTCGGGCGCATAAAGGATGCCCCGTTGATGCAGCAGATCGCCATGCCGTTCCTCCGCGAGCTGGTTATTGGCAGCGCCTGCAATGATCCGGCATTGGAAGCGGCGGAGCTTGGCGTCGTCAACGA
Source organism: Paenibacillus glycanilyticus (assembly GCF_030161375.1). Taxonomy (GTDB): domain Bacteria; phylum Bacillota; class Bacilli; order Paenibacillales; family Paenibacillaceae; genus Pristimantibacillus; species Pristimantibacillus glycanilyticus_B. The sequence goes on from NZ_BSSQ01000016.1 coordinate 340,087, forward strand.
TGCCGCCAAGCGCGCAAGGCGCGTATATGTCGCATAGCTCATCGGCTATTTTATCCACGCTTGCTGCTTTGGCGCCGTATTTCTGAACCGCTTGCCGGACAAGCTCTTCGTTCAAATCCGTGACGACAAGCTTCGCGCCGGCATGGGCCAGATAGCGGCAGAGGAACATGCCAACCTTCCCAAGCCCTTGCACAGCAACCACTTTGCCGGACAGACTCTCCGATCCGTCGAGCTTTTTCAAGGAGGCTTTCATACCCAGAAATACCCCGTAGGCGGTCATGTCTGCCGTAAACGTCCCGGAAGCGCCAAGCGAGCCGGGGATATCGGTTACATAAGGCGTCTCTTGATGCACCCAATGCATATCGTCGGATGTTGTTCCAACATCCATGCCGGTAATATATTCGCCTTGCAGCCGGTGGATAAACCGGCCAAGAGCACGGAACAGCTTCTCGTTCTTGTCTTTGGCGGGGTCGCCGATTATAACCGCTTTTCCGCCGCCAAAGGGCAGCTCCGCCATAGCGGATTTATAGGTCATTCCCCGGGCCAGCCTGATTGCATCTATAACCGCATCCTCGACAGATGGATAACTCCACATTCTACAGCCCCCAAGTCCGGGGCCAAGCTTCGTATTATGGATTGCGATGACAGCCTTTAAACCGCTCTGCGCATCCTCAATAACATCCAGCCGTTCGTAGTCATCAAGGTTATTCAAGCTCCGCAAATCCATAAAAAATCCCCCTCGTCTGGCAGTCCAGCAGCATTGGTATTACCGTTGTATTCAACAGCAACGGCCGATGCTACTGGATGTCTAACAAGAGGGAAATATAAATTATACGGTCGATCTGCGGATCAGCACAAACGAGATAACCGCATAGCACAAGATGACGGGCAGGAACCATAGCGACAGCTCAAAGGCAGTTAGATCAACGATCCAATTCGCGATATTATCCCACCAGTCGTAGCTGATAATCACCACGGTTAGAACGGTTGTGGCCAATAGGCAAGCAAGCGTTAAGACGAATAAGCCAACCGCCCGGAACTTCCGGAAGACGCTGCCGATAATAAATCCCCAGAAGAACAACAGGACGAAAGTAAGGAAGTTGAATATAAACTGCTGAACGATATTGCCGTCCGTCAGGTAGGGAAGATGGAAGAAGTGAAGACCCGTCCCCCAGAAGTTGGTCGCTTTCTCGATGGCGCTTAACAGCAGAAGGCCGATTGCCATGAGAAAGCCGTTCGTAACGGCATGCAGGGTTGTGCCGAGGAAATAGTCGGTCCGCCGGATACTGAAGCTGATCGCAAACGGAAAGGTTTGCGGCAGAACGATGATGCCAAGTACAAACATATAAATGAAGATGGACATTAGCCCGCCGGTGTAGATCTCGACGCCGCTCAGAAACCCGACAATCAGATTAACGAGAAAGCTCGAGCCCAGGATCATGGACGGAATGATCATCCAAGCGAATTTGTCTCGTTGATGCATTTTTAATACATTGTTCACTCGATTCATCCTCTAGCGCCTCCCTTAACATCCTTTTTTCTGCTTGTTAATTGAACGATCAGTTGCTGCAGGGAAATAGCCGCGATCGCAAGACCAAGCGAATCGGCTTTCTTGCGTTCCTGTTCGGACAATCTGCCGGTTACGCCAGCCGTTAGAAGAGAGCCAAACGGTTCGCGCGAAATGACGGTTTTGCCCGCAATAAAGCTCTCAACGGCAGTAGCCGTGCCCGCTACGGTATAAGCGGAGCCGCGCAGTTCCTCGGCATCTTCGTTAATAAGAACCTTGCCTCCGTCGATGACGATAATATGCTCGAGCAGGCGGCTAACTTCATCTATTAAATGCGTGGACAATACGATCGTCCGCGGATTGTCGGCATAGTCGTCGATCAACCGGTCATAGAACAAAGCTCTGGCTACGGCGTCGAGGCCAAGATAAGGCTCATCAAAGATCGTAAGCGGCGCTCGGCTGGCCAGCCCCACGATGATCCCGACGGAGGAATGCATCCCGCGGGACAACTTCTTCATCTTGCGCTTCAGCGGCAATTGAAAATCCACGACCAGTTCATTTGCAAACTGGCGGTCCCAATTAGGAAAGAGAGAAGAAGACAACTCCAGTACATCCTTCACCGTATAGTTATCCGGATATTTCTGGCTTTCCTTGATGAAGCAAACTTGACTCAGCACTCTCGAATTCTCGTAAGGCGCTTCTCCAAACACCTTCAGTTCGCCGCTTGTCGCAAACAGCTGAGCGGTAATCATGTGCATGATTGTTGTTTTGCCAGCGCCGTTACGTCCAAGAAGGCCATAGATTTTGTCTGGCTCCAGCGTGAACGACACCTCGTTAACTGCTGTCACGTCCCCGTAGGACTTGGTTAATTTCTTCAGTTCTACTACGCTGCTCATCATTTCGCATCCCCTCTCCGAATCATATCCGTTAGTTGGTCGGTTGAAATCCCCAGCTTCTCTGCTTCGCGCATCATGGTTACGACGTATTGTTCGAAAAACTGCTCCTTGCGTTTCTCAACGAGTACAGCTCGTGCACCTGTCGCCACAAACATGCCAATCCCTCTCTTCTTATACAAAATTCCTTCATCCACCAGCAGGTTGACGCCCTTTGCGGCTGTTGCGGGGTTGATCTGATAAAAGGAGGCGAATTCGTTCTTCGAGGGAACTTGCGATTCCTCCGGAAGCCTTCCTTGAATGATGTCGTCTTCTATTCGTTCTGCGATTTGCATGAAAATAGGGCGGCTGTCATCGATGATTAATGTCATATTGTTATTCTCACCTCTTAGTTACCTAACCGGTTGGTTACTCATGTAATCAACTATACCGGAGGAGTTGTGCGGAGTCAATAGGCTAACTTGCAAAAAAAAAGCAGGATCCCTGTTTTTGCCAGGAATCCTGCTTTTGGATTTAAGTAGCATCGCTTATTTTGCTCATCAACGTTTGAACCTGCTTGCGCAAGGCGAAGATCTCTTCCGGGTCAACGGTTGTGCCTTCGAACAACCGAATCGGCACGAGGGATGCTTTCTCCTTCAGCGCTGCCCCTTCCTCGGTTAAACGCACGATCAAATGGCGCTCGTCGGCTTTGTCTCTTGCCCTTGTCAGCAGCCCCATGGCCTCCAGCTTCTTAAGCAGCGGGGTGAGCGTCCCGGAATCAAGCAGGAGCTTGGCGCCAAGCTCTTTCACGGATACATGGTCCTGTTCCCACAAGGCCAACATCGTAATGTATTGGGTATAAGTAAGGCCAAGCTCGGCCAGTATAGGGCGATAAAGCTTCGTCATTTCTCTGGAGCAGGAATAAAACGCAAAGCACAGTTGGTTTTCCAGCTTCAGCAGTTCGTCATTGTTCATGGGTCAGAACTCCCCTTATGTCAAATTCTCTATATAAATTGTATGCAATTAATTGGAGTGTCTGTATTGTAGCATTGCCTCTAAATCGTGTCAAAAAGGAATAATCCGTAATTGACAAGGCTATATAAATTGCATACAATTTAATCAAACGCAATCAATAAAAGACGAAAAGGAGTTGCTCGACTATGTCCTTATACGATATCGGAGTAAAAACAATTAAAGGTGAACAACAAACGCTTTCTCCTTATAAAGGCCAGGTGCTGCTTATAGTCAATACGGCGACCAAATGCGGATTCGCCCCGCAGTTCAAAGGATTGCAGAAGCTTCATGACGAGTACAAGGATCAAGGTTTTGCCGTATTAGGATTCCCAAGCAGCCAGTTCATGAATCAGGAGCTTGAGGACAATGCGGAAATCGCCCAGTCCTGCGAGCTGAATTTCGGCGTTAATTTCCCGCTCTATGCCAAGATTGACGTCAACGGCGATACCGCGCATCCATTGTTCCAAAAGTTGAAAAAAGAAGCGCGGGGGTTGCTTGGCTCCCAGCGCATCAAGTGGAATTTCACGAAGTTTCTCGTGAACAAGGACGGTCAAGTCGTGAAGCGGTTTGGTCCTAACGTAACGCCGGAGAAAATCAATGACGAGATCCAGGCGCTCTTGGGCAAATAAGTCAAAGCAGAGCAGGGCTGTCCCTAACCGGGGCGGCCCTGCTTTTATTAGTAGGCAATCCCAACGCGGGCTTTCGAATATTCCCGGCTGAACAATTGCGAATAAGCGAACAAGGCGGTATCTCCGGTCGTAATCCGGGTGCCGTTCTCGGGCAAATAACCGCGCTCTATACGATAGCCTCCCTCGGCCGGGCCATCCGGCAAATAGGTCGGGCAAACGAGCGTCCAATCCAGCTCCGACGTCTCCAAAATCCGTAACGCCGCATGATGCTCTTCGGCGGCGCGGGTCAGCTTCCGCGCGGATTCGCTGGATTGATAACGGAGCAGTCCCGGTTCGGATCGGCTGTCCAAAATCCCTGCCGTCCCGATCGCGACCAGCCGATTAATCCCCAGCTGTGACATCGTCTCCACAATAAGCGGGAAACTCTCCGACAATACAGATCCGCCGTCCGTGCTTAACGCGCTGACTACCGCATCTGCGCCGTTTAAGGCTTGCAGCAGCGCGCCAGTCTCCAACGCATTTCCTTCCACAATCTTGAGTTGTCCGCCGCTGCCAATCAAATCTATTAATTTGTCCGGATTTCTAGCAAGTACGGTTACGGTATGCCCATTCTCCAGGGCGTGCCCGGTTATCTGTCTGCCGACCCGCCCGGATGCTCCCAAAATAGCAATGTTCAATTGTTCTGCCTCCCGATATAATAGATTCATATTAAAATTTTATCATAATGGAGCAACATTCCAACGTGAAACTGCGTTTAATAGGAGTACTGATAAGCAACTATTTTTTTTGCCTTGCAAACTCCAGTATATGTCAGACTATGTAATAGATTGTTTTTCTAGGGGGAAGAAAGAAAATGAAACGCGCACGTGCAGCTCTATGGACCAATTTTATTCTAATCATTCTGTGTCTAGGGCTCTTGGCCGTGGCATGCTCCGTACCGAAAGGCCATCAATCCGCCAGCTTTTACGTCAATGGCGAGAAGGTGAAACAGCCGCCTCCAATTGATCTCGTCAATGGCGAGCCGATGGTGCCCGCCGCGTTCCTGGAATCAACGTTCCAGTCCAAGCTGGATTGGAAGCTCAAGAATGCGGGAAGCAACGGTGTTTATTATTCGAATCAAGTTGCTGTTCTCATGTATCATGATCTGGAGGAAACCCTTGCCATGAAAGCTAAACCGGCAGAGGCGGAATCTGCTATTCCGGTCGATCTGTTTAAGGAGCAGATGGAATTGCTGAGGAAAGACGGCTTCCATGTCATCTCGATGGATCAATACGCGGACTTTATAGACAATAAAATCGATGTACCCGATAATGCGGTTCTGCTTACGTTTGACGATGGTTATGAGAGCTTCTATAAAGATGCTTTCCCGGTGCTGGAGCAATACAAATACCCTGCGGTCAATTTCGTGATTGTATCCGGGGCGGACAACGCCGGTAATCCGAAGCAGAAGGGCCGGCCCAAAATGACTTGGGATCAAATGCGGGAAATGCAGAAATCGGGCATGTCGTTCTATAACCATACATACGACAGCCATAAATACGGCGTGATGCGCGCCGACGGATTAACGAAGCCGGTATTAACCCGGCATCAATATTTGAAGAAGGAGCAGCGGGTCGAGACGGACGAGGAATACCATAACCGCGTCAAGACGGATCTCGAGAAAGCCGAGCAGCACCTGAAAGCCGAGCTTGGCAACAAGCGGAGCATCATTGCTTTTCCGTATGGCGCTTATAATGCCGATGTGCTTGCTATATTAAATGAAGTAGGCATTACGTTATCCTTTACGGTCAAAGAAGGAATTAACGGACGGGGCCAAACAAACGGCTTCCGCGTGAACGGGGCGAAGGAAGGCGAGTCTGCAGCGCAGCTGATGGAGAAGCTGAAGGCGCTGGCCATGGATCATGCGGCGGTTACGGTGCACGTGGACGGCCAGGCAGCGGCATTCAAGGAGCAACCGTACAAAGGACCAAGCGGCGTCATGATTCCGCTTAAGGAATACTGTCAAATAAAAGGCATGAAATATCACTACAGCAAGTGGAAAAAGCAATACAAGATATCAGCGTAGACGATTAAGCCAAGATGAAAAAGCTGCATTTCCTGGGTAAAAGGGACCAGGGGATGCGGCTTTTTTTTCGAGTAAACCATCCTCTCCGAAGCCGATACTAACGGGTAGAGCGAAGGTTATTCGACAGTTTTCGAGGTGGGGTTTTTTAAGGGGGGAATCTCAAGACCTAAAGAAAACCTACCTCAAAACCTTAAGTTCACACATTGTAAGGGTTTGCAGATTTCATGATAATAAGAGCATAACAAACAAGGGGGATAAACAAATGGCTAAAATGAACATGAAAAGCGTTCTTGGTCTTGTACTTGCAGGTTCCTTGGCAATCAGCTTGACGGCTTGCGGTTCCAAAAACAATAACGAAGGCAACGCAAACGCAGAAGCTTCCAACAATGCAGGCGCTACTAACGCTGCTACAGAGAAACCGGCAAGCAACGAAAAAGTAACAATCACTTTCCAAAACATTTATCCAGATCCAACCGATCCTAAAAACCAAATGATGGCTAAAATCGTTAAACAATACGAAACAGACCATCCAAACGTTAAGATCGAGCTGGACTCCCTAAATACAGACCAACAAAAACAAAAGCTGAAAACACAAGCGGCTTCCAAAGAAGTACCGGACATCACAGTTGTTAACCCGGCAGCTCAAATGCAACCGTACGTGGATGCAAAACTGTTTGCGCCACTGAACGACATGGTTGAGCAAAACGGCCTGAAAGATACATTCCAAGACGGCGTTCTTGACTTCTACACATTCGACAACAACCTGTACGCATTGCCGGACGGCAACAACATCGGCGTTGTTTACTACAACAAAGATCTGTTCCAACAAGCTGGCATTACAAAAACTCCTGAAACGTTCGAAGAAATGATCGAAGACGTAAAAACATTGAAAGCTAAAGGCATCCAGCCAATGGCAATCGGCGAAAAAGATACTTGGACGGGTTCGTTCCTGTTCATGAACATCCTGCTTCGCACAAACGGCGGCCCTGGCTTCCTGTCTGACGTTGTAGCTGGCAAGAAAACATTCGAAGATCCTGCATTCGTTGAAGCGGTTGACGCTATGCAAAACCTGATCCAAGCTGGCGCGTTCCAAGAAGGCGTTACATCGTTCGACTACAACGCTGGCGAGAACATCTTCAAAACAGGCAAAGCTGCTATGTACTACATGGGTTCGTGGGCAACTGGCGGCATCGAAACATCCGAAGCTTTGAAGGATAAAGTAGGCGTATTCAAATTCCCTACTGTAAACGGCAAAGGCGACCCTAACCAATTCATGCTTGCTCCAGGATCCGCGTTCGCGATCTCTGCAGACAGCAAACACCTGCAAGAAACAAAAGATTTCCTGAACTACTTCATGCTGAACTTCCCTAAAGAAGCATTCGCTGTTAAAGGTGCTGTAGGTATCGCTCAAAAAGTTGACGGCGACTTCAAAGCAGCTGGCTACTCCGACATGGCAATCAGCGTTCTGGATCTGTTCAAAGAAGTTAAAGGCGGCGACCTGTCGTTCGATAACACAATGAACCCTGGTACTTCCCAAGGTCACTTGACTTCCATCCAAAACATCTTCGTTCAGAAGAAAGATTCTGCCGAAGTTGCGAAAGAGCACCAATCGGCTTTCGAAAGCAACAAATAATAACTAGCTCACAATAAAATAAAAAGCTACACACGGTGCGAAAGGAGTTCTCTCCCAGGAACTCCTTTCGCTCTGATGTATAAAAACAGCTAATAAAGATAGGAGGGCACACGAGATGAACGTACTGAAGGTTTCGAAGTTAACGATAGCGCTGTTCGTGCTGCCGTGTTTGTTGCTTTATGTCTGCCTCGTATTTGTTCCAATCATCGTTTCCCTGTATACCAGCACACTCGAATGGAACGGGATCGGCGAATCGAAATTTATCGGTCTGGATAACTTCAACAAATTGTTATTCCATGATGCCGTATTTTGGCCAGCTGTACGCCATACGTTAATGTTTGCAGTATTCTCTATGCTTGAAATTCCAATCGCTTTGTTTGTCGCAATCTTGCTTAGCCGCTTCGTTAAGAAGCCGAATTTCCTTGTCTCCAGCTATTTTATGCCGGTAATTTTGTCGGTAGTTATTATCGGACAACTTTGGAAAACAATCTACAACCCTGCGTCCATGGGCGGCATGCTTAACCAGGTACTTGACTGGGTAGGCCTCGGCAGCTGGTCCCAGCAGTGGTTGACGGATCCAGATATCGCGATGTACAGCTTGTACTTCGTAGCTTTGTGGCAATACCTTGGTTATCACACTCTCATTCAGTTCACGGGTATTCAGAACATTCCGTCGGATATTTATGAAGCCGCTAAGATTGATGGCGCTGAGGGCTTGAAAGCTGACTGGCATATTACATTGCCAATGAACGTTCCGATCTTCAAAATCTCGATTGTCCTTGCCTTTATCGGCTCGCTTCAATCGTTCGACATGATTATGGTTATGACAGGCGGCGGTCCTGGTAACGCAACAGACGTTATCGCGACGCATATGTACAGAATGTCAATCTTGTCGATGAAATATGGATACGGAAGTGCCATTGCAGCCATTCTGGTTGTAGTCTGCCTTGTCGCAACAGTAGTTATCAACTATGGATTCAACCGTCTGGAACGGAAATACACGTAACGAAGGAGGGATACGACCATGAGCCAAAGTACAACTACTGCAGCGTTGCCAAGAATTAAGCCGCAAAGAAAGTTTTCGATCGGGAAAACATTGATGTGGATTCTTCTGTCAATTCTGATAGTCACCCAATTGTATCCGCTCTTGTGGCTGGCAATATACTCGTTAAAGACTAATGAAGAAATTTTGTCCGGCCAATTTTTCGCTCTGCCGCATGTTCCACAGTGGAGCAACTATAGTTCGGCGATGGAGTCGGGCAATTACGTTAAATATTTGCTTAACAGCTTGAAAGTAACCTTGATTACAATGGTTGGCGTGTTGTTCCTCAGCTCGCTTGTATCATTTGCGATCAGCCGCTTCAAGTGGAAATACGGTCAGGCCGTTATGGTGCTTTTCCTAATCGGGATGATGATTCCGATGCAGGCAACTCTATTGCCGCTGATGATTATCTTCAAAAACATTCACATTCTGAATACGCATTGGTCGCTCATTCTGCCTTACATCGCATTCCAGACGCCAATTGCCGTATTTATTCTAAGCGGATTTATGAAGTCGATTCCCAATGAGATTGAGGAATCGGCAATCGTGGACGGAGCAGACGTCTTCCGGATCTTCTGGAGCATCATCCTGCCGGTATCGGTTCCGCCAATGATGACGGTATGTATTCTGACTTTCATTAATATCTGGAATGAATACATCCTGGCAGCTACATTCATCTCGACAGAGCGGCTGAAGACTTTGCCTTTCGGGGTATACAGCTTCGTCAGCCAATACTCGGTAAACTATGGTGCAATCGGTGCATTCCTCGTTCTAGGGGCTTTGCCGGTTATCATCATTTACTTCTTGCTCGCAGATAAGATCACTAAAGGTATGGTAGCAGGTGCGGTGAAGGGTTAATCCCCTTCCCGCTTTTTTGCGTTTTTTTATGCTACAATGAAATGTAGATTTGTTCGATAAACCTTTATAGGATGGTGCAAAGGTTGGCGCGTTACCCAGGCATACACTCCATACAAAACCGATTGTTTCTACTATTGTTTTCCTCGATGATGACTCTTCTCATCCTGGTCAGCTTTCTTTATTATCAGAAAACGGCTGAGATTATCCACTCCAAGATCAGTGATCTTGCGGAGAAAAACGTATCCCAGACCGTAGGTTTGTTTGATCTTTTGCTTGAGGGCTATGACAGCGTAACCAAGTCGCTTAACAGCAACTATGAGCTGTCGAGACTGCTGCTCGAAGCCGATAAAGAAACGAATGTCAGCGTTAGCGTTATGAACGAGCGCTCGATTACGAATATTATTGGTGCCGCCTACTTTTCCCGCGATGATATTGTAGGCATTCACGTCATGTCCAAGGGCGGCAAGCTGTTCAACTATGAACGGCGGTTTGCCGGTCTGGTTGACCAGGATTACCGCTCAACAGATTGGTACAACAAGCTGGTCAGCTCCAAAGGCGAGATGGTGTGGCTTGGTTTGTCGAGGGGTTCCGTATTGAACAGCTTCCTGCAGGAGGAGCCGGTCTTTATATTCGGCCGCCAGCTCTATGACCTCACCAACTATAAACCGGTGGGGGTTGTCTTGATTGAGACGGATCCGAAGCCGATTCTGTCGGCGTTATCCAACGCCTCGATTAGTCCGAACAGCCGGGTTTTTATCGTCAATAAAACAAGCGATATTATCGCTTCTACGGACGAGCAGCAGGACGATCTGTCGATAGAGGCAAGCGGCGCGGAGCAGCTTCCGGTCCCTTCCTTCAGCGGACTTCCCCGGCCCAAAGACGACGAGATTATCGTTGATAACAAGACGGACAACCTCATTGTAGCGGCAAAAGCCGCCGTTGCGGAGTGGACGGTATTCGCGCTGACGCCAAAGTCGGATATCAGCGAAGAGCTGGTACAGACGAGGTTGTATTTGCTTGCCGTCATTATTGCCGTCATCTTGCTGTCCATTATGCTCGCGACTTTAATATCCAGAAATATTTCTTCTCCGCTGAAGCTGTTGATCAGAGAGATGAAGCAGGTGGAACTTGGTAACTTCAGAGGTTCTGTGAACGTGAACTCGTTCGAAGAAATCAACAGCCTCGTATCATCCTTTAACCGGATGGTTCATCGGATGGATGAATTGATCGAACGGATTACGCTTTCCTCGATCAGCGAAAAAAACGCGGAGCTGCAGGCGCTTCAGTCGCAGGTTAATCCACATTTTTTATATAATACGCTCGACATGATTTATTGGATGTTGGACGAGCGGGAGAATGACCGGCTTGGCCGGGTAATCCTGTCGCTATCCCATATGTTCCGCTACAGCAGCGACTGGCAGGAAGCGTCGAAGACAACGCTCCGTCAGGAGCTGGAGCAGATGCGGCATTACATGACGATTATTGAGAACCGTCTGGTGGGCCGGGTGAGCACGGAGATTCAGGTCGATCCGGTCTGGCTGGATGCGATCGTTCCGAAGATGACGATCCAGCCGGTTATCGAGAATGCGGTTAAGAGCGGACTTGAGCCGCTTGACCGCCCGGGACTGCTGAGCGTGTTCACGGTAGCGGATGAAGAAGCGAACGAACTGCGTATTGTTATTGAAGATAATGGCGTTGGCATCGAAGAGGAAGCATTGACGGAGCTGCAAACGATGCTCCGCGATTCCAGCCTTGGCCGCAACTACAATGCGCAAGAAGGCGGGCGCAGAGGAATTGGTCTGCCTAACGTGCACCGCCGGATTGTGCTCATGTACGGCGAGCCGTATGGACTTAGAATTTCAAGCGAAAGAGGAAAAGGGACGACGGTAGTGATCGCTATACCGCTGCCTGCCAGAGGAGGTTAACGGGCGATGAACATATTAATCGTGGATGACGAGACCGTCATACGGGAAGGCATCCAACGAACATTAAGCAACCGGTTTCCGGAATCCAGTACTTTTCTGGCCGTGAATGCGGAAGAAGCGGTCGCTCAATTGCGCAAGCATCGGATTGACATTGTGCTGACCGATATTCTGATGCCGGGGATGACAGGACTCGAGCTCATGAATTTGACCCGCACGATTTATCCGCATGTGAAATGGGTCGTGATCTCCGCTTATTCGGAGTTTAGCTATGCGCAAGAAGCGGTACGGCTTGGAGCGAAGGACTATTTGCTTAAGCCGATCGGCAAGGATGTATTGGCGGAGATGATCGAGAAGATCAGCGCCGAGATCGAGCGCGAGCGGGAGCTGATGGAAGAAGCGGAGCTTCTGAAGCTGAACCGCAATTACTTGCGCGAAGCGGTATTTCAGCGCTGGGCGCAAGGGCTTGATATCGGAAGATTCGATATGAAGCCGGTGATGGACAGCCACCCGCATTTCAACCTGATTATGGTCAAGATGGAGAGCGATAAGGTCGTTCAGCTCGAGCATTTTATGATCGAAAACGTGCTTGGCGAGCTGATTGAGAAGCATGGCCAAGGGTTCGTCACGATCTATGACAGCAAAAGCCTGCTTGGTCTGGTTACCCTTCCGGAAGGCGGATCCATGACAAGCCTGCTGGAGGAGCTGCGCAAGCATCTAATCAAATATTTGCGCGTGCCGTTCCAGATCATGCACACCGATCGGATTGAAGATATCGATGCCGTACCGGGCGAAGTGCAGCGTATGCGCCAAGCATCGTCCACGCAGGTATATGAGCATTATGCTAGCGGCAGCGATCAATCGATCGAGGTGGCGCTTCAATATATCCGCACGCATTATCATGCCGATTTGTCGCTTGAGAAGGTTGCGTCCATTGTTTATTTAAATCCGGTTTATTTCAGCCAGCTGTTCAAGCAGAAGACGGGGGCCGGGTTCAAAGAGTATGTCATCGGCCTGCGGCTTGAGCAGGCGAAGCAAATGCTGCTTAATCCGAAGCTGAAGCTTGCGGATGTAGCCGAGCGGATCGGTTATCAAGACATGCGTCATTTCTCGCAGCTGTTCCGCAAAAAGTACGGAGAGACGCCGTCCGAGTTCCGTCAGCGGGAGAGCATAGAGAAGTAGCTTAAAACTTCCACCGTAAGGGTTATAAGAAGGAGTCCTATGTCCATTAACAAGACACCGGCCAATCGGGTTTATACCTATATCGCGCAGCGGGGGATCGTCTCAAGGGCTGAGCTGATGAAGGAGTTCGCGATGACAAGCAGCAGCATGACGCGGCTGCTGGAAGAAATGATCGCAGATAATCGGCTGCAGGAGCGCGGTTTTGGCAGCTCCACAGGCGGCAGAAGACCAATTTTATACGAAACCAATCCAACCTATGGCTATTTGTTTGGGCTTGAGATTTCGCGGATTTACTCGTCTATGGGTCTGTACGACATGCATATGAACCGGCTATCGGCCATACGCTGGACCATGGATGAGACCATGTCGCCGGATGTATTTATGAACCGGGTGCATGACGCTGTCCGCCAATTCGCGGAGGAGCACGGGCTGGAGCAGGCCAACATCATCGGAATGGGCGTTGGCGCAGTTGGTCCGCTTGATCGGGAGCGGGGTCTTATATTGGATCCCGTCTATTTCCCTGCTCAAGGCTGGCATAACCTGCCGATCTGCGAGCTCTTGGAAGACCGGCTGGGGTTTCCGGTTTTACTCGATAACGGAGCGAATACGGCGCTTGTCGGGGAGCACTGGGCGCTTAGAAGCGAGAGCTACCAGCATATGCTTTACGTGCATGTGGGCGCCGGCCTCCGCTCGGCCGTTATGTCCAACGGTCAGCTCGTATACGGAGCGACGGACATGGAAGGTGCCATCGGCCGGATGATTATTCAAGCCGGCAATCCTTTGCAGCCGGGCAGCTCGATGGACGGAGCTTTGGAATCGATCGTATCCGTTCATTCCATTGAGAACGGAGCAAGAAGTTTTGACCAGCTGCTGCAAGCTTTGGCGGCCGGCGATACGGTCGTTCGGGAGAAGTTCCGGCAGGCGGCAGCTTACCTTGGAATCGGATTGGCGAATCTGATCAATGTGCTGCACCCGGAACAAGTCATACTTGGCGGCGCGCTTATTAACGCGCACGATAGCGTGTTTGAAACGGCCGTAGAGGTGGCAACCAGCCATACGTATTATTATCCGCAATATAAACCGCTGTTCTCCAAAGGTTTGCTGAAGGAAGACGCTGTTGCGGCCGGGGCGGCGGTAATGGTGCTGAAGCAGCTGCCGCAAAAGAATTTGACTTAAGAAGAGGTGTCATCATGACAGCCGCACATGCGGGGAAGCCATCAAGAGAATTTAATCTCTTTTTTCTGACATGGCCGATTTTTCTGGAATTATTGTTGTTTATGCTAATGGGCGTTGCCGATACATTAATGTTGAGCGCGATCTCGGATAATGCGGTATCGGGCGTAGGGGCTTCCAATCAATATTTGTTTATAGCTCTACTAGTGCTTGAAGTCATCGGCAACGGAGCCTCCATCGTGGTGGCGCAATATATCGGATCAAGACAAATGAAAGAAGCGGCCAAAATCTCGGCGCTTAGCGTTACGCTTAACCTTCTTGTTGGTATTCTCATGAGTCTTGCGTTTATCGCATTTAACGGCCTTATTTTGCAAAGCCTCAATTTGCAAGGCGAAGTGCTTGAGCACGCGAAGACATATTTATCCTTCGTTGGCGGGTTTATTTTTCTGCAGGCGCTTATTAATTCGGTGTCGGCGATTATCCGGGTACATGGCTTCACGAAGGAAGCGATGTTTGTATCGCTTGGGATGAACGTGATCCATATTGCCGGCAACTACGCCCTTATATTCGGTCACTTCGGATTCCCGGAGATGGGCGTGCATGGCGCGGCCGTCTCGACGGTCATCAGCCGGGCGCTTGCGCTTGTCGTTTTCTTCTGGATGTTGTATCGCATCATGGAAGTGCGCATGAAGATGCGTTACTACTTCACATTATCCAAGGCTTATATTGGCAAGATATTAAAGATCGGCATACCGTCCGCACTCGAACAGGTGATGTATCAGGGCTGCCAGATGGTCTTTCTCTATTATGCGACGTTCCTCGGCGAGGAGTCGCTCGCTGCCCGCCAATACGCGGCGAATGTCTCGCAATTCATTTATTTGATGGCTTTCTCGATTGGACTCGGCACTTCGATTATCGTTGGGCGGATGATTGGCGCGGGCCGCCAGACGGACGCGTATTACCGGGTATGGTACAGCACGGGCTGGGCTTCCGCTTCCAGCGCGGTGATGATTGCGGTTGTTATGATTTTCCGCGAGCAGCTGATGACGATGTTTACGAGCGATCCGGAAATTATCCGGCTTGGCGCCAACGTCCTGCTGTACAGCGTCATTCTGGAGACCGGCCGAACCATCAACATTATTCTCGTGAACTCGCTTCGGGCATCGGGAGACGCGAAGTTCCCGTTATGGGCGGGGACGGTATCCATGGTAGGCATGAGCTTGCCGCTTGGTTATCTCTTTGTATTCCAGCTGGATATGGGGCTGCCGGGCATTTGGCTGGCGATTGCGGCCGATGAGTGGCTTCGCGCCTTTGCGATGTTCTTCCGTTGGCGCAGCCGGGCATGGGAGAAACATGCGCTTGTAAATCGGGATATAGCGGAGCAGCCGGTCACGACGGCAACGTAACCAAAGCTAAAGGGAGCAATAAATGATGACTTCAACTGTGGCGGAGCAGCCTCTTAACTCCTATCATCTGATTGCGCAAACCTGCTTGCTGGCGGGGAAAATCATACTGCAAAACGGCGGCGAAACGTACCGGGTAGAAGATACCATGGTGCGGATCGCCGCTGCTTATGGGGTTTCCGATGCGCAAAGTTATGTGACGCCAACCGGGATCCTCTTCGCGATGGACGCCTCCATACCAACGACAAGGCTGATTCGGATCTCGGAGCGTTCGGTTAATTTGCGCAAGGTATCGCTCGTCAATGATATATCCCGGCGCATCAGCGAAGGAAAGCTGGACGTGAACGAAGCCCACCGGCTGCTGGTTGAGATCGACGAGCATTCATTTGCTTATCCGGTTTGGCTTCAGGTACTGGTCGCCGCCCTTGCCAGCGGCTGCTTCCTCGTTATGTTTGGCGGGCGTTGGCATGACTTTACGGCTGCCTTTTGCTCCGGGGGATTAGGGTTTATGAGCGTCGTCATGCTGCACCGGCTTGTACCGGTTAAGCTGTTCGCGGAATTTGTGGCGTCGTTAATCTTGGGCGGCGCGGCGATTCTGTTCGTAAAGAGCGGAATCGCAATGGACAAGGACCTTGTGATTATTGCTTCGGTGATGCCGCTTGTACCGGGCTTGCATATTACAAATGCCGTGCGGGACTTAATGGCGGGGCATCTCGTATCGGGCTTGTCCAAAGGCGTGGAAGCGTTTCTGACCGCTTTCGCGATTGGAGCGGGCATGGCAGCCGCGCTGTCATTTTATTAACTGGAGGAGGGGACAAGTTTGCCCTGGATTCAGCAAGCGATTTTGAGCTTTATGGCGGCGGTCGCCTTTGGCCTTATCTTTAATGCGCCAAGGCAGACGCTTCCTCAATGCGGCGTTGTTGGCATGATCGGCTGGCTGCTGTATCTGGCCTGTTCGGACATGGGGCTGGAGGCGATTCCGTCTACTCTGATTGCGGTAATTATCGTTGCTATTATCAGTCAGTTGTTCGCCAAGCTGTACAAGACGCCTATTATCGTGTTTAGCGTAGCGGGCATTATACCGCTTGTACCCGGAGGTACCGCTTACGATGCGATGCGCAAAGTCGTTGAGAACGAATACGATATTGCGGTTCAGCTCGGCGTAAAAGCGTTTATGATCTCCGGTACGATCGCAATTGGCCTAGTGCTGTCCGAAGTCGTCAATCAGATGATTCGCAGGACGTATTTGGTGAGGAGAGGGTAAGAAATGCAATTTTATATGGTAGATGTATTTGCGGAGCGGAAATATCAAGGGAATCAGCTAGCCGTCTTGCTGCCTGACAAGGAGCTTGCCACTTCCGAAATGCAGCAGATTGCAAAAGAATTCAATTTCTCCGAGATTACCTTCATCCTGTCGGATCGGAAGACGGATGGCGGGTATGAGGTGCGGATATTCACCCCCGATCTGGAAATTCCGTTCGCGGGCCACCCGTCGTTAGGGACGGCTTATGTGATCCGACATTTATTGGAAGAGGACCTTAAAGATGAGCCGGTTGTCCTGAACCTTGGCGTTGGACAGATTCCGGTAAGCTTTTCGGAGGGAGAAGGGGATATTCCGGTCCTGTGGATGAAGCAGAAACAGCCGGAATTCGGCGCGGCTATCGATCCGGCGGTTGTGGCCGGTATTCTGCAGATCGATCCGGAAGCGATAGATGCGAAGTATCCGATTCGTACCGTTTCCACGGGTCTCCCTTCGGTTATTGTCCCGCTGAAGACGCTTGATGTGGTACAGCGTTGTGCTATTCATCACGGAAAGTTTGAGCGTTTCCTGAAGGATGTTGCGGATGCGAATATTCTTGTGTACGCGCCGGAGACTATACATGAGGCCAATGACCTTCATGTCCGCGTATTCGTCAATGATACCGGGTATTACGAGGATCCCGCGACCGGCAGCGCGAACGGGAATTTGGCAAGCTACTTGCTGGAAAACCGGGTGCTGGAGAAGGACCGTATTGAGCTGCGGGTGGAGCAAGGTTATTCCGTCGGCAGGGATTCCTTGCTGCTGATGGATGCCTCGAAAAGCGGAGAATTGTTCGATATCAATATCGGCGGCAAAGTGTTTCCCGTGGCCAAAGGCGAATGGCTGTAGGGCGGTAAAATTGCGATTGCTGTCTTGGGGACGTTATACTGAATAGGAATACTACCGGTCTTTCGTAACGAGGGTGGCCGGAGCCAGGAGGCAACAAGCATGAATCTTCTTAGCAGCGTTTCGCAATTTCAGCAGCTGAAACAATTGATTACGCGTTTTATGATGACGTATAAGTTTGCGCTGGACGAGATGGAGACAAAGATTGAAATTTTGAAGGAAGAATTTCAAATGCTCCATGATTATAATCCGATTGAACATACCAAATCCCGGCTGAAGTCGCCGGAAAGCATTATGAATAAGCTAGTCCGCAAAAACATGGACATTTCGCTGCCAAGCATCAAAGAAAATATCCGCGATATCGCGGGGCTGCGCATTACTTGCTCCTTCATCAAGGATATTTATTTGATCTCGGATATGCTCAAACGGCAGTCGGATCTAAAGGTTCTCGAGGTGAAGGATTACATCAAGAATCCCAAACCAAACGGTTACCAAAGCTTGCATATGCTCATTGAGGTGCCGGTGTTCTTGTCCGACCGCGTCGAGCAAGTATGCATCGAGGTGCAAATCCGGACCATTGCCATGGATTTCTGGGCAAGTTTGGAGCATAAGATCTTTTACAAATACAATGCTTCGGTGCCGGATCGTCTCGTGCAGGAGCTGAAGGCGGCTGCCGAATCGGTGACCGCGCTTGACCGCCAGATGGAGCGGCTTCACCGGGAGATGGGCGAGATTAAGGAAGACAACGATATGGATGCCGAGGAGCAGTTGAGACTTCTGCAAATCGACAACCAGCAGTTTAACATTCCGATTGCGCTCTTGGAGATGATAAGCGATAAGTCGGGAAATGAATAGAGGAGACAGTTTGAAACTGATTACAAACACGAATCCGTATCGCCTGGAACAGGGAAGCGAGATGGATTTTGGTCGTGCCGTGTACGAGACGATGGCCAAAGTTATTCTCGCTTTTCGCGAGCCGGAGACGGATATTCTTTTTCAATATACGAATTGGGACAAGGACAAGGATCCGCATAAGGAGAATCTCATTCTGGATGCGGCGGAGACGTATCATGCCGGGGCTATTCTGGATCCGGATCAGACGATTGGCCAAGCCGTGAAGGAGATTCTGCTGCAGCATTATGCGCCGGAACGCGACCCTAAGGAAAGCAAGGCGGTGATGGATCAGCTGCTTGCCTATTTCAAGGAGGTCCCGTTCGAGGAGCTAAATGAAGAGGTTCTGCGGAAGATCGGGTCCATTGTGCATGAAGACCAGGCGGTGTACACGCTGGAGGATAAGGACGAAGCTACCCAAGAGTTCGTAAACAGACGGCTGGTCGACACGAATTCGGTGTGGCTGCTGCCTTATGATCGTCCCGTTTATTTGAAAAATATATTGTGGTACCGGGCCAACTCGGAAGAAGATATTATTCATTCTTTTGAGCTCGCGGACTGGTGGTTTACGTGTGCCGTCGTGGAGCGCGATCGGGCGGTCGAAGAGTATCGCTATTTTTTGAATTATACCGAAGACGGAGATGGCGGCATGGTATTGCTCATCTCGGCTGCGGATGAGCGGCATTTCAAAGCCGCGGTTATTCCGCGGATTCAGGAGCTGCTGGGCGATAGCTTGGAGATCGTAGAGTAGCGGCGTGGAGGTCTTAACGATGTCGCACATCGTTAAGGAGGCAACGAAGGCACGGCGTGTAGGTATTAACGATGCGGCTCATCGTTAAGCTGTGCCAAATGGAGCGAAAACCCGCCGAAATCGGTGCTTTTGCTGGCCTTAGCGATGTGGTACATCGTTAAGGAGGCAACGAAGGCATGGTGTGGAGGTCCTAACGATGCGGCACATCGTTAAGAGCCTAGAACGAGACCGAATTCAGTCACATACGGCGGAAAGCCGGCATAACGGCAAATCTTAAGGAAAAAAAGACCCTGGCAGGGTCTTTTTTTGTTAGATCGCACGCTAGATCGCACGCTAGATCGCACGTTAGATCGCACGCTAGATCGCGTAGCGATTATGCAGCGTTTCCGTCATCTCGCGCACTTGGCCCACTGTCGGCAGGATCAGGCTGCCCGCGGCGGGACGGCCCTGCTGGGCTTCCGCGACGACCTGCTTCACGGCCTGCGCGAATGCTTGCGAGGCGTTGGCGCCAAGTCCGGCGAGCTCTTCCAGGCTAGCGGTACTATCCGCGGTTACGATCGGGAAGTTAGCGGGGTCCGCTCCGACTGCCGCCATGTCATAGAATGAACGGACAAGCCGGGCACGTTCGGCCCCCGAGCCTTCCGCCACGATAAAGGCTTGAATGACAACCGCGTGGGCTTGGCGCCGCTGGGCAATGCCGCAGAACTTAAGGCCGCCGATGCTCAGGTCGAAGTCGCCCGGGCAGTAGGCGCCGGCGATCTCGCCTTTGTCGACCCGTCTCCCGGTACCGCGAAGCGCTAGCGAAATGAGCTCATACATCTGCTCGAAATTGTAATGGAAGTGGAAATCAAGCACGTTGCTCTTCGGCAAGATGAGCGACAGGTTCACGACTCCCGCGTCGAGCGGGACAGCGGCTCCTCCCGAATTGCGCACGGCCGTATCCCATCCTGCGGTCTCGAGCAAATCGCGGGCTGCTCCTGCGCCAGGCAACCGGCTGTCGCGCAGCCCCATAATGAAGGCGCGTTTGTGGCGCCATAAATGGCATACCGCCGGCCCTCCCCGTCCCGTGTTTCTGCATAACAGCTCGTCCAGGGCAAAGGCATGCAGCGGGTCTTCCTCCGAAAAATCATTCATCCGGTCAAGCAGGACAAGGTCCCGCTCACCCAATTGCTCGATTGCGCTCCATTTCATCTACAGCACCTCTCTCTAACCAGCTCCGTTAATCCCATCATACTGGTCCTCCCCCGCCAAGACAAGACATGCCGTTTTCTTGCATATATCCGCCGCTGCCAGCCGGGTATAGCCTGTACGCTGCGGCCGCTCCATGAATATACTGCTTAAGCGATGCACGATGATAGGGTAGCGGAGGATGATATAGCAATGGGAGATTTGAAGTCGATTTTGGAGGCGTTGCCTCCACGCCAGGTGAACAATAAATGTTTTATCGGACCGTTTACGCTCGGGACGCCAATCGTTTTGTCGTGGACGGAAAATACGGTTGCGACGATCGGCAAGTTTTGCTCGGTGTCGAACACGGCAACGCTTTTTTTGGGCGGCAACCATCATTATGAATGGGCCAGCACGTTTCCTTTCACCGCCTATATGACGCAGTACTATACGGAAGGCGCCTATTCGAACGGGAATATCATCATTGGCAACGATGTGTGGATCGGGCACTATGCAACGATATTGTCCGGGGTGACGATTGGTCATGGCGCGATTGTTGGCACGCATGCGCTCGTGACGAAGGATGTGCCTCCTTATGCGATTGTCGGGGGCAATCCGGCCCGCGTTCTGAAGTACCGGTTCACGCCGGAAGTGATCGAGAGGCTGCTGCAGGTGAAGTGGTGGGACTGGGAAATGCACCAGATCGAAACGGCCGTTCCGTTGCTGCAACAGAAAAATTTGCAACCTTTCTTCCGTTATTGTACGCGGATTGGGAAGTGACCGGTTGACGAAGAGAGCATGCCCTTAAAGGTCAAAGTCAGGAAGACATTGACCAGGGTATGCTCTTTTTTACGCCTTCTATAAGTTTGCTACAGATCCTATAAAAATAGCATTTACACCTTCTGTAAGTTCCTGTAAAATCCAAGGCGACGACGAATTTTGACAGCGGTTACACGATAGAGGGTAAAAATAACCCTACGACAAAGGGGGGCCTAGAGGAGAATGACGAATTCTGCTCATTACGCCAGCGATGAATCAGAGGAGCATGCCCTTCTCCAGGTGGAGGGCTTAAAGCGTACGTTTGGCCGCGGTTCCGGCGCCGCGGTAGTTCTGCAAGGCGTTAATCTGTCTATTAATAGGGGGAGGCTGGTTGCCTTGAAAGGCCGTTCCGGCTCGGGCAAAACAACCTTGCTCAACTTGATTGGAGCACTCGATTCGCCGACGGAAGGGACCGTTAATTTCGACGGCGTGATCTTGAGCGGATTGTCGGACAAAGCAAGAGGGGATATCCGCAGAACGCAGATGGGGCTTATCTTTCAATCCTTTGCGCTGTTTCCTCTTATGTCCGCTTACGAGAATGTAGAGTTCGCGATGAGGATCGCGGGCGTTCCGGCAGGATCCCGCAAAGAAGCGGCGCTGCAGGCGCTTGATTACGTTGGGCTGAAGCCCCGCATGCATCACCGTCCGTTCGAGATGTCCGGCGGCGAACAACAGCGGACGGCCATTGCCCGGGCGATTGCGCATAAGCCCAAGTTGCTATTGGCCGATGAGCCTACGGCCGAGCTGGACAGCCGGACCGGGCTGCATATTCTGAGCGTGCTGCGCAACCTTGTGCGGGAAGAGGGCATGACGGTTGTCATGACGACGCATGATCCGGCCATTATGGAAATTGTGGACGAAGTCTATGAATTGGAGGATGGAACCATTGTTGAAGCTGCGAAAATATAATCTCGCCATAGCGCTTGCCCTTAGCTTGTCCCTGACCGGCTGCTCCCTTATTCCTGACGAAGAGGAGCCGCTCAAGCCGCCCCTCGTGAAGCCTGCGGAGCAGAACTATTCAACCGACGAAGTGAAGACGGGCGATATCCGCCGCGAAGTGAAAGGCTCTGGCGTGTTCGAATCGACGGCGAGCGAATACGCACAGTTCAAATCGCAGGGCGGACGACTGAAGAAGCTGGATGTCGCCTCGGGAGATACGGTAAAGAAAGGCGATCTGCTCGCCGAGCTTGTAGTAGACGGGCTTGACGTGCAGACGCTGGAGCAGAAGCTGGCGGTAGAGCGGGCGGAGCTGGCATTAAAACAAGCGAAGCAAGGCGGCAATGCGGAGGAAATACATATCGCCCAGCTGCAGCTCGACATTGAACAGCTGAAGCAAAGCAAGCTGGAGCAAACGGCAGAAGAGAGCAAGCTGCGGGCCACGATGAATGGCCAGGTCATATTTGTCGAGGAGCTGGCGGAAGGGGATTTCGTACAGCCTTATCAGACGCTCGTGCGGGTCGCCGATCCAACCAAGCTGCGGTTTGCATACCGTTCCTCCGATGCCGGCAGCATTAGCGAAGTGGAAGTAGGCATGAACGCGGCCATCACCGCAGGCAAAAATTATGAATCAAGCGGCAAGGTAGTGCAGACTCCTGGTTCCGCCCCGCTGACGAACGACCCTGATTTGAAGGCCAGATACAGCAATACGCTGTATATTAACATCGATAAGC
Source organism: Paenibacillus glycanilyticus (assembly GCF_030161375.1). GTDB lineage: Bacteria > Bacillota > Bacilli > Paenibacillales > Paenibacillaceae > Pristimantibacillus > Pristimantibacillus glycanilyticus_B. Next base: position 362,831 of record NZ_BSSQ01000016.1, read on the forward strand.
TCCCGGAAGATGCTCAAATCGGCTCAAGCGCTAACGTATCCATCGTCCTCACGGAACACAAAGGCGTCGTTCTGATTCCGAAGAGCGGACTTCGTTCCTATCTTGGACGTACGTTTGTCCGCGTTCTGGACGGCAAAGCTTTGCGCGAAGTGGATGTGGAGGTAGGCATTCAGTCGGCAACGGAGGTTGAAATCGTACGCGGACTTAAGGAAGGTCAGACTATCGTCCTGAACTAATGCGTTTTATACCCCTTTTAGTGAAGTGGAGGCTTACCTGTGGCTTTATTGTCCATGATTGTGCGTAAAATGACGCAAAACAAATGGCTGGAGCTCAGCCTTCTGATTGGACTTGTCCTTACAGTTGGCCTAGTCTCCAGCATTCCGACCTATACGGAGGCTATCTTGTCCCGCATGCTGGTGAAGGAGCTGGAAGCTTCGCAGCTGAGTTCTTATCCGGGCACGATGAATATGCGGTTTACCTATATCGGGGTGAACAACGCGGAGCAACGGATTAAGCAGATGCAGACGAACAAGCAGTTAATGGAGAACAAGGTGCTTCCGTTAATCCCAGTTCCTCTGATTGAGCGTACTTCCGATCTGATCACTTCAGCCTTTGATCTTAGCGTCGATCAGCCGACCCCGGAAGGCGAGAAGAAAAAAGTATTCCGTACCAGCATAACCAGCGTTAATGGCTTGGAAGAGCACATTAAGCTGATTGACGGACGGATGCCGGCGGATAAGCCGGTGGACGGCGTGTATGAAGTGCTCGTAACGGAAAAAGGACTCAATACGTTGCGTACCGTGCTCGGCACGGTGTTTGTATTCCAGGATATCAACAAACAGCAAGTCCGGGTGAAGCCGGTAGGGGTCATGACGAAGAAAGAGGATGACGATCTGTTTTTCCTGTCTCCGGATCTCGGCGGGTTCTCCAATTCCCTTGTGATGAACAGCGACATGCTGGATAAGGAATTCATTCAGACCCATCGTCTTCTTGTGAACGCCAACTCCTGGCATATCGTACCTCAATACGAGAATCTGGAGCTTCGCAATATTGACCAGTATTTGAAGGCGGCCGAATTGCTGAAAGCGCAAGTGAAATCCAATTATCAATACACGTTGGAAGCGCAATATGTCGATGTTATTGATCGTTATTTTAAAAGCTCCGACAATTTGCGTATTCTGATGTGGTCGCTGAACGTTCCCGTTCTGGCGATGCTGGGCTTGTACGTCTTTATGGTGTCGAACCTGATTACGAACAGGCAAAAAACCGAGATCGCCGTCCTGCGCAGCCGCGGTGCGGCCCGCTGGCAGATCTTGCTGTCCTATCTTGCTGAGTATACGCTGCTCGGCGCGGTGGCCGTAGCTGCGGGTCCGCCGCTTGGATTGTTCCTGACGAAGGTGCTTGGTTCCTCGAACGGCTTTATGTCCTTCGTCCAGCGTTCCGGCATCCGCGTCCATCTGAACAGCGAGGTTTATTTGTATGCCGGGGCTGCCGCGATAACGGCTCTAATCGTTATGCTGGTACCGGTTATCTTTGCTACCAAAACGACAATTGTCGGCCATAAGCAACAGATGGCCCGCATGCAGCAGACGCCGTTCTGGCATAAGCTGTTCCTTGACGTGATTGCTCTTGCCGTTTCCTTGTACGGGCTGCGGGTATTCCATCAGCGGATGAAGACGCTGCAAACCTTGGGTCTCGACAATGAAGCGCTCCATATTGATCCGTTGCAATTCGCCGTGCCCGCTTTATTCATTCTTGGCGGCGGCATGTTGCTGCTCCGGGTATATCCTTATTTCTTGCGGATCATCTATTGGGTCGGGCGCAAATGGTGGCCGCCATCGATGTATGCGACGCTTATCCAGGTCGGCCGTTCAAGCGCCGGTTACCAGTTCCTGATGGTGTTCCTGATGATGACGATCGCCACCGGCATGTTCAGCGCAAGCGCCGCCCGCACCATTAACCATAATGGCGAGGACCGGATCCGGTATGCGAGCGGGGCGGATGTTGTTCTTCAAGCGAATTGGCCCAATGACAAGCCGCCGGAGACGCCAGGAGGAGGTCCGCAGCAGCAGCAATCGCCTGTCGCGGCTCCGGACGTTATCCATTATGTCGAGCCGCCGTTTGAGCCGTATACGAAGCTTGCCGGCGTGGAAAGCACGGCTAAAGTGCTTGTTCACGACAATGCCTCCTACAGCACCGAGGAAGGTTCCGGTTCGGCCAAGCTGCTCGGCATTGATTCGGATGAATTCGGCCAGACGGCCTGGTTCCGCGACGGCCTGCTCGATTATCCGTTTTATGAGTATTTGAACCTGTTGGCGGCGGCACCTAACGCGGTATTAATCTCGAAGACGCTCGCCGACGAAGAAAAGCTGAAGCCCGGAGATACGATTTGGGTAGGCTGGGATGGCATCGATATGCAGCCGTTTATGGTCTATGCGGTGGTGGATTATTTCCCTACCTTTAACCCGAACCCGAGGGATGCCGAGATGCCGGCGCCGAAGCTTATCGTGGGCAGCCGTCTCCAAATTCAAACCTATCTGTCGCTTGAGCCTTATCAGGTGTGGCTCAAGCTGAAGCAAGGGGCAAGCGTAAACGACTTGTACCGCGATATCGAAGAGAAGAAGTTAAGCATCGTCGATATTACCGATATGAAAAGCAAACTGACCACGGCCAAATCGGATCCGTTCCTGATGGCGGTCAACGGTACGCTAACGCTTGGATTTATTATCTCGCTCGTCATTAGCTTTGCCGGCTTCTTACTCTATTGGACGCTGGTGCTGCGCGGGCGGATGCTGCAGAACGGCATTATGCGGGCAATGGGGCTTTCGCTCCGCCAGCTCATAGGCATGTTGACGGTAGAACAGCTGTTGACATCCGGGGCGGCGATTGTGATCGGCCTTGCGACTGGCATAACGACAAGCCGGCTGTTTGTCCCGCTGTTCCAGAACGCGTTTGATGCCAAACAGCTGGTACCGCCGTTCCGCGTCATGGTGGATCCGATCGATTCCATCCGGATTTACGTGTTTGTTGGTTCGACGATTCTGATCGGCCTTCTTATTCTGGGCTACATGCTCTCGCGCCTCAAAATTCATCAGGCCATTAAGCTGGGGGAGGATTAACCGTTGATACACTGCGAAGGATTGGTCAAAATCTACAAGGCAAACGAGCTGGAAGTGTTCGCGCTGCAGGGCCTTGACCTCCATGTGGAGGACGGTGAGCTGATGGCGATCATCGGCAACAGCGGCAGCGGCAAATCCACGCTCCTGAATATGCTGGGCGGTCTCGACCGCCCGACAGCGGGCAGCTTGACGGTAGACGGCAAGGACCTGATGAAATTCAAGGAACGGGATTTCGTGAAATACAAGAGGGAAAGCGTAGGCTTCGTCTGGCAAAACAATGCCAGAAACCTGATCCCTTATTTGACGGCGCAGCAGAACGTCGAGCTTCCGATTCTGCTGAACGGAAGGCGCAAGCAGCAGCGGGCGCGGGAATTGCTCGAAGCGGTGGGGTTGACCCACCGCGCCCATCATAAGTTGCAGCAGCTGTCCGGCGGAGAGCAGCAGCGGGTGGCCATCGCCATCGCGCTGGCGAATCATCCTAAGCTATTGCTTGCCGACGAGCCAACCGGTTCGGTAGATACAAGGATGGCGGCGCAAATCTTGGAGCTCTTCCGCACCTTGAACAGGGAGCTTGGCTTGACCGTCGTTATCGTTACGCATGATCCGGAGCTGGCCCGGAAAGTTGACCGCGTGGTAGCCATCCGCGACGGGAAAATCTCATCGGAGATGCTGCGGCGCAAATCGTATATGGAAGAGCTTGCCGAACTAGCGGAGGACGAGAAGGAATCGCATGTCGAATACGCCGTCCTAGACAAAGCAGGCCGCCTCCAAGTGCCACATGGCTATTTGGAAGCGGCCGGATTCAAAGATCATCGCAAAGCGCGGGTGGAGCTGGAGAACGGCAGAATTATGCTGTCTCCGCCAGAGGAAGGTTAAGAAAGGGGAATGCGGATTTCGACGCAGGTTCCTTCGCCCGGCTTGCTGCTATACTGGATATTCCCTTTATGGTTCTGAATAATTTGTTGACTGATCATGAGACCGAGGCCGTTGCCCTCGGTCTTTCTTGTGAAGAAAGGTTCGCCAAGCCGTGCCAAATCCTCTTCCGGAATGCCAATGCCTTCATCCTGGATTCGGATCAGAATGTCATTCTCCGACTCGCGCAAGAGCTCCAGCTTTAATTCGCCGCCTTCCGGCATGGCCTCCATGCCGTTCTTCATCACATTGACAAGCACTTGCTTGAGCTGATTGGATTCGCATCGGAGACGCGGTATGCCTGGCGCAAGCCTAGTAACCATTTGAACGTTATGAATGTTCGCTTCCGAGTCCAGAAGGACCACGATGTCATTCATAAGGGCGTATAAATCCGCTTCCTGGTAACGATCGGCTTGCGGCTTCGCAAACACGAGGAACTCGCTGACGATCAGGTTAATCCGGTCGAGTTCGGAGAGCATGATATTCATATAGGAGCGGTCAAGTTTACTGTCCCTCTGCATCAATTGAACAAATCCGCGCAGCGTTGTAAGCGGATTTCGTACCTCATGGGCTACGCCGGCCGCGAGTTGGCCCACAACCGACAACTTCTCGGAGCGGCGCAAAATCTCTTCGGTCCGTTTCCGTTCCGCGATATCCCGGCAGATAGAGGCATAGGCGACGATCACGCCTTGCTCATCCCTAATTCCCGACAAGGTAATGCTGACGTCTATGGGCTGTCCCTGTTTGCTGCACAGTACCGTTTCATAATCGGTTACTTGTCCTCCGCCTAGCACAAGCTGGCCCTTCTCCTCGAGCTCTGCCAGAACCTCCGGCGTAAACATCGGCAGCTTTTCTCCGCAGGCTTCCTGGAGCGTCCAGCTGAACATCCCTTCAAAAGCTTTATTCGCGTCAATGGTTCTGCCTTCGAGATCCACGACATGAATCGCATCCGAGGTGTTGTTGACGAAGGACTCCATATATTGCTTCGTATGGAGGAGCTCCTTGGCTGCGGCGGTTAACTGCGTCTGGTAGCTGTACAGATTCGTGCTCATGGCATTAACCTGCGAAGCCAGCGCCCCAAACTCATTATTGCTGTCGATCATAATCTGTTCGCCAAAATTGCCGCGCGAGATATCATGCACCCGCAGCATAATCATCTCCAGCGTCCGAATCATCAGACCGGCAATAAAGGAGCTTGATGCGATAGCTAGCGCAATCAATCCTACTGAGATGAGAATCTGCGTAAGAAGCTGGTCTAGAAGCGGGCCCTTTATGGCGCTGTAGGCAAAATTGACGATAATGACCGATTGGCTTGTTCCCGATAACGGAATAAAGCTTTTCATTACTTTTTTGCCGTTAATCCACGCTTTGGTCGTTACGATGTCCCCGGTCAAATCAGCCTTCATCATATTCGCGTAGTCATGAATATCCGCATAATGATATTCTCCGAAAATCTTGCTTTGGCTGTCGAGTATATAAGGCGGTACCGATTCCAATTGTGCAATCGCTTGGGGGTCCTTATAGTAAGCCGGGTTAAACCCCGTGACTTCCAGAATAGAAGGGTTGTCCTCGATAAGCTTCTGGGCAACGGCATCGGGACTCTTCAGATCATCAAGCGGGAAGAAGGCGCCGGTATGCACGATAAGATTAATAATATAATTGCTCTTGTCGTTGTAATAAAAACCAAGCTTGTTTACGTCGTTCAAGTCGGAAGGAATAATCGTAATAGGCGGCGACCAGAAATGATTCAGCTTTTGTCCTTGCGGGATAATGACCTGACGCAATTCGAATAGCTGATTGAAGGCGGTATACCAATAGCCAAGCGCCTTGGAGCTTGCTCCAATCGCTCTGGCATTGGATGATTTCTGCGCCGTAATGTCATCGCCGTCTTTCGCCCATAACGTAATATGATCGACGTGCAGCGTATGGCTTAGATTAACCAGCTCTTCATTAGTCACCTGGGCAAGATCGGGATTCAGCCTTGCTTGCGCGGTAACGGAAGCAAGCCGCAGCTTCTCGCCAACGCTGTCCTCGATAAGCTGCTTTGATTTTTGCGTAGCGTCAAGCATTTCGCCGACTTGCTTGGCCACGCCGATCATTTGCTTCTCCGCGTCTTGTTTCAATTGAGACGAGGTAGAGAAATAATAAATCGATAGATTTAACGTTAGAATGACGATTACCGTCAACGATATGAACCAGGCCAGCTTAGTCTTGATAGACAAAACGGTATTCCTCCTGATGAAATTGCACAGCAATGAGATTATTTTACATGAAATCTAGTATATCGCAGATAGGAAAACAGGGACATAGCAGAATATGTCGAAATTATCGATAATTCATGTGAAGAGATGGAAACCAAGCAAAAAGGAGCCGTCTTCGGCGGAAGACGACTCCTTTTTGCTTGGTTCTTGCCCGCGAATTAATTCTCTCTGCGGCGGATAACCAGTGCTGCTGCTCCCACGATGATCAGGGCAATGGCAAGGAACGGACGTATAACCTCGACCTGATTGAGGAATGTTCCAAGCGAGAATACAGCGAAGAACAACAGGCCTAACACGACAAGAATATTGATCGGGATTAGCAGCCACTTGTTCCGGTTGCCGAACCAGTAGAACTCGAATAGGCCGGCTGCGACCGCGATAATAAAGCCGGGCCACATGTAAGCCCAATTATCGAACAACATGGCGATCTGCGAGGTTACGCCGGACACCAGCAGGATTCCGCCGGGAATCAGGACTCCAATGCCTTTTCGCCCCGTAACGGAAAAATATAACCAGTGGAAAAATAGTCCCAGAGGGATCACAAACAAGCTTGGCCAGAAGTAACCGAACAGGTTGCCCGGACCGAAATGCGTTCCTTTATTCAACAGTAAGTATGCACCGAGAAGAATAAATACAGGGCCGAGGACGGACCTTTTATTCATACGCTCATCTCCTTTAGATAAAGCATATCATGAGCCTATTTATAATTCCTCATTCTTTAGGTCACAAGTGAAACCCGACTAAAGTCCAGTCCTGTAAAAAATTCGTCGTATTAGTCATAAACTCTTAAATTACGACATTTTACACCTCTTGTAGAATTCTATGAAAGCGCTATTATTAAGGTATAAAGATACAGGAGGTGATTACAATGAGCCATGAAGAAGAAGTAGTTCAAGCAGCAGCGGAAGAGGTTGCTGAAGAAAGCGTTGAAGAGGTTGTGGCGGCTGCCGGAGAAGAGGTAGCTGAAGCAGCTGAGGAAGAAGAGGCAGCAGCGGAAGAAGAAGCTGCTGTAGCCGAAGAGGAAGAGGCGGCTGATGCTGAAGAAGCATCCGATGACGAAGAAGAGGAACAATGATTACGGTCATTTTATAAAATATAGCGTTTTTTCGATAATCCCCTTCGGCCCCGAAGGGGATTATTTGCGATTTCGGGCAGATATAGTATTTGCATGTAAGCTTGTCGCTTTGGTATGCTCTTTATTAACCATCACGTTAAGAGGGAGTAGTACAAATGATTACAATTAAGACTGAAGCGGACATTAACCGCATGCATGAAGCCGGCAAAATTCTTGCCGAAATCCATAGACAAATTGCCACGCTGATCGCCCCTGGCATTACGACGCAAGAGATCGATCAGTTCGCCGAGAAGCTGATGAAGCAATACGGCGCGACACCCGAGCAGAAAGGTTATAGAGGTTATCCGTATGCGACTTGCGCATCGCTGAACGATGTCATCTGCCACGGATTCCCGAAAAAGGAGAAGCTGAAAGACGGCGATATCGTAACGATTGATATGGTCGTGAACTTAAACGGCTGGCTGGCCGACTCCGCATGGTCCTACGCGGTTGGTCAAGTCTCCGAAGAAGCGGACCGCCTGCTGCGGGTAACGAAAGAGTCGCTGTACAAAGGAATTGAAAAAGCGGTAGCCGGCAATCGGATCGGGGATGTCTCCCATGCGATTCAGGCGTACGCGGAAGCGGAAGGCTTCTCGGTCGTCCGCGACTTCATCGGGCACGGCATCGGCCAGGAAATGCACGAGGATCCGCAGGTGCCGCATTACGGCCCGCCTAACAAAGGCCCGCGTATCAAGGAAGGCATGGTATTTACGATTGAACCGATGCTGAACGTGGGAACTTACCAAATGAAGATTGATCAGGACGGTTGGACGGCGCGCACCAGAGACGGCAAGCTGTCGGCGCAATACGAGCATACGATTGCCATTACGGCGAACGGTCCGATCATTCTGACGGAGCAATAATAACGAAAGCAACAAGGGATCTTCTCCTTGGACAATGTCCGGGGGAAGTCTCTTTTTTTATGTGCGCAGGTTTTACATCTGTTCAAGACCTCTTATGAACAAAAGAAAACCTTACATATTCAGTAAGAAATTTACATAATAATTGCGTGACAATTCAGATATCTTACCCTAAAATGAGGAAAATAACGGGGGGCAAGCTAAATATCGATCTATTTTGAGGAGAAAGAGGGAGGATTTACGGGATGAAGGCAACAAACACAGCTTGGAGGCGTACGCTCTCGACAGCGGTTGCGCTTAGTCTAACGGCTCTGCCGTTCACGGCGGTTGCATCTGCGGCGGGAAGCGGCGCAACCGTTCAACTGCGGATTATGGAGACGACGGATCTGCACGTGAACATGGTGAATTACGATTATTTTGCGGACAAGCCTACCGATGAGTACGGCTTTGCCAAGACGGCAACGCTGATCAAGCAGGCCCGCGGGGAAGCGGAGAACAGTCTATTGTTCGATAACGGGGATCTGATTCAAGGCAACCCGCTTGGCGACTATGTCGCTACGGTAGACCCGCTGCAGCAAGGGGAAACCCACCCCGTGTACAAAGCGTTGAATTTGCTTGATTACGATGCCGGGAACGTCGGGAATCATGAATTCAATTACGGTCTCGATTTCTTGAAGACGTCGCTTGGCGGAGCGGATTTCCCCTATGTGAACGCGAATGTGTATATCGATGACGGCGATAAAGACGAGACCAATGACAAGAACTATTTCACCCCTTATCTTATTCTCGACAAGGATGTAACGGACGACAGCGGCGCCGTGCACAAGCTGAAGGTAGGGGTTATCGGGTTTGTTCCGCCACAGATTACCCAGTGGGATAAGGCTAAGCTTGAAGGCAAGGTAATCGCCAAGGATATCGTGAAGACAGCGGAGAAATTCGTGCCGGAGATGAAAGCAAAAGGCGCAGACATCATCGTTGCGATCCCGCATTCCGGCTTTGAGGATATTCCCCAATCGGATCAGATGGAGAACTCCGTGCTCTATCTGAGCAAAGTGAAGGACATTAACGCGATTTTGTTTGGGCATGCGCATAAGGTATTCCCGGACAAGTCGTTTGAAGGCAAGAGCGGCGTTGATCTAGCCAAAGGAACCATCAACGGGGTGCCGGCGGTAGAACCTGGTTTCTGGGGCAATAATCTGGGCATTATAGACCTGACGCTGCAGCTGGAAGGCGGCAAATGGAACGTTGCGGATTCGAAGACGTCCGTGAAGCCGATCTATGACTCGGCGAACAAAAAGCCGCTGGTCGAAGCCGATCAGGAGGTGCTGGACGCGGTAGCAGAGGATCATCAGCATACGCTTGATTACGTGCGTGGTCCGGTAGGGACAACAACGGCGCCGATCAACAGCTTTTTCGCGTTGGTGCAAGATGATCCGTCCATTCAAATCGTAACGAATGCGCAGAAGTGGTATGTCGAGAAGCAGCTTCAGGGGACCGATTACGAGGGAATCCCGGTCTTGTCGGCTGGAGCGCCGTTTAAGGCGGGCGGACGCCAAGGTCCGGCCTACTACACGAACATTCCAAAAGGAAGCATCGCGATTAAGAACGTAGCGGATCTCTACTTATACTCCAATACGGTAAACGCCGTGCTCGTAAGCGGCGCGGAGCTAAAGGAATGGCTGGAATGGTCGGCGGGCCAATTCAATACAATCGACCCTTCGGCAACGGAGAAGCAAGAATTAGTCAACTACGACTTCCCGACCTATAACTTTGACGTTATTGACGGGGTCACGTATCAGATTGACGTATCGAAGCCTGCCAAATACAAAGCGGACGGAACCGTATTGAACGCGGGCTCCAGCCGGATCGTAAATCTGAAATACGAGGGCAAAGCGATTGACCCGGCGAAAAAATTCGTGGTAGCTTCGAACAACTACCGGGCTTCTTCCAGCAAATTCGCCAATCCGGACGGCAAGCGCATTATTCTTGCTTCGCCGGACGAGAATCGCCAGGTCATTATAGATTATATTCGTTCGTTCAAGACCATTAATCCTGCAACGGACGGCAACTGGTCGCTTGCCCCAATCAATGACAAAGTGAATGTTGCTTTCAAGACCTCGCCCGATGCCAAAGCTGCTGCGAACGCGGTTAAGTCGCTAACTTATGTAGGGCCAACCGATGACGGTTATGCGGAGTATAAATTAAGCTTTGCCGCACCGGCGACAACTGCTCCTGAGCCGCCGGCGAAGCCTGAACCGAAGCCTGAACCCAAACCGGAACCTAAACCTGAGCCCAAACCGGAGACAGCGGCCGATCTCATCTATACGGTGAAGAAAGGCGATACATTATGGGCTATTGCCCGTCAATACGGGACAACGTGGCAGAAGCTTGCGAAATACAATAAGCTGACCAATCCGAACCGAATTTACGTTGGGCAAAAAATAAAGATTCCGGCAAATAAATAGAGATATATTTCAAAAGCTGACTTCCGAATGCTATCGGAAGTCAGCTTTTTATATGGATTATATTTAAAATATTTAATATTTTGTATATGACTAGGATGGTGTATACAAAATATCCCATGCCGATGTATAATCGAAAACGTCCAACTATTTTCCCAATCATTATAAAGTCATATTTACTAGAAAAAGGCAAACCATCAGAAATGATGGGACGCAAAGCCGAGGCCTAAAGTACCTAATTGGGTGCCATGGCGGACCGGTTACCTGTAATAAGGAGTTAACACCATTTAATGGTAAACTCTTTCTTTATAAATCATTGAGGAGGATTAGACGTGTTAAGACAGAAGAATCGCGTCATGTTGTGGATTGCTTTAGGGATTTTGGCGTTAATGGGTTTCATTCAAATTCTCGATCTTGAAGGAATGGGCATGCAGCATCAACACGGTGCCGAAATGACGCATCATACTGGCGGCAACCCTCTGCTTAACGGTCTGTTTGTTGGACTTGCGCTTCTCTTCTATTTGGCTGCTTGGATTAGTACGCGCTTTCACAATGATCGGGCGGCCGCGCTGTTGGTCACCTTATCGCTTACTTTCAGCAGTATTGCCATTATTGCCGGCGGCAAGGGCTTGGTCGAGTACCACTTCTCTATTTTTATGGTGCTGGCTATTATTTTGTTCTATGAAAGTATTCCTCTACTGCTGGCCAGTACGGTCGTATTTGCCGCCCAGCATCTTCTTGGATTCTTATATTTCCCCGAAATAGTATATGGAATAGCGAACTACTCCTTTAGCATGGTAGCTATTCATTTGATCTTCGTTATTTTGTTCATCAGCGTAGCCTTCTACCAAATTACGACCCGCAAAACATTAATTAGCGATATGGAAAACTTGCAAGATCGGAAGATCAAAGAAGCCGTTAATCAAATTATTGATACGGTAACGGAAGCCTCCGGACATGTTCTAAGCAATGCGAGAGAGCTGACAAGCAACTCGGACTCGCTTGGGCTGCTTGCGGCGGGCGTCATTCAGTCCATGGAACAGGTAGACCGCACGGCCCATCTCCAGGAACATGGGGTAAGATCAAGCAAAGGCGCCATCAGCGGGATGCTGGCGGAAATGATGATGATCGCGGAAACGGCATCGGCAGCTTCGAATTTCTCGGAAGAAGTTGCGCGCGAGGCTGACAATGGCAATGATTCCATCCAGCTAACGATCCGGCAAATGCAATCCCTTAGCCAGTCCGTCAATGAGACGGCCGCCATGATTAAGCTGCTCAACGAAAGGTCGCAGGAAATTGACGATATTACGGTTATCATTACGGATATTGCTTCGCGTACCAATCTGCTTGCTCTTAACGCCGCTATTGAAGCAGCCCGCGCCGGTGAACATGGCAAAGGCTTCACGGTAGTATCGACGGAAGTGCGCAAGTTGTCCGAGCAAACGAGCCAGTCCGCGCAGCGGATTGCCGGGCTTGTGCAGGATATTCAGATGAGCAACCGGATGTCGATGGCTTCGATGGATCAGGTGCTGAATGAAGTGCAAGGAAGCGAGCAGGCGGTTGGGAAAGCAGGGGATGCTTTCGGGAGGATTCTGCAATCGGTTCGTTCGGTCGCGGGACAGATTCAACAAATCTCCGCGGCTTCGCAGGAAATGTCGGCAAGCACCCGGCAGTTCAGCGAGGCGCTAGCCAATATTTCCGATCAGTCGGCTGAGCTTGCAAGCAGCGTGGTGATGGTTAATGGCAGCGCGCAGGAGCAGAATGAGCTTATCCACCGTTCCTCGGAGTTAGCGGCAATGTTGTCCAAGCAAAGCGACAGCCTTAACGGCATTATCGTGGATACGAAGCGAAGCTTTAGCATGGGATAGAAACAAAACAGAGGACAAATAGAGTGCTGAGCGGCATGTGCGGTCATTGACCCGCGCATGCCGTTTCATTTATCCCTTGGTGCAGGGTGGTTGTAGTCGCCTGCGGAAGAGCCTATTTTCATATTGTCCAACCGGGCCCGTTGCGTTAGTCTGTAGGAAAGGAACAAGGACATCAGGCCGCTTAGTCGCGGCAAGAATGGGAGAACCGGAGCGATGACAGGCAAAGATATCGTTAGGCGGCGCAACGTAGGCATCTTCGCGCATGTGGATGCGGGGAAAACAACAACGACGGAACATATGCTGTTCGTAAGCGGGCGGACTCGCGCGCTTGGCAGCGTAGACGCGGGAACGGCAATGACGGATTCGCTTGAGGTGGAGAAGGAGCGGGGCATTTCGGTGCGCGCGGCAACAACCTCTTTCAGCTGGCGGGATACAAACATCAACTTGGTGGATACGCCGGGACATGTCGATTTCTTGTCGGAGGTCGAACGTTCGCTTCGGGTCATGGACGGCGCCGTGTTGATTGTATCCGCTGTTGAAGGCGTGCAGGCGCAGACGGAAATGATCTGGAGCGCGCTTCGCAAGCTGCGAATTCCAACGATTATTTATATCAATAAGATGGACCGCATTGGCGCTGACAAGGAAGCGGTCTTGCGCGATATACGCAGCTATCTGACGCCGGACTTGATCGAGGTGCAACACCCGGTCGGAAGCGAGCAGCAGTTCGCGGGCGCTGTAGATTTGTGGGGAGCAGATGCCGCCGAGGGTGATAGGACCGCGCTTGTGGAAGCGATTGCGGAACGGGATGAGCAGCTGCTGCAGCGATATATAAGCGGCGAAGCCGAGGATTGGAAAAGTCATGCGGCGAGCATGGCGAAGCGGGCAGAGTTGTTCCCGGTGATGTACGGCGCATCGGGCAAGGGAATAGGCGTAACGCAGCTGATGGATGCGGTCATCGATTATTTGCCCGAACCGGGCGGCAATGCGCAAGCCCCTTTGTCAGGCATCGTGTTTAAGATCGAACGCGACAAGACGATGGGACGAATGGCTTTTGTTAGGCTGTATGAAGGGACGATGCGCAACCGCGACGTGATTCGGAACCATATGCAGAACATTGAAGAAAAGGTAACGCAAATCCGCAAGGTGGAAGGCAACCGTTCGGAGGATCTTGGTTTGCTGGAAGCCGGCGATATCGCGGCCGTATGCGGCATGTCGCATGTGAGGATCAGCGATATTATCGGCGATCCGGATGCCGTGCCGGAAGAGGTGCGGCTTGCGGTACCGCTGCTTACGGTGCAAGCGCATTGGGCAGAGCAGCAGCAATATCCGGCGGTCGTCGCGGCGCTGCAAGAGCTGTCGGATGAGGATCCGCTGCTGGACGTGCAGTGGCTGCAGGACGAACGGGAACTGCATGTGAAAGTAATGGGACCGATCCAGCTCGAGATTCTGACCACCGTATTGGAGAACCGGTACGGCTTGCAGGTGAAGTTCGGTCAGCCTTCGGTTATTTACAAGGAGACGCTAAGCCAGCCTGGCGAGGGCTATATTGCTTATTTGATGCCAAAGCCATGTTGGGCGATATTGCGTTTCCGCATGGAGCCGGGCGAGCGGGGAAGCGGGCTGCAATATGAAGCGTTCGTCCGCTCGGAGGATCTGCTGCCCCAATACCAGAACGAAGTGGCAAGGCGCGTTCCGGAGGCGCTGCAGCAAGGGCTGAAAGGCTGGGAGGTCGTTGATCTCAAGGTCACGCTCGTTGAAGGCCAGCATCATGTGTGGCATACGCATCCGCTTGATTTTGTAATCGCGACGCCAATGGCGATTATGAACGGACTTGCTTCGGTAGGCACAAAGCTGCTTGAACCCGTATTAAACTTCCGGATCGTTGTGCCGGAAGAAAGCGGCGGCCGCGTCATGAATGATATTGTTCTCATGCGCGGGACGTTTGAGGCGCCAATGCTGCAAGGCGACCGGCTCGTTATCGAAGGGCGCGTGCCGGCGGCAACGTCGCTTGAGTACTCGATGGAGCTGAACTCGCTGACGAAGGGACGCGGCACGATGGCGACGTTTTTCGCCGGTTACGAGGAATGCCCCGCGGATGTATCGGCGGAACGGACGCGACGCGGTGTTAATCCGCTGGATCAGTCCAAATATATATTAAGCGCGCGCAAGGCGCTGCAAGGATAAGAAGAAGCTGATCGTTCCCCGTATTTAGGAGGAGCGGTCAGCTTTTTTTCAGTAGATATAGAAGATCAGCAGGTAGGTCATAACCGAGAGCAGGACGGTAGCGGCTGCCATTGCGGCCAGAGGACGCAGGGCCTTGGCTCTTAAGGCGCGGAAATCAACATTTAAACCAAGTCCGACCATAGCCATCGTAAGCAGGAAAGAAGGGGCTTTGAGTAGTTGATCCATTGTGGGAGCAGGCAATTCGAGCGGCGTGCCTGGCGTCAGGCTGCCGAACAGGCTCATAGCCGCAAAGCCTAACAGAAACCAAGGGAAGGATACTGCCGTTCCCGGACCGCCTGCGCCTCTGCGCTTCATAATCAGCATGAGAATAAAGCTGACCGGAACAAGCAGCAGTACCCGGCTTAGCTTGGCGAGCAGGCCGGCATTCACGGCGTCTTGGCCTGCCGCGGCGGCAGCCAAAGGCACGTGGGCAATCTCATGGAGCGTCAGGCCGCTCCATATCCCGTATTGTTCCGCGCTAAGCGGAAGCAGCGGCTGCAGCAAGGTATAGCCGATAGCGGCGACCGTACCGATCAAGGCAATTAGACCGGCGCTAATCGCGGTGTCTTCTTCCCGTGCTTTCACGAGGGGCGATACGGCAGCGATGGCTGCCGCTCCGCAAATGCCGGTTCCGATCCCAAGCAGCAGCGACAGAGGGGCATCTGCTTTCAAGAGGCGAGCAATCCCAAGCGTCAGACCTAAGGCAACAATGATGGTAACCGCACCCTGGAGCAAGAGAGCAGGGCCTTGGTGAAGCAGCAGGTTGATGTTTAACCGTAGTCCGCATAGGATGATCGCTAGTCTTAACAGATATTTGGAGGCGAACCCAATGCCGGAACGGAGTTTTTCAGGATAACCAACAAATTGACGGGCAATAATGGTACCGGCAAGAGCGATCGCCATCTGGCCGATGCGGTCCAGTCCGGGCAGGCGGGCCAGTTCATAAGCGGCCGTTGCAATGGCGGCTGTTAGAAAGAGGCCGGCGAGCCATGGCAAGAGCGGGTAGTAACGGAGGAATCGTTTATTTTTAGGAATGGTTAGTATACTCATCTGTTATCACCTCGGCAGGTAAGTGGTTGATGAGTAAAGCATACGCCAGACTTTACGATAAGAAAAATAAATAGTTATAATCATTGTCATAATTATTAACTTATGATTGGGGCGAGTAGCTATGGATCAATCGTTGCTTGTTTTTATGACCGTTGCAGAGAAACATAATTTCACGCGCGCCGCCGAGGCGCTTCATATGACCCAGCCCGCGGTAAGCCAGCATATACAGGCGCTGGAGAACAGTATCGGAACCAAGCTGCTCGACAGGAGCAATAAGCACGTCCGGTTAAACAAGGCAGGCGAGATCGTCTATCGGCATGGCAAGGAGATTGAAGGTTTATATACGCGCATGCAGCGGCTGGTGGACGATCTGATGCATACCGCCAGCGGAACATTATCCATCGGTGCGAGCTATACGTTCGGCGAATATGTTCTGCCCCATGCCATCGCTTATTTGCAGCATCATTATCCGCTTATCAAACCAACGATCACGATTGGAAATACAAAAGAAATTAGTTCGCTTGTAGCCGGAGGGCAGCTCGATATCGGGATCGTTGAGGGCGCGCTTGAACATGACAAGCTGCACGCGGAATCGCTTGCCAGGGATCTTATGTATGTGGTGACATCGTCGTCGCATCGATTTGGCAAGGATGAGGATGTCAGCGCCGCAAGTTTGCGGCAGGAGACGTGGATAGTCCGTGAAGAAGGTTCGGGAACGCGGGAAGTAACGGAGCGGATGTTTCTGGAGCAGGGCTTGAATCCATCTTCCCGAATGGAGTTTGGCAGTACGCAGATTATCAAGGAGTCCGTTGAAGCGGGTCTTGGCATCTCACTCTTGTCCCATTGGGCAGTCCGCAAGGAAATATCGCTGGGGACCATCAGCAAGCTAACGATCGGCGGCAAGCCGGTTGAACGCGAATTTTCGTTGCTTACCCAGCACCATCAGCAGCATACGAAGGCAGCCGAGGTGTTCATCGGCATCTTGCGGAAGCGGAAAGGCTGGCCGGAGCAGGCGTGAAAAAAAGGCCGTCCCCACGCACTGCTTGCGGGAACGGCCTTTTCGTATAGTTGTTTTAACGAATCTTGGTAGTCTCATTCGTCCATTTGCAGCTGGTTCTGGATTCTAACGAATCCTTGTATCGCTATTTGTCCAATGTAACCGGTATAGCCGTTCAATAAGCGGCAATAACGTGTCTGTGTTTCGTTAGCAATTAGAGCTGCGGTTTTTTGAGGCTAATAAGCTTATGGGGTTTCGTTAAGGCAAGCGGTATACGGCAAACGGCTCGCCGTTTCGGAACGGTCGGCTTAACGTATCCAGCTCGCCCAGAGCCTCGGCATCAAGCGCAAGTTCAACGCTGCCCAGATTATGCTCCAGCTGATCGGAATGGCTAGCGCCTACGATGACGGTGGCAACGGCTGGCTGCTTCATCAGCCATGCAAGGGAGAGCACGCTCGCGGAGCAGCCCAGCTTGTCTGCCAGCTCGCTAACTTGATGGCCTAGCGCCAGGTTGCTGCCTGCGAAGAAGCGGGTGAAGCCCGGGTTGGTCGCGGCGCGCGAACCTTCCGGCGCGGCTTCCCCGGCGCGGTATTTGCCCGTCAGTATTCCGCCTGCCAGCGGGAAGTAAGGAATAATGCCAACGCCTTGATCCAGGCATAGCGGCACTAGCTCCCGTTCGGGCGTCCGGTCGGCAAGCGAATAGCTTGTTTGAGTCGAGACGAAGCGGTTCAGGCCTAGGCGGTCGCTAATGCCAAGAGCTTTCATAAGCTCCCATGCCGCATAATTTGACGCGCCGATATAACGGACTTTGCCGGAGCTCACCATATCTTCAAGCGCCCGCAGCGTTTCTTCCAGCGGGGTCTCCGGATCAAAGGTATGGATTTGGTACAAGTCGACATAATCGGTCTTCAACCGTTTCAGACTGCCCTCGAGCTCCAGCATCAGATGATAACGGGAAGAACCTTTGTCGTTAGGGCCATCCCCTCTTGGCAAGCCCGCTTTGGTAGCGAGCACAACCTCATGGCGTCTGCCTTCAAGGGCTGTTCCAATGATGGATTCCGAAGCCGTGCCGGAATAAATATTGGCCGTATCGATAAAGTTGATGCCGCGGTCGATCGCCGTATGCAGAATACGCGCTGAAGCTGCTTCGTCTGCCCGCGAACCGAAGGAGTTTGTCCCAAGTCCAAGCGAGGACACCTTCAGCCCGCTGCCTCCCAGCCGGTTATACAACATTGCCATGCTAATCCCTCCGTATAAGCTTTTTTTCATGGTTCCTTCGTTGCAGTTAGTATAGCAAAACACGCGGACCGGGGGCTATATGCGAATCAGGCATTCCGTGCTATATTTGACATAAATGTTAAGCGCTTACCTATACTAAATTAAGGGAGATTTAAGCTGCGTCAATTATAATGGCAGTATGGAGCACATTTTTGTTTCGAAGGGGATGGGGAAAATGACACGTCAGCCTGTTGCCTACTCGATTATCGTTCCGGTATGTAATGACGAGGAAGTGTTGTTTGGCGCCTATAAGCGCCTGAAGCATATTATGAAACCTACCGCCGCCAGTTATGAATTTATATTTGTAGATAATCATAGTACAGACCGTTCTGCCGATATGCTTCGCGTGTTTTGCGCGGCGGATGTTCGGGTTAGAGTCATCTATTTATCCGGCCGCTGCGGCCATGCTGCCGCCATTGCGGCAGGCATTGACCATGCGGTTGGCAATGGAGTTGCCGTTATGGAGTTAAAGCCGATAGACCGAAAAGCCAATATGGACGAGCTGGGGAGCAAGCAGCCTAGTTACAAAATCCGGTCAATGGAAGGTTTTACGCATTCTCCGCTATGGGATATGATCCCGTCTGCCTAATGGCTAGATCCACGATGCCAACTGCTCCCGTAGCTCATTGGAGATTGGAGTGAGCGGGAGACGGAGTTCATCCGATTGGATGCGGCCTTGCCGGGCCAGCAGCCATTTGAGCGGTGCAGGATTAGACTCTTGGAACAACAAGCGGATTAGAGGCAGCAACGCGCCGAAAGACCTTCGGCTAGCTTCAAGTTGCCCTTGCCCGAACTGCTCATATATTTCGATAAACGAAGAGGTCCGAATATTAGCGGAGGCAAGCATGCCGCCGGCTGCGCCGGTGCTGAGCATGGCATGGAAATAGGCATCTTCCCCGCATAAGACAGGCTTGTGGCTGCCGCTCCGGGCAAGCTCCGTCATCAGGTCGATTCCGCCTGAGCTGTCTTTTAGACCGATTACGCCGTCGATCTCCAGTATGGTTCGTACCGTATCCGGCGCTAGTCGTATTCCCGTACGCGAAGGAACCTCGTAAGCAATAATGGGGAGGCCGGTACGGGCTGCTTGTTTGTAATGCGCAATTATGCCTTCCTGTGAAGGACGGCTGTAATAAGGAACAACGACAAGCGCCGCGTCCGCGCCATGCTCGCCGGCGAATGCCGTTTTGCGTACGGTGGATGCCGTATCGTTTGTTCCGGTACCTACGATAACGGGCCGCTCAGCTTTGCGGCAGACGGATTTGGCTGCTGTAGTAAGGGCCGCTAATTCATCTAAAGTCACCGTGGGGGATTCGCCGGTTGTACCGTTAACGACAATGCCGCTCACGCCATCCTCAAGCAATTTCCCCAAATAAGGTTCCCATGAAGCCAAATCCAAATCTCCGCTTTCCAGCAGCGGGGTAACCACAGGCACAAAAATCCCTTTCAAATCTTGCTCATTCAGCATATTGCAACGCCTCCCGTATGGTTGTGCGATCTCTGTCTTTACTGTAGCATGCCTGAAGTATTACAGTTATCTATAGTTATTCATGCTTATCATCAATAATTTTCATAATCGAAAGGTTGGAGCCAGATTATGGAGTTAGTTTATTTACAGACCTTCTGCGAAGTGGCGAGAAAACGGAGTATTACGCGGGCGGCGGAAGAGCTTGGTTATGCGCAATCCAGCGTTACGATTCAAATTCAGAAGCTGGAAAAAGAGTATGGCGCACCGCTTCTGGAGCGGTACGGCAGGCAAATGCGGCTAACGCCGCCAGGCGAGAAGCTGTTTGCGTTAGCCGTTCAAATGCTCGAGCTGTACGGGCAGTCGAAGGAGTTGGTTGCGGGTTATGCGGGAGGCACGCTAGTCATCGGGGCTATTGATTCGCTTGCGGCGTATTTCCTTCCGCCGTATTTGCAGCGGTTGCGTCAGCTTTTTCCGGAATTGACCATTCAGCTTCAGCCGGACCGCGAATCGCAGATCATCAGCAAAGTGAAAGACGGCGAATACGATATCGGACTGCTGCTTGATGCCAAGCCGGCGGATGCAGCGCTTAATTGCCAGACGCTTCGGGAAGAGCCGCTGCTGCTCGTTGCGCCAGTTGATCACCCGTTATGCGGGCATTCGCAGATTGATCTTCATGATCTGAACGGAATGGAGCTTATTATGTCGGAGGAAAGCTGCGTATACCGGGGCATGTTCGAGAAGGTGCTGAAGGAGAATGGAATTGCTTATACCGCATTGTTCGAACTTGGCAATCCGGAAGCAGTGAAGCAATGCGCTCTTAACGGGCTTGGCCTTGCGCTGCTGCCCCAAATGGTCGTGGCGGAAGATATCCGGAAGGGGCTGCTGCGCGCGTTGCCGTTTGTCCATCCGGAAATTCGCTTTGATCTTCAATATTTGATTCATCCGCGCAAATGGATGTCGCAGCCGCTTGCTTCGTTTGTCCGGCTGCTAGGCGGCGAAATGCAATAACAAAAGACGCGGAGCAGCTCCCGGAAGAAGCTGCGCGCGTCTTTGCTTATTATTCCGGATGGTTACTCGTTGCCGTCCCGACGGTATAAGGCGACGTAATGCCTTCGTACATCAGATGCATGGTCATGCCGGATGCCGCATGGGCGAGATTGTGACAGTGGTCCATCCATAGGCCGGGATTATCCGCTACGAAAGCTACCTCGTACACTTCACCCGGAGCGGTATCCAGCGTATCCGTCCACCAAGGGCTGCCGGTAACGGGTTCGCCGTTGCGGGATAACACAAGCATATGATGACCGTGAAGATGCATCGGATGGTCAACGGCGCCCCGGTTTACGATCGTTGTCTTTACAAGTTCGCCTTCGCGTACCATAAACATCGGCGTATTCGGGAATACTTCGCCGTTAATGGTGTAGTTCAACGCCAGCTTGCCGTTGAAGAAGCCGAGTTGATTATCCAGCACCATCGTAAACTCCCGGTCAAAATGGCTGTTTGCATCAAATGGCGTGGAGGTTGGCGTTCCGTAATGGGTCGGATCAAATACCGGCAGGTTAGGCGCATGTTTGGGCAGTTCGCCATTGCCGTCAGGGCTCATGACGATGCCAAGCTTGCCGCCTTGCCCGACGTTTAGAGTTACCGGCGTGTCCGGCATCGTAAAGGTCACGTCATACCGGCCGCCCGTAATAAGATCGAGGCTGACCTTATTCAGATTGCCGGGCTCATGCAGCTCCGTCCCGTCAATGGCCGCCACTTGGAACGTTGTTCCGAGGAGCTTGTAGGTTTGCCGGATCCAATCGTCGGTATTCGCAAGTCGGAGCCGTACCGGCGTTCCGGGCTCAATCTTTATATGCTGGATACCGTCGTTATCGCCAATGGCAATTCCATGGTTATCCCATAAGTGGGTCATGACCGTGATGTCCTTTACATCCGCGGGCATCCCTTCTTCGGGCTCTACGACAAGCGAGCCGAACAGCCCTTTTTCCACCGCTTCCCGCGAATCCTGGTGGGAGTGGTACCAGAAGCTGCCGACCTGTTCGGCGACGAACCGGTACGTATGCGTTTCGCCGGGCATAACGGCGTTCTGCGTAGCGCCGGCTACGCCGTCCTCGGCGTTGGGAACGTCAAGACCGTGCCAATGCAGCGTAACGCCTTCTTCGATATCTTTATTCGCAAGCTTGACCTCGACCAGCTGCCCTTTCTTGAACCGGAGCTCCGGTCCGGGAATTTGACCATTATAGGTCCATGCTTCTACGGCTCGCCCCGATGCAAGCTTGACGGTCTTCTTCTCGGCGGTCAGCGTATAAGATACATCGGGTTTGCCTTCGGCTGGACCTGTCAGACTGTCAACGGAGATCTCCTTCACGGGCTCTGCCGAAGCGGTAACGGCTTCGCTATGATTATGATGGGCAAGTGACATGCCGCTGCCGTTATCCATCGGCCCTTCCGCCATGGAGACCGTCTCCGGCAGGCGGCTCGCCTTAAGAGCGCTATAGAACGGGACGCTTCCGAGGGCTATTGCGACGACAAGAACAGCTAACCGCCGCATTAACCGCATGAACGGACGATTGGCCGGCGCCTTGCCGTCTAGACTAATTCTGGAACTGCGGTTAAGATGGGACAGCCACAGCGCCATGCCGGCGATGAGGAGCAAGATAAGCGGTATGGCTCCATTCCATATATCAAACGGCACGGTTGTCGTAAAAGTCCAGTACATGCCCGTTAAAGCGCCTAGCGCAACGAATTGATAAGGGGCGATGATAGCCGGTTGCGATGCGCGGACAAGCAGCCTGAGATCAAGCGGCGAGTTGGTCTTCCGTCCGGTAGCTTGCCGGATTTTGCGGAGGCGGGGAACGGAAACCGTCCAGATCATAACCGTCGGTACGATAAGCAACGGCGGAATGAGCAGACGATCCCGCCAGAATATAGAGTCGGTTATGGCCATCAGCCACGCTATTCCGCCAACAACGCCGGCGCTGGATAAGGTTAACACTACCGCCCAGGTCATTAATTTTCGCGCTTTACGGTTCAAATTCGCTTCTGTACTGCTGAAGAGCAGCAGGGATGCCTTGTTGCCGGCGATCCAGGCGAGCAGCAGGGTGAGAAGCAGAAAACCCCTCGCCGCGCTAATAGCTGCAAAATACATATAATTACATTCCTCCGTCCCGGCCGTTGCCGCGGAAAATAGTTCATCGGATTCCAAGAAGCCTAGGAGGTCAACCTGTCTCCAATGTGATAATATAGTCATAGTTATTGTAGCGCGGCATGATAGCCGCCTTAACCGTCTATAGAACGGACTGAAACTAGACTTTAGGCCGGGAGAAGAAACGTTTGCCGGTTAATTAGCGTAATAGAGAGCCTAATGCTTGCGAAGTAAGAACGGTGCCAATTGGCGTAGCCAATGAAAGGCGCAATTCTTTGAAGGAGGTGAAATGCATTGTTGGAATTACAGGATTTAATCCCATACTTTTTCTCGATCAGCATCTTATGTTCACTCGCTTATGTAGCGTATTTCGCCCATCAGAGCGCGGATGCGGAATTTAGCACCGTATTGAAGCGGTTTGTGTGGGAGCCGGTCGTTCCCGTTGTGGTTATGATTAGCCGCTTTGAGCGGATTCAGCACTGGCTCGCCAGAAGGATAAAAAGAAAAGAAGCGCCGGATGGTGATTCAGCCGATTGTCTTCACTCGTTTGTGAATAATGCCAAGCATGCACACAAAACGAGGAGGCCAATATGGGCACACACACAAACAATGCATTCACCGCATTTACTAAAAAATATAGAATTCTAGCAGCAATCGCGATTCTGGTTATCGTCAGCGGCTGCGGCGCGCAAGGAACGATTGATTCCGATACGCCGGGCTTTTTCAATCATTACGTCGTGTTTCCGTTCTCCTATCTGATTCAGCACATTGCGTCTTTCTTTGGCGGTAGCTACGGCATTGCCGTTATTATTATGACGTTGCTCGTGCGGATCGTGCTCCTGCCGCTGATGCTTCGCCAATATAAAGGCCAGCAGGGCATGAAGCAGAAGATGAGCCTTATTCAGCCGGAGCTGAACAAGATCAAAGAGAAATACAAAGAAAAAACGCCTGAAAATCAAGCCAAGCTGCAAAAAGAAACGATGGAACTCTACAGCAAGCATCAGTTCAATCCGATGGCGATTGGCTGCTTGCCGATGCTGATTCAAATGCCGATTTTGACCGGGCTGTATTATGCGATCAAAATGACGCCGGAGCTTGCTCAGCACTCGTTCCTCTGGTTCCAGTTAGGAACTCCGGATCACGTATTGCCTTTCCTGGCCGCCGCTATTTATTATGTGCAGTTCCGCGTATCGCAGATTGGCGTAGACGCTGCCCAGAAGAAACAGATGGCTGTGATGGGGCTTCTCTCGCCGGTTATGATGGGGATCTTCTCCTTCAGCGCGCCGGCTGCCGTACCGCTGTATTGGGTTGTCGGGGGCGTCTTTATGATTGTTCAGACGTTGGTATCCAAACGGCTCTATCCTACGCTGCCCGCAACTCCGGTAGCGGATACGCCCGCTGTTCCAGCGAAATAAGAAGAGGACGCATCGCCTGTCGCGGACAGGTCATGCGTCCTTTTTTTAAAGTATTTAGTGAACTATTCCCTGAAAGGGGTGTTTGCGGCATGCCCCAAAATGCTATACTTAAATAAGTGCCTTTAACGCGAACCGTCCGACGGTCCGCTTGGAGGCGGCGCTGTCCTGCTGTTTGTCGGATATCTCTCGATCAGCTTGCTTGTTAGATCCGGCAAGACGATGTTAGGCTCCTCCTCTGTAAATAAGCCGAATTTCGGATCGATATCTCTCTCTGTCACAAGATCTTCCTTGTTGTCCATCGCCCATTGCACCCCTTTTAATCAGCTTCTGCCGTTAGAATGCCCGATAACCTCTTTCACCATTACCCTTACATACAACTGAATAATTGATTTGAATAAAAGGAGGCGTATTGTTCATGATGAAACTTTTTCCGGCAACTGCACGCCATGCCGTCGACCTTGGATGGCTGCGTAGTGCGCAAAGCTTTTCGTTTGGCGAGTATTTCGATCCGGAGAACTCGAGTTTTGGCGTCATGCGCGTGCTTAACGATGACGTTATTGCGCCGGGACGCGGCTTTGGCGCCCATCCTCACAGCGAGATGGAGATTGTAACCATTCCGATTACGGGCCGGCTGAAGCACGAGGATAATCTCGGCAACGCGGAAGTAACGGCCGCTGGCGAGATTCAGCGCATGTCTGCCGGCACCGGCATTATTCACGCCGAATATAACGATTCCGATACGGAAGAGGGCAGTTTTCTGCAGATGTGGTTTATGCCGAAGGAGAGAGGTGTTGCGCCTTCTTACGAGATGTCCCGCTATGACGATGCGAAGCTTCAGAATGCGCTGGTGCCGGTTGTAACGCCCGATGGGGCTGACGGTACGGCCAGCATCAATCAGGACATGACCATTTATTTGGGCCGCCTGCAGCAGGGCAGACGGATTCTCTTCAACCAGAAGACGGGCCGCCGCGCGTTTATTATGGTGTTGGAAGGCGAGCTTAACCTGAACGGTATGGCACTTGGTCCCAAAGATTCGGTTCGAGCTGAATTCGAGCCTGACTATATACTATCCGCCGAAGTTCCGGCGTTTGTTATGCTGATCGATCTGCCTTAGATTGTATCAGGTCACTGTGTGGCAATTCTTTAAGCGAATGCTTACGAAATAAGAATCACCACGATTGACCTGTATCAGGTCACAATGTGGCAATTCTTTAAGCGAATGCTTACGAAGTAAGAATTGCTACTTATGGCAATGTATTGCCAAATCAAAATAGCAATTCTTTTTAGGAGGAAACACCAATGAAAGAAACCTTATTAATCAAACACGCCGTTGGAGGAAGGACTTTCGTGGACTCGTCCAAACAGGCGGTGCCTTATCAGGTTGCGCATGAGGAAGGGCAGTGGCGGTTCACCGTAGTTACGCCGCGGGATCCCGGAATCGATGAGATTCTGGCTTGGAAGCAGGAGTTGAACGTGTTTGTTTTTCGAAGCTATACCGATGGCAGTCCTATGTTAAAGATCTGGTACTCGGTCTTGCCGGATACGGTTAATTACGTGGCGGCGGAGGAAAAGCTGACGTTTGCGGCGGGCTCCTGCATTGAATATGTACCCGATGAATACGGATATAAGCTGTAGACAAACCGTGTTGAAAATATAGATTAATTTGGAAAAATATTGATTTACTATACCTTTAGTCCCTAGTACAATAGACATGGTTGGGATTGACTGGGGAGGAGGTAAAGTCAATGTTGAGCTGGTACAGTCTTGTGTTATTTATCCATATCCTCGCAGCCGTGATGGGTCTTGGCACGGCGTTTGGATTCCCGCTGCTCGCCAGAAGCGCCAAAAACGCTACGCAGGCGAAGTTTACGCTGGAGCTACTGAAGAATATGGAGATTATGCCGAAGGTCGGTAGCATTACCCTTCTTCTGACCGGAATAATTCTAGCTATTCAGGAGCCGGATCTCTTTACGACAGGCTGGTACATCGCATCAATCGTTCTTTATTTGCTCGCGCAAGTGATTGTCATTGGCATGTTCCCGAAGTTCGCCAATGCGCAAATGGCCGTGCTTGAGAATCATCGTACGGAAGATATTCCTTCCGAATTCCGCGTGATCGGAAAAAAAAGCCTGCAATGGGAGCTTGTCACTCATTTCCTCGCGTTTTTGCTTATTTTGCTTATGGTGTTTAAGCCGACCTTCTAACCTTACGTACATACATCAAGCTTTTTCGCTTCCTGCCGGAGGCGGAGGAGCTTTTTTTGGTTGCATCTCCCGATAATTTGCATGTATGAAATTCGTAGGATTAGACACGCTAAAGTGACGGGGTTGATGAAGACCGTACCAATTGACCGAGCAGAAGGAGGAGTGCCCATGTACAGTCGGAAGAAGATTCAAGAAGACATTCCGGAAGTCGTTACAAAAATCTGGTCTTGCACAAGCGAGGATTGCAATGGCTGGATGCGCGCTAATTTCTCGTTTGACCACACACCGTCCTGCGTGTTGTGTCAATCTCCAATGACGAGCGGGGAACGGATGTTGCCGCTGCTTGTGAATATGAATGACCAAGTGAAATTGAGTGCTGTCGTCACTACGGCTGAGTAGTCGGCGGTTATGGGAGGGCGCCTGAGGAGGCGCCTTCTTTTTGCGTTCTTGACAGGACTCTCGATCCTCATTAGAATGGGTGCGATAAAACGGTACGTTAGTTTGGAGTGTATGGCTAATGGCAAAAGGTATGGATCCCTCGCCGGCTGCAGCCCCAAGGTCCGTCTTGTGGATGGCCTTGCTTCTAGGATCGCTGTCCGCGTTTGCGCCTCTCTCGATCGATATGTATTTGCCGGCTTTGCCGGAATTGGCGGGCGATTTCGGGGCGGGGACATCGATGTCCCAGCTTAGCTTGACGGCATGTTTGCTTGGCATTTCCCTGGGGCAGTTGTTTATTGGCCCGATCAGCGACGTCAGGGGACGGAAGAAGCCTTTGTTAATTGGACTTATTGTTTATATAGCGGCTTCTATTCTGTGCGTGGCGGCGCCGTCCATCGAAACCTTTATTGTGCTTCGGTTTGTTCAAGGCTTTGGCGGCGCGGCGGGTATTGTCATCTCGCGCGCGGTCGTTCGGGATTTGTTCGAAGGAGCGGGAATGACGAAGTTTTTCTCGATGTTAATGCTGGTGAACGGGGTTGCGCCCATTGCGGCTCCAATCGCCGGAGGGCAAATTCTGAAATGGACGGAATGGCGCGGCGTGTTTATTGTGTTAACCGTTATAGGCGCCGTGATGTTTGTGGCAGTGTGGCTCGGGATGAAGGAATCGCTCCGGGAGGACAACCGCTCGCAGGGCGGTCTTGGCAACATGTTGCGCAAGTTTGGCGGTTTGCTGAAGGACCGCGTATTTATGGGGTATGCGCTAACGCAAGGTTTTGTGGTGGCTGCGATGTTCGCTTATATTTCCGGTTCGCCGTTTGTCATTCAGAACTTGTTTGGCGTTTCTCCGCAAGGCTACAGCTTATGTTTTGCCATCAACGGGCTTGGCATTATCGCGGCCAGCCAGACGGCAGGGCGACTCGCGGGCAAGGTTAGCGCAAGGGCTTTGCTAGCTACGGGTCTTAGCCTCGCGTTTGCGGGCGGACTTGTGCTTCTGCTCTCGATTTTGGCTGGCTGGGGACTTTTTGCGGTGCTGGTTCCGTTATTTTTCGTCGTGTCCAGCGTCGGGATCGTGCAGACGGCCAGCTTTTCGCTTGCGATGCAGAATCAGCAGCAAGCGGCGGGCAGTGCCTCGGCGCTGCTAGGTTTGTTATCGTTTGTGTTTGGCGCCTGCATGGCGCCGCTTGTTGGACTTGGCGGCAGCGATGCGGCCTTGCCGATGGGGATTGTAATAGCCGCCGCGGAGACGGCAGCGGTGCTTAGTTACGTCCTGCTAGTGCGGCGTGCAAGGTTGCGCTAATGAGATGCTTGTCCGTCGATGATCTAACTCGGTGGTCCAGCAGCGCGTTCAACAAAAAGAGCGATGACTCGGCGGGTTCAGCCGGGCAATCGCTCTTTTTTTATTGAATGGAAGAGGTTGATGTTACCTTACTTAACGCCGCCGATCGGCGCCGGCGTTTCTTCGCCGAGCAAGCTGCTGCGCCATGTCTTATAACGTTCCCAGGCGACGCCGCTGTCGAGCAGCGCTTTGCATTGATACAACGCTTCTTCGACCGATTCGGCGCGGTCCGCGAGGCGAAGTCGGACCGCGGCATTCAGCAGAACCTGATTCACATAACCGATATGCGCGTTTCCTTGCAGCACCGCTTCGGCCGTCTCGATCTGCTCTGCGGCGGTCCATTCGGTTTTCTCGGGCAGGATCGCTTCCAGGCCAAACGTTTCCGGATCAATGACATGCAGCCGTGCTTCGCCGTTCTCCACGATATACGTACGGGTCGGACGGTCGATGAACAGATCCTCCGAGCCTTCCGTCCCTTGGACGATAAGGGCGCGGCGGTATTGCAAATCGGTGAGCAGCTTGCTCATCCGGTCAAAGACGGTATTGTGGAAGACGCCAAAAGCCAGGTAAGGCGAATGGGAGAAATCAATGAGTTTCTCCGCCGTATTCAAAACCGTACGCATGCCAAGCTCTTCCCGGATACCCCGGAGTTCCTTAAGAGGGGGACACCATTCCTCCGTATCGACAAAGAGTACCCCGGTTGCGGCAGCTATGGGGATTACCCGTTCGCGCGCCAGCTGCGGCTTGCTAATTCCTATCTCGGCGAGCATATCAAGCAGCGTAACGCCCCATTTGGGCGGCAACGACTTCGCGCCGTGCAGCGTAACCGGCAAGCCGGCAGAGGCCAGCAGGAAAGCTGTCGCAAACGAAGCGAAGAAGCTTTTTACCCGACCGTCGTATGGTCCTGCGCAGTCCAATCCTTCGAGAATAGGCGCGCGGTAGGCGCTCTTGCGGCATACATTTACGAATGCTTCCAGCTCCTCGACGCTCTCCATCTTAATCCGTTCGGCAATAAAAAAGGCGCCCATTTGGGCAGGGGTTGCTTTCCGGTTCATGATCCAGTCAGCCGCTTCCAGCGCTTCTTCGTAGGTCAAATCTCTAGCGCCTCTTTTACCGCGGCCGACTTCTTTTAATAGTTTTGTAAACATCGTCAGCACCCCTTATTTCTGCTCTTGCAGCAGCTGATAAACTTTCACGATGGACATCGCGACATCAACGATCCGTTTCCGCTCGTTCATGGCCTGCTTGCGCAGCAGATCATAAGCTTCCGCTTCGGATACCTGTTTTATTTTACATAGAATCCCCTTGGCCATGTCAATCCATTTCCGCTCTTCAAGCCGCGCTTCCAGCTGTTTCCGTTCGTTTTGCCACTGTTGCCGTTCAAAGCAGGTTTTCGAGCCGAAATGCAGCGCCCAATGCAGCTGCTGCTCGCTCATCGATGGCGTTAGAATGCCGTCAACCGGCAGATCATCCTCGCAAAAGGCGGCGGACAGGGCTGCCGTGTCCGCGCTGCACCACCATAACATAGGCACTCTCTTGCGCTGGAGAAGCCTATTGCCCCAAGCCTTCACTTCGCCAAGCGGCAGATGAAGCACAACGGCATCGGCTTTGACCAGATGGGTTTTGGCCGTTTCATCCGAACTGGCATATAAGACGGAATAGCCGTACGCCTCCAACATTTGCTCCAGCGACTGTATTTCAGCTTTCTCCCCGGGATTGTCGATTACTAACAGAGAACGCATGTCATCCTCCTCTTCCCCTACGAACAAAATATCATTTGTTATTATATATAACATGGGAACTGTGAAACTGTCGATATGCACAAATGTTCAATTTTAATGTTAAGTATGTTGACATGAAGATCATGCCATTGTATAGTTACGTTAACATCCACTAGTTTTTATGGGACTAATTGAAAATCTTTCATGAATACAATGGCGTATTCATCTGAAGCGGCAATGAAGCCTGACTTCGTATTTTGCGGGACAACACACGTGTGTGCCTCGCGAAATCCGGAGTCGGGCTTTTTCTATTTATCAGCGGGATCTAGAGCTAGAGAGAGTGGAGTCGAGAGGAGAATGACAATGGCGGATCGGAAGAAATTAGTGCTGGTTGGCAACGGAATGGCGGGGGTAAGGGCGATCGAACATTTGATCAAGCTTGCGCCGGATGCCTATAGCATTACGATATTCGGAGCGGAGCCTTATCCGAACTATAACCGGATTATGTTGTCCTCGGTGCTTGCGGGCGGTACGGACATGAAGGATATCGTCATTAACGACTGGGATTGGTATACGGACAATCATATACAGCTGCATGCCGGCCACGCGGTGACGAAGATTGATACGAAGCGGAAAAAAGTCTACTCCCAGCAAGGGGTGGAAGCGGATTACGACGTGCTGGTCATCGCGACCGGTTCCAATCCGTTTATGCTGCCGCTGCCGGGCGCAAACAAAGAAGGGGTCATCGGGTTCCGCGATATCCGCGATACCGAAATCATGCAGGAAACCTCCCAGAAGTATAAGAAAGCGGCCGTCATCGGCGGTGGCCTGCTTGGACTCGAAGCGGCGCGCGGATTGCTTAACTTGGGGATGGACGTTCATGTCGTTCATATTAACTCGATTCTGATGAACCGTGAGCTCGATGAGCCGGCCGCACGCATGCTGCAGCGCGAACTTGAAGCGCAAGGAATGAAGTTCCTGCTTAACAAACAATCCGCTTCCATTACCGGCAGACGCCGCGTCAAGGCTTTGGAGTTCGCAGACGGCAGCGAAGTGGAAGCCGATCTTATCGTGATGGCGGTGGGGATCCGACCGAACGTCGAATTAGCCAAAGCATCGGGTATCGAAGTCAACCGCGGGATTGTAGTAGACGACTTTATGCGGACGAATGTACCGGATGTGTACGCGGTTGGCGAATGCGCCGAACATCGGGGCAGAGCATACGGTCTAGTAGCTCCGCTATACGAGCAAGGCGCCGTACTGGCGAAACTTCTGGCCGGCGTCGAGACGGAAGGCTACCAAGGCTCCGTTACTTCGACCAAGCTGAAAGTATCCGGCGTGGACGTATTCTCGGCAGGTCAATTTAATGAAGGCCCGGGCACAAGAGCTTTGCGCATGCAGGATGATCTGTCCGGTACGTATAAAAAAATCGTGTTCAAAGACGGCAAGCTGGTAGGAGCCGTACTGTTTGGCGATACGGCGGACGGTCCCGAGCTATTCTCGATTATGAAAAAAGGCGAGTCGGTTGAAGGGAGAGAGAAGGAACTGCTGCTTGGTTTCTCGCCGGCGGCGGGAGGCAGCGGCTCTTCGGTCTCGGACCGCTTGGCCGCGATGGCTGACGATGAAATCGTCTGCGGCTGTAACGGCGTATCAAAAGGCGCAATTGCCGATGCCGTGCAAAATAAAGGCTGCAATACGTTAGCGAGCATAAAAGGCTGCACGAAAGCTTCAGCGTCCTGCGGCGGATGTAAATCGCAGGTCGAAGGACTTCTGAAGCTGTACGCGGGCGATGCCGCGGGCGTTCCCGCGAAAGAAGGCATCTGCGGCTGCACCGATCATTCCCGCGACGAGATCGTGGCGGCGATTAAGGAAATGCGCCTGATGACCGTCAAGGAAGTCATGAACGTGATGCATTGGAAAAACGAAGAAGGCTGCTCGAAATGCCGCCCGTCGCTTAACTACTATCTTGGCATGTTGTGGCCGGGGGAATACGAGGATCAGAAGGAATCGCGCTTTACGAACGAACGTTATCACGCCAACATCCAGAAGGACGGCACCTATTCGGTTGTTCCCCGCGTATACGGCGGCGTTACGACGCCGGCCGACCTGATCAAGATCGCTACCGTCGCGGAGAAATACGACGTTCCGATGGTGAAGTTCACCGGCGGCCAACGGCTTGACCTGCTCGGGATCAAGAAAGAAGATTTGCCGAAGATTTGGGAGGAGCTCGATATGCCTTCCGGCCACGCATACGGCAAGACGCTTCGTACCGTCAAGACTTGCGTAGGCAACACCTTCTGCCGGTTTGGCACGCAAGATGCGATCGGCATGGGCATCCGGATGGAGAAAGCGTTCGAGAGAATGACTGCCCCGGCGAAAGTAAAGCTTGCCGTATCCGGCTGCCCGCGCAACTGCGCGGAAGCAACGATTAAGGACTTTGGCGTTGTGGCGATCGACGGCGGCTGGGAGCTTCATGTCGGCGGCAACGGCGGCGTGCATGTACGGGCGACGGAGTTGCTCTGCATCGTGAAGACGGAAGACGAAGTGATGGAGTGGTCTTCCGCTTTCCTGCAATACTACCGCGAGAATGCGACATGGAACGAACGTACGGCGCAATGGATTGAGCGCGTAGGGCTCGATCATGTGAAGAAAGCTCTGGAGAATCGGGAGGACCGTATGGCTCTGGTGGAGCGCCTCGAGACCACGCTTAGCCATACCAAAGATCCGTGGAAAGAAATTGTAGAGAACAAAGAGCTGCGCAAAAACTTCGAGCAATTATCCGCTCCGCAGCCAGTGCAAGGATAGGGGGAGCTGAATGTATGGTGACAAAGGTGCTTGTGGCAAAAATATCGGATATCGACGTATTAGGCTCTCGTACGCTGCAGATCGACAATACGGACATTGCCATTTTTCGCTTGTCGGACGGCAGCATCAAGGCAGTCGAGAACAAATGCCCGCATAAAGGCGGCAGGCTTTCGGAGGGGATGGTATGCGGCACGGCCGTACACTGTCCGCTGCATGACTGGAAGATCGATTTGAGAAGCGGGCGGGTACAGGAACCGGATGAAGGCTGTATCAAAACCTTTGAGACGGAGCTAGATCCTGCCAGCGGCAACATCTATATCACCTTATAAAATAGAGAAAAAGCGGAGAGAAACAACGAGCGGAACGCTTTCGAAGAATGAGATTTATGCTTTCGAAGTATGAATCATCACGATAGCCCGCCCTCGGGCTATTGTGGTAATAATTCATTAGGTTATGCTTTCGAAGTATGAATCATCACGATAGCCCGCCTTCGGGCTATTACGGTGATCATTCATTTTAGGAGGAATCGAACATGGACTACGTAAAACCGGCTGAAGTACTGGAAACGATGGTCGAAGCGGGTACGGCCAAGACGGAGATGGGCGCATCGCAAATGCTGATGAGAGGATTTCTTGGCGGCGGCATCTTGGCTTTTGCCACAACGCTCGCTTATACGGCCACAACGCAAACGTCGCTTCCTCTCGCGGGAGCCGTCATATTCCCGATCGGTTTCGTCATCATCGTCCTGCTTGGGCTTGAGCTAGTAACCGGCAGCTTTGCTCTCATTCCTCTATCGGTATTCCAACGGACAACAACGCTGTCCCGCATGTTCGTAAATTACGTGCTGGTTATTATCGGCCACCTGATCGGCTGCGCCGTATATGCGGCTTTATACGGCATGGCGGTCACCAAGATGGGAACGGATATGGCGAATCCGCTTGCCCAAATGCTCATTCAAGTGAGTGAAACGAAGACGCTTGGTTATCAGAAAATGGGCTTTGACGGTATTATTCTCGTCTTCATCAAGGCTGTTTTGTGCAACTGGATGGTAACTTTGGGCGTTGTTATGGCGATGACCTCCAAATCGACATTGGGCAAAATCGTCGCAATGTGGCTGCCGATTCTAATGTTTTTCGAGCAAGGTTTTGAGCATGCGGTCGTGAATATGTTCGTAATCCCTGCCGGCATGATGCTTGGCGCGGACGTAACCGTGAGCGATTGGTGGATCTGGAACCAGATCCCGGTGCTTCTTGGCAACTTTGTAGGCGGCGCCTTGTTTACCGGCTTTATGTTCTACTGGTCGCATAACAAGAAGGCGGAAGGCGCCGAACATGCAAATTCCTCTGCGCAAATCCCGGCAAAACCGGCGCTTGCCGCCGAGAAAAGCGGTCTCTAATGCGGGCGGCGGCAGCGGGGAAGGTATACATTGTTGGAGCGGGTCCCGGTGATCCCGAGCTCATTACCGTGAAGGCAATGAGACGAATCGGGATGGCGGATATCGTTATGTACGACCGGCTCGTGAATGAAGAGCTGCTCGCTTACGCCCAGCCGGACGCGGAGCTTGTGTACTGCGGCAAAGCGCCTAACGCGCATGCGATGCCGCAAGAAGCGATAAATGCAGCGCTTGTTGCTTATGCGAAGCAAGGGAAAACGGTCGTTCGCCTGAAAGGCGGCGACCCTTTCGTCTTCGGGCGGGGCGGCGAAGAGGCGCTTGAGCTGGCGGAGCATGGCATCGAATGGGAGATCGTGCCGGGTATTACCTCGGCGATCGGCGCGGCGGCATCGGCAGCCATCCCGCTGACGCATCGCGGGAGAGCGGCTTCCTTCGCCTGCGTAACCGGCAACCGGTGTCACGGCGATCAGGAGCCGGTGCGTTGGGATTTGCTGGCGCATAGCGTAGATACGCTGGCGATCTATATGGGCGTCAGCCAGCTCGCGAATATCCGCGAGGAGCTGCTGAAGTCCGGCAAGGCGGCATCTACGCCGGTTGCCGTTATTGAGCGTGGCACAACAAGCCAGCAGCGCGTTATTACCGGGACGCTGGCTGATATTCATAAGCTGGCGTCTTCGCTCAAGGTAACGAACCCGGCCCTGATTATCGTCGGCGAAGTGGTCAAGGTTCGAGAGCAGCTTCTGCTTGCGGAGCGGCAGGCGGAAGCTTGGGTCATGTAATGCCCCTAGGCTCCGCATTGAAAAATAGGCGAAGATTTACAAAAATGCCGATTGACAGTTATTTCATCAGATGGTAAAGTGACAAATATCTTAAACATTTCGAAAGGAGGGTTACGGCATGAATCCAATTGTAGGCGTTCATCATCACAATCAACAACATACTAAATTTATGAACGTAATCCATCCGCGCATCAACTCTCTTTGATCTTTAGGGGTATCCCATAAAATCAAAGGCGCATGGTTACGCAACCGTAACCGTGCGCCTTTTTTGCTGCAGCAGGACTTTATGTGCCATCTGCTGCCCAAAGGAAGCGTATCGTAACTTACGGTGCGCTTCTTTTTTTGCGTAAGGAAAGATGCATGGATGGATACAGGAGGTGTCTAACTAGAATTATGTTTATCGTACTAAAGAAACTTCGATGGTTTTTTGCAATGAATTGGAAAAGATATACGCTTGCGTGCGTACTGCTGATTGTTACCGGCTTTCTTGACGTGATCCCGCCGTGGCTGATAGGGCATACGATTGACGGCATTCATCAAGGCAGCCTGGACAGCAAAGGCTTTATGCAGGTGGTGGCCGGCTGGATCGCCGTTACGGTTGTTGGCTATGCGATCACTTATGTGTGGCATTATAAATTGTTTGGCGGCGCCTTTGTCCTGGAGCGGCTGCTCCGCTCGCGGCTGATGCGCCACTTCCTCAAGATGTCGCCAACCTTCTATGAACGGAACCGGACGGGCGACCTGATGGCGCGTTCCACGAATGACCTGAATGCGGTGGCTACCACAGCGGGGTTCGGCATTCTTACGTTTATTGATTCGACCTTCTTCATGCTGACGATTCTTGGCATTATGGCGGCGCTGATCAGCGTGAAGCTGACGCTGGCGGCATTGCTGCCGCTGCCGTTCATCGCGCTTGCCATGAAACATTTTGGCGGCAAGATCCATGAGCGCTTCATGCAGTCGCAAGACGCGTTTGGCGAATTGAACGACCAAGTGCTGGAATCGGTATCCGGAGTGCGGGTGATCCGGGCTTTCGTTCAAGAGGAAGCGAATCAGGATCAATTCCGCAAGAAGACGGATGAAGTGTTCCAGAAAAATATCGCGGTAGCCAAAATCGATGCGCTCTTCGAGCCAACGATTAAAGTGCTCGTCGGCCTTAGTTATCTGATTGGTCTATGCTACGGCGGTTACCTGGTATTCCACAGCGAGATTACGCTTGGCGAGCTGGTCTCCTTCAACGTGTATCTCGGTATGCTGATCTGGCCGATGTTCGCGATCGGCGAGTTAATCAACATTATGCAGCGCGGCAATGCCTCGCTTGACCGGGTGGAAGAGACGCTTGGCTACAAGCCGGATGTGGAAGATGCGGATAGCACGATTGATGTGACCGCGCCGGCAACGATTGCTTTTGAACAGGTTACCTTCCGTTACCCTTCGTCGGTTGTCGATAACTTAAGCGATGTAACGATTCGACTGCGCCAAGGCCAAACGTTAGGAATCGTGGGCCGTACGGGCAGCGGCAAGACGACGCTGCTCAAGCAGCTGCTGAGAGAATATCCGGTTGGAGCGGGGAAAATCCATATTACCGGACAGCCGCTCGAGAAGCTTCCGATGGAACGGCTTCTTGGCTGGATCGGTTATGTGCCGCAGCAGCCGATACTGTTCTCGAAGACAATCCGCCAGAATATCATGTTTGGCAAGAAGAGCAACGCATCGGAAGAGGATCTGCAGCGTGCGCTGGCAAGAGCGTCGTTCGCCAAAGATATTCAGTTCCTGCCCGACGGGCTGGAAACGATGGTTGGCGAGAAAGGCGTAGCTCTCTCCGGCGGCCAGAAGCAACGGGTCAGCATTGCGCGCGCGCTTATAGCCGATCCGGACATTCTTATGCTGGATGACGCGTTGTCCGCGGTAGACGGACGGACGGAAGCCGAGATTATCGAAGGCATACGGACGGAACGCGCCGGCAAAACAACGCTTATTACGACGCACCGGTTGTCCGCGGTGCAGCATGCGGACCATATCGTCGTGCTTGACGATGGACGAATTGTGCAGCAGGGCAACCATGACCAGCTTGTGAAACAGGATGGCTGGTATAGAGAACAATATGAGCGGCAGCAGCTTGAGTCGCTTATTGAATCATAGGAAAGAGAGGCGTTTACGAACAATGGGTCAAACAGGTAAACGATTGTTTCAATACGCCATGCTTTATAAAAAACCGATTATCGGAGCGCTTGTCCTGCTTCTGCTCGCCGTGTGCGCGGAGCTGGCAGGGCCGTTTATCGCCAAGCGAATGATCGACCAGAACATTCTCGGCATCGAGAAAACCTGGTACGAGGTTCCGGCGAATGAACCTTACGCGGTCAATTATAAAGGGAAATGGTATAAACGCGAGGATCACTTCGCGGCCGGAGAGACGAGAGGGACGGAAGTGTACCTGCTCCAGTCCGGAAGAAAATTTTATTGGCATGAAGGCGCTCTTCCCGCGGTGGAAGGCGTGCGGAAGGTGACGGGCAGTCAAATGACCATCACGGATAAAGAAACCGGTAAGTCGGCGACGCTTCCGGTATCATTGATCTCGGCCAAGGATCTGTATCCGTTCTATAAGCCGGAAATTCCAAGCTTGATGAAGCTCGCCGGTCTGTACGTGGGCCTGCTGCTGCTAGGTGCCGTATTCACATACGGACAGCGGCTTTTGCTGCAAACGTCGGCGAACCGCATCGTCCGCCGCATGCGCAATGACGTATTTGCCCATACGCAGCGGCTTCCGGTCAACTATTACGATACGCTTGCCGCAGGGCAGGTCGTCTCCCGGATCACGAATGATACGGAAGCGATCCGCGAATTGTACGTTGCGGTACTGGCGAACTTTTTCTCGGCGATTGTGTACATGACGGCGATCTACGGGGCGTTGTTTCTGCTCGATGCGAAGCTTGCGCTATTCGCGTTGCCGCTCGTTCCGATTTTGCTGGTCTGGATTAAGCTGTACCGACGGTTCGCGGCCCGTTACAACCGGATTATCCGCTCCAAGCTAAGCGAGATTAACGCGATGATTAACGAATCGATCCAAGGCATGGCGATTATCCAGGCTTTCCGCCGTCAGAAGGAGACATACAAGGAATTCGACGAGCTGAACGAGACTTATTTTACGTATCAGAACAAGCTGCTCAGCCTCAACTCCATAACGTCGCATAACTTGGTTAACGTCGTTCGGAACATTATTTTCCTTGTAGTAATCTGGTTCTTCTGGGGCGACTGGTTTGGTGCCGCGATTGGAGTGGGCGTGCTGTACGCCTTTGTTGATCTGATGAACCGGATGTTCCAGCCGATTGTAGGCGTCGTGAACCAGTTGTCCAATCTGGAGACGGCAAGGGTATCCGCGGAGCGCGTATTTACGCTTATGGATCAACCGGGCACTCCGGTGGAACCGGGTACGATGGAACGTTATAAGGGCGAGGTGAAGTTCGATAACGTGTCGTTTGCCTACAAGAAGGATGAATATGTGCTTAAAAATATTTCCTTCAACGCTCGCCAAGGCCAGACCGTTGCGCTGGTTGGCCATACGGGCTCCGGCAAAAGCTCCATCATGAACCTTTTGTTCCGGTTCTACGACTCGAATGAGGGCAAAATTGTAATCGACGGCATGGATGTCCTGGATATTCCGAAGCAGCATTTGCGCCAGCATATGGGCATCGTCTTGCAGGATCCGTTCCTGTTCACCGGCACGATCGCGTCCAACATCAGCTTGAACAATCCGGCGATTAGCCGGGAGCAAGTCGAGCAAGCGCTCCGCGATGTTGGAGCGTACGACATGTTTGCTCAACTGCCTGGAGGCATTGACGCTGAAGTGATCGAGAAGGGCAGCACGTTGTCCGCCGGCCAGCGGCAGTTGATCTCGTTCGCAAGGGCGCTTGCCTATGATCCGGCGATTCTTATATTAGATGAAGCGACGGCAAGCATTGATACCGAGACGGAGGCGATTATTCAGAACGCGCTTGACGTGCTGAAGAAAGGCCGTACGACCTTTGTTATTGCGCACCGTTTGTCGACGATCCGCCAAGCGGATCAAATCCTGGTGCTGGACCGGGGCCGTATCGTTGAACGCGGCGACCATGACGAGCTGATGGAACATCGCGGCAAATATTATGCAATGTACCAGCTTCAGCAAGGTTCTGCCGTTACGGCATCCTAATATCGAATGAGAAAAAGCACCTCCATGCAGCCGATAAGGCTTGCGGGAGGTGCTTTTTGAGTACGGTTTATTCTTCGGTCTTGAATGTATCGATGGCGTTGTTCAGTTGGCCCGCAAGGCTGCGAAGCTGAGCGGACGAGCTTGCGACTTCCTGCATGGAGGCCAGCTGTTCTTCCGAAGCTGCGGCAACGCGTTGCGTTTGAATGGAAGACGCCTCCGCGATATGCTCGAGCTGATCAAGCGAGGCCGCGATTTCTTCGCTGCTGGCGGACATTTGCTCCGATGCGGCGGATACCTCCTGGATTTGGGCCGATACTTGGCGGATCGCTTCGCGGATCGAACGGAACGATTCGCCTGCCTGATGGGATACCGTGGAGCCTTCGCGTGCGCCTTCGGCCGCTTTTTCCATCGATATAACGGCTTCGCTGGTGCGGCTGCCGATGCCGCTTAAGATGTCGCTTATCTGGTCGGATGATTCCTTCGAACGTTCAGCCAGCTTGCGGATCTCTTGGGCGACAACGGCAAACCCTTTGCCGTGCTCGCCGGCGCGGGCCGCTTCAATGGAAGCGTTAAGGGCGAGCAAATTCGTTTGCTTGGATACTTCGCCAATCATGGTCAGAATGGAACTGATTTGGCTGTTCATTTGCTCAAGCTCTTGAAGAACCGTTACCGTCTCGCTGACATTGCTCTCAATCACTTGCATTTGGCTGACTGTCCGGGTAATGACGGCATCGCCGGCATTGGCAAGCTCGGAAGCATCAACGGCAAGCTCGGAGACGGAAGACGAGGATTCGGCAATCCGCTGAATGCCAACGGTCATCTCGCTCATGGCGCGCTGACATTCCTGAAAGCTCTGAAGCTGCGTATCCGCTCCCGCGGCCACTTCCTGAATGGCATGGGACACTTCCTCGGTAGCGCGGGCAGTTTGCTCGGCGCTCTCTTGCATCGTGGAGGAGGATTCGGCAACTTCATTTGACGTATTGCGGATTTGGCTGGCCAGCTGGCGCAAGCTTCCGATCATATCATTAAACGCGCTTGAGGCTTGTCCGATTTCGTTGCTCGTTGTAACCGGGACGGTAACGGTCAAATCGCCTTTTGCGGCAACGGCCGCGACTTTGCTGAGACGTTTCAAAGGTCTAACGGCGTAGTTCACGACGAGGACAATGATGATAACGGCAATAATGTCGCAAATGATCCCGATCCGGATGACTTCCCACTGTCTGCGGTCGAGCTCCGCTTGAACGTTATCGTAGTCGAAGTCGGCGCCAAACACGGCAACCGTGTTGTCGGCATTGTCTTTAAGGGCTATCAGATAAGTGACCCATGTGCCCATTTCGTCTTTGTATGTATCCAATTTGGCGAAGCCGTCTTTCATGACGGTATCGTAGCCTTCTTGAAATTGAGGGGAGAGCTCGTAAGGCGTTCCCGGAACGATGCCTGCCTGCGTAAGAGATCCTGTTCCTTGCAGAGTGGTAAGGTAGCTTTTTCCGTCTTTCTCGATTTTATCCGTCTGCAAAAGATATACATTGGTAACTTGATCATTGGAGTTCATTGCTTCCAGGAATAAAGCCAGGTTAAAGAAAGCGGTGGAGCCTTGCGCTTTGCCGCTGCTTAGCTGCTCTTGCGCGGACTTGACCAGATCGATTCTGGCGTCGGTAATATTGCCGAGGGTTTTGACCGTGCGGGACATTTCGTCGAAATAAGCGTCCTTCTGATTACTCGACGTGATGGAGACCATCACTCCGATGGTGGACAGAAACAGAACGGCAAGCACAACGGAGCTGACGAGCGCTAAACTGGTTTTTCTCTTCTTGAACATACATTATCCCTCGTTTTTTATGTAGTTGATCGGCTGAGCTAGCAAGGTTGTCTGACTATCTCCTACTGTACCAGCCAAATGTTTAATAAGTTCGCGGGGCCATGTTAGAAATGTATTTGGCAAGCGGTACTTACTCTCTTTTTCGGCGTTTTGGAGCCAGGAGTTTAGTTCTGCAACATTCTAATTTATGGCAATCTGCTAAAAAATAGCGATGTCCAATAAGTGGCAGGGATAGTATGGAAAATTAGTTTGAATACTGGGCGGTTGGAGGATGCGTGCGGCGGAATAAGAGGAAAAAACCGTGTTGCAGAGAGGCGTGCGGAATAGAGTGGGGTGAAAGTACCTGATTAAGTTGGTTTTTTCGTGTTACAGGAGGGCTGGGCAGCAGCTGGAAAAGAAAGGACGGAGCAGCTTCTGCTCCGTCCTTCTCGTTTATGCTAGGCTTTCATAACGTCGTGGTCCACGTACCGCTCGCCGTTCAGCTCGCTGATGATGTTGATTGCCGCTTTGGCGCCGTCGCCTGCGGTAATAACCGCGTGTACGCTAACGCCCGCAACCGTACCGGCCGCCCAGACGCCCGCGATGTTCGTGCGGCCAGCCGCGTCTACATCAACTACGGTTTTGATGCGCGGTTCCGTGCCCGGTTTGGTCGCTACGCCGATGTGTTCGGCCAGATCAACCAAAGCGCCGGTTGCCAGCAGCACATGCTTCGCTTCGTAGATGCCTTGATCGGTTGTAACGGACAAGCCGCCTTCGATCGGGGCAACGCCGGTAACGGTTTCTTCTTTTAACTCCGCGCCAAGACGTACCGCTTGTTTCTTGCCTGTATCCACTAAATCGGGGCCGCCGATCTCGGTAATGCCGTAATAGTTCTCGAACCATGCCCGCTTTGTCATCCCTTTGTTATTCTCGAGCAACAAAGTGGTTTTACCTGCTTTTGCCGTAAAGATTGCTGCGCTTGCACCGGCAGGACCGGCGCCGATTACGATCACGTCGTACATAATTCCAGCCTCCTACGATAATATGGTAAGTTCAACCAATATTATAAGTCCTGCCGGAGCGGACAAGCAATCCTGTCCGGTTTTTCATAAATTTTTCAAATTATAGGATGGTTCTTGGTTGACTGGAAACTTATCCATTTGATATAGTTCTACTATTGAATAGTTCGATAGTGAAACTATATGATTCTGAATACGAGAGGGATACGGAAATGGTCTTAGACAACGACATGCTGGGGCAAATCATACGGAGATACGAAGGGGCGCATTTTGCCGTACACCGCAGGTTGACCGCGATGTTTCGGGACTTGATGCCGGAGGAGCTGACGTTCGAACAGTCTGCTACCATCCGCTATTTGCGCACGGTGGAAACTTGCACGTCGACGGAGCTTGCGGACGTGTTCTGCGTAGGCAAAAGTTCGATTACCGCCATCATCACGCGGTTGTTCGATAAGCAGCTGCTGGAAAGACTGCCGGACGAGAAAGACCGGCGCGTAACGTTGCTTCGGTTGACCGAAGAGGGCAAGCGAACGGCGGATGCGGTAGAGCTGCAAATCCAGGAAGTGATTGCAAAGTACATGCAGCATTTTGACGAGCAGGAAGCACTTGCGTTTATTGAGACTTATGAGAAGCTGGCCTTGGTTATGTCACAGCCGCCGGGAGATGGAGAGGAGCAAGAGAGAGAATGAAGACGGTCATTAAAGCTAGATGGATCATCCTTGTAGCGTGGGTTGCGGTGATGGTCGGGTTAATGCTTAGTTCGCCCAATATGCAAGAGCTTGTCCGGGACAAAGGGCAGGTTAATGTGCCAAGCGGCTACTCCTCTACCATCGCTTCGGAGATGGAGAAGGAGATTGGGACGAAAGACTCCGGGGGCGGAGGAGCCTCCACCGTTCTGGTCTTTCATAAGGATGGCGGCTTGTCGGATGAAGATATGGCCAGCATACAAGGCGGTATCAACAAGCTGAAGGCAGAGAAAGACGCGCTGCGCATCACTTCGCTGACAACGCATTTTGATACCCCGGAACTTGCGAAGCAAATGGTAGCGGAAGACGGCTCGACCGTGCTTGCGCTCGTGAACGTGAACCTTGCCGGGGCAGAACTGGCGGATGTCCGCGATCATTTGTACGACGCTCTCAAAGACGTGAAGATTGAGCATTACTACACGGGCAACTGGCTAATCTCGGAAGATGTGGTAACGAGCTCGCAGGAAGGGCTGAAGAAGACC
Source organism: Paenibacillus glycanilyticus (assembly GCF_030161375.1). Taxonomy (GTDB): domain Bacteria; phylum Bacillota; class Bacilli; order Paenibacillales; family Paenibacillaceae; genus Pristimantibacillus; species Pristimantibacillus glycanilyticus_B. The sequence continues at coordinate 405,913 of NZ_BSSQ01000016.1, forward strand.
GAATTTATTACCGTCGGGTTTATTCTTATTATCCTGTTTGTGGTGTTCCGCTCGGCGGTAGCGCCAATCGTACCTCTTCTGACCGTTGGTTTTACTTACATGGTGACGCAATCCATCGTAGCTTTTCTCGTCAAATACTTGGATTTCCCGCTCTCCAACTTTACGCAAATTTTTCTTGTTGCCGTATTGTTCGGAATTGGGACGGACTACTGTATTCTTCTCATCAGCCGGTTTAAGGAAGAACTGTCGCATCGCGGCGGCAACATTCCGGAATCGATCGTAGCTACTTACAAAACAGCGGGCAGAACGGTGTTGTTCTCGGGACTTGCGGTATTGGTCGGATTTGCCGCGATTGGGTTCTCGACCTTTATTTTATATCGCTCGGCCGTCGCGGTAGCGGTAGGGATTGCCATATTGCTGCTCGCGCTTTTTACAATCGTGCCGTTCTTTATGGCTACGCTTGGGCCAAAGCTGTTCTGGCCTTCAAAGGGCTCGCTGGAGCATAAACCTAGCGGCTTGTGGGGGGCGGTCGGCAGCTTCTCGCTGAAGCGTCCGCTGTGGGCAATTGTTATTCTGGCCGTGCTGGTCGTTCCGTTCCTGACGGCTTATAAAGGCTCTTTGTCCTTCAACTCGCTCGACGAGATTGGCAATAAATACGATTCGGTCAAAGCGTTTAACATTATCGCGGACAGCTTTGGTCCGGGCGAATCGCTTCCAACTACGGTTGTTGTGAAATCCGACAAACCGCTGGACAGCTCCGAAGGTCTTGCGACATTGGAGCAGATTAGCCGAGAGCTGGGCAAGACGGACGGCGTAAAAGCGGTGCGAAGCGCAACAAGGCCAACCGGCGAGCCGATGGATGACTTCCTTGTGTCGGACCAGGTCGGAACACTCGAAGACGGTCTTGGGCAAAGCAATGACGGTCTTGGGAAAATCGGCTCCGGTTTGTCGGACGCCAGTTCCGAGTTGGGTCAAAACGAGCCGAAGCTGAATGAGGCGGCAGCCGGCGCCGGTAAACTCGTTGATGGCACCAATGCGCTGAAGAGCGGCATTGATGAGCTGGGTACCGGCCTGAAACAGATAGAACGAGGGCTGCAGGACGGTTCCGCCGGAGCGAAGGATCTGACAGCCGGGCTTAAGCAAGCGAAGGCTAGCGCGGATCGGCTTGCGGCTTCCAGCCGGGAACTGCTGAATGGTTACCAGCAGTCTGGCGCAGGATTAAGTCAACTCGCGCAATCCTATCAATCCGTAGCCGCTGAACAAGCGAAGCTGGCAGAAGGGCTGTCCGATCTCGAGCAAGGGATTTCGGGTCTTAGCGGCACGCATCCGGAATTGGCGGATGATGCAGCTTACCAGCAGGCATTAAGTTCCGTGAAGCAACTTGGCCAAGATGCATCCGGCATTAATGGCCAGCTGTCCCAGCTAAATAAGCAGCTTACTGCCGTGAACGGCGGTTTGGCACAAGCCAATGCCGGCTATAAACAGGCGGCTGACGGGCAAGCGGCGCTTGCCGCGGGTCTTGCGAAGCTGGCAGGCGGCATTGCCGACTTGCAGAAGGGCATTGAACAAGCGGCTGACGGTCAAGGCCAAATCGTCTCGAAGCTGCCGAGCGTCACGCAAGGGCTGGATCAGCTGTCGAGCGGGCAACAAGAGCTGCAATCCGGCTTTGCGGAATTAAACGGCCAACTTGGCCAGTTGACGGACGGACTGGATCAAAGCGTCGACGGCCTCTCGCAAGTGACGGACGGATTATCCTCGGCCAAAGGATATTTGACGGAACTGTCGGCTTCGCCCAACAAACAGATGACCGGCTGGTTTATTCCGGATGAAGCGATCAAGAGCGATGAGTTCCAGCAATCGCTGAACGTCTACCTGTCCGAAGACCGCAAATCGGCGAAGTTTGACGTAGTCTTCAGCGGCAACCCGTATGAAGAAGAGACGATGTCGCAAATCGATGATCTGGAAGCAGCCGTAGCGCGAGGCGTGCAAGGAACGGCTTTTGACGGGCATATAACGTACGCGGTTGGCGGCGTATCCAGCATGAATAATGATCTCAGCAATATTTCGGACGCGGATTATTCCCGCACCGTTATGCTCATGATTATCGGAATCGGCATTATTCTTATTATTTTGTTCCGTTCCATAGTGATGCCGCTGTACATGATTGCTTCGCTGCTGGTGACGTTCTATACATCAATGGCGATTACGGAAGTCATCTTCGTACGGCTGCTGGGGCATACCGGCATCAGCTGGGCGGTGCCGTTCTTCGGCTTTGTCATGCTCGTGGCGCTTGGCATCGACTATAGCATCTTCCTGATGGACCGATTCAAGGAATACCGCGATCAGCTGTCTCCTACCGAAGCCATTCTGGCCGCGATGCGGAACATGGGCACCGTCATTATGTCGGCAGCCGTTATTCTTGGCGGTACGTTTGCGGCGATGCTTCCTTCGGGCGTCATGTCGCTGCTCCAGATTGCAACTATCGTGCTGTGCGGTTTGTTCTTGTATGCCATGGTTATGCTGCCGCTCTTCATTCCGGTTATGGTGTGGATGTTCGGCAAAGCCAATTACTGGCCGTTTATGAAAGAGGAAGGCGAGCGGAGCGTCCCTGTACCGAGGGGGCAAGAGGTTCGTACCCATTCCAAAGAGTTGTAAGGATAAGAAAAAAAGGAGCCCTCCATCGTCATAAGGACGAGTGAGAGGGCTCCTTTTTGTATCAGATATTAGCCAGCACCGTGCCGCCATAGACGAAAGCGATACAAATGACGATGGCGGGATGCACTTTTTTGCGCTCCATCAGCCAGTATGCAACTGCTGCGATACCAAGCGTCTGCCACAGGTTGGTCGAATGGATGGAGGTATCGACCATCTGCCAGGTGAGCAGGACCATCATAATCGCAACGACCGGCTGTACGAGCAAGGTCATCCCTTTGACAATCGGGGATTGGCGATGTTTCTGAAGCAGCTTAAGCAGGAAGATGAGGGCAACCGCGGAAGGTACAATCGTAGCGGAAAGCGCCAGGATTATGCCGGGCCAGCCGGCGACGTCGTAACCGACAAAAGCGGCGATTTTGGTTGCGATCGGACCGGGCAAGGCATTGCCTAACGCCAATATATTCGAGAATTCGGCGTCGTTTGTCCAACCGTAATGCGTAACGATCTGGTTGTACATGAGCGGAATGGAAGCGGGTCCGCCGCCGTAACCAAGGACGTTTGCGACAAAAAAGCCGATGATCAGGTTCAGCCAGTCCATTATTCTCCGCCTCCTTCAGAACGGACGCGCCGTTTGTTTCTCCACTTGGCGAGCCGGCCGGCCGCCTTGAAATGGACCGCCCCGTAGGCGAGAAAGGCGACGATCACAATGGCATCCTGAACATTAATGATCTGCAGGAGGAGGAAAGCGACCGCAAACATCGCAAAGCCCATCCATTTGCCAAGCCCTTTGACCGCGCGGTTCGCAAATTCATAAGCCATAACGCCAAGCATAACGGCAATGACCGGAATAACGGCGGAGATCATGCCTTGAATAACGGCCGAACCGCTCAAATATTGCACAACCGACAATAGGGCGATCATCGCAATAGCGGAAGGCAAAATATGCGAGAGTACGGAGACGACGGCTCCAAGCCAGCCTTTGCGCCGGTAACCGAGGTAAGCTGCCATTTTGGTCGCGATTGGTCCGGGGAGGGCGTTAGCCAGCGCGAGAATTTCGGCAAATTCATCATCTTCAATCCAATGATAGCGGGTAACGGCCTCGTAGCGGATTAGCGGAATAACGGACGGTCCGCCGCCATAGCCTAAAACACCGGTTTTGACCATCGCCCATGCGATTTGCCCGTAATCATTGGATCCGGGGGATCTATTCGTATGCGGGGATTGCTTTCCCGGTTCCAGCGTTGTTGTCGTTGTTGTTTCCATCGTTACAGCCTCATTCCCATCCGACTTTTATATCGATTAATTAACACCTGGCAGTCAACGCCCATAATCCCGGGCAACGGATAGAGCTTCTCTCTCATAAAGGTCTCCATTTCCTGATTGCTCGTGAACAAGCCGTGCATATGGAGCTTGCTTGGCCCGGTCATATGATAAAGGCTTGTAACGACCGGTTCGTCCGCCAGTTGATCGGCTACTTCATGGAGATACTTCGGTTCTACCTCCACGTTGAAAAAAGCGCTGACCGTAATGCCGATTTTCTCCGGATTAATAACGGCGGTGAACCGCTCAATGACGCCTTCTTCCATTAAAGTATTGATGCGGGCTTGGACGGCTACCCGCGATAATCCGATATCTTTCGCCAAATCCGTGTAAGAAATTCTGCCATTCTGATGGAGGGCAGATATAATTTTGCGGTCGATCTCATCGATTTGCCCGTTTTCGATCGGGCTTGACGTTTTTTGATGCATAGGTGGTTGAGCTCCTTTCAATATAGCAGACTTCCATACAAATAGTATGTAAATCAGAACTTTTCATTACCATATGCATAAATATATAACCATTTTTGTTCATCATCAACAAAAATTACGCCAACCGCTTTCAAAGCCCTATATTTGCGTTGCCGGGTTGTAGAAGCCGTGATATGTTTAGTAGTAATAGTTGATGTTAGTTAACCTGACTTACGAGGTGGCATGGGGATGAAGAAGCCGGTAACAGGAACAAAAGCGATGGTTGTAAGTCCGCATCATTTGGCAACGGCGGCTGGCGCGCGCGTACTTGAGCGGGGAGGCAACGCCTTTGATGCCGCCATTGCGGTCAGCGCTTGCCTGGCGGTTGTTTATCCGCATATGACGGGGGTGGGAGGAGATGCTTTTTTCCTCTCCTATCATGCTTCGGACGGGGAAGTAAGAGCGTATAACGCAAGCGGCCGGTCGGGCAGCGCGGCAACGATAGAGGCATTTGCGGATAGAGAAGCCATTCCGATTCGGGGACCGCGAAGCGCCATTACGGTTCCAGGCATGGCAGACGGCTGGCATGCGGTGCAGAACCGGTACGGGCGGATGGCATTCAGCGAGGTATTGGAGCCTGCAATCGCGTATGCGGCGGAAGGATTCCCGATGTCGCCCGATCAATATGAGCATACGAAGCAGCATGCGGCAATGCTCGGGGAACAAGCGGCTACGGCGAATATCTATATGCCGGGCGGGCGAATTGTCCAGCCCGGGGAGCGGTTTGTTCAGGCCCAGCTCGCGGCAACGTTAACCAAATTAGCGGAAGCAGGAAGAGACGGCTTCTATAAAGGAGAAATTGCAGCGGAGATTGTCCGTTTTCTGCAGGCTGAGGGAGGTCTGTTGCAAGAAGAGGATTTCGCAAAGCATAGCGGGGAATGGACGGAGCCGATTCGCGGTTCCTACCGGGGTTATGATATCTATCAAGTGCCGCCTAATTCGCAAGGCTTTACGGGCATTATGGCTTTGCAAATGCTGGAGCAGTTTGATCTGGCGGCCATGGGGCACGGTTCCTATGAATATTATCATGTGCTGACGGAAGCGCTGAAGCTGAGTTTCCGCGACCGCAACCGGTATTTGACGGATCCGGCATTCGCGGCCATTCCGCTTGACCGGCTTCTGAGCAAGGAATATGCGGCCGAGCTTGCTTCATCCATTAACCGGACGGCTGCGATGGATATCAACAGCCAGCCGGTCGGCAGCGACACTGCTTATGCCGCGGTTGTGGACGAAGACGGCAACGCGGTTTCTTTTATCCAAAGCTTGTATTTCGAATTTGGTTCTGGCGTCGTAGCGGGAGATACGGGCGTACTGCTGCAAAACCGCGGATCTTTCTTCTCGCTGGACCCTGGTCATATTAACCGGCTGGAGCCTGGGAAACGAACGTTCCACACGCTTATGCCGGCGATGGCCTGCCAGAATGGCAAGCCAAGCTTCTTGTACGGTACGCAGGGCGGAGAAGGACAGCCGCAGACACAAACGCTGATGCTGACGCGGATGATCGACTTCGGCATGGATCCGCAGCAGGCGGTTGGGGAACCGCGTTTCGTATGGGGGCGCACTTGGGGCTTGCCGACGCAAGAGCTGAAGCTGGAGGGGCGGATCCCGCAGGAGACAGCCGATAAGCTGGCGGAAGCCGGGCATCTTGTCCGGAGAATGCCGGATTTTGACGGCATCATGGGTCATGCGCATGCGATAGCGATTGGCAAAGACGGCATGCTGATCGGCGGATCGGATCCTCGATGCGACGGATCGGCCATCGGCTGGTAGAAGATAAGAGGGAGGGATTATTCCATGATCGATACGTACAACGCGTTTGTGAAGCCGGAGCTAGAATTGCCGCCGGTTGGAGAAGGGCTGCTTAGCGGCCTGGTATTTGCAGTAAAGGATGTATTCGCGATCAAAGGGTATACGAGCGGGGCCGGCAATCCGGACTGGCTGCGTACGCATTCGCCTTGGGAGAAAACAGCCTCTTCGATTAAAAAGCTGCTGGCATCGGGAGCCCGCTTGACCGGTACGACCCATACCGACGAATTAATGTACAGCATTAACGGGCAAAACGAGCATTACGGCACGCCGATTAATCCCAAAGCGCCGGACCGCATTCCGGGCGGTTCGTCCAGCGGATCGGCCGTTGCGGTCGCAGCCGGCGCGGTGGATTTCGCGCTTGGAACGGATACGGGCGGTTCGGTCCGGGTACCTTCCGCTTATTGCGGCATTTACGGTTTTCGTCCGACGCATAACCTTGTTGCGATTGACGGGGTCATTCCGCTTGCCGGAAGTTATGACACGGTTGGTTGGATGGCAAGAGACAGCGCTTTGCTGCGCAAGGTAGGCGAAGTGTTGCTGGCCGGTTCCGGCAGCGAAGAGGAGCCGAGAAGTTTCCGCAGGCTGATGTTTGCCGAGGAGGCTTGGGAGAAAGCCGAGCCATCTTGCCGCGGCATGCTGGATAGCAGCTGCGATAGACTTGCGCAGGCTACAGGACTGAAGCAGGAATGGCGCTCCATTGCGCCGGAAGGTCTGGAAGCGTGGAGCCATGCGTTCCGAACGACGCAAGGCCGGGAAATCTGGCAGACGCATGGCGAATGGATTGGGCGGGAAAAGCCGGTATTCGGCGAAAGCATCGGAGCCCGCTTTGCGTCCGCCAGCAACATAACGGATGAGGAAGCGCAAAGAGACGCATCACTCCGCCGCGTGATCCAAAGCCGATTGCATGAACTGCTGGGCGATGACGGACTGCTCGTTATCCCGACTATTCCGGGAACCGCGCCAAGCCGGACCATTCACGGACCGGCCGTAGAGGAGCGGCGGTTCAAGACGATGCAACTATCTTGCATCGCCGGTTTGTCCGGACTGCCGCAGGTGACCATTCCGGCAGGAGAGATCGATGGCGCGCCGATTGGGCTATCCATTATTGCCGGTCCAAGGCAGGATCTGAAGCTGCTGCGTTTGGCGGAACTAGTCGATAAGGAGGCGGTTAAGCCATGAAGCTGGCGACCATTGGCTATGGCGGTGTAGAGCAGGGGAGTATCGTTAGACCGGAAGGGTACGTGACGCTGGCGGAGCTGAACCGCATGACGGGAGCGGACTGGCCGACTGATGTGCTGGAGCTGATTAGCACCGGAAGATTGGATGAACTGACGTTGTGGTATAACGAAGGCGGACGCGAACGGTTGGAGGAGTTTCCTTATGTAGCGGTATCGAAAGCAAGCCTCGCGCCATTGTACCGCCATCCGCGCAAAATATGGGGAATCGGCATGAACTACTCCGCCGATGAAGCGGAGCGCGCCAGACTGCGGGAAGAGGAAGAGCCGGTCAGCTTCATGAAGCCGGATACGGCCATCATCGGGGACCTTGAATCGATCGTATTGCCTGTCCAGTCGGAGCGGGTTACGGCTGAAGCGGAGCTGGCCATTATTATCGGCAGAACATGCAGGAACGTCTCGGAAGAAGAAGCGCTTACCGCGGTCGCCGGAGTAGCCGCGGCCATCGATACAACGGCAGCGGATATTCACGCCCGGCATATGCGTTATTTGACCAGAGCCAAAAGTTTCGATACGTTCTTTACCTTTGGTTCCGAGCTCATGACAATGGATGAAGCAGGTGAACTTAGCGAGCTTCAGGTGGAGACTTGGCATAACGGTTCCCTCGCCCATGCAAGTAAGCTTACAGGCATGATTTACCCGCCGGCTTTCCTGATTGCCTTCCACTCGCAGGTGATGACGCTGCTGCCGGGGGACGTTATTCTAACCGGAACGCCCGGCGCTGCGGTTATCAGGGGCGGTGACGTGATCGAATGCCGCGTGAGCGGATTGCAGCCTCTTCAAAACAACGTACGGTAGCCAAACTTGCATGCCTCAAGCCCGTTTTAGTATGATTTATACCATATGTGAATTGCTAAAGCGGAGAGGGATGTACAGATGAGCCAAATTCTTGTCATGTTCACCGGAGGCACGATCGGCAGTAAAAATAATAACGGTGCGATTTCGGTGAATGAAGCCGGCTCTTACCATTTGATTGATGCCTACATGGCGAGCCCGCTTAAGCGGGAAGTGGACCTTGAAACGGTTCAGCCAATGAATATATTGAGCGAAAATATTGTGCCGTCGGACTGGAACGCGCTGATTGCCGCCATTAGGGCCGTCGATCAAACCAAATACGACGGTATTATTGTGACGCATGGCTCGGATACGCTTGCTTATTCCGCAGCGCTGCTGAGCTTTGTGATGAGCGACCTGACGATTCCGCTCGTGCTAGTAGCGAGCAATTATCCGCTTGGCGACGAGCGGGCGAACGGACTGAGCAATTTTGCCGGGGCGATTAACTTGATATCGGAGGATGCCGCGCCGGGCGTATTTGTGGTATACCGCAACGATAAGGGCGAATCGGTCGTCTATCTCGGATCGCGGATTACGCAATGCGAGTCGTTCACCGACCAGTTCGACAGCCCCTACAGCGTGCCATACGGCATGATGGCCGAAGGAAGGTTGGTCCGTTACGATCATCCTTACAATCCAACGCAAGAAGAACTTCGTCTGCGTCAGCCTTCCGGCAGCCCGTGGGTGGAAGATGGCGAAGGAATTCAGCCCGGTATGTTGTATATCCGGCCTTTCCCGGGGATGAGTTATTCGTATTATGATTTCACGGTACATAAGCCAAAAGCGGTATTGCATGATCTGTTCCATTCGGGAACGGCGAATGCGAGCGGGACGGATTCCTATTCGCTGTTGCGGTTCGCGCAATATTGCGCGGAGCATGGCGTAGACTTGTATCTTTGTCCGCTCAAAGACAAAAGAGACGCGATGTACGCTTCGTCCATTGCTCTCTTGGAAGCGGGCGCCGTATTTATCGAGAACATGTCGATTGAAGCCGCGCTTATGAAGTTGACGCTTGCTTATTCGCTTCCGCTTGGCAAGGAAGAGATCCATGCCTATGTGATGGAGCAGCCGGTCTTCTACGAATTTGTGGCTAATCGTGGTAAACTTGGCGTATAAAACTTAATTGAGAGAGGTGTTTCATGATGACGCAAGTGCAAACGGGACAAGTTGTACCGAATTTCACTTTGCCGGCTTCTACCGGCGGCTCTATTTCGCTCAACGATTACAAAGGCAAGAAGCTGGTCATCTACTTTTATCCGAAGGATAATACGCCAGGCTGCACCGTAGAATCTTGCGACTTCCGGGATTACAACGGCGAGTTCAAGACGCATAACACGGAAGTGATTGGCATCAGCCCGGACGATCTGGCTTCCCATGATACGTTTATCGCTGATTTCCAGCTGCCGTTCCCGCTGCTCGCCGATACGGAGCATGCCGTGTCGGAGCTATTTGGCGTATGGAAAGAGCGCACATGGAACGGAGAAACGTTCATGGGCATCGAGCGTTCGACGTTCCTGATCGACGAGAATGGCGTGCTGGCGCGCGAATGGCGGAGCGTTTCGGTAGACGGACATGTTGCCGAAGTGCTTGAAGCGGTTAAGTAACAAGTTGAATGAGAAAAGCCTCCAATTCCGCAATAGACGGAATCGGAGGCTTTTTTATTAAAGATTAACGCTGGAAGAACTCGATCCGCTCGCCTTCCGGACCGCTGATGAAGAAGTAACGGTAGCCGTTAGGCAACGTAATGATTTCCTCGTCGATAAAGGTAACCGTCGTCTGTTTCAGACGCGCAAATTCCTCTTCTACATCATCGACATAAATAGCAAAGTGGTGAACGCGGCCTTCAACAGGCAGGTCGCCGTTATAATGCTGGATCAGTTCAATTTCCGTTTCGTCGGAATCTCCGAAGCCGAGGAAAGCAAGCTCAATAACGCCGTTTGTATGAGTCAGACGGCCTTTCAGGGTCAGCCCGACAAATTCCTCGTAGAAGCGGATTGTCGCTTCCATATCTTTTACCATTACCCCAACGTGATCGACGCGTTTGCGTGCCATGTCCATTACTCCTTCTCCTTTAGATTGACCCCATCATAGGTTTTCGCACTTTCCTTGTCAAGCAAGCCGTTTAAATAGGAAAAAAGCTGCCAGACGGCAGCTTTCAGCTTTATTTCTTATTCAGCAAGAATTCCTCTTCCATGCCTTCCATGTCCTCCGGGAATACGGGATAGACATTATAGATTTTCCAGCTGTTGTCCGGCATTTTCTTCAGGTAGTAAGTAGCGTCTGTATCTACGACCTGCGTATGAGTCATGTCCGGGCCTTCCATCTTGAAGTTGACTTTGCCTTCAATGGAATTCAGAACGGCAAAGCGGTTCGACTTGGCTACGATTTCGAATTTTTCCGGAGCCGTTTGCTCAATCGTTATTTTGTAGCCTTCTTCTTTCATAGAAGCATAGAAATCGTTGTCCACGTCGGAGGCTGCCAATTCGTAGCCGGTATAATACTGAGCATAAATTTCGCTGAATTTATCGAACTGCTCCGTATTCAAAGCTTCAGATTCAGCTGCGTTCATTTCCGTAATAACTGCCGTCAGTGCGGCGTCTTCCGGGAGATCGCTTTTCTGAAGATCAAGCGCGCGCTGCATCATCACGACAGCTTCAGCGCGAGTAGCGTTGGCAAACGGTTTAAAAGTTGTTGCGGTAGCACCGCGTACAATGCCGGCTTGGCTGGCTTGCACGATGAATGGAGTCGCAAAGTAATCCGGAACGTCGGAGAAGGATTTGGCTTGGCCTTCGAATGAAACGGAAGATTCGAACGCGCGGACAACCATCGTTGCGATCTCGCCGCGTTTGATCAGCTCGTTAGGGCCAAACGTTGTGTCGGTCAAACCATTTACGACGCCTAAGGAGCTAGCGATCCGAATCGGCTCGGCATACCATTTGCCGGCTGGTACGTCGGAGAAGGTTTTGCCGGATTCTTCCGTTGTGAGACCAAGCGCACGAACTAGAATGGAGACGAACTCCGCGCGGCTGATTGACATATCGGGCTTCACATAAGTGTCGCCGTAGGAGTCCGTGTAGCCTTTAAGCAGGTCCGCGGACACAAAGTTATCCAAAGCTTCATACGCCCAATGCTCTTCGATATCCCAAGGCATATAGGAGTAGAGTGTATCTTCCGCCGACGCTGCGCTAGCTTTCGAATTCGAAAGCGGAAGAGCGAGCAGAACAACTGCTGCTAGTAAAACGATAAAACTGCGGTAAAAGGCTTTCATGTTGCATTCCTCTCTTGTGTTAAAAATATGTAATTAGACCCTTTCTGATACTAGCAGATGAGAGGTTATAGTACTAGAGAGAAAAAATGGCAGCGCGAAACGAAAAAAAAGGCCAGCGGGTAACCGCAATGTTATTAAGGAACGATCCTTAATGACATTGTCGGGTAACCGCCAGCCTACTACTTCAACTATTCAGCAGCGATTGCGTCGCCGCCATCTTCTTCAACATCGTCGGGAGCATACAGGTAGATTTTCCAGCTGTTGTCTTCCATTTTCTTGAGCAAATAAATGCCGTCTCTTGGAACGGTTTGGGTTTCGCTCTCGCCGTTGCCTTCGATCGATACGTTATAAGTGCTGCCTGTTGCATGGATCGTTGCGAAACGGTCTGTTTTCGAAACGATTTCATAGCTTTGCGGAGTCAGCTTTTCCAATTTGAGCGTATAACCTTGCCCTGCGTAATCTTCATAGCTGTAGATGGATTCGGCCAAAGCGTAACCCGTCATGAATTTTGCAAGTTCTTCGCCAAGTTTATCGAATTGCTGAGCGTTGATCACTTCTGCTTCTTTTGTTTCGTATGAATCAATGACAGCGGTAAGAGCAGCATCTTCAGGCAAGCTGCCCGTTTGCAGATCAAGCGCGCGTTGGACCATAACAACGGCTTCAGCGCGGGTAGCGTTAGCGTAAGGCTTGAACGTTGTAGCGGTAGCACCGCGAACGATGCCGGCTTGGCTAGCTTTGGCGATGAATGGTGTAGCGAAATATTCCGGTACGTCGGAGAAGGACTTCGCTTCGCCTTCGAATTTAACGGAAGACTCGAACGCGCGGACAACCATTGTTGCGATTTCGCCGCGTTTGATGAGCTCGGATGGGCCAAATGTCGTTGCCGTCAAACCGTTCACAATGCCAAGGGAGCTTGCGATCCGGATTGGCTCGGAGAACCATTTGCCTGCGGGAACGTCGGTAAAGGTTTTGCCGGACTCATCGGTTGTCAGGCCAAGCGCGCGTACCAGAATGGCAACGAATTCCGCGCGGCTGATCGCCAAATCCGGTTTAACCAGCGTATTGCCTTCGGAGTCAAGGGAGCCTTTCAAAAGATCCGCGTTAACGAAGTTGTCGAGCGCGTCATAAGCCCAATGGTCTTCAATATCTGTCGGATAGTAAGAAATCAGCGTGTCTTCCGCGGAAGCAGCGCTAACTTTGGAGGCTTGGAACGGAAGAGCCAGCACAACGATAGCTGCCAGAAAAACGATTAGACTGCGATACATAGTTTTCATTATCAATTTCCTCTCTCATGTAAAAATATCGTAAATAGATCCTAACTGATACTATCAGATGGGAGAACATTCTACTAGAGAGAATTAGTGAATTTAGGAGGTTATTTACTAAAATAAATCTTTGGAACTATATGTAATAAAAAAACCGATCCTTATTTAACAAGGATCGGTTTTGGTCAACAAGTCAGGTTAATAACAAACGGAGAATTCAAATGATTCTGGAAAAGCGGATGCGCTCGCTTTTGCTCGGGGATTCCAACCTCTGCTTATCTAATTTAAGGAATCCCCGAGCAATGGCGATTGGAAGAACATTTGAATACGGAGTTTACTTATTAACCTATCCCACTCTACTTCCAAGTTGGCAACTGGCTGACGTAGCTGTCGGACAACTTAAGCAACTCAAGCGCGCGGTTAAATTCATCCTGCGAGTCCAGGGAGACGGCGCTTGCTCCAGGGAGCGGAAGATGAGTGCCATCCTCGTAACCGCTGCCGGAGAGGAACAGCTCCTTGCTGCTTACGAATGATCCGGTCGGCAAGTAGTAACGTTGCGGCAGCAGGTTTGACGACGCGTTATTAAGGATATCCTGACCGAAGTGAATCTGTTTATCCAGCGGGAAGCCTAGCAGATTCGCCACGGTTGGCAGTATATCCACCTGACCGCCAAGCTGAGTGAATACCTGAGGTTCTGTAACGCCCGAAGCCGCAATAACAAGCGGAATATTGATCATTTCGGCGGAGCCGTATTCGCGACCGTAAATTTCCTGCATCAGCACTTTGTCATCATGGTCGAGCGAGTAGATCGGCAAGCCAAGATGGTCGCCGTACACGACAATGACGCTGTTATCCCAAATGCCGCGCTGCTTCAGATCGTCAATGAACAGGCCAAGCGCGTAATCGGCATAGTTCTGGGCGCGGAGATAATCGCCAACAAACGTATCTTTGTAACGGTCGGGAAGCTCCATCTTGTATTTGCGTTCCGGAATCGTAAACGGATGATGGGCAGTCATCGAGATGACCTGCGCATAAAACGGTTTGTCCCCTTGATCCATCCGTTCAAGCTCGGCTGCGGTTTTCGAATAGAGCACCTCATCGGAAGCGGCGAAAAAGACGGAATCTTCATCGCCAAAAAACGTCTTGTCGTAATAGCGGTTGAAGCCAAGCGCCTTGTACAACTCGCCCCGGTTCCAGAAATCAACGATATTCGTATGGAACGTCGCGGTATCGTAGCCATGCTCCTGCATTAACCTCGGCAGGCTAGGCAGTTCTTTTTTTGGATAAACCTGCGTAGCCGCCCCGTTGGGCGGAATGTAGAACGATGTATTAACGACAAACTCGGCGTCAGAGGTGTTGCCTTGGCCAACGCCTTGGTAGAAGTTATTGAAGTAATAGTTTTCTTTCGCCAGCTTGTTCATGTTTGGAGTAATTTCCTGACCGTCGATCTTCAGATCGATAAGGAAGTTTTGGAACGATTCCATTTGAATGATGATCAAGTTTTTGCCGGAGGCCGCATTATACAGCTTGGGCGATGCCGGCTTGTCGATCTGTTTGAGCTCATCGATCTTCGCTTGCGTAATATCGGAAGAGGCTACAAGCTCTTGATTCTTGTTCGAGAAAATCGTATAAGCTTCATAGTTAAGGATGCCCATTTGTTCAGCCTTCACAATTTCATTCATGCTTGCGCGGTTAGGCACGATATTGAACAAGCAAAGCGCGAGCGAGATACCAAACAAAGTGGCAAGCACGCGTCTGCTGATCCGCTTCTGGCTGGCTGTTTTCCAATACTGCCCTTTCTTGCGGCGGATCAAATAATAAGCCATGACAACGATATCAATAAACACAAGCAAATAATAAGGGTCCATCAGCGAAAATACGCTGTTGCTGACAGCCGTCACCTGATTGACCTGATTGAGGGCTACATACGTGACAATAACGCCATAATATTTGTAATACATGAGTACCGCGAACAAGATTGCCGTCATCAGCAGGTTGGCGCTCAGATAATAGACAAGTTTTCGTTTCGTTGCAAACCATTCAATGAAGCAGAACACGATTAACGCAAACGGAACTTCTTTGAGCAGCGTCGTCCAGTTTGGACCGCCGAAGACTACCATCCAGGTAAGAAAACTCTTAAGAAGTACAATGAGCGAGAATGCGAGGATGGGTCTTGTGCTGAACAGACGCTTTGGTGCTAGATTTGACACTTATTCGCCGCCTTTCATAATAAAAACAGGCTTTTCTCTCGATCAGCCTGCCTCTTTATGTCCTTATTGTATTCATTATGCTTGGCTGGAAGAAGAATGTCAAAGGCAGGCGGCGGTTAGGCTGCATGGTAAAATGACGTAAACAAATGTTGCAACTTTTTAATACTTTTTCGAGTCTATTCGTTTATAGTAGAGATACGGAAAGCCCATCATAGAGAGCAAATAAGGAGAGCAGCATGAGAAGAAACGTACGTAGAAGAAGACGCGGATTAGCTTTTGTAGCGATATGCGTGGTTGCCATTGCAGTCGTATTGTTTATCCGTTACGAGAATTTAACGGCCGAAGCTCCTGAGGAGACAGCGGCTAATAGCCAGACTTCGAGCCCGGATCCGGCGGAATCGGATCAGCCTGTTGCCTCGGATAACCCGACGGACGCACCGTCTGGCGACCCTTCCGATGAACCAACCGACGAACCGTCTAATAATAATGAAGCATCAGGCGAGCAATCGCCTTCGAACGAACCTGACAAGCCTGCGATCGCAACGGCGGGCGAAGAGGACGGTTATGCCGTTGTTGCCCAGCCGGCAAGCGTAGCCGTGTTGGTGGACAAGCAATACAAGTTGCCTGACGGTTACGAGCCTACCGATTTGGTGTATCCGGACGTAAGGTTCACCTTCAGCGAGAAGATCGACAAACGCAAAATGCGCAAGGAAGCGGCAGGCGCTCTTGAAGACCTGTTTGCCGGCGCGGAGAAAGACGGCATCTATTTGGCGGGCGTATCGGCGTATCGTTCCCAATCGACGCAGAAGAGCTTGTTTAACCGGTATGTTGCAAAAGACGGCATGGAGAAAGCATTAACCTACAGCGCATTCCCGGGCACAAGCGAGCACCAGACCGGTCTTGCGATTGACGTATCGGGCAGCGACGGCAAATGTGCCGCGGAGGATTGTTTCGGCGGTACGCCGGAAGCGGAGTGGTTGGCGGACCATGTGGCGGAATACGGTTATATTATCCGTTATCCGGAAGGCAAAGATGCCATTACGGGCTACAAATACGAGCCTTGGCATATCCGCTATGTAGGCAAGGAGCTGGCACAAGAGATAGACGAGAAGGATCTAACGCTGGAAGAGTATTATAACGCGGTTCCAGTATCACAATAAAAGAGTCGAACGGGGCGGCGCTCAGCTTCCGATGCGTGTGATTCATACATGGCATGGGGCTGCGCGCCGTTGCCCATTCTGTTAAATCTTTGCTTCGAACGTTTTGCAATCCGTTTCATCGGAATTGCTTGCTTGTTTGGAGCGGTTGTTGACTACATAAATCGAAGTTGCCGCGCAGTGATTGCCTGCAGCCCAATGCTTGCAGGAGTTAACTTCGCATAATACGTCTTTAGCCATGATAAGTCACCTCCTTACTTATAGGATGGACAATCACAAATACGTTTTATACTCAGGAAGGGATGGAGCAACAATGGGAAAAAAACTTTATTTCAATCACGACGCGGGGGTAGACGATCTGGTGTCGCTATTTCTCGTCCTGCAGATGAAGGACGTTGAGCTGATCGGGGTGTCGGTTATTCCGGCTGACGGTTATTTGGAACCGGGGATGGCCTCAAGCCGTAAAATTATCGACCGCTTCGGCGCGCCTGGAACAAGCAGCAAGGTGGAGGTTGCCCGTTCCAACTCAAGAGGACGCAACCCGTTCCCTTCGGAATGGCGCATGCATACCTTTTTTGTCGATGCGCTGCCCATTCTGAACGAACCTGGCATTATCCATACGCGCGAAGCGGCGCTGCCTGCCCACCGCCATATGGTTGAGCAGTTGCTAGCCTCAACCGAGCCGGTCACTTTGCTCTTTACCGGACCGCTAACGGATCTGGCTAGAGCGCTTGATGAAGCGCCGGAGATTGAAGGTAAAATCGAGAAGCTGGTCTGGATGGGCGGAACTTTCAACGAGAAGGGGAATGTTCAGGAGCCCGAGCATGACGGAACCGCGGAATGGAATGCCTTCTGGGATCCGGAAGCGGTAGAACGGGTATGGAACACGGGGATCAAGATTGAGCTTGTGGCGCTGGAAAGCACGAACAAAGTACCGCTTACGGTTCCGGTGCGGAACCGCTGGGCGTCGCTGCGGAAGCATGCGGGACTAGACTTCGTTGGCCAATGTTACGCGGCTTGTCCGCCGCTTGTATATATGGAAACGAACTCGACCTATTACTTGTGGGATGTTCTGACGACAGCAGTCGCCGGCGACCCAAGCCTAGTTCAGATGAAGACCGTTCACAGCACGGTTATTGCAGACGGCCCAAGCCAAGGCCGCACAGTCGAGACGGCAAACGGGCGGCCGGTGAGTCTTGTCTATGATGTAGAGCCGGAACGATTCTTCGACTATATTACGGCCTTATCGCAAAACGCTGTTCTTAATCCTGCCGAATAGTTAGTCCATCTCGTAGATTGAACCTGATTTGCTCGCGTACAGCTCGGCATAGACCTTCTCCGCATACGCATCGGTCATGCCGGAAATATAATCCGCAATAAACCGGGGCCAAGTCCAATTGTGCTTGTGCTGATCGAAGCTCGCTACCCAATCCGGCGGCAGAATGAGGCGACCTTGCTCTGGCTTCTTGAAGCTGTCCCATAGACGGCGGATCATAATTTCGCTGCGCATTTGCAGCCGCTGTACGCGGAAATCCTTGATCAGCGTTACCCAGGCAAGCTTCTTCAATATCTCCATTGTGCGCAGCAGGTCAATGTCCTGCTGTCCTTCCAGCACAAACGTCACTTTCTTCCAATCTTTGACCGGATCATCGATAATGCCGACTCGTCCGGCGAATACGCTAACCCACCGTGCTTTCATCTCTCTGCGCGTCCGGGATGACTCATGGTCGTACAGAGCGTAGAGCTCTTCCCATTGCTGTAGATAAGCAGTCAGCACTCGCTTAACCATCGCGGGAATGTCCACTTGATCCCAGCCCACATCCATATTGCCTTGATCTTCTACGATCTCTTGCACCAAGTTATCGATCAGCCTCTGATCTTCGAAGAAGGTGCGGTTCATCTGGATTTTGCCGGCGCGGATGCCGTCCTCGATATCATGGGTCGAATACGCGATGTCATCGCATAAGTCCATCAGCTGCGCTTCCAGCGTCGAACAGCCCTCCGGCATCTTCCATTGCTGCCGAATATGGTTGATGGCATGCCATTCTGAACTGTATAAACCTTTGAGCCTGCCCGGATCGTCAAGCGAGTAAGGATATTTATTGACCGCGAGCAATACGGCTGCCGTCAGATCCAGACCGCTGCCGCTTCCCGCGCGTTTCTCCAGGAACATCAGAATGCGGAAGTTCTGGGCATTGCCTTCGTAAGCAAGACCGTGTTCCTCTATTAATAAGCGATTCAGCACCTCTTCGCCTTTATGGCCAAACGGCGGATGGCCGAGATCATGGGCAAGAGATGCGATTTCCACTACCGAGGGATCCAGAATGAGACCGGGATGTTCCTTTTTCGTAAGAAAAGGGTATTGTTTCCCTAGACGTCTCGCCGTCTCTCTGGCAATCTGCGATACCTCGAGGGAATGGGTTAACCTAGTCCGGTAGTAGTCGCCCGATCCGGCGCCAAATACTTGCGATTTGCCTTGCAGCCTCCGGAAAGCCGGGGATTGGATGAGTCTTGCGTAGTCCCGTTCGTATTCGTCGCGTTCTTCGCTAAATGTGCCGAGCGCTGGTTCGTCTAATCGATATTGTCGTAAGTCCATGGTTCTTCCTCCTATGCCGCTCGCACGTTTCTGTATTTTTCTGAAAATTGTAGCATATTTCAAATGGAATAAGAATGTTTGTGTAAGGTTTGAACATCTTTCGCGCTTGAGGTATTCTCTAATTAACGTTTTTATCCATAATAATTGAGGGGCTCGTCTAGCTATGAATGTCGTACAGGATATTTCAACCGTATTTATCATCCTGAATATATTGCTGGCCCTGGCGGTTATTTTCCTAGAGAGAAAAGACGCAAGATCGACATGGGCCTGGCTGATGGTGCTGTATTTCCTGCCAGGCGTCGGATTTGTCCTTTATCTGATTCTCGGTCAGCGGCTGCGCAAGCGGAAGCTGAATAAGATGTTATTGGAAAGCCAGCGTATTATTGAGGATTCCATTGAAGCGCAGAAGCATCAATTAGAAGAGCGGAACATCCCGTTTAACGATCCCGCTACCAGCCATTATCAGAGCATGATCCATATGAATCTGGTGAGCAGCTTTTCGCTGTACACCCAGAACAATGCCGTGCAAATCTTCACGACCGGCAAGAGCAAGTTTGATGCGCTGCTGCGCGATATCGAGTCCGCACAACATCATATTCACCTTGTCTATTACATTGTGCGTAACGATAAGCTCGGTAACCGGCTGATCCACGCGTTGGTGGAGAAAGCAAGGCAAGGCGTGCAGGTCCGGTTTCTGTATGACCATATCGGCAGCAAGGGTCTTCCGAGGAAGTTTTTCAAGGAGCTGAGAGAAGCGGGCGGAGAGGCGGCGGCCTTTTTCCCGTCCCGGATTCCTTATTTGAACCTGAAGATCAACTTCCGCAATCACCGCAAGCTAGTTATCGTTGACGGGCGGATCGGTTATATCGGCGGGTTTAACATCGGGGATGAATACTTGGGCCGCGACAAATATTTCGGCGAGTGGCGGGATACGCATCTGCGCGTGGAAGGCAGAGCCGTTCTGCAAATGCAGGCGCAGTTCCTGATGGACTGGAATTTGGCTTCTTCGGGGATGGTGGAGCTGGATTATCATTACTTCCCGCGCCACTTCGGGGCGGTAGGGACGATTGGGATGCAGCTTGTAGCAAGCGGGCCGGACTCGGATTATCAGCAGATTAAGGACGCTTATATCAAGATGATCTATTCCGCCAAAAAAAGCATCTGCCTGCAGACGCCGTATTTCGTGCCGGATGAAAGTCTAATGACGGCATTGAAGATCGCCGCGATGTCGGGGGTTGAGGTGAAGGTGATGCTGCCAAGCAAACCGGATCACTTCTTCGTGTACTGGGCGACGCATTCGTATTTGAACGAGCTGCTCTTGGCAGGAGGCAAATGCTATATTTACGAGCGGGGGTTCCTGCACGCGAAGACGCTCGTTATTGACGGTCAGGTTGCTTCCGTAGGCACAGCCAATATCGATAACCGCAGCTTTAAGCTGAACTTTGAGATGAACGCTTTTATTTATGACAGCGCAACGGCGGGGGAGCTGGAGAGATTGTTTGGGCTTGATCTGGAGGACTGTTATGAACTGACTCTCGACAATTATTTGAAACGGCCGATCATGAACAAGTTCAAGGAGTCTATTGCCCGTCTGTTATCGCCTATCTTATAAAATCCGCACGCCAAAAGGGATTCCGCTTATCGATGATAACCGGAATCCCTTTACCTTTCTGAATCGCAATTATTCAATTTCGAAACGCTCCATTCTACAACTTCCGTTGCCATAATATCAGGTAAGTAATCATTAACTAAGGTACTACTCTGGATTCCCGCATGTCCGGTAGATCGGTAAGATTCTCCTTTCCGAAAGTAGTGAGGACATGCTTCGCTAACTTACTTCAATGGACTATCCCCTTCCGTTTGGTGTAGGTTTATCATAAACCATTATTTCAATTTTGTAAATATTCTAATAATTATTTTTCGTAAAGTTTGGCCATAGATTCTAAGAATGGAAGATGGCGCATACAGGGAATGAATTCAGGTTGAACTTAGCGATATTTAGATTTATACTTAGTCTAAATTAACTCGATCTGAAGGACTGAATATACCATGACTAAAATAAATCTGACTACTCAAAGAAAAGCGATCCTGGAAGTGATTCAGGAATCGCATGATCACCCTACGGCTGCGGATATCATTGAGCGTCTGCGGGATAAAGGAAGCAGCTTTGCTTACGGAACCGTATATAACTCGCTGCGTTATTTGACGGATGCCGGTCTGATCCAGGAATTAAAGCTGGGCGAAGCGGTAAGCCGTTATGATGCCAGAATGGACGACCACCACCATATTATGTGCAAGCAATGCGGGCGAGTGGAGGAAGTATTGACCGAGCTGCCCGAGGAATGGCTGAAGAAAATCGCGGCCGAAACGAAATTTGCCGTACAGGAAGCCCATGTTGTATTAGAGGGGGTATGCGAAAGATGCGCCAACAAGTAGAAGATAACCGCACGGAGGCTCCACCTGCCGAAGAGGTTCTTATGGAGGGGAAAACATGCTCTTTGACCAAGCGGATTATGACGGTTAGTCCTTTTCCCGAACGGATGAACAGCCTTCTGCACTTGCTTACGGCGGAATGCTTCGATTTGTTTGCGCTCCATGATCTGAACAAAGCATTCGTCAGTAGTCTGCAGCCGGAGCTGATCATCTATGATGCGACTCCTAATCCGCTTATTCCAAACGCCGTAGACGCCTTGCATGCCGCGATGACGCATACTTCGCCTATTAATGGCGCTTCTCTCTTGTTCCTCGTTCACGAGGAAGCAAGGGTTATGGCTGCGGCTATACCGGATAACGCCGAGCTTCTCGTATGGCCGTCGAACCCCCAAGACGCGTTGAAGCAAATTACCCGAATGCTTGGGGAATGGAAAGCGCCGGATCAATCAAGTTACAAGTTCAAGGACTTAACGGTTGACCTGAAAAAAATGGCGGTATACCGCGGTGAAGAACGGATCGAGTTGACCAAAACCGAATACGATCTGCTCCTGATGTTTCTTGCATCGGATGGCGCGGTGCTGACCCGCGAGGTGATGTTTGACGCGGTATGGGGAAGCCAATATTTTGGCGGCAGCAACGTGGTGGATGTGCACATTAAGACGCTCCGCCGCAAGCTGAAGGATAGCGCGGTAGCTCCGAATTATATCGCAACCGTACGCGGAGCCGGCTATCGGTTGGTAGAGCACCGGGGAAATTAACCTATCCTATCCAGCGTTCTTCATGCGATCTTCATGAGCCTTTCATCCAATGTTCATGACAGCGGTTCGGCCTATCCTTACAATAGGAATATAAGATTTAGATCAAGTCTAAATATAAATATTCCGGAGGTAAGCGATAGAATGAACCATTTAACAACGAATCAAGGTATGCCCGTTGGCGACAATCAGAATTCAAGAACAGCCGGACAACGAGGTCCGACATTACTGGAAGATTACCATCTGATCGAGAAAATCGCGCATTTCGACCGTGAACGCATTCCGGAGCGCGTCGTGCATGCGCGCGGAGCAGGCGCTTACGGTGTATTCCGCACGGCGCGCAGCATGAAGGCCCATACGAAAGCGGCTTTTCTGCAGGAAGAAGGGAAGGAGACGGATGTTTTCGTCCGGTTCTCTACCGTCATTCACGGAACAGGCTCGCCGGAGACGGCAAGGGATCCGCGCGGTTTTGCCGTGAAGTTCTATACGGAAGAAGGCAATCTGGATATCGTGGGCAACCATCTGCCGGTCTTCTTCATCCGCGACGCGATGAAATTCCCGGACATGGTTCATTCTTTGAAGCCATCTCCCCGTACCAATCTGCAAGAGCCTGAGCGGTACTGGGATTTCATGACGCTGACGCCGGAATCCACCCATATGCTAACGTGGTTGTTCTCGGATGACGGCACGCCGGCATCGTATCGCGAAATGGACGGTTTTGGCGTTCACGCGTTCAAGTGGATCAACGAGCAAGGCGTAGTTGCGTATGTGAAATACCACTGGAAGTCGAAGCAAGGCGTGCGCAACTTTACGGCATCCGAAGCTGGCGCCATGCAGGGCCAAGATTTCAATCATGCGACCCGCGATCTGTATGATGCCATCGAGCTTGGCCGCTATCCGGAATGGGATCTGCATGTGCAGCTGATGCCGGTTGAACATGTGGACCGTTTCGCATTTGACCCGCTTGATCCGACAAAAGTATGGCCGGAAGACAGGTACCCGCTTCAACTCGTAGGCACGATGAAGCTTCTTCGCAATCCGGACAACTATTTCGCCGAAGTGGAGCAGTCGGCTTTCGCCCCTAGCGCCGTAGTTCCCGGCATCGAGCCTTCGGAAGATAAACTGCTTCAAGGACGTTTGTTCTCCTATCCGGACACGCAGCGTTACCGTCTTGGCGCCAACTATTTGCATATTCCGGTCAATTGTCCGTATGCGCCGGTCCGCAACCATCAACGCGATGGGGCGATGACGCTGAAGGCGGATCCGTCTACGATGAACTACGAGCCTAATAGCGCAAGCGATAGTCCCGCGGAAGCTCCGGCGTACAAGGATAGCGTGATGCCGCTTCAAGGTCATGCTGGACGCGAGAAGATTTACAAGACGGATGATTTCACGCAAGCGGGCGAGCGCTACTTGTCGCTGTCGCCAGAGCAGCAAGAGAATCTCGTCAGCAATTTGGTGAACGACTTGAAGCAAACAAGCGAGCAAATCCAGCTGCGTGCCGTATGCAACTTTTTCCGCGCTAACGTGGAATTTGGCATCCGCCTCTCCAAAGGGCTTGGCGTCAATATCAGCGCGTACATGCAGCACCAAGCTTTACTATAAAGGGATCAACGGCCGGAGCCGATCGATGAACGATGGGGCTCCGGCCATTTTTTTTTGAAATATAAGAAGAAATGGAAATTTGTTATACTGGATTCCGTAACCGATTACATAACGAGGTGAAAAGATGGAGTATCGCGGGTTAGGTTCTTCGGATTTGAAAATAAGCGAGATCAGCTTCGGAACATGGGCGATAGGCGGTGCCTGGGGCAATGTGAACGATAAGGAATCGCTATTGGCGCTTGAAGCTGCCATGGAGCAAGGCGTTAACTTTTTTGATACGGCGGACGTGTACGGCGACGGACATAGCGAACGGCTGCTCGCTCAGGCGACAAAAGGCCGCGAAGACGAGATCTATATTGCGACGAAGTTCTGCCGTGCGGGAGATATTCATGACCCGGCGACTTATTCGGAAGCCGCTGTCCGCGCTTATTGCGAAGCAAGCTTGAAACGTCTGGAGCGCGAGAGGATTGACCTGTACCAGATTCATTGTCCTCCGATGCCAATCCTGAAGGATGGCCGTGTATTCGAGGTGCTGGACAAGCTCCAGCAGGAAGGCAAGATTCGCCATTATGGCGTAAGCGTAGAGTCGGTGGAGGAAGGCCTCTATTGTTTGGAGCAGCCGAATGTCCGCGCGCTTCAGGTTATTTATAATATTTTTCGCCAGAAGCCGCTTGAGCTGCTGAATGAAGCGCATCGCCGCGGCGTTGGCATTCTGGTTCGCCTGCCGCTGGCTAGCGGGTTGTTAACGGGCAAATTCACCGCTGCTTCAACCTTTGAGGCAGATGACCATCGCCGCTTTAACGAGAATGGCGAATCGTTTAACGTTGGCGAGACCTTTGCCGGGCTTGGATTTGCCAAAGGGGTTGAGCTGGCTGACCAGCTTCGTTGGATCGCGGAAGGACGCGGTAACATGACACGTGCTTCGCTGCGCTGGCTACTCGATCATGAAGCGGTATCCTGCGTCATTCCGGGCTTCCGCAATGTGCGCCAGGTGGAGGATAATCTTGCGGCGCTCGAAGTGCCTTCGTTCACGGAGGCGGAACGCGAACGCCTGTCGGCCTTCTACCAAGAGAAGGTGCATCCGTTTATCCGCGGGTCTTACTAATCCCGTATCCGTTTGCACTGATGTGCGTTTTGCGCTACGATGGGTGTAGTAACCCACTGTTGAAATGAGGATAGATAACGATGCTATCTGCCAATACACATCTTATTCAAATCGCGTCCATCGTTTTTTCGGTTTGTGCCGGACTGGCGCTAATTATCCTTCGCATGCGGGCAGGCAAGCAGCCAACCAATCTGCGCAAAATCATTGCGCCGCCGCTTGGCATGTCGACCGGATTTATGATGTTTGCGTTTCCGATTACGCATATCCACTGGTTATGGGGATTATCGGCATTTGGTACGGGACTGCTCATTTTCTCGTTCCCGCTTATCGTCACAACGCGCCTCGAGCGGGTTGAGTCCGATATTTTCGTCCGCCGTTCGAAGGCGTTTATCTTTATCATGCTGACGCTGCTCGCAATCCGATTGGCTTTGCACAGCGTTGTTGAGCAATATATGTCCATTCCGCAAACCGGGGCTTTGTTCTATCTGCTTGCCTTCGGCATGATTCTCCCATGGCGTTTCGCCATGGTTGGCGACTACATGCGCCTGCAAAAAGCAGAAATGTAAAGGGGGGGCGTGCCTGCGGCACGCCTTTTTTTTGTTGGCGGTTGGCGTTCTCGGAGACGCCGTCGCACGTCTTTCTTTATCTGTAGCAGGCATTTTGCCTGCTACAGGTCCGAAAGAGGCGGACCTCGAATGGCGACATGTCTGCAGCAGGTAAAAAGCCTGCTACAGGCCCGAAAGAGGCGGATCTCGAATGGCGACATGTCTGCAGCAGGCAAAAAGCCTGCTACAGGTCCGAAAGAGGCAGACCTCGAATGGCGACATGTCTGCAGCAGGCAAAAAGCCTGCTACAGGCCCGAAAGGAGCTGACCTCGAGTGGCTATCCGTCTGCAGCAGGCAAAATGCCTGCTACTCCATCCGAATTTGACATCGGGTAGCCGACTGTGATATAAATTGTGTACAATTTAATTTAATAAAATCATTTTTCTCAAGGAGGAAATCAACATGAGCGTATATTCATTCGAAGCGGAAACCATTAAAGGACAACAGGTGAACCTGGAGGATTACAAAGGGAAGGTTCTCGTGATCGTAAATACAGCGAGCAAATGCGGTTTTACCCCGCAATATACCGACTTGCAGAAAGTGTACGAGCAATACAAGGACCAAGGGCTTGAGATTTTGGGCTTCCCTAGCAATCAATTTGGCGAGCAAGAGCCGGGTTCGAATTCGGATGTACAGGACTTTTGCCAGCTCAATTACGGAGTAACGTTCCCGCTGTTTGCGAAGACCGATGTGCGCGAAGAAACAGCTCATCCCTTGTTTGCTTATTTGAGCGAGCAGGCACCGTTCCACGGCTTTAATACGGACGAGCCTAGCGGCAAAATGCTGCATGCTTTCTTGTCCGAAAAACTTCCTCATTACCTGGAAGGCAACGACGTGAAATGGAACTTTACGAAGTTCCTCGTTGACCGCGATGGCAACGTAGTGAAGCGGTTCGAGTCGACGGACGAGCCTTTAAGCATGACCCCGGATATCGAAAAGCTGCTGTAACGCACGCAGTCAAGAAGAAAAGCTCATGTGGCCTAAATATAGGCTGCATGGGCTTTTTTTCATAAGTATTAAACTTCCCACCAGATGACCTCTATGCCAACGCCAAGTATGCCGAGAACGGTCAAAGCACCCACAATGTTAGCGGTTAAAGTTTGGCCCGGAGGTACGGCTACGGATCCGCCAAAGGAAAAAGAGAACGGCCCAGGCTGCAGCGGATACAGCACAAATGAAGTTCCGCCTGTTACCGCGTTGATGGAGGTTGTAACCGAAGCGACACTGGCCGTGCTGCTGCCAAGATTAAGGTTAACCGGCGTGCCGGTAGTTGGAGATGCAATGGTACCTCCGCTGTAGAGCGTTACTTGTGCGGAAAAGCTGGAGAGCAAGCTTAGCGAGATGTTGGTGTAGCCTACGATTTGTCCAAGATAAACCGTTTTCCCGCTGCCGGAAGGATTGGCAATACGAATGGAGCTGTTGACGCTCCCCCCTAATATTCCTAAGGAAATGCTATTGGCCGCATTGACGGTGAAGGAGCCGCCTGCTTGTATGGATGTCCCCGTTTGGACGGGAACCTCGGTTCCCGGCTGGGTGTAGGAGTTGGCGGCTGCGCCGTACAGAGGCCTATTCGAGCTATCGAAAATCGAGTTGTTCGGCATTAAAACTCCCACCACGAAATATTGGCGGCCGCCGTAATGGATCCTGTACCAACGGAGATAGCGACCGAACGGTTAGCCGGGACAATAAGTCCGCCTGTAAAAACGACCTCAAACATACCCGCTGCAAGCAGAGAAGTATAAAACAAGGTAGGAGAGCCGGATACGCTGCCGGTCGCCACCCGTGCCGTAGCTACGCTTGTGGTCGCATTGCCAAGCTGCATATTAAAAGGAGTTGGGGTTGTTCCGCCGGAAACCGTCCCTCCCGAGTAAAGGTTTACCGTAGCCGCGGCGCTTACTCCTCCGCTAATTTTTGAAATATAAAGCGATCTTCCGCTGGCGTTAGGGTTCGTGATTTGGATTAACAAGTTGGAGCCCCCGCCTACAGCCGTACTGGCCGAAGTAACCATAAAAAATCTTCCGCTCGCGGCTGCGTCTTCTTCGGGCGGAGCCACGATGGCAGGGCTGTTATAGCGGTTATTCAACAGAATATATAACGGGCTGTTCTCGCTGTTGAATACGGAGGAATTCGTCAAATTAGTTCACCTCTTGTCTGGGAATGCTTGCCTCATTATATGGCGCAAACACCGGATTTGTATGGGGAAATACGGATGAGAATGAAGTTAGGTGAATCTACCGCGTTCAACCGCCGCCGCGTACATTTTCATTTACACATAAAGTAATGGAAGCATGGACATTGAGGAGAAGAGGAGATATGGGAAAAACAGCAAGACACAAACACAAACATAGAAGAAGACTGCGTCGTTGCCGCAAAAAACCGTTCAAGCACAAGAAGCGTCGCCGCATCCCCAGAAGACGTGTTTGCTGCGGGTGCAAAAACGGCAGTTCTTTGCAGATTTTTCGCTCTATTGAATATGAAGAAGCTGTGACCTCAGATGAATTCGCCCCAATGCCAACACAAGATACGGCTTCGGACTTGGTGTTTTCTTACGCCGTATTGAATCGGGGGAAAAATGCTGCCATTGTACGCCTCGAGGTTGGGCCAAACGGCGTAGATTTTGCGCACGATTACGAGACGGTGATTGAAGCGGGCGGAATAGAGATTATGACCCCTTCAAGATTCATGCATTTCACTAGACTATCGATTCGTTCGAAGCTGACGGGGGCTCCAACGTTAATTCAGGTGTATTTTCAGGCGCAGCGCGCAGAGATGAGACCGGTTCATGAATTTCATTTTTTAAGAGAAAAAAGGTGATGAGTAGGTATGCCGAACTTTTCGACGTTTAATCCCAATCCGGATAATTTACGCACTTTAATCTTTGGTAAAGACAATACGGATACGGCGCGGCCTCTGGCCGTGGATTCAACCGGGAATCTTGTAACAGTGTTGCTAGACGGAACAATCAGCAGCATTATGGGAGTAACGATTACGGCGGGTACAGTTGCCATTTCGGGCGGTACGGTAGGGGTTACCGGAACGGTGGCGGTATCCGGCGGCACGGTTGACGCCGTGGTGACGGGCGGAACGATTAGCGCAGTATTGGGGACAACAATCACGGCCGGTACGGTAGCGGTATCGGAAGGGACGGTAGCCGTATCTGGCGGTACGGTTGCATTATCCGGGGGAACGGTAGCCGTGTCCGGAGCGACGGTGTCAGCGGGGACATTAGATGCCGTGCTCGGCGCAACGATTACGGCGGGTACGCTGAATGCGTTGCTTGGAGCAACGATCACAGGCGGAACGATCAATGCGGTGCTCGGCACGACAATTACGGCCGGTACGGTAGCAATCTCGGGCGGTACGGTAGCGGTATCCGGCGGTACGTTTGAGATTGCGGGCGGAACGGTAGCGGTGTCTAGCGGAACGCTAGATGCACTGTTGGGCGCAACGATCACAGCGGGTACGTTAAACGCGGTGCTGGGAGCGACCATCACGGCGGGCACGCTGAACGCGTTGTTAGGAGCGACGATTACAGGCGGAACGATTAATGCGGTGCTCGGCACGACAATTACGGCCGGTACAGTAGCCATTTCGGGCGGTACGGTAGCGGTATCCGGCGGTACGTTTGAGATTGCAGGCGGCACGGTGGCGGTGTCTAGCGGCACGCTAGATGCACTGTTAGGAGCAACGATCACAGCTGGTACGTTAAATGCGCTGTTAGGAGCGACGATTACGGCGGGTACGTTGGATGCCGTGCTCGGCGCAACGATCACAGCGGGTACGTTAAACGCGTTGTTAGGAGCGACGATTACAGGCGGAACGATCAATGTGGTACTCGGCACGACAATTACGGCCGGTACAGTAGCCATTTCGGGCGGTACGGTAGCGGTATCCGGTGGTACGTTTGAGATTGCAGGCGGCACGGTGGCGGTATCTAGCGGAACGCTGGATGCGTTGCTGGGAGCAACAATCACAGCAGGTACGTTGAACGCATTGTTGGGAGCAACGATCACAGGCGGAACGATCAATGCGGTACTTGGCACCACAATTACGGCGGGTACTGTAGCGATATCGGGCGGTACAGTAGCCTTGTCGGGTGGCACGGTGGCGGTGTCTAGCGGCACGCTGGATGCGTTGCTTGGGGCAACGATCACAGCAGGTACGTTGAACGCATTGCTGGGAGCGACGATTACAGGCGGAACGATTAATGCCGTGCTGGGCACGACAATTACAGCAGGTACAGTAGCAATATCAGGCGGCACAGTAGCCTTGTCCGGCGGCACGGTGGCGGTGTCTAGCGGGACGCTGGATGCGTTGCTCGGCGCGACGATTACTGCGGGCACGTTGAACGCATTGCTGGGAGCAACGATCACAGGCGGAACGATCAATGCGGTACTTGGTACGACAATTACGGCGGGTACAGTAGCGATCTCGGGCGGTACAGTAGCCTTGTCGGGTGGCACGGTGGCGGTGTCTAGCGGAACGCTGGATGCGTTGCTGGGGGCAACGATTACAGCAGGTACGTTGAACGCATTGCTGGGAGCGACGATTACAGGCGGAACGATTAATGCGGTACTTGGCACGACAATTACGGCGGGTACAGTAGCGATCTCAGGTGGTACGGTGGCGTTGTCCGGCGGTACAGTGGCGGTGTCTAGCGGGACGCTGGATGCGGTACTCGGCGCGACTATCACTGCGGGCACGTTGAATGCATTATTAGGAGCGACGATCACAGGCGGGACGATCAATGCGGTACTTGGTACGACAATTACGGCGGGTACAGTAGCGATCTCTGGAGGCACGGTAGCCTTGTCTGGTGGTACTGTTGCAGTGTCTAGCGGCACGCTGGATGCGTTGCTAGGCGCAACGATTACAGCAGGTACGTTGAATGCATTACTAGGAGCGACGATCACAGGCGGAACGATTAATGCGGTACTTGGCACGACAATTACGGCAGGTACAGTAGCGATCTCTGGCGGCACGGTAGCGTTGTCCGGCGGTACGGTGGCGGTGTCTAGCGGCACGCTGGATGCGTTGCTAGGGGCAACGATCACAGCCGGTACGTTGAACGCATTACTAGGAGCGACGATCACAGGCNNACGATTAATGCGGTACTTGGCACGACAATTACAGCAGGTACAGTAGCGATCTCTGGCGGCACGGTAGCGTTGTCCGGCGGTACAGTGGCGGTGTCTAGCGGCACGCTGGATGCGTTGCTAGGGGCAACGATTACAGCAGGTACGTTGAACGCATTACTAGGAGCGACGATCACAGGCGGGACGATTAATGCGGTACTTGGCACGACAATTACAGCTGGTACTGTAGCGATATCAGGCGGCACGGTAGCCTTGTCCGGCGGTACGGTGGCGGTATCTAGCGGAACGCTGGATGCGTTGCTGGGAGCAACGATCACAGCCGGTACGTTGAACGCATTGCTGGGTGCGACGATCACAGGCGGGACGATCAATGCAGTACTTGGTACGACAATTACGGCGGGTACAGTAGCGATCTCTGGAGGCACGGTAGCCTTGTCCGGTGGTACTGTTGCGGTGTCTAGCGGCACGCTGGATGCGTTGCTAGGGGCAACGATTACAGCAGGTACGTTGAACGCATTACTAGGAGCGACGATCACAGGCGGGACATTGAACGCATTGTTGGGAGCAACGATCACAGGCGGGACGATTAATGCGGTACTTGGCACGACAATTACGGCGGGTACAGTAGCGATCTCAGGTGGCACTGTAGCTTTGTCGGGAGGCACGGTGGCGGTGTCTAGCGGCACGCTGGATGCGTTGCTAGGGGCAACGATCACAGCAGGTACGTTGAACGCATTGCTGGGTGCGACGATCACAGGCGGGACATTGAACGCATTGTTGGGAGCAACGATCACAGGCGGGACGATCAACGCGGTACTCGGCACGACAATTACAGCAGGTACAGTAGCGATCTCTGGAGGCACGGTAGCGTTGTCCGGCGGTACGGTGGCCGTGTCTAGCGGAACGCTGGATGCGTTGCTAGGGGCAACGATCACAGCAGGTACGTTGAACGCATTGCTAGGAGCAACGATCACAGGCGGGACGATTAATGCGGTACTTGGCACGACAATTACAGCTGGTACTGTAGCGATATCAGGCGGCACGGTAGCCTTGTCCGGCGGTACAGTGGCGGTGTCTAGCGGCACGCTGGATGCGTTGCTGGGAGCAACAATCACGGCAGGTACGTTGAACGCATTGCTTGGGGCAACAATCACAGCAGGTACGTTGAACGCATTGCTAGGAGCAACGATCACAGGCGGGACGATCAATGCGGTACTTGGCACGACAATTACAGCAGGTACTGTAGCGATCTCTGGAGGCACGGTGGCCTTGTCGGGCGGCACGGTGGCGGTATCTAGCGGAACGCTGGATGCGTTGCTTGGGGCAACAATCACAGCAGGTACGTTGAACGCATTACTAGGGGCGACGATCACAGCAGGTACGTTGAACGCATTGCTGGGAGCAACGATCACAGGCGGGACGATCAACGCGGTACTCGGCACGACAATTACAGCAGGTACTGTAGCGATCTCTGGAGGCACGGTGGCCTTGTCGGGTGGCACGGTGGCGGTGTCTAGCGGAACGCTGGATGCGTTGCTTGGGGCAACGATCACAGCAGGTACGTTGAACGCGTTGTTAGGCGCGACGATCACAGGTGGAACGTTGAATGCATTACTCGGCGCGACGATCACAGGCGGGACGTTGAATGCGTTGCTCGGCGCGACGATCACGGCGGGTACGTTGAGTGCATTACTCGGCGCGACGATCACAGCAGGTACGTTGAACGCATTGCTAGGCGCGACGATTACAGCGGGCACGTTGAATGCGTTGCTAGGAGCAACAATTACGGCAGGTACTCTAACCGCAGTACTCGGCACAACGATTACGGCAGGTACGTTAAGCAGTGTTACCTCGATTTCGCAAAAGAGCTTCCAAGAAGTAGCTAACCTGAATAACCTAACAGCAGATGCGTATACGGCTGTACCGACCATAACGACTAGCGTATTTGGCACTTATTCTTATTTTGTCTACAACAAGGGTCCGGGAACAAATGCAGCGACGGCACGTGTCGAGATCAGCGCCAACGGAACGAACTGGTATACCGATGTGGAGAGTGTAACGGGAATCGCGGTAGGCTCGGTAGATGTACTCGTGCCGCAGCGTTTTCTGAAATATACGAGGCTTGCTTACCGTTCGACAACGACGGGCAGTCCAACAACGGTAGACGTATATTTCAACGGCCAAGGCACGTAAGCCTAAGCTTACTCTTTAGGCCTACGCTTACGAAGCAAGAATTGCCGCAAAAACCGCGGTAATTCTTTTTGAGGAGGGTTATCCAATGCTGCTCGGTGTTCACATCATCGTACGCAATGAAGAGGATATGCTCGCAGAATGCCTGGAGAGCATTCGCGGCATAGCCGATGAACTCATCGTGGTCGACACGGGTTCGACGGATGGGACGGTGGACATTGCCCTGCGGTATGGAGCAAGAGTCATTCGGGCGGAGTGGAACGATGATTTCTCCTCCGCCCGCAATTTGGCGTTAGAGCATGCCCGTACGGTTTGGGTGCTGGTCCTGGATGCGGATGAACGGCTAAAGGGGGATTCGCAGTCGATCAGAAGACAGCTGCGAGCAGCCGCTTCAACGGCGTACCGACTGCGGATGGAGCATCTGCTGGATGCTGCCAATCCGACGTTAAGCGTCAGCAGCGAAGCCGTTCGCCTGTTCCGGGCAGACCGGGGATACCGTTATCACGGGGAAATTCACGAGCAGCTCGTCCTTATCCGGGAAACGGAGACGGGAACGGTCTTGAAAGATGTCGACGGTCCCTTATGTACGGGCGAGCATCAAATTGTGCATGTCGGCTATATGCCGGACGTGCTACAGCGCAAATCAAAAGCAGAGCGCAATTTACGGGTCATTACCAGGCAGCTGTCCAAGCGGCCCAATGACCCTTTTTGTCTATACAATTATGGGGTGACGTTATGCCAGCTAGGACAATCGGAAGAAGCGGCGGCAGCGTTCCGCAAAGCGCTTGACTATACACCGTTATCCGCCCCATACCGTCCAACGTTAGCCAGAGATTATGCGAAGGTGCTATCCGCTCAATCTCGCTATGAAGAAGCAACCGCCCTGCTCCGCGGGGAGACGCTTCGTTACCCGGATTATCCGGACCTGTTTATGCTGCAAGGCGACAGCTTAACGGCTTTGGGGATGCTGCCCGAGGCAAAATCCGCATACGAGACGGCCATTGAAGCGGGCGCAAAGCCCCATTCCTACATTTCGGAAAAAGGATCCGGCAGCTTTCAAGCAGAGCTCCGTCTGGCCGCTCTTTTGCACAAAACCGGTGAAACGGGTGCCGCAGGGCGCCATTACGAGTCTTTGCTTAAAGCGATGCCCGCCTGGGAGGAAGCGCTGGCCGCCTGGGCGGATGATCTTCAGCTTCTTGGAGAATCGGATTCGGATATCCGCCAGAAGCTGAGCGCTTTTGCAGGAGAGGATGAGGCACAAAAACATAAAGTGATGGCCAGGGTACTCAGCCGTATTGGAGCCTATAGCACGGCTTTGCCGTTATGGCGGACGATTCATCAGGAGGGGGCCGGGAACAACGAAGCGGCGTTGCTGCCTTTTTCCGATATGAGAAAATTCGCCGACTGTCTGATCGGGACCGGGCAATATGCCGAGGCAGCCTCCCAAATTCGGACTTGGCTGCAGGCGGAAAACCTATTGGATCATCCGGATCCCGGGCCAGAAATGACGGAGTTAGGCATGGACTTCGCGTTATGCCGATGGAATGAAGGGCAGCGAATGAGCAAGGAGGAGTTAGAGGCCGTTTATGGAGGGAGCAGCCGTCTCTTCAAAGAGACCGAGCAATTAAACGCTTGGCTTCCGGTGCCGCAAGGGGCATTGAACCGAATTGCCAAAGAACAGGAGCTGGCCACCGCCAAAAGCTGGCTGAACGTTGCCGTAAACCGCGGCATGCTGCGGCTGGCGAATAAGCTGGCGGGCAGTTACTACGGCATAAAGCCGCATTTTGAAATGACGCTGTATGACCATGGTTACGTCGATGCCGCCGCCGAATTGATGCTGGACCGTTTCGAGAAAGATGGGCGCTTGACGGGGGAACAGTCTTTTCGTCTAGGAGAGCTGCTCTATTTGAAAACCATGTACAGCGAGGCTTTATCGCTATTTGAGAGTGCCGCCGACAACGACCGCAGCGGTGTTTATATAGAAAGGGCACAACTTGGCGTTTCGGCCGCTTGCTTGCAATTGGCAATCGAAGCTTTGCAGCCGGATGAATACAGCGGGAGCCGCAATTGGGACGGAAGCTGGTCGGAGCCTGACCGGATCAAGCTGGAGGAAGCGCTGCTGCGGGTGGAATGGCTGGGTTGGAAGACGAACTGGAACGGACGGCAAAGGAGGCGCGTGAATGGCGGAGCGGCGGAAGCGGATTTCCTTATGCATGATCGTTAAAAACGAGGAAAAACATTTGCCCGGTTGTCTGGACAGCGTGCAGGGCATTGCCGAAGAGATCATTATCGTAGATACCGGCTCAACGGACGGGACGATTGCGATCGCGGAGCGATACGGAGCGGTTGTCATTCGCAGCGGTTGGGAGCGCGATTTTGCAAAAGCCCGCAATCTCGGGGTGGAGCGGGCTTCAGGGGATTGGATCCTGTTCCTGGATGCAGATGAACAGCTGGACGCGGCGACAAAATCGCAGCTGCTCGATTACGCCCGCCATGACGAATTGTCGGCGCTGCTTCTTCAAATCCGGAATCAGATCGGGCCGGAGCATGATCAGGGCTCAACGATTCATCCCGTGCTGCGAATGTTCCGCAATGACCCTGCTCATCGATTCGAGGGACGTATTCATGAGCAGATTTCTTTTTCGATACTCCGGAAAAATCCTTCTGCCCGGTTTCATCTGACGGATGTCGTCATCCACCATTATGGCTACCGGACCCAAGTGGTGGCGGAAAAAAACAAGCTGCAGCGCAATATGGAGCTGCTCGAGCTTGCGCTTGCGGAAGAACCGGACAATACGTTCCACCGTTATAATATCGGCGTGGAATATTTGCGCAACAACCGCGCCGCCGAGGCGCTTGAAGCGTTCCGGATCGCGCGCCGTTCGGACGGTTTCGCCCAGCTGTCTTACGCGCATCTGGTGCTTAAATACGAATCGCTTAGCCTTCAGTTGCTTGGCCGGTGGGAGGAAGCCGCCGCGGCGGCAAGGGAAGGTTCGGAGGTTTTTCCCGATTACACGGATTTATGGCATTACATCGCGCTTTGCTCCGCGAGCACGGGCAGATTCCTTGCGGCGCTTGAGGCGGCGGAGAAAGCGCTGGAGATAGGCGCCGCCGCTGCCCGCTATCACACGGAGGACGGGATGGGAACGTTCAGGACGGCTTATTTGCAGGGAAGAATCTATGAAGCGCTGCATGATGAGCAGGGAGTTATTCAGGCTTATATGACGACTTTAAGGTTTAAGCCGAGCCTGCTCCCGCCGTTGTTCCGCTTGTGCAAATATTTCCGTACCGCCGGACGCGCAAGCGAGCTTGCTGCCGTAATGGCCAGACGGATTTCATGCCCGGACGAAGCGGCCATGCTGAAGCTTGCGGGCGTAATGGTCGCAAGCGGCTGCCCGGATAGCGCCATTGCCTACTTGGAATGGCAAGCCGAGCTGTACAAGGAACCGTCGCTGCGGAGCTCACTCGCCGCACATGCGATTGCCGTCCGGGAGGGAGACTACGGCCGGTTGCCGTTTGCGGGAATCCTTAGCGAGGAAGAAGCGGAAGATACGTTGTCTGCCGCGGTTCATTGGCGGGGGAGGGCCGAGTATTTCTTGGAGCGCGCCCAGCAGCAGAAGAAACGGTCCGCCCGCGAGCAAGCCATTCAGAACGTTCGGTTGTTATTGCCCGGTTATGAAGGCTGGTAAGGTAGATCGGGAGGAAGCGCCCGCCGAGCCGCTTCCGTTGTCGCTCTGCATGATCGTAAGGGATGAGGAGCAATTCCTGCCGGCGTGTCTGGCATCCGCTGCTCCTTATTGTTCGGAGATTCTTATCGCCGATACCGGATCAACCGACCGCACGGTGGACATAGCCAAGGCTTATGGGGCGAAGGTGATGCAGGTCACTTGGCAGGAAGATTTTGCAGCGGCGCGCAACGCCGTTATAGAGAGGGCTTCCCAGCCCTGGATTCTAGTGCTCGATGCGGACGAAAGGCTTCTCCCGCTTCCCATGGAGCACTGGAGCAAGCTGCTTGCCGATGATAGTTGTTACGGCTACTTTATTCAGATTAGAAGCCGGGTAGACGGACGCGGAGGAGATGAAGAGATCTCGGACGCGGTCTGCCGGCTTTTTCGCAACGATCGCCGGATTCGGTTCCTGGGGGCTATTCACGAGGAAGCCGCAACGTCGGTGTCCGCCTGCGGAGCGGGAGCGCTGCAACATGCGCCTGTTGAAGTTCTCCATGATGGTTACCGGAATGCCGTACTTTTAAAGCGAAGAAAAAAAGAGCGGAATGAACGGATTTTGCGCGCGGCATTGCTGCGCGAACCGAATAATCCGGTGCTTCGGTATGCGATGGGCACGGAATGTTTTGCTTATGGCGACTGGGAGCAAGCGGCGAATTGGCTGGAGCCTATGCTAGGCAGCCAGGCGGAAGACGGCGGCTATTTATCGGATGTGTGGCTGAAGGTTGTACATGCGCTGCGGTCGCTCGGCAGGTTGGAGGATGCGGAGAGGCATGCCCAAAGCGGGCTTGCGAGGTACGGGGATTTTCCGGATCTGCACGAAGCCTACGCGCTTGTGCTGCTGGCGATGGACCGGCCTGCGGAAGCCGGTCTTGCGCTGAAGCGCGCGCTTGCGGTTGTTCAGCCGCCCTTGCATTATTCGTCGGCAGCGGGGTCCGGCAGTTACCGGACCTTATTCTTGGCGGGTTATGCGGCAGAAAGAAGGTATGACTGGAAGGGAGCAGCGGACTATTATGCGGCGGCGCTGGACCTTCATCCGGCGTACAGGCCGGCTTGGGAAAGACTGCTGATCCTGGGAACGCTCGATGCGGAGCTGAGAAAGCCGTGGATGGCTGCCGCCAACCGGGCGGCGAAGAGCGGCAACCATACGCTTTGCCGCTCCATGCTGGAACTGCTCGCCGACGCCGGCCTGCAGCTTGCGCCTGCTGTAAGCAGCAGGCTTATGGCGGGCTTGGCGGCAGGGGAGCACTTCTGGAGCGGCCTGCTGGCTGTGCAGCAGGGCGATTTGGCGGAGGGCCGGCAGCGCTGGGCGCTGCTGCCGGAAGATTACCCGGGCAAGGGCGAGTATCTCGCCGCCCTTGCCTGGGTGGACGGCAGGCGGGCTGAGCCGCCGCCCGCGAGCCTTGCGCACGCCTTGCATCGCGTGCGTGCTTTTACGGCGTGGCTGGGGCTAAGCCCGGCCACGCCGCAAGCAGCGGCGCCAGCGCCAGCGCCGCTGCAATGGTGCGCGCTGCTAGGCGCGGCACCGCCCGTGCCCGCTGCGTTGGCAGCGGCACTGGGGCTGCGCGCGGCAGCGCAGCCCGGGGCGCCCGCCCGGCTATCCGCCGGGGGGGGTTTTTCGCGGTGTCGTTTTAACATTACCCCAGCCACCCGCACGACGGCAGACGGGGTTTGGCGGG
>NZ_BSSQ01000017.1 GCF_030161375.1 Paenibacillus glycanilyticus
ATCCTCTTCGGCGGCCGCGTCTGATGTGTATAAGAGACGGGGCACTGGGGCTGCGCGCGGCAGCGCAGCCCGGGGCGCCCGCGCGGCTAGCCGCGGGCGCGCTTTATGCCGCCGCGGGGCAATGGCCCGCCGCGGCGGAGCAGTTTGCGGCTGCGCGCGAAGCCGCGGCGCAGCCATGGGTCTCGCGAGCCGCCGCTTCGGGGCTCGCGGCCGCACTTGCGGCGCGGGCGCGGGCAGCCGCGCCAAGAGCCGTGCCCGCAGCGCCTCTGCTCTGCGAGCGGGAGCTGCTGCTGCGCGTCACCTCCGCGCTGCACGGCTTATAGGATATAGTGCTCTCAAACACGCTCTCAATATAGCTAATAACCCAAGCGTTTATTTAATCAACCAGCCATCGCGTTCCTCCTACCGCTCCTCATCGCGCTTCGCGAGCTGCTCCGCAATAATCGTCTTCCAGGCCGCCAGCCAGCGGCTCTGGTCGAACGTGAGCGCCGCCCGCCGCGCGGCAGCTCCCATCCGTCTTCGCAGTTTGGGTTGTTCAATGAGGTCGCATATTGCCGGCGTAACGGCGCCGGCTGAAGGATGCGTCAGCCGGCCGTTCAAGCCGTCTATAATGAGGTCGTTCAGTCCGCCGACATTCGTTGCAACCACCGGCAGACCACAGCTCATGGCTTCGAGGCACGAGAGGGAGGTGCCTTCCGAGAACAACGTTGGAATGACCGCGATATCGGCCTGCTGATACGCTTCGCGGACAGTCTCGAACGTATAGGTCCGGTGAATAATCCGATCTTGATGAGGGTGAGCGTCCAGCCATAGGCGGAATACGGCTGCCATGAGCGAGCCTTCGATCAGCTCGCCGGCGAATTCTACGGTTACCGCCGGATAACGCCCCAGCAACTCATCCGCGGACAGCAACATCGTAACGAGTCCGCGTTCATAACTTAATCTTCTAGGGTATAACACGCGTATTCCGCCGTCTGGCGAGGGGGCGCCGGTACGCGGAACGAACCAGGAAGTGTCTACCGGATTGGGCAGCAGGGTGACCGTGGCCGGATCCTCGAATTCGCATACCGCCCGGCAATAGGTCTGGAAATGCGAGTCGACCGAGACGAGTCGGTCCAGTTGCTGAAGCGCTTGCTGGATCGTCTTGCCGATTGCCGCCTTCGGCGCGGCCGCGAATTGCGGAGTGTCCCAATTAATGCCATGGCAAATGCCTATGCTGCCGGGGCGATAATGAATAGGATGCCAGATGCAGCTGGCATAAATGATTAACCCGTCCGCCGCGGCGGCCATCTGATCAAACACCTCGGTGATCTGGTTCCCTTCAAAGGTCCAGCCGCGTACTTGCATCCCCTCGTACACCGTGTCAAAAGGTTCGTAAAACGTCAGCTGATAGATAACCGGAGTAAGTCCCAGCTCTTTAATGGCGCGGGCCAGCAAATGGACGTAACGCTCCAGTCCGCCGCCAAATAGGCGGGTGTGCTCTTGGCCGTAGCCGTTCAAATAACTGTGGGTTAATATCGTTACCGTTTTTGGCAATTCCGGCTTCAAACTACTCATCGTCCCGGTTCCTTTCCTGCCAGCGGATCAGTCTTGGATTCGGCTCCAGAATGGAAGCATAATGGCCGAGACTGCCCCATTGCCCCTCGGGGTCCAGCTTGATATACCGGTCGTGCTTGGCCCGCCGTTCTTCGGCGCTTCCCGCCCACCCGAAATGTTTGATCCGCAGATCGGTATCGAGACCGGGCAAAGCGCTATACGTAAAAGGCAACCGTGGCGCATGATGCGCCCGCTTCGGAAAAGCATAATGATAGCCCGGCAAATACCGGACAAGCGTCATGATCGGACGCTGATGCAGATTCCACCATTCATCCTCCCGGTAATGCGTAACCGAATCCCAGAAATCGTACATGCGAAACGACACCGTATCGTATTCGTCTTGATCGATAAGCTCCCGCATGGCGTCCTTCGTATAGTCTTCATAGAATTCGTCCGCGTCCACGGCCAAGAGCCAATCCGGATTTGTCTCTTCCGCCGCCCGCCACAACTGTTCGCGAAGCAGCCATTCCTTATGGAACAGGGATTCTTTATTGCGGACAAGCTTGACGACTTTCGGAAACGATGCCGCGATGTCCGGCGTTTGATCCGTGCTGGCATCGTCGACAATGACAATCTCGTCTACAAAACCGGACAGATCCGCAAGAACCGCCTCCAAATACCGGCCGGCTTCATTGCGGACATGCATCATGGCCGTTAACTTGTTGCTTTCTTTTTTCCTGCCGCCTTTCCCGAGACCGTTAGCCATCTTTCAGTTGGCCTCCTTATTTCCCCGTGTGAGCTCCCTTACGGTGCTGTCCATTACGGCTAGTTCTACCATTCCGTGCAACTCCTCTTGAATGTTCTCACCGGCCTGCAAGAAACAATGAATCGCTTCATGCCGTTTACCCGCCAGCAGCAACGCGGTTCCTTGCAAATGCTGCCACTGTCTGCGGTCGCTCGCGGATTGCCGGTGCCGGGCTGACATGAGAGAATACGCGCCGTCCAGTCTTCCCATCTGAATGTAGGCGCTGACGAGCAGCGTTCTGGCTTCGGGATCGCCGGATAGCGGCTCTAGGAGCGCAGATGCTTTACGGTAGTCGTCATTTAGCATGTACAGCCGGGCTTGAACGAGCAACCGCTTTCCGCTGGCCAGCCATATCGTCAATTGCTCGGCTTCCTGCCATTCTTTCTCTCCTTGGGCGGTATAACCGTACGTTCTGACGGCATCCTGGAGATGCCCTTGTTCCAGCTCGATAGCCGACAGGAACCGGTATACGTCCTGAAGGGTATGGTTGCGGCCCTCGGCCAACATCTGCTCGAAAGAAGCCAGAAGAAGCTTGCGCGCGTAATCCGCCTCCCCCGTCAAGTAACGGTATACCGAGTGGAAAAAAAGCCCGTCGGCGTATCCTTGCGCCGATGCCTGATCCGTGATTTCCTGCTGCTGTTGCTCTAGCAG
Source organism: Paenibacillus glycanilyticus (assembly GCF_030161375.1). Lineage (GTDB taxonomy): Bacteria > Bacillota > Bacilli > Paenibacillales > Paenibacillaceae > Pristimantibacillus > Pristimantibacillus glycanilyticus_B. Next base: position 2,993 of record NZ_BSSQ01000017.1, read on the forward strand.
ACCGTTCCGCCAGCTCGCTCTATGACGCTGCTGAAGGCGGATCAGAGTATCGGATTCAAAGCCGTCGATATGCCATTCTATCGCTTGTTTGGCGAACAGGTCTGACGTTTCGTCGAGCCCATCCATCAGGAAGACGCTGCCCCTTCGGAACGATTGCTCCAAGTAGAATGCTTCCGAACCCGCTACCACCATCGTCGCGTAAGCGCATAGCCATAAGCGGCATTTGCTCCACAATTCGGCTTCTTCCGGCTCGGGACCGGGCAGCACGGCAATTAGACAACGGGGTTTCAGCGGCACCGCAATATGCACCCAGGCCGCATGCATGACGATCGCGGAGGCATTGCTCCAATTAACGGAGCCCAGTTGTTCCAAGGCGAGCGTCTCCACTCCGTTTGGGGCGTCATCGGCAACCGCCAGCAGCTTCCTTTTCCGTGAAAGCTCCTCCAGCCAGCTCTTTAGCCCAGGCGGAATGCCGCGCCAGCCGCCATTTGGGAAGATGACAATCGGTTGTGCTTGCATGGCGCTTCACCATCCGTTTTTCAACTTTTTAGTTCTTGTAGGAATGTATGAAAAATAGTACTATAACGATTCCTTAAGCTTTCCGGTTTTTTCTCGAACTGGAAGTAAACAATAGGCACATCATCAGGTGAAGACACAAGGAAAGAGGTAGGTTTGTTAGATGGTTGATCAAAATAAGAGTGCTCCGGCTCCGGAATCGGCGGGCGGAGGCGAGCGTTTCTCGCAGTCCGGCTTCATCTTTGCCGCAATCGGAAGCGCCGTTGGGCTCGGCAACATGTGGAAATTCCCTTATATTACGGGCAAATACGGCGGGGCGGCTTTTTTCCTCATGTTTATCGTATGTTTGCTTGCCGTAGGTTTGCCGGTATTAATGGCTGAACTGACGATTGGCCGCGGCGGACGGGGCAGCGTATCCACTTCCTTTAACCGGCTGACCAAGAAAAAGGGTTGGGGAACACTCGGATTTTTAATGGTTCTGGCTCCGTTTCTGATATTGTCCTTCTACGCGGTTATCGCGGGCTGGACGCTCTATTACGCGGTACAATCCTTCTCCGGGAATCTATTCTCGAATTCTGATTATTCGGCTACTTTCGGATCTTTTATCGGCAGCTGGCAGCCGGTATGGTGGATGCTCCTGGCGCTCGTTCTGACCGCCTTCGTTATCATTAAAGGCGTATCCTCGGGGATCGAAAAGTTTAATAAAATATTGATTCCGGGACTCGTTATTCTGCTCGTCGCCCTCGTGATCCGGGCGCTCACTCTTAAAGGAGCCGGCGATGGCGTGTCGTTTTTCCTTGAACCGGATTTCAGCAAGCTGACGGCCCAATCGGCCCTGATCGCGCTTGGACATGCTTTCTTCTCCTTGTCGCTTGGCATGGGGACGATGATTACGTATGGCGCTTATGTAGACAAGAGACAGTCGCTTGGCGTTGGCACGATGGCTATTGGCCTTGGAGACCTCTTGTATGCGCTCCTGGCAGGTCTCATTATCTTCCCGACGTCGTTTGCTTTTGGCATTGAACCAGGCCAAGGGCCGGGTCTCGTATTTGTTGCTTTGCCTGCCGCGTTCGCGGCGATGCCGTTTGGCAGCTTGTTCGGCGGTTTGTTCTTCGTGCTGCTGGCGTTTGCCGCATTAACTTCAACCGTAGGCTTGCTAGAGGTGCCGGTTGCATTCGTCCGGGAACGTTTTGGATGGAGCCGCGGAAAGTCGGTTATCATCATTACGCTGCTTATTTTCATTATCGGGATTCCTTCCGCCGTTTCGGTTGGAGGAGCCGTGGATATATCGTTTGGACATAAGACGTTCTTTGATTGGATGGACTTTATTTGCTCCTACATTCTGCTGCCGGTTGGCGGTCTGATCGTAACGATCTTCGTCGGCTGGATTTGGAGGGATGCGGCCAAAGAGGCGGGCGTTAAGTCTTCTTGGCTTTATGTCTGGCTCTTTATGGTCCGCTATATTGCTCCGATTCTCGTTTTGCTCGTCTTGCTGCATTCGACCGGCGCGTTGGACTTCTTATTTAAAGAGTAGAGGCTGAAATGCCAGTGTATTTTCTCGTAAATTTGTGTATGATAGGAAGATAATTATTTACGGGAAAGGTTGGTCGCCGTGGAAAACACAGTGGAGAACAAGACATCATCCTCTAACTTTATCAAGAACATCGTCGTCGAAGATTTGAAAGAAGGCCACGTGCAGGAAATCGTGACCCGCTTTCCGCCGGAGCCTAACGGATATTTGCACATTGGACATGCCAAGTCGATCTGCCTGAACTTCGAGCTTGCCGATGAATTCAAAGGACGTACGAACCTGCGGTTCGACGACACGAATCCGGTGAAGGAAGATACGGAATATGTCGAGTCGATCAAGGAAGACGTGCGTTGGCTCGGCTTTGACTGGGACGATCTTCGGTTTGCGTCGGACTACTTCGAAGAATTGTATAACCGCGCCGTCTTGCTTATCCGCAAAGGCAAAGCTTACGTGTGCGACCTGACTGCCGAGCAAATCCGCGAGATGCGCGGGACGCTAACGCAGCCGGGACAAGACAGCCCGTACCGCAGCCGCAGCGTGGAAGAGAATCTTGACCTGTTCGCCAGAATGCGCGCAGGCGAGTTCAAGGACGGTTCCAAGGTGCTTCGCGCGAAGATTGATATGGCTTCGCCGAACATTAATTTCCGCGACCCGGTATTGTACCGGATTGCCCATGCCCATCATCACCGGACCGGCGATGCATGGTGCATCTACCCGATGTACGACTATGCGCATCCGATCAGCGATGCGATTGAAGGCATTACGCATTCCATCTGTACGCTCGAATTCGCAGACCACCGTCCGCTTTACGACTGGGCGATTGCGGAATGCGAAATGGTTGACGTGCCGAAGCAATACGAGTTTGCCCGCCTCAACATTACGAATACCGTGATGAGCAAAAGAAAGCTGAAGTCGCTTGTAGACGAAGGCGTCGTAACCGGCTGGGACGACCCGCGCATGCCAACGATCAGCGGTTTGCGCCGCAAAGGCTACACGGCGGAAGCAATCCGCGCGTTCTGCCGCGAGATTGGCGTAGCGAAAGCAAACAGCACCGTGGACGAACGGATGCTGGAGCATTTTATCCGCGAGGATCTGAAGATGAAGGCACTCCGCACGATGGCTGTTCTGCAGCCGCTGAAGGTCGTCATTACGAACTATCCGGAAGGCCAAGTAGAAATGCTTGAAGCAGAGAACAACGCAGAGAATGAGGAAATGGGCACTCGCCAAATTCCGTTCTCCCGCGAAATTTACATCGAACAAGACGATTTCATGGAGAATCCTCCGGCGAAATATTTCCGTCTGTTCCCTGGCAACGAAGTGCGCCTGAAACACGCTTACTTCATTACTTGCCAAGAAGTGATCAAGGATGAAGACGGCAATGTCATCGAGCTGCGCTGCACCTATGACCCGGCAACCAAAAGCGGTTCGGGCTTTAATGCCCGCAAAGTTAAAGGCACGATTCATTGGGTAGAAGCTTCGCAGGCCGTGCCTGCCGACTTCCGTCTGTATGAGCCGCTCATTACGAATGAAGCCGAAGAGGAAGGCAAACCGTTCCTCGAATGCATCAACCCGAACAACCAGCAAGTGCTGAAAGGTTTTGTTGAGCCAAACATGAAGGACGCGAAGGGACATGACAAGTTCCAATTCTTCCGCCATGGGTACTTCAACGTGGATCCGAAGGATTCATCTTCTGAGAATCTGGTATTCAATCGCATCGTATCGCTGAAGAGCTCGTTTGATCCATCCAAAGCTTAAGTTTACCCGGTCTGTCCATTATGGATAGACCGGTTTTTTGTTGTTTGAACAAAGGCTATGTAGAATGGCCTCGGATTTAGAAGTAAATTGTATAAAAAAGGATGATTATCCTTATGTGTCTAATTTGTAACATAACAAAAGATGATACGTAATAAGCTTATAGGAAAGTATCTGGAGCTTATCAAGCAAAGAGGTTAATAGAGACATAGGGAGGATTGCCGCAAGGAAGGGACGATGTTTGTTCATACTAATTAAATGGAGGCTGGAAGATGGATCATCATATGAATGTAGGTTTTTGGAGGCGTTTCGGCGCGAATCTATTGGATGCGATCATCATTGGCGTTCCGCTAGCCATCATTTCGTTTGTGATATTCGGGAACGGGGATAACGCGTTTACGAATGTCGTTTCTTTTCTATACTCCTTGCTCATTCCGGTCTTTTGGGGCGGCTACACGATCGGGAAAAAAATATGCGGCATCCAAATCCGCCGTCTGGACGGTACGCCGCCTGGAATCGGCACGATGCTGCTGCGCAATGTAGTAGGCGGTCTCATCTACGGCATTACATTTGGAGTCGCGGTAATCGTCAGCGCCTTTATGGTTGGCCTTCGCCAAGACAAACGCGCCATCCATGACTTTATCGCCGGCACGGTTGTTGTCCATGACGGCAGCGAATAAGCAACTCTATAAAGCACGCAAGTTCCCGCTAGGAACCTGCGTGCTTTATTTATTTGTAGTGGTTGAATTATTTACACGTGCGCAAATATTGCCCAAGCTGGTACAATCAAATAAAAGGAAACAACGTGCCAAGGAGAGAAATAGTTATGAACCGAGAATTTACGATCCGAGATGCAGGAGTAGAAGATCTGCCCCGCATCGTCGAAATATACAACTCCACGATCGCATCCCGCCAGGTAACGGCTGACCTAGAGCCGGTATCGGTGGAGAGCCGAATGAGATGGTATGACGAGCATTCGCCGGATTTTCGCCCGTTATGGGTGCTTGAAGATCAAGGCGAAATGATCGCATGGCTGAGCTTCCAGTCTTTTTACGGGCGCCCGGCGTATAATGCGACGGCCGAGATCAGTATTTATATCGACCAGGAACAACGCTCGCGCGGGATTGGTTCTTGGCTGATTCAGAAAGCGCTGGAAGCAAGTCCGGGGCTTGGCATTCGCACGCTGCTCGGGTTCGTGTTTGGCCATAATGAGCCTAGCCTTGCGCTGCTCCGCAAATTTGGCTTCGAAGAATGGGCGAACCTTCCGAAGGTAGCCGAGCTGGATGGGGTAGAGCGGGATTTGATTATTGTCGGACGCAAGATTTAGTGCAGAACAGAATTGGTAATATGCGTCAAAACGATTGATTCTGGTAACAATAGGATGATATAACGACAGGGGAGAATGCACATTGAGTAAGTTTTGGAGTCCGCTCACGGCTTCTTTAGTTCCATATGTACCGGGGGAGCAGCCGAAGGACAAAAAATATATCAAGCTAAACACCAACGAAAATCCGTATCCGCCTTCGCCTCAAGTGCTGGAAGCGATTCAGGCAGTCGCAAATGACGATCTGCGTCTCTATCCGGATCCGACTTGCGACACGCTTGTGAAGAAAATCGTCCAATATTTCGAGCTTGCTCCGAATCAAGTATTTGTAGGCAACGGTTCGGATGAAGTGCTCGCTTTTGCGTTTGCGGCGTTCTTTAATCCGGCGAAGCCCGTTACTTTTGCCGACATTACATACAGCTTTTATAAGGTGTATGCGGAGTTCTACCAGCTGAAGGCGGACATCGTGCCGCTGGACGAGCAGTTCAAGTTGCCGCTCGGCGCATTCAGCGGGCGGGATTCCGGCGGTATCGTCATTCCGAATCCGAATGCTCCAACGGCAATCTTGATCTCCCTCGACGAGATCCGGGAACTGCTTGCGACGAATCCGGACAAGGTTGTCCTGATCGATGAAGCGTATATCGATTTTGGCGGCGAATCGGCGGCGAAGCTGGTGAAGGAATATCCGAATCTGCTTGTCGTACAGACGCTTTCGAAGTCCCGTTCGCTGGCAGGACTGCGGGTAGGCTGGGCGCTTGGCAGCGAAGAGCTTATCGATGGGCTGAATCGCGTCAAGAACTCCTTCAACTCCTACACGCTCGACCGTCTTGCGCTCGCCGGCGCGGTTGCCGCTTTTGAGGATGAAGCTTATTTCCTCGAGACAACCGCCAAAGTGGTTGCAACGCGCGAAGCCGTGGCCAAGGAACTGCGGGAGCTGGGCTTTATCGTCACCGACTCGGCAGCGAATTTTGTATTTGTCTCCCATCCTGACCATGCGGCGGAGCTGTTGTTCCAAGAGCTGCGTGAACGCGGGGTGCTCGTGAGGTACTTCAAACAGCCGCGTATCGATCAATATTTGCGCGTAACGGTCGGGACAGGCGAAGAGATGTCCGCTTTTGTGGATGCTCTTAAGGAGATCATTAAGCGATAATGGAGCCCTCTTCAAGACCGGGCTATCACCGGGCTGCATTATTCGTTGTTCTGGCAAGCGTTATTTATGCGGTAATCGGGAATACTTTTTTTCAACTGGCCTATCGCTATAGTGCCGCTATAGATGAGGCGTACATCGTTTTTGCATTAACATCGGCAGTATACGCGTTGCCCGTTATATATTGGTTTCGCCGAAAATATTGGTATTTTGCTTTGTTTATCCCTGTTATTTGGGTGCCGATGCTGATGATTACCGGTTATCTGATGGGACTGGTTTTTCCGCTCCCAGAGGATGATTATGGCGCTGGCATGCTGCTTCTGTTCATACATGGACTGAATTTTGCGGCGGTAGTGTTAGGCGTGGCGCTTGGATTGACCGTGAATGCGGCGGTTGCGGCTTGGAGGAAATTCAGCAGGGAGTAGATTTGGTTATAAAAAGGCTAAACAGCCTATTTCCATTTTGTTAATTTTTCGTGCTATAATGGTGGCAAGTGACTGGTTCGGATTTTTAAGTTTGAAGTATAACAATCGTCGTCAGTCTTATAAATAGGAGGATTATTTTTGAATAACCATAAAAGTGAAAAGAAACTAACCATTTTTGCCTTGGGCGGCGTAGGCGAAATTGGCAAGAACATGTACGCGGTACAATACGCGAACGACATTATTGTAATTGATTGCGGTTCCAAATTCCCGGATGAGGAGCTTCTCGGTATCGATATCATCGTGCCGGACATTACGTACCTCATCGAGAATAAGGACAAGGTTAGAGCATTGCTAATCACGCATGGCCATGAGGATCATATTGGCGGCCTGCCGTACATTCTGAAGCAGCTGAGCATGCCGGTATATGCTAGCCGACTGACGATGGGATTGATCGAAGGAAAACTGAAGGAAGCTGGGCTTCTCGGATCGACGGAGCGGCATTTGATTCACGCCGATTCCGAGCTCAAGCTGGGCTCCATGAAGGCGACGTTCTTCAAGACAAACCACAGTATTCCGGATTCCCTCGGCGTCGTGCTGGATACGCCGGAAGGCGTAGTCGTTCATACGGGCGACTTCAAGTTCGACCAAACGCCGGTTGGCGATCATGCGGATATTCACCGCATGGCCGAGATCGGCCGCAGAGGCGTACTTGCTCTGCTGTCGGAGAGCACCAACGCCGAGCGTCCGGGCTTTACGCCATCGGAGCGTATCGTAGGCGCGAACTTCATTGATGCTTTCCGCAAAGCAGAGCGCCGGGTTATCGTCTCCACTTTCGCTTCGAACGTGTATCGTCTGCAACAAGTCGTTGATGCAGCGGCTGCAACGGGACGGAAGCTGGCGATTATCGGACGCAGTATGGTCAACATGATTACGATTGCTTCGGAGCTTGGATACCTGGATATTCCGGACGGCATGCTGATTGAGACGAACGAAGTGAACCGCTACGCGGATAATCAGGTCGTTATTCTTTGCACAGGCAGCCAAGGGGAGCCAATGTCCGCCTTGACCCGGATGGCGCGCTCGAACCACCGTCAGGTGGAAATTCTGGAAGGCGATACGGTTATTATCTCCGCAACGCCAATTCCGGGTAATGAGCGCAGCATCGGCCGTACGGTAGACGAGCTGTTCCGCCTTGGGGCGAACGTTATTTACGGTTCCGGCACGCAAACAGGCATGCACGTATCTGGCCACGGCAGCCAGGAAGAACTGAAACTCATGCTTCAGCTGATGGCTCCTAAGTATTTCATCCCGATTCACGGGGAATACCGGATGCAACTCCATCACAAGAAGCTGGCTGAAGCTGTAGGTGTACAACCAGGCAATACCTTTATCGTGGATAACGGCGAGATTGTTGAAATTGTACACGGCGATGCGCGCAAATCCGGCAAGGTGCCGGCAGGCAATACGTACATCGACGGACTTGGCATCGGCGACGTTGGCAACATCGTACTGCGCGACCGCAAGCATTTATCCCAAGACGGCATTCTGGTTGTTGTCGTAACAATCAGCAAGCAAGACAAAACGATCAAATCGGGTCCGGATATTATCTCCCGTGGTTTCGTTTATGTACGCGAGTCGGAAGGACTGCTTGAAGAAGCTGGCCGGATTGTGACAAGAACGATTACGAAATCCATTAGCGATAACGTGAACCAATGGACAACACTCAAATCAAACGTGAAAGACGCGCTCGGACGATTCTTATATGAACAAACGAAAAGAAAGCCGATGATCCTTCCAATCATCATGGAAGTGTAATCGGCACCTAACCAGTCCACTTCTTTTTGTTTAGTGAGCCGATATATACACAAAGGGGCGGTCCCATAGCTGAAGAGCTAAGGGGCCGCCCCTTATTGCGTTTATGCCCCGTTCGAGTCTAAGCAACAAGCTTCAGGCCTACTACTGCGCCAATGATCAACATAATGAAGAAGATCCGAAGGCCATTTTTGGGTTCGCCATACAAAACCATGCCAAGAATAGCTCCTCCGGTAGCGCCAATCCCCGTCCAAATCGCATAAGCAATACTCATCTCGAGCGTTTGCATCGCATACGACAAACAAACAAAACTCATGCCAAAGCCAATCAACAGAAGAGCGATATTTTTGAAGCTGCGCTTCTCGTTCACTTTATTCATCATGACGACGCCCAGCATTTCAAACAAACCCGCGCAAATTAGAGATATCCAGTTCATTTGGAAGATGCTCCTTTCTTGCCTTTACCGCCCGCCTCGGCGTGCTCCGGCGTAATGAGCTTGAGCCCAATGATGCCTACCAGGAGAAGGGCAATAAACAATAATTTAGCCGCGTGAAGCGGATGACCGAAAAAGACGGCTTCCGAAATAACCGTACCGGTAGTGCCGAGTCCGACAAATACGGCATACACGGTGCCGACCGGAAGCTGGCTGCTTGCTCTGATCAGCAACAAGAAGCTGACGATAATTGCGATAAACGTTCCGGCCCAGCTCCACGCGTTGTCCGAGTGTTTCAGACCGGTCACCCACAGCACTTCGAATACAGCCGCTACATAAACTTGAAGCCATTGCTTCTTCATGATAAATCTTCCTCCTTACACGTGATGTCATATTTTGAACAAAAAAATAAAACCCGGGAGACAACTGCTGACGCAGGCGACTCCCAGGTTTTTATCCTTCCGTGATCACAGCTATTGCTGTGCGTTTTCCCTCGGACCAGCCCTAAGCGCATACGGCTTAGCGGAACCCTAGAAAACCACTAACCTGTATTATACACAATTGTCCCCGAAGATCAAGGCTTCTAACACAGATAAAAAATGGCGGCACGCAGCCGGAAGCCAAAAGCTTCCTTGCTGGTGTCGCCAAAAAAAAGAAACTGCGGATTGCGGCTGAATCAAAGCTGATTAGGAATGCTCGGCGTCGTATGAAGCCGCAAGCTCCTTGGCGCGTGCTTCATCCTTGCTGCGTACATGAAGCCGTTTCAATTGTCCACCTTCCAAAGTAACCTTTGATTTCAACCCGCTTGACTTGAAAAAAGCATGAAGCCTGTCGATTTCGTCTGCCCGGGATCCCGCCTCGGTTCGGAAGGCCATCCACCGGTTCCACCACAGCACCATTCCAACACACCTCCTTCGCTTGCTGATTCGCCATTCCGTACATATGTATTCGGCCATCTGCCATCATGATGACAGGTTTGTTATTAACAATTTACTAATAATTCGATAGTTGCTTCGTTGTTCACCTCGGACAATCAGTGGTAAAATAGGGTAGCTGCAAAGCAAAATCCATTTATGTTGGGAGGAGAAGGTTGTGAACAAATTGACGTCCATTACGCAAACGACTGAACTGAACAATGGCATTCAAATGCCTTGGCTTGGTCTTGGCGTATATAAAACGCAAGACGGTGCCCAGGTGGAGCAAGCGATTGCGGATGCGCTGGAGATTGGCTACCGCAGCATCGATACGGCGGCGATCTACGGCAATGAAGAGGGCGTAGGGCGTGCGGTCGCGTCAAGCGGTCTCGCTCGGGAAGAACTGTTTATTACAACAAAGGTATGGAACAGCAATCAAGGCTTTGAGAGCACGCTGAAGGCATTCGAGGAGAGCAGGCGCAAGCTGAAGCTTGAGACCATCGATTTGTATCTGGTACATTGGCCGGTTGCCGGCAAATACAAAGAGACTTACCGTGCATTGGAGAAGCTGTACAAGGAAGGTTATGTTCGGGCCATTGGCGTAAGCAACTTCCTGATTCCTCATTTGGACGATCTGCTCGGCAGCTGCGAGATCGTGCCTGCCGTTAATCAAGTGGAATTCCAACCGTTCCTGACCCAGCCGGATCTGCAAAGCTACTGCAAAGACCGGGGCATTCAGCTGGAAGCGTGGAGTCCGCTGCTTCAAGGCAATTTGGATGTGCCGCTTCTGCAAGAAATTGGACGTGCACACGGCAAATCGGCGGCTCAAGTGATTTTGCGCTGGGATTTGCAAAGCGGGATTGTCACGATACCGAAGTCGGTTACGAAGAGCCGGATTGCCGAGAATGCGGACGTATTTGATTTCGAGTTAACGGCAGAAGAAATGGCTTCGATTAATGCCTTAAATGAAGGGCGCCGGCTTGGTTCCGACCCCATGAATTTCAATTTCTAGCAGTATGCTTAGCGAATAAGGGGGATGCTGCCGTCGCACCCTATGACTGTGGCGGAAATCGGGCGGCCTGCTATTGACATTTTGAACTGTAATTGTTATTATTACAGTACTAAACAGGGAGGCCGTTCACATTGAACAGCGAATTTACGATTGCCGTACACAGTCTCGTTTATTTAGCCTATCTGCCTGAGCGGATGGCAAGCAGTGAAATGATCGCCGATAATGTAGGCACGCATTCCGCGCGCGTCCGCAAAGTTATGAGCGGCTTGCGCAAAAGCGGCTTTGTCGATACAAGAGAAGGTGCTGGAGGCGGCTACAGGCTTACAATTGATCCTAATGTCGTTACGCTTGGCGACGTGTACCGCGTCATGGCGCAAGGCTCGTTTATTCCGAGCTGGTGTTCCGGTAATCCGGGCATGGACTGCGTCGTTGGCTCGAACATGAACCAGGTGATGTTCGGGATCTTCTGTACGGCCGAGAAGCAGCTCGAAGGCTACTTCAACGGTATTACCATTTCCGATGTACTGAAGCAGATTCACGCTTGTGGCTGCGATTAGGTTATTATAAACGGTACGTGGCGGAATTCCCTTATCATAAACCAATTGGAGAGGATGATTCACAATGGCAGTAGCATTGACAAAAGACAACTTTGCAACTAGCGTACAAAGCGGCGTTTCTCTGGTAGATTTCTGGGCACCTTGGTGCGGACCTTGCAAAATGCAGCTTCCAATCGTTGAAGAGCTGGCAACTGAACTGGAAGGCCAAGCAACGATCGCAAAAATCAACGTTGACGAAGAGCCTGAACTGGCTTCGCAATTCGGCGTAATGAGCATTCCTACGCTGATCCTGTTCAAAGACGGTCAACCGGTAGACAAAATGGTTGGCGTACAAAGCAAAGACGCTCTGAAAGCAAAAATCTCCGGTCAACTGTAAGAATTGACCGCATAGCAACAAAAGCCAGGGACCTGCGTTATACGCAGGTCCCTGGCTTTTTTCAGTAGAGCAAAGCGCCATTAGAAGAAGGCGCGTGACCCAGTACTTTTTTGTACGCGCGGTAAAAGGCGGAATAATCGCGGAAGCCGGCTTCCGTGGCGGCCGAGCTTGCGGTATGGCCTTGTTGGATCAAATTTTGGGCCATGACGACCCGTTTATGTATCAGGTAATTGCCAACGGTTGTTCCCGTCGCTTTGCGAAAGATCTTGTTCAAATGATGCTTGCTTATAAAAAACTTGGCGGACAGCTCGTCCAGCGTCACGGTCTCCGTCATTCGTTCGTTTAGAAACGAAAGGATTGGGGCTATGGATTTGGCGGTAGCGAAATCCTGCAACGCATTTTTATGGGTATAGCTCATCATGAGAATTTGCGATAGCAGTGCTTCGAGCCGGATGCGAAGCAACATGTCCCGGATCGATTCGTCGGCATGCCAAGCCTCGATCAGCTGCTCCAGGAAGGAGAAGATCTTCCCATCGTTGGAATAATAAATCCCTTCTGCGCTCCGGAAATTGTGGAAGGCCGATAACAAGGCGGTCTGATTCTCGGGAGGGAGAATGCCTGGCACAAAATGAAGCGAAATCCGCTCATATGGGATGTCGCTTTCGACTTTTACCCCATGAAACACGTGCGGGGCAATGAGAAGCAGGCTATTCGGCTCCAGTACATATCGTTGCCCTTCCACCAGATAACTGACATTCCCGCCTATAAAATAAAACACTTCGTAGAAATTATGGCAATGAAGCGCATATTCGCTTGTTTTCTCACGGTCGACCGCATGGTGAAGAATCAGGGAATCCGTTCGGATATCGACGAGCATCATCGAAACTCCTCCTCCGGCTAATGTAGATTTAGTCTAGTGGATGATCGCTATATTTGCAATGTGTTCGTCCTCATTCGCAATGGCTCAAAACCGCATTGGGATTATAATTAAGAGGAGTAAGGGATAACGCGATTTACCTTGAGGAGGAGCCAAATTACGATGATTTTGGGCGCGCAGCTGTATACGGTCAGATCCTTTCTCCAGACGGAAAAGGATATTCGTCGATCCTTGCAAAAGATTGCAGAAATGGGCTATAAATCGATTCAGGTTTCCGCGATAGGAAATATCCGTCCGGAAATCTTGAAGGAAATTTGCGATGAGTTATCTCTTCAGATTGCGCTTACGCATACGAATGCGGACCGGATTCTGAACGAGACGGAAAGAGTAATTGAAGAGCATGACATCCTCGGCTGTAACTATATCGGAATCGGCAGCATGCCGGATAAATACCGCGAACCGGATTGGTATGACTATTTCGCGGCAGACTTCCGGAAGGCTGCCGGCAAAATCGCTGAGGCAGGCAAGCTGTTTATGTACCATAACCATCACTTCGAATTCGAGAAGTTCAAGCAGTGGAACGGCAAGCGTCTGATCGAACGGTTAATGGAGGATTTTTCCCCGGAAGAGATGGGGGTTACGCTGGATACCTATTGGGTGCAGGCGGCAGGCGCGGACGTATGCGAGTGGATCGGCAAGCTGAAGGACCGGCTCCATTGCGTTCATTTGAAGGATATGGCGGTTCGCGGCACGGAGCAGCTGATGGCGCCGGTCGGGGAAGGGAACATGAATTTCCCGGCCATTCTGAAGGCGCTGGAACAAACGAATGCGAAGTACCTGCTTGTGGAGCAGGACGTATGCCAGACCAGCCCGTTTGAATGTCTGCAAACCAGCTACAACAATCTAGCCGCGCTCGGCTACCGCTAGGAGGCAGGGGGAGAATAATGACCAAACTGCGTATGGGGATTATCGGCATGGGCAACATGGGTTCGGACCATGCCAAGAAGCTGATCAATGGAGCCGTGCCGGAAGTCGAGCTGACGGCGGTTTCCGAGATGGACGTCTCGCGCCTTGAGGCTTGCGGGTCTTATTTGCCGGAGACGGTTGCGCGATTCGGGGGCGCCAAGGAATTAATGGACAGCGGATTATGCGATGCCGTGATCATCGCTACTCCGCATTATGAGCATCCGCGGCTTGCGATTATGGCGTTTAGCAAAGGACTGCATGTGCTCTGCGAAAAACCGGCAGGCGTCTACACGAAGCAGGTCCGCGAAATGAACGAACAAGCGCAAGGCAGCGGCTTGGTGTTCGGAATGATGTTTAACCAACGGACCAATCCGATGTACCGGAAAATGCACGAGCTAGTTAATGGCGGTGAGCTTGGCGCGATGAAACGGGTCAACTGGATTATTACCGACTGGTACAGATCGCAAGCGTATTACGATTCCGGCAGCTGGCGCGCAACCTGGGCGGGAGAAGGCGGCGGCGTGCTTATCAACCAATGTCCCCACAATATCGACCTGCTGCAATGGATCTGCGGGATGCCGGAGAAGGTACGCGCTTTCCGCCATGAAGGGAAATGGCATCATATTGAAGTCGAGGACGATGTAACGGCCTATATGGAATATGCTAACGGCGCAACGGGCGTATTCGTGACGACAACCGCCGATCTGCCGGGAACGAACCGTCTGGAGATCACGCTGGAGATGGGCAAGCTGGTATGCGAGAACGATACTTTAACGCTGCACAAGCTTAGCCAGAACGAACGTGAATTTTGCTTCGGGAGCAAGGATGGCTTCTCGAGGCCGGAAGTGACGGTATCCGTTGTGCCGGTTGAAGGGGATAACAGCCAACACCTTGGAGTCATTAAGTCTTTTGCAAGAGCCGTGCTTCACGGAGAACCGCTGATTGCCGGAGGAGAAGAAGGCATTCATAGCCTTGGCTTATCCAACGCGATGCATCTATCCAGCTGGCTTGGCGAGACCGTCACGCTTCCCGTGGACGAAGATGCGTATTTGGAAGAGCTGAACAAACGGATAGCGGCATCGAAACGCAAAGAAGCTAATCCGGTTCTGTTTTCGGTGGACGGCAGCTTTGGCTCTTAATGGCTGAGAACGGCAACGGAAAGACTTATACCTAAGCCCAGGCGTACAACAGAAATTGTTGTACGCCTGTTTGCTTGGGGACGGTCCGAATCTTATAAACGGATAGCCGATCAAATGAATGGATAAGCCCGGGTTAGTTCATTATTGGTATACTGAAGCTTACGCTAACCAGATGTCTTGAGTTCTGGGGTTACTAGCCTATCGGTGAAGGAAAGCAGGGAAACGGTATGAGAAGGATTGCAGGACGATTTCAAATGCTAAGGTTCAAGGGCGCATGGTCCGCGTTATTCTGGTCTTACATGGCTATTCTTCTATTGTTTATTGTAATCGGCAGTCTGCTCTATTGGCGGGCTAACGAAGTCGTGGAGCATTCCGTGGAGCAGACGAATTCCGCCATGCTTGGGCAGCTGAGAGAACTGGCGGACGGCCAATTTCAAATGATCGATCAGCTGGAGCAGCAAATCGCCACCTATCCCAAGCTCTATCAGATGGTGAGCCAACCAGCGCAAATGTCCGATCAGGAGCAGTATGACATGATCGAGATGGCTCAGGATTTGCAGCGTTACAAGCTGCTGTCTCCTTTTATTTACGATTTCTATATGTATTTCCCCAAATCGGGCACGATGCTTGGGCCAGGCGTCAAGACGACGCCGGAGTTCCTATTCGACAAAGTGAGCCGCTTTGAAGGCATGAGCGCGCAGGATTGGATCAAGCAATTCGAGAGCGGTTACCATTACCGCTCCTTTATTCCGGGGATGCGGGTCACCGGTCCGTTAGGAGAAAGAAACGATATTATCGCCTATATGCAGACGCTCCCGAAGATTGACCGGTCCAAGCGGACGGCTACCCTATTTATCATGATCAACGGGGAACAGCTTAGCAAGATGTTAGGAACGCTCGCGAAGGCAGGCAAAGGAGAAATACATATCGTGGATTCTTCCGACCGAATCATCAGTTCAACGACGGGTTCGGAGGGAACGCTGTCCTTTAGATATGCCGATATGAAAGGCGATGCAGGGAAGCTTGAGGCAGCCATCGCGGGACAAGACGCGGTCGTCTCCTATGCCGCTTCAAGAGTGTACGATTGGAAATACGTGCTGGAGGTACCGCGCGGCGTTTTCTTGAAGGAAGTGAATAAAGTCAGGAACTGGGCGTTGTTATTATTTGTTTTGGCAGCGTTTTCAGGTGCGGTGGTGTCGGTGTATCTTGCGTCTAGAAATTCCAGACCCATCCGGGATCTGGTATCCGCTTTAACCGGAGGCGCAGCGGCATCGCGCAGACATGGGCCATTCGAGTACGAGATGATTCGTTCATCCATACAGTCCGCAAGGCTGACCGAGTCGGAGCTCAGAGCGAGGTTGTCCCAGCAGACGCCAATTATACGCCTCCATTTCCTCAACCGCTTAATCAAGGGTTATGCGGATCCGCATGAGCTGCGGCCGGACTCGTTGCAATTCATGAATGTCCAATTCGCGTCCGGGGAATTTGCGGTGATGCTCGTGGAGGCGGAGGAGATAAACGGCATGCCGGGCGAAGGCGAGCAGGTTGACGACAAGGAATGGATGCTGGTTAATTTCGTCCTTGCGAATATCGCAACGGAGCTGGCAAACGAGCGGCATATTGGATTTACGACGGAGCTTGATCAAGGAAGCATCGCTTTGTTGATCAACTTCAGGGAGATCAGCGGGGAGTGTCATGGCGAAGAACTGGCGAATATCCGCCAGCGGCTAAGCGATATATTGCGGGAGCGTTTCAGAATGAAGCTGACCATCGGCACCAGCTTTGTCGCTTCCGATATTCAGTCTATTGGGGAAGCTTTCCGCGATGCGCTGAAGCAGCTGGATAACGAACGCAAGAGGGAGACCGATGATCATGGCGGCATGAAGCTATCCGGCCAGATGCCCGCTTATTATTACCCGCTCGATATCGAGCAGCAGCTGACCAATTACGTGAAGGCCGGCGAGGAAGAGAAGACCATTCAGTTACTGGATGCCCTGTACGCCGATCAGATCACCGGCTATGAGGGCGACTCTCCGGTAGGCTCTTATTTCCTTATGCACCTGTCGTCGACCTTGTTCCGGATTGCCCAAAACACGCCAAAGGTTGGTCCCGATCTTACAACCAGGCTGTTGATCTTATATCCAAACAGCTTCCAGCATCAGCATGCTACGTTTGAACGGTTGCGGGAGGATTTCCGTGATGTGTGCCGGCTTTGGAGAACGGGGCGGAGCGACCAGGGAAGCCGAATGCTCGAGGCGATTGACGGAATCATTCGGGAGCGGTACGGACAAAACATGCTAAGCGTTGGATTTATTGCGGACGAGCTAGGCATAACGCAGCCGTATCTGTCTTCCTTTTTCAAAAAAGCGACCGGTCAGACGATCGTGGAGCATATCGCAAAGATCCGGCTGCAGGAGGCGAAACGCCTGCTGACCGAAACCGACCATACGATCGCCTACATAGCCGGAGCCGTTGGTTATTCGAACGATATCGGCTTTATCCGTTTCTTCAAGAAATACGAGGGGATTACACCGGGGCAATACCGGGCAAACGCACAAACGGAATGCCAATCTTAAATTCGGATTGTCCCCAATCTTACGGTCTGCATATGGATCAAACAACCGGGCTATACCCAACAACCGCTCCCGGAGGCTACTCTGAAGACGCGGCTGGCAAGAAGCCGTTATGAGCCAAATAGGACGAGGGGGTACTTATTGCATGAAGTACGGAAGCAACAAAAGCAAGGCGGCTGCGCTCGCGGCGGTTACGGCTTTAACCGTTGTATTGTCGGCATGCTCCGGCAGCCAGTCCAATAATAATGAAGCCGCCGTTTCGCCGGAGAACACAGGCAACGCAGGGGCAGCCGAGACGCCCGCGGACGGCAAGATTGTAGCGGAGCCGCTGACGCTGACCGATTTTGTACAAATGTCGGGCAATCCGGCTCCGGGAATGAAATCATTTAATGATATGGCCGCTTATAAGGAGACGGAGAAGCTGACGGGTATTCATATCGACTTCCAGCATCCAACCGTCGGTCAGGAAAAAAACCAGTTCAACCTTCTAATGAGCTCCGGCAAATACCCGGACATTATCGAGTGGGGCTGGGGCGATTATCCCGGCGGCGGCGTAGGCGCCATGAATGCCGGCGTTATTATACCGCTTAACGATTATATCGAGAAATATGCGCCTAATCTGTCAAAACTACTTGCGGACAATCCGGATATCCGCAAGGATGTATCGACGGATGACGGACGTATCTATGCGTTCCCGTTCCTCAGAAGCGATTCTTATCTTCGCACTTACCAAGGGCTCGCAATCCGTCAGGATTGGCTTGATGCCGTAGGCATGCAAATGCCGACGACCATCGACGAATGGCATACCGTGCTTAGGGCATTCAAGGAAAAAGACCCGAACGGAAACGGCAAGCCGGACGAGATTCCTCTTCTGATCGCCAAGGATACGCTGCTTAACTTCAGCAACGTATTCCTGAACGCATGGGGCACGACGGGCCGCTTCAACCTGCAGGACGGCAAGGTTGTGTTTGGTCCGGTTCAGCCGGCTTACAAGGAGTTTCTCCAAACGATGCGCAGCTGGTATGAAGAAGGGTTGATCGACCGCGACTATGCCGGCACGGACGGCAAACAGAAGGATGCGAAATGGACAGGCGATTTGCTTGGCGCCTCGGAACTTGCCGTAGGCGGCGGAATCGGCAAATATACAACGGCAATGGCAGCGAAAAATCCGAAGTTCAACTTAGCCGGCGCGCCTTACCCGACCTTGAACAAAGGCGACAAGCCGGTGCTTGGCCAGCGCGAGCCGATCTTTAACGGAGTTGGCGCCGCCATTACGAAAGATAACAAGCATGTCGTGGAAACGGTGAAATGGCTTGATTTCAAATACGGCGAGCAAGGCCACATGCTGTTCAACTTTGGCGTGGAAGGCAAGAGCTACGAAATGAAAGACGGATTCCCGACCTATACGGACGAGATTATGAAAAATCCGGACGGCATGTCGTTTGCGACGGCTATTGGTCAATACGCGGTGCCGTTTGGCGGTCCGTTCGTCCAGGATAAGCGTTATCAGGAACAGAATGCTTCGCTTCCTCAACAGAAGGAGGCGCTTAATACTTGGATGGCTGTCGACAACGACGGACTGCTTCCTCCTCTTACGTTCACTAATGAGGAATCCAGCAGGCTCGCGGCCATTATGGCGGACGTCAACACCTACCGCGACGAGATGTTCGATAAGTTCGTCATGGGCACGGAGCCGCTCGACCGCTTCGATAATTTTGTGAAAACGATACAAGGCATGGGCATTCAGGAAGCGCTGGAAATTGAACAAGCGGCGTACGACCGCTATCTGAAACGGTAGGCAATGCCGGTCTGGCGGGCTTCTTGGGAGCGCATACGCTGCGTTGCCAAGCAAGCCCGTTTATTGTCCGCCTGCATCCTGGAGGAGGTACAGCAATTGAAAATGCAATGGTCCCGCAATAAATACATTTATCTCATGCTTTTGCCGGTTGTCGTCTATTACGTCGTGTTTATGTATTTGCCGATGTACGGACTTCAAATCGCCTTCAAAGATTTCTCCCCCGCCAAAGGGATTTGGGGGAGCGCGTGGGTCGGCTTCGACCACTTCAAATCGTTTTACGAGAGCTATTATTTCTGGAGACTTATCCGCAACACGCTTCTCATCAGCTTGTATGAATTGGTATTCGGCTTCCCGGCTCCCGTTATTCTAGCTTTGCTGCTGAACGAGATCCGGTCCCGTTACTTTAAAAATATCGTGCAGTCCATTACGTACCTGCCCCATTTCATCTCGGTGGTTGTCGTATCGGGGATGATGATTGATTTCCTCTCTAGCGACGGCATCATTAATCAGCTGACAGGGCTGTTTGGCATTCAGCCGTTGTCGTTCCTTATCCTGCCGGAATGGTTCCGGAGCGTTTATGTCTCATCGGGCATCTGGCAGGGGGTAGGCTGGGGTTCGATTATTTACTTGGCCGCCATCTCCGGCATAGATCCAAGCTTGTACGAAGCCGCCAAATCGGACGGTGCGGGAAGGTTCCGGCAAATCTGGCATATTACCGTCCCGGGCATTATGCCTACCATCATGATTATGCTGATCCTCCGCTTTGGTACGTTGATGGCGGGCGGCAGCATGGAGAAGATTCTCCTTCTGTACAATTCGACAACTTATGAGACGGCGGACGTCATCTCCACGTTCGTGTACCGGAGAGGTCTGCTGCAGATGGACTATGGCTTCTCTGCCGCCATCGGTTTATTTAATAACATTCTGAATTTCATTCTGCTTGTCGCGGCGAACAAATTCAGCCGTAAAATCAACAATACAAGCTTATGGTAGATTCATTAGAGGAGGTGAGGCGGCTTTGAAGCCTCGGGTTCCAATCAGAGAGCAGGTATTCGACGTTGCGAATACGCTGCTGATGCTCATATTGGTCGTCATTACGTTATATCCGTTCCTGTATGTCCTGTTTGCTTCGTTTAGCAATCCCGCCGATTTGATTCAGCATCGCGGGTTGTTGCTTGCCCCAACCGGGTTCAGTCTCGAATCCTATAAGCTTGTGTTCGAGAATCCAATGATCTCAATCGGCTACTTCAATACGCTTATCTATGTGGTTGGAGGTACCGCTTTAAACTTGGCGATGACGAGTTTTGCCGCTTACGCCTTGTCGCGCCGGGGGGTGAAGCTCATTGGTCCGGTTATGTTCGGAATCGTGTTTACGATGTTTTTCTCGGGAGGACTGATCCCGACTTACTTGAACATGAAAAACCTAGGGCTGCTCGACAATAGATGGGCGATGATATTGCCTTCTGCGATCAGCACCTGGAATCTGCTTGTCATGCGAACTTCGTTCGCCAGCATACCGATGGCGCTGGAGGAGTCGGCCCGGATCGACGGGGCTAACGACTTTAAAATTCTGTTCCGTATCTTTATCCCGGTCTCTTTGCCGATTATGGCGGTAATGACCTTGTTCTACGGCGTTGGCCACTGGAACTCCTATATGGATGCGCTCATCTATTTGCGCACCCGCGACTTGTATCCGCTGCAGCTGGTGCTGCAGGAAATTCTCATTACGAACAGTACGGACTCCATGATGTCTTCCGTAGCCGACGTTGATAAGGGCCTGATTACGGAAACGATCAAATACGCCACGATTATAGTGGCGACGGTTCCGATCCTGCTGCTGTATCCGTTCCTGCAAAGGTATTTCGTAAAGGGCGTTATGCTCGGGTCGATTAAGGAATAGTTGAGAAGCGCAAAACGTGAAATTGAAATATTTGGACAGAGCGCAACTTCCTGGGCGGCATCTGCGTCTATTTAGCAGATTCACAAGAATGGAAAAGCATGGGAGGTTCGTTATGGTGAAGAATCATCGTAAGAAGCTGGCTGTCCTGGCGGCTACCGTTATGCTGACAAGCAGCTTGCCCGCAGCGGCTTTTGCCGAAAGCGCTACCACGCCGGCGGTTTCCGCTGTCTCTGCAACAGGAGATGCGGCAGCATCTGGCGGCAGCGCCGAAGTGCCTGTTGACGTAAAGGTATCGAAGGAGAAAGCCGAATCGCTTGCCCGGCAATTGGTGAGCATTCCGAAGGAGTATAAGCTGCAGGGCGCATCGCTCTCGGCAGATATGCTGGCAGGCGGCAAACGCAGCGCATGGTCGCTGGATTTCGTGTATAAAGTGAACAACAAAACAAAGGGCAGCATCTATGTCGGCCTGAACGCGGACAACGGCCAGCTTCTGAATTACAGTACTTACCTGGACAACCCAAACGCGAAGCCTACTTACCCGCTGAAAGTTGAGCGCGAGGCCGCGCAAAAAATTGCTTATGCCTTCTTGTCGAACGTGGCCCCAACTTATAAGGACCAGGTGAAATTCAATCCGGAATACGGCGCGCAGCAGCTGCCTCCTCTGACGGGCGAAGTACGCCATACGCTGCGGTTCGACCGGATCGTTAATGATATTCCGTATGTAGATAACTACATTCAGCTTGATGTGGACAGCGAAGGCCATGTGCTCAGCTACTCGCTGCAATGGGACGATACGATTACGTTCCCGAAGGCAGAGGCGAAGCTAACTGCCGATGAGGCGAAGAAAAACCTCATTGAGCAGGCCAAACCCGAGCTCAAATACATCATTCCGTATAACGGGCAAGGACCGCGCAAGCCGGTACTCAGCTATGATATGGGCGCTTTCGCCATTGATGCGGTAACCGGCAAAGAGGTGCAAAACGGCTACATTAATCCGGATATGGTGTCGGAGACGCCGCTTGCGGATAAACCGCTGGGCGAGGCGCCTGCGGCAGTCAATCTGACGGAGGAGCAAGCGAAAAAAGCGGTCCTGGCCGCGTTCCCGCTTCCGGCGAATGCGGTATTCAACAGTTCCAGCTATTACGAGAACACCGATGACTCCACTGGGGAAACTACGGCAAACTGGCGATTGGATTGGGAGCTCAAAAACGGCAAAGATAGCGTAGGTTCGGCATCGGCATCGATCAACAGCCGGACCGGCGTCATCAGCAGCTTCTATAGCTATCAGTACAACGGCCAGGCCGTTAACGCCAAACCGGCCGTCTCTTATGAGCAAGCGGAAGCGAAAGCGGTAGAAGCGGTGAAGAAGCAGCTGCCTTGGATCGCCGATGAGCTCTATCTGGTGAAGCGGGATAAGTCGCAATATGATCCGGACAAAGTCCAGTACATTGATTCGTATTATTTCAATTTCGTGCATAAGATTAACGGCGCGACAGCGGAATACGATAACGTCAACGTATCCATTGACGCAAATACGGGCGAGCTGCGCAATTATGACGCCAGCATTAACCCGTATAAATACCCGGCGACATCGCCAAAAGTGATTACGCCGGCGCAAGCGATTGACAAATGGATGACTTATTACAGGACCGAGCTGACTTATTATCTGGTGCCGAATTATGTGTATCAGGGTCAGCCGATCCCGGTAGAGAAATATAGAACGCTCCTGGCCGCGGGCGAACTCAAAGCTTCGGAGCTCGATACAAACACAACGGCTCAGCTGATCTACCGCCTTGTACCGCGCCAGCTTGACGAGTCCATCTTCCTGGATGCGCAATCCGGCGACTGGAAGAGTCGTGAGAGCGGCGACGTAACCCAGCTGGAAAAACCAAAAGCAACGGATATTGACGGTCACTGGGCACAGCGCCAGCTGGAGTTGATGGTAGCTTACAAAGCGCTTGACGTGAAGGACGGCAAAGTCCGCCCGAACGAAATCGTAACCCGCGGCGAGCTGATCAAGATGCTCGTGCTGGCCATGAACAGCGGCCGTTCGCCGATTCTGTACGAAGGTGCCGCCGATACGGCTACTTCCGCTTCGTTTGACGATGTTGGCTCGAAAAACCAATATTATGTGTACGTCGAAAGCGCGCTTCAGCAGAATCTGATCGATATCGGCGACGGTTCGTTTAACCCGGACGGCAAAGTCGACAGGGAAGAGATGGCGGAGCTGATCGTACGCGCTCTTGGCTATAACTCGCTCGCCGGTTATGAGAATCTGTTTAATATCAACTTCAAGGATGCCGGCAAGATGGACAAAAAAGGCCAAGCGGCTATCGTTGTAGGCCTCAAGATCATGACGCTGCAAAACGGCAACTTCCTGCCGGCCAAGCAAGTGTCGAGGGCGGAAGCCTCCGTAGCTTTCTTCCGCTTCCTTCAAACAAGAGCCGAGCTGCAGGAAGCTCCGCTGCGCAATTAGAGCAATGGCCAATAAGAAGCCCCCGATTCGGCAGCTGCTGTCTTTTTGCTAAGACGGCAGTTGCCCCTCGGGGGCTTTTGCTCGCGAGATTAGTCCGATTTTTTGTTGTTGGGGGAGAAGTTGGTCACGGATTTGGCGTCTTCAATCGTATCGTTCACGAATGCCATATCTTGGTTCTTTGCCTTCATGGCCGTTGTCCCTTTATAATTGCCTTTGTGGCTTTTATTTTCCATCGTGTAAGTGTCACCTCCCTCACGTCCTTGTTAGTATGGGCGCGGGGAGTGTTTGGCATGCAATCGCGGTATACGGCATAAGGGGTGTAGAAAATGGTTAAGAAGGCGGCAGTATACAAGTATGTGGTGTTCATTCTGTTTCTTTTGTTCACCATGCTTGTCGTTTACGCAAGTAATGAAGTATTGATACGCAACGGCGACCCGGATACGACGGACAAATTTTTATTTGTTTTATTCTCCATAACGTTTGCTTTCGGGGCCAGCCTCCATATGCTCGGCAAAGGCGAGTTTGGCATACGGATCAGAGAAACGCAGTTTACGCTAATGCTTTCAATTGTCCTCGTCGTACTGAATTATGTGGCAGCCGTTAGCTACGGTCAGCTATATACGAATGCAAGCGGTACGGTTGAATCGCTTATCCGGATTGTTCTCGACGATAAGAATGAAGCTATCATTAATGTTCTTGCCGGTTATTTGTTCGGATTATCCTTTATCAAAAAATAACTTGAGGCCCGGAGTAGGCGAACAGCGCTTACGATCCGGGCTTTGTTGTCATATGCTGATGGCATGAACCTATTGTGCCGGGCGGTGGAGAAGAAGTGCTTACGAGTATTGTTCTGGTGGCCAAAGACGGTCTGGATTATACAAGATCATGCGTGGAGAGCATTAGGCGGCATACGGCTGCGGGCAGTTACGAGCTTATTCTTGTGGATAACGGATCCGAAGACGGGACGCCCGAATGGGCGAAAGCAGAACCGGACATTCATCTGATCGAGAACGGTTATAATGCCGGATTCCCGAAAGGCTGCAATCAAGGGGCGGCCGCGGCTAACGGCGATTTCATATTGCTGCTCAACAACGATACCATCGTGACGCCGGGCTGGCTGGACAGCTTGCAGCGGCATTTGCTTAGCGATCCTGCTATTGGAGCGGTTGGTCCAGTAACCAACTCTGCCCACTACTGGACGCAAATTCCAAGTCATTACACAACGGTGGAGGAGCTCGACCTGTTCTCCGAATCGGTTCGGCAATCAGCGGGGAACCGCCCGCGGGAGGAGCGGCTGAAGCTCATCGGCTTTTGCATGCTCATCCGCCGGGAAGCTTATGAGACGGCCGGCGGGATGGATGAACGGTTTGGCATCGGCAATTATGAAGACGACGATTTGTCGCTGCGGCTGCGTCTCCTCGGCTATAAGCTGATGCTCTGCCGGGATACGTTTATTCATCATTACGGCAGCGTAAGCTTCCGGGCCGATACGGCCATGTATTTGCAGCTGTTTGCCCGCAATAATCAACTATTCCGCGACAAATGGGGGTTTACATCTTCCGAAGCGCTGACGATGCAAGCGGAAATGCTGGGGCTGCTCGAGCAGGAATCGGCAACGTCTGGCGGCGGTACGGGAAATAAAGCCTTTATGAACATCGGCTGCGGCTGCGGGGCAACGCTGCTTCGTTTGAAGCACGATTTTCCGGCCGCGGCGTTGTACGGGGTTGAAAGGAACGAGCAAGCCGCCAAGGTTGCCGCTGCGGTCGGCATTCAGGTGTTTGAGTCCGAATCTCCGGAACAATGGGGATTTGAAGCGGGAACGTTTGACGGGATCCTCGTTGGAGACGCGCATATGTGCGGAACGCCTGAAGCGATGCTCAAGCTGAAGCGGCTGCTGAAACCCGGCGGTTGGCTGATCGGGACATTCCTGAACCGGCATTACTACCCGTTTATGCTGCGGTATTTGCAGCCGGATAACGGGCATGCCCAGCATCAGGCGGGGTTTCTCTATTCCATTGAACAGGTGAGAATGCTGTATGCCGATGCGGGATTCTCCTATATATCTACCCTTCTGCTGGATGACGGCAAAGACGGACGTCCCGGCAGCGACATTAGCGCCGAGGACTTCGGCTTTCTGGAACGGATGGCGAGCGGAAACAATCCGGTAAAGGGCCGTATGACCGCTAACGGGATTATTACGCTTGGGATTAACGGCCGCGCGCAACCAGAGTTAATAGAGGATAGCGGTGCTTTGCAATCTACTGTTGCCGCTGTAGGCGGAGACGAACTTACGGCCGTAGCAGCCATGACCGAGGAGCTCGCGCTGCCAGCTCCGGATCCGTTGCTGAAAGAACAAAACGACGTCCGGTTCAGCGGCGAACGGCTTGTCATCAACAAGCAGGTCAAAGAGCAATATTCCGATGTCTATGAGGAACACATGCATCGCTATGAACTGGCTTGCCGGTATGCCAGGGGGCTCAAGGTGCTCGATGCGGCCTGCGGAGCGGGGTATGGTTCGGCGCTGCTTAAGCGCTCAGGCGCTGCTGAAGTTATAGGCGTGGACGTAGACGCAACATCCGTCAGGCTTGCGGAACGCGACTACGGCGGAGAGGGTATCCGTTTCGCTGCTGGCGACGTGCTGGCGCTTCCGTTTGCCGACGAATCGTTTGACGCGGTCGTTTCTTTCGAGACCATCGAGCATGTGGAGGCAGGGTCTGCTTGGATCAAGGAGTCGGCCCGCGTGCTTAAACCGGGCGGTCTCTTTATCGTATCGACGCCTAACCGCTCCGTTACAAATCCGCCGCTGTACTTCGAAGAGCAGCCTTTTAATGAATATCACCGGTTTGAATACCGCACGTCGGAGCTTGTTGGCGAATTGCTGGCCTGCTACGATATCGAAGCGATGTTCGGGCAAAATCCGGTGGACGACTCGAGGCTGCTGTCACTGAACTGGCTGCGGGAAAAGACGGGGCTGCCGTTAGGAAGAGCAGAGCAGCATCTGCTGAAGGCGGATGGGCATGAACCGCTGCCGCTATCCAAGTTCAAAAGCTGCGATCCGATGTACGTCATTGCGGTATGCCGCAAAAAATCGGGTTGAATGGCGGTTATTGCCCCATTTTTGGAAGAACAGACTTCATTGTACAGGGCTTTTATTGTAAGCGGCCATCGGGTATAATGACGTGAGATTGTTACTTCGGAAAATGGGGTGTCTTATTTCATGGCTTTGAAAGCTGGTGTCGTGGGTTTGCCAAACGTCGGCAAGTCCACTTTATTTAATGCAATAACGCAAGCAGGCGCGGAATCCGCGAACTATCCATTCTGTACGATTGACCCGAACGTGGGCGTCGTAGAAGTGCCGGACTACCGTCTGGACAAACTGACTGAGCTCGTGCAACCGAACAAGACGGTTCCGACGGCTTTTGAATTCGTGGACATCGCGGGTCTTGTGGCGGGCGCAAGCAAAGGCGAAGGCCTTGGCAACAAGTTCCTCGCGCATATTCGCGAAGTTGACGCGATTGTGCATGTTGTTCGCTGCTTCGAAGACGAGAACATTACGCACGTGAACGGCAAAATCGATCCGCTCGGCGATATCCAAACGATCAACCTGGAGCTGATTCTGGCGGACATCGACTCCGTGGAGAAAAAAATCGACCGTTCCCGCAAAAACCTAAAAGGCGGCGACAAAAAAATCGCCCAAGAGGTTGAAGTGCTCGAACGCGTAAAGGAAGCTTTGTACAACGATCAGCCTGCGCGCAGCGTAGAGCTGTCCGATGACGAGAAACTTATTATCCGCGATCTTCATCTGCTCACGATGAAGCCGGTTCTGTATGCAGCCAACGTGGCCGAGTCGGAAGTTGCCGATACGGATAATAACAAATACGTACAAGTGGTTCGCGAATTCGCTGCGGCTGAAGGCGCGCAAGTAGTGCCAATCAGCGCGAAAGTGGAAGAAGAGATTGCGGAGCTTGAGGGCGATGACAAAGCGATGTTCCTTGAAGAGCTTGGTCTTCAGGAATCCGGCTTGAATCGTCTGATCAATGCGGCTTACAAGCTGCTTGGCTTGTACACGTACTTCACGGCCGGCGTGCAAGAGGTTCGTGCCTGGACGATCCGCAAAGGTATGAAAGCTCCGCAAGCGGCGGGCGTTATTCATACGGACTTCGAGCGCGGCTTCATCCGTGCCGAGGTTGTATCGTTCGAAGATCTGGCTGCTGCCGGTACGATGAACGTAGCGAAAGAAAGAGGCCAACTTCGCCTCGAAGGCAAGGAATATGTCGTGCAGGACGGCGACGTTATGCACTTCCGTTTCAACGTCTAATAGCAGCTTAAATAACGGTATTGTTCCCCCTGCGGGCGAGCAATACCGTTTTGTTGCATTCTCATGTAAGCTGCCCTCTGCCTTCGTCTAGCTCTAAAGAGTCATGTGCGCAGTAGCAGACAGGCGTACAATTGGAGGGAAGCTAAAGAATAGGAGTATGGTGTTATGACAGTAAACTTACATACTTTATCCAAACGGATGTGGGCAGCGGGTCTGCTGCTGGCCTTAATGATGCTTGCGTTTGCCCCGCAGGCTTTTGCGCATGCGACGCTGGAGAAGACGGTTCCGGCGGCTAACTCGAAGCTGGACCAGTCCCCGCCTTTTGTCGAACTGCATTTCAATGAAGCGGTTGAACCTGGCGCGGGTTCTATGGAAGTGGTTGATTCCCAGTCGAATAAAATAAAAACGGAGGATGCCGTGCTTGAGGATGGCGGAACGGCCTTAAAAGTGCCGTTGCCGACGCTGGGAGATGGCGTCTATACGGTCTCCTACCATGTTATATCGGAAGACGGCCATCCGGTCAGCGGTTCTTATGTGTTTGTCGTAGGCAACCCTCCGAACTGGAAGGACGCGGCGACTTTTGCTACCGAGACGAACTCTAACTCGGGCATGCAGCAAAACGTGCTGTATGCGGTTCGTATTCTTTATTACGCCGCGCTGCTGCTGGCAACCGGCGTAGCTTTATGGTCCGTTATCGTGCGGCAGCCAAGCGTTTCCCTGCAATCGGCCTTTACGCGGTTATCCTTAATTGGGATGCGGGCGCTGCTGATCACGGTGTTGCTTCACATTTTCCTCCAGGCGAACAGCCTGATGAAAGGCCAGCCTTTATCGGCGTGGGGCAATCTGTTTACCGATACGTCAACCGGACGGGCTTGGCTTGAGCTTATTGTTCTGGTATTGCTTGGTTTTATAGCCGTTCGATTCAAGGAGAAGTTTGCCCGTCTCTTATGGGTGGTCCTGCTGCTTGGCGTGGAGAGTCTGATCGGGCATGCCGCGGCGAATGACCAGAAGGTTCTAACGATTGCTTTTGACTTTATTCATCTGCTTGCGGGCGCAGTCTGGGCTGGCGGTCTGGCCGTTCTTCTGTATGTCTGGTACGCGGATAGGAAGGAAGCGGGACGATTTGGCGCTGTTTTTTCGCGAGGGGCGCTGATTTCGCTAGTCGTGCTTGTTGTGAGCGGGGTTCTGATGACCTTGCTGTTCCTGCCGAAGCTGTCGTATTTGTGGCTGACCACGTGGGGCGGGCTATTGACGGTTAAAACAGCTCTTGTAGTCGCCGTGCTTGTGACAGGGACGCTGCTTCGCCTTCGGATGAAGAAAAACGGCTTCCCTGCCGGAACGCTGCTCAAGGCGGATGCCATTCTTATGGCTTGTATCGTCGCGATTGCCGCGGTGTTCTCTTATATGAGTCCGCTGCCGCCAAACGAGCCGTACAACTTCCACCAAATGGGCGAGGATATGCATGTGACGCTTAACGTATCGCCAAACGTGCCTGGCGGAGACAATACGATTTCGCTTCAGGTGTGGCTGCCGGAGGCGGCCGGTGCGCCTAAGTCCGTTATTCTCCGTCTGCGTTCAAGCAGCAAGCAAGATGCGCCGATCGATATTCCGCTTGTGCAGAAGGATGACGGGCCAAACGATTCCTTCCCGGGTTATTTGCGCGCGGCTTATGAAGCGACGGGTCCGTTCCTGCCTTACGCGTCCAAATGGACGGCGGAAATCCGCGTGATGGACCAAGACGATAATGAAATCGTGCGGGAAACGGCATTCCGGAATTATTAAAGAGGCTGGACACATAATAGTCATATCCGGGTAGCCCTTTCGAGTCATGTCAAACGCGGGGCGTGGGTTATATACTCATGACAAAAGAAGCGTGATATGGCGCTAGGATCCGAAAGGGAGATGGATATGAGACAGATAAAAAAATGGATGGTTGCTGCTTCCTTGGCGGCGTGCCTGATGATGTTTGCCGGCGTGGCAAGCGCCCATGTAACGGTACAGCCGCCGAGCGTTCCGGCTAATTCGTACCAGGTGTTCGCCGTGCGGGTGCCAAGCGAAGAAAAAGGCGTCAAGACGGTTAAAGTTCAAGTTAAGGTTGCCGACGGTGCGGCGATCTCCCGCGTAGAGCCTAAGGTTGGCTGGACCAGCGAGCTTGAGAAGGACGCAAACGGCGTTGTAACGGGCATTACTTGGACGGCTGCCGACGGCGGCGGTCTTAGCGAAACGGAATTCACGGATTTCCGCATGAGCGGTAAGGTGAACGAAGACGCTACGCAACTCGTATGGAAAGCTTACCAAACCTACAGCGACAACCAGGTTGTAGAGTGGGTTGGAGCAGACGGCTCGGATAAGCCGGCTTCCGTTACGGCGGTAACGGCGGCGGCAGCCGAAGGCGATGGCCATGGCGCAGCCGCTGCGGCCGAGGAATCGAAAGACTCCGATTCGGATTCGGTTCTCCCGTTGACCTTGTCCATTATCGCGGTTGTGCTTGGCGCGGTTGCCGTTGTGCTGGCAGCTAGAAAAAACAAGAAATAAATGTGATGAAGGGGCTCCGTTTTCCATAGGGAAATCGCGGAGCCCCTTTCTAAGCAGTTAGGCAAATACACCAGTCGAAAAAACGGGTCTTATGTGCTATAATAGGTCTTACTAAAAAGGGAATTATAGAGGTGAATCATTGTGTTGGACCGTTTACAAGCGCTCGCAGACCGTTACGAGAAGTTAAGTGAACTGTTGTGCGATCCGGATGTAGCTAGTGATCCGAAGCGCCTGCGGGAATATTCCAAGGAGCAATCGGATTTACAAGAGGCTTATGAAGCCTTCACAGAATATAAGCAAGTGTCGGAGCAACTTGACGATGCGAAGATCATGCAAGGCGAGAAGCTCGACGACGAAATGCGCGAAATGGTTAAGATGGAGATCGACGAGCTGTCCGCGCGCAAGGAAGAATTGGATGATAAGATTCGTATCCTGCTGTTGCCGAAGGACCCTAACGACGATAAGAACGTTATCGTTGAGATCCGCGGTGCCGCGGGCGGCGACGAGGCGGCGTTGTTCGCTTACGAGCTGTATCGGATGTATACGAAGTTCGCAGACGCGCAGGGCTGGCGCACGGAACTTATGGACTTTAACGAGAATGACCTTGGCGGCTTCAAAGAGGTTATCTTCATGATCAACGGCAAAGGCGCGTACAGCAAGCTGAAGTTCGAGAGCGGCGCGCACCGCGTTCAACGTATTCCGGTAACGGAATCGGGCGGCCGTATTCATACTTCGACTTCGACGGTATCGGTTATGCCGGAGGTTGAAGAGGTTGAAATCGAGATTTTGGATAAGGACATTCGGATTGATACGTTCTGCTCGAGCGGTGCTGGCGGACAGTCCGTTAATACAACGAAGTCGGCGGTTCGTGTCCTTCACGTTCCAACCGGCATCATGGCGACTTGCCAAGACGGCAAATCGCAAAATGAAAACAAAGCGAAGGCGCTTCAGGTTCTTCGTGCCCGCATTTATGATATTCGCCGTCAAGAAGAAGAGGCGAAATATGCTGGCGAGCGCAAGTCCAAGGTTGGTACCGGCGACCGAAGCGAGCGGATTCGTACGTATAACTTCCCGCAAAGCCGCGTAACGGACCACCGTATCGGTCTGACGCTGCATAAGCTGGATTCGGTCATGAACGGTGATATCGCGGAGATCGTATCGTCCTTGACGATTGCCGAGCAAGCGGACTTGATGGAAAGAGAATTGAATTAATAGGTAACCTTCGAAGAAGGGACGCTAGAGAGATGAGCGAGTATAAAGACGAACCGGCGTTTTTTGCGCCTTCGTATTCAATTAGAGAAGCCTGCATGCAGGCTTCTTCGTTTTTGGCGGGGCTTGGCGTGATGGAGCCGCGATCCAATGTGGAGCGGCTGCTTATGCATGTGCTGGGCATCGACCGAATGGCGATGCTGCGCGATTATGGCGACC
Source organism: Paenibacillus glycanilyticus (assembly GCF_030161375.1). GTDB lineage: Bacteria > Bacillota > Bacilli > Paenibacillales > Paenibacillaceae > Pristimantibacillus > Pristimantibacillus glycanilyticus_B. The sequence continues at coordinate 34,802 of NZ_BSSQ01000017.1, forward strand.
CCTTTCCGGCGGCTCATGCCGCGGAATGGGTGGAGCTGATCCGCCGCAAGGCGGCGGGCGAGCCGGTGCAGTATATCATCGGCGAGGAATGGTTCTACGGCCGGCCGTTTACGGTAACGCCGGCTACGCTTATTCCGCGGCCGGAGACGGAGCTGCTCGTCGAGGCCGTGCTTGAGGCGGCCGACAAGTTATGGCCGCCTGAGGGGGCCGTTGTGCCGACGGTGGTTGACGTCGGCACCGGCACCGGCGCCATCGGCGTGACGCTGGCTTCGCAGCGTCCGCGCTGGCGCGTGAGCGCGTCCGATCTGTCGCCGGACGCGCTAGCTGTCGCCCGCACGAATGCGGCCCGCCATGAGGCGGCGGAGCGCATGGCATTCGTGCAGGGCGACCTGCTGGCGCCGTTTGCGAAGCGCGGCGCCGCAGGGGCAGGCGATGCGGAAGATACTATCCGCATCGACGTGCTTGTGTCCAATCCGCCGTATATTCCGGCGGATGATCTTGCGGGCCTCCAGCCCGAGGTTCGGGATTACGAGCCGCGCCTCGCGCTGGACGGCGGGGCGGACGGACTGGATCCGTACCGCCGCATGGTGGAGCAGCTGCCGTCGCTTGCGCAGCTGCCGCGGATTGTCGCCTTTGAGCTTGGCATGGGCCAAGCCCAAGACGTAGCCGCGCTACTGAGGGATGTCGGCGAATGGGACGACATCCGCATCATCACCGATTATGGCGGCATTGAACGCCATGTCATCGCAGTCCGGACAAGCGGCAACTAACGCCGCTTGTCCCCAAATCCCCCTGCTTGCATAAACCAAGCAGGGGGATTTTTTTGCTCCCTTTTACTCCTCGGACACCACCCTGCTCTTCCATCCACATGCAATTACGCGGAACCCGCGACTTATTCAGCAACCTATACACATATCCCCTGCATCCGTTCGCAAATAACGCGAAACTACCGGCTTATTCAGCCACTCATCAACCTTTTCGCGTTATCCACATGTGAATAACGCGAATTCCAACTTATTCAGTTATCTATCCACATTTCCCCCTCCCCTTCATGAAAACTACTCTATTATTTTCATTTTTTCTAATAGGTTTATAGAGCCGGGAACGCGGACATAATGACGGATAGATACGTTCCGGAACGCAAGCTGATGCACCGACGGGTGCGCGAGAGGAGCTTGTGTTAGTATGAACCGCACTCATTCCCGATTTTATTTCCGTAAATCTTATGCTTTGTTGGTTATTGTATTGTTTGTTCTGGTTATGAGCTGGGAGCAGCAACGTACGGATGCGGCTATGGTAGAGACTGTTATCCCGCAAGAATCGATTCGCCTTCGCATTTTGGCCAACTCGGATGCCCCTGCCGACCAAGCGGTGAAACGCGTTGTTCGCGATGCCATTGTCAAAGCGATGGACAACTGGGTAACCGGCCCGCAAACGATTGAAGAAGCGCGCCAAACGGTGCGTGACCATATGGGTGAGATTGAGAGCATTGTAGCCGATGTACTGGCAAGCCGCGGATTTGACTATTCGTACAAGGCGGAACTCGGCATGGTTCCGTTCCCGACCAAAATGTACAGCAACGAAGTATACCCTGCCGGCAATTACGAAGCTCTTCTTGTTACGCTGGGCGAAGGCCAAGGCCAAAACTGGTGGTGCGTATTATTTCCTCCGCTTTGCTTCATCGACGCGGCAACCGGCGAAGCAGCGGCAGCTGTAGAAGATCCGGACGCGGAAGCGGCTCAAGCTCAAGCAAACGCGGGGACGGTAAAAACAGCTTCCGCCGATAAAGCAGGCAATAAAGATACAATTAAAGCCGACAAAGCGGCTGACCATAAATCCGAAACTTCCGCGCAACAAGATAACGGCAAGCAAGGCGAAGCTCCGGAAGCGAAGTTTTTCCTGTGGGAAATCATTCAACAATTCATCAACTGGCTGAAAAGCTTGTTCTAAAATAGCGGCTTACCTTCCCCCGGCATCAAGCATGCGGGCCGAAGGTAAGCCGCTCCGCAATTAAAGCCGCTTATGCTATAATGGGGGCAGTTAGTTGAACTTTTAATAGCAGGGATTGAACGATAGAGATGAGAACAACGAAGGTTTGGCGGGTTGCGGCGGAAGCGGGTGCCGACGTGCTTGCCGGGCAATTGGCGGAAGCGGCAGCGCTTCTGCATGAAGGCGAGCTTGTCGCGTTTCCAACGGAAACGGTGTACGGTTTAGGCGCGGATGCCCGCAACACCAAAGCGGTAGAAGGGATTTTCCAAGCAAAAGGCCGTCCATCCGATAATCCGCTGATCGTGCATATTGCGGAGGAACGGCAGCTCGAAGAGCTGGTACTGCCTTATCCGGAGTTGGCGCGGCGGTTGATGAAGCAGTTATGGCCCGGGCCGCTTACGATCGTCCTGCCGGTTCGCCCAGACGCCGTATCGCCGCTTGTGACCGCAGGGCTGTCCACCGTCGGAGTGCGAATGCCCGATCACCCGGCGGCTTTGGCCCTCATTCGCCAGTCCGGCTGCCCGGTTGCCGCGCCAAGCGCCAATCGTTCGGGCCGTCCGAGTCCTACGCTTGCGGGGCATGTGCTGGAGGATCTGGACGGTAAAATCAGCGGCGTCGTAGACGGCGGAGCTACCGGGGTGGGTCTGGAGTCCACGGTAATCGAGCTTTCAGACTCGGATACGATTCGGATATTGCGCCCGGGCGGCATAACGGCGGAGCAGCTTCAAGCTGCGGTGCCGGAAGCCCGCATCGACGCGCCTTCCGGCACGAAAGCCGATACCGCGGAAGCCCCTCGTTCGCCGGGGATGAAATATACGCATTATGCTCCAAAAGGCGATCTTACGATTGTTCAGGGCGACGATCCGGAAGCTGTTGTCCGGTATATCCAGGAGCAGATTGACCGGGCTGCGCCGCTTAACGTAAGAACAGGCGTCTTGACCTTCGACGAAAGAACCGATGCCTATCATGCGGACGTCGTCCTTGCTTCCGGCAGCGAGCGGCATCTGGAGCAGGCCGCGCATAGTCTTTACGCCGCGCTTCGCCAGTTTGATGCCGAAGGCGTGCAGCTTATATGGGCGGAAGGCTGCTCGGAGGAAGGAATTGGCCTTGCGTTGATGAACCGTCTGGCGAAAGCCGCGGGCCATCAAAGCGTCCGGGTTTAGAGTAGTATGTTTGTCCCCTTGTCCGCATATGTTGGTTAGGAATGGATGTGGACATGGGGGCGATCTAGCGTGACTGATGCAACAATGCATGCCGGACAATTCGCGACACTGCTCATTATGGCGGTTGCGCTCGGTATGGATGCTTTTTCATTAGGGATCGGAATTGGATTAAAAGGGATTCGGCTGCGGGATGTGCTGCGCCTAAGCACCGTCATTGCGGTATTTCATGTGATCATGCCGCTTGCCGGCATGTATGCGGGCCATTTTGTCAGCGGACTGCTTGGCCATGTTGCGACGATGGCGGCAGGCGTACTGCTGCTCCTGCTTGGCGGGCATATGATCTACAATTCATTAAGAGGAGAAGCTGCCCAAACGATAGATTACCGCTCTTCGGTCGGAACGTTTTTGTTTGCGTTTAGCGTCAGCATCGATTCCTTTTCCGTTGGCGTGACCCTGGGCATGTTCAAGGCTGATATTGTGCTGACCGTACTGCTATTCGGTTTTTTCGGCGGCCTGATGTCGGTATTGGGACTGCTGCTCGGGCGCAGGGTCAGCCAGAACCTGGGTGGTTTTGGCGAAGCGCTGGGCGGGGCGATCTTGCTCATTTTTGGACTTTTATTTATATTCTAGAACAACGACAACTTCAGCGACTGGAAAGGGGATTGCAGCATGACTCGCATCTTGTTTGTTTGTACCGGGAATACATGCCGCTCTCCAATGGCGGAAGCTATGCTGAGGGCGATGGCGAAGCAGCAAGGCATTCCGCTGGAGGTTCGTTCCGCGGGAGTGTCCACGATAGACGGATTGCCGATTTCAACGCATGCGCTTTCGACGCTGCGCGGCAAATCAGTGAACCACCAAGGTTCATCGCGGGCGTTAAGCGGAGAGGCCGTAGCATGGGCGGATTTGATTCTGACGATGACGGCATCGCACAAAAGAGGCCTGCTTAACTATTTTCCCGAAGCGGTCGACAAAGCTTTCACCCTTAAGGAATACGTGAATCAGGATACGGCTGTTCAAGCGGATATTGAAGAGCTGGAGCGGCTATATTCGGAGATGCATATGAAGCAGGCGCTAGGACAACGGTTGTCCTCGGAAGAACGAACCCGGCTTCTGGAGCTGGAACGGCGTATTCCAAGCTTCGATATCGCCGACCCGTTTGGCGGGACGCTTGGCATGTACGAGAGCTGCGCGGCGGAGATTGAAGAGAGCTTGAAAGCGTTGGTTGGCATCCTTCAAAAGGGATGAAATTCCATGCCTGAATTGGGCTCGATTCATCGATTTAGACGATTGATTTTCAAGATTGAATAAGCTATCATGAAGGTAATTAAAGACGGTTTCCGATGTAACTGGCGACGGAAGTGGGTAACCACGGTGGAGCATCGGAACATACGGCCGGTCGCCTGGGCAAAGAGCAGCATGCTTATGTTAAGCATGTCTTGCTCTTTTTTCGTCTTTTAAGCGGAATTTAGGTATAATAAGTCCGTATGATTCGACAAATTGCAGGAGGGTTTTGCATTGAAGATTGCCATTGGCGCTGATCATGCGGGTTACCGTTTGAAAGATGAAATCGTTCCGTTCCTTTTAACTCTTGGTCATGAAATTGAAGATTTGGGCTGCGACTGCAGTCAATCGGTGGACTACCCCGACTACGCGTTGCCTGTTGCGGACAAAGTGGCGAGCGGCCAAGCGGACCGCGGCATTTTGATATGCGGTACGGGGATCGGCATGTCGATCGCTGCCAATAAAGTGCCCGGCATTCGTTGCGCCCTGGTTCATGATATGTTCTCGGCGCAAGCGACTCGCGAGCATAACGATACAAACGTGCTTGCGATGGGCGAGCGTATTATCGGCCCTGGAGTTGCGCAGGAGATTGTCCGCATTTGGCTCGATACGCCGTTCTCTGGCGGCGAGCGCCATGTGGGACGCGTTCGGAAAGTCAATCAGATCGAGCAGCAGTATACCGTACATCCTTAGGCTTGAAGCAAATGCTTAACTTTGTAGGAGGTGCAGCATGAGCAATCTCGAAAATTCAATTTCAGTTGATGTGGAGACCATCGTGCGGGAGCTAGCTTCCGTCGCGGGGCTGAGGGCCGGCCAATTGCTGGTTATCGGCACAAGCACGAGCGAAGTGCTGGGGCACCGGATCGGAACTTCGGGTACTGTGGAAACGGCTGCGCAAATTTATGCGGGCGTGGAAGCGGTCCGGAAGGAAATCGGTTTTTATCCGGTATACCAATGCTGTGAGCACCTGAACCGCGCTCTTGTTCTTTCCCGCGAAGCAGCGGAGAAGTACAATCTCGATGAGGTTGCCGCCGTACCTGTACCGAAGGCTGGCGGCTCGATGGCGGCATATGCTTACCGGCATTTACAGGAAGCATGCTTGGTCGAAACCATGCAGGCCCATGCCGGCATCGATATCGGCGATACTTTTATCGGCATGCATCTTCGCAGGGTGGCCGTGCCTGTTAGACCTTCCATCCGGTCGATTGGAGCCGCGCACGTGACGATGGCTTTTGCGAGACCAAAACTGATTGGCGGAGTTCGTGCCGTATACACGCTGGAAGACAATAGCGGCCTGGCGTCAGAGCAGACGTCGGGATCATGCGATTAAACTATTAGGAGGCTTTTCACAATGGAAAACTTACGTAACCAAGATCCTGAAGTATTGAAGGCAATGGGCCTGGAGCTGCAGCGCCAACGCGACAACATCGAGCTGATCGCATCCGAGAACATCGTTAGCGAAGCGGTTATCGAAGCATTGGGTTCGGTATTGACGAACAAATACGCAGAAGGCTACCCTGGCAAACGTTTCTACGGCGGCTGCGAGCATGTTGACATTGTTGAAGATATCGCGCGCGATCGCGCAAAAGAGATTTTTGGCGCCGAGCACGCGAACGTACAGCCTCACTCCGGTGCGCAAGCCAATATGGCGGTATACCTGGCTGTCCTCAAACCAGGCGATACGGTTCTTGGCATGAACCTGGCTCACGGCGGCCACTTGACGCATGGCAGCCCGGTTAACGCATCCGGTCTCCTGTACAACTTCGTTGCTTACGGCGTAGACGAAGATACATTCACAATCAATTACGAGGAAGTGCGCAAAGCGGCTTTCAAACACCGTCCTCGCCTGATCGTAGCCGGCGCTAGCGCTTATCCGCGCACGATCGATTTCGAGAAGCTTGGCCAAATCGCGCAAGACGTAGGCGCTTTGTTCATGGTCGATATGGCTCATATCGCTGGTCTGGTTGCGGCTGGTCTTCATCCGAGCCCGGTGCCTCACGCACACTTCGTTACAACAACAACGCACAAAACGCTGCGCGGTCCTCGCGGCGGCATGATTCTGTGCCGCAAGCCTTGGGCGGCAGCTATTGATAAAGCGGTATTCCCTGGCTCGCAAGGCGGACCTCTGATGCACGTTATTGCGGCGAAAGCTGTTGCATTCGGCGAAGCTCTTCAGCCGTCCTTCAAGGAATATGCGCAAAACGTCGTAAACAACGCAAAAGTATTGTCCGAGACGCTGGTTGCAGAAGGCATCAATATCGTATCCGGCGGCACGGACAACCATCTGATGCTGGTTGATACGCGCAACTTGAACATCACGGGCAAAGATGCTGAGCACGTGTTGGACTCGATTGGCATTACAGCGAACAAAAACGCCATTCCGTTTGACCCGACAAGCCCGTTTGTAACAAGCGGTATTCGTCTTGGTACTCCGGCTGCGACTTCCCGCGGCATGGATGAGAAAGCAATGAAAACAATCGGCGAGATCATCGCGATGACGTTGAAAGCTCCTAAAGACGAAGCGGTTCTGGCGAAAGCAAAAGGCATGGTTCGCGATTTGACTGCCCAATACCCGCTTTACCCGAACATGAAATACTAATTCTCAACCTCTTTAATCATAAGCTGTCCCCAAAGGTCCAAGAGGCCGGAGGGGACAGCTTTTTTTTATTTGTGATAGAAGCATGCCGTTTTCGTTTTGGTGCATTAAGCAAAAGCGAATGCAGCATCCTATAGGTGGAGGGATGCACAATAAATGTTTCGACAATTGTCGGCATTAAACAACATTTCAACTTTGTAATTTCTGGGGCGTGACAAAACAATAATATTTATTGTATATTTATTACCGGCATATTAATTTAGCATTAATTTTGTGCTAATTTGGCTTGAACATATGTAAACATCGTGAATGAACAAATGTTCATTGATATTAATTCAGTGAATTGTATGACTTTTCGCATTGTTTAAATATGTAATGTCAAATTATTACAATACAAAGAAAGAGGAACAGATCCAGGGGAGGAAGTAAAATGTCGAAGAAGAAGTATGGCTTTACCCTGATTTCCGTACTGCTTGTGCTGGCTCTTGTAGCAGTTGGCTGTACACCTAAGGAAGAGTCCGGAAGCAGCGAAGGCTCTGTATTCCGCATGAACCTTGCAACTGAACCGCCGTCCCTTGACCCGGCTCAAGTACAAGACCAAGTATCTGCAACTGTAGTTAACGGTTTGTATGAAGGTCTGACTCGCAAAGACGAGAAGGGCGATGTTGTTCCAGCTGTTGCTAAAGAGTGGAAAATCTCTGACGACGGCAAAACGTACACGTTCACTATTCGCGACGACGCGAAATGGAGCAACGGTGACGCTGTAACAGCCGGTGACTTCGAATACGCTTGGAAGCGTGCTCTTGATCCGAACCTGAAACCAGCAGCATCCGCTTATGCTTACCAGCTGTACTACATCAAGAACGCAGAAGCTTACAACACTGGAGCTGACGGCGTAACTGCCGATGATGTTGCGGTTAAAGCGATTGACGAGCACACGCTGCAAGTTGAGCTGAACTCGCCAACTCCTTATTTCCTCGGTCTGATGTCCTTCACTGTTTTCTATCCGGTTCACCAATCGGCTAAAGAAAACGAAGCTTGGGCAACTGACGTTTCGACAATGATCACTAACGGTCCGTTCACAATGAGCGAATGGAAAAAGAACAACTCCATTACAATCGCTAAGAACGACAACTACTATGCAAAAGACGATATCAAGCTTTCGAAAGTTGTCTTCTCCGAAGTTAACGATTCGAACACAGAGCTGAGCATGTACCAAACTGGCGAACTTGATTATGCAGGTATGCCAACTGGTTTGATCCCTAACGAACAATTCCCGACGCTGAAAGCTAACAATCCGGATGAGTTCAAAGTACAAGGTAGCGCATCGATCTACTACTACCTGTTCAACACAACGCAAAAACCTTACACAAACGAAAAAATCCGTCAAGCGCTTTCGATGGCAATCAGCCGTCAAGATATCGTAGACAACGTTACAAAAGGCGGACAAATTCCGGCTTACGGTATCGTTCCTCCAGGTATCAAAGGCGAAAAAGACGACTACCGTACAGAACATCCAGATTCCTCTTACTTCAAAGAAGACATTGAACAAGCAAAAACATTGCTTGCTGAAGGTCTGAAAGAAGAAGGCCTGACTGCAATGCCTACGGTTAAAGTAACTTACAACACAAACGAACTGCACCAAGCGGTTGCTGAAGCAATTGCTGAAATGTGGAGCAAAAACCTCGGCATCAAAACCGAAGTTAGCAAGCAAGAATGGGGCGTATTCCTCGACAACCGTAACCACCTGAACTATGATGTGGCACGCGGCGGTTGGGGCGCTGACTACGATGATCCAATGACGTTCATCGACCTGTTCTCTTCGAAATCCGGCAACAACAACACTGGCTTTGCTAACCCTGAATACGACGCTCTGATCAAAGAAGCTTACAGCACTGACGATCAAGCTAAACGTATGGAAGCAATGTCCAAAGCAGAAGAAATGGTAGTTGGTACTCGCGCAATTATGCCGATCTACTACTACAGCACTGTATATATGATTAAGCCTGGTTTCAAAGGCATCTTTATCGACTACAAAGGCGATATTGATTACAACCGCGGTTACAAAGAAGCGAAGTAATTAGCTCGTCACGGATTGAGGGATATATGCGGCCAGTGATGTCTGCATATATCCCCTTTCACGTTTTTGTTTTTTAAATATTTGCAGGGAGGTGCCATAACGTTTGGTCCGTTACATTCTTCAGAAACTGTTGTTCATGCTCGTTTCGATCTTCGTGCTGGCTTCGGCCACTTTTTTTCTGATGAAGGCCATTCCGGGCAACCCGTTCCAAAGTGAGAAAAATATTCCTCCTGCCATTCAAGAACGTTTGAATGAAGCGTATGGATTAAATGACCCTCTGGGTGTTCAATATTTGCATTACATGAACAACTTGATCCACTTTGATCTCGGTATGTCCATGAAACAACAGTACGTTACTGTAGTTGACATCATCAAAACTGGCTTTATCTACTCGCTTCAAATCGGTATCTTCGCCATTATCGTGGCGATTGCAGCAGGCGTGCTGTTTGGTCTGATTGCTGCGCTTAACCACCGCAAGTTTCTTGACGGCTTTACGATTTTGCTGGCAGTACTTGGGGTATCGATCCCGAGTTTCGTTGTCGCTCCGTTCTTGCAGTATGTATTTGGCGTCAAATTGCGCTGGTTCGACGTAGCCGGATTAAATGACGTAACTGACTTTATTATGCCGGTTCTGGCTTTGTCTTTCCTGCCGGCGGCATTTATCGCGCGTCTTGTGCGCTCCAGCATGCTGGAAGTGCTTAGCGCCGATTACATGAAAACCGCACGCGCCAAAGGTTTGTCCGGCCGTGTCATTCTCGTTCGCCATGCTTTGCGCAACGCGATTTTGCCGGTTGTCACCTACATCGGTCCGATGACGGCCAATATCATTACGGGTTCCGTTGTTATCGAACAGATTTTTGGTATCGGCGGCCTCGGCAAGTTCTTCGTTAACAGTATTACAAACCGCGACTATACGCTTATTATGGGACTAACGCTGTTCTATGCGATCATTTTGATGCTGGCGCGTTTCCTTACCGATATAGCTTATGGCTTTGTAGATCCGCGTATCAAATTGACCAGGAAGGGGGGCTAATAAATGAACGAACATACGCTTCAGCCTAGCGACTTCGAGAAGCTGAGCCAAGAAGAGAAAAAAGGCGAGACGGTTGTACGCGAAAGTATTTCCGCTTGGAAAGACGCTTGGCTTCGTCTTCAAACGAACCGAATGGCTATGATCAGTCTCTATATATTAGCCTTTATCGTCTTAGTGGCGATTTTTGGTCAATGGATTGCGCATCAATTTACGGGCAACGACTTCTCCACCAATGATCTGAAAGCAACCAACCAAGCGCCGTCCGGCGACCACTGGTTTGGTACGGACGGTCTTGGCCGCGATATGTTCGCAAGAACATGGATGGGTGCGGGGATCTCGCTCCAAGTTGGTATTTATGCCGCGATTGTCGACTTGATCGTTGGCGTTATTATGGGCGGTATCATGGGTTACTTCGGCGGTAAGGTCGATGAAATTCTGAACCGCATTTGCGAAATTTTATATTCCATTCCGAGCTTGCTTATTGTAATCCTGCTCATTGTCGTTATGGAGCCAAGCATGTTCACGATTATTCTGGCGTTAAGCATTACGGGATGGATCAACATGGCATGGATCGTTCGCGGTCAAATCATGCAGCTCAAGAACCAGGAATATGTTCTTGCCGCACGCGCGCTGGGTGCAAATCCGGTTCGCATCATGTTCAAACATCTTGTTCCGAATGCGATGGGTCCGATTATCGTTACAATCACGATGACGGTTCCGAACGCGATTTTCGCGGAAGCATTCCTTAGCTTCCTTGGTCTTGGCGTTCAATCGCCGGCCGCTTCTCTTGGTACATTGATTAATGACGCCATTAAGGCGATGACTGTATTCCCATGGCGTATGCTGTATCCAGCCATTTTGCTCAGCTTGACCATGCTTTGCTTTAATATTTTCGGTGACGGCCTGCGTGACGCACTTGATCCGAAAATGAAAAAGTAGGAGGTGCTATCGATGGAACGTTTGCTCGAAGTAAATGATCTTCGTGTTAATTTCAAAGTTCGCGGCGGTACCGTACAAGCGGTACGCGGCGTTAACTTTCATATAAATAAAGGCGAAGCCGTAGCGATCGTAGGCGAGTCCGGCTGCGGCAAGTCCGTAACGGCGCAAACCTTGATGCGTCTGATTCCAAGCCCGCCTGCGATGACAAGCGGCTCGATTATGTTTAAAGGGCAAGAGATTTTGTCCAAGACGCCGAAAGAAATGGAAAACATCCGCGGTAAAGAGATGGGCATGATCTTCCAAGATCCGATGACCTCCCTTAACCCGACGCTTTCCATCGGCCGTCAAATTACAGAAGGCCTGGTTAAGCACCAAGGCATGAGTTCTTCGGCTGCCCGTAGCCGCGCGATTGAGATGCTCAATCTCGTAGGTATTCCAAACCCTGCCGCACGCTTTAACCAATACCCGCATGAGTTCTCCGGCGGTATGCGCCAACGCGCGATGATCGCGATTGCGCTGGCGTGCAATCCTTCGCTTCTCATTGCGGACGAGCCAACTACGGCTCTTGACGTAACGATTCAGGCGCAGATTTTGCGCGTGATGAAGGATCTGCAAGAACGCATGGGTACTTCGATTATCTTGATTACGCATGACCTTGGCGTTGTAGCGGACATTTGCGACCGCGTTATCGTTATGTATGCGGGTAAAGTCGTGGAAAGCGGTACGAAGTGGGAGATTTTCAAAAATCCGAAGCATCCTTATACAAAGGGTCTTCTTCGTTCCGTGCCTCGTCTTGACCAGAGGAAAGACGAGCCGCTTATTCCGATCTTCGGTACGCCGCCGGATCTGATCAAGCCGCCGGCCGGCTGCAGCTTCTGCGCGCGTTGCGACGAAGCGATGCGCGTCTGCGTCGACAATGATCCGGAACTTCTTCCGGTTGACGGCAACGAATCGCATACTTCCGCATGCTGGATGGCGCATCCGTACGCGAAGCCTGCCAAACAGGAGGTATCCGTATGAGCGAACCATTAGTTAAGGTAAATAACCTGCGCAAGTATTTCAACTTGGGCGGAGGCAATATTCTGAAGGCGGTCAACGAGATCGACTTCTCTATCGCAAGAGGCGAGACGGTTGGTGTCGTAGGCGAATCCGGCTGCGGCAAATCGACGGCGGGACGTACGATTCTTCGTCTGTATGAGCCTACAAGCGGTAACGTTACGTTTAACGGCGAAGACATCTACAAGATGAAAGGCGCTAAGCTGAAGCAAATGCGCCGCGATATGCAGATGATCTTCCAAGATCCGTACGCATCGCTTAATCCGCGGATGACGATTACGGATGTAATCGGCGAAGCGCTTGATATTCACGGTCTTGCGGGAAGCCGCGCGGAACGCAAACGCAAGGTAGAGGATCTTCTTGACCTTGTAGGTCTGAACCCGGACCATGCTACGCGTTACCCTCATGAATTCTCCGGCGGTCAGCGCCAGCGGATCGGGATTGCCCGCGCGCTTGCGGTTGATCCGAAGTTCATTATTGCGGACGAGCCGATCTCGGCGCTCGACGTATCCATCCAAGCGCAGGTAGTTAACCTGATGCAGGATTTGCAACGAAAAATGGGCCTGACTTACTTGTTCATCGCGCATGACCTGTCGATGGTTAAGCATATCAGTGACCGCGTTGCGGTAATGTACCTGGGCAAAATCGTCGAGCTTGCGGAAAGCAGCGAGTTGTACAGCAGCCCTGCGCATCCGTATACGCGCGCGCTTCTGTCGGCGAACCCGATTCCGGATCCGGAAATCGAGGCTACCCGCGAGCGTATTGTTCTTGCCGGCGATTTGCCGAGCCCGATCAATCCGCCGACAGGCTGCCAGTTCCATACCCGTTGCCCGATGGCGACGGAGAAATGCAAGACGGATGAACCTAAACTTGTTGAAGTGAGAAAGGGGCATTTTGCTTCCTGCCACTACGCATCGGTATAATTTTACAGGACGAAGCAGAGATTACTTCTGTTTCGTCCTTTTTTAATTCTAAGAACCGCTAAGTTTCCCTAAATAAATAAGGCTTAGAATTCACCGGAATGAAACTTGCCTACCCGCCAAAGTACGGCATAGCCGTTTCGCCTTTTTGCCGCAAAACCTTTACATATCCTCATAAAACTCTGGATGCAACAGGCAGGGCGGAGTGATATAATAAACGGGATTGTGTCCAAGACTAAGGGAATAACATTTTCACACAGGAGGAATTACGCTCCATGAGCAAAGTGGTTATATGCGACCATCCATTAATTCAGCATAAGCTGACCTTTATTAGAAACAAAGATACCAATACGAAGGACTTTCGTGAACTGGTTGACGAAGTTGCCACGCTGATGGCCTATGAAATAACAAGAGACGTGCCGCTGGATACGATTACGGTGGAGACGCCTGTCGCAACGACAGAATCCAAAGTGGTATCCGGACGTATGCTTGGGCTTATTCCGATTCTGCGTGCGGGACTCGGCATGGTGGAAGGAATGCTCAAGCTGATTCCGGCCGCGAAGGTCGGCCATATCGGACTTGTCCGCGACCATGAGACGCTCCAGCCAACGGAGTATTACATTAACCTGCCTACGGATGCGGCTAACCGCCAACTGATCGTGATCGATCCGATGCTTGCTACCGGCGGCTCTGCGATTGCGGCGATCAACTCGCTCAAGACACGCGGCTGCGACCAAATTAAGCTGATGTGTCTGATCGCGGCTCCAGAAGGAGTTAAAGCAGTACAAGACGCGCATCCGGACATCGATATTTATCTGGCTGCTCTTGACGATGCGTTGAACGAGAAGGGCTACATCGTACCGGGTCTTGGCGACGCGGGCGACCGTCTGTTCGGAACGAATTAATAGCACATGAATTGTCGCAAATCGCTCATATTGAGCTCATTGTGGCAACAATTCATTTTAGGAGTGAGACATTTTGTCTAAACTGAAAGTAATGACGATTTTTGGTACGCGTCCGGAAGCCGTTAAGATGGCCCCGCTCGTACTGGAATTGAACAAGCATGCCGATCAGATCGAATCGATCGTATGCGTAACGGCACAGCACCGCCAAATGCTGGACCAAGTGCTGGATTTCTTCGAAATCCAGCCTAACTATGACCTGAACGTCATGAAGGACCGTCAGACGCTGACTGAGACGACCGTACGCGTTCTGGAGGGCCTCGACCCTGTTCTCGCGGAAGCGAAGCCGGATATCGTGCTTGTACACGGCGACACGCAGACAACGTTCCTTGCGAGCTATGCGTCGTTCCTGAAGCAAATTCAAGTCGGCCACGTCGAAGCCGGTCTTCGTACGTGGAACAAGCTGTCTCCTTATCCGGAAGAGATGAACCGCCAATTGGCAGGCGTTCTCTCGGATGTGCATTTTGCTCCTACCGAATGGTCGGCAGGCAACTTGCGCAAGGAGAACAAATCGGAAGCTTCCATCTATGTGACAGGCAATACGGCAACGGATGTGTTCCAATATACGGTTGATCCGTCGTTCTCCCATCCGGTGATCGAATGGGCGAAGGGCAAGCGCATGATTCTTATGACGGCGCACCGCCGCGAAGCGCTAGGCGAACCGCATCGGAATATTTTCCGCGCGGTGAAGCGGATTGCCGACGAACATGAAGATGTTGCGATCGTGTATGCGGTTCATCCTAATCCGGCCGTTCGCGAGCCGGCTAACGAGATTTTGGGCAATCATCCGCGCATTCAGCTGATCGAACCGCTTGATGTTTTCGAATTCCATAACTTCTACCCGCATGCGTACATGATTCTGACCGATTCCGGCGGCCTGCAGGAAGAAGCGCCATCCTTCGGGGTGCCTACGCTTGTCTTGCGCGATACGACAGAACGTCCGGAAGGCATCGAGGCGGGAACGCTTGAGCTTGTCGGTACGGATGAAGAGTTGGTATACAGCCGTACGCGCGCTCTCCTGAATGACGCGGCTTTATACGAAAAAATGAGCAAATCTGCCAATCCTTACGGTGATGGACAAGCTTCGGCAAGAATTGTCCAAGCGATCCTGCATCATTTTGGCAAAACGGACAAGCGTCCGGAGTCGTTCACACAACGTTCATAGTTTTGTAAGCGGATAGCTGCTAGTTAAGCTATGTACAGCATACAGTGGTACTGTACGGTTTGGAGGCTCGACAAATCCTTTGTTTATAAGGATTTTCGGGCCACCGTTCACTAAATGTTTGAATTTAAATGAATTGACAAAAGATTAACAGCTTCGATAAAATAAATGAGAGTTTTGGAGTGATTCTGCATGGATCCATCCAAAGAAACACCGTCCAAAGAGAATCGGAAAAAGTCGGATTATGAGAGTTTTGGAGAAGACCCCTGGAGAGCAATGGGATTGGTCGGCACTATTGGCGCCGATCTAGCCGTATGTCTGGGGCTTGGCTATTGGCTCGGTCATAAAGCCGATCTTGCAAACGGTACCGGATACTATTCTATTATTGGATTAGTAGCGGGACTGGCTGTAGGGATCGTAACGGTCATATTCCTGATTCGGACGTTTGCGGGAGGCAAAGCGAAATAATGGACGATTTGTCGGCCCACTTGAAAGCCGTTACAAGAATTACTTTCTTATTCATGTCCCTCTGCTGCGTCGCTTGGGCGCTTATGCCCGAGAACGAAAGCTGGTGGGGCGGTCTGATGATCGGAGGAGCCGCCAGCCTGATTAACGCTTATCATCTGAGCTGGAAGGTGACGAAGGTTGGGGCGGTTGCCGCTGCACAGATCAAGAAGAGGGTTAACCTCGGATTTGTCACCCGTGCATGCATCACGTTATTAGCAGTTGTAATTGCGACAAAAACATACACGTTCCAACTTTCCGCGACGGTTGCTGGTTTATTTGTCGCTCAATTGGCAACACTCATACTGGGATTTTTGTCCAGACGGAAGTTGATGGCGTCGAATCCTACCGATGAAAGGGGTGAAAATAACTAATGGAACACATTTTCCCGATCGTTCACGTGGCAGGAATCCGATTCGATCTGGCGACTCTGAGCATGATGCTTCTGACTAGCATTATCGTGTTCGTACTGGCAAGGCTCGCAGTAAGAAATTTGTCGGTTACGAATCCTACGAAACTTCAGAACTTCCTGGAGTGGGTCATCGAATTCGTTGAGAACATCATCGGCACGTCCATGAGCATGAAACAAGGACGTCCATATCTCGTTCTCGGTATTTCCCTGATCATGTACATTTTCGTCGGTAATATGCTTGGTCTGCCATTCGGTATCGTAACCGAAGCGCATCACGGTGCTACGATCTTCGGATTGGAACTCGATTTGAAGGGCGAAGAAGAAGGTCACATCGCATGGTGGAAATCGCCTACAGCTGACGTTGGTGTAACAGGTGCATTGACGATTATCGTCATCTTCCTAACTCACTTCGAAGGTTTGCGCCTGAACGCGAAGCATTACCTGAAGCACTATGTAGAGCCGCATTGGGCGTTCCTGCCTCTCGCATTGATCAAAGAGGTTGCGAAACCACTGTCTCTTGCATTGCGTCTTTACGGTAACATTTTCGCGGGCGAGGTTATGATTGGTGTCATCTTGGGCATGGGTTGGCTTGGTATCCCGGCACTCGTTGTATGGCAAGGCTTCAGCGTATTCGTAGGTGCTATCCAGGCCTTCGTATTCTGTATGCTGACGATGGTTTACATGTCGCAAGCGATTGTGCATGAAGAGCATGGCGAACAGCATTAATGGCTTCAAACCGGCGGTCAACCGGCGGTAACTATAAAAAACAAATTTTTCACGAAAATTGAGGAGGATTTTTCTAATGGGAGCAACGGCATTAATCGCAGCAGCAATTGTATTCGGTTTGGGCGCACTGGGCGCAGGTATTGGTAACGGTCTGATCGTAGGTCGTACGGTTGAAGGTATTTCCCGTCAACCAGAACTTCGCGGTACACTTCAAACTACAATGTTTATCGGTGTCGCACTCGTCGAAGCACTTCCAGTTATCACGCTGGTACTCGCGTTTATCTTCTACGGCGAAGCTTAATAAACAAGAATCAGTTCATGGCGGGGAGAGTGGCTTTGCCTCCGCGCCTTCCTTTTTATTTAGCCCTAGTTTAAGGGTTATATAACCGGATAGTAACGGTGTGAAACAGTGTTCAA
Source organism: Paenibacillus glycanilyticus (assembly GCF_030161375.1). Taxonomy (GTDB): domain Bacteria; phylum Bacillota; class Bacilli; order Paenibacillales; family Paenibacillaceae; genus Pristimantibacillus; species Pristimantibacillus glycanilyticus_B. The sequence continues at coordinate 52,045 of NZ_BSSQ01000017.1, forward strand.
GCTATGGAAAGGAGTGACGTTTTTTGGATATCGTATGGTCGAATTTTTTCATCCAGTTGGTTGCGTTTCTGATTCTTTTCTGGTTGCTTAAACGTTATGCTTTTGGTCCATTGTTCGGCATTATGGAGCAGCGCAGACAATACGTTCAAGAGCAGATTGCTACTGCGGAAGCGAGCAAGAAAGAAGCAGAACAGCAATTGGAGCAACAGAAACAAGCACTTCAGGAAGCTCGTAAAGAAGCTTACGACATTATTGAGCAAGCTAAAGCTACAAGCTCGAAACAAGCCGAAGAAATCATTCAAGTTGCGAAATCCGAATCCACTCGTCTGAAAGACGATGCGGTTAAAGATATCGAGAGCGAGAAGAACAAAGCGGTTGCAGCACTTCGCGAAGAGGTTGGCGGAATTTCCGTCAAGATCGCTTCGAAAATTATCGAGAAGCAAGTGGACGAGAAATCCCAAGAGCAATTGGTTAACCAATATCTTAAAGAGGTTGGAAGCAAATGAGCCGGGATGTCGTCGTAGCGAAGCGCTACGCTAAAGCACTGTTTGAGCTTGCTCAGGAGCAAAGCATCGTATCGGAAACCGAAGAACAGCTTAAGCTGATCGTTCAAGGCCTGAAGAATGATGCGGATGCCCGTAAATTCCTGGAGCTCCCAAGCATCGAGCCGGAGAAAAAAATCGCCGTGCTGAAAGGCGCTTTTGGCGATCATGTATCCGCGCTTGTCCTTCATACGCTTGAACTTATTCTTGTTCGCGGCCGTCAGGATCTTATCGCTGACGTATACGAAGCGTACACTAAGATTGCTGGGGAGTCGCTTGGTCAAGCGCATGCGATTGTTTATACAGCGCATTCCTTGTCCGATGTGGAACTGGCTGAAGTGGAAGCAAGCTTCGGCAAGCTGAGCGGCAAGAAAATTGTTGCGGAACAAATCGTTAAACCAGAATTGCTAGGCGGCGTGCAAGTGCGCATCGGCGATCGTCTGTATGACGGCAGCCTGTCCGGCAAGCTGGAACGTTTACAAAAATCGTTTAAAATCTAATGCAGGTAGATAGGGGTGAACGAATTGAGTATCAGACCTGATGAAATCAGCACGCTGATTAAACAACAGATCGACCAATATAAATCCGAAATTCAAGTCGTTGACGTCGGCACCGTAATCAATGTCGGTGACGGTATTGCCCGCGTACACGGTTTGGAAAATGCGATGCAGGGCGAACTGCTCGAATTCTCCAACGGCGTTGTAGGCATGGCGCTCAACTTGGAAGAAAGCAATGTTGGTGTCGTTATCCTCGGCCCTTACACGGATATCCGTGAAGGCGACCAAGTAAAACGCACGGGCCGCATCATGGAAGTGCCAGTAGGCGAAGAGCTTCTGGGCCGCGTTGTAAACCCGCTGGGTCAGCCGCTTGACGGCAAAGGTCCAATCAACACAACTCAGTTCCGCGCGATTGAATCCCCGGCTCCGGGCGTTATCGATCGTAAATCGGTACATGAGCCAATGCAAACGGGCATTAAAGCGATCGACGCGATGGTACCGGTTGGCCGTGGTCAACGTGAGCTTATCATCGGCGACCGCCAAACAGGTAAAACAGCAATTGCGATCGACGCAATTATCAACCAAAAAGGCAACGGCGTGAAATGTATCTACGTTGCCGTAGGTCAAAAACAATCCACGGTTGCTGGCGTAGTAGAAACACTCCGCAAGCACGGTGCTCTTGATTACACGATCGTCGTAACAGCTGGCGCATCCGATCCGGCTCCATTGCTCTTCCTGGCTCCTTATGCAGGCTGCTCGATGGGTGAGTACTTCATGTACAAAGGCGAGCACGTGCTCGTTATCTACGATGACTTGTCGAAACAAGCGGCTGCATACCGCGAATTGTCCCTGTTGCTCCGCCGTCCGCCAGGTCGGGAAGCATACCCAGGTGACGTATTCTACCTGCACTCCCGTTTGCTCGAGCGCGCGGCTAAACTTAGCGACGCACTTGGCGGCGGCTCGCTGACGGCTCTGCCGTTCATCGAGACTCAAGCGTCTGACGTATCGGCTTACATTCCTACGAACGTAATCTCGATCACGGACGGCCAGATCTTCCTTGAAGCGGACCTGTTCTACTCCGGCCAACGTCCGGCAGTAAACGTAGGTATCTCGGTATCCCGCGTAGGCGGTTCCGCACAAATCAAAGCAATGAAAAAGGTAGCCGGCACACTCCGTCTGGACCTTGCGGCTTACCGCGAGCTTCAAGCGTTCTCGCAGTTCGGGTCCGATCTTGATAAAGGTACGCTTGCCCGTCTGAACCGCGGCGCTCGTACAATGGAAATTCTGAAGCAAGGCGTTAACCAGCCGATGCCGGTTGAGAAGCAAGTAATCTCGATCTACTCCGCGGTTAAAGGCCACCTGGACGATATTCCGGTTGCTGATATCCAACGCTTCGAGAAAGAATTCCTTGCGTTCCTGGATGCTAGCCACCCAGAAATCGGCGAATCCATCCGTACAACAAAAGACCTCGTTGCCGACAACGAGAAAGCTCTTGTTGACGCGATTAACAAGTTCAAAAAAGGCTTCTCTGTATCGGCTTAATTAGCCGTTAAGCTTAAGCCTTACGAATAAATGTCCCGCGCCCGTCTTTGTACGGGCGCAGGCGCTTAACACCAGGCTTTGTGGGTACTGTAGTTTTTTCGATTAGCCGGTTGTATGGAAGGAAACTGTGTGAGCCGAGAGTTTACGTGCTGCTTTTGAAGATGTATCCTCACCGTCAGGTGATTTGTTCAAAGGATACAGCTTCAATGGCGGCCGAGGTGAAATACAGGTTCCTGGAATACAACCATCCGCTAATCGAAGACGTCAACGGTACAGCAAAGCAACAAAGGCGGGTGACAATGCAATGGCAAAAGGCATGCGCGACATTAAGCGCGAAATCAAAAGTAAACAAAACATGAAGCAAATCACGAAAGCGATGGAGATGGTTGCGGCTTCCAAGCTCAGAAGAGCACAAGAAGCATCGACGAATGCCCGTCCTTATTCGGATAAGCTGAAGGAAGTAGTAGCTAGCATCGCAGCAGGTTCCAAAGGCGTGAAACACCCGATGCTCGAGACGCGTCCGGTGCAAAAAACGGGTTACCTCGTTATCACGTCCGACCGTGGTCTGGCAGGCGGCTACAATGCGAACGTCCTTCGTAAAGTTACGCAAACGATTCGCGAGAAGCACAAATCGAATGATGAGTACGTATTGTTCGTAATCGGGCGTAAAGGCCGGGATTACTTCCGCCGCCGCAATATGCCGATCATCGATGAGGTAATCGGTCTTTCCGATGCGCCAACATTCGCTGACATCAAATCGATCGCTTACAACGCGGTCAAAATGTTCTCTGAGGGCAAATACGATGAGCTGTACATCTGCTACAACCAATTCGTAAATGCCATTACTCAGATCCCGACAGAAACTCGTTTGCTTCCGCTGCAGGAAGTAAGCGGCAACGGGCCGGTAACATCGTACGAGTACGAGCCGTCCCCGGAAGGCGTTCTGGAGGTGCTGCTGCCGAAATATGCGGAGACGCTTATTTACAGCGCGGTGCTTGACGGGAAAGCCAGTGAACAAGGCGCTCGTATGACTGCCATGGGCAGCGCGACGAAAAATGCTAACAAAATGATCAACCAATTGACACTGACCTATAACCGGGCACGTCAAGCGGCGATCACGCAAGAGATCTCGGAGATCGTAGCAGGTGCAAACGCACAGGCTTAAGGAATATAGAAGTAAAAGAAAGTACCAGGAGGGAAAACCATGAAAAAAGGACGCGTTGTATCCGTCATGGGTCCAGTCGTTGACTTGGAATTCGAACGCGGTAACCTGCCGGAAATTTTGAACGCCGTCAAAATCGTTCAAGATGCTCCAGCAGGCGGCATCGCTATTAATCTGACGCTTGAAGTAGCAGTTCATCTGGGTGATAACCTGGTTCGTGCTGTTGCGATGAGCACAACTGACGGTCTGGTCCGCGGCATGGAAGCTGTAGACACAGGCGCGCCAATCACAATTCCGGTTGGTGCAGCAACACTCGGCCGCGTATTTAACGTACTTGGCGAACCTATCGACCAAGCAGGAGAAGCAGTCTCGGAAACAAATCTTCCGATTCACCGTCAAGCTCCTGCATTCGACGAATTGTCCACGCAATCGGAAATTCTCGAAACAGGCATCAAAGTTATCGACTTGCTCGCTCCATACGCTAAAGGCGGTAAAATCGGTCTGTTCGGCGGCGCGGGCGTAGGTAAAACGGTAACGATCCAAGAACTTATCAACAACATCGCTCAAGAGCACGGCGGTATCTCCGTATTCGCTGGCGTAGGCGAGCGTACTCGTGAAGGTAATGACCTTTACCACGAGATGAAAGATTCCGGCGTACTTCCAAAAACAGCGATGGTATTCGGACAAATGAACGAACCGCCAGGCGCACGCCAACGTGTAGCTTTGACGGGTCTGACAATGGCTGAATACTTCCGTGATGCTGAAGGCAAAGACGTACTTCTGTTCGTCGACAACATCTTCCGCTTCACGCAAGCAGGTTCCGAAGTATCGGCCCTTCTTGGCCGTATGCCTTCCGCGGTAGGTTACCAGCCAACGCTGGCAACTGAAATGGGTCAATTGCAAGAACGTATCACGTCGACGAAAAAAGGTTCGGTTACTTCGATCCAAGCGATCTACGTACCTGCCGATGACTACACGGATCCGGCTCCTGCTACGACGTTTGCTCACTTGGACGCTACAACTAACCTTGAGCGTAAAATCTCCGAGATGGGTATCTTCCCAGCGGTAGATCCACTTGCATCGTCGTCCCGTCTTCTTAACCCAGAGATTCTGGGCGAAGAGCATTACAACGTAGCTCAAGGCGTTAAGAGAATTCTTCAGCGCTATAAAGAGCTTCAAGATATTATCGCAATCCTTGGTATGGACGAGTTGACTGAGGAAGACAAGCTGACTGTAGCGCGCGCGCGCCGCATTCAATTGTTCCTGTCCCAACCGTTCCACGTTGCTGAACCGTTCACGGGTATCAAAGGCAAATACGTACCTGTTAAAGAAATCGTTCGCAGCTTTAAAGAAATTCTCGAGGGCAAACATGACGACCTTCCGGAAGAAGCTTTCCGATATGTAGGTGTGATTGAAGAGGCCGTGGAGAAAGCCAAAACGCTGTAATAGCGAAAGGCGGGAGGAATCCACATGAGTACTTTTCTGGTTGAAATCGTAACTCCGGAACGCAAGGTGTACGCAGAAACGGCCACTATGGTCAGCGTAAAAGGCATAGCGGGTGAGCTCGGCATTTTGCCAAACCACATTCCGCTAGTGACTCCACTGCGTATTGCTCCGGTAAGCATCAAACGTGACGGTAAAGTTGACGTTCTTGCTGTAGGCGGAGGATTCATTGAAGTCCGTAAGGACAAAGTGGTTATCCTTGCTGAAAGCGCGGAACTGGCTAATGAGATCGACGTGAACCGCGCGCAAGCTGCGAAACAGCGTGCTGAAGAGCGCCTGGCAGTTAAACGCGATGAGGTCGACTTCAAACGCGCAGAGCTCGCTCTGCAGCGTGCAACGAACCGCATCAACGTTACTGAGCGTTAAGAAACAAGCCGCTTGAATCTCTTAGTTGAGATTTAAGCGGCTTTTCTTTTGCCAAAGACGACTTGCGTCTCATTGACACCAATATAACTATCTTTCACAATGGATATACATAGAGGAACGATAGAAAGGGGGCATTGGTATGATTGATATCCATACGCATATCCTGCCTGGCATTGATGACGGAGCTGCCGACTGGGACTATTCGATCAAGCTAGCCCGTGCCGCAGCAGCCGAAGGGATCACCGGCATCATTGCAACGCCGCACCACTACGACGGCAAATATAGCAATGAAAAGGAAACCGTCATTGAGCTGACCGCCGAATTAAATAATAGACTGCTCGGGCTAGATATACCGATTACGATTCAATCGGGGCAGGAGATCCGGGTTCATTCCGAATTTCTGACCAACTGGCAAGGCGGAAGACTGCTGCCAATGGGCAATTCGTCTTATGTCCTTATTGAGATGCCGTCCTCGCAGATTCCGAAGTCCATGGAGCAGATCGTATATGAGCTGCGTTTGATAGGAATTCGTACGGTTATCGCCCATCCGGAGCGGAATGCCGAGGTGGTACAACATCCGGACCGCTTGGCAGAACTGATCGACCTTGGCGCTTGCGCTCAAGTAACGACCCATTCCTTGCTCGGAGGTTTCGGCAGAGGAATTGAGAAGTCGGCTTGGAACTTGTGCAGGCGGGGTCTTATTCATGTCGTGTCTTCAGATGCTCATCATTTGGAATGGCGCGGTTTCCGAATGAAAGAGGCGTACGAGCGGGTTGAAGCTGAGATGGGGCCAGTATGGAGAAGATATTTCGAGGGCAATGCGCAGGCCATCTGGGACGGTAGAGCGTTAACTGATCAGCCGTCGCTTACGCAATCCGCATCCAAAGCCGGAGGCTGGGGCAAGCTAAAGTCTTTATTCGGCAAGTGAAAATTTAGCGCTAAAATAGTGACCTGTCAGACATGACGAAATTATGATCATGTTGTGACAGGTTATTTTTTTTCGCGAAAAGTTGGTCCGATTCTATTGACTCTGATAGTGATAATCTTTATCATTGAGAACGTAATTAATGAGAATGATAATCATTATGTGGGGGTTTAGCAATGAAACAACTGAAATGGACAAGTCTCATGCTTGCTGTAATGATGGTATTTCTAGCAGCGTGCGGAAGCGGCAATAACTCGAATGCGGGTAATAACAAGCCAGCATCGGAGCAAGCAAGCACTAACGCGAATTCGAACGATAGCACAAATACGGCAGCCGGCGAGACTGCTGAACGTATGATTAAACATGCGCTTGGAGAAACGAAAATTACCGGAACACCGCTTAAAGTCGTTGTTCTGGAATGGACATATGCGGAAGATCTGATTGCCCTCGGCTTGCAGCCTGTAGGGGTAGCGGACGTAAAAGGTTACGGCGAATGGTACGGAGCGATTGAACCAAAGCTGGATGCCACGGTTGTTGACGTAGGTACGCGCCAAGAGCCGAGCATCGAGACGATCACAAGCCTTGATCCGGATCTAATTATCGGCGTAAGCTTCCGTCACGAAGCGATCTATGACCAGCTGTCGGCGATTGCGCCAACGCTTATTTTCAACCCGTATCCGGAAGAGGGCGGACTTGATCAATACAGCGAAATGGAACAAACGTTCACGGCCATTGCGGATGCAGTAGGCAAAAAAGCGGAAGGCGAGAAAGTGCTCTCCGATCTGCATGCTTTCTATGATGAGTCGAAAGCGAAGCTTGCAAGCGCAGGCAAAGAGGGTCAGGAAATTGTGTTTACGCAAGCTTGGACAAACGAAGGCGTAGCTACATTCCGTTTGTTCACGGATAACTCGATGGCGATGGCGATCCTGGCGAAAGTTGGTTTGAAAAACGCCCATCAAGACAGCGCATTCCAGCAATACGGCTACTCGGAGACCGATATTGAAGGTTTGACGAAGACGCCGAATGCAAGCGTGCTCTATACGACAAGCGCTACGGATACGGTGTTCAGCGATTTGCTTCCTAACAATGAAGTATACAAGAACCTCAATTTTGCTAAAGAAAACCGCGTGTACGATATGAAAGGCATCTGGCCGTTTGGCGGTCCGTTGTCGGCGAAGCTGCTTGTTGAATACACGCTTGAAGCTCTCGGCTAATGAATACGAACCTTCAAACAACGACTGAGCCGAATAAGGGCAACTGGAGCCCGCTGCTGTTATCAGCGGCGGGTCTTCTGCTGCTCGTTCTTTTGGCTTCTTATCATTTGACCCTTGGGGAAGCGGCTATTCCCGTGAAAACCGTGTGGCGAGCGATTTTTGAATCAACGCCGGTATTGGAGCATCAAATCTTATGGTCGGTCAGATTGCCGCGAACCGTCATCGGAATATTGACCGGCGGTGCGCTGGCCGTGGCTGGCGCGCTGTTTCAAAATGTAACGCGTAACCCGCTCGCATCCGCCGGCACGTTAGGGATTAACGCCGGCGCGTTCTTGGCTTTAACGGCGGGGACAATCTTATTCCCGGGACTGGCGATGGGGTTTCCGCTTCTGCTTACCTTTATTGGCGCTATCGCTGCCGCAGGAGCTGCGTTCGTCATGGCAGGCGGTACGAAAGCTTCGCCGGTCAGGCTTGCGTTATCCGGCATGATCGTTACGATGACGGCAGCCGCCTTCACGGGCGTGCTCCAGTTATTCCACGAACAGAAGACGCAAGGTTTGTTCATGTGGGGATCGGGCTCCCTTGTGCAGAATGACTGGAACGGCGTTCAGCACGCTTGGCCATGGATTATCGGCTGCTTCCTGCTAGCTTTTGTGTTGGCGGGCAAATGGGATCTGATGGAGCTGGATGAAGATACGATTACCTCACTAGGTCAAAAAGTCGGGCGGATTCGCCTTGCTGGTCTCGCCATTGGCGTATTGCTTGCAGCGGCGGCGGTCAGCGTTGTAGGTCCAATCGGATTTGTAGGCTTAATCGCGCCGCATCTGATGCGGATGCTTGGCGCCAAGCGGCATGCCGTGCTTCTGCCATTGTCGTTCCTATGGGGGGCCATTATCGTTATTGGATCCGATGCGATTGCGATGCATTTCAAGCATTCGCTTGGTCCGCTGCCTGCAGGTGCCGTTACGGCGCTAATTGGCGGGCCATGGCTGGCATGGCTTGTCTTGCGCACCGTGAAGGCGCGCCGGGAAGGGACTCCGCAAACGGGGAATTCGCCGGGGCGTTCGGCTAGCAAAGTACCGTTTGGCTGGTGGGTAGCGATTTTTTCGCTGCTCCTTATCGCGAGTCTTATTATCAGTCTAGCATTCGGAAGTTTGCGTATTCCGGTCAATGAAGTCATTAATGCCTTGATGGGGCATGGGGCGGACAGCACGCAGCGGATCGTCGAGATGAGAATTCCGCGTTCGCTTGTCGCCGCCCTTGCCGGCGCTACGCTTGCCGTCAGCGGTCTGCTGCTGCAAGGCGTGGTCCGCAATCCGCTGGCTGATCCTTCAATCATCGGCGTCACTGGCGGCGCCAGCGTCGGAGCCATGCTGATGCTTGCGGTATTCACGCAAGTGTCGGTGCAATGGCTGCCAGCGGGCGCTTTTATAGGGGCGGTTGGCGCGGCTGTCATCGTGTTCCTGCTGGGACGCAAAAGCTCCTTTAACCCGGCTGTTGTCGCGTTAATTGGTCTTGCCGTCTCCTCTATGGCCAGCTCTATCGTGCAGGTGCTAGTCATTCGAATGAAGCTGACACTCGCTTCTGCGCTTGTCTGGCTATCCGGAACCACTTATGCGCGTAACTGGGACGACTTCTGGCAGCTGGTGTTTTGGCCGATTATATTGCTGCCTGTTGCCTGGTTCTTGGCGCGCAAGGTGGATGTCCTTCAGTTCTCCGATGCAACGGTGACGAACCTTGGTCTTCGCGTAGACCGGACGCGTCTGATGATCGGCGGGGTTGGCGTGGCTATGGCGGCTGCTGCCGTAGCGACGGTTGGATCCATTGGCTTCATTGGTCTGATTGCGCCGCATATGACCCGTATGCTGGTTGGTCCCAAATACCGCAAGCTTGTTCCGTTAACGGCGTTGCTTGGCGCCTTGCTGCTTGTATTGGCCGATACGGTGGGGCGTTCTCTGCTAGCTCCCAAAGAATTGCCGTCCGGACTTGTGGCAGCTGTCATTGGCGCTCCTTATTTTATGTATCTGATGTATCGTTCTGGAAAAAAATAGAGCAGCGTGGAAGGAAGGCTGTCTTTAGATCTCGTGAATAGGTCTAAAGGCGGCCTTTTCGCGCTTGTTCATACTTTCGTACCAAGAGAAAGTTTAAAAATTTATAGAAAATACGAAAAATACCTGACATAACTATCAAATTTTCTCAAACGTTATGTTAGTATATATGACATATTTACTAGATGACAGGATATGGGGGATGCACGTGTTCGACTGGCTTGGTACGAAAAAAGGGCTTCCGCTTTGGGTCTCATGGCGTTTGAACCATGGAATGAAAAAAGACGTAGAACAGATCTTTGAAGGAATTGCGGAGACGCGCAAGGAGCTGCTTACTTCTTGGGCGCATGAATATTGGGGATATATTGAGCGGTTGGCCGAGCAACTGACTTCCGCACACATCCCCGGGCAGCCGTCGCAGCAGAAAGATCAAATCGGGCGCCTGCTTGAACGTACATATGCCAGAGGGCACGATTGGACGGAATTGTTTCTTCTCGATGGGGAAGGGCAAGTAGTTGTCTCTACTTACGGCAAGCATGAAGGAACGCGTTACGAGGGAAGTAGTCTCCTTGCGCCGGCTCTTGCGTATGTACGGGACGGAAGCGCAACTCGCCCATGCCTGTTTGGTCCGTATGGCGACCCCATAACGCTTGCGCTTGGAGCAAGATCCTCTTCTTTTCACGATAAAATGACTCTGTTGTTTGTGTATCCCCTTGTTGTGAACGGGCACTATGCGGGAGCATTATGCGGTCGCGTGCCTAATGACGTGCTTGGCGATTTGATCCAGCGGGAATCCGGGCATGTGTATCCGGACTCGGGCGACAACTATATTTTTATGGCGAAACCTCAATTGAACCGGCATATTGCGCTAGGGACTGCTTTATCGCGCAGCCGGTTTGAAGACAGGACCTTCACGCACGGCGAGAATTTGAAAGACGGCGTTACGACGGACTGGGGCATCGTGTCGATCAGGGAGCATACGGAGCTAGAGATTGTGTTTACGGATCCGGCTACAGGCGAGCTGCATCCCGGCGTTCGCAACACGATTGATAACGGCAGCAACTTGTTTGTCGAGTTTCCGGGTTATTCGGATTATCGGCATATTCCGGTCATTGGGAAGGGCGTTACGCTGCAGTTGCCCCATTGCCCCGACGTATGGGGGATGATGTGCGAGGGGGATCTCGAAGAGGTGTACCGGATCCGCAGCATCCGCTGGCGCTTCAGTATACTTCAACTATGGCAGACGTTCATACAAGCGGTACTGACCACCGCTTTGGTAGCGGTGCTGGCCGGGCAAGTTCCGGTATGGGTAACGGCAGCAGCGGCTGGCGTATGGACGCTATTGTTCGGGCAGCTAGTGGCCGGGGCGATGCAAAAGAAAGAATCCCGCCGGGTTGTCCGCAACCTGCGGCGCATTAACCGGTTCATCCGCATTAACGCGGAAGGGAAAGGGGATTTGACGCAGCGGCTTGAGCCTTCGAAGTTCGATAACGACGAGACGAGGGAACTCGCCAAATGGATCAACAACATGATCGATTCGCTGGAAGGCATTATGCTTCAGGTGAAGCTGGCCGCTTCGGACGTGCTGGCAAGCCAGAACGTAATGAATGAGTCGGCGGCGGTAACGGCGAAATCGACGGAGCGGGTAAGCCGCAAGGTTGGCGATATGATCGGCAGCATCCGCAACCAGCTGAAGGATATCGATATGGCGAAGCAATCGACGGATGAAATGCGCGATACGCTGCGGCTGTTGGAGTTCCAGGCTGCCGAGCAGATTGCGGTAGCGCAGTCCGAGGTGGACCGGATCGGCGATAAAATGCAGCATATTTCCACGAAAGTCGGCGATACGAACGATACGATCCGCAAGTTCATGCATACGGTTGAAGAGATTCGCGGCGTCTTGCAGGTCATTGAGGAAATATCCGCGCAGACCAATCTGCTTGCGCTTAACGCTTCCATTGAAGCGGCGCGCGTAGGCGAACAGGGACGAGGATTTGCGGTTGTAGCTTCGGAAATCCGCAAGCTGGCCGATATGACCCGCCGTTCCACGGAGGAAGTGCATCAGATTACGCAGCAAATCTATGAAGAAGCAGAGCAGGCGTATACGTCAATGGACGAGGGCACGCAAGTCGTAGAAGAAGGAACGCAGCTTGTGGCCGCGGCGGCCAGCACCTTGCAAACGGCGCAAAGCGAGGATAACCGGAAATCCCAGGTGGTGGACGAGGTTGTTGGCCTGATGGAACGGATCGCCCTTGTCAGCATGGAGAACCGCAAGGTATCCTCCGACGTGGAGGGCAAAGTGCAAGAGCTGATCGGCGAGATGGACAGCGTGCGCCAGACTTCCGAAAGCGTTGAATCGATAACGAAATTTCTACAGCAGCTGGTCGGTCAGTTCAAGCTGACGGAATCCAGGTTGCGGTAAGGGGAAGAGCAGGAAAGAGGCCGTTTGGCAGGCTGCTTTCCTGCTCTTTTGCGCGCAAGGAGGGACTTGATGCTGGGAGACATCGTTAAGGCCAGGGGAATAGGTAAGGCGCTGGGTGTAACGAGTTGGGATATCCATAGGGGGGGCGAGCATAGATTAATAGTGTGACAGGCGGGTATCGGGTTGATTGGTGTTCGGCGGGTGCTTTCCGATTCCCGGGAAGCCGCGCCGCTCAAGGCTTGTCCGGCTATCGGAGGAGGCCGAATGAAGCAACTTCCGTCATAGACGGCTGTGGAAGCATTTGTTATAATTGTGAGGAAAAATGACCAAGCGGCTGGTCCGCTTTGACGGAGGCGATGGTGTGGACAATTACGTCAACCAGTATGTCGTCGTGGCTATTTTTATCTTGCTCGGGATCCTGCTCCCGGCAGCGGCGCTGACCGTCGGAAGACTGCTCAGACCGCATAAACCGAATGATCCGAAGCAATCGACCTACGAGAGCGGCAATGAGCCGGTCGGCGAAGGACAAGTGCGCTTCAACATCCGGTATTATATCTTTGCTTTAATGTTTGTCATCTTTGATGTGGAAACCGTTTTCTTATATCCTTGGGCCGTCGCGTACAATAAGCTCGGCCTTTTTGTGCTGGTTGAAATGTTCATTTTTGCGGCAATGCTGTTTATCGGACTTCTATATGCCTGGAAAAAGAAGGTGCTGAAATGGAATTCAGTTTAGAGTCGATATCGCTGGAAGAACGCAAGGAGCTAGAACGCAATGTGTTTATGGGAACGCTGGAGCAGCTCAAGGCTTGGGCGCGAAGCAACTCCCTGTGGCCGCTGACCTTTGGTCTGGCGTGCTGCGCCATTGAAATGATGGGAACAGGCGCGTCCCATTACGATCTTGACCGGTTCGGAGTCATGTTCCGCACCTCCCCGCGCCAGTCGGACGTGATGATTGTCGCGGGTACCGTAACGAAAAAAATGGGGCCGTTGCTGCGCCGTCTATACGACCAGATGCCGGAACCCAAATGGGTGATCGCGATGGGTTCTTGCGCGACCGCAGGCGGGCCGTACATTAAGTCGTATGCCGTAATGAAGGGCGTCGACCAGATCGTGCCCGTCGACGTGTACATACCAGGCTGCCCGCCTAACCCGGCGGCGCTGATCTACGGCATTAACAAGCTGCAAGAAAAAATCCGTTACGAAGCGAAAACCGGGAAGCGGGTGACGGATCGATGAGCGAGGAGAAGGACGAAGGGCAGAAACCCGAAGCGCCTGCAGATCCGGAGCGGGAAGCAAAGCTGAAGGCTGCGGCGGAAGCACGCGCGGCAAGAGCGGCGGCGAAGGAAGCCGCTAACGCGGCGGGTGGCGCAGCGCCGGAAGCGGCGGCAGATCCGGAGCGGGAAGCGAAGCTAAAGGCCGCGGCGGAAGCTCGCGCGGCAAGAGCGGCGGCGAAGGAAGCCGCTAACCCGGCGGGCGGCGCAGCGCCGGAAGCAGCCGAGCCGCCCCCGCCGCCGGAGCCGTCGCCTAAGCAGCCGGAGCTGGACGCGGTTGCGTTGCTGATCCGAAGCCTCGTGCATGTTGAGGCGCTCGAGGATGCTTATGTCAATGAGATGAGTCAGCATATGCCGACGATTATCGTGAAGAACGAGCATTGGCTTAGGACGGCGGAGCTGCTGAAACAACATGAAGAGCTTCATTTTACTTATCTGCGCAATGTATCCGGGGTCGATTACGAGACGCATCTCGAGGCCGTTTATCACCTTGTTCACCTGGAAAGCCGGCGCGAGCTGGCCGTCAAGGTGAAGGCGGACCGCAGCGATCCCGTTATCGCATCGGCGACGCCCGTCTGGGCAACCGCCAATTGGAATGAACGCGAAATCTATGATCTGTTAGGAGTCACATTCCCGGGCCATCCCGATCTGCGCCGCATTATGATGTCCGACGATTGGGTCGGCCATCCGCTGCGCAAAGATTATGAGCCGCTCGATTCGGAGGTGTAGCTGCAGCGTGATTCGTACCGAAGAACTGCTATTAAACGTGGGACCCCAACATCCCAGCACGCATGGCGTATTTCGCATTGTGGTCAAACTCGATGGCGAAGTCATCACGGAAGCAACGCCCGTCATGGGTTATTTGCACCGCGGAACCGAGAAGCTAGCCGAGCAATTGAATTATACGCAAATTATTCCTTACACGGACCGGATGGACTACGTGTCGGCGATGACGAACAATTACGTGCTGGTCCATGCGGTGGAGACGATGATGGGGCTTGAAATCCCGGAACGGGCGGAGTTCATGCGCTTGATCGTAATGGAGCTGCAGCGGGTTGCCAGCCACCTTGTCTGGTGGGGCACTTATCTGCTCGACATCGGGGCGATGAGTCCTTTCTTGTATGCCTTCCGAGACCGCGAGATCATTATTAATTTATTTAATGAACTGTGCGGGGCCCGTTTGACTTACAATTACATGAGAGTTGGCGGAGTGAAGTGGGATGCGCCGCCGGGCTGGCTCGATAAAGTGCGGGAGTTCATACCGTATATGTACGGCAAGCTGCGGGAATATGACAAGCTGGTGAGCGGCAACGAGATTTTTCTCGCCAGGATCAAGGGGATAGGGCGTTATGACGCGGCAACGGCGATCGACTACGGATTGTCCGGCGCCAACCTGCGCTGTACCGGAATTGACTGGGATTTGCGCAAGACTGAGCCATATAGCTTGTATAACCGGTTTGAATTTGATGTCCCGCTTGGCCGGAACGGAGATTGTTACGACCGTTATGTCATCCGGCTCGAGGAGATCAAGCAGAGTCTTCGCATTCTCGAACAAGCGCTTGAGCAAATGCCCGCAGGAGGAGAAACGATGGGCAAAGTGCCCCGCGTCATCCGTCCGCCGGCAGGCGAAGCGTACGTCCGCATTGAATCACCCCGCGGGGAGATTGGCTGCCATATCGTGTCGAAAGGAAAAGCGGAGCCTTACCGCCTGAAGTTCCGCCGGCCGTCCTTTGTGAATCTGCAGATTTTGCCCAAGCTGCTGGTCGGAGAGACGATGACCAACCTGATTACAATCCTCGGCGGCGTCGACATTGTAGTCGGGGAGGTGGATTGCTAATGGGCGCTTGGCTGCATGACTCGATGACCTGGGGCAATGCGGTTATTATTTTTCTATGGAGCGCAGTGTTCCTGTTAGTCGTGCTTGGTTTCGTTACCTATGCCATCTATTTCGAACGGAAGGTCATCGGCTGGATGCAGCTGCGGATCGGCCCAAACCGGGTTGGTCCGCTGGGGCTCCTCCAGACGGTAGCCGACATCTTCAAGCTTCTTATTAAGGAAGATACGATACCGCGCAAAGCTGACCGCTTCTTATTCGTTCTAGCCCCTATACTTTGCTACGTACCCGCCTTTGCGGTTCTTGCGGTCATTCCTTATTCGGAGAAGTTATATTTTGCGGACTTGAACGTTGGCTTGCTCTATTACGCGGCATTATCCGGCATCTCAACGCTGGCAATCGTGCTTGGCGGTTGGGCTTCCAATAATAAATACGCGCTGCTTGGCGGCATGCGGTCGGCAGCCCAAATGATCAGTTACGAGGTTCCGCTTGTTATCTCGGTCGTTGGCGTTATTATGCTGAGCAGCAGCCTGAATCTGAAGGATATCGTGGCTGCGCAGTCTGGCGGCTGGTTCTGGGATTGGAACTTCATTCCGCAGATTATCGGCTTTGTCATCTTTATGATTGCGGCCGTATCGGAGCTGAACCGTACGCCGTTTGACTTGCCGGAGGCGGAGTCCGAGCTGGTAGCAGGTTATCATGTCGAATACAGCGGCTTCCGCTTTGCGTTTTTTATGCTGTCGGAGTACGTCTACGTCTATGCCATTGCGGCCTTAACAACCGTGCTGTTCCTTGGCGGCTGGCATGCGCCGGCGCCGTTTCTGGATTTTGTGCCGGGCATTCTCTGGTTTGTGCTCAAATTCGCGTTTATTGTCTTTTTCTTATTCTGGATCCGGGCGAGCTTCCCGCGTATCCGGGTCGATCAATTGATGGGGCTTGGTTGGAAGGTGCTGCTGCCGGTATCGCTGCTGAACGTGTTTCTGACGGCGGGTTATCTGGAGCTGTTCGTGAAGTAAATCTAAGCATACGCTTTCGAAGTAAGAATCATCACAAACAGCCTGAACTTGGCAGTTTAGGTGATCATTCTTTTAAGCATATGCTTTCGAAGTAAGAATTTCTTTGAAATTCTTTTTAGGAGGATGCAGCCATGAATGGACTTGTGCAAGGGCTTGGCGTGACGCTCAAATCGATGGTGTCCAAAAAAGTGACGACTTCTTATCCCGACGAGCCGATTCATATGCCGGACCGGTTCCGCGGCATTCAGCATTTTATCCCGGACCTTTGCATCGTCTGCAATCAGTGCGCGAGAATTTGCCCGACCGACTGCATTACGCTAACCGGCAAGCCTAACCCCGATCCGGATAAAAAGGGTAAAGTGATCGATACGTTTGATCTGAATTTCGAAATTTGCATCTTATGCGATTTATGCACCGAGGTTTGCCCGACGGAAGCGATTGTGATGACCAATCATTTCGAGCTGTCCGCGTATAGCCGGGATGATCTGTTCAAAGACGTGCAGTGGCTGACCGATAATAACACGCTTGTCCGCGAGGATAACAATAATATAGGAGCTCCTGCGAAAGGAGGCGCCAAATAAGTTGTTCAATATTGATTTTAACGGCGAGTTCGCCGCTTTTTCTATTCTCTCGGCGGTTATGATCATCGGCGCGGTCTTTATGGTCAGCCTTCAAAAGGTCGTGCACATGGTCATCTCCATGGCTGCGGTGTTTCTTGGCCTTGCCGGCATGTTCGTGCTGCTGGATGCGGAGTTTGTAGCGTTTGTCCAGGTGTTGATCTATGCGGGAGCGGTATCCATTCTGATGATATTTGGCATTATGATGACCAATCATCAGAATAAACAAGCAGATCCGGTCAAACCGCTCCACGAGACGTTGTCCGCTATTGCGGCGCTTTGCCTGTTCGGCATGTTGTTTTATGCGATCCGAACGACGGATTTCCCGGACGCCCAGCCGCTAGAAGGAGTTCAAAATAATACGTTCAGCATTGGAGAACTGCTGTATACTGGATATGTCGTGCCGTTTGAGCTGTTGTCGGTCCTGCTGACCGTGGCGTTTATCGGCGCGATAGCCATTGCGAAGAAGGGGGAGGATTAATCATGCTTCCATCCTATTTGACGATGGCGGCGATCCTGTTCTGCATCGGGCTTTACGGAGCTCTGGTGAAACGGAATGCCGTAATCGTCCTGTTATCGATTGAACTTATGCTGAATGCGGTGAACCTCAATCTTGTCGCGTTCTCCAAATACGGCGTTGTGCCATCCCTGACCGGGCAAGTATTCGCCTTGTTTACCATTACCGTTGCGGCTGCGGAAGCTGCTGTTGGGGTCGCGATATTGATAGCCCTGTTCCGCGCCAGAGGGACCGTTCATGTGGATGAATTCGACGAGATGAGGAGGTGATGTGACCCGTGGATTCCTTTACGCAAACAGCCTGGCTCATTCCGCTATTTCCGTTTGCCGCCTTTCTTCTGCTGACGGCCCTTGGCCGCGGCTATAGACGCGCTGGCGTCATGATTGGTTCAATTGGTTCGCTTCTTGCGCTGATCATGTCGCTACTCGTGTTGTTCGAGCGTCTCGATCCGAACGCGGTGGACTACAGCAACAGCTACAAGTGGATTGACCTTGGCGATTACACGCTGAAGGTTGGTTTTGAAGTGACGAACCTGAATGCCCTAATGCTTGTGATCGTGACGGCAGTCAGTTTTCTGGTCAACGTGTATTCGGCCGGCTACATGAAAAAAGATGAGCGGATTACCGTCTTTTACGGTTATGTGGCACTATTTACGTTTGCGATGCTGGGTCTTGTATTGTCAGACAATATGCTGGTGTTCTATATATTCTGGGAGCTTGTTGGCGTATGCTCCTTCCTGCTCGTCGGCTTCTGGTATGCCAGACCGGCAGCCCGCGCGGCAGCGAAAAAAGCGTTTATCGTGACGCGTATCGGCGACGCGGGGCTGCTTCTTGGCATCATCGTGTTGTTCTGGTATATGCCGGGCCATGCGCTTGATTTCAGCAGTATACATAATGTGTTTAACGAAGGGCAGTCCGGTGCGATTACGATGACCATTACGACCTCGATTGCTCTGCTTCTGTTCATGGGCGTGATCGGCAAGTCCGGCCAGTTCCCGCTGCATGTGTGGCTGCCCGATGCGATGGAAGGGCCAACGCCAATCAGCGCCTTGATCCATGCGGCGACCATGGTGGCGGCGGGCGTATTCCTCCTCGCCAGAACCTTCGATATATTCGAAGCTTCCGCGGCAGCGATGCATACGGTCGCTTACTTCGGCGGATTTACGGCGATATTCGCGGCAACCGTGGCGCTGGCGCAAAATGATATTAAACGGATTCTTGCTTACTCCACGATCAGCCAGTTAGGCTACATGGTTATGGCCATGGGGCTCGGCTCCATGACAGGCGGCATGTTTCATCTGTTCACGCATGCTTTCTTCAAGGCGCTTCTGTTCCTTGCGGCCGGCAGCGTAATCCACGCGGTACATACGCAGAACATTCATGAGATGGGCGGGCTTGGCTCCAAAATGCGGATAACCGCTTGGACCTTTGGGATTGGGGCGTTGTCTTTATCCGGCATTCCGCCGTTTTCGGGCTTTTGGTCAAAGGATGCGATTCTGGGTACCGCGCTTGATGAGGATCCGTTCTTGTTCGCAATAGGGCTTGCGGCGGCTTTTTGCACGGTGCTGTATATGTCGCGATTGTTTTTTATCGTCTTTACGGGCAAATCCCGCGTTCGTCAGCCTAACGAGGTGCGTGAATCCGGCCTCGCGATGGCCATTCCGATGGTGGTGCTTGCGGTATTATCCGTTGTTGCCGGTTTCGTCGAGACGCCTTGGAACGGCTGGCTCGGCAACTGGCTGACAGGCGGCGGAGAAGAGGTCCATGCTAATGGATTTGCGATTGTGGCTTCCATTGCGGTAGGCGTGCTTGGCATTTACGTCGGGTGGCTCATGTATGGCAGGGCGTATAGGGAACAAAGCCCGGCAGCTGCCCGAATGCCTTGGCTCGTTCAATTGCTGGAACGGCAATATTACGTGAACGAATTTTATAACGTTGTTATTGTAGGCACCGTGCGGTGGATCGGCAAGCTCCTTCATGCCTTTGATGAGCACGTCATTGGCGGCGCAGTCCGGTTAGTCGGCTTTACGGCGGTAGCCGGTGGCCGGGTAATGACGCGTTTGAATAACGGCCAGACGCAAACGTACGGCTTAACCGCGGTTATCGGCTTAGTTGTCATTATTGCGGCAATCGTCGGAAGGAGGTTTTGGTAATGATGGACCTAACCGATCTTCCGATTCTATCGATTATTCTAGCAACTCCGCTCATCGGGCTGCTGGTCGTTCTCCTGTTGCCTAAGCACCGGAATCGCTGGCTGCAAGCGGCTGCAATCATTTTCACGCTCATCCCGCTTGTCTTGTCTTTAATGCTGTACGCGGATTACGACAGGCATCAAGGCGGTAACGCCTATGAGGAAACGGCGAACTGGGTGGAGGTCCCGCTTAACAAGGAAACACAAGCTTCGAACGGAGTCACGAGCTTTACGTTGTCCTTCCAATATGATCTGGGGATAGATGGCTTGTCGCTTCCGCTTGTTGTTCTTACGACGCTCATTACGGCGATGGCTGCTTTTGCTTCCGTTCATGTGAAAAAGCGGTGGAAGGCGTTTTACGCCTGGTTCCTGCTTCTTGAGACAGGCGTGCTTGGCGTATTTATGGCGAGGGATTTGTTCTTGTTCTTTGTTTTCTTCGAGATTACGCTAATCGCGATGTATTTCCTGATCGGGATCTGGGGGTATTTCAACCGGGAGCGGGCGGCTAATCAGTTTGTCATCTATAACGGGCTTGGCTCGGCTATTATGCTTATTGCCTTTATTCTTCTTGTCTCAACGGCCGGCTTCCATATCGACCAAGATACTTCGACCTTTATTTATAGCGGCAGTTATGCCGATATTGTCCGCAATTTGGCCGATCCGTCGGCATGGGTGAATCTTGCTCCCGATCAGACGGGCGGGCTTAATCCGTTTCATATGTCGGATGCGATGCATACGGTTATTTTCCTGCTGCTCGTTGTTGCGTTTGGCATTAAGCTGCCGATTCTGCCTTTCCACACGTGGATGTTGAAGGTGCATAACGAAGCTCATCCGGCTATTGTTATGATTCACTCGGGCATTTTGCTCAAAATGGGAGCTTACGGTCTTATCCGCTTCGGAATCGTCTTATTCCCCGAGCAGGCAAAGGATTGGGCGATCGTGCTGGCTACGCTAGGCTTGATCAATTTGCTGTACGGGGCGCTGGTTGCTTTCAGGCAGACCGAGCTCAAGCTAGTGCTCGCTTATTCCTCTATCAGCCATATGGGAATCGTGCTGCTGGGGCTTGCGGCTTTTAACGAGATTGGCCTTCAAGGCGCGGTCTTCCAGCTGGTGTCGCACGGTCTTATCTCGGCGCTTATGTTCCTCCTTGTAGGGAGCTTGTATGAACGTACCCGGACGACGACTTTATCCGAGCTTGGCGGATTGGCGCGTTCGATGCCGTTTATCTCTGGCATCCTGCTTGCCGGAGGGCTTGCATCGCTAGGCCTGCCGGGCATGTCGGGGTTTGTTGGGGAGTTTATGTCGCTGCTCGGCTTGTTCGACAGTCAGCCTTGGATCGCCGGGTTCGCGGTAATTGGCGTGATTCTGACCGCTGTTTACGTGCTGCGGGCGGTGCTAAAAACGACATTTGGTCCTATCGATGAACGATTCCTTGCGGTCAAAGACGCGAGGCTGATTGAAGCCTTGCCGATGATTGTCCTGCTGGCGTTTATCCTGCTATTGGGTTGTTATCCATCTGTACTGACAGATACGTTCCAATATAGCGTTGACGGCGTGTTTAAGCCGTTATTTTCGTTAAGGATGGGGGGATAAGCGATGAGCAGCACATTTGCACCGATGACGTGGCATGATACGTTGTATCTTGCGCCGGAGCTTATCCTTGCCGCGATGTTCCTTATTCTGATCATAACGGACCTAATCCTTCCGCAGCGGGTGAACCGCTCGTTGATTGGCTGGTTGACGCTTGCCGGATTGCTGGTCTCGCTGGGGGCGGTTATTTGGCGGATGATCGACATGAATCCAAGCGGCGTATCGGCGGAAGAAGCGGCGAAGGCCGGTCAAGCGATCTCGCTGCTTGGCGCAAGTTACAGGGTAGATGATTACGGCAATCTATTAAAAATCGTATTTTTGATCGGAACGTCTCTTATCGTGCTGATGGGACTGGGCTCCACGCAAAAAGACGATGCCGTTACGGATAAAGCCGAATTTTATTATCTGCTTCTTCCGGCGACGGCAGGTGCGATGATTATGGCTTCCTCCGGTAATCTGGTTACCTTGTACATCGGGCTCGAGCTGCTTAGCATTACGACTTACGTGCTTGTAGGCTTGCGGAAGCGTTCTTCGTTGTCGGCGGAGGCGGCATTCAAGTATGTGGTTACCGGCGGCATTGCCTCCGCGTTTGTCCTGTTTGGGATGTCGTATCTGTACGGGGTAACGGGTTCGGTTAGTTTGGCGGATTTCGGGACGGCATTGCCGCAAGCTCTAACGGACTACAAAGCGCTTGTTTATGTAGGGTTTTTCTTCCTGATTGCGGGCTTTGGCATCAAAATCGCGGCCGCTCCGTTCCACGCCTGGGCACCCGATGTGTATCAAGGCGCGCCAACGCCGGTCTCCGCTTTTCTAGCGGTCATTGCAAAAGGGGCAGCGCTCGCCGCAGTGTTCCGCTTGCTGTATAGCAGCGCGTTTTTTGTCTCTGGCGGCTCCAAGGATCAGGCAGGCGATGATGTGATGTTCGCTTTGCTGGTCATAGCCGCGGTTGCGATGCTAGTCGGTACGTTATCGGCGCTACGGCAAAAGCAAGCGAAGCGGCTGCTCGCGTTATCCGGCGTAGCAAACGCGGGGTATCTGCTAGTTCCGATCGCGGTATCGGTTACGATTATCCATAGCAATAATTTTGCGGAATTTGCCTTTTATTTAGTGGCTTATCTACTTATGAACGTCGGGGCTTTCGCGGTTGTGACGGTCATCGCGCGAGCGACGGGGCATGAGGAGCTGAGAGGTTTCTCCGGTCTCTATTACAGGGCTCCGTGGACGGCGGTCGCTATGCTGGTCTTTATTTTATCGCTGTCGGGTCTTCCGGTTACGGCCGGGTTCTTCGGCAAGTTGTTTATCCTGCTCGGAGCGGCCAGCGTCAAGGCGTATTGGCTGGTAGCCATAATGGCGGTCAGCACGGTGATCTCTTATTACTTCTACTTCGGCATCATCCGCCAAATGTTCCTGCGGTCGAATGACGAAGCGGAGACCGAGATCCATGTGCCGGCCGTGACCGGCCTCGTCATCTGGATTTGCGCGGCCGCGACCGTTGCCCTCGGCGTTATGCCGGGCCCGCTCATGAAATGGATCGACATGGTGTTTACGATCCAGGGCGATTTGTTTGTGAGATAGATGGTTTGAGGTTTGGAGGATTGGTGGATTGGTGGCCCAGCGTAAATCGCTGGGCTTTTTTGTGTTTGTACGGAGGTAGCTGCGGAATTAGCTGGTTAGGTTGTGAGCATGAGCACGATTGTATAACCCTCCGCGCGGTTATTGATAGGATCATTGAGAAGATTGAGGGAGATAAGACCCTGGGAGGTCCTTTATTGGGTGAGTTAGGAGGGGGAATGGTGGGGATAAGACCCTGGGAGGGTCTTATTGATTGAAAGAGAGGGTGATTTCGCATGTATTGCTGCTATTCGGGAGAAATAAGACCCTGCGGGTCCTTTATTGGGTGAGTTGGGAGGGGGAAATGGTGGGATAAGACCCTGGGAGGGTCTTATCGGTGGGGGGGAGAGTGCGGATTGGTCCGTATATTGCGTGAATGGTGCGGATATGCGGAAGATTTGCGAAGTTAAGGTCCCTGAGGGACCTTAAGAGAAGTAGAAGGTGGGGACTGCGGCGGGAACACGGTGTGGGAGAGTTGCTAGAATCAGATCATCCTATGGCGAGATGATTCATTTATCAGCGTTTTTACAGGGAATTATCTTTTGCTAGAGACAGGAGATTGAGGGCTGGAAATCGAATGGTAATAAGAGATAAATAGAGATGGTTAACGGTCCATAGAGAAACGCTTGGTACATGGATGCGTATAATTTGAGAGCGGAGACAAATATACCGATAAAGGCAGAATCAGATGAGAAAAGTTGAGCTCTGCAGCCTGTTGAAAAGACCCATCCCCGCGCTTCTCCTCGCGGGGATTCTCGCCTGCGGGGCGGCTTCGCCCGCCCCTGCCGGCCCGGCCCCGGCGGGGGCCGCTGCGGCGCAAGCAGCCGCCGCGCCCGCCCCTGCCGGGGCCAAAGAGGAGCCGCATAGCTGGCTCCTCAAATGGCGCGAACCCGCGCAGGCTCACGCCCTGCGCGGGACGCGTGTGCTCCGCCGCCAAAGTACCGGGGCGGCGGAGATCTGGCTCGTCCAGCCCGCTGACCGCGGGGCGGACGTTGCCGCTTGGGCTGCCCGGCTGCAAAACGAGCCGGGCGTTCTATACGTGCACCCGAATGAACGGGTGCATGTCCTCGCCGCGGAGTCATCCGCGGCGGACGATCCGGAGCTCGCCAAGCAATCCTACTTGAAGCAGATAGGCGCACAGGAAGCGTGGAAGACGGTGCGCCAGCAGACGGATCTGACGATTGCTATTGTCGATACGGGAGTTGATCTGGACCACCCGGATTTGAAGCAAAATCTCGTTCCCGGCACGAACCTGGTAGATCCAAACAAACCGCCCGACGACGATAACGGGCACGGAACCAGCGTAGCCGGAGTTATTGCCGCTGACGGCAACAATGGCCTTGGCGTAAGCGGGATTTTATGGGAAGCGAAACTTATGCCGATCAAAGCGCTTGATTCTCATGGCGACGGAACGGAACGCGATTTGGGCGAAGCGATTTTGTACGCAGTCCGCCATGGCGCCCGCATCGTTGTATTATCCGTTGGACTTAACCGGTATTCGCCCTATATGCTGGACATAGTGAACTACGCGGAAAGCAAAGGCGTTCTGCTTATCGCTGCCGCAGGCAACGACGGGCTCATCCAAGGATCCAAATCGGCGGTGAAATATCCGGCTGCTTACCCTACAGTGCTTGGCGTTGGCGGCGTGAAGGCGGATAATACGCCGGATCCCCGTTCGAATCCCGGTTCCGAGATTGATCTTGCCGCACCTTGGCATGTGTATACGACGGCAATGGGCGGAAAGTACAAGCAGGAGGAAGGGACGTCCATGGCTGCGCCTCAAGTTGCGGCAGCAGCCGCATTAGTGTGGGCCCGTTATCCTTCGCTCAAGCCTTATCAAGTTCGCGAATTGCTGCGCCAGACGGCCAAAGATATCGGTCCACCCGGTTTTGACACCAAATCCGGCTACGGCCTGCTTCAAATCGATCAGGCGGTAACGATGTCGGCCAAGGCCGATCGTTATGAACCAAACGGCTCCCGTACCAGTGCCAAGCCGATTCCGGCTGGCAAACAGATTACGGCGATGCTGTCGGGCGGGGGCGATGAGGACTGGTTCACGATAGATACTCCTTATGACGGGACGATTACGCTTGATTTCGAAGAACTAGCCCCGGAAGGCGGCGCAATGCCGCCGGTTCGACTATCGCATTATGCCGGAGACAAGCTGCAAGCGACAAGCGACAGCAAACTTGCGAGCAGGGTTGTAGATTTTAAGGTCAAAAAAGGGAAGCAAACCTTCAGAATCGGGTATATGAATACCGATACGGATCAGAAGCTTCCTTATCTGCTGACGGCGTCTTTTGCGATGGCGCCAGACAGCTATGAGCTTAATGACAAATCGTACGAGGCGTATACGCTTCAGCCGCATTCGCAGACGATTACCGGCTCGTTTCACCAGACGGCGGACCGGGATTGGTATGCCGTCACCTTCACGCAAGGCGGGACGCTTAGTCTTCGGGTGACGACCAATACGGTGCGGATCGACCCTGCGCTCGCCATTCAGCGGGCCGGACAATCGTTGACGGTCTACGATGAGGAGCGGGAAGGGATGCCCGAGCAATCGCCGGAACTGACGGTTTCGCCGGGCAAATATTATATCCGCATTCACAATGCCATATCGCCGGAAGCAAGTCCTACGGTCGGAACCTACACGCTCCAGATGGATTATGTTCCGAAATATGCAGATCCTAACGAACCAAACGATAAATATTACGAAGCGCTCATGACGACTTCCGGGCCGGAATATGTCGGAGTAATCGGCAGCGCAAGCGATGTAGACTGGTTTCAGATCCGTCTTGCTTCTTCGAGTGTCGTAGACATGAAATTGTTCAATATTCCGGCAGGCAAAAAGATGAAGCTAGAAGCATACGATAAGAAGCAGAAGCTGGTCTTTTCCATGCAGACCGGAGGGGACGGCTCCCTTCTGGCAACGAACAAAGTTATGCAGCCAGGCGTGTATTACATAAAGCTGACGGCAAGCAGCGCTTTTGACAAGCAATATTACCGATTCACAATCAAGGCAGATCCGCTTGTAGCCGGCTTTCGGGATATTAGCAGCCATTGGTCGCGGGACGCCGTCGTAGAGATGAGCAAGCTGGGCGTTGTTAGCGGCACCGGACCTTATACCTTTGAGCCGGATCGCCCCATCACCCGTGCGGAAGCGGTAGCGATGGCGATTAAAGCGTATAAGCCGATTGTTTTTGGCATGCCGTCCGATATCCGGTTCAAGGATCTGGATTACGACCATTGGGCTTACGGCGCGATAGCCAAAGCGGTCCAGGAAGGGTGGATCAAAGGATTTCCGGATGGAACGTTCCGTCCGGAGCAGCCGGTAACCAGAGCGGAGATGGCCATGCTGATCGGTTATGCCGACGGGGTGCTGCCGATCCCGCCTGTTGCGGGTCCGTTCAAGGATGTTGGGCGCGCCCACTGGGCCGCTCCGATGTTGAATGCGCTCAAGCTGAAGGGGGTCATCAGCGGCACGGGAGATCAAGCGTACGAGCCCGGTAAAAAAGCTACCCGCGCAGAGTTTACGACGATTTTATATCGGGTATATAGACAATAGCCATTGATCAGACATATTGATGTAGAAGGGAACGTAAGACAGATGGGAATCGATCAAATGGTGAATGACGCGCAGACGGCCTCGGGCACAATCGCGTTGTTCTCAATAGTAGTCAATTTATTCAGCATTGTGTTCGTCTGGTATATCCTCCAGGAACTCAAGCTTGACGTGTTTTTCAAGTTTCCGCGCAGCCCGAAGGCGAGGATGTTTCAGGTTGTACTCGCCGTTGTGATCGGGCACGGCTTCGCCAGTTTTATACTGGATTACTGGAATTGGACGAAGCTCCTGCAGTATTTTGTCGAATAACAACCTTTAAAAAAGACAACAATGGATACTACAGGACGGTATGAAAATGACACGAGACTGCGAACAATTGTATAAAGCCCCCAATTCGACTCGAAGACGCTGCCAGACGGCAAACAGCAGGCGGTACTTTTGGCTCGGTTTAGCGGTTTTTTTAGTGCTTTGTGACGATTCTTCTGGTAATAATTTACCGCTTGTCGATTTGTGTAAATGAATGATAAGATGAAGGTTGGATAAAGCATGAATTTGTCATTTTCTTATACTAATAATGGAACTATTTACGGAGAAAATCAGTTCGTCGGAGGGAACTATAAGATGACCAAAATTATCGTCCGCGGAGGCCAGCGTCTATCGGGAACGGTCCGTGTCAGCGGTGCAAAAAATGCAGTACTTCCCATATTGGCAGCCTCTTTATTAGCGGCGGAAGGAGACAGCGTCATCTGTGACGTTCCCCTCCTCGACGATGTAATGACCATTCAGAAAGTATTGGCTTCGTTAGGCGCAAAAATCACTTACAACAATGAAACGATGCAGATTTCTGCGGGGACGATTTCCTCCTTTGAGGCTCCTTATGAATTTGTCCGCAAGATGCGCGCTTCCTTCCTTGTGATGGGTCCTTTGCTCGCTCGCATCGGTAAGGTGCGGATTTCGCTGCCGGGCGGGTGCGCGATTGGTACAAGACCAATTGACCAGCATCTGAAGGGCTTTGAGGCGATGGGCGCAGAGATCACGCTTGGACACGGCTTCATTGAAGCAAGTACGAAGACGCGTCTTAAAGGGGCTAAGATCTATCTGGATGTAGCTAGCGTCGGGGCAACGGAAAATATTATGATGGCCGCCGCTTTGGCGGAAGGTACAACGACGATCGAGAATGCGGCAAAAGAGCCGGAGATCGTTGATTTGGCTAACTACTTGAATGCAATGGGCGCCAAAGTGCGCGGCGCCGGCACGGGCGAGATCCGTATCGAAGGCGTTGACCGCATGCACGGCGTTACGCATAATGTCATTCCGGACCGTGTGGAAGCAGGCACGTACATGATTGCTGCGGCAATTACGGGCGGAGACGTTTTTGTAGAAGGCGCGATTGGAGACCATTTGACTCCTGTTATTTCGAAGCTGCAGGAAATGGGCGTAGAAGTAATGGAATCGGATAACGGCATTCGTGTCCGTGCTCCTAAGGCGCTCAAATCGGTGGATGTGAAAACACTTCCTCACCCGGGCTTCCCGACCGATATGCAATCGCAAATGATGGCGCTCTTGCTCGCTTCGGAAGGTACCTCGGTGGTGACCGAGACGGTATTTGAGAACCGCTTCATGCATGTGGATGAATTCCACAAAATGAACGCGCAGATCAAAGTCGAAGGCCGTTCGGCATTCGTAACCGGCAACATGCCGCTTGTTGGCGCTAAAGTATGCGCAACCGATCTTCGCGCAGGCGCTGCATTGATCTGTTTGGGTCTTCGTGCAGAAGGCGAGACGGAAGTATCCGGCATTTATCACGTGGACCGTGGTTATGTGGACATTACCGGCAAGCTTGCTGCTCTTGGTGCAGATATCAGACGGGTTGAACCGGAAGCTCCGGTTGCCGCTGTCGTTGCTGCAGCAGCACCTGCCGCAGCAGAACTTGAGCCAGTTGGCGGACGCAAACGCGAAGCCGCAGTGTTGAAAGTACAGCCTACTTGGGCGTAACAAATAGTATGGTGAAAAAGCTGTTTCCTCGTCAGAGGAAGCAGCTTTTTTGTGCATGTAATCACATTCACTAGCCTTCCGCCTACCTCGGCTGAACTCTAGCAGGCAAAAAGCCTGCTACTCGTGTATTTACTGCCATCCGCCCACCCCAGTCTAAGCTGTAGCAGGCAAAAAGCCTGCTACATGCCCCCATCCACCATCCGCGAACTCCAGTCTAAGCTGTAGCAGGCAAATTGCCTGCTACAGGCCAACCTGCGCCCATCCGCGAACTCCAGTCTAAGCTGTAGCAGGCAAAAAGCCTGCTGCTCGCACCATCCACCATCCGCCAACTCCAGTCTAGGCTGTAGCAGGCAAAAAGCCTGCAGCACGCGAACCATCCACCAACGCCCACCTCAGCCTTAGCTGTAGCAGGCAAAAAGCCTGCTGCACGCGCACCATCCACCATCCACCAACTCCAGTCTAAGCTGTAGCAGGCAAAAAGCCTGCTACTCGCACCATCCACCATCCGCCGATTCCAGTCTAATCTGTAGCAGGCAAAAAGCCTGCTGCACGCGCACCATCCACCAACGTCCAACTCCAGTCTAAGCTGTAGCAGGCAAAAAGCCTGCTACTCGCACCATCCACCATCCGCGAACTCCAGTCTAAGCTGTAGCAGGCAAATTGCCTGCTATTCATTCATCCCATCCGTTCGAGTACCTAGTCTTTGGCGCTCGAGGTGTGCGGACGTCACCCCCCCGTGCCCCAAATAGTCCCTTAGGCTTGTTCATGCTCTGTTCATTTTCCCGTGATATATTCGTCGGTAGATATGACCGATGGAGGGTGGAGTACAGTCAATGAAGAAGTGGACATTATGGCTTAGTATCATCATAATTCTTGCTGCCGCCGGCGGTGGCGCGTATTATTACTATTTCATGCGCGACGAGAAAGCGACGGCAGAGACGCCGCTTGCTGTTTCGGCCAGGGCGATCAAAGGTGACATTCAAACCTCGATAAGCGGTACCGGCTCGGTTGAGGCGAACAACAGAGAGACGGTAACGGCAGGCAAAAGCGGCACGCTAGCGACCTTGTCCTTCAAAGAAGGAGACAAGGTGAAGAAAGGGCAAGTGCTTGCTACTTTCGAAGATAACGATAATTATGATGATCAGATTGAGTCGATCAACAAAAATATTACAAAAACGAAAGATCAGATCGCGGATAAGCAAGAGGAATATAAGGAAGCGATCGGCACCGAAAACGAAGATCAAATGACGAAGTCCATCAAGGATGAGATTGCGGATCTGGAATCGACCATTGACGATTACAACGATCAGCTGCAAGATATCTACGATAATCAGGCAAAAGAAGTGAAGCAGGTTATCGCTCCGATCGACGGCGAAGTTACAACGAGCGATGTCAGTGTAGGCGACGAGGTACAAGCCAACACTACAATCGCCGAGATCGTGGATTACACGAATCTTGAGTTTGTTACCAGCATCGACGAGCTAGATATCTCGAATGTGAAGCTGAAACAAACGGCGCAAATTACGCTTAGCGCAATTACGGACCGTACGATCGAAGCAACGGTATCCGAAATTGCGAAGGAAGGTACATCCTCGAACGGTTCGGCTTCCTATAGTGTAAGTTTGTTGCTGAAAGACATTGATGGCGTCATGGTGGGAATGTCCGGTCAAGCGGATATCGTAACGGAACAAAGTAAAGACGCGATACTCGTACCGGTTAACGCGGTAGTTGAATTCGGCGGCAAATCCTATGTTCGCGTGCCTGGCACAGGCAACGGAACGGGTACAACGCCAAACGGAGCAACAGGCGGTCAACGCGGTCAAGGAACGCAAGGCACACAAGGCACGAAGGGCGCGCAAGGAGCTAACGGCAATGAAGCGGCTTCTGCGGGCGGTTGGCAAGGCGGCGGCGGTGGACGTTTCCAAGGCGGCACTGGCGAAACCGGCGGCGGCGCTCAAGGAAGAGGCAATTTCCAAGGCGCTAACGGCGGAACAACAACGGCTAATGGCGGTCAAGGTACTGGCCGCAACGTCGCAGCCGCAGACAGCACGAATAAAGGCGGCACAACTCCAAATGCAGGCAGCGGAACAGCACCAAATGGCGGAACGGCCCCTAACACAGGTAACGGCGCTGCCCCAGGTGGAGCACTTCCAGACGGAGCTGCCCCAGGCGGTAACGTACCGGGCAACGGTACTGGCCAAGGCAACAACGGCGGCGGCAGAAACGGCATGGCTGCTCAAATGAGAGAAAGCATTACGCTTGGCGGCCAGCTGAAGGAAGTAACGGTTGGGATTAGCAACGAGACTTATGTGGAGATCAAATCCGGTCTTGCGGAAGGCGACGCGGTTCTCGTTCCGGTCGCAACAGGCGCGCAAGGCATGGGCTCTTCCGCTACTCAGCAACAACAGCAGCAGCAGTTCGGCGGTTTCGGCGGCGGAGGCTTCGGCGGAGGCGGCTTTGGTGGAGGTGGCTTCACAGGCGGCGGAGGCGGTAATGTAAGAACCTCGACGCGCGCAGCGACAGGCGGCGGTGGCGGCCGATGAACGAACAATCACCTTTGATTGAAATGAAGGATATCGTCAAGTATTACAAGATGGCCGGAGAAAAAATGACGGTCCTGCACAATGTATCGCTGACGGTCAACCATGGTGATTTCCTCGCCATTGTTGGCCCGTCGGGCTCCGGCAAGTCGACGCTGATGAATATCATCGGCTGTCTGGATGTTCCTAATGAAGGCAGCTACAAGCTCGACGGCAAAGAGGTTCGCGGGCAAAGCGACAACAGGCTTACGGAGATGCGCAATAAGAAGATCGGTTTTATTTTTCAAGGGTACCATCTTCTGCCCCGGTTGTCGGCGCTTGAAAATTGCGAGCTTCCGCTTATCTACCGCGGTTTGTCGACCAAAGACCGGCGTGCCCGGGCGATGGAGGCACTGCAGCGCGTGGGACTAGGCGAAAGAGTAGGACACCGCCAGAATGAACTCTCGGGTGGCCAGCAGCAACGCGTAGCGATTGCGCGGGCACTGGCGACGAATCCGCCGCTGCTACTTGCGGATGAGCCGACGGGGGCACTTGATTCCAAGACAGGCATGGAAGTACTCAGCATGATGGAGGAGCTGAATCGCGCGGGTCAGACGATTGTTTTGATTACGCATGATATGGAAGTCGCGCAGCGTGCAAGCCGTACGGTCATTATACGAGATGGGGTGCTGACGGAGCAGAAAAGGAGGGACAGCCATGAAGATTACGCAGGGCCTCATAATGGCCGTCAAGAGCGTCTTATCGAACAAGCTTAGAACCATCCTTTCGATGCTTGGCATTCTGATCGGGGTTGCAACCGTCATCGCGCTTGTTTCGATGGGCAAAGCATCCTCCAACGAAGTAGCGAGCCAAGTCTCGACGCTGGGCAGTCCGGATTCCTTGTCGGTTACCATCACGGGTCGGGGGACGGTGACGTCCTTATCCGTTGATGAAGCGCTCAAGCTTGGCGAATTAAACAACGTAAGCGGCGTTGCTCCGATTACAAGCTCTACCGGATATGCGAAATACGGCAGAACGCAAGTATCGGTCAGCATCGAAGGGATTACGCCGGAGTACGAGGAAGTGAAGGACTTCAGCGTCCAGGACGGACGTTATATTGCTTCGCCGGACATAACCAACAAGACAAAGGTAGCGTTGATCGGTACGCAGACGGCGCAAGATTTGTTCGAGGATGAACATGTGGATCCCGAAGATGCGGTCGGACGCAAGATTACGATTAACGGCTATATATTTACGATCGTTGGTTTGCTGGAATCCAAGGGCAGCTCGCTCACCGGATCCAATGACGAGAAGATTCTCATTCCGATCTCGACCGCGCAGAAGGTATTCCAGGTAAGCGGCGTGACGACCATTAATATGAAGGTAACGGATACGAAGCAGATGAGTTCCGTTGTCACGGAAGTGGAAACGAAGCTTTACGAGAAATTCCGCGGCAACGAGAATGCCTACCGGGTACTGAATCAGGAAGAAGCGATGAAGACGCTCAACTCGGTTAATGAGACGATGAACAGGCAGCTGATTTATGTGGCCGCTATATCGCTAGTTGTCGGCGGGATCGGGATTATGAATATTATGCTCGTCTCGGTGACGGAGCGAACGCGGGAGATCGGTATCCGCAAATCGCTCGGCGCCAAGAAGCGGGATATCCTATTCCAGTTCCTAGTAGAGGCGGTTTGCATAAGCGGTCTCGGCGGGATTCTCGGTATTCTAATAGGCAACATAGCCTCTTATATCATAGGCCAGGTTATGAAGAGTCCAACCGAGGTGCCGATGAATACGATGCTGCTGTCCTTCGGTTTCTCCGCGTTTGTAGGCGTTGTATTTGGTTATCTGCCTGCGAATAAAGCGGCAAGTTTGCGGCCGGTTGATGCGCTTCGCCATGATTAAAATAATAGAATATACGCTTAAGCTTAAACCAGAACCGCAGGTTCTAGCCTATTAAACGGCCTCATAGAATAAATCCATCAAGGCTTTAGTTTAAGAGATTCCATTCTCTTAATACGGTCTATAGATGGAAAGGAGACTTATGAGATACGCAGTAGGCAGACAGAATCGGGCGGCAAGGAGGTCCGGCAGCAGGTGGCTAACACGTGTATGCTGGACTGCCTTCGGTATTGGAATCTTGATGAGCATATCTGTACTGCTGGCCACATCGGTCTACCGTAATGCCGGTGCCGCGCGAATCAGTACGGAATATCAACAATTCCAAGGGGAAAGCGGCGGCGTAACGTCTACTAATAAGGCGTCTGCCGACGGGTTCGGGCAGGCGCCTTTACCGTCTCCGGGGACCTCCAAACCTGGGGCTGGCGCTAGCGACGGCAACCGCAATGGCAAGGAGATCTATATTAATGTCTATTTGACGAAGGAACAACGTACGGAGCGGGTAAGCCTAGAAAATTACGTGAAGGGCGTCTTGGCCGGGGAAATGCCCGCCGACTTCGAGCTTGAAGCGCTCAAAGCCCAAGCGATTGCCGCGCGTACCTATATAGTAAGAAGACTTGAACTGGATGATCATAGCGGCATGCCGGCGACAGCGGCGGCGTCGCGAGCAGACGTAACGGATACGATTGATCATCAGATGTATATTTCGCTCGATCAGCTTCAAGTGCTTTGGCCCAAGGACGAACAGAAAGCCAATTTGGCTAAGCTGGATAAGGCCGTCAGCGAGACGAGAGGCGAGATTATAACATATAGCGGAGAGCCGATTCAAGCGGTCTTTTTCTCAACCAGCAATGGGTATACGGAGAACTCGGAGCAATATTTTCAGGAGGAGCTTCCTTATCTGCGCAGCGTGGCAAGTCCTTGGGATAAACAAATCTCTCCCCGTTACGAGGAGACCGTGAAGCTTGCGTTATCGGATTTTTATGCGAGACTAGGACTAGCTACCAACAAGAAACCGGCCATTCGGGTGCTAGACAAGACGGCAGGCAAGCGGATCGCCGATATAATGATAGACGGCAAGACGTATACGGGCAGGGAAGTGCGAGAGAAGCTAGGACTAGCATCCTCTCAGTTTACTTGGAAGCTGGATAAAGACGAGATTAGCATAACAACCTTCGGTTACGGGCATGGCGTTGGCATGAGCCAGTGGGGAGCAAACGGCATGGCAGAGGAAGGGAAAAGCGCCGAGCAGATTGTAACCTACTACTATACGGGAACCAAAGTGGAACAAGCTTCGAAGCTATAAAAATCATTTCTCAAAAAATAGTAACACCTCACGTATAAAGCTAGACGTTCTGGCAACAATGGCTAGTGAGGTGATATCAAATGAATGAAAATCAAAACAAACCAAAGCAAGACTCTCCTAAAAATGGTATAGGAGAAGTATCTGCCGCAAAGTCTAGCAACGGCTTTAAAAGACTGTTGTCGAGGAAATGGGTAACCCCGGCAGCATTCATGGTAGCGGCAGCAATCATCGTAGCCTTAATGTGGATCTACCAGGGTTCGGACAACACCAAAGAAACTTCAGCTACGACAACCGAGCAAACAGATACCACTGTAGGCAACGAAGCTGTGAAGCCGGATGATCAAGCACTTGAAGCAGGAAGAAAAGGCGAGAAATTGGCATGGCCTGTAGCGAACAAAGATTTGCTGGATGAAGTGCTTCCTTTCTTTGATGCCAATGCAACAGCGGAAGAGAAAGCGAACGCGGTTGTTCAAACGAACAATAATACGTTTGTACCGCATCTCGGCGTAGACTTTGCGGATCCAAGCGATCAACCGTTTGCCGTAATGGCTGCTCTGTCCGGTAAAGTAACGCTTGTAGAGAAACATCCAACTAACGGCAACATCGTTGAGATCAGCCATGGCAACGGTCTCGTGACCGTATACCAAAGCCTTAGCGACATTCAAGTAGCCGAAGGCGACGATGTGAAGCAAGGTACGCAAATCGCGGTAGCGGGTCGCAATGACCTTGAGAAAGACCTCGGCGTTCACCTTCACTTCAGCGTACAAGAAAACGGCAAGTCGGTTAACCCGGCTTCGATCGTAGGCCAATCGCTTACGGAAGAAAAATAGGACTTAAGTCTCACAGGCAGGGGTGGAAACCCCTGCCTGTTTCGTTTTTTTATGAAATTTTTAGGCCAAACACATCCTTAAGGCTTGACCATAAAGAATATATGCCCGGACCTCTCATATACTGTACCAAACTATCTCGAGTAGGGAGGCGGGAACGTGCATGATTACATCAAAGAACGAACCATTAAAATAGGTCGTTGCATCGTGGAAACCAAACATACGGTGCGTACAATCGCTAAAGAGTTCGGCGTGTCCAAGAGTACGGTCCATAAGGATCTGACCGAGCGTTTGCCGGAAATCAACCCCGACCTGGCGGACCAGGTGAAGCACATTCTCGAGTACCACAAATCGATCCGTCACTTAAGGGGAGGAGAAGCAACCAAGATTAAATACAAGAAGACCAGCACGAAGAAACGCGAGGTTCTCGCTGCGGGCAAATCCTAAACATTTTTCGAGTTTTTCCGCACATAAGCAAGAGGAATTTAGTCGTTTTTGGCGAATAATGTACATCAGTATGTCCTATGTCATGGGAACTATTTATGGACGGGATGTTCATATTATTCGTTGGAGGATTAAAGCCGTATGTTTAGCAAGGATATCGGTATCGACCTGGGTACAGCCAATGTATCCATTCATGTAAAAGGGAAGGGCGTCGTTCTCGACGAGCCTTCGGTAGTCGCAATTGAAAGCGATTCGAAACGGGTGCTCGCCGTTGGCGAAGAAGCGCATCGAATGGTCGGCCGTACGCCGGGCAATATCGTTGCCATCCGTCCGCTTCGCGATGGCGTTATTGCGGATTTCGAGATTACTGAAATTATGCTTAAGGCTTTTATCGATCGTGTTGAGGGCCGCAAATGGTTCAGCCGTCCGCGCATTCTGATCTGCGCACCTACCAATATTACGTCGGTAGAGCAGAAAGCGATTCGCGAGGCGGCTGAACGCAGCGGCGCGAAGGAAGTATTCCTGGAGGAAGAACCAAAGGCTGCCGCAATCGGGGCTGGAATGGACATATTCCAGCCTAGCGGCAACATGGTCGTTGATATCGGCGGCGGTACTACCGATGTGGCGGTCCTGTCGATGGGCGATGTCGTAACCTCTTCTTCGCTTAAAGTCGCGGGGGACAAGTTCGACGCCGCGATCATGAAATACATCAAGGACAAGTACCGTCTCTTGATCGGCGAACGGACAAGCGAGGAGATCAAGATCAAGATCGGTACCGTATACGGGAATGGCCGGCATGAAGAGATTGATATCCGGGGCCGTGACATGGTGTCTGGCCTGCCTTTGACGATTACCATCCGTTCCGAAGAAGTGCGCGAAGCGCTATGGGATCCGGTGATGTCTATCGTTGCGTCGGCAAAAATGGTGCTGGAGCGCACACCGCCTGAATTATCCTCCGATATTATCGATCGGGGCGTTATTCTGACCGGCGGCGGCGCGCTGTTGGACGGGCTGGATGCTCTGCTTGCGGACGAGCTTAAGGTGCCTGTTCTCATCGCTGAAGATCCGATGCATTGCGTAGTTAAAGGGACGGGCATTTTGCTTGATAACTTGGACAAGCTCGGCAAAAAAAGCCGGGCCTAATGTTGTGCGGGTAGGGCGCCGTGGGGGGCGCGCCGAGGCACAAATGAGTCGAAGGTCGCAGAGGCTATCTATAACGGCGGCTCGGTACGAAGCCGATATTATATATGAAGAGATACGATTATGAGGAACACGGCTTCGTAAGCGGACCGGCCGAGGAGGCGCCATATGTTAAGAGGTCTTTATACAGCTGCAGCAGGCATGACGGCGGAGCAGCGCAGACACGATACGATCACGAATAATATTACGAATATCAATACACCGGGTTATAAGCAGACGTATGCGGTAACCCGCTCTTTTCCGGAGATGCTGTTGTCCTTGACGGGCGTCGACGCGAAGGAACAGAAGCAGATCGGCAAGATCAGCACGGGCGTGTTCGCTGAAGAAAGCCTTGCGATTCATTTGCAGGGCGATCTGATGCAGACGGGCAAATCTTCGGATTTCGCCCTTGTGTCCAATATTGACGTGCCGGGCATGACCTTTGACGCGTCCGGGAAATACGTTTCGCCGGATGGCGAAGTAACGTTCCAGCCGCAGGCGTTTTTTACGCTGCAGGATAAGAACGGCGAGACCCGCTACACGCGCGGCGGTTCTTTCACGCTGACTTCGGACGGGTTCCTTGTATCCGCTGACGGATCAAATGTAATTGGGACGGACGGCAATCCGATTCAATTCCCGGTAGGCGTCAGCCTTGACGGCTTAACGATGACGGCAGACCAGCGATTCGTTGATGCGAATACGGGGGTGGACACGGGAAGACAGTTAATGCTTACGCGGATTGATAATCCAAATGAGCTGGCCCGCGAAGGGGATGGCAAATTCCGTCTGACTGGCGACGCGAATGACGCCCGGCCTGTTGCAGCCGGAGAACGGGTTGAGGTCCGGCAAGGTTACGTTGAACGCTCCAATGTGGATGCCGCGCAATCATCGGTAGACTTGATGGCCGCGCTGCGCGCTTATGAAGCGAATCAGAAGGTTATTCAATTCTACGATGAAAGCTTGGACAAGGCCGTTAATCAGGTCGGCCGAGTGTAGAGGCGGGGGACATAACAGATGAACAGCTCGATGATTAATGCCAGCGTATCGATGAACGCCTTGCAGCAGAAATTGGACATGCTGGCGGATAATATTGCGAATGTGAATACGGTAGGCTATAAACGTAAGGAAGCAACTTTCGAGGATTTGCTCAACAACACAAGAACGCAGCCGGAAGCTTTCAACCAGCCGGGCAGGCTAACGAACTTGAACTTCAATCAGGGCTGGGGTTCGAGACTTGCGATGATTCAGCCGAACCTGCAGCAAGGCACCATCAAGACAACGGACAAGGATACCGATCTTGCGATCGAAGGCAACGCTTTGTTCGAGGTGATGGTCAATGCTAACGGAGATCGCGCCTATACGCGCAGCGGCTCGCTGCAGTTGACGGTTGCCGCAAACGGTGATACGATTTTGGCAACAGCAGAAGGGTATCCGGTTATGGCAACGACGGCAAACGGCGAAGGACCGCTTGTAGTTCCGAGCGGCTACCAGCTTCGGGTGAATCCGGACGGTACTGCTGAAGGAGTAGCGAAAGACGGCGGCACGATTGCGCTTGGTTCGATCAAGCTTGTTCAGGCGACGCGTCCTTCCGCTTTGACCTTGGTTGCCGACAACTTATATGAAATAGCCGACGGCATTAACGTGGCAGATGTGCTGCAGAACGTAACGCCAAGCGGCGACAATGGCATTGCGCTTCGTCAAGGCGCCCTGGAGCAATCCAACGTAAATCTGGGTGACGAGATGACGGAGTTGATTAATGTGCAGCGTGCTTACCAGCTGGCAGCGAGAGCTTTAACGTCCAGTGATACCATGATGGGATTAGCCAACGGCCTGCGCAAATAGATAGGGTGAGAGTATGACGGAAGAACGGGCGGTTCTGACGAGGAGCGCGCGGAATCATCAGGACAAACCGCATGTAGAAGAAGCAAGCCCAACGGGCAGCGTCGGTAAGTCCGAGAATAAAGAGCAGCGTTCCAAGGGCGCGCGAATCGCGTTATGGATTTTGCGCAAAAGTCTTGTGCCGGTCATCATGGTCATTATGCTTCTCGCCGGTTTATATATCGGTTATGCGGTTATTGGCAAGCAGCCGGGTGGCGAAGTATTCCACTGGTCGACTTGGCAACATATGTATGATCTTGTTTTCTCCGATACGTAGAACATGAATATTTATTAATGAAGGACTGTTTCCGGAAGTCATTATGTTAAAGTGACTGAGAGGCAGTCCTTTTTTTGCTTACCGCCCGCATCCGAGTCCTGTTTTCATTTTCATATGGTAGTTGTATAATGATTGGGAACCTAGGTAGACGAAACGGATAAAGGTAGAGGGGCGTGCGCGTTTGAATCTGCCGAATTTTTTGACCTCGCTGCGGTTTGCGATGATACCGATCTATGTCGCGATCTTTGCGCAGGGACATATGATTTATGCCTTCCTGGTTGTCGTGGCAGCAGGCCTCACGGATATACTCGACGGGTATATTGCCCGGCGCACGGGGCAGGTGACGACAGTCGGACAAATGCTCGATCCGCTCGCCGATAAGCTGATGTTTATTTCGGTTATCCTATCGCTTCTTCTGGCCGGCCACATTTCGTGGGCAGCGGCAGCAGCGATCTTTTTGCGCGATTTGGGAATGATAGCCGGAGGCATGATTTTTCACTTTAAAGGGAAGAAGACCGTGCCGGCGAATTGGATGGGCAAGCTGACAACCGTGCTGTTCTATATCGGCATCATGTTTGTATTTCTGGAAGCGCCGTTTGCCGCAACCTACCTGTGGGCAGTTATTGCCTTCTCGTTTGTGACGGCGGCCGTGTACGTTATTTTGTTCCAGTCATTAAACAAGCCGGGCAGCGGACCTAATAACACGATTGGACCGGAGCAATAGGGCCGGATGACACACAAAGAGGCTTGGCCCGCGGATTATTGAGATCCGCCAGCCAAGCCCCCTTATCTTAACCTTCACAATCTGCAGTTTGATGAAGGGTACTACTAGTTTCAGTCATCACGGCCTGTTTTATACCTGCTAACTATCGAAAGGAGCTAATAAACATGCTCGATATCAATCAAATTCAAGAAATTATTCCGCATCGCCCGCCATTTCTGCTCGTTGACCGCATTACGGAGGTCGAGCCGGGCGTCCGCGCGGTAGGCATCAAGAACGTTACCATGAACGAGCCGCATTTTGTCGGTCACTTCCCGGGGTATCCGGTTATGCCTGGCGTACTGATTGTTGAGGCGCTTGCGCAAGTAGGTTCCGTGGCCATGCTGATGGTTGAAGCGAACCGCGGCAAGCTTGGATTCTTCGCCGGCATCGACGGCTTCCGTTTCCGCGGCCAAGTGAAACCCGGCGACACGCTGAAGCTGGAAGTGGAGATTACGCGTCTGAAGGGACCAATCGGCAAAGGTAAAGCAACGGCTTCGGTAGATGGACAAGTTGTAGCCGAAGGCGAGCTTATGTTTGCTTTGTCAGATCGTTCTTAATTGGAATTTAAGAGGATTTGAATGGATTTGATACACGCAACAAGTGATTTACAACCATAGAGAAACAGCCATACAAAGGCCAATATAAAAGGAGTGTAGCTGCTTGAATCAGAATGTTATTGCAATGGAACGTTACCAGGCTTGGTTGAACGATGCGCTTATCGATGAGGCTACGAAGGAAGAGCTTCGCGGCATTGAAGGACAAGAGAAAGAAATTACGGATCGTTTCTACCGTGATCTTGAATTTGGGACGGGCGGTCTTCGCGGCGTTATGGGCGCGGGTACAAACCGTCTTAACGCTTACACCGTTGGCAAAGCCAATCAAGGTCTCGCGAACTGGCTGTTGTCCCGTGCGGAAGGACAACCTTCTGCCGTGATCGCCCACGACTCGCGCAACAACTCGCCTGAGTTCGCGCTTGATTCCGCGCTTGTGCTTGCCGCAAACGGCGTGAAAACTTATTTGTTCTCATCGCTTCGCCCGACTCCTCAGCTGTCTTATGCCGTTCGCGCGCTTGGCTGTTCGACGGGCATTGTTATTACGGCTAGCCACAATCCGCCGGAGTACAACGGATACAAAGCTTATGGCGCAGACGGCTGCCAGCTGATTCCGGAAGAAGCAGAGCAGGTTATTGCTTCGATCGGCCAAGTGACAGGATTTGATCAAGTGAAACGCATGAGCCGCGAAGAAGCGGAAGCACAAGGCCTTCTTGTATGGCTTGGCGCGGAAGCGGACGAGCAATATACCGATACGGTTGTGGCGCAAAGCTTGAATAAAGAACTGTTGCAAAGCGGTCTTGGCGAGAAGTTCAAAGTGGTCTTTACGCCGCTGCATGGCTCCGGCAATCTGCCGGTGCGCGAAGTGCTGCGCAAAGCGGGCTTCAGCAATGTTCATATCGTAGCCGAGCAGGAGCAGCCTGACGGTTATTTCAGCACGGTCAAATCGCCTAATCCGGAAGAACGCGAAGCGTTTACGCTTGCGATCAAGCTTGCACAAGAGATTGATGCGGACATTATTATGGGCACGGATCCGGATGCGGACCGCATGGGTGCGGTTGTGAAGAACAATAACGGCGAATATGTCGTCCTGACGGGCAACCAGTCGGGCGCTTTGATGATCGAATATGTGCTCAGTCAATTGAAAGAGCGCGGCCAGTTGCCGGCTAACGGCGTCGTAATCAAGACGATCGTTACCAGCGAGATGGGGGCCGACATCGCTCGTTCCTACGGCGCGGCTGTAGAAAATACATTGACTGGCTTCAAATATATTGGCGAGAAAATGACTTCTTACGAGCAAACGGGCGAGCATACTTTCCTATTTGGCTACGAAGAAAGTTATGGCTATTTGACTGGCGATTATGCACGCGATAAAGATGCGGTAGTCGCTTCGTTATTGATTTGCGAAGCAGCGGCATACTATAGCAGTCAAGGAAAAACGTTGTACGATGTTTTGCTTGAGCTGTATGCGAAACACGGCTTCTATTTGGAAGGCCTCGAATCCCGTACGCTGAAAGGTCTTGACGGTGTGCAGCAAATTGCCGGTATTATGAACGACTGGCGCGATAATCCGCCAACGGAGATTAATGGCGTGAAGGTAGAACGCGTACTTGATTATCTTGAGGGCCTTGCCGGACTTCGTCCGGAGAACGTACTGAAATATATGCTCGCTGACGGATCGTGGTTCTGTCTTCGTCCATCCGGCACGGAACCGAAGATTAAAGTGTATTTCGCCGTTCGCGGTCAATCCACGGATAATGCCGCTGAACTGCTTGAGAAGCTGCGCGGCGCCGTGATGGAACGTGTAGACAGCAAGGCTTAATCCGCTTGGCGGGCGACGGCCGCAGACGGAACATATTCGTGAAAGAGTTGAACGGAGGATTATTGTGCTTCAACGTTGGCAGCAATGGAACCGCAAAGCGATACTCTGGCTGTGGGTTATTGCAATTATTGGCGTAATCGCCGCATTGCCGATCGGCATGAATCGAATGGACATGGAATCGTCCTCGAAGTCGGTTGAATATGTATTCGATTATCGCGACCTGGTTGAGATCTCGGATTACCAGGCGCGGCCGCAGCAGTTTATCGACGAGCAGTTAGACAAAATGAAAGACGTCGGCATTACGACGATGTCTCTATACGAGGGCTCCTTGAAGGAGTTTTCCCAATCGAACCGTCTTAAATATTACAACTCGAAGGATGTAGCTCTTCTGCAAGGCAAGCTGGAGCCGGTGGGACAGAACTTTACTTATATTCTGTTCAGCGGCACGGAAGAAGAAGAGAAGATCGGGCCAATCATCCGCGGAGCAATGGATCGGATTGGCGCGGTATATCGTCCTTGGTCGTTCGATGGCCGGAACGGTCTAGTTATCGAATTGCCGCTGCAGGAAGTCATGCTGCAGCCGCTTGATTTCGATCCGATGACGCTTCAAATGCTTCATGACAAAGGGTTTCATATTCTGGCTCGCTTCTCCGACCGCGTATTGCCTTACGACGAGGCCGCTACGGATGCTCAGCTGGCTAGTCTGAAGGAAGTTGGCGTGACGCGCGTTCTCTTTGACGGCGCAACGGTGAAGGGTTATAAGGATCAATTAGAGCGCCGAAGCCTCAATTCGTTCGCCGAGCTGCTGAACAAATACGGCATGGGTATCGCAACGATCGAGAATTTGAAAAAACCTCAGGGCGGCATAAATAAATTAGCATATATTACAAACTATAATATCGTACGCCTGTATTCGCTCTCGGCGGAGGATGCCATTGCGAAATCGCCAGAAGTACTGGTTGACCGATTCATGCTTGCCGCGAAGGACCGGAATATCCGGATGTTCTTCCTGAACGCGAGCGTACAGACAAGCCTCGAGAAATCGTCGGTTGTCAGCGGCTTGGACAACCTGTATCTGACGATGAAAGGCAAAGACGGCGCGGTACAGCGCTTGACGGAGGAAGGTTTCCCTCCGAATCTGGCGCAGCCGTTTGACGTGAAGCATCCGTC
Source organism: Paenibacillus glycanilyticus (assembly GCF_030161375.1). Lineage (GTDB taxonomy): Bacteria > Bacillota > Bacilli > Paenibacillales > Paenibacillaceae > Pristimantibacillus > Pristimantibacillus glycanilyticus_B. Next base: position 95,107 of record NZ_BSSQ01000017.1, read on the forward strand.
TTACGCGAAGCCGCTTAAGATGGTTGTAGCGGCAGGCGCGGTTGCTCTGATCGCTCTGCTCGTTAATGTGTTTATTCCGGGCACGCTTATTCCGCTGTTCTTGATCGGCATGGTAGGCGCAGCCGGACTGTTTATGATGAACAGCGCGCTTGCCGAACAGGCGCTTGCGCTAGGGGCAGGCATCAGTGCTCCAACTCTTGCTCTCGTCTGGGTGATGAACCGGGTATATGCCCGTACGGAGGGCAACCTCCGCACCGTAGGAGGGGCTTCCTGGAATGGACGAGCTTCCGTTCCGGAAGGCAAGTGGGTATTCGAAGGGATGACAATAGGTCGTCGTCTTGGCCTTGCCATTACGTGGTTTATCGTAACGGCTTGTATTTCACTGATGGCCGTACCGTTTGTATTTGGCCTTCTGAACAATATTACGTACAGCATGGTGCTGCAGCAGTTCCGCGGCGTAAGCCTGCTGCACTTGGCGCCAATCGGCCTGACGGCTATTTACGTTCTGCTGTACACCGGCAACTCGCCGATTCGCCGCATTAGAAAATTTGCGAATTTGCCGATTACGGTGTTTATGGTCGTCGCTTTTGTGGTAATTGCCGTAGTAGGTATGTATTATCTGTCGCGTACGGGCAACGAAGGTTCGGCGTCTTCGCTTGAGCTTACGTTCCGTAACTGGCTGGAGCAGACGTTTGGCGTTCGTCCGCGGAGCAAGGAGTTCATCCTGTCGCATCCGCTCTTATTGCTCGGACTGTTCCTCGCGCTTCGTTACCGCGCGGCATGGGTGCTCATCATTGTGGGTTCGATCGGACAGCTGTCGATGGTCGATACGTTCGCTCATATCCATACGCCGCTCTACATTTCGATTATCCGCGTCTTCCTGGGCCTTGGCCTCGGCGCGATTATCGGTCTGATCCTGATTGGCGTGTGGCAAGTGCTGGAAGGGGTATGGCGCAAATGGTCACCGGGACTGATAAAAAAACTTGCCGAGTAGTGATCTCCGGCTATTACGGATTTCGCAACAGCGGCGATGAAGCCGTCTTGCGCTCGATCCTGCTGGCGTTAGCCGAGCAGGGCGAGGCGAGCGGGGTTCGTATCCAGCCGGTGGTGCTGTCGGCCGACCCGGCGTGGACGACCCGCATGTACGGCGTGGAGGCTGTCCGCAGGATGCATCCGAAGGACGTGCTGAACGCGCTCCGCGGAAGCGACGGGCTGATCAGCGGCGGCGGAAGCCTGCTGCAGGACGCCACAGGCGCGAAGACGATTCCGTATTACACCGGAATCATCAAGCTTGCCCAGTGGCTAGGCAAGCCGACGTTCATTTATTCGCAAGGGATCGGACCGGTGAACCGGCGCTGGATGGATCCGCTTATCCGCTCAAGCATGCGGAAGAGCGCTTATGTATCGGTGCGGGATGCTGAATCCGCCGCTTTGCTGGAGCGGATTGGCGTGCCGCATGGCCGGATCGAGGTTGTACCCGATCCGGTGATGGGGCTGCCGCTGCCGGCTGGTTCGGCAGCGGGGCGGGCTGTAGCCGCCGATGATGCGGCGGCTGTGCCCGTGCTGGGCGTGTCCTTGCGGCATTGGCGCAAGGANNGCGTGGGGGCTGGGGCCCACGCACGGCACCGATCTTGGCCGCGCGGCAGACGCGCTGGCCGAGCTTGCCAGCCGCCGTGCCGTGCGGCTGCGGTTCCTACCGTTCCATACGCCGGACGATGCGGAAGCATCGAAGCTGGTCATGGAACGGCTCAGCGGCAGGCTGGCCGGCGGAAGCACGGCCGAGCTGGCCGCTCCTGGCGACGACCCCCAGCAAATGCTGCTGGAGGTAAGCCGCTGCGACGCGCTGTTTGGCATGCGCCTTCACGCGCTGATCTACGCGGCGAACCAGATGGTTCCGATGCTTGGCTTATCGTACGATCCGAAGATCGACCAGTTCCTTCACCGCCTCGGCTTAACGGCCATTGGCACGACGGAGCAGCTCGACCCTTCCGCGTTCGCGGACAGTGCCGAGCAGCTGCTGGGTAACCGGGCGGGCTGGACAGAGCAGCATCGCGAAGCGATCGAACGATTAAGACAACAATCGCAGCAGCCGGCGCAACAAATTGCGCAGCTATTGCGTCAAACCATATCGAGGTGATTTTCACTTGTCGAAACAAGTTCCAACGGTGCCGATTTACGGAATTCCATTCTCCAAGATGAGCATGGACGAGACGGTCAGCTACCTAACAGAAGCAATTGAACAGAAGCGCCAGACGCATGTCATTACGGCTAATCCGATTATGGTAATGTCGGCTGTTGAAAGCCAGGATTACTACAAGATGATGAGAAAAGCCGAGCTTATCGTACCGGACGGTGCGGGAGTCGTATGGGCAGCCAACTATGTTGGCACGCCGGTGACAGAACGCGTAACGGGCTTTGACCTGTTGCATCGTCTTATGCAAGAGGGCGAAAAACGGAGATGGACGGCTTATTTGCTTGGCACGTCTCAGGAAGTTATTGAAGCGGCGGCCGAGAAGCTGCAGCTGCAATATCCGCAGGTTCGCATCGTAGGCTACCGCGATGGCTATTTTGGCCCCGACCAGGATGCTGAAGTAGTTGAAGCGATTCGGCAGGCAGCACCGGATTTACTGTTTGTGGCACGGGGCGCGGAGACGCAAGAGCCTTGGATTGCCAAATATAAGAAGCAGCTTGGCGTCCCATTTATTATGGGAGTTGGAGGAAGTTTTGATATTGTGGCCGGCAAGCTGAAGAGAGCGCCAATGCTGTTCCAGAAGCTGCGTTTGGAGTGGTTTTACCGGTTATTGCAGGAGCCGAAACGGCTGCCAAGAATGTTGGTTTTGCCGAAATTCGTCGTGAAAGTGGTTCGTGACAAAGAAAACGTCAAGAAACCGCGTCCTACTGCGTAATAACCTCCCAAAACCGTTGAAAATAAGTGAAAACGGGATTTGGAGTTTCTTCTTCTGTCGGAGTATAATTCACTTCGGTAGAAAGAAAAAGGGGAGCTGCACAATATGCCAGCAGGCTTACTGTACACATTAGGATTTATCTTATCTTTAATAATAGCTCTAGTTATGACACCGCTAGTTAAAAAATTCGCTTTCAAGATTGGAGCGATTGATAAACCGAACCACCGCAAAGTGCATACGCGCATCATGCCTCGTATGGGCGGTCTCGGAATCTATCTGGCTTTTGCAATTGGATTTCTCGTTCTGATGCCGTTCATTCCGGACGGACTGCTGAACCATGAGGGAGAGAATCTGATCCGCGCCGTATTGGTTGGCGGAACGATCATTATCCTGATTGGCGCCTTGGATGACCGCTTCGAGTTGTCGGCCAAGGTGAAGCTGCTCGCTCAGATCGCTGCGGCTTGCGTAGTGGTATTCGGATTTGGCATCAAGATTGATCTCTTGAACGTACCGTTTGGCGCAACGATGCAGCCAATCGAGTCTTGGATTGCGGTTCCGATTACGATCTTCTGGATCGTAGGCGTAACGAACGCGATCAACCTGATCGACGGTCTGGACGGGCTGGCAGGCGGCGTATCCGCAATTGCGATCGGCACGATCCTCGTGATGGCGATCATCATGGGCAACGTACCAATCATCTTGCTCAGCGTTCTGCTGCTTGGCGGTATTGTTGGATTCTTGTACTTCAACTTCCATCCGGCCAAAATCTTTATGGGAGACTCGGGCTCCTTGTTCCTGGGCTTCTGCCTGGCGATGCTCTCGATGACGAGCTTCAAACAGATTACGATCGTCTCGTTCGTAACTCCGCTCCTCATCATCGGCGTACCGCTGTCCGATACGTTCTTCGCGATCATCCGCCGTTTGGTTAACAAACGCCCGATCTTCGCACCGGACAAAGGACATCTGCATCACTGCTTGCAAGAGCTTGGCTTCAGCCACCGCAAGACGGTTCTTATCATCTGGAGCGTGGCAGCCATTTTCGGCGGATTCGCGATTCTGCAATCCACCGTCGTACAATCTTCGGCAGCGAACTGGATTACGTTTATCGTTATCTGCTTGGTGATCTTCAGCCTTCAGATCGGTGCCGAGCTGATCGGCATCGTAGACAAAACGCGCCGTCCGCTCATCAACTTCTTGAACCGCATGTTCCGGACAAAGGTAGATGCGGGAAGCTCGAAATAATCTCATAACTTATAAATAAAAGGTTGTCCCTTAAGCAGACTCGATCTGCGAGAGGGACAACCTTTTTTTGTTGTAGCTTCTTTATCTCAGACACAGTGATTTGCGCTCTCTTCGGAGAAAGACCCTGCCAGAGTCTTATTCATTAGAATTTCTTTATAATTCCAATTACCCGATAGACTAACATTTCCAGTGCATTAGGCCGATAACAACAGTACAGAAATATTCTTCATCTGAAGGTAGCAAGGGAGGAAGGCAATCGAATCAGACTAATCGACCTCTAATTGCAATGTCAAACAGTTGGACTAGTCGATCCATCACTTCGTCATTACGCTAACAGCCATTACATAAAGGAGGAACATCGTTTTGAAAAAGCTATTATCCCTTGTGCTATCCCTGGCGCTTCTAATCACGCTGCTGCCGCCGTTTGGTACACCGCACAAAGCATCCGCCGCCGGCACTTACTTTATGTTCAATAACGAGATGTACGCAGCTAAAGATGCACGCATGACAACCGATAAGTACGTCACTCTGACAGGTACAATTAATAATGTTGTAGGCAACTCGATCAGTTATAGTGTCTACAATATTAAGAGGAATGACGCGAGCGAAGTTCCAGTCAAAAGTATTGAGAACCAGACCTCCAATATCAAGTTGACGGGCAATAATATGACGGTTACGAACTTGGAGTTGTATCCGGGTCTAAACAAAATCACGTTTAAGGGGATCTATGGGACCTCTACCGTCACTGAATCCATTTACATTGAATACCGTGATAATCCTTTGTTATATGATTTGACTGCGAATATCCGCGGCATTCAATATAGCATTCTGGAGGATGCAACAACGGTTCTTCAATCTCCAATGTCGGAAGGCAAAGACAGTGAAGATATCTCGATCAGCGGTGTAGCGCCGAATGCGACGAAAGTTGTTGTTGTCATGAACGGCAAGAGCTACGAATATCGGGTATCCGATTCGGGAGATTACAAGTTTATCGCATCTCCGCTTAATGTTAAGGCGGGCAAGAACATTGTGACGATTCGGGTCTCGAATGACAGTCAGACAATCGAAACAACAAGAGAACTCGCATTTTATAACGGTAGTGTTACCTTCTATGATGTGAATCTGACGGATGGAACAAACACGGCGGATCTTGCGCAAGGACCGGATCTCTCCGTTGATACTACAAGTACGGGCGCACTAACATTAACGGGTAAAGCGATCGTTCCTGTGCAGCAGGTTGCGGATATTGCGGATATTACATCGAGATTTATTTTCGCGCCTGACTCTCAGTTCACTACTACTCCGACGATTACGGTGATCCGAACGACGCCGGATGCGACAACATATAAATCATCGGACAAATTTATAACGGTTGAGTTCTCGGCCAACCTTGGAAGTGTTTCATCTTATACAGCTGAAAAAAGCTATACCTTTAATTTGAAAGGTTATAACGTCGTCGAGAAGCAGACTGAGCAGTCCGACACGCTGTCGTTCAAGCTTCATAACAGCACTAAGCCTTATATTTATGACGTCAATTATTTGAGTGGATATACGTCCGATTTGAGTACGAAGCCAACACAGCTTCAGGCGCTGGAAGGCACGGATATCGAGAACGCTAATATTTTCGCGTTGCCAATGGGCGTTGAAGTTCTGATCGGCAATTATACGTCATTAAGCAGCCCATATACCGGTATTATGAGTCTCGCGAACTCTTCGGGCGTTAAATTAACGGACAGTTCCTTTAGTCAACTAGGATATGAACAAGTTGTTTACCGCAATGTTAACGGCGTATCCCGTCCGTTCCTTCGCGTATTTATGGAGATATCCAAGATGCCGGCTGCCGGCACGCAAGATCTCTATTTTATGTTGAAGGACGATAAGGATGGCATGAAGCATGTAGCCGTAAAGCTACTGTATGGTCCTTTTGCGAAGTACGACAGCATTTATGATGGGTTAGTTATTAAGTATGATACAACTTTGGCCAATGATGCGGGGAAAGCCTTTTTGCTTAGCCAATTAGGTAGATTTGCAGGTCAGTTCTCCAATGTAGCAAATGAAAGCGACATCGTATTTTCAAAAGAAGCAATTCCAACCAAACCGCAAACGGTATATTTCTACTTAAACAACGTTGCGATTGGTTTGACTAAGAACTCGTCTTCGTCTCAATTCAAGATAGATCCAGCAGATGAAGAACTTGCGTTTAATATTTTGAACAAGACGGGCGAGAACACGATTCGTATTGTATTCAGTACGGCGAAGAACAATTATGAGAATACGATCAAATTTAATATCGTACCGACAAATTTGCCTCAAATCCCGGCTCCAAATACGGACGGCGTTTATCCGTACAGCATCAGCAGAAATGAACCGTTAGCCAACGATCCGAACTTCACCAAGGTATCAAGCTTCTTCTCCACGAAGGAAGCTCAGATGAAGGTGTATGGAACATTTGCCTTTATTGACCTGGGAGAGAGACCTGATCTTATCCAAGATAAAGTAACGGCTCTAGGGTCGAAGACTAATTACATTTTACAGATCAGCTCTCCTAACTTTAAGAGCGATATCGAATGGGATTTGTCTAAGGAATTCACGGTGGTATCAAATGGCGTACGAACCCAAGTCGTTAATCCAAGCACATCCGGCGTAAATAATACAATACCAAATTTACAAGTGTTCTATGATGTGGACGGTAAGTACTTCTACTTCATCTTAGACAATCAGGAAGTTCCGGATGATGGTAGTTCGCAAATTTATTTGATAACCGTATTTAACACAGGTAAGACCGGTCCCCGCGCGACTTATCGTCTGCAGGTGGACCCAATCGCTATTCCGTATACGGTCCTCGCGCCAGTGCTCGAAGAGCGGAATCTCAACCAGAACTATGTAGATGTCATTATTACATCGCCTGGCGCTGAAACGATGACCATTAATAAGATCGCTGCAAAAAAAGTTAATTACTTGGACTATTCCACTGATCCTGTTAATCCAACTCCTATTGAATCTTTCAAAGTACGCGTAACAGGGTTAAAGGAGAATAAGGAAACAGCTATTCCGATTGTTATTACACGTGGTAAAGATAAAATTACCGATACACTGAAAGTAAACTATCAGCCGGCTAGTATTCCAGGGGCTCAGTACACAGAAACGATGGCGACTTCCCACAAAGCTTTTAATGGAAGCTTGTCGCTTACTTTCCCTAAGAATACAAAGCTGATCCGTCCTTCTTACAATTCGACAGCCGGCAATTCCAGTCAGATTTACAGCGGTAACCAGTTGCTGTTCGGTATTGCTAATCCGACAGACGGCATTGTGAATCGTTATGAATATCGGAAGCAACCGGCAGATTTCTGGCTCGAGAACAGAACCGGTAGTTACATTATGGGGAAATATTTCTCGGATCGGTTTATCAAGGTCAGCCCATTGTTCTGGATAGACGGCGGACAAGCTGATGATGACAGCACGCCAGCTTACGATCCAATTACAACTGGATTAGATCCATATCCTTATCCGTTGGTGCAAGGAGATCCAGACAAGCAGTTCTTCTTAAGACGCAACAATAACAAAGAAGTAGTTCCTTCTCAGATCGGCTCGCTCACGTTGTCATATGACCCAAGCGTTGCACAAGGAGCAGGTACGGTGGTTACCGTATTCCGCTACGACCCTGTTGAAGATTTGTGGGAGAATATTGGCGGAGTAGTCGACGAGAAGAAACATACGATTAAAGTTCCATTTAATAAATTCGGTTACTATGTGGTAAGCAAGCTTACTTACGGCTATAACGATATCAACGATCACCCTTATGCCCGTGAAGCGATGGAAGCGATCTTCGCTAAAGGAGTAATGAACGCATTTGATCCAACCGGTATTTTTGGAGCAGATCAATATGTGACCCGCGGCGAATTTGCGAGAATGATTGTTAAGGCTCTCAATATTCCTCTCAATTATGCGGGTACGCAGCACTTTAGCGATGTGACCGTGGATACGTATATAAATCCTAAAGCGCTCTACGACTACCGCTTTATTGAAACGGCTGCAAGGGCCGGGATCGTCAGAGGTACGCAACCTAAGAGCTTCCAGCCGGAATCCAGCTTGACGCGTCAGGATGCTACCGTTATTCTAGCTAAGGCACTTAACCTGAAGCTCGAGACGAATGCAACCAAAGCAAAGGCGGCGCTGGATAAAGCATTTAAGGACTCGGGCAATACGGATTACTATGCTGTTCCTTCTATTCTAGCAATCCAGAAGAAGGGCTTTATTCAAGGCTCCATGATCGATCCTTCGGATAAGAAGGCGGGCTACGTATTTGAGCCGAGAGCGAGACTTCTAAGAAGCGACGCGGCAATTATTATGTCCAAAGTAATGGCGAGTTTGAAGACATTGCCAGCAATATACGCTAATTAATGGATGTAGAGCAGGTTGGCTCTTGGCCAATCTGCTCTATTATTAATTTTTGCTCATTACTATTTATTTCTAAAGAAAAATTTACTAAAGTAAGTTTATCCATGGAAAATGTTAAGCATCGACGAGATTAATAGGCCAAGCTATACTAGGAACATACCTAGAGAAGGGTAGCAATACATATAAAACCGAATTAAAAAAATCTCAGATCTTTTTTAGAACTGAGCGCAACTTTTTAATCTGCTCTGCGTTTAATTACATGACATTGCAAAAAGCGAGGCATGTAGTACCTTGGGACTACTATTCTTGCTTGAAGTGGAATGATTTCTCAACTTCCTCTTTACGCTGAGAGTAGCCCATTGTATAATGTGAAGTGGTAGGTCTTCTCTAGTAATAGATTTATAGAGTTTTTCCGCAAGTTTACGAGTTTCTGCGACATGTTCTTACATAGGGTTGAAGCATGGAAGCAGACATCATTTATATTACAATTTTTAATTTATGCTCTTAACTCGGGGAAGGGGGTGAATCGGCTATGAGAAAAACGAGCAATTCATTTCTTACAAATAACTCTCAACAACCGAAGCAATTTAGAGGAGGAGAAAAAAAGGTTATGAAAAAAAGTTTACTTTCGCTGGCACTCGCTGGCTCCATGCTTTCCGCACTGGCAGTTCCTGCATTTGCAGCTACTCCATCTGACGTAGTTGGCAAACCTGTACAAACTGCAGTAGAAGAGCTTACAGCTCTGGGTATTATCAATGGTTATGCTGATGGTACATTCAAACCGGACAACACGATCACTCGTGCTGAACTGGCTAAAATCGTGATCGTTGCTACTGGCAACCAAAGCGCTGCTAACCTGATGGCTAACACAGCTCCTTCGTTCAAAGACGTTAAAAAAGGTGCTTGGTACACAGGTTACATCAACGCTGCTGCTGCTAAAGGCTTCATCCAAGGTTACAATGGTAACTTCCGTCCTAACGACACTATCAAGTTCGAAGAAGTAACTGCGATCTTGGTTCGTGCACTGGGCTACAAAGATAAATACCTGTCCGGTTCGTGGCCTTACAACGTACTTCTGCAAGCTGACGAAGTTGGTTTGTTCGAAGGCGTTGAAATGGCAAACGGCACAAACGCTAACCGTGGCGTAGTTGCTGAACTGACAGAAAACGCACTGGGTGCTAACCTGGTTCAATACAACGCTGACGGTGACATGTCCAACGTTGAAAAAACAGTAGCTGGCAAACAAGTTGCTCAACTGCTGATCAACAAACTGGGCGAAAGCACTGCTCAAGTTCTTAAAGGTACTGCTGTAACAGACGGAAAAATTTCCTTTGTTGGCGAAGATGCAGTTGTTGCTGACAACTTCTTCATCACTGGCGGCAAAAAACTTGCTGATCTGATTGGTCACTCTGTGACTGTTCTGAAAAACAAAGATGGAAAAGTTCTTGCTGTAACTGACAATCAAGCTGCAACTAAAATCGTTTCCACAACGCTGAAAGGTAAGCAAGTAATTGATGCTGCGCTTACAACAAATGCTTCTTCTACAGACTATAAAGTTGCTACAGGTGCAGTTCTGTATGTAAATACAGACCCTACAACAATTGACACAACTGAGTATGCAGATGGTACTGATGTACAATTGCTTCTGAATGCAGATGGCGATGTTCAAGCAGTTCTAGTTACTAACTGGATTTCCGATGCTCAAGTTAGCGATATTGTAGCTTACAATACTTATAGCGTAATTAACAGCTCTGGTGGTTCGTTCAAAGTTGACGCTACTACTTCGGTTACTTTGGATGGCAAAGCAGCAACTCTTGCTGACCTGAAAGCTGATGACATCATTAACGTTATTAAAAATAAAGCAGGCCTTGCAACAAAAGTAGTTGCTACACGCAACACAGTAACTGGTAAAGTTGAAGCTAAAGGCACTTCCGGCTCTGACAAAACAGTTAAAGTTAACGGTACAACTTATGTTACAACCGTTGATACATCTAAGTTGACGCTTGATAGCGAATATACGTTCTACCTGAATAAAGATGGTAAAGCTGTAGCATTTAAAGCGCCTTCGGCTGCTACTGCTACTGACTACTTTGTAGTTTACACTGTTGCTACAACTGGTTCGCCGATTATTATCGACAATCAAGTATCCACAGATGACTACTACAAAATCGTGTACTACTCGTTGAAGGATTCGACGAAGAAAGTTGCTTACACGAAAGAAAAAGTCGCTGTAGTTAATGCTTTGAAAGATAACTCCATCGCACAACTTACGTTTAAAGATGGATATATCACTGAAGTTAAAAACGCTAAAGAATTGGCTAATAATGGCCTGGCGAAGGTAGATTCCATTTCTGGTTCCAGAGTAACTCTGAAAACTGGCGCTGGTGCAACATCTACTTACGTACTGGACAGCAACACAGTATACCTTAAAGTAACTGACAAAGACGCTGATTCTACTGTAGCTGCTCTGACAGCTGCTGACGTTAAAGTTGGCGACTATGTCACTGTTAGCAACGAAGGCGCTACAGCTAAATTTGTAGTTGTAACTGCTCAAGGTGCTGTTGCAGAATTGCCGCAAGTACAAGGTCTGTTTGTAAGCCAGTCCACTGTTGAATCGACTGCTGACGGCAAAACTTATACAGTTAAACTTAATGTTAACGGTGAAGAGAAAACATTTGCTGTTCAAGCTCCAGTTACTGCAAACAAATATGACGTTGTAACACTCGTTGATAAAACAAGTGACAATGCTTACTATGAGTCTGCTGGTATCACAGTTAGCGACCACACAGCATTGATTGCAACAGCTCCAACTGTGGATGCTTCCGCAAAAACAATTACATCGGGTACTACTACTTATGTAGTAACTGAAAACACTAAATTCTACAACATCAATGCTGATGACACTGGTCTCGCAATTGGCTACTTCAATGATGCACGTGTTGCAACTGATGCGGTTTCCGGTAACTACGGTACTGCAAAAGGTAAATATCAATTAGTTATCGTTGAAGGTAAAGAGACTTATGGTGAAGGTGCTACTGCTTCCAAAGAAGCTGGCGTAGTAGTTGTTGTATACCACAACAACTAATATTCAGTGCCTGTACTAGAAAGCTGAGAGCTTATGCTCTCAGCTTTCTTTTTTTGTTTTCATAGGACATGTTCACATGCAGTTCATATAGATTAGATATAGTTACGGATATAGGCGGAGCAAAGATTTTTGAGTGTGCCGAAACTTATAGGATTCCATTCTCGTCTATTTAAGTAAATCTAATTATACGGAGTGAATGTGACAATGCGGAAAAGCTTCAAACGATCGACTATGCTTGTATCCCTCTTCGTTGCTTTTGTTATGCTGCTCAGTGCGATACCAGTGTCTTTCGCTGCATCAAGTTCTTCTGTCAACAAGAAAGTGTACGTATCGAGCGCTTCATATGTACAACTGACGGATGCTAGTTTAGTGCCAAGTGCGAGTGGCGCGACTGCAAGCTTCACCTTTGAGTTTTACAATGGTGATAGCAAAGCAATAAATCTGGTGGACTATTGGGCACGCTTGAAGTCCAAGAGCGGAACGAAATATACGCTTACTTTGCTAGACAAGGCGAACAAGAAAACAATCAGTCCAAAATCTAGTACAACCCTTACTTTCTATAGCTCTGTTGGATCGAAAGTAACGCTTGACCAGCTCATTCTTAATTTTGTGAAGTTTGATTTCTCGGTGTCCGGTTATGAGAAAACATTGGGTTCGTTCACATTCCCGGCCGGTTATTCAAATGACGTTAAGCTTGGTGGCTACAAAACGGTTAAAGTCAGCAGCTCTAACATAAACATGCGAATCGATCAGAACACCGTATCCAAAACATCGGACTACTATAATGTTAACTTATCTTTTGTAGCACGTAATACGAGCCAATTCGGAGTAGCCATTCCGGAATATAACTACTACTTAAAAACATCTAGCGGCTTGTACAAGTTGAAGCTGAAGAACACCTCGGATTCCAACTTGACGCTTGAGCCTGCTGTACTTAACTCCATCCGGTTGACGGGATCGATTCCTAACACCGTGTCAACTTCAGGTTGGAAGTTAGTTATTACTCAAAAGACTGGAGCAGAAGGCAGCCAAGTCGAGTTGCCTGTCGCATCGTTTGCAGTTCCATTCTCGCTGGATACTACACCAGGTACAGCCAAACAAACCTTTACGGATGAAAAAGGAACTTATGAAGTTGAACTGCAATCCGTACAGCGTTTGCCTTGGGGTAACGACGATAACGTAGTTGCCAAGTTGTCTATCAAAAACAAAGAATCCGTTTATCTGCCGCTTCCAGACTTAACAGGTACGATGGTTTTGGATGCGAATATTACTATCAATGGTCAAGCAGTTAAAAATACGGGTGACATTGGATTAGCGCCAGGTGCTTCTACAACGGTTACCTTTATCGGTAAATTGCCTTACGCTTATAACTGGAAGAAGTTCGAGCTTCAGCTTAATGAAAAGTCCGGCACAGAAGATGTTCAAGTAGCAGAAGTAACGAAATCAGCTTTATCAGCCATCTACTCGGTTAATGCAGGTAACGTGTACACGCAAAAATCGATTGGTTCTGAAATGAGCGTTAAAGTGACGGATGTTCGTACTTACCAAGGCGATATCCAGGATACTTATGCGGTATTTATGGATGTAACTAATAATCAGACTCGGAGCAAAGTAATGCCACAGTGGACAGGGTACTTCAAATCTGCCGCAGGCAACTATTACGAAGCCACGATTCAGAAGACAGCAACATCTGTAACACCGGGTAACAAGGAACAGATTATTGTATACACGCAGCTTCCTAGCAATGTGAGCCGCGATGGATTACAGCTCTTGCTCGGTGAAGCGATTGATGCAAACGGTCTGCTAAAAGGTACAACTGGCACACCAACTGGCTTCATTCGTGGTGTATACTTCGGACTACCAGCAGAGAATACGGATCTTACAAACAACCATGCCATTAAAGTAGGTCCTTATAATATCGACTTTAATCTCTTCAATGTATATGCAAATGCTGATTCTCTAGAGCTTGACCTTGGCAGCAAGGTTCAACGTGATTACAGCTACGATGGATTTACACAATCGAAGCTGACTATGGAGCTTGAGTATACGCCTGCGAACGATGTTCTCTGGTCGCAAGATATTAATCTTGAAGGCAAAGGCGAGAACAGCTTGACTTGGAAAGTCGGCGACAACTATAACTCCTTCAGTAAAAAAATGGAGAGCAATCTCTACTGGAGTAGCTACACTCTTAACGTTTACGAGACTGTAAACGGCAGCAAGAAAAAGCTCTTCTCCAAAGATATTAGCTTCTCCTCTCTGATCAACTGGCTCGACGGAGAACATTAATAGGTCAGAAATAACTGGTTAATCCCATCCAAATCTAGTATCTTAGTAAAAGATACTAGATTTGTTTTTTTGCTATCTTTTGCTATAAGAAAGGAGTTTGTCGAAATTGAAGAAGTATGCACTACGGATTGTACTCGCTGTTGTTCTTGTAGGAGCAGGCATTATTGCTGGGGTGAACTGGCCGACAACCCTTGAGGCGGAATCAAATGCGGCGGTACCGGGTACGGCTGATGATCCGGTTGTCACGAAGAGTTATGTAGATGAGCAGATCGCGAAAGCGGGTTCCGGCTCTGGCGGTGGCACTACTCAGCCTGAGACTGGCGGCGGAAGCGCCAAGCTTGAGGTTGTATCGGTCCCTAACGGAAAAACCCTCATTGCTAATGAAGGAACTGAAGTTGTTGTTCGTGCCGGTAAAGCGGTTGTATATAGTACGGACGCGAATGGTATTGCGGATCTGACGGATGGCAAAGATTTGACTAAAGGCAAATCCGTACCGGCGAACCATCATATCTTGTTCCCGCGCGCTGGACGTGGAGTAACTACGGACCCTTCGTATACCAAGTCCCTGACGTTGCTTGTTCGCGGCAGTTACGTGATTCAGTAAGTTATAGAACATTTTACCCGGACACCCAATAGGTTATACGCTTCAAACCATGAGGAAGGACGCACAATAAAGCCACGTTCCTAATTCAAATGGAGGTGTTCTTATTATGAGTCGTTCCAACAAAGTGGTTGTACCGGATTGCAAAGCCGCGCTGAATCAAATGAAGTATGAGATTGCTGCTGAGCTTGGGTTGTTCGCATCCCATGGCGTTCCTTCGGGAGCAGGCGCGGATACGGAGTTTGCCGGCGAGCTTGGCTCGGTAGGCGGAGGCACTCGCATCCAGTGGAGCGAAGTGACAAGCCGTGACGTCGGTTCGATCGGCGGCAGCATCACGCAACGTCTTGTTGCTCAAGCGGAAAAAGTGTTAAACGGCTATTCATAAGTTATTGTCGAATTTTTATCAAAAACTGGAATCCGTTGACACCAAGCGACATTTTCGGTATTATACTGTTTTAGAGAGTTGTCTAACAACCTTTTCCTTCGGGGAAAGGTTCATTTTTTGTGTAGAATGTCTGCACTTATTTCATACTAGCTGTAGGAGGTTGATACGGATGTCTGTAAAAGGTCGTCACTTGTTTACATCGGAATCAGTTACAGAAGGCCACCCGGATAAGATTTGTGACCAAATCTCGGATGCTGTTCTTGACGCGTTTCTGGAAGCGGACCCTTACGCTCGCGTAGCTTGCGAAGTTTCGGTTGCAACTGGTCTTGTACTTGTTATTGGAGAAATCAGCTCCCGTGCTGATTATGTCGATATTTCCGCTATTGCTCGCCGTACAATTAAAGAAATTGGTTACACGCGTGCGAAATACGGTTTTGACTCCAGCACTTGCGCGGTGCTGACATCGCTTAACGAACAATCCGCGGATATCGCTCAAGGCGTTAACGCTGCGCTTGAGAGCCGCGACGGTAAAGACGTTCAGAAGGAAAATGAAGATATCGGTGCCGGTGACCAAGGCCTGATGTTTGGTTTTGCAACGAACGAAACGCCTGAGCTGATGCCTTTGCCAATCGCATTGTCGCATCGCATTGCTCGCCGCCTGTCCGAAGTTCGTAAGAACGACACGCTGGGCTACCTGCGTCCGGACGGTAAAACGCAAGTTACAATCGAGTACGTAGACGGCAAGCCGGTTCGCGTAGACACTATCGTAGTATCGACTCAACATGCGGAAGAGATCTCCCTGGAGCAAATCCAAAAGGATATCCTTGAGCATGTTATCAAACCGGTTGTTCCTGTTGAATGGCTGGATGAGCAAACTAAATACTTCATCAACCCTACAGGCCGTTTCGTAATCGGCGGTCCTCAAGGCGATGCTGGTCTTACAGGCCGCAAAATCATCGTTGATACTTACGGCGGTTACGCTCGTCATGGCGGCGGCGCGTTCTCCGGTAAGGATCCAACGAAGGTTGACCGTTCCGCAGCGTATGCAGCTCGCTATGTAGCGAAAAACATCGTTGCTGCTGGTCTGGCTGACAAATGCGAAATCCAATTGGCTTACGCGATTGGCGTAGCACAACCAGTATCGATCAACGTTGACACATACGGCACTGGCAAAGTATCCGAAGAACTTCTTGTTGATGTTATCAAGAAAAACTTCGATCTTCGTCCGGCTGGCATCATCAAGATGCTTGACCTTCGCCGTCCAATCTACGCTCAAACAGCTGCTTATGGTCACTTCGGCCGTACAGATGTGGATCTCCCTTGGGAGCGCGTGGACAAAGCAGAAAACCTTAAAGCAGACGCACTTGCTGCTAAATAATAGATTTTCCATCAAGAGCTCTGAATCTTCGGATTCAGGGCTTTTTTTGTTGCAATATGCAACCTTTTGGCATCGCCTCTCGACTAATAACTAGTTAACCTAAAATTTTCAAGCGGATTTGCCGACAAATAGGGTACAAGTGTATTTAGCCGGGGAGTGATTACGGGAAATGTTAGTACGAAGCCGATTCAGTTTCATGATAGCTGTCTTATTAGTGCTCCAATTGGTTCTTACGGGCCTGCCAACAACAAGCGTGGTGCACGCAGCCTCAAGCGGACCAATCGTTGTAGGCATGAGCCCAGCGGATAATGCAACGGGAATTACGCCATCAAGCGATCTGACGCTGACGTTTGATGAAGCCGTTACCAAAGGCGCCGACTCAGCCGTCATCACCATTTATAACTACAATACAAGCGACATTGTCGAGAGCATTCCGATGTCCTCTTACAAAATCAGACTAGATGCGACAGGTCGGGTAGCAACGATTAATCCGGATGCGACGCTTAATTTGAATACGGATTATTATGTGCTGATCGATTACGGTGCTTTTGCCAACGTGTCTAACGGGGCTTATTTTGCGGGGATTTCGAGCGCGGCTGCCTGGAATTTCAGAACGACTGCTCTTGTGGATACGACGGGCCCGTCGCTTACGGGCAAATCGCCCGATCAAGGTGCTACGCAAGTGGCCGTAGACAGCAAGGTGACTCTGCAGTTTAACGAACCGGTGTACGCTGCAAGCGGCAGCGTAACGCTTAGTAGCGTGACGGATACGAAAACCATTCCCGTGACCTCGAGTATGGTGCAGGGCAGCGGCACAAACACCATCACGATTACACCTAATACGCCACTCGATTCGGATAGCGATTACACGGTTACGGTTCCTAGAACCGCTTTCCAGGACGGGGCAGGCAACGCGATCGAGACCGGAGGGGCATCGTACGTAAGCTGGAGCTTCCATACCGATCTTGCTCCGCTTAACACGACTGCGCTCACGCCAGCAGATAACGCAACTTCCGTGTCCGTTCTGACGGACAAGCTGACCATGACGTTTGACCACAATATTATGGCCGGAACAGACAAATATATAGAGATCAGAGACGTGAAGAACAATGCGTCATTTGCAAAAATAAAAACAAGTTCATCGCAAGTTGCCATCTCCGGTTCAACGGCAACCATTACTTTACCTGCGAGTCCTCGGTTTAATGCGAACACGTCATATTATGTGTTAGTCGATGCAGGAGCGTTTCTGGAGACCGACTCGGGCCTCAATCATCCGTTCCCGGGCATTGCCAATGCGGCGGCATGGAATTTCACGACCGGGTATGGCAATGATACAACTAAACCGTCTTTAAAAAGTCTTGCGCCTACGTCAGGCGGAATCCTGACCGCAACAACAGGCAAGCTTGTGCTGACGTTCACCGAGCCTGTGTTCCAGGACAGCGGCGTCATTGAAATCCGCACGGTAACAGGCAACACCTTATTCCGTTCTATTCCGGTAACATCGGGCCGGGTATCCGGCGGCGGAACCGATACGATTACGATTGATGCAACAAGCGCTTATGGCGGCGAAGCTGCAAAAGCTTTTGTAAACAACACGTCTTATTACGCGACTGTCGGAAGCCGTGCTTTCAAAGACGGTGTAGGACTGTATTTCGACGGACTGACAAGCTCGTCCAGCTGGAGATACACGGTTACGCAAGATAATGTGAAGCCGACTTTGTCGGCCACTTCTCCTGCCAACAACGCAACTTCCTTTGATCCGAACGCCACATTGTCTGCAACGTTTAGCGAAGCCGTTCAGCCGGGCAACGGGCAGATTTGGCTGCAATGCGTTAGCGGCACCGGCAGTACTTGCAGTACACCACTGATTGGAACTTCGGTAAACGTAGATCCGCTTAATAACAAGAAGCTTAATATTACGCCTAACCAAGCTCTTCAGGCGGGCATCACCTATTATGTGGAGATTGAACCGGATGCCGTAACCGACCTGGCGGGCAATACATACAACGGCATTCAGAATGAGTACCAGTGGACGTTCAAAACGCTCGGCGGCGATACAACGGCCCCGGCGATTTCGAAGTTAGAGGCTAACGGCTCGAACATCGTCATGACCTATAACGAAGACCTGATGAACAATTCGATTCCTACTGCCGGCAGCTTCTACATTACGGTAGATGGGGCCTACCGCTCCGTGACCGGCGTTTCGGTATCGGGTCCTAAGGTTACGCTAAGCTTGGCGAGCAACATTGTTGACGGCCAGCAAGTGAAGCTTTCTTATACCAAGCCATCGGTTGCTACGTCTGGCATTCGCGATCTGTCGGGCAATCAGGCGGCTAGCTTGACCGCTCAGACCGTTACGACGGCTGTGGATACAACCATTCCTACGTTAACGGGCGGTACGGCAGCAGGCGGGATCGTGACCTTAGTCTTTTCGGAAAATCTGGCTTCGGTAAGCAGCTATGCTTATACGCAGTTCAGCGTATATGTTGGAGGCAGTTATTACACGCCAACTTCCGTTTATAGCACGGGGAACAAAGTGATTCTGGCGGTTAACGCTTCGATCGATTCTAACTCGAACGTTCGCGTATCGTATAACGCCGGCTCTTATCCGCTTCAGGATGCTGCAGGCAATAAGGTGAACAGCTTTAGCGGCGTAAGCCTCACGAGCACGGTGGATACATCGGTGCCTACCTACCAGTCCATAGCGGCAAACGGCAATTCTATTATGATTAATTATAACGAAGCGTTGGATACTTCCAGAAGACCTTCGACGAGCCAATACAATGTGATGGTCAACAACTCGCAATACAATGTGACTCAAGTGACGGTATCGGGTTCTCAGGTTGTTTTGACCGTGAGCCCGGAGATTACGGCAGGATCAACCGTGCGAGTGACTTATTCGAAATTGTACACGGCTCTGGTCGATCTGGCTGGCAATGAAGCTGCGTCCTTCAGTAATGTGACGGCAACCGTAGGAAGCGGATCGTCTTCGGATAACGGTTTGTACGGGGCAGTTGTCAAAGGAACGAAGGTAACCTTGTCCTTCTGGAAAACGTTAAGCACATCCTATATTCCATCCGCCGCGTATTTCGCAGTGAAGGTAGATGGCGGTTCCGATCCGGCAACTAATGTGACGGTAAGCGGGAATACGGTTATTTTGACACTGGCCGCGGCACCGGATGTAGGTGATTCGGTTACGATCACGTATTATGCGACATCGTCCAGCAGTTTGCGTTCGACAGACGGCAACCTCGTTCCGGGCTTTACGAACGTAACGGTGGCCAATCAGACGACTCTTATTGATTCCTTGCCAGGTGGATATGTGGAGACGGCCGGCGGCGGGATCGGACTAACAACGTCGATGGCGACGCAAACGTCGGATATTTCGCCAGCGGGCTACACGACAACGCGTTATACCCTACCAACAGATAAGTTAACGACGGCATATACCGCAGCGAAAAGCGCTGGTGTCAACAATGCCCGTGTTGTATTTGAAGTACCAAGCTCGGAGCGGGCTGCGATTGTATCCGTTCCATTGACTGCACTAGAGAGTGCTTATCGCTTAAGCAGCGGTTCATCTTTCGCCGTACAATATGGCACAAGCTCCTATGAGATTCCGTTGAGTGCTCTGGCCTTCAAGAGCATGGCTTCGCTCGTAGGATCGAGTTATACGACAGGCAACCTGTTGATCAAGATTGAAAAAGGCAATAACGCCAACACTAGCGCATTAACTTCAGCGATCAGCAAAGCGGGTGCATCACTGCTGTCGTCTCCGTATACGTTCGAGACTTCGGTTATAAGCGGTACAACGGAAAAGACGCTATCCGAATTCGGCGGTTATGTGAAGCGCAGCTTCGAATCGTTGATCTCAGCCGATTCTAGCAATAGTGCGGTGGTGTGGCTGGATCCGCAAACCGGCAAACTCTCGTATGTGCCTACGACGTTCTCTAGTTCGAACATCGTGTCTTTCAAGCGGAAAGGCAATAGTGCGTACGCGCTTGTGAGCGGTTCGTCCAAGTTCACGGATATCGGCTCGCATTGGGCCGGTTCAACGATCAAGATGATGGCGAACAAGTTCATTATTGAAGGACGCAGCGGGTCCACAACGAAATTTGATCCGCAAAGCTCGATTACCCGAGCGGAGTTCGCAGCATATATCGTTCGTGGCCTTGGACTAACCGGCAGCCGGAGCGATGCGGCGAAGTATAAAGACGTAACAGCGGGAACGGTGACGGCGGCTTATATCGGCGCTGCATCGAAGGCAGGAATCGTAACGGGCAATACGGACGGCACGTTTAAGCCGAACAGCCCGATCTCCCGTCAGGAGATGGCGGTTATGATGTCCCGCGCGGCAAAAGCAGCGGCGAAGACGATTTCGTTGCCGAATTCCGAGACATCTTACCTCTCCAAATTCAGCGACCGTACAAAAGTAGCGTCTTGGGCAAAAAGCGATCTGGCCAAAGCCGTCTACATGGGCGTCATCACCGGCCAAACCGAAACCACCTTCGGCCCGACCAAAAACGCTACTCGCGCCGAAGCGATCGTTATGATCAAACGTTTGCTCGAGTACGTCGATCTATTAAATTAATTTAATGTGTACGCGCCCGGCCCAGTCTCTGGGGCCGGGCTTTTTTGTTTGTTCGGGAGCGGGGGCGGAGTGAGTAGCTAGTCTATCTGTTAAGGTCCCTCAGGGACCTTAAGCATAAAATGAGAGGTCATGAGTGGGCGGGGCGGTAGGCCCACGCGATGACCTATATCCGCCGCCCACCACAGGTGCTGGCGGCTAGGGCGTGGGCTAGGAGAGGGGCGGAGAGAAAAGGTCATTCTGGAGAAGCGGAGCGTTCGCCTTTGCAGCACGAAATCTAACGATACCATCGTTAATTCAGAGATTTCGTCTGCAACCGCGATCGGAAGAATGACCTTTTTTCGCAGCCTTGCTCTCAGTCTTTCGCCCTAAATGGACCAGCACCATCCTCCCATTTTTATTAAGAATTTTTTATACTCGGAACTTTTCTCCCCTACTAATAGTCTATAATAAATAGATTAATAGATTAGGAGAGTTGCTATAACGATGAGTAAGGTACATAACAACAAAGTTCGGCAGACGGGAAGTCTAGGCAAAAAGATCGCGGTTGTCGTAATCGGCGGTACACTGCTCGCGCAGCCTGTGTCGTCGGCTATCCCTTTTAATTGGAATCCGCTGCAGGCAGGCACGGCAGCTGCTGCTACGGCATCACCGTCTCTTAAACTTCTACAGCAGTCGTATATTACGGCCGGCGCGCAAAGAATGGACTACCTCTGGACGACCACACGCAGCGGCAAAGCTGCTCAGGCCAATATTCATGTCATTGAAGTGGACTTATCGAATCCTTATGTCAGCCTGGATGCCATGAGCGGCAAGAACGATACCGTGGGCAAGCTGAACACCATCATGAACATGACTAAAGAAAACGGCGCCGTTGCGGGTATTAACGCCGACGTCTTTATTACAACAACCGAAGGCTCGCCAATGGGCGCGCAGGTAACAAGCGGCACGCTCATGACTAGCCCGATGCAAATTAAGGGCATGTATGCTTTTGCCGTAACAAAAGACCGCAAGCCGGTTGTTGACAGCTATAAGTTTGACGGCACGGTGACGTCCGCGGACGGATCGAGTTTTGTGCTCGCAGGCCTTAATCAGTCTGCTTATATGCCGGAGGGCGGCACATCGAACTATAGCCACGCCAATGCTTTGTTTATCTACAATAGCGCATGGGGCGGGGCAGAACGTCCTAAGAATTCTTCCACTACGCCTACCGAAGCTTTGGTCGTAAACGGAGTGGTTCAGCAGATTTCGGAGGGCACGCCTATTGCGGGAACGATTCCGGCCAACGGCTATATCCTTCGCGGCCACGGTTCGGCAGCCAAATACATTGTCGAGCATCTGCAGGTCGGTCAGGCGGTAACTTCGGACTATTCGCTAGTATCCCAGACGACAGGGCAAAAGGTAGATCCTACGTCTTTTGAAATGTTGATCGGCGGCCATACGATTCTCGTGAATAACGGTGCTGCCGCTACCTTCTCCCGCGATATTACGGGGGTTAGCGGTTCATCCTACGTATCCCGTTCGGCAGTTGGTTATTCCAAAGACGGCACCAAAGTCTATCTCATTACGAGCGAAGACTACGGCGACAGCACGGGTCTTAACCTGAAAGAGCTGCAGCAGGTCATGGTGAAGCTTGGCGTCTACAAAGGCATTAACTTGGACGGCGGCGGCTCCACGACGATGATCGAAAGACCGCTTGGCGAAACTTCCTTAAGCCTGGCTCATTCCACCCAATACAATACGACGCAGCGCAGCGTGGCGAATGGTATTGGTGTCTTTACAACGGCACCTAAAGGGAATCTGAAAGGCATTACGATCAGCGGTTCAAACGTTCTGTTTGTTGGCCAATCGACGAGCTATTCGGTCAAAGGTTATGACACCTACTACAACCCTTATACGGTTGACGGATCCAATGCTTCGTGGAGCACTTCCACGGCGGGCTTAGGCGCGTTTAACGGCAGCACGTTTACGGCTTCCAAACCGGGCTCAACAAAAATCACCGTGAAATCCGGTTCGGTTACGTCGACTTATCCGGTTGAGATCATCGGCCAAGACCAAATTGCGGAGCTTAAGCTCGACACTGCCGCTGGCGTGCTGACAAATGGCGCAACGGTCTCCATTCCGGTAAAAGTTACGCTCAAGAACGGCAAAACGTACAAGCTGACCGGCGACTCTCTCAAATGGGAGTTTATCGGATTCACGGCTACGACCAAAGGCGATACGTTGACGGTTAATTCCGTGAGCTCTGGCACGAAGACCGGTTATGCGATTGGCCGTTACGATGGCTATCCGACGATGATTCCGTTCACGCAAGGCGGTTCGGAGAAAACGCTGGAAACGTTCGAAAACGTTACCTACGGCATTAATCCGCAAGTCACTCCGGCTGCAACAACTACGGGAAGCGTGAAGCTAGTTACGGATTTCCCGGGCCAAACGTCCGGAAAAGCTTTGAAAATTTCTTATGACTTTAGTGCCGGCACCGGTACCAAAGCGGTATATGCCCAGTTCAACGGAACTTCCGGCAAATCGATCGACGGCTCTCCGCTTACCATGACGATGGACGTATACGGCGACAAGAGCTTGAACTGGCTGCGTGCCGAGTTTGTTGACGCGAACGGTAGCGTCCATCTGGTTGATCTGGCGAAGCAGCTCGACTGGACAGGCTGGAAATCGGTGAAGGCCGATCTGTCTGCCAAAGGAATGGCGTATCCGGTTAAGCTGAAGCGCATTTACGTCGTAACGACGCCGGATGGACAAGATGAGCGCGCCGCGACGGGCGAGGTAGGCATCGATAATATTAAGCTGCAATATGCGGCTGCTACGACAACCCCGGACCAGCGCCATATCGAAATGACAATCGGCAAGAAAACGGCTATTTCGAACGGCAAGACCATTGCGATGGAGGTTGCTCCGTTTGAAACCGGCGGTACGACTTATGTACCGATTCGGTTCGTAACCGATGCGATGGGCGCTACCCTGAAATGGGACAATAAGCTCAATCGCGTAACGGTAATTAATGGATCGAAAATGCTGGAAATGTTCATTGGCAAAAAGGAAATGAACATGAACGGCGCGCTTTTCGAGACGGAGGTAGCGCCTATGATTAAGAGCGGCAGGACCCTAATTCCGATCCGATTATTTTCCGAAAAACTGGGACTAAAGGTCACCTACGACAGCAAGACGAAAAAGATTGCCATCGATTAAAGGTGGACGAGCGGCAACCAACCTGTGTTATGATAAAGGGGAATAGCCTTTAACAAGGTGAAACGTCATCGCTGTTCCTCGCGGAGCGGTCAGGCGTTTCATCCCGGAGAATTCTAAGCGCTATTTTATAAGGTGAAACTTATATTTTCTTAGAATTTAGGAAAGGTTGCCGATTTTTTTGGACCAGCACATCGTGGATATTAATAGAGTGATAACTAATGCGATCTCCGTCATGGAGGATAGTAAGCTGCAAATTTACGAGATATGCGAATCGGCGCGCCAGGAGCTTGAATCCCTAGGCCAGGAGCTCGAGATTGTACTCGCGGAAACGCTGACGACGATTGAGAGAGTAGACCAACTGGAGCAGGACTACCGGCGTGCCCGCATTCGGCTGACTGAAGTTAGCCGCGACTTTGTACGATATAAAGAAGAGGACATCAAGACCGCCTATGAGAAGGCTACCCAAATTCAGCTCGATCTGATGGTTTATCGCGAGAAGGAAGCTTATTTGAAAACTCGCCGCGATGACTTGCAGAAGCGGGTTCGGAACGTGGAGAAGTCGATCGAACGGGCGGAGACGATTGCCTCCCAGATTAATGTAGTACTCCAGTATTTGTCCGGCGACCTGAACCAGGTATCGCGTATTTTGGAGTCGGCGAAGACAAGACAGATGATTGGCCTTAAGATCATCGTGGCGCAGGAGGAGGAACGGAAGCGGATTTCGCGCGAAATCCACGACGGACCGGCCCAATCGCTTGCCAATATCGTGCTTCGAACAGAAATTGTGGAAAGAATGCTTCTAAAGAAGGAATTTCAACTGGTGCAGGACGAATTATTAGATCTGAAAGGTCAAGTCCGGTCGGGGCTCGAGGAAATACGCAAAATTATTTTCAACTTGCGTCCGATGGCCTTGGATGATTTGGGTCTAGTACCCGCACTTCGCAAGTTTGCTCATGACTTTGAGGATAAGACAAAGATTCGGACAATTTTTGAGCTTAGCGGTAAAGAAGTCAGGATGCCGTCAGCCATGGAAGCTGGGGTGTTCCGCCTAGTTCAGGAAGCGTTTACCAATGCGCAGAAGCATGCCAGAGCATCCTTTGTGACGCTTGAAGTTGCTTACTCGCCGGAGACGGTCATCATTACGATCGTGGACAACGGTATTGGTTTCCAGACCGAGCAGACGGAAGCACATTCGCAAAACAACTCCCATTTTGGCTTGATTGGCATGCGCGAGCGTGTAGATCTTCTTGAAGGGAGGATGGAAATCGACTCAAAATTAGGTCACGGGACGAAGATTATAATCAACATCCCCATTACAGTAGAGAGTAGAAAGGAGTAAGATGACATATGAACCAGGCTGCGCCGGGAGTTAAGCGCAAGATAAAAGTATTGCTGGCGGACGATCACCAACTTTTCCGCGAAGGACTTAAACGGATTTTGAACATGGAAGACGATCTTGAAGTAATTGGAGAATGCGGTGACGGCATTCAAGTGCTTGAATTTTGCAACCACACGATCCCGGAAATCGTGCTCATGGATATTAACATGCCAATTGAGAACGGTGTTGTAACAACCGAACGTCTGAAGACGATTTTCCCTGACGTAAAAGTTATTATTCTTTCCATTCATGATGATGAGAGTTATGTATTCGAGACGCTTCGCAAGGGGGCTACAGGCTACCTGCTGAAGGACATGGAGGCTGAATCGCTTATTAACGCGATCCGCTCCGTGGTAAACGGTCATGCTTACATTCATCCGAAAGTAACAGGCAAGCTGATCAACCAGCTGCGCCGCATGACTTACCTCGACGAGATGGGCGTTATTTCGGGCGCTGCGGCTGGCATGGAGCCAGGCGTGAAATTCGTTGCAGGCGAAGACAATCCGCTGACGCGCCGCGAGGCGGAAGTATTGCGTCTAATGGCGGAAGGCAAGAGCAACAAGATGATTGGCGAGTATTTGTTCATTAGCGAAAAAACCGTTAAAAACCATGTAAGCAGCATTTTGCAAAAGATGGAGGTTGACGACCGTACGCAAGCGGTTATTCAATCCATCAAATTTGGCTGGGTAACGCTGTAGCCGGGCACGCTTAATTCACGCGCGAGGTGCGCTGGATGGATCAGCGCGCAGGAGGCGAGGGGCTCGATCGAAGGCAGACCAAAGCTGCATGCGAGAGGCAGGAACCCGATGAAGAGCGCCCGCCGTCAGGCGGCGAACAGTCAGAGCAGGTCTGGTTACAGGTACATACAGAGTCCCGTGTCGTAGACGCGGGATTTTTTGTGTTCTCACCGCACATTTTGTCCCTCTTGTCCTTCTGTCCGTAACCACTGGGCGCATAGCGGCATATATTGTCACAAAGAGGAGGTGGCCGACCTGATTGCGATTTTTCTTCTTGTGATAGGCTGTTATGCTTTGGCCGCCGCATTGGTGCATGTGGCTTATAGGCTCAGGCGAAATAAGACGAGCGAAAGCAAACATTATGTCCTTGTCGCCCATGATCAGCATATGAAGATGGAGATGGTTCTTCGCCAGTTTTCTTCGTATTCGCGCAGAATGGGTAAGGATGTGCAGCTGACGGTAGTCGATAGCCACTCTGCAGACGAGACCGCTCAAATCGTTGACCGGCTTCGGCGGGAGAACGGGAATGTGACGGTTTTTGCGGATGAAGGTTTAAAAGATCGAAAGCGCTCTCATTCTCGATTGGATGATTCTGCGGGACTGATCTGGATGCTAAGAAACGAAGGGATTGTAACCAAGCCGGACCAAGCTATACTTGTTGACCTGCAAAATCCTTCCGATTTGTCGAAAATGCCGTTTTGAGCTATACTGGGAATTAATTGAAAGCACGGAGTGAAGCACACCCCGATGATGCGTTGTTCGTATCATTGTGGTGTGCTTTTTTGCGTGTGCGCGGGGAGACGATGCGGATGAAGGCCTATGTGTATGTGATTCATATTGGCGGGAAGTGGCATGCCCGGATGACGATTGCTCC
This sequence comes from Paenibacillus glycanilyticus, assembly GCF_030161375.1. Classification (GTDB taxonomy): domain Bacteria; phylum Bacillota; class Bacilli; order Paenibacillales; family Paenibacillaceae; genus Pristimantibacillus; species Pristimantibacillus glycanilyticus_B. The sequence goes on from NZ_BSSQ01000017.1 coordinate 122,166, forward strand.
TGAAGTGGACAGACTGTTTTGGATGGAAGGTGGGTTGGCGGAGGCGATAACGCGAGTTGATGACTGGCTTGGTGGCGGGGGGCATAGAGAGCAGGTTCATGATGAAGCGGTGATATTGAGGTTGTCGGGAGAGATTGCGGAGGAAGGTTGGTATTGGGAGGAGGCATTGCCTCTGGGGGATGCGATACGCGCGGCGGAGTTATGGGAGAGTGGGGCGGGGAGTGGGGGCTTGCGAGGGAGTGGCGGTAAGAGCAGAGCGGGTGATCGCTCTGCTGCTGGGCAAGGGCAAGGGCCGCTTGCTTCGCTCGCGGCCTGCGTGGAGCTGGCGCGCCGCGAAGCCGGCGCGCCGCTTGGGCCGGGGGGGGGGGGG
>NZ_BSSQ01000018.1 GCF_030161375.1 Paenibacillus glycanilyticus
CCGCCAACCGAGATCGGAGTCCGTCTCGTGGGCTCGGAGATGTGTATAAGAGACAGCCATCGGCGGCGCTTCGCGCCGCCTGGGCGAGGGCTTCCGCCCCTCGCCGCACATCCGAGGCGGCGCGCTCCGCTGCCGCCTCAAACCGCACCAGCATGCCGCCCGTTCCGGCGGCGGCCTGCGCTGGCGCAGAACCATCGGCGATTTCCCCCGCCGATGAATCCCCTCCAGCCGCCGCTATGCCGGCGTCTGCATCCAAAGGCCCCAAGCCGCCGGAGAACCCCGGCGTCGGATCAAACGGCACCCAGCCTACGCCGGTGAAATACACCTCTACCCATGCATGCGCATCTTTTGCGCGCACGTTGTAGAGGGTCCCGGCTCCGCTTGCTTCCGCCTCACCCGCCGTTGATACCGGCGAGCCGGAGACAAACCCTTTCACCCATCGCGCCGGAATGCCTTCCTCGCGGAGAAGCACAACCATCGCGCTCGAGAAATGCACGCAATAACCGCGCATCTGCTCAAACAGGAAGTCGTCGACAAAGTCGGCGCCTTTTGGCGGGACCGAACTGTCCAGCGAATAGGCATAGCTGTTTTTCAAATATTGCTCAACGGCTTTCACCTGGTCGTACCGGGTAGTAAGGCCAGCTCCAGCAATCTTGTCCGCCAGCGTCTTCACCCTATCCGGCACGGAGTCCGGAAGCTGCAAATAGTCCGAGAGATCCGGCTCGTCCGCAGCTTGATTAAACGCCGCCGTCTCTCCGTCAACCGCCACACGATCAGATGCCCGAAGGACCGAAGCATCCGTAACCGGCAGCGTGCTCTCGATCGTATACCGCTCCACCTTGGCATCCTTATCCGCCGCATACAGCGAATCCGCCAGTTCATCCTCAATGTAGGTGCTTAACTGCCGGTTAGGATCAATCGCCGACAAGCTGAACACATGACCCGCATTCCCGGCGAAAAACAGCGGCAGTCCTTGCGAAGAGGAAGGCTTCTTCATCACAACGGTCTGTTTGATCGCCTGGCTCTGCGTTCCCGTGCTGGCCGTCACTTCGGACGTCATCTTATCATCGTGTTCTACCGGATGAAGCACTTTGCCGCTCCAGCCGCTGTTCCAGCCCCGCCCGTCATAGACGGATTTGGACTCCCCCCGCCAATAAGTCTGAACCGGCGAAAAACCGTTAAACACGACCGTATCGTCCGGCGTAAGCGAAGCCCCCAGCTCGTTGTCGTTAAATCCGTAGCCTGTAAAAGAACGGCCTTGCGAAGCAGCGCCAACGGCCGCCTGCATCGCTGCCGAATAATCGGCCTTGTTCAGCTCCACCATCGCCTGCTCGATCCGGTTTGCGGCATTTACCGTCCAGGCAGAAGGTTCCGTTTGCCTTGGTTGTCCGCTGGACAACAGCATGCCGATCCCCACGCAGAGAAGGACAAGAAACTCGCCAGCCGCCAGCCATTTCGGATGAAGCTGACGGCCCGATTCACTTGTACCGCCATGTAACCGTCTTACCCTTGCAATCGTTACGACGGAAGCCAGCAGTAAACCTTCCGCTGTTGTGCGCAGCAGTCCGTTAAACACGTCAATGCCTACCCATGTGTGAAGGATCAGCAGATAAGAGACGGTAATAGCCGTTAGTCCCAACGCTACCTGCCTGAGCCACACAAGCGCCTGCAGCGCGGGAGCCAACATCGCCCATCCGACGAACAGTAGCAGCGTCCGCAGCTCGCTCGTCATCGTCCACAGGCCATAGACGAATAAATCCTTAATATCTCCGGCGAGTTCGCCAGGATAATGGACCAGCCATTGCAACGCGCTCTCGTCATCCCCTTTAAATAGAAGCATGATGGTTATGAGGCATAACAGGCCATTCATCAACAGCGACATATACCAGGCCGGACGAAAAAGCCCCGTCAACATTACGCAGCCTACAACCGTAAGCAAAGGACCGATCTGGTAAATATCCGCCCATTCTTTATAATGGAGCCACGGCAGCATCCATTCCGCCAATAACCCAAACAACAGCGCGGTGGTCAGAGCGCGGAACCCTACAGTGCCCGTCTCAAGATTGGACATTCGCATGCTGGCCGCCTCCTTCCACCGTTTCTGGCAGACGGTTCATCCGTTCCGGATAAGCAAGCCAGTGTACAAGCAGGCCCGTTTCCTCCAGCAGCCTCTGCTGCTCCCGCATGGCATACGTCAGAACGGCTTGTCTCGTTACGATATGCAGAGAAACCCGGCAATTCTGATCTTTCGCGTAAGCCGCAAGCTGAATCCAGCTTTGGCCGCTTTTCCAATCCGCCGTATAGACATGAACGGTTCCGCCGGCTTTCAGACCGCCCAGTTCCGTCCGAAGATGGTCGATCGCCACGGCCGTCTTCCGAAGCTGCAGCTTTGCAAGTTGTTCCAACAACGTTGCCTGCCGGGTTAAGCCGTCTCGCTTACGCTCTTCTTGGTTACCCTTGCGTACCTTTCCTTCCCGCTTCCCGCCAGTTGTTCCCGTAATAAGCCGGACATCGCAGCCCTCCGCTGCCGCAAGCTCCATCCCTCTCGCCATCCAGGCAAGCGTAGCGTCAAACAACCTTCCGTCCCGGTTGTAAGCGGTAGCGTGCGTATCGGCAATCATGATCACTTCTGCCGGCTGCTCCAGCAAATGTTGCTTCGTGAACATGCCGCGCCCTTTGGCCGCAGCCCGCCATTCCAGATGCCGCATCGAGTCTCCGTCCCGGTACGGTCTGCTCTCCGGTCCAAGACCGGACTGCCGCAGCCTTCCTGCCGATCTGTCGCTGATTTCTCCTTGGTCACTGATATAAGCGGCCGAAGAATCGCCGGACACTTGCTCCGCCACCGCGCCATATAATTGGCCAGCTTCGCGCCTCATCTCTTCGGGAAGGGCGGGAACCGCAAGCAGCGTGCCCGGGCAAGACAATTTTTTCCGGAATGCCGTGAGCCCAAGCCAATCGCCAACGGTCACGGTGACGTGATCAAATTGATGTTCTCCGCGTCTTACCGCAAGAACGGAATAATGGAGCTCTACCTCCCTCTTGATTAAAGGCATGGCAATATAACGATAATCGATTCCCTTTTTCTCAGCCGAACTCGTATTGGTCATAGCGTCTTGTACAGCCAGCCATACAAACGGCACGCCGATCGTACGCCTCACCGTCAGGCGTACAACCGCCTCATCGCCGTCTTTGACTTTGAGCTTGGGAATGATTCTGTCCGCCGTAAGACCAGCCGCCCCAAGCAGCGGCATCCCAATCGATAACACCGGCAGCAAGCTGAGCACAATGAGCATAAAAGTCTCAACGGCCCCGCCTCGCGTAATCACGCCGGCAAGACTCATTCCCCAGCCGAGCGTAATGATGATCCATGCTCCCCATCGCGTGCCGTAACCCAATGGCCGGGCAGACTGCTCCGGTAAATCCGCCTTTTGCCCGTCCGTCTTCGTTTTGCTTGGTTTCGTTGTTGTCGCACCGCCATCTGCCGAGAGTTGCGGCAAATTCCCTTTCGCCGCTTCCGTCACGACAACGTTCGAATCATTCCGCTGCGCCGTCATTTGTGCCTCCCCGCTCCTTGCTGAGGAGCAATCGAGACAGGCATAGGAGTATTTCTAAGAATGCGGTGGAGCGCTTCAAACGCTTGTCTCCCCCCGGCGCTTACACCGTTCAACCGATGAGCCAGCACAACCTCCCCGGTCGCAAACAGATCATCCGGCAGCACATAACGCCTGCCCTCCACATAGGCACGGGCTTGCGAAGCTCTCAGCCAATCGCGTCCCGCCCGCGGGCTTAACCCAAGCTCAAGCTCGGGCGCGCGCCTTGTCGCATCCGTTACTTTCGCCATGTATTCCAGCAGTCCGGGATGAACATGCGCCTGACGTACTTCGCGCTGCATCCGCAGCCATTCCTCCAGCATGAGGACCGGACGCAGCTGATGCGGCTCCAGCCTCGACCCGGACGCATATTGCTCGAGCATTTTGGCTTCATTCTCGACGGACGGATACCCGATCGACAACCTCATCATGAACCGGTCCATTTGCGCTTCCGGCAATATATTGGTTCCTTCGTAACTTAGCGGGTTTTGCGTCGCAATAAGGACAAACGGCTCCGGTAGCTTGCGGGTCTCCCCTTCCACGCTGATCCGCCGTTCCTCCATCGCCTCCAGCAAAGCAGACTGCGTGCGGGGAGAAGTCCGGTTAATCTCGTCCGCAAGGACAATATTGGCCATAATCGGCCCCGGACGGTAGACGAATTCGCTGATCCGGCTATCCCAGACCGCACCCCCGATGACATCCGCGGGAAGCATGTCCGAAGTGAACTGGATTCGTTTGAACTCCCCGCCAAGCACGCGCGCAAAAGCGCCGGCGAGCATCGTTTTCCCCACGCCCGGCACGTCCTCCAGCAGCACATGGCCGCCAGCCAGCATTGCCGTCAGCAGCTGGACAACCGTTTCTCTTTTCCCTAGCAGAACGTGATCTATTCTATGAATAAGCCGTTGCAGCAGCACCTGCGGCGTTTCCGGCCAAGCTTGCGCTTCCGCTTTTTCCTGCATTCCGTCAAATTTAGGCACGAGCATTCTCTCATCGACCTCCTGAAAAATAGCATCTCTATCTTTCAGTATCGCCACGCGCCTCTCTATTTAGACCTGCTAGATGGAAGAGAACTCAAGAGAGTTCAATCCAAATCTCCCTCTTATCTTTCGTTGCCGTCATCTTCTGAATGGCATAATGAAACCTCTGAAGCGTATCTCTCACCGGTACCATAATCCGACTTGGGAGAGAGGTTCCGCTGCCGCCAACCTCGGAAGCCGTCCAGCTTATGCTCTCGTTATTCACCATCGCTTCGACGATGCCTCCTGCCATGTCGAGACGGATGATCCCATGAAGCCCCATGATCAATTGCCGCAGCGGAACGACCGTTGTGCCGGCTTCCATCTTATATTCCAGCGGTTCAAACTTAATCTCTTCCCCGGCCGCATGAACAATTAGACTTTGCGTATTAGGGGGAGGAATTGCCGCGCTAGTCCTCGTGCGGTTCATATATTGGACGACCGTCTGCGTTTCAGCTGCCGTCACCTTGGGACGTTTCCATTTCATTGACGGAGCAAGCCTGAACTGGATCGGCTCCACTTGATCGGTCAACACGGCGAATTGATACCCTTTCTTTTTGAAAAAAGCAATCACCTCCGGCAGCGCCTTCACGGACTCGCCATGAATAGAGCTGTCATGCATCAGCACCACCGTTTTGTTAAATAACGTAGAGTGTTCAACAGTGTTTATAATCTCTTTCTCGGGAACGCCAACCCGCGTCGAATCGCCGCTATCCACATTCCAATCGTTTATGATATAACCGGCCTTGGCCATCGCGTCGAAATAGCCTTGATCGAAGTTGCCAAACGTCCCTCCCGGCGCGCGTAGCAGATTCGTCCTTACGCCCGTTGCCTGATAGATAGCCTCGTCGGTGTCCATGACCTGCTTGGCAAAATTCGCGAAACTCCCGTACAGCTCCGCGTACACATGATTATAGGTATGATTGCCGATTGCATGGCCTTCCTGCACCACTTGTTTGGCTATGCCCGGATACTGCTTCACTTCCTTGCCCAGCATAAAAAAGGTCGCCTTTACGCCTTCCTTCTTCAGAATCGCCAGCACCTCTTTGGTCTTCTCGCTTGGCCCGTCATCAAACGTCAAATAGACGACAGGCTTGCTAGAAGCCGTCGCCGCTTTCACATGCTTATTCTCTTGATTAACCCCTAGCAACAAGCACGATAGCATAATGAAGCATAATCCCGTCTGCACCAGCAAGCGCATCCCATCTGCCACCCTTCTCTACTCTCGTAATGAATCTTGATAGAGTATATGAGCGGCGAATCTAGCAAATGCCAAAAAAAGCGGGTCCCGTCAATCGGGACCCGCTCCTCTATTAAAGTTTGGCAGCCTCTTCCGCGACTTGCTGGACATGGCCTTTGATCTTTATGCCGCGCCACTCGCGGACCAGCTTGCCTTTTTCATCGATGAGAAAGGTCGAGCGGACAACGCCCATGTATTCGCGGCCGTATAATTTCTTGAGTTGCCAGACGCCGTACTTCTCGCATACCTTATGCTTCTCATCCGACAGGAGCAGGAACGGCAGGTTTTGCTTGCCGATAAACTTCTCATGCGCAAGAACCGGGTCCGGGCTAATGCCCAGCACAACCGTATTGCTGTCCACCATCGCCGGATAAGCATCGCGGAAATCGCATGCCTGCTGCGTGCAGGTTGGCGTATTGTCCTTCGGATAAAAGTACAAAACAACCTTTTTCCCCCGGTAATCGCTCAGCTTAACGGTCTCGCCGCTTGATGCCGGCAGCTTGAAATCCGGCGCTTTTTTGCCTACTTCCATAACGCTTTACCCTCCTACCGCTACGAACCCGCGCCGCGGTACCGCTTTACGCCATAATTCCAGAGCATAAGGCCAAGCGTAAACACGACAATGCCCATAACCGGCGTGAACCAAGCCAGCTGGGAAATGTCATCGGCCTTTTTCTCCAAGAAATAAGAAGCCGGAATTACGCCGACAAAAGCAAACGGCAGCAGCCAGGTTAAGATGAAACGTATCGTTTTATTATAAATGTTGACCGGATAACGGCCATAGTTCTGAACGTTATAAATAAGCGGCACGATGCCCGTTGGCGCATCCGAGAAGAAGGAAATCGCCGACAGCGCCGTGTAGATGCCGCCGTAGACAAGAACAGCGCCTAACACGAACACCAGCATGATCAGCACATAATACCAATGGAAAGCCATGCCTAGATCATTCCAGCAAACGGCCATAATGATCGCCCCAACGACCGAACCGATGAGCGAAGGAGGATCCACGTTCTCAAGCAGTACTTGGAACAAATTATGAGCTGGCCGAGTCAGTATCCGGTCCATCTCGCCTTTGACAATATAACGCTCGCTGAAGTTCCACATCCCGAAGAAGGTCGTGAAGATCCCGTACGGAATCATGAAGAAGCCGTATACGAATATCACTTCCGATTCCGACCAGCCGCCAAGCGAAGGCGTATGCTGGAACACCACGAGAATAAAGATCAGGTTGGTAGCCTGGAACATCAAGTCCGACAGCACCTCGACCCAGAAGTCCGCACGGTAGGTCAGACGGGTTTTCGCATAGTTTTTAATATATTCCCAGAATAACGTTGCATATAACATGACCAATCAACCTCCTTGCACGAACAGCCGCTTGCGGGCCGCACGCCAAGTAAACAAAATAGGCACAAGCAAAATAACGAACCACAACACCTGCAGACCAAGAACGCCCCATGCCTGGTCCAACGGTGTCCGTCCGGTAAATACGGCGCTAGGCAAATACGTAATGGCCTGGAAGGGCAGCCACTCCATAATCCCCTTCAGCCAGCCCGGGAAAAAGGCGATCGGAATAAGCACGCCGGAGAACAAGTCCACCAGCACGCGTTTCATCCGCATCATGCCTTCGTTATTTTCGACGAAAAAGGCCGCAAGCCCCGTCAGGATGTTCAACTGTGAATTAATAAACAAGCTGAACAGCAGCATGATGAAATAAATGACCCACACGACCGGGTCTTTGGGCAGCTTCACCGGAAACAGCAGGCAGACGATGACAAGGCCAGGTCCCATAAAGAGAATAAGGCGGAACAAGCCTTCGCCAAGTCCTTGCATCATTTTGACAAGCAGATACGAATACGGCCGGATCAATTGCATCGCGATGCTGCCGTCCCGGATATCATTGGCGATCTCGCGGTCCAGGTTATTGAAATAAAACGCGCGGGCCATCCAGGATACCGCAATATAAGTCGTCATCTGCGCGAGCGTAAAGCCCTGAAGCGTCTCGGCCGAGCCAAAGATCGCTTTCCACAGGAAATAATAAGCGCCAATGTTAATGGCATAAATGACGATGCCGCTGTAATAGTTGACGCGGTAAGCGAGCATCGTCAGAAACCGGATTCGGATAAAATCTACATACGCGCTTTTCATCGGAGAGAAGTCTCCTTCTCCTTCTCGGGCTCTGGCTGTGCTTCGGCTTCCTGCTTCGGTGATTCAACATCCATCAATGACGCTGCGGCGGAGACCGATGCCGAACCTGAACGGTAAATTTCGCGGACGATATCGTCCGTGTTCGTCTCGAGAATTTTGATATCTTGAATATCCGCTCCACTAACTACCTTGCCTAAGGCATCAGAGACGTTAATCGTATGAGGCAGCCACATCGAAGCGCCTTGCTCGTTCATCGTCCAAGTTACGGCGAGACCCGAAGTCAGTCCCTGAAGTTTCTCAAGCGGCGTCTGAGAACCGAATTGGAACTGAATCTCGCGTCCTTTGCTCCAGCGGTTTTTCAGTTCTTCCAATCCTCCGTCATAAATAATCCGGCCGTCGTCCAGCATGATAACGCGCGAACACAACGCTTCAATATCTTGCAGGTCATGCGTGGTGAGCAGGATGGTTGTACCTTCCTCGCGGTTCAGGTCTTTCAGAAACTCGCGGATTTCCGTTTTGACCACGATGTCCAGACCAATCGTTGGCTCGTCCAGGAACAGGATCGACGGATTATGCAGCAGCGAAGCAACAAGCTCGCAGCGCATCCGTTGGCCGAGACTAAGCTTGCGGACCGGACGGTTCAGGAGTTCGCCAAGATCAAGGCGTTCCACCAGGTTGTCCAATCTTTTGCGAAAATCTTGCTCGGACACGCGATATACTTTGCGCAGCAACTGGAAAGACTCAATAACACCGATATCCCACCACAGTTGGGAACGTTGGCCAAATACGACTCCAATCTCGCCGACAAATTTCTCGCGGTCTTTATATGGCACATAGCCATTGACCTTCAGTTGTCCCGATGTTGGAACCAGAATGCCCGTAAGCATCTTGATAGTTGTTGATTTACCGGCACCGTTCTCGCCGATATAACCGCAAATCTCGCCTTGCGGAATTTGGAACGAAATATCTTTTACCGCTGTGACCTCGTTGTATTCTCTTTTAAACAGGTCTTTCAGCGCGCCGGATAAGCCTTCTCTGTTCTTTTGTACTTTGAACTGCTTTCGCAGATCTTTGACATCAATCGCCAGCATTAGGTCGAATATGCTCCTCTCTGTTACAAACGGTCGACATTTCCCGGGGAATTATGAGTTTTTTCCAAGGAAAACGATAAAACTTGCGTCTATCTAGCGTTCCGATTTATAATTTTATGATATGTAATATTACAATAGTTAAGGATTTGCGTAAATGGCAGGCATCATCGGCTCGGGAACGATGAATCGCCTGTCTGATTTGGTTTTACACCATTTCTACAAGGAACAGTTGCTGAAAGGAGCACTATTACAGTTATGGCTACACCTAAAAAGAAAAGAAAACCATGGAAATGGGTACTCAGCGGTTTTCTCGTGGTTATAGTTCTTGCCATCGGCGCCTTAGCTTATTGGGGCACAGGCGTATATAATTCGTTAGATAAGTTTAGTAAAGACAAAGAGGATTCTCGGTTTGGCCAATTCGATGATAACACTACAGTAGAGGCTCCGCCGGAATGGCAAGGCAAAGAACGCGTTAATATTTTGCTCCTTGGCGGCGACGCCCGCGGTCTGGAGGAGAACCAGGTACCGCGTTCCGACTCCATAATGATCGCGTCATTTGACCCGGTTACGAAAAAAGCCCATCTGTTCTCCGTATTGCGCGACACCTACATTGATATTGAAGGCCATGGCAGAGGCCGGATCAACACCGCTATTACGCTTGGCGGACCGCAGCTGGCCATGAAGACCGTCGGCGACCTGCTTGGTCTCGACATTCAATATTATGTGTATACGGATTTCGAAGGATTCAAAGCATTGGTTGATTCGATCGGCGGCGTGTACTTCGATGTCGAGAAGGACATGCATTACACCGATAATGCCGATAAGAACAAATACGATATCGATCTGAAAAAAGGCTACCAGCTGCTCGACGGCGACAAAGCGCTGCAATATGTCCGCTTCCGCCACGATGCAATGAGCGACTTCACCCGTACGGAACGTCAGCGCGATTTCATGAACGCTGTGGCGAGCAAGCTCAAATCCGGATGGAACATCGTACAGATGCAGAAAATTCTGGACAGCGTATCGCCATACATCGAGACAAACCTGCAGGTTACCGATATGCTGAAGCTAGGCCAGCTGGGCGTTAAATCCCACTTGGCGGGCACGCAGCAGGTCCCTCCAATGGATCTGATCGCCGAAGAAAGAGTTGGCGGCGCGTCCGTCCTTGGCGTCAGCGATCTGGATGCTCTGAAAGCTTCCGTCCAGGAGGCTTTGTCGAAGGACGATACCGAAGCTACGCCGTCCCCTTCGCCAGGTACCGAAGGAAGCACGGATACAACGACAAATAATAGCAGTACACAATAGGGATATATATAGATAGAGAAATTAAGAATACGCAGACCAAAAGGACCTCCTCTTTCGCCACTTGGCGGAATTGGAGGTCTTTTTTACGCCGCCGGACAGTAGAGTCTGTATGCCTGTGCGGACGGTGTATTCGTCTTATTGTTGCTTTCCGCTTACGTTGCGCAGAATACATCATAAACGAGCATTCGAGCCTCTTTTCTCGTATATCCTGCACGGATTACAGCATATTGTTACTAAAATGTTCATTTCGATTCGTTGTGCAGGAATAAGCTGCATTTTGTGCAAGGCATCACCTCAACCTCGCCCAATTGGGGCTTTTATGCTGCATTCCTTGCAACGAGGCTTATAGCTGCTTTTGTATGGACGTCCGCTCCAGGCGTCATGCCCGGCATACGACTTTGCTTTTTGCTCGGACTGCGCGATAATGGAGAGGTCTATTTCTCTTCATTCAGGCCGCGTGCGGATGTATTCGGCTTACATAACACAATGAAATACGGAGGATTTATCTATGCAACGCAAACGTTCAGAGGCGCTTTACGAGGAAGCGCTGCAGCATATTGTCGGGGGCGTCAACAGCCCTTCCCGCTCTTACAAAGCGGTAGGCGGCGGTGCGCCGGTATTTATGAAACGCGCGGAAGGCGCCTACTTCTACGATGTCGACGACAATCGTTACATCGATTACTTGGCGGCTTACGGCCCGATTATTACGGGACATGCCCATCCGCATATTACCGAAGCGATCGTCCGCGCAGCTCAGAATGGCACGCTGTACGGCACGCCTACCGAGCTCGAAATTCAGATGGCCCGCATGCTGAAGGAAGCTATTCCTTCTCTTGATAAAGTCCGCTTCGTTAACTCCGGCACCGAAGCCGTCATGACGACGATCCGCGTAGCCCGCGCATTCACGAAACGAAACAAGATCATCAAATTCGCCGGCTGCTACCACGGCCATTCCGATCTGGTTCTTGTTGCGGCTGGCTCCGGTCCTTCTACGCTTGGCATTCCGGATAGTGCCGGCATTCCGACCAGCATCGCCCAAGAAGTCATCACCGTTCCATTCAACGACCTGGATGCTTTGAAGGAAGCGCTGGAGCGTTGGGGCGACGATTCGGCTGCCGTTATGGTGGAACCGATTGTTGGCAACTTCGGTATGGTTATGCCAAAGCCCGGATTCCTCGAAGGTGTCTGCAAATTGACACGCGAAGCAGGAGCCCTCGTTATTTATGATGAGGTTATTACGGCGTTCCGTTTCCACTATGGCACAACGCAAACGTTTAACGTTTTCCCGGATTTCAAAGCCATTGAGCCGGATCTTACCGCGCTTGGCAAAATCATCGGCGGCGGTCTGCCGATTGGCGCGTACGGCGGCCGCAAAGAAATTATGGAGCAGGTTGCTCCGCTTGGCCCGGCTTATCAGGCGGGTACGATGGCGGGCAATCCCGCTTCCATCTCGGCTGGCATCGCTTGCCTTGAGGTGCTGCAGGAAGCCGGTGTGTATGATCGCATGAACGATCTTGCAACTACATTGGCAGACGGTCTGCGGACATCGGCAGCCAAACATGGCGTTCCGCTTACGATTAACCAAATCCGCGGTTCGTTCTCCACCCATTTCTGCGACCATCCGGTAACGAACTATGATGAAGCGCAGGATACGGACGGCGAAATGTTCGGCCGCTTCTTCAAGCTCATGCTGGAGCAAGGCATTAACCTTGCCCCTTCCAAATATGAAGCGTGGTTCCTGACCATCGCGCATACCAAAGAAGACATCGCCGCTACCCTCGCAGCAGCTGAGCATGCCTTCTCGAAACTATAATATTTAAAGAGCCATCCCATTCTTAGATAATGGGATGGCTCTTTTCGTATTTGCGCTTGCCACACTCCTATGATTCTCATCAATCCCATCTGTACTCTCTCTACCGTGCCGTCTCCTATCCGCAAACAAGCAATAAGCCCCCGCAAATTGCGGGGGCTCATCTCTTGCAACTTATTAGCTGTTATAAATCTCGATTTCGTATAACGAAGGACCATATGGAGCAAAGCCCTTCTCTGTTACATAGATTCGTACATATTGACCTTGCACAGGAGTATCCAGATTAATGATCTGCTTCAATCCGTCTCCGCTAAGCGATTGTCCCGAGACGGTATGGACTGTCGTCCAGTTAGCGTTATCGGTCAGATCAGCACCAGGCTGAGCTACTTGAATTTCGAACGATTTCCCGTAAGCCCCTTCCCAGTTCAGAGCGAGTTTGTTGAAGGTTTCTACGGCACCAAGATCCACATAAATCCACTCCGGATGGTTATCGTTGTTAGTCGTCCAATTTGCTCCCCATCTGGAGCCTTGATCTCCGTCAGTAGCTTCAGCGGCATAAAATACATCTTGCTCCGATGAAGCAACGGCTGTCTTGCCAAGAGCAAGATTCACATCAGCCGCGATCACTTGCGTTACTTCATTGTCCGCATAACCGCTCGCCGATACCGTAACCGCGTAACTGCCTGCTGCTGTAAATACGCCTCCGTTCAGCGTGATCTTACCTGCTGCAACAATGTATTTATCTGCTGCAAGTGCAACATCATTGACTTTCACAGCGGTAACCGCAGCTTCCCAAGCAGCATCGCTAGTAAAGCCCAACTCAATGCTGTTTCCTACTTTATTGCTAGTAGAATCACCTGTTAATGCCGGTCCAAGAGGAAGAATCGGATCAGGACTGGACGGCGTACCGTATACTTCAATCTCCCATAACGAGTAGCCCCATTGCGTGCCTCTGGCTGTAGCGTTAATTCGCACATGGCGTGCTTCTTCGCCATGCAGCGTAATGTTGTCTATGCCGCCATTGCCGGAAGGCTCGGTGAAGACTGTCGTCCAATCGTCATCACCAGGAGAGTCCACTGATGAAACTTGAACCGTATACGTCTTGCCGTAAGCCCCTTCCCAGCTCAGCGTCATGCTCTCCAGCTTGTAAAGCTTCTTCAGATCAAGCGAGATCCACTCCGGATCCGAAGCAGCTGATTCCCATCTTGTATTCGACTTGCCGTCAATCGCGTTAGCGGCAGGCTGATTGTTGGAAGAAGCGGTTGCCGTACTTCCAAGCGCGATGTTCTTCGCGTTGGTCTTCACTTCTTGCGATACTTCCGCTGCCGCATAGCCATTAGCCAGAATGGCGATCGAATACGTCTTGATCGATGGGAACAGAGAGGCGTCAAGCGTAATTTTGCCTGCCGCAACCGTGTATTTGCCCGCATTCACGGCTGCCCCGTCAACCGTAATGCCCGTAATGGCGTTACTCCACGCGGCATTATCCGTAAAGGTCAGTTCAATAGGATTGGTCAGCTTATTATCCGTCGAATCTGCAGTCACCGTTGGCGGTGATACCTTCTCGCGGACGGCTACTTCATCAATATGAATCGTATGCTCGCCGGTTGGGGTCGTGATGTCTCCGCTAATCACGTTGCCAAGCAAGTATTTCACCGTCAGCGTCATATCGGCGGTTGGCTTCAATACTTTCGTGTAGACCGTAGAAGAATCGCCCGTAAGATTGAACAGCACCTGCTGATTGCCGCTATACCCGGTCAGCTCGACCAGAATCGGACGGTTAACGGTCGACCAGGCTTTAAAGCTCAGCTCATACGTTTTGCCGGCTTTCAGCTTGATGCCGGATTGCATGAATTGCGTGGACCATGTATACGGAACGCTCCATTGAGGATCCAAACCGCCGTTATAGTTGATTTGGATTGCAGCCTTCTCGTCCTCTACCGAAATCGAAGAGTAGTCGTCGGCTCCTTTCCATGATTCCCAGTTAGCCGTACCGTTCGTAAAGCTGCCGTTCAATACGAGATTGCCATCGCCTGAGAAAACTTGCTGCGTCAAGACAGCATCGCCATACCCAGTCGCGGCTACCTTCACTGGGTAGTTGCCGTCAACGGAGAAGACATCCGAATGAAGCGTTAATGTCCCTGCTGTGACGGTGTATTGCGTTGCGTTCAGAGCTGCACCATTTACGGACACCGACGTAATAGCGCCTCTCCAGGTTGCGTCATCCGCAAAAGGAATCATGATCTCTTGGCCAGCAAGGTTATCCGTACTGTCCGCTACCATTGTTGGAGGACGCTTCACCGGCGCATTTTCCACCTCAAGCACCACGTTGTCGATCCAGACGGTACCCACTGCTCCACCCGGCGTTTTGCCGAGCATGATCTTCAGCGCAAGCAATTCGTCGGCCGTAGGACGAACCGTAAACTTCATATGCGCCCAATCCGTACCAATCGCCTGCACGCCGGAATCAAATCTGCGGGCGTACGATGCGTTTTCCAAGGTCGCCTGCAGGTCGCGTGCGACGGAAGCTTTTACGTCAAACTCCAGCGTGTAGGTTAAGCCCTTCTTGAAGCTCATGCCGCCTTGAATCAGCATGTTGCTGTACGGCTGATTGCCCAGGCTTGTAATAGTAAGCTTTGCGGCTCCATCTTCCGTGGAGAACTGTGCACCCCCGCCATCTTGCGTATTCTGCTCCCAATTCAGAAGGCCGGCGAAGAAATCGCCGTTCTTCAGCGGGAACAGATCAACGCCCGTGAAGTCGAAGTTGTTATTCGTCGTGCGAATTAGGGAGACGTTGTCGATCGCAACATCCGAGTCATTACCGCCTAGTCCAAAGACAAGCTGGCCTTCCTCATCCGTTACGCCAACCGGCATCGTAAACGCGAACTCCTGACTGCCCATTGCCGTGCCGATTGTAAAATCTTTCGAAGCATAGACCGTATGGCCGTCTTTGCTTACGAATGAAACCTTAATGGAACGTTCCGCTTCCCCGGAAGCCTTGAAGTTCAGCTTATAAGAGTCGTTCTGAAGCAGATTGATGCCCTTCTGCGTAAGCGTAACGTCCGAAGGACTGTCTCCGCCGTTTGCGATAGCTGCTTCAAGCTGTCTTGCATTCGGGTCAACCGAAGCAAAAGCATCTGCGTCGCCCGAAGTTTCAAAGTTCCAGAAAGTCATGCGATCCATCGTTCCAAGATCAAAATTGCCGTTATAGACATGTTGTCCGTTGCCAAGCGGCGCTTTCGCTCCGTCTTGCTCCGATACCGCATCAACTTCTTCGATCTTAATATTGCCGATCCATACCGTGTTGGTATTGAGACCAAGATTAAGCTCCAGACGCGCGGCAAGATCGGTGTCGTTATTCATCAGGAAGCGGTATTCATAATGCTTCAGATTGGTTGTCAGCGCGGCATCAAAGTTATCCGAATATGCGCCCCAGCCGTTATCCGCATCGCCGCCGACCTTCAGACTGATGTTTCTTGCTGCCGCTGCTTTGGCATCAAAGCTGATTTTGTAAGCATGGCCTTTCGTAATGGTTGCATACTGAATCAATTGCAGAGCATAATTCTGGTTGCCCCCGCTAGTAATTGATACTTTGGCGAACTTATCGTCTCCGATCGTATCCACGATCGCGGAACCCGCTCCGCCAAAGTCCGGCGTATGCAGGAAGTTCCAATAGTTCGCGTTAAGCGCCTGCGTGGAATCCGTAATATCGGTCAAGCCATGCTCGAAGCCTTGATCAACAATCGCTTTCGCGTTAGCCGGAATTTCGTCCTTCGAATCCGGCTCTACCGGCGTGCGGTAAGGACGGCCCGTCAGTTCGTAGGCACGAACATAGTCCACTTCCATCTTCGCTGGCAGATCGCTGTCGGCCGGAAGACGATTGCCGTCAAATTGGCCGCCAACGGCTAGGTTCAGAATAATATAGAACGGTTTGTCAAACGGCGCGGGATAAGCGTATTTATCCGGCTGATCGGCGCCCCAGCTGTTCCAGTTGTTAACCGTCTGATAGAGATTGCCGTCCACATACCAGCGGATCTCGCCCGGCTCCCACTCTACCGAGTAGGTATGATAGCCGGAGATGGATTCGCCTTCAGGGAAGGTGTAAGCCGCACCCGTTGCTTTATTGTTCGGAGCGTTCTTGCCGTAATGGATCGTTCCGCCGACTTCATGCGGCAGACGGCCTCTCGCTTCCATAATATCAAGTTCGCCGGATGCAGCCCATCCGCCGTATTCGCTGTCGGCAGGCATCATCCAGAAGGCTGGCCAAATGCCGGATCCTTCGGGAAGCTTCATGCGTGCTTCGAATTTGCCGTAAGCCTTCGTAAACGTATTGCTGGTCCAGAGACGTCCCGAAGTATACGGCTTGCCGTTAAACGTCTCTTTTTTCGCGGTAATAACGAGGTTGCCGGTTGTCGGATCAACGGCAATATTTTGCTTGCGGTAATATTGCTGCTCGTTATTGCCCCAGTCCGCAACGCCGTATTCGGAGCCATTGCCTTCCTGGTAGCCCCACTTCGTCAAATCGACGCCGTTTGTATCCGGATTAACGGCATCGCCGTTAAACTCGTCGGACCAGACCAAGCTCCACAATTGCTGGGTTTCCACCGTTTGCGTCACTTGCCCAAGCTCATAACCGGAAGCTTGAATAACAATGACATGATCGCCAGCTACCGCAAAGACGCCGGACTTGATGGTAACGCTGTTTGCCGTAATCGTATAATCATCCGCAGCAATAGCCGTGCCATCTACGGTAATGGAATGAATCGCATTGCTCCAGCTTGGCTGGGAGGCAAAGGTAAGCATTATATCTTTGCCGAGGCTGTTGTCTGACACATCCGGCGTCAGCACCGGAGCTGCCGGAAGACGAATATCATTCTGAGTGGGTGCGATCTCTCCAATCGCTTCCATCGCGCCTTTTTCTTCAAAGCGGACATTGTCGATGAAAATATCGTGTGCATCCATCGCCGCTCCGTAATAACCAAGCAAATACTTCAAGCCTACTGCATCTTCCCTAGGCATCGTGAATTCAAAGGAATAACTCTTTGTTGTTGTGCCCAGCGTTACTTCCTCAGCCATATACTTCGTGTACGTGCTGTTCTCCGCTATGACTCCAATCTTCTTGGCTACAGTCGCCCTCGCGTCAAACTTCACAATATAGGTTTTGTCCTTCTGCAATTGAAGGGGTTGCTGCAACAGCATGACATCCCAAGGATTCGCGCCTACATTCTCAACGGTAACTTTGGCTCTTCCGTTGTTGAAGTCATAGGAGGCTTTCGAGGTTCCGTCATACACGCCTTGCACATGCTGGGACCAGTTCGCGTTCCCATCCGTGAAATAGCCGTTTTGGAGCAAGAACGCTTTCTCGCGAGCGCCCTTCAGCTCCACGCGCACATTATCCACGTATACGTCATGCGCCCCAGCCGGATTCGTTGCTTGCTTACCGAGCAATACCTTGAAGGAAGCAGCCGTATCAGCGGTAACCGGCAGTTCATAAGTGAATGTCTGGTAATCGCCAGTCAAGTGCACCGTATGCGTGAGCAGACGATCCGTAGCATTATCGATAACAATATCCGCATCGCGATCAACAGAGGATTTGAGATCTACCGATACCAAATAGGTTTTGTCTCTATAGAGATTGAAGTTATTTTGCATCAGCATAACATCCCAGGCATAATTGCCGACGCTGCTTACATTCACCTTCATGCTTCCGGCATCTTCGGTATAACCGGTCACATGATCCCATCCGTCATAAAAACCTTGCACATGCAGATTCCACGATGCCTTGCCGTTGGAGAAATCGCCGTTCTTGAGCGGGAACTGATCGCTTAATGGCAGATCATTGTTCGCGCGCAATAAGGCAACATCGTCGATCGCAACATCCGCATCGCTGCCGCCCAGCATAAAGACAAGAATCGCATTGCTATCCGCTGCTGTGCCCGTATTAAAGTTCACGGTCTGTTCTGCAGAAGCAGTCGTCAGGTTCACCGCGATTGGCTCCACAAGGTTAGTGCCGTCTTGCTTCTGAATCCCTACCTTGATCGTACGATCCGAAGCCGCGCTTGCTTTAAACTTTAGTTGATAATCGTTGTTCGGAACAATCTTGATGCCCTTCTGGAGCAAAGTAATAGAGGATGCATTTGCACCGCCGTTGCTAATATTGGCTGTAAATTCCCGGTCCTCCGGATCAACGGAAGCCGTTGCCGCAGCGCCGTCAGCCGTGTTGAAATGCCAGTAAGTAAGACGGTCGAGTCTGCCAAGATCAAAAGTGCCGTTGTAGACAAAATTTCCGTTAAGCGGCTCTTTTGCGTCATCTTCTTTGTATGGATCTTCCTGCGAGTCCGGCTCCACTTCTTCGAGCTTCACATTGCCGATCCAGACAGGATTCAGGTTGAGGCCGATATTAAACTCTAGCCGTGCCAGAACGTCCGTATCCGCCGGCATCTGGAATGTCATGCTGTAGGATTGAATCTGATCCGTTAAACTTGCGGACAAGACGTCGGAATAAGTCGCCCAGCCGCGGTCGGCGCCGCCGCCGATCTTAGCCGTCATCGTCCGGTTTTCCGTCGATTTGGCGTCAAATGACAGCTTGTAATATCTGCCTTTGCCCACCGTTACGTTCTGAATAAGCTGAACGGAATAGTCTTGCGATCCGCCATTCGTAATGGTTGCTTTCGCATAAGTCGCGCTGCCAATCGTATCGGTACTTATCGAGCCTTGACCGAAATAAGTAGGGACATGCACGAAGTTCCATTTTTCGGGATCTAACGTATCCGTCTCCGTTGCTACTGTCTTGAAGCCATTCGTGTAGTTCACGTCATGCACGTAATTGCCGTTAATAGCCGGTTTGTGATTAGCTGGCAAAGCTTCCTTCTCTACCAGCGGTTCTTTCAAGTCTGCAGTAGAGTATCCGCCTTTCTTGTCATACACGCGGACATAGTCGACTTCCATCTTGCGGTCATTATTGTCAAGCGGCATATTGCCGCCGTCGAAGTTGCCGCCAACCGCTAGATTCAGAATCATGTAGAAAGGCTTGTCAAAAGGCGCCGGATAAGCGTATTTCGCCGGCTGGTCAATTCCCCAGCTGTTCCAGTTGTTTTGCGTTTGATAGACAACTCCGTCTACCAGCCAGCGGATTTCGCCCGGCTCCCATTCAACGGCATAGACATGCTCGCCGCTAAAATCCGTTCCGCTTGGGAAGTTGTATTTGTTACCGGTATAGCGGTTGCCCGGAGCGGTTTTGCCGTAATGGATCGTTCCGGAAACTTCGCCCGGCAGTCTGCCGACCGCTTCCATAATATCAAGCTCACCCGAAGACGCCCATGTTCCGTACTCGCTTGTTGCCGGCATCATCCAGAAGGCTGGCCAGAAGCCTTGGCCTTTAGGCAGCTTCAACTTCGCTTCGAATTTGCCATAAGCTTTGGTGAACGTATTTTGCGTGAAAATACGGCCCGAAGTATAAGGAACATCATTACCGTTTGCTTCTTTTTTCGCCGTAATAACCAGCTTGCCGTCTTCAACCTTCACGTTGTCTGCTTCATAGCTCTGCTGTTCATTGTTGCCCCACTTCGTGAGGCCGTATTGCGAACCCGTCCCAAGCTGATAACTCCACTTATCCAGGTTTACGCCGTTGGTATCCAGATTGTCGCCTGTGCCGTCAAACTCGTCGCTCCATACAAGATCCCATTGATCCGGAGTTGGAGTTGGCGTAGGAGTTGGTGTCGTTCCCCCGCTACCGCTGCTTGTTCCGCCAACTTGCCCTTTGCCTTTATCCAGCTTCTTACCATTTAGAGTAGAACCGTCCGTTTGGTTGTTCAGATGGTCGATATCCGAATTATTCGTCTCCAGTACCGTATCGGAATGGAGCTCCATCGTTCCGACCTCCGAGCCGTCAACAACGACGCGGACCGGACCTTCCTTCTTATCAACTACGATAGTTGGCGTCTGAACATTGTTCAGGTGAATACTATGCACACCGCCGCCGCTGATAAAGATGGTTCCTTTTACTTCCGTATTTTTCAGCGTAAAATCACCTTCGCCAATCCCAGCGGTCAAGTAAAGATTCCCGCCGATTGCCGAATTCTCGATCGTTACGCCGTCAAGGTTCACCAGCCCGTTGCCCGCCAGCTTTTGATCCTTGTACGTCTGCGCTTTCACGTAAACTTCGCCTGCTAGACGGCTTAATAGAACAACCGCTTCCGCACGAGTAATAGATTTAAGCGGCTGAACCGTCCCGTCCGGGAAGCCCTTCAAATAACCACCGCTTACCAATTGGCCCAGCGGCTCTGCCGCAAATGCGCCAACTTGCGCTTTATCATTAAACGCTCCAAGCGGATCAGAGCCTGTTGCTGCCGGCAATCTGAATAGTCCTGCAGCAATTTTGGCCGCCTCTTGTCTTGTAGTTGCCGCATTTGGTTTAAAGGTTCCATCCGGATAACCGTTAATAAAACCAGCTTGCTTACCGATCGCAATCGGTTCAGCATACCAAGCGCCGGACCCAACGTCCGAGAAGCTGTTCTCGCCTTTTGCCGTAAATCCAAACAAACTATTAATTAATTTCGTAAACTCTGCGCGCGTAATGCCTTGCTCCGGCTTAAACGTTCCGTCCGGGTAGCTGTTAACGAGGCCCTTGGATGTCCAATCCGTTACCTGCTGCGAAGCCCAATGCCCCGCAACATCCGGCGCCGTAGCACTTGTGGCTGCCGCTGTCGTACCCGAAGCCGCAAATACGGCTGACGGTACGTAACTTACGGCGATAACGACCGACATCACTAACGACAATAACCTTTTTGTTCTTTTTCTAGCCAACACTGTTTTCCCCTCTCAAGAAAGATGACCAGGGTGACTGTTCTAGTTGTAAACGTTTTCAGAATATTGAAAAAATGATAACCGGCATAAGAAAAGGAACGCCTGGCGTAAATATGGCGTTCCTTTTCCTGTTGCTAGCTAAGGCTTATTACTTAAAGAAGATTATTTCGAAGCCGATGCGTACCAATCGTTAACTTCCTTCGTTACTTGGTCGCCGCCGGATTTCTTCCAGTTCTCAACCATGGTATCAAACGAATCAATCGGTGCTTGACCGTAGATGATTTTGGAATACGATTCGTTAACCAATTTGTTCAGCAATTCGTTTTTGGACTTCATCGTTTCCGTCAGAGGACCTTGGAAGTAGTTCTTCATGCGAATATCTTTTTGATCCATAACGATCTTCATCGCTTCCAGGTTTTCCTGCTTACGTACGGCTTTTGTCTGCTCTTCGTATGGCGTTGTTGGAGCTTCGCCGTTATACAGCTTGATCATAGTGTCCGCATACAGAGCCGGTTGACGAGCGCCTTCAAATGTCAGCGAGTAGTAGATTGGCTCTACGAGATGCGTGCGGTCCGCATAGTTCGGGAACAGGTCCGGATATTTTTGCGGATCCTTCGTGATCGTGCCGTCCGGCAATTTAGCCCAGTCGTAACCTTCTGCGAAGCCGTTCTCGAACTCGCTGCCTTTTTGCGGGTTCGCCCAGTTATCGAAGAAGAAGTTGTAGTAACGAAGCAGCGCTTCAGGATGAGCCGCTTTTTTGTTAATCAGCATCCAGCCGTTAACGGACGGGTTGCCGCTTTGGGAACCGATTTTACCGTCTGGACCAGCAGGGATCGGGTAAGCTTTGTATTTCGCGCCGGGAACGTTGTTGATCAGATCGCCAAACGGCCAGTCCGGCAGCCAGTTACGGCCAACGATTGCGCCTGCTTGACCTTTCGTGAAGAACTCGGAACCGGAAGTGTCGTCCTTCAGACCGGAGTCTTTCGAGATCCAGCCTTTATCCATCCAGGTTTTCAACGTGCTGAGAGCTTGCTTGGCAGCCGGATCCACGGAGCCGAATGCCAGCGTGCCGTCAGCCGCTTTGTTCCATTGGCCCGGCATTGTGCCGTAAGCGCCGAACAGCCAGCTTACGTCCGTCATCCAGTTCAGGAAGCCGTTTTTGAAGCCGAGAGCCATGCCAAATGTGTCGTTTTTGCCGTTGCCGTCCGGATCTTTATTGGTGAATGCATCCATGATGGCTTCAAGGTCGGCAACCGTTTTAGGAGCTTGAAGGCCGAGTTTATCCATCCAATCCTGACGAAGCCACAGAACCATATCGTCGTTGTATGCGTAGTCGAGAACCGGAAGCGCCATTTTCTCGCCGTCGCGCGTTACCGGAAGGAAAGTATCCGGGTTCAGCGCCGCCGCTTTTTTGTACTCGTCGCCGGCATACTTGTCGAACAGCTCGTTGACCGACATGAATTGACCGGAGTCAATCAGCATGTTAACGGTTTCCATATCGCCGCGGTACGTAATAACGTCAGGCATTTTCTCGCCGGAGGAAAGCATCAGGCGAAGCTTTGTTTTGTAAGCGTCGTTTGTATCCGTTACAACCCAGTCGTATTTCACGTCGATGCCAAGGTTGTCTTTCATATACTTTTGCAAAACGTTGTTTTCCATCGTTTCGCCCGTTTTGAAGAAGTAGTTCGTGCCTACGCCTTTAACCGTTGTCAGAGTGATCGGCTCTACGTATTTCTTGCCGTCCCAGCCCGTCTCGTCCGCACCGCTTCCCGCGTTGTCCGTACCAGCATTGTTTGTTGCTGCCGCATTGCCGGAGTTCGTTGCCGCAGGGTCGTTAGATGGCTTATTACCGTTATTATTGTTGTTTGATCCGCATGCCGCAAGGCTTGCCGCAAGTACGCCAGTCAACGAAACGAGCATCAGCTTTTTCATTGAATTATGCATTTTTTTCCCCCCGTAAAATGATTATTATAGCATGAGAGCGCTTTATTTACTCTCAATTAATACTATAGTCTTGGTTATTACTGATAGAAATACCATAATTTTGAGTAACATGCCATTTTGTTATCTTCTTAATTTCTACTCTTTTACCGCGCCAAGGACAATCCCTTTGACGAAAAACCGCTGCAGGAACGGATACACAACCAGAACCGGAAGCATCCCGATAAAGATTTGAGCCGCTTTCACCGTACGCTGGGAAATGTTCTTCAACTCGTTGACGTCCGGGTTCAGCTTGCTGAAGTCCTGCTGTACGATAATCGTCTGCAAGAAGGTTGCGAGCGGATAGTTGCGGTAGTCGTTAATGTAGAGCAAAGCGTCAAACCATGCATTCCAGTTGCCTACGATCGTAAAGAGCGACATGGTTGCAATCGCCGGCATAGCCAGAGGCAGATAAACCCGGAACAGAATCGAGAAATGTCCCGCTCCGTCGATAAAGGCTGCTTCCTCCAGCTCCTTGGGCGTGGCGCGGAAGAAGTTCATCAGGAGAATCATGTTGAATACGGCAACGGAGCCCGGAAGAACAAGCGCCCAAATCGTATTCATCATATGAAGATTGCGGATGACGATATAAAGAGGCACTATACCGCCGCTGAACCACATCGTAAATACGAAATACCAAGCGTATCGCGAGCGGGCCTTAAAAACGGTCGTATCCTTCGACAGCGCATAGCCGCCCAGCGTAATGACCGCCAGCGTAATGGACGCGCCAAGCGCCGTACGCCCGATCGAGATCCAGAACGCCCGGAGGAAGTTCGGATTGTTCATTGTTTTCGTATACGATTCGGTATTGAAATCCACCGGCCACATGCCGACCAGATGCGCATTCGCGGGAGCACTGGCACTAAAGCTGATCGCGAGTATATGAATGATAGGTATAATACACAACAGGCCTGCTAGGGCCAGGATTAAATAGTTGAATACCGAGAAAACCCGATAACCGAATGTCTTTTGATACATGCGCGCAGGTACCCCTTTCTAGAAGATTTTATAATCCGCGTATTTTTGAGCGAGCTTGTAACCGACGATGATGAGCACGAA
Source organism: Paenibacillus glycanilyticus (assembly GCF_030161375.1). GTDB lineage: Bacteria > Bacillota > Bacilli > Paenibacillales > Paenibacillaceae > Pristimantibacillus > Pristimantibacillus glycanilyticus_B. The sequence goes on from NZ_BSSQ01000018.1 coordinate 24,042, forward strand.
ACCGATGAGCGATTTGAATATGCCAACGGCCGTGGCCAAGCTGTACTGCCCGTTCAAGATACCCGTACGGTAAACGAACGTGTCTATAATGTCGCCTTTGCTATAGACAAGCGGATTATACAAGTTGAAGATCTGGTCAAAGCCCGCGTTCAGAATATTGCCGAGAGCCAGCGTTCCCACTACGATTACGATCGGCAGGAGCGATGGAATCGTTACATGCCAGGTTTGCTTCCAGCGAGTCGCGCCGTCTACTTCCGCCGCTTCGTAGAGTGACGGATTCACCCCCGCCAACGCCGCGAGGTACACGATTGTGCCGTAACCGAACTGCTGCCAGACATCGCTAAGCACAACGACAAACCGGAACCAATTCCCGTCGCCCAGGAACAGAATCGACTCCTTCACGCCAAACCAGTTATGCAGCACCGTGTTGATAATCCCGTCCGACGCAAGCATGTCATTCAGAATCCCGCCCAGGAATACCCACGAGATGAAGTAAGGCAGATACACCAGCGTCTGCACCGTGCGCTTGAAAGGGTTAAAGTTCACTTCGTTCAGCAAAAGCGCAAACACGAACGGCACGATAATGCCGCATATAATTTTCAATCCGGCGATCAGCGCCGTGTTCGTAATAACCTGCTTAATGTCCGGATAATCGAACATAAATTTGAAATGCTCAAGCCCTACCCACTTGGAATGGAAAATGCCATCGTACGGTTTGTAGTCTTGAAAAGCGATAACCAATCCTCCGAGAGGCACGTACACGAATATGAATTGCAGGATTACCGCCGGAAGCAGCATGATATGAAGCGGCCAGGTCCTCTTCAGAAATCCTCTCGATTTTGATTTGTCGGTCTCTTGTCGCAAGACCTCATTGCCGGCTATCGCCTTTGTCGTTGTCCCCATCCCCATTGTCCTTTCCGCTATTCTATTTGTCGATTGACAGAGTTTCATCATGATGTATAGTAAGTATAGCAATCGGGGAATCGCCAAGTCTGCGCCAATGATTTTAGAACGATACCCGGATTTTTTGTTTTCATCCACTTTGCTGCGGGGAGACCGACCACATGTCGCTGCGATTGAATACGTTTACAAAAATAGTCGGCATCATCGTTTTGCTGCTCATTCCGATTATCGCCCTCTACTGGTTTTCGAATAAGACAAGCATGGACGTCGTGATGAACGAAGTGGAAATTTCCATGCACAAGGACTTGTCCTACTTCGCGGCCCAGACCGATAAAACGGCGGAACAGCTGGCGAAAAGCGGCCTTATGATAACAGAAGACATTAACGTCCGTACCCTCGAGTTTTTGGAGATAGCCACCCTATACGAACAAACGGATCAGAAGATTCGCATTGCCGACAAGCTTCGGCTCATTAATGCCTCCTCCGATTGGGATACAACGATCAGCATCTATGCGCCGGCCACCAACACCTTCGTTTCAACCGACTTCCATCTGGAATACGATAAAGATCTCGTAGCCAAAAACTATTCAAAGGTCTGGAAATATACCGAGAACGTTGCCCCTTATTATCAGAACAATCCAAGGTTTGTAAGGTTTCTAAGCGAGCCCTATGACAGCTCCGCCTCTAACGCGGGAGTTATCGTTGAAGTCAGCTTCGGGGCAGACGAATTAGTGAAAGCGCTCGATCGCTTCAAGGCGGGCAGCAAGGGAGATGTCTTCTTCAGCTCGCCGGACCGGAAGATTCTTGCGGTTAACGGCTCCGATACCGAACTGCAGAAGAAGCTGCTTGCCAAGGTGAATTTGGAAAAGCTGTCGGAATCGCAGTATACCCGCATTAAGCTTGAAGGCATCGAGTATACCGTCAACAGCGTGTACATGCCGGAGCTTGGCTGGTATGTTTTTGACTACTTGCCCATTGACGACGTTGTCCGGCCGATTACGGCAAACAGCAATCTCTTTTATATCTGCATCATCTTTCTCCTCATCGGCAGCACGATAGCGGCTTACATTCTGTACACGAACGTACAGGTTCCGATCCGGGAGCTGATCCGCGGCGTGAAAAAGCTGAAAAAAGGCGAATATCCAAAGCTGAAGGTGTTCCATCCAAACAGCGAGTTCCACTTCCTGCTCGTCAGCTTTAACGATATGGCCGTCCAGATCGAGCAGCTGATCCAGAACGTCTACCTCGAGCAGATCCGGTCGAGGGATGCCAATCTGAAGCAATTGCAATCGCAGATTAATCCGCATTTTCTCTATAACTGCTTCTCTCTTATCCGCAGTCTTACGAGACTTGGAGAGAAAGAGTCCGTCATGGAGCTGGCGCTGCATCTTAGCCGGTATTACAGGTATACAACGAGGTCCGAGAGACAACTCGCCTACCTGCGCGAGGAGGTAGAGCTGGTGAAAAGTTATCTGGCGATCCAGGCGATGAACGTCCAGGATATGACCTACGTCATTACGATCCCGGGAGCGATGGAAGAGCTTGAGATTCCTCGGTTAATCCTGCAGCCTATCGTCGAGAATGCCGTGCTGCACGGCCTTGAACCAATCGGCGGCGGCGAAGTGCAAATCATAGGCTCGCAAAATGACCGGTACAATATCATCACCGTAACCGATAATGGGGTTGGCGTTACCGAAGAGCAGCTAGCCCAGCTGAAGCTGCAAATGTCGATGCCGCCTACGGAAGACAAAGGCTGCGCTTTGTGGAATACGCGCCAGCGGATGCTGCTGCAGTATGGTCAGGAAGCCGGCGTTCGTCTTATTCGCGGCGATGACGGCGGGCTTACCGTAGAGCTCTATTGGCCAAATGATAGAGATTCATTATAGGAGGGAAATACCATGCGCCAACTACTCATTGTTGATGACCAATCGATTCTCGCCGACGATCTGGCAGACATGTTGCCTTGGGAAGAAGCCGGCATCGATATTGTCCATAAAGCTTATTCCGGCCCTGAAGCCATTGAACTTATGCATGAACATGCGATCGACGTTGTTATTACCGATATCCGGATGCCGGGCATGACCGGACTTGAGCTCATTCAGGAAATCAAGCAGAATTGGAAACATACGAAATGCATTCTCTTGTCCGGCTACTCCGATTTCGAGTATACCAAGCAGGCGCTTAAGCTGAAGTCCAGCGATTATTTGCTGAAGCCGGCATCCGACGACGAGCTGATGACCTCGGTCCGCCGCGCGATTAAGGAGCTTGAGCAGGAGTGGCTGGAGATCAGCTCCATGCAACGCGCCATGTACTCCCTGCGCGAGCAGCTGCCCAAGCTGAGAGAGTATTTGCTTCTAGATATAATAAGCGGCAAGCAGTCGCTGTCTCCGCAGCGCTTGTCCAAGAAGCTCGCAACCTATTCGGTTCCCTTCCAGGAAAACGACGATGTCCACGTCATGCTGCTTCGGATCGATGATGAGGATAAGCTGTATGATGACGGCGAGAGCGAAGCGTTAATCGATTACGCGCTCGCCAATATTGCGGAGGAAGTATTCGGGGATCAACTGGATATGTGGCATGGCAAAGATGTGAACGGGTTTATCGTGTGCCTCTTGAAAGCCACAGCAGGTTCGACCATAGCGAGTGATCTGGACGGCTGGATCGAGAGCCATGCCTTCCAGCTGCAGCATGTGGTGAAGTCCTATCTCAAGGTTGGCATCTCTATTCTGACGAGCAAGCGAGGCACCTTCCCGCAAGACGTAAGTCCTCTCTACCAGACTTCCATCACGAACTTCCGCCAGTTCGTCGGCAATGAACGGGAGATCTTCGTATCGCTGGCGAAGGAGCCGACACGCGGCACGCCGCAGCTGCTCGGGGAGTTGTACCGGCCTCCTTCCGTGCTGCAAATGCTGGAGTTAGGACAATGGGATGCCGCAAGCGACAAGCTTGAAGCGATTTTCCGGGAAATCGAAGAGGAATGGAACGGCTCCCAGGAGCATGTGCTCGAGGCCTACTTCTCTATCGCGGCTACGCTTGCGGCGATTGCCCATAAGAACAAAAAATGGCTGTCGGACATGATCGGCGAAGACTATCACGCATTTGCGAACGGCCGTCCGATCAACTCCGCCCAAGAGCTGCGGACTTGGACATCAAGGGCTATCGCTTCCTATCGGAATTCCGTACACTCAGAGGATAAGGATTCCCGCTCCGGCATTATCCGCAAAGTGCAGGAATTCATCCATAGCCACCTGGAGCAAGCTTCGCTTCATTCCATCTCGGCGCATGTTTATCTGAACCCTTCCTACCTGTCGAAGATCTACAAGACCGAAACAGGCGAAGGCATCAGCGAATACCTGCTGCGCGCCAGAATGGAGAAATCCGCTGAGCTGCTCACCCAAACCGAAGAAAAGATTTACGAAATCTCGGTTATGCTCGGCTACCAGAAGCCAAGTTATTTCATCCAGCTGTTCAAGAAACATTTTGGCATCACGCCGCAGGAGTACCGGAATAAGGTGACTAACTGATAGAGAGCTGTCCCCAAAGGGACAGCTCCTTTTTCGTAGCGGGTCGATCCTATAAGCGATTAATCTACCGATGGATTAGCAAAGATTTGAGAGGCACCATCGACTCTTCCGGAACGTAATACTTGAATTTGTTGTCGCTAATCTGTCCAAGCAGCTGGCGCCGGAGCGGCCCCGCTCCTTGCAGCAGTTCCTCCGACGCCGAATGATAGTCGATTGGACGCACCCAGAGCGGGCTGTAGCCAAGGAACAACTGTCTTCTAGTGAACGCGGAGCGATTAGGAGAGCCGGCATGCCACAGGTTCTGGGCAAAGACGAACACGTCGCCCGGCTTTCCGCACACTTGAACCTCGCCGTCAAGCTGTTGTCGCACATCCTTGTTATTAGGATTGTACGGCAGCTTGTGACTGCCCGGAATCACTTTCGTATTGCCGCGATTCGGCTCCGACATATCGCTTAGAATATAACAAACCTTAATATAATAGGTTGCCGTCAAGTCGTTAATGACAGGAAACTTCGGATGAGGACCGTCTTGATGCCAATCGATAAAGCTGCTCGTGGCGGTTTCCAGCTCGTTTGGATTCGGTTGTCTGATCGTAAGGTGAGAGATGTGAAGCTGAATGTTATAGCCAAGCAAATTAACGATTAATGGAAGAATGGCAGGCTGATCAATTAACTCTGCTATCTCGGCATGTCGTTCTACGCTGTTATAAATATTATGCGAAAGCGCTTCCGGTTCCGTCAAAACAATGTCGTCTATGGCGGCATTCAGACGGTTCACCTCATCCTGAGACAAAATACCCGGTATAATCAAATACCCTTGTTCGTGAAATTGCTCCATTAATTTCGGTAATTCCAAATGAGCTGTTGTCATCTTCCATACCTCCTACTTGTATTTCATTTAATTATATTTGTCTATCTGAATTGTTATAATGTAAGAGAAATCGATTTTACTTGTATATAATTTCACTCCAAGGAAAGGTGTTGTCGTCCAATGAATGAAGGTCGGCTTCGTGAGCCCGATCTGCAATACCACGTCTACGTGAAGGATACGCCCCAATTTCAGAAAACGCATGATACGTATGATCATTGGGCGATGTTTATCGTCGAGGATGGCGGTTTCGATTACAGAATGGGCAGCCAAAGCGGAAAAGCCGTCAAAGACGACATCGTACTATGCCCTCCTGATCTAACCTTCTACAGGCGAACAGACGGATTATCCTTTCATCTCATGGGTTTCCAATGGCTCAGTTGCCAAGAAGCCCCTCCGGATGCAGCGAATTTCCCGGAAATCGGCAAATTTCGGCTGTTGAACAACAAACGATTACAATCTACCCTCTCCCAATTTCGCGAAGCCCAGTACTTGCAAGCCGGCGTAGGTCATGCCTACAAGAAGCATCTTCTTAAAGATTTGCTTTATTTGCTTCAAATTGAACAAACCAAACAGCCTGCGAAATCATTGTTCAGCGAGAATCCCACTCTTCAGAAAGCCTTGCATCTGCTTCAGCAGCAAGCAGAATTCGGCTTATCCCTGAAGTCGGTTTCAGCGGAGCTTGGTCTTACCCAAGTACAGCTGACAAGACTGTTTGCACGCGAATTCCATATAACCCCTGGAGCTTACGCGGCTAATCTTAGAATGGACAAGGTGAAACAGCTTCTTGTTCACTCCACGCTTACCCTTGCCCAAATCTCCGAACATTGCGGATTTACCGACGAGCATCATTTGAGCAAAAGCTTCAAAAAGCTGTGCGGCGTGAATCCTTCTTCGTACAGAAAAACGCACAACGTATAAGAAGCATTAATGGTTCTGGCTACAAACGAAAAAAATAGCGGTGCACTTGGCACCGCTATTTTTTGAGATTTTCGGTTTGTATCAAACTATTTCACGGCTTCCGCTGACGCAAGCGCATCAAGGAAAGGCTGATGCATCTTGCCATTGGAAGCAACGACATTACGTACGCTAAGATTGTAAGTCTTGCCTTCGGTGTCCGTTACGGTACCGCCGGATTCCTGCACGAGCAGCGCCCCTGCCGCCAAATCCCAGCTGTTCAAGCCAATCTCCCAGAAGCCGCTTAACCGTCCGGCTGCCACATACGCCATATGCAAAGCTGCCGATCCGCCCGAACGAATGTTGCGAACCTGCGGCGCCATGGCCTGCAGCCCCTTCATGTTAAGAGGCAGCGCATAACCGGCATCTGCCGGGAACCCCGTCGCAATAAGGCTTGTTTTCAGCGTATCTTCGCCCGATACTTGCATCCGTTTGCCATGAACGTAAGCCCCTTTGCCTTTCTCGGCAATAAACAGCTCATCGCGCATAGGGTCGTAAACGACGCCAAGAATAACTTCGCCTTTATGGGCAAGCGCAATCGATACGACAAAAAACGGGAAGCCGTGCACAAAGTTAGTCGTGCCGTCAATCGGATCAACAATCCACAAATATTCCGCGTCGCTTACTTCTTCCAGCGCGCGGGCCGACGCTTCAGGTCCCGGTTCAACGCCTTCTTCGCCAAGGAAGGAATGATGGGGAAAATGCGTCAGCACTAGACGTCTAATCAACGTCTCCGATCCTTTGTCCACTTCCGTTACCAGATCATGAGCAGAATATTTTATATCAAGCTTTTCATAGTTTCCTAGCTTGGTCTTAATCCATTCTCCCGCTTTAGCCGCGCAATTGATCGCCACGGCGGCGAAGCTTTTGCCTCCGACGACGGTGCCCTGCTGATCACTTACAGTCACAGTCCATCACTCTACTCTCGTTATAATTTATAAAATGCTTTATTAATTGTATGTTTGTTTCTTATACGAATGACATCGCATACAAGTTTCGTACAAGTCGCAACAGGCAAAATATACACGTTCTATATTCTAAAAATATTACCGCAGTGTTAAAGCTCCGTCAAACCTTCGTAGATTAATTGCCCAGCGAGCAATAATAGAGTAATTCGGAGCAGCCAGAGCAGTCCTTTTCCGCTCATCCGCCCGGCGATCATCGCTCCCACCTTCCCGCCAATCCACGCGCCCGGCACAAGCGCAAGCACGATCCAATAATTGATCTCCCCAAGCCAGCCGTGCATCGCGCTCCCCAGAATCGAGGACAGAAATATAACAAACATCGAAGTAGCCGTTGCGGTATGCGGCGGAAAACGGAACAGCAGCACCATAAGCGGAACGAACAAGGAACCGCCTCCGATCCCGAACAATCCGGATATGAGGCCCACAGCAAATCCAATGGCTAGTGCGGGAACAATGGCATAACCGTACGTTTGCTCATGCCCTTTGGCATCAACGACGGTACGCTCTATCGGCCATTTCCGGTTGATTGGCTTCAGGTAATCCCGCGCCACAAGCAGTCCGGCCATGAGCAGCATAAACACGCCAAAGGACAGCGAGAATGCTCCGCCTTGAAGCTTGCCCGTCAGCGCCGATCCCAGCATGGCGGCAGGACCGCTCGTTATGAAGAACAACCAACCGCTCTTGAAGTCAACCAGCTTTTTCTTGGCGTAACTTAACGTAGAAGCAAGCGCCGTTACAATGAGCATCGTTAATGAGCTGCCCACAGCCGTAGCATGGCTAATCTCGCCGCCCGTCAGCTGGGGTCCCAGCAGCATAAGCACGGGCACGATAATAATCCCCCCGCCCAGGCCGACAATACTGCCGAACATGGCTGCCACTACGCCAAGCAACGCCAGAAGAATCCATTCCAACACGTTGATCACCGCTTTCTCTTCTTGATGCCGTTAACCTATGTATTTGCACAAAATAACACCGCCAAAATTGACGGTGTTATCGATCATGGCTCAATCTCTATTGTACTGCCGTCAAGAAACCGTATGCCGTTTCCAGATGCGGCTATTTCCTTAATATCCTCCATCAGCTTAAGCAGGGAGGCATCCTTCTGCTTCGCCTCAAGCATGCAGTCGATCCGCGGCGTTGCGGACGCAACACTGCGCAGAAATTGCAGCAGAGGCTCCGGCTCCAAGTAATCCGCATGCCCCCGGGGATCGGATAAGCTTTTTGGACTTGAAGCGTGAATTTTCGGCGGAAGCTCTCCCGCTTCAAGGCCCAGTCGTTGTTCCTCGATGCTCCAGGTCCGGGCAATCCGCGGCCATAAGCCCGCCGATAGCTCGTCCATCGTTATATCCCCGCTATTAACGGCATGATGATGAATATCGAGGACCATCGGTACGCCTACCGCCTCGGCAGCGGCCAAGGTTTCTCTTACGTCGAACGTTTTATCGTCGTTCTCCAGCGTAACCCGTTGCTTATGCCGTTCCGACAAGGCGCCGAATTGCTGGACGAACCGCTCGGCGGACAACTTTTTATCCCCGTAAGCTCCGCCCATATGGATATTGCATTTCGAAGTTTCCGGAAGCTCCATTGCTTCAAGCATGCGGATATGGTATTCAAGATCCCGCTCCGAATTCACCAGAACATCAGGCCGGTTCGTGCTGAACACGCAGAAATGATCGGGATGAAACGACGTTCTCATACCTGTCTTTTTCGCAAAGTCGCCAATCTCTTTCATCGCGGGCTTTAGGGCGGGGAACGGATCCCAATCCGCCAGCTCGTTATGCGTAGAGAGAGGAATCAGCTTGGACGAGAAACGGTACATGTGGATGTCATGGGCATTCGCATGCTTCATGACCCGAAGCGTGCTCCGCAGATTCTCTTCTGCGATGCGCTCAATCTTCCGCAATCCGGCTTCCCTGTCATTCAGCTTGCTAAAGTTCGCAAAGGTCATCGTCCGGGATGGCGAAGCGTTCTCTAGAATCATACTCATGGCGACAAAACCGAATCGGACGATCATAATGAATTATACCCTCTCTCCGAAAAACATCTCGTAAGCGAGAGCCGTCTGGATGCGCGCCTCCTCTTCATTCAGCTTGCGCACCAGTTCCATCTCCACTTCCGTCACTTCCTCGCCTTGGAAATTAATTTCCGCAATGGAGGCGAGTACGCGAACGATTGCAATCGCTTCGTTATTAGGCGTATAAGCGATTACTTTCTGGCCGGTCGGGAAGACGCGGAACCCGCTCTTCACCATTTTGCCCCTACCGTATTCAAGCAATTCATACAACTCTTGCTCCGATTTGAATTTGCACACGGAATTGAACTCTGTTGCGAATCCCATCTGTATCCCTCTATTCTTTATTAGTCCGACTTAACCGTTACGTTAATTACCGCCGCTACTTCCGTAATCTATGGTCTGTTTGTCGGCATAACGCTTAAACGCAAGTTCGATTAGCTTATCCAGCAAATCCTTATAAGGCAGTCCCGACTCCTTCCACATAAGCGGGTACATGCTGATCGGCGTAAAGCCCGGCATCGTGTTTATCTCGTTGATGAACAGTTGCCCGTCTGTCTTCCGAAGGAAAAAATCAACCCGCGACAGCCCCGCCGCGTCAATCGCCAGAAAAGCGCGCAGCGCCATGTCTTTCACTGCCTCAGCTGTCTTGTTCGGGATATTGGCCGGAATGTGAATCGTAGACTTTCCGTCCACGTATTTGGCCTTGTAGTCGTAGAACTCATTGGACGGCACGATCTCCCCCGGCACGGAAACCTTCGGGTCCTCGTTGCCAAGCACGCTTATTTCGATCTCTCTGGCGTCCACGAATTCCTCTACGATAACCTTGCGGTCGAACCGGAACGCAAAATCGACTGCGGCGATCAGGTCTTCGCGGTTTTTCGCTTTGGTTATGCCGACGCTTGATCCCAGGTTAGCCGGTTTGACAAAACACGGATACCCTAGCGCTACTTCGCATTCCATAATAAAAAAGGAGGCGTCCTTCTCCCACTGCGCCCGGTTGAAATAACGGAAGACGCATTGCGGCAGACCCTCGTAGGCGAACACTTTTTTCATCGTTATCTTGTCCATCCCGACAGCGGAGGCCAAAACGCCCGCCCCTACGTAAGGGATGTCCGCGATTTCTAGCAGTCCTTGAATGGTGCCGTCTTCGCCAAACGTGCCATGAAGCAGCGGAAAGACGACATCAATCGGCTGCCCCCCTCCCGCGCTGCTCCCGGACAAACAGTCCAATAGCGGAGCAAGAGGATGAACCGGCACGGGAGGCACAGGAGCCCCGTCAACCGGATCGAGCCGAAGCTCATCCAGCCCGGCAGGCTGACCGCCAAGCACCGGCCCGACTCTCCATTCGCCAAGCCTGGTAATATAAAACGGCGTTATTTCATATTTTGCGTAATCGAGCTCCCCCATCACCGCAAATGCCGTCTGCAGCGATACGTCATGCTCCCCCGACTTCCCTCCGTAAATCAACCCTAAGTGTACTTTCTTCCCCATAGGTATCCTCCGGTATGAGTAATTTTAGAAGTGGTCCGCAATATGAAAAAAACGGTAGTTCGTCTGCTCCGTCCATGCGTAGGAATCGCGGTAATCCCAGAAGCGGTGTCTGCTTGGCACCGTATTGGCGTTCACCAGCGGCATCCCTGCCGCATCGAAAGCCGTTATGATCGTGCTGTGCTGGTACCGGTTATCTCCGTTCCAATCGTACGTTATAACGTCGCCAAGCTGCAGCTCCTCCACCGATTGGACAACGGTAGCATGAAGGCCGGAATTGCGTTTGGCCGACAAATAATTGGTGAGCGCATTGGACACAGCCCAGCTGTAGCTCCACCATTCTTTGCCGCCGTTACGGCCTTTGTACCACCAGCCGCTTTCTCTTTTACCAGTATAGTTCATAGGCGCGTGGCCTGCAAAGAGACACTGGGAAATATAGTTAGTGCAGTTCACCTCGAACTCTTCATACGCCGGATTCCCTTCATTCCACCACCGGTCCGCATAAGCGGCCGCAAGCTCGCGCCGGTACGGGATTCCTTTTACCCGCTGTTTCAATTGCGGGAATTGATCGAGATTGAGAAACGGCGTTGAACGGTATACGGATGCTTCACGGAATTGATTGGCGATTTCTTCTTCGAGCAATCCATTGTATTCGTTCGCCCCAAACCTTGGCCTACGTTCGGCAATAACCGGTTCGATCCGGAATATGCGCCAGACGCCACCGGATAAAGCTAGCCATAATCGCTCGTATTCGGTTCTTTCCTCTAAATAATAAAGACCCGATTGCTCCATTTGTCTTTTGACGTGAAGCTTCACCAGAACAGACACTTCGGAGGAGGACTCATTCACCTTAACCAGTTCCGCTTTCGTCTCGCCGCGCGCCGGCAGCACGCCGCGGTAGAGGTCTCTTTCCCGCAGCCGTTCCAGCCGGTAACGCAGCCGGAGGCAGTGGTCCTTGTCATCTATATAATCTTCCATCGCCGCATAATGCTGATCTGTCTCCGCCTTATTGTACAAATTCACGTATTTGGATATGACCGACTTCCATTCGCTTGCCGTTTCTCTGCTCTTAACGCCGGACTGTTCGGCGGAACGGAGCAAAGAAGACAGCTTCAGCGTTGCTTGCTTGGAGGCGGTATGACCCGCAGACGGCTGGGCAGACTTTGTAGGTGCGGATTGGACGGACCGTTCGCCATGCCCCGTCAGGTTGCCCCGCTGCTGCTCATGCCGTGCATGATTGTCAGTAGGAGCTTCGAACATAACACGATGAGTTTCTGCCTCATCCGGCTTGCGTGTTGACTCGGACGGCCGGCTAACGCGGACTGCCGCCGGCTGGAGCACCAAAGCTTTGTTTGGCTTATTGGCACGACTCCCTGTTCGGTCTGATCGCGTGGACATGGCTACCCCTCCCATTCCTGTATTTGCTGGTTCATTATATGAGCAATTGTAAGATTTCATGTAACAATCGCCCAGGCGCTTGGGAACACTACCTGTGGGCAACTCGGATGTAACGGAACTTTTTACTTAAAACCAAAGTCAACGAAGTTATTTTCAGGAGGTAACAACATGACGAACAACCCTTTTGTCGAGCGCAGCACGTTGGATGCTGCCGGCAAAACCTATGTGTATTACCCGATCGCGGGGATGGAGAAGCAAGGGCTGGGCCCAATCTCAAAGCTTCCTTTCTCCATTAAAGTACTGCTTGAGGCCGCTGTCCGACAATTCGACGGACGGGCGATCACGGAGGAGCATGTCAAGCAGATCGCGGCTTGGGCGAACGGCCGGATAGATAAGGAAATTCCTTTTATTCCAGCGCGGATTGTTCTGCAGGATTTCACCGGCGTACCGGTTGTCGTCGATTTGGCGGCGATGCGGGATACCGTGCAGAAGGCAGGCGGCGATCCCAAGAAGATCAATCCGCTCGTGCCGGTAGACCTCGTTATTGACCACTCCGTCATGATCGATTCCTTCGGCAACGCGGATGCCTTCGAATACAACATCAAACTCGAATTCAAGCGCAACGAAGAGCGTTATCGCTTCCTTCGCTGGGCGCAGACCGCCTTCGATAACTTCCGGGCCGTGCCTCCCGATACCGGGATCGTTCATCAGGTCAATCTGGAGTATTTGGCATCCGTTGCGGCTACGAAAAAGATCGGCGACGACTTGGTTGTATTCCCGGACTCGCTTGTTGGTACCGACTCTCATACAACGATGATCAACGGTCTAGGCGTTGTTGGCTGGGGCGTAGGCGGCATTGAAGCTGAGGCCGGCATGCTGGGGCAGCCGCTTTATTTTGTTATGCCGGAAGTCATTGGTTTCAAGTTGACCGGCAGCCTTGCCGAAGGTTCCACGGCGACCGACCTTGCTCTTACCGTTACGCAGATGCTCCGCAAAAAAGGCGTAGTGGGCAAGTTTGTCGAGTTTTACGGCTCGGGCCTGTCGAATATCAGTCTGCCGGACCGCGCGACCGTTGCGAATATGGCGCCGGAATATGGCGCGACGATTGGCTATTTCCCGGTGGATGAGGAGACGCTTCGCTTCATGCGGGATACGGGCCGGGAGGAAGAGCAAATAGAACTGGTCCGCGCTTATTATCAGGCGCAAGACATGTTCCGAACGGATGAGACGCCGGATCCGGTGTTTACGGACACGCTCGAGCTCGATTTGTCCAAGGTTGTTCCATCGCTTGCTGGACCGAAACGCCCGCAAGACCGCGTCGAGCTCACGCATTTGAAGGAAGCTTTCAACGATATTATCAACTTGCCCGTTGAAAAAGGCGGCTATGGCTTAAGCGAGGAAAATAAAAACCAGCGGGTGAAGGTTCACCATAACGACGGCCGCGAGAGCGAAATGGCTACGGGTGCCGTGGTGATCGCCGCCATTACAAGCTGCACGAACACGTCCAACCCAGGCGTTATGCTTGGCGCGGGACTTGTAGCGAAGAAAGCGGTCGCTCTTGGCTTGAAAGTGCCTGCTTACGTGAAGACTTCCCTGACTCCGGGCTCGCTCGTCGTAACGGACTACTTCAACAAAGCCGGATTAACGGAATCGCTTGAAGCGCTTGGCTTCCATCTGACCGGCTACGGCTGCGGCACCTGTATCGGCAACTCCGGTCCGCTGCCAGACGAAGTGAGCAAGGCCATTGCCGATAACGACATGACCGTAGCTGCCGTACTGTCCGGCAACCGGAACTTTGAAGGCCGCATCCACGCGCAGATTAGAGCGAACTATCTGGCGTCGCCGCCGCTCGTTGTCGCTTACGCGCTTGCCGGAACGGTAAATATTGATTTGTCGAAGGATCCGATCGGCAAGGGCTCGGACGGCAAAGAGGTATATTTGAAAGACATCTGGCCAACGAACCAAGAGGTGCAGGAGGCTATCAAGACGGCTCTGCGTCCGGAAATGTTCCGCGAGAAATACGCCAACGTCTTCACGCAGAACGAGCGCTGGAACGCGCTCGAAGTGCCGAAGGGCGAAAGTTATGAATGGGATCCCGGTTCCACCTATATTCAGAACCCGCCTTTCTTCCAAAATCTCGGAGCGGATATCGGCGACATCGGGAATATCCCTTCGGCACGGGTACTGGCCCTGCTCGGCGATTCGGTCACTACGGACCATATCTCCCCTGCGGGTAACATCAAGTTGGACAGCCCGGCCGGCAGATATTTGACCGACCATCACGTTGACCGGGTCGACTTCAACTCTTACGGCTCCCGCCGCGGCAACCATGAAGTCATGATGCGAGGTACCTTCGCGAACATTCGGATCCGCAATCAGGTGGCGCCGGGAACCGAAGGCGGGGTTACCACTTATCTGCCAATGAATGAAGTGATGTCTATTTACGACGCATCGATGAAGTACCAGGAGGACGGGACCAACCTCGTTGTTATCGCAGGCAAAGAATACGGTACCGGCAGCTCTCGCGACTGGGCGGCAAAAGGGACGTTCCTGCTTGGCGTCAAAGCGGTTATCGCCGAAAGCTTCGAGCGGATTCACCGCTCCAATCTGGTGGGCATGGGCGTGCTGCCGCTGCAGTTCCTGGATGGACAAAGCTGGAAGTCCATTGGTCTAACCGGCCGCGAGACCTTTGATATAACAGGCTTGTCCAATGACATATTGCCAGGACAAGCGGTCCACGTCAAAGCAACCGGCGAAGACGGCAAAGTAACCGAATTCGACGTCAACGTACGCCTCGACTCCATGGTCGACGTCGATTACTACCGCAACGGAGGTATCCTCCAAACCGTCCTCCGCCAAATCATGTAAGTAGCTAATGTTCAAAAAAAGCGACTGTGCCAAGTAATTCAGCACAGTCGCTTTTCTGTTCCCTCTACAAAGGTTAATGGCAAACGAAGCATTTGAATGATTCTGGAGAAACGTAGTGGTCGCTTTTGTAAGAGAATTTCCACCTTAATCACATCTAATCAAAGAAATTCTCGAGCAATCGCGATCGGAAGAACATTCAATGCGGAGTTTGCCACTTTAACCTGATCATCATTCAATGCGGAGTTTGCCACTTTAACCTGATCATCATTCAATGCGGAGTTTGCCACTTAACCTGATCATCATTCAATGCGGAGTTTGCCACTTTAACCTGATCATCATTCAATGCGGAGTTTGCTACTTTAATCCGTACGTATGCGGAGTTTGCCATTAACCTTACTTTATCATGGTTCCCATGCGTTTCGCGGACTCGATCAGAACCGACGAATACTCGCGCATGGTCTCCATCGTCAGGCGGCTGGACGGTCCGGATACGGATAACGCCGCGGACACCTGGCCGTGTCTGAAGATGGGCGCAGCTAATGCCGCAACGCCAGGTTCGCGTTCTTCAAAGCTAGTCGCGTAGCCCTGCTGCGCAATTTCCTCTAATTGCTGTTTATATTGATCTAGGTCGATCGCGAGTAGCCAAGCAGGGTCGCCAAAAATCTGCTCTTGCACAAAACGGTCCGAATAAGCGATCAGCACTTTGCTTGACGCACCGGCATACAGCGGTAGCCTTGCGCCAACCGGCGCAACCCGACGCACCGGCTGATTGCTCTGGACCGCCTGGATCCGCACGCGCTCCGAGCCGTCGCGTACATAGATGCTAACCGTTTCCCCTAACCGGTCGCGCAAACGCTCCATCTCAGGCTGCCAGATGACGGACTGATCATCCGAACGGGATAGATGCGCGGATAACTCCCACATCCGCATCCCGAGATGATACCGCTCGGATGAGGGATCCCGCTCTACAAAACCCCGATCCTCCAGCGTGGCAAGCATGCGGTGGACGGTGCTTTTATGCAGGCCAACCTTCTCTGCGATCTCGGACATTGCCAGATTCGACCCCTCCGTGAAACAGAGCAAAATATCCAGCGCCCGCTCAACCGCCCGTACATTTGATTTGCCTTCTTCCATCCGGTCCGCCCTCCCTATTCCGCTCCCATTTGGTTTCGCACAATGAAACATATTATCACCCAGTATACCTTAATTAAACGAGAATGGTAAAGAAAAGATCTTTCATTACAGCCTGATTACAAATGATTAACATTACGTCGACATCAATTGACAGGCTTACCCTACGGGTCTACGATTAAAGTACTAGACGTGTAGAAGCGCTTACATAGTTTGTGGGGAGGGACAATGCGATGAGTACTACGATAATGACACCAATGCCGCTGGAAACCGGCTTTCCTCAAACGCTGCAGCCATTTCCGCTGGATGGCGGATTGCAGCAGCATCGGCCTAGGATAAAGACACGCAAACATTTCTTGATCGCACTGGCCGCTTCATTCACCGCTCTATGTTTGCTGCTTGTGGCTGTGTTTTACGGATACGTTGCCTGGATGTTGACCTATCCCTATGTAGCGCCGCTTACTTCGAACCCAAAGGCCGCTGCCGGCCTCGATTATGAAGATATTTTATTCCCTAGCGCAAGCGGTAAAACAACCGTAAGCGGCTGGTATGTACCCGCTTCGGATCATGATTCCGATACCGCTCTTGCAAGCTCTACCGCAGCGTCGGAGAGAACGGTCATCTTCAGCCACGGATACGGTGCGAACCGCGAAGAAAGCTGGGTGCCGATGTATGATCTCACCAAGCTGCTTCACGGGCTTCACTATAATGTAGTGCTTTTCGACTACGGCTACGCTTCCGAGAAATATAAAGCTCCGGCTACCGCAGGCATCGAAGAATCGCAGCAACTGCTTGCCGCTATCAACTTCGCCAAGTCGCGCGGGGCCGAAGAAATTGTCGTCTGGGGCTTCTCGATGGGAGCCGGCACGGCGCTCCAAGCTGCTTTGCAGACAAAAGATATCGATGCGATGATTCTCGACAGTACCTTCTTGGCAACGGCGGATACGATGTTCCACAACGTGACGCAAATATTGCCGCTTCCGAAGTTCCCGTCCAAGCAGCTAATTGAGCTGATGCTGCCGACATGGTCGGGCACGCACTTGAAGCAGGTACCGGTCAATCAAATATTAGCCAATTCCTTGGACATACCGGTGTACATGATGCACGGCACAAACGATGCCAAAGCACCTTACCAGCTAGCCGAACAAATTGCGGCGAAGCAGAGCAATCCGCTCTCCCGTTCCTGGATTGTCCCCGGCGGCCAGCATGAGATGCTCTTCCGGGCTTCTCCGACGGAATACATTCAGCGCGCGGCCTTATTCCTCGGGCAAGTTGATCAACAGTTCCAAGCCGAACACGAAGAACAAGCAGCAGCCTCCAAAGCTTAAGCATACCGCACTTATACCGATACAACAAAAGCCACTGCATAGCGCAGTGGCTTTTTCATTCGTATAGGACTCTATTGCTTGAGCAAGGACAGGAACTCCGAACGGAGCGCACTGTCGGAGAATACGCCGCGGACGGCAGACGTAACCGTCTTGCTGCCCGGCTTCTTCACGCCGCGTGCGCACATGCACAGATGCTCGCCTTCAACGACAACCATGACGCCTTGAGGCTTCAGCACTTCCTGCATAATGTCGGCGATTTGCGTCGTAATCCGCTCCTGCACCTGCAGTCTTCTCGTTATCGATTCGACCAGTCTCGCAAGTTTGCTAAGACCGGCGATTTTGCCGCTTGGAATATATCCGATATGGGCCTTCCCGAAAAATGGAGCCATATGATGCTCGCATTGGCTATAGTAAACAATGTCCTTTACGATGACAAGCTCTTCATGCTGCTCATCAAACGTAACGCCAAGTACTTCCCGCGGATCAGCTTCATAACCTGCAAAAATCTCTTCGTACATCCGGGTAACGCGAGCCGGCGTCTCAAGTAACCCTTCTCTTTCCACATCTTCGCCAACCAGCTTCAAAATTTCCTTCACGTGAAATTCTATCTGCTCCCGGTTGCGCGATACCGCCGTATTGACGTAGTCTTTCATTCCCGCCATGCGATTCACCTCTTCCGGCTACTACCAACCAACTGCGCTTATTTTCGTGGCATTTTTTGATTTTTCATCATTTGCTGTGCACGATTCATTTGCTGTTTGTTCAAGTTGTAGCCCATTTGTTTAGCCATTTTTTGAATCATTTCAGGGTCGTTTTGCATCTTCTCCAGCTGTTTGCGCAGGTAGAATACCCCGATGAAGAAACCGCCTGCAACCCCTACGATTAAAGTTACAATCGGAATAATGATGTTCCACATAATATAACCCAGCCCTTTCTATTAAACCAGCCTATTGTCTATAATGACCCCTATGATAGCATGTAAAGCGGGCATTCGCAAACGTCCCGCGGAAGTAATTTTTCCTAGCTTTCACGCGGGATCGAAGCTCCTTCTTCGGGTCTGTTCATGTCCGCCTCAAGGCTGGCAATCGCCCGCTCCAAATAGGCTTTTGCTTCCCCATCGGGTTCGCTTGGCAAGGCTTCCTTCAAAGCTTCCATCGCTTCGTCTCCGCCGATCCATCCAAGCGCCCAAGCGGCCGTTCCGCGCAATACCGGACGGGTATCGTCCTTCAGCACGCCAATCAAGTCCGGAACGGCGCTTTTGTCTTTGAAATTGCCAAGGCCGATAACCGCGTTTCGCTGAATCGGTTTCTTGCCGCGCCATGCGGAAGAAGTATGGCCGTAGCGGTCTTTGAATTCCCGGTTGCCGATCGTGAGGAGCGGCACGAGCAACGGCTTGACCAATTCCGGATCCGGCTGAAGCTCCGGCTGATGGGTCCAGTTCTTGCCCCGGTTCACCGGACAGACCGTCTGGCAAGTATCGCAGCCATATAGCCGGTTGCCGATCTTGCGCATATACTCGTCCGAGATAAATCCTTTGGTTTGCGTTATGAAAGAAATGCACTTATTGGAATCCAGCTGTCCCGGACCAACAAGCGCATCCGTCGGACAGGCATCGATGCATTTCGTGCATTCCCCGCAGCCCTCCGTAACCGGCGTATCCGGCTCAAACGGGATATTCGTAATCATCTCGCCAAGATATATCCATGAACCGAGATCCTCGCTTAAGATCGAGCAGTTCTTCGCGCTCCATCCAATTCCGGCCCGCTCGGCAACCGCCCTGTCGGACAAAGCTCCCGTATCGACCATGCTCTCGAATCGTGCTTCCGGTACCCGTTCCTGGAGCCATGCCTCAAGCTTCGCCATTCTGTCCCGCAACACCTTATGATAATCCTCGCCCCAAGCGGAGCGCGACAAAATACCGCGTCTTGCTCCCGGCTCCGACTTGGGGGGATTAGACAATTTAGCAGGATAAGCGACCGCAATTGCTATTATGGATTGCGGATTATCGAACAACAAAGCCGGATTTGTCCGTTTGTCCAAATCCGGCTCTTCGAAACCCGACTCGCGGCCAAGCTCGCGATGCCGGACCAGCCTTGTTCTCAGCTCCGTGAACGGATCAGCGGAAGCAAAGCCAATCTTATCGATGCCAAGGCCCCGCGCCGCTTCCCGCAATTCTTCTTTTAATCGTGCCCAGCGGCTGTCCATTAGCATCTAAGCTCCCTTCCACTGTGTATCCAAAGCTATAATCGTTTAATCGCTTCGCGGGCAAGCTCGTCGCAGCGGTTGTTCCACTCGTTGTCGCTATGCCCTTTCACCTTGATATATTCCACCTGATGACGCTTCATCAGATCCCATAACGTTTTCCACAAATCTTGATTCTCAACCGGCTCATTCTTGCTGTTCTTCCAGCCATTGCGCAGCCAGCCGTGAATCCAGCCTTTCTGAAAACAATTGACGACATAAGCAGAATCGCTATAAACTTTTGCCTTGCATGGCTCCTTCAGAAGGCTCAAAGCTTCAATAACAGCTTGAATCTCCATCCGGTTGTTGGTCGAGTGCTTCTCGCCTCCGGAAAGTTCTTTCCGATGAACGCCGTAAAACAAAACGGCCCCCCAGCCGCCTGGCCCGGGGTTCCCGGAGCAAGCCCCGTCCGTATAGATCGTTACTTCTTTCATCTACGGTCCTCCTAATAAGAATGACTTCGTATGTATCTGCTTATAGAAATACGAATGGAGGATTTATAACGCTTTTGCCTGCTTCAGAGGCCATAAAATAAAATCCGCTCTCCCGTGTATCATAGACCTCGGAACGGTACCGAATATTCGGCTGTCCTTGCTCGCTCTCGCGTGGCGGTTATCTCCCATTACGAAGTATTGCCCCTTCGGAACGATTACAGGCATAAAGTCCAGATCCTCGATCTCGACGTTTGTATATTTCTCAGTTACTTTAACTCCGTTACGGTAGAGCTCTTTATTGTAGATTTCAATGCGGTCCCCTGCAACGCCAACAACCCGCTTCACGAGAAAATCCTTGTCACCGCCATAAGCGGACGGATCCTCGAGAATGACGACATCCCCAAGCTTTGGATTCCCGATCAGGTAAGCAGCCTTGTTCACGAACAGCCACTCCTTGTCCAGAAGCGTAGGCTCCATGGAATGTCCCTCAACCGTAGACAGATTAAATACGAACAGATGAAGCACCATCACGATCAGAAAAGAAATCGTAATCGTTTTTACCCATTCCAGCAATTCTCTGACCCATCGCGACTTCGCCTTGGCGCCTTGCCTGGCAGAATCCTTAATTTCCGAAGGGGAAACACTCATCTAAGCTTAGCCCTCACTTTCCCCGCAAGCGCTATGCCAGTCTGCATAGTAGCCTTGGACAATCTCGTCATGGAAAGGAACCGCTCCCTCGTCCATTCGTTTGAGCAGGGCTGCGAGTCCTTGCTGAACCTTGTCCTCCACCATTTGCGGATAATGGTACGCCAGCTTGTGCATCTGGTACTCGTCCTGATCTACCACGTAACGGTTGCCTTCGGTCGTGCGGATCACATCCAGGTCGTAATCGATATAAGTAAGCACATCCCCCTGCATATAAGGAGGAGACGCAATATTGCAATAATAACGAATGCCGCTGTCTTCAAGAAGCGCTACGACATTAAACCATTCGCCAGGAATAAAGAAGGATACCGCAGGTACCCGGCTAATCCATTGCTTGCCGTCGGATTCCACTATAGGCGTCTGACGATTTATGAGCACAATGATGTTGTTATCCCTGTGCACAGGGGCAAGCCGGTCCATCGGCACAAGGTAATTGCGCTGCCAGGTTCGGTGAATATGACCGTCGTGTTTAAAGCTTTTGATAACGCAATGCCGATAAATGTCCATGACGCCTCTCCTTACTTATTGTGAAACGAGCCTGAGGTAGCCTCAATCGTAGTTCCAAACAATAGTCCTTTTAAATAGAAAAGCATATCTGACCGCCAAAAGCAATGGCGATGCAGATATGCCCTGCACATAATGGCTAATTGATCGGCGGAAAGCCGCTTAGCCTGCTACAATACTTAATTTTTGAAATGAACGGAAAAAGTCGTTCGAAGCATATCCCATCGCTTCGTATAACGGCAATACCGGTTCATTATGCTCGTCGGCGGTAATTAATATTTTGGAAACGTTGCGCTGCTCGAAGCGCTGCCTCAAAGCTTCTATAAGTGCCTTACCAATTCCTTGGCGCCGATAATCTGTATGAACAGCGATACGATAGTAATAACCTTTGTTATTATCGATTGTGCCGATGATCATACCAACAATTTCGGACTCTTCGACAGCGACAAGTACAAGCTCACTGTCCCATGACAATTGACGCGCAAAAGCTTCCATCGTTTGTTCGTAACACTCTTCAGACAATACATCCTCGAGGAGTGTAGTAACCGGTCTGTAGTCAGACAACTGGAAGGAACGAACGTTCATTAATTATACACCTTCTATACCTTGTCATAGTGCTGCATTTATATATTTTACGACATTTTCAAACGAAATCCTGCCTTTCTCTTAAAAAAAACTTAAAAATTTTAAAGAAATTTGCGAAATTACGTTGAAAACGCTTTATTTTAAGCGCTTACATGGACTTTTTTATCATTTACGTGAATTAGGGCCTGTTTTCTACCGTTTTTGCATATTTTTGAGCTTTCCGTGATATTCTACTTCTCGTATGTCATTGTCCGCTAACGGTCGACTTTTGCAACATTAATGTTGATTTATGCACTCGGATAAGGGATAATATGAGAAGAGTTTTACATAACCTAATTTATGGGAGGCTGTTAATTATGGCTCATCAATTACCTGCATTGCCTTATGCTAAAGACGCTCTTGAACCTCATATCGACGCGCTGACAATGGAAATCCACCACGGCCGTCACCACAACGCTTATGTAACAAACCTGAACGCTGCTCTTGAACAAGCTCCTGAGCTGCAAGAGAAATCCCTGGAAGAACTGCTGGCTAACAACCTGGCAATCGTTCCGGACGCAATCAAAACAGCTGTCCGCAACAACGGCGGCGGCCATGCTAACCACTCCCTGTTCTGGGAAGTTATCGGTCCTAACGGCGGCGGCGCTCCAACTGGCGCACTGGCTGCGGCAATCGACAGCGAACTGGGCGGTTTCGACGCGTTCAAAGCTGAATTCGCAAAAGCAGCTACAACTCGCTTCGGCAGCGGCTGGGCTTGGCTCTCCGTTAAAGACGGCAAGCTGAAAGTATCGAGCCTGCCTAACCAAGACAGCCCGATCTTCGAAGGCGAAACGCCTATCCTTGGTCTGGACGTTTGGGAGCATGCTTACTACCTGAACTACCAAAACAAACGCCCTGACTACATTGCAGCGTTCTGGAACGTTGTGAACTGGGCTGAAGTTAGCAAACGTTACGAAGCAGCTGTTTAATAGGCAGTTGTTTGACAAACAAGGCTGTCCCTTTTGGGGCAGCCTTGTTTTATTTTTGTTAAGTGCCGCTTGAGTAATTCTGCTTCGTGCACACGGATAGGCATCCGCCGCATAAGATGGATGAGGATGAATGCCTAATCTGTCATACGAAGGAGTCTGACACAGCGCATGAGTAGCTATACTTATAAGTATATCGAAGGGAAAGGCAACAACTCCGTTGTAAGCAATTGCGGATGTGGCGGTACACGCATGTTAATGCCTGGACCTCCTCCTCCGCCACCGGGACCGGGACCAGGACCAGGACCAGGGCCAGGGCCTGGACCGGGACCAGGACCAGGACCAGGGCCAGGGCCTGGACCGGGACCGGGGCCATTCCCGCCAGGGCCGGGGCCATTCCCGCCAGGGCCGGGGCCGTTCCCGCCAGGGCCGGGGCCATTCCCGCCAGGGCCAGGGCCGTTCCCGCCAGGGCCGGGGCCGTTCCCGCCAGGGCCGGGGCCATTCCCGCCAGGGCCGGGGCCGTTCCCGCCAGGGCCGGGGCCATTCCCGCCAGGGCCGGGGCCATTCCCGCCAGGGCCGGGGCCGTTCCCGCCAGGGCCGGGGCCGTTCCCGCCAGGGCCGGGGCCGTTCCCGCCAGGGCCGGGGCCGTTCCCGCCAGGGCCAGGGCCATTCCCGCCATTTCCTCCGCAGCCCGGACCGGCCTATGTAACAGTTGTCATTAACGGAGGACGTTTCTTCCCGAACGTAACAAATGTTTACCGGGTACCGTTCCGTCCAGGCATGAGCATTCGTGGCGCTCTTGCCGCAACCGGCGTCGTACGCTTCTCGTTTAACGGACAGATCGCTTCTGTCAGCGGCATTCCAATCGGCGGACCTATTCAATCCATTCTTCGCTTGAATGGCCGCGTCATTCCGCAAACCCTGCTAACGTTCCCCGTACAGCGGTTTGACACTGTCGCAATCGATCTAACGTTCAATATAACCGGACGCTCGGAAGAAGATGAATTGTCGCAAGAGCTCACCGATATCGCCCACCTCAACGTTGCCGAGCATTTTGCCACCTACGACCCGGAAGACTTATAAAGACCATAAAGCTGTAAGGCTGTGACCAGCCTTACAGCTTTATTTTTTGGGGTTCTTCTCCCCATTAGCGTGAAGCGGAGCAGTGCGCTGTACAAAATACAGCATATCGGACCAAAAAGGGGCGAGGTCTCCGATATAATGCACGGAATACAGCATATTATCGATTCAGCACCAAAAAATAGCTATAAATGGGTAAAATCCTGCATGCTGTACAGGATATTACGGATTTCTGGCTACATGGCCCCAATATGATGTATTCCGTGCAACGTAGCGAGTCCACGTTCTGAAGGTAACCATATAGTTACTTGGCTCGGATGCTCCATTATGGTGTTATTTGTGCAACGTACGCGAGTCCACGTTCTGAAGGCAACTAAATAGTTACTTTGCTCGGATGCTCCGTAGGATGCTATACACGCAACGTACGCGAGTCCACGTTCTGAAGCTAACTATACAGTTACTTTGGCTCGGATGCTCCAATATGATGCACTGCGCGCAACATATAAGCATACGCACCTCAACAAAAGTCCACAACAAAGAGGCCACGGTTCCCCCGCGGCCTCTTTGTCTTATCCAGCTTTCTTGTCTTTCTCTTCCTCTTGCTTGATCGCTTTGCCCTTGCCGCTGATCAGCTTCAACTGGTCGTTCTCGTAACCAACATCATAAGTCACCTGATACTTGCTAAGGCGATATTCCCCGTCCAAGCGTTCATCAACCGAAATGATCGCCGTGACGGTTGCTTCATCATCGCTTTCTTTGGTGACGTGGAGATTATCGATAACTACGTTTCGGGTCATCAGATACCCCTCGCGGAACGCCTCGTAGCTTGTGCCAAGCTTCCAGTTGCCGCCTAGGAGCGAATAAGCATAAACGTAATCAGCATTATTCAAGCTGTCGTAGAAGTGGGTTACCAGATACTCCGCGTATTCGGTAATGGACGCATCCTTTTTCACGGCGCCGTCTTCTTCTTCGGGCTTCCATTCCGGCAACGTCTTCATCGGATGTTCCGACCATGCTTCAGCCATATCGATTACGTTTACGATCGGAATGCTGAAGCCGATGGAGCTCTGCTCAATCCCGGCGGAGTTGATTCCGAGCACCTCGCCGGTCTTCTTATCGACAAGCGGTCCGCCGCTATTGCCCGGAGCGATAGGAGCGGAAATTTGGTACAGATCGTTATACGTGTACGGCTTGATCTCAAAGCTTCTGCCTACCCCGCTAACAATGCCGGTTGTAACGGTATTCTGAAAACCAAGCGGGCTGCCGATCGCAATCACTTCGTCGCCAATCTCCGCCTTCTCCTTGCGAACCATCGCTAGCGGTTCTACGCCGGCAAGCCCCGCCACGCGGACAACGGCTACATCCGTCTCCGTGCTGATGCCAATAACATCCCCTTCAAGCTCCCGCGCATCGGCTGTTTTTACCGTGACCTTGCTGGCCCCCGCGACCACATGCGCATTTGTTATAAGATCGCCTTTATCGTTATATAAGAAGCCCGAACCTTGCGTGCCGTCGTCGGTTTCAATCATAACGACCAGCTTTTGCGTGGCATAAATAATATCCTTTAATGATTTAGGCGCGCCTGCGTTAGCGTCAGCGAGCAACGGCAATCCGCTTAAGTGCTTCGGTACCTCGGCATGAATGTAAGCGGCGGTACCAACCCCCGCGCATAATACGGCCACCGAAGCGATGAGACTAATCCATGTTTCTTTTTTCATGATTTATTCCCCTAATCCAAATACCAAGTCATATGATCGATAGCAACTGTAGCATTCTCATCCTGCACGTGATGTACAACAAAGGTGAATTTGAACGTCTCGCCCGCTTCGATATAAGAAGGGGTTGCATCCACCTTGCCGGTTGTGATGACATTGCCCTTCGAATCGTGAACCGTATATTCAATCGACACCGAATAGATCGGCCGGGTTGCTGCGTTTAAGAGTTCTCCCGTTACGTTAAAATCGCCAAAAATATCAAGCTGCGCATCGATATGCTTCACTTTGACCGCTGCCGTCTGATTGATCAGATCCTCTTCCGCCGCCTTTTGCATCGCTTGCTCGATCCGCTGCTGCTCTGCTTCCTCGAAATTTTTCTTCTCTTCCACGATCCGATCGTACAACTTAGCCAGCTTATCATTATCCGGGGCGTAGATCAGCCCTTTTTGCGCGGCTGTAATGGCAGCCGAGAAGTTTTTCTTCTTTCTCATTTCCTCCGCTTCGCCATAACTGATATCCGCGATTTTCGCTTCAATCTTCAGGCGCAGCTCAAGCGCTTCATCGCCGGACAACCCTTTTACCTGGTTATATTCGCTTGCCAGATCATCGATGTTGTCCATGCTGTTGAACTCGGAAGAAACTTGCAGTACCGTAACTTTCGTCGACATATCTTCAACCTGATCCCGTACCGTGCCAAAAATCGGCTCTTCCCGTCCGCGGAGCTTCGACTTCACCTGCTCCAGTTGAACGGCTGCTTCCGCTAAATCCTGATCATCAAGGCGCTGCTGAATTTCCGTCAGCGTACGGCCCAGCGACAACGCTTCTTCTACAATCTTTAAGTCCGCCTGCACCGGCTTAAAATCCGGACGAGCATCCGCCGCCTTGTTCAGCTCCCGGAATGCTTCTTCGTATTTGCCCGCCATTGCCACCTTTCTGGCAGTATCCTGCCATTCCAGCACGCGGTTATTTAATCTTGCTTCATATAAATAATAGGACAGCAGCGCTGCTGCAATACTAATGAATAGTACGACGGGGATAAGTCCGGTGATTAACTTTCTTCGGCCAGTCTGCCTGACGGGCAGCTGCGAAGGTTCTAATGCTGTGCTTGCCTGATCTTTTGCTACATCCCATTCTTCCAATGCTGCTGCCTGACCTTGATGCAACTGTTGCTGCGAAGGCTCTAGCAGCCTGCCGCATCTGCTGCAGTATACGGCATCCGCATCATGCTCCCTAACGCAATGATGGCAATACAATTTCATTCTCCTCCAACATGAGAGTGTTCTCTTTATATCTCTTATCTATTCTATATGAAAAAATAAATGATCTCCATTTTTCATTTCCGGAAAATAAAAAAAGTTTCTCCAAGCATATCCAATAAAAAAAGCCAAACCCTGATTCTACAGGGTCCAGCTTATTTATATCCATTATTTAACGCCAATCGGCACCATGTACATACCCGTTCGTTCATCCCGGTGAATGGCAACTTCGATCCCGTAGATGTCCTTCATCGTATGCTCCGTCACGACAAACTCGGGAGGTCCTTGCAGCAGCAGCTTCCCTTCCTTCATGACGAGCAAATAGTCGCTATAACGAATCGCCTGGTTCAGATCATGCAGCACCATTACAATGGTCAGCTCATGCTCGGCGTTCAGCTTGCGGATCAGCTCCAGCAGCTCATACTGATAGAACATGTCCAGGAAGGTCGTTGGTTCGTCGAGAAAAAGAATCGGCGTCCGCTGCGCCAGCGCCATCGCAATCCAAACGCGTTGCCGTTCTCCGCCCGACATCTCGGTCAAACGCGACTTCCGCTTACTTGTCAAGTTGGTCAACTCCAGCGCCCATTCGATCGCAGCGTCGTCCTCTTCCCCGCCCGGCATCCACATGCTCCGGTGAGGAAGCCGGCCGAATGCAACCAGCTTCTCCACCGTAATATCCGACGGCGCTTCGTTCTGCTGGTGCACAACCGCCAGCTTGCGGGCAAGCTCGCGCGGCTTGTACGCCGCAATCGCTTTGCCATCCAGCACCGCTTCGCCGCTTTGCGGCAAGCAATGCCGCGACAGAACGCCAAGCAACGTCGATTTGCCGCTGCCGTTTGGGCCGATGATCGTTGTTATTTTTCCAGGCTCGATCGAAGCCGTAACCTCTTGAAGCGTGTTTGCCTTATCGTTATAAGCGAACGTTACCCGATTAAGCTCCAAACTCGCGTCCCCCCTTTCTCAGCATAAAGACGAGGAATGGTCCACCGATCACGGTCATAATAATCGAAGCCGGAATTTCGGTAGGCGCCAGAATCGTTCGGCCAATCGTATCCGCGGATAAAATAAGCAGCGCGCCGGCCAGCGCCGAGAACGGAATGAGCGCTTTATGGTCGGAACCGATCAGCAGCTTCGAGATATGCGGAATTAAGAGTCCAACGAACAGGATCAGCCCGCCAACCGCCGTAGCAACCGATGCCAATAATACCGCAATGATGGAGATGACAATACGCGCTCGAGCCACGTTCAGCCCAAGGCTTCCCGCTGTCTTATCCTGAAGCGACAGCATATTGCACCAGGGGATCACGAGCAGCGATAGCAGCAGTCCAATAGAGCCGTACAGCCCCAGCACCTGCACATCCGTCCAAGTCTTCATCGTAAAAATCGAGCTAATCGCCTGGTTCACCGACGTCACCGCATAACTGCCCCGGTAATTGAAGGACTGTCCAAGCCCCGTGAAGGTTGCGTTAATCGCAACGCCCACGAGCAACGTTCTCATTGGATTAAGCCCGGATTTCCAGGACAACGAATAAACAAGAAGGAACGCGAGAATACCGCCTGCAATCGAGAACACCGGCATCCAGAAAAACATCGCCGGAAAAATCGTCACCATGAGCACCGACACAAAGCCGGCACCGGAGGAAATGCCGATTACCCCCGCATCCGCTAGCGGATTGCGCATAACGGCTTGAAGAAGCGTGCCGGAGACGGCAAGCGCCGCGCCGCTTAGCATCGAGACGATAATACGCGGCAGACGCAAATCGCGGACCACCGCCACTTCCTCGTTATTTCCGTTGACCAATCCGTTAACTAGTTCCATAAATCCAACCTTGATGCTGCCCGTTGTCATCGACCAGACGGTAACGCCAAGCAGCAGCAGTACAACAACGACAAAGCTGATTGTTTTTCTCATCCCGTTACGCAGCATCCTTCTCTTCCGGATACAACATCGGAACAAGCGACTTCAGCGCTTCGGCTGCGGCCAGATTGGCCGTTGTGCCAAACAGCTCTTCCGGAAGATCGTAAACCCGTCCGTTGTTCACCGCGTTAAAATGTTTCCAGATGTCGTTCTTCTTGAACTCTTCGTCAAACATCTTGATGACTTCTTCCGGCATCCCGTGGGCAGCGCGCAAAATAATATCCGGATTGGACTGCTGCAAATATTCGGTGTTGGAAGCCAAATATTCTACCTTCGCCCCGCTCGCGATATTCACCCCGCCAGCCAGCTGCACCAGATTGCCGATATAGGATTTCTCCGTCGCCACCAAATAACTGCCCGGCACGCCAAGCAAAATAAGCACGGTAGGTTTCGTTTTCCCTTCCGTCAGCTTGCTGATTTCCGCGATCTGTTCATCGATCTTGCCCACGACTTGAGTAGCTTGCTTGGTGCGGTCATACTTCTGCCCCAACGATTGTATAGCGTCCTCCATGCTCGCAAGACTCGTCAGATCCAGGAAAGTAGCATCGATCTTGGCCGCATCAAAAGCCGGCTCCAGATCGACCTTCAGCGTCGTAACGGATAGGACCTCCGTTGGCCGGAGCGACTTCACAAGCTCCATATCCGGACTCATCGGATTGCCTACTTCTTTGACAGCCTTGTAGCGTTCCGGCAAAGTTTTGACGCTTGTCGGGATGCCGACAAGCTCCAGCTCCAGCGCATCCATAATTTGCGTAATCGCTACCGTGGTAGACACGATACGCTGCTCTGCCGGAGCCGCTTCCGTTGCAGCCGGCTTGTTAGCGTTCGCCGCCTCTGAAGCTTCAGGCTCCCGTGAAGCGTTGCCGCCGGAGGAACAAGCGGCAAGGGCAATGATACATAAGGTGAAGACCAGCGTTTTCGCCAATCTGGCAATCATCTCTTCTCTCTCCTCTCCGAACAAACAAACATGGCAAAGGACGTCCGGCTTAAGCGGACATCCTCATGCTCATGCGTATGTTATTTCGTTACTTGCTTCTCTGCTGCTTGCGCCGCCGCGAAATCGAGCGCGCGGAGGATCAGCGTCAAAGCTTCAGCGCGGGTTGCATTAGCAGTCGGGTCAAACTGGTTATTGCCTTTGCCTTGCAGAAGGCAGTATTTCACTGCCGTAGCTACGGCAGCTTTTGCGTATTCCGGTACGTTGTTTGCATCCGCAAAGTTCAGCGATGTTGCCGGCTCAAGCGGCAATCCAAGCGCTTTTACGACCATAACGGCAATCTCGGTACGCAAAATCTGCTGCGTTGGACGGAACGAATCATCGGCATAACCGCTGATGATTCCCGCTGCCGCCGCTTGCTCGATGAACGGCTTCGCCCATGCCGGAATCGAAGACAAGTCGCTGAAATTAACCGTAGCACCGCCTTCCGGTGCTTGAAGCTTCAGCGCGCGGCTGATCATGGCCGTGAACTCAGCGCGGTTAATAACGCCGTTAGGTTTGAACGAACCATCGCTATAGCCGTTTACGATACCAAGCTCTACGGCGCGTTTGATGGACTCGCCAGCCCAGTGGTTGGTTACGTCTTTGAAGGATACGGAAGGCAGCTCCGTTTCCGGATCAGGGTCTGGTTCTCCCGATGGAGGCGATGGATGGGATCCAGTCCAGCTCGGTTCCGTATAAGCGCCATAGCTGCCAAACTTAATTTGAACGTTATACTCTCCGTGATAATTCATGGCATCCCAGTCGATTTTGACCCAGCCGTTTAACGGTTGGGACAAGTCGCTAACCGTAAATGTCACGTCTCGCGTGTTTTTCTCCGAATTGGTTTGGCCTTGCGGCGTTACGCCGTTTACCTTGAAGCCTGTAATTTCTTTGCTTTGCGTTAAACGTAGAGTAACGGTATACACATCGTTACTTGCTACAAGAGTAGCCGGATGTACCGTGTAACCGTCCATGACGGATGTTTCGGCCGTGCCATCTTTCAGAATCGTGAAGTTCAAGCTGTACGTGCCGTTTGGAATCTTAGGTTCAACTGGAGCAGTACCGCCGCCTGCCGCGTTTGCAACAGCCGTTGTAAGAGCGCTAATTTGCGTTTGAAGCTCCGCTTCGCGGGAAAGCAAATGATCCACCGCGGTAGCCGCAGCGATCGCTTGCGTCAGCTGAGTGCTTTTGTTTGCGATGGCGTTAGCTTCAACAAGCTTCGCCTTCAACGCCGCTCGCGTTTCAGCCTTCGCATCCTGATTGATCATGATATACATTGGATGATTGCCTTGCTGTGGGCCAGCCTGATACGTGATTTTACCCACAATCGGATCGATGAAGCTTGCAATCGCATAATCGTAGACATGGCCGATAACCGCATTTTCCGCATTCGTAATCGATGACACCTCAATAGGCGTAACCCCGTCGATTACGAGCTGCAGGTTGATACCAGAGTGCAATACGCTTACGCGCAGATACTTTTGACCATTAAGCTCATAGGTCTTAGAATCGTAGTAATTTCCTCCGACTCTATTATCGAATGGCGCAGTTTTGTCTGCGAAGTTCACGTAATTCAGCGTAACGGCAGTAGGCTGTACCGCTTCTCTAGCAATAGCCGTTGTAAGGGAGTTAAGCCCAGCTTGAAGCTCCGCTTCGCGGGAAAGCAATTGATCAACCGCGGTAGCGGCAGCGATCGCTTGCGTCAGCTGAGTGCTTTTGTTTGCGATGGCGTTAGCTTCAGTGAGCTTTGCTTTTAACGCCGTTCTAGTTGCAGCCTTCGCATCCTGATTGATGATGATATACATTGGATGATTGCCTTGCTGTGGTCCTGCCTGATACGTGATTTTACCTACAATCGGATCGATGAAGCTTGCAATTGCATAATCGTAGACGTGACCGATAACCGCGTTTTCCGCGTTCGTAATCGATGACACCTCAATAGGCGTAACCCCGTCGATTACGAGCTGCAGGTTGATACCAGAGTGCAATACGCTTACGCGCAAATACTTTTGACCGTTAAGTTCATAGGTCTTTGCGTCATAATAATTGGTTCCGACTGTTTCATCATAAGGTACATTTGTATCCGTCAATTTCACGTAGTTCAAAGTAACGGCAGTAGGCTCTACCGCTTCTCTAGCAACAGCCGTTGTAAGGGAGTTAAGCCCAGCTTGAAGCTCCGCTTCGCGGGAAAGCAAATGATCAACCGCGGTAGCGGCAGCGATCGCTTGAGTCAGCTGAGTGCTTTTGTTTGCGATGGCGTTAGCTTCAGTGAGCTTCGCTTTTAACGCCGTTCTAGTTGCAGCCTTCGCATCCTGATTGATGATGATATACATTGGATGATTGCCTTGCTGCGGGCCAGCCTGATACGTGATTTTACCTACAATCGGATCGATGAAGCTTGCAATCGCATAATCGTAGACGTGGCCGATCACCGCATTTTCCGCATTCGTAATCGACGACACCTCAATAGGCGTAACCCCGTCGATTACGAGCTGCAAGTTGATACCAGAGTGCAATACGCTTACGCGCAAATACTTTTGACCGTTAAGTTCATACGTTTTTGCGTCGTAATAATTGGTTCCGACTGTTTCATCATAAGATACATTTGTGTCTGTCAATTTCACGTAATTCAGCGTAACATCCGCAAGCTGCACCTCTTCGGCTGCATGAACAGCAGGTGCAAAACCTGAAAACAAAGCTAGAAATAACGCGATAATGATCATGATGGAAATCTTTTGTTTTATCTTCGTTTGCAAAACATTCTCGAACATTTCCGACAACCTCTCCCTATGTAAATTCATTTATCGTTTGGCTTGGCGTTTGCGCCTCTGAATAAAAGCCATAGCTGCCCCTGCAAGGATAAAAGCTCCAAGGATATAGATCCCTTTCAGATCCCGCTTGTTACCCGATGCCAAGGACGGTTCTTGTTCAGACGGCGGTGCCATTACAGCCGCAGCATCTTCTTCGCCCGCAGTCGCCGAGACTTCTCCGGAGTTCGCCGTCATGTTAGCCGAAGCATCCAACTCGGTGTCTCCCTCCGGTTCAACAGATGCCGAAGGATCCGGTGGTTCCGTAGACGCTTCTTGACCTGTCGCAGCCATGCTCTCTGATGCTGACCCGTCATCTTCCTGGGGAGTAACTGTGCCTGTAGGCTCTGTAGCACCGGTACTAACTTTACCGCTGCCCGTTGCCGTTTCGGCAGAACCTTTGGAGACGTTCTCCTGCTTGGATGGCTTAGGCGTTGCTGCCGGGGAAGACGAAGGTTCCTCCTTCGAATCGTCAACCGGCTTTTCCGTGCTTGCGGGTTTCTCCTCGCTTGGCTTTTCTGCAGGCTTTACTGCAGGCTTCTCTGCCGCCTTAATCAGCTTGAAGCTGTTCGTATCGAATGAAAATCGGATTGTATACTTATGGTCGTATCCGATATCCTCTACGATGACGTGTATCTTGGCCGAAATCGGCTTTGCGAGATCCTCTGCCCTGAACTCAACCGTTCGTTTATC
Organism: Paenibacillus glycanilyticus; assembly: GCF_030161375.1. Taxonomy (GTDB): domain Bacteria; phylum Bacillota; class Bacilli; order Paenibacillales; family Paenibacillaceae; genus Pristimantibacillus; species Pristimantibacillus glycanilyticus_B. Next base: position 57,365 of record NZ_BSSQ01000018.1, read on the forward strand.
CGCAGTCTCATCCGAGCTCACGACCTTAACAGCCGTATAAGAGGATCCGCCAGCAGTGGGAACGCTGAACTCCTTTACCCATTTGCTATGGTTAATCGTCATGCGGACGACCATTGCCCCGTCTCCCGCAACGGTAACCGTAGCCGGCTTTTCCCAGTAATCGTTAGCGATCGAAGCGGAATCATCTTCCGCCCTCAGCACGAGGTAATCGGCTGAATAGGTTCCCGCCTCCTGAGAAGAAGCAGATGTATACGCCGGAAAACAAGTCAGGATAACGGCTAATACAATAATCCATGCACCCATTAACCTCAGTTTTGTAGTCATAAATCCTCCAAATAAATTACACTTAATTCCATTAATTCTTTAAGAAATCGTAACAATAAATGTTCAGCAAGCTTTAAGCAATCACTTAGTGATTATCATTCTCAATAAAGATCAAAAAAAATTAACTCTAGCCATTCCCCTCCTTACAAACTTTAATTATTAATCAAAATACAACGTGAACACATGAAAAATGCAAGGTTTTAGGGCATATACAAATACGATACGCGTAATTCCTGCCCATCTCCTAACGTGATTCCCCATCGTCCTTCCGCTCATTTTACGAGCTCACCGAAAAAACTAACACAGTTTAATTGAGAACGTCAACCATAAATATGCAATTTTATCTGTTCTACTATCATTTATTTTTTAATTTTTATCATCAAAAATTTTTATCTAAAAAATTCCTGAAAAACTATTGACGTTTCTAGTGAGAATGAATATCATTATTGTCAAACTGAGAATCGTTCTTGATTACTTGGCCATATTTATTACATAAGGGAGGTCAATCATGCGTAATCGCTTATCGCTCTTAGCAGCCATATTGGCCATCGTTATAAGCTGTTGCGCTTGCGGCAATACGTCAACAACCGCCGAATCGGGCAACACGTTCTCGATTCAGGACTTTACGGGAAGAGAGCTGAGCTTTGGCCATGCTCCGCAGCGGATCGTGGCGCTTGGCAACGGGGAAGCGGACATTATTTACGCGTTAGGCGGCAATCTGGTTGGTCGTCCTACCTCGGAGCTGCCTGAAAGCTTGGCAGGACTGCAGAACGTGAAGCAGATCGGAACGGCGCATGAAGTGGATCTGGAGCAGATTACGCTGCTGCGCCCTGACGTGGTGCTCGGCAACAACCCGATGAATACGAAGGATATCCCCACGATCGAAGGCATCGGTTCGAAAATGCTGCTGACCAGCGCTAATTCTGTGCAGGAAATTACACAGCAAATCGTTTTATTCGGCAAACTTCTTCAGAAGGATGACCGCGCAAGCGAGCTGGTTGAGCAAATTAATAGCCAGCTAGCGGAGTACAAATCTGCGGTTGCCTCAAACAGCCCTAAAGTGCTGCTCGTCTACGGGGCTCCGGGTACTTTTATGGCCGCCCTTCCTTCTTCGCTTGGCGGCAACATTCTTGAACTTGCGGGAGGCGTTAATATTGCGGCAGACTACCCGCGCCTGCAAAGTTATCCGCAATACGCGCAGCTTAGCAATGAACGAATCGTTCAGGCCAATCCGCAATATATTTTTATCATGACGCACGGAGATGCAGAGCAGGTGAAGGACAGCTTCCTGAAGGAAATGTCGGACAATGCGGCTTGGAATAACGTTGATGCCGTCAAGCAAGGCCATGTCGAGATCCTTCCCAATGACCTGTTCGGTACCAATCCGGGAACCAGAGTCATGGAAGCTTTGACACTGATGCGGGACCAATTGTCCGCAAACTGAAAGGGAAATCCATGAATATCGAGCAACGCACCAAACGCAGAAAACTCGTTCTACTCCTCGCGCCGGTTGCCGTTCTTGCAAGCGTGCTTCTTGGCCTCATTGCCGGCTCCGTGCCGGTTGCTCTTGAAGACATTTGGCATGCCTTAACGGCAAGAGGAGATTCACCGCAAGACACGATCGTATTTGATCTCAGACTCCCCCGCGTTCTGATCGGACTATTGACCGGTGCCTGCCTCGCGGCTTCGGGCGCTATCCTGCAAGGGGTCATGCGCAATCCGCTTGCGGATCCCGGCGTGATTGGCGTCTCGTCGGGCGCCGGGCTTGCTGCCGTCATTACTATGGTGCTGCTCCCGCAGTTCAGCTATCTTTTGCCGGCAGCTGCTTTTCTGGGAGCATTCGTATCATCGGTCATTATTTATTCGCTCTCTTGGGATAAAGGAGCATCACCGGGCAAAATCGTACTCGCCGGCATTGCCTTGAACGCGCTCATTGGCGCCGTCATGAATGGCGTTATGGTTATGTACAGCGACCGTATTCAAGCCGTATTGCCTTGGTTGTCCGGCGGACTTAATGGCAGAAGCTGGCATCATCTTTCCTTTATGCTGCCTTATGCGCTTGTTGGCCTTGTCTTATCTTTCCTAGCGATCAAGCCCGTTAACCTGCTCATGCTTGGAGATGATTCCGCGAAGCTTCTTGGCCAAAAGGTGGAGCTCCAGCGGCTCTTGCTTATCTTGCTTGCTTCCTTGCTTGCCGGAACGGCGGTAAGCGTCGCCGGGCTGGTTGGTTTCGTCGGACTAATCGTCCCGCATACGATAAGGCTGCTTATTGGGGACGATTACCGCTATCTGATGCCGGCTTCCATTCTGGGCGGTGCCGCGCTGGTCGCCTTGGCCGATACGGCCGCCCGCACCGTGCTCGATCCCGTCGAGCTGCCCGTCGGCATTCTGCTCGCTTGCCTTGGAGCACCGTTTTTCTTATATCTGCTTAGGAAAAGGAGCAATTGGCGATGACAGCAGCAGAAACGACAGGATTAACGCTCGAGCGGGGTATGTTCAAGCTTACGGACGTTAATGCCATCATCCCGAAAGGCCAAATAACAGCCATTGTTGGACCTAACGGCTCCGGCAAATCGACTCTTTTATCTCTGATTACCGGACTATCTTCGCCTGATGCAGGATCCATCACGATCTTAGGCAAAGCTGCGGAGCATTACTCCAGAGCGGAATTTGCCCGCACGGTATCCATGCTTCCGCAGTCCAAAGAGTTCATGCCAAACGTAACGGTCCGGGAATTAATCGAATACGGACGGTCTCCCCACCGCTCCATGTTCTCGCAACGGCTGTCCAATGAAGATCAGGAAGTTATTGAATGGGCTATGCGTCTGATGAGAATCAGAAGGCATGAAGACCGCATGTTCCATACCTTGTCCGGAGGGGAACAGCAGAAAGCGCGCATCGCGATGGCTCTGGCACAGCGGACCGGGCTTCTGCTGCTCGATGAACCAACGACTTACCTCGATATTGCCCATCAACTGGAAGTACTCGAGGCGCTGGTCAACCTCAATCGTCAGCAGCAAACCACCATAGTCATGGTGCTCCATGATTTGCAACAGGCAGCCGCTTATTGCGATCATTTGATCGCGATGAAAGACGGCGAGATTCATTCTGCCGGAGAGCCTCAGGCGGTATTAACGAATAGTTTCATGAGAGAAGTGTATGAACTGGAGGCAAAGGTCAGCTTCGACGGCCATTACCCCATTATTATTCCGGTTCGCAAACATAACGAGGAGGAACAAACGATGATTATTGTAACGAACACGTCGCAAATCGTAAAAGGCAGCGGAGATAAGCTGGTGGAGCGATTTGACCGGATTGGCAAGGTAGAACGGATGGAAGGCTTCCTCGGCTTGGAAGTATTATGGACGCAGAATTTGAAGGAATACGACGAGGTTGCGGTAGTTACGCGCTGGACTTCGAAGGAAGCGTTCCAGGCATGGACCAAAAGCGAAGCGTTCCGCGAATCCCACAAGCACCGTAATATTCCGGACTACATTTTGGACAACAAAATCACGTTCCAGGAAGTAAAAATCAAACGTAATCCGATTACGGAGCCGGAATCGGAAGAAGCGTTGGACGAAACAGCGGCGCAATAGAGCGGCCGTAACTCAAAGGCACGCACGCTGGGCTTAAACTAGTTCCAACAATAATAAAAACGCTGCTGTAAAGGGATTCCCCCTTCACAGCAGCGTTTTTTACTATTCCGTGCTATTCCTCAGCCAAGCCGCTCGCGCAAATATTTGCGGACTTCCTCGCTTAGATCTTCCCGCTCCAAAGCGAAATCGATCGTTGCCTTCACAAATCCAAGCTTGTCGCCCACGTCATGGCGCTTGCCTGTAAATCGGTGCGCCAGAATCGGCGACATGTGATTCAGCCGCTGCAAGCTGTCGGTCAGCTGGATTTCCCCCGCTTTGCCCGGCTTTGCATGCTCCAATAGTTCGAAGATCGCCTGGTCCAGCACGTACCGTCCGACCACCGCCCAATTCGAAGGCGCTTGCCCCGGCGCCGGCTTTTCGATCAAATCCAAAATCCGGTTATGCGACTGGTCCTTATCGTCAAACGCGGCGATCCCGTATTTATGCGTCTGGTCCCATGGCACTTCCATCAACGCCACCACGGAAGAACCGGTCTCTTCATATTGTCGGATCATCTGCTGCAGGCATGGCGGTTCGGAGCGCAGGATGTCATCGCCGAGCAGCACGGCAAACGGCTCATTGCCGATAAAACGCCGCGCGCAAAGAACGGCATGGCCAAGACCAAGCGGCTCCTTCTGGCGTACATAATAAATATCGGCTAAATGCGAGATATCCCGGACAATGGCAAGCATCTCTTCGTTGCCGCGTTCCTCGAGTTCTTTCTCGAGCTCGTAAGATTTGTCGAAATGGTCTTCGATCGCCCGTTTATGCCGTCCGCTGACGATCACGATGCTGTCGATCCCGGACTGTACCGCCTCTTCGACGATATATTGAATAGCCGGCTTATCGATAATCGGCAGCATTTCCTTTGGCTGAGCTTTGGTTGCGGGAAGGAAACGCGTACCTAGTCCCCCCGCGGGAATAATCGCTTTGCGTACCTGTTGTCTGGACTGATTTAACATGGCCGTCACCCTTTCGAATGGTCAGGTTCAGGATTCAGCGGCAGACGGACGACAAATACCGCCCCCTGCTCCGCGTCCTCGATTTCGATCGTTCCGCTATGAATGTCGATGATTTTCTTGACAATGGATAAGCCTAAGCCGCTTCCGCCTTGCGTACGGTCCCTTGAAGGATCCACCTTATAAAACCGTTCAAATACCCGCTCCCGCTCTTCCTCCGGGATACCGCTGCCCGAGTCGGCGATCCGAACGATGGCGAACCCTTCCTGCTCCGACAGCTGGAAAGAGATTTTGCCTTCCTCGGGCGTGAATTTGATGCTGTTGGCCAGCAAGTTGATCCATACCTGATTAAGCTGATCCTCGTCCGCTTTAATAACCGTTTCCTCCATTAATAATTCCACGGTCAGCCTTTTGGCCAGCCAAGTTGGTTCGGAGGATAAAACAACGTCACGCAGCTGCCTGTCCAGCCGGTACGCTACCGGCTCATAGGGATGATGCTCGGAATCAAGCGAAGCCAGCTTGAGCAGGTTTTCGCTTAAGCGGGATAACCGGCTACTCTCCTGTTTAATAATACCAACATAACGATTCCGGTCGCCTGCCGTCAAATCTTCGCTGCGGAGCGCCTCGGCAAAACCGCCGATCGAAGTGAGCGGCGACTGGATTTCATGCGATACGTTCGATACAAAATCCCGGCGCATCGTCTCAAGCTGCGATAAGCTATGCGCCATCTTGTTAATGCTGTCCGCCAGCTCTCCAAGCTCGTTCTTATGCGAGGTCGGCAGCTCGACGCTGAAGTCGCCTTTTGCTATTCGGGTTGTGGCGGCCGTCATCATTTTGAGCGGCTTCACCAAGTACCGGGCAGCGAACAGAATCAAGACGCAGCCAACGACAAGCAAAGTGATCAGAATCGTAAACGTATTCCGCTGGAAGCTGCGCACCTGACGGACATGGTCCGGCGTAATAAACACGGCCCATTCCGTGTTGCCGAATTGAGCCAAACGTCCGTATGCCGGAGGCGAAGGAGGTCCGCTCTCATGCTCCTCCGCGTACTTTACCCGTTCGGTCCGGCCGCCAAACACGTTCTCGACCGTCTTGTAAGTCAAATGATTCACAATCGCCCGGCTTGTCCGGCCGACTTGAATAACAAGACCGTTCCGGTTAACCGCAACGATGGACATCTCTTGAAGACTCGAGACCTGCTCGAGGAACATGGGGAGCGAACGCGGCGAAGAATCATTGTACAGCTTCTCAAGCCGCGTAATCATCATTTCCTCCATGCCGTTCTGCCCTTGGAGATCCCGGCGGAACAGCTGGTTAGCCGTATAATAGGCAATGCTAATACTTACTAATACGATGACCAGAAATGTCACCGCTATTCGCACGTACAAGCTGCGGATCATGCCCGCTCCTCCAGCCGGTAGCCAAGACCCCGAATCGTTACAATGCGGAAGCCAAAGTCCTCTTCCGGAAACCGTTCGCGAAGACGCTTAATATGCACGTCGACGGTACGCTCGTCCCCTTCGTAGTTCATCCCCCACAGTTGCTCGATGAGATGCTCTCTGGTGAACGTTTTCCCCGGGTAGCTTGCTAACTTGAACAAGAGCTCAAATTCCTTCGGCGGCAGCAAAATCTTCTCCCCGTTTGCTACCAGTTGGAAATCCGACCGGTTCATCGAAAGTCCGCCCAGCTCCACCACCTGCGACGAAGCGATGCGGTAACGCTTAAGCAGCGCCTTCACCCGCACGATCAGCTCCGGCGGATCAAACGGCTTCACAACATAATCATCGGCGCCAAGCTCGAAACCTTTTACCTTATGGGCCGTTTCCCCTTTGGCCGTCAGCATCAGAAGAGGCATGTCGAACGATTCGCGCAAAGCCGAGCATAACGCCCAGCCGTCCATCTTGGGCATCATCACGTCTATAACCGCGAGATCCGGCTTCACCGCCTCCAGACGATTCAAAGCATCTTCGCCGTTTACCGCTTCAATAACTTCGTAACCTTCTCTCCGCAAAAACAAGCTAACCAGCTCGCGTATATTCGGATCGTCATCAACGACGAGTATTTTGGGCATTTGGGAACACCTCCTGTACACTATCTTTCTACAATAATACATCTAGATGAAAATAAGATGAACTGTATTGACAAAGTTTACAGATTGTAATAATTTTAAACTAGAAATTGCGACATAATCAAACATCATATAGATGAAGTGGAGGCAATCACTATGTACAAAACAATCATTATCGGTACCGGCCCTGCCGGATTAACAGCGGCGATCTACCTGGCGCGCGCGAATATGGAACCTCTCGTTATTGAAGGCTGGCAGCCGGGCGGTCAGCTTACGACTACGACGGAAATCGAGAACTTCCCGGGTTTCCCTGAAGGCATTCTCGGCAGCGAACTGATGTCCAACATGCGCAAGCAAGCGCAACGTTTCGGCGCATCGTTCCGCAACGGCTCGGTTAAGAGCGTTGACTTCAGCAAACGTCCTTATACGCTTGACGTAGAAGGCATCGGCGAGATTCAAGCCGAAACGGTTATTATCTCGACAGGCGCATCCGCGAAATACCTCGGCATCCCTGGCGAGCAAGAAAATATCGGCCGCGGCGTCAGCACTTGCGCGACTTGCGACGGCTTCTTCTTCCGCAACAAAAAGCTCATCATCGTGGGCGGCGGCGACTCCGCAATGGAAGAAGCGGTGTTCCTGACGCGTTTTGCATCCGAAGTAACGGTTGTGAACCGTCGCGACGAGCTCCGCGCTTCGAAGATCATGCAGGACCGCGCGCGCGCGAACGAAAAAATCAGCTGGAACCTGAACAAAACTCCGCTTGAGGTCGTTCCTGGCGAGATGGGCCTGAAAGGTCTGAAAGTACGCAATAATGCTACTGGCGAAGAAGAATTCGTAGAAGCGGACGGCGTGTTTATCACGATTGGCCATACGCCTAACACGAAATTCCTCGGCGGCCAAATCACTACCGACGAGCAAGGCTACATTATCGTGAAGCCGGGCACTTCGGAGACTAACATTCCTGGCGTATTTGCTTGCGGCGACGTACAAGACCGCAACTATCGCCAAGCGATCACGGCTGCGGGCAGCGGCTGTATGGCAGCTTTGGACGCGGAGCGCTTCATTGAAGCACACGCGCACGACGTGGCACACGTGTAAGAGTAGTATAACAAGTTAAAAGGCACAACCTCGCTAATTTGGATTAGCGGGTTGTGCCTTTTTTTATTTTACCATTCCGCGAACGAACCGTCGTCATACGCAAGCCGCGGCGTATCCCAATCTCCTCCAAAGCTTCGCTCGATGAGCGCTTCTTCATTGATTTCGATGCCAAGTCCCGGGCCTTCGGGAATGGCGACATGGCCGCCTGCCACTTCAAACGGCTTCTGCAAGTATCCTTCGCCAAGATCCCACTTCTCCGCCATGGACGGATGCTCCTGGATGAGGAAGTTTGGCGTACAGGCATCCAGCTGCAAGCAAGCCGCGAGCGAGATCGGGCCAAGCGGATTATGAGGCGCTATGGACGCGTAGTAGGTTTCCGCCATAGCAGCGATTTTGCGGCCTTCGAAGATGCCGCCGGCATGGCACAGGTCGGGCTGCACGATCGCCACCGCGCCTTTCTCCAGTGCCTCGCGGAAGCCCCAACGCGTGAACAAACGCTCGCCGGTTGCAATCGGAATACTCGTCGACTCCGCAACGCGCAGCAGCTGGTCCACATTTTCCGGCAAGCATGGCTCCTCGATAAACATCGGATAATAAGGCTCCAGCGCCACAGCCAACCGGATCGCCATCGCCGGGCTGACTCGCCCGTGGAAGTCGATGGCGATATCGACTCCGCTGCCTACCGCTTCGCGGGCTGCCGCGAACTTATTCACTTGGCTCTCCACGAAAGCGAGCGAGTCAATGTTGCGAACCGGTGCGTCTACGCCGGTCTTGATCGCGTCAAAGCCCGCCGCCACTCTCAGCTTGGCATTTGCGGCAAATTCCTCCGGCGTTGCGCCTCCGCAGTGGCAATACATGCGGATCTTGTCGCGGACGCGTCCTCCCAGCATTTCATAAACAGGCATATTGTAGAACTTGCCTTTAATATCCCAAAGCGCTTGCTCGATGCCGCTTATCGCGCTGACGAGCACCGGTCCGCCGCGGTAGAACGTGCCTCGGTACATGATTTGCCAGTGATGCTCGATACGCAGCGGATCTTCGCCAATCAGATAGCGCTTCAGCTCTTCGATGGCTGTCGCGACGGTTAAGGCACGGCCTTCTACAATAGGTTCGCCCCACCCGACAATCCCTTCGTCGGTCTCAATCTTCAGGAACAACCAGCGAGGTTTGACATGGTAGAGCTTCATATCCGTTATTTTCACGATTAGAATCTCCTTTTTTCGTTATTTCCCTTTATCCGCCCATACCGGGAGAAGCGCGCCGCCATCCATGTATAGCGTTGTACCCGTCATATAACCGGCGCTATCGGAAGCGAGGAACACAGCGGCTGCCCCTACCTCTTCAGGCGTGCAGAACCGCGCCATCGGTATGCGGGATGAAATATTCGCAATAGCCTTCTCCATGCGTTCGTCGCCATCCATCCTGCTGTTCCTCGTGTAACCCGGAGCAATTCCCACAACCCGAATGCCATGAGGGGCAAGATCGAGCGCCATATTTTTCGCTAACTTGTTCACGCCGGCCTTGGCTGCCGCATACACCGTCGAGTTCGACCAGCAGCCTTCCGCGTGATTCGAGCTGATATGAATAATAGCGCCGCGTATCCCCTGTTTGACCATCAGACGGGCCGCATGCTGGGAGCAGAAATACAAACCGCGCAAATCCGTATTGATAACCTCTTCGAACAGCTCAGGAGTCGTCTCCAGAAACGGCTGCATCCGCGTAATGCCGGAGTTGTTCACGAGCACGTCGAGCCGGCCGAACCGGCTCTCCACCTGCTCCATCAGCGAAGCGATCTGGTCCAGATCGGCGACATTCGCCTGAACCGCTTCCGCCTTTACGCCATAGGACAGCAGCTGCCGGACGACTTCCTCCGCCTGCTCGGCGCTTTTGTTGTAATTGACGCATACGTTGTACCCGGCTTTGGCGAATTCATGCGCAATGCCTTTGCCAATCCCTCGGCCGGATCCCGTAACAAGCGCTACTTTACGTTCCAAGGCAATCTCCTACCCTTTCAATCCCGTGAAAGAAACGCCTTTCTCAATCAGTTTCTGACAGGACGTAATGATGAGCATAAGCGGTATCGTGGCGATAACGAGACTGGACATAATGACGTTCGACCCTAAACTTCGCCGCTGCTGGAAGTCGTTAAGCGCAACCGTGAAGGTCCAGACATTTTGCGTGCGCGCAACGACAAGCGGCCACAGAAATTCGTTCCATACCGCGATAAACGTCATGACGGCAACAACGGTGAAGATTGGCGCGGACATCGGCACAACAATGCGGTAGAAGATCTTCATCTCGCTAGCGCCGTCAATCCGGCCCGCCTGCAGAAGCTCGCTCGGCAGCTGTTCGAAAAATCCTTTGAACAAGAAAATAACGATCCCCCATGCGGTATGCGGCAATATAATCCCCCACAGGGTGTTGACCAAATGCAGCTTATCCATCGTCAAATACAGCGGCACGAGTATCGCAATTTCGGGAATCATAATCGTCGCTACGAAAAACAACGTCAACCAGCCGCTTGTTTTGCTGCGCAATAGATGCGCAAGCGCGTAACCTGCCGTCCCCCCGATAATGAGCTGAAGAATAATGGTTATGCCGGTAACCAGAACGCTATTCAGCAAGAAATGCGGGAAGCCGTACGATACCGTACCCGACTTGCTGTCCACGCCGCCCGTCATTTCCCATAACACGATGTAGTTGTCGAAGAGGCGTTTCCAATCGCTAATTTCATCAATCGTTTGCACCTTGCCCTTAACCACTTTGGACTCGGACAGCCATTTCAAAGCGTTAGCCGCCTGCTGCGGCAGCTCTGGGCGAATCGTCGTTTCGCCGCTATATTTGTCGCCTTCGCCTAAAAATGTGAAAGCCGTATACTTGTTGTCGCGAATCTTCTGCAGCTTATTTTTCATCGTGGCATGGGTTGCGATCATCGTTGGGACAATCTCGGAGCGTCCTACCGTAAACTTGTAGGAAGGCATCGACGCTTTGTAGACGACTTCGCCGTCCTTCACGCCTGTTACCTTCATCGCGCCAACAGCTTCATTCTGCATGCGTTTCCAGGTGAACCAGATCGCTTCCATCGCATCAAGCTCATAATCTTCTTTCTTCAGATCATCCGTACCGTCATAATTCAGCGTCACGTTGACGGTCTTTGGTACTTCCGGCAACCATGTTGGCGGAAACTTATAGATGGTAATGTTGTCTTTCATCGATGAGCTGACCATCCAGAACAACGGTACGATGGATGCCAGAATAAAAAAGGCAGCCACCGAATAAGAGACGATTTTGACCGATAATGAACCTTTCTCCTTAATACGTCCGCGTCCAGCCATGAGATGCTCCTTCCTGCTTGCATATTGAAGGCAACCGAACCGTCAATCCTTGTTCGTTAATTTGATTTGCAAATAAGTAATGAAGGCGATAATGACAAACATGACGAACGAGATCGAGCCGGCCACCCCAAAGCGGAATTCCTTGAAGGAGCTGTTGAAGACAAGCATCGACAGCGTCCGCGTGCTGCTCGCCGGGCCGCCGCCCGTCATAATGTACATCGGGTCGAACGTTAAGAATACGCCGCATATGAACGATATAAATTGAATGCCGATAACGAATTTGAGGCTCGGGAACACGATCGAGCGCATCCGGCGCCATGGACCGGCACCGTCGATTTTGGCCGCTTCGATATTTTCGCTTGGAATGCCCTGCAGCGCGGAATAGTAGATGAGCATCCCCATCCCGGTCGCGAATACGCCTGGCAGCACGATGGACCACTTGGCCATGGCCGGGTCATTCAACCAGCCATACGGGCCTAGTCCGATGAAATGAAGCAGATAGTTCAATAAACCGTAATCCGGATTATAAAGCCACTTCCACAGCAGGTAACCGGCAACCGCCGGAACCGCGGTAGGCAGTAAATACAAGGACCTTAATGTCTTGCTCGCAAACTTAATCTCATTGAGCAGCACCGCCTGAACGATCGGCACCCAGAACGTGAGTATGAAATAGATAAAGAAGAACGCAAACGTATTGCGAAAAGCATTCCAGAACTCGCTCGAATCGATGAGATACTTATAGTTATCCAGCCAGACGAATTTGCCCGGCGGGTTGATGACTTTGTAATCGAAAAAGCTCATATACACCGCCTGAATTAGCGGGTAGTACTTGAACAATACAAAACATAGGATTGCGGGAGTGAGGAAAGTTATCGCTGTCCACGAAATCTTAAACCGGGGTTTAACCCGTGCATGCAACTGAGGTTTAGGGCCTTGGGTGGCTGCTTTCAACGGTTTGACGCCTCCTCTCCAAATGGCAGGCGGAGCAGCTCACGGCGTGAACATGCCCGCTTATCGGCTCCGCCTTCATTCGAGATTACTATTTCTTCACGGATGCGTTATACGCATCAACCACTTCTTTTTGCGCCGCATCCTGTGCTTCCTGGAGAAGCTGCTTCGGATCGGATTTCTCGTCCGTCAGCGCCTTTTGAACCGCTTTGACCACATATGGAGTCAGACGTTCCTTCAGGAAATATTCCAGATGCGTGTCGGATGCCGCTTTGTTCACGGCCGCCACAAGCTCAGGCGAAATGTCTTTCGCGAATTGAGAAGGATCCACATCGGTGCGAACGGACAGCAGGTTCGGGAAGATGCCGTTTTCTTGCTGGAATTGGAGGTACTTCTCGGCTACTTCTTTGGAGTTAATATAGGTGATGTATTTCCAAGCCGCGTCTTGTTTTTCTTTGGTCGTCTTCGGATTGATGATCCAATAAGCGCCGCCGATTTGACCCGGACCTTTGCCGCTTGGACCTACCGGGTAAGGAGCAAAACCAACGTCGTTCAAGTCCATCCCTTGCGCAACATAATCGCCAAACCCGCCGGAAGCAGCATTGGACATCGCCGCGCGGCCTTGGAAAATATCGTTCATGTTGTCCTGGTAGCTTTGGAGCACGTTGTTTTGCACGATTTTGTTCGTCCACTTCAGATCTTTATAGAATTGCAGCGCCGTTACGGAAGGCTCTTCCGTAAAAGCCAATTGAACGGTGCCGTCCGGATTGACATGCGTTAGGTCGCCGCCTGCCTGCCAGACGTAATATTCAAACCACCAGTCCGCCCATTCCATGCCAAGCAGCGTAATCCCGTATTGCTTCTTAGCCGGATCGGACAGCTTTTTGCCGAATTCAACGAGCTGATCCCAGTTCGCCGGAGGCGTATCGCGGTCGAGCCCTGCTTCTTCGAACATTTTTTTGTTCCAGAACAAGCCGGTTACATACATATCATGAGGAACGCCATAGACTTTACCGTCAATCGTGCCCGCTTCCATCGAGGAAGGGATAAATTTATCTTTGTCCGCGTAGCTGTCCCAGTAAGGCGTCAGATCAAGCGCAAGACCTTGGCCCACCCAGTCCGCGATAATCGGGAAGTGAGCCGAATGGTAAGCATCCGGACCGTTGCCGCCCGCCATCGCCGTTACGAATACTTCGCGGTCATTGGTGCCTTGCGGCATTAATTCGTGTTTGACTTTAATATTGGGGTTCGCCGCTTCGAAATCGGCATAAACTTCTTCTTTGATGGATTTCATCGTGTCATCCGGATTCGGCTGATCCCATACCGTAATCTCGACCGTTCCGCCGCTTGATGTCGTGTTGTCCGCCGTTGCTTCCGCATTGTCGGTCCCGGCGTTGTTTGTCGCCGCATTCGTGCTTGAAGAGTCATTCGTAGGATCAGATACGTTTGTCGTGTTGTTGCCATTACCCCCACTGCATGCGGACACCAATAGCATTAAGACAAGAACAATTGTCAAACTTGACCAAGTTCCGAACTGCCGCCTGTTCTTCAAAGGAATGCCCTCCTCGAATGGATATCGGATTTACAAGTCCAGTATAGGCTTAAAATGGTAGCGCTTTCTATGTAAAATCTTAACCTCCTATTAGGAATATTTTAAGCATAAACCCGGATCATTGTCCTCCTAGAAAAAGGAAAACGACCCGCGTTATCGAATAACTGCAGTAAGCGGTTACAAAAACGGATATTTTCATTCTGGGGAGGGGAGAATATGCAGTTCCGCAATAAAATGATTCTCTCCTTCTTCATCGTCGTCAGCCTAACGGCGATCATTATGGGCTACTCCTATAACCGGATGATGAGCCGCGAGCTCGAAGCATCCACGCTGCAAAGCCTTGAGAAGATGACTACGCAAACGGTCGACACGCTTGATCTCCATTTCAAGACGATCTCCAGCATTGGCTACAGCTATTTCAGCGACACCTCCCTGCAGAAGTTTTTGGATGGGCCCGCCGATACGGATAACGAGCAATATTACCGCAACCGTCTAATCTCCCAAAAAGTACAAAATCCTCTTATATCGTTCATTGCCATCACCCGCTTGGACGGCCAGCAAATGTCCAGCTACTATTATTACAATCAGAATGTCAAAGCCCTGCTGGATAAAGAACAAGCGGCCCTGTTCGACAAAGCATCGGAGATGGACGGCTTCCCCTTCTGGACGGTTTCCCATACGACAATCAGCACGACCGTTACGCCGGTCCAATCGGTAAGCTATATTCAGCTGCTCAAGCGCATTACGATGAATGAACAGCATCCGATCGGCTATATCAAGATTGATATAGCCCCCGGCGTGCTGGACAACATTTTTCCTAAACCTCAAAAAAGCGACGCCAGCAAATATTACATCGCAGACCGATCCGGCCGGATTATTTTTACGGAAAACAAAGAGGAGATCGGCATGTCCATTGCCGGCAGTCCTTTGTTTACGGCTTACAAGCAAGCGCCACAATCAAATGAGTACGTCAACTTCCGGTACGAGAACCGGGATAAAACGTACATAGGTTTCTATGAAAGGCTTAACGCCGGCGACTGGATCATGATCGGCAGCGTTCCGATGGATCAGGTGCTGGAGAAGGTCACCTCCTTCCGCCATACGCTTATCTTCATTGCCATGATCAGCTTTGTAATTGCCATGTTGCTTGCATCCCTCATCGCCGCTGGCGTCACAAGGCCGCTCAAAGAGCTGAACAAAAAGATGAAGCAAGTAGAGATGGGCGATTTCCGGGCTGCGATTGAAGTAAAAGGCAAAGACGAATTGTCTACGATTCAGCATAGTTTCAATAAAATGACTGCCGAAATTAGCTCGCTGATTTCCAAAGTATACGAAACCGAGCTGCTTAAAAAAGAGGCGGAGATTAAAGCGCTGCAAACGCAAATCAACCCTCATTTCCTCTACAATACGCTAAGCACAATCGACAGCATTTCATCGATCGACGGGGATGAACGGGTTTCTTTTATCTGTATCGCCCTCGGCAACATGCTTCGCTACAACTTGAATGGCGGCAGCCTGGCTACCGTTCAGGAAGAAATTACGCATCTTCATCAATATTTGTCCATCTACCAGATTCGGTTCTCCAAGCTGTTCACTTACGAGATTGAGGTTGAGCCCGGCCTTGAGGACATCATCGTACCGAAGTTCCTCATCCAGCCTTTGGTTGAGAATGCCATCATTCACGGTCTGGAGCAAAAAGTCGGCAATAAGACGGTTCTCGTCCGCTTAAGCAACTTGGATGAATCCACTTTGAAAATCGTCATTGAAGATAACGGAGTTGGCATGGATCCTGCCATGATCGAGCTTTTTCACCGTAAATTAAGCAACTCGAACGATATCGTGTCCCGGCAATCCTCGCCTCGAACCATGATCGGATTAGCGAACGTATTCAAACGCATTCAAATGTATTACGACAACGACCCGCGGGTGGAAATCTATAGTCAGCCGGGTGCAGGCACAAGGATTTATTTCGAGCTGCCGAAGCGAACGGCATAAGGGGATGGATCGGTTGAAGGTACTTATTGTGGAAGACGAACCGCTCTTGCGCGAAGGGCTAATTCGCAAGATCGATTGGAATAGGCTTAGCCTTACGCTGGCCGGGGAAGCCGGCGACGGATTTGAAGCGATGTTCCAGCTGGTGAGCTGCCAGCCCGATATTATCCTCACCGATGTGAGAATGCCAGGCATGGACGGACTTCAGTTCATTAATCAGGCCCGGGTCGTTTGCCCGAATGCGAAATTCGTCATCATTAGCGGATTCAATGAATTCGAATATGTTCGCGAAGCGCTGCTGAATCATGTCAAAGACTATTTGCTGAAGCCGATCGACAAGGAAAAGCTGCACGTGCTTCTTGCCGGTTTAGTGGAGGAGCTGCAGATGGAGAGGCAACAGGAGGAAGAGCGTTCCAAGCTGCATGCGCTGGACAAAATGATCCGCCAGAGCCATTTGCAGCCGCTGGATTTCCAGCTTACGCATCTTATTTCGGAGCAGGATTCGCCGATGGACGGACTCCCCTTGGAATTCGTTCGAAGCAACTCGTTCGCTTCCGTTTCCGTACGGATCGTCTACCGCATCGAGACTTCCCGCTTCAAGGAGAACGAGGAGCCCCTCGCCCGGTTCGCCGTCCAGAACAGTATTGAGAACGCGCTTGCCGCGCTCCCCGTCGAAGCGATTGCGTTCAAACACGCTTACCACTCCGAGGAGATTGTCGTGTTCCTCGCCTCCAGAACGAGTCCCCTCGATCCGGGAACCATTGTCGACACGTTAACGCAGACGGTCAAATGGATCGGCCAGCATCTAGGACTCATCGTATCCATTGGGGTGGGCGGCGCAAAAAAAGAACTGACGCAGCTTAGGCTCTCTAGCCTTGAAGCAAGGAAAGCGCTGCAAAACAGACTGCTGTTCGGCGGCGGCCATGTCTATACGGATGTGGCGAACCATTCGCCTTCGGCAGCCGTGTTTCCGCTCCTTCAACAAGCAGAACGCAGTTTAACGGCTTTGCTTGCGGATGGGCAACACCGCGAATTCCTCGATTATGCCACGCAGCTGTTCCATACGCTTGCCGAGTCGCCGGACGCGAGGTATGACCACATGGAATATCTGTATACCGAGATCGTTCATATCCTCCGGAAACATGCGGCCAAGACGGCTATCGAGCTGCCGAACTGGAATCTCGGCACGCCAATCGCAAGTCTTGAGAACTTTACGGACTGGCGAGATATCATGCAAGTTATCAAGCAGCAGCTCGAGCGGCTAAGCCATGTTCTTAATGGCGGCTCCGAGCGCTCTTGCGACGATATTATCGAAAGCGTGCAACAGTATGTGCAGCAGCATTACGAAGAAGAATTGTCTCTGCAATGGGTTAGCGATACGTACTACATCCATCCCAATTATTTCTCGAAGCGGTTCAAGCATATCGTTGGCAGCAGCTACAACGATTATGTAACGCGGGTGCGCATCGAACGGTCGAAGGAGCTGCTCAAGACGACGACGCTAAAGATCGCGCGCATCTCGGAGCTCGTCGGATACGAAGACCAGAGCTATTTCTGCAACGTGTTTAAGAAAGTAACGGGCGTTAGTCCTTCTGCTTACCGGGTTTGATTGAATCGATAGCGGATTAGCGTAATGACGGATTGAATGAAGAGCATGAGCAGTATGCCGCTTAGGAACGAGTAAAAGTTGATGTATATCGTGTTGGTGTACTGATTCAGCCAGCCAAACTCATCAATGAGGCCATCAATCTGATCATGGATCCTTTGCGCTTTATCCACCTGAAGCAGGATCGACACCGCGAGCAAAACAAGCAGGATAATGGAGATCCTGGCCCTATTGTGGTGCATGAGATACCGCTCTCTATGCACGATTAAAGCTATACCGGCCAATAGCAACAAATACATCGGCAGCTCGATGAACCAAAGGATAACCGCAGGATTACCGTTGCCCGAGATGGCTTTGTCCGGCAGCATCTCAATCGTGAACAGATCAACGAGAAAGATAAGGACAATATTAATAAGGAACACCGCTAGCGTTGCAATTCTTAATGATTTTGTGTT
Organism: Paenibacillus glycanilyticus; assembly: GCF_030161375.1. Lineage (GTDB taxonomy): Bacteria > Bacillota > Bacilli > Paenibacillales > Paenibacillaceae > Pristimantibacillus > Pristimantibacillus glycanilyticus_B. The sequence continues at coordinate 75,337 of NZ_BSSQ01000018.1, forward strand.
CAAACCGTCGCACCTCCCCCAACAAGAGCTATTTATAATCTCTATTCGCCACAGACATCTAGTTTACCGCTTTTCCAACACGTTCAATCACTTCCCGCCTATTTACCCGCCAGCGGCCAATCTCAAACTACTGCTGCAGCCCCGGCCTGGCTGCAGCAGGCTTTTTGCCTGCTATTCGCACGCATGCGAAGCCTTTCCTTCGCGCACACTATCGCGTAGGAAAGGAATGAGGAACCGATGACTCAAACAAACGACGTTCTCAATAAACAAATTGCGAACTGGAGCATTCTCTACATCAAATTGCATAATTACCATTGGTATGTAAAAGGAACGCAGTTTTTCACTTTGCATGTGAAATTTCAGGAGTTCTACGAGGAAGCGGCGCTCCATGTCGACGAGCTTGCCGAGCGGCTGCTTGCGTTAAAAGGCGCCCCCGTCGCTACGATGGCGGAGTATCTTAACATCGCGAGCATCAAGGAAGCGTCCGGCAACGAATCGGCTCATCAAATGGTCGAGGTTCTGATCGCCGATTTCTCAACCGTCATCGGCGAACTGAAAGAAGGCATGGAAATTGCGCAAGGCGCTGGCGACGAGACAACCGCCGACATGCTGCTGGCGATTCATACCACTCTCGAGAAACACGTGTGGATGTTGACCGCCTTTAATGCTTAATCTCTCAAGCACAAACACCCCCGCTTAAGCCAACCGTTTGGCCTTTAGCAGGGGTGTTTTCATGTCATCTATTATGCTAGCCTATGCGGCCGCGTCAACTTCATTCTCCTCGCGCTTCGTGAGCACTTCCTTCTTCAAGAACCAGGTAATTACGAAGGATACGATGGCAAATCCGAGAGCAATTACAAAGATGTGGTCAAAAGAATTCGCAAATACCGTCTGAATCTTCAGCACGAGATCGGATGGCAAGCCGGTTGGAATGCCGCCCGTTTTAATCGAATCGACGGTCGCCGGATCCATTCCGCTCGATAAGCCATTAATGCCGTCTTTGATGCTCTTGGCAAGAACGCTGCCGAATACGCTGAGACCAACCGTAGCTCCAAGCGATTGGAACAGTTGAACCGTACCTAGCGCTACCCCGCTATGTTCCTTCTGTACCGACTCCTGCACGATCAGATTATCTCCGCCAAACAACGCCCCGATGCCTAATCCCATTACGAAGAAGGCAATAATAACAAACAGAGGAGTTGTGCCTACGGCAAGCTGCGTGAGCATAAAGATCCCTACTAGCGGCAATACAAAGCAAGTAATAAACAAGTTACGGTAAGCTACCCGGGTAATCAGGAACCCGTTAACGATACTGGACGGAATAGCTCCGGCCATAAACGCGAACATCAGATAACCGGCCTGCGTTGGCGTTAGTCCCATTACGTTTTGCGCGAAAAACGGGAACGTTGCGATACCGCCCATCAGTCCCAGCATTAACGTAAAGACGAGAAGCGACAATACAACGACATTTCGGTTGCGGAACAAGTGGAGCGGAATGATAGGCTCCTTAGCTCTGGACTCGATCCTTATAAACAATACGATTAGCAAAGCGGATAACGCGAGCAGGCCAATAATAAGCGGGGACGACCAGCTTAATCCTTGATTATCAATTAATACAGGTGCGATCAGGAAGGACAGCAATGCCGCAACAAGCGTGCCCGCACCGGCCCAGTCAATGGTATGCTTCTCTTCTCCTCTGGACTCGTGTAGTCCTTTGAACAAGAAGGCAACCGCAATGACAGCTACAGGAATATTAATCAGGAACAACCAATGCCAATTCAGATTGCCGACAAAATAACCGCCGATGGTTGGGCCAATCAGCTGCGGCAATATCATAAGCGGACCAATGAGACTTTGCACTTTCGCGCGTTGTTCAAGCGGGAACGACTCCCCAATAATAACAAGCGCAATCGGCATCAACCCGCCGGCGCCGATCCCTTGAATACCTCGGCCAATAAGCAGCTGGGCCATGGAATCAGCGGAGCCGCACACGATGGAACCTAGACAGAACAGGGCCATGCAGCTCATATATATTTTTTTCCTGCCAAACACGTCCGCAAGTCTGCCTAGAATAGGCATGGCTACCGTCATCGCCAGCATATATACGCCGGCTACCCAGCCGTACAGGGATAACCCGTGCAATTCTCGAATAATGGTCGGCATCGCCGTTGAGACCACAGTCTCATCCATTTCGGCAAATATAAGACCAAGCAGCAGCCCGATCAGAATAAGCGTCTTGCTATTTTCTTTCGCTTTCACATTAACACCTCTCTATTTCGTTCATCTGTGAACATCATAACCGGCGAATTTAAACTTAATTTAAACTTCAGAGGCAAAAAAAGACTGTCGACGTTACGTCGGCAGCCTAAATTCAAACTTACTATGAGATTAAACCAATTTCACCGTGCAGCTTGCTGCTCGTTCACCGTTCCACAATGCCTCAAGCACATCGCCGTCATGCAGCGCCGCTACGCCTGCAGGCGTACCGGTAAAGATGATGTCGCCGGCGCCAAGTCCGTAACGCGAGTCTATATGGCGCACCAACTCGGAAATGCTAAACAACATATCCCGCGAGTTGCCAAGCTGCGCTTGCTCGCCATTGCGAATCAGGGCAAAATCAAAAGCTTTCAGCCCTTCCTCGCCAGGATAAGCCATCCACTCGCCAATTGGCGCGGAAGCCTTGAAGCCTTTGGCATCAAGCCAAGGCTGGCCTTTGGCCTTCAGCTTGCTTTGCACGTCGCGCAGCGTCAGGTCAAGCCCAAGTGCCAAGCCATCGATAATCTCATCCGGCGACATACCCGGTTCCAGCGGTCGAGCGATACGAAGCACCAGCTCCAGCTCGAAATGCACTTCCCCGCGTCCGCCCGGAATTTCCACTGCGTTACCGTTCATCGGGACTACCGCATGAGAAGGTTTCGTGAAGACTAGCGGCTCCTCCGGTACCTCGTTGCCAAGTTCAAGCGCATGCAGCCGGTAATTCCGGCCGATGCAATAAATGTTGCGAATATCGTTTGCCATGTGTAGTCCTCCTTTGAGCATTAGCTTATCCTATTTTTTCTGCGCCGCGATCTTCTCGGCCAGTTCATTTAATTCCGCCCAACGGTCCATTAGCTCCTCGAGCTTTGTCTCCAATTGCTGCTGCTCATCAACTAATTGCTGCAATAGAGCAGAATCGCTGCCGGCGTTATTCATCTTCTCCGTAACGGCAGCCAGCTGCGCTTCCGCTTTCTCGATCCAGCCGTCAATCTGCTCGTAATCCTTCTGATCCTTGTAAGACATGCGCAAACGTTCCACTGCCGCTGGAGAATCCGCTGCCGGCTTCACGGCCGCCTGAGCAGGCTTGCCGTTTCCGGTAGCAGTTCCTGCCGAATTCGAAGCGACGCCAAACTTCTCAACGTACTCCTGGTATTCGGTGTAGTTGCCGACATGCTGCGTGATCACGCCGTTGCCTTCAAACGCTAAGATTTTGTCTACCGTACGGTCAAGGAAATACCGATCATGGGAGACTACAAAAACAACGCCAGGGAAGTCGTCGAGATAGTCCTCGAGCACCGATAGTGTCGCGATGTCCAGATCATTAGTAGGCTCGTCGAGCAGCAGCACGTTTGGCGCATTCATCAAGACGCGCAGCAATTGAAGACGCCGCTTCTCGCCGCCGGACAACTTGCCGATAATCGACCACTGCATTGCAGGCGGGAACAGAAACCGCTCCAGCATTTGGCCCGCGGAGATCGTGGTGCCGTCAGCCGTCTTCACCTGCTCCGCCCCTTCGCGAATATACTCAATGACGCGAAGCGATTCGTCCATCTCTTCATGCTCCTGAGAGAACCAGCCCAGCTTAACCGTTAGGCCACGCTCGATCTTGCCTTCGTCTGGCTGCAGCTTGTCCGCAATCAGCTTCAGCAAAGTAGATTTGCCTTCGCCGTTTCGGCCAACGATGCCGACGCGGTCTTCCGGCACGGCGATATAGCTGAAATCGCGGATCAGCGTGCGGTCGCCGAACTTTTTGCCAACCGACTCGATTTCTACGATCTTTTTGCCCAATCGCGTTGATGCAACAGATACGTCCATCTTGCCGCCCGCTTGTTTAGGCGCTTGCGCCTTGAGAGTTTCGAACCGATCAATCCGTGCTTTCTGCTTGGTCGTCCGGGCTTTCGCTCCGCGCCGAATCCAGGCCAGCTCATTGCGCAGCAGATTCTGGCGCTTGTCCTCGGAGGCGGCTTCCCGCTCCTCGCGCTCCACCTTCAGCTCAAGGAAGCGGCTGTAGTTCGCCTGATAGAAAAACGCGCGGCCTTTATCCAGCTCAATAACGCGGTTGCTCACCCGGTCTAGGAAGTAACGATCATGGGTAATCATAAGCAAAGCGCCTTTGCGCTTCTGCAGCATGCTTTCCAGCCATGCGACGGACTCGTTATCAATATGGTTGGTAGGCTCGTCCAGGATAAGAATATCCGAAGGCTGGAGCAGCGCCGCGGCCATCGCCACGCGCTTCCGCTGTCCGCCTGAGAATGTCTCCACCTTATCATTGAAGTTCTGAATGCCAAGCCGGCCAAGCGCCGTCTTTGCTTCGCTTTCCAGCGTCCATGCGTCAAACTCGTCCATCTTCTGATTCGCTTTGATCAGCCGCTCCTGCAGCGACTCGTCGCTTGGCTTCAGCTCAAGCGCTTCCAGGGCCGCCGCGTATTCGCGCACGGCACGAAGCTGAGGCGAATCGCCGCCAAGCACATGCTCGAGCGCCGTCTCGCCGGGCGCGAAGGCCGGGTCCTGCGCGAGCATCCGGACAACGACGCGGTTGCCAATCGAGACGCTGCCGGAATCGGCAGGCTCAAATCCTGCGATGACCTTCAGGAACGTCGACTTCCCCGTTCCGTTTACGCCGATAATGCCAATCTTATCGCCGTCTTCGACGCCAAAGGTCACGTCCTCGAACAGCATTTTCTCGCCATAGCTTTTTGTTATATGTTCAACCGATAATAAATGCATAAGAAGGTACCCTACTTTACATCCAAAAGTGCACCTGCCCGCTTGCGGCAGCTGCCATCCGTATCATACCATATTCCGCCGTCTGCTGGCACCAAGGGCGCAATGCCTGAGCAACAAGTATGCTCACCGGTTTCGCCTCATGCTGACAATGGCCCAATCAGCTCATTTCGCCAACTTTGCTCTCCTCTTAACGATGCCGCGCATCGTTAGGACCAACTAACTGCCGACGGTCCGCACAAAAAAACAAGCCCCGGGAACCCCCGGGGCCTCTTCATCTATTAATGTTTGCCAACCATTGCTTCCGGCTTCACGTATTCGTCGAACTGTTCCGAAGTGAGGAGACCGCTTGCGATCGCGGATTCTTTCAGCGTCAGTCCTTGTTTGTGCGCGTTTTTCGCGATTGCCGCCGCGTTCTCGTAACCGATGTACGGGTTCAGCGCCGTTACGAGCATAAGCGATTGCTCGAGGTTGCGCTTGATTACCGCTTCGTTTGGCTCGATGCCGATCGCACAGTTGTCGTTGAACGAAATCATGCCGTCCGCCATCAGAGCAACGGATTGCAGGAAGTTGTAGATAATAACCGGCTTGAACACGTTAAGCTCGAAGTTGCCTTGGCTTGCCGCAAAACCGATTGTCGCGTCGTTGCCGAATACTTGGCAAGCTGCCATCGTCAACGCTTCGCTTTGCGTAGGGTTAACTTTACCCGGCATGATCGAGCTGCCCGGCTCGTTCTCCGGAATCGTAATCTCGCCAATGCCGCAACGAGGACCGCTTGCGAGCCAACGCACGTCGTTGGCGATCTTCATCAAATCCGCCGCGAGCGCTTTGACCGCGCCATGCGCGTACACGATTTGGTCATGGCTTGTCAGCGAGTGGAATTTATTTGGAGCCGTAATGAACGTTTTGCCAGTGAGAGCCGTTACTTCTTCCGCTACTTTCACCGCAAAGTCCGGATGAGCGTTAAGGCCTGTACCAACCGCCGTACCGCCAAGCGCCAGTTCGCGCATCGTGTCAATGCTTTGAATCAGCATCGCGCGCGTTTTCTCGAGCATCGCATGCCAGCCGCTGATTTCTTGGCCTAGCGTAATTGGCGTAGCATCCTGCAGATGCGTTCTGCCGATTTTCACGATGTTATCGAACTTCTCCATTTTTTCAACGAATGTACCCGCAAGCACATCGATTGCCGGGATCAGCTTATCCTCTACATCAATAACGCCAGCGATGTGAAGAGCTGCAGGGAACGTATCGTTCGAGCTTTGGGAACGGTTTACGTCGTCGTTCGGGTGAATGCGGGCTTCGCTGCCGCGTTCGGCAAGCAGCTGGTTCGCGCGGTGAGCAACCACTTCGTTCACGTTCATGTTCGTTTGCGTGCCGCTGCCTGTCTGCCATACGACAAGAGGGAAATGCTCGTCCCACTTTCCAGCCACAATCTCGTCAACCGCTTCGCCGATTACGCCGGCTTTCTCCGCCTCGAGCTTGCCCAGCTTCAGGTTTGCGTTAGCCGCAGCTTTCTTGATAATTGCCATCGCGTATACGACTTGAATCGGCATTTTCTCGCCGCTGATTTTGAAGTTCTGAAGGCTGCGCTGGGTTTGAGCTCCCCACATTCTGTCCGCAGCTACTTTGATCTCGCCCATTGTATCTTTCTCAATCCGGTATTCCATGCTCTTAAACGGCCTCCTTCATGTTTACATGCACATAGTACTACTTTATACAAAATCACCCGGTCATTTCAATACGATTACCGTTTCATATCCATGCCGGGGCGGCATAATTCCTTGCCTGGCACGCACAAAACGCCCTGTGCAAGGGAATTCTCCTTCTCCCCCACACAGGACGCTTCTTAAACTTACAGGCCTTTCGCCGCGCGATAGGCTTCCATATATGCGTTTGCTTTTTGCTCGATCAGCGAGAAGTCGCCCGTTGCCACCGCATCCTTCGTCAGGTCGGAACCGATTCCCACGGCCACCGCGCCAGCTTTGATCCAATCCTTCAGATTGGAGAGCGATACGCCGCCCGTCGGCATAATGTTCGCTTGCGGAAGCGGACCTTTGATCGACGGAATAATGCTTGGCGAGAACAAGTTGCCAGGGAACAGCTTCACTACGTCAACGCCCAGCTCAAGCGCGCTTTGAATTTCATGAATCGTCATCGTTCCCGGCATAACCGGAATCGCGTAACGGTTGCAAAGCTTAATCGTATCCGGGTTAAAAGCAGGCGCTACCACAAATTCCGCACCAGCCATAATTGCCGCGCGAGCCGTCTCCGGATCAAGAACCGTACCTACGCCAATGATTGCGAAGTTGTCCGAATCAGGAGATACCGAGCTCGAATACTCTTTCGCCAGCTGCTCGATCGCGCGAAGCGCAAACGGCACTGTCATCGTAATTTCGATCGCTTTAATTCCGCCTTTAATGGCATGGCGCGCCATCTCGGCGACTTCCTCCGGCGAATCCGCGCGCAGAACCGCAACGACACCCGCCTCCGTTAATTGCCCAAGAACTTTCAGCTTCTTCATGAATAATGACCTCCCATAGTCATAAGCGAATTAAACTTTAAAAGATTGAACATTCCCGCTCCATTATAGGCCTATATTTGACATTCGGACAACCCTAGCAAAAAACTGGTTCCGTTTTTACTTGTAAGCGGATACTTATAATATACATAGTCAATCCTTCCAATTAGAAAGGAATGATTCTAATGACAACGCCATCCGTCTCGCATCTCATTACGCCCGGATCAACCCTCTATTCCCTGATGACCCGTCACAAGGGCCAGCTAATGACCGTATCGACCGCCGCCGGCGAAGTACAGGGTTATCTAACGGCTTTTGATCCTACTTACCTCACCTTGACGACCGATTTGAATCAGACTAAATACGTGCTTGTCATGAACATCGCGTCGTTTTCTTTTGATGCATAAATCCATCGCAAAAAGAGGGTATCTCCCGCCGGCCAATCGGCTACTTGGGAGATACCCTCCTATTGTTTTACACTTCGGTATAATCAATCTCGAGAAAGGCTTCTACTTCCTTCTCCCAACGCTCCGCTACGAAAGCGGCGTGCAGCGGATGAGCATTATAAGCCTCATAAGCCGCTTGGCCCGCAAACTCCATCGAAAATCCGAATTTGTAGTCGTTTTTCGGACTAACTTGACGGAATACCCGGAACTGCTGAACAACCGGTATAGAACTAAGAATAGCTTTGCCGTCCTCCAGAAACTTGCTTTCAAGCTCTGAACCATCGGCATGTTTTAACGTAAAAATAACGGAATGCTGAATCCATGTTGCTGCAGGCAAGTGCTTCCTCTCCTTTTTAGAACGCTATGATCAGGTAAGGCCTGCCCTAAGTATATAATTAATAGGGACGATCGCCAATAATCGAAATCCGTTCAGCAACGCGGCGGTTCGGATAATAATCGGATGAAGCATAATGCTGGGTTGCCCGGTTATCCCACAGGGCGATGGAGTTTTTCTCCCAACGGAAGCGTACTTGATACTCCGGAATTTCCGCTTGGCGGAACAGATACTGGAGCAACTTCTCTCCTTCTTCCTCATCTAATCCAACGACTCGCGTCGTAAATACTGCATTAACGAACAACGTCTTGCGCCCCGTCTCCGGATGCGTGCGTACGATTGGATGCTCGGCTGCAGGGAATTCCGCTTGCTTCTGAGCGAGCAGCTCAGGCGGCATATTACGGCCAAATGTCGGCGTAAAATCATGAATAGCCGTCAAACCGTCAATTCGGCTCTTCACCTCTTCAGGCAGGTTATCGTAAGCGGCGCCCATGTCCGCCCAGAGCGTATCTCCGCCTTGCGGCGGAACTTCGGACAAGCGGAGCACAGCGCCAAGGGATGGCTCAAGACGCCAGCTAACATCCGAATGCCAGTTATTCTCCTGTCCCTTCATGTTGGCATCCTTCTCGAACCGGGTAATTTCAGCCGCCGCGCCTTTTGGCAGGAACGGATGATTCTCCAGCTCTCCCCATTGCTTAGCGAAGTTCAGTTGTTGCTCGCTCGTAATGTCCTGGTTGCGGAAAAATAACGCCTTCCACTCCAGCAAGGCACGGTGCAGCTCGGCCTTTACCTCGGGAGATACTTGCTCGCGGAGGTCTACGCCTTCAATCTCCGCCCCGATAACCGGTCCAAGCGGCTTTAGCGTAAACAAGGTATAGGTGCGGTCTTCTAGTCCTTCCGCCAGCCGCTGCAAGTAACGCGGTCCTCCTTGAATCGTGCGTTTCGCAAAAAGATCGAATTGGCGAGATGTGTCTACCGTTAATTGAGTCATCATAATCGCTCCTTCTAATTTAAATGGTTTATTGGGACAGCTTCTCAAGATAACTAGTTACAACGTGATCCTGGAAGCTAATCTTATTCTTAATGAAGCCGTTGCCGAGCAAGAGCTCCGCCGACTTCTGCTGGGCATCCAACTCTTCTTGGGTATAAGCGCGAAGGCTTGGGGCAGAGCTGGCAAGCAGGGCTTTCACCACGCCTGCATCGATCTTTTTGAGGTCGGAGTAAATCTTCACCGCTTCGTCGGTATTGGCGTTCTGCCAATCGATCGCTTGCTTGTATACCTTCAGGAACGCCGTTACAAGCTCCGGATTACTCTTCGCAAAATCCGTTCTGGCAATAGCCGATACCGGTGCTGCAATCCCCTCATTCGAACCCGCAATAACCGTCGCTTTGCCCGATGCCGTTTCCTTCGTCGTATAAGGATCCCAAGTTACCCACGCGTCTACCTTGCCGGTCTCAAAGGCTGGCAGCGCATCCTCCGGCTGCAGGGCAATAAGATTCACGTCCTTATCGCTTAGCCCGTATTTCTCCAGCACCTTCAGCAGGAATACATGTGCCGTTGTGCCTTTGGCCACCGCAACCGACTTGCCTTTCAAATCTTCAACCTTCGCGATGCCTTTGTCTTTTGGGGTAATAATCGAATTCGACAGCTTGCCGTCGCTTAGAAGGGCAATCACTTCGAACGGAAGGTTGGCCGATAACCCAGAGATCGTAGCGCCATCCCCCAGGAAGGACAGATCTACGCGCTTGGATGCCAGCGACTCGAGCAGCGGCGGACCGCTCTGGAATTCGCTCCATTTGACATCGGCGTTTACCGTCTTGAATTCTTCCTCGAGCCAGCCCTTTTCCCTAGCTAGCAGGAGAGGCGTTAAACCGCCGTTAATCGCAACGTTGACCGTCACATGCGGTCTCTCTGCCGCACCTTCGTTAGCTGCTGCATCGGAACCTTTCGCCCCCTTCGACTCCTTGCCGCCGCAGCCGGCCATCACCGCAACTAGCGTGATGACCGATATTGCCGTGATCGTGAGCGTTCGCAACTTGCTTCTTTTCATAAGTTCCATCTCCCCGTTTAAATTTCTAGTTAACACACCAACTTAATCGGAATTAGAGAATAAAAAAAGATCCGACCCATAACCTCCCCCGTGACCAGGCGGAACGTTATGCGATCGAATCTCCGGTAGACCAGTCGATTCTTTTATCTCTTCATTCAACAAACTGATAAATCAATCAATTTGTCATTTGGTGATTCTGATATTATCAGCTGCGATTTTTGCTGTCAACCATTATTTTCCGATTATTCCAACCTGTATAGTTAACTATCTAATTACAAGCCGCAACATCCTATCGACAGCCTGATCGGAAGGTTCGCCGAAGCCGCGGTAACCCCAAATGGACGTGCCTTGAAACAACGACAGCAATAACGTTGCAAGTTCAATGGAGTCGCCTTCAACGATCGTACCCTCCGCTTGCCCATCGCTAATAATATCCGCGAGCAGATCCCGGTTGTATAGCGCTTTGTCAAGAATGACAGCTTTCTCCTCCGCGCTTAATACTTCGGTCGCCTGCGCTTGCAGCACAACCCAAAAGTGCGTGGAAGTCCTGCCTTTGATTAAATATTGCGAGATGAGCCATCTCAGCTTATCCACGGTTGTTCCTTGCAATCCGCGCGCTTCCAAGAGCAGCTCCGTATATCTTTCTTGCGAAGATACGACAAGGGTAAGCAATATTTGCTCTTTGGATTCAAAAAAATTATAAACATGGCCGTAACTCAAGCCCGCTTCTGCCGCGATATCGGATATTTTCGCAACCGCCACGCCGCGCACGGCAAACACCGTGGCAGCTGCCGACAAGATCTGATTACGGCGCAATTCCCTCTGTTCTTGATCCTTGATGACGTTTCTAGCCATGCTCTCTGCTCCTTTTGTCATGAGCCTCTCATAAGGTTCTCATGCGTGCATTCCTGTTTCTTTCTCATTTCTGTTAGAATGGATAAGCATGAGTTATTAATCGGGGGTAAATAAATGAATTATATTATTCTGGACATCGAATTCAACGGACGCAAGTTCGCAAGCGACCTTCCGATGGAAGTTATCGAGATTGGCGCTGTACGGCTGAACGAGAGCCTGCAGCAAACCGATATTTTTTCATCCTTAATCAAACCGGTCTACTTCTCCAAGCTGAATTCCTTTATTAAGAAAAAGACGGGGATTCCGCAAGAAGACATTGATATAGCTCCGCGATTCCCGCGCGTGATCAGCGAGTTCATCGAGTGGCTGAACCGGGGCGGCGAGCCGTTCATGCTCTTTACCTGGGGCGGCGAAGATTTGAAACGAATCGTCTACGATACGCGGATGCACAAGATGGACGATGCTTTCTGGCTGTCCATTGACTATTTCGATCTTCTTAAAGGTTATCTGCGCCATAAAAATTTGACGAATGACGTCAGCGTAGAAAACGCATTAGCCGATCTAAATCTGGTCTCCGAAGGCAATGCCCACCGGGCGCTGGACGATGCCATCATGACGGCGGACGTATTCCGCTCGGTGTTCGAGCACCTTGATTTGGATACTTACAAGCAGAAGTACAAGGATCTCTATACGAACGCCAAGGAACGCCGGATGGTCAAAAATGCCGTTCGCGCCATGCGCACGCAGAAAGCTGCTCCTACCTGGGAACTGCTGGTGAGCAAACATCTCGAAGGAAAAATTGCCTTAACCGACCCGCGCAAGGAAGCGGAGCTGAAGGAATATTTCGAAGCGGAAGCCGCCAAGCTGCCGCCGCGAACAACTCCGCTCGAGACTCCTCCGCAGAGCGAGGCGGACAATCAACCCTTGTAGCTGTCGCGCCATTTGAGCAAGCGACGCTCCAGCACGCGCACGAGCGAGTCGGTCAGCTTGCCGACGGCAGCAAAGAGGATAATACCGATAAACACCACCTCGGTGCGCATGAACGACCGGGCATCCTGGATCAAATAACCGATGCCCCGTTCGGCGCCCATCAATTCTGCCACGACCAATACGAGCCACGCGATACTGATCGAGAGGCGAAGTCCAAGCAACACGTTAGGCATCGCGGCCGGAAGGACAAGCCGCCACATCTGGTTCACCCGTTTGAACTCCAATACCCTTGCCACGTCAAACAGCTTCGAGTCCACATTCCTCACGCCAAGAAACGTATTCACGTACAGCGGGAAAAACGCGCCTAACGCAATGAGCAATATTTTCGACGTCTCCCCAAATCCGAACCACAAAATAAACAGCGGCGTAATCGCAAGCAGCGGTACCGTACGAATCATCTGAACCGTTGGATCGACGATCTCCTCTACTCGGTTGAACATGCCCACCGCCAGACCAAACAGCAGTCCCAGGCTGCCCCCAAGCAGAAAACCCAGCAATGCCCGAAGCACACTAATCTCCAGATGGCGGAATAGCTCGCCCGAGACAATCATATTGTAAAACTCTCTCGCAATGGACGAAGGAGCCGGGAACAGCATCGGATCCACGATCCCCGTGCCGCTGACATATTGCCAGCCTCCCAAGATGATCAGAGGCAGCAGGCTGCCCATCAGCAGTTTCCTGCCTTTGAAGTCTCCTTTTGCCCTGGCTGCATGAACGGCAGCCGTTGGTTTAGCCACAGGAGGATTAGCGACTCCCGTTAAAGCTTCCGTCGTTGGATTGGACATGTTTATCTTCCTTTCTTCGCTCCGGTTAATGCTCCGGTTGTTCGGCCGATTGTTCCTTGCGGTTTGTTGCTTAGCTGCGGATATTTTATTGAGTGACTTTTGGGGTATCTCAACGCTGCGGTTGATTTCGGCCGATTGTTCCTTGCGGTTAGTTTCTTGATTAAATGGTTATCGGTTGAAACAAACGCGCAAAAGTCACACTCAACCGAAACAACCTCCGCTGGTCGCCATCAAAATCACTCAATAAACCACCTCCGCTTACCGGTTCAAACACGCAAAGTCTCAACTCATACCGAACAACCTCCGCTGACCGAAAAACCCTTCTGGCCGACGGCCTTTAGATGGTGTAATTGGTAGATCCGTTTTCTGGTTCCTCGTGTTCTAAGGCGCGAAGGATTAGGGTGCGGAGATCCTGGAAAGCCGAACCCGTTCTTTTGCGAGGGAACGGCAGGTCGATTGGGACAATAGATTTGATCCGGCCGGGACGGGCGTCCAGCACGATGACCCGGTGAGACAAGAAGACGGCTTCGTCGATATCATGGGTGACGAACAGCATCGTCGTGCGGTTATCCCGCCAAATATCAAGCAACGCCTCTTGCATATGGCTGCGGGTGAAAGCATCAAGCGCGCCAAACGGCTCGTCGAGCAAGAGTACCTTCGGGTTGCGAAGCAACGCTCTGGCAATAGCCACCCTTTGGGACATGCCTCCGGATAGCTGCTTCGGATACGCTTGTTCGAAGCCTTGCAGCTTAACGAGCTTGATCAATTCGTTTACTTTTTGACGGACGTCGGGATTCCGGAGGGAAAGATCGGCCGCAATGTTCCGCTCCACCGTAAGCCAAGGGAATAACCGATGCTCTTGAAAAATAAATCCCTTTTCCTGCGAAGGTTTCTTTACCAGCTCCCCTTCCAGGAGAACGCGGCCTTCAATATCGACATCCAGCCCCGCTACAATCTTGAGCAGCGTGCTTTTCCCGCAGCCGCTGGGCCCAATAATCGAGACAATCTCCCCTTGGTTCACGGTCAGCTTCAGCCGGTCCAGCACGGGAACCGCTTCGTTAGAACTATGGAACGTTTTGCTCACATCAACAATCTCCAATAATGCCGTTGACATCTCCGGCACCTCCATTCAACTTTTTCTCATTGGAATAGTAGGAATTAAGACATAAAAAAAGATCCAATGGAGCCTGACAAGGCAGTCCATTGAATCTCTGGTTCGTCCAGTCGATTCGATCTTGGTATGACAGACTGACATTTCCGTCAATCCGTATCTGTTGTTACTGATCATAGCGAGAAAGGAAAGGACTGTCAATTGTTTTTTGAGCATGCATTTCAGAAAACCAACAGTTACAAATTGCTAGAGCAACCCGGCTGTAGTAGTATTACATGTTGGGTTTCATTCTATCTTATTGCATGGGAGAAGTATCATTCATGAATCGCGCATCCAAGTCATTCTCCGCCTACGAGCTCCTCTACATCGTTGGCATTGTGGCCATCTCGTTCTCATCCATCTTCATCAAATGGTCAAACGCCGAATCCTCGGTTATCGGCATGTACCGCCTCTATCTTACGATCCTGATCATGCTGCCGCTCGCTTGGAAATACAAGCAAGAGCTGTTGTATCATACGCCGCGCCAGCTCCTGCTGCTGCTCGGCTCCGGTGTTATGCTGGCCTTGCACTTTCTGCTCTGGATGTCTTCGTTGAAGTACACCACGGTCGCAAGTTCGACCATCTTTCTCGCGCTTGAGCCGGTGCTTGTCATGCTTGGCTCCTACTTGATCTTCAAGACCAAAGCGAACAAAATCATGCTGCTTGGCATGGGCATTGCCATGGTCGGCACGGTAATTATCGGTTCTAGCGATCTTGCCTTGTCACAAGAAGCCCTATATGGCGATGTCTTGTCCATTCTCGGCACCATTGCGGTTGCCGTCCACATGCTCATCGGCAAACAGCTGCGGAGCAACACAAGCGCGTTTGCTTATAATTTCATCGTGTTTTTTATCGCCGCAACCACGCTCGCGATCTATAACCTCATTCAAGGCTATAAGTTCACGGGCTACAGCTCGCATGAGTGGGGCATCTTCCTGCTGCTCGCTATCGTGCCAACATTGTTTGGCCATTACTTGTTTAACTGGCTGCTCAAGTACATGAATGCAACCGCCGTTTCCATGTCCGTACTCGGCGAGCCGGTTATCGCGTCGCTCTTGGCGTGGGCGCTGCTTAAGGAAGCGCTCACCGGCTGGCAGCTTGGCGCTGGCATCGTGATCCTCTTCGGTGTGTGGCTGTTTATGCGCCACGGCAAAGAGTAGTGTCGAACTAACTCTGCCATATTCGGAACGCAAAAAATGTATCTCCTTCCGCTGCTGTTGCCTTCCCTTTGCCTGAACGATGTTTACAAGGTCGCAAAGGGAAGACAAAGGCAGGCGCTACGCTCTCCAGGAGATACATTTTCCACTTATCCTCTATTAGGCAAATAGCAACGACACTTAACCGCGGGAGCAGTAAGCCACAACCTTATCGTAGGAGAGGTTGCCGCCAAAGATGTCGAGCGCGCTGCCGATTGTAATATCGAGCTTGCCATCCGTCAGACGGCGGAACAACTCGAGATCCTCGAGTGAACGCGCGCCGCCGGCGTACGTCGTTGGGATCGTTACCCAGTCCGCTAGCTGCTTCACCAGGCTTTCGAGAATGCCCGTCCGTTTCCCCTCTACATCAACCGCATGTACAAGAAACTCGCTGCAGTACGATTCCAGCTCACGCAAGTTTGCTTCGTTCACTTGGAAGGTACTGAACGTCCGCCACTGGTTCGTTACGACATACCAGCTGGCGTCTTTTTGCTTGCAGCTAAGGTCAATAACAAGCTTGTCTTTGCCCACTTCGGAGACAATCCGGTTCAGGTTATCCCAATTCAGCTCGCCGTCGCGGAAAATATACGACGTTACAATCACCTGCGATGCGCCAGCTTCGAGGTATTGGGCCGCATTGTCCGCCGTAATTCCTCCGCCAATCTGCAGGCCGGCCGGATATTCGCGCAAAGCGGATAACGCCGCCTCTTCATTGCCTCCGCCCAGCATAATGACATGGCCGCCTGTCAGCTTGTCCCGTTTGAACATGGATGCATAATAGGCCGAATCATGCTCGGACACAAAATTTTCAACGACGCGATTCGGATTGGCATCAAGCGTCTCGCCAACGATTTGCTTCACTTTCCCGCTATGCAGGTCGATACACGGTCTGAATTTCATGGGATCTCCTCTTTCTCATCATCATAAGTCCCTTTATTGTAGCAGAATCATTCGCGGGACGTATGCCGAGCAGCCAAATTTTTAACGACTTCGTGCGCGATTTCCTGTGTTACACTAGTAGAATAGCGTCATAGAAAAGGAGATTTACGTACATGAAGTTTGTATCGTGGAATGTGAACGGCCTTCGGGCTTGCGTGAATAAAGGATTTATGAACTATTTCAACGAGATGGATGCCGACTTCTTCTGTCTGCAGGAGACCAAGTTGCAAGAAGGACAAATCCATATGGAGCTTGGCGAGCACTATCATCAATTCTGGCATTATGCGGAGAAAAAAGGGTACTCCGGCACGGCTATTTTTACGAAGCATAAACCTCTTTCGGTAAGTCGGGGCCTGGGAGAAGAAGACGAAGACAACGAAGGACGCGTCATCACGCTCGAATACGAAGATTTCTATCTGATTACGGTATATACCCCAAATGCTAGACGCGATCTATCGAGGCTGGATTTCCGGCTCGCTTGGGAAGAGATGTTTAGAAGTTACCTTACGAAGCTCGGCGAGCAGAAGCCCGTTATCGTATGCGGAGACTTGAACGTTGCCCATCAGGAGATCGATCTCAAAAATGCCAAGTCGAACCGCGGCAACTCCGGCTTCACCGACGAAGAACGGGAGAAAATGACCCGCCTCTTGGATGCCGGATTCGTCGATTCGTTCCGCTACTTGTATCCAGACCGGACGGATGCCTATAGCTGGTGGTCCTTTATGCCAAAAATCAGGGAACGGAATATCGGCTGGCGCATCGACTATTTCCTCGCATCCGCAAGTCTTGCGCCTTCGATCGTGGAGGCCGGGATTGATTCCCTTGTGCTCGGAAGCGATCATTGTCCGGTCGTATTAACGCTGGATATGACAAAAGGACAGGAAGCCTAAGGCTTTCTGTCCCAACGTTCCACTCCTATGAACATGCCGTAATCTTTTGGCGTAACGCCGGTTAATTGATGGCTCACAACGCCAAGAGGACGCGTCGCGTAGATGGACAACATCGGCACTTCTTCCGCTATGATCTGCTGCAACCTGCTATAGGACTGCTTAATGGTTGCTTCCTCCGTCTCGGATTTGAGCGATGACAGCAGCTTGTCCACTTCGGGATTGTGGTAACCGTTCGGGTTACCCTCCTGCAAAAAGTAAGCCACGTCCGGCAGCGGATTTACGAGCGACATCGAGACGGTCATGATGCCAAGATCATAGTTGTGGTCAGCAATCTTATCAATCAAGGAAGCCAGATCGACCATCTCGATATGAGCCTTGATGCCAACGGCATTCAATTGATCCGCAACGAGGCGAACGGCCTGCTCCAATGTGTTATCGCCAGACAAGACGGATAACGTCAACTCCTTATCGGATGGCCAGCCTGACTCTGCGAGCAGGCTTTTTGCTTTGCCTGGATCATAGTTCGCCTGCTTAACCGATGGATCCAAATAAGGACTATAACTGGTGAAAAAGCCGTCCACCGGCTCTCCCGCTCCCTGAAGCAAATCGTTCACAATCATTTCCCGGTTGATGGCGTAAGAGATCGCTTGTCTCTGTCTCGCCTCCGGAAATACCTGTTCATTGATGTACATGAATTGCGTCGTAACGGAAGGTTCATCCGTCGTTGTCACGTCACCGAGCGATCTGATCTTACTGTAATCTTGGGCCGGAATAACCCCGAAGGAAGGAATATTGAGATCCACGTCCCCGCTTTCAAGCTGGCTTGCCAGCTCCTCGCCCCGCAGAACTTTGAAGTTTATCCGGTTGATTTTTGGCGTTCCTTTGAAAAAATCCGGGTTTGCCTTCATCTGCACAACCTGATTGTCCTCATAGTTATCCAAATGGTACGGACCGCTGATCACGGCAGATTTTTGCACAAAATCACCGTTCTTAATCTGTTCTAAAGGTTCATTCTCCAGCGCTTTCTTCGGAAGCGTCAGCAAGTTCCGTCCTATCGTATCCTGCATGATCGTCAAGGTTGTGGGCGCTTTGGTCTTAATCGTCAACGTCTGGGCATCCACCTTCTGAACGCCCGCAATGTCCGTCACCCCGCTTGGCAGGTAGCCATTCGAATCGGTTCCTTCGATGATGGCAAACATATACGCATAAGAAGATGCAATAGCCTTATTCGCCATTAACTTCAGGGTGAACATAACATCGTCTGCCGTAACCGGACTGCCGTCGCTCCATGTCGCTCCCGCATTCAGCTTAATCGTAAACACTCTGTGATCTGTCGTTGTTATTGAATCCGCCAGCATAGGCTTAAACGTCAAATTATCATCGAGTTCAACTAGCGGCAAATACATTAAACCTGAAATATAGGAAGACACTTGCCCAACGGGCGACAATGGCGTTAATTCGTTAGGGGAATACGTTACTCCGATCGTAACCGTCTTGGCAGAGGTTGCTGTACTTGTCGACAGATCCGCCTTGCCGCAAGCTGCCATAGTGATCAACAAACCTGCAAGAAGCGTTAGCCATATACTGCGTATACGATTGCGGGCAAGCATAGCTGCATTCCTCCTCTATTAAACCAGTCCCCTTAGTGTAACATTTTCCAACTATTCGTGGAATCGAGCCCGGAATAGGCTTGGCGACTCTCCCGTCCATCGTTTGAACTGCCTGCTGAAGTGGGCGATATTGTTGTAACCAAGTCTTGTGGAAATGTCCTCAACGGTGAGCTCGGGATCCATCAGGAGCAGCTTTGCTTTTTTCAACATCATCGTGGATAAATATTGCCGGGGCGAAACGCCAAAAGCTCTTGTAAACATCCGGTTCACCGAAGAGGTGCTGTAACCAACCGCAGCGGCTGCCGACGCAATAGTATCTTTGTCATCGGAATCGGAATGGTTCCCGACTTGATCGACGGCCTGCTCCAGCATGACAGCAACCTGCGAGGCAATCTCGGAGCTTTTTAGGCCTGCCGGATCTTTATTCAGCTTGGACAAGGTGCCGCTTAGTACGGCAAACAGCTCAAATAACGCCGAGAGAATATGCATGCGGGCTTCCGTTTGCAGGGCTGCCTCATGCGCGGCCGTTAGCTCAATCAGCTTGTCGAGAACGGGACGGATCGCTATCGTTAGATCGCTGTCCGACGGGTAGAAGCATCTCGGGCTGCGGCCGAGCAATTCCCGAAAGGAAGGTTCGTCCACGTCAAAATGAAGGCAATAGTAGGTCATTCCCTCTTCTTCGGATACCTGGCTTTTGTGGTGCTCGCCTGGCTGCAGAAGAAACAGGTCTCCCGGCAGTTGCTTATAGCTTGTCCGCTCCACGGTAAACTCCTGAGTGCCCGCTAGGACGAGATTGATCTCGAAGATCGGATGCTTGTGGAGGGGATAACTCCAGTCCCGGTCCACGGTTCTTAGATGCGCGCCAAACACGCGAAAGGTAGAGTCCATGTCGGGCAGCATATACTCCCTTTTTCGACCCTCTTTTTGCTCCATTTCATACTCCTCCCTTCGTTATTTCCCGAATTGCTCGATTTGGGTAAATAGTGTCCTGCTATGGATATGGGATACCGGCCAAACCCCTGATAATATGTAGCTATTATATCACATCAACTAGAAGGGGCGGACGAAAGAGATGGATAACTTCTTTCTATTCTCAGCCTTTTCAAGCTTATTTCCTGAACGGATGAGAGGAGAATTTTGTCGATATGGCTACTATTGTTAATCCGATTTTGCCCGGCTTTAATCCGGATCCTTGCATTTGCCGCGTAGGCGAAGATTATTATATTGCGGTGTCCACCTTCGAGTGGTTCCCGGGCGTTGGGATTTACCATTCCAAAGATCTGAAGAACTGGCGGCTTGCTTCCCGTCCGCTGAACCGTCTTAGCCAATTGAACATGATGGGCAACCCGGATTCCGGCGGAGTTTGGGCACCCCAACTATCCTATAGCGATAACCAGTTTTGGCTGATTTACACCGACGTGAAAGTTGTTGAAGGCCAATGGAAAGATTGCCATAACTACCTGGTGACCTGCGATACGATTGACGGCGAATGGTCCGAACCGATCCATATGAACAGCTCCGGCTTTGACCCTTCCCTGTTCCATGACGATGACGGCAAAAAATATTTCGTTAATATGATGTGGGATCAGCGTATCGGCAACCATCCGTTCTACGGCATTGTTTTGCAGGAATACGATGCGGCTGAGAAGCGTCTCGTCGGCAAAGCGGATGTCATCTTCAAAGGAACCGACATTAAGCTGACCGAAGCTCCGCATTTGTACAAAATCAACGGCTACTATTACCTGCTGACGGCTGAAGGCGGCACGAAATACGATCATCAGGCAACGATTGCCCGTTCGAAAAACTTGCGCGGACCGTATGAAGTGCATCCGGACAATCCGCTCATCTCTTCGCATGCCCATCCGCGGATTGCGCTGCAAAAAGCGGGACATGCTTCGATCGTTCAGACCCATACCGACGAGTGGTTCCTTGTTCATCTCGTTGGTCGCCCTCTATCGCGTGAAGGGCAGCCTTTGCTTGATCCGCGCGGCTATTGTCCGCTTGGACGCGAAACGGCGATTCAACGTCTCGAGTGGAATAACGACTGGCCGTACGTAGTTGGCGGCAACAAACCGTCGCTGACGATTGAAGGACCAAATATCGAGGAAGTGGCATGGGAACCGGACTTCCCGGAGAAGGACAACTTCGATTCCGAGACGCTTAATCCGCATTTCCAGACGCTTCGTATTCCGCTTGGCGAGAACATCGTATCTTTGAAGGACCGTCCGGGCCATCTGCGTATTTACGGCAAAGAGTCGTTAACGTCGAAGTTCACGCAAGCCTTCGTTGCGCGCCGCTGGCAGCATTTCAACTTTATCGCGGAGACAAAGGTTGCGTTTAATCCGACGTCGTTCCAGCAATCCGCTGGTCTGGTGAACTACTACAATACGCAGAACTGGACCTCCTGCCAGATCACTTGGCATGAAGACAAGGGTCGCATTCTAGAGCTGGTTGCATGCGATAACTTCTCGTTCTCGCAGCCGCTGCAAGGCTTCGAAGTTGTTATTCCGGATAGCGTGGAATATGTGCATATTCGCGTTGACGTTACGGAGTTGACGTACCGCTACTCGTATTCGCTAGACGGCGACAATTGGACGGCGCTGCCGGTAACATTCGAGTCGCATAAGCTGTCGGATGATTACATCCAAGGCGGCGGCTTCTTCACCGGCGCATTTGTTGGCATGCAATGCCAGGATACTTCGGGCAGAAGCTTGTATGCGGACTTTGACTATTTTGGTTACAAAGACAACTAGGCTGGAGGAAATAGACAACAGGGCTCGTCATGGCGGGAAAAGTTCTCCTTCCGGTTTCGGTTATCCGTGTGAAATTTGAATGTACTCGTTTAACGAGATTTCACACGGATAAAGGAAAACGCTAACGCTCCTACAGGAGAAACTTTTCCCTCTATTCCTCGCACGTTGTCTTATTTTTTGGGGGACCGTTAACGACAGAAAGGAACCCGGCTAGTTGGGTTCCTTCCTGTCGTTTGTTATTCGAACATTTCGGTTGTCTCTCTCAAACTGTAGGTTAATGATCGGATATCTGTCTGCTCGAAGAACACCTTGAAGAGTAAACGTGCGTCTTCAAAATGAAGGACCTCGTTTGACTTTATGATGATATTGCCGCCGCTGTATTTTATTCTGCGTTTGATTTTAATAAGTGCATGGCGTCCAATTACAAAATGTCGGAAGCCTGACTCAGACCCTTCTCGCCATTCAATTGTCATCTCTTTCGAAGATCCGGCGCACTGTATGTAACAAAAATCATTCAAGGATACTGTGCAAAAAGAACTTGTTGAATGATTCATCTGCTTCAGGAACTTTTCAACAAAAGCAAAATCAACCGCTTCCTCTTCTACTAAATGGTTATCAACTTGACCTTGGAATTGCATAGTTGTTTTGTTCTGAGCTTCAGGAAATATAATTTCTCCGTCTTCGCCGCTCACATCAAAAAAACCAACTTTGTGTTCAATAGCCAAATTACGCATGATACCATAAGCTTCCTCTGCTACAGAGTAAGAAAAAGCCGCGTAAATCACGGCAGATCCCAACGAATAATCGGTCAACCGATCTTCAGTTTCAGGTTCCTCTATGACATCCGTTACTTCAACAGCCGCATTCATATTTGGAAAGTGTTCTAACAACTCTCTGTACAAACATTGTAATGCCTCCGAGCAAACCAAAGGATCATCATAATCGTGATTCTCCGGCCACTGCGCTTGTTGTTCAAACCAATCCATAAATGCATGCCTTTCTCTCGGTGCGCTAGATGGTTCAAAAACCATCAAATCATAACTCATTTAAATCCTCCCGGCATTCAATCAGAGATTGCTTTTATCTATTTCGTTGTTGTTTAAAAGTATATCTCTCAGCCTTCTTCCTGTAACTAACAATCACCCTGCTTTTTTCTGCGTTAATATAGAAATATGGATTTGGGCAATTTTTTCAATGAAAATCAAATTACTAATTCCACCTTTACGAGCCTCCAGCAAAATGATAACATTGGAAAAATATCTCAAGGTCGGGAGGGAGAAGATGGTAAGCACGGGATCTTTAATCGCTTTTGGCGCGGTATCGCTAGGGATGGTCTGTAGTCCGGGTCCCAACATGATTTACTTGATATCCCGTTCCATTACGCAAGGGCGCAAAGCGGGGATTGTATCTCTGGGTGGGGTTGTTCTCGGATTCTTGGTTTACCTCATTGCGACGTTATTAGGTTTGACCGCGGTGTTTCATCTGGTTCCCCTCCTTTATACAACCATAAAGTGGGCTGGTGCGGCTTATCTGCTATGGCTGGCATGGAAATCCATAAAGCCGGGATCCCCATCTATTCTCAAACCGCAGACGCTTTCCGTGGAAGGGCCAAGAAAATTGTTTTTTATGGGCTTTATGACCAATCTGTTAAATCCAAAAATCGCAGTCTTATACATATCCCTGCTTCCTCAGTTCCAAGTTCCTGAGCAAGGGAATATGCTCCTGCAAGGCGCAACGCTGGGACTGGTTCAAATCACGATTAGTTTAACCGTGAATCTCCTTATCGTGCTTGCTGCCAGCAAGATTGCAACTTGGTTTGGCGAACGGCCAACTTGGATGAAGGTGCAGCGATGGATAATGTCTGGCGTCTTAACGGGACTTGCCGTTAAATTAGCGGCTGAACGACGTTAATAAACGCCATACAGCAAAAAAGAAGTACATCGCACACAAGCGATGTACTTCTTTTCGTTTCTGACCGGTAATGCTATACCACTATTGAGCTGCTTGTGTTGAAACCTGCCACGTCACTCCGAATCTATCTACTACTTGTCCGTATAGAGGACTCCAGAACGTTTGGTGCAAAGAGATAATCACTTTCCCGCCATCTTGTAATTTGCCGAATACTTCTCGCGTTGTTTCAACATCGCTAATAAAAATAGACAAGGTGGTCTGATCGCCAATCTGATAAGGCAGACCTGTAAATGTATCCGAAATCATCAAGTCTGTCGCCCCAACTTTGAGGTGTGCGTGCACGATTCGATTTTTTTCTTCATCCGATAGATTTGCATTTTCTTCAGGCATGTCGCCGAATCTTTGAACGATTAGAGCTTTCGTATGAAAAGCATGTTCATAGAACGCAACAGCTTCCTGTCCATCTCCATTTAAAATTAAATAAGGGTTGATACCTACGATCACAAGTAACACCTCTTTTTTAATAGTTTTGATCTACCGTCATTATTCCCTACTAAATATCTGTTTATAAGATATAACGGTTGCTATTTTATTAGAGTTGTTCCAGCTCACTTCAGCGTCTACAGCTTCACCAATAAATCTTAAGTTAACCGAATTCACATCTTTTGCAGCAATAATTCTTTCTGTTCTTCCGCTAGCTTTAGCAAAACAAACTCGTCCCGCTTAATTAATTCATGAAGCATCGCGAATTCTTTTCTACTGATTCTTATCTATGATTCCATCCGTAAGAGCTGTTTCTAGCTCGTCTACGTCCTTATTTATAATTGCACCGGACGGTAAAACGATTAAGTCTAAGAATAAATCGTCCATCCACGGCACGTTATTGTCGCTGATGCCATTTTGAAGACATATGTCTATGTACCATTGAACGATATTGCCATTCGAATCAAACATCGTTGTTACCGAATGATTCCGATTGGATGGGAATTGTTGAAGCCACAGATAACCATCGTCCCCGATGCAAATTTTTTCTCCGTTATATTCAACGTAGAGCGGATCCGACACTTTAACAATCTTGATGAGGGTCACGTAACCATCGAAATTCTCCGATGCAATAAAAGACTGCGCATATTCTCTAATTAGAACACGTTGCCAATCTGAACGATCTCCGAATTTTCTTTTAAGCATTGGCAGCCCTCCATTACTTATCTCAGAGCTAACTCATCCACTATCTCTTATCGCCCAACAGCCAATCGTTATACCATTCCCTGCCGGAAGCCCAGTCTTTAGAAGCTGGATCCTCTTTCAGAATGTCAGCGCAAGCGAGCGCCATAATATATTCCTGCAATCCGTTGTCATTACTGCCAGCGAATTTGTGAAGCAAATATTCTAAAGACTTCTCGCCATGCGAAACGATGTAGTTGTAATCGTCCCTACTCTCTTCAGCCTGAATATAGGCATATGGACTTGAGGAGAACTTAACATGAGAATCCTTCGGATTAACAATAAGGTGGAGTTTCTTATCAATGGTATGCTCAAAGGACTTATCTTTTGAACCAATCAAACAAGCAACCAGTAACACGGCAAGACAAATAACGATGACGTTTCTCTTTTCCATAACGATCTCCTAGTATGGGCTATGCTAAGCTGCCGGATTCAAATAACTTCCTATTGTACGCTTCCACTACCTGGAAAGTTGCGGGTGAATGATTCGAAGGAATGGCCCATATGTTGTGTTAAAAGAGGCAACACCGAGCGGCGGAGGTGTGGAGGTGTCAAACGATCCCGTTACGATCACGCTTGATGATGTAACCTTCCAATTACAAGAAGAGCATGACTTTGAATGGGTGAAGCAATGGGGAAAGGTATTTATCGTATTTGATCAACAAGATTCGGGGAACATCAGCTTTGGTGTAGAGCAGGCAATAAAGCTAAAATGATTTTCTTCAATGTAAACACCTCGTTTTAGGATACTATAGGTTTTCCAAAATAAGGGTTTTATTATGTATACAAAAAAAGAAGCAGCTGCCATCATCAAGCTGCTTCTCTTCTTTTAAAATTCACCAGAACGAGTCACTTTTATCATTTGGTAATAGCCAGCTACGTGATCTTCTGATCCATTCATGATCCTTTTATAAACCTTAGCAGGTGGATAAATTTCAGTGTCTTCACCATCAAACTTTAAGGCAATGGCATCCTCAAATTGGTCGCTTAAGCCCCAATTTCCTCCTAAGTTTGCTCTAATAATTTCACCAAGATACCCGCCCCACATCTTACTGATTTGAGTGATTTGCTCTTCTGACGGACCTCGGCGGAAAATCTTCTTCCACCCTCGAGGGATACTTAGATGATAACGTTCCAATATAGCATCCAGCTCGGTTAAGCTGGCTTCCGAATAATCCAGTTCAACTCCTAGGCCCGACGCCACTTCTACAGCATCTTCAGCATAAGCCAACATTATTCCCGTTATCGCATACTCTTGTTTCTCGTCATCCTCTTCGTCCTCTTCCTGTTCCTCTTCCTGGTACCTAGTCTTTTGCTCCCGAAGCAACTCTAGTCGTTCCTCCAGCAACCCAGGCTTAATCTCCATATCCAATAACCCAAACTCTTGTATATCGTATATACCGGGGGCATCAAATTCTAATATGTTTAACCGTTCTCCGGAAGGTGCTAACTTATTCACGATTCTAACCGGCAGGTTTATGACTTCTAAATCCGACTTTCCATCCGGTTGATAAATTGCATACTTGTCCAGTCCTTGAATGGTCAATTTCTGGTCACCCGATAAGGACCATTCGAACGTTTCGATGGACGAAATGCCCCAATTCGAAAACTCGAACCAGCCCGTACCGTCTTCTGCAAAAAACACTACTTCATCGCTTGCGGCTCCTGGTCCATACATCTCATCGACAGACCAAGCTCCAACTAATGCTGACTTATCCATTCTCTCTACCTTCCCATTCCTCGCGCAAAATCCCCATCCGAATGGAATCGTAATACTCACCCTGATGCAACCGCACTTTGCGAATTCTCGCTTCCATCATCATGCCCAGCTTCTCGGCGCAGCGGATCATTCGTTTGTTGCCTGACCAAGTGGTGAGGCCAACTCGAACGAGCGGCATCGCTTCGAACAGATAGTCAATCCATAGGGTCAACGCCTCCGTCCCGTATCCGCCGCTCCAATGGGCTGGACTGTATATCGTAATGCCCAGCTCCAGCCAAAGCGACGGCTTGTCCTCCCAATAGTAGACAACTGTCCCAATGATCTCTCCTTCTGTTTCTATGATGACCATAGATGGTACTTCATCCGCAGAAAACCGGGTATTTAATTGTGCTTTATACGAATCGAAATCCATTTGTACTAATGGAAAATAAGGCGCGTCCCATTGTTTCCACTCGGGATTCTCTTCTCCGTATTTCAATTGCCAAAGAGAATATAAATCTTCTTCCTGGACGGATCTAAGGGTTGTTCTCTTACCGTTTATTCTCATGCTGATTCCTCCCTCCATCCTCTGTTTTAAGTATACGTTATAAGCCGGTGACAAGGGAGGCAAAAACCGTTATAACGCTTTTGTCCTAATTTTCGTTTAACTTTTTATCCGCACGACGATCTTCCCTTTAAATTTCCCTTCGCCAAAATACCGAATAGCTTCCGCGGCGTCATCCAATCCATATAACCGATCAATAACCGGGGCAACATGACCCGCTTCTACAAGCTCCTTCCAAACCTGTTGATCCTCGTGATTAGGTTTATGAACCAGAATGGTCATCCTTTTGCGTTCAAGTCTACGGATTACTGGTGCTGCGAGCAGAGTCTGCACAAGACGCGGCATGGTACCGCCAATCATAACGTAGGTACCGCCTTTTTTTAACGCGCGTTTTATCTTGAATACGGAACGGGTACCAACTACATCAAGAATGAGGTCGTATTGCCTCCCTCTTGCGGTGAAATCCTCTTGTCTATAATCCAGCACATGATCGGCCCCAAGAATCCGTAGCATCTCGAGCTTGCTTGCATCATCCACCGCCGTTACCTCTGCACCAAACAACTTGGCATATTGGAGCGCGAAGGTGCCCACTCCTCCGCCTGCCCCGTTGAGGAGAACCTTATGGCCATGCTGTAAATTTCCGTTATTGCGCAGTCCCTGCAAGGCAAGAACGGCTGCTTGGGGAATCGCAGCGGCTTGCTCGAAGTTTGTCTTTCCAGGCTTAAGCGTCAGTGCTTTCTCATGGGCGCATACGTACTCAGCAAATCCGCCCCAGCTGCAGCCGGACAGATCTCCGAATACTTCGTCGCCGGGCTGAAAGCGCGTGGCTGCCGAACCAGTTGCAATGACAACTCCCGCAACATCCGCGCCAAGAATCGGAAACCGCGGCGTGCGAAAGCCTCCAATGCGGGTGATGTAGGGCTTGCCTCGAAGCAAATCCCAATCCCAGGAATTAACCGAAGCCGCATGCACCTCGATGAGCACTTCATGATCTTTCGGCTTTGGAACATCCACTTCCGTTATTTGCATAACCTCAGGCGTGCCATAAGCTTCATAGATTAACGCCTTCATCTTGCGAGCTTCCATGGCCATCCTCCCTACAAGTTACAGCTTCTCTATCTATAGCCACCTAAAAAAGATATTATTATCGACTTTCACGTTGTTCCTCATCGCCCACTCCGCGAGATCGGCGAATCCCCGATCCTCCTCGTCCGCATAACGGAAGCAATTACGAACAGGCACAACACTCGCACCGTAGGGTTTAATGCCGATAATCGGATGAACGGAATCCCGTCTGAGCATGATGACCTCAATCTCCCGCGCGGTTATCGTGCGGCCATTAATCAGGATTGCATCCTCCTGCAGACAAAGAGCAATTGGCTTCTTGGCCGCACGGTATATGGACCATAACAATCCGGCAGCGCATAAGCAGAACAACGCGATAGCCACTGCTTGCACGGCCGTACTTTCTTCACTCCCCCGCATCTCGGCAATTACAAAAAGCAAGCAAAACCCCGTTATCGCGAAGATACTCTTAACTCCCGAAGGAGTTCTAACCATGTGCTTGAATGGCTGATTGTCCACTTTCGCCAACCTCCCCTGATCAAGTACGAGATTGTATATAACTATTCAATAAACGGCCAAATCATCCTGCCTATCCGCCATAAAACGAAAGTTCCCCCCTCGAACGGCTGCTTGACAGCCTCCTATTTGGAGTGTAGTCTTTTGACAAGGAATTCCACTAGGGGCGCCCGCAAGGGCTGAGATAAAGCTTAGCTTTGGTCCCTTTGAACCTGATCTGGGTTATGCCAGCGTAGGAAAGTGGTCTTGTGCGCGTCAGCCATATGCGAGAGAAACGGGTGCCATTGTCATTCGCCTGTTTCGGTTTGCAAGGATTTCGACACCTCAAGCCGCTCCCGACGGGGCGGCTTTTTTTGTTGCCGGCGATTGTCCGGCCGCATAGAAAGCTGCCTTAGCGGAGCGGCCTGAGATTGGGGGTTTTGCCCTGCCGGGGTAAGCTCTGCCTATTCGTCGTATCTAATTAAATGCTGAAGC
Source organism: Paenibacillus glycanilyticus (assembly GCF_030161375.1). Taxonomy (GTDB): domain Bacteria; phylum Bacillota; class Bacilli; order Paenibacillales; family Paenibacillaceae; genus Pristimantibacillus; species Pristimantibacillus glycanilyticus_B. Next base: position 104,288 of record NZ_BSSQ01000018.1, read on the forward strand.
TATGCCGCGCACAGTCTCATTTCCCCTATACAATGGCCTCCTAGCGGACATTCCGAACCTATCGAATGTACTCAAGGAGGTTTTTTTGATGCCGATTTTATCGACGCCGCTGCCGGGCAGCCGCAAAACGTATGTGAATGGATCAAGAGAAGATATTCGGGTACCCATGCGCGAGATCGCATTATCCGACAGCCGGGGAAAAGACGGACAGCCGCAGCCAAACGAACCAGTGCGGGTGTATGACTCAAGCGGCCCGTACACGGACGAGTCCTACGAGGCCGATGTACGCAAAGGACTGCCGGGCCTGCGCGGCGGGTGGATCAGCGATCGCAGCGACGCGGAAGCATACGACGGCCGGATCATTAAACCGGAAGATAACGGATTTACGGACGAGGAACGGGCCAGCAAGAATGGCGCGGAAATGTTCCCCGGCCTTAAACACCGCCCTCTGCGGGCAAAGCCGGGAAGAAACGTCACGCAGCTTCACTACGCCCGCAAAGGCATCGTTACTCCGGAAATGGAGTTTATTGCGATTCGCGAAGGGGTTGATCCGGAGCTGGTCCGTTCGGAGGTAGCCCGCGGACGCGCGGTTATACCGGCTAATATCAATCATCCCGAACTCGAGCCGATGATTATCGGGAGCCGTTTCCATGTGAAGATTAACGCCAACATCGGCAATTCGGCCGTTGCTTCCTCCATCGAAGAGGAAGTCGAGAAGATGACGTGGGCAACCCGCTGGGGAACGGATACGATTATGGACCTGTCCACGGGCAAAAACATCCATACGACGCGCGAATGGATTATTCGGAGCTCCCCCGTTCCCGTTGGCACGGTGCCGATCTACCAGGCGCTTGAAAAAGTGAACGGAAAAGCGGAAGATCTGAGCTGGGAAGTGTTCCGCGATACGTTAATCGAACAAGCTGAACAAGGCGTCGATTATTTCACTATTCACGCCGGCGTGCTGCTGCGCTATATCCCGCTTACCGCCAAACGCGTTACCGGTATCGTATCCCGGGGCGGCTCCATCATGGCTGCTTGGTGTCTCGCTCACCATAAGGAAAACTTCCTCTACGCCCACTTTGAAGAAATATGCGAGATTATGAAAGCCTACGACGTGGCGTTTTCGCTTGGAGACGGCCTTCGTCCGGGCTCCATTGCAGACGCTAACGACGAAGCTCAATTCGCGGAACTAAGAACGCTTGGAGAACTGACGGAAATCGCTTGGAAGCATGATGTCCAGGTTATGATCGAAGGCCCGGGCCACGTTCCCATGCATCTGATCAAAGAAAACGTCGATCTCCAAATGGAGATCTGCAAGGAAGCGCCCTTTTATACCTTAGGGCCGCTGACCACGGACATCGCACCGGGCTACGACCATATTACATCGGCGATAGGAGCAGCGATGATCGGTTGGTTCGGAACGGCCATGTTATGCTATGTAACGCCCAAAGAGCATCTGGGTCTTCCGAATAAAGAAGACGTTAAAGACGGCGTCATCGCCTACAAAATAGCGGCGCATACCGCCGACCTTGCCAAAGGGCATCCCATGGCGAAACTCCGGGACGATGCCCTATCGAAGGCAAGATTCGAATTCCGCTGGCGCGATCAGTTCCATTTGTCCCTTGATCCTGAACGGGCAATCGCCTACCATGACGAGACATTGCCCGCCGAAGCGGCGAAAACAGCGCACTTCTGCTCGATGTGCGGACCAAAGTTCTGCAGCATGCGGATTACTCAGGATATCCGGGAATATGCGGAAGCACGCGGACTGAATAACGAAGCGGCTGTTGAAGCCGGAATGAAGGAACAGGCCGATTCGTTCAAATTGTCCGGAAGCAAGCTATACGGTTGATTCCATAACAGAGAAAAGAATAAGGCTGTCCCCCGTCATTAGATGACGATGGGACAGCCCCGTTTTGAACATTTTAATTTAACCTTTAACCGAACCGGCTGCAATGCCTTCTACGATCCGGTCGCTGAGGAACAGGAACGTAAGGAGAATCGGCAGGATGCTGATCATGAGCGTCGCGCCAATTGCGCCCCAGTCCGTCGTATACTGGCCGATGAAGTTTTGCACGCCAACCGTAAGCGTCTTGAACTTATCGGAGCTGATAAACGTATTGACGAAGATAAACTCGTTCCAGTTGTAGATCATGTTGATGATGCCCGTTGTTGCCAGAACGGAGCTGGTCATCGGGAATACAATGCTGAAAAACACGCGATGAATGCTCGCCCCGTCAATAACCGCCGCCTCTTCGACTTCCTTCGGAAGCGCGATGTAGAAGCCGAGCAGAATCATGATCGTGATTGGCATATTAAATGCCACGTACGACAGAATCAGGGACAACGGGTTATCGATCAGATGAACCTTGTTGAACATGCTGAAGAGCGGAATGAGCGTCGAATGAACAGGAATCATCATCGCGACCATAAACAAACCAAGGACCAGCGAGCTGAGTTTCCATTTCATCCGGGTAATCGCAAACGTCACGAGGCTGCCGAACACGATGGTAACGGCCGTTGCGGCAACCGTAATCCAAACGCTGTTCAGGAAATACGTATCGATATTGCCCGCGTTCCACACTTTGGAGTAATTCTCCCAATGCGGAGGCGATGGCAAAGCAAACGGCGATAGATTGAACACTTCCTGGTTGTTTTTCAAAGAGAAAAATAAGAGCCAAATAAGCGGATAAACTTGAAAGATAGCAACGGCGACGAGAACGAGGTACAATGCCGCGTAGCCGACCTTCATTCCTATTCTCGAACCGGATTTCGCTTCTCCGCCTAGTTTCATTGTTGTGGATGACATGAAGCGTACCCTCCTGTTTCGTGGTGATTCTTATCTTGCGAGCAGCAATGCTTAGGAATACTGGATCGTGTCTTTGCTAGCCGTTGCCTTGCGGATGATCCAGGTTGCTACAAGACAGATGATGAGCAGGAAGAAACCAACCGCGCTGCCGTAACCGAAGTCATACGCTTTGAACGCTTTGTGGTACATGTACGACGCCATCACTTCGCTGGAACCGTTAGGACCGCCATCGGTCATGACATAGATCAGATCGAAATATTTCAGGGAACCAACCACCGCAAGAACAATCGTTACTTTCACGACTTCCATCACAAGCGGGAATTTGATTTTGTAAGCAATTTGGAACGAACTCGCTCCGTCAATCTTCGCCGCTTCTTCAAGGGAAGACGGGATGTTCTTCAGTGCCGCGTAATAAATCAGAATATAGAAGCCCGCGTATTGCCACAGAATCGGAATAAACAATGCGAACAAGACAAGATCCGTCTCTGCAAGCCAAGCGGGAGGATTTGCAACGCCAAGGGATTCCAGCAAGGTATTCATAATGCCGTTAGTAGGATGATAGATTTTGAGCCACAGCTGCGCGATCGCTACCGAGGACAGCAGCATCGGGATTAAGTAAATTTTGCGGAACAGGTTTGCGCCTTTAAGTTTGGCCGCGAGCACCATCGCCACGACGAGATAAATAATAAGGCTAAGCATTGAAAATACCGCCAGCAGCAATGAATGACCTGCGCTGCTCCAGAAAGCATGATCTTTAATCAACGCTGCGTAGTTGTCGAGTCCAACCCACTTCATGGCGCCGATGCCGTTCCATTCATTTAAGCCGTAGTAGCCGGTCAGAACGATTGGAATATAGACGACTGCCAGAATGAGCAACAGCGACGGCAAGACATACAACGCAATAACTTTTTTGTTCGATAACACTTTATCCAAGGTGGCCGGGCTCCTTTCTGTCCGATAAGGAGAGCAGCCTACCCAGCCGTAATGCCTTTGCCGGATAGGCCATCCTTATCTCTTGATGTCTGAATTAGTTGCCTTTCACAATGGCCGCGTCTTGCTCGGAAGCGAATTTCTCCGGATTAACCGCTTTGCCAAAGAGCGATTGGATCATATTCAGATGAGTCTCAGCCGCGTTAGCAGGCAATTGAACGTCTGCGAACAAGGTAATGCTGCTTGCTTTGTTTAGTTCGTTGAACAGGTCGATGTACAGTTGCGGCAATTGCAACGTGGACGTATCGATCTTCGTAGCCGGGATGACACCAGCGCCGGTTACGGATTGCTCGCCCCACTTCGTTACGAAGTATTGAACGAATGCTTTTGCTTCTTCTTTCACTTTCGAGTTTTCCGCTACGAACAAGCCTACGCCTGGACCGCCAACCCAGCTGTCCGCGTTGCCTTTGCCGCCTTCGACCGTCGGGAATTTGAAGAATCCAACGCTGTCGCGGAACGATTGCGGAATATCTTCATTTGTTGTGAAGTTAGGCAGGTCCCAAGTACCCATCAGATACATAGCCGCATTGCCATTTGTGAATTCGGATTTCGCTTCTTCGTTCGACAGGCCGTTAAAGCCTTTCACAAACGCGTTCGCGTCAACAAGCGATTGCACTTCGGATGCCGCTTGCTGAAGGCCCGGATCCGTGAATTTCGCCGTGCCTTTGATTGCGTTGGCTACTGTTTCTTGACCTGCGATACGGTCAGCCAGGTACATATACCAGAGCGAACCTGTCCAGCGGTCTTTGTTGCCAAGCGCGATTGGAGCCACGCCGTTATCGGACAACGTTTTCACGACTTGCTTGAATTGCTCGTAAGTAGTTGGAACTTCAAGATTGTACTTCTTGAATATCTCTTTGTTGTAGTAGATCGGAGCGATGTTGAACTCCAGCGGAAGCGCGTATGTCTTGCCTTCGATCGCATAAGCTTCCGTTGTGCCCGCTACGAATTTGCCGTTCAGCTCGCCGCTTAGCAGATCGTCAACCGGCGTGAACAGATTGCCGTCTACATAAGGCTTCAGGAAGCCCGCCGCCCAAGTTACGCCCACATCAGGGAGTTGATTGGAAGCCGAGAGTACCTTCAGTTTGTTTTTGTATTGCTCGTTATCCAGTACTTCTTGCTTGATTGTCACGTTAGGATGTTCATTCTGGTAGTCGGTAATGATCTGATTCACGATTTTGTTCTGTCCCGCGGATACGCCTTCCGGCCACAGATGCATGAAGTTGATCGTTACCTTCTTGTCGGAACCGCTTTCAGAGGAGGCCCCGTTAGAAGCCGTATTACCGCTATTTGTGCTGCTGCCGCTATTGTTGTTGCCGCATGCTGCTGTTACAACGGCCAGACAGAGAATAAGTGCCATGGTCATCGACTTGGATTTTTTGAACACGTTTACAACCCCTTTTTGACTGATGTGTTTGTGTTGCTGACTAAATTGTAACAGCGCTTTCACAGCAGCATAAGGTATTGGGAGTTGGGAAAAATACTACTTTTATTGGATCGTTTCTTCCGCATGCACGGCACCCTTTCGGTATTGTCCGGGGCTGACTCCCTCGTGCGACCGGAACACTTTGACGAAATATTTCGCCGTCTGGTAGCCTGCTTTCTCTGCAATTTCATTGATGGACAAGCGGGTATTCGTCAGCAGCTCCTTCGCTCTTTGCACCCGTCGTCTCGTTAAATAATCGCTGAAGGTCATGCCGGCCTGCTCTTTGAACAACACGCTGAAATAACTCGCGTTCATATGCAGATGATCGGCAATATCCCGCATCGTAATCGGCTCTTGCAGATGCTCGTCGAGATATAGAATCGCCTCTTTCACCTGTGCGCTATATTGGCTCTCCTGCTCGGAAGTTTCCAGCAGCTTCGTATCAACAAGCCGCTCCATCCGCTCGATCCGGTTCATCTCTTCTTCTTTGCGGAAGGCGAGCTCCACGGCTTCAACGAGCTTGGTTTTGTCCAGCGGCTTAAGCAAATAATCAATAACGCCAAATTGCAAAGCCTTATGGGCATAATCGAATTGAGGATGCCCGGAGATGACGATCACGACCGGAGGATGCGTCCTTGCTCTAAGCTTCTCCACCAGCTCCAGCCCGTTAATCTCGGGCATGCGGATATCGGTAATGACGAGATTCGCTTCGTTCCCATCCAACCATTCCAGCGCCTCCACGGCACTGGATGACGTTGTAATCCGGTACCGGCCGGCGGACCAGGACTCCAACACTTTGCGTACCCCTTCTCTCGTTCTTGGTTCATCGTCTACGATCAGTATCGTTTTCATTCTCCCTCGCCCCCATATTCAATCGGTATTTCAAAGGACATCTTTGTGCCCATGCCGGGCTCGCTCTGAATCTGTAAGCCTTCGGTCTCTTCCCCGTAATACAGCCTTAGTCTTCGGTCTACGTTGGAAATGCCTACGCCTGTCCCTTTGGCATCATGGACATGCCCCTGCTTCATTGCCGCATACAGCGACTGTACCTTATCGAGCGTCATGCCCGGACCGTTATCGATAACGGATATTCGCATATAGCCCGGCCGCTCTGTCTCCTCCATCAGGATTACGACTGAGCCTTGTCCGATCCGCTGCTCTACGCCATGCGAGATGGCATTCTCAATAAGCGGCTGGATCAATAGCTTCGGAATCGGAACACCGCGGAAGGTTTCGCTGCCTTCAATCTGCCACTTCAGCCGGTCGATCAGACGCATCTCCATAATTTGCAGATAACGCTGCGCATGCTCCAGCTCATCGGCCACCGTCACCCATTCATCGGAGTCGGCCCGGTTAATGACATAGCGGAACAATCCGGACATCGCAACTACAATCTGTGCAAGTTCTTCCTCATCCTTGTCCTCCAGCGCCCAATAAAGTGCCTCAAGCGTGTTGAACAGGAAATGCGGATTAATCTGCGCCTGGAGTGCCTTCAGCTCTGTACGGCTCTGGATGATCTCCTTCTCGTATACCACTTCGATCAGTTCATTCAAGTAAGCGACCATCTGGTTGTACGTATTGTTAAGCTCGTTAATCTCCAAGGTTGAAGAGCTGGCCGGAAGAGGTTTCAGCGAGCCGTATTTGGCGCCTCTCATTGCCTTGATCAGTTTAAGGATGGGACTTGTAATCATCGTCGACAGGATAAAAGTCAGGATAAGGAATAGTAGTCCGCCAACCAAGACCGACACTTCGATAGCGGTCCGCAGCACCGATAAGCCTTCAGCGGCATATTCAGCCGGTGTTAGAATCAGGACGCGCCAACCTGCCGCATCGAGCTGTTTTTGAATCGGAATATACGATTTGCCGTGCATCTTGATCGTCTTCCGGTCGGTCTGTTGAAGTACGTCCTGCGGAATATCCGCCGAGAAATTCGATGCGATAATTTGGCCGGAACCGTCAATCAGCCCCATTTCCTCTTTGCCGTCCGAGGAGGTATTCGAATCAATTAGCTCAAAATATTTTTTGTCAATTCGGACCAATAAATACCCGGCATTCGAAAAGGATTGGTCAATCAGACGGACCCTGCGGATGGCGGTAATCTGATTGGGAGCTTTCGGATCAATCCCGAACCATACCAGCTGTCCGGCCGCCCGGTCGGCTTCGCGGATCCACTCGTTAGGCACGCGGTTGTACAGACTGATGTCCGTCAGCGGAAACAACACCCGGAACCCGTTCGAATACAATTCGATAGACTGCACCCCGCTTACGTACGCCTGCTGCTTCCTTATTTCATGCTGCAGCACCTGCCGTTCCTCGAAGGTTAGCATTGTTCCGCCCGCTTCCTTCGCCATCAGATTCTGAATCGAGGCATTGGTAGCCACCTGCATTGTAAACGTATCCATTTGATGCAGCAGCACATCCATTTTGCCCGTCGCCTGAACCGCTGTCTGCTGAATATGCTTCTCGGCATTGTTGCGCAACAGCTCGGAGACTTGCCCATACGTAAAAAAACCAACCGAAACAAGTACCAGCAGCATAACAAGCATGAATCCAAGCAATATTTGATTGCGCAGCGTGTTCATTCGGTTAAACTGGAACAACTCGTACACCCCCGCCTCATATCTGTCCATTACTATACACAATCTGACTAAAAAAAAGAAAGCCCCTTCATTTGGGGCTTCTCTGATCGGGAGATAGGTTATTCAGCCGCTCTAATGCGGATGCGGCCTTAGGCCATCCGGCATAAAAGGCCAGATGCGTAATGACTTCCGTCAGTTCCTCCCTGGTGAGGCCGTTCTCCTGCGCCAACCGCAAGTGGTACGGAAGCTGCTCCGTCTGCCCGCTTGCTACCAGTGCTGCTACGGTAATCAAGCTTCGTTCGCGTAGCGACAACTCCTCTCTTCGCCATAAATCTCCGAACAACACCTCTTCGGAATAACGGGCAAAAGCCGTATCGCCATACGTTTCTTTAATGCGAGAAGTATCGATCGATTTATGCATGTCTGGATTCCCCCTTCGCCTGCTCCAGCATTTGGGCAATCCCGCCGCCGAAGGTCCAGTCCTCGAATTCCGTGCCAACCAGTACAACAAAGATATCCTCCGCCCTTACTCCGCACGCAGGCAAGAGCTCGGCAAGTCTGGCATAAAAGCCCCTTTTCTGCTCTTCCGTCCGGCCGGACTTCAAGGTAATTTGAATATAGAGCAGCCGATCTGTCCGGGATCCGTCAAGATAAGCCGGGTCGTAATAAAACTCGCTTTGTTTGTGGCCATGGAACACCTGGAAATAATCATCCTCCGGCACGCGGAAAAACTCGGTCAACGCCTGATGAATGGCTCGGCTAATCGAAGGCAGCTCCTCTTGTTTATATTGATCTTCCCTATAGCTGATTCGGATAAACGGCATCTGTCATCACTCCTTGATTAAGATGCTTTTATTGTATATCCGCATGCTTGATCTATATAATTGAATTAACTAAACAAGTTGTTCGATAATATCAATGGAGATGACAATCGTATGGATATGAAGGAGTTAACCGCCTTTCAAACTATCTTGAAAGAAGGCAGCTTCGCCAAAGCCGCAGCTAAGCTGAACTATGCGCAGTCTACGATTACGAACCAGATTCAAAGACTCGAGAAGGAGCTTGGATTCCAGTTGTTTCACCGGGGATGGGAAGCGAAGCTTACGCCAGCGGGTGAGTTATATGCCGCGGAGGTCGAACAGTTAATAGCCCATTGGCATTATGCGGCCGAGCGGGCAAAGGCGATTTCGCAGGAAGATGCGGGTACTCTCCGCGTAGGTTTTCTGGAGATGTTGGGGCAACAGGTGATGCCGCAGGTCATGCGGCGGTTCCATGAATCCAAACCCGGCGTAACCTGCCAGTTTGTCGTCGGAAATACGGATCAGCTGTCCGCCGCGCTTCGCCAAGGGGAGCTTGATTTTGCCGTCTGCGGCGAACCAGTTGAACTCTCTGACTTTCGGTTTGAGCCTTTGTACAAGGAGAGCATCGAATTCATTACGTCTGAGGATCATCCTCTTCAGCTTCAAGATGGTGACGTCCCGTTCAAAAGCTTGCTGCAATACCCGCTGTTCGTTGGAGGACCTACCTGCCTTTATTACTTGTATCTCTGGAAGTATTTGGCTAGATATGAGACAATGCCGTTACTGCATTCCGTTACTCAAATCTCAGCTATTCCGGCTTTTATCAGGGAGACTCCTTATGTCGGAGCTGTTCTCGGCTCAACCGCCTTGCCCCCGAGTATTAAGCCCATTGCAGTTGATTGGGATCACCCGGCTATTCCGGTTGGCGTGTTGACACTCCGAGACAACGCCTACCCAAGAGCTGCCCGCGAACGGTTTGTGGAATTGACCAAGGAAATCATCTATCCTTCTAGCGAGGTGTATTGAATCATGTCCATCGAGTACCGTATTCAAACTGCCGTAACCGCGGAGCAAGTGGCAAATGTCTTTCGAAGCTCCGGCATTAGACGTCCCGTGGATGATCTGCCCCGCATTCAGAAAATGATCGACAACGCGGATTTGATCCTCTCGGCTTGGGACGGCGAAGAGCTGGTCGGCATCGCCAGGGCCGTCACGGACTTCTCCTATTGCTGCTATCTGTCGGATTTGGCCGTAAGCCAAACCCATCAGCGGATGGGAATCGGCAAGGAGCTTGTGAACAGGCTGCAAGAGCATATTGGCGAAGAGGTCGCATTGCTTCTGTTGTCCGCTCCTTCGGCCATGGATTACTACCCGCAGATCGGCTTTGCCAAAGCCGAGAATGCTTTTCTCATTAAGCGGGCTCGTTAACTGCCAACAACATAATCACGAAAAAGAGCAACGACCTGCAATTGTGCAGGTCATTGCTCTTTATATTCGGTCTTAATCCAGCCAACCGTTTTTCTCCGCGATTCCAATCGCATCGATCCGGTTCTTGGCATCCAGCTTCTGAATCGCTTCAGACAAATAATTGCGCACCGTTCCCGCGGACAAAAACAGCTGGGAAGCAATATCGCCTGCGGGCAATCCTTCCCTTGCTAGGCGGAGCACTTCCCGTTCCCGCTCTGTGAGCGGATTCTCTGCTTCCCAGAATGACAGGGCTAGATCCGGGCTTACCGCCCGCTTCCCGGCGTTAACGTTCCGAAGGGCAGCAGACAGCTCATCAATCGGGGAATCCTTGAGCAGGAATCCTTTCACGCCCGCTTTCATCGCACGCTGGAAGTAACCCGCCCGCGAGAACGTGGTCAGAATAACGACGAGACAAGGATGCTTATCCGCCCAAAGCTTCTCCGCTACGTCAAGTCCCGTCATCTTCGGCATCTCGATGTCCATCACGCAAATATCCGGCTTCAGGCTGCGGATCATCTCGAGCGCCTCTTCTCCGTCTTCCGCTTGCCCAACAACTTCAATATCTTCTTCCAAATCCAGAAGGGCGCTTAACGCGCCGCGTAACATACCTTGATCTTCGGCTACCAGCACTCTCATGTTAGTTTGTTTCCCCCTTCTTCGATGACGAGCGTACTCTTGGCACGATAATCGTTAAGATGCTGCCGTTTCCTCTAGAGGATTGAAAATCAAGCTTGCCATCCACCAGATTCAATCGTTCCTGCATGCCCCGAAGCCCGTTGTGGGCGGGACCTTTATCGGCTTTCTCGCAGCCGACTCCATTATCGCGGATGACCAGCCTGTATTGGTCGGGCGTCATCGCCCAGTCAATGACGCATTGCCTTGCTTCGCTATGCTTGACCACATTTGTTACCGCTTCGCGCAAACACATTCCAAGCATGTTATCCATGAGTGGACTCAAGGAGGCGAAAGCTGGCTCGCCTTGGACTTTGATCATAATAAAAGCCGCTGCCAGAATCCGTTTGGCATTGGACAATTCTTCGCGCAGCGTCACCGTATTCATGCCCGTGACTAGTTCCCTGACCTGCTTGAGCGCCGCGCGCGAAGTGAGCTGGACATCCCGGATTTCCTGCTTGGCCCGTTCGGGATGATGAACGATCAGCTTTTCGGCGAGCTCGCTCTTGAGCGTAATCATGGTGAGGGTATGGCCCAGCGTATCGTGAAGCTCGCGGGATATCCGCTGGCGCTCTTCCTGCTTGGATAACCTCGAGATCTCATCATTGGCTAACTCCAGCTGAGTTCGAAGCACCTTCGACCGGCGTCCGATAAACATGACGAATGGCACCAATAATAACGCCACCATAACCGGCAACAAATCAAGCAAGCTACCTAGACGGTCCGTCGTTTCGGAATGCCAAAGCTCAAATCCGAACATCAGCAGTACGCCTGACACCGCAATGCCAATCTGCCGCAGATTGGGCAACATCCCGATCAGCGAAGCCGTAAAAAAGCCCATATAAATAAAATCTTGATCATAACGCCAGCTGAAATAAGCAATGATGAACAAATGGACGAGAACCGCCCAAATGCGCCATTTCTTGCTCATATGACCCGCGATATAGCTAACAATAAACAAGGCGATCAGCGGAAAGCCAACCCATTGTTCATCAGGCGGACGTTCTGCGAGCGCGGTAATCGGAAACAAGATATAGATCAGCCATAACAGCATAAAGAAAATGGGCGGCCCCCCCTCCGGAGGCCGCTTCATAATTAATCGACGCCATTCATGCAAGTTAGTTTGCATTACACCGCTTCCTGTTTTTTCATAATGTAAGACGAAATGGCGATGAACACCACCACATAACCGAGCAGTATGGCTACGCCGCCCCAATCCATCGACACGCCGGCAACCGCATCCCAAGCCCCTTGGCCAAGACGGTAGGTCGGCGTCAGATGGGCAATGGTCTTCATTGTGCTCGACATCGTATCGGTCGGGAACCACAAACCGCCCAATATGGACAGCCCCATATAGCATATCATGGAAAGAACTTGCACGAAGTCCGCGTTCTTAATCGATCCGATCAATGTGCCAAGGCCCATAAACGAGAAGCCGCCAATAAAGATAAACAACCCGCAGGTAATCCATGTCGAAGCGCTTAGGCTTACGTCCTTGAATACTCCGCCTACAACGAACATCACAATGATAATGGCAAGATTAATCACGGCTTGCGACAACACTTTGGACAAGACATACGACCAGGATGGCAATGGGGTTATTTTTAATAAAGACAACCAGCCTTGGCTCCGCTCTCTCGACAACCTCTGTGCGTAAGAAGTAAGACTCGCTCCCACAACACCGTATACGGTCATGGACATCAAATAATAGGCTTTCCAATCGACATTGCCAACTTGCACATTATCACCCACGGAATTGGTGAAGATAAAGTAGAACACAACCGGCATAATAAACGAGAAAATAACGAATCGGCGGTTGCGTACGGTACGCAGCAGCTCCGCTTTGCATTGGGCAAGCGTTGCTCTCATGCTTGTAGATTGATTCATGGTCAAATATCCCCCTTTAGTTGGTTGACTGGACAATGGCCTGGAACGCATCTTCAAGCCCGCCGCTCTGAATTTCAATATCTTTCATCTCGATACGCTGCTCAATAAGCGTTACGATCAGCCGGTCCGTGTCGCGGCTATGCAGCTTAACTCGCCGTCCGTTCCATTCCGCGTCGATCACGCCCGGCAGCGCCAGGAGCTGATCCGATGTTACTCCCGCGCCTGCCGTGAACGTAATTACCCGGCCCGTTGTCTCGGCTTTGATCTGGCTTGGCGAACCGTCTGCAACCACTTTGCCTTGATTAATAACAACGATGCGGTCTGCGAGGCTATCGGCCTCTTCCAAGTAGTGCGTCGTCAGAACGACGGTACGGCCTTTATCGGCCATCGAACGAATAGTATCCCAGAACATTTGACGGGATGTAACGTCCATGCCAACCGTTGGTTCGTCTAGGAAAATAATTTCCGGATCGCCAGCCGCGGCAAGCGCGAAGCCAAGGCGGCGTTGTTGTCCGCCGGACAAGGAGGCTGCCATTTTGTCCTTTTCCTTCTCGAGGCCGGAGATGCGGAGCAGCTCCTGCAAGGAAAGCGAATGGCTGTAATAGCTGCGGAACAAATCAATGGTTTCCGCTACCTTCAAATTATCGATGACGCTCACATCTTGCAGCATCGCGCCAATCCGGTCCCGAACCTTAATATCTTTCGGATCTCCGCCGAGCAGCTTGATCGTCCCCGACGTTGGAAGCTTCAGTCCCAGGATCATGGAGATGGTTGTTGTCTTGCCCGCTCCGTTAGGCCCGAGCAGCGCAATAACCGTGCCTTTCTCCACCTTCAGCGATAAGTTGTCTACCGCCTTTTTGCCCTGATAAACTTTCGAGACCTTATCCAGTTCAATGGCATAACTCATTGTCAACTTCACTCCCATTATCTATGATTGGATGATGTCTTACTCATCTGCCGCCCTGCCTCTTGCTTACCTACTTATCTTACCTTTTGCAAAACCGCGTTCCCACGCATGAACGTAATGTCTTTCAGATGACAAATGTCATATGTTCAACCTGATAAGTTACAATAGACAAACATACCTTGATTAAGGAGCTTACCGCCATGATAGATTTCATCTTTGAAACCCATCTTCAAGTAACGGATCTGGACCGTTCCATTGCCTTTTACAAGAAGCTGGGACTGACTTTAGCTTTACATAAACCCGAGCGAAGATCGGCTTTTTTCTATGTAGGAGAGCGTAGAGATCTGCTAGCGCTGAAGGAGTTGCCAAATGGCCACAAGCTGCAGCCTCGCCACTTTGCGTTTGGCGTGCAGCTTGACCAGTTGCTCGAAGCTTCGGATTGGCTGATCGAACGGGGAATCTACCCGCTTCCGGGCTTTGGCAGACAAGAGGCTCCTTCGGAGCCGTACGTCCATGCATGGATGCCGGCAGCAAGCGTCTATTTCAATGACCATGACGGCAATGAACTTGAGTTCATGGCCTGGCTGGACGATGCGCCGCAAATCCTCGACCACGTCCCAACCTTAAGCGAGTGGAATAAAATCAAAGGGCAGCAATAAATATCCTGCACTCTGTGCAACGTAGCGGTCAGCGAGGAGTGGCGAGGTTCCAGGGTACTGAGTTTTCCCTACCGGTTTCCTTCCCACTCTTCGTAAAACCGCTCTACGTATTGCTCCATATAAAGGTGGCGATCTTCGGCGATCCGTTTAGCCGCTTCCGTGTTGACCAAATCTTTAAGCTTCAGCAGCTTCTCGTGAAAATGGTTAATGGCCGTGCTTTTCCCGTTCCGGTATTCCTCGGCCGTCATCTCGCCACGCGGTGGGATAGCCGGGTCGTGGATCGGCGTGCCTTTCCAGCCCGCGTATACGAATGCCCTTGCTATTGAGATCGCGCCAATCGCATCAAGCCGGTCGGCATCCTGCACAACCTTCCCTTCCAGCGTGCGCATCGGCGGATTTGTCCCCGCGTTATAAGACATATTCGAGATAATATCCATCACATGGGCACGCGCGTCGTCATCTGCCAGATGCGTATCCAGCCAGGATTGGACCTTGTGCAATCCCGCTTCCTTGGACGGATTCAGCTTCTCGTCCGCCACGTCATGCAGCAATGCGGCAATCGTGCAAATAAACGCGTCTGCGCCTTCCTCCCGCGCTATTCTTCTCGCCATTTGGACTACCCTATGGATATGCCACCAATCATGGCCGCTGGCATCCTTCTCCATCTCGGATCGGCTGAACTGCTCAGCCGCATGGATGATGTTCTCTTTTTCAGCATCTGCTATTCTCATCATTACACCTCATAGTTAGTTAGATCGACTTTGTCTCTGCTTTCTCTGTTTCCGCCGCGTACTTGCGCAGCTTCACCATGCATACACCGATAACGGAAAAAAGCACCGTGACCCAAAAAGTAAACGCGCTTGGATGCTCGGTAGCCAATACCCACACCGGCCTCGAATTCGGATTCCACTCATTGCTTGCAAATTGCTCAAACCCGCCCGTTATGAAGAGCATCGCCCAAATCAAATAGACTTTTGCAATAACATAACCGGTGATGCAGCCAATAATTCCGCCGAAATAATAATAAGGCTTCACTTTGTCCGCCGCGTTGCCAATGAGACCGCCGTTATCCATCCTTTATTGTTCCTCCCCAAACGATGACGTTTTGCGCCCTGTCATTTTCTACCTATAATGTTATGCCACGTCCAACTCTAATCGCAAGACAAAAAAACTCCGCCCATTAAGACGGAGTTTCCCGCTTCCTTCTCTTCCAAACATGCATCATGCGAAGATCCCTATTTCTATAACACCTTTTCATAACAAAGGCTAGATTCGCTATCCGCGTATTCCCCAAAACGTTCAATCTCGTAATACCCTTTACTTGCGTAAAAATGCAGCGCCTCCGGCTGCGGAGCTCCCGCTTCAAGGCGCATAACCCGGCGGTTCATGGCGATTGCCTTATTTTCCAATGAGGCTAGCACCATGCCCGCAATACCCTGCCTCCGGTAATCCGGGTCTACATAAAACCGTTTCAATTCAACGGTTGTCTCATCCAGCGGGCGAATAGCGCCGCAACCGACAGCTACACCATCTATATAGGCAACCATAAATACCATTTCCCGTACTTTCGGATCTGTAAAATCAACCGTAAACACATCGTCCGGATTGGGATAACGCTCTGCCAAATCCTCATCCAGCTTCCGAATTAATCGATGTAAATCTTCATTGTCGTGGTCAATTTGAACAATCGTCCGTTCCATAAAAGTCTCCTCTTTTCCAGTCATTCCGTTATGCATCCTATTCTACCAAAAAAACAGGAGCCCATTCGGCCCCTGTTCCCTCTTATTTGCCGTTCAAATTCAGCGTTGGCGTCTGATCGAAGAAGTTCCACGGCTTAAGCATCGTGTATACCCACTCCGTTGGCATGATCGGCCATTCCTCGGCGCGCGCCACATGCGTTGTCCCCGTTGTCATCCAGACGACGTTGTCCGTGTTAACGATTGGTTCATTGTCCGAAGTGAATAATCCAAGCCCAGTGTCCGTCATCGCGCGGTTCGGATATTTGCCTTCCGGATAACGCTCGTTCTCGTAGTAACGGGTCACCCACAGCTGCTTGTCCATAAAGCTAACGCGGTTGAACAGCCACTCGTCTTCGCTGAAGTTCGCCCCTTTGGCGATTGGATGGGTTCCGCCTGCATAAGGGATGATCTGATAGGAGACCGGATTGCCCACTTTGTTTTCTTTATTGGTATTGGTAACGAGACGGATCGTGGAAGCATCGAACTTCTGAGCCGCTTCCTGCTCGGTTGGAACAATACGCGTCTCGGTCTGCATCGTGCTCTCGCGCGGGCCGCCTGCCGTGTTGTCCGCAACAACCGGATCAATCTCCATCAGGGAGTTTTGCTCGCCGTCCACGTCCATATCAAGACGGAAGTTATAAATATGCTGATGGGTTGTTCCGACGATGTTATGGTCAATCAGCGTACCGTATTTCGTATCGTCGGCAGCCGTATCATCATGCATCGTGCTGGACTCTACCCCTTTAACGGCTTCGATGCCGGTTGCGCCGGCGTTAATGCCGATGGTACCGTTTTGCGCAAATACCCAGTCGAAAATATAGTCATAGTTGCCAACCGTGCTGATCCAGCGTACAACAAGTTCGCGTCTTTCCGCGCTGACATTGTCCTGTCCCATTTCTTGATGTTTATATTCCGGACCTGCGTAACGCTCGAAGATCGCCATCGCATTCGGAATGTGATACGCCGCGCCCGTATAATCCGCAATTGTCGCATCCAGTAGCACCGAATTGTCCGGCACATCCTTGCCGCGGGCAAGAGAAGAGGTTAACGTTCCCATGCCGTATTCGCCCGAATCCAAATAAGCTTTGAAATACCAGCCTACATCGGGATCGCCATAAGGCACAATCATGCCGCCAAGCGAGCCTTCGTACATAATTTTGCGTTTCTTGCCTTGATCGTTATAGGTAACCGTCGACAGTATTGGACCTACGCGGGAGTCGAGACGCAGATGGAAGTCCCAGTTCTGCCAATGAATCGTGTTGCCGGTAATCGTATAGTTCTTGCCTTCCGGCTCCGTAATCTCAAGCGGCTTCGAAGGCGTAGCGGCCGTCATATTGCTGCCGTCATACGGCGTTGGCTTCATCGGCACCGGCACTACGCCGGCGTCCTCGATCTTGATAACCTTCTTCTGCTCCAGATCAACGACCGCAACCAGATTCTCGATCGGATGCGCCCAATAGTTGCCGTCTCCCGTGTTCAGGTAGGATACGACTTTCAGCAGACGTTTGTCCTGTTGCAACCCGTCTTTGCCATCGAAATAACCGACGGTCAGCGGAGTAGACACGACTTGCTTCACATCGTTAATGCCGCGTTTCTTCAAGACAGCCGCGTATTCCGGGCTTTCTTCAATCGCCTTCTGTACCGTGCCGAAATCATCGATCAGCAACATGCCATGCGCGCCTTCAATCGGCTGCCATGCGGTTACTTTTTTGGTTACAAGATCAACCGTTCCTTCAATGACCTGTTTGCCGTCGAGGATAACGACTGCCGCCGAGCGGTTCGCGGTTACCGATGTCCCGTCAAGCGCAAACTTCCATACTTGGTCCTTCGGCGGTGCCTTTAACGTAATTTCCGTAAAGCGGTAGTTATCTCCGAATTTCCCTGCCGCCTTCAGAATCGTAACCGTCTCCGCGATCTCCTCGGAAGTGAGCGGATTAAGCGGGTTTGGCTTTTTCTCCACTTGGAACGTCTGGTCGAGTCCAGATTGGAACACTTCGCTCACGAAATGATGAGATACATAAGCGAGGTTTTTCTTCATAATAACCGGCGCTTCCATCTCCAGACGTTTGCCGTTGATTAAGGCAATATTAGAATTCTGCTTTACTTTCACTATCGTACTATTCTTCGTAATCGTGATCGTTCCCGAGAAGTTGTCCCATTTGACGGTTGCTCCAAATTCCTCGAGTGTCGTGCGCAGCGGCACAAAATCCTCCGAGCCGCCATGCGCTTCAGCTGTAGGAGCTGATAACGGCGCTACACCCCCGCTTCCGAAAGCGACCGTTAATGCCGTGCCGATTGCTGCCGTTTTTTTGACAAGCGATGTTTTTTGTCTCTTCATCTGTTCGTCCTCCCCATTCTCTTGCGTCTTTCCTTAATGTTAGTTTAACTGACATAAATGACGGGGGTATTGTAAAAAACGGAACACACTCATATATGATGTTAGAAAATATAACTTAAGTGGATTGACGGAAGCGTAATCCCTTTGCTATTGTTGTACGCATATCAGGCTTCACAAGAGGAGCGGACTACGATTATGGAAGAGTTCATCAGCGGCATCCAATACGGCTTCGAATGGGAAACCTCCCGCTACACGGAACGGAAAGTGCATTATGGCGGACAACCTGTCGTCTACTATCAGTTCACTACGGATGCTGCCGAGCGGCTTGTACGCGTCGTGCCGGATGGCTGCGTTGACCTTCTGTTCTGCTGCGACCCCGTTTATCCCTCCGCTAGTGTGTGCGGCACCGTGTTGCAGGGCAAAGAACACTACTTCCTCCCTCACACCACTTACTTCGGAGTACGTCTGTCCGCGAGACTCAGCCTGCTGCTGCCTAATCTTCCTCTAAAAGAAGTGATAGACGTTCAAATTCCGTTTGAGGATTCTCTGGCCAATTACAAAGATATGGGCGCGATCATTGCGGAACGCCCCGGTTTTATCGAGCGAATAACCTGCTTCGAGAAATATGCGATGCCGATTCTGGCTGGCGATGCTAGATCCATCCCCATGATCGATTATTGCGTAACAGCGATGCAGCGTTCGAACGGAGGCGTGACCATCCGCGATCTGGCGCAGGACACCGGTTATTCCGATCGTTATATCCGCACGAAATTCGAACAATCTCTAGGCATATCCCCCAAGCTATACAATCGCATCATCCGGTTTCAGCGCGCGCTGGGCGGCATTACGCGGGGCGAATCTTCGCTGTCCGATGTCGCCATGGAAGGCGGTTATTTCGACCAGTCCCATTTCATGAAGGAATTCAAATCTTTCAGCCAACTTACGCCTATTCAGCTCCGCAACCATCGGAAGTCCTCCTCTTAACCTACCGGCTTGTTCACCGCGCTTCAACTCGTCCTGCCCCCTTCTACTCAACTATCTGCCGCATGATTTCCGCTTTACATCAATACGATTAGAGGTAAGATGGTTAAGACAACACATTACATCTTGAAAGGACCTCTGTTCCATGTCATCTACGCATACCCTTCATACACCGGCAACTCCGGCAGCCCAAAATTCGCTATCCAAAGGGTTGCTGCTTCTGATGGCGTTCACCGCGGGAATGACGGTTGCCAATCTTTATTACAACCAGCCTTTGCTTGCGGATATCGGCCGCACTTTCGGCGTTGCTCCCGATAAAGTCGGGATTGTCTCTACCTGTACGCAGGTCGGCTACGCGCTTGGCATGTTCCTGTTCGTGCCGCTGGGCGACATTAAGGAGCGCAAAGGACTTATCACCGTCCTCTTGTCCCTTGTTTGTCTTTCTCTTATCGGGACGGCTGCCGCTCAGAATCTCGCATGGATGTATATCGCAAGCTTTGCGGTTGGCATCACAACGGTGGTGCCTCAAATTCTGATCCCGCTTGCCGCTACGCTAGCCTCCCCAAGCGAACAAGGGAAAGCGGTAGGCACCGTCACAAGCGGCCTGCTGCTTGGCATCCTTCTTACGCGCACCGTCTCCGGCTTAATCGGCGGGACCTGGGGTTGGCGGTTCATGTACGCTCTTGCCGCTGCCGCGATGCTTGCGCTGCTCATCCTGCTGCGCGCCAAACTTCCCGTAACCCGTCCCTCCGCGGAGCTGCGTTACGGCGAGCTGCTCGCTTCCATGGGCAAGCTAGTCAACAAATACGCCACGCTTCGCGAGTCTGCTTTAATTGGCGCGGCCAATTTTGCGGCCTTCAGCATTTTCTGGACGGCATTATCGTTCTATGTGGAAGGTAAGCCGTATCATTACAGCAGCCAAATTGCAGGCTTGTTCGGACTCATCGGGGCCGCAGGCGCATTAGGCGCTCCGTTCGTTGGCAGGCTAGCCGACCGAATCCCCACCAAATGGATGATTGGCGCCATGGTGTCCTTGAACATCATCGCTTATCTGCTGTTTGGACTGCTTGGCAGCATGTTATGGGCGCTGATCCTTGGCGTCATCCTTCTGGACCTCGGCGTACAAGGCACGCAAGTGGCCAATCAGACGCGCATCTACGCGCTTGAACCTCCTGCCCGAAGCAGGCTTAACACCGTCCAAATGGTGACGACTTTTCTCGGCGGGGCAATCGGTTCCTCCGTCGGAAGTTACGCTTGGCATGAATGGGGCTGGACGGGCGTTTGCTTCGCAGGCGGCATCGTTGGCTTGTTCAGCTTCTCCGTGTGGCTTGTTCATCGTCTGAAAGCCTAAAAAAAAGCGCTGTAAAACCGTCATCAACGGCTTTACAGCGCTTGTTTATTTCATAACTTAGGAACGCATCCGTTCCACCGCATTTTTCCTGGCTCGCTTATACCTGACAGCCGGCCTTGCGCAAATGCGCCCCGCATACTGATCAAACACGCCAGCAAGCACATCGTGCTGGAACTGTTGCTTGGCTCGCTTGTAACCTTCGCGCACCAGTCGTTCGCGCAGCGGCGTATCGCTCGCGAGACGCACCACGGCATCCGTAATCTCCATAAGCGATTCTGGCTCTACAAGCAGTCCCGTCACTCCGTCAAGCACCGCTTCCGAGGCTCCTCCCGAACGTCCCGCAATGACCGGCACCCGGGCAGAAGCGGCTTCGAGGTATACGATCCCGAACCCTTCCGCATCGCCTTTCTCCAATTGCCGGCTTACCATAATGAACTGATTCGCCACGTTGTAATAATCATTCAGCTTCTCCGAGCCGCTAACACCGCCAACGAAGCGCACTCTCCCCGCAACGCCAACCGTCTCCGCCAACTTCTCCAGCCTGCCGCGGTCCGGTCCATCCCCAACAATCACATATACCGCATTCGGGATATGGCGGATAATAGCCGGCATAGCTTCAATGACGCGGTCATGCCCTTTGCGCGTAACGAGCCGTCCGACGGACATCAGCACATATTTCCCTTCCAGATCATGTTGCCTCAATAATGCTTCATCAGCCGGCTTTGATCGGAACAAGCTTTCGACTCCCGGATGAACAATGCCGATCCTGCTTGCTTGCACGCCATATTCTTCGACCAACCGACGCGTGAATTCACTGTTCGCGAGCACCCCGTCCGCCTGGCGCAAAATCAGCTTTACGATCTGGTTCAGACCGATAAAACGCCGAAACATCAGCATATCCATGCCATGGACCGAAATGATATAACGACGGCCACCGAATAATTTAAACAATAGTCCTATAAAGCCAATCAACACATAGCCGTAAACCGTCACTTCAGGCTCCTCCTTGCGAAGCGTCCGTCTTACCTGCCTGAACAAACGGCCCCAGCTCGTGACATCCGCGCGCTCTCCGCGCATGAATGATCCTCTTATCGTCCGATAAGACTGTTCTTTATCAAATGCCGCGTAATCCGAATCAGGATATACCGGTGCGATGACCGTCATCTCGTGTTTCGTATGTTTGGACAAATTGTAATAATAATTTTGCATGCCCCCGACACCCGGTGGAAAAACCCCTGCAACCAGCACGATCTTCCTACGTTTCATAAACCTTCTCCCCTCGCGTCAGATAATAGACGGCCCGAATAATCATCCAGAACAGCACCTCCGCCATGATGTTCCACAACCGGGCAATAACGGATATTTGGAGCGCCGTTTCCGTTCCCAGTTTCATAGCGAGGAAATAGACGAGGAAACCTTCCCTGACGCCAAGTCCGCCGGGCAAGGGGCTAACTAGACCAAGAAGCCACGATGTCGCAAACGTCCCCGCGGCATAAAACAAGCCGATATGTCCTTTGTCGAAGCTGTTCGTCAACAACCAGAAGGCGATTCCCATAATAAAATGGCTGCCGATAAAACAAGCGAGACAAATAAAAAACTGATTTCGCGTCAAGCTGACCTCAGAGCCGCCCATCTCTACGCCGCCAAACGACTTGGTCATCTTGCCGATCATCCGCTGCAGAAATTTCCACCGCGAAGCCCGCACAAACAGACCCTTAACCAGAGCAGTCAACGGAGTATAGAAGAAATAAATGAGCACAAATATGGCCACGAGAAGTAGTCCAATCCAGGCCGGAACAATATGCAGGCTAATAATCAGCATCAAAGCGTACACAAGCGCCGCCGCAACAAGCAAAATGTTCTCGTACACGATAGCCGCGAATTGGGCATCCAGCGGAACTCCCGCCTTTGTCGCCATGACAATCCGTCCGGCAACGTTCCAAATCCCTCCTGGAATATATTTACCAAATTGCGTTTCAATAAAGATTCGAAGTCCATTCAGCATCGGCAATCTCGTTCTGCTGCTGAATCGTTCGTCATCGGACATGGAGGCATTTACAATCAGCACCCAGATTCCCGCTTGAAGCATTAGAAAGATCGCAAATAAGAGCAAAGACAAATAAAACCGGCCGTTCGCGTGCACCAGAAAGGACGTAATATCCTCCAGCTTCAGCGGAATGTTGCGCACGATAAAGATCACAACAACGGCTAATACGGCAATCTTCAGTACCGTAGGCACCCACTTGCGGTACTCAGGCAACCATCAACACCTCCTGGGGGCAGTTAGCCATCTCCTTATTATAGGAAAGTTCTGTTAAGCGCACTTCATCTAGAATGCCGAGTTTGGTAAAATTTAATACCCCAATTCAGGCAAAAAGAAAAGGACCGGCTGCTCATGCATCCGGCCCTTCCATTCGATTTCAATAATTAACCCAAGTCCCGCAGCTGTTTCTTGAAGCCTTGATTATCGCTCGAGTAACCAAGCGAGCGGTAGAACTGATGCGCCTTCTCCCGATAACCGCTGGATACGAAAATAATGTAACTGCAGCCGCGTTCCTCCGCGAATTGCTCCAGACGTTGCATCAGCAATTTGCCAATACCTTGTCCCCGGTAATTCGGACTCACGACCACATTCTCCACGAGCAGAAACGGATGACACTGACCAACAAGATCATAACATTCGATTCCCATCGCCGTGCCGATGACCTGATCCCCGTCACAAGCTGCCGCCAGAAAATAATGAGGATCCGCCGTTATTTTTGCCAATGTCCTTTCCATCGCCTCTATATTGGAAGGAACCTCCATAAGTTCCTCAAACAACTTCGATAGATCTTGAAGATCCTGCGTATTTGCTTCTCTCAGCTTGATTGTTGTCAACGCATCCACTCTCCTGTTTGGTACTGCATTCCATTGTACCATTTTGAACGCGACAAAATCCGGCTAGCCGTTTTCGAAAAATTCGAGATTTTTTTCGCAATAAAATTTCACTCTCAGGATATGTAAACTACCATAAATACCCGTTATACAACCTTTAAGTTTATATGCGATGCATAGAAATGATTCTATTACGATCATTCCAATTCCCTATTAATCCCACCTTAGATTGAGATATTCCTGTTTAACATTTCAATCAGCCCCATAATCCAAATTAAGGCATTGCAGACCTTGTCGAAAAACTGGATATAATTAGCATTTTTACTGTTGACGCTATCATCCCATGTCATTTATAGTTATTTAGTACTAGTTTGGTGTCGAAATATAAGGGACTATTCTCCCAATCTTTCGACACAACGAGACAACTATATTATAGAAAGGAAGTGGGTCTATGTTGACCCGAACATCCGTCATTACAAGGATTGCTCTGCTGCTTCTTATATTAGGAATTATGTTTGCCGTTACTCATCCAACGGCCACCAAAGCAGCCGTAAATGTCGTGGACATTAAGAGCAATGCGATGAATCTGGGTACACCTACCTTAGTTTCCGGAGAAGCCGGAAAAGTAGGTACTATCTACAAGTACACCAACGTGATTACCAGTGACGGAATCACGGTTGATGCATTGGTGACTATTCAAGAAGCAACAAATGGGGCATCATTGTCAGGCAATAAGCTGGACAATGCCGTTACCGGTCTAAATGATCGCTTTAATCCATGGGTAACAACTAATAATGGCGATGGTTCCATGACATTGCACTTTGAATTCATTGACCAATCAACTGAGAAATCTGTTTCCATTAAAAACTTCTTCGTGACAGTTATTGATATTGATGGCGACAGTGAATCCAAGAGAGAGTTTGTTGAACTATCAGGTTTTGCTAGTTACTCTATCAACAAAAACTCAGGTCTCTCGATAAGCACTAATTCTAATGGAAAAACTCAGTTTGCTGGTGTATATCCTTCACTACCAAATACAACTTTTGAGTACACAGCCTCTATGATCGCCAACTATACAGCTCCAATAAACTCTATGGATTTAGTAATTGGGAATAAGGGCAAATTAACTGACAGACAGTTCTCCATCAACTTTGGAGCACCGGGCGGTACCTTCTCTAACCCAGTCCAGGTGGACAACCCATCCTCCCCTACCATCAACGTCGCCATTGACGACGGCGGTGACGGCAAACTAACCGCAGGCGTAGATAACATTGGCACGGTTAAAGTGTCAGGCACAACGACCGCAGGCGCTGGACAGCCTGTCACCCTTACGGTGAAGGACTCTTCCGGCACAGAGCGGAATTATGCAACAACCGTTGCGCAAGGCGGATCTTATTCAATCAATCTTGATTTCTCCGCCCTGAAGTACGGAACCATTACCGTGTCAGCGGATACGGTTAATGCGCAGGGCAATCCGGCTAAGACCGCAACGGATACAACGGACAAAGTAAATACGGCGCCTACGGCGGCGAATGCAGATTTTACGGGCAATGAAGATCAAAGTATTAACCAATCCTTGAATGGTTACGGCAGCGACATTAATGGTGACCCTCTCATCTATGTTTTGCAAACGGGACCAACGCACGGAACTTTGACTTTGAATGCAAACGGATCATTCTACTATTCGCCAAGCGCGAATTACAATGGATCAGACAGCTTTACATACCAAGTAAACGATGGTTCTCTTAATTCTGCTACAGCTACGGTAACGCTTCATGTAACCCCGGTTAATGATGCTCCTGTAGCTTACGACTCGAAAAAGAGCACTGTAGAAAACACGCCGGTAACGGGAATAGTCACCGGTCAAGACTACGATAGTCCGTCTTTGACGTTCGAGAAAGCGCAAGGTCCCGCCAACGGTCAATTGGACCTTCAAGCAAACGGTTCGTACACCTATACGCCAAATACCGGTTATGTGGGCACGGACAGCTTTACTTTCACGGCAAATGATGGCGATTTGAGTTCCAATACGGCTACCGTCACGATCACCGTAACGGCGGCGCCAAACGCGGCGCCTGTCGCACAAGACGGCAATAACAGCACAAATGAAGATACGCCGGTCGACGGCTTGGTATCGGCAACGGACAGCGACGGCAATGCTCTGATTTACTCCGTAGTTGCTCAACCAACTAACGGTTCGGTCACGCTCAAACAAGACGGCACTTATACCTATACGCCAAACGCCGATTATAACGGATTAGACAGCTTCACTTATAAAGTGAATGACGGCAAAGCCGATTCGAATACAGCAACGGTCGAGCTGACCATTCATGCTGTTAACGACAAACCGGTTGCGAATAATTCCACTAATAGTACCAACGAGAATACTCCGGTGGGCGGAACGGTAACCGGGTCGGATGTTGAGCCAGGTACACTGACTTATGCCATCGACCAACCGCCTTCCCACGGAACTCTCGTATTAAATAACAACGGAACCTACACGTATACGCCTAATCCGAACTACTTCGGTTCCGATAGCTTTACGTTTACATCGAGCGACGGAGAGCTTGATTCCGATCCGGCTACCGTAACCATCACGATTAATGAAGTTAATGAAGCGCCTGTCGCCCAGAACGGCACGGAGCAAACCGAAGAAGATGAACCTCTCACGGGTATAGTTACCGCAACGGACAGTGATGGCGATTCCCTGCAATATTCGATCGTTGGGCAACCTTCCCACGGCAGCGTAACCTTAAATCCAAACGGTACTTACACGTACACGCCCGCTTCGAATTACAGCGGAACGGACAGCTTCACCTTTAAAGCAAACGACGGCTCCGTGGACTCCAATAACGCAATGATCACGATTACGGTCACGCCCGTGAATGATGCGCCAACGGCTGATGCTTCCAGCAATACAACTACCGAGGATACATCGGTTAACGGCAGCGTAACAGGCGATGACGTGGAACAAAGCGAGCTCACCTATACGGTCGCGACACCGCCGGCACACGGCACGTTGACATTGGACCCTGACGGCCATTATACGTATACGCCTGAGCCAAACTTTAACGGCACCGACAGCTTTACGTTTAAAGCTAACGACGGTTCCGCGGATTCTACTCCTGCTGTCGTGACCATTACCGTTACTCCGGTCAATGACGCGCCAAGCTCGGAGAACAGTACGATTAGCACGCCGGAAGACCAACCGGTTAACGGCAAAGCAAAAGCAAGCGATATTGACGGCGATACTCTGACTTATACGCTTGTACATGAACCTGAGCACGGCACGGTTCTTCTCAACCCGGACGGTACGTTTACGTATACGCCAAACCCGGATTACAACGGTCCGGACAGCTTCGACTTTAAAGTAAGCGACGGCAAGCTAGATTCTTCCGAAGCTACCGTCGGCATTACGGTTACGCCTGTGAACGACGCCCCAACGGCAAGCAGCGGAAGCAATACAACCGCTGAGGACCAGCCTGTGACGGGAACCGTTACCGGCAGCGATGTGGATGGCACAACGCCAACTTATGTTATCGTAGATGAACCGGCGCATGGCACCGTTATTTTGAACCCGGACGGCACTTACACCTATACGCCGGATCCAAATTATAACGGCTCGGACAGTTTCACTTTCAAGGCAACTGACGGCTCTGCAGACTCTGCACCGGCCAAAGTGGACATTACCGTTAACCCTGTGAACGATGCGCCTACGGCATCGGGCGATTCCATCGTTGTGGAATCCGGCTCCAGCAAGACAGATTCTTTCAAGATCAAAGACGTAGACGGCGATGCCCTCACGATCTCGGTTGAGACTCAACCGGCGCATGGGACCGTTGTGATCCATAACGACGGCACTTATACGTACACGCCAAATGCGGGTTATGGCGGCCCGGACAGCTTTACTTTCAAAGCTAAGGATGCAACTACGGAGTCCGACCTTGCTGAAATCTCCATTACCGTTCGTTTGCTCGACGGATGGGTTGGCAACCGCGTCATCACGGATACAACCGAATGGACCGTAGCTCCCAACAAGCCGCTCAAACTCTCTGCTGTAACAGAAGTGACGGCCACAGCCGTTACAGCAACCTTTGACTTTGACGGTCCGGACAATGGAACCGAGAATGACACGGCAACTCTTACGCTGGCGAATAGCACGACATACCAGACAGATGGTTATAAAAAGTGGGAGAACCTGCAATATCGTCTTCCTGCGGATGCAGCTAGCGGTGCTCATACGGTAACCTTCGCGTCCTTCAAGAATGAAGATGCCTTGCCGGCAGAGCCAGCCTCCAAGCTGCTCAACAATACCTATACCGTCATCCGCAACGTATCCATTGACGGAACGGTTACAGACCGCAATACCCGCGCCCCTATTGAAGGAGCAACGGTTACGCTATACGATCCTACGGGAACGAATAAAGTCGCGGACGTTACTACAGACGCTTCGGGCTTCTACAACTTCCCGAATGTCCGCACCGAGCATTATTTGATCGTCGTGGAGAAACAAGGATATGCAACTCGCAACCATGTCATTAATGCCTTGCCGGGACAAGCAGCCGAGACAACGATTCATCAGGACTTTGAACTGGTGAAATACGTCTTGAAGCTAAGCGCGAATCCTAGCTCCATCGTTGGTGACGGGCAGACGATTTCGAAGCTGACAGCTGTTCTGACCGACATCGACGGCAAACCGCTTAATGACGTAAATATTAATTTCTCAGCCTCGCTCGGAACCTTTATCGGTTCTCCGAATGTAGTAACGGATGCAGCAGGCAAAGCGACGATTGACTATCGATCGTCCAAAATCGAAGGCATTTTATCGCAAAGCGTTCCCGTAACCGCTACGGCCAATGACGTTGAACGCAGCATTTACGCCGAGGAGCAGATCATTATTACGTTTGAACCTGCTTCTGTAACGGGTGTCGTAGCGACAACAGACAACGGCAAGCGCACCATCCTTGCAGGCGCTGTTGTCAAAATCACCAAAGACTTTGACGGCGACGGCATTATTGATTTTGCGGCTGAAGCGATTACCGATGCAGACGGCAAATACAATATCGCCGTGCCTCGCGGCGACGAGAGCTACAATATTGAAGTAATCAAGACGGTTCAAGTAGGCGGCCAGACGAAAGAGGTTTCCTTCAAGCAAACCGTTCAGGTTGGCGCGGTAAGCGGCAATGCGGGCGAAGTGTTCCCTTCGACCAAGACCGTTACGGGCTTTTTATCTCAAAAGCTCCCAACCGGCCAAAACGATATGTTGGATCGCGACTTTATGAATCAAGTCATCGTGAAGCTGATTGGTCCGGCACCAAGCCGCACCGAATACACAGCTCCTTTGACTGCTGACGGCGTATTTAATATTCCGGGCCTCGAGCTGAATACGGAATATGAAATGGCTATCCTATTCAAGATTCCGGATGCCGATCATCCGGGAAGCTTCAAAGAAATTATTATCAATGCAACAGACAACAAAGGCACGTTACCGAAGATTAAGCTAGCAGCCAACGGCGAAATGAACATTTTGAACGAGTTGATTGACCCGTATGGCGATATTACGGACATCTCTACCCATGCCGCCATTAACGGCGCAACCGTAAAATTGTATTACGCAAATACGCCGCGCAATATCTCAAACGGCGTTACGCCTGATACGGAAGTCAACCTTCCTTCTATCGCCGGTTTTGCGCCTAACGACAACGCGAACCCGCAGACAAGCAAAGACGGCGGCAAATACGCGTATATGGTATATCCAACAACGGATTACTACATCGTAACTACGGCTCCGGGTTATATCCCTTATACGAGCCCAACGATCCAGGTTGAATACGCCATTGTCCGTCACGATATCGAGATGACTAAGGCAAGCGTATCCTCCGGCAAACCTAATGTGGTTGTTAACGTATCGGTAGACAAGGACCGTCAAGAAGAAGGCACCGAGGGCAAGATTAAGGTTGAATACCTGAACAACGGCACCAAACAAGCAAACGGCACCAGCGTTACGCTTACCTTACCGGAAGGCACGACGGTAACGAATGCTGACGGCGGCAAGGTCGAAGGGAATAAAGTGACCTGGACGATCGGCGACTTGAACGTCGGAGATAAAGGCGCTCGCAATGTCGTAGTGAAGTATCCGTCCATTAACGAGACTGAGCTTCTCGTGACGATCGCGGCGGAGGGCAAAGCAAGCCAAACCTTGCTTAATCCCGAAGCGGCAAAAGCTTCCGTGAAAGTACTGCTCTTTGCAACTGGCGATGAAACCGTGAAGCATCAACGATACATTCTCGGCTTCCCTGACGGCAAATTCAAGCCTAGCCAGAAGTTGACCCGCGGCGAGCTTGCGGCCATTATCGCGCGCTTGCTTAACGGTGGCTCAACCACGCTTAAAGCGGATTATAAAGATGTACCATCCAAGCATTGGGCAAGCGGTTATATCCGAATTGTAACGGATAGCGGCATATTCAAAGGTTTCGCGGACGGCACCTTCCGTCCAAATCAACCGGTAACGCGCGAGGAATTGGCTACCGTAATGGTACGTTACTTGAAGCTTGATACTTCGATCCCTATTACGCCGCAATTCGGCGACAGCGAAGACCGCTGGTCTTCCTCCGCGATTGAAGCGTTGTTCCGCAACGGCCTGACAACAGGTTATCCGGACGGCACTTTCCAGCCGGGCAAAGACATCATCCGTCTCGAAGCGGTAACGTTAATTAACCGTCTTCTGTACAGAGGACCGCTGACCGACGTTGAACCGTCGTTCCCGGATGTGGCGAAGTCCAACTGGGCGTTTGGCCAAGTCGAAGAAGCAACGAGAAGCCACGAAGCTACGCGTACTTCGGACGGCAACGAACATTTCGTCAAAGCATTGGACGATAACGTGAAATAAGACCTAATAGGCATAAAGGCCGGCAATCCATTCACTCAAGGACTGCCGGCCTTTATTTTGTGAATATTTATTTACGAAATTAGGTATTTAGACTAAACTTACTGATGGTTTATACCGAGATGGAAGTTATACAAATAAATAGGAGAGTGTTTTACAGCAATGAACGTTACGTATTCAGAACTACGCACAAGAGCAAGGCATAGTCTGCAGGGCAATTGGGGCAAATCGGTTTTGGCCCTTATCGTGTATGGGTTGGTTGGCTTCTTAATCGGACTGCTCGACCTCATTCCGGTTGTAGGCTACATCATTCAGTTATTGACTAGCGGCGCCTTGTCGCTTGGATTAATTATTTTCTTTGTTGGCATCGCCAGACAAGAAGGACCGCCAATCAGCGAAATCTTCGGCGGATTCTCTCATTTCATTAAAGCTTTTTGCGTCTATTTCTTCATGACCCTATTTACGGTTTTGTGGTCGCTTTTGCTCATTATTCCCGGTATTATCGCGTATCTTTCTTATTCTCAAGCCTATTACATTCTGCAAGACAATCCGGACATTGGCGCGCTTGAAGCCATCCGCCGCAGCAAACAATTAATGAAGGGCCGTAAATGGAAATTTTTCGTTCTTAACCTTACTTTTATCGGCTGGGCACTGCTTGCTCTTCTCACGTTTGGCATCGGTTTCCTATGGCTCTCGCCCTATATTTTCGTCACGCAAGCGCATTTCTACGACGAGATTACGGGCCGGACAACGCCTCCTCCTCATCCAGACTCTTTCTAAACGTTAAAGGGCAGTTCCAAAAACCATTCGGTTGAAGGAACTGCCCTTTTCTTTTCACCCTACTTCTGAAGTGCCTCAAGCACCGCTTTAACTCCGTAGCTGTTGCCGATTGGTCCATAACCCAGCGCCAGCTCGCCGTTGATGCTATACACATGGTTGTTCGCCACGGCCTTCAGCTTCTTGTAAACCTCGCTGTCTTTCCACTGATCGGTCGCCGCAGGAAGCGTCTTGTCGCTGTAATTGAAGTAACCGAGGAACAGATAATCCGGATCCAAAGCGCTAAGTCCCTCGAGACTAATCTTCTCTCCATCGGCCATGTTATCCGAGGTTGGGGCTTTCAAACCCATTCCTTCATAATATTGCTTCGTATAGTTGGTGCCTTGCAGCCAAACTTCATTCTCGCGAACTTGAACGAAAGCTACGTTCCCACCCAGAGTAGCCAGCTTCTCTTTCGCTGCCGCCAATTCTGCTTGGTACTGGGACACATATTGCTCCGCGACATCCTCTTGACCTAGAATTTCTCCGAATTTCGTAACGAGCGAAGGCCAGTCCGACCATACATCCGTTTGCTGCTCGTCAATCATAACCGTTGGCGCAATCTTCGCCAGATCCGCGGCGATATCCTTATTAACCGCATTGCCGGCAATAATGAGATCCGGCGCATAAGCAAGCAGCTTCTCCAAATTCACTTGCGTGTTCTCGCCAACAATTTGAATATCTTTTATTTTATCGACATAAGGCTTGTACTCATCGGAATGAATCACGGATTGCTTCTCGGTGAAAGGCAAAGCCAGACCTACCGAATCCAAGTTGAACAGAAGCAGGGAATCCGCATAACCCCAATGCACGACCGCGACTTTTTTCGGCTCCGCTTTGATGGTCACCTCGCCATTCGCATCTTTGATCGTACGCGGGTATTTAGCCGCTTCCGGCGTATCCGGCGTACTTGTCGCTTCGCTTGTCTGACTGGCGTTATTGCTATTGCCTCCGTTGTTGTTGCCGCAGGCGCCAAGCAGCAAAATAAGGCTTAAAGCCATTAATAAAGTAGGAATCCATTTCGCTTTCATTGTTCAATCCCTTTCCCGAATCTGATAGATAACAATTATCATTATCAATGAAATCGTATCATTCTCCTTTGCGAAAGCAAATAGATAAATTCCCGTTTCTATGATGGACGATTTCGCTTTTCCTGAAAACCAAAGTGAAAACTAATACATTGTTAGAATTGAAAAAAGCCCGGCGACGATCCCTTATGCTTCTTGAACAACCGGCTGAAATAATACGCATCCTGATAACCCACGCTTATCGCCACGGCCGCTACCGTGAACTGACCCGTCATGAGCAGCTCGTGCGCCCTGTTGAGGCGGTATTGAATAAGATAATCGATAGGTCCAATCCCGGTGTAACGCTGGAACAAGGAGGAGAAATATTTCGGTTTCAGGCCAAAACGCTCCGCGAGTTGATGCAACGTAATCGGTTCGTCGAAATGATCATGGATGTAGGCGGTAGCTTCTTCAACGAGCGAATAACTCGATTTGTTCAGCTGCATCCGTTCGGATTGCAGGATCCGGTTAATCAACTGGTAGAACAACGTTTTTTTCTCCAGCAGCATCATCGTATCCGGCGATGAAGAAGCTTTTTGCAGCTTCTCGAGCAGTTGTACCAGCTCCGGACTTTGCGGCGGAGTTTGCAGCATCTGCACTTCCATTAACCGCTGGGCGTTCTCCGTTCCGATGCGCACGGGAATATAATGCAAGAGCCCGTATTCAAACCCTTGACTACCGGTATGAATTTCGAGCTTCTTCTGCATGCCGCCAAGCAATACCTTCCCCGGCTCAAGCTTGAAGCGCTCCGTGTCGTTAAAAATAAACTCGGCCTGCCCGCGCAGACTTATAATAACGGCGCATTTCGTTGTCGGGCGGTCCACGTGGCCATCATAAATTGTGCTGGCTTCCATCTCCGTCCGGTACACGCCAAATACTTCTACAGGCTGCTTCACGAAAGCCTGGGCTAATTCTTCATGCGGATAAGCCATCCCGTCACGCTCCTTCATTAAGTGCAAAAAGCCGGCCAGCCTCGGATGAGGTCTAACCGGCTTTGATCATCTACCGCTTATCCTTTTGTCCGGAACATCAAGTAGAGGAAATAGGGAGCCCCGATAACCGCAACAACAATGCCTGTCGGTATTTCCGACGGCTGCAGGATCCATCTGCCGAGCGTATCGGCTACTAACACCAAGAGCCCGCCCACTAGCGCGGTTGTCGGAAGCAACGTTTGATACCGTTGCCCCACCAGACGCCTTGCCAAATGAGGCGCGATGAGCCCAACAAAACCGATGCTGCCGCTTACGGCTACGCAAGAGCTTGCTAGACCAACAGCTGCGGCTAGCAGCCAAATCTGCTGTTTGGCAACGGCCGCGCCAAGACCTGTAGCGAGCGGTGCGCCAAGGTTAAGGACATTAATCGTCTGCGACTTGAAATAAACAAACGGAAGCAACACAACAATAAATGGAAGTAAAGCACTCACGTAATTCCAGTCTTTGCTCCAAATACTGCCCGCCAGCCACGTCTGCACAAATTGGAACTGCTCCGGATTGATCCGCAGGGACACTAGGATGGTTACCGCAGAGAAACCCGAGCTGATCGCTACGCCGTTCAACACCAGCCGGTTAGACGATAATCCCTTATGCCTGCGGTAGGAGATCATGAAGACTAGCAATGCGGCAACGCCTCCGCCAAGCCAAGCAAGGATCGGAAGCAAATACACGGGCGCTGAAGTCGGAGCCGAATAAAACGCCACGTAGAGCAAAATGACCATGCCCGCGCCGGAGTTAATCCCGATAATCCCCGGATCGGCAAGCGCGTTGCGCGTTAATGCCTGAAGAACGGCACCGGATACGGCAAGGCCCATGCCGATTAGAATGGCGATCAGAATACGCGGCAGCCGGAAGTCAAACAACACGAGATGCTGCTGGTCCGTTCCGTAGCCAACCAGCGTTTTGATCACGTCAAGCGGGGACATTCGGATGACCCCGGTATTCATACTAATAAGAAAAGCAACGATAATACCGATAAACAATACGGAGATCACAAAGATGCTGCGGCGTGTTCTGCGTACTTCTGCTAATGACATGAATGTTCCTTTCATCGGTTACAGCTCCCTCCTTTCCTTGTTGGCAAGGTACAGGAAGAACGGAACGCCGATTACCGCAATCATGGAACCGATCGGCGTCTCAAACGGAGGATTGACCGTTCTTGCCGCCAGATCCGCGAGCACAACAACAAGCGCGCCTAGTACCGCTGAAGTAGGAATAATCCACTTATAATCTACGCCAACCAGCTTGCGCGCCACATGCGGTACCAAAAGACCGATAAACGATACCGCCCCCGCTACCGAGACGGCCGAACCTGCCAGCATAATGACAATAATGACGCCGGCCAGCTTCACCGGACCTGTCCGAAGACCAAGACCTTTGGATACTTCTTCACCGAGGCTGAGCATGGTAATGGATCTGGACAATGCTATCGCCGCAGCAAGCGCCACAAGCACCCACGGGAACATAATCTTAAGCTGCTCCCAGCGGATGCCGGCCACGCCTCCCGCATACCAGAACGCAAGCTCTTGCCCAATCTTGAAGTACAACGCTATTCCTTCGCTTAATGCCGTTAACAGCGCAGACAACGTTACGCCGGCAAGCACCATCCGCATGGGCGTCAGTCCCCCGCGCACGGATGCGCCAAGCGCAACGACGATAACGGTGCTCACAGCCGCGCCTAGAAACGAGAACATAATAATATACGGATAAGAAAGACCGGGTGCAAACGCGAAGCACAAAGCAAGGGCAAACCCTGCTCCCGAGTTCAAACCAAGCAGACCCGAGTCGGCCAGCGGATTGCGCGTCATGCCTTGCATAAGCGCGCCCGCTACGGCAAACGCGCTGCCTACCAGCATGCAGCCGAGTACCCGTGGCAAACGAAGCTCTTGAATAACTTGATGTTCCTTCAGGTCGGGATTGAAATGGAATATAGCTTCCCATACGGTCAAGAATTTAATATCCATCGCGCCAAACGAAACGGATAATCCTAACGCAAGCACCAGCGCAATAAGGCCGCCGAAAATAATCAATATTGCCGTCAGCGGACGGGAATACAGCCGCTCCATCTCATCCCCAGCCGATGGTGCTTCCGGTTCAACTTGCGGTTTATGTAGCCTAGCGTTATCAGCCATAACGTCTTATCTCCACTCCACATGAAATAATTGCAACAAGCTTGAAACTTATAAATTATTAGAACTGAAAAAAAGGGAGCAGCAGCTCCCCTCTTTCTCTACTACTCATTATTTCATTATTTCACAATGTCTTTCAAGATATTATCGATCATTTGCGAGCTTGCAACCGGTCCATAGTAGAGCCAGCTGGAAGAACCTTGACCGTCATATTCATAGACATGGCCGTTCTTAACTGCCGGGATGGATTGCCAGATCGGATCTTTCAGCGCTTCGGAACCCGTGCCCTTGTCGCTGTTGATCAGAATCAGTTGGTCAGCGTCCAGGTCGGCAAGCTTCTCAAGCGAGATCGCGTTCCAGTTGCCAGTTCCGGCTGCGGAGATTTCTTTCACGACTGCCGGTACTTTCAGGCCAAGATCGTTGTACAATACAGCGCCGCTCGACAGCTTGTCGCTTACAACGTAGAAGTTGTTTTGCACGAGCCAGATTGCCGCAACGGATTGGTCGGGAATAGCGGCTTGCAGTTTTGTTTTTGCGTCAGCTGCTTTGGCTTCGTAATCGTCAAGCACCTTCTGCGCTTGGTCTTTCTTCTGCAGCACCTCGCCGATCTTCAGAAGAGCTTTGCGCCAGTCGCTGTTCACTTCATCGCCAAGAACAAAGGTAGGCGCGATTTTCGAGTACTGCTCGTATTTGCCGCCTTCAACCGTGCTGTTTGGTCCCATGATCAGCAGGTCGGGCGTAAAGCTGG
This sequence comes from Paenibacillus glycanilyticus, assembly GCF_030161375.1. GTDB lineage: Bacteria > Bacillota > Bacilli > Paenibacillales > Paenibacillaceae > Pristimantibacillus > Pristimantibacillus glycanilyticus_B. The sequence goes on from NZ_BSSQ01000018.1 coordinate 140,405, forward strand.
TTACCGCTTCGAAAGGAAGATCGTATGCAATTGTCGGGATGTCTTTCAGATCGTTTTGCAAGTAGTCCTGAATGCCGTTTGTAACGCTCCATTGCGCAACCGGCTTCACGCCAAGCGCAACCAGATAATCTTCCAGGTAGGAAGCAATAATTCTTTGCGGATTAGCCGGGATTGTTACTTCGTTGCCCATGCCGTCAGTCAGCTTTTGCTCGGTTTGCGCAGCAGCCGTTTCCGTTGCTTCCGGAGATGGAGACGCGCTTTCCGTCGCCGCCGCGTTATTTGTTCCTTCGTTATTCTCTTTATTTCCTCCGCATGCCGCAAGCACAAGCGAAAGAATCATTACGCTCATAAGTACAACTACTAGTTTTTTACTCTTTCCAAGCACAAATACATCCCCCTAAAAGCTGTTATGTTATTTTCTCGTTTTCTCGTTTCGACTAAAGTGATGATAACAATTCTCATTATCAAAGTCAATCCTTAATTATAGGATCTTATATAAGAAAACCTCCAAGCGAGGCAGCCTAAGATGAACGGCCACGCTTGGAGGTTTATTTTTGCCTAATTGGTTCCCAAATTATTCCTTAACTGCGCCAATTACGACGCCTTTCACGAAGAAGCGCTGAAGGAACGGATAGATGATCAGAATCGGCAAGGCACCGATGAAGATCTGGGAAGCGCGGAGCGTCCGCTGCGACATGTTCGCGATCGCCGTCGCATCGAAGGACGTCATGTCCGACTGCACGATCAGCGTCTGCATGAAGCTGGCGAGCGGCAGCTTGGCCGCGTCCTTCATATAGATCAAGCCGTCGAAGTAAGCATTCCAGTGGCCAACCATCGTGAACAGTCCCACCGTCGCAAGCGAAGGCAGCGAAATCGGCAGATAGATCGAGAAGAAGCTCCGGAGATGGCCAGCTCCGTCCATAAACGCCGCCTCCTCCAGCTCCTTCGGCACCGTGCGGAAGAAGTTCAGGAGCAGAATCATATTGTAGGCAGCCACGAGACCCGGCAGAATAAGCGCCATGATGTTATTGATGAGATGCAGCTTCAATATAAGAATGTAGCTCGGAATTAGACCGCCGCTGAACAGCATCGTAATGACGAAATACCATAGGTATATATTTCTCGCGCGGAATATCCTTGTATCCTTGGACAGCGCGTAAGCCGCAATTGCGTTTACGAATAGTCCGAGAGCCGTGCCGAGCAGCGTACGCTCGACGGCTACCCCTAGCGAAGTTAGAAAGTTTTTGTTCTCAAACGTCTTGCCGTAAGCTTCGAAGGTAAAGCCCTTCGGCCAGAACGTTACCAAGCCGCCGTTGGCAGCGGCGCTGGAGCTGAGCGACACCATGAGCAAATGGAACATGGGCAGCAGGCACAAGATGCCGATGGCCAGCAGGAGTCCATTATTAAATACGCTGAATACGCGGTAAGATATCGTTTTATGATACATGAGGCTTCTCCCTCCCCTTTCCTAGAAAATCCGGTAACCGGCGAATTTATAGGCGATCCGGTACGAGATTACGATCAGGATCAGACTGATGACCGATTTGAACAAGCCAACCGCCGTCGCAAAGCTGAACTGGCCGCTTAACAAACCTTCGCGGTAGACAAACGTGTCGATAATGTCGCCTTGCTGATAGATCATCGGACTGTACAGGTTGAACACCTGGTCGAAGTTCGCGTTAAGCACGTTGCCCATTGCAAGCGTTGCGACTACGATCAGCATCGGCAGAAGCGAAGGAATCGTAATGTACATCGTCTGCTTCCAGCGGGTCGCTCCGTCCACCTCAGCCGCTTCGTACAGAGAAGGATTAATTCCCGAGAGTGCCGCTAAGAAAACGATGGTGTTAAAGCCAAATTCCTTCCAAACGTCGCTGACGACGATGGTCATCCGGAACCACGTACCGTCCCCAAGGAAGAAAATCGGCTGGATGCCAAACACGTTCGTCAACAATTGGTTAACGATCCCGGTCTGGCCAAGCACGTCGATCAGAATGCCGCTCAGCGTAACCCACGACAGGAAATGCGGCAAATAGACAAGCGTTTGAACGGAACGCTTCAGTCCCATGTTCCGTACCTCGTTAAGAAGAAGCGCGAAGGCAAACGGAATGATGAGATTAAGCACGATTTTGGAACAGGCGAACAGCAAGGTATTCCCGATGATCTTCATAAAATAATCGTTCGAGAACATGTAGTTGAAGTGTTTGAAACCTACCCATGGCGAATGGAGGAAGCCAAGCCTGGCCTTATAATCCTGGAAAGCCATTACGATGCCCGACATCGGGATGTAGGAGAAAACAAACGACAGCAGAACGGCCGGCAGTACCATGAAATGGAGAATCCATGGCTGCTTGTAGCGGCGTCTTTTGCCAATTGGCGGCGGCGTTGATAATTCAAGATTTTGAGTTGTATGGTCCATAGCGCTCTCCCCTATCTATTTTCTAAAAATCTTTAGCTGGTATAATGGAGCAAATCCTTGCTTAGCTATCGTAGCAATGAAGAGCGTCGTCCCACTATAAGACATTGTTAGGATCGATAGGGTTTTGTTAGGCATATCACCGGGGGGAACGGTACCTATGAAAAAAACAAGACAACCATTCCAGATCAGTCTGTTCAACAAGTACTTGGGCCTTATCGTCCTGCTGTTCATTCCGATTGGACTTCTGTTCGCTTACTCCAATAATGTCGCCACGAGCGTAATCGGCAAGGAGATTCGCAACTCGAACATCAAGCAGTTAAGCTTCCTGTCCAGCCAGATCGAATCCCGGATTAACCAGACGATGGACTTCGTGTTCACTTTCTCGAAGGATCCCAACGTGCAGAAATACAACGGGCTTAACATCTGGGACGACAATTACGACTGGATGCAAACCCGCTATATGATATTGGAGAAAATGGCGCTGCAATCCGGCGTCGTTAACATCTGGCCGGTCGAATTCACGGTCTATTCGCAGCAACATAAGGAAGCGCTCTCAAATACGAGTACAAGCGTCGCGTACGACGAGGATTATCTAAATCTTCATATCTCGAAGAACTGGACTTATAGCGAAGGAACGCAAGATTCGGACGGCATGGCGTTCCGCTGGTTTTATGCCGATTCGCTTGGCCAGCAGAAACTTACGGGCAGCAGCTTGGTCGTTGGGGCCAGCTTTGGCGCCTCCAACATTCAGAACCTGCTGGATACGTACAAGGAAGGCGGACAAGGCGATCCTCTGTTCTACGCCCCCGGCCAGAAGCCGATTCTGAACCGAAGCGCTTCCCCGGAGCTGGCGGAAGAGCTGACCCGCTATTTGGACGGCCAGACGCTGCAGGATTCCATGCAAAAAACCGTCGAGCTGAACGAGCAAAGGTATCTCGTCAGCCTGGTGAAATCGCCGCAGCTCGATTGGTATCTTGTTGATCCGGTGCCGCTGGACCAGATTCTCGGCCCGATCTCGTCTAGCAGAAATCTATTTTACCTATCGCTTGGCCTCTTGCTCGTTATCGGGGCTTTCTTCTCCATCGTGCTATACCGCGACGTGCAGCGTCCGATCCTGAAGCTGATTCGCGGGCTCAAGAAGGTGCAGCTTGGCGACTTCTCGGCACGTATCCATGCCAAAGCGAACAGCGAATTCACGTTCCTCTTCTATCGGTTCAACGATATGTCCGCGCAGATCGAAGCGCTGATTGACAACGTCCTGAAGGAGAGGTTAATCGCGCAGGAAGCAACGATGAAGCAGCTGCAGGCACAGATCAACCCTCATTTTTTATACAATTGTCTCGGGTACATGATCAACATGGCGCAAATGAAAGACGAAGAAGCCGTCGTTAAGATGGGATACAGCTTAAGCTCGTATTATCGCTACATCACTAGAATGGAAAAGCCGACATCAAGCCTTCACGACGAAATTCAGCTGATTGCCAACTATTTGGACATACAAACGATGCGGAACGGCCGGATCCATTATTCCATCGATATTCCGGAAGAGATGCGCAAGCATCAGGTGCCTAGACTTATGCTGCAGCCTTTCGTGGAGAATGCCGTCATTCACGGGGTGAGCAAATCGTATTCCTCCGGCAAAATTCGGATTGTCGGACATATCGCTGGCGGCTTCTGCCGGATTTGGGTCGACGACGACGGGCCTGGCTTGAACGACGAGAAGCTGGACATGTTGAATTCGACAATGAAAGGACCTATGCAGGAAGACATGGGGTATGGCCTGTGGAACACCAACCAGCGAATAATAAATAGCTTTGGCTCCCGCTCCTCCCTCACCTTCTCGGCTTCGGAGCTTGGAGGTTTCCGCAGCGAAATTGTTTGGGAGATTCCCAAGGACGTTAAGGACGTTAAGGACACTAAGGACGCTTCATAATATCATTCCCATTTTCCCCATTGCTCTCATACAAGGAGGACCTTCTCATGCAATTGTTAATCGTAGACGACGAAGCCCACTGGGTTGAAAATTTGTCCATGCATAAACCTTGGCACACGCTTGGTATCGAACAGGTTCACCGGGCTTACTCCGCCCGCGAGGCGCTGCAATTGATCGGAACCAATCCCATCGATATCGTCATTTCGGATGTGCTTATGCCGGAGATGAATGGAATCGAGCTGATTGAACGGATCCGGGAACAGGACAAGCAGATCAAATGCATCATCCTATCCGGCCATGCCGACTTCGAATACGCCAAGGAAGCGCTTCGGCACCACGCCGTGGACTATCTGCTCAAGCCGCCAACGAACGAGGAGTTGTTCGGCGCCGTGCAAACCGCCATCGATCAGTTAAAGACGGAATGGGAAAACGTCAGCTCCCTCGAGCGAACGCAATTCGCCCTGCGGGAGAATTTGCCGCTCTTGCGGGGACAGCTGCTCCTTGGCACCCTCCGGGGGGAGCGGATCCCGGAGGAGGAATGGACGAGGAAGCTGGATATGTACGGATTGCCGTTTCGAAACCAATCTTGCGCGCTTGCGCTTGTGCGTCTGGAGGACGAATTCGGCCAATACCAGGGTAACGGGCAGCATCTGATGGAATATGCCATTATGAATATTGCCGAGGAAATCGTTCAAGAATCCATGGAAGTATGGAGCGTGAGAGAGGAGCACGGTTACCTCGCCTTTCTGCTGCAATTCAAGGAACAACCGGAGGCGGAACGGCCTGACATTCTCCTTGAGAAGCTTGCTATGCAAATTCAGGCCAAGGTGAAGCAGTTTCTGAAGGGGGCCGTCTCCATTGTCGTGACGGATCCGTTCCTCTTCCCTGGTGAGCTTCCGGAGCAGTACCGGCAGGCAGTCTCGTATTTCCGGCAAATCGTCGGAGACGAGCAGGAATTTGTCATGAAGGTAGACAGCGAGAAACGGACTTCCGCTTCCGGCACGCTTGACGTCATTCACGGCCATCCCGGCCTTCTTAATTTGGCGGAGGCCGGCCGCTGGGATGCGGCAGAGGACAAGCTTGCGGCGGCATTCGCCGAGCTGGAGGACAAAGGCTCGGAATCGTGGGAGCATTGCCTGGAGGTTGGCTTTACGATCAGCTCCGCCTTCATGCATCTTGCCCATCGCAGCGGCCACACCTTAGCCGATTTGATCGGCCCGGACATGGAGCTGCTCCAGAGCGGAGAGGCTTTCTCCTCGATCGGCAAGCTGCGGAAATGGTCGCTGAACGTGCTGGCGAAGCTTCGCGAAGGAACTACCCACGACGCGAAGAACGCCCGATCTTTGTACGTTCAGAAGATTAAGGATTACGTGGACAAACATCTTCATCTGGATGTCTCGCTGCGCGCCTTGGCCGACCACGTGAACCTTCACCCTACGCATCTGTCGAAAATTTACAAGCTCGAGACCGGCGAAGGAATTAGCGACTACGTCTCCTCCGTCCGGATGGAACGGGCTTGCCACTTGCTGAAGGCGACCGACAAAAAAATTTACGAAATCAGCGCGGACATTGGTTATCTCGATCCCGCTTATTTCATCAAAGTGTTCAAGCGGCAGTTCGATGTCACTCCGCAGGAATACCGGGATGGACGATGATCTAAACCATCAATAGCCTAAGAGAGTCCTATGGAAACTAATATCGCCATATAGATGCCATCCCCGAACTCTTGATAGAGTTACACATGAAGACACCAAACAATGTTGGGGGATAGATAAATGAGCAAACTTAAGAAGAAATGGCTCGTACCTGCAGCTATGTCGCTTGTCGTCCTGGCTGGCTGCTCGAATAACAACGGCGGCAATAACGCGGCCCCTTCCGCGAACGCAGGCACCAGCCCTTCCGCTACGGCAGAAGCGGAGCAATCCGTTGCCGACAAGGCTTTCGCGGCAGGCAAATACGATCCTCCGATCGAGATCAGCACGATCCTTATGCCGAAGAAATACAAAGACGGCGAAACGAAGGAGAACAACGTCCATACTCGCTTCATGGAAGAGAAGCTTGGTCTTAAGCTGAGCAAAGATACTTGGTTCCCTGCCGGCAGCGACCAATATAAACAGCAGCTCCAACTAGCCCTTACTTCCGGCGAGAAGCTGCCCGACTTCCTGATGGTGCCAACCGACCCGGTGTTGACGAACCAACTGATCGACTCCGGAGAATTTATGCCGATCGACGAATTGTTCGACAAATACGCGAACCAAACTTGGAAAGACCACGCCGCCAAACATCCGGAGCTGTGGTATCCGTTCACGAAAGACGGCAAGAAGTGGAACCTGCCGATTATGGAATACACCGATAACGACGATACGTTGCTCTGGCTGCGCGAGGACTGGATGGAGAAGCTTCACCTCGAAGCTCCAAAAACAATCGCGGATCTCGAGAACATTATGGATAAGTTCAAGAACGAGAACCCGGACGGATTGGCCGCGAAGGACGTTTATCCGCTCGCCGTTTCGCTCAAGAACAACACGAACACTTGGATGGGCGGCCTCGATTGGCTGTTTGGCGCTTACGGTACGATTGAGGAACAATGGAACAAGGATGCGAGCGGCAACCTGGAATACGGCTCCGTGAACCCTGGCGCGAAGCAAGCACTGGCGAAGCTGCAGGAATGGATGCAGAAAGGGTACATTCACCCGGATGCAGCCTTGTGGGATGAAGGCAAATCCGCCGAAATCTGGACCAAAGGCAACGCGGGCGTCTTGCCTGGCGCGAACTGGGTTCCGGATTGGCCGGCTCCCGATCTGCTCAAGAACGTGAACGGCGCCAAATACAAAGCGTATCCCGTTCCGGCCGGCCCAGACGGCAAGATCGGCACGAAGTGGCAAAACTCCGGCGTCAACAGCAGCTTTATGATTAATAAAAACGCCGAGCACCCGGAAGCCATCATTCTCTACTACAACTACTTGCTGGATAATCTCGCGGACCCTGCCGTTGGCAGCGAATACGAATACGGCTTTGCCAAAGGCTACGACTGGGATGACGTCGACGGGCAGCCAACAAGCGACAGCACGAAGATTAAAGACTTCTTCAACGACTTCCAGTTCATCACCGGTCCTGCCCGTATTCCGGACTTGTACATGAAGACGCTGGTGAAACTGGCTGAAGGCAACAAACCGGAGACGCCTTATGAGAAACAGCTGTCCGAATTCCGCAAGCCGGAGAACTGGTACGCGGCGAAGGTCGTCATGTCGCAAATCGATATCCGCAAACAGAACTATTTCACGGGCGCCGCAACGCCTGCGATGATCTCGAAGTGGAATCTCCTCCGCCAGTCCGAGCTGGAGACGTTCAACAAGATCATTTACAACAAACTTCCGATCGACGCGTTTGATACCTTCATCACCAGCTGGAAAGCAAACGGCGGCGATCAGATCACGCAAGAAGTCAACGATTGGTTCAAGTCGGTATCGCAAGCGCAATAATGCATAATGAAGCAGCCCCCAAAGTCGTTTGAAAACGACTTTGGGGGCTGCTTTGTTTTTATGAAGAAGCGTCCTCATGGAACTGTTGTAACGCCGCCACCGAAGCCCGGAAATCCGGTCTACCGTCTTCCGTCCACTTCAGCTCCGTCACGAACGTATGGCGATTCGGGTCGTACAGCGGATCTCCCACTATCTCTTTGTACGTTCTGGCATGGAAAACAAACAAGGCGGTCATGCCGTCTTCCGCTACCGTAAAATGATTATGGCCCGGGCCATAGAGACCAAGCTGCTCGTCCGTAGTCAGAACCGGTACCGGCGATTTGTCCCACGATGCCGCATCCAGCAAATCCGCATCCGCGGATGCCTCGAGAAGCCCCATGCAATAGTTGAAGTCCGTCGCGCTGGCGGAGTAGGACAGGAAAACCCGGTCCCCTTTGCGGATAAAGGCAGCTCCTTCGTTCACCTTGAAGCCGATTCTCTCCCAATCCAGATCCGGCAACGAAATCATCGTCTGCTTGCCGGTTAACGTCCATGGATTGCTCATTTTGGAAATATAGAGGTTGGAGTTCCCTTCAATGCCGGGATCCTTCTGCGCCCAGACATAATAACGTTCTCCGTTATGCTCGAAGGTGGTCGCATCTAGCGAGAAGCTTTCCCACGCCGCGCGGACCTGCCCCTTCTCCTCCCATTTCCCTTCCAGCGGATTCGCGTCGGCGCATTCGAGCACAAACATCCGGTGGTCGAACAGACCTTCGTTCGTCTCCGACGTATGCGCCGCCGCAAAGTAGACGTACCATTTGCCATCGATGAAATGAAGCTCTGGCGCCCAAATATTCGCGCTTAACAAACCCGTCTCATGTTTGGTCCATATAACCGACGGCATGGCTTCCGCAAGCTCTTGAACCGAGTCCGCCTTGCGGATTTCGATCCGGTCATATTCCGGTACAGAAGCGACAAAGTAGTAGCATCCGTCCGTATGTCTATAAATGAAAGGATCTGCTCTTTGTTCAATTAAAGGTTTAACTCCGTTACGTTCCGATTGGTGGACGCCCATCCTGTCACCTGCTTTTCTATAGTTTAGTCATTAGCCCTTAACGCCACCTACGGTTAAGCCGGAGACGAAATAGCGTTGGAAAAAGATAAAGACGATCATGATCGGTACAATCGCGAGCACCGAGCCGGCAATAAGAATATCGTAGTTGTTGCCGTATGGCGTCACGAGAGAAGACAAACCGATTGGCAGCGTCAGCTTCTCGCCAGCGTTGAGTACAATAAGCGGCCAGACGAAGCTGTTCCAGCTGGCAAGCGCTTGGACGATAATCATCGCGCCAAAAGCCGGCGTCATGAGCGGTACGAAAATTTTGAAGAAAATGCCGTATTCCGAACAGCCGTCAATTCTTCCCGCATCCATGAAATCTTTCGGCAGCCCCGACGCATATTGGCGGAAGAAGAAAATCGGCAGCGGCGACACCACAAACGGCAGGATGACACCGCTAAACGTATTGATCAGGTTCATCGCGATCATCTGTTTGTACAGCGGCAGCATGATGATCTCAACCGGCACCATCATGACAAGCAAGACAAACAGGAAGACGATATTGCGGCCTCTGAACCGGTACATCGCAAGGCCGTATCCAACCATGGAGGAGAGCAGCATGCACAGCACGGTATACACAACCGTAATAATCAGGCTGTTTTTGTACCAGATCATGTATTTCTCTGCCCCGCTCGAGAAGATAAAGGAATAGTTATGAAACGTTAATAGTTCCGGCTGCAGACCGATGTTAAGACCGAACCGAAGCAGCTCCTTCGACGGTTTGAACGAGGCCAGCAGCAAGCTGTAGAACGGGAAGACCGACAAAGCGGCAAACAAAACAAGCACGAGCAGCAGAAGCCACGTCTGAGGACGATTCCATTTGGCGCTCATGTTCAATCCTCCTTCTTAAACAAGCCGAACAAGCGAAGCTGCACGACGTTGAGAATCATAGTAAGCATCAGCAAAATCATGCCGATCGCCGAGCCAAGTCCAAGATTGTTTTTCTCGATACCGCTGCGGTACAAGAGTCCAATCATCGTCAGGCCGATGTCATTTGGCGAACGGTTGCCGCTCCACAGGATAAAGCTTTCCGTAAACATCGAATAACCGCCGTAAATGCTGATCGTAATAACGTAGATGGCAATCGGTTTGAGCAGCGGGAGCGTAATGCGCCAAAACTTGTTCCAGGTATTCGCTCCGTCAATGCTAGCCGATTCGTATAGCTCGCTAGGAATGGACTGCAAAGCGGACATAAAGTAAACGATGTTAATGCCCGCATAGCGCCATGTGGCGAGGATGACCAACACGAACATGCCCGTTGTGCCGTTGCCAAGCCAGTTAATCGTCTCAAAGCCAAAGACATGGCGGATCGTATTCATGACCGAATCATCCAACGAACCAAATACGAGACGGAACACGATTCCCGCTACAACGACCGAGGTAAGCGCCGGCAGAAATAGCGTAGAGCGGAAAAACGCGCTCCATTTCATAAACTTGGAGTTAAGGAAGACAGCAAGAATAAGCGGCAGCGGAATTAGAACCAGTATGGTCCAAAACGTATATTTCGAGCTGTTCCAAAGCGCTGTATAAAAGGAATCATCCCATAGATTCCTGTAGTTTTCTAAGCCGATGAAATGGGTCTGGCCCGGAAGTACTTCCTGAAAGCTCATAATGAACGTCGATATTACCGGGTATACGAAAAAGATCGCTAACGAAAGGACAAAAGGCAGCACGAATACATAAGGGGCGATTTGCTGGTTGTATAGTAGCTTTTTCATTTGACGCTCACTCGCTCCTCTCTGATCGGGATCACTCCGCTGAAGGACGGCATGTTCCGTCCTCCAGCGAAGCGGCATTGCTAGATGGATAGTTACGCGTTACTTGATGCTTGCGGCTGCATCCTCCAGCGCTTGCTTCGGATCCTTCATATCGTTTAATGCCTGGAACATCGCTTTTGTCTTGATCACATCGGATACGGCCGGTGTTTTTTCTTTAATGTTGGTAGGCGCAATCTCATCCTTCAAGCTGCTGAGGAAGGTAAAGATGTCTTTGCCGAAATAATCGGTGTATTTGTTCGATTCGTTCATGGCCGGATCCGTCCATGCGTCCGTGCGGATCGGGTCAAAGCCAAGCTGCTTCCAGATCTCGATATTGCCTTCTTTCGATACTTTCGCGAACTCCAGGAATTTCTTCACAAGCTCTTGGTTTTTGGATTGGTTCGTAATCACCGTGCCCGTGCCGCCCATGCCGGAGGAACGCAATTCGCCTTGTTTGAAGACAGGCATTGGCTTGATGATGATTTTGCCTTTCAGGTCAGGCATGTAATCCGTGAAGCGGCCCATGTACCACATTGGCATCCAGACCGAAGCCGCGCCGCCGCCGTTCATAAAGCCGTAGTACTCTTCCGAGTGATGGAAGCCGCCTGGCGCTGCAACAGCTACTTTTTCTTTCACGAGCTTTTGCAGGTAAGTCAGCACATCCACGTTTACTTGATCGTTAAGCGTTACGTTGCCGTCTTTATCGAGGAAGTCCGAACCATGTTCTACAACAAGCGGCCAATAAGACCATTGGTCGGTTGTTTCAACGGTAGCCATTGGTTTGCCTGTTTTCTCAAGCACTTGTTTGCCTGCCGCTTCGTAATCATCCCAAGTGATGATTTTGTCCGCGTCTACCCCTGCTTGATCAAGAATTTCTTTGTTGTAGTAAATGACTTGAGCGCCTACGTGATAGTCGATGCCGTAGTACTGGCCGTCTTTGGCGTAGTTGTCTAGGCGGGACATAACCAGATTGTCTTTGTTAGGTTCTACGATGTCGTTCAGCGATACAAACTGCGGTTCGCCTTTCAGGAAGTTGCCGATTTTGCTAATTTCGATGTCGACCATGTCCGGCGCGCCTTTCCCGGATTGCAGCGCAACCTGCAGCTTGTTGTGGTTATCGTCGTAAGGGAATGTCGTTGCTACCAGCTTGATTTTTTCGTCCGGATGCGCTTCATTCCATTTGTCTGCCATACCCTCGAAGAACTGCTGGTGAAGCTCGTTAAATGTCCAGAAAACAACCTTTGTCGCTTTGCCCGAAGAACCCTCGGAGCTGCAAGCGGATAAGACCAACATGAGTGCCAATGCTAAGGTTGATGTTAATGTAATCCCTTTTTTCATTTGACGTTTCCCCCTCCATATTGGTTAAGCTTTTTATTACTTGAACCATTGTAAGCGCTTTACAACTAGATTATAATAGCGGTAAAGTATTATTTATATACCCAATTGGTTATAAAAACATATTTATTTATTGAGAGTAGGTGCCTTCATGAAAAAGACAGCTCTGTACAAGCAAATCCAACTTGAGATCAAAGACAGGATTGCATCCGGGCAGCTTCGTCCCCTCGACCGCATTCCTTCCGAGCAGGAATTAATGGATGAATTCAAGGTCAGCAAGATCACCGTCAAGAACGCATTGACCGAGCTAGCGGATGAAGGACTCGTCACGCGTATTCAAGGCAAAGGAACGTTTGTTGCAGCAGACCTTACGCCCGTAGAAGTGAAGGCGCCTGCTTCCGAGCCCGAACCGGTTAAGGTTCCTTTGATCGGCTTCATTATTCCGACGATGAAAACAACGGTCATCCAAAAGCTCGTTGATTATATGGAAATGTATTTGAAGGAAGCCGGCTTTCAGATGATTCTGAGCATCACCCGCGAGCATGCGGCGGAAGAATCCCGGGCAATTACCGCTTTGGTCGACGCCGGCGTTCAAGGGCTGATCGTATTCCCGACCGAAGACGAGAAATATAACGAGTCTCTCCTGCGGCTATCACTGGACAAGTTCCCGTTTGTGTTTATTGACCGCTTCCTCCGCAATATCGAAACCTATACGATTACTTCCGATAATGACGGCGGCGCTTACCGGACCGTCACGCATCTCCTCTCCAAAGGGCATCGGCAAATCGCGCTGATCTCTCCCGAGAATGCGAATACCGCGATTGAAGACCGGACCATCGGATTTGAGAAAGCCTATATCGATCAAGCCGAGTCCATTGACAAAAGCCTCTGGTGTCACGTGCCGCTTGAGGTGCTTCGCAGCGAAGCGGCTTTGAATTATGTAACGGATTTCCTGAAGGCGCATCCTACGATTACCGCCGCCTTCACGCTGACCGAAGAGATTGCCGGCCTAACCTGGCAGGCTCTGCAGCGGATTAAGCGCCGGACCGAAGTCGAACTGTTCTCCTTCGACAATCCGGACATTCCGCATGTCCCGTACGTCCAGCAGGATGAGCAGGCTCTCGCCCGCTCCGCGGTGATGCTGCTGCGGGATCAGATTGAGCACACCTACGATCCGCAGCATATCGTGGTGCCGGTGCAGCTGGTGTTCCCATGAGAAAAGGGGTGTCCCATAAGTCATGAAAATGACGATGGGATACCCCTTTAGTTATTGCATGGGTTAAACAGCAACTGCGCATTTAATGTCCAGAAAACAACAATTTGCTCCTACAGCTTGAATCTACTTGCCACTCCTATCGAAAACCGCGTCACAAACGAACGCAAAAATTTCGAAAATACGCTTCCCTATTTAGAAAAAGCATGGTGTATGATGGTAAAGTAGCATGTAACCACAAAGGAGGATGTATATGTCTGATCAGCTTATCATTGGAAGCGCTTCACATCTTTACGCTGTGCAAGAGGGCTGGGGCCAACTACCGGCGAACATCCAATTAGGTTATACACACGGCATTTGTGTAGACGATGAAGATCGTATTTATGTACATCACACAGGTAAAGAATCTGTCGTTGTTTTCGACAAAGAGGGCAATTTTCTCACTTCCTGGGGAAGCGAGTTCGAGGGCGGCGCGCACGGTTTTTATTTGCACCGCAACTCGGACGGCCTGCAGCATCTCTATTTCGCAGACACCAAGCGCGCAAGTATCGTGAAGACGACGCTGTCGGGAGAAGTACTGCTTCGAATTTCTCCGCCGGATCGGCCTGATTTGTACGATGTGGATCGAAAGTATGTGCCGACCGACGTATGCGTGGCGCCAAATGGCGACATCTATGTGTCTGACGGCTACGGTCAATCCTACGTGCATCACTATAATGCGGAAGGTCTCTACATTCGCTCTTGGGGCGGTCCCGGCTCCGAGCCTGGCAAGCTTAATTCGCCGCATGGCATTTCCGTCAATCTACGCGGAGAGACACCGGAATTATACATAGCTGACCGCAGTAACAATCGAATCCAGGTCTTCTCCTTAGAAGGCGAGCATCTTCGTTTCGTCGAGCATAATATGGATCTTCCTTGTTCTTTCTACTTCTATGGCGATGAAGTGTACTTGCCGGATTTGCACAGCAGGGTTACGATTCTGGACAAAAACGACCGCTTGATCACTCACTTGGGCGAGGATCAGCAAGCCTATAAGCAGCAAGACTGGCCGAATCTGCCCAAAAGCTACTTCCGACCGGACCGTTTCAGCTCTCCACATGGCGTCTGCGTTGATTCCCAAGGCAACGTATATGTCTCCGAATGGATTTCCGACGGCCGCGTAACGAAGCTGGTGCGGCAGCGGTAGTAAAAGCGTTGATACATAAAGATACCAAAAGATACATCCGATGAAAAATGGCTTTTGAATCCCTGCCAATAAGAAAAGAGCAGCTGATCGCTGCTCTTTTCTTATTGCTATTTTATTAATGCCATTGCTATTAAATAGCGGCAAATACTTTGTCGAAGCCGGCTTTGGAACGCTCAAGCGCTTCTTCGGAAGAGATTGGTGCGCCGCCCGGCGTAAGAATTTCTTGGGCAACCGCGCCCGTGTAGCCGATTTTCTTCAAGCTGCGCAAGAAACCGGGAAGATCGATAACGCCTTCGCCCGGATACAGACGGTCATTATCCAGTACTTGCTCGACCGGAATGTCCTTCGCATCATTAATATGAACGTGAACGATTTGTTCAGGGGACAGCTTTTCGATATCCGCTGTGCCAAGCCCGTTCGTGTACCAGTGGTACGCGTCAAGCAGCAAACCAACGTTCGGAGCACCGATCGCATCCGCGAATGCCAGCGTATCTTCCATCGAATAAATAAACGGATATTTCCATGCCGTGCGCAAATGATGCGGACCAACAAACTCAAGCCCAAGCTTAACGCCATAACTATTTAATATGTTTGCGGATTCTCTCAGACGGCGAACGGCCTGAATGGTGAAAATCCCGGGCGATACGTCCGTAGCCGGCAAAATATACGTGCAGCTTGCCGTACAACCCAATTGCGCTGCGGCTTTCGCCTGCTCTTCAAGCTGAGCCAGCCCGTCCCGGAACGCTTCGTCCGTTGTCCGCCACTCAATCGGGAACCCGCACGAGCCAACGGAAATGCCGTTTGTCGACAACAATTCCCGCGCTCCGTCCAAGCCATATGTATGAATAAGACCCGCAGCATCCAGATCTACCGATTGAAATCCGTATCTAGCAGCTTGCTCAATAAATGCTTTGTCATCACCAATTGGTCCAAGTCCTGCCCGTGTTAACCCTTTCAGCATCTGATCAGCTCCATCCGAATTGTAAATACGTACAAGTCCCATTATACAAGAGAGCTACTCCCGCAACTATTATAAAAAGGCGCCATAGAAGTTGTTAAATGGCGCCTTTTTATTCTGGTTTATTGCAGCAGTCTGTCGAGCAGACGCGCTAGCCCAACCGCCGCTTCCGCGCGGGTAACTTCCTTGTCTGGAGCGAAGTTTCCGTTACTGAGACCAATCATTAACCCGGAGGAAAAAGCCTTGTTAATCGCTTCGATCGCCCAATCGGAGATCGCGTTAATGTCGCCATATTGGTGTCTATCCTCTGTATTCACTTTCCCTGTTTTGAGCTCGTAAGCTCTAACCATGAGTGCAGCCATCTCTTCGCGGCTAATCTCGTCATTCGGCGCAAACGTATCCGCGTCCCGGCCGTGAATCAAACCGGCTTGCACGGCTGCGGCAATCGCATCCGCGTAGAAAGCGTCCGCATTCACATCCGTGAATGGCAAGCCCTCTGCTGCTGGCAACTCCAATACTTTCGCCAGAATTACCGCAAATTCTCCGCGCGTAATGGATCGGTTAGGAGCAAAATGCTCGGCGTCCGTCCCTTTAATAATGTGCAGAGCCGCCAGTTGCCGGATCGCTTCGCTTGCCCAAGCATCGTCGGCAACATCGGAAAAATGCTTCTCTCTCGACAGCACGGCGTAGCTGCCGGATGACGCAATAAAGGTCCGAATTACGGTACCTTCCTTATCCGTTCGACCGCCTGCGTATGTCCAAGCACCTTCAGAGCTGCCGAAGTAAATACCGGCCAACTTCGGATTTAATCCTCCCGATACCGGAAGCTCAAGCAGTACCGGATAACCCCATTGCGGCAAAGCTTGCTTATTGCCGGAGGCCGTCCAAATACCCACCTGAATCGTGTAAATGGTACCCGCTGCCTTCCACTCTTCGCTTGCGGCAGACGGTGTAGTTGCCGGTCCGCTTGCTCTAGTTAGCGAGATATACAAACTTGCTCCCGTCGTATTTATGCCGCTGACAGCGAGCAATTGTGCCGCGGCCTTCAGCGCATCCGAGCCAATCGTTAGCGATACTTCGCCAAACTTGATTTGAAGAGCGTTTTGGCCGAGCAACTGTGCCGCCTGCAAAGGAAGCTTCAGCGTTGTTACGCCGGTTGGAGCGTTTAATTGAACCGGCCCTTGACCGCTTGGTTTAAGCTGGTCAGCTGGCACGTCTAGAACAGTCTTATCCTGCGGCGTGCCAGGGGTAGACGGCCCGCTTGGCCCCGGATCCGTTGGATCTGTTGGATCCGTTGGTTCGCTATCTCCTTGATACAGTCCGATAGAGTCAAAATACAAGGTACCGCTGCCAAGCGTACCGTCTCCCTGATTCACGTAGAGGGAGAATTCCGTAATGGCGTTAAGATCAAGCTTGCCGTTGCCCGCCGTATTCCATGGAGCATGCACGAACTGGTCAAACGGCAGCTTCAGCACTTTGGCGTCCGTGCCGGACAGAGTCACGTAATACTCCCATGTCTCGCCGTCAGATTCCTTGAACTGCACAACCAGCTTCCGGCCTGAGCCATCCGGGGTGTACCAGAACGTTATGCCATCCTCGCCGGTCCAATCGGACTGGCCAAGCAACTTGGTAGCCCCCGCAAAATTGGTAGCCGCGGACGGATAAGAGTAGTCGTATTTCACGCCAAAACGTCCGCTTTCTTTGTGATCCGCATCCGGAGTCAAAGTCAGATCTCCTCCCCACGGATTGCGGGCGTAGGCGTTCAGCGCAACCAATTCACGACCGTCATAATAATCAAAGTTGTCGATGACCGGAATAGTCGTCAGCCCAATATCGTCCAAACTTACCGAGTATGTGCCCACAGAACCGCTGCCTTTATTCACGTAAATGGAATACTCGGCTACGCTAGATACGTCCAGAACGCCATCCCCGGTAGACCATTTGGCATTGCGGGTTAAGCCGGCAAGCGGAATCGTAACAAGCTGTTCTTCCGTTCCTGCCATACTGACTTGCGCTTCCCAAATATCGTCGTCCGTCTCTTTGAACTGGAAGGTGAGAGCATGAGCCGCGCCGTCAGGCAGCAACCAGAACTGTACGGCGTTGCCGCCTTCCGACCAGTTCATCGCGTTAAGCGCCTTGTTCACGCCGGCATAACCAAGCGCATCGGTTAACGTATAGTCCAGCTTCAAGGCGTAGCTGCCGTTCTTTTTCCAGGACGAATCCAGGGATGCCGCGATCGGATCGCCGCCGGTATTACGCGTATAAGCCGCGCCTACAAGCGATGAACTGCCTTGGTAATATTCAAACGTATCGATATCCTTCAGCTTCGCGGCCTTGATATCGTCCACATAAATCGCGCCGGTTCCGGCATCTCCCGCTCCGCGGTCTACATAAACCGAGAACTCGGCAATGGAGTTGATGTCAAGCTTCGAGTTATCCTTGCCGCTCCAGCTTGGCATTGCAAACAGGTGGAAAGGTACGCTAAAGACCTGCGGAGTTGTACCGGATGTTGCGATTTTCGCTTCCCAATACTCGCCGCTCGTTTCCTTCACTTGCACCGTAACGCCTCTTTGCTTGCCGTCCGGCTCCAGCCACAGCTGCAGGCCGTTATTGCCGGTCCAGTCAATGCCGCCAAGCTGCTTCGTTACACCCCCAAAGCTTTTGCCCGTCAAGTCGTAAGCGAGCTTCATTCCTAGACCGCCTTCGCTCTTATGGTTGGCATCGAGCGTAACGGTGACCGGTCCGCCATCCGAATTAGCCTTGTAGTTGCTATTCAGCTTGGCATTATCGCCGTCATAGCCTTCAAACGTATCGATTGTTGGTACGCGATAAAGCTTAATATCGTCAATAATTAAGGTCGTATCGGCCGCCGGTCCGTCAAAATACAGGCCAAACGATCCAGTGTCGCTGAGATCTACCGCACCGTTCCCCTGTCCGGCATGACTGTCTTTCCACCAGCCCGGAATATAGAAGTTGCGGAACGGAAGCTGTACCAGCACCGGCTTATCGCCGCTGATACGCGTATCCGATTTCCACACTTCGCTTTGCGTACCCATTCCTTCGGTCAACTGCAGCGTGAGTCCTACTTCCTTGCCGCCCGGATTCACCCATAGCTGAATGCCGCTGTTGCCGGACCAATCGGCGCCTGCAAGATCCTTCTCCATGCCGCCCCAACCTTTGCTGAGGTCGGTCGACAGCTTCATTGCATAAGTGCCGTTCACTTTGCCGGCCGTATCAAGCGTCAGCGTAACCGGCGAGCCGCTGTCATTGGCTTTATACGCCGCGCGCAAAGCATTGTTTGAACCGGTATATCCTTCAAAATCATCAATAACAGCCGACTTCTTGATCTCCGCCGGAGGGTCCAGCTTGGCATTGCCTACCCCAATCTGCAGGCTGCTTACTTCCGGATTCCAGTTCTGGTCTTTAATGTTCTCAGGAACAACCGGGAATTCAAACTTCACGTAACGCGTGCCCGCCGGAAGCTGGTAAGCAATATAATCGGTCTTCGCCCAGTAGCCTTCGCCCATCTTGCTCGTCTTCACGACATTCGTAAATTCGGTATAGTCCGTACCGTTTACCGAAGTGTAGAACTTGAAGTCCGGCAGAACATATTCAGCCGGGTTCTGTCTTGCATACTCGAAGAACTTAAAGTAATTCATATCGCCGTCCGCCTTGTAGACGAACCATTCATGCTCATTGGAGGTACGCACCAGACGTTTCGTATCGCCGCCATAAAATTGGGTTGAATCCGACGCGAAACCAAGGTTCGCCGAATGTGAATCCATCTTGACGAAGTTGTTCAAATCGTCGGTCAGAATCCCGTTTTTAATGCCGCCCTGCTGCACGGCATCCGGGAACGTCAGCGCTGAGCCGTCATGCTCATATTCAATAACAACCTTGCCCAGCTGGCCGGAAGTGGCTGTCGCCGGATAATCAATCTGCAACAGCTTCACGCCGTCCGCCAATTCGCCAGCGGTGTATGTCCGCTTTTTCCAGCTGCTTCCGGACTCTGTGACATCCGTAGTAACCGGCGTAAACGCCGATCCGTCGCTTGATGCCGACAGACCAAAGTTCTGCTCGCCGTTTGCGCCTGCGACATAACCTTCCACCTTCACCGACAGCACCTTCACCGGCGTACCATCCGCAAGAAGCGGAATCGCATATTGCACGTTTTGCGGATTATCGTTGGCCAATGCTTTCATCCGGGACACGTCCCCGCCAAAAGCATTCGGATCGCGGCTTTCATATTCCAAATCCGAAGTATTGCTGTACAGCTTGCTGAAGTTGCGCATTTCATCTTGCATGACATGTTTGGCCACAACTGGCCCTACTGCCGCCGATGGCGCGGATTCACCTGCGCTGTTCTTCGCCGTCACCCGGTAATAATAGGTCTGGCCCGTCACAGCCGTCGTATCATCAAACAATTGGGATTCCGTTGGCACCGCGTCATACACGTTATTGCCAACTACCGTCCAAGCGCCGTCCGGCTGCTCGGAGCGTTCCACCTTATAAGAAGAAGCCCCAACCGAACCTAGCCAGCTTATTGTGGAGACCGAATCAACCGGCAGCATAACCGCCGAATCCGGCTTCTCAATGGCTGGAGCTTCATCGAAGCCGCGAATTTCAAACGCCTTCTCCCTAAGCGTGTTCAGCATATTCGTCTCGTCAAATCCGTCGCCGGAAGGGAATCCCGGCCAGCGGTACGCGCCGTAAAAGACGCCGTCAAACGTTGATTCCGTATGCGGATAAAATCCGCCTTCGCTGCTATGGTAACGAAGGCTCCAGATCATCGCGCCGGAGGTACCGTTTTCGATCGCATTGTCCAGGAAGGAAGTTACTTGGCTCGTTGGTTTGAAACCAAATTCGCCCACGATAAACGGCTTATGGCCCTTCGCTTTATTCTTGTCTACATTCACCTGCTCCGCATAACTTGCATAATGATCGGGGTAGTAGTGATTGGAGACGATATCGATTGCGTCATCGGTCAAGGAAGCATCGTCAATGCCGTACTTGCCGTCGGTGACCAGATGGTTGCCGTCGATGCTTTTGATATAAGTCGCGATATCATGCGTCCAGGCGGACGATGCCGGCACGAGCTCATTTCCCGTCTCCCAAGCAAGAATCGTCGGGTCGTCCTTGTAAGCAACACCGGTGAACGTATTCACGCGGTTAAGCGTATACGAGATCACCGACTTGAAGTCCGCGATGAGCTGCGGATCGGTCCAGAACGCGTCTTTGCTTTTGCCGCGGAAGGCCGCATATTCGTTAATTCCGCCTTGCCATTGATACTGGTCCACAAAAGGCAGCAGAAGCTTGATGCCGTACTCGCCGGCCAGCTGGATCATTTTATCGTAAGCAACAAACGCGTCTTCGTTAAAAATCAGCTTATTGTCTGATCCAACGCCCATAATATGGCGTACCATTCCGGCGGAATCATCCGCTTTGCGCACGGACAGGACATACGGTCTCGTTACCGTTCCGCCCATCTGAACGAGCGTCTTGAACGCATCTTCCTGCTCCCATTCGGTTGGCGTCCGCCAGTAAATATCCTCCACCATCGACAACGTTGGCACGTTCGCCGAGATAAATCTGAACTCTTGATCGCCGTCCATCAGCTTGTCGCCGCTGCGCGTAATAAATGGCGAAACGGCGGATGAGGTGACGATTGGTTCACCCGTTTCCTCCGCATACGCCCTCGAACTCTGGATTCCGGGCATAACAATAGAAGCCGCTACAAGCACCGCGAGGCTGAGCGATAGCATTCTCTTGCTTAACATAAGACCACTCCTAAAATGAATTGCCAAACTAGGTTGTTTACCAACCGTTTGGGTGATTCATACTTCGTAAGCATAAGCCAAAGGTAATTGAGACTTTAGTTATTTGACCGAACCGCTGACGATCCCCGAGAAAATGAAACGCTGCATGAAGAGATAGAGGATGGTCGTCGGAATAAGGATAATGAGCAGCGCCGCGCATACCACGTTCCACTGCGCGCTGTTGACGCCAACGAAGTTCATAAGCCCGGTCGAGACGACCCGCAGTTTCTGGGACGGCATGTACAGATACGGGATATACATATCGTTGTAGATGGAGATGCTCTTCAGAATCACCGCGGTTGCCGTAGCCGGCGCCAGCAATGGGAATATAATCGAACGGTAGATCCGGAACAGCGACGCGCCTTCGATCATCGCATTTTCGTCGAGATCGTAAGGAATGTGACGGATAAACTGCAAATACAAGTAAATCTGCACGACGTCTGTCCCGATGTAGAGCAGCACCGGACCGTACAAGGAATTAAACAAGCCAAGCTCTTTGATAATGCCAAAGGTAGCCACCTGCGTAGTGACGGACGGAATAAGCGTTGCTGCCACATAAGCGCCAAGAATCCAGGATTTCAGCTTGAAATTAAACCGTCCGAGCGCAAACGCCACCATTGTACCCATGAGCACGTTGCCGAGAACCGACAAGACAAGAATCGTCCCCGTATTCGTAAAAGCGTTCAGCATGTCGCCGCGGTGAAACACGGTACTGAAATTATCGAGATAAGCAAAAGAATTCGGGAAATCAAACACGCCGGATTTGGCGTATTCCTCGTTGCCCTTAAACGCGTTCAAGATAACCACGTACGGGGGAAATAAAATAACGAAAACAGCCGCGAGCAAAATGACGTATTTGAGCAGATTCACAAGTGCCTTAGCCTTCATTCGTTAGTCCTCCCCCCGCAAAATCAACTTCCGTTGTACAAAGATAACCAGCACCACGATAATGAGCAGCACCATCCCCATCGCCGAAGCGAGACCGTAATTGCTGAAGTTAAATGCCGTCTCGACGGTTTGCGTCACAAAGGTCTGGCTCGCGCCGGCCGGTCCGCCTTTCGTCATGACAAACGGCAGATCAAACACCTCAAGCGCTCCGCTGACGGTAAGAAGCATGCTGAGCTCCACAATCTTAATGATGCTCGGCCAAGTGATGTACAGGAAAGATTTGAACGGACCTGCTCCGTCGATTTTGGCAGCTTCGTACAGATCGCCCGGAATGGATTGTAAAGCGCCTAAATATATAACCATGTTAAAGCCCATGAACTTCCACGCGGATATAAAAGCAAGCGAGTAGTTCACGATCCCCGCATCCCCCATCCAGCTCCGAATCCACGATTCCAGCCCGACGGACGTGAGAAGCGCATTCAGCGATCCGTTCTGCGCGTCGTAAACGTAGGTGAACATATAAGCAATTGCCACGCTGTTCATAATGTAGGGCAGGAAGAGCAACACCCGGAAGGTGTTTCGCCCTCTCAGCCTTGAATTCAGCAGCACCGCGAAGAACAAAGCGACTATGTTCTGAACGATCCCGCCTATGAAGTATACGAAGTTATGGGAGAGCACCTTGAATATATCCGCATTCGTGAATATATCCTTGTAGTTGTTAAAGCCAACCCACGCTTTATTCGGGCTGTAGCCGTCCCATGAAGTAAAGCTAAGCCAAGCCAGATAAAGCGCGGGATAAAAGGAAAATACAGCAAGCAAGAGCAGCGGAAGCGTGAGGAACGAAATCAGAATGACATAACGTTGTACCTTGTAACTCATTGCAAACATCGGCAACCCTTCTTTACTCCTTGATAAGGAGGAAGAGAAAACGTTATCGATTCCGCCGATAAACATCTTCTCTTCCCTTAAGTCCAGCTATTAACCTTATTTGCCTACGGATGCCTTCGCATCTTTCCACTTCTTGTTGTAGGAATCAAATACGGCTTTCATGTCTTTGCCCATAATCGCATCTTGCGCGAAAGCACTTGTATCGAATTGCATTTTGTTCGCGATAGCGAGGTAATCGTCGTTCTCGGCAGACATCTCGATGACTTTCGGATTCGTTGCCATGAACTCGTTCAGCTGAGCCAGCTTAGGTTGTTTGTCCTTGAGTACAGGGATGAAACCTGCATAATCGTCATAACCGGATTCTTCAATGAGGAATTTGAGGAAAGCTTTTGCCGTCTCCGGATTGTCGCTGTTCTTATCGATACCGTAGTAGTAGTCGGAAGCAAGTATAACTTTCGCTTCTCCGCTGTTATCCAGTGGCAGCGGGAAGAATCCTACGTCTTCAGCGGCAGCGCCGTTGTCGACGACTTGCGGCACAACCCAGTTGCCCAGCAGGAACATCGCGATTTTGCCGGAAGCTACATCTTTCTTCGAGCCTTCCCAGTTCGTCGACATCAGGTCCTTCTCGACATAACCGCTGTCCACCATTTTCTTCAGAATGGAGAACGCTTGCCAGTGAGGGCCGTCAACCGCAAATGGTTCGTCCTGCGTGGCCATCGTATTGTGAAGGGCAGGGTCATTGCCGAAAATAAACGCTTCTTGATCCCAGCCGTACAGCGGCCATTTGTCTTTGAAGTTGGTTGCGAGCGGGATAATGCCGGCAGCTTTCAGCTTATCGGCTGCAGCGTACAGCTCGTCTAATGTCTTCGGAACCGCGGTAATGCCCGCTTGCGCAAAAGCTTTTTTGTTATACGTCACGCCCATCGCGGCGCTGCCGGAGGAAATCCCGTACAGCTTGCCGTCTTGGCTGCGGTTGTCTTTGAAGTAAATGCGGTCATTCAAGCCCAGGTCGTCAAGCGGCAAATAGAAGTTCGGCAGATCGGAATTTTTCACTGTGCCCGGAATCAAGCTGATGTCGGCGAGTTCGTTCGATGCCATGCGGATTTTGGTCGTTTGGTCGTAATCCTTGATCGCTTCAATCTCGACCGTCGCATCCGGATATTTCTCATGGAATTTGGTAGCGTAGTTCTTGAGCTCTGTATCTACCAGGTCCGTCCGGTTTGTTGTAAATACAACCTTGCCGGAGATTGCTGGAGCAGCGGGCTCTTCGCTTGCCGCCGCGTTTGATGCTGCCGCGTTATCCGCCTCCGTTGTAGCTGCGGCATTATTCCCTTTGTTGTTGCTTGGCGCTGCTGCCCCTTCGTTATTTCCGTTATTTGAGCCGCATCCTGCTGCCATTGTCATTGCAAGGCCCAAGACGGCCATTGTGGAAATTAACTGCTTCTTGTTCAAACCCGACTCCCCCTCAAATATGTTGAATGCGCTTACTTACAAAACCGATTATAGAGAAAGCGCCTTCATAATTTAATGTCGCTTTTTTTTGTTTATGGTCTTTTTTTTGGGAGTTAAAAATTTTCTTCGAAACGCATTTTTCCTCTTATTCGTTCTTTCCGCGGCTGCCCGTGCTCACAAATTCCGATACTCCTTCGGCGTAATGCCTACCATCTTCTTAAACACTTTATTGAAGTAGATCGAGTCCGGGTAGCCTACTTGCTCACCCACCTCATAAACCTTGAGGTCCAGACGTTTCTTCAATAGCTCCTTCGCCTTCATCATCCGCAGCTGCAGCACGTATTGCGTAATCGTCTGTCCCATCTCCTGCTTAAACAACGTGCTGAGATAACTCGGGTTCAGGAATACTTTCTCCGACAACTCCGTCAGCTCAAGATCTTTATCATAATCCTGCTGGATCAGCTGCTTGACCGTCTCAATGACCCGGTTGCCTTCTTTGCGCAGCGAAGCCAGCCGGTAGAGCGACAGCTCGAGCAAATGCAAGATTCGTTCTTTCAGCTCCGTTAAGTTGAAAAAGTCCGCAACCGACTGGTACACCCCTACCCCGGGGGGAGTCAGCTTAACGAGCTCATCCAGCAGACCGTCAACCTTTTGCACGGCGGTATAGAGCAGGTTCGCCATAAATTGCACAAGTTCCGCATATGGCGGCCGAACCCGTTCAATCTCTACGAACATCCGCTGAACGGCTGCGCCGATCCCCTCCGCATCAAGCCTCTCCAGCGCGTGCGTGAAGTCCCCTTCCATCAGTGCCGTGAAAAAAGCCGGTTCAACCGAAACATTAGCCCCTTCTTTCGCCGTTACGAAACCAAAAGCCTCGCGTTTATAAATGCCGGCATACGATAATGCCAGCGCCTCTTGATAAGCGGAAGCAGCCGTCCCGCTTCCTATGTAGCCTCCGCTAATGCCCGCAACAAACTTGCCTTTAGCGGCAAACTGAAGATCGTTCATAAGTCGAAGCGCCGTTCCATGCGCCCGCTTCCCAAGCTCTTCCTCTTTCTCCGAGGGAACAATCAAAGCGACAATCTGCGCTTCCATAGCGACACTATCGATCCCTTGCGACGCCATCGTTCTACCCCAATCAAGAATCTGCTCTTTCATCGCTTGATTTGACGCCCGGACAGTCAGCACCGCATAAGACTGTTCAAAAGCAGCAGGCGTAGCCCCTTCAGCGGACATTCCGGCGTTGCCTTCCTTAGCTTCCCTGCCTTCCCCGCCAAGCAGCTTGCGCAGCAGCTGTTCTCTTAGCAGCAAATCGCTCATTTGCGCTTTTTTGCTCAGCAGCTGCTCCTTTTCTTTTTCCTGCTTCGCCGCTTTCAGGTCCTCATGAATCTGGGACAAGTTCGCGATGAGCTCTTCCTTATCCACCGGCTTGATCAAATAATCCTTAACGCCATACTGCATCGCCGTGCGGGCATAATCGAAATCATTGTAGCCGCTTAGAATCAGACAACGCGTGTCCGGCAATCGGTGGCGGAGTTCTTCTATGAATTGCAGCCCGTCCATGTAGGGCATCTTGATATCGGTAATAACAACGTCAGGCGTCAGACGGTTCAGCTCCTGGGAAGCCTCAAAGCCGTTCGAGAAGCTGCCGACGACCACATATTCCTCGCTTAGCTTGGATACAATCTTCTCCAGCCCGCGGCGGATCAAATCTTCATCATCGATAATCATAATGCTCAACATGTCAGTCACCATGCTTTCTCGGAAGTTTCAAATAAACCGTAGTGCCTTCTCCCCACTTGCTCTCGATTTCCAGACCGTAGGTCTCCCCGTAATGCAGCTTGATCCGCTCGTTCACATTGCGCAGTCCAACCCCGGTCTTGGAGCTTCCCGCCTCGCGGGTACCGTTCATCGATTGGCGGATCAAATCGAGCGTCATGCCGTCCATGCCGGAACCTTCGTCTTTAATCGCAATAATAATAAGCTGCTCCTTCAGCTCTGCCGACAAGCGGATCGTAACCTCGTTGGGCTTGCCTTCCATTCCGTGAAGAATCGCGTTTTCCACAATCGGCTGGAAAGTCAGCTTCATGACGGGGAACGCCATCAGCTCCTGCGGGACGTCAAAGATGACGACAAACCGGTTGCTGAACCGGTAACGGAGCAATTGAAGGTAACGCTCCAGATGCTGCAGTTCCTCCCTTAGCTCCACCGTCTCGCGTCCCCGGTTAATGCTGTACCTGAGCAGCTTCCCGAGCGTAAAAGTCATCTCGGCCACTTCTTCATCGTCGTTAATCTCGGCGGTCATCCGGATCGTCTCCAGCGTGTTGTATATAAAATGAGGGTTGATCTGGCTTTGCAGCGCCTCCAGATCCGCTTCTTTCTTGCGGGACTGAATAACATAAATCTCGGAGATCAACTCCTTCATCCTTCGGAGCATGCGGTTGAATTCCGTGCCGAGAATGCCCACCTCGTCCTTCTGCTTCACGTCAAAGCTGACATCCATATTGCCGCCGCGCACCGAACGCATCAGATCCGTCATCTGCCGCAGCGACCTAGTCATCATAAAAGCCAGTACAACCGAAACCAACAACGCAAAGCTGATGATCCCAATCGTTGTAGTCAGCGTTACGTTCCTTGTTATTTCGGCATCGTGATGCAAATAGTTAACGGGAATAAAAGCAAATATTTTCCACCCCGTATCCTTCGATACGGA
Source organism: Paenibacillus glycanilyticus (assembly GCF_030161375.1). Classification (GTDB taxonomy): domain Bacteria; phylum Bacillota; class Bacilli; order Paenibacillales; family Paenibacillaceae; genus Pristimantibacillus; species Pristimantibacillus glycanilyticus_B. Next base: position 167,538 of record NZ_BSSQ01000018.1, read on the forward strand.
GTAGCTGCAAATATACGAAACGCCGTCCACCACAACGTTATAGCTGCCTTGGTCGCCAACCGCTTTCTTAATGACTTCATTGCCCGTTATATTGGTTGCCGTAAGCAGATGATCGCTGTCGTAAGCTACGTTGTTCTGTCCGTCAATAATAAGCGTCTTCCCGTTCGTTACCGTATTCAGCTCTTGGACAACGCCCTCGATAACCCGAATATCCGCGTCCACCGCTACGTAACCGATCGTCTCCAGCGTGCCGATATCCCGGATGCTCCGCAGCACCGTAAACAAATATTGCGGCGATCCGTTCGCGCGCATCACCCTCTGGGTTGGAATAATGACAGGATCGCCGTTGCCCTCTATCGCAAGCTGCTTCCATTCCTCGTATTGGCTCATCATATCCTCGCGGATGGCATCCGTCCTGATCCGGTAGAACACGTTGCCGTAATTATCGTACAGATACGCGGAGTAGAGATCTTTTCTCATGCTGTCGAGAAGGCCGATATAGAAGTCCATCTGCCGCTGCTTCTCCAACGTTAACTCCCTGTGACTCATGTACTGCTGCATATCCACCGAATAGAGCGGAATTTTGCTGACGGTCATCATATCCTCCAGATGGCTGTCCAGATTCGTCTGCATGTTGCTGATCAGTTCGGTTACATAGTTTTTCGTGTTTTTATTAATAGATTGGATATAGTTCTGGTAGGAAATAAACCCCGTCGCCGAGATGGGGATAATGATGAGAACGACAAATACGATGATCAGCTTCTTCTGCATCGTCATGCCGCTAAAGCCGTTAAAACGGAAAAAGTCACGTCCTATATTCATTTGCGCCGGCTCCTGTTCACCAAAAATGTAAGCGTTCACTTGTGATTCTGACACAGAGTCCCCCTACCGGCAACTCTTTCTTCTTGTCCCGTCGCAACCCCCTAAAGAGAATGCAATAAACCTAAAAATTAGCCAATAGCCAGGGCACCATAGTTGGCGTTAGATTAGTAGCACGCGGCATGCGTATTTGTTGCGGAAAGGAGGTTAAGCGCTTACATTTTCTGGGATCGAGGTATGCCGCATAAATAGTTAGTCCAAATTTTAAGGAGGTTATGAAGTGATCCAATCCAGATTTCGCATGCTCTCCTACGCCTTGGCTCTGCTTATCGCTTTTATGTCTTTGTTATCCTTTGTTGGTCCCCCGGCGAACAAAGCATCCGCGGCCGTATCCGGCTTTGTTACCCGCTCGGGCAGCCAACTGATGCTGAACGGCCAGCCCTTCCGCTACAGCGGCCCCAACCTGTATTGGATTGGCCTCGACGAGAATCCGACCGATTTCCCGACCGAATTCCGCGTGAACAACGCTATGCAGACGGCCAAAGAAATGGGTGCCACCGTCATCCGCTCCCATGCCGCCAACTCCTTTGGCTGCGCCAAATGTATTATGCCAACGCTCAATACATACAACGAAGAAGCCTTCAAGAAGCTCGACTATGCCATTAAGGCAGCCGGCGATCAGGGACTTCGCCTCGTCCTTCCTCTCATTGACCAATACGACTACTACCATGGCGGCAAAAAATCATGGACGCGCTGGTTCGGCTATCCCGATGACGGAATCAGCTACACCGGCTACGAGTTCTATTACAAACCGGAAATTATCAGCGCCTTCAAGCAGCATTTGAACGTCCTTCTTAACCGCACCAATACGTACACCGGCGTTAAATACAAAGACGACCCAACCATTATGGCGTGGGAAACCGGCAATGAGCTGGGCTGGTATGACAATCCGACGGCCATGAAGAACTGGACGCAGGAAATCGCCGATTATTTAAAAAGCATCGATAGCAACCATCTCGTTGTTGACGGTACTTACGGCGTGAAGGATGCCCATCTCTCCATCGCAAGCGTCGATATTTATAGCGACCACTTCTATCAGTGGCCTGCCGTAGGCGCCTGCTGCAAAGGCTTGTCGGTAACCGACCTGAACACGCAAGCCAACAAGGTTCAAGCGGCCGGCAAAGCAATGGTTGTAGGCGAGTTTGCCTGGAACCTTGAAACTTACGGATCGCTCGCCAACTTCCTTGCTGCCATCGAAGCCCATCCGGCTATTGCAGGCAGCGCGTATTGGGCGTTATTCGGACAAAACGACGATTACGGCTACAAAGTGCATAACGACGGATTTACGATCTATTATCCGGGCACCACAACCGACATGCGCGCGAAAGCCCAGCAGCTGCGCAACCATGCTTATGCCATGCGAGGAATCGCCGTGCCTGCGGCAGGCATTCCGGACGCGCCGCTTGTTACGGGACATCAAGCAAGCGGCGGCAAAGTTCAGCTGAAGTGGAGAGGCGCTGCAGCGGCGGATAAATACTCGGTCGAGCGCTCGACCGCGGGAGCAAGCGGTCCGTTTACCGTTGTTTGCAACCAATGCGCAACCGATATGGATACGCCTTGGACCGATTCAACCTCCGTATCGGGTACGGCTTATTGGTACAGAGTGAAAGCCCATAACCTCGCAGGGGTTGCCGGCGCTTATTCGCCTGTCTATGCGACCGGCGGAACCGCTCTGCCGGCTCCGGGCGCTTTTGCATTAAGCTCGCCTGCAAGCGGGGCAACGGGTCAAAACGTACTGCCGACTTTCACCTGGAATGCTTCCAGCAACGCGGCAAGTTATACGCTTGTCGTTGCCGACAACAGCTCGTACACGAGCCCGGCCATTAACGCCAGCGGACTGACTTCTACTTCGTATACGCCGGGAACCGCGCTTGCCTACAACAAAACGTATTATTGGAAGGTAACCGCGGTTAACGGCACCGGATCAACAAACGCCTCGAATGCCGGGTTAACCTTTACAACCGCTGCTCAAGTAACGTCGCTATCGGTTGATGCGTTTGACTCGTATGCGTCAGACAGCGCTTTGCAAAGCGCTTATGTCCGCAACACGGATGGCGGAGCTTTGACGGTTACACGCGATACCGCTAACAAAAACGACGGTACCTACGGCATGAAGTTCGCCTATACGATCGCGGCTTCTCCCGCCAACTTCGCGGGTGCAACGAAGCAATTAGGCACTGCCGACTGGTCCGGCACAACCGGCCTGTCGCTATGGCTCAAGCCGGACGGCTCCAACCGTACCTTGACCATTCAATTCAAGGAAACAAACGGCGAGTTATGGGAAACTTATTACACCTTGTCCGGTACAACGGCCGGCGTCATTAACCTGCCGTTCAGCTCCTTCAATCATCCGGGCTGGTATAGCGGCGGCAACGGCGCGAAAGATTTGAACAGCATTAAGGAATACAGCATCTACGTCAATCAAGGCTCCGGGTCGACCGGCAGCAGCTCCATCTATTTCGACTCCGTTACGGCAGGGCAAGTAGGCGGAGGTACGCAGCCTCCAAGCGATGCCATCGACAGCTTTGACGGCTACGCTTCGAATAGCGCGCTGCAGGCCGTCTATACGATGAACTCTTCCGGCAGCGCAATTACGCCAACGCTGGACACAGCGATGAAGAGCGACGGAACAAACAGCATGAAGCTGAGCTACAGCATTACAACTGCAGCCAACTACGCTGGCGTCATTCATCCGGTCTCCGCCAACTGGACCGGCAAGACCGGCATCACGTTATGGGTGAAGCCGGACGGCTCGAACCGTACGCTCACCGTGCAGTTCAAAGAATCGGGCGGCGAACCGTGGGAGACGACCTATGTACTGTCGGGCACAACGGCAACTACGCTAACCTTGCCGTTCTCAAGCTTTGCGCGTCCGAGCTGGTACAGCGGCGGCAACAGTACCCGCGACCTTGGCTCCATTGCCGAAATCAACTTCTATATTAATCAAGGCTCTGGCAGCACCGGCAGCAGCAGCATTAATATCGATGCGGTGAAGACGTATTAATAGCGGGTAACATGCAAAAGCCCCCTCATGGTCCGGCCTGTGCCGGGTTGAGGGGGCTTTTTTGTCATCCTATGATAATGTCGCGTAGAGAAGCAGCGTTCCGATGCTGCCTACCCATAACATGGGTACGCAGTTCGTAATAATCGCCGCTTGCTTATGGCGACGGTGAAGGGTCCAGGCTACGATGGAACTGGTAATCATAAAGAGCGGATAGACGGCAATGCCGATTACAAATAAGATATTCCACGCACTGAAGCCGTTATCGAACGCAAAAAAAGACATCCCGAACGTAAACAGCCACGGAATCAAAAACAATAAATAGATGATTTGACTGATAACCAAATACTTCTTCAACGATTTTCCCCCTATTGTCTATATGACCTTTATTATTCGCCGGACGGATTTGTTCTCCTTTGCCTGTATACAGGAATGTTACACCGGTTGCTCCCGTATATATGGCTATTGATCTCTAAGCATATGCTTATCATTCTTATTTCAGAAAGGTAGGTACATTCCATGAACGCATCGTACTCGGAACTGCGGGCAAGAGCGCGCGACAGCTTGAGAGGCAACTGGGGAAAAGCAGTCGGGGGCTTTGTATTGTCCCTGCTGATGGGGGCCGTCATTGGTCTAATCAACTATTTGCTCCCGTTTCTCGGCAATCTGGTCAGCATATTGGTCAGCGGATCCATCTCGCTAGGGCTTATCAGCTTTTACCTTGGCATCGCCAGAAAAGAAAACCCGCCCGTATCGGAAGTGTTCAGCGGCTTCTCGCTTTTTATCAAAGCGTTCTGCCTGTACTTTATGGTTGGCCTGTTCACCTTCTTGTGGACGCTGCTGCTTGTGATCCCGGGCATTATCGCCGCGCTTCGTTACTCCCAGGCTTATTTCATCCTTCGCGACAACCCGGATATCGGCATCATGGCCGCCATCGACGAGAGCAAACAAATAATGAAGGGCAACAAATGGCGCTACTTCGTGCTGCAGCTCACCTTCATCGGCTGGGCTATTCTCGCCGCGATCCCTTGCGGCCTTGGCTTCTTGTGGCTGGCTCCGTACGTCAGCGTAACGCATGCCCACTTCTACGATAACGTGACGGGCAGATTCCCGGCCCCGGCTCCCGATTCGTTCTGACCAGTTTACCGCCGCACAACTTCTAACGAAACATGGTAACGCTATTGGAACTGAATTTAGTGATTAAAGTTTCTAACGAAGCACGGTATAGCTATTTGATGCAAATGCCCAATAAAATACCGAAAACCAGTCAAATAACACTATGAGGTTTCGTTAGATCAATAAAACAACTGTTTTCCCACCAATAAGCATTTGACGTTTCGTTAGCAGAAGTAACAAGGCCAGACTCCCTCTTATCGGGAATCTGGCCTTCATTTATTTATTAGCCGACCATTGGAGCCGTCTCCACATGCGTGCCTTCTACCGGATTGCCTTCTTTGCGCCAGTACTCGATGCCGCCAATCATCTCTTTTACTTGGAAGCCAAGGCCGGACAAGCGCGCCGCGCCTTTTGTGCCGCCGTTGCAAGCCGGGCTCCAGCAATAGACGACGATAAGCTGATCTTTCGAGAAAGCCGCCGTTGTCTCCTCCGTCATCTCTCTCGCCGTTAAGTTGATGGCGCCTGGAATATGGCATTCCGCATAAGCTTTCGGACTGCGAACGTCGATCAGCAGGAAGTCGTTCAGACCATGCTGCATATCGTAATAAACATCCGCCACGTCGGTCTCAACCGATAGTTTGTTCATGTAGTGGCGATGTATTGCTTCCGGGGATGCTGCAGGTGTTTCAAGCACGAGAGAAAATGTTGTTGTCATGGTTATGGCCTCCAGTTAGGGGATTTGCCAAATGCCTTGGCTTGTTGAATTCAATATATCATGCTCCCTAACAACGGAGTTATCGATGGTTATCGATGGCATACTTCAATAATTCTGATGATTGCTTCATTCCGCTTCGAACAAATCCATGAATCCGACGAACGCTTTCGATTGCCACTTCTTCTTGGAGTAAATAAGCTGGGTATAGAACCGGAATTCAGGATGGACGAACGGAAGCCCGATAATCTTCTTCTTGTCTATATCATCCGCCACCGCAATGCGCGGCAGCAACGCGATGCCAAGGCCGTACATGACGCATTGCTTGATGGCTTCAAGATTGCCGAATTCATAGGAAGGCTTGCAGTCGATCTGACTGCTTCGAAGCGCTTTGAGCAGCATCGCCCGGTACGTGCAGCCGTCTTCGGTAAGGATCAGCGTTTCCCCGTTCATATCCCCTGCCTTAACCTTGCTTAGCTGGTTGAACCGATGCTCCGGACTTGCAATAATGACGAGTTCTTCTTCCCTCAGCACTTGCGTGTGCAGCTCCGGATCGGCAAACGGCGGATCCAGAATAATACCGACATCCAGCGTGCCATCTTTGACCGATTCAATAATAAACGGCTCATTTGCCGGCTGAATCATAATGCTGACATCCGGGAACCGCTCCCGGTACTTTTGCAAATACGGCGGCAAATAATAAGCGGTGAGCGTCTCAATCGTGCCGATCGTGAGCGTTCCCTTGGTCTGTCTGGAGACGACCTCCTTGGATTCCTCATGGAGACGGATCATTTCCTTCGCATAAGGCAGCAGAGACTCGCCGGCCAGGGTCAATCTCATGCTTCTGCCGAATCGTTCAAACAGCACCGCCCCATACGATTCCTCCAGCCGCTGAATCTGAGTCGTAATGCTGGACTGGGCATAGCCGAGATTCTCGGCTGCTCGGGTGAAGCTCCCACTCTTGGCTACCTCATGGAATGTTCTCAAATACGTAAGCTCCAACCTGATCACCCTCTCTTGCCAACAGCATATCACAAAAGCCGCTTGACTCCACTACCTCCTTCTATGCAAACTAAGTTTATCCCTACAATAGTCCTCAACCCTAGGAGATCACTTACTATGTTCCTGAAAAAACAGCTTGTCCGCAAGCATGGCAAAACGTATACCTATTACCGCATTGTCAGTTCCTATGTCGACGAGCAAGGACGCCGAAGGCATCGGACCGAGAAATATTTAGGCGCATTAAGCGAAGAGGAATTGATCCGCATCCGCGGTGAGTTGCAGGGCCGCAAGGCTTACAGGCCAGCTATGCCCGAAGTTCAAGCGGCTTCCAGCGAAATAACCTATCTCTTCCAATCCCTGCACAGATTAAATTATGCGCCGCGTTCGCCCAAAGAATGGAACGTAACCGCATCGGACATGGTCCTGCTCGTCCGGGAAGGAAGCGCGGATATTCATACCCATGCGCAAAAATATAGCCTTCAAGCCGGCATGGCGATGTATGCTCCGGCAGGCTGCGGCATGTACATCATGAACAATGCCGATCGACCGCTTAGGATGGACCGGATTACTTTCTTCCCGCATACTCCGCATCTGCCCGGCAACAGCTCCTATCCGCCTGGCCAATCACCGCTTCATCAAGAAGGGATTATTCCTCTTGCTGCGCCTGGCCGCCTGTTAGGATTAGCGGACGAATTGGCTGAAGCAGCGACTTCATCCGGACCCCACAAGTCGATTCGGACCACGCTTGCTTTCTATCAATGGCTTGCTGCTCTAGTGAAGCTGGAACCTGCGGCTTTGCAACAGGAGTCCGGCGACTGGATGGAATCCGCCTTGCCTTACATAAGAGATCACTACTGGGAGGATCTTACGCGGGATCAACTTGCTTTCTTGTACGGCGTTAGTCCCGAGCATTTCTCCCGCTTATTCAAGCGGGATACCGGTTGCAGCTTTACCGATTATGTGTGCCGAATCCGAATACGCAAAGCGCAGGAACTGCTCCAGCTCCACCCTCACAAGATGATGAACGAGATTGCGTCTCTAACCGGCTTTCATAGCGAGCATTATTTCAGCCGCAAGTTCAAGCAGATGATTGGAACCGCGCCGTCGGTCTACCGTTCCCTGCCAAAGAGTTATGCCGCGTTATCTTCTTACATCACTCCAGCTATGCTGAAGCTTGGCGTGAAGCCAAACATAGGCGTATTGGAGCCATGGATGAAGGAGCAGCTAAGCGAGGCCAAAAACATGCTCATTGTGGACGCTCCCATTACGGATGATCCGGCTACGCTGGACAAGTTGACCTCCGCGGAACCCGATCTCCTATTAATAGAGCAATATCAGAAGCAGGAAGATTTGCTGCGAGAATACGGACCGGTATGCGTGATTCCCGATGCCGACGATGATTGGCGTCCCCCGTTGTTATTCCTTGCGAATGCAATCGGCAGGAATAATGAAGCCTTCACCTGGATGAACCGCTTCGAACAACGACTCGCTGAAGCAAGACAATTGCTGGCTCCGCTTATCAAGCGGCAGGAGACGGTTACTCTATTCAAGATCGTATCCGACAAGCTGTACGCCTACGGGAATTCCACCAGTATGGGTGGCCTCCTCCTCTATAAAGAGTTAGGGTTGACGCCATCTCCCGGCGTTCGCGAGCAACTTACCGAAGCCGGGTTGCCGAACAAAGAAGTACCCGCCGATGCGCTTGCTAGCTATGATGCCGACCATATCTTTCTGTTCGATTACCGTTCCATCTGGTATCCCGACAAGCCTGCCTCTCTTCAATCAGCGGCATGGCAGCAGCTTAAGGCTGTCCGGCATGGACGGGTATATACGCCAAATCCCGATCTTTATTATGGCTATGACCCGTTATCCCTGGAGCTTCAACTAGAAGAAACGTTACGGCTTCTAACATCACCATAAGCCTAATTATTAGTCATCAGCGTGCATGGACGATCCTAATCGAGAATTGTTATCATTCAATTGATAATTACTATCAGAGAGGGAGTTTGTTACATGTTTCAATTGAAAAAAGGGTATTTTTCTGCTGTTATGCTGATCTGTATATTGGCTTTGCTTAGCGCATGCGGCAACAATTCAGCCAACAATTCGAATACTGCGCAAGCAGAAGCGACACCTGCCGCCGAAAGCTCGCCTGCAGCTAGCGATAACGCCGCCGGAACGGAGGAACAATCGGCTACCCGCATGGTCAAAACCGTCAAAGGCGATATTGAAGTTCCTGCAAATCCGCAGCGCATTGTCGCGGGTTATTATCATGGTACCCTGCTCTCCCTCGGCATTCAGCCGATTGGCGCGAGCAAGGAATGGTGGATGGGCAGTCCGTTCCTGAAGGAGCAGGAAGCGAAAATTTCCGACATCGGATCCCCGGCATCGGCCGAGAAGGTACTCGCTCTGAAGCCGGATCTCATTCTAATTAATGATACGCTCGCGGAAGGCTACGACGACTTGTCCAAAATCGCGCCAACGCTGTTTATTCCTTATGATTCGATCAAAAACGTTCATGATGAAGTAAAGCAATTCGGCGTCTTGCTGAACCGCGAGAAAGAAGCCGCTGCCTGGGAGGCCGATTACCAAGCGAAAGCCGCGGCTGCAAGAGAACAACTTGCCGGCAAACTTAAGCCGGGCATGACGGCAGTATTGATGGAGATTGACGGCGGCACGATTGCGGTGATGGGCGACAACTACGGCCGCGGCGGCGAAGTCATCTACAATGCCTTGCAATTCAAAGCACCGGAATGGATTCAGAAGAACGTCATCGACAACGGCGTACAATATCAGGAAATCTCCATGGAGAAGCTGCCGGATATCGCCAATGCGGATTACATCTTCCTCTCCACTTATACCGAAACATCCCAGGAACAGCTGAAGGCTCTGACGGAGAGCAAAATCTGGCAAGGTCTGCCTGCCGTTAAGAACGGCAACGTCATTCCGCTTGATTACAAAACCTATTTCTACTTTGACGCGAAGTCCATCCTTGGACAAATCGATACGCTGACGCAAACGATGCTCGAACAAACGAGTAAATAACTAATAAGACTGCCCCGAAGTCATAACGCATGACTTCGGGGCAGTCTTTATTATTAAACAGGATTCATTCGCTTCTGCGGCAAGATTTAGAGTATAGTAGACTCAATCAAATAAAATAAATGCAGGAGGCTGTAATCATGCCGCAAGAGATATGGATTAACCTGCCGGTCAAGGATGTTGAAAAGTCGACTGCCTTTTTCAAACAGCTTGGTTTTCAAGCAAATAATGTAGGCAGCGTGAGAGCTAAACTTAGCATCGGACAAACAACCATCTTGCTGTTCCCTGATGCTGAGATTGAGAAGTTTGCGAAAGCAAAGATTGCGGACACCTCCCACAGTGCGGAAGTATTATTTTCCCTTGGCGCTGAAAGCAGAGAAGCCGTGGATGATATGATTCGTCAAGTCGAGCTGGCCGGAGGTACCATCTTTGGCAAGCCAAGCGAACAAGACGGCTGGATGTACGGCGCGGGATTTGCCGATTTGGACGGTCACCGCTGGAATTTGCTGTACATGGATGAAAGCCGCATGCCGAAAGGCTAAACCTAAAAAACGCCGGAAACCTTACTACAGGTCGCCTGCGTTTTTTGCATATTACACTCCGTACAATCTTCTATACGCCGTTGGCGTCATTCCTTCATGCTCCATAAACCGCTTATTGAAATAACTCACGCTTGGATAACCCGCTTCTTCGGCGATTTGACCGATGTTGTCATCCTTCCGCTCAAGCAGCCATTGCTTTGCCGCCTGCAGGCGGCAGCGGGTAATAAAGTCCATCGGCGTCATCCGCGTGGCGTTCTTGAACAACTTGCAGAAATAATACGGCGTTACGCCAACCTTATCTGCCCATTCTTCCAGGATAAAAGGTTTTACCGCCTCCTGCTGCATCAGCGGAAGCAGCTCCATAATGCGCTCGCTCGACGTACCCGTCTTCCCCCCTTGCAGCGCAACGGCATGCTCGACAAAGACAGTCAGCAGCCGGTAAGTCAGCATCGACAGATGCGCGGGCCGCAGCATCCGGTACGTCTCCGCTTCGCTTAACAAGTCCTCGTGGGCTTGTTCCCACGCCTGCGGCTGGCGCAGCTTCCACAGCGGGCTTTTGTGAAACCCCTGCTCGATCAAATAATCCCTCAGCCCCGTTCCTCCGTAAAAGTGAAACCACCGTACGTCCCACGGTTCATCTTGGCTGGTGTAATAATGCTGTTTCTGCAAGGGGAAATAGAGTACCGCTTCTCCAGCCCGAAGCTCATGGACCACGCCGTCAATCTCGGCATAACCCTTGCCGGAAACACAGTAATGTATGTTGAAATTGTTAAGCGCCCCCGCCTCCCGCGTGGTGCTGTGATCGGGATCAAATCGGTAATTGCCCACCGATTCCGGCAGGCAAAAGTAAGGCATATTCGGCAGCGTAAGGAGCAAGCTTTGACGTTTCATAACCGACACCTCTTATGACAATATTGTTGTAATGGTATACAAAATAATATCATTTTAATTTTAATTATCTTCTCCTATAATCGCAATATAGTCATAAATCAAATATAACGAAGTGAGGGTGAAGCATGAGCAAGAAGCTGAAATGGGGCATTCTGGGATGTGCCAGCATAGCCAAACGTGCGGTTATTCCAGGACTTCATTTATCTGAATTAAACGAGGTGGCCGCGATTGCGAGCCGCAACGGAGACAAAGCCAAACAAACGGCTGAAGAGCTGAATATCCCTACCGCTTATGACAGCTACGAGGCATTGCTTGCGGACAGCTCGATTGACGTTATTTATATTCCGCTTCCGAATCATCTTCATAAGGAATGGGCTATTCGCGCAGCCGAAGCCGGCAAACATATTTTGTGCGAGAAACCTCTTGCGCTGAATGCGCATGAAGCCGCGGAGATGGTTGAAGCGGCCGACCAAGCCGGCGTACTTCTGTCCGAAGCCTTTATGTACCGTTATCATCCGCGCTACGAGCAGATCAAAGAGTTAATCGCATCCGGTGCGATTGGGCAGCTTCGCGGAATCCGCAGCGCGTTTACGTTCAATAACCCGGGCGACTCCGCAAATGTCCGCTTCCGCAAAGAGTGGGGCGGCGGCTCGATCTATGATGTTGGCTGCTACCCGATCAGCGTGGCAAGATTATTGCTCGGCAAAGAACCGGAAGCGGTTACAGTTAACGCCTTCTTCTCTCCCGAGCATGACGATGTAGATATGATGGCCTCCGGCCTCATTGAATTCGAAGGCAACGTAGCGCTTACCTTCGACTGCGGCATGTGGGCAGCTTTCCGCAACCCGCTTGAGATTCTTGGCACCGACGGCATTATTGAGGTCCCTTCCGCCTTTGTAACCAACTCGCCGGAGAGCGGCCACTACTACGTGACAACCGAAGGCGAACGCCGCCTGGTTGAAGTGTCTAGCGTAAATACGTATACGGAGCAAGCGGATTCGATCGCCCGTTCCATTACGGGCGGCACATCGTTGCAATTCCCTACTTCGGATGCTATCCGCAATATGAAAGTTATCGATGCTTGTCTGTTGTCTGCCCGCGAACATGCAAGAGTAAAAATTTAGGTCTAATTTAATCATTCATTTTAGGAGGCTTATACATTATGGAATACTTAAAATTGCAAGGATTAGACAAACCGGTATCCCGCATGATGAAAGGCACGGACTACTTCTACCATGATTCTTACGAGAAAGCCGCTGCCAATATGGACGCTTACTTCGCGATTGGCGGCAACTGTTTTGACTCTGCTCATATTTATTGCGGCGGACAAAGCGAAGAAGTGATCGGTCGTTATTTGAAGGAACGCGGCACACGCGATCAATGGGTGATCTTGACCAAAGGCGCGCACCATGACCACAACGGTCCGCGCGTGAGTCGCGAAGCGATCCGCAGCGACCTGAATACAAGCCTCGAGCGTCTGCAGGTCGACACGATCGATATGTATGGCTTGCACCGCGATGATCCAAACGTACCTGCCGGCGAAGTCATTGAAATCTTGAATGAGCACATCAAATCCGGTGCGGTGCAAACGATTGGCGTATCCAACTGGACATGGCAGCGAATCCAGGAAGCGAATGACTATGCCGCGGCAAAAGGTCTCGTAGGCTTCTCCTTCAGCAGCCCGAACCTAAGCCTTGCCAAAGCCAACGAGCCGTTCTGGTCCGGCTGCGTATCCGCCGACGAAGAGACGATCGCTTGGCATGAGAAGAAGCAGCTCCCGCTGTTCTCTTGGTCCTCCCAGGCTCGCGGCTTCTTCACAGGCCGCTTCACGCCGGAAGACCGCAGCAACGCCGATCTGGTCCGCGTATTCTACAGCGACGACAACTGGGAGCGTTATGCGCGCGCCAAGCAGCTGGCTGAAGAAAAGAACGTCACTCAAATCCAGATTGCTCTCGCTTACGTGCTGAACCAAGCTTTCCCGACTTGCGCGCTGATTGGCGCCCAATCTCTCGAGGAGCTCCGCTCCTGCGACGAAGGTTCGCGCATTAAGCTTACGCGCGACGAGATGAACTGGCTCGATCTGAGCTCGGATAAGAAATAAATTTGTGAAATGAGAAAAGCACGCCCTGGGGCGTGCTTTTCTCATTTCACGTTTTCGCACTTCGTTAAATTATCCAACTAGCTACATTTCAACACATTGTTGCCTGTTCTTACGCTCCTTAGCGATTTGGCACATCGTTAAGCTCTCTACTTCTTCCCTTTTCTATCTCCTTAACGATGTCGCACATCGTTAAGATCAATAGAAAAGCTGATATCGGCCAGAAACCAATATCAGCTGTTACTACTTTAACGATGAACCTTATACACGCCCGCTTTGCTTATGTTTCTAATCATTTCCGCTTCTTCCGCAGTAAGCGGCGGCATGTCCGCTGCCGCAATGTTCTGCAGAAGCTGCTCGCGGGAGCTCGCTCCGGGAATGGCAACGGCCACGGACGGATGCGCAAGAGAGTAACGAATCGCAAGCTGCGAGAGGCTCCGTCCCTCATGCGTCAGCTGTTCCAGTTGACCGCGAAGAGCAAGAAGTTCTTCGAGCTCATAGTCCAGCACGCCTTTGGACGGCTGGCGGTTTGCCGCAAGCGCGCCGCTTGCAACCGGTCCGCGCGCGATCATGCTGATTCCCTTGTCCGCAAGCAGCGGCAGTACCGTCTCCTCGGCGCGGCGGTCCACGATGCTATATTGGTTCATCACGCTAACGATAGAGGATCGGGACGCATATTCCCGAATGACGTTCGGACGGATCGACGAAATTCCGTATTCCCTAATGAGGCCTTCCCGCTTCAATTGTTCGAATGCTTCGATCGTCTCTTCGATTGGATCTTCGATTGTTCCGCCATGTAGCTGATACAGGTCGATGTAGTCTGTTCCGAATCTGCGCAAACTCTCCTTCACCGCAGATAAAATATACGCTTTCGACGGATCCCATGCCCAGCCGTCCTGGCCTGGAATTCTCCGGTTGCCGACTTTCGTTGCCAGAACCACCTGTTCGCGGCGTCCTTGAATGGCCTTGCCAACTAGCTCTTCATTCCGGCCGCCATCATACAAATCCGCCGTATCCAGCAATGTGACTCCCCGCTCCAGCGCTTCATGAATAAGGGCAATCGCCTTGTCCTCATCCGTACCAAGCGACATGCAGCCAAGTCCAATCTCCCCTACAACCAGCTCCGAGTTACCTAACCGATTTTGCTTCATAGCCATACACTCCCTTCTACAATTAAAGTTTAAGCCCTTTTACTTTCTTCTGCATCCTCCATAAGCCATAACCAAGCACGGCAAACAGACACAAGTATAGGACGATCAGCGGAACGCCCACCGCCCACAGCCGGTCGGTGAAGAAGCTCCTTAAGTTAATCATGTTCGTCAGCATGAGGACCAGGTTAGCAAGCAGCATAATGCCCATGACCCTTTGCAATCTTTTATAAAATTGAATAAGGGACTCCCGGTCCGTATACAACTGAGGCTCCTCTCCAGGTTGCCATTCCCTCCTGAAATAATGCCATAACGAGCCGTAAGAACTTACGTATTCCCAGCCCGCACCCTGATACAAATCCACATATTCTTGAAACTTGGCGCTTCCTCGCGCCTGGCCTGTCTGATAATCCAATCTGTACGTATATCTAACCGACTCATCCCGCGCAAAGAAGCTGCTGGAGAATTTGCCTGCTTTCTTAAAGTGCAGTCCTTCACGGGATAAATCGTTAAGCCACTGCTCTTCCTTCTCATAGTTCCAGCTCATTATCAACCGGCGACGCTTAATCAGCTTGTCATCCATGTGCCTCACCCTTTCATCTGAGTCAGGGCTTGCCGCCCAACTTGCAGAAGTTCCTCCAGCCGTGTTACCTCCGCTTCCACTACCTGTTTGCCGTTCTCCGTAATGGCATACATTTTACGCCGTTGGTCTGTTCCTTCCGGGACGGGATAATGATCAATAAGCCCCTTGCCCAGCAAAGTGTTAAGCGCCGTGTATAACGTTCCGGCTCCGATCTTCACTCTGCCCCCGCTCTTTTTCTCCGTTTCCTGCATAATCCCGTAACCATGCGAAGGCTCCGTGTACAACACGATTAAGATATAATAAAAAGCCTCCGTCAGCGGCAGCATCTCTTTCACATCATTTCATCCTTCCATTCCGATCAATATATCGCCTGTCGATATATCTTATAGTTATATATTAAGACTCGATATATCGCATGTCAATATAGTTTTGGGAAATTAAAGAAATTTAGGCTTGTCTGAATATACGAGGATTAGCAGAGGAACAAATTAGGAAGACGATTCGTCTATTAGCATGGAGCATTCTGAATAAAAGGATGGTTATCTATGAAGCTGAACAAACGGCCTGCAATCGTTACGGGTCTGCTTCTTTTGTTTATCATCGCCGGCATTCTCGAATACAAGGGGATGATCTGGCATAACAGCTTGTTTGCGGCCAAATACAAGGTTAGAGGAATTGATGTTTCCCATTATCAGGGCAAGATCGATTGGGACAAGGTTGCCGGCAGCGGCAAGTGGAATTTCGTCTATATCAAAGCAACGGAAGGAAAAGATCTTACGGACGAGTATTTCAAGTCGAACTGGGAACAGGCTCGAAGCAATGGCATGCGAACGGGCGCTTATCATTTCTTTACGACGCAAAGCTCCGGAACTGAACAAGCGGCTCATTTTATGGAGGAGGTTCCTTACGAGAAAGCAAGTCTCCCGCCTGTTATCGATATCGAGATTAGCCCCGACAAGGATGTCGCGCACATTCAGAACGAACTGACTGTCTTGGCAAACGGGCTCGAGCAGCACTACAAGCAACGCCCCATTCTTTACGTGACTTACGATACCTATAACGCTTATATTGCGGGCAGCTTCGAGGATTATGACATTTGGGTCAGAGATGTCTTAAAGCCCCCTGCTCTGCGCGATGACCGCGCTTGGATCTTCTGGCAATATAAGAACCGGGGGCATGTCTCCGGTATTGACGCTTATGTCGACATTAACGTGTTTCACGGTAACAAGGCCGATTTCGAGGCTAGGTTCAAAAGCTCAAAATAAAAAAGCGATACTTCTTATTTACACAGAAGCACCGCTTTTATAATTATTTTTGAATCTTATAAGTAAATTTCCACTCGGCCGTATTTCCTGAATACCTGCCGCGGTTTTCCGTAACGACTACTTGCAGTGCTTTATTAACGCTTTTTGTAATCGAAGAGACCTTTACCGCAACATTAGCTGAACCGCTTTCCGGAATTTTATCCTGCTCTTCCGCGTACGCCTTCAACTTAATGCTGTCCGATGCTTTCAGATTCAGGGTTACGCTTTTCCCTTCCTGAACTTCTTTGCCGTTCACATAAGCAGTGGTCTCCCACTCGTTGCCCACATGATTGTTTTCTACTAACTCTACGCTAACAAGCGTCACTTTCAATTTGGTCGTTTTGTCTGCTGCGGCAACAGGTTGCATGAACAATGTGGACACCGCCATAACTGCCAATGCCAACTTCAGATGCTTATACAAGGCAAGAACCCCCTCAAGTTTTTTCCACCCAAGGATACAAAGTTCTCTGAAGCAGCCGAAAATCCTTCTTTCAACCTGTTTTACCATATTATTGAAGTTATAAATCTTAGAACAAACCTTATATCCCTATATCCCTATAACTCAGGTTATTATCTTAATTCGAGGACAAAGCTTCCTCAATCGCGAGTTCCAGATCTGCTGGCTGCGTAGTTGGCTCAAACCTTGCGATCACTTGCCCCTCTTTATCGATAAGAAATTTCGAGAAGTTCCATTTCACGCCGTTGCCTTCATGCAAGTCCTGGTGATTCTGCTGTAGAAAATGTTTCATCCACATCTCGTCGGAATTGTCCGGATGATAGCCTTGGAAAGGCGCTTGCTCCGTAAGGTGTTGGAATAACGGATGAACCTGCTCTCCGCGCAACTCGATCTTCTCGAACAAAGAGAAAGTAACCCCTACTTCGCGGCGGCAATGTTCCTCCACTTCGGAATTGCTGCCGGGCTCTTTCCCGTTAAACTGATTGCACGGAAAACCTAATAATTCAAAGCCATGCATCCAATATTTCTCGTACAAGTGTTGGAGCCCTTCGAACTGCTTGGAATAACTGCAGGCACTTGCGGTGTTCACGATCAGAAGAACCCTGCCACGATACGCAGACAGATGAATGGGCTCCCCATTTATCTCATTAACTTGAAAGTCATAGATGGACTTCTTCATCTTTTATTCCTCTCCCCTATATTTATATTTCATCCATCATATATCCGATTAACTTATCTGAATAATATATAGATTCAATAAATTCAATAGGCAAAACCTATAATAGGAGTTAGCTGGGAAATCACCTTAATTTCCCCACTACGTTAACCGCTTAACTGCCTCCTTCAGGATCGCATAGTCGCGAAGCAGCATAAACCTGTCCGAATATTCAACATCAACGTTATCCAATGAACGATCCATGATCGAGACCGCTTGTCCGATATTCATCCATTGAACCGCCATACCCAGTTCTTGCTCGCTTGCGGTTAGAGTTATCGAATTCGTATTTATTCCCGCTTGTGCCAAATAACAATGCGAATACTGGAAGAACCGATTCCGGTGCTTATGTTCTTCCACGAAACCAAGCGTTCCCGTCACTTCAGCCTCATAGCCTGTCTCCTCCAGAATCTCTCTCACAAAAGCCGCCTCCGCCAACTCCCCTTCGTCTATTCCGCCCCCCGGCAGTTTGTACATGCCCTCACTAGCCATATACATCATGGCAACCTGATTGTCATTGTTGATCAATACCCCTCTTGCCGCATAGCGGGATACGGTATCCATATATACAGGCAACGTATCGCCGCCAATAACATCACTATCGGTTATTTTTAATTTCAGCATCTTTAATAATCTCCTTTGTTTCGTTCATTCTGAACGTCTTTTCTTGATTACATATTGCGTCCCCACCACCAATATTGCCATACATAAGGAGGGGACAATGCTTGCGATTAATCGATCGGGATTAAAGTGGCGAACCGAATAATACAACCCGTCACACACGTAGACCAGCAGTATGCCGTATACGAATCTTCCTATCCATTTGGTCAATTGTTTAAGTCTTTTAAAGCTTAACAACGTGAAATAGATGGACGCCATCACAATCGTTAAGATCATAAACATCTCTTCGTTCCCTCCGCCTTCCCGCATCGTCTTCTAAATATGTTTATTTAAAAAATCCATAGCCTGCGGACATGAAATCGATTAATCTATTATCATTGTAATTGTCATATTTTACATGCTGAGTAACATTAAGGGGGTTCCTATGCTTCAGGCCTATTGGTACATTACAAAGATGAAGCTGCTCGTTAATTTGACTTACCGATTTGAAGTGTTTACTTCCGTGGCAACCAATCTCATTCTTATGCTCGCATCCGTCTTCTTATGGCAAACCGCTTATAAAGGCGGATCCGGATCGGTCGAGGCGCTTAGCCTGCAGGATCTTACTACATACACGATTCTCTCCATCACCATCTCCACCATCTTTGTATGCGACGTGCAGAACACCATTTATTCGAAAATAAGAGAGGGTCAGATCGTCACCGACTTCTACCGCCCGATTCCGCTTCTTGCCTGCTACCTGGCTGAAGATATCGGGGAAATGTTCAGTTCCTTACTGAACCGAGCTCTTCCGCTTATCGTGTTTGCTTCCCTCTTTTTCGGCATTCCATGGCCTTCATCCTTCCAGAACTTTCTGCTTTTTCTCCCCAGCTGCGTGTTAAGCTACGCGATCCTCTGGCTGCTCAGCGCGCTTATTGGACTTGTTGCTTTCTGGGTGATGGAACTGGGCAACATGGGGAACGTCAAAGACGCCATAGTCCGCGTATTGTCGGGCAGTATCGTACCGCTCTGGTTTTTCCCGGAATCCGTTCAGACCGTCTCGAAATTTCTTCCTTTCCAATATACCTATCAGACTCCGCTTGGGATCTACATAGGCAATACCAATGTTATTGATGCATTATCCTCAATGGCTGTACAAGCGGTATGGGTTGGGATTCTGTATCTCATCCTCACAGCCGGATGGGCGCGCACGAAGAAAAAAACGCTAATCCAAGGAGGTTGAATCGCGCCATGGTATCCACGATCAAGCATTATGTATCTGTCGCTTCCTGCTGGGCGCGGCTTGCCGTTCAGCGGCAGCTGGAGTATCCGTTATTCCTCGTCAGCTGGCTGCTCATGATTCCCATTCAATACTTTTCCGGCATCTGGATGCTCAAGATTATCGTCGACCGCTTTCAGGCGCTTAACGGGTGGGACTTTCCCCAACTCACTTTCCTATATGGACTTGGCCTGATTAGCCACGGCATCTTTGTCGTTTTCTTTATTAATACATGGAGCATGGATTACATGGTCATCAATGGCGGCTACGACCGCCTACTGCTTCGCCCGATGAACGTCTTCTTCCAGTTGGTCGCAAGTTACGTTAATTTTATCGGGTTAATCGACTGTATTCCGGGGATCATTATCTTCCTCTATGGCGCGGAGATTGCGGGCTTCCACTGGTCCATCGCCAACATCGGCAAGCTTGTTCTCGTGCTGATCGGCGGGATCCTGATTCGGGCCGCGTTATTTACTAGCCTTGGCACGATTGCCTTCTGGACCAAACGCAACGGCTCCATGGTGGGCTTCGCCCTGACTATGCTGGAGAGGGCAACCATGTATCCCCTCAGCATATATCCTTATTTCTTGCAAGCCATATTCACCTTCATCATCCCAATCGGGTTCATCAGCTTCTATCCGGCTGCGGAATTTCTGAACATCGACAGCGGACAATTTGATCTCCCGTTAAGTTTTGCCTTATGGACACCGCTCGTAGGCGTCATATGCTTCCTGATCGCCGGCGGCATCTTCAAATTCGGTATGAAAAATTACGAGAGCGCAGGCTCTTAAGAAGAGGGGATTGGGCAAAATGGATGCGGTTATTGAGGTTAAAGATCTCGTGAAGGAATATATCATCGTGAAGAAAGAAAGCGGACTGCGCGGTTCCGTGAAAAGTCTGCTATTTCCCAAGAAAACAAAATTTAACGGGGTAAACGGAATAAGTTTCTCGATTGCCCCCGGCGAAATTGTAGGCTACATTGGCCCTAACGGCGCCGGCAAAAGCACAACGATTAAGATGCTGACCGGGATTCTGCATCCTACCGCAGGTTCGATTCAAGTATGCGGCATCTCCCCGCAGGCGGACCGGAAAGCCGTCGTCCGGAAATTAGGCGTCGTATTCGGTCAGCGTACGCAGCTTTACTGGGATTTGAGACTTGGGGAATCTTTCGAGCTGCTCCGCAGAATTTATCAGATTGACCAGCAATCTTACGATAATAATCTTGCTATACTGACCGAAGTATTAAAGCTGCAGGATTTCATCAACACGCCGGTGCGCCAGCTATCGCTTGGCCAGCGGATGCGCGGCGATATCGCGGCGGCGATGCTTCATTCTCCGTCTATATTGTTCCTCGATGAACCGACCATCGGGCTTGATGCAGACGCGAAACACGCCATCCGCAATTTCATTAAGGAGATTAATCGCACGCGTAGCGTAACCGTTATTCTAACTACGCATGATCTCGACGATGTTGAGCAATTATGCAGCCGGATTATCGTCGTGAACAACGGCAAGATCGTCGAGGACGGCCCCATCGACTCCATCATCCACAAGCTGACGCCTCACCGCATGTTAGTTGTGGAGCTCCAGGAGCCTTGCGACGATCTAACCACTCCCCATGCCGAGATCATCAAGCAGGAGGGACTCCGAATCTGGTATCAGTTCGAGAAGGAACGTATCTCCGCCTCCGAATTAATTGCCGCTTTATCGCAGAAGCTTCCGATCCAAGATATTAGCGTCAAAGAGCCTAACGTTGAAGATGCCATCCGTGTGGTGTATAAAACAACGGCAACGGTGTAAAAAAAAGGGCTCTTGCTGCTTTCTTCAGCAAATTGTGTACGCATAGATAACAACTTTCATGAGCATTTTAGGAGGTAGCTGTCCCGGCTACCTCCGGGATAGGCTTTCGTAAAGAGGTTCATATCTAAGCGATTTGACTGCGTCGTTAATGACGCGAACGAGATGATTTTCGGGGATATCTTCTTGCAAGTCCATTGGCAAGGACAGTTGATCCATGTTATATTCTTTGTACATAAAGAAGCCTCTCTTTACTTAGAATGGTTGGGTGGTACCTCCATTTTAACAAGGGTTGGCTTCTTTTTGTTTGAGCATTTCATGAACAGGTTAAAGGCAGACGGAGCATTAAATGATTCTGGAGAAGCGAAGTTTATGCTTACGAAGTAGCTTTCTTTCAGAAAGCTTTGAAGCGGTTGCTTTTGCTCAGGGATTCCTACCTTACCTCGTTGATTAAAGGGAATCCCAGAGCAATGGCGATTGGAAGAACATTTAATGCGCAGGCAGCTGGTTTACCTAAAACAAAAAACAGGGGTGTCCCATCGTCATTTTCATGACTTATGGGACACCCCCTTCCTTTTATTCCGATAAAGCGATATCGCTAGGATTACCGGGCAATTTAATCGTACCTATGAGTTCGTTAGACTCTCCGTCCAATACCGCAATACCGCCCATAACCAACACATAAATCCGGTTCGTTGTTGTATTTACGGCGACGGTCTTCGGACAGTGCCCAACAGGGACTGAATGAATGACCTTATGGCTTGACGCATCAATTACCGAGACATTATCGCTGCCGGAATTGGTAACATACACAAGATTGGTACCCGGATGAACGGCCGCGCAATAAGGATTGCTGCCTATTCCATCGGTGATTGTCGTTACCGGCGTATTCGTTGCCCCGTATATAACCGTTACGCTATCGCTCTTGAAGTTAGGCACATAAATCAAATTGGCTTCCGTGTGAACACCGGCCACCCCGGGTTCATGCTGGAGCGGAATATCCGGGAATAGCCTGGTATTCGTAACGCCGTCTATAACGGAAAGATCATGATCCGGGCTGCCGTTAGCCACGTAAATCCGGTTCGTGACCTTGTTGACCGCGATACCTGCGGGGATATTGCCAACCCCAACCGTCTCGATCAATTGATTCGTTGCCCCATTAAGGACGTCAACCGCATTCATCAGCGAGCTTGTAATGTAGACGCGGTTTGTCTTCTCGTTCACGGCTGCCAACGATGGGAACGGGCTGACCGGAACCACGGCAATCACTTCGCGGCTGCTCCCGTCAATTACCGAAATCTGATGTTTATTGCTATGAATCGCATAAATCCGGTTCGCCGCCGCATTCACCGCTATACTCCGCGCTGAACTTCCCGAAGGCAATTCAATTGCATCCACAACTGCCTCTGTCGCCCCATCCATAACCATGATCCGATTCTCGCCCTGCAAAGCCGCGTAAATCCGGTTGGCGGGCATCGAAGTTGGAGTTGCTTCCTGGACAGGGACTTGCACGGGATCTTGTACAGGATCCTGTACGGGAACCTGTTCAATTACCCGTTCTGCTGCTGGAGAAGGCACGACTACGCGTTCAGGTGCAGGAGCAGCTTTCCTCACCGCTTCCAACTCAGGTATATCCATTTCCTCTAGCCGATCCAGCCCTTCCGGCACTTCCCGGCCTTTAAATTTCCGTTGCGTATATTTATTGCGGTTCTGATGCGAAGCGTTCGCGCTAGGCTTCACCGATGTTGCTCTAGAAGGTTTCTGCTTGTTCTTCAAGGCGGGGGTTGTTCCCCCCACACGGTCAGGCGGACATAGAAAACCCGTCTGCTTCTGCGGCAAATACAGCAATAACGGCGCGGACTCTTTTTTACCCCGGCTGTACAATTTCATTTCCGCTTCCCTCCCCATGTATACCTAAACAGCTTATTTATTATAAGGAGATCGGCATGGAATGGCTTGGGCATCGGTTTATAACTTCATCTGGTTTCTTACCATTAAGGCTGCACCCGTCACAACCGCGTCTTCTTTCAGAACCCCCATCGAAAATCGCGGCACGTACGCTTCGCTGTAATACGTCCGTTTGACCGCAACCTCTGTAGCTACCCGGTAGTAGATCGGATTGGCGTTAATTAAAGCCCCGCCCAGAATAATCAGCTCCGGATGGAACATGTTAATCAAATTGGCCAGCCCCACCCCGAAATAAGACGCGGATTGCCGAAACACCTCATGGATAAAAGGATCACCTGCATGGAGGCCGGCCGTAATCGTATCCAAGTTGACCTGTTCAGGCGTAACGGGAGCGTTGTTCAGCTCTAGAGCTCCGTCTATCTTCAGCCGGGTCCTGATCTGCCGTTCCAATGCCTGAATAGAAGCGTATGTCTCAAGCGAACCGTAATTGCCGGATTCCCCAAGCCTTGGCCCGTCCACATCGATAATCATTTGGCCGATCGAACCTTCCATATCGACTTTCCCGTACACGATTCGCCCATAGGACATCATCGCGGAACGCAAGCTGACTCCGGCATGAACATATAGAGCATGTTGTACGTTTTCCGTGCGAATGGACCAATGTTCCCCAACAAGCGCCGTGTTGGCGCCGTTCTCGAGCAACGTAGGCAGTTGGATCGCTTCCTCGAACATTGCGCGAATCTTAACCTGTTCCCAACCTTTAGCCGGAAAATATTGCGGATTAATCATAATGCCGCCGCTAGCATCAAGCGGCCCTACTGCGCCAATTCCAAGTCCCAATAGTTGATGCCGCCCGATCTGATGATCTTTCATAAAAGCCGCCATCAGCTTAGTGGCATGCGCAACCAGCCGCTCCGGCGTCATCGTCTCGTCCATCCGCCAGCGAACGACCGATTTCTGGTTCATATTCAAATCAAAGAGACCCAGCGTAGAAGTTAACCGGGATATTTCAAGCCCAAATATATATTTGTAATCCGGATTAACCTGATACAGAAGCGGTTTGCGTCCGCCATTTGACGGACCTAGTCCGGTAACAAGGATTAAGCCTTCCTTAGCCATTTCATCCAATAGACGGGTCATCGTACTGCTGGTAATGTCATGCGCCTCCAGCAGTTCCGCTTTGGTAACTGGCCCAAAATTCGCGACTGTTTCGTATATCAGCTGTTTATGAGAAGGAACCGTACGCGGAGAATAACTCATCGCTGCCAACCTTTCTAATCCGTAATCTTTCTACCTGCCATTATACCCCACAAGCTTAATAGGGGCTATGACCAACTATTCCACCCACTTTATTCAAATTTGAAATTAAGAACCCCTTCAATATCGTTTATCCCACCCTTAATAATCGGTATAAATAATATTTATAAAAAAATATGCTCTAGTTTAATCCAAAATGAAATAAAGTTGCTATAATAACCTTGTAACGTAAAGGAGACTACTTATGAATACCAATTGGAAAAAACCACTCTATATATGGGTACAGTTGTTTTGGGTGTTTGCCCGGATCGGCCCCTCAACCTTTGGAGGCGGTTATGCGATGATGCCTGCGATTGAACGCGAGGTTGTCGACAAGCGCAAATGGATGTCCCAAAAGGAACTGGCCGATGTCGTATCCATAGCCGGATCGGCGCCGGGCGGCGTTGGCGTAAACGCGGCTGCTTTTATCGGTTACAAGAAAGCCCGCATACCGGGAGCAGCGATGGCCGTAATAGGCGTCACCTCCCCTACATTTATTATTGTGATCGCCTTTAGTTTGATCTATCTGATCTTTCAAGACAGCCCCAAGCTCGAGGCTGCTCTCAAAGGCATACATGGCGCGGTGGTTGCCCTCATCATCATGGCCGCCTATCGGATGGCGAAAGCCGCGATCTTCGATACAACAACTGCCGTCTTGGCCATCTGTGCTTTATTCGCCTTGCTCGCATTACCCGTTACGCCGCTGTATATCGTTGCGGCAGGGATCTTGACCGGCATCTGCTTCATCCGGATCAAGGAGATCGCCGGCAAGAAAACGATGACGGAAAAACCTTCAAAGAGCCGGTCCGGCGCGGAGCCGATTTACCCGGAGTATTACATCTGATGGGTACAAAGGGGAGTTGTTTATGATCTGGGAATTATTCTTTACTTTCTTCAAAATTGGATTTATCTCGTTTGGCGGCGGGTATACCGTTATTCCAACCATTCAAAATAAAGTCGTTGCTTACGGGTGGATGACCGGCGCCGAATTCCAGAAAGCCGTGTCCGTCGCGGGCATGGCGCCGGGCCCGATCGCCACCAATGCCGTGACGCTTATCGGTTACGATACAGCGGGCATTCCCGGCGCCATTGCGGCGTGCGCCGGCATTGTTTTGCCTTCGCTTATTGTGGTTATTGCGCTGGCCGCTTTTTTCTTCCCGTACCAGTCCAACAAAACTAGCAAATCCATCTTTTACGGCTTGCGCCCTGTCGTTACGGGGCTTATTGCATACGCCGCGATTCACTTCGCCAACTTCGACAAGCTAAGCGGATATACGTGGATGAACGGATTTACTTTGCTGATCTGCGCAGGATGCCTCGTGCTTCTGGCGAAATATAAACTGCACCCCTTGACCGTTATTGCGGCAGCGGGAGCGGCAGGCATTGTTTTTTTGTAGTACAGTTAAGGTCAAACCTATTCGAAGGCGGGGGATTTCGTTAATATGCTTGCAACTATTAAACCCGATGGCACAGGTTATACGGTAACATTCGAACGCAAACTTCATCATTCGAAAAAAGAAGTATGGTCTTATTTCACCGATAACGACAAGCTCCCGTTGTGGTTCTCCGAGCTTCGCATGGCGGACTTGCGGGAAGGCGGACATCTTAGCTTCAACATGGGAGACGGTACGTTTGAGACGTTGACCATTACGGCCTGCGAACCTCAATCCGTTCTCGCCTTTACATGGGGAGAGGATATGGCCGTACGATTCGAATTCCATGAAGACCGCGGAATCTGCACCCTACGATTAATCGAGAGTATTAGCAAACCGTCAGCCCATACGCCTAAAGACCTTGCGGGCTGGCATGTGTGCCTGGATGTCATTCAGTCTTTGCTCGATTATGGACAACCTCTTGCGGATCGCCGTGAGCATTGGGAATCATGGTACCCGAAATACGCCGATGCCCTGCGGCAGCATGAGTCCTATATCGTTGAAGTTTCAATATCCGTTGAACAGCCGATTGCAGCGGTATGGAAAGCGGTCACGGAAGCCGAAGCTTTGTCGAAGTGGTATTCCCCGGGTTCGCCTTGGGAGATTGCCGAATGCAAAGAAGGGGCAACCGTCCTTTTCCACCATTCGCCCAACCCCTACCATTCGGGAACGGAAGTGACCACATTGCCCGCTATAATCACGGCTTGCGAACCGCCTTATCGGTTTGCTTTGCAGTGGGATTATGCCGGAGCTAACGATATTCCGGTCACGACCACTTTCCGGCTTGAAGCGTGCGAAGGCGGAACGAATATAACGATGTCAGAATCGGGTTACGAGAATGCCGAGCAGGCCGAACCGGTCAGCAAAGGATATTCCATGTCGCTCGCGAATTTAAAGGCTTATTTGGCAGGCAAGCCTCTGCCTTATTAAATAGGCTATGTTAAGCATAAATGTTGATATTTGACTCTCAATCAAAATCGCGAGGCCGATCTCTTACCTAACGTTGCACGAAATGCAGCATATTTAGGCATTTGAGCCCACTAACTAGAGATATCCTGCACAAAATGCAGGATACAAGTCAATAAATGCCCAAAAGGGTTCCAAACCAACTCATATCCTGCATTCCGTGCAGTATAATTTACGCTTTGGCCTAATTAAGGAAAATATACTGCACTTCGTGCAACATAGCCATTAAATAAAAGCGGCCGTGAAGAATTATGATTCCTCACGGCTGCTTGTTGCGTTTACCCTATAGTTCAAGTCTCTTGAAATTCGGAAACGGGTGGCCCGCTTCCTTCAGCGAACCTAACCCCGTCATCTCCGCTACTTCCATCATTCGTTCCCAGATCGGCCAAATGACAGGCGACTTATGTGCCTGATGCATCGATTCCTCCGACTTCCACTCAAAAATCTCGATGACCGTTCCATCCTCCGCTTCAAGCTTGAGAACGGGCAACTCCGTAATGAGGCCTTCCTGTATAAGCGCCGGCCCATGCTCCTTCACAATGGCATGAAGCTCCTTCTCTTTTCCGGCATGGGGCCGATACAACGCAAACGCGATATTCTTATCAGACATCCTTATGTTCACCCTTCAGGACTGGAATCAGTTCATATAATTCATTAACGGCGCAACCTACCGTATCCGCGATGGAAATCGCCGTCTTTAACGGCATTAAACGCTTGTTCTCCATGTAATCCGCAAGCCGTTCAGGCTTATAAAGCAAAGCCCCGGCCAATGCTTCCCGGCTCATTCCACGCTCCATTAATCTCTCCTGCAACAAGCAGCGCCCCAATTCAAACTTCATGCCGTTAATCTCCCTTGGATCAAGTTCCGCAAAATGTCCGGTATGGACGAGGCGACTCCTCCGGCAGCAAAGCGTAAGCCTCCTGCTCCTCGGAGTAAGCATAAGGATTCTCCAGTACGGCAAGCAAACTATCCATGACGCATAGATTCCCTTGCTCTGCGGCCTCCAACGCTTCCTCTACCCGGTGATTACGCGGGATGACAGCGGGGTTGCTGCGCCGCATAAGCAGTTGGGATTGTTCCTTCGACTCCTCTTGCCGGCCAAGCCTTGCCTGCCACTTATCGTGCCATTCGTCGAATTCCGGCATCCCGTGCAGCACCGTAGCCTCCGGCTTCCCTAAAGTCAAAGCCCGGAACGTATTCGTGTAATCAGCTTTGCTATTTTGCATCAGCAGCAGCAGAGATTCGATCAACGCTTCATCCTCTTGCTCTTCGCCCGAAATCCCCAGCTTAGCCCGCATTCCACTCTGCCAATGCAGGTGAAAATGCTCGCTGAAATCAGACAACGCGTCTTGGGCCAGCTCGATCGCCCCCTCTTCATCCTCATCGAATAAAGGCAATAAAGCTTCTGCGAGGCGTGCCAGATTCCAAGAGCCGATATACGGCTGGTTGCCGTAAGCGTAACGCCCTTCCCGGTCGATCGAACTGAAGACGGTAGCCGGATCATAGCTATCCATAAACGCGCAAGGCCCGTAATCGATACTTTCCCCGCTGATCGCCATATTGTCCGTATTCATGACCCCATGGATGAATCCAACCAGCTGCCACTTGGCAATAAGAGCGGCCTGGCGTTTGATGACCTCCTTCAGGAAGCTGACATAACGGTTATCGCCGTCTTCCATCTCGGGATAATGCCGCTCAATGGTATAATCCGCCAAGGCGCGAACATCTTCCGGCGTCCCCCACTGCGCGGCGAATTGGAAGGTCCCTACTCGAATATGGCTCGCGGCGACCCGTGTCAGGATCGCGCCGGTAAGCAAGCTTTCCCGCACAATCTCCTCACCCGTCGCCACGACCGCCAAACTGCGGGTTGTCGGTATGCCAAGCCCATGCATCGCTTCGCTGATGATATACTCCCGCAGCATGGGACCAAGCGCCGCACGTCCGTCTCCTCCTCTGGAATACGACGTACGCCCCGAGCCTTTGAGCTGAATATCGAATCGCTCGCCGCCTGGCGTGATCTGCTCGCCGAGCAGGACCGCACGTCCGTCTCCCAGCCGGTTGAAATAGCTGAATTGATGCCCGGCATAGGCTTGAGCCAGCGGCTCGGCCCCTTCCGGAAGCTGATTGCCCGCAAATACATCCACCCCATCGCTGCCGCGCAACACCTCTGCATGCAAGCCAAGCGACGCGGCAAGAGATTCATTTAACTTCATTAACCTCGGTGCTCGTACGGGGACGGGATTTTGCTTCGTAAATAATAAGTCCGGCAAGCCAGCGTAACTGTTCTCTAGGTTCCATCCGCTTTGATTATCCGTCATCTCGTTCTCCATTTTCTTTTTTTCCTTATTATACCCAAAAAAGCCCGCCGGCTCATAGGGCGCCGGCGGGCTTTGCTGTTACGACTTATTCGGTGTACATAGCTTTCAGCTTGGCGCGTTCTGCTTTCGTAATGCCAAGGCCTTTTTCAAGGAAGTTGTCGATCGAGCCGTATTTCGCTTTCATTTCGTCGATGGCAGCTTGCAGGAATTCCTTCTGAACGCCCATCATCGCCGTAATGGCAGCTACGACATTCTCGTCCTTCACTTGAGCTTTAACGGCTTCAACCGCTTTTTTGTTTGCTTCTTCGCGGTATACGTTGCTCAGGAGGTAGTCTTCCATTACCGTCTTCTCATCTACGCCAAGCGCGAAGAGGATGATCGCGGAACCAAGGCCCGTACGGTCTTTACCTGCTGTACAGTGTTGAAGCAGACCGATGTTGTTCGGATCGTTAAGCAGTTCCATCAGTTGAACGTAGAACTTCGGCGCGTCGACCATTTGCTTGTTGAAGCCGGCCATCATAGCAACCGCGCTTGCTTCGTCCTTCATCATGCCGGAAGCGATCATGGAGTT
Source organism: Paenibacillus glycanilyticus (assembly GCF_030161375.1). GTDB lineage: Bacteria > Bacillota > Bacilli > Paenibacillales > Paenibacillaceae > Pristimantibacillus > Pristimantibacillus glycanilyticus_B. The sequence continues at coordinate 197,197 of NZ_BSSQ01000018.1, forward strand.
CAGATCGGCAGTCGAACCTGCGTTGCCTTCATCCGTACGGATGTTTTTAATACCTGGGATGACCGGATCCGGCATTGCTTTTACTTCTGCATCGGTACGGTAGTCCACGTTTGTTTTGATACCCATTTCTTGAATCGTCTTAATATCTGAATCCGTCAAATGGCCAAGCTCTTCGCCGCGGAACAGCTTGCCCCATTTCACCGTTTTGCCGTCAGTTGTTTTGTAGCCGCCAAGATCGCGAATGTTGAAAGCGCCTTGCAGGTCTACTTTGCGTTCAGCAACGGTAATGGTTGCGCCATTGCTTGTCTTAATGTAGAAGTATACGCGCGAACCCGGCTTAGGATCTGCCGATACGTAACCGTTATAGCTCGACATCGTTCTTTTCAGCTGTTTGCCGGTTTTAGCGATATTGTCCGGGGAAGTGCTCCACATGATCTTTACGGCACCGAGGTCCGCATTCGAGTTCCAGTGGATTTTCAGTTTGCCGTCAGCCGTACGCTCAACGCTTGCTTGCGTGAATTCGCCTTGTACTTTGTGCTGCGATACCGCTGCAGGCGTTGCCGCGAAGCTTGCTGCAGGAGCTGCTACTGCGCCAAAAGCAAGAGATGCTGCCAATACGGTTGCTGCGTAAACTTTGTTGAGTTTCATTGAAAAAGTTCCCCCTAAAATAAGTTGTGTAATTATTGTGTTCCAGTTGTGTTCCGGTTGTATTTAAGTTGCATGTTTGTCCTTATTGTAGGGAGGAATTATTTTGACAATTTTAAAATTTGATAAAGGTTTTGTAAAAGCAGCAACCCGCATATTTCCAGTTAAACTCATCCATATTAGGGGTAAGTCTGATGAACAGCGGAGAGGATTAATTAGCGGATGTTTAAACAACCAAAGAACTGGGTGAGCCGGCGATCGCCTGCCCAAGTCATTACCGGCTACTATATATTTGCCGTGTTATTATCCATTCTTCTGCTAAGCATGCCAGCGGCTCATAAGCCCGGAGTGGAAGTCTCGATCTTTGACACGATATTCACGGCAGTCAGCGTGGTTAGCGATACGGGGCTGTCCGTCCTAAACGTATCTGAAACGTACAGCGTATTTGGCTATTTCATTATTATGATCGCCTTGCAATTTGGGGGGATTGGCATTATGGCAATGAGCACCTTCTTCTGGCTGCTGATCGGACGCAAAATCGGCCTGAAAGAGCGCCGCCTGATTATGGTCGATAATAATCAGTTTGCGTTATCCGGCCTTGTTCATTTGGTCAAGGAAATTTTGCAGATTACGCTGCTCACCGAGCTTGTTGGAGCCGTCATCTTTGGACTGAGGTTTCTGCAGTACTATCCGACCTGGCAGGAAGCATTCCTGCAGGGCTTGTTCGCCTCCGTCAGCGCAACAACCAATGCGGGCATGGATATTACGGGACAATCGCTCATGCCGTTCAAAGACGATTACTTCGTCCAGCTCGTCACGATTGTCCTCATTATTTTCGGGGCGATCGGGTTCCCGGTGCTGCTCGAGCTGAAAGCGTTCCTCTCCCGCAACAAGCTGGATTTGAACCAGCCGTTCCGTTTTTCGTTATTTGCCAAAATCACGAGTCTTACTTATTTCGGCCTGCTCGCATTAGGCACGATTCTTATTCTGTTGTTCGAGTCGCATCATTATTTCAAGGGCTTAACCTGGCATGAAAGCTTCTTCTATGCTTTTTTCCAGGCCACGACTACCCGAAGCGCCGGATTAACTACAATGGACATTACGCATCTGACGATGCCAACTCTTCTGCTCATGTGCGTCTATATGTTTATCGGCGGCTCTCCCAACTCGGTAGGAGGCGGCATACGGACAACAACCTTCGCCTTGAATATGCTGTTTATCTATCATTTTGCAAGAGGACGGCGGAATTACAACGTGTTCAAACGGGAGCTGCATCCTGACGATATTATGAAATCGCTGGCTATTACGATGCTTGCGGTCGTGATGTGCGCTTTATCCGTCATCGCCATCAGCGTCTCGGACCAGGAGCATCAGCTGGCCGCCATTATATTGGAGGTGTGCTCCGCCTTTGGCACGGTTGGCCTGTCGACGGGCATTACGCCCGACTTGAGCATCTTCGCCAAATGCATTCTGATGCTGCTAATGTTCATAGGAAGAATCGGACTTACCTCCTTCCTCTATATCATTGGCGGCAAACAAGCGAAAGCGAAGTTCCGCTATTCCATGGAACGAGTCATGACGGGATAGTCAGGGGGCAAAATAATCCGTACGTAGTCTTGCCGTATCGTCTGGATCGCGTTATGCTGGGTGTAATCTATACGATAGGAACGTTCGACTATGACGATCGGTATTTTCGACTCCGGACTCGGAGGACTTACAGTACTGGCAGAAGCGCTGAAGCGCCTTCCCGCCGAAAACTATATTTATATGGCCGACACCAAACATGTCCCTTACGGTACCAAGTCCGAAGAGGAAGTGCGCTCCTTCGTGCTTCAGACCGTTGAGCAAATGGTGGCCGAAGGCATCGACGCTTTGGTTGTGGCCTGCAATACGGCAACCAGCATTGCGATTAACGAGCTGCGGGAGCGGTATTCTTTTCCCATTATCGGGATGGAACCTGCCGTTAAGCCCGCCGTGGAGATGAATCGCGCAACGGGCAAAAAAGTACTCGTCTGGGCGACTCCCCTAACGCTGCGCATGCCGAAGTATTACGCTCTGGTGTCGCGCGTAGACGGAGACGGAATCGTAGATTCCCTTCCAATGCCCGAGCTGGTGCAATATTGCGAATCGCTTCAATTCGATCCGGGCGTGCTTCGGGACTATTTCCTAACCAAGCTTGCTCCTTACGATCTGATGGATTACGGCATATTGGTGCTTGGCTGCACGCATTTCCCGTTCTATACGAGAATACTGGAAGAGGTATTGCCTCCGCATATTCAGATTGTGAACGGCAATCTCGGCACGATCCGGCGCCTGACCGCCATGCTGAGCCGTTACGGCATCGGAACCGGACGCGGAAGCGGACAAGTCCAGTTCATGTGTACCGGCGGGGAAGCTGCTTACGTCGAGAAGATGCGCTCCGCGCTTTCTTTCCTGAAGGAACAGGATCTATAGTAAATCCAACGCAGAAGCCGCCCCATCCGTCACTAACGTGAGGAATGGGACGGCTTCTTTATTTTTGTCCGCGGATTCATAGAATTGCACATGTTCATCGTAGGATTACGTCTTCAGCCAGACAGGCAAGTGGATTATGCTAAGCATGCCAGACTCTGAATGGATGCGAAAATAGTTGCCAAGGAGGTGAATGGATGTAACTACGCGTTAAATTGTAAGCGCATTAATTATTGCCCGCAACATAATTGATCAGCTGCTTTCGAAGTAAGAATCATCACGAACAGCGAAGCTGTTTGTGTGATCATTCTTTTTAGGAGGTAATTTATGTTCTTAATAACTAAAAAATTAAAGCACAATCCGTTTGTCATGTTCTCGCTGGCGCTTGCTGTCCTGCTCTCGCAGCTTACGCTTTATCCGTCCGCTTCATCCGCTGCAGGCGGGACCAACCTTGCCATCGGCAAAACCGTAACAGCCAGCGGTTATGCCGACGTATACGTAGCCGGCAACGTCGCCGACGGCAATCAGGCTACATACTGGGAAAGCACGAACAATGCTTTTCCGCAATGGATTCAAGTCGATCTTGGCGCAAGCACGAGCGTTGACCAAGTCGTTCTGAAGATCCCTGCAGGCTGGGGCACGCGCACGCAAACCCTCGCCGTGCAAGGGAGCACCAACGGCTCAACCTTCACAGACTTTGTTGGTTCCGCCAATTATGCATTTAATCCTTCGGTTAACAATAACTCCGTCACCATCAATTTCACGGCAGCAAGCACGCGTTACGTCCGTCTGAATATTACAGCGAATACGGGCTGGCAAGCCGGTCAAATTTCCGAGTTCGAAATCTATGGCGCAGCCGTTACTCCGCCGCCATCCGGTACTTATCAGGCTGAAAGCGCGGCATTGTCAGGCGGTGCCAAAGTCAACACGGATCATACCGGCTACTCCGGTACGGGCTTTGTTGACGGCTATTGGACGCAAGGCGCTTCCACCGCTTTTACCGTTAACGTGGCATCGGCCGGCAGCTATGATGTCGCGCTGAAATACGCAAACGCCCAAGGCGCTGCTCGTACTCTGAGCATTTACGTCAACGGCACCAAGATCCGTCAAACCTCGCTGGGCAGCTTGGCGAACTGGGATACCTGGGGAACCAAGACCGAGACGTTAACCCTTAATGCAGGCAACAACACCATCGCCTACAAATATGACGCAACCGATTCCGGCAACATGAACCTGGATCAGATTTCCGTGGCGGCTTCGGCTACACCTACACCTACACCTACACCTACACCGACTCCTACGCCGACACCAACTCCTACACCTACACCTACACCAACGCCTACACCTACACCAACGCCTACACCGACTCCTACACCTACGCCTACACCTACTGCAACGCCGACTCCAACTCCTACACCAACGCCTCCTACAAGCTCGAACGTAGCATTAGGCAAGACGATTACCGCTTCTTCTTCAACCTTCACGTATGTGGCAGCTAACGGCAACGACGGCAGCACCTCTACTTACTGGGAAGGCGGCGGCAATCCGAGCCAATTGACTGTTGATCTAGGCGCCAACCATGATATTACTTCCGTAGTCGTGAAGCTGAACCCAGCCACGGATTGGAGCACGCGCACGCAAACGATTCAAGTATTGGGCGCTAATCAGACGACTTCAACATTCAGCAACCTCGTAAGCGCTCAGTCCTATACGTTTAACCCGGCTTCGGGCAACTCGGTCACTATTCCCGTCACCGCAACGGCTAGCAAAGTTCAATTGAACATTACAGCCAACTCCGGAGCGCCAGGCGGTCAAGTAGCCGAATTCGAAATTTACGGCACGCCTGCTCCGAACCCGGACCTGACGATTACAGGCATGACCTGGACGCCAGCCAATCCGGTAGAGACAGACGCCATTACCCTTAACGCTACCGTGAAAAATATCGGCAACGCCAACTCTCCCGCTTCCTCGGTAAACTTCTACTTGGGCAGCGAGCTTGTAGGCACAGCGCCTGTAGCTGCACTCGCCGCTAATGCTACAGCTACGGTATCCGTTAATGCCGGAGCCAAAAACGCAGGTAACTACCCGGTTAGCGCGAAGGTCGACGAGAGCAATACGGTTATTGAGCAGAACAATAACAACAACAGCTACAGCAACACGGCAGGCATTACCGTTGCGGCCGTGCAAAGCTCCGACCTGATCGTTTCGACGACCTGGAATCCTAGCAATCCAAGCGCGGGCAACACGGTTGCATTTACAACAAACCTGAAAAACCAAGGCAATATCGCTTCTGCCAGCGGCGCTCACCCGATTACTGTCACCTTGAAGAACGCATCCGGCGCAACCGTTCAAACCTGGAACGGCTCTTACTCCGGATCTCTTGCGGCAGGCCAATCGGTTAACGTGACGATGGGCACATGGACAGCTGTGAACGGAAGCTACTCGGTAACAACGACAGTCGCCGCTGACGGCAGCGAAGTAAGCACGAAACAAACGAACAACAGCAATGCCATTAGCCTCTATTCGGGCCGCGGAGCGAATATGCCGTTTACCATCATTGAGGCAGAGTCCTCCTCCAATGCAACAAACGGCACAAAGCTGGCCCCTAACTTCAAACCTGGCGACTATGCCGGCGAAGCTTCCGGCCGATCATCCGTCTACCTGGACGCAACAGGAGAATATGTGGAGTTTACGCTGACTTCGCCAGCGAACGCCTTTGTTCTTCGCAATGCAGTTGCGGAGAACATAACCGGTACTGTCAGCATCTATGCGGACGGGGTAAACAAAGGCAAATTTAATGTTTCATCCAAATTCTCTTACCTGTACGCAACGCCAAGCACGCTTGGGCGCCTAGGTTATGACAATGCGCCGGGAGCCGGCTTAACGGCTTACTGGCTCTACGAAGACGCGCAACTGATGCTTGATCAGGTGTACCCTGCGGGAACCAAGATCAAAATCCAGAAGGATGCCGGCGATGTGTCTTGGATCTACGTCGACTTGCTCGAGACCGAGAATGTCGCGCCTCCGCAAGCGAATCCGGATCCAACGAAATACGTGGCCGTGTCTTCTTCCAAATCGATTGAACAGGCGCTGAACGAATTCAGACAAGACACAACGAAGAAAGGCATCTACATCCCTGCCGGCAACTGGGCGATTTCCAGCAAAATCTATCTCTACGGACGGGCGACTGAAATTATCGGAGCCGGCCCTTGGTATACGAAGCTGGTTGCTCCTCAAGATCAATCCAATACGGATGTTGGCTTCAACATCAGCTCGGCCGCAAACGGCTCCACCATTCGGGACCTGTCCGCATGGGGCAACTACATTTACCGGACAGACGGGCCAGGCAAATTTATTGACGGCAACGGCATGCAGAACGTAACCGTTCAGAACATTTGGGTTGAACATTTCATCTGCTTGTACTGGGGCGTTAACTCCTCCTACAACACGTTCAAGAACAACCGGATCAAGAACACGTTCGCTGACGGCATCAACATGACCAACGGTTCTTCGTACAACGTCATCGACAACAACTATGCGCGCGGTACGGGCGACGACTCGTTTGCCTTGTTCAGTGCTACGGATTCCGGCGGTTCTTACAACGTGGGCAACAAATATACGAACCTGACCGCGACCAACGTACGCCGCGCCGCTGCATTTGCCGTATACGGCGGTTCGGATAACCTGTTCCAGAACTTATACGGAGCAGATACGCTGACGTATCCGGGCATTACAATCAGCAGCTACAGCTTTGGTTATAACACGCTTGGTTTCGGCGATATGGATACCGTTATTGACGGAGCTACGCTTGACCGTACGGGCGGCGACTTCTGGACCAGCGTTGGCGCTGACGACAAGATTAACGATTACCAGAACTTTGGCGCGATTTGGGTCTACGGCGGCGACCGTGCGATCAAGAATATTCTGATTAAGAACGTCGACATCAATAATCCGGTCTACTTCGGTCTCATGTTCCAATCCATGTCACCAAACAACATGGTCATGCAAAATATCCGCGTCGAGAACGTCAACATCAACAACCCGACTCGTTATGGCATTAAGCTTGTCCTCCGCGCCGAGCAAGGCCAAGGCCCGGCTTACGGCGGAGCAAGCTTCACCAACGTGAAGGTCAACAACCCGGGCATTGCCGCGGTTTACGGCGAAGCCGCAAGTCCTAACTTCACCGTTACGCGAGTATCGGGGAATAACTGGTAGACAGCAATGGGAAATGCCCTCTCGGTCAATTGACCGGGAGGGCATTTTCGCATCGTTCAACGGATTCATCCGCATAAATTCTGTATACTAACATAGTATCAACATAAACAAGGACAGGAGTTGATGACATGAATAGACTAGATATCGCCATTGAGTTTGCCGCAAGCGCGCATCAATCGCAATACCGCAAAGGGTCCCGTACGCCTTATATCTCCCATCCTTACGGCGTGGCCATGATTTTATCCTCCTACCATTGCAGCGAAAATGCGATTATAGCTGCCTTATTGCATGATGTACTGGAAGATACCGAGGTAACCGAGCAGCAGCTTTTTGAGGCGTTTGGCCCCGAAATCACGGCAATCGTGAAAGCCTGCTCCGAACCGGACAAAACGTTAAGCTGGGAAGAGAGAAAAACCCATACGATCGCAAACCTCCCTGCCGAGCCCCTTGAAGTTCGCCTCGTAGCTTGCGCGGACAAATTACATAATCTTCGGAGCATGAAACGGGATTCCTTAACGCTTGGACCCGAGCTTTGGACTAGATTCAAGCGGGGCAAAACCAAGCAAGCCTGGTACTATACGAGTCTGGCCTCCGCATTCGAGAATGCCCACGACAACCAGCAGCATCCGCTGTTCACCGAATTCATTAACGAAGTCAATGATTTCTTTCAATAAAAAAAGAGTGCGCCGCTTCACGCACTCTTTTTCTTTTTCCCGCTGGAAATGACGACTCTCCGTTTCACCGGGGGAAGCTGCGGCACGATCATGCCAACCAGCATAAACAAACAACCGATCCCGGCACGAACGCCAAGCACTTCGTCCAGCAGCAGATAACCGCCGATCGCGGCAAACACCGTCTCCAGGCTTAGAATAATGGCCGCTTGGGTCGGATGGGCGTTTTTCTGCCCCACAATCTGTAGCGTATACGCGATGCCTACCGAACAAATCCCGCCGTACAACAGCGGAATAATAGCGTCGGATAAGCCCGACAACTCAACCTTCTCGGTAGCAAAAGCAACGATAAAGCTTAACGCCGAGCAGGTCACGATCTGCACGAGCGACAACTTCAGCCCATCCGTCTTGCGGGAGAAACGATCGATCAGCAGAATGTGCACCGACCAGAAAAAGGCGCCCACGAGCTCGTATAAGTCCCCTTTTCCTAGCGTCAGATCATCCGTCATGCATAATAAATAAAGTCCGATAACGGCCAGCACGGCCCCAATTGCGCTATTCACGCCTAGCCGCTGCTTCAGAAACAAGCCGAAGAACGGCACGATCACGATATATAATCCCGTAACAAAAGCGGCTTTGCCGGCGGTCGTATACATCAGCCCGACTTGTTGCAGAGATGCGCCGATAAATAACACAAGTCCCGTACACAGCCCGTAACGCGAAGCGCTTCTGTAAGAAGTACGAACCTGTTCCTTGGTTTGGCCTGAACGCCGGTCCATAATCCAGATCAGCGGCAGCAAGGAAACCGCGCCAAGAATAAATCTAACGGCATTAAAAGTAAACGGCCCCGTATGCTCCATCCCCTGCCGCTGCGCGACAAAGGCGAATCCCCAAATAAAAGCGGCCAGTAATAGTAGTAAGCTTGATTTCAATTGCGCTTGTTGTCTCATGATTGGTCTCTCCCAGCTGTATTCTCGCTACATCATCTAATCACAAGACTTCCTAAAAGTAAATCTCGGATTTACTCATAAAATCCATGCTCTTTTTTTAGCGCTTTCGCTTCCTCAAATGGGATGTCTATAAATAATTTCGTACCATGGACAACCCCGTTCTGGGGAGCCGTGTTGGGCCTCACTGCAAAATGCCAGTCATAAACGCCGCCTCTTACCGGCTTGCACAAGTATTTCATCATGATCCGGCTCTGGCCGTTCCTCTCCATTAGCTGACTCATCTCAACTGGAGTAGCGGCTTCTCTGAGAAGCGTAACTCCTCCCGGAAGCATCGCCTCGTCGAAGCGAAGTATTTTTCCCGGAAAATGATGTTCCGGCTGGTCCGGGTAATGCAATTGAATATCCTCCAGCTGACCGATTAGCCTCGTGCCATCCTGCATAATAACGGTTGCCTCCATGCTGCCCAAGCAATCATCGCTTATAGCGCTTCCCCACATGGTAATGGTCAAACCCGCCGCAGCTTGCCCCGTGTTTACATAGTAGAAGTATACCGATGCTTCCGACTTCGTAGTGCAGTCCACATACGGCTGATAGGAGCTTAGCTCCAATTGAGTCAGACTACTGCTCTCTTCAAATAGCTCATCCGCGGGATTATTATCCTTAAAGTGCAAGACGATATCCCCTTCTAACCAGCCGTCACTCTGCTTGTATCTGAAGCCCGTACAGGACCGGTCTGTGTTCCAGCCGTACAGCGCGGACAATTCCCAGAGCGTATCTTCCGCAAATACGGGCTCCCCTTGCCAGATTCCGGTTATCTCTTCTTTTGTAGTGCCTTCCCGTAGAGAAGCCCATTTCGACGGTACCCCTTGTCTCTTGCGCTTCTGATTAGAATATTCGTTATACATATCGATATCGTTCACAAAGAGGTCTACGGCTTTTCCTTGGTCGAATAGCCTCATCAATAATAGATCGCTGTCAAACACGGCATTGCTAACGGCGCAAGTACGGAGTTTTTCAGCCAACGAGCCTGCCATGGCATCCAGCATCTCCTGATCGCCTTCATCGCTGAACTGATCATAAATGGCGACCCACGGGCTAGTCCCGTCCCAAGAAATGACAATACTCCGATCTCCCGGCTCTTCTACTCTCTCAAACAAGCTTCTTCCCATCAACTCCGTGATAGCTTGGCATATTTGCTGATGGGTATACGTCTCAACTGCTTTTAATTGGATGTTTGTGAAGGAGGATCCCACTCTCTTCGCCCCTCGTCTATAATAGTAAAATATTACCTTTTATAGTAATCGATCAAATACTCTCTTTCAATCTATTGGCTCAAAAAAAACAAGGCATAGCGGTCATCCGCCATGCCTTGTTCTTCATATGCTACTATTCTGCTCCGATATCCGATACCCGGCAGGCGACCTGATCTACTTCCATCCCCATCATGGACGAAAGTTCCTGCAAGCTGCGAACAGCTACGTCCATTTCGTTATCGGGTTCGTCAAGCGAATAGATGCGGGCCGTTTCAGTCGCCTCATCCACGTGTTGAATATACACCCGGGCACCGTTTAATCGGACATCCTCCATAATAGGGGAGGCTGCAATTTCTTTAGCCCGATTCAAATCCATGCACATTCCTCCTCTGCTTCAAACTCATTAAAGTATGAGCGGAGAAGGATTGGAATATGCATCCAGACTACTCAGCCGATTATCGGTTAATCACCTGATCGCGTCTTGGGCCAACGGATACCGTCTTAATCGGTACGCCAATCTCCGATTCCATCCATTCGATGTATTGTCTAGCCGCATCAGGCAGTTCATCGTAATCGGTAACATCCGAGATCTCGCACTTCCAGCCCGGCAAAGTCTTAAAGACAGGCGTTGCGCCTTCCAGCTTGGACGTTATAGGGAACTCTTCCATGACTCCGCCTGTTGTTTCGTAGCCGACGCATACCTTAATCTCATCCAAGTAGCCTAAGACATCGAGGTTCGTTAACACAACGGATGTCGCCCCTTGCATCCGGCAGCCATAACGCGTAGCCACGGCGTCGAACCAACCGACACGTCTAGGTCTTCCGGTTGTTACGCCATATTCTCCTGCATCTCCGCCGCGTTTTCTTAGTTCCTCTGCCTGCTCTCCATATAGCTCCGATACAAATGGACCAGCACCTACACAGCTGGAATAAGCTTTTGTCACCGCTATGATTTCCTCAATGGCATAAGGCGGCAGCCCAGCGCCTACCGTCGCATAACCCGCAAGCGTTGAGGAAGAAGTCGTAAACGGATAAACTCCATGATCCGGATCGCGAAGCGCCCCCAATTGTCCCTCCAGCAAAATGTTCTCGCCGCGCCGATAAGCCTTATGAAGCAATGAGGTGGTATCTCCTATATAGGGAGCAAGACGCTTAGCTTGCTCTTGCAGCTCCGGCATCCAAGCTTCCGCCTGAATCGGCGGCTGGCCGTAGAAATGCTGAAGCAGCACGTTTTTGCTTTGAAGCACATGTTCCAGCCGATTTTTTAACCGGAGAGGATCCAGCAAATCTGCAGCCTGAATGCCTACCTTCAAATATTTATCCGCGTAAAAAGGAGCAATCCCACGTTTCGTTGAGCCAAAGCTGTTGCTTCCCAGCCTTTGCTCTTCCAGCTCATCAAGCAGCCGGTGTATTGGAAGGACAATCTGCGCCCGATCGGAAATCATTAACTTGGGGGCCGGAACTCCTCTTGCCGACAACTCCTCCAATTCACTCAGCAACACCCCAATGTCTAGCGCCGTCCCCGGCCCAATGATATTCGTCACGTCCGGGTAAAATACGCCGGAAGGAAGCATGTGCAGCGCGAATTTGCCAAAATCATTGATAATCGTATGGCCCGCATTGCTCCCTCCCTGGTAACGAACGACATACGATGACTTTACTGCCAATACATCGGTCACTTTCCCTTTTCCTTCATCGCCCCAATTGGCGCCTACGATTGCCGTTACTGTCATAAACATAACCTCCGCTCTATCGTTTGTCTTACAAACCTAATGATAAAACAACGGAAGTGTATTAGAATAATTCATATTACTAATATCCGATATAAATGTGAGGAATACCTATGGAAGTGAATCTGGAGTGGTACCGCGTCTTTTATTGGATTGCGAGGACCGGCAGTTTATCGAAAGCCGCCGAGCAATTGCATATTACGCAACCTGCCGTCAGCCACACGGTCAAACAGCTTGAAAGCACGCTTGGCGGACAACTCTTCTTCCGAACGCCTAGGGGAGTTACCTTAACCAAGGAAGGATCCGTGCTGCTGGCCTATATCGAGCAGGCTTTCCAATCCGTGCAGATCGGAGAGAAAGCGATTGCCGAGATGAATAACCTGAACACCGGAGAGATAGCGATTGGCGCAAGCGATACGTTATGCAAACATTTTTTGCTGCCTTATCTCGAGCAATTCCATGAGCAGTACCCCGGCGTCCGCGTCCGCGTTACGAACCGTACCACCCCCGAAACCATTGCATTGCTTAAAGAAGGCGCAATCGACTTCGGCATCGTCAGCTTGCCCGTATCCGACAAACAAATTGCCATTCGCGAAAGCTCGCCTCTGCAAGATTGTTTTGTAGGAGGAAAAAGCTATCGGGCAATAGCGGAAGGTCCTCCGCTTTCGTTGGAACAGCTAAGTCAATTTCCGCTTCTATTGCTCGAACAAGGAAGCCTTACGAGAAGTTATTTGGATGATTATGCGGCATCGCAAGGCATAACCTTCGCCCCGGAGTTCGAGCTTGGCAGCGTGGACCTGCTCGTCCAATTTGCCAGGAGCGGCTTTGGCCTCGCCTTTGTTATCCGCGATTATGTCGAAGAAGAGTTAGCTAGAGGCGACTTGGTTGAAATCCCTCTGACAGAGCCGTTCCCTCAGCGTAAGATCGGAATCGCAACGTTGCGGGGAATTCCGCAGTCTGCGGCGACCCGCTCCTTCCTTGCCCTTTTGCCGTGATCTGCTTCGCCGATAAAAGAACTAAAAGGCCGGAACCCTCCCGCAGGAGTCCCGGCCTATCCTATCCACAGATGCTCAGCTAATTCTGCTTGCCCAGGACTGCTGCATCCGAAAATTTTTTATAGTTTTCCTTTCAAGTCCATCAGATACTTCAAAAGCACAGCGAGCGCGCCCAAGTAATAACCGACCAGAACAACCCAGCCCGTTACGTCCATCATGGAAAGTCCGGCAAGAAGCAGCAGCGGAAGCACATAGTAGAGCAAGTCTTTCAAGTATCCTAATACAAAGTCTGTCGAGAACTTTCCTCCTGTTACCATCTTGAACAGATCTACCAATAAGTTAGCACCCATGGAACCAAGCACAACCCACATAGCAACTTCCATCCAAAGCGTTAATGATCCTAGCACTATTCGTCACCTCCAAAATTCGAGGAATGTGATACGCTTACATTTTATGCAGGAGGTTCCGAAGTTGTCTCCTTCAATAGCCTGTATACTCGCATATTATCGAAAAATGCCATAAAAAAAGACCCCGCAGGGTCTATTCCAATACGCGTCAGCGCTGTACTTATTCAACGTTGTCAAGCGCTGCCGGCTTAACCCTGCGATCGGGCAGCCGCATGTTGCGGGGAGTTTCCTGCTTCCCTTTCCCCTTGGTAACCGTCCAAATCCGGTACGCCGTGAGCGCGGCGATAATGGCTCCGGTCGCCCCGTACATCCCTATAGCCCATGGATATTGAGAATCCGAACCGATGAACAGGCCGTGGAAGAGAGCCATGAAATAACCGGGGAAAGCCAGCATATGAGTCATTTTCCATAGCTTTTTGCCGAGCTTTTTCATGAGATCGCTGGATAGAATAACTAGGAAAGTCATATAGAAGGACAAGGTTCCGATTCCGGTCAGAATAGGATGCGAATGCGCCGTGAACGGAATGAGCAGCTCCCCCGGCGAGTAACCGACATATTCGTCAAACACGAGCACCGAACCGTGAATCATCCCGAACAAAAAGCCAAACCAGCCGGTCGATTGATGAATGGCGAGAACGATTGGCTTGGCTTTGTTTTTGACGATCCTTAAGCCCATCGTTATACCGGCCACCGTCGACAGGAACAGGAACAAATACGAGGTAATACCCGACGCGCGCGTCGTCGTCCATACGTTTAATGCCTCAACAGCCGCATTCATACCGGATTCCTCCCTCCTCTACATACTGGCCGATTGCGCCAACCTTCCGGATGGAGCCGTCATGAAGAATGCCTATGGCCGCGCATGCGGGATATCGCCCGGTCAGCCATTCAAACCCTTGCCGCGAGCCGAGGATCAGCACGCATTTCGCATAGACCTCCGCATCTGCCAGATCGGGCGCAAACAGAGTAACCTGTGCCAGATCGGATACGGCCGGCAAGCCGGTACGGGGATGAAGAATATGATGGCGCGACTGCCCGTAACGATCGGTCCACTTCCTTTTAACCGTGCTGCTGGTAGCAATTCCTCCAGGGTATCTCACCCGCAGCGTCATTACATCGCGGCTTTCGTCCCACGGATCTCCAATACTGACCGTCCAGCCCGCATCCGGTACTCCCCATAACGAAATATCTCCTCCCGCTCCTATGGCACCGGAACGGATTCCGGCCTGTTGGAGCATAAGCGATAGCTGATGGGCGCTCCACCCTTTGCCAAATCCGCCAAGGTCAAGCGACACCTTCGGGTGTAAGGCGATGGAACTTGCATCCGCATGCAGCGTAACGGGAACCGCGCAATCATATGGCAAGGCTGGAGCGACCGGTCCGTCCTCTGCCGGCTGCGCAAGCTTCTCAAAAGATTTCGAATAACCAAGCTGACGGATCACATGACCCAAATAGGGGTTAAACAATCCTTCCGTTGAATCGTAGTAACGATTCGCCTCTGCGATTGCTTCATAGAGCAGGCTGGAAGCGATGAAAGGTTGTCCCGCGGAGCAGTTCAGCAAAGATAACTCGCTGCCCGGATTGAACCGGCTAAGCTTCCCTTCAACGGCAGCGAACCAGCTTTCCGCCATCTCCTGCGCGCCAGGAGGAAGTCCGTTGGTGAAAAACGGCGTATTCATTGCAAAAAATTTATGCAAAGCCATGACCATGCCCCTTCCTACGAGGCATGCGTCCGCATACCTTCATCCGATGAACCCGAACCCGCGCCCGACTCCGAGCCAAAACCGCGGCCGCGGCCTCCGCCAAACGATCTTTGCTGGAAGGAGTCCGCGCTGTCGTCTCCCTGCATATTCTCATCCGATGGACCGCTGTTAAGCACATCGCTGCTCGCCGGAGCTGTTGTTGATGGCGCGGAAGAATGATTAATGACGCCAACCATGCCCGTAAATAACGCCACGCTGGAGATGCCAACAACCCATTTCACCCATTTGGGATTCGCCATGTAATCTAACCTCCTACCTTGCATCTATTTTCCTATTTTTATTAGTGTATCTGCTATTCCTTAAATCTAACTGAAATAAAATATACGAAATTAGACCTATTTTTTTACAGTTCTAGCCTTTCAACCGTTTCCCTCCTCCTGCTATAATCGGATTTAATGGATATTATTCACAGCAGGCTGGTGACGATCATTAACATAACGCTTGATTCTACTATGATTACTA
The DNA here is from genome assembly GCF_030161375.1 of Paenibacillus glycanilyticus. Classification (GTDB taxonomy): domain Bacteria; phylum Bacillota; class Bacilli; order Paenibacillales; family Paenibacillaceae; genus Pristimantibacillus; species Pristimantibacillus glycanilyticus_B. The sequence goes on from NZ_BSSQ01000018.1 coordinate 212,739, forward strand.
TTTTTCTTGGAGCAGGTTATTTATTTACGTTTATTCTGATCGGCGCTTATTGGCATGACGCGCTGAAGGAATTGCCGGTCCGAACGTTTTTTATGGCCAAATGCCTGCAGTCCGCCGCTTGGTTCCTGGCCGTTGTGCGCGGAGAGATTCCCGACTTTCTCTCGATTGCCGTTGCGAACTCCTTCATGTTTATCGGGGCTGCGCTGGAGAGTATCGCTTTATTGAGGTTAAGGAACGAGTGGCAACGCAAATTCCGAACGCCTTACCTGCTGGCTGCCCTCTTCAGCATTGCAGGGTTCCAGCTTGTCATTCTCGTCCATAACAGCGAGGAATGGCGGATCATCTGCGGCTCTCTCTTTCTTGCCATTTTGCTAGCACCCTCTTACCGCATGGTCAAAGGTCCATCCAGCTTAATGAAAGTAATGGGTTACGCTTATTTGCTTGTTGTTGCGGCCAATCTGATCCGGGCAGCAACCGCGTCGTTTACCGATACCTCCGTCAGCCTCTTTACGCCAGGCTTTTACCAGCTAATTTATCTAGTGAGCGTGTTTATTCTTACGATTCTGGGGATTATGGGATTTCTGCTGTTATGGAAGGAGAAGTCGAATCAGGAATTGCTTCAATACGCCAGCTACGACGATCTGACCGGCGCTTTGAACCGGAGAATGTTTACCTCGGGCGCCAAGCCTTTACTGGAACAGTGCGCCAAAAAAAGGCAGCACCTATCCTATCTTCTGTTTGATATCGATTCCTTTAAGGACATTAACGATAACTACGGCCATCACACCGGCGATCTTGTGCTTCAGGACGTCGTTAGGCGTATCCGGCCGCTATTGGGGAACAACGATTTGTTCGTCCGTTATGGAGGAGACGAATTTGGCATATTGCTGCCCGGCCGGAACGAACCGGAGTCAAGCCATCTGGCCGAGCAGATCAAGCTTACGCTGGAAACCGCTCCAAGCCATCTTCCCGTTCCGTATAGCCTCAGCATAGGCGTACTCACTCTCGTACCGGATCCGCATACGCGCATGGAAACCTTGTACACGAGATGCGACCAAGCCCTATATGCCGCCAAAAGAAACGGACGCAACCGCATAGCCAGAAGTCAGATCAGCTAAAGAGCTTGCCTAATCCGGCAGGCTCTTTATTTCTTGTCCGGCCCGGTAACACTCTCTTTTATTTTTGAGGTAAAATAATAAGGATTGTATATTCGGCAGCAAGCAGGTGAACTGAGCATGTTAGTTATTGACCGTCATGAAGTATCCGAATTGTTAACGATGGACAGCTGCATCCCTCTTATGGAGGATGTGTTAAAAGATCTCTCGGCCGGACAAGCCGAGCAGCAGCTTCGGTCGGTAGTTCCCGTCCGCGAAGGCGGCTTAATGGGCTTAATGCCCGCTTATCTTCTCCGGCAGGAGATCGTCGGAGCGAAGCTGATCAGCGTATTCCCGCATAATCACGACCGCGGCTTGCCTTCGCATCAAGGGGTTATCTCCTTGTTTGACGCGACAAGCGGCGCGATAAACGCGATTGTTGACGGCCGTCAAGTAACGGCGATTCGCACGGCCGCCGTCAGCGCCGCCGCAACCAAGCTGCTCGCCAGAGCAGACTCGCGTTCTCTTGCGTTAATTGGCACAGGCGAGCAAGCCCGGAGCCATCTGGAAGCTTTGCTGCTTGTCCGCCCGATTGAGCAGGTGCGCGTATGGAGCCCCAATAAGGAGCATGCGCATAAATTCCGGACGTCCATGAGCGATCGGTATCCGAGTTTGACTATCGAAGTTGCGAATACTGCGCGGGAAGCCGTTGCAGAGGCCGATATTATTTGCACCCTCACTTCTTCTACAATTCCGGTGCTCGAAGGCGAATGGATTCCGGAAGGCGCGCATATCAACGCCGTTGGCGCATGCCGCGCGCCGGACCGGGAACTAGCCACAAGCGTGGTTCAGCAGGCCCGGCTTTATGTTGACCGCCGCGAATCCGCCGTGAACGAAGCCGGCGATTATCTCATCCCCCTTCGGGAGGGTGCCATCGGTCCGGCGCATATTGTAGGCGAGATTGGCGAGGTTCTACTCGGGCAAGCGCAAGGCCGTACGTCGGACAAGCAAATTACTCTGTTCAAATCTCTAGGGCTGGCCGTAGAAGATTTGGCCGCAGCCGCTTATTTGTACGAGCAAGCCTATCGGCAAGGCAAAGGTACTACAATCGACATCTAGGAGCGTGTCATCATGGGAGAACAGCAAAGACTGTACGATTTCAACCTGACGCCTGAGCAAGAACAGCGGGCTCAGGACATTCATGAACGCAGCATCGTCATTGACCTGCTGTTCCAGGGTCCTTTATCCCCTGGCGTTGTTCCGCCGGAAGTATCGGCGCAAATTAAAGAAGAGTGCGAATCGTTGAAGGACGATCCGATGGCCTACAGCGCCCTTCCGGCCAAACGTCTGAGGCAAATGTCCGTTCGCGGCGAGCTGCCTGCCTTCAAGGAGGAGTGGTACCGCTCCGGCATTACGGCCGGCAACCGCGAAGTGGACTTGTCCAGCACGGAAGCCATTATGACAAGCATGGGCGAAGTGCAGGAGCAATTCGACCGCTTCGACTGGCTGGTCAAGGCGCTCACGGCAGAAGATATTCGCGAAGCTAAGCGCAAAGGGCTGAAGGCCGGCATCGTCACGTCGCAAGACCCGACCGGGCTCGGCAAAAACCTCGACCTTCTTGAAGCGCTGCACGGTTTTGGCTTGCGGGTCCTTCAATTAACTTATAATAACCAGAACGCCATTGCCTCCGGCTGCATGGAGCTGGCAAACGGCGGCGTCTCCAACTTCGGCATGACGTTCATCCGCAAGATGAACGAGCTTGGCATCGTTGTGGATACAAGCCATTGCGGCGAGCAAACAACGCTCGACGCCTGCCGCCTGTCGACCAAACCGGTCATCGCGTCCCATACGGGCGTAGAAGCCGTCTATCCTCACCGCCGTTGCAAAAGCGATGCCGAGCTTCTCGCGATTGCCGCTACGGGCGGCGTCATTGGCGTATTCGCCATGCCATGGTTCGTTCACGGCGATCCGAAGGCTACCACGCTGGACCATGTGCTGGATCATATCGACTATATCGTGCGTCTCGTAGGCGTTGACCATGTGGGAATTGGCACCGATTGGCCGATGAGCGACGTCGACTGGTCTCTTGTATATTTCAAGGAGCATATTGCGCCGAAGCTTGGTTTTGCCAAAGGGGACGGTCCTTCCACCGAGCTAGTGGCAGGTCTTGAACAATACGGCATGTTTATCAACTTCACCCGCGGCCTTGTTGGCAGAGGGTATTCCGATGAAGAAGTAAGCAAGATCATCGGCGGCAACTGGATGCGTATTTTCGAACAGGTGTGGGGATAGGAGGAGCTGCAAATGACGATCTATAACTTTTATGTCGCTGGCGTTTATGAAGGCAAAGTTCGTTTTACCGAAGATAAAGTGATGCATGCGAGAGTCGATCGCAGAAGGCAAACGCAGATGCAGGAGCATGTACTGGATCCTCAGGCAAAATACAATCTACCTCTGCAAAAGATCCGCGAAAAGCTCTCGGTCTACCGTCAGACGGAATGGTCCGGAGAACGCGTAGTTACCGCTAACGGCGAAACGTATCACCGTCACCTCGCCTATACGGATGAGCAAGGCCGCACCTCGCAGGTATGGGCCAAACGCGGCGATACGGCGGTTGATATCGTCACGCTCGGCGGCGACATTATCGCTTTTCTCTGTCCGAACCGCTATGGGATGGAAATCATCGTGCAGGAAGGAATGGAGAAGCTCACTCCCCTTGTCGTGTACGATGATCCTCACCTGTCGAAGTCCAAATACGGGGTTAATGATCTAGGCACCTTCCTCATTCCGATGAGAGACGGCTTGAAGCTGGCAACGGATGTTTATTTGCCGGAGGGCATTCAGCCGGGCACGCGTCTGCCGACGATTCTCGTGCGCACCTGCTACGACCGCAACCTGCGCAAGGAAAGCTTCCTTCATTGGGCTAACAAAGGGTATGCCGTCGTGAACCAGGACGTTCGTGGACGGGCGGATTCCGAAGGCGAACTTGTCCCGTTCTACTATGAGCGGGAAGACGGAAGCGATACGATCGACTGGATTATTTCCCAGGAATGGTCGAATGGCGATGTTGGCATGTGGGGAGCATCCTACCTCGGTTACGTGGTCATGGCCGCATCCACAAGCGGTCATCCCAATCTGAAAGCCGTCGTGAACGAAGTAAATGTCGGCTCGCCGTTTGTCGATACCGTTCGCCGCGGCGGCACGGTCTGCTCTTGGCCGTTGCTATCCTGGACGCTTGCCCAATCGGTAGGCACCCGGACGGACTTCCAAATCTTCGGCGGCATTACGGTAGATCCTGCCAAAGCCGTTGAAGCGCGGCCGATCCGCGAAATTCCGCAGCAGATGATCGGGAAAGCTTCCGGCCCGTGGGACTTCTGGAGCGAGCATCCGGAATACGATGAGTATTGGAAAAATTGCACCCATTCGGAGCGCGCGCATCAAATCAAGGCGCCGATGTTCGTTATCTCCGGCTGGTACGACGGCGACAGTCCCGGCGTCTCCGAGACATGGCGTCTGCTCACCGAGCATGATGTCCCTAACCGCAAGATCTGGCTTGGCCCTTGGGAACACGGTCCTAACCGCGCGCGCGACCTGGAAGGCACGGCTTTCGGAGAAGATGCCGTCGTTTACGACTATGACGTAAATATCCTTCGCTGGTTCGATCATTATTTGAAAGGCGTCGCTAACGGCATTAACGAAGAGCCTCGCGCCAGCTATTATGTGGTTGGCGAGAATAAGTGGCGCACCTCCGAAGATTGGACGCCTGCCGAAGCTACGGTTACTCCGTTCTATCTTGGCAGCGGCGGACGGGCCAATTCGGCCTTTGGCGACGGCAAGCTGACTCTCCGGAGTCCGCAGCAAGAAGGCCCGCCGGATGCGTACGTCTACAACCCGGCCGATCCGGTTGTCGATTCCGGGGAGCGTATTCCGGAGAACCGCCGCACCATCGAGTTGCGCCAGGATGTGCTTTGCTATACAAGCGAGAAGCTGGAGCAGCCCGTTACGATTGCCGGCGAACTGTCGGCCGTGCTTTATGCGGCAAGCTCAGCGGTAGATACCGATTGGGTAGTGGCGCTGAGCGACGTGGATGAAGCAGACAATTCGATCCTGCTGTCCAGCTACATTGTCCGCGCGAAATACCGCCGCGGCTACGACAAGCCGGAGCTTCTGACGCCGGGCCAAGTGGAGCCGTTCGATATTTTCATGCCGAATATCGCGCACCAGTTCCCCGCCGGTCACCAGATTCGCTTCTCGGTTACGTCGTCCAGCAAGTTCGTGGCGTTCCCGAATTCGAATACGGGCCTGAATCCGTACGACGATCCGGAGCCAATCCCTGCTACGCAGACGATTTATCACTCCGAGCAATATCCAAGCCACGTTCTGCTTCCCGTGCTGGAAGCTTAACAGCAAGAAGAGGCTGCCCCCGCGGGCAGCCTCTTCTTCTGTTAAGTCGCTCCATCCTCCCCATTTTCGCTTGGTTCTCGGCCGCGTAAGACCACTAAGCATCAAGTTCTTGTGACATTAGCCTATATTCCGAATAGTCTATGGAAGAGAGCAATTCCTATTCCCGTCACGAGGTGAATATGCCATGACCGCTTATTATCCCTATTGCCCATCCGGCCCCTTTAACGCCTTCACCCGGTTTATAGGCCCCAACCCGGTGACATCGGTTAATCCCGTGCAACGTTTTCCCCGCATCGATCCATCGGCCTTCCTTAGCCCTTTCACATGCGTAATCGGGGATGTCTATATCAGCGATAACGTGTTTGTCGCTCCGAGCGCAACCCTGCGTGCCGACGAAGGAACGCCTTTTTTCATCGGCTCCAATACGAACATTCAAGACGGCGTTATTCTGCATGGGTTAGCCAACCAAACAATCCAAGCAGGCCATATTCCGTGCTCCATCTACATCGGCAACCGCGTTTCCATCGCCCACGGGGCTATCGTTCACGGTCCATGCCTTATCGAAGACGACGTGTTCGTGAGCTTCAAAGCTATTGTGTTTAACGCCTACGTTGGACGCGGTTGCTATATTTCCATGGATGCTATTGTCACGAACGGCGTACGGGTCGCGCCGAATCGTTTTGTTCCGCCGGGAGCTCATATCGATACGCAGGAAAAAGCCGATTCCCTTGGCGCGGTACCTAAGGATTCCGTCGATTTTGCCGAGCAGGTCATCCGGGTTAACAAGGAATTCCCTCCCTCCTATCATGCCATGTTTGGCAGCCACCGCTGCTCTTGCGGAATTTCCTATAACCACGCAAACCTGCTGAAATAAAAAAACCGGGAGCACTCCTAAAAGGAGATTCCCGGTCCTTGCAGCAAGCCGCCGTGATAACAGATGACAGCTTCTATGTCGAGGTCCTTCAGCTTATCGGCCGAACGGAGCGCCTGCTCCATATCCACCGTCGAATAAGGGGATGACGGCAGCAGCTTGCCCTCGTGAATGACAAGCGCGTCTCCCGCAATTAGCGTTTTGCTTGCCTGATGATACAAGCTGACATGTCCCGGCGTATGGCCGGGCGTATGAATAACGGTTAGTCCGCCGCCAATCGGCAGCGTCTCCCCGTCCGCCATCAAACGGGTAACGTTTGGTTTGGCAGGCCGGCTGAATACTCTTTTATACTGCTCGCTCACCTCGCCTAGTCTAGCGCCAAGTTCGGCTTCCAACCGGTCTGCCGGGAACTTTAGGAGCGGCGCCTCTCCGTCAATGACAGCCCGATCCGCTTCATGGGCATATACCTCGAAAGGCAACTTAGCTCCCTCCTCCTCGAGAAAAGAAGGCAACCCGCCGATATGGTCAATGTCCTGATGAGTAAGAATAAGTTGCCGCAGCGGCCGATCCGATATGCCCGCTTCTTCCGCGTATGTACGAATGTCCTCCGCATTACCGAGCATTCCCGCGTCAATGAGCGTCCAACTGTCCTCATCGTGAACAATTACGGGATGAATCATCATCGTGCGTCCCGCCAGCTTCATCTCAATCTCCAGCATCTCTAATCCGTCCGCTACTCGCATGAACATCTCTCCTTTTTTATCAATCTCTCACGGCAGATTTGGAATAGGCATTCATCTCTGCCGTTATCTCTTTAGCAGCCTGAATAACTTTCCCCGTTAAGTTTCTTGCTTCATGCCGCGCGGAAGCCACCGCAATGGAAGCCACCACCTTCTCCCCGTAAAACAAAGGAGCCGCGATACACTGCACTCCCGCATGGAGCTCCTCGTAATCCGTCGCAAACCCTTGTTGCCTAATGGCATCCAGATGGCGAACAAACAAATCAGGATCCGTAAACGCATGGCCGGTGGCCTGCCTCGGATCGATATGTTCGAATATGCGAAGTTGCTCGGAACGATTCAGCTCGGCAAGAAGAGCCTTTCCCGCTGCGGTATGACAAGCCGGCACCACGCCGTTTAACGGCCGGTCGACTAGTTGTCCCATCTCCGCTTCATAGACTTGGCGTACGTGGATGCCCGTCCCTTCATCGTCCAGAGTGCCTACGAAGACATCCTTTTTCACTTCTTCTCCAAGACGGCAAAGGGTCTGCAGCTTGGACCACTTGATGGTTTCTCTGAAAGAAGGCTTTCCGTCAAAAAGCATCGGATGCAACTCGTACTCCTTGCCCATCTTGATGACGTATTTCATCTCTTCCAACGTGTGCAGCAGACGAAACACGGTTGTTTTGTTCACTTCAATCTCTTTCGCGATATCCGTGAGATTAAGGCGACGGTTATCTTTTAGCAAATTAAGAATTTGCAGTCCTTTTTTCAAACTCGAAACTTCGTAATCAGGCATTAGGCTCACCTCATTATCAGCATAAAATATTCGCTACTCTAATTCAAAGAAATAGCCCCATGTTTCAGTATGTGAAAAAAACCAGGTGTCGCCCCATGTTCACTGGAACTCACCAAGTTTTTTTTACATTTTTCGACTTTCTATATTTATGAAACCGCATTAATTTCCGATAAATAAAAAAGAACCAATTTATGGTCTTTTTCTTTTTTTTGCAAGATTGGCGAGGGTTAAATTCCAAGGGGAAAGGAATGAACGTAATGAAAAAGAAAATTGCAGGCATCGCTTTGGCTATACTTCTCTGCTCTTACGCGTCACTCAGCTTTGCCGCTAGCAAGACGTCTTCTGATTTCACGGATTTGAAGGATCTGGATGCGGCAACAAAAGCCAAATTCGATGCGATGATCAGCGCGGGAATCTTCGACGGCGTATCCGACACGACCTTTGGTCTGAAGGAGGAAATGAACCGCGCCCAGTTCGCGAAGGTTGCTGCCCTTGTGCTAAATCTCAAGGCTGATGCAACAACATCGAGCTTTAAAGATGTGAAGGGGGATGATCCTGCAAACGGTTATGCGCTTCCTTACATTGAGGCTATTAAGGCAGCCGGAGTAACCGATGGTATCGGTGCAGGCAATTACGATCCAGCCGGCAAAGTGACCAAAGAACAACTGGCGACGTTTCTAGTCCGTACTCTCGGCAAAAACGACGAGGCAAAAACAAAAACCGGTACGGATTCTACCGTTTCCGATTGGGCGCAAGGTTACGTCGCTATGGCGCTCGAATTAAAGATTTTGGCAAATGGCGCTGACGGAAAGTTCGGCGGACAAGCCAATGCTACACGAGACTTGCTTCTTACCGGTGCCTATGAGGCTAAACAGCAAGTCGCACCGGCGGCAACACCAACGCCTACGCCAACTCCGGTGCATACTTCTACACCGACATATACACCGTCACCGTCTCCAAGTGAAGAAACCGGCGGTGGTACTGGCGGCGAAACTGGTGGTGGATCCGGCGGTGGTACTGGCGGCGAAACCGGTGGTGGATCCGGCGGCGAAACTGGCGGCGAAACCGGTGGTGGATCTGGTGGCGAAACTGGTGGCGAAACTGGCGGTGAAACCGGTGGTGGATCCGGTGGCGAAACTGGCGGTGAAACCGGCGGTGGACCTGGCGGTGAAACCGGTGGTGGACCTGGCGGCGAAACCGGTGGTGGACCTGGCGGCGAAACCGGTGGTGGACCTGGCGGCCAATTGCCAGACTGCATCTTGTATCCTGAGGATCCTATTTGCCAACCTGTATAACAACATAAACAACGGTACGGGAAGTTCCCGTACCGTTGTTTTATTTCATTTATCATTCCCGATAATAAGACAGCACCCATGATACGCCGTTCCGGTCGCTTACAATCGCCAAATAACCGTTAAACGGAGCCTCGTACATCTCCGTATGAATCGATCCGCTCGCCCCAAACTCTTCATAGATTCGTCTAAACGCTTCTTCTGTGTCGATTCTCAGGAATACCCTGACGTAATCGCCCCTCATTGCCGGTTTAGCCGCCTTTACATCCGAGAACTTAATCGTTGCCCCGTCGAAATTCAAATCGGCATTTAGCACGTCTTCCCCTTGCCTCCGCAAAATAACAACTTCCCCGCCAAGCACCTGTTGATAATACTGGATTTCATCCTTGCAATTGTCCACTGCGATAATAGGCTGTACGATCATGCTTATCATCCTCCCCAGCGTTAATTGGCTTCATCCGTCAAGTTATGAAGCACGGTTTTTAACAACGTTAATAGCAGGCTGTATTCCTCATCGCTAATTCCTTTTTTGGTTTTGCTCTTGATTCGGTTCAAAGCTTCCTGCACCTTCGGAGCCACCTCGCGCCCCTCATCCGTGAGATAGAGCAGATGATACCGGTTATCCGCCGGATCGGGCTCCCTGCGCACGTATCCTTCCGCTTCCAGCTTGGCGATTGCTTTAGCTGTTGTGGTCTTATCGATAAGCAGCTTCTCGCTTAACGCTTTCTGCGTAATCGGTTCCCCGGAAGCGATAGCCATCAGAAAAATATACTGCCCGCTTCCAATCCGGTACGAAGCTAGTTCCGCCGAAATATAAACCTGCATATGGCGATAGATCGCCGAAATCATCTGGCCATGCGACTCTGATGCATGCTCATGCTTGTTAGTCCAATGCTCGCTCAGTTTAGTTCCTCCCAACCAATATAATGTTATTGCAACTAATTTATTTTTTTATTCTATGCCAGATAGAATGTTATTGCAACTAATTTTTCTGATCATTTTGAACTCTCCGCTTATTTGAGAACGATCAGTAAAAAATAATTCTTTACCGATCGTTCTCAATATGGTACGCTGGTTTTCGAAAGGAGGCCGTACGCGAATTGGCTAGGAGTAAAGAATTTGATGAAGACGCCGTCCTGTTGAAGGCGATGAAGCTGTTTTGGGCGCAAGGTTACGAGAAGACTTCCATGCAGGATCTTGTGGAGCACATGGGCATTCACCGAAGAAGCATTTACGATACCTTTGGCGACAAACAAGCTTTATATGTACTCGCTTTGCAGCGATATGGCGATACCGTGTGGAAATCCATTGAACAACGAGTCCATGCCTCCCATTCGGCAAAAGCCGCCATCCGTTCCTTGTTGGAAGCTGCTATCGAACCGGATGAAGGTCGCCCTTCAGGCTGCTTGCTCGTCAATACCGCTGTAGAGTTAGCTCTGCATAAGCCCCAACTTGAAGCTTATGTCAGCGACAGCTGGTCCCATACGGAAGAGCTTATTCGCGATTTGATCATAAAAGGCCAGCAAACGGGCGAACTGTCTGCCGACTTGAACGCTGAGCTATTGGCTGCTTATTTCAATAACGCGCTGACCGGACTTCGGGTTATGGTTAAGACGCAATACCATAGAGAGAAATTACAACTTATTATTGACACAACGCTGTCTATTCTAGACTAAATTTTTTTGAGTATTATAGAACGATCGTTCTCAAATTATAAACAGGAGTAGTGATGATGATGGGTAAATTAAACGGGAAAGTTGCACTCATTACCGGAGGAAATAGCGGCATCGGGTTGGCTACAGCCAAACGATTTGTTCAGGAGGGCGCCAAAGTCGTCATTACCGGCCGGAATCAAGCTTCCTTAACCGATGCGGTGAATGAACTAGGGGCAGAAAATGTTGTTGCCGTTCAAGCGGACGCAACAGATCCTGCCGGGGCTGAACATGCCGCTCGGACAGCCATTGAACGCTACGGCAGATTGGATATCGTATTTGCGAATGCCGGCATTGCCGGAAATACGCCGCTTGGAGGTACAAAGCCGGAAGACTTTGAGCAAATCCTAAAAATTAACGTGAGCGGCGTTTTCTATACGGTGCAAGCCGCAGCCCCCCATCTACAGGCAGGAGCGTCGATCATCCTCGTTGGTTCCGTGCTTGCCACTACCGGAGGAATTGGCCGGGCAGCTTATGCGGCAAGCAAAGGCGCCGTCTCCAGCATGGCCAGAGTATTCGCTACTGAGCTCTCTCCGCGGGGAATCAGGGTCAATACGGTTGTGCCCGGCGCAACCAAAACGCCAATCTGGGGAGCATCTGGACCGGAGCAAACCGCGCAGCTCGAAGCTGCTCTGTCCCGTTCCATTCCGCTTGGCCGTCTTGGTGATCCCGAAGAGATTGCAAATGCCGTCTTATTCCTAGCTTCGGACGAATCCTCTTTCGTTCAGGCAGCAGAACTTCAAGTCGACGGTGGCGCCGACGGAGCGCCATTTGCCGCGCCGATCTACCGCTAAGCCATGATTAACTAAGCCGTGTCATCGAAAGGCCTCCCTTCGATGACACGGCTTTTATGTTGCAACTATCATTTCCGGGGCAATCTCCTCCCTCCGAAAGCATATGGATTAGTAATGGGCGGTTTCCGGCACATCCCGTCAATATGGAGGTGTAATTCGGCGATGGTAACTACTGAGAATCGGAGTTCAGATGTGCAAATTCCCTGCTGCTTCCTGCCTAACGAAGGACAGTTGAGTAATCCGAAGGTTCATTATGTCTCAAGAGGGGCGGAATTCGAGGCTTCTTTTACATCGGGCGAAATTATATTTACGCTATTTGATCAGACCAAACAAGCGATGACAAGGCTGGATTTCCAATTCTTAAACGCCCGTACCGAAGTCATTCCGGAGGGGGATCTTCCGGCAGATTCCACAATCCATAGCTTTAAAGGAACAGATCCGGGCAAGTGGAAAACGGGCATTCCCACTTACCGTCATGTTATCTACCGGGAGTTGTGGACGGGAATCGATCTTGTCTTCCGCAGCGTTGGCAGGAGCATGAAATACGAATTTACCGTGCATCCTGGCGCGGATTTCTCCGACATTTGTTTTACATATGCAGGCGCGGACAACATCAGGCTTGATGACGATGGCAACCTGGTCATTCTTACGGCTTTTGGCGAAATCGTTGACCCCGCTCCGATCTGCTATCAGGAACATGAAGGCTCTCGTATCGATGTCCGCGGCTCCTTTCTTCTGAGTGCAGATGATCAAACCGTTACCTTTCGGATCAATGGACCTTATGACCGTTCCCTTCCGCTCGTAATCGACCCGGGGCTTGTCTATTCCACTTACCTCGGAGGAACGGGCAACGACGAACCGTTTGGCATTGCGGCTGACAACGCGGGGAACGTCTACGTGACGGGCATTACGACTTCGACGGATTTCCCGGTTACGCCAGGCGTTGTGCAGACGGTTTTCACCGGCGACCGGGATGCCTTTATTACGAAGCTGAACCCGACCGGAACCGCTCTAGTATTCTCGACTTATATCGGCGGATCGGCAAGCGACTCCGGGCAAAATGTCGCGGTAGACGCTAGCGGCAACGTCTATGTGACCGGCCGAACCTATTCCGATAACTTTCCGGTTACTCCCGGAGCTGCTCAACCTACCTTTGGCGGCTTAAGCGATGCCTTCGTGCTGAAGCTGAGTCCAGACGGCAGCACCTTGCTCTATTCAACTTATTTAGGGGGAAGCGGCCATGACTACGGGCTTGGAATTGCGCTGGACAGCGAAACCAATGCCTATGTTACCGGATTTACGGCATCCGCTAACTTTCCCGTTACGGCCGGCTCGTTCCAGATGGTATATGGCGGAGCGAATGACGGATTTATTACAAAATTCAGCCCGTCTGGCAGCTTGATATACTCCACCTTTCTTGGCGGAACGGGCGGCGACAACGGAACGGCGATCGCCGTCGACGGCGGAGGCAATGCTTACGTGACCGGGAACACCGCGTCCACGAATTATCCGACGACGCCCGGAGCGTTCCAGACCTCCCGAAGAGGTACCGGCGATACGTTTGTCACTAAATTAAACGCTGCCGGGAATGCTCTCGTCTACTCTACCTATCTTGGGGGTTCAGGCGTCGATTACGGCTACGGGATATCCGTTGATGCGGCAGGAAATGCTTACGTCGCGGGATATACAAGGTCGACGGATTTCCCGGTTACTCCTGGCGCATATCAGACGACTCTTGGCGGCACGGCGGATATCTATGTCACCAAGCTAAACGCAGCAGGCACGGGGCTTGTCTACTCCACCTATTTAGGCAAATCGAATTTCCAGCTGGCTTACGGCAGCGGATTGGATACGGGGGGCAATGTATTTGTTACCGGCTACACCCTTGCAACGGATTACCCCACCACTCCCGATGCGATTCAAACGACATTGAGCGGAACCCGGGATGCCTATGCAACCAAGATCAACGCAGCGGGAAATGCCCTTATATTCTCCTCTTATTTAGGCGGTTCGGGCATAGACAGCGGATCGGCCATAGCCGGCGACGTCCTTGGCAATATGTATGTAACCGGCTATACCTTCTCCACCGACTTTCCGGTAACTCCCGGCGCTTTCCAGACTACGCCCAGCGGCCTGAACGAAATATTCGTCACCAAGTTTGGGCTCGTGCCGAATATGAAAGTGACCAAAGCCGTAGACAGGACCGATGTACAGCCCGGGGAGTCCGTCACGTATTTTATTACGGTTAATAACACGGGAGAAGTTGCGCTGACAAACGTAGCCATTGCGGATGCCCAGCTTGGTATTTTCACTGTCATACCAACGCTTGAGCCTGGAGCATCCCAAACCATTACGCAGCCGTTTACCGTTCCCGTCAGCACGGCTCCCGGCATGCTCACCAACATCGTTGCCGTAACGGCTGATCAGCTTGCGCAAAGCCAAACCGCAGTCGCCAACATCAACGTTGCATCTGCGCCTTCTTTGTCTTTCGCTAAATCCGTTACTCCAACATCCGCCCCTCCAGGCACCACCGTTCAATTTACGATTACGGCAGAAAATGCCGGCAATGTCTCGTTTGCGAATCTAACGCTTACGGATGACTTGCTTGGGCTTCACGAGTCTATTGATCAGATCGGCGTTGGAACGCAAGCCGTCTTTACCGTGCCTTATACCATTCCCGCCGATGCTGATGCCGGTTCTCGCGTCATAAATAATGCTTTTATTCAAGGCGATAACTTGCCTCGGCAGCAAGCGGCCGCCAGCGTGCTTGTACTTGGTTCCCCGCGTATTGAAGTGCTCAAACAATCCGACCGGGCTTCAGTCGTTCCCGGAGATACCATCAACTTCACCATTACGATTAGAAACACCGGCAATGTTACTCTTACCAATGTTATCATCACGGATAATCTCACCGCACAAAGCCAAACGCTGGCCGGCATTGCCATCGGCGAGACGGTACAGCTAGACGTTCCGTTCCTCATTCCGTTAGAGTCGCCACCAGGCGTTTATACGAATACCGTGGAAGTTGTCTCCGATCAGACGACCCGCGTGACCGCAACCGCAACCGTAGAAGTATTAGCCTCCCCGCTGCTTGGGATACGCAAAATCCCTAACGCCAATAACGCCACGCCGGGCCAAACCATCCTTTACCGAATTGCCGTTGCCAATCCCGGCAACGTGCCTTTGACCGGCGTGCATGTGCTTGATCCGCTGCTCGGGATCGATACAGCTATTCCCGACCTTGCCGTAGGAGACCTCCACGAGCTGACATTGCCGTTAACCGTACCGGCAGCCGCTCCCGTTGGATCGAGCATATCTAATTTGCTTAGCGTCACCTCGAATGAAACAGACCCTGCTCAGGTGGAATCCATCGTAGAAGTTACAGGATCGGGACTGCTCCTGAGCAAAAAAGCCAACCCGGTTGCAGCGACTCCGGGAGCAAACGTCAGTTATACGTTGTCCGTGACCAATCTTCTTGGCTCGCCGCAAACAAATGTTACGATTAGTGACCCGCTGCTTGGAATCAATGAGACCCTTGCATCGCTTCCTGCAGGCGGGATCATCATTCGCACGGCTTCGCTTACCGTACCTGGCGATGCCGCAAGCGGAACAATTATCACCAATACATTCAGTGCGGTATCCGATCAATCTCCTTTGCAAACCAAGTCCGCATCCATTGTCGTTCAACAACCTCCGGTTGCGACAACAACAATAACCTTGCGCAAACGGGCCGACCGCAATACGGCGGCGCCAAACGAAACCGTTATATTCACGATCGAGATCATCAATACCGGCAGCAATACCGCGACCAACATCGCCGTCTCCGACTCCCTGACAAGGGAAACCGCTGTGGTTCCCTTATTGGAGTCGGGGCAAACCGCCTATTTGCAGTTTCCGTTCACCGTTCCTGCGGACGCGGTGCAAGGCACCGTCTTTACCAACATCGTTACAGCCGTGTGGCCCGAACGGCCTCTTGGCGATCCGCCTGCGCGAAGTTTCGCTCAAGTGGTTATTGGCCTCCAGCGCTTCCTGCTTGCCCTGACCAATGTAGCTATTCCCGCCGTTGCCGCTCCGGGCGAGAATGCGGCCTTTATCGTTACGGTACGCAACAATAGCAACCAAGCACTGACCAATGTCCGGGTTGTGCAGCCAATTACTTTCTTCAGCACGTTGATCGCTTCGCTTTCACCCGGAGAGAGCCGTTCCTTCCAGCAGCCTTTTACCGTTCCGGAAGATGCCGTTAGCGGAACGATTTTTACAAGCCATGCCTATGCGTTCTCGGATCAGACGCCGCTCCAACAAGCCCCGGCCTCCGTCACGACGGCTTTCCTGCCGAATGCTGCCTTGACCGAGACGGTAGACCGCCCTGAAGGACATCCGGGAGACACGGTGTTTTTTACAATCCGAGTCCGCAATACGGGCAACGTCGTGCTGCTGAACGGAGTTCTTTCCGCCCCGCTGTTCAATCTAAGAATAAGAGGCGCGCGCTTCGAGATTGGTGCGGACTATTCGATCCGGATCCCGTTTGTTCTGCCGGAGGTACCCGATGATACCGTGATTACAAGCCCCGTCAACATCCAATGGGATAACGGCCCATCGCTTGAAGCCACGGCTTCCGTACGGGTTACCGTCGATGAAGAATAACGGGAGAGAGGAGGATTACCATGCTGACAGGCATTAAAACATCCGATGTTCCTGTTGCTTTTGTTGGCGACATTATCACCTACACGTTACAGATCACGAATACGGGCAGTACAACGGCTGAAAATATTATACTCAGCGAATCGGTTCCCGCGGGTACCTCGGTCATTCCAGGGAGTATTTATGCCAATAACGTTCCCCAATTCGGCACCAACCCGCTTGCTATCGATCTGGATCCCATGCCTCCCGGCGCCTCAACGACCGTTACGCTGGAGGTTCATATCAATGTATTGCCCGACCCGCCTCAAGCGGTTAATCAGGCTTTGATTCGTTATGACGCCGCCGCAACACCGTCCGGGCCTTTATTGCCGCAAACGCCGGTTGTCATTCCGCCTCACGTTCTTCCTATCGTGAGTCCCGATCTGAGCGCATCCAAGCTGGCCGACCGCATGGTGACGGCTCCGGGAGATCTTGTCGCCTATACGGTTACGGCTACGAATAGCGGCAATACGAACCTCTCGGGCGTAACGATCGTAGACCCTGTCCCCGCGGGCACCCAATTGGTAGCGGGTACCGTTACGGTTAATGGCGCCTTGCTGCCCGGTGCGGATCCGGCTGCCGGCATCCCTACTGGCAACCTGCTGCCCGGTCAAAGCACGATTGCCCAATACCAAGTCCGCATCGAAGCAAACGCCGCCACTCAATCGGCTACTCAATCAGTTAGCAACCAGGCTCAAATCACCTATGTCCCGGACTTGCCGGGCCGCTCCCTGCAGCCGAGCAGAAGACTAACCAACCAGGTTGTTATTCCCGTATTGTCGCCTAATCTGAGCGTATTCCTGCAAGGTGCTCCTTCCGAAGCTGCCGCTGGGGATACGATTGGCTATTCGCTTCTTGTGACGAATACGGGCAATACTGGCTTAACGGGGTTGATCGCTACCGATACGCTGCCTGCGGGCACTTCGTTTATAGCCGGCTCCGTCACCTTAAACGGTGCGGCGTTGGCCCAGGGCAACCCCGCCTCCGGGATCAGCCTCGGAAGCTTGACGCCTGGCCAAAGCACAAACCTGACTTTTCAAGCAGTACTCGTCTCGACAACGGAATCCACCTTCGCGAACCAAGCGCAGGTGGCTTTTACGCCCGACATCCCCGGGCTCGTATTGCCGTTTCAAACGAGATCCTCAAACCAAGTCGTAACGGCGGTTATAGAGGAGGAAGAGTAAGACAGGAGCAGGAGCAGCAGCGCTCCATGCGCTGCTGCTCTGACCTCGCTTCTCGCCTCTTTGCCTACCACTGTTACAAATACTGGATGAAACCATATTTGCGGCTCTTCCGTAAAACAAGTAAAGCCCTAATCAGGTTTAGCCTGTTCACGGCATCGCAGATACTATTTCTAAGAAGGGAGGCGTCGTTCATGTTCACACCGCGTTCCGCACGTCGGCTGACGATGCTTCTCTTGCTGCTTGGCGCCTTTGTTCTGTTCAGCATGCCCACGATGATGCTAGGCAATAGCCATTTCGATGTCTCGAAATCTAGCCGTGCCCATATCGAGCATAGCCTGCCGAACAGCGTGAAAGCCATTAAGCGCGTATCTGTGTCTCCTGCCAGCAAGCTTATGGCAATGGCTGCGCTGCTTGCCGCCATCTTCAGCCTGGTTAGCTACCCCCCCCTGTTCCCGCAGGTGAAATCCGTCTTTCTTCTCCCCTTCTTATTCCTGCAACGGCTCAAACGCCTGCTCATGCCCCTCAAGCTGACGACTTCCTATTCGATCGTATAAGGACAATCCCGCCTTTTCTACCGACGCTTATTGCAGAGGTCTGATTTGTGTTGTTTGCCTAACGATAAAGAATAGAAATCGATCATACTTGTAGGAGGTACACCCTTATGAATATCCGTGAAATCGATCTGCCCGGCATCGGCAAAAAATTTCAAATGAATACCCGCAGCGGCGACCAGCTTGTTATTATCGTCCATAACGACGGCCGCAGGGAATGTTACCATTTCCATCATGATAATCCGGAGAATAGCATCTCCATGATTACCCTTGATGATGACGAAGCCCGGATGGCTGCCGCCATGATTGGCGGCATGACTTATAAACCTAAGATGCTCGAGTCCATCGAGGTCGCGCTCGACGATCTTATTATCGAATGGTACAAACTTGAACCCCACTATGCCTGCGTCGGCAAAACCATCGGGGATCTCCACATCCGCAAAAATACGGGAACAACGGTTATCGCGCTGCTCGCCGCGAACCATACGAAGCAAATTAATCCGGGACCGGAAGTGATTCTGGCCGCTGACAATACGATCGTGGTTGCCGGGGAACGCGCGCAGCACCGAGAACTGAAAAAAATCCTCATGAACGGATGTGATTAATGCCTATGGATCACATCATCCTTGAGGTTGGCCTTGCCATTGCGCTAATCGCCGTGGCCGGTTTGTTGTCGGCAAAAATCCGATTTTCCGTTATTCCCTTTTATATTCTGATCGGAATGGCCGTTGGTCCGCATTCGGTGGAGCTCTGGCATTTCGATTTCCGGTTCATCGAAAGCGCTCCGCTCATCGAGTTTATGGGCAGGATTGGCGTCTTGTTCCTGCTCTTCTACCTAGGGCTCGAGTTCTCCGTTGGACGCTTGATCAAATCCGGCCGCTCCATAGCGGTCGGAGGCAGCATCTATATCGGCATTAATTTTACGTTAGGTCTCCTCTTCGGATGGCTGAGCGGTTTTCCATTCCAGGAAACGCTCGTCATTGCAGGAATTACAACGATATCTTCAAGCGCGATTGTCGCCAAGGTGCTGGTTGATCTGAAGCGCACCGCCAATCCGGAGACGGAGATGATTCTTGGCATCATTATGTTCGAGGACGTCTTCCTCGCCGTCTATATTTCCATTCTGTCCGGCCTAGTCTTAAGCGGTTCGACTTCCATTGGCGGCATCATCTTATCGACGGTTATCGCCCTTGTCTTTATGCTTGCGTTGCTTACCCTAGGCCGCAAAGCGGCGCCTCTACTGAACAAGCTGCTCAATATTCGCTCCAACGAGTTGTTTGCGCTTGTCGTCTTCGCCGGACTGTTCCTGGTGGCTGGTCTGTCCGAGACGATTCATGTCGCCGAAGCTATTGGCGCCTTGCTGTTTGGCCTCGTGCTTGCCGAGACCGAACATATGAAGCGGATCGAGAAGCTGATCCTTCCGTTCCGGGATTTCTTCGGCGCCGTCTTTTTCTTCAGCTTTGGGCTGACAATCGACCCTACCGCCCTGGGAGGTGCCGTCTGGTTATCTCTGGCCGCAGTTGCCGTCACATTAATCGGCAATCTGACGGCGGGCATGCTAGCCGGGCGCAGCGCGGGCTTATCCCGGAGAGCTTCGGTCAATATCGGACTGACCATCGTTTCTCGCGGCGAGTTCTCGATCATTATGGCGAACCTGGCCAAAGCAGGCGCGTTAATGGCGGTTATTCAGCCTTTTGCCGCGTTGTATGTTCTCATTCTGGCTATCCTTGGGCCGCTACTCACGAAGGAAAATAAAGCGATCTATTATGTGCTTAACCGCTTGTTCCGCTGGGACCGCAGGCAGACGAGTACGTCGCAGTCGAAATGAAGCAAAAAGCCGGGTTCCCGCTAGCAGCAGGAACCCGGCTTTTGTTCTTATATTCTCTTGTACATCCCAAGCGACGCGGGAGCAGAGTATTCAAATCCGAATTTCTTGTACAAACCGTCGGCGGGAACGTCGGCAAGCAAGCTGACAAGCGCTCCTTTTTGCCCATGCGTATCAAGATAACCCATAAGCTCCGACATAATAACCTTCCCGTAACCTAGGCCTTGATAATCCGGATGAACGGCAATATCCACGATCTGATAGAAGCAGCCACCGTCTCCAATTATTCTTCCCATTCCGATTAAGCGGTCCGTTGTATCCCGTAAAGTAACGGCAAAGATGGAGTTACCCATCGCAGTCTTGGCCCCGGCCAATTGTCTGGGACTTAACCCGGCTGCGGCTCTTAGCGCGAGATATTCCTCCGGACCAGGCGCCTTGCTAACGATGTTAATCTTTTGATCCATTGCTTCATCCCCCTAATAAACGTCTAGCGTAAAATAGTCGTCCCCAACACTTCAAATGCTTCGGACATCCGGGACATTTGCTCTTCCGGCATTTCGTCAACCTGCTTCATGAACAATTTCTTCATATGCCCGAATGCCATGCCCATCCGCTCCTCGCCAACCGTTGAAAGCCGGATATATTGTTTCCGCCGGTCCTCCGGGTCCTCTACCTTTTCGCATAAGCCTTTTTCCGTCAGCTTCCGGATCTCCCGGCTCGTATTGGGCATTGATATGCCTTTGCATTCGCTGATTTCACTGAGCGTAATGGGCTGCTTCACCGTCACAAATTCCAAAATCTCATATTGGAGAGGCGTAATATCTTCCATGGGCAAACCCTTCGTCATGTCGTAATGCAATTGATGGATAGCGGCAATATGGGCGACCATCTGCTGGAATAGTTTATCTTTGGAATCCATGTCGGTTCATCTCCTACTAGCTAGGCTTTTACCTGAATTTATTATCAAATAATAATTATCTATTGACAACTATTTGAGTCGCGTGATAACTTCTTATCAAATGATAACAAAGAAGGTGGCTTATGAAAACCCTTATCGTCTACACGCATCCGAATCATCATAGTCTCAGCTATTCTTTTTTGCAGAAAACGATCCAAGGCCTGCAAGAAAACGCAACTATCGAGGAGATTCAGGTGCTGGACCTGTACGCCGAAGCATTCGACCCGCTTCTTGTGTTTAATGAACACAAACGAAGACGCGACATGCATGCCGACCCGGAACTCGAGAAATACCGAGAACAACTGCTATGGGCGGAACAAATCGTGTTTGTCTACCCGATTTGGTGGGGCCGGCCGCCTGCCATGCTGCTTGGTTACATTGACCGGATGTTCGCTTCCAACTTCGCTTACCGCGACCATGGCGGCCTCTTGCCGGAAGGACTCTTGAAGGGCAAGTCCGTTGTTTGCGTCTCCACGATGAAAGGACCTTCTCTGTATCCGTTATTCTGGCTGAACAACGCCCACAAAGTGCTCATGCGCAAAGCTCTTTTCCGATATGTCGGCATTAAGAAAGTGAAGTTTTTCGAGTTTGGCGGCATGGAGAAAAAACAAGGCAAACAAGAACAAAAGCTTAATCGCATTTATCGCTATTTCAAGACGGTTTAGCGGCCGCCGTTCTACAAAACAGTTGTTGCGTAACTGCCAAGGACATGTACGTCATGGCCGAAGGTCTCGATAATTTTGATCGCTTTATCCATCCGTTGCTCATTGCCCCCTGCCTCCGTCTCGATCAGGAATCTGTACTCGCCAAGCTTGCGGCCTGTTGGCCTCGACTCAATCCATGAAAGGTTGATGCCCAGTGCGGAGAACACATTCAGAATAGAGGACAATACGCCGGGATATTCCTCGCTTGGCGTAATGAGCATCATCGTTTTCTTGTGCCCAACTTCTTCGGAAGGCTTCTTGCTTACGACGACAAACCGAGTATGGTTCGCGGAGTGGTCCTGCACGTTGCTTTGCAAGATTTGCAGCCCGTACTTCTCTGCAACGGATGCCGAACCAATCGCGGCGGTTGCCGCATCGCCGGACTCTTTGACCGACAAGGCAGCATGGGCCGTGCTATCCGCATACTCCAGCTTCAGACCATGTTCTTTAATAAACTGGCGGCATTGGTTAATCGCGGGCATAATGGATCTAACCGCTTGAATATCGCTCATTGCGCTGCCTTGGTTGCCGATCAGATGAAGCGACACCTTAAAGACGACATCCGCTTCAATCCTCAGGTTATATAACAGTAAACCGTCGATGGTCATATGAATGTTGCCGGCGATGGAATTCTCAATTGGCACCATGCACTTATCTACAACATTGAGGCTAACCGCCTCCAGCACGTCCGGGATTGAGTCCAGCATGACCCATTCCGTATCCGCGTCTTCCGCAAAAAACTTCAAGGCAGCTTCTTCCGAGAAGGTGCCGTTAGGTCCGAGATATGCGATTTTGCTCATAATTTTAACTACTCCTTAATCTAATTTAACATGACGAATATTTAATCCTATTTTAAACGAAAAAAAGGCAGCATGCGAAGAATACTCGTCGCAGCCGCCTTTTTCCATTACACGTCGTATTCCAATTCCTTGCGGGCCCGGTCAATCCACTCCAGAGGCGTAGGCGTCTCTTCCGCCTTGTACTCGTAAGCGCCCATCTTAAGGTTGAGCTCGAAACGGTTGCGCTCCGACTTCTCGGACTCGTTGATCTCCGCTAGCCTGCTTCGGAGCCGGTTCATGACGATATCCGCCCCGTCCCGGTCGGCAAAGAGCAATAGCCCCCACATCGGGTTGTCCTGGGCTAGCATATAGAGCGAATCATTCGCCCGGATGCTTGTCTGGCTGATGGCCGAAATGTTGTATACCGCCGCATTCAGCTGCTCCTCGCCAATCATGCGCCTCAGTTCATGCCAGTACTTCACGTTCAGTACGAGCAGCGTCAGCGGGATGTGATACCGGTCGGACAACGCCATAAATACGGTTGCGTCCTTTTGGAAAGAGAGCATATTTTTCAAATTCGTATTCTCATCCATCGTAGCGAGCGAAGAATTCCTCTTCTTAAGCGCGTCGTTCTCCTCCTGCAGCAGCTTGCTCGCTTGCGTGAACATCCAGGTGATCGCCGTGAACACCGGAGTCATAATAAGCCAGAAGTAGCTTTGGATGGTCACGACATCGCCCTGAACAACCGTCTGATAGATCGTAAACGTCCCGTAGCCGAACACAAACAGGATGTTGAGGATCAGCCCTGCGGTAATGGCCGTGAAGTACGTGATGATCGCAATCAGAAAGGCCACGTTCAGGAGGACGATATTCTGCAAATAAAGATTCGGATCACGCGATGTAAACACGATGCTGATGAAGCACGCGATGAACAGCAGCAGGAAGCCGCCATCCGATAACAAGCTTGCGTTACGCCTCATGATACCTACCTCCTCCTCTTCTTCCGGTTCCGATGCTTGCGGACAAGGAACACAAGCGATACGAGCACAAGAACAAGCACTAGCATAATCGCGATTATAAACGTAACCACGTCGCTGCGGTCAATCACTTGAGTGAGCACGGGCGGAGCTTCCGGCTCCGCTTCTTTCTTGAAGCGGTAAGCGTGAATCTGTCCGTCCTTATCGATCATCGCGCCATCGCCGTATATTTTATACAGGTTGCCCGCTTGTCCGAGCAGCTTCGATGCTAGATAAGCATATTCGGAGCTGCTTCCCGTCACCGCCAGGAAGCCATGCCCCTTGCCGTACGGCGAGTCGATCAGCTGCAGCGTTCCGATTCTTTTGCCGTAACCTTCTTCAATGCTGATCTTCTCGTTGGACAAGAACCCTTCGCCTGTCTTGTCATATTGGAAATACAGCTTGTTATTGTTATCCCGGATATATCGGTTGTTGGCGTAGGAGCCAATCGCGATAATCTGCCGGTCTTTCAGCTCGCTCTCCGCCACCTTGTCCGTATAGAACCGGATTTCGCCCGTATTGGAGGCCGCGTATTGTCCCATCAAATTGAACAAATTCGATACCGCGGCATAGGTGTAGTTGTCTTGCGTTTGCGGCAGAACAACCGCAACCCGGTTGTAACTGCCATCCCTTAGGAAAGGATACGGGTAGTTGTTAAACAACATGTCCGTACGGTCCTTCGTGTTGAGCTGCAGCATGGAATCCGGGGAGACAAAGGCCCATGGCATCTGTTGCTCATTCCCGGTACATAACGTATTTTGAAGCTCCAGGTCAAAAGCAGTTGTAATCGTGAAGTTGCCGGAGATGCCCAGGTTCTTAGGAATGGTCAATTCCAAGTTATCGCCGCCGGCACGTTCGGCGCTTAGCTTCTTGCTGCCGATCGGAACGTTGTTAACAAGCACCGTAACCATCGAGCGGTTGAAATCCAGATTCGTCGCATAGCGGAAATCCAGGCTTAACTTGCTGGCTTCGGCAACGGAACGGTTGCTTGGCAACGAGATGAAATAGTTCTTCTCCCGATGGGATGGCCCCGTCACCGTATCGCCAGATCCCGTAAGCGGGAAGTAACGGCTAATACTAAGGGCTGGCGTATCCACGTCCGTCGTTTTATCGACTAACTTGGATGAGCTTGCAAGTTGTTCCATAAGAGCGGCATTCCCTACGAACCGCCCTGCCTTTTTCAATAACTCCTCATTATCCGAAGTCACGACAAGGAGCGACGCCGATCCGCTTTGAATCAATTGAATCAAAGCCTGATCCTGGAGCGATGCCTTATTCAGCTTCGCGCGGATGTCCGCCGGGAGATGTTGCGCCAGCCCAACGAGTACGCCAAGCGGCTTGTTATTCGCATTCTCGGCGCTATAAGGCAACAGCGGAATGACGGTCGTATTGCTTGCATTCGAACCGGTCAATCCGGATAAGGCATAGACGGCAGCCTCCATTTCATTCAAATCGCCTTCTTCCGCTACAAATACGGCTGCAAGTCCATCCTGCATCGTATCCATGCCGGTGAAATGGCGGTTGAAATCGCGAATGCTGGCACCTACGGGCTTGAGGTCGTAATTAACATTAATCCCCGAGCTGTCGAAGATTTGCAGCCAGCTTCCCCGCTCCTCGATCGGAGCGCAGATCTGGTTCTCTTTGACCTTGGTCTGAATCGTCCCTTCAATTGTCAGCTCGTTAACGCCGCTCTTCAAATATTCAAGCGGGATCCCGATGTTGCGGCTCACTTTGCCGCTTCCCGTACCGGGTCTGATTGTATAAAAAGGGTTGCCGTTCAGCTTAAGCGTTACGACGGACATGTCATTTAACGTAAGCTGAGACACCTGGTAATCCAGCCTGAACGAAGCACCGGACACCTTCCAATATTCCGGCACCTGGAAAAACTGCTGGGCATACGCGTTTGTTCCGAGCAACGAGGTTTCCGGCATTGGCGTCTCATACGTTTTCTGCGCTCCCGAAGCCGACGCGGAATACACCCCGGCAAGAGGAGACAGCAACACGGCGAGCAGCAGGATGACCGCTCCTAGACTACGACGGGTTATCTTGTTCATAACATCACTTCCTTCTTAGAACCTTTCGGTTTTATACCATTTGGCCTCACGTTTAAAAATCACGTCCTTCAAATATTGGTACATGCCATTAGCCGCAACAAGCATCCAGAGCTGGCAATAAGTAACGTACATAAGCAATATGATTGCCAGATTTGAAAGGCGCATTTCGCCTTTCTCTGTAATTAGCGTGACAAACGTTCCGACTACAAAGAGCGTAATGGCAAGCAGCCATAAGTAAAAGCCAAGCCCCGCAATCGTTGTATGTACATAACCAAGCGCATGCAGCACAAGGAGCGCATCCGAAGTTAAGAGCGAGGTGACAAGCAGGAAATAAATCGATAATAAATATAAAATATCAAATCGGATTTTGCGGGCTTCCGGTTTGAATAACAGCGGAATGTTCTTGACGATGACGTAAATATTCCCCTTCGCCCAGCGGGTCCGCTGCTTGAACCAGACTTTAACCGTCTGAGGCTCCTGCTCCCAAGTCACCGACTTCGGCTGGAATTTGATCCGGTAGCCCATCATGTAGATTCGGAAGCTGATCTCCGTATCTTCGGCAATCGCCTTCGTATCCCAGCCGCCAATCTCCTCCACTATCGATCTTCGCATAATAAAGTTAGTACCCGGAATCGTGCAAAGCTTGAACAGCTTCCAACGGCCGGCTTGCGCCATCCATTGAAACGACAACGTCTCGATATTGATAAACCGGGTTAACAGATTCTGATCCCGGTTCCTGGTCCGGAATTTCCCAATGACCGCGCCAAGCTTAGCGTCATTAACGATCTCGGCGACCAAATAACGCAGAGCCGTCCGCTCGGGCGTATTATCCGCATCATAGATCGCGATAAGCTCCCCCCGACTGCGTTCGAAGCCAATGTTCAGCGCGTTGGATTTGCCTTTGCCGCCTATAACATTATCGGTGTTGATGATAATGAGATTGCGGCTTTGGTGCTTTTGTTGCAGCTGGCCGAGCAGCGCGCTGCTGTTGTCGGAAGAGTTATCGTTAATGACGATAATCTCGTAGCGGTCATGCGGGTAGTCTAGCGCAAGCAGCGACTCCACGGTTTTGACAATGACCTTCCCCTCGTTATGCGCCGGCACCATGATCGATACGAATGGTTCTTCTCCGAGGGGCAGCTCAGGAGGTTTCTCCCCCTCCAGCTTCATGTAATAGAAATAACCGGCAATAATGAGTACCACATTAACAAGCAGCAGTGACCAGATGCAGAGCACGCATATGACCATCAGAATATCCGGAATCGTCATAGGCTACCTCCCGAATTGTAGTATTTTCTTTTGTACATCCGGTATCCAATGACCAAGAAAACCGCAAATAACATTAAGGTCGTCACGATGATTACAATTAAGACCCGGCTCTGCACGGAGAACAACCGGTCAATCCCCTCCGCCTGTGCAGGGGGAACCGGCACCGCATCCTCCGCCGAAACCGCCTGTTCCTGCAAATCAGCGGGCTGGCCATCCAGCAGCAAGGCACCATGCAAAGATTCCGCCTTGTGCAAACTGCTGGCAAGGTTATGCGAACCCGACTTGAAGTCCGCGAAGGGAAGCCAGCTGCTCACTAACTTTTGGACGGTCTCTTCCTGCTTGTCTTCGCTCTCGAACCAGTTGAAGGTAACTACTACATCGAGCGGGAATACCGGCCATATTTTGTTCTCGTGGCTAACCTGGAGTAAATCCTCGCCCAACATGCTGTATGGCGAAGAAGGAAATGGCTGCACAGCGTCCTGTTCCGGCGATGAGGCTTTTTCGTTCGGCAGCAGAACGATTGTATCGGAGAAGGCAAAACCGGCTTCCCGCATTGTGTTCTCCTCCGCCTTGCGCACCTCGCCCGTCATCCCAAGCGGAGCAATGCCCGCTTCGAACAATTGATTAAGAAAATGGTCCATCTGCGCCTTCATATCTTCTAAGTCTTGCCTATCAGATACGGGAGTAGGAACCTCCACAAGTATGCCACCATTGTAGGATTGCACGGTATGCAAAGCGTCCGTATACCGCTTCATTGCCGGAGAGTCCATGTTGTTGAACAGCGTACTAACGCTGACGAGGAACGGTATGCCCGCTTCATATAGCTGCTTGGACAGATCCTCTAACCTATCCAAATCAACAAACGGCGTTATGCCGCGGATAAGCAGATGCGCTTGACCTGAACCTTCCGCCCCCAGCCACTCCTTAAGCACATAGGCAATCGCCATCTCGCTTACGTTGCCCGGTTCAAAATAAGGCACGTACGCATTGCCGTCCGCCACAAGTCCAAGAGGCGCTTCTATATGGTCATTGGCGGTTACCATTCGTCCAAATGCTTGGCCTTTGCCTTCACTAATACGGGTAACCCGCTCCATAAAGACATCCTGCGAGATTCCTTCTACCATAAGCTTCAGCGATTGCCTTGCTATCGTCTTTGTCTGCAAGCCAAGCCTCTCTTGGATCCGCTCCGGAGGAACGGGTCCGATATGAAGCCAATCTCCCGCATATTGAATATGCGTAATCCCGCCGCACAAATCATCCGTGTTGCACACGGTGATCAGTTTATGATTCGGGTCCGCCTGTGCCATGCCCGAATCATATTCATCAGCTGCAATTGCCGTTACCTTCACGCCAAACGAGAGGAGCAGCCGCTGCAAAGCTTCCACGTTGCCAGCCGCCGATGTTCCAAGACCTAAGCTGTCATAAACGAGCAGCACGTTTGCCTGCTTACTCTCTTCTTGCGCGGACACGGGGGCAGGGACCATTGCAAATACCAGTACGCAAAGACAGATGACGGAGAACAACCAGGCTTTTATTCCAGTCCCTCTATTCATGGCTGTCCCCCTGTTCCACATTGGCTCCCCATAACCGCCGGCATAAGCAGTCGGCAATCACCCAGAAAGTAACCAAATCAAATACGACTACAAATAAAAACTCGTGCTTAGACAAGTCGGCGTCTCCCGCGCCAATGACAGCGACAGCCATCGCGCATAATCCCGATGCTGCCATCATGAGAATGACCGGAAGCCGGAGTGCTCTGCGAAGCGAGCGCGCTTTAACCGCCCTATAGAACGACGGTGAATACAGACCCGCAATAGTAACCATCCAAATCACTACAAATCCGGACGTCTTCGGAACCAGCTTTTCTTTCAAATAGCTGTATCCGGCAAAAGCATGCGTAAGCGTTCCAAACGGCTTACCCGCTGACTTTTCATAGTTGCCAAGCTTGGTCCGGTTATAAAAGGCGTTGCGCGCAGCCGTCTCGAAGATCTTGCCCGCCGAATCGGGATGGGACAAGTAGTATCTTGCGATGGAAACAAAGTCATATTTATCGAGAAACTGCTTCTCCATCTCTTCCGAATCTACGGGTATCGGCGAAAGAAAATCATAATAGGTCGCCCCCCGCAGCACGGAAAACTGCTCGTCAATTCCAAAGAAGGCCAAAGCTTCTTCCGAATTGTCGGCCGTCATCAGAACCCCCCGCGTCATTGCATGGTATTTATTAATGTTAACGAATTCCTCGGGAATAAGGACGTACGTTCCAATTGCTGTAAGAATGAGGATAACGGCTTGCAAGGAAGCAAATAGCCGGAAGATCCTCTCTCTCCGCAAGAAAACAAACAGTATCGCAACAAGCCCTATAATCAGACCAATCGGAGCATTCTGCTGCTTGCATGTCGTCAGAATTAAGGCGCTTGCTCCAAACAAGAACAGCAGGACATAATCGTTGTATTGGCGCTGATACAGCAACATCGCCGCGCTGAATAAATACATCAGCGTGATGAGCATGATGCTTTCGCTGTAGAAGGAGTTGAAATACATGACGTAGGCGATGTCTCCAAACACGAACACAGCCGCGGCCGCTATTCCATAACCCATGCGGCGGGAAGCCCGCCAAGTTGCCGCCTTCACAAGCAAATACACAGCGCCTATGTATAACAAGCTATACAAGGAAGCTTGAATCCGAATATCAAAACGTTCGTTATAACCGAGTACTTGGCTGATCCACAGAGACAGTCGGACAAACACGGTCTGCGACGACCACAGCATGGCGTTGTTTTCGTTATAATATTGAAAAATTCCATAAGTCCTCACAAAATAGCCTAGCCTTTGACTATCGTAATCCGGCAGGTCGAAGTACAAGCCGTTGCTATATAGGATCCGGTAAAAGTCCCCATTGTCAGCCATGCCGATATACGGGGGCACAAATAGCTCGATCAATAATATAAACGCGATTCCGATGGCTGCCAAAGCCGCCGGCGATATGTATTTCTCCAGGACAACATACGCCCGGACAAATGCATGTTTCATGTCTTGAGGTTTGATCATCTTATGCCCCCTCCCGCGCATCCGCCATAAGCCGACTCAATAGGCATAAGCCAATAATGCGGTCAAATTATCGAAGGAATAGACTTCCTTCACAGCCTCGTTGCCGAAGCTCCCCCCAAGCGGACTGCTCTCGTCCCCGATGCGATACTGCTCCATACGCCGCACACTCGCTTGATAAAGCGCTTGATCGCCTATCGTAGAACCAATCATCGCCGCGATGGCGTAGGCAGCCGTTGATTGAATATCCGTCACTGGCTGGCCTTCCCTGTCATAACGGCCAAATAAGGTACCCGCCTCGACCAACCGCTTCAGGTAGCTGACGCTCGCTGGGCGTTCTTCGCCAATCTCCGCCAGATGCAGAATCGTAAGCAGCGACTCGACCGTGTTTATTTCGCCGTCATGATCTCCGTATTTCTCCGTAGCGTAGCCATACCGGGTTTCATAAAACGGAAACGCATCAGATAAATACCCGCCTTGGACAATTTCAAGCAACGTCTCTTCCAGCTTCCGTTTCTCCTTGGAAGGAGCGTCCAGTAATCGGAGCGATTGAAAGTCGGCATAACACAACGTTATGAAGTCATTCGTCGTCTTGTAGGTCCAATCGTAAAAATCAAAAAGCTTGCCGTTCTGAACATTGTGCAAGTATAGACGAGCACTATATTGATCCGCTTCCCGCCCGTAATCCCCGCCAAAAACCGTCTCCGCCTCATGCAAGGAACGGATGATCCGAAGATCGTCTACGGCAGCGTTAAGCGGATACTGTTTGTTATGCAGCGGGCTATACCTGTAGCTGAACCCGGCTTCCGTGACAAAAGTCCGTTTCGTCTGCATCCATACCCGGTCGAATGCTTCTTTCTGCCCGGTAAGCGCGTAATAGCGCAGCAATAAACCTGCCGATTCGCTAAGCGTCTCATGGCCAGTCGCCACCTCCGCCGCCTCGTCCGTTTCCTTATAGTTCGTATAGACGCCGTCCTTGCCAAGCATCTGCCGATCAAGGAATTGCTGCAGTTTCAGCCGATGCGGCTGAAGCTGGGAAGTGTCCCCGTACCCGCGAGACATCGCAATGGGCTTCTCTTCCCCGCTGGCTTTGTTGTTGCCGTTGCCGGCAAGATTGCCGCCGAAATACCACCAGATGGCGACCGCTATAGCTGCCAGGGCAACCACGTAACCAACTCGCTTTTTCAACGTCTCCAACCTCATTTGCATAGGAAATGAAAAAAATGAGACTCTATCATTTCCTAGTAATTTTACCTGTAAATTTATAGATTCGACGAGCTGTAAATAAAGGAAACGACATTAGTCGACAAATTTCTCTCTACCTTAGCATACCTCAAAAGTGTTAGTAATTTATGAGAATTTACTACTATTTTGTTAATTTTCGTTGAACATAAGCTTAATTTTGTGCAAGAAAAAGAGGAGTTCTTAAGTCATAGCGCTATGACTTAAGAACTCCTCTACTAAATTCGTCACGGCAGGACGCCGGCAATTTGCAGCACGGTCAGAATGACTTCGATCACGATCAGAATCACGATAATCCATTCTACAAACAGTCCGCGTATGGAATGGCTGATGGTCGAGAACCCCTCCATAATGTGATGCAGGAACTCCGTTTTGCTCTTTAAGATCTTATACCGGTCATTCAGCTCAAAATATTCAAACATATTATCGTAAAATCCGCTCGCATCGCTGCTGCTCCATGTAATATCCGGCTTGTCCAGAATCATGATATAAGCAAGCGTGTTGAATTCGTAGCGCAAAATCTGGGACGTCGTCCGGGCAAGCTCCTTGTTGCCGATCCTAAGCTTCCCTTTCTCGAGCCTTTCGATCATAAGCTCCAACTTGTCGTGGATTTTTCCAAGCTGCTCTTCGATCTTCTCGAGCGCTACCGACTTGGCCAGCACGGTCGATACGAGCTCCGGGTGATAAGCTTCGTACGTGGCCACCTCCACATATTCGTCCGTCAGCTCGAACGTATCCTTTTCCAAGTAATGAAGGCTGTAATCATCGGAGTAACGGTCGGCGTGGGCAATATCGATGCCGGGCTCGAACGTTTGCACATAACGGAAGAACGCGATAATATCCTGCGGGCGAGAGTTATTAATAAACACAATGCTGCCAAAAGAAAACACAAGCACCTGCTGCGCATCGTCTACCCGTTGCTGCAGGATCGACTCCAATATGTCGCCCCTCAGTATTAAGGGCTGCTCCCACGTATATTTCTTTGGAATGCCGCAATGAATGGCGATTTGGTTCAAATCGATTTCGTTCGTAATGGCAAAAGCTTTAAAGGTAACTTCCTTCATTTCTATCACTCTTTTCAGTTATACCAAACCTCTATTGTTCTATTATTGCCTGATAGTGTTGATTTAAAACCGGGTCGCACGGCAAAAAGAGGCCATCCCGTGCCCGTCATAGACAGTAATGGAATGGCCTCTCGCATGGCTAACTAAGCTGTTTCATTTACCTTTTTATTCAACATGATATGATCTATGAATTGCAGGGCGTCGCAAAACTCTTCGCCCGCGATCAAATAAGCTAGTTCCTTACGCTGAGCGGCCATGGCTGAAATATCGTTGCTTTTGCTTAGCTGAATGAACGGCAGTACCGTCTGCAGCACCAGCATTCTGCTCATGGAATCGGAATGGGAGGACCGTTCGATCTGATGCAGCAGCCAATTCAAATCGCGCGTATAGGTGTTATGAAAATAATCGACCTTGTTATATTTCTTGTACGTGTCCATCAATATAGTTCTGATATACATAAAGTCCTGGAAATATTTCAAATTCCGGCTTTGCGTAACCGACAAGTTGCTGGTATTGTCCCTGATCCGGTATTTGAATATTTTCTCGGGAATAAACGTTATTTTCTCCGCCTGGAAAAAAGATTCGGCCGTAAATACGGCATCCTGCGCGGCAACGCCTACCGGAAAGGACAGTTCGCTGTCCCTTACGAAATCCGTCCGGTAAAGCTTCAGCGCCATATTATTGGGAGCCCTCAGCAGAAGAGGATACTCCTCAATTCGAATATTCATCTTGGCATGCGTCAATTGATACTGGAACAACTCGTGTTCCCATGTCTTCTGCGAATTAAACAATTCGAACGTCCCCATCACCACGTCGCTCCCGGTTCGCTCCATTGCAGTCAACAGCTTCTCTATCCCATCCGCCAAATAAAGATCATCGGGATCCATGAAGGTGATATACGTTCCGGTTGCCCTTGCAATCCCTACATTCCTCGGATAACCCGCCGCACCGCTTGCTTTCTCTAGATGGACCACCTTAATGCATTCGTCATCCGGCATATAGCGGTCCAGCTTTGCGCGGCTATTATCCGTTGAACCGTCATTAACAATGATAACCTCCAGATCCTTCAATTGAACCGTCATACTCTCCAAAGACCGAACAAAATCATCGATATACTCCTCGACATTATAGGTGGGCACAACGATACTTACTTTTTTCATGAGATCCTCTCCGCCTCTGTTGATCTTTGTTATGCGAACCCGATAATGCAGGAATAGTAACTACTTTAATTTTACAATTTCAAGCTGGTTTTTATGATGTGACACGGCCCCATGTAAGATGTTAATTCATAGAGTCGTCCCAAAAAAAATACACCGTCAACCGCGACGATGTAGTTGTTTCCTTATAAAGTTGCGGAACCTACCGTTTCCCCTCGAATGAGAGAAACGTAGATTCTCTCCTGCTCCACCTCTTGCCCGCAGATCAGCTTCATAAGCTGCTCCGCGGCAATGGCTCCCCACTTGCGCTTCGAATAATCGATTGTAGCAAGGCGCGGTTGCATGAAGGAAGCCAGCTCCAGATTATCAAAGCCAATCAGGTGCAGATGCTTGCCAAGCACAATGTCCGGATGATTCCTTTGCAAGTAATGGCACATGCCGATCGCCATCTCGTCGTTGAAGCAGAAGATGGCCGCCGGCTCGCCATGCGGGCCAATAACGCCTTCCATTACTAATTTCGCGGCCGCATGCTCGCCCGACGACTTGTTGAAATCGCCTTCAATAACCGTAAGCGAAGCATCGCCCACGCGCTCTACGACTTGCGTGGCCGCCGCCAACCGCTGTTTGGAATCGAAGGACCCTCTTGGTCCCGTCATCGCATACAGCTTCCGGTGCCCTCGCTCCAGCAGGTATTCGACTGCCAGCGCCGCTCCGGCTTTATTGTCCAGCAGCACTTGATTAACGTTGGCATGCTTCAGTTCCCTGTCCAGCACTACCAGCTTATGTCCGCGCTCCGCGTAACTGGCGAGCTCCTTGCTGTCAAAGGTCTCGTCGAGTATAATCGCGCCGTCAATCAATCTCTCCGGAAGCATGCGATGAGACTGCTTGCCGCTGCAGACAATCAGGTCATATCCTTTAACGGACAAGACTTCCTTCATCCCTTGAAGGAGGTCTCCGTAAAAAGCCCCGCTGAAATCGGTCAAAAATACGCCGATGATTTTCGTTTCTCTCCGTTTGAGCGATCGCGCGGCAGCATTCGGGACATAGTTCAACTCACTTGCAACAGCTAGGATCCTAGCCGTTGTTTCTTCCGTTACTTTCGGATTACCGTTTAACGCGTAAGATACGGTCGATATTGAAACTCCCGCTTGTCTGGCGATGTCTTTAATGCTGACCACAGTTCCCACTCCTCCTTGTCCTCATTCTACTATAACACAAGGACTGGCGGCATCTAGATACCACCAGCCCTTCCGATTACATAAATATTTCAATCTTATTGCCTTGGTCGCCTAGACTTGCGCTCAGCAATGCTTCATCAATGCGAACGCCGCCATCCCGGTAACGGTTATCGGTATACGTCAGCTTCGTTTCTTGGCCGTTAATAACAATGCGGCTCACCCGAGTTCCCTCGCCAAGACGATACACAAATGTAATCGGCTTGCCGTTCCAGCCAAAATCAAACGTCAGACCGTCCAGCTTCTGCGGCAAGACCGGATCAATGACGAGGTCGCAGCCTGATTGGCGAATACCCAAGGCATTCGAGATCAGCTGGTTCATGTAAATCCCCGGGCCGCTGGAATAGATGCGCCATCCGCCCTTCACCTGAACGCTTCCGTCGCGCAGCTCGCCAAAGCGCTCTTGTGCATCATAACGGTTCATGAACTTGCCATCGGAGCTGCTGAAGTAGGAGTTGCTTTGGCGCAGCTCCGCGTTTGGAACCACATCCCGAAGACCAACCGGATTAATCGTCAGCAGGCCTTTCCAAACTTCCTCCGTCTTGCCCAGCTTCGCCATTGCTTCTACGAAGCGGATATGCGCATGCACATACTGCAGCCCGATTTCCCGTCCAAAGTTAGCCGCTTGCTCGGCGCGCTTGAAGTTCACGCTGACGCCGCCCGCGTAATGCGCCGGTTTGTTCATCAGGCGTACGCCATCCGGGCAGTACAGCTTCTCTTTAATAATGCGGTAATGGGCTTCAGCTTGCTCCTCGGTCAAGAGCTCGCTGATCATGCTGCGCGTCATCGGGAGCAGACGGTATTGAATGCCCGTCGTTGTATCGGTCGGATGCAGCATCAGCTTCGCTTCCTCCGGCTTCTCCATGTACACGAAGCCCGGAATCACTTCTTCCGCGAGCATGTATTGATTGAAGTCGGCTTGGATTCCCGCCGCAAGCTGCGTTAGTTCCTCCGCCAGAGCGGAATCAAAGGTTTCCAGCACGCGGCCGAATTGGGCGATGACCTGATAAGTCAGCGCAACCGTCCAGCTGCTGATCATGTATTTTTTCAACTGCGCGTTCGCGGGCTGCAACGTATCATCCCAGTCGCCGTCGCCGTAAGAAGACAGATTGGTGCCATGCAGGAAATGATCTTTAATATAGTCAATTTCCTTGATTGCGTGATCAAGGAGCGTTGCGGATTGCTCCGTGAATTCGCCCGTATGGCGAATCGAATACGGCACGCGTTGCTCAAGGATGCTATAGTCATTGGTCGCCGCCAAATAATCGCCCAGTACCTTCAGCGGCCATACGATAATATCGCCATGGCTTTCTTCCTGCTGAATCTGATAGTACCGGTCAAACATAAACCATTGCGGCCAGTTGCCATCGTCCTCGTATTGATGCGAATAAACGGTCTTCAGAATCTCCGCCACTTGCTCATACTTATGGGTAGAAAGGAAATATTCGGCCGGTCCTTGGCAGACGTCGCGCGTTCCCCAAGCTGCCCCGCCGTATTGCTCCAGGCCATGCGGCACCGAATAGTGGACGAGCATATTATGCGTGTACCACCATGCCAGCGAGTTCATTTTGATAAGTTCGGCTTGCGGAGCACCATCATGCGACAGCTGGAAACCGTTCATGACCTGACGCAAGAACGCTCTGTAACGTTCGATTTCAACTTCCGCTTGCTTCTCTTCAAACGGAAGCTCTTCGCCCCGCAGCAATCCTTGAACCGTGATGGTCCAGGAAGAAGCTGCGGCAAGCTCAAGGACAACAAGCGATGCCGCGCTTGGCGCAAGACCGCTCACAAGCGCGCTTTCGTCCAGAACGGCAACCGCCGCTCCGTCGACGCGCAGACGGTATTGCAAATCAGGGAATACGTTAGTGCTTTGGGACTTAGCATCCGCCTTAAAGATCAGCACGCCGTCCTTCTCTTCCATCTGATAAGGCAGCTCGAATTCATTGTTGTTCATCGAGATTTGGTTCGTGACCATAAACCGGTAGCTGCGTCCTTGCAGGGAACGTAGCTCAAGACGAACTTCCGGCGAGTCTACCGTCGTATAGTTCGTAATGACAAGCGTATCGTCTTCGGTCTTGTAGAACCATTTGGCATAGTTGAAGCCCATTTCGAACATCGACGGCATCGTGAGCAATCGATAAACGCCGCCTAGCTCCACATAAATCCGCTGACCGGAAGTTTTGAGCACGTTAAGCGCGTTCCGGGCGTTTGTCATCATTTTATGGAAGTTCGTGTTGCCCGCCAGAAGCTGCGAGTTAAAAATACCGTACATATAGGAAGTTGTTGTCATCACGTTGTCGGTAAGGCGGTCATTGCCGCCTGACATTAGAATATGGCCATGCGGGCGCTCGACACGCAGTTCCTTTTCTTTGAGCACCACATGCTCATGCGTCTCCGTGAAGAAAGACAACAGCTGGCCGTCTTGCAGCTCCTCCTGTACCCGGTTCGGATACAAAGCGTTAATCTCATCCGACTCCATCGGCAATGTCTCTAGCGGCGTACCGATTGTTGCGGATACCGCAACTGTCGGATACACCTCATCCGCGTTAGCCTCAGCGGCTGCGGAGGCCGATTCGGCCTCCTTCCAGGCTTCCAACACTTCCCCGAAGTATTCCAGCTTCTCAACCGCAGAAGGATGATCCTTCTTGAACAGGCCGTAGAATACGAAGCGCGCTTCGCCTTGCAGCTCCGTCTTTGGCGTTTGAAGGGCCGCATACGTAAATTCATATTGATAAATTTCATTGGCAAGCGTTGGATTAAGCAGCGCTTCCGGCACGTCTGTCTCTTTATGGCTCAAGCCATAAAACTGAAACCCGTCCGTCGAATAACCTGCCGCTCCCGTCAGCGAGCCATGCTGCATATAAGGGAATGCGCCACCCATCGGCTGATTTTGCCGGAAACAAAGCGCATAACCAAGCTGCTCGTTTTGGAACGCTTTATGGTCCACATATTGAGAAATATAAGCCTCGTTAGTACGGACTGCACCAACATCTCCGAGACCAAGATCTTGACCGTATACGACGTCAATCGTTGCGTCGCCGCCCTGAACGGTTACATCCCAGAACCAAATGCCGTGTTTCGTTAGGGTAAAAGCAACCTTGTACGTCAATTCGCCGCCAAACGCCGTTCCGTCCCATATCAGTTTATCGCCGGCTTTGGTCAAGCGGCTAGTTGAATGAATGCCAAGCAGCGGTTCGAACCGAATCCCGCTCTCCCCGTGCTTCCGCAAATAAATATTGTTCATGGACCCGTCAACCGGATGCGCCATTACTTGATTAAGCATCGTTTCTCCAGAGCGGGCGGCAAACAAATCGCCGCTGCTCCAGAAATCGAACGTCAATTCCCCGTTTTCCATACGAATACTTGCTGTATCCATCACTTTAATTATGCCTCCCCATTTGTCCAACCTCATGTTATAGCCGAAATGGTTACGTGTAGGATTGCCTATTAGCCTTATATTCTTCACATCAAGAAGACAAATTCACCTATAGAAACGTTTCGATAACTCCTAGAACAGGATTATAATCAAATCGTAAATGGTCGTCAACCATGCAAAAACATAAAATAGAAACGTTTCTATTAATTACGATGAGCAAAAAAATAATACTTGAAAGCGCTTATGCTCTGCTCTATAATGGGCGTTGAAACGTTTCAACTACAAATTAGCCTAGCATTAAACGCACGGGATTGGCCTTAAGAACAACTGTGAAGGAGGGAATCGGGACTCAATCGAAACGTTTCTCAAACAGAGGATTGACTAAAAGCACCGAATAATCGAAGCATTGCCACTGCATACTATTTTTTAACAACCGACAACATGGGGAGGTCTTGTTTTAATTATGACATTCAAAAAATCTCTTACAGCAACGATCGCGGGTTCCGTTCTGCTTATGGGCATGCTTTCCGCATGCGGAGGCAATAAAGCGGAAGACAATAACACGGCAGCGGAAGGCGGCTCCGGCAAAAAAGTTACCCTTAACGTATGGGGCATGGGTGAAGAAGCGAAATCTCTCCCGAAAATCGCCGAGCAATTCGAAGCTGAAAATCCGGGTATCAAAATAAATGTTCAGCCGCTTCCATGGGATACCGCCCATGACAAGCTGCTCACGGCAGTTGCATCGAAAAAAGGTCCTGACGTCGTTCAAATGGGTACGACTTGGATTCCGGAGTTCGCTAACGCAGGCGCTCTAATGGATCTGTCCTCCGATATCGGCAATTATCCGGAGCTTGCAGACTCCAACTTCTATGACGGTTCCTTGAACACAACGAAATATGACGGCAAAACCGTAGGCGTACCTTGGTACATCGATACTCGCGTCCTCTACTACCGTACGGATCTTCTGAAGGAAGTCGGCTATGACCACGCGCCAAAAACTTGGGATGAGCTGAAGGACGCAGCGGACAAGCTGAAAGCACGCGGCACCGGCAAATACGGCATCAGCCTGGACGTGAAAGAACAAACCCTTATGTTCACGTTCGCGCGCCAGAACGGTTCGAAATTGCTCGACGGCAACAAGCCGCTGTTCAACGAGCCGCAATTCGTCGAAGCGGTTGACTACTTGAACAGCTTCTTCAAAGACGGAGACGCTCCGCTTGACCTTGGCATCGACATCGTTGCAGGCTTCAAAGGCGACGGCATCCTGCCGATGTTCATCAGCGGTCCTTGGATGGTTAAGCTGATTAACGACCAAGCGCCTGAACTGAAAGACAAATGGGCTACTGCGGTTCTTCCTACGAAAGAGAACAACGTCTCGGCGCTTGGCGGCTCCAACCTGTCCGTCTTCCAATACACCGAGCATAAAGAAGAAGCGATGAAATTCCTTGCTTACATGAGCAAGCCTGAAACGCAGCTCAAATGGCTGGAACTCGCAAACGCGTTGCCTTCCACGAAAAAAGCTTGGGAAGATCCAAAGCTTGCTAGCGATCCAAACCTGAAAGTAATCGGCGAGCAAATGAAGAGCTCCGAACCAATGCCTCTTCTGAAGCCTTGGGAGCAAGTTGCGCAAGAAGCTTTGAACTCGTTCGAGAAGGTCTACCGCGGCCAATCGAAGACGCAAGACGAAATGGACAGCTTCAATAAGAAAGCTACCGAAATTCTAAGCAAGTAAACTTCTTGGAATATAAGCAACAAAGCCGGCGGCAATTCTGAAACAGATATGCTGCCGGTTATATTCTTTTTTGCGGCAGAAGCGCAAAGGAAAGGAAGCACGGATGAAGGGATATTCTCAGAGTAAAGCGCCTTATTTTTTCATCGCCCCCGCTCTAATTTTACTTATTTTGTTTTCTTTGTTACCGATTGTTGTCGCTCTGGTTATCAGCTTTACGAACATGGATCTGGCCGGCCTCGCCGACTGGTCGAACATCTCTTTTGTTGGAATCGATAATTATGTGGACGTATTGGCCGATCCGGTCTTCGGCAAGTCCATCTTAAATACATTATTTTATGTCGTGATTGGCGTGCCGCTTATTCTGATCGGCTCCCTCTTGATCGCCATCATCGTTAATTTCGGAGGCAACCGCGTCTTTAATGCCTTCCGTGTCGTGTATTACATGCCTTCCGTAACAAACGTGGTTGCGGTCGCGGTTGTGTGGACTTTGTTGTACAACCCTATCTTCGGTCTGCTCAACTATCTGCTGGATGCGGTTCACCTGCCGGCCGTACCTTGGCTTCAGGACCCGATCATGGCCAAAATCTCCCTCATTATTATGGGCGCATGGCGCGGGATGGGCCTGAACATGATCATCTTTATCGCGGCGTTGCAAGGCATTCCGAAGTCGTATTACGAAGCGGCTCAGCTCGACGGAGCCGGCAACTTCAGACAGCTTCTCTATATTACGATTCCGATGCTCCGGTTCGCGATCTTCTTCGTATCCATTACGACGATGATCGGCTGGCTTCAATTCTTCGAAGAACCGTTTATTATGACGGACGGCGGACCGCTCGACAGCACGACTTCCGTCGCCTTGTTTATTTATCACAACGGCTTCCAGCTGAGCAACTTCGGCTATTCGGCTGCGGGTTCATTCATATTGTTCTTCGCAATTATTCTCATCACGTTCTTGCAGTTCAAGCTGCAGGGCAAAGATACGGATCTATAAGGAGGAGGTGAGCAAATGAGCGCACATGCAAAATCTGGATCTGGTGCGGCCAAAAACGACCTAGCGTTAAAATGGGCCCTTGGCGTACTGCTTACCATAGGCGGAATCCTGGTCATCCTGCCTTTCATATGGATGATTCTCTCTGCCTTCAAGTCGGAATCGGAGATGCAGAACATCCCTCCTACCTTCCTGCCCGTCGATGCTACGTTTGATAACTTCAAACATCTGTTCACCGAGATGAACTTCGGCGTTTACTTGAAGAACACGCTCATCATCGTCGTGTTCTCCTTTGTTGGCCTATTCCTGAACGCCATGGCCGGCTTCGGATTCGCCAAATATAAATTCAAAGGCGGCAGCGCCTTGTTCTATCTCGTACTCGCAACGATGATGATTCCGGGTCAAGTTACGATGATCCCGATCTATCTGATTCTGAACGAGATGCATCTGACCAACACGATGACGGGCATCATCCTGCCTGGTCTGGTTGGCGCCTTCGGCATCTTCCTGTTCCGCCAGTTCATGCAGACGATTCCGGACGAGCTGCTTGAAGCAACGCGCCTCGACGGCGCAAGCGAATTCCGCACCTTCATGCAGATCGTGCTTCCGATCTCGAAGCCGATCCTTGCGGTACAGGGCATTCTTGCTTTTATCGCCGGCTGGAACAGCTTTATCTGGCCGCTTATTATCGCCAACGACGAGAAGCTGTACACGTTGTCCGTCGGCCTGACTTTGCTCAAAGGCCAATACGGCGGCAACTTCGCGCTCCAGATGGCCGGCTCGACCTTCATGGTCATCCCGATCATCGTGATCTTTATCATTTTCCAAAGACATATTATCGAGAACTTCTCGATCTCGGGAATGAAATAAGCGGTTTGCAAACGAAAAGCGGTTGTGCCATTGGCACAGCCGCTTTTTTGTTCGTCCAGCGTTACTTGCTCCCCAGCCACAGCCTATACCGTCAAATACTTCTTGATCACTTCGTCGCTAAGCTCCTCTAGCCCGCCTTCCCAAGCCACCGCACCTTTGTCCAGCACGTAGAAGTAGTCGCCTACGCTTTTGACAAAATCGAGGCTTTGCTCGATGAGCAAAATCGACGTCTTGCCGTCCGCCTTGATGGATCGGATGACGTCGCGAATATCGTCAACGATGGACGGTTGTATGCCTTCGCAAGGTTCATCTAGGAGCAGCAGGTCCGGCTTAGAAGCAAGCGCCCGCGCGAATGCCAGCTGTTGCTGCTGCCCGCCGCTCAAGTCGCCGCCTCGACGGCCGTACATGGAAGGGAGCACCGGGAACTTGGCAATCGCCTCTTCCGGTACCGCACGAACCGCCTTTGGTTCCCGCGAAGCCTCAAGCCCGACTAATATGTTCTCATATACGGTCAGCTGTCCGAAAATTTCGCGTCCCTGCGGTACATAACCGATCCCTCGTCTGGCCCGGCGTCCCGGCGCAGCCTTCGTCAGTTCCTGCCCGTTGTAAGACACGGTTCCTCTCCTCGCCTTAAGCAAGCCCATAATACTCTTCATGAGCGTCGTTTTCCCGACTCCGTTGCGGCCAAGGAGGCAGACCACCTGCCCGGGTTCTACCCGCAGCGTCACATTCCGCAAAATAACGCTTTCCCCGTAACCTGCCTCAAGCTGTTGAACGGCTAACATCCGCATCCCTCCTTTTCCCCAAATACACCTCGGCAACGCGGTCATCCCCCTGTACTTCTTCCATCGTGCCTTCCTTCAGCAGCTTGCCTTCATGCATGACCGTCACCTTGCTTGCAAAGCTCCTGACAAACTCCATATCATGCTCAACGACCACAATGGAATGCTGGCGGGCAATTTCAACCAGCAACTCGCCTGTTTTGTCCGTTTCCTTATCCGTCATGCCCGCAACCGGTTCATCGAGGAGCAAGACCTCCGGCTCCTGCAGCAGCATCATGCCAATCTCAAGCCATTGCTTCTCGCCATGCGACAAGCCGCCCGCCCGCCAGTCTGCCTTATTGTGCAGTCCAATCATAACAAGCTGCCGCTCGATGCGTTCCCGCTCCTCCGCCTTCATCCGGGCGAACAATACTGTAAATACGCCGCGGCGCTGGCGCAAGGCAATCTCCAAGTTCTCGAACACCGTCATCGACGGAAAAATCGACGGCGCCTGGAATTTGCGGCCGATGCCGAGCTGAGCAATCTGATGCTCTTTTTTCTTCGCCAGATCAATCGTTTGCTTGAAGGCAACCGTCCCGGAGGTCGGCTTCACCTTGCCGCAGATGACGTCCAGCATCGT
This sequence comes from Paenibacillus glycanilyticus, assembly GCF_030161375.1. GTDB lineage: Bacteria > Bacillota > Bacilli > Paenibacillales > Paenibacillaceae > Pristimantibacillus > Pristimantibacillus glycanilyticus_B. The sequence goes on from NZ_BSSQ01000018.1 coordinate 255,554, forward strand.
CGTTTTGCCCGCGCCGTTTGGGCCGATCAGGAAGCGAAGCTCCCCTTTCCGCAGATGCAGGCTCATTCCCTGTATCGCTTTGAAGCCGTCGAAGGCTACCGTCACGTCATCACATTGCAGGATGCTCGATTCGCTCATGTTCCACCTCGCTCCTTTCCTCTCTTTTTCGCTTGAATTTGATCTTGGCGAGCAGCCCCGTTAACCCGTTAGGCAAAAAGACGACAACCAGGATAAACACGCCGCCGAGGAAATATGTCCACCCTTCCGGATACGTCGTGCTGAATTCGCTCTTGGCCCAGTTCATAAGCACAGCGCCAAGCGCCGCTCCGATCAAAGTGCCGCGGCCGCCGATCGCCACCCATAACACCATCTCAATGGAAGGCACGATTCCCATCATGGACGGGGAAATAATGCCGACATGCAAGACGAACAACATGCCGGCAATTCCCGCGATAGCCGCCGACAACGTAAATATGACCATCTGATACACCGCCGGGTTGTAGCCGATGAACCTTACCCGGTTCTCTCCGTCGCGGATCGCGCGGAGCACCTTGCCGAACCTGCTCTTGACCACGTAACGGCACAAAATAAATACGACGATAAGAACCGCTGCCGTCACCCAATACAACAGCCGCTTCGTATCGGGAGAAGCAATTGATTCCCCTAAAATTTTGCTATAACCCGTAACGCCGTTTGTCCCGCCGGTATAGGCCTGCTGGCCAACGAGCAGCGTTGTCGTAATAATGACGAGCGCTTGCGTCAGTATCGTGAAGTACACGCCGCGAATCCGGTTGCGGAATGTGAAAAAGCCGAGAAACAACGCGAGTGTGGCAGGCAGTAGAATGCCCATTAGCACGGCAAAGCCAAAATACTCGAACGGCTTCCAGAACATCGGCAACTCGCTTAATCCGCTCCAACCCATGAAGTCGGGCATCTTCCCGCCGCTTGCTTCAAGCTTCAGGTACATCGCCATCGCATAGGCGCCTAAGCCAAAAAAGATGCCATGCCCCAAGCTCAAAATGCCGGTATAACCCCAGATCAGATCGAGTCCAAGCGCCACAATGGCAAAGGCAAGAAACTTGGCGAGCAGATTCAGACGGAAGTCGCTTAAGAACATCGGCGCGGCGAATAGCGCCGCCGCGGCCGCCGCATACCCGGCGAGCAGCCATAAACGCTGGGGAGATAATCGTTTTAGCGTAAACATCCTGTTCTCCACCTCTCTCTATGAATCAAGCGAACGCGAGCGCATCGCCACGAATCCCATTGGTCTCCATTGCAGGAAGGCAACGATACAGAGGAATACGAGCACTTTGCCTAGCGATGCATTCGTCCAATATTCAAACATCGTATTAAACACTCCGATTCCAAGCGCGCCGAGAATAGTGCCGACCAGCTTGCCGACGCCGCCAAGCACGACGACCATAAACGCATCCACGATATAATAAGTGCCAAGCGAAGGTCCGATTGGACCTAGCAGCGTTAGCGCGCATCCGGCAATGCCGGCAATCCCGGATCCAATCGCAAACGTCATTGCATCCACACGGCGCGTCGATACGCCAAGACAAGCGGCCATGTCGCGGTTTTGCATCACGGCCCTCATCCGTCGCCCTTCGAGGCTGCGGTAAATATAGAAGTACATCGCAAGCAGCGTAAGCACAACAAGCCCGAGGATAAACAACCGTTTGTAAGGAAGCACCGCGCCAAGGAAGTTCACGCCGCCGTCCAACCAGGAGGGGCTCGTCACCGCAACGTTAGGCGCTCCGAAGATCGATCTGGCCAGTTGCTGGAGCACAAGCCCAACGCCCCAGGTAGCAAGCAGGCTATCAAGCGGCCGGCCGTAGAGAAACCGGATGAGGCTCGTTTCTAGAATGAGACCAAACAGAAAGGCAATAAGGAAGCTGACCGGAATGGCGAGCACGAAATACCAATCGAACATCGACTTCGGCAAATAGTCGTTGAATATATTTTGCGTCAGATACGTGGAGTAAGCGCCGATCATAATAAGCTCCCCATGGGCCATATTGATGACCTTCATCAAGCCAAACGTAATAGAAAGACCCAATGCGATAAGCAGCAATATCGAGCTGACGCTCAGCCCGTTGAACAACTGCAGGACAAAGACCTCCATATGCCTTCAACTCCTTCATGATTTCCCGCAAAAAAAGAAAGGGAGTATCCGAAGCGATCACTCTGCCGAATACTCCCTTCTCTTGCCTTAGTCCGTCGGTTTGATGCTAGCCGCCCAATCGTAACCTTTCAGGAACGGATCCGGCATTACCGCGCTTCCGGAATTCCACAACTCCTTGAACTGCCCGTCGGATTGTACTTCGCCGATCCTTACCGTTTTGTAAATATGCTGGTTCTCTCCGTCGATCTTCACTTTGCCCTCCGGCGCATCCCACTCAAGATCCTTCGCCGCCGCCTTCACTTTATCCACGTCCGTGGAGCCCGCTTTCTCGACTGCCGCTTTCCAGAGATACACCGCGGTGTAACCCGCTTCGATCGGGTCGGCCGTTACGCGGTCTTCGCCGTATTTCTTCTTGTAGTTCTCCACGAACGTTTTGTTCGCGGGCGTATCCGTCGTCTGGTAGTAGTTCCAGGCCGCCAGATGGCCTTGAAGCACGTCGACGCCGATACCGCGGATTTCTTCTTCCGCCACCGATACGGAGAGGGTCGTCATGTCTTTTGACGAAATACCCGCATCTTTCAACTGCTTGAAGAATGCGACGTTGCTGTCGCCGTTCAGCGTGTTGAACACGACGTCCGGCTTCGCTTCTTTTATTTTGCTAATGATTGTGCTGTAGTCGGTATGGCCAAGCGGCGTATATTCTTCGCCTACCATTTCGCCGCCTTTTGCTTTCAATTGCTCTTTAATGATCAAGTTTGCCGTACGGGGGAATACGTAGTCCGAACCAAGCAGGTAGAACTTCTTGCCCCGGTTCTCGAGCAGCCAATCCACGGCAGGAACGATCTGCTGGTTTGTTGTTGCGCCGGTATAAAAAATGTTAGGGGAAGCTTCGAGGCCTTCGTACTGAACCGGGTACCAGAGCAATCCGTTTAATTCTTCGAACACCGGCTTCATCGCCTTGCGGCTGGAAGAGGTCCATCCTCCGAATACGGTAGCCACTTTATCTTCGGATAATAACTTACGCGCTTTCTCCGCAAAGGTCGGCCAATCGGACGCGCCGTCTTCCTGGACGGCCTCAATCTTCTTGCCAAGCACGCCGCCTGCCGCATTGATTTCCTCGATCGCCATCATTTCCGCGTCGCGGACGGACACCTCGCTGATCGCCATCGTACCGCTTAAGGAATGCAATACCCCAACCTTGATGACATCGCCGGAAGCGGCTCCCGAACCGCTTTCTGTCGCCTGCGATGCAGGTTCCTCATTGTTGCCGCAAGCTGCCAGCATTAAGCTGAGCGCAACCGTTATTAGCCCCGTCTGATACAACCGTTTCTTCATCATCTCTCCACTCCCCAGTTCTTCTATGTTTTTCTATACACGAACAATTTACTGGTATGTATTACCAACGTTCGCATCATCATTATAGGGGGTGGTCAATTTTGATGTCAACATATATAACACATGTTTTCAAAAAAGAAGGAAATTAGGCTCATTAAATGATCGTTTCAGGATAAATTTCGATAAAATACGTCATTTTATTTAACACTTCAACATGGTTAACTAGTATTTAATGACATTTAATTAACACTATATGTAATTATTATAGTTGTCTCGTTATTGAAACTTAACATCCGCAGCAGACGCTGGCCCATGCGCCTTTAACGATGCGGCACATCCTTAAGCGGCAAAATGTGCATGGCGCGAGCGCGGTTAACGATGTGCGATATCGCTAAGGTTGGTGGATATGCGGAATGTCGGGGCAAAACTAGCTAGGTGGTTAGGCTTAACGATGCCACGTATCGTTAAGGAAAAACAAATGCATGGCGCGAGCGCGCTTAACGATGTGCGGTATCGCTAAGGTTGGCGGAAGTGGGGAAATTCGAGGGTAAACGAGGCAATTAAAAGGGCTGTCCCCTTAGCGCTGGGACAGCCCTCTCGATTATTGCTGCAGTTCCGCCTGTGCCGCCGGCGCAGGCTTCCCGGCTTCGATCAGCCGTTTGTTGCTGGCGAAGAACAACGTCAGAATTAACACCAGCAAGCCGGTTCCGACGAGCAGCCATTCAATCTCGATTACGTCCGCAAGCGGACCAAAGATAAGCATGCCAATCGGCATCATGGAGGTCGAGATCATGCCAAAGATGCCAAAGATACGCCCCATGTAGTTCGGATCGACCTTTTCCTGCAGCATGACGGTTGTTGGCGTATTTGCTAGCGGCATCGCAATGCCGAACACGGCCATTACAAACAAATAAAGCCAGAAGATCGGGATGACTCCCAGCAGCAACGTGCATATCCCCACGATCAGATTCGCAAAAGTCATGGTGTATATTTTGTTGCGGAAGCCGCCCCATGACGCGATAATCGCCCCGCCGGCCATCATCCCAACCGAGAAAGCAATCTCGATAGCCGTCAGCCGCCAATAATCATCGCCGAAGCTGCGCGTTACTTGAAGCGGCGTCAAGAACGCGGCCGGAGCCATCAGCACAAAAAACATAGCGAAAAACATAAAAAACGTTTTCAAAAAACTATGATTCTTAATATAGGCAAGCCCCTGCTTAAAGTCCTCTAGGTAACTTGTCGATTGAGCATCCGAAGCCTTCTGATGCAATGGAATCCGCAGAAATATAAACAACGTCAAGATTGCAACGGCCGCCGTTACCACATCAATAAAGAAGATGATCTCCATGCTCGCCACTGTAAGCAACGTCGCGCTGACAACTGGAGCAACAAACATCATCAACGCCTGCAGCGTTCCGTTAATTCCGTTAATCTTCGTAAGCTTATCCTCCGGCACTATCTGCGGCAGAATCGCCCCAACGGCAGGCGTTTGAACTCCCGCTCCCAGCGCGCGGACAGCCGCAACGACAAACATAAGCCATGGCTCGTCATAGCCTAGCAGGAAAATAATCGCGAGAATTAACGTAACGATCGCAATCATAGAATCGGCGATCATAATGAGCGTTTTCCGGTTGAAGCGGTCCGCCCACACGCCGGCAAACGGCGACAACAGAAACGTGGGAATAAAGCCGCACACAATAAACAAAGTCATCATTAAGCCGGATTTTGTACTCAGGGTTACGTACCACATAATGGCGTATTGAACTAAGGCGGAACCAAATAACGAGATCGTCTGACTGCTCAGAAAGAGAATAATGTCTCTCTTCCAATTCCTTCTCTCATCGGTTGTTGTCATCTCTACTTCCTTCCCTGAAATAATGATAGACTATCCCTTCCAAGTCATATCCATATTACGGGCAAGGCATTCTCTCTGCAATTAACTTCTTAGCTCTAAAAAAGCTAGAGATTCCGTTCTTTTATGAAAACTTAACGATCCCCATGAATGCTTCTATCTCCCCTACGCATAGATTTAATATAAAAAGCTAGGAGGAATTATCATCAAAGCGATCGTATGTCCCAAATACGGAACACCTGAGGTTCTTCAGCTCCAGGATGTCGAAATGCCCATCCCTAAAGACAATGAGGTGCGGATTAAAATCCACGCTGCCGTCGTCACCCCTTCCGACTGCGCTTTCCGCCGGGCAGACCCGTCTTTCATTCGGTTTATGTATGGCCTTAGACGTCCCAAATATTCCATATTAGGCGTAGAGTTTGCCGGCGAGATCGAATCGGTAGGCAAAACGGTTACGGCTTTCCAGCCCGGCGACCAAGTGTACGGCATTAGCCCAAGCAGCTTTGGCGCGCATGCCGAATACGTCTGTTTGCCGGAGGACACACCGATATTCCGCAAACCGGACAATGCCACCTATGAAGAAGCCGCAGGTCTTTGCGACGGAGCGCTAACGGCATTGATTTTCTTAAGAGACAAGGCTAACCTGCAACCCGGTCAGAAGGTATTAATTAACGGCGCTTCAGGAGCTGTTGGCGCATATGCCGTGCAATTGGCCAAATACTACGGAGCCGAAGTTACCGGCGTATGCGGCAGCGGCAATACGGAAAAGGTAAAATCCTTCGGAGCCGATCATCTTATCGACTATACCCGAGTGGATTTTACCCGTAACGGCCAACTATATGACGTGATTTTCGACGCTGTCGGCAAACGTTCTTTCCCGCAATGCAAGGATGCGCTTACGCCAACGGGCATGTACCTAACCACGGTTCCCAGCCCCGGCGTTATGCTGGATATGCTGCGGACTTCAAGATCAAGCGGCAAGAAAGCGGTGTTCACCGCTGCGGGCCTTCAGCAAAACAAAGCCAATCTTGCTTTTCTCAAAAAGCTGTATGAAGCAGGCCGCTTCATGCCGGTCATCGACCGGCGCTACTCGCTGGATCAGGTGGCCGAAGCCCATAAGTACGTGGAAACGGGACATAAAGCAGGAAATGTCATCATTTATTCAACGGAAGAAAGCGCAGGCTGTTGATACAAATAGAAGATATAATCCGTCATCGTGGAGGCGTATCCCAACTGACGCAGCATAGTCGTCACGTTGCCCCGGTGGTAAGAACCGTGATTCGCCACTTGCAGCACAATTTCGGATAAACGGGTTTCGCGTACTCCGGCGTATGGATTGTTCAGCGTGATGGACTTCTCCAAATCGCCTACCTGCTGAAACCACTCTCTGTATTGTTCAGCCAATAGTTCGTATAGCGCAGCATATTCATCTACGGATTGAAGCTGGAGCGCGTTTAACGGCATGCATTCCTGTAGCGCTTCCCCCATCTCCGTGCCGGTTAGCACCAAATACCACATTTTATCTACCGTATAGATGTGATTAAGAGCATGGGCAAGAGTCGGATACGACGAACCGCTCACTTCTTCGTTCAATACCGAGGCTGGCAGCTCTTTGATTCTCCCTATAATCTTTTCATTGGCCCATCTGTGATACTGGTACATCTCTACCGGATAATTCGTCATTGCAATCGACTCCCTTGGCGTTGTTATGCCCCTAGTATAAACAAAGAAGTATGACAACAGACTGTCATACTTCTTCAATAAAAAATGGAGAGATATAGATACGCACCGCCGCCATTCGACAGCAATCCTAGCTCGCCTGCCTTACAATAAGCCATATCCGTATTATTATTGACTAACCGCCTAAGAGCGGCGAGAGGTGATAGGCCGTATGGCTAAGGAACAATGGACATTAAGTCGATCCGGTGAAGAAGATTCGCTCTCAAGCATACCGTTGTACGGCCGGGAACGGGAAGTTTCGCTATTTGCCAATACGCTGGAAGCAACGTCAAGCAGCCGGACAATCGTCAATATCCACGGTACAGGCGGGATCGGAAAAACAATGTTGCTGCGGGAGTTCCAACGTTTGGCACAACAAAGAAAACTTCCTTTCGTTATGGCAGATTGCCGCCTCTTCGCCAACACGCCTTCTGAATTCTGTCTGTTTCTGTTGCGCTCCCTTCATATGCCCATGCCGGATGGGAATCAAGCAAGCAACGAAGCTTTATTGCTCCAGCTTTGCCGGGAGGCCATTCTCAGAGCAGGCAAGCCCAACCTGATTCTAGCCATCGATACGTTCGAGGAAATCGGCGAGATGGAGCATTGGCTGCGGGATCAGTTCATGGAGCATATGCCACAAGAAGTGATTTTTGTCCTTAGCGGCCGATTCCCCCTGCATCCAGCCTGGCACGCTTCTCCCACCTGGGAACGCAAAATTTACCGCATGCCTCTCGGTGATCTCAATTACGATGATTCAAAGGCTTACTTAAAGCGATGCGGCATAGCCGAAGAGGAAGCCATCCACACGATTTGGAAAAGAACGCGCGGGCATCCGCTGTCGCTGGCTCTTCTCGCTTCCACTTCGCTCGCATCACCGGAACCTGAAGAGCTACCGGGCGATGAAGATGCCTTATTCGGACATATTGTACATACTTGGCTGCGGGAAGTGCCTGACCCGGATATGCGGGAATTGGTCGAATCCGCCGCCGTCGCCCGTTACTTCAATCAGGAGATGCTCAGCCGGATGTTGGGCAGAGCCGTAAGCACGGAGCAATTCCGGAAGTTGATCTCCTACTCGTTCATCCAGCGAATTGACCGCGGCTGGCTCCTTCATGAGCTGCTGAGGGAGGCCATCGCCAAAGATCTCCGCATGCGGATGCCCGACCGCTACAACCGGATCTGGCGGCGCTGCGTTCAATATTACTCCAACAAGCTCAAGCAATCCGCGCGCAAAAAGTCGGTCTCTTGGGAAAATGCCGAGTTTCTCTATTATATCGGGAACCAGTTTGTTCATTTCCTCATGTACAGGCAATGGGTATCCTACAGCGTGGAGCCTCTGGCGCTAGGAAACTGGGAGGAAGCGGAGCAATATATCGAGCGGCGCAGACGAACCGCGAAGGATTCATACATCCCCTTCACCGCTCCGGACGGCACGCAAATCGAGTTCTGCTTGTCCGGACATGAGAGCATTCTCGTGCTGAGCCAGATCCGGCTGCAAGAGCTGTATGATTTGCAGCAAGGCTGCGTCAAGCTGATTCGCAGCGGAGAAGGCGAGATCTGCGGATTAATGGAGATTATTCCGATTCACGCCGGAACTATTGATTATTTAAGCGAAGCCCCCCTGTCCCGCGCGTATTTCAACGCGATAACCGGCGAGATGCGGCAAGAGCTTGCCGTGCAGCCACCGAATCATTCGGGTTATTTCGTAAAAATTCTCGACGTGTACGACTTCAGCGACTTCGTGATGATGCACGCTTCGTTATCGACGCTGATCAGCCATATTCTCTCGACCGGCTATATCGTTGCCGCGCCAATCGGCAATCCGATCTCGCATGCGATCTGCACCAGCCTTGGGATGGAGCAAGCAACAGAAGCCGTCAATCTCGATTATGACGGCGTGACGCCCTCTCCTTATTACATCATGGATACCCGGGGCAACAAAGTGAAGCAATACGTGGACAAAATGATTGCGGCGCTTGGCGTACAAGACGATGACGAGCACGAGGAGTCCGATGACGAAGCCGGAGAAGCCGTACTTGCCCTGCTGTCCCGCCGCGAACGGGAAGTCGTAGAGCGCGTGGCGCTCGGCCGTTCGAATCTTGAGCTCGCAAGCGATCTTTGCCTTAGCGAAGTGACCGTCAAGAAACACCTAGCCAACATTTTCCGCAAGCTTGACGTCAAGAGCCGCTCCCAGCTCATACACAAAGTGTCCGGTCGCGGCTAGCAGCTCTATGAGGCAACTTTATTTAACCCAGCTGATATCTTTGATGAGGTAGAACTTTGCGTCACCCGTAGCCGGTCCCGCATAAGGATACACGATGATGCCGTCACTGCCCATTAGATCAATATCGTACTCGGACACTTTGCCCTTGGATACGGTTAAACCCGAAGCAATCACTTTCCCTTCGAGATTGGCCACCTGGAATTTGAGATCAGTTGTGCCGGATACGGCCAAATGCAATGTCTTGTACTTGGCATTAAATTGGAAGCTCATATAATCGTTCGGACTGCTTCCTGACCATGCCGGCATGCTATAAGCTCCAGCGTATACTTTATCTCCAAAAGTCAGCTGCGACTTCTCGGCAACGTCCTGGAATTGCCATGGCTGGTATTTGGGCTTAATGGCGCTGGAGTTGAATTTCACCGAATCTCCGGCACCGATACTTATCGTTTTGGAAGCGCCGTCGTATTTGATTGGCGTTTGGAACGCATCCGATACCGCCCGCACCGGCAAATAAGTTGTGCCTTTGTAAGTAATCGGCTGAATCTCTTTGCCTTTGTCATCTACCGGCTTCCAGGGCGCGCCATTGATTTTGAACTTGATGCTTCCGTCCAGGTATGCTTGAATTTTGGTTGATGTCGTTGCGGCAACGGCGCCAGTCGTCATCGAAACCAGAGATACCGCGCCAATCAACGTAATCCACACGAGCTTCTTCATTTTCGTCTCTTCACTCCCCTATTGGACTGTAACTGGCTTTATGCTAACATCCATAGCCGCGAAGGACTATTATCCGAAAGGAGTATTTTCCATAGAGTGCCTAGGCACAAAAAAAGAGGCTGACCTTATACGGGTCAGCCTCTCATCTCTTATATAAACACTTCAAGCAGCAAGTCGATCGCTTGGTCCGCGTCCACGTCCACGCATACTTGCACGGGACTGCCGACGGATGGCTTTCTCCGTTGATCGGCTACGGTCATGCCAACGCAATGCTTGCCTTCGCATTCCACCGACAAATGCATCGATTGCGTACGGACAACGCCCGGCTCGACCGCAATAAGCACGGTCAGCGGATCATGCATAGGCGCGCATTCGCGGAAAGCGTTCACTTCCCGATAGAAATCGAAATAATACTGCATGGAACGGTTCATGAAATCGGCGATTGGCAGGTTCTCCGGTTTGCTTAACCGCTGCAGCGAATCCAGATGGCTCTGACGAAGCATCGTCTTCATCGTTACGTCCAAACCAACAAGCGTAATAGCCATGCCCGACTGAATAACCAGATCGGCCGCTTCCGGATCCCCCCAAATATTCGCTTCCGATACTGGCGTTACATTGCCCGGCACATTAACCGCGCCGCCCATAATGTACAAATGCTTCACCTTGGAAGGAAGCGTTGGATCCTTCTGAAGAGCATGCGCGATATTGGTCAGCCTGCCCATAGCGACAATAACAAGCTCGCCTCTAAGCTCTTCCGCCTTGCGGATAATGAAATCTGCCGCGGGTCCGTCGATTTTCTTCTGCGACGTTGCCGGAAGCTCAACATCCCCGATGCCGTTCTCGCCATGCACATGAGTCGAGAATCCGAGCAGCTCGCGGGTAAGCGGACGGGATGCCCCTTCGCTGACGGGAACTTCATTCTCCCGGCCAGCCAGCTTCACAATGCGAAGCGTATTTTCGGTTGCTTGTTCAACGGCAATGTTGCCAAATACCGTCGTAATGCCTTCCATCTGAATCTTAGGCGATTTGAGGCCATATAGGATAGCGATAGCATCATCGATGCCCGTGTCCGCATCAATGATCATTTTTGTTTGAGTCATGACAACTTCCCTCGTTTTCGTGTACGGATTTAAACAGCTCCACCTCTTGAAGCGTCGGCATGCCGTCCTGGGCGCCGAACTTGGTGACGGCTAGCGCTGATACAGCTATGCCATGCTTCACATTATCCCCAATTTCCCGGTTTATGGCAAGCGAGCAAGCTAGACCGCCATTAAACGCGTCGCCAGCGCCAGTCGTATCCACTACATCTACGTGATGTGTCGCGGCACGGCGCAAACTTCCGCCGCGCTCTTTCCAGGCTGCTCCCCTACTGCCAAGCGTCGCAACAACAAACTCCGGCCCGCGGGCAAGCAAGGCATCCATGGCACTCTCCAGCCCGTCAGCACTCGGATCAATGCCCGTAATCGCGTGCAACTCAGATTGATTGGGCGTTATATAAGTGACTTTCTTAACAAGATCCTCCGGAATCTCGCAAGCAGGCGCAGGATTTAGAATAACCTTTACACCCGCTTTATGAGCTGCATGGACGGCTGCGGAGACAACCTCCATCGGGATTTCAAACTGGATAAGCATAATGGCCGCTTCAGAAATAACAGGCTGCCAAGCCATCACGTCATCAGGCGTAAGCGCTCCATTAGCTCCCGGTACAACAACAATCGAATTATCTTGCTCAGCAAGCGTAATAGAGGCAATGCCAGTCGCCACCCCCGGTTTTGTCAACAGATATCTGGTGTCGACACCACTCGACTCCAATGATTCCGCCAGACTGCTGCCAAACGCATCTTCGCCGATTGCTCCAAGCATAACCGTCTCATGCCCTTGCCTTGCGCAAGCAACAGCCTGGTTGGCGCCTTTGCCTCCAGGGTGAAAATGGACCTCTTGCCCGGATAAGGTCTCTCCTCTCTCCGGGAATCTGGAGGTCTTAACGACGATGTCCATATTCAAACTTCCCACTACGACGATTTTGCCTGCGCGGGCGCTCATCAAGCCCCCTCCTTAAGCAAGCGGCTCATGAGCAGCCGAACCATCCGGCTCGCGTCAACGTCCAGGCAAACTTCCACATTGGCATGATCAGCAAACGTCGCCACGGTCTGACCGGTTCTTGGACGATGGTCGTATTCGACCTGAATGTTCATTTTTTTCGTTTGGACGAGACTGCGGTCAATGAGCAAGGAAACGGTAAGCGGATCGTGCATATACGTATGCTGTTCCTTCACAAAGTCAAACCAGCGCTCCATCATGCCGGCAAGCTTCAAGTTCAAAGGATCGTTGGTGGCGACCAGGCTTTGCCGTTCCGCCTCCGTAATTTGCACCTTCATCGTCACGTCGAGACCAACCATCACGATAGGCGCACCGCTGCCGAATACGACCGAAGCCGCTTCCGGGTCGCATGCAATATTATGCTCTACGACGCGGATATCCGCTCCGTTATCGGCTAAGCGGGTTGCACCGCCCATGAGCACAATTTCTTTGACGTTGTTTGCAATTCTCGGCTCCCGGATGAGACTGGCCGCAATATTCGTTAGCGGACCAATGGGAATAAGCGTAATCTCGCCCGGATTGTTCATGACCGTCTCAACGATGAAGTCCACCGCATGGCGGTTATCATATTCCAACTCTTCGCCTTTCGCGAGAAGCCCTTCCCCTTCGTGCCCCGCCATCCAGATTGGACGGTTACCAAGAAGCGAACGGTCTAATCCCGCCATTACCGGTATGTCCGATTGACCGGCCAGCCGAATCATCTTGCTGACCATCTTGGCACGCAGATGCGCATCTCCATACACCGTTGTTACGCCTTCCAGCTTCAGCTCCGGGGAACGCAAGGCCAAAGCTAGCGCCATGGCATCGTCTATGTCACTTCCGATATCGGTATCAATAATTATACGATTCATAATTCCATCCTCTCCCGGATCAGCCACTTCATCTCCATCTTGTCAGGAAGGATCCGGTTCTTATTTATTCTTTTCTAAGTTTTTGGCCAGCTTACGGCTCTTTACTTTCGCTTCCGTAACGGCATAGACGACAAGCCCGATAACGGTAACCACATACGGCGTCGTACCGATTAGCTCCGCCGGAATTTTCAATACTTGCAGTGCGTTAGCCAATGCATCCGCCGCCCCAAAGAGCAAGGAGGACAAGAACGTGCCAAGCGTTGTGCTTCGTCCTACGGCTTCCGCCGCAATGCCAATCCAGCCCCGTCCGGCGGTCATATCCCGCGTGAAGAGCGACAGATAACCCATCGACATGTACGCGCCGCCAAGCGCCGCGAAAAATCCGGAGATCAGAAGCGAGATGAATTGCACCCGGTTCACGCGGACGCCAACCGATTGGGCAGCTTGCGGATTTTCCCCGACGGCGCGTATCCGCAGTCCAAGCGGCGTTTTGGCCAGCATGTAATACAAGCCAATAACGCACAGCAAGGATACGTAAGTCAATATGTTATGACCGGATAAGATTGGACCAAGCACGGGAATATCCTGAAGCAAGGGAATATGAACGGAAGGAAGAACACCGCTCTTCAGCGACGTCGAAGCCCCCTTGTCACCGCTCACCAGATACAAGATAAATACAGTGCCGCCTGAGGCAAACATGTTAATCGCAATACCGCCAAGAATAATATGCGTTTTGAACTTTAGCGTGAAAAATCCGAGAAGCGCGGCGATTGCAATTCCCGAAGCAATGCCGGCGAGCAGTCCGACCCATGCGCTTCCCGAATATGCGCTAACAATTACTCCTGTTAATGCCGACGTCAGCATCGTTCCTTCCATGCCAATGTTGACGATACCCGCTTTATTCGAGATCAAAGCTCCAAGCGCCGCAAATAAAATCGGGGTCATAACCCGAAGCACGGAGAAAGCGAAGTCGGTCGAAAACAGAATCGAAAAGAAATTATTCACGGATCCCCGCCTCCTTGAGCAGCATGCGAGTTTTCCAGAACTTCAGGAACTGTTCCGCTGAAATAAGCAAAATAATGACCGCCTGTACGATGGAGATCAGCTCTGCCGGCACGTCGGACATCCGGGCCATCTGGTCAGCGCCAATGCGGATGTAAGCCAGGAACAACGCGGCTCCGATAACCGAGAGCGGGTTGTTTTTGGCCAGAAGCGCCACAAGCGCACCATCCAAGCCGTAACCCGGCAGTCCCGTCCATTGGAAACGGTTATACATACCGAGCACTTCAACCGAACCGCCCATACCCGCCAGGAAACCCGCAATCAGATGGACGACGATAATCACCTTTGTCGTATTGATCCCGGAGTACTCGGCAAAGGACCGGTTCGAGCCTGTCATGCGTAGCTCGTAACCCCACTTGGTGTTGTACAAATAATAATGCACGGCCAATATAGACAAGATCGCCAGAATTAAGCCGATATGAATGCGCGTTCCCGGCACAAGATTATTCAGCATCGCTGAGGGATGAAACTTGTAAGAAGCGTTAACGAATGCCTGCGGATCCCGAAGCTTGTAATTCAAGAAATAGAGGCCTACGCCAAACAAAATGCTATTGAACATTAAGGAAGTAACCAGCTCGTTAACGTTCCATTTGGCTTTCAGAATACCCGGTATTGCAGACAGAAGAGCACCTGTTAAACCGCCTGCGAGAATGGCAACAATCGGATGGACATAGGCGCTAAGCGTGAAATGGACCGCTATGGAAGAGGCTACGATCCCCGCAAAATAAAACAGCCCCTCCGCGCCTAGATTGAACAGATTCGCCCGGAACAACAACGCAACGGACAGACCCGTAAACATGAGCGGAATCGCCATTTCGACTATGTTGCCGATATGGGCAAGCGATGAGAGCGGCTCGGTCAGGAACACGCCCATTGTACGAAGCGGATCATCGCTCACTACCGCAATGATAAGCAACGTCAGCAAAAGCGATATCGCAATGACGGCAATCGTCCGTATTTTTTCAAAGTGAATGGCTTTAATCATGGAGAGCTCTCCTTACTTCGGCCGCGTCCTGGCGTTTGATGCCAAGCATCGCAAAGCCTAATTCTTCTTCCGTTACCTCTTTGACGTCCGGATAATACGCAACGAATTGCCCGTTGTACATAACAAGCAGGCTATCGCTTACTTCCAGAATTTCATTCAAGTCCGCGGACAACAGCAGAATCGCGCAGCCGTCATCCCGCATCTCCAAGAGCCGCTCGTGTATGAGCCGCGCCGCGCCAATATCTACGCCCCGCGTAGGCTGCTCGGCAATAAGCAGCTTCGGCGCCGCTTCGCATTCCCGCGCAACAACAATCTTCTGCATATTGCCGCCGGACAACATGCCAATTGGCTGCTCAGGCCCTTTGCAACGCACGTTATAACGGGCAATCTGCTCTTCCGTAAACCGGGTAATCTTCTTCTTGTTCAGGAATAAGCCGCGGTTCCATTCCTTCATGCGGTAGAACATCGCTATCAAATTATCCGAAATGCTGGCATCCTTAGCGGCTCCTTGACGCATCCGGTCTTCCGGAATGTATGACACGCCCGTATCGCGGACTTCCTTGATCGACCGCCCGATCATGTTTTCTCCGGCGACTTCAACTGTCCCCTTAACCCCAGGCAGACTGCCCGTCAACGCCTGTACAAGCTCTGCTTGTCCATTGCCTTCTACGCCCGCAATGCCGACAATTTCGCCTTCGCGGACCGAGAAGCTGACATGGCTTAGCAGCGGCTTGCCTTCCGGCCCCATGTAGGACAAATCTCTCGCACGGAGGACGGCAGGACCGGCTCTCCGCTCGGTTTTATCATATTTAAGCACTACGTCCCTGCCTACCATGAGGCGGGAAATATCCCGCTCCGACATGTCCGAAGTCGTAAATACGCCCTCTGTCTTGCCGCTGCGCATAATCGTGATGCGGTCGCATATCTCTTTGACTTCCTTCAGCTTGTGGGAGATGAATACGATCGTGTGGCCTTCGCGCTTCAGCCCTTTCAGCTCCCGGAACAACTCCTCGGTCTCCTGCGGCGTCAACACGGCGGTAGGCTCATCCAATATCAATACTTTGGCCCCGCGAATAAGCACTTTCAGAATTTCAACCTTCTGCTTCATGCCGACGGACAAATTCTCGACTTTGGCATGCGGATCAATCGCGAGATTGTATTTGGCGGATAGCTCCTCCGTCATCCGAACGGCTTCTTTATAGTTGATCGATCCGCCTTTGGTAGGCTCCATCCCCAGCACGATATTTTGAACAACCGTAAAGGAAGGAACCAGCATAAAATGCTGATGCACCATGCCAATGCCGTTATCTATCGCGTCCTGCGGCGAGCGGAACCGCATTTTGCTACCTGCCAGCAGCATTTCGCCTTCGCTTGGCTCCTCCATTCCGAAGATCATTTTCATAAGCGTGGACTTGCCCGCTCCATTCTCTCCGACGATGGCATGAATCTCGCCTTCAACAAGCGAGAAGTTGACATTGGAATTGGCGACGACGCCATTTGGATATACTTTGGTTATATTGCGCATTTCAAGCAATGGAGAAGATCCCATTCGTTAACGTCTCCTTTCTTTTCTACCTAAGAGAAAGAGGATTCCGCTTGGCAGAATCCCCTTCGGAAAGCTGAAATTTAAGGCTTCACGGATTGGCGGATCTGTTCGATCTGCGCCGTATCCATGCCCATCGCATTGCTCACTTTAATTTCCCCGGATGCAAGCTTGGATGTTAAATCTTTAATTTGGTTACGGGCATCTTCCGGGAGAACCGTTGTATATACATCGTTCTCAGCCAAACCAACTCCGCCCTCCAGAAGGCCCGACACGACCAACTTGCCGGTTGGCAGCGTGCCTTCTTTGGCCTGCTTCACCGCATTCAGAATAACGTCATCAATCTTCTTGATGGCAGAGGTCACAATCAGATTGGCTTTCTCGTCATCCGTTCCTTGCATCATTGCAGACTGGTCGGAATCGACGCCAATCGCATATCTCTTCTGATCTTTGGCCGCGTCGAATACGCCAAGCCCCGTACCGCCGGCTACGTTAAAGATGACATCAACGCCGGATTTGTATTGCAGCAAGGAAAGCTCTTTCCCTTTACCCGGATTCGCGAAGTCTCCGGCATAGGAAATCGCAACTTTAATGTCTGGCACAACATATTTTGCACCTTCGATATACCCTACCAGGAAAGCATTAATGCCCGGAATATCCATTCCGCCGACAAACCCGATCTTCTTGTCCGGGTTCGCATCCGGCAGTCCCGACGTGGAAGCGAGTGCCGCCGTTGCTCCGGCGAGGAAGGAAACCTCATTCGTCGCATACGATACGCCATAAACATTGGAGGCTAACTCCGCAATGTCCGTATCGTAGTTAATAAATTTCTTGTCCGGATGATTCTGGGCCGTTGCGTTCATAAGTTCCGTAATTTGAGAACCACCTGATATAATCAAATCCCAATCCTGAGCCGCCACGTCTTCCAAGGTGGGCTCGTATTTCGTTTGATCGGTGCCCATCTCAATGACTTTCGTCTCTACGCCAAGCGTTTGCTTTGCTTTCTCAACGCCGGCATTGGCCGCATCAAAAAACGACTTGTCCCCGAGTGTGCCCGGGATTAGCAGAACAACCTTAAAAGCGTCTTTTCCGCCGGCTGCCGCATTTTCGTTTGCCCCTTTGTTAGAAGTTGCACTACCGGATGTATCCGGTGTCGAGACATTCTTTTCGCAAGCGGTTACAAAAAATATAGCCATTAGGACTAACAGCATGAATGCTTTTCTCATTGAACGGTTCCTCGCTTCGTATTTGGTGCTTCATCGAAGGTCATCCGACCTATGCCGATTATGGTTTCGGCTATCAATGTGACCTCATTGTAGCAAAATGAAGCTGTAATTCTTATTGCCATTCGGTCGAAGTTATTATATGATTCGGCTAAACTAACGGAGGTGCGCAGGGTGAATCTGCTCGACTTTCTATTCTATTCCAAGCGGGAGAAAAGCCGGTATATTCCGCCGCACAGCCACGAGTGTTACGAACTGGTCTATTATTTCGGAGGTTCGGGCGAGACCCGCATCGGCTCCAAATTTTACACATTTGGCGGTGATATGCTTGCCGTCATTGCTCCTCGAACCGAACATGACGAACGTCATGATTCGGAAGGCGATGTTTTGTTCATCGGCTTCCACAGCGATCAAGACATTCTCGGCCATATCAATACGATTATTAAAGATCAAGAAAATAGCGGGATCAAACCTCTTATATTGCGGATGAACGAAGAGTTCTCCGGCAAGAAACAGGGTTATTCCGAAATGCTCAATCTCATGATCGGCGAGCTTGTTATCTTGATCAGCCGGTTAACGGAATCGCGCAAATCCGAACAGTTACAGGATAATCCTTTGCAGTATGTAAGAAATTATATGGAAGAACACTTCAGACAGAAAATAACGGTCGAAGAATTAGCCGTTATGTCCGGTTACAGCTATGACCGTTTCCGCCACTTGTTCAAGGAAGAATACGGCGTACCGCCGCTTCAGTATTTATTCAACAAACGCATGAACTACGCCAAGCTCATGTTATACGAGACGAACGACCAAATCTCCCAAATTGCCCATTCCTGCGGATTTTCCAGCGAGGTGCAGTTCTGCAGCATGTTTAAGCGGGAGACCGGCATGACCGCCAAGGCCTTCCGCCAGCGCAATAGAAAATAAGCATGCTCCGCTGTATCTATCCTTGCCTCTATAATAGATAAATCATACTGTCTATCCAGACAAAAAAAGATGACTTCCGCCTTCTGCAGAAGTCATCTTTCTTATTTTAAATTACCGGCTCCAGCCGCTCGTTTCGACCCGGCTTGCAAACAGCTCCTCGTCAAACGCGAGACCAAAGCCCGCTTTCGCCGGAACGTGGAACATGCCGTCCTCCACCCGATAAGCGGAAGTATCCATGCCTTCAATCGTGATGTCGTCGTGTTCAACAAATTCGAAATGGTTGATTGCGGCAGCGATGTGCGCAAGAGCGTAGATGCCGTAAGCATTGCCGTAGCAATGCGGCGCGGAACGAAGTCCCGCCTGGTCCAGCTCCGCTCCAAGCTCCAGCCAATGCGTAAAGCCCGGATAAATAATGTCGTATTGGAGAACGTCAACAAGACCGTTTTTCGCCCAGCTGACCAGATGCGGAGACGCCAGTCCCTCGCCGTCGGCAATGAGGACATTTTGGCCGCGCTCGCGAAGCCATGCTTTCAGATCGGCGTACAAAGCATCATCCTCGTGGAAAGCCTCTTCCACCCAATACAGATTCACGTCGCTGCAAGCCGCCAGCACTTCTTTGGTTAGATTCAAATTATAAGCGTTGTTCGCATCGATCATAATTCGCCCGCTTGGTCCGGCAACCTCGGCAACGCCATGAATAATGGCGATATCCCGCTGCGTCCCTTCCGCGATTGGCATATGCCGTCCGCCGCGGCCAACCTTGATCTTGAAGTTGCGGTGTCCTTTGGCGTACCCTTGCTCCGCTTCCTCTTTGAGCAGCGCTACCGCATCTTGTTCACTCGCCAAATGCAAGTCGTCGAAATAAAGGGATGTATCGTAACAAGGCACAACAAGCGGAGAACCAGGCTCGCGGTTTAGTCTGGATACCAATTCGTACACGGGCTTGTCTAACCGGCGTCCGATCCAATCCAGTATCGGATACTCGAGCGGAATGCGGTATGGCTTCAGTATTCTGCCGTTGGGATCAAACAAATCGATCAGCCTCATGCCAACAACGGCTTCCGCCATCTCTTCGGTTAACGAACCGGTATGGCCAAACCCCGTGTCTCCATCGATTGTAATCCGGGCAATACGCACGGAGCAGCTTTTGCCATGATCGCCAAGCCTGCCGTTCGAACCCGCGCTCCTAGCGCGTTCACCTGTAAGCGTGGCAACCTCAATCTTCTCGATTTTCCATTCCGGTTGAATAAAAGATAGATCCATCATGAATCACTCCTCTATGATTGTTGTTTGCGCTACTAAGCCGTTTGGTACCGTCCTGCCTGAAGCTGGAACAGATGCGCGTAACTTCCGTTCAGGCGCATAAGCTCGTCATGACTGCCGGATTCAATGATTTTGCCGTGCTCCATCATATAGATCCGGTCCGCAAGCCGCGTCGTGGATAACCGGTGGGAGATGAAAATAACCGTCTTGTCCCCCGCGGCCTCAAGCATCGCCCGGTTCAGATTATATTCGCTGATCGGGTCAAGCGCGCTTGAAGGCTCATCCAGAATGAGAACGGAGCACGGCCTTACAAAGGCTCTCGCAATCGCAATCTTCTGGGCTTCCCCGCCCGAGAAGATTTGTCCTTCGTCTGAGAATTCCCGGGTCAGCTCGGTCTGGAGACCTCTGTTCAGGCGGCTGAGCCGTTCGCCGAAATCCGCCTTGTGCAGCGCTTGAACAACTCTGGCATTCAGCTCCCGATCCCCTTCCGCTACCTGATCCATCCACACGTTCTCCGCGAGACTTGCGGCAAATAACTGAAAGTCCTGGAACGCAACGCCGAACTGAGCACGGTAGTCTTCCGCCCGGTAAGCCTTGATGTTCTTCGAGTCGTAGACGATTTCGCCTTCCGTTACATCATACAACCTAAGCAAGAGCTTGATGAGCGTCGATTTGCCCGCTCCATTATAACCAACAATGGCAATCTTCTCTTTAGGTCGAATGGTCATGTTAATATCAACGAGCGTAGGCTTGCCGCTGTTCTCGTAGGTGAAGCTAACGTTAGACAGCTTGATTTCCTTAGGCGATTCCGGCATGACGGCCGGGTGGGAGGAATCGGCCATCTGCGGCTCTTCCTCCAGAAATCCCCGCAGTTTGCGGATGTACAGATTGTTTTTCTGAAACGCCGTTACCGAATCGATCAGGTTATTAAGACTCCACCCCATGGTCCACACGCCGTTCGTGACCGCAGCGAAAGTCCCGTACGAAATCGTATGCAGAACTATAACCTGGTAAGCGGTATAAGCAAAGTACACACCATCCATTAGAAGCACGCGGAACACATAGTTATTGAGCACTTGAAGAACAATGATCCGCGGCGAATACTTGCGCACCACTTGCTGCATCGCGCCGTTGGCATCCCCGTAATCATCCATGAGAGGCGCCGCAATACGGCTGGTCCGCAGCTCTTTGGCATAGTCAGGCAAGTAGAACACCCGGCTGATATAGCTTTTCTTGCGCTCAAGCGGTTTCGACTCCAGCTCGCTTCGGAATCGAACCTTGTTGCTGTATACGGTAATGATAAACCTCGCAGCCATGCCTACCAGCACGACAACAACGCCAAGCGGGTTCAAGACAAGCAGAGCCGTCAGGATCCCGGATACGGTAATGATATTTTTAAGAAGCGCCGCGGCATGGTCGAGCACAGCAGCCGCCTTGCCTTCCGTTTGCGAAGCCGCCCAGACGAACTGATTGAAAAATTCCGGATTATGATAACGGGAATAGTCCATCTTGATGGCCTTAACGAACAACTCCTCCTGCATCGCTTTGTCCAGCTTCTGCAGTTGAATAGGGGCAAAGATCTCGTATACGTAACCCGCGGCAATTTGAATGAGAGAGCCGTATAATAGATAACCTCCCGCCGCAAGCAGGACGGGCGTGAAAGACTGGCTGATCGTTACCGCATCCACCACAAGCTTGATCAGCAGAATGCCCCACATGACGTCAAACAGGCCAAACAACGCCTGCATGAACAAATGCACAACGGCATAACGAGGAACAACCCGGAAGACATAGCCAAGCATAAACCAGTTATTGCGAATGATTTCGGCCCGCTTACCCAATGTTGAGCGCCTCCTCTTTGTAATACGCCGCTTGCTTATGGAACATATCCGCGTATTTTCCGCCTCGGGCCATCAATTCATCATGGCTCCCGGTTTCCGCAATCCGGCCATGCTCCAGCAAAACAATGCGATCCGCCAGCGCAGCCGACGACAACCGGTGCGAGATAAAGATGACGGTTCGCCCTTCCGAGGCTTGCAAGAGCAGTTCGAACATCTGGTATTCCGCGACAGGATCCAGCGCGCTGGACGGCTCATCCAGAATGGCAATGCGGCTGTCGCTCGCGAATAACCGGCCGATTGAAATTTTTTGAACCTCTCCGCCGGAGAGAACCAGTCCTTGGTCATCGAATTCGCGCGTCATGACGGACGCCGCCGATCCGCCAAGGCTTGAAATTTTCGAATAGACGCCAACGGTCTCCAGCACTTCTTCCGCTTGTTTGTATTCGCCCTCGGAGGCCCTCCGCATAAACACGTTGTCGGCAACAGGCATCGCCATCACTTTGCAGTCCTGGAACACCGTGCCGAATACCTCCCGGTAACCTTGCACTTCGTATTGCCCCGCAGCTACGCCATTCAGACGCACGACGCCTTCGGTCGGATCATACAAACGCATCATGAGCTTGATTAGGGTCGATTTGCCTGCTCCGTTATGACCGACCAGGGCGATCTTCTCGCCTGGTTCCACCTTGAGACTAATCCCGCTTAAGATCGGATTGGAAGCGCCGCTATACGTGAACCCCACTTGATCGAGTTCCAGCCGCGGCTCTTCGCCATCCGGTTTAATCCCCGCTTGTTTCTCCGAGATGACCGGCTCATAACGCAGGAACTCCCGCACGTTCTCAATATAGATGCCGTTCTCCTGCAATTTCGTAAAGAACCCCGACACTTCCGCAACTGAACGGGAT
Organism: Paenibacillus glycanilyticus; assembly: GCF_030161375.1. Taxonomy (GTDB): domain Bacteria; phylum Bacillota; class Bacilli; order Paenibacillales; family Paenibacillaceae; genus Pristimantibacillus; species Pristimantibacillus glycanilyticus_B. Next base: position 278,226 of record NZ_BSSQ01000018.1, read on the forward strand.
AAATTATTAATCGCATTAAGCATGACAATGAATTGAAACGCTTTGATTCTGTGAAGCACCAGCACGCTGAGAGCCGCGTACATAATCGCCAGCGGGAAAGGGAGTATCCGGCCAAATACGTCGTCGAGCGCCCGGTATTTCGCCACCCTTCTGCCCAGAACAAGGAAGTTGCCGCGCATCTGGCCAACCGCCTGATCGTAACGGCCAAGCATAACCCGGAAAATATTCGACAGCCGCAGTTCCTTTGCGAAGCTCTCGAGGTAAGCGATCCGATTGACGTATTTGCTTACCCGCACGGGAGAGGTGTTGGCTTTGTTAAGGTCATAAAGCGCTTGGTTGCGGCGAACCGTTATCGTCAATTTGGTTACGGCCGGGAGAATCATAAAGATAAGCGCAATCGGGTCCAAGTAAATAACCGTGAAGATGAGCAGAACAAAGGACGTTAACGCTCCAAAAAAGTTCGTCATGTTGTCTAGAACGCCCGCCATCCGGGTATCCGCTTCGTTGCCGGCCCGCGTATATTTGTCATAAAACTCCGCATCTTCGTAGCAGGCCAGCTCCACCTCCGACGCTTTCTCGAACAACATCCGGTTCAGTTCCTGCGAAATCTTCAAATCGCAGACAGGCTTGTATCTCTTATCAAACCATTCATAGACAAGCGTTAGCAGGAAGGACAGTGACATCATAGCAGCTATAAAAATCAACACATGCGAATAGGGCGTTCCATGCTCGACAGCGCCAAAGACATAGCTAACAAATAAAATGGCGTACAAATAATCAATTCCGTAATTCAACATGCTAAGAATAAATTGCAGAACAACTCTGCGCGGAGCCGTCCGGTAAGCGATACCGAGAAAAAACATGTTGTTGCTCCAATAAGAACGCAATTGCCGGTAAGTATCCTTTTTACTCGCCATTCAGCCATTCATCCCCACCTTTCCGATGCTTCTTTAACTCCAAATTCCATCTTCATCCAATATATTATGACTAGGTTTAATATGTCAAAATAAAATATATTTGTTATATTATTAAAATACGCGAAAAAGGGCTGAGCCGGGTAACTTCTCGTTACCTGACTCAGCCCTGCTTATACTAACAATTAGTTCGAATCTCCGACCATCCGCAACAACCTCTCCTTCACCATAGGCCACTCGTTATCTAGAATGCTGTAGAAAACATTATCATGAACGGCGCCCCCATCGGTCGCGTCCAAACGCTGGCGGCGAAGCACGCCTTCCTTAACGGCCCCGATTTTGTCCAACGCTTTAAGCGACCTTGTGTTGCTGCCGCTCGCCGTGAATTGAACCCGGATCACGCCAAGTTCTTCAAAGGCATACTGCAAGAGAAGGAGTTTGCAAGCCGTATTTATTCCGCTTCCCCAGAAATCCGGAGCAATCCATGACCAGCCAATTTCGACGTTCTTATTGGCCACGTCCAAATCGCCCAGCCGTGTCGTTCCCGCGAGCCGTCCACTGCTTCTGTCGATGATAGCAAATGGAAGCTGCGTTCCCGCTTCACGGTTAGCCAGCGCTAAATCAAGCGCGGATGCAATAGCTTGTTCCGTATTGTTTTTTCGCCAAGTCAGTTCCCATACCTTCGGGTTGCTTAACAGGGAAGCCAGCTCCTTCACATGCTCGGCTTGCAGGGGGAGCATAATGGCTTTGCTGTTGTCCAGCACGAGATCCGTCCGGAATTTCATAGTCATGCCTCCTATTCCTGTTCGGAACGGTCTTCTGCTCCGTACAGCATGTTCATATGATCGATATGAGCCGTTCCCCAGTCGTTCATAACCTGAAGCACCGCTCCTAAGCTTTGGCCGTATTCCGATATGGAATACTCTACCTTCGGGGGAATTTGATGATAAACCTCGCGGTGCACGATATCGTTATATTCTAGCTCCCTTAATTGCTGGGTGAGCATCTTTTTGTTAATGCCCGGAATCGCTTTCTGCAGCTCGCTGAACCGCATGGCTCCGTTAGCGATGAGCTGAAGCAGAATAACGGGCTTCCACTTTCCGATCAGAATATCCAATGCGGATTCGAATTTACAATATTGCTTCATTGCGGCCTCCTGTGCCCTATGCGCGTTAAGGTTACTATTTATTAACCAGGTTTAGAAAAAGTGCCTACTTCCTTCGTCCGAATACCTGGGTCTATTATACCTTTAGAACATATTGAAAGAGTAGTCAGGAGGTTGCTACCGTTTATGAATATCGTCATTTGGATCGTTCAAGGGCTTGCAGCGTTAGGATTTGTTTACTCAGGCTGGATGAAAGCCTTTCAGCATGAAAAAGCCAAACATGCATGGGGCTGGGTCAAGGAAGTTCCGACAGCATTGGTTGTCTTCATCGGCCTGGCCGAATTACTGGGAGCACTCGGCATCATCCTGCCCGAAGCGCTGGGCATCGTGCCGGTCTTAACCCCGTTAGCCGCAGCCCTGCTTGGCGCCGTCGTCCTTCTTGGCGCATTGTTCCACCTATCCCGCAAAGAGTACCGGGAAATTGGAGTAAACATCGTCTTTATCGCCTTAGCTGCTTTTGTTGCGATTGGCCGTTTCTAATTAACGAGTTAACAATTATTAGATTTGCACCAGCATCAGAATAATGGAGGATAAGCCGAGGCAGGTACCCATTAAGCACAATACCATTAGCGCTTGTTTATGATTAAGTCCCGCCCGCAGCAACCGGTAATGGGCTTGGCTGGCGTCTGCCTGGTAGATGGCTTTTCCTTGCAGGAATCGCTTGAGCATCACGTACAAGTTGTCGAAGATCGGAACGCCAAGCGCGAGAATCGGAATGAACATGGATAGAACCGTCGCTTGCTTAAACGCCCCGTCTAACGAAATAACGGCAAGCATGAACCCGAGAAATGTGGCTCCCGCATCGCCCATGAATATTCGGGCCGGAGGTTTATTGAATCTTAAGTATGCTAACGTTATGCCTACTAGAATAATCGCCATGCTAGCCGAGTTCGATTGTCCCATTGCCAATGCCACGATAAACAACGTCATCGCCGAGATCGCGGACAACCCGCCAGCAAGTCCGTCCAGCCCGTCCGAGAAATTGATGACCGTGGTCACCCCGAAGATCCAGAGCGTTGTTAGAATAAACTGCAATAGAACAGGAAGCTCCACATATTGGCCGGACAGCGGATTCACAAACCCCGTGAACACAATGCCGGAGGCATACACCAGCATTGCCGCGGAGAGCTGAACGATCAGCTTCGGCAAAGCGGGGAAGTCCTTCCCTTTTGTTTTGTACCAATCATCAACCGTCCCGATCGCGAGCAGCAATAGTCCGCCTAGAAAGATCGCCCCGGTCTGCATGGAGAAATCCCGAACGACAACCAAATAGGCGACAAAAAAACCGATAAAAATCGCGTATCCGGCCGTAAGCGGAATCGGCTTCCGGTGGAGCTTGCGTTCGACGTCTTTTCTAGGCTTGTCCACAAAATCGATCTTGAACGCCAGACTGCTAAACGGAGGAATCAATAAGAGCACCGTTACAAAAGAAAGCACAAAAGCCAATACATATAAAATAGGGATCACCGCCATATGTAAAATTCCTTATGTCTAAATCATATAGATGAAGCGCGAAGGTTGTCGACTGATGATTCACTGATTGTCGACTGACGGCATCCTCGCTCAGTCACGCCTCCACTTAACCGTGGTACAATCTAGAGAGCATCCTAATAAAGGAGAATGACGACGGAATGACAGAAACGACGAATTGGAAAAATGGCGCTTATGGCTCCAAATTCATAGCTTCCTATAGCGGAGGAAAAGACAGCACGTTGGCCCTGTATCAATCCATGAAGGTTGGAGAAGCCGTTGGGCTCATTATTATGATGGAGGAAGAAGGACAACGTTCAAGATCGCATGGCATGCCGCCGGAAATTATCCGTGCCCAAGCGGAGGCGATTGGCTTGCCTATCTATTCCGCAGCGGCAAGTTGGGCCGATTATGAAGCCGAGTTTATAACTTTGCTGAAGCAAGCCAATGAGCAAGGCGCAGACGTGTTAGTTACCGGCGACCTGGATATGCCGATTGATAACTGCTGGCATGACAAGGTCACCCAAATCGCCGGTTTGAAGCTTGCGATGCCGCTTTGGGAAATGGATCATTACGAAGCGGTGACCGAATTTATTGATCTTGGATTCCAATCCATCGTCGTGACCGTCAACTTATCGCTTGGCATGCGCGAAGAAGATCTGGGACAACTATTAACGCATGACTACATCCAGCAATTAATAGCGCGCGGTATCGATCCTTGTGGAGAAGGCGGCGAATTCCATACGACCGTCGTTGACGGCCCCCTCTTCAAGCAACCGATTCCCGTTCTCAAAGGCGCTATTCTCAGAAACGGGAATTATGCGTTTTTGCCACTGGAGCTGCTGAGTCAGAGTCATTAACGGCGCAAAAAAGGCCAAAACCCTCGCCATGAGGTGTTTTGGCCTTCTGCATTAACAATTCTCTTAACCGCCTGCTACGCTCGACTTCGATTTGCCGGACTCTTTGCGTTGCGAGGGCAATAAACCAACGACTAGCACCACGGCGATTGAAACTACAAATATGGCAATAAACACGGCATGCATCCCATGAGCGACTTGCTCCGTCTCCAGACCCGCCGCCGCGTTATTGAATAACGTGCCGAATATCGCCACGCCAACGGTCTGCCCCAGCGCGTTCATGAGCGAGTTCGTCGAGGTAGCTACCCCGCGCATGCTCCAATCTACGGCGTTTTGAATTAATACGAGAATCGGGGTCGCCAACAAGCCCATGCCCAAACCAATAAGAACAAGAATGCCGACCAGGAACGAATAAGGAGAATTCGAATCTATAAGCATGAGCCACAAGCTGCCTGCGGCCACAACAAACGCGCCGGAGACGATAAAGAGACGCGGACCGTATTTGAACATGAGCCTGCCCGTCATTGTAGCCGCAAACGGCCACGCCAGGCACATTGGCATGAGCGTGAACCCGGAGTTTGTTGCGCTGTGGCCAAGCACAATCTGAATCCATTGCGGTGCGTAGACCATAACGCCGGCGGTTACCGCGAAGCCAAGGAAGCTAAGCAAATAGATGACGCGAATTTCTCTCGTCTTGAACAACGCCAGCGGCATCATAGGCTCCTTCACCCTTGTCTCGGCGAATAGAAACAGCGAGAGTGCAACCGCGGAGATGCAGAAGAGGCTAATAATCAGAGCAGAGTTCCAGGCATACTTCTCTCCGCCGTTAAGCAGCGCGTACAGGAGCGCCGATAGACCGATCGTAAATAGAATCGCGCCGGAGTAGTCGATGCTTTTTGATTTTTTCTCGAACTTCTCATGAAGAAATCCAACGACAAATATAAACGCGATGACAAACACAGGCACATTCATGTAGAAGATCCAGCGCCATGAGATGTAATCGACAAATGTCCCGCCAACAAGCGGACCAAGCAAACCCGCTATCGACCACACGGATGAAAAGATCCCTTGCACCTTCGCCCGCTGCTCCCCCGGATACAAATCGCCCACGATGGTGAACGTCACCGGGGTAAGCGCTCCAGCTCCAAGCCCTTGAATGGCGCGGAACCAGATCATTGCGGTCATGCTTGTTGCTGCTCCGCACAATATAGAACCAACGGCGAAGATGATCAACCCTGCCGTAAATACGGATTTACGGCCGTACAAGTCCGCCAGCTTGCCAAAGACAGGCGTTGCGACGCACATCATCAGCGTATAAATCGAGAATACCCAACTGATTAAGCTAAACCCGCTTAACTCTTTTGTAATATGCGGCATGGCCGTACTGACAACCGTTGCGTCTAACGCGCCGATAAACAATGCAGCCAGCAGGCCAATCGTGACAACCTTTCGATTCTTCGTTTGCTGTACCAACGCTAATGCGCCCCCTAGTTTAACTTTTACCGCTAAGATATCCTCAAATTGTATTCGATTTCCCGTAAATAATTCCTGCTGTAGAATGTCAGATCTTTGTAGGTGAGAGGCTTGGCACGGAGTTGCCGCCGTTTGTACGGAAAACGATTGAATATGTAGATGCCAACTTAGAGTAATTTCCGCAACAAAAACATCGCCTTGGCTTTCAAAGCCGCTGGCGATGTTTTTGTTCATGTACCCTATTGTGCTATTGCCCTGTCGTTCTTATGACAGCTTCTGCAAAGTCCAACCGTTCCTTCAGATCCCCATCGCTATTTAACGAAATGACCAACTCTCCGCCGTTAACGGGTTGAATCCAGAATAGGTATGAAGCATCCACGCCTTTGCTAAGGTAAATCGGTATGCCTCCAACGTCGTAAATTTGTTCAGCTGAGGGGTACCGATCATACACGGTCACCGATGTGAAATCACCATAGTTGCCGCTAAGCGTAAACGTCGAAGCCCCCTTCCGATAAGTCAAACTCAAGGTGGCATCTTCCATGAACGCCTTTTCGTCCGGTTTGAACTTATAATAAACATAAGGCGCGCCCGATTCCGCATCGGCTGTTTCTACCCATTTGTCGGGTTGAACGGCGTTAGGGTGACCGAGGTAAGGATGCAATACTGCTTCCGTCAGCTCGGCATCCAACACATGATCGCCAAGCTTTGTCAGTTCGCTCAATTGGCCGATTAGCCGGGAAGGAATCTCTTTCGCAGAAGAATAGGTGAAGCCTGCAAATACCGACATATCGTTTAACGGGTCTGGCTCCTTGTATTTCTTTACGGCATCGATATTATCTTGTCCAATGACAATAAGCGCAGCTTCGTCTTGCTGCAACTGCTCGTTGATGGCGTGCTCCACCCGTTCCCGAAGTTTCATTTGCGCTGCAGGAATCGCATCCGGCGATTTAACCTGCATCACCTCGCGTCCGGCATCGTCTTTCACCGTAAGAATATCCGTCGTCCAAGCGTAAGTAAATCCGCATAGCAGGGTCACGGTTAGCGCAATGAGAACAACTCCGATTGCCCTCCGCTTTTGTCCAAGAGCTTTGTAGCTTGGTTCTCTGGCAGCTTCAAGTTCAATGAGAGGCATGATCCGTTCGGAAAAATCCACGGGTGCGGGTACGTTGCGCTCGGCGTCTCGTTTGAATTGCTCCAGAGGTTCAAAGTCCGGGGAATAGTCCTTCATCGAGTATCTCCTTCCTTGTTTGATTTCGTAATTTCTTTCTAATCCGCTCGAATTTTTTCCGCAAAGCGACGGCATTTACACTGGTAAGCTCCGCAATCTCCGCAAAGCTGCGTTCTTCTAGCGTCCTCAGAATAATCAGTTGCCGGTCTTCCGGAGACAGCCCCGTCAATAAATGGTCTGCTGTTTCAGCCGTGCGAGGCGAGGGAGCCGATGGCCATTGCAGCTTGATTAATGACAACAATCGATGCTGCCCCTTGTGCCGCTTGAGCGAGTTCAGGCAATGCCGGTAAGCGATTTTGTAGAGCCAAGCGGAAAAGGAAACGGTGGGCCGGTATTTTCCGATCTCCCGGAACGCTTTCAGGAACACCTCCTGCACAATGTCCTCGGATTCCGCCCTGTCGCCTGTCATGTGATAGCAATAGAGATGAAGCTTTCTTTGAAAATGCAGGACAATCCCGCGATAATGCTCGACTTGTCCGGCTTGTACCGCCTTGACGAGATATTCGATTTGTTCCGCGCCGTGCGGCTCAATAGGTTCGTTTGCGTTAGCGTTCATATGAACTCCTTTCCCGTATTCGGGGCCCCGATGCCTATATAACAATCAAAAATTCAGAAATGTGACAGTTCAAAAAGTTATTTTACTACCGAATGCTTCCATATACATCATAATTTTGTATCCTTTAAAAAATAAGGACCGGATAAGCTCCAAAGCTTACCGGTCCTTTATTATTAATCTATTACCTCTGGGGCTGCATCGACCAAGCTTCAACATCCCATGTCTTGGTTACCCAATCCTCATAAAATTCAGGCTCGTGAGAGACCAGAACGACTGTACCCTTGTAGGCTTGCAGGGCACGCTTCAATTCGGCTTTGGCCACAATGTCCAAATGGTTTGTTGGCTCATCGAACAAAATCCAATTGCTCTCCCGCAGCATCAGCTTGCACAGGCGAACCTTCGCCTGCTCGCCGCCGCTAAGCTGATTAAGCGCGCGCGTAATATGCTCGTTCTTGAGACCGCAGCGGGCAAGCGCTGCACGAACCTCGTGCTGATTCATATACGAGAACTCATCCCAGACATCTTCGAGCGGCGTCATCGACGGAGCTTTCGCTTCCTGCTCGAAGTAGGCTGGAGATAAATAATCGCCAAGGTAGGTCTTACCCTCAAGCGGTGGAATAACGCCAAGAATCGTCTTCAGAAGCGTTGATTTGCCCACGCCGTTGCAGCCAACGATGGCAATCTTGTCGCCACGCTCAATGACCATATCCATTTTGGGCAGAAGCGGCTTATTGTAACCGATAGCCATTCCTACTGCCTCAAATACGGTCTTGCCGCTGGTTCTCGACTCCTTGAAGTTGAAGGTCGGCTTTGCCGCTTCCTCCGGCTTATCGATCCGGTCGATGCGGCCCAGCTGCTTCTCGCGGCTTTTCGCGCGTCCGGAGGTTGAGGCGCGTGCTTTGTTTTTCTGAATAAATTCCTCTTGCTTCTTAATATAATCCTGCTGCTTCTCGTAGGCGTCGATATGCTGCGCCTTGTTCAGCTCGGACATCTCCAGGAACTTCTCATAATTGGCCGAGTAACGAGTCATCCGCGTAAATTCCAGGTGATAGATCACATTAACGACCTGATTCATGAAGCTTGTTTCATGGGAAATTAGAATAAACGAATAAGGATAATTTTTCAAATAATTCGTCAGCCAGTTGATATGCTCTTCGTCCAAATAGTTCGTTGGCTCATCAAGCAATAGGACACCCGGCTTCTCAAGCAGCAGCTTGGCGAGCAGAACCTTCGTCCGCTGTCCGCCGCTAAGAGCCGTGACATCCCGGTCAAGCCCAATCGCATTCAGACCTAGACCATTCGCCATTTCGTCGACCTTCACGTCGATCAAATAGAAATCGCCGATTTCAAGCTCCTCTTGAATTTCGCCCATACGCTCCAGAAGTTTCTCCAAGGTATCGGGATCGGCATCGCCCATTTGGGCAGCAATATCGTTCAGCTCCTCTTCCAATACGAGCAAGGGCAAGAACGCATCCTTCAGCACGTCGCGAATCGTCTTCCCCGCTTCAAGCTTCGTATGCTGGTCCAAATAGCCATAACGGATACGCGGCGTCCATTCCACTCTGCCTTCGTCCTTCAACAGCTTGCCTGTCAAAATATTCATCAGCGTCGATTTGCCCGTGCCATTTGCTCCAACCAGTCCGACATGCTCCCCTTCAAGCAAGCGGAAGGATACATCCTTGAACAATACCCGATCGCCGAACGTATGCGATAACTGCTCAACAGTTAACAAACTCATTATTCTTTATCTCCATTCCTATACAAACCTAATTAGTACTCGCAAAACATCATTGTACCACAGATCTGTTTCATCCATGTTTATCATACGTAAAGCTTGCCGCTATGCAACAGACAAACTAAAAAAGGCCGGAACCCCGCGCGGAGTTCCGGCCTTCTTGACTATTTTAAAATACTAACGATAGCTTTGTCTTCTCATCCACTGGGTAGCCACCCATTTCTCCCCGGCTGCCACGGGATGACCCGCATGCAAAGTTAATTCGTTCAAGCGCGAATCGTTATAGAAATATTCAAAGTAAACCGCGCTGCCTTTTTTGGGCGTTACCGAGAACTGAAGGGAAGGGAAATAGGTTTCGCCGCCTTCTTCCACATCATTCAAATACATGACTAGCGTGCTTATCCGATTATTGGCCTGATTACCGTTCGTGAAATAGTCATAATGGGGATGATACTGTTCGCCTGGCTGGTAACGCAGCACCTGCAGCGGCTCCGCATGGGAGACCGGAATATTCATCAGTTCCGCAACCCGGCTTTCTACTTGCCCGACGCATTCATTTTCCTGTTCCTCGAAAAACATGCTGCTGCTCGTTCTGACCTCGCTAACATCGTGCGTACTGCCAATCTTTGCCCGTTGCATTCTCGCTGCGGCAAGGTCAATCAACAAGTCGCATTCCGCGGAGCTTAATACATTGTCCAAGATGAGAATAAGCGGCTCATCCAGTTTCCCGACGATACGGATCTCTTTATCTTTGGTTAGGATTTTGTTGCCTCTAGTGCTTAGGATCGTCTGCTCTTTAATCGTCATCGTCTCATCTCCAATGTTGAATACCGAGAACGTATTCGATTCGCATACTATCAGTCGTTTAAGTCATTCTCCATTTATAAAGAAATACCTTTGGCAACCATCCTTCAAACAGCACTCCATCCAAATCCTATACCTAGCTCCGTTTCACCAAATTATCCGCCGTGCGGAAAGCCAAGGCCATAATCGTCAATACAGGGTTAACTCCGCCATTGGTCACGTGAACGGATCCGTCGCTCACCCACAGATTATCATAGCCGTGAACGCGGCCCTCGGGATCCGTCACGGATGTCGCAGGATCATTCCCCATGCGCAGCGTGCCTGCCTGGTGTTGTCCCGCGCTTAGCCCGCCGCCCGGTTTGGTCTGCCACACTTCGCGCGCTCCTGCAGTCCAAAGCCATTTCTCCGCCTGATCGCCAAGCATAGCCGCAGACCGAAGAGACTCGGGATGAACGCTGCCGGACAAGGAAGCAACCGGACTGCCGAAATGGTCTTTCACCGTCTTTGACAACAGCACTCTGGACTCGGCGTTTGGAATTTCCTGAATCGGGCCTTGAATCTGACTGGTGCGCAAATACGTATCGCGCATCGTTTCCTTGCCCTTTATCCCCCATCTTGTCGCGTTAGGCGAAAGAGCCCGATACCAATGGATAAGAGGCAGCCGGGTAAATTCGTTAGCGAGCAGCCCGCCGCCGATAATGCCGCTATTGCTATGCTCCGCGCTGAAAGTCGCTATGCTGACTCCTGGGCCGAGTCCGTCTTGCACCACTTCGTCAAACAGCCCATAAGCGCCCGTATAGACATGGCCCTGCAGGTTTCTTCCGACTTGGCCATTGCGGTTGCCGATGCCATCCGGTTCCGATTCGCTTGCGGAGTTAAGAAGCAAGCGCGCGCTTTCGATTGCGCCGGCGGCAACAACCACATGCCCCGCGCGTATTTGACGGCGATGGGTAACGCCGTTTATTTGCTGCACGGGCCGCACCGCCGTTGCATGCTTGCCCCCTTCAGTATCTATGTACTCGACATAAGTATCGCAGATCAGATCGCAATTACCCGTAGCTAGCGCCTTGACCAGCATCGTGTTTTGCCCGCCGTTCTTGCTATTCGTTGGACAAGCAAAGCCAACGCATTCGCCGCATCTGCCGCAAGCCTGGCGGCCATCCCGTTCAACGGAGTTAATAAGAAGAGGCACCGCTCCCGCATGCCATCCCAGCTTCTCCGCAGCGCTTGCCAACCGCTTTGCTTCCAGCGTCAACGGTATCGCAGGCATCGGATATTCCGATTGACGAACGCCTCTTCCGGGATGCGCATGCCCGTCACCGGATACGCCAACTTCCCATTCCGCGCGTTGGTAATACGGCTCAAGATCTTCGTAAGCGATCGGCCAGTCGGCAAGCGAGCTGCCTTCCGGTACGCCGTAACGGCTTGCCATGCGGAAATCATCCTTATGAAACCGCCACGCCTGCGCCCCATAAACCCGCGTTCCGCCGCCAACCGTCATCGCGTTATTGTGGTATTCGCCATCTATAGGCGAAGTTATCCGCTCACCACCGCCGGCGATCGCAATCGTACGAGGATTTCCTACCAGGTCCGGCCCCGTGTTATGCCCGTATTTGCTAATCCGGTGATTCCGCAGATGATCCCTTCCAATCTGGTCGTATTTCAGCCAACTTCCGCGCTCAACGACAAGCACCTGCATACCGGCTTCTGCCAATACGGCAGCCGCAACCGACCCGCCTGCTCCGGCTCCGATCACAACCGCATCATACCGGTCCCGCAGCTGCTCAATGGATCTCTGCGGCAAGTCCACTTCCGGAGCCGGGACAGCCGTCCCCGTCACGGTACCTTGGCGAAATCCTATCATTTTCCAAGATTGTCCTTCTCTATTCCCTTCAGCTTCCGGACTGCCATAATAACCATCCGCTACTAGATTCAATAACGTATTGAAGAATAACTTTGACGAAACCGGCCAGTCCCGCATAGCATCAGATTCCGCCTCTTGTAACAGTTCATCTTGCTCTTGACTCGGCAAATCCGCAAATGGCTTCCCATAACGCGTCATGGCTTCTTTCTGCAAGAAACGGAGCCCGGGTTCAATGACCATCGCCCAGTCGCCAGCATCTTGCGCCGCATAACGCTCCAAGTAGGTTACCGCTCCCGCTTCGCTCGCCGACTGCCAATCATCGCCCGGAATCATTCGATCCGCAACCGCTTTCAAAAGAGAATCTACATGAACTTGACTCATTCCCATGATCCCTCCCAGTTCCTAGCTACCTCTTCATCATAATCCTTTCTCCTCGTATTTCAATGCTTAAATACTTTCTTCGTTCATATATTACTACTGCTTGAAGAAATGAAGCCTAACTAGAGGAGGAATAGCTCATGTCTTCTGCCAGTCTGTATCGATTGTCCGGAATGATCCTGCTAATAGGGGTTATCGTCAGAATCGTATCCGCCATCATCCCCTTTCTGGTCAGCGTGAACATTCAGACCGAATCAGAAGACCTGCAGGATCCGCTTGTCGCCGCTTATTATAGTCTGACCTTTGTATCCTTCTCGCTTATCATAATCGGTCTACCTGCTATGTACTTGAGACAATCCGCCAATTCGGGAAAATTGGGCTTAACGGGTTTACTCATCTATATAGCCGGCACATTGCTGGATATTGCGTGCATCGCGACTTTCACGACGGTCATGCCCCTGCTCTCCGAGAAATCGCCGGAGCTCGTTGACGCGGTGCTGGATTCCAATTTTGCCATCTTTCCTCTTGGCGCCTTCCTTCTCTGCTTCTTGGGCGCAATTCTGCTCGGCATTGCCGTCATTAAGGCGAAAGTGTTCCCCGCCTATGTAGGAGCGCTATTCATCGCATCGCCAATTCTATATGTGCTTAGTTCCATTATTGGCAATGATATAGGTGGAGCGATCTTCAACTCATTAACCGCCATAGCCTTAGGAATCGCACTCGGTAAAGTCGGTCTCAGTCTGGCATCTACTCGCCGCGACGTCTCGCCTTAGGCCCCACTCGATACAAAAAAACAGAGCACCGGCTAACTTAGCCGTGCTCTGTTCTTGTTGCCATCAATCAACGACGTTAAACCATCCCGGAACATTGGTGATCATTCCCCACATGACATCCGGTATCTTCAATTCTTGTTGCGATGAACGTGAGAGTGCCGTCGTAATTTCCGATTCTCGTCCGTCCCTAACCTTTTCGATCCAATCCGGATTGAGCAGCATCGCATGGCCAAGGCCCACCAATGAAACGCCCGTATCGAGGGCTTGAGTGACATCCTCCGGAGACCACAAACCGCCGACGCCGATTACGGGGACGCGGTCTCCCGCTTGCTCCCGAATCATGACAACTCTAGATTTCCCGCTCTCTTCTCTTCTTGGACCCGCCCAGAAGCGATCCACGGATACATGTATAAAGTCCAAGCCTTGATCTGCCAGCACATCCACGAACCGGAGCGTGTCCGCCATCGTAATTCCCGGATTTTCGTTCTCTTCGGGGGAAATGCGGTAACCAACCGCAAACGGCGATGTCGCATGCTGAGCCACGGTTGCCTTCACTCTCCTGATCAGTTCGAGCGGGAATTTCATCCGTTTCTCCAAGGTCCCGCCCCACTCATCTTCCCTTCGGTTCGAATGCGGGGAGAAAAATTGCTGGAGCAAAAACCCGTTGGCGCCATGCAGCTCGACTCCGTCAAAACCCGCTTCAATCGCCCTGCGGGTAGCCTGCGCGAAATCATCCAAGACCGCTTCGATCTCCGCTTCTGTCATAGCTTTAGGAATAGCCGCTCCCTCACGCTCTGCCGCGACCGCGCTGGCGCTAAGCGCTTGACCGCCCGGCAACAAGGCGGGGTCGCTTATCCGGCCGCCATGAAAAAGCTGAACGATCGCTTTTGTTCCGTTTGCTTGGATGACGGACGCCATCTGCTTCAATCCCGGCAGCAAGTTATCATTGTCGATCCCAAATCCATTCTCCCTTAACTTGCCGGATTGGGATACAAGCGCGCTGGACGTAAACAGGATCCCAATCCCCCGTGAACGGAGCTCGTAATAAGCCAATTCATCGTCTGTCACTTCTCCGTTAGTTTGGGATGCCATAAGGGTCATCGGAGCCATTGTCACCCGATTGTTAGAGGTCACGCCGGAAGGAAACCGAAAAGGCGTAAATATTGCTTCGTAAGATTTGTTCATCTTAAATCTCTCCTAAACATTTATATTTATTAAGGACCGAACGGTCCATAATAATCAAAAAAATAATTACGGACTACTCAGTCCATAATGATAAAAAAGAAAAACGAACCTCTCAACCGTGTTCGTTCAGCTTTTCAAGGATGACGAATATCGAATCCTCAATAACGTCACGTTTCGCTTTTGCTCGAATCATTACGTTGATTCCTTGCAAAGATACCGTCAGAAATCGGGCAAGCTTACGGGATTCAATGCCGGTCCGGAGCGATCCGTTTTGCTTCCCCCGTTCAATGGCCTGTAGAAAAACCTGCTCAATCTCGTCAAAGTCGCTTTCTACCATTTCCTGCAGCTTGGGATCATGGGGAGCCAATTCAATCGCTTCATTCGCAGTCATGCAGCCCATTTGATTTCCTTTGCCATCCAGTACCGTCTGAAAAGCGGTGGAGATCGCCAAGTAAACGTTTGACTGGCTTAAGCATGCGGTAAAACCGACCATACGATCCTTTTTGTACAACTCGAATGCCCGGAGAAACAACTCATGCTTGCTCCCGAATGTTTCGTACAGACTGCTCTTGCTAAGACCCGTCGCTTGGAGCAGATCCGTGAGCGAGGTTGATTCAAAGCCCTTGGACCAAAAAAGCGTCATCGCCTTTCGCAAGACGTCTTCCTCATCGAAATTACGCGGTCTAGCCACTTTGCCTCACCTCCTGAGTAGCAGTATACTCCATTATGGACTGATAAGTCCACAATAATCTTAAATCCTATTTTTCATCAGCATTCCTATTCACCGTTTGCTCGCAAACCTGGAGGCTACGAACACAATAACTATGAGCGCTAGACTAATCCCCAGCCCGATTCTTTCGTTCTGATGCAGCAGCGCGCCGGATAAGGCAAACAGGATCAGGACAATGCCCGTATATGGATTGGTCAGCAAGCGTCTTTTGACCGTTAATGCCGTTAAACGCGGACGAAGCTTAAGATAAGAAGCCAAGATGAGAATCCAGTTAAGGATCAGCATGACACCCGCGGATGTCGTTATGTACTCGTATATGGTGTCAGGCAGCACATAAGCGCAACCCATGCATATAGCAAGCGCGATAGCCGTCATGAGCAGCGACCTTGTTGGGACGCCTCTGCGGTTCAATACCTGAACAACCCGCGGAGCATCGCCGTCATTAGCCAGCGAGACCATGATGCGACTAATCGAGAACAAGGAACCCACCATGGTCGAGAATGCCGCGCTTATAATGACGAGATTGAATATTGAATCCAAATACGGGATGTTAAAACCCGACAAGGCGGTTACGAAAGGGCTGGCGGATTCGTCAATTGCCGTCCAGTTCGCCATGCGCAGCACCATCCATAAGGACAACACATAAATAAACCCAAGCGAAATGATAAGCACAACGCCCGCTTTCGCAACATCCTCTTTGCGCCTTAACTCGGACGAAGTCACCCCTACCACCTCGATTCCGCCAAAGGAGAAAAAGACGAAGATCATAGCCGACCACAATCCGGTAGCGCCATTCGGGAACCAAGGGCGGATGTTGCCAGGAGGCCTTATTCCGCTAGGAAGGTGGATAGCATTCAGAACAAACAAAGCCCCAAACAAAATAAACCCGACAAGAATGGCAATCTTTACGACCGCAAATCCGGACTCGATTTGGCTGAAGTTGCGGACTCCCATGAAGATAATCGCAAATCCAAGCACGGCATAAGCTAGCGAGAACCATACATGCGGAACATTCGGGAACCAATAGGCCGTAAACGTAGATAAAGCGATGATTTCGCTGGACATGATCAGCAGCCCCGCCAGCCAGTAAATCCAACCCGACAGAAATCCGGCGGAATGGCCAAACGCCATTCTTGCATAAGCCCTGAACGAACCTGGCCGAGGGTCATGGATCGTCATTTCCGCAAGCGACGTGAATACGATGTATGTCGCGAGCGCGGCGATTATATAACCGATCAGAACGGAAGGACCGGCAGTACGGATGGACAGACTAGTCCCCAGAAAAAAGCCGGCGCCAATAATGGAGCCCACGCCAATTAAAGACAATTGCCACCATGCCAACCCTTTTTCCCGCATTTGCTCAACTCCGATTCGTATGCCTTGTCCTATCCAATATCCTTATCATTCTAAAAACATTGCCAAAATATAGCTAGAAATTAAAAATACAGAGCAACGGCTTAACTCGCCGTGCTCTGCATTCTTCTTCACCCTTTGCTCTTCGCGAAGCCGGAGAGCGCATTGGCATATAGCAATGGCTTAGCCACTTGCTTCAGATACAGGTCTCTTTGTTTGGCGTACAACGCCAGATGATGATCGGGCAAAATGTTCACTTCCAGCACATATATATGGCCGTTTTTATCCACCATCACGTCGACGCCAATATCCGCGTAATTCCCGCCCTTGGCATCAAATATTCGGCAGGCTCTCGTGCAGATCTCGATCATTCGTTGTTGTAACGCAAGCGCCTTGTTTCGGCTATAGCCATAACTGCCTTGCAGCGCGTTTAAACCTTTAGACGCAAAGCCGGCAGAAGTGAAGTTGGTAACGATGCCGTTTTTCTTGCCGAACCTGGCAATGACCCCGGTGCAGGACCACTGAAGATGTTCATTTTTTTGCATAATTACCCTGAAGTCAATACCTCTGCTGCCTTGCCGCTTCATTTCGATCCCTTGCTGGACAATATACTGATGTTCCCGCAGGAGATTCGCTATATAGCCAGCTACCTCATTGGCCCCTACAGATACCGTTCGGTATGGACTGGATTTTTTATTGTTTTCGGGATAAATGAACTGATAGCCCCCACCTGAACGAACCGCTTTAATAATTCCTCTAGCCATCGATTCCATCGTAGGTTTCAGATAAACGGCGTTATATCGGGATAACATATCATCCAGCTCTTTGCGGCTCTGCAGCTTTTGCGTATGGGGCAGATGTTTGCGAATCGCCGCGTTTGGGGAAAGCCATCTCCATAATTTCCACTTATTGAAATGGTCGCCAAGGAAATAACCGTTAAACAGACGATTGCCCAGCACGCGTTTGAGCGCTTTATAAGTAGGCGGGTTCAGCGCTGCTCTGCGGTACAAGGCGGATGGCAACGGAAATGTACCGTAAGCCCAACCGGGTTTCGCGCCTGTTGGAGAATAATAGTATCCGCTAATCTTTCCGGCTCGCGTAGAAATACCGTCTGCCCCGCAGACATAAATTAAGCCCTGTATAGAAGGATAAGGACGTAAATAATCGTTATAGTTTCTTACTTTGTCCAAGGTAATTGCAGCCCCTGGTTTAATAGCGACGATGCCCAGCACGGGACCAATATGGACGTCCCCTCCCTTGACCATCACTTTATATTTCACGGGAGGAAGGGTGTACCCTTCAAGAGATTGCGCCGAAATACCGATCGTATCGCTTGGCAAGCTTGAAGATACTCTCACCTTCAGCTGTTTGCTCCATGCTCCGAAATGCACCTTCACGGTTGATGGCGAAGCAGCGAATTTCCGCAAAAAAGCTCGGTTTACGTGCAAACTGTTTGTCTCTACCTGATTCAGCTTTTTGACATACATCGCCATGATCACTGCCTTCCTTTCGATGGATGGCTTGTGCCGAAGCCTGCTAGTTTTTTGGCGTATAACAGATTCGCTTTAATCGTTTGGTGGAACATTGCTGTCTGCCTTGCATCCAAAGCGATCGTATGATTCGGATCATTGTGATTGACCTCGATAATCCATAATTTGTTCTGCGTATCAAGAGCAAAATCAAAGCCCAAATTAGCGGCATGATGCCCCGCTGAGACGAGCTGCTTCGCAATACTTCGGGCCACTTTTTCCATCCTCCGGCAAGTCGCTCCGGCTTCAGCTTCTCCCTTATGCAGAATCCCTCGAAGCGTTTGTTTCCCTTCCATGGCTGTTCCGCCTTTGGAAATGTTGCTAACTATCGATCTGCGAGGTCCCAGTCTTGCTATAATCCCCATCCGCTTCCATTTCCCCAGCCCGTCTTTCACTAGGATGAGCCGGAAATCAATAAGACGCTCTTTGGAGGAGACCAGCTTGATTCTTTCTTGAATTAAGTAGCCGGAATGATGTGTTTTCCGCTGAAGGAAATGACCCAGCTCCTGCACATTGCGGAAAACCTTCTTCAACGAACCTTTATGCGTCACGATGATTTGATTATTTTGCTTAGACAGCTTGAGTATATGGCTCCCGAATGATCCTTGCACCGGCTTCATATATAACTCATCGCTTTGTTCAAACATGCGGGCAATATCTTGCGGGCTGTGGTACAGAATGGTTCTGGGCAGATGGGCTCTGACGCTTGCGTTCCGGGAAAGAAGCTTATGCATGCTCCATTTGTCCAGCCGAAAATCATTAAATACGGATCTTCCAAGGTTATGTCGAAGATGGGGCATTAACGGCGCACTGGTTAACGATTTATTAATGACGGACGAGGGATATCGGTAGGAACCTTGTATCCATGTCTTTGTTACGGGCGAATACCTAAACCCGCGAATGGTCTTCGTCCGAGGATTCAGGTCATCCGAGGAAAATGCGATTAACGCGCCGTTTATGTGCGGGTACATCTTCGCGTAATGAAGTAGATTTTTATAGGGCAGCTTGCCTTTTATTTTATCAACCAGAAGCCCGATATAAGGACCTATGATGAGCTTATTGCCATCCTTGCGGACTTGGAATTGTCCCTCTGCCGGTATCTTTAATTGGTTCATGCAGGCATCGGAAATGATCATTTGGCCTTGTTGCGCTTGCTCGGAGGTATTCAATTTGACTGAAAAGGCCGTAATGCCGAATTGGAGAAGCAGGCTTTGATTGGGACCTACATTCCATTTCCTAAGAAATGACGGAGCGACCAGGACCGTATCGGACGGCAGAGAGGAACGACTGCGAATTTTGATCATGGTTAAGCTACTTTCCTCCCATTCGAATCAGCTATGCATTAGTCTATTATTTGTCTTCTTTCGTGTTGCTTGGCCGATCATAATTGGGCTTTGTGTCCTTTTCCTTATGGATTCATACAATAAAAAGAATATCAAGGAGGGGAGGCTTTATTTGTGGCAACGCTCGGAATCATGTGGGATCGGATGAATACGGGAGTATTCAAATGGCAAGCTAAGGCTATTCGGGGAGCCGGATTCGACAAGTTGATCTTATTCAACCCCGGCAAAGTCAATCACAGATACCGAACCATTGCCGGATGGGTATATGAGAATAATCATTGGCGCTATGAGCCCAATTCCCCGTACCCTGCTCTAATCTATGACCGTGGCATCTATAGCGGCCGAATGCTCCGGGAAGCCAGGCAAGTGAAAGAACAGGCCGGCATCCCTTTTGTCGGAGATTGGCTGGAGAGCGATAAGTGGAACATTCATAAAAAGCTCTTCGTAAATAGCAGGCTACGTCCCTACCTCATCCCTACTCTGCTGTTAAGCCATAATCAAGCCGTGCATACGATGCTGCATAAATATAATAAACTCATTCTTAAACCTATTGGCACCCATAAAGGAAAAGGGATATTAAAGCTAACCTATACGAATGGAAAATACGTGATAGAGGAAAATAAAAGGAAGCGAATCCCCTTATCCAAAGAGGGATTGCATGGGAAGCTCGCTGAGCTTCGCGGCAGTAGAAATTACCTCGTGCAAAAATGGGTCAATATAACCGACTCTACGAACAGAGTCTACGATATTCGCGTACTCATTCAGAAAAACTCGCTTGGACAATGGTATCTCACCGGGATGGGCGTACGTCTAGGAAAAGCAGGCAATATTACTTCCAACCTGGCTACCGAAGGCACGGCCAAAGAGATTATCTCTTTCTTATCCACGCAGTTTGGCCATACGCGGGCATTGGCGCTTGAGAAAAAACTCCGTGAACTTGCCTTTGAGATCGCCGTGCAATTGGAACAGTCCTACCACAAACGGCTGGTCGAGCTTGGACTAGATTTCGGCATTGACCGTCAGTCCCATATATGGATCATCGAAGCTAATGCCATACCTGGCAAAGAAGTGTTCAAGCAGGTTGCTTCTCCCCGAGTATTCAAACAAAGCCTGCAGCTTCCCATTTATTACGCAGGGTTCCTCCATAATCGATTATCGGGAGGGAAATTTCGGCGGAAGCAATGAATGGCAGCAAGGTTGGAGACTTAAACTAGAAAGAGCACCGGAAGGGATTCCTTCCAGTGCTCTTTCTAGTTTAAGCCTGTATGCCCGCCCCGTGATCCGAAGCGGAAGCCGGCTTCACCAGCGCTTTCTTTTCCCAGACACGGCTTCTCCAACGAAGGAGCATCATCAGCCCGCGCAGCCATTCATCCACCGTAAAGGCAATCCATATGCCTAGCAGGCCGATTCCGAAATGAATGCCAAGCAAATAAGCAAGCGGTACGGAAACTCCCCACATGGAAATGACGCCTGCCAATACAGGGAAGCGCGCGTCCCCGGCGGCACGGAGCGAATTGATGACGACCGTATTAAACGTCCGGCCCGGTTCAAGCACGATAGACAGCAGGAAAATCCCGGCCCCTGCCGCAATAATCTCCGGGTCCTTCGTGAACATGCCCATCAGCTGATGCCGGAATATAACGGCCACGCCCACGATAGCTAATGTGAACAAGAAGCTGAATTTCAAGCTTCTCATTAGCCTCCGGTAGGCCGCTTTCATCTCTCCGGCTCCCACCATCTGTCCGACGATGATTTCCGTCCCCACCCCGATGGCGAGCCCAAGCGCCATAAAGTAATTCGATATGTTCATCACATAAACATGCGTATTTAATGCCGTTATTCCAATCATATTAACGAAGCTAATAATCATCAAGTACTGCGATTGCCAAGAGATATGCTCCCCTGCGGCAGGCAAACCGATGCTCAAGATCTGTTTGGCATAAGAACCGTTCCAGGTTACGTAATCCTTGCGGCGAATCCGTACCGTACGGTACAACAGAATAAATAAAACGATAATGCCCAGCAAACGGCTAACGACCGTTGAAATAGCCGCTCCCGTAATCCCCCATTCGGGAAAACCCAGGTTACCGAAAATAAGCAAGTAATTCCCCGCGATATGAACCATATTGACGCCTAGCGTTACAAACATAACGCCCTTCGTGTTCCCTCTTGAGCGAATAACCGATGAAACCGCATAAGAAAGCGCCTCGACCCATATAAAACCGCCAATGATCCTCAAATAATGGCTGGCAATTTCAATTTGCTCGGGATTTAAGTGAAGAAGATGCAGGAGCGACTCTCCAAAACCGACAAGCGCGATACTGACGAGAATTCCGAAAATAAGATTCATCGAGATCGCCAGCGCCGAAATACGGCTCGCTTCTTCCTTCCGCCCGGCCCCGATATATTGGGAGACTACAACGCTGGTGCCTACCCCAACAAAGCCGAACATCAGAATGCAGAAATAAATAATTTCGTTAGCTAAGCCAACTGCCCCCGTAGCCTTATCGGAAATTCGGCTTAACATAAACACGTCTACGGTGCCCAGCATCATCCGTAGCACGGAGTCTACGAAGATCGGCCATGTTACGGCATAAAGACTAAGTTTTTTCCATGATGGAGTAGTGTCTGATAAGGTCACGTTACAAGCTCCCACTAAGTATTTTCTCTGTTGCCTTCCCTAGTGTAGCGCTCGCAGGTAGATCCGTCTACGGTGAGTTTTAACCTTTTTCCGCGGGCAATGGCTTTATCTGCATAATTAGGCTAATAGACGGTCTCCTTGTGATCCGTATCCTTCATATATGAAACAAAGGGCAGATGGATCATAAGAGGAGGATTCGAACATGAGCGTAATTTTCAAAAAAGTCGGAAATACGGCGATATTCTCCGCAGACGCTGAAGTACGAACCAAACAAGGCATCCTAGAGGTTAATATCGTCGAGACCCAACGCGTTCCAAAAGGCAGCTTAAACGGCTTGCTTCAGATCTCCTTGAACGGCAAACCACTAGTTATTGCTTCGAGCAGCGTTAAGCCCAAATCATGCAACTGCGATTGCAAATCTGCAACCACAAGCGCCAAGCAGCCATTCAAAGTCTATGACCGCGCCAAATTAAATGAGCTAAGTCCTGCATTGGCCGTGGTCTTCCGCAAGTTAAACCGCGAATTGATTCAATTCAACGCAAGAAAGTCAGCCTCGATTAATGTGCCTTGCTTTATCAAGATCCCGTTATGCCGCCTTGCATACTCCCAATACATCGTTGCTTGCAGACTCAGGGGTAGACCGGCACAAGACTGTTTGCGGGAAGCCGAGGCCATCTACAATAACTGCAAGGGCAATTGCTAAGCAGTATTCATATAAATACATCGCCAGAGCTCATAAGCCCTGGCGATGTATGCAAACCTTTTATTCGACCTCCAACATCCTTCGCTTCAATCGTACAAGCTCTTCTACATTGCGAGTCGTTATAGAGGCAATGCCCATGCCGATAAAATCCTCCATCAACGCTTCTTCATTTACGGTCCATACGTAGACGGGAAGTCCTTTGGACGAGGCATATTCAACAAGCTCCGGTCTCACGAACTTATAGTTGATGTTTATACCGAAGCAAGAAGCTTCGAGCGCATCCTTGCAAGTCTGAACGACAGCAGCTTCATATTTCATGGTTACAAAAAGATCGGATTTCGCGTTAAGCAGCTTTTTTAATTCGGGATAGGATTGGGCTTTTAGAGCTCGCTCCGTTTCGCAGCCAGATAGAAAAACGTGCTCGAGCACTCCATGCTTGCTCGCAAATTTGGCGACAGCTTCTATACAATCATCCGCTTTCAGGTCCAAATTTGCCATTTTGCCGGACGCCTTAATCAGCGGCAGCATCTCTTCCAGCCGGCATAGGCGAGGCGTGTCCCCTTGTTCGTCACGATCAGCCTGGAGTTGCAGCTCGGCAATCTCCTCGTAAGAGAGCTCTGAGATTGTAAACTCCCGCCCACTGGGCATTGTCCGCTTATCGTCATGCGCAAGCACCGGAATGCCATCCTTTGTCACTAACACATCTTCCTCAATAATGTCCGCTCCGAGGAGTAGTCCGGTTTGAACGGATAAAAGGGAATTATCAGGCGTATTCATGCAGCCGCTGTGGGCCGTAATAAGCGGAAATAGATTAGTCACTGGCGTCTCTCCTTTTGGAAGGGCTTACAATATTGTATTTCTAGCTTTACATTAGAGGGCTTAAGCAGGCTTGTGGTGTTTGTCCTATGATGAGCTTAATACCGTCTGTATAGCCTTCTTCCCTGCCCTGAAGCTCACCGATAAGCCGGCTGCGCCACATTCCCATTAATTCTTGATGATGCGGCTTGTTGGCTAAGTTACTGAGCTCTTGAGGGTCTTCCGTCAGATTGAACAATTGTTCTTCTCCCGTCTGCGAGAACCAAATGTACTTCTGTTTGCCGTCTGTTAAATAGTGATAGGAGAGCTCATCCATGGCATGCTCACCATGAATAAATGGCCTCCACTCGGATCCCTCGCCGGACTTGGATAATGGCAGCACGCTCATCCCGTCGACGGAATTGGGTATCGCTATACCCGCAGAATGGAGTAGCGTTGGCATCATATCCTGCAATTCAACGACTTGATCAACCATTTTCCCTGTCTCTAGCCCCAGTGTTCCTGTCGGATCGTTCAGCAGGAAAGGTACTTTGGCGCTTCCTTCATAGGGTAATCGCTTTTGATATAGACAATGATCGCCCATGAGATCTCCATGATCGGATGTGAACATAATAATGGTATTCTTTCGTACGCCGTATTCGAATAAGGCATTTAACAGACGCCCGATTTGATTATCGATGTGGGTGATTAACGCATAATAAGCAGCCAATGCTTTTTGGCGCATTCGTTCATGCACGATTCCCCGGAATGTTGTTGGACTCAGTCCTTCGCGGTTCCTATCGTGTATGTCAGCCCAATCCCCAATCGGCGGTTGCGGCAGCTCAATACCTTCATACAGGTCGAGAAACGCCTGCGGCGGATCAAGCGGAGGATGAGGACGAACAAACGAAGTCCATAAGAAAAACGGCTTGCTTGGATCCCTTCTTCGCAGAAAATCAATCGATTGCGTCACAGCCCAATTCGTCGGATGCAAAGATTCATCCAAATGCCACGGCCTCGCGACTGTGGAGGAGTTGCAATCCAACCCATGGTCCATGATGTCATGCCGCGCTCCCGCTTTGTCACGGAGCCAATTGACGTAATCGTCGCATTGATCCCACCATCCCAGTGGGGTCGTAGCCGAGCGGTCGCGATTGTAATGCATATAGCCGTCATGCAGAACAACATTGTGGAAGCCGCATAAATTGCGCGTTGGATATACATGCATTTTGCCGATACATTGCGTATGATAGCCGGCTCCAGCAAATTCTCCTGCAAGCGTATGCTCGTAGTTCCACGGCACCTTATCCTTGTACCCAACCCTGCCATGATTCCGTTGCTTCATTCCCGTCATCATTGCAGCCCTGGCGGGAACGCAGGAAGGCGTTGCCGTATAAGCGTTCGTAAAGGTTACTCCGCCTCTAGCTAGATTGTCTAGGTTGGGAGTCTGAATAACAGGATGCCCCAGATAGTGCAAGCAATCTCCCCTCATTTGATCCACGGTGATTAACAAAACGTTTGGCTTCATACCAATCAACTCCCGGGTTGTATGATCAGTCGCTATTACAAAACGTTCTGCTATTATAGCATGTAATAATTAGAAGATTGCAAAAATATTAGCTAATTTGAACATCGTCTGTAGCCATAATCATGCTAAAAACAAAAAAACCACCTAAAGAGGTGGGTTCCCGTTTGTATCTTGAAAACTGGATGCGAAAGTTTGAATTCCTTAAGTTT
>NZ_BSSQ01000019.1 GCF_030161375.1 Paenibacillus glycanilyticus
AAGGTGTTTTAATTTGTCTCACTCTATGGGGTCAGTCCCTTAATATGACGATGGGATAGCCCTTTTTTTTTGGATAATCAACAACCTGCACATTCTAATGCCAGGGCCCTTGCCTAAACGTCACCGACATATCGGTTGCGCGCAGCGCCCATGCCAAACATAAATATGAGGAAGCTTGCTGCGATAAGCATGGCAATGGATACCGTCCAATGGCCCGTAACGTCATGAATCATTCCGAACACAAGCGGACCAACGGCGGCGAGAAGATAACCAACCGATTGCGCCATGCCGGACAGTTGCGCGGCGGCATGGGTTGTACGGGTGCGCAAAGTGAAGAACAACATGGCTAGACTGAAGGAACCCGCCCCGGCGATCCCGATCAAAACGGACCATAGAGGTACTAAATGATTGCCATCCAGCATAAGCCCGCCAATTCCGATTACATATAGCAACGTCGTAATTATGACGAGAAGCCGCTGGGACTGCATCCGGCTCGCAATAATCGGGATGACAAAAGTAAAAGGCAGCATCGAGAATTGAATTAGCGACAGCATCCAGCCCGCGGAGTCATCCGACATGCCCCGGCTGTTCAAGATTTCCGGCAGCCAGGCAACCAAATTATAAAAGATAAACGATTGCAGACCCATAAATAGGGTGACTTGCCAAGCAAGGGGGGAGCGCCATGGCTTAACAACGGGAGTAGCCGTGTTGACCTGCGCTTGCTCCGCATTCGTCAGGCGCGAATGTCTCATTCTTGGTAGCCAGAAAAGAATGCCTAAGGCTGTCAAGATCAGCCAGCAGCTAAGAGCGCCTTGCCAGCCCAATCCCGCGTCACGGGCAAGCGGCACGCTGATTCCCGATGCCAGTGCTCCGCAGAAGTTCATCGAGACCGAATAGACGCCGGTCATTAGACCGATTTTGCCGGAGAAATCTCGTTTGACAAGACTGGGAATAAGGACGTTGCAGACGGCAATGGACAAGCCGATTAGAACCGTACCTCCAAATAAGGCAGCGGAACTGGATAGCGTTCGGCATAGGGTCCCGATTCCGATCACTATCAATGCGGTCAAAATAACCCTTTCGACGCCGTATCGCCGTGCAAGCTGCGGGGCGAAAGGAGACATAAAGGTAAAGGCGAGCAAAGGCACGGTCGTCAGCAACCCGGCAACGGAATTGGAAATGCCGGTTGATTCCCGGATGTAGCTGACTAACGGTCCAACGGAAGTAATGGGGGCTCTTAGATTGGCGGCCACAAATATAATGCTGATCGCCAGAAGCAATCCCGAAGCTTTTTTAAGTTCTGATTTGGTTAAGGAATTCGTCTTCTCCATGTTGCTTATGTCCTCCGGTGATGTTTTGATTCTTGAAATGCTCTTGCGTTTCCCGAATATACTGCTGAACCATCTCTACAGCCATTTCGCTGTCTTGTTTCCTTATTGCCTCAAGCAACTGAGTGTGGTTATCGTGGAACGAGTGAAAAGGGACATCATGAAACATATCCACGAGTATCGGCTGCACACTATCCGAAATGTAATCATACAGCTCTATAAGAAGTCCGTTGCGAGAGGAAGCGAATATAGCCTGGTGGAACTCTACATCCCAGCGGGCATAGAGGTCGGCTTCTCCGGCAAGAATGGCGATCTTGCTCTGTTCGAGGCAATAAGCCATCCGTTCCAGATCGTCCTCGTCCCGCCGCTCTGCCGATAGACTTGCCGCCTCTTTCTCGAGGGCATGTCTGACTTCCAGCGTCTCCAGCCAGCCGGAGCGCAAGATTCGTTTCTTCAGGACCGGTCCAAGCGCACTGGATGAGCTGACATAAGTCCCGTCGCCTTGTCTTGTCTTTAACAACCCGGCATGCGTTAAGGCGCGAATCGCTTCCCTTAGGGTGTTGCGGCTCACTTGAAGCTGTTCCATAAGCTCCGGCTCGGCCGGGATCTTGCTGCCAACAGGCCAATTGCCGGAAGAGATCAGGCTTTCAATCTGTTCAGCGACTTGTTCTACAAGCGATAATCGTTTTGTCTGCTTTAGCATCTGCGTCACCTCTTTCAAACGTACAAACGTAGGATGTTTGGTTATTTTACATCTAATTGCTCCATTGCGCAATACAAAAAAGGGGGTGTCCCATAAGTCATGAAAATGACGATGGGACACCCCTGTTTTTTGTTTTAGGTAAACCAGCTGCCTGCGCATTAAATGTTCTTCCAATCGCCATTGCTCAGGGATTCCCTTTAATCAATGAGGTAAGGTAGGAATCCCTGAGCAAAAGCGACCGCTGACGCTTCTCCAGAATCATTTAATGCTCCGTCTGCCTTTAACCTGTTCATGAAATGCTCAAACAAAAAGAAGCCAACCCTTGTTAAAATGGAGGTACCACCCAACCATTCTAAGTAAAGAGAGGCTTCTTTATGTACAAAGAATATAACATGGATCAACTGTCCTTGCCAATGGACTTGCAAGAAGATATCCCCGAAAATCATCTCGTACGCGTCATCAACGATGCGGTCAATCGCTTAGATATGAAGCTCTTCACCAAAGCTTATCCCGGAGGTGGCCGGGACAGCTATCATCCAAAGATGCTCATGAAAGTCGTTATCTATGCGTACACACAGCGCATCTACTCCTCTCGCCAAATTGCCAAAGCCGTACGTGAGAATATCATGTTCATGTGGCTGGCTGCTAGGCAACGTCCAGATTTCCGTACCATTAACCGTTTCCGTTCTGAGCGCATGAAAGACGTGCTCGAGACCGTCTTCACGGCAGTTCTTCAGTTTCTCAAGGAAGAAAACTACATAAAGTTGGAGCATTACTTTTTAGACGGAACAAAAATCGAAGCCAATGCCAATCGTTACACGTTTGTCTGGGGCAAGGCTGTCGTCAAACAGAAGATGAAGTTGCAAGAAAAGGTGCAGACCTTGTTCGCTGCTATTGAAGAAGCAGAGAAACAGGAAGATCAGGTGCTGAATAACTTGGACCTTCCAGAGCTCGGAGAAGCTTCAGCCATTACGAGCGAAAAGCTGGAGCAGGCTGTTCAGCAATTAGAAAACAAGCTTCAAGAAAAGCCGAAGGACAAACCGCTAAAGAAAGCTGTTCGCCTTGTCCGGAGGGATCTTCTGCCTCGCCTGCAAAAATATGAAGGGCAAGAAGAAACGCTCGGAAGCCGAACAGCTTTAGTAAAACGGACACCGACGCCACATTCATGCGCATGAAGGAAGACCACATGCGCAATGGACAATTAAAACCCGGATATAACGTGCAGATCGGAACAGAAGATCAATTCATTCTTAGCTACAGCATTCATCAACGTCCCACAGATACACGTTGCCTGAAGCCGCATCTAGACAAAGTAAAAGCCTCATTAGGGCAATTGCCGGGAACCATCATCGCAGATGCAGGTTATGGCAGCGAAGAAAACTATGCTTATCTGGAGTCCGAAGAACAACGAGCACTTGTGAAATACAATACTTATCACAAAGAAAACACGAGGGCATGGAAACAAGATATTAGTAAGTTCGAGAACTGGCTCTATGACGAGAGCGAAGATACCTGGACCTGTGCGGCTGGTCAGAAGCTGCTATTCCGTTATGAAAGCAAAAGCACGACAGAGAGCGGATATGAAATCGTTACGCGTAACTACCGCAGTATCTCTTGCGAGGGCTGTCCGCTAAAGGAAAGATGTACAAAGGCCCAAGGGGATCGAGAAATAAAGGTCAGCATGGAATATCTTCGACTCAAACAACAAGCAAGGAAACAATTAAAGAGCGAGGAAGGACATGCCCTGTCGGTTCGACGAATGCACGAACCCGAGAGTGTATTTGGCCAAATAAAAAATAATCGGGGATTCCGCAGATTCCTACTTCGAGGCTTGCCGAAAGTTAGCCTGGAGGTCGGGTGGCTTTCGCTTGCCCACAATTTGCTGAAGAAAGGAGCAAGAACAAAAATAGTGCTGCAAGGGTAACCCTATGCAGCACTATTTTCATAAGAATCACTCTTTATTTACTAATGCGAGCCGTCTTTAAAGTGAGCGATCACCTTTTGAGACTGCCCCTTGCATCGTTATTCGTGAATCCGCGTCAACTTCTCCGGATTGGAAATCACATACACCGCTCGGATCAACTTCGTGTCCTCATCCGGCTCGAACAGATAGACCTTAACCGGCTTGTTGTCGCGAACAAGCAAGATGCCTTGTTGCCCGCTGACGGAAACGTGCTTCCACGTTCCTTCGAAAGCTCCTTTGCGGGCAATCCCCTCGATAAAAGCAGCGATTCGTTCAGCGCCATAAATCGGATTCAGAGCAGAACGCACGATTCCGCCGCCGTCAGTAATCATCACGGCATCATCGGTGAGCAGATGAATGAAATTTTCCAATCTGCCGGTATAAATAGCCTGGGAGAAGGATTGCACGAATTGTGACATCGACTCATCCAGTGATTCTTTGCTCTCCGTAACCGAAGCGTGGCCAACTTTGGCGGAAGCGCGGCTGAATATTTTCCGGCAGGCAGCTTCGGATTTATCCAGCATGGCTGCGATCTCGGCGTATTCATAACCGAAGGATTCCCGAAGCACAAATACGGCGCGCTCGGGCGGCGTACAGGTCTGCAGCAGAACTAGAAGGGCATAACCAAGCTGCTCATGCTGGATGACATTGTCGAGCGGCGAGGACTCCGGCTCGGAATCGCTGACCGGTTCAGGAAGCCACTCGCCGGGGTAACTTTCCCTTTGGCGCGGGGCGGATTTCATGACGTTTAATACACGGTTGGTGAGCAGCTTGACCAAGTAAGCCTTCGGATGCTCGATACCGATTCCATCAAGCTTGCTGACGGTGACGAACACATCCTGGACCACATCCTCCGCTTCGCTCATCGAACCAAGCATCCGGTAGGCAATCGAGATAAGCAGAGGCTTATAATCCCGGTATAGTTGTTCAACTTCGTATGCCGCATAACTTGATGTCACGACATCAACCTCCCATTTATTAGCTAAAATGATCATAACAAAGCAAGCAGCAAGAAACCACCCTCGCGAAGGAGGAGTGGTTTCTTGCTGTATTCGCTAGCTCTTAGTTCTCGTAGCAGCCGGGGAACATGCCCGTTGCGATTGCGATCCGGTTCCAGCTGTTGATCGCGTTAATCGCAATGATTAATCCCACGTATTGCTCCTCGTCGAAATGCTTCCGAACTTCTTCGTAAACATCCTGCGGCACGCCGGCTGTCGCTACAAGTGTCAGTGATTCGGTCAGAAGAAGGGCAGCGCGTTCTCTTTCCGTGAATTGCGGCGCTTCTTTCCAGACGGCGACCAGGTTGATTCGCTGATCGGATTCGCCAAGCTTGCGTGCGTCAGTCGTATGCATATCCAGACAGAAGGCACAGCCGTTAATTTGGGATGCGCGGATTTTAATCAATTCGTACAGTGTTTTATCCGGGTTCAACTGTTGGGCAGTACCTTCGAGCTTCATCAAAGCTTGCATAGCAGCGGGGTTAGCGGAACGGTGATCTAAACGTAATTTCATAGGAAATTCCTCCAATTTGTATCGTATTGTGTTGCTTTCGATATCTAAGACAATTAACGAATCGGATTTGTGACAGGTAGGGAGAAAGTTTTTTTTAATTGACTTGGGCGGGAGTTACGATTTAAACTAACAGAAGTTATTTAGTAAATTACTAAATTAGTAAACAAGTAGATTCAAGCTACAATCATCGATGAGCATCAAAAATTCAATGAAACCGAGGTATTTGAAAATGTTGTCCAATCGTTATGTTCGAACCATTATCTGTTCCAGGGTGCTGCTGCATCTCGGAATATGGATCCGAAATTATGCCGTCTTGCTCTATGTGACGGATTTAACGCACAATGATCCGCTGTATGTATCGCTTATTTCCGTAGCCGAATTTGCGCCGATCTTTCTATTCGCCCTAATTGGCGGGACACTGGCTGACAGATGGCGGCCAAAGCGAACGATGGTAGGGAGTGATTTTCTGTCCGCCGTATCTGTCGTTGTTGTTATGATTGCGCTAATGAATGGAGGGTGGATGGCGCTATTGCTCGGATCCTTTGTATCCGCCAGCTTGTCTCAATTGTCTCAGCCTTCCGCCATGAAGCTGTATAAACGTCACGTGCCCGCGGAGCAACTGCAGCCTGTCATGGCCATATCGCAGACATTGGTCGCGATCTTTATGGTTCTGGGACCGGTAGTCGGTACTATTATTTTCTTGAAGCTTGGCATTCATGTCTCGCTTATTCTTACCGCGGTCTTGTTCTTCGGTTCTTCGATCATCCTGGGAACACTGCCGAAGGATTCGGATGCTGAGCGCAAGGCAACAGGCAGCAGCTTCATGAACGAATTAAAAGCCGGTTTAAGTTATGTATGGTCGAATATGGCTTTGCGCACCCTTTGCTTAAGTTTTGCCGTGGTAGGTTTTGCTTCCGGTCTTACGCAGCCGCTTCAAATCTTTATCGCCGTAGAACAGTTAGGCCAAGATAAGTCCTTTCTGCAGTGGCTCGTCATGACGAACGGAGCCGCGATGTTAATAGGCGGCATTGCAATGATGGGGTTTGCAAAGAAATGGAAGCCGCAGCATATGTTTATGGCCGGGCTGCTCATCACGGCGGTCTGTACGATCGGGATCGGGACATCGACAATGATCTGGCTGACGATCGCCCTGTTAATCATTAGCGGCTTCGTCTATCCGGCCATTCAAGGCGGCATCCAGACGTTAATGATCAGCAATACGGAAATGGCTTTTATGGGACGTGTTTCTGGCGCAATTATGCCCGTATTTATGGGAATGATGGTGATTGGCATGTTATTGTCCGGTGTTCTAAAGAACGCGGTTCATTTGCACGGGGTCTATGTCATAAGCGGGCTTATTATTATAGCGGGATCACTCCTGCTGTTGCGGTTACGCGACGGGCGTCGATCCGGTCAATCCGGTCAATCCGGCATCAACGCATAACCACATAAATTTCTCCTCGCCCACGCAAATTAAGAAACAGGATTTGCCAACGAGAGGAGCATGAGGATGCCTTACCATAAAGAGCTGCCGCAGTTTCCCGAGTCGTTCTGGACAGCTTCGCAGCAGGAACGTCCATTGTTCCCAAAGCTGGAACAAGACGCTGAAGCAGACGTGGTTGTTGTTGGAGGCGGGATATCCGGCATTACGACAGCTTATTTATTAAGCCGGGAAGGTTTGCGGGTTACTCTTCTGGAAGCCGGAGTCGTATTGAACGGTACAACCGCTCATACGACTGCCAAAATCACCGCGCAGCATGATTTGATATTTGACGAGCTCATTCGGACTGAAGGGAAAGAGAAAGCTGCGCTATATTATCAAGCGTCCAAAGATGCGATGGCTTTCATCGAGGAGACGATTGAGAACTATCAGATCGAATGCGGTTATTCCAAGCAAGATGCCTACGTATATACCCATCATGTGGACTATATCGTCAAGGTGGAAAAGGAAGCAAAAGCTTACGAAGCCTTAGGCATACCGGGAGCGTATTTGGACCGTATGCCACTATCGCTGCCGATGTTTGGAGCTGTACGAATGGATGGTCAAGCCCAGTTCCATCCGCTTCAATATTTATGGAAGCTTGCACGGGAATTCGTGAAGAACGGCGGCCAGATTTATGAGCATACGACAGCCGTAGACGTGGAATTTGTCGATACGCCCAAGGTCATGACCTTGGGCGGTCATCGCGTGAATGCCAAATACGTCGTTTCCTGCACGCATTTTCCGTTCTATGACGGGGAGGGCTTTTATTTCGCGCGGATGCATGCGGATCGTTCCTATGTACTTGGTTTGCAAACTCATGACGAGTATCCGGGGGGAATGTATCTAAGCGCGGAAGATCCGAAACGATCCATCCGTTGCGCCCCGATTGACGATCATCATAAACTCCTCCTTGTAGGGGGGCAGAGCCATAAGACGGGACAAGGCATTTGCACCATTAATCATTACGAAGAGCTAAGGAAATTTGCGGAGAATCAATTTAACTTGGAAAAAATCATTTACCGTTGGTCCGCGCAGGATCTCGTAACGGGGGACAAGCTTCCTTTTATCGGGCGAATCAAAAAAACCCATCCAAATGTGTTTATCGCAAGCGGTTACCGTAAATGGGGAATGACAAACGGGACGGCGGCAGCCCTCATGATCCGGGATCTTATTCTGGAGAGGGAAAATCCGTATGCGGAGTTATTCTCGCCATCGCGTTCCTTGTCATGGAAGACCGTTGGCAAGCTGCTAGCGGATAATGCCGATGTCGCCAAACACCTCATTAGCGGGAAACTCGAGTTTATCAAGAAACGTCCGGAACAGCTGGACAAGGATGAAGGCAGCGTCGTTGACCTTCATGGCCGCAGGGCGGGAGCTTATCGGGACAAGGACGGACAGCTCTTTCTCCTTGATACGACTTGCACGCATATGGGGTGCGAGGTGGAGTGGAACAACGGGGATCGGACTTGGGATTGCCCTTGCCATGGCTCCCGGTTTTCTTATACGGGTGAAGTAATGGAAGGGCCTGCTTCCAAGCCGTTAGTCCGTTTATAACCAATAATGATAAAACCAGCAGGTTTCCTTTAGGTTCAAGGAGAACTGCTGGTTTTGCGTTTTCATGATTCGGCTATAAACGTAGCGCATAAATGCTCCAAAATTTCATCCGGCGTATATTCGCGGACTTCCCGTTGGAACCAATAAGCATCGCTGCTGATCCCGTTCAAGAGCATATCGGCGCGGAATACGCTATTTGATCCTGAACGTCCGGAGAAAGCATGCATCTCATCAAACAGCTGAACTAGAATCTCGTGCAATTCGTGGTAAAGCGGCCCTTTCGTCCGGGAGGTTGGCCGATTGGAAGAAGACGATTCCTCGACGCCGCGCAGCAATTGTGCTTTCTTTTCCCTAAAGCCCATAAACAAAGCAAGTATTCCTCTTAATCTGGAGCTTGGGGAATCACCGTGATTGTCTTCCAGGTAAGCGTAAATATCTTCGAACAATTGGACAAGATTATCTTTCATTAGATCAAGGCAAAGTTCGCTCTTGTTGCGGTATCGGCGATATAAAGTGCCAGGCCCGATCTGGGCTTCCATAGCGATTTGATTCATGCTGACTTGTTCAACGCCATGCCTCTCGAATAAGCGAAGAGCTGCATTTAGAATACGTTGGCGATTTTCTGCCGCATCCCGTCGTTCGGGTTTCGGCAAAGAGACGGTTTCTTCTTCATTCATGGAGGATTCACTTCCTGTTCGTAATTCCCTTGGTAACGTGCGTCGGTTGACAAACGGAGACATCTCCGTTTAATATCAAGAGGAGAGTTCTCCGCTTAATAATATCACAGTAAGAAGGAGTGTGCACAAGCAATGAGCACAAAACAAAACACGGCATTTTTGATTATGGATTTGCAAAATGGAATCGTATCGCGGTTTGCGGATAACATGGAAGTTCTTCAGCCTTTCCGGGAGGCACTCGATGCCGCAAGAGCGAATGACATACCGGTTATATTTGTCCGGGTTGGGTTCAATGAAGGATATCCGGAAGTGAGTCCCCGCAATAAAGCCTTCTCCGCATTTACTAAGCATGGAGGGATGACCATTCATGATGAAGCAACGCAAATTCACGAATTCGTAAAACCTTTGCCCGGCGAGCCGGTTGTAACCAAGTTCCGGATCAGCGCTTTTGCCGGCAGCAATCTGGAAGTTATTCTACGTGCTAAACAGATTGAGAATCTGGTTATTTGCGGGATTTCGACTAGCGGCGTTGTCTTGTCTACGGTGCGTGAAGCGGCAGACAAGGATTACGCCGTTACCGTACTGAAGGATGCTTGCCTCGATGCGGATCCTGAAGTGCATCGCGTCCTCACCGAGAAAGTATTTCCTCGCCAGGCAGAAGTCACTACCGTTCAGGAATGGATCTCGTCGCTGGCATAAAGCTTCCTTTCATCATTCGAGATACAGAACGGAAGGGGCTGACAGGGATGCCAATATGGAAAAGAAACCTGTTCGTCTGCTGGTTCGGCGTGTTTGTCGCAAGCATCGGCATGAGTCAGATTGCTCCGGTATTGCCGCTTTACATTGAACATCTCGGCGTATCGGATACCAAGCTGATTGAGCAATATTCGGGTTTTGCGTTTGGAGTTACCTTTATTCTGTCCGCGGTATTTTCCCCAATATGGGGAATAGCGGCCGATAAATTCGGACGCAAACCGATGTTGCTTCGGGCCAGCTTAGGCATGGCGATCGTTATTTTTACGATGGGTTTCGCCCAAAATGTTTATGAACTGATTGGACTTCGCCTGCTGCAGGGGATTATAACCGGTTACGCCTCGGCTTGTACGGCGCTGATTGCCACGCAGACCGAGAAAGCCCACGCCGGCTGGGCGCTCGGAACCTTGTCCACGGCTGGAATAGCCGGTTCCTTGCTGGGTCCTTCGATTGGCGGTTTTTTGGAACTGCATTTCGGCATGCGAAATATCTTTTTTATTACCGGCATATTGTTGCTGATTGCCTTTGTTACCACGCTGTTATTCGTGAAAGAGAATTTCGTCCGCGTGGATAAAAAAGCGCAAACCATGAAAGAAGTATGGGGCAGTATTCCCGAGAAAAGCTTGACCCTCACCTTGTTCGTAACGTATTTTGCATTGACGCTGGCCATGTATTCGATTGAACCGGTACTAACCGTGTATGTAACAAGCTTAACGAACAACGCCGAACATGTCGCGCTCCTTGCGGGATTCATATTCTCCTCTTCAGGGCTTGCGAATATCGTTGCCGCGCCAAGGCTAGGCAGGTTATCCGATAAGATTGGGGCACACAAAGTTATCCTTATCTCGCTAATCGTTGCCGGACTGCTGTTTATACCGCAGGCTTTAGTCCATCAACCATGGGAGCTTATGGTGCTTCGTTTCTTGCTGGGATTGGCGGCAGGAGGACTTAATCCGTCGGTCAACATTTTGCTCAAAAAGATAACGCCGGATGCTCTGACAGGCCGAATATTCGGTTTCAGCATGTCAGCCGGTTACCTTGGCGTCTTTATCGGTTCCGTCCTTGGCGGGCAGATCGCCGCATGGATGGGCATTCGGGCCGTGTTTTTCACGACGGGGGCAATCCTGCTGTTAAACGCGGCATGGGTCTACCTTAAAGCCTATAAAAAGCTGGATCGCAAACTGGTTCGAACCGCTTAATTTTTTTGCGGAAATGGGTTTACGTAAAGTTCGTTTTTTGTTATTATAACTGCAATATGAAATGCAATGACGAGACGAGTAGGTAAATCAATTCTTTCCCAGAGAGCTCCGGTACGCTGAAAAGGAGTAAAGAGTTATTTATTGAAGAAAGACTCTGAGCAGCGCATCGGAACCGGCATATAGGGGATGGTGCGACGGGAGCTCCTGTTATAGAGCTAGAGTATAAGCATGCTTAATCATGCCGTACTCGAAGAGGCAGATATGGTGACATATCCGCGAATTTAGGGTGGTACCACGAGTATTCCAATCTCGTCCCTGAGACTACGGTCTTGGGGGTGGGATTTTTTTATTTCATAGCAAGCAAAACGAGATATACCGCATACATGTAAGGTACGGGATGCAAAATCAGACTGAGAGGATTTGAAAAAACTTATGTCACAAAAACTTAAAGTTGGTATTGTTGGTGGAACAGGCATGGTTGGTCAGCGTTTCATGCAATTGCTGGACCAGCATCCTTGGTTTGAAGTAACCGCGATTGCGGCAAGCGCAGGCTCTGCGGGCAAAACGTATGTCGAATCTGTTCAAAATAGATGGAAGCTGGATACGCCAATTCCTGAAGCCGTTAAATCTATCATCGTGCAGGATGCTTCGAAAGTCGAAGAGGTTGCCGCTGGCGTAGATTTCGTATTCTGCGCGGTGGATATGCCGAAGAAAGAGATCCAGGCGCTTGAAGAAGCGTATGCCAAAACAGGCACTCCGGTTGTATCGAACAACTCGGCTCACCGCTGGACGGCTGACGTTCCAATGGTTATTCCGGAGATCAACCCGGAGCATCTTGAAGTGATTGAAGCGCAAAGAAAACGTCTGGGTACTACAACCGGTTTTATTGCCGTTAAACCTAACTGCTCGATTCAAAGCTACGTGCCGGCTCTTCACGCTTTGCGTGAATTTAACCCGACAACGGTTGTCGCTTCCACTTACCAAGCGATCTCCGGTGCTGGCAAGAACTTTACGGATTGGCCGGAAATGCTGGACAACGTTATTCCTTACATCGGCGGCGAAGAAGAGAAAAGCGAGCAAGAGCCGCTTCGCATTTGGGGCAGCGTTGAGAATGGCGAAGTGGTAAAAGCCAGCTCCCCGCTTATTACGACGCAATGTATCCGCGTTCCGGTTACGGACGGCCACCTGGCAACCGTATTCGTGAAGTTCGAGAACAAACCTTCGAAGGAAGAGATTCTTGCTCGTTGGTCCGCATACAAAGGCCGTCCGCAAGAATTGGAATTGCCAAGCGCACCTAAGCAATTCATCACTTACTTCGAAGAAGAGAACAGACCGCAAACGAATCTCGATCGCAACATCGAGAACGGTATGGGCGTATCGGCTGGCCGTCTTCGCGAAGACTCCCTGTACGATTACAAATTCGTAGGCCTGTCGCATAACACGCTTCGCGGCGCAGCCGGCGGTGCGGTATTGATCGCCGAGCTTCTTAAAGCGGAAGGTTATATCCAAGCGAAATAATTGAGAGAAATGGCAGCAAGCTCCCCCAGAATAGCGGGTAAGGAGCTTGCTGTTTTGCTTTCTTAGGGAAGGAAGAGAACAACAAATGAAATGCGCCGTATTGGATGATTACCAGAATGTTTCCTTGAGCATGGCTAATTGGTCTTCTGTTAAGGACCGTGTTGAGATTAAAGTATACAATCATCATTTCGAGGATCAGGAAGAGCTAATCGCTGCCATACAGGATTGTGAGATCGTTGTCATCATGCGGGAAAGAACGCCATTCCGCAAGGAGCTTCTGCAGCGCCTGCCTAAGTTGAAGCTTCTTGTAACAACCGGCATGCGTAATGCTTCGATTGATCTGGCAGCAGCTTCAGAACAAAGGATTACGGTATGCGGCACAAAAGGCGGAGGCGAGGGGACTACCGAGCTGACTTGGGCGCTTATTCTTGGTCTAGCCAGAAAGCTGGTTACTGAGAATGAAGCGGTCAGAAACGGCGGCTGGCAAAGTACGATTGGCGTCGACCTTCACGGAAAGACGCTGGGGTTATTGGGGCTTGGCCATATCGGAACCAATGTAGCGCGGATCGGACAAGCCTTTGGCATGGAGGTTATGGCATGGAGCCAGAACCTGACGGCCGAGAAAGCGGCCGCTGCCGGAGTTACGATGGCCGCCTCCAAGGAAGAGCTACTGGAGAACAGCGATATCGTATCGATACACTTGGTGTTGGGAGATCGTACTCGAGGCTTGATCGGTGCAAAAGAGCTTGAACGGATGCGACCGACAGCATTTCTTATCAATACCTCGCGCGGCCCTATTGTGGAACGGGAGGCCTTGCTGGGAGCCCTTCGAAGCGGCAAAATCGCCGGAGCCGGGATCGACGTATTCGAGCAGGAACCGCTGCCTCAAGACGATTCGTTTCGCTTGCTCCCGAATGTCCTTGCAACTCCGCATATCGGTTACGTAACGGAAGCGGCGTACCGCGGTTTCTACAAGGGCATCGTAGAAGATATCGAAGCTTATTTGGCCGGTTCGCCGGTGAACGTATTAACATAGTTTCAGAAAAGAGATAGACTGTCGGTTATGCCGGGCAGTCTATCTTTATATGGTCTTTAACAAACCGCCTATTGATACAACTAATAGTGCGGTTTTTTTTGCTGTTTCCTCAATTGGAATATTTCATGAATAATTTATGTTCCATTGGAAGAAAATTAGAAAACCTACTAAATCGGGTAGCGAGGAGATAATGATTATGGCGAACGATAAACCCAATCAACCGCAAGACGAATCCCGGCGAAGGTTCCTTAAATATTCAGGTACGGCACTTGGCGGGGTAGTGCTAGGCGGAGTGATCGGCGGTCTGGTTGGCGCTAATGTCAAACAAACCGACAAGGATGAGACCGCGGAACCGGGCAAGTCGGGAACGGCTGCGGAGAACAAAGACTATAACCAAGCGTTAATGTTTTTCAGTCAAGACCAGTTTACGACCGCCGAAGCGGCCGCTGAGCGGATATTCCCTGCGGACGATTCGGGTCCAGGCGCCAAGGAGCTTGGGGTCGCGTTTTTCATGGACCATCAGATGGTCAGCCAATACGGCTATAATGCGCGGGACTACATGCTTCCACCTTACTACAAGGCGGAAGAAACGCAGGGTTATCAGTTGATATTTAAACGCAACGAATTAATTCTGCTCGGATTAGAAGCCATGAACCAGTACAGCAATACGAAATACCAGAAGCCTTTCGCGGAGATAGCACCAGAGGAACAAGATGCCGTACTGACGGCGTTTGAGAAGAACGAAACGGGGATTAAAGATTTTCCTGCCACGAACTTTTTCGCGATGTTCCTCAATCTCACGATGGAAGGCGCATACGCCGATCCGCTGTATGGCGGCAACCGCAATATGGCAGGTTGGAAGATGAGAAACTTCCCGGGCAACCAAATGAGCTATACCGATTACATCGAAAAAGAAGAGTTCGTCAAGCTGGAACCGTTAAGCTTGCATGATCATCTTGAGCTTGGGTAGATAAGGGGTGAACCAATATGGCAACTAAACTTCCAAAAGTTCCTGTCGTGATTGTAGGCATGGGTTGGGTTGGCGGTATTATCGCAGCTGAACTGACGAAAGCCGGCATCTCCGTTGTTGGTTTAGAACGGGGCAAAAGCCGCGACACGCAGGATTACTATCATGTACATGACGAGCTTCGGTATGCCGCGCGTTATGATCTGATGCAAGACTTGTCCAAAGAAACCGTATCGTTCCGCAATACGATGAAGATGAGAGCATTGCCGATGCGTACCTACGGATCCTTCTTGCTAGGTGAAGGACTAGGAGGAGCAGGCGTTCACTGGAACGGCCAATATTACCGCTTCCTGCCTTATGATTTCGAGATTCATAGCAAAACCGTAGAACGTTACGGCAAATCCATTATCCCGGAAAACGTGACCATTCGCGACTGGGGCATTACCTATGAACAGCTTGAGCCGTATTTCGTGAAATACGAGCAGATGGCGGGTATTTCGGGCGAGAAAGAATTGCCGTCCAATATTGGCCAAATGTCTACGCCGTTTGCCACGGCGGCCATGAAGAAATCGCCTGCCATGAAGCTGTTTGAGGAAGCATCCAAGAAGCTGGGCTACAGCCCGTATGTAATCCCATCGGCCAACTTAACTGAGCCGTACAAAAATCCGGACGGCATTGAGCGCGCACCTTGTCAATATTGCGGCTATTGCGAGCGGTTTGGCTGCGAATACGGCGCTAAGGCGGATCCGGTCGTAACGGTGCTGCCGGTAGCCAAGCAGTCAGGCAAGCTTGATCTTCGAACCCATGCCAACGTAACCAGAATCATTCACGATGGCAAAAAAGCGACCGGTGTTACATACGTCCATACGCCAAGCGGCGAAGAATTTACGCAGCCGGCGGATGTTGTCATTATGGCAGGTTACTTGTTCACGAACGTGAGACTGCTCTTGCTCTCCAAACTTGGCAAGCCTTATGATCCGCAGACGGATACGGGTTCTGTCGGCCGGAACTATGCTTACCAGATCAACGGCGCAAGCACGAGTGCCTTTTATGAGGACAGAGAATTTAATTTGGCTATGGGGGCCGGAGCGCTTGGCAGCAGTATTGACGATTTCAACGGCGATAACTTCGACCATAACGGCTTGAAGTTTCTGCATGGCGCCAATATTCGCTTCACTCAGACCGGGCTTCGTCCGATTCAATACCAGCCGGTTCCGGCAGGAACGCCGAAATGGGGGGCGGAGTTCAAGAAAGCGACGATTCATAATGCCAATCGCGTGTTGTCCGTAACGGGACAAGGCGCAAGCATGCCGAACCGTTATCACTATCTGGATTTGGATCCGGAATACAAAGATGCCTTTGGCCAGCCGCTTATCCGGATGACCTTTGATTTCGAGGATTACGACCGTGAGCTCGTGAAGTTTATAGCCGGCAAAACAAAAGGGATCGCGGACGAGATGAAAGCCACCAAAACCGAAGTCCACGATTCCATCAAGCAGTACAACATCGTTCCTTACCAGTCTACCCATAACACGGGCGGCACGATTATGGGATCGGATCCCAAAACGTCCGTTGTAAACAATTATTTGCAAATGTGGGATGCGGATAACGTGTTTATCTGCGGGGCTTCGAACTTCCCGCACAACAGCGGATATAACCCAACGGCAACCGTTGGCGCATTGGCTTACCGGACAGCCGAAGGGGTTCAGAAGTTTCTGGAAAAAGGCGGTTCACTCGTGTGAGCAGCCCGGCGGAAGATACGATAAGCAGCGATCTGATCGGTCATCTGACGGAGCTCCGCAAACGTCTCATTTATGTGGCAGGTTGGTTTCTTGCTTCTCTGGGAGCAGGGCTGTACGCGGCGCCGAAGATTTTGACTTTTGTCAAAAGCCATCTGGGCTCCATTGAAGTGGAGTGGAGCGTATTTGCCCTCTCGGACGGCATTGCGGTGTATATGAAATGCGCGCTGCTTGTCGGCATTATCTTGACGCTGCCTTTCCTGCTGTACCATCTGTGGGCTTTTGCGAGACCGGGCATGACCGATGCGGAAGCGAAGAGCACGCTTGTGTACGTTCCCACTTCTTCATTGCTCTTCGTCTGCGGAGTATTGTTCGGCTACACGGTGGCTTTGCCGATGATGATCCGGTTTATGATCAAGGTGAACCAGTCTATGGGCGCTCAAGAGGTCTACGGGATCCAGCATTACATGTCGTTTCTCATCAGCTTTCTGTTGCCGATGGGAGTAGCGTTTGAAATGCCGCTTGCCATGACTTTCCTGACCCGGATTGGACTGCTCACGCCTGACAAAATGAAGCAGGTACGAAAATACGCGTATGTTGGCTTGGCGGTTGTGGGAACACTTATCTCACCTCCGGATTTCGTATCTCATTTGTCCGTGACTGTTCCACTCATCATCTTGTTCGAGATCAGCGCTTTTATCTCGACGCGTTACTATAAGCGGAAGTTAG
This sequence comes from Paenibacillus glycanilyticus, assembly GCF_030161375.1. Lineage (GTDB taxonomy): Bacteria > Bacillota > Bacilli > Paenibacillales > Paenibacillaceae > Pristimantibacillus > Pristimantibacillus glycanilyticus_B. Next base: position 17,162 of record NZ_BSSQ01000019.1, read on the forward strand.
CCGTTCAAACGACTTAAAATACGGAGGTGTAAGGGCATGTTTAACAACGTAGGGATTTCAGGGCTGATTATTATATTGGCTATTGCTTTGATTGTATTCGGACCGGCCAAATTGCCGCAGCTAGGACGGGCTTTTGGCGATACGCTTCGCGAATTCCGCAATTCCACGAAAGGCATTGCGGACGACGAGCCGGAACCAAAATCGAACATCATTGAGCTCGAGCAAACTAAAAACTAAGCGCAAAAGGGGACAAAACACATGCAAATCCGTAAGGTGCTGATGATTGCAGCGCTTGCCGTTACCGTAATGGGAGCTGCAGGCTGCGGTTCAAGTTCGGACAACAATGCAAATAATAACGCGAACACCGGCAACAACGCCGGGAATGCCGGCAATGCTGGCAATAATGCTTCGAGCGGCGGCGGAAGCAAAGCCATTACCGTCAAAGCGACCAACTTTGAATTTGATCAACCGGAGATTCGCGTTAAACAAGGGGATAAAGTAACAATCACCTTGGATAATGCGGAAGGGTTCCATGGTTTTGCCATTCCGGATTTTAACGTTGACATTAAGGAAAACAAAGGAACCGCAGAATTTACGGCCGATAAAGCCGGCGAGCATGAATTCCATTGCTCCGTTGTATGCGGTGCCGGGCACAGCAAGATGGTTGGCAAGATCATTGTTGAATAAAGAAATTACTAGAAGCCGCGAAGGTTAAATTTCGCGGCTTTTTGTATTATGATGTTAGGATAAGCTTGGATTCAAAGAGGAGGGGTAAAATGCAAGAAAAAGTGGCTAAAGCTTTCGATCAGCTGGCTGTTGCTTATGCGTCTTCCGTTGATCAAAGCAGCGGACATAATGCCTACTACGAGCGTCCGGCTATGATGAAGTTGCTACCGGAGGATCTGACTGACATGACCGTGCTGGACGCGGGTTGCGCCGCCGGTTGGTATACCGCTCAGCTTCTGGAACGCGGAGCAGCGGTTACGGCTATTGATCTGAGCCAAGCGATGGTTGCCGCATGCAGGCGAAGAGTCGGGAATCAAGCGAATGTTATGGTCCATGATCTAAGTCAGCCGCTTCCGTTTGAAGATGAATCCTTTGATCTTATCGTAAGTTCGCTTACCCTGCACTACATAGAAGATTGGGATTCCGTGTTAACAGAGTTTCGCCGGGTGCTCAAGCCAAACGGCCAGCTGTTATTTTCCGTTCATCATCCATTTATGGTTTACCAGCAGTTCGATCAACAGGATTATTTCGCACGGGAGCTGCTTACGGATATTTGGAATAAGAAGGAGACGGGACCTGTCGAAGTAACCTTTTATCACAAATCCATGATGGATATCGTCAACTCGACCACCAAGCATTTTACGCTGGATCAAATGATCGAACCGCAGCCAAGCGAAGACTTTATCGATCAGCCCGGAGCTCTTGACTGGTATAAACGCTGGTATGACCGATTGATGAGAGATCCGTGGTTTCTAATTGTAAAAGCACTGAAAACATAAGTTGTGAAAAGTTAATACGCATCTAACAATTTATAAATACTTGCTTAATAAAGCTCCTTTATGATGGAAAAAAACATAAAGGAGCTATACAAACATGAACAAAGCGCAAAAGACCGAAACGGCAAGAATGCCGGAATACCGGATCAGCCAAAGCGAATCGATGCAATACAAGCTGCTGTATCAAATCCGAATGGGCAATATGAGTGCCAATGAACTGGATAAGCTGCAATTTCTATGCAAGCAAGAGCTTCATCAGCTTCGCTCCGAATTGGACGTTATGCTGCAAGAATTGCGCGACATGAACGAACAAATGCAAGGCAACAAAGAACATATGGAAAAAGATAAGGAAAGCATCGCTGCTTAAGAAGCAATGATGCTTTTTTTATTTGCCTTCATCAGGACATATGTCCTTTCGTTGACCTGCCCGCTCGTCGTTAAATAAGGAGAGCAAGACGATTGAGGGGGAAACAAGGGATGAAGGGCATTCTATTTGCGGTGCTAGGCGGCGTCTTCCTAACGTTGCAAAGTACGGCTAACGCTGCGATTGGCGAACGTCTTGGAACATGGCAGGCTGCCGCGCTGACGCAGGGCACGGGATTTGCCGCAGCTTTGCTGATCGTATGGCTGACAGGGGACAAATCGTGGAAGAAACTGGGGCAAGTAAAAATGCGTTATCGCTTTGGCGGCGCGTTTGCGGCTTTTATTATATTCAGCAACATAACCGCTTTTCATCATAATGGCGCTGCCGTAACCGTATCGTCCGTGTTGATCGCACAGATTGTGGTTACGCTGATTATGGAACAGGCTGGTTGGTTCGGGACAACTCCCATTCGGATTCGAACGCCGCAATGGATTGGCATTGCGCTTATGATCACCGGGATTTTATGTTTATCGTTCTAAAGAGGTTACAATAGCCAGTAGTTAGGGGGACGCTCATGAAGGAACAATTGGATCCGGAACAAATACAACATTACCTCTCTCAGTATGCATTAAATGACGTGTTCCCAAGCTCGCTGCGGCAGCATTTGGCCTTATTCAGGTTTGATCCGGAGGAAAAGTTATGCAAGCAAGGCGAAGTGCCGGAATATATCTTTTTTCTCGTGCAAGGCAAAGTAAAGGTATATACGGCCTCGGCGGAAGGCAAGACGCTCCTTGTCAATTTCACGTCTCCGCTAGGCGTTCTTGGGGAGATTGAGTGTTTGAACGAATTGGAAAATCTGAACACGGTATCCGCTGTAACGCCGGTCGAAGCGGTTGGATTTCATAAACGTTGGCTCCGAATTTACCGGGAGGAAGTACCATTTCTACAGTTCATGCTGCATTTGGTCACGCAAAAGTTTTATAACAAATCGGTATCCTTAAGTTTTAATTTGTTGTATCCAGTGGAGGTACGGCTTGCAAGTTATCTGCTAAGCGTCACTACGCAGGCGGATTCGCTTGTCAGTACGGCTAATCTGAAGGATATGGCCGATTTGATCGGCACTAGCTACCGCCATCTGAACCGGGTCATTTTACAGTTCTGCAAGATGAAATTGATTGAACGAAGCCGGGGCTCTCTTGTTGTACTAGACAGGAATGGACTTGGAGCGGTTGCCGGACGAAATATTTACGAGAATGGAGATCGGGGGGAGCAGCAATGATGACGGGCATTTTATTGGCCCTCATGGCGGGTATGTTTGTTAGTGTGCAAACCTTGTTTAATAACAAAGTGAATATGGCCGTTCATTCCCAATCCACTACGGCTCTTGTGCTAGGGATGGGTTTTATCGCATCGCTTGGCATGGGACTGCTGTTTGAAGGAGCGGATTTGCTGAGCTGGAAGCCGATGCCGATCTGGTTCTGGTTCAGCGGATTGCTTGGCCTAGGCGTAGTGAACTGCGTTGTGAGAGGGGTACGGCTACTTGGGCCAAGTTATGCGACAACCATCGTCATGGCTTCTCAATTGTTATGTGCCTTGTGGTGGGATTCCGCCGGCTGGTTTGGACTTGAGCAGGTCCCTTTTACTTGGCAAAAAGCAATCGGAGGAGTCGCGCTAATCGCTGGAATACTGTTATTCAAATTCAAGCCCAAAGAACGGCATCGGCAGATGCGGCATCAATTAACTTAAGTCGCGCCGCGCGGTTTATGGTATTATATCAGGATAGACTTTTTTGGGAGAGGGAAGTACATGCAACAAGAGAACGTACAGCTTAGAATGGCTATGGATGAGAATAGCTTCCTTCAAGGGGTAAAAGATTGCATACCAACGTTACTGGGGTATTTGAGCATCGGATTTGCGGCAGGCGTCGTTGGCCATACCTCCGGATTAAGCGTGCTGGAGATTACGCTGATGTCCATCCTGATTTATGCCGGATCCGCGCAATTCATTATTGCCGGGATGGTTGCTTCGCATGGGTCGGTTGCCGCGATCGTGTTTACCGTATTTATCGTTAATCTCCGGCATCTGCTGCTTAGCGCGGCATTATCTCCGTATTTCCGGCATTTGTCTGCCTTCAAGACCATTATGATCGGCACGTTGTTAACGGATGAAACATTCGGCGTAGCGATTAATAGAGCGGCAAATACGAGAGCGCTCGGCGAATCCTGGATGAACGGCCTTAACGTCACGGCTTATTTGAACTGGATTCTGGCAACGGCGGCAGGAGCTTTTCTGGGACAATGGATCACGAACCCGGAGAAGTTTGGGCTTGATTTCGCCTTGTCGGCCATGTTTATTGGATTGCTAGTCTTGCAATTAATTGGTCGCCAGAGGTTATTCCGGGATTTAATCGTTGTTGTAAGTGCAGTCATTATCGTTGTAGGGACAAGCATGGTGACATCAGGCAGTATTGCCGTTATTATCGCTACGATTAGCGCAGCAACAATAGGAGTGTTGATTGAACGATGGAAATAAGATGGGATATTCTCGCCATTATCATAGGAGCCTCTTTAGTCACTTTTTTGCCTCGCGTGCTTCCGCTGGTTGTGCTTAGCCGAATGCAAATTCCGGACCTCGCGATGCGGTGGTTAAGCTACATACCTATTGCCGTGATGGCAGCCTTATTAGGCAATGAACTGCTGATGACAGACGGGAAGATGACTCCGCTACGCGATAATATCGAGCTGTTTGCCGCGCTTCCGACCTTCCTGGTGGCTATATTTACGCGCAGCTTGCTCGGTACAATAGTGGTAGGAGTAGTAACGGTAATGTTATTGCGGTTCTTATTATAGGCTTCACGTACAGAAAAACGGTCTTACTTGCGAACTATTATCCATGACAAAAGTAACGGGATGTTGCTTAGAAAGCTTGGAGGAAGTTGCATGAGATCAGCTATTCATCACCGGAAAGCAAAGAAACGGGCAATCTGGTTACGGTTAGCCTTAATTGTAATAGGTGCAGGAATCATTATCGCCGTAGCTTGCGTAGTTATTTTCAACATGATGGTAGGAAAGCAGGACGTATCCTTGCTCGAGAAGCCGCTGCCGGCGGCGACCATTTTTTATGATCAGAATCAAGAAGAGATTATGCGCATCTCGCCGAAGAAAGCGGAAGCCGTTAGTTTCGACAGCTTGCCAGAGCATCTGATCGAAGCGGTTGTTGCGGTAGAGGACAAACGATTCTATGAGCATAGCGGGACGGATATACGAGGAATAAGCCGGGCATTGCTGACGAACCTGACGAGCGGCCATACGGTTCAAGGAGCAAGTACCATCACGCAGCAGCTGGCCAAGAACGTCTTTCTCAGTCAAGAGAGAACTTGGACAAGAAAATGGAAAGAACTGCTGCTCGCGGAGAAAATCGAGAAAAACTACGATAAAGAACAAATCATGACGTATTATCTGAATCAGATTTATTTCGGGGAAGGAGCCTGGGGGATCAAGAAAGCTTCCGAGGTTTACTTCGGCATCCCCGTGAATGAACTGACTTTGTCGGAATCCGCTCTATTGGCGGGAATTATTAAGGCTCCTTCCGCGTTGTCGCCATACAGCCATCCGGAAGAAGCTAAGGCACGACGGAATGTCGTGTTGCAACTGATGAAGGTGCAAGGCAAGATTGATCAATCGGCTTACGATGCCTCCATCAAGGAGCCGCTCCATATTATGGATTCGAAACCAAGCAGCAATGACGCGATTAAATACCCTTATTTTATCGACCAGGTCATTCGTGAAGCGGGACAGAAATTCGGATTGACGGAAAATGAAGTACTGCATGGGGGTCTTCGCATCTATACCACTCTTGATCCCAAGATGCAGCAAGCTGCCGAGCAGGTTTATTCGCAGGCTAGCGTGTTTCCGGCAAGCAGCTCCGATCAGCTTATCCAGAGCGGCGCTGTCCTTCTAGATCCTCGGGATGGGGGTATACGCGCTCTTATCGGCGGGAGAGGGGAGCAGCCTTTCCGCGGATTTAATCGGGCGGTTCAACTGAAACGCCAGCCGGGTTCGACTATGAAGCCAATCTCGGTCTATACGCCGGCCTTTGAGCAGGGTTATAAACCAAGCGATAAACTAATGGATGAACCGGTCAACTTCGGAGGCTATCAACCCAAGAATGCCGGAGGCGCCTATCACGGTGAAGTAACGATCTACGATTCCATCATCCATTCTTATAACGTGCCGGCCGTTTCGCTATTGAACGAAATGGGGATCGATGCGGGTGTTGAAGCCGCAAACCGCTTCGGAATCGAACTAACGGACGCGGACCGGACGCTTGGACTTGCGCTTGGCGGTTTGCAAGAAGGGGTGTCTCCGCTTGCGATGGCGGAAGCGTTTGGCGTATTTGCCAATGACGGAACGCGGATTCCCGCTCACGCCATAACGAAGATCGAATCCGCCGAAGAGGAAGTCATTGCCGATCCCGATTTGAGCAAGACCATTAAAGTTACGGAACCGGCTATTGCCCGTACCATGACTTCGGTTCTCGAAGGCGTCGTGAAGGAAGGCACGGGGGACGCAGCGTCTCTTGGAGACCGTCCTGTTGCCGGCAAGACGGGAACGACGGAAATGCCGGGGACAAACGGCGCGGGGATGAAAGACAATTGGTTTGTCGGGTACACGCCTCAATTGGTTGGAGCTGTATGGCTTGGTTATGACCATACGGATACGGACCATTATTTAACGACCACGTCCAAAGCCGCAGCGGCCGTGTTCCAGAAGCTGATGAGCGAGGCTTTGGCGGGCGAACCTGTACTAGCTTTCCCGAAAGCTCCTGGTTTGAACTTGAACAAGAATGACAAACCAAAAGAAGAAAACAAAGATAAACCTAAAAATTCGGATAAGCCTGATAAACCGGGAAAAGAACCCAAACATGACCATCCAGGCAAAGGCAAGCCTGACCGCGAGGAGAAAAAAGAAGGACCCGCAGAGAAACATAAAGGTCCAAAGGGGAAAGAGGAGCACGATGATGATTGAAATCAATAACCATTCGGATAACGCCATCATTGTGGCTCATGAGATCTACGGTCTGAACCAGCACATGGCCTCGGTTTGTTCGGCATTGGGGGAACAAGGCTACGATGTGTATGCGCCCGATCTGCTTCATACGACAGAGCCATATCGATATGAGCAGGAGCAAGCAGCGTATAACGATTTCATGGCTCATGTCGGGTTTGAGAAAGCTTCTGCGCTTATTCTGCAACTAGCCAAGCAATTAAAGAAGCAATACCGGAACGTTTATCTGGTTGGCTTCAGCGTCGGGGCAACCGCAGCCTGGGTTTGCAGCGCGTGTCCAGATATCTCGGGCGTCGTAGGCTACTACGGTTCCCGGATCCGAGGTTATAAGCAGCTGGAACCTGCTTGTCCGGTATTATTGTTTTACCCCGAAGTTGAACCTTCGTTTGACGTGGATCAACTGATCTCCGAATTACGGGAACGGCCGCAAATCCAAGTGCATAAATTAACCGGTCAGCATGGATTCGGAGATCCTTATTCCGAGCGTTATGTTCCGGCTTCGGCAGACGCGGCTTACCAGGAAATGCTAGCCTTTCTGAAATCCATTGGTTGATATTCAAATACGGGTATGTTAAGATACCTGTAATTTAAGGATTGGGGATGAAAAAGATATGTAGAATTTTCTTGCGACGGTATACGAGAATAAAACGAACGAAGACGAACCAAATTTCGGTTGTTTTATTTTTCTATGCGCAAGAAAGTGACTGCATCTTTTTCTCACTCAATGGATATCCCTGTCCGTCTGTCATGGCTTCTACATGAACAGGCTGGATTAGCTGTATTTATTTGAGCTGTGAGAAAGGTAACTTTCTTGCAGCTCTTTTTGATTACAGGGGGAATTCCTATATGTCATTGATTAATGTATCGAACCTCACGTTTGCCCATGACGGCAGCTACGATAATATTTTTGAGAATGTAAGCTTTCAGCTGGATACGGACTGGAAGCTTGGCTTTACCGGACGTAACGGCCGGGGAAAAACAACGTTCATGAATCTCTTGCTCGGGAAGCTTGAATATAGCGGACATATTTCGGCTAACGTCAGCTTTGAATATTTTCCGTTCCAGGTGAAGCATCCCGACTATCTGACAACCGATGTTGTGGAAGAGATTGTTCCCGATTACCAGCAATGGGAATTGATGCGGGAGCTATCGCTGCTTAAAGTAACCGACGATGTGTTATACCGTCCATTCGAGACGTTGTCCAATGGCGAACAGACGAAAGTGCTACTGGCGGCCCTATTCCTGAAGGAGAATAGTTTTCTGCTGATCGACGAGCCAACGAACCATCTTGACATGGCAGCGAGAAAGCTGGTCAGCCAATACTTGAACGGGAAGAGCGGCTTTATACTCGTCTCGCATGACCGGGCATTTCTGGATAACTGCGTGGACCATATTTTATCCATCAACCGGACGAATATTGAGATTCAGAAGGGCAACTTCTCTGACTGGTGGTTGAACAAAGAGCGCCAGGACAACTATGAGCTTGCCGAAAATCATAAACTGAAAAAAGACATCAAGCGGCTGTCCGATGCAGCCAAACGTACAAACGACTGGTCGCATGAAGTAGAGAAGTCCAAATACGGCAACGGACCGGTAGACCGCGGCTATATCGGGCATAAAGCGGCAAAAATGATGAAACGCTCCAAGTCGATTGAGCAGAGGCAACAATCCGCGATTGACGAGAAATCCAAGCTGCTCAAGAACATTGAAGCTTCCGATAGCTTGAAGATCACTCAGCTTGCGTACCATAAACCACAGCTAGTTGAGCTTGAACATGTCTCGATCTATTATGGCGATAGGGAAGTGTGTTCGGACATCAGCTTTACGATTGAGCAAGGGGAGCGAATCGCATTATCCGGGCAAAACGGCTCCGGCAAGTCGAGTCTGATTAAGCTAATCTGCGGCGAGAAGCTTAGCTTTACCGGAACATTCCGGAAGGGAAGTAATCTGAAGATCTCTTACGTCTCCCAGGACACCTCCCATCTACAGGGAAATTTAACGGATTACGCAAGAGAGCAGGGCATAGATGAAAGTCTCTTTAAAGCGATTTTACGCAAGCTGGACTTTTCCAGAGTACAATTCGAGAAAGACATTTCGGCTTTCAGCGGGGGGCAGAAGAAGAAGGTTCTCATTGCCAAAAGCTTATGCGAGCAGGCGCATTTGCATATATGGGATGAACCTTTGAACTTTATCGACGTCATCTCGCGCATGCAGATCGAAGAGCTGTTGCTGGAGCATTCGCCGACCATATTGTTTGTTGAACATGACCGTGCGTTTTGCGAAAATATTGCAACCAAAATCGTCGAGTTATAAACAAAAGGCCGCCTTCTTGAGAAGGGCGGCCTTTTGTTTAGGTTGGAGCAAAATTAAAAAGCCCTGCGCAAGAGCAGGGCGAAATAGACGATTGCATATAAAAAAGAAACGTGGTATAGTTAAAAAATCTCTGCAAGATCATTTTCATAAAAGGCATAGTTAATACATCTTATCTACACTTATATAATACCATGCCGAGCAAGAGAATGTCAAATGTCAAATTTCAATTCTTTTTAGGAGTGTGGTAATTACGATGATGAACCAAGAATGGGAACTGGAACAGGACCGTCTGGACGAAGTGAAAGAGAAGCTTCAGGAAAAAATAGCTGAGCTGGAACCGGAAGTTGCCCAGCTGTACGGGCAGGCTTCGAATATTCGTAAGCACTTCTGGGAGGAAGTATCGGTCAATACGAGCACGGATGAAGATTTCGAAGAAACCTTCTTCAGCATTAATCAGCAGGCGGCGATATTATCCGAACGGGAACGGACGCACGAGAAGCGGAAGCAGCAATATAAAAGCTTGAAGCGGCTTGTCCAATCGCCTTATTTTGGCCGGATCGACTTCAAGGAAGATGGTTCCAACGAGGTTGAGCAAGTCTATATCGGCTTATCGTCCTTCCTTGCGTCGGACGGAATGAACTTCCTGGTCTATGATTGGAGAACGCCGGTTGCGAGCTTGTATTACGATTATTCGCCGGGTCCGGCAACTTATTCAACGCCTGGTGGGAACATTGCGGGCAACATGGAGCTCAAACGTCAATATCAGATTAAAGACGGCGAGCTGATGAACTTCTTCGACGCTAGCGTTACAATCGGCGACTCCATGCTGCAGGAGGTACTTGGCCAAGGGGCCAATAACCAGATGAAGAGTATTGTAGCCACTATACAGAAAGAGCAAAACGCCATTATCCGTAACGATTCCAGCCGGATGCTGATTGTGCAAGGGGCAGCCGGAAGCGGGAAAACTTCCGCCGCGCTCCAGCGTGCCGCCTATCTGTTATACAAACACCGTGAGCGGCTCACAGCCGATCAGATCGTGTTGTTTTCGCCAAACCCGATGTTTAATAGTTACGTTTCCACCGTTCTTCCCGAACTTGGCGAAGAAAATATGCAGCAGACGACGTTCCAGGAATACCTTGCTTATTGGCTTGGAACGACGATGAAGCTGGAGGATCCGTTTGATCAGATCGAATATGTATTGACGCAGGAAGCAAGTGTTGGGTACGAGGCTCGGATGGACAGCATTCGGTACAAAGCTTCGGAAGGTTTTCTCCATGCGTTGCGGCATTACGCGGTTTGGTTGAACAAGGAAGGCATGCTGTTTAAGGACATTCGCTTCCGTGGCACCGATCTGATCACAGCCGAACAAATGGCTAACCAGTTCTACAGCTACGATCCTACCGTGCGGCTGGCAAACCGGGTTGCACTGCTCCAGGAATGGTTAATGAAAGAGCTGCGGAAGGCCGCACGCAAGGAGCAGCAAGCCGATTGGGTAGATAACGAGTTGAATTATCTGGACACCGAACAATATTCCGCGGCTTACAGCGAGACCTTGAGAAAGTTCCAACGCGAGGAAGAGTTGTTTGATGTGTCTGAACGTTATGCAAAGGCTATCGACCGCATGAACAAATTTGCGAATCAAGGAGAAGATGACGTATTTGATTTCTCCGAGCAGCAAGAAGAGCTGCTTCGCCAAATGATCGTGAAGGAGCATTTCAAACCTTTGCGGGGAATCGTGAAGAAGTATAAGTTTATTGATCTAAACGGTCTGTACGCGCAATTGTTTAACGAAGAAGCATTTGCTTACGGAGTAATGACCGATGGGGAAGATGTGCCGGTGAATTGGCCTGGCGTGTGCATGGAAACAAAGATGAAGCTGGGCCGACAAGAATTGTTTTATGAGGATGCCACGCCGTATTTGTTCTTGAAGGAGTTAATTGAAGGTTCCCGGATGAATACGATCGTTCGGCATATATTCGTGGATGAAGGCCAGGATTACTCTCCGTTTCAATATGCGTTCCTTAAAAAGTTGTTTCCGAATGCCCGCATGACCGTGCTTGGCGATTTCGGGCAAGCGATCTTTACGCAGTCCTCCAAATTGCAAGGAGGGGATTCGCCGCTCGTCCACCTATACGGCGAAGAAAATACTACGTTAATACCGCTTCTCAGAAGTTATCGTTCGACCAAAGAGAATGTGGAGTTTACAAAGGCGATGTTGCCGGGCGGCGAAGATATCATCCCGTTTAACCGTCAAGGCATCAAGCCGCTGATTACGATTGCAGGCAGCCGCGAGTTATTGCAGCGTCAGATCGCTCGCGATATCGAGTCGTTCCAAGCAGACGGTCACACTTCAATCGCCATCATTACGAAGACGGCTGCCGAAAGCAACGAAGCCTATGAGTCATTAAAGCAACGTGGGATAACCGGAATAAACCTCGTCACCAGAGAAACGTTGACCTTTGAGTCCGGGATTATGGTCATTCCGGCTTATCTAGCTAAGGGAGTAGAGTTTGATGCCGTGCTCATTTATGACGCATCGGCTGAAGTTTATGGACGAGAAAGCGAACGCAAGCTTTTTTACACCGCTTGTACCCGTGCCATGCATAGGCTCAATCTGTATATGACAGGCGAATGGTCGCCGTACCTGCAAACTCTGAATCCCGCGTTGTATGAAGTTCAAGCTTTGGAATAAGGTTGCGCAAGTTCACTGAAGTATTGAATCGTGCAATCTCGGAAGGAAGCAACCGTGTGGGTCAAATACCTTCCTTTGGGCCAATGAAGAGATATGGTGCGTTCGCAATAGTCCTCCATTAATGGGATGGTGACCACATCCGGTCCGGTTGAACCTCCCCAGGTAATGGCCGGAAGAAAAGCCAATCCTTGGCCGGCCCGGATCAGCCCGCGGACAGTAGCCGGGTCGTCGCTCTCGAATTGGATATGAGGCGTAAAGCCAGCCAGCCTGCAGAAGGCATCTGTTGTTTCCCGCAATGACTTGCCGGGAGGAAGGCTAATGAATCTTTCCTCCTTCAATTGTTGCAGGCTGAGCCGCTCTTGATTGGCAAGCCGGTGATCGGCGGGAAGCGCGACAACAATGGATTCGCGAAGCAGCGAGACCGAGTTGCAGCCGGGAGGCGGGGTTGCGCCGTCGGACAAACATAAATCAAATTCTTTCGGATGGTCTCCGGCGGCTATATGCTGAAGCAAATGAAATTGCGTATCCGGCTTCGATTTGCGGTACTCCGCAAGTAACCCGGGAAGCAGGTGGGAGGAGACTCTCACGTCAAGCGCAATAAATTCGGAAGGAGCTTCCGTCAAATCCTGAAGTTCTCTCTTGCCATCCTCCAAGGCTTGCAAGGCCAGATCGACTTTGCTCAAAAAATGTTTGCCGTGTTCATTGAGCCGGATTGATTTATTTGTTCGTTCAAATAGCTTAACGCCTAGCTCGGTTTCGAGCGATGCGATTGTTTTGCTAAGCGCTGGTTGAGAGATATGAAGCTGTTTGGCGGCTTGCGTCATATGCTCCATTCGTGCGGCGGTTTGGAAATATTTCAATTGTAGAAGTTCCATCTCTATGTTCACCTTCTTGATCTTCATTCGTCATAACCTGTGGTTTATCGTAATTATGACTAAATATATATTAGAGATTATGAATGAGCAAGATTATAATGATCACAGCACAATAGGAGGGGAGAACGTACAAGTGATCATCCAAACCTTATCCGGCCAAGTAAAGGGCCTGCAGTTAAACGGCACTCATGTATTTCGTGGTATTCCATACGCGGCAGCTCCAGCCGGGAAACTTCGATTCAAGCCGCCGGAACCTCCAGCGAAGTGGGAAGGAGTGCGGGATTGCAGCCAGTATGGTTCAATCGCGCATCAGAAATACGATCCGAATAGTTTTATGCCGGAGCTTCAGCATTCCGAGGACTGTTTGAATCTAAATGTTTGGACTGCCGGTTGTACCGGTCAGCTCCGTCCGGTTATGGTCTATATCCACGGAGGCGGATTTACATCCGGGAAAGGCGCCGATTGCGATGGTTCCCGTTATGCTGCCGAAGACGGCTTTGTCTATGTATCCATTAATTACCGCTTGGGTGCGTTAGGGTTCCTCTATTTAGGCGATATTCTCGGAGAAGAATACGCTTCTTCAGGCAATAACGGCATGCTGGATATTATAGCCGCGCTGAGGTGGGTGCAGCTTAATATTGCTGCCTTTGGCGGCGATCCGGAACAAGTAACCGTGCTGGGGAATTCCGCAGGTGCCAAATGTACGGCTACTCTGTATGCCATGAAGGCGTCACAAGGACTGTTCAGCCGCGCGATTGCGCAAAGCGGCGCTACCCAGTCCATCCGCGATAAACAAACGGCCTCATTAACGACCAGCCGGCTTCTTGAACAACTTGGCCTTAAGCCGGATGATGCCAAGAAACTGCTGGAGCTTCCGGCCGAACAGCTAATTGAAACGCAGGTGAAGATTGGGCCGGATACATCGCGCAATTTGCATATGTTTGGTCCGGTTGCCGACGGTATTCATATTCCGCTTCATCCGCTTGACGCATTCAAGGGTAGGGGGGATCTGCCGCCGCTCTTAATTGGGACAAATGAAGATGAAGCAGCCTCGTTTATTATGTATGATCCGGAATTGCAGAAACCGGACGCCGCTACACTCGAGCGCTTATTTGGCAAGAACGGACGAATGGTGTGGCAGACATTCCTCCGCCATTCCGAGACTATGTCCGTTGCTCAAGCTTGGAGCAAGACGTTAACGGAGCACTTGTACGAGATTGGCTGCATGCAACTGGCTAATGCCGTAGCGGGAGAGGGTACGCCCGTATGGATGTACCGGTTAACTTATGGCGGGGCGCTTGGCGCCGTGCATGGTTATGACGGCAGCTTGATTAACTATTTGGAAAGTCCGGCACAAGCCGTCGATACAAACGATCCTTATTACGTAGCTGGCGATGCAAGGGGGCTTGCGACAAACATGCGGATGGCGTGGAACGCTTTTGTTCGAAGCGGAGATCCTCGCGTTCCCGGGCTTTCGGAGTGGTCTGAATATGGTGACGGTCATTCCGTAATGATGTTGGATTTGAATAGTTTTGTGCAGAAGCGGTTAGCCCCTCCGATTGGAATTCATTGTGAACATCAGGTGTGGAGGGTTTAAGCTATGATGCTTGTTGAAGTTGCGGCAGTGATGCTCTTATTGGGATTATTATTAGGTTTTGTCGGAGCGGGAGGATCGGGATTTATTATTGCGATCTTGACCGTTGTGTTTGGTTACCCGATTCATACGGCGCTCGGAACGGCATTAGCCGCGATGTTCTTCTCGTCGCTATCCGGCTCCGTCAGCCATTACCGGGAAGGCAATATGATGCTGAAGACCGGTGCCGTTGTTGGCGCAGCGGGAGCGATTGGCGCATGGGTCAGTTCAGGCTGGTCCTCTTATATCCCAGAGAATCATTTGGGTTGGATGACGTCGGGGATGTTGTTTAGTTCCGGACTTGCCTTATGGTTCAGAATGGCTTATCAAGCGAAACGTACGGGTAATCAACACAACTCCCCACTCCAATCAAGAGGCATGAAGTTCTACGCTTCGGCTGCGGCTATAGGGTTAGTAACCGGAACGTTATCCGGTTTATTTGGCATCGGATCGACGCCGTTTATCCAGCTTGGACTTATGCTGCTGCTTGGATTGTCCATGCGGCTTGCTGCAGGGACAACCATGATGGTCATTGTCCCGATTGCACTGGCAGGCGGAGCCGGTTATTATTCGGTCGGTTACTTGGATATTCAGCTGCTTGTTGCCGTTGTTGTGGGGACCATGTTGGGATCTTATGTTGGAGCTAAATTTACGAAGCGCGTACCGGCCATTATGCTCAAGACTTGCATGGTTATTACGCCGATGTTAGGCGCGACTATTTTGCTGATTTAAAGAGGAGACCGCAAGGTAGATCTCGAACTTCTTATTTTAGTCTGAAACGGAAATAAGGAGGCGAATCGATAATGAGCAAAGAAACGGCCTTAATGGTGATCGATGTTCAGGTTGGCATGTATATGTTTCCCGAGGAATATCCCGTGTTTGAGGGCGAGCAGCTGTTAGAACGGATTAATCTGCTCCTTGCCAAAGCAAGGGAGAACGAGACACCGGTTATTTTTGTCCAGCATAACGAGGATGAAGAGGGGCCGCTCGCAACCCGCTCGCCAGGCTGGGAGATCCATCCGGCTCTTGTTCAGGCGGCAGGGGATCTTATCGTTCAGAAATTCGAACCGGATGCTTTCCATGAGACGAATTTGCAGCAGGAGCTTGAAGCAAGGGGCATTAAGAAGCTAGTCCTGACCGGCATGCAAACGGACTATTGCGTCAATGCGACATGTTGGCGAGCCGTCGATTTGGGTTATGAGGTAACGGTCGTGGCCGATGCGCACAGCACGTTTGGACAAGGCGGCCGTACAGCAGAGCAGATCATTGCTGAACACAATGAGGCATTTGGTCAGATTGCCGTGCTGAAGGAAACGGCAGCGCTGGAATTTTAATTAGCGGCATTAATAGTTAACGTAATAATTAATGTAGTTAAGAAAATGCGAAGGGGCTTGAAGATGGGATACATTGAAGAGGTAACTAATCATTTATATCAGTATCTACCACCTCTGACAGGGAAAGAGGATCTGGAGCAATTCTGGACGGATACCATTGAACAGGCGAACAATGTTCCTCTTAGGCCTGAACGGACTTTGATCGACTATCCGAGTAAGCACGTTAAGGTCTATGACATTTCTTATAACGGAATGGATGAGACCCGGATCCATGGCTGGCTTATTATCCCAGCTTTTATGAAGCAGGAAAAGTACCCTTGTCTGATCCATTATCACGGTTTCTCGGGAAGCCGGGGGGAACCGGCTGGCCTTATGCATTGGGCGATGATGGGGATGGCGGTCTTGTCTGTCGATTGCCGGGATCAAGGCGGTCCGACGGGCAACAACGCTAGCTATTCCCATGGCTTTATGGCGAATGTAGCGAGCAAAGGCGTACATAACAAATATGAATATTACTATCGGTTCGCTTATATGGATTGCTTGAAAGCGATCGATTATGCTTGCGCCCAAGTGGAAGTTGATGCGGACAAGATCGTCATTGAAGGCGGAAGCCAGGGCGGCGCGCTTGGAATGGCAGTCGTTGCGCTCGATAACCGTCCGAAGCTGGCCATGGTAGACGTGCCAAGCAACAGTAATATCGTAGCACGGATCGAAGGCAATCACGGTGCTTTTGGCGCGGTAGCGGAATTTCTGAAACGGCATCCGGAACAGATGGATCTCGTAATGGACAATTTGAGTTACTTCGACACGATGAATCTGGCCGACCGGATCTCCTGTCCGGTTCTGGCTTCTGTGGCGCTGAAGGACGAGACTTGTCCGGCTCAAATGTATTTTGCCACCTATAACCGGATTCAATCGAAGAAGGAGATCAACATTTATCCGTTTAACGGGCATGAAGGCGGAGGCGGCAAGCAGACGGAAGTGAAGCTGGCGTATTTGGCTCAACATTTCGGCGAATGGTTCTGATGACCGAATAGAGAAAAGGTGCTGTCTCGCAATGAGACAGCACCTTTTTCCGTTTTACGGCAATGTAGTCAGGTAAGGCTTCTTGGCGAGCAGATAATTGCTAATCTATTTGACAAACTGTCAATTACGTATCTATAATAATAATGAACAACTGTTCAATAACTTTAATCATGCGGAGGGATTTGTTATGCGTTTGGAAGGCAGAGTAGCAGTCGTAACCGGTGCGGCTTCAGGTATGGGGAAAGCAATCGCCGAGCTGTACGCGAAAGAAGGGGCAAAGGTTGTTGTTTCGGACTTGAACCTGGAAGGCGCTGAAGCCGTAGTTGCGGGAATTAAAGAAAATGGCGGACAAGCCATTGCCGTAAAAACAAACGTTGCGAATCTGAGCGACATTAACGCGATGATCGACACGGCGGTTGAACAATTCGGAACGTTGGACATTCTTGTCAACAATGCGGGCATTATGGATAACATGGCTGCTATTGGCGATGTGGAAGACGATAGATGGGATCTTATCTTTGATATAAATACAAAAGGCGTCATGCGCGCCATTCGCAAAGCCGTTCCGATCTTCCTGGAGAAAGGCAAAGGCGTAATCATTAATACCGCGTCGACCGGCGGCTTCAGCGGCGCGCATGCAGGTGCGGCTTATACGGCTTCCAAACATGCGGTTATCGGCATTACGAAAAATACGGGGTTCATGTACGCTCAAAAAGGAATTCGCTGCAACGCTATCGCTCCAGGTGCAACGATGACAAATATTACCGCTTCGATGAACAATGTCAATGAGTTTGGCGCTTCCCGTACGAAAGTAACGCAAGGCGTAATTCCGCGCGTCGGACAACCGGAAGAAATCGCGCAAGTGGCCTTGTTCCTTGCTTCGGATGAATCCAGTTTCGTAAACGGAGTTGTGCTTGCTGCGGATGCCGGCTGGACTGCAGGATTCTAATCGAATGATGGCGAAATAAGTTGCAGGCTTAACGGCTTGCAACTTTTTTTATTCCTGGATGATGCTATACTAAAAGGGCTGGTCAACGTTGAATCGCAAGATAGGGAGCATGAGGTGTAGGTTATGAACGAGAACGATTTGCGAATTATCAAAACAAAAAAAGCCCTGCATCAGGCTTTGCTAGTCTTGTTAAAGGAAAAGGCGCTTGAAGCCATTTCCGTCTCCGTATTATGCCGGGAGGCATCCGTGAACAGAGGGACCTTTTATCTGCATTATCCGGATGTGGGCACATTGTTCGATGAACATCTTCATCATTTGCTGAAGGATCTGGAGGAGTCATATTACGAGCCCTATCGACACGCGAAGGAAATTAATCATATTCAGCTAGATCCCGCAACGATCCGGATTTTCCATCATGTGAAGAAATACCAGCCTTTTTATGAGATCGTATTTAATAAGAAATCTTCCATTTCGTATTATTATTCCTTGTTTGAGAAGATCAAAGGTCTCATGATTGAAAGCACCGGATCAAACGGATCGCCTAATACATTTGTTATCTCATATCAGGTTAATGCCATTATGGGTTTACTCATCCAATGGAGCGAGGAGGGCTTCAGCCAAACGCCTGAATTTATGAGCGAGCAGCTGAGCCATATTCTGAAATCCATGTATCAAATTCCTGCAATGGATAGGGGATTGGAGAACAACTAATGTTTCAATATCGGGATCAAACTTATACAGAAGTTCAATTTGGATCGCAAGATTTAAAATACGGAGAGCTGATCGGATGTACCTTCCATCGCTGCTCGTTTGCTCATGGTTCGCTTGAAGAGATCATGTCGGTGAACTGCCGGTTCATCGAATGCGATTTCAGAGGAGCTATGCTGAATGGATCCATACATAAGGAGTCGGCCTTCGAGAATTGCAAGTTTGAAGGGGCTAATCTGTTTGTTGCCAAATTCGAAGTCTGTAAAATGACGGGATCGGATTTCACCGACGCCAATCTGGACGGAATTACTCTTATTCAAGGCGATTGGTCCTATACGAATCTGCGTTACGCAAGGCTCTCGAAGCAGAATCTGCGCGGCATCAAATTTCAGGAAGCGGACTTTTACGGAGCAAACTTGGAAAAAGCCGACATGCGGGACTGCGACCTGTCGATGACGGTGCTCGCCAAAGCTAAATTATTTGAAACCGACGTAAGAGGAGCAGCAATGGATGGAGTAGATTTCAAAAGCTTAACCGTTGCTGGTCTCAGGATGGACCGGGATCAAGCCGTCTTAATGGCGATCTCTCATGGCGCGAAAATCAAATAAGATCCCTGTTTATCATTAAAGAGTCATGCTCAATGAGCATGGCTCTTTTTGTTGCATGTTTTTCCATTTTCCTTGGCATCCTAAGGAAATCAAGCCGAGGAGAATTGACAGGATGCGAACGTTCTTTTTAATACTTATATTTGTACTGGTAGGCGCACTAAATTTGTTGTGTTTGTACGAGAATGAGCATTGGCATTTTCTTGTGACGTTTACGCAAACGAAAAAACTAGCCACGGCTTCTTTGCTTATGATCTTTGCAATTGCCTATTCTGCGGCAATGGATTGGAAAGAACGGAAAAAACCAACATAAAGAGGAGGGGAACAGGATGCTCAGAAAAATGGATAGCTATTCTCCGTATCAACTGTTTGTTCTTATCTTTTTGTTTCTTGAGGGAACGGCGATCCTGATGAACGTGGGTTTTGATCTGGGGCGAGACGCATGGCTAGCGACGCTTGTATGCACGTTTTTCGGCATGTTTCTGGTATGGTGGTATATCAGTCTCATTCGTCATAGCAAACAAAAAACGATTTACGATGTATTCAAACTGGCTTTGGGAAAAGTCGGGGGCACTTTGCTAGGCGTCCTTTATATTACTTATTTTTTATACATTTGCGCCCGTGACATGCGAGATTTAACCGAGTTGATCAAAAATGCCGTACTTCCCGCATTGCCTCTGGAGTGGACGGCTTTATGCTTCATGGCGATCATTATTTACGTCCTATGGATCGGCACGCAAAACTTTATTCATTTGTTTATGTTGTTTGGCTTTGCCTTTGCAGCGATCCTGGCTATATTTTTCGCGCTTGTAATAGCCGACGGGAATTATGATTTTCATAATTTACTGCCCGTGCTGGGGGACGGCCCGATGTCCGTCTTACCGTCTATTTTTACGCAAATATTGGAATTTCCTTTTGGCGAGCTCATTGCATTTACGGTTATTATCGGGACGATGTTTCCGATGCTTCCAAGCAAGGTTTCGAAGATGGCAATGCTGTCCGTGCTGGCGGCGGGATTATTGTTAACGTTAACCGTCGTTGTAGAGCTTGTTACATTCGGCCCTTCAATCCGCGAGCGGGCAATGTTTCCGCTTGTCAGCGCGGCGCGCAATATATCCATTGGCAATTTCCTTGAAAGGATTGAAATGTTCATCATTTTTGCCATTCTTCTTACGGTTGTTGTTAAAGTGTGTATTTTTGCCTACGCTGCCATTCAAGGCGTGGCCTGGTATAGCGGGAAACCCTTTAAAAGCCTTATTATTCCGTATGTCCTGTTAACCACGGTAATCTCTTTTTATGTCTCCAATAATATGTCGGAGCATATTAATGCGGGTCTTCGTTTTGTACCTTTTTTTATCCATATCCCATTCCAATTCATTATTCCGGCGCTATTATTTATCCTCATTCTGATTAAATCCAGATGGAGGAAACCAAATGAACAATCCGCTGTATGAAAACTGGGATGAACTTGAATCCGTAATTCAGCGTACCTTTGGCAAAACAACGGATTTTGTAAAGGTGCCCATTGTGTTCAACAACCGAAAAGGCTGGATTCTGTATTATTCCAGTCTAGTTGGCAGCGACGACCTGTCGAGCAAGCTGATGCTGCCGCTCAATCTGTACGCGGGGAAGACGGATAGCTTGAAGCAGTTCCGGGCTGAAGCGCTTGCTTCGATCAACTATCAGTACCTGAGCGAATGGGTGTCTATTGCGCGGCAATTAAATAAAAATTCTGTCTGCATGCTTGTGGAAGGAGAGCCGGAAGCGCTAACCATTGAAATTGGCGGCTATTCGGAACGCGCGCTCAGCGAACCGAATATACAACCAAGCGTTTACGGACCCAAAATCGCATTTACGGAAGACATTGTTACCAATCTAAGCCTCTTGCGGAGAATACTTCGCACGAAGTCGCTTCAAATCGAATCTTATGATATCTCAAGCGATATGGTAACGGGAGCGGTGCTTGTCTACTTGGACGGCGTGATCGATCCGGGGTTGCTTGAGGAAGCAAGACAAAGAATCCGGTCGCTTGAAGGGAAGAAGGTAACGACACTCACTCACTTAATGAAGCAATTGAGAGACAATCAAAAAACCAATTTCTTCCCTACCTTGATGATGAACGAACGCCAGGATGCTTGCATTGCCAAACTGATGGAAGGGAGAGCGGTCGTCTTAATTGACGGAACGCCAAGCGCGATTATTATGCCGGTTGTGTTCCAGGATTTCTTCGATTCGGCAGAAGACGCGTATTTGCCAAAAGCCATGTTGGTCTTCTTAAGGCTGCTCCGATATTTCACCTTCTTTATCGCGCTATTGCTGCCCGGAATCTACATTGGCGTCATTAATTACAACTATGAGATTATCCCGATCAACCTAGCGATGGAGATAGCCGGTCTTCGAAGCAACTTGCCGTTTCCTTCTGTTATTGAGCTATTGCTGGTTGAAGGGGCCTTCGAAATCATGAGGGAAGGTTCGATTCGCATGCCCAAAATCGTCGGTAATGCTTTAACCGTCGTTGGCGCGCTAGTGATTGGACAAGCTGCCGTGCAGGCCGGAATAGTCTCCATAGTGGTTATTATCATTGTCGCGTTTACCGGGCTCTGCAGCTACGCTTTTCCACACTATAACTTTTCGTTTAGCGTCCGGTTAATGCGCTTCGCCTTTATTGGAATTGCCAGCATACTCGGCATCTTTGGCATTTTTCTCGGATGTATTGCCTTGTTTGCTTATCTCGTAAGCCAACGTTCTTTCGGTTATCCCTACCTGCAATTCAACATCAAGAGGCCATAACCATGAACACGTCAAAACGGTTAATAGCGGGCATGGTTTGCATGCTGGTCATTATGTTGCTTAGCGGTTGCGCTGACCGGGTTGAGCCGGGCGAGTTATTGGTAGTAACGGCAGTTGGCGTTACCAAAGGCGAGAAAGGCCGTTACCACTTTTATTTCGAAGGGATAAATCCGTCTGAATTTACGGAGACCAAACGGCAAAATATTTCAAACTCTTTCGTGTTTGATAACGAAGCGGACGCGTTATCCGGCGCTATCGCCATCATTTCGCAGGAAATACCGCTGAAGCCCGAGTTTAGCCATATGCAGCTTATTGCGATTGATAAACAACTTTTGGAGAAAGGGGATTATGATTATCTGGATTTTGCGGACCGCTTCGATCAAATCCGCAACACGCTTACGCTCGTTGCCGTTAACGGAGATGAACTTGGGCATATTTTTGCAACAACGACTCCGAGTT
The DNA here is from genome assembly GCF_030161375.1 of Paenibacillus glycanilyticus. Classification (GTDB taxonomy): domain Bacteria; phylum Bacillota; class Bacilli; order Paenibacillales; family Paenibacillaceae; genus Pristimantibacillus; species Pristimantibacillus glycanilyticus_B. Next base: position 39,478 of record NZ_BSSQ01000019.1, read on the forward strand.
TAACCATTCCGTCCTTTGGGATTTTAAGGCAGTTAAATGAATTGCATAATTCGGTAGGAGGTAATTATCCGACTTCCTTGCTGCAGTTCATGAAGAATCTGACGGAATCCGGACATAATCCGACTCTGCCTTACGTCCAAATCCAAAATCCGGATAAAAAGGCAGAGTCGATAGACTATGCCAAGCAATTAAATAAACAGACAAAGATCAACTTGAAGTCCATTGCCGTGTTTAAGGAAGAGAAACTGGTTGGCGAGCTAAAAAATTTGCAGGCTCGGGATGCCGTTGTCCTTCAAGGCCTGGGGAGAAATACATTGTATAACTATAACTGCGGTCCAAATAAATTCGTAAGTATCGCATTGCAGTTTGCCTCGGTGAACAAGAAAGTGACTTATAAGCAGGATAAGCCGGTCCTGAAAGTTTATATGCATGCTGCGGGAACGATAAATTCGATCCAATGCGCGAATTATTTTAACGGAAAGTCAGAGGATTACAATCGGATCAACAAGGAAATAGACAAGTCCATTAAACAGGATTTAATGGAAACCTTAACAACCGTTCAACAGAAATATAAATCCGATATATTTGGATTTGGCGAAGCTTTGCGGATTTCAAACTATAAGAAATTTAAGCAGGTTAAAGATCGCTGGGATGAGGAATTCAGCAGGGCGGAGGTAGAAGTTGAAGTTAAAATTAATGTCCAACGCTCGGGCATTAGAGGCGAGCCGTTCACAAACCGGATTAAGAACAAGAAATATTGATCCTCTTGACGAAGTTGAAGGATTAAAGTTATTATAGACACATGAAGTCTATGATAAGGTGATCAACATGAAATATTCAAAAGCAACGAATTATGCGCTGCACACGATGGCTTATCTTATTGCTGCCGCGCCGGAGAAACCTGTTGGCGTCCAGCAGCTTGCGGATCATCAGGGCGTTTCACCAACATACTTATCCAAAATTCTGACCAAGCTTGTGAAAGCAGGATTGATTGAATCTGCTTCAGGGGCTAACGGCGGTTATCGGTTAAGAGGCAAGAAAGAAGAGGTCTCGTTCCTCGACGTGATCCATGCCATAGAAGGAATGACGTCGATCTTCGAATGCTGCGGTAGCGGAAATCCCGAATGCCGCATCCATCAGGTGATGGTGTCGGCAGAAGGTGCGATGGAGCAGCATTTGAAGAATACGAAGCTGATTGATTTGATGATGAAATAAGCAGCATTGCCCTTCGCGGGAGACGGGCAATGCTCTATTTTACTTCAATCATAGACATTAAGAGTCTTTAAAGTCCACAAAACAAACGGGAGGTTATTTCAGATGAACTATGAGGTAGCGATTATCGGAGGCGGTCCTGCAGGATTAAACGCGGCATTGGTGCTTGGAAGAGCGAGGAAAAAGGTTGCTTTGTTCGACAATAACGAGCCTCGGAACAAAGTGACGCATGCTTCCCATGGTTTTATTACAAGGGACGGGGTGACTCCAACCGAATTCCGGCGCATTGCGTACGAAGAGGTATTGCGTTATCCGACGGTTAACCATTGGGATACGGAGGTTACCGATATTCAGAGGACAGAAGACGGATTTGTCATCGCGACGCGTTCCGGGGAACAAGTGCATGCCGGCAAGGTGATCTTGGCGACCGGATTGAAAGAGCAATTGCCGGAGATCGATGGGATCAAGGCGTATTATGGCAAAAGCTTGTTCGCTTGTCCGTTCTGCGACGGGTGGGAACTTCGAGATCAACCGCTTGTGGTCATTTCGGATGTTCCGCAAATTTTCCATAAGGTGAAGCTTCTGCTGCAATGGACTCGGGATTTGGTTGTATGCACAAACGGGAATGCTGATCTTCTGAATGAAGATCAGCGAGAACAGCTTGCTGCAAGAAAGATTGCGGTTATTGATACGCCTGTCTCGGGATTCACGGGGGATAACGGCATGTTGGAGCAGGTGCATTTTGCAGACGGAACTTCGATAACGCGCAGCGGTGGCTTTATTGATCCCGCTCAAACGCCGACAGTGAATTTTAAAGAGCCATTAGGTTATGATGTGTCCGATAACGGCGCTCTCGTAACGGATCCGTTCGGTAAAACAACTGCCGAGGGTGTATATGCGGCAGGGGATTATGCGTATGTGATGCCTGCCCAATTGATCTACGCAGCCGCATCCGGAAGCAAAGCCGCGATGTCCGTAATGGCTGATTTGACTGAAGAATATTGGCATTCCTTGTAAAGGAAGTAACATCCTCCCCGCCGAATACAACAGGTAGCTAAAACATCCTAGTTCAGAGGAGGACATCGATTTGCCCTTTTTTATAAGGACGATGATGAAGGTGTTGCGGGTGCCTAACCGGACCATCTTCATTGTGGTTATCGCATTTGTATTCGGCAGTGCAACGATTGCTTACGCCCTTGAACCTTCCACGTTTCATACCTGGTTTAACGCGCTGTATTGGGTGATGACTACGATGGCGACAGTTGGGTATGGCGATTTTTTTGCCAAAACGAATATAGGAAAAGCGTTTACGATATTCCTATACGTATTTGGAATCGGATTGCTCAGCTTGATTATAGGCAAAATTATCGATTTATTATCTACGATCTACAAACATTGGGAGGCCGGGAAATTGAATTTTCATGGTAAAGATCACATCATCATCATCAATTGGAGCAAAAAAGCCCAGTATGCCATTGACGAGATTCTATCCTTCTCGCCGTCCTCCCATATTGTCATTATTGATGAATCCGATAAACACCCGGTAACCGACCGGCATGAAATTCATTTCATTAGCGGAGATCCTTCCTCGGAGGACATCTTGGAGAAAGCGATGCTTAAGCAGGCGAAGGCCGTTATTATATTTGCCGATACTCGAATTGACGAGCCCGCGCTCGCCGATGGCAAAACGCTGCTTATCGCTTCCAGTATCGAACGGCTGCATCCTAACGTTCATACAACGGTGGAGATCACGCAAGATAAGAACACGAAAAACTTCCGGCACGTTAAAGTGAATGATTTCGTGCTGTCCTATGATGCCGTGTCGAGGCTGGCTGTGCGGGCGGCCCTTCAACAAGGAAGTTCGGAAATTATTAATCAGCTGATCAGACGCGATGTAGGCGATGATATTCATGAAATCCCGGTTCGTCCGGAGTGGAGAACGTACAAGGATGCCTTCATGGGCACTCTTGAATATGGGGCGACCTTGTTGTCGGACAGAGATGACCTAGGGATAAACCGTAAATTAAATGAGCCTATTCCGGCGGATGCCAGGTTATTTGTCGTATCGGATGAAGAGACGCACCGCAAATTGTTAGAGGTAGATAAGCGGCAGAACAGCTAAGAGGAGCTAGGGATATGACTGAGTTTTGGGAAGCAAGCTTTATCCATCATCAGACGATGTGGGGGTTCGAACCCGCGGATTCTGCCGTCTGGACCAAAGATTTGTTCTTAGAGAAACAAGTGAAAGATATATTGATTCCTGGCATCGGATACGGCAGAAACGCGAGAGTATTTATCGACAGCGGTATTCAAGTGACAGGTATAGAGATTTCTCAAACGGCGATCGATCTGGCTAGACAAAGCGGATTAGAGATCGAGATTTATCAAGGTTCCGTATCGGAGATGCCATTTGATAACAAGCTGTATGACGGTATATTTAGTTATGCGCTAATCCATCTGCTCAATCCACAGGAGCGTCAGAAGTTTATTCAAGACTGCTACAATCAGTTGAAGCCGGGCGGTTACATGATTTTTACGGCTATTGCCCAGAATGCCCCGATGTATGGAAAAGGCGAGCAGCTAGCCGATCATTATTACGAGATTTCGGAAGGGTTGCGTATGTTTTTCTATGATGCGGAGTCGATACAACGGGAATTTGGCGATTACGGACTAGTCCAATTCTCGGAGATCATCGAGCCGCATAAACATGCGGAAGGTAAAGCTCCATTCCCGTTTCTCCTGATTCAATGCCATAAAGAACGATAGGATAATGATAGGATTATGAAACGGCAGCCTCGGCTGTCGTTTTTTATCGGCTGTCCGTTATAATAGGGTAAGCGGGAAGGAGTGTTATTCATTTGAAAGTTATCGTTATTGGAGCGGGAATACTTGGCGCGTCGACAGCTTACCAGTTAAGTAAATCAGGTGCCGAAGTATTAATCATAGATCGCAAGGACAAAGGCCAAGCGACGGATGCGGCTGCCGGAATTATCTGTCCTTGGTTGTCGCAAAGGCGCAATAAGGCATGGTATCGGCTTGTCCAAGCCGGCGCTCGTTACTACGCGGAATTGATCGCCGCTCTTGAAGCAGAAGGAGAAACCGATACCGGTTATGCCCGGGTTGGCGCGTTAAACGTACATACGGATATGGAGAAAATCGCAAAGCTGGAACAGCGTGCTAATGAAAAGCTGGCGGACGCGCCGGAAATCGGCAATATCACTCGTTTCGATGAGGCTGCAACTAGGGAGAGCTTTCCGATTCTTGCGGACGGCTATCAAGCGCTTCATGTAAGCGGAGCTGCGCGAGTGGATGGACGTGCCCTTCGTGATGCCTTGATCCGTTCGGCTATTCGCCGCGGCGCGTCGCTCATCAACGGGGATGCCGTGTTGGAATATGAGGCTAATAATCGGATTACCGGAGTTACGGTTGGAACGGAATTGTATCCGGCTGACAAGGTGATTGTGTGTGCGGGAGCATGGGCTGCGAGTGTGTTTAAGCCGCTAGGAATCGAATTCGAAGTTAGCTATCAGAAAGCTCAAATCATGCATGTAGAGCTGGAAGAACGCGATGCGCAAACTGGCGAATGGCCTGTCATCATGCCGCCTAACGACCAATATCTGCTCGCATTTGATAAGCAGCGAATCGTGATTGGAGCTACGCATGAGAATGGGATCACCGGCTATGATACCCGAATTACACCCGGGGGAATGCAGGAGGTATTGGATAAAGGATTAACTCTTGCGCCTCGGCTTGCAGGCAGTACGTTTCTGGAGATGCGGGTAGGATTCCGTCCGTTTACGGCCGATTTTCTGCCGGTATTCGGTACGGTTCCCGGCTGGGATAATCTCTTAACGGGCAATGGATTAGGGGCTTCCGGCCTGACCGCTGGACCGTTTATCGGAAGTCAGCTGGCCAAATTGGCTTTAGGCATGGAACCCGATCTGGAAATTGGCGATTACGGGGTTGCCAAGGCAATGGGGAAAACATAAAAAGAAGGCAGCCGTCGAGGCTGCCTTCTTACGTTTATTTCGCTTGCAGCGTGTAATTGGCATGATATTCGCGGTAAGTCGGATTTTCGCCGCATACCATCAGGCCTTGACCCCAGTTCACATGCGTATCTATCGTTGGCAGATCGAGCGGGTCGCGGTATTGGAACAACACGTTGCGGCGGTTGCGGGTACTGCGGTTCACATCGGAGCCGTGAACCGTCAAGTAGTTGAAGAACAGCACGTCGCCGGCTTTGGCAGGGCAAGGTGTCGCCATCGAGATTGGATATTCTTTATGGTCCAGATAATGACGGCCAACATGCGCCATCATGCCGTTCTTGTGGCTGCCCGGAATAACGCAGAGACAACCGTTCTCCATATCAGCATCATCCAGATGCACGCTTGCAGCCAGCATGGTATGCGTAGCATGCGGGAAATAAGGAGCGTCCTGGTGAAGTGGGAACGCAGCGCCGTTTTCCGGCGGCTTCACAAGCATTTTGCTATGGTGAAGCTGTACGTTTGGACCAATCAACTGGGACAATACGGCTGCCATGTTCGCATGAACCGCAGCTCTCGTGAACGAAGCATCTTGGTACTGCACGTCATGGAAGCCTTTCAATACGAGTTTCTTCAGCTGTTCAGGAGGGAGATACTCACCTTGCCAAGCGTGATTCGTATCAAACTTGGATTGAGCGGCACGATTCAGAATACCGTCAATCGCCGTTCTCATTTGTTCCACTTCTTGCTGGTTAAACATACCGCGAACTAGCAAATAGCCATTTTCTTTGTAAAATTGTACATCATCTTGAGTAATCATTTTTTTCGCTCCTCTGCTTGATGAAATGGTAAGCGGTTACTTATACTCGTATTATAGGATTTAATAGCCAATGTTGTATTTAGCGAAATAAGACATCGTTTTAAGAAATTAGGCCAGGCAGGTGAGTTTATGGAAGTAGAATTAGTGGATAACGGCAGCCGGTTTCTGAATGAAATGATTAACCAATGCGAGACAAGCGCGCTAACCTTCCGCGTCCATTATTGGGATTGGAGGCAGCTGCATTACAGTAATCACGTACATAAACATTCCTTCTACGAAGTGTGCTTCGTCATGTCCGGCGAAGGGGAGTATCAGGATGAGGACATCGTCTATCCGCTAAGAGCGGGTTCTTTGTTTATTTCGCGACCCGGTATATGGCATCAGATTCGAAGCGAGATTGGACTTAGTCTGATCTATGTCGCTTATGAATTGGACCGGATGAAGTCTTCGAAAGAAGAATATACCCGATACGCCGCGCATTTGGACAAGAGTGACGTGGTGCTGCAGGATGCTTTTGACGATCGGGCCATTCATTACTGGCTTGGACTTTACCATCATGCGTCTTCCGCTCCTTATGAGGAAGTTGAAGATTTGAAGAGGCTGGCAGGTATACTGCTTGCTAGTCTTCCGCGCCCGTTCGACAAGGAAAACATGGTCCCAAGCTTGCAAGTAAATAAGCCGAATGATTATGCGAGGGGGGCGGTTCTCCGCCAGTCGAAGCAATACATACGGGATAATTTGTCGAGACCGCTCAAAATCGAAGAGGTAGCGGATTATATGAATTTGTCGACGAGGCAGTTGTCACGGATGTTTCAATTGGAGGGAGGTGATACGTTCCTAACCTATTTACGCAACGAAAGACTGAAGCTTGCCGAGATCTTGCTCAAGACCTCGATCTCTCCGCTTAAGGAAATTGCGGCGCATAGCGGCTTTCAATCGGTGCATTATTTCACCAATGTCTTTACGGAGCAGAAAGGAATGCCGCCAGGCGAATATAGGAGACTCCATCTAGGTCAACATGATTAAATGAATAAGGAGTGGAATGTTGTTATGAAGGTATATAATACCGCTTCAGACGTTGCAAACCCCACTGCAGGACATCAACTTGCGGATATTCCGGCTCATGACCCTAATGTTGTTGCCGATCCGGCTTCGCGTACCTATTATTTGTACACGGGCGGAGGTCCGAGAATTCATGGCATGGACCGTTACGGCGTTCTCGCCTATAAAAGCAAAGATTTAATCAACTGGGATGGTCCCTATGTCGTCTTTACGATCCCGGACGGCATATGGGCAAATCCGCAGCATGGTGCGTGGGCACCGGAAGTCCATGCCTATCAAGGCCGCTATTATTTGTTTGTTACGCTGCATAATAATGATCGAAAGCTGGAAGGGCAAGGGCATGGCGGTTATCCGCTGCAGTGGCGGGGTTCGGTTATTGCGGTATCCGATTCGCTGGAAGGTCCGTTCGAATTGCTGAAGCAGGATGGTCCGGTTCCGCCGGCAGAGCATATGACGCTTGACGGCTCCTTATATGTGGATGAGGAGGGCTCTCTGTGGATGGTTTATTGCCATGAATGGGTACAGACGGGCGATGGAACGATCGAAGCGATAAGATTAACGGAGGACCTGACAAAACGCGCTTCGGATCCGATTCATCTAATGAACGGCTCGGAGGCGCCTTGGGATAATGGCGATCACCCGACGGACGGCTCAACATCGATGTATGTGACGGATGGCTGCCAGTTATACCGGACGAAAGATAATCGGTTAGTAATGTTATGGTCTACTTACGAGAAGGGCAGTTATGTCCAGACGATTGCTCGTTCCGTGACGGATCGCTTGGAAGGACCATGGGAGCAACTAGAGCCGCTCGTCTTTGATGACAGCGGACATGGCATGTTATTCCAAACCTTTGAAGGCGAGTGGAAGCTCATCTTGCATTCTCCATTCCGGATGCCTGATTCCCGTTGCAAGTTATATGAGGTGCGGGATGCAGGGGATTCATTTGTCATTAATTAAAAAAAGCCCAAGCTGCCCGGCGTTCCCGGACAGCTTGGGCTTTTTATTTCCTTACCGATGCAAACTTGCTTCATACCGCTTGGCATCTTCTTCGCTTAACGTGTAGAAGGTTGTTGCGCTCCGGAGGAAGGTAGTACCGTCCTCGATTCTAACAATGTCGGCATTGTAGCCGATAATCGGCAACGGCGGTCTTAGACGCATCCGGTCCTGGTATGCCATCACCGGTTCTTTGGCAGCCATGGCCTCGCGAATTTCTTCATCTGTTGTCAGTAGTCTTCCCGTTGGGGTTTCACTCATCTTGAAGCCTCCGTCTTTGTATAGGGATTATAGGGATTTGCGAAGTTGGAGTTACTAGCATATCCCAAATTGGGCAAGATCATTCTCTAATCGAACCCATGCGATGTAAATCTAACATGAAAAGGTGACTGATTTCTGCGGTATTTTACCCGTTCCCATTATGCTATAGTTGTCGCATTCAAGCTGAATTCAATAGAGGACGTGATTTCATGATCGCAACAATTGGCTTAGAAGGTACATGGGAATTCCAACTCGATGGCGATAAACAAGGGCTGCAAGTGGCTTATGACGATACGATTGCACTGCCGGGAACAACTTCGTATGCGGGAAAAGGAAAGCGCAATCATGACGCTCATGCCGGTTCCCTTACGGATGAATATGAATTTGAAGGTTGGGCTTGGTACTCGAAGACGGTAGAGCTTCCGGAGGAGTTGGCGGGCTCAACGATTATGCTGTATCTGGAACGGACCCGCGTAACTACGGTTTGGATCAATGGAGAAGCCGCGGGTACGCAAAATAGCTTATGTGCGCCGCATGTATATAACGTAACCAATCAATTGAAACAAGGCATCAATACAATCACCATCCGGGTGGACAATACCTATTACCCGACCAAGGGCGGGCATATGACGTCGCGGGATACCCAGACGAATTGGAATGGGATTACCGGCCGTATTGAGCTGCAATGTTATGGGACTGCCTATCTGGAAGAGGTTAGAACGTATCCGAATGTAGCCGACCGCTCGGTTACGGTTAAGGCTAAGCTTGTTGGTACGCGGGAGGGAATCATTAACGTATCGGCGGCAATTGCGAATGGTTCGAATTCCCATACTGCTGCGGGAATGACATATATGGTTAGCGGCGAAGAGATTGAATTTATTTATCCGTTAGGAACAGATGCGCTGTTATGGAGCGAATGGGAACCAAATGTCTATCAGCTGCGGATCGGGCTGCAACAAGGGGAACTCACAACCGATGTGCATGAAACCTTCGTTGGTTTGCGCGAATTCAAGACGGGGGATGGCGCATTCACGATTAATGGAGCGAAAACCTTCCTTCGAGGCAAACATGACGGTCTGATCTTCCCTCTGACCGGTTTTGCGCCAACTACCGTTGAAGAATGGTTGAGCGTATTGACCACGGCGAAGTCTTACGGCATGAACCACTATAGATTCCATACCTGCTGTCCGCCGGAGGCGGCATTCGAAGCTGCTGACCGGTTGGGAATTTATATGGAACCGGAGCTGCCGTTCTGGGGCACGGTAACGGATGAGTCTTACGAGAACCATAATGCGGTTGAGCAGCAATATTTAATTGAGGAAGGATATCGGATGTTGAAGGCGTTTGGCAATCATCCATCCTTCGTCATGATGTCGCTTGGGAACGAGCTGTGGGGCAGCAAAGAACGTATTGACGAGATTCTGAGTAATTACAAGGCATTTGATAATCGCCCACTGTATACGCAAGGATCAAATAACTTTCAATTCGTTCCCGTTATTCTTGAACATGAGGATTTCTATTGCGGCGTTCGTTTCTCAAGGGATCGTCTCATTCGCGGATCATACGCCATGTGCGATGCACCTCTTGGCCATGTCCAGGTAGGACCGCAAGGCACGTTGAAAGATTATGATGATGCAATTGTTCCCCAAGGGGCGGCCGTGAAGCAAGCAGGTTCGGCGGCAGGGGATGGAACTATTCAGATTCAATACGGTACGGAAACAAAAGTTGTACAAGCCGAAGCCGCCGAAGGCGAGCTGGTGCCGCATGTCCCTGTCGTATCCCATGAAATCGGCCAGTTTCAGACATACCCTGATTATAACGAGATTGCCAAATATACAGGGCCGCTGAAAGCGCGCAATTTCGAGCTGTTCAAAGAGCGGCTTGAGGAGAAAGGTCTTGGCCATTTGGCGCACGACTATCATGTAAGCTCCGGTCGCCTGGCGGTCGCAAGTTATAAAGAGGAGCTTGAAGCCGCCTTCCGTTCGAAGCGACTCGCAGGGTTCCAACTGCTGGATCTTCAGGATTTCAGCGGGCAAGGGACGGCGCTTGTAGGCATGCTGGATGCCTTTATGGAATCGAAGGGATTGATCTCGCCGGAGGAATGGCGGACGTTTTGTTCGGATGCGGTGCTGCTGGCCCGGTTCCCGAAATACAATTATGCGGCGGGAGAGCTGTTCGAGGCGGATATTCAGCTTCGTTACTTGCGCCCGGATGCGCTTAGCGGTTTCAAGCTCAGTTGGGAGTTGAGGGCAGGAGAAGAAACGCTGGCGTCCGGTCATGCCATTGCATCGGCTTACGGCTCAGGCGATTTTGTGGAGATTGGCCGAATTGCACTGGATATGCCGGAAGTTACCGAGATGACCAAGACCTCTCTTAATCTGCAGATTGAAGGGACGGATATCCGCAAATCGTATGATCTTTGGATCTATCCTAGCAACATTGAGGTCGATTCGAGCGGGGTATCCGTCTTCGAAGAGCTGTCAGACGAAGCAGCAGCCGTTCTCGAGCAAGGCGGACGCGTTGTAATTATGCCGAAGCTGGATGGGCTTCAGAACTCGATTGAAGGAACGTATTGCGTTGATTTCTGGTGTTATCCAATGTTCCGCTCGATCTCCGAGAGCATGAACAAACCTGTGCCTGTTGGCACCATGGGCCTTCTCATTGAACAAAAGCATCCGCTATTGAGCTTATTCCCGAGCGAGATTCACTCTACCGAGCCTTGGCGCCAGATTGTCGAGAACTCCCGTTCCATTATCCTGGACGGAACGGACAAATCGCTGCAGCCGATTGTGCAAACCATCGATAACTTCGAGCGCAACCATAAGCTTGGTCTGGTGTTCGAATGCCGCGTTGGTGCCGGAAGCTTGCTTATCTGCGCCGTTGATGCTAAGCAAGCAGCAGCCACGCTGGAAGGACGTCAATTCCTGCATAGCTTGTTCCGTTATGCGAATTCGGAGGACTTCAGTCCTCAAGCGGAGCTTGGGTTGCAGCAAGTACGAGAGCTGTTGAAATAATGGGATGGATGCAAATGCCGCTGATCTAGCGGCATTTTTTTATTTTTGGACAAATATGTTGGACAGGATAGCTATGCGGGGTAATAGAATAGATTAGAAACCACTTCTTTATGGCTTCTTTGTATCTTGGTTGAAACGAGAAGGAGAAGATTGCATGACGGAAGACTGGAAACAAGTAGAAGACGCTTTGCGAAAAATGGAGGTCGTAGGACAGGATAACAATAAGCCTGTTACCATCCTCGGTTATGCCGAAGGTTTGCGCTGTATCGGTATCGGTACGGACGCGGCAGTCTTTTATCACCCCGCAACCCCCAAACATGCCTATAAAATGTATTCCGCTGAGGCCTTGGAGAAGAAGGATGTAGAAGCGGGGATATACGAGCGATTGCAAGCATCGCCGTTTTTTGCCCAATGTTATGGAACCGGACCTAACTATCTCGTTCTAAGCTTTGAAGAAGGAGTGACCTTGTATGAATGTCTCTTGCAAGGCATTCCCGTTTCCGGGCAAGTGATGCAAGACGTAGAGGATGCAAGGGAATTTGTCCGTCAACAAGGGCTGAACCCGAGAGATATGCATTTGAAAAACGTATTCTTGCAAGAGGGAAGAGCAAAGGTTATTGATGTATCCGAGTATGTGAAGGAAGGTAACGATAACCGCTGGGAACATCTCGTGTGGGCCTACAATCATTTCTACCCTCTGATCAGCGAGGTTAAGGTGCCTTTATGGATTCTGGAAACCGTAACGAATTGGTATAACCGGATGGATACGGCAAGTTTCGGCATCGAAGATTTCGCGAAACGGATGAGCCAGCTTTTTATGGGGAAACGGAAATAAATCGAGATAAATAGACTTAACGAACAAACCGGCAGCAGATCTAGGATCCGCTGCCGGTTTGCTGTCGTTTACCCTGTAACTTGCTGACTCCATTTGTAGAAGCCGTAGCCTTGCCTCTCAAAAAACTCCAAAAACCCGATTCCCGCTTGTATAGGTTCAAGTGTTACCTTAATCGTTTTAGTGGCGTCGCGTTTATGAATGAGTTTACCTACCCATTCTCCGGTTAACATCTCTTCCTTCACCTGCTGCATAGATTGGATGACGTACATCTTGTTCCACCTTTCCTCTGTCTCTTATTAGTGTGAAGCATACCTGATCCGAATGCCTAACTTTTCAGATATTCATAGAGTATGCCGCTACTCGATTATATAGAAGGCGGAGAATAAATAATGTCAGTTTCCGTTGTCACATCATAGGTAGTTTTAGCGACTATAACGTGTCCGGCTATGCAAAGCCTACGAATCCATATCACGATATTGCCGGGGGCTTATCCCGGTTTTTTTCTTGAAAAGGCGGTAAAAAAACTTTAAATCCGCATATCCTACAGCGTTTGCAATTTCCTCTACGCTGCTCCGGCTTGCGGTTAATAGTCTGCATGCAGTTTCCATGCGAATGTTCTGCACGTATTCGGTAAAACTCATCCCGGTCTGACTGCGAAACAGGCGACTGAACTGCCTTTCGCTTAGTTTCGCTTGCGAAGCAAGGATCCCAAGTCTTAGCTCGGCGGCATAATTCTGATCAATGAAGGCAATGGCTTCATCGACGCTCAACCATTGCGGTCGGTCTCCCAGAGGGGCGACTAGCTGCAGCTTGTGGCGGTATAAGCCCGTTAAGATCCGTAGTACAAGAGACGCCAACACGACCAGGTATCCCGGTGGCTTCGCCGCGAACTCCTGGTAAAGCTCGCGAAAAATCGCATGGTATTCACCGGTTGTATCTTTCAGCGAGAACCAAGGTCCGTCGACAAAGCTTTCATACAGTTCGGACGCATGGGGAAATCCGCTTCCAAGCTCCGTTAAGTAAGAGGCCGGGAACAAACAATTGTAGACGATTAGAGGACGGTCTTTCTTCGGAGTTTGAGGACGAAAGACATGGCTTTGCCCAACCGGTATAAAAAACAACGTTCCATGCGGGGCAGGAACCGTCTCGCCTGCAATATAATGTACGCCGGCACCTTCGCTGACGTATGTAATCTCTACGAACTCATGGGAATGCTCATGCATATCGAAGCTTTCATAGGCGCGATTGACATAGATGGGTACTCCAGGTTCAAAGAACGTATCTCCGGACATGACAAAGGTACTGCGTCTGATGCTCATTAGGAAACCTCCAGCCACGTAATAGACTATCTCTATGGTACGTAAACGTTTGCAAGATGTCTAGATCAGCCTAATAAAATGTCCGAATCATCCCCTGAATCAGGATCGAACCTGCCCTACAATTTAGTTAAAGATGCCAGAGGCATACAACTGCAAATACGGAAGGGGAATTTCAGAATGACATGGTTACAGGTTGCGAATATCCGGTGCGAATATAGACAAAACCCGATTGGGCTCGGGACGATTCGTCCTCGCTTTAGCTGGCAGCTTCAAACAGACGATCAAAACGTCATGCAGACGGCTTATCGAATCCAAGTGTCCAGTGTAGAAAGCGTATGGGATGACAACGTGCTCGTATGGGATACGGGCCGTGTGGAATCCGATCAATCGGTTCTCGTGGAATACGGCGGTCAACCGGTTCAATCGAGAGGACAGTATTACTACAGGGTTAAAGCCTGGGATAACAAAGAGCTTGAATCCGACTGGAGCGAGACGGCCAGCTGGGAGATGGGGTTATTAGACAAAACAGAATGGACGGCAGCTTGGATTACTCCCGATGCAGCGGCTATTGATCCGCTATCGGACAATATTTTCATGCTTCGCCAAACGTTCCAGACCCGCGGTCCTATCCGCAGGGCTACCTTGTATTCGACTGCGTTAGGCTTTTATGAATTGGAACTGAATGGTCAGCGGGTTGGCGATTGGCAATATACGCCAGGCTGGACGAGTTACCATACAAGACTGCAAGTACAAGCTTACGACATAACCGCTCAGCTCCTTGAGGGAGAGAACAATGCGCTTGGAGCATCGCTTGCAAACGGTTGGTATAAAGGGAATTTGGCTTGGGGCGATCAGCATAGCGTTTATGGCAAAACCCGTGCTTTACTGCTCCAGCTGCATATCGATTATGCGGACGGAACATCAGAGATTGTAACTAGTGACGCGTCGTGGCGTTCATCGACGGGGCCGATACTGATGTCCGAGCTATACCATGGTGAAACGTATGATGCGCGGTTGGAGAAATCGGGCTGGTCTGAAGCCGCTTACGATGATAAGGATTGGTCAAAGACGGAGGAGTTCGCATACTCCAAAGATATTCTCGTCATGCAGGAGAACGAACCTGCTCGCATCACGGAGCAGATTAAACCCATTGAACTTATAGAAACGCCTGCTGGAGAAACGGTTCTCGACATGGGTCAAAATATGGTCGGACGGCTGCATTTCAACGTTAACTTGCCTGCGGGCACGGAATTAACCATTCAACATGCCGAGGTGCTGGACCGGGAAGGCAATTTCTATATCGGAAACCTTCGCAAAGCCAAACAAACTGTCCGCTATGTTTGCAAAGGCGGCGGCGAGAACTATGAGCCGCATTTCTCTTTCCAAGGCTTCCGTTATGCGAAGATCGAAGGCTGGCCGGTTGATGTTCCTCTTGATCTTCAGCAATTCACTGGAAATGTGATTCATACGGATATGGAACCTACGGGTACATTCGATTGCTCTCATCCCTTATTAAATAAGCTTCAGCAAAATATTGTTTGGGGCCAGAGAGGCAACTTCCTCGATGTGCCGACAGACTGTCCGCAGCGCGATGAACGGCTTGGCTGGACCGGCGACGCTCAGGTCTTTATTCGCACGGCGGCGTTTAACTACGGCGTTGCGCCATTTTTCGCCAAATGGCTTCGGGATCTGAAAGCGGACCAGCGGAGTGATGGGGGAGTACCGTTTGTCATCCCGCATGTGCTGGATGATGGCTCCTACTCATCGGCAGCTTGGGGCGATGCGGCGGTCATTTGTCCATGGACGATCTATCTCAGTTACGGAGATAAGCGAGTGCTGGAAGAACAATATGACAGCATGAAAGCATGGGTGGAATACATCCGCAGGCAAGGAAGCAATGAACATTTGTGGAATACGGGCTTCCATTTCGGAGATTGGCTTGGTCTCGACGCTAAGGAAGGCGACTATGTCGGCGCAACGCCGCGGGATCTCATTGCAACCTGCTATTATGCTTATTCAACGGAACTATTTGTAAAAACAGCAGAGGTGCTCGGCCGCACGGACGATGTCAAGCATTACCGCGAACTGCATGAACAAATCGTAGCTGCATTTGAGCGCGAATTCATTACGCCTAACGGACGCCTTGCCGCACACACGCAAACGGCCCATGTGCTGCCACTCATGTTTAATCTCGTGCAAGGATCCGTGCGCGAACGCTTAGCCAAGACACTGGCAGATTACGTGACCGAGCAGAAGTTCCATCTGACAACCGGCTTTGTTGGCACGCCATATTTGAGCCATGTGTTGTCGGAGAACGGTTATCATGACATTGCGGTTAAGCTGGTGCAGCAGGAGGAATATCCGTCGTGGCTGTTCTCCATCCACCAAGGAGCAACAACGATCTGGGAGCATTGGGACGGCATTAAATCCGACGGTACGTTCTGGAGCGATGACATGAACTCCTATAACCATTATGCGTACGGTTCCATTGGCGAATGGCTGTACCGGGTAGTGGCCGGACTTGATTTAAATGAAGCTCAGCCAGGTTACAAACATATTATTTTCCGACCGCGTACCGATTCGGGACTTACTTATGCCAAGGCTTCCTATAAGTCCGAATACGGCTTAATCCGCAGCGAATGGAGCACGGGCGAAGACGGGGCAGCGAATTATGAATTCGAGTTACCGCCTAATACGACGGCTGAAGTGAAACTGCAGCAAACCACTCTTGACGCGGTATCTATTAACGGTACCAGCCTTCATCAACTGCAAGGCTCATTAAATGCCACAGAGCAAGACGGTCAACTCGTATTTACGCTTGGTTCGGGAATTTATCGGATTCAAGCGGCCGCAGAAGTGACGGTGTAACATAGGGTAAACAACAGAGGAGGTTTATGCGTATGACGCATAGGCCTCCTCTGTTGTTGATTCGGAAACAAATTCCATTATGTGGAATGTGTTTGTGCTAATATAGGGGGAGTTAGATAAATTTCATCTTGCACGCACTCTGGAATATAAATATTGCAAAGTTGGTGTTCCAGTATGAAAGATAGGTTAATGTTGGTTCTCATCATAGTTCTCCTAATATCTATCAGTAGCGGGTGCAAACAAGATCTTCATCATTGGAGTTCCGTTAAAATAAATCAAAAAATAATCAAATCCAAAGACTTTAGCGTGACTTCGGAATCCACGGGGCTTGAGACATCGGTAAGAGGAACGGTATTTCTTAGCGGAGAAGAAGGAGTTCCTAAACACGCACAAATAGTTGCTATGATTGACATAGATCCTAAGGATTGGGGAGGGGTTGGCATCCAACTTACCGATCAATGGAATATTGCGAGCATTACAAGTAGTTATCCTGAAGAAACGCATGATATAACGCCTGAAGAATTAGCAACGGTATGGACTACGGGTGGAGAAACTGAACATGGATGGAACAAAAGAATTGAAATTGGAAGAGCTGATTTATGGACTCCCTCTGGTGGCGGAAGAGGAACAATTGTTATCGAACTTGAAATTAACAATAAGTATAAGAAGAAGACTGATTCTGAAGGATTCAGCATGACGGTTGGAGTTGGCTCAGAGGAAAAAGACGGTATAAAGTCAGTCCATCCGGATTGGAAACTTATTGAGATACCTTTGTACAACAGTAATGACGAACAAAAAAAGAAGAAATGAGGATGAATTGTGCTTTTACAACTTTTTAAAAAGAAGGAACCTTATACAACCTTTTGGAAGTGGTTCGTAAAAAATGAGTCGTACATTAATAATAATTTTGAAACAAACAAGGAATCGATTCTTGATGAATTAAACAATAAGCTCAAAGAAATTGATACTAATTTAACGTTTGAAATTAGTCATAGTAATGGTGAACAACACAGGGAAATAATTATTTCAGCAGATGGAATTGCCGAATCTTTTGATCATGTCATAAATTTATGCAATGCTGCTCCTTCAATTACGAATTGGACAATTATCGCATTTAGACCTCGTATGAATTCAAATGGAATCGAAATTAAAATGGGAGAAATCGTTTTAGGATATGATGATATCTATTTTACATATGAGAGCAATGGACATTATATTGATTTGAAAATATACATGAAGTATGAAGAAGAGGATAGAAACCAATACATCAATATGTATTTTATTCTACTTGATTCTTTAATCGGAGAATTTGATGCGGTATCCAAAATAGGGAACACCGAATTTTTTAGCTTGGAAAATAGTGATGATCCCGCATTGCAAAGATTTATTGAGTTAATAGATATAATTGATTCTCTCTAAGCTCTTGTTTTTTAATTGAGGGCATTGTTAAGCGATGAAAAATACCGACTGCATGGGAAAATGGAGAGATGCGCATGGACATAACGGAAAGGGTTAGAGATGAAATTATTAAGGATGTAGAGCTTAAGTTTGGTATGAAAATTCAGAATGCTATACCAATAAATCTAGGTTACGCTAACTTGAAATGGATAATGGAAACGAATATTGGACCGATATTTGTTAAGCAGTATGATAAGGTTCGATATAGGCGTGGTTTGGACGGAGTGGAGCTAGCTCTAAACTATCAAAACAAGATGCATTCAGAAGGGATTCCTTGCCAACCGGTTATAGAGTTCAAAGGAATATGCATACATACAACATCAACCGGAGAATCATATATGATTTCCGGAGTCAGTAAGGGGAAACTTGTCGAACCTGGTGAGATCAATAATGACCAGATGCATAGCCTAGGTGAGGCAACGGGTCGCATGCATAAATGGATGCAGATAAACATGCCGAGATTGCCGATCTTACAGTGGGAATTGCCTTCGAAGGAAAAGAAGTTGGAAGACCTAAGAATAAACTATATTGAGACTCAGCAGGCAAATAACCAGAAGTATCTTACTGCTATTGAAGAACAAGAAAAAATTCTTGGTAGTTTCGATCTTGAAAATTTAAAAAGCTGCTGTGTACAAGGTTGGGCGCATTGGGACATGCATTTGGATAATTTATTGTTCTATAATGACGGCTTGGCGGACATTTTGGATTTTGATAGATTACATTACGTATATATGGAGTTTGATATTTCTCGTGCTATCCTTTCAGGAGCAATGCGAAGAAATGAAATCAATTTGGAGGCAACAAGATCATACATCGAGGGTTACCGAAACCATATCGAACTACTCCCGGAGCAACTCGTACGCTCAGTTAAATTGACTTGGTATAAAGAATTCAGTTGGGTAACTGAGAAATTTAGGGATGACAAAGCCATGAGTCGATTTATAGATGAAATGATATGGATTGGTAAGGAGTGGGATAATCTCGAGGATATTTTTAATGTGTAAAAGTTTTCCTTATTAAACTCCTATTAAGATAAACCATCGAGGTACTATAGTACACAATTCAGCATAACTGCAGGCGACGTTTTACGTGAGCTGCTTTTTTTTCGGACTTAAGAAATGTACGAATGAGGGAGTAATTAATAGTGAAAAGAAAATATGGTGATCTTTCACATTGGAGAGGAATAATACAAAAAAAATACAGGCAAATGTATATTGAAGAAGTGGGTTTCACGGGGCATGTAACTCTAGTTGTCTTTAATAAAGTAAAAGAATCAATCTCTTTCAAGCTGGCTGATCAAGATGATTTTTATATTGTTGCAGATGGATTTATGTGGTTGCAGTATTTTCCGAGCAATGCCCATCATACCATGACGGCAGTTATTAATGAAAAAGGAAAGATTGTTCAATGGTATTTTGATATTACCTTGGCTAATGCCCTGACTATAGAAGGAGTACCTTATTTTGATGACCTATTCCTCGATGTGGTAGTGTTGCCTAACAAAGAAATATTTGTATTGGATGAAGATGAATTATTAGAAGCATTGAATAATGAAACTATATCTATAAACGATTATAAATTGGCTAGAAAGGAGCTAGATCTTATATACGCTTCTTTAACGGATGGCAGTAATGAATTAATAAAGAGATGGGATACCGATCTTAAATCAATATCCTCTGAGATTTAAGTTGCTGTAAATAAGATACCAAGGAGAACTCATGGACCCAAAAATAAAAGCAATGTTCTTGGACGAGCATGCCGCTGAAGGCGCAGCGCGGTTCGGAGTCAGCCCGAATGAGCTGACTTTCATTGGAGGTTTTCAAAACTTTATTTATTCCTATAACCGCAATGAAGTGAAATATATTCTCCGCTTCACTCCGAGCCCTCTTCGCACGTCGGAAGTACTTATAGCTGAAATAGAATGGATACGCTATCTGTCAGAGAATGGCTTGCCCGTATCAGAACCGATTTCTTCTGTTGATGGAAAGCTTTATGAACGAATTGAAGGAAACGTTATGGATTTCTACGCGACCTCCTTCAAATACGCACCTGGGCGTAAAATCGGGTATCCCGAATGCCTAGGGAATTCTATGCTTTATGAAGAATGCGGACGCGTAACCGGCCGTCTACATGAACTGTCCAAGCTTTACAAACCTATTGCCAAAAGACATACCTGGGAGTGTAATGAATACCTCATACGAGCCAAAGATTATTTACCGCCAGAGCTTCAACCCATTTTACTTGCCATTGATCAACTAAAAAAACAATTAGCTAATCTGCCTGTTAATACTAATAATTTTGGTTTGATTCACGGAGATATCAATGTAGGAAATTTCACGGTCAAGGAAACAGGGGAAATAACGCTCTTCGATTTCGACGAATGCCAGTATAGTTGGTATGTCGAGGACATTGCGATCCAGCTCTATTACTTGTTATATGTATACGGGGAAGATTCGAAGACGGAACGTAAAATGCAATACGAACTTTTCATGCAACATTTCGAGCTTGGCTATACAGAGGATGGCCGTCAAATGCCTGAGGGTTGGAAGGAACAGCTGAAGCTTTTCCTTAGACTGCGCGAAATTATTGTAGTCGTCGGTATGTACCGGAGCTGGGATATAAGTCAACCAGACGAATGGACCCGCGATTTTCTGCAAGATAGTAAAATGCGGATTATGAATAATATTTCGTTAATCGATGAGCTCTAGAACTCCAAAATTGGTAGATAGGAAAATTAATATTAGGAGAATCAATATGAGTAATTACGTTTGGGCTGGCGAAAAAATTAGGTTGCGTCCGGTGTTAGTCACTGACTGGGAAGAGTTCCACAACAACGATCATGATTCGGAGAACGCCAGGCTATGTGACGAGATACATTTTCCAAGATCAGAAGAAGGTACCAAGGGTTGGGCTGAACGCCAATCCGTTCATTCCTCAGATGGTGATGATGTATTCATGGCAGTAGAAACGCTCGATGGAATACTCGTCGGGAGCATTTGTACGAATAATTGTAATCCTCGTTATGGAACTTTCAAATATGGGGTATCAATCTTTCGCAACCATTGGCGTAAAGGCTATGCTTCCGAGGCCATAATAATCTTGCTGCGATATTACTTTGAAGAATTGCGATACAGCAAGGTGAATGCTCATGTATATGCCTTTAATGATGCTTCGGCGGCATTACAGGAACATTTAGGGTTCGTTCAAGAGGGAAGAATAAGGAACATGGTTTTTACGAAAGGCCAACATTACGATGAATATATTTATGGCCTAACGAAAGAGGAATTCGGAAGCTTGCGCTGAGTTAGATGATAATCAAATTCTTGTCTCTACATAATTTAGAAAAGACAATTGATGCTCGTCTGGAGGCCTTATCCTATGCAATTAAAAACCAGTTACCAGTACATACCTGTAACTAATCTTCAACAGGCTTTGAAGTGGTATTCCGAACATCTGGGCTTTAAATTAGCGGTTGAAGACCCGATATGTCTAGAATTGAGATCCGAGTCCGGCGTCCGGGTATTCTTAATTTAAAGACAAGGGTATTAAGGTTGGAAGGTTGTCAGACTATCAAGGCTTGTCTTTTAAGTTTTTTGACCCCGATGGAAATGCAATTGAGCTTTGGGGTGACTACCCAACAACGTAACATTAGAAGACGTTAGTTCGTCGGCGATCATAGAAAAGCAGCAGTCTAGGACTTTATTTTCAAGCGCTAGACTGCTGCTATTTTTATTTCTTCTTCTGATGATGAATTTGCCCAGCCACGCGTTCAGCCAGTTCATTCGAGGCTTGATTCAAATAACTGAGCACAATCGCTTGCGTTTCGCTCGATACGGCAGACAAATCAGCGGCAAGGTTCTCAACCAAATGCTCCTGTTGGAGCGGCTGAAGTCTGTTGTAGTACTCACCGGCTTGCGAGAAATCGTCCGTCTTCGGAATTTCAGAACGTACGAGATGACCTTGCACATATCGGCCGTTACCGCTTGTTTGCATCGAGCCAGGCGTCCAATCCGCCTGATGATTAATCGGAACCTTGCGGAAGTCCGGTCCAATCCGGTGACGCTGGGAATCCGCATAGATATTGGCGCGTCCTTGCAGCATTTTATCGTCGGATATTTCGGCTCCCTCCAGCAGGTTCGAAGGGGAGAAGGCGAGCTTCTCAACTTGTTCCATGTAATTGTCCGGATTCTGGTTCAAGACCATTCGGCCAACAGGCATGAGAGGATATTGATCCTCATCCCATATTTTCGTATCGTCGAGCGGGTCATAAGGCAAGCTAGCTTCATCCGCCGGATCCATGAGCTGTACGTACAAGCCGTATTCGACGGTTTTGCCGCAAGCAAGCGTATCGTAAAGATCCTGTCCTGCATAATCCGGGTTCTGACAACTCAGTTCAACAGATTCCTTGTTATCGATAAATTGAACGCCTTCTTTAGGAATCCAGTGGTATTTGACGTAAGTACGAATGCCTTGCGCGTTTCTCCATACATACGTATTTACGCTATGCCCCGGAAGATGGCGGAGACTCTTCACCGTCCCGGCGTCGGAATACAGCCATACGATAAAGTTTGTTGCTTCTGGCGCCCGGGCAATAAAACTCCAGAATCGCTCGGGATCAATTAAATTGTTAATGGGTGAAGGGCTGAACGCCCGAATGGATTCCGGGAAACGAATGGCGTCCCTGATCAGAAAGACCGGAATATGATTGAAAACCATGTCCATAACGCCATGCTCCGTATAAAACTTGGTTGCGAAGCCGCGAACGTTGCGGGAAGTATCAGGCGTTCCTTTGTTGCTCACGGCAAGGGAGAAACGAACGGTAACCGGTACTTGGTGGCCAGGCTTCTGCAAGAAACAAAGCTTTGTATAAGCGGCCATGGAATGTACGGTCTCGAAATAGCCGAATGCTCCCCAGCCTTTGACATGAACGGGTCTTTCGAGAATTTTGCTATGTATAAAAGTTTCCATTGTCTCGTGAAGTACGCTATCCTGTTCGAGAACCGGGCCACGTGCGCCAACGGTTTGCGAATGCAGCTTGGCCGGACTGTCAATTGCGCTCCATTCTTGCGGAGATAAGCCATGGTGATGCGTTTCGTTGCCAGCTTTTTTGCCCTTTTCCGGCATGGCGGCGTTATTGTCATTATTATTATTTTCCATTCTTTGACCTCCTAAAATGAATTGCCATACAAGGTTGATTAACAACCGTTTGTGGTGATTCATACTTCGAAAGCATGATCTGAATGAATCTATTCCACATCATGTTTATTCTCTGAAGGCCCTTTGCATGATAAGATAGATGGAAATAGCACGGGGCATGGTGAACCGGCTTCGCCGAACGTTGGCGGCAAGGCGCGAAATATTCCGGTGAATTCTAAGCGAAATTAAAAGGATAGAACTTATAAATGCTTGTTATATTCAAAAAGACTACGTTAACCTTTAATGTTGATTGTTGAACATATGAAAACCGCATTGGTATGAAGGCGATGTATATCGTTCACACGAGCTGGGCTTTTTGTGTCGCCAGGTAGTTAGATGCTCTGGCGCACCAATATGCTGTATTTCGTGCAACATGAGTACGCGGCGGGGCCTTCCCCTTACGTTCGTTTTTGCTACGTTGCACGAAGTGCAGTATATCTCCCTTAATTAAGCCAAAGCGCAAATTATTCTGCACGGAATGCAGCATATGAGGTGCTTTGGAACCCTATTAGGCATTTTTTTACTTATATCCTGCATTTTGTGCAGGATATCTCTAGTTAGTGGACTCAAGCGCCTAAATATGCTGCATTTCGTGCAACGTAAGCTAAGTGATCGATTGGGCGTCAAATAACAACTTTAGGCTTAACGTAGCCTTAAAAAAAGGAGTTTGTTAGGCATTGAACGAGAAAGACGCGATTATTCTGCAATACGTGGCGGAGGAGCAAAGCTTGACGAAGGCAGCGGAGAAGCTGTATATGACGCAACCTGCCTTAACCTACCGGATTCAACAGATGGAGCGGGAATTTGGCGTTCCCGTTATTATGAAGCATGCCAAAGGCACTTATCTGACGCCCGAAGGCGAGGCGCTCGCCGCATTCGCCAAGCGGATGCGTGACGAGATGAATGCAATGAAGGATTACCTCGTGAACATGAGAAGCGTAGTGAAGGGGACGTTGCGACTTGGCGTAGCTAGTTATTACGGATTATATAAGCTGCCGCCCTTGTTGCGAAAATTTAAAGATTTATATCCGGAAATCCAATTTAACGTAACCTGTGCTCTAAGTTCGGAAATTCTCGATTTGTTAGCCGAGCAGGAGATCCATGTGGGGATCGTACGAGGTAATTATCAGTGGCAAGACGCGCAGCATTTGCTCCATGATGAACCAATCTGTCTTATTTCGCATGAACCGATTGATTTCAAGAAGCTTCCGCAGCTACCTTACATTCATTATAGCGCACCCAAACTGAAGAGTTCTCGAGCTGCTGCCACATCATTAGGCCAAACGATTCAAGCCTGGTGGCATGAACATTACAATGTACCGCCGCTTATCGCTATGCAGGCGGATGCCTATGAGACATGCAAGGAAATGGTGAAGCAAGGACTTGGTTATTCGATCGTACCTGGCGTGTTCGTCACGCCGGAGGATGGTTTGTATTCATTAGAGCTTCAATTAAATAATGGGGAATCCATCCGCAGGAACACGTGGATGTTGTATAGGGAGCATACTTGCGAGCTTGCGATTGTGGAGCGGTTCGTGGAATTTATGAAAGCCGAGCATTAACGTTCGGGAGAGGGCTGTATTGTAGGTCAACAAGCGTTGACGTATAGTACAGCCCTCTTTTTGTCCATAAAAAAGTTAAGCCTCCATCCATAAAAAAAGTTAAGGGTCATCGCAAAAAACAATTAATTGTACTTATAAGGCGAGATTCCTTATTATTTGATACATAATGATGCATAAATATACGGCAATCAGGAACAGGCGGGATCATAATGAGTATGCAAATAAAACAAGAAGCAAAGAGCAAAATCGTACAGGCTGTTGATGCCCGTGACGGCCAGCTAAGAGAGCTGTCCATAAATATTCACTCGAATCCGGAACTAAGCTTTCATGAACACAAAGCTCAACAATGGTTGACTGAGCCGCTTGAAGCAGCTGGGTTTGCAGTGGAGAAAGGCATTTCGAATCTGCCGACCTCATTCCGCGCTACTTGGGAAGGGACAGCAGGCGGACCTACCATTGCGCTATTGGCGGAATACGATGCGCTTCCGGGGCTTGGGCATGGTTGCGGTCACAATCTGATCGGTACGGCAGCGGTTGGTGCGGCATTGGCGCTGAAGGATGCATATCCGGAGCTGCCAGGCAAAATTGTCGTGCTGGGAACACCTGCAGAGGAAGAGGGTGGCGGCAAAATCATCATGTGCAATGACGGCGTGTTTGACGACGTAGATGCGGCGATGATGGTTCATCCTCAGAATAAAACGATGGTGCTGCGCGGCGCTCTTGCATGCGTTGACGTTACCTTCACTTTCCACGGCAGACAAGCCCATGCTTCCTCTTCGCCAGAGAAAGGAATCAGCGCCCTTGACGCGTTAGTGAACGCGTACGTCGCAATCAATTCTCTTCGTCAGTTTATGAAGGAAGACGTGCGGATTCACGGGATCATCACAAAAGGCGGAGACGCGCCTAACGTAGTGCCCGAGCTGACCGAAATGGTGTTTATTCTGAGGGCTTCCACGGTTACGGAACTTGAGATTGTCCGGGAAAAAGTATACCGTGCCGTACGTTGTTCCGCAGAAGGAGTTGGAGCGACGGTGGATATCGCCGAAGGTCTGATCTACGCCGAACGCAACAATAATAAAGCGCTCGCCGGCTTGTTCGCTCACAACCTGGAGCAAGAGCTTGGGATCGAGGTCGTTGATCCGCCGCAGAAAGGCGGAGTAGGTTCGTCGGATATTGGCAATGTCAGTCAAATGACGGCCGCGATTCATCCTTACATCCGATTGGGCGACGCAACAACGCATACGCCGGAATTCGCGGCGCTTGCAGGCTCCGAGGCAGGGATGATTGAGCTGAATTGTGCCGCCAAAGCATTGGCGATGACCGCTTACGATCTATGCGTAAACAATGAAGCCATGCGTCTAGTGCGCGAAGAATTCGAACAGTGGAAGAAACAAAACAATGGGGGATAAGGTCGTGAACAACTTTAATAACACAGCATCATCCCGTAAATGGTTCAAGATGCCTCATACGTACGTCATTCTTATTTTTCTCGTGCTTGTTGCAGCAGCTTTAACGTATGTCGTGCCTGCTGGTGAATTCGACCGGGTCGAAGATCAAGCAACCGGCAAGACGCTCGTTGTGCCAAATTCTTACCATGAGGTGGATGCCAATCCGGTTAGCATCGTCAGCATACCGAAGGCGATCGTGCATGGATTGGTTGACTCGGCAGACGTTGTTTTCTTTATCCTTATTATTGGCGGTACATTTGAGATCATTTCTTCCACGGGAACGATTGAAGCGATTACCGGCCGTGTTGCACGCAACTTTGCCAATAAAGGCAGATGGGTAATTCCGATCTTCATAACGTTGTTCTCGGTTGCCGGATTTACGATGGGCATGTCGACGGAGGTTATGGTTTTTGTGCCGATTGGCATTGCGGTAGCCCGGGCGCTTGGATTCGATGCCTTAACAGGCACGGCTATGGTTTCTCTTGGCGCGGCATCCGGATTTACGGCAGGCATACTCAATCCGTTTAACGTGGGATTGGCCCAAGCGATTGCAGAGGTTCCGATGTTCTCCGGTGCATGGCTGCGTATCATCTTGCTGGTCTGCCTCATTGCGGTAACAAGCTTGTATCTCGTTCGTTATGCCGGCAAGGTTCGTTCCAATCCGGAGAAAAGCCTTGTCGTTGAGCTCGAGCGCGAAGTGGAGAACAAGGAGCTGGATTTGTCTAACCTTCCCCGTATGCAGGTACAGCACTATTTGACGATTGTAGTTATCGTAGCTGGATTTGCCACGCTCATCTGGGGTGTCTCCAAGAAAGACTGGTGGATGGAAGAACTGGCGGCCTTGTTCTTGACGATGGGAATTGTAACCGGCTTTTGCGCCAGATATGGCCCAAGCCGAATCGCTAATGAGTTCGTCAAAGGCGCTAAAGCCATTACTTACGGAGCGCTGATCATCGGTTTTGCACGGGGAATTATGGTTGTTCTGGACCAAGGAGATATCATTGATTCCATCGTATACGGTTTATCTACCGTGGTAGGGGAATTGCCGGGGCCGGTACAAGTACTCGGTATGTACTTGTTCCAGAACGTGATGAATATTTTCATTACTTCAGGTACCGGAATGGCGGTTACGACAATGCCAATCATGGTTCCGCTGGCGGATATTATCGGAGTAACCCGTCAGACGACGGTTCTTGCGTTCCAATTGGGCGACGGATTCTCGAATATGATCTTGCCAACTTCCTCGGCGCTTATGGGCAGCTTGGCAGTATCCGGTATTCCGTATCAGAAGTGGGTTAAGTTCTTCTTGCCGCTCATGTGCATGTGGATCATCATTGGCGCTGTCCTAATGGTAGTGGCCCATGCGATTAATTATTAACTGGACGACGCGCTGTCTCTTAGGGATGGCGCGTTTTTTTTGAATGGAAGGGGGAATCAAGCGGTCTTTGAAGAATAGGTTACTTGAGAAAAGTTACCTACAAACCATTCACCTACTCAGGAGGACATGATGAAAATCCAAAGTTATGAATTGTTCCAAGTACCGCCGCGCTGGTTGTTTCTCAAGATAGAAACGGATGAAGGCATTACCGGATGGGGCGAGCCTATCGTGGAAGGCCGTGCTGAAACGGTTAAAGCTTGTGTCCATGAGTTGATGGAATATTTGATCGGCAAAGATCCGATGCGGATCGAAGACCATTGGTCGATGATGTATCGTTCGGGATTTTACCGGGGAGGTCCGATTCTGATGAGCGCGATCTCGGGAATTGACCAAGCCTTATGGGATATAAAAGGGAAGTTCTACAATGCGCCTGTGTATCAACTGCTGGGCGGCGCATGCCGCGACACGATGCGCGTATACGCCTGGATCGGCGGAGACCGTCCGGCCGAAGTTGCCGCGGAAGCGCTCAAGATCACAGCCGCAGGATTTAGCGCGGTGAAGATGAATGGTACCGAGGAGCTTCAATACATCGATTCCTATGACAAAATCGATGCGGCCGTTGCGCGTATTGCAGCCGTGCGGGATGCATGCGGTCCGTCGCTAGGTATCGGGATTGATTTCCACGGACGCGTACATAAGCCAATGGCCAAAATCCTCGCAAAGGAATTGGAACCGTTCCGCCCGATGTTTATAGAGGAGCCGGTGCTGCCTGAGAACAACGAAGCGCTCAAAGAGTTATCCAAACATACGTCGATTCCGATCGCTACGGGCGAGCGGATGTTCTCGCGATGGGACTTCAAGCAATTGCTTAGCGACGGCGTTGTAGATATTATTCAACCGGATCTATCCCATGCAGGGGGCATTACCGAGTGCAAAAAAATCGCCTCCATGGCCGAAGCTTATGACGTAGCCCTCGCGCCGCATTGCCCGCTTGGTCCGATTGCGCTTGCCGCTTGTCTGCAAGTTGATGCAACCGCTCACAATGCGTTTATCCAAGAGCAAAGCCTAGGCATCCACTATAACCAAACCGGAGACCTGCTCGACTATTTGACGGATCCAACCGTGTTTGAGTATAAAGAGGGACATGTGACCATTCCGCAGGGACCAGGTCTAGGTATTGAAATCAATGAAGAGCATGTGAGAAAGATGGCTGAGGTTGGCCATAATTGGAGAAACCCGGTATGGCGCCATAAGGACGGCAGTATCGCGGAGTGGTAAAACATCAAGGCAGTTGGTCCAAGGACCGGCTGTCTTTTTATTTTGGAGCTACATAACCAATATTTGACGTAGTCATAATTGCAAAAGTTTGATTAAATCAAAGTTGTACGAATTTCACAACAAAGGAAGTTACTCTCAAATGAAAAAATTAATCGCGATATGCGTTATAGCTGGGATGCTTGGTAGTAGTTCGACGGCTCTTGCGGCAGAGACGATCAATATCAAAGTAAAAGACAAGCTAGTGAAAACAGACACTGCTCCAGTGATTGATCAGGGCAGGGTATTGGTACCTCTTCGTACCGTCTCCGAATCGCTTGGCGCAACCGTGGAGTGGAAGCAGCAACAGAAAACCGTCGTCGTTGCGAAATGGTCAAAGACAGCGACAATGACAGTTGGGAAAAAGACGGTAAGGGTAGACAATAAAGCCGCTAGCGATTTGAGCGGAAATTTTCCATTGGATGTAACGGTGAAGATGATTAATAACCGCGTCTATGTTCCGTTGCGGTTTATTTCGGAACAGCTTGGCTATAAGGTTTATTACAAGGACCATACCGTCTCCATTCAGTCTCCGTATGCTGGCAAATACAATGAGAATTATTACGCTCAGATTCTCTCGGGGGATCTCGGGCGAAGCAGAATGATTTTGAAAGCGAGTTTGGGCCCATATGGGTTGCGCAATTATGAGCACACGCCAATAGAGACGGTTCAATCTGCCGCTAATGAGGCGTACCTGTTCCCGGAAGGAGAAGCGCTGCGTTGTTTCCTGATTGAGAACAATGAAACGATTACTTTTTTTGAATATAAGGATGACTTTGTGGTAGCGACTTGGCAAGCACATGTCGAACAAAGCGACGGTAATGCCGTTGAACAACTATTACAGGATAAACTGAAGGACCGTACGGGTCCTACGCCAACCATTAATAAGCCCTTTTTTTATAACTACATTGAACCTTGGGGAAATGTGTTGGTGCGCACAGGGCGTATAGACCCCGATGGCACATATACAGAATTGGGATATAGAAATGATCGTGGGGAAAAACCGGTATTATCCGGAACGATCTCAAACACGCTTCCGAATGAAGTTCGAAATGAATTCATTAAGGTGGATACGCAATGACATGCCTTTTGAAGAAGTTCACCTAGCCTTTTGGATCATCTTGGGTATTGCAATTGATTTATTAGTTAGAAAATTGAACAGAAAGAAGAAGCCATGACGGAGAAATCTCCGCATGGCTTTTTTAATGGATTTTACAAGCGAGATGCAGGCAATTGAATGTCTGTCCAAGTCTGGACTTCGCATTGCCCAAATCTGTTGTCACCAGCAGCAACTAACGTGCCGTCAACTGCCAATCCAACGGTAAAAGCGCAGCCCGCCGCAACGGCCACTATATTACGCCACTTGCTAACCTCACATTCACCGTATTTATTCCAGCCTACTGCTACTACAGTACCATCTTCTCTAAGCCCCACGGTATGATGACTGCCTGCTGCGATCGCCGCAATATCCGTCCAATTACCAACATGACATTGCTCTTCTTTATTTCGACCTGCCGCAACTAGGGTTCCGTCCGATTTCAAACCAACCGTATGCAGATAACCTGCCGCAATAGCCACGATATCGCTCCAACCGCCAACATTGGATTGACCATATCGATTGTTGCCAGCAACAGTTACGGTACCATCCGAGCGAAGACCGGCGGTATGCCAATCACCTGCGGTAATAGCGACTATGTTCAGCCAGTCACTAACGTTACATTGTCCTTCATTATTTCGTCCAACAGCAACAACTGTACCGTCTGCGCGAAGACCAACCGTTCGGCGCCATCCTGCTCCGACTGCTACTATATCACTCCAATTGCCAACCTCGCATTGTTCGTACTTATTCCAACCTACGGCAATAACTGTGCCATCTGCTTTAAGACCAACGGTATGAGAGTTACCCGTATGGGCATTCCCTGCCGCAACCGCAACAACACCGTTCCAGCCGTATACCTCGCATTGTCCATATTTATTATCACCGGTGGCTTTAACGCTGCCATCCGAGAACAACGCTACCGTATGGCGATAACCTGCCGCGATGGAAGGCAGGAGGGACACAACAGTCATGAAGCACGCTCCTTCTGTTCATAAGAATTAACTCTATTAAACCATAGTTTTTTTTCGATTGCATTTCTGTGCAAATAAGGCAATGGAGTTCCAGTATGTGGTAATATAAATTTATCGTTTAGGAGGGATTCCAATGGCTAAATTAAGAGCTGGTCTAGGTGCTTGTATACTTATGTTGATATTATGCGGAAGCAATCTTTTAACAGATAGCGGTAATGTTATGAATCTCGTGTTGGCAGCGATTTGCTTTACTGCTTTCTTGGCATTATTCATTGTCATCGCATTTAGCAAACCAAATAAGACGAACGGTTGGGAATAGCTTGAACAAGGGGATGCCAAGAAAAATTCATATTATCGGTTCCGTTGGCAGCGGGAAAACAACGTTTGCTAGGCAACTATCAATAGAATGGGGAATTCCCCATTATGAGTTAGACAACGTGGTATGGAAGAGGAGCAAACCAGCTGATATTAGAAGAACGGATGAAGAGCGTGATCAAGTGCTGCGTTCCATTATCCAATCAGATACTTGGATTGTTGAAGGCGCTCATTACAAGGAGTGGATGTTCCCTAGTTTGAACAGCGCGGAAGCCATCGTATTTATGGATACTGCCTATTCTGTACGAAGGTACCGGATTGTTAGAAGATTTATATTACAGCTATTGCGAATCGAACAATCGCATTATAGACCTACGTTAACCATATTTAGAAACATGTTTATCTGGAACGCTAATTTCGAGAGACAAATCAAACCAGAATTATTAAACACTTTGAATGACTATAGTGCGAAGTCCATCCGGTTGAGTACGAAGGATGAGATTAGCAACTATTACAAGGAGCAGAATAATGGATACACGACCTACAACAAGTCATACCATTCATAGAAAATATAATTTTGAGCAAGAAATCGAAATACAAAGATCAATATTAGATGAAGATGAAAGAGATCCTTTTGTAATCACATTTTATATGAATGCTCAAGATTATATCTATGGTTTTATAGCAAAGGGTACAACGGGATTCACTCAATATGGCTACGATATTATTGCCGCTTCTGTCTCGGTCTTGACTATTAATACCATTAATTCAATAAATGAATTCACAGAAGATGAAGCCGAAATCGAGCAGTCTAAACACTACGCCAAATGTATAATTAATGGTCGAGTTAGTAAGGATGCTCATCTATTGCTCAAATCCCTCAGGTTTGGTATGTATTCTATTCAAAATACTTACGGAAATAGATTCATTACCATAGAAGAGGTGAAGTTAGAGAGAAATAAAAGATTCTTTGGTTTGCTCTAGGAGGGAAGCCACATATGTACTACAACGCGACGAAAAAACTATCGTATCTACTGATTGTGGCGGGGATCATTCTATTTGTGTTCGGGCTATGGCAATATATGCCGCATTCCTACCGTTCAGATACTTCGGATCAGACGTTTATGTCAATTGAAGCCAAACGGATTGTATTCCCGTTAGTAGGACTTATTCTAACCTTAATTGGAATAACGCTCTCGAAATTTGTAGGTGAGGTAGAAACAGAAATGTTGATTCTTAGAGATGAAATCATTCAGTTAACGAATCGGGTTGATAAATTAAGTAATCATAAAAATTAATGATATGGCAAATAGGAGGGAAAATCATGTTGTATATTTTTGGCGGATTGCCGGGATCCGGGAAGTCTACCTTGTCCGCAGCTTTGGCCAGAGAACTTCGGGCTGCTTATATTAGAGTGGATGTCGTGGAGCAAGCGATGAGAGATACGGGGATTAGCGTTAACGGTCCTGAGGGGTACATCGTTTGTTATGGGATGGCGAAGCAAAATCTACGTCTAGGCATGGATGTAATTGCGGATACAGTGAATCCGATTGAAATAACGCGGCAAGCTTGGCGCAACGTGGCGGAATCCATTGATATTCCTTATGTAGAGATCGAAGTCATTTGCTCTGACGAGCATGAACATAAACAACGGGTTGAAACGCGTGTCATCGACATACCCAATTTAATTCCGCCAACATGGGAACAGGTTCAAAATAGACATTACGAGGCCTGGGAGGGGGAGCGTATCGTTGTGGATACTGCTCACCAAACCGAACAAGAAAGTTATATGACGTTACGCAGGTTGCTCGGTATCTAGATTTCGAATAAATCTTTGAAGGAATGATATACCTTAAGCAAGGTGGTTATCATGAAGTTAAAGTGTGGCAGCGGGTCATCCATGACCAGCTGCCCCTTTTTATTTGAGGACATTCATGTTCCATATATGGTAAAATTATGATAATAGTTTGATAGAACACAACCTAATTATCTATTAAAAAGGAGCCAGTAAGATAACTTACTGGAGGTACGCTCATATGACAAAACTTATTAAACGCCGTGCTTTGTTAATTGGCGGAATGATGACTCTCCTATTTCTTGTTCTGCTCGGTAGGATCTTGTGGGTTCAAGTCATTGATCGGGATTTCTGGTTTAACTTAGCCAAGACGAGATGGGCAGCGGAAGAGAAGCTATTAGCCAAGAGGGGGACTATAACGGATAGGGACGGTAATATGCTTGCGATGGATTCCGTTGCTTACAATGTGGCTGTTAATCCTAAAATGATCCATTCGCTTAATATCGCTGATGAGATGGTAGAAGGACTTCATCGGATCTTGAACAAACCGGAGTCCGAATTATCCAAGATCGTCACCGCGCAGAAAGATAATGGCGATTACTATCAGCAACGCGAGATTCACGAGGAAGGTTGGAGAATCGATAAAACGCTAGCTGATCAGGTTATTGAATTTCGTGATCAATTAGAGAAGAAGTATGATGCGAAAGACGTGGGAATTATCCTCTATGAGGATGAAAAGCGCTACTACCCAAGTCAAGAAAAAGCTTCGCAATTAATAGGATATGTCACGAAGGAAGGGGAAGCCAAAGCAGGGCTTGAAGCTTATTACAACGATAAGCTGCAGGGGGAAGACGGCGAGATTAAATATGAAAAGGACGGCAAACGCGTCCAGCTCGCGGGAAGCAACGTGGAATACAAGCCGGCCAAAGACGGGCAAGATATCGCGCTAACGATTGATCTGGATATTCAAGATTACGTGGAGAAGGCGCTTAAAAACATCTATGAGCAATATCAGCCTAAGAGCATTACAGCGGTTGCAGCCGATCCGAACACGATGGAAATATTGGCGATGGCGAATTATCCTACCTTCAATCCGAATACGTATTGGGATACGAATTACGAGAATGCTTATAATCATGCGGTTAAGTCGACTTATGAACCGGGTTCTACCTTCAAGATCGTTACTCTTGCGGCAGCCGTTCAAGAAGGGATCTTCAATCCGAACGCCACCTATAAGTCCGGTAGAATCGATGTTCCTGGCAATCCGGTTAATGATATTAACAATATTGGCTGGGGAACGATTACTTACTTGGAAGGCCTTAAGCGTTCCAGTAACGTTGCTTTCGTAAAGCTGGGTTGGGAGCAACTTGGCGGGGTAAAGCTTCTCGATTATATTAACCGGTTTGGCTTTGGCGTTAAGACGGGAATTGATCTAGGCGGAGAGTCCAAAGGGGTTATCAACGTAAACTTGAACATACCGTCGGATATTGCCCGTGCATCATTTGGTCAAGGTCAGGTACAAGTAACTGCCCTTCAGCAGGTAGCCGCGGTTGCAGCGGTAGCGAACGGCGGAACGCTTTTGCAGCCGCATATTGTTAAGCAAATCTATGATCCCAACACGCAAACAACGGTGAAAACCGAACCCAAAGTCATAAGGGACAATGTCATCTCCAAAGAAACGTCTAAGAAGGTAGGCGAGTATTTGGAGCAGGTTGTATCCGATCCGGATGCAACGGGTCATAACGCTTTTATCGAAGGCTATCGGGTAGCGGGTAAGACAGGAACGGCGGAGAAGGTTGTGGATGGTTTTTACTCAAAAAACAAATATGTTGTCTCATTTATTGGTTATGCACCGGTAGAGAATCCAAAGATCGTTCTATATATTTTGGTAGACGAACCCAATGATCCGAAAGCTGGCGGGGGAAAAGTTGCCGCTCCGGCTTTTAAGGAAATTGTATCGAAGAGTCTTAAGCATATGGGGGTAACCCCGGCTTATAAAGTAACGCCAGGAACCAAGAGAAACGAAGTAACCGTATCCATCCCGAAGCTCGCGAAATTGACCGTTTCCGCTGCAAAAGCACAATTGAAAACGCGTGGTCTTAATGCAGAAGTGGTCGGCAGCGGCAAGACCATTATTCAGCAAGTTCCTACGTCTGGTGCGGTTGTCCATCCCGGTCAGAAGGTATATCTGATTACCGAAAAGCGGGACAAACTTGGAATTCCGAATATGACTGGCCTCTCCCTGCGTGATGCTCTGAAGATTGCTTCTGTCCTAGACGTGAAAGTGACCGTAGAAGGAGAAGGTTATGTCGCAAGCCAAAAACAGACGACGTCAAACGGCGAGAGACAATTAAAACTGACCTTAACTCCGCAAACAGAAGAACTTGTTAAAGTCGATGCCGAATGAGTGAGCAGGTGATTACAATTTGAGACTCGCAGCCGTATTTGTCGCATTGTTGTTGCTTTTACTTGACCTTGCTGTGTTATGTCTGTATTTGAACGGATTTCAATTAATCCTCTTAAAATCAACGAGAATCATTTATCCCATCATTCTGGGTATCTTTTGTTTAATCTTTCTAACTACAATCTTAAAGAGAGAGAGATGGTTGTACCTATCCTCGTCTCTTATCTTGTTGGTTTGCTTATTATTTTCTTTGCTCGAGCATTCGTTTATGGATACTGAATTTATTGAGTCTATTGTCTCTCCAAATAAGGTAAACACGGTTTATATTGAACATCGGGAAGCTACTCTAGGAGAGACCAACTATTTTTATACCTTCTTCAAAAAAGAAGGATTATTCATGAAAGAAATAAAAGGGCATGAAAATCATCTAATATCACAATATCGTCCGTCTCAATCGCAATTCACTGCTGAAGAGGCGTTGGGACTACAAAATGTGGAATGGATGACGGAAGAAACCCTAACGTTTCATACGATTAATGGAGATGTGTCGATTAAGTTGAAATAAGGAGAGTACCATGAAATTGTATAAGAAAATCAATTATCGTTTAGCAAAGAACGATACTCCTCTTGTGATTGCTGAACGAGTAAAACAAGCATTCGTCAATTTGGACACTGAACTTCTTACTATAAAATTTTTCGCGAACGATTCTGTGTATGGTGTATCCGGTATTAATCGTGTCTTAAAACACTTTCCAAAGCTTACTCCCTATCTACATACGGTCGATACACTACAAGGCAGTGAACAAAGACTTTCGAATTTGCCTGTAGGATGGGACGGATCAAATCCTGACGGGTTCACGGACTCTATTACAATTGATGATGCTATTGAAGTCGTACGTGGAGTCCCACGCAGGTATTCACTCAACGACCTTACGATAATTTTTGATCGTCTTCCTCTGTTGACTCGCATTCCCGAATCTTTAAGGATAGACCCAGTACCTTATACTGTGAAGGGGCGTCTTCACTTTCCTAATCTTTTTTCTCCTAAGGTAACGGGGTATAGTGATTATCCTTCGCCTTGTATTCGTTTACAGAGTGATTGGTGGATATCCGGAAGAAATAACTTTATGGATGCAATTGTAGAACTCGGTGATCTGGCGGACGGTATTCCGCAGCTGGAACTTAATGTTGCGGAACGACAATTGCTTGAGTCTATTGGAGAGATTTATCATGAACGGGTATTTGCAGCTCCATCTAACAAAGAAGAAGCTGCAGAAAATTACGAGAAAATGATTACGTGTGAAAAAATTATCCGTTCATTCTACGAAGAGGGATGCTTAGTCGGTGTTGACTACCCTTATCAGCTAAATCATATTGTTATTGACGAAGTTGCGACCGAACCTTTATCTGTAAAAAAGGCAATTACTGGCGAATTCAAGAAACGAGGATTCACTTACAATACGAAGTATAGTAATGGCGGCATGTATACCATTTCGAAGATTACGAAGAACAATTATTTGGTGAAGATAACTTTTGCTCGAGGCAGTTTCGATGCAAATGTCTTGAGTGTAGGCAGCATTGAAGGGCCGTTATGGAAACATGAATTTGAGTTGCCTGCAACTCCTGATAGAAGGCCTTATCAATTAATTCGACAAATGGACGTGAATCATCAACTTGCAAATATTGCAGCAGCTTACGATACAGCAGAGAAACATTTTATTGATGTAATTGATGGCTTATATGGGTTAGGTCCATCATGGCTCACGTATCTATAGTTCATGCCGAACAGGGAGTGGTCTAACTGCCTGCGCAAAAACTCATTAATTGGTTAAACCGCAAACGGATAATAAGTTGCAAGGATTGTAACAACGAGCTGAATGTGTACGCTTATTCCTCAAAGGACTCGGTGATTTTATTCTGTGTTCATTGCAAACATTACTACTATAGGAACGATCCCAGTTCACCTATAATCCAATACGAAGTTCCCGAAGGACTTATGAAGCAATGGCAAATGGACCCGTATTATAGAAGCTATACAGGGTTGCCAATAAGTGAGGCTTATGAACCAAGGTGGATTAAACAACTTCGAAAGTTGTTTGATTAATTCGTCAGTGAGAATTACAACTTGCGCTTTTTTCTCCAAGAGATGACTTTAACGTGGTCGGAATTCTTGATAATGAATGGTTCTTGAAAATAGGAAGAATCAAATTGGATAGAGATGTTGGCTTCATTTCCCGTTGTCTTAAGATTCAATTCATAATTACTCATGGAATGAACGAAGGAAGATAATATTCCGCTTGAACCAGCAGTTAGTAAATCAATAATCGTAAATACAACAGTCATCAGACAAACAAGAAGTCTATTCTTCTTGTTTTTATTTTTCATGCTCTCCAATACAATTCTAATGGTTGTTGCAGATAGGCGAAAATCCATTTGTTCAGAGATGTCTCTTGCATCTACTATTATTTGATCATCACCGAAAATCGTAATCGTCCGATGAAAATCATCTGGAGTATCTATGTACTCTAAGGATAGATTAATGACAGGTTTGTCCATCCATTTGTGCCCCCGATGTTATTAGAACTAATCTCCATAGGATAGCAAAGATCCGTAAATTGAGGTACTGGATCATCATTCCAAATTTCACGAATAGGAAAGCAGACCATCACTAATTTCCGATTGACAACAAACCTGCAATTGGAATAGAATACCTTTTTATTGGTTTTCTAAGTTGTCCCATAATGGAGAGGTGGCAGACAAAATGATTCGTATTGGGTTAATCGGAGATTATGATCCAGAGGTTAAAGCGCATGTTGCCATTCCCCTTGCGATTGAGTTAGCGGCAAATGAACTTGGACTTCAAACTAACGTTGAATGGATTGCTACTCCTTCGTTAGACAACGATTGTGAGCGGAGGTTGGCTAATTATCAAGCGCTGTGGACAGTTCCTGCAAGTCCATACGCCAGCATGCAAGGGGCCATCAACGGGATCCGTTTTGCCCGTGAGAATCGGATTCCGTTCTTAGGAACATGCGGCGGCTTTCAACACATGATTATTGAATTTGCCAGAAATGTTGTGGGACTCTCGGAAGCGGAGCATGGGGAGGATAATCCTTCTGCTTCTGTGATGTTGGTTGCTCCTCTTACCTGTTCCGTGAGCGAAAAAACACATACCTTCAGACTCCATTTGAGCTCTAAGGTTGCAGCTATCTATGGCACTGACGAGGTAACGGAACAGTATGGGATATGCAACTATGGTTTGAACCCGGAATTTGCTTCTCTATTAGAAGAGGCAGGACTGAGTATCGTTGGAGTAGATGAAAACGGCGAAACACGGATCATGGAGCTGAATGGTCATCCTTTCTTTATCGGAACTTTGTTCCAGCCTGAACGATCAGCCTTCAAGCAAATCGTACATCCATTGATTAAAGCCTTTCTTCAAGCAACGACTGCTGAATAAGGTAGATTGGCAGCGGAGAAGTTGCTAGGAGGGAAGGATAATGCGTTATTTCATAAAATTTAATGCGGTGAGCGCAATATTTGCGTTATTGCCATTCATCATGAGTGAACTGTTAGGAAATAGTTATAGAATTAATCGTATTACAGGGATTGAAATAGCTGTATTAGATAAGGTTAACACCGCTGTTTGTCTCGCAGGCATTGTTCTATTAATTGTGGCATTTGTGCTTATGCTGAGAGCGAAACTTCTACCTTTGACAAAAACAAACTTGTTATTATCTGTAGCTTGGATTCCTTATTACTGGCTATACATTCAAATATTTGTGGCCCTATATCCGTTAAATAATCCGGCGGATGATCCTAATCCGGTATCTGGTTTAATCATCTTAGCAGGTTTATTCCTCTACACACTTACATGGATTGTGGTAAACGTTGCCCTGTTCGTTCTAAAAGAACTAAAAGAACCAGCCCATTAATCTCAGAAGGAGTGAACCTGAAGTGGAATGCCCGTGGTGCAACAATGAGGTGGAAATTGTAAAAGGCAGGTGTCCAAACTGCAGGAATAGACTTTATGAGGTGACGGAAGAGGATTTCTCGTCAGATCCGCATGTAAATAGCGACGGCAAATTGACGGAGGAAGCCAATATTATTGAAGTAATCGAAGATCATTTCAAATGCGGCAAATGTAACGGGACGGATTGCACGGTGAAGGAAATCGCAATGACTGGTGCAGGCTTGAGTAAACTGCTCGATATCCAGCACAACCACTATTTGTTTGTCTCTTGCATGAACTGCGGCTCTGTGGAAATCTATGACCCAAATGTCCTGGAAGGCCACAAGGTTGGAAAATTGGGATCTATTCTTGATGTTTTGTTCGGCTAAATTTAGAAGATGTGCGCCTAGGCAGAGGTAAGGGGGATGACCCCTTACCTCTTTATGTTTATTCAAGGGGAGAACAAGCACAAGGAATTCAATACAAAGTAGCATCTTGCAATCGCATGGACTTTCATTCAATAATCTAGTTGAAGAGGAAAATGACGAGAAGATTATGAGACATGTACCGGCGAGAGGGGAAGTATTCGGTGTCCAAAGTTACATTAACCAATATGTGTATGGTATACAATAAAGAAACGAACGAAGTATTAGTTCAAGAACGAGTGAAGTCTTGGAAAGGCATTGCTTTTCCAGGAGGCCATGTGGAGGATGGAGAAAGTTTAATCGACTCTGCCATTCGAGAAATTAGGGAGGAAACAGGGTTAATCGTTTCTAATTTGGAACCATGCGGCATTATTCATTGGTATAACGACGAAACAGGCGAGAAGTATTTTGTCTTTAACTATAGAACAGAAGTATATAGCGGAGAACTAGTAGAGCAAACCGACGAAGGCAGCGTATTTTGGGTGAATAAAAGTGAATTGCCGTCACTTCAACTGTCAGATGGGATGAGGGAACGTCTCCCGATGTTTCTAGACAAGAAATACTCGGAAGGTTATGGGGTGTGGAACAAAGCACAAGAAAGTCAAATGAAATGGTTATGATGGTGTTAGCTTTAATAAAATAAATTAAAAATCGGAGGTGCTTCTTATGACAATAGGATCACAAAAGGATATTGACGGGCTGAAGAAAATTGGAAGAGTCGTTGGGTTGACGATAAAAGAAATGAAGAGCCAGACCCGTGCCGGTATAACGACGAAAGAATTGGACAATATCGGGGGACAAATCCTGAAAAAATATGGAGCCGTGCCTGCTCCGAAGTCAACGTACAATTTCCCCGGTATCGCTTGTATAAGCGTTAATCACGAAGTTGCCCACGGAATACCGGGTGATCGAATCATTCAACCAGGCGATTTGGTGAATATCGACGTGTCGGCAGAACTAGGTGGTTATTACGCTGACGCAGGTCATTCTTTCGTGGTATCTCCATCTCATTCAACTCTCATACGCCTGTGTCAATACACGCACGATACAATGATGAAAGTCATCGTATCGCTTAAGCACGGAGTTAAATTGAACGAAGTTGGCAGGATGATTCAAAGCGAAGCTCAAAAAGGCGGCTATCAGGTCATTCAAAATCTGTGCAGCCACGGTATAGGGAAAGCGCTGCATGAAGCTCCAACAGAGATTCTGCCAATCTATAACAAACACGATAAACGGGTATTGAAAGAGGGGATGGTCATTACCATCGAACCTTTCTTATCCACTGGCGCACGATTTGTTGTTGAGCAACCGGATGGATGGACGTTAACGGTACCCGACAAGAGCTTTGTAGCGCAACATGAACACACGATAATCATCACGAAAGATCAGCCCATTATCGTGACGGCCGTATAAATTCGGATGGGGACATCCCGATCGATTTGCGGAACATGCGGAAAAAGGAAGATGAATCGTAATACCCCAGATAGAGGGCAATCTCCGCTACCGTCATGTCGGAATGGAGGAGTAGACGGCAGGCTTCTTGCATGCGTAGGTGATGCAGGTAGCGAACTGGAGATTGACCAAATACCTCCTTGAATAAAGCCGTCGTATAATTCGGCGAGCGATGGATCAGCTTCCCAAGCTGGTCAATCTCTACGGGATCACGATAATGTTCGAGCAAATACTGCTTCACCTGCTGTGCATAATGCATCTTGGCCGGAGTCACCTCCGGCTTTTCTAATTCTCTTGCGAGGAGGCCGATTAGCTCTTGTGTCAGACTTGTACAAATCAAGGAGGCATAGCTGCGGCCTTCTCTCATTTCTTCAAACAGCTTCATGAATTTGTGCTGAAAATAATTGAAGTTGGAAAGCCGGAATCGAATGAATTCTCCTTGGTGAAGGAAAGGAATATTCAAGTTGATCCCCGGCTTCAGCGTAATCAGAACCGTATATTTCTGATGGGAGATGCCGGGAATGGTATCTCCGCTGCGCAATGTGGACTGCGGAATATACAAGAAATCTCCCCGCTCGGCAATGACCTCTTGACTATTAATGGTATATTTCACTTTCCCATCGGTAACGAGAACAAGAACATGATAGCGCAGCACTTCGCTTTGGGTACGCCAGCCCGTTATACGGTCATCGAAATTTACACTTAAGAGATCAAACATAATTACTCCGTCCTTTACGGTATTTCTTAATAAATACTAGCAAAAATGCTCGTTCAGGTAAATGGCCGGCAGGATCAATGAGGCTTTCAGAATCGTTGAAATGTACATGTGGGTGATGGAATATACGTCGACCTTTCAAAAGCCCTAATTCTATAATGAGGGTATAGCCGTAACGGCATGCCTGATAATAGGGAGGACTTGATTGATGAGAGTTTTGCTGCTGGATTTGGATTCGACAAGACCGGATCATCTGGGTTGTTATGGGTACCCGCGGAACACATCTCCGAATATAGACAGGATTGCCGAGCAAGGCGTACGGTTCGAGAACTATTATACCTCCGACGCGCCATGTTTCCCGTCGCGAACGGCTTTAATGACAGGACGCTTTGGCATTCATAACGGGGTTGTCGGGCATGGGGGGACGGCAGCCGATGTTCGCCATGAAGGCCCAACTAGGGATTTCCGCGACCGCCTAGCGTCTGAAAGCTTCCCGGCTTTATTCCGTCAGGCGGGGCTGCGGACAGCTCTTGTGAGCCCGTTTGGGGAGAGGCATTCCGCGTGGACATTCTA
Organism: Paenibacillus glycanilyticus; assembly: GCF_030161375.1. Lineage (GTDB taxonomy): Bacteria > Bacillota > Bacilli > Paenibacillales > Paenibacillaceae > Pristimantibacillus > Pristimantibacillus glycanilyticus_B. Next base: position 81,905 of record NZ_BSSQ01000019.1, read on the forward strand.
TGCGGGATTTAACGAAATACATAATACCGGCAAAGGCGGAATGGAGTCCGCGGAGGAAGTAACGCCGGTCGTCCTTGACTGGATCGACCGGAACGCGGAGCAAGACAATTGGATGCTCTATGTGAACTATTGGGATCCGCATACCCCGTACCGAGCTCCGGAGTCATTCGGTGATCCATTCAAAGATGACCCGTTGCCGGAGTGGATTACGGATGAGGTGCTTGAGCAGCACATGCGCAAAGTGGGTCCGCATAGCGCAAGCGAGATCAATATGTACGACAATTCGACGTCTTCGAAGTTCCCTCGGCATCCGGGCGATATCCGCGGCCGAGATGACCTGAGGCGCATGATGGACGGTTATGATTGCGGAGTCCGCTTCATGGATGAGAACATTGGCCAATTATTTGCACGGCTTGAAGAGAAAGGCGTAATGGATGATCTGATCATAATCATTACGGCTGACCACGGCGAGAACATGGGCGAACTTGGCATTTACGGCGAGCATGGCACGGCTGATCAAGGAACCTGCCGCATTCCCATGATTATTCGTTGGCCAGGCATGAAGAAGGGAATCATCGACAAAGGTCTTCATTACCATCTGGATCTGCCGCCAACCATCGCTGAACTGCTTGGACGCGAACCGATGCCAAGTTGGGACGGTACAAGCTACGCAGAGGTATTGCGGAGCGGCGAAGCATCGGGCAGAGATTATTTGGTCGTATCGCAATGCGCGCATGTGTGCCAGCGAAGCGTTCGGTTTGGCGATTGGCTCTACATTCGGACGTATCATGACGGCTATCATCTATTCGATAAGGAAATGCTCTATCATCTAACCGATGATCCGCATGAACAGAACAACCTAGCGGCTGAGCGGCCCGATATTTGCAGGGAAGCCGTCTACCTACTGAACGATTGGCATGATACGATGATGTCATCCATGCCTCATGATACGGATCCGTTGTGGACGGTCATGAAGGAAGGCGGTCCTTATCATGCGAAGGGATCACTGCCGCGTTACATAGAGCGGCTTCAGCAGACGGGACGGGGCGACGCCGTGCCGGAACTGATCCGCAGACATCCCCGGGAAATGAAAGAGCAGCGCAAGTCGTAAAACGCAAAGAAGCCGTTCCAGTCAGATTGGAACGGCTTCTTTTTTATGAGGCTAATAAACTTCGGACTTTGCTCGGTTGTTTCTGAAATCTTGCCCGGATGGGCTTTGGAACACTTGCAAACCAAATTCCGGCGCAACGGCAAGGATATGGTCGAATAAATCCGATTGAACCGCCTCATATACGGCCCAGTTAATGTTATTTGTGAAAGCATATATTTCAAGTGGCAATCCGTTCTGACCGGGGGCAAGTTGTCTGACGATCTTTGTCATGCCTTTATGGATTTTCGGGTGCTGCTCGATATACCGCTCCACATACGCGCGGAACACGCCGATATTCGTCATTGCTCGGCCGTTTACCGCAACCGTGGAGTCAATGTCATGTTCCCGGTTATAGTGTAGAATCTCCTTCTCTTTATCGAGAATATAATCGCTCAGCACATGAATTTTCTTGAATTTCTCAATAGCCTCCGGCGTGCAGAATCCGATGCTATTCATATCGATATATACGGAACGCTTGATGCGGCGGCCGCCGGCATCCTGCATGCCTCTCCAATTAATGAATGAATCTGAGATGAGTGCGTATGAAGGAATTGTTGTGATGGTTTTATCGAAATTTTGTACCTTAACCGTATGTAGGGAAATATCGATGATGTCTCCGTCCGCTCCATACTTGGGCATTTCAATCCAATCGCCAACCCGGACCATATCGTTAGCGGTTAACTGGACACCGGCAACAAGGCCAAGCAGCGAATCTTTGAAGATCAGCATCATCACGGCGGACAAGGCGCCAATTCCGCTTATTAGGATTACAGGACTTTCGCCAATCAGGGTAGAGATGGCCAATATGCCGCCAATAATGAACAGGAAGATCTCAACCACCTGAACGTAACCCTTGATCGGGCGACTCCTGGAAATGTCGTAAGTTCGATAAATATCGTTAACCGCGTTAAGGAACGCATCCAGCACGAGAAGCGCTACAATGATGAGATAAATCGTAATTCCTTTTGCGATCAGAGCCTGGTAGTTTGCAAAGTTGAACGAAAAATAATAAAGGATAATAGCAGGGACGATATGGGACAGCTTATGGAAAACCCTGCGCTCTAGCAGGAAATTATCCCATTGAAATCTGGTGTTCCGGATGTAGTGGGTAACGATGCGAAGCACAACTTTCTTGGTTAAGAAGTTAGCTGCTATACATGTGATCCCAACGATGACGACAAGGGAAATAGTGGCCAGATAATTGGCTAGGCCATTGCTAATTCCTAATTCTACAAACCAATCTTTGATGTAATTCATTATTCCTCCTTCAATAAACAGAGCTCCCGAGGGGGCTTTTCCTATTTTACGATGGTACTGAATACAATCCCTCCCGTCAACTAAACCTGTCCTTACAATAAAATACAGTCGCATGTTAGCTGAGTACAACGCGATTATTAAGACAAAAGGAACACATCCGATTCGCCTACAATATGATGAGTCTAGAAAGCTAAAGAGGTGAGCCAATGGCAGTTGTAAAAGCCAGGAGTCAGGATATTGATATGTTGGCTAGGTTGCTGCGAGCAGAGGCAGAGACCGAAGGCGAACAGGGCATGCTCCTAGTTGGAAATGTAGGCGTTAACCGGATAAGAGGGAATTGCTCCGACTTCAAAAATATCCGCACAATCCCCCAAATGATCAACCAGCCGCATGCGTTTGAAGCATTGCAGCATAGTTTGTACTATCAAGGCGCAAGAGAAAGAGAAAAACGTCTGGCGCAACGGGCTGTGAATGGGGAGCGGAGTTGGCCAGGCGAGTTCTCGCTATGGTATTTCCGGCCAGGATCATTCGATAATCCAGGACCATGTCCGCCAACTTGGTATGACCAACCGTTTGTAGGCCGATGGAAGAAGCATTGCTTTTATCAACCAACCGTTAAAGAATGCGAAAATATCTATAATACGTAAGACAAATGGAAAAAAGGATGCGTTCAAGCGAACGCATCCTTTTTATTTATTTGGCGGCGGGTACAACCTACTAATAGAAGGAAAATTTTTACTTCGTCACGAATTATTCAGAATTGGTTACTTCCATTCTTCGAAAGCTGATTTTCCCATCTCAACTATTGCTTGATAGGTTCATATCCGTGAGCGTGCTATGCTGATTTCAACAGTACACTTCATCCCTATTTCATTAGGTTGAAGCAACCATTCTTTCTAGGAGGTTTTAGAGTGTCAACAGAGAAAAAAGCCGCATACTCCGCGTGGTCAAACATCTTGTACTCCATGCAGTTGCATTGGCGGGCAAGGCCGCTTACGCTCATTTGTTGTGCCGTCTCGGTGATTGTAGGCGTAGGCGTACCTTTTGTTAACATTTATATGCCCAAAATTGTCATCGACAACATTACTGCGGGTGTAACGCCAAGCGAGTTTATTCTGTCGGTGGGCATCATGGCGCTTGTCCTGGCCGTGCTAAGCAGCGCTAAGAGCTACTCCGATCTCATCACGAATGAATCCGTAGGGACCATCAGCATATTGAAACACCTCCAAACCGTCATGCATAAACATTTGAATATGGACTTCGAGGTGCTGGAAAGCCCCGGGTACGCCAAACGAGGCGAAAAAGCATGGCGTGCCATGCAAAGCAATCACTCTCCAGCCTCCAATATACCGAGAAACCTATCGCAGGTTCTGATGAACGTATTTGGGTTTCTTGTATATGGAACAGTCATTGTAACTGTACATCCCCTTATTATTCTCTTCCTAGCCTTGTCGGCCGCAATCAATTGGTTTGCGCTCTCCCGTGCCCGAAAGGTGGAGAGGGACACGCGGGAAGAGCGGTCCAGGCTTCAAGGAAAACTTGGGTATCTACATAGGGTAGCGAAAGAACAATCCGGTGGCAAAGACGTCCGTCTATATGACCTGGGCAGCTTAATCCGCGGTATATTTCATAACGTACTTGGTGCCTCAACGGAAAAAGAGCATAAGGTAGCGACTGGCGATATGAAAGCCCAGTTATCGGATGCCGCGCTCAGTTTGGTTCGTGATGGTGCCGCGTATGCGTTTCTTATTTACTTGCTGCTAAACGGCGAGATGACACTGGGCAACTTTGTGCTCGTATTTGCCGCCATTGGCGCGTTTGCGGGCTGGCTATCCGGTATATTGACTAGCTCAAGCGAGCTAATCCGTGCTTTAAGCGAGCTGTCAGATATCCGCGATTATTTGGACGTCCCCGACATTTCGAATACTGGATCCGGCCATGCGCTGCCATCCGGCGATCTCCTTCCTCCCGCGATTACGTTAAGAAACGTTGGATATACGTATCCGGAGGCAAAGGAACCTACGCTCTACAACATCGATTTTGAGATCAAGCCAGGGGAGAAGATCGCGATTGTTGGGGCGAACGGAGCAGGCAAGACGACGCTTATTAAGCTCCTATGCGGATTGTATAAGCCAACAAGCGGGGAGATCACGCTAGGCGGCGTAGATATCACGCAATATAACAGAGACGAATATTTTTCGCTTTTTTCGACAGTATTTCAGGATATTCATCTCTTCTGCAGCGATATTGCCGGGAATATCTCGCAACAGTTACAGGAGCAGACGGATTACGAGAAGGTAGAAGAATGTCTCGTTATGTCCGGACTAATGGAGAAGGTAAGAGGGCTTGAGAAAGGGGAATCCACGCTTCTTGTACGTCGGGTTCACACGGACGCGATCGAACTCTCGGGTGGCGAGAAGCAGAAGCTGGCGCTTGCGCGAGCACTATACAAAGACGCGCCGGTGATCATCTTGGATGAACCTACGGCAGCGCTTGACCCGATCGCCGAAAGCGAGATTTACCAGCGATACGCCGACTTGACTGCAGGGCGAACATCGGTTTATATCTCCCATAGGCTGGCAAGCACGCGATTCTGCGACAGGATTCTATTAATCGACGGGGGCGGCATAGCCGAATGCGGCACGCATGACGAGCTTATGAGAAATGGCGGGAAATATGCCGAGATGTTTAACGTGCAGTCTCACTACTATAAGGATGGGGAGGTGAGCGACCATGAAGGAGCGCTCCATCTGGCATAACCTGCGCCGAGGATACGGCATCGTAAATCGCTTAACCCCAACCTACATTCCGCTTGCCGTTGCCTCATCCTTTATTAAAGCGTTTCAGCCGTTAATGGTACTCTTCCTGTCCGCCCAAATCATTAACGAGTTGGCTGGGAATCGCGACACCGGGCGCATTACGGTCTATGCCATACTTACGGTTGGGCTTGCGTTTGCCGCTTCGGCTATCCAAGCTGCAATTAACCGGCGGATCACAACTTTGAACAGTACGTTGTGGGCGCGATTCTACTTCTTCCTGGGCAACCGGTATATGCAACTGAACTATGATCAAGTGGAAGATACCATGAATAATGAAAGATTAGCGGATATTGAAGCGAAGACGAACGGCAACGGATTGGGTATTCTGCGCCTGCACTACAGTCTGCCGGAGCTCCTACAGCCTCTTTTTGAACTGATATTATCTATTATACTGGTTATAGGGATGTTCACTTCCGCTTCCTCCTACGAGCAGACGTTTATAACGTCACCGTATGCAACAGGCATACTTATTCTTCTCATCCTGTCTATGATTCCATTTACATATGTTATCAAGAAGAAGGAGGAGAAAATTCAGAAGAAAGTGTTTGAGGATAACCCGAAAGCAAACACTTATGTTCATTTTTTCAATGAATATATGCAGTCCAAAAATGCCGCAAAGGACATTCGGCTCTATAAACAGGCACCGGCGATCGAGGATCATTACAATAAGTCGGTTGGAGCGGAGTACTGGTACCGCATATTTGACTTGATCGGAAAAAACAACGCATTGGCAGCGGCTATGAATGCAGTACTCGGAGGTTGCGTTTATCTCTTTATCGGTCTTCGGGCACTTTATGGGATGTATCCAATTGGCAGCGTAGTTCAGTACATCGGCGCGGTTACGGGCGCTGTTGGCGCGCTGGCCAAGCTGGTCTCGGTTGTGGGCAATTTTATTACAAACAACCCTTATCTTAACCTCGTGTTCGAATATCTTGATCTGCCGGACAATATGCACAACACCGCTGGGAGCAGACAAATCCCGCAAGAAGGGCTTGAATTTGAGTTTCGTAATGTCTCGTTCAAGTATCCCGGGTCCACTAATTACGCCATCAATAACCTGAGCATGAAATTGAATATCGGCGAACGGCTTGCGGTCGTGGGGTTGAATGGCAGCGGCAAGACAACGATGATCAAGCTGTTATGCCGGCTTTATGAACCTACGGAGGGCGTTATCACATTAAACGGGATCGACATTAGGGAATATGACTATTCGGCGTGTATGGGCGTATTCAGCGTTGTGTTCCAAGATTTCAAGCTATATTCGTTCTCGCTTGGCCATAACGTTGCCTCCTCCGAGGATTATGACGCAGCATTGGTAGAGGAGTCTCTGATCATGGCAGGGCTTGGCGAGAAGTTGAAGAACTTGCCGGAAGGGCTTCATACCTACCTGCATAAGGATTTCTCTGACGACGGCGTGGAGTTTTCAGGCGGCGAAGCGCAGAAGGTGGCTCTTGCAAGGGCATTGTACAAGAACGCGCCTTTCGTAATCCTGGATGAACCTACGGCGGCTCTGGATCCGATCGCGGAGTTCGAGATCTATTCCCGATTCAATGAGTTAATAGGCGGTAAGACGGCAATCTTCGTATCGCACCGGCTCTCGTCTTGCCGATTCTGTCATGACATCGCCGTGTTTCACGAGGGTCGGCTGATCCAACGCGGCTCCCATGACGAGCTTGTAACTATCCGGGACGGAAAATACGCTGAGCTTTGGAATGCGCAGGCTCAGTATTACGTCGGGGCATAAGATAAGGATAAAAGGGAGGGTTCTTCATATCCCAACAAAAACGCCGAGATTCGGCGTTTTTTGTTATTCTTGACGATACTCGAGAAGGTCGCCGGGTTGGCAATCTAGCGCCTTGCATATCGCTTCAAGGGTGGATAAGCGAATCGCTTTAGCTTTGCCGTTTTTTAGGATCGACAGATTTGCCATTGTGATTCCGATTTTTTCTGCAAGTTCAGTAACGCTCATCTTCCGTTTAGCCAACATTACGTCAATATTGATGATCATCATACCGTTAGCTCCTGTTCATCTTTGAGCTCGATCGCGTTATTAAGCAGTTTCTCCAGCACGGCCGCAAATACTGCGATGACGACTGGCGCGCAGGTTACAAATAATCCGATGACCATGACGCCTGGCGCATCCGCGCCGTCGGCTACAAAATAGAAGAGCGGGATATTACATGCAAACATCAAAGATACGACAACCGCCGCTCGTTTGATCTTCTTAAGCGCTAATACTGAAGCCCCTGAAAAAGCTGTATTTTTATCGATGTATCTCAGTAACTTAAAGGCCTGAAGCAGCGTAAACAAATACGCAATAGACGCTACATATGCAGCCAGGGCGGAAAGATACACTTTGATGTCCGGAAAGTCAGGCATCATACTATGCGCCATAGCCGGAAGCCCGTAAACACACATGACTAACGCGGGAATTGCCATAACAACCAGAACAACTTTTAGAAAGAGTGTTTCTCTTTTCATTCATTTCACCTCAAATTCGATTTTAGCACTTCGTTTATCGTTTTACAATAAAAATATATTGATTCGTTTGCATTCAATTATTGAGCAGTTATCTTGAATGAGCTATGTTAAAATATGGATGAAGGTGATTTAGGAGGGATATATGATGTTAGAAAAAACGGATATGGAGATTCTGATTGATTCCGATCGAGATCCTGATAAGCCTTTAGTTGTGTTAATGTGTGGAATTGCCGGTTCAGGGAAAACGACCTTTTCTCAAAAAATGGAGGAGTATGGATATATACGTCTCTCCATAGATGAGGAGGTATGGTCCGTTAACGGACGATATGGAATTGATTATCCCATTGATAAGTACAGGGAAAATTTAAATAAAGCGCATATTAGTTTACATAATAAGATCGTGCAATTTATTCAAGATAAGAAACGGGTTGTGGTTGATTCTAGTTTTTGGAGCAAGTCGGAAAGAAATAAATATAAGCGGATTATTGAGAATGCCGAAGGGGAATGGAAACTCATTTACTTAAAAGTGCAGCCTGATGAATTGCGGAAGCGCCTTAAGATTCGCAGCCAACGGTTTGATGCCAATGCTCCCTTTACGATTACAGAAGAGTTGTTTTCAACATTTCTCAATGGATTTGAAGAACCAAGGGATGAAGGAGAAATTGTTATAGAGAATTGAAAAGGTTGTCCGAATGAAACGCAAATCTAATAGATAAGTTTAATAATTACAATGATTTTGTTAACAATAAATTTCCAGATGAACCTCCAAGAGGAATTGATCATCAGGTTGTCTCGCAAATAGTTGATCATTCCATATGCTCGGTGTACCATTCGACCATTAAATTGTTATCAGAACTGGGTTTTAACGTGATAGTAGATACCGTAATCGCAAATGACAGGTACTTTAATGATTTCTATGATTCACTTGTTGATTATCCTATATTATTTGTAGGCGTGTTATGCTCGAAAGAAGAACTCTCAAGAAGAGAGCAGAGCAGGGGAGATCGAATCATTGGACTAGCACATTCCCAGTTCGACCGCGTATATTCCTATAATGAATATGATCTTGAAGTAAATACGGAAAAGCTGAGTCCATCCGAATGTGCCGATAAAATAGTAAGTTTTATTAAGTCCGACCAAGGTTACTCTGCATTTAAGAAATTAAGTACAAGAAATATTAGTGTTTCATAGTAGGCAAATCCATCAGATAACAAAAAACAATAAATAACCTAGATAAAATGAAGAGACCATAGCTCGCTGCTATGGTCTCTATCTATGAAGCGGTCAGTAAATCACTTCAACTATCCGTCAACGTCTACCGCTGAACCGCTTGATCGCTTCCTCGGTCACCGGCGTGAAGAGGTTAACCAGGTTGCCATCGGGATCGCGAAACAACATCGCGCGGTTGCCCCACGGCATAGTGGTTGGTTCCTTTACCCACTCATCAATAAACGGCTTCAAGCGCTCGTATTCGGCATCGACATCGTGGACGCGGAACTCGATGATGACACTGTGATTGTTGGCCGCCATTGCTGAACCAGCACCGAACAGTTGCACGGTCTGGGAGTGTCCGATCGCCAAGGTGCATGATGGCAGAACGAATTCGGCGAAGACAGGTGCGAGGCGTTCCGCCGAAATACCCAAGACTTTCTCATAAAACTCGACGAGACGACCGACATCGTCGGTAATAATGCGTACAGAAGCTAAATTCACGAGATACCATCCTTCCTATACTAAAAGATAACAAACCGTATTAGATCGCGATCCTTTACAGTTACTGACTCCGAGTATAATAAAACGCTACTGACAACAGTATGTCAGTAGCGTTTTACCATTCTGTTTTGATTTGGCAGGATTGTTCAATAACTCCGCGAATACTTAAAAATTGATTGTTTTCCCGATATTCAGCATCGGCTAACACCGTAAGAAGATCTTCATGTTTAGGAGGGGTCTATATGATATTGGAAAAAGTTATAAATAGAGTGGCAATACAAAGTGAATACAAGGATTTTGTTGATAAGTATATAAATCATATACTTACCGAATTTAAAGATAAGATTCATAGCATTTATATGTGTGGTTCGATTCCAAAAGGAACTGCTACACCTTTTCAGTCAGATGCAGACTTTACTATTGTATGTGTAAATCCCAAAGATATTGATTACGAAAGATTGTCAAATATTAAAGAAAAGATTTTGGAAGAGTATCCAGTATTAACTAAGATTGATACGACAATTTGCCTGATTGACGATGTATTAAGTAAACCGAATGAGTGGGGTTTTTGGATTAAGATCATTTGTGTTTGCATATATGGTCATGACGTTGGTGAAAGAGTGCCGCCGATAATGGCTTCTCCAGAGTTCATTTTAGACTTAAACAGAGAGACCAAGGAGGAAGTAGATCGTGTACGTAGCTCACTTTCTAATGCTAGTGATAACACAATGAAGACTAGATATATTAAAGGTTATTCTAAGCGATTAATTCGTGCATTATACTCTTTGGTTATAGAAGATACAGGTGTATGGCAAGATGACATTCTTAAGATGAAAAATGCCATTGTAGTCTATTGTGAGATTGACTCCGCTTTAGTTGATTATCTGTATGCTTGTTACTTGGATAGTAGTAATGTACCTGTTGAAGAGTTTCTTGGAATTGCAGATGAAGTATATAGCTATTTTGAGAACGCGTTAAATGCAATGGCTGCTTCCAGAAAAATAGGAGAGTGGTGGGGAGAATGAACTTTTGGGAGAGAGATGGCTTTACGATTTCAACTAATAAAGGTTACTTGGACATAGAAGTAGTCTTTAACTATTTGAATAATGAATCTTATTGGGCAAATGGAATACCTAAAGAAACGGTAACCAAATCCATTGAAAATACAGCCTTATGTTTTGGAGTTTATAAGGGTAACCCCAAAGTTGAACCAGCGCAACTAATTGGCTTCGCAAGGGTTATTTCTGATTTAGCTACATTTGCATATCTTGCTGATGTATTTATACTTGAACCTTATAGGGGATTAGGGTTATCTAAATGGCTAATTAGCACCATTATTGAACATGCTGAACTACAAAGAGTTCGCAGGTTTTTGTTAGCAACGAATGACGCACATTCTTTATATTCGCAATATGGTTTTGAACCATTGGAGAGTCCTCAATTATTCATGCAGATAGCTCGTAAAAACATCTACAAAAGCAGTACAACTGAAACATAGAAAGTACCGCTAAAGTAAATACGTAACATCAATAACAAACGGCAGCCGCTCGGGCTGCCGTTTTGTTGATCCTAGTTCTCGCAAGCTACGCCGTCGCCGTCACCGTCGAGTTGACGGGAATAGCCGGGGTCGCTTGCGTGCAATGGATTTTTCCCCGCAGCTCTTACCTCCGAGCAGTTCCGGTAAGTGACGGAGCTTGACTTGATCTTTGTGTCTGCAATTTTTGTGTCAGTGCTCTTCGTACTCGTGCTCTTGGTGCTTGTGCTCTTGGAGGTTGGCTTCACATCGCCGTCGGCACCTCCGTCAATCACGAACAAAACTCTTGTGCCGTCCGAGTAGTCGTCCAGATGATTGCCTACCCAGGATCCGGCTCCACGGTTGTCGGAGGGAGTTATGTAAGCAATATCCGCTCCCGTACCGCCTTCATCGCACATGGCCATTGGCCATTCATCGCGGTCATAGCCGGACTTGGTTGGAATGCCGGCTAATGACTTCGAACGGTTGGCATCGGCGTCCCCGCGGTCCAAGGTGCAGACCGGCGATTCTCCGTCTTTGATCGCGTTCTGAATATGTGCCGCAGTCTCCGGATATTGGGCTGCAGGGAAGTGGACGATCACATCGTATTTGGTTGAAGCGACGGTTGTTGTTGCCGGTTCAGATGAAGGCATGGCGCAACCGCCAACCCCTAATAACAGGAGGGAAGTAATTAATAATATCAAATTCAGTTTGCGGATTCCAAATGGAAGGAACGTGGCCATAACAATCCCCTTTATCTAAGATGTCCAGTCTATCTTATAGGAAATAGGGAGGGATTACCATGCAAATCCTTCCACTCTTAATCCTCCCAGCTCTTATAAATACGCCGCACTTCCCTGAAAGCTTGCTTTGGCTTCCGGTATTCATTGACGAGTCCTTTATTGTTGAAGCTTCGGGCACGATCGCGGAAATGGCTGCCGTTGCTCTTCAGATCGCCCCGAATATCCGCAAACTGCCAGATGTAGGTACCGCCGATTCGGGGGTCTTCACGGAAAATATGAAGAGCTTCCGTCACGATATGCGACTGGTAATCTTCGCTGAATAACCGCGGCTCCCATCCCACATCGCCGAAAATTCCGGCGCCTCCGAACTCGGTCATGAGGACCGGTTTATCCCCGGCACCAAGCGCCTCGGTACGTTCATGGAATTTCTCGAGCATTCCCTTAAAGCCTTCTACTTGCCCTTCATACCAGCCATAATATTTGTTGATGCCAATGACGTCAACTAGCGGCAGCAACACATCCTCAAGAGGATGCATGGTCGCGTAGGTAACTAGTCTGCTGGAGTCAAGCTGCCTGACAAGCTCAACCATTCGTTTCGTTAGTTCATAGGCATCTTGCGTCCGGGAGTCGATCTCGTTATGTACCGACCAAAATACAATGGAGGGATGATGTTGATGCATATTAACCATCTCTTCCATCATCGTTAACGCGCGTTCTTGGAATAGAGGTTCGCATACCGTCTCGTTCGGCAACATAGCCCCCCAGATTGGGATTTCGCTCCAAAACACAATCCCGTTCTCATCCAGAAGATCGAGCCAATAGGAGCTTTGAGGGTAGTGGGAACCGCGAACCGTATTGCATCCAAGTTCAAGGATAATGTCGAGATCCTTCCGCATGAGCTTGGGAGGGAAGGCGAATCCCCATTCCGGATGCTCCTCATGCCGATTTACTCCTTTGAGGTAGACGGGAGAACCGTTAATGAGAATACGATGCTGGCGAGTCTCGATCTTGCGGAACCCGATCCGCTCAATCTTGTCGTCTTCGTCAAGCATGGCCTTGAACAGATAGAGTTCCGGAGCGCCAGGGTTCCATAAGCGAACATCGGTCCAATTGAGTTTCACCTCAAGTTCCAACGTTTGCCCTGCGCCGACCCGTAGATTCTGGGAATGGATCTGCTGGTCTCCTGCGTACAACGTGAAAGGAGTAGATTCATCCTCGAGCGATAGAGAACGAATGTTGACCCGGACGTTAATATTTGCATCTGACTCATCCAGCTCATATTTGATTTGAAGCTTATCGAGATACAGATTGGGAACAATCTGTAATTCTACAGAACGGATGATCCCTCCATAATGAAACCAATCGACAAGTTCTGTAGGAATCGTAAGTTTGTCCAAGGTGCTGTCCGTCCGGACAATGAGCTCATGTTCCCCCGCCGGCAAGGAAGGCACAATAAATTCGAATGGGGTATAACCGCCATAATGGTAGCCAAGATGTTGACCGTCTAGGTAAACGTCGGCATGGCCTAAGACAGCATGGAAAATAAGACGGACATGCTGCGAGTCTTTTGTCCGCAGCTTTTTCCGGTACCAGGCAACGCCTTCATAATCATACAGATGCAGTTCGTTATTCCAGCAGGAAGGGACGTGCAGAACTTTCTCGGGATGTGGAAATCGCTCATGCCAGTTATTTTGCAATCCATGATCTTCGTAGTCTCTTATAAAATCCCAAGGTCCGTCGAGCAGCGTGGTTTGGCGAATATGATGTTCGGCAAATGTTCTTATCAAGATAGCTCCTCCTCTAGTTCAATCGGTCATAGCATGGCAGGTAATCGTCTGATAATATGGATAATATAGCATGTTGAAACCATTGACTGAATGGAAGAATCCGAATATGGCTTGTAAATTTCGATTCTATCAAGCAACGGACCGAAGGAGGGGAATGCGCATGGATGACACCAGACAAGTTACCAAACATCTTGTACCGCATATCCACTTCATCATCGATAAATTAACGTATCCCGGCTGGAAGGATATACGCAATCTAGTTCATATCCATAGTTTCTACTGGATTCATGAAGGAGAGGGGACCTTTATGACCAACGCCGAATATAAAGTCGAGGCAGGCATGCTTGTTTATCTGAAGCCGGGGCTCGAGATGTCGATGCGGGTAAATCCAGTGGCGCCGCTCCGGATGACAATGGTGCTGTTTGAATGCGCTGAACTTAGGTATGAGGCGGTATGGAAGGATATGAAGCCCGTACAGAAATTGGATTTTCCTTTCCTAAGCCAATATGCGGAGGCTCAGGCCAATGAGCTTGGCTCTATGTTCAAGCTATTGTATCAAAGCTGGGTGGCCAGAATGTCTGCTGGTCCAAACATGCCGGAAGCTCATTTGCAATTGTTGCTTGGCAGATTGCAGCAGCTTGAAGCACCGGAATGGAATGTCGACGAATCAGGTTTGTTTGCTGCCTACGAGAAGGTCAAACAAAGTTTGGAGAGCCGTTATAAAGAGAATTTGCGTATTGAACAGTTGGCGGAAGAATACAATATATCTCCTTCTTACTTGCGAAAGATGTTTATGAAGTATACCGGCCGGAGTCCCAAAGAGTATTTGAATCAGATCCGCAACCAGCAAGCTTGCGGGTATCTCGTGTACACGGACTACCCCGTTAAGCAAATCGCGAAGTTGTGCGGCTATTATGAGGAATATCATTTCAGCAAAATGTTCAAACAGATGAATGGATCTGCTCCCAGCGTATTTAGGGAAAAGAAGAGGGCAGAGCAGCATGCAACTTATGGTCTCTCAGAAACGTTACAATAGAAAAAGAAATATTTTCCAATAAGGGGATTTAGATGAGAGTGAAGTGGATCTGGCCGCTATTGCTGGTGTTAATGGTAACTGTACTTACGGCTTGCTCGCATGTCGCGAATTCAACTGCCGAGACTACGATTGAATCAGGGGCGCCAAACGAAGATTTGTCCGTTAGAGCGGTTGCCGCGCATGAAGCGGGGAAGCTGGTCATTCAACCGGCGAGCCACGCAACCGTAGAACAGCTTGGGGCTCCAAGTTGTTGGGGGCTGGAAACGGATCTCAGATGGACTGGTGATTATGAAGCCGTATGGGAGCCGATAAACGGCGGTGAAGCCAGCATACTTATGACTTTTCCCGGGCAATTGGAGATGATCGAACCAACGGACGAAACCATCGATCTTCAGAAGGTCACGATCGGAGACACCGATCTATTCGCCTATTATCCGCGTTATACCGATTGCCATGCTCTTGAAGCGTATCTATTTGGCGTGAAGGACGGTCAAGCTTTTCCGATTAAGGCAGAAGCCTGGGATGGTCACGGCATGATGGATACGATTACTCAACATCCGCATTACCCTCTTCAAGTTACGGGCAACGAACTTGTAGTCACCGGCGGACAAGGGGCCGGGCAAGATTTCATTAACGTTTACCATTACCAATATGATTCTGAGCAGCAAGTGCTGAAGCTGAACAAGACGGATCAAGTAAGTCCTGAGGACCTTATGCAAGCAAACAACCCGTAAGGAGGCCTATTCATGAAAGAGACGGAACATACAACAACAGAAACGGAATCTTCTGCTTCTACTTCTACTGTTGCATCTTTTAACGAGGCGACGGACCATTACCAGAAAATAATGGGCGTTCCGAACAAGTCGGCAGATTTGAATAGTATGCCACGCGTATTACGCTGGTTTGCGTACTTCTTCTATACGGTTCTAATTGCGGGAGCATTGTTGTTTCTAGTCTCTTGGCTGGTTCATAAATAACGTTCCGTACATGCTGACAAGGAGGTCTTCAACCATGTTATGGGATGAGAGGTATTTGACGCTGTATGAGCGGTATGGCGGCGAGACGGTTCCCGTTGAAGCGACGCTTGAGGAATTGTCCGAACTATTATACTGCACGCCTCGCAATGCTAAGCTAATATTGAAAAAGCTGCAAAACGAGCGGCTGATCGAGTGGCTGCCCGGCCTTGGCAGAGGCCATCGCTCGAAGATTGTTTTTCATAAAGAGAAAGAATCTTATCTCATTGATTACGCCATTAGCGTGGCGGAGCAAGGCGATTACAAACGGGCATTTGACAGCATTGCGCAATATGGGAGCGGCACGACGGCGAGGGAGTCGTTCCTGGAGTGGCTGAATCAGCAATTTGGTTATAAGAAGGGAGAAGGGGTTTACGGGGAAGAATGCCGGGATACGCTCGTTTTTCCCGTGTTAAAAGCTCCGCTCACTCTCGATCCAGCCGATCTGTTGTATGCCTTCGACTCGCATCTTATTCGTCAAATCAGCGACCGGTTAGTAAGATACGATGAACCAACCGGACAAATCGCTCCTATGCTTGCGCATAGCTGGACGCCTAGTTCTGACTACAAGGAATGGACCTTTTATTTGCGCAAAGGCGTTCGCTTTCATAATGGTGCCGAACTGACGTCACGGGATGTTCAGTTTACGCTGGAGCGTCTTTGGAAGGAGAAAGCCAACAGCTGGCTGCTGCGCGAAGTTGTTCGGATCGAAAACCTAAGTCTAAGGGTGCTGCGAATCTCGTTAAAGCGGCCTAACCGGATTTTTGACCGATACATGTGCTCTGCGGCGGCCAGCATCATTCCTTACGAATTTGCCGGAGCTGCGGAAGAGGAATTCTGGAGAAAGCCGATCGGAACCGGACCGTTCCAGCTTGCCAGTTGGTCAAATGGACGAATCCGGCTGGAAGCGAATGACGCGTATTTTCAAGGTAGGCCTTATTTGGACGAAGTAGAGGTTGTCATCATGCCGGAGGATTGCAGCAAAGACTTGGACCAGCTCGCTAAAGTTCATCATAGTCTGGATACGATGAAATTGGAACCGAACATGACAACGAATGAGTGGCAGGAGATCGAGAAGTTGTGCCATGGCTGCGTCCTGATGAACTGGAATGTGGCGGCTGAAGGCCCTCAGCAGTCCGTTGCTTTCCGGCAAGCCGTTCGAAAGATCATTCAACCGGAAGAGATGATTAAGGAGCTTGGCGGAGAACGGGCGATACCGGCGTTTGGTTTCCGGCCGGAGTCAAGCATGAAGCAGTCAGTAGAGCCAGTTCAGCCTGGGCAAATTAATGAATTATTGAGAGAATCCGGCTATGCGGGCGAGATGCTAAAGATTTCGTATATTCCCAAATATCGCGAAGACGCAACATGGATTATGGAGCGGTTGGCGGAATGGGGCATACAATCCGAAACGCACGAAGATATAGAGCATGCGGACATCAAAATATCAGGTCTTGTATTCCCAGAAGATGAAGTATGCGAGATAGAGGCTTATGAGCACCGCGACTGTATCATGCAAACTTATTTCGACGCTGCGCGCCAAAGCTGGATTGGCGGCCGGATTGATGAAGCTCTTGCTGCCGAGACAACGGCAGAACGCCGTCGGATCCTGAAGGATATCGAAGAGTATTTAAGGGATGAATCGCTAATTATATTCCTGCATCACAGGCGGATCAGCATGTATTGGCATCCATCCGTGCGCGGGGTAAGCTTGAATATGCTGGGATGGGTCGATTATAAGGATGTTTGGCTGGAACAGCATGGAATATCGGCATTACAGGAGCAATATTAGGAGGACGGTCCCATATGAGGGGCCGTTTTTTGTTTGTTTCCCCCTACTTTTGGACTGGAAAAAATTTATTATCAAAAAATTTGCGAAAAACTGCACTTTTTTATCGCTTTGTTACGTCTATTAGATGTCGGCCGCAAGATTGAAAATATTTGCTTCTAGCAATTGCGTGGTTGATAGATTTATAATGGGCTATCATCTGATAGGTGAAAACCGTGGAGAAAGGATGGAACAAGTGAAGAAGTTTCTTAAGATTACAAGCATTTTTATTATCGTATGGGCCGTTATTTCCGGTATTTTTATGTTTTTTACTGATTCAGGATATCAGCTTCGGGCGATGGCAGCAGAGAGCATCCTGTCCTCTCAACATCGGCAATGGGCAAAATATACATTTATTCCGCAGAGCGAATTGGACGCCATGTTGAAAAATATTAACGATCCAAATTATGTGAATAGCGCGACAGGCAAGGATGATTTGGACGATCTGGTCAACGTAAAGTCGGATAAAGATCTATACGTTAGCGTGGAGTCGATCGAGGGCTATACGAATCCGACACATTATTACAAAGGTAAAATCATTACGATCTCGAACCCGAAACGGGTGAAGCTGGTCAGCTCGCAGCTTGCGGATCATGGCGAACAAATCTTCGTTATTGCCAAACGGGCGAAAGCTCTTGCCGCGGTTAACGCGAGCGGATTCGTCGATTTGAACGGACATGGCAACGGTGGAGCGTCAACGGGCGTTGTGATTGAGAATGGCGTCATTAAAAGCCAAAACAAAAACACAAAGCAATTTGTAGCGGGCATTACAAAAGACGGCGTAATGATCACCGGCAAGTACAGCGCGAATGAATTAATCAATCTCGGGGTACAATACGCAGCAGGATTCAAACCTCAGCTCATCGTGAATGGCCAGAAGATGGTACAAGGCGATGGAGGCTGGGGCTGGGGGCCGCGTACGGCGATTGGCCAAAAAGCGGACGGCAGCATTATGCTGGTCGTGATTGACGGTCGTCAAGCTCGTTCTGTAGGCGCCAGCATCAAAGAGGTACAGGATTTGTTATATGACCGCGGCGCCATTAATGCTATGTGCATGGACGGCGGTTCGTCCTCTTCGATGTATTTCAACGGCGATAATATTACGATTCCTTCTTCCCGCAATAATATTCCTCGTTATTTACCGAATGTATGGGCTTTGATCCCCGAAGCCGGAGACGTCATGCATGTTGATGTGGACGGCGAGCAAGTAAGCTCTTTCGAAGGACTTGCGCAATAATGCAATAGTAAGGGTAGACGACCTCCTGACGTATGGATATGGAATCCATGCAGCAGGAGGTTTTTTTATTATCAGAGTATTTTTATTATCAGAGTAATTGAAGTCAGCCATCGAATTCTCCCTATAATGCAACAGAACGTTCGTTGTTATAATGAAGGAAATAAGGATTGACAGACACAGAACAGGAGTGTGAAAATGTTGGTAAATCTGATGACGGCCCGTCTTGAAAAGTACATTGCTGCGGTACCAACCGCCTTAAGAGCATGGCCGGAGGAAAAGTTGCATACGCCTCTTGCCGTTGGGAAATGGTCCAAAGTACAAATCCTTGGTCATCTATGCGATTCTGCCATAAACAATGTGAGAAGAATGATTGAAGCGCAAGCGAGTAATGAAGTTTATCTCATAGCGCCATATAATCAGAATCAGTGGGTGGAAGCGCAAAGTTATGGGAATGCTCATGTTGACGATGTGATCACGCTATGGGAAAGCTTGAACCGCGCAATGGCAAGAGTAATTGCCGCAATCCCTGACGATAGGAGTTTGTCCCGTCAAGTAAAGCTGCCAAGTGGAGAGTTGCACACGTTAGAATGGCTGATCATGGATTATATGGTACATTTGGAGCATCATTTGCAACAGATCTCTCCGGAACTGGTTGAGAAGAGATAAGCCTATGGAAGAGGGGAATCCTGCTATGACATTTCATTCTGCTAGCAGCAGGCTAGAAACATTGGGAATTGTATTGCCAACCGCAAGCGAACCAGCCGCTAGATATGCGAATTGCGTTCAAGTAAACGGTTTGTTATTTGTATCCGGAAAAGGCCCTTCAGGTGGCCCGAAAGGCAAATTAGGCAAAGATTATTCCACCGAAGAGGGGTATCACTTCGCGCGTCTTGCCGGTATAGAGGTACTGGCAGTGCTGCAATCGGCATTAGGTTCGCTGGATAAGGTGAAGCGTGTCGTTAAGATACAAGGTTTCGTTAACGCGGATCCCAGCTACGAGGAGCATCACAAGGTGTTAAACGGCTGTTCGGATCTTATGATGGACGTATTCGGAGAAAAAGGCGTACATGCCCGTTCCGTGTTGGGAGCGGCTTCTGTAAGGGATAATCTCCCGATCATTATCGATTCCATCTTCGAGGTGGAAGACAACTAATACAGTTTGAGGCCGGTGGAATTCATCCACCGGCTTTTTTTATTTTGGTGACAGATAAATTGACGCAATTAATCGCAGGATGTGCATCATGCACAAGGAAATGAAATTATTTTATCACTATATCTATATTTAATGTAAGTATTATTGACGTGGAAATGACAATGACCTATATTACCTCTAAGCTTTTGAATGATAGGTTACATTTGATCGGCATAATTGGGGGAGGGTCTGCTATGAAGAAGCTGATGATGGTAGTCGCTGCAGCTTTACTTGTCTTCACTGCTGCATGCTCAAAGGAAACAAGTTCGAATCAAACGGAAACGGGCGCTAACACGGGAGGAGACAAGGACAAACCGCGAGTGGCATTCGTCTATCTCGGCGTACCCGGTGACGGCGGCTGGACGTATGAGCATGATCAAGGGCGCAAGATGATGGAAGAGGAACTGGGCATTAAGGCTACTACCGTAGAGAACGTTCCGGAAGGCGCGGATGCGGAGCGCGTATTCGAAGAGCTGGCTGAGAAAAACGACATTATTTTCGGCACAAGCTTTGGTTATATGGACGCGATGTACGCCGTTGCCCAGAAGCATCCGGACGTAAAGTTCCTTCACGCGAGCGGCTATAAGACGTTGGACAATCTCGGCACCTACCTGGGCAAGGAATATCAAAGCGCGTATCTTGTAGGAATGGCTGCAGGCAAAATGACTAAAAACAATCATCTCGGTTATGTCGGGGCTTACCCGATTCCCGAAGTGATCTATACGATTAACGCATTTACGCTTGGCGTACAAAGCGTCAATCCGGATGCAAAGGTCGACGTGGTGTGGAGCAATACTTGGTTTGATCCAACGGCGGAACGCCAGGCAGCGACAAGTCTATTGGATAAAGGGGTAGACGTGCTGGCAGCTTATCAGGATTCGCCGGCGAGCATTCAAGCGGCGGCGGAACGCGGAGTATGGGGAATTGGCAACGACTCGGATATGAGCAAATACGCGCCGGATTACTACATATCCAATCCGAAATGGAACTGGGGACCTTATTACGTACAGACAGTAAAAGCCATTATGGACGGCACTTGGAAGACGGAAAGTTATTTTGGCTCGATGAAAGACGGAATCACGGATATTGCGCCGTTTGGCAAAAATGTTCCGCAGGAAGTGAAAGATTTGGTGGAAGCAAAGAAAAAAGAAATTCTGGATGGAACGTTTGATGTCTTTAACGGCCCGATTGCCGATCAGTCAGGAGCAGAGAAGGTACCTCAAGGCAAAGAGATGACCGTCGACGAAATTTTGAATATGAACTGGTTTATCAAAGGAATTGAAGGAACAATCCCGCAATAACGGGGGATGGAAAGGGAAGTGGCTGACATGATTAGAAAAGATCCCGTACTCGAGCATGAATGGCATCCGGTGGCAATTGCCGCCGATGTCAGCGACACTCCTAAGCAGGTAATTGTTTTGGGCGAGAAGGTCGTCATTTTCCGAACCAAACAAGGGGTTAAGGCAATGAAGGACCTCTGTATTCACCGCGGTGTTCCTCTGTCGCTTGGCCGGGTGGAGAATGATCAGATTGTCTGTGCTTATCATGGATGGTGTTACGACGGAGACGGGCGATGCGTTCGAATTCCGTCTCTCCCTCCTACGCAAGCAATTCCTTTGAAAGCCAAGACGCACACGTACCCTTGCACGGAACAACATGGATTTGTCTGGGTATGCCTTGGAGAGCCAAGAGAGGAACTTCCGCCGCTTGCGGGGAAGGTAGAAGAGGCCTTGCTTCCGATCTGGATGGGCCCATATCCGGTGCAAGCTTCTGCACCTCGCGTCATTGAGAACTTCCTGGATGTATCGCATTTAATGTTTGTCCATGAAGGTCTGCTGGGCGACAGTGAATTTGCGGAAATTAAAGATTATAACGTGCATCAGGTGGACGGAGCGTTGATCACCGACGAGATTGTCGTCTTCCAGCCGGATCCCGACGGACGAGGCGTTGGCGTCAATAACCGTTATATCTATGAGATTTATACCCCGTGTTGCGTCAAGCTGGTCAAACGCAGCGAAGGATCGGAAGAAGAATTCCATCTCTTCCTGATCGTACTTCCGGAGACGGAGACGACTTGTACGGCGTTTATGCTGCAGCTTCGCAACTATTCGCCCGAAGTGCCGGACCAGGTGTTCATCGACTTCCAGAATACGTTATTGGAACAGGACAAACGAATCGTCGAAGAACAGAAGCCGGAGCTGCTGCCGCTTGATCTGCAAGCGGAACTGCACCTCAAGTGCGACCGGGTAGCCATTGCTTATCGGCGCCGACTGAGGGAACTTGGCGTAACGATTGGCACGGACTAATAAAAAAGCCTGCAGCTGAGCTGTAGGCTTTTTCCATTTCAGAATAGTTTACATAACTATTATTATGTAATGAGTGAATCGCATTTCATCGAAGAAGCGGCATCGTACGCCAGAACCTTTTCCAATTAATGGTGTTGGTCATCATGAGGGTGATGAAATAAAAGAGCGTAGAGAGCACAATCGAAACAACTGTCGACCATCCCGTTGTCCAGCCTTCATATTCGAGGAACGCCATGGACCAGCGGCCAAACAGAGCCATAAGCACCATGCATAATCCAACCTTGATGTAAGGCTCAACCCGCCAATAAAAGCCGATGGAGCTGGAGATCGAGAAGAAGTTCAGCATCATTTGCAGCACCATTCCGATCCCGATCCCGAATGCTACGCCCATAATGCCGAATTGACTGCCAAACACATAGATGGACACCGCTTTGAAGGACGTTGCAATAACAAAGTTCCAGAGCGCGGCATTGGTTCGTCCAAGACCAAGGAGGATGGCATGAAGCGGAGCATCAAAGTAATGGAAGAAAAACATCGGTGCCAATACCTGGAGCAACACCCCGGCGTCTGGAGCGCCATAAATAACGGAAGTTAATGGCGTAGCCCATTGAAACAAAATAACGGTTGCCGGTGCGCCGATCAAGAGCCCCACGATCATCGCCTGATTCATCCGTTCATGAATAAGGAGCGTATTCTTGCTGACGGCTGCTTCGCTGATGGCAGGAACAAGAGCGGTTGACAGAGAATTCGTAATAAAGCTTGGCATGAAGAGCAGCGGGAACGCATAGCCGGCAAGCAAGCCAAACTGTTTGGTCGCCATTGCCGTGCCAATCCCGGCCATCGCCAGACTTGTCGTAATCAGAAGCGGCTGAAAAGCGCTGTATACGGAATGAATGACGCCTTGACCTGCCGTCGGCAATCCTAAGTTCAGCAGCTCGGTCAGCGTGCTTCTCCCATGCTTAAGATGGGTTTTCCACGTTTCGCCTACGGCTTTCCGTTCACCATAAAGCTTGTAACTAACTGAGAGAAAGAGGAGACTGATCAACTCACTGATAACGGATGCGGCCATTGCACCTGCTGCTGCATAAGCGACCCCGTAAGGAAGAAGCAGATGAACAAGCGCCAATACGCATGCAATTTGCACCGTATGCTCCAGTACATCGGAAGCTGCGATTGCCTTCATCTGCTGCATTCCGCGGAAGTACCCTTTCAGCACCGCAGAAATGGCTACAATTGGCGCAATTGGCGTAATCGCAAGCATGGCGTAATACGCCCGCTGATCGCTTAGCAGAATGGAGGCGATCCATTCCGAACCAAGCAGCGAGAACGTTGTAAGCGAAATACTTAGAATGGATGTGATGGCTAACGAAACATGAAGGATTCGCCTGATTTTTGCACGGTCGCCTTGCTCGTTGGCTTCCGCGACCAATTTGGAAATCGCTATGGGAAGTCCAAGTTCGGTAATCGTTATGACGAGAGGAACGAGCGGATGAGCCATCATGAGAAGGCCAATGCCTTCTGCACCAAGCGCGCGGGCGATGTACATTCCGCTGATAAAACCGAGGATCCGGTTGATGAATGCGGCGCCAGACAATACTAACGTACCTTTGACGAACGATGATTTAGGATTTGCCATACTTTCCTCCCGTAAATCGCTTGAATACTTAAGTGTATTCACCGATTGGAAAAGCATGCGAACAAGCTGCACGGAGGAAAAGGTTTTGAGAGGAGTAGGAATAATGAATGAGTTGGATATAGCGATCAAATTAAGAGAGTCCGGTTTATTGGAAGAATCCAAATCGATGCTGCTCGCATTAGTAGAACAATATCCTTCAAATCCTCAGGTGTGGTATCACTGCGCCTGGGTGCATGATTCAATGGGCTTGGAGGGGGCCGCCGTGCCTTATTATCGGCAATCGCTGGAGCTTGGAATAAGCGGCGAAGAGCGGCAAGGCGCTTATCTTGGCCTCGGTAGCACCTACCGTACTTTGGGCAGATATGACGAGGCAAAAGCATGCTTCGAAAAGGCGATGAAGGAATATCCGGAAGCAAGGGAATTCCAAGTTTTTTATGCCATGGTCCTTTATAATTTGCAAGAACATAGCTCCGCCATGGAAATATTGCTGAAGCAATTGGCAGAGACAAGTGAAGACAAAGGCATAAGGGATTATCGTAAAGCACTATTGTTCTATTCGGATAAATTAGATCAAACATGGAATTAACGGATTGGCTATTTTTAAATTTACTGCAACTTGACTTGACTTGGAGTTAACTCCAGATGCGATAATAACGGCGACTAAACAAGAAAGCAGGGGATAGCTGTGGAATATGTAAAGTTAGGAAATACCGGTCTTGATGTTTCTCGTCTATGTTTGGGCTGCATGAGCTTTGGTGAAGTTGGGCGCTGGAATCATCCATGGATTCTTGATGAAGAGAACAGCCGTCCGATTATTAAGAAAGCTCTTGATCTTGGCATTAATTTCTTCGATACCGCGAATATTTATTCAACCGGGGCAAGCGAGGAAATCGTTGGCCGCGCGTTAAAGGATTATGCCAATCGCGATGAAGTCGTTATTGCAAGTAAAGTGTTCTTCCG
Organism: Paenibacillus glycanilyticus; assembly: GCF_030161375.1. Classification (GTDB taxonomy): domain Bacteria; phylum Bacillota; class Bacilli; order Paenibacillales; family Paenibacillaceae; genus Pristimantibacillus; species Pristimantibacillus glycanilyticus_B. The sequence continues at coordinate 106,573 of NZ_BSSQ01000019.1, forward strand.
GATGCAACCGGGGCCAAACGGCGCAGGCTTGTCCCGGAAAGCCATCATGAAAGAAATTGATAATACGCTAACGAGATTAGGAACCGATTACGTCGATCTGTACCAGATTCACCGCTGGGATTACAACACTCCGATTGAAGAAACGATGGAGGCCTTGCATGATGTCGTGAAAGCCGGCAAAGCGAGATACATAGGGGCTTCCGCCATGTACGCATGGCAATTCCAGAAGGCGCTTCATGTCGCGGAGCAAAATGGCTGGACACGATTCGTAGCGATGCAAAACCATCTGAATCTTATGTACAGAGAAGAAGAACGCGAGATGATGCCGCTGCTCCGAGCAGAGAAGATTGGCGCCATTCCGTACAGCCCTCTTGCATCGGGACGTTTGGTCCGCGATTGGAATACCGTCACTCACCGTTCACAAACCGATGAAGCGCAGAAAATGAAATACGATGCGTCAGCCGAGCAGGACCGTCTCATTGCCGAACGGGTTGCGGCTGTAGCTGAGCGGCGCGGCGTTCCCCGCGTTCAAGTCGCGCTTGCATGGCTCTTGCAGAAGGAAGCGGTATCCTCGCCAATTATCGGAGTTACAAGCATGGCTCAACTGGAAGAGACCATTGGATCGATTGAGCTGACTTTGACGCCGGAAGAGATCAACTACTTGGAGGAGCTGTACGTTCCTCATCGCGTGGTTGGTGCCTTGTAACCAATAAAGCTGGTTCCGATGATCAGATGATCGTTGGAGCCAGCTTTTTCTCGTTTAATGCTTAACGGGGCTTGGTATCTATTGGTCGTTAAAGTAATAAAATTCAGTTAGGAACCAAAAACAAGAGGTGATGCGTCATGGCCTATCTGTATTATCCCTATATCGGCTGGAAGCAGCAGTGTACCAACGTCCCGTTAATATTCCCGCCGCAACATCAAGACCGTCAACCGGGTTTGGAATATCCGATGCATCCCCGTCCGTTATCGGATAATCCTTCGTATAGGGGAAGCGGCAAGCTAAAAGATAAGGTTGCGATTATTAGCGGCGGAGACAGCGGAATCGGCCGTGCCGTCGCTATTGCTTTTGCCAAGGAAGGCGCGGATCTGGTTATTCCTTACCTTGACGAACACCGCGATGCGGAAGAAACCAAACAGATGATAACCAAGCTTGGAAGACAATGCGTGATGATCCCGATTGACTTAAGAGTAGAGGACAACTGCAAGATCGTCGTTGAAACTACAATCCAGACATTCGGCAAACTAAACATACTGGTGAACAATCACGGCGTTCAGTTTCATAAGGAAAGCATACTTGATATTTCGAGAGAACAACTGTTGAACACGTTCCATACGAATATTATTTCCTTTTTTGATATGACCAAAGCCGCTTTGCCCCATCTATGCGCTGGGAGCACGATTATTAATACGACTTCGGATACGGCATTCTCAGGCATGGCCAATATGATTGACTATACGGCGACTAAAGGCGCAATTGTTTCGTTTACGCGCTCCTTATCTTTACAGTTAGCGAAGAAGGGGATTCGAGTAAATGCCGTTGCGCCGGGACCTACCTGGACGCCGTTAATTCCGTCAGCCTTTACGGCGGAAGAGGTCAACACTTTTGGCCATGATGTTCCGTTAGGCCGCCCGGGACAGCCATTTGAGCTGGCGCCCGTATACGTTCTGCTTGCGTCCGACGATTCTTCCTACATATCTGGGCAAGTGTATTTCGTAAACGGCGGTTCGGTTGTTACGTAAGGCAGGTTTTCTAAGAAGACGATGGCCGACTTATCGGCTGTCGTCTTTTCTTTTGCGTAGATTTAAGTAATTAAGCATATTTATCAACTAACAATGTTGCATAAATGACGATAAAGGCATACAATGACTTATATCATGTTGCGAGTTGCCTTAAGTGAAGGAGGAAGCCAGCCTATGTTTCAAGAGGAACGCATCAGCTCCATCATGGAGCATTTACACGAACATAAACGAATTGATATCAAAGATATATGCCAGAAATTCGATGTATCGCGGGATACAGCCCGTCGGGATTTGCTTCGAATGGAGGAACTTGGCCTTATTCTCAGAACGCACGGGGGAGCGGTCCTTCCTAAGAAATCCAAAGAGATATTTGAATATAAGGATCGGCTTGTCAAAGACTCGGACGTGAAGCGGGATATCGGACGACTAGCTGCATCCCTCGTTAAGAACGGCGATTTTATTATGATGGATGCTTCAACGACCGTTCAGTTCGCGGCGGAACATGTTACGGCGGAGCAAGTTGTCGCGGTGACGAACTCCATCGATATTGCCGACGTGCTTTCCCGTAAAACGTCGATTCGCACCTACCTGCTTGGCGGCGAATTAAATGCGCAGCACCGTTTTCTATTCGGTCAGGCAACGATAGACAGCCTGGCTAATTACCAAGTGGATAAGTTATTTCTTGGCGCATGCGGGATTACGGAAACCGGATTGTCCTATCCGGACGTGGAAGACGGCGTTGTGAAACGGGAAATGATCAAGAGGGCGAATCAAGTTATTTTATTGGCGGACCATACGAAATTCGGCGACCAGCTGTTCTACCAAATCGCCGGCTTGGATGCCATAGATCTGCTCATTACCGACCAGCAGCCAGATCCGGCTTTTATGGAGAAGCTTGCTGAGCATCATGTGGAACTACTAGTTGTATCGGAGGAGGATCTTAATGATTAAGTTGATTGTTAGCGACTTGGACGGCACTTTATTGGATCATAACAGACAAATAATTGAACGCGACCGGCAAGCCGTACGGAAGGCGTACGAGAGCGGCTTTACCATTTGCATCGCATCCGGCCGAATGAATTCCGAAATTCAGATGGTCATGGAACCTTTCGCGCAGCCATTTCATGCTGTTGGCCAAAACGGGGCAACCGTTCGCCTGAATAACGCACGATTGCTTGGAGCTAAGGAATTTACGCCGGAACTGTCGGCACAGCTGCTTCAGGCGGTGCCTAGGGATGCCTTTATCAATTTCATACATTGTACCAACGATGATTATTTCGCGCGTGTACGCAGCGAAGCTATTATGCCATACGAAGCTAGAGTGATGACATCAAGTTCTGTTCATGATGACTTGGAACAAGCGTTGGCAAGCGATGAGCTTCGTTGCTCCAAGATGGTTTATTTCGGTGAACTGGAGAGGTTGAACCAATTGGAAGAGCAACTGAACCGTACGTTCGGGGATCGGATCGAAACGTTCATCAGCGATAAAGATTGTCTCGATGTCATGCCGCGTAATGTCTCCAAGGGCACAGGAATTTCGCTTTTGATCAAGGAACTAGGAATTAAACCGGAAGAAATCGCATGTATCGGCGATTCTTTCAACGATCTGTCCATGTTCGCCTTGACGCCGCATAGCTATGCAATGGCACAAAGCCCGGAGGAAATCCGCAACCGTGCGAACACGGTCGTAAACTCCGTCGCGGAAGCTATTGACCATATCATGGCTTATAACACCGCTTCATTGGTGTCTTAGCTCTTAAGTGTAAAGTGTAAGGCAGCCTTCATGCATGATGCATGAAGGCTGCCTTTTAGCATTGGTTAAACCGAATGCACGACCTGGTCGATAATGCCGTACTCGAGCGCTTCCTGCGCGGACAGGAAATAATCGCGGTCCATATCCTTTTCGATTTTCTCGAGCGGCTGTCCTGTACGGTCGGCTGCTAACTGATTCAACCGGGCTCTTGTGTCTAGAATGCGTTTGGCGCTGATCGCGATATCGCTTGCTTGCCCTTGGGCGCCGCCATGCGGCTGATGGATCATAACCTCGCTGCTTGGCAGCGCGAATCTTTTTCCTTTTGCTCCGGAGAGCAGTAGAATCGCCGCGAACGATGCGGCCATACCGACGCAAATCGTATGGACTTCGGGCTTGATGTACTGCATCGTATCATAGATGGCAAACCCTGCCGTAGTAGACCCGCCAGGCGAATTAATATAGAGGCTGATCTCTTTGTCGGGATCTTCCGCGGCAAGGAACAGCAACTGCGCAACGATGCTGTTTGCGACTTGGTCGTCGATCGCTGAACCGAGGAAAATAATCCGGTCCTTCAATAGCCTGGAATAAATATCATAGGAACGTTCTCCGCGGTTTGATTGTTCAACTACATAAGGAATAAAGTTGCTCATTTCCAATCCCTCTTTCCTTCGTTTGATGTCTTACATGTCAAGCAACGAATAGGGAAGGCGGAAAGATACGCCGCAAAAAATAATTCCGCATTGCGTATCTTTTTTATGGCTTCGCTCGTTTACTGAATTAAGGATGCGTATAATAGCAAGTAACGGAGGTGTCCGAAATGGCTGATCCAACGATGAACAAGGATAATAAAGAATGGGAACGGCTGCAAGGCGTTTTGAGCCGCTACTGTATAGGTTTGACGAAAACTAGGGCGGAAGCCGAGGATCTCGCACAAGAGACTTGGCTTAAAGCCATTGAATCCCTGTCGCTGCCGAATCATGCGAATCCCGATGCTTACATGCTTCGAATCGCACGCAATACTTGGATCGACCGGGTAAGACGGCAATCGACGCAAGTGCGCATTATGGAATCCGTACGGAGCTCTGCCAAGAAGCATGAATTACCGGATGAGAGCAAGCTCGGATCGGAAATGGCCATGCAGGCGATCATGGAGTATCTGTCGCCGTTGCAACAAGCGGTGTTTCTGCTGCGGGACGTATTTGGCTATTCCGCGCAGGAAACGGCATTGCGCTTAGGGATTTCGATAGGCGCTGCCAAAGCTGCCTTGCATCGTGCCCGAGCGGCATTGCCTTCCGTGCGGCACGCTATTCACCAGGGAACTCTCCCTTATCCGGATGATGAAGGTTTGCGTCATGTGCTGCGGGCACTAGCCATTGCTTATGAAGGCGGCGACGTTGATGCGATGTTGACGCTTGTGCAACAAGGAGAGCTTGAACCTGCTTCGGCGATCGCGGTGCTGCAGAGCAGAAGACAACAATCCTCCGGCGTATCCAGTCATCGAAGAAACCCGGCATTGCCAATGGCACTTGCCGCATAGAACAAACAAAAAGCTGTTCCCCCAAGCATTTGCTTATAGGGAACAGCTTTTTTAATTTGGAATCAATTCACTTGCCGCTGAGTAGACTCTTTGAACCGCCAATTCATGAGCACCAAACCTATCGCTATGATCGTAAGCATCACGCCAAGTATCCGGAAACCTTCAAAGCTGAAGGCATTTCCCATGATGATGCCGATTAATAGCGAGGACAGTATAGTTCCCATGTAACGCGACGTATTGAACAGGCCAGCTGCAACCCCGGCCATTTCTTTAGGCGAGCTTTGGAACAAAGCCGCCTGCATGCCCACACTATTTAATCCGTTGCTGATCCCAAATGCCGCTAAGGCGAGACAGACGCTAACGACAGGGGACGACTCGTTCAACGTTACGAGCCATATGGAACCTATAGCCATTAGACAGGCAGCGGTTATGAGCGCCGGACGAGGTCCTGACCGTTCAATCCAGCGCCCGGCAATCGGCGAGACGGCAACCGAACACAGTCCAAGGCTAAGCATCAATATTCCCGTATGATAGTCGCTAATCTGCCGCACGAGCTGCAGGTACGACGGAATGCCAAAAAAGAGGGAATAGAACAACAAATTAACGACAATGAATTGAATATTGACCCAAGTGAGAGCGGGATATTGTGCAAAGACCCGAAGCGGAATAAAAGGCGTCGTTGTTCTTAATTCATGTCTGACGAACAAGATCAGCATCAATAGTCCGGCTAATCCGATCATGGCATCCATTCCTAAATGGCCATGCGACGAATTAATCGATAGCAACCCATACAAGAGGCCCACTAGTCCCATGGCAAACAACAAGATGCCGGGGATGTCGATATTTTTGACCAAACCTTGCGTACTGGACGCTTCATCCTTCGGGATAACCTTCCACGCCAAGATGGAGCTAGCAATCACAAAGGGGATGTTGACGAGGAAAATCGCATGCCAATCCCACCAATGAATGAGGAGCCCGCCTACAAAGGGACCAATCGCTGCAGCGCCTGAGAGGAAGATCGACAAAATGGATAAAGCGGTCGCCTGCTTCTCCGTCATATGAATGCGTACGATAGCCATGCCTACCGCTACGATCATGCTTGTTCCGATCGATTGCACGACTCGGAATACGACCAGCCATCCAAAGCTCGGGGATAACGGAGCGAATAGGGAAGCCAAGAAGGAAACGAGCAGCCCGGCGAGGAAAATTTTCCTCCTTCCGAACAGATCGCTGGCTCTGCCAAGAACAGGTTGCGCAATGGCGCTTGCGATATAGAAGGAGAAGATAATCCAAGATACAACCGTATAGTTCAATCTGAAATCTTCTTGTAATCTTGGTATGGCAACCGAAACCATCGAGGAATTTAACGGGTTTAACATAATCCCGAGTCCAACGGACATCATTAACCACCAACTGCGGGCATTCATTGTAAAGTTCCCTCCAACATGTTTTAATGTTATCTTAATCCATATGAATCATTTACTCTAACGCATTTCATGTTATGATTCCATAGATCCGAAGGAATGATTGGAGGATGAACAGCCGTGGAGCTGCTTCAATTGCAATATTTTATTACGGTAGCCCGGATGGAGCATGTGACGGATGCCGCGCGTACTCTGCATGTGACCCAGTCTTCCTTAAGCAAGACCATTCAACGTTTGGAAGAGGATTTGGGCGCTCCGTTGTTTGACCGAACCGGGAGGAAAATGCGGCTGAACGAATTCGGAGTTCGTTTCCTGCGCCGCGCGGAGAGGGCCCTATTCGAATTGGAGCAAGGTAAGCAGGAGATCAAGGATTTAACCAGCTCGGAGCCTACCATTCTGGAATTGGCGGTCACAACAGCAAGTACCTTGCCCCCTATCCTTCGCAACTTTCGAAAAAAAAGGCCAGACATTCAATTCCATGTGCAAATGTTATCCACAGACGAGGTTGTTACGTTGCTTCACCGCGGGGAGGTTGATTTCTGTTTATCTTCGCCACCTATTTACGGTGAAGATTTGGAATGCCAGGTTGTATGCTTGGAATCCATCCTCATAGCCGTGCCCAAGTCGCATCACTTGGCTTCCCGAACCAGCATCCGCCTCATTGAATTGAAGGAGGAATGGTTTGTTGGAGTAAAGAAGGGGTTCGGAACTCGCGACCAGGTTGACCGCATCTGCCAATCCGTTGGCTTCAGTCCTCGCTACGTCTATGAAGGCGATGAACCCGCGAGGTTGAGTTCTCTTGTTGAAGCGGAGATCGGCATTGCTTTTATCCCAAGCACGGCGCGCGATTCGCGCGAACCCGTTCACTATATTGAAATCGAAGAGCACCAATTGGTCCGGGAAGTAGCCTTAACCTGGCAGAAGAGCCGGTATATATCGCGGGCAGCCGAACAATTCCGCGAGGTTGTCATCGAATATTATAACGGTGACGTTACTAAAAAATAAGCGGGCCGTCAGTGTCGAACGGTTTTAATCGAGGGAGGTTTGAGTTAACATATTTAATGGAGTCACTAACGAAGACGGAGGAACTTAAGTGGACAACTTTGCATGTCTGTACATTATTCGCGGGGAGCCTTATAGGGCGGGAACGATCGTGAATTTGAATGAGGATGACACCTATATCGGAAGGTTATCCAATCAGTTGACTCCGGATATCGCCTTTACCAATCCGTTTATTTCGAGGCAGCATATCGTCATTCGCAAAGAAAATGATAAAGCAGTGCTATACGATAAAGGAAGCCGGCACGGGACGGAACTGAACGGCGAAAGAGTGAAGCCGCATAGGCCATATCCGCTCCATAATTTCGACATTATCAAATTAGCCAATGGCATGAGCGTTCTTCATTTCTCCTATATGTTCGCAGACCAAACGCTGGAGCTCGAGCCTCTTAGCGTCACGAGACAAATGGAGATTCCGGGAATGCCGCTGACGATTTATTGGGAGAAGCGGGAATGCGTAGTGGAGGGGCAGCGAATTGCGATGTCGGAGAAAGAGTATTTACTGATCCGGCTCCTTCACGAGAATGCGAACCGGCTTGTACCGCTTGAAGATATCAAATCAACGGTATGGCCTGAACGATTAGCTGGGGAGGAAGGCATTCCGGATGTCACGCTAGATGAACTTAACGCTTTGATCTACCGGGTGCGCAAAAAATACGGCAAAGACACCTTCCTGATTAGCGCGGTGCGCGGAAGCGGCTACGTACTCGAATCGGAGATCGTATCTTCCTGACGAAAGTAGGAGAATAACCTTCATGAAATATATACAAGCGGATTACTCAGGACCACTTCACGGCAAAGTACATATTCCCGGAGCTAAGAACAGTACGCTAGCGTTGCTTGCTGCCGCATGTCTTGCAGATGATATCGTCACGCTTGAGGGGATTCCTCAAATTGACGATATCAGGCTAATTGAAGGGATCAGTCAGGATATCGGAATGCAGCTGAAGCAAGAGGGCGGACAAGTCGTGCTTGATCCGCGCTGGATTCACAGTGCAGCCATCGATCCGGGCAAATCGTCAAGTTATCGGGCTTCGTATTATTTTGCCGGTGCGCTCTTGGCCAAATTCGGCAGAGTAACGATAGGATTTCCCGGCGGAGACGATTTCGTATCGAGACCCATTGACCAGCATATTAAAGTGTTCCAAGCACTTGGCGCGAAGGTTCAGATCTTCCAAGATTACTTTGTAGTAGAGGGGACGGAGCTTAAGGGAGCGGATATTTACTTCGATACGATCACTTCCGGCGCTACCATCAATGCGATACTGGCTGCTTCGCGCGCCAAAGGACGTACCGTTCTGCATAATGCCGCGGTAGATCCGGAGGTAGTCGATACGGCTGCCTTCTTGAACCGGCTTGGCGCCAGAATCTACGGGGCTGGCACCGATCGGATTCGAATTGAAGGCGTGTCTTACTTGAACGGCGGTTCGCATACGGTTATTCCGGACCGGCTTATTGCCGGCGCATTCCTGATGGCAGCCGGCTTGAACGGCGGGCAGGTTACGGTGGAGGATGTCATTCCAGAGCATCTTGGTTCATGTCTGGCCAAGCTGGAAGAGATCGGGCTTCAAATCGAATGCGGGGAAAACCATATTACGGCGTACGGGACGGGTTCGCTCCGGGCTACTCGCATCCGGACAGGCATGTATCCGGGCTTCGCGACAGATCTGCAGCAGCCAATGACTGCGCTTCTTCTGCAAGCGAAGGGCAAAAGCATCATTACGGAACGCGTTTATCCGATGAGGTTTGCCCATGTGCCTCAGCTTCGAAGGCTTGGGGCGGAGATTGAAATCCGCAAAGAAAGCGCCTTTATCCGAGGCGGACTTCCACTCTCCGGAGGCTGGGTGCATGCGACTGATGTACGGGCAGGCACCTGTCTATTGATGGCGGGTTTAGCGGCGGAAGGAAGCACCTATATTACGGGAATCGAGCATATTGAGCGTGGTTATGAGGATGTAATTGGCACGTTCCGATCGATCGGCGCGAAGGTATCCATTCATGACCGGCCAGATATGATAGTCACCGAAGACCGTATTCTGAGTTAAAAAATTACCGACATCACAGAAGCCTCTAACTGATTTAAGTTAGAGGCTTTTTTAATCCAGTATGAGCCTTGAGAGAAAAGGAGTTGGCGCAAATGGGTTCCCGAATGATGCATTATTGCATGACTTCCGAAATTAATAAATTTCTCTATTCGTCGAAAGAATCGCGAATTCATCTGGGAGGACTTGCTCCTGACTTAACGCATCCCGTTTATGCCCCTAAATCAGTCACTCATTTTGTTCAGATCAACAGTGCGGGCATTAAAAGGACGGATTACGAGTATTTTGCCCGGAAGTACAAGGAGAACTTTGACGATTCTTTTTATGTCGGCTATTTAAGCCACCTTGTGGCCGATAACATCTGGTACGAGACCATGTATTTGAAATTAATCAAGTCACTCCCGGAGGAGAAGAGACAAGCGGCAATAGACAAAGGTTACCGTGATTTCAGAAGGTTAAACAAGCTATTGTTACGCTACTACCCTGTGTCTCCTCCCACTGAAATCCCGGTCATTGACAATGTGCGAATCGACGGTTTATATCCCGAATATTTACCGGTTATTACAGAGCAACTGATTGGCGACTTCCATATCGAAGAGCCGGTTACTCCTGACGATCTTGAAATTTATAACCTGGACGCAATCCTAGAATATGTTCGGTTATCCATCGAGGAAACGCTTAAAGTGATCCATACTGGATTGTTGATTCAGAGATAGCCATACACAGCCGTACTGATACTAGCAGTACGGCTTATTTCAGCTTCAAATTGCCTGTGTTCCGAATCGTCGTCTTAACCTCCAGATTGATTTTAGCCTGCGGCAAATATTTGGTGCGCCATTCAGCAAGCTCAGTCCTTGGCAGATCTTCGCGGTAATGCTGACCGATGCCGAAGATGTCCGCGTTCGCGCGCTCCATCTTCTTAAAGATTTGATCCAATATGCGACGCAGAAGGGTTTGCAGTTCGGTTTTAATGACCTCAATCGACGGAACGCCAATCACGTCCATGATAATCACCTTTAAATGGAGCGTGCTATTTAATACGGGCTGATTATTAACGAATTTACTCTCGTTGTGAATTCGGCTACTCACAATCTGAACGGTTGCTTTGCCCATAACCTCGATTTTTCCATCCAGGCTATTTCCGTCAAAGACGTTGTACAGCAAGGTCTGTTCGTTACTGAGTCGGCTTACCATTTTACCGTTCCTAAGGATGCCGGAACCCATGCTTTGGATGGCCGTTGATTCGCCCGATTTGATGATCGGGAGGACGACATCATTCGTATAGGAATGGATGCTTCTAAATACTTTCCACACCGGCGTATGGGCGATTTCGGGATTCCAACCTGAATTTTTTTGGAAAAAGTCGTAGATCTCCTTGCCATCGCCGTTTTTCATATTGTTGATTCCTTTGAAAAATTGATCCAAAGGCTCATCGCAAATGACAAACATCGTTTTTGGCGAAATGTGGCGGGAACGAATCGTGCTTGCCGTAATCTCGCTTAACCCCAGTGTTGCAAAAGCTTTATCCACGATAAGAACTTTCAGGTGCAGCAAGTCAACTTGGCTCTCCATATTCATGCTGATTTTATTGACAGCAGCGCTTATTGTGTCTCCTTTGGCGCTTATCACTTGGATGCCTTCGTTTTTATCGCTGACCGTGGGGATGTCCAGAAACACTTCATAGTTGCCTTGCTGATAAGAAATTCCCATTGCGATCGGCAGCGCACGGTGGTTAATGTCTTTGTTGTCCCAGCAGCCGCCTAGCAGAATAACGAAGACCATACAGACAAGAATTCGTTTCTTCATGTTTTCTTCAACCCGTATGTAGATTTCTTTGCATGGAGCCATCCGACTATGAGAAGGAAGACTGGCGTTACAATCGCTACGTACAAACGCAATGCCGTATTTTTTTGGAAGAGCTGATCCGTGGTTTGCCAATCCGGAATAAATAGACACACGGCGAAAATGAGCGCAATGATGCCCGGCACCAGATAGTTTGGTTGGATATCCTTCATGCCAAGCCGGATCACGCATTGGATCTGCCAGATGGTAACGCTGATGAAGAACATGCCGAACGCAACCAGACCAAGCAATAAAAAGACGTTGATCCGGTCAAACATCAGCCAATTGATCTCAACCGTATCGACGATAAATAGATAAGGGAATTGAAGCTGGCGGGCGGTCTCTTCACCCAGCGTCAGTACCGGTATATATACGGAAATCAAATAGGCCGGCAACAACAAGAGGCTCCCCCAATAAATGGCTTTTGGCTTGTATTCCGCATAAGAGGGGAGGAAGCCAAGCAGCAAGAAACCGCCGGTATAGGCAAACAAGCTTTTGTAAAATGAAAAATGGGTAACAAAACGCAGCGGCTTATCACCCGGCCAAAGCGGAAATAAATAATGCCAATCGATATTCTGAAAGGATGTCGCCATGACGAAGATGACGGGAGTAACGAACAAAAAGCTTAATAAGACGGACAGCCGGAGCAAGCCTCCGATCTGACCGTGCAGAATCATAAAGCCGGGAACAATCAGGAAGAGCATCATAAGAATCCATAAAGGCGTATTGGATAAGATGGCGATTGATAATACCTCGGAAAAGGCTCTAACCGCCAACACCATAATCCATAACAAATACAGGAGCGCCGGAAGCAATACGATCCATGCCAGCCATTTGCTCTTCTTCAAGAGGATACTAACGATATTCTGGCCTTTGAAATAACTGAGCCCTTTCATATAGACGGCAATAATCAGGATGTGGAACAAGAATCCCAGCATAACCGGCATCCAGTGGGCTTCGTTTGTACTGTCGATTACGTCAATGGGGTACAGGAAGAAGATCAATCCCAAATGAGTCAGTATGTACGTGGTGGACACCTGTAAACTTTTATTCATAGGAATCCCCTTTTGCCCGAATCAATTGGAGATACGGTACGCCTAACGTACGGATGCCGGCGACGTAAGCGCATAAGATGAGCAGTCCCGACAACAGGCCAAGCACGCCAAGAAACGCCGATAGAAACAACAACAAATATTTGAATAGCCGAAGAGCGTACGTATTCTGAAATCCAACGACGGCTGCGTTTGCGATAGTAGTGGCAGCCAAGATGATAATAAGCAGATTGCTAACCAGCTTGGCCTCTACAACGGCTTGTCCCAATACAATACCGCCCACCATCGTAATGGTTGGGCCGATACTATTAGGGAGCCTGATAATGGCCTCCATAATTAATTCAAGTATGCACAGCAGGAGCAGGGCTTCGATGATGGCTGGGTATGGCACGTCCAGACGGCTTCTTGCAATCGAATGCGCCAGCTCAAACCGCAAGACATCGGGGTTGACGGAGACAAGCGCAACGTACAGACCGGGCAATATTAATGTCGTTAATGTTCCGATAAAACGCAAGCTGCGCAGCAGCCAGGCATAGATTGGCGGATGGTTCATATCGTCTTCGGACATAAACAGGTCCGAGAAAATGCTTGGCAGAACAATCGCAAACGGCATGCGTTCGATGAACAAAACGGCTTTCCCGTTTTTTATGGCTCTTACCGCATTTTGCGGCAGCTCATAGGTCATGTAATGGGTGACAAAAGAGTATCTCGAAAAATCAAGAATAAGAGAAAGCTCCTTCATCGTAGCTATTTCTAAATCCTGATTCGATTCTAGCTTCTGGGTTAAGTTGTCGAGCAGAATCGGATCAATCGTTTCTTCCATATAACATAGAATCACTCTGCTCTTCACGTTACCGCCGAAATTATAGGCTTTAACCTGAAGCTCAGGGCAATTCAAATGGCTTCGTAGAAGCGTAATGTTGGATTCCAAGTTCTCGTTAAAAGAGCTGGTAGCTCCGCCAATGCTATTCTCCATGGTGGGCAGAGAGATTGTGCGGCTGTTCGGCTGAGGAACCGGATAAATGCTGACTCCCATACCCGAAGCGTCATGAATGGCTACGAGCATGCCGTCCATGATTTCGGCGATTATGGTCTCCGATTGAACGGAGATAGGTTGGCCGAGACCGGCAAATACATCAATCACCATCAGATTGTTTATAGTGGCCGTAAGCAAAGGATCTCGAACCATATACATCGTTTGGGGAAAATTAATCAACGACTTTAAGCCGACGAAAGTAAAACTTTCGGAAGCGATCTGAAGTTTCTGGCACACGAAATCCGGGAACGTTGAGAAGTGGGAGTTAACTTCTTCTATTGCTGACATATCGCCATTCTCCTTGGACAAATAATTTCCATTTTATTATGTCCTTCATTTACATTGTTAATCTTATCCGGCTCATGGACTTGACATTCTCCGCAGACGCATAATAATGTTAGGGACAAGAGGTGGAAAACATGAGCAAGAAGCAGGATATTATGGCGGCTACACTAGACCTGATCCATGAAGAGGGACTTCAGTCCGTTACCTTTTCCAAACTATTCAAGCGCGCTAACGTCGGAGCCGGAACTATCTATAACTATTTCGCTAACAAAGAAGAACTGGTCAATGCCGTTTATAAAGAAGCGCGTATCCTTATGGGCGAGTCTTTGCTTCAAGGCTATGACCCGGAAGCCAGCTTGTATGAACGGTTTAAATGTTTGCAGCTGAACCGGTTGAATTTCGGTATACACTATCCGAAGGAATTCCTGTTTATTGACAGTTTTTCATTCTCATCGTATATTTCTCCTGAATTGCGCAACATGGAGGATGTCCATCAATCCAGTGAAGTTGTGCTTTCCTTAATTGTGGAGGGGCAGAAGCAGGGGATGATCAAGGAGATGGATTCGCATCTGTGCCATCAACTTATTCACGGTATTATTTCGTCAATTCTGAAGGGATATTATATTGATAAATACCCTTTAAACGATGTTCAGGTGCAACAGATCTTGGAATCGTCATGGAAAGCCATATTAGTGTAGAGACAGCCACTGGTGATAGAGTTTGGATCCAGGGCTGTTTTTTATTTGTTTATTTATAGAATGAATATTCCAATGTAGTCCGCGGATTACATCAGTATAGAAGAGTTGTTTTTGAATGGGAGTATGATCCCACATAGTGTAATAGGGGTAGTTGGAAGTGTGCGAAAGCTAATGATATAAGGGTAATTTGCTAAGTGGATAGACTTGGTTGGAATAAACATTCCGAAAAGTATTGATTTATCTTGGTAGCAGGACTATACTTGCATTGGAATAAACATTCCAAACAAATATCATAAGAACGCAGGAGGTATTATTATATGTCTAAAGTATGGTTAATTACGGGTAGCTCCCGCGGTTTTGGCCGAAGTCTGGCGGAAGCCGTATTGGCAAACGGAGATCAGCTGATCGCAACTGCACGCAGAACGGAGCAGCTTGCTGATCTGGCCGAGCGTTATGGCAATCAGGTCCGTCTTGTTCCGTTGGATGTTACGAGTTACGAGCAGGCGGAAGCTGCCGTTCAAGCGGCAATCGAATCGTTCGGGCGATTGGATGTTCTGGTCAATAACGCCGGTTACGGCAACGTTTCCTCAATTGAAGAAACGCAGATGGAAGATTTCCGGGCCCAAGCGGAAACCAATCTGTGGGGCGTCGTGAATGTCACGAAAGCTGCGCTTCCTTTGTTGCGAGAGCAGGGCTATGGGCATATCGTTCAGTTCTCTTCTATAGGCGGACGAACCGGCGCACCTGGACTTGGAGCTTATCAAATGTCGAAATGGGCGGTTGAAGGCTTTTCTGAAGTGTTAGCGAAAGAAGTTGCTCCTCTTGGCATCAAGGTTACCTTAATTGAACCCGGAGGTTTCCGGACCGATTGGGCGGGTTCATCCATGCAGCATATTGAGCCTCGCGAGGAATACAAAGATACGGTTGGCGGTTTACTGAAACATCTGCGTGAGGTAACCGGCAAAGAGAACGGAGATCCGGCCAAAGCCGCGCAAGCCATCCTTACTATTGTTAACGAAGAGAATCCGCCGCTTCGCCTCTTGCTTGGCAGCGATGCCGTAGCAATCGCCAACGCGGTGGATACCGGCAAGTTAGCCGAAACTAAACGTTGGGAAGAGCTTAGTGTATCAACCGACTTTGAAGTCAAAGAGTTGAATCCGCATGTCACCCGTATGTATGACGAGTTTGATGAGATTAAAGCGTAATGGATATGCCCCGAGGAGAATGATCTCCTTGGGGTATATTTAGTTTACATAATTAATATTATGTTTATTTAATAGAAAAAGATTGACACGAGAACACCTGTTCTTTAATATATGAATGTACGATTTGCCAATTCCTTGAAGATAGGTAAGTTCGATTGGCGCACAGGAAATAATTATAGTCTGGAATCGTAAATTCTGGACTATGCAACGAAACATTGTTATGTTACGATGTCATACGTAAGAAACAGTGTAACGGTATCCTTCCCAGACGGATAAAAAGATGCCAAATCATTGTTTCAAAGGGGGCAGACGGCGAAATTTTCGGTATAGTAGCCAACTGTTTTATTCTTAGATTAGGTATGTAGCGAAACAATGTTTCGGGATATCTGAGAAAATGGACGAATGTTACGAAAGAAAGGTTGAGTGGAAATTGGCTGCAAACAAAAAGGGCAACATAGGGATTGTTATCGCTGGTCTGTTGCTTAGCATCCTGATGGCGTCGATGGATAACACGATCGTCTCCACTGCGATGGGCAATATCGTCGGCGAATTAGGCGGACTGGATAAGTTCGTATGGGTAACCTCCGCATATATGGTTGCGGAAATGGCAGGGATGCCGATCTTCGGCAAACTGTCTGACATGTACGGCAGGAAAAGATTTTTCTTATTCGGCATTGTAATGTTTATGGCTGGTTCCGTGTTGTGCGGTACGGCTGGTTCGATCACGGAACTGGCTATGTACCGCGCGGTTCAAGGGATCGGGGCAGGGGCGATGATGCCTGTTGCTTTCACCATTATGTTTGATGCTGTCCCGCTTGAAATGAGAGGTAAAATGGGCGGTATGTTTGGTGCGGTATTTGGCATGTCCTCCATCTTCGGACCACTGCTAGGAGCTTACATTACGGACAACTTTGCGTGGGAATGGGTATTCTACATTAATCTTCCGCTTGGTATTCTTGCTCTGTGCATGATTGGCTTCTTCTACAAGGAATCGCATGAGCACTCGAAACAGCCGATTGACTGGTATGGAGCTGCTACGCTTATTGGAGCGATTGTCTGCCTGATGTTCGCCTTAGAGCTTGGCGGCAAAGAGTATGCATGGGATTCCGGCCAAATTCTCGGCATGTTTGCGGGGTTTGTTGTTCTCGTTATCACTTTCTTATTTGTAGAAACAAAAGTGAAAGAGCCGATTATCTCGTATTCACTATTCAAGAACCGTTTGTACTCGACGAGTATTCTAAGCGCATTGTTTAGCGGCGCGGCGTTTATTGTCGCATCCGTATTTATTCCGATCTTTATCCAGGGCGTACTTGGCGGTTCGGCTACGAATTCCGGCCTTGTGTTGCTGCCAATGATGCTTGGTACGGTTGTAACGGCTACGATGGGCGGTTTCCTCATGACGAAGATGCCTTACCGCAACATTATGGTCGGTACGTTTATTATTTTGGTTGTTGGCGCGATTCTAACCACAACCCTTACGGCAGAAACATCCCGGCTTGTCGTGACGATCTATATGGTTCTGATCGGACTCGGGATTGGCGCATCCTTCTCGGTATTGGGCAATACGGCGATTCATGGTTTGCCTGCTCGCCAACGCGGTACAGCCAGCTCGACGCTTAACTTCATTCGTTCGCTTGGCATGACAATTGGTATTACGATCTACGGGATCGTGCAAAGCAATCTGTTCACCAGCAAAATGACGGATGCTTTCGCTGAGGGTGGTGGAGCTGCAACAGGTGGCTTAGCCTCTAAAGATCCGCGTGAAATTCTTACTCCGGAAGCACGTGATCAAATTCCGCCTGAGATTTTGGACAAAATTGTTCATGCCCTGTCTGATTCGATCGTGGGAACATTTGCATGGGCGATTATCCCGGCCGTACTCGCTTTGTTTGTATCCTTCTTCATGGGTAAAAGCAAGCTTGATCCTTCTGCTGAGATGGAGCAGCAAGGTCTTGGCCACTAATACATGATGAGATAAAGCAGTCGCAATTTTGCGGCTGCTTTTTTCATGTTAGCCTAGCCTTTTAGTTTGGTTTGCATAACTATTATTATGTAATCAATGGATTTGGAATTTTATTGATATAGATATTTTTTCCAATTATAATTTAACCAAAGCGTAATTGGAGATAAGGAGACTGAACCGGAGGTTATGTTATTATGAATCGACTTAAAGGGAAAATCGCTATCGTAACCGGGACTAGCCGTCCGAATGGGATTGGAGCAGCCATTTGCCGGGCATTTGCTGCTGAGGGTGCTAATCTGTTTTTCACGCATTGGCATGAATATGATAAAGACAATTATCCGTCGGATGCTAACGAAAGCTGGCCTGAGTTGTTCGCTAAGGAACTTGAACAATTCGGGGTCACGGTCGGACACATGGAGCTGGATCTTGCGGCTCCTGGCGCAGGAAGCTTATTGTTGAATGAAGTTAGGAAGGTTATTGGATTGCCGACCGTCTTGGTTAATAATGCTACATATAGCGTTGATGCGGATTTTCGGAGTTTGAACGAAGCTCTCATTGACGCGCATTGTGCCGTCAATATCAGGGGAACGTTTATGTTATCAGCCGAGTTCGCACGTCAGTTCGAGTTAGAAAAGAATAGTCATCTAACAGGCAGAATTATCAATCTCACTTCTGGCCAAGGAAAAGGCCCGATGCCCGGCAATCTTGCCTATGCCGCTACGAAAGGCGCAATATCCGTATTTACCGAATCGTTGGCTGCTGAACTCGCTTCGCTTGGTATAACCGTTAATGCGGTGGATCCCGGTCCTACCGATTCAGGCTGGATGACGGACGCAATAAAAGAGGCTTTACTGCCACAATTCCCAATGGGGCGAATTGGTCTACCCGATGATGCGGCACGCCTGATTACTTTTCTAGCAAGTGATGAATCCGGCTGGATTACCGGCGAAATCATTCACTCTAGGGGTGGGTTTTAAAAATGAGAATGCTCATAGTGTCCTTAATCATACTTTGTATATTGATTGGAAGCTCAAGTAAAACAAATCCTGTAACGGCTTCTCATTCAGATATACAAAATTCAATGTCTGATTTAGAGTCGTTGTCTATTCCGATATACGATACATCAGCTTACGATAAGAAGAAATTAGATGAAATGGGTATTAAATTAAATCCAACAACTGTAGTTCCTAGAATAGGGAAAACGGAAGTGCGGAAAATCACGGAAGATCTACTGAAACAAACCGCAGCACATCCAAAAAGCATACATATTGAGTACGGTTTAATAACGGCTAATGTTGGTATATCGGAAGAGGCTAAGAAAGCTAATCCATTGTTAAAAGATATGGAATATTTTGTAAATGTACCTGTATGGGTTGTCACATTCAAAGGACTTCTTTCAGACGATTATGTACCCGATCATAGAGGGAAAGATCCGCTTGATATTAATAGCACCGTGATTGATGCAAACACAGGAATGGAATTATTCGGATTTGGTACTGGAAAATAATCAGATAGTGCTTGAGAGGGGGATAATCATGAACGATATTATTCAAATTCGACAAATGACAAGCGATGACATTGAGACCATTCATCTTGTCTTTAAACATAACGGGATTGACCGGTCTGTAGAGGATATCATGGAGTGCTGGGAAGAAAATCAGTCCGGTGAAAGAGTAACCTTGCTTGCTTTTTACGATAATCAGTTAGCAGGAAGTTTACACCTTCTTTCAACTTCGTATTATCCGCCTTTTGTTGATCAAGGAATACCCGAAATTAATGATTTTAATGTCATTGGACCGTTAAAAAGACTTGGGATCGGCAATAAGTTAATGGATGGGGTCGAAAAAATAGCATTCGAGAAGTTCGGAAAGGTCGGAGTTGGGGTGGGCATGCATCACTACTACGGACCAGCCCAACGTTTGTATGCCAAAAGGGGCTATGTGCCTGACGGCAGAGGGCTTATCTATCATAATGAAGTAGTCATGCCATTTGTTAACGTTTGTGTAGACAATGATTTGATTCTATATATGACTAAGGAGTAATTTTAGATTGCCACTTGAACCTTACGTAACGTAATGAATTATAGTATACATATGGAGCAATTAATCTCGAAATCGGAGGAGAATCAATCATGAGAAAACTGGTATTGTTTATGCATGTGTCGCTGGACGGGTATGCGTCGGATTTGAACGGAGGACTAGGTTGGATTCCGTACAACGAGGAATTAGAGAAATACGCCGAAGAGATTGTAGCCGAAGTTGGCTCTCCCGTATACGGGCGCACGACGTATCGAATGATGGAGGGCTATTGGCCTACGATGTTGGACAACCCGGATGCGTCAACGCATGAACTTGAGCATGCCAAATGGCTGCAGGATGTTAAGAAAATCGTCATTTCCGATACGATGGACAAGGTCGAATGGAACAATACGATGCTGATTAAGGACAATATCGCGGAAGAATTCAAGGCGCTCAAGGAGCAACCAGGCAAAAATCTCGTTATATTCGGCAGCCCGGGGGCAGCGAAGACATTGCTTGAGCTTGGCTTGATCGACGAATTCATGCTGACGATTTGCCCAGTCATCCTTGGCGGCGGGAACTCGGTATTCCACGGCGACGGCGAGAAAACCAAGCTTAAGCTGCTATCCAGCCGAACGTTTGAGTCGGGTATTATCGCAGCCCGTTATGAAGTGGAGAAATAACGTTGCAAACGCTGCTCACAGCGCCGATAGAATCGCTCAAACTCTAATAGAGTTTGAGCGATTTTTTTGCTATAATAAAGTGCGCAAAATCAGAGTTTTGCGCACTTTCACTTGAGAGCTATTTTATTATACATAAGGTGGGGGAATGTGAGTTGAAAAGTCAGCATGAATTGGATGATTTGTACGGAGAGCTCACGAAAGCCTTTCGCATTTGGATGAAGCAAGCGGGTTATACCGAAACCACACAAAAGGAATATATGCGTGAAGCTTATGGTTACTTAGATTCGCTAGAAGGAGCATCCGCTGAACAAGCCGGGAAGATGTTTGTGATTTCATTCCTCGTATCGAAGCAGCGCGGGGCAGGGGATCGGGCGAGAAACCGGACGTTATCGGCGATCCGCTCATTTTATACGGCACTGATTGATTTTGAACTGGCAACACGCAATCCCGCCATGGAAGTCAAGAAATCCAAGACGGAAAAAAACAAAAAACCAGTCTATTTGGAAGAAGAAGAACTTGCGGCTAGTTTATCCTGCATAGAGGGACGATACCGGTCCCGCAACATTGCAATTTTTCTGCTGATGAGTTATTGCGGCTTGCGGGTCGGGGAAGTACACCGTTTGAACCGAAGTGATTTCAATCCGGCGAGAGGAACGATTGACGTCTTTGGCAAAGGGCGCAAGTGGAACGAAATACCGGTTCCGGGAGAGCTGTCCGCCGTACTTGCCGAAGTCGCCGAAGATCGGCTAACTCCTTACAAGGAACAGGAGGATGCTTTTTTTGTATCGCAGAAGGGCAGAAGATTATCGATCCGGCAAATCCAGAAAATCGCGGGCCAAACGTTTGAAGCCTTCAAAAGCCTCAATCCTCAAGCGGCAAACAAAAAGCTATCTTGCCATAAGCTGCGCCATACTTTCGCAACGATGCTTCTTAAGAACGGTGTAGATATTCGCGTCGTCAAAGAACTACTTGGACATGCTTCGATAGAAACAACCATGATCTATACGCACATAAATGACGAGCAGAAGAAGGAAGCCATGGCTACCATTCGTCTGCCCGTTCATATTTAATGCTGCAATTGGGGAGCTTGATTCGGCTGTTGCTGCCAGAAAGAGATGACGGCTTTTGTGTCGGAAGCCATTCCGAAATAAGTATCCACGGTTTGTACGGTCATATCGTGTTCCTCTTGGGTAAAGGCTGCACAAGCATCCTTCATGAGCACGATATGATAATCCATCATAAAACCGTCCCTAGCCGTGGATTCAACGCAAAGATTAGTGCTGACGCCGGTCATGATGAGTGTTTCGATTTTGAGCGTTTGCAATACGGATTCAAGCCTAGTATGTATAAATCCGCTGTATCGGTGTTTTTTGACGATAATATCGTCAGGTAAGGGAGACACTTCATAAAATTCCGCTCCCCAGCTGCCCGTATGGCAGATCGGATTAATGCCGTCAGCGAATCGGGACACCCAAACCTCGGAATCGGTTGCTTTTTCATGATTGGTCTGAAGGTAAATAACCGGAACATGGTGCTGCTGTGCAGCTTCCAGCAGGGCATGCAGATTTGGCATCATGTTCTTGACGCTGCTAACATCGGTGCCGAGTTTTGCAATAGCTCCTTCCGGGTGGCAATAATCATTTTGAACATCCACCACTATAATGGCCGTGTTTTTATGCTCTAGTCGCTTCTTCAATTTGTCTTGATTTTGATCCAAAGGTACACCTACTTTACTTTTTTGTTGCTTATTTTTCCAATTAGGCGCCGAGATTATTATAACCGTTCTGGAAATGGTACAATGATCAGACTAGAGTTCGATAATCTATAATTAATAACGAAAAAAAGGCAGGTACATACAAGTGAATCTGAACATCTCACAAGTTCAAACAGAAGACGCAATTGCGGAGGTTGCCCGATTGGCGGGTCAAATCTGGCGGGAGTATTACGTTTCCATTATTACGCTAGAACAAATCAACTACATGGTAGACAAGTTCCAGTCCATACCTGCCATTATCGATCAAATTCAAAATCAGCATTACGTTTATTACATCCTGCAGAGCGAGGACCAATCGGTTGGTTATCTGTCTGTCCGGGAAGAGAAAGGGAAGTTGTTCTTAAGCAAGTTTTATGTGGCGAAGGAATACCGTGGGCACGGTTATGCCAGTCAAGCGATGGCTTTTCTCGTACAGTACGGCAAGGAACGCGGCTTAAGCCATATTTGGCTTACGGTCAACCGGGACAACGATTCCAGTATCGCAGTCTACCAGAAAAAAGGTTTCCAGATCGTACGCGAGCAAGTCGCCGATATCGGAAACGGTTATGTGATGGATGATTATATTATGGAGAAAGAGCTGTAAACTAGGAGGCAGTTTCATTGCCAATCATCAAACAATCTCTATTTATTCAAGCGCCGATTCAGGTATGCTTTGATTTGTCGCGCAGTATTGACATCCATATGGATTCTACCTCTCAGACGAATGAGAGAGCGATAAATGGCCGAACAAGCGGGCTGATCGAATTAGGGGAATCCGTCACCTGGGAAGCCAGACATTTTGGAATCCGGCAGCATCTTTCCGCAGTCATAACCGAATTTGAAGAGCCGTATCGTTTTGTTGATGAGATGGTAAGCGGAGCATTTAAGAGCTTCAGGCATGAACATCGATTCGTAGCAAGCGAAGACGGCACTTTGATGACGGATATTTTCGACTACGCCTCACCTTGGGGAGCTGTTGGCATTTAGCCGATATCCTCTTTTTGCAGGCTTATATGGAACGTTTTCTTAAGAAGAGGAATGAATATATTAAATGGCAGGCCGAATTGCAAACGTACGGATAAAAAGTCGCGAATTTTCGCGGCTTTTTTGTTTATCCATGCCCCAAATGGCAAATAGTCAACAATTGTAGATTCGAAGTTGGCAACGGCTGATGTCACCGGATTAGGCCATCCCTTATTGTTAGGTTATCGCTATTCCAGCTCTCGGAATCGTTGATAACTACTAGTAAGAATGGAGTGGTCAACCGCAATGAAAAATCAGCTATTACGCACATGGTTGTCGCTTGTCCTGATCGTGGGACTTGTCGTAAACGTGGTTCCCGTGCAATCCGTATCTGCTGCGGCTGAACAAGATGTAACCGTGACAGCTTCGTACACGTATCATGGCGATCGCTTGGAGGATGTGATTGACGGAATCGTCTCTTACGACGACTCCCCGAAAAACCGCTGGACATCGTATGAATCGCCCAACGCAGAGGATTGGGTACAGCTAGAATATGCCGATGTTCGTTCGAAAAACGTAGCGGGAGTATACCTGTTTGACGACGGAGGCGGGATCAAAGCACCAAACAGCTTGGATATCCAATACTGGAACGACACGGAATGGGTAAACGTGCCGAACCAAGTGAAATCTCCTTCGGAACCTGTCGGCAACGAACTTAATCTTGTTCATTTCGACTCCGTCTCATCTACGAAATTCCGGGTTTTATTTACTCATTCCGGTTCTAAAAGCGGTGCAACGGAGATTGTGTTCGCCGATTCCAATACCGAATCTGTACCGGGTTCTTCCGTACCGGCGCTTGGAATCGCCTCTGCTTCCTATACGTTCCGGCTGGATCAGGTGAGCCAAGTGAACGACGGAATCGTTTCTTATGACAGCACGTCTGCTAACCGCTGGACTTCTTATGAATCGCCTAACTCGAGCGATTGGGTACAAACGAACTTTGGGGAGCCGAAGAAAAAGGACGCCGTTGGCATCTACCTGTATGCGGACGGAGGAGGGATCAAAGCTCCGGCTTCCTATGATGTTCAATACTTGGATTCGGCAGGCGAATGGGCAAGCGCGGCTAATCAAGTAAAAACCCCGGCCGTCCCAACCGGCAACGCGCTAAATCTAGTAACGTTTGATCCGGTTGAATCCCAGAAATACCGTATTCTATTTACCCATAGCGATGCCAAAACCGGCGTTACGGAAATTGTATACGTGGATTCCGCCACGCAATCTTTGCCTACGGAAGCCAACGCTGCAGTTGTGACGGCTTCATATTCCAATAACGGAGATTCGCCTGAATATGCGGGCGATGGCATTATCTCTTATAACGATTTTCCAAGAAACCGCTGGACGGCTTACGGTACTCCGAATGCATCGGATTGGGTGCAAACGGAATATGAACATGCTACATCTAAAAATATGGCCGGAATCTATTTCTACGATGACGGCGGAGGCGTTCAGGCTCCGGCTTCTTACGATATCCAGTACTGGAATGGGTCAGATTGGACCAACGTTCCTAACCAAACAAGAACACCTGAGGAACCAACTGGGGGAGCCTTGAACCTGGTTACCTTCGATACCGTTGTCTCGAGCAAGTACCGGATCGTAATGACGCATCAAGCGGATTCGAGAGCGGGCTTAACAGAAGTGATGTATGTCGATTCGGATAAGGAACCTGTTCCGGTAGAACCACCGGTTGTTGAAGTCGAGCCGGCTATTGAAATTATTTCTCCCCAGATTGGTTCATCCGTTTCGGGTACGATTACGATCGATTTCAAAGCTCCGGGGATGAAAAATGTATGGGCACGCGTGTGGCATCAACCGGATGAAGACCATACCGATCCCAACGGCTACGACGCTTGGCTTGACCATGCCGCGCCTGATGATGACGGATATGGCTCTGTCACGATAGATGCAGCCCAATTACCGACAGGTCCACTAACCGTTATATTAAATGCTTGGAATTCGCCGGAAGGGGATCCGAATTTCACGAAATCCACAACAAGTTACTTACAGCTGTATAACGAAGACGGAGTAGATTGGAATAGCGGAATTCCAGCGGCACCGCCTCAAACGCAAGGCATGCACGTCTTGTATGAAGATGATTTCACCGGTCCGCTGTCCATTTCCAAGACGGGTGAAGGCACAAGATATGCTTCGCTTAAGCCGGATTGGCCTAACGGTTCAGAGTTTGGCGAAGCCATCTTCGCAGATCCGACGGATGCGGTTAATCCATTCTCTATCCTTGGAGACGATCTCCTCCGCATCCGAGTGACGAAAGCTCCGGAAGGATACGTGGATCCGCAAGGCTGGAACCGCAAATATATCGGAGGTTTATTGTCATCGGTACGGCTTGACGGAACCGGGATTGCCGCGACAAATGGATACTTTGAAGCTAGAATTCAAATGCCAGCGGGCAAAGGGGCATGGCCGGCATTTTGGCTAATGTCTCAGAACAGCTCAGGTCCAGACCACTTGCCGTCAACCGCAGAGATTGATACCGTCGAAGCTTACGGACATGATCCAAGCGGCGCTTGCCAAGCGAAGCATTGGTGGGCAGGCAGTCCGGAAACCCACCAAACGAATTGTTCTTCCTCGAATTTCGCATATGGGGATAATGCGTCTACCTGGCATACGTACGGAACAAAAATTACGCCGACCGAAGTCATCTATTATATCGACAATGTGGAAGTATGGAGGCACGCCTCCTTCGAACAGGCCAATACGCCGATGTATTTCATGCTGAATCTTGCGCTAGGCGGCGGCTGGCCGATTGACCTGGCGAAATACGGCGATCAGATTGATATGTACGTCGATTATGTGAGAGTATTTGAACCGGATGCGTCTCCAACAAATCCAAATCCGGGATCGCCATCAACCTCTCAGCCTAATGTTACAACAGTGGGCAACACCATAATCGCAACCCCGCAAGTAGCGGTAGATGCGAATACGGGAGCTGCAACGTTAATTATCACTGAAGATGTATGGAAGCAAGCCCAAGAGCTCGCACAACAACATGGCATTCAGAAACTAATCGTAGAAACGCCTTCTGCGGCTTTAAAAGCTTCATCGTATGAGTTAAGTCTGCCAGCCGCTGCGCTTATGGGCAAATCTGGTATTGCTATTGAAGTTAAGACACCTATTGCTTTCCTTACCTTGCCTTCGAACATGTTTGAAGGACAAACTTTGCCAGCGGAGCAAATCTCGATTCATGTTAACGGGGTAGACAGCAGTATGTTAAGCGAACAAGCGAAACGGCAAGTGGGCCAGCATCCAGTCCTTGAACTTACAGCAACAGCTGGCGGACAAATCTTGAACTGGAACAATCCGAAGGCTCCTGTAACGGTTCAAATTCCTTATGCGCCAACTGCGGAAGAGCTGCTTCATCCCGAGCATATCGTGGTGTGGTACGTGGACGGCAAAGGTCAGATTCAAACTGTTCCTAACGGCTATTACGATTCGGCCTCGCAATCCGTGAAATTCACGACAACTCACTTCAGCATGTACGCGGTGTCTTATGTGTATAAAACGTTCGACGATATTTCCTCATTAGGACCGGTAAAGCACGCGATCGAAGTACTTGCTTCCAAAGGAGTTATCAAGGGAACTAGCGAGAAGCGGTTCAGTCCGGATCAATCGCTCAGCCGGGCGGATTTGATTCTATTATTATCGCGGATCTTTGATTGGCAGGGGCAAGCACCAAGCACGTTCTCGGATGTTCCGGGCAGTGCTTATTATAGCGATGCCATCCAACGGGCGAGAGCAGCCGGCGTCATTCAAGGGACGGGGAACAATAGGTTCCAGCCTCATGCTGCGATTACGCGGGAAGAGATGATCCTCATCTTGCAAAGAGCGTTAGCGGCGGCAAAGATCGACACCACCTCTATCGATTCGAGTCTGCTTAATCAGCTGAAGCTTAGCGCTACGCCAACGAGATCCGAAACCGCGGCCGTTCTCTATCAGCTCTATCTAGCCTTTCAAAAAAGTTGAAATCGGTCGATCCGATGTAAACAACGGACGATAGGCTCAGATCCATTCCTGCTATATCATTAAATCTATAAGGAACACATCCTTACAACATACATGATCGGGGGAGGCAAGTATGAAACAGAAGTTGCGCAATAGAGGAATGGCCGTATCCTTTGCGGTGTTGCTAGCGGTTACAACAGCTTGCAGCAGTAATGGAAACGGAAACAACAATAACAACACGGCATCGTCTTCGGAGCCTACGACAGAAGCCGCATCCGCATCGCCAGCCGAGTCGGCGGCACCAACAATCGATCCAAACGCCAAATATGATCCGCCAATCGAGGTTACGGCCGTAAGGTACACGGATCCAACGTACAAATTCAAGGATGGCGACACGATCGAGAACAATGTCTGGACGAGAGCTTATGAAGAAGAGCTGGGCATCAAAGTCAAATACAACTGGATCGTAAATGGCGATCAATACGGTCAAAAGATGAACTTGACGATTACGTCAGGCGATCTTCCGGATATTTTCCAGGTAGACTCCTTGCAATTCCGTCAACTGGCGGAAGCGGGTCAGTTGGAAGACTTGACCCAAGTCGTACAGGATTATGGTTCGGACCTCACCAAGGAAATGATCGATCGTGGAACAAATGCGAAAGCAGCGGCAACTTACGACGGCAAGCTGCTTGCCATACCGCCGGCGGAAGATTACTTGGGAGGCGCTCCGCTGCTGTTTGTCAGAACGGACTGGCTGAAGAAACTGAATCTGCCGGAGCCCAAAACGATGGATGACTTCATTAAAATCGCTGAAGCGTTCACAACGCAAGATCCGGACGGCAACGGAAAGAACGACACTTACGGACTCGCGGCTTCGAAGGATTTGTTCGGCGGTTACCCGGACTTCTCCGGATTTATGAACGGGTTCCATGCTTACGCGAACATCTGGGTCAAAGATGCTTCAGGCAAGCTGGTGAACGGCAGTACGCAGCCGGAGATGAAAACCGCGCTCGCCAAGCTGCAAGAATTGTATAAAGCAGGAGTTATCGATAAGGAATTTGGCGTAAAAGACGGAGGCAAAGCAGCCGAGATGCAAACGGCAGGCAAGATCGGCATGAGCTTTGGCGCCATGTGGAATCCGCTCTGGCCGCTGCAAGATAACGTGACCAAAGATCCTAATGCGGAATGGGGCGTATTCCCGATCCCATCGGTAGACGCAACGCCAGCTAAAGCGCAATCGAAAGCTGATTTCAACGCCTTCTGGGTCGTCAAGAAAGGTGCGGAGCATCCGGAAGCGATTGTGAAGCTGTTTAACCTCTACAACGAAAAAATCGTTGGCGAGAATGCCGAACCAGCCAAGTTCCACAGTGCGGACGGTATTGAATTCTTCAAATACGCGCTGATGCAAGGCGGATTCGGGACACCGCAAGGTCTGCTGACCGTGCATAAGAATGTGGTAGCTGCTCTTCAATCGAAAGACGCAGCAAAGCTTAATCCGGAAGAGAAAAGCTATTACGACAAAATCGTCTTGTTCCAGGGCGGAGACAAAGCGAACTGGGGGACAAACAAAGTATTCGGAGAAGGCGGATCCTGGGCCGTTATTGGGGCCAATTACGTCGATCAGAATCTCTTGATGAAGAGTGAATTCTTTGGCGCTCCAACGCCGGAAATGACGGCAAAGCAGGCGATCCTGGACAAATTGGTGCTTGAAACGTTCACCAAAATTATCCTGGGCGCGCCAATCTCGGAGTTCGACAAATTCGTCAGCGACTGGAATAAGCTTGGCGGCGAGAAAGTTACGCAGGAAGTTAACGACTGGTACGCGCAAAAATCTTAAATCTATAATGAATTCGGAAGGCCGGGACTTGCTTCCGGTCTTCCTGACTTTTTACGATAGAAAGGCGGTTCCGATCGATGTTGAAATCCAAGCTGCTACGCCAGCTGCCCTTGCACCTGATGATAGCCCCGTCGTTTATTCTAGTCTTGATCTTCAGCTACGGTCCAATCGGAGGGCTTGTGATTGCCTTCCAGAAGTTTTCCATTGTGAAAGGCATGATTGGCTCTCCGTTTGTAGGATGGGACAATTTCGATTATATGTTCAAGCTGCCGGATATTTGGCAAGTGGTGCGAAATACGCTGCTCATCGCGATTATGAAGATTGTAGCAGGTTTGATCGTTCCCATTTTTATCGCATTGCTGCTTAACGAACTGCGCAAGCAAGTATTCAAACGCGTCATTCAAACCGTTATTTATCTCCCGCATTTTTTGTCTTGGATCATTCTTGGCGGCGTGTTGATTGATATTTTGTCGCCAACTTCGGGGATTGTGAATCAATTTTTGGGCGTATTCGGAATTGAACCGATTTTCTTTCTGGGCAATGTCCATTGGTTCCCTGGCGTTGTCGTCATTTCCGATGTGTGGAAGGAATTTGGCTTCAATACGATCGTTTACTTGGCCGCGCTAGCCGGCATTAATCCCGCCTTATATGAAGCTGCCGTGATCGACGGGGCGAACCGATGGAAGCAGACTTTGTATATTACTCTGCCTGGGATCCTACCGGTAATTGTTCTGCTGGCAACGTTAAGCCTCGGCAATGTTCTGAATGCCGGGTTCGATCAGATCTTCAACTTATATAGCCCGGTTGTTTACGAAAGCGGAGATATCATCGATACCCTCGTGTACCGGCTTGGTCTGGAGCAAGCGCAATATAGTCTCGCAACGGCCGTTGGGCTTATTAAATCTTTTGTGTCCATCATCTTGATCTCCGGATCCTATTACTTAGCCTACCGGTTTGCGAATTACAGAATCTTCTAAAATGCATTTCAGTGGAATAGAGGTGGAGAGAGCATGAATACAACGTCTATATCGGGACGGATTTTTAATATCGGCAACGCTTTGTTTTTGATCCTGCTTTCATTTCTATGCTTGTTTCCGCTTATCAATATACTTGCGGTCTCCCTAAGCTCCAGTACGGCGGCAAGCGCGGGAGAAGTTTCTTTGTGGCCTGTCGATTTCACGTGGCAATCCTATAACTTTGTTATTCAGAAGCCTGAATTTCTAAGATCGCTTGGCATTAGCGTAGAACGGGTATTACTCGGCACCACGCTCAATATGCTGCTCACGATTACGCTTGCGTACCCGCTCTCTAAGGAATCTTCGCAATTCACGGGGAGATTGTTTTATGTATGGTTTTTCGTATTGACGATGCTGGTCAGCGGAGGACTAATCCCTTGGTATATCATTATTCAGAAACTGAATTTGCTCGGAACGATTGGCGCGCTTATTCTTCCCGGCGCGGTTAATGTGTTTAATGCCGTGCTGTTGCTTAACTTCTACCGGGGATTGCCGCGCGAATTGGAAGAGGCGGCGTTTGTGGACGGGGCAGGTTATTGGAGAATCTTATGGGGAATTTATGTGCCGCTGTCGATGCCGGCCATCGCAACGCTTATTCTGTTCTCGATGGTTGGACATTGGAATTCCTGGTTTGATGGCCTTATTCTTATGAACTCGCCGGAGAAATACCCGCTTCAGAGCTACCTGCAGACCGTTGTCATTAACCGGGATTTAAGTCTCGTATCGATGGCAGACGCGACTTCGCTTGGCGATATATCGGATCGCACGTTAAAGAGCGCGCAAATTTTCCTTGCCGCGCTGCCGATTATTTGCGTATATCCGTTCTTGCAGCGCTTTTTCATTAAAGGCGTTGTTGTGGGCAGCGTGAAGGAATAACGGATCAAGGAGGAACATAATGGATCGGATCAGACTGGAAGACAAAGAACGTTGGAGTACGGAATATAAGATTGACAAACCGGTTCTTGAAGGTTCTGGCGTAAGTGATTCCTATGATGCCTGGGCTGTAGATTGTCCGTTTGTCTTTTATCATAAAGATCGATTTTATATGATGCATATCGGCTTTGACGGGCTGGGGTATCGCACGGCACTCGCGACAAGTACGGACTTAATCAACTGGAAAAAAGAAGGGATCATCCTAGACCGCGGCGAAGATGCTACCAGATGGGATCATGTAGGTGCCGCGGGTTCTTGGATCCTGCTTGAGAGCAATGATTTGTATGAACTGCCGCGGTTAAAAAAGCTGGACAATAAATATTGGATGATTTATCACTCGTATCCCGAATACGGCTATGAGGCCGGCGGGGCCAAGATGGGGCTCGCCTGGTGCGAAGACGATAGCCTGCTTGAGTGGCATAGGTTACCCGATCCGATCTTCACCTACGAGAACGGCGGTAATTGGGAGCAGGCAGGCTTGTACAAATGCTGCTTTGTTGAAGCAAGCGGCAGATATTGGATGTTCTATAATGCGAAAGACCAATCGGAATGGCCATGGACGGAAGAGACGGGTGCGGCGGTGTCCGATGATTTGATCAACTGGACGAGAGTATCCGCGGAGCCCGTACTTCGTACGCAGGCAAACACTTTTTACAGTCAATATGTCAGCGACCCGTACATCCGGTACGATCGCGGCGCCGAGTTGTGGGTGAACTTCGGCTTTGGCTTTGATGGCCGACATGCACAAGGGTTGCTTGCCGTGTCTAATAATTTGACGGAGTGGCATATAGGTTCTGAACCATCGATTCCCGTAGGTGCTCTTGGACAATTGGATGAGACGCATGCGCACAAATCGTCCGTCCTTTATTGGAAGGATCGTTTCTATCATTTTTATTGCGCATGCAGACCGGCTGGCCCGGATGATCCGGCGATCATACAGGAAAGTTATGGCGAGTTCCGCTGTATCGCTCTGGCGACCAGCGTGCCGATAGAAGAGAGGAGTAGTGAAGGTGAACGATAGAGATCCCGTTGATTATGTTAACCCTTACGTAGGATCGATCGGCCATTTGTTGACTTCGACAGCCCCGATCGTTTCGCTGCCGCATGGTATGGCTCAAGTTGTGCCCGTGACGAATCCGGGAGTAACGGACCGTTATCTGGCAGACCGAATCTATGGTTTTCAGATCGGCTGTTCGACGCTAATGCCTTATATACATGATGGTGATAGCGATGTCACTTCTGCTTATGATCACGACCTGGAAACGGCGACCCCTTATTATTACTCGGTTCTGCTAGAAGACTCGGACATTGAGATCGCCTATACCGCGTTACAGACTAGCGCGTATTTCCGGGTTGTCTATCCGGCAAATACGGATGCAAGGCTGCTGGTTCAGCTCCCGAAGGATGGCGTGATTTCTCGCACGGATGAGCTTCAACTTACCGGCCGGACAATGATTCAAGGCGTCTCTCACTATGTCTACATGGAGCTATCGAATGCTCTGCTTGAGGCAGAGTCCTCTCTAACCGAATCCCCAGCGGGACTAGCTTTACAACTCGGCAAGTTTACTGATGCGAAGGTTCTTGAGGTTAGGGTAGGTATCTCCCATCTTTCTGCAGAGCAAGCGAAGATCAACATGGAGAAGGAGATTGGAGAGCAAGGTTTTGAAGAAACGAAGCGGGCAGCGCGGACCATATGGAATGAGGCTCTTGGCCGAATTGAAGTAGACGGCGGATCGGAATCGCAGCGTGCAACGTTTTATTCCGCTTTATACCGGTCGTTGCTTCCGATGATGAATATTACCGAAGACGGCAAATATTTCAGCGGGTTTGACCTTGCCGTCCACGAAACGGGCAATCAGGACTTCTATACGCTTGATAATCTATGGGACAGCTATCGTTGTCTGCATCCCTTGCAGCTTCTGCTTGAACCGGGCAGACAATCCGAGATGATCTCCTCTTATCTTCAGATGTTCAAGCAAAGCGGATGGCTGCCGCAATTCCCGGGTCTGTATGGCGACCGCCCCTATATGACCGGCAATCATGCCGCCGCTTTTATCGCGGATACTTATCATAAAGGCGAAGTTAACTTCGATCTGGAACAAGCCTACGAGGCCATACGCCACAATGCGATGAACGCGACGATGCTCCCTTGGACAGACAACAGTCCGCTCACGGAGCTGGATCGGATCTACGCGGAGAAAGGGTTTTTCCCGGCTTTGGCACATGGGGAAACCGAATCCGTGGCTGAAGTTCACGGGTTTGAGCGAAGACAAGCCGTATCCGTTACCCTTGAGCATGCTTATGACGATTGGTGCGTCGCCCAGCTTGCCAAAGCGCTCAACAAGGAAGACGACTACGCTTATTTCATGAATCGCGCGTCTAATTACAAGAACCTGTTTGATGAACGAATCGGCTTCATGGCACCAAAATCAGCGGACGGGGAATGGGTAGAAGGTTACGATCCGAAGCGGGGCGGGGGACAAGGCGGACGAGACTATTTCGCGGAATGCAACGCCTGGATTTATACGTTTCACGTCCAGCATGACATTGATGGATTAATAGGATTGTTTGGAGGGGCCATCAACTTCGAGAAGAAGCTGGATGCGCTCTTTACCGAACAATACAGTGGGTCCAAGTATGAATTTCTGAACCAATTTCCGGATTCGACCGGATTGATTGGGCAGTTCTGCATGGGCAATGAACCTGCTTTCCACATTCCATACCTGTACAACTATGCCGGCACGCCTTGGAAAACGCAGCGCAAGGTAAGAGAGATCATGAAGCTCTGGTTCAACGACGGACCGCTTGGCATCTGCGGGGATGAAGACCACGGAGCGATGTCCTCCTGGTATGTGTTCTCGGCTATGGGCTTCTATCCCGTATGCCCGGGCAAACCGGTCTATGATATCGGCAGTCCGCTGTTTAGCGAAGTTCGAATCCGGCAGCAGAATGGCAAAACCTTCACCATACGGGCGACGGACGGCTCGGATGTCAACAAATACATCCAAGCAGCCGAGCTGAACGGAGAGCCGTATAACCACGCCTGGATCAGACATGAAGATATCGCTAATGGCGGAACGCTAGTCTTGCACATGGGGCCAAGACCTAATAAAAGCTGGGGTGTGACGAGCTGATGCTCGTCGTCCTCCGGCTTTTGTAACGTTTAAAGGAAAAAAGTAGATTTCGGTAGACTAGAAGTAGGTTTCGGATGATGGCGCCAAAGCGCGGCAACGATATAATAGTCTTGCAACTATAATCTTCGAAAGGTAGGGATGATTAATGTTTGGCAGGAGATTACGAGTTAAAAAAGTTTTGTTGCCGCTTGCAATTGTAAGCGTATTCACTGGATTGTTCTCGAATATGCAGGCGTACGCTTACGACACCACGGCAACCGTCAGCGCATCGTACACGTATTTCATGGATCAGACTAACCAAGTGAACGACGGCGTCATTTCTTATGACGATACGCCGAAAAACCGCTGGACGGCTTACGAATCTCCAAACGCATCGGACTGGGTGCAAACGGATTTTGGCTCTGCGGTAACCCGAAGCAGCGCAGATTTGTATTTGTTTGATGATGGCGGCGGGGTCAAAGTGCCAAGCAACTACAAAGTGCAATATTGGAATGGCACAGCTTGGGCTGACGCTGCATCGCAAACAAAATCTCCTGCTGCACCAACGGGCAATCAGTTGAACAAAGTAACATTCACCGCCGTTTCCGCTTCCAAATTCAGAATCGTATTTACGCATCAGAGCGGTGCGAAATCCGGCGTATCCGAGATCAGCTACGGGTCGGATACTTCTACGGATCCGCCGCCAACGACACCTCCAGGCGGTACAGAACTGCAAGGAACAACTTCCGCATCCTATACTTTTAGTTCGGATAGCGCAGCACAAGCCAATGACGGCATAATCTCTTATAACGACTCGCCACGAAATCGTTGGACCAGCTATCAGTCGCCAAACACGACCGATTGGCTGCAGACGGATCTGAGTGCTGCTTCCACCGTAACTCAAGCTCAGATCTACCTATTTGACGACGGAGGTGGGGTGAAGTCACCGGCCTCGTATAATGTTCAATACTGGAATGGCACCGCTTGGGTCAATGCAGCCAACCAGTCGAAATCTCCGGCTGCTCCAGCCGGCAACCAGGTCAACACAGTGACGTTCACGCCGGTTTCGACATCGAAGCTGAGAGTGGTATTTACGCCGCAAGCCGGTTCATCCTCCGGCGTGACCGAAATCAACTATTTCGGCACCTCGGATGGTACAGGGACACCCGGCAACTATCCTGAATACCAGCTTAGCGTCGTGTCGCCATCGTATGGCGCATCCATTAACGGAGATATTACGATTAAGTTCTATGCGCCGGGGATGAAAAACGTATGGGCAAGATCCTGGCATCAGCCGGATACCGCAAATCCGAATACAAACGGATACGACTCCTGGTTTGCAAGAGTAACGCCGGATGCGAACGGTTATGGCGAAGTCACGTTCCACGCCAACCAATTCCCGCATGGACCCATCACGGTTGTACTTAGCTCATGGGATTCCGAAGAAGGCAATTCGAACTTCTCGCACTCTGACAATTGTTATCTGCAGTTGTACAATGAAGGTGGCGTAACTTGGAAGCAAGGCATTCCTTCTGCTCCGGCCCAAGCTTCCGGCATGAGCGTATTATTCCAAGATGACTTCGCTGGTCCGCTGTCCGCTACAAGAACCGGCGCAGGCGCTACTTATGCAACAGCCAAACCGGATGCTCCTAACGGCACGGAATTCGGAGACGCGATCTTTGCGGACAATAGCGGAGCCAACAATCCGTTTGCCATTCTGGGCAGCCAATATTTACGGATTCGGGCCAGCAAAGCGCCAGCCGGAACGGTTGATCCGATGGGGTGGAACCGTACCTATACGGGAGGTTTGTTATCGTCCGTTCGGACAGACGGAACGGGGGTTGCCGCTACTTACGGTTATTTCGAGGCCCGTATTCTGATGCCGGCGGGTAAAGGCACATGGCCTGCCTTCTGGCTCATGTCGCAGAACAGCATTTCGCAAGGTGTGCCATCCACAGCCGAACTTGATACGGTAGAAGCTTACGGACAAGATCCAAGCGGCGCTTGCCAAGCCAAGCACTGGTGGGCGGGTAGTCCGGAAATGCATGAGACGCATTGCTCGTCCTCTAACTTTACATTTGGCGACAATGCTTCGACATGGCATATTTATGGCACCAAAATTACGCCAACCGATACGATCTATTATATCGATAACGTAGAAGTGTGGCGGCATGCGACATTCGAGCAAGCCAAAACGCCGATGTACTTCATGCTGAACCTTGCCCTTGGCGGGGGATGGCCGATTGACTTGTCGAGGTATAACAACCAGGTTGATATGTTCGTTGATTACGTCCGGGTATTCCAATAAAAACAAACAGAGCCGCCGGCAATCGCCAGCGGCTCTTTACTTAACTAACGGCAGCGGAATCCCTGTATTCCTGCGGCGTCATGTTCATTTCTCTTTTGAAAAATCGACCGAAGGAGGTTGCCGAATCGAATCCTACCTTCATGGCAATATCCTGGACTTTGAGCTTGGAGAACTTTAACAGATCGCAGGATTTGGTTAGCCGAAGCTCGGCCGTATACTCTGATATTCCTTGACCGGTCTGCATCTTAAACAGCCGGGATAAATAGGTCGGATTGAGATAGACCGTTTCGGCTAGCCGTACGAGGGATAGATCATCGTCCAAATGACTGTCAATATAAGACTTGAGCTTGTTAACCAATAGATGGGTTCCCGCTTCACTCTCTTGATTGCGAAGAAGTTGCAACCGGATAATGATCGTGCGTAAATAGTCGAGTGCCTCTTCCCAAGTAGCGTGCGTATCCAATGAAATAAGTTTCTTTGGCCAATCATTCGGAAATTCTTCCTTCCGGGGTTGATGATTGATCGCGGAGAGCAGCGTGTAAGCGACGCCGTTATACATTTCATAGAGAAAAGGGTGATCGCTCGTCAGCTTGCGGGATATATCGGCAAGTTCGTCAAAATCATAGAGCAGCCGATTCTCCATCGTTATGTCCGAAGTTAACAATTGCTTCAGACGGCTTTGCGCTTTGATGATCGTGTCCCCAACGAGAGGGGAGCTGTCGGTTGAGAAATTACGGTTCACCACATCGGTTAATAACATTTCCGTTCGTTGTCCAAAGCCATAGAACATCATCTGCTTAAGCTCGGAATATTTCAGATAGACCTTATTCCAATCCACCGGTTCGTTACTGGCGGCAAAGGACACCGGCAGCTTCAGGTATTGCTTGCAAGCGGATTGGATCATCTCCAGTTGGCCAATGACGAAGCGGGTCCAATGTCCACGGCCGTTAAGCCAATGTTCTTCCGGAGAGGGCTGGACAAACGTTACCATCACGTTTGCTTCGAGCATCACGCTGAAGGAACGGCATCCCGACCAGAATTCGCCGGCAATATTGTGCAGAGCGTAATACATGAGCGTTTTGTCCGAATCGGTATGGGATGGATGCCAACTGTCGAATCGGGATAGCAGGAGAAGGGAAGGGGAAGAGGCATCAAGCCCGATTTGCAGCTCTTCCAGTTTCTCTTGTTTGACGGGACCTAAGCCGTGCAGCAGCTGTTTGACATAATCGCGTTGCAAGGAAGAGAGCGACTGCTGCAGCTTTTCCTTCGCTTGATCGATCAACCGGCTCATTTCGCTTGCGCGGGACAATTCGTTGATCGCTTTCTGTATAGCTTCCAGTATAGCTTCATCTCCGTCCATCTTGAGCACGTAATCCACTCCGCCATTACGGAATGCCGTCTGGATATAGTTGAAATCATCATAACCGGATAAGAAGACAACCTTGCAATGCGGCCATTGTTCCACAATCCGCGCTTGCAGTTCGAGTCCGTTCATGCCGGGCATCCGAATATCGAGCAAGGCAATATCAAACCGCATCGAACCGAACAATTTCAGAGCTTCTTCCGCCGCATGAACGCCGTACACGTCTAATTCGAACGGTGCTTCTTCCGTAAGCAGTTGCTTCAAGCCCCGGACAATAATAGGTTCATTATCTACGATGATTAGTCGAAGCATCGTTAATTCCTCCTAAAATGAATTATCACCATAATGTCCTCCTAGAGGACATCGTGATGATTCATACTTCGAAAGCATAAGCCTAATGAATTATCACCATAATGTCCTCCTAGAGGACATCGTGATGATTCATACTTCGAGAGCATCGAGAGCATAAGCTATAACGGAATGGTCATGGTCAGACGCAAGCCGCCAAGAATACCACGGTCCGCCTTAAGCTCTGCGCCTTCGCCGAAGCTGAGCCGAATGCGCATCTGAACGTTGCGCAAGCCTTCGCTTTCCGATGAATAATCGGCATCCGTGAGTAAGGCAACGATATGGCTTAATTTCTCATCCGTCAACACGCCGTTGTCTTCAACCGTTATTTCGGCGCGGGTTGCGAACTCTTCAAACGTGATCCTGACGAGTCCCGCCTCCGTCTGGTCTTCCAGTCCATGCTGGTAGGCATTCTCCACTAATGGCTGAAGGAATAGCTTCGGAACTTGGAGCTTCCCGAACGCTTGCGGTACTTCTCCAAATTCAACCCGTACATGATCGTCAAATCGGATACCTTGAATAGCGGCGTAAGAACGGCAAAATTTGATTTCTTGCTCCAGTGGCACTGAATCTGCGTTTTTGGTCACGTACTTGAAGTATTCGCCCAGATGCTTGGAGAAAGCGATGACTTTCTCATTCTCGTGAAGTTTGGCAAGCCGGTATAGATTGAAAAAGCTATTATACAGAAAATGCGGGTTAATCTGGGATTGGAGCTGCTTGAGCTCTGCGACTTTAATCTGATATTGATGGACGTAGGCTTCATTAATCAGATCCTGCAGTCGGGATACCGTTCGGTTGTATTGAAGATACAAATAATTAAATTCATCCCTTGACCGATAATTCAGCCGGGTAGACAAGTCGCCTTTTTCCAAACCTTTAAAGGCGCCGACCAAACGTTTTAGCGGGGTATGAATGACTTGATAGAGCTGATAAGAGAAGAGCAGGATGAGAAGGGGAGCCGCAATGCAAATGCTCCATAACCAATACGAGTATTGCTTGAGCGGACCAATAAAGCTGTTCTCGTCGACGAAGATGGCAAGGGTAAGACCTAATTTGGAAGATTTCTCATAGAAACCGTAGTAGGTCGCATCTTCGTCTTTGAATACTTCATAACCGCTGTTTAGCCCGGCTTCCAATTGATTCTGGATGAGCGTTCTGAATTGATCCCGATGAGCAGGCACGCTGCCGCTTGTTTCGTTCCAGGAGAAATCGTCGCTGATAAGCATGGCGCCGCCATTCCCGTCGACAAGAAAGCCGGACAATGAATTTTTAATCGCGTAACTTGAAATTTCAAGCGCTATGGTAAACCCTTCGCCAATTGGCGGCCGGTTCGGATAAGGCAAACTTAACCAGAGATGATTCTGGTAAGTGAGAAAAGGAGATTCATAAGTATTGGCCATCTGATTCAAGGCTGCGGCTTCATCCGGATTCAGATCGTTAAACGATAAAGCCGAGATTTTCCTATGAAGGGAAGGGATATTAACAAACGCGTCATCCACGTACGGACTTAAGTTTTTCAGAATAAGCAGCTTTTTCTGCGTATTCATAATCGTCTTCGTATATTGCTCGCTCGACATAATAATGGAAGAGTAGGCGAGATTTAATATATCGTCATCCACCGTATATTGCTGCTGAAGCGTAACGAGCG
Source organism: Paenibacillus glycanilyticus (assembly GCF_030161375.1). Classification (GTDB taxonomy): domain Bacteria; phylum Bacillota; class Bacilli; order Paenibacillales; family Paenibacillaceae; genus Pristimantibacillus; species Pristimantibacillus glycanilyticus_B. Next base: position 146,212 of record NZ_BSSQ01000019.1, read on the forward strand.
GGCCAAAGTCATCCTCGAGCGCATTCATATAATAGTTAACCTTCGCTTGCATGGATTCGGTAATTTCGTTTCGGACAAGGCGTTCGCTGCGAATATTAATGAGGAGACTGATCGTAACGAAGGGAATAACGATGACCAGAAAAGTAAGTACAAGCTTTGGGTATAAAGTCAGCCGCCGCAGGATGTTCAAGGAACACCTTCACCTTCTCCATGGAGGATTTTACTTTTAAGTATAACTTGTAAACGCATTCTTTCAATGGATGAGATACAGGAAGTTGAGAACGGTACATATAAAGTTGAGAAAGGAAGATTGCGTCCGAAGACGCTTCTGCCTAATATCTCCCAGAAACAATACGAATTGGTTGGTGCTCCACTCCTTAAGCAGGTGAAAATGTGTCGTTTATTAGGTTGTTAATATGCACCTGATCGCCGACAATGGGAACCACAAGCGATGAGAGGAGGTTACGAGTCAAGTTCCGTGCCATCCAATTAAAAAGGAGAAGTGAACATTCATGCGCAGTACGGCTATTAAGAGCAAGCCAATTTTAATTCTATTTTTGAGCTTGCTGCTTGCGACGGGAAGCTTGCCGCTGGCAAACCGCTTGGCATCTGCCGCGACCACGTTTAGCAATGTATCGATGAACACCTCAACTCCAGCGATGTATGACAAATTTGAAATGACTTTCAATTTGAGCACGGCTTATACCAATCCGTTTAATCCGGATGAGGTTAACGTGAGCGCTACCTTCACGACTCCTAACGGAACCGTGGAATCCGTGCCGGGTTTCTACCGGTCCGATTCTTCACCGAAATGGGCTGTTCGTTATTCTCCGCGCCAGGCAGGCGTACATAACGTTGTGCTCACCGTTACCGACGCGAGCGGAACCGGTACTTCGCAGGCTTATACCTTCACGGCAGGGGGAGCCGGCAATAACCGAGGATTTATGACGGCTCAAGGGGATCGGTTCGTGGACAGCTACGGATCCCAGTTGACTTTGCTTGGAACCAACTTTGCATGGAACAACACGTCAGACTCTACCGCGGTTACGACTGAAATCCCGAATCTGCTGCCGGCAAAAATGAACTTCTTGCGCGTATGGTATTCCTGTTGGTGGAGCAGCTTTGCAGCCGAGTGGGGACCCATAACGGCCAATGAAGCCGGACTGACCATTAATTACGCCGGGATCGGCAAATACCAGCTGGATAATCAGGCCCGCATGGATCAGATGCTGGATACCGCATCGGCAAACGGCGTATATATTATGCTGACGATGAACAGCTTCGGGGATATGTATTACCAATGGAATGTAAACGCATACAATCAAGCGAACGGCGGTCCGTCTACTTATTCGGAGAACAACGCCGATTTCTGGACAAATCCGACAGCTATCTCCTATCAGAAAAAGCTGTTGCGTTATATGTTTGCCCGCTTCGGCTATAGCCGCGCACTAGGCATGCTGGAATATTGGAATGAGTCCGATAACCGCGTGGATACTTCGGCGGCCAACCGCGCCAGCTGGCATGCAACGATGGATAATTATTGGAAAAGTCTTGATTTCTATCATCATCCGACAACGACCAGTTATGCTTGGAAGGATCATGCGGGATCGGGTCAGCAATCATGGGAGACATTAACGACTCTTAGCGCAACCAACGTTCACCGTTATGATTCCAGCGCGAACGTTGTTGACGCATGGGAGGAACAGATTGATAACCTCCACACGCTTGCGCCGGGCAAACCAGCCTTTATTGGAGAGGTAGGCAAGGCAGATACCGATCAGACGACGGACCCAACTATTGACGAATACATGCATAACTCGCTTTGGGCGCCAATCTTCCGGGCAGGAGCCGCAGGAGGCAGCTTATGGTGGATCTTTGAAACAGGATTTGCGCTGCCAGCGAATTTCAAAGCGATTTATACTCAGCTTGCGGACTTCATACAGCCGGCGGAAAATTATCTAATCAATATGCCGTTTGTCGATTATGGTCTGCAGTCCAACAACACGAAGGTGGGCGGCTTTAAGGATAATTCCCGTGCTTACCTCTGGATTAATGACACGCAAGCTAATCACACGGTTACGAATCCGAGAACCGTCAGCGGCATGAGCTTCACGATCCCAATGCCGAACAACTATTACAACGTAACCTATTACAATACGTATACCGGCACTTACGGTTCTACAAGCAGCATACAAGCAACGGGCGGCAATCTTGTCCTGAACAATGTACCGTCTTTCACTAGAGATATCGCGGTGAAAATCGAATGCGAGGGATGCAGCGCGCCGGATACAACTGCGCCTACAGCGCCCGCAAACCTGACTTCGCCGTCTAAAACAGACACCACCGTCAATCTGTCCTGGTCGCCGTCGACGGATAATGTCCGCGTAACGGATTATGACGTGTACCTCGGATCCTCGAAGATTGGATCCACAGGAGGCGCTACGACATACACGGCAACCGGACTGACCGCAAACACGGCTTACGCGTTTACGGTTAAAGCGAAGGACAATGCCGGCAATGTGTCCGCGGCTAGCAATGTGCTGAATGTAACAACGAATCCGCCGGATTCAACCGCGCCTTCGGCACCGTCCAATCTGACTTCACCGTCCAAGCTTGATGTATCCGTCAACCTGTCCTGGACGGCATCAACCGATAACGTAGGAGTAACTGCTTATGATATTTACCGGAACGGCAATCTGGCGGGGACAGTCAGCGGCACCACGACTAATTATACCGATACTGGTCTGACGGCACTAACAACGTATTCGTATTATGTGAAGGCAAGGGATGCCCGTAACAATACATCCGCAGCCAGCGGCACGATAAGCGTAACTACGCTTGCGCCGATTCCGGTCAACAAGCTGCAGAATCCGGGCTTTGATACAAGCAACAGCAACAACAAGCCGGATCAATGGATTTGCGAGAACGACTATTTCTGCTACCGGGACACGGCCGTGAAACGCAGCGGTACGGCTTCCATGAAGATGACAGGGGACAGCGGCCCATGGCTGGGCTTCTACCAGGATGCGGCTGCATCAGCGGGTACAGCTTATACTTTTGACGGGTATTACAATGCTGCCGCAAACAACGGAACAACCATTCAGTTCAAGCTTCAATTCCTGGACGCTTCAAATGGATTGCTGCAGGATAATGTGCTATATACGCACACGGGAACTACTACCGGCTTCGTGAATGTCAACGGCACACATACAGCGCCAGCCAATACGGCCAAAGCCCGCGTGTATATTTACATGAAGGATTTGCGCGGCTCCTTGTATTTCGATGATTTCTCTTTGACGACCGACGGCAGCAGCGGCGGGACAACGGATACTACGGCGCCAACAGCGCCAACCGGTTTAACTTCACCGTCGAAAACGGCGACGACAGTGAATCTGTCGTGGACGGCATCAACGGACAACGTAGGCGTTACCGGTTATGACGTCTACCAAGGATCAACGCTAGTAGGCTCGACAACGGGCGCAACCACTTATCAAGCAACAGGCCTGACGGCATCCACAGCCTATAGCTTCACGGTTAAGGCAAAGGACGCAGCCGGCAACGTATCCGCGGCGAGCAGCGCGCTTAACGTAACGACGAATGCGGCTGCAGATACTTCCGCGCCAACTGCTCCAACCGGTTTAACTTCACCGTCGAAAACGGCGACGATAGTGAATCTGTCGTGGACGGCATCAACGGACAACGTAGGCGTTACCGGTTATGACGTCTACCAAGGATCAACGTTAGTAGGTTCGACAACTGGCACAACCACTTATCAGGCAACAGGCCTGACGGCATCTACAGCCTACAGCTTCTCGGTTAAGGCGAAGGACGCAGCCGGCAACGTATCCGCGGCGAGCAGCGCGCTTAACGTAACGACGAATGCGGCATCCGGAGGCAGCGGCAATCTGCTCGCCAATGCGGGCTTTGAGACGGACAACGGCAGCAATCGCCCGGCTTCGTGGACGTATGAACAGGATTATTACGTATCCCGCAACACGTCGACTTATCGTTCTGGCTCCTCGTCGATGCGCATTAACGGCGATTCCGGACCATGGTTCGGCTGGTATCAGGATGTTGCGGCTACGGCAGGCAAAGCCTACACGTTTGATGGATACCTGAACATTACCTCCAATACGGGAAGCACGCTGCAATTCAAAGTTCAGTTCTTCGATGCTTCCGGTACCATGCTTGCTGACAATACCATTACGACTTACAACGGAACCACAACCTCCGGATGGGTGAATGTGAACGGAACATACACTGCGCCTGCCAATACCGCGACAGTCCGCATCTATACGTATTTCAAAGACATGCGCGGTACATTCTTCTTCGACGACTATTCGTTAACGAGTAATTAATAACTAGAATTAAAGGAAAGATTAACAGCGTTAATTAGCAACATTATTTAATAACATTAATTAATAGGAGCGGTCCCAATTGGGGCCGCTTTTCTATATCTATCTATCTTTCTCGGCCCTACGCTCTATTAGATAACCATACACCTTATGGTATAATAGAGTAATTATTCCTACCCATTGAGGAGCCCAAGAACCGATGCCTAATCTGACTAAGCTTTTTATAAGCTCCGTAGCCCAGGATTCCCTTACTCCTTTGCGGAACCGAACCTTTGACGAGTTTACGGCGCTTGGCCACCAGCCCGAAATGTACGAACGGACTTTTGGTCCATGGCCCATGGATATTAGCGGCGTTGAGCATTGCTTGAATAAAGTGAGGGAATGCGATATTTTCTGTTTATTCCTTCATCATAAAGGCGGGACTATGACGGATACCGGCTATACGGTGACGCACCGTGAGTTTCTGACAGCGCTCAACGCGGGCAAAACGTTGTTTCTCTATGCCGAGCCTACGATTACCAAAAAATATTTCGCTTCCGTCCGGCGCGTGATTTATACCTATATCGAGAAATATAAACAAACCAACCGGAAAGAACCTACCAACCGCGAGCTCATCGATTATTTGGAAGTAACGTCCGAAACCAACCCGGCAGATCTTCCGAGCAAACACGAAACGGACTTGTATGTATGGGTGATGCTATATGACATCATTGACCGGCACGGCAAATATTTGCTGGATATGCCAATTGGCGTAGGGATCGACTGGAAGCCCGTTCTCAGCGATATATTAAGAGAAGGGGCAACATATTTTCCGAAGAAATCCGAATACGCTGAAAGTATAGATACGCTTGCGGCAGTTGTGGAGTTCTCGGAGTTTGTACAGAAATTCATGAAGGATCATTTGATCGTGCATGAGTTTAATCAGCTCAGATTGTTGTTGGCTCGTCTGCAGGCGGTCATCAAAGGCGCGGAGATCAAGCAACTGCGCATTCATGACTTAACATTAGGAAAACTTAAAAATTGTTCGGCCGTCTGCCTGTTTCAACATAACGAAGATGTGTTAAGTTGTATTGAGGCCGCAGGAGATACCGCTGGCGGATATAGCTTCCATGTGAACGATCCGAATTCCTACGTTTCCTACTCGTACAATACAAGGAGGGAAGGGGAACCCGCTTTGTATTATACGGAGAGCAAACGCATGTTTTACCTGCTGTATAAGCTAGGTGAATACGTCATTTCGTATCATTTTCCCGAGGAAACAAAATGGAACCAAAATATGTATGTGGACTACACGGATGATATAAAAAATGGTATACTGATGGCACATTCAAATGTGATGATCTTCGATTTCATCCATTCCGCCTTGAGGGGGTTACAGAAATGAGCATGAACAAAATTAAGATGCGCCGGGTTCAGAATACGGACCATCCCAAATATTCGATTCATCCCGATTTTGCCCCTGCAACCAAGGTCGTAATCGTCAATAAGGGCATTACAATCGGGCTAACGGGAAGTAAGTTGCCTGAACTGCCTAAGGACTCCGTATTGTTTGTCGAACCAAACCGTACCGAGACCTACACTTCTCGAAATAAGCTGCAGCGAATGAAGGAACTCAATCAATCCTTAAGAAGCGCCATGCTTGTATCCGAGGCTTAATCATTAGAACCTTAGACCCGCAGGCTGCGGGTCTTTTCTTATTTATAACGTCAACGATGGAGGTGAAGGTGAAATGTTCAACCAACAAAACTTATTTGCCCACGTGTTCAACTTTACGCCAGTCGGCATTGCGCTCATCTCTCTCGAACAGCAATGGATTGACGTCAATCCGGCTGCCTGTCAAATTCTTGGGATTGAGCGGGAAGCACTTATGAAGAAGAATCATCCGAAGGAAATCATTTTCTCCGCGGAAGAAGACAATCAAATTAGGCAACTGCTGGCCGGCGAGACCTTAACGTTCAGCTTCGAGAGGAAATACATGCATAATAATGAAGAGGTGATATGGACTTCCATTCATGTCTCGCTCGTTAGAGAAGGTACGGAAGGCGAGCCTTGGTACTATATCGCGCAAATCGTTGATATTACGTCGAGCAAATTAAACGAGCAGAAGCTGCTGGAGTCGGTCGAACGGTATACATCACTCAAGAAGTACAACCACGATACGATCATATCGTTTGATCTTCAGGGCAATATCATGGGCGGGAACGTGATGGCCGAGAAGCTGACGGGCAGGGTCGTAGCCGAATTGATTGGAACAAGCATTGCATCCGTTATTGGTGAGCATAACCTGGCAAGAATCTTAGCCGATAACGAGCCGTACAGCGAGATTGAAGGAGCAATCGACCACGTTTCGCATATAGACGGTTATCTGGTTGAAGTGCTTGTGACCATCGCTCCCATCATCGTTAACAATCAAAGCATCGGCTTTTATCTCCTGATCAAGGATATTACCGAACAAAAGAAGCTGCTGATCGAGAAGGAAACCGCGGTCCGGACAAATGAAGTAAAGAGCGAATTTATGGCCATGATGAGCCACGAAATCCGTACGCCCATGAACGGCGTAATCGGCATGGCCGATTTGCTGCTGGATACCTCGCTTGATGAAGAGCAGACGGAGTATGTATCGATTATCCGCAAGAGCGGAGATACGCTTCTGGCTATCATCAACGATATTTTGGATTTCTCCAAGGTGGAATCGGGCAACACGGAGTTAGCAGAGGAACCGTTCAAGATTAGCGAGGCGATTGCGGAAACCTTTGATACGCTTATGCCGAAGGCATTGGAGAAGAATCTGGCGCTTAACGTATCGATGAGTCACGAGATTCCTCCGACGGTGATTGGCGATCCGGTTAAAATCCGGCAAATACTGATGAATCTGATCGGTAATGCCATTAAATTCACGCCGGAGGGTTCGATTGCGGTATCTGTAGACCGATCCCGCGTGGAGGGAGATAAAGTACGGCTGCATTTCACTGTGAAAGATACGGGAATTGGCATTCCGGAGGATAAGCTGCCGTATCTGTTCGAACCCTTTTATCAAGCGGATCACTTTATGGTCAGACAAGCCGGAGGCACCGGGTTAGGTCTTGCCATCACACGGAAGCTTGTTCAACTGATGGAAGGAGAAGTCTATTGCGAGGCTAATCCCGGAGGGGGAGCGATCTTTCATTTCCATGTCTTATTGCGCGCGGAGAAAGCTTTGCCACTTATGGATGCCGAATGCAAAGAGGAGAAGGTGCCGGAATCGGTCAATAAACTCAATATTCTTATTGCCGAGGATAATGACGTGAACCGTCTCGTGTTGTTTAGGATGGTAGAGAAATTCGGCTTTCGTCCCGATGCGGTGTCGAACGGCATTGAAGTGCTGGATAAAGTCCGTTCGAACAACTACGACATTATATTTATGGACATTCAGATGCCGCTTATGAATGGACTTGAAGCTACGAAAATTTTGCGCCAGTCGTTAAGGCCGGAAGAACTTCCGTATATTGTTGCGGTAACCGCAAATGCGCTAGTCGGGGACCGGGAGCGGTATTTGGATACGGGGATGCACGAATATATTAGCAAGCCATTGCAAAACTCGGCGGTTCAATCCATTATCCAAAGATGTCTGGACCGTAAACAGGCGGATTCCATCCCTTCAACATAATCATGAATCAGCACTGCCTGCGGGAAGTGCTGATTTTTTTGTCGAGGAGATAGATTTACCTGAACGCTGTTGTTAAATACACACGAAGGACACAAGAACCTCCTATAATTCGATTTGTAAGGCAAATGGAGGTGCAAACCGATGATAGGAACCGCCTAGTTAAGGCAAAGCTGTATAACACGGGATTCAAAGAGCGGAGTGTACAGATGAAGCGAAGCATTTTATTAGTGGAAGACGATATGCTGATGCGCGAGTTTATAACGGATTATTTCCATAAAGAGCAATGGGACGTTCATGAGGCGGAGAACGGGCGGATCGCGCTTGAGCTGTTTGAGCAAATAACAGTTGATCTGGTTGTCCTCGATATTATGATGCCGGAACTGGATGGATGGGCGGTATGCCGGAAAATCCGCGAGCAATCGGATATCCCTATTATTATGATTACGGCCAAAGCGGAGGACGAGGATCAATTGATGGGCTTCGAACTAGGTGCGGATGAATATGTAACGAAACCGCTCAGCCCTAGAGTGCTGGTCGCCCGAGCGACGGCTCTAATGAAGAGAACGGAAGGGACGGTCGGCAAAGAAGGCGAGGCCTTGGCATTTGGCGATTTGCTGGTGAAGCGGGATGCGCATGTGGTGACGGTGGCTGAACAGCCCGTTCACTTATCGCCTAAGGAATACGACCTGCTTCTGTTCCTGATCAAACATGAAGGCAAAGTATTAGCCCGCGAATATATATTAAATGCCGTCTGGGGATTCGATTACCTAGGAGATTTGCGCACGGTAGATACGCATATTAAGAAATTGCGAGCCAAGCTAGGCGATGCCGGCTTTATGATCGCAACCGTCATTCGAACCGGCTATAAGTTCGACTCCAAAGCATGAACAGACATGGAGTTGTTCTCAAATTGTTTGTTGTCACGTCAGTGCTGATTCTATTTATTTTCGCACTGGTCATGTTGGCGGAAGGGTTGTTCTTCGATAAGTTTTACCGAATGTCGAGGGTAAGCGGTCTAGAGTCGGCAATGAACCGGTTCTCGGAGCAATACCCGCAAGCAGCAACAGATGAACGTCAACTCGCGCGCCTGCTTGGTTCCTTCATGAACGAACATGATACGAGTATCGCCATATTGAACAAAAGTTTTGACCGAGCCAATATCAATCCTTACTTTGTGGATATGCAGTCAAGTGGCAAGACAATCCATATCCCCATTCCAAACGAAGGAATGCCGGTCGATATACTCCCGAGAGAGATCGCGATGGGAGACGGGCTGATCGTAGACGGGATCTATATGGATGAGAAGGATACGGTGCTTCATCCTATCGCTTTCCGCAACCTCGCAACGGATGCGCCGCTCGAAGATGGATTAGTTCGCGTGGAGGGCAATGTGACCGATTTCATGTTGCCGGAGCAGCGGTCGTTCAATCCGCTCTACCAAGATGCGCTCGTAGCTGAAGCCTTGAGGGAATGGACGGATGCAAATACGGCCGATTGGCGGGAGGGTTCGCCCGTACAACACAAATGGGAATGGAAGGATCCATGGAGCGGCGTTCAATATGCCGTATTAGTCAGTCTGCTTGCGGGTGACGGCGAGCAGGAACACTATTTGTTCGTCATGGCATCTCTTCAACCCGTAGGAGAAGCGGTTGCCATATTGAAACAATACGTCATCTATCTGGCACCGGTCATTCTTGTCCTTGTTCTCGCGTTGTCGCTTCTGTATTCCAGAATCGTGTCGCGTCCATTGGTTACGCTCAGCCGCTCCGCGGCCAGACTTGCCAAGCTGGATTTCAACGAGCAGCCCGAGATCCGCTCGAAAGACGAATTTGGAGATTTGTCCCGGAGTATGCGTACCTTATCGAGAAACTTGGATACCGCGTTGCGGGAACTGCAACATGCCAACGAGCAGCTCCAAGAGGACATGAGGGAGAAAGAACGGTCTGAGCAGCTTCGCAAAGAACTTGTTGCTAATATCTCGCATGAATTGAAAACGCCGCTTGGGATTGTAAAAGGGTTTGCGGAAGGTTTGCAAGATGGGGTAGCCGAAGAGAAAAAAGAACGTTACCTCAGCTTGATTGTCACCGAGACCGACCGGATGAACGCCTTGATCATGGATATGCTGGAGTTGTCCAAATTCGAAGTAAAGGCAATTAAGCTGCAGCGGAAGCCGTTCTCTCTGCCGGCACTTTTGCAAGAAGCCGCGAACTCCTTCATGCAGCAGCTAGAGAACAAGCAGCTTCAAATCGCAATGGATCAAGATGGCGAGGAAGAGCTGGAAGTCTTCGCAGACCGTAGGCGAATCGAACAAGTAGCCTTAAATTTGCTAAGTAACGCCATCCGGCATGCCACAGAAGGCAGCGTTATTCGAATCCAGATAAAACGTTCAGAAGCTGATGCCATTTGGGTAGGCGTCGAGAATGAGGGTTCTCCTATCGCTGACGATGAATTAAGCCGGATCTGGGAGCAATTTTACCGGACGGAACGCGCAAGAGACCGCAAATCAGGCGGAACCGGCCTTGGACTGGCCATTGTGAAGCATATTTTGGAGCTGCACGGAAGTCAATACGGAGCAGCTAATATAGATACGGGCGTACAATTTTATTTCACCTTACAACCATATAGAGGAGAGAATATAGATGAATAAAAAAATGATCGCTTATGCATTGACGGCAGCCATCCTGCTTGGTGTTGCGAGCGGATGCGGCAATAAAAGCGGAGAAGGCGCAACAAACGGGAACACGGCAACCGAAACGCCGGCTGCGACAACAACTCCGGTTGTATCGGAGTCGCCGGCGGCAACGGAATCGCCAACAACACCGGCTGAACCGGCCGAAGAGAGCCAGGCGCCTGATGCCGCTGAATCGGATGCTTCAGGCGAGATTCTCATCATCATTGATCAGACGGAGAAACCGATCGAAGGAAACAGCTTTGATTTTGTCGTGAACAAAATTCCGGAAGGTTATATGCTGTCCAAGATGGAATGGAAATCGGATAAAACTCAGATCATTAATACAACGCAGGAAGCCATAGAGCATGGCGGCAACGGGGAGGACGGATTCTACATTAGCGGAGACGGACAATTTTCCGGGTTCTTTTATCCGGGCAAGATGAAAGGTGAGAAAGGCGAAGTCAGCTTTACGTTTGTGAACGACGCAGGCAAGGAAATCAGCTGGAAGAAATCCATAACGTTGAAATAAGGAACAAATATAGACGAAAACACCGGACTTCGATCTCAAACTTGAGATAATAGTCCGGTGTTTTTTATGAAGAAATATTATTTCACGATACGTTTCGCGTATACGAGCGACTTCTGGAACCATGTGCCTTCCATCGGTTCGTACGTAACCTTAGCTCGTCCACCGCCGCATTGCAGGATGTAATGCTTGCCGTTGATTACGCCTGCGTAGATCCCAACGTGACCGCCGCCGCCGCTTGTCGATTTGTTCAAGGAGCCGTCACCCGGGTCAGCGGAATTCGTAAAGAACAGCAGGTCTCCAACCTTCAAGTTTTTGAATTTGTTTTTGGAATCGATAATGACTTGCGAACCGATCTTGCTGCTGTAGCGCTGTGTTCGCGACGCGCTGGAGAATTCAATCCCGAAAGTGCTTTTGTACACCCAAGAAGTAAAGTTGGAGCAGTCAAAGCCATAACCAGGCTTTTGCGTTCCGTGACGCCAAGTCACGCCAAGCTGCGTTTTGCCTTTTGCTATTAATTTATTGAGGTTTTGAGTGCTTGCCGTTACTTTGGTAGACGAACTGGTTGCCGCGAAGGCAGGTGCTGCTTGTACAACACCGGTAAAAGCAATCGCGCTTGCGAGCGTAATTTTGACGATCATATTTTTGTTTAACATATGTATCCTCCTAAAATGAATGATTCATGCTTCGAAAGCATGTGCTTAATGATTCTGACGCTGTGGCATTTGGTCTTGAAAGCCCAATCATTTGTTTCGGCCTTTACATCGTATCGTTATAACATTTTGAATTCATCCCATAAGATTTACCACAAATATGCGAGATGCACTTTATAAAAGTACATTCATTATTCCTGAAATTTCTATAATGTTCATGCAGGAATAATAATCATGCTAATATAATCAATAATTAGGAATAATCATCTAAATGATAGAACTAGATTTTTCCGGGAACAGCAGCTCTTAGTCCGATAAAAAATGGAAAACGAATAAAAGAGAAACTTTGGTCCAAGACTGCAAGAGGGAACTTCACCCTCAAATGAGAAATTATTAATGCGAGATCTGCAAGGATTGCACTATGTCGCGGTTGAAGTGAGAGTTGACACGACACCAAACGGTGTCTTATAATCAAACTGTCACCGAATGGTGTCCTATATAGGGAATGCGATGGTATGTAATTAGGAGATGGTGTTGTGGTCGATAACAATACGCGGGATGTGTTTGACGCGATTGCAGATCCAACCAGACGCAAATTGATTCATCTGTTGTCGGAGTCAAAAGAGCTGCCGCTGCATGAATTAACAACGAAATTTTCGATGGGGCGGACTGCAGTATCCAAACATTTGACGATATTAAAAGAAGCAGGTTTGGTGCTTGACCGGAAAGTCGGAAGAGAAACGCTGTTTAGGCTAAATGCCACTCCGCTGAGGGAAATTCAAGATTGGGTAGCTTTCTACAGTAAGTTCTGGACCATGAATATGTTGCGGTTAAACCACTTATTTGAGGAGGAAGACAAATGAGTTTGAAGTTGGAACTTGATTTTCAGTATAACGTATCCGTTGAGAGGGCTTGGAGCGCATTAACCGACTCCAGCATGCTGGCTAAGTGGGTATTGCCGAACGACTTCAAACCCGTTGTGGGACATCTGTTCCAATTCCGCGCGGAGCCGAACAAATATTGGGATGGCATTATTAACGGCGAAGTACTCGTCATCAATGAACCAACCGAGGTGTCCTATACTTGGTCGGTAGGCGAAGAGAAACATACCGTCATTTGGACGCTGCAAGATCTGGGAGACGGCAAGGTTAATCTTCACCTGGAGCAAACCGGATTCTCGACTGTGCCGGCGCTTGAAGGCGCACGGTACGGCTGGACGAACTGGCATAAGGAGCTCGACAAGCTGCTAGCGCAATAAGCGCAGCAAGTACAATAAGCCCAACAAGAAACATCATAACCGGCTGCAAATGGTTGCAGCCGGTTTGTCTGCCGTAGGTTATTTTCTAATGAATAGATCTTATTGATAACTAGTACATGGAAGGAAGTCATAAATGAGCGAAAGCAATCAGGAGTATATCGTCATTACGGGCGCGAGGGAAAACAACTTAAAAAACGTATCTTTGCGTATACCAAAACGGAAGATTACGATATTTACCGGAGTATCGGGATCCGGCAAATCTTCCATCGTCTTTGATACTATCGCCGCAGAGTCTACGCGGCTCTTGAATGAAAACTTCAGTATGTTCGTGCGCAATTTTCTGCCCAAAGTTCCGCAACCGGACACGGATGCGATCCAGAATTTGAGCATGGCCGTTATTGTCGATCAGAAGCGGCTTGGCGGCGGTTCCCATTCCACTATGGGGACCATTACCGATATCTCTCCGATTCTTCGGGTGTTATTCTCCCGGGTAGGTCAACCGTATGTAGGGCAAGCGAATATGTTTTCCTTCAACGATCCGCAAGGGATGTGCCCGGAATGTAACGGCATTGGCCGCAAGTTAGGCGTCGATATGAGCAAAGCCATTGATAAGTCCAAGTCCTTAAGCGAAGGGGCTATTATGTTGCCCGATTATTCCGTGAACAGTTGGGATTGGAATTTGCTCGTGCAGGGTGGACCGTATGACCCAGACAAGAAACTTAGCGATTATTCGGAAGAAGAGCTCGAACAGCTGCTGTACGCGAAGGCTAGAAAAGTTCAAATGGACTTCGCCGGCAAAGCAACCAATATTACGGTGGAAGGCGTTATCGAGAAGTTCACGAACAAATACATTAAACAAGACGTGAAGCTGAAATCGGAACGCACGCAAAAAGCGGTTGCGCCTTATATCACCGAAGGTCCATGCACCAGCTGCCGCGGCACAAGACTAAGTCAGGCCACGCTCAGCTGCAAAATTAACGGGATGAACATTGCCGAAATGTCCGCCATGGAAGTTGGTCATCTCATTAGAGTCATTCGGGAGATTGATGATCCGAAAGCCGGCCCCATCGTCAAATCGCTGACCGAAAGACTGCAACATCTGGTCGATATCGGACTCGATTACTTAACGCTAGACCGGGAGACGGATACGTTGTCCGGCGGCGAGTCGCAACGCGTAAAGATGGTCAAACATCTAAGCGGCAGTCTGGTTGACGTTACGTACATTTTCGACGAACCAAGCGTTGGCCTACATCCCCGCGATGTCCACAGGCTGAACGATTTGCTGGTTAAGCTGCGCGACAAAGGCAACACCGTTATTGTCGTGGAGCATGATCCCGATGTCATCAAGGTGGCGGATCATATCGTTGACGTAGGACCTCATGCCGGCAACCGCGGCGGCAATATCGTATTTGAAGGAAGCTTCGAAGGGTTGCTTGAATCGGGATCGCTGACAGGCAACTTCATGAAACGTCCGCTCCAGTTAAACGAGAATGTGCGGCAGCCATCTGGCAAGCTAGGTATCCGTCATGCTAGCCTACATAACCTGCAAGACGTAAGCGTGGATATTCCTGCTGGCGTGCTCACGGTTGTTACTGGCGTTGCAGGTTCGGGTAAAAGCACGCTCATTAACGATATTTTTCTAAGCGAGCATTCCGATGCGATCGTCATCGACCAATCGGCGGTAGGCGTCTCGACGCGTTCAAACCCGGCTACGTACACGGGCATTATGGATGATGTCCGCAAAGCTTTTGCCTCCGCTAATAAAGTGAATCAAGGTTTGTTCAGCTTCAACTCCAAAGGCGCTTGCGAGAACTGTCAAGGACTTGGCGTCGTATATACCGATCTGGCATTCCTTGAAAGCGTAAAGCTGCCATGCGAAGTTTGCGGCGGCAAACGGTTCAAGGAAGAAGTACTGGATTATAAGCTGAATGGCAAGTCGATCGCGGACGTGCTTGCGCTGACCGTAGAGCAAGCATTGGAGTTTTTCGAACTGAAGGAAGTTGTCCGCAAACTTCAGGCGTTGAGCGACGTAGGGCTGAACTATATTACGCTTGGCCAGCCGCTTAGTACGCTGTCGGGCGGGGAATGCCAGAGGATTAAGCTGGCAAGCGAGCTGCACAAGAAGGGCAGTATTTACGTGATGGACGAACCAACCACCGGTCTTCATATGTCGGATATCGGTCATCTTCTGGAAATTATGCATCGTCTGGTAGACGCGGGCAATACGGTTATCGTCATCGAACATAATCTCGAGGTCATTAGCCAAGCGGATTGGATTATCGACATGGGACCGGATGGAGGCAGCAAAGGCGGACAAGTCGTATTTGAAGGGACGCCGACGCAAATTATTCATGCCGAGCAGTCCATTACCGGAAGATATATGAAGTAAAGGAGAGGAGCATGCCTGAGATGACAACAACGATAACAAATCCGAAGGTAGACGGTTTCTTACGGAAGGTGAAGCAGTGGAAGGAAGAATACGTGGAGCTAAGGAACATTATTCTCGATTGCCACTTGACCGAAGATTTCAAATGGATGCATCCTTGCTATACGCATGAAGGAAAAAACATCGTATTGATCCACGGATTCAAAGAGTATATCGCGATTTTGTTCCATAAAGGCGCTTTGCTGAAAGACCCTCACGGCATTCTTATTCAGCAGACCGAAAACGTGCAAGCCGCACGCCAGATCCGGTTCACCAGCATCGAACAAATCGTTGAACTGGAACCGGCAATCAGAGCTTATATCGATGAAGCGATCGAGCTTGAGAAAGCCGGCGTCGAAATTCCTTACAAGAAAACGTCCGAGTATCCTGTACCGGAAGAGTTCCAGGTGAAGCTGGATGAAGATGCCGCATTAAAAGAAGCGTTTGAAGCTTTGACGCCAGGACGGCAAAGAGCGTATTTGTACAACATCGCGCAACCGAAACAATCCAAGACCCGCGCGGCAAGAGTGGAGAAATATATACCGCAAATTCTGGACGGCAAAGGCATCGATGATTAGAACGGATTATTAATAGGGGCGCAACTTCGTGTTGCGTCCTTATTTTAGGAGGTGGAGCTGTGTATGATCCAAACGACTAAACAAAGTCTCCGGCGTTTTTTGCTCGAGGAACAACTGCTCTTGCAGCCGCGTAGCGGGGAAAAGACGGACAAGACGGGCAAGGAGCTAGTTCGCGACGTTATTCGCAAGCTGGAATGCGTGCAGATTGATCCGGTGGCCGCTGTGCGGGCGAATCAGCATTTGGTACTGTCTGCGCGAATTGCCAACTATGATCCGGCATGGTTGAACGAGCTGCTTCGCGAGCATGACGTATTCGAATATTTTGCGAATGCGGCTTGCGTGATACCAATCGAGGATTATCCTATCTTTGAGCCAACAAGAGCGAGAATACGCGAGCATTTGACCGCCTCCATCGAAGCCCTGCAGCCCGTACCCGAGCAAGTGATGGACAAGCTCCGGGAAGAAGGGGCGCAGCCGGCTAGAGCTTTTGAATCGGATCAGCGCGTTCACGGTTATTGGGAGAATGCCAATAACAACGCTCGCACGAAAGCAACGTCGCATGCCATCAATCTCTTAACCGACAGCGCCCACATCCGGATTGTTGGCAGGGAAGGCAATCAGAGATTGTTTGATCTAACGAGCAACAGCATTCCTCCCGAGCTGTTATCGGCAGCAAATGAGATGGATCTGGAAGAAGCGCAGCGCCTTATGCTGCTTAAATATTTTCGCGCGTACCGCGTATTTGAACCTTCCGATTCGAGATTCGGGTGGCTTAGGCTTAATGCCGCCGAGCGCCGTGAAGCCATCAATCAGTTCATGCGCGCAGGTATCGTAACGGAAGTTAAGGTTGAGGGGTTGAAACATCCGTATTATATCCTGACTTCCGACCGGGAGCGGTTATTGGCTTATTCAGAGGAAAATGCGAATGCAGAAACCAAAGACATTACCTTCCTGCCTCCGTTAGATAATATGCTGTGGAGCCGTAAACGGCTGGAGGATTTATTCGAGTTCGAATACCGATGGGAAATTTACACCCCGGCGATTAAAAGAAAATACGGCTATTATGCGATGCCGATATTGGCAGGAGACAGACTGATCGGCAGGATGGATCCGCGATTGGACCGGAAAGAAGGCGTGCTGAAGGTTGAATTGCTGCATTTTGAACCGGAAGTAAAGGCGACCGCTCAGTTGCGCAATAACGTGAAGAAGGCCATCAAGGCGTTTGCAAAAGCGAATGGAGCGATTCACGTCATTTATAGTTAATAGCATTAAATTAAAAAAAGACACCTAAACAGTGTCTTTTTTCGTTGCAGCTACTCTTCGTCATCCAGGTTGCAGGGCAAAAGTGAACGAAACGGTTGTGTTTATTTGCAATTTGAAATCGCGGGCGTTATACGACACAACAACCATTCCCGTTTCAAGATCGTCAATGAACCGTACCTGGCTAGGAGATTTGAACCCTGCCGCCTTCAAGAGGGCTCTCATCCTAAGCATCTTCTGATTTTTGGTTAAATCATTGTCGCCGATCAAATCTTCGACTTTTTTCCTAATTAATAGAAACATATCTACGCAAATCGCATGAAACGACGCCGGCCTTCAAACAGTATAACAAGCTAAGGAATTAGCTAAGGCGAGGTGCTCAAGACATGATGAACGAAAGAGAAGATACACCATATTTGCAATTGCAATCACGGCAAATTGAACAATGGGAGCAAGATCAGAAAGGGTTGTATTTCTGGGAAAAGCTCGGCAGGTTGCCTTTTGCGATTTTGGACCGGCTTACCCCGAAGTTCATCCAAGACAAAATCGGGATGGCGCTAGACGAGCTTGGCAGTTATGTCCAGAGCGGAGGACGTTATTTAATAAGCAAAGAACAGATGTACCGCAAATTTTTCCCGAACGAGGAGTGGGAGGAAGACGCAGCTTTTGGCCAGATCGCCAAGCTTCCGCTTGTACGGATGGATGAAATGGCAGACCGCATTACGAAAACAAGCAGCTATACGGCAACGGCACAAGGGGCGAGTACGGGGATTGGAGGGATCTTTACGCTTGCCATCGATATCCCGCTCTTACTCGGTATTTCGATTAAAGCGCTGCAGGAGATCGCCATCAGCTACGGTTATGACCCGACCGAAAAAGCGGAGCGCGCTTTTATCGTGAAATGTTTGCAATTCTCTTCTTCCGATATCGTTGGGAAAAAAGCGATTTTGGAGGATCTTGCCCGCTTCCATTCCGGTGAGCATAGCGGTCAAGTCATCTCCCAGCTGCAAGGATGGCGCGAGGTGATGATGACTTACCGGGACAACTTTGGATGGAAAAAGCTGTTCCAGCTTATACCGGTCGCGGGTATGTTGTTTGGGGCTTACATCAACCGTTCAACGCTCAAGGACGTTACGGAAACAGGCAAAATGATGTACCGGAAACGCAGAATTCTGGAGAAATTAAATGCTGCGGAGGATAACCCTCTCCCGTAACGAAATTAGTTACTGGAGGTGGTGGCATGCAAGATTCAGAGCAAACAAGAAAGCCAAATATATTATGGATCTCACTTGAAGATACAAGTCCGAGATTCGGCTGTTACGGAGAGCAATCGCCCGTACGCCAAACATCGATCGGTTGGCGGAACAAGGGATCAGGTATACCAACGCTTATTCGACGGCTGCCGTCTGTTCACCTAGCCGTGCAGCGATTATAACGGGTATGTATGCAACGTCGATTGGAGCCCATCATCATCGAACATCCGCTCCCGAGCATACGGTTTATACCCCTACGCCTTATGAGGTAGTGCCGCCGCCTTACGTGAAGACATTTACTGAATATATAAGGGCGCACGGCTACTACTGCACCAATAACGAGAAGACGGACTACCAGTTCACGGCTCCCGTGACCGCATGGGATGAGAATGGCTGCTTTGCGCATTGGAGACACCGGGAGCAAGACCAGCCCTTTTTCGCCGTATTTAATTTGATGAATACGCATGAGAGCGGCATGTGGCGTTCGCATGAGACTTTGATTACGAATCCGGACGAGGTCACGCTGCCGCCTTATTTGCCCGATACGCCAAAAAGCAGGGAAGTATTGGCGCTGCATTACGACAATCTAGAACTGAACGATAACCGGGTAGGCGAACTTCTGCGGCAACTAGAAGAAGACGGTCTAGCGGAGGATACGATCGTGATGATTTGGAGCGATCACGGCGAAGGTCTGCCTAGACATAAGCGCTGGCTGTATGACTCCGGCATTCGCGTGCCGCTTATTGTTCGTTGGCCAGGCGAATTAATGCCGGGAAGTTGCAGCAATCAATTAATAAGCATGATTGATCTAGGTCCAACGGTGCTGCAGCTTGCCGGCATCCCGATTCCGAAACATATGCAAGGACAACCGTTCTTGCCTAGCACGGTGGAACTTCCCAAGCGCAACTATGTGTATGCCGCCAGAGACCGCCATGACGAAAGTTACGATATGGTGCGTGCGGTACGCGACGACCGTTACAAATACATACGGAACTTTTATCCGGACAAACCCTATTTCGACTGGGTGCCTTATGGGAATCAACACGGCATCATGCAGGAGATGTGGAGGCTTTATGCCGCAGATGAGCTGAGCGTATTAGGAAGATCGTTGATGACTGGCAATCGCCGGCCGGAAGAATTGTATGATTGCGTAAACGATCCGCATGAGATTTATAATCTTGCGGCTGATCCGAGTTACAGCGGGATTATGGAACGGTTAAGCGATGAGCTGGACAAGTGGAGAACGCTTGTTGGCGATATGGGTGATATTCCGGAGGCGCAAATGGCGAATGCCATGTGGCCAAACGGCATTCAGCCGGCGACGGCACCCGTGCAATTCGTGCCGATCTCGGAAGGTTGTCCGGGTACGAAAGACGTTCCGACGGGAAGCGAACATACATTCGCTCATGCGGTAACACTCATGCTGTATTGCGGAACGCAAGGCGCCTCGATTGCTTATGCGTTAGATGAAGGCGACAATCCGCATTGGAAGTTGTACAACGGACCTATTACGATATTGGACAAGAACTCTGTTGTGCGAGCAAAGGCGATACGAATCGGCTATCGTACAAGCGAAGAGACCTATGTAACCATACATGCGAATTCGCGGGTATACTAAACTACAGAACTAATAATCTTGGAGGAATGTGATGGATCGCATTATTCAACGAGTGCCATATGGATATACCGAGGACAAGGACGCCTCGCCAAGAAAAGGTACGCTGGTCTATTATGATACGTTCCAGGACGTATCGGAGGAACAGCTGAACCGGGTAGCGGAGCTGGCGAAAGCACGTTCTTTCGCTAAGCTTGTGTTGTATCCGCTCCACGAAGAGACGGCAAAACGCATGTGGAAACGGCCAATCGAGCCTTATTACAAGAGAGAGGAACGTTTGTTCGAGTGGCGGAGAGAACATGGAGATGACGGTACCATAACCATTGAGAATTGGGAAGGGAAGCGGAAGAAATATACGCCGATGGAAGCGGCCATCCGCCATTTGATCGAGGTCTATGCGCAACCGATGTTTCTATATGTATCGCCAGCGACGGCAAACGCTTTTGCTTCCTTTCACTCGTTTGAGGAGTGGATCAGCAAGTTGCGTCTTATCCTAACCGAACCGCCGCCGGATGCGCATCCGAATCTGACAAAATTCAGGCATCGCTGGGATGTCCGTGAAACAGCCGAGTAATTCGGCTGTTTTTATTTTTGAACGGAAGGTTCACGATTCCTTCATCGAACAGTCACATCGTGGCAAGATTCAATTTCGGACGAAGGTGTATAATGATTAAAGGACAGTAGAATACACGAAACAGAAAGGAATCAACAGCGATGCAAAGCATACTTAAATCCAAATCCGTTTGGTTTATCACCATAATCGTTTTGATCTGCGTAGCCTTTTTCGCCTTTTTCTCTTCGCCTGGAGGCGCCAAGTCACAGGACGAAACGCCGGTTGTTATGCAGCAGGACGGTTATCAGGTCGTAACGATTCAGGTGAAAAAAGACGGCTTTTATCCCGATCATGTGGAAGTGAAGGCCGGAATTCCCGTTAAGCTCAACTTCAGCAAAAACACGAGCATTACCTGCATCAGAAGTGTACTTTCCGACGATCTGGGATTAGATCAATATTTGAAAAAAGGCGATAATTATATATCTTTGGACAACTTGAAAGCGGGAACCTATTCTTTCAACTGCGACATGTTGATGTATCACGGGACGATTACGGTGATATAAAAGAGGAGCAACTCAACTTGAGAACATTCAATAACATTTATCTCGATTATAATGCCAGTACACCGATTGCAGGCGAGGTGCTAAACGAGATGCTTCCGTATTTCAGGGAGCATTACGGCAATCCCTCTTCTTCACATTGGGCCTCCGACTCGCTCAAAGCAGCAATTGAACAAGCCAGATCACGCGTGGCTAGCGCAATCGGGGCTTCACCGGGCGAAGTGATATTTACAAGTGGAGGGACAGAAGCGAATAACCATGCATTACAAGGGGTATATTGGGCAGCTAAGCAAAAAGGCAATCACATCATTACGACAACCGTAGAGCATCCCGCTATTTTAAACCCCTGCGCTTTTCTCGAGTCGCTTGGCGCCGAGGTCACTTATGTTGAAGTGGACAGGCTTGGCAGAGTATCGCCGGATGCGATTAAGCGCGCGATTCGCAAGGATACGATCCTGATCTCCGTTATGCATGCAAACAGCGAGGTGGGTACCTTTCAACCCATTGAGGAAATAGCCGTAATCGCCAAGCAATACGGGATTCTAATGCATACCGATGCTGCTCAAACGTTTGGCAAAATACCGGTTGATGTCAATATGCTTGGCGTTGATCTGTTGTCGATTGCCGGTCACAAGCTGTATGCTCCTAAAGGCGTTGGCGCTTTGTATGTGCGTAATGGCACGAAGCTTACTTCTTTCATGCATGGGGCTGGCCATGAATCCGGCAGGCGGGCAGGAACGGAAAATGTGCCTTATATCGTTGGCCTAGGCAAAGCAGCGGAACTCGCGGCAGACTATGCACGCACGAATGAAATGCATCTGCTTAAGAATGCCCTGAGAGAGGGGCTATTATCGCTTTTCGGAGATAAGGTTCGGTTTAACGGCGATTTGGAACGGAGTTTACCAAATACGTTACATATCAGCTTTCTCGGGATGGTTGGCCAAGACATCTTGGATCAATTACCGGAAATTGCGGCATCTACGGGCTCGGCTTGCCATTCCGGAAGTTATGCGCTGTCGCCCGTGCTGCGCGCAATGGGACTTAACGAATACGAAGGGCTAGGGGCGATTCGTTTCAGCCTAGGCCGGTTAACAACGATCCAAGACATTAAGAACGTGATCGCATTATTTCAAGAGCGGCTGGGTCTCATAAAATAAGCATGAACAAGACATTTCCATTTGGGAATGTCTTGTTTTTTGGCGCGTTTTAGGAAAGTTGAAACTCTTTCTAAGGGCCAAACGTAAGAAATACAAATTTCATGCCATAAGCAATCTTGAAGGAGGATGTATGAAGAAGTTCATGTTGTTGTTGATTGTGCTTGTATCAGCATCTATGCTAGGCGCATGTTCATGGTTCCAAGAGGCCGATCAATCCTTGAAATACGCGGATCAAGCGAAAGAACATATTCAGACCTTATCGGATTTCGCGGAACAAGCACCACAAATGATACAAGACGCCGCAACGGACCCGGAAACAAAAAAGCAGCTTGAGAATCGGCTCAATGAGCTGAAGAAGGACATCGAGCAATTCAACTTGATTAACGCCCCTACGATAGCAAAAGACATTCATGCGCAGCTGGTTGAGAAAAATAAGATCTTGCTGCAAGAAATCAATCAAGCGGTGGATAATGGCCACCTCGCCTTGGATCGGCTTCAGAACTCGCCAATATTAGCCACCATCAGCGATATTACGGGCTTGATCAACCGGATTGAAAATCTCGGACTATAGACCATAATGGGATCTTCCTTAAACAGGAAGGTCCTTTTTGGTTGAAAAAAATGAATTGGACCACCCTAATGATGAATCGATCTGTCAGGGGGGATCTGTTATGTCAAATTCAACGGGGTTGTTAACGCCACCCGCACGCGATACGAAAGTATTCGTTCCCGAACTCGTCTATTTCGAACCGGATGCGCTTAATTATCCAAAAGGCGAACGTATCCATCAATGGGCGCAAGAGCAAGGACTCCCGATCCGGATGACAACTTCTCACAACCGGATCACCAATCTTCCCGGCGAAAGCGATCTCGAGAAATATAGAATTGCCAAAAGAACGCTTGTGGTCGGCATTCGAAAAACGCTAAAATTCGACCAATCCAAACCATCGGCCGAATATGCCATTCCCATCGCTACCGGCTGCATGGGGCATTGCCATTATTGTTACCTTCAAACAACGCTAGGTGCCAAACCTTATGTCCGCGTGTACGTAAATACGGAAGATATTCTGAACCAGGCCAAAAAGTATATCGAGGAACGCGCACCGGAAATTACCCGCTTCGAAGCGGCCTGCACGTCCGATCCCGTTGGTCTTGAGCATATCTCCGGGTCGCTTAAGGAGTATATTGAATTTATGGGGCAGCAGCCGCTTGGCCGGCTTCGGTTCGTGACGAAATACCATCATGTCGAACCGCTTCTGGATGCGAAGCACAATAAGCATACGCGGTTCCGGTTCAGCGTGAATGCAGACTATGTCATTAAAAACTTTGAACCGGGCACGTCGAAATTTTATGAACGGATTACGGCTGCCGGCAAAGTAGCGCATGCAGGATATCCGCTTGGCTTTATCATCGCTCCTATTATTTGGCATGAAGGCTGGGAAGACGGTTATGCCGAGCTGATCAGCCAGTTGAAACAAGCGTTGCCTCCCGAATCTACGAAGGATTTGACGTTTGAGTTAATCCAGCATCGGTTTACGAAAACAGCCAAAAACGTGATCCAGCAGCGTTATCCGAAATCAAAATTGGAAATGGAAGAGGAAAACCGGAAATATAAGTGGGGGCGCTGGGGACAAGGGAAATACGTCTACCAAGATGACCAGGCCAACGCTCTTAAAGAATTTATCTATAAGCAGATTCATGATCATTTCCCGAATGCGAAGATCGAGTATTTTACCTGAGAGGCTAGTTACAACCCTCAAGCAGCTTCTAGCAGCAGCGGAACTCCAACCGTTGCTGCTTTTTTATTTACTCGAAATGGGTATCCATATCTTCCATGTCGGGATATTGATTATCTATCGGCGTGTATGAAAGCACCAGCCTTCTGCGCAAAATATACACTAACTTCTGGAAGAGGAGGAAATCGATATGGACCAAGGCATTCCCGTGAATGTGAGCGAACGTTTAACGGTTAATCAAGCAGCGCTGCAGACGATCTTTCATAACTGCGCCGATATTATGATTCGTACGTTGCAACGATCGGATCACTCAAGCGTGATGCTCGTCTATATTGAAGAAATGACGGATTCCAGGGAACTGGAACAGATTATTTCCGCCTGTATGATCAGCCATGACTTCGAACGGTTAACGCAATATAAGATTGTCACCCGCCTATCCGATCTGGTAGCCAAAATTCTCAAAGGCTGCACGGCCATCTTAATCGATGGGAAGCCGTATGCCTATATTGCCGACCTAACCTCCTTCGAGCAACGCGCGATTAACGAGCCGTCGAACGAAGCTTCGATTCGTGGTCCGCGCGAAGGCTTTAACGAAAATTTGAGAACGAATTTGAGCATGATCCGCAGAAAAATAAGCAATTCGCAACTGAAATTCGAAAGCCATCAGGCAGGCGAACTGACGAATACGGATTTCGTCGTTGCTTACATCGAAGACAAGGTGAAACCCGAGCTGTTGGAAGAAGTCAATCGAAGACTCCAAACGTTCAAGGCGAATCAACTGCTCGATTCCAGCTACATTGAAGAATATATCGAGGATAAATCCTTCTCTTTGTTTCCGCAAATTCAAAATACGGAGAGACCGGACACCGTGTCATCCGGGCTATTGTCCGGCAGAGTGGCGATTATCGTTGACGGTTCTCCCAATGCGCTCCTTATGCCTATGACCTTCTGGTCGGGATTTCAGGCAGCGGAAGATCATTATGAACGGTTTATTTACGTATCGGCTGTCAGGATTCTCCGCTTCTTGTTAGCCATGATGTCTTGTTTGCTTCCGTCCATTTATGTTGCCTTGACGACGTTCCATCCGCAAATGATTCCGCTCGCGCTTATGCTTAGCATTTCAGCCTCGAGAGAAGGGATCCCGTTCCCAACCGTGATTGAGACGCTGCTGATGGAACTCATGTTTGAAGGTTTGCGGGAAGCGGGACTACGGCTGCCGAAGGCGATTGGTTCGGCGGTCAGCATCGTAGGCGCGTTAGTCATCGGAGAAGCCGCCGTTCAGGCCGGCTTCATCTCTGCGCCGATTGTCATGATTGTAGCGGGCACGGGAATTGCCTCGTTCGCATTTCCAAGCTACAGCTTGGCTTTGCCTTTTCGAATTTTGCGGTTCCCGCTCTTATTGTTGGGGGGATTTCTCGGTCTGTACGGCGTAGCTATCGGGTTGATGTTCATCTTGATTCATCTCGTAACGTTGAAATCATTTGGCATGCCTTATTTAAAGCCGGCAGCTCCGTTTAACAAACACTTCTGGAAGGATGCCATTGTTCGGATGAACAAAAGATTTGAGTCGGCGATCAAGAGACAATGAGAACCTTTGCCAAAGCGATTAGCATTCTATTCATTGTCATCCTAACCGGCTGCTGGGACAGAAATGAGATTAACGACTATGCCTTTATGATTGGCGATGCACTCGATGTAACGGATGAGGGAGAACTGCAGAAAAGCGCCCAAATTGCGGTTCCCGCAGGCTTCAAGAGTACAACGGGAGAGGGAGGGAATGCACAGCGGGGGAACATTGTTTTGTCCGTAACGGGTACTTCGATCGTTGATTTGACGCAGCAGCTCCAGGACAAGCTGCCCCGCAAAGTATTCCTCGGACACCGAAAGTCCATCTTCATTGGCGAGAAGTTGGCGCGCAAAGGGCTGGCGGATATTATGGATCAATTTACGCGAAATACCGATACGCGCTTGCGGACGGACATTTTTGTCGTAAATAACCGGGCAGGCAAAGACGTACTCGACATCAATAGTCCTTTCAATAAATTCTCGGCTATCGTAGCCGTCGATCAAGACCGGTATTGCCGCTTGGGGGATACCGCATTAAGGGATGTCTTGCTTGATCTTGGACGGGACGGGATCCGGCCCACGATGCCTATGGTTGATATCTCTCCTTTAAACAAACAAGAGGCAAATGAAATTTTTGAAGTGAGATCGGTTGCCATCTTTAATAAAAAGCTGCAGATGGTCGGTGAGGTCAGTAACCGGGAATCGTTGGAGCTGTTCTGGGTGAAAGGCGTGTTGCAAAACCAATACCTTACGTTTCAGACGGATAAAGGCGTCGTATCCCTCTATGAATCCAATCTGACAAAGAAAATCCGCACAGAAATACTAGGCGATAAGTTGAAAGTGCATGTCTATTTGGAAGGGACCGGAAGGGTGCTCGAGAATAACACGGCTATCGACATGTCCAATACGGCCGAGCGAGTTCCGGTTGAGCAAATGCTTAACGAGATGAAAGCCAAGCAAGTCAAAGGGACAATTAAGAAAATACAGCAAAAGTTCGGGCAAGACGTGTTTGGCTTCGGAGAAGAATTCCACCGGGAGCATCCTTACAAATGGAAAGAAATCCGCGGGAAATGGGATGAGCTATTCCCAACCGTTGAAGTAGCGGTTACCGTCAAGTTGAAAATTCAGAATACAGGGGGTGTTGGCAAGCGCATCCCGGGATTAGGAGACAAGACATGAAGATTTCGGTTTGGCAGCTGTTTTGGATGTTTACGACTCTCGAAATTTCGATGAGTATTTGGCTGACCGTAGCGCCGACGATCGAAATTGCCAAACAAGATGCCTGGATTTCGCTTATCGTAGCCGGAGGCATTGGACTGTTTGTTACGATGATTCTTGTTCTGCTCTGTAGGCGCCATGCCTCGCATACCCTCATGGATTTCGCCAAAAGGCTGTTTGGGACTTGGGTCGGAAAGCTGATCGGCCTATTATATATTGCGGTTTGGTTCTCGGTGTCCGCGGATATATTGCGAATTTTCTCCTTGTTTATTAAGCAATATCTATTCCACGACACGCCTATTTGGATCATTGCTATTCTAATGGTCTCGGCTATGGTGTACATCAACTACGCAGGCAGCGTGGAAGCAATCGGCCGTTTCAGCGAAATGGCCGGGCCTTTGCTGCTGATCGGGATTGCCATTACGTTTGCCTTAAATATCCCGAATTTGCATCCAACGCTTATTTTTCCGGTGTTCGCGGACTCGGGAGTGATGCCTATTATTAAAGGCTCATTTGTTAATGCATCGTTTCTTGGAGAATCCATGATGATTATGATGCTGACGCCGTTTATCGCCAACACGCAAAAGATGCTGAAGCCAACGCTGCTGGCTATTTGTATTCCATCCTTAATCGCCGTTATTACCTCTTTGATGGTGATCGGCACGTTCGGAACGAATATCGGATCCACTATGATGTTTCCGTATTTCAGCATGGTTCGGTTTATTAATTATCTCGAATTCATACAGAATATGGACGTCTGGATCATGTTTATATGGATCTTCAGCGTCTTCGTAAAGTTAGCCATTTACTTGTTCATCAACAGCTACGGCACAGCTCAATTGTTCGGGGTTCGCAACTGGCGGATCATGATCGGAATCGTTGCCGCAATTATTTTTGCGATATCCTTAATACCAGCCAATGTGTTCGGAATGATGGACTACGCGAATCATGTGTGGATCACTTATATCTTTCCGATCTTTATCGTCGGTTTCCCGATTCTGTTTCTGCTTGTCAGTCTGGCCAGAGGCAAAAAGCTGGCAACATCTTAACTAATAAGAAGAGGCAAGTCCGCAGGCCGATCCTGCGGGCTTTTCTTTGTTTTGTACAGTTCTATACTAAACAATAAATACAGTAATTAACGTGAAATACAGAAGCCGAGTGCTGTAATTCGAGAAATGAACAGTTTCTATCGGGAGCGGGATGAGGCAAGATAGAAATGCGGAAGCGGGATCGACCGTCCTCCGCTCATTCTAATCGCGAAGGAGAGATACCCGTGATGAAATTTAAACGACGGACGGTGACCGGCATGTTTCTGTCGCTTGTTCTAATGTCCGCGGCGTTCCCGTTACAAGTATCAGCCGCTTCGTCCCCGTCAGCCGGAGGCAACATCATCTCGGCAGCCGCATACGGCGCGAACGGCCAGGATGGACTGGACGACAAGGCTGCCATTCAAGCGGCGATTGATGCGGCTTCGGCGGGCGATACCATTCTCATACCAAAAGGCACTTACCAATTGTCAGGCACGGTGAACGGCAAATCGGATGTTTCGATTAGAGGCGAGAAACGGGATAAGACAATCATTCAATTCACCTCCGAAGCGGATACATACATGTTTTATTTGCATAATGTGACGAACGCATCGGTATCGGATTTAACGATGGATGCAAGTGGAAACCGAGTTGCCATGTCAGCCGTTGTCTCCGAAGGCGGCAGCCACAATAAGATGAACAATCTTAATGTCCGGAACTTTGTCGCGACGGAAGGCTTTGGCCCTCATGCGCTATATGTTGTGGGTTCAACTCATGTCAGCATTACCAATAACGTTGTCAATAATATTGGAACCGCTTCCATCTGGGGCGCGGGCGTTCGCGCGGGTTGGGGTTCCTCTAACGTATTAGTCGAGAACAACGTGATTTCCAATACGGGTCGCGGCGGGATTCTCATCAACGACGATAGTCCCGGAGCGATTATAAGGTCGAACAAAATAACGGGATCCGGATTGAAAGAGCACGGTTTGTCCATTGAACTTCATACCAACGTGGACAATTCCATAATTGAAGACAACGTTGTTGATTTCTGGATCAGCGCGGTTCGCTCCGACACCATTGCGGTTCGCCGCAATATTGTCAAACCGACGGACGGCAGAGTGGGCAGCATTGGCCTGGAGGTCATGGCGGACAATGCGGTAACAACGGACAATATCGTGGACGGCGGTCAGCAAGTGGGCATTCAGCAATCGCCTGGCACAGGTTATCAGCTGTGGGGGTATAACGTCGTCAAGAACATGGTCATGTGGGGGATGCAGCTGCAGGGTGAAGGCACGGGACAAATGGAACAGTTCCAATACTTCTACCGCAACAGCTTCATCAATACGCAGGAGGGCAACCCTGCCGCGGCGTATCCGGGATATGACGGGAACGGCGTACGGATTCACGGCAGTTCGCAGAATTTAACCTTTGATAGCAATCTCATCTCGGGCAACGGGCGCAAAGGCATCGAGTTCACGGGAGCGGCGGGCGTCGACCGGCTCAGCTTCACTAATAACCTGATCGTCGGCAATAAAGGCGTTGCGGTTGATCCTTATCCTGCAGCAGCCGGGCATTTGGAATGGAAAGGAAATACCGTTCTACGCAATGGAAGCAACGATCAGCCATCTTCACGCGGCTTCACCAATCCGAAGCCAACGGCGGATTTCGAAGCGCCAACGATCGTACGCGTCGGCGAGCCGGTTACGTTCGTGAACAAATCGAAGGATAACGGATCCATCTCGCATCAGCTATGGGATTTTGGTGCTGGACTGCCAAGCGAAAAATCGCAACCAACCTTCGTGTACGACCAGCTTGGCGCGTATCGCGTAACCTTAGTGGTGTGGGATAACGAAGGACGCGCTAGCTTGAAAGAACGTGTTATAGTGGTCCGCCCGGGCAAACCGGATACGCAGGCGCCATCCGTGCCAAGCGGTCTCGTGTCGCCTTTGCAAACCGATGAAACCATTGCGCTCAGCTGGACTCCAGCTTCGGATAACGTTGGGGTCGTCAGCTACGACGTGTATGTAGACGGAACGCTAGCTGGATCTACCGCTCCAGGAGAAACGACTTATCTGGTGTCCGGGTTGTCTCCGCTTACCACGTATACCATAACGCTGCGCGCCAGAGATGCGGCAGGCAACGTTTCGGCAATGGGCAAGGCCATTCAGGTTACAACAGAAGCGCCTGACGCCGTGCCGCCTGTCCAACCGGCCGGACTGACCGCTATAGCAAGCGGAGCAACAAGCGTGAGCCTCAGTTGGACGGAATCGACGGACAATAAGGCGGTCACGGGTTATGAAGTGTACCGAAACGGCCATCAGATCGGAACGACGACCGGAGCGCAATCAACCGGTTATGAAGCAACTGGCTTGCTGCCGGGAACATCTAACACGTTTACGGTGAAGGCGAAGGATGCCGCAGGCAATACTTCGGACGCCAGCGATCCAGCCACCGCTGTTCAGGCTGCACCGGCAGGCGACGTGTATTTAAGCGATTATGTTTGGGACAGCGGAACGGCAGGCTGGGGCAATATTATGAGGGATAAATCTTCCGACGGCAGGCCGATCACGCTTAATGGGATTGAATACGCCAAAGGAATGGGCACGCATGCGGCATCGGAGATTATCTACACCGTTGGGGGCGCGTATAATCGCTTTCTCGCAGAGGTTGGCGTAGACGATGAAACTTACGGAAACGGCCAGGTGTCCTTCCAAGTTTGGCTGGACGGCAACCTTGCTTACGATAGCGGCAACATGACGGCAACCTCCGAAACGGCATTGATAGATCTCGATATTAGCGGCGCGCAACAATTGAAGCTGATCGTCACGGACGGCGGCAATGGCACCGATTGGGACCATGCGGATTGGGGGAACGCGCGCATCCAATACGGGATCGGCGAGTAGTTAGCCGGAGAGCGGCATTCACGTGAATAAGGGGAGGGTGACCGCTTCGAACGAAGCGGTCACGGTCTCCCGCATCCTTTCTTGAAGGGAGGTGAGGCATGGTACATAACGGCAAGCGCAAGGAAATGGCATTCTTTTGCAGGCAGGTATGGATCTCATCATTCCATTGTAGAAAGTGAGAGTGAAATCATGAAACTAGCGAAGTCATTCAGGACTTCCAGGACGAACAAAAAAGTCGTAAGTATCTTATGTACGGTCGCTTTGCTGCTTCCGATCATCCCGGCGGTTCCGGCTTACGCGGCAACGCTTAACGTAACGTCCTACGGCGCGAACGGCACGGATACGGGCGATGACAGTGCGGCATTCCAAGCTGCCGTCAATGCGGCATCTAGCGGCGACACGGTGTATGTCCCTAATGGTACGTACTACTTAGGCAGCTCTGTTAGCTTGAAGTCCGGCGTCAAACTCACCGGCCAGAGCCGGGACAATACGGTTATTGAATACAACTCTACGACAGCCAATACCTTCTTCTCCCTATACAACTTGTCCGGTGCCGAAGTTTCCTCGATGACGCTTGATGCCAATAACAGTACCGTTCCGCAGTCCGCCGTCGTGTCTGAGAACGGAAGCGGCAACAAAATATTGAATTTGAAAGTAAAGGACTTTGGTATGTCCTC
Source organism: Paenibacillus glycanilyticus (assembly GCF_030161375.1). GTDB lineage: Bacteria > Bacillota > Bacilli > Paenibacillales > Paenibacillaceae > Pristimantibacillus > Pristimantibacillus glycanilyticus_B. The sequence continues at coordinate 177,850 of NZ_BSSQ01000019.1, forward strand.
CGGCTTTGGCCCGTTTGCGTTATACGGGGTTAACACGGACAATCTGACCATTAAGGATAACGTGGTTACCAACATTGGCGTCAATTCGGACTGGGGCGGCGGCGTGCGCGTAGGCTGGGGTTCGGATTATGCCTTAATCGAGAATAACTATGTCGCCGACACGGGCCGCGGCGGGATCTTCGTGAACGACAACAGCCCTCATGCCATCGTCCGCGGGAATACGGTAACCGGAACCGGTCAACAGATGGAAGGGCTTGGCATCGAGCTCCATACTGACGTCAACTACTCCCTCGTTGAGAACAATACGGTAGACCACTGGATCAGCACGGTGCGCTCTTCTTATATTGCCGTCCGCAACAACTATGTCGGCTCGAGCACGACGGTAGGCAACATGGGGCTTGAAGTGATGGTAGATCACGGCGTTACATCCGGCAATATCGTGGACGGCGGGCAGCAGGTAGGGATCCAGCAATCGCCGGGCACCGGTTACCAGTTATGGAACTACAACACCGTACAGAACATGGTCATGTGGGGCATGCAGCTGCAAGGCGAAGGCACAGGTCAGACGGAACAATTCCAATATTTCTACAAAAATACGTTTAAGAACGGGGCATCCGGTAATCCGGCTGCAGCTTATCCGGGTTATGACGGCAATGCCGTCCGTATCCACGGCAATACGAAAAACATTACGTTCGACAGCAACACAATTACGAACAACGGACGCAAAGCGATCGAAATTACGACCGCCGGCGGTACGGATAGCCTCAGCTTTATTAACAACACCATCACAAACAACGGAGGACCTTCCATCGATCAATATCCGTCCTCTGCGGCAAATCTGGAGTGGAGCAACAATACGGTAAGCGGCAATAGCACGAATACCCAGCTTACGAGCAGAGGATTCAGCGATCCAAAGCCGGTTGCTAACTTCACGGCTCCGCTCACCGTTCAGCTCGGTCAATCCGTGACGTTTACGAATACGTCGTCGGATAACGGCACGATTGTGGAGAATCTGTGGGATCTCGGCGAAGGTTTGCCGGTCACAACGGCTAGTCCGACCTATACGTATGAGAAGCCTGGAACTTACCAAGTTATTCTTGGCGTATGGGATAATGGCGGCCGTGCCAGCGTGAAAGAGCAGACGATTACGGTTATTGCGGGACCGCCGGATACGACTGCTCCAACAACGCCAACCAATCTGTCGTCTCCTTCGAAGACGGATACAAGCGTTTCCCTGACTTGGACGGCTTCAACGGATAATATAGGCATTGCCGGCTATGACATCTACAAAGACGGCGTATTGGCCGGTTCGACGGTTGGCTCTACTACAACCGCATTTACCGTAAGCGGCTTGACTTCGAATACGGCATACAGCTTTACCGTACGGGCGAAGGACGCTTCGGGCAACACATCGGGTCAGAGCAGCGCAATCAGTGTCACAACTAGCTCCATCCCTACGCCGGTATGGGTCGCTTGCGCAGGCGAGAACAATATGTGCAGCTTCACGGGTACCAAGGAAGTTCGTTATGGCGCGGCAGGACTCTACAATTATGGCACTTATACGAACGGCGTAATGTGCGGCAACAACATTTTTGGCGACCCGGCTCCAGGACAATATAAAACTTGCGATGTAAACATGGCGGTTGGCGGCGGTAGTGGTGGCGGCGATACGCAAGCGCCAACAGCTCCGGCAGGCCTCGCTTCGCCATCCAAAACTTCAACCAGCGTTAATCTATCATGGACGGCTTCAACGGACAATGTTGGCGTGACGGCTTATGACATTTATAACGGTTCAACGCTTGCCGGTTCAACAACTGGGGCGACTACATTTAGCGTAACGGGGCTGTCGCCAAGCACGGCGTACAGCTTCACGGTAAAAGCCAAAGACGCAGCTGGCAATGTCTCGGCTGCGAGTTCGCCGCTAAGCATTACAACAAGCGCGCCGGCAGGCGACACGCAAGCGCCTACGGCACCGACGGGGCTTACTTCGCCATCCAAGACGGCAACCAGCGTCAGCTTGTCGTGGACGGCTTCGACGGACAATGTTGGCGTAACCGGATACGAGGTGTATAACGGCTCGACGCTTGCCGGAACTACGACGGGTGCCACTACCTACAATGTTACGGGGTTGACCGCAAGCACCGCATATAGCTTCACCGTGAAAGCAAAGGACGCAGCCGGCAATGTCTCGGCCGCCAGCTCTGTGCTTAACGTGACGACTAGCGCTTCCGGCGGTCAGACGCCAACAGGTTCCATTACGCGCGAGTATTGGACGAATATAACAGGCAGCACGATTACCAGCCTTCCAACAGGAACAGCTCCTACCGGAACAAGCTCGCTCACAAGCTTCCAAGCTCCGTCGAACTGGGGCGATAATTACGGCACGCGGATCCGCGGTTATATCGTGCCAAGCGTGTCTGGCACCTACCAGTTCTCAATCGCTGGTGACAACAACAGCGTCTTGTACCTCAGCACGAATGATAATCCCGCAAACAAAACGCAAATCGGGGAAGTTGTCGATTGGGTCAATCCGCTCAGCTGGACGCAAAATACCGGCCAGCAATCCGGCCAGATCACGTTAACGGCTGGCCAACGCTATTACGTTGAAGTGCTGCATAAGGAAGAAGGCGGCGACGACCATGTCGCCGTAGCCTGGAAAACGCCCGGAAGCTCAACGTATTCCGTGATCGGCGGAGCTAATCTGGCGCCGATTCAATAAGCATTGCAATAAACCGCAAGCGGCGCGGAAGCCGCTTGCGGTTATTTTTTAAGATGTGACGGATCGGCCCGGTTACTCCGCTTTCAACATCTTTTTCTTTGCGGAAGTAACGATTAACAAGCACAATGGAATGGCAACGGCGCATACGGGAATGACGATCATTTCCCACAAATCCTGCAGCAGCACAATCGCTGCTTCGTTCGGGATCCACATGGCGATAAGAAAGATAAGAGGCGCGCTGAACCACATCAGGCGTTTCCATGACTTCACCCGCAGACATTTCCCCAATTCATAGCTGGTGATAAACAGATACAGCGAGATTTTCGCGAATACCCCGAAGATCCATATAAAGAGGACCAGAATATCGACGTTCTGGATGAAATTCAAGATGTTGATGGAACGAACCAGCATGAAGTAAGGGAATCTGAGTTCTTGCGCAACCGTCGGGCCAAAGACCAACAGCACCATGATCGTACTCAAGAAGAGCATCATGCCGGTTAACCCGACGCTTAGCATCGATTTGCCCATAACGTGCTTCGAGCTGGTAAGAAAGGAAAGCAAGACCAGAAGCATAAACGATTCTGCCAGAAAAGATGACGGGGCTAAGGAGGCGGTTATGATCTCCGTTAATTTGGCATCGCCGACAAGAGGTTGCAAGTTGTTCCACTTCACATTCGCCGCATTAAGAAGGAAACTAACGAGCAGTGTGAGGATTGTCACGGGTCCCGCAATTTCGCAAAAACGTCCGATTCCCGTAATTCCGCTTGTACCCGTCAAATAAACAGCAGCTCCTATAAGCAGCACCATCAAGAGCCACACTGGCGTTTTGTCCAACAAGACGAGATGGATGAAATCCGCAAAGGAACGAAGAACATCTCCCGATAAAATAAACCATGCCGTGAAATAGGGGAGGAGCAGCAATCGGCCAAGCCATGGCCCGAGCAGGTCTTGGCTGAATTCAGCCAGACTCCGGCCGGGATGCTGCATGCTAACCTTGACGACCAGAAAGGTGATAACTCCGCCAATAGCGTAGGAAATAAGCATGGACATCCAGGCGTCTTGCTTAGCCATTTCTATAGCTGGGGAGATCCGGAGCCAGACGGCCATGACTACCTCTACAATTGCCACGATCCAGAATACTTGCCATCCCGTTATTTTCATACCTTCGCTCCATTCCATAACCGCATCTATAAAACTCACATGGAAGAATTCGTTTGTCCAGGGTCCTCGTATTTAAGTTGCACCTCAGAGGTGATGGGAAGCGTGCTGAACGTATCATTCCAATGATCCTGCAGCTTTTTCCAATCGCCGGGGTACTTGCGATGAACCAGTTCGCCGATTCCGAAAATATCTGCTTTGTATTGTTGCTGGGCTTTTTGAATCAGCTTGCTGACTTCCTGCCCGGCTTCTTGGCTCAGACTGCTCTGAACCGTCTTGAGATCTTTGGCGGTAGCAGGATTAAGCGGAGAGTTGTTCTCCACGACGGTTCCGGTACCGTGCAGCACAATATGAACGCGCAGACCTTTCGAATCTTTCGTCACTCGGATGTGCCTACTTGGCTTCACTCTTAGGCTGATGCTGCCATTAATTTGGTCGTTTGCGGCGGTAACCGTAACCATTCTTTGCCGCCCTTTGATCCAGTTCGCATAATACGACTCTTCAGGCTTCAAATACCCGATCAACTTCAGCGACTTTTCTTTATTCAGTATCGCCGCCCCGGAATAGTTGAATTTCCCGCCGGAAGGCTGGATGCTGACCGCCGGCATTAATAAGGCTCCGCCATGAGGCAAGTAATCGCTGAGAAACTCCCGATAATAATAAGGCTTGATCCCTAGCGACAGCTGAACGCCGCTAAGTGCGGTGCTGATGAGCGGATCAAAGAGAGGTTCCGTCTTCAGAATATCCTTGGCCATTCCGTCTTTCACAATCCAAATGACAGACTTGATTTCCGACTTCGGATTACGCACGATCATATCGAGATACTTGCCAATTCCCTGATCGGCTAATCCTTGCTCCGCCATTCGTTCCCCAATCAGAATCGTCTGGCGATGGGCATAAAACAACGTACGGGACAACTGTGCCTGCAAATTTTGACCCGCGTCCATGAAATCCTTGCCGGTCGCGCTAACGACCGCATAACTTCTTTTTTTGCCGGGGCCGGTTTCCTGACTGCTGAAGCCCGCAGGAATGGCAATTTGCGAGCTGACTTCCAGACGTCCGTCTTGGTTAATATCAAGTCCGCCGCCAATAACCATCGCTAATTGGTTCGGTTCTTTCAGATTCCAGCAGCTGCTTGTTATGGCACCTAGCAACAATAAGCAAACTGTGACTTTTATCGTTCTCATCCATTCAACCGCCTTACCATTCGGGGATGCAGGTCAACTCATCCGTTTTCTCGGTCTTCTCCAGAGCACATTTCTCAGCTTGTTTTTCTTCGTTGGAGCAAGCGGCTCCAGATATGGCGTTCCCATCGGATTCAGTTGAATCAGATGGGACAAAATCAAGATCAAGCCAAGAGCCAAACCAAACAGTCCAAACAAACCGGACATGACGAGCAAAGGGAACCTAAGCATGCGCATCGGATAGCCAAATCGATAACGCGGAATGACAAATGACGAAATACCGGCTGCAGAAACAACGATTACGATTGGTGCGGAGATAATCCCCGCTTCTACAGCCGCTTGTCCGATAACCAAAGCGCCCACGATACTGACGAGCGGTCCGATTTGCTGCGGCAGCCGTATGCCGGCTTCCCTTAATCCCTCAAACATAAACTCCATCATAAATACCTCAATGACCGTCGGGAATGGAGACTGCTCTCTCAGCCCCGTAATGTTGAGCATCAGCTTCGGCGGTACCATTTCGGGATGAAATGTGGTGAGCGCAATATAAATGGACGGGAAGAGGAGCGAAAATAAAGCAAATAAATAACGGATCCACCGGTTCATCGTGACATACATAAACCGTTCGTAATAATCGTCCGGTGCCTGGAGTCCGTCCCAGAACGTCATCGGCACAACAAGCACGTTGGGAGTTCCGTTCACAAGTAGGGAGATTTTCCCTTCCATCAGCCCCGCCGATACGACATCAGCACGTTCCGTACTCATGATTTGCGGAAACGGCGAATATCCGGTGTCTTCGATATATTCTTCGATATAGCCGGATTCCAAGACGCCTTGAATATCGATAGCTTTGACTCTAGTCCGCACTTCATCAAGCAAAGTGGGGGACGGAAGACCTTCAATATAGGCGAGAATTACCTCCGTCTTTGTCAATTTGCCGACATGGAAAGATTCCATCTTCAAATCCGGCGTCACGATAATCCGCCTGAGCATGGTCGTATTCGTTCTGATCTGCTCGGTGAAGCTTTCACGGCTTCCGCGCAAAGCCGCTTCGTTGGAAGGCTCTTCAATGGATCTGGTCTCGAACTGCGAGACGTCAGCCAGTAGAATAGAAGCTTCCCCTTCCGCGAGAAAAGCGATCTGACCCCTTAGAATCAACTCCGTACATTCTTCGAAAGCGGTAACCTTCTTGGCCACCAGCGCGGCGACAAGCTCTTGCTCGCACATTTGCGCCAGGCTGTCGAGAACTCCGAGTCCCTGTGGAACTCCATGGTAAAGAAGAGGCTTCAACATACTGGATTGAACGAGTTCTTTATCTATCATCCCGTCAACGTACACCAGGAGAAGCTTGTCGTCACCACGCAAACTTAAGCGGCGGAATACAATATCGGAGCAATGTTCAAATATGGATTTTAACGTTTGTTCGTTGTCTCCAAGATGAGGACCGACCAAGCGTACACCTTCTTTGGGTGAAGGCGAACTATCGTTTGATGGCATGGGGTTTGGACACCTACCGCTGGAATTGATTAGTATTTCTTGATACTATACCCTATCGCCGAAGAAGCATACTTAACGGTCATTTGTACTTGCATTGGATCCGTATGTCTGTTATATAATAGGAACGTATGTTCTAAAACATTAAAAAAGGCAGTGATTCAAAATGTTGAATGATACCGAACGCAAGCTGCTTCGGATTTTGTATAACCGCAACGGACATCAGAACACGCCCGTCTCGATTCCGGAATTGGCGCGTTTCGCACAGCGGGAACCCGGTCAAATCCGGAAAGCGCTCGAACGTCTGCGGGAAGAACGGTTTATTGAATGGGAAGAACGAATAAACGCCGTCAAAGTTGTACCCGGATGGCAGCAATTTGCGAAATAAGGACATGTCCCGCGAGGGACATGTCCTTATTTTATTTGACAGCTAAAGAAAATTTTCGCAACAGCTGGTGTAATGCCTCAATCGCATCGCCTCTAAACTGTATACGTTAGTAAAGATAAAGATTAATAGATTTGGAGATGGATAGGAGGACGGTGAAGCGATGAAAATTATCGTAAACGAGAGAGAACTGAAAGAATATTTCGACGGGCTAGCCAAGCTGCTGCAGTCACGGTCATCCGACCGGTTTGACGCAACTGCGCTTATAGCTGAGCTGCGACAGTCATTGCGAGAGGAACTTGCCGAAGCTTATCTTGATGGGCAACGATCCGGCGCCAACAGCTTCAACAAACTGAAGCAAGTGTTTGATCCGTACACAGGCCGGCCAGCAGAGCTGTTAACCCCGGCGGGTACCGTTGAAGGAACCATAGCAAAAGTAAGCGGCGAATATCTGATTGTTCGTGAACATGGGGGGACAAGCGTAATGGTGCCGCTTGAACAGTTGGTATCTTTTCAATTGACGGGAAAGCAGGTGGAACGATGATTGAAGAATTGCAAGCATTGGTTAACATGGAGGTTCAAATCGCGACGGCGCTTGAAACGATCTGCGGCACAATTGTGTCGGTAGACGGTTCGGCGGTGACGCTCCGCACGTCCGAGGTGTTCGGGTATGAGAGCGGCAGTTATGCGATCATCCAGCTACGGTTTATTTCTTATATAAGACTGCTTTAATAAATGAAGATAACAAGGGAGGAGAGGCAAGTGTCATTAGAGCGCGTGCCGGGACTCGTCAGCATCGTCATTACGGTTTACAATAAGCTTCCCTTTCTGAAGGATTGCTTGACAAGCCTGCTTAATCAGACCTATCCGAACTGGGAGGTCATTCTAATCGATGATGCTTCAACGGACGGATCTTACGAATATATGATGAATTGGCTGAACGAGAACGAGCCTAACTTAAGGGAAGGCAAAGGAATCTATACGCTGCGGCTGCCTCGGAATGCAGGTTATGCGGGGGCTATAACGGCTGGCATGTATTTAGCCAAAGGCGAGTTTATCGCCATTCAGGATGCGGACGATTGGTCTCATCCGGAGCGTTTTGCAAGACAGGTCCGTTATTTGAACAACCATCCGCATATCGATCTGCTAGGCACCAACTACGAAGTGTTTGAAGACGGGAGTCCAGAGCTTCTGAAGCCTGTGCACTGGCTCAAATACGGCGATCAGATCGGGAAGGTGTATGAAAAAGGCGGACATTGCATCTGCCACGGTACCGCGATGTTCCGTGGGACTGTATTTGACAGGATCGGCGGGCATACAAGACGTATTGAAGGAGCTGAAGATTACGAGTTTATTGCAAAAGTGATCAAGCCGGGAGCAAGGAACGTGGACAATTTGCGCGAGGTGCTGTATTACTACCGCAAGCATCCGAAACAACGCTCGCGCGACTATTTCGGCAAGCCGAAGAAGGAACAAGATTATGACGCGTAATCGAATCCGGTTGCTCATGGTCATGGACAGCCTGGCTGTTGGCGGAACGGAAACCTATGTGCTTAGCCTCGTCAAATCTTTTCCGGCCATTGGCATCATGCCGGTCTACGCGGGAGGAACCGGCGTCATGTATGAATCCTTCGCCCGCATTGGCTGCCCGATTTATCGCGTTGGGCTCACAGCGGAACAGTTGCTTGACCCAGAGCAACAGGAGCAGGCGGAACGCGCGCTTATGCAAATCATGCGCAGCCGCAAGATTGATATCGTCCACATTCATCAAACGCCATCCGGGCTGTATGCGGCGGAAGCAGCGAGAAAGCTAGGCATCCCGGTTGTATTTACGGTGCACGGAGCGTATTATCCGCCCGAGCAGCTTCAACAGTTGAAAGCTGCGGGATGCATTTTCGTAAGCGTTAGTTTTCCTGTACAAGCCTATTTGGATGTTCTAGGCATCCCGTCCCATCTGATTGCGAACGGCATTGATTTCGATCAATTCCGTTCCGAATCTTCTGCCGCATTGAAAGCTAGCCTTCGTATACCGGAGGAGGAAAAAGTGATCGTGTATGCTTCCCGGCTGGCATGGGACAAAGCGGTTGTATGCGCCATGCTATTGCGGGCGGCACGTTCGATTCGCCTAAGCGGCTCTGCTCCTTTTCATGTCATTATCGTGGGATCGGGCAATCAGGCATCCGTAATCACCGAGCTGGCAGAAACCTTGAATCAGGAATGCAATACCGCGTTCATCCATTTGGTAGGAAGTCAGATGCGCATGCACGACTACTACAATATTGGCGATCTGGTTGTCGGAACCGGGCGCGTGGCGCTGGAGGCGATGGCCTGCGGCAAACCCGTCCTCGCGATAGGCAATCACGGCTATTTTGGATTAGTGGAGCAGGCTGTTTATGACGAAGCATGGCTTTATTATTTTGGCGATCATAACTCGAAGGAACGTCCCACCGAGCAGCGGATCGGAGAAGCAATCGGAGGACTTCTTGGTTCCGCGGATCAATTGGAGGAGATTGGAAGGCAAGGACAAGCGTGGGCGCGGGCGAACTTTCACATCCGCGACAAAGCGTTACAGATGAAAGAACTGTATGAAACCTTGCTGGCACAAACGAATTAGGAATGGGGAGAATGCAAAGATGCGAAAAGTATTGTATTTAGGGTGGATCGGGTTCAACAATCTGGGGGACGAGTGGATGTGGGAGATGTTCAACGAGCTGGCGGAGACCCATCTGAAGAAAGACGAATATCAAGTCATCCCCTCTTTGCCGAACGTGGAATGGAAGAAAGTAAACGAATACGACACGATTGTTCTCGGTGGCGGCTCGCTGATCGTTCCCGGTTACGTCGACCTGGTTCATGAAGCGCTTGAGCTTGGGAAAAACATCGTGTTCTGGGGCAGCGGACATGACCGTCTCCATCAATGGCTGCCTTCTGCAGACGGACGGTTGAAGCCGGCGGCCGCGCTTGAGACCGCGCCATACAGCAAGAAGCTGAAAGCGATTATGGAGCATAATGCTTATTGCGGCGTGCGCGGGCCGTGGACGGTTGATTATATAGAATCTCTTGGCGCCTATTCCAATAAGATCTCGATCAGCGGGGATCCCGCCATGCTGATGAACGCATTGAACCCGGTCGATAGGTCAGACAGAAGCGTCCAAATCGGGAACAAGCGGACGATTGGCATCAACTGGGGCACTTCCTATAACCGGATCTACGGCGGCAGCGAGGAAAAGGTGGAGAACGCGCTTGCCGAAGCCGGACGTACTCTGCTTGCGCTCGGGTATAACCTTCACCTGTATTCGGTATGGGGACCGGATAAAGAGGCTTTGGCCAGACTCTACGGTAAGATTGGCCATGACGAACGAGTAACGATGGATCCCAAGGTCTATTCGGCTGCGGATTATGTACAGCTGTTAAGCAGCTTCACGGCAACGATAAATTTCAAGCTGCATGCCAATTTACTATCCGCAGCGGCGAACGTTCCTTTTGTCTGTATCGGTTACCGGTTTAAGAGCTTTGATCTGATGCATGGTCTTGGTTTGGCGGATTGGATCGTAAGCGCGGATGATACGCAATTGAGTATTAAGCTAATTCAAAAAGCCCAGGCCGCGGCGGCTTGGAGAGAAGGGTATGCCAGCAAGCTTGAGGAAGGGCGGCAAGCCGCTTATCAATCGCTCGTTACGCCTTTCCGCGAAGGGTTGTTCTAATCACTCGTGACAACCGATTAAACAAGCTATATAGTTAAGTTGTTCAGGCAGCCAACCGGCTGCTTTTTTTTATTGGGAATAATGATCAGGAATATTTTTATTATATAAATGAACTTTTTAACCTTCTGCATGCTCTTATCTATGAAAGGGGAGAGAACATGAAAGTAAGTCGTCTGGTCAGACAAGCCCAAAAGGGCAACAAAGATGCTTTATTACAACTGATTATGGCCGATCAGGACGCTTATTATCGCCTTGCTTACTCCTATATGGGCAATGAGCATGATGCGATGGACGCGATGGAGGATATGATCGTAACCTTGTATGAAAAAATCGATCAGCTTCAGAAAGGCGAAGCCTTCTATAGTTGGAGCAAAACGATTCTCGTTAATCGGTGCAAAGCTTTGCACCGGAAGAAAGAGAAACATCTGCCGCTGGAAGAAGAGCAAGATACGGAAGTATCGACATTATCGGACGTGAATCCGTACCGAAGTACGGAAGACGAGATGGACATGCAGACGCTGCTGTCGCACCTGAACGATTATCAACGAGAGGCCATCGAGCTTCGGTATGTGCATGATTTGCCGTATCACACCATTGCGGAAATGACGGGCGCGCCGCTTGGTACGATCAAATCAAGAATTTCACAGGGCATTCGGAAATTAAAAGGAATTATCGGAGGTGATCGTTATGAGTACGATCGATGAGAAATTGCGTATGCACAAACAAAACTTGAATCAGATCAAAGCACCCGAGGAGCTAGAGGATCGGCTGCGCCAAGCGCTGCATCGTATTCCGGAACGAAAAGGGAAGAAGAACAAAAACAAAATTTTGACTTGGAGCTTATCGGCAGCCGCCGCTCTCATTCTTCTTGTTTCAACCTATCAATATCCGGCCTTCGCGTATTACGGAAGCAAGCTGCTAAACCAGATGGAATTGTCTTCGCTTAACTTTGCCGAGGTTGCCGAGCAAGGCTACGGACAAACCGTTAACAAAAGCAAAACGTTTGAAGACGGCACAACCATTACCGTTAACGGCGTTATAGCCGACGACAATCAGTTTCTGATGTATTACACGATTGATCTTCCGGGAGATGAGACTTTTAAAGTTGGTGAGTTTATAGATTATGATGTCTTACAGTTAAAAGGATTTCTGACGGATTCCAGGATGGTTACAGGCAGCGGTGGATTAAGCGATGATCATACACAATTTCTTGGGGTCAACAAATTTGAGAAGGTAAGTCCATTATCGCGTAAATTAACCGCTTATTTCAGTCAGCGGCTTGAGAATGGTACGCTAGAAAAATATCCGATCACCTTCAAATTTAATGCGAACAAAGCAATGAAGAGTATGGTCAAGGAAAAATTAGATCTATCGGTACCCGTCGATGAAGGAGCGGTTCACTATGATACGATCACCGCTTCTCCTACGGCAACGGTTATTAGAGGCCATTACGAATTGGATAATAACGATGGATTTCCTATGTTCCCCGGTAAAACCAAGCTACTAGTAAATGGGAAGGAAGTCGAATCTTTTGGATACCGTGCGCAAAGGATTGGTGATAGATCCTTTGAGATTAACTACGACGTTCTTCCAACGGATCAGATTGAATCTATCGAAGTCGTGCTCGAAAACTTCGCCGGGTACCAGAAAATGACGGAACCGATATCGCTCGCGGCGCCATCCGACCGTTCCATCAAGGTGGGCAGCGAGAAGTTGTGGGTCCGCAGCGTAACCAAAACAACCAACGGATATGATATCGTTATCGCTAGAAAGCAATTCACGATTTTGGACAAACAAAATTTGGCCGTACAAGCAGGGGGAAAAAGCGTTCCCGTCCATTCGATCTCGATGTCCTGTCCTTGGGATCTCGGAAACGGCAACATTTTATGGGAGCAGACCTATTCCGTTCAAACAACGGACAAACCTGAAGCTTTACTATTGAGCGGTTTCCATTATATTAAGACATATAATAAATCGTTCACGATCCCTGTCGGAAACAAATAAAGGCAGAATAAGAACGAAGGATTGCCGGAGGTAAATAGATGTTACTAGAAGTTATAGCAACTTGCATGGACGACGCGCTCCGCGCGGAAGAGAGTGGGGCAGACCGGCTTGAGCTTATTACCGCCATTACTGAAGGCGGATTAACACCGGGCATCGGACTGGTTGAACAGGTGGTGCGGACTGTCCGTATTCCGGTATTTGTCATGGTGCGCCCTCACAGCAGAACCTTCGCCTACTCCGAACAGGAAATTGAGACAATGGCTTTGGAGATCAAGGCTATCGTGAAATCCGGGGCAGCCGGCGTTGTGCTTGGCACATTAACTCCGGAGGGGAAGATTGACGAGCATGCGCTAGAGCGGCTGCTGCCGCTCGCTGGCAACCTCCAAGTGACGTTCCATCGTGCTTTCGATGAGCTGGCCGATCAGCATGAGGGGCTTCGAACGCTCATGAAATACCCGCAAATTACGCGCGTGTTGACTTCTGCAGGTCCCAAACCGGCGGTGTTATCCGTCAAAGAAATGAAGGAACTTGTTGCGGTAGCGAGCGGCAGCCGTCTGACGATCTTGGCCGGTAGCGGCCTGACAACCGAAGGTATCACCGCGTTTATACAGGAGACCGGAGTGAAGGAAGTCCATTTCGGATCAGCCGTTCGATTGGGCAAATCCAATCTGTCTCCGATCGACAAGGAGACGCTGCGTGCGCTGGCGGATAACGTACACAACATGAAGTAAGCGGAATGCAAAAAGAACCTGGACCAAATGGTCCAGGTTCTTTTTATTGCATGGAAACAAACGTAATGCTATAATCAATTCACGACTGTAAAGTCAAATTTAGACGTAGTTTATATATCTTACAAATTAATTGTACCATGCTGGTGGAACTCTTGTCAAACATTTTTAACAAATCATTAGTCAGGAGAGATGCGGAATGAAGACACGGGTTCTCGGCTTTCAGGAAATGGATCAAACGGAGCTGCGGCTTGTTGGCGGAAAAGGATTAAATCTTGGAGAATTAACTAAAATCGAAGGATTACGGGTACCGGATGGATTCATCGTCACAACGGAAGCGTATCGACAAGCTCTTCAACACAACGGCAAGTTAGATGATCTTGTGGACCGTTTATCTCTACTTAAAGCAGGCGATCGTGTACAAATAAGCGAAATCAGCAAGCAGATCAGGCAACTCATTATGGCGATTGAAATTCCTTCCGAAGTGGCGGCAGACGTCACTGCCTACCTTAACCGCTTTGGAGAGGACCATGCTTATGCCGTTCGCTCCAGCGCAACCGCCGAAGATTTGCCGCATGCCTCTTTTGCCGGACAACAGGATACTTATTTAAATATCGTCGGTGTGAAATCCGTTCTGCAACATATTAGCCGGTGCTGGGCGTCTTTATTTACAGATCGCGCGGTTGTATACCGCATGCAAAACGGATTTGATCACCGGCAAGTCTACTTAGCCGTTATCGTTCAAAGAATGGTTTTCCCGCAGGCATCAGGCATTTTATTTACAGCGGATCCCATTACGTCTAACCGGAAGATCGTGTCCATTGATGCCGGCTTTGGGCTGGGAGAAGCGTTGGTATCCGGTCTCGTATCCGCCGATAGTTATCAAGTGCGAGACGGGGAGATTGTCGGGAAGCGGATAGCGGCGAAGCAAGTGGCCATCTACGGGCGGGCGGAAGGCGGAACAGAGACGTTTGCGATCGATCCTGCTGAAAGAGAGAAGCAAACTTTGACGGAGCAGCAAATTTTGCAATTGGAGCGTATCGGCAGACAGATTGAAGCCTATTTCGGCTATCCGCAAGATATCGAGTGGTGCTTGGACCAAGAAGATGTCTATGTGGTGCAGAGCCGGCCGATCACGACGTTATATCCCATTCCGGAAGCAAAGGATCAAGCAAACCATGTTTATATTTCTGTCGGCCACCAGCAAATGATGACCGATGCCATGAAACCGCTGGGATTATCCTTTTACCTGTTAACGACTCCCGCACCTATGCGGACCGCAGGCGGACGGCTGTTTGTCGATATTACTCCGCTTCTCTCAACGACAGTCGGCAGGGATCGGCTCGTAGCGTTAGGGCAATCCGATCCGCTACTGAAAGACGCGTTTGCTACCATCATAGAGCGGGACTTTATCAAAATCATGCCAATGGAGCAGCAGGGTCCTCCGCCTGGCAACCGGGGGAACGCCAACCAGCAACCAGGGTCGACATCTTCAACTGAAATAGACCCGTCAATTGTTAATGAACTAATTGCAAGAACCGAGAACTCGATCGAACAATTAAGACAAAACATCCAGTCCAAATCTGGACCCGAGCTGTTTGCGTATATCGTTGACGACATGCAAAACCAGCTCAAAAAGCTGTTATTTGACCCGCAAAGCACGGCTGTATTTATGGCAGCAATGGACGCGACGGCGTGGATCAACGACAAGATGGAGGAGTGGCTTGGAGAAACCCATGCAGCGGATCCGCTGGCGCAATCCGTACCCCACAATATTACTTCCGAGATGGGTCTGGCATTATTAGAAGTTGCCGACGTTATTCGGCCTTATCCGGAAGTGATTGAGTATCTCCAGCACACAAAAGACGAGAATTTCTTGAAGGAACTGATCAAGCTTGAAGGCGGAGAGATCTGCAAGGTTGCCATTAAGGATTATCTTCGAAAATACGGCATGCGATGCGCCGGGGAGATCGATATTTCAAGAACAAGATGGAGCGAAAATCCGCTTACTCTGGTACCGCTGATCCTTGGCAATATTAAAAGCTTTGAACCGGGTGAAAGTTCACGAAGATTCGAGCATGGCCTGCAAGCTGCTTCAGGCCAAGAACAAGAGCTGCTCGCACGTCTCAAAACATTGCCGGATGGGGAACAAAAAGCGGCCGAAACCAAACAAAAAATCGATCTCATCAGGAATTTCATGGGCTACCGGGAATACCCGAAATACGGGATGATCAATCGATATTTCATTTATAAGCTTGCTTTGCTCAAAGAGGGCGAACAACTCGTACAAGCAAATGTACTTGAAGAGCCGGAGGATATTTTTTATCTCTCTTTCGAAGAGCTGCAGGAAGCGGTTCGCGCATCGGCGTTAGATTATCGGATTATCAGCAAACGCAAAGACGAGTACAAACGATATGAGAAGCTGACTCCGCCGCGCATGATCACCTCTGACGGCGAGATCATTGTTGGCTCGTACAAACGCGACAATCTGCCTTCCGGCGCGATTGCGGGGCTGGCGGTTTCATCCGGCGTGATTGAAGGCCGGGCACGGGTAATGGTAACGATGGACGATGCGGATTTGGAAGAAGGGGATATTCTGGTCACGGCCTTTACGGATCCAAGCTGGACTCCATTGTTTGTATCTATTAAAGGTTTGGTCACCGAAGTTGGCGGACTTATGACCCACGGGGCCGTTATAGCCCGCGAATACGGTTTGCCGGCCGTAGTTGGGGTGGAGGATGCGACCAAACGGATCAAAGACGGAGATCGGATCCGCGTGAATGGGACGGAAGGCTATATCGAAATCTTGCGGTAGCCTGTTAGAAGCAACCCTGTTCGCACAACGTATAATCCCGCTTCTTGCAGGTGTATACTATTAGACGCCATTATAGGATAGGAGTTTAATATGCGATTACATCGAATCTACTGCGTATCCGCAGCTGCATGCATGCTTATCGTTCTTGTTCTTGGCGGATGTATGACTAAACATCCCAGCCCATCCGCTCCCGTGACAGAACCTGAAGTAGATCCGATTGCAACCCTCGTCCAATCGATGAGCTTGCCAGAGAAGATCGGCCAAATGGTGGTTGTCGGATTGGACGGCACGGAGGTAGAACCGCCAATCCGGTCGCTCATTGCGGATAGTCACGTTGGCGGAATTATTTTGTACGGCAATAATATCGTATCGGCTACCCAAACCAACAAGCTTGTGAATGATTTGAAGCATTTGAACCAAACTGCCGGAGCCAAGCTGCCGCTTCTCATCAGCACGGACCAAGAAGGCGGGCGGGTATCCAGATTGCCGAAGGAATTTCCAACGTTTCCTAGCAGCAAGGCTGTTGGGCGTACAAAAGATGCTGACTACGCCTACCAGGTTGGTTCTTCATTGGGCGAAGCCATGTCGGCCGTTGGCCTGAACACGGATTTTGCGCCGGTGCTTGATGTCAATACGAATCCCGACAATCCGGTGATCGGCGACCGCGCCTTTGGTTCCACAGCTGAGCTCGTCAGCAGCATGGGCGTGCAGGAGATGCTTGGAATCCAATCGCAAGGCGTGATCCCGGTTGTGAAGCATTTTCCCGGACATGGCGATACCTCGGTTGATTCGCATTTCGGCTTGCCTGTTGTTGATCATGATCTTAATCGGCTTCGCTCCGTAGAGTTTGTACCGTTCCGTGCCGCAATCGAGAAGGGCGCTCCCGTCGTGATGGTGGCTCATATTCTGATGAACAAGCTTGATCCGAACTTGCCGGCTTCCATGTCCCGCAAGGTCATTCAAGATCTTCTTCGGGGAGAACTGAAATTCGACGGGGTTGTTATAACGGACGATATGACGATGGGGGCTGTGGGAAAAGTGATGCCGATAGGTCCCGCATCCGTTCATGCGGTACTTGCCGGCGCGGATTTGATTCTGGTCGGACATGTGTTGACCGAGCAACAAGCCGTTCTTCGTGCCCTTACCACCGCGGTGCAAAACGGCGATATCCCGCAATCCGTCATTGATAAGAGCGTTTATCGGATCGTGAAGCTGAAGCAAAGCTACCGGTTATCGGACCAGCCGACTCCGCTAGGGAATTTAAAGAAGCTGAATGAGCATATTAAAGCTGCTTTAAACCATTCTTCCTAACGGGAGGATGGTTTATTTGATTTGCTGGCTGAACAAGCTTTACTCGCGAACATACGTTTGATATAGTCGAATTACTATGGTTGCACGATGGGGAGAAGGAAAACGCAAATGACACAAACGGTTCATTTATCCGTGCGGGCTCTTGTTGAATACGCCTATAGCAGTGGGGATATAAACGTTGGCTTTCGCTCAACGGTACCCTTAACGGAAGGGACGCGAATGCATCGGCAGATTCAGAACGGGTATGGCGAGCAGGATGCCAAAGAAGTCTACTTATCGGCCGAGATCGCATACGAGAATTTGACATTTGCCATCGATGGCCGCTGCGATGGGCTGCTTCAGTCGGAGAACGGGATGATGATCGACGAGATCAAGTCCTTTTCCGGACGTTTGCCTTCCCTTATGGAAGAGACGTATCCCGTCCACTGGGCACAAGCTCAATGTTACGCATATATAGTGGCGAAAGATCGGGAGCTCGAGTCCATCCAGGTTCAACTGACGTATGCCCATGTGGAAGCCGATGAAATTCACCGTTTTGTACGTACGATGACGTTTGCGGAACTTGAAAAGTTTATTAACGATACCGTTGCCAGCTATTATCCATACGCTTCTATAAAAAGCCGCCATGCCGCGCGGAGGGACGCCAGCATTAAGTTGTTGAATTTCCCGTTCCCCTCGTACAGGTCCGGGCAACGCAAACTAGCTGCTTCCGTCTATCAGACGATCGCGGATCATCGCAAGTTGTTCGCCAAGGCGCCAACAGGCACAGGCAAGACCATGTCGACATTGTTTCCTGCCGTGAAAGCTTTCGGAGAAGGATTGCTGCAGAAACTGTTTTATTTGACAGCCCGCACTACTACGCGCACAGCTGCGGAAGAAGCATTAGAAATGTTGCGCGATGGCGGATTACATCTTCATTCCGTTACGCTGACGGCCAAGGAGAAAGTGTGCTTCAAGGATGAAACGCGCTGCACGCCCGAGTATTGCGAATACGCCGAAGGGTATTATGACCGCGTCAACGGCGCGCTTCTAGACATGTTAAGCGAAGAAACGAGGATGACGCGTGAGGTTATCGAACGGTATGCTCGCAAACACCGCGTGTGCCCGTTTGAATTTTCGCTAGATGCCGCTTATGCGGCTGATGCGGTCATTTGCGACTACAATTATATTTTTGATCCGCGCGTCAACCTGAAGCGATTGTTTGAAGAGCAGAAACGACAAACCGCTCTGTTGGTCGACGAAGCGCATAACCTTGTAGACCGGGCACGTGAAATGTACTCGGCGGAGCTTAGGAAATCAGATTTTCTAGAGCTGCAGCGAGCAAGTAAGATCAGCCGTCCGCTCGTCTATCAATCGGCGAAGGCGGTGAATCAATATTTCATAGCTTTGCGCAAAACCATGAATGATCAAGCCGATGCAACCAAGCTTGATCTCCCTGAGCAGCTGGTCGATCACCTGGAGTTGCTCGTCAGCGCGGCGGAGCGGCAATTGGCGGCTGGAGACTCGGATGAGCTTCTGGCTGACGTGTATTTTGGCTGCCAGCATTTTTTGCGCATAGCTAAATTGTACGATGAGCGGTACGTCACCTATGCGGAGCTGGAGAGGAGCGACGTGCGGCTCAAACTGTTTTGCCTCGCTCCGTCACATTTGCTGCGGCAATACGCCAAGGGATACCGCGCGCAGATTTTATTCTCCGCAACGTTATCGCCGCTTCCTTATTTCATGGACATGTTAGGAGGCGACGCGGAAACGGATTACTCCGTTGCGATTCCGTCGCCATTTGCCCCGGAGCAGCTTGAGGTCCGAATTGAACGATTGTCGACCCGCTATCAGGACCGTGAACGTACGATGGACCGCGTCGCCGGTTTGCTTCACGATATGGCATGTCGGCATCAAGGGAATATTCTTGTGTTTTTCCCGTCGTATGCTTACATGAATGGCGTGCATGAACGATATATGGAACAGGGGAATGAGGACAAAGGAGTTCGTACGCTTATCCAAACATCCAATATGTCGGAAGAGGAACGAGCAAGCTTCCTCGCCTCCTTTGCGGCAGGCAATCAAGGTACGCTAGTAGGATTCGCCGTCATGGGCGGCATTTTTTCCGAAGGAATCGATTTGGTCGGCGATCGGCTGACCGGAGTTGCGATCGTTGGCGTAGGGCTGCCGCAAGTCGGAACGGAGCGGAATATTATCAAACAATATTTTGACCGGCAGGAGAAAAACGGCTTCGAATATGCCTACGTCTTCCCGGGGATGAACAAAGTGTTGCAGGCCGGAGGCCGATTAATCCGTTCCGAGAGCGACCGTGGAACGTTATTGCTGATTGATGACCGCTATGCGCAGCCCCAGTATGCCAGACTATTGCCTCCCGAGTGGCGGCATTCCTTATCTCATGATTCAACTCCCCTCTAATGGTCTATTAGAAGGTATGCCACGACGGAGGAGGAGGAATGAACATGCCTTGGGACAAAGACAATTATCCGGATTCGCTCAAAAACTTCATGGCTCCGGTCCGCAACAAAGCGATCGACATCGCGAACGAACTTCTGAAGGACGGCTATTCCGAAGGCCGCGCAATATCCATTGCTACCGCCAAAGCGAAGGAATGGGGCGAGAATCACGACGAGCGGATCCGCAAGAAAGGACATTAAGATCGGCCAAAAAGCTTAACTTAAACACGGTTAAGCTTTTTTTTGCGTGGGGAGAACGGTTAGCCCCTATTCGCGCCAACGCATATACTGTGTTGGAGGTGGAAATCGATGGGGAACAAATCGATGGCCGAGATCGTCCTAGAACGGCATATTGAGAGAAGAAAACGCCGGTGTGAATCCGAAATGGATATGCTGGCTCTAATCGAGAACATGCCATCCAACGAATATGTGGAGCAATTGCGACTTAAACATACAGAGAATCTTGCCAAACAATCCGCTGCGCTAGCCCAATTGCAGAAAGAAATGCTGGAGAGATTCGGGAAGGTTATTGGATAAATAGTGTAATTCCTTTCAAAGACGGGTATACAAAGGTTGACCGGTTATTCTTCCATGTATGCCATCTTTGAAAGGAGTTGTGCGCGATGCAACAAACGAATGAGGGACAAGGACTTATTCTGGCGGGCAAGACGGCGATCGTGACGGGAGCAGGCTCGGGAATCGGCAGGGCTGCCGCAATCAAGCTGGCCCGCGCCGGTGCCAATGTCTGCTTATTTGATTTAATGGACGACCGGACGGAGGATGTAGAGCAGGAGATTCGCGACATGGGCCGGGAAGCCGAATTTTACGATGTGGACGTATCCAATTCCGGCCGAATGGAAGCCGCGTTCAGAGCCGCCGCAGAACGTTTCGGCAGTCTTGACGTATTATTCGCCAATGCGGGCATTAACGGTACGCTTGCGCCGATCGAGGAACTAACGCCGGAAGCTTGGGATGAAACGCTCAGTATCAACCTCAGAGGAACTTTCCTGGCCGTGAAAAACACCATTCCGCATATGAAAACAAACGGCGGCAGCATCATCGTGACGAGCTCGATTAACGGGAACCGGAAATATTCCGGGTTCGGCATGTCCGCCTACAGCTCATCCAAGGCCGGGCAGGTAGCCTTTACAAAGATGGCCGCACTTGAGCTCGCCCGGTACCGGATCCGCGTGAATGCCATCTGTCCGGGTGCAATCAAGACGAATATCGGAGAGAATACCCACCGAACCAAAGCAGTGGACGATATCAGCATTCCGGTCGAGTACCCGGAAGGTTCCCAACCGCTTGAACACGGACCAGGACAACCGGAACAAGTAGCCGATCTGGTGCTGTTCCTCGCTTCCGCCCAGTCCAGCCATATTACGGGCACGGAAATTTATATCGACGGGGCCGAGACGCTCCTGTAGATCATCGTGATCAGGAATCCGGCTTCCCGGTTAAGCAAGAGCTGTACAAAGATTCGACTTGGCATTCGATTCAGCTCGGGATGAGCAGGGTATATAACCATAAACGAAATGTGGAAGTGAATGGTTATGGATTACGCATTGATTTCCGTCAAGCTTATAACCGCTTTTTTCGGTTTATGGTTTATGACAAAGCTGCTCGGGAAAAAGGAAATATCCCAACTCACACCGTTCGACTTCGTCTCGTCACTTATGCTGAGCGAGCTTGTAGGCAATACCATTTATGATCGCGAGGCGCATTTTTCAATGCTGGTATTCGCTCTTGCCGTATGGATGGTGCTGTCGCTTGCTTTGGAAAAGGCGGTTCAGCTCATGCCTTGGCTATCCGTGCCGCTTAGCGGCAAACCGGATCTTATTATCCGCAACGGGGTGATCGACGTAAATGCGATGAAGCGCAACCGGCTGGACATGCATCAAATCGGCATGCTGCTGAGGGAGCAAGGCGTATTCACGGTGCGCGAAGTGGCTTATGCGGTATTTGAGCCAAACGGCAGCTTAAGCGTGATGAGAAATCCCGGCGATGAACCGCCGACCAGAACGGAACTACGCGTCTCCGTGCCCAAAGCCGGACTTCCGCGCATCTTGATCGAGCAGGGGACACTGCAGCGCGGCGAGCTTCGGGAGATCGGCCGCAGCGTGGAATGGCTGCAATCCAGGCTTGCGGAGCAAGGGGTAGACCATATCCGAGAAGTTTATTATGCCGAATGGACCGAGGAAGATGGATTATTTTTTCAGTTGAACGAATATATTTCCAGCAACTCCACACAATAGATTTACATCCAAGAAGGAGTTGACTATTATGGCTAACCAATCCAACAATTTAGTTGTACCGCAAGCCAAAGCTGCTTTGAATCAAATGAAATACGAAATCGCAACTGAACACGGCATTCAGCTCAGCGAAGGCTACAATGGCAATCTGATGACGCGTGAAGCCGGCACAATCGGCGGCAACATTACGAAACGTCTTGTTCAGATGGCTGAGCAATCCTTGAGCGGAGCTTCGTTCAACACAAGAAGATAGGTTGTCCTGTTATTCCCCTCCATCTCTCGCATGACTTACCATCGGTTCACGGAATTGACGGTGGTATAATGGTGAGATGAGAGGGGAATTCTTATGTTCATCTCGCCGATGTTGCCGGAGCAAGCGGAACAATCGTTTGACTCCGAAGAATACGTATTTGAACCGAAATTTAACGGTCATCGCCTGATCTTATCGTTTATTAACGGACAAGTTAATATGTACACCAAACATAACAATGCAGTGACTAGACAATACCCGGAACTGTTTCACGTACCCGTGGATAACGGCATGGATGTCGTGTTTGACGGTGAAGCGGTTATGGTCCGGGATGACGGAACCCATGATTTTGACGGCCTTATACAGAGGTTCCAACTAAGTAAATTACCGAAAATAAAAGAAGCTGCCAGAACTCATCCCGTTCATTACTTCGTATTCGATATTCTTTACTTAAACGGTCAAAGCTTAACCCATTTACCCCTGATCGAACGCAAACGGCTTTTAGCACAAATTTTGCAGCCTAACGGTTTCTACCATCTAGCCATGTCGATTGAACAGCAAGGCAAAGCCTTGTTTCAGTTTATTGAAGATCGAGGATTGACCGGTATCGTAGCGAAACGGAAAAACTCAACCTATGCAAGCGCTCGGTCCGATGAATGGCTGGCCATAAGGAATTATCAATACACAGAGGTTGCGATATGCGGATACAAACGGAAAGAATTTGGCTGGCTTATTGCGCATGACGGACAAACGGTCGGCTGTATTGACGGAGATATTCCCGCTGACGTTAAGCAAACCTTCTACACAGCAGCATCCTCAATGATTACGGGGCAAGACAAACGATTCGTCTATGTAAAGCCAACCTTGAAAGTAAAGGTTAGGTTTCGCGATTGGACTTCAAGCAACATGCTTAGAAGCCCTGAATTTGTCAGTTTTGCCGGCTAACAAAGGCCTGATCCCATTAGAGATCAGGCCTTTTTACGTTTATTCGATGGATTTGCGCTGCGCGGTTCTCCAATGGCTGGGCGTTACGCCGGTTACCTTCTTAAATACGGTGCTGAAATGCTGGCTGGATTTGAATTCCAGATCCGCCGCAAGCCGAGTGATTGAAATAGGGGAATGGGATAGCAATTGCGCGGCATATTCTACCCGGGTGCGCTCCACGAAGGAGGAAGGCGATTGGCCAAAGGTTTGCCGGAACAGCCGGTAGAAATGCGATTCGCTAACCCCAACGCTAGCCGCGATCTCCTTATTGACCCAATGCTTCTCGGGCTGCATCCGGATGTTCTCCACGGCTTTGAGCATCGCGTCATGGAGATCTTCGGGGATTTGCGGTTCCGGTGAAGGCTCCGTCATGAGTAGAATGAGATCCAGCATATAATGCCGGACTTTCAGCTTCAACCAGGGCTGTTCTTCCGTTTCAAGCGCGTGACGCAATTTGTCAAAACTGATTTTCATCCGGGTATTCGTCCGCACAATCCTCGGCAAGTGATTTAATTTATCCATCATTTCCCGAAGTTCGTCTTCGCTTAATCCCAACCACGAAGTGCATGAGGAAGGATTCCTCACGATCAGCCACCAGATGGAGCATGGTTCCATGAAATCCATACGCGCGCGATGCGGTTCGTTGGGCCGTGTATGGAACAATTCGCCGGCCCTTGTCTCGAATAATTGGCCGTCTACTTCCCACGTTACTTTACCGCTATCGGTTAGTACAAATTCATAAGCTCCGTCATGCTCATGATGAGAGAGCGGCATCGCTTCCGTGAAATGGTCATAGCCTAACATAATCAGCTCCGGTACTTGAAGGGAGCCCGATTGATCCAACTTCTGCGTATCGTATTCCCAACGATTTGTACGGCTATTATGAACCGCCATAGCATGACCACCTGTTCAAATTTGTATCTTTGTATAAAATCCTATTCGATAGTTTTCCGAAAGTCAAAGCTTCTCTCTGCTGTTATCTTAGAGAAGGAATAATCAAATATGGCGAAGAGGTGTTAGGATGGCATTTATTCCTTATGAAGTGACGGACACGGACAAACAAACTTTTGAACGCGATGGGTATTGGATCAGTCCAAAACTGATTGACGATGACACGATCGAGAAACTACGGCAAGCGCATGAACGGATTTGGTCGTCCGACTTCGACGGGGATGGCTATCCGATGCACGATGTTCGCCTACCGGACAATAAATTGGCCTTGCGCAAGCACGATAACGGCTGGTGGATTAATGATGAAGTCCGTCACGTCGTCACTCATCCGGAGCTTGGCCGCATGACCGCCGAGTTGCTTGGGGAATCAGCCATCCGGTTATGGCATGATCAAGTGATCTATAAACCAAGCGCCGCAGGAGAAGAAACGCAGCTTGGCAATGTAGGCTGGCATCAGGATTATGCCTTCTGGCGTTGCAGCAACACGACGAGCATGGTTACGGTCTGGATCGCGCTTCAAGATACCGATCTCCACAATGGCGGAATGAGAACGATTCTGGGATCGCACAAATGGGGAGTGGTTGAGGGGAGCGATACGTTTTTCAATCAGGATCTTGACGGTCTTCAGGCAAAATTCTCCAAGGGAGAATGGCAGGATGAGCCGTGTATTCTGAAAGCCGGTCAGGCGAGTTTCCACCATGGCTTGACGTTCCACGGTTCCGGCCCCAACTTTTCCGAGCAGCCGCGGCTGTCAGTCGTCGCTCATCTTATGCCGGGGAACACCTCGTATATGAAGGGGAAAGGCAGACACGATAATGTTCGATTGCTCGGACCAAGGCCTTATGACGGACAACCTTTTAATAATGAATATTTCCCTCTGTTATACAGCAAATAATAAGCTATGCGCGCGGGCTTTGGTCGATTTGGGACCAAAGCTCGTTTTGTTTACTAGTAAAGTCCGTATACAGAAAGAGGAAATTAGTGGTACTCTGAATTTATTCCTGCTAAGAGGAGGACAAGAATGACTCCAAAACATATCGTTTCGGCGGCAGCGATTGTCTTGAATGATCGCAACGAAATCTTATTGATCAAAGGACCTAAAAGAGGTTGGGAGATGCCCGGCGGACAAGGCGAATCGCTAAGAGACGCGGCAATAAGGGAAACGAGAGAAGAAAGCGGAATAGAGATTGAAGTGACCAAGTTTTGCGGCATTTTTCAAAATGTAGGCAGCAGCATCTGTAATACCTTATTTCTGGGAAAGCCGGTCGGAGGAGAGTTGACGACTACGGAAGAATCGCTGGAGGTCGGATATTTCCCGGTCGAAACAGCACTGGAAATGGTACATTGGGGGAACTTCAAAGAGCGGATTGAGTTATGCTTGAATGAAGCATGCCATCCTTTTTATATTGAGTTCTCGATACCGCTTAAGGACTGCTAAATGAGTGAGGTAAAGCAAAATGTCTAACGGAGCAAAGAGATTTATAAAGATTTTCGCTAAAAATTATAAACAATACAAAGGCCCTGGCTCCTACAGCGCCAACGGAGTTCCGGTCTTATGCGTTCATTGTCATCACGATAAATTCGATTTGGGCCACGCGCAGTTAAATACCGCTTTGTTTACTTTCTTTAACCTTGACTTCGCCAATCGTTCGGCGAGTACGTTGACATGCGGCCGTTGCGGATTTATCCATTGGTTTAAAAAGGGGATCGAAAGAGTATATTGACAGTTCCCGCACCTGTAGCTTGAAGAAAGGAGGAATATGGCATGTTGCATATTGTGAACGGGGACTCCGTAGCCCATACGCTGCAACAAGGAATCGTGCAAGGAGATATCCTTGTGTGGAGGGAGCTCTACCCTCATGGTCCTAATAGCTTGGAATCCACCAGGGGCAATCGCTTTGCTAGAGCTCAATACCTGGAGCAGACGCTTGGTATCCCGCATGCTGAATTTGTTCGAAATAGCAAAGCGCAAAAGAAATTGTTGGAAGATTTCCATAGCTATGAAGAGATCGTATTATGGTTCGAGCATGATTTGTTCGACCAAACGATGCTAGCTTATTTACTTCATTGGTTCTCGGGACAATCCTTGTCAAACACAAAGCTTAGCTTGTTGGAAATTGGCGATTTCCCGGGCATTGAACCGTTTCGGGGGTTAGGCCAGCTAAATGTCGAGCAACTAGCCACATTGGCGGGAACATGGAGGCCGATCGGGGCTAAAGAATTGGCGTTAGGCGAATCGTTCTGGCAGGCTTACGCTTCACCGGATCCAAGCTTGCTGCAACGCTTGCTGGAACAAGACACCTCCGCATTGCCTTATGCGAGAGAAGCTTTTCAACTGCATCTGTCAAGGTTTCCTTCTACGTTTAACGGTCTTGGCATCGTGGAACAAACTACGCTAGAGATGGTACATACCGCAGCCCAAAGTCCGTTTGAATTATTTCAAGAGACAGGAAATAAGCTGCATGCGTTAGGGATGGCGGATCTGGAATACTGGTACATACTTCGGAAGTTATCGCATGGTCCTTTCCCTTTGCTGCAAGTACAGGGATTGGGGGCTTTTCCAACCTATATGGAATCCGCAGCATCACTACGCGACTGCAAAGTTGTATTGACAGAGCTTGGGGAAAAGGTAATGAATGGGGAAGAGGACTGGCTTACGTTAAACGGCATTAATGAGTGGTATGGCGGCGTGCATCTGTTAGGGAATTCCCCAAGATGGCGCTGGGACGCGAACATGAGGAGGATGAAGCATGAAGATTGATTTCACCGGAAAAGTTGCCGTAGTGACGGGAGCGACAGGGGAGCTTGGACGCGTTATCGCCCGAACGCTGGCGGAGAACGGCGCTGATCTTGCTTTGCATTACCATAGCAACGAAGCGAAAGCCGTAGAATTGAAGAGCGAGATTGAAGCGCTGGGGAGACGAGTGGTTATTGTCAAAGCTGACGTGACGAAACAAGACTCCATCGAGGCATTGAAGGAAACCGTAGTATCAAGCGTAGGACATGTCGATATTGTTGTCGCCAATGCGGTCGTGCAATACAAATGGACTTCCGTGTTGGAGCAGCCTGCCGAAGATTACGCAAGCCAGTTCGAATCCTGCGTCATGCAAAGCGTTTATCTTGCCAAAGCGTTTATTCCGGCCATGATCGAGAAGAAAGCCGGACGTTTCATCGGCATTAACACGGAGTGTTCCATGCAAAACTTCCCGACGCAATCGGCTTACGTGTCAGGCAAAAGAGGCATGGACGGCGTATATCGCGTACTGGCCAAAGAAGTTGGCGAGCACCAAATTACGGTCAACCAAGTTGCCCCGGGCTGGACGATCAGCGAACGCGAGCGCACGAACGGCATTGCTGAAAGCGAGAATTATATCCAGCAAGTTCCGCTCAAGAGACGCGGTACCGACCAGGAGATCGCTAATGCCGTTGCTTTCCTCGCTTCGGATTTGGCGAGCTTTATTACGGGAGCGTATATCCCGGTCAGCGGCGGCAACGTCATGCCAACGATATAAGCAAGGCGCCTCATTTGAATAATAAATGACTATATTGATTTTTTCCCAGCCAGAAAGCTGCCGGTAAAGAATGACCATGCTATAATAAGTTAACTTACACCAAAGGAGGTATCCAATCAGATATCATGTGGACCTAATTTCCTGTCGATCATGATTTTCGAATATGACGATAAGTGATGAGAGCTCAGCCTATGCGCGGAGCGGATTAGGTTACGTGTGTCTATTGGAGACGACTCCTGCCACCTTGTTTGATGCTATTTTTGGCGTCTAATTGGGGTGTATTCACGCTATGCCTATATCCGTATATCCTTAGCCGCAGGAGCTCCCTGCGGTTTTTTTACGTCTTCGGCAATCATTCACCCTGTCAGTTGTTCAACTAAACAAGAAGTGGTGATTGGAATGACCCTACTAACATTACGCGGAATTAAAAAAAGCTTCGGCGACACGGATGTGCTCGCCAACATCGATGCCGATCTGGCCAGCGGAGAACGAGTCGGCTTGGTTGGGATGAACGGCGCAGGCAAAACAACGCTGGCGAATCTGATCTTCGGTTCGATTCAGCCGGACGAAGGCAAGCTTACCTTCCACCGGGATCAGCTGCGCATCGGATATTTGCTGCAATCGACCTCTTATACCGTTAGTACCTTCAGCCATATGATGGACCCTTTAACGGAAACGGATGAAACTGCGCAATTTCTGCAAACGGCAAGTTATCTCGGCCTTCACAAGGTGAAAGAGTGGGACGGAGAACGTTTGGCGGGACTCAGCGGCGGAGAGAAGACGAAGCTGGCAATCGCCCATATCTGGTCCTCGAAGCCGGATATTCTGCTGCTTGATGAACCAACGAATCATTTGGATTTCGACGGTGTCGATTTCCTCGTTCAAGAGCTGCAACGATATAAGGGCACAACGATCGTCATCTCGCATGACCGTTATTTTCTCGACCGGACGGTGGACCGTATTATCGAACTGCAGGATGGCGTATCGACGTCTTATCCCGGCAACTACACGTTCTATCGGGAAGAGAAGTTGCGCCGTTACCAGAGTCAACTGCATCAATATGAAGAACAGCAGAAATACGAGCAGAAGATAGAAGCGGAGATTAACCGGCTCAAGAATTGGTCGGCGAAAGCGCATCGTGAAGCCGGCAAAGTTGGCAAAATGGCAGAAATGCGCGCAGGAGTGAAGGAATTCTACCGCAGCAAAGCAAAAAGCATGGATAAACAAATCAAATCCCGCATCCATCGTCTGGAAAAGATTGAATTCGAAGGCGTGAAGAAGCCTAACGAGGAAGCAAAAGTGGCATTTGCTTGGGATCAGCCGGACAAACGCGGCCGACGGATTGTTGAAGCGCAGCGGATCGGTAAGTCCTATGGAGAACGTTCCTTGTTTGCGGATAGCTCATTCTATTTGCAGCGCGGGGAGAAAATCGGCTTGTTAGGTCCAAACGGCTGCGGTAAAACGACCCTTATACAAATGCTTCTGGGTCAAACGCCGGTCGACTCCGGTCAGCTATGGATCAGCCCAACCGCGAAAGTCGCGTACTTGACGCAGGACGTAACGGATCTCGACCAGCGGCGGACTGTTCTCGAACTGCTGCAAGAGAATCATGAGATCCGCAGAGATGTAGGGAAAGCGCGGACGCTGCTGGCCAATATGGGGTTTGATACCTCAATGCTGCAGAAGCCTATTGCCCAGCTAAGTCTTGGCGAGCGAACGCGGATTAAGCTCTCGCAGCTCATGTTGAGAGAGCAGGATTTGCTCATTCTGGATGAGCCGACCAACCACCTTGATTTGGCAAGCCGCGAGCAGCTTGAAGAAACATTATCGGAATATCGCGGAACGCTGATTGTGGTCTCGCATGACAGATATTTGATAGATCAAATCTGCACGAAGCTGCTTGTATTTCAAGAAAGTAAAATTAACCGGTTTGAATCCGGCTACGAAGCGTTCCGCGAACGGCCGCTAAGCAAGCAAACTTCTACAGGGATAAACAAGCAGCAGTTGGAAGAAGAGAAGCTCGTAATAGCGAACCAAATGGCGTTGGTGCTTGGGGAATTAAGCTTATTAAAACCAACGGACATCCGGTATGCAGAGCTGGACGAAACGTATAAACAGCTGCTCGCCCGGAAGAAACGAATCAACTCAAGCAGCACTTGATAGTCAAATAGGCAGGAACAAGCTACACTGATTGTATTCCAAATGACGAAGAGGTGCTAACATGTTTGATATGTCCAAGGTAGGTCGCAATATTGCCGGTTTAAGGAAACGTTCCGGAATGTCTCAAATGATGCTGGCTGACCGTCTTAGCATCAGCTACCAGGCCGTGAGCAATTGGGAAAGAGGCGAAACGATGCCGGATATTTCTAAACTTCCTCAACTTGCGGCTATTTTTGAAGTTAGCATCGATGAAATCCTTGACGAAAGCAAGGAGACGCAGCTATTGAAAAAGGTGCTGGAGCCTGCAACGGAAAATGGCTTGCAACAAGAAGAAGTATCGCTGAAGGAGATCTCCGACATCGCGCCTCTTCTGCATACAGAACAAGTTCAAGAGTTGGTATCACGCGCACAAGCCAATGTGAACATAGGCAATCTCATGTTTATAGCTCCATTTGTCAGCCAGACATTCCTCGATGAGCTTGTTCAACAAGTAGAACTTGAAGAGTATAGAGCGGCAGAGTTGTTAGCGCTTGCTCCTTTTATAAGTACAAACATTCTTGACCAATGCGTAACAAAGCTATTTCAATCAGGTGGCAATGGGGCAGCGGAACTAGCGGCGCTCGCTCCGTTCCTGAGTAAAGACGTCATGGATTTGTGCGCGCGTAATCTATTCGCGACTGAACATGGCGGTGTTGCCGAACTTATGGCGATCGTCCCGTTTATGAGCAGTTCAGCCGTTGAAGCCTGTGCGAAAGCCATTGTGGAACGGGAGGGCGCCGGAGCTCTTCATTTCATTGCCCCGTTTATGAGTTCAAATACAATTTGAGAAACACAATAGATACAAATCGATATCAGAAAAAGTCGCAAATCCTGCGGCTTTTTTTGTTTGACTTCTTAGCTACTGCGTGTTACTTTATAGTGGTAATAAGTAATACAACATACCAGTGATACTGAATAGCGAAGGTGATTGAGTTGGAAAATTTAACGGAAATGCTCAAAGGCGTGCTTGAGGGCTGTGTTCTAGATATTATTAGCCGCAACGAAACATATGGTTATGAAATTACGAGGCGGCTGAATGCCCTAGGATTTACGGATGTAGTGGAAGGAACGGTGTACACCATTCTGATCCGGCTGGAGAAAAACAAGCTAGTGGAGATTACCAAGAAACCTTCCGACATGGGGCCGCCGCGCAAGTTCTTTGCCATTAATGACGCGGGACGCGAGGAATTGCGGAAGTTCTGGGAGAAGTGGGATTTCGTATCATCCAAAATGAATGAGTTAAAGGAGAAGACACTATGAACTTTTGGGAAAAAATTACCGGCAGCGACATGACGAAAGAAATGAAGTCGTTTGAAGCGCGAGTTAAAAACCTTCCAGCTGACTATCAAGCGGCTTGGGTCGAAATTAACGGCTATTTGTGGCCGCATTCCGATTTCACCGGTCGCAACCTTATTCCTATACTGGATGGCGTGCTTGGCCTTCTTGAAGAAACTTCAGCGGATGGCCAAAGCGTTCAAGAGGTGCTGGGCGACGATATTAGAGGCTTCTGTTCCGCGCTAGCCGGCGAAGAAGGGGCAAAGTCCTTCCGCGACAAGTGGCGGCAGCAACTTAACCATAATATTGCCAAAAAATTAGGCAAATAGGGGGCAAATACAATGGGAATCAAAGATTTGATTGAAGGAAAAAGAGAATGGCGTGCTCATGTCGCGCGCGTCAAAACGCTTCCGAATGATTATCAGATCGTATATCGGGAGCTGCAGAAATATCTCTTTAAGGTTGGACCCGTTGAGTTAACGGAAGGAACAGGGCTGCTCTCGGGTATTGTTGAACTATTTGAAGAAGGCGCGGCATCGGGGAAAGGCGTACTCGAAGTGACGGGCAGGGATGTAGCGGCTTTTTGCGACGAGCTCATCAAGGATTCTAGAACGTACGCTGACATCTATCAAGAAGCGATTGACAGCAAGAGTAAAAAATAGGGGCAGTCAAAAAGTTCGTCATGCAGCTGATAAATCGATCAGCTGCATTTTTTTATTATCTCTATGTCACAAAACAGTGCCTTACGTTGTTTTATGTGCAAAACGACAAGGGAGCTGAAGTAAAATGAACGAATTAACATGCATCATTATCGGCGGCGGACATGTGGGGCTTCATTCGCTCAAAGCAATCAAAGATGAAAGCCGGGGGATGGCAGAAGGGCGCAAGATTCGATTTGTTCTGATCGACAAACAGCCTGGACATTTACGTAAAATGCTGCTGTTCCGGCCTGCTGTAGGCGAAGAAGAGATCATGATTCCATGGGAGCATTATTCGTTCTTGGAAGATGTACAATTTATACAAGGCGAAGTTGCTTCCGTGGACAGCGAACGCAAGCAAGTTCGCTATACGGATATGAACGGTCATTCATCGAGTATCCGGTACGATCTTATGGTCGTATCGGTAGGCAGTATCGTCCGGCAGCCGGAATCCCGCCATGGCGGCATCGCTTTAACCGACCAGAATGCGGCGGTAGCCATACGGGAGAGTTGGCGCGCAAACCTCCGGCAAGCTGCCGTAGAATTTAACCCCGAAGAACAAAAGCGTCTTATGTCTGTCGCCATTGCAGGCGGAGGCATTAGCGGGATAGAGACATCCGCAGAACTCGTGCTTGAGATGCGTAAGGAAGCATCGTCATTAAACCTTAATCCTTCCGATATCAAAGTTCATTTATTAAGCGGACAAAACCGATTATTCTTGGACGGTCCCGAGAAAGTAGGCTATAAATTAGGTCAACTTCTAACGGAATACGGCGTGAATGTCCATTACAACCGTAAAGTGATACAGGTCGAATCTCATGCGGTGAAGTTAAACAATGGCGACTCTCTGCCGGTAGGTTTATGCATTTGGACAATTGGTCTGATTCCAAATCCAGCTCTTCGAAGCATGGGGTTGCCGCTTACTCCCGAAGGGCAGATAGAAGTGGATGAATCGTATCGAGTCAAAGGGGCAACGGGCGTATACAGCATCGGCGACTGTGCGAGAATCATCGATCCGGAGAATGGAAAGGCAGATCAGATGAGAGCCGGAGAAGGCGTACTTCAAGCGGATCGTCTGGGTAAAATCGTCGTAGCCGATTTGGAGGGACGCCCAGCGCCCATTCATAAATCCGCAAGCTCTATTTTGGACTTCTATTGCATTGGATTAGGAGAGAACAGAGGATTTGTATGGGCTCGCAAATGGGGACTGAATATGTTCATAACAGGGAAGTTAGGATGGAAAATCAGGAGTCTGGCGTGGGATAAAGGCAGTATGCTACGATAACGGCAATAAATACCAACATCGAATAAAGGTGAGGGCGGTAGATGGAGGAACTATACGGACAATATAAAGCGCTATTGTTCACATTGGCATACCAGTTAACGGGCTCCGCGGCCGATGCGGAAGATGCGGTACAAGACGTGTTTGTGACGGCGCTCCGCGTACATCCCGAACGTCTGGAGGAACCTAAAGCGTATTTATGCAAAATGGTAACTAACCGCTGTCTCAATATGCAGAAATCGGCCCGGAAGAAAAGGGAAATATACGTCGGTCCATGGCTGCCCGAACCGGTTAGAACGCCGGAATCGGATCCGCTCGAATCGATGATCGTACGCCGGGATTTGCTTTCTTATGCCATGCTTGTGCTGCTCGAGCGGCTAACGCCAACGGAACGGACCGTGTTTGTCCTGCGCGAAGCGTTGGGTTTCGATTATTTGGAAATCGCAGAGCTGCTTGGCAAACAAGAGGCAAATTGCCGCAAGCTGCTTAGCAGAGCAAAGAGTAAAATGGGCATATCCGAGGATGAGAGCATCACGGCTGAAGCAATCGAATCGGAATGGGTAAGCCGGTTTCTTAACTCTCTAGAGCAAGGAAACGTTGATCATATCATGTCTTTATTGGCTGAAGACGTCAAGTTCGTTGCCGACGGAGGCGGTATTGTCCAAGCGTTCAGGCATCCGGTGGCAACCCGGGAGCTTGTTGCTCGCGTTCTGCTGGGGGGAATTCGGAGTATACGGGATCATTCTCCAGAAACTCTTTATTTCGAGGTAGCTTCCCTTAATGGAGAGACCTGTATCCTAATCCGTTCTGACCAAGAGATCGTAGCCGCTTTATTCTTAGAACTCCGACATGGCAAACTTGCCAACATGTATGCCGTTAGAAACCCTAATAAGCTTGCGAGAGTCTAGGTATTTGTTTTGGCGAATAAAGGATTGACGAAATTTAACGGCCTTAAATAGGTTGACAGGATCTCACCTGACATGTAATATATGTAACGTTGTCACCAAGCATTTTTGATGCGGAAACGCATCTCTTCATATTCCTTTCGTATAACCTCGCGGACAGTACACAGGGCGAGGGTTTCTACAGGAAGCCTTAACTTCCTAACTACGAAGCCATAAAGGAGCTAATAGCTCGCTTACGGCGTCGGAGTTAGGTTTTTTTGTGTCTATATATGCAACTTTGACTTGAAAGCAGGGGGAAAATAACAATGAAATATTATGTGGCCGTTCTCGCGGGCGCAATGAGTTATGGGATATTATCAACGATTGTCGTTTTGGCCTACGGGCAGGGTTATACACTAGGTGAGGTTGTAGGAAGCCAACTTCTGACGGGCTTTATCCTCTCCTGGTTGCTTGTCCTATTCACCAAATTCCAACAAAGACGATCATCGCGGCAACCGCGTCAAGCAGCTCCCGTACAGAACTTTCAACGAATCACGTGGAAGCAAGCTATTCTTCTGATGGCTGCCGGCACGCCAACCGTTGTTACCGGGCTGATCTATTATGAATCGCTCCGTTATATCCCGGCATCGCTCGCCATTATATTGCTCTTTCAATTTATTTGGATCAGCGTGCTTATTCAGTCGTTTATTAGTCGCAAACGTCCGGATAAACTTACGTTAATTACGCTTCTCGTCGTATTCGGAGGCACAATTATCGCTGCCGGATTCCTGGAGCAAGGGCCAAGCGGAGTTGATATTCGCGGCATCGTGCTTGGACTATTGTCCGCCGTCAGCTATTCGCTGTTTGTTCTATTTAGCGGCAAAGCCGTGCCAAACGCGCATCCCGCTTACCGGAGCGCTTGGATGGTAACAGGCGGATTCATTGTGCTTTGTCTATTGTTCCCGCCAACGTTTCTTTTTAATGGCTTGTTCTGGAGCCAATTACTTGTATTTGGATTATTGTTAGGATTTTTTGGAGCGTTTATTCCGCCTGTACTGTTCGCGGTAGGCGTACCTCATATCGGAGGGGATATGGCAGGTATCCTTGGAGCGGCTGAACTTCCGGTAGCGGTACTGATGTCCGCCATCGTCCTTCACGAGCATGTTAGCGGATTGCAGTGGTTCGGCGTCATCATCGTGCTTATCGGCGTAGCGCTGCCGGAACTGTACAAGTCCCGGATTTCCCGTTCAAGAACAATCTATAATTAATACATTGTTAGTAAAAGGTAATGAATAAGGGGGGGAACCCACCTGTTCATTATCTTTTTTTATACAGTTAAACTACAGATTCATAGGTTATCTTTACTCAGAAGGGAGATGAATATGGACATACGAATATTGCTTGTTGAAGATGACGAGCACATCTGTCATACCGTCAAAACCTTCTTAAGCGAAGCCGGATATAGAGTAGACGCCTGCATGGACGGCAACGACGCGCATCAACATTTCCTCGACCATAGATATCAGCTTGTCATTCTGGATATTATGCTGCCCGGTATGAATGGCCATGAGCTATTGCGGGAGTTTCGCAAGCTTTATAATACACCCGTGCTCATGCTGACAGCGTTATCTGACGATATCAATCAGATCAAGGCGTTTGATGCGGAAGCAGACGATTACGTGACTAAGCCATTCAAAATGCTAATTTTGTTAAAAAGGGTGGAAGCTTTGCTTAGGCGAAGCGGCGCGTTGTCCAAAGAGATTCGCTTAGGCAAGCTCACTTTATTGCCAGAGGATTTCAAAGCAATCTATAGGGGGACCGAACTGCCGCTCACATTGAAAGAATTTGAAATCCTTATGCTCTTCGTTCAGAACAAACGGAGAACCTTATCGCATGAAATCATCTTAACGCGCGTTTGGGGCTATCATTACGACGGCGATGGCAGCACTGTACATACCCATATCAAGAACCTTCGGGCGAAATTGCCTGAAGATATGATTAAGACAGTTCGCGGAGTTGGTTACCGATTAGAGACAGATACGTTAGAGGAAGATACGTTAGAGGAAGATCCATTATGAAGAGGAACGGTATATTCGTCAAAGTGTTTATTTACACCGTTGTGTTCTCGACTTTGTTGGTCGGCGCGACGGCGGCCTTGTTCTCGTCCCAGATTATGGCTTATTACTCCGGACAACAACTCCGGAAAATTAGCAGTACCTATG
Source organism: Paenibacillus glycanilyticus (assembly GCF_030161375.1). GTDB lineage: Bacteria > Bacillota > Bacilli > Paenibacillales > Paenibacillaceae > Pristimantibacillus > Pristimantibacillus glycanilyticus_B. The sequence goes on from NZ_BSSQ01000019.1 coordinate 214,314, forward strand.
AGCAATTAATTAACCGGTCACAAGAAAACGCGGATATCGCGGTGATCGCAAGCCAATTTCATGAACGGAACCAAACGTTTCGTTTCTATATTACGGACAAAGCCGGCCATATTGCCTATGTGACACCAGGCGCGAATGCAAACAATCGTGAAGTAGACCTAAAGACTGAGGGCAATTCGTTTATTGTTTATCTTGGCAATGGATATATACTCCATGTTTTTAATGACGACGCGTTTTCAGTGAAATACCATGCATTAATCCCACGCGTGCTTGTTATGCTGATCGCCATGCTTGCCGTCTGCGTGATAGGGGCGTTTGTCTTTGCCCGGCAGATGACCAAACCGATCCAAGCGTTAGCGGACAATACAGCCAAGATGGCGAATCTGGAAGAAGTTCTGCCTTTGCCGGAGCGTCAAGATGAACTTGGCGACTTAGCGCGCGATGTTCATTCCATGTACGATAGGCTGAAAGAGACCATCTCTGAATTAGAAGATGAGATTATGCGGGAGAAAGAGTTGGAGGAGACACAGCGCTATTTCTTCTCCGCGGCTTCGCACGAGTTAAAGACGCCCGTTGCGGCAACTAGCGTTTTGTTGGAAGGAATGCTTGCAAATATCGGCGAATACAACAACCATCCGAAATACTTGCGCGAATGCATAAAGATGATGGACGCCCAGAGCAAATTGATTTCCGATATTCTGGAGATTGTCAGTCTGGACGACAGGAGAATCGTTCCCGTCCCGGAACGGCTGGACATCAAACGGATCCTCGCGGACATACTTCCTCATTTTCGCACGTTGTCGGAGGCACACAATCTACCTATCGTAATCGGTATTCCTGATGCGCAAACCATCCTTGCTGACTCTAAAATGCTAAAAAAGGCGCTCTCAAACGTTCTCTTAAACGCGGTACAAAACACGCCCGAAGGCGGCGAGATTCGAATATGGAGCGAATCGGCCGAATCGGCAGCTAACGATTATCGTCTTTGCGTATTGAACACGGGCGCAAGAATTGACGATCGTATCCTGCCAAAGCTGTTTGATCCTTTTTTTCGCGTAGATAAAGCAAGAAGCCGAAAGAGTGAACGGAGCGGCTTGGGACTAGCCATCGTCCGCAAAACGTTGGAGGCCATGAACGTTGATTTTGGATTGGAGAACAACTCGGATGGCGTTTTATTCTGGGTGGCATTACCGAAGATTTCTTAAAGGAGACGTTATGAAAATACGCGAACGAGTAACAACCATTATTTTATATGCCGTATTCATTTGTTACACCCTATTGTTAATCAAAATCTTATTCTTATCGCGAGTTTCGATCGGGGATCTCTTTGATAGCCATAGGACGGTTGAAAGGTCGTTCAATTTCATTCCTTTTAACAGTATCAGCGAATTTATTTCAGGAAGTTCCGCTAACTTGAAACGGTTCGCCTCGGCGAACTTAGTTGGCAATATGGTTATTTTTGTTCCGCTTGGCGTCTATTTGCCCTTATTGAAGAACAATAAAACAATAGCAAGCAATCTGTTGGTCATCGTGTTGGTCAGTCTATTTGTTGAATTCATCCAAGGATTGTTCGGCATTGGCACAGCAGATATTGACGATGTCATTCTGAATAGCGTTGGCGGATGGCTCGGCATTATGTTGTACAAGACTTTAAAAATAGTATTGCGGCAAGAGGAGAGAGCGCGAATGACAATCGCCTTGTTATCTGCTGTTATCGGATTGCCCATTATCTATTATTACTTATTCATGATCAAGATGAGATTCTAAGACTCTCCTAAATTCCGCTCTAGCTCCGACCCGCGGAACATTTGCGGCGATTTGCCGGTATACTTGCGGAACGTTCTGGAGAAGTAATGGACGGAGCTAAAATGATATTTGTCCGCGATTTGCACAATGCTGAGGTTGGAGGAACGCAAATCCTCTTTCGCTCGGCTAATGCGGAACTGATTGACGTACTGGATCGGCGATAAGCCGGTTGTCCGCTTGAACAGCTCGAAGAAATATCCTCTGCTGACGCCAATCTCTTCGGCATAACGCTCCAGCTCGATCTCCGCACCGCCTAGCAATTCGACTTCTATTCGCTCTAACAGCTTACTGATCCGAGGATCGGGGATATACGAATCTTGCAGCGAGAACGCAAGGAATTGATGAATGAATTCGCTGAATTGGCTCTGGGCGGACATGCTGCGCAAAAAAGTCCGTTCATTGGTATGCTCGTTAGAAATGTAGCTACGCTGCAACAGATCGGTCCAGCTTAACAGCGAGGCTCCCACGTTTGCGATTTCAGGCAGCGGATAGGGAAAGGCTTCGCCAAGCAGGTCCGCTTGCAGCAATTCCCGTTCATAACAGATGGGAGCAGCTTCGTCCTCAAAGGCAACTGTACGATCGACATAATACCAATCGAAATAACAGCATACATGCGTCATGGGATCTTCTGCGTCCGCGATCCAGTCATGCGGCTGGCCGGGTTCTATATAGACCATCATACCCGGCGTAGCTTCATATTCGGCGCCTCGCAGACGAAGGAGGCCTTTTCCTTCCGATATGAAATATATGGAACTCGAGTAAACATGTCGATTCAGACTGGTCTGTCCGCGGTAGAACGGATACTTCGTAGCGTAATAGACATACGGGTGGAACTTGGAAAAATCCATCGCGGCTGATTCTCCTTCTCTAAATCATATAATTGTAATCCAATTCACCTGACTATTGTGCAACTAGATGACTGTAAGCTAAATACAAACGAAGCGCCTCCAGGTACATTAAATATATCACAAATACCTGTTCATGAAGGGGCTGCCAAATATGTCGAATGAATTGAAATTGCTCAATGACGAACAAATGATTCAGTTTATTACGAACGGATATCTTGTACTTCATAATGATTTGCCGGAACAATTGCATCGCAACGTTATGAATCAAATCGATTTTGTCCTGCAAAACGAAGGAAATCCAGGCAATAATATTTTGCCGCGCATACCGGACATTCAGAATTTTTTTGATACGCCGGTAGCGAAAGGCGCATTAACTAGCGTTCTAGGACCTGACTATTATATGCATCCGCATCGCCATATGCATTTCAACCAGCCGGGTAACGGGAAGCCGGGAGGCGGGGATTGGCATAAAGACGGCTTTTGGTCTTCCATGCGCAGCCATCGTCCATGGTGGGTTATGATGTTCTACTACACGCAGGATATTACGGAAGAGATGGGACCAACGGCCATTATGCCCGGTTCCCAATACAATGAGAAGTTCCCGAACCAGCCGGCGCTGCTGCCAACGGGAAAAGCAGGTACAATCGCACTCGTTCACTTCGATTTGTGGCATAAGGCTTCGCTTAACACGTCCAATCTTGACCGTTACATGTTTAAGTTCCAATTTGTCCGTCTATCCGAGCCGAAGGCTCCGAGCTGGAATCATACAAACGCCGCACCTCATTTTCCTGCAAGCGCGCCTGATGCGCATTTGAATTTATGGAGCGATGTTTGGTCCTGGCTTAAGGGTGAAGCGCACACTGTCAAGAACACGGAGGGCAATCAAGCGGAAGTCGCTACTATGATCGAAGCATTGTCGAGCGAAGACGCGGTTATTCGCAGCCAAGCAGCTGACAAGCTCGGCTTTGCCGGCGATGCGGCAACGGCAGCCGTTCCCCAATTATCGGAGCTGATACGCGATTCATCGGAGGATGTAGCGCTAAATGCCGTCTATGCCCTTGGACATATCGGGGGAACAGGCACGGCTGCTTTGCTGAAGGAAGTAGCGGAAGGATCTAAATTAACGGCAACAAGAGCAGCCTATGGTCTTCAAGCTTCCGGCAAGGATGCGATTCCAGGACTGATTGAGTTGCTTAACCACGAGAACGAGCATAGAAGAGCACTGGCCGCGTTCGTGCTGGGAATGCTTGGATCAGATGCATCTACGGCAGTCCCTTCCATAATCGTTGCGGTTCATGATGATAGCGAGTGGGTGCGACGCAATTGCGTTGAAGCGCTTGGCATGATTGCCGAGCCGGCAGACGAGACGGTTCCGGCATTAGTCCGGGCGCTGGAAGAAGCGGTTGCGCGGGAAACCGCAAGCGAGGAAATCGGAAGCGCCAGCACTTATGTACAAAACCAAGACTATATAACGAACAAAATTGCTTATACGGCGGCCTTATCCTTATTGCGAATCGGAAAACACGGCGACCCGGATCTTGTCATTGAAGGCCTTGCGTCTGGCCTTCGAAGCCAAGACCGGTATGCGAGAGCTTACGCTTTCGAAGCGCTGACAGCAATACGGACTCCTCGAGCGGTAGACCTGCTCATCAAGCAATACCGGGCTGCACGCTGGTGCCCGGACACGCATCAAGCAAGTACCTTTTAACTATAAGAACAACGCTGCCGATTTTACATGGCAGCGTTTTTTTTATGCGGAGAATGCGGCTAACCGTAGAGTGTCAGAATCGCGATTTATGGCATTTTGAATTTTTAATTGTTAACCTAAATTATAAATTATAGGTTTACAATTAAAGATTGCCGAATTATAATCCAAATCAAACATACATAAACAAGGTTGTGACTGAAGATGAATCTGGCAATGCCAATTTTAAACCGGGCAAATGAAGAACCGGAGCGTATCGCTATCTCTCACGGGCAGAACCGCCTAACCTATTCTCAGTTAGCCGAGCGGATCAGAAGAATCGCTCATGGATTGCAGGATCGCCGTTCTGCCAGCGACCGAATCGCCATCCTTTCGAGGAATAGATTGGAGTACGCCGAGGTTTTTCTTGGCGCGGTGTATGCCGGTTTTGTCCCCGTGTTATTAGATCCTAAATGGAGCTTGTCCGACATCCATAGAGTGATTGATCAATGTCAGCCGAATCTTATTTTCTGCGAGGAAGACCTGTCGGCAATGATAGCCGGAGAACATAGCCATTACGAGCGGTTGTTGTTCTCGAATGAACAGCAGGGAAGCTTCGATGTCTGGTTAGCCGCTTGCAAACCCGAGGCTATTGCCGCACAGCCGAATGAAACCTTATTTATCGGCTATACATCGGGGACAACAGGAGTACCCAAAGGATTCATGAGATCGCATCGATCCTGGATCTTAAGTTTTCAAGCCAGTAAGAGGGCGTTCCGGCTAGATAAGCTGGAACAAGCAATGGCTCCGGGACCATTCGTGCATTCCTTATCGTTATTTGTATTGGTCCAAACCCTTTTCAATGGTGCTACCTTTCATATGTTGCCGGAGTTTGACGCTGCCGAAGTTATGAAGGTATGCGACTCGGTAACCGGTATGACCTTATTTGTCGTTCCTTCCATGATTGATTCCTTGCTGCGTTTGGCTCAGCCCGGTACTACCTCCATACAAGCATTGATCAGTTCGGGCGGACAATGGTCCAGCGCTTCCAAACGGAGATGCGGCCAAGTATTTGCCGGAACGAAGCTGTATGAATATTACGGCTCTTCCGAGGCGAGTTATATCAGCTATTTGGATGCGAGCAACAAAGAGAAGTTAGGTTCACTCGGGAAACCATTTGACGGCGTGGACATTACGATTCGCGATGAACAATTCCAGGAGGTGCCTGCCGGCACGATCGGGCAAGTTTACGTTCGCAGCGAAATGGTCTTTAGCGGCTACTATCTACTGCCCGATGAGACGGAGAACGTATTTCGGGATGGCTGGCTTAAGACCGGTGACTACATGTATACCGATAACGACCACTATCTGTATCTGGCGGGCCGTACGCATAACATGATCAAAACGGGTGGTCTGAAAGTTTTTCCGGAAGAAGTGGAAGCGGTATTGCGGCAAATTCCGAATGTGCGGGAAGTTATGGTTGTTGGCAAACCCCATGCGTATTGGGGCGAGCAAGTAACCGCCATGATTCAATGGCGCGGAGGACAAGCGTTATCGCTAGACGAAATCAAGCGGTTATGCGACGGGCAATTGGCCAAACACAAGCTGCCCAAAGAGCTGATTAGCGTCGATAAATTCATCTATACAAGCAGCGGAAAAGTCGCGCGCCAAGCGATGAAAGACGATTGGGAAAGAGTGATGGGATGACAGATGCCGTTATGGTCATGGCTAAACGAACGCCAATCGGCAAGATTGGAGGCGTGCTTAGCAGGTTTGAGCCTGAGTCATTGCTGGCTACGCTCATTCAGCACGTGATATCCGAAACGAAATTGCCGCCCGGCATGATCGATGATGTCATCATCGGCAATGTTGTTGGTCCCGGAGGCAATCTGGCACGGGTAGCCGCCCTGGAAGCCGGGCTTCCCGTAACCGTCCCCGGCGTAACGGTCGACCGTCAATGCGGTTCGGGCCTAGAAGCCATTAACTTAGCTGCCAGGCTTATTCAGAGCGGTGCCGGTGAAATCTACCTGGCAGGGGGAGTCGAGAGCACAAGCCGTGCGCCTTGGAAAATGCAAAAGCCCCATTCGATGACCGGAACCCCGCAGTTGTATACGCGTGCCCGCTTTACGCCAGATTCTTATGGCGATCCGGATATGGGTGTGGCCGCAGAGAATGTCGCCCATGCCTATACCATCACGCGAGAACAACAGGATTCGTATGCTCTTCATAGCCATCAGAAAGCGGTCCGGTCTCGCTTAACGGGACGATTCCAACAGGAAATCGTACCTATTCATGTCGATGGAAATGGGATCAGCGAGGATGAATGTCCCCGAACGGATACTAGCATGGAGAAACTGCAAAAGTTAAAGCCGGTATTTCTTCAAGACGGCACCGTCACCGCCGGCAATGCCTGTCCGATGAATGATGGAGCGGCCCTCGTTCTCCTTATGTCGGGCGAGAAATGCAAGGAACTGAATTTGCAGCCCGTGTTGCGGTTTGTAGATTCGCGTGCAGCAGGCGTAGATCCGAATGTATTGGGGATTGGTCCCGTTCCGGCTGTCCGCAGCTTGTTAGAGCGTCATCAGCTGACGGTAGACGATCTGGATCTCGTAGAATTTAACGAAGCGTTTGCTTCACAGGTACTGGCTTCCATCCAAGAGCTAAAGATCCCGCTAGAGAAGGTTAATATTGGCGGAGGCGCAATTGCTCTAGGCCATCCCTACGGCGCATCCGGGGCGATTCTAGTTACGCGATTATTTGCGGAGATGCAACGAAAACCTTATAAACGCGGAATCGCGACGCTTGGTATTGGCGGGGGAATGGGGCTGGCAACGTTGGTGGAGGCGGCCGAGTGATCCAAATTACTTTCACGTATCACCTTACGTTGGAGGCCGTAATCGCTTATTCGCAAAGCATCGAAGCTCCCTTACAGCAAATTCGTGACGCATGGATTGCTCCGGCTACGATGCCAATTACGTTTTGGAAGATAGCAGACGTCCCATGGCTTGACCCTAAGACAACCTACATTCACGGCAAACAATCTTTTGCCTATAACGCCCCCTTAACGGCAGGCTCACAGCTAGATTGCGTGTTGACGTTAACTAAAGTCGAAACAAAGTCCGGTCGAAGCGGAAACTTGGAGTTGCTTACTCATACACTTACATGCACCTGCAAAGACAAACCGATCTTGACGGCAGAAACGGTATTAATCACGATAGGGGATCCTTCATGAAGCAAAAAATAACCTTGGATGCGATCCGGCATTATGGCGATGCAGCTCAAGATTCGGCTGCTATTCATTATGATGTTGAAGCGCCAAGTCAGCCGGTTTCAATCGTCCAATCGCACACGGCATGTATATCATGGGGTTGGCCCATTCTATCTATTTAAGAGAAAATCCAACCCACTGGCTTGAGTCCACTAGGATGACCTTCCTTAACCCGCTTTTATCGGAATCGGTTGCGTCCTTCGAATTTGAATCCTCGAATGAAGCGATTCACGTCAAGGTTGTAGGGGACGACGGTATGTTAATCGCTAGTGGATGCTTCACCGCGAGAGGAGATTTGGACATTGAATAAAACCGCATTAATTACAGGGTCTAGCAGAGGAATTGGACGAAGCATAGCTCTAGAGATGGCAAAAAGCGGCTATCGGGTTGCTGTTAACGGAACGGTGCAATCCGGCATTGACCGAGTAGTTGAAGAAATTCAACAGAGCGGAGGAGAAGCTTCAGGCTTTTGCGCGAATGTCGCAAACCCCGTCCAAGTGACGGCGATGATTGACGCAATCGTGGGGACATATGGTTCGATTGATGTTCTGGTCCATAATGCGGGTCATTTGCAAGATCGCAAATGCATAAATATGACGGACGAAGAATGGAACTCCGTGATTGATGTCCATCTAAACGGAGCTTTCTATTGCATTCGCCGGGTATTGCCCTATATGGCTGGTCTAGGTGGCGATATCCTATTGGTTACTTCAACAGCCGGACTCAAGGGATCAGTCGGACAAGTGAACTATAGCGCTGCCAAAGCCGGAATATTGGGACTGGTATGGACTCTCGCAGATGAACTAAGACATCATCGTATTCGGGTAAACGCCATTGCACCCGCTGCGCTAACGGATATGACACGTCCAGTGATTGAGCATCTCACTGAAAAATACGCCCGCCGTCAAGAACCTTTCCCTTCTTATTGGAAGATAGGAGACCCGGATCATGTGGCGAAATTCGTTGAACGCCTTCTGCAGCAATCGGATGAAGCGATGACAGGAGAACTATTTGGTATTAATGGCTCCACGGTGACGCGATGGCAAAGGCCGTCCATCGATTGGTCGCTGAATGATCCTGAAGCCTTTTTCAATAGCTGGAGAAGCAGCCAACGGGAAGACCAGGAGGGAAGCAGAGAATGAATTGGAACACTCGCGTGACCGAACTTCTGCAAATCCGTTATCCGATTATTCAAGGCGGACTTGCCTATTTAGGTTATGCCGATCTTGCCGCAGCCGTATCCAATGCCGGCGGGTTAGGACAAATCACGGCGATGAGCCTTCCGGATGCCAATAGCCTCAAGCAGGAAATTCATCGCGCACGCGCCTTAACGGACCGGCCATTCGGCGTAAATTTGGCAATGGGGGTTCATGGCGAGGTTGGCACAGAACGACTGGAGATCATTGCCGAAGAGAACATCCCCGTTGTATCTGTTACAGGCGGCGATCCAACTGCGATTCTTAAACGATTGGAATCAACCAACATCAAATCGTTGGTGCTCGTCTCCTCAAGAAGGCAAGCGCAAAAAGCGGAACAGCTTGGTGCATCCGCGGTTATTGTGGTCGGCAATGAAGGCGGGGGGCATCTTGGACGCGACGGTATAGGAAGCATGATTCAAGTACCCTCTATTGTTGATGCGGTTCGGATTCCCGTCATTGCCGCAGGCGGGATTGGAGATGGACGCGGATGGATGGCAGCCCATGCTCTTGGGGCAGAAGGAATTCAGATGGGTACCCGGTTTATAGCTACGCAAGAATGCGTGGACGCATCCGATTCTTATAAATCCGCGTTGGTGCAACGATCTGAAGCAGACACAACGATCATTAAAGCATCCATCGGGTTTCCGGCAAGAGTCGTGCGCAATCCATTTGCCGAGAAAATTCTTGAAACTGAACGCGCTACCCCCAATTATGAAGCACTGAGAAACCTGATAAGCGGAGAGGTTAACAAACGCTGGATTTATGAAGGTCTGGAACAAGAAGGATTCGGCTGGGCAGGTCAAGTCATTGGCCTCATTCACGATATCCCTACGGTGTCTGAGCTAATGAATAGAATGATAGCAGAGGCTGAAAAAATTAGGGGAACATGGAAGTAATCAAAGAGAAACGCTGCCAAATGACTTGGCAGCGTTTCTTTGGTTAAATGAATCAGCTCTTGATCGCGCCAGCCGCAATGTCGGAAATAAACTGCTTGCTGACGAACAGGAACAAGACGATGAGCGGAATAACCGCGAGCAGCGTTCCCGCTACGATCATGGCATAATCGGTGACATAAATACCGTTCAGGGAGGATAGCGCCACCTGAAGCGTAAACTTTTTTTCGTCATTCAAGATGATCAGCGGCCAGAGATAATCGTTCCAGGAACCGATGAAAGTAAAGGCTCCCAGGAAGGATAGCGCCGGGCGAAGGATAGGGAGGGATACGTTCCAGTAGAGCCGGAAGAAACCGCAACCATCGATCCGTCCGGCATCGAGCAATTCGGATGGAACGGATTCCTGCGCGTATTGGCGGATCCAGAAGATGCCGAATGCATTGGCCATGCCGGGAATAATCAATGCTTTGAAAGAACCTACCCATCCGAACTTCGCCATAATGACGAAGGAAGGCACCAGCGAGAGCTGCGACGGAGCCATCATTGTGGCGAGCAACAGGACAAAGAGCCACTTTTTGCCCGGAAAGTTGAATTTAGCGAAAGTAAACCCCGCCAGTGAATCAAAAAACAACACTAGTACGGTGCTGCAGGTAGCCACAAACAGCGAATTGAGAAATGCGCCGACGAAATCCACGCTATCGAATACCCGCGTCAAATTGTCTATCAGATGCGTCCCGAACCAAAACTTGGGCGGGAAGCTGTAAATCTCCGCTGTCGTACGCGTGGCCATGACGGCCAGCCAGTAAAAAGGAAAGATAGAAACAATTAGTCCGATAAAAAGCCCGACATAGAGCAGAAGAGCAGATTTCCTCTTAACCATGCGTATCACCTCGTTTATTCATCTTTGGCACCGCCGCCCTGAACTACCCGCCAGTTAATAAGGGAGATTAGAGCAATCAATATAAACATGCCCCAGCCAACGGCAGAACCGTAGCCGAAGTAATTGTTCACGAATGCCTCCCGGTACAGGTAGAGAACGATGGTCAAGCCTCCGCCGCTAACGCCGCCGTCGTTGCCGACGAGCACCTGCGGTTCGGTGAAGATTTGCATGCCTCCGATGGTCGAAGTAATGACGGTAAAGAGAATGATCGGCCGCAAATTCGGGATCGTAATGCGGAAGAACGACTGGATGCCGGTCGCTCCGTCTATTTTGGCAGCCTCATAGAGAACGGTAGGAATGCTCTGAAGACCTGCTAAATAGATGATGGCATTGTACCCAACCCAGCGCCAAATCACCATGATGGATACCGCGAGCTGGATGCCCCAGGTTTTGTTCAGCCATTCCACCGGGTCTGCTCCGAACTGGGACAGGATGTAGTTCAGCAGCCCGTAATTGTTGGAGAATACGGTGCTGAACACAATGGCTACCGCAACGAGCGAAGTGACGTTGGGCAAGAAGTAACCGATTCGGAAGAAGGTGCGGAAGCGCACGAACGACGCATTCAGCAGAAACGCAATAATAAGAGCAAAGAACAACATTGGGATGGTCGAGTAAATCCAGATTAGAAGCGTATTGCCTACCGCTTTCCAGAATTCGGGATCGGTGACCATAAATTGATAATTATTAACGCCATTAAAAGTCATGACGCCGATACCGTCCCATTTCTGGAAGGACAGATACATCGAGAACAGAATCGGGAATAAGCCAAAGACGGCAAACAAGATATAGAAAGGAGAAATGGCCAAGTATTGCTTTCGGTGCTTCCATATTTCAGTTGCCAATCCACGCTTGCGCTCCGGGACCTGCAAGGAGCTGCCGGGATCGAATTGAGTACGTTGCTGTAACGGTTGACTCATAAGATTCTACCTCCATTGCCGGGATGGTATTAACGCAGCAGCTCCTTCTTCACTCTGGCTAACGCATCTTTCCAAGCCTTATCGGGGTTCTTGCCTTCCAGGGCAACCGATGACAGCTCGCGGTTCACTATTCCGTTCAAATTGGAATATTTCGTTCCGAAATAAGAAGGCTTCACGTTGCGCGCGGACTCGGTAAAGATCTCGCCGGTTGCTTGTCCGCCGAAAAACTCTTCTTTGTTCTTCATGGCATCTGAATCAAGAGCCTTTGTTGCGGAAGGGAACAGATTAAGGGTCTTGAAGCTAGTCTCTTGGTTATCTGGATTCAAGAGCCACTTCATCACCTCGAAAGATTCCTTCGGATATTTGCTTGTTTTCATAATGGCAAGGAAAGATCCGCCGTTATTGCCGTCTCCGCCAGGCGCTCTGGCAACACGCCATTTGCCCGTCGTATCAGGAGCGGCATCCATCAAAATTTGTTTACTCCATACGGCGCCAACAAACGATGCGATCTTGCCGTTGTTCATCGCCGCATTCCACTCTGTAGAGAACGTGCCCGCATTTGCCAGAAGGTTCATTTGCGATGCTTTTACCGCGAGGTCCCAAGCTTTCTTCATAGAAGAGGAAGGATCTTCGCCAATGAAATTCTCGTTCTTATCAAAATAAACTTTATCCGACTGCGAATTGATCTGGTTATATACCTGTCCGATATTGTCAAGCAGCTTCACTTTGCCGCCTAACGCCTTTTGAAGTTTCTCGCCCGCGGCAAAGTAATCTTCCCAAGTGCCCATCATCCGATGAACTTCTTCGGGATCGGTAGGCAGTCCGGCTTGCTTAAACAAGTCCGCCCGGTAAAAGAGAGCTGTCGGCCCCGTATCGATCGGCATCGCGATCATTTCGCCTTTAGGCGTGACCCCAAGCTGCCATTTCCAGTCCAAGTAATCCTTCTCGATGTCCTTCGCTCCGAGATCGTACAAGTTGTAGAATCGGTCGGCGCTAGGGAACAGCTCAGTGACCCAATCGTTAAAAGCTACGATATCCGGGCCGCCGCCGCCTGCAGCAAGCGTCGTCTTGAGCTTGGATTTGAAGTCGCCCCCGATCTTTTGGGCGTTGATTCGAATGCCCGGAAATTGCTTCTGGACCTCGTTAATCAAGTTATCGTCCAGACTCCGGTTCCAGTACCAAAGGGTAAGCGTTTTCACTTTGCTGTTGGATGAAGACCCGCTAGAACATCCGGTAACCATGAAAACTAGAAGCAATAGACACATCGACAATGCTCGGTATTTTGTCATCGTTTTCGGCCTCCCATCACGGTATTTTGGTACTGCAGCCAATCACCACCTCATGAAAACCTTGAAATGCGTTTGTCATAGGGAACATTATAGACGCATCAAATTCATTTTGGAACTCGCTCCCAGCAAAACGAGACGATGGTAGGACATCGCCCAGACCCGATTATTTGACGTCTGGGATTATGGTCTTAAAGGTGGATGTTGGGTTAGTTTTAATCAAAAATTGTAGAAAAAAATATCGGATTGGTTAGGATCCCGTAGGTTTTCGTTATAGTTGTCTAATACGGAAAGGGGGGATGACGTTGATTGAATTTCAGCAAGTGGAGAAGCATTTCGGCGACTTTCATGTGCTTAAGAGCATCGATCTTCGAATCGCCCAAGGTGAAGTTGTCGTTGTGGTTGGGCCTTCCGGCTCGGGAAAAAGCACCCTGCTACGCTGCATCAATCGGCTCGAGGGGATTACGAGCGGCCGTCTCATCGTAAGCGAAGTCGATGTCACCGATAGTAAAACCGACATTAATAAGCTGCGCCGGGGAATTGGCATGGTGTTCCAGCATTTCAATCTGTATCCCCATATGAAAGTGATCGATAATATTACGCTGGCTCCAATTAAGGCACTAGGGATCCCCAAGCCGCAAGCGGCGGACACGGCCAGGATGTACTTAGAGAAAGTCGGGATCGCGGACAAGGAGAACGCGTATCCTTCACAATTGTCCGGCGGTCAACAACAGCGGGTGGCGATCGCCAGGGCGCTTGCCATGAAGCCCAAGATCATGCTCTTCGACGAGCCGACCTCCGCGCTTGATCCGGAGATGGTCGGCGAAGTGCTAGATGTCATGAAAACTTTGACGCATGACGGGATGACAATGGTTGTCGTTACGCACGAGATGGGATTCGCGCGGGAAGTCGCGGACCGCGTCGTCTTTATGGACAAAGGGCAAATTGTTGAAATTTCTCCTCCGGAGCAATTTTTCGAACAGCCTCAAGAAGAGAGGGCGCGTTTGTTTCTCAATCGCGTGCTACGCCATTAATGGCATTAATTATTCGATGTTTGAAAGGGGTTAAGAGGCAATGAAGAAAAAGAGTTGGATGACGGTAGGCATCGCAATGGCTTTCCTTGCTACCGCGCTATTGAGCGGATGCGGCAATAATGGGGCAGGGGACGGCAATACCGCTAACGGGGATTCGAATTCCGAAGCGTCCTCAGCGCTTGGCGAAATAAAGAGCCGAGGCAAACTTGTTGTTGGCGTCAAATACGACACGAAGCTGTTTGGCCTGAAGGATCCTGCAAGCGGCAACGTTGAAGGCTTCGACGTAGATATCGCCAAGGCATTGGCCAAGGAGATCCTCGGTGACGAGACCAAAATCGAACTGAAGGAAGTTACTTCCAAGACGCGCATCCCGATGCTCAACAACAACGATATCGATATGATTATCGCTACGATGACGATTACGGAAGACCGCAAGAAAGAAGTCGATTTCTCCGACGTGTACTTCAAGGCCGGCCAGTCCCTTCTGGTGAAGAAAGGAAGTCCAATCAAGAGCATTGACGACATCAAAAAAGGTACAAAAGTATTAGCCGTAAAAGGTTCGACATCCGTCGACAACATCAAAGCAAAGGTACCGGACGCGACGATCCTGGAGTTCGACAACTACCAGGATGCGTTCAGCGCGCTCAAGGCCGGTCAAGGGGATACGCTGACGACCGACAACGCGATTTTGTACGGCATGGCCGTCCAGGATCCCGGCTATGAGGTGGTCGGGGAGCCGTTCACTGACGAGCCGTACGGCATCGCGATCAAGAAAGGCGAGACGGATCTGGTGAACAGCGTGAACGAAGGACTGAAGAAGCTGCATGACAGCGGGGAGTACGACAAGATCTATGAGAAATGGATCGGCAAGTCCCCGTCCGGTGAATAGAAGTCTGCAAGGACCGGGATGGGTGGCGCTAAGCCACCCATCTTCTGCATATCTGGAATAACGGAGGGGATTACATGCCTGACCTATCGATATTTACGGATCATTTCGGAATTTATATGAAAGGGTTTGGCAACACGATCTGGGCGAGTATCTTGGCGCTAGTCGGCAGCTTCGCTCTTGGGACTATCATTGCCGTATTCCGCATTTCATCGGTCAAGCCACTCAGGTGGATCGGGACAGCTTACGTCGAGTTTGTGCGGAATATCCCGCTGCTCTTGGTCGTGTTTGTCTTTTATTATGGCTTGCCTTCGCTTGGCGTCACGTTAAGCGGCTTCATCTGCGGCACGGCCGGGCTTATGGTCTATACCGCCGCATTTGTTGCCGAAGCGATCCGGGCGGGGATTATGAGCATCCCATCGGGACAGACGGAGGCAGCCAGAGCATCGGGATTAACGTACATGCTGACGATGCGGCATGTCGTGCTTCCGCAAGCGATTAAAATCGTCATTCCGCCGCTTAGCAACCAATTCATTAACCTCGTTAAAAATTCGTCGATTCTTGGCGTTTTCGCCGGATTTGACCTCATGTATTATGGCGATCAGGTGGCAAGCAAGACCTACGCAACGTTCGACACCTATATTTTCGTCGCGGTTTTGTATCTCGTATTGACCCTTCCTTTAAGCTTCGCGGCGCTGCAGCTAGAACGAAAGCTGGCTAAGAACGAATAAAAAAGTCTGAACGATTAGGAGGATTGGCGGATGGACATTGCTGGTGCTTTTACTTACCATAATCTCATCTTCGTATTGAAAGGCTTCGGCATTACGCTCTGGGTTGCTTTCGTGGCAATCGTGCTGAGCTTCGTGCTGGGCAGCATTACCGGAACGCTTCGCTATATGCGAATTCCGGTCGTATCCCGCATCCTCGGCGTGATCGTCGAGTTTATCCGCAATTTGCCGCTGCTATTAATCTTGTTCTTCACCTATTTCGCGATGCCGGATGTCGGTATCAAGCTAAGCGTCATGAGCTCGGCTATTGTTGGTCTGGCCTTATTCGAAGCTGCCATGATCTCGGAAATCGTGCGCAGCGGCCTTAACTCCATCCCGAGAGGACAGGTCGAAGCAGCCCGTTCCTCAGGTCTTACTTACACGCAAACGGTCTGGCATATCGTGCTCCCTCAGGGCCTCAGGCGTATGGTGCCGCCGATCGTGAGCCAATTCATCTCTCTGCTCAAAGATACGTCGCTCGCCATCGTCATATCGCTGCCTGAGCTGATGCACAATTCGAAGATTGTTATCGCGCAAAATTACAATTATACGATACCCATTCTTGCGCTTATAGCCATGATGTATTTCGCAGTCAATTACGCGCTGTCGCTTGCGGCGAGGCGTCTCGAAAATAAATGGGGGTAAACGGCCTTAAAACTCCCGGATAGGAGTCATTCCTATGGCCATCTCTAAATCCGAAAGTATGCAGATCACCGTGTTTGCTATCGTAGTGGCGGTTGCCGGGGAATTCAAGATCAACCCGTTCATGGGCGAAGTCTTTCGTTTTGGACTTGGCAGCAGCGTCTTTCTGTTCTTGCTTCTATTAATGAACCATCTGTCTTATTGGCGAATGGGAATATACGTTGGCGCGACGGTTATGCTGTTTCGGATATCGCTTGACGGAGCCGGAGCCGCTTCGGCAGGCTCGTTCTATCTCGCGGATAGCCTGAAGACGCATTTTCCGGCCATGCTCTATTACATTGTCTTCGGATCCGGCATAGCGCTGATTCAACGCCGATTGCAACAGTGGAATCCGCTCATACTCGGTGCGTGCGTGTCGCTGATCGACATGGTTTCCAATGAAGCGGAACTGCTGATGCGCAGCGTGACGTTTGGACTGCCGTATTTTCAATCGAATCAGTGGTTGCTCATATCGGGTATCGCCGTGGTGCGTTGTTATTTTACGACGGGTATCTACAGCAGCATCGCCGTGCATCAAATGCGAAGCGTTCACGCCGAGCAGCACAAACGGATCGAGCAAATGATTAATGTTGGCAGCGGACTTTATGGCGAAGCCTTCTATTTGCGCAAATCGATGGATGTCATCGAACAAATAACCGCGAAGAGCCATGCTCTGTACAGTCAATTGAACAAGGAAGGGCATAACGAACACAGCCGAACCGTTCTTGAAATTACGCAGCAAATTCACGAAGTGAAGAAGGATTCGCAGCGTATTCTGGCGGGGCTGACAAAGCTGGTTGACCTCGAGAGCGCACCGGAAATGTCTTTAACTGAGATCGTCGAGCTAGTGGGCAAGTCAAACGGCGAATACAGCCGGATGCTGAAGAAAGACATTCGGATTGAGAAGGATATCGGCATCGATTACAAGACTCTTCACTACATTCCGCTACTTACCGTGCTTAACAACTTGGCGGCCAACTCGGTTGAAGCCATTGACCGGCTGGGAACGATACGCATCCGCGTATTAGAACGCAATGAGGATACTGTGTTTATCATTAGCGATACGGGGACAGGAATCGCCTTGCAGGATCAAGATATGGTGTTTGAGCCCGGGTTTACGACCAAATTCAATCAGGAAGGCGTAGCGGCAACCGGCATCGGACTCTCGCATGTTCGAGATATTGTCAGCTCGTTCACGGGCAGACTCCACCTGACGGAACCGGGAAAGGGCTCTGAAACGACTTTCGCCGCCATGTTTCCAACCGCTAAGTTGAAGAAGGGAGTGTAAGCCGATGCTATCATTCTGTATTGTCGACGACGATGCGGTAAGCAGAAGAATGCTCCAGACGATTATCGAGAAAGACGGCGTTGGCGAAGTAGTTGGCTTGGCGGCCGGCGGCGTTGAAGGAAAGCGGCTTGTCCTTGACGAGAACCCCGATGTCGTACTTATCGATCTATTAATGCCGGACCAGGACGGAATCGAAACCATTGCCCGGCTGAAGCAGGAAGGCTACGAGGGCAAGTATGTGATGATCTCCCAGATCGAGAACAAAGAAATGATCGGCAAAGCTTATCAAGCGGGCATTGAGTTTTATATTCACAAGCCGATTAACCGGGTGGAGGTCAACGCCGTGCTTGGCAAAGTAAGCGAGCAATCGCGAATGGCCCGGTATTTGAAGGAAATCAAGCAATCCATTGCCAAGCTTGATGATCTCCAATCCGAACCTGCTGGCATGCGGAAGAAACGCGATGCCAAAGAAATAGTTCGCATGATCTTAATGGACATGGGGATTATCGGGGAAAGCGGCAGCCACGATATCATCCAGATGTTGTCATGGTTAAGCACGCGGCAGCAGGGAGGGGGAGCAGGCTTCCCGCAGCTCAAAACGCTGTTCGAAGCCAGTGCCCGGGCAAGCAAGCCGGCGGGCGGCGATCTTGAGAAGGAAGGGAAAGCGGTCGAACAACGGGTTCGCCGGACTGTCATCGCTGCTTTATCCAACCTGGCGAGCATCGGGCTTACGGATTACAGTCACCCGAAATTCGAGCATTACGCGCCGCTGTATTTCGACTTCGAAGATGTGCGCCTTAAGATGAGGGAAATCGACGAGAAAGGTCCGCAGGAGAAACGCAAGGTTAATATCAAGAAATTTCTTCAGGTTCTACATCTGGAGACGGAGGATAAAATGAAAAATCAATTGTAGAATAAGTTAACATAAGGAGGTGTTCGAATATGGATCTGCTTAAAGGCATTGGAAAGCTGGCGGGCGATGTTACGGGCAGAGTACTTGGAGGTACTGTGCGCGTTGCCGGAGAGCTTGTTCGCAGCGATTATATAAAAGAGATCGGCAATGACGTGGAAAGAGTAACGGCAAAGACCGGTGAACTCGCAGGCCAAGCGGCGAGCGGCGTATGGGATGTAGGAGCCGGAATCATAACTTCGGATAACCATCAGGCAAAGACCGGATTAAATGATCTGGGAAATGCCGTCAAGACGACGGTTAGAGGCGCTGGCCAAGGAATCGAGTATGTAGTCGAGAGCGGCAAAGACGTAGTAACGGGCATAAAGGAAAACGATAAGCAGCTCATTAAAGACGGAGCCAAGAAACTCGGCAAAGCAGCCGCAGTATCCATTATTGCCGTCGGGGTAATCGACATCGTTGATGGGCCGGACGGAATGGGGCCATCAGAGACGGCCTGATTCGAAATTGAAGCAAGTAATATTAAGGTTCAGGTTAAAGAGGGAGCATTACTCGTTCAGGAGGAATGCTCCTTTTTTGTGCTTATTTATAATCTGACAATAATAATCTCATAAAATACGATGCAAATTTACTGTGAAACAATAAATAATTGTGTTAGAGTATCTTTATTAAGATTAGCGAGGTGCTCTTGATGGGACGGGGAACAACACTCTTTTTGAAACTAGCCGATATTGTAATTGGAATTCCAATTCTTGCATTTTGTATATTCCTTGTGCCTAGGATCGGGAATTTTGCCGCAGAATCGTACCCCGACATGACTTATTTGAAATCTTTGGTTATGATCGATATGTATGCGGCAGCCATTCCTTTCTACATGGCTTTGTATCAAGCGTATAAGCTTTTAACTTATATGGATAAGAACCAAGCGTTCTCGGTATTATCCGTAAATGCTTTAAAGAACATCAAATATTGCGCGATCTCCATCAGTGCGATCTACCTGTTAGGTATGCCGCTGTATTATCTCATGGCGAAGAACGTGGATCCCCCAAGCTTTATGCCATTTGGTTCGATCATTATTTTCGCCTCCATGGTGATCGCCGTGTTTGCCGCTGTTCTCCAACGATTATTACAGGAAGTTATTCGAATGAAATCGGATAATGAGCTTACGATCTGAGTTATGCAAAAACTCCTGCCGGATTCGTTCGGCAGGAGTTTTTGCATAAGTTATTTATTTCGCTTGAACGTCGATTCTCGGAGACTCGCCAGCTTCTTCAAATTGAATGTTGCCGGGTCTGACTCTGAATCCTTTCGTTACAAACAGGAGGTAGATGATCCCTAAGGCTGCCCAGCTCAGGCCAAGCATAAAGGAGTTGCGCTCCAGGTTAAACCAGAGAATAAACACGAACACCGCGCCTATTGTTGGAATTACGATATGAGAGAAAAAGCCGGTTACGGTTGAATACATTTTCTTTCTCCACGCATAGTGTACAATCACGGACAGATTTACGAACGTAAATGCAATCAGCGCTCCAAAACTAATGAAAGAAGAAGCTGTCTCCAAATTAAAAAATACGGCGGTCATGGCGAGCAGACCAACGATAATAATATTCAGGACAGGCGTTCTCAAGCGAGGATGCACATATCCGAATAATTTGCTTGGCAATACGTTATCCCGCCCCATTACGTACAGTAGACGGGAGACGCTTGCATGCGAGGACAGTCCCGATGCTACGGTTGAAGCGAGTGAAGCGGCGAGAAAGAACAACTGAAAGATTTTACCGCCTACATAAAGGGCGATCTCAGGCGATGCCGCGTCAGGATCATTAAAGCTGGTGACATCAGGGAAGAGCGCTTGAGCAAAATAAGATCCGATAATAAATAACAATCCGCCAATAAGAGCCGTAAGGAAAATCGCCTTAGGAATCGTCGAAGACGGATTTGGCGTTTCTTCCGAATACGTGGTTACCGCATCAAATCCTAGGAAGGAGAAGCACAATACCGTTGCGCCAATAACCAAGGAAGAAATCCGCATATCCGAATTATATAGAGGTCCCGAAGCAAGAACGCTGCCATACCCTTCACCGTTCATTAACTCCCGAACCGCGAGAATGATAAAAATAACGACAATTAACACTTGATAAAGAACCAATAAGGTATTGAATTTAGCAATAGAAGTGAGGCTCCATATGTTCGCGCAAGTAATGATAAGTACAAAAGCTACAACCCAGATCCATGGCGGCACCTCGGGAAAAATCGCTGAAAGATAAATTTGCGACAGCAGCGCATTGACCATAGGGAGAAGCAGATAATCTAACAAGGAGGACCAGCCTACCAGAAAACCTAAATGGGGGTTCATTGTTTTTTGGGTATACGTATAAGCGGAGCCTGCGCTTGGGAAGACCTTTACCATTCTTCCGTAACTGAAGGCCGTGAACAGCATGGCGACAAGAGCAATCGCGTACGCGACAGGCACATGTCCATCGGTGGATCCCGATACAATTCCAAAAGTATCAAACAAAGCCATCGGAGCCATATAGCCTAGTCCAAGCATGACAATAGACCATAGTCCGAGTGTTCGCTTCAATGTTGCTTGCAATTCCTATTCCTCCTGATGATCGACTGTGCAGTTTAAGTAATATAACACAACTTGGCTCATGCATAAATATAAATGTTGATGAATTTCGGCATATTCTTTATTTCGTGCTGATCACAAGGTTCAGCCCATACATACCATGATGATAAAGGCAGGTGAGAATCATCATGCGAGTGATCATTACATTAGCATGTACGGAATGCGGTGCCCGCAATTACACGACGATGAAGAACAAGAAAAATAATCCGAGCCGGCTGGAGCTTAGCAAATATTGTCCTTCCCATAAAAAAATGACGCTTCATCGAGAGACCAGATAAATAGGAAAGGGAGCAGATCTAAGTCTCTGCTCCCTTTCTTTTCCAACTTATACCTTGTAGTATTCTAATGTACATATGTAATTTCCAATATTGCGATCATGGCAGAAGGGAAGCGTGCAAATGACAAGCGGCAAGCCTAACATTTTATGGATATGTACGGACCAACAGAGATACGACACTTTAGGTTGTTACGGTAACGAGTGGGTGAACACGCCTCATATTGACTCTCTTGCCCGGACTGGCGTTCAATTCGATCATGCTTATTGCCAAAGTCCGGTATGTACGCCCAGCCGTTCCAGCTTTATGACCGGCCGGTATCCTCGAACGACAAGATGCAGGGCTAACGGGCAAAACATTCCTGCGGATGAAAAGCTGATTTCACGGTTGCTTGCGGATGAGGGCTACACTTGCGGATTGTCCGGGAAGCTGCATCTATCGGCCTGCCATCCATCGGTAAATAGCGCAACCGAGAGACGGATCGACGATGGCTTCCATCAGTTCTTCTGGTCCCATCATCCGATGTCCGAATGGCCGACTAACGAATATACCCAGTGGCTGAAGCAGAAAGGAAAGACATTCCAAGCGCCGCATATCGAAGGTTCCAAGCATGTGCAGACCGGCCCTGATGCGGAAGACCATCAGACGACATGGTGCGCGGAAAAAGCCGTACAATTTATAGAGACGAACGCAGATTACGATAAACCTTGGTTTTTTATATGCAATATGTTTGACCCTCATCATCCATTTGACCCGCCTAAAGCATATCTGGACAAGTATCTCGCTAGACTTGACGAAATCCCGCTTCCGAAATATAAGGAAGGCGAGCTTGAAGGAAAACCCTTATACCAGAGGATCGATCATGAAGGCGCTTATGGCATGAAAGGCCATCTGCCTTTCTCAGAGATGGACAACAACGATCACCGGTTATTGAAGGCAGCCTATTGGGCTATGGTGGATCTGATCGATGAGCAGGTCGGCCGAATGCTGGAAGCACTAAAGCAAAGCGGACAGCTGGACAATACGATAGTCGTGTTTATGTCCGATCATGGTGAACTGCTTGGAGATCACGGGATGTATTTGAAGGGACCGCATTTCTACGAATGTTCCGTACGCGTGCCGCTTATCGTATCCTGGCCCGGCTATATTCAAGGCGGTCGGCGAAACAAGCAACTGGTTGAACTGGTGGATTTGGCTCCAACGCTGCTGGACGCGGCAGGCATTAAAGTGTACGAAGGGATGCAAGGGAAGTCACTGTGGCCTTATCTATCCGCTAATATAGATACCCTGCACCGGGAAGATATTTATTGCGAATCCAATGATGCTAATTTCAAGCATAATCAGCGCTCTGCTTGGGCGACCATGCTCCGTACCGCCACCCATAAGCTTGTCGTTTATCACGGGGATTCGCTCGGGGAGCTTTACGATCTGGAAGACGATCCTGACGAATTCAACAACTTGTGGCACGACCCCGCATACATAGCCGTGAAGCTTGAATTAATGAACCGGTTATGCGACCGGATGGCATTTACCGTTGATCCGCTGCCGCCTCGGGTTGCGCCTTGGTGAATCGCAGCGAGCTGTTGCAAAAACTGGAGGATGGATCATGTCTTTTGTTAAAGGAATAGAATTATGCCGTCGATTTCATATGGAAATCATTGAGCCTTTCATGATGGACCAATACCCTTTGTTGTCTTACTCATCGGCATTAATGGGTCCCGGCAGCGAAGTTCTCGGTTATGATACGGAAATGTCTACGGATCACGATTGGGTGCCTAGGGTTTACTTATTTCTTAACCATTCAGATTTCGGTTACTCCGACCAAATCCAATCAACGCTTCGCGAGCGAGCTCCGGAACGATTCTATGGTTTTCCCGTCGATATAGAGAAGACCGTCATTACTACGGTGCCAATGTTCATCGAAAGTTACCTTGCTGTTAACCAAGACGCACAATTAGAACTAGTGGATTGGCTAACGTTTCCCTCGCAGTCGCTGCTCGAAATAACACGCGGGGAAGTTTACAGGGACGATCATGGTCAACTGTCCGCATTACGCAAACAATTCGAATATTATCCTAGCGATATATGGTTGTACTTGATGGGATCCTGTTGGCAGCGCATTGGTCAAGAAGAACATCTGATGCTCCGTTCGGGTTATATCGGCGACGAATTGGGATCGGCTATTATCGCTTCACGCCTGGTCCGTGACATCATTAATCTTTGCTTTCTTATGGAACGTCAATATGCTCCTTACCCCAAATGGTTGGGGACCGCATTCAACAACTTGAACTGCTCTAATTCGCTCATGCCTCATCTTTGGACGGCACAAACAGCTGCAACGTGGAGAGAACGCGAACATGCTCTGAATCAAGCTTACACACATCTATCCCGAATGCACAACGCATTAGGGATAACGGAAGAGATTCCTGAGGGCGTGACATCCTTTTTCGATCGGCCCTTCAAAGTAATGAACGGCGAAGCTATCGCCAGTCTCATCGCCAATCAAATTGTAGATCCAGATATTCAACGGTTATCCAAAAAACGTTTAATCGGCAACATAGATCTAATCACGGATAACACAGATTTCAGAAAAATGAGCAGGTGGTCAGAGAGTAGAGGAGAATCTGCGAGAACTACGTTCAAAAACCTATTTAAAGACTAGAGAGCCGCACACAGCGGCTTTTTTTTTTGATTGTGTTTCAAACTTTTATTCAGCGGGTATATATTAGGAAAGCAGCAGCATTCAACGTTATTCTTTTTGTAGGTGACGATCCATTCTAATGCCGGCCTGAATTCAGGCGATGTTGAACACTTGCTCCTTTTAAGTCTTGGAGCAAGTGTTTTTTATTATGAGAATACGACTATTAATCATATGGGGGAATTATCAATGACTAAACAATCTTTGGATTTCGTTAAACACACACTTGAAGGGTTGAAGCAAAATACAGCCTCTGTACTGGAGGAAGGGCTGATTGAGGACGTTATGCTGATGTTGGACAGGAAGTACCCGGCGCATCTGTTAGAAGACGGTAGTCTGGATCTTTCTGTTGAAGAAGACGAGGCGGCTGTTTCAAATAAGACGTTATTGTTTTAATAGACGTATCACTTATTATTAAGCTTTTGCCGAATCGCTTGCTCTATCGAATCCATTGGATCGCTGCCCGGTTTTGGAATATAGTAAGCAGGCGAGTTCGGCTTAACGTACAGTCCGCTGGCGGTGGCGAGCTCAGCGCTAATCGAACCTTTATCTTCGACGAGAGATTGAAGCAAAGTCTTGCTCATGCCGGCTGGCTTTGTTTGCAAAGCTGCGTAAACAACCTCGACCATATCGCCGCGCAGGAAAGGTTTGGCATTGGCAAGCCTCGAAGCGGCATCCGCTGCCAGCAACCCATTGGTATGTGACAATTCCTCCGCAGTTGAAGTCGTTGCGCCCGGATAACCGAGCAATCGGTTGATTAAGGTCAGAAATTCCTTGCCCGTCATTAAACGATCCGGAGCAAATGCACCGTTCCCAATGCCTTTGACATAACCTTTGTTTACCGCATACGCAATGGACTTAGCAGCCCAATGGGAGCTTTTTACATCGGTAAAGCTGGACTTCAGTTGTACTCCTGTAGCGTCGTCCTCTTCGCCGGAAAGCCGTAGCAGCATAACGGTTCCTTGCGCCCGAGTTATAGGCTCGCCTAATTGATATCCGTAATTGGTTCCCATAAAGAGACCAAGTCCCTTCAAAGTATCCGCTTGTTGTATCCGCTGGCTAGTAGAGGGGGAACCGGATGAAGCGGATGCGGAAAGAATGGATACTTCTTCTCGCAACAGATCCTGCGATTCTTCGAGGTTTGGCTTCTCCGGTTGTGTTTCGACTTCCACGCCGTTTAATTCACCAGATTGCACCATAGTAGTGGGATTTGAGCTATATGAGCTGACGAAGAAGTCCGAGGCCGGAGGATTGTTCATTAAATAGAGTGGCGCGGCGTTCAGTTGATATCCCGTCAATATTCCTTGCTGGTCGAAGGACTGGACAAGGGTCACCGACTTTATCGGCTGATTAAAATCTTTTACGACCGTCGCGTCATCAAGCTTTTTGCCAGACCAGAACTGGATGGAGGATTGTTTCAACCGCATATTTAACTCATTAAACTCATTGCTTATTGAGTTGCTTAAGAAGCGCTCCGAGCCGCCCTCGCCGGACATCCCAATAAACTGTTCTTCGATATACCGCTCTCCTGTGAACAAATGAACGATACCGTATAGGATTTGCACGGGCTTGTCCGTTCCGCCTGCGAGAGCAGTTAACCAATGATCGGCAGCGGCATACTGGGGATATACAGCGAAATCAGCTGCATATACAACTTCAATTCGATCAAAGTCATAGTTGACCTCTCCATCAGCGGCCGACGGCTGAGCGAATTGAAATAGCATCATAACAGACAGCAAGAGGGCAAACATTAACTTACGCGAATTCTTTTTCATATAGATACACATCCTCGCCAAATTATTCCATAACAATCATACGGAGAGAAATGAATTTTGTCACTATATCTGTATAAGAATCGGTATGTGGATGACCGTACGGGGAGATAATGAGTTAGATAACTGTACATCGAAAGCGAGGAACATGGTCATGTCAAATAAAAAGAACTATTATTCATTCGAAGATCCGTCTGGAACTACCGTTGAATATCGGGCAACAAGCTTGCAACAAGCCATGGTCATCAAGAAAAAGATTGCTTCGGAGTTGGGAATGGACAAAGAGGAGTTTGCATTAACCAATATAAGCAACAAACGCAGTGAGGCAAGCGATAATACAGAGGAATGACATGTACGTAAAATAATAAATCAAAAAGAGATGATGTCTGGAGACACCATCTCTTTTTATGTTGAAGCAAACCATACAACTATTCTTATCCCTGTGAAATCGCGCTTTCATCCATAAAGCCGATTTCCCATTGGTGACCGTCCAGATCGAGGAAACTTCTCTGGTACATAAAGCCGAGATCTTGCGTGTCATTGGCAATTTGGCCGCCAGCTTCAATCGCGCTGTCAACTAGCTTGTCCACTTTTGCGCGGCTTTCGACCATTAATGCGACTAAGACTTCGGTCACTTTGGATGTATCTGCAATCTCTTTCTTAGTGAAGGTTTTGAAATATCCTTCGACCAATAACATGGCGTAAATGTTTTCTCCGATAACCATACATGTTGCATTGTCGTCAGTAAAGTTCGGGTTGAATTCAAAACCTACTTCGCCGAAAAACGCAATCGATTTCTTTAGATCTTTAACAGGTAGATTAACAAACATGCTATTGGCTGTTTCTGCCATTCTGATCACCTCGTGTATACAGTATCACTATGATAAATTGGATGTCAAACCAAGAAATCTAAGCACACGGTATTTGTCTCTCCCACCAAACCGCATAAACATGGGGGGCGATCGCCTCACGGGTCAAGCGTACAGGCCGTATTGCGGTTATGTGAATACAATAAGTTGTATTTCAAAAACCGGAAGGGGATAAGTGCAGTGAACCGTAACTATTACATGGGTAATGTAGAAAGTATGAATGAAGCTAACTTTTGTCCCGATTGTCCAACCCAAACGATTTATGATCCTCCAATTACCTTGTACGAGAACTACTACCATCCACAGCTTATCAATGTCGTTCAAAATATCGAAACAGTGAAGCAACACCATTGTTGCCCTGTTTATCAGCATTATTATACGCATACAGAGAAAAACGTTATGGTTTCCAGCGTGAAACGCGGGAAACAACAAGTTAAAGCTTCTTCCAAGAAACGTTCGAAAAAATAGGACTTAACAAACATAAGACCCGTAAGAATGAACGCTGCATGAAGCGGACATCTTACGGGTCTTATGTTTGCTGATTACATGGAATATTACGGGACGTTTATAGATATAGGGACAGATGTCCAAGTCATTAATCCCTCACGGCGAATATAACGTATCATAAAGGCACAATTCTGAAATGGAACGAGGGATGGGCATCAATGAATTATCTAGTTCCTATGTGTGATTGCGGAAAGAAACTAATCGTCTTCGAACAAATCGTTCATTTCAACGAATATAACATACTTAGAAATGGAAAACCGGAAAAGAAACCAACCTTTGTATTTAAAGAAGGGCATTTAAATACAACCCGATTAAAGTGCGAAGACGAAGGTTGCGATAACGAATATTCCTTTGACGAGGATGAAGAAGGAAGAATCGTCAGGAAGGAAAAAATAGACGAGGCACAAAATGCCGAGTGAAGCGACAGAAACATAGTAGATGAGAAGCCGCATATTCTGCGGTTTTTTTGTTTGGGGCGTCAACCGCATTCGCTCAGCTCATTATTTGATCTCTCAATAAAAAGGGGCTTAGCGCTGAACAAAGAATATGATAATAAGAACAACAACTGCTAAAGGAGAAGGATGACCATGACAGCCTTTCAGGACAAGCTTCCCCTTCAAATTCACTGCATTGGAGATTTGTGGGTGCAGTCGGGATATATACTAGGTCCGCGCACGATTTCCGATTATGAATTAATTTATTTCCCTGAAGGCACCAGCGTGGTTTATTCGGCAGGCGGCAAGAGTTATGTCTTAAACGAACCTTGCCTGTTAGTTACAAGACCCGGGGAAGAGCACGAATACCGTTTTGACTCGGAGAAAAACGTTCGTCATTTGTTCATTCATTTTGAATCCATGGCGCTAAGAAGCCGGGAGGCCGGATATGAAGGCTTGTTTGAAGGCTCTCCGATCTTTCCGGCTGAACAATTCCCGCTAGTTCCCGGTCTATTGAAAAAAATGCTGTGGATCGCTAACCGCCAGCCGCCTTATTGGCATAGAAAATTGATGGCGCTGATGCAGGTGATAGTGGAAGAGCTGGCTTCTCCGGATGCTTATACCTTGCAAGCGGCAGAGCTGCTTCCGATTCACGTGCAACAGGCGATCGATCTGATGTCCGAAGATTTGTCCGATACGATCAGAATTGACGATATCGCTAGCCGCTCGGGCTGGTCGCATGGACATTTCACGAGAGTGTTCACCGAATGGACGGGCATGTCGCCGAAGCGGTTTCTGCTGGAGCTCAGAATGCGAAGAGCGGAGGAATGGATGCTGCGAGGCAAAGGTACAATCAAAGAGATTTCGTTCCAGGTAGGTTTCTCGGATGAACATCATTTCTCTAAAATGTACAAGAAAATTCGCGGGATCACCCCATCCGAATATATAAAACGTTCAAATGCACCATTGTTCCGCCATACGGCTGAACCGCTCGCCATGGCTACCTCCGTTCATTTTCCCGCTAACCGGTTAGTTATCGTCCAAGAAGACTACATCAAATAAACACACCAATTATATGAATCGTTCCATGGAGGAAAAGGCAGTGTTTCTCTTAGAATAAGAGTAAAGCGTTAACTATGAAGGAGGCACCTTTAATGGGCAAATTTTACACTCCTAAGTCAAAGCAACGGGACGATCGGTATTTGGTAAGCGTCGAGCAATACAAGCAGTACCATAGAGACGGATTTCTAATTGTACGCGGACTGCTCGATTCCTCACAGGTTGCCGAACTGTATGAGCTTGCGGAGGAAAAGCGTCTAAGCCAGCTGGATCCAAGCAAACAAGCAGACAAGAACAATAGTGATCCTCTAAAAGAAGAATTCGCCGCCGCGACAAGAATCCATATGTTATCCCGAGTGAATGCCGCCGCAGAACGAGGCATGCTGAACCCGCGCATTATAGACGTGACTGAGGCGCTTATTGGACCCGATGTCTATGCTTTGCAATCCATGTTGTTCTTGAATCCGCCGGGCAAAGGCGGGCAGGGCTGGCATCAGGACTCCTGCTACATCCGCACGCATCCGGATACATTGGTTGGCGCTTGGATTGCTCTGGAGGAGGTTGATGAAGAGAACGGCTGCTTATGGGTCGTGCCCGGATCCAATCATGAACCGGTATATCCTCCGGAAGGAATGGGAGGAGGCAATGTTCATGCGCTTGACGCGTTCGCCGATTTGCATGGCGTTGAGAATGTCAGCCATCTAGACGATCAAGTGAATACGCTTTCTAAAGTGGTCGAGAGCTATCCACCGCCGATTCCCGTACCAATGAGCGCCGGGGACGTATTGTTCTTCGACTCTCATTTGTTCCATCGCTCGTACCCGAACCGCACGACAGACAGGTATCGCCGTGCGTATGTATGCCATTACTGCAATGCCCGTTCCTCAGTACCTTGGGATCATGATGGATTTGAAGGGGATTCGGGCAATTACCGTCAAATATTAGCAAGAGGATGTACTACTCATCCGTATGCCGAGCCGGCCTTCGGAACGGAAGTCTATTTGACCGACGAAGAAGAAGCAAGCGGCAGCGTTGCAATGATGGGGATGGATAACGGCATGATGATGCCTATGGGCATGAAAAAGGAATAATCACACGGTCATTGGAGGTTCTTGAACATGCCCAAACAATTACTGGCAGCCGCTCCGCGCAAAGCCGCTATCGCCGATTACGAGGAACAACCGATTAAACCGAACGAAGTCAAGGTCAAAGTCGAATACGCTTCGCCGAAACACGGTTCCGAGCTAGCCGGTTTCCGTGGCGAGAGCCCGCATACAGCCGATTATTTTGACGAAGAATGGAAGATGTTCCTGAAACGGGAGGAGAGCGACCATGCAACGGACGGCGGCTTCGGACGCTGGAACCTCGGCAATCAATGGGTCGGTATCATTGCGGAAGTCGGCGCGGACGTAACGGATTACTCTGTCGGTGACCGGGTTTGCTGCTACGGCGGCGTCAGAGAGACACATATCGTTAACGCCATTAACAACTATTATTTGAAGAAGGTTCCGGCCAACATGTCATGGAAAAACGCGGTTTGCTTCGACCCTGCCCAATTCGCGCTTGGCGGCATTCGCGACGCGCATGTCCGTGCTGGCGATCGCGTTGCCATCTTCGGTCTTGGTGCCATCGGCCAGATCGCCGCGCAAATGGCCCGGCTTGCAGGCGCAAGTTGGGTAGCCGTGATCGACCCAATCGAGAAGCGTCGCGAAGTTGCGCTCCGGTCTGGCGCGGATGCAGCCATCGATCCTGTACATCAAGACGTGGGCCTCGAACTGAAGAAAGCTACGGACAAGTTAGGTGTGGACGTCGTTATCGAGACAAGCGCAAGCGAATTTGCGCTTCAACAAGCGTTGCGAGGATTGGCGTACGGCGGCACCATCGCATTTGTCGGCTGGGCGCGTGCCTTCAAAGGAGGACTTGATTTGGGACGCGAAGCGCATTTCAATAACGCCAACATCGTCTTCTCCCGCGCATGCAGCGAGCCAAACCCGGACTATCCGCGCTGGAGCTGGAGAAGAATTGAGGACGTATGTTGGGAGATGCTGAAGAATGGTCAAATTAACTGCGAAGAAGTCATCAATCCCGTCGTTCCTTTCCTAGAATCGGCAGACGGCTACGAACAATATGTCGACCGGCGCCCGGATCTCAGCATCAAGTTAGGCGTGAATTTCGGTTAATAAGCAGGAGAGTAACCTTTCCTTCAAGAATTTCACAGATAAGCAGTCTAAAGTTCAAGGACAATGATTGGGCAGCTTGTCATAACATTCGACGCTGAAGGGGACCAAATGATGAACGCTGAAGAGAAGGAACTCATTATTTTTTTCGATTGCGGAGATACGATTATTGATGAAGGCACGGAAGTGCGTGACGAACACGGAACGGTTATTGACGGCAAAGTCATTCCAGGAGCCGATGTGATGGTTCGAACGTTGGCGGAACATGGCTACCGTCTGGCAATCGTAGCAGATGGTTTAGCGCAATCATTCAAAAATTTGCTCACTATAAACGGCCTATATGATTACTTCGAGGTACTCATCTACTCCGAGCAGATGAAGGTCGATAAGCCCAATCCGCGTATGTTCAAAGCCGCCATGGCTGCCATGGAGCTTGACGAGCAAGACCGAAACCGGATCATCATGGTTGGTAACAATTTGTCTCGCGACGTAAGAGGAGCGAATCAAGTTGGGATCACGAGCGTACATCTGAACTGGACCACGCGTTATCCGAAAACTTCGCTGGATGCATTGGAGCAACCTGACTACTCGATCTCCGAGCCACTCGCGCTTGTAGAATTAGCAGATCGTCTGAATGCAGAACTCGTCTCAAATGTGAAGGAGTGTTAATGATGAAGGTACTCGTAACCGGCGCATCCGGTAATGGAGGACAAGCCGTCTGCCGGCAATTGCTCCAAGCTGACCATCAAGTAAGAATGGCGGATGTCATTCCTTCTGCAATGATTAATGAAGGAACGGCAGAGTTTATTCGTTGCGATACAAGGACTGTATCCGATGTTCAGCGAGCGGTGCAAGGCATGGATGGAGTTATTCATTTAGCCGCATGGCATTGCAGCCATCAACCGCCGGTAAGCGACGATACGATATTCGCGGTTAACGTAGATGGAACCTATAATGTATTCGAAGCATGCAGAAAGGAAGGCATTCGTTCCATCGTTTATGCCTCGTCAATGGCTTACGGCTGGGGGTCTGTGTACGGGGTCAGCAAAGTCATCGGCGAAGATCTTTGCCGAGCCTACCACGAGATGACAGGTGCTTCGATTGCAATGCTCCGCTATCATGAATTTATTCCTAGGCCGTACCTGGAGTTCGGCGCAAGACTATTGCGAAATGGCGTTGACCGAAGAGACGTCGCATCGGCGACGGTTATGGCGCTGGAAGCTGCTGCAGCAGAAGCTTTTGGATTGTTCCGGACGATTATCCATACGAACCATGGCATGCCTGAGAATGTGCGAAGCCATTTCGCCAAGCTAGGGCCAGAGTGGTGTGAACAACAGATTCCAGGAATCACTAAGCTGCTGGAGCTTTATAACATTGCTCTGCCGGATGAAGTTGAGCAGCATGATTTATCCGAAGCTAAGCGGATTATAGGCTGGGAGCCTCGGGTCGGATTCATTGAATTCCTGAGAGATTTACAATTAAGGCATGAGCAATCCCTTGAAATCCATGGCCTCGTTGTACCTTCAGAACTACCGAATGATCGCTAAGAACTTACTAAACGCTGCCAAGCAAATAGGGCAGCGTTTTTTTTGTAGAGAATTTGAGGTAACGAGTTTGTATAAAGCCGGCCGTTGAGAATGTGTATTGAGCATGCAATCCTATTCGGGTTACAATCTAGTCATTCGAATTGATAATGATTATCATTTTGAATGAGTGGATTGTATTGCAAGAGATCATACAACATTTGGGAGTGAATTAAATCATGGCAAGATCGGGATTTATGAAGACAGGATGGATATCGCTAATAGCGGCAGCAATAATTACAGTGACAGGTTGCGGCTCGACGAACAATCAAGCTGTGACCACGGTGAATGCCGACCAGCCTGGGCAGGCGACCACAGCGCCAAGCGAAGCCCCGCCTCAGACGGAAACGCGCGTCGTAACCGATGCCTTTGGAGAGGTGGAAATTCCAACAAATCCAAAGCGAGTCTCAGCTCTTTATCGTGAAGATTATTTAGTTGCGCTTGGGGTAACCCCTATTGTGCAATATTATAACCCAATGTGGGGCAAGCAGGATTATTTAAAGCTGGATGTACCGTTGTTCGACGTGACTGGCAGCATTGAAGCTATGCTTGTGTCCAAACCGGACTTGATCATCGGCGCCGGAGAGGTCGATGCAGACCAATACAAGCTTTATTCCAAAGTGGCGCCGACGTTCCGCTTGCCGGATGACGTACTTGCGGATTCGCGCAAAACTTTGACTTTAATCGCCGATTTGCTTGGTCTTAGCGACAAAGCGGAGCAGGTTCTAGCCGATTACGAAACCCGTATAGTTGATGTGAAGGCGAAGCTGAACGCGGCAATCGGCGAAGAAAAGCTTGTTGTTCTGCGGATGAACGTCGCAGACAAATCGATTAATATTTTCGGCACTCATAATACGTTTGTTGGACAAATCTTGTATGAAGATCTTGGGCTGAAGGCACCAAAGTTCGCCGAGGAGATGACAGAGGGCAATATCGTCTTGTCAAACGAGGTCATTCCCGAGCTTGACGCAGATCATATTATTCTGCTTCCGTCCAACGGGACTTGGGAGGAAGAGAGCAACGCAAAGGCGCTTGAGAAAATGATGGCTGATCCGTTATGGCAAAACGTTCCCGCTATTAAGAACGGCCATGTTTATCCCGTAGAGAGATCGTATTGGCAGACGGGAGCTATTACAGCCAACGGATTGAAGATGGATGATTTGCTTCGGTTGCTGGCTTCTTAGCAGCAATTAAGAGCAATAGAGAAAGAGCCGCTTTCAACAACAGTGTTGATGGACGGCTCTTTTTGATTTACAATAAATCAAATGAGAATGAATATCAATCGAGAAGGCGGTTTGATAGGAACAATGGATATTGAACTGTGCAAACGAGCAGGGACTGCACCTTTAGTCCATTATGTGCTGCGATCCATCCACTTAAATGTTGTTGGTGATCAAGCAGAAGCTAGTGAATTGTACGACAGCGACAACAATGATAAGGAGAACTTTGAACTGCTCGTTATAACGAGCGGGACGGGCCAAGGAAAATGCTATTTGCAAAGGCCTGGGAGTTCAATATCCGTTGATCAAGAAGGAATGTACAGCTATTACCGATTGTGCTTCGTAACAAGCGACTACGAGGCGGCTTCGAGCTTGCTGCCGAATAAGCAAGAGCTTGCCTGCGCACCTTTTGCGAAAACGTTGGAGCTGCTTGATGAATTATATGGACTCCGCGAGACGACAGGAGAGCTCGAGCAGTTCCAACGTTTTGTTAGATTTCAAGAGCTCTTGCTCTTTCTATTCCGCCAAAACGCGCCTGCAGCCCAGGATGGGGGAACGGATAGCGAGCGACATGGGGTAGAGCTTAGCATACGGCATATTCATCAGTATTACCGCGAGCTTCTGACCGTGGAGGAGCTAGCCTCTCTTGCAGGCATTGATCGCTGGAAGTATACCCGCCTGTTCAAAGAGGCAACGGGTCAAGTACCGCTCCAGTACTTGAATGAAGTTAGGATTAATGAAACCAAGAAATGGCTGGCAAGCACGGATGACAAGCTGCTCGACATTGCCCTCCATGCAGGCTTCAACAATGAATATTATTTCAATCGTCGTTTCAAGCAGACGGTAGGCATTTCGCCCGGACAATATCGTCGCAGCCGCAAGGGGACACTCCGAATAGTAGCGCCGTATTTGGAGGATTTCATAGTCGCGCTGGATTTGCAGCCTATCGCGCAGTATTGGCATTCCAAATGGGGAAAACAAGACTATTTAGGCTTAAGCCATATTCCGACTTTTGACGAAAACGGCGGCAATTTTGACGAACTTTCCTGTTATGAGCCGGATTTGATCTTGCTCATGGATCGTTACGAGCAACAGCAATATTCGCAGTGCAGACGCATATCGAATACGTGCATTCTACGCGAGGAGACCCAAAATTGGCGTACGCTGCTTCGTACCGTCGCGGATTATTTCGGCCGGACGGAATTAGCCGAAGATATGATCTCAGAATATGAATCCAAAGCACGGAGCGCGAGTCATACGCTCAGTCAGGTTATGAAAGGCGAAACGGTTGCCTTCTTGCGTATCTCGGCGGACCACATTATTCAATATACGGATGAAGGGCAAGGTTTTGTTTCGACTGTTCTCTACGGCGACGTTGGCTTGCGCTCCCACTCCGCAGTAGGCGTAGCTTCCAAAGCGAATAGACCGGGCATGTTCAATCTCTCAGTAGAGGACTTGCATACGTTAACCGCGGATCATCTGTTTATTACTTTCGATAAGTGGCATAGCCAGGCAGAAGGCAAGGAGAGGGAACTGCTTACGCAGCCAGAATGGCGGGATCTGCCCGCTGTAAGAAACAATCAAGTTTACGAGGTTGATTTTCTAACTTGGATGAATAACGGAATCATATCGAACGGCAAAAAAATCGATGATATCTTGCGATCGTTAGCATGATTTTGTATTTATATAAAGCCTCCGTCGATTTTGTCCATTGTTATTGCCGCATCGCTGAAGCTACAATTACATTGATAATGATTATCATAGTTTGGGCGTTATAGACGCCAGCTGGAGGAGGACATCAATTGACGGAGCAGCTTGAATTATTCGATGTGACGATTATCGGCGGTGGTCCTGCGGGAATGTATACTGCCTTTTATAGTGGAATGCGGGATTTAAAGACGAAGTTAATAGAAGCGAAAGACGAGCTTGGGGGACGGATGCTTATTTATCCCGAGAAAATGATTTGGGATGTGGGAGGGGTTACGCCGATCCTATGCGAGAAGTTGATCGCCCAATTGTCGGAGCAGGCGAAGACGTTCGATCCGACAATTGTATTCGGCCAACATATTATCGGATTGGAGAAACAAGCGGATTCGACCTACATTCTGGAGGCGGCAACGGGGGAGAAGCACTGGACGCGCACGGTCATTCTGGCTATCGGCCGCGGTATTCTGCGAATGGCAAAGCTGGAGCTCGAAGGTGCCGACCGCTATGAGGTGACCAATCTTCACTATACCGTGCAGGAATTAGAGCCTTTTAGAGGAAAACGAGTCCTTATTTCGGGCGGCGGAAATTCCGCTGTCGATTGGGCGAACGAGCTAGTACATATCGCTGCTGAGGTTACAGTCGTGCATAGGCGCGACCGCTTCGGCGGACATGAGAAGAACATTGTTAGAATGAAGGAGTCTGTTGCCGATGTGCTAACGCCATATGAAGTCTCGCAGTTATACAGCGGCAACGGAAAGACAATTGAAAGGGTGACGATTACCCATATCGAATCAGGTGACTCGCGAGAGTTAGAAATCGACGAGGTTATCGTCAACCACGGGCTGAAATCCGATTTTACGGGCATCAAGGATTGGGGTCTGGATATGGACGACTGGAACATATTTGTCACCCCGAAACTGGAGACAAACTTGCCGGGCATATTCGGGGCTGGCGACTTCGCCAATTACGAAAGCAAGCTCAACCTCATAGCAGGAGCGTTCACAGATGCAGCTTTAGCCCTTAACAGCGCCAAACAGTACATGGATCCCGAGGCACCAAGAATGGCTTATGTATCGTCGCATAACGAGAGGTTTAAAGAACGGAACAAAGCGCTTGGCGTATCCGATGAATAGCAGCGTCCGCTAACAGGATGACGAAGAGAGACCTATCAAGAGTTCATTGAACTTTTGATAGGTCTCTCTATTGTTGATCTGTTGATCAATTCAATTCTTGCTCTAGTACAGCATTCACTAGACGACGAACCTCATCCGTAGATTTTGTTTCCATTAATTGAATTCTTAATTCGTTTGCGCCTCTAAATCCACGAACATAAATTTTGAAAAACCGAAGAAGCGGTTTAAATGAACGTGGCAGGATGGCTGAATATTTATCGTGAAGATCGAGCTGTAACAGTAGTAGATGGAGGAAATCCTTCGCACTATGTTCTTTGGGTTCTTGTTCGAAAGCATACGGATTGGTGAAGATACCGCGGCCAATCATAACGCCGTCAACGCCGTATTGTTCCACCAATTTCATTCCTGTTGCGCGGTCGGGGATATCACCATTAATCGTTAATAGCGTGTTTGGAGCAATTTCGTCGCGTAATTTTTTTATTTCGGGGATGAGTTCCCAGTGCGCATCTACTTTGCTCATTTCTTTTTTGGTACGAAGATGAATAGAAAGATTCGCTATATCTTGATTCAATATATGCGTTAACCAGTCGCGCCACTCCTCAACCTCGGTGTAACCCAATCTTGTTTTGACGCTAACGGGTAATCCGCCTGCTTTGGCTGCTTGAATAATAGCTGCCGCAACTTCAGGATGCCGGATTAATCCAGAACCTTTTCCATTGGACGCAACGTTTTGCACAGGACATCCCATATTGATATCGATCCCGCGAAAGCCAAGCTTCTTCATATCTATGCTCATCTGAGCAAACAATTCCGGCTTATTGCCCCAAATATGAGCGACGATGGGTTGCTCATCTTCCGTGAACATTAACCGGCCACGGGTACTTTCTATTCCAACAGGGTTGCAATAACTATCCGTACTTGTGAATTCCGTGAAAAATACGTCGGGTTTAGCAGCTGAACTAACGACGTGACGAAATACAACGTCTGTGACATCTTCCATTGGAGCTAATATAAAAAATGGCTTCGGCAAATCAAGCCAAAAATTCTCGTTACTCATATAATCTCCTTCTTATGCAGCGTTTATATTGTTTAGTTGATTGTAAGTCTTTTACCCATCATTACATAGTATCATTTTTTTGCGTTTTAGCAACTAAATCATGTAGGAAAAGGGTGTTTAGATCCTTTTGAATGAACTGAATAAAGTTTTGCGCCGTCTTGGATAAAAGGTGATTCTTCAGCCATATTAAACCGACCGGGGCCGTCATGAGAGGCGAGTCGGTTATTTTGTGCGCATGAATTGCATATCCTTTGTATCTTTTAAGCAGCGTTTCCGGCACGATCGACACGCTGAATCCGGATGACACCAAATCCATCAAGAGCGCAATGTCGGAACATTCGCCAACAAGGTTGGGGCGCATTTGAAGGCGGGAAAATGCCTCCAAAATCAAATAATGCACGCCTAATCCCTGCGTGCTTGGCAGTAGGAGCGGATGGTTTTGAACGTCTGCAAGCGATACTTCATTTTCGAACAATTTCTGTTTCTTTGACGAGATCAAATAAAACGGTTCGGCATAGAGATGCAGCACCGAAAATTCATCCAACCCGAGCGGTAATCGAATGAAGGCTAGTTCGACTTCGCGGTCTTTGACTAATCGACAGAGCTGCGCGGACTCGTTTTGCTGTATTTTATAGGTGACCTTTGGGTATTGCCTTTGAAAATGGAGCAGGATTTCGGGTAAATCCGCAACCGAAAACGTATTAACGCCTATGGCCAGTCTTCCGTTTACTCCGTTTCCGACTTCCTTCACTTCCGCTTTCGCTTCTTCCATTAACTGATCCATTTGCAACGCATATTTATACAAGGCTTTTCCGGCTTCCGTAACCTCTAAATACTTTCCGCTTCTTTCCACCAGTTTTGCCCCAAGTTCATCTTCCAATGCTTTCAATAGCTGGCTTATTGGCGGTTGCGAGAGAAATAGTCTTCGCGCGGCGGCTGAAATGCTCTTTTCCTCCACAATCGCTATAAAATACCGAAGTTGTCTAATGTCCATGTGCGAAACGGCTCCTTTTCCTATATGAAAAAGTTAAGTGAAACTAATTATATATATATTTTTCGTTTAGTTTTACTCATGGTAGCATATTTATATCAAACGTTGTAGGAAGGTGGGATCGAGCGGATATTGCTGCAAGCGGAACTGACTCAGGCAGAATGAATACGTACGGAGAGGTGAGGGAGCATGCATGAAACGTATTGGTTGAAGAATGTCCGATTGGAAAACGGGCTTACGAAAGAAAATGGCTTCGTTACGGGGACGACCACGGGTTTATATGATTTGTTGATCGAGAACGGCACGATTGCCGATATTAAAGCCGCAAGCGGCGAGATGCCGCATGAAGCAAAACAAGGCGAAACGGAATCGACTGTTGACGCGCGCGGACTTCTCGCTTTGCCGTCCTTCATCGAGAAGCATTGCCATCTGGATAAAACGCTGCTTGGCGACCGTTGGCGGCCGGTTCGTCCGGCATCGACCCTATTCGA
Organism: Paenibacillus glycanilyticus; assembly: GCF_030161375.1. GTDB lineage: Bacteria > Bacillota > Bacilli > Paenibacillales > Paenibacillaceae > Pristimantibacillus > Pristimantibacillus glycanilyticus_B. The sequence goes on from NZ_BSSQ01000019.1 coordinate 253,326, forward strand.
ACGTTTCGAGATCGAGAAGAACACGCTGCCCGAGTTGGCAACATCTATGAAACAACGAGCCGAGAGGCTGCTTGATACGTTGCTTCAGGCGGGCTCGACGCATGTGCGCACGCATGTCGACATTTACCCCGAGGTAGGGCTTCGTCATTTGGAGGCCATTCAGGAAGCGATTGCCGACTTCGAGGGCAAGCTGTCCGTCGAAATCGTCGCTTTTCCGCAGCATGGGCTTCTTCGGACACAATCCGCCGGCCTTGTCAGGGAGGCGCTGGCCAGGGGCTGCGGATTGATTGGCGGCGTGGATCCGGCGACCGTGGACGGCGACATGGAAAGATCGCTGCAGCAGATGATGGAGCTGGCCGTGGAGGCGGACGCGGATGTCGATCTGCATCTGCACGACGGCGGAAGCATCGGTCTTGCGACGATCAAGCGATTGGCGCAATTGACGGAAGAGGCCGGCTGGCAAGGCCGGGTATCGATCAGCCACGCATTCGCGCTGGGTGATATGGAAGGCCGGGAAGCGGACGAGACGGCGCAGCTATTGGCTGATCTTGGCATCACGATCATCACGAGCGTCCCGCTGGGGCGAATGATTCCGCCTGTTCCATTCCTTCGCGCGAAAGGCGTGCCGGTTGCTGTCGGCTGCGACAATATTTTCGATTCGTGGTCGCCATTCGGCAACGGCGACATCCTCGAGCGGGCGGGCCGCTTGGCACAAAGGTTTGGATATAACACGGAGCAAGCGCTGGCGGGTACAATTCCTTTGATAACGGGAGGTCGAACGCTGCTTGATCCTGATGGGAGACAAGCATGGCCGAAGCCGGGGGACGAAGCTAGCATCGTATTCGCGGAAGCGAGCTGCTCGGCGGAAGCGGTCGCCAGAAGAGCGAAACGCCCGGCAGTCATGTATAAAGGAACGATCGTTTCAGGATCGCTTAGAGAGAAGGTGACGACATGAAATATTCGGCTTACTGGCTGATCGACGTTCGCTTGGAATGCGGTTACCGCTATGAAGACGATGCCATCGTCGGAACCGATACGGAAATCTGTCATATCCGCGTGGAGGATGGCCAAATCGCGGCAATAATCTCCGGCAATCGACCAAGCGACGGGCTTCCGCAGCTTGATGCCGCAGGGCTACTGATGCTGCCTGCTTTCAAGGAAATGCACATCCATATCGATAAAACCTATTACGGCGGCCCATGGAAAGCGGTTCGTCCCGTATCCAGCATTTTCGGAAGGTTCGAAGAAGAACGCGAGCTTCTGCCGAAGCTGCTGCCGACGGCTAGGCAACGGGCGGAAAGCATGCTCGGCATGCTGCTTGGCTTCGGCTCTACCCATGTCAGGACCCACTGCAACATCGACCCGATCGTCGGCATGAAGAACTTGGAGGCAACGATGCTGGCGTTTGAGACATTCGCGGGCAAAATGACGCATGAGATCGTTGCGTTTCCCCAGCATGGACTTCTTCGCTCCAATGCTATCGAGCTGGTACGGGAAGCGATGAACCAAGGTGCTACCCATGTCGGAGGAGTGGACCCGGCAACCGTCGACGAGAATATCGAGAAATCGCTGCAGACGATCATGGACATCGCCGTTCAAACGAATGCGGGAGTCGACATCCATATTCACGACCGCGGCGAACCCGGTTTGACCACAATGCACCGGCTTGCCGATCTTACGGAGCAGGCGGGTTGGCAAGGCAAGGTAACCGTAAGCCACGCGTTCGGCTTTGCGGGCGCGAGCGAAGCTGCCGATGAACTGGCGCAGCGGTTTGCTGAATTAGGGATTTCCATCACTTCGACGGTACCGTTCGGCAACTTGATCATGCCGATTCCGATGCTGAATGCCAAGGGAGTCCAAGTAGAGTTAGTCAATGACAGCATCACCGATCATTGGTCGCCGTTTGGCATCGGGGATTGCCTGGAGAAGGCAGGCATGCTCGCCGAGTTATACCGGTTTGTTGACGAACGTTCGCTCGCGGAGTCTCTCGGCTTCATCACAGGAGGGACGATTCCGCTTGACGCCAATGGCAAGCGAGTGTGGCCTGCGGTTGGCGATAAGGCCGACGCCGTCTTCGTGCAAGCCAGCTGCTCCCCGGAAGCGGTAGCACGGCGGGCAGAGCGCAAAGCGGTATTATTCGGAGGCGCAGTCGTTTCCGGCTCGTTGAAGAGTCTGCTTGAACAGTAAACATTCGTATTCTTTGGAGATACCGGCGTGCGTTCTGCCGCCGTCACCATAAACTAAAGCACCAAACGAACAAGGAGACGCTCCTTGTTCGTTTGGTGCTTTTTTTTGCCGCGTGAAAACATGTACCTTAACCATTCGGTTGTTACAACTATGTTACAACTTGTATATATTTTTGAGATATGTTTTTTGCAAGATTAGTTTAGTGCTCTTAACGGTACTAAAGCGAAATGGCTGAGGCTAAGTGGGTGAACGAAGATGGAACATGGGAGCTTAGGTATTATCGGGGGAATGGGTCCCAAAGCTACCTCGGTTTTTTTTGAAAAAATAATAAACAAAACGAGTGCGGATATGGATCAGAATCACATTAATATGATTATTCTCAATCATACGAGTCTTCCTGACCGGACCGATGCTCTTCGAAAGAAGGAAGGCGATCTATTCATAGATCAAATAGCTAAAGATATAGCTCTCCTTCATCATGCCGGCGTGTCTAATATTGCAATACCATGCAACACCGCGCATTGCTTTTATGACGAGATGCAGGAAATGACCACGATTCCGATTATTAATATGGTTACCGAGACCCTTAAGCTTGTGGCGGATAAGTTTGGTACAGGCAGCAGAGTGGGGATATTGGCGACTGATGGAACCTTGCATAACGGGATATACAGCAAAGAATGTGAAAAGTTGAAACTTCAACTATACAAGCCGGATGAAGAAGTACAGCAACGTATCATGAGTATCATTTATAAGAAACTGAAGAAAAATCAACACGTTAAACCAGCGGAAATCGAGGTGATCATCGAGCATCTGCTTAGCGATTTCGGTTGTGACTGCGTCGTCATTGCTTGCACGGAATTATCAAGCATACCATTGCGCCAGAACATTAAACGATATTGCATAGATGCTATGGATGTACTCGTAGAGCAATCGATTCTTCGTTCAGGCAAAAGAGTTAAAACGTCTCGGCGCGCGGGAGCTTGATTGTACCGCCGGACAACATAATGGACCGATGCACAAGCACGTCCAAGGCATCGATACAGTAAGGGCGCACGGATTCGCTTAATTCAATGCACGACAATTCCGTGCACGCAAGAACAACGCCGTCGCATTTTTCCCGCTCGAGCATTTCCGTCACAATACCTTCAAGCACGCGAGCATCCGAATATCCGTTTTTCTTAATATCATCATAGATGATGCTCATGATGCTTTGTTGCATGCTCGGGCTCGGGATAAACGGCTCAAGGCCGTATTGCCGCAGGACATCCGAGTAAATGTCGGTTTGAAGGGTGGCGTCGGTCGCGAGAATGCCGATTTTACGATTGGCTTTATGTTTCGCGAGCAATTCTTCAACCGTTTCTCTTACCATGTTCACTATCGGAATAGCCGTCATGGCTTGAATGTCGTCGAAGAAACGGTGCGCCGTATTGCAAGGCATCACGATGTTCGGCACATCCGCATGCTCGAGCAGCGCGATGTCCGCTTGGATCAGCCGAAGGAATTGCTCGTCTTTCCGCTCAAAGATCGAGTTCGTACGGTCCGGCAATGACGCATGATTCAAAATAATCATGTCGATATGGTCTTGATCGGCTTCTGCTTTGGTCAATTCAATAACTCTGTCGAAAAAAACGGATGTCGCCTTTGGTCCCATCCCGCCGATCACGCCTAATTGGTGTCGCTTCATCATTTCTACCTTATTTTGCACGATTATTTTCACCTTATTTTGTATGAACAAGTTAATTTTTGAATTCCAAAATCCGGTTTTGGCTATAGTATAGTGAAATGATTTGAAATTATTCGTAAAGTTTCGACAGGAATGGGGTTACCGCATGCGCACAAAACGAACTAGACGCACTAGACGTATCAAGGTGATCTTTGGATTTGCCATTGCTCTTATAGCGGGGGTAGTTATTTGGACTTCTATCGACCGGACATCGGCGGATTCCAATCCGGCTGCCACATCGACTGAAACGCCAACTGCTGTGCCGACTGCCGCATCTGCTGCTACGCCGGACACCAAGGCTGACACGGAGCCGCCCCAAATCACGGGAATCAAAAATTTAACCGTCTTTATCGGAGACCGCGTTTCCTACAAGACCGGCGTAATCGTTAAGGATAATCATGATACTAACGTCTCGTTGGGCGTAGACACGGGCGGCGTTAACTTGAAGAAAGTTGGCGTTTACACGATTACGTACACGGCTAAGGACGCCGCAGGCAACGCTACCCAAGCGGAAGCAACGGTAACGGTCAAGGTAAAGCCTGCAAGTCCCGTCAACGAAGACGAACTGGATAAACTGGCGGACACCGTACTGGCCAAGATCTTGACGAAAGACATGACGGAAGTCGACAAGTTATGGGCGATCTTCAAATGGACGAAGTACAACATTGGCTATGTCGACAGTTCCAGCCACACCGATTGGCGAAAAGGCGCGCTTCAAGGGTTTAAACAAGGTACGGGCGATTGCTTTGTCTACTATGCCACCGCAAGGAAGCTGATGGAGCGAAGCGGCTTCGAAACGCAAACCGTGATCCGGGACAAAGGCAGAAAATCGAAACATTACTGGAGTTTAGTCAAAGTTGAAGGCGTCTGGTATCACTTCGATACGACTCCCACGATCAAAAAGAATACGACATTCCTGCTTACGGACGCAGAGCTGGCATTATTCAATAAGCAATTTAAGAACTACTATCTATACGATAAGAGAAAACATCCCGCAACGCCGACCAAACCGCTCAAAGAAAGAAGCAAGTATCTCAAATAAGAAGGGGGGCATGGTTGCCAATGCAGTTCAACGTCATGGAGTATTTAGAACATACGGTACGGAGAGTACCGGACAAAATCGCTTACGCGAACGACGAATTCGGCCTTACGTTCCAAGAAGTGTACGGGCAATCCAGAGCGGTTGGCACGTTTCTGAACAGCCTCAATTTGCAAAAGCAACCTATTGTCGTATTCATGAACAGGAGTCCAAAAGCGATCGCGGCTTATTATGGCGTCATCTACAGTGGCAATTTCTACGTACCGCTCGACGATGAGATGCCCCGCAACCGTATCGAGACGATCATTCGGAAGATAAATCCAAGCGCGATCATCTGCGACGAGTCGACGAAGCAAACCGCCGATGCCATCGGTTTTCAAGGGGGCATTCATCTGTTCGACGACTTGATACAAGGTCCTGTCGACGACGGAGCATTAACCCGAATACGCCTTTCCGCCTTGGACACGGATCCTGTGTACGTCGTCTTCACGTCCGGCTCAACGGGCGTTCCGAAGGGCATCATCGCCAACCATAGATCGGTCATCGATTATATCGAAAACTTATCCGACGTATTATCGCTTAGCGGAGATACGGTATTCGGGAACCAAACGCCGCTCTATCTCGATGCTTGCTTTAAGGAACTATTTCCGACCTTGAAATTTGGAGCGACGACCTATATCATCCCGAAAAGCTTGTTCATGTTCCCCCTCAAATTGGTAGAGTTCCTGAACGAGCACCGCATAAACACCGTATGCTGGGTTGTATCGGCATTAACGATGATCTCTTCCTTCAAAGTGCTGGACAAGCTGGTTCCGCAATATCTGCACACCGTCGCTTTCGGCAGCGAAGTATTCCCGGTGAAACAATTCAATCTGTGGAGAAGCGCATTGCCTAAAGCGAATTTCTATAACTTATACGGACCTACCGAAGCGACCGGCATGTCGTGTTATTACAAGGTGGAAAGGGCGCTTGGGGAACAAGAGATTCTACCGGTCGGCAGGCCGTTTCGGAATACCGAAATCCTCTTGCTTGGTCCAGACGATCGTCAAGTCGCTCCCGGGGAAGTCGGAGAAATTTGTATTCGGGGCACATGCCTGACGCTAGGTTATTACGGGGATTTCGAGAAGACAAGCGAAGTGTTCGTGCAAAATCCGCTGAACGGCCTCTATCCCGAACTGATTTACCGGACGGGGGATTTGGGCAAATACAACGAGCATGGCGAGCTGATGTTCGTCTCTCGCAAAGATTACCAAATCAAACATATGGGGTATCGCATCGAGCTGGGAGAAATCGAGGCAAACGTCAATCGGCTGGAAGGCATCCAAAGCGCATGCTGCGTATACGACAAAACCACGGAGAAGATTGTCTTATTCTTCGTAGGCGACACGGACGCCAGATCGATCGTTAAGGGACTGAAGCTCCTGCTGCCGAAGTATATGATTCCCAATCGGATTGAACCGCTTGACTCGATGCCGCTCACAACGAACGGAAAGATCGATCGCGTGTACCTCAATGAAGCTTTCGTCAAGAAAGGAAGTTATGCACATGGATGAGTTATTGAAAATATTGGAGGATATGCATCCTGATATCGATTTTCGCCAATGCGATACGTTAATCAAGGATAAAGTATTGGATTCATTCGACATCGTCACGCTGCTTGCGGAGATCGACGCCGAGTTCGGCGTGACGATTCCCGTAGAGGAAATTACGCCGGATAACTTCAATTCCGCCCAAGCGTTGTATGCGCTAATCTCCAGACTATCCGACGATTTATAGGGGGAGACCATGCTTTTCACCTCATACGGTTTCATTCTCTTTCTCGTTGTCTTGTTTGTCGTTTATTACATCATTCCGAGAAAATTCCAATGGGTATTGCTTCTTGGCGCCAGCTATTTGTTCTATGCGTTATCGGGGCTCCAATTTCTTGCTTATATCGCGGCGACGACAGTTAGCGTTTATTATGCCGGACGCCGAATCGGCGACTTGGCGCAGACCGAATCCGCGCATTTGCGGGAACATAAACAGGAATGGACCAAGCCTCAGATCAACGAATACAAATCCAAGATGAAAGCAAGAAAACGAATCCCGATGCTTCTCGCCTTGTTCGTGGCCTTAGGCATTCTTGCTTGCGTCAAATACAGCGATTTCGCAATCGCAAATATCAATCTTATCGCCCGGGCTTTCGGAAGTGAAGACGGCATTTCCTTCTGGACAATCGCCGTTCCGCTTGGCATTTCGTTCTATACGTTCAAGAGCGCGGCTTACCTGATCGACGTCTATAGGGGCAAATTTCCGCCGGAGCGCAATCTGTTCAAGTTTGCGCTGTTCGTTTCCTTTTTCCCCGAAGTCATACAAGGACCGATTAGCCGATTCGATCAATTAGGCAAGACGTTGTACGGCCCGCACGACTTCGACGGCCGCAACGTAAAGTTCGGCTTGCAAAGAATCGCATGGGGATTATTCAAAAAGCTGGTCATCGCCGATCAACTGATAGTCGCCGTTCGCACGATTTTCGAAGATCCCGATCATTATAATGGTGCGTTTGTGTTGGTAGGCATGTTGTTATATGCGTATCAATTGTTGGCTGACTTTTCCGGGGGTATCGATATTACGATCGGGATTGCCCAGGTGCTCGGCATCAAGGTTCAGGAGAATTTCCTTAGACCGTATTTCGCCAAGTCGATTACGGATTACTGGCGCAGGTGGCATATTTCGATGGGCGCTTGGTTCCGGGATTACGTTTTCTTCCCGATGTCCGTCTCGAAGCCGATGCTTGCCCTGTCGAAGTTCTCCCGCCGGCGGTTCGGCAACGCGATCGGCAAACGAGCGCCCGTGTATCTAGCGACACTAACTACCTGGTTCGCCACAGGCATCTGGCACGGCTCCAGCTGGAACTTCATCGCATGGGGACTGGCCAACGGCGTCATCATTCTTATCTCGCAAGAACTGGAGCCGTTCTACGAATGGTTCCATGAGAAGTTCAAAGTAAAGCATACGTTCGGATTCCGCTTTTTCCAAGTCGTTAGGACGCTGCTCTTGATGAGTGCGATCCGGTTGTTCGACTGTTATATGGACGTGCCGCTGACGTTCAGGATGTTCGGGTCCATGTTCACGGCCTTCAATTATCAAATCTTATTCGACGGTTCGTTGCTTCATCTGGGCATCTCGTTTAGCCACTACGTCTTGATACTGTCGAGTCTAACGGTCGTTGGAATCGTCAGCTTGCTTCAAAGAAGCGGAAGCGTGAGAGAGAAGATAGAAGCGCAGCCTATCGGCGTAAGGTATTCGCTTTACGGCATGCTGATCCTCTCGATCCTCGTCTTCGGCGCTTACGGCGTCGGTTATGACGCGAAGCAATTCATTTATAATCAGTTCTAATTTCTATGGAGGGATGAGGGGATATTGGTACGGAAGAAGCTTATTATCGGAGTGGTCGCGATCGTTCTGCTCTTCGGCTCGTTGTATATGCTGCAACGCCTGCTGATGCCCAAATACGTATCCGGCATCGTCGAGGGTTCGCTCATCGGCGAATATTACAAAGACAGCCGCAAGGATTTCGACGTCATTTTCCTCGGGGATTGTGAAGTGTACGAGAATTTCTCGCCGGTCACGCTGTGGGAGAAATACGGGATTACGAGCTATATCCGCGGCAGCGCGCAGCAGTTGATCTGGCAGTCGTACTATTTGCTGGAGGAGACGCTGAAATACGAGAAACCAAAAGTTGTCGTCTATAACGTTCTCGCAATGCAGTACAATGAACCGCAAAAAGAAGAGTATAACCGAATGACGCTGGATGGGATGGAACTCTCGCCAATCAAGCTGAAGAGCATTCAAGCGTCCATGCTGAGAGGCGAGCATCTCGTCGATTACCTTGCGCCATTATTGCGTTTTCATTCCAGATGGGATCAATTAAACCAAGACGACTTCACGAACTTATTCGACAAGGAGAAGTTGTTCCACAATGGGTATTATATGAGAGCAGACGTGAAGCCGGCGGGGAGAGTTCCGAGAGCGCCGAGGTTGCCCGATTACCGCTTCGGTTCCAACGCCTACAGTTACTTGGATCGGTTGACGGAATTGTGCAAGAAAAACGGAATTGAGCTCGTATTAGTCAAAGCGCCTACGATCTACCCGCATTGGTACGACGAGTGGGATACCCAGATGGAGCAATATGCCGCGGCCCACGATTTAACCTACATCAATCTTCTGAAGAACATGAACGACGCCGGAATCGACCTGCAGACGGATACTTATGACGCGGGATTGCACTTGAACGTATACGGAGCGGAAAAGCTGGCATCGTACTTCGGGGCATTCCTGGCGGATACGTACGGTTTGCAAGATCATCGTACGGACGAGACGTGGAGTGGGATCTGGCAAAAGAAAATCGACTTCTACGATCGGATGAAGCAGGATCAATTGGACGAACTCGCCAAATACGGATACCTGAAACGCTATAAAGTGGAAACGTGATAACAATTGAGTAAAGGAGTGTTTACGTTGAAAAAAGCAAGTATAGGGTTGATCGCTTTGCTATTGGCGTTATCCGGTTGCGGGAACAAACCGGCGGAGGAAGGGGCCCCGTCGCCAAATGCGTTGACGCAGACGGAAGATGGCGCTACTTTGCCGGCTGCTTCCGTGATGCCTGAACAAACAAGCGGTGACAGCTTCGTGTTTGAGGCAAACGGCATCGCGATTCCGATGCATGCCGAAGCGACGCCGATCTTGAAGCAATTGGGAACGCCGCAAAGTTATTTCGAATCGCAAGCCTGCGCTTTTCCGGGACTTAATAAAATTTACCAATACAGCAGCTTCGACGTATATGCCTACGAGAAAGACGGCATCGATTATATTGCATCCGTCATACTGTTCGACGATACGGTGGCCACCAAGGAAGGCGTCACCTTGTTCAACAAGAAAAGCGACGTAATCAAAGCTTACGGCGACAAGTTCACCAACAACTTGAATTTGTACGTCTATGATCAAGGCAAATCCCAATTGCGGTTCGTCATTGAAAACGATCAAGTGACCTCAATCGAGTACTTGGCCAAAATCTGATCAAATCCGTATCCAATAATAAAGTTTTTGTACACCACAAATTGCCTGCAACAAACGGAGGTGTACATGCGTCAAAGCTAATGCAACTTGAACGGGGAACACCCCCGATATCCCGAGGAGGTAGAAAATAATGAAATTGTATAAATCCATAAAAATAATTGCAGTGGTAACAGTAGCAGCTGGAACTTTAGCTTTGACTGCCGTTGGAACTATCCCATCCCCTGTTGTTGCTGCTCAAAGCGCAGCTCCTGTCGATGATGCGCATGCCAAAGCTTACCAAACGCTGATGAGCTTCTATAAGCCAGCCCTTAAAGGCCAGTTCCCTAATTTCCACGGGTTTACGATTGGTTCAACTACCCATCAGTCGGTTATCAAAGCGATTGGAGAAGCAGAATCTCCTGCGAAGGATTCTGACGACTTCGATGTTTATCACGCTGAAATGGGACACCCTGGGTATGCAATTAGCTATAAATTAGGGAAAATCAAGGAAATGCGCTATTTCGGAACAAATGTTGAGCGGGAAACCAACTTGGGGGGAATCACCGTCAAGATGCTTACTCAACACTGGGGTACTCCTGATGAGTCCGTCCTGATTAAATCGGGCAAAACCACGCAAAAGAAAATTACCTATGTTCGCGGTAACTATCAACTTGAATTCATCTTTGATGGCGTAAGCGGAAATGGTTTAAACCATATTAACCTTGTGAACAAAACTATTAAGTAAGCCACATCATATAAACCAATTAGCGGCCTTGTTCCTGAGTTTCATAGGATCAAGGCCGTTTCGTTAAAGGTATTGGAAGAATAATCATCGAAGATAGTATGGACTATTTTTAAAGTATTTTTTATACAAGCCCCAAACTAGCATACAAGGAGGAATAATCAAATTGACCGATAAGAAGAACCATTTGGTGATTTCAGGCGATGAGCTAGACAGAAGTATCATTGAACAATTTAAACAAGGCGTTAGCGGCAACGACCCGGAAGCTGTAGAGCGATTACTGCAACTGCATCCGTTGCTGGCCGTTAAGATCGATGAACCTTGGTTTGCTTTTGATACGCCTGCAATTGTAAGTGCTGCAAATAGGGGAGACCGGAAGATGGTTGACGTATTGCTGGAGTACGGGGCGAATATCAATGCCAAGAGCAGCTGGTGGGCGGGAGGCTTCGGCGTCCTGCACCATGATCATTACGACTTATCCCGTTATCTTATCGAAAGGGGAGCCATTGTGGATCCGCATGCTGCGGCTGCGCTGGGAATGCTGGATATTCTTCAGTTAATGGTAGAAGAGGAACCGGACATCGTCAATCTGCGTGGACCTGATGGACAGGTTCCTTTGCATTATGCCGGTTCTCAGGAGATCATCGATTTCCTGCTGAATCACGGTGCCGATATTGATAAGCGAGATATAGACCACAACGGTACTCCCGCTCAATATGCCGTGAACAACCTGGAGCGGTGCAGGCTTCTCGTGCAACGCGGTGCGCAAACGGATATGTTTATGGCGTGTAAGCTAGGGGATATCGAGCTTGTCCGCCGTATGTTGAAGGAAGATCCGAACTCGTTGCAGGTACAGGTCGGGAAAGGAGATTTCACCGCTCCAGGCGGTCATATTTATGAATACAATATCGGCAGAGCTATGAGACCACTCTATTACGCGGAGCGGCTAGGTCATGAAGAAATGACAGAACTTATGTTGTCCTACAGTTCTGATGAGCAGAGATTGCTGCTTGCCTGTATGCGGGCAGATCGAGAAGCCGTCGATAGTATATTGAAGGAACATCCGGGTATTGTCCAATCTCTTCAGCCGGAAGAGCAGAGTATCATTTCGGATGCGGCATGGAATAATCATACGGAAGCCGTTCAACTCATGCTTGAAGTTGGCTTTCTTGTCGATGCTCGCCGAAGCGAACGTTCTGCGACAGCCCTTCATCATGCCGCGGGACAAGGCAATGATAAGATTGTCCGGCTGCTCATAGAACATGGCGCCTCCCAGGATGTTCTAAATGAATTTGGAGCAACTCCACTGAACAGTTGTATATGGGGATCGCTACATATTCTAAATCCTGAAGGGAATTATGCCGAGGTTGCGGAAAGCCTCGTCCAAGCAGGAGCTAAACCTCCAACTCAAGCAGCAGGTAGCGAGCATGTGAAACAGGTTCTTATTCGTCATGGAGCATCGAAGTAAAGCAACAATTAGATTCGTTTAGGGAGGAAATAACATGGTATACGAGTTGCGAATCTATACGATTTACAAAGGTCGAATGGACGCCATTCAAAACAGATTTAATGAGCATACTTTAAAAATTTTTGCCAGACTTGGAATGAAGGTCGTGAATTTCTGGATCGATGCAACAGGCCAAAACAAACTGTATTATGTGATGGAATTTCAGGATATGGCGCAGCGCCAAAGGTTATGGGAGCAGTTTAAGAAAGACAGCGAATGGATTCAAGTAAAGCGCGATTCGGAAGAAAACGGAGGGCTCATAGTCGAAAAAATCGAAGAATATTTTATGAATCAAGCTGAATTTTTCAAGGACTGAAGCGAGTAGAGCAGCGCCATAACAAGATGGCAGCAATGACTAGGCGACATAAAAAATCCCCCTTAGCCACTAAGGGGGATTAACGAAACAATCCATTACTTGCTGAAGTAATCCTCCAGTCCATTCGCAATGGCTTTGGCTGCTTTTCTCTGGTAGTCGGAGGCGCGGACGATGGATTCATCTTTTGCGTTGGACAAGAAACCGAGTTCTATGAGTGAGGATACGGTATCATTTTCCCTCAAAACGTGAAAATTGCCGTATGAAATCCCATTGCTCTTCAAGCCGATGCCGTCCGCAAGCCTGTTTTCAATCGCGCGGGCCAATGGCTGATCTTTTGAATCCGAATAATAGAAGGTAAGTATGCCGGAAGTGTTTTTCTCCGAAGAGTTATAATGGATGCTGACGAATGCGTCCGCGCCGGCGGATTCGCTTATTTTGACCCTATCGGCAAGCTTTGGCTTCTCTTCATTGCTCGTTCTTGTCATGATGACGCGCGCTCCGCGGCTTAGAAGCTCATCCTCTAAGTAGGAGGAAGTGCTCAAATTAAGATTTTTCTCAAGCGTTTCATATGTAGTTCCTATCATTCCGGGATCGTCTCCGCCGTGACCGGGGTCGATGACGATTACTCTCCCCTTAAGGCTCTTCGATTGCCCCGATGAAACCACCGCCGTATGTGTTTCGCCTGTCTCGATATAACGATCCGATACCCAGCCGAGTTGCTTATCTTGAGTTTGGACCCGTGCCCATCCATCCAGGTTGTCTATTACCGTAACAATTTCACCCTTTGATAGAAATCCCAGAATCTTATGATCTAATCCGGCACCTGCCCTTAACCTAAGCATATCGGTTAACACAGTCGCCCTGTTGGCTGTACTGGCCGATACGTTGTCATGTTGAACAGTCGCCGATGCCGTAACGACATTACCATCGACTTTCTTCATATATTGTCCTGCCGCCCAACCGGAGACGCGGTCCGACTTGATGCGCAGCCAACCATACTCTTCAGCAGAAACGGTGACAATGTCGCCTTTCTTTAAACCGCCTACGAGCAACGATTCGAGCGATGGTTCACTGCGGACATTCAATGAGTCGGCATATACCTTGGCCGTATAACTACCGCTTGCTTCCGCAGGGTTTGGTATAGAACCAAAAATACTAATCCCACAGAGCAAAATTGTCAGGTATACAATTTTGTTCATATAAGTCTCCTTCATATTCATAGGATGTGTTTGGTTCACTATTATAGCTGAAATTGCTAGATTTGTGCAGACCTATATAAAGTAGGCTAATTGGCTATTTAGGCCCATTCCATAGCATTCAATAAGTCCGATAGAATAGGTTTAAATGGAGGAACAAAGGAGAAGATTACGTTTTGGAAAAAAGAAGCATGCGCAGCAGCAAACATGCCAAAGGCAGACAGGTCACCTTAAAACAAACCATTCTCATCATCTATTTGGCGATAATGATCATGCTCATTGGCATTGGCGGAGTTTTGTACAACAAATATTCGAATAAAGTGGATTCTAACCTTCCGCTAGCTACCGGGGATGCGGAGCAATCGGAGTCCCTTAATAATGGGAATGGCGGAAACGAACCATTGTCAGATGACCCCATGGCCACCGGAAACGTTGACAGCGATGAGGAACAAGTACCTACACAGGATTACGATGATGTGACAGAAGAACCTGCTCCTTCCGCATCTAACACACCGGTCAGTGAAAGCGATAAACAGACGGAGAATCCTAAGCCTGCACAGACAGAAAAACCTTTGCAATCAACGGAAGCCCTTACTAAAACGAAGAAGCTTTCAACCACCTATGTGGTCCAAAAAGGCGACACGCTACGCTTGATATCCCAGAAGTTCTATCAATCTAAGGATTATTACTCGCTCATTGCAGAGCATAACCATATCTTGCTTATTAATGATATGAAAGTTGGAGATACGCTTAAGATTCCTGCCTTGTCATCAACAACCAGCTCAATAGATATCGGCCAGCAAGGAACCAAAGACTATTCGAAAATACATTTGCCCGCTACCTATCTGGTCCGAGCAGGCGATACGCTGTCAGAAGTTTCGAGAATGTTCTACAAATCGGCGGGATATGTGGATGCTATCGCGAAAGAAAACAAGCTTGATAAAAATGCAGGATTGAAAGCAGGTACCAACCTCGTCATTCCTTCCCTGAAAAACGACAGGCCTGATGAAGAAAATGGGGCAGTAGGATCATCCATTCATACCGTAAAGAGCGGCGAGACGCTCTACAGCATCTCCAAAATCTATTATGGCTCCGACAACTATGTGATGGTTATCGCGAAATACAATCACATTGTAAATATTAACGATGTGAAAGCCGGGACGGTGCTGAAAATTCCAAAGGCTTAGGTCGCATTGAATACAACAGAGCAGCAGCAGTCTAGGACTTTATTTTCAAGTCCATGACTGCTGCTGCTCTGTTTCTATAGGTGGTCGAATTCACTTGAGCAGAGAAACTTGGCTTTGCTTCGCGTAATGTTTGGGCAGGACGCCGACCTTCTTTTTGAACATGCGAAGGAAGCCGGAATAATCGTTAAATCCCGCATCCATGCTGGCCTCTGTAACGCTGCGCCCTTCTCTTAGCAGGGTTTTGGCCAATGCGATGCGCTTGTAGATAATATACTCGTGAATCGTGCTTCCGGTATGCTTTTTGAACAGCCTGCTTAGATGGTATTTGCTAATGTAAAACAGGCTTTCGAGACGTTCCAGCGACAAATCCTCGGCCAGATGCTGATCGAGATAGGTCAGAATAGGAGCTAGCTTCGGCGGCAAATCCATGCCACTGTTCTTGTCCTGATTCTCTTGATTCCGATTGTAGCTGCGTTGAATCGCAACTAGAATTTCGAGCAGGCAACCTAGCTTTAGGACTGGGGATTCTGGACGAGGATGCTTTGTAAAGTCGTTATACTTGGCAAACAGCTCAGCGAGCTGCGATTTCTCCTGTTCGTTCAGCGCGATTTTGTTATGCTCGCCGATCGGGCGGTTATAGAAGCATTGAAGCAACTGCAGTTGCTCCGTCTGAAATAAGGCGATAAGCGCCGGGTTGAATTCAATGGTTACGCGCTCATAAAGCGAATCTGACAGGAGAGCAGGCTTATGGATTTCATGCTCGTTCGTAATGATCAGATCGCCGATCTGAAGAGGATAAACGGCTTTATCGACAAAATAGTTTACATCGCCCCGGATCAGAAAGAAGATTTCGCAGCCTTGATGCAGATGGAAATGGATACTGAACGGCGGTGTCCGGACCGCGTGCAGAAAATGAACATGCTCGTCGAACTGGGCGATATACTCATTGATCAAACGGAATCTCCCCTTGTTATTTTGAGCAATATTATCCACTTTCATGGCAATTTCGTCAAGGAAGTTGTAATTGATATGCGATAGGATGGGAGTAGGGTTGGTTCCAATCCATTC
Source organism: Paenibacillus glycanilyticus (assembly GCF_030161375.1). Classification (GTDB taxonomy): domain Bacteria; phylum Bacillota; class Bacilli; order Paenibacillales; family Paenibacillaceae; genus Pristimantibacillus; species Pristimantibacillus glycanilyticus_B. Next base: position 269,328 of record NZ_BSSQ01000019.1, read on the forward strand.
GATAAATACAGCGAATTCATTAAACCGCAATCAGGAGGTTCACCTTATGAGCGATCGTATCATTACATTCGGACTTGTCGGAATCGGCAGCATCGGAGCGCATCATGTGAATTATTTACGCAAGATGGATCATGTAAAACTCGTCGCTGTCTGCGACACGAACAAAGAGATCGCGGATTCCACGGCGAAAGACTGCGGGGCTTCAGCGTATTACGATGCCGTCGATATGCTGGACCACGCAAAAATCGATGTTGTAATCGTCGCCGTTCCGCATTATGATCATCCCTTCATTGCGATAGAAGCGTTCAAACGGGGCATTCATGTGATGTGTGAAAAGCCGATCGCAGTGCATGTCAATGCCGCGAAGGAAATGATTCAAGCATACGAAGCTGCCAAATTACATCATCCAGACCTGCAATTTGCCATTATGTTTCAAGAGCGGACACTCCCTTATTACGCCAAACTCAAAGAAATCATGGAAAGCGGTTTGCTCGGCAAGCTTACACGCGCGACATGGATACATACGAAGTGGTTTCGATCCCAAGCGTATTACGATAGCGGAGGCTGGCGCGCGACTTGGGCAGGTGAAGGCGGCGGTATCTTGACGAACCAATGTCCGCATACGCTTGATATGTACCAATGGCTGTTTGGACTGCCGGAATTGATTTCAGGCCATGCGCATATTGGCAAATATCATGATATTGAGGTCGAGGATGAAGTCACGGCGTATTTCGAGCATCCCGGGGGCATGGTAGGGCATCTCATCGTAACGACAGCGGAGCTGCCGGGCACGAACAGAATGGAAATCGTCGGCGATTTGGGAAAATTGATACTGGAAAACGGCAAATTGCTGCATTACCGATATCCGCAATCGATGCACGAATTTACAAGAGATACGGATCAGCGTTTTGCCGAATGGGACATTACCCCGGAAGAAATATTCGTCCATGCCGATGCGCCGAATGGCCATCATATCGTGACGGAACGCTTGATACAGCGTTTGCTCGGCCAGCAGGTCGACTTGATTGCAGAAGGTCCAGAAGGGCTTGGTTCACTGACATTGGCGAACGGCATCATGTTGTCTTCGTTTCAGAAGCGTCCCATTACGGTGCCAATCGACGGGGATGCATTCCAAGCGGAGCTAGAAGAACGCATCCGCACCTCGAGCTATGTGAAGAAAGCTGTCCGTTCGCGAGCTTCGAGCGAAGACATGTCCGCATCCTTTGGAACGACTAAATAATTGGAATGGGGGGAGAGGAATCATGGCACAAGTTAAATTGACCTGCTTCGCCGATGAAATCTCGCATGATCTTGAAGAACAGTTGGACGTTCTACAGCAAGAGGGGCTTTCCTATATAGAGCTGCGCGGTGTATGGGGCAAAAATGTCCTTGATTTGACCGGCGAGGAGCTCAGGCAAATTCGTGCAATCACCGAAGCACGCGGCTTCGGCATCTCATCCATTGCGTCTCCTATAGGTAAATATTCGCTCCAGGACGAGTTTGCGCCGCAAATCGAAAGCCTGCACAAAGCGATTGTAGCTGCGCATACGCTTGGCACCACATATATTCGACTCTTCTCTTATTATCTGCCGGAGAACAGTAGCTTGGATGATTGCCGGGATGAAGTGCTGAACCGGATGAAGCAATTGGCCACGATTGCCGAACAGAATCGAGTCATTCTAATTCTGGAGAATGACGATCACTTGTATGGCGCCACAGACGATCGCTGTCTCGATATCCTGCAGCACTGCGCTTCGGATTCGCTACGGCTCGCATTTGACCCAGGAAATTTCGTCATCAACCATGTCAAGCCGATGAGCGATGCCTATCCCAAATTGGAAACATACACGGCGTATATCCATGTCAAGGACGCGACAAGCGACCCAAGGCAGTTTGTTCCGGCGGGAGTGGGAGAGGGACAAATAGAAGAGTTGCTGCGTGCGCTCCGGGAACGCGGGTACGACGGATTCCTGTCCGTGGAGCCGCATCTCTCCAGTTACCTGCCGCATGCCAGCAATCCGAAACGTGTCGTGACTGCTGTTCGTGCACTGAAGCGGCTACTGGAGCATGCTGAGATGGCATGGGAATAGAGGTCTAAGGACTCTTTCGGACGAGAAGAATATAGTAACATATGTAAGCCGCATAAATTGCGGCTTTTTATGATTAGTAGGTAGGAGGAGTGCTATAATTCTCATTGAGAATTGTAGTGCTTCTCTTTTTTAGATAGCTTAAGAGCGATCTGTGTCTGTTGAAGTAAATACATCTTTTGCTGGTCGAAGTTGCAAAATTCCCATCAAAGCAGCGTATATCGTGGTTTTGATATTTAACAGGAAAATTTTTGTACGTATTCGTGAACGAATATAGAAGACTTGTCAGGTGCAAAGATATTATAATAAAGTTTCAAGATATTAAGCGAGGGCGTGACGAACGTGGCAAAAAAGAAAGTACCGAAGAGACCTACCAGAGACGAATTCGTTCTGGAGGAGATAGGAAATCAGCTGGTGGAGGCTTTTCAGGAGGAATCCGTGATTCTGTTGACCGTTTGGGGAAGAGAAGAGAGCGTACGGGGACAAATCGTAGCGATGGATTCCAGAACAGGCAAGGTCCATGTGAATACGGCAGACGGGTTGGATAAGGTTCCTTTCATGGATATTATGAACATGAATTATCCAAGGGATTGAGTTAGGTCTGCCAGGCATCTATAGATCCTATGAATTAGCAAAATAATATAAAAAATAAAAAGCAAAAGGCGATATTGATTGCCTATTGCTTTTTTTGTGCCTTAATTATTGCTCCAATATTTTTCAATAATAGCTTCTCTACCTGAATAAATACGGGATTCTTTATAATGTTCAGGGTTCTTCTTATGATAACCTTGATGATATTCTTCAGCCGGATAGAATACCGATGCTTCCTCAATTGCCGTTACAACCGGGTTATCGAAGCGTCCGCTATTGGCTAGATCTTCACGCGACTTGAGTGCCAATGTTTTTTGTTCTTCATTATGATACAAGATAGCAGCACGGTATTGGCTTTTACGGTCATTTCCTTGGCCAATCGCATCTGTCGGATCGATCTGGGGCCAGTAAAGTTCTAATAACTTCTCATAAGGGAAAATGTCCGGATCAAAGGTAATTTGAACGACTTCCAGATGACCTGATTCACCTGTCAGTACTTGCTCATAGGTCGGATTCTCAATATGTCCTCCCATATATCCGGATAAGATCCCGTGAATACCAGGTTGTTCCTCGAAGGGGCTTACCATACACCAGAAGCAACCCCCTGCAAAAGTTGCTTTTTGCAGCATATTTCATTCCTCTTTTCTAGTTAGATGTAGCTTCAAACGATGCTATTTAATTTCTAATAATAAGTGATCATATTCTAAAACACAATTATATTTTGTTATATTCAATGATATCTAGATATAATTAGTTTTAATTCATCCACTAGCTCTTTACCGTCGTCATATTTTAAAAGCTACACCTGTTAGTTCCTCACTCAATCTCCATAACTTCTCTGCAAGGAGAGGGTCAATTGCCCAGGGGCGTATGCCATATGGTTCATTGCTGTCGGCAGGCACTGAATATGCAATATTGCAGTCTTCGCAATAGACACCTCCCATTCCTTCTAAATCACTGCTTACTGCACACCATATGGATGTTGCAGCTCCTTGCTGGATCGTTTTGAACTCATCTGCAACACTCATCTTTCTTGCTCTTTTGCTTATATTAATGAGTTCGGTTACATGTAACGCTCTCATGATCGCAGGAATAATCCTGGCAATTCCGCGTTTTAATTTGGATGGATCATTCTCAAATTTACGGATTCCTAAATTAGTAGTTGGAATTAAGCCCGGATGGACGGCAAAAGCGCGCACTCCTTGCTCTTGACCAATCAGATCCAACCACACAGCAAACAATACATTCGCTGACTTTGATTGCGCATACGCCCGCATGCCGTTATATTCCGTATGCTCGAAATGAGGATCATCGAATAATACTCCGCCTAAACGCTGTGCTCTAGACGATATGGATATAACACGAGCTCCGTTTGACAGCTTCAGGGCAGGAAAGAGTCTCGCGGTTAATTGAAAATGGCCTAAATGATTGGTGGAAAATTGAGACTCATATCCGCGCGAATCTCTTCTTAATGGGGGATTCATAATTCCACCGTTGTTTATAAGAATATGCAATGGAATGTTTTTTTCCAAAAACCAGCTTGAGAAAGCATCAATTGATGAAGGTACCATTAAATCCATAGGATATCTTTCAATGGAGGGCAACCCTTTCAACAGTTGTTCCGTTTTTTGCATACTCCGAACTGGCAAGAAAACATTAGCTCCCGCATTGGCTAAAGCTTTGGTCGTTTCAAGTCCAACACCGGAATAACCGCCGGTTACGATGACGTTTTTCCCGCTCAAATCCATATTCTTAAGGATTTCTTTGGCTGTTGTTTTAGCGCCGTAATGAGATTGAATAGGGGATTGTACAGTCAACACCTTCATTGTGATCATCTCCGTCTTCTATAGTTAAATACTTGTATCAAAATTGTCTGACACGAATTATAGACATTGGAGTGCACTCCAAGGCAAGAACAATATTTTCATATGAATTAGCTGAAGAACACATAAGTTTGCATAATTGACTAAAGTACTGTAAGAAGATAGTATTCAGACAAATGAATACGGAAAGAATGGTGGGTCCATGAAATATACAATTAAAGAGGTTTCACAGAAATTAGGTATGCAGACAGATACAATCCGTTATTATGACAAAGCCGGGTTATTGCCCAATATAGAACGTGATAATAATGGGTATCGGATATTCAATGGTACAGATATATACAACTTGCAAATGATTCAATGTTTTAGAAGCATTGGTATGAGTATTGAGGAAATGAAAAAAATTATGATTATGCCGCTCGATGATACGAGGTTTTCAATCGAGCATCGTGAAGAGATCGTAAAAAAACAACGTGATAAGCTCATGCAGCAAAAAGAGCAAATTGATCAAGCGCTTCTACTAGTGGAATTTAAACTGTCACGGTATGCCGAAATCAAACAAAGTCAAGCTAATCAAACGTAAGCTAACAAAGAACAGCGTTTCCGATTAAACCGGTAACGCTGTTTTTATTTCGGCTGCTATGCCGGTATGATCGATCGATAGACATGAATTTAAACCCCTGCCCGTACACTATAGTAATGAGATTGTACGATAACAACTTACCGCGGAGGTGTAAACGATGAAAATTAAGTCCGGCGGATTCGAAGCCGTATATCACGGCCGTGTACTGGCCTATGGAATGAATCCGATCGAAATTATATTGTCGGAAGAGAGCGATCCGCTAACATTCATATTTTGCATTGAACACGAATCGGAACGAGACGACTTCATGACGAATATTGAGCTGGTCCGATACAACGAAGTTCGCATCGCTTGCGTTAATTTTCCGAGAGGGAAGCCAATCGGTAATCAAGATATGATTCAGCTCGGCGTGTTGAACAACCGCAAACTATCGTTACGTTATGAAGTGACAATCAATTACGATGCGACATCCTGGACGTTGGCCTTTACTTTCTTTGCGGGAGAGGGGGTCGTGCCGATATGAACAAAATCGAAATTCAGGATCCGAAGGTAGCCAGCAAGATCATCGCCGCGAACGCGGAAAACGACAAACGCAAAGCGGAACTTGGCTTTCTAGGGAAATTCTTTGGTTCAGGCGAGAACGTACGCCTGTATATCGTCGGTACGATTACGCTCGGCGTGCTTCTCATCGCTCTGGTCTATACTCTGATCCCCGACCAATATCGTTCGCCTGACTTTGGTTTAAAGGAAATGTGGACGCTTGTGGTGCTACCTGTTGAATCGACAATTATCGGTTACTTGATAGGATCGAGGTCAAAAGAAGATGGAGGCTAGTCGAGTTGCAAAATCAGCGACGTCCAATCGCATAACTCCCTGAATGAATAAGATAGTATAGCGAAATGACTTTCATATACTGTCTTGTTAATGAAAGGGAGTGTGAGTACGATCCGTAAATATACGACTGGACCTCTGAATAATTTAACGGAGAAAGATAAGATTGTATCCAAAGATATTGTTGTAAACTCGTTAAATCAGAATCAACATAAGAAGGCTAGAGTGACAATCAAAGTGTATGCATTAAACGGTAAGAAGAAATTAATACACCATGTTTCGTTTATTGTGAAACCGCACGCATCCACCTATAATAGCTTTTTTGTGGGAAATGCTAAGCAGTATGAAGTTCAATTTATTACCAATCAATCAAAAGTTCAATTTGCATCGTTTGGGATTAGTCCGAAAGATCATTTTGTTGCCGCACATCGAGTAATCAACAGTGAATTAACTAGAATTATATGAGGATGGATATACAAGAAAAGCTTGATAACACCAAATGCACAAAACGGAAGTCGCATATGCTGCGACTTTTTTATTTGGTTTTATTAAGAAAAAAGACTTGAAGGTGACGTTGCGTAACCCGATATAATGAGATTCATCGAAAGGAAGGGATACGATGAATCCAAAGATCCGAATCGTAAACGAGGAAATTTTGTCCGATAACTGGTATGTGCTTAAGAAAATTACTTACATGAGTGAAGCAAGGGATGGTTCCTGGAATAGTCAGTCTAGGGAATCATATGATCGAGGGAACGGTTCAACAATCTTGCTCTATAATCGGGAGCAGCAGACGATTATTTTGACTCGGCAGTTCCGGATCCCGACTTACGTAAACGGAAATGAGACGGGGTTACTAATCGAAGCTTGCGCAGGTTTGTTGGACAAGGAAAGCGCGGAAGACAGCATCCGCCGGGAGACCGAAGAAGAGACCGGTTACCGAATAACCAACGTACAAAAAATCGGAGAAGCCTACATGTCGCCAGGATCCGTAACGGAAATTTTGCATTTTTTTGTCGCGGAATATTCTTCAAACATGAAAGTTGGAGAGGGCGGAGGAGTCAAGGAAGAGCAAGAAAACATTGAAGTGCTGGAATATCCCTTTCAGCAGGCGATCGATATGATACAGACAGGAGAGATCAAAGACGGAAAAACGATTATGCTGCTGCAATACGCTCAAATCAATCGGCTGCTTGATCCCGTTTTAAGACAACAGCATATCCTCATTGCGGGACCTTATCGTTCGGGAACGGGAGACAATCCGGATTTGATTCAGAGGAACATCGAATTAATGAACGATACCGCGCTTCAGGTATATGAGGCAGGCCATTTGCCTGTACTTGGCGAATGGTATGCTCTTCCATTAATCGAGAAAGCAGGTTCACAGCAGATCGGAGACGATATTTTTAATCGAATTTTCCATCCATCCTCCGTTCGACTTTTGAAACATTGCGATGCGGTTCTTCGAATCGGAGGGCCCTCCCAAGGTGCCGATGAAATGGTGAACGTGGCACGAGGAATGGGAAAGATCGTCTATAGTGATATAAGAGACATTCCTCGAATCGTATAGGAGAGGGTATAGTATAGATAAAAGAGGAGTTCATCCTAAGGGGAGGTACTCCTCTTTTGATGTCGATTGTATAATTAACTTAACACTTGTTGCTATGGGGGCTTGTAGATGCCAGCGCCTGAAGACAAAGAATATTGGACGACTGGACAGATCGTGAAACGGACGGGATTAACCCTCCGAACCTTGCGGTATTATGACCAGATCGGGTTGCTGAAGCCATCTTACGTTAACCATGCTTCTGTCCGAATGTACAGTAAAGACGACTTAGTTCGGCTGCAAAAAATACATTCGCTCAAATATATCGGTCTGAGTCTTGCCGAAATAAAGCCTATCATTCATGAAGGCTCATTTCTTGCGCAGGATTTAAGAAGCTCACTCATCCTTCAAAAAGAAGTGATCCGAGCCAAAATCGATCACATGCAATATGTATCCAAAGCAATCGATGAAGCACTAGATGTACTGGAGAACCATCAAGCGGAAACGTCATGGGATAGCTTGTTCGAAATCATTCAGACGATTCATACCGAGAAAGATTGGGGAGAGCAGTACCGCAACGCGCTCCGGCTGCAGGCCAGAATCCAGTTGTACGATACCTTCAGCGCCAATAAAATCGGTTGGCACCGATGGTTCTTCGATCAGCTCGGCTCGGCACCGGATCTGAAAATATTGGAACTTGGTTGTGGAGATGCCTCCTTGTGGAGTCGAAATAGGGACAGGATACCACCTTCCTGGAGCATCATGCTTACCGATTCATCTCCCGGCATGTTAGAGGCCGCTCGCGCCAATGTAAAAGAGATCAGCGGCAGCTTTGCCTTTCTTCTCGCCGACGCGCAATCCATTCCGTTCCACGATGGCGAGTTTGATGTGGTTATTGCGAATCACATGCTTTATCATGTACTCGATATCGGGCAAGCTCTGACCGAATGCCGTAGGATCCTTAAGAACGATGGCCTCCTGTATACCTCAACCATGAGCAGAGAACATCTTCAGGAAATAGAGCAGCTAGCGAGAGCATTCGACCCGGAACTTAGAGTGCTGGATGATGTTATGGAGAGGTTTCATTTGGATAACGGAAAGGAGATTTTGTCGTCCCACTTCTCAGACGTTGAGTTATTGCGGTACGAAGATTACATGGAGGTAGATGAGGCGGAGCCACTCATTCATTACATGACTTCAACACCTATGAACGCAAGAAACTATTTGAAGGGCGATAAATTAAAAGCCTTTAGAGCCTATTTGAACAGGGAAATCTTGAAAAGAGACGGAAAAATCTATATTACGATGGAATCCGGTTTTTTCCGGTCCAGAAAGATATTTTCCAAATAACTATTTAATTAAGAAGTCTAATTACGAGGTGGTAAGGTGTCTACAAAAGGTTTGAATCACTTTTTATTTTCAGTTTCTAATTTAGAGAATTCTATTGCGTTTTATCAAAATGTTTTTGATGCAAAATTGTTAGTTAAGGGTAGAAGTACTGCTTATTTTGATTTGAATGGAATGTGGATTGCCCTGAATGTAGAAAAAGATATTTCCCGTAATGAAATAAGCCAATCCTATACACATATAGCATTTTCAATAGAAGAAGATGACTTTGAAGAAATGTACGAGAAACTAATGGAATTTAACGTAAACATCTTGTCAAGTCGTCCAAGAGATGAAAAAGATAGAAAGTCTATTTATTTTACTGACCCAGATGGTCATAAGTTTGAGTTTCATACAGGTACTCTACAAGATAGAATAGATTACTACAAACAAGAAAAAGCGCATATGGAGTTTTTCGATTAAGGACTTCCTTATCCGCATTCCCGGCGCTTCTTACGCGCAATCAAATTCGATTGCGTAAAAGGACATTTAAGGGAAATTTAAAAATAACCCTACTTTTTATTTCATTTTTCTACCCTATTCTCTATGGAATGGGGGAGGGAACGGTGAATGAAGAAGTGGGGTTTTTGGCGTGGTTACCTGTTGACGAAAAAGATAAAAAAATGGATCCGACAGGATACTTCGGCAGCATTGATGTTTCTTGGACCAAGCGTTTGTGGATTTGCTTTATTTTACCTGATTCCGTTTGCCATGTCCGTGTTCGATTCTTTTATGGACAATTCGGTAGACAATGTTTTCGGTTAATTATATCTTTGCTGTTTGTTGTACTAGTCTTGTGGTTGCTATTGTCCCCATGCTAGACTATTCACAGAGATTAGAGTCGAGGAGTTAAATTAAATGATTCATGCAGAAGTGATTAGCCTACGGTACAAATCATGATGAAGAGTAAGCGGTATAAAATGTACGCTGCGGCAACTATCGCTATGTTGGTTATCTTGCTGGCTGTCTACAGTCTAGGAACAAAGGTGTCATCAAGTCCATTCCTGGATGGTCTGACAGTATCGATTGAAGACACTCCAAACAAAGGCGATACCACTGTCCACAAATACAACTTGGTTATAAAAGATGTAGCTGGAAATCTTGTAGATGTCGACCGTGTTCGAATCAATCTTTCCATGTCCATGTCGGGTATGAATCATAAGCTGAAGGAGCAAATGGAGAGAAGTGGAATAGGAGAATACCATACCCAAGTTTATCTTCCAATGAATGGCGATTGGAAGGCGATTGTTTCTCTGAAGAAAGATGATCACGAGAGAAAGATTAGCCTGCAGCTCTAATCGGTCAAACAGAGAATAAACAATTGTGATACAGCCGGTACGTCGAGGTTTATACGCCAGAATATGGCGATGGCACTTCAATACGGGTAACGAGGAAACGGACAAATGCTCGATCTGTAACATGTCAATTAAGGACGATGCGTTCGCAACCCAAATCGTTACGGTAGATGGGCAGTCTTTGAAGTGCCAGAATATGGCGATGGCACTTCAATACGGGTAACGAGGAAACGGACAAATGCTCGATCTGTAACATGTCAATTAAGGACGATGCGTTCGCAACCCAAATCGTTACGGTAGATGGGCAGTCTTTGAAGTTTGACGATATCGGCTGTACGAATGGGAAGGAAAGAATCGTTAAATGCTAAAATGAATGTAGATAAAATTATAATATAATAGATGAGATGATGATGATTTTGACGATTATACCGATCTATAGACATATGTATAAAATACGGGTTTTGTGAAGAAGTTATGCAGTACAAAACCCTGAATCGCCGTTATCATCAGTTTTCTACATTGTGTTAGTGTTTTCTACATTGTGTTAGTTGTTTGTCTTATTGTTTGAGTTTCGTTTCCGTTTCTAATGTATCGTTTCTTTTTGTATTTCTGTTTCTACACTTTTATTATCCTGTAACTGTAACTGCTGCAACTTAAATGATAAATTTCGTTATTAGTAAATTTCATGCGTTACCAGTTTGATTGATTATTACTTAATCTATACTCAAATTATTCGTAATTACGTATCGTATCGCTAAACCGCAAATTATCCAATATTCATTCACTTAAATCCACGTTCTATCACAATTGTCATGCCTAATAATGCAAGCGCTTACAACAAAACATTATCAACCCCCTCATTATTGTTATTGTAAGAAATAAGAAATAGACTGATTCACGTTTACTGAATCAGTCCGATTAGATTATTTCATTTAAGTTCGCCTTCTGCGCCAACCGAAGATTTTCACATGCACAATGGCTCTGGTTGACCAATGCGCGATAATATGTAGGATAATGAATAGAATTAGCAATGGTTTAAATAATATCCATCCTGCTGCCCAGATCACAAAGATTTGCCAACGTTTCATTTTGCGAAACAGTTTATTTGGCCACAAACAAATTCGATAAAGCAGATATTGATGGCGTAGTGACTCTAAATATTCGTCCTGGTATTGTTTTTCTTCCGGGTTCAAACGTACTGCGCTGCGCATATAAGTTTCTTGCAATTTATAATCACCGCGCCTGGCGGCTGCCCAAGCCAGATACATCAGAATAACAGGCTCTTCGGTACCATAACGAAGTGCTTCGCGTTCCAATTCTCGGGATACCTCATCTTGCCCAAGCAGCGCTTCAATATAGCTCAACATAGACAGGTATTGCGCATTCTCGGACTCCAACTCGAGTGCGATCTCGATTCGTGCCTTAGCCTCCTTGAATTTACCCTTCTTGTTGAGCTGATTGGCTTCCAAGTAATAATAATGCGCTTCATAGGGGTCAATTCGCTGTGCTTCCTTGAGTGCCTCATCAAATGCCGCCGCATTTTCGGTCTCATAAAATACGGATACGCGTACATACCATCCTAATTGATGCTCAGGATCCCGGCGTAACGCTTCCTCGACCCAATGCTGTGCTTTATCGTAATCTCCCATTAGAAGACAGATCTGCGCATAAAGCGCATAAGAATCGGGGTTTTGAGGATCCTCCCGCAACAGCTTCTCCGTCTCGGCTAATGCTTCCTTATACCGTTTCCAGCTCATCAACTGGTATACGGCGCTATAGTCTGAAAGAGATTCTGGCCTTATCGTGTCTTCCACGTAGAAATCCTCCTGCCGTTTCCGTTATTTGATGCCATGCTTCTTCGCATAATCAAGTACGATCTGATAGTCGCCATTTACATCGCTAAAAGTAGCATAGTTCCTAGCTGTTGCAAACCACTCAATAGTAGTTGCTTTTCGTTCTTTTACAGACTTGCGCATATCATCTTGCGTGATTGGTTGGATTTCGCCAGTCTCAAAAGTTCTTTCCATAGCCGAATTAACCGCATCATTTACGACCTGCTCGAGATCTGCCCCGGAGAAAAGCTTCGTATCAGCGGAAAGTTTGTCCAGATTCAATGAACCTGTTGGCTTACCCGCAAGTTTCAACTGCAAGATCGTGGCACGTTCTGCTTCCTCAGGCGGTGGTACAAACACAAGATGATTAAATCTTCCCGGACGTCTCAATGCGGAATCCAAATACCATGGCGTGTTGGTCGCCCCAATTACAAATACCTGGTCATTACCGGATTGCAGTCCGTCAAGCTCCGTCAAAAGCTGGTTAACAAGCATTCGTTCGTGATGTTGCCTCATTTGATGACGGCTCCCGCCCATAGCATCCAGCTCATCGATGAATATAACGCAAGGTTTATTTTCTCTCGCTTTTTGGAAGACATCATGCAAATTATGTTCGCTTTGCCCGACATACATCGATAGGATAGCCTGTAGCTCGATATGGATGAAATTAGCGTCAATCTCGCCGGCAACCGCGCGCGCCAGAAACGTTTTTCCGCAACCCGGAGGTCCAAACAATAACAAGCTGCCGCCGGCTTCCTTGCCATAAGCTTTGAAAATTTCCGGTTGCTTGAGAGGAAGGATAAAATTCATCCGAATCTTCTTCTTGACGTCTTCCAAACCGCCGACATCTTCAAACGTTTCTTTAGGTTTGTCCGATTCAATCAAGGATTGGTCATCTTTGTTGAACTGAATCAGCTTCAGCTTGTTTTTACGTTTTTCCGATAATTCATCGTAATCTGACATTTTGATTCCTCCTTAGCCTGTAACATGGCTATTGAAAATTTTATCATATTCCTTTCAGTTTTTGTTTTACATTCTCATGAAGCGGAGCGATAGGCGAGTAAAACAAGAAGAATAACAAAGAGGCCTATGCTGCATGCATAGGCCTCTTTGTTAATTTTCATATGCCATTCTACTTATCGTTCATTTTCGCTTGAAGACGTACGAAAGCCTGTTTCAAAAGATCTTTCGGAATTCCCTCGTAACGATCCCCTAAGCTGACCTCGTAATAGGATCCTTGTCCGGCTTCTCTTACGTTGCCCGTGAGACCAATCCCTGTTTCTTCGTACACGTCGATCAGGACCTTCTCGAACGTCTCTTTCGGCATATCCGCATGGACATGGAACATATTGGACACCGGAACCACCGGGCGAGTTGTCAATCCCCCGCAATTATTGTACATTTCCGCCAACTCGACTGCGGCTTCGTAGTAATGCTCCATCTTCGACAACCGTTCGTCAAAGGCCTGATCTGCGTTAATAATGTAAGGATAGAGACTGATCAAGTCGCCGCCATGTCGGCGCTTCCAGATCTTCGATTGCTTGGTGAACGCTTCTTCACCGGCCAGAATAGCTCCGGCAATGCCTCCGATTCCTTTATAAAACGAAACATATACACTGTCAAACAAACTGCAAACCTCTGCAGCCGATTTCCCGTAATACGGCAAAATCTCATAAAGTCTTGCCCCGTCCAAGTGAAGCTTGATGCCTTTATCCCGGCAATAGGCCGCTATAGCTTCCAGCTCTTCAAAAGCCGGCAGCTGTCCGCCGATTTCGCGCTGCGGAAGCTCCAACAGCAAGCAGGCAACATCATCATCCATCTGCCGTACATCTTCCAGAGTGATCAATCGGTCCTTGTCCGCTAGCAACACAGGCTCAAGGTGATGAAGCTCCCTCAGCCCGTCCTGCTCATGAATCTCCAGATGGCAAAGCGGATGATACGCGACCTTGCGGCTGCCTTTCTCGTCGCACCATTGCCGCAAGGCAATCTGCTGCGCCATTGTTCCGCTTGGGAAAAAGACGGCTGACGGCTTGCCAAGATAAGCGGCGATTTTCGCTTGGAAATCCTCGATGACTTTGCCCGTTCCATAAATATCGCTATCGATATCGCCACTCAAATGATCAAATGTATCCTTTAACACTTGCACGTTCCGTTTGCCGTGTCCAACAACCGGGTATTTCACCTCGTTAAATACTTCCAAGAGCGTCTTTACCAATTCAATTTCCTACCTTCGTAATCTATGTATTCGCAATCCATCGTGGATGCATCTCTAGCCATTGCCGCATGAATAACCTGCGTAATGCCAGCAGCGGATTGTTCCGGAGTAAGCTCTGCCGCTTCGTCCAGCTTGCCTTGCATATGCGTCTTCACCCAACCAGGATGGATGACGAGAACCCTTCCGCCAAGCGGCTTAAGACTATTATGAATTAACTTCGACTGCATGTTGAGCGCCGCTTTGGACATGCAATATGCATACCAGGCATCTCGACGGCAGTCCGTTATGCTACCCGCCTCGGAAGAGATATTGGCAATAAGCTTGGAATTGCTTTGCAGCAGCATGGGCGTAAAAACCTGACTCATACGCAGGCTTCCCAGCGCATTGACATTAAATACATTCAACATTTCTTCATACTGAAGATCGCCTTGAATCGTATTTCGGATATCTCCCAAGATTGCTGCGTTATTGATCAGAACATCAAGCTTATCCGTATGGGATAATACCTGTTCATAGGCATGCTTCACACTGGCATCATTAGATACGTCAAGCGGTATAACCGTTAATCGCTCTTCGAATCTCTGTTGCAATTCCGTTAGCTCGGCGCTGTCGGCATATTGTCCCGCGAAAACACGATGGCCGCCTTCCAGCCATTTGGCTACAAGTGCCAGTCCAACCCCACGGTCTGCTCCCGTTACTACGATCGATTTGCTCATGGCTTCCGGTCTCCTCTCATCAACCTGCAATGCAATACACTCGAGTATAACACACGAAGTTACCGTTGAAATCGATTTCGGCCCCTCGCGGGCAAAACCGCTGCCAAGCTGGCAGCGGTTTTGTTGTCATGCGCTTTACTCTTCCTCTTGCTTGTTCTGCTCCATCGGTTCAAGCGCCGCCTCTATTGCCTCGTAGACGGCTTCCGCTTCGGCCTCGTGGGCGGCAGCAATCTTCAGCCGGTACAGCTCTCTGTAATTTTGCAGAAGCTCTGCTTCTTGCTCATGAATAAGCGAAGACAGATGCTCGATCCGCAAAGCCAGAGGTATACCGTTCTCCTCTATTACTTCTTCCTCCATAGCAGGAGGTTCAAAGAAGAGCGTCTTGCTGCAGCCAAAAGTGGATTCCGCCCAATAATCGGCATTTTCCTTGTTGTTGTGCTTGTAAATCTCGACATACGTATCAAATAACGCATTAACGGCTTTTCGGCAATCCCAGCCTAAGATAACGATACCTTCTTTGGCTTTGTTAACCGCGCGCATGAGCTGGAAATCGTTCAGCTTTCCGCGTTCGGCTTCTACACGGTCAATCTCCGCGACGAATACAGGATATGCGCGGCAAAATAATGCGGCAGCAGCGAAAAATTCCTCCTGCGGAATGTTGGTGGCATCCTGCTGCGGTTTGGAAGCTTGCTCCATTTTGTCGTCATTCCCCTCTTGCTATACTTCCTTTCGGTATAACCCGATTATAAAAGTATATGTAACAACCGGGAATGAAGCAAGACCGGGACGCCATGACTTTACTACCATATTCGTATATAATAGATCAAAGATCGATGAAGTCGATGTACATAAGAAAGCTGGTGCAGATTATGAATGGACGTAAAGCAGTGTATATTATCGTGGGATTATGTGTCGTGTTAGCCTTGTTTGTATATGGCTGCATTCAATACGTAGTTAATGCGCATTCGAGCTGAATGCGCATTTTTTATGTTCGGGCTGCTAATCCCAAGGATGGCTTACCGTCAAATAATCGGCGAATTTCTTGCTTTCCTCTCGCCGGATTCGGCGCATATCCGCTCGATGGGGAGCCGTTTCGTACAGTTTGGTTTCTTCCTCGGATTCCGGAATAACCTTCGGCACCGGCACCGGCCGGTTGTCTCGATTAAGAGCGACAAAGGTAAGGAACGAGGTGGCCGCTACCGTCCGCTCTCCTGTTAACAAATCTTCTTTAATGACCTTAACGAATACTTCCACGGAAGTTCTGCCCGTCCACGTCACGAACGACTCGAGGCAAACGGCATCGCTGGGACGGATCGGATGCAGGAAGTCAACGGAGTCCGTTGAAGCTGTCACCACTGCCCGACGGCAATGT
The DNA here is from genome assembly GCF_030161375.1 of Paenibacillus glycanilyticus. GTDB lineage: Bacteria > Bacillota > Bacilli > Paenibacillales > Paenibacillaceae > Pristimantibacillus > Pristimantibacillus glycanilyticus_B. Next base: position 285,605 of record NZ_BSSQ01000019.1, read on the forward strand.
TTGGTTGCGGCAATGGAAGCAATATCGTCGATATACGCCATCAATTTGCCGCCAAACAGCGTATTGTGATTATTAACATCGGTCGGGAATATCCGAGCCGTTTTGTAACATCTGGATGCGCGCGAATAACGTTCTTCCATTGAAATCGCTCCTATCCTCTATACTTTCTGTAATCGACGCCAAGGCGCAAGGTTGCCGAGTTCACCAGCCGGTCCGCGGCAAGTTGCGTCCGGAACGCCAGCTTTTCCTCATCTACGCCAACCAGCATGCCGTTCTCCACAACGACACGTCCGCCTACGATCGTCATATCCGCCTGAGCAGCCCCTACCGTTAGCGGAAGCGCTGCGTCATCAAACAATGCCCCTGCAAAACCTAATTTGCGCGAATCGAGCATGAACAGATCCGCGGCTTTTCCGACCTCAAGCGATCCTATATCGCTCTCCCAGCCCAATACGCGAGCTGAACCTCGGGTAGCAATCGACAAAGTCTCGTTTGTCGTTAATCCTCGCTCTTGAAGCTCATGCTTGTGGAGAAGATAAGCCATTCGCAAATCCCACAGCATGTTGGAGGCATCGTTTGATGCGGAACCGTCAACGCCTAGTCCTACTTTCACGCCTGCGTCCAGCAGCTTGCGGATCGGAATAGCGCCGGAAGACAACTTCATGTTGCTCGACGGGCAATGCGCTACACCGCAACCGCAAGCCCCCATCTTATGTATTTCGCTATCGTTAAACCAAATGCCGTGTGCGTACCAAACATCGTCGCCGATCCATCCTGTCTGCTCCATGTATTCGAGCGGACGAACGCCTAGCTTCTCCAGACAGAATTGTTCCTCGTCCATCGTCTCCGCCAAGTGGGTATGCATCCGAACGCCGTAACTGCGGGCAAGAGCAGAAGACTCCTTCAGCAAATCCCTGGACACGGAGAATGGCGAGCAAGGCGCCACGCCAACACGCAGCATCGAGAACCGGTTCGCGTTATGATATTTCTCGATGACGCGCTGGGTATCCCGCAATATAACCGATTCCGTCTGAGTCACTTCGTCCGGAGGAAGTCCGCCACTAGACCTCCCTAGACTCATGGATCCTCTAGTCGGGAAGAATCGTATGCCTAGCTCGGATGCCGCGCGGATCTCTTCATCGAGCAAATATTCGGAGACACCGTTCGGAAATACGTAGAAATGATCCGACGAAGTTGTACAGCCGCTTTTGAGCAGCTCGCCAAGACCGGTCATGGCACTTAGGTAGACGTCCTCTGGTTCCAAGTGCCGCCAAATCTCATACAAAGTGAGCAGCCAGTCGAATAACGAGCAATCCTGTGCCAGCGGGATATTGCGCGTAAGCGTTTGGTATAGGTGATGGTGAGTATTGATCAAACCCGGATAAACAATCTTGTGCGTAGCATCGATTACGCGATCAGCCGTTTCATACGGCAGCTTCTCCCCAATGGCTATTATTTCTTGACCCTCAATATACATATCTCCATTGCGAATCACTCGATTCTCGCCATCCATCGTTACAATGCTGCGGGCATTTCGGATCAGAAGAGTACTCATCGGGTCACCGCCCGTTCAAAGATAGGATTCTCTATTTGAACGATATTATGAACGCCCTTGCGCCTCGCACTTGTATGGTTCATTTCCATTTCCCCCTTGTCTGACTAGCCCTATTGTAAACGAACCGGACAAGTAAAGCTGTGGTTTGGAGGAAGGATTGTAACCTATACCTAAAAAACCGCCAATCGTTTGTGGTCCATGCTTATGCCGAAGCGTTCCAATAAAAAAAGAGCCGTCCTTATCGGGACAGCCCTCTATATTCGATTATTTATATAATCTTCTTCTGCGTTGCCTAACATACATGACGCGAGCAGATAGCAGCATAAACAATAACATAACCGACCAGGTAACCGTAACCCCCACACTCCAGCCTTTTGATTTCACGTTATCACTATTCGTCAAAGGGTTGGAATTCGTTACGGACGCGATCTGGACCTCCGCTTGTTCCGCAAACGGAACGATCGGCATGATTGCTGCAGCCGGCTCGGAAGGGTTATACACCTCCGAAGATTGTACGTATACTTTGCCGTTCGCATCCACCGCTACGGTAGGATCAACGCCGTCCTTAACGGTAACGTACAGAGGTTTGTCGGTAGTAAATTTAACGGGTTTGCCGGAATCCCGCGCAACAAACGTACGCTTCTCGTCAGCAGCCATATACATCGTGCTTGTAAAATGGGCAAAGCCATAGTCCAGAAGCTGGCTCATATCCTTGTACACGCCCGAATCGGTATCGCCTTTCAGAATAACGCCAATCAGCTCCATATCGCCTCTCTCAGCCGCGGATACCAACGTATATCCCGCCGCTTGGGTAAACCCGTTCTTCACGCCGATCGCGCCTTCATAGCTGCTCAGAAGCTTATTATGATTGATGAGCTTGGACTCCCATTCTTCTCCGATCCATGGCTTCGACTTTGTCGAAACAACTTCCCGGAACTGTTCGTTCTGCATCGCGTATTGCGCAATCTTCGCCATGTCTTTAGCGGTCGTGTATTGATTCTCGTCGGGCAAGCCGCTCGGATTAACGAAATTGGTATCCCACAGTCCAAGCTTATGGACAAATTCATTCATGCGTACCGCAAATTGCTCCTTCGTGCCGTCTATATGCTCGGCAATAGCGGTCGCCGCATCATTACCCGAGTTGATCAGCATCCCTTCGATCAGGTCCAGCATTGGCTTCTGCTCGCCTTCTGCCAGGTAGATTCTTGTACCATCCTCGCCGCGAGCGTTCTTGGATACCGTTACAATATCCGAAGGATCGGACTGCTCAAGCGCAATAATGCCGGTCACGATCTTCGTGATGCTGGCTGGATAAAGACGTTCGGTTTCATTGTGTGCCCAGAGCACGGCTCCCGACTTGGCGTCGATCAGTATGGCTGCTCCCGAATGAGTCAGCTCGGGCAATTGCCCGTCAACCTGTTCCACCTGCTGTTCCTCCGCCGTACTGATAGCTTGTTCCGCAAATACGGCAGTCGGTGATAGTAATACAAGAAGCATAGATAACATAACAATCAGGCCTTGAAGTGGTCTCATAATTCCCCTCTTTATCCTCATGTAGTCAAACCTTGCCGCTCTAATGCTATATACCTGGCTACTGCATCTTCGTTACTGGTGCCGATGACGCGATCCGCCAATTGTTTAATCTGCTCATGGGCATCCGCTACAGCGATTCGGTTTCCTGCTGCTCGGAACATGCCAAGGTCGTTCAAGTTGTCTCCAAATACGGTGACCGCTTCGAGCTCCATGCCAACGAGTTGTGCCCATAACCGGACGCCATCCCCTTTATTGGCCATAGGATGGCTTAGTTCAAGAAAATAATGATCTTTAATATAGACATCTTTTATGAACTGAATATGAACAAGTCCCCCGCATAATTGCTCAAGCCGTTGCTTCAACGGCTCCAATTCCTCAAATAAACCAATATAAGTGATAATCAAAGAACGATAATTTTCAGTAATGGCAATTTTGTCGTATTCGCGAAACCTAGGATCATTTGGTCTACTGTTGTAAAACGCAACCTCGCCGCTTCTCGACAGCTTCTCGTGCAGAACCTTCTCCTGATCCTCTTCATCCAAAGCGAACACGAGTGGGACTAACCCGTGCGACCGTCCCGCTTCCATGATTAAATGGGATAGATCCGGACTTAGCCAATGGCCACCGATAACCCGCTTCGACGCAGGATCAAAGATCATTGCTCCATTATACAATACAATCGGGTACCGCCACGGGATGGCAGAAGTTACCCGATAAGAACTCGCATAACTTCGCGCCGTCGCATAGCTGATAATTACGCCCGCTTCCAGCGCTTCCGTCAACTGAAGGACCGTATAATCCGACATCGATTCGTCAGCACGAAGCAAGGTACCGTCAAGATCCGTTAAATAACAAGAAGGCAATTCCGTTCCTCCTTCGTTTGATCGAATATGTTTTACATATATGGTAAAATGCTAGATTGTATTCTGTCAAAAATAATATTACAATCCGTCTATTATGAATAATTTTTCGTACATTATATTACCGTCTTAAAGGAGAAATAGCAATGAATTCAAAAGAAATGGAACAGATTATCATAGAAAGATATAAACAGGATGAAGATACAATGATTCTTGTGTTCGCCCAATGGTGCGTGAATGTTGGATTGGATGCCGTCGCGTTGTATAAGCAGGCTTATCCTGAGCAAGGCACAAATGAACGGTTGGTCGAAGCCATGACATTAACGGCACCTAAGGAACAAGCTGGCGATATTGACGATGCAACGTTGCTTCAAGTTCTCTCTTTGTTCGGGAACGAGGAACTGGCATTTGTCGTGTCCGAGGAAATTGACCGCCGTCCAAGGAAAAATCGTTAATTTTCTACCGGCAAGTCTTCTACTGATTGGATTGGTCGGCCCCTGCTGTTGATCTCTGACTTGATAGGTTACCATAAGGATATTTATGTTAACCTAGGTGGCAATAACCGAGCATATGCGCTATAATAGGAAGGCGAACATATGTTTGATGCTTGCAAATCAGTCAGAGGAGGTCCCATGAAAGGCACGACTCATTTAACGATCGGCGTTGCAATCGGGGCGGCTGCCGCAGCCCATTACCCGTTCTCAATCGCCAATGCGGCAACTTATCTTGCCGTTGCGGCCTTCTCGGCATTAAGCGCCGACCTCGACGGGCCTAGCTTATTGAGCTCGAAAGCGGGCAAGTTGTCCAAGTGGCTCCACAACCTTCTTCAAGGAAGCGGCTGGCTGCTTACCGCCGTTGCGGTTTATTTGTACATAAGCGATAAGTATTGGAACATACCGCTAAGCATTGCCTGTGCTACTCTCCTTCTGCTGGGACTTGTCGTCCAAGGCGGCATGATCAGGAATGCGCTTGTTAGCGCGGTTGGCGTTGCCTTGTTATATGGAGGCGTCAACTTAAGCATCAGTTGGTTAATCGGTCTAGGCGTATTTATTGCTTGGGCGCCATGGCTCAAGCACAGAGGGCTTACCCATACGGTATGGGCGGTTATTGCGTGGGGTGCGATTGCTTGGGGCTTGGAACAGCAACTGCAACTGGAAGGCCTTATGCAGATTGCCGTCATCGGTTATCTCTCTCATCTGGTTGCCGATACGTTAACGCCAAGCGGAGTGAAATGGCTGTATCCCATGATCAAGAAATCATTCAAGATTCCGTTTCTATAAGATAAGGGTACTAACAAACGGCAAAAGACGCTTCAGAACCAGGTTTGTACATGGTTGAAGCGTCTTTTTGCATACAAGTCATGAAATTAACGAAGAAATACGATATTGTCATTGCGGCAGTCGATGGTAAGGTCTTTTCCATCCATGTACCACGCATCATTTTCCTCCATATAGAACGTAATGCCGTCCTCTACGGTTGTTACCGCAGGATAACGGGCGGTATCCTTCATAATCCCGAAGGCGAAGGCGTCTTCTCCGCCGCCGCTGTAACGTACGAAGATGCGCACGCTGTCGTGTGTTCGAAATCCCCAATCTTGCTTGAATAGTGCCGTTGCGGCAGGAGTAACGCTCATTTTCATCGGTCTCTCACCTCCTCTTCAAAGCTTTCTCTTATAACTCATGGATCGTCACTTCGCTTCGGATCAGGAATCTGGCGTTTGTTCCGGTCTGACTAATCCCTTTCGAAATATAGATCATCCCGTTCTCCATCTGATGCATGCCTTTATAAATACCTGCCGCCGGCAACGCGCCTTTCCGCAAATATTTGAACAGAAACGGAAGATGGAATTGCATCCCGTGGAAATGACCCGCCATGAGATACGTGAATGGATGTTTGATATGTAGCACTACGTTCGGATCATGCGTCAGCACGATCGCAGGTTTAGCCGGATCAGCCTTCTCGAATGCTTTGTCCGGATCGCTCTTCTTGCTGGTCCAGTCGTCTATGCCGATCAACTCGTATTGCCCCGCGTGGTACACTTCGTTATGCAGCAGGCGGACGCCAGCCTTCTCTAGCATACGTGTCAACTTCTGCAAGTCAGCCGGAGCCAGATGATGATCGTGATTCCCGTACACCGCAAACATAGGCACGCCCGCAGACGCTAGTTCCTTGATATAACGATCTACCTTGTTCAAATATGGGGCAAGCTCCGTGAAGTCGCCGGTTATGCATACAAACGCGGGACGTTCGGACCGGATCAACCGCTTCAGACGGCTTGCCGGAATCCGGATATGTTCGATATGGATATCGCTGATCTGCAGTACTTTAATACCCGCTCCCGTCTTGTATTGAATACGCTCTATCTTCAGCCATTGCGTTGGAAGAATAAACAGGCTGTAGATCAGAGCCGCGAGGGCAATTAGCCCGATAAGGATATATACGATGATGCCTTCCTCCCTTGTTGCGTTACTTGTAGCGTCATATCTTATTATCGTAAAAAATATGCCGTGCTTTTAACTCCCCATCCGATATATGCATAACGCCAAACGAATATTGGGGCTGTTTCCGCTTGGCCGTTGGCGAGCCGGGATTAAACAGCAGCACGCCGTTATGCTCCTTCATATAAGGAACGTGGGAATGGCCAAATACGATCACGTCAACCTGATTAGGCGTAAAAGCCAGTGCCGCGTTCTGCTCGGCTTTCTTGCCGGAATACGGAAGATGGCCATGCACAAGGCCGATCCGTTTACCGCCTGCGCTTACGATTTTTTTGTATCCCAGCTTCTTGACGATGATCTCGCCGTCATTGTTGCCGGCTACCCCTTTGACCGGCGCGAACTTTGACAACTCGCTATACACGGATGAACTGGTCCAATCTCCGGCGTGAATAATCAGATCGGCGTTTGCGAGCTCCGCTAAAAGCCTTGGCGGGAGGGCTTTGGCCATACGCGGCATATGGGTATCCGAGACGACAATTATTTTCATTAGCGCTGTGCTCCTTTGTTATCCGATTTCGATCACGTTAGGAATAATGCTGCACATGCTGAAGCGATTATTTTTTCCACTACGAGCACCACCATATGTACATACCGCCATTATAGCAGAAAAAGAAGAAGCTCCTCTATAGAAGGAGCTTAAGCGGCGAATCGCGGTTTTATGCTCGCGCGCACCATCTTACAATAGATTCTACCAGCTGTTTCATCTCGGACAGAATGAGCGTATGGAGGTTATGGCCCGGCGTCAGGCAGCATACACGTCCTTTGCCGTAGCCATGCGACCAGCCGCCAATGGATTCTCCGTCCTCCGAATACGTACGCATGAACACATTGGTGTTTGCCTCATCGCAATAAACGAAATAATGTTCTTCTAACGAATCAAACTCCCAAGCCGGGTTAATGGCAAGATGCTCGCTAGAATCCGCTGACCCGCTAGCTACGGGTTCGAACCTTACCCGCTTCTGCTCAGGATGATACTTGAAATACCCTTTCGTCATCGAGACATAAGCCCCATCCTCCGGATAAGAAGCAAGGCCCGAATGCCAGGAAAACCAACCGCCGCCATCATACACGTATTGAAGCATCGCTTGTTCCGTTTCCGGATCCAGCCAGTGTGCCGGGTTCTCGTCGGCCGGATTGATTTTGTCGTCTTTAAACAGAATGACCGCATCGGGCTTATCCAGCAGCGCTTGCGCAAGCCGGTCTACCGTTACATAAGTCAAACTTACGTTGCCGCTAGCGAGCCACGAAGACAGACTCTCTTCTAACCCTTCTTCAATCACGGCATGCGGATGATAATAATCACCGATTACGGCTAATAGTCTATGCATGGGTCATGACCTCCCTGTTGTGTGATTCGTATCCATTCAACTCTACATGGGAGGTTCGCCGTTCTTTATTTGATCCCTGCCGTTTGCTTTAAAAAAGATTTACAATCCAAGCTTTTGCAACGCTTGTTGAACCGCTTCCCGGAGTTCTGATTTCTCCTCTTCCGATAAAAAGGCCGCTTCCGCGCTGTTCCTTGTCAGCTGAGCAAGCTCCTCGAGCGTAAATCCGCAATGCTCGGCAAGCATCTCAAACTCGAGATTCATCGTTGTGCCCGACACCGTCATATTATCCGTGTTGACGGTGACGAGAATCCCTTCCTCCATAAATCGGCGAATCGGATACGTATCCCAACCGCTTACCGCTTTCGTCTGGATGTTGCTGACCGGACACATCTCTAGCGGCGTTCGCGTGGATTTCACTAACTCCATAACCGAAGGATCTTCCGTGATCCGAACACCATGACCGATTCTAGCCGCGCCAAGCTCAGTAATGGCTTCTCTGACATTATTCGAACCGCCTGCTTCACCCGCATGAATCGTAATGGGCAAGTTGTACTTACTAGCCCGTTCGAACACTTCGCGATGCAGTCCTGGCGGAAATCCCGCTTCGTCGCCTGCCAGATCAACGGCTGCTACGCCTTTGCCGTAATAATCGCGCGCTGCGTCGATAACCTCGAGATTATTCTCTATCGAATCGTGGCGCATGCAGATGACGATAACTCTCGCCTTGACATCGAACATTTGTTCTCCACGCCGTAATCCGGCAATCGTATGCTTAATCGCATCGCTAGCAGACAAGCCCTCGAGCGTATGGAGTATAGGCGCAAACCTTACTTCCACGTATAGACAATTCGAAGCGGCAGCTTGCTCCACGATTTCTTCCGCTATGCGTTCGAGCGATTCCGCTGTCTGCATAAACGGCAGCACAAAGTTAAACTTGCTCAAATATTCGACCAAGCTGGTGCAGCTCTCATCGATTTGCATCCACGGGGTAAGATCATCATTTTCGGAAGCAACAGGCAATGCTTTGCCTTGCGATTTAGCTAGATCACGTATCGTATCCGGCTTCACGCTGCCGTCCAAATGCACGTGAAGGTCAATCTTTGGCAGCAGCTTTATTTGTTCGTATTGTGCTTGATTCAATATGTACACCTTCCTTCCAGGAGGATTAACGGATGATGGATAGCTAAAACGGCATCTCCCTTCCGGCAAGTAGCCTGAAAGGTGGATACCGTTTCTCATTTCGTCATTTTACTATGTTTGATCATAAACATCCAGTGCGGCCTGCAGTCCCGCTCCGGTGTGAAGCTTCGCTCCGTGACGGATAAGCACGGCTTCCAGCGCGCCAAGCAGCTGAAGCACGTTTGGCTGACGGCAGCTATAGCCCATTGTGCCGATCCGCCATATTTTCCCCTTCAGACTGCCAAATGAACTCGCGATCTCGATTCCGAAGGTATGAAGCAACATGCTTCGAACGGATTCTCCGTCAATGCCTTCAGGAATCGTAATGCACGTAACAACCGGCAGCTTGCAGTTCGGGTCGCCGTATAAGGTAAGGCCCATCGCTTCAAGCCCTGCCACCAAGGCCGATTCGTGAAGGCGATGACGGGCGAAACGTTCGTCAAGCCCTTCTTCGAGCACTAGACGAAGACCTTCTCGCAAAGCATATAACATGGAAGTCATCTCGGTATGGTGGTTCAGTCTGGCCGGGCTCCAATAGTCCTGCAGTTGAGCGAGATCGAAGTAATTGCTCTGAATAACGGGCCGTTTGATAGCCAGGTTGGGAAGCTCGCTATCCGTTGCCGTCCGGAGCCCTCGTTCAATGGTTTTGCGGGCATTTATCTTAGCCGCCGCAAGTTCATTGTACGTAATCGGAGCCATGCCCGAAGGAACGGACAAACATTTTTGCGTTCCGCCTATAACGGCGTCTATACACCATTCATCCGTATTCACGGGCACTCCGCCTATCGTAGCAACGGCATCTACAACAAATAGGATGCCTAATTCGCGGCATGCCTTTCCGATTTCGGAGAGCGGCTGCATGCGGCCGGTAGATGTCTCCCCATGTACCATCAGCACAAGAGCTGGTTTCTCGCGGTGAATGGCGCTGATTACTTCCTCCGGATCGAAGACGGTGCCCCATTCCTTCTCAATAAAAGCAACCTCGGCGCAAACTCGCTCAGCAATCTCATAGAGCAGATTGCCAAACCGGCCATAGATGGGGATCAACACTTTGTCTCCCGGCTCGATCAGGCTAGTCAGCACCGCTTCGATACCGGAACGGGAAGTGCCGTCAACCGGGAACGCCCAATGATTCGTCGTACGGAACAAGGCGCGAAGCATCTCCATCGTGTCGTTCATATAAGCGGTGAATTGTGGATCGAATTGGCCCAATATCGGATAGGAAAGCGCACGCAGCACTCTCGGATCCACTTCAACAGGACCCGGCGTCATTATCGTTCTTTGGGATGGCGCTAGTTCGGCATATCGTTTCATGGCAATATCCCCTCGTAGGCTAACTCATATAGTAATGCGGCCAATACGGATACCCCTTCGGCCAGTTCTTCAGGCGATGTATATTCCTGCGGCGAATGGCTGATACCGGATTTGCTTGGCACGAACAGCATAGCCGTCGGACATTGCGTGGTGAACATCTGGGCATCATGCCCCGCTCCGCTCACCATGCGGCGATAGGGCAAGGACAGATCATTCGCGATTCTTTCCAGCTTATCGCTTAGTTCCCGGTTCATCGGGGCGGGTTTTGCTTCTAGCCATGGAACAATGGACAGTTCCAATCCGCGCCACTTGGCCATTTCGTTAAATTTGGCAATCGCTTGATCGCAAAACTTCGTGATGGCCGATTCATCGATATGTCGGATATCAAGCGTAAAGCTGACTTCGCCCGGCACGACATTTGGCGTATTCGGCACGCATTCAATCCGACCAACCGTAGCGACCAGCGGTTCGCCGCTGACAAGCGCATCGGCTTCGAGCTGAAGGATCATCTCGGCTGCGCCAACAAGCGCATCATGGCGCATCGACATCGGTGTCGTTCCGGCATGATTGGTCTCGCCACGCACCGTGACGACGTAGCGGCGTTGGCCAACTATCGCTTCTACGATACCAATCCGTTTGCGTTGACGTTCCAATACCGGTCCTTGCTCGATATGAATCTCGACAAAAGCTCCGATATCTTCCCGTTTGCTGGATTCCTGCTCCGGCTTGCCGAAGCCAGACGCTTCCATCGCCTCCTGCAGGCTAATGCCCTCGGAATCAAACACGATTCCGCCGCTTTGCCATTCGTAAAGGCCGGTCATGTTGCCCGAACCCCAATAGGTAAGCGGGAATCGACTGCCTTCCTCCTCGCAGAAAGAGACAATCTCTAACGTATTCACCGGTTGACCGTACGTATCCTTCAAATACGTAACTGCCGCGATGCCTGCGGCTATGCCGTAGGCACCGTCGTAATTCCCTCCCGAACGCACGGTATCGATATGCGAGCCGGTTAGTATGACCGGCGCTTCCTTGCTGCTGCCTTCCAGCCGGCCAAATAGGTTGCCGACCCGGTCGAACCGGACATCCATGCCAAGCGATTTCATTCTCTCCGCCAGGAATAGCTGCGCCTGCAGCCATTCGGGCGTATATAAAAGACGGGTTACCCCTCCGAGTTCATCTGCACCAAATGAGGCCAGCTCATCAAGAAGGCGAGAGACAAAGGAGGCGGCTTCTTGTTCCATCGGGATCCTCATCGTAACAGCCTCCTGCTATGGGGTTTGTTGTGGTGCATTTACGGATTTTAGCAATAACTGCCCTTGACTAGCAGGGTGAACGCCTTGTTCTTCGGTATAGACCGTTAAGCCTCTTACCAAAGTTGTTGTCACTTTGCAGGCAAACTCGCGGCCAAGGTAAGGACTTATTTTGTGTCTCTGCTGCAAGTGCTCCTCTGTTAGCGTGTAAGAGTGGCTTGCGTCAACAAAGACTAGATCGGCATCTGCGCCTTCGGCAATGGCGCCTTTTTGCGGATACAGGCCAAATCGCTTCGCGGGACCGGCTGACAGCAGCTCGACTAGCTGATGCAGTGGGATGTGCCGTTTGATATAACCTTCGTCAAAGACAAGCTCCAGGCTGTTCTGCGCGCCGGCAATGCCGCCCCATGCTTCGAAAAAGGTAAGCTCTTCGCTAAACTTCAGCTCCGGCGGACAAGGAGAATGGTCGGAAGCAATGACATCCAGCTTGCCTTCCGCAATTAACCGCCACAAGCCATCTTGTTGCTCCGCGCTGCGAAGCGGCGGCGCGCATTTGGCGGCGGGACCGATGTTTGCCATATCTTCATCCGTCAGCACCAGATAATGGGGGCATGTCTCTACCGTCACTTTAACGCCGCGTTTTTTGGCTTGATCGATCAATTCAATAGCCTGGGTGCTGCTGATATGGACAAAATGAACCTCACAGCCCGTCTGCTCCGAGAATAAGATCGCTTTATTAACCGCCTCAAGCTCGGCGATGACCGGACGGGAGGCGACAAAAGCACGGGCATCGGTTCGCCCTTCCCGTATGGCCCGCTCTGCTAATTGAGAAGTAATGGCATCACTTTCGGCGTGAAGAGCAACAAATCCGCCTAACGCGGCAATCCGTTGCATGCCTTCATATAAAGTCAGATCGTCGACTTCACGAAATCGGCCTTCGCCTTCTCCGCCGGGATTAGACATAAATGCTTTGAAACCTCTTACGCCTAATGCCGCCATCTTCTCCAGCTGATCCAGCTTACCCGGGACAAGACCGCCCCAGAACGCATAGTCTACGGAAGAATTCCCTACCGCTAGATTCCCTTTCAAAGCAAGCGCTTCAGGAGTAACCGTAGGAGGGTTGCCGTTAAGCGGCATATCCACGTAAGTGGTGCAGCCTCCGGCGGCTAATGCCGCTGACCCGGTAGCAAAACCTTCCCAATGGCCAAAATTGGGTTCATTAAAGTGAACATGGATATCAATCATGCCGGGAAGCACGTATTGGCCTTCGGCATCCAGCACTTCATCGGCGGCGGAATCGGCCAGCGATGGGGAGATCGCCGCGATTTTACCGTCTATTATGCCAATGTCGCGTTTATAGGTTCCGCCTGGGAGAACAACCTTCCCGTTTCGAATCATCCGATCAAAGACCTGGTTCATCCTGCTGCCTCCTCTACTCTAACTTCCGCGGTACGTGCTATATCCGCCTGGTGCGACCAATAGCGGAATATGGTAGTGAGCTTCCGCATCCGCCGCATAGAATCGAATCGGCACGCGGTCGAACACGGGCTCGGCTTCGAGAATGTGGCGCCTTTTCTCATCCCGGAAATAATCTCCCGCACAAAAAACGATCTCGTAGACGGCTGCCAGCATCTCATCACTGTCAAGCAGCGGAGCATCTAACCTGCCATCCTCGTTCGTCGCCGCTGTTCTTAATAAGGTACGGCTCTCCGCCGAATTAGACGACTCAATTAACCAAAGCTCAACGTTTATTCCAATAGCAGGCTTGCCCCTAGACGTATCCAGCACATGGGTTGTAATGCGTCCGCCGCTCATCCGCTTCACTCTCCGTCCGTTATCAAATCTTCTTGGGTCATCGTAAAGCCTTGGAAACCAAATGGCGGGCGAGGTTCGGTATATACGCCGGCCGGATCTGCTTCCGTATTGTCCACGATCGTCTCCCATGTGCGGTTATTGGACTCGAACCTGATCTCCAACAACTGCGGGAAGCGGGTAAGAATACGGAGGCCGACTTGATAGATCAAGAATTGTATGGATGGCGATTTCATCTCATGGAATACGTTATGAGTAATATCGCGGATTTGCTCGGCAGGGACATAACGGCCTTGATCCGCGTCGGCCGCATCGCCAAATTGATCGTATTTCCAGTAAATATCCAGGAATATAAAGAGAGGCCGATCGAAGCTTTCAGGCAACGTCGTATATTCATCGCGGACAAAGCCGTAAAATGAGCTGCCGCTTACTTTAATCAATTGCAGGTCGGTAATGGAGCATTCATGCGTGTCTACGACAGGCGCCCCGTCCTTCCGGTTCAGCTTCATCGAAGCGCTGGCATGATCGTTATGGGAACGGCGGTATACAAGCGGGCTTTGCTCCAAACCTACCCCGGAAGGAGAGGCTACTTCCAGCGTCTGAAAAGGAATCCGGTCGGCGCTTAATTCTACCGCATCGATATGCGGGTAGCGGTCCATAAATTTGGTGCTTATAAAAGAGAGAAGACCTTCCGTCGTGCTGCCTTCATAATCAGCCGTGTGGCGCAATATAAAGTTTTTCATCGAATCCGTGGCGACTACAAGCGAATTGTCTCCTTCGGTGAACGAAGTCAGAAGTTGCTCGCTGCTTACGGCGAATGTGATGTTATGAGAAAAGATGACATTGCTGTCACCGATATAGGCAGATTCGGGTATAGCGGTTACGGATAATGGCTTAGCATAAGTGCGATAAGTAAGAACATCACCTTTGCCATAATAAAGAGTACGACCACTGCGAAGTTTAAGCATATCAATCCATCCCTTCTATTTACGTAATGAGATCATGCAACCGAAATTTCGTAATGCAGGCGATTTGCCAAAATGCCTCTTCCGCCTCTTCTTCCTGGCTGTTATGAATTCTAGCTTCCATGGCGGCCAATATATCGGATTTATCCTTGCCGCGTACGGCTAATATAAATGGAAAACCAAACTTGCCGGTGTATTCCCTATTTCTTGAGGAGAAGATTTCAAATTCTTCCGGCGTTAACCTGTCGAGTCCCGCTCCTTGCTGCTCCAGCGTCGAATACTCGCCAATCTTGATTCGCGTGGCCAGATCGGGATGTTCCCTGAACAAAGCAAGCTTCGTCTCGGCTGTTGCCCGGAGCACAACATTGACCATCGCGTCATGCAGTTCGTCAACGCTCCCGAAAGGACGAAGGCCGTACGTTTCCTCAGCCACCCAAGGCGAATGCTCGAAGATGGCGCCAAGGGTTTCTATGAAGGACTCTTTGGACAGCTCATTAATCGTTGCCAGATTCATAACCTTCTTTCCTCCACTCTATCGCTCTTTGAACCGCTCTCTTAATGCCGCCGTAACCGGTGCATCGGCAAATATTACCGGATAACGCTTCTTCAATCTCAAGCGGGGACGGATCCGCATTATGATCAAGAAGCGCTTTAACCGAAATAATCATTCCCGGCGTGCAATAACCGCACTGGAATCCGCCTTCTTCCAGGAAAGCGCGTTGAATCGGGTCCATGCCCCCTGCGGAGACGCCTTCGATCGTTGTAATCGACTTGCCCGAGCATTGATAGGCCATCGTCAGACAGGAGTTGACCGCAGCGCCGTCTACCATTACCATGCAAGCGCCGCAGCGGCCGATATCGCAGGACCGTTTGGTCCCGGTCATGGCTAGATCATCTCTTAATACATGAAGCAAACGTTTGGCAGGCGGTACATGGAGACTCACATCATTGCCGTTGATGGTGCATGGGATCGCTCTTGTGTCGAGCGGTGACAGGGGGTTTATCGAGTCTTTCATTCTCCGCTCACCGCCTTTTCCAGTAATTGGTCAACTGATGCCGCGAGCAGAATTTCCGGATCAACGGGAAGTTTAGTTACCCGAATCCCTACCGCATCATAGATTGCGGCCGCGATAGCTGGCGCGAGCGTTACCGATCCTACTTCGCCAATTCCACGCGGACCGTGGTTATCTTCCTGCGGAAGATCTTCGATCGGATGGACATCAATCGTCCCGCGATGTTCGGCTATCGTCGGCACCAGATACGTGTCCAGATTTTTCGTCACATATTGACCCTCGCTCATAACGGCATCTTCAGTAAGCGCGAATCCGAGCGCCATGCTGCTGCCGCCTTCGATTTGCCCCAAGAAACCTTGCGGATTGATGACCGGTCCGGCAGCAACCGCATGATATTGGTGAAGAACGCGAATCCGTCCGGTTAACTGGTTAACTTCTACCTTTACGGCAACCGCCGAATAGGTATAGAGGAAATGGGCTCCTACCAAATCGGTTGTCGAAGTTGGAAAATGAAACTGCGTGGTGCAAGTGACCGGTTCGCCAATGGCGACGGCGAGCTCGCGATAAGTCATAAGCCGTTCTGCCGCATGGGCATCCGAACCTTGTTCAATGGCGTAAATGCCTCCTTCGCCAAACCTCAGCTGCCCCGCAGGCAACTCTACAATAGCGGAAGCTTTCGTAAGGACGGCTTCTTCGAACAGCGGCCGTAAGTTCTGCAAAGATTTCCACATCATGCTGGTCGCGCGGGATGCCGTCGTTGATCCGCCGTCCATGACCGCATCCGAATCGCCAATCACGATACGAATATCTTCAGAAGCAAAACCGAACTGTTCCACAAGCATTTGTTCGAGCGTGGCAATTAAACCTTGGCCAAACTCTTCGTAACTAAATACCGCTTCAATCTTGCCGTCGGAAGCTAGGACCAGCTTCCCGGCGCCAGGATCCGGAATACCGAAGCCAAGTCCGGCACCATGCATCGTAAATGCCGCGCCGACGCCTGTTCGAATCCAAGGTTCGGCATGTTCGTCTTCCGCACCGAGATGCTTGCCCCGTTCCTGCCACAAGCTGCTGGCTGTCATTGCGGCCGATACTTGCTTTGCGCCTTCCGTCTGTGCAATCGGCTGGTCAAACGGACCGGGATCATCCGGCTTTCTCATATTGAGAAGCCTGAGCTCCCAAGGATCCATGCCGAGCTTTTCTGCCAGACGATCGAATTGTCCCTCCAGCGCAAATATCGCCTGATTCCCGCCAAATCCGCGGAACTCGCCGGACATGCCGTTATTCGTAAACACCGAGTAACCATCAACATCCACATGCTCATACCGGTATGGGCCTATCACATGCTCGACGGCAAAGTTCAGCACTTCAGCGCCAAGCGTTGCATAGGGGCCGGTATCGGCAATAATCCGGACTTGATGGGCAATTAAGCGGCCGTTACCGTCTACGCCGGTTTTCATCGAGATTTTCATGGGATGCCGTTTCAGTCCGGCTCTAACCGATTCCCATCTGGAATTATGGAACTTCACGGGCCGATTCGTAACTCTAGCCAGCAGCGCGCCGTATGGCTGAACGTTTAACTCGTCTTTCCCTCCGAATGACCCGCCGATTGGACTGGAGACAATTCTGATCTCGCTTTGCGGAATAGCTAATATGCGGGATAGCTGCATCCGGTCCATAAATCCATGCTGAGTAGGAGCATAGACGGTCAACCGTCCGTCCTCGCCGAAGATGAACAATCCCCCTTCGGTCTCCATGTACGTATGCATCTGCCGCGGCGTATAGTAGGTCTCTTCCACCACATGCGCGCACTGCTCGAAAGCAGCGTTTACCTCGCCGCGGCTGAACGTTTTGCGGTGAAGCAGATTGCCTTGAGGATGTAACTGAGGCGCATCGCCTGTTAAGGCAAATTCGGCATCGTCTACAATGGTAAGCAGCTCGTAATCAACTTCAATCAGCTTGAGCGCTTGCTCGGCAATCTCTGCCGATTCTGCCGCAACCGCTGCTACGGCATCCCCTACGTAACGGACGAACTCCTCGCACAATACCGGCTGATCCGGATGCGCAATGCCGTACCGGTTAAGCCCCGGAACATCCTTATGGGTAATTACGGCATGAACGCCATCCAATGCCGCAGCTTGATCCGTGCGGATCGCTTTAATCCGCGCATGCGGATGAGGGCTTCGCAATACGCGGCCAATCAGCATGTCTGGATTTGTCATATCAGTCAGATACGCCAGCTTGCCGGTTACTTTATCCGGTCCGTCTGGGCGAACCCGCCAACGTGCCCCGCTTCCTTTCCGATTCAACAGCATGTATGACCACCCGTCCTCTCTCTCATGCGTTCCGCCGCCAATAAGCTTGCGGATTCACCTTGATGCTTTCCATAATTCCGACGCGATCAGATTCGCAGCCGCTTTCTTACGGTAACTAACCGGTACGAAAGCATCTCCCTTTGGTTCGAAGCTTTCGAGGATCATGCCGTAAACCTGGGTAATCGCCTTCTTGTCCGCAGGTTTGCCGGTTAGAAAAGCTTCCACCGCCTCAAGCCGGGACGGTATCGTTTGTCCGCCGCCTAACGCAATACGCACATCGCTTAGCCGATGATCGGGATCCAGCTGCAAGCTTATGGCGGCGGTGATGACGGAAGGCGTAAAAGCATCCCTTCTGCCGACTTTATGGTAAGCGACGAATCGCTTCGTATTCGTATCCAAAGTTGGCTTGGCAAGCTCAACTGCAATCAGAAGCCGTTCCTTCCATGCGGCATGAACGGCTGCGGTGGATAGCCATTCAGACAGCGGCTCTTCGAGTCCATTGGAGCCGTCATGCCAATGCAAGACAGGATCATAGAGAAGTAAAGCCGGTATCGAGTCCCCTACCATCGATAATACGTTCCCGCCAATGGTGGCTAAGTTGCGGATCGACGGGGCGGCAATGTTCCTGGCGGCTTCCGTCAACAGCGGGAAGTTTTTATGAATGAGCGGGCTGGTCCGTATTTCCGATAGCGTAATCATCGTTCCGATATGACCTGTTTGCGATTCTCCATCCATTCCAAGTCTGTGCAGTTCTTCGATTGCCCCAACATTAATGAGATGGGTCGGCATGGCCGCCAGCCCCGACTCCCATTGCGTCCGAAGCAGCGTGCCCCCTGCAGTGAATACACCTTCCGCTCCAAACGTCTGTTTCAGTTGCCAGGCTTCCGCCGTATTGGATGGATGCCAGACGAAAGGTGCCTCAGCCACTCCTTGTGCATTTGCAGCCATATCGCCATCCCCTTTCGATTAGAATCTTTGTTCACGGATATAAGGAGTTCCAAGCGATTCCGGCGAGCCCGACGGCTTATTGCGATTGCGCCAGCCAAGGAACATCAGGACCAGAATCGTTACAATGTAAGGAATCATCTTCAGGAAGTAGGATGGCACCTCGCTGCCGATCAACTGAATGCGGAAGCCAATCGTATCCAAAGCTCCGAAGAAATAAGCACAGAATAAAGCGCGGATCGGATTCCATCTGGCAAAAATAATAAGAGCTACGGCAATCCAGCCTCTGCCTGCCGTCATGCCTTCGATCCAAGTTGGCGAATAGACCAGCAAGAGATCTGCGCCGGCAAGGCCGATTAACATGGAGCCGATAATGATATAGCCGTAACGGAACGATTGAACTCGGATGCCCATGACATCAGCCGTTGGCGGATTATCGCCGATCGCTCTTAGATGAAGGCCCCAGGACGTACGGTGAATATAGAGATGCAGGACAATAACAAGAATGAAGCTGAACCAAGTCAAGATATCGAGATGAGAGAATATTCCGCCAATTACGGGTACGTCTTCCAACCAGGTCAGGTTTACCTTCGGAACTGCGCCGGCTACCGGCTGTCCGGTAATGCTTTTGCCCAGATACGCGCTAAGCCCGGTTCCAAATAACGTTAACGCAAGCCCGCTTACAATCTGATTCGCTCTAAGCGTGACGCACATAAAGGCGTGGACGACGCCAAGCACGGCGCTAATCGCACATGCAGCAATTAATGTAAGCGCCAAGTTGCCGGTGTGGAGATAGGTCATGCAAGCGATAACCGCTCCCATCAGCATGAGACCTTCTGCCCCGAGTTGAATAATCCCCGAGCGTTCGATCAAGATACCGCCAAGCGTTGCGAACAAGAGAGGTGTGCCGGATGAGATGGCAGCTACTATGATTTGTACAAATACGTCCATGGTCTACACCACCCCTTCTATCCTTGTCTCCGGATACGGAATTTGCTGGCCATATTGCCTGCGATCAAGAAGAACAGGATCGCACCTTGTATCATCGAAGAGATCGAAGATGGAAGGCCAATCGTCTGAACGCTGAAACCGCCGACAATAAGTCCGCCGAACAGGAACGAGGAAATAACCAAGCCAACCGGATTCAGCTTTGCCAGCCAAGCCACGATAATGGCGGTATAACCATAACCTGGCGAGATGCCGTACATGAGCCGGTGAGTGACGCCCGATACTTCCGCCATTCCGGCTAGGCCAGCCATCCCGCCGCTGATCAGCATAACGAGCAAAATATGGCGGCTGATCTTGATCCCGGCGTTTTTCGCCGCTTCCGGATTGGCGCCAATCAAGCGCAGCTCATATCCCCAGCGGGTATATTTCATCAGGAAGGCGTAGAGCAAAACGCAGACGATGGCAAATACCAAGCCTAGATGCAGCCTCGTATCTCCGAATAGCGGTAGCGATTGCGCCTCTGTGAACACTGGCGTACCCGGGAAATTAAAGCCTTTTGGATCTTTCCAAGGACCAAATACGAAATAGTTGAGCGCTAGAAGCGCCACGTAGTTAAGCATCAGGGAAGTAATCAGTTCATTCACTTGGAAGTACGTCCGCGGAATAGCCGTTAACAGTCCCCAAATGCCGCCGCCTATGATTCCTGCTGCAACCATAGCCGGAATTGCCAAGTAGACGGGCAAATTCGGCCAATAAACGGTGACCGCCGTTGCGGCCATCGCACCGGCGAGGAATTGCCCTTCGGCCCCGATGTTCCAGACCGAGATCCGGTAAGCGATCGCCACGCCTATCCCGCACAAGAGCAGCGGAATGGATTTGACAAGCGTTTCGGTTATGCCAAACGTCGTGCCAAATGCCCCCGTAATCATTTTGGAATAAACCGTAATCGGGTTCATGCCGTTGGCTGCGATGAAGATGCCGCAGAAGATCAAAGCAAGCAGGACGGAGACGATTGTCATCCACCACGGGCTTTCTTTCCTGGAAGGATCCAGTTCAATTCTGAAGGACAGCAGCTTGCTGCGGCGGGATGCCGTATCCGGTTGTTCGATTGCTAGAGTGCTTGGTACAGGCTGCTTGCTCATACGACCTTCTCCTCCTCAGAGTCTTCCGCATCCCGCACGCCGGCCATATACAATCCGATTTGTTCGCGGGTCGCTTCCCCTCTCGCCAATTCTCCGACCATGCGGCCGTTATAGATTACTAATATGCGGTCGGACAGCTGCATAACCTCATCCAGGTCTTCCGAAATGAGCAAGATGCTTTTGCCTTGTCCGCGCATTTCCGTCAATAATCGGTGAACGCCCTCCGTCGCGCCGACATCCAGCCCTTGCGTCGGATGAACCGCCACCATGAAGAGCGGATCTTGCTCGACTTCCCTAGCAAACAGCAGCTTCTGCTGATTGCCCCCGGAGAGTTGTCTGACGGGCGTATCCAAACCCGGTGTCTTAACATCAAATTGCTCAACTAGCGATTGCGACCAGCTGCGGTTCGCCCTTGAACGAAGGAAGCCGAAGCGGGAACGTTCGCCCGTGCGATAAGATTTGAACAACAGATTATCCACGATGCCGAGGCTTCCGGCTAGGCCGCTTTTCATCCGGTTCTCGGGTACATGGGCAATGCCTGCTTCGATGGCTCCGCGTACCGATGCGTTTTTAAGAGGGTTGCCGTTAAACGTAATGCTTCCCTTCCGGTAAGGACGAAGTCCCGTCAGTACTTCCGCGAGCTCCTTCTGCCCGTTGCCCGCTACTCCGGCCACCCCGACGATCTCGCCTTCATGCACCTTAAACTCCATTTGATCCAGAGCTTTGCGGCCATGGTCGGCAAAGACGTCAAGCTGATCCACGATAACAAGCGGTTTGCCTTTTGGACGGCTAGCCAGCGGCTTCTGAACCGTCAACTCTTTGCCGACCATTAGCCTTGCAAGCTCGCGTTCATTCGTATCGCATGCGGCCATGCTATGGGTAAGCTTGCCTTTGCGCATGATGGAGATGCTGTCGGAGACGGCCATAACCTCTTTCAGTTTGTGAGTGGTTATAATAACCGATTTCCCCTCCGCCTTCAGCTGATCCAGCGTCACGAAGAGCTGCTCCGCTTCTCCCGGCGTAAGCACGGAAGTTGGTTCGTCCAGAATGATCAGGTCAGCGCCGCGGTACAACGTCTTCACAATCTCAACCCGCTGCTGCTCGCCGACGGACAATTGCCAGATGGGCCGGTCAACGGGAACGGAGAGACCGAATTTGGTAGCAATCGCGTCAATCTCTTCCTGCTTGTTCTTCATCCAGCCCGGTCCGCGCCAGAACGATGATTTCTCGCCTAAAATAATATTTTCCGCTGCCGTTAACGTTTGAACGAGCCGGAAATTTTGAAATACCATTCCGATTCCAAGCTTCATCGCATCCTTCGGCGAACGGATCTTCGCTTTCTCGCCATGAATATAAATCTCGCCGCTTGTTGGACGATAGACACCGGACAACATGCACATCATCGTGCTTTTTCCGGCTCCATTCTCTCCAAGCAATGCATGCACTTCTCCTGCTTTTGCCTTGAAATCAACCTGGTCATTGGCAACGACGGATCCGAATTGCTTGACGATGCGCTGCATTTCCACGGAGTAGGTTTCTAGCATTCGCGGTTCCTCCTAAAAAGAATGTTCACACAAATGGACATCATTTCCGTCCATTTGTGAAGATTCTTGCTTCGTAAGCATGTGCTTAAAGAATGTTCACACAAATGGACGTCATTCCAGTCCATTTGTGAAGATTGATCAGGCCTATAAATCAACAAATCCCTTGGGTAAGGGATTTGTT
Organism: Paenibacillus glycanilyticus; assembly: GCF_030161375.1. Taxonomy (GTDB): domain Bacteria; phylum Bacillota; class Bacilli; order Paenibacillales; family Paenibacillaceae; genus Pristimantibacillus; species Pristimantibacillus glycanilyticus_B. The sequence goes on from NZ_BSSQ01000019.1 coordinate 307,984, forward strand.
GATCGGCCATTTGGCTGGTTGAGGTTACTGAGGAATCGTTCCTTCCACGCCTTTTACGAACCAGTTCATCTCCAAAACTTGCTCAAGACTGAGCGCTTTGCCGGCTTCCAGCTTCGAAGCGCCGGATGCATCCGTAATTGGTCCGCTGAACACATCCAGCTCGCCGCTTAGAATTTTGGCTTTCGCATCTTCAACCAGCTTCTTCACGTCGTCCGGGATGCTAGATCCAAGCGGAGCAAGACCAACCATGCCATCCTTCATATCGCCGGAGAATTGCTCGCTTTTCCAAGTACCGTCAATGACGGACTGTACCACTTGCGTATAATACGGACCCCAGTTCCAAGTCGGGTTCGTTAAGTAAGCTTCCGGCGCATAACGGGTCATATCCGAGTCGTTGCCGCCTGCGAGCGCTCCACGTTCGGCAGCCGCTTGCAAGGTTGCGGGGGAATCTTGATAAGCGAGCAGCACGTCTGCTCCTTTGTCCAGCAAGCTGATCGCCGCTTGACGTTCCGCTGTTGGATCGTACCAGGTGTTGCTCCATACCACGTCTACTTTCGCATCCGGATTCACGCTTTGGATACCAAGGGCAAACGCATTGATGTTATAGATGACTTCGGGAATCGGGAATGCGCCAACATAGCCGATAACATTGGATTTCGTCATTTTGCCTGCGGCAATACCCGTCAGGTAACTAGCTTCATAGTTCTTGCCGAAGTAAGTACCCATGTTATCCGCTGTTTTGTATCCCGCTGTGTGCAAGAACTTCACATTCGGGAACTTCTTCGCAACATTCAGCGTGTAATCCATGTAACCAAAGCTTGTCGTGAAAATAACGTCATGGTTCTGAGCCAATTCGGTGATAACGCGTTCTGCGTCCGCGCTCTCCGGTACGTTCTCAACCGTGTCAGCTTTGATGCCAAGCTTTTCTTCCATGTACTTTCTGCCGTTGTCATGTTCGAACGTCCAACCGCCGTCCCCTGGAGGACCGATGTAGACAAATGCGACGCGCGGCATCTTCTTGCCGCTATCTGTTGCTGCCGGCTCCGTAGATGACGAAGCATTGCCGCCGCTGTTGGCCGTTTCGCTTGGCTTGTTATTGTTGTTGCTGGAACAAGCGGACAATATAACGACCATAAGTACAAGTAAAGCCAACCCCACTGAACGTGCTTTTGCAAGATGTTTCATATAGTTCCTCCCCGACTCTCTATCATCATCATGACCGGTATGGCTGATGTAGTCTCAATATACTTCCGCAATATACCAACGTCAATATATCTGACATGAGATTGGTGGAGAGGTCTAAAATTACGAAATGTCATTGTGCATGATGCACGTTCAACTCATTACTCATGTAATAAAACATAACATTTTATCTTCGATCCCGATTTCGACGATAGCGCCGTTCCGCAACCCGAAGGCTTTGTTCGTCATCCACATCAAGCAAGAGATCCGCTTCTTCGCCACCATAAGCGATAATCTCGCCGGCATATTCCGCCGAGCTAAATAATTTCCGCGCTCCCATGTCCCCTCTCAAACCTCGAAGCGACGGAAACATCGATTGCCGAATGACGGCAGGAGGCATTACAATCCCTTCTACGGAGGATGCGGCATAATCCAGCATTGGATTGTCCTCCATAACGGCAAGAAGACGCCGCACCATGGCAGCCGTGACAAAAGGTTGGTCACCAAGCCCAATGACAACCGCATCGGATTCAGGGAGGCTGGACAGCGCGGCGTCTACTCCCGCACGAATGGAATAAGACATTCCAAGACTCGCTTCTTCGCAGACGACGATATGAAGTTGAGTAGCGTATCGGGGATCATTCCTAATCTCCTGCAGCCAGTGAAGCGGATCGTCCGGGCGGACGACCGCAAATATCCGCCCGAGCCCGCTAGCCAATAGAACACGAAGAGCCATACTGCCGAGCGCTACGCCCGGTGAAAGCTCGAGCGGCAACTTCGGTTTGCCCATGCGGCTGCTCTGCCCCGCCGCCAAATAAATGCCGGACACGTTCATGTTGCTCCCCCTTTGGATCATGATCTTCTCGAACCAAACTCCGCCATTGCTTGCGTAATCCGATCAGTTCCGCGGCGATGCTAACCGCTATCTCGTAAGGACCTTCCGCTCCGATGGACAAACCAACCGGAGCTTTGACAGCAGGAGGCGGGACTTGACCGTCAAATAATAGATCGATTCGTTTGGACGATCCCATTACTCCAATGTACCGGGGTCCGGCGGTCAATGCCCATTGAATCATTTCCCGGTCGTAATAGAGTTGATGACTGCACACGAGTACGGCATCATCATGGTTTAATTGCAATTGATTGCGCAGCCGCTCAGGCGTTCCGATATAACATTCGGCACCAGGGAAGGAACCCAGGAGGTTTGGCCGCCAATCCGCTACGATCACATGGAAGCTGCTTTGCGCAAGCAGCTGGTAGATGGGAACGGCATCCGGACCGGCTCCAAACAAAATAACTCGTTGACGGTTGGATAACAGTAGGTCGAATTCCCAATCGGTGGCCAACTCGGAAGACTTCTCGCCTTCTTGTGCGACGATCTCATAATGAAGCTCTTCTCCCTGAAGGCTGCGAACGATCCGAACATCCCTACCGGTATCCAGCACATGAAGCGCCTCGAGCAACAGTTCTCGGAATGCGCCTGATACCGGCTCCAGCAACACCTTGATCACTCCGCCGCAACCTACGGCTTCACCCCATATCGGATCCTCGTCAGGATCCATATTGTATTCAACAACGACATAACGCCCCGTCTCGCATACGGATGAAATACGCTCGAACAGATCCGATTCTATGCAACCCGGACTTACCGTCCCGATGGACTCCCCATTAGACAAGAGCAGCATAGCCGCGCCTGCCTTGCGATACGCGTGCCCTTCTACCTCAATGACGGTTGCGAGAACTGCCGGTTGTTCAAGCTGCCTGATCGCCCGCAAGATACTGATCATATCCATCTGGCAATCCCTCCTTCCAAGCCGATCCAGGATGTCGGTCACAAACTAGCAGACCTTGCGAATTTACAGTCTTGCCAGCAATTCCTTTAGGGTCCGGTCTGCCTCCCGCAAAACTAGCGGCTTATCGACCGTCTTCATAATGCGTCTCTCCATCACGATTTGACCGTCGATCATAACGGTATCTACATCACCGCGCGTAGCTGCGTACACTACTCTCGAATACCAGTCCGCATCAAATGAAGGATAGACATGGAAATCTTCCAAATCAAGCAACTGCAAATCGGCCAGCTTGCCAACCTCAATACTTCCGATTTGGTTCTCCAATCCAAGAACATGCGCCCCGCCCATTGTCGCCATACGCAATACTTTCTTGGCGTCCATTACGGTTGGACCATGCTGCACCTTTTGAATGAAAGCCGTTAGCCGCATTTCCTGGAACATATCCAGGTTATTGTTGCAAGGCGCGCCATCCGCTCCAATCCCAACATGGATACCTTCTTCCAATAATGCCGGCACCTCGGCAATACCGGATGCCAGCTTAAGATTAGAACCCGGGCAATGCGTCACCTTAACGCCTCTTTCCCAAATAATCCGTTTTTCCTCATCATCCAGCCATATGCTATGCGCCAGAATGAGATTTGGCTTCGCGAGACCGATATGATCGAGATAAACCACGTTGCGCATGCCGCGCTCCGATTCTACGATCGAAATCTCTTCCTTGTTCTCCGACGCATGGGTATGTACCTTCACGCCGTATTGTGCCGACAAGTCTCTTACGCCAACGAGCAAATCTTCCGTGCAAGAAACTACAAACCGCGGACAAAACGCGTATTCAATTCGCCCGCCAGCAGCGCCATGCCACTTCTCAAGCAGCTCCACGCTCTCCTTCAGCGACTGCTCCGTCTTTTCTTGAAGCGCTAGAGGCACCTCGGTTCCGTGATCCATCATGACCTTGCCGGATACCGCCCGTATACCGCTCTCCAGAATAGCCTGGAAGGCGGATTCGGTATGGTTAACCGTCTCCATATCGAGAATGGTTGTCGTCCCGCTTCGAATCAATTCCCCTATGCCAAGCAGCGCCGAATAATAGACGGATTCTTCATTATGGGCTGCCTCTAGCGGCCATATCCGTTGTCTCAGCCAATCAATCAGTTCAAGATCGTCAGCACGTCCGCGGAACAAGGTTTGGCACAAGTGAATATGCGTTTGGATGAAGCCGGGAAGAAGTACTTTTCCGTCCGCATCAATGATGCGTTCTGCTGTATTTTCCTGAATATTCGGACCAATTTGGGTAATCTTATTCCCTTCTACCAGAACATCCCCTGTGAAAATATCATCTGCCGCGTTCATCGTCATAATGACGGCATTACGGATTAACGTTGATCCCATGTATCCCGCTCCTTTGTTGTGTAGACCATTTGATTCTCGTTAAGATTGTTCATTAATAAGCAGCTTGCGGAATAAGAAAGCAATCTTTAGCCTGAGCAAATCGTTCATTTTCTTGAAATCAACGCCTAATAGTTCACTCAACTTCTCGATCCGGTAGGTCGCGGTGTTGCGATGGATATACAGCTTCTTAGCCGTTTCATTCAACTGGCCGTCTTGTTCAAGGTAAGTCTCTAGCGTGCGCAACATCTCATTCGCATAATCCGGATCCTTGCTGACGAGTCCGCCAAGCCAGCGGTTGCAGAAAGCTTCCATCCGATCTCTCGACACATGCTCGAACACGATGGCTAAATCCATCGTATCAAACGAAATAATAGCTTGCCCAACTCCCCATTCGCTGGACAGCCTTTGAGTCTGCCTGCATTCATCAAAAGCTTCATAGAGCTGATCGGCTCTCTTCTTCCGGCTGCTGACCATCGCGCGCGGGCTCCATCCGCTCCCCTGCTGGATCGATGCGAAACAAGCTTGCAAAGCGGATCCCAGACTCCCGTCGGCTTGCCCTTCTAACTCCGGGAAGACAGATAATAAACCTTCTTCCATTACAATATGCATACCCTTGCGTTCCTGCAGTTTCGTATGGCTTAAAAAATCCGATTTCAGCTTCTCCAGTTTATCCATTCGTTGTCCGGAAGACACTTGCGGGCAATCGCTAAGCACGCAGGTATACTGGCCATGAAAAATTTCAAGCTCCCAGCGGTCTGCATATTCTACCAATTTATCAATGGGCAATCCGTTGCGGAGATACCGTTTAATTAGAACCCCGAAATCTTTTTGGACCGACAACTCGAAATAATCCTCGTAATTAAAATTCATCTGATAGGATAATAGCTCGGCAGCCTGCAAATACAAACTTTCTTCAATCGTGGACAAGAATAGCTGCGGATTGAAAAAAAGAACAAATCCCGTGCACCGCGCTTGCTTCATTAGAGGAATCCGAAACGCCTGCCATTGCTTGCTCTTCATCCACTTCTGCTGCTGCGGCCAAGGCCAGCTGCCCGTTAATTCCGAATCCGTCACTTGGGAACTGTTGTACATGATCTGCCCTCTGGAACCTACGATTGCCATAGGGAACCCGATGATATCGGCCACCGCATCAAACAGTTCATTAATATGGTCGGTCTTAAGCGCCATTCTCATCAGTCGGACTTGCTTGTCGAATATATCTTGCAATACGCCGGTATTGCGGCGGAGTTCTTCCTTAAACAAACCGCTCATCTGATCCGAGAAGGTGAATTGATAGGGTAGCTCTATTAATGGAAATCCGAGTTCATCCGCGCAGGCGATTAGTTGATCGGGAATCGCGTCCCAGAATCGGCCGAGCTTAATCCCTAGCCCCGACGAGCCCCGCTGGTTCAGCTTGGCTAGCAGCTCCGTTGCATCCTGCGGATGATCTTTGATCAGGTAGGCCGTCGTAAACAGCATTTCCCCTTCCTTGATCCAATCGGTAATATCCGGGGCATCCATCACGTTGACGGATTTCACGATCCGATTGCGCCCTGCTGTCCCGGCAACTAATTTCCCTTCCGATAAAGGGAAAACATTCAGCGCCTGTTCTACCGTCAAATGCATAGCGCACCTCCGCATCCAATGTAAACATCTTCTGACGTCATTTTATATAACATCTTAAATCAGAGATTGCCTTTAATCAATAGAAATGTGAATATATTTAACGGCATAAACTCTTAAACTATGATAAACCTGTCCACAATTCTTCACAATTTGGATATAACAACCAAATATATGACATAACAGCGTAACATATGACTTAGAAGCAGAGGTCTCGGAAAGGCCCTTCCCCGCAGAACTTTGACCACACACAAAAAAAGAGCCGCCCCTTTCGGGACAACTCCTTCACTTATAATTGCTATTATTGCTTCGCTTCTGGCAATGGCAGGAACAGCAGGTTAATCGGCAGGTTACTGCCGGAAGCCGGCGTAAACACGATGGATACCGCCTCTTCCGTATCTCCCGTCCGATATAGAACGCTTGCTTCGTTGGCATTGTTCAGAATCGTAGTATTCGTCGCGTAAACGAGCTTGTTGTTGATGAGGAATGCGCCGGCATAATGCCCGCCGCGCGGATTCAAGGCAATAAGCGTATGAGGCTGTACATGCCATAAATTCATGACATACAATGCTCCGTTATTACCGTCATTGGACATCGCGTCGCCCGTCAATACATCAAAGCCGGACAAGCGAGTGTCTACCACTTTGTCAGCCAGAATCATGCGGGATGGCACGTCGCCAATCGTCTGCAATACGTTGATGCTGCGGTTCGCCTGCTCGAATGTACCGCGTACGTGTTTGCCGTCGCGAGGAAGAATCGGAAGCTGCGGCAATGCCTGCAGTACGTCTTTGTTCGCATCTACGACAACAACGCTGAATTTGATCGGTGCGGAAGTCGTCACGTCCGCATAAAGCGTGATGATCCGGCCGTTCACCACTTCTTTGCTGCTAAGCGGGCTAAGAATAACCCGGCTTTGCCCTGCAGGAATGTTCGTAACTGTACCAACCGGATTAACGGTTCTGGACATCAGATAATTGGCCGTTGCCGCTTTGCCTGCTTGGGATACATACGGCGCAGGACCGCCTAGACCAATCCGCTCATCCGTAACGGTTGCCGCCGTAGCATTCTCGTTTGTTGCTACAATATAGACTTTCACCGGATTAAGACGGTTATTCTGATTATGGATTAGGAAGCGTACGTTTCCGCTAGCCGTATCCTGATAATAGATACCTTCGTCATTAATCATCTCGGGGCTGTTGCTGCGGATAAACGTTTGTTGACCGTTGGAAACAACCGTATAAGGTTGTGTTGGGAGCTTCAGTACGCCTGCACCGTTAATCGTGAATTTCTCGCCTTGCTCGGTGAATAGCTGATCGAACTCTTCCTTCGTATACAATGTTTCGTCCGTAATCGATACCGTCTGGGAGAATTCGCTTGTGAGACCGTGAGCATCCGTTACTTTCAACGTAATTGTCTGTTCTCCTGGTTCGAAGAAAGCTTTTGCGTTATTGACCCACTCGCGTTTTGTGATCTTGTTCTCGTCATCCGTGCTTATATCATTATATTGAATAAGTTCGCCCATCTTGTAGTAGGACTTGTCCGTTGCAAAACGAGCTTCTGGCGGAAGATTCGGCGGCACGACGTTAATCGTTACCGAATAAGGATCACTCCAGACGCCGTTAGCATCTTGAACCCATTTGGTTACCGTGTAGGTACCCGCTTCCTCAAAAACAGACTGCTTGCCTTCCCAACGTTCGTTCACAATCGCAACGCCGCTAGGCGAATACGACATGTCGCCATAAGTTACTTCCGTTTGACCGGCAAATACAACCCCTGCTGTAATGTTGAATTTGGCTACAGGCTTAGTCGTCCAGCTCAGTACGATCTTCTTCTGGGCAGGAATCGTAGTCAAGGCGATCCCGAATGGCTTCAATACCGAACGAAGCGGAATCATAAGGCTTCCTTGCTGTACGAATGGCGCGCCCGTAAACGTGGAACGTGTACCGTTAACCGTATAGGAAGACTTGTTTACCGCGTAACGAAGTTCATTTGCCGCGCTGGTGAGAACGTACTCCTTCTTGTTCGCATCGTATTGGACCTTCGCTCCAAGTCTGCCGGCAATGGCAGTTGCGGAAATATAAGTCGTGCCTTTCAGTTCCGTGAGCGGCTGTGCAGCCAAATAAAGCTTGCCGTTATGGTACATTTGTTTCGTTTTTTGAAGAAGGATCAATTGATTCTGACCGCCGGTTGCCCCTTGTGCCGCTACAGGGATTGCAAACAGCATCAAGGCAGCAAGTAGGACTAAGCTGACTTTCTTAAACATTGGATTCTCCTTTTCTCTATCGGAATGGTTTGAACAGACATAGATTAAACGCATCCTAGAGCAAAAGGTTGCACCCGTAAGACTACTTTTTTGCGGCTCCCGCAATATGTTCAAATATCAGATTACGAGATTTGACCGCTTCGTTGCGTCCCGCCAGTGCTTTTCGAACCACAACAACGAGCCGTTCATCCGGTGCTACAAGCAGATATTGCCCGCCGTGCCCAAAGGCAAAATAACAATCAAACGCGCCATTATGCTCGGCAGGCGACTGCCACCAATGATAACCGTACGCTCCATAGATGGGCGGTTCGTAGTGAAGAAGTCCCCGGTGATGCCTACGCGTCGACTCGTCCACCCAGGCGGATGGGATCAGCTGCTTGCCAAACCAGTCCCCTCCCCGCAAATACAGAAGTCCCAGCTTGGCCAAATCGCGGCCATACAATTGCAGCCCGGTCCCGCCTTCATTGATGCCTTTGTGGGACGTCCATTTGGCTTGCCGGAAGCCCATCGGGAGGAACAGGCGGCTTGTCGCGTATTCGAGCGCGCTTTGCCCTGTAGCGGCTGTCAGAATGGCGGATAAGAGATGAGACCCCCCGGAATTATACAAATACGCCGTTCCCGGCTCGCTTATGAGAGGTCTCTCCGTCACAAACCCGATCGGGTCCTCCGCTTTTTTCATGGCTTTGTAAGGTTTGTCGAAATCCGGCCAATCCCAGCCTGAAGTCATCGTAAGCAAATGTTTGATTCGAACGGGCGAATCCGGGACTTGATCGAAAAAATCAGCCACAGGCTGGTCAACGCCTTGAATATGCCCTTCTTCTATGGCAATGCCAATCAGAGCGGACAACAAACTTTTGGTACAGGAGAGAAGCGGCAGTACCGCATCTTCTCCATTCGCATGCCATTCCCAAGCGATTGTCTCATTCCGCAAAATAAGGACGGAATTCATCTTCCAAGGCTCCAGCCATTCCGCCATCTGCATCAGCTTCGACTCGTCTAGATCCGCTTCGGATGGCTTGGCAATACGCAGATAGGAATCCTCCAATTTCTCTGTTGTCGTCATGCAGGATCAACCTTTCTTATGAGGATGCATCTGCCGTATTAGAAACGCTTCAAGCGGGTCACCCTATATAGGTGTACTCATGATTTCACTATAGGGTGACCTATCGAAATTCCGCCATTTATGTTAGCCTAATAGGAGTGACTTTCAATGATTTTCACTTGATTCAAGCAAATTAAATAAGGGATGAATTTACAATGGGATATGATTTCCTGGTATCCGTTATCGAGCAATTCGGATATGTCTCGCTTTTTCTCGTATTATGCCTTGGTTTAATCGGTTTGCCTGTTCCTAACGAAGTAGTCGTCATGACCGGCGGTGCATTCGCAGCTTCCGGGCTGCTTAGTCCGGTACCCGCTTACTTAATGGTATTCCTCGGAATCTGCTCGGCTATGACGTTTAATTATTCCATCGGCCGGTTTGCGGGCAGCAAAGTATTCGATTGGTTCATGAAGAAAAAAAACATGGACAAATTCGTTCAACAAGCGCAGCACATGAGCGAAAAATACGGCGGTTTTGCGCTTAGCATCGGCCTTGTTCTCCCCGTTCTGCGGCATGTGATGCCTTTCGTAGGCGGAACGAACAAAATGACGTACAGACGTTTTGCCCTGTTTGCTTATCCAAGCGCTTTTGTCTGGACTCTGGTTTATTTTATTATCGGCACTTTCGTAGGCGACCGCGTGCAATCGATTGGCAATGCGATCGCCGATAACGGCATGATTGTCGTTTATGTCCTGCTTGCAATAGCGGCCGGAGTTGGCGTGTGGCTGTTCATTCGCAACCGCAGCAACGCCAAGAAAAACGAAAAGGCCGAACGCACTTTATAAAATTGACCGATCGCACCGCAAATTGAAAAAACCTCCGGTTTCCTTCATAGGGAAGCCGGAGGTTTTTGCTCATTTAAACTTAGGATCCAGTTGCTCTTCCGCCGCATTAACGAGGTAATCGAACAGCTCGTCATCCTCTTCCAGCATGTCTTCCACGGCTAACAGCTGATCTTCGTCACCGGATTCGTTGAGGAAAAACAAACCGTATCCCCATTCCGTTCTTTTCCGGCTATGTATCGTCATCTCATATTGATTCGGCTGGCCTTCCATCTCGAATTGTATGCGGCCGACATAGCCTTCTTCTCTCGTATAAGTCATTGAAGCAGCCAATAGTTTTACATTTTCCATCTGTTCTAATCTTCCTTCCGGCATGAACGTATTTCCGAATTTTCGTGAAAAAACAGCCTGTCTATTATTGTATACGGTTTATTGCATTCGTCAATCGTCAATAAAGCTTCGCGTTTCTTAGTCACAAACTCCTCTCGGCCGTGATGAACGCCCATTCGGTGCGTTGCATACTGTACATTACGGAAGCGGAACCCGCTACCGTTTATCCCACGAGAGGGTGATATTCCTATGGCCATTGATTTAGTGGCGCTGCATTGGGTTTATCTCGTCTTTATCGTCGCCATTATAGGCTTTATGGTGATGAGACGCGATACGTCGCTTATATGCATCGTCGGTATTTTCGTGCTTGGCCTCCTGGCAACCGAATCGCTTAGCGATTCCGTCAGCGGTGTGTTCAACAGCTTTATTTATGCCATTACAGAATTAATGGGCACTATCCTCATTATATCCATAATTGTCGCAATGAGCCGGGTGTTAATCCGGACCGGTATAAATGAAGTTATGATTTCCCCATTTGCCCGCTTTCTTGCAACGCCGGCCTTAGCTTTCTGGGGAATCGGCATTATCATGATGATTACCTCCTGGTTCTTCTGGCCGTCGCCTGCGGTAGCCCTAATCGGCGCCGTGCTTCTGCCTGTTGCGCTAAGGGTCGGTCTCCCGGCATTAGGCGCGGCCATGGCCATGAACTTGTTTGGTCACGGCATCGCCTTATCGGGCGATTATATTATCCAAGGTGCTCCTAAGTTGACCGCCGATGCGGCTGGTTTGCCGGTCAGCGATGTCATGCAGGCAAGTATCCCGCTTGTTATCGTTATGGGCGTTGTAACGACCGTATCGGCCTTCTGGTTCATGCGCAAGGACATGAAGAGCGGCAAATGGAATGACGGCATCATATCCAAGGTGGAAGGCGACAAGGAACTGACCGGCGGCGAAGATCTTGAATACAAAAACGTCCTGTCGTACGGCACCAAAATAGCGCTAGCCATCTTTATTCCCTTATTGTTCGCCGCCGACGTCGTAACGATGTTCGCGCTTGACTTGCAAGGCGGCGATGCAACCGCGCTTGTTGGCGGTACGGCTATCTTTATCCTGCTTCTCATCACCATGATGGCCCATAAGAACAAAGGTCTTGAAAAAACAACAAGTTATTTGATCGAAGGGTTCTTGTTCGGATTTAAAGTATTTGGTCCCGTCATCCCGATCGCGGCGTTCTTCTACCTTGGAGACTCCGGCTTTACGGCTATATTCGGCGATACGCTTCCCGCAGGTTCGCAAGGCATCGTCAACGATCTTGGCGTTGCGCTAGCTAACAGCGTTCCGGTGAACGGAGAAGTCGGGTCTGTTACGCTTACGCTTGTTGGCGCGGTAACCGGACTCGACGGTTCAGGCTTCTCCGGCATCTCGCTTGCGGGTTCGATCGCTCAGCTCTTTGGCGGAGCAATCGGCTCGGGAGTCGCAACGTTGACGGCATTAGGCCAAGTCGCGGCAATCTGGGTTGGCGGAGGCACCTTGGTTCCATGGGCGCTTATCCCTGCTGCCGCAATCTGCGGCGTAAGCCCGTTCGAATTGGCGCGCCGCAACTTGAAGCCGGTTATTATCGGGCTTTGCGTTACAACCATTGTAGCTATGTTCCTTGTGTAATCGCGCAATGAAAAAAAAGGATGACCCCCGGCGTTAAGCCAAACGGGTCATCCTTTTTTGCTTGGTTACAAAATAATAAACGCAAACACGATAGCCAGCGCAAACCGGTAATACGCGAACCACGACAAGCTGAGGCGCTTGATCAGGTTCAAGAACGTGACAATCGCAATCATCGCAACGATAAACGCCGCAACAAAGCCGATAATGAACAGCGGAGCATCCGATGCCGTGAGGAATTCACGGCTTTTGATCAAGTCGATGCCGCTGGCGCCCGCCATAATCGGTACCGACACCATGAATGTAAATTCCGCAGCTGCTTTTTGGCTTGCGCCGAAGAACATACCGCCGGAGATCGTCGATCCGGAACGCGAGAAGCCTGGCCACAAAGCGAGAACCTGGAACATACCAATTGCAAAAGCTTGCTTGTATGTAATGTCATCTAGCTCTTCCGCAGTAATTTTCTTTTTCATCCGGTCTGCTACGATCATCAGAATACCGCCTGCTACGAGACCAATAAGCACCGTTCCGGAGCTAAATAAATAATCTTTGATAAAGCCGTGCAGCAACACGCCAGCAACGCCGGCAGGAATCATGGCAAGCATGAAATGAATGGCGTTAACGCCCGATCCTTTTTTGAAATCGAATTTCAGCAAGCCGAGAAACTTTCTCCAGTACAACACGAGGACAGCTAGTACGGCGCCAAATTGGATAACAACCTCAAAGACTTTTGCGCGGTCATCCTGGAAGTTTAACAAATCTGCTGTCAGAATCAAATGGCCTGTAGAAGAGACAGGCAAAAATTCCGTAAGACCTTCAATGATGCCCATAATAATGGCATTAAATAAATCTCCCAAATGTAGTCCTCCATCTCCTAAAATGTTTTCTTTTTGTTTTCTGCGGTAACCAACCTTAATATCATAGCACATGCAAAAGACAAGCGAAAGCAACGTTCGTTTTAGGCGAAAAGCCGCATCCCGGTTAGCGGAATACGGCACAATAGTCCTTAATCGTTAACGGGGTTAAAGACACGGACGATTATTTCAATCTTGCGGATCCGATGCCGCTCTTTCTCCCGAATGATGAACGTAAGCTGCTCGAATTCCTGAGACTCCCCGACCTTAAGGTCGGGATACTGATTAAATAACCAGCCTCCAATCGAGTCCACGTCATGACTTTCCAGTTGGCAGCCAATCGCTTCGTTCACTTCGCTGATCAATGCTTTGCCGTCTACAATGAAACGATTCGGCTCGATGGCATCAATCTCCTTCACTTCATCGGCATCAAATTCATCCCGAATTTCGCCAACGATCTCCTCCAATATATCTTCGATGGTAATAAGACCCGAAGTGCCTCCGTATTCGTCAAGCAATACGGCGATATGAACCCGCTCCTGCTGCATTTTACGAAGAAGCTTCTTGATGGGCATGACCTCGGGCACGGACATGACAGGCTGAAGCATGGTGGCGACATCCGTGTCATTGTTGCCGAAATAATGCAGAAAGTACTGTTTCGTATTGATAATGCCCACAATGTTGTCTTTGCTGCCTTTTGCAACCGGGAACCGCGTATACTGCTCCTTCCGGATAATCGAAATATTGTCGGCTTTGGAATTCTCCATGTACAGACATACCATATCCGTGCGCGGAACCATGATTTCTCTTGCCAACCGTTCGTCGAATTCGAAAATCCGGTTCACGTAGCTGAGCTCGCTTTGATTGATTTTCCCGCTTTCGAAACTTTCCGACATGATGCTTTTGATCTCTTCTTCCGAATGCGCTTCATGTTCGCCCGTGGGCTTGAATCCCAACAATTTTACGATACTATTGGCAGACCCATTCAGCAGCCAGATGAACGGAAACATCACTTTATAAAAAATAATGATGATGGGAGCAACCGCCAAGCTGATTTGCTCGGGCTTAATAATGGCAACCGTCTTTGGCGCAAGCTCGCCAAGCACGACATGAAGATAGGTCACGACTGCGAAGGACAAAATAAACGATAAGACATTGACCAGGTTTCCGCCAATTTCCAGCTTATGAAATAACGGATCCAGAATATCGTGCACGGTGGGTTCTCCAAGCCAACCAAGTCCAAGCGCAGTTATTGTGATGCCAAGCTGGCAAGCTGACAAGTAACTGTCCAAATGCGTAATGACGTTTTGTACGGCTGCCCCGTTACGGACACCTTCTGCCACCAATTGATTCACGCGGCTGGGGCGGAGACGGACGACTGCGAATTCTGTTGCTACGAAGAAAGCAGAACAAAAAAGCAGCACCGCAAACAAGATCAGTTTAACAACCATAGGCGACTCTCCTCGGCACTGTTCGTAATTACATGTATTTTACCCCGCTTCGCCGAGCATGAATCCTGCAAAAATAAACCGTACCTGGATCTGTTGGATCCGGATACGGTTCAAGTTGCATCTCGCTTATTAATATCCGACTTCCACCGACGCGTTAACGATGTAGATCAGATCATTCTTATCCTCTTTGTCCGGCAATACTACACCGCTTGTCGTCAGCATGCCGCCGTCCATGATTTCAATGGTTACCTGACCGTAAGGCAACGCCGCCTTCACCTGCTCGACATCCAGCAGTTCCTTATCGCAAGGTACCGCCAGCTTCACATGAACCTTCATATTGTCCAGCGTGCCGCCCGGGAGAACGGAGCGAAGCCCTGGCATGGAATTATGGTGAATGGCGTTCTGAACGGCGCGCACCGCGGCTTTCGTCACGTTCTGGCCGTGCAGGTCGCAGCCCATCCCGATCTCGATAATAAATAAGTTGTCCATCGTTTACCCCTCCGTTTGCGTTACCAAGGTACGTCATCGTCTTGCGCTGTTTCCGCCTCTTCGTAAGGCTGAATCGCCGGTTCTTCCTCTTTGACGTTGGTGCCGATAATCGGCAAGATCTGTTCCAAATCCGGAGGCGCCAAAAGTTCGACGGGCGAAACGCCTTTCTCGAATTGAAACGACTCGCCTTCAATTACGGCTACATAACGTCCATTATGTTTAGCGAAATGCAAAGTGATGCCAAAATCCGCAAGCAGCCCTTTCACCGTAACTCCGCCTAATTTGAAGGAAAACGGCAAGTCCGGCTTTTGCTCAACAAGCGCCGCCGAAGCGGTAGTCACCTGCTCATGCGTCCAATATTCCTGCAGCTCGCGTTTTTCGCTTGCCGCCCATACTTCAATCGCGTTTTCTTCCTCGCGCCGCTCCGTGCTTTCGGGCTCCGCTTGCCATTTGTCCTCCATGTATTGCTGCACCATGCCAAGCACTTGCTCGCCCATCACTTCCGGCAGCGGCTTCTCGTAAGAAACAAACTTCAGGAAATCCTCGAAATAACGGGCATGGGAGGCTTGATGGATTTTGAGTTCCCAATGGTCAAGCGAACCTTCTTCCGGCATATGCGGATATTGGATCGACTTCATTCCTCTTGCGCTGATTGCCATCTCCACATGGGAGATCAGACTGCGCTCGTCGGAAATTCTCGCGATTTTTGGTTCGAAGTCGCATTTGAGCAGGAATAGGAACGGTTCGTCGAAATAGGTATTTAGCTTCGCTCTCGCTATGATAAACGCTCCGCCGCGAACCGCCGTTGTATCCATATAGATATGTACCAGCTCGTCGGCGATGCCTATAAACCGTTCTTTGCTGTCTGCATCCCTCAGCCGTTGGAACAAGTTATAGTTCTGATTGCTCCCGAGTTCATACCCTGGTTCAACCATGAAACGTCCGATCTTGGTAGGCGCATTCTCGGTGTTTGGGTTACGCTCGACTTTTCTTTTGACGATCCGGGTGAATTCGCCGTCCAGAAACCGCTTGATCTCGCTGTCTTCGTAATCCTCTTCCTCCAGCGTCTGAAAGTGCTTGTAACGCTTCGTAGAAGAGTTGTCATCGCCATCCGTGACAATAACAAAGAAAGATAAATATTCCATTCTGAAATCCACTGTTTATGTTTCCCCCATGTCTTCAGACTTTATAATCATCCCGGCTATAAGGCAAAGCCTGGTAGCTATATGCGGGTTTTAGTTCCGTATTATCGAATCCGCGGTGCCATACCGGCGTCGTGGACGGAGACATCGGCGGAATGAGCCAGGACCAATTGCCGGTGAGCTTGCGCCCGTTATTCTGTTCCTGCTGGGCGAACCGCATGAATTGCTCGGCCGCTGTGTGATGATCAACAATGCTGACGCCATGCTTCTTGAACGAATGGATCACGGCAACATTCAGTTCGACAAGCGCGCGGTCCTTCCATAGCGATGTGTTGGTCGAGGTGTCCAGCCCCATCAGCTTGGCCACATCCGGAAGTTTATTGTAACGGTTGAAGTCCGCCAGATTGCGGGCGCCAATCTCCGTTCCCATATACCAGCCGTTAAAAGGCGCGGCGGTATACGAGACCCCGCCTATCTCCAGCTTCATGTCCGAGATAAACGGAACGGCATACCATCTAAGCCCCAATTCCTCAAACCGCCCGATATCGGGGTGTGACAACGGCACTTCCTTCACAAGGCCTTCCGGCAGCTCATACCACCGGGGCTGCTCATCATCTACTTGGATAACAAGCGGGAGAACATCGTAATCGGTACCTGCAGCCCGCCAGCCTAATGAGGTACAGACACGGGTAAAATCAATTGATGCAGGATCGCCAACGACTCCTTGCTCCGTGTTATAACCGGCATACCGCACCAGCTGGTGATTCCAGATTCGGATCTGTTTATCCCCTTGCCGAGGCGCAAATACGGTTATGGTCGGACGGACGCGCCCTTCGTTTGTCGCATATTTAATGTGGCTAAATATTTGCTCGGCGATCTGATCGGCATCGTGCAAGGAGCGAGCGTCAATCACCTCAAGCGATTGCCAGAACAAACGGCCGATGCAACGGTTGCTGTTGCGCCAAGCCATTCTCGCTCCGTGTCTAAGCTCTTCCAACGTATGTTCATAGCTGCCGTACTGGGTTATGGATCGTTCTATTTCAGCAAGACGGCTTCTCGCTTCCGCTTCCGACTTGCCAAGCTCTGTATAACAAACGGCAATAAACTGCTCTGCCTCTATGTACATTTCTGTTGCAATCATGTTCGTGCCTACTCTCCAAAATAACGACTTTCTTCCTACGATACCGTATTTTTAGGCCTTCCGCCACCTTACCGGGGTGGAATCGGGGCATGTTCACTTATTGTTCAACGATTCATTTAACCGTCCTGTCACAATTAACATAAGGAACGATACCGCAATAATCGCTGCCGTCCAGGACCATGCCAGACCCATGTGGCCGGATTCGACGGCCGTATAAATGGCTGTAGGAGTAGTCTGCGTGACGCCAGGGATATTACCGGCAATCATCAGCGTTGCGCCAAACTCGCCTAGGCTTCTCGCAAATCCAAGAATATAGGACGAGATAAAAGCTCTTCCTGCCAGAGGAAGCGTAACAAAGCGGAATACCTGCCATTCACTAGCCCCTGCCGATCTTGCCGCGTCCTCCAAATGGCGTTCTACGCCTTGGAAGCCGGTTTTCATCGTTTGATAGACAAGCGGGAACGCAACAACGACAGCCGCCACTACACCGGCAATCCAAGTGAAAATAATAGGCTGCCTGAATAACCATTCGTAGGCGATGCCAATCCACCCTCGGCGGCCAAGCATAACGAGCAGCAAGAAGCCGATGACGGTTGGCGGAAGGACAAGAGGCAGCATAAAGACGGTCTCGATCACCAGTCTGCCCCGCCTTTTGCCGCGAGTCATCCACCATGCCGCCCATACGCCCAATATGGCGGCAAACACGCTGGCGGTAATGCAAATTTTGAGCGACAGCAATAAAGGTTCCGCCCATTGTTCAAACGTCCAATCCGGCAAACTCATTCACTCCGATACTAACCCATGATGTGTTTCATTATAGACAAGCAACAAGCAACGTGTAAATGATTCGAATAGCAAAAATCGCCGCATTCCGCAGGATGGAAGGCAGCTCTTGCAAGCTTTTCCTTACCCGTCAGGGAATGGGCGATTATGATTAATGCTATTAATTGTTCTTCTCGCGGCCAAGAACGAGGAAAATAATAATAAGAATAAATGCCGTCAAAGCCATGAGCGGGATCGTAATGAAACCTAGCCAATTCAGATAGTCATAATTGCATGGTATGCCGGACCGGCATGGCATCATTTCGCCAACCTTCGGAAACCAGATCTCGAAGTTATGATAGATCGAGATCAACATGCCGATGATGCTCATCGGAAGCACATAACCAATGATTCTCCGGTCGCCCCGGTAAGCTGCGATTCCAAGTACGATTACAAGCGGATACATAAAGATTCGTTGATACCAGCATAAATCGCATGGAATAAATCCGCGGATTTCGCTGAAATACAAAGATCCGCATGTAGCAACTAACGCGACAAGCCAAGCCAGATATAAACCATACCGCTGAAACCAGCTTTCATGGATTTCGAATTCGGATTCGGTCGTCGTGGTCAAGGTTCCTACTCCTTATTCACGGCTTCGTCGATTGCCGCTTTAATGCTCGCGTAATCAAGATTGCCTGTATATTGCACACCGTTAATAAAGAGCGTTGGCGTTCCGGTTACATTAAGAGGTCCAACCTTCGCATTATCTTTACTCACATCCGCTTGATACGTCTTATCGTCGATGTCTTTCTTCAGCTTGTCAAAGTCGATTGACAGATTAGCGTTCTTCGCCAGCTGTACGAGGTAATCGGAGGTAGCCCACTCTTTTTTCTCGTCTTGCTGGTTATCGTAAATCGTTTTGTAATACGTCCAGAAGGCATCGTCGCCGCCTTGTTGCTGAACCGCTTCCGCAGCGAGTGCAGCAGTCGTAGAGTCAGGTCCGATAAAGGTATAGTTGGCAAAGTATAACGAAGCTTTGCCCGTATCAATGAAATCTTTCTCCAGCTGAGGCTCAATATTCTGCGCAAAATATTGGCATACCGGGCATTTGTAATCGCCAAACTCCACAATCTTGACTGGAGCTTCGGCATTCCCCTTCACCGGCAAGCCCGTATAATCGATATCGTATACCTTGTTAGCCAGTTCCGCCTGTTGATTCGATTGATGATTGATGCCAAGAATAATAACAACGATAACTGCTACGATCGCCAGCGTTAGCACAATTAGCGATTTGTTCGATTGCTTCTTGACCGGCTGCTTATAGCCGGTTGGCCGAGGCCGCTGCTTTGTTTTAGCTTTTGCTTGAGTGCCCAAACTTGTCCAATCCTCCCCGGCATATGAATGCTGCTCAAGGTCCGGTTACAGGTCGCCCCGTGAACCGGTCTTGAGCAGTTAAGCGGGATGCGCGAAACCTCTGCTCCCGCTTGAATTTGCCTATACTTGTAGCCAGTGTAGTTACAACGGGCTTTAATGTCAATAACTAGCTAAGACATGACGAAATACTGTCATATTTAAACGGTTATTTCTTCTTTAATTAATGACGTTAATGATTCGCGGTGAAGCAGCTTCAGCTTATGAAGAGCCCTGGTACAGCCCACGTATAGAAGTTTGGCGTCATCCGGGGTATACATATCGCTTCCTGCATCCGCGATTAATACCGCATCGAACTCCAGCCCCTTCGACAGATACACCGGAACAACGGATAAACCTCCGCCATACTCCGGCTGCTTGCTTTGGACGAGAGACGCTTCGAATCCTTCCTTCAGCAGGAATTCATGCAGCTCCGCGCATTGCTGAGCGGTCCGGCCGATCACCGATATCGTCTGGAAATGGCCGGTTGCCTGCCACGCCCTTACGGAATCCGCAATTTGCTTGTGCCATGCTGCATGTTCTGCCTGCACCACTTCAACCGGATCGCCGCTCCGGAACACGGGTACGGCAGGTTTCACCCCAACGCCCATGCCGCCGAGAATGCGGTTCGCAAACTCAATGATTTCCATTGTCGACCGGTAGCTTCGGTTAAGCTCGAAGAACCCGGTCTGTTCCTCATTGAACAAATCCGTCAGCTCGGTCCAGCTATTGATGCCCGCGTACGCATGAATACCTTGCTGCAGGTCGCCAAGAACGGTCATCGAAGGCGTCCTTTGGCACAGCTTCAACGCTTCCAGCTGGAACGGCGAGTAGTCCTGCGCTTCGTCAATGACGATATGGTCGTACGCCGGTATCGTGAGGCCGTAGAGACGAAGATGAATATACACAAGCGGAGCTAGATCTTCCGCCTCCGCTTGCCCCTCTTTCAAGGAAGCGGCAGTAGCGGAAGCGATTGCTTTCGGAATAACGGATACCGCTTGTTTGCCTTGGAATAAGGCGGCATACAGCTGAGGCGCCGTATAGGACGGTATTTTTTTCGCAAAAGCATTCAACTTAGTTTGCGCTTTAGCACGAAGCTTCTTATCTACGATCTTGCGCATTTTGAGCTCCGATTCGAACCAGCGGCGGATCCGGCTTACCAAGCGGTCCCGTTTCTTCATCAAAGTCTCGTCGCCATAATCCGTCTCGTACCATTCCATCATCTGTTCGGGCTTCAATACAAGCCCTGGCAACGGTTCAAACGGAATGACCGGAACAATCCGCTGTTCCAGTTCGGCGATTCGGTTGTCGATCGCTTCCTTGAAGGCAAGCGAACCTTTGATTCTGCCCGCTGCATTCGCCATTTCTTCGGCAGTACGGTGCTCCTCGAACCAATAAGCAAGCGCGTCAGAAGCACTCCGGATCGTCACTTCATGGCCAAGCAGCTCGAGCGACCAATCCACAAACGTCGTTTGCAATATATCGCCGACTCCAAGCTCCGGCAACACGCCGGAGATGTAATCCAGAAACATCCTGTTCGGCGCAAAAATAATCATCCGCTCCGCTTTTACCCGATCCGCATATTGATACAGAAGGAATGCAAGCCGGTGAAGGGCTACGGTTGTTTTTCCACTTCCGGCTACCCCTTGGATGAAAAGCGCTTTGTTGCGCTCGGAACGGATAATTCGGTCCTGCTCATGCTGAATCGTCGAGACGATGTCCCGCAGCTTATTGTCTTTGTTCTCGCCTAAGCGGTATAACAGGAATTCGTCCGTTACGGACTCTTCTTCTTTCCCTCTTACATAACTGTCAACCATGCGTACAAGTTCGCCTTGCCGCACCATGAAATTGCGCTTCAGATGCACAAACCCTTCAATATCGCCTTCCGGCGCAGTATAAGTTGCCGCATCTTCCCCGCCTGTAAATGAATAAAACAAGCTCGCTACTGGCGCGCGCCAATCGATGACAAGCAACTCGTTGCTGCCTTGCTTCGCAACGCCGGCTTTGCCGATATACAGCGGCTTCTGCTCGCCGCCCGGAAGCTCCTCGAAATCAATTCGTCCGAAATAAGGTTCGCGAAAAGCAACCTCTAGCCTTTTTCTGCGCTCCTCGCGCTGAAGATCGAGCATCTGCTCGGTGAAGTCGTCGCCCGTATAACGGGGACCGATGCCTGCCAGCTGACTTTTAATATCGCCTAGCGACCGAGTCAGCCTTTCTTGCTCTTCTTGATAGGCACTTTGAACGGTGGTCATGTCAGTTACCTCCTAAAAAGAAATGTATTCTCTGAAAAAACGAATAACCAATATACCATAAGACAAACCTATTAAGCAATGGAACCAACGTTTATCCCGATGAGTCCCATCACGTAATATAGGATGACAAGATTCAGCACGAACAACAACGGGATGCCGACACGGAAGGATGTATGTTTGGTTTTGTGCCGCCATACCTGCATGCCGATCCAAGCGCCCAGCGCACCGCCAATGGCACTGATGCCAAACAGCCTTTTTTCCGGTATCCGTCTTTTCTTGTGCCTAGCGTAGCTTTTATCCATGCCCATGAGCGCAAACGCAATAAAATTGATCACAATCCAATAAATAATTAATAGTAACAAAATTTAAAGTTCCTCCTATAGATAAAGGTCAATTGCGCGGTCTTACCCGGTTCGTCGGCTGCGCCGCATACGGATCGTCCGGCCAATAATGTTTCGGATACCGCCCCTTCAAATCCTTCTTCACTTCGAAATAAGCCTCATTCCAGAAGCTTCTCAAATCTCTTGTAACTTGTACCGGCCGCTGGGAGGGCGACAATAGATGCAGCGTCAGAGGAAGCCTGCCCCCAGCAAGTCGCGGCGTTTCACGCAGGCCGAACAACTCCTGGAGCCGTACGGCGATAAACGGAGCATCCGGATCGCTGTAATCAATGGGAATGCGCGAACCGCTTGGTACGGACATATGCGTTGGTACCTGCTCCTCCAGCTCTTGCCGCTGTCCCCAGCTAAGCAGGCCTTCAAACAGTTGAACCATATTAAGTTTCTGCAGGTCCGACCGGTTCTTCATGCCGTAGAGATGAGGGAGCAGCCAGTCATGAACCGAAGCAAGCAGCGCTTCTTCGGATACGTCCGGCCAACTGCTGTTATGCCGCGCCATTAATAGCATTCTGGCTTGCAGCTGTTTCGCTGCTTTGGACATCGGAAGAAGTCCCATCCCCGCTTGGGCGATCCCGTCGGCGAGCGCTTGTGCGATCCGTTCCGGAGCTGGCTGCTGAAGCGGCGTTTCCTTTAATAAAATGGCGCCGAGCCGCACTCTCCGGCGGGCGCGGACCGCAAGCGCGGCCGCATCCCATTCCACGGCTTCTTCCACTTGAAACTGCTCGCCCGCCGCCTGCTCCAGCTTGTCTACTTGAAGTTCGGCAGCCAGCCGAATACGGCTTTCGCCGCCTGCATCATCCAGTTCGCAAGCGGCTAGAAAGGCCATTCGCGACAATGGCTGAAGCTCGGGTAATACGGCGCCTCTCCCGTTTGCTAATAAATAGCGTCCATCCGTCCTTCTTTGGGCTATTCTGTCCGGGTAGGCCAGCGCGATAAGCAATCCAATCTGCGATGGCTCGTTCCAGGTCGAATCATTCTCTCCCCGGCTTGGCTCAAGCATCTGTCTCCACTGTTTCGCTTGTGCCCGTATCCTCTGAACGGCATTTCGGTCAACCTCCGCCCGTCCATGACGACCATGAAGCGCGTCAAGCCGAAGCTGTACATCCACGGTTCGCTCTTGCGGCAACAGATCGCGTTCGCTCAATAATGCGGCAAGCTCGCATGCTTCGGCCGTCAAATTCAGTTCTTCCGCCTTAAGCAGCATAAAACCTAATCTCGGGTGAAGACCCAGCCGCGCAATACGATTGCCCCAGCCGGTAGTGCGGCCTTCCCCATCCAGCGCATGCAGCAGCATCAGAAGCTCCCTTGCTTGACGATAGGAGGCTTCAGGAGGAGCATCCAGCCACATCAATTCACCGGGATCGGCAACGCCCCATACGGACAATTCGAGCGCAAGAGGAGCCAAATCGGCTTCCAGCAGCTCGGGCGTGTTTTGCAACGGCA
The DNA here is from genome assembly GCF_030161375.1 of Paenibacillus glycanilyticus. Taxonomy (GTDB): domain Bacteria; phylum Bacillota; class Bacilli; order Paenibacillales; family Paenibacillaceae; genus Pristimantibacillus; species Pristimantibacillus glycanilyticus_B. The sequence continues at coordinate 331,452 of NZ_BSSQ01000019.1, forward strand.
AATAAGGATGTTCCAATTCGGTCCACAATCGATAGCAAATTCCGGGCGCTAGCCTTCCCGCGCGTCCTCTCCGCTGATCAGCGGAAGCTTGCGATACTGGCGTTGTCTCTAATCTTGTCATTCCCGTGCGGGGAGAGAAACGCGGAACCCGCATTAGTCCGCTGTCGACTACGACGCGTATGCCTTCTACCGTTAAGCTCGATTCGGCTATGGAAGTGGCAAGCACGACTTTCCGCTCCCCATCCTTGCAAGGAGCAACCGCGGCATCCTGCGCCTCCAGCGACAGATTGCCATGCAATTCGGCAATCCGCACCTGCGGGGGAAGACCTGATTGAGCAAGAATACTTGCCGTGCGGCGAATCTCGCCCACTCCGGGCAGGAATACAAGCACGTCGCCTTCCTGTTCGCGAATTGCTTGAATGATAGTCGAAGCCACATGCGGTTCTACTTTCCCTTCCATTCTAGAAGCGCGGTAACGCGTCTCGACGGGAAACATTCGTCCGCTGCTCCGGATAACCGGCGCGCCGCCCAACAATTCGGATACCGGCTCCGCATTCAGCGTTGCCGACATAACCATGAGCCGCAGATCCTCCCGCAGGAGCATCTGGGATTGCAGCGCTAAAGCGAGACCAAGATCACCGTGCAGATGACGCTCATGGAACTCGTCGAACAGCACCGCGCCAACTTGTTCCAGCCCTTGATCCTCCTGCAGCATGCGGGTTAATACGCCTTCGGTAACGACTTCGATTCTTGTCTTGGCACTAACCTTCGTATCCAGCCTCACGCGGTACCCGACGGTTTCGCCAACCTTCTCGCCGAGCGTTCCCGCCATAAATTTGGCAGCGGAACGGGCAGCCAGCCGCCGCGGTTCGAGCATGATGATCTTTCGCCCGGCAAGCCAAGGCTCCCCCAGCAGCGCCAGCGGAACGCGCGTCGTTTTGCCGGCGCCAGGTTCTGCGATTAATACGGCATTCGTCCCTTCCCGCAAAGCCCGCAATACTTCAGGCAGCACGGCATCTATCGGCAGTTGATTCATAGATTTCCCCGTTCCTTCTCTATCTCAATAAATATGTATAAACAAATCGCATTAATTAATGTGGTTAATCAACTTTAATTAATGACGTGAATCTTTTTTTAATTAATGCCATAAATTATTTGATCAACCTGATCATTTGAACGACCGGCCGACGGTCACCGGTTAATACCTTCTCTTTGGACTTGAGCTGCGAAGAGCCGTCGCCGTCGAGGAATATCCCCTCTTCCAGCTTGCCCTTGCCGACTGTTTCCAGAATGGCCTCGCGAAAGGATTCCAAAGAGCCTTTTGTACTGCTAACAATCAAATACAGTTTTCCCTCACGGTCGAATACCGCTGCGGAGCGAAAACGATTGTCATCCGGGTACGGCGCATGTTCCAACTCCGCCTGCTTCTCCCACTCCGAATCTTGCCCCAGACTCATGCTGATTCCGCCTTGTGCCCAGTATCTTGCGGAGTCCGATACTATTAACTCTGAACGCTTGCGCACGACTTGTACGGACAGTCGATCGGTCGCGCCGTCCCACACCAATGTGCCGCGCGCGTACTTGGTGTTTTCCTCGCCGGAACCGTACTGCCCTAGCGGTCCGTTAACCGGCATGCCATCCACAACCGCCATGCTGAGCAGCGCCTCCTGATAAAAAAATCCACCGTTCACCCCATAATAAGACGACAGCGCCACATTGTTCTGAATGGATGCAAGCGTGACGTTAGACGGGTTTGTCTCCAGAACATGCAGTTTCATCCCGTTGGATGCTTCCAGCTCTATATAGACGTAGCCTGTAGGATAATGTTCATTTCGCGACAAGCCATCACTCTTGATGAAGAGCAAATAAATCATGCCCGCAAACATCAGCCCCAATAGAACCAAAATAACGGCCATTACCCCAGCGATGGACAACTTCCTTGTGCGTCCATTCATCGACAGCTTCTCCATGGCTACCCCAATCCATAACGAAAATTACCTTTTCCTTAATCAAACCAGCCTTTTTTTCGGAACCAGATATACATCGCCACGCCAATAAGGCCCATAAAACCCAATAAGCCAAAATAACCCCAATGCCAGCTAAGCTCCGGCATATTGTTGAAGTTCATGCCGTATATGCCGGCCAAAAAGGTGAGCGGCATAAAGATCGTCGTAATGACGGTCAAAGTCTTCATAATCCCATTCATCCGGTTCGAATTGTAGGACATAAAGCTGTCGCGCAAATCGGCCGTCATCTCGCGCGAGGCATCCGTCATCTCCGTGAGCTTCAACAGATGGTCGTAAATATCCCGGTAGAACGCCAAATAACCGGTTAAACCATCTATACGTTCCGTATTTAGCGTACGGTATAACAAATCCCGCATCGGCAAGATGGTTTTGCGGAGGCGCAGCAGCCTCGAACGAATGTTGAAAATTTCATCCATCGTCATCTGGTTCGAGCTGTCGCTTCCGCTGCCGATCTCCATATCGAGCACTTGTTCCTCCAGCTCCTGCACGGCAGGAAAATACCGGTCAACAAGCTGATCGATGATCATATAGGCGGCAAATAAATAGCCGTCGTCGCCAAGCTTGGAAGCCGATTGAATTTTGTTCCATGCTTCATTAATCTCTTCGGAGTTCTTCACGTGATAAGTGACGATAAACCGGGGGCCGATAAATAAATTGACCTCTTGAACCTCCAGGCTGCTTGGATCGATAGAATGCAGCACGAAAAAATGCGTATCGTCATAATGGTCTAGCTTGGGCCGCTGCAGCAAGTGGCAACAGTCTTCGATCGCAAGCGGATGAAAGTGAAAGTAAGTATCCAGTAGTTTGGTCTCCGCCACTACCGGCTCGCTGAAATCAAACCAATACCAGTCCAGATCCAGCTGCTTCAACTCATCCAGCTTGATGTCGTTCATCCATGTTTTTTGTTTCGTATAGCCTTTAATCCGAATCATTGCCTTATCCTCCATCGCAATCAACGATTCTCTTATTCTAACGCGTTCAGGTCAATCTGTAAAAAAGTTGCATCGCTCAAAAAAGTCATGCTATCATCGGTGTCAACAAAGGAGAGTTGATCGGGATGTCAAATATACGCGGACGCTTCGCGCCTACGCCGTCCGGTCTGATGCATGTGGGCAACGCTTGGGCAGCATTGCTTGCCTGGCTGCAGATCCGAAGCCAAGACGGTAAGTTCGTACTCCGGATGGAGGATATCGACGGGCCAAGATGCCGGCCCGAGCTAGCCGAGCAAGCGCTCGCCGATCTTCGCTGGCTTGGACTTGATTGGGATGAAGGTCCTGATACCGGAGGGCCCCATGCCCCTTATACGCAAAGCGAGAGAATCTCCTTCTATGAAGAGGCCATAGACAAATTAAACAAGTCCGGCTTGCTGTATCCCTGCTTCTGCAGCCGGGCGGAGCTGCTAGCCGTTGCCAGCGCACCGCATGGCTTGTCTTCGGAGGGTCCTTCTTATGCGGGAACTTGCCGCCACTTAACACCAGAAGAGCGTCAGGCGCGGCAGCACTCCAAAGCACCGTCCTTGAGGTTTAAGATCGACGGCGGCAGATCTGTCATCTTCGAGGACGGAATATTGGGGAAACAACAGTCCACGCCGGGAGCAGGCGGCGATTTTGTCGTTCGCCGGGCTGACGGCATTATCAGCTATCAGCTCGCCGTCGTGATGGACGATGCCGCTATGCGAATCACGGACGTTCTGCGCGGAGCCGATCTCCTCGACTCTACGCCTCGCCAGATCTTGCTCTATGAAGCGCTTGGCCTACCTGTTCCCCGGTTCGCCCATGTACCGCTCTTGATGGGCGAAGACGGGAAACGTCTTGCTAAACGGCATGGCGATACTTCGCTATCCGGGCTTAAAGCTGCCGGCGTAAAGCCGGAACGAATTGTCGGGTGGCTGGCTTATCTCGCCGGACAAGTTGAACGGTATGAACCGCTTGCCGCAAACGAACTAATCCGGTCATTCGATCCGATACGGATCCCCAAGGAACCGATTACCATTCATGATGGTTTGATGAAGCAACTTTTTAATTAACATGATTAAACAACACGAGAGCTTTTTCCAGCCCCTCATGTACGGTGAGTTGGAATCAGCTCTCGTGTTGTGTCCGGCAAGCTTCCAGCACCGTCTCATATACGAGACGGCCTATTGCGTTGCCAATCGTTGTTGCCGTTCCGGCGTAAGCATGAACGGCGGAATAGACCGCATTGCCGCTTACTCCGACGACTACCGTATCAGTTGTTGTTCCCGTGGCGATCCGGTTAGTCTCCGAATCATTTAACTGCAAATCCTGCAAGGCTGCCGCTTTGGCTTCCGCATACGTAATAACCGCGTTGGTCATGGCCGATTCCGTCATTTGACCATCTACAAGTAGAACCGTATTGATGGTGCCAGCCGAATACGCAGAGAACGTATTTCTTGGCAACCCTGCTCTCGCGGCATTGCGGGTACCCGCCGTGGTGACGCAAACCAACTTGAAGCAGTCGCCTTCCATTTCGGCTACGGAAGCATGCGTGAGTTTCGCTGCGGTAAGCAATCCTATTGTGCGTTCTGGCGCATATCCCCAGGTTGCCAATTGGTCGGATGTGTCCTTGGCAGGATCCGTTCCCGCATAATCTAGCGGTACCTTCCAATTCACGATGGTATCCGCCTCGGCTAATCCTCCGGTATGAATCGCATTACTTAACGTCGTTAATTTTCTTGGACTATGGATAACTACACGGTCTTCTAACAGCCGTAACCATACGCCTTCCCATATCTTCGAATCATATTTATCTCCTTGGCGAAACGGCTGACTCACGCTCTCCCAGCCTCCCGAAACTTCGACAAACACCGGCCCAGCGCTTCAAGCAGCCATTCATTCTGATGCCGGAGCTTCACCGCAAAGCGGCAATACGATTCATCGAGGCCAATGAAATGCGAAGCATCGCGGATCAGTAGTCCCATTCGTCCCATTTCGTATTGCAGAGTGGCAGCTGTTAACCCCGGAACGCCCGGCAGCTGTACGAGCAAATAATTGACGTTCCCGGGAATAACCCGAAGTCCAAGCCCCTCCAGCTTCTGAATGAGCCACGGTTTCTCTTCCTGCAGCCAATTCATCGTGCGAAGCGCGTAATCTTTCTCCTCCAACACCGCTTCTCCAATCTGTTGCGCCAACGAATTAACGCTCCATGGCACTTGAAGCCTCCGCATCGCCGCAATCTGCTGGGGAGCCCCAACCATATAGCCGAGGCGAATGCCGGGAATCGCATAAAATTTCGTCATGGACCGGATGACGAACAACCGTTCATGGTTAGCCGCTTCCCTAATAAGCGTAAGCTTCTCTTCTTCCGGAATAAAATCCATAAAAGCTTCGTCAACGACAACCGTTGCCCCATTATAGACCAGCTTCATAATAAGAGCGGGATCAACGAGTTGTCCCGTAGGATTATTTGGCGAGCCAATCATGTAAAATTTCGCTTTAGACTGTTCTGCCATCGACTCCGTTAATTCAAACGAATTGTCCGAAGAAAGCATAATCGGTTCGATCTTGCCGCCTGACTTCATCACAGCGTCGCCATACTCCGTAAAGCATGGATAAGCCAATGCGGTAACCGGAGGCTTTAAAGCCCTTACAACCAGATCAATCAGCTCGGCAGCCCCGTTGCCGATCATGATCGATTGTTCGTCTACGCGGTGCAGCCGCGCGAGCTTGCTCCTCAGCCCCCTCACGGCCGGATCGGGATACCGGTCGATCTGCTCCGCATAATGAACAAGCACGCGTCTAACGCCATCAGGCGGGCCATATGGATTCATATTCGAACTGAAATCAATAAATTGCCGGGCAGGGAACCCAAAGGTCTCCTCCGCCGTTCTTAAATCTCCTCCGTGTCCATAACGTTCCAGCATGCCAATTCCCCCTCTTCCCATCGTTAAATAACGCGAATCGCCAGCAAAGCCGCAAACAATAAAACGGCTTCCACCGCTTCATTCATGGCACCGTACGTATCTCCCGTCAAACCGCCAAGCTTGCGGTTAAGCCACATGGCCATAAGCGAGCCCGTAACAATCGTCAAGATCAAACAACCCGCCACAATGCTCAGCGTTTCCAGCCCATCTAAACCGTTAAGAGACAAACATACTAGCGATATTAGAATCGCCAGTACCAAACCCGTTGCCACATGCCGCCTTGAAGCCAAATGAAACAAGGCTCCTATGCCTTCCCCTTGCCGGGCGTTCGGCCAATCCGCAATAGCCGCTCCCATCCACCATCTGCTCCACACGGGGATGATCAGGAGCAAGGATAACCGATGCGTACTGTCGCCAAGGCTCAACCACTCGTCAAGTACGGAAAATTTGAAAAGCAGCAGCAATACCGCCGCGATAACCCCCATCGCCCCTACTCGGCTGTCCTTCATAATTTCCAACATTCGCTCGCGGGAACGGTGACTTAGTACGCCGTCCGCCGTATCCATCCAGCCATCCAGATGCAGGCCACCGCTAAGGGCTGTCCAAATCGCAAGCAGCAATACCGCTGCCGGCATGGATGGGGAGACTAGCTCCAGAAGGGCAAACCCGCCAACTAATACAGCCCCAACGATGACACCGGCAGCCGGAAAATAAATAACGGTCCGCGCCAGCATTACCGGTTCGAACGGAACGGCAACCGGCACAGGAATCCGGGTAAGAAACTGGAGCGCCAGAGCGACCGCTTGTCCATGCTTTTTTAGAACAGAATTAACCATAAGCCCAACACTCCAGCCATCATAAGAATACTAACCGTATACAAGAGCCGGACGGACCGGACGATATCGTAAGGGTCCAGCGCTCTAAGCGGCCAGCCCATCCTGGCGCGTTCGCTTGGCTGTCCAAAATACGAATTGATTCCGCCCAGTTCAATCCCAAGCGCGCCGGCTACCGCTGACTCCGGGATTCCGCTGTTTGGACTGGGATGGCGATGGGCAAATTGGCGCATGGATGCCCAAGATCGCGATGCGGACATCCCCCGGTTGAGATAGGCCGCAATAATCAACAGGAGTCCTGTGAGTCGTGCCGGAATATAATTCAATCCGTCATCCGTACGGGCGGAACACCAACCAAAGTTAACATAACGCTCATTACGGTAACCAACCATGGAATCAAGCGTATTTCCAGCTCTGTAGAACATGGCGAGCGGCGCACCGCCAATAAGAGCAAATAGGATGGGCGACACAAAAGCATCCACCGTATTTTCGGCAACCGTCTCCACGGCCGCTCTTGAAGCTTCGGACGGCGACAAATGCGCCGTATCTCGGCCAACGATGTAACCAACGTATTTACGCGCTTCTTCCAAGCGCCCGGCAATTAAGGGACGATACACAAGCATGGCGGCGTCCCTAAGCCCCTTCACGGCTATAGTGGTCGAGATAAACCAAGCGCTGACCGCATAACCGAGCCATGGATGAATCCATGCTGCAACAGCCGTAATTCCCCATATGACAACAAAAGATATAACAAGCGTCACTACGGTTAGAAGGATACCGCGGTATTTCACCTGCCGTGCGCTCCTACCCGCTTCATTCCTGCGCAGCAGCGTCTCCAGCATGCGAATAAGCCGACCCATCCAAATCACGGGATGGGTCGGCCATTTCGGATCGCCGATGATCCAGTCTATCCCGATTGCGGCGGCGATCAGAAGCAACGTTTCTTGCAGCGAATAAAAGATCATAAGTTGTCCCATTGAAACTGAATCGCTTTTAATTCAACCGGAATGCCCGCCGTAACGAGGAATACTTTATCGCAAACGCCCGCCATGCGTTGATTCAATCTTCCTGCCTCATCGCGAAACTTTCTCCCAAGCGGATACGCGGGAACGATGCCGTCGCCCACCTCGTTAGTCACAAAGATGAGAGGATAGGCGGCTTCCTTGGCAATAGCATCCAAATCGTCCACCTGTTTGAGTAGCCAGTCTTGAACCGTTGCACTAGACTCGCTCTTCTCCCGTTCTTCTGCTTCCATGAGAAGGTTGGTCAGCCACAAAGTCAAGCAATCGACAAGCACTACTGGCGGTTGATCTCCCCGCTTCTTCAGCTTCTGCGCTTCCATTGCCAATTGCTGCAGCCGACTGGATAACGCCATCGGTTCCTCGATCGTCACCCACCGGAAACCGCTTTGTTCGCGGTTATTCCGGTGCAGCGCGACCCGCTCCGCCATCTCCTCATCCCAGATGCGGCTGGTCGCGATATAGACGCCTTGCTCGCCAAGATGCGAAGCGAGTTGTTCCGCAAAGGTGCTTTTGCCGCTTCTTGCCCCGCCAGTTACCAAATAGGCCATTACTCGCGTCACCTACTCCTTGGATACTCCGGCACTCGCAAACGTCGCCATTTCCCTCATGAGCTTGAGCGATGCGTCTATGAAATGGAAACACAGGACAGCGCCCGTGCCTTCCCCTAGCCGCATATCAAGCTGAATCATGGGAGAGAGCCCTATCGACTCCAATACAACGGCATGCCCTTGCTCTTGCGACAAATGGGAAGCGAACAAATAAGGTTTCACTTGTTCCGCGAGCCGAACGGCCACGAGAGCGGCTACCGAGGAAATAAATCCGTCAACAACTACCGGACAACCTCTGACAGCAGCGCCAATCATAAATCCGGCCATTCCCGCAATTTCGGCGCCGCCTACCTTGGCAAGCGTATCGATCGGATCGGATGCATCAGGTTGATTAACTGATATTGCCCGTTTAACGACTTCGATCTTATGCCGCCAGCCGTCCTCGTTGATCCCCGTTCCGCGTCCCACCGAAAGCTCCGGCGACAGACCGGTCAATACGGAAGTAAGCGCCGCGCTGGGAGTCGTATTGCCGATCCCCATCTCGCCGGTCGCAAACAACGTGTAGCCCTTATCCGCTAACTCTTCCGCGACTTGTACGCCTGCCATGACGGCTTGAAGCGCCTCTTCTCTCGTCATCGCGGGTTGCTTCGCCATGTTGGCCGTTCCGCGAACAACCTTGCGGCTGATCAACATCGGATGGTCCAAATCGGCGTTAACTCCCATGTCCACGCAAAATACATCGGCTTCGGCCTGCCGGGCCAGCACGTTAACGGCAGCACCGCCATTCAGGAAATTGAATACCATCTGAGGCGTAACTTCTTGCGGATACGCGCTTACGCCTTCCTCGCATACGCCATGATCGCCAGCCATCACGACAACCGCTTTACGGCTCAAATCCGGCCATAGCCGGCCTGAGATACCCGCCAAACGGAAGGCAATTTCCTCAAGTTTCCCCAGACTTCCGGTCGGCTTCGTCAACTGGTCGGAATGCGCTTTGGCTTCCGAGGCCAACTCTTCCCGAAAAGGCGCAATCCGTTTTATAACCTGGCCTAAAGCTTTCTCCAATTCAATCGCCATATGTATATATACCCTCTCTTCTTACAATTTTACGGACTCGGCTGCAACAAAATTTGCGGAGTGCCGGTTACGGGGTGTTTGACTATCGACACGTCCGTGAGATAAACATCCCGGATCAACGCTTCGCTCAGCACATCAAGAGGCGCACCCATTGCCGCAATCCCGCCTTTATGAAGCACCAGAATCCGATCGCAATACAAGGCTGCCAAATTCAAATCATGAAGGACGGCCACTACGGTCAAACCTCGCTGCCGTTGCCATTGCCGCACCGTATCCAGCAGTTGTACCTGGTAACCGATGTCCAGATAGGTTGTTGGTTCATCCAGTAAGATCACTTCCGGCTCCTGAACCATCACTTTGGCGAGCGCAACCCGTTGCCGCTCCCCGCCGCTCAGTTGATCGAGCGTCCGATTTGACAGCTCCGCAAGTCCCATCGATTGCAAAGCATGGTCGATCAGCATCGAATGATCTTCCCGTTCGTCGCCGAACCAGTTCTGATAAGGGAAACGGCCCATCTCGACAACTTGGCGGACCGTAAATCCAGCCGGGGGCAGTCCTCCCTGTTGAAGGACAGCGAGCTTGCGGGCAAGCGCTTTGCGGGAATACGAAGACAATCGGACTCCATCCAGACTGACCTCTCCGGAGGATGGCTTCCTCACCCCCGACAGCAGTTGAAGCAATGTGGATTTCCCTACTCCGTTAGGTCCGATAATCCCATGGATTCGGCATGGTTCCAGATCGAAAGAGACATTGTTCAACACCGGACGGCCGCCTACCAGCATATTCACTTGTCGAACGTTAATCATCCGAGGCCCTCCTGTCCTTTTTTGCGCCGGTATAATAAATAAGCAAAAAACGGAGCTCCGATCAGAGCGGTTACGACACCAAGGGGAATTTCTTTTGGAGCAAGCGCAATTCTGGCAATCGTGTCGGACCATAACATAAACATGCCTCCGCCAATCGCCGACAGAGGAATAAGCAGCCGGTAATCAGGACCCACCATCAACCGAATGAGATGAGGCACGACAAGCCCTACAAAACCGATCACGCCGCTTACCGATACGGCTGCCGCCGTCAACAGCGTGGAACCAATCAGAACGATCAACTTTGTCCGCTCTACCCTTATGCCCAAATGAGCCGCATGCCGCTCGCCAAGCACAAACAGGTTTAATGCTTGTCCGTACGCGATCAATAGAGGAAGTCCGATAATCAAGCATGGCAGAACAATATACACGTCCGCCCAGCTTTTCATCGCAAGCGACCCCATGAGCCAGAACAAGATCTGATTAATCACATCGTCGGACAGCGATACCATAAACGAAACAAACGCGCCAAGGAAAGATTGAATAATAACGCCGGCTAACACTAACGTTTCGATCTGCATAACGCCTCTGCTGCGCGCAAGGAAAAACACGCCGAGCAGCGTTGCCATCCCCGTCGCGAACGCGATAATCGGGATGGTCCACTCGCCAAGCAGCGTCTGATAACCGAACAAAATGAGAAATGCCGCTCCTACCGAACTTCCCGACGATACGCCTAACGTATACGGATCCGCTAACGGATTGCGCAAGACGCCTTGAAAACCCGCCCCGGCAAGCCCTAGGCATGCCCCGACCAATACGCCAAGCAAAACGCGCGACAATCTGACCTGCGTAACAATCGCGATCTCGCCGGCACCCCAGCGGTTGCCCGCATCATCCGTCCAAGGCAGCTGATGCCACAAAATTCCCCATACGTCGGCAAACGATATCGTCGACGATCCGATCGACAAACTTAAAGCAATAGAAACAGCAAGAAGGAGCAAGGCTGCTCCTCCATAGACCGCTAATTTTCTTTTCATGTTATTTCACAAGATCCGGGTGAAGCGCCTTTGCAACCTGTAAGAGCGCATCCGCCAGACGCGGACCTACGCGGGAAGTTTCGTCGTTGCCGACCTCAAACATCTGTTTGTTCTTCACCGCGTCAATCGCATTCCAGCCTGGGCGGCTTGTAATACCGGTTACGATCGGGTTCGGATCCTCTCCAAGATCAGGATATAAGATAATTTCCGGATTTTCCTTCACAACTTCTTCTGCGCTAACTTCATACCAGCCCGCTTGCCCCGCGCCTACGTTCGTGCCGCCGGCAATCGTCAGGAGCTCGTCCAGGAAAGTGCCCGAGCCCACCGTCCAGCCCGGCGAGAACTCCAAGTAAACGAGTTTCTTCGGAGCATCCTTAACGGCGTCCGTGACTTGTTGTTTCACGTCGCGCATGTGAGTCGCGACTTGCGCTGCCTCACTCGTCTTATTCATAATTTTACCGATTGTTTCGATTTTGGCAATTGTTTCGTCATAAGTTTTCGGATCCGTGGCAAGAACCGTAATGTTCAGCTTACGGAGCTGCTCAACGGCATCGGCATTCATGCTGGAAGATGCCAGGACAAGATCCGGATTAAGCGCGGCTACCGCTTCAATATTGGTCGTCATATCGCCAACCTTGGGCTTGTCCGCCGCTTCTGCCGGATAGTTGCTGTAGCTATCCACCCCGGCAACTTCGTCGGCCGCTCCAACCGCGTAAAGAACTTCCGTCTCGCTTGGCGCAAGAGACACGACTTTCGTTGGCGCTTTCTCAAACGTCAGTTCCGTCCCCGTTGCATCCGTTACGGTAAGCGGGTAGGCTGTCTCCGAAGCGGCAGGGCTGTCTGCCGGTTGTTCGCTTTGTACCGGCGCCTCGGATGCGTTTGCATTCCCCGTATTTGCATTGTTGTTGGCGTTATTCGCACCGCATGCCGCCATAAAGACAAGCATGGCCGTTAGCATAAAGGCTAACATCATCTTCGAAATTGTTGTGTTCCTCTTCATCATGGTTTCTTTGCACTCCCTCTATTTGATAAACGAAAATAAAAAAGGCATTCCCGGCAAAGGTGCCGGAAATGCCGGAAATCCCCTTTGCATGCGCAAAGAAGGATGAGATCCCTCATTCCAACACTTCCCTAATTCCACGTAGGTACAGCGTTCATGCGAACAGGCAGGTCTCCTGACTTGAAGCATCTGCGTCAGCGTCTTCCCGGTTATTGCTCCAGTGACGTTTGCTGACACAAAGGTCTAAAGCCTCGTAATGACGAAGGCTTAGAACGCTTCTTACAGTGGCGGGTCCGTGCCGGATTTGAACCGGACTTCCCTATTAAGCTTGCAGCAGCTGATTCTTCCGCTTCCGCAGCACCTGTATCGCGATTATTCAATTTCGACCTACGTAACTATACCACCCATATTCTAGAATTGTCCAGCCGCTTTTTTGAGCTTTGCTCCCAAGCGGATTGCGTTGCCTACGACCGAAACGGAGCTGAACGCCATCGCCGTGCCTGCCATCCAAGGCTGCAGCATGCCGCATGCGGCGAATGGAATAATGAGAGCGTTATAAATAAATGCAAACGTCAAGTTTTGCCGGACGTTGCGCACCGTCATGCGGCTGATCAGCAACGCTTCGGGGATTGCCGTCATCCGCGGCTGCAACAGCGTGATATGGCCAGCCGTCAAGGCCGCGTCGGTCCCGTCTCCCATGGCAAGACCCACATCCGCGGCTGCCAGAGCCGGCGCGTCGTTCCAGCCGTCTCCCGCCATCCCCACCTTGTAATCCTGCTTCTTCAATTGGTCAACAAGCTCCAGCTTATCTTCCGGAAGCATATTCGCGTATACGCGTTCGTGCGGAATGCCCGCGGTCTGCGCCGCGCTGAGCGCAGGTGCCGGATGATCGCCAGTTGCGAGCAGCACCGTCACCCCTTCCTTGCGCAGCCTGGACACGGCGGATTTAGAGAGCGGCTTAACCGTATCAAAAAAAGACATCGCCCCGATCACCCGGTTATTGTCGGCGATATAAAGCACCGTTTCGCCAAGCTTCTGGCATTCTTCCGCGAAGCTTCGAATGGTCGGACTGCCGAAGGTCCAATTTCTAGCCGCAACAAAACTTGCATTGCCCACTCCGATCTTCCGCTGTTCCACGTTAGCTTCGACGCCTTTCCCCGTCATATAAGAGTAGTCCGCGGCAGTTGGCGGCACCAGTCCGGCTTGCACGGCTTCCGCGCGAATGGCAATGGCAAGCGGATGAGTGGAGTTCGCCTCTACCGCGGCGGCAAGCCTGAGCAAGCCTTGCTTGCTCCCCGTCGGTGCATGAATGCGGCTGATCTTCGGCTTTCCTTCGGTCAACGTGCCCGTCTTGTCCAAGATAAGCATATTTAGCTGGGCTAACCGCTCCAGCGCACCGGCTTCTTTCACGACGATTCCCCGTTTCGCCAGTCTTCCGGAGGCAACCACAAGCGAGATTGGCGTTGCTAATCCGAGCGCGCAAGGGCATGCCGCCAGTACAACAGCAACCGCGCACCGGAATGCCGTTGTCCAATTGCCGGGATCTACTGCGGTTACCCATACCGCAAACGTACCGAATGCAAGCAGCAGCATCGTCGGAACAAACCAAGCGGACACCGCATCTACTTGCCGCTGAATCAAGGACTTGGACCTTTGCGCTTGCCGGACCAAATCCACGATCCGGCTTAGCATCGTCGCATAGCCGGCGGCCGTTGTCCGGATCCTCAGCGTATTGCCGCCATTTTTCGTGCCGGCCCATACTTGGTCGCCGGAACGTTTGCCAAGCGGCACGCTTTCCCCCGTGAGTAAAGACTCATCCACTTCGGATTCGCCGCTTGTGACAATGCCGTCAACGGGAATGATCTGGCCGGCCTGAACAAGCACATAATCATTCTCGCGGACGAATTCCGTCTTGATCTCCAGCTCCACTCCGGCCCGCTCCACGCGCACGACCGCATTAAGCAGCTTGCTGTAACCAGAAGCATCCTGCTGCGCCCTTGAGGTGACGGACGCTTCGATAAACTTGCCCAGAAGAACGGCGGTTATAACAACGGCGGATGTCTCGAAATATAGCGGCACTTCATGCGCAAATAGAGCGGTACGGTCCGCATTAAACACAAGATAATGGCTGTACAAATAAGCCGCCGAAGTACCGGTTGCAACAAGCACGTCCATATTTGTCGCACGCGAACGAATCGCATGGTAAGCCCCGATATAAAACGGCAAGCCGATTACAAATTGAATAATCGTAGCTAGTCCAAGCTGAAGCCAAGGATTGGTCATCATGGCAGGCAGCTCGATCCGCGCAAATGGCGCCAGATGCTGAATCATGGCGGACAGAAGCGGCAACGTGAGCAGCAACGAAATTATTAATCTGATCCGAAGCCGACTCCGCTCTTTCTCGAAACCTTCCTTCGCATGCTCCGGCAAATTGGCTTTAAAGCCCAGCTTGCCGATCTGCTCCATAATGGAGGCTGGCTGAACCATCTCCGGCATATACTGCACCCAAGCCGTTCTAGCCGAATAACTGACCGCTACGGCTTCAACGCCTGGCATTTTGCTTATATTTTTCTCGATTCGGGCCGCGCATGCCGTACAGCTCATCCCTTGCACGGCTAAATCTATCGTTATTCCTTTGTCATCCATGCCGATTCACCGCCTTTCGCTTGTCCAGCTGCGATAATGATATTGGAACAAGCTCCTGCGTTAATCTATATGATTCGAATGGAGAAGCCATGCTAACGCGCAATAAAAAAGCGTGCTAATGAGGCCGTAGACCCCATTAACACGCATAATTCCTCTTTATTTCCCGTATGCCACTTCGCCGTTCCAGGCGAGCATGCCACCGGTCATATTCGCAACCTTATAACCTTGCGCATGAAGGAAGTCGCACGCTCGTCCGCTGCGGGCGCCGCTGCGGCACACAAGAATCAACGCTTCCTCTTTCGGAAGCTCTTCATAACGTTCGCCGAAGAGCGACAAAGGAATGCTGATTGCTTCAGCAATATGTCCCGATTCCCATTCGTCGTCTTCCCGCACGTCGATGAGGTTCAACTTCTCGCTGTTGCTTAGGCGCTCTTCTACTTCTGTTGGCGTAATCTCTGAATACACTTCATTCCACTCCTTCAAATTTCTTGATGATCTTAGACTCATATTGCTGAAAGACCGGCGATTGTTGCAATCCGCGAGCTTCCATCAGCATCTTGTAGCGCAACTCTTTTTCGGTCAGCTTGTTCTTCAAGGCAACTTGTTCCCCGGGATTCCGGCAGAAGCGGATCATGTCCCGCAAGCTAACGATTTCCTTCTTCACGGCCATTTCCTCCGGGATCATTCCGGCATTGCTCAGAAGTTTGTAAGCGACCCTCAGTTCCTCGGGCACATGGGAATGGTCCTCCAACTCAATTGGCTGGCCTTTCCCCTTAAGGTTATCAAACTCGCCTTTCGCCATCGCTTCCTTAATCCGCTGCTCTACCAAGGAGGACATGAAATCCATGTTTATTCCCGCCTCTCTGCCGTTAACGAATAAGCTATTCTGTAAGCATTGTAACGAAAAAGAAGCCTCCCGGCAATGAGAGGCTTCTTTCATGTTAGATCCGGACGGCCGTTCCGCTAACCGCCACCATCAGCATGCCGTCGCGAACGACCTCGTAGTCGATGTCGATCCCGACAATCGCATTGGCTCCCATACGGAAGGCTTGATTTTTCATTTCTTCAAAAGCAACGTCTCTCGCTTCTTTCAGCTTGCTCTCGTAAGCGCCTGAACGGCCCCCTACTATATCGGTAATGGAAGCGAAAAAGTCGCGGACCACGTTGGCACCCATAATGGCCTCGCCTGTTACGATACCGGAATATTCGATAATGGGACGTCCTTCAATTGATGCCGTAGTTGTCACTAACATGTGTGTTACCCCTCCCGAGAATAAGTAAACGAATCATAGCTAGGAATACGTCCGAAACGGCGCGGCGTTTCATTCCATATTCCACATTAAATATTTACCGTGCTATTTCTTCCAATTCAACATTTCGAACCTGGCCGGTATCGGCCGCAACATAAACATGAACGCGCACGCCAAATTCGCCACCGCTGCCCCGAAGCCATAATCGGAACCGTTCCTCGTTCCTCGCGCCTGAAGTTTCAAAATGTCCCTCGTATTTGTAATCGATAATGTTGGCATCCGGATATCGGTTAGCCGTTTCCTGCATGGCTGCTCTGCCGTATTTCGCATAGGAGGGCTCCGCATGTGCCTCAGAAGGGACGCCAAATACAAATACCGCAACGATCAGTAAATAGATAAACCCTTTACTCGGCTTGATTGCCACGTTGCCACCTCATTTTCCACACAATGACTTTCTACTCCTAGTGTGGCTGTACAAGGCAGCAGACATACATCCCTCACACCGGTTCAAGCATGGGCGCGTACATCATGACCGCTTCATTGCCGGCAACAAACTCTTCCCCTAGAAGCTCGCCATCCTCCATGGCAAACGTCCGGCGATAAATCGCGTTACTCCGCACATATCCGCCCCAAGGCTTCAGCTCAATCCGGTGATCCTTCTCAAACACCTCGTAACGGTAGTTGCTTGGCTGGGGTGCGCGCCACTCCCCGACCAGCTTCTCTTCCGTCAACCCCACAATCAGCTGATACGGCTCATTCGTCGGATTATAAATCTGCAAATCCAAATAGTTATAAGCACAGGTTGCCCCGCTGCCAAAAGGTTGCGTCCGACCAGCGTCCGGAAACACGTCATAACTGTGGCGATGCCGCTCGATCACCTGCAATGGCGTATGAAGGGTCATCCAATAAACCAGATTGGACATCTGGCATAACCCGCCGCCTACTCCAGCCTTATATCCGCCGTAAAATAAAACCATCCCGTCTACGTATCCTTTGTTCCTCGTAGGCTTGCCGATTGCCCGCCAATACGAGAACGTCTCGCCGGGCATCAGAACGATCCCGTTCAGTTTGGCTGCTGCCAAAAGCAGATTGGTTACTTTATTCGTTTGCAGCCACCCGTCTACGTTTCTTAACGGTCGGATCAGCGGCGTAGCATGGGTAAACACCACGCAAGGCAATGAAAGCTCCTTATTCATCTTGGCCAGCTTGCGGCTTCCAAACAGCCATTTCAACCGTCGTTTATTCGTAAACCACCATTTCCCTGCCTGCAAACGCATAAACGATCGTCTGACCGGACGATGATGCATCAGATTGTTCAACCTTCGCTTTCTCCTTTCAGAGCTGTCCAAATTTGTTCAGGGGCCAGATTCGGTATACCGCTTTTCCTTCAATGCTGGAGATGGCAATCGGGCCAAGCGCTCGGCTGTCCACGCTATGCTCTCGGTTGTCGCCAAGGACAAATAGCTGCCCCGACCCTACGGTGTACGGGAAACGCGTCACGCCGGGCAAGGTTGACCCCACCGCATAAGGCTCCGAGACCGGCTGTCCGTTCAAATAAATGGAACCATCCTTCACATCCAGAATATCGCCCGGCAGGCCGATCACTCGCTTGACCAACCGCAAGGGGCTTTCCGGACCATGAATGACAACGATATCCCCTCGCTCCGGCATGCGGAAGCGGTAGGACCATTTATCCTCGATCAGGCGCTCGCCTTCGACCAACGTTTTTTGCATCGAGATGTTATGTACTTCTGCTTGCGCGTAAACATAATTCTGGAACAACAAAGCAATCGCGATGGCAGCCGCAATCGAACACAGCCATTCGATCAGCTCCCTCTTCACTCTGCTCTTCCCGGTTAAATGTTCATCCATCCCCTGGCACCCCTTGT
This sequence comes from Paenibacillus glycanilyticus, assembly GCF_030161375.1. Taxonomy (GTDB): domain Bacteria; phylum Bacillota; class Bacilli; order Paenibacillales; family Paenibacillaceae; genus Pristimantibacillus; species Pristimantibacillus glycanilyticus_B. Next base: position 349,464 of record NZ_BSSQ01000019.1, read on the forward strand.
AGAAAAAGGAATTGAACATAACCAACACCTAAAACGTTCGTGCCCGGCAAAAAGTTACCTAGGGCGCAAAAAATAACCGTGACAGGTGGATGGCATGTCTTATAAAGTAGATTTATATGAGGGAGGTAGCAGAAATGGAACCATCAACGAGGTCGCAGCGACTACTTTTTATGGCGGTCACCTTAATGTTCTGGATTGCGATGTATACGTACGTGCCGACGTTGTCGCCTTATCTGAGCTATAGAGGGCTGTCGCTTGATTTAATCGGAATCGTGCTTGGGAGTTACGGGTTTGTGCAGCTTCTGATCCGGTTTCCGCTTGGGATGTTATCGGACCGTTGGGGCAAAAGAAAGCCGTTTATCCTGCTTGGCATGCTTGCCGCGAGTATTAGCTGTCTCTTGTTTATTATTCCGGGGAGCTGGATATGGCCGCTTGCGGGACGCGCGATGGCGGGGTTATGCGCTTCGACATGGGTTGCTTTTACCGTGATGTACGCGAATTATTTTGCCGCGGAGGATGCGACAAAAGCGATGGGCAATATTAGCGTCATGACCGTGTCCGGCCAGATGATCGGGATGTTGCTCAGCGGATGGATGTCGGATGGGTTTGGAAAGGATGCTCCTTTTGTGCTGGGGGCGGTCATTGGGGGGATGGGCCTCTTGCTTGCGCTTGCCATTCGCGAGCCGGCCAAGCCGCTGCATGAGCGGAGCGGAATTTCGTTCTCGCGGATCCAAAGCGTCATTCGAACAAAGCTGCTGCTGCGTGTAGCGCTATTGTCTCTGCTTGCTCATTGCGTACTGTTTATAACGATGTTCGGGTTTACGCCGCTCAAAGCGGAGGACATGGGCAGCAGCGGATTTGAATTAACGCTTCTTGTGTTCGCTTTCATGGCGCCTCATGCCCTCGCTTCCATGTTTACGGCCAGCTGGTTCGCACCGCGCTTTGGCAACTGGATGACGATTGGCGCCGGATTTCTTCTTAGCGCGATTTGCACCGTCTCCATCTGTTTTGTGCATTCCATTTGGTTGTTGATCATGACGCAAATCATCAACGGATTTGCCCAAGGCCTCCATATCCCTCTACTGCTAGGGCTCGCGATCCGCGATGTGGACCCGCAAGGCCGGGCAACCGCCATGGGATTGTACCAGGCGGTCTATGCGGCGGGCATGTTCGCGGGTCCGTTTCTAGCCGGTTGGCTGAACGAAGGCTGGGGATTGAACAGCGGGTTCGCCCTTGGCGGGGTATTCGGATTTATGGCCTTGTTGCTCTGCGTCTTGTTTTACAGGCAAGACCGGAGGATACAGCTTCAAACCGTCGCGCAAAATCATAGAAGCATGTAACAGGAGAACAATAGGCCAATTATCTGATTATCAAAAGAAGGATGGCTGCGATTGCCCCGCCGCTTACAATAAATAGATCCTCCCGGCTGAATGTAAGCCGGAGGCCTTGAGTAGGCTTGATCCGCGGATCGCCGATTCCGCGCGCTTCAAGCGCATCCGCCATTTGTTCGGCGAGGCGGAGCAAGGACCGGATGTATGGAACCATAGCCGGCAGCAGCATTCGGAATGGCAGCGAGCCCGAAGGAGTTGTCGCTTTGCCCCGCGCATGCGCAATTTTCACGTAACGCTCCCACTCCGCTGCTAGCAGCGGAATGAAGCGGAAGATTAACGTGACGGTAAGCGCGACCGACGTAACCGGCACTTTAAAGCGACTTAGCCAGCCAAAGGTTTGCTCGAGGCTCCGCTGAACGCGCAGCGGCGTCACGAGTCCCATGAGCGGCAGCCCTAGCATCATGACGATAAGCAGTCCGCTAAACCGCTGTAAACTTTGCAAGGCAGTCTCCCAATCGAAGGCGAATGGCTTCAAATGCAAGCCCGCAATAACGGCGATAATCGCCGTCATGATGACGTAGGCCCGGATCACTTTGATCCAGGGCCTTATTTGCGTCCGCAGCGGGATTAGGGCTGCGGCGCATAAGGCAACCGCGACAGCTAGACCAGCCCAGCTGTGCTGGAGCAGGATCGTTGTGGCGAGCATGAGGTACGCGGCGATTAGCGCCCGCGGATCAAACCGCGAAGCGAGCCGGGGTTTACCGGCCGCAGCGGGCGAAGCCTGCGGCTCATGGGCCGCACGTGCCGCTGCGACGTTCTGTGCAGCGGCATGTGCGGCGGCGGCCAGGCACCGC
>NZ_BSSQ01000020.1 GCF_030161375.1 Paenibacillus glycanilyticus
GGATCAACCAGAAAGAAATGGTTGATCTCATAATACGATGGGCAGTTTAGCGTAACGGCATCATTTCATTGCTGTGTATGGTAAATATAATTACTTCTATGTAGCTATCACTCTGTACCTATTCTGTTTTACTAATTTAGACAACCTGTTTTAATACAGAATATCAATTAAAACAAAGAACACTACATAAAATTTCCATTCTGTTATATACATTTTTTAATCTGTATCATATAGTTAAACAGGGAAATATAGGAATTTAAGAGGGTTAATAAAACTGCCGTGGCGGAAAGGAAGATACAGATTGACCTCATTTAGACTGGATGATGTTTTTATTGAAACTACTGTTGAATCTCTTGGTGCCCTACTACTCGATTATTACATTTTCCCAAACACCGCCGAAGTCATAAAGACTTCGCTGCTTAAAAAGCTATCTGAAGGGGATTATTACAAGGATGAAACTGGCTTCACCTTAGCGGAGAAAATTACGACAGACCTGCAAAAGATAAGTAATGACAAACATTTGGATTTTGCTTTTAGTGAATCTGCCTTACCTCTTCAACAGCACGATCCGATAAATGATGAAAACTTACTATTTCGTCAAAAATTGAATAATTATGGATTTAAACGAGCAGAGAGATTACCAGGTAATATAGGATATCTTGTCATAAACGAGTTTGTGTATCCGGAACATGCTGGTAGAATGGCAGCACACACGATGAGCTTTATTTCGGGTACAGATGGATTAATCATTGATCTCAGAAATAATTACGGTGGTTCTTCAATAATGAGTGCATTTATCGCAAGTTACTTGTTAGATGGCAACTCACCAGTACATTTAAATGATATTTATTGGCGATTCTACGATAAAACTCAGTCCATTTGGAGTTTGCCGTTTGTACCTGGAGAAAAATTTGGTGCAAAAAAGCCTGTTTATATCCTAACGAGTCAGAATACGGGATCCTGCGCTGAAGAGTTCGCATACAGTCTACAAGCAATTCAAAGAGTGAAAATTATCGGCGAAAAGACAGCTGGCAAAGCAAATGCCGGAAGTGTTCATCGCGTAAATGACCATTTTCAAGCCTTTATTCCAAATGCTTACCCGATTAATCCAATAACAAAAGGTAATTGGAATGACATAGGAGTTTTACCCGATATCGAATGTAATAGTAATGAATCTTATGAAATGGCATATCATTTGCTTCTCGAACAGCTTTTGCAGCAATATAGTGAGTCAATGGAGCCTGGACGAGAGCCTTTAATTGCTGATATTAAAAGATTATTAAAAATTAACATTTAGTATGATAGGTTTGAAGATGAAGGAATTATCGATGTCATCTCAACTAATTGATCGTCTTTATTTAAACTAACGAGGAACTAACACAACAGCAGCCGGCATATAATCTTGGCATCATGAAAGGTAGAGTTTAGGCGTCAGAGTATTTTAACCCAATGAAGAGTCTACAAGATAATGAATGTATAGCAAATGTAATTATTTATTGTCCCATCATTTTTGGAGGCTTGTTAATTGTGTTAGGCCTAATTATTTTTACTATAGTTTTTAATAATTGGACAAAGAAGTACCTTTGAATTTATTTCACTAGCATAATACCTAATAATACGGCAACCGGCCTACGTTCGGTTGCCGTTTTTCAACTAAAAGGTAGGATTGTTCCAATATGTGGTAGAATAATTAGATGCTACCGTTTCATTTTTAAAGGAGTGAAATTAATGTTTCGTTTATCAAGCGTTTTTACTTTTTGGGTACTTATTCTAATCGTTGAGCTTGTAATATTTAAACAAAAAATTTTTGATGTTTTGAATAAAAATCAGGAATTATTTTATCTGGCACTGATTTTTGCTACATTGGTAGTTGGTTCAGTGGGCTCAGTTTTAGCATTTCTTAATTCTAAAAGGAAATGATTTTTAACTAAACATGCGAACTGAAACTGGGGAATTTAAGGAGAGTTATTAGTGGAGAATTATAATTATCTAGAGAATTATTTTGAGCATTACATTGTTAGTTTTTCCACAACAGGATAAATTGCAGATGAAGATGGATTTGAAAAATTAGCTAGACAATACATTGATATTGAAGGGTTCGATACTTTTTCAGAATTAATAAAAGAAATAAAGTAATTGATGTTAGTGATGATTGGACTTACTTTGAGCATGTCATTGAAGACTTTGAAATCGAAGGATTGGATATTGAAAAGCTTAAAGAAATGGCTAACATTGCATTAAAGGTATATCAAAATTTTTAAAAGCTTATTGGTAAGCTATTGGGAAATGAGAGTCAATCATATAACGAAAATGATAAGAAGGCGGCTATAAAGAAGACCATTTTGTAGAAGTTATTATGTGCCGTCATTATACGAGGGGGATTAAGTCGTTCTAGACATCATAAATTACTTTTTATAGTCCATGTATTGATGTATCAATATGGTTTTAATTACACTTTTGTAGATGCGATTCAATTAAATTTGTTACCTTTCCGAAATAGCAAAAAGTCTCCATTAGAATAATACGTTTATTCATTAAGCTTAAAAATGGTATGCGCTAAGACTGTGGCAAAACAAGACCAAAGTAAATATGGCACCAAGAGCCAAGCAGCAAGTGTAGAATAAGGCACTGTAAAGTAAATGAGCAAAGCTGTTGTTACAGCTACAATTGCTGTATCTAGAAACGCCAGAGAAGGATTTTTGAGTTTGAATTCGATGAAGACAAACGCTTGATTAGCTACATAATTAATTAACAAGATAACAAGATAAAATATAGAAGCTTCTTTAAACCCAGAAGTATCTAAATAAACTATTGCTACAGAGAGTGAAATAAGCGCATAAATAATTCCCCATACAATGCCAAATAATTGTTTTGGTGGATTCCAATCCGGTTTTTTGAGGTCAGCATAATAGGCAAGGTCGGTAGGAAACAAGATTCCTGAGAGTGAAAACAGTACATAGGTGATTAAAAAAACAGATATAAACGCCAGCAATCAACTATACCTCCTCTAAATGGTTGGCCACCTTTTAATCTATATTAATGATGAAGCTATAACAGAACAGAAGGTTTAGCAAGGAACGTAAATTTAGAAATAAAAAGTATCAGAGTAAGTGTTGTAAGTTTACCATCTCTTTTTTTTTTCTGAACCAGAAATTGAAATGACAAGAATTTCACTCTGTTAAACGGGCAAATAGTCAAAAGTAAAAAGTATTTTTTAACAACGCAGATTCTTATATCTCTAGGGTATTATAAACCAGTCGAGTGGTAGTGGAATTTGATTACTGGAGTTAAGAAAATCGATGATTCAAACATTGATGTATATTTTGTGGTTGAATCTTACTCTTTGTTTAGATACATTACGGTGAACCGTATCATAAGTGACGGCAAAGTTTTGTCACCGTTATCGAGAAATTTTTACGGATGTTATTGGGTTGAAATAGAGGAGTATGGGCACCTTCCCTAAGCTTCCGAGCTTCCTGGAGGTGCCGTTTTTATTGTCGCTCACGTCTTCAATTTAGGATCAGCTTAATTTCATTTGCTTTACCGTCCAGCCTATGAACTGTCTCCGCGACGACATGGAAGGCTTCGATGGCTTGTTGAAGCCGTATTTGGCTTTCGTGCATATCGATTAGATCATGGTAAGGGAACTTTCAATGCTTACATACGGCGAGAAGCTTGGATTCCCATTAGTGCTCTTTCAAAACCGTAGGTTGTTGCCTGTTTATAGGAATAAGCTCCTCAATTATGTGTAGGTTTTTGAAAGCAACTATACGTAATCTATACATAATAAGCAAGAGATTTTAGCAACGGGATAAAAAAGTATAAATTCTCGCGAATAACCCTCCTCATTTTGTATCGATTATGTATAATTGCAATGAGGAGGGAACGAAGAATGTATAGCATGAAGAGGGCATCCGAACTTCTGGACATTCCGGTGGTTACGATCCGTGCCTGGGAGAATCGTTACGGTGTAATCTCCCCTAAACGAAGCAGCGGCGGTCACCGCCTGCTTAGCGAGGAAGATCTTGCCAAGCTCCGTTATCTAAAAGACCATATCGAAAATAAAGGCTTGAAAATCAGCGAAGCGGTGATGCTGCTGCAGCAAAGAGAGTCTGTCCCTCCGGACGAGGCTGAAGAGCAGCAGGTAATCGATCGGTCGTACGACCGATTGGTCGATAAGCTATACAGCGAGTTAATCCATTTCAATTCAGCGCAAGCGGATCAAACCATTGATCTTGCGTTTGCCTTGTACGATTTCCAGGAAACGTTCCGGCAAATCATCGTTCCTGTTCTCTATCGAGTCGGGGCGGAGTGGGAGGCAGGGAAAGTCACCGTAGTCCAGGAGCATTTCGCTTCGGAAACGATATTGCGGAGATTATCGGCTTTGTTTCGGGTCTTTCCCGTCAATCCGAGCCTGCCGGTCGTGCTCGCTTTCTGCCCGGAAGGAGAACGCCACCATCTCGGACTGATGTCTTTCAGCCTGTTCTTGCGCCAACGAGGCGCGAATGTCTTGTATTCCGGCCCGGATACTCCATTACAGGAGCTTGATGGGATTATCGAACGCCAGAATGTTTCGTTCATCGCGGTTTCCGTGACGGACACGCGCTATATAGACAAGCTTATGAATTGGATCGAAAAAGCCGCGCGGAATAATCACGGATTGCGGTTCCTGTTAGGAGGCGCGGCTTTCGACGACCCAGCTGCCAGGCGTAACGTTAAAGCTAACGTGCGCTATCTGACCGCGGATCAATGGGAAGATTGGTACAATGCATAAGCGAATTACCCTCTCATTGCAGGAGAGGGTAATTTTTTTTGGGCAGAGGACTAAATCGATAGACAATCTATACAAAATTAGCTATTATTAACATAAATCTATACATAATCTATACAAAATGAATCTGGAATAAGTGGGATGCGCATTGGAGATGGTACAGGTCTTAACAGATTAGTTGAGGGGAATAATAACTGATGACGACCGCCAACAACGACGTACATACGGATGAAGCCAGCACGAGCAAGCGCAAAGACGAACACCTGGATCTTTGTCTGCAACAGGATGTTCAGGGATTATATTTGCCGGGATCGGAAGCAGTCTGGTAGAGACGGCCGATGGATCGGAAGAGAAGCTGGCATTTGTGTTTCCAACAAGCCGAGCTGGTGCTTAGGCTCGCCATGTTCGGACTCGGTGCCGCCAATATCCGGGAGATTAAGGTTCGAAGAACGTCTCGTTATGCTAAATTAGCCAATCTCAAGCGCATGAAAGAATACGGGAACCCAGAGGGTCGGGAGAGGATCTTAATGAACGCAGGGCAAACGAAAGCTGATTTTGCTTACTGTGAAGCCATTATCAAGAAGCATTCCAAAAGTTTTTACTATGCTTTTTCCCAGCTTCCGCCGGATAAAGCCAATGCCGTCTACGCCATATATGCTTTTTGCAGAACGGCGGACGATTGCGCGGATTCCAACCAACCGCATACGGAAAGGTTCGAGTCTTTGCGCCAGTTGAAACAAGAGCTCGATTTATTCAGGGACCGGGCTGATGTGGATCATCCCTTGTGGCGCGCCCTCAGAAGAGTCTTTACGGACTACGAGATGGACATCCAGCCCTTCTATGATCAACTAGCAGGGCAGTTGGCCGATTTGAATTTTGCCATTCCGAGAACGATGCATGAGCTTGAGAACTATAGTTACTATGTTGCCGGCTCTGTAGGTTTAATGCTATTGCCCGTTCTGGCATCCGAAGCATCTGGCGATTTGCGTCCATCGGCGATTGAGCTGGGCATCGCTATGCAAATAACGAATATCCTGCGCGACGTGGGCGAAGATTTCTATAAAAAGCAGCGCATCTATTTGCCCGAAGAGGAGATGGAGCGCTTCCGATATACACAGGCGGATTTACGCGAGGGTCTCATCAATGAGAACTTCATGAACCTGTGGGAGCGGTTGGCTAAACATGCGGAAGCCTTATACGACCGGTTCTATAGCAGCATCCATCTCTTTGATGCGGATAGCAGGCTGCCGCTCGCTCTGTCCGCAGGCTTGTACAGAGGCATATTGGATGCCGTAAGAGGCAGCGATTATGACTGTTTCTCCAAGCGCGGCTATGTAACCAAGGACACAATGACCAAGATTAACTCTGCCATCGGCAACTGCTCCTAAATCGCTGAAAGGTGTTGTTTGTATTGTCGGATATGAAAAGCGTAGTGATTATCGGCGGCGGGCTTGGCGGCCTGTCCGCGGCTATATCCTTGAGACAAAGCGGCTATCACGTAGCCCTGTATGAACAGAATCGCCATATCGGCGGCAAACTGAATCGGCTCGAGCAAGATGGCTTCGGATTTGATCTGGGGCCTTCTATTCTGACGATGCCACATATCTTCGAACGATTGTTTGCTGCGAGCGGCAGAAGGATGAGCGATTACGTCCCCGCCATCAAATTGAACCATCAGTGGCGATCTTTTTTCCCAAGCGGCAATATTATCGATCTCTATGAAGATATCGAAGATATGAAAGCCAACAATTCCTCGCTGAATGACCGCGATATATTCGAATACAGGCAATTGCTTCAATACTCTAAAAAGCTATACGAGATGACGGAGCAAGGATACTTTAAGCACGGTGCCGACAACACCAAGGATATCGCGCAATATAACGGGGTATTCAACGCTTTGATGAACTTCGACTTGTTCTCTACGGTACATAAGTCCATCGCCAAACGAATTAGTAATCGGGAGCTGCGCGACATGCTCTCTTATTACATCAAATACGTCGGCTCTTCTCCTTATGAAGCGCCGGCCGTATTGAATATGATGATCTACATGCAGCATAAGCAAGGCCTATGGTATGTCCCTGGCGGGATGCACTTGCTCGCCCGCGGATTGGTGAAGCTGGCGGAGGAAATCGGCGTGGAGTTACATATGGGCAAACGGATTGTCCGGATTAACAAGAACGATAGCCGAATAACCCATGCTGTATTGGAGGACGGGACGGAGTTATCAGCAGATTACTATATCTCCAATATGGAAGTCATCCCGTTCTATGAACAGCTGCTGCAGGAAGAGAAGACGTTCGTCCATAAGTTGAAAAAGAAGTACGAGCCGGCTAGCTCGGGTCTTGTCATCCATTTGGGCGTGAAGAAAACGTACCCTCAGCTGGCGCACCACAACTTTTTCTTTGCGGACAATATGAAGCAGCAAATGGATGCGATCTTTCGACGGCATAAGCTGCCCGATGATCCCATCATCTATCTAGTGAATGTGAACAAATCGGATCCATCGCAGACTCGGGAAGGATACGAGAATTTAAAAGTATTGCCTCATATTCCTTACATTCAAGATCAACCTTTGACGCAGCAAGATTATGATCGGTTTACCGAACGGGTGTTGATCAAATTGGAAAAAATGGGGCTCGACGGCTTGCGCGATCATATCGTAACCAAAGACGTATGGACGCCGGAAGATATTAGACGGGTCTATGGATCCGATCGCGGGGCTATCTACGGTACCGTGTCCGATCGCAACAAAAATAGAGGGTTTAAGCATCCGAAGCAAAGCACCCGATATGACAATCTTTACTTTGTCGGCGGTACGGTAAATCCGGGAGGCGGCATGCCCATGGTAACTTTAAGCGGCCAGCAGGTGCGGGACAAAATCGTGCAAAGGGATTCGAACCATGGATGATCGGGAGTTTAGCGAGCTGCGCGAGTTATTGGAAAAGCAACAAACCTATCGTCTACGGCGCTCCGTCCCTTCCGTGAAGGAGCGAAAGCAAACGCTGCTGCAACTAAAACGGATGCTTGTGGACCATGAAAAGGCATGGGTAGAAGCGATTGTGTCGGATATGCGCAGACCGACGTTTGAAGCCTTTTCCTTCGAAGTCGCGCTCTTGTTGAATGAGATTGAGTACGTATGCAAGTCGCTGGCGAGCTGGACGAAACCCGAGCGCTCCAGACAGTTCAAATTCGGATACATAGAAATGATACGTACGAAGAGAAGCCCGTACGGAACCGTACTTATTATCAGCCCCTGGAATTATCCGCTTCAGCTCGCGTTAATGCCGGCCATTAGCGCGATCGCCGCAGGTAACCGTTGCGTGATCAAACCTTCGGAATACGCGCCAGCAACGAGCAAGCTGCTCCGCGAGTTGGTCAGCCTAACGTTTCCGCCGGAAATATTAACCGTGGTGACGGGAGATAGGGATACGGCCAAGCAATTGACGGCACTGCCGTTCGATATGATCTTCTTTACGGGGAGCCAAGAGACCGGAAAGGCTGTATCGCAGCAGGCGGCAAAGCAGCTCACCCCTGTCCTATTAGAGCTTGGAGGGAAAAACCCATGCATCATGGATGAAACGGGTTTTTCGCCCGAGGCCGTTCGGGAAATCGTCTGGGGTAAATTTCTTAACGCAGGCCAGACCTGCATTGCTCCCGACACGTTATTCGTGCATGAATCAGTGTACGAGTCGACGCTATCGGAAATCTCCGCGGCGCTATCTGAGTTTTACGGGGAAATGCCCAAGGAGAGCAAAGACTACGCCCGCATCTGCCATGCCGGACATTTTCAGAAGCTGCTGCGGCTACTCGCGCAAGGCAAAGCTCGGATTGGGGGGGCATACGATGCCGATGATTTATACATTGCTCCGACCGTGCTAACGGATATTCAATCGGGAAGCCCCTTGTTGGAGGAGGAGATTTTTGGTCCTGTTCTTCCCGTCATTGCCTACCGCGACCTGGAATCCCTATTGGATCAAGGGACGATTCAGCGCGATGCATTGGTCGCTTATCTATTCAGCAAGAACAAGCAGCACATAAGGCTGGTCGGCAGCTATATGCGATCGACAACTCTAAGCGTCAATCAAGTCATCCATCATGGCGCCAATCCCCGCGTTGCCTTCGGCGGCGTAGGGCGCAGCGGACATGGTGCTTATCACGGCAAAGCGGGATTTCTGGCTTTTGGTTATGAGAAGACCGATTACAGAGCTTATCGCTTCCTGCATGTTTCCGACAAATATTCGCCTTATACCGATCAGGACATGCGGATCGTGCGAAGGTTTAGAAAATGGTTGTTGTAATTAGAGAATCGATAAGGAGGATTGCCGTGCCGCCCATATCGTTACCTAACTATTGGATCGTGCTGATCGATATCTTCGCTTGGGCATTTTTTCATACCACGATCTCTTTCTTTTGCTTGAAGCTTCCTTCGTCTTCCTTTCTGAAAGAAAGCTTCTGGTTTCGGATTTTTGCATGGGAACAGTCCGGCAAGCTATGGCAGCGATTATTTTACGTGAAGAAATGGAAAGGACGCCTGATAGACGGAACCGTGATTCTGAGATCGGGGTATGCCAAAAAGAGATTGCATGGAACCCGCATTGGCGACCTGAATGGGTTTGCCGCCGAAACTAAACGCGCGGAGCTGACCCACTGGCTGTCGATCATTCCTGCCCCTTTATTTTTTATTTGGAATCCCTTATGGGTCGGATGGATCATGATTATGTACGCCTTATTGTTCAACTTGCCATTCATTATTGTGCAGCGTTACAATCGCGGGCGAATCGTTACGATTACGTCGGCGATGGATGAATTGGGAGCGAGGTCATTCACTTATGAATAAGAAAGTCATCGTTATCGGAGCGGGCGTCGCAGGACTTGCCAGCGCCATAAGATTGCAACATGCCGGATACCAGGTCGAAATCTACGAGAAGGAAGCCTTGCCGGGCGGGAAAATGAACCGTATCCAAACGGGCGGTTATGCATTCGATCTGGGTCCGACGATCGTCATGATGCCGGAATTGTACAGGGAGATCTTCCAGTTTTGCGGCCGCAATCCGGACGATTATATCCCCATGGAGAGATTGGACCCGATGTACCGGGTATATTACAGCGATAAGCCCCACGAACCTTACGATATTACTTCCGATTTTGTGGAATTTACGAAGACGGTCGAGCAAATCAGCGAAGCCGATGTGGAGGGCTTTTTTCTCTATCTGCATGAAATTTATAAACGCTTTATGGTTGCCAAGCACAACATCATCCAGAGACCCTTCCGTAAACCCCGCGATTTCTACAACTTCTCCATGTTGAAGAAAGCGCTGAAGCTAAAGACTTTCGACACGGCCGATCGTTTCATGAGCAAATATATAAAGAACGAACGGCTTAAGCAGATGATCAGCTTTCAGACCTTGTACATCGGGATATCGCCTTTCAGGAGTCCGTCGTTCTATACGATGATTCCTATGCTTCAATTCCTGTACGGGGTATGGTTTATCAAGGGCGGAATGTATACGATGGCTACGGCAATGGAGAGGCTTTTCAAAGAACTGGGCGGGACGGTTCACTATAACGCGAATGTGCAGGAAATCGTCGTGCATAACCGCAAAGCGGAGGGCATTATCGTAGACGGGCGGAGAGTGCCGGCTGATCTCGTGGTTTGCAACGCAGACTTCCCATACGCCATAAAAAACCTAGTGAAAGACAGGGCAACGAAAGGGAAATACACGGATAAGAAGATCGATAAAATGAAATACTCCTGCTCGTGTTTCCTCCTCTATCTGGGCATGGACCGGAAATACGAGGAAATCGAACACGTTCATAATTTTATTTTTACGGACGATCTGAAGAAAAATCTGAATGACATCTTTGCCGGTAATAAATTGACCAACGGGTCGTTCTACGTTTATATTGCATCCAAGATGGACGCGTCGCTTGCTCCGGAAGGCAAAGACGGGCTGTACATTCTAATGCCGGTGTCCCATGCGGCCTCGGCGAAATATGAATGGAACGAACAGACGATTGCGGAATATCGGTCCTACATTCTTAACACCTTAAGGAAGATCCGAGGCTTTGAGAATATCGACCGGGAGATCGTCTCCGAAACTTGCATCACGCCGCGCGACTTCGAGTCGAAATTCAACGCCTATAACGGGGCCACCTTCGGGCTGATGCCGATCTTGTCCCAAAGCAACCACATGCGTCCTCAGAGTAAAGCTAAGCATTGCGACAATCTTTACTTTACCGGCAGCAGCACGCACCCTGGAGCGGGCGTTCCGATCGTGTTGTTATCGGCCAAAATTGCAGTTCAAGAGCTGCTGCAGGACGATCAGGGAATGATATACGACTATTCCGGGAAGCGAAGTTGAGGAGGGAAGACTAATGCTCTTGTCCGAAGGAATCCATCTTATGCTCGGCATAATGGCTCTTCTCGTCGGGGTCTTCATGTTCTGGTCTTTGCCGGTTGTGACGAATACGGAGAGCAAGATTCGTCTCCCCTTCGTATCCATCATTATCCCGGCAAGGAACGAAGAGCGCCGGATTTATCCGTTGCTGCGTTCCTTGCAAGAGCAGCGTTACCGTTCGTTCGAGGTTCTGGTTGTGGACGATCACTCGACCGACCGGACGGCGGCGATTGCTGCAAGCTTCGGGGCGAAGGTGCTCTGCAACGATGCAGTGGAATCAGGATCGGGGAAATCCGCCGCCTGTTGGCGCGGAGCGAAGCACGCAAATGGACAATGGCTCATGTTCTTGGATGCGGACACGTCTCTTGCCGATGCTGACAGCCTATATAGAATACTTGGCTTCTACAAACGGCAAGGCGCCAGAGGCATTTTATCCCTGCAGCCCTATCATACGGTGCATCGGTTATATGAGAATTTATCAGCTATATTTAACGTGATCGTGATTGTCGGGATGAATGTATTCAACAGGTGGGGAGCTCGGTTCAAAACCGCGGGTTCTTTCGGTCCTTGCATTCTATGCGACAAAGACGAATACTTCTCGACAGGAGGCCATCGCAAAATCTTGGGCGCCGTCTTGGACGATCTAGCGCTAGGGCAGGCCTTTATGGACAAAAGTCTTCCTGTCAGCTGCATGGGCGGGAGCGGGGTAATTCATTTCCGCATGTACCCGGAAGGTACGCGAAGCCTCATAGAGGGCTGGTGTAAAAGCTTTGCCGTCGGTTCAAAGTCCACCCATCCGATCGTTATGTTGATGACCATCCTTTGGATTTCCGGAAGTTTTATAAGCGCAGGAGCGCTCCTGTCTTCCGTAGCGTCAATAAATCCCGTTGGCTTGGCGCTTAGCTTTTTATTGTATGCGGCTTATGCTTTGCAAACGATGCTATTCTCCCGAAGATGCGGCAATTTCAGAAGGTGGATATTTGTGTTCTACCCGCTTTTGTTTTTGTTTTTCACGGCCATTCACGCGTACTCCCTATTTCGCGCACGCATCTTACGCTCGGTGAGATGGAAGGATCGTAAAATACAGGTGTAACCGAACGGGCAAGCATTTCGCAGCCTAGGAGAACTGAAGGGGGAGGTAGCCTTCTTAAGTTACTTTCATGCAGCAGCGGTATAACTCTGGAAAATGTAACCTGGTTTAAAAAGGTACAATAAACCCCCGATCTGTAGGATTAGGGGTTTATTGTGGTTTCGTGTATAAATATTCAGACTACCCAATGCGGATATTATCAGTAATTATGAAAATCGGGCCTTAATAAGGTTCTTCAGAAGAAGTCTTCTCATTATTTATGAAAGCGACCCTTGATAAATCTAGCTTTTTCCTTAGTCTTTTCTCATCAATTCTGACGTCACTCATTTACCCGTCTCAAATTGTTTTTTTTTTGCTTCGAATGAGATTAACGGATTAATGACGATGGTTATATACTGGTGCTCATCCAGAAACTGAGCAACAGGACTATGATAATGTCCTGTAGCCTCCATAACCATGGAGGGACGTATTCCTGCAGCAGACTCTACGTCTCTGATATAGTTTTCAAGAAAGGATGACCATACCAAAAGAGGTCAACCAGTAAAAACTGGCTGACCTCATAATACGATGGGAGACGTTAGTTAAATGCTTTTAAAAAAGCACAATAAGAACTTGAAAGCTAATCGAAACAGCCATTCTCCTTGAGTAAGTGGTACTTTTGATTGTTTTATTTTCTGAGAAAAAATGTTTCTTCGTTTCTTACACATAAAAGTAGAATACTTAGTCGCGTAAGCATCCACTGTTTCTATATAACAATAGATACATGTATATAAACAGTTGGAACAAGGGGATAATTACTTTTAAAAAACGAAAGTAGTAGGTTAAGATGCAATTACTCATTAGACCAAGGCCATTTCCAGATGAAAGTTTAAGGGGCTATATAGTTAGACTCTCCGAAGCTAATGGTTACAATGACTCCAAAATGCTTTTCCGATATTTAGGTCTGCAGAAATATAATAAGTTCGAAAATTTGTTAATTCCGAAAAAGAGCTTAGATCTGACGAGATTAAGCATTTTATGTTCGCATCCAATAAGTGTTTTGCAGAAACTTACTCTATATCACAGTTTGTTTGATGACTATGAAAATGAAATTGAAGAGAATATTAAACATATGATTTGGCGTCGTGGTACTTGCGCTCATAAACAGAGAATTTGTCCATTATGTTTAAAAGAGACAAGGTATCATAAAAATAGTTGGGAGTTATCGCTTTTCACTATTTGTAACATCCACAAATGTTTATTAATAGATGAATGTCAAGTATGTCATAAAATAATCGATCCGTATCGAGACAGTCTAAGCAGTTGTAAATGTGGTTTTAATTATGCAGATTCAAAAGTAGTTATTGTAGAATCAGATGATCAACAATTCTTGCATAAGATATTTTACAGAAAAGTAAATCTGGTAAAAGAAAACCTATTAATTAAACTACCACTTAGTCATTCTGTCTATGTGATGATCACTCTTGCAGTACTGATTAGGGGTCAGAGAAGAAAAGACCAGATTAATAAACTTGATGAAATAGTAGAGGTATTCCAAGATTGGCCAAATAGTTTCTTTCAGTTTGTTGATAAGGTACGCATCCAAAAGGGGAATCCAATTGTTTTTTCAAAACTTAAGACTTTCTTTGAAGAACATTATTATAATAAAAAGTTGAAGTTTATTGTTAAGGCCTTTGAAACTTACCTAGAGCAATACTGGAAAACAGGATACTCTAATAAAATACTCATTAGTGACTTTGCCTATAGCAAGGTATCTTCTAAAATAACAGCTACATTAAAACGCCAAAATGCTATTTTGAATAAAACAGGGTTAAACAGGAGAGAGGTTGCACGGAGCTTAGGGATAGGACTAGATCAAATTGAAATGTTACAGGAAAGAGGGGTACTTAAACCTATAGGTGGTGTTCATTTAGATGGGAATCCTAATTGGCTATATGCAGAGGATATGGTGATATCAATTATTGAGGCTTTTGATAACAACATAAGAACGCAGAGTGATGCAAAAGAGGAAATAAACTTCTATAACACGTTAAGTTGGTTTATGAAGTATGGGTTAAAATTGGCCGATCTCGTGGAGAGTGTACTAAATAGCAAATTAGCTGCTTGTAAGAAGTCAACTGGTATAGGGTTAAATCAATACTACTTTGACAAAAATGAAGTCCTTAATTTCTTAAAGAATGGAATGCTGACGATTGAGGATATCTCTAATATATTGAGAATAAAGAGATCCTCTGTAGAGCGATGGGTGAAGTTTGGTTATATTAAAGGGACAAAGACTCTTCGTTCAGGCAACTTCACATTAATATCTCATCAGCATTTTTCGAATTTCAGGGAAGAATATATTGCGGCTGTAGAGATTGTAAGGTTACACCCTTATATTCGTTCAACAGAAAAGTTGTTACGTGAACTGGGGAGGTTTGGTATTACTCCATGTAACGAAAAAATAATACCAGGGGATGTGTATCTCCTTAAGAAATCAGGAGAATTATTAAAGATACTTGAGAGCCAACTTGGGAATTTAGCGAAGCGCCTATTCTAAATAGGCGCTTTTTTGTTATTAGCTACTTTGAAGCTATGACTTAGTGTAACACCGCAAGATCACATTAATTATAGTGAATTGTCAACAATACTATCATTAATTCTCTTCTTTTTATTTCTTCCAACACTTTCGGGGAGCAAGTCATATATAGAAACATTCAATGCCATTCCAATCTGGTATAGAGATATCAGAGAAACTTTTTGAATACCGTTTTCGATGTTAGTTACTGATGGTCTAGATAATTGTATCCTTTTGCTAAATTCAAGCTGTGTAAGTCCCCTAGCTAGTCTAATTGTTCTTATTCTTTTACCAATATTATCATAGAGCATTTCCTCAAGGCTTTGAGAAATCATGTTGACGCCTCCTCATTAATTCAAGCTTTGACGACAATGAATAGCCTCAGCCGTTTCAGCATGACACATTCTTTTAAGACATCAATTATGTAAACCAATATATTAGTATATATATTTACTAATATATATACTAATATATTGCAATCTCATGACTGCTATTTAATAGAGGTTGACAGTTAGAGTGATGATGTTAGTCTCATAAACACATAATAGAAGAAGCTACTGAGAGATATTCTTTTGCAATTAAGAGTTATTTATAACAAAAGGGATTTGTTTGCTTTTCTGGAGGTTTAATCTCCCAAGCATCAGGATATGATTAATTATAAAAGGTAAGTAACATCAACATCTGGTGAGTTGTATGAAGTGGAGATCTCTAGAAGCTTGTATGTAAAAGCAGGGGATGATTACAAGAAATCTTGAATATCTAGAAAAAGAGGTGGGGTTATTCCAGTAAGAAAGATTGGCCCTAAGAAGGGTATAAATAGAAGGTGTCTAGTGGCACGAAGAACAAGCGATGAATCAATGGTTTTCGGAGAAAGTCTTCTTGAACGAGACTTTGTTCGTTTTTGTAACTTTCAACCTGAGATCTTAAAAATCGAGTACCAACCTTTGCGTCTTAAATATAACTATAAAAGGCGTGCCCGAAGCTATACACCAGACTTTCTTCTAACTGATGTCGAAGGGGAGATGACAATTGTGGAAGTAAAGCCCTCACATGAAGTGAATAACCCTGAGAATGTCATTAAATTTGAAGTAGCTAAAATATACTGCCAAGAAAAGGGATGGAGATTCAAGGTAGTAACCGAGCTTGATCTTCGTAAAGGGTGTTTTAGTACCAATATCAATCTCCTTCTAGACGTCATGCGCTTAGAAATTGCTGCTCAAGATATGGTGATTGTGTACGATCAGTTGAAGAAAGTAGCTCCATGCTCAATCAAAGAGTTACGACAACTAATAAACGAAGATGATGGGATTGGTCTGGCGTTGTTCACAGCGATTGTGTATAAATTGCTATTAGATCGTTACATTTATACGGACTTGGTAAGTCAAAGGATTGCTGATCAGTCCGTCCTCTATATTAATGTAGAGAAGGTGTTTTAACCATGTCCCAACATGATTTCTCTCACGGAACAAAGTTCTTGTTATATGGGCTTGAAGTTGTTGTGAAACGTTCCGGACATCGACAAGTTACTGTTGAAAGTGTCAATTACAAAAAACTGGAAACCTATAAGGTTGAGGAACTTCTTCAAGCTTGGATGGATGGCAATTTGGAGTTTCAAATCGATGAGTCGCAGCCGGTTATAGAAACAGATTTTGAATCTTTTCCGCCGGATAAGAAAAAAGAAGCAGAAAGGCGATATGAAATAATTCGTCCTTTCATTAAAAGAGAAAAAAGATTTGCAGATTTGGAGAAGCATCTTGAGGTAAATCAGGTCTCACAAGGAACATTCTATAACTGGATGCGTAAGTGGTTAAGATACAGGGACATTCGATACCTGATATCTAACTATGAAATGAGGGGACCTCGAAGTCGTTTGTCTGACGAAAAAGTCATTGAAATAGCCAAACAGGTAATTAACGACCTAGCTTACGAGGACATCATTCCTAGTGTTAGAGAAATGTTTGATGAGCTCAAGGCTCGAGTTAAAGAAGCCAACGATTTTAGAGAAGCAAGCCAAGAGCTCAAGTGCTTATCCTTAACAACTTTTTGGAGAGTGTACCGTGATGAGCAGGATAAATACAAACAAGATGTAATTCGTCATGGACTCCAAAAAGCAAGGCTATTACGAAAAGGTTCTCGTGGCCGATTATTTTGCGATCGTATATTAGAACGAGTTGAAATTGATTGGACTCAAGTAGATCTGCTTCTAGTTAATCCACGGACTCTCCAAAGGCAACGTCCTTGGCTCATTTATGCGATTGATGTATTCTCTGGTGAACCTATGGGTTTTCATGTTTGTTTCAATCAACCGGATAGTGGTGAGCTAAAACAGTGTTTGCTACACTGCTTTCTGCCTAAAACATATGTGGGTCAGTTGTACCCATTGGTACAAAAAGAGTGGACAGCATATGGCATTCCAAGAGAAATTGTTCTCGATAATGCCAAGGTTAACGAATCGTATGACTTACGAGACGTCTGTCAGACTTATGGTATTGATATCCAGTACTGTAGCATCGCCTCTGGCCATCAAAAAGGAGCAATTGAAAGAGCATTTCGAGCATTGAATCAGAAACTGATTCATCGTTCCCCAGGTACAACTTTCTCAAATCCTTTTGAAAGATCGCAATATGACTCTGAAGGGGAAGCATGCATTACCTTGCAAGCTTTTAACTATCTCGTGCATATCGCATTGGTTGATATGATATCTCACGACTGGAGACATTCGGTCACGAGAGCAGGCGTTCCTCATGATCTTTGGCATAAGAGCCTTAATGAGAACCCGCATCTCAGATTAGCTGTTCCTCGAAATCTTAAGGAGCTGAAAATTGTCATGGGTGCAGGATTAGAATTTAGAAAATTACAAGCCCAGGGAATTAAGCTCGAAAGTTTTTACTTTCAAAGTGCCGCTTTGCAAGATCTTCGTTATGAAATGGATCGGTTAAACCGTAACGATGAATTGCGTATTCGATATGATGTTGATGATTTGCGAGTAATCTATGTTCGGGATCCTCTAAACGAAACTTATATTGAAGCTTATCCGGATATAGAGATTGTTTCTGATCGAAAAATAAGATCGGATCTTCCTATTCCCTATTACGAAGTGCAATTGAGGTCAGTTGAACTAAGTAGTGCCAAGACAAGGCATGAAGACAGTCATGTAGGACAAGCACGTCGTAATGTTAAAGAAATAACTAAGCAGCAGCAAGATGATCAAAAACAAGAGTATGCAGACACATTGGCATCGATGGAGTTGCAAACTCTGAGATTTGAGAATATGGGTTATGAGTTGGATAAGCTCTCTCTACCAGAAGATATATCTGAGATTAATTCGGTCCAACAAGGAGAGCCTGTAAAACCCAGAAAACCTACGGGTCAAAATAAGAAGGGCGTAGAAGTTGTCTCTGATCAAAAAGCACAGGAGACTTCTGAATATGATATGGAAAATGACATGGATGATGACCTGCCTTCTTATCAAACAGGGATAAAAGGAGTGTAAGACTTGTCGAATAATAATGACAATTTCTTTAGTGAAAGCTTCGGATTGGATCCGGAAGTTCTAAGCAAACAAAAAAATGCAGTTGATCAAGTGAAAGAAATCGTTATTCACCACCCTAGTTTCCAAGTAATTCTCCAGGAGATTTATAAATGCCACATGATGTCTCAAGACTCTTCAAAACCAGATTGTATGTGCATATTTGGGGATTCTGGAACAGGCAAGACAACGGTTTTGGAGTATTATCGAGATAAATTTCCTCGCAGGAAAGAGGAAGAGAGGGACATCATTCCTGTTCTTCTAGTAGAACTTCCTTCCGGAGCAAAGCCTAAGGATGTTGCATCGAAGATTCTATTTTCTATGAAAGATCCATTGTTCGACATTGGAACAGAAAAGACAATGAAGGCAAGAATATTCCACTTAGTAGAAAAATGTGATGTCAAATTATTGGTTCTAGATGAGTTCCAACACGTCAATGATAGTGAAAATAAACGCGTCAAGTCTAATGTTGCGGACTGGATAAAGGGGCTAGTTAATGAGATTAAAATTCCTGTGATTTTAAGTGGTATTCCGACAGCCGAATCACTCCTCAAGATTAACGAACAGCTGGATACTCGATTTACAAATCGCCAGAGATTTAGTACTTTCAGCTACGATAAATCCTTTCGTGGATTCTTAAAGACTGTCGACGAAAAGCTGCCATTCCCGGTTCGTTCTCAATTGGCTTCCCCTGAGCTCTCTCAGAAGCTGTTTTATGCTTCCGCTGGAAACCTCAGGGTACTGATGCGTACAATCGAACGGGCAGTTTGTGAGGCTGTTGCCGCGGATAGAGAGCATGTTGCTGAGGATGATTTGTTCGTTGCTTTCAGTCAAATCGATTTGTCCTCACGACCGCATGTTGTAAACCCGTTTAATGATGACAAGTTCAATTTTAAAGTTGCAATGATTGAAGAAAAGAAGAAATTGAAAAAGTAGTGGACGACCACTCAGTGGTCATGAAAGGAGGCTGTCGCCAACGTGCGGCAGTCTTTTTTTATTGTATAATTATACATTTTATACATAGGCTCTAAATTGCACTACATTTTATCCTGAAATATAGGTGGCTTATACTCAGTAAATAAGGTTAATCATGAAACAGTCATAACGTAGCCATGCGGGTTTTCAGGCGCAGACTTACAACTATTTATGAAAAATAACAGATAATAAATGAGGAGTGATACTACAGGATGCTTAATATTTATAAAACTTCCGCTGATGGAATTCTAGAACCAATAGAACAGTTCGAAAAGAACAGCTGGATACATATAACCGCACCTTCAAAGGAAGAACTTAGAGAGGTATCTCACCGTTGTAATATCCCCATGGAATTTCTGGAGGATCCATTAGATTTAGAAGAAAGCGCAAGGATTGAATATGATGAAGAGACGAAATGCACATTAATTATTAATGATTTTCCGATTATTGATGTCAGTAATCTTCAGTTTGATTCTTATATTACGATCCCTATTGGAATCATCTTAGGAACGGATTACATTGTTACGGTATGTAACCAATCGACTAACTCTTTAGATCATTTAATTAAGAAAAATGTGAACACCTCAATGAAAAATCGTGTTGCATTAGAGATGTTATTGTTATTTTCAACGCAGTACATAGAAAAATTAAAACTGCTCAACAAGCAGCGTCTTAAAATAGAGAGTCATTTACGTGATTCCTTAACGAACAAGCAGCTTTATGACTTAATGGAAATTGAAAAAAGTTTAGTTTATTTTCTCACCTCTTTAAAGGCTAATGCGGATGTTATAACCAAGCTCTTTCGTACCAATTCCTTAACCTTATACGACGATGACAAAGATCTTCTAGAAGATCTGAAGATTGAAAATGATCAAGGAATTGAAACGACAGAATTATATACAAGAATTTTGAACAGCATAACGGGTTCGTATTCTTCACTCATATCCAATGAATTAAATAAAACAATGAAGACACTTACGTTGTTTACCGTTTTTTTAACGTTGCCTACGCTTGTATTCAGTTTCTTTGGGATGAATGTTACCTTGCCTATTGCCGACAAGAACCCCTTCTCATGGATCATAACATTAATCATCGCATTCATTTTTGTCGGTTGGATCGGATTGGCCTTATGGAGAAGGAGGATGTTTTGATTCGGGAGGAGGAGGAGTCCTGTCAAGGAGCCGATTAGTGAGACGCTGTGTATTCTTCCATTTCGGAGGCCGGATCGAACGTTTCTCAGAAAGCTGCAGCAAGCGCAATGACCGCCGGAATGCTCGCCCAAGCGAAGGTCTGAACCAGCGACGAGGTTAACGCTTCCGTAATCTTCTCTAGAACGGGCTGGGAGATATGATCCCGCATCTGCGGGGTCAGGATGTTGCTTGGATCGTTAAGATCAATTTCGTTCGTCTGCTGTCCGCCGCTGAATGCGGTCGTCAATTTATTGGAGAACAAATGACTCTGAATAATGCCGAAAACCGTGATGCCTAACGTCATTCCGAGCTCCCTATTGAAGTTAAGCGTCGAACTCGCGGATCCGCGCTGCCGTGCGGTGAAGCCGTGTATTGCCGCATTGCTTAATACGGAGAACGAAGAACCGATGCCTAGACCGACGAGAATCATGAAGATCGTGACCATGAGGCGTGAAGTATCCGCCGTCAGAGTAGTCAGGAGTGCTATGCCGATAACTAGCAGCATCGTTGTTGGAATCATGATGGAACGGTACTTGAATTTCGCAAGGAATGCTCCGCCGCCTGCCGCAGTAATAACCGAGCCGAGCATCATCGGAAGCAAGACAAGCCCCGAATTCGTAGCCGATCCGCCAAGGACACCTTGAATGAACACCTTGAATGAACACCGGAATGTAGATGGATGCCGTTATAAACGCCGCTCCGCTGAATATCGCCATGATATTGCTCGTTGAATAGAGACGGTTCTTAAACATGCCGAAGGCGATGATCGGTTCCTCCGCGCGCCGTTCGATATAGACAAAGGCAAGGAAGAGTACCGCGAACAACCCGAACAATCCGATAATCATGCCGGAATCCCAAGCATATTCCTTACCGCCGAGTTCAAGCGCGAACATGAGACTAACGATCGAAGCAACAAGCGTTATCGCGCCGAGATAGTCAATCTTTTGCTTGGAATGCTCAACGGACTCTTTGTAGAAAAACGCAATCATAACGAAGGCAATGAGCCCGATCGGCAAGTATCGGATAGTTTGCCGAATATAGGCATACCGGCCATCTCCGCGACCATATACGCTGAAGTTACCCACATCAATTTGTCGAATCCGCCTTTCTGTTTGCCTCCCTTTAAAACTTGATTTATAACGCGCCATCAAGTATATTGATTGTAAAGTATCTTGATTATCAAGATATTATGATTTTAAGAGGAGAGTTGCCATTTGTCAACTGATCAACCCATACAAATTACGGAACAGCAGGAGAATCTCACGTTGCGCATGCGAGGTTTAGGAACCCGAACCGTACTATATCAGCAGAGCGTAGCTACTGCTCTAGGACTATACAATAATGATTTCTTATCCATCGATATTTTGCACGAGAAAGGCCCAATCACGGCAGGAGAGCTCTCGAAGCTAACCGGACTTACGACGGGGAGCGTTACCGCTTTAATCGATCGGCTGGAAAAGAACGGATTCGTTCAAAGACAGCATGACCCAAATGACCGCCGCAAGGTGATTATCGTCCCGCTTTATGAGGATAAAGAAGATGTTAGTCAAACGTATCTCCAGCTTCACGAGGAGATGGTGAAGCTGGCTTCTTCCTATACGGAGGAAGAACTAGAGCTCATTAACCAATTTCTTGGTCGAGCCAGCTCGGTCCTGGAGAATCAAATTCATCTACTTCATTCTAATGCGCGCAACAAATCATGACGGGATAGGTGGTAAGAATATGGCAATACTCGTTCTATTCGCAACAAAGACCGGGGCAACGGCCCAATGCATAAAAGTATTGTCGGAGCAGCTATCGGATTGTACGACATGCAACTTGGAGTCGGACAAGCCAGCTATAGGGGAATATGATCGCATTATCCTAGGGGCAGGAGTCAGATATGGGAAAATATACAAACCGATTCGGGACTTTATCAAAAAAAATCACGACGAGCTTTTGAGTAAGGATATGGGATACTTTATTTGCAATGAGAAGCAAAAAGAGACGGCTGAGATCATCGAGAAGAATATCCCATCCGACTTAAGAGAAGCAGCAGTCTGCATCGAATCGTTCGGCGGATATAAAGCCTACAAAGCGCCCAAGGAAGGCACCGATCAATTGCAGGGGATTTTCGTTGATAAAATTATAGCTTTCGCCGAGAAGTTCAGACATTAATAAAGCCCCCAAACAGTTCGACCATAAGCTAAACGGAGACGATAGCTCAATAAAACAGCAGCAGTCTAGGACTTTATTTACGTCCATGGCTGCTGCTGTTCCGTTTTTGGGAGAAGTTTATATAATTCCATTTTTATCTATGAGGCGTCAAATATTTTTATTTGGGTATTCCCTTTAATAATTTCCTATAGGCAAGAGGGGTGAGACGCGTCTTCTTTTTGAACGATTCAATAAAATAACTCTGGCTGCTGAATCCAACTGTCTCAGAGATTTCGGAAATGGATCTATCAGCGGATTCCAGAAGTTCAATTGCTTTTGAAACCCGATACTCCATGAGATAATCAGAGATTGTCATGTGCATCATTTTCTTGAAGTAGCGGCAGCATTCTCCACGGCTAACATTGGATTGTGCCGCCATATCGCTTAAAGAGAACTTCGAAGAATAATGATTATGCAAATATTCGATCATTATCAAGATTCGCGTATTGTGTTGCTTGCGATCCCCTTCTTCTTCCTTGGACAAAAGATTGTTCCACAAGATGATCCAAACATCTTGTACAATTCGCTGTACGTTTAATTGGAACGAAGGGCGATCTGTAGCTTCTTGCTCATAGACCCATTTCATCTGCTCAAATATGGGGTGTGTCCAGTTATCCTGAATATTGAACTTATAAAAGGCTTCTTTCTTGCTTAATGCCGGAAAATAAAAGGCATGTTCAAAAAAACTTCCTTTAAATCCGGTTAATAAGACGGGTTCAAAAATGAAAGTAAAGTATCTTGCCACTTTAGAGCCTTTGCTTGGCTTTAAGGTATGCAAACGTTCGGGCAAGATTAGAAATCCATCCCCAACTTCCATCGTTTCCTCGCGTTCTAGGACGGTTACATTAATCCTTCCTTCTACAACAATAGCAATTTCTATAGCAGTTTGTTTATGCCAGTTCACGAATCCGCCTACATAGTCACTTAAATCATCTCGGGAGAGTACAAAAGGAAATATCGGATTCAACTTAAAAGTGCTGTTCAGGTCCTTGTCGACAGGGACAATGCGATTCTTCAAATGAGCTCACCACATTCGGTTAATATAATGATATTTTTAATCAATAATTATATATAATACGATAACTGACATCAATAAAATAGAATTTAACGAAAAGTTAAAGTGAAGGGGATATTAAAATTGACACAACGTGAAAATATAAAGAATGGTTTGTTGTTCACCGATATGGGAGAAGGTCTGCCCGAAGAACGGCTTAAGGGAAAAGAGCTCGTTTTCGATTTTAACCATACGAGACCGTCCGAGGTGGCCAAAAGAGAAGAACTGGCTAAACAGCTATTTGGAAGTTGGGGCAACAATTGCTGGATCGAACCTCCGATTCATTTTGCCTACGGCTCGAATACGTTTATCGGCAATAATGTCTATGCGAATTTCAATCTTACCATCGTGGACGATACAACGGTCACAATCGGGAATGGCGTCTTGTTTGCTCCTAATGTTACGATTTCGACTACCGGACATCCCATTGACGGTGAATTGCGTGCAACTGGCCAAATGTACGCATTCCCGGTTGTCATTGAGGACAACGTTTGGATTGGGAGCGGCGCAGTCATTAATCCCGGCGTTACGATAGGCAAGAACAGTGTAATAGGCGCAGGAAGCATCGTGACGAAGGATATTCCGCCGAATGTGGTCGCAGTGGGCAGTCCTTGTAAAGTGCTGCGGGAAATTACGGAGGAAGACAAAGTATACTACTATAAGAACCGGAAGGTGCAACTCTAATTCCAATTAGAAGGAGACATTCACAAATGTATCCGCATCATAAAACAGCCATTGAAAAGATTACAAACAAGCTCAAGGAAAAAGAAGAGATTTTAGCTGTTATTGTCGGGGGTTCCGTTGCGCATGGCTTTGCCCAAGAAGATTCGGATATCGACCTTATGCTCGTGGTATCGGATGAGGATTATCTTTCTTTATTAGAAAGAGGGGATATTCATTACCATGAAACGGAGTCAACGCCCTATGATGGCGGGTATGTAGATGGGAAATATACCTCGGTTTCGTATATGAACAAGGTAGCCGAATCCGGCAGCGAGCCCGCTAGGTTTGCCTTCAAGGACGCAATAGTAAGTTATAGTGAAATAATCGGCCTGCAAGAGATGGTACAAGCGGCTTCCAACTATCCCACTGAACTGAAAAATGAGAAATTGGAAAAATTCCATGCTCAATTTGAAGGTTGGCGTTGGATGTTCTACGAAGGCTTAAAGAAGAACGAGCGCTACGTCATTGAATTCTCTACGACTAATTTCGTTTTATTCGCTGGGCGGCTTATTTTGGCATATAATGAAGTTCTTTATCCCTATCATAAGTGGTTTATGAAAGTGCTGGATGGGGTAACCTGCAAACCGAATAACCTTGTATGGATGATGAATAATGTTTTGCAGCATAAATCGAAGGAAAGCGTTGAAGCTCTGTATGAATGCGTGACGCAATTTCATCAGTGGCCTAAGTCGGAGAAGGGATGGCACATACGATTCATGCTTGATAGTGAATTGAACTGGATGACAGGTCATGTGCCGGTAGCTGATATGTAATTAAAGAATGGCCCCGATCATGCAGCGAATGAAATCGTGCGTAGAGAGTTAAATAGATGAAATGTAGAGGTGACACCAACAGGTGTTGCCTTTTTTTGTTTTGTGAAGTCTGCCTCGTGTTCATAGCAGCAGCTTATTTCAGACAATGAACAAGTTTCCCAGCAGAAAGGCTACAGAGGACGAGCTGTCCGCATTCGAAATACACACCACGGTAGATATGACACAAGACGAGTATGATTTTCAGCTTTAGCTGTAAATGTTTCAACTTAGCTGGAAAGAAACGAATAAAAAAAAGGATGGAAGGAAATATTTGGTCTAACGATTCTAATCGGAGAGAGCATTGATTTTTGAGAGATCAAGGAGAGACCACCCAGATGAGACCGATATCCTCCGGAAACTTATGGAAAATTATTGGCATTTCCTCCGTTTTGTCGACACTGCTGCTGATTGCGGGAGTTGGATTTGCCGTGAAGGATACGCTTTATCCGAAAGGCGAGGCGTTCTCGGAGAGTGCGAAGGTGTCGGTGCTGCCGGCGGGAGGCGAGCTGAGCGAAGGTAATGACATTGTGATTACGGCCATCGGCGATTCTCTGACGAAAGGCACAGGCGACGCGTCTGGCGAAGGTTACGTTAAGCAGGTCGTCGCGCTGCTGAAGCAGAAATATCCGGGCAAGTCCGTCCGGCTCAACAACAACCTGGCAGTTAACGGTTTGAAATCCGATCGGCTTGAGCAGCTGCTGGAAACCGATAAAGGCTACAGCTTTGCGCTTAAGCAGGCGAACGTAATCGTCTTTACCATCGGCGGAAACGATCTGTTCCAGATCCTCTCTGGCAAGAGTTTGGGCAATTTGGCGAACGAATTGAATTTGGATAAGCTTAAGGCCGAGATGCCTCAAGGTTTGAACCGGCTGGCGCAAGTCGTAAAACGGCTTCATCTGATTAATCCCAATGCGCAAGTCGTATACGTGGGCTTGTACAATCCGTTCTATGATATCGAGGAATTTAGGAGCGGTTCGCTCCAGATTCAGCAGTGGAACGAACGGGTATACACGCTGCTTCACGAATACCCCAATATGACGATGGTCCCGACGTTCGATTTATTCGAGAACACGATTGACCGTTACCTATCGTCGGATCATTTTCATCCCAATCATGCTGGGTACCAGCAAATCGCCACTCGCATCGTGCAGTCATTAGAGTAGGAGGGAACGAGCATGCGTCACGCAAGACGAGAGTCTGGGCAGTTGGACGATCAGGACAGCGACAGCGTGCTGTCTGTCCGCAATGTCAAGAAACAAATCGGCGGTAAGCCAATCATTAAGGACATCACGTTCGAGGTCCGCGCCGGTGAAATCTTCGGCTTTCTCGGACCTAATGGCGCCGGAAAAACGACGACAATCCGTATGCTCGTCGATCTGATCAAGCCGACTTCGGGCGAGATTATGATCTGCGGCGAAGACATTAGCCGCCATCCCGAAGCTGCAATGCGCCATGTCGGCTGCATTGTTGAAAATCCCGAAGCCTATCCCTATCTGACGGGATGGGAAAATCTAGAGCATTTCGCACGTATGCAGAGCGGCGTCGATCATGCGCGAATTCGCGAGGTCGCTGCCATCGTCGGCCTTGATGCGCGCATTCATGATAAAGTAAAAACTTATTCGCTTGGCATGCGGCAGCGACTCGGCATCGCGCAGGCGCTGCTCGGTCGGCCGAAGCTGCTCATCCTGGACGAACCAACGAACGGGCTCGATCCAAAAGGCATCAAGGAGCTGCGGGAATTCGTCCGCATGCTGGCGAATCAGGGCATGAGTTTGTTCATCTCGAGTCATCTGCTGAGCGAGATCCAACTGATGTGCGATCGCGTCGCGATCATCAGCCAAGGCAAGGTACTGGCTGTCGGCACGGTAGACGAGCTGATCCACGGCTCTGACAATTACGTCGTCTGGCAATTCGAACAGCAGGAGGCGGGGCGCCGTCTGCTCGCGGGCGAGAGCGACGTCGTGCTCGTGCTGGAGCAAGAGCACAGGATCGACGAGAGCTTGCTCGCGGGGATGAGGGAGGGGCTCATCACGGCGATGAACCCGGAGCGGATCTCGTCTCTGGTTGAGAAGGCGGTGCTCGCCGGCATTGGCATTGTGTCTGTGCACAGCATAGCTCCGACGCTGGAGCAGTTATTTTTACGGATGACGGAAGGTGAAAGCATTGGTTAGATTGCTCCCGCTCATACAAAACGAAACCCTCAAGATATGGAAGAAGAAGCGATTTCTCGTCATCGTGCTCGTGCTGCTGATCCTCATTCCGATCTTTACGTATGCGCAGTATCGCATCAAAGAGACGAACGAGATGAATTTCAAGGATTGGCGCAATCAGCTCGTGCAGCAAATCAGCGAATACCAGAACACGCTCTCGAGTGACAGGATACCAGACGAATGGAAGCGTTCGCAGCGAATCGCCGTGCAGCAGCTACAATATTATTTGGATCATGACGTCAATCCGAACTCGCCGGACGGCGTCACGTTCACTCGTAGCTTCCTGTCGAACGCGGTAACGCTGTTCTTCCCATTGCTTATACTTGCGCTTGCTTCCGACCTCGTTTCGGGCGAACGCACGTCGGGCACGATCAAGATGCTACTGACACGGCCTGTGTGCCGTTGGAAGATCTTGTTCAGCAAACTAGTTGCGCTGAGTCTTTACGTATCATTGACCGTTGTAGTCAGTGCGGTACTCTGTTATCTTATATCAGGCGCGGTGTTCGGCTACAAGGGGTGGGAATTACCTGTTTTTACAGGTTTCGTAATCAAGGGTTCAGCAGTCGAAAGCGGCTTTGTACACGCGATTCCGCAATGGCATTATCTGCTGATGGAAGCCGGACTAATCTGGGTGTCGGCCATGACGGTGGCCTTGCTTGCGCTGATGGTGTCTGTGCTAGTGCGCAGCACGGCCGCGAGCATCGTAACGATGATGGCAGCCGTTATTTCCGGAACGCTCTTATCAAACATGGCTTCTTCCTGGCACAGTGCTAAATTCATCTTCTCGGTTAATCTGCAGCTAACCGATTATTTGGCTGGCTCGCCACCGCCGATCACGGGCATGACGCTTGGCTTCTCGCTTGTTATATTGGTCAGTTGGGGAATTGCTTCGCTAGCCGTTTCCTTCTTCGTCTTTACGAAACAGGATATTTTGAATTAGAAAGAGTAGAAAAGGCTGCATTTACACAGCTGCCACGCCATTTCTAAATTTCATATTAGGGAAGCTGTTGCCCGCTATCTTTTCTGGGGATACGGCTGTTTCAATTTTTTGAATATCATCGGCGCTTAATTTCACATTTACAGCTTTTAATGAATCTTGAAGAGTAGTCCGTCTTGAAGCACCAATTATAGTAATCAGGTCTTCGCCTTTCGTTAACATCCACGCAAGAGCCAGTTGTGGGACGGTTACATGCTTCTCATCAGCGATGGTACGCAATTGCTCTACAAGCTCAAGATTCCTGTCTATGTTTTGTTCAAAGAATAAAGGAACCCAAGGGCTGTGTGTCTCTGAGTCCTTTGAACAAGTACCGCTAAGCAACCCATGGGCAAGAGCGCCAAATGCGACCACGCCAATCCCCAGCTCTCTTGCCGTTGGCATAATGTCATGTTCGATGCTTCTATTAAATAAGGAATATTCCATCTCTACGAAGCTGATCGGGTGAACCGAATTTGCTTTTCTCAGTGTATCAGCATCCACTTGTGAAACCCCGATCTGCCGGACATAACCAGCCTTAACCAGGTCGGCAACCGCTCCAATTGTTTCTTCTACCGGTATGCCCAGATCGATTCGTGCTGGCTGATACAGGTCAATATAGTCCAAATTTAATCTTTTAAGAGTATAGGTAAGATAGTTTTTAATGGCTAGCGGTCTAACATCAAGCCCATACATTCCGCCATTCGGCGCAGTCAACATCCCAAACTTAACAGACACATAAGCCTGTTCCCTCTTTTGACCCTTCAGGGCTTCGCCAATAATCAATTCACTTTTCCCTGAGCCATAAAAGTCTGCTGTATTCAGATGATTAATGCCATATTCCAGCGCTTCATGGATTGTCGCTATTTTTTCTTCCTTATTATGGTCATTGCTCATTCTTCCACCGCAGCCTAAACCAAGCTTATGAAGCTGTACATCATTATTCTTATATAACATATGGGATCTCTCCTCTGCATGATTATCTTAACTTTTGGGTGCTATCATAAATCTTCTTTAAAGATTTCATCGTAATTAGCAGATCTTCTTCGGTTAAGTCCTCCGTAAATAAACCAACCATTCCCTGAACCTTTTCATGAATGACAGGCAATATTTGCTTCGCTTTTTCCGTTAGATACAGCCTATAGGCCCTGCTGTTTTTTTCGTGCTGCTCTTTATACAAATAATCCAGTTGAATTAATTTGCTAATCGTTCTTGCAGACATCGCCTTATCATTGCCAATTTCTTCACTCAATTTATTTTGACTGATTCCTTCGTTCTTATCTAGAAAAAGCAAGTAGGGCAGGGATCCGCTGCTGAGCTCATACTCTTTAATGATTCTGTCCAGGTAAATTTGAGTGTTTCTAAAAATTTTACTGTTGAGCATAATAAAATGCATGGTTTCTGTTTCTTGCAAAGTGATCACTACTTTCTTGATTGTTGACTAGTCAACACATATATTAATGCTTCGTTGTTGAGTAGTCAACTAAATTAATAAAGCGATAAGCAACTTACTTTTTCGTTTCGGACAGATCTATTCAGAATCGGAATTCGACCATTTAGCGATTGCATGGGAGAATATTGAAAATGACATCTGCAAAAAGCTCCGATTCGGGGCTTTTTCTGTGGCAAAATATAATACATTGAAGCATGGCGGACGTGGCGCAGTTACGCTACAATTAATCTTTGAAACACGCTATAAGGAGGACAAAATGTATTATTCAACAAACTACCCGTCGCCCTTAGGAACGATTACGCTTTCTTGTGACAAGGACAACCTTGTAGGTTTATGGTTAGAGGGGCAAAAATATCACGGTAACTCCATACCCGAAGAGATGATAGAAAATAACGATATGCCGGTATTCGACGCTGCAAAAAAATGGTTAGACAGATATTTTGCAGGTGAGAAACCTGCTATTGCTGATCTGCCTTTAGCTCCCATTGGAGGAGAATTTCGTAGGGCAGTATGGGATATCTTGTGTAAAATTCCATACGGAGAATATATCACGTACGGGGATATTGCAAAGGCTGTGGCCGTGCAAATGGGTAAAACAAGCATGTCCAGTCAAGCAGTTGGCGGAGCAGTAGGGCATAATCCCATCTCTATTATTATTCCCTGCCATCGGGTTGTAGGGGGAAATGGCAGCTTGACAGGGTATGCCGGAGGCATCAGTAAAAAAATCAAATTGCTTGAACACGAAGGTGTAGATATGTCCAAGTTATTTGTACCTACCAAGGGCACAGCGCTTTAATATACATGACATGATGGCGGATACGTTATGTAATTCTGAACCGGGAGAAAAATAATGAATATTGTCTCATGGAATTGCAGTCAAGTATTAAGACAGAAATATGTACGTCTTAAACCCATCATGCCTGATTTTGCTATTATTCCTGAATGTGAATCGCTCGAGAAGTTGGGGGATGCGTATAAAGAATTGTTTCCCAAAGCCATTTGGTATGGAGACAATCCATGGAAAGGCTTAGGCGTGTTCGCTACTAGTCAATATGAACTATCCGTACATCCAGCATATGATGATCAGTATAAGTGGATTGTTCCGATCAGTGTCAGCGGTGGGACAGAGAACTTGACCATTATAGCTGTATGGACAAAGAATCATAAGATTCGTAATCTCAGTTATATAGGCCAGCTGTATATGGCATTGCAACAATATAAGTCTTTGCTTCAAACTGAACAATGTATTGTTGTAGGTGATTTAAATAGTAATGCGATCTGGGATTATTATTCACGAGTGGGCAACCATACTGCTGTAGTTGATCTGTTAAGAGGATACGGTATAGAAAGCGCCTATCACCACTTTTACGGTGAACCACACGGACAAGAGACGCGACCAACCCATTATTTCCGTTATGATCAGAAGAAGCCGTTTCATATTGACTATGTCTTCGCGCCAATAAATTGGCTGTCTAGGATGCAGACGGTTGAAGTAGGTACATATGATGATTGGCGTGATGCTCCAAGTGATCATGTACCATTGATTGTAAAATTCCTTTCAGAAAGAGTGGATTGATCAAACAATAGCGAATTTGATACCTACACGACAGCAGCCGGTAACTTGTGAACTGCACCCCATTTGTTAGACACGACTAACAATGGAGGTGCAGTTTTTTTGCCTAAATTCAGTTTAGATGAGAAATTGAAGGCGATTCACAGGTATCAGAATGGTGCTGAAGGGATCAGAAGCATTGCAGAATCAATAGGGATAAATTATGAAGTTTTACGCATGTGGATTAAGCAATACGAATATCACGGAGAAAACGCCTTTCAAAAGAGCTATACAGCTTACTCCATGACATATAAACTAGACGTACTCAACTTTATGAACGACAATGGGACGTCTCCAAATGAAGCTGCAGTCATTTTCAATATCTCATCTCCTGGGATAATTCGAGAATGGCGTAGTCTATTCAATGAACATGGGATCGATGCCCTAAAACCAAGAAAAAAGGGGCGTCGCAGTATGACAGATAAGGATAACAAAGGAACGAAGAAGCAAGAACCTACAGAGGGATCGGTTGAAGCGTTACGAGCTGAAGTGGAACGTCTGCGCATGGAAAATGCCTATCTAAAAAAGTTGAATGCCTTAGTTCAAAACAAGGAAAAATCACCAAACAAGACAAAGCGAAAGTAGTCTATGAATTAAGGCATGACTTCCCGGTGGTTGCATTGTTAAAGCTTGCTGGAGTCAAGCGTAGCACCTTCTATTATCAGGTGAAACAATTTGACCAGCCTGATCAAGACGCAGAGCTGAAACGCCTTATACAATCCATTTACGAGGAACATCAGGGACGTTATGGCTATCGTCGTATTCGTGATGAGTTATTTAATCGAGGGCACCAAATTAATCATAAAAAAGTACAGCGTATTATGAAAGAATTAGGTTTGAAGTCCGTCGTACGTATGAAGAAATATCGTTCATTTAAAGGGACAGTAGGCAAAATTGCATCTAACGTACTTGAACGTAATTTTCATGCGGAGAAACCAAATGAGAAGTGGGTTACGGATATTACGGAATTTAAGTTATTTGGAGAAAAACTGTATTTGTCACCAGTTCTAGACTTGTTTAACGGAGAAATCATCACTTACACAATAGCTTCTCGCCCTACCTACTCCTTAGTCTCTGAGATGCTAAACAAGGCTTTTAAACGCCTATCCGACGAGGATAAGCTCCTCCTACATTCCGATCAAGGGTGGCACTACCAGATGAAGCAATATCAACACGCTTTGAAGAAGCAAGGGATAACCCAGAGCATGTCACGCAAAGGGAATTGTTACGATAACGCGGTCATTGAAAACTTCTTTGGCATTATGAAATCGGAGTTTCTCTATCTTAATGAGTTTGAAAGTATAGATCATTTTAAGCAAGAGCTGGCTCGATACATTGATTACTACAATTACAAACGCATTAAATCAAAACTAAAAGGCATGAGCCCGGTACAATACCGGAATCATGCCCAACAGGTTGCATAATAATATTGTCTAACTTTTAGGGGTCACTTCACTTGTGCCGGCTGCTGTTTTTATTAATCCATGGGTGGCACAGAAGAATATCCCAATTACAAGAAACCCGCAAAGCACAAGGCTTTGCGGGTTTTGCATTGTAGCATAATAATTAACGATTAGGCCTTGTGAAAATACACCCACGTGTTATCCCGGCTGTGAAGCTAACAAATCATAAACTCGCACTAAGTCTTCGTGAACTCCGCCAAGCGAGCCCGTCACTTCCAGCTTGCGAGTCACAAATAGTGCCGTATTAACTGTGGCCTCGGTCACCGGCTAGAGCCGCAATACGAATGAAATCGTGAGCCAATCAAGTTTTATCAAACGGAAGCGTGCGCTGAGAGTTAAATAGAAGAAATGTGGAATGTATCGGTTATTTCTGTAATGGACTACTCCAAATCAAAGTCACTAGAAATATTCTTAAACTCAATCGGGGCAACCCCGAATTTGATGCGAAACGCGCGGGAGAAATACACAGGTTCCATGCCGACTTGCCTTGCGATTTCGGTTGCTGTCCGTTCAGGATGGGCTTTTAATAGTCTCGCTGCCCCAATAAGCCGCTGATGCTTTAAATATTGGAGAGGAGTCGTATGATAGGTGCTAATAAAAAGACGAGTTAGTTGTTTGCGAGAATACCCGAGCTGCTCGGCAAGTTCAGTTATCGTGGTGTTCGAACGATTAACATGATCTCTTAAGAATCTGGCAGCTGCATGGGCGACAGCATTCGAGCCATAAAATATACGATCAGTAGAACTGATATAACGCTGTTTGGTTATTTCGGACAAGAAAGCAAGGAAGAGCTCCGACGAGGTCCAATAATCGTGGTCTGCACCGGACTTAGTCCATATTTGTTCAATGAGCTCAAATAGCCGGCTGGTATTCTGCACGGCAAGCAGCGTGGGCACGTCGGCAAGTTTCCAGGCATGGAGCGCATTAGCTTCTGCCGAGAAGCTGACGAAGCCGACCTTCCATGGCTCATAACCTTCCGCAATATATTCATGCGGAATATCCGAAGGTATGAACAGGATTTGGCGATTGCTGACAATGTCCCATTTGGACTGTCCTAGCAGCCTGAACCTGCCCTTTCCGGAGAAAGTGACGATGAACTGGTAAGCAGAATATCCTTTCATGCGCGTCATCGGTTGCTGTTCCTCGGTTCCGACGGTATAGACGGAGAACGGGAGCCGTGCCTCACCATGCTTGGACAATACATTTGTTCGAAGTGTAAGCCGTTTCATTGTCGTCTCCCCGTCCCTTTACAATGTCCCTTTTGTACTAGTAAATGTCGCTTTTGGTTTCTATTACGACAAGTATATCAGAATTTATACTAGAGGATAATAACTGACGAAAAAGGGGCGCAAGATGATGATTGATATACCAAAACTGTGGGAAAATCTTGAGGTTATGCATCTTAATAGAGAAGCGGCGAGAGCGGCTTATGTGCCGTACGCGGATGCTGAAGCGGCGAATTCGGGTAAACGCGGACGTTCGCCGTTTTACCGGACTTTGAATGGCAATTGGGCATTTCGTTACTTCTCAAGCGTGTATGACGTGAAAGAACCGTTCTATGAAACAGAAGCGGATGTTGAAAGTTGGGATCGTCTGCTTGTTCCGTCCTGCTGGCAAGCAAATGGCTACGATCAGATGCAGTATACCAATATCAATTATCCCATTCCTTGTGATCCGCCGTTCGTTCCGGAGGAGAATCCAGCAGGCGCGTATGTACGGGAATTCCATGTTCCTGAATCTTGGAACGGCAAAGCAACTCATATCGTGTTCGAAGGGGTTAATTCTTGCTTCTATTTATGGGCCAACGGCCAATTTGTTGGATACAGCCAAGGTAGCCGCGTTCCATCCGAATTCGATCTTTCTCCGTTTGTGAAACCGGGAGCAAACAAGCTTGCCGTTCTCGTGCTCAAATGGTGTGACGGGACTTACATCGAGGATCAAGACTGTTGGCGTTACACCGGCATTTTCCGTGATGTCTATTTGCTTGCGAGGGACGAGAAACGAATCCGCGACATTGAATTGAAGCAGGAATTAAATAAAGACTTCACAAATGCGATACTCCAAGCGGCCATCGAGACGACAGGCGGAGCTCTGCAGATCAAATTAGAGTTGAAGAACGCGGAAGGTCAAGTTGTGGCCGCAGGAGAAGGGAGTATTGAAGGCTCGGATACGATTAGGCTTGAGATTGCGAATCCTCTGTTGTGGAATGCAGAGAAGCCTTATTTATACAGGCTGGAAGTGCATGCTGGGCAGGAAGTATTGTCTTTCCAGATAGGGTTCCGCCGCATTGAAATTGAGGATGGCGTCTTCCGCATTAACGGAGCAGCGGTAAAGCTGAAGGGCGTGAACCGTCATGATTCGCATCCGGTGCTTGGACAGACGATTCCAATCAATCATATGATCAAAGACCTTAATCTGATGAAACGTCACAACATCAATACGATCCGTACCTCCCATTATCCAAATGATCCAAGATTTCTTGATCTATGCGATGAATACGGCTTTTACGTTATTGATGAAGCGGATCTGGAATGCCATGGCATATCGAGTGCAGAGCATTGGAAACCCGAGGCTTTCCACAGACTGTCGACCAACGAGGCATGGCGCGAGGCATTTGTGGACCGTGCGGTTCGGATGGTGGAGCGGGACAAGAACCATGCTTGTATCGTAATGTGGTCGATGGGGAACGAATCAGGCTATGGGGAGAATCATATAGCTATGCAGGAATGGACACGCCGGCGCGATCCTTCGCGTCCTGTTCATTATGAGGGAGCCGCGCATGTGTACAAAGGCGATCCAAATACAGAATCGCTTGATGTGAACAGCAGAATGTACGCGTCGGTGGAAGAGGTTCAACAATATGGTGCTGACCCTGCTAACAAGAAACCGCTGTTCCTATGCGAATACAGTCATGCGATGGGCAACGGTCCTGGCGATCTTAAGGAATATTGGGATGCTTTCTATGCTTATCCGAATCTGATGGGCGGTTGCGTGTGGGAATGGAATGACCATGGAGCATTCACGCATACAGCTGAGGGAACGCCGTTCTATGCTTATGGAGGTGACTTCGGCGATAAGCCGAACGACGGCAACTTCTGCATTGATGGCTTGGTGACACCAGACCGGAAGCCGCATGTCGGCCTGTTGGAGTTGAAGCAGGTCATTGCGCCTGTTGCTATTGAGGAAGAGGACCAGCAGCAAGGGTTGTATAAAATAACGAATCTGTATGATTTTATAGATCTGTCAGGCGTAGCCCTTTATTGGAAGATAGAAGACTATACGGGCCGTATTGTGAGACAAGGTCAGATTGCGGAGCTTGCCATCCAGCCTCAACAGAGCGGAATCATTCAGATTAATGCGGGAGCAATCTACGATGAAGCAGCGATTCTAACCTTCTCCGTAAGACAGAAGGAGGAGACCGTATGGGCAGAAGCGGGCTATGAATTGTCGTTTTATCAGTTCGAATACGGCGGAGTGCAGCCAAACGCTGCCCTGCGTCCACAGTTGTCA
Organism: Paenibacillus glycanilyticus; assembly: GCF_030161375.1. Lineage (GTDB taxonomy): Bacteria > Bacillota > Bacilli > Paenibacillales > Paenibacillaceae > Pristimantibacillus > Pristimantibacillus glycanilyticus_B. Next base: position 36,517 of record NZ_BSSQ01000020.1, read on the forward strand.
GCTATACGAGCCCAAGAAATAGAAGACGTGCTGATATTGGAAGGAGAAAACTTCCGCCATATTTTCGATCTGCGCAAAGGGACATTAAAGGGTATGTCTAAGCAGGGCATCGAGATGTTGACCGCGCCAGCATCATTTGCCATCTGGAGAGCTCCAACGGACAACGACCGGAATGTGAAAGCCCAATGGATCTCGGAAGGTTATGACCGCGCTGGAATGAAAGTGTACAGTACTGCCTGGTCGCAGCCGGAAGTTTCCATCGTTGAAGTGAAAGTAAACTTCTCATTAAGCGGCTATCAGTTGTATCCGATCCTAAAGGGTGAAGCGGTATGGCGTTTCGACGCAAGCGGTGCGGCGGAGCTGTCCGTATCGGTTAATGTTCGGGAAGAACTTATGTTTCTTCCGCGCTTCGGATTGCGTCTTGAAATGGCGGAGACGACAGACGAGATCGAATACGCCGGTTATGGCCCGCATGAGAGCTATGTCGATAAACGTCGCAGTGCGAGAAAAGGCGTATACTTGACCACGGTAGAAGACATGTTCGAGAACTACATTTTTCCGCAAGAAAACGGCTCGAGATATGGCACGGATTGGATGGTTTCATCCAATCGGCTCGGAATGGGCCTGCGTTTCGAGAAGATGAGCAGAGCGTTCTCGTTTAATGCTAGCCAATATACGCCGGAGGAACTAACAGAGAAGTCGCATTCGCATTTGCTGCGGAAGAGCGGTAAGACAATCGTGCATGTCGACTACAAAATGAGCGGCGTTGGCTCGAACTCCTGTGGTCCGGAGCTGCTCCAGCAATATCGCCTAGATGAGAAATCGTTCACCTTCGATATCCATATTATTCCTGTGTTTAAAGAAGATGAATAAATAAAAGAACAGTAATTATTGTGAAAGGCGGAGATCTCAGCTGGGACCTCCGCCTTTTTTGTGCTTTTCAATTAGTCCATTCCATTTGAGTTTTATCATTTATTTTCTCTGAACAGACCCGGCGGTGTCCCAACCTTTGCCTTAAACACATGCGTAAAATGACTCACGTCGGAAAATCCGCAATATTCGGCGATTTGGGAGATGGAGTAGGTGCTTGATGCCAGCAAGTCTTTGGCGTGCTCAAGCCTGGTTTGCATAAGATATTGATGAGGAGGCATGCCAAAACGTTCACGGAACACAGCTCTGAAGCGTGATGGAGATAAATGGGCGCGTTTTGACAGATCATCCAAATTAAGCGGCTCTGCTAGATGAAACGAAAAGTAAGAAGGGATCCAGTCCAAATCATATTGTGCAGCAGATGAAACGAATTTGGAATGATCCTCAATAATGTGCTGAAGAAGTTGCGTGGCGAATGCTTGGGCTTTGAGCTTGGCAAGGGGGCTAGGCTCCAGCCAGGATTTTATCATTCCGAACATTAAATTGCGGTAGATATGAGGATTTGTAGGCACTAATTTTATGGGAATGGACATTTGATCGAATTCGTTTAATTTAGGCTGCATCAATTCCGTGTGCCCGCTAAGATCAACTTGTCCAGGCTTGGTGGGAAAGCTTGACTCGCGATGTCTATTAAAAAAGAAGTCTAAATGGGCGAAGGGAGTCTCGTTCTCTTCGAAGGCTTGCAAATCATGAATGGTTCCAGGTTGCAAAAGGCAAAATTCACCTTCATGGAACAGTAACTCTGCCTCATCGGCCACAACCTTTAAGGTTCCTCTCTTGACATAAATAATTAAATAGTCTAGTAATTTCCTGAATGGGAAGTAATAAGCGGTTCGAAAAGCATAATCGTCCGCCTCGCGAATATAAGGTACGATGGGGAAGTCATTCGTATACGTAAGTAGGTTCATGGGTTCTCCTTGTCCTTGCAATAGTCATTTTAGACAATTGGAATCGTCATTGCGTACAAATACGAAATCGCATATGACCTCTATAATCATGATTGTAACCGATTGCAATATGATTATAAAGCAAAGGGGCTGCTAAGGATGAGCAAATTGAACAACCTACCGGATATGAATGATACGATTGTGATTTCTCAGGAACAACAACAAAGCTATCGAAGAGATGGCCATGCGATGATTAGAGGTTTGATGAGGCAGGATGAGGTCTCCTCTTACAGGAACCTGATTAGCGATATCGTAAGAGAGCATAATTATCATACCAAACCGCTCCATGAACGCGACACATACGGGAAAGCGTTTATCCAAGTCGGCAACCTCTGGAAATTGAATCCTATAGCTGAAAAGTTCGTGCTTGCGCGCAGATTCGCCAAAGTTGCTGCCGATTTAATGGGGGTATCCGGCGTTCGCATTTATCATGACCAGGCGCTCTTCAAAGAACCGGGAGGCGGTCACACGCCTTGGCATCAGGACCAAATTTACTGGCCGCTGAATACGAATCATACGATCACGCTTTGGATGCCTCTGGTACCCGTTCCGGCTGAAGTGGGCTCAATGAGATTTGTATCGGGCACGCATCATAACGGTTATATTTCAAAGCAGGAAATATCCGACGAGTCCCATAAGACTTTCAAGGACTACATTGAAGGCAAGGGACTAGAACAGATTGATTACGGCGCATTGGATGCGGGCGATGCAACTTTCCATTCCGGATGGACTTTGCATAGTGCCCCGGGAAATCCAACCGCTAACATGCGAGAAGTAATGACCATTATCTATGTTGCCGACGGTACTATCATTTCGGAACCGGACAGCAATGCGCGAAAGAACGATTTGGCGCAATGGCTTCCCGGGTTGCGTCCAGGCGACATAGCTGCAAGTCCTCTTAATCCGTTAGTGTATCCTTAAGATAAGATCAACTACGCGCGTTCTCGCTTTGACAGAGAAGGAAATGAAAGAAGGGTTGTCCCATCAGTCATGCAAATGACCATGGGACAACCCTTTTTTCATTTTAATAATGATTTACAGCTGTTGCATGGCGAGCATTTCGTACCAAGCGGCAGCTTGTTTTTTTTGTTTTTCAAGGAATGTCGGATAGTTCAAACCGAAATCTTCCGGTGCGAGTTTGAATGGATCTCCGTCTCCGTCGTTGTAGATGAAAGAGTTCGGATTGCTGGCTTCATAGACGACCCAGTTACAGTCACTCCAATTAAAAGGGACATCGAATGTTTCTTTAATGAAGTTCTGAAGATGAGTAAAGTTGGGACGAAGTTTATCATTGCCGGTTTGGTTATCAAGAACATGCACAAGCTTGTTCTCATAATCGAGGAAAATACGGACATCAAAAACTAGGTCTGTTGTAACGATAATTCTCATTTGAGCACCTCGTCAGTTCATTTTAGTGGTATAAAATACCTATATCCCTAATCAAGTTATACCACAAAAATAACATTATGTGGGATATGAAATAGATAAATAGATTTATGAATATATGAAAACGTAATCTACGGGGGAACAAGCGGTTAGTGGATTCTCCTGAAAAAGGAAACGTCAACCGCTGTATAATCGTATATGCCCCATTATGGATACTTCTTCCTATCTTTCAAACTAGCATCCATAAATTTCTATGCCCAATATTTAACAGTGTTGTACAATGATGATGAGACGAGAAATTTTTTGGGCAGAGGGGTGTTCAATTGAGCATGGCCAGATACATCAAACTATTTGGTTTGACACTTGGTGTCGTGGCGCTAAATATTGTTGTTTTCTCCCCCGGATTTATCGGGATCGAGATTGGGGACAACGCGCTTTCTTCGGCAATCGGCGTGACTTTTCTTGCAGCCAGCGCCATCACGCTGACCTTTGCGTGTTACTTCCTCCTATTTAAAGCCCCCGTTGCTCTGCCGGTGAAGGAGATTAAGACGCATGATGATTATATCGAGGCATTATCTCGCTTCAAGCGGATTAAGGTTTTAGAAGGGGATATCGGTTTGGCTTTGCGTCAGTTAGAACGCATGCAGAAGAAAAAGAACACGCTACTCGAGGTTTTGAAGCAACGATTCGATCCCGCGGAACTGAGTTATAAGAAGTTTTCTTCCGTCATCTACGAGGTGGAGAAGCTTTTCTACCTGAACGTGAGGAGCATCCTCAACCGGCTGCATACGTTCGACGCGTCGGAGTTCGAGAGCGTGTCGGGCCGGAAGGCGTTGCCCTTATCGCAGGAGCTGTTGCAAGCCAGAAAAAACGTGTACGGCGAATACCTTTCCTTCACCAAGCAATCGCTCGGCACTAACGAGGAAATTTTGTTAAAGCTGGATCAGCTCATGCTCGAGATCTCCCGTCTGGATAGCCTGGAGCCAGGCGACATTGACAGCATGCCGTGCATGCAGGAAATCGACACGTTGATCAAACAAACCCAATACTACAAGAATTAAGAGGTGGCCTGGATGAAAAAAAAGAGTACTTTATTCCTGATTTCCGCTATTCTTCTGGCGGTCGTCTTTGGGCTTGTGTATGCAGGGGTAACCCTGACTTCCAATCTGGGCAAATCGAAAGCGGAGGTGACGGCCGAGAATGCCGGTGATCGCTTGAACAAACTGTTCAAAAAGATTTCCCCGTCCGTCGAGACGCCCGTGAAAGGCCAAATCGACCTGGACCCCGTCGATGTCGCCGCGACCTTGCCCGATATTGGAAAGTTTCCCGTTACGGTGAACAATACGAACGACAATTTCGTCGAGATTTTCTCATCCACGGAAAAGTCGGGAACGGGCGTCGACGGATGGCTGACGGACGTGGCGACCGAGTTCAACAAGGCAAATATAACCGTGGACGGAAAGCCGGTGTCGGTCAAGATTCGCAATATCGCCTCAGGCACGGCAGCGGATTACATCAAATCCGGCAAGTACATTCCGGATGCGTACACGCCATCGAATGAACTTTGGGGCGAAATGGTTGAAGCAAGCGGGGTTAAAACGCAGCTCGTGGCCAAACGGTTAGTCGGCAATGTTCCCGGAATCGTCATTGCCAAATCGAAGTACGATGCCATGATCGACAAGTACGGCTCCGTCAATATTCAATCCGTCACCGAAGCTATCGCTAATAACGAACTCTCCATGGGGTATACCGATCCATTCGCGAGCTCCACGGGCCTGAATTTCCTCGTAACGGCACTTCATACCTTCGATAATACCAACATGTTGAGCGATAAAGCGGTGCAAGAGTTTGAAAAGTTCCAGTCCAATGTGCCGTTCATCGCCTCCACGACCATTCAGATGCGAGATGCGGCCAAGTCAGGCGCTCTGGACGGTTTCGTCCTTGAATACCAGACGTACGTCAACGCCGCGGAGTTGAAGAGCGGGTATGTGTTTACGCCTTTTGGTTTTAGACACGATAGTCCGCTCTATGCCTTAGGCGATTTGCCGCAGGAGAAGATGGAAATTCTCAAGAAATTCGCCGAGTTCGTGACGCAGGACAAATATATGAAAACCGCGCAGGACAAAGGATTTAACGGTCTTGACACCTACAAGTCTGAACTTGCCCCCGTGGATGGCGACACGCTTATATCCGCGCAGAAGGTATGGAAAGAGAAGAAGAACGGCAGTAAGCCAATCACGGCGGTATTCGTCACCGACGTATCCGGCAGCATGGACGGCGAGCCGCTTAACCGTTTGAAAGAATCACTCTTGAAGGGACAGAAATACTTGGGCAGGGACAACAGCATCGGATTGGTCTCGTATTCGGACGGCGTCACCATCAAGCTGCCTATCGCGAAGTACGACACGAATCAGCAGTCTCTATTCGTCGGAGCGGTGGATAGTCTGCAGTCCGGCGGCGGGACGGCCACTTTCGACGGAATCGTGGTAGCGTTAAAGCTGCTCGAAGATCATATGGCCATCGACGCCAACACAAAGCCGGTCATATTCGTCCTAAGCGACGGTGAGACGAACCAGGGTTATACGCTTCAGGACATCAAGGGATTGATCGAGACGTACAAGATTCCGATCTACACAATCGGCTACAATGCCAATATCCAAGCGCTGCAAAATATATCCAGCATTAACGAAGCCGCTAGCATTAACGCGGATACGGATGATGTCGTGTACAAGATCGGCAATTTGTTCAATGTACAAATGTAACTATATCGAGGGGGAATTTTAATGGCATTTTCGATGAAGGTATCTAGTACAGAGGAACTTACGGCCGAGATTGAGCCTACCATTCGGCCATTGCCGGAAGAAGAGGCAAAGCTGAAGGAAGAAGCAGATTCGAACGTCCAGATGATTATGGCGATGGATACCGAGTCCTTGGAACAACGCAAAGAGATTCTTCAATCGATTGACGCCTACGGCCTAAACACCATGAAGCGATCTTCCGACAAAAACACCTTGCTGCAGGTATCGGTCGGCAATCTTGCGAAATCCGGCGAGGAAGGCGGTCCGGTTGCGAAGGGACTGGCCGAATTGCACACGCAGCTGAAGGATCTGGATCCAAGCATGATCGACTTCGCCAAGAAGGGATTTCTCGGCAAGCTATTTAATCCGCTGCGGTCGTATTTCCTAAGATTCGAGAAGGCTGACGATGTGATTGCCGATATTGTGGTATCGCTGGATAAAGGCGGTGCCGTGCTCAGAAACGACAATACGACGCTGGAACTCGAGCAGCATGAAATCCGCAAGCTGACCAAGACGCTCAAGAAAGAAATTCAGCTCGGGATGCTCATGGATGAATCTATTGAATCCCAGATCGAAGCAGGCAAAAGCCGCGGCGAAGACCCCGAGAAAATTCGGTTCATAACCGAGGAAATCCTATTCCCGATGCGACAACGCGTCATGGATTTGCAACAAATGCTAGTCGTCAATCAACAGGGGATCTTGGCATACGAAGTTGTCATTAGAAATAATAAGGAGCTCATTCGAGGCGTGGACCGGGCGAAGACCGTCACGATCTCTGCATTAAAAATAGCAGTTACGGTAGCGAGCGCCTTGTATAACCAGGGCATCGTACTCAAGAAGATTGAGCTTTTGAATCAGACCACTACGAACCTGATCGCCGGTACGTCCCGGATGCTTAAGGACCAAGGAGTCGGCATTCAACAGCAAGCAATTGAAGCCACGGTATCGGTAGATACCTTGAAACAAGCTTTTGCCGATGTGTTGTCCGCGTTCGATTCTATCAGCTCGTACAAACAGCAAGCACTTCCGAAAATGAGGGATACCATCAACCAGTTCAGGACGTTGGCCGACGATGGCGAGAAGCATATTCTACGCCTTGAGAAGGGAAATGCTATGGGGCTGTAACAATAAATGAACAGAACCAAAAACCGTTTTCCTCAGGAAAACGGTTTTTGCATGACTAATTAAATAGGAGTATCGAAAATGAAGCTAATTATCGCGAGATAGAAGTTGTTGTGCCACGATATAGCCAGATCCGCCGTTAATGCCGTGTCCGGGCCATGTGGCGGCACCAAGCATGAAAAGATTTGCAATCTCCGTTTGGTGTCCCGGCTGGGAAGGCAAAGGTCGGAACAAATAGCTCTGCGCGAAGTCATGCGATCCGCCGTAGGGGTCGCCGGGACCGGAATTTGGGTTGAAGCGGGCAATGGTGTCTGGCGTGACGACGGACTTGCCGATGATAGCGCTTGGAATATTCGGTATATGCTTTCCTGCAACGGCGATCACGCGTTCTGCAAATCGCTCGGTCAGTTCTGTCGTCCAGGTACCGACACCAACGTTGATCTGGCCGGCAGCATCGCCGCGCGGACGGCAAGGAACTTCGAGGACTTGGAGCCGCATGATCGCTTTGCCTGCCGGTGCTCGGGTCGGATCGAGATTGGTAGAGCAATCGACTGTAAAAGTTGGATTGGCTGGCAGAAGATCGGCCATCCCTTGCGCGATAGCTTGGGTGAAGCCGTCCAGCCCGTCGGTTAGATGCGGCTGCCCGACTGTGGCAAACCGCGCATCAGGCCAATTTGGAGCTTCGCTCAGGGCGAGATGAATCTGGAAGCAGCCTCTGCCATAGCGGAATTCCTTCGCTTGGCCGCGAATAACAGGATTGACTTGCTCATCCGCCAAGAGCGATAAGTACAATTGATCCGGGCCGGTTGAAGCTATGACAGCATGCTTCGCGCGGTATTCGTTGCCCTCCGCTGTGCGAACGGCAACGGCCTTTCCGTTTTTGAGGAGAATCCGCTCGGCTCGCGTATTCGTTACGATCGTACCGCCTTGGTCCTGTACCAACCGAGACAAGGCCTGTGCAAGCTTTTCGCTGCCTCCTTCGGGAATAGGCATCCCGCCGCCCATCAGCGCCATTGCGGTGAGCGGTACCCAGATGCCGCTGCCGACTTCGTCCGGCGTACGGCCCAGATGCGTTACCCAAGAGGCAAGCATCGCGCGCATGACCGGGGACTGCAATTCGCTCACCGCATTGCGGGCAGTGGAGAAGAGAGAAGCGGCGAATGCCGAGTAGCCTTTGCCTCCAGCACGCTTGTCATGGAGTAGCTGTTGGATAATCTCGGAAGCTTTGCGGCCCGATAAGTCGAGGTTGAACAACTCGAATACGTCCCCCGCATAAGGCATAAACGCATCGAACATCCTTCCTAGTGCCGCCCCGTCACCGGGGGCCAAATGTTCGGCTTGGGCGGTTAATTCCTCGACCGAGCGTCCGAAGACGGCTGTCTCGCCGTTTTCCATCGAAACGCCGGTTGGCAGATCCGTGTTGAGGTAACGAAGACCCCGTGCCTCAAGCGCTTCCCTGAAATCCGCGTAAGCAGGACCGGTCAGGAACAAAGGATGGGCAGCGGCATAGACGTCATGTTTGAAGCCGGGCAGGGTCAATTCTTCCGTGCGCAAAAATCCGCCTGGGCGGTCGTTCTTCTCCAAGATCAGAACGTTTCTCCCCGCGCGCGTCAAATAAGCGGCTGCTATTAACGCGTTGTGGCCACTTCCAATAATAACTACGTCGTAATGGTTCACCGTCAATTCCCCCTTCGTGCCTATGAAACAGATCCAGTGTAATGCAAGCGTGAAGCGAGGGATGGCGCATGCTGTCGACCATTTCAAAACTTTTCGTGAAAGAATTCTTAATCAGCGTGGGGAAAACGTCTTATATCTTCAACTCCTTCAGCTATGATATTATTTTTACAGAATTTACTCCCCGCCATTGTCATCACAACATGGGATCCTGGTTATGCAGGGATAACTGCGCCTGTTTTAGGTACCGCTTACGACTCACGCCAGAGGAGTATCCTAAATGAAAAGTTGGAACAACTACCTTCTGAAGAGTAAGATGTTCATCGTATTCTCCGCAGTGTCGCTGTTTATCGTCATGCTGACATGCATTATTTTCTATTATAAAAATGTAAGCGATATCAAAAATCAAACCCTCTCTCTTTCCGATACGATTACCCGGCAGTTCAGCCGGACTTTCGAGCTGTATATGCAAGACGTGGAGAAACTCTCCGTCTCCATTATTGGAGATCCGATCATTCAGCAAAGCTTGATTGACCATTACAGAGTTACGGATTCGGTCGCGCAGAACGAAATCGAACTAACGATCAACAAAAGACTGTTCACTCATCTTCAGCCGCGCCCTCAGCTGCAGAGCATCTATATCTTTACGACGGATGATATCGCTTACTTTGTATCGAAGGGAGGCGGACCCAAGGTAAGCTTCAAGCTGCGGGAGGAGAACTGGTATGAGAAACGGCTGGAGATGCCCGGAATTAAATTTCTGCTTCAGCCCGTCACGACAGAGAGCACGGGCGGCGAACATGAAGCCAAGGTTATCTCCTTTGTGCGGAACATCAACCGCATTCCCTATCGGGATGTTCTGGCGTATATGAAAATCAATATTAACGTAAATGTCTTCAAGGACATGCTAGTTAATTCGGACAGCAATGAAATTGAACGGAACATGAGAGCATTCATCATAACCGATGAAGGCAGCGTGATCTATGACGACAGGAACGAGCTAACGGGCAGCGAAGATTCGGGAATCGATCTTTCGATCTTCCAGGGCAGCGGCCAATCCGGCGAATTAATATGGAACGGCGAGAATTATCTCTATACGATGTCGAAGTCCTCCTATACGAAATGGAACACGTTGATACTGATTCCAAGTGAATTCCTGCTGAAGAAGCAGCAACATACCGCCTATATTCTCATACTCGTTGGCTTGCTTGCGATGGGACTGATTGCCTTCGTTTCCTATACGCTGTCCTATCAGATTACGCTTCCGCTCCGAAATCTGATGAAGAAGATGGCGCGTGTCGAGCAGGGGGATTTAAGCCAGAGAATGGAGGTAGCCGGCAACAATGAGTTTAGCCGTCTGAGCCGTATTTACAACCGTATGCTGGACAGTATTACCAGGTTGATCGGTGAAGTATATACATCCAAATTAGCGGAGAAGAATGCGCAGATATCGGCGCTGCAGGCGCAGATCAATCCTCATTTTCTGTACAACACGCTTAACATCATGAAGTCAATCAGCCGGGTTCGAGGCATCGAAGAAGTTGCCGAGATGGCAGAATCGCTGGCGGAGCTGTTCAAATACAGCATGAAAAATCTTCAACGTCCCATTCCGCTGCGCGACGAGATGGATCATATCAGCCATTACATGAATATCCAGCAGCACCGGTTCGGCAGTCGATTCGAGTTCAGCATGGACGTACCGGAGGCATTGCAGGATGCTTCGATACTGAAGCTTACCGTGCAGCCGTTGATTGAGAACGCTATCGTTCACGGACTCGGCAAGGTTAAGTCCGGCGGACGAATCGTCATTGCAGTCAGGAGGCTTGGCGACGATCTGATTATCGAGGTATCGGATAACGGCTGCGGGATCGAGGAGGAACGCCTCCACATGCTGCGCAAGAGGATTATGGGCATCCAAGCGGCGGACGTTCTGGAAGAGGACGGGCTTGGCATAGGCCTGTCCAATATCGCGCTGCGGATCAAGCTATTCCACGGCGTCAAATACGGAGCTGAGCTGATAAGCGCTAATGGCCGCGGAACGACCGTCAGGCTAACGTTCCCGTATGAACGTTTTGTCAAAGTGAAGGGAGAGGCTGGATGATGAATATATTCCTGGTTGAAGACGAACGGTGGGCACTGGCCGAGCTCGTGAGTCTCTTCAAGCGATACGAACCGCAGCATCGCGTGCTTGCGTTCGAGAACGGGGAAGATGCACTCAAAGCCGCGAAATCCGTAGACCCGCACCTCGTACTAACAGACATCACCATGCCAGGCATTGACGGAGTGGAGCTGCTGGTCGAGCTAAGCCGCTGCCATCCTGAAGCGAGAGGGATCATTCTCAGTGTCCATGACGATTTTGCTTATGCGCAGCGGGGGATGCAAACGGGCGTGACGGACTACTTGCTGAAGCCTGTCAGGAAAGAGCTTCTATTCAGCGCGGTGGACCGCATGCTTGCGCGTATTGAAGACGAATCGCGTAACCGGAGCGACCGCACCCAGTGGTCTATTCTGCAGCGGCTGCTAGCCGTGGACACGCTGGAGAGCGGGAAGCTAGAAGTAGCCGAGCAACAGCGGATGTTCATGGCGCTGATGCTTCTCGAGAACTGGGCATCGCCGTTCACTTGGAAGGAAGCAGGGCTTGACGCTTCGGACATTCTCGCGCATATAAGGAGCGGTTTGAAGGGAGAGCCGGGATGTCACTGCGTTACGATAGACAGCCGCCGTAGAGTGCTGATGGTGCCCGCTGACAATGAGGCATGTACGCTTTCGATCATGACAAGGCTTCAGTCTCTCTTCCAAGCTGTGGAGGCCCGCGGCATTCTGTTGCATATGAGCTTTGGTATGAAAAGCGAGAGCGAAAGCTTGAATCGAAGCTTCGTTCGTCTCGGCAAGCAATTGGAAGAACAGCTGCGGATCGGCGTACCAACCTGGGCAGCGCCCAATATGAAGCTGGCTGTGCCCGATATCAGCGGCATTTGGATAAAGGTGCGCGCACTGCAAGCACAGATCAAAGCAGGGGATATGGCCAGAGGACGCGAGACGGTATCGCATATCGTTGCGAGCCTGCAGTGCAAAGAGGTTACCCATAAGCAATTGAAGCAGTTCGTCGGCGATCTGTTCTACTCGCTCAAGTTCAATTTGCAATCTGAGACCCCTACTCGGCTGGAGGAGGACATGAGCTTGCTGAATGAAGCGATCGACTATGAGTCGATAACAGAATGGCTCACATCAGCCGTATTCGGGATGGCTAGGAAATGCGATAGCAAGGAGCAGAAGCCGAAAGGTCTCGTACCCGTGGTAATGAACTGGATCCACGATAGTTATCAAGAGGACCTTTCCCTTCAGCAATTTGCTTTGGAGCATCATGTCAGTCTTGGTCATTTATCCAGATTGTTCAAAAGCCAGACCGGCTATACGTTCTCGGACTATGTGATCGGCTACCGGATTGGCAAAGCGAAGGAGTTGCTTGCCGACGGCACGTCGCGTCCATCGGAAATCGGTGAATTGGTCGGATACGAGGATGCCAAGCATTTCTGCCACTTGTTTAAGAGAATAACGGGTGAAACGCCGACCGCCTACGCAAAACGCAAAAGGAGCCAATAAAACGAAGTAATCGCCGTATTTGTGTCCTAAAAGGAAAAACTACCCCCCTAAAAAAAGCAAAATAGCAGGTAGGTTTCAAAATCCGAAACCCTTAGACTGAAATTACGAGGGAATCCGGAGCCCTTAATAGAATGCGAATAGGGGCAAACGGACGGCTGCCGAAGTTAGCGCGGTCCATGCCTACAAAGGGAGGCTGCACAAGCGATGAAACGAACGAATGCCAGAACACTCGCATTGTTGACAAGCATGATGATCGTGGTGCTGCTCGCTGGCTGCGGCGGCAATAATTCGCCTACAACAAACGGGCCAAGCGGTAATACGAACGCGAACGCCGCTACCAATGAACCTACAGAGAAAACGACGTTAACCCTGATGGTTGGCAACACTGGTACTACGCTTGAAGCGCTCAAAGCTGTTGCCACGGAAGCAGAGAAAAAGCTGAATATTGCCATTGAGTACGACATCAAGCCGGATGGCACGGAAGGCGACAACCTTGTGAAGACGCGCTTAGCAACAGGAGATATGGCCGATCTGCTCGTTTATAACACGGGTTCGCTGCTGAAGGCCGTTAATCCGGTGGATAATTTCCTGGACGTGACGAATGAGCCGTTCATGGCTGACGTGCTTGATTCCTTCAAGTCCGTCGTAACGGTTGACGGCAAGGTGTACGGTGCGCCCGTCGGCTCAAGTTCCGCTGGTGCGATTTTGTACAACAAGAAGGTGTACGGCGAGCTCGGATTGACCGTTCCGCGAACGTGGGACGAATTCATGGCTAACAACGAGAAGATCAAAGCTGCGGGCAAGACGGCCGTTATCGCTTCCTATAAAGATACCTGGACGTCCCAGCTTTTTGTACTCGGCGATTATTACAATGTACAGGCGAAGGTCCCTAATTTCGCGGACAATTACACGAACAACAAAGCAAAATACGCGACGACGCCAGAGGCACTGCGCAGCTTTGAGAAGACAGAGGAGCCGTTCAAAGCCGGCTATATGAATAAGGACTTCCTGGCCACGACGTATGATGTTGCCTTAAAGATGCTGGCCGAGGGTACGGGCGTGCACTATCCGATGCTGACAAGCGCTTTGGATTCCATCCTGCAAAATAACCCGGACAAGATCAATGACATCGGCGTGTTCCCGATCCCAAGCGACAGCGCGGACGTCAACGGTCTGACGGTATGGATGCCTAGCGGAATGTATATCAACAAGAACAGCAAGAAAGTAGAAGCCGCCAAAAAATTCGTGGACTACTTCGTTTCCAAGGAAGGCCAAGCGATATTCTCCTCCAAAGTCAAAGCGGCCGGGCCTTATGTCATCAAAGGAATCGAGCTTCCCGACGATGCTTACGAAGGCGTCAAAGAAATGCAGAAATACTTTGATGAGGGCAAGACGGCACCTGCGCTTGAGTTCGTATCGCCCGTCAAAGGACCGAACCTGGAGAATCTTACCGTCGCTGTCGGCAGCGGCATCACTTCCGCTCAGAAGGGTGCCGAGGACTATGACAAGGATATTCTGAAACAGGCACAGCAATTGAATCTGCCGGGCTGGTAAATCGCCTGCCGCATGCAGGAATTTTAGTTGGAGACGGGGCTCCGCGCATGGCGCTGCGGGGCCTGTTTCTCCGGAAAGAAGGAGAGAGCCATGACCAAGCTGACCATTCGAACCTACTCGTATTTGTTTCTTGTGCCCGCGTTTCTAATCTACTTCGTCTTCTATTTGCTGCCAACCGCATTATCGTTGTTTTTCAGTATGACAAGGTGGACACTCACCGATTGGGATTATATCGGCTTTGATAACTATGTCACCTTTTTCTCGGAGACGGCGCTTAGCATCGGCTTCCGGAACACGTTGATTTACGCGGTTGTAACCTGCGGCCTCAAGGTCATTCTCGGGCTATTGCTCGGTGCATTCCTTACCTCTACCGCTTTGTTCAAGAATTATCTGCGTTCCGTCATTTTCTTCCCAACCCTCCTAAGCACGATTGCAGTCGGAATCGCGTTCTCCATTATGATGCATCCTTCGTCGGGACTGATTAATACAAGTCTAGCCGCTCTTGGCATTAACGGGCCGGATTGGCTCGGCAATACGAAGATCGCGTTGCTGTCAGTTGCCTTAGTAGACGTATGGAAAGGGGTCGGAGTCGCTACCGTCATCTATATCGCGGGAATTTCGGGCATTCCGGCCGAGTATTACGAAGCGCTCAAAATCGACGGCGGGAGCAGCATGAACGCATTCCGGTACATCACGGTTCCGTTAAGCAGACCGGCGATGAATTCAGTCATTATACTGGCATTTATCGGAGGGCTTCGTTCCTTCGACCTCATCTGGGCCATGACGAAGGGAGGGCCTGGTTTCACGACTGACCTGATCGCTTCGATCATATACAAGCAGTATCAGGCAGGCTTCTATGGCCTGGCGACTGCGGGCAACGTGATCCTGTTTGTCGGCGTATCGCTGCTGGCGTTCCCCTTGTATAAGTACCTGACGAAAAGCGAGGTGTACTTATGAGCCGCGATATAAGCAGAATGTTGGTGGAGAGAGTGGACAGGAGCCGCAGCGAAAACATGGGAATTAGCAAACAGGCCAGAAGGGTTATTGTTGCCGTGATCGCTCTGGTGCTCAGCACCGTCATCTTTTGGATTCCGTTCTATTTCGTTATTATCAATTCCTTCAAGAATCAGGCCGAATCTGCCCTCATGAATATGTCTTGGCCGAAATCCTTTCATATTTTGGAAAACTACAAGGCTGTGTTGACTGCTTCCGATCATATGCTTGTCCGTGCCTTCTATAACAGCATGCTGCTGACCGTCCTGTCGATCGGTGTACTCATCATCGTCAGCGCAATGGCCGGCTTTGTTTTGCAACGCCGCGACGGAGGACGCTTTTCTTCCGTCTTTAACTTTCTTGTTTTGGCCGGTCTGATGATCCCGCCTGCTATTGTGCCAACGATCTGGGTACTTGATTCGATCAACCTGTTCAAAACCTTGTCCGGCATCACCTTCGTGGAGGTGGCGCTTCATTTTCCGTTCGCGGCCATTCTATACAAAGCGTTTGTTGCAACGCTACCGCGCGAAATCGATGAAAGCGCGCTGATCGATGGCGCAGGCGGCGGGCGGTTGTTTTTCAATATCCTCTTTCCTCTTCTCAAGCCCGTCACTTCAACCATCATTGTGCTGGAATCGATAAATGTGTTCAACGACTTTGTTAATCCGCTTTACTTCTTCCCAGGTTCGAACAATGCTACGGTGCAACTGACGCTGTACAACTTCATGAGCCGGTTCACGACATCATGGAATTTGCTGTTCGCCGATATTGTTCTGATCTCAATTCCGATGCTCATTTTATTCATTTTTTTCAATAAGCAAATAGTAGCCGGCATGACGGCAGGCGCCGTTAAGGGTTAACGGATCATGCCCGTCTTTCTAAAAGTGGTCCCGAACGGATAGGTTTTTGTCCCGAACGACCATGATTCGGATGGAAAGAGACCGTATGATGGAATCATAAAGCGTTTACAACACCCTATTCCAAGGAAGAAAGGACGTTGAACATGGCAGTCAAAATCGGAATCGTAGGCATGAACGGGATCGGCAACAACCATGCGAACTGTTACAAAGAGGATGAATTGGCGGATGTCGTGGCGGTATGCGACGTCATCAAGGAGCGCGCCGATGCGGCAGCCGAGCGTCATGGCGTCAAGGCGTACTATACGCTAAAGGATATGATCGAGAACGAGCCCGACCTTGAGGTCGTGGACGTGACGACGGGCGGCATTGACAACGGCAGCTGGCATTTTGAACCGGCAATGGAAGCAATGTCCTATGGGAAGCATGTGCTGGTGGAGAAGCCGCTCTGCAACGATGTGCGCGAAGGCCGCCAGATGGTAGCTTTTGCCGAGAAGCAGAAGGTATATCTAGGCTGCAACCTGAACCATTATTTCACGCCGCCGGCCGAGAAGGCGAAGCAATATATGGATAGCGGCGAGGTGGGCGAACTGATCTATTGCATGGCCAAAATGGGCTTCAACGGCGGCGAGCTCAACTATGCGCTTGCCGGCTCGGACAAAGTCAAAGGCCATCCCTACTTTCATATGCGCGCGTTTCTGACCCACCCATTTAGCGTCATGCGGCATTTCTGCGGCGATATCACGCATATCCAGACGTTTTCCGACCGTCCTGGCTTTAGACGTAGCGCCGGCGACGTAATGGTGTCCATCAACAGCATCCACATGAAGTTCGCAAACGGTGGCGTCGGCTATTTAATGAGTCAGCGCGGCGATGCGGTCTATGGATTAGGCGGTTGGTGGAGTCTGGAAGTTGCGGGTTCGAAGGGGACCTTCACGATTGAGAACTGCGTCGAGAAAGTATCGTTCTGGAAAGCAAATAAAGGCATTCCGGCCATCAGCGTTCAGCCTGAGCCTGAAGTGACGGATTTTGGCACAAACGATTTCAACCGGACGTTCAATAATCGGCTGCACGCTTTTCTGGAGGATGTGAACAACAAGGTATCTCCGGATGCGCTTCGCGCCAGCGGACGGGATGCGCTTGCCGTGCTCGAGTATGTGCATGCGGTGCAGGAGTCGTATGAACGCGGCGGTGAAGTCGTACGGCCGCAGCCGCTGCCGCCGCTGCACGGCGATCCGTTTTATCTGAAATAATCGTGAGTTTCTATCAATCATTCAGGAGGACTCTTACATGATTAAATTAGGTGTCAATTCGGTGTTGTTCAAAGAATTCGATTTTGCCGTAGCGGCAAAGCATATTGCGGCTTGCGGCTATGACGGCGTAGAGATCGCCGCGATAGAGGGAATGTGCGAGCATCTGGATCTGAGCCGCTGGAAGCAGCAGAAAAGCGAGCTGCAGGCGATAGTGCAGGAGGCCGGTCTGACATTTCTCTCCACGGAGGTTGCGTCGCTCAAAGAGGAACGGCTGCTGCCGGCGTTTGAAGCTGCGGCTGAGATTGGCATTCCTATCGTTAACGTTGGTCCTGGCGGGAAGCTGGGTGTCGAAGAAGATTTGCAGGCGTCGATTGAGACGCTTGCTAGGATGGCGGAGAGGGCCGCATCGTTTGGCATTACGCTTTGCGTGAAAGCACATGTCGGCAATGCCATTCACAACACGCCAACCACGCTGCGGGCGATGGAGGCGATCGGCTCCCCGGCGTTTGGCATTGACATGGACCCTAGCCATATCCACCGCGCCGGCGAGAATGCGGAAAAGGCGCTGCCTGCCGTCATTAGCCGTGTGAAGCACGTGCACATCCGTGACTGCAAGGGCCGCGAGCAGGGCCCCGGACCGATCGCCCTTCAGGCTTGCGGTCGCGGCGACATCGATCTGTACGGCTACTGCAAAGCGATGGTGGACGGAGGTTACGAAGGTCCGGTCGTCGTTGAGGTCATCGGCTCTTCGCCGGAGCATACGCTTGCGCAAGTATCCATCGTGGCCGCCGAGTCTTACGGCTATCTTAATGCCGTCCTTAAGCAGCTGGGAGCAAGATAAAAGCAAGTGTTCCATCCAAAAGGAGGATTACAAATATGGCAGGCAAGAAACCGAATATTTTACTGTTTGGCATAGATAGCCTTCGTCGGGATCATATGAGCGCTTACGGCTATTCCAAGCTGACTACCCCGCATCTTGACAGAATTGCGGCTCAAGGCGTGTTATACGAGAAGCATTTCAGCCCGGGCATTCCAACAACGCCGGCTTACGCATCCATGCTGACAGGCATGGACATTTTTGGAACCGACGTCGTGGCGCTGCGCCATGAAGGACCGCTCGGAAGCCATGTTAGGACACTGCCGGAGGTTCTTGCCGAGAACGGCTATAACACTTCGTGCGTTGGCTTCTCGGGCAATCCGTCATCGCGAGGTTTCCAAACGTATCTCGATTATGAATCTTGGGTTCCCGATGAAACGGGGCGCACGCCAAAGGCGCAAAACCTGAACGACATCGCCATTCCGGAGCTGGAGAGGTTAGCGGCTGACGATAAGCCGTTCCTGCTGTTCATGCGGCATATGGATCCGCATTCGCCGTATTTGCCGCCTGCGCCGTTCGATCGGATGTTCTATGGCAAGGACGAGAAGGACCCCGCCAACGATTCAATGGAACCGGTGTACAATTTCAAACCGTTCGCCGATTTTCTGAAGTCATGGATTCCGGAGGGCGTCACCGATGAAGCCTACGTCAGCGCGCAATATGACGGCGCAATCGCTTATATGGACGCTTGCATCCAAAGTATTGTCGAGAAGATCTCCGCGCTAGGACTAGAGGAAGAGACGCTTGTCGTGATCACTTCTGATCATGGCGAAACGCTATACGAGCACGACTGCTATTTTGATCATCATGGACTTTATGATTGTACGCTTGTTGTGCCGCTCATCATCAAATTCCCTGGACGCGTCCCTGAGGGAACACGGATCCAGGATGTGTCGGTGATCTCGGATATTATGCCGACGCTGCTGGACCTGATTGGAATCGACAGCGGCATTTCCTTTGACGGCCGCAGCTTGACGAATCCGGTCGCAAGCGAAGGCGCGGATCGGAACAGGAATAAGGAGCTGTATTTGACGGAATGCACATGGATGCGCAAACACGGCTGGCGGACACCGGAATGGAAGCTGATTCGCGCGCTTGAGCCGGATTTTCATTTCAAGCCGGAGGTAGAACTCTACAATTTGATCGAAGATCCTGAAGAGAACAATAATGTTGCGGAGCAGGAGCCAGAGATCGTAGCACAGCTGACGAAACAAATGGAAGACTATATCGCAAGGCGCGAGGAGCAGACGGGCCGTACGAATCCGATGTATACGAATCTGAACTGGCACGGCAAAGGGGTGACGTTCACCTCGTCCGAGCAGGCGTACAATTCGCTGCATATCGGCAATATTATCGGCGCACGATCTCTTCAATCCAAGGAGGAGGCGGCGTCCAAATGATTCGGGTTGCGGTCGTCGGAGTTAACCATATCGGTAAAATTCATTGTAGCGCCTATCGGCAGCATCCGGATACGGAGCTTGCGGCTGTCTGCGATTTGATGCCGGAACGCGCGGAAGCGGCAGGTCTTGAATATGGCGTTCCCGCCTATACCGATTTGAGAGAGCTGCTTGCCAAAGAACAGATTGATGTAGTGGCGGTTGCAACGGCGGGCGTGGAGAAGGGCAGCCATCATTTCGAACCCGCGATGATCGCGATCGACGCGGGCAAGGACGTCCTTGTGGAGAAACCGATCTCCAATCGGATCGAAGAAGCAAGGACGCTTGTCGCGGTCGCCAGGGAACGGGGCGTTCGGCTCGCGTGCAACCTAAATCACCGCTTTACGCCGGCTGCTTATAAGGCGAAAGAATTACTGGAAGCGGGTAAATTAGGCTCGTTGCTATTCCTTAATATGCGGCTCACCATTCAGAACCCGCAAGAAGATACGGAGTGGCTGCATATGCGTGCTCTGCATCCCCACTCCATCGACGTCATGCGTTATTTTGCCGGCGACGTAAAGCGTGTGCAGGCGTTTATGACGAAGGCGCCGGGCCGTCAGAGCTGGTCGACCGCATCTGTCAATTTGGAATTTGTCTCCGGCGCGGTTGGCCATTTGACCGGCAGCTATGACATGTCGATGCGCCATCCGATCGAATATTGCGAGGTGGCAGGCCATGAAGGCCGGTTCGTTATCGACAACTTGTACGAAAGCATGACGTATTATCCGCATCAATCCGACGAGTTGACCGTAGTCCGCAATTCGCTGTTTGGCGGGATGCAGGGTTTCAATGATACGTTTACGCATCGAATCAATCGTTTCATCGGGCAGATCAAGGCAGGCGATGCACCGGAATTGATTGAGGCGTCCGGAGCGGATGCGCTAGCCGCGCAGGAAGTTATCGAAGCGGCGATCCGTTCGCATCAGTCCGGTGGAATACCCATCGACGTACCCGGAAGCGGATAAGCGAAAGTACTCAGCGAGAGGAGTCGATCAACATGGACGGACAACACGGCCCCGTATTATGGTTCATGGGATTGTCGGGAGCGGGCAAAACGACGACGGCCCGTCATGTAGCGGCTGAGCTGCGGAAGCAAGGACGGCGCGTGGAGCTGTTGGACGGCGATGAGCTTAGAGAGACGGTCTGCAAAGGGCTTGGATACTCCCGCGAGGAGCGGATGGAAAATATTAAACGGATCGTCTACGTGGCTAAGCTTCTCTCCCGTAACAATGTGGAGGTGCTTGTCTCCGCCATTACTCCTTACCGGGAAATGCGGGACTATGCAAGGTCGCAGTTGCCCGGATTCATGGAAATTTATGTGAAGTGCCCTCTCGACGAGTGTGAACGCCGCGATGTGAAAGGCTTGTATGCCAAGGCGAGAAACGGCGATTTGCGCCAATTTACCGGCGTTTCCGATCCGTTTGAGGTGCCGCAATCCCCGGATATCGTGATTGATACGGCTTCCGCCTCGCTGCACGATAACAGCGATGCCGTACTCGGCTGGCTGCATACCCACTTGCGGTTTATGCAAGCCGCGCAGAGAGCGTAACCTTAAGAGGTAATGGATCACCGGATCACCGGATATCCGAAAAGGAGAAGGCATAAATGAAGATCATACTCATATCTCTGGATACGGTACGTGCCTCAAGGCTGAGCGGGTACGGCTATCCGAAACCGACAAGTCCCTATTTGGACCAAATCGCCAACCAAGGCGTACTGTTCGAGCGCGCTTATGCGGCCGACATTCCAACCGAAGTGGCGCATACCGGCATTTTTACCGGAAAAGTGGGGCTTACGACTGGAATTGTCTCGCACGGCTCAGAGCTCACGCATCTGCCCAAATCAACCCCTTGGCTGCCGAATCTGCTGCGAGGCGCCGGCTTTACGACGTCCGCGGTGGATAACCTGTACCAGCTTAAGGAATGGTTTGCGCGCGGTTACCGCTACTATACGAACAGCGTTGGCGGGAATCGCTGGATCGACGGCCAGACGGTCAATGATCTGGCATTTCCATGGCTAACGGAGCACAAAGACGAATCGTTTTTTTTGTTCCTTCATTACTGGGACGCTCATACGCCTTATTTGCCTCCGGAGTCGTATGTTTCGGACTTTTATGAAGCGGAGCGGGATCCGTATGATTCGGATAACCGAAGCATGGAGCCGGCGTACAACCATCCTGCCTACCCGTTCTTCAAGCACCACCATTACGATCTTGTTGGTCCGGTGACGGACAGCGCATACTACGACGCGCTTTATGACGCAGAAATCCGCTATCTTGACGATTGCCTGAAGGAACTCGACGCTAAGTTAGAGGAACTAGGCATCAAAGAGGATACCATGCTCATTCTGTTCGGCGATCATGGCGAGAGTCTGACGGAGCACGACATCTTCTGGGATCATTGCGGTTTATACGAACCGACCGTTCATGTGCCGATGATTATGCGGTGGCCAGGGCGCATTCCCGAGGGACGAAGGGTGAAAGGTCTTGTGCAGCAGGTAGACATTATGCCGACAGTGCTGGAAGCGATACGCAGCGAAAAGCCTATAGGCATCGACCTTGCGAAGGTTGCAGACCCGCCGGCCATGGACGGCAAAAGCTTATGGCCATCTATCCGTAGCGCGGAGGACGGTACGCAGGAAGCCATTTATCTGAGTGAATGCGCTTGGCAGGCGGCGCGCGGCATACGTACGGACCGTTACAAATTTATACGGACATACGACTCGGGGCCATTTACAAGACCGCCAAGAGAGCTGTATGATCTAGACGCCGATCCGGAAGAAACGGTGAATCTCGCAGAGCGTGAACCGGAGCTTGCGGACCAACTGGAGAAGCAGCTGGAAAGTTGGGTAGTGGCGAAGCTTGGCGGCCGTGAGGATCCGAAAGACCGGCAGCTTCGTGAAGCGGGACTCCCGTTCCGAAGACGCATTGAGCAGATTCTTGCGGAATCAGGGATGACGTGGGACGATTGGATCCGGGATCCGCGCCGCGAACGATTCGATCAGGCAACGCAAGAGCGGCATAAACCGATCATCAGAGCTTGATCGGATAACGGACGCGAGGAGGGATGAAGGATGGAGCGTATTCTGGGAAGCCAAGCTTACATGAAGGATGAATTTCCGTTCTGGATCAATCGGACGAAGCAAGCTACTGTCGCTGAACACGGCCATGAATTCATTGAGCTCGTCTATGTGGTGCAAGGACAGGGCGTTCATATTTTTCAAGGCAACCATTACAACATTCAGGCAGGCGACGTGTTTATTATTAATCCCGGCGAGACACATGCATACTCGGTAGAGCCTGGCGAGCGGATGGAAATCGTCAATTGCTTGTTTATGCCCTCCTTTATACCCGATGCGCTGCTTAAGGAATTGGAAATAACGGCATCAATGGATTACTTCTACGTTCATCCCTTCCTGAAGCAGGATGTCCGCTTCAACCATTACCTTAATCTAAACGGCCTAGAGGCGTCGTCCGTACTTACGCTGCTGGAGAGCATGATCCGCGAATTCAGCAGCCGCGACTCCGGTCATGCGACATTGATCCGCTTGCAGATGGTTGAGCTGCTGCTGCTGTTGTCCCGCTATTATGCGAATATGCAAAGCCATCGTATCCAAAGATCCTCGCGCCAATCCGAACGGGTGATGATGGCCAGACGGATCTCCGGTTATCTCGAACGCCATTTCGACAAAAAAATTACGCTTCAAGCGCTAGCTGGCCTGTTTAATGTCAGCACCCGGCAGCTGAACCGGCTGGTGCGGGAGGAGTTTGGCAAAAGCATATTCGATCTGCTGCATGAAATTCGCATCGAACGGGCAAAACGGATGCTGCTCGAGTCCGACGAGAAGGTTATCTATATCGCGACCATGGTCGGATACGACGATCCGTCGTTCTTCAGTCGGCTATTCGTCCGTTATGCCGGCTGCTCGCCGCGCGAATACCGAACCGGATCTATTGCCAGCCAGAAGGAAAGGAGCGGATAGCGCATGTCGGAGCCGGTGAACAAGCGGAGGCCTAACGTATTGCTGATCGCTGCCGACCAATTGCGGCAAGATTGCCTGGGCTTCGTCGGCAACTATCCGGTTTGCACTCCGCACCTAGACCATTTGTCTGAGCAAGGAATTGCATTTTCCCACGCGTACTCCGTACTGCCAGTCTGTTCGCCGGCAAGGCAGTCGCTATTGCGCGGGAGGAGACCGGAAACATTTGGCGCTTTATGGAATTACAGCGGCGCCCTGCCTGTGGCGGCACTGGCGCCTGAATCTTATGCATGGACGAGAACGCTAGCGGAAAGCGGCTATGCCATGGCCTATCTGGGCAAATGGGGTGTCAATCCGATACACGGTCCTACTGCTTATGGTTACGAGTCATATGTCAGCGAAGCAGATTATAGCGAATTCGTCTCGCGGAAGCATCCTGATGTTCGTTACGGGAACGGGTTCTTCGGCGAAGAATGTCCGCTGCCGCTCGAGGATGCTAAGACGCATTGGTTCGCGGCGCGTGCGGGCGAGACGCTGGAGCGTCTGCAAGAGGGCGGAAGGCCTTGGCATCTGGCGCTGCACTTCAGCGAGCCCCACTTGCCCTGCCGACCGTCGGTTCCCTTCTCGGGAATGTACGATCCCGTGGACATCCCGGAATGGGCGGGCTTTCGCGAGACATTTGCCGGCAAGCCGTACATTCAGCGCCAACAGTTGCAGAGCTGGGGCGTGGCCGGTTACGGCTGGCAGGATTGGGCGCCGATCGTTGCTCGCTATTACGCTGTTATCAGTCAACTCGACGATGCGATTGGGCGAGTACTTGGGACGCTCGAGCAGTTAGGAATGGCTGACGACACCATTGTGATCTTTACCGCTGACCACGGCGACATGTGCGGTTCCCATGGGATGATGGATAAACACTACATTCTGTACGACGATGTGGTAAGGGTACCGCTCATCGTTCGGATGCCTGGCAACGAAGCAGAAGCAGGCTTGAAGTGTGACCGTTTCGTCTACAATTTTATGGATTTGCCTCCGACGATCTTGGAACTTCTCCACTTGCAAACAAGTGATCCCGGAGATCTGCAGGGTCGTTCGCTTGTACCGCTGCTGGCCGGGGAGGAGCCGGAAGACTGGCGTGACGCCATCGTATCTACCTATAACGGGCAGCAGTTCGGATTGTACACTTCCCGGATGATACGCACGGCAGACTGGAAATATGTATGGAACTTAACGGATGTAGACGAGCTGTACGACATGCAGGCCGACCCTGGGGAACTGACGAATTTGATCGGGAAATCTGAACATGCAGATATGCTTGCCGTACTGAGGAGACGCTTGTACGAACAGCTGACTTTGGACGAAGATACGATCGTTGCTAACGAATGGACGCGCCGTCAATTGCTGCAAGGGGCAAAGCTGGGCGGGAATAGCGGATAAGCGCAAAACGCAAGGAATTATAGCAACAACTAGTAAATGAAAGACTGATATTCTAAAGTCCCGTTAGGGGGCTTTTTCTGTAGTAGGTTATAATATAGTTAAGAGACGATCATCGATTTGTAATTTTGGTTTAAATCCGATCAGCGCTGCGATCGGTTTTTTTATGTTCGTTCCAGATAAGAACTGTAGCCTTTCAAAGGACAAATGGATGAAGAGATTAGTTAGCGAAGTTACTCGCAAGATCTGAGAGAATAGTAGCGGAATACGTAGCATCCATTGTAACTATGTATAATAGAAAATTAATCTTATTTTCGGAACTCGATATGATTCGAACTGGATGCGGTGAATTCAGAGAGAGGGTAAGAGGTTAGACTCTAGTCATGGAAGCACAGTGAAATGCAATCCGCATTTTAACCTTCTATTGTCGCTTTATCCCTATTTGAATAGACAGCATAAATGAAAGGACAGTAAGAGACTTGGAACCTGTAGCACTTGAGGAGACACTGTCGGCTTCTTCTTTAGCCTGACGATTGCCTGAATTGGTGGGGGAAGTGCCCGCTTATCTTGAGTTGTTTGTAAAAAAATACCTGTTGTATTCTGAAAAACAATCATGCTATATTATAACTCCGGCCGAGAGAGACAAGCGGTTGGGACGACAAGCTTAATAGCATTGATTGATAGAGATTGAAATCAATGAAAAATAAAGCTTGACACTAGATTTGATAACGTGTTACGATATACCGCGTTGTTGAAAAAATTGTTCTTTGAAAACTGAACAACGAGCGAAAC
>NZ_BSSQ01000021.1:0-1617 GCF_030161375.1 Paenibacillus glycanilyticus
CCCCCCCACTTTTTTTTTCCAAGCACACCACGGCATACGAGATAGGAGTCCGTCTCGTGGGCTCGGAGATGTGTATTAGAGACATCTCATCTTGAGGGGGGCTTCACGCTTAGATGCTTTCAGCGCTTATCCCGTCCGTACTTGGCTACCCAGCGGTGCTCCTGGCGGAACAACTGGTACACCAGCGGTACGTCCATCCCGGTCCTCTCGTACTAAGGACAGCTCCTCTCAAATTTCCTGCGCCCGCGACAGATAGGGACCGAACTGTCTCACGACGTTCTGAACCCAGCTCGCGTACCGCTTTAATGGGCGAACAGCCCAACCCTTGGGACCTACTTCAGCCCCAGGATGCGATGAGCCGACATCGAGGTGCCAAACCTCCCCGTCGATGTGGACTCTTGGGGGAGATAAGCCTGTTATCCCCAGGGTAGCTTTTATCCGTTGAGCGATGGCCCTTCCATTCGGTACCACCGGATCACTAAGCCCGACTTTCGTCCCTGCTCGACTTGTTGGTCTCGCAGTCAAGCTCCCTTATGCCTTTGCACTCTCCGAATGATTTCCAACCATTCTGAGGGAACCTTTGGGCGCCTCCGTTACATTTTAGGAGGCGACCGCCCCAGTCAAACTGCCCACCTGACACGGTCCCCGAACCGGTTTCACGGTTCCAGGTTAGAACTCCGATACGATCAGGGTGGTATCCCAACGATGCCTCCACACAAGCTGGCGCTCATGCTTCCAAGGCTCCCACCTATCCTGTACAGATCGTACCAAAGTCCAATATCAAGCTGCAGTAAAGCTCCATGGGGTCTTTCCGTCTTGTCGCGGGTAACCTGCATCTTCACAGGTATTAAAATTTCACCGGATCTCTCGTTGAGACAGCGCCCAAGTCGTTACGCCATTCGTGCGGGTCAGAATTTACCTGACAAGGAATTTCGCTACCTTAGGACCGTTATAGTTACGGCCGCCGTTTACTGGGGCTTCGGTTCACAGCTTCGGATTGCTCCTAACCGCTCCCCTTAACCTTCCAGCACCGGGCAGGCGTCAGCCCGTATACTTCGCCTTACGGCTTCGCACAGACCTGTGTTTTTGCTAAACAGTCGCTTGGGCCTTTTCACTGCGGCCCCCTCGGGCTATTCACCCTACCGAGGCACCCCTTCTCCCGAAGTTACGGGGTCATTTTGCCGAGTTCCTTAACGAGAGTTCTTCCGCGCGCCTTAGCATGCTCTGCTCGCCTACCTGTGTCGGTTTGCGGTACGGGCACCTAGATCTAACTAGAGGCTTTTCTTGACAGCCGGAGTACATGACCTTCGCTACTGCAATTTTCGCTCCCCATCACAGCCTAGCTTACGCGAGTTGCGGATTTGCCTACAACTCTGCCTCACTGCTTGGACGGACTATTCCATCAGTCCGCGTCACTGCCCTTCTGTGTCACCCCATTGCTCAAACAATCTTCGGTGGTACAGGAATTTCAACCTGTTGTCCTTCCACTACGCCTTTCGGCCTCGCGTTAGGTCCCGACTTACCCTGAGTGGACGAGCCTTCCTCAGGAACCCTTAGGCTTTCGGCGGACAAGATTCTCACTTGTCTTTTCGTTACTCATACCGGCATTCTCACTTG
>NZ_BSSQ01000021.1:1630-2905 GCF_030161375.1 Paenibacillus glycanilyticus
CATGCCATAGCTTCGGTGGTGTGTTTAGCCCCGTTACATTTTCGGCGCAGAGTCACTCGACCAGTGAGCTATTACGCACTCTTTAAATGGTGGCTGCTTCTAAGCCAACATCCTGGTTGTCTTTGCAACTCCACATCCTTTCCCACTTAACACACACTTGGGGACCTTAGCTGATGATCTGGGCTGTTTCCCTCTTGACAATGGATCTTAGCACTCACTGTCTGACTCCCGGTAAACATGTCTATGGCATTCGGAGTTTGACTGGACTTGGTAACCCTTGGCGGGCCCCGCACCCAATCAGTGCTCTACCTCCACGACACTCTTAACCGAGGCTAGCCCTAAAGCTATTTCGGGGAGAACCAGCTATCTCCGAGTTCGATTGGAATTTCTCCGCTACCCCCACCTCATCCCCGAATTTTTCAACATTCGTGGGTTCGGGCCTCCAGTGCGTGTTACCGCACCTTCACCCTGGACAGGGGTAGATCACACGGTTTCGGGTCTACGACCACGTACTCAATTCGCCCTATTCAGACTCGCTTTCGCTGCGGCTCCGTCTTCCCGACTTAACCTTGCACGTGAACGTAACTCGCCGGTTCATTCTACAAAAGGCACGCCATCACCCTTTTAACGGGCTCTGACTTTTTGTAAGCGCACGGTTTCAGGTTCTTTTTCACTCCGCTCCCGCGGTGCTTTTCACCTTTCCCTCACGGTACTGCTTCACTATCGGTCACTAGGGAGTATTTAGCCTTGGCAGATGGTCCTGCCGGATTCCGACGGGGTTTCACGTGTCCCGCCGTACTCAGGATCCGTCTCGGAGGCTGCAGACTTTCAATTACAGGGCTTTTACCTTCTTTGGCGGGCCTTTCCAGACCTCTTCGTTTAATCTACAACTTTGTAACTCCATGTGAGACGTCCTACAACCCCAAGAAGCAAGCTCCTTGGTTTGGGCTAATCCGCGTTCGCTCGCCGCTACTGACGGAATCACTTTTGTTTTCTCTTCCTCAGGGTACTTAGATGTTTCAGTTCCCCTGGTGTGCCTCTTGTTAACCTATGTATTCAGTTAACAGTGACTGTCCATTACGACAGCCGGGTTTCCCCATTCGGACATCCCCGGATCAATGCGTGCTTACCGCTCCCCGAGGCAGTTTCGTTGTTCGCCACGTCCTTCTTCGGCTCCTAGTGCCTAGGCATCCTCCGTGCGCTCTTATTAGCTTAACCTAATAACTGTCTCTTATACACATCTGACGCTGCCGACGAAGAGGATAGTGTAGATCT
>NZ_BSSQ01000022.1 GCF_030161375.1 Paenibacillus glycanilyticus
GGACCGCAGGGTCCTGGGAGAGTAGGACGTCGCCAAGCACTGAAGAGCCTGCCGCATTATGCGGCAGGCTTTTTTGTTTTATTGATGATAATAAGATGCTTCGTTTATTTGGAGGCGGAGTATGCCGTCTATGCGTTGCTTGCGGAAAGCAAGGGATAACAGCATGCGGGGGATGATGAGCCATAAATGCCAGCAGAGGATGCTAATGAAAAGTGAAGGATCAATCCAAGGATACAAGATGGAGATTGCGCATAAGCCGATCCAGAAGAGGTGTCGGTGTACCCGGCGGTATAACCCAAGGCGAATATCGTTTGCGGGTTTGAAACCAAACCAAGGAGGCGTTATCCCCCATATCCAGCGTCGGTCAACCGCATCCTCGACTCGAATAAAAGCAAGCAGGAGGATAATAAGATGGATCACTTGGATGATGGCAAAGCCGAAGAGCCAGCTGAAGAGGCCGTTCATGCCGAACATAAGTAGTTGAAAGGCCAGCAGTATAGCTGCAATTAGGATATGGCTGTATACTAGCTCCGGGCGAATTACTTTTCTCCGAATAAGCTTATATTGATAAATCGTTGCTGCCTGCTGCTCTAATAACGTTTGACGCATGATGAACATCCTTTCTTAATTACTCATGTAGTATATCGGCAAATTCGGATTCACCAATTAGGCGCATGCCGCATACGATATATAAATATTTGAAATGGGCTATGAAACAAGTATAAACCGATAGAATATATGCCATAATAATAGCTATATAGGTTGACAGAAAGGCGGGATAACCATGGTAGAAGATCGCGAGCTTCATTGCATTATTTGCGGGGAACACAAAGCGGAAGGAGAAGGAATCCGCATCGTGTCCGAGTTTATTTGCGAGACCTGTGAATCCGAGATGGTTCACACAGATGTGAAAGATGCGAAATATCCTTTCTTTATTCATCAGATGAAACAGATCTTTATCGAAAAAAACGCCTGAGCGGAATCTATAATAGGATGCCGCTCTTTTTTTTGTGCGGTACAATAGATGAAAAATAGATAGAAGGTAACTTCGTATGAATCGTTTGCAAGCCCCTTTATTTGATGCGTTAGTTAAGCATTATGAGTCAGGTCCGGTTGGGTTTCATGTGCCGGGACATGGCTATGGGCAAGTATATAATTTAGAGTCTTCCATAGAAAACAAATGGTTGTCTACCATTATGAAGCTGGATGTTACCGAACTGTCGACGACGGATGATCTGCATCATCCGGAGGCATCCATAGGTGAGGCCCAGAAACTTGCTGCCCAATGTTTCGGAGCGGAGGAGACTTTTTTTCTCGTAGGTGGGAGTACGTCAGGGAATCTTGCGATGATTCTTGCCGTATGCGAGCCAGGCGATCTGATTCTTGTACAGCGCAATGTTCATAAATCGGTTATAAACGGACTTAAGCTGGCAGGAGCTAAAGCCGTATTCCTTATGCCTCAGATTGACGAGGAGACAGGTCTATCTACTATTCCGTCTATCGAAGAGATTGAACAAGCGCTTAAGTTGTATCCGGAGGCTAAAGGCGTTATGCTGACCAATCCCAATTATTATGGGATGAGCACGAACCTATCCAGATATGCGGATCTTTTACACCAATATAATAAGCCGCTATTAATAGATGAAGCTCATGGTGCCCATTACGGCTTCCATCCTGCATTTCCGATGTCTGCTTTGCAGGCAGGTGCGGATGCGGTTGTACAATCCACTCATAAGACGTTGTCGGCGCTTACGATGGGCGCCATGCTTCATGTACAGGGCAATCGAATTTCGAGAGATTCTTTGAGGGAAGTGCTGTCGGCTGTTCAGAGCTCAAGCCCTTCTTTCCCGATCATGGCTTCTCTTGATGTTGCAAGAGTGATGGTGGACCGTTACCAATCCGATTGGTTTGAGCCTGGGGTGGCTTCCGCAGAAGCTTTTCGCAAGTGGTTGG
The DNA here is from genome assembly GCF_030161375.1 of Paenibacillus glycanilyticus. Lineage (GTDB taxonomy): Bacteria > Bacillota > Bacilli > Paenibacillales > Paenibacillaceae > Pristimantibacillus > Pristimantibacillus glycanilyticus_B. The sequence continues at coordinate 1,954 of NZ_BSSQ01000022.1, forward strand.
CTCATGAGGATCGACTAATTAAGGTGCTTCAGTTAGATTCCAAATCAGCTGCATACGATCAATTGGATCCGCTACGAATCGTGCTCAGAGATAGTACGGGAACACTCACCGGATTCGAGCTGCAAAAAATGTTTGAAGAGTATGGTTGCTGGGCCGAAATGGCCGATCTTAGACATGTAGTTCTTGTATGGGGAAGCCGTACAGGAGAAAGTAATAGATTAAAGCTTCAGGATGCATGCGCTAGAATCGAAAGGTTTATTGAGACGAAACCTTTTAAGAATAAAGAGTTAAAAGTTTCGGCAGGCTTATTTTGGGGTAATGGAACGTCAAGCCGTCTAAAACCGGTAGAATGGAACCGGAAAAAGAGGGAGCATCATCGAATACCGCTTGATGAAGCGGAAGGATTAGAGGCAGCAGAGATGGTTATACCTTATCCCCCTGGCATCCCGGTTATTTATCCGGGTGAAACGTTGACGAAGGAGCTGATCAGCTACATTTCGACATTAACCGGGACGGGTGTCAAATTTCAGGGTGCAGTTGACAATTCAATGCAGACGATTGCCGTATATCCCGGTAATTAGTCAAAATTCATTGTACAAGGATAGTCGCTTTGTTAGAATAGTAATAATACACAAATATAGTTTGAGTAGGAGCCATACGAGGTTGAATAAGGGAATCTTTATAACTATAGAAGGCGGCGAAGGAGCCGGCAAAACAACACTGATTCAGCAGCTGTCGCATACGATGCAGCAGCGAGGCAAAACCGTTATGACGACTCGCGAGCCGGGCGGCATTCCGATTGCGGAGCAAATACGCTCCGTAATATTGGACCGCAGCCACACAAGTATGGATGCCAGAACGGAAGCGCTACTATACGCGGCAGCAAGGCGTCAGCATTTGGTGGAAAAAGTGATGCCGGCTTTAGCGGACGGTCAGGTCGTTATTTGTGACCGATTCGTTGATAGTAGCCTTGCCTATCAAGGCCATGCCAGAGGGCTTGGAATGGATGATGTCTGGTCAATCAACCGGTTTGCGATAGAGGGTGCGATGCCGCAGCTTACTATCTATATGGATATTGAACCGGAGATTGGCCTAGCTAGGATTCAGGCAGCGGGAACGCGCGAAGTGAACCGCCTGGATCTGGAGTCGCTTGCTTTTCACGAACGCGTGCGGGAAGGGTACCGGATGCTGCTTGAGCAGTTCCCGGAACGGATCGTGCAGGTAGATGCGGGGAAAGAGGCAAATGTCGTGCTGGAAGAAGTTATTTTGACGATTGACCGCAGATTTAGAGGGTTTTTCGCAGCCGATGTGCAATAAACAACATTAGAATGACTCGTGCCTGTTCTATTAACCTATTGGGAGGAATGAGGATGAAATTAGTCATTGCGATTGTACAAGATAAGGATAGCAACCGTTTGTCGAATGCTCTTGTAAAGGATGGATTCCGTGCAACCAAACTTGCAAGTACGGGGGGATTCCTTCGTGCCGGCAATACGACCTTTATGATCGGTATTGAAGATGAGCGCGTACATGAAGTATTGCAGGTCATCAGTTCGAACTGCAAGGTGAGAGATCAGCTTGTGACACCGGTATCTCCAATCGGAGGTTCAACCGATTCGTATATTCCTTTCCCTGTAGAAGTGCAAGTAGGGGGAGCAGCCGTATTTGTAGTTCCTGTTGAGCGATTCGAACATTTCTGATGGGACGTGTTAAGCGATGAAAATCGATCAAAGCTGGCGTCCGCTTGGACAGAACCGTACAGGCGGAGATACAGCTGCGAAACCTGCGCAGGTTAGAAGCTTCTCCGATGCGATGATCCAGCAAGATAATTTGCGGACCCAGGAACAGCTGCAGCAGAAGCTTACGGAGATTCATAACCAAGGCGAACGTTTGGCCAGAACCATGACGGTTCGCGAACTCAAGATGTACCGGCAAATGGTGAAGCGGTTCCTTGAGGATACGGTAAAACGCGGGATTGGGCTGAAGGAGCTGCGCGGTTTTGATCGAAGAGGACGGACGAAGCGATACAAGCTGCTGGATGAGATTGATTCGGCGCTTGTATCGATGGCAGAGGAACTGCTGGAGACGGAACAAGGCAGAATTGAACTGCTTGGCCGCCTCGGAGAAATTCGCGGGCTGCTTATGAATTTATTGTTTTAGACAAGGTTAAGAAAGGTTAGGAAGCAGCAATGAGCATGGAACAAATAGCCGGCCAATGGAAAGCGAAACGAATATTGAAGCATGCGCTGCAGAGCGGAAAGGTATCGCATGCTTATTTGTTCTACGGTCCTTCCGGAACCGGAAGAAAAGCTATGGCAAGAGCTTTCGCAAAAGCGCTGTTTTGTACGGCCGGCGGAGACGATGCTTGCGATCATTGCCTGGAGTGCCGTAAGTTCGATAACGGAAACCAGCCTGACCTGCTTACCATAACGCCGGACGGGCAATCGATTAAGATCGATCAAATCCGCGAACTTCAAAGGGAGCTTGCCTACCGGGGAAGCGGAACTTCACGTAAGATATATATTGTCGAACGTGCAGAAAAGATGACTCAACAGGCGGCAAACAGTCTGCTTAAATTTCTGGAAGAGCCGCTTTCTCCAATTGTTGCAATCCTGATTACGGATAATGGACAAGCCGTACTACCAACCATTCGATCCAGAGCGCAGTGGGTGCCGTTTCTTCCATTCTCCGCAAGCGAGATGCTGCAGACATTAGTGGATGAAGGATCATCGCCGCTTCTTGCGCGTGCGGCTGTGCAACTTAGTTCTGGACTGGATGGTGCTAGAGAGATTATCCAACAGAATCAGTTTGCAGAAATCAGAAACGTAGTGATACAATTAGGGAAGGAGAGTCTGACCCGATTCACCGCGGGGATGATCACCGCCCAGCAGCAATTTTTCAAAACGGACCTGGCTAGTGAGGCTCAACTCTTGTTGTCCCTATTGGTATTATGGTTCAAAGACATGATTCAATTTCAGGCCGGAAGGCAGGAAAGTATTGTTTATATAGATCAGTTGGATTGGATCAGCAAGCATGCGTTCAACCGCCCGACCGAGAGTTGGATCTCTTGCATCGAGCATACGCTGGAAGCGGGTAAGCGAATACGTGCTAACGTATCGCCGCAGCTTGCTATCGAGCAACTATTGGTAAACCTACAGGAGGGCTAAATCCTTGTATAACGTTGTCGGTGTCCGCTTTAAGAAAGCGGGCAAGATTTATTACTTTGATCCAGCCCTGCACCCCGTGGACAAGGACCAGCATGTTATTGTCGAAACGGCCAGGGGGATCGAATATGGTAAGGTCGTGGTTGGACAGAAAGAAGTCGGTGAAGCAGACGTCGTCCTTCCGCTCAAAAAGGTGATTCGAATTGCCAGCGATGTAGATGCGAAGGTCGTGGAGGAGAATCGTGCCGCCGCGAAAAACGCTTTTTCTACTTGTTTGGACAAGATAAGAGATCATCAGCTTAAGATGAAGTTGGTTGACGTGGAGTTCACGTTTGACCGCAACAAAATAATTTTCTACTTTACGGCTGAAGGAAGAGTTGATTTCCGGGAGCTTGTCAAAGATTTGGCCAGCGTATTCCGTACACGGATCGAGCTTAGGCAAATCGGTGTACGCGATGAAGCGAAGATGCTGGGAGGCATCGGGCCATGCGGGCGCGTATTATGCTGCTCGTCTTGGCTTGGAGATTTCGAACCCGTATCGATCAAAATGGCTAAGGATCAGAACTTATCGCTCAATCCTACGAAGATCTCGGGGTTATGCGGCCGTCTTATGTGCTGCTTGAAATATGAGCATGACAATTACGAAAGCGTGCGGGAGGAACTACCTGCCGTAGGTAAAATCGTCGTCACGTCTTATGGCGAAGGCAAAGTAACGGGCATCAACGCTTCCACGAAGTCTGTGTACGTGCAGTTGTTCGATGTGTCGGGTAAACCGAAGGAGCTGCCGCTCGACGATGTGGTTGTGAAGGAAAATTGAACGACTACGTTTGAAAGCTCTGGGGTGAAAGCTTGGAGAACAAAGAAATCTTTAATCAAATGGATGAATTAGAAAGCCGGATGGGCGATTTCCATGTTCATCTGGGCGTTCTGAAGCAGCGGGTCAAAGAACTGCTGGAAGAAAATCAGCAGCTCAGTATGGAAAACGAACAGCTGCGCAAAATATTGAAACGTGAGACGTCGCCGAAGCCAAAGTCTGCTGCCAATCGTAGCGAAGGACAAGCTGCTCAGCCTGCCCGACGCGAGGTTGCAGTGCATGCGGAGGAAGATACGGTTAACGATACATCACAGCAAGCCGGTCTCGTCGGTGAGGCGCATGATAACTTGGCTAGGCTGTATCACGAAGGATTCCACATTTGCAACGTCTATTACGGGCATTTGCGGACGGAAGGCGATTGCTTGTTCTGCTTATCCTTCCTAAATAAATAACAGAACATTGTATGCATACCGTCCTTGGCTGTCTGAGGACGGTATCTTTATGTTAGGGGAGTTAGATCTAAAGTGCAGGATGTACAACTGGAACCCAATGAACGAATCGATGATCTGATGACGGAGACGGGGCTTCGCATTATCCAAAGTCGGGAAGTGTTCAGCTTCTCTTTGGACGCGGTGCTGTTGTCCAAGTTTGCTACGATTCCAAAGCGCGGCCGAATTCTTGATCTATGTTCCGGCAACGGCGTTATTCCGATGCTGCTGACGACGAGAACTGACGCTAAAATAGATGCCGTAGAAATACAGCCAAGGCTGGCAGACATGGCAAGGCGCAGTGTAGAGATGAATGGGTTGTCCGATCAAATTTCGATTATTGAAGCGGATCTGAAAATATACATGAAAGAAGCGGGTAATGGTATTTATGACGCCGTTACGGTCAATCCTCCATACATGGCGGTAAAAGCCGGCGATTCAAATCCTAACGAGCATTACGCAATCGCTCGCCATGAGGTACATTGCACGCTGGATGATGTTGTCCATGCTTGTGCCGGATTAGTCCGTTCTGGCGGTAAAGTAGCAATGGTCCATCGGCCATCCCGATTTATCGATATCATAGAAGCGATGAGAAAATATCGTCTTGAACCCAAGCGAGTGCAGTTTATTCATCCCAACGCGCGTGGAGAAGCTAATATGGTGTTAATTGAAGCCATACGCGATGGCAAGCCGGAACTTCGGCTACTGCCTCCGTATTTCGTATATGAATAATAGACAGCTGCTTTTGTAGTGGAGAAGGAGCATGCAGATGGTACAAGTACAGAAAAGTTTCAAGGATCAGGTTGCCGGAGGTTATGGAACCCTTTATTTAGTCGCTACCCCAATCGGCAATCTGGAGGATATGACGTTCCGGGCGATTCGAACGTTAAAGGAGGTACAGCTTATTGCCGCGGAAGATACGAGGCAAACACGCAAGCTGCTTACCCATTTCGAAATCTCTACCCGACTGGTCAGCTATCATGAACATAATAAACAGGCGAGCGGAAGCGAGCTTATCCGTTTATTGACGGAAGGGCAATCTATTGCGCTTGTCAGCGACGCCGGATTACCGGCCGTTAGCGATCCTGGAGCGGATCTGGTTGCGGATGCCGTAGAACAAGGGATAACGGTTGTACCTATTCCAGGCGCTAATGCTGCATTATCGGCACTGATCATATCGGGTCTGCCGACTGAACAATTCATGTTCACCGGATTTCCACCGAGAGAGAAGAAATCTCTTGGCGAGTGGTTGAAGCGTCTGCAGTATCAGGAAGGGACTTTAATGATGTATGAGTCTCCTCACCGCCTCAAAAAAACACTGGATGCCATGTTGGAGCATTGGGGCGACCGCAAAATAGCAATGGTGAGAGAGTTGACGAAGCGCCATGAGGAAGCTGCGCGAGGAACGATATCGGAATGTCTTGCTTTTCTAGAAGAGCATCCGCCGCTTGGCGAGTATTGCCTTATTATTGAGGGAGCCGTTGCAGGTGCTGGAGATCACGCGCAAAGCGGAGAGAGCTGGTGGGCATCGCTTGAGCTTGAAGAGCATGTGGACCATTATGAGAAGGAAGGCAATGACCGTAAAGAAGCGATAAAAAAAGCGGCGCTTGACCGCGGTCTACCAAAACGCGAAGTCTATAACGCAGTGAACAGATAGTTTACTGCGTTATTTGCGCAAAAAAAAAAGACCTTCCTGGCCGGGTTCTAGCACAGGAAGGCATCAAGGAGTATAAAAAGGTTAGAATTAACAAGTTGGTGTATTTCTATTATAACCTATAAATCTTATTTTGTCACAGGAGTAGGCATCTCAGATAAACAAATATGGCAAACAATTTTGCCTTTGAAGTAAGAAACGTTCTCTGCATTGCCACAGAAGATACAAGCTGGCTCATATTTCTTAAGCATGATGCGCTCGCCGTCTACATAGATCTCCAGAGCATCCTTCTCGCCAATACCCAATGTACGGCGCAATTCGATAGGTATAACAACACGACCCAATTCGTCGACTTTACGAACAATACCAGTTGATTTCATCATGATTTTGTTTCTCCTCTCAGGAAATTACATTTCGTCACTATTCGACATAGTTTTTCTTTTTATGGCTACTATAATACCAACGTTTCCCATAATAGTCAACTGAGAAACTACTTAATAGAGCGCACTAGACCTCTAATTGTAGGAATTTGACTCTACAGCAAGGTCATATTAATCTTACTATAGAATACAACAGCTTCGACAATTTGGAAACTACAATACGACACTATTCGACATTCTATCATTGTTTTGTGTCGAAACCATGAACAAAGGAGTTGATTGGCGAATGAATCAGCAGCTGGCCGAAGAGAAAGTTTTTAAGGACCCCGTGCATAAATATATTTATGTCCAGGATCAAACGATATGGGATTTAATTAATACGAAGGAATTTCAAAGACTTCGGCGCATTCGCCAGCTTGGAACCTCTTATCTGACGTTTCATGGCGCAGAACACAGCCGGTTTTCCCATTCGCTTGGGGTATATGAGATAACAAGGAAGATCATCTCGCAGTTTGAACGCAATGAATATCCGGATTGGCCGAAGGAGGAAAGGCTATTGGCGCTTTGTGCGGCTTTATTGCACGATGTCGGCCATGGACCATTCTCCCATTCGCTGGAGCAGGTATTCGATACGCATCATGAAGAGTGGACTTGTGCGATTCTGCAGGAGGATACGGAAGTAAATCGGGTGTTGCGCCGCGTATCGGAGGAGTTCCCCGAGAAGGTGGCCTCGGTGATTAGGAAGACCTACCCGAATCCGATCGTCGTTAGCTTGATCTCCAGTCAGATGGACGCAGACCGAATGGACTATTTGCTTCGGGATGCCTATTTCACGGGGGTCCATTACGGCAACTTTGATCTGGAGCGGATTTTGCGCGTTCTTCGTCCTGTCCAGGGGAAGATCGTGGTGAAGGAAAGCGGGATGCATGCTATCGAGCATTATTTAATGTCCCGTTATCAAATGTATTGGCAAATTTATTTCCATCCGGTTACAAGGAGCTCGGAAATTATATTGCGGCAGATTACCCGCAGAGCTAAGGAACTATACGAGAACGGCTATACGTTCACCTGGCTGCCCGGGCCGATCAATAAGCTGCTGGACGGTACGATAACGGTAGCGGATTATTTGAAGCTGGATGAGGCTTATATGCAGACGATCTTCTCGTTCTGGACCGAAGAAGAGGACATGCTGCTTGCCGAACTGTGCGACCGCTTCCTCAATCGGCGGTTATACAAATACATTACGCTAGATGATCCGGGGGACTCTTTATTAGAAGAAGCTGCCCGCGAGTTTATTGCGATGGGGCTTAATCCGGACTATCATATGGAGATTGATTTTCCGTTCGACCAGCCATACGACATCTATCGACCTGATGCGAAAAAAGGCGGGAAAGAGGAGAAAGCGCCGATTCTGCTGCTGAATGACGATAACAACTTAAGCGAAATATCGGTGAAATCCGACATTGTCCGTTCGATCAGCGGGTTGCATCAAGGACAATATCATATTTATTATCCGATCGAGCCTCTCCTGGCTGCCGCTGACAAGTTGAGCCCTCCCGTAAGAGAGTTATTCAAAATATAAGTGTTTATATAGAAGGAGAATACAGCGTAACATGATATCTTTATTCGACACACATACCCATCTTGATGCTTCACAATTCGACAGCGACCGTACCGAAGTTATCGAAAGAGCGCGTGCGGCCGGCGTCGATCTGATGATCAATATCGGCTTTAACCGGGAGACGATTCCGACAACGATGGAGCTAGCGGAAAAATATGATTTTATCTATGCGGCAATTGGCTGGCATCCGGTAGACAGCGTATTTATGGAACCGGGGGACTTGGAGTGGATCGAGCAGCTTTGCTCCCATCCAAAGGTTGTTGCAATCGGGGAAATTGGGCTGGATTATCATTGGGATACTTCGCCGAAGGAAGTCCAGCATCGGGTCTTTCGGGAGCAGATCCGTCTTGCCCGGAAGCTTGGGAAACCGATTGTCATCCACAACCGCGATGCTCACGAGGATATCGTCCGTATCCTGAGAGAGGAAAAAGCTTCTGAAGTCGGAGGGGTTATGCACTGCTACTCGGGAAGCTGGGAAACAGCTAAATTATGTCTGGATATGAACTTTTATATTTCGTTTGGCGGACCGGTCACTTTTAAAAATGCAAGGGTGCCAAAAGAGGTGCTTGCAAAGGTTCCGCTGGATCGTTTGCTTATCGAAACGGACTCCCCATATTTGGCTCCCCACCCATTCAGAGGGAAGCGAAATGAGAGCTCTTATGTGTCGTTAGTAGCAGACACGGTTGCCGAAATAACAGGAAAATCTAAGGAGGAAATCGCTGTTATTACAAGCACAAACGGTAAAAAATGTTTTGGTATTGTTTAAAAATGGTCTAAAACCGCTGAAATAAAGACTATAGCGGCGATAAAACTCTTTTTACTTGTTGGAATCGCCCTATTTTGCCTTCAGAATGCTAAAATTTCGTTAAAATCGTCTTTTAACGGATCTTTACAATTGTGTGGTCAGGAAGGTATGATTTTTCTCAGAGCTTTACCTTTTGTATTGGATTTCCAGTTTACGCTTAATCTCCGGGGACCGGAGAACGGGGGAACCAACGTCAGCTGATGAATGAGTAAGACGTCTACGACATCAGCGGCGCATGAATTCTTCAGGGGTGAATTTTGCGGCGATTGCCATGAGCATTCGATCCGCGGATAGGGCAGCTCTCTCGCCCGAACCCGTCAGCTAACCTCGTAAGCGCGTATAGAGAGCGATCAACCTCGTGTATTTACCTTTTCCTGAAACGGTTAACTGCCCAGGAAGCCACGATCAGATCCTCTGTCGAAGGCTTCTTTTTATTTTCGGTCAAGCGGAAATAGCCTATGGCGGGGTAGATGCGGAGGTAAAAGATCGTATTGCTGACCAATATACTTAATAGTCGCGTCAATTGTATCATGCGTAACAGTTTGGCGGCGGGGCTATGTAAGGAGGACCGATAGAAGTGGGAATGATCCAAGCTAAGGAGACCCATGGGAAGCGATCATCCAGCATGACTTTCGCAATGCGATGGAAGCATGAAAATTTGCGTTTAATTGTTCTGAGTGCAATTATCTCAATCGCTATGACTTTCATGTTTTTGGTGTTGTTGTACGGAACGGCTGATAAAAGCGTATCCGTAGTAGTGAATGGACAAGAGACCGTTGTGAAGACAAAACAATGGGTCCTGCAACGCCTACTGGATGAACAAGCTATAACGGTAGGACCATATGACGAGGTTTCTCATCCTCTGAATGCGTCCATCAAAGACGGAGACCGCATTGAGATTAAGGTCGCGGTTCCGGTTACCGTAAGAGCGGATGGCAAAACATCGACGGTGTACACGACAGAGAAAACAGTACAGGCGGCGATCGGGAAATTAAATATTCCTGTTCGCGATCAAGATAGGGTTACCCCGTCTCTGAATGCGGCGGTTTCGAAAGCAATGACGGTTACCGTTACCCGCGTCGATACCAAAGTGTCGGAGACAGAACGGACTTTGCCGTTCTCGATCGTGAAGAAGCAAGATCCAACCCTTGAGAAAGGGAAGGAAAAGCTGGTGCAAACCGGCAAGAACGGCCTCGTCGTTGAGCGAGTAGAGAAGAAGTACGAGAATGGCGTTCTCGTCTCCTCGAAGCTGGTCGACAAGGTTGTTGAGAAGCATACGGTTAGTCAGGTTGTAGCCATTGGCTCGAAGAAAGACGTACATACGCTCTCCAGCACAAGTACGGTCTCGTATACGAAGAGCGGCGTGACTTTTAAACCTAAGAAGATTTTGAAAAATGTAACCTTAACCGCTTATTCGGCAGGTGTAGCCTCAACGGGCAAAGATGAAGATCATCCGGGATACGGCATTACGGCTTCCGGCGCTAGAGTGCAGGAAGGCCGCACGATTGCGGTCGATCCGGATGTTATCCCAATCGGCTGGTGGGTCTATATCGAAGGCATCGGTTTCCGCAGAGCGGAGGATACAGGCAGTGCGATCAATGGCAACAAGATTGACGTTTACTTTGACAGCACAAGTTATGCCAACAAGTTCGGACGGAAAAAAGGTTATACCGTGTATGTGCTTGGACCAACCAAGCCAAGCGCAAGCTAATGGCTTCATGCTATCGTAATTCATTAATAAATATGCCATTATAAGAAGAGGCAGCTGCCTCTTCTTTTTGCTTGCTTAAGGCTTAGCAGGCTGCATATACTTTGACGGTACGAGAAGCGAGAAAGTTGCTGGAGAAAGGGATGTCTTCTTGTGATTAAGGAAATTATTGTGGTGGAAGGCAAAGATGATACCGTCGCCGTGAAGCGGGCGGTTGAAGCCGATACCATTGAAACTAATGGTTCTGCGATTGGTGAGGATGTGCTGCGCCGAATCGAACTGGCGATGGAACGCAGAGGCGTTATTATATTTACGGATCCTGATCATGCGGGCGAGAGAATACGCAAAATTGTCGCACGGCGCGTGCCGGGCTGCAAACATGCTTTTCTGCCGCAGGAGAAGGCGATGTACAAAGGCGATATCGGAATTGAGAACGCAAGTCCGGAAGCGATTCGTCAGGCACTCTCCGAGCTACGGACGGAAGAGTCGGCCGGAGAAGGGGATATTACGTGGGAGGACCTGATGGAAGCGGGTCTTATTGTTCATGCGGATGCGGCGAATAGGCGTCTCGTGATGGGGAAGCTGCTTGGGATTGGATATGCGAACGGCAAGCAGTTTTTCAAACGGTGCACAAGCTTCCGTATTTCCCGCGAAGAGTTTGCTGAAGCTTTGCGCAAGATGGAACAGGGACAGGAGTGAGTAAGGATGAGCGGAAACGACATAAAGGCGATTGAAGTAGCAACGCCGAAACGGACGAAAGAAATTATCGCGAAGTATGGCTTCTCGTTTAAGAAGAGCTTGGGCCAGAATTTCCTGATTGATCAAAATATTTTGCACAAAATCGTAAATGCGGCAGGGCTGGACAAAACGAAAGGCGCTCTTGAGATTGGACCGGGCATTGGCGCGCTGACGCAGCATCTGGCTGCTGCAGCAGGTACGGTAACGGCTATAGAGATCGACAACCGCCTTATTCCGATTCTGGGCGATATTCTGGCGGGCGAAGAGCATGTAGAGGTTGTGCATGGCGACGTGCTGAAGCTGGATTTGAAAAAGCTGTTCGAAGAGCGCTTCGAAGGCGTGACCGGCGTGAGCGTCGTGGCGAATCTGCCGTATTACGTGACGACTCCGATTCTGATGAAGCTGCTCGAGGAGCGGTTGCCGCTCGAGAACATCGTCGTGATGATTCAGAAGGAAGTAGCGGAACGGATGGCGGCAAAGCCGGGCGGCAAGGAGTACGGCAGCTTAAGCGTAGCGGTGCAGTATTACTGCGAGCCGCAGCTTGTCTGCATCGTGCCGCATACGGTGTTTATTCCGCAGCCGAATGTGGACTCGGCTGTCATTAAGCTGGCGGTGCGCGAGAAACCGCCGGTAGAGGTCGAGGACGAGGCGCATTTCTTCCGCATCGTCCAGGCAAGCTTCGCCCAGCGCCGCAAGACGCTGGCGAACAATTTGACGGCGTTCGTGGGCAAAGAACGCCGCGAGGAAATGACGCAGCTGCTGATCAGCTGCGAGATTGATCCTGTTCGTCGAGGGGAGACTTTGTCCCTCGACGAATTCGCCCGCATCAGCCGCGCCTTCTTGGCGGCGGGCTGGCGGTAGTTTGGTCGGCGGCGAGCGTTTATCGCCGCCGATTTTTTTTGATGGCTGCAGCAGGCGATTAGCCTGCAACAGCGCTCACTCGTCTCCCCGCACACCAAACCAGCCCACGCAGCAGGCAAAAAGCCTGCAACAGCGCTCACCCGTCTCCCCGCGCACCAAACCAGCCCATGCAGCAGGCAAAAAGCCTGCAACAGCGCTCACGCGCCACCCCGTGCGCCCATCCAGCTCTTGCAGCAGGCAAAGAGCCTGCAAGACCGCTCGCTCGCCGCCCCACGCGCCCATCTAGCTGTTGCAGCAGGCAAAAAGCCTGCAACAAGCTTTATCCGCAGCAACAGCTGAACGCCAACCTACTAACTAGCTAGCTAGCTCATTTAACTTTAGTCTAGTGAGATGCCTCACTTAGACGAAGTTGTTATTGATTACCCGGGCAATATGTAATTTCGCTAATATGCTTTGATGAGAGTAGCACCCTGCTTGGTGCTGAGCCGTCCTTCTACGTGGGCGCGCCTCAAGCGCGCCAATAAATTGAACAGGCTAACAGAGTAGCCGGTGCTACTTAAACGCCACGCAAGGCGAAGCAGCGTGGTTACTAACGGCCTCCCCAAAGGAATGTGGGGAGGAATGGTAGACGTAGGCTACCCGCAAGAGGGTAAGGGGTAACTCCCATAAGGAGCGGAGCGTCCGCCTTTGCCTGTACATTGCCTACAATGAGGCATAGTTCAAGCAATGTACAGGCAACAGTGGCCGTTGGGAGTTACCCCGTCCCTCAATGCGGCAGCCGAAGCATACGGTTTTAACAGCATACAATTTTCTCCGCACATTCCGCCCTCTCCACCCATACGATAGACGAAGAGGTGATTTACCCATGAAGCAAGGGGACCTGGTCGTCCGCAATTCCTATGGCGGTGACGTGCTGTTCCGAGTTGAAGAGATGCGATCCGAACAAGCATTATTGAAAGGCACGGATTACCGATTGCTTGCGGATGCGCCAATTCCCGACTTGTCGGTTGTTCGCGATCCGGAATCGACAAGCGCGCGACAGCAAGTGAAGATTAAAGTAAATGACTCGCTAAAACGGATGCGGCAGGAGAAGGCGCATCTTACCGTATTATCAAGCTATGATCGGACTACTTTGCAACAGCAAAGCGGCCAGTCTTATTTTGAATTGCCGGGCAAAGTGCTTCATCTTGACGGAGACGGGAATTACTTACGGAAAAGCATGCAGTTGTACCAGACCATGAAGGTACCTGCACATGGCGTGCATGCTCACGAATCGCAAATGGCGCAGCTACTGTACCGCTTGCTGCCGCAAGTTAAACCGGATATCGTCGTGATCACCGGTCATGACGGTGTCCTCAAGAACCGTGAGGGCGAAGATTTGTACAGCCTGAGCAGTTACAAAAATTCGCAGCATTTCGTGAACGCGGTACGCGTCGCCCGCCAATACGAGAAAAACATGGATGGTCTTGTTGTGGTTGCAGGCGCATGCCAATCGCATTTTGAAGCGTTGCTGCAGTCGGGCTCCAACTTTGCCAGCTCGCCGGGGAGAATATTGATCCATGCGCTGGACCCTGTTTATATTGCAATCAAGGCAAGTTATACCTCGGTTCGCGAATCGATCAACCTCTCGGATGTCATCCACGGCACCATCAGCGGGATTGACGGCGTAGGGGGCATTGAGACGATGGGAAGGCACCGGATGGGCTTGCCAAAGCCGAAAAAGGTGACCAAATCCACCGAAAGCTTGAAAATAACGTCTTAATATGCACAACTTTTAGCCGAATATGCATCAAATTCGAAAAAATGGGTGAAAACACCGTTGACAAGAAAATAAGAACGCTGATATAATATTTTGCTTCATTTGACAACCCTCCTCTTTCTGGTTATAATGGACAAGGAAAGAGGTGGTAGTGGACAATGGCAAAAAACGCGCTATTGGAAATTAAACGCAATTTGGAAGCCCATGTAGGCTCCAAAATCCGTCTTCGAGCTAACGGTGGCCGGCGAAAGACCATCGAACGTACCGGTACGTTGGAAGAAATCTACCCTTCTGTTTTCATTGTCAAACTGGACCAGGAGTCGCATGCGTTTAAGCGCGTATCCTACAGTTATGCGGATATACTGACAGAGTCGGTGGAAGTGACCGTGTGCAATGATGAAGGTCAAGTCCGAATTACCCATGTTCAACAATAGATGCAAGTAGCAAGTTTGAACGCGAACCGTACAGGATTCGCGTTTTTTTTCGTCCTTTTTCCAGCTGGTAATCTGCATAAGGGAAGTCCAATATGGCGCATACTATACCGCAATCACAATCATTTCTAAGAACGGGAGGTGCGAGGATATGAGTCGCAGAAGAAGTGTAATGTCCGAGCAGCTGAAATATGAGTTGGCCAAGGATCTTGGCTTCATCAACAAGGTAGAAGAGGGCGGCTGGGGCAGCATCAGCACGAAGGATGCCGGCAATATGGTTAAGCGGGCCATCCAGCTTGCAGAGCAAGCCGCAGCGAAGTCGCACGGACAGCAATAACCGTCATTTTAAAGCTAAGAGAGCGGGCATTTAAAGCCGCTATTCACCTCTTAGCTTTTCTTGTGCCCGTTTGTTATAATGTTGCTTAGCTAACAACGAACGGGAGAGCTTGCCATGAAAATTTACGAAAAAGCTCCGGCAAAAATCAATCTGCTGCTCGATGTCCTGCGGAAGCGGGAAGACGGATTCCATGAAGTCGAGATGATCATGACGATGGTCGATCTGGCTGACCGTCTGGAGCTGGAGGAGCTGCCGAGGGATACCATCATTATATCGAGCCAGGCCGGATACATACCGCTGGATGAGAAGAACCTTGCCTTCCAGGCAGCGCGTCTGATCAAGGAGCGCTACGATGTCCGCAAGGGCGTATATATTCACTTGGATAAAAAGATACCGGTTGCCGCAGGACTCGCCGGCGGCAGCAGTGACGCTGCCGCTGCGTTGCGCGGATTGAACCGCCTCTGGCAGCTCAACATTTCGGAGGACGAGCTGTGCCGTCTTGGCGCGGAGCTTGGCTCCGACGTGCCTTTTTGCGTTACTGGCGGTACAGCCATTGCAACGGGGCGCGGAGAGAAGCTGGAGCGGATCAGCAACCCGCCGCAATGCTGGGTCGTATTGGCCAAGCCTCCGATCAACGTATCGACAGCCGATGTATACGGCAAACTGCGCGCCAATGAGCTGAAGAAGCATCCTTCCACGGCAGAGATGGTATCGGCGATTGAGCGCGGATCATTCTCGGATATTTGCGCCGGACTTGGCAATGTACTCGAGAATGTGACCTTGGATTTATATCCGGAAGTGCTGCAGCTGAAAGAAAGCATGCAAAAGTTAGGCGCTGACGGCGTCCTGATGTCGGGCAGCGGACCAACTGTTTTTGGTCTTGTCTCGAAGGAAGCCAAGCTTCCACGTATCTATAATGGGCTTCGAGGATTCTGTAAAGAAGTCTACGTGGTAAGAATGCTGACATAATGCTGACGTTTTTCTTGATTAAATCCGTATAAAAATGTTATATTGACTTTATAATATTCGGATTTAGTGGGGGGAATGGCTTTGAAAAAATTAAAGCGAAGCGCAAGACTGGTAGAGATGACGCAATATTTGCTGAGTCGTCCCCACACGTTAATTTCGCTCACAGCATTTGCTGACCGCTATCAGTCTGCGAAGTCTTCCATTAGTGAAGATTTGGCCATTATAAAAGAAGTCTTCGAAGAAGAAGGTTTCGGTGAATTAAACACGCTTGCCGGTGCTGCAGGAGGCGTTAAATACACGCCCAAAATGCATACCGCTACAGCTCTATCGATCATGGACAACATTTGCCGCCAGCTGGAACAGCCTGAAAGGGTACTTCCGGGCGGTTATTTGTATATGACCGATATGCTGGGGCAACCGGAGCTGCTCGCCGATATTGGCCGAATGTTCGCAACAGCATTTGCGGAACGAAATATTGACGTGATTATGACGGTTGAGACAAAAGGGATTCCGCTTGCTTACGCAACGGCTGCCTGCCTCAATATACCGGTCGTTATCGTTAGACGCGATAATAAAGTAACGGAAGGTTCGGCGGTAAGCATCAACTACGTTTCCGGCTCCAACAAACGGATTCAGACGATGTCGCTGGCTAGACGCGCCCTGAAGGAGCAATCCCGCGTTCTTATTATTGATGATTTCATGAAGGCCGGGGGAACGATTCAAGGGATGATGGATTTGCTGTACGAATTCAAGGCAACCGTAGCAGGTGTCGGGGTATTCGTGGAGTCCGGCGAAGTAGAACACGAGGAGCGCCTGCTCGAGGATTATGTATCTCTGGCGACTTTGACGGCCGTAGATTTGAAGACCAAGCAGACAAAAGTTATTCCGGGCAACTATTTCAACAAACAGAAATAATCAGAACTTGAAAGGTTGGGAATTTAAGATGACAAGCAAAAAGCTGCAAGTAATTGCTACAGATAAGGCGCCGGCTGCAATCGGGCCCTATTCGCAGGCGATTAAATTCGGGGATCTGCTGTTCACATCGGGTCAAATTCCACTGGATGCATCCGGTCAATTGGTAGAGGGCGGAATTGAGGAGCAAACGCACCAGGTTTTCCGTAATTTACAGGCTGTGTTAGAAGAAGCCGGAATAACATTAAATAATGTTATAAAAGCAACAGTATTTATGAAAGACATGAATCAGTTTGCAACCGTAAACGGCATCTATTCCTCCTACTTCGGCGATCATAATCCGGCACGCTCAGCCGTTGAAGTAGCGCGGCTTCCGAAGGATGTGCTTGTCGAAATCGAGCTCATTGCATCGACTGTTGTCGAATAGTAACGAAAAATAATTAATCATAAAAAATTATTTTAAATATCGCATTTTTTTCCAAAAAAATAGAAGGATTTTGCACAAAAGTGTGGAAGTATACACCAAGTCTCAGATAGGCAAAGGTGGTGAACACAAGTGCAAATTACTGATGTCAGACTCCGCCGTGTAAATTCGGAAGGGCGTATGAAAGCTATTGCTTCTATCACAATTGACAATGAATTCGTTGTTCACGATATTCGCGTCATCGATGGTAACAATGGCATGTTTGTGGCTATGCCAAGCAAACGTACCCCAGATGGAGAATTCCGGGATATCGCTCACCCAATTTCTTCGACGACCCGGGAGAAAATCCAAGCTGCTGTACTCGCTGAATACGAGCGTGCGGCAGTGGAAGAAGTGGCAATTGAAGAAGGAGCTTAAGCCTATCCTTTAAGAAACGGACTTGCGTCCCTTGCATGGGATGGCTCCGCCGTTCCAGCAGGGATAAACAGGAAAGAGGGCCGAGAGGCTCTCTTTTCTTTTTGCGTATAATGGGATATATTCTTTTAAACGGCGGTTGACGCCCATTAGAGGGCGGTTCCCCAGCTTATAAAGGTTCGCATATAAATATCTATCAATCATTCGGTGTAGGAGGAATTACCTTTGAAAGTGATGGCGATTGTACTGGCTGCCGGACAAGGCAAGCGTATGAAATCGAAATTATATAAAGTTCTTCATCAAGTAAGCGGGAAGCCGATGGTCGAGCATGTGCTCGAAACGGTGAATGAAGCAAAAAGCGAGCGGACGGTCGTTATTGTAGGCCATGGCGCGGAAATGGTAAAAGGCTACCTGGGCGACCGTGCGGAATATGTGCTGCAGGAGCAGCAGCTTGGAACAGGCCATGCGGTCCGTCAAGCGGAAGCGCTTCTGGGATCGGAAGAAGGCACAACGATCGTGATTTGCGGCGACACGCCGCTTGTGCAGGCGGAGACAATTGAAGCGATGCTGTCGCTCCATGCGTCGAGCGGAGCTGCGGCAACGGTGCTGACGGCATCTTTTGATAATCCAACCGGTTACGGCCGCGTCATTCGCGGTGCTGACGGCGCGGTAGAGCGGATTGTCGAGCAGAAGGATTGTTCCCCTGAGGAAGCAGCAGTGAAGGAAATCAACACGGGTACGTATTGCTTCGACAATAAGAAGCTGTTCTCTGCTCTAGCGGAAGTGAAAAGCGACAACGCGCAAGGCGAATACTATTTGACTGACGTTGTTAGTATTTTCCGCAAAGCGGGAGATTCGGTACAGGCTTATTGCACGGCAGACGTGGCTGAAGCGATTGGCGTAAATGACCGGGTAGCACTGGCGGAAGCAGAACGCTTCATGCGCGAGCGCATCAACAGAAAGCATTTGATCGAAGGGGTAACGATTATCGACCCGGCAAATACGTATATTGAATCAGATGTACGCATTGGGGCGGACACCATTATATATCCAGGCACTGTCCTGCGCGGCAAAACGGTGATCGGCGAGGATTGCGTCATTGGACCGCAAGCGGATATTACGGATTCCGAGATTCAGAACGGCGCAGCGGTTAAGTATTCGACGGTTGCCGATTCGATCGTTGGCAAAGACAGTACGGTAGGCCCATACGCGAACTTGCGTCCAGGTTCGAAGCTTGGCGAAGGCTGCAAGATCGGCGATTTTGTCGAGCTCAAGAACGCTACGCTTGGCGACGGCAGCAAAGTGTCGCATTTGAGCTATGTTGGCGACGCGATTGTCGGTAAAGACGTGAATATTGGCTGCGGGGCGATTACGGTCAATTATGACGGCTTCAACAAGGCGATTACGGAAATTGGCGACAACGCGTTTGTCGGCAGCAACGTAAACCTGATTGCGCCGGTGAAGCTTGGCAATGGTGCTTATGTCGTAGCGGGTTCGACGATTACGCATGACGTTCCTGCCGGTGATCTGGCGATTGCGCGTGAGCGTCAGGAGAATAAAGCTGGCTACGCGGATAAGATTCGTGCGCGAGCGAAAGCGAAGAAAGAAAGAAGCAAGAAAGAATAGGTTTTCCAGCAGTTGGGCAAAGTGATATGGAAATTGACTTTTTAGGAGGTTCCTATCCCGATGTCCATAGCAATGACGGCAGAACAAAGAACAACCCAGATGAAAAGCGAGCTTCGCGGCTTAAGAGCTAGCGGCAAAGTGCCAGGTGTTGTATACGGCAAGCAGCTTGCTTCCTCGACTTCGGTTGCTATTCCGGAGAAGGAGCTGATCGCGCTATTGCGGTCCCACCCGAATGCGGTTATTGACCTGGAAATTCCGGGGTCAGGCAAACAATCGGTTATGATTGCGGAAGTCCAACGCGAGAAGCTGTCGCATAAACTGCTTCATGTTGACTTCCATCAGATCAATATGAACGAGGAAGTGACCGCTCATGTCCGCGTGGACCTGGTAGGCGACTCGCAAGGCGAGCGAGAAGGCGGCATTGTGCAGGCGTTGCTGCATGAACTGGAAGTTCGCTGTTTGCCGGCAGCTATTCCGGATTCCATTCCGGTTGACGTAACCGGCCTTCTGATGGGCAGCAGCTATCTCGTTGGAGATGTTGAAGCTCCGGCTGGAGTAACGATCGTTACCGATCCGTCAGCCGTCCTTGTCACCGTGCTCGTGCCTCAGAAGGATCTGACGGCCGAAGAAGCGGAAGCGCAGGAGGTAGAAGCGAAGGAAGCGGTATCGCGCTCGACGGAAGCTCAAATGCATGAGGTCGAACACGCATAAGAAAG
Source organism: Paenibacillus glycanilyticus (assembly GCF_030161375.1). Classification (GTDB taxonomy): domain Bacteria; phylum Bacillota; class Bacilli; order Paenibacillales; family Paenibacillaceae; genus Pristimantibacillus; species Pristimantibacillus glycanilyticus_B. The sequence continues at coordinate 21,775 of NZ_BSSQ01000022.1, forward strand.
CAGAAGCTAAACGGTATCTGACCTTGAAGGGGAAGATACCGTTTATTCCTTTCGTGCAGGGAATATTGTCCATCATGTAGAATGAATATAGTCGTATGTATATGAGATTGGAGAGCAGGATAGCATGAAGTGGATTGTAGGGCTGGGGAATCCCGGCACAACTTATCAAAGCACGCGTCATAATGTGGGCTTTATGGTCATAGACGAGTTGGCGCGGCGCTGGAATATTTCAGTGACACAAAACAAATGCAAGGCGCTGGTCGGCGAAGGCAATGTGCAGGGAACAAAGGTTGTGCTGATTAAACCGATGACGTATATGAATCTTTCCGGCGAGTCGGTGCGGTCGTTCCTCGATTATTTCAAAGCGGATTTGGAAGACGGACTTATTGTTTACGATGATATGGATACGGAGGTCGGCAAAATCCGGCTTCGTTATCAAGGTAGTGCCGGCGGCCATAACGGAATCAAATCGCTCATTCAGCATTTGGGAACGCAGACGTTCAACCGGGTTAGAATGGGGATTTCGCGTCCGCAGCCGGGCCGCAATATTGCCGACTATGTCTTGGATAATTTCCCGAAAATCGAGCAGGAAGCGCTCAAAAGCATGATTGAGCAAACCTGTGACGCCGTGGAATATTCTTTGAAGAACAATTTCGAGAATACGATGGCTAAGTTTAACAAGTAACCGCCTAAGCTCGAGCAAAACGGGCATACTGAAGGGTATAACCATTCTTCAGGAGGCATATGATGGCTGTGAACTACATTTGCCGGCACTGCCGGACGCCAATGGGGACAATTGACGAGAAGGAAATCTCGGAGACGAGACTCGGCTTCGATTTCTTGACCCCCGAAGAGCGCAGCGATATAATATCGTATAACTTGAACGGCGACATAACGGTGAAAGTCGTCTGCGACTATTGCCGCGAGGCGCTTGATGCGAATCCGGAACTTGTTCTAGTCGTTAATCCGTTGCAATGATTCAAGTTTACAACTATAGCGCTTTAAAGCCTTAGCATCCGGCTGAGGCTTCTTTTCGATGATACCAATTGTAATTTGATGTCTTTGCTTGTGTATAGAAACGGGGTGCCTTCAAGATTGAAAGCGTTAGTACAGGCTTTTGCCGCCGATCCGGACGTACAGTCGATTATTGCTGGAGTCCGCAAAGGAATGCGCGAACAGATGATATCGGGACTTGCAGGCTCATCGAGGCAAGTACTCGTTGCGGCTGTGAAGGATGAGATTGACCGTCCGCTGCTTGTCGTTACGCATAATATGTATGCTGCACAAAAGATTGCAGAGGATTTGCAGGAATGCTGCTCTGCCAATGATGTTTTGTTATATCCCGCGAATGAGCTGGTAGCTGCCGAAGCGGCGATCTCAAGTCCTGAGACGCTGGCGCAGCGAATGGATGTGCTGATCAGGCTGTCCGAAGGCTTCCGCGGGATTGTTGTCGTTCCGTTCTCGGGCATTCGCCGCTATCAACCGATTAAAGGTGTCATGTCCGACGCTAAAATTAACGTCAAAGTGGGAGACACCATTGAATTGGACGCGTTCCTCCGTCAAATGACGGGGCTTGGCTATGTTCGCGCGGACCGCGTGGAATCCAAAGGCGAGATGAGCGTACGGGGCGGTATTGTCGACTTCTATCCGCTTACCGCGGAGCTGGCCTACCGAATTGAATGGTTCGGCGATGAAGTAGATTCTATTCGTACCTTTGATCCTTCCGACCAGAGGTCCCTTGATAACCTGCAGGAATTCACCGTACCGCCTTGCCAAGAAATTGTCGCGGATGCGCGCCGGTTCCACGCCGCAGCGGAACATGCGGCATCGCTGCTATCCGAGCAGCTCGACAAGATGACGGACCGTACTGCTAAAGATCGTCTTCGCCAGGAAATTGGCGGCGAGATCGAGAAGCTGCGGGAGCAAGTCTATTTTGCGGAAATCTATAAATATATATCTTTGCTGTATCCTGAAAGACAAACGATCCTAGACTATATGCCGGAAGATACGGTCCTTATTCTAGATGAACCGACGCGATTAATTGAGACGGCGCGCCAATTGGAGCGGGATGAAGCGGAATGGTCCACGCATTTGTTGTCTAACGGCAAATCGCTGCCAACCTTTACGCTTGCCAGGGATTCGGATGAGATTTTGCATCACCGCAAATTCCAAACGTTGTTTATGTCGCTGTTCCTGCGCCAGGTTCCTCATTCGCAACCGCAAAATATTCTTAATATGACCAGCCGCGCGATGCAAAACTTCCACGGGCAAATGAACGTGCTCAAGGCGGAGATGGAGCGTTGGAAAAAAACCGGCGCCAAAGTCATGATGCTCGGCGGCAACGCGGAACGGTTAGACCGGATCCGCCGGGTGCTGCAGGATTATCATATCGAACCACCGATTCTGATTGAGGGCAACCTGCAATCCGGCTTTGAGCTGCCTTCTTCCCATCTTGTTATTATTACGGAAGGCGAGATGTTCTCGCAGAAGCAGCGCAAAGCGCGCCGGATGGATAAGAAGATCGATAATGCCGAGCGAATCAAGAGTTATACGGAGCTGAAGGTCGGCGATTATGTCGTGCACCAGAACCACGGTATCGGCAAATATGTCGGCATCGGTACCCTTGAGATCGGCGGCATTCATAAAGATTATCTGCATATTCTGTATGCGGGCGGCGACAAGTTGTCCGTACCGGTAGAGCAGGTCGACATGATTCAGAAGTACGTCGGCAACGAAGAGAAAGAACCGAAGATTAATAAGCTGGGCGGCAGTGAATGGGTACGGGCGAAAAATAAAGTAAAAGCTTCGGTACAGGATATTGCCGATGACCTGATCAAGCTGTATGCGCAGCGTCAAGCCGCGCCGGGATTTGCTTTTGGCCAGGATACGGCCTATCAGAACGAATTCGAAGCGATGTTCCCGTACGATGAGACACGCGACCAATTACGGGCAATCGAAGAGATCAAGAAGGACATGCAAAAGTCGCAGCCGATGGACCGACTCCTATGCGGCGACGTAGGTTACGGCAAGACCGAAGTTGCGGTGCGTGCCGCTTTCAAGGCGGCCATTGAAGGCAAACAGGTTGCCATACTGGTGCCAACTACGATTCTGGCGCAGCAGCATTACGAGACGTTCCGCGAACGGTTCTCGGGTTACCCGTTTAACATTCAGGTACTTAGCCGGTTCCGTTCCCGCAAGGAGCAGAACGATACGATGAAAGGGATCAAGGCAGGGACGGTTGACGTGGTGATTGGCACGCACCGTCTGCTCTCTCAGGATGTGATCTTCAAAGATCTCGGACTGCTGATCGTCGATGAGGAGCAGCGGTTTGGCGTATCGCATAAGGAGAAGCTCAAGAAGCTTAAGACGAACGTCGACGTACTGACTTTGACGGCAACGCCTATACCGCGGACGCTGCATATGTCCATGCTGGGCGTAAGGGATCTGTCGGTTATCGAAACGCCGCCGGAAAACCGGTTCCCGGTACAGACTTACGTCGTGGAATACAACACCTCTCTAGTGCGTGAAGCCATCGAGCGGGAGCTCGCGCGCGGCGGTCAAGTCTATTACTTGTACAACCGCGTACAAGGGATCTATCAGATGGCCGAACAGATTAACGCGCTTGTGCCGGATGCGAAGGTTGCCGTTGGCCATGGCCAAATGTCGGAGCAAGAGCTTGAGAAGACGATCCTGGACTTCCTAGACGGCGAATCGGATGTGCTTGTCAGCACCAGTATTATTGAGACCGGCGTTGATATTCCGAACGTCAATACGCTCATCGTGCATGATGCGGACAAAATGGGCCTCTCCCAGCTTTATCAGCTGCGGGGAAGGGTTGGCCGTTCCAACCGGATTGCCTACGCCTACTTCACCTACCAACGGGACAAGGTGCTCACGGAGGTGGCGGAGAAACGTCTGCAGTCGATCAAGGAATTTACGGAGCTCGGATCCGGCTTCAAGATCGCGATGCGCGACCTTTCCATCCGCGGAGCGGGCAACTTGCTCGGGGCTGAGCAGCACGGCTTTATTGCGTCGGTCGGCTTTGATCTGTATTCGCAGATGCTCGCCGACGAGATTGCGAAGCGGAAAGCGGAGATGGACGGCGTGGAAGTGAAGGAAGAGCGCCGCGTCACGACGCTGATCGATGTAAGCATAGATGCGTATCTGCCGTCGGATTATATTTATGACAGCATCCAGAAGATCGAGATCTACAAGAAAGTGGCGACGGTTACGTCAATTGACGAGTCGGAGGATCTTGCGGAAGAGTTGATCGACCGGTTCGGCAATTTGCCGCAGGCCGTTGATAACCTGCTTTCGGTTGCCCGGCTTAAGGTTTACGGCACGCAATACGGCATCGAGCAGATCAGCCAGAAGGGCGACGATCTAATCGTCCGCTTCAGCGAGCGCGAGAAGAAACGGATTGACCGCAAGCTGGTGGATCAGCTGTGCGCGCAGTTTGAGAACCGGTTCCGGCAAGGCGCCCTGCAAGACGAGTATCCAACGCTGTTACTGCGCGGCAAGGGGCTTGAAATGGATCAGAAAGTACAGCTGTTGGAAAGTTTCCTGAAGAAATTCAAGGATGCGAGAAAAGGCGAAGAAGCGCTGCAGGATGCCACCCCTTGATATTTTATGGCGAAAAGCTGTCGTTTTCTGATACAATACAATAAACTTCTCAATTTGAAAGGGGATTCAGCATGTTGCACACAACACGCAAATCGACATGGCGCAGAAGCGCGCTGCTTGTTATCGCGGCAGTGCTTGTCATGACGATTATGGCGGCTTGCGGTAATAATAAGGATAAAGAAGAGGGTTCCTCCGGCCTCACGTTCAAAGGAGCAGGCGAGGGTACGGTTGTTGCCACATACAAAGACGGCACGGTAACAGAACCGGAATTCAACAAATATCTCGATATCTTCAACATTATGCAGCCAGGCTATGAGCAAGTGATTGCAATCCCGCAATTCAAGGAGCAGCTGCTGCAGCAATTCGTATCCTATAAGATCCTGTCCGCGCAAGCGACAGAAGCTACGCTGAAAAAAGCCGGCGACGAAACGGACGAGCAGATGAAGAGCTTTGAAGACACGCTCAAAACAAATGCCGACGTGAAGAAAACGCTGGATGACAAAAAAGTATCGACGGACGACGTAAAAACTTACCTCAACCTGATGCTGGTTGTGGTTGAGCATATGAATTCGAAAGTTACAGACGACGAGATGAAAGCCGAATACGAGAAAAACGTCGGCAACTATAACCCTGTAACGGTTCGTCACATTCTTGTGGCAACAACAGATCCTGCAGATTCGACGAAAACACTCCGCACGAAAGAGGAAGCTCTTGCCCGCGCGAAAGAAGTGAAAGCGAAACTTGACGCAGGCGGCGACTGGACAGCTCTTGCGAAAGAGTACTCCGACGATACCGGCTCGAAAGATAGCGGCGGCGAATACAAAGACGCGAAAGCAAGCGACTGGGTAGAAGGCTTCAAAAACGCGGCTCTGACGCAACCACTCAATAAAATCGGCGATCCGGTTGAAACCGAATACGGCTACCATGTCATCGAGGTTGAGAAGCGCGACCAAGCCACGTATGACAAAATTACGGACGAGCAGAAGCAAGAAGTTCAAAGCGTTGTAGCATACAACCATATGAACACGTTTATGACGGACGAAATGCCGAAGCAAGACGTAAAGATTACATTGCCAGAGGCATCGCCTGAAGCATCCGCTTCGCCAGGCGCATCGGAGTCGCCAGCGGCATCCGAATCCCCTGCTGCAAGCGAGTCGCCAGCAGCGAAATAACTTATAAAAAGGCTGTCCCACGGTCATCGATGATGATTGGCGGGACAGCCTTTTTTTGGACTTTCTTGTTTTTGTAAAAAGTGATATCATTATTATATCAAAACAATATAAGGGGTGCTTTTCATGAAGGAATATAAAGCTTGGCACGTGAACGGATTCCTTGCCCTGCTGGCCGCGATCATTTCCTTTGCCGGCGGTATTGCGTTTATCGTGTATGGTTCCGATCAGATGGATCCGAATATTTATCTTATTGCCCTCGGTATATTGCTTGAACTAATCTTTGTGGTGGCCGTATCTTCCCTAACAATCGTTCAGCCGAATGAGGCGAAGGTAATTACGTTTTTTGGTACGTATGTCGGCACCGTCCGTGACAGCGGACTATGGATCGTTGTGCCTTTTACGAACAAGAAGAAGGTATCGATGAAGGTACGCAACTTCAACAGCCAGACGCTGAAAGTCAATGATGCGGAGGGTAATCCGGTTGAGATTGGCGCCGTCGTGGTGTTCAAGGTAACCGAAACGGCCAAAGCCTCCTTTGATGTCGACAACTATGAACGGTTTGTTGAGATTCAGAGCGAGACGGCGGTTCGTCATATTGCAGCACAGTACCCTTACGATACGTTTTCCGATACTGACGTGCAGTCGCTTCGCGGCAATGCCGATGAGGTAGCGGCGGAGATGATGAAGGAGCTGCAAGAACGGCTCTCGGTAGCGGGGGTTGAAGTACTGGAGACGCGCCTGACGCATCTGGCGTATGCTCCGGAGATTGCGAGCGCCATGCTTCAACGCCAGCAGGCAACCGCGATTGTATCGGCACGCCAGCGCATTGTTGAGGGGGCTGTAGGCATGGTGGATTCCGCGCTTAAGCAGCTGGCTGAGAACGGAATCGAGCTGGATGAAGAGCGCCGCGCGGCAATGGTCAACAACCTGATGGTCGCGATTGTATCCGACCGCGGAGCAACGCCGGTTATTAATACGGGCACGCTGTACTCCTAAGGGGACAGTCCAATGGGGAAAGAGAAAAAAGCTTTTGCGCTCCGGCTTGATCCAGACTTGCACCGTGCCATTGAACAGTGGGCGAATGATGAATTCCGCAGTGTAAACGGACATATCGAGTTTTTGCTCAGAGATGCGCTGAGCAAAGTGGGCAGACTTCCTAAACCGTCCGCCAAAAATCCCGATCAATAACGCTTTAGAGCCGTCATTTTGTCCTTAAGGGGAGGAAATGGCGGTTTTTTATTGGAGTTGAATTTTTTCACGTGGAACAATTAGTGGGGTTAATTATTAAAAAGAAGGAAATGAAGCAAGGTTTTTGGCATAGAAGGGAATGCTTTAAATGGTGATTTACGGCTTGTCTGAACTTATCCTTTCGAGTTGGCCTGGCTTCAGCAGGAACCGCATGATGCGGCGGAGGGCAGTGCATAAGAAATTGGGAGCCGATGAATACTATGGTCATATTCACAAACAAAAGAATTCGTTATCGAACGCGCTAAGGTATATGAGCAGCTGACATGAACGTGAGAACCATACGGCAGCTTGGACAAGCGCTCCGCTAGCTGAATTAATCTCTTTTCCGCGAGAACGCTTTATTCCTTATGAAGTAAGCGACAATCGCTTGTTTATGAAGACAAAAAAGTATCCAGTGACTTAAAATCCTCTAGGAAAGTGGGGCAACAAGAAATGAAAGCAACTGGAATTGTACGTCGCATCGATGATCTCGGGCGTGTGGTGATTCCGAAGGAGATCCGCCGTACTTTACGTATTCGTGAAGGTGATCCGCTCGAAATATTTGTTGACCGCGACGGTGAAGTGATACTAAAGAAATATTCTCCAATTGGCGAACTTGGCGATTTTGCCAAAGAGTATGCCGAGTCGTTATTTGAAAGCACAAACCATGTAACTCTTATTACCGACCGCGATACGGTTATTGCCGTAGCGGGGGCTTCGAAGAAAGAACTGCTGGAGAAGCAGATCGGATCGATTCTGGAAAGCTGCATGGATAACCGCAAAACGGCGGAGGGCGCTTCCGGCACATACGAGATTGTCAAGGATTTGCACGACACATACACCGCTTATGTTGCAGCGCCTATCGTTGCGGGAGGAGACCCGATCGGCACGGTTGTACTGCTGAGCAAGGATGAAGCGGTCAAAATGACGCAAATGGAAACGAAGATGGTTGAAACCGCGGCAGGTTTCCTTGCGAAACAAATGGAACAATAACCAGAGCATACGAAAGGCTTGGCTTCCCGCAGGTGGTCGCAATCGCGATCAAGCGGAAAACCAAGCCTTTTTATAGTTGGTTCATATGGTCCCTGGAAGCACGGGGAGAGCTGCCGATAACTTTTTTGAACATTTTCGAGAATAGGAAAGGGTCCGTGTAACCGACGGAGCGGGCGATATCGCCAATCGTAAGTTCCTTGTGCTGTAACAGCTCCACTGCCCGGTTCATTCGAAAGCGAAGCAGAAAGGCCTGGAGGGATACGCCAAACTGCGCTTTGAATAAGCCCGACAGGTAAGTACGGTCGAGTCCGACAAATTTGGCAATGTCCTGTATGGAGATTGGAAGGCTGTAACTGTTCTCGATAAAAGCAACGGCCTTATTGATATACGTCTCTCTGGTGTTAGCCGCATAAGACGGTGGAGCCGGCTGTTTGCTGCAGGCGACTAGCTCGGCCATATATCGGTACAATAGGCTTTGGCTGTAGACGTCTCCGCTGTTTGGATAAGCATCATGGGCTTGGTGGAATTGCTCGTAGCAATTCTCAAAAAAAGCATTTTGTTCCGCCGCTTCGAATATGGGGCTCGAATCGTTTAAGCCGGCGCGTTGCAACAGCGTTTTGGCATGAAGGCCTTTCAAGCCAATCCAGGAGTACGTCCAAGGATCGGCCTCATCCGCTTTGTAATACACCAATGCACCGGGACTGATCAAAAAACCTTGCCCGGCCCGCAGATCATAACTAGCCTCTCCTGACCGGAATTGTCCGGTACCGCTATGAACGTAATGAAGAATATAAATATCCCTCAGACCGGGACCCCAATAATGGCCGGGATCGCAATCCTGCTTGCCGTAGAATAACAAGCTTAAATCCATGTATCGTTCCGTAACGGGACTTGGAAGATGGAATTCGAATATAGGCATTGTGCAGGTCCTCCATAGAAATGGTCAAACAGCATGTACTCTTATTATAAAGCCGGCTCGTCATAAGGAAATGGGATTATGACAAATAAATATGAGGCTTTGCCATGTTCGCTTATCCGCTTCGGTTATATAGTGAAGGTGTTGATTCCTTTACGATAACAGGAGGCGGAAATAAAGATGTCTAAGATTACTTTTCTAGGTGCGGGCAGTACCGTATTCGCCAAAAATGTACTAGGTGACGTCATGTTAACGGAGCCTCTTCAAGGCTTCGAACTGGCTTTGTTCGATATTGATGCAGGCAGACTGCGCGACTCCGAGCAGCTTCTTCTGAATATGAAACAATCGCTTGGCAGCAACTGCGAAGTGAAAGCTTATTCGGACCGCAAAGAAGCGCTGCGCGGCGCGAAATACGTGATCAACGCCATTCAGGTAGGCGGTTATGATCCTTGTACGATTACCGATTTCGAGATTCCGAAAAAATACGGCCTTCGCCAAACGATTGCCGATACGGTAGGCATTGGCGGTATTTTCCGCAATCTGCGTACGATTCCGGTTATGCTCGATTTCGCTCGCGATATGCGCGAGGTGTGTCCGGACGCGTTGTTCCTGAACTACACGAACCCGATGGCCGTATTGACGAACGTGATGTCGACGGCGGGTGGCATTAAGACCGTAGGTTTGTGCCATAGCGTACAAGTATGCGTATCGGATCTGTTCAAAAATCTCGGAATGGACTCTACGGGCGTCGAATCTAAGATTGCGGGCATTAACCATATGGCATGGCTGCTTGAAGTGAAAAAGGATGGCGTGGATCTGTATCCGGAAATCAAACGCCGTGCGGCAGAGAAGCAAAAGGAAAAGCATCATGACATGGTACGCCTCGAAATGATGCTGAAATTCGGCTATTACATTACGGAATCCTCCGAGCATAATGCCGAATACCATCCGTACTTCATCAAGCGCAACTATCCAGAGCTGATTGAGCGCTTCAATATTCCGCTCGACGAGTACCCGCGCCGTTGTATCGAGCAAATCAAAGGCTGGAACAGCATGCGCGATTCGCTGCTTGCTAACAGCAACATTGAACATAAACGGAGTCATGAATACGCTTCCCACATTATGGAGGCTATTGAAACCGGCAAAGCGTTCAAAATCGGCGGCAATGTCATGAACACTGGCCTGATTACGAACCTTCCGAAGGAAGCATGCGTAGAGGTGCCGTGTCTGGTCGACCGTTCGGGCATTAACCCGACTTATATCGGCGATCTGCCGCCGCAACTGGCTGCTCTTAACCGTACGAACATTAACACGCAGCTCCTCACGATCGAAGCTGCGCTGACGCAAAAGAAAGAACATATTTATCATGCGGCTATGCTGGATCCTCATACTTCGGCTGAGCTGTCGATGGATGATATTGTGGCTTTGTGCGATGATTTGATCGAGGCTCATGGCGGTTGGTTGCCTGCATTTAATTAATCGATGGTGGGCGGGGGCAGGAACTGTACTTTCTTCCAGTTGCTGTTGTGGCCCCGAATTTTGAATTTACTCGTATTACGAGTATTCGGGGACCACAAAGGCAAGCGCTGCGCTCTTCCAGTAAGTACAGTTCCTTTACCCTATCTATCGATTACGCGATCAAAAAATCGCCGAGAGCCGGCGATTTGGAGACCGTAAATGGCTGCCCGCTAACTGGGCAGCCATTTTTGTTGGTGGCCATAGACAAGAGGCTACCTTCCATATAGATAGGCTGCCCGGTTTAGTGGGCAGCCTATTTCGATTTTATAGCAATGGATTGAGGGGAGGAATTGTATCTCTGGAGGAGTGAACACGCTTGCCTTTGCCCTCATAAAGCCTCGTTACACGAGCTTGTTCAAGTTTTATGAGGGCAACAGCAACCGGAAGAGATACAATTCTGTACCGAGATCGCCATGCGGCTCGGGAAAGAACTAAACGTTCCTCACTTTAAATCTAAGGGCGGTTTTTAGTTTGTCCGGCTGCGTTTTGCGGACGTCGGAGATGTAGATTTCTTTGTGCAGCTTGGAGACACGGATAAGGCCATGTTCTTCGCAGTATTGCTCCATCCTCGCAAAGCTTGCCGGTTCATCGTCGTAGGGGCCATGATGCATCATTTGCACGCACATGCCTTCTTCAATCGTTTCGAACCGGACTTTGCTAAGGAGCGGGTGAGGTTTCTTTTGGCTAACCGTCTCGATAACTTCTTGCGCAAACGCCTCGGTTACAAATTCAGGCTGTCTGATCATCAGGGTATACACCAGTTTGTCTTTATCCAGAACGGCAGCGCCTCTTGCTTCTTCCTCCAGGTCCCACACGCCTTCTAACGGAAATACGGTATATTCGTAGTAACCCTCCGGCGTTACTCCTTTTTTGGGCATCATTCGAATCGCATAGGACAAGGAGTAGAGCACGCCAACCGCTTCTTCGAATGCGGCATGATTAGGGTTTCCTGAACCGTGTAGAGTGAAATAGTTCATAGCAGGCACATCAATTACGGTAGGGGCATTTTTGGGCATGTAAAGCGTTTTGTCGTTCTTTTTCCACTCGTATTTCAATGCTTGTGGCCTCCATATTAGGTTATTGCGCGGCTTTTCGCCCAGCGAGGAAGGTGCGGACCACTTGTTCGGCCGTCTGCTCAAGCAGGTCCGAAGCTTGTTCAATGGCTTCCTGCAAGGAAATCGTCGACTGCATAATGCTATGTACGCTGCAAATCCCTTCTGCATACAACGCTTCAATGCCCGGGCCGACCGAGCCGGCTAGAGCGATTGTCGGGACGCCATGCTGCGAGGCTAGCTGTGCGACGCCCATTGGCGCTTTGCCGGAAGCGGTTTGGTGATCGATGCGTCCTTCGCCGGTAAGAACCAAATCTGCCCCTGTTAAATGCTCCTTCATGCGGACATGCTCCAATACGACATCGATTCCACGGCTTATGGAAGCAGGAAAAAAGGCGAGATATGCACCGCATAACCCTCCCGCCGCTCCGGCGCCCGGACGGTCGTGAAGCCTTGTGCCCGTTCGAGCTTCAATTAAATCTGCCCATGAGGCCATGCCGACCTCCATTTGTTCGATCATCTCGGGTGAGGCGCCTTTTTGCTGGCTGAAAATACGTGAAGCGCCTTGTTCTCCAACAAAAGGGTTTTGTACGTCCGTTGCAATGACGAAGGAGGACTCGGCTACGCGCGTATCCCAATAGCTATCGTCGATCGCAACGATTTCCGCCAGGTGGCCGCCGCCAGGCAGAACGGACCGGCCGTCCCGGTTAAGCAGCCGCATGCCAAGCGCCTGCAGCATGCCTGTTCCGCCGTCATTGGTGGCACTGCCGCCAACGGTGAGCAGAAACCGCCGGCATCCCTGATCGAGGGCATGGCGGATCAGTTCGCCCGTACCGTATGTCGTAGCGAGCGCCGGATTGCGCTCTCCCTCCGTGAGCAGACAGAGGCCGGACGCTTCAGCCATCTCGATAACGGCCGTGTGGCGGACCAATCCGTAAGAAGCCTCAACCGGCTTCCCGAGCGGGCCGGTTACGCTTAAGGTTATGCGCTCTCCGCCTGCGGCAGCGAGCAGGCTGTCGAGCGTCCCTTCACCGCCGTCGGCGATGGGCAGCTGGATGATATCCGCATCCGGCAGGCATCGCCGCACGCCTGCTGCAATAGCTTCCGCCGCGGAGGCTGCGGATAAGCTGCCTTTGAAGGAATCGGGCGCAATTACGATTTTCATGAACAGCCAGCTCCTTCCCTTAGTCCTTTTATTATACCTGATTCAATTGATGCAATCGCAGCCATTATTAATACCGATGCAAGAAATGGTATACTACGTGTAGAATCTGCATGCGCAGGGAGGAGCAATACGAAGATGGCACAAACGATAACGGTAGTAGGCCTTGGATCGGGCGATCCTGATCAGTTAACGCTAGGCGTGTGGCGGCGGCTGCAAGCCGCTGAAGCCATTTATGTCCGCACGGAGCAGCATCCGGTGATGTCGCTGCTGCGGGAGCATCAGCTTGCTTATACGTCATTTGACACCGTATATGAACAACATGACACCTTTCCGGAGGTTTATGATACAATAGCGGATACGCTTGTCCGCAAAGCGCAGGACGCGTCGGCGCCTATTTTGTATGCCGTGCCTGGGCATCCGATGGTAGCGGAGCGGACGGTGCAGCTATTGCGCGATCGGTGCCAGACTGCCGGGATACCGCTTGAAATTATCGGCGGCGAAAGCTTCCTGGATCAAGCTTTTATCCGGCTTGGCATTGACCCGATTGAAGGTTTTGCGCTGCTGGACGCTGCCGAATTGAAGGCGGCGCATGTGCAACCGCGCGTACATACGATTATTGGACAGGTGTATGATGCTTATACCGCCTCCGACGTGAAGCTGGCGCTCATGGAGCGTTATCCCGATGATTATGAGGTTGTTGTCGGGCATGCGCTTGGCGTTACGGGTGAAGAGCAGATTGTTAAGGTTCTGCTCTACGAGCTGGACCGTACACCTGGCTTTGGCAACTTGTCGCTCATTTGGGTGCCAAGAACAGAGGAGGATGCCGTCCTTAACCGTACCTTTGACCGCCTGCATGAGATCGTCGCTATTTTGCGCAGTCCTGAGGGCTGTCCGTGGGACCGCGAACAAACGCATCAGTCGATCCGCAAAAACTTTATCGAAGAGATGTACGAAGCGCTTGAAGCGCTGGATAACGATGATCCCGATCATATGCGCGAAGAGTTCGGCGATGTCATTTTGCAAGTTATGCTGCATAGCCAGATGGAAGAGGAGACGGGAGCCTTTTCGGTCTATGACGTTATCGAGACTTTGAATGAAAAGCTGATTTTCCGCCATCCGCATGTGTTTGGTGACCGCAGTGCGGGTGATGCGACGGAAGCGCTTGGCAATTGGGAGCAGATGAAAGCGGAAGAGAAGAAGCGCAAAGGCGAAGCGGACGCGCGCAAGTCTCAGCTCGACGGCATTCCGAAGGATTTGCCTGCGCTTATGAAAGCCTACCAGTTGCAGAAAAAGGCAGCCAAAGTCGGCTTCGATTGGGATGAACTTGGCCCAGTGCTAAGCAAAATCGAAGAGGAACTGAAGGAGCTGCGCGAGGCGATAGATTCGAAAGATTCCGAGGAGCAGGCTGGGGAGCTGGGAGATTTGCTGTTTGCGGTCGTGAACGCTTCTCGCTTTATCCATGCGGATCCGGAGGAGGCGCTCTCTCGCACCAACGCAAAATTTAAAAGCCGATTCTCTTATATTGAAGATCAGCTTCGTATAAACGGCAAAACTTTTGACCAAACTGATTTAATAGAAATGGATCGTTGGTGGGAAGAAGCGAAGCGACAATAGAGATGCTGATTCGTCATTAACCGCATCATTTCTGCATGTTTCGGTAAAATTTTTTCTTTATGCAGCAGGATTTTTCTGAAGTTAAGCAGAATAAGTATCTTCATGTTTGTGTTTATGCTTAAAATTACCAAACTATCGGAGCGTTGAACGAAAAACGCTGACCGAACAAAACAGGCGAATTGAATTTAGGAGGATATTAATAATGAACAAAACAGATCTGATCAACAACATTGCAACAAAAAGCGGCTTGACTAAACGTGACGTAGAAGCGGTACTTAACGGCTTCCTCGGCGAAGTTACTGACGCGCTTGCTACTGGAGACAAAGTACAACTGATCGGCTTCGGTACTTTCGAAACTCGTAAACGTTCCGGCCGCGTAGGTCGCAACCCGCAAACGGGCAAAGAAATCTCCATCCCAGAATCCAAAGTTCCTGCATTCAAAGCAGGCAACAAACTGAAAGACGCAATCAAGTAATAACATGCGTCTGGATAAATTCCTCAAAGTGTCCCGGTTGATCAAGCGCCGTACGGTAGCGAAGGATGTATCCGAGCAAGGACGGGTCTGGATCAACGGCCGTGAGGCTAAAGCAAGCAGCACGGTAAAACCAGGGGATGAGCTTACGATCCAATACGGTCAGAAGACCGTAACCGTTCGTGTCGAACGGATTGCGGAGACGACTCGTAAGGATGAAGCCGGTGAGCTTTACACTTTGGTCAAGGAAGAACAACGCCCGCGCGAGGATAACCTCGGCTGGTAGAACAGCAAGAGCTGCCACTTTCGCGTGGCAGCTCTTTTTTTATGTCAGGAGGCCTTTATCCATGATTCCAGCAATGACCGATTTGCCCGAGCTCCGTTCCGCCAAAGGAGGCGTATTAGGGCTAACCTTCTCTTTGTTTATAAAAAATGCCGGCATGTTGCTGCTCCTAACGGCGATTACAGTCGTGCCGGTAGAGCTTGTGCTCTGCTATGGCTTTAATGAGCTGTCTATTGATAGCGTCCTAAGAGACACGATTGTATCTCTACTTTTTCTATCTTTGCTGACTCCGGTTGTCGTCCAGTACCTAATCGAGAGATTACGCGGAGGCAAAGGCAGCATAGCCGGCGCTTACCGATGGGGGCTTCGCAAGTGGCCGCGGATCATCATGTATACGTTTCTCCAGAGCGTGATTGTTTCGGCGGGGTTCCTGCTCTTGATTGTACCCGGCTTGTTTATGTACGTGAGACTGCTTCTGCTGCCTGCCGTGGTCTCGATTGAGAATACATCCGTGATGAATCCGCTCGAGAGCAGCCGTACGATGGCCCAAGGACGGTTTTGGGCTATTATCGGGCTTGGGCTTGTCACCAATCTCTTCACCCTCTTATTAGGTTTGGTTGCGGATAAATTACTAAATCAGCTGGATCTGATCAACGGATTTACGGTTACGCTCTACTATTTATTCATAGATTGGATATCTGTGCTTGGAACTATTTTATCGCTGGTTCTCTATCTCCAAATTCGAACGGAACAAAAGAGAGAGGCTGTCCAGCCGGTTGAAGAAGCAACTCTACATGCATAGAACGCTGGTATGAAAGGGCATTTCTCTATTAGAGAAATGCCTTTTCTAATATAAACAACAAATAGATCAATGATATCATTAATTATTTATTGTAAAACAATAAACACTGTGGTACCTTAAGGGTGATTTTGAAGATGGAAAGGAGGGCATGCCAATGGAATTGCAGACTTTATTGAACACGGTATGGTACCGTCGAATCCGGCAGCTCTTTGAATTTGGCTATCAGCAGGCGATGTCCTGTATATTCCCGGTTATGATATTTGCTTCATTGGCTGTTACCAAGGTCGTATCCATTCCTTACTTTCACCGCTATGATCTATTGCTGCTCATTTGTCTCGCCGCGCAAGTCGGTATGGTGGCCTTTAAGCTGGAAACGATAGACGAGTTAAAAGTCATTTGCATGTTCCATATTATCGGACTCATGCTGGAGCTGTTCAAGGTGCATATGGGATCCTGGTCATATCCGGGAGAAGGCTGGTCGAAGCTGTTTGGGGTGCCGCTATACCAGCTAATAGCTTGTCAACTTTACCAGCAAAAC
>NZ_BSSQ01000023.1 GCF_030161375.1 Paenibacillus glycanilyticus
GTGCGCTGCTTCGCAGCGAAGCGCACGCCCTGCTGGGCGCCGCCGCCGACATGGGCGGCGCCTTGCAATTGGCGCAGCTGCTAGGCTGGCTGCGCCTCACGGGCGCTGTCGCCGCCGAGAGCACCCGGCGGCGGCGCGAGTGCCGCTGCAGGCGATGCGGCAGCGGCGAAGCGCACATGCACCGCACGGCTTGCGCTGCGTGCGGGCGCATGTGCGCCTATTGCTCGGCATGCCTCACCATGGGGCGCAGCCGCGAATGCGAGCTGCTGGTGCTTGGCATGCCAACACCGCCAATAGCGGCCGGCACGACCAACCCGGCCGCATTACATAAGTGGCAGCTAAGCCCCGCGCAAGCTGCCGCCACAACAGAAGCGCTTCGGTTCATCGAAGCGCCTAACCATCCCAACCAGCCCCAGAAACAATTCCTCCTCTGGGCCGTCACCGGCGCCGGCAAGACGGAGATGATATTCCCGCTAGTCGAATCTATCTTGCAGCGCGGGGGGAGGGCGCTGATCGCCACGCCGCGGCGGGATGTCGTGATTGAGCTGGATCCTCGGATCCGGAGAGCTTTTCCGAGCGCGAGTGTCGTTACTTTGTATGGAGGAAGCGAGCAACGCTGGGAAGCGGGAGATATCACCCTTGCTACGACGCATCAGCTGATGCGGTTTTCGGAAGCTTTTGACCTCGTTATCATTGACGAACTTGATGCTTTTCCTTACCACGGCGATCCGATTCTGCATTATGCCGCCGACAATAGCCGCGCGCCGCATGCGCCCAAGCTGCTCCTGTCCGCAACGCCTCCAATCGACCTTCAGCGCAAAGCCCGGAGCGGGCAGCTGCCTCATGCAAGAGTACCGGTACGGTATCATCGGCATCCGCTGCCTGTACCGAAGCTGCTGCGAACGCCGCCCGTCGCCAAACTTCTTCAAAGCAAAAAAATACCCAAACTATTGCTGGCGGCTCTCAACCACTCCCTTAACAGAGGCGCTCAACTATTTATTTTTGTTCAGCGCATTTCGCAGGTTGAGCCAATGGCCAAACTCCTGGGCACGGTACTCAAGCAACCTGCGGTAGAAGGCACCTCATCCCAAGATCCGCTTCGGGCCGACAAAGTAAGCCGGTTCCGCAGCAGCGATATTCGGGTCCTTGTTACCACAACAATCTTGGAGCGGGGAGTAACCATACCGCGAAGCGATGTTTATATTCTTGATGTAGACGGACGGTTGTTCGACGAAGCATCGCTTGTACAGATGGCGGGGAGGGCGGGACGTTCGGGCGAAGATCCTAACGGTTTTGTTTATTTTTGCGGGAGAGAGCGCACCAGGTCCCAACTCTCCGCTGTGCGCCAAATTCGCGGGATGAACCGAATTGCCCGCGCGAGGGGATACCTGCTGCCAGAGGTGAACCACGCCCCATGGTGGGACCGATGGATGAGGCGATAAATCGATCGCCGCATGATTTTATAACCCTTCAAAAGGAGGTGCCGAGCCACATGCGACCATTCATTAAGCAACTCCTAAAGCGCTCCGGGGAGCTGCGCCACACGATACAATTTTTAAACCCTAACGCGAGAGAATGCCCTTTTTGCGGAAAAAGCTTAAAAAATTCACAGTCACTCCCACCTCAATCTTCCGAAGGGCAAGCGCAAAAAGCTTACCTTTCCTATTTACCGCCAACGTTTCCCCGTTCCGTCTGCTCCTCCTGCTTTGCCGCCATACCATGGCTCACGCCGATCCAATGTGGCAAATGCGGAAGGGGAATCCCTTGCCCGGATTGTATCCGGTGGACGGATGCCAAGTTTATGGCGAACCGAAGCGCCGTTCAATACAGCAGCGAGATGAGAGAGTGGCTCGCCCAATACAAATACCGCGGGAACGAGAAGCTAGAGCCGCTGCTTGCCCAAATGATGTTCCCTGCCTTTGCCGCCATTACTAAGGAGGCCGCCTCCCGAACCGCGTCGAATTCGCCGGCTACTACGGCTAGCATCGTTACTCCAGCATCTGTATGGGATGCCATCGCCTTCGTACCGGTTAGCGCGGAGCGGGCGGAAGAACGCGGATTTAACCAGGCGGAGCGGTTTGCGGCTATTTTGGCCAAGCAGAATCACATTCCGATATTTGATCTGTTGTTCCGGGAACGGCATACCGAGAAACAAAGTTTCAAGTCCCGCTCGGAACGAATGAAGGATACAAGGCGGTTATTTCAAGCAAAGCCGGATCTATTGTCCTTGTTACAGACACCAGCACAAGGCCGTCCCATTCGCCTTCTGCTCATTGACGATATCTACACAACGGGCAGTACAATTCAAGCCTGTTCAACCGCTCTGCACCAACAGAGCCAAGCTCCGCTCGCCATCTACGCGCTAACTTGGGCAAGATCCTAGCAATGGCTTATAAAGCCTTTACAAGATTACTAGTGCGAAAAATCCCATTTTCCGTTAAAATAACCCTAACTACTTTTTGATTGCTGGAATGGGGAATCGATGATGAATGTAGATAATTGTCCTCGGTGCGGTAAGCTTTATGCCAAAAACTTTCGAGACGTTTGTCCTGCGTGTATCCGGGAAATTGATAATGAATACGAATTATGCTCCAATTACCTGCGCAAGAATAAAGGTGCTATTATAACCGAGCTGCATGATGAGACGGGCGTTTCGATCAAGCAGATTACGAAGTTTATCAAAGAGGGCCGGATTTCGCTCCTGAACGCCCCGAATTTAATGTATCCGTGCGAAGTTTGTGGTACGCTGATTCGTGAAAACAACATCTGCGGCACATGCCGTGCCCGCCTGCTGAAAGATACGCAGCATATGAATGAAGATGACGCTCGCAACGCGGCTCTTCGCGCGCCGGAGAAGATTTCTTACAAAGGTTTGGACCAGTATAAAAACCGGTAAAATTAATCTTTTGACCCATAACTTGGCCTATTCATTTTCAAACTAGCCGAACCGATAATACTGTTACAAGGTTATCGGTTTTTTTCTATTTGCAAACTAAAGGGGTGATTATCCATGAAGATAAATGAAACGAATCGGATCGGCGCATATAACTACTACCAGAAGCAGATGGAGCAACGGGTTGACGCTGCGAATAAGAAGAAGCAGAAGGATAGCGTACAGATTTCCGCGGAGGCCAAGGAAATGCTCTCGACCAGCCAAACGAACAGTCCGGAGCGCCAGAAGCGCCTAGAAGAACTGAAGCAATCCATTTCCGCCGGTACATACAAGGTTGACGCCGGCAAACTCGCAGACAAGCTGCTCCCGTACTTGAAGGGTGATGAATAGATGAACGAGCATATCCGTCAGATATTGCTTACTTTACAAGAACTGCTGGGTGCCCACAAGGAACTGATCCAGCATGCCAACGAGAAGACGCAAGCCATTCGCGCGGAGAATGTGGAAGCGGTATCGCTTATTACGAGCCGCGAGAAGAAAAGCGTGCAGCGCATCGTGGAGCTGGAACAAACCCGTCTGCTCCAGGTCGGAAGATTTACGGTGGAGCAGGGGCTTCGCAATATGCGTTCCCTGAAAATGGAGAAGCTGATTCAGATGGTATACCATGCGGAGCAAAAGCTGGAGCTTCAGCACATGTGGCGGCAGCTGTCCGCTGCGATTAAAGAGCTTCAAGACGTAAATACGTTCAATCAGCAGCTGGTTCGGATGAATCTGGATTACCTGCAATTTACGCAGGATCTGCTGCTTGGTGCCCCGGAAGACGAGGTTACCTATCACCGCGCCGTGCAAGGCATGAATGTGCAGCGTGCTAGTCGTTACAATCTCAAGACTTAGGAAGAGAGAGGACAAATTGCGATGACATCCACATTTCATGGTCTGGAGACGGCCAAACGCAGTATTTTCACGACGCAGACGGCGCTTAACACTACCGGCCATAACATTTCGAACGCAAATACGGCCGGCTACTCCCGTCAGCGGGTTAACTTTTCGGCAGCTCGTCCGATCGAGGCTTATGGCTTTACGCATTCCACGGCAGCCGGCCAATTGGGTACGGGCGTTGAGGCTACTTCCATTACGCGCGTAAGGGACAAGTTCCTCGACAACCAGTTTTACAGCGAGTACAAATGGCTTGGAAACTATACGGTTCAGTCCGATACGCTCGATAAACTCGAGACCATCGTTAACGAACCTAGCGACACGGGTTTGCAGACCGTAATCTCGAACTTCTGGAACAGTTGGTCGGACCTAAGCAAGACGCCGGAAAGCTCCGACGGACGCGCCGTACTGGTTGAGCAGACGAAGGCTATGATGGACGCTTTTAACTATACCTCGAAGCAACTCACTGACTTAAAATCCGACTTGACGGAAAATGCGCAAATTAACCTCGATAATCTGAAGTCGATAGCGAGCACTATTGCGAACTTGAATGGACAAATTCAGCGTATCGAAGGAATCGGCGACGATGCCAATGACCTTCGTGACCAACGCGATGCTCTTGTCGACGAATTGTCCGGACTTGCCAACATCAAGGTGTCTGATTTATCTGACGGTTACACCATAACCATGGGCAATATGACGCTAGTTGCAGGTAAATCCGCAGACGGGTCAAAAGATTTGACGCTTAGCGATATGGAAACCGCGATGACAAACGGGGATTTGAATAACGGCGCCATTTACGGGACCCTTCAATCCCGCGACAAATACGTGCAAGGCTACATGGACCAATTGGATCAAATGGCTAACACGATCGCCAACGGCGATATTCAAGTGACGATTCCGAAAGGTTCCGTTCTTCCGGAAGGTACGGTATTGAACGGTGTGACCTATACAGGGGCTAATCGTACATTAACGGAAGATTTGAGCGTTACGGTGCAAGGCCTTAACGGTTTGCATCAGCTCGGCTACACGATGAATGGCGAGCAAGGCGAGCCGCTCTTCACCGATGCAAATGGCAATACGGATAACTTGACGGCTGCCAACATCCAGCTCAATCCGAAGATTGCGGCAGATCCTACTTTGCTTGCAACTTCGATGAAAGTGACCATGAACGCCGATGGTACAGAGACGGTTGTTTCGGGGAACAATTCGATGGCCGTTCTCATGTCGCAAGCACGGGATACGAAGTTCGCTTTTGATGCTTCGGACAAAAATACGATCGGCGGATTTTTCCGGGCTGTCGTCGGACAATTAGGCGTTCAATCGAAGGAATTGCAACGTTTGCAGACTAACCAGCAAGCCATCGTTGACCAAGTAGACTCCCGCCGTATGTCGGTCAGCGGTGTATCCCTCGACGAAGAAATGTCCGATCTCGTGAAATTCCAACACGCTTATAACGCGTCGGCACGTGTAATGACCGTAATCGACGAAACATTAGACCGCATCATCAACAGCATGGGCCGCGTCGGCCTGTAATCTATTAGATCAAGCCGGAGGTGCAGCCACATGGCATTGCGCGTAACGCAGACAATGATGTCTTCCCAAATGCTCAGCAACATCAATCACAACTTAAACGGTATGAACAAGCTGCAAAATCAGCTCTCCACGGGCAAAGCAATCAACAAACCTTCCGATGACCCGGTAGGTATCACTTTCGCTTTGCGCTATCGCGGCGAGATTTCATCCAATGACCAGTATACCGACAATGCCGATGCAGCTATGTCTTCCCTAGAGTACATGGATACGACAATCGGACAAGCAACCGACATCGTTCAACGGTTCCGCGAGCTGATTGTAAAAGGTGCAAACGGTACATTAGAGCAAACGAGCCTAGACGCTATTAAGACAGAAGTATCACAGCTCTATAACCAGATGGTCGAGATTGGTAATGGCCAATTCAACGGAAAGCAAATGTTTAATGGTGAACAGACAGGCGTTAAGCCATATTCCGCTATTGGTTTGGATCAAGCAATTGATCCACTCGCGGTGCCACCACAAACAAAAGCATCCAGCAACCAGACAGACAACGGAAGCATTAATTATGAATTATCTCCAGGTATGACTATGGAAGTGAACATGACTGGTAATGAAGTGTTTGGTGAACCGGTGACCGATCCCAACGATACTAGTAGTGATAATTTGTTCCAACTTATGCAGCGTGCTTACGACATGTTAGGTTCAGGTGATCAAACAGGATTAAGCGGTTTGCTCGGCCAGATTGATACACGTATGGATTCTATGCTAACTGCAAGGGCACAAATAGGTGCACGTGTTAATCGTGTGGAAATTATCCAAGGTAGACTTTCCGATGTAGATACCAATCTTCAGTCGATGCAACAAAAAGTAGAAGATGTTGACATGGCTCAGGCTATTACAAATATGACAACATTAGAAAACGTGTATCAAGCCTCTTTATCAGCAGGGGCAAAAATTATTCAGCCAAGTCTCGTAGACTTCCTCAGATAGGGTTGGTTCGATGAGCATAGGACAGATTCAAATTCATCAGCAACAAGCTTTGATTGGCATTCAAGTAAGACCGGCTGAACAACGAATTGAACAACCTCAAGCAACCATGGATATGCGCCAGATTCCTGCGACGCTTTCTATCCAGCAGCCAATGGGCGTTCTTGAAATCAATCAAGAGAGAGCATGGGATGGACTTGGACTTGCGAACAATCTTGAAGTTATGAGCCGAATCTATTCTCAGGCAAAGGAAATTGCATTACAAGGGATTTCTAGACGTATGCAGGAAGGGCGACAACTTGGTGATATTGCACATGCAAAAAGCAATCCAATACCCGAGATGGCGAAAAACTGGCGTAAAGAAGGGCCAGAACTGCCTGTAGCAGGACCTGCATCCATTGATAACGTGGATGTTAGTTACACACCGGGCCAAGTGCAAATTTCTGTAGAACAAGGCGGTGTAGATTTGCGTGTTACGCCAAACCGTCCAATTCATGAATACACGCCTGGTAAGGCAGAAATTTATATGCGCCAGTATGGCTCCGTACAGATTACACCACCAAGTATTGATACTGTTTTATAATAGAGGTTTTACAAGTTTCATAGAATTAGGTTTAATAACTATAGGCGCTTATGTATATTTGCATATACGAGGCCTGTAGTTTTCTTTTTATACTGAAGTGAAGAGGGGATTCGATTGACTACCTACCAGTTCGATAACGGAATACCTGGTTTTGAGCATCTGCGTCAATTTGTATTGTCTGAAGTTGATGGGGGAATGCCCGTAAGACTGATGCAATCCGTTGAGGATGAGAATATAACGTTTCTTATTGCCAGCCCCTTTTACTTTTATAAGGACTATGAATGGGATTTGCCGGATTCCGTCGTACAAGAGTTGAAGCTTCGGGGCGAGCAAGATGTTGAAATCTGGTCCGTCATTACATTAAATAAAGATTCAAATAAATCAACGATTAATTTGTTGGCGCCAATCGTCTTGAATACAGCGACGAATACGGGCAAGCAGCATATTATTCATGACAATGTTTATAGCTCAAGAGCGCCGCTATATCAAGCCTAAGGAGGAGCGTTATGCTCGTATTATCCCGTAAGACTGACGAATCGATTATGATTGGCGGCAATATTGAGATTATCGTGCTTGGTGTCGAGGGCGAGACGGTAAAGCTGGGTATTCGCGCTCCCAAGGATATTGAAATATTCAGGAAAGAATTGTATATGAACATTCAAGCTTCCAATCGGGATGCAGTGAGTAGTTTACTGGATCTAAATGATGTTGTTCGGTTGTTGAAACGTTGAAACAAAATCGTTCTGACCAATAAAAAAAATAGAAATTTTTGTTTTTCCTCTATAAAATTCCACGAATGCTGTCGATATAAATAATAAGCGCGGGGGAGGGGCGGCCGACCCTTTCACCGTAAGCTTCCGCAAGGATGCGGAACTAACAGACATTCAGGGAGGAAATAACAAATGCGTATTAATCACAACATTGCAGCTCTTAACACTCTGAGCTCGCTGAACAACGCTTCTAGCGCTCAATCCAAATCGATGGAAAAACTGTCTTCCGGTCTTCGTATCAACCGTGCAGGTGACGATGCAGCTGGTTTGGCAATTTCCGAAAAAATGCGCGGTCAAATCCGCGGTCTGGACATGGCTTCCAAAAACTCGCAAGACGCTATCTCGTTGATTCAAACTGCTGAGGGCGCATTGAACGAAACTCACAGCATTCTGCAACGTATGCGTGAACTTGCAGTTCAATCTTCTTCCGACACAAACACTGTTGAAGATCGCAAAAACCTGCAAGAGGAAACGAATCAATTGGTTCAAGAAATTGATCGTATTTCCACTACAACAGAGTTCAATACACAAAAACTTCTGAATGGCGGTTTCAAAGGTACGTTCCAAATCGGTGCTAACGAAAGCCAAACTTTGAATTTGTCTATTGGCAAACTTGATTCTGCTGCATTGGGACTGACTGGCACTTCCACTTTGGAATCTGGAGTTGCGGTTACTGCTAACACTCTTAAAGATGGTACTTATACTGTAAGCGGAACAAACCTTCTGGACGCAGACGGTAATACGGTTGGAACGATTGCTGCTGCTGGCGTTGTGAAAGATGCAGCTGGTAATACAGCTATTGACTTTACTAACGACGTAGCTGACAAAGCAGTTATTCAAATCAGTGGCGGTAAAGCTGAATTGAAACAACAATTGACCGCTAACGGTGCAAAATTAGCAGCTGGCAATTATGAAATTGCTGGTACTAATGTACTGAAAGATGGCCAAATTGCTGGAACATTTGCTGCTGGTAATATTACAATTAATAATCCAGATGGAACAACAACGAATGTTGCAGCTGCTGACATCGGACAGACAGCAGCCCTTGCTTCTGGTAATAAATTCACTATCAATGGTTCGGACATCTCGACTAGAGCTTCTGCGTCCGGCAGCATTACATCCATTGATAAAGCAATTAACCAAGTTTCGGCTGAACGTTCGAAGCTAGGTGCAGTTCAAAACCGCTTGGAGCACACGATCACTAACCTGAACACGTCTTCCGAGAACCTGACTGCTGCTGAATCCCGTATCCGTGACGTTGATATGGCGAAAGAAATGATGGAGCAAACGAAGAACTCGATCCTTGCACAAGCTGCTCAAGCAATGCTTGCTCAAGCTAACCAACAGCCGCAAGGCGTACTTCAACTTCTCCGTTAATCTTTATCATAACGGAATAAAAAGAGACCTTAGGCAACTAAGGTCTCTTTTTTATAGGGTTTACATGTGAGGTGCCTATAATATTCGTAATTTATTTTGCCGATATAATAGGTAACATTAATCTGGCAGGAGGAAAATTCGTATGAGTTCAAATCTTTCTATCTCAGGTTCGAATTTTCCATCGGAACGAATTCCAGCATCAGAAGCACCTAAAAACACACCAAGTAAAGAAGCGTATGCGGAATCCTCGGTACAGATGGAAGCAGTTAATCCAGGAACTCGTAATTACACCAGCTTTGCAGATGTAAAGGTGGCTGAGTTACAGGGAGAAAAGATTAGCGTTGGAGAACAGCAATTATTTAAGAATATCGAGCAAGCTGTTAAGGCAATGCGAGGCAGACCAACAGAACTGCAGTTTGATGTGCACAAACAAACTCACCTTGTCGCAGTAAAAGTGAAGGATAAAGAAACGGGGGAAGTATTAAGAGAGATCCCACCGGAGAAATCTCTGGACTTTATCGCAAAACTTTGGGAAATGGCAGGCTTAATTGTAGACGAGAAAAGGTAATAATCAGGAGGGATTAAAGTGAGTACTTTACGTGTAACCGGATTAGCATCGGGTATGGATTATGAGAGCATGATAAAGCAATTAATGGATGCCCAACGTGTGCCATTAGATAAGCTCAATCAGAAGAAACAGATTAATCAGTGGAAGCAGGACGATTATCGGGCGATTAACAACAAGATCCTGGATTTCAAAAATACTGCATTTGATATGAAGCTGCAATCCGGTTACTTGACGAAAACGACTTCTTCCTCTAATACAAATGTCGCTACTGTAACTGGTACAGCTGTTGCGATCGAAGGATCGTATACCTTGCAAGTTGATCAGTTGGCCAAAGCGGCAACATTGAAGAGCGGTACTTTATCGGGATCAACAGTTGGCAAGGATACAACTATTACCCTAAATGGCGTTAATATTGAGGTTAAGAGTTCAGATACCTACCAGAATCTTGCTGATAAGATTAACATGGAGTCTTTGAAAACGGGTGTAAAAGTAGCTTATGATTCTACTTTAAAGACGATGTTCTTCTCTACTTCTAAAACAGGTGCGGCTTCAGACATCGATCTGAGAGGTGCGGATGTAGGAACGATTCTAGGTCTGACTACTAGCACAACGGCTGCTACTACAACAGGGAGTGTGCAACTGGCAACGGATACTTCATTAACTTCCTTTGCAGGCAAAACATTCTCTATGAAAATTGGTGGTCAAGAGTACAAGGTAGACCTTTCCGCTACTTCAACTGTTGGAGATCTGGTTTCAAAGATGAATGATTCGCTTAAGAACACAGGTGTTTCTTTGTCTTTGAACTCCACTGGCAACCTGGTTATTGATAATCCGGATAAAAGTAAAACAATTGATTTCACTACAGGTTCTGACGTTGGTGTACTAGGTGCATTGGGATTGGATGCTGCTGCGCCTGTTGATGCAGCGCCTTCTATATACAAACAGGGTCAAAATGCAAAGGTGTTGTTTAATGGCGTAGCCGGTGAATATGATTCAAATACCTTCACAATCGCTGGTCTTAATATTACGGCGAAGGCTGAAGGATCCGATGTAACAAATATTGGCGTTACGCAGGACGTTGACTCTGTATTCGACAAGATTAAATCCTTCGTCGATAAGTACAATGATCTGATTAGCTCAATTAACTCGGAGTTATCTGAAGAGAAGTATCGCGATTATACTCCACTGACAGACGCTCAGAAGAAAGAAATGACGGACGATCAGATTAAACAATGGGAAGATAAAGCTAAAAGTGGCATGCTTGCTAACGATTCGGTACTAACAAGCAGCCTATATTCAATGAGACAAGCTCTATCTTCCTCAGTTAGCGGCTTGGCAACCGGACAATTAAAGAGCTTGTCCGATATCGGAATTTCGAGCTCGCTAATAAGTGGGGGTACAGTCAGCGGTAGCTACTTGGATAAAGGTAAGTTGTACATTGACGAAACAAAACTAAAACAAATGATTTCGGAGAAGCCGGATGAAGTAATGGCTTTGTTTAACGCAGATGATAAGGATAGTAAGTCTTCTGCTGGAGATGGTATTGCAACACGGCTTTATAATCAAGCAACTGATATTTTTAATCAAATTGTTGATAAAGCGGGTAAAAGTACATCCGTAAAAAATACGTATGTATTAGGCAAAGAATCGCTCGAATATGACAAGCAAATTTCAGCTCTCCAAACTCGTCTCGACGATATGGAGACACGCTATTACAATCAGTTCACTGCAATGGAGAAATACATCAGTCAAATGAACTCGCGCAGCTCAAGCTTGGCTTCGCTGCTTGGTTCCTAGGAGGCTAAACCCATGCAATACCAACCGCGCAACCCATACATGCAGACATCGGTTCAGACCGCTAACCCGGCTGCTTTGCTTATCATGCTTTATGACGGCGCGATTCGTTTCTGCCGCCAGGGCATTGAGGCAATTAATGAGCAACGGAATGCGGATGCGCATACGAGTCTCATGAAGACACAGGACATTATTAGTGAGTTCATCATTACGCTCGATCGCTCGAACCCGGTATCCGAGAGCTTGCTGCTGCTCTACGAATACTTCAAACAAAGACTGATTGAAGCCAATACCCGTAAAGAAACCGAACCGGCCGAAGAAGTGCTTGGGCACCTCCTCGACCTGAAGGCAACCTGGGTGGAAGCGGCCAAACAAGTCAATCAAATGGCGGGACAAGCTAATGGAAGCTCTTTTACAGCGACTCATTCAACTGTCGTCTAATTTGGTTGAGCGGTTGGACAACGCCGATCTGGAACAGATCGACAACTACATGCAGCAGCGAGAAGAACTGTTCCGGGAGCTGGAGCAGCTGGTCGTCCCGGCGGAGCAAATGGCCGTGCTCCGCCAGGAGGCCGACCGGTTAATTTCCATAGAGTCCGTCATCGTTGCTAGAATGGTAACTTTGCGGGACGAAGCGAAGCAACAATGGGAGAAAATCCAGCAGGGACGCCGTTCCCAGGCCCGTTATGACTCGGCATACGGCGGCGGAGATAGCCTCTTTTTTGACGCAAGAAGGTAGACTTTTAGGGCGTAAAAAAATAATGTATTCGCTTACAAGGAAATATTGACAATAGTGTGTCAGTGATGGTATATTCGACTTGTGGGCCATAACATAACTTAGACGCCTCACAGTATTTGAAGATGAAGGGACTGTTTATGTATGCAAGGTAAAGTTAAATGGTTTAACGCAGAGAAGGGTTACGGATTTATCGAGACTGAACAAGGCGGCGACGTATTCGTTCATTTCTCCGCAATCCAAGCTGAAGGCTTCAAAACACTCGAAGAAGGCCAAGCGGTTGAATTCGACATCGTAGAAGGCGCTCGCGGTCCACAAGCTGCAAACGTAGTCAAACTGTAATCATTCAGGCTGACTCATTCAGCCACATTATATGGTTCGATTGACAAGTGCCTATTCTAAGCTCCGGGAAACCGGGGCTTTTCATTTTTTATATAGGTTTCATTTATTCCCTGCAGGGTACATATTAATGAAGAAACAGATTTTATATCGATCGGCCGATTATATTATCTGAAAATTCATAATAAATAAAAAACTATTTTGAATTAGGCATCCGCATATGTTATAATAAGAATACGTAAAGGAGGAATGCCCCATGAAATACATCATTCGAGGTCATCGTTTTCAAGTGACAGAAGCTTTACGAGAGTATGCTGTGAAGAAGATTAGTCGATTGGAAAAGTATTTTGAAGCACCAACCTCCGAAACAACCGTAACCTTGTCCGTAACGAAAGGACAACACGCGGTTGAAGTAACCATCCCGCTAGTGGGCGTCATGCTCAGGGCGGAAGACAAAAGCGAGGATATGTACTCCTCCATCGATGTCGTGGTGGACAAACTGGAACGTCAGATCCGCAAGCACAAGACGAAGCTGAACCGCAAGTTCAGGCATGAGAGCGGCGTCAAGACTCTGTTCAAGGAAAGCATGAGCCAGACGGCCGTGTCCGTATTGGACGAGGAAGAGGAGCTGGAAGTCGTTCGGACGAAGCAGTTCTTGCTGAAGCCGATGGACGTGGAAGAAGCGATTTTGCAAATGAACATGGTTGGACATAATTTCTTCGTATTTTCCAATATTGATAACAAGGAAGTGAATGTTGTTTATAAACGAAGCGACGGGAAATATGGTCTAATCGAGCAAGTCTAACATACTGAAAACAGCCATTTTTACTACAATCATACATTAACGATGCCAACGAAGGCCTTTTCTCTGAACAGGGAAAAGGCCTTTTATGTGAAAGTATACATGCTTATTGCTGGAAATGAACGCGATGCGTTGCGGGCGTCTCTACAAACTGTTACAATTTAAGGCAAACAGGCGTATTAACGAAAGGGGAAGACCATGCTCGGACTAGTGAAAAAAATATTCGGTGATGCGAACGAGCGCGAGGTCAAGCGTCTCACGCGTACGGTAGAAGAAATTAACGGACTGGAGTCCAAGATCTCTCCGTTGTCGGACGAAGAGCTGCGTAATAAAACGGAAGAATTCAAGGCTCGTCTTGAGAAAGGCGAAGACATTGATTCGATCCTGCCGGAAGCATTTGCGGTTGTGCGCGAAGCGTCGAAGCGTACGCTTGGCATGCGCCATTTCGACGTACAGCTGATGGGCGGTATGGTGCTTCACGAAGGCAAGATCGCAGAGATGAGAACCGGTGAAGGTAAAACGCTCGTGGCGACCCTTCCAACGTACTTGAACGCGCTGCAAGGCAAAGGCGTTCACGTCATTACGGTCAATGATTACCTGGCATCCCGCGATAGCCAGATCATGTCCGAACTGTATAACTTCCTTGGATTGACGGTTGGCTGTAACTTGCATGGCCTGACGCATGAAGAGAAGCAAGAAGCTTATGCATGCGACATTACTTACGGAACTAATAATGAGTTCGGCTTTGACTATTTGCGCGATAACATGGTGCTCTACAAAGAGCAAATGGTTCAACGCCCGCTTTATTATGCAATCATAGACGAAGTGGACTCCATTCTGGTCGACGAAGCGCGTACACCGCTGATCATCTCTGGACAAGCACAGAAGTCGACGGAGCTGTATTTTGCCGCAGACCGTTTTGTGAGCCGCTTGAAAGAACAAGAGGACTACACGGTTGATATTAAGCTTCGCAACGTTACGCTGACGGAAGCAGGCGTTGAGAAAGCGGAGAAAGCGTTCAGCATCGAAAACTTATTCGATCACGCGAACGTAACGCTGAACCACCATGTGCAACAAGCGCTTAAAGCGCATGTCATCATGAGACGCGACGTGGATTACGTAGTTAATGAAGACGAAGTGGTTATCGTTGACGAATTCACGGGCCGTCTGATGGCTGGCCGCCGTTATAGCGACGGCTTGCATCAAGCGATCGAGGCGAAAGAGCAGTTGAAGGTTCAGAACGAGAGCATGACGCTTGCTACGATCACGTTCCAGAACTACTTCCGTATGTACCGCAAGCTGTCCGGAATGACCGGTACGGCGAAGACGGAAGAAGAAGAGTTCAAACGGATCTACGGTCTCGAAGTTATTCAAATTCCGACAAACCGTTCTTTGATCCGTAAAGATATGCAAGACGTGGTGTACAAGTCCGAGAAGGGCAAATTCAAAGCGGTTGTTGAGCAAATCGTGGAGAGCCACAGCAAGAACCAGCCGGTTCTCGTAGGCACGATCTCCATCGAGAACTCGGAGCTATTGTCCGAGATGCTGAAGAAACGCGGCGTTGCGCATAAAGTCCTGAACGCGAAGTTCCATGCGGAAGAAGCGGAAATTATCTCCCGCGCGGGTCAAGCCGGTTCGGTTACGATCGCGACGAACATGGCGGGACGCGGTACGGACATTTTGCTCGGCGAAGGTGTTGCGGATCTGGGCGGTCTGCATATTATCGGTACGGAGCGCCATGAGAGCCGCCGGATCGATAACCAGCTGCGCGGTCGTGCCGGCCGTCAAGGCGACCCGGGTTCCTCGCAGTTCTACCTCTCTCTTGAGGATGAGCTGATGCGCCGCTTTGGCGCCGAGAACATTATGGGTATGATGGACCGTCTCGGTCTGGAAGAAGATCAACCGATCGAAAGCCGCCTCATTACGCGTGCCGTTGAGTCCGCTCAGAAGCGCGTTGAGGGCAGCAACTTCGATACCCGTAAAGTCGTCCTGCAATATGACGATGTAATGAACCAACAGCGTGAGGTTATCTACAAGCAGCGCCGTGATGTACTGTTCTCCGACAACATCCGCGAGATTGTTATGGAGATGATCGTACCGGTTATCCAGCACGTGGTCGAAGCTCATACGGAAGGCGATATTCCGGAAGAGTGGGATCTGCAGGAAATTACGGAATTCATGAACTCGAACCTTCTCCCTGAAGATTCCTTGTCGAAAGACGATCTGTGGGGCAAAGAGAAGGAAGACATGATCGAGTTCATCAAGGATAAAGTCGTGGCTTACTACGATGAGCGCGAAGCTGAGCTTGGCGCCGAAACGATGCGTGAATTCGAGAAGGTTGTCGTATTGCGCGCGGTAGACAGCAAATGGATGGATCACATCGATGCGATGGACCAGCTCCGCCAAGGTATCCACCTCCGTGCATACGGCGGTACGGATCCGCTTCGCGAGTATCAGTTCGAGGGCTTCGAGATGTTCAAGGAAATGATCTACAGCATCCAAGAAGAAGTCGCAAGATACATCATGAAGGCACGAGTAGAGAGCAACTTGGAGCGTCAAGAAGTCGCACAAGGCCAAACAACGACGAACAGCCCTGCGGAAGCGGAGAAACGCCCTGCTAAACGCGAAGAGCGTACGGGACGCAACGATCTTTGCCCATGCGGCAGCGGCAAGAAGTACAAAATGTGCCACGGGATGGGCAAATAACACCCGGCAAGGCCATTTTGCATAAGGTAACATACACGGTTAACGCGCCGGTCAGCCCTTAGCGGGCGAACGGCGCGTTTTATGCGGTCTGCACGGATTTGCCGTGGCCTGGCCGCGCATACTTAATTTTGAGGTGAAGCTACGCGATGATAGAAACAAACGTGAAACAGGATTTGCGTGAAGTGGCGAAGCGGCTCCAAGAACTCAGGGGGTCTCTTTGACTTAGATCTGAAGCTGGAGCATATCGCTAACTTTGAAGAGAAAATGACTGCACCTGATTTCTGGGACGATAATAATAAGGCGCAGGGCATTATTTCGGAGCTGAATGCGATCAAATCGGTCGTTGAGCATTATGAACGGCTGAATGCGGAATGCGAAGATCTGCAGACGTTAATTGAGTTGGCGGAAGAAGAAGAAAACGATGATTCGCTGCAAGCTGAGGTGGTCGGCGGAATTGCATCCCTTAACGAGAAGGTTAGCAGCTTCGAGCTGCAGCTGCTCTTGAATCAGCCGTACGATAAGCTGAACGCCATTCTCGAGCTTCATCCGGGCGCGGGCGGTACCGAGTCGCAAGACTGGGGCCAAATGTTGTACCGGATGTACACGCGTTGGGCGGAGAAACACGGCTTCAAGGTCGAAGTACTGGATTACCAGGACGGCGATGAAGCGGGCATTAAGAGCGTAACGATCTCGGTCAAAGGCTACAATGCTTACGGTTATCTGAAAGCGGAAAAAGGCGTTCACCGTCTCGTCCGTATTTCGCCGTTTGATTCGTCCGGCCGTAGACATACGTCCTTCGTGTCTTGCGACG
This sequence comes from Paenibacillus glycanilyticus, assembly GCF_030161375.1. Taxonomy (GTDB): domain Bacteria; phylum Bacillota; class Bacilli; order Paenibacillales; family Paenibacillaceae; genus Pristimantibacillus; species Pristimantibacillus glycanilyticus_B. The sequence continues at coordinate 16,839 of NZ_BSSQ01000023.1, forward strand.
TTGTGCCGGAAATTACGGAAGACATTGAAGTGGAGATCCGTTCCTTGGATCTGAAGGTCGACACGTACCGCGCAAGCGGCGCCGGCGGCCAGCACGTCAACAAGACGGAATCCGCGATCCGGATTACGCATATTCCAACGGGAATTGTCGTAGCCTGCCAGCAGGAACGTTCTCAGATTCAGAACCGCGAGCGCGCGATGAACATGCTCCGTTCGAAGCTTTATGAGCGGAAGATCGAAGAGCAGCAGAAGCACCTTGCCGAGATTCGCGGCGAGCAGTCGGACATCGCATGGGGCAGCCAGATTCGTTCGTACGTATTCCATCCGTACAGCATGGTGAAAGATCACCGGACATCGGTGGAGACGGGCAACGTTGGCGCCGTTATGGACGGCGACTTGGACGCTTTTATCGACGGTTACCTGCGCAGCCAGATCCACCACGATTAATCAACATTCATATGCATAGCTTTGGGGAAGAGCTCCAACACTTATATAAGGTTGGAACTCTTCTTTTTTGTGCGTAAACGCGGCATGCATACCTACAGAACAGACAGATGAGAGGCGGCATGGTGATCCATGGACAGCATGATGAACAACAATAAGAAAAATTCGAAGCGCAGCCGGCGTCCCGTAGGCGGCAAAGCCACGTCTATGGACGTGGTATGGACCTTTGTGCAGGTGATTATCGGTTCGTTTGTTGTGGCGCTTAGCTTTAATTTATTTCTAGCACCAAATGCGATCGCTTCCGGCGGTGTATCCGGCATATCCATCCTTGTGCAAAAAACGCTCGGCATTACGCCTGCCTACACGCAGTGGGCGCTTAACATTCCGCTCTTCTTCGCAGGATTGTTCCTACTTGGCAAACGGTTCGCGCTCAAAACGTTGCTAGGCACGATCGTGCTTCCTTTGTTCGTTCTACTTACGGCAGACTGGTCGCCGCCAACCGACAATATGCTGCTCGCGGCCATCTATGGCGGTATTGGCGTTGGGATCGGGCTTGGGATCGTATTCCGCGGACGCGGTTCTACCGGAGGACTCGATCTAGCGGCGCAGATCCTTCATCGTTATACAGGCATCCCGCTTGGACTAGCGGTAGCTTGCTTTGACGGCTGCGTCATTGCCGCATCGGGGATCATCGTATCGCCGGAAGCAGCGCTGTACGCCTTGATCGGATTGTTCGTCACGAGCAAAACGATTGATATTATTCAAAGCGGCATCCCGCTCTCGAAGGTTGCTTTTATTATTAGCGATCATGCCGATCTGCTGTTGAACGCTATTCTGCATGATCTCGACCGTGGAGCAACCAAGCTTGATGCGCATGGCGGCTATACGAACGAGAAACGCCAGGTTCTAATGGTGGTCGTTGGGCAGATGGAGGTAGCGAAGCTGAAACAGCTTGTGCGGGCCGTTGATCCAGGGGCTTTTGTCATCATCAGCAACACGGCCGAGGTGGTTGGACAAGGGTTCAAATCGGAATAAATTGTACATAAATTTTACGTTGTATTAATATGAATACGTCTGTATAATAATACGAAACGACGTATATTTCCATGAGCTTTGGATTCATGTAAAATATAGATTTAGATGATATACATAGGTTGAGCCGGAGACCTGTAGTCTGCTGGTTCAACTTATTTTAAGGGAGAGACGTTCATGAGCGAGAAACTAAAGGTTGCGATCGTCGGCTCTACCGGCTATGGCGGTATTGAGCTTATTCGTTTGTTGGCTAGCCACCCATTGGTGGACATTACATCGGTTATTTCCTCCTCGAGCGCAGGAATGCCGATTGCAGACTGGTTCCCGCATCTGACGGACATTCACACGGCATTGCTTGACGATGTGGATCCGCAGGCTATTAAGGCAAAAGCTGATCTGGTCTTCACGGCAACTCCGGCTGGCGTGGCAGCAAAGCTTGCTCCGCAGCTGATTGATGTTGGCCTGAAAGTGATTGATTTGTCCGGCGACTACCGTCTGCAGGATACGGCTTTATACGAGAAGTGGTATAAAAAATCACCGGCGGATGAGCAATACCTGAAGCAAGCTGTATACGCTCTCCCTGAGATTAACGGTGACAAAGCGGAAGGCGCTTCGTTTATTTCTAACCCGGGTTGTTACGTAACGTCCGCGCTGCTTGGACTTATTCCTGCTGTGAAGGCAGGTTGGATTGATCCGGCGACGATCATTATCGATGCGAAATCCGGCGTATCCGGTGCAGGCCGCGGCGCTAGCCTTGGCACGCATTACTCCGAGCTGAACGAGAACTTCAAAGCTTATAAAGCAAATGAACACCAGCACATTCCGGAGATTGAAATGATGCTGTCGGAAGCAGCGGGACAAGAGGTTGTGACGACGTTTACGCCGCATCTCGTGCCGATGACTAGAGGCATCTTGTCGACGATGTATGCTACGGTAAAAGGCGAGCATAACACCGCTGATTTCATCGAGCTTTACAAGCAATTTTATGAAGGCCGCCAATTCGTCCGTGTACGCAAAGAAGGCGTTCTGCCGATGACGAAGGAAGTTTGGGGCTCCAACTATTGCGATCTTGGCTTTAATTATGATGCAAGAACAGGCCGCATTACGATCGTGTCGGTCATCGATAACCTGGTCAAAGGCGCATCGGGGCAAGCGATTCAGAACATGAACCTGATGATGGGCTGGGAAGAAGGCCTTGGCCTGCAGTTTGTACCGGCATATCCTTGATTTAAACAGGAATTGAAAATTCATTATATTAATTCATTTCAAAATAGAGCATTTATTCATACGAGGTAAAGGGGATACGAGGGGAAATGGGACAGGTGCAAGCTAAAGCGCTGTATTCGGTCGTATCGGACGGATCGATTACAACTCCTAAAGGATTCAAAGCCGGTGGACTCCACTGCGGCCTTAAGAAAACAACCCGCCATGATCTTGGCGCAATTGTATGCGAAGTGCCTGCTGCCGCGGCTGGCGTATATACGACAAACGTGTTCCAAGCGGCACCTATCAAGGTTACGCGCGAGAGCATTGATTCGGACGGTTTCCTGCGTGCGGTAATCGTTAACAGCGGTAATGCGAACGCGGTAACGGGCAAGCAAGGCGAAGACGATGCCTACGAGATGCGTTCGCGGTTTGCGGAGTCTATTGGCGTGTCCGCAGATCAGGTTGCGGTCGCTTCGACGGGCGTAATCGGCGAGAACCTGAAGATGGATAAAGTACGCGCGGGCATCGATGCGCTTCCGGCACAGCTTGAAGCTGGCAATGATGCGGCAGACGGCTTCTGCCAAGCGATCCTGACCACGGACCTTGTTCAAAAAATGGTATGCGTATCGGTTGAAATCGACGGCCAGACGGTACATATTGCCGGCGCGGCAAAAGGCTCCGGCATGATTCATCCCAACATGGCGACAATGCTTGGCTTTGTGACAACGGATGCGGCTATCGGTAGCGAGGCGCTTCAATCGCTGCTTCGCGAAGCGACGAACTATACGTTTAACATGATTACGGTGGATGGCGATACAAGCACCAATGACATGCTGGTTGCAATGGCAAGCGGCCTTGCTGGCAACAGCGAGCTGACGCCGCAGCATGAAGGCTGGACTGCATTCTCCGCAGGCCTCCGCCATGTATGCGAAGTGCTGGCGAAAGCGATCGCCCGTGACGGCGAAGGCGCGACGAAGCTGGTAGAAGTGCAAGTGCACGGGGCAGTAAACGACGAAGCGGCTAACGCTATTGCGAAGACGGTTATCGGCTCCTCCCTTGTGAAATCGGCGGTATTTGGCGCCGATGCGAACTGGGGCCGGATTATTGCGGCCGTGGGACGTGCGGGCCAGCCGGTTAACCCGGATACGGTAGACGTTCGAATCGGCGATATCGTGACGCTGGAAGCTTCCCGTCCGGTTGCTTTTGACGAAGACGCGGCGCTGGAATATTTGAAGGGCGATACGGTTGTGATCCGCGTCGACCTGCATATGGACAATGGCACGGCAACGGCTTGGGGCTGTGACCTGACTTACGATTATGTCCGCATTAACGCGGCATACCGTACGTAACGCTAGGGCAGAGGAGAGCGGATTAAGAATGGCACAACGTTTTGTAATGAAATGCGGCGGCAGCACGCTGGCGGCGCTTCCCGATTCCTTCTTCGGCGAGTTGCGCGAGCTGCAGCAGTCCGGTGTTCATCCGGTTATCGTCCATGGCGGCGGTCCGGCGATCTCCGAGACGCTGACGAAGCTTGGCATTGAGACAGAATTCGTAAACGGACTCCGCAAGACGAATGACGCCGTACTCGATGTGGTCGAGATGGTGCTTGCGGGCCGAATCAATAAAGAGATTGTTCGTAAAATCCAGACTAACGGCGCCAAAGCACTTGGCCTCTCCGGCGTAGACGGCTTGCTGATTCAGGCGAAGCCGGTGGCAAACAGCGCGGAGATTGGTTTTGTCGGCGATGTAACGGACGTGAATGCGGAAGTGATCGAAGGCGTTATGGCAATGGGATATATGCCGGTTATTGCGCCTATCGGAATTGATGCGAGCGGCCAACGCTACAACATCAATGCGGATACGGCCGCTGGCGCCGTTGCTTCCCATCTGGGCGTTGAACAGATGATCGTGGTAACCGACGTGCCGGGCATTATGCGCACGGTTGAAGGCGAGAAGCGGGTGCTTCCTTCCGTAACGGTAGCCGAGATCGAAGAGATGATCGCAAGCGGCGAGATTTATGGCGGCATGATCCCGAAGGTGCGCGCAGCGGTGCAGTGCATCCAAGGGCGCGTGCGCGAAGTGGTTATTGTTAGCGGCGAAACGCCGGGCGTTCTGAGCAAAGCCGTACGCGAAGGCGGCGTAGGCACAAGGATCGTACAGGAATAGAGAAAGGTGGCTAATTCGATGAGCGACACGAAACTAGCGGCAGCACCTGAGCAATCCTTGCTGCCAACGTATGCCAGATATCCGATCACGCTTGTAAAGGGCGAAGGAAGCTGGCTGTGGGACGATAAGGGGAACAAATACCTCGATTTCATGAGCGGCATTGCGGTTACCAACCTTGGTCACGCTCCGCAAAAAGTGAAAGAAGCGCTTATGAAGCAGCTCGATGAGCTGTGGCATGTGTCGAACTTGTTCCGCATTCCGAACCAAGAGGAAGCAGCACAGCTGATTACGGCAAACAGCTGCGGCGATGCCGTCTTCTTCTGCAATTCCGGCGCGGAGGCGAATGAGGCAGCGATCAAGCTGGCACGCCGCTATCAGCAGAAAGTACAGAATAACGGACGATTTGAAATTATTACGTTTGCGCAATCCTTCCACGGCCGGACGCTGGCAACTCTGACGGCTACCGGACAAGAGAAGGTGAAGGAAGGTTTTGCTCCTTTGCCGGAAGGATTCAAATACATCCCTTACAACGATATCGATGCGTTGAAGGCGGCGATCTCCGATCAAACAGCGGCCGTCATGCTCGAAATGATCCAGGCGGAAGGCGGTATTCTCCCGGCTGATCAGGCGTTTGTTCAAGATCTGGTGAAGTTGTGCGAAGAGAACGGCATTCTGCTCATCGTTGACGAGATCCAGACGGGCATGGGCCGTACGGGCAAATTGTTCGCTTATGAGCATTATGGCATCGAGCCGGATATCTTCACGCTGGCAAAAGGCCTCGGAAGCGGGTTCCCGGTTGGCGCGGCGGTAGCGAAGGAACAGCTTCGCGAAGCGTTTGGCCCGGGCAGCCACGGTTCTACCTTTGGCGGTACGCCAATTGCGACGGCAGCGGTAAAAGCTACGATCGAACAGATGGTAGGCGAGCAGCTTCCCGAGCGCGCGGCTGAGATGGGCGCTTATCTGATCGATGAGCTGAAGAACGGACTCGCTGGCAACACTTTTGTGAAGGAAGTGCGGGGCCAAGGCCTGATCGTAGGCATCGAGTGCATCGAACCGGTTGCTCCGATTCTCGCGGCAGCCCAAGAGCAAGGCTTGCTCGTGATTTCCGCGGGTCCTAACGTGATCCGTCTTCTGCCGAACCTTTTGGTGACGAAGGAAGAGATCGACCAGGCAGTGGGAACACTAAAGCAATTGTTAACTAACGCGGTTAAAGCTTAATGGCTTGAAATAAATACAACATGCTTACGAAGTAAGAATCATCACAATCAGCCTTATCAGGCTAATTGGGTGACAATTCTTTTTAGGAGGGATATCTAGATGGTAGATACAGTAAAGGAAGATTTGGCCGCTAGTCTAAAAGGCCGGGATTTTCTTATGCTTCTGGATTACACGCCGGAAGAAATCCGGTACCTGGTTGATCTTGCGATCGATTTGAAGAAGAAACAAAAAGCAGGCGAGGTTTATCAGCCGCTGAAGGGCAAAACGTTGGGCATGATTTTCGAGAAATCATCCACCCGTACGCGTGTTTCGTTTGAAGTCGGCATCTATCAGCTTGGCGGCCAAGGGCTGTTCCTGAGCGGCAACGACCTTCAGATCGGTCGCGGCGAGCCGATTCTCGATACGGCGCAAGTATTGTCCCGTTATCTCGACGGCATCATGATTCGTACTTTCGCACACCGTACGGTTGTTGAACTGGCGCGTGGCGCAACAGTGCCGGTTATTAACGGCCTTACGGATCTGTCTCATCCGTGCCAGGCTTTGGCGGATTACCAGACGATCCTCGAGCACAAAGGCCGCCTCGAAGGGCTGAAGCTCGCTTACATCGGCGACGGCAACAACGTTGTTCACTCGCTTATGATGGGCGCAGCGAAGCTGGGCGTAGATATTTCTATCGCAACGCCGGAAGGTTACGAGCCGGATCCGGATCTGGTGAAACAGTCGATCGACAATGCGAAGGAAACAGGCGCACGCATTCATCTGTGCCGCGATCCGAAGGAAGCTGTCGCTAATGCGGATGTGATTTACTCCGACGTATGGGCGAGCATGGGGCAAGAAGCGGAACAGAAGGAACGCGAGCTTGCGTTCGCGAACTATCAAGTGAACGAAGAGCTGGCGAAATACGCGAAGAAAGATTACCTGTTCATGCACTGCCTGCCTGCACACCGCGGGGAGGAAGTAAGCGAAGGCGTAATCGACGGCGCGAACTCGATTATTTTCGATCAGGCGGAGAACCGTCTGCACGCGCAAAAAGCGATTATGGCAGCAATCATGTAGTTTCAATAAATCAAAGGGGTGCGAGGAGAAATTATGGCGAAGGAAAAAATTGTACTGGCCTATTCCGGCGGTTTGGATACGTCCATTATCTTGAAATGGTTGAAAGAAACTTACGATGCGGAGATTATTGCGTTTACGGCTGACATCGGTCAAAAAGAAGAGCTCGACGGCCTCGAAGCTAAAGCTCTTGCAACAGGCGCGTCGAAAGTATACATCGACGACCTGCGCGCTGAGTTCGCGAGCGATTTTATTTTCCCAATGTTCCAATCGGCAGCGCTGTATGAAGGCCAATACCTGCTTGGCACATCGATTGCACGTCCTCTGATCGCGAAACGCATGGTTGAGATTGCCCGCGCAGAAGGCGCTACAATGATCGCGCATGGCGCTACGGGCAAAGGCAACGACCAAGTTCGTTTCGAGCTTGGCGTAGCGGCTCTTGCTCCAGACATCAAAGTTGTCGCTCCTTGGCGCGAAGAGCGCTTCCGGGAAGAGTTCCCTGGCCGCGCGGAGATGATCGCTTTCGCTGAGAAGCATGGCATTCCTGTAACAGCTTCGGCTTCCAAGCCTTATTCGACGGACCGCAACCTGCTGCACATCAGCTTTGAGTCGGGCATGCTCGAGGATCCTTGGTTTGATCCAAGCGCAGAGTCCAACGAAGAAATGTACGTGTTGAGCGTGTCCCCGGAGAGAGCTCCGGATCAAGCTGAATACGTAGAGCTTACTTTTGAAGCAGGCAACTGTATCGCAATTAACGGCGAACAGCTGAGCCCGCTGCAAGTGATGGATAAATTGAACGAACTGGGCGGCAAGCATGGCGTAGGCCGCGTGGACATGGTGGAAAATCGTTTCGTTGGCATGAAGAGCCGCGGCGTGTACGAGACACCGGGCGGTACAATCCTGTTCACGGCCCACCGCAAAATGGAATCCCTGACCATGGACCGTGAAGTGATGAACCTTCGTGACTCCCTGATCTCGAAATACGCGCAACTCGTGTATAACGGCTTCTGGTTCGCGCCAGAACGTCTTGCGCTTCAAACGCTTGTGTCCGAGTCGCAAAAGAACGTTACGGGCGTTGTTCGCCTGAAGCTGTACAAAGGCAATGTGATCGGCGCCGGCGTGAAGAGCCCGGTAAGCTTGTACAATCCGGATATCGCTACGATGGAAGCAGATCCTTCCCAAGCGTACGACCAAGGCGATGCTACGGGCTTTATCCGCCTGAACGCGCTTCGTCTGAAAGTATCGTCCGGCGTTGAACAAAGCAAGAAATAATATAACCGAATAATCATTCAGGCCGTTAAATGTCCTTACATCTAGCGGCCTTTATGGCAATTTCGGGAGGGAGTGTACGAAGTGAGCAAATTGTGGGGCGGCCGGTTCACGAAGAAGACCGACCAATTGGTAGAGGAATATACAGCATCCATCATGTTTGACAAAGAGCTTGCCGAAGAGGATATCCAAGGCAGCTTGGCGCATGTCACGATGCTTGGCAAGCAAGGCATCTTGCCAGCAGACGACGTTGAGGCGATCAAAGACGGCCTGCACCGCGTGCTGCAGCGCATCAAACGCAATGATATCGAATTCTCCATTTCCGATGAAGACATTCATATGAATATCGAAAAAACGCTGATCGACGACGTTGGCCCGGTTGGCGGCAAGCTTCATACCGGCCGCAGCCGTAACGACCAAGTGGCAACGGACATGCACTTGTACTTGCGCAAACGCGTCGTGGAATTTGTGGACATGCTCCATAAGCTGCAATCCGCGCTGATCGAGCAGGCGAAAGCGAACATCGACACGATCGTGCCGGGTTACACGCATTTGCAGCGTGCGCAGCCAATCCTGTTCGCCCACCATCTGATGGCTTACGTGTCGATGTTTGGCCGCGACCTGGAGCGTCTGCAAGACAGCTACAAGCGCATCAACATGCTGCCGCTTGGCGCCGGCGCTTTGGCGGGAACAACATTCCCGATCGACCGCCATTTTGTAGCCAGCCAGCTGAAGTTCGACCGCGTGTACGAGAACAGCCTGGATGCGGTAAGCGACCGCGACTTCATCCTCGAGTTCTTGTCCCATGCGTCCATCATCATGATGCATCTGTCGCGTCTGAGCGAAGAGCTGATCCTCTGGTCGAGCACGGAGTTCCGTTTCGTTGAGCTGGATGACGCGTTCTGCACGGGCAGCAGCATTATGCCGCAGAAGAAAAATCCGGACGTGCCGGAGCTTGTCCGCGGCAAAACCGGCCGGGTATACGGCAACCTTGTTGGCCTCCTGACCGTCCTCAAATCCTTGCCGCTTGCTTACAACAAGGATATGCAGGAAGACAAGGAAGGCATGTTTGATACGGTGAAAACGATGCAAGGCGCGCTTCAACTGTTCGCACCGATGATCGCTACGATGAAGGTGAACAAACAGCAAATGCGCCAAGCCGTGAACCAGGACTTCTCGAACGCAACGGACATCGCCGACTTCCTCGTTGGCAAAGGCCTGCCGTTCCGCCAAGCGCATGAAGTCATCGGCAAGACGGTATTGTACTGCATCGAGCAGAACAAATACCTGCTTGACCTGACGCTCGAAGAGTTCAAGCAGTTCTCGCAGCTGTTCGACGACCGCATCTACAACGTGCTTCAGCCGGAGCAGGTTGTTAATGCCCGCAACGTCTACGGCGGTACCGCAAAAGTGCAGGTGGAAGCGGCAATTGCCCGCGCCGAGCAGGTGCTCGAACAAACCGCGGCTTGGGTCACCGAATTCGCCGAGAAAAGCCGTTAAGCGAATAGCCTGATTTAGCACGAAAAAGCTACCCGTTCCCGCCACATGGCTGGGAGGGGTAGCTTTTTTTCGTTCCGGATCAGATTCCGTCCTCCACAACGCCGCCCGAGTTTTGCGAGCCGGCCGAGCCGCCGGCGCCTGCCGCAACATGGACGATGACAGGCTGCGCTCTGTACGTGTCATGCGTAATTTTTTCGCGGGAGACCTGCTTGCCGTCTTTGAACATGGTGCGGTACGTATCGACGACATAACCAACGGAGCCCTTCTGAACGGTAACGCTTTGTCCGGCGCCAAGCGTTTTATCCGTTACCTTTTGTACCGCAGGCTGCACGGTCTTGACCAGAACCGAATCAATATCGTAGCGGATGTTGTCCGGCATCGTGCCAAATAATTTTACCGTCAGCTTGCGGTTCTCTACTACTGTGCGGATAATCAGCTTTTTGCCGGTGGAGTTCCGGAAGCGGAAGTCGATTGAACCGGAAGCGAAAGTTGCATCCTGGCCTTTAGGCAGATAGGAGACCGGGAGGGAGTGGTTGCGACGCTCGACGATATCGATACCCGCCGTGCGGATAATCGCATTGTACAGCGTACTCGACACCTGACAGATCCCGCCGCCGATGCCCGGCACCAGCTTGCCGTTAGAAATAACCGGCGCTTCCTTGTAGCCGAATTCCTTTTCTGTTTTTGCTACAACATCGCCGTAAGAGAACACTTCGCCGGGTTCCAGCACCCAATCATTTAACGCTTTCGCCGTGGAGGTCACGTTGTAGGCCCGGCCCTCCGCGCTGGTTGAGAAGTCGGTCGTTAACTCCATGATTTTGCGGTCGATGCCTTCAGCCTTCAGTTTCTCCAGCGTGATGTCCGGATGAACGGTCTTCACGCCAAGCTGAACGGACAACTTCTGTTCCGGCTGACCGCCAAGTTGGTTGTCAGGCACGATGATCCATGAAGCCACCTGCTTCTCGAGCGGCTCAACGTCGATCCGGTAGGCTTCCGTATGCGGCGTATAGACCACCTTGTCGTTATTGGTTATTGTCCTTGTTGCGTTTGCAGGCTCATTTGAATCGATCCAATCCCATTGTGCGCGTACGAGTTTGTCAAAGACGGCGGGGTCATAGGTTTGCTTCAGTTCAAATGAGGTAGGGAAGTGATAGCGGAACTTCGCCCGGGTCCATGCATTTCCCGTACGGAGCTTTTTGAGCTCGGTTTTTACCCCTGCGAACTCCGCCTTGTAGCCGATCTCGGCAGCTTTCCATTCCTTGTTGCCCTCCGCTTTCGCCGCGGCGTTGCCTTCCACCGTAACGGTCCGGCTCTCCAGCATTTGCTCATATTGATCAAGCTTTGTCAGCGCATCGTCAACCGGCATTCCCCCGATATCCACGCCCCCGGCCATTACCTTCTCTGGAACCGTATCCTGCCCGGCATAATAGGACAGGGCGCCATAGCCGACAGTTCCGATCAGCAGCAGCGCAAAAATAATAATCAACCATAAGTGCAGCTTTTTCACCATTGAAAGACCACCCTTTCCTCTCAAAAATGACAGTGTTTCATGTATATGCAATGGACAGGAACGACTTGTCATTTGCTTTACATTCATCTCTTTCGCCATCAGGCGACAAGGGCGTTTTGTCGAAAAAATGCCAACAAACCGCGCCAATTCGGGCTCCAAAACCTTTATGAGAATTGTGAAAAATGAAGAAATAAGACCCAATGTGAAGGATTTGGTATATCTTTGTCGAATAACTAATTTTGATAAAAAACAGGATGTGATAATGTTGATAGAGATGCAAGACATATGGAAGACTTACACCGACGGTACTCACGCCCTGCGCGGCGTATCTGTCCGCATAGATCGCAACGAATTCGTCTACCTCGTTGGCCCTTCCGGCGCCGGCAAATCCACGTTTATGAAACTGATCTACCGTGAGGAAGTGCCGACCAAAGGCCAACTGTCCGTCAACGGTTTCAATATAGGCAAGCTAAAGCCTCGCAAAATCCCTTACGTCAGACGAAACATAGGCGTTATTTTTCAAGATTTCCGACTCCTTCCGAAGTTGACCGTGTACGAAAACGTCGCCTTCGCGATGGAAGTAATCGAAGCGCCCCGCCGTCTCATCAAGAAACGGACGATGGAAGTGCTCGATCTGGTCGGACTTAAACATAAGCATGCCAGCTTGCCGGCTCAACTGTCCGGCGGCGAGCAACAGCGCGTTGCGATCGCGCGCGCGATCGTGAACAACCCGACTGTCATCGTAGCGGACGAGCCGACCGGCAACCTGGATCCCGAGACATCCTGGGGCATTATGAATCTGCTCGAGGAGATTAACTTCCGGGGAGCAACGATCGTAATGGCTACCCACAACAAAGAGATCGTGAACACGATGCGCAAACGCGTTATCGCCATCGAGAACGGCAACATCGCCCGCGATGAAGCAAGAGGGGAGTACGGGTATGAAACTTAGTACGCTGCTCCGGCATCTTCGCGAAGGCTTCAAGAACATCATCCGGAACGGCTGGATGTCCTTTGCTTCCATCAGCTCGATCTTTTTCTCGTTATTCCTATTGGGCGTATTCGTTCTGCTAGCGCTCAACATCAACAGCATGGCTTCCAACATCGAGAGCCAGGTGCAAATCCGCGTCTACCTGCAGACGGATATCGACCAGCAGAAAGCGAATCAGCTGGAGAACAAAATCCGCAAGCTGTCCGACGTAAGCAAAGTCGAGTTTGTATCCAAGGAGAAAGGTCTTGAACTGCTCCGCAAAAACCTCGGCAAAGACGGCGACGCGCTGCTTGACGGTTACGACCAAGCGAGCAACCCGCTGCCGGATTCCTTCACCGTTGAGGTGTTTGATCCGCAGAACATTGCGGCAACGGCAAGCCAGATTACGGCGCTCAACAACGGAGACGAGACAAAGCCGATCACAAGCGTGAAATACGGACAAGGCACCGTTGAGAAAATGTTCAAGATTACGAACGCCATCCGCAACATTGGTCTTATTGTCGTTATTGGCCTTGGGGTTACGGCGATGTTCCTGATCTCGACGACGATCAAAATGACGATTCTGGCAAGACGCCGCGAGATTGGCATCATGAAGCTGGTCGGAGCGACGAATTCTTTTATCCGCTGGCCGTTTTTCGTTGAAGGTGCTTTGATCGGCATCGTGGCTTCGGGCATTACGACGGTCGTTGTTCTGATGGCTTATTCGGAGCTCGTGCGGCTTAATGAAGTAGAGCTGGGACTGCTCATGATCAAGCTCATCCCGGTTGCGGATTGCGGTTGGAAAATCGCAACGCTGCTTATTGGCCTCGGCAGCCTGCTCGGGGTGTGGGGAAGTGTAATTTCGGTACGTAAATATTTGAAAGTGTAGGTGACCCCTCAGGTGAAGAAAAAACTATTTATCGTCATAACGATGTTGACTGTATTTATGTTGCAGCCTGTTGGCGGAAATGCCGCATCTTCTATCGATAAAATCAACAAGGATCTTGCCGCGGCAAAGAAACAGATCGAGCAGGCGCAACAAAGCGCTAAAAACGCCGATCAACAGAAGGCTAATATTTCCGTTAAAAAAGAAGATGCCCAGCAAGCGATTATGAAGCTTAACGAGCAACTCGACAACGTCACGGACAACATGAATTACGTGCAAGGCCAAGTAGACTCCAAGGAAGTAGAGCTCAAGAAGGCCGGCAAAGAACTCGACAAGGCCGAAGAGCAGGTAAAGGACCGGAATGAGCTGCTCCAATCCCGCCTGAAGCTGATGTACGAGAATGGCGCCGTTTCTTATCTGGAAGTGCTCTTCAGCGCAACAAGCTTCTCCGATTTCATTGACCGGTTCGATTCGTTGCACTCCATCCTTAGCCAGGACCGCACGATTCTCGAACAGCATAAGAAAGACAAAGCGCTGGTTGAAGAGAAGAAGGCGAACGTGGAGACTGCCCTCGGCGAAGTGAAGACGATGTATACGAAGCTGCAATCGTACAAGTCGGAGCTTGACCAGAAGGAAGAGGAAAAGGAAACTTTAATCGCCCAATACAACGATCAAATCGAAGAGCTTGAAGATATTAGCGAAGAGCAAGAGCAGCTGCTGCTTGCGCTCGCCAAGAAAGTATCGGATTTGAACAAGAAGAAAAACGCGATCAAGAAGCCTTTCTCCGGCGGTAAGCTGGGAATGCCGCTTCGCAGCAACTACCGGATCAGCTCGAACTTTGGTTACCGGATTCATCCGATTACCCATGTAAGAAAGCTGCATGCGGGGATTGACTTCGCCGTACCGCAAGGAACGGACGTGTACGCTGCCGAATCCGGCGTTGTTATCGTAGCTCAAGCTTGGAGCGGCTATGGCAATACGGTTGTCATCGACCATGGTAACGGACTATGGACATTGTACGGCCATCTGCGCAATGGGGGAATCATGGTTAAAACCGGCCAAAGCGTGAAAAAAGGCGAGAAAGTTGCGGAATCCGGCAATACGGGCGATTCGACAGGACCGCATCTTCACTTCGAGGTTCGTAAGAATGAAGTAGCGGTTGATCCCGCAGGATACTTGAAATAAGGTTGAAACCGATAATGAAGGCATACGAGGGAGGCGGAAGATAGTCCGCCATTCCAACCGTATGCCTTCTCCTTATTAGGAAGAAGTTGCAAATAAATATGGACAGCTTATCATATACTAATAAGGTTCGCGAAAAACAGTGGTCAGATGATAAGGTGGTGTCGAACGTGTATTTTAAAGGAAGAACCGTCGTTGTCCTGTTGCTGATGACAATGGTAGCTTCGGTGCTTGTAACGCTCTCCATAGGCGATCAAATACCGACAAGCGGCAAGCGGGCATCCGTATCTGCGGCTGCGGCGAGCGACCGGAACGGTCTAAGCGCGAAGGAAGAATCCAAAATCAATGCGGTTCTCGGTTTAATTGAAACCAAATATTTTAAGGACATTGACCGGGACGAGCTGGTTGACGGAGCGGTTAGAGGCATGATGGAATCGCTCGATGATCCTTATTCGGTTTATATGGAGAAGGATGTGGCCAAGCAGTTCTCCGAGTCGATTGAAGGGTCGTTCTCCGGCATAGGAGCAGAAGTTACGCTTGAGAAGGGCAAAGTTGTCGTTGTTGCTCCGATCAAGGGCTCGCCGGCGGAGAAGGCCGGATTGCTCGCGAAAGATATCGTATTGTCGGTGAATGGCGATAAGCTGGACGGACTTACGCTAAACGATGCGGTTGGGAAGATTCGCGGCCCCAAAGGGACCAAAGCGAAACTTCGGATTGAGCGGTCCGGCAATACCCAGCCGATTGATCTGATTCTCGTCCGCGATGATATTGACGTGGAGACGGTATATGCCAATCTGCGCGATGATGGCGTAGGGGTTATCGAGATCCGCCAGTTCTCCCTGAATACGGCCGACCGGTTCAAGGAAGAACTGGCCAAGCTGGAGAAGCAGGGGATGAAAGGCCTTGTCATAGACGTGCGCAATGATCCGGGCGGCGTGCTGCCTGTTGTTGTGGAGATCGCCCAACAGTTTATTCCGAAAGGCGAGACGATCGTTCAGGTCGAAGACCGCGATGGTCACCGCGACAAAACAACTTCGCAAGGCGGCGGCAAAGACTATCCGATTGCGGTATTGATGAATAAAGGCAGCGCCAGCGCGTCGGAAATTCTGGCAGGGGCATTGCAGGAGCGGGCTGGAGCTACGCTAGTCGGAGAGACCTCCTACGGCAAAGGAACCGTACAGGTCAGCTATAACAAAACGCTTGGCGACGGCAGTCTGGTGAAGATGACGATCGCGAAATGGCTAACGCCGGATGGCAATTGGATTCATCAGAAGGGGATCAAGCCTAATGTTGAAGTACAGCCTCCCAAGCTGTATACGGTAGCTAGATTTTCGCTGACGGATACGTTGCGCAAAGATATGATCGGCGAGCAAATCCGCAACGCGCAAGTTATGTTGTCCGGCCTTGGTTACACGACGCAGCGCGAGGACGGGTACTACAACGCCGAGACCGAGCAGGCTGTAAGAACGTTCCAAACCGATGCGGG
The DNA here is from genome assembly GCF_030161375.1 of Paenibacillus glycanilyticus. Classification (GTDB taxonomy): domain Bacteria; phylum Bacillota; class Bacilli; order Paenibacillales; family Paenibacillaceae; genus Pristimantibacillus; species Pristimantibacillus glycanilyticus_B. Next base: position 32,760 of record NZ_BSSQ01000023.1, read on the forward strand.
ACTTCCGGTTACGGGCGAGCTTGATGCCAAGACGGCCGGCGCTCTTGAGCAGGCGGTCGTGAAATGGATTAAAGACAATAAGAACGATAAACAGCTGCTGGAAGCAATCAAAACGGTCAGCAGGAAATAAAGAGGAACTGTCGAATTTATAAAAGGTTGGCTCTTCTTTTCAGGAGTCAGCCTTTTATTTTGCGAATAGATGGGAGTGTAGCGATTGGATGCAGCCAATGCTTTACTAGATCAGTTTGGCACGGCGTTTGTACATTTGCTGGCGCAGCCTTTTTATTATATTGCGGTATTATTTATAATCTTGCAGTACACGAGGCAAATCAGCCTTGAAAGGCGAATGTTCGCCGTACGGTTGCATATATGGCCGCGATTAGTAGCGAAGGCGATGCTGGTAGGCTTAGTAGCCGGATTACTTGCTTCCGTTGTTGGAGCGTTTATTGGAATTAGTTTGACCGGGGACGCGGTATTGTGGCTATGGGGATCGGCTGCCGTATTGCTGGTGTTTCGGATTCGCTATTTATGTTTTGCTTACGGGGCGGGCGTTCTCGCGCTTCTGCAATGGATGATCGGGTTTACGCCGCTTGAAGACAATGGCGGCTGGATTGGAGATATGGCTAGTTCCCTTGCGGGTTTGGATATGCCGGGCATTCTGGTGCTGGTGGCGCTGCTTCATCTGGTGGAAGCTTTCCTTGTTCGCAGGCAAGGGGACAAGCTGGCTACCCCGCTGTTCGTAGAAGGCAAACGGGGCAAGCTGGTCGGCGGATACATGCTGCAGGGCTTTTGGCCGGTTCCGATGCTGCTGCTTGTACCCGCGGCGGGGAGCGCTTCCGCGGTAGATCTGCCTTGGACGCCATTGTTTGGCGGGGATTGGACGCAAGGCTGGAGCGTTGTGGCGCTGCCGATGATTATCGGCTTCAGCGAAATGACGCGGACGATGCTGCCAAGCGCGAAGGCGCGCCATGCAGCCAAAGGACTATTGTGGTACAGCTTGCTGCTGACCGGAGCGGCTTTGCTCGCTTGGTGGCTGCCGGCCTTGCTGCCGGTCGCCGCATTATGTTCGCTGCTGATGCACGAGGCGATCATCTGGCGCAGCCGCGTTGTGGAATCGGCGCAAAGTCCGCTGTACGTGAACGACCAGCGCGGCCTTCGCATTCTTGGCATTGTACCTGGCACGCCGGCAGAAGCGATGAAGCTTTCGCCCGGAGAGATCATAGCGAAAGTAAACGGAAATCGCGTATATTCGAAAGAAGATCTTCACGAATCGCTGCAGAACAATTCGGGGATGTATAAGCTGGAAGTGCTGAATCAAGAAGGCGAGATCAAGTTTGTTCAGCGGGCGAGATATGAAGGCGAACATCACCAACTCGGCGTGATTCTGTCCCCGGACGAGCGGGCGACGTACTACGCATCTTCGGAGGTGGCGACTTTGCTTGATCTGCTGCGCCGGGCAAGAACGGCCAAGCGGCGAGGCAGAGCATTTGTAGAGGAAGACGATACTACCGGAACGCTGAATGTTTAGATAAGAATAAGGGCTTTTCTTAGGCGGCTGCTTAGGGAAAGCCCTTCGATTTTATGTTTGCAACCTCCGTTATGGACGTCTATAATAAGAGGGGAACACACATTCGGATATGCTATATTCTTTGATATATTGACCATAATGATTGATGAGTAAGGGAAACGGGGTGGATGACGCAAGTGAGTGAGATTTCAGAACAATTGTTTCAATTAAAGTCCGACTACACGCCGCAAGGCGATCAGCCGAAGGCAATCAGACGGCTCGTTGAAGGCGTGGCTAACGGCGAAGCCAAGCAGACCTTGCTTGGCGCGACAGGTACGGGCAAGACATATACGATTGCCAATACGATCGCGGAGCTTAACCGGCCAACGCTCGTGATTGCCCATAACAAGACGCTCGCGGCACAGCTGTGCAGCGAGTTCAAAGAGTTTTTTCCGGACAATGCCGTAAGTTATTTTGTCAGCTATTATGATTATTTTCAGCCTGAGGCTTATATCCCGTCTACAGACACTTATATTGAGAAAGATTCCAGCATTAACGACGAGATCGACAAACTGCGCCACTCCGCGACCAGCTCGCTGTTCGAACGCAGGGACGTTATTATTGTAGCGAGTGTATCCTGTATTTACGGTCTCGGTTCGCCTTCCGAGTACGGCAGTTTGGTTCTGTCGCTTCGGGTGGGCATGGAGAAGTCCCGGGATACGATTCTTCATAAGCTGGTTGATATTCAGTACCAGCGCAATGATATTAACTTTATCCGCGGCACGTTCCGCGTGCGCGGCGATATTGTAGAGATTTTCCCGGTTGCCAATAATGAGCGGGCGATCCGGGTTGAGCTGTTTGGCGATGAGATTGAACGGATTACGGAAATCGATGTGCTTACCGGCGAGATTGTAAGCGAACGCGATCATGTTGCGATCTTCCCGGCGTCTCACTTCGTTACCCATGAAGAGACGATGAAGATTGCGCTTGGCAATATCGAGCGTGAACTAGAGGAACGTCTTGCGGAACTGCGCGAGGAAGGGAAGCTGTTGGAAGCTCAGCGCCTGGAGCAGCGTACGCGCTACGATCTCGAGATGATGGCGGAGATGGGCTTCTGCTCCGGCATTGAGAACTATTCGGGGCCGCTGACCTTCCGGGAACGCGGAGCAACGCCGTATACGCTGATGGATTATTTTCCGGATGACATGCTGATCGTCATAGACGAATCCCACGTTACCCTGCCGCAGATTAGGGCGATGTACAACGGTGACCGCGCGCGCAAGGAAATGCTCGTGAACCACGGCTTCCGTCTGCCGTCCGCGCTGGATAACCGTCCGCTCCGCTTCGAGGAATTCGAAGAGAAGGCCGGCCAGCAAATTTACGTGTCGGCAACGCCGGGACCTTATGAGCTGGAACACTGTCCAACGATGGTAGAACAAATTATCCGTCCGACAGGCCTGCTTGATCCGATTATTGACGTGCGTCCGACGAAAGGGCAAATCGATGATTTGTTAATCGAGATCCGCGACCGGATTGCCAAGGACGAACGGGTTCTTGTTACGACGCTCACGAAGAAGATGGCCGAAGATCTGACGGATTATTTCAAAGAGATTGGCATTAAAGTACGTTATTTGCACTCCGATATTAAGACGCTTGAGCGGATTGCGATTCTTCGGGATTTGCGGCTTGGTACGTTCCATGTCCTGGTGGGTATTAACCTGCTGAGGGAAGGGCTCGATTTGCCGGAAGTATCCCTAGTGGCGATCTTGGATGCGGACAAAGAAGGATTCCTTCGTTCCGAACGCTCGCTGATTCAGACCATTGGCCGGGCTGCGCGTAATAGTGAAGGCCGCGTAATCATGTACGGGGATAAAATTACCGACTCCATGGATAAGGCACTTAAGGAGACGGAGCGCCGCCGGACGATCCAAATTGCTTATAACGAAGAACATGGCGTTACGCCTCAGACAATCCGCAAGAAAGTGCATGACGATATAAAGGCAACAAAAGTAGCCGAGGAGAAGTCGGAGTATTTGACTGGCGTAGGAACCGGGAAGATGACGAAGAAGGAACGCCAGGCTTTGCTGCAAAGACTCGAGGCCGAGATGAAGGACGCGGCGAAAAACCTGCAGTTCGAGCGAGCTGCCGAGCTGCGTGACGCCTTGCTGGAACTGAAAGCGGAGATGGGTTAGAGACAAGGAATGGGAGGGACGTAAGAAGTGGCTAGCGATAAGATTGTAATCAAAGGGGCAAGAGCCCATAATTTGAAGAATATCGATGTTACGATACCCCGCGACAAATTTGTCGTGCTGACGGGACTTAGCGGCTCCGGGAAATCCTCGCTTGCTTTCGATACGATTTATGCCGAAGGCCAGCGCAGGTACGTGGAGTCGTTGTCCGCGTATGCACGGCAGTTTCTCGGGCAGATGGAGAAGCCGGATGTCGATTCCATCGACGGTTTGTCTCCGGCGATCTCGATCGACCAGAAGACCACGAGCCGCAACCCGCGTTCGACGGTTGGTACGGTAACCGAGATTTATGATTATTTGCGGTTGTTGTACGCACGGGTCGGAAGACCGCATTGCCCAGACCATGGCATTGAAATTACATCGCAGACTGTCGAGCAAATGGTTGACCGTATTATGGAATACCCGGAGCGGACAAAGATGCAAATCTTGGCTCCGCTTGTTTCCGGCCGCAAAGGCGAGCATACGAAGCTGCTTGCCGATATTCAGAAGCAAGGTTATGTTCGCGTACGCGTGAACGGCGAGCTTCGCGAGTTGAGCGAGAAGATCGAGTTAGAAAAGAACAAGAAACATAATATCGAGGTTGTTATCGACCGGATTGTCGTGAAGGCGGATATTCAAGGTCGTCTGGCGGACTCCTTGGAGACCGCGCTGAAGCTGGCCGACGGCCGCGTTATCGTAGATATTATCGACCAGGAGGAACTGCTCTTCAGCTCCAATCTGGCATGTCCGGAATGCGGATTCAGTATTGAAGAACTGGCTCCGCGCATGTTCTCTTTCAACAGCCCGTATGGCGCTTGCCCGGATTGCGACGGACTTGGCGTGAAGATGATCGTTGACCCGGATCTGCTAGTCCCGGATACAAGCAAAGCGATTAACGACGCCGCTTTTGAAGCATGGGCGGGAAGCACGTCGAATTATTATCCGCAATTCCTTAGCGCGGTTTGTCAGCATTATCATATCCCGCAGGATGTGCCGGTATCGGATCTGACTGCGGAACAAATGAAGACGCTGATGTACGGAACGGGAGGGGAGCGGGTCCGCTTCCTGTACGAGAACGACTTTGGCCATCGGAAGGAAGCGTTTGTTCCGTTTGAAGGGATTGTTCATAATCTGGAGCGCCGTTACCGCGAGACTGCCTCTGAGGGCATTCGCGAATATATTCAAGCCTATATGAGCGCGAAACCATGCGGAACTTGCAAAGGGCACCGTCTGAAGAAAGAAAGTCTGGCCGTTACGATTAACGAGAAGAACATCTCGTTTGTCACTTCGTTATCGATCGGCGAAGCGCAACGTTTCTTTGAATCGCTTGATTTGAATGAGAAAGAGCTCAAGATCGCGAATCTGATTCTGAAAGAAATCAACAGCCGTCTTGGATTCCTCGTGAACGTAGGTCTGGCTTACTTATCGATGAGCCGTGCAGCGGGAACATTGTCCGGTGGCGAGGCGCAACGGATTCGTTTGGCAACGCAGATCGGCTCCAGTCTGATGGGCGTCCTGTATATTTTGGACGAGCCGAGCATTGGCCTTCATCAGCGCGACAATGACCGTCTCATCCAGACGCTTGAGCATATGCGCAACTTAGGGAACACGCTTATTGTCGTTGAACATGACGAGGATACGATGTTGGCAGCCGATTATATTATCGATATTGGTCCAGGGGCGGGCATTCACGGCGGTATGGTAACCGCCGAAGGAACGCCGGAAGAGATTATGAAAGACGATAACTCGTTAACCGGACAATATTTGAGCGGCAAGAAGTTTATCGAAGTTCCGCTGGAACGCCGCAAGACCGGGGACAAATGGCTGGAGATTCGCGGTGCCAAGGAAAATAACCTTCGTGGCGTGAATGTGAAGATTCCGCTTGGCATCTTTACCGCCGTTACCGGCGTATCCGGTTCTGGCAAATCCACGCTTGTTAACGAGATTCTATATAAGACGCTTGCCCGCGATTTGAACAAGGCGAAAGTGCGTCCCGGCGAATATAAGGAATTGCGTGGTCTTGAACATCTGGAGAAAGTAATTGATATTGACCAGTCTCCGATTGGCCGTACTCCGCGTTCGAACCCGGCCACTTACACGGGCGTATTCGACGATGTACGCGATCTTTACTCCACGACTAACGAAGCGAAGGTCCGCGGCTACAAGAAAGGCCGGTTCAGCTTTAACGTCAAGGGCGGTCGTTGCGAAGCGTGCAGAGGCGATGGCATTATTAAGATCGAGATGCACTTCCTACCGGATGTCTACGTTCCTTGCGAGATTTGCAAAGGCAAACGTTATAACCGCGAGACGCTGGAAGTGAAGTACAAGAGCAAGAACATTGCCGAGGTACTGGAAATGACAATCGAAGATGCAACCAAGTTCTTTGAGAACATTCCTCGTATCCACCGGAAGCTGCAGACGCTGCTTGATGTAGGCCTTGGTTATATGACGTTGGGTCAGCCGGCAACTACCTTATCAGGCGGTGAAGCACAACGCGTCAAGCTGGCTTCCGAATTGTATCGGCGCAGTACCGGCAAGACGCTTTATATCCTTGATGAGCCTACAACCGGGCTTCATGTCGATGATATCGACCGCTTGCTTACCGTATTGCACCGATTGGTGGATTCCGGAGAGTCCGTCCTTGTTATCGAGCACAATCTTGACGTTATTAAGACGGCCGATTATCTGATTGACCTCGGTCCGGAAGGCGGTAACGGCGGCGGAGCAATCGTCGCTTCAGGTACGCCGGAAGCTGTCGTGAAGGTAGACGGTTCTTATACCGGCAAGTACTTGAAGCCGATTATGGAGCGTGACCGGGAACGTACGGTAAATAAGTATCGTGCAGCTGAGCCAAGCGTAGCGGCATCCGTTGTAGAATAAATTAGATGCAAAGAGACTATCCTTCATAAGTATGGGGGAGAGTCTCTTTTGCATAATGAGTTATAAATAGGGGTAGAGATGGACAAATTAACTTGCAGGATAGATGAATTTTCTCGTGCAAAATGTGGGAAAAGGTGACAAACTTGTTACGAATTCTGAATCGGACTTGCATCATTTGCCACTTGAAGATAACATAGAGGTAATATAGGCTACGTGCGAATAAAAGGGGGTCACTCGATGTTTTTGGCAGCAGAAGAAGCAGCTAAATCGACCAGTAACATCAATACATTTGACTGGTTTATGCTTGCATTTACCATTTTGATCTTGATCGGCTTTGTACGTTTGGTAACAGCCAGCCCTAAGAAAAATATCTTTGCAATCGGATTCACTACGGTATCGCTTGCCTTGTTCCTGTACATAGACTACATCATGATTGTTAAAGTTTGGATGGCATAACATACGAAAGCCTGCCGGCTCGCCCGGCAGGCTTTATTACTTAAATGCGCTGGTTCATTTTCCGAGAGGACAATGAACCAGCGCATTTTTATTTTGCTGCCGATTGACAGGAGAACGTTCATCCTTTAATATCTTATTTAATAATCATCTAATTAGATAAACGTTAAATTTGTTGAGTGGAAAGGAGTGAGAATGATAATGCAATTAGATAAGGTTGTAAATTACCATAAAGCGCTGGCAGACCCGACACGCATCCGATTGCTTATTTTACTGGCAGAAGGAGAGCTGAATGGCCAAGTATTAGCTGAGAAGCTTGGAGTAACGCCCGCTACCGTTACCCATCATGCGGCTAAACTTCGTGAAGCGAGCTTAATTAATGAGCGCCGAGACAAGAATACCATTTACTTCTCTTTGAACGATTACTTTATTAAGAACGGTTCACATGCAGCAGCAAACCTGATTTACCGGACATCCAACCAGAAGGGAGGAGAAGAACAAATGAATGAGGAACTCGATCGCATGAAGAAGTCCGTCATCAAAAACTTCTTTACCGCTAACGGTCAGCTGAAGTCGATTCCGGCACAGCTCAAGAAGAAGCTTATTGTCCTCGAGTATATGGTTTCCCAGCTCGAGAAGGGGCGTAAGTACACGGAGAAAGAATTGAACGAATTCATCAAAGGTTTCCACCAAGATTTCGCAACGATCCGCCGCGAATTTATTATGCATCAATTCATGTTCCGCGAGAGCGAAATCTACGAGCTTAACCCCCAGGAGATTTGGGCGAAGTGGGACTCGTTGTCTTAAATTACGTTGTGATGCAGGTGAACTGATCAATGAGTATCACTTTCTTTCTTGTCAGACATGCGTTAAAAGAAAAGGCCATTGGTGATGTTACGCTTACAGATGAGGGGATAAAGCAAGCGGCATCTACAGCGAAACATTTCAAGTATCTGCCTGTTACAGCGATCTATTCCAGTCCGCTTCGAAGAGCTAAAGAAACCGCTGAATGTATTGCGCACACGAATAAATTGCAAGTAGCGGTCGACGATCGTTTGCGTGAACGCGCAAATTGGGGAGATCTTCAAGGACAAACATTTGAAGAGTTTATTGCCATGTGGGAGCGTGGCACGTACGAACCAGAATATATCCCGCCTATAGGCGACACGTCAAAGCAGGCCGGAGAACGATTAGCCTTGTTAATAACGCAGTTAGCAGGAGAACATCCTTCCCAAAGTAATGTTGTATTGGTGACTCATGGCGGACTGATAACCGATTTTCTCGTACATCATTTTCCTAGCCACGAACTTAATGTTCTCCATCCTGACTTTGTTTCCGTCCAGAGCCAATTGATCCCGGAGTGTTCCGTAACCACTCTAAGCTATGATAGGGGTAGGTTCAACATAGTAGACTTTGCCTCCGTCGACCATTTGAATTAATTGTATTCAATTAAAACAGCCTGCCCGGCTTAAGCCAGGCAGGCTGTTTACGTCTACTCTAAATTAATTAGTTAAAAATATTGGAGCGTAGCAAGAGAATGATTTCTGGAGAAACGGAGTGTTCGCCTTTGACCGAGGATTTCCACCGCTATGCGGTTAATTCGAAGAAATACTCGGTCAACAGCGATCGGAAGAAACATTCTCTTGCGAAGCGCCGGATTTTTGACTAATTATACCCACCACATATCTCCAACAGGCTCTTTAATCAGAACTTGCTGCAGGTTTTGAACAGCTTTGGAGAAACCTTCTTCAACGGACATCAGGCCGTCTTCATGCTCAATGCTGACAACGTAGTCGTAACCAACAAGGCGCAGCGTGCTGATGATGTCTGCCCAAGTTTTCAGATCGTGACCGAAACCAACTGAGCGGAACTGCCAAGCGCGGTCCAGCATCAGAGTGTAGGACTGCATGTCCGTTACGCCGTGTTTGTTTACGTTGTTGTAGTCAATCGTTGTATCTTTTGCATGGAAGTGGTGGATCGCATTTTCGCGGCCCAGGATTTTGATCGCTTCAACAGGGTCAATACCTTGCCACCACATATGGGATGGGTCAAGGTTAGCGCCAATCGCGTTGCCAGCTGCTTCACGAAGGCGAAGCAGGGTAGCAGGCGTATGAACGGAGAAGCCACCATGCAGCTCGAGGCCGATTTTTACGCCGTTTTTCTCGGCAATACCGCCGATTTCAGACCAATATGGAATAACTTTTTTCTCCCATTGCCATGCGAGGATTTCTTGGAAATCGTTTGGCCATGGAGCAACCGGCCAGTTCGGATATTTAGCGTCCTCATGGTCGCCAGGGCAGCCGGAGAATGTATTAACAACCGGCACTTCCAGACGGTTAGCCAGTTCGATTGTTTTGCGGATCGTTGCGTCATCAGCGCTGGAGATCGCTTTTTGCGGGTGAAGCGGATTGGCATGGCAGCTCAGTGCGCTGATGATCAATCCACGCGATTCTACCGCATGTTTAAACGCTTTCAATTTACCTGCATCCGCAAGCAATGTATCGGGATCGCAATGCGCGTTACCCGGGTAACCGCCAGTACCGAGTTCAACGGCTTCAAGACCTTTGGCAGCGATATAGTCGAGAGCTTCTTCGAAAGGTTTTTGCGAGAAAAGTACAGCGAATACGCCTAATTTCATTTCTTATTACCTCCTAAGGTTTGGGTGATCCTATTATATCATTCTACTTCGCGGGATACCTCATTTTTGCAAAAGAAAAACCAAAATCGCATACAAACTAGGCAATTCAAATGAAAGCAGTTAAATCTAGCAGCCGAAGAGCCTGTTGAACGTGATTATATTAATGGACTCAACAAGTGCGAGGGTTTGAATATTTACAAAAAAATAATTAATAGATGAGCAATAAAGAACTTATGGCATCGTTCTATTTGAGTAGTTAAATTTTAGGTAAATAAAACCCATTTTTTTCTTGTTACCTAGTGCCTTTGCATGATACATTTAGAATGGATTTCCTATTAATGGATTCTTGTTTTTTATTGCTTCTGGGAGAGTGATAGAGTAGTGAAACGTAGTATGATTCGCGCTGGCGCCATCGTTCTTGCGGGAGGATTGCTGGTAGCCGGTTCAGCGTTTGCGGCGGGAACGGCAACAAGTCCCGGAACAATGAAGATGAGCGCGACCAAGATTAATGGAGAAGTGTATGTCAAGGCATCTTCGCTGACAAGCACGCTTGGCGGGACGGGGGCTTATGACGCATCATCAAAAACCTATACCTACACACCGGCTGCAGATGTTCCCTCCATTGTTAGCAAAGTGTCTCCATCTGTTGTAGGAATCATCGGGAAGCCGGAAGGCGGCGGCGATCAGCGATATGTACTGGCTCATGGGACAGGCGTCATTATGAAGTCGGACGGATGGATTTTGACCAACGCCCACGTGGTGAAGGACATGACGAACATTACGGTCGTGACAGCGGACGGGAAGCAGTATAGCGGAAAACGCAGCAATGTGGACGAAGTAAGCGACCTGGCACTTGTCAAAATCAACGCAACCAAGCTGCCCGCAGCAAAGTTTGCCGCATCGCCGCTGCAAGCAAAGGTCGGGGAGACGGTCATTGCGATCGGAACGCCAGTATCTTTCTCTCTTCGCAATACGGCAACTACGGGCGTGCTTAGCGGCATGAACCGCTCGGTATCTTCCTTCTATCGGTTGCTTCAAACGGATGCCGCCATTAACCCGGGGAATAGCGGCGGTCCGCTCGTGAATATGAAAGGCGAAGTGATCGGGATCAACTCCATGAAGTTTGTGGATGAAGGCATCGATAACATGGGCTTTTCCATTCCGATTGATACCGTTTCTTTCGTAACGGGACATTTCTTCAAATACGGGTATGTCAAACGTTCGTCCCTAGGTATCGGTCTGGAAGAAAGTTATGCGGCAATTGTTGGTCTGCCAACCGATGACGGCTTAACGGTCACATCCGTTAAATCTGATTCGGCTAAGAAGCTCGGCATTCAGGTGGGGGATATATTGTACTCCGTTGCCGGCCATCAGATTTCTTCTATTGTCGAGTTAAACGAGCTTTTGAAATCTTATTTACCCGGTCAGCAGATTGAAGTCACGATGATGATGGATGGCGATCTCGTTACCCGTAAGCTGACGCTAACGACGGCTTAATGATTCAATTATTAATAGGGAGAGTAGAGAGAATGAAGATGAAACGTTTTATGCTCATGCTAATTGCGGTGCTTCTAATCGGAACAATAGTACCGGCCGCAGCTTTTGCGGCAGACTCCGCGAGCAATGCCGTGGAAATCCGCCTGAAGACAGGCAGCACCAACGTAACGATTAACGGCAAACCATCTACCGTACAAGCTCCATTCGAGAAAAGCGGAACAACCATGGTGCCGCTCAGCATCATTACGAAAGCATTTGGCGCGAAGCTGAAGCTGCAGGACAATAAAATTATTACCCTCACTTATAACAACAAGACCGTTGTTGTAACGATTAACAGCAAGACTGTAAAAGTTAACGGCAAAGCGCAAACGGTTGCGGTTGCTCCGGTTGTCATCAAGGGCACTACGATGGTACCGGTACGCGTAATCGTGGAGGCTTTTGGAGCGAAGATCGGCAAAGACAAGAAAACAAACGAGATCGTCATTACGGGTACGCTGGCTCAATCGGGCAGCACCAATACGGGCGGCGGTTCAACTAACCTGGATCCCGATTATGGCAAAACGAAGTTTGGCGACAGCTACCTGGGCTGGACGATGAACTACCCGCCAGGGCTTGCGCTTGTGCAGCAAACGGATGACGGAACCTTTGCCATGTGGGGCAGCACAACGAGCGATTCCAGCGTTATCGTATCGACGGAGCATGTTGGGGACCAGCTGACGAGCAATGAGATCCGGGATAAGATGACGGTTAACTGGTTCGGCGACGATGAAGTGGTCATGGATAAACGCACGGTTACCGTTAATGGCCATAGCTTCGAGAAGATGGTAACCAGAACAACGAAACGCGGCATGATGTTTGAATACCGTGCGACGCAACAAGGCGAGACGCTGTATTACGTCATGGTGGGAGTAGCCGGAACCGAAAAGTCCGCTCTGGATCCGTACCAGTCCTTGCTGGACAGCTTTGTACCTTCCTTCAATAAAGCAGACAACACGATTAAAGACATCACCAAAGTGAAAGACGGCCTTATGTCCATCAATAACAAAGAGTTTGGTCTATCCTTGAAGCTGCCAGCAGGTTGGTACGGCGTTAAAGACAGCGCAAACCCAATCTACGTGAGCGAAGATGGATATTTCTCCTTCGGCATCTCATCGCTGAAAGACCAAGATACGGCTGAGCAATGGCTCGCTCGCGTTCAACAACAAATCCATGAGGATTTCCTGCCGAACTACATTAAGAATGAGAAAACGTCTAACGTCTCGATGAAAGACGGCAATGCTCTTGTATTATCTTATGAGTTCAGCTATGACCAAAAAGTATGGTATACCGCTAACGAAGTGTTCCTGGTTGTGGGCAACTACCGTTACGATCTGGATTTCAACTACGATTCCAAGCTTGGCGCCCAAGGCGATACGCTATTTAAATCAACAATGGCTACGGTGGACATCGATACGGCTTATGTGGAAAAGAACTACGGTCAAATCGAAGATGACTACGATAATATCGACCGTACGAACGTAATTACGAAAACAAGCAGCAAATATGGTTATTCTATCAGTCTGCCGGCCTATTGGTTAGGCGTGGATACCGACTTTAACCAAGAGATAGTAACTTATGTGAGCGATTATGGCCACATGGTTATTCAAGCGGTTGAAGATGCGAGTGCGGGAGCGGTATCCAGCGCCGTTCAGCAAGGCTTGCAGAAAGAGGGCTTTTCGGTTACCGGCAACACTTCCGTCAGCGTAGGCAACGCGGGGGCAAGCAAATTTACGGTTCACGAAACAACCGATGACGGCGTGCCGATTACGGAAGTCTTTTATTTTGTGCAAAGCAAAGGCAACACGCTTATGTTCGTATTTGGCATCAACGATGCGAATGCAACAACGGCAGCTTTGGACGGATTTGACACCATCGTTAAATCGATTAAGATCCTGTAATTCCAAACGCTTATATTAGAAAGAAGCCGCTTCTCTCAGGAGATACGGCTTCTTTTCTCTTCCTTGCAAGTAATTGGGTGGTGGCATCTGATGCCGCGGTTTGTTAAACTAGCAATAGCAGGTTTACAAATGGAGGAATGAATGTCGAATGACGATTAATATAAAGCGAGAGGATATCGAGCTGCTGGCTCCGGCCGGCGACTGGGATTGCATGCGCGCAGCGGTAGCCAATGGCGCGGATGCGATTTTTTTTGGCGTAGAGAAGTTTAATGCCCGTGCAAGAGCGAATAACTTCCGGAGCGAAGAGTTGCCGGAGATTATGGCTTTTCTTCATACCTATGGAGTGAAAGGGTTCCTGACCTTCAATATTCTCGTATTCGAAGACGAGCTTCGGGATGCGAAACAACTAATAGAAATGTGCATTAATGCCGGCGTAGATGCGGTAATCGTGCAGGACTTGGGTCTTGTGAAAATGATTCGCGAATTGTCTCCGGACTTCCCGATTCATGGCTCGACGCAAATGACGATTACATCGCCGGAAGCGGTGGAGTTCACGAAACCTTTTGGCATGGAACGTGTCGTTCTTGGCCGCGAGAATAACTTGAAGCAAATTAAGAAGATTGGCGAGCAAGCGAAGCTTCCGATGGAAGTATTCGTTCATGGCGCGCTTTGCGTATCGTACTCTGGCCAATGCTTGACTTCGGAAATGTGGGGCGGCCGTTCCGCGAACCGCGGCGAATGCGCGCAAGCATGCCGTTTGCCTTACGACTTAATGGTAGATGGCGAACATCAGCCAATGGGCGATGTTGCTTACTTATTGTCTCCAAAAGATTTGGCCGCGATCGATCTGATTCCGGAACTGATTCAAGCTGGCGTAACTTCCTTCAAAATCGAAGGGCGCCTGAAAAGTCCCGAATATGTAGCAAACGTAGTAAGCAAATACCGTCGTGCGATTGATAGCTATTTTGCAGGGGACCTGACCGGCCCTTCCAAGGAAGAAGTACGCGAGCTGCAACAAAGCTTCTCCCGCGGTTTTACGCATGGTTTCCTGACAGGAACAAACAATAAACAGCTGGTAGACGGCACTTTTCCAAAAAGCCGCGGTGTATACTTGGGCCGTGTTGAACGCATACTGCGCGATGCGGTAACGATTCGTCTGGAAGCTCCGCTGAAGCGCGGGGACGGCATCGTGTTTGACGCCGGGGATCCAACCAAGAAGGAAGAAGGCGGTCGTGTCTACGACCTTCGCCGCCATGGCCAGAAGATCGAAGGCGAAGCGCAAGAAGGAACCCTTCTCGAACTCGTTGCGGGACGGAATGACGTAGATCTCCGCAAAGTGCATGTCGGGGATAAAATTTGGAAAACAAATGACCCGGCACTCGACAAACGCCTTCGCGCGACATTCGAGACGGAGAAGCCGTATCGCGTATTCCCGTTGCAACTGAAAGTAACGGGCACCCTTGGCGAACCGCTGCGTACATGGTGGACGGACGTGCAAAAAGGCGTTACCGTTTCGGTGGAATCCGAGCTTATGCTGGAGCAAGCGAACAAACGTCCGATGGATGCGGCGCTGCTCGAAGACCAGCTTGGGCGTCTTGGCGGAACGCTGTATCAGCTTGATCAGCTGGAAGTGGAACTTGAAGGCGATCTGATCGTGCCGGTGCGCGAACTGAACCGGATGCGCCGCGAAGCGGTGGAGAAGCTGACGGGCGAACGTCCTAAGCCGCCGATTTACGTGAAGCATATGATCGATCCGCTGGGCGATGCGTCAGCGGCAGCCGACAACGACAAGGTCAAACCTGCCAAGCAGCAGGTAGCTCAGCCAAGATTGACGGCGCTTTGCCGTAACCTCGAGCAGGTTGAAGCAGCCGTTCAAATGGATGTTGAGATGATTTATTGCGATTTTGAATTTATTAAGCAGTTCCCGGCGGCAATTGAAGTCGCGCGTGCAGCAGGCAAGCCAATTGCGCTTGCTACGCCGCGCATTCACATGCCTGGAGAGAACGGCTATCATGCGAATATATTGAAGCTTCAACCGGATGCCGTGCTGATCCGCAATACAGGTGCTTTGTATTATTACCTGCGTGCGCGCGCAGAGAATCCGGGTAAGCCGTTCCCTAAGCTAATCGGCGACTTCTCGCTTAACGTAGCTAATCATAAAGCCGTTGAAGTATTTGCTGATTCGGGTCTCGATTTAATTACGCCTTCGTATGACCTTAATATTCAACAAATGGTCGATATGCTTGAGCAATCCGACACTTCCCGTCTGGAAGTCGTTATTCAGCAGCATCTTCCGATGTTCCATACGGAGCATTGCGTGTATTGCACGTTCATGAGCGAAGGCACGGACTATACGAACTGCGGACGTCCATGCGAGGATCATCGCGCGTCGCTGCAAGACCGAATCGGCATGTCTCATCCGGTACGCGTAGACGAAGGTTGCCGCAACACGGTATATAATGCAATCGAACAATCGGGCGCAGAGTATATCCGCAACTTCCTGGAGCTTGGCGTTCCTTCGTACCGCGTAGAGTTTCTGGAAGAGTCCGGAGACAAAGTCCAAGAAGTATTGGGCTTGTACCGGGACGCGCTTGATGGCCGCATTACAGGCACGAAAGTATGGAAAACGTTAAAAGCAACGAACCAGCTCGGCGTAACGCGCGGGCAGCTTGTGAAATAAGGAGAGCCGGCGCATGAGTGGAGCATGGTACAGCAACTGGAGACATGTATTCAAGTTGGATCCGGAGAAAGAAATTACGGATGAAGCATTGGATGCCATCTGCATGTCCGGAACCGATGCGATTATCGTTGGCGGCTCCAGCGGCGTAACGTTCGAAAATACGGTTGACCTCATGGCGCGCATTCGCCGCTATGAGGTAGACTGCGCGCTTGAAGTTTCAACGCTGGACGGGGCCGTACCCGGCTTTGACGGCTATTTCGTCCCGATCGTCCTGAATACGGACAATGCGGAGTGGATTATTGGCCGTCAGATCGAAGGCCTCAAGGAATACGGCACCTTTGTGCCATGGGAAGAGACCGCTTCGCAAGGTTATATTATCCTGAACAGCGAAGCTACGGCAGCCGAAGTTACCGGCGCAAATACGGAGCTGGACGAGACGTCGCTGGTTGCCTATGTTCGGATGGGGGCAAGGATAATGCGCCTTCCCGTTATCTATATCGAATACAGCGGCCGGTTTGGAGATATGGCGCTGGTCCGTGCAGCCAAAGAAGCGGCGAATGAGGCCCAGCTGTTTTATGGCGGGGGGATTCATAATGCCGAGACCGCGGCGCAAGCGGCTGAGTTTGCGGATACCATAGTCGTTGGCAATATCATATACACCGATTTGGAAGCGGCGCTTCGGACGGTTGAGGCTGTCCGCCGCTCAGCTACCGCGTAAGGATGAATGAAGAAGGCTTGCATGCAGCAAGCTGTAATATGGGTTTTTGTCTTAGACAAGCATGTCAGCAAAGAGAGCTATTCCGAGAGCGTAATAACGAGCTTTAGGAATAGCTTTTTATTTGCAAATTGACACAATAGTGGCCGTTGTCTACACTATCAGTAAGAAGCGAACAAATGCGAACAGAACTTATAAGTTAAGGAGTACAAACATGTTTAATCCGATAAATATTGATCAAGCCGTACAAAAGCTGAACCCTCCGCAGCGGGATGCCGTTCAGGCGACGGATGGACCATTGCTTATCATGGCGGGAGCGGGTTCCGGCAAAACGCGCGTATTGACTCACCGCATTGCGTACTTAATTGAGAAGAAGCGGGTTGCGCCGTGGAGCATTTTGGCCATTACCTTTACTAACAAAGCTGCCAGAGAGATGCAGGCGAGGGTAGCCGCGCTGATCGGCCCGTCGGGTCAAGATATTTGGGTTTCGACTTTCCACTCCATGTGCGTCCGTATCCTCCGCAAAGATATTAGCCGGATCGGTTTTTCGTCGAATTTCTCGATTCTCGATTCTGCCGATCAGCTGTCGGTTATCCGCAACTGCATGAAGGAACTGAATATCGATGTGAAGAAGATTGAGCCCAAGGCGGTTCAGGCTGAGATTAGCGGGGCGAAGAACGAACTGATTACGCCGGAGCGTTATGAGCAGAAGACCGGCGACTATTTTACCGATATTGTGGCGAAAGTATTTAAGATGTACCAGAAGCGTCTGAAGAGCAATAACTCGCTCGACTTTGACGATCTGATCATGACTACCATCCAGCTATTTAAGGAAATGCCGGAAGTGCTGGAGTTTTATCAGAACAAGTTCCGTTATATCCACGTGGACGAGTATCAGGATACGAACCGCGCGCAATACATGCTTTGCCGCATGTTGGCCGACAAGCATCATAACATTTGCGTTGTTGGCGATAGCGACCAGTCGATCTACCGCTGGCGCGGCGCGGACATTACGAACATTCTGAACTTCGAGGATGATTATCCGGAAGCCCGGACGATTATGCTCGAGCAGAACTACCGCTCTACTGCCAATATCTTGGAAGCGGCAAATGCCGTAATCAAGCTCAATACCGGCCGCAAGCCGAAGAAGCTTTGGACGGATCAAGGCGAAGGCGAACTGATCAGCTTGTATCAAGCGGATTCCGAACATGATGAGGGTTATTTCGTTACCGGAACGATCAGCAAAAATGTGAAAAACGGCCTCAGATATGACCAGCATGCTATTTTGTACCGGACGAACGCCCAGTCCCGCGTAATCGAGGAAATTCTGATCAAATCGGATATTCCGTATCAAATCGTTGGCGGCGTTAAGTTCTATGACCGCAAAGAGATTAAAGACTTGCTTGCGTATTTGAGACTGATCTCGAACCCGGACGATGACATTAGCTTGCAACGGATCATTAACGTTCCGAAGCGGGGGATCGGCGACACGACGGTCGCGAAGATCGCGGAAGAGGCGGTTCGCAGAGGGACTTCGATGTTTGATGTCCTCGGCAATATGCAGGGAATGGACCTGAATGGCCGTGCCATGGGCTTGCTGCACGAATTCCGCGACATGATCGACAACCTGACGCAGATGGTCGACTACTTGTCCGTAACCGAACTGACGGAAAAGGTACTCGAAATGTCGCAATACCGCATCGAATTGCAGCGCGAGAAGACGCTCGAATCGACTGCCCGTCTCGAGAACATCGACGAGTTCCTGTCCGTTACGCTTGATTTCGAGAAACGCAACGACGACAAGACGCTTGTCGCGTTCCTGACGGACCTTGCTCTCATCGCGGATATCGATTCGATGGACAAAGATGATGACGGCAAGCCGGCCGATAATAACTCCGTTGTTCTTATGACGATGCATAGCGCCAAAGGTTTGGAGTTCCCGGTCGTCTTTATTATCGGAATGGAGGAGAGTATCTTCCCTCATAGCCGAGCGCTTAACGATAATGAAGAACTGGAGGAAGAGCGCCGGCTTGCTTACGTAGGGATTACCCGTGCCGAGAAGCAGCTCTTCCTGACTTGCGCCCGCAGCCGGACGATCTTCGGCCGCATCAGCGCGAACTTGCCTTCGCGTTTCCTGCAGGAAGTGCCGGATAACGTGAAGACGATCGCTTCGCCGGGCGGAGCGATTGGCCGCTCCGGCAGCTTTGCCGGCGGCGCCAGCCGCTCCAGCTTTGGCGGCGGCAACGGCGGAGCCGGCTTTGGCGCCGGGCGCGCGCCATCCTTCGGCGCGCCTGGCGCTGGTTCCCGCACCCCGGGACCATCGGGGGCGGGAGTGCGCGTGAGCACGCCGCTTGACGCAGCAGCGAAAGCGGCGGCTAACGCCGGAACGGCCGCGGGGAATGCCGCGGACAAGAACTTCGTTGCCGGCGACAGAGTCGCGCACGGCAAATGGGGCGAAGGCGTTATCGTCTCCGTGAAAGGGACGGGGAACGACATGGAGCTGCAAATCGCTTTCCCTGCGCCGGTTGGCGTCAAACGCCTTCTGGCCGGATTTGCGCCAATAACGAAAGTATAAAGAGATGGAAGGATGGGACCCTCCCATGGATAATCAGACGGCAATGGCAACGCCTGAGCAGTTGACCCGCATGCAAGAGCTGGCGGCAGAAATCTCCGCCCATAATTATTCGTATTACACGCTCGACCGGCCTGCCATTAACGATGCGGACTACGATAAGCTTTACGACGAATTAGTGGCGCTGGAAGCGGCCACCGGCGTTGTACTGCCCGATTCCCCGACACAACGCGTTGGCGGAGAATTGCTCAAAGGTTTTGAGCCTCACCGTCACCGGGCGCGTTTGTGGAGTCTCGACAAGGCACAGGATACCGAAGACCTGCTGGCGTGGAATCAGCGGGTACTTAAAGCCATTAATGATTACAATGCCAAACATCCGGAGGACGAACCTCTTCCGCAGCCAAGTTATGTCATCGAGCTGAAGTTCGACGGATTGACGCTTAATCTGACCTACGAGAACGGCCAGCTTATTCAAGCTTCCACGCGCGGCAACGGGACGGTAGGCGAGGGGATTCTGGCACAAGTAAAGACGATTCGTTCCGTGCCGCTTGCCATTCCGTTCAAGGACGGAATTATCGAGGTGCAAGGCGAAGGCATTATGAACTTGTCTGTTCTGGAACGTTACAATCAGACTGCGGCAGAACCGCTTAAGAACGCCCGCAATGCGGCGGCTGGCGCGCTTCGCAACCTGAATCCGAGAGTAACGGCCGAAAGAAAGCTGAACGCATTCTTCTATAATGTAGGGCATGCAGAGGGCATCTCATTTACGAATCACCGTGAGATGCAGCAGTTCCTGAAGGATAACCTGTTCAAGGTCAATCCTTATGCCGCATACTTCGATACCATCGAAGAAGTGCAGGAAGAGCTGCTTGGAATTGCCGAGAAGCGCCAAGGGTTCGACTTCCTGATTGACGGTGCCGTAGTGAAACTAACGGATATGCGCACGCGCGAGGCGCTTGGATATACCGACAAATTCCCTCGTTGGGCAGTTGCCTTCAAGTTCGAAGCGGAAGAAACGGCAACCGTGCTGGAGTCCGTCTCTTGGGAGGTAGGCCGTACCGGTAAAATCACGCCGGTAGCGCGGGTAGAGGCTGTCGAACTGGCAGGCGTTACGGTGCAGAACTGCACGCTTAACAATATCGGAGACATTGAGCGGAAGAACCTGAAGTATGCCTTGGGCACGCTTGTGTCGATCCGCCGGTCCAACGATGTTATTCCCGAGATTCTTGGCAAGATTGATGAAGAACCGGGGCAAGAGATCGTGTACCCAACCGTTTGTCCGGCATGCGGCACGGAGCTCGAGCAACGCGGCGCCCATTTGTTCTGCAACAATAAGCTAGGCTGCCGTCCTCAAATTATCGGACGCATTACCCATTTTGCATCCCGCGATGCCATGGATGTTGAAGCGTTTAGCGTTATGACCGCGGAACAGCTGTACGCGGACTGTGATGTTCATGATCCGGCTGACCTGTATGCGCTTGGTTATGATGATCTGATTAAGCTCGACCGCTTCGGCGACAAAAAAGCCCGCAAGCTTCTGGATGCCATCGAGAAGTCAAAAGACCGCGACTTGGCGGCTTTCCTCTTTGCTCTAGGCATTCCGAATACGGGCAAGGCAACTACCAAGATGCTTGCCGACCATTACGGCAGCCTGGACGCTGTCATGTCCGCTACGGCTGAAGAGCTGGTGGGCCTGCAGGATGTTGGCGCTATTGTAGCGGACAGCATAGTGAACTACTTTGCCGATCCGATAATCGCAGCAAGTATTATCCGTATGCGTGAGCTTGGGGTAAAAGCTGAAGCTGAGCAGCCGGCCGTCGTCCGCCAGGATAGCATCTTCAGCGGGAAGACCGTTGTATTAACGGGAACGCTGTCGAAACTGTCGAGGGACGAAGCAGCGAAGAAGCTGGAAGCCTTCGGAGCCAAAGTGACCGGCAGCGTGTCGAAAAAGACGGATTTCGTAATTGCCGGCGAAAGCGCGGGAAGCAAGTTGACCAAAGCACGTGATCTTGGCATTACCGTTATAGAAGACGAAGATGAATTATTGCGTCTATTAGGGGAAGTATAAGTAGGCCCAAGCACCGCTGACTCTATTAAAGAGTTGGCGGTGCTTTTTTATGGTCAATGATTAATGTCATTTATTACAAGTTGTATTTCATTTTTAGACATGGTATATTACTTCTTGTCGCTTCGGAAGACACGACATCAACAAGCGAAACACATGGAACGAAATAAATAAATGTGAAACAAGCTGTTGACAAGAAATGAAGAAGCTGATATCATAACATCTTGTCACGACAAAATGTGACAAACAAGTTCTTTGAAAACTGAACAAATGAATCACGTCGATTCAAACAAGTTTTAAATAGCTAGTTAAGTAATGAGCAAGTCAAACACTTTAATGGAGAGTTTGATCCTGGCTCAGGACGAACGCTGGCGG
>NZ_BSSQ01000024.1 GCF_030161375.1 Paenibacillus glycanilyticus
TGGTGTTGGTGTTGGTGTTGGTGTTGGTGTTGGTGTTGGCGTTGGTGTTGGCGTTGGTGTTGGTGTTGGTGTTGGCGTTGGCGTTGGTGTTGGCGTTGGCGTGCTAGTCGCCGTTACTTTGATTTCGTCCAGATTGACGTTCGCCGTATCGCCGGCATCATATTTGTAAGCAATCGTATTGTTGCCGGCACTCAGAGTAAGCGTTTCTGCTTTTGTTCCCCAAGTATCCCAATTCGCCAAATTCGGAAGCGCGGTCTGACGGATTTTTGTCCCGTTCACGTAGATACTGACAGTCCGGGAGGCACCGTTTGCGTTTGCGTACTTCAATGTAACGTCGTAGCTTCCTGCGGAGGATACGTTAGCCGTAAACGATGTTGCCGCCCCTTGCGTCCAATAGCCGTCTACAAATCCGGTACCGGAGTAACCGGGATGATCCGTGTTGACTTTCGCTCCGCCGGACAGAGACGCCAACTCCGCTTGATATGTACCTGGAGCAGGAGGAGTGCTAGTGCCATAAATTTCGAACTCGGAGAGCTGCGCCGCCGGCCAGCCTGTATTTGCCGTGACGTTAAGGCGGACATAACGCGTAGTTGTCGCCGCAAAATTTATCGTTACCGAGTTATTGGATACGTTAGGATCAAACAGATAACCCGTTGAAGCCACGATATTGGTGAACGTTGAGCCGTCATTGCTGCCTTGCACGCTTAACGTTTGCGTTCTTGCCCCCCAGCCCGCAGGCAGCTTCAGAACAACTTGATCAATGCTTGTAGCGGCTCCCAGGTCCACCTGGATCCATTGCGGAAACGCATTATTCGTACTTTCCCAATAAGTCGCCTGATTGCTGTCTTGTACATTGCTCGGGGCGTAGGTTTGCGATTGGCCGCTCGCGGTTATCGTCTTCCCTAACGATAAGTTTGGCCCTCCGGCAGCGGAAGCAGGTTCCCCGGCCGTCCATATCAAGCTGGTAATCAGCATGGATGCAATAAGCAGCCACACCACATACTTGTTGCGCATTTTATTCCTCCTCAAATGTTAGATGCCGTTCACTCATGGAAGCGATTGCAAGTTGTCCTTTTACAGCTCCTCCTTTCCGTAAGCGTATCTCTAATTATAGGAACATCGTAATTGAAGCCATAAGATGCAAATCTACGAAAAGTGTAGGTGATTCCAAGTTTATTGAAATAGAGCAGCAAATAAAAAACAGCGCACCCGACAAGGGTGCGCTGCATGAAGCAACCGTTAAGCCAACACGACCTGATCTTTCCTAGAGCCTCTCAACCAGCATCCGCCAACCAACATTCCGCCGGAAAAGACGGCTTCGCGCGGCGGTGCGGCCGCGATGGCATGCTGGGCGTTTAGCGCACGCGCCAAGGAGAAACTTGCTCGATCTCCCGCCTTTGGAACAAGTGAAGCCGATGACAGAAGCGGATAAGTTCTTAACAGCGCATCATCCGTAATCCAGCCGAATTTCTCAGCCAGGCGCGAGCCGCGCGCAAGCAAATCGCCATTGCCAAATGGACTCCACGAATCCAGAATGTTATCCGAGCCCACTTGCACCCGTACTCCTTCTTCAAGCAGCAGATCCACGGGTGGCATCGGCCTGTCGATCGGAACGCTAGTCATGATAGATACCCCGTTGTCTCTTAGTTTCTGGGCCAACAACCGCGTTTCCGCTTCGCTGACCTGCCCTAGACAATAAGCATGACTTACGGCTGTACGGCCGCTATTCCCCGCTTCTCCGGTTAAATCCGCAAAACGGTTAATCGTATAGATGCCAAGCTGGCCGGGATCATGAAGATGCAAATCCACGCCGGCATTAAATTCCGCGCTGAGCTCAAACATCGCGTTCAGACTCGCATCCACCTGCCCATCCAGACCAGCCGGATCAACCCCGCCTACCAAGTCGGCTCCTGCCCGAAGCGCTTCTTTCATGATAGGCATTGACTGCGAACGCAATAATCCTTGCTGAGGAAAAGCAACGATTTCGATGTCCATTCGACCTTTGAAATGCTCTCTGACCTCAAGCACATCCTCCAAATGGGATAAGCCAATCTTTGGATCCACATCCACATGGGTACGAATGGCTGTCGTCCCGTTCATCAAGAGCAGCTGCAACAGGCGGTGCGCCCGCTCTGCAGCCCGCGTAGGCAATGATTCCAGCATTTGCTTCTCGAATGCCAGCTGGCCGGGCAACGTGATAAATGGCTGTAGAGGTTTCCATGGCTCTCCGAGAAAATGTTTGTCCAGATGGACATGCATGTCGGACAACGCCGGCAGATACTGCAATCCCTCCGCGTCCCATAATTGAGCGAGATCAACCTCCGCATTTCTCGTCTGATCGCTTGATACGATGTCCGCAATACATCCAGTCATTAAATCCAGGGTCAAATCAAACAAACTTCCTTCTATTTGAACATTTTTCAAGATCGTTTTAGCTACCATTTCCTCTCACCTTCATCCCTTTTACTCAAGTTGGCTAATGCGCGCCTAAATAAGCTTTTACCATTCGCTCGTCCCGAAGCAAATCCTCAGACGGGCCGGACATGGCAACAGTCCCTTTATCCAATACATATCCTCGGCTCGCAAGGTGAAGGGCTTTATGGGCCATCTGTTCAACCAGCAGAATCGATGTCCCCCCTTGGGCCATCCCGTAGATCGCTTCGAATATTTCATTCACAATGATTGGGGCGAGGCCAAGTGAAGGTTCATCGAGCAGCAACAGCTTGGGCTTGCTGATCATCGCTCTAGCCAGGACAAGCATTTGCTGTTCCCCGCCGCTTAAGGTATAGGCGAGCTGGTTTCTGCGCTCGTGCAACTTCGGAAACTGTTCGTACAACGGGTCCAGTTCCCTCGCGAATTGTTCTTTTCTGACCGAGCCGATCTTTTGTTTCAAGCCCATTCTTAGGTTCTCGATGACCGTTAACGTTCCGAACACTTCCCGTCCCTCCGGTACGAGAGATACACCCAAGTTTGCGGTACGGTTAGCCGGCGTTGCCGTTATATCCTTACCTTCCAGCAACACCGTGCCGGAATTCGGTTTAACTAGCCCTAATACCGTTTGAAGAAGCGTCGATTTGCCAGCGCCGTTCGAACCTATGATGGCTACGATCTCGCCTTGCTTGACCTCGATGTCTACGCCTTTTAATGCTTCAACCGGGCCGTACCTGACCGCCAACCCATTAACGCTCAGCATCCGCGGCCACCTCCTCTTTGCCCAAGTAAGCCTGAATGACTCTTGGATCATTAAGAAGCTCTTCCGGTTTGCCCGTTCCGATCACTCTGCCGAAATCCAGTACGGTAACGGCATCCGATACGCGCTGCACAAAATCCATATGATGCTCGATGAGCACAATCGTCAATCCGTAATGAACAAGCTGCTTCAACAAATCCTCCAGCTGCTTGATCTCGGCTGCCGTCATGCCTGCAGCCGGTTCGTCCAGGAGCAGGACGCTTGGTCCAGTCGCTAGCGCCCTTGCAATCTCGACCATTCTCTGATGGCCGTAAGGCAGCTGGCTTGCGGACATATGCCGGTTACCTTCGAATCCGATCAGGTCAAGAAGGAGATGCGCCTTTTCCCGTAAAAGCTTCTCTTTGCGCCGTTGTCCAGGCGTTCGGAGCATCGCCGCGCCAAGACCGGTTTTTGCCTTAACCGTCATTCCCGTCATTACGTTCTCCAGTACGGTCAACTCCTTGAACAGCCGGGAATGCTGGAAGGTGCGGGCAATGCCTAATCCGGAGACCGACGAGAGAGATCCGGATAAAGAAGTTCCATGCAACTCCATCGTGCCGGACTCTGCCGCATACAAACCGGATATGACATTGAGCAGCGTCGTTTTGCCTGCTCCGTTTGGTCCAACTAACGAATGAATCGTTCCAGCCGTTACCGCAAAGGAAACATCGCTTAATGCCTTCAATCCGCCAAATGATTTATGAATGTTATCTAGACGCAGAGCGGCTGCCTTACCGATACGGCTCTTTATTTCTTGCTCAAACAACGTTCCATCGCTCGTCGCGTTGATTAATCGCCCGTCTTCCTGCGTAGCTAGCTTTAGTCCCAAACGCGCTTCCAACCAATCGTTCAAGGTCCCCATGATGCCCTTGGGAAGAAAATAAAGCACGGCAAACATAATTCCCCCATACAGCGCCATGCGCAGCTTTTCCATCTCCAGCAATTCCGGCAGGAAGACCAGAATAATGGCCCCAATTACCGGTCCAAGCAATGTACCGGATCCACCCAATATAACGATTAACACAAGTTGAACCGAAGCTTGAAAGTGATATGTATCCGGACTGATGAAGCTGTTCGTATGGGCATACAAGGTGCCTGCCAGTCCGGCGAGAACCGAGCTGACAGCAAAGCCGACAAATTGAGGCTTAAACTTCCGTATGCCAAGGGATGCGGCGGCAATCTCGTTCTCCTTCGTTGCGATCATGGATCTTCCCCAAGCTGAACGCCTGATATTATAAGCAAGAACTAATGACGCTGCCGCAATGACCAATACGAGCACATACATGCTTTGCAAGTCAAAGTCGTAACCGCCAAGCTTTGGCTTTGGGATTCCCGAGATGCCTAGCGGCCCTCCGGTCACAACATCCCATCTGATCAAAGCCTCATGCACGACAACGCCAAAAGCTATGGTGATCATCGACAAATACACGCCGCCTGCTTTTATCGTAGGAATGGCAATTATACTGCCTATCAATAGCGATACTGCAATTCCGGCAAGCGCGGACAGCCAGAAATTCAATCCGTATTGCGTACTCGCAATCGCAGATGTATACGCGCCTGCTGCCATTAGTCCAGCATGACCGATCGAGACAATTCCGCAATAACCGACCAGAATGTTCATTCCGACACAAGTAATCACGTAGATGCCGATTGTAAAAAATAAATTAAGCATATACGTATCCGTCGTCCACGCGGCGGATACTAAAGCGGCTGCCGCAACTATTCCGCCTACCGGCACTGATCTGCGGAAGATTCTGCTTTTATTGATTCCGTTCATTTCCGCTTCCCCCCAAGTAAGTCTGCCCTATACCTTCACCAATGTTTTCCGGACGTTAAACAGCCCCATCGGCTTCCAGTACAACACAAGAATAACGATTCCGTAGACGAACATCTCCCGGAACGCGGTTGAGACGTATTGGCCAATAAACACCTCTGCTACGCCTAGCAGCAATCCTGTGCCTACAATCCCTTTTGGATTATTGACGCCGGCAAGAATGGCGACGGAAATCGCCTTTAACCCAAGCGGCAAGCCAACATCGACGGACACCGCGTAATTGGTTGACATTAAGGCTCCGCCAATCCCCGCAAGCAGACCGCTTAAGACATAAGCGACAGCTACGACGCGTCCGCTGTTAATTCCCATCATCTCTACCGCTGTCCGGTTATCTGCCGTTGCCCGCAGCCATAATCCCCAGTGGGATTTCTGGTAGAACAGAATTAACAGAGCGAGCAAGATCCCGACAATCGGGAAGAAAATAAACTCTTTCCAGTAAATCCCCGCCTCGGCGATACGCAACATACCGTTGCCGGCCGGAGAAGGGACAACCCCTTCATCCGGACCGTTGAAGTATAGCGCAACATCTTGAATAATAATGCCTACCGCGATTGTGCTAAGCACCCACTCGACGGAGTTGGCTCCCTTATCGAATTTACGGATTGCCAGCCTCTCAATGACGAGATTCAGCAAGGCAACAACGATAATAGAAGCGGCAAACGCCAGCGGGAATGGCAAGCCCGCATGCTCGGTAAATCCAAACAGCAATACGCCGCCTACCATAACGAGTTGTCCTTGCGACATGTTTAATGTCCCATTGACGACATAGGTCAAGCTGTAGCCAAGTGCGATAACCGCATACAAGCACCCTACAGCAAGACCGCTGATGATTAATTGCAATACCAGTGACATAACGATCCCTCTTTCCGCTTCGTTACTGCTTGTCGGAAACGACAAGCTTGCCGTCCTTCCAAATGGACATCAAATACGAGTTCACGTCAATCGCATCATGATTTTCTTTCGTAAAGGCTTGATCCCAATCCTTAATCACCCCGCTGTAAGAACCAAGATTGCTTTCCAGCGTATTTTTGATCGCTTCGCGGTCCTTTTTCAGATTCCCCGTCAGTTCCGTCCGTTCAATCGCTTGGAACAACATCATCGCCCCGTCATAACCTTGCGCCGCAGAGGCGAATGTCGTAGGAATATGGTCAAATTTGGCGGTAAAATCTTCCAAAAACGTTGCCGCGGGCTCCCGGGTCTGCTCGACGTTAAAGTTAGCCGTCTGTATGGCATACGTCCCTTCGGCAAGCGCTTGCCCCACTTCTTGAACGCCTTTGTTCGCCATGCCGTTCTCGCCTACTATCGGCACCTTCCAGCCCAGCTTATCCATGGCTTGCAGCACGTATCCATTGCCGGCACCTTGCCCGAACAAATAGATCACCTCCGCGCCACCTTCCTTGGCGTGATTCACTTGCGCCGTCATGTCTTTATCCTTGGCGTTATCGAACGACTCAACCGCAACCGGCTTCAGCCCTTTTTCTTCAAGCGCCTTCGTCATTGCCGCCGCTGCGCCTTTCCCATAACCGCCGTTCTCATGAAGAATTGCGATTTTGTCTGTAGGGAAATGATCATTAATGAATTTGAGAGCGTATTGAGCCGTAACGTTCGCGTTCATCCTTACTCCAAAGGTCCAAGGCATGCCGCTTTCGACCGATGCCGGCACATTGGAGGTCGCGACAATAAACGGAAATTTCTCTTCCAGTATGATTGGAGACTGCGCTAGCATTACCGTACTGTAGAAACCGCCTATTGCACCCAGCACTTCTTCCTTCTGGCCAAAGTCCCTAATAATGCTGATCCCTCGCGTCGGGTTCTGCTCGGTATCGCGGACAACGAGCTCCACTTGGCGTCCATGAATCCCGCCTTTTGCATTAATCTGATCGACCGCTACCTGTACCCCTTGATACAAATTAATAGAATTCATGGCGTTATCGCCTGTTGCTTCCGTGGACATTCCGATTAGAATCGGCTTATCCTCCGCATTTCCTGCGGCAGGCTTATTACCTCCGCAGCCAGCCAGCGCCAGCACCAAAATGAGCGAACTTGCCGCGTACCACCTTTTAAACTTGTATGGCTTCAACATATCGAATCCCTCTCCCCGTGTCATGTTTTCTAACCTTCGTTTAAGCTAAATTCAGAATAAAGGTTCATCGGAGGAAAGTCATTGGCTATCCCGTCTAAAAAACAGACCGTTTTTTGGATGATGAATCCAAATTCAGGTTTACACCAACCCTATGACGTGTTACATTTCATAACATCATAGTTTTGGGCAAGAAGGGATGGGAGTCAATTTGCTGTTAAGCGAACTACTCGAGAACGGAATCTTTGAGCATGCGCGAGTTATCGCCGGGGAGCAAGGGCTCCAGCGTCAAGTGCAGACCGTCAATATTATGGATGCTCCGGATATCATTCGTTTCCTTAGACCGGGCGAACTTCTCTTGACGAACGGCTATTTCATGAAGGAGCAGCCTAATATGTTCATGGAGTTAATGCGGGACATGCAGCGCATGGCCTGTACGGGCATGGCCGTGAAGACCGAACGGTTTAAACTGGCCATCCCCGAGGAAGCTTTGCAAGAAGCAGACCGGCTCCGCTTTCCGATCATTGAAATTTCAAGGCTGGAATTGTCATTGGGAGAAATTTTGCAGAGATCAACCAGCCTGATCATGAACAACAAAAACGACGAGCTGCAATACGCCTTGCAAATCCATAAACAGTTCTCTGAAATGATCATGAAAGGAAAAGGAATTACCGGAATTGTTGATGCTCTAACCAAACTGCTCTCTTCCCCTATCCTTCTGCTCAACGGCAAACTGCAGATGATCGCCGAATCTAAACAGAGGCATTCGTCCATGATGACCGCGTTGGCTGCTGCGGCTGAATCCGTCCTGGACGGGGCGGCAACACCGTTGCAACCGACTTCCTTTTGCCTCGTCGATCCATCGCTCCGCAATCGTTGTCACGTTCTGCTGTATCCGGTTCATACTTACCGCCACGAAGGTTATTTAATTTCCTTCCATCCCATCGAGAAAATGTCCCGCTTATTCGGCCTGACACTAGAGCAAGCCGCCAATGTCATCGGCATGGAGCTGACGAAAGCGCAAGCGGTGAAAGAACGTTCCCGCCGCTACAAAAACGAGTTTTTCTCCGACTTGATCGACGGCTACATCGCTTCCGAAGCTGAAGCTATCCATCGTGGCAAAAAATACGGCCTGCAAACCGGAGGAACTTGGGTGTTATTGGCGGCTCGGCAGGATGGAACCACTTGGAGAAGCGGAATAAGCGAAAGCCAGCTTGACCGGCAGGAAGAGCGGAATGTAGCCGAACGGGAAGAACTTTATGAACGCATTAAACGCCAGTTCATGTTGCTCGGGCATTCTTTTGTCATGTTTACCAAAAACGATTCCTTTGGCCTGTTGTTGCATATTTCTACTTCAGGTTGGGACAAAGTCCTCTTTATCCAACAGTTATCGGATCTGACCGCGCGAATGTACGCCGATTATGGACTAAGCTTGTCCATCGGCATCGGCAAACCCGTCACGAACGCGCTTGGCATACGTCTCTCTTATGAAGAAGCGGTTAAAGCCCTTCAATTCGGCTACCGGCTCAATCGGTCCAAGTTCGTGCAGTCCTATCAGTCGAAGGACATCGGTTATTTGTTTCACATGTTGCCTCAAGAAGAGCTGAAGCAATTTTACGAGGAGGCTTTCCAAGGGTTACGGCAAATGGAGGAGGCGGAGAGGAAGGAACTTATTCGAACGCTTAGCGCTTTCTACGATACGCAATGCCAATTGATGGATACCTCTAAGCTGCTGTTTGTTCACCGCAACACCGTCATCTACCGCCTGGACAAATGCGAGAAGCTGCTGGGTATTAAACTGAAGGACCCCAATGAAAGTCTTCGGCTTCGCATCGCGCTTGCCATTGAGCCCCTATTAGCCGGCAGCAGCTCCACGTTCGTCAAATAATAGGTAACGCGAGTGTGTGATCGGACAAAAAGAATGTGATATCCGGCCTAGCAAATATATCCCCTCTCATTTAATATCGAACTACTATGTGAATCTAGGAGGAATTATGTTGCGAAACAGCCAAGTTGAGATCAGTCAAATTCAGCACTCTCCCTTACAACCGTTATCCTATCGGTCCGTTCAAATCAATGATGCGTTTTGGAGCCCCCGCGTTCAAATCGTCTTGAACCAAACGATTCCGTATCAATACGAACAATGCGAAGAAACCGGCCGCCTTGAGGCTTTCAAGCTGAACTGGAAACCCGGCATGGACAAACAGCCGCATTTCTTCTGGGACTCTGACGTGGCCAAATGGCTGGAAGCAGCCAGCTACAGCCTAGGCTTGCAAGCCGATCCGGAATTAGACCAGCTGGTCGACAATGTCATCGATCTGATTGTATCCGCGCAGCA
This sequence comes from Paenibacillus glycanilyticus, assembly GCF_030161375.1. Lineage (GTDB taxonomy): Bacteria > Bacillota > Bacilli > Paenibacillales > Paenibacillaceae > Pristimantibacillus > Pristimantibacillus glycanilyticus_B. The sequence goes on from NZ_BSSQ01000024.1 coordinate 9,482, forward strand.
GCCGGACGGTTATTTGAATACCTATTTCACGGTGGTGGAGCCGGAGAAACGCTGGCTGGATTTGCGAGACGGACATGAACTCTACTGCGCGGGACATCTCATTGAAGCGGCCGTTGCCCATTATGAAGCGACAGGCAAGCGCAAGTTGCTGGACGCCATGATCCGATATGTCGATCATATTGATTCCTTGTTTGGCGACGAACCGGGCAAGAAACGCGGCTACTGCGGGCATGAAGAGATTGAACTTGCGCTTGTGAAGCTATACCGGTTGACCGGCGAAGAGCGTTTCCTGCGCCTGAGCACCTTCTTCATCAATGAGCGCGGCCAAACGCCGAATTATTATGATTTGGAAGCGGCTGAACGGGGAACGCCTAATCTGTTCGACGAGCATAACGGCCGGGTTGGCATTCACGACGTGAAGATCCATACGCAGAGCCATCTTCCGGTTCGGGAGCAGACGGAAGCCGTCGGACATGCGGTCAGAGCAATGTATCTGTATGCGGGGATGGCTGATTTGGCAGCAGAGAACGGGGATGCTTCTCTAACCGAAGCTTGTCAGCGGCTCTGGCACAACGTAACCGCGAAACGCATGTACGTGACGGGCGGAGTCGGCACCTCATCCCATAACGAAGGGTTCACGCGGGATTATGATCTGCCTAACGAATCCGCTTATTGCGAGACCTGCGCTGCGATCGGATTAATGCTGTGGGGACACCGCATGCTGGCCCTTGATTGTAATGCCCGTTATAGCGATACGATCGAACGTGCCCTGTATAACGGTATTATTAGCGGAATGTCGCTTGACGGCAAAGCGTTCTTCTACGACAACCCGCTTGCAAGCAATGGAGACAAACACCGCAAAGAATGGTTTGGCTGCTCCTGCTGTCCGCCGAATATTGCGAGACTGCTTACTTCGCTTGGCAGCTACATTTACTCCTCGGATAACCGTACAGCTGCCGTTCATCTGTACGTGCAAAGCGAAGGCTCCTTCACGCTCCAAAGCGGCGAGGTCTCGCTCCGCCAGGAAACGAATTATCCGTGGGACAGCGCGGTTAAATTGACGGTTGGGACCGCTTCCGACATCAGCTTCGCGCTGAAGCTTCGGATCCCGGGCTGGTGCCCGCAAGCACGGATCTTCGTCAACGGAACCGAATGGCCGGCGGAAGAATGGCAATTGGTAAATGGCTACGCCGTCATTGACCGCGTGTGGTCGGATAGCGATGTTATCCATCTAGATCTGGCCATGCCGATTCGCCGCGCCTATTCGCATCCTAACGTACACGCGAACGCCGGGCGAGTTGCCTTGACCCGCGGGCCGCTCGTGTATTGCATCGAACAAACCGACCATGAGGCAGACGTAGCCGTCATCGGGCTGCCAGGCGATGCCAAGCTCCAGTCCCGGCATGACGCATCCTTGCTCGGCGGCGTTACCGTTCTGGAAGGATCAGCGGTTGCGATGGAGCAAGGCGACTGGCAGGATGACTTGTACCGGAGCGAACCTCCGGCATGGCGGAACGAGCCATTCACGGCCATTCCCTATTATGCCTGGGATAATCGCGAAGACGGCTCCATGCGCGTGTGGATTTTGGAGGCTTAGTTAGAAGGCGCTAATCCCATTAAAAAAAGACCCCGAAATTTCAGGGTCTTTTTTTGCGCTTAATTAATCGTAATATTATCCACGGTTACGGTAGCGGTATCCGCGTACCATACTCGGAATTCGAGATTCCGTCCCAATGTCTGATTGAAGGAAAGGTTGAAATCCTGATACTGGTTGGCTGAAGTGAACTGCTGTCTTGTCAGAGTCGCTTGCGTCACAACGGTATTCGAAGCGGCATCCCATACGTCGATAATTGCCACATTAGCATTATCGGATGTGTTGTTATCCACCTTCAGACGGTATGTGATCGTACGGTTTCCTACCGGAACATTCGTGTCGTAAGGACCGTACATCATATGCCCGGTACCGTCGAGTGAAGGCGTAGCTTGCCAGCCGTCCCCGCTCACCCGGCCTAACGAATGGCCCACTACCGAACCTTCCGCTTCGTATTTGCCAATTCTTTTTGTTACGGTTACCTTATCAATGCTGATCGTCGCTTTATCCCTGTAATAAGCCCTGAATTCCAGGCTGCTTCCGGCAGGATTGTTGAAGGACAGGCTGAAATCTTGGTAGGCGTTGTTCTTCTTGAATTGATTGCGGTATACGTCAACCGAAGCTAGCGTTTGCCCGGTCGTATTATCGCGTACATCCAAAGTCACGACATTGTCGTTTGTACCCGTATTGGTATCGATCTTCATTTTGAAGGTAGCCGTGTTGCGTCCTGTTGGAATGGAATTGTCATAGTTGCCGGACAACATGTACCCTGCATTATGCGCGCTAACGTTTGCCGACCAGTCGCTGCCGCTGGCTGCGCCGGTTGCATGCGTAAAGGCCGTTTCAGCCTCATATTGCTTCACGACCGCGGATGGATCAGTCGGCAATTGGTTGTTTTCGCGCATCAATTGGAAGTAAGTATCCGGTCTTACAAATACGATATTGCTGTTGCTGCTGAAATTATTTACCGCGTTGACGATCATCTGGTACGTGACATCCCAAGGATTGGATTGTATGCTCACGAATCGGGGAGCCGTTCCGTCCCAGCCGGCAATCGCGTTGTTAATCTCGGAAATAATCGTGGCTTGCGAATAACAATAAGTTGCGCTTAAGCCTTGCGTTGGCTGCGAATTGCCATAAATCGTAATTGGGCTGCCCGCATTTTGTCCCGTTAACCCTAACAACGACGGAGCATATTGCGCAAAGCTCGCTCCAACGTTTGCATTAATGCCGCCGGTAATCGTATTCCAGATGGTGGCAACCTTTAAGCCCGCACGGTTCATGTAATCATTGGATAAAGCTACAAAGCTGTTCAAATAGGTCTGGTTCGCCCAGGAGTTCGGATACGTATAACCAATGCCGGAAGGTCCGGAAATAAGAGCATCGTTAGGAGTGGCGCTATTATACAAATAGTTCAGTACACCGGGCATCGCATCCAGCATAGCCGGCGACACGGTCCAGCCTAGAGGTACGGCTCCTCGGTTAGGAGAATCCCACAGTTTCTTGAAGCGATGCTCCATATATTGCAGATTGTCGCCGTCACTCATAATTAGCGAGACGTAAATCTTGTTCTGAAGCGCTGGTTTGTTTGGCACCGGCTTCACGTTAACCGTTCTGGAAGTACCGCCAAATACGGTCAAATTGGACGACCAGTCGCTGGCCACTGTCGAGATGCCGTATTCGGACGCCGCTTGAACGCCAATCGCTTCATCCGGCCACCAACCCATGTAGACCCCGCTGCCATAAGGCATATCGGAGAAGAAGCTTTGCAAGAGTGTTTTTTCAGCCGGAACGGATGGATCCAGCCACACAACAGCCGCACCCGTTGCCAGGGCATAATCGCGCAAGGCGCCTTTAATACCCGGGTTTAAGCCGATTAGAAGCCTGTGAGTCACGGACGACCAATAATGATCATGCAAATATTGATACACTTGCAGCTTTGTAGTGAAATCTCCCCGCAAATCATCTAATATCGGCAGATTATACGGAGCGGATGTCAACTTGCTCACCAGACTCGGCGGCGCTACAATCCCTCCGGATTGCGAAGCGATCGTTGTAGCGAGGTTAACCGTATCCGGCAAAGCATCGTCATAAACGACAATCCCGCTAATCTCGCTGGCGTATTTGGTTATGAGCGACCAATTGTCCGCTACGTCGACATGTCCCATGCCGAGATCATTCAGCCATTTGTCTTTTCCGTCTTCATTCCTGACGTTATCGTCATACGAATAAATTCTTGGCTGTGTTTTGTTGACAAGTCCCTTAAGCGTCGTGAACAATACGGCTTCATCCGATTTGCCCTGTTGAATGGAACCTACGGCATCCACCTTCGTGTAAGCCCGGCCGTACCAATAAACCCTGAATTCCAAAGAATGGCCTGCGACCGGGTTCGTATAGTTCAGCGTGAAGCGCTGATAGGACCCGGCTTGCGTCCATTGCTGGCGCGTAATATCCCGGGTTGCAAGAGTTTGTCCAGACGTGCTGTCTCTAACATCAACCGTAACGATCACATCATTGTTAGCCGTATTATTATCGACGATCATGTCGAAATACGCTTGGTTTGCTCCCGCCGGAATATCCGTAGCATAAGGGCCGTATACCATGTGCTGATTAGGAGCGTCAATTGACGTTTGAGCCAGCCAGCCGTTGCCGTCCAAATGGCCCGTGCCGTGTCCAACCTGCGTGCCTTCTGCTTCATAGCGATATTCGCCTACCAGATTCATGACGTCCAGCGTGGAAGCAGGCGCCGAGAATGAGGGGAGTATTTGTCCCGCCGGCCAGGATAATCCGGCTGCCTCCGCTTTGGGAAGCCCTAGGATTGGAGAAGTTGCAGCCAATATGACCGCTGCGAGGAATGCTGAACCTACCTTCTTATTCCATTTCATCTCAATTCTCCTTTTTACCGTTAAATTTCTTGCAACTTCTTATGCGAGTCTCGCCAGTTGCCCGAAACATCCTTAAAACCCCCTCCTCCTACCACCTGCCCTCCACTATGATTTACGCATACAGACGGCAAAACAAAAAATAAGCGCTCCACAATCATGACCGTCTGCCTGAAAGTGTAAGCGCTTTATTCTTTAAAGATTATATCACTCATATTATTCATATTCAATATATCTATTTCTATATTTTACAGTTATTCTTCCATATTCTTTAACAGCTTGTCCTCCGATTCGTTTATAGTGAATACATACAGGGAGCTAGGTCAGGAGGAACAAATGTTGAAACGGGCAACAACCATTATGGTGCAAGGAACCGCATCCGATGTCGGTAAAAGCGTAATCACTACGGCGCTTTGCCGTATTTTCACGCAGGATGGCTGGCGAACGGCACCTTTCAAATCGCAAAATATGGCGCTAAATTCTTACGTAACATTGGACGGCAAAGAGATCGGCAGAGCGCAAGGCGTACAGGCAGAAGCTTGCGGCATAGCGGCTACGACCGATATGAATCCGATCCTCATTAAGCCGACCGGGGACATGAAAGCTCAAATCGTCGTGCATGGCAAACCTTTGGAAGAGATGAGCGCCTGGCGCTATCGGGAGGAATATATCCCGCTTGCCGAAAGCATTGTGGTAGAGGCGCTGGACCGCCTTCGCGCGGACTATGACGCAATCGTGCTGGAAGGAGCCGGCAGCCCGGCGGAAATTAACCTCAAAGACCGGGATATTGTCAATATGCGGATGGCCAAGTGGGCGGATGCCCCCGTTCTGCTTGTCGCGGACATTGACAGAGGTGGCGTGTTCGCTTCCATTGTAGGTACGATGGAGCTATTGGAAGAAGACGAGAGACGCCGCGTGAAGGGATTCATCATCAATAAATTCCGCGGCGACATTAGCCTGCTGCAATCGGGACTGGATTGGCTGGAGGAACGCACCGGCATTCCGGTGCTAGGCGTGATTCCTTATGTGCCAAATTTGGATATTGAAGCGGAGGATTCCGTCGTACTGGAGAGACGCGCCGAATCAAACTTTAACGATGCGAAGGAGCTGGACATTGCGGTTCTGAAGCTTCCGCGCATCTCGAACTTTACCGACTTCGATCCGCTTGAAGCAGAACCTGACGTCACGCTTCGTTACGTCGAAAGCGTTAACCAACTCGGACAGCCGGACATCATGATCATTCCGGGTTCCAAGAACTCCGTGGAAGACCTGCTCTTCCTAAGGCACTCCGGCTTAGCGGATGCCATTGCGACACGAGTCGCGGAAGGCTGCTTCCTCGTCGGGATTTGCGGCGGTTATCAAATGCTTGGACATAAGCTGTTTGATCCGCACCAGGTCGAATCCGCGAATGGAGAAGCAGACGGACTTGGCTTCCTCCCTCTCTTCACGACCTTCTATCCAGAGAAACGGACGGTACGCGTAAGCGGCAGCGTAACGAGCGGGCATCCCGATTGGCTTGCGATGCGGGGACTAACCGTGGAAGGTTACGAAATTCATATGGGTCAGACGACTTCACAGACGGAAGTCCACTCCCTGCTCACGTTAGACGGCCAAGCTGAAGGAACGATCTCGGGCGATGGCAGGATTTTTGGTACGTATGTACATGGAATATTCCATAACGACGATTTTCGAAGGCAATACCTGAATAAGGTACGGATACATAACTATCTGGATCCCGTCGAAGCCATTCTCCCTTTCCGGAGCAGACAGATTGACGCCTTCGATCGGCTCGCCGACCATGTCCGTGCCCATCTGGACATGGAGAAGATCTATCAAATAATCAACATCAACCAGACATAATTAGAAAAGGCATCCTCGGATGCCTTTTTTTAATGCGAACGATTTACGATTTAACTATCCTCGAATTCTGTGGCTCCGGAAGCTCTGCGAAGCGATTTAATATCTTGCAAAGGCGGTTGGCCAAACAATCTCCGGTATTCCCGATTGAACTGTGAAGGACTTTCGTATCCTACGCTCAATGCAGCCGTAGTCGCCCCAATCGGACCGCTCATCATCAGGCGCCTTGCTTCCTGCAGCCGAAGCTGTTTCTGATATTGCAATGGCCCCATCGTGGTCATGGCCTTAAATTTGTGATGCAGTCCGGAAGTGCTCATGTTGCAGGACTTCGCCAGCTCCTCGACCGTGAAAGGCTGCATGTAATTGGCCTGAATCCAACCAATCGCCTTCGCTACGCCTTCCGCCCGCTGATCGAACAAAACCTTCTGCATGAACAAATGCCCAAATTCTCCAGAGAGCAAATTAAAAATCATTTCCTTCTTCATCAGCTCGGATAGAAACCGGGCTTCTTTCGGCTTATCCAGCACCTTAAGCAACCTATAAAAAATATCGAGCAAACCGGCATCCGATTTGCCTATAAAAGCAGCGGCAGTCACATCTTTTTCTTTCGGCTCCACCGCCATATCGGCCTCCATGACAACGGAAGCGATCTCTTGCGTCGTGAAATCAACCCGAAGTCCGATATACGGCGATTCTTCCGAAGCTTCAACAACCTGGCCAAACGCGGGAATGTCGAGCAAGGAAGCTACATAATCCCCGGCTGCGTATTGAAAAATCTCCTGGCCAAGATAAAGTTTTTTCGTCCCTTGGAGAATTAGACAAAAAGAAGGCGTCAGCACCCCGGGACAACGCTCCGTATCGCGGCTTCTCCTAACGATGGAGAGATACGGGACAATCGTTGGATTACGGCCCTCTTCCAAGGACATTTGCTTTGTTATGGCAATAAGTTGATCAAGCATTTTCACGCCTCCCTCTGATTTCAGATTATATAAGTACTCAGAAGGCTTGCATAGCAAAGAATAAGCGAATTGCAGCTTTAGGCAATTATTAAGCAGGAACGATCTACTTCCATCCATGGTTTCCCCCCATAATAACTCTCAGAACCACAAATCATGAAACAGGGAAGGAACATGCAATATGCATACATCCAAATGGATGATTCTTACAATTATTATCGCATGCCAGCTTATTGTAGTGCTTGATGCGTCTGTTATGGTAACCGCCATTCCTCAAATTGGCCATTCCCTTCATATGTCGACTACCAGTTTGACATGGGTTCATAACAGCTACATTTTGGCATTTGGCGGCTTTCTGCTGCTTGGCGCCCGGGCCGGAGATCTATTGGGACGCCGAAAAATGCTCGGGATCGGAATCGCGTTATTCACGCTCACCTCATTGCTTGCCGGGCTAGCGCCAACCGCATCCTTTCTGCTCGTCTCCCGGTCCTTTCAAGGATTTGCGGCTGCCCTCGCCACGCCTGCCGCACTCGCTTTGTTATCGGCGAGCTTTGTAGAAGCGAAAGAGCGGGCTCGCGCCATTGCTATGTACAGCGCCGTATCGGCTGCAGGCGGCAGCGTCGGGCTAATTATCGGCGGATTTTTCACCGACTTTGTATCCTGGCGCTTCGGTATGTTTATTAATGTACCCATCGGAATTGTTCTTCTATATTTGGTACAAAAGCATATCCAACCAACAACGGTCCGTGCAGGACGTTTCGATCTTGGCGGCGCGCTAACGTCGGTTATGGGAATGTCGGCATTGGTGTATGGTCTCGTCCAAGCAGCCGAACTCGGCTTCGGGAACCCCGGTTCTTGGATTCCGCTTGCAGCCGGGCTTATTCTGCTCGCCGTATTTATCCGGATTGAAGCTAGAGCCGCGGAGCCTATTGTTCCTCTTCGGTTATTCGCGAGCCGCCAGCGCGCAGGCGCTTATCTGGGAAGATTCTTGATGGTAGGCGGAAACTTCTCGCTCTTCTTCTTCATCCCTCAATATTTGCAAAATGCACTTGGGTTCACTTCATTTGAAGCAGGCCTTGCCTTCTTGCCTTTTACAGTCGCTCAATTCGGAATGATGTATGTTATACCGGGACTTGTTCGCCGCTACGGCAACATTAAAGTACTTGCAGCCGGTCTAATAATTGCAATTATAGGAACGTTATTGCTCAGCCGCAGCATTGGGGGGCTAACGCATTTCTTTCCGGAAATGTTCATCCTGCTTGCGATTATGGGAATTGGTGCCGGCATGGTATTCCAACCTCTCACGACCATGGGGCTTACCCACGTGGAGCCTCAAGACAGCGGCGCGGCTTCCGGCCTGATTAACGTTGCGCATCAAAGCGGCGCCTCCTTTGGCCTCGCCGTACTCATCACGGTGTTCAATGGATCCAACCTCTCCGGTCAACCGGCAAATCTGGCGTTTGCGCATGCGGTCTCCAGCGCCATGCTAGGATCCGTCGCTTTCGTTAGCGCTGCACTGTTAGTGACTCTCATCTGCTTTGGTACGGTTAGACAAATTCGGCGCAAACAAGCTTTGCAGATTAATAAATAAAGATAAGAAAGGCTGCCTATTGTCGTTATAGGCAGCCTTTCTTATTTACTATTTACTAACGACGGAAGTTTGTGGAGCCGCCGCCGAGGCTTTGCTCAGCGATTTCAACCAAACGGCGAGTAATCGATCCGCCAATCTTGCCGGCATTGTACGTTGTAATATCACCGTTGTAACCATCACGCGATAACGAAATACCTAGTTGCGAAGCCACTTCGTATTTCATTTGATCCAAAGCTTGCGATGCTTGCGGTACCACTAAAGAATTGCTCTTAGCCATTTAAAAGCCCTCCTAATGTGTAGGTGTTGTGATGTAATTTTTGGTGCTGAAATTAATTTCTCCAACGCCATCCACATTATGCAAGGTGCTAGAAAACTTTTTTAATAACGTAGCCAAACGCTCATTTCGCCAGGTTCCCTGTTACCCCACAAGTAATACGGAACCGCCTTGAACCGAATCGATTTGAGCTGTTTATTCAACACCCGGTACGGCATCCCTGCCTCCCAACCGGCATTGTCCGTTACATAACCGTCACCTTCTACAACAACGCAACCTCCAAGCAAATCGGGAACTAAGCGTTCCGTTAAGCTAGGCTGATCGGCAAGCGACAAGGAAGCTAGCGGCTTGCCGTTATCGGCTTCTTCCAAACAATAGACGAGCGGACCGCGTTGGATGGCAGCTTTGCCGGCATCCGCGCGAATGAGCGGGTTAGCCGCAATTAACGTCGTCTCGATTGGCAGCAGCCACTCCACCTGATCGTTGTCCTTCCATGTCCGGTCGATCTTCGCATAACCTTGCTCGATCCGGTATTGCTGTATTTCGCCGTTAATCTTTAAGGTTGGACGTCCGTTATTATACCAATTCGGAATACGCAGCGATAAATCAAACTCGGCACCGTCTGGACTGTCAGTAAGAGATACCGTAAACGTGATTTGTCCGTTCCACGGCAGCTCCGACTGTTGGCTTAACGTCACCTTGCGTCCTTCCGTCTCGAACGATACTTCGCTGCCGATGTACAAATGGACGTGAACCGTACGGCCGTCTTCCGACACGCCGTAAATGTACTCATCGAGAGAACTGATCAAGCGTGCTACGTTAGGCGGACAACAGGAGCAGCCGAACCATTTCTGGCGGACCGGCTTTACATGGAATCGATCCGGGCTTTTGCTGCTTGCCTCCGGCCACACCTCAAGGGGGTTCACATAGAAGAAATGTTTGCCGTCTTTCGCCATGCTTCCAAGCACGTTGTTGTACAAGGCCCGCTCCATAACGTCGGCGTATTCGCTTTTCGCTTCCAATTGCAGCATCCGCCGCGCCCAGAAAATCAAGCCAATCGACGCGCAAGTCTCCGCATAAACGGTGTCATTGGGGAGATCATGGTCGAACGTAAACGCTTCGCCCAAATGCGTTGCGCCAATGCCGCCCGTGATATACATCTGTTTGCCGGTTGTATTCGCCCACAGCCGCTCGCAAGCTTCACGAAGCTTGCTGTCGCCCGTAAGGCGGGCAAGATCCGCCATTGCGGTATACAGATATACCGCGCGAACGGAATGGCCGACCGCAACCGGTTGTTCCCGAACAGGAAGATGGCTTTGATACACTTCCAGATTAGGCTCGCCTTGGGCCCAGATCGTTGTCCGTCCGCGGCGTTCCCACTCTTCGAGAAAATAGCTAGGCTTGCTGCCACGCTCGTCAATAAAGTATAAGCTGAGGTTCAAATACCGCTCTTCTCCGGTTGCGTGATAAAGCTTAACTAAAGCAAGCTCCACCTCCGGGTGACCGCAATAGGCCTTCATCTGGCCTGGATTCGTGCCGAACAAGCTGGCGATCAAGTCCGCAAAACGGCAGGAAATGTCCAGCAGCTTGCGCTTGCCCGTCGCCTCGTAATAAGCAACAGCCGCTTCGAACAAATGGCCCGCACAATACAATTCATGTGCTTCATACAGATTGGTCCACTCTTTGCCCGGTTCTTGGATGGTGAAGTAGGTATTGAGATAACCGTTCTCGCGTTGCGCTTGTCCGATCAAATCGATTGCTTCGTCCGCAATTGTCTCAAGCTCCGGGTCGGGATGACGTTCAAGCGAGTATGCAACAGCCTCCAGCCATTTATAGAGATCGCTATCTTGAAAAATCCATCCGCCAAACTCGCCTGTCTCAAGCCCCGCGGCAATCCGGAAATTACGGATGGAGTAGCTTGGCTCCGCATCCTGAATCCGATCGTTTAAGGCTTCCCATTGATACGGAATAACCGTGTCGCGCACTAGCTTCGAATATTCATTCCAGAAATGATCCTGAATCGATGTTTGGATTTGTTTCATGATAGCCTCCTCATATAATTAACGAATAAACGATAAAAATTGACTCTATGTACATACGAGTATATGCTTTATTTACTTCGCTAAACAGAAACGGATTGAACTTATTCTTATACAAAATAACACAGTAAGGCGTGTGGGTTTATTTTGAATACCAATGACTTCGTACGATTGCAAACTCCGCCTCTCCCCTACTATTGGGAGTCTGGCCGCTCCGAATTCCGCGTTGGGGACCGGCATCCCAATCGAAGAAATCTCGGCATATTTGACTTGATTATTGTAGCGGAAGGAGAGCTGTTTATCGGTGAGAATGGCCAGGAATGGGCGCTTGGTCGAGGAGACTCTTTACTGTTGCTTCCGGACGGGGAACATTATTCGGTTAAACCTTGCGAGCAGAACACGGTATTTTACTGGGTGCATTTTGAACATAGGAGCTGGAGCACAAGCGCCAAGCAAGGAGCAACAGCCAAGTCTTTCGCTAATCCCCATGCGATTTGCTTGCCGAAGCAGCTTTCGCTCGCCGATCCGGACAATGCCTTTAAGCTGATGCGGCAGCTTCTCCGGTTAACAGTCGGCGATTCCTTCTGGGAGGAACAAAACTTGCTATCGGCACTTCTCTCTTTGCTCGAGAGCGAAAGCTTGAACAAGACAAGCACGCCGGCAACCCGCCTTGCGGAGAAAGCAGCCTTTTACATTCAACAGAACTTCCGGGACGACATTACAAGCGAGATCCTGGCCGAAGAGCTTCATTTCCACCCCAATTACATCGTTCGTTGCATGAAGAAAAAATACGGCTTGTCGCCAAGCCACTATTTGCTCGAGTTCCGTCTGGAACAAGCCAAAAAACTGCTCTTAACTTCGGAGTGGACGATTGAACGAATCGCCGACGAGGTAGGATTCCGTTATGCGCCTTATTTCTCCGCTTGCTTCAAACGCAGAGAAGGCGTATCCCCGCTTCGCTATCGCAAATCGGTACAGAAATGAGAAGGGGCCGTCCCAAAAGGTAGGTGATCGCTCACTGCCAAGACGGCTCGCATTAGCAATTAAAGAGTTTTTTATAAAATGGCGCAGCAGAGGATTCACCCTTGCAGCGCCATTTTTGTCCTTCTGCTTTTCTTGGAGCCTGTTTTCTAGTTGCTGAACAGCATGCTCCTGCTTTTCGCTAGTGATGTCGGAAGTCTCTTCGAGCTCAGGAAGATCTAAGTTTTTCAGCGCCTGATCTTCCTATTTCTCTGCTTCTTCGATGGCAGCGAACCAGATTGCACCTTTTCGTGCAACTTCATCTTTTGTTAAATGATTGAAGAACAGCTATAAATGCAGTCTCTAGCACGTCTTTCATACGCTCAGAGCGAAACTGTTAATGGTGTGGATTCTAACAAGGGATGGATTCTTTTTTTGAGAGTTTTTTGAACAGGTGAAAGGCAGACGGAGCATTAAATAATTCTGGAGAAGCGAAGCTCATGCTTACGAAGTAGCTTTCTTTCAGAAAGCTTTGAAGCGTTCGCTTTTGTAAAGGGATTCCTACCTCTGAAATATTAATTCAAGGAATCCCTGAGCAATGGCGATCGGAAGAACATTTAATGCGCAGACTGCTGTTTAACCTACATAAAAAAGAGGGTGCCCCTCCGTCATTTTCATGACTTATGGGACACCCCCTTTCTTATTAACGCTGCTGCAGCAATCGAATGATTCGTTCGTAATCAAATACATTGTACGTTTTGAATGCTAATTTATGATGGCTGGCTCCTTCGGCGAAAGGGAAAACAATGTAATCTTTATTCCGTTCGTACTCCGTAGACAATTTGTCCTTGTTGATCACCGTTACTAGCATAGCATCGTCATCCGTTTGGAACATCGATTTCTTCATCACTTTGACTTCGGATTTACTAATAATAAAATAACCTCTGAACCGTACATCATTGATTAAGATGGTTAGATCTTTGATTTTGGTTTCGGCATTGTCTGCTTGGGCAGCATTGTCTGTGTCGGCGGCATTCTCTCCGCTCTTCGAAATAGCTCGGCGCAATCTCATCTCACCGGGCTGCTTGTCATTCGTGCCTGCCTGATCCACCAGCTTCTGCAGCAGATGCACGATCTCAGATAAACCAATAAAGAGAAAACCTCCCGCAACGCCCGAAAGCCACCAGTACAGCGCTAGGATCGGATGAAAGCCTCCCGCCTGAGTGGAAGCCACAACGATACCCGTTATGAAACTTATTGCAATGATTATAATCCCGATACCAAACAAGCAGGTAGAAATCGTATTTCTCATGTTGTTTCCCATTATCTATGACTCCTCGTCTGTCAGCGTAACGTTTCCTAACGGAATCATAGCAAAATTTAGTAGATTTAACCAGATTTTATTTCTTTGCTATTTCCGCTCCTGCTCCTGGATGACTTGCTCAATCCCGAGCAGAATCAGGTTCAAACCAAACGAAAAAGACTCGTCGGAGCCGATTAATTCAAACAAACCGTCCTTATACATTCTTTGGAATTCTCCCGCATCCGTCTCGCTCATCGAATGAAGCAATCGGTCGAGTTCTCCTTCGGGCAACACTTCCTGGTCGTTAACAATGGTGGAATAAATTCGTTGATGCTGTTCATTGTCCAAAACAAAATAGAGAACAAAATTGATGAGCGTGTTAACCGCTTGCAATCTTTGCCCTTCCTTAAGCGGCGTCGCTTCCATGCAGAGCAACATCCGGTTAGTGAAACGGATCATGTCAGGTTCGAGAGGCAACGTCAGCATCATTAATTGCGCAGAGCATGGATAACGGCTAAGCACTTTCCGCACCATAATGGCAAACTCCTCAAGCTGCTCTTTCCAATCGCCTTCGGAATGAAACTCCTCCACAATGATTCTTGATACTTGGTTGGCCAACCTCTGATAAAGACTTTGTTTGCTCTTGAAATACCAGTATAGAGACGGAGCTTGGATGCCTAACCTGTCGGCTAATCGTCTCATGCTTAATTTCTCAATGCCGTCTTCTCCAAGCAGTTCCCACGAACATTCTAATATTTTGTCCTCCGAAATTTGAGGCTGTTGTTTTTTCATCCTAAATCCGCCCTTTTATCTAACAGTGTAAGATTATGCTTTACAGGTTCTTAAGATGATGATATCATCTAACACTGTAAGGCACAACCTAACACTGTTAGATAGAACTAAACAAAAACAGATAAAGAAAGAAGTGACCCGCATATGGATACAGAAAATCTTCATTATTTCGAAAAAGCACCGGTCCCTAAAGCCGTAGCCCACTTCGCATTACCCGTCATGCTAGGCATGTCAATGAGCGTCATTTATTCGATCTTGAACGCCTTTTTCCTCGGTACGCTTGGCGATACGTCCATGTTGACCGCGCTCGCGCTAACCTTGCCGTTATTCGCGGCCATTATGGCTCTGGGCAACTTGATTGGCATCGGCAGCGGCACCTTCATCTCCCGGCTGCTTGGCGAGAAAAAGCTGGACGATGTTAAGCAGGTGTCCTCATTCGCCTTGTACAGCAGTTTAGCTCTCGGAATTATCCTCATGGCTATCGGTCTCCCGTTAATCGATCCGATCGTACACGGCCTCGGAGCAACGCCGGACTCTTTCGGATTCACAAAGGATTATGTCACCGTTATGCTCATTGGATCGCCGTTTGTCGTGTTGTTCTTCACGCTTGAAAATATTGTGCGCTCAGAAGGCGCGGCGATCACATCGATGATCGGAATGATTATCAGCGTTGTCGTGAATATTATTCTTGATGCGCTTGTCATCTTTGTTTTCCATTGGGATGTTGTCGGGGTCGCGACGGCTACGGTGATCTCCAACTTGATTGCAAGCATCTATTTCATTTTCCATATGGGATATAAAAGTCCATTTTTGACCGTGTCGGTCAAATGGTTCAAAGCAAGCAAAGATATATTGAGCAATGTGTTCAAAATCGGCGTGCCCGTCTTTATTATGAGTATCTTCCTTGGCGCTATGTCGCTCATCTTGAATCATTTTCTAGCAGAATACGGAGATCAGGCTATTGCGGCTTTCGGATTATCGTCCCGTTTATTGCAATTTCCCGAATGTATACTGATGGGATTATGCGAAGGAGTCGTGCCGCTTATCGCTTTCGCTTTTACAGCCAATAAAGCCCGAATGCAACAAACGATTAGTTTCACCATTAAAGCGATCATAACGCTCGCCGTATTGTTTGGCGTGATTGTCTATTTAACTTCGGACTACTTGATCGGCTTTTTCACGAATGATCCGCAATTAATCGAAATGGGCAGCTACATTTTGCATGTAACGTTCTTATCCTTGTTTATTTCGGGAACAACTACGTTGTTTACGGGAATATTCCAAGCTACCGCTCAAGGAACAGCCGCTTTTATTATGTCAATCATCCAAGGGATTACTCTCATCCCCGTATTGTTTATCGCTAATCATCTGAACGGTTTCCACGGGGTCGTCTGGTCGCTTGTCATCGCGGATGCGGTCGCTTTCCTCGTAGGCGCAACCATGCTCTATATCCTCCGCAACAAACTGCAGCCGGATTTGGAAGCTTTAGCACAATAATAGATTATAAAAAGAAGCAGGCAACTGATCACCATCAGTTGCCTGCTTCTACTATTCGCTTACGCCGTCAGAACAGGTTTTGGAATACTCGCGCGTGGTGCATTCACTTCGCTTGGAATGCCTGCTCGGAATTCAAACCCTGCCGTTTTTTCATCAAACTCTGCTTTGGCCTGCTCAAGTATGCCATCTTTATTAACAAGCAAATCGTAAGCCGATAAGGCCATTAGCTTAGCTGCATAATGCATGCCTTTCATGCCGATTGTCGAACCAAATGCCGCTGTTGCTTGCCAAGTGTGGAACTGTACGCCAAACGGCGCGCAAGTCGTGAAAATCTGGCCCATCGGCACGATCCAAGATACGTCGCCAACGTCGCTGGAGCCTCCAACCGTAATGCCATATTGCCTTTTGTCATTCCCCATTGCAGTAGGAAGAATAGACAACATTGGACCAGATGAAGCGAGTACCGCAGGATCTACGCTGCCACGCAATTGTTCTGCGAATGTTATCTCTTCTTCCGTGAACGATATAGTCTCTACCAGTTCCGCTTGGGCAAACATGAGATCATTTAACGCAACGTTAGGCAACGTATCAAAACATCCGGCTTTAATAACCCAATCCACCGTTGTTTCCGTCATCATCGCAGCCCCTTGCGCAACTTTTATTAGCCGGGCATAAAGATCGTCCACTTGCTTGCGATTCGCCCCGCGGAGGAAATAGTAGACGCTTGCTTTATCCGGCACGATATTGGGAGCTAATCCACCGTTCGTAATTTGATAATGTATACGGGAACCGTCCGGCACATGCTCCCGCAAATAATTGGCGCCAACGTTCATAAGCTCGACCGCATCCAATGCGCTTCGGCCAAGATGCGGCGCGCCGCCTGCATGGGCGGTTCTGCCGTGGAAGTAGAATTCCACTGCCGTTAATGCCTGCATGCTGAAATTGGCCGTCGCATTACCCGTGCCCGGATGCCAGGTCAATACAGCGTCAAGGTCATGAAAAATACGGTCGCGTGCCATGAAGGTTTTGCCTGACAACAATTCTTCCGCAGGACAGCCGTAATAACGGATCGTGCCGGAAATGCCCTCCTCCTTCATCCTCATGCTGAGAGCAACAGCGGCTTCAACACCAGCTGTGCCAAGCAGATTATGGCCGCACCCATGGCCAGGTCCCCCATTCACGATTGGACTCTGCTCAAAGGCGACATTCTGGGATAACCCTGGCAAAGCATCAAATTCGCCAAGTATGCCGATGACGGGATTCCCGCTTCCAAACTCCGCAACGAAAGCTGTGTCAACTCCGCCAACGCCGGTAGTTACGCGGAAGCCTTCTCCTATCAAATATTCCGATTGAAGATTTGAAGCGTACACCTCTTCGTATCCCACTTCGGGGTGATCCCAAATGTTTTTCGCCATTTCGGCAAAGACGTTTCCGTTTGTTTCCATCCAGGTTACGAGATCTTGTTTGCTCATACCTAATCACTCCTTGGCTATGAATTTAGATTAGTGGGACACGTGAAGCGGCGGTGTATTCGAATTCGAAACCTCATCGTTTAATTTCGACGATGCAATTGCAGCCATTTGTTTCTTAGAAGGCAATGTCAGCGTTGTGAGCGCGGCCAGTACACAAGACACGGTCAAGAACATAAACGCGCTGGTGTAGGAACCGCCGGATGCCGAGATCAGGAAGCCCATAATCATCGGCGAAAGAATGCCTGCCGCTTGTCCCCCGAAATTAATCATTCCGAATGCGGTACCCACGACTTTCTCTTTCATGTAACGGTGCGGAAGCGTGAATATAAAGGACGAAGTGAAGGACGCGCAGAACGTGGCAATGGATTGGTAGACGATAACTTCCGTAATCGTAGAAGATACAGATACGAGATATAGGAATATGGCAAACACAAAAGTGCAGCATACAACCACATATTTCACTTTTGTTCCGATTCTGTCCATGATTCTACCGCTGATCAACATCCCCATAACGCTGATTATGCCAGGGATGGCTACTAAGTAACCCGCGGATTTCAAATCAATGCCTAGCTCGTTAATCAAGTAAGTTGGCATCCAGGAGGACAATCCCCAGCCGGCAATATTAGAGAAGAAGAAAATGAGGACAACCTTCCATACGAGCGAATTGCTTAATAATTCCTTGTAGTTCCCTTTGGATGGTTTTGAGTCTAAATCGGATGAGATGGTTTTTGCTCGGCGGGTTGCCAGGACGAAACAAGCAACAACTACTAAGCCAAGACAGGAGACAATCAAGAAAGTATGGCGCCAACCGGCAGCAACCAGAAGCGGAGTACAAATAATAGGAGCCATGACCGCGCCAAGCGCATTAGACGACATCATCGTGGTTTGAGCTTTCGTTCTTTGTGCGGCAGGGAAATAATCGGAAATTGCTTTCGTACTGGCAGCCGGATATCCGCCTTCGCCAACTCCGAACAAGAAGCGCACCAGCAGCAACGACGCCAGCGACCAAGCTAAGCCGGTGAAGGCCGTAAAGATCGACCAGCATATTACGGCAACGATAATTACTCTACGCGAGCCATATTTGTCCGCCAGCCAGCCTCCGGGAATCTGCATGAACGCATACCCCATGAAAAAGGCACTTAACACAATTCCGAGCATACCCGCCGACAGTGACATGTCGTCTCCAATTTTCGAGAGGGCTAAGCTGACAACCGTTCGATCGATGTACGATACGATCCATCCCAGGTATAACACAGATAATATCAACTTGCTGCCGGGGTTAATCATTGCGGAATTTTTCATAAGTACCTCCCCCTAATTCGATGTTAGATTTAATAACATTATATAACACGAAATTCGTTCCAACATCGTGGGGATTAACAATTCTTTCGATTTTTAATTGTGGTTCACTACAATCCAAGGTCCATCTCCTATTGTTTATGTCACATAAAGTAACACAAAAAAACCGACAGCTTCAAACGAAGCGGCCGGTTTCACCTAAACGAATCATAGAATTTTCTTGTCTTTATGCTTCATGCACTTGTTCAAAAGCCTTGCCTTTCAAATCCCGCGAGGTATCGCGTCCACCTCTTCTAACTAGCAAGAAGTATGCGAGTATGGCCGCTAAACTTGTTGCTAATATAATGATGCCTAGCGGCACGGCAGTATCTTCGCCTGCGATTCCGACAAGCGGAGCAACAACCGCTCCGAGCAAGAACGGGATAACCCCGAGCAGAGCCGCTGCGCTTCCTGCCATATTAGCCTGGCTCTCCATTGCAAGCGGGAAAGCTGCCGTGGAGGTAATGCCGATAGAGGCTACAAAAACAAATAAAGGAATAACAAGCGTAAAGAGAGGACCTTCAACAAGAGTTACCACGACAACCGTCACACTTGCTAGTAAGGCCAGACATAAACCGAATAACAGCAAGGTACGCTCGGATATGCGATGCGACATTCGCCCAACAATCTGGGAACCGATGATCAGGCTGACGCCGTTAGATCCGAATAATAGAGCAAACACGGTCGGCGAGACGCCGTATATATTCTGATAAATAAACGGCGTACCGGATACATAAGCGAATACCCCCGCAATCATAATGCCCTGTGCCAGCATATATCCGACAAATTGACGATCCTGCAGTAGCGATCCATAGTTGCGAAGCTGTTGCCCGAAATTGGATGGGCTGCGGCGATCGCTCGGAAGAGTTTCCTTCAGACTCCATTTAGTCATCGCCCATAAATAGATACCGAGCAATGCCAATGAAATAAACACCCCGATATACGAAGTAACTGATAATACCCCGCTTCCGGCTACGGGCGCCACAAGCGGCCCCAAATTACCGACGAGCACGAGCAGCGAGAAAAACTTGGTGAGTTCATGACCGCTGAACAAATCGCGTACAATCGCCCGAGAAATAACAATACCCGCCGAAGCCGCAACGCCTTGAATAAACCGGAATATGATCAGCAATGCAATATTGGGCGCAAACGCACAAGCAAGCGACGATATAACGTAAAAAGCCATGGATATAAGCAACGGAGTTCTTCTGCCATGGACATCGCTCAAGGAACCCATCACCAGCTGGCCGATGCCAAGTCCAAGCAAACAAGCGGTAAGACTGAATTGAACGAGCGAGGCCGACGAATCAAGCTGCTCTACGATCTCCGGAAACGCCGGCAAATACATATCGATCGTAAAAGGCCCCAGCGTTGAAAACAAACCGAGCAGCATCGCCATCTTAACAAAATTTGATTTCTTGTTCATGTTCATGATGAATTAGAATCTCCCATCCCCTGTTCTTTGTCTTCTGTATGGTTCTTGTAGGATTATACAACCCGGAGCTTACTCCAAGTCAAGGAAAATTCACAAGAGCGGTCACCCGGAGGCGACCGCTCTTGTGTTAAACGCTAAACTTTGACATTGCGGTATTTTTTCGTGCGCCCATCGTCAATAACGCCGTTCCAATTCAGCCCGAAGCCAAAATCGTACGTATGCTTATCCGCATCCACGTAACACTCCATATCATGCGGAACGTCTTCAAACTGTTCTTCAACCGTCATCATGTTGGCTGGCATCTGCATAGGCAGCAGCCCCGAAGGCTCAACCGAACCGGAGAGCACTTCCATTATGGCTTGATCCTGAACGCCGAAGTTAACGATGATTGCGGCCGCTTCGTTCTCGAATTCCGCAACGATCGCCGGATTGGAGAGCAGCATCGAGACGATAACCGGTTTGCCATTCATCATTTTCTTGGTCTCCAGAACGGCGTCTAGATCCGATTCGTTCTGAGTCGTCACCGTTTTCCCTTGATACGAACGGTTCAGCACATCATCCTCGCGCGGATCGCCAATAATGCTGGTTTCGCGAGCATGCTCGGCTGTATATGGCTTGTATTGAAGGCTAATCGGCACGTAACCGTTGCCTCCGCTTGCGAGATCCTCTTGACTGTATCCAAAGCCCGGCTTGGGACCTTCGATGAACACCAGTGCAACATCGGCGTCAGCAGGGTCTTCCACCACTTCGAAGTATTTAGCCACGATGTCCAGGTTAACCGGATACTCCAGACTTTCGGGAGTTGGCATGCCGAACCAGTTTTTCCCCGCTGCCTTGAACCGCTTCGGAACATAGACGCGGCTGCGCGTTGGAAGCGGCAGCACGCTTCCTTCGTTCTTCAGCATCACGAGCGACTTCAATTGCGCATCGTAACCCGCTTGCATAAAGGCCGGGTTCCCTACCGTCTGCTCGCTCTCTTCCGGTTGCAGATAGGGGTTCTCGAAGAGGCCAACGCGGAACATGTTCTTCAAGAGCCGTACAGCCGAGCGCTCAAAGCGCGCTCGCATATTCGCTTCTCCGTGCTCCTCCACTCCCATCTGATAAGCCTCCAGCACAGGGCCTATCTCGTTATTTCCCCCGAATTGATCCACGCCTGCCATAAGCAGCTTATAATGCCGCTCCGCAACCGTTAAACCTTCAACCCCCCAGGGCTTGCCGCCAATAAACGTATCTTTGTTAGCTGCTTCGTCCGACGTAATCATCCAGTCCGTGCAGACCACGCCATCATACCCATATTGCTCGCGAAGCAGATCATTTATGAGATAAGAGCTATACGAATTGCCGACATTCTCTCCGTTGACCGGATCTTGGTTGCTGGAAATCGTATAATATGGCATAACCGCGGATGCCTGCCCCGTCTTCCCGTCAAGCTTAAAGGCTCCTTCCGTAAAAGGAAGCAAATGTTCTTCGAAATTATTCCCCGGATACACCGCGTATTTGCCGCAGCCGAAGTGGGCATCCCTGCCGCCTTCGCCCGATCCGCCGCCTGGCCAATGCTTCACCATGGCATTTACGCTCTCATAACCCCAGCCGCTAGCAATTTCACGGTCATCTTCGGAAGTTTGGAACCCGTCTACATAAGCTCTGGCCATGTCCGTTGCCAGCTTGGAATCTTCTCCAAACGTTCCGTTGAAGCGTAACCATCGCGGATCTGTCGCAATATCAATCTGCGGCGACAGCGCCGTCGCCAAACCAAGCGCACGGTATTCCTTCGCGGCAATATCGCCGAAATTCCGGGTAACGGCGGGATCAAACGTTGCCGCAAGACCAAGCGTCTCCGGCCACATCGAGATTTTACCGCCTGCTCCGGCATTAAATTCAGAGCTTGCGTCCGAAGCGTGGCGCGGATCGGAGCTGTTATTGGCTGGAATGCCAAGCCCCGTGCCTTCCGCGAACGATTGAACGACATTGTTCCAACGGGCTGCTACAAAGGGACTTTGAACGCCAACGAGCAGGACATGGCGAAGATGATCCTTGCTGAGGAAGCTGATCTGCTGATCCGTCAAATCCCAAGGTTTTGCACCGCTTTCTTCAAACGTCTTGCCTCCGTACGTTCCCGGGAACCAGGTGGTGCTAGCCGCCGGTACAAATTGATGCTGGCTGTACAGCATTAAGCCTGCAATCTGCTCGATTGTCATTTTGGAAGCGAGATCCTTCGCCCGCTCCTCCGGCGACAACCGCCAGTCCTCATACGGATCCAGCTTCCCGTCTCCGCTCAAATCCTTGAATCTCAGCCCGTCTTCTTCGATAATTTGAACGCCCGATGATTGGGAATAGCCCAGCAATGGTCCATTGTCGTTAGCTACATATTGAATTTGAACTTCCGTTACCGTACTTGCTTGATTATTAGTCATGCTTGTTTACCTCCCGGTATAAGTTTATTGGTGATGGATTTTTGCTCGTTCTGTTCAGCCGACTTGGCGACTTCAGGCAATGGCTTGAGGGCCAGTACACCTGCCGCCACGCAAAGCGCTAAGAATACATAAAAGAAGGACCAACCGCCAATAGCGAGCAATACCGGAGCAATAGCCGGAACGATCGACTGAGGCAGCGCATTGGCTACGTTCATCAAACCAAAGTCTTTCGCCGCATCTTCCTTGCGCGGTAGAATACGCGATACAAGCGCCATATCCACGGCGGTGAAACAGCCGCCGCCCAAGCCGATAATAGCTGAAGCTACAATGTATACGCTGTACTGGGGGATGAAAGCGAAGGCGATAATGCCAACGATCATAATGAGAGCGGAACCGTACAGGAACGGCTTTTGTTTGCCGAACCGATCCGACAGTACGCCTCCGAATATACTTGTCGCCGCCATCGCCAACATGCTGATAATGTTAATGGTGCCTACGCTTGCGGTCGCTTCCGCCTCCGTGAAGCCCATCCGATTCACGAGCATAACCGTCAAATACAAGCTGCTCGAATAACCCATCATAAGCAAAAACTTGGAGACAATAGCCCATGTAAAGGAAGGAAATTTCCGCGGGCTAGGATAAACCTGGCTTAATCGCTGACCAATGGTTTGTTGCTGTTTGGCAACGGTCGGAAGTTCGATCTTGCCTTCTTTAATAAGAAATAAACTAACAATTGGGGCAACCATGCCGATAACCGCCACAATCGTCCACTTCGTTTCCGACGAAATCGAAGTGAGGATCATCATCATTACCATGCCGATACTCATGCCGATGATCACGACCAGCCCGGCAATACCGGACATCGTTCCTTGCTTTTCTTGCGGCACCTGATCCGGAATTAACGCCGTATAAGCCGCCATGCCAAAGTTGAAGAACAATTGCGCAATCGCCCAGGCAATGGTTACTTGCCAAATTTCCGTTGCGAAGCCAATATACAGAACCGCTGCGCTGCCTACCAGCGGACCAATTAAGATCCAAGTACGCCTGCGGCCAAAGGAATTGTTCGTCCGGTCGCTGAACGCTCCTCCAAGGGGGTTGCCTATCAGCGCGAACACTGCGCCAATAGCGGCTACCAGACCATACGAAGACGTGTATCCGTCTGGATCGATCTCGATCATTTTGAACGATAACAACATCACCGCGGGAACCATCAACGCAAGCATCATTCCTCCATTGCCAATCAATAAGGCCAGCACCAATCTTCGAAATGGAGTGATTTGTTGTCCTGTTACTGTTTCTGCCATAGGGCTACCTCCTAAAATGAATTACCACCTACAAAAGGCAAAGGTTAAGCCGGTTGTGGTGATTCATGCTGCGAAAGCATACGCTTTAATGAATTGCACCTACAATTAGCAACGGTTAATGCAACCGCTTACAATATTGATTATAAAAGAAAAAGCCCGTCTCCTGACAGGCTGTTGCTTACTTCCTTTTGGGTCAATTTTTAACGTCATTTTTGAAAGCGCTTCATCCATTCTTGTTAGGCACATTAAAAATTAACCCAAAGGTTGTAGATCTAAAGAATCGGGATTAACTCAATCAGCTCAACCGAATGGGGCTCTAGTATTGAAGTTAATGGAATGTGGTTCTCAAGCAGCTCTACTTCTTGCACATGTCTTTTGGGGCTCGTCTTTGTCCGCAAATATTGAATATCGTCTGCAGTTAACGATTCCGGCGCACCTAATTGCAGCCACAGATCATAACTGCTGCCGTTCTCGCGATTCAAGGTATGGGTCACAACCCGATACTTGCCGCTTGCGATCCCGGCCAATTCAAGCTCCACCTTATAGGTCTTATCTTCCTTAAAGCCGTTATAACGATTCAACGCGTCAATAAACGACGTATCGCCAAGCGCGTACAGCTCGTCAAAGTGGCAATAGTTATAGGTTAGAACTTGATAACCCAAGCGTCCTTGCGTCACCACATAACCATTGCCTTGAGCAATCAGCCGATCGCCAAGCTTCGCTAGCAACGCGTAGGCAAAAAAGCCTGCTTTCGGAATGCCATATTGCGCGATGAGACCCAGTCCTCCGTGGAATAGCGCCGAGGAAGCTGCGGTCTCTTCAATATTGTCGCTTAGTACCCAATAGCCGAAACCGTCGATCGAGTCGAGGTTATCCACAATATTTTTCACGATATAAGCCGCTTTGTACATCGTGTCGTTCGTCAGCTCCCGGTGATAAGCGGTAGAATTCCATTCCGTCAAATATTGCTCCCGATCATTCAATCCGTACTCCTCCAGCAGCTTTCTCTCGCGGGCGAGCATGTCCTTCAAATAATCCGGGTTCGGAGATATTCCCATAAACTCGCTGACTAGCTGACGGTAGGTTTGCAGCTTAAACCATTCTCCCAGATCTCTGTTATCCCACTTCAACCGGTCTATATCCTCATGGGGATAAAAGTGAAGAGGAAGGAAATCCGGCAAACAGCCCTTCTCCCGGCAATACGCGATAAACGCATCAAACAGTTCCTTGGATTCAAACGTAATCACTCTACCCGGAGCGCCGATTTGCAGATTGCCGGAGATCGCCTTAAGCACGCGATAGGTCTGATGGTACATTTCCATATAATCTTCCAGCGTGCCGGGAAGGAAAATTTGCAGCTCTGGCTCGTTCCAGAATTCGAATTTCCAGCTCTCAACCTCTTGAAGCCCATACCGGTTAATGCAATGGCGCAAGAAACGATCCACCAATTGCCCCCAGCGGTCCATAGACTTGGGAGGACTTACGCAGCTGGACCGGTAAAATATCGTTTTGCTTTTATCGGCAGCCATATCAAGAGGCATGAAACCAAGTTCGACAAACGGCTTCAGCCCAATCGATCTCAAGAAATCAAATAGCTGATCGATAAGCCTGAAGTTATAATACGGTTCCCCGTGCTCATCTTCCTGGTAGACCATCATGTTATCGTCGAATATACCGTGGAAGCGCAAATAGCGAAACGGCGATGTCTGTTGCATCATGCGCAAATGCTCCTGCACATCCGCATGCAGACCTTCCTTCGCTTTGCCGATTGTAATCAGGCTTTTCCACGTATGACGCACAGGCTTGCTCATTGCCGTAACATCAATTCTTGCGTTCAGCTGCTCCAACGTTCGTACATCGGCAGTCTTAAGCGATTGTCCTCGCTGCAAATACTGGTTAATGATGCCTAGAGCATTTGATTGGTTAAACGAGAAATAGTTCGCGGAAGTCCGCTCTTGATCGATTTCGAGCTCCGGACGATACTGATTGCGATACTCGCTTGGAGTCACGTGATACTTCGCCTTAAAGGCGGCATAAAAAGACTTGGCATTCGGGAATCCATGCTCCAGAGCAAGGTCCGCAATCGGCACCTCGTCGTAACGAAGCAAGTCTTCAACCGTATTCTTGAGACGGATATTCGTCAAATAGGATTGAAAATTCAAGCCGATATTCTCACTGAAAAATTTGGATAAATAAGGAACGGACAAAAACTCGCTGTCCGCAATGGCTTGCAGCGTAATGGGCTCTTTGTAATGCTCTTCCATATACCGGATGATGCGGAGCATCCGCTCCATATATTTCTCGTTCATAGCGCCGCTCACGGCCGGCGTCTTAAACTGTTTCATGAGAATGGAAAAAATACTGAGCAGCTTAACCTGCATTTCCAGTACGTATACTTCACTCTTCTTATGCTTGAGCTGAACCATCTCCGCCATGTATTGGCGAATACGGTCAAGCGCTAGCCGTTGTTCGCTGCCAACCGAACCGGAATAGCAGTCAAAGTGAAACCGTTCGATTCCTCGAATATGTTCATTTAAATATGCCGCAGGAATTTGAAAAGTCGCGATGATATTCTGACCTAGGCCGATTACTTCGTGCACATGGCAATCATTAATGAGCAATACGTCTCCTTCGGAAAGTGGATACTGCCGGTTCATAACGGTAACGTCCAACCTCCCGCGAAGCACGAAGATCATCTCTAAGCTGTTATGCCAATGGCTCGGGACATAATTCACGCTATGGAGCGACACGTCGAATGGCAAGGAGTCGCTTGTCTCAACCATCTCATATATGGAATTTCTCAAAGTAAGCCCCCTCGCCTATTTGCTACATCCATATTAGCATTATCGAGGGACATTTGTCCTACATCAATCTCTAGGTCTACACAAACAAAAAGCCGCCCCATGCACGGACGGGACGGCGCTTATTACCTATTCTATTAGCCCTTCACGCTGCCTAAACGAATTCCTGCCACAAAATATTTCTGCAAATACGGGTAGACAAGCAGGATTGGAATAGCGGCTACAATCATTTGGGCCGCTTTCACCGAGCGGTCGTTTAACTTGGCCAGCCGCTGAGCCTCGCTTGCATTCATCGTATTAAAGTCAAATTTGATGACAATCGACTGCAGATACGTTTGCAGCGGGTAATGATTTCCCTTCATATAAATCATGCCGTCGAACCAAGCGTTCCAATGTCCAACAATACAGAACAGCATGATCGTTGCAATTGCGGGCATCGACATCGGTACGTAGATTTGCCATAACGTACGCAAATGGCCTGCCCCATCCATATAAGCGGCATCCTCCAGTTCATGAGGAACCTCCCGGTAGAAATTGAGCAATAAGATCACGTTGAACACGGTCACGGCGCCTGGCAGGACGAGAGCCCAAATCGTATCCAGCATATGCAGCTCTTTCACCAAAATATAGTTGGGGATTAATCCTCCATTAAACAACATGGTGAAGAATAGAATCCAGACATACACAAATCGGAATCTCAGCTTATGGCTAGGTTTGGATAACGGATAGGCTAGAAATATGACAAGGACAACGTTTAAGGTTGCTCCAATCAGCACGCGCTCCAGCGTCACGCCAAACGACCGCCAGAATGCCGTTCTCTCCAATACGTAACTATACGGCTCCCAAGTAAAATGAACCGGCCACAGCTTCACGAGTCCGCCTAATACGGCAGCCTTGTCGCTAAGCGACAAGGAGACAATGTGGATAAAAGGAATAAGACAGATCAACGCGCTGAGCGTCAGGAACAATAAATTGAGCACATTGAACCAATGATTTCTCGCCTTCTTCATCACGTTCATAAGATGACCTCCTAGAACAGCCGATATCGGAATAACCGATATGCTAAATAATAGGATGTTGTGATCATTACGAAGGACACGCCTGATTTGAGCAGCCCAACCGCGGTGGACGCGCTATATTGCGATTGAAGAAGACCCATCCGGTACACCATCGTAT
This sequence comes from Paenibacillus glycanilyticus, assembly GCF_030161375.1. Classification (GTDB taxonomy): domain Bacteria; phylum Bacillota; class Bacilli; order Paenibacillales; family Paenibacillaceae; genus Pristimantibacillus; species Pristimantibacillus glycanilyticus_B. The sequence goes on from NZ_BSSQ01000024.1 coordinate 37,164, forward strand.
CGATAATATCGCCAGACTGATAGACCTGAGGACTATAAAGGTTGAAGATTTGATCAAAACCGGCGTCAAATATATTGCCTAGACTGAGCACCATTAACAACACGATAATCATCCGCATGCCGGGCAATGTCACATGCCAGGTCTGCTTCCAGCGGCTAGCGCCGTCAACGGCCGCAGCCTCGTACAAGGCAGGATCAATGCCGGCAATTGCAGCCAAATAAACGACGGTATTAAAGCCAAAGTTTTTCCAAATATCCGAAGCGATCATCGTGAACGGAAACCATTTATTTTCCCCCAGAAAATAAATCTCTTTGATCCCAAATACGCCAAGAAACTGATTGATCAACCCGCTGGAAGGCGACAGAACATCAATCATGATGCCGCTCAATATAATCCAGGACAAGAAATACGGAAAATAAATGACGGTCTGCGTCACGCGTTTGAACATGATGTTTTTCACTTCATTTAATAGTAGGGCAAATAATATCGCCGTAAACATGCCAAATACAATCTTAAGGGTTGCAATCAGCAAGGTATTGCCTACGACTCTCCAAATATTCGGCATAGAGAAGATATAATGAAAATTATCTAGCCCTACCCATTTCTGATCTCCAAACAAACCTTTGACGGGGTTAAACTGCTGAAATGCGATCATTACGCCGGTCATGGGAAGGTAAGCGAACAAGAGTATGAGTATTAACCCAGGGACCAGCATGAGATGCATGGGAATTTCTCTTCTCCATGCATGGCTTTTGGCTTTTCTCACGACGGTTCATCCTTTCCTAGGACTACGAGCCGGGCTATAGGCCTGGCTCGCATCTGACGGAATTGCTGCTTATTTCGCAGCTTGTGCGTTCACTTCTTCTAGGACGTTTGTTCCACCCAGCTTATTCCAGTTCTGAACCATGTTATCGAAATCGCTGTCCAGGTTCTTCTTCCCTTGAATCATAGCGGTAAACTCCGTATTCAGCAGCTCGTTCATCGAGCTCCAGTTCGTTGCCATCGTAGGTGTCGGAGCGCCTTCAAATTCACTCCACATCACTTGGTCCGGATAGGTCTGGTCAACGAAAGCAAACGGGGTGTCTACCGGTCCAAACATCATGCTCATTCCCCAAATGCCATCTTGCATCGTCTTGTAAAAGCCTTTCGCTACGCCTGTCAATTGATCGGTCGTTTTGTTCTCCAGCGCTTTCTTAATATCCTGATGCCCCTTCAGGTCAAGCGAAGGATCAAGGACATGTACCGGGCTCATCGTCCATACCGAGTCGATGTCTCCATCGGCCCAATATTTATTGAAATCAGCGTTTTCTCCGAATAAAGCTTCCGCATAAGTGTTTAACATTTCTACTAATTTCTCGGGATGCTTGAAGTTCTTGTTCACCACGTAAGTTCCGTCCGTTGAGTTCGTCAAAGGAATCGTGATGGGATTGGCCCCTTCTGTTGGCAAAGGTACAACAATCCATTTCGCATTCGGGTCATTGTCCATCGTCTTCTCGACCGAATATGCCGTCCAGTGTGGCGCATAAATCATCCCTGTCTTGCCAGCAACGACGGACTCCATCATCTTAGACTCATCGTTGGAACCAAATTCATGGTCCACAAACCCGTCTTTATACATCTTGGCCAGCATTTCCAGCGGTTTTTTCATTTCTTGCTGCACGCTGCCATATACAATCTTCCCAGCAGCGTCTTTATACCAGAAATCCGGGTAAGCTTTGTAACCCCAGAACAATCCCTTCATCCCGTACAAAAAGTCCTTGTGCAAGCCAAGTCCAAACGTATCCGCCTTGCCGTCGCCGTCGGGATCCTGCTGCGAGAAAGCTGCTGCGATAGTATAGACGTCATCCATCGTCTTAGGTCTTTGCAGTCCAAGCTTCTGAAGCCAATCTTCACGTATCCATAAGTGATTATAACCATTGGTCGAAGGCATCTTCGCAGGAACGCCATACACCTTGTCGTTGTAGGTCACCGGATCAAATACTTTCATGCTCTCCGCTTCGATGATGCTTTTTAATAACGGCGAGGCATATTGGTCGTAGATCGGCCCCATCTCTTGAATGGCGCCGCCTTCGGCCAGCTGCTTCAGATCGGATTTATCCGATACGATAAAGATATCGGGTAAATCGCCGGATGCGATAGACAATTTCAGCTTTTGCGTGTAATCCCCTTGATTGCTCATCATTTTGTAATGCGTGACTACGCCATTTTTCTCTTCGAATAATTGGGTCCATCGGTTATTTTCGAGTGTTTCGCCGGTCTTTTTCTCTAACAGACCAGCCTGCTCGCTATTAGGATCGATTGGCGTTCCAAATTGAATATCGATCTTACCGCTTGAATCGGAATCGCTTACATTATTCTCCGTATTGTTGTTGCTGCATGCTGTTGACATCAAGATGAGTACGAGCGAAATGGCGGCTAAACTTTTCTTCATCCTTGATCAGCTCCCCTTTTATCTATTCCAAGCTATCCAGCACAAGAATCCAGTCTCCATCTCTGCCGCTCGTAGGCGGTTGATAATGGACTTCCCCCTCATTCGCAATTATACCGGCATCCGTCCAAACGCCGGATCGCGGATCATACCAGGACGCCTTAACGGAAGTGCCTCTGATCTTGCCCATCGCGGCTTGGAACGGAATTCCGTTAGGGGAATAAATCATGGCATAGTTCTCTCCGCGCGTAGCGGTCATCCGATTAGCTCCACCGTAATTATGAGCAATTAAGCTTTGGTCCGGCACTCTGGAAAGAAAATCCCGCGACTCTATTAAACGGCGCAAATGCGACATTTGGGCAGCGCCCGGCCGGAGAATGGCATCCTGCCAGGTCATGACGAAATACGTATCCGGCTTAGTCGTCATGGACCAGACCGAATGATGGCCGTACGTATGGCCAAATGCGCCTGCGAATACGGCATGGTAAGCGGCTTTCCGGACATCATCTGCGTCAAAATAACCATTGTCCGCATTAAAATTAACGGGATGATCCTCATAACACGGCTCTCCGTCTACCACCGGTTTGATCGGCTCGCGCTCATAATCGGCTGCAACCTTCTCAAAGTTCGTGCGGATCCACGCATGGTGACCGGATTGAATCATATTAAAGGCCAGCCAAGGCTCCTCATGCATATGAACCGAAGAAGATTTATCGCCTGGAGGGTGGAAGGTCATCAGATGCGTTCCGCCGTCTCCTTCTCGAAGGCCCTCCGCCATTGAACCAATAATGTCGAAGTGTTCGCGGGTTAGCTGAGGACGATCGCCCCCGAGTACCCAGACGATATTCTCTTTATCCTTGTATCTTTCACCGAGCCATTGCCCGTAGTTCCTGGCATTATCTGCGGAGAAAATCTCCGGGCCCTTGCCCCACATCAAATTGTATTTATCTCCCCAGGTCGGTAAGAAAGCGATATACAGTCCAAGTTCGGCAGCCAGATCAACAATATAGTCTACATGCGCCCAGTAACTGTAGTCTCCGTCCAAATCGGGAAGGAGCGGATCGTATTGGCCTTGTTCGTTCTTCTTCAGCGGCAACCGTTCATAAGCGTTGCCTACCGTAAGGCCTTCATGTTCGGCTAGGGCTACTGCCTGGATAACGGAAAATCCGCGCTCGGCGCGATTGCGAAGATACAACTCGGCTTCTTCGCGGTTCAGCCTATGAAACAGCTCCCAAGCCGTATCCGCCAGCCAGAAAAAAGGTGATCCGTCCTCCCGTACAAGAAAACGTTTGTTATCGCTCACTTTTAATCGCTGCATGCGATCGGTCATGATAGAGAACACTCCCTTTTTGTATTTGCGGTTTAATTCAGCCGATAGACGGACTGCGCGCTGCGATACAATATCCATTCCTGCTCCTCTACGGTCAAACCGCATGTCTTAACCTTTGCCAACTCCGTCCCGGCGTTGTCCGCATGATCCGTGCCAAACATAAACCGGTGTGCGCCAAATTCCTGCGACCAATGCCGCAAATTAAACCCGGCCGTCCAGGTAATATCCGCGTACAGATTCGGAGCCGCTTTCATGGCGATTGCGGTTTCGCCTGCCATGATCATCATGCCGCAGTGGGCCATTATGATGTTCACATCCGGGAATTCAAGGGCCGGGGTTATCAGATTGGTCGGGTTCGCAAATGGAATTCCGGCTCCGGTATGCACCATGACCGGCACGCTCAGTTCCCTGGCAAGCGCGAATAATTTCCTGCCGTCCCGGCCTCCCGGATGAACGGCATGGGCGAAAGTGTGCATTTTAATTCCGACAAATCCTAACTCCTCCACGCACCGTCTAATTTCCGACTCATAGATCGCGTCTTTCAGATGAGGATTCGGATTGGCCATTCCGTAGAATTTCCCCGGATATACTTTTGCAGCTTCGGCAATCCGGTCATGCTGCTCTTTCACCGTCTCCAGATCGTGGCAGGAAGCCGGTTGCAGTATGGTCTTGGCAATGCCGTGCGTTTCATGCTTCTCGAGCTGTTCTTCCCATGTAAAATCCTCATCAAATACATAGTCCCATCCCAAATGGGCATGGACGTCAATAATCACGGTCATGTTCCCCCTATTGTCACCGGCTCGTGTTTGGCAGCGCTCTCATAAACGCCAAATACCATTCGCAAGGTAATCAAGTTATCGCTGCCCTCGGTAGCAAACGCAGCTCCGCTGTTCAAGCATTCCAAAAAATGCGACTGCAGCCGGACATGGCTCTCTTCATGGTCGAGCTCCGTTTTGTCCGCAACAATTCGTTCTATCGCTCCATCCTTGCTAACGATTGAGATTTGACCCGTCATATACATTTTGAGCGTGGCATCGGCACCATCTATGACAAGCTGTTCCAGATGGACGGGCCCAACCGTTGTGGCAAGAGGGCGGTCCAACTTCTGCCTGGTTGCCCAGCTGGCATCGATATAACCCAAGAAATGATCATAACCCATCGTCACGATCCCGGAGTCTTCGCCGGCGATATAGGGGCTGATTCTCTGAATTTCCGCATACAGCCGCTTTGGCGTACCGAATAAATAACGCCATGTATCAAACCAATGAGGACCCATTTCGAAAAATAATAGCTGGGGCATCTCCCTGAAAAAGGGCTGCGGAAGAAGGGTGTCCGGCTCCATCCTCGGCGTGTAATAATCGGTGTGTATGTATCTGGCATGATGAAGCGTACCAAGTGCCCCTTCATCAATGACGCCTTTGATGAGTTGGAATGGCTGCAGCCATCTCCAATTCTCGGTGACCATCAGCCGGACGCCCGCTTCCTTCGCGATGCGCACCATTTCCTCCGCTTCCTCCACGGATCTAGCAAACGGTTTCTGGCATAAAATATGCTTCCCGCTAGAAGCCGCGAGCCGGACAAGCTCCAGATGCGTATCCGGCCCCGTTACAATGTCGACAATATCGATATCCGCATGCTCCAGCATATCGGACAGGCTCCGGTACATATGGCTGCTAGGCACTCCGAATTCCTCGGCTTTCGCCTGGAGCCGTTCCCCATTCGAGTCGCAAAGCGCCCCGATCACAGCCCCCGGAATGCTGCGCCACGCTTTCAAATGTTTTTCCGACCACCAACCGGTCCCTACTAATCCAATCTTCCAGACTCTCATATTAGACATCCTTGAACTGGAGAGTTTGCAGCTTCTCCGGATGAAGCATCACGTCAACCTGCTCATAGACGCTCTCCGGCCGGAACAGCTCTTTCCATCCGTCTTTGATCATCGCCTTGCGGCCGTATTCGATCGCAACGAGGCAGGCATCTGAGAACGGATTCACCTTTTCGAACACGATCCCCAGTTGAACATTAATGTGACCAAGCATGAAATCTTTGGCCGCATCGTATGGCACGCCTTGCTTAACGGCTTCCTCCAGCGCTTCGCCAAGCACGGTGACCAGCATCGAGCTAACCGTCTCGGCCATGGCGGGCTCAAGGACAGCCATTTGGTCTACGGTAATCCGATGCGATCTCATGACAGGCGCATACATTTCCTTAGCGATGGTCTCGCCTAGCGCATAATGCTCTTCGGGGCCATGCATCAAAGCGCACACAATCGCTTGTTTGGCCGCCACGCCTCCGAATAAATCTCGCTTTGCTTCTAGCGTTACTTCATCGTTCAACACGGGCGGGTGACAAGGATGGGCAACAAAATAGGATACATCGCTGCGCGAAGGTAATTCTCCCAAATAAGCCGCCGCCGGATCAAGCAACATAAGCAGCGCTCCCGTCTTCATGAGAGGAACAACGGCTTTTGAGATTTGCCCAATGGCGATATCCGGTACCGCCAATATAATGACATCCGCTTCAGGGACCGCTTCTTCCTGCTTAACCGGGCTAATTCCGCGCTCAGCCAAACGTTCGATCCCTCTGCTGCCGATCTCGACGTAATCAACGCTGTGACTCCCTTTTCTCAAGTTGTCTGTAATTCGGCATCCCATTTTTCCACCTGCGCCAATCAGTGCGATTTGTACCAAAGCAAGCCCCTCCTAAAAAGAATTGGTAAGTATAAATGGCGGGCACATGCCGATTACTGAACCATTCTTGCTTCGTAAACATGCGCCTTATCGTTGTACGGTCAGACTACCACACAACTTCTCAGCACACAATATGTATACAATAAAAATATTTAAGAATTTATTTTGTATACAATTGTATTTACAAAGCGATTGTGGATACGTATACTTTTCTTAATAGATAACTTTTAGCTTCTCATTCAGGAGGGAGCACCATGAAGTTAGGAATCAGCAGTTATTCGCTCACGTGGTCCATCGGCGTACCCGGTTATCCCGCTCCGCGCAAGCCGATTGGCGCTATTGATTTACTTGAAATCGCCCATAGCAACGGTATTAAGCTTGTACAAATTGCTGATAATCTCCCTCTCCATCTCATGAGCGACGCAGCGTTGTTAAGGTTGAAGGCACATGCCGAAACGCTAGGAATCGAGATCGAAGTAGGTACTAGGGGAACGGAGCCCCAGCATCTTCTACAATATTTGCGTATCGCGAGTTTACTTGGTTCCACTCTTTGCCGTACATTAATTGTAGAAAAAAGCTTAACCGTACCCTTGCAACATCTTCGGGAGGTTCTTCCTCTCTTTGAGCAATCCGGTGTCCGCCTAGCTGTCGAGAACCACGGCCTACATACGACCAAAGAGCTTGCTTCCCTGTTTGAAGCCTGCAACCATCCGTTTCTCGGCTGCTGCCTGGATACTGTCAATTCCTTCAGCGCACTTGATAGTCCTGACACCGTTATTCAGGATCTCTCCCCTTACGTGATCAATCTCCACTTGAAAGACTTCGATATTACAAGAGTTGATCACCAAATGGGTTTTATGGTCTTGGGAAGACCGGCGGGGTATGGTAAATTGGATATAGACGGCCTGATGCAGACCATTCGCCATAATCAGAGTGACTCCAACGTCATTCTGGAGCTTTGGACGCCTTTTACCGAATCGGTTGATCGCACAGTCGAATTAGAACATCAGTGGTTTGAACAGAGTCTTCAATATTTGCATACGAACCATTTTTCGAAATAGGAGAATTCATTATGTCGGGTACAACTACTGTAACGTTGAAAGAAAAAGCTTTCGCTCATCTACGCCAATTGATCTTGAACGGAGAACTGAAACCCGGAGAAGTATTGACGGAACGAATGCTTGTGGAAATGCTGGAGATGAGCCGGACTCCTATAAGAGCGGCCTTAGAGAGGCTTGATGCCGAAGGCTTGGCTAACTATACGCCAAATAAGGGGTTAGTTGTCGCCGAGTTGTCTCTTCGCAAAGCGATTGATCTATACGATTACCGGATCGCGATGGAATGTTTTGTCGTACGAAAGCTAGCTTCTATGGAGCTGGAACAAAAAGACTTAATCTGGTTGGAACAAAACTTGCAACAGCAGAAGCAACATGTGGATCAAAGCGATTACGCCCTCTTCACGGAGGCGGATTCCCAATTTCACCGCAAGCTCGTCGAGATTTACGCCAATTCCGAAATTGCGCAAGCGATGGAACGGCTGCAGGATCAGCTCTATCGAATTGCCATAGGCGTTCTTCGCAAGGACCGGACTAGAATTAGCGTATCATATGAAGATCATGCCCGGATTTTCCAATTCATCCAAGCGGGCGAGGCCGATCAAGCTAGTCAAGCGATGGAGCAGCATCTTGAATTCGGCAAACGGATATTGATTATGTAAACAAGAAAAGGCTGTCTTGAATGGAACACCATTCAGGACAGCCTTTCTCTTATGAACCGCTTAATGATAAGTCTTGGCTATTTCCCTTTTGTCGCCTCTTCTTTATCAATATTTTCGACCTTAAACACGTCGAGCATAAACATAAAGATCGGAATGCCGATCAATAATCCCCAAATGCCCATGTAATGCTCGGACAAAATTAGGATAAAAAACGTATAGAACATCGGCAAATTTGTTTTTTGCGCATAAAGCCTTGGATTCAGGAAATAAGTTTCCAGCGCATGGATGAGCAAGACAAGAGCGACTACCCAAATGACCGTCGTAGTTCCGCCGATTTGGTAGCCGATGATGCCAATTGGAATAAAAGACACCACAACCCCTGCTACCGGAATCAGACTAAGCATAAATACCATGATGGTTAATGCGAATAGATACGGGAAACCCAGAATCCATAAACCGGCAATGGTGAGAAGCGTATTAATGACGGCGACCATCAGCTGTACTTCGAGCACTTTGCCAAAGGAAGCAATAAATTTGCCGCCGAAATAGCGGAATTCGAGATACAGCCAGCCAATAGTGCTATTGGCGAACTTCTCCGTGAACGTTACGATCTTCCGCCGCTCCAAGAGGAAGAAATAGCTGAGAATAATGACGAGAAGAATAATCTCTAGCCAGCTGCCAATTTTCTTCGCGTATATAAGCGCACTGTTCAAAAAGGTCTTATATTCAATCTTGTCGAGCGTATCGGCGACCACTTGGGCGATCTGATCGTTTTGCGAAGAACCGAGAAATTTCTGCACGTTGTTGACGATATCCACGATCTCGTTAATTAGCTTCGGCACATAATTGACTAGTCCGTAAACAAGGCCAAATATAAGCGCGACGTACAAGACAGAGGTCACGACAACCGGCGATATCGGTATCACCCGGCGAATTTGCTTGGTGATTATGCCTTGCAGGCGGCTCATGACAAACGTAACCATAAACAATAGCAAGAGCAAATTCAGCATATCCCGCAGGCTGTACAGTAGAGCAATAACAAGAACTACAAACACAACCCTTTTGACGATCGAATGGGCAAAAAATGTTTTGAGCGTTTCCACAGCGTTCCCTCGCTAAGTTGAATTTATAAACAATAATATCTACTATACCTTTTTTATTGATAAAAAGCACAAAAAAGAAAGCCGAGCATGGCAGCCCGGCTTTCTTGCAAATGGAAATTAATTAACCTTAACGTTATCTACCGTAATCGTTGCCTTGTCCGCATACCAGACTCTGTACTGGAGATTCTGGTTTTTCGTCTGGTTGAAGGACAAGCTGAGATCCTGGTATTGGTTCGCCGAAGCGAATTGCGATCTTGTGATCTTCTCTTGTTTGACGACGGATTTGGTTGTCGCATCCACCACATCAATAATAGCCACTACGTCTTTGTTACCTTTGTTGTTATCGATCTTCATACGATAAGTAAGCGTATGTTTGCCAATCGATACATTCGCATCATCTGGCCCGGTCAGCATATATCCGGCTGCATCGAGTGATGGCGTTGCCTGCCATCCGTCTCCGCTCAGACGTCCCTGTTCATGTCCTACGACAGAACCTTCGGCTTCATACTTGCCGACGTTTGTCGTGACCGTAACGTTATCAATGCCGATTGTCGCTTTATCCAGATAGTTAGCCCTGAATTCCAAGTTGCTTGCGGAAGGAGTATTGAAGGACAAGCTGAAGTTCTGGTACGTGTCGTTCGCCTTGAATTGGTTGCGGGTTACATCTACCGAAGCAAGGGTACGCCCGGACTTTTTATCCCGAACAGAAAGCGTAACGACATTATCGTTTTTGCCTGTATTCGAGTCGATCTTCATCTTGTAAGTCACCGTGTTGGTTCCTGCCGGAATGCTGTTGTCGCCATTAGCGTACAACATATTTCCAGCCTTGTTGCCACTCACGTTAGCCGACCAGTCGCTGCCGCTCACTGCGCCTGTATCGTGCTTGAAATCCGTCTCTGCTTCATATTGCTTCACGACAGTCGAAGGATCAACCGGAAGCTGGTTATTCTCGCGCATTAATTGGAAATACGTATCCGGTCTTACAAATACGATATCGCTGTTGCTGCTGAAGTTATTAACCGCATTGACGATCATTTGGTAGTTGACGTCCCATGGATTGGATTGAATGCTCACAAAACGAGGAGCTGTTCCATCCCAGCCGGCGATGGCGTGATTAATCTCGGAAATAATCGTTGCCTCGGAGTAGCAGTACGTTGCGCTTAATCCCTGCGTTGGCAACGAGTTGCCGTAGATCGTAATCGGACTTCCGGCGTTTTGGCCCGTTAAGCCCAATAAAGACGGCGCGTTTTGCGCAAAGCTTTCGCCTACGTTAGGATTAATGCCACCGGTAATCGTATTCCAGATGGTAGCCACCTTTAATCCTGCGCGGTTCATGTAATCATTCGAGATGGAAACGAATTTATCCAGATACGTTTGATTCGCCCATGCATTCGGATAAGTATAACCAAACCCGGATGGTCCCGAAATAAGCGCGTCATTAGGCGTAGCAGACTCATACAAATAATTCAATATGCCAGGCATCGCATCAACCATTGCCGGAGAGATCGTCCATCCGAGAGGTACCGTTCCCCGGTTAGCCGAATCCCATATTTTCTTGAAACGATGTTCCATGTACTGCAGATTATCGCCGTCGCTCAAAATTAGCGAGACATAAATCTTGTTCTGAAGAGCAGGTTTGTTCGGAATCGGCTTCACGTTAACCGTTCTGTCGGCGCCGCCGAATACCGTCAGATTGGACGACCAGTCGCTGGCAATCGTAGAAATGCCGTATTCGGACGCGGCCTGAACGCCAATTGCTTCATCCGGCCACCAGCCCATGTATGCGCCGCTGCCGGCAGGCATATCGGAGAAGAAGCTTTGCAGCAAAGTTTTTTCTTCCGGAACAGACGGATTCAGCCAGACGACAGCAGCTCCTGTTGCCGTTGCATAATCGCGAAGTGCGCCTTTAATGCCCGGACTCAATCCAATGAGCAGGTTATGGGTCAGCGAGGACCAGTAATGATCGTGAAGATATTGATAGACCTCAAGCTTATTGCTGAAATCTCCGCGCAAATCGTCCAGAATCGGCAGATTATAAGGAGCGGAAGTTAATTTGCTTACCAAGCTTGGAGGAGCTACGATGCCGCCGGATTGCGCAGCGATTGTAGTCGCAAGGTTTACCGTATCCTGCAAGGCATCGTCATAAACGACAATCCCTTTAATCTCGCTCGCATATTTGGTAATCAATGACCAGTTATCCTCTACATCCGTATGGCCGAGTCCCAGGTCATTCAGCCATTTATCTTTCCCGTCTTCATTTCTTACATTATCGTCATAGGTGTAGATTCTTGGCTGCGTTTTATTGACCAGTCCCTTAAGCGTTGTAAATAGAACATTCTCGTCCGATTTGCCTTGTTGAATAGAGCCTACGGCATCTACTTTGGTGTAAGCGCGTCCATACCAGAATACTCGGAATTCTAACTCATGCCCGGTAGACGGGTTATTATAGTCGAGCGTAAATCTCTCGTAAGAGCCCACCTTCGTCCATTGTTTCCGGGTAATATCGCGGGAAGCAAGTACTTCACCGGTCGTATTGTCTCTGACATCAACTGTAACGATCAGATCGTCATTAGCCGTATTATTATCGGTAATCATATCGAAGTAAGCCTGGTTTGCCCCTGCCGGAATATCCGTAGCATACGGTCCATAGACCATTAGCTTATTTGGAGCGTCAATCGAAGTTTGAGCCAACCAGCCGCTGCTCTCCAAACGCCCCGTATCATGCTTAACCTTGTTGCCTTCCGCATCAAATCTATACTCGGACACCAAATTCATAACGTCAAGCGTGGATGCCGGCTTCGAGAAAGACGGCAGGATTTGCCCGGTCGGCCAGCTTATTCCGGCTGCTTCGGCTTTGATATGCCCCACGAATGGAGATGATGCAGCCATAATGACGGTTGCAAGCATGACTGCGCCAAATTTCTTATTCCATTTCATCTTAAATCTCCTTTTCTCAATAAATGATTAATTAATTATTTCTTCTTAAGCCTGATTCCTGTTCTCTGTCCCTCCCTCCTATCTCATGTAAGCGCTTATTACGTGGAAGATTATACCACCTATATTATTTATATTCAATATATCTAATAGGCTAATTATTGTACCTATATTTGAGTCGCTTTTCCGCAAAATAAAACAAAGAAACCATGCTATAGCAGAGAGAGGGATCCTCTCTCTATGCTTAACATGGTTCCTTGTCTAGCTAATCTATTTGTTCAGAGCTTTATTTAATGCTTCCAAATTACTATACATGATATCCAAGTACGTTTTTCCATCCTTTATTTCTTGTTCCGTCAGACCTTCAAGCGGATTAAGAACGGCTGACTCGGCGCCTAGCTCTGTTGCAATCGTCTCGGCGATCTTGGGATTAACAAGCGTCTCGAAAAAGATCGTAGAGACGTCATGCTCCTTGGCAAATTCAACGACTTCCGCCATTTCCTCAGCACTTGGCTCTTGTTCGGGAGATAGACCGGCAATGGGAACTTGTGTTAAACCGTATTGCTTAGCCAGATAACTAAAGGCAGCGTGTTGCGTAATGAATGTTTTATTGCTTGCTCCGGCAAGCTTGGTCCTATAAGCCTTATCAAGCTCTTGAAGTTTAGCTAGGAAGGCATTGGCATGAATCTCATAATCCGCTTTATGGGCTGGATCAGCTTTGATTAAAGCTTCTTTGATGGTTTTGACTTCTTCTTGAGCAAGCACAGGGCTTAGCCAGACATGGGGATCAAGAGTAGACTCATGCGAATGTCCTTCTTCGGCTTCTTCATTTCCTTGCTCTTGTTCATGTTCATGTTCATGTTCATCCTCAACACTTTCCATCAAAGAGATGCCGCTGCTCGCTTCAACATCATTTCGTTTTGGATTCACGGCGCTCTCGAGAGCTGTATCGACCCAACCTTCAACTATACCGTTGTAGACAAACACATCGGCATCCTGAATGGCAGCCATATCCTTCGCGCTAGGCTCCCAGTCATGGGGTTCCACGCCCGAAGGAATAAGACCGATAACATTCGCATGCTCTCCGGCAATTTGCTTGGTGAATTCAACCATCGGATAAAAGGTAGCTACAATTTGAAGCTTCTCCCCTGTTGCTGCTGTTTCTTCAGGCATGGCTGATCCATTCACGGCGCTTGCCGCAGTGTTGGAATTATTGTCTTCTTTGCCGCATCCCGACAACATTAATGCAGGGAAAGCCGAAATTACAACTGCTTTTTTGAGCCAACTTTTCATTTATTCATTCTCCTTTGCACTTGATTAAGTGTAATAATTACGAATAGAGCTTTCGTGTTTTACGCGGTTTCTATAGACGCGAAGAATCGCTTTTTGCAGCAACACTCCTGAGACCAGGAAAACAAGCAATATTAGAGCAATCGTTCCGCCTGGCGGCGTATTAAGACGGTAAGATGCTGTTAATCCGGAAAATACGCCTGCAAGCCCCACCGCGCATGCAATTAGAATTGCAGCGTTAAAGCTATAAGCGATCCGAACCGCAATGGCTGCAGGGAGTATAACGAGGGCTGAAACAAGCAGAACCCCTACAATAGGCATTGCAGCCGACACGATCATGCCGGTCATGACGCTAAACAATAACGAAATCGATTTGACGGGCAAACCGTCGGTTTGTGCTGTCTCTTCGTCAAATGAAATCTGGTAAAGCGGTCTTCTTAGGAAGAAGAAAAATAGAGCTCCGGCTGCAGCAACAAGGATCATAATACGCAAATCCGATGTATTTACCGCAACAACCGAACCAAACAAGTAGGAAGATAAGCTTTTACTCGTTCCTTTGATTAGACTCATAAGCACGACAGCGGTAGATAAACCGCAGACCATAATAATCGCAACCGAAACCTCGCTAAAGGTTCGATAGGAACGCCTTACATACTCAACCGCAATGGCGCCTAGAATGGCGACAACAAACCCTGCAAGGGAGGGATTAATATGTAAGTAGGTTCCTGCAGCAACGCCGGCTAGCGATACATGCGACAACATATCGGCGATTAGCGCTTGACGACGAAGCATGAGGTATACGCCTAACGTTGACGCCAAGACCGCTATTATTCCGCCAGCCCAAAATGCCCGCTGCATAAAGTCGTAGTGCAGCATCCCCATGTGTCCTCCTCCTTTCTCGTTAATTCGATCGTTCTGTCAAGGAAGGAGTCTAATTCCTGCTGCTCATGCGTCACCATGATAACGGTGCGGTTGTACTGCGTAACTTGCCGCCGCATTTGTGCATATAAGGCATTGCGGCTTTGCTGGTCCATGCCGGCCGTTGGCTCATCCAGAACGAATAAATCCGGTTCGCTCGCTAATGCGCGCGCCATGCAAATCCGCTGTTTTTGACCACCAGACAACTCGCCAATCCTCCGTCCGCGCATTTCCCACATGCCGACATCCCTCAACGCTTGCTCTACTATGCCATGATCCTTCGGCGTTAATCTCCTCAACCACGAACCTTCCTTATATCTCCCAGAACGGACAAATTCGTGAACTCTGCTAGGGAAACCGCTGTTAAATGCAGCAATATGCTGTGGAACATAGCTGACTTTTAACTTTGTTCCGTCTGGCTTTCCGCTCTGAAGCTTAACCTCTCCGCTCTTCGGACGGAGCAACCCTAATGCCAATTTCAGTAGAGTGGATTTGGACGAGCCATTTGGCCCGGTAACGGCAACGAATTCGCCTGCGGAGATTTGGAGAGAAACATCTTGCAAACAAGGAATTTCCGAGTATCCAAATTCAACGTTATCCATCTTAAGCAACACCATCATTGTTCACCCTTTAATTCTTATTGCATATCCGGTTGATTAGGGAATTCGTCATGAAACAAATGCCATTCCATCTTTAATTCATCAGGAGATAATAGGCATCGATCCAATTCGCCGGTGATCGCTTCGCGATCCAAACGAAGACCGATAAATACAATCTTATTGACCCTATCGCCAAATGGCTCATGCCAAGATTGTGCCAGAGACGGATCGTCCAGCAGCAACTCCATCCGTTCCTCCTCAGGAAGCGCCGCCATCCACTTCCCTGCCGGTCCGAACTGGATGGAAGGTCCGGCTTGGCTGAAATTTTGCGCCATGTCATTTCGCGTGGCCAGCCACACTATGCCTTTGGCGCGTACGATTGCTTCCGGCCATTCGCTCATCCAGCTCATTAATCTTTCCGGATGGAACGGTTGTGCCCGTTCATACACAAACGAGGAGATTCCATACTCTTCCGTCTCCGGCGTATGATGCTCCTTCGCCATTTCCTGAATCCAGCCTGCCGATTGGCTGGCCGCTTCGAAATCGAATAAGCCCGTATTTAATAGTTCAGCCGGATCGACTTGCCCACGTTTAGAACGAATCAACTTGGCACGGGGCTGAAGGCTTCGAAGTACGGTTTCCAGCTCTATCAGCACGTTCTCATCCACCAGATCGCATTTATTCAAGATCAATACATCGCAGAACTCAATCTGATCAATGAGCAAATCAACAACTTCCCGGTTATCGTCAACCGCAACCTCTTGCTGTCTATCAAGCAAAGTCTCGCCGGAAGAGAAATCGCTCCAGAATCGATATGCATCCACTACGGTAACCATGCAATCCAGCTTGCAGAACTCGGTCAGATCTATCCCCTGCTCCTCATCTATATAAGAGAAAGTCTGGGCAACGGGAACAGGCTCTCCAACACCGGTCGATTCGATCAGAATATAATCAAATCGCTGTTCTTTGGCCAATTTTACCACTTCTCTTAGAAGGTCTTCCCGAAGCGTGCAGCAGATGCAGCCGTTGGACATTTCGACCAACTTCTCTTCGGTACGAGATAGCCCCCCGCTTCCTTTAATCAAATCCGCGTCTATATTTACCTCGCTCAGATCATTTACGATGACGGCCACCCGCAAACCTTGTCTGTTATTCAAGATGTGATTTAATATCGTTGTTTTCCCTGACCCTAAATATCCGCTTAATACGGTTACAGGCAACTTCTTGTCAATACTCAATAGTACGCACCCCTCAATTAATAGTAATCATTACGTTTTGTTAATTGTAATTATTACGATTAGTGAAGTCAACCTATTTTTTACTCTTTAGCTTTTCAACTTCTGCCTGCACAACAAAAAAAGCCCCATTCCGGGGCCCTTTTTGTTATTTTTGATTTTCAAGATAACGCGTGTAGGCTTCTTGTACGTAACCGATAATTTCATACCAGCCGGCTTTGTCGAGATCTTTCAAATATTTGTCCCAATCTTCGTCAATACCGCCGTCCGTAACCCACTTGCGACGATTGTTATCCATAATCTGATACACCTGAGCGGAGAGCAATGCCATCTTGTCGGCAACTTCCGGTTCATAGAAAATCGTGTGCGGAATGTAAGGATCGTTCAAATGCTTATCGATAAATCCAACCGCCTTCATGTCATCCAACAAACGTTTTGCGTCTTGCGGATATTCCACGACTTTATCGTAATAATCGGTCAAAACGGCAATCGGAGATCCTCCGCCTATCGTATTCCGGCTGCGCATTTCGTTATACGTCTTCAGACCGTCCTTCAGATCGTCGAATACCATAACGCCTTTGTCATTCAACTTATACTGATAGCCAAGCGGACCCCAGTTGGTCTGCACCGACCAGCTTGGATCGTACAAGCCGTCCGCCCACTTGAGAATTCTTGCAGGATCTTTCGCTGCCTTCGTCAGAACGAAAGCTACCGGATTATGCATCTCGACAAGGTTCTCGCGCGTGCCGAATTCTCCGCCTGGACCTGTCAGATAGGGAACGGCAACATAATCCTTGGCACGCTCTTTATCCACCATGTCACTGATCGAGAAGGTCATTACGCTGCCGACAATAACGTCGGGATTTCTCAGCTTAGCTTGAAGCTTAGGAGTGTCCGTAATCAGGTACTCTTCGTCAATCAAACCGTCTTTGTACATGTCATGCAAATATTTAATGCCGGTTTTGTAAGCTTCCGTCGTTGACGTGCTGAATACTTTGCCGTTTGCGTCGACACCCATGCTATCGTTGCGGTCCGCCTGGCCCCATAGGCCAAAGAACTGTCCGAAGTCATTGGCATTCCGCCAATGTCCAATGCCCGAGGTTACGTCTTTATTCGCCAGCGCCAAACCGATTTCATCCTTCTTGCCATTGCCGTTCATATCCGATTCCACGAATTTCTTAAGCGTATCCCGATATTCGTCAATCGTTTTTGGAATTGGCAATCCCAGCTTATCTAACCATGGTTTATAAATTTCCAGAATACCTTGGTTGCTTATTAATCCGTACATCTCTTCAATATAAGGAAGTCCATAAATGTGGCCATCCGGCGCGGTAATCAAAGCTTTGTATTCCGGGCGTTCCTCCAGTACTTTGGAGAAATTCGGCATATCCTTTATGTAATCTTCAATCGGAAGGAAGATGCCTTGATCCACGTTTTTCATCACCATACTCGTGTCAAGCGTTTGCATGAACGCCTCGGGCAGGTCTCCGGTAGACAACATCAGATTTACTTTCTCGGACGCGGATTCCGAAGGGATCTCTTTCCAATCAACATCAATGCCGGATACTTTTGTATAGTTTTTGTACCAGATCATGTCTTTAGCAGGCAGGTTTTGCGGACTTTTCGGGCGAACGATGCGGATTGGTGCTTCAGAATTACCTTTTGTATTTGCGGATTCCGATGCTTTGTTATTTGCGGAAGGCTCGTTGCTGCTGTTCGAAGAACAACCGGCGATAATCCCCGGCAGCATAATTGCCGTACATATTATTGCGACCATCTTTTTCATTCTACTCTTCTCCCCTTTGTATAGAAATAACATTTAGCCTTTAATCGATCCAACCATTACCCCTTGCGTAAAATACTTTTGCAGGAATGGATATACCGTCAAGAGCGGAAGACATGAAGCTACGATTACGCCATATTTCAGCTGTTCCGCAATGCGTTGGCGTTCAGCCATGGACATCGCGTCCGACAGCATTTGGTTTCCAACCTCGTTCGTAATCAATAGGTTCCGCAGGATAACTTGCAAAGGGAACTTGTCTTCGCTCGAAATATAGATAAGCGGTTCGAAGAACGAGTTCCAATGCCCGATTCCGTAGAATAACGCCATTACCGCCACAATAACCTTGGATAGAGGCAACACAATGGACAGGAAAAACTTGAAGTCCGAACAGCCGTCCATAACCGCCGCTTCCAGCAACTCATCCGGAATTGTGCTTTGGAAAAACGTACGGGTGATGATAATATTCCACACCGATACGGCAGCCGGCAGAACTAAAGCCCACATCGAGTCCATAATGCCAAGCTTGTTAATGAGAAGATAGCTCGGAATAAGACCCCCGCTGAAGAACATCGTAAAGATGAACAGCAGCATAATAGGTTTGCGTCCAACCAAATCTTTTCTCGAGAGCGCATAAGCGCCGGTAAGCGTGAAGACTAGATTAATTGCCGTGCCGCAAACCGTATAAAGAATAGAGTTCAGGTAACCCGTCCACAGCGGTTTATAATCGAAAATCTTCGCATAACCTTCCGTATACAAGTGTTCCGGTACAAGCAGGATTCCTCCCCGATTGACAACGTTAGGGTCGGAGAACGAAGCAACGACGATGAAGTAGAGTGGGTACAGAATACATAGCGTTATCGCTGCCATAAGCGTGTAATTGACTATGGTGAATATTTTGTCGCTCAGGGACAAGGATTTCATGCGTCTTGATTCCTCCATTCGGAAGCTACCATAAGCTGTTTCCAGACATTTTTCTCGATACATAGTTTGTAAAGATAAGAAGCGTAAAGTTGATAACGGAATTGAATAGTCCAATTGCGGTTGCGAAGCTGTACTGCGCGTTGAGCAAGCCCACCTTGTATACATAAGTAGAGATAATTTCGGATACCGGAAGGTTCATGCCTTGCTGCATCAGGAATGCCTTCTCCCAGCCTACGGACATGATACTGCCTATTCCAAGAATAAAAAGGATCGTAATGGTCGGCCGGATCGACGGCAGATCGACATGCCAGATCCGTCTCAGCTTGGTTGCCCCGTCTACCGTTGCCGCTTCATGCAACTCCGGGTTGACGCCGCTTAAAGCCGCAAGATAAATGATTGCGCTGAAGCCCATGGTCTGCCAGATTCCCGAGGTAATATAGACCGTGCGGAACCATTCTTCCCTTGCCATGAAGTTGACGGCATCACCGCCAAACAACGTAATGAGGTTGTTGATGATTCCGGTGCTAGGTGCCAAGAAGACGTTCAACATCGATACCAGAACGACGGTTGAGATAAAATACGGTGCGTAAGTAACCGTTTGCACAAATCGCTGGGCTAGCCGGTTCCTTATTTGATTGAGCAGCAAGGCAAATATAATCGGAATGGGGAAGCTAATCGCAAGCGAGAACAAGCTTAACTTAATTGTGTTTGTCACGATCTGCTTAAAGACAAAAGAATCGAAGAAAGCTTTGAAATGCTCCATGCCTACCCATGGACTGCCAAGGATCCCCATACTGGATTTAAAATCTTTAAAGGCGATGATGATCCCATACATGGGGACGTAATGGAACAACAAGATGTACAGTAAGGAAGGAAGCAGCAGCACATAAAGCTGCCACCGCTTCAGCATATTAGCCATCGTCCCTCTGCTGTGCATGGTGAATCCCTCCTGTTACCTGCTCGGAATGGAACGAATCGTGATGTTGTGGAAGCTAACGGCTCCGAATTGGGCAAAGAATCGCAGATAAGCATGCTCTCTGTTAATTCGACTGATGGAAGTACGTTGATCGTTTACGCAAATATCAATGAACGCTTCCTTCACAACTGCTTTAACGCGGACAGGTCCCTGGAGCCCTTGCACATGGTAAATGGACGACACTTCATCCTCTTGGAATCCTACGCACACCGTATCATGAACGCCAAGTTTATGATTGGATGGCTCAAATCGAATATCGTTCCCTTGTTTGAATTCAGAGTCTCCAGCTACGGAGAAACCATAGAACATCGTAGAATGCTCGGGCACAGCCTCAAAGGTCAGCTCATATTCGCCTTCTACTCTTCCAATCAAATGCTCAGAGAATCCATTTAAGTTCGCGAGGTTTACTTGATCGATGTGCTGAGTCTCCGCGTAAGTCGTCAATCCTTCGAATTCGGCCGGGAACTTAAGCCCAAGCGATCCATCCTCTTCTTGAACAAGTTCGCGAATGACCAACTCGCCGCCGTAACGGCCAGGACCGGAGAGGAATCCCGTAACCATTCTTCTTCCGCCCGGGAAAGCCGCCGTCTTCGGAACGCGCAGCTGAACGCTGTCAATCGTATCCATCGCGGGACGAAGCCAAGGACCAAACGGTTTTGTCGAATAACGGTAACGTGCAAGGCCGTCATTGCTGAAGATCAAGTAGTACATGCCGTTCCATTCAAAATAATCCGAGCACTCCGGCTCGCCATGATAACCCGGCACAATAAATGGCTCTTCTTCTTGCCAATTCTTCAGGTCGCCGGATGTGAGATGGGCTAGACATCCTTCATGCTTGACGCCGTCTACTAGACTTGTCGTAACTAGCATATGGTAGATACCTTCCGCATCTTTGAATACATGCGGGTCTCTGACCGAAGACAACAGGTAACGGCTTGAAATCGTTATGTACGCCTCAGATTTAGTGAATTCAATACCGTCGTTGCTAACCGCATACGTCAATTGGGCTGGCGAACCGTCAACGGCACGAACGGCATAAAACGCATAATATTCGTTGTTTTCCTTAATAACGGAACCCGTGCAGATCGACCCTTCCCATTCGCCGGTCACAGCGACTGCCATTGGATGGTGAGTCCAATTCTTCAAGTCTTTCGTCGAGATGTGTGCCCATTGATGCGCGCCTAAGCTCCATTTGCTGGCGTGGCCCCGGCGATCGAACAAATAATAGACATGGAAGGTTTCTCCGTCGAAGTATGGCATGCAATCGCCAACACCCGTATTGAATCCTCTTGGTTTCCAATATTGGATCGAGCTTGGTTCAGTGCCAAGGTATAACGTCTCCCGGTTCTCCACACCTTCCTTATCTTGCAAGAGATTATTGCGCTCTTCCTCGGTCAAGGCATGTGGCCACACTTTGGCTTCCAGCGTTCCCTCATAGGTTTGTACCGTTGCCTTCTCCAACTGAACGGAACCCATCGGCCAGTCCTCGTCCACCAACACGCCGTCTACGAACAATTCAACGATATGGCTGTTATAGCGCAGAAGGAGATCATGCTCTCCCGCTCCAATGGCATTCCACGGTACAGATAAGGTTAACGGCTTGTCTTTGGCATCCGTATATAGATCAACGGATAGAAGCAATCCATCAACCGCTGCTTGTTCACCAGAACGGATTAGAATGGCAGAAGTTCCAAGCTTGCCTTGAATTCGGAGCAGCTCCTCGCTTGTTTCTCCGCCTCTTACACGCGCGCTAACCGTTAATGTTTTGACGGATCCGAGGTCCAACGGTTGTTCAGCTTGTGTAGGGTTTAGCTCTATAAAGTTACCGCTATCGTTAACATGTATCATTATTTCAACACTCCTGACTCATTCGTAATGGTATTCAGCATAGGAAAAATGTCCTTGTTGTGCTCATAAAGCTTGCTATAGACCGCATATTGCCGATCATAGACGGCATGATTGCCAGCGTTTGGCCGTATCGGATTTTCGTGCAGCTTAACGACCGTTTTACAACCTTGCTCGACGGAGCTATACAACTTAACGCCAACCCCGGCCATAATCGCCGCTCCCACGCATGCCTGCTCCTCCGTCGTGCTTACATATACGTCCTGATTCAGAATATCCGCTAGAATCTGGCTCCAGAGCGGGCTTTTTGCTCCGCCGCCGGATATGATGATTCTTCTGAGGTCAACCTCGAGTGAACGGATAATCTCTACCCCGTCGCGAAGCGAATAACATACCCCTTCAAGCACGGCTCTGATCAGATGCGTGTCATTGTGGTCTAGCCTAAGTCCAAAGAACATCCCGCTTGCTTGCGGATCCATATGAGGCGTACGGTCCCCGGTCAAATAAGGCAGAAACAACAATCCGTTACTTCCTGGCGAAACCTCGTTGGCCTTCCTATCAAGCGCTTTGTAATCATGAACCTTCAGTACTTGCGATGCTAGCCACTTAAGCGACAACCCCGCGCTCATTGTCGCTCCAAGCAGATACCACCGGCTTGGAACGGCGTGCGCGTAAGTATGCGTCCGAAGCTTCTTGTCATAGACGGGCTGATCAATCGTAGTGAACAACTGTCCACCCGTTCCAATCGTAACGGACAGATCGCCAGGTTCAATGATACCGTTTCCAACCGCCTGCATCGCTTGGTCTGCCCCGCCAAATACAACGGGAGTTCCTGCCTTGAAGCAACTCTCGGATTCGGCTTGTTTGGTCACATAACCAGCTATCTCCCAAGGGTTCCCTACCGGCGGAAACAACTTGCTGTCCATTCCTGCCATCGTAATTAACGGTTCCGACCATTCAAGCGAACTTGCATGAAAGGCCGATGTGCCTGAAGCATCCGTCGTGTCTGTTCCGATCTCACCGGTCAGACGGTAGCGGACATAATCTTTGGGCAGCATAACTCGATCTATCCGGTTGTAGAGATCCGGCTCATTTTCCTTGATCCACATCAACGATAGAATAAGAAACCCGGTAGACACGGAGTTCTGAATCATATTTCCCAGCTGCTCTGGCGTGAATCGGGATTCCAGCATGTTCTTCTGGGGAATCGTCCGCTGATCGCACCAGATGATAGACGGGCGAAGCACCTGACCTTCTTTATCCAATGCCACCAAGCCATGCATTTGACCCGAGAAACCGATCCCTTCTATTGCTCCTCCGTCAACGCCGGCTTTCATAATCGCCTCAGCGCTTGTTCGTTTGACCAGTTCCCACCACTCATCCGGATTCTGCTCTGCGTACCCCGGGACAGGAATAGCGATGTCGTATTCCGTTTGCGCAAATCCAAGCACCTTGCCTGAAAGATCCATAACCATGGATTTCACACTTGAGGTGCCGATATCAATCCCCATCAACAGCGACATGTTGCGGCCCCCCACTATTTGATTCATTGTTTAATATCATCGTTTACATTATTACTATAAATCTATTTATTGATTTAATCAAGTAATAAATTTCTTTCTTTTTACGCGCACTAAGCACAAAAAAACAGCCCGGCCGGAAACGACGTCTCCGGCCGGGCTGTTTGAACTGGTTTTGCTTTAGGTTTGCTGGTTTAAATAACTGGACGGCTGATCCAAAATACTCTCAATCGCCACGATTGCCGAGCCGACCAGCATTGTATCCATGTCGTCAGCAGCAAGCTCTACGGTCAATTTATTCGATACATCAGGCAAGACATATTCGTTAATTACGGATCTCACCGTATCGTGAAGCAGCGCGCCGGCTTCGGCGAATTCATCACCGAGGATGATTCGGTCAGGGTTAAACGTATTGATGATGTTCACAAGCCCAAACCCAAGAAACCATGCTGCTTGTCTAACCGCCTCTACCGCATCACCGGTCTCTTCTTCGTGGATCGCTTTCCAAACGGACTTTAACGAAGCATGTTCCTTATTTAAGGTTTGCAGTAAAGCCGAAGTGGAACAATATAATTCGAGACAACCTCTATTACCGCACTCGCACTTTGGCCCCTTAAAGTCGATGCTCATATGACCGATTTCTCCTGCCATGCCAAGTGAACCTCGAAAGACTTTGCCATCTACCACAATCCCCGCTCCCACGCCTTGACCCGCAGCCACGTAGATCATAACTCCTTGCTCTTGATGGGAGTTGCCAAACCACCAATGTGCAAGCGCCCCCGCCTTAGCATCATGCTCAATATAAACAGGGAGATCGAAATCTCGCATCAGTTCTTCCTGGATGTTAATTTTCTCCCAGCCAGGAAAATAAGTCATAAGACCAATCCGGCCTTCATTGCGAAGCAACGGGCCTGGCGTAACTACGCCAATGGCGATGACTTGGCCGACCGAATTGGAAGAGATCATCTCCTTGATCAGTTCCTTCATTCGATTGAAAGCACGGGTTGAGCCGTCCGCGATATCGATGGGAATCTGCTGCTTGCTGTATTCGATCCCTTCCAGATCGTACAAGGCAACCGTAATGGATTTCCTAGCCAGGCGAATCCCAATAATCTTGTAAGGCTCGCAATTCAACTTAATGCCGATGGAACGGCGGCCTTTCTTGCCGTCGATCACGCCGGTCTCCACCACAATGCCCCAACTGATCAACTCGTTAATGATATTCGTAATCGTCGATTGATTCAGTCCGGACTCCTGCGTTAATTCCGCTCTCGAGCATACCTGTCTTCTTCGCATGAGGCGAATGACCAACGAACGATTCATTTCCTGTACGTCTTCCAGATTCGTCCCGCGCTTCGTCTTGGTTACGATCACTATATATCCCTCGCGATATTATATTATTCAATCAATTATTACACTTAATGAAAATAGTATACCATTTTCAAAAAATGCACGACAAGATAGAACAATTAATTCGGCCTGCTTGCCATTCCGGCCAGAAAGCTAAGCATGAACTGAACCGCAAGACGAGAGGTCGCGTTACGGAAGTCCACGGAAGGGTCAATGCATACAAAGTCTATCCCCGTAACTTGCGGAGAGGCTCCCAGCCGAAAAAGCGCGTCTAAGGCATCCCATGAACTTAATCCGCCAGTACCGATAGCCGGACAGCCCGGCGCAAAAGCTTGATCGATCACATCGACGTCGAAGCTGACATAAATGGCTTCCGTCCCGTCACCGGCAATCGTTAATGCTTGGTCGAGAATGGGATCTATCCCCTTACGCCTAACATCGCGCGAGGTAAAGACGCTTACCCCTTTGCTAACCACATAGTCATGATATGGCTTCGCATTCATAAAGCCGCGGATGCCGATCTGCGCGATATTCCGCCCGTCTACAAGTCCCGATTCCAATATGCCGCGAAAAGGAGTCCCGTTTGTAACCCCGCCGTCTTCGAAATTTCTAACGTCATGATGCGCGTCAAAATGAATGATCCCGATTTTTTTGCCAGCGTAACGCTTAGAGAAGGCTTTGACAGACGGACAACTGATGGAATGATCGCCGCCAATAATAATGGGAACGAATGCCGGATAATTCTCGTACAAAGTCCGCAAACTTTCCTCGATTCGCCGATGGCATTCCGCCATGTCTGTCGCATGCATCTGAATATCGCCCAAATCGCGTACAGCCAATTCCTGCAAGTCGACCCCGTATTCCATCGAATAAGTGGTAAAAGAATAAAAAGCATTGCGGATCGCCGCCGGTGTTGTAGAAGCGCTAGAGATCGAGATTGAAGTTTTGGACAACGGAACGCCAACGATTCCCGCAAGCAGCGGCTCCGCCCAGTCCCAACTCCTTATCCAATGGGCGACTTTCGTCTCGAAGCGATCTTTGAAGACCGCTTGCTCCGGATTTTTCAAATACGGGATCTCTCGGTTCATGCCCTCGCCTCCATCTTCATCATATATTTGCATTCGGCGCAAGGAGTTGCCGCTCCCACACAACTGCTTGCCCATTCTTAATTACGCCGTATGTGTGGTTGATGCCGAAATGGTAGGGCAGATAGGCGAGATTCGGCACATCAAAAAGCGCGATATCCGCCTGTTTCCCAACCTCGATGGAACCTAACCGGTCTCCTCGCGCAATCGCGTTAGCCGCATTTATGCTGCATGCGGCAAGAATCTCCTCCGGCGTCATCTTCAGGTTAAGCGACGCCAACATCATGATGAGCTGCATCGATTCGGTCGGACAGGAACCCGGATTGTAATCGGTGGCCAAAGCTACGGGCAACTTGAACTTATCGATCATATCCCTCGCCCTTGCATGTTTGTTCAGTCCCAAATTAAACGACGTACCGGGCAGCAACACCGGAATAACGCCGCCTGCCGCCAGCATGCCGAGCCCTTTATCCGATGCGGCCAGCAGATGTTCGGCGGATATGGCGCCAAGCTCCCCCGCTAATTCCGCGCCGCCAAGCGACTCGATCTCATCCGCATGTATTTTGGGCAATAAGCCGTTGCGCTGTGCCTCCAGCAGAATCCGTCTGGATTGCTCAACCGTAAACACTCCCTTCTCGCAGAAAACATCGCAAAACTCGGCCAGCCTAAGCTGCGCGATTTGCGGAAGCATGCCGCAGACAAGGTCGACGTATTCATTCGTTTTCCCTTTGTACTCGGCGGGAACGGCATGCGCGCCCATGAACGTTGACACCACTTCAAGCGGATGGTTGTCACTCAGCCGTTTTGCGGCACGCAGCTGTCTCTGTTCAGCTTCAATAGAAAGACCGTAGCCGCTTTTGGCTTCCACTGTGGTGACGCCTTGCAGCAGCATGATGTTAAGGCTTTGGTACGCTTTCTCGTACAGTTCTTGTTCGCTTGCCGAGCGAGTCGCTTGCACGGTGCTAAGGATTCCTCCGCCCTGTGCGAGAATTTCCAAATAGGGTACGCCCGCGCGTTTGAGCGCAAGCTCATGCTCGCGCGAACCTCCGTGAACAAGATGCGTATGCGGATCGATGAGACCCGGTGTAGCCAAACATCCGCGCGCGTCTAGCGTTTCCAGGATTTCTGCACCGTTCAGAGCGTTCATCACCTCTGTTTCCGTACCAACAAAGGCGATTCTACCTTCCTGAATCGCGACGGATGCTTGCGGGATTTGCCTGATTTCGTTCATCTGTTCCCCATAGCGTGGTGCGTCTCCCGGCGGGGTAACCAAGCAGCCGATTCCTTTTAACAACAGGTCGATTCTCGTGGTAATCCTCCCCTTTCAAGAAATCTATCCGCAAGCCGGCTCAATCGCGCATCGGGATGCGGATGCCATGTTTCTCGGCGGTCTCTACCGCTTCGTCGTAACCGGCGTCTACATGCCGGATCACGCCCATACCCGGGTCGGATGTTAATACGCACTTCAACCGCTCCGCTGCCTCGTCCGTGCCATCTGCCACGACCACCATGCCGGCATGCAAGGAATACCCCATGCCCACTCCGCCTCCATGGTGCACGGATACCCAAGACGCACCGGCGGACGTGTTGATTAAGGCGTTTAGGATTGCCCAGTCTCCAACCGCGTCCGAGCCGTCCTTCATCGCTTCCGTCTCCCGGTTCGGCGAAGCCACGGAGCCGCAGTCCAGATGATCGCGGCCAATCACGACCGGAGCTTTCAGCTCCCCGCTTCGAACCAATTCGTTTAACGCAAGGCCAAATTTCTCCCGTTCACCGTAACCAAGCCAACATATCCGCGCTGGAAGTCCTTGGAACGCAACGCGTGCTTGCGCCATTTGAATCCATCGGCATAATCGCGCATTCTCAGGGAACATACGCAATACAAGCTCATCCGTCTTCCGGATATCTTCCGGATCCCCGGATAGAGCAGCCCATCGGAAAGGACCTTTTCCTTCACAAAATAAAGGGCGAATGTAGGCAGGCACAAAGCCCGGAAAATCAAAGGCGGCCTTGACGCCTTCGTCAAACGCGACTTGCCGGATGTTGTTGCCGTAGTCGAATACAACGGAACCGGCTTGTTGCAAATCAAGCATCGCCTGAACGTGAATCGCCATGCTCGCCTTGGCTAGCTGAACGTAATGCTCGGGATCGCTCGCCCGCAGGGCGGCGGCTTCATCAAGAGAGAAACCTGCAGGGATATAACCAACAAGCGGATCATGCGCGGAAGTTTGATCCGTCACGAAATGCGGCTTGATCCCGCGGCGGACGATCTCCGGATACACCTCGGCCGCGTTCCCTACGAGTCCAATGGAAAGCGCATGTTGCTTGGCAAGCGCATCATCGGCAAGTGCCAGCGCTTCCTCAAGCGTCTCCGCCAGAACATCGCAATATCTCGTCTGGATACGTCTTGCAATTCGACTGCGATCAACTTCGACGGCTATAACGACTCCTTCATTCATCGTGACCGCAAGCGGCTGCGCGCCGCCCATTCCGCCAAGGCCAGCGGTCAAAGTAAGCGTGCCTTTCAACGTTCCGCCCGCATGCTGACGGGCGGCTTCGGCGAACGTCTCATACGTGCCCTGGAGAATGCCTTGCGTTCCGATGTAGATCCAGCTGCCTGCCGTCATTTGGCCGTACATCATAAGTCCTTTGCGCTCAAGTTCGCGGAAGTGCTCCCATGTCGCCCATTTGGGAACAAGGACGGAGTTGGACAGCAGTACGCGCGGCGCTCGTTCATGCGTCCGAAAGACGCCCACCGGCTTGCCGGATTGCACGAGAAGCGTCTCGTCGTTTTCCAGCCTTCGAAGTTCTCTGACGATAGCTTCATAAGCCGGCCAGCTGCGAGCCGCTTTGCCAATCCCTCCGTATACGACCAGCTCTTCGGGGCGCTCCGCGACATCGGGATCCAGGTTATTCTTAAGCATGCGGAGGGCAGCTTCCTGTACCCAGCCTTTGCAGGATAACTCCTTGCCGCGCGGGGCGCGGATTTCACGTTTCCTATCGCTAGACTCATTTGTTGCCATAACAGATTCCTCCCTCAGCTTATGCTTTTGAAAAGTTAATACAACGAGCCGGCAACGGATTCTACCGCCTCGAGCCACTCTCCGGACAACAAAGCTGCCGCTGTTATTTCAATATCCTCCGACAGCGATCGGTCGTAGACAACGGGCCTGACAAGCGAGCGCAATTTCTCATGAAGCACGCGAGTCGCTGGCGCCAAGCCATCTACCCCAACGAATTCGGCTGCTTCGGCTGCACAGATCAGCTCAATCGCAAGCACCTTCGATACGTTGCTCACAATCTGCGCTGCATGCCTTGCAGCCGTTGTCCCCATGGATACATGGTCTTCCTGGTTGGCCGACGAAGGAATGGAATCCACGCTCGCGGGATGCGCAAGCACTTTATTCTCGGAGACGAGCGAAGCACTGACATATTGCGTAATCATCAAGCCAGACGCAAGGCCGGGCTCATGACTGAGGAAGGAAGGCAACCCGCCTGATAGAGCGGGATTCACGAGCCGTTCGGTGCGGCGTTCCGAAATATTGGCGAGCTCGCTCATGCCGATTTTTAGAAAATCCATCGCAAACGCAATCGGCTGTCCATGGAAATTGCCGCCCGAGACGACTTGCCCGCCTTCAAGAAACAAGAGCGGATTATCCGTGGCCGAATTGATTTCGATGGCAAGCTTTTCACGCACGTAAGCAAGAACTTGCCTAGTAGCGCCATGTACCTGGGGTAGGCAGCGGAGCGAATATGCGTCCTGAACCCGGATTTCGCCTTGGCGTGTCGTCAAACGGCTTCCTTGGAGCAGCGCGCGAAGATTTCTCGCCACGCCGATCTGCTCGGGATACGGGCGCGCAAGATGCACCTCCTCTGAGAATGCTTCCGGAATCCCATGCAAGCTTTCGAGCGTTAGAGATGCAATAACGTCGGCGATTTTGACAAGCCGCTGAGCTTTTATATAAGTCAGCGTCCCAATCGATGTCATGACTTGGGTCCCGTTGATAAGGGCCAGCCCCTCTTTTGCTTGCAAGGCAATCGGCTGAAGTCCCGCCCTCGCCAGCGCTTTTGCGCCCGGAAGGCGTTCACCCTGGTAGTAAGCTTCTCCTTCGCCCGCCAGAACAAGCGCAAGATGGGACAACGGAGCCAGATCTCCGCTCGCGCCAAGCGAACCTTGCGCGGGCACAACCGGATGAACGCAACGGTTCAAGCAGTCGATTAGCAGTTGAAGCGTTTCCGGGCGAATGCCGGAATATCCCTTGGCAAGCGCATTTGCTCGCAGCAGCATGATTCCGCGTACGGTCTCTTCCGGTAGTGGAGGGCCAACTGCGCAGGCATGGCTGCGGATAAGATTCATTTGCAGCTTTGACGTATTTTGCGGCGATATTGGGACATCGCTGAATTTCCCGAAGCCCGTGTTTACTCCGTATACGATATGTCCGGCTGCCACCAATTCTTCCACCATCTCGCGACAGCGTTTAACCCGATCGCTGGCCATATCGCATAACAGTACTTCTTTTCGTTCAACAGCTACTTCCATCACTGCTTCCGGCGTCAGCTTCTGTCCGTCCAGGATGATCGGCATCTTAAGCAACACCCCTCTCATGTTGTAAGCGACATCGAACAGAATAAGTCGTTTTCTTTCTTGCTTTAACAGAAGAAAGGGACCGTACGGAAGCTTTCAGCTTCCACGCGGTCCCTTTTTTTCATAAAGGGCAGTATGCGATTGTCCCGTATCAGCTTACGCCAATCCTTCATCGCGCCCCACTTCCATTCCGTGAACGGTTATATTCCCTTTTATTGTCACTTGTGGACTAGAACCTTGTCAATGGGCTTCTGCCTATGCTGTTACCGATCGCTTGCGCAATTCTAATAAAGCATCTATAATGTGCTTATTAAAGTTGCAATTAATTGAGGAATGGGAGGGTGAACATATTGAGAAACACGTCTAGAAGCGTTCACATTGGTCCTCCACGTCTAAAAATCGCCGTTCACGCCATCGTATGGCTGGCCAGAAGCGGCAGCATGCTGAGCAGCGCGATGATTGCGAGTCAAGTCGATTCACATGCTACCTTCTTGCGCAGAGTTATGCAATCCTTAAGTCATGCCGGCATTGTGGACTCGAAAGGCGGACGGGAAGGCGGCTATTTTCTGAAAAAGTCTCCGGCTGAGATTACATTAGGCGATATTTACGAAGCCATTTGTCCTGTTTGCAATGAATCTGAAATAAAAGTGGACTGCGGGGAACAGATCGATATCGAACTCGAAAAAATTCTCCAGGAAGCCGAACTACAAACGATTGAGTATTTGCGTCATTACACCATTGCTCAATTCATGGATCGCATCCATTTTTCATAAGAGCAATAAATTCGCCCTTCCATCTTAAGTTGCTGAATCTGATGCAACTTTTTATTACCGTTAATTGTGCTTCCGATAAGCACAATTAATCATTTACACTATTTAACAACAAAAGGAGTGTCTCCATTGAAACTTAGCATTCTCGACCAATCCCAAATTTGTGAAGGACAAAACGCTTCCCAGACTCTGATTCAAACCACCAAGCTGGCCCAAGAAGCCGATCGTCTCGGATACCACCGCTATTGGGTATCGGAGCACCATTCTTCCCGCGCGCTGGCTCACTCTAGCCCGGAAGTTCTGCTCGCCCATCTTGGCGCGAATACGACTCGAATTCGGCTAGGCTCCGGCGGCATTATGCTTCCCCATTACAGCTCGTACAAGGTAGCGGAGAACTTCAAGCTTCTCGAGGCGCTTTATCCGGGACGAATTGACGTAGGTCTTGGCCGCGCGCCGGGCGGAATGCCGCTCTCCACTCGGGCTTTGCAGGAAGGACGATTCAGCGACATCGATCGTTACCCGGAGCAAGTGTCCGATCTGCTCAACTATCTGTACGACTCTCTTCCTGCCGGGCATCGCTTCTCCGGCTTGCACGCTGCCCCCGCGCTCCAATCCCATCCCGAGTTATGGCTTCTTGGCTCTAGTCTCGGAACGGCACAGATTGCGGCCCGCATGGGTCTGCCGTATGCTTATGCTCAATTTTTCGGCGTTCCGGGCAGCGAGGATGCCATCCATTATTACAAAGACAGCTACCGCCCTACCGCTCTCTATCCGGAAGCTCGGGCGCTCGCCGCGGTTATGGTAATCTGCGCGGACACCGAAGAAGAAGCTTCCCGCCTGGCTCAGAGCACCGATCTATTTTTCCTTTCCCTGGAGCATGGCCGGTTACTTGACTACTTCCCGTCCGTCGAGACAGCCGAGAGCTATCCGTATACGGATTACGATCGCGAACGCATCCGCCAGACCCGGTCACGCCGTATCATTGGCACGCCCGAGCAAGTAAAAACTCGCCTGCTTAACATGCAGGACCAGTTCGGCATTGACGAATTCATGATTGTGACCGTCACTCACGACTTCCAAGCCCGGATCCGCTCTTACCAGCTGGTAGCCGAAGCGTTTGGCCTTGCGGCTAATTAATGACAAGGGGCCGTCCCAAAAGGTGATCGCTCACTTTGAAGACGGCTCGTATTTACAATTAAAGAGTGTCTTTTTGAATATATCGCTGCAGAGGGTGATATTTTTGCTCTTGCTGCTTTCTTCAGCAAATTATGGGCAAGCGAAAACACCACCCGACCTCGAGGATAACTTTCGGTAAGCCTCGAAGCTGGAATCTGCGGAATCTCCGGTTATTTTCTTTTTGTTTGAGCATTTCTTGAACAGGTTAAGGGTAGACGGAGCATTAAATGATTCTGGAGAAGCGAAGCGTTCGCTTTTGTGAAGGATTCCTACCTCTGAAATATTAATTCAAGGAATCCCTGAGCAATGGCGATCGGAAGAACATTTAATGCGCAGGCTACTGTTTAGCCCAAATATAACTAAAAGAGGTGTCCCATCGTCATTTTCATGACTTATGAGACACCTCCTATTTGTTGCACTAGATTAGCCAAGGTCCAAAGCGGCGTTGAGCAGCTGCACGTCATCGACGAATAAGTCTACGGAATTGGCCAGCGAACTTGTCATAATGAAGATTTGAGCGATGGTCCCTCCCGAGAAGGCAGGATCCACGTTGAAGTAGGCCGTTTTCCAGTTATTCGCCGTGCCATCCGGCAAGCGAGAAGGTATGGTGGCTACAAGGCCCGTATTGGTAAATACAAGACTAGGAGTGAAATAAAAGACGCCGATAATAACGGATGGGCCTAGACCGGAGCCGTTCTTTGACAAAGCGACCATCAACTCGAAGCTATTGCTGTCCGGAACGCTTACCAGCTTATAGATATATGAACCGGACGTCCCCCCTGCAATCTGAACAGAGTTCGTACCGGTATTGCTATAGGTCGTATTAAGGCTAACCGTTCCAGATGTCGCCCACCCTGTCGTTCCCGATTCGAAACCGCTATTCGTGACATAGTTAATAATGCTCATTGATTGTTTTCCCCCTCATAGGTAGATTGTGAAGCTACATCATCCTATGAAGGCTTGTACGGCTTGGTTCTTCCAACCGCCTGTCTTTAAAGCCCATTTAATAGATTGGTAATATAACAAACAACGCAAAAAGGCTCACCTACAGTCGGTGAGCCCTTTCAACAGCAGGCTATTTAGATTTTTGATACCATTCATTAACTTCCTTCGTAATTTCTTCCCCGCCAATTTTATTCCACTCGACAACGAATTTATCGAAATCGTCAATCGGCTTGCGGCCATAGATAATGCCAAGGAACGTCTCGCCTTCCAATTTGGCCAAGATGCCGCTTTTGCTTTGCATCGTTTTGGTTGGCGAACCCGTAAAGGCGTTTGGAACATACGTATTGGCGTTCCAGCCGTCATCCACGTATTCCGATGCTTTTAACGTTTTTGGATTGCCCGCCTTCGTTCTTTCTTCAGCGGCATTGCTAGGCGTTGCTCCTCTGCTGATCTTCGCGTTTGTTTTCATCAGCGTAAATGGAGCTTTGGGTTCCATTAGCAGATACTTGGCTGGGCCAACTTTTCCGCCGGGGATATCCGCTTCGTCTACCGAAATCGTTCCGTCCGCTTTCACCGTGTAGTCATAATCTTTATACCATCCGTTCTCAAATTCGCTTCCCGGATTGCCTTTATCAAAGATGCGGTTCAAGTACAGGAATAAGGCATCGGTATGTTCAAAGTCCTTCTTAACGATCATTCCGCCACGGAGGAAAGTTGAATCCCTTGCTCCCGCCTTGCCGTTTAAGCCTGGAATCGGGAATGGATTCATCGTTGCGCCAGGCACGTTTTTCTCCAAGTCGGGAATCGGCCAGTTAGGCAGCCAATATGGCGCAACGACAATGCCTACGCGCCCTTGGCCAATCAATTCAGCAAGTTTGTTCTCGTCATGCAAGCCCGCTTCTTTCGAAATATAACCTTTATCGTACCAGTCTTTCAATCTTGCTAAGCCGTCCTTCATCTCCGGAAGCGTTGAACCATGAACCAATGTACCGTCTTTATTCAACCACTGATTAGGAATCGTGCCTGATGGTCCAAATACCCAAGTGCTTTCTCCAAGCCATCCGTTAAAGATGCTAGGGGAGGAACCGCCGGACCCGAGGCTTAATCCCAGCGGAATAATGTTTTCAAACGCACCCGTTTTTTTGCTATTCATGGCCTGCATAAGCGCTTCCAATTCTTCAAACGTTGTTGGTGCCTTCATCCCTAATTGGTCTAGTAAATCTTGCCGAATCCACATGACAGCATTATCGTTGCCCGAGAAAGCAAAGTTTGGAAAAGCCATCTTCTTGCCGTCATAAGTAACTTGACTCCACATCAATGGATCCGAACTATAAATCTCCTTGATCGTAAGAGAAGCGTATTTCTCGTAATCCTCCGAAATATCTTTGTACTTGCCAGATTCGATGAGCTCGTTGAGAAGCGTCATATCCTCGGTCATTAGCACGTCCGGCAAATCTTCGCCGGAGGTCAGCATCAATCTCATCTTTGTAGCGAATTGGTCGCCCGGAACTTGCCATAAATATTTAAGGTCAATGCCCAGCTCGTCGTGAGCCCATTTGGTGTGCACGTTATTTTCCAACGTTTCGCCATTTTTATATTTCATGGTGGAATCCGTCGCTTTAACCGTTGTGATCGTCACGGGCGTTTCGAACTTGTAGGTTCCCTTCTGGATCGCTTCTGCTTTGGCTGCGTCTGAATCTGCTGTTGGTTCTGTTCCCGCCTGCGATTGAACCGGCTCGCTCGATGGCGAATTGGTTTCATTGTTTTTGTTGCCGGAGCAAGCAGCTGTAAAGACCAAGAGCATAATCAGTGCAATAAACACGAATAATTGTTTGCTTCTCATCTTGGTTTTGAGTCCCCCTATCGGTTATGGTGTGTTGCAATTCCATCTTATTACAGCGCTTACAACCGAGTAAGAGATAAAGTTTTAAGATGATCTATCAAATTATTAAGGTTTAAATTGATAACGTTCTCTGTATTCCTGAGGAGTAGCCCCGTAATAATTTTTAAACAGCCTGCTGAAATAAGGCGGATTCTGGAAGCCTAACTGGCTTGCCAGTTCATAAATTTTGATGTCCGAGGTTGAGAGCAGCATCCCTGCTTTTTCCATTCGGTATCTCATAATGAAATCGCTGATGTTCTCTTTCGTCTCCTGTTTGTAGAGCGTGGACAGATAGACGGGATGTAGATCGACGTGATCGGCGATCGTTTGCAGAGATACGTCTTCAGCGATCCGGGCTTCAATAAAGCGATGAATTTTGACGATCAACTTCGTCTTCGTATCTTTGATCTCCCGAACGCTACCAGACTCCAAATAGCCTAGTACCCGATCAGCCCATTCCCTGACGCGTCCAATTTCGCTTAAACCTCGCGGATCCGCCGCTATATCCGAATCGTAACCCGTTACTTCCATCAACGTTTTGTTTTGGAGATGCGCAATATAAAGAAATGAATTGGTTAGACAGTAGACGATCTCTAGCATATGCTCTTCCGTGTCCAATTTTTTCACCTGTACTTCCGCAAATACATCTATTATTTTGGCACGGGCATCTTCCCAGCGTCCCGCTTCCAGTAGCTGCTGAAAGCCCGGGGGACTGTACAAGGATTGCAAGGAGTTAGACAGCGAATAGGTCGTCGTTGTACTGATGATTATACCTCGTTCACTGCGGGGCACCTTGCGAAAAGCATTTAAAGACTTGCGGTATTGCCCGGCTGCTTCTTCCGGAAAACGGCATGTCTCGCTGACCAGTATGGACGTTTTCCCCTTGAGATACCGAGACACGTTGGATTGGATTTCCATAGCGGCATGTTCCAACTCTTGTTCATCAACTACATCCATGTTGATCTTCTGCAGCAATAAGCACAAATAACCATAGGAATCTTTATACGACCAAACCTCATATTTTTTATCCAATAGTTCAGCGGCAATATTATAGACGGCAAATTCATACAACGCGAAATCCTGATCGGATTCTCCAAATGCTTCATCCATTCTAATAAGCAGCAGGTTACAATCGATTCCTGTCCGGAACGGTAGCCGGTATTCCCTTAATCTCTCGATCAGCCTATCTTCGGGCAACAGGACTCCGGATAACAAATCGTCTAACAATTTCTCTCTTAACAAGGGGAGATGAACATGAAGCGTCTGCAAAGCTTGCTCGACATTCCCCTTCTGCTGCCGCTCGTTATCCAAGCCGGACTTTACTGTTGACACTTCTTCCATCAACTCTTCATCCTTAATAGGCTTGAGCAGGTAATTCACCGTCCCGTAACGCAAGGCAGCTCTGGCATATTCGAATTCGCCAAATCCCGATAATAGAATACATTTTGTTCTTGGATAATGACTTTGAATATGTTTGCACAGCTGAAGGCCGTCCATTCCCGGCATCCGGATATCCGTAACCACGATATCGATGGCGTGCTGCCGCAAAATATCGAGCGCCTCCAGGCCGGATGATGCCTGAAATACCTCTTCAATTCCGATAAGCTCCCAGTCGTTGGCCGCCATACTCATTAGCAGCATAGGTTCATCATCTACAAGCAGCAACTTCGTCATAGCAATTCTCCTTCCAGATTTCTTTTCCAGCGCAGCTTCACGCTTAGCCCGGACAGTTTACCCGAAGGCTGTATGAAGACACCGGCTTCAGGGCCGAATCGTTGCTTCAACCGCTGATGAACATTCCATAATCCGCAACCCGAGCTGTCATCCATGACGGGCTGATCCAATTGCAACAAATATTGTGCGATCTCTTTATCCGTCATTCCATTACCGCTGTCCTCCACCATGAGAATATTCCAGTCCGGTTCCTGGTGACCCGTTACGAACACCGTTCCCCTTCCTGGCTTCGGCTCAATGCCGTGTACAATCGCGTTCTCCACTACGGGTTGCAAAATAAGCCTCATCACGGGTTCGCTCCACATAGCCTGCGGAATATCGATTCGATAGTCAATACGTTCTAAACGGAACGTATAGATTTCCATATAGTGAGTCACTAATTCGATTTCCTCTTGGAGCAAAGGCATTTGATTTTCTACCCGCGTTATATAGCGATAATAACCTCCTAGATGGTACACCATGTCCTTTATCCTATCCGTGCGGCCCACCTTCGCGCAGGCCGCGATAAAGGACAAGCAATTATACAGAAAATGCGGATTAATTTGAGACTGCAACTGCTTTAGAGTCGCTAGCCGCGAACGATTTTGCTCTTCGTATACATCTTGAATCAAATGTTGAATTGTTGTCCCCATGTCGTTAAAGCGTTGAATCATATAGTCGAATTCATTACGAATGCTTCGATGGATCCGGAACGAATAATCTCCCATTTCGAAATGCTTTAAACCTTTCATGATCATCTTCACCGGTCGTTGTACATGCAAATAAAGCGTGTAGGACGCAATGAGTCCAAGAACGATAATAATGACCATGCCGATATAAAACAAATTTCTGCTGTCAATGATCGGTTTATAAAACAAACTAACGGGCACGTAGTCCATCAAGTAAGCATCCAGCTCCGGAAGGTACACATAACTGACAAACACCTGCTCGCCGTTAAACTTTACATTCGTATGACCGTCACCATGAAGGCCCTCTTTCATCAAATCGGCGCCAAATTCCTCATACATCCCGTTATTTGACTCTACATCCGAGAATGCGCTGCCATCAGCCGTAAGCAGAAAGCTGTTGCCCGGACTGTCCTGATTGTAATGCTGCAACGTCTTTGCAATGTTGTCGAGGCCAAAGCGGACCTCGAATACCGCGTTGATCGATGAATCCTCCGCATTCGAAATACCCGGATCCCATAGAAAAAGTTGGTAATAAGCAGAATTAGCCGAATCCCCAGGCTGAAACCTCCACTTGCCATTTACAGCCTCATCCAAGAGGCGTTGATTATACGTGTCCTTCAGTTCCGTTGACACCACGAGCTGAATAGCTGGCAAATAGACAAACAAATTATTCGACCATGTACTGGAGAGACTTTGCAAATACAGCTTTTCCTTCAGATGGGTCTGGAAATCCAGCGTACGGTAGTAGTCTTTCGTCAGAATGCTAAGCTGTAAGTCCAGAATGGACGAGTCTCGCACTAATATATTGGACGACAAAGATAGCCGTTCCGCGTTCGTCTCAATCTGGTACTTCAAGAACATAAGCTGGCTCTCTTTGTAATCGATCATCTGCGAATCTATGACATGAAAGCTTGTTCTGCTGAAGTAGGTATACATGAGTATGATCAGAAGCAGCAGAATAAGGATAACTGCGTTCATCTTAAGAAATACCGGCCTATGCCGCGTCATCGGTTTCCCCCCTTAATATAGTGACAGCGACCTTAAATATATCTTCTATACAATAAAAACGCTTCCAGAATAGAATGTGATTATTCCACACACTAAAGCTAAGGAGGATTACGGTTGGAAAATATCGCTAGAAGAACGCCAGCGGCTTCGATAAAAGCAAGACGCAATCGGATGTTCCGCAAAACCTGGAGGCTGCACGCCATGCTGCTGCCCGCCGTGTTATCCGTGTTCATCTTCAAATACGCGCCTATGCCCGGCATCGCCATTGCTTTCGAGGATTTCAAGCCATGGCTTGGCATAACCGGCTCCGATTGGATCGGTTGGGATAATTTCACCCTCATGTTCAACATGCATGATTCCGTTCAAGTCATTTGGAATACCCTATTCATCTCCATACTGAAGATCCTGTTTGGCCTAATCGTCCCGGTTATATTCGCGCTATTGCTTAATGAAGTTCGTAACATGGCGGTCAAACGGTCCATACAAACGTTGGTCTATCTTCCCCACTTTATGTCTTGGGTTATATTGGGCGGAATATTGCTAGATTTATTATCGCTAGAGGGGATTGCGAACCGTCTCGTTTCTTTTCTTCGCTTGGAGCCAATTATGTTCCTGGGAGACGGCAATTGGTTTAGAGCTACCGTAATAACCAGCGATCTATGGAAAGAATTCGGATTCTCGGCGATCGTGTTCCTGGCCGCCTTGTCCGGCATCAACCCGGCTCTCTATGAAGCTTCCGAGATTGACGGCGCCGGCAGATTCCAGCAGACGATCTATATTACGTTGCCATCCTTGCTTCCAATCATCATAGTCGTGTTCACTTTGTCTCTGGGTAATGTATTAAGCGCCAACTTCGACCAAATCTATAATTTGATCAACCCGCTGGTTCTCGAGAAAGGCGATATTATCGATACTTATGTGTACCGCACCTTCCAGGGAGGACAATATAGTCTTGCTACGGCTGTAGGAATATTCAAATCCGTGGTAGGTTTTGTATTAATAAGCGGCGGCTACTACTTCGCGTACAAAGTAGCGAATTACCGTATTTTCTAACTTTTTAAGTACTCATATCGGAGGATAAGAACATGTATTATAAAAATTCGTCTTATCGGATTTTTTACTACTGCAATCTAGCTGTGCTAATAGCCGTTTCCATACTTTGCATATTGCCGATGATCCATATTTTTTCCGTTTCCCTGAGCGGTAAATCCGCGGCGGATTCCAACCTTGTCTCTTTCCTGCCTATCGACTTCACGCTGGAAAGTTATGAGAAAACGTTCGATAACGATAATTTCTTATCCGCCATCTGGATTTCGGTTCTACGGAGCGTAATTGGCACGGCAATGAGTATGCTGGTGACGATGCTTGCGGCCTTCTCTTTATCTAGAAACCCTGCCGAATTCAAAGCACGCGCCTATTATGTATGGTATTTCCTCATCATTATGATTTTTGACGCCGGACTGGTTCCCCACTATATCCTGAATCAAAAGCTGGGTCTGGTAAATTCCTTCTGGGTGCTTATTTTGCCAAATCTCGTAAATGTGTGGAATATGATTCTCATGCTGAATTTCTTCCGGGCTATTCCGAAAGATTTAGATGAAGCAGCGATAGTGGACGGAGCCTCTCACTTCAAAATCTTCTTCTCCATTTATTTGCCCGTATCGATGCCGGCCATCGCGACGATCTCTTTGTTCACCTTGGTCGGACATTGGAACAGCTGGTTTGACGGGATGTTGTATTTGAGAGACGCGGCGCATTGGCCGCTTGCTACCTTGCTGCAAACGATCGTGGTTGTACAAGACTTCAGCAAGACCGGCATTAATCCCGAGCAGTTGGAGATGTTATCGAATCGGAGTGTAAAAGCAGCTCAAATCTTTATTGCCATGCTGCCGATCTTGGCAGTCTATCCGTTACTGCAGCGGTACTTCGTAAAAGGGATTGTACTTGGCGCAGTTAAAGAGTAAGCATTTGAAACATCTGAAACCTGCCGGAGCTTGAGCTCCGGCAGGTTTCCTTTTATTTGCTTGCATTCATTTCCCCGTACCGCGCATTAATCTCTTCTCCTAACCAAGCCCCTTGCCGGACAAGCCTTTGCTGCAAAGCTGCCGTATCGATGCTGCGCGTCTCACGCGAGCCTTGCCCGGCAAGAATCGCGGCAGCCGTACCCGCAGCTTCGCCCATTGCGAAGCAATTTGGCATGACCCGGGTAGAACCTTGAGTGGCTCTGTCGGTCGAAATTGCTCTACCGGCTACGATCACATTCCGCAAGCCAATTGGAAGCAGCGACCGGAACGGAATCCCGTGCGATTCTCCTGGCGGAAGATGTACCATAGTCATTCCGCTAGCCGCATTAGCCATATGAATATCGATGAAATAAGCATTACGCGCGATATCGTCCGGGAAGGACCGGCACTTCAGGAAATCATCCGCCGTAATGACGTAATCGCCAACGATTCGGCGGGTTTCGCGTATGCCAACCTGCTCTCCGGTTAAAGAGAGATAGGCATCTTCAAATCCAGGAATGGTCTCCTTCAGCCAGTCTGTAATATGCGCAACCAGGGCACGCCCTTCAATTGCTCCTCTAGTCAGATCATCCGTATTCGAACCGTCAATGCCAAACACATGGCCAAAGTTAAAGCCAGCCGTATGATTGTTCAGCCATGAGATTCCCGCCCAATCGCGAGCAACCTTCAATCGTCCATCACTTTTGGCCTTATTGATCGCATGCTTCAAATCACTGCCGTGAATATCCGCGCTTGCGAGAAACTTTTGCCGATCCAGGTTGTTTAATACGAAGCACATCGTACCGGGCTGCAGCTCTCCTTCATTGCCGCCTTTCTCGAGTTGACCGCCGGACAGATAGGTCAAATCCGCATCGCTTGTCGCGTCAATGAACAGGCTCGCCTTCACGGCTTGAGTTCCCGTCTTATTGTGAATAATTGCCGCTTCGAGAACGCCATCCTGCTCAAGCACGTTGCCGACAAACGTATGATAAAGAACCTTGACACCGGCCTCCACCAGCTTTTCGTCCAATAATCTCTTTAATACTTCGGCATCAATCGGCACCCAATCGAGCTTCTCTTGCCACTCTTCCTGGAACGCAATCTCCATGGCGCTTTTCATATCATTTAGAATTTCCAGCCCGATGCCTCGAATGACCGGTTTCTCATGATCGGTATATGGACAAAAGGCCGGAACCTGCGAGACCGTCGCCATTCCCCCCAGATAACCTCGTTGTTCGATTAGCAGAACAGATGCGCCGTTTCTTGCTGCGGCAAGCGCAGCTCCAATGCCTGAAGGGCCGCCTCCCGCCACCATAACATCCACTTCCGCGTAAACCGGAATTTCTTTCTCGGGCACTCGTACAGTTGGTACCGTACTGCTCATTTCTAACCACCTCCATCAGATTTGTCTTCATTGTATCGTTTATGAAGCTTTATTTTTAGTTTCATTTTTATTTCATTTTTCCTATAATAAAAGCAATTGCATCTTAGTTGAGGTGGGTCTTATGCCTAATAGAAAACAAATTACATTACGTACCCTTGCCGACCATTTGGGGTTAACGGTGCATACCGTCTCCAAAGCTTTGCGCGGTTTACCGGGAATGTCAGAACAGACCCGCAAAGAAGTCATTGACTTAGCCATGAAGCTTGGTTACAGAACGAAAAATCAAGAGCAAGGCATGGCCGTGGAGCATATCCCCATTTATTCCTCGAAATCGAGGAGATTCGCTTTTATCGTACCGAATACGGGAATGGTCTATATTCACCAATCTTTATATGAAGGCATTCAGTCAAGGCTTGCGGAATTCGGCCATAAACTCGAGATGTTGTTCGCGCCAAGCGACGCCGTTTCCGATGAAGCGTTTAACGAATGGGCGGACAAGTACAGTTTGCTATTCACGGACGGCTTGTTCCTTACCCCGATGATTACGGCGAAGACGGAGGAGAAGCTGCTCAGTCTCCCGCTTCCGAAAGTATTGCTTAATTATCCGCCTCCGGCAGCACAAGTGGATAGCGTCATGTGGGACGTCTCTTCCGCTGTCCACCAATCCGTTCAATACCTGTTAAGCAGAGGACACCGGAGAATCCTGTATATCGGCGACATTCATTTGCATCGCGGATTTCGTTTGCGTTGGCAGGCTTTCCGGGAAGCAATGGCCACTGCCGGGTTAACGGTGGATGAAGAGCATCATTTGACTGACACCGGATCTCCAGACACCTATACCTTGAAGTTAACTAGAATGCTAGAGCGAATTAAGCCTACAGCGATCATCGCGGGTATCGATCATGATCTAAGCTGGGTGTATTACGGATGCAGCCTGATTGGACGAAAAATTCCAGTCGATTATTCGATCGTAGGTTTGGAGCATTCCCCGAATATCCGCATTTCGGATTTAACCCGTCCTATCCTGCCGATAAAAGAAGTAGGCTTCCGAGGAGCGGATCGCATGTTGTGGAGGCTGGCCAATCCGAATCTTCCCTTTGAGCACATACGGCTTCAGGGCGGCTTTTATGATGGAGCAACGGTATTGCCATTATAAAGATACGGGTGTCCCATCATCTTCCTATTGATGGGACACCCGTCTTTCTACTATTGCATTTCCGTCACGCTTACATTGTCGAGAGAGAACGATTGATTAAATGATCTTGCGCCAATTTTCCCGCTGCTTAAACTCGTGTCCGCTTTAGAAATCTTTTCTACCCCGTTCAGATAACCTTTCACCGTTGAACCGTTCACCGCCAATTTCAGCGTGTACGAGGTTCCGACCGTTACATTCTCCGCCGATTCGCCAAGAAGGGTGAACGTACCGGCAACTCTCTTATACAGCTGTAGCTTGCCTGATAGATTAAGCCTGAGCATGTAAAAATTATTGCTGTCCGTATACCGGGCCAATATGCCGGATCCCGTATCGATAACCTGATTATTAAGCTTGATATCCGCTTGCACCGCGTAGTTGTCCCATGAGGAGTCGCCTGCATAAGCATTGGCTTCGCCGGATGTATTGGTTTGCTTGTATACTTGCGTTCCATCCGTCGCGACGGACCATGTACCGTTCACGGTAGTCCAACCGGAGGAATTGCCGTCTTCGAAATTATCGCTAAATATGGCTGGCTGCCCGACATGGAAGTAATCGAAATTCGCTGTCAGTCCCGTACCCGCGCAAACAATAAAGCCGACCTTCGGATCGGTGAGATCAGCGGTTTGCGCAGTACCAATCTGAGTAAACGTTACTCCATCCGCGGAGTAATAGGCGCTATAGCTGTTGCCGGTCTTTATAAGTCTGAGGTAAGACACCGATGAAGCAATGGTATCCGCCACCTCCGTATGCGTGCGCACGCCACCGATCTGCTTGTCGAACTGGAACTGATTGCCGCTTCCATATAACCGCGTTACTCGCAAATACGTGAGATCATCCACATACACGATCAAACCGCCTTGCGACCATTGGGAAGTTGGCTTGCCATCGAGTTTCGTATCGATTGTCCAATCCCCTGCTGGCGCGCCTGTCAGCAGCACGTTTTTCGCATCCGCCCTGCCGGCAAGATCGCCTGCTTCGCTTACGATTCGCATCGAACCGGGATTGGTGCTCAACGACCACGTTGCATTGTTTTCCCTAATCCAACCCCATTGGGAGCTTAGCGTTGTGCTATTGAACTCGTCGTTAGTCCCTTCTGGAAACACGGAACCTGTGCCGCCAGGCGCCGCACTAAACTGATACAATTCCATATCGTCAAAATAAACGTCGCCGGAGCTAGCGCCTTTATACAGATACACCGTTGCGCTCGTATTGGAGCTGCCTGTCGTGAAGGTAAGCTCTTTTCTTCCATACGTGCTTGACGTCACATGGACGTCGATTGCGCTGCCGCCGTAATTTTTCACGCCAAGCACTGCATCGCCGCCGCCTGCGCTGATCCCCCATGCGTACATCTTATAGATCGTATTAGGATATAGATTCACGACGGTCTGCTCGATCCCCGCATTGGAGCCGGTAAGTTTGGCGGCGTATGTTCCCGTATGGGGGTTAACATTTCCGATGGTGGACGAATTATAATGGTTTGGCCAATAAGTGAAATCGCCCGTTTCAAAACCTGCGTTTTTCAGCAAATTCACATCTGTTGGTGGCGTTGGCAGAGGCGGAAGATTGTTCGGATCAAGCCCCGCTCCTTGATAAGCTCCAATATTAGGCGTTGAAGTTGAGGATACCGGATTACCGAAGTAATCTTTGCCTCCGTTATTGGTCATCAACTTGCCGGTACCAATCGCAGGAGAGGTGTTTAATAGTTGATAGCCTGCAACGGAAGTTTTGCCGATTCCTCCTGATCCCGGTGAAGCCAGCTGCGGGTCAACCGTAATCTTGTAAGGGTCAGCCGGTTCGGTCGCCGGGTGATTGCCGTAAAAAACGTTGTTCTCAAATACGTTGTTCG
Source organism: Paenibacillus glycanilyticus (assembly GCF_030161375.1). GTDB lineage: Bacteria > Bacillota > Bacilli > Paenibacillales > Paenibacillaceae > Pristimantibacillus > Pristimantibacillus glycanilyticus_B. The sequence continues at coordinate 82,084 of NZ_BSSQ01000024.1, forward strand.
TGCTGGTGGCGAAGGTGTAACCGCCCGTTCCCAGATTGTAGATGATATTATTGTAGAAATACGTATTTTGGGCATATCCACCCCAGTTGGAATGATTAATGACCTTAGCTTGGGAAGTCTTTGGCAAATAGATCGTATTGTTATAGACGTAGGTTGTCTTTGGCGTTCCGTTGAAATTAAATACGGCACCGCCGTCGTTCTGGCTGATATTGTAGCGGATAACGGTATTCGTGTTGAAGTTGCTCGCAACCGTTCCGTCGTTGACGACCAGGAAGCCGCCCCCCGCATTGTTGTGACTGTAGTTATACTGAATGATCGTGCCATCGCTGTTGTAATCGGCGTCATAAGCCATGGCGTCTCCGCCTGCTGCCGTATTGTATACCTCGTTGTATTGAATAATGTTGTTTTTCCCGGCAAAAACCCAGAGCGGTACATGGTAACCGCCAGCTCTGACGTGAGTGTCATGGACGATGTTATTTTCAATCAAACCGTTTGTCGTATTCAAGACAAACGCGCCATCCGCGGCTACGTCGTAGATCAGATTGTTCGTCACTTTCAGATCGGAGGAGTACTTGGTTTGGGCGCCGTTCAAATAAATGCCTACGCTGTCGACCGTATGGATGGTGCAATTGTTAATTGTCACATCCGATACGTGGTAATCCCAAGTCGTTCCCCAGACAATAATCCCGCCGTTATGGGCGTAATCCGTATTGACATCGCCCTTCACATTATGGATATCCAAATTTTCCAGCACAAAATGCTGGTACACTTTCGGATTCGTCCAAGTGCCGCTGCTTCCGTCCAAATGGATCCCTCTGCGCACGCCGCTTGTTGCCGCATCGTTGGTAATCTCCAAATTCCGGATTTCCCACTGCTCCTGATTGTAGAAGTATACGGCTGACGCAGCGCCTGCCCCGGCAATTAGCGGTTTGCTGCCTGTTCCATACTTATCAATCTGAATCGGGTTGCCTGCCGTACCCGAGCCTTTTGGACTTAGTGTTCCGGTCCATACACCGCCCGCCTTAAATTGGATGGAATCGCCCGGTTGGAAAGTGATGCTGTTCACTTTGTCGAGCGATTGCCAAGGCGCGCCTGTCGACGTACCGGAATTCGTATCGTTCCCATTAGCGGAATCCACGTAATATACGGTACCTGCCGCATGAACGACGGATGGTTTGACGAACGGCAGGAAGCACACGGCTACCATAGCCAATACTAAGGTAATAGGGATGAGCCTGAATTTCATTTGCTAATTCCTCCTCACAAGGTTTATTCATCGAGAAACCGCTTTCAACATTTTCATGTACAAGCTACTGCACGGTCATTTTGTCGTAGTTCTCCGGAATAATTTGAACCTTTGCTTCATCAATCAGCTTGTTCAAATATGCTGTATAAGCCGAATCCAAATAACTGTTCCGCACAGTGCCTTCATTGTCGTCTAGACTCGTGTACCCGTCTGCCTCTCGCTGCATTATCTTGATCAATGCATATTCTCCCTGCTGCTCTTCATCAATGACGCCACTAACTTCGCCTGGCTTCATATCTCCTGAAAGCGCGGAGAACAGTGCTGGCTGAGATTTGAAATAGCTGCCTGCCGTATTGGCATTCCATTCTTCCTCGGAATATCGGACCAAATGGCCCGACTCCGTCTCCATAGCCGCCTCGCTCATTCCTTCCCCTTGCTTGACAAGTTGAAGTGCCGATTCTATATGCTTTCTTGCCGCCTGCTTCTGCTCATCACTGCCGGATCCGGCTTCCTTGTAAGATACCGCAAGCTTCTGAAACCGAATACGCCCAACGTCTGTGAACAACGTCTCTTTGAGCTGTTCATAGACGTTTTTCATATCCTCGTCGCTTGCTTTCAGTTCCTTCTCGGATAGCTTTTCCTTAAGTTCATTCCGAATCTTGCTCATATAAACATTTCTAAATGAGTTTTCATCTAGCTGAACAGGACCAAAGATTGGTTGATTGGCTTTGACGGCAGCCTCTCTTCGTTTGTTCTCCTTGTCCATCTCCTGCCGTAATTCAACGTCAGTTGTTCCCTTAACGAGTCCATACTTTTGGGCTAACGCCAGTTCTACTTTCATTCGGACGAGTTCATCCAATGCTTTTTGCTTGGCCGCAGATTCCGGCGTTTCCCCATTGTAATCGGTCTTCCAAAACTCGCTTCCGTATTCTGCGCCGTAAGTTAAGCGGAAGCTATCGATCACCGAAGCTCTTTGCCGCTGCAACTCGCTCATGAATTCCTTCGCCGTAATCTCGGCTCCGTTCACTTCGGCAACCGGTATCCGGTCGGCAGCTGCCTTCCCCGATGATGCATAATAAATGGTGCCTCCAATAATCGAGATCGCTGCGAGAATGATGGCAGCCGTTAATTTGCCCTTCAACCTGATCACCACGCCTTCATCGTTGTAGCCGGACGCCACCTTCCCTCCTTGCAAGTTATTGATTTACAATCAAATCCTATACCAGCGCCTTCATTCGAACTAGATACAAAGTTTTAAGATCATATAGGAAATTATTAAGATTCCGCAATATAAACAATAGCTATATGACCTATAGAGAAGACATTATTGATAGGACTGCAAAAGAGAGACTAAGATGTTCCTAGCACGACTAACATGTTTGTGGAGGTATTAACTTTGGAGATTAAACAAGGCCAATTAACGACTAGTTGGGGAGCGCCAGTTGGCGATAACCAGAATTCCATGACAGCCGGCTCTCGAGGTCCAACGCTCATTCAAGACGTCCATCTTCTTGAAAAACTGGCTCATTTTAACCGCGAGCGAGTTCCTGAACGCGTTGTGCATGCAAAAGGTGCCGGGGCTCACGGGTATTTTGAAGTCACCCATGACTTGTCTTCCTATACGAAAGCCGGCTTTTTGTCCAAGATTGGACAACGCACCCCTGTGTTTGTACGTTTCTCGACTGTGGCAGGCGAACTTGGATCGGCCGATACCGTACGCGATCCACGCGGATTCGCCGTGAAATTTTACACCGAAGAAGGAAACTATGATTTGGTAGGAAATAACACGCCTGTCTTCTTCATAAGGGATGCTATTAAATTTCCGGATTTCATACATACTCAGAAACGGCATCCTCAAACTCATCTTAAAAACGCTACCGCCGTATGGGATTTTTGGTCTTTGTCTCCCGAATCTCTGCACCAAGTATCGATCTTGATGTCCGATCGGGGTATACCTGCCACGCTTCGTCATATGCATGGTTATGGAAGCCATACTTTTAAATGGGTCAATGCGGATGGACATGCGGTATGGGTCAAATACCATTTCAGAACGGAACAAGGCGTTAGAAATCTGGATGTCGAACTAGCTGCCAAATTAGCCGGCAACAACCCGGATTATCACACGGAGGATTTGTTCCAGGCCATTGCAAACGAGAACTTCCCCGCATGGAAGCTGTATGTACAAATGATGCCTCTGGAAGATGCAAATACTTATCGGTTCGATCCGTTTGATGTCACGAAGGTTTGGTCGCAGAAGGACTACCCTCTCATCGAGGTTGGGCGCATGGTGCTCGACCGCAATCCGGCCAATTATTTTGCCGAAGTCGAACAAGCCACGTTTTCTCCCGGTGCGTTCGTACCTGGTATCGAGGCTTCCCCGGATAAAATGCTCCAAGGGCGTTTATTCGCTTATGCCGATGCCCACCGCTACCGGGTTGGCACCAACCACCATACGCTGCCCATTAATAAACCTGTCGTCGAAGTAAACAATAATATGCGGGATGGCCAGATGCGTACTGACCGCAATGGAGGGACTTCGGTTTACTACGAACCGAATAGTTACGGCGGAGCGACTGAATCAACAGCGCACAAAACAACCTCGTTTGAAGTATCCGGTTCAGCAGACAGCGTCCCTTATGACCATAATGACCATTACACGCAACCCGGAGACTTGTACCGGCTGCTTGGTTTGGAAGAACGGCAACGCCTTGTGAATAACATTGTCAACGCTATGAAACCCGTTGAGAAGGATGAAATCAAACTTCGTCAAATCGCCCATTTCTATAAGGCAGATCCGGAATGGGGACAAGCGGTTGCCGAAGGGCTTGGTTTACGAGATGTAGAGCTGGCTTAATCCATTTATGGCTACAAAACAAAAAGCAGTTATTCACGGCTAATGCTAGCCTGAGTAACTGCTCTTTATTTGCGTTATCTAATGCTCAAACGAACCTAAGCTTTAGCAAGAAAAGCGGCCACTTCCGCTAACCGGGAAGCGTAACCCCATTCATTATCATACCAAGTAGCTACGGATAACAGCCCGCCTTGCACTTGCGTTAACGGCAAATCAATAATCGACGAATGAGGATCTCCGACTATGCGGGAGGAAGCCCATTCTCCTTCCAACACATTCAGGACTCCTTTAAGCTCGCCTTCTTGGGCTGCAAACCGGAACATCTCGTTAATGTCCTGAACGGAGCAGGACTTCTCCGTGATTAGATTCAACTCCGCAATACTGCCGGTACGGGTCGGAATTCGGTAGGCTTTCCCGGTGATTTGAAGATCATTCCAAATAAACTTCAAAGCTTTGGCCGCTCCCGATGAGGATGGAATAATATTTTCAGCCGCTGCCCAAGAGTCACGCCGGTCCTTCATAGGCTGGTCCGTCAAGGATTGCGTATTGGTATAAGAATGTACCGTCGAGAAAAGCCCGTATTGAATACCGTAATTTTCCCTGACTAACTTAACTACCGGTGCCAACGCATTGGTTGTACAGCTTGCCATGCTTATAATCTTATGCTTCTCCGGATCAAAGCTGGCTAGGTTAATGCCTTTGAGCAAGACGGCGTCGCAGTCTTCCAGACTTTTACTAGGCCCGCTGACAAGCACGCGTTTGGCGCCCCGATCCAGATGCTGCTGCGCAACCGGTCTAGTTACGGCGCGTCCCGTGCAATCAATAACCAGCTCAACGCCTAGTTCTCCCCAGTTAGGCACTTCGCCGGACGAGTTGATATACCGGATTTCCCGGCCTCCAATGCGGATAGCACCTTCCCGGCTAGTGACTTCTTCATGCCAACGTTTATAATTCGTATCCACCTCAAAAAGCGCCGCAAGCGTAGATTCATCTCTAATATCCGAGATCGAATAAGGTACAAACAACTTCTCTTGAAGGGCCACTCTTAGCAATTGCCGACCAATCCGCCCGAAACCGTAAATCGCAATGTTACTCATCATACTCTCCCTTTCGCCTGTACCTCTATAGGAGGCAGGTTTCTCTCAATTTCATCTCGGCTGTCTTCAAACCAGGACGGCAGCATTAACTTTTCGCCCAGATGCTCTTCAGGCTCGTCATTTGCAAATCCTGGGGGATCTGTAGCAATCTCAAACAAAATACCGCCATGTTCGCGAAAATAAATCGCGTGGAAATACTGCCGGTCAATAATAGGCGTAGAATGATAGCCGTTATCCGCAACGTGGCCTCTCCAAGCTTCATGCTCTTCCCAATCCTTGGCCCGCCATGCGATATGATGAACGGTGCCAGCACCAGGAGTACCCCAATCCATGGACTCCTCATTTACATCAATGAGATTGCCGAGATCCCCTTCTGCCCTAAATCGGATAAAGCCGTTATCTTTCCCTACCTTTTCAAGGCCTAGAATCTCTTCTAGAGTCAACATGGTCTTGTCGGATGCCGTACTGTACAACACAGCGCCTCCGAAACCTTTGATCGCCTTATCCGCGGGGATATCGCCGTGTGACCACGTATTGAGAGCACCGCCTTCCCGCTCAACAATCTCTAGCTGCAGACCGTCGTAATCCAAGAATTGAATATAACTTTCGGAGAAACGGGTACTTTCCGTATAGGAAATATGAAATGCGGCAAGACGCGATTTCCAAAAACCCATTGCGCCAATGGGTACCACATACGTAGTCGTCCCTACTTGCCCTCCCCCTATATGACCTTTACTTGAAAACTCGTAAGGGAAAAACGTAATAATGGTACCGGGGCTGCCTTTCTCATTGCCGAAGTACAAATGGTAGACTTCCGGCGCGTCAAAATTTATTGTTTTTTTGACAAGACGAAGGCCCAAGACCCCCGTATAAAAGTCTACGTTTCTCTGCGCGTTTTTAACGAAACAAGTAATATGATGAATACCTGCCGTTTTCATTAGAACTTCACTCATCTATACCCAACTCCTTCTATATGATCTCTCCCGCAGTCTGATCACACTTACCCCAAGAATGATTTCAACATCCATACATGCTTTTCGAGCGAGTAATGAATGGCGAGGAGCATATCGCCGGTTGTCTCGTCATCCTCAAGGTTTGCGATACTCATCCCAGCTTTGAGCTCATTGACAATAATCCCAAAATCTCCGACAAGCGTGCGGACCATCTCCGTTGCGTTCTCATTGCCGCTTGCGTCTTTTACCGTTGCGATCTCTAAAATCTCATGAAAAGTCGCTACGGGACTGCCGCCTAATGCTAGCAGCCGTTCGGCCAGATTGTCCACATGAAGCGCAGCTTCCGTGTACAGTTCTTCAAACTTCAAATGCAAGGTGAAGAACTGCTGACCTTTGACATACCAATGATAGTTATGGAGTTTGGTAAACAATACATTCCAGTTCGCGATTTGAACGTTAAGTATTTCATTTAATTTTACAGACATCACAATATGCCTCTCTCTCGTTTAGCATTAAATTCCAGAACAAAATATAACATAGCCATATTTTTATGTATATACGGATTCATAATTATAGAAAAGTTGAATACGAGACATAGAATTTTCGATATTGTTCATGCGAAGCATCATTTATACGATTATGTTATATGTCTATATCACGAAGTAGAAAGAGGAGGATACACTTTTGAATACCCCTGTTAAACCGCTTGCACCGCATTATAGTCTCACAACCCTTATTCTGTTCTGGTGCTCATTAATTGTCGTCTCCGCGCTCTATTTAACGATCCCGCTGTTTACGTTGTTTGAGGACGTCTTTCAAATCTCGTCTTCCACGGCCGCTTGGGCCGGAAGCGCGTTTTCTTTTGCTTTTGCCGGAGGTGGACTATTATTTGGCGGGCTTTCCGATCGCTATGGACGAAAAAAAATGATGATATTGGGCTTAAGTTTGCTTACGTTATCAACCCCGCTTATCGGCACGGTTCAAGAGTTTCATTGGCTCATTGTACTTAGGGTTATTCAGGGATTGGCAGCGTCCATGTTTCCGCCGGCAGTGTTAGCCTACGCGCTCGAGATGTTCCCGGCTAACAAAAGAGTTACGATACTCGGGTTTATAAGCAGTGCCTTCTTAATGGCCAGCATCGTTGGACAAATCTATAGCAGTACCGTCGTTTTGAATCTGAGCTGGAACGATGTATTTTATATCCTTGGCGGCGTATATTTAGTTTCGCTAATGATGTTGACAACCTGTATCCCGAGAGATGTAGTCCAAAAGCAGGGGGGTAATGCGTTGTCTCCTTTGCGACGCATTGGCGGCATATTTAAGAAACAAAGCTTGCCTTACTTCTTCATTATTTCCTCCACTCTATTTATTGCTCTAGTCGGTTTTTTCTCCACTCTTGGAAGTTTTCTAAGCAGCGACCAATTTGGTTTAAACCACCAAGAAATATTATGGGTGCGCGCTGCCGGCATCATTGGGATGTTCATCTCTCCGTTTGACGGGAAGCTCGTTCAGAAGTATGGCGTCAAAAATGTTCTATGTTGCGGCTTGATTATGGCCGGTATCGGCCTAGGTCTGGTTGGGATCTCGGGGAACCTTATCCTCTTAACCTTGATGAGTATTATATTTACCGGTGGCATAGCGATGGCCCTACCTGCCTTGTTGTCTTTAATTGGCTCTTTAGCGGGCGAATTAAGAGCAAGCGCCTTATCGTTCCACATGTTTATGCTGTTTATCGGAGCCTCGCTTGGCCCCATTCTGTCCATTTATTTAATCGACTCGGAAGGCCACAGATTTACGTTCGAGGCATTAGCGGGCATATTGCTGCTTAGCACCCTTGTTCCCTTGTTTATTCCTTTAGAGAGAAAGGATACCGCCGTTACCGTTAAATAACCGTGAATGCAACAGAGGCCGTCTCAAAAGGTGATCGCTCACTGTAAAGACGGTTCGCAGTAGTAATTAAAGAGTGATTTTTATAAAAATGGCGCTGCAGATGTTTACCCTTGCAGCGCTTTTTTTAGCTCGTGCTGCTTTATATTCCATGCTAACCTTTATTTCTCGATCTCCTTGTGCCTTTGTCCACCTGTCCTTTAGCAGACAACACTCATAGGAAATACTGCGATAGTTGCGAGTAACGATCTCGTACCCACTCTCAGTCGAACTCATGCTTTCATAACGGAATAGCAGTTTCTGCCCTGCTGCACATGTCCAGGAGTATTGTATTCCTGAGACTCTAGATAAGCATCACTTTGTCCACGTGTAGCTTGAGACAACGCGTATCTGTTGGACGTTTATGAATGCTGTAACTGAGAATGAATTAATCTTCCGTTCCGATCTGCACGTTATGTCCCGGCTTCAGTTGACCATTGCGCATATGGTCTACCTTCATGCGCATGAAGGGTCGGCTTCTTTTTGTTTGAGCATTTCATGAACAGGTTAATGGCAGGCGGAGCATTAAATGATTCTGGAGAAGCGTCAGCGTTCGCTTTTGTAAAGGGATTCCTACCTCTGAAATATTAATTCAAGGAATCCCTGAGCAATGGCGATCGGAAGAACATTTAATGCGCAGACAGCTGTTTAGCCTAGATTAAAAAGGAGGTGCCCATCGTCATTTTCATGACTTATGGGACACCTCTTTCACATTGTATTCTAGAAGACAAAACAATCTAGATCGCAAAATCCGCTGCCATGATGATGATTACATTTATGGTAATGATGTACCTGCTTAGGCGCAAGGACACTTGATCCTCCACCATATACCGATTCCTTGTAATAACCGCCAAAGACATTATGCGGAGACCAGTCCGGACTCGCCTTTGGAGCCGGTGGCGACAACGATTCGAATTCGTTAGTGCCGTAGACGATCTTGCCGCCTACAACCGTGAAGACGGATTCCATTTTTTTAATCGCTTCTTCGGGGACAAGCAAGAAATTATCGGAAAGAATCGAAAAATCAGCATAATGCCCCTCCTTAATTTGCCCTTTTACATCCTCTTCTTTCGAAAACCAAGCATTCCCCGACGTGTACATGCGAAGCGCTTCATGCCGCTCCACGCGATTGGACTCAGGGTACAGGCTTAATCCGCCCAAAGTTTTACCTGTCACTAACCAATATAATGCAACCCATGGATTGTAACTGGCTACTCGAGTGGCATCTGTCCCCACGCCCACATGTAATCCATGCTTAATCATCTTCCCGATTGGAGGTGCATTTTCCGCGGCTTCAGCCCCGTATCTCTCGACGAAATATTCCCCTTGGAAAGCCATTCGGCTTTGAACCGCAATAGACCCGCCGAGTTCCACAACCCGTTCTAAATCCTTCTCCCGGATCGTCTCGGCATGATCGAGAATCCAGCGCAAGTCTTTGAACGGCACCTCTTTGTTCACACGCTCAAATACATCGAGAAAACGCGTAATCGACTCTCCATACGTTGCATGCAGACGGAACGGCCAGCGCTGTTCAACAAGATGCCGCGATACGTCAAATAACTCGTCTTCAAGCACGGCAGGAAGTTCTGGACGCGGCTCTACAAAGTCTTCAAAGTCTGCCGCGCTATAGACCAGCATTTCACCTGCACCGTTATGCCGATAATAGGAGCTGCCCGTATAAGGCTGAGAAGAAGCGGTCCATGTTTTGAAATCATTTAATTCATTTTTCGGATTTTGCGTAAATAAATTGTAAGCCGTGCGAACCGTAATTTCTCCGCGTTTATCAAGTTCATCAAACACCTGATAGTCGTCGGGATAATTCTGAAAGCCTCCGCCGGCATCAATCACGCTAGTAACTCCAAACCGGTTCAACTCCCTCATGAACAACCGGGTTGAATTCATTTGGTCCTCGTAGGAAAGCTTTGGCCCTTTCGCTAGAGTAGCGTACAAAATCGTTGCATTAGGGCGGGCGATTAGCATCCCCGTTGGATTTCCTTTGCTATCTCTTTGGATTTCTCCGCCTGGCGGGTTAGGCGTATCTTTGGTATAGCCAATTACCCGCAAGGCCGCTTTGTTCAGGAACGCTTGTCGGTATAGATTAAGGATAAAGACCGGGGTATCCGGAGCAATGCGGTTGATTTCATCTAATGTTGGCATACGGCGTTCGATGAATTGAAACTCTGTCCAACCGCCAACAACGCGGACCCAATGCGGAGCAGGCGTGCGATCCACTTGTTTTTTCAACATTCTAAGGGCATCCGCAACGGATGGCACCCCGTCCCATCGGAGCTCAAGGTTATAATTAAGACCTCCCCGAATGAGATGTATATGAGAATCGTTCAAGCCGGGAATTAACATCCGTTTATTCGCGTTCACAACCTGAGTAGCCGGCCCTCTATATTTCATGACATCGGCATCGTCTCCCACGGCCAGAAAATGGCCGTCTTTGACCGCAAGCGCTGTTGCTGTAGATTTTGAATCGTCCATCGTTACGATATTGGCATTGTGAATGATCAAACTCGCTTCAACGTCTGTCTTGGACATGATTCCAGTCCCCCTTTAAATGATTTTATTCGCGGTTAACCATTGATGAATCCAAGGAATTAATCGCTGTCCAATATACATACCGGCTAGTCCCAGCAAGCCCAGAAAAGGCGGTGCCGGTGAAGGGATCTTAAGCGACTGAAACACAACCCCGATGACTGTGCCTGCGGCAAAAGCCAGAATCATAGAAACCAAACTCATTTCTTCTCTCTCCTCTCTTCATTCTATTTATAAGTCTAAGAGTCGGTTTTTTTACGAGCAATAAGGCTTTCTCTATAACATCTATAGGAATAACTTATGCTTGTGGATTATAAAACTTTTGAACGATATAGTTTTTCCCTATGAAATGTATAGAAAACTGCGGATGGTTTGCCCTACCGCCTTCCAATAGACTAAGTACATGCAGCGCGGTTTCCATTGCTTGCTGCAATTAACTTTTGGGAAAAGGTAGGGATATTCGTATGTTTAACGGAAAGACAGATTTGCTTACGGGTGATAACTCCGCAATTATTCTGGTAGACCACCAGCCACAAATGCTCTTTGGCGTTCAAAGCGGAGACCGCCAAACCATTATTAACAATACCGTTGGCTTAGCCAAGACGGCCAAAGTTTTCGATGCGCCTATTATACTTACAACAGTCGCTGCGGAAAGCTTCTCGGGCCCGCTTCATCCGCAAATTCAAGACGTATTCCCCGATCAGAAACCAATTGACCGCACAACCATGAACTCTTGGGAAGATGAGAATTTCTTAGAAGCCGTCAAGCAAACAGGCCGCAAGAAACTTATTATCGCGGCGCTGTGGACGGAAGTTTGTCTTGCATTCCCCGTAATTGCAGCGATTAAAGACGGTTATGAAGTATACATCGTAACGGACGCTTCCGGCGGAACGACTACGGAAGCGCATAACATGTCCATTCAACGCATGATCCAAGCAGGAGCAATTCCCGTTACCTGGTTGTCTGTTCTTCTTGAGTATCAACGCGATTGGGCGCGCCAAGAAACTTACGATGCCGTGTTGGCTATTGCCAAGGAACATAGCGGAGCTTATGGCGCGGGGCTTGTATATGCTCAAACGATGTTTGGCGGACATGGGGGATAACCCTTTTCACCTTAAATAACACTATATAAATAGAAAGCGGAGTGTGAAGTATGCCTAAATTAACAGTTGGAGAAGAAAACGGACAAGCGATTGAATTGTATTTTGAGGATCTTGGCGCAGGCAAACCAGTCATTCTGATCCATGGCTGGCCACTAAGCGGGCGCTCTTGGGAAAATCAAGTTCCCGCGCTTATTGGAGCAGGTTACCGTGTAATTACTTATGACCGCCGCGGATTCGGACAATCCTCCCAGCCGTGGAACGGTTATGACTACGATACGTTTGCAATGGATCTGCACAAGCTGATTACACATCTGGACCTTAAGAATGTAACTTTGGTCGGATTTTCGATGGGCGGCGGAGAGGTTGCCCGTTACGTTGGTACATACGGAACAAGCCGTGTTAGAAAAGCCGTACTCGCCGCGGCGGTACCGCCATTCTTCTACAAGTCGGCCGAGCATCCGGAAGGTGGTCTGGATGAAGCCGCTATTCAAGCTTTCCAAGACGGCTTGAAACAAGACCGTGTTGCGTTCCTGGACGGCTTCACCCACAATTTCTTTAAAGCAGGTGATCGGACTGATCTCGTGAGCGAGCCTTTCCGCCATTTCAACGTAGAAATTGCTTCTAACGCTTCGCCTAAAGGTACGCTCGATTGCACGGATGCTTTCGGTCGGACCGACTTCCGCGGCGACTTGGCGAAATTCGATATTCCACTGCTTGTCATTCATGGCGATTCCGATGCGATCGTACCGCTTGAAGTAAGCGGTCAATTGTCTTACGAAGCTGTTGAGGACAGTCAGCTTGTCGTGATTGAAGGCGGACCGCATGGTTTGAACGCGACTCACCCTCAACAATTTAACAATGCATTGATTGACTTCCTTCATACAAAATAATGAGCGTTGACCCATAAGACTGCTCCTTTGAGAAAAGCGGCTTTCTTGTGGGTCATTCATTTTCAGTTTTGAAATTGTCTTCGTTTGCTTCTAAATTCCAACGCTGTAATGCCTTCGGTATGCTTGAATATTCTAGTAAAATGCTTCACGTTCTCGAATCCAACCTGCTCGCTGATCTCGTATACCTTCAAATCGGAGTTCACCAACAGTTCCTTCGCCTTGTCCAACCTTAGCCGGCGAACATAGCTTGAGAAGCTCTCGCCGCAATATTCTTGAAAGGCCTGGCTGAAATACGAGTAATTTAGCGAGAAATGATTGGACACGACAGCCATGTTCAAATCATCGGCATAATGCGTCTTCAGGTAGGCTAGAACTTTTTGCATCGTCGTTTGCTCCGTCGGAACTTGCTCAGCCCGATTCTCTTGGATGAATTGATCCAAGTGATTAAGAAGCTTCTCTACCGCGATGCGATAAACTTCAAACCGATCGAAGTTTCCAATGTGACCGACAGAAGCATGAGTCTTTAATAGCCCAAGTATCTTTTGCCCGTAGATTCGGTGCAACTTATCAAACAACTCCTCGTTGAAAAGCTGGCTGATCCGCTCCAGATAACCGATTTCACTGACGCTAATCATGCGAGGATCGAGGATTTGATCCAGAAGTTGCTTCATTTCATCCCCGCGCCCCATTCCGATGAGATTCCAAATACGTTCGATCAATTCAACGGGAACGGCATGCCGTTCGTTACGTTCGCTAATGCTGGTGTAACTCAGCACGTCAAGATCCGGGATCAGGATACCGTATTTCGAGGTTTGCTTCGCCTGACTATAAGCCTGCCTGATCTGTTCAATCCCTGGAACCGAGTGGCTAATCGCAATCTGCAACCTTGAATCATCCACGCGGAGCTTCCACCGTTCTGCCAGTTGGTAGAACATATCCGCCTCACGTGCAATCATAATCGTTCCGCCGTTGCCGTCACGCGACAGCACCCAGTCCGTATGATCTTGTAACAATTCCGCGATTTGATTCTTGAAGGAAACAACATCCGTTCGTTCAGCCTGTAATCTCCCGCCGCGCTCCGTAAACAAGCCAAGCGTATAACCGTTTTCCATCCAGCTTAAGCCGGGCTTGCTCCGCAATAAAGACTCTCCCGCGTCTTTTTGGGTCAAATGCAAAGTAACCCATTCGGCGGCGGCAAGGCCGGCAGCTTCGCCCGCCTGTTCTGCCCGCTGCTCTTCTCTTAATATTATTTCATTCCTCAATCGCTCAAGGACGGCAAACAACTCTTCCCGCACGACGGGTTTTACGAGATAATCCTTCACGGCGTATCGTATCCCCTTCTGGGCATATACGAAGTCGTTATAGCCAGACAGCAATACAATCTCCGGTTTAATCTGGTGTTCTTGCAGCTGCTCTAACATTTCGATACCGTCCATAATGGGCATTCGAATATCCGTGAACATAATATCCGCAGGCTCCAAGCGAAGCATCTCCAGCGCTTCTTGACCGTTCTCGGCGAACCGGTAGCTGAACAATTGAGGAAACTGCCTCTCTATAACCGATTGCAAACCCCGCCTTATAAGCTTCTCGTCGTCAACGATCAGTAAGCTAATCATTACTGTCTACTTCCCCTCCCATGACCCGATACGGCAACGTCATGATTATGCATGTATAGCTTCCCTCTTGACTCTCGATCCGAATCCCGTATTCGGCCCCGTAGCTCATCACTACGCGCTGGTCCACATTTCGCAGTCCGATTCCATTACTGTCCTGATGGTCTTTACGTGCAAATAGTTGCCTTGCCTCCTGATAGGCAGACTCTTCCATTCGGAGCATCTGATTTAATAACTCCAATTTCTCATCCGCGATGCCGCAACCGCTGTCCGTGATCTTTATAACGCAAGTATGATCCAGTCTCTCGGCATCAATCCTAATGGCAAGATTCCCGTCACTGGAATGCATACGGCTCATACCATGCTTGATTGCATTCTCAACAATTGGCTGCAATGACATTTTGAGCGATTCTTGCTTGAAGCATTCCGGTGCAATCGACATCCTTAAGTCAAGTCTTCCATCAAATCGCGTGTTCATAATAGACACAAAATGCTGAACTTGCTGAATTTCATCGCTAAGCATGACATGATCCCTCTTCCAATCAATGGAATACCGCATCATGCCGCCCAGCGAAGTCATGATGTCCGAAATATGGTATTGACCCTCAATCTCGGCCAGCATCTTGACGTTCTCCAGCGTGTTATAGAGAAAGTGAGAATCAATCTGGTTTTTTAACGCCCGGAGTTCAGCCTCTTTGCCTGCGGCTTGTCTGGTTGCCTGTTCCTGGATAAGCTCGTTAATTTTCAGAATAAGTTGTTGGTAATGGAAGCTAAGCTCTCCTACCTCATCGGTTACCGCAATAGGCGGCAGTTCGATGTTGAAATTACCGCTTCTTACCTGTTGCATGGACTCTCTTAATGCCCTCAATCTACTCAAAATCTTTGACTGCATCAAATAGGAGAGTAAGATGAGAAAAACTACCAATAACGAAATGAGCACAATATAACGAACTCTCGAATGGTTAATGCTTTTATTCGTCTCGGCTAAGCTGGCCATATTGACCAAATGGATGTCAATCGACGGAATATAGCTCTGAAAGGCCAAGTAGGACTCCCCATTAACCTTGAACTGAACTTTCTCGTAATCAGTGTTGCTTGTCAGTTCCAAGCTGTTCATTAATTCTTCCGCACTATGTTTTTTAAACACGGGAGAATCCTTCAGGCTATAAGCCTGACCGCTTCTCGCCACTACAATTAGCTGGGAGTTCGTATCCTGCACGCTGCTGAACGTTTGAGAGAAAAAATCCGACAGTTTCATCGATATTTCTAAAATTCCGTTATGTACTCGGTTATCCGGATATCTGAATTCCTGCAAATAAGTCATGAAGGGCTCGTCCGCTGTTTGTTCCGAAGGCACGCCGGTGAGGCCAACATCCTCCTGGATCTCCCACCAGGGTAAGCCGTTTTGCGCCATCACCGCATGATGCCAAGGTTTGTCCTGAATGCGGGCTTCCTGCAGGATAACCGGCCAAATCTCATTTACGAAAGAATTGTCCGTGAACAACCGGACATTCGCGATTCGCGGATTATTGAACAAGAAATATTGAAAGCTGTTGACCACGTCGCTCTTAATATGAAGAACTCGAGCCGCATCCTGCATCTGTTCAATCTGCAAATAATTGTTCATTTCGCGGTTGGATAACGCAAGCTGACCGGTCCATCCCATCAGCTCTACGTTATTCTCAATGTTGATCTTCTCGACCTTCAGCACATTTTTATTGTTTTCCGACAATTCTTTCATTGCCTTGGCAGACTCTTCATTAAGCGTATACCAGGAGAATAGAATAACCGGAATAAAGATGATGAATACGAAGGACAGAATGAGTTTAACTTGAAGCGAAAGCTTTAACGTGAAAGTACGTATCCCCATTAACCAACGGTTTACGGCAAATGCCATCTCCTGTTTCACATCCTGCTGATTCCTCTACTACTTGGCTAATGATTGAGCGACGATTTAAGCTTCTTCACATTACGCTCATAGGCCGCTTGGCGGCTAGCAACGATAGATTCATATTCGGGTTCCTTGGTAATGGTATTCATGAAATCAGCAAACAATTTATCAAATTCTTCGTCTGACTTCGACATGAGCAGCTTCGGCAACGTCTCGGCCCACAGCCGCGTGTTTTGGCCTTCCGCTATCCCTTCTTTTGTCGTAGGGTCCGGGTCCAGATTCTCGAACTCACTCATGCTGACCGTCTTGCCCTTCGTCCAATCTCCGATTTGTTTGCCGGGCTCCGCATCCATTCCCGTCATCCATGCTAGATTTTTGTTTGTATCCATGAGCATCCAGTACAAATAAGAACCGCCATATTGGCGATCGAACGCTTCTCGGTTCGTGTTGAGCAGTTTCATGACATCAGGCAGGAATTGGTCTTTGCCGTTAATGTTATCGTAAGTGACGCCTTTTTCTCCCAGGAATAAATCTTTGTTTCCCTCTTCGCTTAACAAATAGCTGAGAAAAGCAATAGCCCGCTTCTTATCCTTGACGTTTTTCGAGATTAGCGTTACCGTCCAACCGGAGATTCCATTTCCTGCAAGGGTTGGCTTATCATGCTCATCATTTGCCGGGCCATCAATGGCAATATAGACTTTATTGGGATCTTTTTGATACAACGCTTGGTTGATTTCCGTAAAGTCGGACCATTGATACAACATGGCAAAATACCTGCCTTGCGATATTTTCTCATCCTTCTCCAATCGCTTCTCATCAATATAGACATCGGTAGGCATTAGACCGTCTTCATTCGCTTGACGAAATACCTTCAGCCACTTCAAATAGACGGGGTCGGTTCGACGGTCATACAGTTTGCCGTTCTTCTGCTGGGGTATAGCCAGGAAATTCTGAAGATACTCATCCAGCGAATAATTGCCGGTTTCCGTAAATTCATGCAGGCCAATCGGAATAAGAGGCTGGCCGTCTACTTCCGGAAACTTCTTCTTCGCCGCTTTGAGCGCGCTTAGAAATCCTTCCGGTGTACTCATATCCGGTTTCCCAAGTGCTTCATACATATCCTTCCTAACAACAAAGGTCTGATTGGACGTAAAAAGCTGACCATATTTGTCAAAATCCGAAGGGGACGAAGAGGCATTCGGGTAACTATATACGTTACCGTTAGGTTGTGTATACCAGCTAAGCTTCGCGGGGTCAGCGACTTTAAAGAAATAAGGATCATATTGATCTGCAAGCTCGTTTAATGGGAGTACCATATCGCCATTTATCATTTTCATCACGGAATCCTCGTATGAGCCTAGCGTAATGAAGTCAGGTAGCGACCTTGCTGCCATCATCGTATTCAGTTTTTCGCTCGCGTCGCCAGCGGGCACGATAAAGTTCAAGCTTACGCCTGTCTTTTTTGTTATGTAATCGGAGACGACATTCCCTCCCCATTTGCCGGTGAACCAGTCGAAGTTGATATACCAGTCAAACGTAATAGGTGTCGTGTCAAGCTTCCAGGCAGGCACATCCGGAAAAGGTTTTGTTGATGAACCGTCCGCCGCTATTAGATTGGAGTTCGTATGATCCTTAGCAGTAGCATTGCTAGATTGACTGACATTCGAAGAACAAGCTACTAACATCCAACACATACTCAAAGCTAATAACAATATAAGCGATTTACGACTTTTATCCATTGATTATTCCCCTTTGTCTGTGCAAAATGAGCATATTATACAAATATTGGATTATTGCTTTATGAACAAGATTCATTTGTTCAAAAGCCTCAAAATTATTAGTATAAAGCCTATTGCAATCAAAGGAAAGAGCTTACATTATGGCTGGTTGCATATTGGCATCGTTTATCTTCAACGCCAACCAGCGAGCACAACAAGGAATACTCCTTGAACTTGGCTCGCTATTATAAATATGATGTTCTAATCTAGTCCCCGCCGCCACTTGCCAGCAAGTAATCGATACATTTCTGAGCCGTAAAATGATTGTCGGGATGTTTCTTCATAATAATCTTAAGTTCTCGGAGCGGTACCGGACCTACAAGACGAATCCATTTCAGTTGCTGGCCAGAAAAACGTTCAACTAATGAAATTGGCAAAATAGCTGCACCCATCTTTTGCATTACCATGGAAAGAATGATTTCCGGGGAAGTGGACTCAAACTTTGAATGCCTAAATTTGTTAGCACTAAATATTTGCAGTTGCTTGGACAAGCTACTATCACCAACAAATAAGAAACACTCTAAATCTTCTAGTTCTTGCAAAGAAACTATAGTTCGGTCAGCCCAAGGATGATCCGCATATACGACTAACGCCTGCTCTTCTTTATATAGATGCATCATATGTATTTCTTTGCCCGCAACATATTTGTCGGTAATCCCGATATCAATGCTGCTGCTCAATAATTGCTGCGATATATTCTCTGCGGGAACGAAGTTTAATGCGATATCCGGATATTGTTCATGGAATTTCATAAACCGGGGAATTAAATAAAAAAAGTCCGAAGGAGAAATACCAATTGCTAGCTTTTGTACCCGAGTATGCTTTAACTCGTAAGTTTCTTTTTTAGATTCCTCAATGAGCCTCATAACGGAAAGTGCCTTTTCGTAAAGAATTTCCCCGTCTGCCGTAATCTTCACCCCTCTGCCAAATCTCTCAAACAGAGGACTCCCAACCTCCGTCTCTAGAAATCGAATCTGTTGGCTTAGGGTAGGCTGAGAGATCAATAACACTTCCGCTGCCTTGGTAAAACTGCCTTCTCTACAAATTTGAATAAAACATTCTAATTGCCTGAACATGCCTGGCTCACCTCAGCCTCTCTGACATAAGACTCCATCTCGAGAATGAATTTGTTGGCAGCGGACTTTCTCCGAGCGGATTGAAGATAAATAAGTGAAATATCCCAAGATGGAATATGGCCGTCCAATTTGACCATCCGCAATGAGTCATCCTTCATACTCTCATGCAAGGAAGTTGGTATAAGCGCAGCGCCAAGACCCTGCCTGGCCCAATTCATCAATACGGAAATGGAGGACGTTTCTATTATCGACTTCAAGGTAAATCCACAAAATGAACTATACCTATCGATTAATGATTTATTTTGTTCCCGGAACATGACCGATTGAATTTGCTTCAATGATTGGAACGGGATCGAAGATTGATTAGCCAAAGGATGCTCGGAATGTACGAGCAAAACTAATTCTTGTTTATATAAATGAGTAGAGATGAGCGAAGGAACAGCAAGCGGATAGGCCGTAATTCCAATGTCCAACGTTCGCTCCAAAACTTTATTCTCGACATCTTCAACGTCCATTATTTTCAACAAAATACTCGGGTGCTTTTGATGAAATTTCATAAAGAAAGGAGCAAGATATTCAAGTTCCGCGGGGCAACATCCAATCGAAATGGTTTCTCTAGCTTTATGGTTTCGTCCTACGATTTCATTGCGCGCTTCTTCAAGAAGATTCATAATGGCATTGCCTTTATTTAAGAGGATTCTCCCTGCTTCCGTCACTTCAATTCCTCTGCTTACCCGATCGAACAACGGAATATTGTATTCGTCTTCCAAAACCCGAATCTGCTGGCTTAGAGTAGGCTGCGTCACGCCTAATTCGTCTTTCGCTTTCGTAAAACTGCCTGATTTGCAAATTTGGATAAAATATTCAAGCTGGCGCAATTCCACCGCGTATCCCCCTTAACCCCCTGTATTGCAACACGACTTCAATATTTTTTGTCTACCATCTTTACAGCCGTTGGTGATTCCGCTACTGCCGTACATCATCGCTTTCATTACGATTCCTCCTGCTGTCTTGTTGTCTCGTAGTACTTACTCTTCCTTCAAGTTTCGGTATATAACCGTTTTCCTTCACCACCCTGTCATACTATGCCGGTCTATATGCTTATTATAGGTAGGATGCCGTATAGGAAGATATCCGCTGCATTTCAGGTTAAGGTTACTGGATTTTAGGGGGCATGTACTAAAAAAATTCACGAAGCCAATTTGGCTTCGCGAATTTACTCTTCCTATTGAATTAATGTCCTTCGCTTGCGCCGAACATTTCTTGCGAGTACGTAATGCCTAGACCATACGCGCCGCCATGTTCTTTAGCAATATCAGTTGTCGCTTTGTACGTTTCGGAACGCGCCCAGTCACGTTGCAGCTCTAGCAGATATTGTTCCCAAGTAATTGGTGCAGCACCGGCTTGGATCATGCGTTGAATCGCCATGTCATGTGCTTCATCGGAGACACCGCCTGAAGTATCCGTTACAATGTAGACTTCATACCCTTGATCGATCGCGGACAACACAGCTGATAAATCGCAAACCTCTGTCCATAGACCGGAAATAACAAGCTTCTTCTTGCCGTAGCTGTTCACCTTATCCACCACTCGTTTATCTTCCCAAGCATTCATCGTGGTGCGGTCAATTGGCTTCTGGTCAGGGAATACGGCTTAAATTTCAGGGAAGATTGGTAATCTGCTATAGATCGAACAATTCTCAGTTTTCTATACATCATATAGGTCTAAGCTATACGGATTTACTTTTCCCGTGCGGGCAACAAAAAAGCACTAACCCTCGAAAGAGTTAGTGCTTATCGCATATACTTCCATAATACCCAGCAGAGCAAAGCGGAGATCCAAGATACAAATCCGAAAATAACGACAATCTTATTCTCGCTCCAGCCATATTTCAAACTGAAATGATAGTGAATCGGCGCCATCCGGAACAACCTTTTTCTCGTTCGTTTGAAAAACCAGACCTGCAATATGACCGATAATTGTTCAGCCAAGTAGACGGAGAATAATATTGGAATAAGAATTTCGACCTTTTCAATAACCGCCAGAAAAGTTAGCGACCCGCCAATCGCAAGCGAACCCGTATCGCCCATAAAAGCTTTAGCCGGATAAATATTGTACAGGAACAACCCGAGCAAACACCCGATCATAACTAACGAGAACGTCTTCACTTCTGTCTTGTCCGAAATCATAAAGAAGAAAAAATAGGTTGGGATAGCGACATTAATCAGCAGTCCGTCAAGCCCGTCTGTGAAGTTGATCGCGTTCGCGGAGCCTACGATAAACAGCATCATAAGTATCAGATAAACCCATACCGGCAAGTGAATCGCGTAGTTATAAAACAACTGAATATCAGAACTCAAATGAAACTCCGTCAACAGAACATATAGCAGAAGAATCGTAAACGCGAACTGGAATACTAGCTTTGTTTTCCCGGAAATACCCGAAGGATCTTGAAAAGCCGCCTTCTTCATATCATCCATAAATCCTACCAGGCTGAATAAAATAAACGTTGCTCCTAGAAAAAGCACAAGCGGCTTCGGGTGAAAATAGATAGATGTAAATACGCCGGTAAGCAAAATGAGTCCCGCCATTAACGGCGTTCCGCGTTTGGCCTGATGATCCGCCGGCAGCTCAACCCGTATAGGCTGAAGCAAATTCAGTGTGCGGAGCCCCCAGATCAAGACTGGAGTAAACAACGTCACTAGAACAAATGAAATACTTAGTGCGACAAGTAACGACGGATCCACTTCCGTCACTCTCCCTTACTTACATAAGCTTCTCTTTTATGCTTATCCAATATTTTACTGCGGTATGACTCCATCTACAATGATTCGTCACTGATAATTGCATGATTAATTAGAAAATGCCCCATCGTCATTTCATGACATTGGGGCACAATCTTGTTAACTCACCTTTATCACCGATTAATCTTTTGCTATTACATCTTCCGTTGTTTCAACCGCATCTGATACGGGCTGCTTCAATAGCGCCAGTGATGCTTCGATCTCCGCCGTGAGCGCCGGATCAAAGTACTGCGGAGCGGACCGTTTAGCCAACGCGTTGAAATGATTCATGGCTTCCAGCTCCGACTCGACCATCAGCACCCTCTCCTCCGCGCGAGCGAATCCTTTGATCATGCCGCTAGTTTGAAACGATATAACGCTCTGGTTCAGCTGCTTCAACGAGCTTGCCACATTAACCCGGGACTCAAGTAGTAAACGGCGATGATTGTACTCCTCTGATTGCGCCTGTAGCTGGGCGATACGTTCTTCCAGCATGTTCGTTTGCTCCCGGATTGTTGCGTACTGCTTGAGGTAGACGGCAAGCTTCTTCTCCTCCAGAAGTTTCTCCTGCAGAGCCAGCTTCGCAATCTGATCCTCGCCCTCAGCCACCGCAAGTCTCGATTGGCGATCCCGCTTCTCTACCGCTGCCTCGGCATTGGCAATCAGCAACGCTTGTCGCTTCTCAATAAACAACTGGTGCGCAAGCGCCTTCTGCCCTTTTTCCAACTCGGCGCTAAATTCCCGCATATATTGATTGACCATGTGCAGCGGCTTCTCGCACTTATCGATCAATTCGTTCGTTTCGGCTAAAAACACGTCTTTAACACGTTTGAAGATCCCCATCTCACTTCGACTCCTTCGTTTGGTTTTGCTGAATTTCCCATTGGTCCAGAAAGTCCGATGCCGAAGGAATGCCTGCTAACACGCTTGACCCCTCTGCTATTCTCGACTGTCTACCTCTCTTTCTCATGAATAGCAATAGCAACCCAACGATTAGAATCGTTCCGCCTACTAGCACTACGCCGGTTCCAACACCCTGATCTAATCTTGGTTCGATATGTATGCCGCCCTCACGAAGCTGGAGCACTTGCGCCGGCATCGTTCCTTCCCCTCCGCGCGGAGCCGGTACGGCTGCGGACTCGCCGCCTCTCATTTCACCCTTTATGCTGCCTACAGGACTGCCATGAAACTCCTGACTAACTCTTACGATGTTCCCTACATCACGTCCGTGCGTACCCGCTACAATACTTAATCCTGCTCCGACAGCTACGATGATGACAGTTACTAACACCGCTTTTTTCACCCAAGGTTTAAAACGTCTCACTTATTAATCATCCTTTCACAACAATATTCATGTCTCTACAGTAGCAACTATATCGCGCGTTGGTAAAAGTACGGTAAAGGACAGAAAAATACCCTTTCTATTCATTTACTGAAGCGAAAGGGTTTGTCCGGCGTGCTATACAGGAAACTCTACTGAAAATGTACTTCCTTTTCCAGGTGTACTCTCCAGGACAACCGAGCCGCGGTGGGCGATTACGATCTGTTTCGCAATCGCCAGCCCAAGTCCCGCGCTGCCTTCCTCGCGAGAACGATGTTTCTCGACCCGGTAGAACCGATCGAAGATGCGTGGCTGATCCGCTTCGGCAATGCCAATGCCGCTGTCCCGCACAATGATCCGCCACTGCCTCGGGTTAGGATCAAGGCCAACGTCAACCTTGCCTCCCTCCGGCGTGTACTTGATCGCGTTATCCAACAAAATATAAACCAGTTGTTTCAACCGCTCCGGATCGCCCTTTACCGTTAGCGTATCCGGCATCATCATCCGTAGCGTTATCGCTTTCTTCTGAGCAACGCCTTCAAAAGCTAGCACCCACTGACGGATCTTCGCCGCAATGTCGAAATCGATCATCTCGAACTCGACTGAACCCGCGTCGGACCTTGCAAGCATGAGCAGATGCTGCACCATGCGGCTCATCCGGCCAATCTCTTCCTTCATATCCGAAACGACTTCCTTCGAGTAAGGCGTGATGTTATCGCCATTCTCCAGCTCAATGACATCAAGGGAAGTATTCATAATGCTAAGCGGCGTTCTTAATTCATGCGAGGCATCCGCCAGAAATTGCTGTTGCTGCTTAAAGACAAGTTGAATGGGAATCATCGCTTTTTTGGACATCGAAGAACTTAGCTTGACCGCTGCAACAATGAAAATAATAAGAATAATGACAAATACAATGAACAAATTGCGGAGGATATCCCAATAAAACGTTACATCCTTCGCAGCATAGATCGTTGCCGGCCCACTCGCCGTCAGAATGGGATGAGCGCCTACAAACAGCAGGCGGCTATCTGTCTTCATAATAAAATTCCCAAAACGCTCTTGCCATTCGGGCTGCCAGCGTAAACGGAACTTCTCTTCTTCCGGCCGCCATTTTTGAATCACAGCGATATTGTGCTCGCGAAGCTGCGGAAGGGAATCGCTCTCTGCAAGAACTTGACCGCGATTATCCAGTACATAAAAAAAGGTCAAATCATCGCTGCGATTGTTCTCCAAATCCGGAACAACTACTCGGCCCTCATCAGTAGCGGACAAGGTTGTGCGAAGCGAATTGCTCTCTTCCCGGTACGTCATAAAGATGAAGAACAGCGATACGATGATCGAGAATAACACCAGAAACAAAACGATAAGCCACGTGTAAGTAAACGTCAGCTTATTTTGCGTGTATTGAAAGATATCCCGCTTCTTCCCCTGTTTAAGCGTCCATTTCAAACCGGTAGCCTACCCCCCTGATGCTCTGAATGATCGTTTCACCCGCGGAATCATCCAGCTTGTCCCGGAGCATCTTCACGGTCACATCAACATTCTTGTACGAAACATCGCTGCCAAGTCCCCATATGCGATTAAGAATAGCCTCTCTCGTAAGTACGTTGCCGCTATTCTGCAGGAAGAAATCAAGCAGCTGATACTCCCTCGGACTAAGTTGAATTTCCGCGTTATCTCGCGATAATTGGCGCGAGGTTCGATTCAGCGCGAAAGACCCGAACCGAACAACATCGAGCTGCCTAGGAGCAAAGTTCCGCCGTGCCAGCACGCGTAGACGGGCAAGCAGTTCATCCATTTCAAATGGCTTCGTCAGATAGTCGTCGGCTCCTGCATCAAGACCATAGATCTTATCCTGCAGCGAATCCTTAGCCGTCAATAGTACAATGGCTTGTCCATAATTGCTGCTCCTTAAGCTTTTACACACATCAACACCGTCCATTAGCGGCATCATCCAATCCAATATAAGCACATCATAAGCCGATCCGCAGGCATAAGAGAGCGCATCCTCGCCGTTCTCTACCCAATCAACGTGATAACCGCCTTTCCTCTCCAGCATATACTTCACAAGTTTACCCAGCTTCTTATCATCTTCCGCCAATAAAATATTCACCTTTAATTCACCGCCGCTACAATTCGAAATAATAGGTTAGTATACCAAAGAAACGGTAAAAGTACGGTAAAATTTGAACAAAAAAAATAGCTGACCCTAAGGACAGCTATTTCGTTACTGCTTATTCGTTAACAAATTGACTTCCCGCTATATTCTCACCGCGTGCAAGCCAAACCTTAAAGCCCGGATTCTTCTCCGGAATAACTCTCGCCTCCGTGGAGAAGTATCGCATCGTATAGCCGCATCTGCGGAAAGGACTCGTGTTCGCCGCAGCTCCATGAATAATTCTCGAATCATGCAGAGAACATTCTCCAGGTTCCAGTTCGAAATATACAGCCTCCGATTCATTGATATTCTTAATCTGACTGCCGAAAATATTGTTGTCTTCGTTTACGGACTCGTATTCAGAAAAGCCGTTGGTATGAGTGCCCGGAATAACTCTCATACAGCCGTTTTCCTTATTGCTCGGATCAATGGCTAACCAAACGGTTACAATCTTATCCATTCTGTCTAGTCTGCCTTTCCAATAAGCAGAATCCTCATGCCACGGCGTCTGTTTGCCTACAAGCGGCTCTTTGGCTATAAAATGGCTGGACCAAAGCCCGATATTAGGGCCAATGAGCGGTTCGACCAGGTCCAGCACTTCATCGCTGAGCAGAAACTTTAACAAACGTTCATCGCGGAAATGCGGGGTATCCAGCTCGCTGTTCAGCTTTCTTCCTACCGCTGCCCATTGCTCTTCGAATATTGTAGAGAGTTCCAGCATTTTTTCAGGTGAAAACAAAGGTTTTTGGTGCAGCAGGTATCCATTGTTCCGATAGTAGGATACTTCATCATTCGTAAGCAACAAATTAGTCATCATTAACTCGCTCCTTTACATGATTTCTTTCATATCCCTATCATAATTACTTCGGCTTTGCTCAGCTACGTATCCATTCGGAGAAATGATGCATATTTTCGGATTATTCAAAAATCATCTTTATAATCGACATGAAATCCGATATAGTTTTATCAAAAACAGGTGGCGACTTATGACTGTCGAATGGACTCCCGAAAGATTGTTAAATGAACAATACTTAGACGTTTCCTCCCCTTTTCGCATATTCCACCATTCAATTTCCAGCAAAATTGAAACTCATTGGCATGAATTTTTCGAAATCGCCTTTGTGTTATCCGGAAGTGGAGTACATACGCTTAATGGCGTATCTAAGAGATTGGAGCGAGGCATGCTGTTTCTACTCACTCCTGCTGATTTCCACGAGATTGTACCCGATCCCGGAGAGACAATCCTGCTATACGATTTAATTTTCCTTGAATCCTTCATCAGGGACGAAATAATCGAGCTCATCTTTGCCAATTCACCATACTTGCATCAATTTGAGGATAAAGAAGCCGATCGATTAGAGGAGCTTTGCCGCCGCATCTGGGATGAAAGCCGTCAGGCCGACATTGGCCATCGCATTGTTATTCAAGGATCACTTGAACGACTATTAATAGACTTGGCAAGGGCCTGTAGATCATTTGCCCCGGCCGAATCAACAAGTTCTTCCGATCCCACTCTCCTTCATCCGTCGCTTCGCCGAACCTTGGTTTATCTGCATCACCATTTCAGAGAGCCGCTCACACTTGCCAAGGTGGCGGATTATGCGGGGTTATCCGCTACATACTTCAGCGAATGCTTCAGCAAGCAAGTAGGCCTTCCTTATCAAATTTACTTACAGCAATTAAGATTGCAATTTGCCAAATCTCTTCTTGCTTCCACAGAACTGACGATTACCGAGGTATGCTTTGCAGCCGGATTTAATACCGTTCCCCATTTCGAGAGAGTCTTCAAACAAACTTACCGTCAAACGCCAAGCGGTTACCGCAAAACGCAAGCTTAGAACCCCCCAGTCCATTGGAATGGGGGGTTCTGCTAAGCCTCCTTAACCTCAAATGGAAAGCAGGCTTTACATTTATCGCACTTAACGATATACTCGCTTCATGGAAAGTTAACTTTCCGTATGGGGAGGGGGCGACTGTATTGAACAACCGTTTAGAAGAAATACGCAAAGAGCGCGGAATTAAACAAGAAGAATTAGCAGCGGCTCTTGAGGTATCCAGGCAAACGATCGGTTCGCTTGAAAACGGACGTTATAACCCATCCATCCTGTTGGCGTTCAAGATTGCTCGTTTTTTCGGTATGAGTATCGAGGAAATTTTTATTTATGAGGAGGATGGACAGGTATGAACAAATCGATTTATTTTCTTATGTTGGCTAGCGTAGTCCTGCTAGCTGGCGGTCTGTACTTCATCAAAACCATTGAAGATCCCCAAGGCATGCTGCAAGCTTTGCCTTTTATCTGCTTTGGGCTTGGTTGCGGTATGTTTGGTCACGGAATGGGAGAAATTTTGACCGGCTTTGCCATGAAGCATAATCCCGCGGCGGCAAAGAAGCTAGAGATTGAGAAGAAGGACGAACGTAACCTGGCAATTACCAATCGGGCAAAAGCAAAAGGATATGACATGATGACGTTTATGTTTATCCCAATAATTACGGCCTTATCTTTAATGAGTATAGATATAACCGTTTTATTGCTATTGATTTTCGTCTATTTGTTTTCACTTGGATATAGCTCTTACTACCGCGTTAAATATTATAAGGAGATGTAAGTGCAGTCGTCTCCTAGTAAGCCGTCAGATTGGGGAAGATCCTTCTGTCGGCCAATGCCACCGCACCAAATCTTCGCTCCATGCGATCCCGATGCAAGCATGCGTATCGAATATGATTTCTTCGTCTTGCGGTCCCGTACCATGATAAAACATGACGTATTTGCCGATTCCTTCGAATGAAGTGCCGTCCCATACGAACCCGGCTGTGATCCGACCGCGTGCCCATTCCCATTGCTGTTGCCCGAGTGTAATCAGCCCAGCGTCATGAACCCAATGAACAAGATCATTCGAACGCATGACGCCGATTCCGTTCTTCGGTGAATGCAGCATGACATATTGATCCCCTCTGGGAATGACGCATACGTTCTCTCCAGCATCCGCATGTCCGGCGTAGGTCCAATCCAACAAATCGTAGGAGTACGACATGCTGACTCCGTTCTGTTTGTAAAAGCACCACCACTTGCCTGGCTCCTGCCTGCTCTCAACGAGATACGGGTCGATCATCCGTCCCATCTCCGCGACGGAAACATCGTCCCCCTTCAGTCTAAGCAGCTCCGGTTTCGTCCAGTTAACGAGGTCCAAACTATGCATGACAAAGATACGGGCCGACTCGTTCGCGTACTTCTCACCGTTAGGCCGCGGGTACGTCTGCAAGCACATCGTCCAACGATCTCCTTGCCGAACAACGTTTCCGGGGCTAGAATAGTTCAAACCTGCATCCCTCGGCGTCAGCTTGCGCGGCTCGCTCCAGTCGATTAAGTTCCGGCTTTCGCTCGTTGCCGTATACAGGTACACCTTACCATCGGATTCCGTCTCTACTAAAGTATAGAACATCCGAAAACACCCGTCGGCGAAGAGGACCGCAGGATCCCGATACGCGGTCCGGTCATCGCCTTTCAATAAAATTGGCGAAGGAATCTGCTCTAATTTTACGTGCTGCATGAAATTTGTCAGCCCTTCCCTCCCCGCTTCGGAGGATATTTTAAATCTTCCATATTCCCATGCCGTTCCCGCGAAGCGCTTGATCTCTATACTCACCCGGCGTCTTGCCGGTCTCCATCTTGAACGCTTTGGCGAACGACTGTACCGTTAAGTACCCGACCTGCAAGGCAATGTCTTGGACTTTCAAGTTCTGCTCGCTTAGCAACTTCTTGGCTTTCTCAATCCGCTTGCCGCTTATCGTTTCCTTAAGCGTCAAGCCAGTCTCTTCCTTATAAATTTTCCGCAAGTGGGAGGTACTGATTGCAAATAGTTCGCTGAGCCGCTCGATCGACAAATCCGCGCCAAGATTCTCGTCCACGTACGCAGTGACGCTTGTGACTAACTCTTTGTTCTTCATGCTTCGCTTCTGATCCAGCTGGTCAAGAATTAAATCGTACAGAACCTGCATGTACTTCACCATGCTTTGCATCGTTTCCAGCTCGATCAGGTCCGTATAGCTGAGCTGCTGAATGGATGATTGAAAGCCGAGATTCGCATCAATCTCGTAAATACACCTTAAGGAAGATGAGAATAGCTGTAAGAAGTATTGTCTAACAACTTCAAGCTGCTTCGAATGATGTTCCACCATATGGCTTTCGAAGGCCAGCAGGCTTTGAGTTACGCCTTCACGGTTGCCCGTCTTAAAAAAGGTGAGCAGTTGCTTCTCGATCTTGAGCGGATACAACGCGATGGCCGACTCTGCTTGCCGTTCTTCATAAAAAATAATGTTGTTATATCCATAAATCAGCTTTTGGCCAACCGCGGAATCGGCTTCCGAATAACACTCGCCAAGTTCGTTTAATCCTCTATGGACCGAGCTGACGCCAAGCGTAACCGTCATTTTAGATTCAGCCTGCAGCTTCTCGTGAAGTTCCCGCAGCCACGTATACAGCTCGGCGCGAATGGATTCAAATTCATCACCGGCATGGCGAGAGTTGAGGACGAGAACCATCTCGTTCGACTCGGCTTCGACCAGATAGCCCCAATAAGTTCTCTCAACAAACGCCTCTGTTTGAATCTGCTCGGTTACTTTTACAAGCAGCTCGTTGCGCTGAGATTCATGTGCTTCCTGACTGAATTTTGTGAAGTCGTCCAGAGAGACGATCACGATAATAAAGTTTCCAACCGGATCAAGTTCAACTCCGTAATATTCCAGGCGTTCCTGCGTTCGGGACGAATCCGTCTCGGCCCCGCCGGCAAGCCGCAACAAAAATTTATTCCGGCTCTGCTTCTCGTAATCTTTGAGCAGCAACGTCAAATCCTGGTTGTGAACGATGAGCCGATTTACGTTATGCTCGATTTGCGCCATTTCCTTGCTGTTGTCCGCGACGGATCGAACCTCATCGCGCGAGGCCCCTCGGAGCAAATACAATAGACGGTTAAGCGGATTAAAGATGCGCCTTGATAACAGCAGCGATCCTAGTAAACTCAGCAAGATGGCAAGCGTACATATCATAACCGTAACTTTGCTCCATACGTTCAGGCTCTTGGTAATCGCCGACTTTGGCATCGTGTAAATGTATTTCCAACCGCTTGATTCCGATTGCACGTAGCAGATAAGCGATTTCGTATTTTGTACAGTCGCAAAGATGCTGCCCGAGATGCCTTTCAATAACGAGATATTGAATTCACCCGGCAAATTGCCGATCGACGGCGAGTCTGCTGAGGTTTTCTGCGATAGAATGTGGCCATCCCGGTCGGTAACGACCAGTTGAGCGTCTTTATTCGTGTTGAGAGAGTCCATGATTTTAATCAAATAATCACTCTTAATGTTCATGACGACGTAAGCTGCAGGCGTACCGCTATGAATAATCGGCAATGTCTTCACGATGGTAATGACTGTCTCGTCCCGAACCGAAGAGATTCCGGGCAATGCCCGGGTACGGTCGAACGACTTATCGATGGATTGACCGACTAGAGATTCCGCAAAAGCGCGGTCGTTGAACTGGTCAAGCGGCAATGCGCCATATGTGGAAGATAGAACGAATTTGGGTCCGGTATAGTAAATATAAACCGAATGAATATAATCGGTTGCCAGAACGACGCTGTCTAATCTTTGCTGAATCCGCAGCTGCATTAAGATATCCGAGCTATTCTGGTATTCCATATAGTTCATAAAAGTAGAATCCAGAAATACGGCCTCCATCGCCTTATCGACTTCGGATAGGACGATCTCTTGGCCGTTCTTCAGCAACTGTAGCGTATTGCTGTTCGACTGGATCGCGTCCTTCCACAGAATCTTCGAGGACGAGTAGTACAGGGCACCGCCTGATGTAAACGCAACCAATAAAGATAATGCCAAGAAATAATAGAAGTATTCATATAAGCTGCTCTGCATGAAGCGCCATCTTCTTCTATTCATAGATGATTCTCCTCCCCATGCTAAGCCGAATAGTTGCGTCTCATCATTCGCAGATCCCCTATATCCCTGCAATTAATCGGGTACCCTTAAGTTCGTTGTACTTCGCTACCTTGGAGTCAAATACCGATTTGCCTCCTTTCTTCTTCCACGTCTCGACGTAGTCGCCCCAGTTATCCAGCGGCTCACGGCCTGTAACAAACTGAATGAACATCTCTTCCTCGTATTTCGCTACTTCGGCGCCATAAGTCTTATATTCTTCGGTAAGCGGAATTCCGTAGAAAATATCCGAATACAACGTATAGTTCGAAGCGGCATCGATAAAGCGGTTGTTCTCCCTCTCTACCGGATCCTTCGTGGCAGCTCCCATCTGCTGGACCAGATCGATGCGGGATACGATCTGGCTGAGCGGGTCCAGCCACTTCTCGTCGTAAGCTAGCTGACCTTCCGTCGTTCTTGGCTCGGTCGCGGACGTATAATGAGTCCCTTTAATTCCGAATTTCGCCAGTTCCCATCCTTCTTGCGTAGACAAGTAATCCAAGAATCGAACAGCAGCTTCCGGATGCCCGGATTTTGCGGATATCGCGATCCCTGCACCGATCTTGCCGAAGGAAAACATGCCGCTCTTGCCGTCGGGACCAGCTAGGGCAGGCAGAATTGGGGCCCATTTTGCACCCGGAACGATTTCGTTCATTTTTAGTTGCTGCATCAACTGCTGCGGAGCAATTGACCACCAGGCGTTGAAATAGCCAATCTTGCCCTGCGCCGCTTTCATTAACGATTGATCGGACTTCATTGTGAACAATTCGGGATCGATGACCTTCTCGTCCCATAGTTTCTTAATATAGGCAATAGCCGCCTTATACTCCGGCGATATCGCAACGGGAACGATCCTTTCCCCTTTGACATAACTAGCCATCGGAGTGCTGCCGCCAATAAAACCCGGCCCGATGCCAAACGCGCCAAAGATCGGCATAAACGTCTCGCTATAAGTGTTCGCGACGCCTAGCCCGTACGTGTCGCTTTGGCCATTGCCATCCGGGTCATCAAACGTGAACGCTTTCATAATGGCTTCGAATTCGTCCAAGTTCGTCGGCATGCTCAGATTGAGCTTGTCTAGCCAGTCCTTTCGAATGACAGGTACCTCTTTGCCCGCAACATTTTCGTAAGGGATGACATATTGCTTTCCCTTATATTTGGTAAGCTCCCATAAATCAGCCGGGATATTCTTTTTCAAATTCGGCGCGTAGCGGTCCAAGTATTCCGACAAGTCCAGGAAGAGACCTTGATCCGCATAATTCTGATAATCGAAGGAACCCAGACGGCTGATGTCCGGGATGTCCCCGGATGCGGCAAGCACGTTATATTTGCTATTGAAGTCGTTGTTCGGGTACATCGTGACATTCAGTTTGACGCCCGTACGCTCTTCCAGCTCTTTGGTAGCCGGATTGTCGTCCTTCCATACCCGACCGAGGTCGGGCTGGATGATAGAGAGCGACACGGTAGAATTTTGCTTGGAATCTTCATCGATCGGAATGGACCCTGCCGATGAGGAACTGCCGCTAGCGCAACCGGTAACCCAGACGATGGTAAAGCACAGGGTGAACAACGCGTTTTTTTTCATCATTGTTCTGAGCTCCCCTCCCTCTGAGTGTTATTTTTTTCATTATAAGCCAAAGTCTTGTTTATCACCTAGTCTTTTATCCTTTAACAGAACCTACCATCAAGCCTTGGACAAAGTACTTCTGTAGAAATGGATAGACGAGCACAATCGGCAACGCTGACATCATGATGGTTGCGGCACGAATCGTCTCGACCGGGGGAGGTAGACTATCACCGCTTAGCTGGTCGATGGAAAACGTGTACATTTTACGCAAAATGAGCTGTAACGTGGATAAATCCGGATTGTTAATATAAATAATGACGTTGATATATTCGTTCCAATGCCCTACTCCGTAAAAAAGGGCAAGCGTGGCGATAATCGGCAGCGATAACGGCAGCATAATTCGAAACATGATCCCAAGCTCGGAGCAACCATCTATTCGGGCCGATTCTCTTAATTCCGTCGGAACTCCTTGGAAGAAGTTGCGCATAAGAATCAAGAGCCATGCATTAATGGCGGAAGGGAGAATCAACGCCCATACGGTATCGACCAGATGCAGCGATCGAACGACGAGATAGGACGGGATAAGTCCGCCGCTATACAGCATTGCGATGAGCACGATCATCATCATCCCGTTCCGGCCGGGTAAATCCCGGTTTGACAAGACGTACGCGCCAAGCGAAGTCATGATCAGGTTGATCAAGGTGCCGACGACCGTAATGAAGATTGTTACCCCATAGGCGTGTAGCAACCCCGAATATCGAATGACATAACGGTAGCTGTCGAGATGGATGGACTTGGGATATAGAAGCATCCCGTTGTTCTCTACGATATCTTTCATGTTTGCAAACGAAACGAACAATACATTCAGAAACGGATACAATGTCGTAATGCCAACGATCGTCAAGAACGCCCATATGAAGTAGTCTGTCTTTCCGGGCTTGGTGAGATTGCCGGTACGTCCTACCATATCCCGCCCTCCTCATCGATTTTCTTGGCCAACCGGTTTGCAATTACAACAAGCAGCAGCGCAATGACCGAACGGAAAAAGCCTACGGCCGCCGCATAGCTGAAGTTGTTGATATTCAGCAGACCAACCCGATAGATATAGTAATCCAGCACTTCCGCAACCGACGATACTTGAGGGTTGATCATGACGAGAACTTGTTCGAAGCTCACGCTTAGCAAACCGCCCAAGCTCATGATGAACATGATACTGATGACGCTGCGAATACCGGGAAGCGTGATATGCCACAAACGTTGCATGCGGTTTGCCCCGTCCATCGCAGACGCTTCATATAGATGCGGATCGACCTTGGTTAATGCAGCCAGGAAAATAATCGCGTTCCACCCAATCTCCTTCCAGAGCGCGCTTCCAACAAACATCGTACGGAAATATTCGGTCGAAGAAAGGAACGGAACCGTATCGCCGAACGCCGACTTCAGCAGCGCGTTTATGAGACCCGTCTCCGAGAAGAAGTTGTACATCAAGCCGTATACGACGACCCAAGACACAAAATGCGGCAAATAGGAGATCGTTTGGAACACACGCCGCCACTTGGCAAATCGCATCTCGTACATCAACACGGCGAATAGGATTGGAGCTGGAAACCCAAATAAAGTCCGGTAGAACGCCAGAACGATCGTATTGTTAAAGACGACCCAGAAATCCCCGTTCTCGATAAATCTATTAAAATGCTTCAAACCCGCCCACGGACTGCCGTAGATGCCGTCCATGAAATTGTAATCTTTGAACGCAATAATACCGCCGATCATCGGCGCATAATGGAAAATGACATAATACGCGAGTACAGGAACAAACAACGCGTAAAGCGAACCGTAACGTTTCATGACGTTTTTGAATTTGCGCTTTTTCCGCACCGGCACTTGTACCTGCGCCGGATTCGCATATATGCTCTGGCTTGCACTAGATTTCAACTTCCATCCACTCCTTCAGAGTTTTTTGTTGTAAGCGATTTCTATATTAGTCGTCTTTAGCCGCATTCGTATCATCCCACCCGATCTGGGATCGAGCTAGCGGAGAAAGCGCGGATCTCTAGCCTTTTCGCTGATTAAGCGGATTGGATAAAAAGAATTGATTTGGTGTATTGAAAGAACAAGGGACCACCTGAGCGGTCCCCATTGTCCATACTTTGTTCGAACCTCGTCTCGCCCCTGTCTTACTCCAGCCGAATCGTGTTCTTGATCGCTGTGGCTTGGCATATCAAATAATCCGCTTGCTCTTGCGTCAACTTCTTGCCTCTTTGCGCTTCCGTGCTATTCGCGAATGCGTTCAGTTGATTAATCGCGGCCTTGCTGTTTCCCTTGCTTAAAGAATCACTAACATTTTCCAACTTGGAGATGAGCGGATTACGGCCGTTCGCTACTAAATAATTACTGATGTAAGCGATTGTTTCGGTGATGATATCGTTGGCTGATTTAGCTGGTTCAGGCTCTGTCGCTGTTATGACGGTAACGTTCGACTGAGCCGAGACCAGCCTTCCGTTCACATCAAACCCCTTCACCAATAACGCATGATCACCGGAAGTAAGCTGCGCGGTTGCCGTAACGGTCTGACCGCTTATTTGATGCGTGACCGGTGCGCCGTCTACCAATACTTGAACGGTACCCGTGTCAATCGGTATCTCTCCTTGCACAAGCTCGGCTGAGATCGTTACCGTTCCTGCCGTTACTTCATCGCTTGGAGCCGGTGCGATATTGGCGATTTTGCTGTACATCCCAGAATCAGGCTGCACGTATACGCCTAAATTTCTTACTTTATAGGACACCTGAGTCGCCGTTCTGGAGTTGATGCCAATGCTGAACTTATTAATCTGATCCGGATCAAGATGGAAGTTGTCGTCCGGAGTGCCAAAGGTCGCGAAGTCCGACCAAGGGATCTTCACAGATTGCCATCCACCCGTCGGAACAATACCCGCGGAAGTGAAATATTCCGCTCCGTTGTTCTCGTACATAAAGCTCCGAATCACGACGCCGTCCACCGGGGCATCAAAATAAACGTCAAACGTAATCCCTTCCGAATCGGCAAAGGTTACGCCAGGCGGCAACGTAAACCGCGGATACGTCCACTTATCCCCACTGCCGAAGTTGTAGTTAAATTGAATTTCTCCCGGCGAAGGCGTAGTCATCGTACTGCTCGAGCCGGCAGACAGATTCGTTGCCCATTGAGCAGGATCGTCATATGCCGGCACCAACACGTTTGGCTCGACGATCTTGTTCTCATTTGAAGCAATCATTGTTATCGACTTGGAGGTCGAATGACCATCAAATGCTCCTTGGAAAACAACCGGGAACTTTACGTCAGCAGCCACGGCATCGCTGCCGGTCAAGCTAAACGTTAAGGTCTCCATGGAGTAAGGAGCAATCGTCACCTCTTGAGACGGATCAGATAAATTCCAGCCGCCGTATGTGGTGCCCGTAATCGTTCCGCTCATCGGAGCAGCGTTGAAGTTGTAAACATCCAGGTTAACTTCCGTATTCGCTAGCTTATCTAGCGAATACCCGTTTGTCTTGGCTTTTACCGCGGCAGACTCCGGATACCTTTGTACAAGCACCACCCGCTCCGCCGCATCGAGCGCGGGCGCATGAGGCGTAGGTACGGCATATGCAGGGTTAGACAAACCTGGCCAATTGCCCGATATGCGCAAATAGTGAATGTCCGGCCCCGACATCAAATCATAATCTCCGGAAGAAGAAGCGACTTGCTGCTCCCTGCCCATAATGTCGGTCAAGAGCGCATTGCCTTTTCCCGCATGCAAGGTCAGAGAAGTATCGTTCTCGCTCCAATAGGCGACTATGCTATCCGTTCCGTCCTTGAACGCGTAGCTCTTCACGCCCTCGGGTATATTATGCAGCTGACCCAAATAGACGGCTTCGCCCAACGCGTTTGTCATAGCGGCTTCCGCGTTAATCGAGGCGTAAGGCGTTCCTTGCGAGGAGAAGCTTCCCCACGACATGCCGTTCTCCAGATAATAAGGGAATACGAACCAGAAATGTTTGTCGACTCCCATCGCGATGGATTCAATTGTCGACGTCGCCAAGTATCTGGCCTGTGTCTGAAGCTGCTCTTTCGTCAACGTTTGGTCCCCGTTATTGAACTTCAGCGAAATACCGGATTCGGTGACATAGATCGGTTTCCCGTCCAATCCATACCCTTTGATCATTTCGGCGTTAACGGCAAAGGTTGGAGGCGTATCTAAAATTTTAGTGTTTTCGTTGTCGTTGCGATGACCGTGAAAGTTATAAATATCGATATAATCGGCAATATCATTCTGCATAAGCTGTTCCACGTAATTTCCCGGCGGATAAGCGATGCCGGCCAGCGCGACTTGCGTGGGCACGCCTGCATCTCTTGCGGCGATGGTCGTCGCCTTCAGGAAGGCGGCATATTGGTCGGCCGGTTCGCTTTCAGCCGTATAGCCGATGTCCGGCTCGTTCCAGAACTCCCAATCCGATTGGCTTCCGTAATGCGAGACGGAAGATTTGGCCAATTCGTACGCGTCCAGCAAATTTCGAGGCAAGTTTTTACCCGCGTCCTTGGCCCATGTCGGCGCAATATGGTTAAGCTCCAGCACACGGATGCCGTAATTTGCGTATGCTTCGTTGTAGGGATCGTACTTACTGAAATCCGTAGTACCCGGAGCGCTGCTGATCGAGTTCCAATGCATCCGCTCGCGGACGTAATCGACGCCCGTCAACCAGATTGCTCGAGCATAGTCCGGCGCATCCGCGGCAGGAAATAAGGACCCGCCGGCAGCATCTACCGCGAAGGGTGAATCTTGAACCGTTCGGCGCTCGGAATGATCCATAACGACCGATAAGTATTGTTGAATCGGTTGACCGTTCTCGTCCGCTTCCGCGGTAATCGTATAGTGGCCGCGTTGCAGCTGCGGCAAAGTGAAAGTATAAGAAGGGACGTTTTCGGTGAAGGCAACGCGATTCTGTGCGACAACGGTACCGAAGTAGTCTTCGACTTGGTAGTAAAGGTTATGTCCTTGGCTTGAGTCATCCGTGAAATCAATCGTAACCTGCTTGTCGTCGCTCTCTTGGAACAAAAGATTTGGCGCATCGGCGCTTATGCCATGCAATCCCCAAGGCAGTTTTGTAAGCTGCATGGCATCCAAGAAGAAGTATAGTCGCCCATCCTGTTGCCTACCGCTTTGAATCCGGAAAGAAATTTTGTTCGTTCCTTCGTGGAGCGTCACCGGAAGCAGCTTATATTTGTAGAACAAATTGGCCGGCGATGATAGTTGACCCGTTTGGGTGGCAGCAGAAGCATTAACGTCGTAGTATTCACCATCGTTAATCTTGATTTGATATGGCGAAACATGGCCCATGCTAATTGGCGAAGCCACGATGTCCAGTCCGTACGTTCCCGGAACGGATACGTTGAACTCGTAGTCCGCGATGTACCCGCTCTCGGGAATCGAAGCCCCCGCCAAACTTTTGAAGAACAGAAAATCGTTATTGCTTAGTTCCGTGCTGTTGCCCCTTAACGAATCCCTCTCGCTCTTTGGCACCGTTGTCTGGTTGACCGAAGTATACTGTTCCCCTTCGATCGTAATGGCTGGCAAGTCGGGTAATACGGAATCAGAGGAAGCCTGAATCGGAAGCGCTAGCAAGAATTGCGATGCGATCCAAAGCACAAGTACGAGGAACGACATACGTTTT
Source organism: Paenibacillus glycanilyticus (assembly GCF_030161375.1). GTDB lineage: Bacteria > Bacillota > Bacilli > Paenibacillales > Paenibacillaceae > Pristimantibacillus > Pristimantibacillus glycanilyticus_B. Next base: position 120,552 of record NZ_BSSQ01000024.1, read on the forward strand.
CTCACGATCGAACTCTCCCTTATTTAACACGAAATACCGGGCATCTTAAGCGATATCCCGGCATCCGTGTTGTGATGGTCTTATACGCCGGAAACCATTTGCGTTCCCTTCAACTCGTTGTACTTCGCAACTTTGGAATCCAGAACCGACTTGCCGCCCTTTTTCTTCCAAGCCTCGACGTAGTCGTCCCACTTGTCGAGCGACTCTTTGCCGGTGACGAACTTAATGAACATTTCCTCTTCAAACTTCGCTACGTCAGCGCCGTAAGTTTTGTGCTCATCCGTGAGCGGTACGCCGTAGAAAACGTCCTGGTACAGCGTGTAGCTCGAAGCTGCATTAATAAAGCGGTTGTTCTCAATTTCCACCGGATCCTTTGTTGCTTCTCCGAGTTTTTGCACTAGATCTACGCGGGAAACGATTTGGCTGAGCGGATCAAGCCACTTCTCGTCGTATGCCTTCTGCCCTTCATCCGTTCTTGGCGCAGTCCACTCCGTATAATGCGTGCCTTTTACGCCCAACCGCGCCAGCTCCCAACCTTCTTGCGTGGACAGATAATCGAGGAACTGAATAGCTTCTTCCGGATGTTTCGACTTCGCGGATATCGCCATGCCGGCACCAACGTTGCCGAAGGAGTACATGCCGCTCTTGCCATCTGGTCCCGTCAAGCCGGGCAGTATCGGATCCCACTTCGCTTCCGGTACGATCTCGTTCATCTTCAACTGTTGAGTCAGCTGCTGAGGAGCGATCGACCACCAGGCGTTAAAGTAACCAATCTTGCCTTGAGCCACTTTTTGCAACGCTTGGTCCGACTTAATCGTGAACAACTCAGGGTCAACGACTTTTTCGTCCCACAGCTTCTTAATGTACTCAAGGGCCGCTTTGTACTCTGGGGATACCGCAACAGGAACGATCGTATTGTCTTTGACGTAGCTAGCCATCGGCGTGCTGCCGCCGAACAAGCCGGGAGCGATTCCATAAGCGCCGAAGATCGGCATAAATGTCTCGCTGTAAGAGTTCGTAATCCCCATGCCGTACGTGTCGTTCTTCCCATTGCCGTCCGGGTCGTTAAACGTAAACGCTTTCAACATGGCTTCGAATTCATCCAGGTTCGTAGGCGCCTTTAACTGCAGTTTATCGAGCCAGTCCTTCCGCACGACCGGGACCTCTTTACCTGCGACGTTCTCGTATGGAATGACGAATTGTTTGCCTTTGTATTTCGTCAGATCCCACAGATCCGCGGGAATGTTCTGCTTCAGATTCGGACCGTACTTATCGATTAAATCCGTCAGATCCATAAACAGTCCTTGATCCGCATAGTTCTGATAGTCGAAGCCGCCAAGACGGCTAAGATCCGGAATGTCGCCGGAGGCGGCAAGGACCGTATATTTGCTATTGAAATCATTGTTTGGATACATGGTCACCTTCAGGTTAACGTTCGTTCTCGTTTCCAACTCTTTCGTCGCCGCGTTATCGTCTTTCCATACCCGTCCAAGGTCCGGCTCGGTAAGCGATATCGTTACGGGATCTTTCGATTGTTCGCTCGCCGCAGGCGAGGATGCATTTGTTGATGCGGATGCGGATGGGGACTCTGAATTATTGGACGAATGGTTGTTGTCGTTCCCGCAAGCGGCCGTCAACGCGGCAAGCAAACTCAAGCTGCAGATGGAAGCTGCGCGGGTTCTAGTGATTTGTCTCATATGAACTCCCTCGATTCAATTAATTTCGGTCCGTGAACTTGAAAGCGATTTCAACTGCTACCGTACAAACCGTAATCGAATCATGACATGGTAAACCGAACCCCATCTACGGGAGAAAACGCCGTTTTATCGTCTTTTCGCTGAATAAGCAGTTTGGACATATTCAATCAGTTTGGTTCGTTGTAGGCAATCAGCCCAATAATAAAGCGGCCTCAGGGTGGTCGCCCCTCGGCCGCTTCAGTGATGGTTCAGTTCATGGAATGGCTAATTATTAACCCAAATCAGAGTAATCAATTTTCCGATCTTTGAAATAATACTCTTTGTCATGATCGGAAACTTCCCGCAGCACCTTGCATGGATTTCCGACTGCGATTACGTTCGATGGAAGATCTTTTGTCACGATGCTTCCTGCGCCGATAACCGTGTTATCACCAATCGTAACGCCTGGCAGCAAAACCGCTCCCGCGCCAATCCAGCAATTTTTCCCGATTGTAACGGGAGCATTAAATTGATACGCCTGTTGCCGTAGTTCTGGCTGGATCGGATGACCGGCCGTTGCCACGGTAACGTTTGGTCCAAACATGGTGTAATCTCCAACATAGATGTGGGTATCATCAACCAGCGTCAAATTAAAGTTCGCATAAATGTTTTTGCCGAAATGTACATGCTTACCGCCCCAATTGGAATGGAACGGCGGTTCAATATAACAATTCTCGCCGATCTCGGCAAACATTTCTTTCATCATTGCTACTCTTTTTTCGTATTCGGTTGGCCGCGTCCGGTTGAAATCATATAGACGATCCAGACACAGAGTTTGCTCTTTGGCCAGCTCCTCATTTCCAGGCAAATATAAACTACCGTTGTGAAGTTGTTCTTTAATGTTCATTTTTCGCACCTCATGTTAGTTGTTTTGTGAGCAGTAACTGATTATCTTGCTGCAGAAAAATCTCGTGTAATATTATTTAGCCATTTGGATTGACGATAACGAATGAGGGCAATCGGTGCCTTTATCACTTCGTCTAAACAGATAATGGCGAACACGGCTATCGGCGGGAGCTGCCATACAAAGGCGCTTAAATAACCCAAAGGCAAAATGATGCCCCACATAACGATCAAATCACACCAGAATCCAAACTTGGAATCACCTCCCGCAACAAATATCCCTCCGATCGTTACGGAGTTAATTGATTTTGGGATACAGTAGTAAGCACAAATAAATAACATCCCGCTTAAATAATGTTGCGCTTCAGCATCTAAACTTACGACTTGAACAACGAATGGTTTAACGATTAACGTCATAATGCCTGCCAAGACGCCAAATACAATAGAATAGAATGTTATCACATTTCCAGCATTCTTAGCCATCTCTATCTGGCCGTTGCCCAAATATTTTCCGATTAGAACGGAACCCCCGCTTGCAATGCCTCCGCATAAGACGATCATTAAATTCTTAACAACGCTAGCTACAGAGTTCGCAGCTACCATGTCTGCGTTGATATGGCCAAATATCGCGGCTGTTGCCGTAATCGCACATCCCCATACCATATAATTCCCTTGAATTGGGAAAGTATATTTCAAATAATCTTTTTGCAGCTTTCGTTGTATTGTATCACGCCTTCTAAATTTGAACTTAATTCCCCCCTTACCCTTAACGGAGTGAGCGATACAGCAGCCAAATTCGATAATACGAGCTACCACGGTCGATAACGCAACTGCAATTATAGCTTTATCGGGATCGTTTGGATACAGAATAAAAATACAAATAGCATTAAGAACAATATTGAGAACGAGGCACACGGAACTTATCCAAGCACTCAAACGCGCATTCTCCATACTTCTTACAACACTGAAATACATCTGTGAGATGCCGCCTACCAAGTAGGAAAAAGAAAGGATCTGCAGGAATTTGGAGCCGTAGCGAATCAGTTCCCCGTCAACTGTAAATAAGCTCATCAGCACATCGGGTATGAATACGGATATCCCAAAGAACAAGACGGAAACGGCCAAAGAATACAAGCATCCAATACTTAAGATGCGTTCAATCGTTTGTACATCTTTTTTGCCCCAATATTGTGCGGTTAAGATCCCTACGCCTGCAGCGAGACCCATATAAAATAACGTTAGCACAAACGTTACCTGACCCGCTAGCGAAACGGCAGACATCGCAGATTGATTGATAAAACCCAACATGACGACATCTACGGTTACAGCCAAAGCAGAAATGAGATTCTGCAAAGCAATTGGTATCACCAAACGAATCAACTGCTGATTGAAATTCTTACGCCACATGACAAACCTTCTCCCCAAATGAATTACTATTTAAAAATAGTACAAATTTCATTGGATTACCATAAAAATCGCGTATAATAATATCAAAATCGTATTTTTCTTGGGAGGACTATTCATTGCAGCTAGACGTCTTTTCTGATCTTTCTGAACAGGTTGACTACAATTTAGCGAATCTTAAACTCAGAGTCGCGAAAGGGACCTTAATTCAGTTCGATAAACTCGAAGCAGCTTGCCATTGGCACTCCGATCTTGAATTTATCTCTGTTTTAGACGGGTATATGAGCTTTTACGTACAAGGAGAGACCGTTCTGTTAGAAAAAGGGCAAGGGATATTCGTCAATAGCAAACGGCTCCATTACGGATATTCTTCCGATATGTCAGATTGCACTTACTTCGTGGTATGTATTCATCCTTCGTTAATTGGGAACGAGAGCTGGATTGGGACAGAATATTGGGAAGAGAAGTTTGGAGATAACACGGAGGATTATATGGTCCTTAAAGAGGATTGTTCTTGGCAAAATGAGGTTCTTACCAGCATAGATCGGCTATACGCCGAAATGCACAGCCAGAGCCGCAACCCTCTTCTATTGCTATCGCTAGCTGTATCGTTATGTGCAGCGACAGGCGGTCATATCAAAGCGAGAAATCATAAAATAAAGATTGATCACGCTTGGTCATATATTTGGATGATGACCTCATTTATTCATGCGAATTATGAAAATAAGATCACGCTTGATGATATAGCATCTTCGGGTTCCGTAAGCAGATCTCGCTGCTGCAACCTGTTTGGAGAACATATTGGACAAGCGCCAAATGAGTACCTTACAAATTACCGTCTGAAGAAAAGCTGTGAGTTGCTGGTGGGGACTGGCAGATCCATCAGTGAGGTCGCTTTATCTTGCGGGTTTCAAAGCGCTAGTTACTACTCCTATGTGTTCAGAAAGGAATTCGGGAAGACTCCTAATGATTACCGTAAACAGCACAGTTAATTAAGCCGCATAACGAAAAAAAACTCGATCCGTTAAGATCGAGTTTAGTCATTTGTAAGGTTGGTGCGCGTAGAGGGACTTGAACCCCCACGGTCGCCCGCCAGATCCTAAGTCTGGTGCGTCTGCCAATTCCGCCATACGCGCATGTTTAAAACTTGTTCAAAGCTTGCGCCTTGAAAACTGGATGCGAAAGTTTGAATTCCTTAAGTTTTCCGGTTTCACACCGGGGCCCCCGCAAAGTAATCGGAATTCTCCGCGAAGCCTACGCTTCACTTTGTGGGTTGTTTTAGGATAAGCCCTCGACCGATTAGTATTCG
>NZ_BSSQ01000025.1 GCF_030161375.1 Paenibacillus glycanilyticus
TGCTCCCGTTACCCCTGTGGCTCCTGTTTCACCTGTCGCACCCGTTGCACCCGTTGCCCCGGTTGCTCCCGTCGCGCCTGTGGCTCCTGTCACTCCTGTTGCCCCGGTTGCTCCTGTTGCCCCGGTGGCTCCCGTTTCGCCCGTTGCTCCTGTTGCTCCTGTTGCTCCTGTTGCCCCGGTTGCCCCTGTCGCTCCTGTTACTCCCGTCGCTCCGGTTGCTCCTGTCTCCCCAGTTGCTCCCGTCGCACCAGTTACTCCCGTTACTCCTGTTGCCCCCGTTGCACCAGTCTCCCCGGATGCTCCCGTCGCTCCTGTTGCCCCTGTCTCTCCCGTTGTTCCTGTCTCCCCAGTTGCTCCTGTTACTCCTGTCGCACCAGTCTCCCCAGTTGCTCCTGTTGCCCCAGTCGCACCTGTCGCGCCAGTGACTCCCATCAATCCAAACCCCGTTGCTCCCGTCGCTCCTGTTACTCCTGTCGCGCCCGTCGCACCCGTTTCTCCAGTATCCCCACCACCGCTGCCCGTTGGTCCCGTCACACCAGTTGCTCCCGTTGCCCCTGTTGTACCAACGCCCGTGGCTCCTGTTGGTCCTGTAACCCCTGCTGCACCCGTTGACCCTATCTCCCCGGTTGCTCCAGTCACACCGATTGCGCCCTGAATCCCTTGCGGTCCTTGCGCTCCTACCGGTCCTTGAATCCCTTGCGGTCCTTGCGGTCCGGCCGGCCCCGGAATTCCTTGAGGTCCCGCAGGTCCGGCAGGACCCGTAGCGCCTGTTGGACCCGGCTTGCAATGACAACGCATGGCATGCGTGATCATCACTTGAATCGACGTAATAATCGTAAACAACTTGCCTGTATATTTAGGATCCAAACATCCTTGTTTTACAATGGACAACAATACGTTCATCAGCTGCTGAAGCGAAATGGCTACGCTCATGGGTACAAAAGGAGTCACTTTTGCGGCCACGATAGCAAGCTCCAGCCTCGCGATCAAGCGGGCTTTATTCGCGTTTTTTATTTTGGAACCTTCCGTTATATTCAACAGCCGGATCAAAATATTTTGCAATAATGCCACGATCTGCTCGGGTGGATGTTCTTGCAAGGCAACCGGAATAATCGCTCGAAGCTCTTGAAGAAGCACGAGTACCGTTTCTGTCTCTTCTCCGAATCCTTTCATGATGATCCTGCCAGATCTCGAGGTTCCCGAACCGCCTTTATTTGATTTGCGGCGTTTCAACTTACTCCCCCCTTTATTTACCCGATTGCATGAAACTCGCCGATAACATTACTTCCTATTACCTACATATTTACGTGGAAAAGCGTTTTATCATAACTACCTAATCGCAAATCCCTATTGCCACGCCAAAATAGCAAACGATATAATTGGAGGCATATTCCATTTATTTAGGAGGACAAGAGATAATGATTCCGCAGCGAGTTAGCTTATTAACGATCGGAGCTTACGATTTGCCTTCGCTCCGCGCTTTCTATCAACGTTTAGGGTGGGAAGAACCCGCTACGAGTTCGGACAATTATGCTTCGTTTCTAACGGCAGGCGTCATATTGTCTCTCTTTCCAATCGAGGAATTAGCGAAGGACGCGGGCATCACCTTTAACCAGGACAGAAATTCCTACCGGCCCGTAACTTTTGCCATTAACGTTGACGAGCCTTCTCAAGTTGACAAGATAATGGAACAAATCCGGGAGATTGGCGGAACGGTTCTGCGGGAACCTAGCGATGCTTTCTGGGGAGGCCGAACGGCGTATTTCGCCGACCCGGAGAATAACCTGTGGGAAGTCGCGTGGAATCCTACGGCCGTATTTGATGAACGCGGCGGCATGATTTCTTATTAATTGAAGGGGCTGCACAATGGAACTGACGATTCGAAATATTTACCCATCCGAGTTTGATTTATTTATTGAGGTATTAATCGAAGGGGCAAGGTGGATTGCCAAACATTCCACGCCAATGTGGAGTGAATCCGATCTGACCGTTCAACGATTGATGGACGGGCTAACCATAGACAATTTTTATGCTGCCTTTGAGGATGGGAAAGTTGCTGCGGTAATGATCTTGCAAGAAGAGGACAGCTTCTTCTGGCCGGAGGATCGATTTGGCGATGCTTTGTATATTCACAAGTTGTGCATTAGACGGCAATATGCGAAGACTGGCTTAGTTGGCAGCATGCTTGCATTTGCCGAAAAACGCGCGTCCTCCCTGAACAAAAGCTACCTCAAGCTGGACTGCGCATCGGATCGCCCGCCTCTAAGACAGCTATACGAGCTACATGGCTTTCAGCTTGTCGGCGAAGCTTATACCGTGTACCCTACAGCTTTCTACCAGTTGAAAACAAAGAGCTATGCTTAAGGCCTAACAGCCTCAGCATAGCTCTTCTTCTTACTCTTGCCTATTTGTGGAAACATTCAGCATTACGGATGTGCTTGCCGTTTCCACGCCGTTAACCATCAGCACAATACGGTGTTCACCCGCATAATGGCGCCTTGTCGATAAATCCGCGAAGCGGTGGACTTTGCTTCCCGATAGGGATGAACCTCCGGGTACGGTTTTATCTGAGAGCAGGAACAACTTGCGGGACGTCTTGCCGCTGGATTTCACAAAATCTATCCCGTATTCAATCCGCAGATGCAATGGCTCACCCTCTTGTACCTGAATGGAATATTCCAGTCTGCTGCTATCCCCAATCTCCAGCGCGGAAGGCCGGACCTCAAGATCTGCCGAAGTCACAATCGGGTCGGATTCCTCGGACATCGCATAACCGAATAGTGCAAGTGCCGCGGGATGCGCCTTGCGCACAAGATTTCTGCAAGCATGCCGGATGATCCAATCTGTATGAGGATGATGTCCCTGCCAGCGGCCGGCGATCTCAAGCACAAGATCCGGATGATCTTTGGCGATATCGTTCAAGTTGTTTGCCACGCTCTTGCGCACATATAGCGACGGGTCTGCCTTAAGCAGCTCCAACACCGGCAATAACGGCGACGGATCTTTCTTGAAGACCGGAAGGGCCTGTCCCCATGGCAGACGCGGTCTACAGCCTTCGCTTGCTAACCGGCGCACGTGTTCATTGGAATGATTCGCCCATGCAAGCATTTGGCGCATCATTCGCTCCGGATCCCGGATGAGGAATACGCGGACGGCGAATTCAGCGGAAGACTTCGGCGTGAACCGCTCCAGAGCTTGCATGGACAACTCCCAATGCTCCTCCGCTCCTCCGTACACCTCTACAAAATCCGGGAAAAATAAATAAGGGAACCCGGCACAATCCTCGCAAATCGCATATAAGACAGCTAGAGCATCCTTGTATTGGGATGGCAGACGCTCTCCCAGTACCGTTGCAATTTGTCTAATCCTCCCTTTCAGCTGCATGTTTTCCCAATCTTCATTCATTACGCCAGCTACAAAAGCTTCACGTTCAAAAGAAGGATAAGCGAACTTCACCTTATCCGCGAACTGACGCAGGAAGGCTTCATCATACATATTTTTTAACGGCTCAGCCAATGGAGTACCTCTCTTCGATAATCTCTTTGTCGTTGTCATAATGCAATTATAGAACATTTGTTCCGGTAATGAAATACTGAAATTAAAAAAGAACCAGTGCCTGTCCTTGAACAGACGACTGGTCCCCCTATTTGTTAGAAGAGTATTAGAATTCGCTTATTCCAAGATTAAACTGCCATTGGATGCCGAATTTATCCGTGATTTGACCGTACAATTTGCTCCAGAAAGTCTCCTGCAGCTCCATAACGATCGTGCCGCCTACTTTCAGACGGTCAAACGCCGCACGGATTTTGTCTTCTTCTTCCTCGACATAAGCCAGAGTAATGTTGTTGCCAACCGTAAACGGCATGCCAGGGAATACGTCGGAGAACATCACGTTGCTGCCGCCAATATTCAAGCGAGTGTGCATGATCATGTTTTTCGCTTCTTCAGGCAATGGATATTCCGGGTTGGGAGGGACTTCGCCAAATGTCATAAGCTTTGGCTTGTCTAGTCCAAATACTTCAGCGTAAAACTCCGCCGCTTCACGGCAATTCCCATTAAAGTTCAAATAAGCATCAACTGACATCTAGATCTCTCCTTGTACAATTTATAAGGATGGCTATCCCCAAATACTGTACCATTATTAGCCTTAACAATCAAAAAAATGCTAGTTTGTTCGAAACTTCGACAGCACTTCCTGCAAATGCTGCGCCATATGGCTTAAATCTTCGGCGGAAGCCGAGATGTCCTTCATCGAAGCAAGCTGCTTGTGCGCGCCTTGCGAGATATTTTGGGAATGGCTATGGGTAGACTGGGTCATCGTCACAATCTCGGTCATGGAAGCCGTAACTTCTTCCGTGCCCGCCGACATTTGCTCGGAAGCAGCGGATACTTCTTGAATTTGACTCGAGATTTCTTGGAACGTTGCCGACATGCGGCCAAATACTTCACCAGCTTCATTGATCAGATCGGAGCCGATTTCGACATCGCTCACCCCTTGATTCATCGCATGCACCGCGCGTTTCGTTGTTTCTTGGACTTCCCGAATCAAGGCCGTAATTTCAGCTGCCGAATCTGCCGATTGCTCGGAGAGCTTCTTCACTTCATTGGCGACAACCGCAAACCCTCTGCCCTGGTCGCCTGCACGCGCCGCTTCGATAGAAGCGTTAAGCGATAACAGCTGCGTCTGATTCGTAATCTCCTGGATGGCAGATACGATATTCCCGATCTGATCCGATTTAAGTTCCAGTTCCCTGACTTCTTCTGCGGATTTCAGCGCGGAAACGTGAATGAGCTTCATTTGTTCAACCGCATGCGTGACTGCCACTTGTCCAAGCTGCACTTCATCCATCGAGGTTTGCGAAGCTTCCGCAACTACCGATGAGGATTCCGCAATCCGCTGCACGCCCGTTGCCATTTCTTCCATCGCCGTCGAGGTCTGCTCTGCGGAGATCATTTGATTCTCGCCCGCCGCTGCCACGTTCTCAATCGCATCTCCAATGCGGCTGGAAATATCTACGGAATCAACGGATGCGGCAGTCAATTCCTCGGAAGAGGCGGCCAGCTGTTCGGCGGCAAAGCTTACTTTGCCAATGGTTTCGGAGAACGAATCGATCATATGGTTCATGTCGTCCGCCAGCTGTCCAAGCTCGTTTTTCGACTTTACTTCAAGCCTCGCGCGGAGGTCGCCGCTCGCGAGCACCTTAATGACATTCGAAATATAGACGATCGGCTTTGCCATTTGGGTGGCAGAAATATAAGTAGCGGCTAGCGCAAGGAGCATGACAACAAGGGCAACTCCAAGCGTCTTCCATAGCAGGTCCGTCACCGGCTGCATAGCTTCATCCTCAGACATGGACAGCTGAATGACGTAACCGTTTTTTGTCGTTTCCGCATACCCTATTTTCTTCACGCCGTCAAAGGTGAACGAGTAGCCTGAAGGAGTCCCCTTCCGGGCTAGTTCGAAAGCTTTGATCGTTGCCGGCATGTTCAGGTCGTAGACGGTTTTTTTCATCGCCAATTCGGGATTCTGATGGCTAACGATAAGTCCCGTGCTGTCAACCATGGTGGCGGTGCCTGTTTTGCCGATTTTGGTATCCCGAACAATGGCGGCTGCGGCGTTGATATCGTAACCGAATATGTAGAAGCCGAATGCTTGCCCGTCTTGCACCAATGGAGCTGCGATGACGATGGTTACTTTGGTTGGATCCACTTTATTAACGAGGGGATCGCTTATGGTTAATTGGCCTTCGGACAACGATTTGAAATAGGGACGTTCCGAAACGTCAATCTGATCACCGGTCTCCGCTACATGGAAGTTCTTGCCGGTCATATCGAGGGAATACCCCGGGGACATCAGCTCCGGATTTTCTTTGATGAAATGCTGGATTAATTCTTCATGCTTCTGAGCGTCTTGCCCATAGTATTGGCCAATGCCTGCCAAAGCGTTTATTTTAGACACTTTGGACTGCAGCTCTTCGTTCATTTGTGCCGTAATGACATCGGCTTGCAAGGCAAGATCCTTCTTAATTTGGCTTTTGAACAGGGAAGAATTTGCGTAAAATAACGACACCGACATAGACGCTATTATCGCGATCGAAATAATAAATGTTGTCAGCAATACGCGATGCGCAATTTTCCGCGTTTGAAAAACGTTGGCTAGTATGAATTTTCTCTTCATCTCTCTATGCATCCTCTCTGTTGTGTTGGCACAATTCTGTATGTCAGTTATGCCAGCACGACATATGCTACACTAGAAATTTGAGTTTTCGATTTCATTTTCGTTAGATAAATGTTAGATTTTGCACCTTGCTGGAAGTCTAGCCCAAGTTTCTTTTCCCAGCCCGATAGTGTAAGATGATAAGAACGAAATACATGATATTAATGGCAGGAGTTGTGGAGTTTGTCGCAAAACGAAATCATTTTAACCCCTGAAGGTCTTAAGAAGCTTGAGGAGGAACTGGAGGAACTGAAGACGGTCAAGCGCTCCGAGCTTGCGCAACGTCTGAAGGTAGCCATCAGCTACGGAGACCTGAAGGAGAACAGCGAATACCATTCGGCCAAAGACGATCAAGCCTTTATGGAGACTCGTATTGCCCAGTTGGAGAAAATGCTGAAGACGGCCCGCGTATCGAATTCGGCGGATACAACTAAAGTCGGAGTTGGTTCGATTGTCGTGCTGAACGATATCGAAATGGGAGAAAAAATCGAATACCGCCTTGTGGGTCCGGCGGAAGCTGACGTATTTAATAATAAGATTTCCTATGAGAGCCCTATGGGTAAAGCAATGCTTGGCAAATCCGTTGGTGCTATGATCAACGTCGACGCTCCGATTGGCGTCATTAAATATGAGCTTCTCGAGATCAAAGTAAATTCATAAAGAATAGGATGCAGCATATGATGCTGCATCCTTTTTCATTCTTCGAACAAATGGATGAAATTACGGGCGCTTTTTGATAAGTACCTGTCCTTGAGCCATATGATGCCGACATCCGATTGAAAATCCGCATCCGAAATGGCGAGCATTTTGATGGATGGAAGCGGGAATGAGGCCATAACCGATTTCGGGAATACCGTTGCTCCGATGCCTGCCGCAACAAGCGCCACGATTATGGCTACGCTCGAGCATTCGCAGATTACCTTCGGCTCAAAACCATGCGCCCTGGCTTCAATCATAACGCGGTGATGCATCCCGATCGTTTTGTCCGTCTTGAGCGTAAGGAAAGGCATATCCGCAAGCTCGCTCATGAGCATCGTGTTTTTACCCGGATCGCTTACCCAATTAGCCGGAAGAACGGCGACATACGGATCCGAAGGAAGCGGCAATACGGAATAGGGCTGCGTACGAAGGGTCGATTCGAATGGAAGTCTGGCGACAATCAGCTCAATATCCCGCTTCTCCAGCAGGTTGCCGAGAATAAAATGATCGCCTTCCCATATTTTGAACGTTACATTCGGATAATAACTACGGAATTGCTCGATGGGCCGCGGAAGCAACGAAATGCAGGATACGACTGATCCGATTGCAAGCGTTCCGTGCAAGCCGGCATCAAGCTCCTTCACTTCGTGAATGGTCTCGTTGAACTCCTGCAAGAGCTTCTCCGCCTTGCCTTGAAGCAGTTCGCCGGCATGCGTCAGACTAAGTCCTTTCCCGCTTCGGTCAAACAAGGTAACGCCTAGTTCGTCCTCAATCAGCTTCAATTGCCGGCTTAGCGGAGGTTGTTCCATATTAAGCGCCTTTGCCGCCCGGGTAATTTGTCCTTCTTTGGCTATCGCCAAAAAGTACCTCAACTGTCGTATGTCCATTGCCAGCCCCCCATATACCTTTTCGGTATGTGTTCGCGATAAAACAGATACTTTAAATATATCGGCTGACATGTTACGATTCAACTATAACTAGCAACAAGGAGAGATTAAAGACGATGAACAAGGCCATTTCGATAGAACTTTCGACTAACAAAAAGCAAAAACCAAAAGCATCCGAGCTTGGATTCGGCAAATATTACACCGACCACATGTTCATTCTGGATTACGATGTTGCCAAAGGCGGCTGGTATAATCCGCGCATCGTGCCTTATCAGCCGATTTCGCTTGATCCTGCGGCAAAAGTATTCCATTATGGCCAAACGATCTTCGAAGGACTTAAAGCCTACTTGACCAGCGACGGCAAGATCCGCTTGTTCCGTCCGGAGCAGAACATGGCACGTCTTAATCGCTCCAACGCGCGTCTTAGCATCCCTGCCGTTGACGAAGAACTGGCACTTGAAGCTCTGAAGCAGCTTATTCTGACCGACAGCGACTGGATTCCATCCGATGCGGAAACTTCCCTGTATGTGCGTCCTTTCGTAATCGCTACGGAAGCTCAGCTTGGGGTTAACGCTTCGACGCAATACATGTTCATGATCATCATGTCTCCTGTTGGCTCTTATTACGCGGAAGGCATCCATCCGGTAAAAATCCACGTAGAATCCAAATACGTTCGCGCGGTACGCGGCGGCGTAGGCAACGCCAAAACAGCCGGCAACTATGCGGCAAGCTTGAAAGCGCAAGAAGAAGCTTATGCGCAAGGCGCTTCCCAAGTACTGTGGCTGGATGGCGTAGAGCGCAAATACATCGAGGAAGTTGGCAGCATGAACGTCTTCTTCAATATCGACGGTACGGTTGTAACACCTGCCCTGAACGGCAGTATTCTTGACGGGATTACACGCGATTCCATCATCCGTCTGCTGAAGCATATGAACGTGCCTGTTGAGGAAAGACAACTGTCCGTTGAAGAAGTTGTCACGGCGCATCAAGAAGGCCGTCTTGTTGAAGCGTTTGGTACAGGTACTGCAGCCGTTATTTCTCCAATCGGGGAATTGTCTTTCGAAGGTACGCGTTACGTTATTAACGGAGGAAATACCGGAGAGCTGTCGCAGAAGCTGTACGACACGCTGACCGGTATCCAAAGAGGTACTGTAGAAGATCCATTCGGCTGGTCCGTAGTCGTGGAGCCATCCGAGCATCTGATTAATCGTTAATCTCCGTAAGTCTTGGTGGACATCTCATCCAGACTTTTAAATTCATAGCCTTGCTTGCGGGCTTCGTCAATAATTGAGCTGAGCGCTGCGGCATTATCTTTGGACACGGTATGAAGCAAGATGACCGCTCCGGGATGAAGCTGTGCGACGACTTGATTATAAGCGAAGCCCGCTCCTTTTTGCTGATTCACGTCCCAATCCTTGTATGCGACAGACCAGAATACGTTTATGTATCCCGACTGTTTGCTGACAGAGAGGACATTATCGCTGAAAATCCCTCTAGGGGGCCGCAAATACGTCATCGCTTGTTGACCGGTTAACGTTTGGACGCTCTCCCTTACTTTCTCCAGCTCCGTGCGGATCTGTTCCGACGAGATTTGCGTCATATCCGGATGAGTCCAGGAGTGGTTGCCCACCAGATGTCCCTCATTAACCATTCGTTTTACCAGTTCCGGCTGGTCCTTCACATAATGCCCCGTCACAAAAAAGATCGCGGGCACCTGCTTTTCCTTCAGCACATCCAATACTTGGGGCGTATACCCGTTCTCGTAACCGTTATCGAAGGTCAGATACAGCTCCTTCTTGGTCGTATCCCCCAGAAAGATCGCACCGTGCTTCACCACTATATCTTTGAAACCTTCTTCATTGATGGACGGCAGCTGCCCTCCTACGCTTTTTTTGAATCCAAAATGAAACGGCCCTTGTTGGGCGCTAACCGGTTGCTGAGCAACCGCTACAGACAAAACGATTGCAATCCACAATAGATGGATCCATTTTTTCATTTCTCCCTTTCGCTCCTCCATGTGTAGTCCATTTATTTTCCCCTGTTCGTCATTTTCCATCCTGTATTTTGATTTGACAAAAATAGTTGATAGGCATATAGTTGTTAAGACAACTAATATGGAGCGTGAATGGAAATGCATCAAAAAGGATTGGATCACTCGATCGGCTTCCTGCTTGGCGCGACTTACCGGAAGCTGACTAATTTTTTTGCTGCCCGCATTAAGGAATTTGGTTTAACTCCGGAACAATGGGCGGTTCTGTTCCGCGTTCGGGAAGAAGACGGACTGATTCAGAAGGAGATTGCCGATCGGGCCGGCAAGGATAAAGCGACAACGACGCGAATTCTGGACATGCTGGAAGCCAAAGGTTTCATCACCAAACGCGCCAGCGAACATGACCGCCGATCCTTCCAGGTATTCATCACCGAGCAAGGCCGGGAGGCCGCCGATGCCATTGAACCGATTGAATACAGTACGATTACGGAGATCGCGCAAGTATTATCCGCCGAAGAGTACGAGCAGATGACAACTCTGCTGAAGAGATTAAACGAGCATACGGCCCGCTTATTAGAGCAAGAAAAGGAGTAATGATGCATCATGAACATACAGACGGACAAATTATGGAGCCGGTCATTTGTAACGCTGACAGTCAGCTATTTGCTGCTGTTTCTAAGTTTGCAGATGCTATTGTCTCCATTCCCTACTTACGCAAAGGAACAATTCCATCCCAATAATTTCGCGTTAAGCCTCGTGACCAGCTTGTTCGCTCTTGCCGCGATTGTTACTCGGTTCGCCACTGCGGCTTTGCTCCGCAAGGTGCACCGTAATGTCATCCTATTCGCGGGACTTGTATTAGCGGCCATTGCTACCGTCCTCTACCCTTACGCAGGTTCGATGACTTCCCTTCTCGTCCTGCGAGCGTTATTCGGGATCGGCTTCGGGATGACCAGTACCATTATTCCAACCCTGGTATCGCAGATTATTCCGAAGAAAAGAACCGGCGAAGGGATTGGCTATTTCGGCTTGTCCACCAGTATTGCGATGTCGCTTGGACCGATGATTGGCCTCTCCGTTATCAAACAATACGGTTTTACCACGCTAGCCATGATCGGTACGGTTGCCCTTGTGCTTATCGTTCCGCTCCTTATCGTAACGCGCAGCATTCCGAAGCAGCCGGACAAATCAGCTCCACCCGCTTCCCATTCTTCTGCTTCAACCGAACATAAGAATGGCTCTTCTACCGCGCGCATGATGGTGCCCGCTGTCCTTAACGTATTGATGTCGGTCACTTACGGCGGTATTCTTGGCTTCATTGCCTTATACGGCGCACAAAAACATATTGACCAGATTGGCTTATTCTTCTTGTTTATCGTCTTTACCGTCTTTATTATTCGGCCGATCTCCGGCAAGCTGTTCGACCGCCGCGGCCCTATGCCGATCGTTATACCAGGCGGACTTGTCGTTATTGCAAGCTTAATTACGTTATCTTACGCCCATTCGCTCCCTTTGATTATCGTATCGGCGCTATTGTACGGATTCGGATTTGGCGCTATCCAGCCAACCACTCAAGCTTGGATGCTTCGTGAAGCCGCACCTCATCAAGTAAGCTTTGCCAACAGCTTGTACTACAACACGATTGACTTCGGCGTAGCGATCGGGTCGATGCTGCTAGGCGTTGTCGCTTCCGCAACAAGCTATTCCGTCATGTACCGGTGGGCCGCTGTCGCGATGGTTCTCTTCATACTCGTCTATTTAGCCAGCTTGTTGCTCGAGCGAAGAGGCAAAGCGTCAACTTCAGCTTCGGCTCGAGAAAAGGCTGCCGTGAGTTCCCGATAAAAAACAACCCGGATGCTTGATTGCATCCGGGTTGTTTTTTTACATCTTTACTTCATGCAAATTAAAGATAAACACAGCTGCCACGATCAGCAAAGACATGATCAGAAAAGTCAACCCGAGCATTGTTTGCCCGGTTGCGTACAAAGATGCCGACGCCAGGAAGAATACGACCATCTTAAGTGCCGTTCGTACAGGGAAAGAGAAGACGGGAAGCGATGCCTTCGGGGAAAGAAATAACCCCCATACTATGGCAACAACTACCGGCGAAGCGATAGCCAATATTATTTTAAACGCTGCTCCTGCCTTAATGTGGTAAGCTCCGTAACCGAATGCAGCCATGGCGCCTAACTCAAGCAGAAAAAATATAAGAAGGATTATTGCTTTCATTTCCCTCAGCCTCTCCTATCAACTCAACATCTCTTTATCGTCCAGCCCGATATCTTGCTTCAGTAACGCTCTAAAACCATTGCCTTTCGGCTCCATAGACCAAAGTGTTTTTTCATGCATCGTGACTGCTTGACACCCCGTTGCGCTTACCAATGCTTTGGCAACCAGCTTGGAATCGACCATAAAATCCAATTCATATTGAACGCCATTATCCATAGGACAACTGATGGCCCCCTGCGGGAATGAAGGAAGATATACAATCTTATGGTACAACTTCTCAACCGCCTCTTTATCGTCTAACTTTTTTTCAAAATGTTCATTAGATTGGTGCAACGGGTCTACGCGTTTTACTACAAGTTTGTCAGGTTGTATTTGATTAGATTTTGTTAGAATTATCGATTCCGTACAAGAAGTCATAACGATTACTGTGCAAAATGAGAGGATCACTTTCATGAACGGGCTCAAGCGCCATCTTCCTTTCAACATGTGTTACTAATTTGACGGAATAGTGGCTCGAATTGTTACTTAGAACGGGACTTGTATCTTATCTTAAAGAAAGTTACTCTATTTGGAAATAGATCCTTCTCCGTAGGAGGTGTTGAAAAATATGTCCCCATCTGCAATACCTATTCGTTCATTAGAATTAAACCGTGCTTTATTAGCCAGACAAATGCTGCTCTCCCGATCCGACAAACCGGTTATCGATACATTGGAGTGGTTCCTCGGATTGCAGGCACAAGCTCCAAACGCTCCATATTATGCGCTTTGGACAAGACTTCAGGGCTTTGAGCAATCGCAATTGTCCAAGCTGATCTTGGATCGCCGGGCAGTGAGAATCGCTCTTATGCGATCCACTCTCCATCTTGTTTCCGCCAAAGATTGTTTGTTATTAAGACCTTGGGTTCAGCCAGTACAAGAACGTGCGCTTATAGGCAATTTCGGAAAGCGTCTTGCGTCTGTCGACAGGAATGCTTTAAGCATAGAAGGCAGAACACTTGTGGAGGAACAACCTCTTACATTCAGCGAGATCGGCAAACAATTAGCACTGAAATGGACGGAATCCGATCCTGAAGCACTGGCGGCTGCAATACGCACCTTTGTCCCGCTTATCCAAGTGCCGCCGCGCGGAATATGGGGAGAAAGCGGTCAAGCCAGCCACACTTCCGTAGAAGCGTGGCTGGGACAATTTCCTGAAGATCAGCTGGACATTGATACGCTTGTATTTCGGTACCTCGCTGCTTACGGACCTGCTTCCGTTAAGGATATGCAGGCATGGTCTGGTGTAACCCGCCTGAAAGATTCGTTTGATAAGGTTAGAAACCGCCTTGTTGTCTTCAAAGACGAGAATGGCTATGAATTATTTGACCTGCCTGAAGCCCCTCGTCCAGAACCCGGAATTACTCCGCCAGCGCGTTTCCTTGGTGAATTTGATCAACTTCTTCTCGGCATATCCGATCGGTCACGGATTATGGACATTTCGTACGGCAAACGAATTTTCACGGCAAACGGGATACTCCGTTCAACCATTCTTCTAAACGGCTATATCGAAGGATTATGGTCTATCGAGCGAAATGGCAAACGCGCAAGTCTTGTGATTGATCCTTTCAGACCTTTAACAGAAGACGAAAGGAAGGAATTACGTGTAGAGGGAGAACAACTTCTCATCTTCGCGGCACCTGGACTTGTTCATGACATCTGCTTCAAAACGTAAAACAGGGCATGGTTCTAAACGAACCATACCCTGTTTCTTAATTAATTAACGGCGGCGGCCGTAGCTTTGCTCATTCCAGCGCAGCTCTTGGCGGAACTGGCGGATCGTTGTGTTGTTGTCGATGACAACAACTTCGATGCCGAGCATGTCTGCCCAGTCAACGAGCTGGTCGGTCGTTACAACGTACGACAGTACCGTGTGATGCGCACCGCCTGCGTAGATCCAAGCTTCCGCTGCATCGCGAAGCGATGGACGCGGCTTCCACAATACGCGGGCTACCGGCAACTTCGGCATATCCTGCTCTACCTTAACGCCGTCTACTTCGCTAATGATGAGGCGGAAACGGTTGCCGATATCAACGAGGGAAGCATTAACCGCTTCGCCTGCTTGACCGTCGAAAATAATCCGTGCTGGATCGGCTTTGCCGCCGATGCCAAGCGGATGAACTTCAATGCGCGGCTTGCTCTCCGCAATCGTTGGACATACCTCAAGCATATGGGCGCCAAGAATCATTTCGTTGCCGTCTTCCAGATGATACGTATAGTCTTCCATGAAGGACGTGCCGATATTGCCAGCCATCAGCTTCATAATGCGTGTCAATGCGGCTGTCTTCCAGTCGCCTTCGCCGCCGAAGCCATAACCTTGCTCCATCAGGCGTTGAACGGCCAGACCCGGAAGCTGCTTCATGCCGTGCAAATCTTCGAAGGTCGTCGTGAAAGCCGTATAACCGCCAGCTTGCAAGAAACGTTTCATGCCAAGCTCGATTCTCGCCTGCTCTTGGATCGCAGCCCAGGAATCGCTATTATCGCGAACGCCGCTTGCAATCTCATAACGTTCGCTATACTCATTGAGCAATGCTTGCACTTCAGCGTCGCTTACTTCATTCATGCTGGCAACCAGATCGCCGATGCCATATCCGTCAATTTGCCAGCCAAGCTGGATTTGCGCTTCAACTTTATCGCCTTCGGTAACGGCTACTTGACGCATATTATCGCCGAATCTTGCGATCTTGAGCGATTTGCTTTCCATATACGCCGCGGCCGAATTCATCCATGCGCCAACGCGGGATTGAACTTCTTCATTCTCCCAATGGCCGGTAACGACTTTGCGGTCGAGTCCAAGGCGGGCAAAAATATGGCCAAACTCCCGGTCGCCGTGAGCGGACTGATTCGTATTCATGAAGTCCATGTCGATCGAATCCCAAGGGATATCGCGATTATATTGCGTATGGAGATGAAGAAGCGGCTTACGAAGCTCGGATAGCCCTCTAATCCACATTTTTGCCGGAGAGAACGTATGCATCCACGCAATAACGCCCGCACAGTTTGAATCCGCTTTCGCTTCAAGACAAACTTTGTAGATCTCTTCCGGCGTAGTTACTACCGGCTTGTATACAATTTCAAAAGATATATTCGAGGATTCATTTAAACCTGCTGTAATCGCTTGCGAATGAACGGCTACTTCCTCGAGCGTCTCGGGACCGTACAAATGTTGACTGCCAGTTACAAACCAAAATTGATAGGGTTGAATAGATAACACAATAATTCCTCCTAGCTGGAATGAATTTGTACGTACATCATCGACGTTTAAAATAAAAATAGAGGTTAGGTTGTACGTACAACCTAACCTCTATACTACTCCGAACATGACTGAATTTCAATATGCATTTATAGATTTTATTGCAATTACAATTTATCCATTCGATATGTATATCCACAGAACTTGCATTTAAATAAAACGCCGTCTTCCCCTACGATATAGGTCAACCGGTCATCGTCCTCTAGCTCAATAAATTCCCGCCCTGTTTCATCGCGGTCTCCCGTTGCGAACAGCCCTGTTTTATTGCCGCATTCGCATTCAAACGTTAATACCATTTCCCAATCACCTCTAGAACTAAATTTTTCCCATTTTATTAGTAACTTTCTCATATTAAGCTTGACAATGATACGATTCGTATCATAAATTACTAGTAGTGAGTGTAACATATCGCCAAATTGATTACCAATGTGAGGAGCGAATGACCTTGACGATGGGAGATCGCCTTAAGGAGCTGCGCCAAAAGCGAAGCTTATCGCAAGAAATAGTTGCACAATCCATCGGCATAACGCGATCCGCTTACAGCCACTACGAAATCAACAACCGGCAGCCCGTGTATGAGACTTTGATCAAACTAGCCGCTTTTTTTGAAGTCACCACGGATTTTATTATCGACGGTGATACGCGCGGCAACGATGCCCAAGTTTCAGCAGACACGATCGAGATCATCCGTCTGCTTAATAAGATGGACGACGACAAACGCAAGGAATCCATCGACAAGATGCTCGAAGCGATTCGAGAGTCTTAGTTAGCCGCTGTCCGCAGGACTAGCGGCTGCTAGGCCTCTTTCCCCTTGTAAACGCCGCTACCACCATGCACACGACAATCCCCCCGGCTGCATACCCCCCTATAATATCAGTAGCATAATGAACGCTGAAATACAGGCGGGAAGCCCCCATAAGAATGATAAGTGCAGCAGCTGCGATGGATACGATCCATTTAACCGGACGGCTAATGCTGTTGTCTGTTACAATCCAAATTGCCGCCAGTGCATACATGACCAAAGCAAGCATGGCATTGCCGCTCGGAAAGCTGGAGCCGTCCGCTTCAATTCCCCATGCGCCTACCGGTCTTGCCCGATCAAAGCCGGACTTGATAAACGTGTTGACTAGGTATGCCCCGGCAACGCCCGAAATTAGCAGCACCGCGCGTCTCCACCCCTGTTTCCAGGCGAGCCAGCCGGCCAATACAAGCGTTATCGCAATAATGCCCACCGTTGAGCCTAGCGTTGTCATAGCTTTGAACAGATCGGTTAACGTTCCGTTATGTATGCTTGCGAACCAATCCGAAACCGATACATCAAGCTGTGACGCATGTGTGCGGTCAGCCAACACGGCTGCCAGTATAAATGCAAGCAGACTTACCGTTAAACCTATCAGCGATGATTTTCGAATTATTATTCCCTCCTAAAAAGAATTGGCGCGCTCTTTGCGGCAATTCTTGCTTCGTAAGCATGAACTTAAAGAATTGGCGCGCCTTTTGCGGCAATTCTTGCCTCGTAAGCATAAACCTAAAAAGAATTGGCGCGCGCCCTTTGCGACAATTCTTGCTTCGTAAGCATGAACTTAAAAAATTGGCGCGCCTTTTTGCGGCAATTCTTGCCTCGTAAGCATCATCTTAATTGCTTCATCTTGCGCGCTTCGTTATAATAGTCGAAGACTTCATTATAATACAACGAAAATTATACACCAGGGAAGGATCACTATAACATGTATGTAGCAGATAAATGGGTAGATTATGAAGTAATCGATACGGGCGCGGGAGACAAGCTCGAGCGTTGGGGGCAATACATTCTCCGCCGTCCGGACCCGCAGATTATTTGGCCAATCGCAGACGAAACGGGAGCTTGGAAAAAAGCCGACGGCCATTATCACCGCAGCTCCTCGGGAGGCGGCCAATGGCAATTCAAATCCAGCCTGCCTGAACGCTGGACAATCTCCTACGGAGAACTGAAATTCCACATCAAACCTACGAGTTTCAAGCATACCGGCCTGTTCCCGGAGCAAGCGGTGAACTGGAGCTGGATGATGGATAAAATCCGCAATGCCGGACGTCCGATCCGCGTGCTTAACCTGTTCGCCTACTCCGGCGGCGCCACGGTCGCTGCTGCTGCAGCCGGCGCTGATGTCGTTCATGTAGACGCCTCTAAAGGCATGGTACAGTGGGCGAAAGAAAACGCGCAATTGTCCGGCCTCGAAAGCGCTCCTATTCGTTACATTACGGACGACGTATTCAAATTCGTGCAACGCGAGCAACGCCGCGGCCGCCAATATGACGCCATCATTATGGACCCGCCTTCTTACGGCCGGGGACCTAACGGAGAAACCTGGAAGCTCGAAGAAAACCTGTATCCGTTCCTTGAGTTCTGTACAACGATTCTGTCTGACAATCCGTTGTTCATGCTCATTAACTCCTATACGACAGGCCTTTCTCCAAGCGTCCTGCACAATCTTCTCCATACAACGATGAAGAAGAAATACGGCGGAGTTATCAATTGCGGCGAGATCGGCTTGCCGATTACGGAATCGGGCCTTAACCTGCCATGCGGTATTCTAGGACGTTGGGAGTCGGAATAATGGCTGCTCCAAAGGAATCTAACAGCCCGGCCATTCCTGTGCTGTATGAAGATAACCATATCATTGCGGTAGTCAAGCTCCCCGGTATTCCATCCCAAGAGGATGAGACCGGGGATCCCGATATGCTGACTTTAATCAAACAGGATTTGAAAATCCGCCACAACAAGCCGGGGAACGTATTCCTCGGCCTTGTTCATCGTCTGGACAGACCGGTTGGAGGAGCGATGTTGTTCGCCAAAACCTCCAAAGCCGCATCACGTCTGTCTGAAGCCGTTCGCAGCCGTACGTTTGGCAAAACGTATATTTGCGTTGTTCACGGCAAGCCGGCGAAACCGCAGGACCGGCTTCGTCATTACATATGGAAAGACGCCAAGCGCAATCAGGTTACCGTGTACAATAAACCTGAAGGCGATGCGAAAGAAGCGATTCTGGAATATAAGGTATGCGCAGAGGCAGGAGGATACTCTCTGATCGCCGTGAAGCTCCATACCGGAAGATCGCATCAGATCCGTGCCCAGATGGCGCATATCGGCTGTCCGCTTGTTGCAGACCGCAAATACGGCGCGCCTAACACTTCAACCGTATCCGATATCGCCTTATGGTCGACATCCGTCGAAGCGCCTCATCCGGTTACAAAAGAACGGCAAACCTTTCGGTCCGTTCCATTCGGCTCGCCTGCCTGGTCCTGGTGGACCAATGACCAATTGGAGCTGGCATCCACTACTTTTCTAACTTAAAGGAGGGATTCGCCCTTCATGCGCAGAATGCGAAGCAAGAAGCGCTTGACTATTCATTTTACGCTTTTATTGCTGGCAGTGGCCGGCCTTCTTGCCATTATTACTTCTACGATGATGCAGGATTCCAATCAAACGACGGATACCGCTTCAAGAACGCCAGAGCCTTCGCCGACGATTCAGCCGGCAACGCCGACGCCAACGCTTGCTCCAACGCCTAGCCCAACGCCAACTCCGGTGCCCACGCCCCAATTCGATGAAGCGGTATGGATGGCTGTCGGTGACATTATGATGCACAAGCCGGAGCTGCCAGGCGCCTACGACAGCAAGACAAAAAAGTATAACTTTAACTATTTCTTTAAAGAAGTGAAGCCGATCCTTGAACAAGGCGATTGGGTAATGGCTAACCTGGAGACGCCCGTTGCAGGTCCCTCTTATGGTTATACCGGTTATCCGAGCTTTAACGCCCCGGTAGAGCTGCTGGATGCCCTGCAATACGCCGGGTTCAACATCTTAACCAACGCGAACAATCATTCACTCGACAAAGGCGATAAAGGGCTTATGCTCACCTTAAAGCACCTGAAAGAGTACCCTTTCGTACTCAAAGGAACGGCAGAATCCCAGGAAGAAGCAGACGCGCCCGTCATTGTCGAGCATAACGGAATCAAGATGGGATTGCTCGCCTATACGTACGGCACTAACGGAATTCCGCTACCCAAGGGCAAACCTTATGCCGTCTCTCTTATCGACGAGAACAAAATGATAAACGACATTCATCACCTGAAGGCGATTGGAGCGGATTTCGTAACCGTCGCCCTTCACTTTGGAATTGAGTACCAAACTACGCCAAACGATGAGCAAAAGAAGCTGGCCCGCAAACTTGTTGCCGAAGGAGCGGACATTATTGCAGGCGCTCACCCGCATGTCATTCAGCCTTATGAAGTATTGGATACAACGGATGCTTCCGGGCATCAACGACAAGGACTTATTATTTATTCTATGGGCAACTTCATCTCCGCCCAACGCGGCGATACCAAGGACTACGGCGTCATCTTTAAAGTGAAGGTAAGAAAAAATAAATCCGACGGCTCAATTGAGCTATCGGATATTGAAGCCACTCCAACCTATGTACAACGGTACCAGCCGGACAATTATTACCGATTCCGCATCCTGCCGGTTGAACAGACCATTAAGGCCGCGAGCGACAGCTTGCTGACGGAGGAAGATTACAGCTCCATGAAACAAACGATTAAAGTTCTTCGCAATCGTCTAAGAGCGATGTTGCACCCAGATCCGCAGTAAGCGAATATGGTAATAGATTCATAGATTTAAGCGTTAGCTACTTTGCCCAGCAGATACACAAGCAGCTGCTGGTTATGGGAAGATATACGGTCCAGCGAGTCGCCGATTAACTTCGAGCGAACCTCAGTTCCTCGCTGGGCTTCATCTTTTCCTTTCCCCGTTACAGATACCCATACAATTCTGCGGTCCTGATTATCTCTTGTACGTACAATTAACTCGTTACGCTCCATGCGGTCTAGCAATGTCGTAATCGCAGCAGGAGTTGTTGCCAGGTATTGCAGTAATTCAGAAGGCTTCATCGGCTCATGCTGCATCAAAATATCGAGTACATTCAATTGACCTTCCGTCAGAGGCGCAAGCCCCTCTTCCAAACTATCTTTCCAATCTCTTGTCATCTTCATCCACAGCCGAGTAAATTCTTCAGAAACCATATGAGCACCCGCTTCCTGTCCAATTTTCTCATTTATACCAATTATAGCATTCACCCATGTCGAATAAAAGGTTAACCCAATTAATAATTTGAGTCATTAATCGCTATAAAGTCGAACATTATGACAGAAGTAGACATACAATGGGCATAGGCGCCTCAACTATTCGTCGAAACGATGCGTGAAGGAGTGATCCGCATGGATGACCAGAAAGCAGAAATCATTCGCAAGATAAAAGCCTACGGCATCATAAAAGACCCACAATGGCTCGACCGCCCGGATGAGCTGGTGCCAATGTGGGTCATGTTAGATGCCATCGTCCGGTTAATTGAACGGTTTGATCCGCCTAACCGGCCTTATGACTGAGGAGATATGACGGGCCGAACAAAGATCGTAGTAATGACATCGTTCTTCTCAACCGGAATAAGAATTCGTCCAATGGACTTCCGGTCTTCAATCGGTGCTTTCTCCGTAGAGGCTTCAAGCTGAGCGCCTTGGGATGTAAGCGCTATAATGCCTAACTCTTCCTTGCAATATAGAGCTACGACAAGCGCAGAACCGTTTGGCTTCACGCGTTTGCCTTCCTTGAACTCGAAGGTTTGAACCCCTTTGCCGCCTCTGCCTTGCAGCGGATAATCCAGCAGCAGCGTCCGTTTGGCATAACCCAAATCGGTTACGACCAGCACTTCACCTTCATCATCGGCAACCAAATCCGCCGCGATCAGATCATCATCTTCTCTAAGCTGCATGCCGCGTACGCCGGCAGCGACACGTCCCATAGCATTAACGTCCTGCTCGTTGAACCGGATACTCATGCCAAGCTTGCTTACCAGCAGCAACTGCTTCGTGCTGTCGCTGAGCATTACCCGGATGACCTCGTCACCGTCCGCTACCTTGGCCGCGGCAATTGCGGTAGAACGGGTGGTCATATATTCCTTAAGCTCCGTGCGTTTCACTTGAGCGCGTTTCGTAACGAAGAGAAGCGATACGCCTGCTTGGTTAAAGTCCTTGACGGGAATAACCGATATGATGGAATCATCCTTCGGGATCGGTACGATATTAACGACGGCCGTACCCGTATCCTTCCACTTGAATTCCGGAATTTGATGCACAGGCAGCATGTAATATTGTCCTTTACGGGTGAAGAGAAGCAAATTATCGATCGTATTCACTTCATGCACGCTGCTGATCGCATCGCCTTCCTTCACGCCTGCCGTCTGCAGATCACCGCCCGAACGGGTGAAGGACAACAGGCTTGTCCGCTTCATGTAACCCTCTTCGCTAAGCGTTACAATGACGTCTTCCGATTGAACCATAACCTCCAGGTTAACCTTCAGCTCTTCCACTTCGCCTCGGATCGCCGAACGGCGGTCGATGCCGAACTTCTCGCGGATTTCCGTGAGCTCATCCTTGATTACTCCAAGAAGTTTTTTCTCGCTTTCCAGAATCGAGCGCAAGTATGCAATACGCTTCTGCGTTTCTTTCCATTCCTTCTCGAGCGACGTAATCTCAAGATTCGTCAAACGGTACAATTGAAGGGTCAGAATCGCATCGGCCTGCCGCTCGCTGAAGCCGTATTTCGCTACGAGGTTATTTTGAGCGTCGGCACGGTTCTTGGAAGCCTTGATCGTCGCGATAACTTCGTCAAGAATATTAAGCGCCTTTACGAGGCCTTCTACGACATGCGCACGCTCTTCCGCTTTCTCCAGCTCGTATTTGGTGCGGTGCGTCACAACTTCCTTCTGGTGGTCGATGTACGCGGTTAGAATCTGTTTGATGCCAAGCTGCTGCGGCGCTTTGTTAACGATCGCAACCATATTGAAGTTATAAGTCACTTGCAGATCGGTTTTCTTCAGCAAATAAGCCAGAATGCCGTTTGCGTCCGCGTCTTTCTTCAACTCAACTACGATGCGCAGACCGTTGCGGCCGCTTTCGTCGCGAACTTCGGAAATCCCCTCAACCTTTTTCTCCAGACGGATATTTTCCATCGCGCTAACGAGACGGGATTTGACGACCTGATACGGAATTTCCGTAATCGTAATCTGCTGGCGGCCGCCGCGTACATCTTCGATTTCTACCTTGGAGCGGATATAAATCCGGCCTTTGCCGGTTGTATAGGCTTCACGGATTCCTTCCTCGCCCATAATGATGCCGCCTGTCGGGAAGTCCGGGCCCTTCACGATGCCCATCAGCTCTTCAACCGTTATCTCCGGCCGGGCCATCATCGCTACGCAAGCGTCAATCGTCTCGCGGAGACTATGCGGCGGAATTTCCGTTGCAAAACCGGCCGAAATCCCGCTTGTGCCATTCACCAGCAGGTTCGGATAACGCGCTGGCAATACGACAGGCTCTTTGGTCGTATTATCAAAATTGTCTTTAAATTGTACCGTACGTTTATCGATATCGCGCAAAATCTCCATGGCGATTGGCGACAAACGCGCTTCGGTATAACGCATTGCCGCTGCCGGGTCATCATCCATCGAACCCCAGTTGCCGTGTCCATCGATCAGCACATGGCCCATCTTCCAAGGCTGCGCCATGCGCACCATGCCCTCATAGATCGAAGAGTCGCCGTGCGGATGGTAGTTACCCATTACGTCCCCGACGGTCTTTGCTGATTTGCGGTATGGCTTGTCGGGAGTATTGTTAGAATCGTACATCGCATACAATATGCGGCGCTGAACGGGCTTAAGCCCGTCTCTTACATCAGGAATAGCGCGGTCCTGAATAATATATTTGGAATACCGGCCGAATCGGTCCCCAACGACCTCTTCCAAATAAGCCGGTAAAAACTGTTCCAGCATCCCCATGCCGTGACCTCCTATTCTACGTATTCTGTGAAGTCCACGTTCTCGATAATCCAGCGCTTGCGCGGATCTACCTTATCGCCCATCAACGCGGATACGCGGCGCTCTGCTTTGGCCGCGTCCTCGATCTGCACCTGCAGAAGAGTCCGGGTTTCCGGATCCATCGTGGTCTCCCACAGCTGGTCAGGATTCATCTCGCCAAGTCCTTTGTAGCGCTGCAGTTCAAAATTCTTGCCGAATTCCTTCAAATAATTTTGCAGCTGTTCATCTGTCCAAGCATAACGGACCGTCTCGAGCTTCCCGGATTTGCGTGTAATTTTGTATAAAGGCGGTTGAGCGATGTATACACGCCCGGTATCAATGAGAGGCTTCATATACCGGTAGAAGAACGTCAGCAAGAGCACTTGAATGTGTGCGCCGTCCGTATCCGCATCGGTCATAATAATGATTTTGTTGTAATTGCATTCATCCGCGTCAAACTCCGGACCGACGCCAGCGCCAATCGCGCTGATAATCGCTTTATATTCTTCATTCTTCAGAATATCATGCAGCTTAGCTTTCTCCGGGTTCATCGGCTTGCCCTTCAGCGGCAGGATCGCCTGATGCTTCGAATCCCGGCCTTGCTTCGCCGAACCGCCCGCGGAATCCCCTTCGACGATAAACAGCTCGTTCTTCGAGAAATCCTTCGATTGCGCGGGAGTCAGCTTGCCGTTCAGATTGGAGCTTTCGCTCTTCTTCTTGCCGCTGCGGATCTCTTCGCGTGCTTTGCGGGCCGCCTCTCTTGCTCTGGAGGCTTGTACCGCTTTTTTCAGAAGCATTTGCGCCACTTGCGGGTTTTCCTCAAGAAATACCTGCATTTTGTCGGAGACCACGGCGTCCACGGCGCCCCTTGCCGATGCGCTGCCCAATTGGTCCTTTGTCTGGCCGACGAATTCCACTTCGGACATCTTGATGTTAATAACCGACATCATGCCCTCGCGCAGATCATTGCCTTCGAGATTCTTATCTTTCTCCTTCAAAAGACCAGCCTTGCGCGCATATTCGTTCATAACCCGGGTATAAGCGGTTTTGAAACCCGTCTCATGCGTACCGCCGCCACGCGTCGGGATGGAGTTAACGAACGAGGCAATCGTTTCCGTATACCCATCATTGTATTGGAGGGCAACTTCCACTTCAATCTCGTCTTTCTCGCCGAGAAAATGAACGACCTCATGAAGGACGGTCTTATCGTCATTCAAATATTGGACGAATTGGCGCGCGCCACCTTCATAGTGGAACACATCCTCTTTGCCGCTGCGGTCATCCTTGATTGTAACCTTGAGGCCGGAGTTCAGGAACGCAATTTCCTGCAGCCGCTCGGCCAGCGTATCGTAGTTAAGCGATGTACCGCCTTGGAAGACGCGTCCGTCAGGCTTGAACGTGACCTTCGTGCCGGTCCGGTGCGTATTCCCGGTCACGACAAGACCGGTTACGGGTTCGCCGACATGCTCTTTGCCGTTGTCGTCCACCCAATATTCGAAGCGCATCTTGTGTATTTTCCCGTCACGGAAAATCTCCACTTCCAGCCATTCGGACAACGCGTTCGTAACGGAAGCGCCTACGCCGTGCAGACCGCCCGATTTCTTGTATCCCCCGCCGCCAAACTTACCGCCGGCATGCAAGATGGTGTAAACAACCTGCGGTGTTGGAATTCCTGTCTTATGCATCCCTGTCGGAATGCCGCGCCCGTTATCCTGCACGGTAACCGCGCCATTCTTGTGCAGCGTTACGTCGATCGCCGTACAAAATTTCGCCAAATGCTCGTCTACGGCATTATCGACGATTTCCCAGACCAGATGATGGAGGCCTGAGCTGCTCGTGCTGCCTATGTACATGCCTGGCCGCTTTCGTACAGCGGTTAAGCCTTCGAGCACTTGTATATCATCGGCCTCATAATTCCGATCCGGGGCCGCTGTTTTTGCGAAAAGATCAACTTGCTCTGCCATGGGTATGCCTCCTAAATTTTGCGAAGCTTCACGTTTCCATATCTTCAAGCTATTTTAATTCAACTTATCCCGATTAGTAAAGACACGTATAATAATGTCAGTCATATCGCCCTAATCAATATCGGTCAAAGCGCTCAATGGATTAACAGAATAACATAAATTCGCGTCCCACGCTAAATTATTCATTCACGTAATGAACAATTTCCATTCATTCCGCGCAAAAAACGAGCGGCTTCGCCTTGCTGTATCACAAGGGAAGCCGCTGCCATAGTTGACCGATTAGTCGTACTGAATCCGCAGGGATTCTGCCGCTTGACGAGCCAGATCGCGCGCCTCGTCCGTATTGCCGGCCGTGCATAACGCAACAGCCATCCGACGTCCAACTTTGGTCTCCGGTTTGCCGAATACGCGAACTTGCGTATTTGGCAAGGAAAGCGCCTCTTCAAGCCCTCCGACACGGAAGGATGCCGATTCCCGGTCAGCCTTCAGCGTATGGGTTGCGCCTGGCGACAGAAGCCTAATCGTTGGAATCGGGAAGCCAAGGATCGCGCGGACATGCAGCGCAAACTCGGACAAATCCTGAGTCGCCATCGTCACCATTCCGGTATCGTGAGGACGCGGAGATACTTCGCTGAACAAGACGCCGTCTTGCGTAATAAACAACTCTACGCCGTACAAGCCGTAACCGCCAAGCTCGTCTGTAATGCGAAGGGCAATCTCTTCGGCTTGCTTGATTTGCTCCACCGTCATGGCATGAGGCTGCCAGGACTCGATATAGTCCCCATCCTTCTGAACGTGGCCGATTGGCGCGCAGAAGCTTGTCCCGGACACCGAACGGATCGTCAGAAGCGTAATTTCGGATTCAAACGTAATAAAGCCTTCTACGATAATGCGTGCTTTCTTGGCGCGTCCGCCTTCCATCGCATAGTTCCAGCACTTCTCGATATCTTCTTCGGTACGGCATACGCTTTGTCCTTTACCGGAAGAACTCATAATGGGTTTGATAACGCAAGGAAGACCAATTTCCTTAACCGCTACCTTCAATTCGTCAAGCGAATCCGCGAACTGGTATGGAGCCGTCGGCAAACCAAGCGTCTCGGCGGCAAGCCGGCGAATGCCTTCGCGGTCCATTGTCAGACGAGCCGCGCGCGCCGTCGGAATGACATTAAAGCCTTCTTGTTCAAGCTCCAGTAACGTTTCGGTTGCAATCGCTTCGATCTCGGGTACGATAAAGTCCGGCTTCTCGTCTTCAATAATTTTTCGAATCGCAGCTCCGTCAAGCATATCGGTAACATGGCAACGATGGGCAACCTGCATCGCCGGCGCATTCGCATATCTGTCAACCGCAATGGTCTCTACGCCAAGGCGCTGCGCCTCAAGAGCAACCTCCTTGCCAAGCTCGCCCGAGCCAAGCAGCAGAAGTTTGCGTGCATTCGTTGTCAATGGTGATCCATACATAATAAAAAAGAACCTCCCGGAAGAATCCAGCAGCGCGCGGATGAAGGTATGAACATCCTTCGCGGGCTGGTTTATTTTTCTTCCATTGTGGAGGTTCTTTGGGCAAAAATCAATACTAGGCCGACAAGAATCGATATTGAGCTTCGATCAGACCGTTATAAACGCCGTTTTGCCGGATTAATTGTTCATGGTTTCCTTGCTCGACAATCCGTCCATGATCCAGCACGATAATCTCGTCGGCATGGCGAATCGTGGACAAGCGGTGAGCGATCATGAAGGACGTACGGCCTTTCAGCAGCGTCTTGAGCGCCTCCTGGATCTTCAGCTCTGTTTCGGTATCAATACTTGCCGTCGCTTCATCCAGAATGAGAACTTTAGGATCCGCAAGCAACGCGCGGGCAAAGGATAACAGCTGGCGCTGCCCCATGGACAGGACATTCCCCCGCTCCTCGACTTCCGTATCGTAGCCGTCAGGCAGCGACATGATGAAATCATGCGCGTTGACCGCTTTTGCGGCTTCCACGATTTCATTGTCCGTAGCGTTCAATCGGCCGTACCGGATATTGTCGCGAATGGTGCCGGCAAATATAAACGTATCCTGCATAACAAGGCCAACTTGCGAGCGCAAGCTGTCCAGCGTCACATTCCGGATATCTACGCCGTCAATCTTAACGCTGCCGAGTACCGGATCATAGAACCGGCAGAGCAGGTTAATGATCGTGCTTTTGCCCGAGCCGGTATGGCCGACTAGCGCAATGGACTGACCTGCTTTCACGTCTATGCTGATGCCGTGCAGCGCGGGCCTACCCTTCTCGTATTCAAACACGATATTGTCGAACTGCACATTGCCCTTTATGCTCGCAAGCGGTCTAGCGCTGTGGAGTTCGGCAACCGTCGGCTCCTCGTCGATAAACTCGAAGATACGTTCGGAGGAAGCCATGGCAACGAGCAGCTGGTTATACACTTGGCCAAGACGGTTGATCGGGTCCCAGAAGTTGCCGACATAGTTGGCGAACCCGACCAGCAACCCTACCGTGATCTCTTGATGTTCAATGAGATAGGAACCGTACCAGAACAGAATAAACGTACCGACCGCCGACGTTATTTCAATAATTGGTCCAAACGCTTGGTTAAGCGCTGAAGCTTTGTTCCAAGCTTTAACGTTCACTGCGTTCATGTTCTCGAAGAAACTCATGTTTTCTTTTTCCTGCACGTACGCCTGCGTAATCTTCATCCCTTGAATGCTCTCATTCAGGTGGGAGTTAATTCGCGACTGCTTCTTCCGGACATCCTGCCATGCGAAGCGGATCCGTTTGCGCAGGGTAGTGGACACAAGGAACATAATTGGAACCGTGATCATGACCGCGAGGCCAAGCTTGAAGTTCCAGAACAGCAGGATAATAATGATGCCTACAAGCTGTACGCAATCCATCAAAGAGTTGACGACGCCGTTCGTGAACAAGTCCTGCAAGGCGTTAACGTCATTCGTCACGCGGACCAGCACGGAACCGGCAGGACGTTTGTCGTAGAAACGGAACGACAGCTTCTGAATATGCTGAAATAGATGATGGCGGAGATCATAAATTACCTTTTGCCCGATAATATTCGTGTATTTGATCCGGTATTGGTTGGATGCCCATTGAATAATGAACAGCGCAACCATAACGCCGGCGATCAAATACAGCTTGCCGTAACTCGGATCGCCTTCAGGCGGCTGAATCGCATGGTCAATCGCTAGAATCGTAAGCGCCGGAATCGTTAGCCGCGTAATCGTGCCGATAATCATCGCGATAATAACAGGCGTAAGCTGGCGCGTATACGGCTTCATATAATAGAACAAGCGGCGCATCTGCGACCAGTTAAACGGTTTTTCGATCGCGTCGTCGTCCTGGTAAATAAACCGTTCTTTTTTATCGCTTGCGTTGTTAATTCGATCTCTTAGGTCTTTATTGTTACTACTCACTGAACAACGCTCCTTTTCCGCTCCGGCTGCGAAGAATCTAGGTTTGCGAGCGGCCGATCCGCATACTGGATATTGTACGTCTCGCGGTATGGACCATGCTGGGCGATCAGCTCGTTATGCGTGCCGCGCTGCACGATATGGCCTTTGTCCAGTACGATAATTTCGTCGGCATGGCGAAGGGACGAGATACGATGCGCAATAATAAACGTCGTGCGCCCTGCCATCAGCTCCTTGAAGCCTGCTTGAATCTCGTGTTCCGTCTCCATGTCTACCGCGCTTGTCGCATCGTCCAGAATAAGAATGCGAGGATTGCGTATTAGAGCGCGCGCTATGGCAATCCGCTGCTTCTGGCCGCCGGATAAGCCCATCCCTCTTTCCCCTACAATCGTTTCATACCCTTCAGGCAACTCCATGATGAAATCATGCGCTTTCGCGAGTTTGGCCGCCCGAATGATCTGTTCATCCGTTACATCCCTTTCGCCATAGGCGATGTTCGTCTTGATCGAGGCCGAGAACAGGAACGTTTCCTGGAATACCGGAGCGATCTGGCTGCGCAAGCTTTGTACGTCCAGATTCTGGACATCGACGCCGTCGAGCGTAACGGACCCCGTCTTCACGTTATAAGCGCGCATCAGGAGCTGAATGATCGTTGATTTGCCCGAGCCTGTAGCCCCGAGAAGTCCCACTACTTTGCCTGGCGCCGCATCGATCGTAATATTGGATACCGCAGGCGCATTGTCCGGGTAGTTAAAAGTTACGTTATTGAAGCGAACATGCCCTCTAACCATTTCTTTATCGAACTCAACCGCATTCTCAATGCTCTGCACATGGATATGGGTATTAAGCAGTTCCATAACCCGCTCGCCAGAGGCTTTCGATTGGGTATAGTTATTGATATGGAACCCAATCCCCCACATCGGACCGATGATATACCAGATCATGCTGAAAAAGGCCACGAGTTCCCCAAGCGTTAATGAACCGCGAATAACGAGCGTACCGCCTGCCACCAGCAAGATAACGACGCTCAAGTTGGCGAGAAGTTCCATCGAAGGGAAAAACTTTGCCCAGATCGAAGATGCGCCAATCTGATTCGCCTGGAATTGCTCATTGCGTTTAGCAAACTTATCTACTTCATAAGGTTCGCGGGCAAACGATTTGACCGTCCTTACGCCCGTAATATTTTCTTGCACGGCTGTCGTCAGATTGCTCATCGCCTGCCGCATTTCGCGGAAGGCCGGATGGATGCGTTTCTCAAACCGAATAGCCGTAAAAGCGAGGAATGGAATCGTAACTAACGTAATGAGCGTCAGCTTCCAGTCAATAGACAACATCATGGCGCCGCCGAACAGAATCATTAAGCCTACGTTCAGGAGTTGCGCAAAGCCAAAACCGATAAACTGCCGGATCGCTTCCAGATCTGCTGTTAATCTGGACATCAAATCGCCTGTTTTCGCTTTATCGTAATATTGGAAAGAAAGCGTTTGAAGTTTCTCGTAACAAGCGTTGCGAAGCCGGAAGGTAACCCGGTTGCCGAGACGTCCGCCGAAAAATCCATGCAGAAATTGCATGAACCCTTTTAAAGAAACAACCCCTACCACGGCAAGCGCAAGCATAGGTACTTTGTCAAAGTCTTTTGGCTTAATGACATCGTCAATCAGATAACGCAGCAAATTCGGGTAAACCAGGCCAAGCGCTGTCGCAAACATCAGACAGATGATTGATGATAGCAAATACCTCCGCTCAACCCAATAAAACCTTTTCAGTTGCCTAAAGACGTCCAAAAAAATCCATCTCCCCGTTCTCTAGTTTAAAAATCCTCTGGATTGAAACGCGTTCTGCCGCGAAAATACGGCGTTTTTCGTTTCACCCGGTTATGTGATGAATATTAGCAGTAACGGCAAGAACCGCGCAAACAGTAGATAATCACGAATATTTAGCTGAAACAGCCGATTATGGCGAATTAGAAAATTTTAACGGGGTATCCTCCTAAATAGTCCATAATCATCCCCGATGTGTGGCAATTCCTCCATTTTTGCACAGAAACACACAGGTATATGTAAAAGGGGTAACTTTTTATAAAAAATAAAAACGTCCGTTCTTCTGGAATGGACGTTTTATTATGAGATAAACAAGCCGTGGGCAGCAACGAAACAACACCTCGGCATCCCCATATGTAGGAATCATCATTGCACGCATCATTAGCGCCTCCTTGTTTACTTAAGCTATCTTTCATTATGAAAAAAACAAAGGAAGGCAGCCAGTTAGCGGTTATACAGGTACCGATAGTAACAGGATCCCGGGCATGATCGGAGTTAGCAATAATTTAATTGCATATATTGTAAAATGAACCATGTGTCATTATAATAAATGACACATGGTTCATTTTTTATTGCGAAAAGGATGTGTAGGATGTCTCCTAAAATATCGAATGATCAAAAAGAGCAGCGCAGACTTCAAATTCTTGAAGCCGGCAAACGGGTATTCACGGCAAAGGGATACGCGGAAGCGACGCTTAAGGACATTGTGGAAGAGACCGGCATGAGCCGGGGCTGGATTTATCTGTATTTCCAGACTAAAGAAGAGATCTTCGAGGCTTTATTGGATTACCAGGACGCCGAATATGACAATCAGCTTCAAATAACGTTACGTAATCAATCTCGCGTTTGGGAAGTGATCCGCGGCAATTTTTTGCAATTGCAAGAAGAGTTGTGCACGGGGCTTGGACAAAGCTTTTATCCGGCTTTTTACGAATATTTCCTGACCGGCTCTAGGGATGGCGCAAGAAAATCTATGCTACTAAAACGCTATGAGGATGGCATTAACCGCTTCTCGGAATTGCTGCAGCGCGGAATTGATCAAGATGAGTTCAAGCCGCAAATGCCGGTGCGGGACATTGCCAGGATAATTGCTTCTTATCAAGAAGGCATCGTTACGCATTCCGTTGCGGTAGGCACGGAAACGGCAAATTCACAGGTTCAAATCCAGGCCTTGCTTGATTATTTGAAACAGCTGTTGAACTTGGAGTCAGAAGAATAACCGTGTATCGGATCGGAGGTCCTTTATTATGCTTGCCTTACTAGGCAATTTGGCATTCAGGCGATTATTCGCAGCTTCAGTCGCCTCCCAGCTCGGTACAGTCATCGGCAATATGGCATTTGCTTATTATCTTGTAGACCGCTTTGCTTCGCGGCCATCGTTAGCCTCCGTAGCAGAACTCATGTATTCTTTGCCAACGCTTGTTGTGTTCTGGATTGTAGGCGTTATCGCCGACCGATTCGACCGCAAACATATCGCTGCTTACAGCGATTGGATCCGGGCCTTGCTGACAATGCTCCTTCTGATAGGTATCCATTATGATTTCTTATCGCTTTGTTTTGCTTTGTTGTTCCTTAGGAGCGCGGTTTCGAGATTGTTTGGACCTGCGGAGATGGGACTTGTGCAAGGAAGCTTACTCCCTGCGCAATACGTGCAGGCTGCGGGATTTAATCAAATGGTCAACGCGTTATTTATGCTTTTTGGGCTCAGCTTAGGCGCCGCGGCATACTATTGGCTTGGCATTACAGGCGCGCTCCTGATTGATGCGATAAGTTTTGTTATCTCGGGGTTGCTTATATCCACGGGTCGTTATCCGGAAGCAGCGCGTATCCCTAATGGCAAAAGCCGGCTCAAAGAACTCAAAACCTCTCTAATATGGAGTGATCTTAGGCAAGGATTTCAATATATTTATCGAAATAAGCTCCTCTTTCATTTGTTGCACGCCTTCTTTTTCTTTGGCATCGTTAACGGCACATTCGCCGTCCTCCCCATCTTTGTCATGAAATATAAGCTAAGTCCCGACAACTACTTGGTCCATTCCTCTCTCATCATGGTTTTTCTTGGCGTTGGGTTCATGGCCGGAAGTTTGATGGCTCCTTTTCTAATCCAGAAATTTTCTAAAACAAATGTGCTCATTGCAGGTTTTTTTATTGCGAGCATGCTAACGTTTGCTATTGGTTCGGTCTCATCCGTGCCTCTTTACCTTGGCTTGATTTTGCTGATTGGCGTTATCCTTGCTCCGGCCAATATCGTAATCGGCGGCTGGATGCCAGACATTGTTATACCGCAGTATATGGGCAAAGTTAATGCGCTCACAGACCCTCTCATGATGCTTGGTCATTCTCTGGCGCTTGGATTTGTTGCGCTGGCATTTCCAAGCTGGATCTCCATAACTTGGCTTCACTACATGCTCGGGATTTGCATGTTTGGCGTAAGTATTTATTATTTTGCGAGATTGCCTCGCCTAATTGCAGGTCGGAAGCAAGAGCGGAGTGATGGAGTGAGCGGGTAGATGCGCGGGCACTCCGTGCGCCATTATCATGCACACCGTAGCATTGTAAGGCTGAAAACAGCCTTACGGTCCACTTTTGATAACATTGCAATTGCGAGTTCGAAGATTGACTGTGCCATGTTTTTCAAGTTTCCTCGAAGCTATAAGCCATGACAGCAATAGGAACAATAAGACAAAAACAGGAGGTTTTGTCTTGTCCAAATGGTTGATGCACGTATTAGTACTATTGACGCTTTGCTTGAACTTTGACAGCCTGGGAGTATTGAAACAAAAATCGGATTGTTCAGTACCGGCAGCTTGTTCAGATGTATTTGAAATACACGCTGCGAATGCAGTTATTAAACCGGAACAAGATTCCAGGGAGTTGCAGTTGCAGGATATGCTTGTGCTGCAATTACTGCCAAAAATGCATGATAAATTGACCGAAGCTTATTCGGATGTCTTAACCGGTACACCTGATATTTACCCTTATTATGTTGATGTAATAGAGACGGAACGATTGAACGGTTTTAGAGGTTTCGACCTGCGAATTACCCTTCAGGCGGTACCAACTGTAGGTCCTCATATTCCGGTAGGCGAAGATCGGTTTACCTTTCAAATCTCCCCCATTGTTGGTGTAAAGCTGCTGGAATTCAAACATTTAAAAGGACCAAAGAAGGAAGATTTCCCTCCTAATTATCAAGATATTCTGAGATGAATTTGCGCAACAATTCCTGACCTTAGCGCGTTAACGTTGCAAGGGGGGATATTATGTTAAGGGTTTTGATGATTATTAGCGTTGCCTTTCTGTTTTTGGCGGGATGCGCGAAGGAAAAACAGGCTGCTCAAATGCCGGATGAAATGCCGGAGGATTTCGGATTTTCGGTTAGCTTCGGATACGGGGAAGTCAACAAAAACGAGATTAACACTTATAACAACACCGTTACAAAAGATCTCATAACAAAGGGAACGGCTACGGCGGACCTGTCATTCAGCAAGGAGGAGCTTCGGGCGATTTATGGCAAAATGAAAGACTTAAACATACTGAAAGCCAAACAATTTCCGGAACGCGGAAATTGCTCGCAAACTCCGAGCAATACGGACAGCTGGAACGTTACCGTGAATGGCGTGTCCAAAACCTTAGAATGGACGAACGAATATTGCGAGATGACACAAGATGCCGAGCAATTAAAGGAGCTGCGAAGTTATATCCAGCAGATCGTCGAAGACAAACAATCCTATAAAGCTCTGCCATCTGCT
Source organism: Paenibacillus glycanilyticus (assembly GCF_030161375.1). Lineage (GTDB taxonomy): Bacteria > Bacillota > Bacilli > Paenibacillales > Paenibacillaceae > Pristimantibacillus > Pristimantibacillus glycanilyticus_B. Next base: position 34,149 of record NZ_BSSQ01000025.1, read on the forward strand.
GAAGGCGGTTATGATTGATTACTGCAGCTACAAGCATAAAAGCCCGCAACGGCTTCATTCAAGCCATTGCGGGCATTAACATGATAAATGCGATAAGCGTTAGGCAAGTGCTGCCGATTGCAGCTCCGAAATTTGGTCATGCAGCTTCTGAAGCTGTCCGGTGTCGGCTTCGTCCGATAACGACGACTGCATCCCCGCCACATAGTTCGACAGATCCTCAGCCAGACCTTTGCCAGTCTCCTCGGCACATTGTCTCCACAAACCAGTATACAGACCCGACCAGCTATCGATATGCTCATTCATCCAACCTTGGAGCGCAGGCGAAATCGCTTCCTCCAGCTCCTTGCGAAGTGCTGCCTTGCCTTCCCCCTCAAAGAAATGGCGCGGCGATTTGAATCGGCCCCATAACCATTTGGCGTCAATACCGGTCATTTGCCATTCGGCCACGGCATCCGGCGTTGGAAGATCCTTCGCTGTATATGCCGGACTGTTATATCCTTCGATCAATAATCCCATCTGCTCGGTGAGCGACGTATACAGCTTCTTCAACAGGCTGTTTACCTTCCGGTCAAGACGCAGCGTAGTTGCCTGCAGTTCTTGAGAAAGCTCGGTTTGTACTTGGCGTTGAAGTTCAAGCCAAGCGGTCCAGATCATTTTGCGCAAATCACGGCCATCATCCTGCAAGGTAGAAGGATTAAAGGCATAATTGTAAAACTCGCCGAAACGAAGCTGAATCCGCTGCACAACATAATACAGAAGCTCGCTTAGCTCTTGCTGCAGCTGCGCCGGCGGATCATTCTCCTGGAAGTTGCGGATCGAAGCGGTTGCTTCAACCAGTAGCTTGCCGAGACGTTCGCTTTCTGCCTGTCGGGATGCGGCATCGCCTGCAGCGCTCTTCAGCCAACCTGCGACTGTTGAGGCAGCTCTGGTAATCTCCTGCTCAGCCGCGTCAATCGCCAGCTTGCCGAGATCCTTTTGCACGAATCCAAGGAACGATTGCTCGAATGCCTCAATCCCGGATTGCTGAAGCAGCTCCCCGTTCCCATCCATCTTCGCATCCAGTCCTTGCAGGCTGGATACCGGGAACAATCGCGGATTACGAATGCCGTGTTGAAGCAGGTTCGTCTCCACATGGCTTAACACGCCTTCAAGCTCCTCCTCATCCGCGGCAAGATCCGCCGCATTGACGAGGAAGAACATTTTATCCAGCTCGAATTGATCCTTCACGCGTCCAAGCTGCATCAGGAACTGACGGTCCGCTTGCGAGAAGGCATGGTTATAGTAAGTCACGAACAAGACAGCGTCCGCGTTCTTGATGTAATTAAACGCTACTCCGGTATGGCGGGCATTAACGGAATCTGCCCCCGGCGTATCGACAAGCACAATCCCTTGACGCGTCAACGGGCAGTCGTAATGCAGCTCGATCTCTCTAACGAAGCAAGAACGGGACTCCTCGGCTACAAATTTCTCGTATTCGGCTTGCGATACGGAGATTTGCGTGCCAAGCAGCGCTTCATGCGCCTCCCAGCCTTTGCGTGCCGCGCGGAGGAAGCTGTAATGCGGCCGGCCGCCGGCATGGATGACATCCGGGGTTAACATGTCGATTGCGAGCATAATCGCCGATGCGTTCGGAAGCGCGCTTTCGGAAGCATCCTCGCCGAGAAGAGCTAGCGAGTAGCGCAGGTCTTCGATAATGGCGTCATAGGATTTCATGACGACAAGAGCAGTGCCATGCTCGTGCTCAGCCGTTGGCGGCACGAGGCGGTTAATCGCTGCGGTTGTCGGGTTCGGCGACACCGGCAGCACCGGCTCGCCGAGCAACGCGTTCGCGAGCGAGGATTTGCCCGCGCTGAAGGCTCCGAACAGCGCGATGGTAAACCGGCTGTCTCGCAGCCGGGTCGCTTTATCGCGCATAGCGTCCGCGCTGGCGGTCAGCGGCGCGTAAGGCGCCAGCAGCGCAGCCGCGTGCTCGAGCCGCGTCGCGGCGCCGTGCTGCTGCGCGAGCGCTTCGCCGCCGGCGAGCGCGGCGCCGGCTTGCGGCC
>NZ_BSSQ01000026.1 GCF_030161375.1 Paenibacillus glycanilyticus
GCAGGGTCCTGGGAGAGTAGGACGTCGCCAAGCAATGAAGAGCCTGTCGCAACATGCGGCAGGTTTTTTGTTTCCGCATAGTTATCAACGGTTCATCCACAACCTGAACAGCTGATCCACACTGGGATCAAGCTGCTTTTTTGTTTTTATATCCACATGTGAATAGTCTCGCAATTGCAACTTATCCTTAGATTGTGATGAAGTTGTGAATAATTCGTGGAATCCTCCTATTTTTCGCGCCTTTTTGACCTGGATAACTGAATAACCCCGTGGATAGTCGCCGATTATTTCTCCTCATCTGTTTATAACCTCCAAACTTATGTGTAATTACAGAATAGAACCTTTTCTTTGCTTATGCTTTCATGCACCTTTTATGCACATGTGTGAGTAGCTATTGGATTTGTGGCTTCAATTAAAGCAACAGCTGTGTGTTATAGGGATGGACTGTGTATAAATCGCCTCCATCCGCCCCATGATAGATAATGGCGATGGTATGACTGTTAAATTATCTGAAAATTGAAATTCCATGTATTGACCTTTCCTGATTTTTGCGTATAATAAAATTAAAGTCAAAGAAAGTCAAAGTCAGTTGAGGCAGCATTTCCACAAATGCATCCACAGCTCATGTCGCCAGGAGGTTGGTAAATTTGCGTAACATTTCCGATCTCATCGAGCAGTACTTGAAGCAGATGTTGCAGGAAAGCCCGGAAGGCGCTGTTGAAATTCAACGCAATGAACTGGCTGACAGGTTTTCCTGCGTTCCGTCGCAGATCAATTATGTCATTAGTACCCGGTTCACTCTAGAGAAGGGATACATGGTTGAAAGCAAGCGCGGCGGCGGCGGGTATATCCGGATTCAACGGGTCGACTTGCCGGCACTAAAGACGATTCAATTCCACATTCATCAGACGATTGGGGATTGCGTCGAACAAAGTGTGGCGGAGGGGCTGATTTATCAGCTGGAGGAGGCAAGACTAATTACGAAACGGGAAGCGAACCTGCTTCGGGCCGCGGTTGACCGCGACACCATCGCTGTAAAGCTGCCGCTTCGTGATGAGATCAGAGCCAGGCTATTGCGCTCCATGCTGATATCTTTATTAGCCAAATAGCGCCTGAGAAGGTTACACCGGAAGGGAGGGGATTCGGCTTGAATTGCCAAGAATGCGGCAAGAAGCCGGCAACGCTTCATTTTACGAAAATCGTGAACGGTGAAAAAACCGAATTTCACATCTGTGAATCCTGTGCAAGAGAACGGGGAGAAGGCATCCCCGGCGCTCCGAACGGGTTCTCCATTCACAGCCTGCTGTCGGGCCTTCTCGATTTCGATCCGAGCAGCACTAATGGCGCAAACAGCGCCAAGCAACAGCAGATGATCCGTTGTGACAACTGCGGATTGACGTATTCGCAATTCAGCAAGATCGGCAGATTCGGCTGCAGCAATTGCTATCGCCAATTCTCCGATAAGTTAGATCCATTGCTGAAACGGGTACATGGCAATGCGGTCCATGTCGGTAAAATACCGAAGCGTTCCGGCGGCCAAATTCAGTACAAGCGAGAGATTGAACAACTGCGGCGAGATTTGCAAAGCCGTATCGAACGAGAAGAATTTGAAAGCGCGGCTCATATTCGTGATCGAATCCGTGAGCTGGAGCGTAAAATAGTAGATCTGTAAGGCGCACGAAGGAGGTTTACTCTTGGCGAGTCATCGTTTCTCTGAACAAGCGTTAAGCGATTGGATGAAGGGAGTTGGACCTGACTCCGAAATCGTCATTAGCAGCCGAGTACGCATTGCGCGAAACTTGAGGCAATATCCATTCCCGATGCTTGCCACTAACCAGCAGTCGGTTGAAGTTATGAATCAGCTTACTGCCATAGGGCAATCCGACAAGCTTGATCCGGTGGGACATTTTGAAACGATCATTTTATCGGAGCTTAGCGAATTAGAACGTCGGGTACTTGTGGAAAAACATTTAATCAGTCCTAACCTAGCTAACGAATCCCGTGGAGGAGCCGTTATCCTCAGTGAAAACGAATCGGTCAGCATTATGATTAACGAAGAGGATCATCTTCGTATCCAATGTCTGTATCCGGGCTTTCAGGTCAAGGAGGCTTGGACACTAGCCAATCAGATCGACGATATTTTCGAGGAAGAAACCAATTATGCATTTGATGAGCAGAGAGGTTATTTGACGACTTGCCCAACAAATGTAGGGACTGGCATACGCGCCTCGGTGATGATGCATTTGCCGGCGCTGGTGCTGACTCAGCAGATTAATCGCATTTTGTCGGCCGTTACACAGGTTGGTCTCGCTGTCCGTGGAATGTATGGGGAAGGCAGCGAAGCTCTTGGCAATCTGTTTCAAATTTCGAATCAGATTACGCTAGGGCAGACTGAAGGCGAAATCATTGATAATTTGCATGGGGTAGCCAAGCAGATTATCGAACATGAAAGAGCAGCCCGCCAAAGGCTGATGTCCGAATCCCGGCTTCGGATCGAGGATCGGGTACGACGGTCTTACGGCATCTTGTCTTATGCGGCGGTCATGGATTCCAAAGAATCCGCGCAAAGACTGTCCGACGTAAGGCTAGGCGTTGATCTTGGCCTGCTGGATCATGTTACGAGCCAATCTTTAAACGAATTAATTGTAATGACACAGCCCGGGTTCCTGCAACAGACGTTCAACGAGAAGATGAGCGCTGACCAGCGGGATTACCGCAGGGCCGAATTAATCCGCAAACAATTGCGGGGTCAAACCGAGCATGGGGGTGCATGAAACATGATGTTTGGACGATTTACTGAGCGCGCGCAAAAGGTTCTTGCCTTGGCGCAGGAGGAAGCGGTTCGTCTTGGTCACAATAATATTGGTACGGAGCATATTTTGCTTGGCTTGATTCGCGAAGGGGAAGGCATTGCAGCGAAAGCTTTAATTGGGCTAGGCCTTGGACTTGAGAAAATTCAGGATGAAGTGGAAGCTTTGATCGGTCGCGGTCAAGAGCAGCCAACGAATATTGCTTATACGCCACGTGCGAAAAAAGTAATCGAGTTATCCATGGATGAAGCAAGAAAGCTTGGTCATACGTACGTAGGTACCGAACATATTCTGCTTGGCTTGATTCGCGAAGGAGAAGGCGTAGCGGCACGGGTTCTGAACAACCTTGGCATCAGCCTCAACAAAGCGCGTCAGCAAGTACTGCAGCTGCTTGGCAGCAGCGAAGCCGTATCGAGCAGCCACGGCTCACCTTCCAACGTGAGCACGCCTACGCTGGACGGCTTGGCCCGTGATCTTACCGCGTATGCACGCGAAGGCAATCTAGATCCGGTTATTGGCCGCAGCAAGGAAATTGAGCGTGTCATCCAAGTGCTCAGCCGCCGTACGAAGAACAACCCTGTTCTCATCGGTGAGCCGGGCGTAGGTAAAACCGCGATTGCCGAAGGTCTTGCACAGAAAATTATCGCCAACGAAATTCCGGAGACGCTACGCGACAAACGCGTTATGACGCTGGATATGGGTTCCGTTGTAGCCGGTACGAAGTACCGCGGCGAATTCGAAGACCGTTTGAAAAAAATTATGGATGAGATCCGTCAAGCCGGCAATATCATCCTGTTCATCGATGAGCTTCATACGCTGATCGGGGCAGGCGGCGCAGAAGGCGCGATCGACGCTTCCAATATTCTGAAGCCTGCGCTGGCCCGCGGCGAGCTGCAGTGCATCGGGGCAACAACGCTGGATGAATACCGCAAATATATCGAGAAGGATGCTGCGCTTGAGCGTCGTTTCCAACCGATTACGGTCGACCAGCCATCGCCGGAAGAAGCGGTTCAAATTTTGCACGGATTGCGAGACCGTTATGAAGCTCACCATCGCGTGAAAATTACCGATGACGCGATCGTGCAGGCCGTGAAGTTGTCCGACCGTTACATTACGGACCGCTTCCTGCCGGATAAAGCAATCGACCTGATCGACGAAGCAAGCTCCAAAGTAAGACTTAACTCATACACCGTACCGCCTAATCTTAAGCAATTGGAGAACCGTCTTGAGGATATCCGCAAGGAAAAAGACGCGGCGGTTCAAAGCCAAGAGTTTGAGAAAGCGGCAGCGCTTCGCGATACGGAGCAAAAGATCCGCGAAGAGCTCGACGTAACGAAAAACCAATGGAAAGAAAAACAAGGCCGCACGGATTCTGAAGTAACGCCTGAAGATATCGCACAAGTTGTCGCAAGCTGGACCGGTATTCCGGTTAGCAAGCTGGCGGAAGAAGAAACCGAACGCCTGCTTAAGATGGAAGACATTCTGCACGACCGCGTAATCGGCCAAGAAGATGCGGTTAAAGCGGTATCGAGAGCGATTCGCAGAGCTCGTGCAGGTCTTAAGGACCCGAAACGTCCAATTGGTTCCTTTATCTTCCTTGGTCCTACCGGGGTTGGTAAAACCGAGCTGGCCCGCGCGCTTGCGGAAGCGATGTTCGGCGACGAGAATGCGGTTATCCGCATCGACATGTCGGAGTACATGGAGAAACACTCCACGTCCCGTCTCGTCGGGGCTCCTCCGGGATATGTAGGCTACGAAGAAGGCGGTCAACTGACAGAGAAAGTACGCCGCAAACCATATTCGGTTGTCCTTCTGGACGAAATCGAGAAGGCCCATCCGGAAGTGTTCAACATCTTGCTGCAAGTGTTGGAAGACGGCCGCCTGACCGATTCCAAAGGCAGAGTGGTCGATTTCCGAAATACGCTAATTATCATGACTTCCAACGTTGGTGCGGATCAAATCAAACGTAATTCTTCGCTTGGCTTTACAGCCGTGCATGATTCGGGCCGCGAATTCAACCAAATGAGGGATAAAGTAATGGCGGAGCTGAAAAAAAGCTTCCGTCCGGAGTTCCTGAACCGGATCGACGAAACGATTGTGTTCCACTCGCTGGAGCAAGAGCATATCGCTCAAATCGTTACGCTCATGTCCGACGAGCTTCGCAAACGGCTGCGTGAGCAAGAAGTTGACTTCACGCTTACGGATACCGCGAAAGCATTTCTGGCCAAAGAAGGCTTCGATCCGCAATATGGCGCTCGTCCGTTGCGCCGCGCAATCCAGAAGCATATCGAAGACCGTCTGTCCGAGGATCTCTTGCTCGGCAAGATCCGCAAAGGCGATACCTTCGTCATTGACGAGAAGGATGGCGAGTTGACCGTAAACAAAACCGTAGCGGTGTCGGAAGAACCTGCTGCGAAATAAATGACTTACAGCAAGGCTGCCTAGTGCGAACCACGAGGCAGCCTTTGCTTTTTCATTCTATTTGACAATGATAATCATTATCGTATATGCTGATTGATATAATCATTTTCTTTTAATGGTGAAAGGTGCAGGGATGGAGGAATTATAATGATCGTTGTTACGAATACGATAAAAGTTAGAAAAGGCCATGGAGAGGAAGTAGCAGAACGTTTCCAGAAAACAAAAGGGATTGAGCAGACAATCGGTTTTGTGCGGATGGAGGTTATGCTCACCGAGGGGCTGACGGATTACGATGAGCTGAAAGTGAGCACGACATGGGAAGACAAAGCCTCCTTTGAGGGCTGGGTGAATAGTGACTCCTTCCGGCAGGCGCATGCGCACCGGGGAAGCAAGCCGGCGGAGAGCGGAAAAGGACAGGAGAACGAAGGAGAACGCATCATGCTAGGCTCCCACCTGACTACGCATCGCATTCTCGTTTCCCGTGAAGCGGCACATGTTTGATCTTTTTTGCATAAAAAATGACGTACAACAAAAGCTTTCTTTATTCCGTTATGGAGTAGAGAAAGCTTTTTGTATTTGCGCCAAGCAGCATGTCCGTACATTAGTTCGCAAGAAGGGGTTTATACCCTCCTCATAAAATGGTAAACTTTGAATGGAAACGCTTGTTAAAAGGAGCCTTGTATGGCAAAGATAAAGTTGAAGTTTGTATGTACTGAATGCGGGACGGAATCGCCGAAATGGCTGGGGAAATGTCCGGGCTGCCAGTCTTGGAACACGATGGTGGAAGAGAAGGAGACGGTCATTAAGACACAAGGTGTCGGTCTTCGCATGGCTCAGACGAAAGAAAAGCCGAAATCCATCATACATATAGAAAGCGGGCAGGAACCGCGTATTGAAACAAGGTTGCTGGAGCTTAACCGCGTACTCGGCGGGGGTGTTGTGCCAGGCTCGCTTATTCTGGTCGGCGGTGATCCTGGCATTGGGAAATCGACGCTGCTTCTGCAAACCTCGCATGCTTTGGCATCCAAAGGGCTAAAGGTTCTGTATATATCGGGGGAGGAATCCGTAAAGCAGACCCGCCTCCGCGCAGACCGTCTTGGTGCTCTTACGGAATCGTTGTTTGTCCTATGCGAGACAAATATGGAGCAAATCAATGATGCGATTGAAACGGTTCAGCCGGACTTTCTCGTTATTGACTCCATACAGACGGTGTACGATCCTTCCGTTCAATCCGCGCCGGGCAGTGTTGCCCAGGTAAGAGAATGTACCGCTCATTTCATGCGCGTTGCGAAGATTAACGGGATTGCAACCGTTCTTGTCGGGCATGTGACGAAAGAAGGCGCAATCGCCGGGCCTCGCCTTCTCGAGCATATGGTTGACTGCGTGCTGTATTTCGAAGGGGAGCGGCATCATACATACCGACTTCTTCGGGCAGTGAAGAATCGGTTTGGTTCAACAAACGAAATTGGCATTTTTGAAATGGGTGAAGAAGGCCTTCGGGAAGTAGCCAATCCGTCGGAGCTATTCCTGTCGGAACGCCCGCTTGGCGTATCGGGTTCTACGGTTGTGGCTAGCATGGAAGGAACGCGTCCGGTACTAGTCGAGCTTCAGGCTCTTGTCGCAGCAACGAATTTCCCGTCGCCGCGGCGAATGTCTACAGGGATCGACCATCACCGGATGGCTTTAATTATTGCGGTATTAGAAAAGCGGATCGGTATGTTTTTGCAAACGCAGGATGCCTATTTGAATGTAGCGGGCGGCGTGAAGCTAGATGAGCCGGCAGTGGATTTGGCTGCTGCAGTCTCGCTGGCATCAAGCTTTCGGGATGCACCTACTCGCCCCTATGACGTGATCTTCGGCGAAGTCGGCTTGACGGGCGAAGTGCGGGCGGTGTCCCGCGCGGAGCAACGGGTGAAAGAAGCGGAGAAGCTGGGCTTCAAGCGAGTCATTATGCCGGAGAAAAGCTTGAAGGGCTGGAAGGCTCCGGAAGGCATCGAGATCATCGGCGTGAGTACGGTAGCAGAAGCGCTGTCCGCAGCACTTGGATAGGGGGCAAATATGAAAGAACAAAGTCAGCAAGAAATCATGAATCAACTATTGCAATTAGTCGCGCCAGGCACCCCGTTCCGTGATGGGCTCGATAACGTGCTTCGGGCCAAAACGGGTGCGCTGCTAGTAGTCGGTTATAGTCCGGAAGTGATGGAAGTCGTGGATGGAGGTTTCTCCATTAATTGCGATTTCTCGCCAAACTATTTGTATGAGCTGGCCAAGATGGATGGAGCGATTATCCTTAGCGAGGATATGAAGCGGATTCTGTATGCCAATACGCAGTTGATCCCAAACAACTCCATTCCTTCGATCGAGACCGGCATTCGTCACCGCACGGCGGAGCGGGTAGCGAAGCAGACCGGTAAATTGGTCGTGTCGATATCCCAGCGGCGTAATATTATTACGTTATATCAGGGCAATTTGCGTTATTCGCTCAAAGAAATGGGCGTAATCTTGACCAAGGCCAATCAGGCGATTCAAACGCTTGAGAAATATAAGGTTGTACTTAGCCAATCGCTCACCAACCTGTCGGCCCTTGAGTTCGAAGAGTTGGTAACTCTGCAGGAAGTCGCCCATGTTGTACAACGCGTGGAGATGGTTCTGCGCGTCAAAATGGAAATCAAGCGGTATGTGACGGAGCTCGGCACGGAAGGTCGCCTCATTGCGATGCAGATGGAGGAGCTTGTTAACGGTGTAGACGAGGATGCCTGGTATTTGCTTAAGGACTATGCCAAGGATAATACCGATGACAAAATCCGGGAAATTCGTGCTGCACTCAAGAAGCTTAGTGCGGAGGATCTGCTTGACGCTCCGCCTATTATTCGCCTCTTAGGTTATACCCATACGGCTGCAATGGTGGAAGAAGCGGTATCACCGCGCGGTTTCAGGCTGCTGAACAAAATACCTCGGCTGCCATTAATTATTATGAATAACCTGATTGAACGGTTTGGACGACTTCCTCACATACTAATGGCAACCATTGATGAGCTTGACGAAGTGGACGGTATCGGAGAGGTTCGGGCACGCGCAATCAAGGACGGTTTGAAGCGGATCCAAGAGCAGATGTTCATTGACAGACAAATTTAAATCTCATACAATGGATGGAATGTGGACCGTATTCCAATCATACATTAGTAAACAGTTTTAGGGCATAGTAGAGAAGAGGTGGAATAGATGATCACTAAGTCGATACCGAGCCTTCTCACGGTCGGGAACTTATTCCTTGGAATAGCCGCCATTATTCTCGTGTTTAATGAAAAGCCGGAGACAGCCGCAATGATGGTTATTATTGCAATGCTGCTTGACGGCGTGGACGGCCGTGTAGCACGTGCGCTGAATGCGCAAAGCGAGTTCGGCAAAGAACTCGATTCGTTATCCGATGTGATCTCGTTCGGCGTAGCGCCGGCTTTTATTATGTATGTCGTAGCCTTTCAAGAACTTAATCCGACCATTGCTTGGATTATTACAGCGTTATTCCCGATTTGCGGTGCTTTAAGGCTGGCCAGATTTAATGTAGTAGCCGGGAAACCGGGTTACTTTATCGGTCTTCCTATTCCTGCTGCCGGAGGCGTGCTTTGTACCCTTGCGCTGTTTCAGGATGATATCGCCGTGTCGGTATTGTTAGCGAGTACGCTTGTGTTGTCTCTGTTAATGGTCAGCACGATTAAATATCCAAACTTCAAAAAAATCGGCATTTCCAAAAAAGCCATCTGGGCAATCCCGTTTGTGATTGCGCTGGCTATTTTTCTGGGGATCCAATTTCCTAATCAGTTATCCAAAATTATCTTTGTTCCTATGTTGCTATATGCGCTTTATGGTCTAAAAAAAAACGTTGATGGTCGTCGCGTGAAAAAACGCGCCCGCAAACGCCGTGCCCAAGAGGTACAGGATGAGAATGTACAATCGGAAACAACGGCATAACCCCCCCACAAAGTGAAGCAAAGCTTTGTAGCTTATGCCGATTACTTTGCGGGGACCCCGGTGTGGAAAACAAAAAATAGTATAGCTTAAACATAAAGAAGGAGCTGGCCCCTGATGGGGCAGCTCCTTTTTTGCGTACATGATTCGTATTACGTTAAGTTAAACAATCCAAGCGTGGAGCATTTGTCGTATTCATTGGCGACAACTTCGTCCAGCTGGATATCAAGCAGATTGCACATCGCCGTCATGTAGAACAAATTACGTCCTAGCTCGGTTTTGAGAACATCGCGGCAAGATTCGCATACATGGCCGGAAAGATGGCTTTGGAGCGTAGATTTGGCACTCTCGAGATTCAGTTCATCCGCATACTCTTGCTTGCGAGCGTTGAGCTCGATACAGCCGCAATCCGTTACGGCTTTCGTTACCGCGCGGTTAACGGATGCATTCGATTGACCTAATTTGGACATGACATCAAGCAGGCTACGATGCCTAAGCAATAGTTCGGACACTTGCTGCTGGAATTCCTCCAGTGTTGGAGCGCTCATCGATTCCACCTCTTTCATCAGCTTCATCTGCTTTAACTGCTACTTCCATTATAAGCATACCTTGCCTGCAATTCAAAATGAAAAATCATTCACGAACCTACGGTTTAGCACGTCCATTATTGGAACATAATTGTAATGGAGGTGGTATTTATGATGAGACGTATTATTCAAATGGCCGGTCTATTATTTGGCGGATTGGCGGGACTGGAAGTAGAAGGAAGAACGAATGGCATAGAAGGCTGGACGCAATCGTCGCTTGGTATTTGGGAAGGAACTAGCTTGTATTATTTCGCGATTGGGGCACTTTTTGGACTTCTTGTTGCGAGCATGGCTGCAGGACGGATTATCAAGAACATGCAGCGCGGAATCGAACAAACGGCCGCAATGCCGATGAAGGATCTTCTTGCGGGTGGCGGCGGACTTCTTGCGGGATTGTTTTTATCCGCTTTGTTGTATCCTGCTGTAGCCAAGATTGGCGGCCCGGGTCTTCTGATTCCGGCAATCATGTCGCTCTTCTGCGGGTATTTGGGTCTTCGGATCGGCCTTAACAAGAAGGATGAACTGGCGGCAGCATTATCGGCTATTCTAGAGCAGCGCAAAGCTCAGCCGGTGGTTGAAGAAACAAGCGGATTCGAAGAGCATAAAATTTTGGACACCAGCGTCATTATCGATGGCCGGATCGCGGATATTTGCAAAACCGGGTTTATTGAAGGCACGTTGGTTATTCCCGAGTTTGTACTGGAAGAGCTGCAGCATATTGCGGACTCCTCGGATCTTTTGAAGCGCAACCGCGGACGCCGCGGGCTCGATATTCTGAACAAGATTCAAAAAGAACTGGATGTCCGGGTGCTAATCTACGAAGGAGACTTTGAAGAAATAAGCGAAGTGGACAGCAAGTTGGTTAAGCTGGCAAAAGTGCTGAAAGGCAAAGTCGTAACGAATGACTTCAACCTGAATAAGGTATGTGAGCTGCAAGGCGTATCGGTTCTCAATATCAACGATCTGGCAAATGCAGTGAAGCCCGTCGTCCTTCCCGGTGAAGAAATTATCGTACAAGTTATTAAGGACGGCAAAGAACACGGACAAGGTGTCGCTTACCTGGATGACGGCACAATGATTGTTGTAGAGGGCGGACGCGATTATATCGGCACAACGATGGAAGTGCTCGTAACTAGCGTTCTGCAAACCTCGGCAGGCCGAATGATATTCGCAAAACCTAAATTGTTGGAAAAAGCGCTGTAACCTTGTATAGTAGGGAGTAGTTGTTCGATACGTACGAGGGAGATTAGGCGATGAATGCACATTGGGGAGCGGTTGTCGTTGCGGCCGGACGCGGCTCGCGGATGGGAACCGCAGAAAGCAAACAGTATTTGCCGCTTCATGGCAAGCCCATTCTCGTTCACACGCTGGAACTATTCCAGGCAATGGACGAGATTGCCGATATCGCGCTAGTTGTTGGCGAAAGCGATGTTGAGCGTTGCAAGGGGCTAGTCATGGAGTACAAGCTGAGCAAGGTTACGGCTGTAGTGGCAGGAGGAAGCGAGCGGCAGCATTCCGTATATGCCGGGATCAAGTCGTTGTCGCCGGCTGCCGAATGGGTGATGGTGCATGACGGCGTGCGGCCGCTTATCACGAAGAAGGCTATACGTGCCTGCTGTGAGAAAGCCGAGCACAGCGGTGCAGCAGTTCTTGCCGTTCCGGTCAAGGATACAATTAAACAGGTAGACGACTCGGGTCTGATCGTTGCAACACCGGACCGCCGAAGCTTGTGGGCGATACAAACGCCGCAAGCTTTTCGTCGTGATTTGCTGACTTCGGCGCATGAGAGAGCGGTGGCGGAACATTTTCTCGGCACGGACGATGCTATGGTAGTGGAGCGGACAGGCGCGCCTGTCGCGATCGCGGAAGGCGATTATACGAATATTAAGATTACGACGCCGGAGGATTTGCCTTGGGCCGAGTTTTTGCTGGAGAAACGCATGGAGAGAGGAGAATAAACAATGATTCGAGTAGGACAAGGATTTGATGTGCATCAGCTGGTGGAGGGCCGTCCGTGTATTATTGGGGGCGTGACAATTCCTTATGAGAAGGGGCTTCTGGGCCATTCTGACGCGGATGTATTGCTGCATGCCATTTCAGACGCTATTCTAGGGGCGCTTGGGCTAGGCGATATCGGCAAGCATTTTCCGGACACATCCGAAGATTTCAAGGATGCGGACAGCTTGAAGCTGCTGGAGCATGTATGGTCGCTGGCTAAGGAGCGGGGATACAAGCTGGGCAACTGCGATTCAACGATCATTGCGCAACGTCCGAAGATGGCGCCTTATATTCCGCAAATGGCGGAAATCATCGCCCGTGCGCTGGATGCGGAGATCGAACAGGTTAACGTGAAGGCGACAACGACGGAACAGCTCGGATTTACCGGAAGAGGAGAAGGAATTGCGTCCCAGTCGGTTGTCTGCTTGATTAAGGATGGTATAATCAAATAATGGTTTAAGTTATACGAGAGGGGTCATTCACGATGACACAAGAAGTGAGAGTCCGTTATGCACCGTCCCCGACGGGTCATTTACATATCGGTAATGCCAGAACGGCCTTATTTAATTATTTGTATGCACGCAGCTTAGGCGGCAAGTTCATTATCCGGATTGAAGATACGGACGTGAAGCGCAACGTGGCGGGCGGAGAAGAAAGCCAGCTGAAATATTTGAAATGGCTTGGCGTTGACTGGGATGAAAGCATTGATATCGGCGGCGGTTACGGTCCTTACCGTCAAACCGAACGTTTGGATATCTATAAAGAATACTGGCAGGATCTGCTCGACCGAGGTCTTGCTTACCGTTGCTACTGCACGGAAGAAGAACTGGAGCAGGAGCGGGAAGAGCAGACGGCCCGCGGCGAGACGCCTCGCTATTCCGGACGCCATCGCAACTTAACGGAGGAACAACGTCAGGCGTTTGAAGCGGAAGGCCGCGTTGCGAGCGTGCGGTTCCGTGTGCCCGAAGGCAAAAGCTATGCTTGGGACGACATGGTCAAAGGTTCGATCAACTTCGATACCGCTGAGATGGGCGATTGGGTAATCGTGAAGAAGGACGGTATTCCAACTTATAACTTCGCGGTTGTTATCGATGACTACCTGATGAAGATCAGCCACGTGCTGCGCGGCGAAGACCATATTTCCAACACGCCGCGCCAGCTTATGATCTACGAAGCGCTCGGTTGGGAAGCTCCGAAGTTTGCTCATATGACGCTGATCGTGAACGAAAGCCGCAAGAAGCTCAGCAAACGCGACGAGTCGATCATTCAATTTATCGAACAATACGACGATCTGGGATACCTGCCTGAAGCTATGTTTAACTTTATTGCCCTTCTTGGCTGGTCTCCAGAAGGCGAGCAGGAGATTTTCTCCCATGACGAGCTTGTTAACGTATTTACGGCTGAACGACTGAGCAAGAGCCCTGCCGTATTCGACACGCAGAAGCTGAGCTGGATGAACGGCGAATATTTGAAAAAGATCGACTTGCAGCGTCTCGTGGATCTTTGTTTGCCGCATCTGCAAAAAGCAGGCCACGTAGCCGAGCAACTGGATGAAGCGGGACGCGAGTGGGTAACGGCACTTGTCGCTCTGTATCAAGAGAAGCTCCGCGCAGCATCGGACATCGTGCCGCTGACGGAATTGTTCTTCCAAGATACCGTGGAAGATGAAGAAGAAGCTGCAGACGTGCTTGCGGAAGAGCAGGTTCCTGCCGTTCTGGCGGCATTCCTTGCTAAAATCGAAGAAAACGATGCGGCTGCCTTTACGGTTGACGGCATTAAAGACTGGATCAAAGCGGTACAAAAGGAAACGGGCTTTAAAGGCAAACAGCTGTTTATGCCGATCCGCGCCGCGCTCACTGGCCAGACGCATGGTTCTGATTTGAACCAATCGATTGCTTTGCTGGGCCGAGACAAAGTCGTTAACCGCCTTAAGAACCGTCTGGGCTAACCCGAACAAGGCTGACAAGCTATGGGATAAATTCCTTGTCACCCTCATAGGGATTCGTTATACTGTTACTAATTACAATTCGATGACTTGAAAAAAGCCATGAACAGGAAAAGTACGTTTTACCGGATTTACAGAGAGGACAATCAGCAATCGCCTACAGCCAAGCTTGTCGTTTGGCATTTAGGGATGCGGGCTGCAAGTTGTCTAATTCGGGGAGCGGAAAATGCACCTGGGAGCTTTGTTCCGATCCGTAGTCCTTCCACTTCGCATACCGAAGCTGGCGGAGCGGGGTAGGCAACAACGTATCAGCCAACGTTACAGGCATTAAGACGGACAGCCCGAGAGGCATGGCCCGAAGCTCATTAAGATGCTTTTGGTCAGCATGCGATCAGGTTTGTTCAAGCAGAGTGGAACCGCGACGTTACACGCCCGCCTCTGCAGCATTTCGATGCTGCGGGGGCTTTTTTTATGTTTCAGAGATTGTTTTGTTTTCTTTTTGCGGGGGTTGCTGCACATGGGAGAGGAGAACACGCATGTTTCGCCATATTCGATCAGACATTAATGCAGTATTTGAGAACGACCCGGCGGCACATAGCCGGTTCGAAGTCATCTTTACGTATTCGGGGTTGCATGCCATATGGGCGCACCGGATTGCAAATAAGCTTTTTCGAAAAGGATGGTTTACGTTCGCGCGGATCATCTCGCAGTTCAGCCGTTTTATGACGGGCATTGAGATTCATCCCGGCGCGACTATCGGAGAGCGGCTTTTCATCGACCACGGAATGGGAATTGTGATTGGGGAAACATGCGAAATCGGCGACGATGTCGTTATTTATCAAGGCGTTACGCTTGGCGGGACCGGCAAAGAAAAGGGCAAAAGGCATCCCACCATCGGCAATAATGTTGTCATCGGTTCGGGGGCAAAAGTATTAGGTTCATTCAGCGTTGGCGATAATTCAAATATCGGATCTAATGCTGTCGTGCTGCGGGAAGTACCGGATAATTGCACCGTTGTCGGTAATCCAGGCAGGGTGGTCAAACGAAACGGCGAGCGGGTCGGAGACAGGCTTGACCATAAGCAGCTTCCGGATCCCGTTATTGAGATGTTCCGCGAAATGCACAAAGAAATAGAAAGTTTAAGGGCCGAAGTCGAGAAACTTCGCGAGCCTGTAGCTGGAGGAGAAACGAGATCATGAATGTACAAATTTACAATACGCTGACCCGTACAAAGGAAGCGTTCGTACCGCAGGAGCAAGGCAAGGTCAAAATGTATGTCTGCGGACCAACGGTATACGACTATATTCATATCGGCAACGCGCGTCCGGTTATTTTCTTTGATGTGGTGCGCCGTTACTTGGAATATGCAGGTTATGACGTGAACTACATCGTGAACTTTACGGATGTGGACGATAAGCTGATCAAGAAAGCGGAACAGTCGGGACTGACCGTGCCGGAAGTTGCCGATAAATTCATTCAAGCTTTCAATGAGGACATTGCGTCGCTTGGCGTGCATAAGGCTTCGATGAATCCGCGTGTTACCGAGCATATCCCATCAATCATCGCGTTTATTCAGGGGCTTGTCGACAAAGGCTATGCTTATGCAAGCGAAGGCGATGTATACTTCCGGACGACAAAGTTTGAGGAATACGGCAAGCTGTCGCATCAGAATCTGGAGGAGCTGCAATTCGGCATTCGGATCGAAATCGGCGAGCGCAAAGAAAATCCGCAGGACTTTGTATTGTGGAAAGGCGTGAAGCCGGGCGAGATCAACTGGGAGAGCCCTTGGGGAGCGGGGCGTCCGGGCTGGCATATCGAGTGCTCCGCAATGGCGCGCGAGTATCTCGGCGATACGCTTGATATCCATGGCGGCGGCCATGATCTGCAATTCCCGCACCACGAGTGCGAGGTTGCCCAGTCCGAAGCGTTTACCGGTAAGCCGCTTGCGAACTACTGGATGCATAACGGCTACATTCATATCAACAATGAGAAAATGTCCAAGTCGCTTGGCAACGGGATTACCGTTAACGAGCTGGTGAAGCGGGTGAAGCCGGCGGCTATCCGTTACTTTATTTTGTCGACCCATTACCGCAGCCCGCTTAACTTCACGGACGAGACGATCGCCCAAGCGGAGAACAGCGTGGAGCGGATTGCGAACTGTTCCGCGAACTTAAAGCACCGCCTATCGGCATTTGGCACGCCTGCTGCTTCCACGGAAGCGGGATCGGAATTAAGCGATCGTTTGGCGCAGATCAAAGCCCAATTCGAAGCGAAAATGGGCGATGACTTCAATACGCCGGATGCTATTACTGCCGTATTCGAGCTCGTAACGGAAGCCAATCAATACATGAACCGCGCGGACGCAACGGCGGAAGGAATGGCTGCCCTGCTTGAAACGCTGGAGCAGATGAATGCCGTGCTTGGACTCTTGCCTGAAGCAGACGCCTCAGTTGAACTTCTCGATGAAGAGATCGAAGCGCTGATTGTAGAGCGGACGGAAGTACGCAAAGCGAAAAACTGGGCACGCGCGGACGAGATCCGCAACCTGCTTACGGAAAAAGGCATTGCGCTAGAGGACACTCCGCAAGGGATTCGCTGGCGGCGCCTATAGGTTTAAACCGCGAATCGAATGGAGGAAGCGTACAAGTTGAACAGTAATGAACAGAAATTGGATATAACAGGGGAAGCGGGAATCGAAGGGATGGCAGGAGCTAGTCTCCTGTTCCATCGCCCGGCCAAGAGGACGCAGCTAATCAATCCGGTGGTGCTGGCTTATGTCGGAGACAGCGTGTTTGAACTGCTCGTCAGACAGTATTTGGTGTCGCTCCCCAATCATAAATCGCATCATTTGCATCGTGAAGCGACCAAGATTGTATCGGCCAAAGCCCAGCGCAAGCTGCTGGAGAAATGGCAGCCGCTGCTTACCGAAGAAGAGGCGGATATTGTAAGGCGAGGACGCAATACCAAGTCGGGTGCACCGCCGAAAAACGCCGATCCTGCCGATTATCGGCAGGCAACCGCATTGGAATGCTTGGTCGGTTATTTGTATTATGAAGATCGGATTGACCGTCTGAATGAATTGTTTGCGGCTGCAATAGCGCCGCAAGCAAATGAGCAGCAAGAAGAGAGGGAGGAAGAAGCGTGACCGAACGTTACAACCAAGAAGAAATGATTGCCGGAAAGCATCCTGTTATGGAGGCGCTTCGCTCCGGACGCGATATTAACAAGATTTGGATCGCCGAGGGCGCCCAGAAAAGCCTGACTCAACCGATTGTAGCGGAAGCCAAGCAACATGGCGTTATCGTGCAGTTTGTGGACAAGCGCAAGCTGGATACTATGGTGGAGGGCGTACAGCATCAAGGCGTTGTTGCCCAGGCGGCGGCTTTTGCTTATGCGGAGGTCGAAGATTTGCTGGCCAAAGCGCGCGAGCTGAACGAAACGCCGTTCCTGCTTATTCTCGACGAAATTGAGGACCCGCACAACTTGGGCTCCATTCTCCGTACGGCGGAATGTACCGGGGTTCACGGGGTTATCATTCCTAAGCGCCGTTCGGTTGGATTGACCGCAACGGTATTGAAGACCTCCGCTGGCGCGGCAGAACATGTACCGGTAGCACGCGTTACGAACCTTGCTCAGACGATCGACCGTTTGAAAGAGGAAGGCGTATGGGTGGCGGGTACAGACGTAAGCGCGCCGCAGGATGTGTATAAGACAAAATTTGATCTTCCGCTCGCGATTGTAATCGGGAATGAAGGCAAAGGCATGGGACGTTTGATCAAGGAAAAATGCGATTTCCTTGTTAAGCTTCCGATGCACGGCCGCTTAAACTCCTTGAATGCGTCCGTAGCAGCGGGCGTTCTGATGTACGAAGTGGTCAGGCAGCGCCGGAGTGTTTAGCCGATGAACCGGCGCAATGATATTTTGCTGGTAGACGGCTATAATATGATCGGCGCCTGGCCTATGCTCGAGAAGCTGAAGGAAATCGATCTGGAAGAAGCGCGGGACAAGCTGCTAGACATGCTGGCCGATTACCAGGGCTTCTCGGGAATGACGGTATACGTTGTTTTTGATGCCCATCAGGTTCCGGGACTTGGCGCGACATACAGGCATCATAAGCTTACGATCGTGTATACGAAAGAGAAAGAAACGGCGGATGAATGTATTGAGCGGCTGGTGTCCGAATTAATGGCCAGACGCCGTAATGTATTTGTGGCCACCTCGGATCTTGTCGAGCAGCATGTGGCGTTTGGCATCGGGGCTCTCCGGCTGTCAGCCCGCGAACTGCTCATCAATATCCAGCAAAACCGGAAGGCAATCGAGTTGACTTTGCGGGAAGATATACCTGCAAAGCGCAATACGCTTGATGGCAATCTTAGTCTCGAGGTGCGAACGAAGCTTGAACGACTTCGGCGCGGAGACAAATAGCAAGCATGATCGCCCATATAATTACAGAATTTCTATTAAAACGACTCTCTCAAAATGGCAAATCGGTTGACGGTGTAAGATTACATAATGTATACTGACTCTATATTTAGTGATGAGAACGGCAGTTTTATCGCTATTTTGTCTTGTTTAAATCGTTGTGGCAGGAAGCCATGGAGATAGGTTGCATATGAATCTAGCGGCGTACGCCTTGCAGGCCGGAGGGATAGTTTGTGAGCATCGACCTCAAAAAATGGAGTACGCTTGAATATGACTGCAGCTCTGACGAGGATATCGTAGAAGCGGTTCGTAACGGCGATAGTCTGGCTCTAGAATATTTGATCAACAAATATAAGAACTTTGTCCGTGCGAAGGCCCGTTCTTACTTCCTAATCGGTGCCGATCGGGAAGATATCGTGCAAGAAGGCATGATCGGACTCTATAAATCTATCCGCGACTTTAAAGGGGACAAGCTTGCGAGCTTTAAAGCTTTTGCGGAGTTATGTATTACACGGCAGATCATTACGGCCATCAAAACGGCTACCAGGCAGAAACATATTCCGCTTAATTCGTATGTTTCTTTGGATAAGCCGATTTATGACGAAGACTCTGACCGTACTCTTCTTGACGTCATTTGCGGCACCCGGGTTTCCGATCCGGAAGAGCTGATTATTAATCAAGAGGAATTTGTTGGTCTTGAAGACAAGATGTCCGAGATCTTGAGCGACCTGGAACGCAAGGTGCTCATGCTTTATTTGGATGGCAGATCGTATCAGGAGATTGCGGTTGACCTCGACAGGCATGTGAAGTCCATTGACAATGCATTGCAGCGAGTAAAGCGCAAGCTTGAGCGTTATTTGGAAGTACGGGATCTAAGCAGTTAGATCATTTATTTGTTGACTAATGAGAGAGTTGATAGGGCTGTTCGTTCGTCCGTCCGGCGTAAATCCGGTGGCGAAGAACAGCCTCTTTTAGTTTAAAAGCGGGAATTGTGACGATAATGGTAGGGACGAGGTTCTGGAGTCGCCATATTTCCATAATATTCGCTACGGCCCGGTGTATGTTTTCATTGACATTGGATTATGCCGTGTGATAAATTGTTTTAGGTAGGCCTTGAACAAGGCTTTGTTTTGTATTGGGGCCGAAGTTGCGATACCATAGAATATGTGGTGTTGTAATGTCAGTTATTTAGCAGTTCGGGAGGTGTAATTCAATGCGGGTAATTATCACGTTGGCATGCACAAACTGCAAACAGAGAAACTATGCGAGCAGCAAGAACAAACGCAATCACCCCGACCGCATCGAGTTGAAGAAGTTTTGCAAGTTCTGTAACGAGCAGACTCCTCATCGCGAGACGAGATAGTCATTGGAGGTGTTGACGTGGCATTTTTGGCTAAACTGAAGCAAAGCTTCGGAACAACGTTTAGTTTCTTTGCCGACAGCTGGGCAGAACTTAAGAAGGTTCGCTGGCCAAACCGTAAAGAGTTGACAAGCTATTCGATCGTCGTACTTCTAACGATCGCGTTTGTGACGATTTACTTTTGGCTTCTTGACATCGGGATCTCGTCTCTAGTTGAACTGATTGTTTAAGAAGGGTCCAAAGGTGGATTGGAATGGAAAAAAGATGGTATGTCGTACACACTTACGCCGGTTATGAGAACAAAGTGAAAGCCAATTTGGAGCGTCGCCTCGAATCGATGGGCATGGAAGATAAAATCTTTCGCGTTCTGGTTCCGATGGAAGAAGAAGTGGTAGAGAAGGATGGTAAGAAAAAGACCGTTCAGCGTAAAGTCTACCCCGGCTACGTCCTCGTGGAGATGGTTCAAACTGACGATTCATGGTATGTTGTTCGCAATACGCCGGGCGTCACAGGATTTGTAGGGTCAACTGGATCCGGATCGAAGCCGATTGCACTTATGCCTGACGAAGTGGAACAAATTCTCAAGCATATGGGTATGGAAGAGCCTAAGCCGAAGATTGAATTCGACCTGAAGGAAACCGTGCGCGTAAAAGTAGGCCCTTTTGCGGATTTTGTTGGTACAGTAGAAGAAATTCTGCTCGACAAATCGAAGCTTAAGGTACATGTCAACATGTTTGGCAGGGAAACCCCTCTTGAGCTGGATTACACTCAAGTGGAGAAGATTTAATATCCGGTTTCCGTAGTTTGGGATTACCACGGTAAGGAGGTGTAAGTCATGGCTAAAAAGGTTATCAAAATGGTCAAACTGCAAGTTCCTGCAGGTAAAGCTAATCCGGCTCCGCCGATTGGTCCGGCACTTGGTCAAGCAGGCGTTAACATTATGGCGTTCTGTAAAGAATTCAATGCCCGTACAGCAGATCAAGCAGGTTTGATTATCCCAGTTGTTATCACAGTGTTTGAGGACCGTTCCTTCACTTTCGAAACTAAAACTCCTCCGGCAGCAGTATTGCTCCGCGTTGCAGCAGGTATCGAAAAAGGTTCCGGCGAGCCAAACAAAAAGAAAGTTGCTACAGTTAAACGCGACAAAGTTCGTGAAATCGCTGAGCAAAAAATGCCTGACCTGAATGCAGCTTCCGTTGAAGCAGCAATGCTTATGATTGAAGGTACTGCACGCAGCATGGGTGTTACTATCGTTGACTAATTGTGTGACTGGCCGCCCCGCGGTCGGTTAGCACAAGGGCAGCCGATTCGGCATAGCCCAAGCGAAGTGTAAGCTTCGTCAGTGGGAGGAGTCCCATAAGGGGAATTTTCCGCTACAACCACAAAGGAGGAAAACTCAAATGGCTAAACACGGCAAAAAGTATGCAGAAGCTGCTAAGCTGATTAACAGCGAAGCAACTTACGAGTCTTTGGAAGCAATTGAGCTTGTGAAGAAAGCCGCTACAGCAAAATTCGACGAGTCCGTTGAAGTAGCTGTACGTCTGGGCGTTGACCCTCGTAAACAAGACCAAGCGGTTCGTGGCGTTGTTGTACTTCCGCATGGTACTGGTAAAACTAAACGTGTTCTGGTATTCGCGAAAGGCGATAAAGCAAAAGAAGCAGAAGCTGCTGGCGCTGATTTCGTTGGCGATTCCGACATGATCAACAAAATCCAACAAGGCTGGTTCGAATTCGACGTTTGCGTAGCAACGCCGGACATGATGGCTGAAGTTGGTAAACTGGGTCGTATCCTCGGTGGTAAAGGCCTTATGCCTAACCCTAAAGCGGGTACGGTAACATTCGACGTTACTAAAGCTGTTCAAGAAATCAAAGCTGGTAAAATCGAATACCGTCTTGACAAAGCAGGTCAAATCCATGCTCCAATCGGCAAGGTTTCCTTCGACGCTGAGAAACTTAATGACAACCTTAAGGCTCTCATTGACGCTCTGAACCGTGCTAAACCGGCAGCAGCTAAAGGGGTTTACCTGAAAAACATCTCCGTTTCCTCGACAATGGGCCCTGGCGCTCGTCTTAACGCAGCTTCTTACCGTTAAGATTTAAGAGAACGGAAATTAAATTCGAATACGCATACCGTAGACAGTAGGTGCCGCAAGGCTTAATTTCCTACCGAGGTGTTATGATAAATACAGCTGCGCGTGATTGAGATCACGGCAGCGATATATCATGGCCTTCGCAGTCGCTGTGGAGGCCTTTCTCATGCACCCTAGGCTTTAGGAAGCTCGTCATAAACGGGATGTACAACTATTACAGGAGGTGTACAGTTTGGCTAACGTTAATATCATCCAAGAGAAACAACAAGCGGTTGAAGAAATCACAGCGAAGCTTCGTGAGAGCTCCAGCACTGTTGTTGCTGACTACCGCGGATTGAACGTTGCGCAAGTAACTGAACTTCGTAAACAACTGCGCGAAGCAGGTGTTGAGTTCCAAGTTCTGAAAAACTCGCTCGTTCGCCGTGCGACTGAAGCTGCGGAATTGTCCGAGCTGAACAGCATTCTGGTTGGTCCTACAGCCATTGCTTTCAGCGTGAACGATGCTGTAGCGCCAGCGAAAATCTTGAACGATTTCGCTAAGAAAAACGACGCTCTGAAACTTAAAGGCGGCGTTGTTGAAGGTAAAGTAGTAGGTGCAGTTGAGATTAAAGCACTGGCGGAACTTCCGTCCCGCGAAGGCTTGCTCTCCATGCTCCTTTCCGTCCTGCAAGCTCCAATGCGCAACTTCGCGCTTGCGGTTAAAGCAGTCGGCGAGCAAAAAGAAGCACAAGCTTAAGTTAAATCGTCGTTTATACGAACGATCCGCCGACCTTACTCGTAAGGCGGCATAAAACCAAAAAAACTAACCATTCTCGGAGGTATAACCATGTCTAAAGAGCAAATCCTAGAAGCAATCAAAGTTATGACTGTTCTTGAACTGAACGATCTTGTTAAAGCAATCGAAGAAGAATTCGGCGTTACAGCTGCAGCTCCAGTTGCAGTAGTAGCAGGCGGCGCAGCAGAAGTTGCTGAGCAAACTGAATTCGACGTTATCCTTAACAACGCTGGCGCTTCCAAAATCAACGTAATCAAAGTGGTTCGCGAAATCACTGGTCTTGGTCTGAAAGAAGCTAAAGACCTGGTTGACGGCGCTCCAAAACCAATCAAAGAAAAAGTTGGCAAAGAAGAAGCAGAAGCAGTTAAAGCTAAGCTTGAAGAAGCTGGCGCAGCTGTAGAAGTGAAGTAATTTCTCTTCAAGCCATAATAACGGGCCCCTTGAAACGTCACGTTTCAAGGGGTTCGTTGCATGTTCGAGAGGTTAAGGACAAGAGGCAGGAGGCCAAATGAATGTCGGACCACTATTACTCTCAGAAGCCGGGAGTGAAACATGATAGACAAGTCCATGAAGCGAAGCTTCGCGGATTCTCGCTAAAGTTTATGACGGATGCCGGCGTATTCTCAAAATCCGGTGTCGATTACGGGAGCCGCGTGCTGCTCGATGCGCTTGTTCTTGCGCCATCTGCAGAGGTGCTTGATGTCGGGTGCGGTTACGGGCCCATCGGATTAACTGCGGCGAAGCTTGCGCCGGAGGGGCATGTAACCATGATCGACATTAATGAACGTGCGGTTGAACTGTCGAGAGAAAACGCGAAGCTAAACGGCATTACTAATGTAACGGTTACGCAAAGCGATATCTATGAGTCGGTGAAAGCTAACCGTTATGATGTTATTTTGACCAATCCTCCAATCCGTGCAGGCAAACAGGTTGTTCATACCATTTTTGAAGAAGGGTACAATCTATTAAATCCCGGCGGTAAGATGTGGGTTGTTATTCAGAAGAAGCAAGGCGCACCATCGGCAGAGGCCAAGCTGGAATCGTTATTTGGCGATGTGGAAGAGGTTACGAAGGACAAGGGATACCGGATATTTTTGGCAACAAAATCTAGTGACTGATTTTCTTGACTTGACTTTTTAGATATGGTAATATTATAAAATGTCAGCATTAAATTGGGCTCAATCTCTTTAGCTAACTAAAATGTCAAGTGCGAATTTTGGCGCGGAATGCATATTTATTGCACATTTGACGTATAATGTTTACATTTTGGGCAAAATTACTTGATATGGAACCATCGCGCCGCGCTGCGTTTGGTTAGCTGCCGGAACACGCTCTTTTTTCGAACTATTCGATAAGGGCTTTTCTTTATTTAAAGTAGGACGCAGTAGATATCGATGCTGTGAGACAGACATGAGGGGTGAGGTTAAGTTGGCAGGACAACTTGTTCAGTATGGTCGGCGCACGCGGAGAAGTTACGCCCGGATCAACGAGGTGCTGGAAGTCCCGAACCTGATTGAAATCCAACAAAAATCGTACGAAAAATTCTTGGATAATGACTTGCTTGAGTTATTCCAAGATATTTCGCCGATTCAGGACTTTACGGGCAATCTATCGCTTGAGTTTATCGACTATAGCTTGGGCGAACCGAAATATTCGGTCGATGAATCAAAGGAACGCGATGTGACGTACGCTGCTCCACTGCGTGTTAAGGTACGGCTCTTCAACAAAGAAACCGGCGAAGTGAAAGAACAAGAAGTGTTCATGGGCGACTTCCCGCTGATGACAGAGACCGGTACGTTCATTATTAACGGGGCGGAACGTGTTATTGTCAGCCAGTTGGTTCGATCCCCAAGTGTGTACTTCAGCACGAAGGTTGATAAGAACGGGAAGAAAACATACACGGCAACGGTAATTCCGAATCGCGGAGCTTGGCTAGAGCTTGAGACGGATGCTAAAGACATCATTTACGTTCGTATTGACCGGACCCGGAAAATACCGGTGACGGTGCTTTTGCGCGCTCTTGGATTTGGAACCGATGCTGAAATCTTAGAATTGCTCGGACACGACGAGTATATTCGCAACACGCTGGATAAAGACAACACAGATTCGACCGAGAAAGCGTTGATCGAGATTTATGAACGCCTTCGTCCGGGCGAACCGCCTACTTTGGACAACGCGAAAAGCCTTTTGGTTGCTCGCTTCTTCGATCCAAAACGTTACGACCTGGCTAACGTCGGTCGTTACAAAATAAACAAAAAGCTTCACATTAAGAACCGTTTGTTCAATCAACGTCTTGCTGAGACATTGGTTGATCCGGCTACAGGCGAGATCATTGCGGAAGCAGGTCAAATTATTGACCGCCGTCTGCTTGATGAGATTCTCGACAAGTTGGAGAAAAACGTAGGTTTCAAAACGTACCATGTGGCGAACGGCGTTCTGGATGCGGATAGCATTCCGCTTCAAACGATCAACGTATATTCGCCTTTGGATGATGCGAAAGTCATTAAGGTCATTTCGAATGGCGTTATTGATAAGTCCGTTAAGCATATTACGCCGGCGGACATTATTTCGTCCATTAACTATTTCATCAATCTCCTTCACGGAGTAGGCAATACAGACGATATTGACCATCTTGGCAACCGTCGTTTGCGTTCGGTTGGCGAATTGCTCCAGAACCAATTCCGTATCGGTCTTTCCCGTATGGAACGTGTTGTTCGCGAGAGAATGTCGATTCAGGACGCTAACGCCATTACGCCGCAAGCTCTGATCAACATCCGTCCGGTTATTGCATCGATTAAAGAGTTCTTCGGTTCCTCGCAGCTGTCGCAGTTCATGGACCAAACGAATCCGCTTGCTGAACTGACGCATAAGCGTCGTTTGTCCGCACTCGGTCCGGGCGGTTTGACGCGTGAGCGCGCTGGCTTCGAAGTACGTGACGTCCATCACTCCCATTACGGGCGTATGTGTCCAATCGAAACGCCGGAGGGTCCGAACATCGGTCTGATCAACTCCTTGTCAACATTTGCCCGCATTAACGAGTATGGCTTCATTGAGGCGCCTTACCGTTGGGTAGATCCGAAGACGGGTGTCGTTACCGAGCAAATCGCGTATTTGACGGCTGACGAAGAAGATAACTACGTAGTCGCGCAAGCGAACGCGAAGTTGAGTGAAGAAGGCAGATTTGTCGATGACAGTGTCATCGTTCGTTACAATAAGCAAGCAGATAACATCTTGACTATGCCAAGCGAGCGCGTTGACTACATGGACGTATCGCCGAAGCAGGTTGTATCGGTTGCAACGGCGCTCATTCCGTTCCTCGAGAATGACGACTCCAACCGTGCCCTCATGGGATCCAACATGCAACGTCAGGCCGTTCCGCTTCTTATTCCTAAAGCGCCACTCGTTGGTACGGGAATGGAGCACAAATCGGCGAAAGACTCCGGTGTATGTATTGTATCCAAGTTTGACGGTGTTATTGAACGCGTCTCGGCCAATGAAATTTGGCTGCGTCGTACAGAGATGCTTGACGGCAAACAAGTTGTCGGCGATCTCGTGAAACATAAACTGCATAAGTTTATGCGTTCCAACCAAGGAACATGTATTAACCAACGTCCGCTTGTCCGCAAAGGCGAAGTGATCAAGAAAGGCGATATTCTCGCTGACGGTCCTTCGACAGAACAAGGCGAATTGGCGCTTGGCCGCAACGTTGTTGTTGCGTTCATGACTTGGGAAGGCTACAACTACGAGGATGCGATTCTTCTTAGCGAGAAGCTGGTGAAAGAGGATGTATATACATCCATTCACATTGAAGAATACGAATCCGAAGCACGTGACACGAAGCTTGGACCTGAAGAAATTACGCGCGACATTCCGAATGTCGGCGAAGAAGCGCTGAAGAACCTCGACGAACGCGGTATTATCCGTGTCGGCGCAGAGATCGGCGCAGGCGATATTCTCGTTGGTAAAGTAACGCCTAAAGGCGTAACGGAGCTGACAGCGGAAGAACGTCTCCTTCACGCGATCTTCGGCGAGAAAGCTCGTGAAGTCCGCGATACTTCCCTTCGCGTACCGCATGGTACTGACGGTATTGTCGTTGACGTTAAAGTATTTACTCGCGAGAACGGCGATGAACTGCCACCAGGCGTGAATCAGCTGGTTCGTGTATATATTGCTCAAAAACGTAAAATTTCCGAAGGCGACAAAATGGCAGGACGCCACGGTAATAAAGGGGTTATCGCCCGCATTATGCCGGAGGAAGATATGCCGTTCTTGCCAGACGGCACACCAGTTGAAGTCGTGCTGAATCCACTCGGCGTACCATCGCGGATGAACATCGGTCAGGTACTGGAAGTCCATCTGGGTATGGCTTGTAAACGTCTCGGTCTTCATGCAGCTACGCCTGTATTCGACGGCGCGCGCGAGTATGACGTATTCGACACGATGGAAGAAGCAGGCATGCAACGTAACGGTAAAACGATTCTGTACGATGGCCGCACAGGCGAATCGTTCGAACGCGAAGTTACCGTTGGCGTCATGTACATGATCAAACTGGCGCACATGGTTGACGATAAAATCCATGCCCGTTCGACGGGTCCTTACTCTCTCGTTACGCAGCAGCCACTCGGCGGTAAAGCCCAGTTCGGCGGCCAGCGCTTCGGCGAGATGGAGGTATGGGCACTCGAGGCCTATGGTGCAGCCTACACGCTTCAAGAGATTCTTACAGTCAAATCCGATGACGTTGTCGGCCGGGTGAAGACGTACGAATCGATCGTGAAAGGCGAGAACGTTCCGGAACCTGGCGTTCCAGAGTCGTTCAAAGTATTGATCAAAGAGCTTCAGTCCCTTGGTATGGACGTTAAGATCCTCACCGAGAATGAAGAAGAGATCGAGATGAAAGAAATCGATGATGAAGATGACGGAACAAGCGATAAGCTTAACCTCAACTTAGAAGGTGCCGAAGCTGGCGCTGAATAAGCTTTGAATAAAAGGCTGCTCGTCCTTCGTAACCGGAGGGCGTGCAGCCGCCAATTTGTACGACATAGCCATACATGACGAAGGAGGGTTGCTCCTTGTTGGACGTGAACAACTTCGAGTATATGAAAATCGGGCTTGCCTCGCCGGATAAAATTCGCTCTTGGTCCCGCGGAGAAGTCAAAAAACCGGAGACGATCAACTATAGGACGTTAAAACCGGAGAAAGAGGGTCTTTTCTGCGAAAAGATCTTCGGGCCTACAAAAGACTGGGAATGCCATTGCGGCAAATACAAACGCGTTCGTTACAAAGGCGTAGTCTGTGACCGTTGTGGCGTTGAAGTTACGCGCGCGAAAGTTCGTCGCGAGCGTATGGGCCATATCGAGCTTGCTGCCCCTGTATCGCATATCTGGTACTTTAAAGGTATCCCAAGCCGTATGGGCCTTGCGCTTGACATGTCGCCTCGTTCACTTGAGGAGATCATTTATTTTGCATCCTATGTTACAACCGATCCTGGTGATACGCCGCTTGAGAAAAAACAACTGCTGTCGGAGAAAGAATACCGCAGCTACCGTGAAAAATACGGTTATGGCTTCCAAGCAAGCATGGGTGCAGAAGCAGTTAAGAAATTGCTTCAAGACATCGATGTAGAGAAGGAACTGGAACAGCTGAAAGAAGAGTTGCGGACTGCTCAAGGGCAACGCCGTAACCGTGCTATTAAGCGTCTTGAAGTTATCGAAGCTTTCCGCAACTCCGGCAATGAGCCGGAATGGATGATTCTCGATGTGCTTCCGGTAATCCCGCCAGAACTTCGTCCAATGGTACAGCTGGACGGCGGACGTTTTGCTACGTCTGACTTGAATGACTTGTATCGCCGTGTTATTAACCGTAATAACCGTCTGAAGCGCCTGCTTGACCTAGGCGCACCGGATATTATCGTTCAGAACGAGAAGCGCATGCTGCAAGAAGCGGTAGACGCACTGATCGATAACGGTCGTCGCGGCCGTCCGGTAACAGGTCCTGGTAACCGTCCTTTGAAATCCCTCAGCCACATGCTGAAAGGTAAACAAGGCCGCTTCCGCCAGAACTTGCTCGGTAAACGGGTTGACTATTCCGGTCGTTCCGTTATCGTCGTAGGTCCTAACCTTAAGATGTTCCAATGCGGTCTTCCAAAAGAGATGGCACTGGAGCTGTTCAAGCCTTTCGTAATGAAAGAGCTCGTGAACAAAGGTCTGGCTCATAACATCAAGAGCGCAAAACGCAAAGTAGAACGCGTAAGCCCAGAAGTTTGGGACGTTCTTGAAGAAGTAATCAAGGAGCATCCGGTTCTTCTCAACCGTGCCCCTACGCTTCACCGTCTTGGTATCCAGGCATTCGAACCTATTCTGGTTGAAGGCCGCGCCATCAAACTTCATCCGCTCGTATGTACCGCTTATAACGCGGACTTTGACGGTGACCAAATGGCGGTTCACGTACCATTGTCGGCTGAAGCACAAGCTGAAGCACGTCTCCTGATGCTTGCATCGGGCAACATCTTGAACCCTAAGGACGGCAAGCCGGTTGTTACTCCATCCCAGGATATGGTTCTCGGATCTTATTACCTGACTATGGATAACAAAGAAGCTAAAGGTTCCGGTTCGGTGTTTGCAACGGTCAATGAAGCAATCTCCGCTTACCAACGCGGCATTGTATCGCTTCATGCGCGTGTATTCGTGCCTGCTAAAGTGTTGAAGAAAACCATCTTCACGGAGCAGCAACAGAACTCGCTGATTAGTACGACAGTCGGTAAAGTTATTTTCAACGAAATCTTCCCGGAAGATTTCCCTTACATCAACGAAGCTACCAAAGCAAACTTGCTGCAAGGTACGCCGGATAAGTATTTCGTATACGAAAAAGGCAGCGACTTGAACAAAATCATGGATGAGTTGCCAATTGCCGGCGGTGTCGGCAAAGAGTATCTCGGCAACATCATCGGCGAATGCTTCCGTATTTACCATACTACGTTGACATCGATTATTCTTGACCGCATCAAACAACTCGGCTTTACGTATTCCACGCGCGCAGGTATTACTGTAGCGGTAGCGGACGTTGTTGTTCCGGAAGAGAAAGTCGAGATTCTGAAAGAATCCGATGCAAAAGTAGCAGTCGTTATGAATCAGTACCGTCGCGGTCTGATTACGAACGAAGAGCGCTATGACCGTGTAATCGAAATTTGGAGTAAATCCAAAGATCAAATTACCGATATCCTCATGAAGTCGATGGACCGTTACAATTCCATCATGCTCATGGTGGACTCCAAAGCACGGGGTAACAAATCGCAGATCGCTCAGCTCGGCGGCATGCGTGGTCTGATGGCGAACCCATCCGGCCGTATCATCGAGTTGCCTATCAAATCGAACTTCCGTGAAGGCCTTACCGTCCTCGAGTACTTCATCTCGACGCATGGTGCTCGTAAAGGTCTCGCCGATACGGCGCTTCGTACAGCTGACTCGGGTTACTTGACTCGACGCCTTGTTGACGTTGCTCAGGACGTAATCGTACGTGAAGACGATTGTGGTACAGATAAAGGCTTTGCAGTTAGCAAGATCCAAGACGGCAAAGAAGTTATCGAGGATCTGTATGACCGTATCGAAGGACGTTACGCATTCGAAACAATCCGTCATCCAAAAACGGGTGAGGTTATTGTGAAGAAGAGCGAGCTGATCGACTCCGGTAAAGCAGACGCGATTATCGATGCTGGCATCGAGAAACTTCAGATCCGTTCCGTGCTTAGCTGCCGTGCTCGTCATGGCGTATGTAAGGTTTGTTACGGCCGTAACCTGGCTACAGGCAAACACGTTGAGATCGGCGAAGCAGTAGGTATCATCGCTGCTCAATCGATCGGCGAACCGGGAACACAGTTGACGATGCGTACGTTCCATACCGGCGGTGTAGCCGGCGACGATATCACGCAAGGTCTTCCGCGTATCCAAGAGCTCTTCGAGGCGCGTAATCCGAAAGGTCAAGCGATCATTACAGAGCTCGACGGTGTCGTGAAGGAGATTCGCGAAGCGAAAGACCGCCGCGAAGTTGAAGTCCAAGGCGAAGCGGAAACAAAAGTCTATGCGATTACGTATGGCTCGCGTATCCGTGTAACCGAAGGCCAGCAAATCGAAGCAGGCGACGAGCTGACAGACGGTTCGATCGACCCTAAAGATATGCTGCGTATTAAAGGTATCCGTGGCGTCCAAAACTACATTTTGCAAGAAGTACAACGCGTATACCGTAACCAAGGTGTAGAAATCAACGACAAGCACGTTGAGGTTATGGTTAAGCAGATGCTTCGCAAAATCCGTATTGTTGACGCTGGCGACACTACGCTCCTTCCAGGCGCGTTTGTTGACATCCACGAATACGAAGCAGCAAACCGTGAAGCGATCCTTGCAGGTCTTGAGCCTGCGGTTGCGAAGCCGGTATTGCTCGGTATCACGAAAGCATCCCTTGAAACAGATTCGTTCTTGTCCGCGGCATCGTTCCAGGAAACGACGCGCGTCTTGACCGACGCTGCTATCAAAGGCAAAGTAGACCAATTGCTAGGTCTGAAAGAGAACGTTATTATCGGTAAGCTGATCCCAGCTGGTACAGGTATGAACCGTTACCGCAGCATCAAGCTGGTAGGCCTTGAAGATGAGCCTGAAACAACTGAAGAAGGCGAATTGGAATCCGAAGTAGTAACGGTCGATTAGAAATAGCATATTGATGTAATAAATGAGGAGAGCGCGGCATTCAGTAGGGATGGATGGTCTTCCCTGTTGATGCCCGCTCTTTTACATGTATAATAGTTGATGGGCCTTACCTTTAACCGTAAGAATGAAATAACCAAAACTTTGCAATTGGACAGGGTGTTTTACAGCTTGACACTTGTAGATGTAGGTGGTACTATATCGAAGTGTGCCTAATTGTGTGATCGCTCTACTGCAATAGGAAAGGTGATATCATGCAGTTTAAGGTTGGCGCGAAACAGACGACCAAGATGCTTGAACAGAGTAAAGCTATCGAAGTCTATGTGGCTCGTGATGCAGATCCGCGGATGAGAGAGAAGATCGTTCATCTGTGCGAGCGGTTGAGTGTTCCGGTCAAGTGGATAGATACGATGCAAGAACTCGGGGAAACCTGCGGGATTGATGTCGGAGCCGCTATGGCAGCGCTCATACCTGATGAAGAATAAAGTAGACTCAATTTTTGTTGGTGCAGAATTGCAAGATGATGGACTGACAGAAATTTTTATTTGTTCTTTTATGAACCGCCTGGATCTGTGGGCTTAATTAATTGGGTAAAATGTCTTGCCATTAATAAGACATAATCATGGGAAGGGGGTGGCAACATGCCAACAATTAACCAGCTGGTCCGTAAAGGCCGCCAAGCTAAAGTCGTAAAATCGAAATCGCCTGCTTTGCAAAGAGGTTTCAACGCCTTGAAACGTGAAGCAACGAACATCAGCGCTCCGCAAAAACGCGGTGTGTGCACTCGTGTAGGTACTATGACTCCGAAAAAACCGAACTCCGCACTTCGTAAATACGCACGTGTACGTTTGACGAACCGTGTAGAAGTAACAGCGTACATTCCGGGTATCGGTCATAACCTTCAAGAGCACAGCGTTGTATTGATCCGTGGTGGACGGGTAAAAGACCTTCCAGGTGTACGTTACCATATCGTTCGCGGCGCATTGGATACTGCGGGTGTTAACAACCGTAACCAATCTCGTTCGAAATACGGTACTAAACGTCCTAAAGTTAAAAAATAATAATAGCAAGATTTCCGGATAAATATCCGGATATTGCGACTAACTAAGAAAGGGGGACTTTCTCATGCCACGCAAAGGTCCTGTAACAAAACGCGACGTATTGCCGGATCCGGTTTACAATAGCAAACTGGTAACCCGCCTTATCAACCGCATCATGATCGACGGCAAACGCGGCGTTGCACAAACGCTGTTGTATGATGCTTTCAAGCTGATCCAAGAACGCACGGGTAAAGATCCAATGGAAGTGTTCGAAGAAGCATTGAAAAACATCATGCCTGTACTCGAGGTTAAAGCTCGCCGTGTCGGCGGTTCTAACTACCAAGTACCAGTTGAGGTTAAACCAGAGCGTCGTACATCGCTTGGTCTCCGTTGGCTCGTGAACTATTCGCGCAACCGCGGTGAAAAAACGATGGAAGAGCGTCTGGCTGCTGAAATCATGGACGCATCGAACAACACTGGTGCATCCGTGAAGAAACGCGAAGACACACACAAAATGGCAGAAGCGAACAAAGCGTTTGCTCACTACCGTTGGTAGGATTCTAACCAAAATGTTTGAGTTTAACTCAAAACACGAGAGGAGACAAATTCATGTCTAGAGAGTTCTCCTTGAATAATACGCGTAACATCGGGATCATGGCACATATCGATGCTGGTAAAACAACTACCACTGAGCGTATCTTGTTCTATACAGGCCGTACTCATAAAATCGGTGAAGTGCACGAAGGCGCTGCAACGATGGACTGGATGGAGCAAGAGCAAGAGCGCGGTATTACAATTACGTCTGCCGCGACTACTGCTCAATGGAAAGGCAACCGCATCAATATTATCGACACCCCGGGGCACGTTGACTTCACAGTAGAAGTTGAACGTTCCCTGCGCGTATTGGATGGGGCCGTTGGCGTATTCAGCGCTAAAGAAGGCGTTGAGCCACAGTCTGAAACGGTATGGCGTCAAGCTGACCGTTATGGCGTTCCTCGGATCGCTTACATTAACAAAATGGACATCATCGGTGCAGACTTCCTGAATGTTATTAAAGACATGCGTGAGCGTCTGCAAGCGAATGCCGTTGCGATTCAACTGCCGATTGGTGCTGAGAGTGATTTCCTCGGCGTAATCGACATTGTTGAGCGCGTAGCTTACAAGTACAAAGACGACCTCGGGAAAGATCCTGAGCAAGTTGAGATTCCTGCTGAGTATGCTGACCAAGTAGAAGAGCTTCGCACGGAGCTTATCGAGAAGGTAGCTGAGCTGGATGAAGAATTGACTATGAAATATCTGGAAGGCGAAGAAATTACGATTCCAGAAATTAAAGCAGCGCTTCGTAAAGGCGTTTGTGAAGTTAAGATCTTCCCAGTAATCGCAGGTTCTTCTTACCGTAACAAAGGTGTTCAAATGATGTTGGATGCAGTTGTTGACTACCTGCCATCCCCGCTCGACGTACCTGCTATCAAAGGTACACTCGAAGACGGTGAAGAGTCGGTTCGTCATTCTTCCGATGAAGAGCCGTTCGCGGCACTTGCATTCAAAATCATGACTGACCCTTATGTTGGTAAATTGACGTTCTTCCGTGTATACTCGGGTGTCCTGAAATCCGGATCGTATGTTCTTAATGCAACTAAGAACAAACGTGAACGTATCGGCCGTATCCTGCAGATGCATGCGAACAGCCGTCAAGAAATTTCCGAAGTGTACTCCGGTGATATCGCCGCTGCAGTCGGTCTGAAAGACACGATTACGGGCGACACGCTGTGCGATGAGAAGGATCCGATCATTCTTGAATCGATGAACTTCCCTGATCCGGTTATCTCGGTTGCTATCGAACCAAAAACGAAAGCTGACCAAGACAAATTGGGTATCGCAATCTCCAAACTGGCTGAAGAAGATCCAACGTTCCGTGCTCATACAGACGAAGAAACGAATCAAACGATTATCTCGGGTATGGGTGAGCTTCACCTTGAAATCCTGGTTGACCGTATGCTTCGCGAATTCAAAGTTGAGACTAACGTTGGTAAACCTCAGGTAGCTTACCGTGAGACTTTCCGTACTGCGGCTAAAGTCGAAGGTAAGTTCGTTCGTCAGTCCGGCGGTAAAGGTCAATATGGCCATTGTTGGGTGGAATTCACTCCGCAAGAGCCAGGTCAAGGCTTCGTATTCGAAAACAAAGTTGTGGGCGGATCTATTCCTCGTGAATTCATTGGTCCTATCCAAGCGGGTATCGAAGAGTCGATGAAGAACGGCGTTATCGCTGGCTTCCCGCTCGTTGACGTTAAAGCAACTGTTGTTGACGGATCGTACCATGACGTTGACTCCTCGGAGATGGCGTTCAAAATCGCTGGTTCCATGGCGCTTAAAGCTGCTAAGGATAAATGTAACCCAGTTCTTCTTGAGCCAATCATGAAGGTTGAAGTTACAGTACCAGAAGAGTACATGGGCGACGTTATGGGTATGCTGAACTCCCGTCGTGGTCGTATCGAAGGTATGGATACTCGTGCAGGCGCACAAATCATCCGTGCTAAGGTACCTCTCGCAGAGATGTTCGGTTACTCCACAACTCTTCGTTCCGGTACACAAGGCCGTGGCGTATTCTCCATGGAGCTCTCGCACTATGAAGAAGTACCACGTTCGATCTCGGAAGAGATTATCTCGAAAAACAAAGGCGCTTAATTATTAAGCCCTTTAAACCATACCTTCGGTATGCATTGGCTGGTACAATTGCCAAGCGGTGATTGTACCAAGCCCACACATAAAACTTCAGTTATATTAAGGAGGATTAAGTTCAATGGCAAAGGCTAAATTTGAACGTAATAAACCGCACGTAAATATCGGTACTATCGGTCACGTCGACCATGGTAAAACTACTTTGACAGCTGCTATCACTACTGTACTTTCCAAAAAATACGGTGGCGCGGCAATCGCTTTCGACCAAATCGACAAAGCTCCAGAAGAGCGCGAGCGCGGTATCACGATCTCGACAGCTCACGTTGAGTATGAGACTCCTAACCGTCACTACGCTCACGTTGACTGCCCAGGTCACGCCGACTACGTTAAAAACATGATCACTGGTGCTGCTCAAATGGACGGCGCTATCCTGGTTGTATCCGCAGCTGACGGCCCTATGCCGCAAACTCGCGAGCACATCCTTCTGTCCCGCCAAGTAGGCGTACCTTACATCGTTGTATTCCTGAACAAATGCGACATGGTTGAAGACGAAGAGCTTCTTGAACTGGTTGAGATGGAAGTTCGCGACCTTCTTAACGAGTATGAGTTCCCAGGCGACGACACTCCAATCATCCGTGGTGCAGCTCGTGAAGCTCTGCAAAACCCAGATGGTCCTTGGGCTGACAAAATCGTTGAACTGTTCGAACAAGTTGACACTTACATCCCAACTCCTGAGCGCGACACAGCTAAGCCTTTCCTGATGCCTGTCGAGGACGTATTCACAATCACTGGTCGCGGTACAGTTGCTACTGGCCGTATCGACCGTGGTGTGGTTAAAGTTGGCGACGAGATCGAAATCGTTGGTCTGGCTGAAGAAACTCGCAAATCCGTTGTTACGGGCGTAGAAATGTTCCGTAAACTGATGGACTCCGCTCAAGCGGGCGACAACATCGGCGCACTGCTTCGTGGTGTAGACCGTAAAGACATCGAGCGTGGTCAAGTACTGGCTAAACCAGCTTCCGTTAAGCCACACACTAACTTCACAGCTCAAATCTACGTTCTGACTAAAGAAGAGGGTGGCCGTCACAAGCCTTTCTTCACTGGTTACCGTCCACAATTCTATTTCCGTACAACTGACGTAACAGGTATCATCAACCTGCCTGAAGGTACTGAAATGGTAATGCCTGGCGACAACATCACAGTAACTGTAGAACTGATCGCTCCAATCGCGGTTGAAGAAGGAACTCGTTTCTCCATCCGTGAAGGCGGCCGTACTGTAGGCGCTGGCGCTGTTGCAACTATCCAAAAATAATAAAGTGCGGCAGTAGCCGCGCTTTGTTAAACCCTCTGCCTTCGGCAGAGGGTTTTTTTATTCTACAATTATCTGAACTCCTCAATTACCAGATAAAACCCACCATTGACGTATAACTTTACATGCTATTAGAATTAAATGATAAGCGTCTTTCGACGTTATTCGAATTATTTAGACAATATAATTATTGAGAGGGGTAAATGGAATTGAAACAGAAATGGTTAGCACCACTTGCTTTAGTACTTTTGCTCATTACAGCAGCATGCGGTAACAGCGGTAAAAACAATGAAGACAGCACTACCGGCAATGCTTCTGGAAATGCGGCTAACACAGATGCAAAGAAATACAAAATTTCGATTTCCCAAATCGTTGAGCATCCATCGCTTGACGCAACAAAAGACGGTTTTCTTGCAGCATTGAAGGATGCCGGGTTTGTAGAAGGGGAAAACTTAACTGTAGATTTCAATACAGCGCAAGGTGATCAAACGAATAATCTGTCGATCGCTCAAAAAATCGCTGGAGCAAAAGCCGATCTGGCTCTTGGTATCGCAACTCCGTCGGCACAAGCACTTGTTCAAGCATATACGAACGCTGGTAACAAAAGTCCTGTATTGTTCGCTGCCGTAACGGATCCTCTTTCTGCTGATCTGGTTACCAACCTTGATGCTCCGGGCGGCAACGTAACAGGCGCTTCCGATACGAATCCTGAAGCAGCCGTTCAACTGATGGATTTTATCGCAGCTAACTTCCCGAACGTAAAGAAAGTTGGTTTGGTTATTAACAAAGGCGAGAGCAATGCGGTTGTCATGGCTGCTACTGCTAAAGAAGCACTTGCTAAACACAATATCGAATTGATTGAAGCACCGGTTACAAACACTTCCGAAGTAAAACAAGCCGGTGAGTCGCTTATCGGTAAAGTAGATGCTATGTACATCACGCTTGATAACGTTGTTGTATCCGGTGTAGACGCACTTCTGCAATTGGCGAAGCAAAACCATATCCCGTTCTTCTCCAGTGACCGCGATACAGTAGAGAAAGGCGCATTTGCAACTGTAGGTTTCAAATATTATGATCATGGTTACCAAGTAGGCCAAATGGCTGCTGAAATTTTGAAGGGTAAAAATCCGGGCGAGATGAAAGTAACAAAACCGGACAAGCTTGATCTGATCTTGAACCTGAAGGCAGCTGCTGATGAAGGTATTACCGTAACGGATGACATGAAAGCCGG
This sequence comes from Paenibacillus glycanilyticus, assembly GCF_030161375.1. Taxonomy (GTDB): domain Bacteria; phylum Bacillota; class Bacilli; order Paenibacillales; family Paenibacillaceae; genus Pristimantibacillus; species Pristimantibacillus glycanilyticus_B. Next base: position 37,327 of record NZ_BSSQ01000026.1, read on the forward strand.
CGTTAAAGATCCGGATAACAACATCATTCAATAACAACAAGTTGAGAACGGGGTAAACGCTCCATCGCGTTCATCCCGTTCTCTTATTATGTGGAGGAGGTGCCCCGGTGCCAGTATGGTTAAATGGTGCTTTTGAGCTAGGTTTGCTTTATTCTTTAATGGCTCTAGGCGTCTATATTACATTTCGCATCCTTGATTTTCCCGATCTCACGGTTGATGCAAGCTTTACAACCGGAGCAGGGGTAGCAGCAGTTCTAATTACGAACGGCACTTCGCCATGGCTCGCATGTCTTGCGGCATTTGGCGCCGGTGCTGCCGCAGGTGCAATTACAGGCTTGCTGCACACGAAAGGTAAAATCAACGGATTGTTATCCGGTATTTTGATGATGATCGCACTCTATTCCGTTAATATGCGGATTATGGGCAAGCCGAATATCGGACTTATGGGATCGGATATATCGACTGTTTTCTCCGGCGTTAAGGTTCTTGTGCTAATGCCGATTGTCGTTGTTGTTATCAAGATTCTGCTTGATTTGTTCTTTAAGACGGATCTTGGTTTGAGTCTACGCGCAACGGGCGACAATGAACGAATGATCCGCAGCTTTGGCACAAATACAGACACGACAAAGATCTTGGGTATTGCTTTATCGAATGGTCTGGTTGCTCTGTCGGGTTCCTTTGTCGCTCAACAAAGCGGATTTGCAGATATCACGATGGGTGTAGGCATGATCGTTATCGGTCTGGCTTCGGTTATTATCGGTGAGGCTCTCTTCGGAGCAAAAACCGTATTCCGGGCTACGCTTGCAGTCGTGCTCGGTTCTATCGTTTATCGAGTTATCATTGGTCTTGCTTATCAAAGCGACTTCTTCGAGGCATCCGATCTTAAACTGATCACGGCCGTTATTGTTATTATTGCGCTTGTCTTCCCGTCTCTGCAGAAATCGTGGAAACAAAAGAGAATGGCCCAAAAACGGACGGCAGCTCTTTTGAATAGCGTAGAACAAAAAGGGGGCGGACGCTGATGCTGGAAATATCCAAAGTATCAAAGCTTTTTAACCCGGGGACATTAGATGAAAAGACTGCCCTAGTGAATACGAACTTAGCGATGAAGCCTGGCGATTTTATTACCGTTATCGGAAGTAACGGAGCAGGCAAATCAACTTTGATGAATATCATCTCTGGCGTCATGAAGCCGGATATCGGCGAAGTTCGGATTGACGGGAAAAACATTAGCAGCTTGCCGGAGTACCGCAGAAGCAAATGGATCGGTCGGGTATTCCAGGATCCGATGGCGGGGACCGCGCCAAGAATGTCTATTGAGGAAAATCTGGCGATGGCCTATACCCGCGGTAAGCAACGCGGATTCTCGCTTAGCATCAACAGTACGAGACGCAAAATATTCCGTGAGCAGTTATCGCGACTTGGCATTGGACTCGAGAATCGGTTGAGCGCTAAAGTGGGGTTGTTATCCGGTGGGGAACGCCAAGCACTTAGCTTATTGATGGCTACATTCACGAAACCGCAAATCTTGCTGCTCGACGAACATACAGCGGCACTTGATCCAGCTCGCGCAGAGCTCATTACGACTTTGACCGAAACGCTTGTCCGGGAGATGAACCTAACAACATTAATGGTGACGCATAACATGGAACAAGCTATTCGCCTTGGTAACCGTCTCATTATGATGGATAAAGGGAAAATCATTCTCGAAGTAAATGAAGATCGCAAAAAGGATCTGACCGTGGAACGTTTGCTTGGCGAATTCGAGCAGATCAGCGGCAAAAAGATGGCCGACGACCGTGTTGTACTTGGATAAACTACATTATAGAAGCGCAATGGCGATCATCCGCTATTGCGTTTCTTCTATATATATAGTTATAGGTCAAAAATGGATTTGAGAGTTTCGTTCCAATCGTGTATTATAGGTCGAGTGGAAAACACGGTTCGTCCTTGTGGCGGACACGGGAAAGTCGAACATAAATCGTTGTTACACCAAGCTGAGTGAAAATAGGAAAAGAAATAACTTTCCCTTGCATTTGCCCAGCTGTTTCGGTATAATATTGACTGTTGGTCTGTGACGTTGCGATGATGTGAGAGGTTGCCGACACACCCGGCCCCTTTGCCATGGGGCATGTGCCGGGTTTTCTCACGGAGTATGTCCGATAAGAAATTGGGCGATAGAAGGAGGGACTTATATGGCAAAGCAAAAGATTCGTATTCGCTTGAAAGCATACGATCATAGAATTCTTGATCAATCCGCTGAGAAAATCGTGGAAACAGCAAAACGTTCCGGTGCAGGCGTATCCGGGCCGATTCCGCTTCCTACGGAAAAGCAAATCATCACTATTCTCCGTGCGGTGCACAAGTACAAGGATTCCCGGGAGCAATTCGAAATGCGTACTCATAAACGCTTGATCGATATTGTTAACCCAACGCCGCAAACGGTTGATGCGTTGATGCGCCTGGATTTACCATCCGGTGTAGATATCGAAATCAAACTGTAATAAGCATATTTGATTATTGAAAGGAAATGAGGTGTCAACATGAAAGGTATCTTAGGCAAAAAACTTGGTATGACTCAAGTGTTCACAGCTGAAGGTAATGTCGTTCCAGTAACGGTTATCGAAGCAGGACCTTGCGTAGTTCTCCAGAAGAAAGAACAAGAGAACGATGGTTACGAAGCCGTGCAACTCGGTTTCTCCGATAAGAAAGAAGCAAGAGCGATCAAGCCGGAAATCGGCCACGCTAAAAAAGCTAACACAGCTCCTAAGCGCTACGTTCGTGAAATTCGCGGAATTAATCTGGGCGAATATGAAGTTGGCCAAGAAGTGAAGGCTGATTTGTTCGCAGCAGGCGAGTTTGTTGACGTAACAGGTATTTCGAAAGGTAAAGGCTTCGCCGGCGTTATCAAACGTTGGGGACAAAGCACGGGTCCTATGGCTCACGGTTCCCGTTACCATCGTGGTCCTGGTTCCATGGGTTCGATTCAAGCGAACCGCGTACCAAAAGGCAAACACCTTCCTGGTCACATGGGTCATGAGACAATTACGATCCAAAAACTCGAAATTATCCGTGTAGACGCTGAACGTAACGTGATCCTTGTAAAAGGTTCCGTACCAGGTCCTAAAAACGGGTTCGTTAAAGTAAAACAAACCGTTAAGAACTAATCGCTAAAGAAAGGAGGAACACAAAATGCCTAAAGTTACAGTATTTAACGTGAGTGGCTCTGAAGTTGGAGAAATCGAACTGGCTGAAACAGTATTCGGTATCCAACCTAACGCTCATGTACTGCATAGCGCTGTAGTGCTTCAGCAAGCTGCTGAACGCGCTGGAACGCACAAAACAAAAGGACGCTCCGAAGTACGTGGTGGCGGTCGTAAACCTTGGAAACAAAAAGGTACTGGCCGTGCTCGTCAAGGTAGCATTCGTTCGCCACAATGGGTTGGCGGCGGTACAGTATTTGGACCGACTCCACGCTCTTATGGCTTCAAACTTCCTAAGAAGGTTCGCCGTCTGGCGATTAAATCCGCATTGTCTTCCAAAGTGATCGCTAACGAAATCGTCGTTCTTGATCAACTGACATTCGCGGCTCCTAAAACGAAGGAATTCGCAGCAATTTTGAACAACCTGAAAGTTGACCGCAAAGCACTTGTTGTTTTGCCAACTTACGATGATAATGTAGCATTGTCTGCTCGCAATATCCCAGGCGTAAAATTCGTCGCTGCTGACGGCATTAATGTTCTGGATGTATTGGTACATGACAAGCTCATCATCACAAAAGAAGCGGTAGAGAAAGTACAGGAGGTGTTTGCGTAATGAAAAATCCTCGCGATATTATCAAACGCCCTGTAATTACTGAGCGTACTAGCGATTTCATGGCGGTTAAGCGTTACGTATTCGAAGTTGACCTTCGTGCGAACAAAACCGAAATTAAAGATGCGATTGAGCAAATCTTTAAAGTGAAAGTAACTAGCGTTAACACAATGCGCGTAGCTGGTAAGCCTAAGCGCTATGGTAAATACAACGGCTATCGTCCTGATTGGAAAAAAGCAATTGTTCAGCTGAGCGCTGAAAGCAAAGAACTCGAATTCTTTGAAACGTCTGTATAGAAAAGGAGGGAAACAAAGTGCCAATTAAAAAGTACAAACCGACATCCCCGGCCCGTCGTAACATGTCCGTTTCGACTTTTGAAGAGATCACAACAAGCACACCGGAGAAATCCTTGCTTGCTCCGCTTTTCAAAAAAGCTGGTCGTAATAACCAAGGTAAAATTACAGTTCGTCACCATGGCGGCGGACACAAACGTAAATACCGTATCATCGACTTCAAACGTACTAAAGATGGTGTTGTAGGTAAAGTTGCTTCGGTCGAATACGATCCAAACCGTACTTCGAACATCGCTCTGATCCACTACATCGATGGTGAGAAAGCTTACATCATCGCACCTAAAGGTCTGAAAGTCGGCGATCAAGTTGTTTCCGGTCCTGATGCTGACATCAAAATCGGTAACGCTTTGCCACTTATCAACATTCCTGTTGGTACAGTTATCCACAACATCGAACTGAAACCAGGCAAAGGCGGACAATTGGTTCGCGCGGCTGGTACAGAAGCTCAACTTCTTGGTAAAGAAGGCGACTATGTATCGATCCGTTTGACTTCCGGTGAAGTTCGTCGTATTCTGAGCACTTGCCGTGCAACAATCGGTTCTGTTGGCAACGAAGATCACGAACTCGTGAAAATCGGTAAAGCCGGCCGTTCCCGTTGGATGGGCAAACGTCCTGAAGTTCGCGGCGTAGTAATGAACCCGAACGATCACCCACACGGTGGTGGTGAAGGCCGTGCTCCAATCGGTCGTAAATCCCCTATGTCTCCTTGGGGCAAACCGACTCTTGGTTACAAAACACGCAAGAAGAAAAAAGCATCGAGCCAATATATTATTCGTCGTCGTACGAAGTAATAGTCGCTTGTTTGCAAGCAGCGTGACTGACGGTTACGCTACGTTTCCGCGAAGGGAGGACTCCAAATGGGTCGCAGTTTGAAAAAAGGTCCGTTTATTGACGGCCACCTGCTCAAAAAGGTCGAGGATTTGAATGAAACGAACAAGAAAGTCGTTATCAAGACTTGGTCCCGTCGCTCGACTATTTTCCCACAATTCATCGGTCACACTATTGCAGTCTATGACGGCCGCAAGCATGTACCGGTTTATGTAACGGAAGATATGGTTGGACACAAGTTCGGTGAATTTGCACCGACTCGTACCTACAAAGGTCATGACGATGATAAGAAAACAGGCAAACGTTAATTTGCCTAGAATATTTTTTAATGTATGAGAGGAGGTTCATCCATGCCAGAAGCTAAAGCGCACGCTAATTTCGTACGCATTGCTCCTCGTAAAGCACAGCTGGTTGCGGACTTGATCCGTGGCAAGCAAGTAGGTGAAGCGATCGCGATTTTGCGTCACACACCGAAATCTGCTTCCCCAATCCTGGAGAAGTTGCTGAACTCTGCTATTGCTAACGCTGAGCATAACTACCAATTGGACGTGAACAAACTGGTTATCACGCAAGCATTCGTGAACCAAGGTCCGACAATGAAACGTTTCCGCCCTCGTGCAATGGGACGCGCAAGCCGGATCAACAAAAGAACCAGCCACATCACATTGGTTGTATCTGAAAAATAAGGAGGGATAACGTGTGGGTCAAAAGGTAAATCCGGTCGGTCTTCGTATCGGGATTATCCGTGATTGGGAATCCAAATGGTACGCTGGCAAAGACTTCGGCGATCTTCTGTTGGAAGACGTGAAAATTCGTGAATACCTGAAGAACAAACTGAAGGATGCAGCAGTATCCCACATCGAAATCGAGCGCGCGGCTAACCGCGTTAACGTGACGATCAACACTGCTAAGCCAGGCATGGTTATCGGTAAAGGCGGTTCTGAAGTAGAAAGCCTTCGTACCGAGCTTGGCAAGATCACTAAAGGCAAAAAAGTTCACATTAACATTTCCGAAATCAAACAAGCAGATCTGGATGCTATTCTTGTAGCTGAAAGCATCGCGCAACAACTGGAGCGTCGTGTTTCTTTCCGTCGTGCTTTGAAACAAGCGATCCAACGTTCGATGCGCGCAGGCGCTAAAGGGATTAAGACTGCTGTCAGCGGTCGTCTCGGCGGTGCTGAAATTGCTCGTTCGGAAGGCTACAGCGAAGGTACAGTTCCGCTTCATACACTGCGCGCAGACATCGACTACGGCACAGCTGAAGCACATACTACTTACGGCCGTATCGGCGTAAAAGTATGGATCTACCGCGGTGAAGTCCTTCCAGCTAAGAAGAAAGCTCCCCAGGAAGGAGGCAACTAATCATGTTGGTACCTAAACGTGTCAAACACCGTAAGCAACAACGCGGAAATATGAGAGGTCGCGCTAAAGGCGGCACTGAAGTAGCTTTCGGCGAATACGGCTTACAAGCTCTTGAACCAACTTGGATTACGAACCGTCAAATTGAAGCGGCTCGTATCGCAATGACTCGTTATATCAAGCGTGGCGGTAAAGTGTGGATCAAAATTTTCCCACATAAACCGATCACTCAAAAGCCTCTCGAAGTTCGGATGGGTAGCGGTAAAGGTAACGTTGAGAAATGGGTTGCAGTCGTGAAACCAGGCAAGATCATGTTTGAACTGGCTGGTGTTTCCGAAGAAGTCGCTCGTGAAGCGATGCGCCTCGCGTCCCACAAACTGCCGATCAAAACGAAGTTCGTGAAACGCGAAGAAGTAGGTGGTGAAGCAAATGAAAGCTAGTGAATTTCGCAACCTTACCTCTGCTGAGATTGAAGTAAAAATCGCTGGTTTTAAAGAAGAGCTTTTCAACCTTCGTTTCCAACTGGCTACTGGCCAACTGGAAAGCCCGACACGTATTCGTGACGTGCGTAAGAATATCGCTCGCGCTAAAACCATTTTGCATGAAAGACAACTCGGTATCAGCAGCTAATCTAGCTGTCCTTGACTAAGGGTTACCAAGGTTTAAGGAAGGAGGAAGAACATGAGCGAACGTAATGCCCGCAAAGTTCAAATCGGTAAAGTCGTTAGCGATAAAATGGATAAAACAATCGTTGTTGCTGTTGAAACATACAAAAAACACGATTTGTACCATAAACGCATCAAATACACGAAAAAGTTCAAAGCGCATGATGAGAACAATCAAGCGAAAATTGGCGATATCGTGAAAATCATGGAGACTCGTCCACTTTCGAAAGACAAACGCTTCAGACTGGTAGAAGTTGTAGAAGTGGCAGTTGTCCTTTAAGATGTTATAATCAGTGAATGAGCATTTTCCCGGAAGGAGGACGTTGAAATGATTCAACCATTTACTCGTTTGCGTGTTGCCGACAACTCCGGCGCTAAAGAATTGATGTGTATCCGTGTTCTTGGCGGTACTGGTCGTCGCGTAGGCGCTATCGGTGACCTGATCGTATGCTCTGTAAAACAAGCAACACCAGGCGGCGTTGTCAAAAAAGGTGACGTTGTTAAAGCGGTTATCGTTCGTACGAAGCGTGCAGTTCGTCGTAAAGACGGTTCTTACATCGCATTCGATGAGAACGCAGCTGTAATCGTTAAGGAAGACAAGAGCCCGCGCGGTACTCGTATTTTTGGACCTGTTGCCCGTGAGCTTCGCGATAAAGATTTCATGAAAATCGTATCGCTTGCACCAGAGGTTATCTAAGACAAGTACCCCTGTTGAGGGGAACACGATATAGCCTGAAAGCTTAAGTGAGCAGGAGGTGTAATCAATGCCAAGACTGAAAAAGATTCTTGAATCGCACAACAACAAGTTGCACGTCAAAAAAGACGACACGGTTATCGTTATCTCCGGTAAGGACAAAGGTAAAAAAGGCCGTGTAATCGCTGCGTATCCGCGTGAAAACCGCGTACTCGTAGAAGGCGTGAACTTTGTTAAAAAGCATACTCGTCCGTCCCAAGTGAACCCACAAGGCGGAATCATCGAGCAAGAAGCTCCAGTTCACGTTTCCAACGTGATGCACATTGATCCGAAGAGCGGTAAAGTTACTCGTATCGGATACAAAGTGCTGGACAACGGCAAAAAAGTCCGGTACGCAAAACGTTCCGGCGAAGTGATCGACTAATCGTTACTGTAGGAAAGGAGGTCCATAAATAATGGCAGCAAGATTGAAAGATAAATTTCTTAACGAAATTACGCCTGCATTGATGCAGAAGTTTAACTATACGACTGTAATGCAAGTGCCGAAGATCGAGAAAGTTGTCATCAACATGGGTGTTGGCGAAGCGGTTGCTAACTCCAAAGTGCTTGATGTCGCTGTCGACGAACTTCGTCAAATCTCCGGTCAAAAACCGGTTGTAACTCGTGCGAAGAAGTCCATCGCGGGCTTTAAACTTCGTGAGAACATGCCAATCGGGGTTAAAGTAACACTGCGCGGCGAGCGCATGTACTACTTCCTTGACAAGCTGTTCAACATCTCGCTTCCACGTGTACGTGACTTCCGCGGTGTATCGACGAAAGCATTCGACGGTCGCGGTAACTACACGCTTGGCCTGAAAGAGCAACTCATCTTCCCAGAGATTGAGTATGATAAAGTTGATAAAGTTCGTGGTATGGACATCGTCATCGTCACGACGGCTAATACGGACGAAGAATCTCGTGAACTGCTTACCCAAATGGGCATGCCGTTTGCGAAGTAATCCACTTCTAGGAGGTGTAATACCAAGTGGCAAAAACTTCGATGAAAGTGAAGCAACAACGTACACCGAAATTTAAAGTGCGTGCCTATACGCGCTGTGAACGTTGCGGCCGTCCGCACTCTGTTTTGCAAAAGTTTAAAATTTGCCGGATTTGTTTCCGCGAATTAGCATACAAAGGCCAGATTCCTGGCGTTAAAAAAGCAAGCTGGTAATCAGCCTTAGTTCGGGAAGGAGGTTAACACAAATGGTTATGTCTGATCCGATTGCAGATATGCTGACACGTATTCGCAACGCGAATGTCGTTCGTCACGAAACCGTGGAATTGCCCGCTTCGAAAGTAAAGAAGCAAATCGCAGAAATTCTTAAACGCGAGGGCTTTATCCGCGATGCTGAATATATCGAAGACAACAAACAAGGGATTATCCGTATTTTCTTGAAATACGGCCCTAACCAAGAGCGCGTCATCACTGGTCTGAAACGTATCTCTAAACCAGGTCTGCGCGTTTACACTAAATCGACTGAAATCCCACGCGTTTTGGGTGGTCTGGGAATTGCTATCATTTCCACATCCAAAGGGGTTATGACCGATAAAGAAGCTCGCCAAGGCAAAGCAGGCGGCGAAGTCGTTTGCTACGTTTGGTAATTAAATAGTCACAAGATTGGAGGTGTAACAATGTCCCGTATTGGTCGCAAACCGATCCAAGTGCCAGCAGGCGTTAGCGTTAGCTTGGATAACACGGTTATTACTGTAAAAGGACCTAAAGGATCCCTTACTCGCGAAATTCACAAGGATATGAAAGTGAACGTTGCTGAGAACGAGATCGTAATCGAACGTCCTTCCGACAATAAATTGCATCGTTCTTTGCACGGCACAACGCGCAGCGTCATCGCTAACATGGTTAGTGGTGTTACTGAAGGCTTCTCGAAAAACCTGGAGCTGGTAGGCGTTGGTTACCGTGCAAATAAAACTGGCGATAAGATCGTTCTTAACGTTGGTTATTCCCACCCAGTGGAGATCGCTCCTGAAGCCGGTATTGAGTTCGAAGTTCCAGCGAACACGAAAATTACTGTTCGCGGTATCGACAAAGAGCGCGTAGGCGCTGTTGCTGCTCAAATCCGTTCCGTACGTGAACCAGAACCTTACAAAGGTAAAGGTATCAAGTACGAAGGCGAACGCATCATCCGCAAAGAAGGTAAAGCTGGTAAGAAGAAATAAGCAGTCTGATTGGGCTGCTTAAAATAGCGGTATAAGGCATAAGGAAAGGAGTGAACCTTGAATGATTACGAAAGGCGATAAAAACAAGGCTCGTCTGAAAAGACACTTGCGTGTTCGTAAAAAAATCAATGGAACTGTTGCTCGTCCACGTCTCTCGGTATTCCGTTCGGCGAAGCATATCTATGCTCAATTGATCGATGACGTACAAGGCGTAACAATTGCATCGGCATCCACAGTGGATAAAGAATTGACAGAAGCGATCGGCAACGGCGGTAGCGTTGAAGCTGCTCGTCAAGTTGGTCAACTGATTGCACAACGCGCTCAAGCAAAAGGGGTTTCCCAAATCGTATTCGATCGCGGTGGTTACTTGTATCATGGCAGAATTCAGGCGCTTGCTGAAGCAGCACGCGAAGCTGGTCTGGAATTCTAGTCGAATTTACTTATAAGGAGGTTAATCGACTTGCGTGTAGATCCAAATACGTTAGAACTGACTGAAAAAGTTGTCCATATCAACCGCGTTGCTAAAGTTGTTAAGGGCGGACGTCGTTTCAGCTTTAGTGCGCTCGTAGTTGTCGGCGACGGCAATGGCTATGTAGGCGCAGGGATCGGTAAAGCGGGCGAAGTACCAGATGCGATTCGCAAAGGTATTGAAGACGCTAAGAAAAACCTGATCCACGTTCCACTCGTTGGAACAACAATTCCACACCTTGTAGTTGGACACTTCGGTGCAGGTGAAGTTCTCCTGAAACCGGCTTCCAAAGGTACTGGTGTTATCGCCGGCGGCCCGGTTCGTGCAGTACTCGAACTGGCTGGTGTAGGCGATATCTTGACGAAATCGCTTGGTTCTTCGAACTCCATGAACATGGTAAACGCTACGCTTGAAGGCCTTTCCCGCCTGAAACGTGCAGAAGATGTTGCTAAGCTTCGTGGTAAAACTGTCGAAGAGCTGTTAGGTTAAGGAGGGGAATAGGATGGCAAAATTGCAAATCACCCTCGTTCGCAGTGTGATCGGCCGCAACGAGAAACAACGTGCTACTGTTGAATCCTTCGGACTGAAGAAAATTCACCAATCCGTTGTTTTGAACGACAGCCCAGCTGTTCGTGGCATGATCAACGCTGTAAGCCACTTGATTAAAGTTGAAGAAGTTTAAGCAACTTGCTTGCTATAAGAAATAAATAAGGAGGTGCAAGAACGATGAAATTGCATGAACTCGCACCAGCACCAGGCTCCACGCAAGTGGCTAAGCGCAAAGGTCGCGGTATTGGCTCCGGTAACGGCAAAACTTCTGGTAAGGGTCATAAAGGTCAAAACGCTCGTTCCGGCGGCGGTGTACGCCCTGGTTTCGAGGGTGGCCAAAACCCATTGTACCGTCGTTTGCCGAAACGCGGTTTCAATAACCGTTTCCGCACTGAGTACGCTATCGTGAACATTGAAGAGCTTAATAAATTTGCAGCAGGTACCGAAGTTACTCCAGAAGTTCTTATCGAGCAAGGGATCATCAAAAATCCTTTGGCTGGTATTAAGATCTTGGGTAACGGCGAAGTTAAGGTTCAATTGACTGTAAAAGCAAACAAGTTCTCTCAATCTGCGGTAGAGAAAATCCAGGCTGCCGGCGGTAAAACCGAGGTGATCTAATTGTTTAACACCGTGTCCAACATTTGGAAAGTGGCGGATTTGCGCAGGCGGATCCTTTTCACCCTTTTCATTCTGCTTGTTTATCGCATCGGAGCATTTATTCCGGCGCCAGGCGTTGACAAAGATGTATTCAAACAGGTTGACCAATCCGGTGTAAATCTGTTCGGTTTACTTAACACGTTCTCCGGCGGTGCGTTGTACCACTTCTCCATTTTCGCGATTGGTATCGCTCCTTACATTACAGCGTCGATTATCGTTCAGCTGTTATCGATGGACGTTATTCCTAAATTCGCGGAATGGGCGAAGGAAGGCGAGAACGGTAAAAAGAAGCTCGCGCAGATTACACGTTACGGCACGGTAATCCTTGGTTTATTGCAAGGTTTTGCAACAGCAATCGGCTTCAATCGTCAATACAACTATGAGATGGTTCCAAATGCGAATTTTGTCGATTACTTGCTCATCGCTATCGTACTGACAGCGGGCGTATCTTTCCTGATGTGGCTTGGCGAGCAAATTACAGAACGCGGTATCGGTAACGGTATCTCAGTTCTGATCTTTGCCGCTATCGCAGCAAGCATTCCGCAACATATTCGCACGATCTACCAAACAGAGTTTGCTGCACAAGACGGCAACCTGTTCTGGAGCATCGGCAAAGTTGTGCTGATCGCAGTGGCGATTGTTCTGATTATTGTAGGGGTTATCTTCGTACAACAAGGTATCCGCAAGATTCCGGTACAATACGCTAAACGCGTAGTTGGACGGAAAATGTATGGTGGTCAATCGACTCACATACCTATGAAAGTGAACGGTGCAGGTGTTATTCCGGTCATTTTCGCCATCTCGTTATTGATGTTCCCGGCAACAATCGCTCAATTCTGGTCTGGTGCCGCTTGGGCAGATTGGATCATGCATAACCTTACGTATACAGAGCCGCTTGGCATGTTGCTTTACGTTTTGCTGATTATCGGGTTCACGTTCTTCTATACATTCGTACAGATTAATCCGGTTCAAATGGCGGATCAGATGAAGAAGAACGGTGGTTACATCCCAGGCATTCGACCTGGCAAACCAACGTCCTCTTATTTGACTCGCGTATTGTCGCGGATTACGCTGACGGGTGCGATTTTCCTGGCCGTTATCTCCTTGTTGCCAGTGGTATTCGGCGAGATCGCCGGACTGCCAGCTTCGGTAAGACTTGGCGGTACCTCGCTTCTTATCGTCATCGGTGTTGCACTTGATACGATGAAGCAAATCGAGAGCCAGTTGATAAAACGCCATTACAAAGGGTTTATCAATAAATAACAATAGGTTCTGACCGGGATTCCGTAACGTCGCTCTGCATGCGATGGACGGAACCCGCACGAGCCTATTGTGCTTAAAGCGAGGAAGACGGAATGAACATTTTATTCATGGGTCCTCCGGGGGCCGGTAAAGGGACGCAGGCAGAACGTATCGTTGACGAGTTCGGTATTCCGCATATCTCGACAGGCGATGCATTCCGTCTTGCAATGAAACAGGGGACTCCGCTCGGTCTTAAAGCGAAAGAGTATGTCGATCAAGGGCTGCTCGTTCCCGATGAGATTACGAACGGTATTGTGAAAGAACGTCTTGCTCAAGACGATTGCAATAAAGGTTTCTTGCTCGATGGTTTTCCACGTACGCTGCAGCAAGCCGAAGCGCTTGATGTTATGCTGACTGAATTGAACCGCGGCATTGACCATGTAGTAAATTTGAAAGTTGACCGCGGCTTGCTGCTTGCCCGCTTGACTGGCAGACGCATCTGTAAAGCTTGCGGATCGACATACCATGTAATGTTCAACCCACCGAAACAAGAAGGCGTCTGCGACAAGTGCGGCGGCGAATTGTACCAACGGTCGGATGACACGGAAGAGAAAGTCGGAACGCGACTTGACGAGTATATCTCGAAAACCGCACCGCTTCTTGACTACTACAATGGTAAAGGTCTACTTCGCGAAGTCGACGGTGAGAAGGAAATCGATACGGTTACGACCGAGATTGTTTCCTGCTTGCGAGGTTCATTGTAATGATCATTTGCAAATCCGATTCGGAGCTGCGATATATGAGGGAAGCCGGTCGCATTGTAGCGGAAACACATCGGATTATGGCTGATGCGGTAAAGCCCGGGGTTACAACCCTGGAGCTCGATCAGCTGGCCGAAGCGTACATCCGCAGCCAAGACGCTGAGCCATCCTTCAAAGGTTACAATGGTTTTCCTGCCAGCATTTGCGCTTCTGTAAATGACGAGCTGGTACACGGTTTTCCCGGACCTCGTAAGTTGAACGAAGGCGATATTATAAGCATCGACATTGGAGCGCAGTATAAAGGCTATCATGGCGACTCAGCCTGGACATATCCGGTCGGCAACGTATCGGATGAAGTCAAGCGGTTGCTTGAGGTGACAGAAGAATCGCTGTACGCAGGGATTAATCTGATCCGCCCAGATGTTCGTTTATTTACAATATCGCATGCGGTTCAACAGGTTGCCGAAGCGGCGGGCTTTTCGATTGTACGGGAATTTGTCGGACACGGTATAGGCAAGGACCTCCATGAGGAACCGCAAATTCCGAATTACGGCATTCCGGATCGTGGGCCGCGTCTTAAGCCAGGAATGGTGCTTTGCATCGAGCCTATGGTCAACATCGGCGAACGTTATGTTCGCACGCTTGAAGACAATTGGACGGTCGTAACGGAGGACGGCTCCTGGTGCGCTCACTTTGAGCACACGGTTGCCGTTACGGAGGACGGATTCGAAATTTTGACGAAACTGCCGCAGTCGGTGTAATCTTATATGGATAAGCATCCGCAAGTCGGTCAAATCGTTAAGGTACTTCGGGGCAAAGATGAGAACAGCTATGCTGTTATTATTGAAATTGTTGACGAACGCTTCGTTCTGATCGTCGATGGCGATAAACGCAGGTTTGATCAACCGAAGAAAAAGAACGTTCTGCATCTCGAGTTACAACCCGCTATAAGCAGCGAAGTTACAAGCAGCTTGCTTGAAACGGGCAGGGTGACCAATGCCAAGTTACGTTATGTGATTCAGAAGTACGCACATGCGAAAGGAGAATGACGGTGGCTAAGGAAGACGTCATTGAGGTCGAAGGTACGGTAATCGAACCGCTGCCGAATGCCATGTTCAAGGTGGAGCTGGAGAACGGTCATCAAATTCTCGCACATGTTTCTGGTAAACTCAGAATGCATTTCATTCGTATTCTGACTGGGGACAAAGTGGTTATACAGTTATCGCCTTATGATTTATCAAGAGGGCGCATCACCTATCGGAAGTAGGCCGCGTCGCGGTTTGCTCTCGAAGGATTCGGGAGGTAATTCACAATGAAGGTTAGACCTTCGGTAAAGCCGATTTGCGAAAAATGCAAAGTCATTCGTCGTAAAGGCAACGTTATGGTAATTTGTGAAAATCCGAAACACAAACAAAAACAAGGATAAAAGGAGGGACAATGGCTTATGGCACGTATTGCTGGTGTAGATATTCCGCGTGATAAACGCGTTGAAATCGCCCTGACGTACATTTTCGGTATTGGCAAAACAACTTCGCAAAAAATCATCGCTTCTACTGGCGTGAACCCTGATACTCGCGTTCGCGATCTGACAGAAGACGAGCTTGCTAAATTGCGCGAAGCAATTGACAAATCCGTTAAAGTGGAAGGCGACCTTCGTCGTGAGATTTCGCTTAACATTAAACGTCTGATTGAGATCGGCTGCTACCGTGGCGTTCGTCATCGTCGTGGCTTGCCTGTTCGCGGTCAACGTACGAAAACAAATGCGCGTACGCGTAAAGGTCCTCGTCGGACTGTAGCTAACAAGAAGAAATAATAAAGGGGTGAAATAGGGCAATGGCTAAACCTAAAAAAGTCGTTCGTACAAAACGTCGTGACCGGAAAAATATTGAGTCGGGCGTAGCACACATCCGTTCGACATTCAATAACACGATCGTAACGATCACTGACCCTCATGGCAACGCGATCTCTTGGGCAAGCTCCGGTAACCTGGGCTTCAAAGGTTCGCGTAAATCCACGCCTTTCGCAGCACAAATGGCAGCTGAAGCTGCAGCTAAAGCAGCGATGGAGCATGGCATGAAAGCTGTTGAGGTTATGGTTAAAGGTCCAGGCGCAGGCCGCGAAGCAGCGATTCGTTCGCTTCAAGCAGCTGGTCTGGAAGTTAACCTGATTAAAGACGTAACGCCAGTTCCTCACAACGGATGCCGTCCGCCGAAACGTCGTCGCGTATAGTTGGATCCGCTGTGGTATCAAATAACAACAACTTGTGAATAATGGTTGTGAAGGTTTGGCATACTACGAGATTTGACTACACAAAACGAATGGTAACGGAGCGACGTTTGAAGGAGGGTACTATTAGTGATTGAGATCGAAAAGCCGAAAATCGAGACCGTAGATTTGAATGAGGATGGAACATACGGGCGTTTCGTAGTAGAACCGCTCGAGCGTGGATATGGCACGACGCTTGGAAATTCGCTTCGCCGAATTTTGCTTTCTTCGCTGCCAGGCGCGGCAGTAACATCTGTTCAGATCGACGGAGTGCTTCACGAGTTCTCTACGGTTCCAGGAGTAATCGAGGACGTAACCGAGATTATTCTGAACTTGAAAGGCCTCTCGTTGAAAATCCACTCCGATGAAGAAAAGGTGCTGGAAATCGACGCTGAAGGCGAAGGAATCGTTACGGCAGGGGACATTCGAGCTGACAGCGATGTCGAGATTTTGAACCCTGATCTTCACATCGCAACCTTGGCCTCCGGCGCGCGGCTCCATTTGCGAATTTTTGCCAATCGCGGACGTGGTTACGTCCAGGCGGACCGTAACAAACGGGACGATCAACCGATTGGGGTTATTCCCGTTGATTCGATTTACACACCAATTACCCGTGTCAATTACAGCGTTGAGAATACTCGCGTTGGTCAAGTAACTAACTACGACAAGCTCACCCTTGAAGTATGGACCGATGGCAGTATTCGACCGGAAGAGGCTGTAAGCCTTGGCGCTAAAATTTTGACAGAGCATTTGGATCTGTTCGTCGGATTGACCGATGAAGCCAAAGACGCGGAAATCATGGTCGAGAAGGAAGAGGACAAGAAAGAGAAAGTTCTGGAGATGACTATCGAAGAACTGGATCTGTCTGTTCGTTCCTACAACTGCTTGAAACGTGCAGGTATTAACACGGTTCAAGAGCTGATTACGAAATCCGAAGAGGACATGATGAAGGTTCGTAACTTGGGCCGTAAATCCCTCGAGGAAGTTCAAGAGAAGCTTGAAGAGCTGGGTCTTGGCCTGCGCATGGAAGAGTAGAAGCTTGAACATCTAGAACAGACTATAGGCAAGGGAGGGGAAAACAAGATGGCATATCAAAAACTGGGCCGTGACGCTAGCGCGCGGAAAGCACTTTTCCGTGACCTCGTTACTGACCTTTTCCTGTATGAGCGCATTCAAACAACAGAAGCTAAAGCGAAAGAGGTTCGTTCGATCGCTGAAAAACTTATCACGAAAGCGAAAAAAGGTGACTTGCACGCTCGTCGTCAAGTAGCTGCATACGTTCGTCGTGAAACTGTTGATGGAGAGCAAGACGCAATCCAAAAGCTGTTCTCCGAGCTGGCCACCCGTTACTCGGAACGTGCGGGCGGATACACACGGATTTTGAAACTGGGACCTCGCCGTGGCGACGCTGCGCCTATGGTGTACCTGGAACTGGTTGACCGTGGGTAACACAAGCGTAATCAGCTCGCCGCTTTAAGCGGTTGAGCTACGTTTCGCGGTGAGAAAGGGTGGACCCTTGAGGCCACCTTTTTTTATTGCCTCTTTCGTTGGGAGTGACTCTGGCGATATGTGTGCTGCGTAAAAGGTTTGGACCTCCGATCGCTGTTGTTTCAGAATTTCTTCTAACAACTCGCTTAAGCGGTTGAAATTCTGAAACAAAGGCGAGCGCTACGCTTCTCCGGCTCAAACCTTTTACTCCGCTCACACAGCCAGAGTACTACCAAAAGAAAAGAAGCAAAGAAAAAGAGAGGCCGAAAAGGTTCCACCCTTTTGAATTAAGGGGATTAAAGGTTAACAGCATTGGTTATTGCAGATGGGGAGGTGGTGAAGGATGAGGAACATAGCAGCGACGGTAAGCTACGACGGGACGGACTTTAACGGGTTTCAGTCTCAGCCGTACGGACGGACCATCCAGCAGGAAATCGAACTGGCGATCAAGAAACTGACCGGCGAGGATATTATTATTCTCGGGTCTGGCAGAACGGATGCCGGCGTTCATGCTTATGGGCAAGTGTTCAACTTCTTGACGGAATCTACAATTCCCGCAGAACGTTGGGCGATTGCGCTCAATACTCGGTTGCCGAAGGATATTGTTATCCTGGAGGCGCATGAGGTTGAGGAAGCGTTCCATTCGAGGCGATCAGCGAAGCGTAAGACGTATCGCTATACAATCGATATGGGGAAGTTCCCGGATGTGTTCTATCGTCGTTATTCGTTCCATCATCCTACACCGCTTAATGTAGAAGCTATGCAGCAGGGACTTAATTACCTTGTGGGAGAGCATGACTTCACTTCATTTACGTCTATTCACTCGACTAAGCCGCATCATGTTCGGACTATCTACGAGGCTTATTTCGAGCGCGAAGGACAAATGCTCCATATGTACATGACCGGTAACGGATTTCTCTACAACATGATTAGAATTGTGATGGGTACAATGCTTCAGGTTGGCCAAGGGAAGCGGAAGCCGGAAGATATGGCGCGCATATTGGAAGGCTGCAAACGTTCATTGGCAGGGCCTACAGCAATGCCACATGGTCTAATGCTGATGAAGGTAGAATATCCGCAGGAATCGTAATTTACATTTAATAACTTCTTGATTTAGGCCATTATCTATAGTAGAATATAACTTGTGCTTTCTTAGTGGCTCTCCCACAGCCCCGACTAAGATTGTCACAAACTTGGCGAGCAAGACCTGATATTACAAATGTAAATTACGTGAACCGTTGTTTAATAAAAACTTTAACTGTAATGGAAATAAGGAGGATCATCCATGCGTACTACGTATATGGCTAAGCCAAATGAAGTTGAGCGCAAATGGCACATCATTGATGCTGCTGGTAAAACGCTCGGCCGTCTGGCTACTGAAGCTGCTAGCCTGATCCGCGGCAAGCACAAACCGCAATTCACTCCTCACGTTGACACTGGCGATTTCGTTATCGTTATCAACGCTGACAAAGTGGTTCTGACTGGTAAGAAAATGCAAAACAAAATGTACTACCGTCACTCTGGTTACTCTGGTGGTTTGAAAGTAACTCCAGCACACGAGATGATCGCTAAAAAAGCTGACCGCGCTATCGAACTGGCTGTTCACGGCATGTTGCCAAAAACTCGCCAAGGTAACGCAATGAAACTTAGACTTAAAGCATACGCTGGTTCGGAGCATCCGCATCAAGCACAAAATCCAGAAGTTTACGAACTTCGCGGTTAATAAGGGGAGGACAGTTTCATGGCACAAGTTCAATACTATGGAACCGGTCGTCGTAAACACTCTGTTGCACGTGTACGTCTGGTGCCGGGTGAAGGACGAATCATTGTTAATAAACGTGACCTGAACGAATACTTTGGTCTGGAAACATTGAAGCTTATCGTTAAGCAACCATTGGTTCTGACTGAAACTTTGAATAACTACGACGTTATCGTAATCGCTAACGGCGGCGGTATGTCTGGTCAAGCTGGCGCTATCCGCCACGGTATCTCCCGTGCTCTGCTCAAAGCAGACCCTGAGTTCCGTCCAGCTCTGAAACGTGCTGGCTTCCTGACTCGTGACCCACGCATGAAAGAACGTAAAAAATACGGTCTTAAAGCTGCTCGTCGCGCGCCACAATTCTCGAAACGTTAATATCGTCATCAAACACCTTCTCTGTTTTGCAGAGAAGGTGTTTTTGTTTTCTGTTTATGTTTTACATAGGGTTTACTTGTCCTCTCGGACAAATCCCAAGAACTTTATTTCATTTTGGTGAAAACTAATATTGAACAATTACCTGTTAGAACGTATACTTTACTTAATAGCATATGAAGTTACTTGGAATTAATAAACGGAGGGCAAAGACATGAACCTGTTCGAAAAAGAAGCATTGGTGAAACAAAAAGCGGAAGAACTTGAAAATGCATCGCCAGAAGAAATTTTGGCCTACGCTGTAGAAACATTCCCTAATATTACGTTTGCATGCAGCTTTGGTGCGGAAGATGTTGTATTGGTCGACATGTTGCAAAAAGTCAGCCCCAAAACGGATATTTTTTATTTAGATACAGACTTCCATTTCAAAGAGACTTATGAAACACGCGACCGTATGGTTGAACGTTATCCCGGCATTCCTTTCGTTCAAGTGAAGCCTCTGATCACGCCGGAAGAGCAAGCCGAGAAACATGGTGCCGAGCTGTGGATATCGGACGCTAATGCTTGCTGCAACATTCGCAAGGTTGAGCCGCTCACCCGTATTCTTTCCAAGTATGATGCATGGATTACGGGCATTCGCCGCGATCAAGCTCCAACGCGCGCAAATGCGAAAAAAGTAGAATATGACACAAAATTTGGTCTTATTAAATTTAATGCTATCGCCGGTTGGACTTCGGAACAGGTATGGGACTACATTCGCGAGAATAACGTTATTTATAACCCGTTGCATGATAATAACTACCCAAGCATTGGCTGCGAGTATTGCACGCGCCAAGTCATGCCAGGCGAAGATCCTCGAGCGGGTCGTTGGTCCGGCCAGGAGAAAACGGAATGCGGCCTGCATAAATAAGTTGTTTGAAATGAAATAGCCGGTATCCCCAGCTTCACTTACCGAGGAGGCTATCAGCGATGAGTCAGATTTTACCGCATGGCGGCGAACTTGTGAATCGTCTCGCTACTGGCGAGCAACGTGAAGCGTTTTTGAACGAAGCGAAGTCATTGACTACGATTGTAATCAATAACTGGACCGTATCTGACCTTGACCTGATTGCTGTTGGGGCTTTCTCTCCGTTGAAGGGGTTCATGAACGAAGATGACTACCGATTGGTAGTGGAACACATGCGCCTTGTTGACGGTACCGTATGGAGCATTCCAATTACTTTGGCCGTAGAAGAAGCTAAGGCAACAGAGCTGCAAATAGGTGCTCGAGCTGCTCTAATAGGGGAGAATGGCATTACTTATGGCATCATCGATGTAGAGAGCATCTACAACGTTGATCAGAAGGAAGAAGCTATTAGCGTATTTAAGACTGAAGATCGGGAACATCCAGGCGTCCAGAAGCTGCTTGCCCGTCCTTCTACGTACGTTGGTGGTGCTGTAACCATTCTGAATCGTCCAGAGCCAGAGAAGTTTGGCGAGTTTTATTTCGATCCTGCCGAGACACGCCGTATTTTTGCGGAAAAAGGATGGAAAACCGTTGTAGGCTTCCAGACGCGCAATCCGGTTCACCGTGCGCATGAATACATTCAGAAGACAGCTATGGAGATCGTTGATGCTCTCTTTTTGAACCCGCTTGTTGGCGAGACCAAATCCGATGACGTTCCGGCTAACGTTAGGATGAAGAGCTACTTAGCTTTGCTTGAGAATTACTATCCGGTTGACCGAGTATTCATGGGCGTATTCCCGGCGGCAATGCGTTATGCAGGACCTCGCGAAGCGATTTTCCATGCGATTGTTCGTAAAAATTATGGATGCAGCCACTTTATCGTTGGCCGCGACCATGCCGGTGTCGGCGACTACTATGGTACGTATGAGGCACAGGAGCTGCTTAAGACGATTCCTACAGAAGATCTTGGCATTACGCCTCTGTACTTCGAACATAGCTTCTATTGCAAGACATGCGGCAATATGGCAACAACAAAAACATGCCCGCATGGGAAAGAGGACCATCTGACACTGTCCGGTACGAAGGTGCGCGCCTTGCTACGCGACGGCATCTGCCCGCCGGCAGAATTTTCCCGTCCGGAAGTCGCTCAAATTCTGATTGAAGGCATGGCTCAAAAACAAGGTTAACTGTTGCCCGTCCATCATAAACAACCATCTCGTCCCATATAAATGATAATAAGATCATTTGTATGGGAACGGGGTGGTTTTTTTATGCGCCGAAGACGACTGGTCGTCTGGATGACCTATAAAGGAGCGCTTCGCATCGCGGGCGGTATGGCAGCACTTGTTTTGACATGGGTATTGCTCACGCAAACAAGCGAGCCTGTATCGCGTACCTGGACGTATTGGACACTGCCGCTTTCTGGGAAGACCATTGCGATCGACGCGGGGCACGGAGGCGTTGACGGGGGAGCGGTAAGCAAAGAAGGGGTTGTGGAGAAAGATCTAAACCTTGCGATCGCTCTGTACCTGAGAGATTATTTGCAGCAAGCAGGCGCTATTGTAGTACTGACCAGAGAAGGGGATTATGATCTTGCCGGTCAAGATACGAAAGGGTATTCGAAGCGCAAGACAGAGGATCTGCTGCAGCGGGTTGCCAACATTAAGGAAAGTAAGCCAAGCCTTGTCGTTAGTATTCACATGAACAGTATTCCGTCTGCGAAGTGGTCGGGGGCACAGACGTTTTTTAACCCTGCTAATCATCCGGACAACCAGGTACTTGCCACTTTTATACAAAACGAGATCCGCCGTAATCTTGAGAATACGAGCCGGGTAGCAGTGAAAGACAAAAATAATGTATATCTGCTTAAAGCGCTGGATGATATCCCGACGGCACTTGTGGAAGTTGGCTTTCTGTCCAATCCGGGCGAAGCCGCACGGCTTGCCGATTCCAATTACCAGCGACAGGTAGCCGCTTCGATCTATCAGGGCATTCTCCGGTATTCCTCCGGGGAGAAGCTTAGTGCCGATACGGCAATGGAAGAGGAGACGCAGCCAGAACCGAGCAATTAACCTTGTCCCGCTTAGTATGCTATAATCATTATAAATAAGCAGTTATTCTATGCTTACACCTATAACAACTCTCTTACATAAAAGGTGGGACTCATTCATGTTGACACGTGAACAAGCTTTGGAAGCCGTCGCTTCAGTGACGGCCCCCTATAGCGCGGACACCGTTTCCGTCCGCGATGTCGTTGTGAAGGACCGTCAAGTATCGATGACGGTCCTGACTGCCAGCGAGGACATTCGTCCCTCGCTGGAATCCGCGCTGCGCGAAGCGCTTGCGCGGGCTGGCGCCGAAACCGTGCATTGCCGGTTTCGTGCGCTTGATGGCGGCGCGGGCGCAGCTGCCGCGCCGCAAGGCCAGGCCGGCGGCAAAGCCCAGCCGGCCGCGGCAAACGGCCCCGTACAAGGGCACGCGGCCGGCCTGGACAGCCCGCTGCTCGCCCCTGGCAGCGGCACGCAATTCATCGCCGTCGCCAGTGGTAAAGGCGGCGTCGGCAAATCGACGGTGACCGTCAATCTTGCGGTCGCCTTAGCCCGTAAAGGCAAACGCGTCGGTATTATCGACGCGGATATTTACGGCTTCAGCGTGCCAGATATGATGGGCATCGAGACCCGTCCCGAGATCGTGAATGAACGCGTCGTTCCGATCGAGCGTTTTGGCGTCAAAGTCATTTCGATGGGCTTCTTCGTCGAAGACAACAGCCCGATCGTATGGCGCGGGCCAATGCTTGGCAAGATGCTCCGCAATTTCTTTGCGGAGATCGAATGGGGCGAGCTAGATTACTTGCTACTCGACCTTCCGCCTGGTACAGGGGATGTGGCACTTGATGTCCATCAGATTATTCCGCAAAGCAAAGAGATCATTGTAACCACTCCGCATGCGACAGCAGCGTTTGTTGCGGCCCGTGCTGGAGCGATGGCGATCAAGACCAAACACGAGATTATCGGCGTTGTCGAGAACATGTCGTATTACAAATGCAGCAAATGCGGAGAACCCGAGTACATCTTTGGCCGAGGCGGCGGTGCCCGTCTGGCAGAGAACCTTCACTCCGAGCTGATGGCTCAAATTCCGCTGGGGCAGCCGGATAACCATATCTCCGAGCCTGACTTCTCGCCGTCGGTATACAAAGCCGAGTCCGAGACGGGTGCGATCTATTTAGATATAGCCGAGCAAGTCATTCAGAAATGCGGCCGTTAATCTAATCATAAGAAAAAGCCCGGACGGGAGGGGAGCTCTAATGCTCCTGACCCGACCGGGCTTTTTTTGCTTAAGCGTAGGTTAGGTCGAGGAGTCCTCGCCATCGCCGCCGCCATCTTGACTTTGCTTATCTTCTTCGCTGCCGCTATCGCCGCCGCCATCTTCTTGCTTTTTGTCCACTTTTTCGTCCGGCTTCGGCTTAAGCTCTTCCTGAACCGCTTTTTTCATCAGATCAAGCACCTCAAGACGGAAGAGAGGGTTTTGCATGGACTCCTGCATAAGCGACATCACTTGCTTTTTATATTGCGTGCTTTGCAGTACTTCAAGAATCAACTTGTCCATTTCCGGTGTTTTGAGCGCTTTTACCATTTCCTCTTGATACGACGGATCCTTCATCAATTCTTTATGGATGTCTTTGTTCTGCTTGTTTACGGCTTTGGCGAATTCACCGGCGAACCGGGTATCCGTCATTAACGTTTTGATTACCTTGTCGTACTCCGGAGACACCATGACATCTTTGACGGCCAAGCGCACTTGTTCCTGGTCTTGTACAGACAGAAGTTTCGTTCCGCTGCCGTTATAGCCTGACAATTGCTGAGCGGATTCCTGCAAGGCCTTTTGCGCGTCTTCCGTTTTCAATATATCGATGACCATTGACTTCATATCCTTGTAACTCATTTGCTGACTGCTTCCGGATGATTCCGCACCGCAGCTTGTTAATACAAAAGTTAGGGCGGAAAGCGCCGTTAATAAAGCCAATCTCATGCGCATGCTCCAATGATCTCCCTTCTATGGCACCATAGCTGAATTTATAACGTAGTATGCGTTAAAGTTCACGGGATTATCATGGCTTCGTAGTTAGCTTTTTATGACGAACGTGGTAAAATAATGGAGGTGCGGGAAGGGCTTTCACAGCGTGGACTTCGCCAAACATGAAGGAGGATAACTGAATATGAATTTGAAAAGATGGTTTTTTCTTTTTTGGAGCTGCATGGCCGTTGGAGCTGCCGTTACGGTAATCAGCGGATCCATCATGCAATGGACGGACCAGTCCTTCGGATTTATGGGGCTTGAGGCAGCCGGCTTTAACGCCTTCATGATGGCGATGGTCGGTTTATTGATAGGAGCATTCAGCCAAATGGGGTTCTTTGCTTATCTAACATTGAACTACATTGCTTTAAGTATTTTCCGCAAGAGCTATCTCTGGAACGCTCTCCAAGGTTATACAACCGTGTTTGCCGTATTTGGTCTCGGATACCTGCTTTATGAGCAACGGACAAACAATTGGTTTTTCTGGGTACTGCCACTTGGTCTATTATTATTCTCGCTTGGAGCAGCCTACATAAAAATCAAACAAACGAATGCAAGCGCGTTTGTGCCAACTACGTTCCTCATGTTTTTCGTTACATTTATTGAAGCTTGGCCGGCGTTGCAAGGGGAGACGAACATATCGGCGATCATATTTATGATCATTCCGCTCTTTATTTGCAATGGTTATCAAATTCTCATGTTGCCTAGGCTACTTCAGAAAAAAACAACAACCGGCTCTGCAACATCTGCAAAGCCGGTCGCGTAATAATCAGTATCCAGAATCCGCAGCTTCCACCGCGTCTTCGGGTCCCATCATCGTAAGCGAGGTCGTTTTGTCCTGAACAGCGCGGCCTTCCGATTCTGTTTGGTTGATCAGCTCGGATACCGATACGAACTCATAACCTTTGGCGCGAAGCTCGTCAATGATCACAGGGAGCGCTTCATGGGTTTGTTTGACCGAGTCGCTCGCGTGCATGAGAATAATATCCCCATTGTGAGCGCGGCTTACAACACGGTTAATGATCTTGTCCGTTCCGATGTTCAGCCAATCCATGGAATCGGTATCCCATTGAATGACTTTGTAGTTAAGCTCTTCTGCAATGCGGAGTACCCGTTTATCGAAATCTCCGTTCGGCAGGCGGATCAAGTTCGGCTGTTTGCCGGTGAGATCAGACAAGATTGTGTGGGCGGTCTGAATTTGCGTGCGGATCTCCTCATCGCTGAGCTTGCTGTAGTTGTCATGCTTATGGCCGTGGCTGCCGATCTCAAAGCCGTCGTTCACGATATCTTTTACAATATCGGGATGCGATTGGCTCCAAGGCGAAGACAAGAAGAAGGTAGCCTGTTTCACGCCTTTGTCTTGCAATACCTTCAAGATAGGTTCAGCACGCTTGTCCCCCCAGCTGATGTCGAAAGTCAATGCAACAACCTTCTTATCCGTAGGGACGCTGTATATAGCAGCCGGCTGCTGCGGTGAGAATACCGTGATGTTGTCTCTTTCCGCGTAGATTACCCCTACAGAGAAGACGAGTGCGAGTACAATAAGGAAGTTCCGTTTCAATCTCCGACCGTTTAGTACATAAAAGAAGTTCATCTGATAAGGCTCTCCTTTCTAATGGAAGCTTGTTCTAGTACAATCTATGCTCGTACATCCAAGATATTCATGCTTGTTCAAACTATCGTACAAGTTGTTTGGCGGCCGTTACAATTCTTTAGGTAAAATGCTTACGAAGTAAGAATGATCACAATTACCCTTATATGAGGGCAATAAACGTGCTAATTCTTTAAGAGAAATGCTTACGAAGTAAGAATTAACACAATTGGCCATACGGAAGGCTAATATAGGTGTTAATTCTTTAAGAGGAATGCTTACGAAGTAAGAATTATCACAATTGCCCTTACACAAGGGCAATAAGTGTGTTAATTCTTTTTAGGAGGAGAGCTATGTTTCGCTGGTCCGAAATAAAAGCCCATTTCAAAATCATGAATCCCTACATAACGTTTGGATTCATTTTGTTTTTTGCCGGTCTTGTTGTCGGAGGGACTAACAGTGCATTAAGTGATTACCTCGAGCAGCAGATTCGAGCTCTTGGGAATGTAGCGGAATCATTGGAGAAGACCGATAATCCAACCTTGGCCTTTATGGTGTTCATTTTTTTAAACAACGCCATTAAATCGATATTTATCATTTACATTGGCGCTATCCTAGGGATCATTCCGATCTTTTTCCTCGTGCTTAACGGAATGATTGTAGGGTTTCTGCTGCATCATGTTGCAGAGACGCAAGGTACGTGCGATATGTTTAGCGTTATACTGGGGCTTCTACCGCATGGCATTATTGAAATCCCTGCAATTGTCGTGGCATGCGCGTACGGGATGAAGTTTGGTGTGCTATTGCTCAAAGCATTAGGAAGGTTAATTATACCGGGGAAAGAAGCGGGCAAATCCGGACGAGAGATCGAATATTTCATGGTCAGATCGGTTCCGGTTGTCGTTATTTTAACGGTAGCATTGCTTATTGCAGCAATAATTGAGAGTACAATAAGCGTTTGGATAAGTTCGTTGTAATATTTTTCCCAAATATTGTGCATAACAGTAAAGCGGTGTCTGGATGCGTTATCGCAAGACGCCGCTTTTGCTTTACAATGCTGCAACAACAGCTGCATGGCCAAACACTGCTTAGGAGGGCGCACATTAGTTATGCTAGGAATTCTATTCAACGACAAAGAATGCAAAGAACTCGATTACGTCCTGCGCAAAGAACTAGACGAAATGCTTCTTGATCTGAACGATAACCGTTTGGACGGAGATATTAAGCAAGCAATTACAAGACGTTACAAAATCATCTTCCGTATGTACGCTCGGATTGCTTCCCCGAAAGAGCTGTCCCGTTATGCTTTAAATGTTCGAAATTACAGGTAGAAAAATCCATTAAAAAAGTTTCAAAAAAAGGGTTGCAATCCTATAGTCGTCCATGATATATTATCTCTTGTCGCCGCTGAGATACGCGGTGGTGAACGAAAAAGAAATTGTTCTTTGAAAACTGAACACCGAGCGAACCTGCCCCGTTATTTATAACGGAAAAGCGATAAAACAAAGTTTGAGCAAGTCAAACACCATTTCATGGAGAGTTTGATCC
>NZ_BSSQ01000027.1 GCF_030161375.1 Paenibacillus glycanilyticus
CCCCCCCCCCCCCCCCCCCCCCATTTTTTTTTCAAGCCGAAGACGGCATACGCGATAGGAGTCCGTCTCGTGGGCTCGGAGATGTGTATAAGAGACAGCTCTTAACTGGTGTCCACTTTTCATTCTAGTTGCATTTTGCCTGCTACAGACCTGGCTAGCTTGCTCGCCCGGCACCCACCGGCCCTGGAGCAGGCTTTTTGCCTGCTACCGCCCGTCGCCACAAAACCGTCAACTCTTCCCATTGTGCATCATTGCCCATTGGGCAATAATATAACTATACGAATCAACCCGAAACGAGGTGAAGGCATACCGCCGATAGACGATGAACAAACAAAGCTTGCGCGATGTCAAACGAGAAGCAACGGCTAACGCACTCGCCGAAGCCGCTTTTGACCTCGCGATGGAACTGGGAATGGACGGCTTTGTTGTAGAGGATGTCGTGCAGCGCGCAGGTTATTCGAGAAGAACGTTTGCGAATCATTTCTCCTGCAAGGAAGAAGCGGTAGTCATGGGGGCTTCGGCCTTCAACAACGTGGATGAGGTGCAGCAATTAATCGAGAAATTGCCCGAGAATGCTACTCCGCTCGAAGTCATGGAACATCTGGTCCGAATGGAGCTAACCGCAGGCTTGTTCAAAAAAACACGCGAGCTTGTGAAGTTATCCAAGCAACATCCTACTTTAGAGCCCTATATCCTTAGCGCCCTGCACAGTCATCAAGGGCTTGCCCAAGAATTGCTACTCGATCTATTCGAAGAGCAATATGCCAAAGGCTATATCCAACTGCTCGTTGGAGCCGCATATGGCGCTGCATTGCCCATGTTATACGGCAGCAGCAACATCCTTTTCCCAGGTCAGTCCAGCGAAAAGTCGCCTGATTCCATCTCGCTCGATCAGTACTTAGACGATATGTTTCGTTATTTAAAAAACGGATTCTGATCGTGAAGAAACCTACAGTATCCTATCATTCCCCATATAAAAGGAGAGCCACACTGTTATGTCTACACTTTTGTACAAAATAGGCAAATCCGCTTATAACAAGCCATGGCATTTCATTATCGCCTGGATCGCCATTCTTGGCGTTGTTGGCGCCCTGATTGGCATTAACGGCATCCATACAAGCTCCGAGATGAAGATTAAAGGCACGGAAGCGCAAAAAGTATTGGATCAGCTGGCCAAAGAATTGCCGGAAGTGTCAGGCGGCCAAGCCAGCGTTGTATTCACGGCACCAAAGGGCGAACGCCTGGATACGCCGGAACGAATAACCGCTATGACAAAAGCTATCAATGACGTTTACAGCATTGATTATGTCATTAATCCTGCTGAATTAGCCGCGCAAGCGGGAGCTTCGGCTACCGATGCAACACAATCCGGCGCAGCACAATCCGACGCCACCTCCGCTTCCGGAGATGCTCAGCAAGGTTCGGC
Source organism: Paenibacillus glycanilyticus (assembly GCF_030161375.1). Taxonomy (GTDB): domain Bacteria; phylum Bacillota; class Bacilli; order Paenibacillales; family Paenibacillaceae; genus Pristimantibacillus; species Pristimantibacillus glycanilyticus_B. The sequence goes on from NZ_BSSQ01000027.1 coordinate 1,427, forward strand.
GGACGCCAGCGCCAATCAAACGGCGGCTGCTGCCTCCTACGGTCCATTGATTGTAGACGGCAATCCCGTGCCGGGCGTGATGATCTCCGCTGACGGCAACGTCGCTTTGTTCCAATTCCAGTTCACCGTCCAGCAAATGTCGCTGCCGCAAGAAGTAATTGATGACGTTGTAGCTGACGTTACGGCTGTTGAACAAGCGAACCTCGGCATTAAAGCATTGCCTAGCGACACGCTTGTAGGCAAACCCGCAATTGGCGCGACTGAAGGAATCGGAATCTTGGTTGCCGCAGTAGTTCTGTTCATTACGCTTGGTTCCGTCGTTGCAGCCGGTCTTCCGCTTGTAACCGCCCTTCTGGGTGTAGGCATTAGCGTAGGGGGAGCCTATTCCCTCTCCAAATTTATTCCGATGACCGATATTACTCCTGCTCTTGCGATGATGGTTGGTCTGGCTGTCGGCATCGACTACTCGTTGTTTATCGTCAATCGGCAGCGCCGCATGATGCTGGATCAAGGTCTTGATGCGCGCGAAGCGGCAAGCCGTGCCATCGGCACAGCGGGCAGCGCGGTATTTTTCGCCGGGTTAACCGTTATTATCGCGTTATGCGGCATGATCGTTATGAATATCGACTTCCTAACCGCGATGGCCCTTGTTGCCGCAGCAAGTGTATTCATTAATGTACTGGTAGCCTTGACGTTGCTTCCTGCACTGCTTGGTCTCGTAGGCGAGCGAATCGTTTCGGATAAAGCCCGTCAGAAAAATAAAGAACAGGCCAAAGTAGCGAAGCAAGGTACAGCCCACCGCTGGGCAACCGGTGTTGTAAGACGCCGCTGGCTCGTCATCCTTGGCGTTATCGTTATCCTTGGGGCGGCTGCCATTCCGGCTACCGAGATGAAACTCGGTATGCCAGCTGGCGACACAGCCAACCTGGATACAGCTCAAAGACAAAGCTTTGACGCGATTTCGGCCGGTTTTGGCAAAGGCTTTAACTCCCCGCTGCTTCTGGTCGCTGAGCCTGCAAGCTCTTCCGACAAAGTGACGCCGGAGCTGCTTGGCAAGCTCGTTCAAGATATCCAGCAGCATGACGATGTCGCGGTTGTTAGTCCAATGGGCATTAATAAAACAGGCGATATCGGGATTATAAGCGTTATTCCGAAATCCGGTCCTACCGATGACGAAACTACAACACTCGTTAAAGAACTGCGCGATCACGACTCCAGCATTTCGAAAAACAACAAAGTAACGCTTGGCGTTACAGGCTTCACGGCAATCAACATTGACATGTCTGCGAAGCTGGCAGAGGTGTTCCCGATCTATATCGGCATCATTCTGATCCTGTCGCTGATCATCCTGTTGCTCGTATTCCGGTCGATTATCGTTCCGATCAAAGCAACAATTGGTTTCCTGCTAAGTATTCTGGCTACATTCGGCATCACTACGGCTGTCTTCCAGTGGGGCTGGCTGCATGATTGGTTTGGCTTTGATACCGGCGGTCCGCTTCTTAGCTTTATGCCGATCATGGTATCCGGTATTTTGTACGGTCTGGCAATGGACTATCAGGTGTTCCTCGTTAGCTCCATGCGCGAAGCTTATGTACACGGCCATAAAGGAACTTCCAGCGTTATTGATGGATACAAACAATCTAGCCGCGTCGTTGTGGCGGCAGCCGTTATCATGGTATCCGTCTTCGCCGGCTTCATCTTGACCGAAGACATTATGCTGAAGCAGATTGGTTTTGCCCTCACGATTGGTATTCTGATCGATGCGTTCTTCGTTCGTATGGCGCTTGTTCCGGCTATCATGGCCGTGTTTGGCGACAAGGCGTGGAGCATGCCGAAATGGCTTGACCGCATCTTGCCGAACCTCGACGTGGAAGGCGACAAACTGATCGCCGAGCTGAACAAATCGTCGAACCAGAAAGATAACAAGGTCAAGGCTAAACCAAGCCGCGCGCATTAAACTCTTATAAAAAAAAACGATGTTAGGGCTTAGCCCTGGCATCGTTTTTTTGTTCTTACTCCTAAAGTTAAGCTTGTTGTATTTAACGATACACAACATCTTTAAGGGCTTCCCTTTTGCAGAATCTGCAGGGCTTAACGATGCTCCACATCGTTAAACTTGAATAAATAGGGAGATTCGCCTGCTTTTCATCATTTTTTATACACTTAACGATGCGCGACATCGTTAGGCACGTCCCTTTAGTTGAATTCGCGGTGCTTAGCGTTGTGCCACATCGTTAAGCACAAAACAGGGTCATCCCTTTCGGGACGACCCTGTATCACGCTAAGATTTACAACCCGCGGTTGTAATCAAATTCAATGGCTTGCAGGAATGCGCGAGCGAGCACCGCATGGCCCGACATATTCGGATGCACGCGGTCCCAAGCGAGTGTTGCCGGATAAATATGAGCAAGCGCTTGGTTAAACGCTGCTTGCGTATCGACAAACCGGGTATTGTATTTGGATGCGATTTTCCTTACGACTTCACCGTACTGGTCCATCGTTCTGCGCATCGAATCCGCTTCATTCGGCTCGATATAGAACGGCGTCATTAATACGAGACCTTGCAACTGCGGAAGCGTGCGTTCCACAAGCGCTTCAAGTTTTTGTTCATATTCCTCGAGGTAGACATGTTGCTCGGTTTGAGCAGGCAAGTCATATTGCCTCCACACATCGTTAGTACCAATCATGATCGACAGCCAATCCGGCTTCAAATCCAGCACGTCCGTCTGCCAGCGTTCCGTCAGGTCGCGAACGTTATTGCCGCTTGATCCCATGTTAACAATACGGATGCCATACTCCGGATAGGCCGCTGTAAGCAGCGCATCCACCAGCGAAACATAACCTTTGCCAATCGCGCCAAACAGTCCTTCTCCTCTTGGTCTGGCCCGTTCACAATCCGTAATAGAGTCCCCAATCATAACCAGCTTTGATTTCGGTTGCAATAACATAGCTATTTCCTCCTCTGTCATGAAACAATTGGATAATGGCATACGATAGTTTTTCTGCGTCCTATCCAAGTGTAATGGCAGAGACTCCCTTAATCAACGCTAAATCGGAAAAGCCTCACTCTTCGATACATGGATCATTTCCGCCGGGAAATAAGATTTGAAATACGTCTCTACCCTTGCGTGAATATCGCTCCGGTACCAGTCCGTAAGCGCATGATCGTCAAACAGCTGCGGCATTCCCAATCTCTTCGAACGCTTGCCCATCGATCCGTCACCGATACTCAGCGTATCAATCCAAATTCGGTCCGCAATCCCTTCCAGCTTCTTAGGAAAATCCGGCGTAAACGGCAGCACAGGGGAGATCGCGGCTTGCGTCGTAATCCCGGCATCATGCAGCTCGCGCAATGCGTTGATCCGCAGCTTAATGCCCGGCGCATACGGCGCGAACAACCGCTTCATGTCTTCCCGGTCCGTCTCCACCGTCATCGAAACAAGAACTTCGCATTTCTCCTTCAATTGCGTAATCAAATCCAGGTCCCGCCGAATAAGCGGACTTCTTGTTTGAATCTGAACGAAATCAGGCGGCGAATCCAGCATCGCTTCTAAGATCCGCCGTGTTATTCCCGCTTCCCGTTCAATCGGTTGATAAGGATCCGTTGCCGAAGACATAAAGATATGAATCGACTTGTTCTTCCGGCGAAGCTTACCAACCTCATTCCTATAAATCTCCGCAGCGTTGGCCTTAATGTCTACCCATTCTCCCCACGGAATCTGCTTAAACTTCTGGATCGGCATCTCCCTGACATAACAATATTTGCAGGCAAACGCACAACCGCTATAAGGATTAAGGGAATGAGTAAAGCCGACGTCCAAATACCCTTTGGCTTCGCTCAGAATCGACTTGGATATAATCTCTTTGATCTCAACGGCCATATTCACACCTCCGACAAACAAGAACATTTGTTCCTATATTATATACTAAGATTAGCTCTATAATCAAATAAATGTAAATACTCTGTTACTCTTATTTATGCCCGTACAAAAAGAAAAACCGCTCCATTGTTGGGGCGGTTGATCACCGTTAACTTATCTAATGATAAGCCACCGAATATACCACTTTTTGATTAAGTAAATATTACCTTCCCACTGCTGATATCCGGATTCCAGTTGGGCTGTCTTCACATTATCTTTGATAAACCATCTTTCCGGTGGAACAAAGTCTGCTTTCGTTTGATATTTTATTTTCACAGCGACATAGTTCTCTCTTCTGTCCGTATTAATGATCTTAAAATTTCCCCAGCTGCTATCAGCCTCCATGTAATCCTTTGCGGTAGCAGTAACGTATTCTTGAGCGTCCTGTCTGTTAGAGAAGAATGTAAAAATCACAATCAATAATAGCAACGATAATGCAGAGAGTATGAAACGTTTCACAATTAATCAGCCTCATCTATCAAATTCATTTATTCCATCAACGTAATCAATTTTGTAAAAATAATTCAGCCCTTCATCGTTAACATCATGTCTTCCATTATCTTAAATGCTTGCTCCTCTAATATATGGCCTTATGGTCAGCGGTATGGATTCAATATCTAGGGAGCCTTCCGTTCGTTTCATATAAATTGCTTCTTCAAACAATTTTCTATAAAAGGAGCTTGCTGCCGTGTTAGTCAACCGTTAGAGCTTAATAAATCCAACACTTTGTTTGCATATGTAAACCATTCTTTTTTATCCGTATTTATTTCTATGGTTGGCAAGATAGACAAACTAGCATGTTTGCGTAATTCCGCTTGAGTTTGAATAAATTCATTAGCTGAATTTCTTATCTCTTCTTCTGTTTTGTTCGTCCATTCGTGGGGTGTTCGGCTTTGCATTCTTTGCTCCACGATGTCAGAAGATACGGTTAGCAAAACACATGTTGCACCAAGGCTTAACAAATCATTTTCAAGCGATTCAATTTCATGTAAAAGCCCGTTGGGAAATGCTACTCTATGATTCAAATGAAATCTTTCCAATACAAAAAATATACCTCTTGATGCCCGTGATGCATCTGGCCCCAAATAAGCTGCCCATTCATTTAATTTTCTTAACATGTGAACCCTTTCCTTCAGCAACTGAAGGTGCTCATCACGATTTAATCGTTGCAAATCTCCTTGAACATTGTTTAACACCTGAGAGTAATGTTCGCTTAAAACAATTATACTGCGCTCGGATGATTCATCTTGTGCATGAAGTTGCTTTAGAGCTTTTAAAACAGACGTTTTTCCGGCATGTGAAAAACCTTCAAGTATTACTCCTCTTATATGGTGGCTCACTTAACACCTCTACCTTACATTATTTAAAAACTTCTTTGTGTATGAAATTATCTTCCCGCAAAAGGTGAATTAGCCTTGAGTTTTCAGGCGATATCCATCTTCAAGAATTTGTTTGAGGCCATTAGTTCTTTTTTCAATAAACGTATTCCAAAAAATCTTACCTTTCTCAGCTAATTCTTCTTGGGAGTAGACCCCTTCTTCAAACTTCCCCCAACAGCCATCCTTTGTTAGCTTATCCCATCCCAGGTAATCTGCAAAAAGACGGTTTTCTGAAGGAATATCTGATCCCATTGACTGAAGTTTTACCGTCTCTGGACAAAGCCACATTGCAGTACAAACGGACAAGAGACCGCCGTGCATTTCGTTCAAACCCTCTAAGCCTGCAGCATTAATCGCTTCTTCCCATCCAAGATGATTATTATGATTTGCAGTAATCACAATAATTTCTGGATATTTATAATTGATATGTTTTATAAATGCACTTTCCCAGTAAGAACCGCCGTGTCCTGTACAAACCAAAAATTTTCTAAAGCCTTGTCTAGTTAAGTTACAAATAATATCCTCTAGCATTGCTGTCAAGATGTTAGGACTTACGGTAACCGTACCCTTAAAATTAGCATGCTCTTCTGATGTATTAAAGGGAACGGTAGGTAACACATATGCATTCAATTCTCTGCCATATGCGACAGCATACAATTCAGCAATAAGTGTATCTAAATGCATAGGCAAGTATGGTCCAAATTGTTCCGTTGCGCCCACCGATATAATTGCTGTATCTATTCCGCTACTTGAGATCTCACTTGTCGTGTTTCTATAACTAAACATTGAACACCCCATAATAACATGTTAAATTATCGTTCTTCGTTAAGTTAATGCCTCAGTTAAATGCAAACATGATTTCAGCTTCACAAACTAATTCATCGTCAACTATTGCTACGCCCTTACCTTTGACTATCTGGCCTTTAACTCGAGTCACCTCAAATGCAAGATAGAGTTGGTCTCCTGGTTTTACTTGCTTTTGAAAGCGACAATTATCAATACCGGTCAATAGTCCAATCATGTTGGTATTGCTTTCCCCATTAGACATGACAATTCCACCAACCTGCGCCAGTGCTTCAACAATTAGAACCCCAGGCATAACGGGATAATCTGGAAAGTGACCACTAAAGTACACTTCGTTGAAAGTTACATTTTTAATACCAACTGCTTTCTTTCCATCAACGATTTCTATGATTTTATCGACCAAAAGAAATGGATATCTATGAGGGATAATCTCTTTAATTTTATTTATATCGAGCACGGATTGCCTCCTCTGATATTGGGATATTACCTATTGTACCGCTAACTGGTAATATCGACCATATCAAGCTATCTTCCTGATAGCTGAGAAAACTAACCCTATACTGCTCTTGCAACTTGCGAAATTTGGTTTCGAAAGCGTCTATTTTCTTCACATCCGCGACGGAATTAAGAAACGGCTTCCCATTCCCCGTGATCATGATATCTTTATCTTCGATTGGACTGTTAAGCTTTGTATAGGCAGAGAATAAATCGCATTTGGTTTCTGTGAGCACAACAGATAATTTGGCATACTCTTCAACCGCGAACTGATTAGATAGTTCAAGCTTTTCGAGGTTTTTCAGTTCAACTAGCGGTCCTAAAGATTGGTCGTCAACTTTAATATTAGTTAAGGTTAACTGCTTAAGTCGCTTTAACTCTGACAATGGCTCTAATGTTTCAATAGTTAGCTTGGTCCAGATTCCACCAGACAACTCTAAGCTTTCAAGCACTGTTCCTGTTTTTATTAACTCTATCGATCTCAGTTTTGAAAAATCGGAAATCACCAGTCGCCTTAGGTTGATATTCCTTTCCATGTTCCACAATTGAAATGCTTTGGTATTCCAAGCAAGCGATAGGTTTTCGACTCTATCCAAGTTTTCAAATGGCGATAAATCCTCAACTCTAAATTCATAAAAGCTTAGAGAGCTCACATTAAAGTATTCAACAGCCTTTTCAAATTGTTTTTGATTAAATGAATAGAGGTTTAGATGTTCAATTGTTTTGGAATGGAGCAAATGAATGTTATTAGTTTCAGGCTTAATAATGAATTCATCTGTAATGATATCAACATCATTTAAATCATCTATTATCGTTCTTTGCACCTAAAGACCCCCGTGTAAAATATCTTCTGCTAACTCAATATTTATCAACAACCGCGCCTAACACAGCCGCCTTCACGTATTTTTTCTCCTGTAGCATCTTCAAGCTGTCCGCTGTTCCTGTCACAACGACACCAATAACTCTTACATCATTCACATCAGGCTTTTCCTTGTCTTTTCGTAAATAGTCATAAATCCGCTCATATTCCTGTTTATATTTCCGGTTGGAATGGAGCCCGACTTCCAAATTACTTAGAAACTTTTCTTCAGACGCATTCCCATTCTCCAAATTATTTGCGAAACCATAAACGTAGCGCTCTGAATCTGGTGATGGATTTATTACTTTACCATCAGGTGATTTATGAGCAAGATACTGTTGCATATTCGAGTAGGTATCTACCCAGTACCATACTGGATGGACCCCATTAGGCAACATAGCTTTAATTTGCTCAACGGTATAATTAGTGTCAAAGGAGATCCCTAACTCCACCAACTTTTGTCCATTCATATCATTAAGCTGTGGAAGTTCATTTAGATAATTGACGTATTTCACGTTTGGAAGGTAGAACGCCATTTCCCGTTCTCCGCTGTAAGGATTATAGGCGCGCATATAATCAAATCCTTCTACATTCATGCCTGGGTCCGAAACCGACAAGGGAGAATTATTGCTATAGCGAGAAAATGTTCCCCAAGAACTAAATTCATAATTCTCCTCATCCCCAATCACCGGTATGCCCTCTATCATTTTATACGTTCTGTACTCGAGCGTACCGCGAAGAAACCCGTAGTTAACCGTAGTACTATACAAATATTGATTGGGACCGCTGATCTCTTTTAGCATCTCAATATCGCGCTGTGACGTTTCCGAGCTTTTATACTGCAGCTGCAGATTAATAAACCAACCTATAACGAGAATAAAGAGTGTAATTCCAAAGGAGATACCCGCGTTTCTCCAAATCGTTCTTCGTCTTGCTTTTTTAACGAGGGTTGACAGTTTTTCACTCTCATCCATAATCGTTTCATTATCGTTCATTGTATCTTCCTCCATAATTTCTTTGAAATTGCTTTCGAGCCCGATAAAGATATGTTTTTACCATTTCCTCACGAATACCTATTAGCTCTGCTATTTCACGGTAGCTGAAATCAAGCTCGTATTTCAAAATAAGCAGCTGCTTAAAAATAGGGGTGAGTGATTCCATTACTAGCTCAATTTCTTCTCTTTGCTCTTTTTGCAGCAAGACATCCTCCGGAATTTCACTAGGGCCAAGAATATCGTCCTCAACTAAATACATGATTTTTTTTCGCTTGCGAAGCATATCAAAATACCGATTAAGAGCGACTCGGTATAACCAAGCTGTAAGCTTATCCGGTACGATGGAATCAAGATAAAGAAGTCCTTTGTATACCGTATCCTGTACAATATCTTCAGCGTCAGCTCGGCTTGCGCCCAAACGTATTAAATATCTCTGGATATGCTTCATTCTATCCTGCAGCAAGCGCAACATCTGCTCGTCCACTGTCAACCTCCCTCCAAGCTATACAACGTCTTGGTGAGTCATATGTATACAGGCATTCCAAAAAAAAGAGATTAGAAAGACAAATAAAATAGAGCAGTTACACAAAACGAACTGCTCCCGGATAAGCAAGGCTCATTGTTTAGTAATAAACCGATCCAACAAATAAGCCCCTGCAGCTCCCGCGCTATACCGGACCAAATCCACGTATAGAAATCCCTTCCCCAAGATTAGTCCGCCAATCAGCGTGCTCCGGATGTCGTTGATCCAAGAGGCATGGTACAGCTGGCTGCATTCAATGGCAAAACAAAACCCAAGACTAAGCAGGAAGGTCTGCAGAAGAGACATCCTAACAAACAATGTGCGCATGCCGAAATAGATCATGGCCGCCCATAAGGCGTCTCCGAAATGCTCGGCTACAAAATTGGGGAGTATAGAGGCATATTCTCTTGACCCGATCCCCAGCAGGATTGCTGCCAAGACCGCCATGGCATACAAAGCTCTAGCCTTCATCAAATCCCCTTCTCTCCGGCACCAAATAATCACTAAGTATAGCAAACTCCATGCAAAAAAAGAGCACTCGACCGTTGCCTGGCCAAGTACTCTCTACAAAACTTGCAGTCCCATTAAAGGGATTGCCATATTATTTTCAATTGGTTTAATCCCTGCTCTACGGCAAAGCGGCATGGCTCCAGACCTTCGAACTCAACGGAAATGTAGCCGTCATAACCAGATTGCTTCACGATGCCGAGTACACGGCGCATGTCGATATCTCCGTGGCCAACGATTGCCCCGCGCAGATATTGGCCTTGGGAAGAACGGAACCAACCTTCTCCAAGCTGGCTTTCGGGAGAGCGGACATAAAAGTCTTTCACGTGCACCATAGCCGCATAGGAGATATTATTAGATACGCCTACAACCGGATTCTCATCCACGCAGACGAAGTTGCCTACATCCAGCGTTGTTCTGAAATTATCCCGGTCCGTTGCGTGAATAAGCGCTTGAACGCGGTCGCTTGCTTGCAGGAAATAACCATGGTTTTCTACCGTAGTTGTAATCCCCTTGGTCGCCGCATAATCGGCGATCCGGCGACATGCCTCGGCTAGTCTAGGCAGCTCGCGGTTGAAGTTGCCGATGGACGTATCCGAGGATGAAGCCACGTCATGGCGCATCAGCTTAACGCCAAGAGCCGCCGCAATATCTACTTCGCGCATAACGCGCTCGATTTCCTGCTCGTATTCGGCGTCATTTTTCCCGGCAAAATTAGCACCGATCAAATAATTCGAAATCGCGATGCCCGCTTCATCCGCTTTGCGGCGAATCGCATCGATTAATTCCGGATTTTCCGTCAAGTTAAAACCAAGAGGAACAATTTCAATATGCTCCCCGCCAATCTCGGCAATCGTACCGATTACATCAAGAATGTCCATGTCACCGGAACTTAAGGCTTGATAATAGCTATAAGAACTAACTCCAAACTTCATCGCTGAATCTCCCTCCCGAATGTGACTGACTCATAAATGGAAATAACTATTAAATAATAGCATGATTAAATCATATCCGGTATATATACTCCGCATCCGCTCCCAAGTCGCCCGCCGGCGCTTAATAGAGCTTTGGCCGCTCGCTGCAAGTTTGTCTCTTCCCCGTAATGCTCCGGATTTGCCTCTAACCGGTTGAAGATTCTCCGTTCCGCTTCCCTGGATTGTTCATCCGACTCGTAAATATGGAATAACTGCTGGAACTTCATAATATTCGAATCGGCCTTCAACACCTGGCTCAGACCGGGGTATAGCAGCCAAGAATGGCAAACATAAACGGAAGGGATTCCCCTGAAAAAGTGGCGGGCCATTGAAATCGAACGAATCACTTCCTGCGGGGTTAGAGGTTCTCCTTCCGGTATGTGAACGTTCAGCACCAGCTGATGCTTTTCCACCAAATAGTTGCCTACTTTCAAGCTCTCTCCGTCAAATGCCATAGGCTGAAACTGCATTCTTCCCAAGCGAAATAACCGGAGGCTGACATGTTCTTGCAGCCAGTTGTATTCTTCAATGCCATATTCGCCATAATCTCTGAAGCAGACTTCACTCCAGATCCGTATGTCCGAGAAAGTATCGAAATAAACGCGATCATCAATTCCCCGCATCCGGTATTCTTCATAAGCATCCACGGCAAATCTCGCAAAAAGATACAGCAGCTTCTGCCTGTATCCCGCTTCTCCCGTAACATGGCGGAAGAACGAATGGCGGTCCGTTCGAAAATGCTCCTTCCATCTCGCATATTCCTCTTCTTCCAGGCGGAAACCAAAGATGATCCGGCAAGCTTCCTCTCCTAATTGAATCCCCTTGCAAAATTCAGATAAGCGCATAGATTCACTACTCCCCACAACTTGATGCTATCCCCGTTTGTCCGCTACGCCTCATACGCTATTCTTAAACTCCTGCGGCGTCATCCCGTATTGCGTTTTAAATAACTTGATGAAATATTGCGGCTTCTGATAGCCGACTTCAAGCGCAACCTGACTAATCCTCAAATCCTTGTTCTTGAGCAGCTGGACAGCCTTCTCCATTCGCAAACGAAGCACGTAGTTCGAGAAATTTTCTCCCGCGTCCTGCTTGAATAAGTTCGACACATAGACGGGATGCAGATTGACGTGATCGGCTACCGTTTGCAGCGTAATATCTTTCAGATTTTCTTGAATGAAATGGAGAATCCGTTCCATGAGATCCGATCGTATATGGTCCGAACGCCTGTCGCTGTAAGCCTTAATCTGAACATAGCTGGCAAAAGCCCATTCCTTGAGCGGCTCCACGCTCCAGCTCGAGTCCACTCTCAACATCTTCTCGATCTCTCTTCCGAACACTTCGAAGATCCGTTTGCCTTTCTTATGCAAATAATAGGAGTAAGCTTGCAACAAGGTAACGTATATCTCCACTCCGTATTCACGGGCTCCGCTTCCTTCGCCGTCAAGCTCCTCGAAGATCCGGTTCAGCTTGCTCTCGAACGCCGTCCACTGCTCGAAATCGATAAGTTCCATAAACGTCTGGGAACGATACAATTCCGCAAGCGGCTGAATATCGAATACCTCTTTCTGCTCCGTCGCATGAAAGAAGCTTTCCGTCTGATAACCGATATAGTCGGTATAAACGGATAATGCAGAGTGGTACATGGGCATGATGTCTTTCGGAATCGCTCCCCAGTTGCTTACTACGATGGAAACCTTCGACTTCAAATAAAGTTTAATTTGATGCTGCGAGAGTCTCGCCAAATCCTCAATCGTAGCCGAATTATTCTTGTCCGCTTGTTCCCCTTGATTGCTTTGAACGAGAAAAATCAAATAATCATGCGAATCCTTGCAATACATCACGTTGAATTTGTTCGTGAACACTTCTTCTACGATGTTGAACATCGCATATTCCATTAACGAAAGACTATAAAGGTTCGTATTCGAATAATCCTCCTCCACCCGCATGCATAAGAGGATGGCATCCCTCTCAACCGAGAAGGGAAGCTCGTACAACTGGAGCTTGTCCTGCAGATCGGACGGAGGGTAGTTCTTGCCGGCTATTAAATCAAACAAGAACATCTCTCTTAATTTGGGCAAGCTTTCGCGGAACCGGTAGGCGAACTTCTGCTGATCCAGCAGCTCCTTTCCTTCTTCCGTAATTCTGGCAATGATATTGCGAAGCGTTAGCTCCAATTCCTCGTTGGATACCGGCTTGAGCAAATAATCGCATACCTGCTGCTGGAGTGCCTCTCTCGCATATTGAAATTCATCATAGCCGGTTATAATAACCGCCTTTGTGTTTTTCCACTTCTCATTGATCCGGGCAATTAATTCAAGTCCGCTCATTCCGTTCATATGAATATCCGTTACCACGATATCAACGGAACGGTAATTGAGCAGCTCCAGCGCTTCTTCGCCTGAATAAGCCTTGTACACGTTGGAGATCCCGAGCTCTTCCCACGGAAGCCCAATCGCCAGACTATCCACCAGATGCGTATGGTCGTCCACGATTAATATTTCGTACATCCTTATTCCTCCTTGCCCATCCAGCTTAATTGCACGCGAAGCCCGCCTAATTCCGATCTGCCGAGCTGCAGACCCGAATCTCCGCCGTACATGAGCTTAAGACGTTGATGCACGTTTTTCAGCCCGGATTCGATCTCTTCGTTAGCGGAATAAATCTTCTTCCGTATGGACTCCATCATCAAATAATCCACGCCGGTGCCCGTATCCTCAACCGCGACATGATTCATGCCGTCTTCCCTCCAGCAACGGATTTGAATCATTCCGTATTCGGACTGGTTGTTAAACGAATGAAGGATCACATTCTCAACAAGCGGCTGTACAATTAACCTCGGCACTTCGAGATCCTCCATCTGAGGTTCAATCTCGATTTGAAATTCGAAATCGTCCCGCAGCATGTTATGGATCTCCAAATAGAAATGAATGAGATCCAGTTCCTCTCGCAGCCGAACCATCTTGCTTCCCGTTTTGGTCGTGTACCGGTAATACTTGCTTAGATTCATCGTCATCGAGATGGCCGCTTCTCGTTCGCTCAGTTCAATCATGCTCTTAATATAAGCCAGCGTGTTATATAAAAAATGCGGGTTGATTTGCGATTGCAGCTGCTTCAGCGTCGCATCCTTCGACCTAAGCTGCTCTTTGTACACGTCCACGATCAACTCTTCGATCTTTGAAGCCATTGAGTTGAATCTTTCGTACAGGAACCGGTATTCGCCGTTGGGCTTGTCGGTCATCCGAACGGAATAGATGCCTTTCTCGATCAGATTCATGTTGCGGATCATCTTCCGGAACGGAATTTGAATATTGCGATACATCATAAAAGCCAGATACGCCCCCATAAACAACAGCATGCCGCTGATGACATAAAACATCGTCTGGTTCCGGCTGATCGGGGCCATGATATGGCTGATTGGCACGTAGTCAACAAGATACCAGCCCAAGGATTCAAGCTTCTGATAATGCACCTGAAAGCTCGTTTTGTCCGACTTCAGCAGCATATAGCCGCTTTCCTTCGCGGGGTCAATCTCTTTCAGCTTGGGCAGGAACTCGTCAATCTGCTTCACGTTAACCGAATAATTATAAATAGGGTCCGAACCGGGATGATAGAGGAACGGATCTCCGGAGCCGTTCGCTTTAAACTCGGACAAAGCGCTCCTTAGCGCGGCTACGCCGAATTTCAGCACCACCCGCATATGGGCTTCTCCCTGCTCCATAGTCTTCTCCGGATAAGACAATACTTCCATGAAGTATTCTTCGTCCGCATCCGAATAGTATTGCCAGAACGTATCCTGCGCGGGAAATTCTTTCGGCAGCGCATTTAAGCTGGAGCTGCTCTTGATAACGATTCCGGTCTTTGGATACAGAACCGCAATTACGGCTTTCCAATCCCCATATCCGGCAAGCCGGTTAATCTCCTCCGAGACGGTCCGGTTGATTCTGTATTTAACCAACACGTCGTCAAGCAAATCGGGATAAGCCAAATTGCGCACATCCGTGCTTTCGTACAGCATTTTCTTATACGTATCCAACCGGAAAAACAACTCATCCAATTGGTTGGCGAACGTCTCAATCTGATACCGCTTGACCTTAATAATCTCGTCCGTCAATACATCCGTGCTTGTGCGGTTCGATACGGCAAACAGGAGCAAGATTGGAATCAGCAATATTAGCAAAGTAGCTATCAACTTGGTAAAAATGTTGAACCTGCTCATGATCAATCGTCCTCTCAGCATCGGGCTGAAACCTCTTAATGTTGGAGTTGGAATTCCGCGAATTGCTTCTTCAATTCATCAAACACAATGTCAAAGCCCGCTTTCTTGAGAGAGGCGAGGGCATCTTCGTAATATTGATCATAGCTGGCCAATCCAAAATTGATCGGCTCGAATTTCTCTTTATAGACCGCCATGACCTGGGCGATCTCATTCTTGACGGGAGCTTCGTTGAAATGGAATCCGGACAGCTTGGACATGCGGGAGTTCTCGTCATTAGCAAGCATATCGTCAATAATGTCGTCTTCTACGCTAGCCGGCGCGGTAAAATAATCTTTGTTCCGCCACATCCATTCGTACATCAATTGATCGTTGGTCAATTGCTTGATTTTGCCGTTCGCGAGCTCATAATCCTTGCCTTCTACTCCATATATAATAAAATTGTAATTTTCTTTGCTCTGAAGAATCCAATTCATAAACATCATGGCGCGTTCCGGATTGTTCGATGCGGAAGTAATCATAAAGGCCTCGTTACTGGGGTTCGTAATATATTTCGGCTTATCTTCCGCCAGATAATACTCGCGCAGCCTTGCATTCGGATCGGCATTCCTTGCCGCCTGGAGATTTTCCATCGCTCTTGAGACCGCGCCTACTCGGAAAAGAAGTTTGCCGGCGTTCTCCTGGTCGATCTTTGCCGCGGGATTTCCCACAAGGTTCTTGTCGATAATCCCCTTATTCACCCATGACTCTCGCAGCTTTGCGACTTTCTTGTATACATCAGACTCCACGTAACTAACGATCTCTCCGGAATCCTCGTCGACCATAAACAACATCCGCTCGTCCAAAGAAGAATAGTTGCGATCCGTCAATTCGCGCCATAGCAGTTCATGCCCGCGATCCGTTTCCAAATAACCGTAGTAACTTGGATCTATCGCATGCATCCGTTCGTAAAATTGCTCCAAATCCTTGGTTGTTTTAATAGTTGTCATGCCCACCTTCTCCAGCAAATCCTGGCGGACCATGACGGATGAGAATTTGCCGGCGGACGTAAAAGCTTGGGACGGTATCGCCCATAACTTGCCGCCAATCCGGTTCTGCTTAAAGTTCTCGTCAGGGATATGTTTAATAAGATCCTTCCCATAGGCATTCAAAAGCCGGTCCAGAGGTTGAATGTAACCTTTGGTGGAATAAACGGACACAAAAGACGCGCCGTACCAGAACAAGTCGTAATCCTCGCCGGTGGATAAGGCAAGCTCCAGCTTTTGCTGGTAATTCGACCAGGGGATATACGTCAATTCAAGATTCATATTCAAATCTTTCCTCAGCCGGTCGTTTAGTTCATTCTCAACGAAATCGGCCATTCGGGCCGATTGGTCGCCAGGCATAATCACTTTAAGCGTGACGAACGGTTCTGATCCATGATCCGCTGAATCGGCATTAGGGGATTGTGGCTTATGGGATAAGCCCTGGCTTAAATATGGACTGAATATGACGTACGCAACGGCTAATAAAAGTACGGCAACCGTACCGATGACAGCAGGCTTCATCGTATAACGCTCCCCTAACCATAGTCTCTTCTTGCTAGTCTACACTAATTCTATTAACGTGAATACGCTGTCATCATAGAATAGGAGCACATGCCAACTAGCGCCATGTGCTCCTATTCATCCCTTTAACTTTTAGGCGATAAATTGTACAAACTGCAGCAAACGTTTGATCATTACGGCGGCTTCAGCACGGCTTGCGAGCGCGGCTGGAGCGATTGTCGTTTCGGATTTTCCTTTTATGATTTGAGCAGTGAACAGTTCGGCTACCGAAGCTCTTGCCCAAGAACTTACGGAACCTTGATCCTTGTAGTTGCCAAGAGCATTCTCGTTTGCTTGGACCGATCTGCCTGCAAACTCTAGCGCTCTGGCTGCCATGACAGCCATTTGTTCACGGGTGATTCGATCATTAGGTTTAAAGGAACCATCCGGGTAACCGTTCACGATTCCGGCATGAACCGCTGCGGCCGCCGCTTCCGCGAACCAGTCCCCTCCAGCTACGTCGCTAAAAGACGTTGCCGCATCCGGAGATCTAAGTCCAAGGGAACGAACAAGCAATGCCGTGAACTCCGCGCGGGTAATCGCGGTGTCCGGCGAGAATCGGCCTGGTGCCGTACCGTTAATAATCCGCTTGGAGGCCAGCAATTCAATATCCGATTGTGCCCAGTGGCCTTGAAGATCGGAGAACGTCTTGCTGCCCTGGCCCGACACGACCGCATAAATGCTATTCCCGTTCCGTTTGATAACGACTTCCGTGTTGCCGCCGTTATTTTGGACGATGGACGGCACGAATCGGAATGTCGCCGTAACGGGATCAAATAGAAGAGCCATCGTATTCGATTGATCGACGGGTCCCGGCAAGTTAACCGTTCTCTCGAGGTACGTGCTGCCGAAGTCGGTAACCTCGATCGATTGTCCGTTAGCTTCCGCCACGATTTTGAAATCCAGCGCGGGAGCTAGCAAGGTCAACCCTTCTTTGGTTGCTTGTTCAGTCAGCAGATTCGCCGCGTTGCCCGCTACTTTGCTGATGACGATACGGATCGTCATTGCTTCGGTACTGACGCCAAGCTTTGTCGCTAACGCCGTTAGTCCTAAAGCTTGAACGGGAACCTTGTAGCTGCCGAAATCCGTTTGCACAACGATGAATGCGTCTCCGGCAGCGGATAGTGCCGACGATGGAATATTGACCTTCACGCTTCCTCCGTTGTTTTTTAATTCGATAAGGACGGCATTGGATTTGATAGCCGCATTATTGTGCAGGAGGCGGAAAGCATCCTGCAGCTTCTTCGAATCAATCGTTGCTTCGGTTACGCCGTTTGATTGCGCAATGGTCACCGCATCTTGCCCCAGCTTCATTCCTTTATCCGTTTGTTCCTGTTCCTGCCCCGATGTGTTGCCGCCCGAGGACGGATTCGAAGTGGAACCGGAGGCAACCGTCACTTGGAATTGCTGCTTGAAATTACCGTCAGAAGACGTAGCCGTAATGACGGTACTTCCGGCGCCAACCGCCTTAACCAAGCCCGAGGCTGACACATATGCAACTTTCGTATTGGCCGACGACCATACGACTCTTTTATTGTTTGCTTCGGCAGGCAATACGGTAACATTTAGCTCCGTGCTGGAATCAGGGGCCATCTGAATTTGGGTTGACGTATTTGCCGTTAACCCCGTAACTCTAATCGGTGCTTCAGCAGCGCTATTCGTTACGTTTACCGTACCTAGCGCAAGCCAACCGTCGTTATTCTGTTCCGCATTTGCGAAGCGGAACGTCTTGGCATCCGCATTCACTTCCTCCAGCGGATTTACGTAACGCATGAGAATTTGATAAGTTCCGTTGCGTAACGCCGGATTGTTGATAGATTCGAATAGTTTATTGTTATCAAAGCCATTCGTGTTCGGAAGAACATCCTTCAGATCCCAACCCGGCTCCCATACTGTCACAAGTCCATCGCCGGATTTGGCCGCAAGCTCTACCTTCCAGCTGTAGTAGAATGGCGCTACTCCTTTGTTCTCAAGCTCGATTCCTACCTTCAAACTTCCATCCGCAGCGTCCAGATAAGCGGCGGGCACGTAATATTCATAACCCATTCTGCGCGAACCTTCCGTAGCTCTTGCCAGTGCATCTGACGCAAGAGGCGTTTGGAAGATGCCTTGCGCAATTAACCAAGAAGCATGAGTGAGGTTTAGACTCGTATAATAATCTTCCCCTTGCGCTCCCTCAATCGGAGCCGACGGTTCGTTGTATACGGGCGGATCATTGTTCCACATCTTCAGCTGGATTTCCGGCCTCATCTCGCCGCCCATGCTGTTTGTTTTCCAGAAGTCCGTCACTCCGGCGTCGTTCACTCTACCCCAGAAATGCCAGCCTTGCCCGCCCAAGCTTGGCGGAAGCGTCTGGAAAGCAAAAGAGTCATCATGGTAGCCGACATCGAATTCTTTGGTTTTTAAGGTACTGTTATCCATCGGATACCGCAGTACAAGCTGCGTTTCGTCAAACGCATTGTCCATGTCGGTTAATACGCGTTTCAGGTTGGCATCGCTTGGCATTAAGTTTGGCGATTTGATATTCCCGTCATAAGGATACGTATGCCACTCGCCCCAGAAGCCAATCAAGCCGATCATCAACGCTCCCACGCGCGGATCTCCGTCATAACGGGCTCCAAGCGCTTCGATGAAATTGTCCAATGCTCCCATTAAATGCTCATCATTGTAGTCGGGAGCTAGACTTGTGGCCTCTTTGCCGTTGTTGTATTCCGAATAGGCGTATGTCTCCAGCCCTTCGTCCAATAAGAATTGAGGAATTCCCGAAGGTTTATTCGGATAGTCGAGATAAACCCGGAAGACGGCATGGTTGCCTCTGGATGCGACCGCGTCAAGCCGTTTGTCGAGCTCCGTCCAGTTAAAATCATTCAAGCCGTTCATCAGCTTATTAAGCGGCAAATAGAAAAACTCCAAGCTGTAAGGAATCTGCGTAGGCCGGTCTCTCCAGTCATCTCCGCTTGTGAAATAAGCTTCTTCATTGGCATCGTAGAATGGAAGGAAACCTTTCAGCGGATTGTCTACCGGCGCTTGCTGATAGTCAAGTGCGCTCGTTCCGGCCGTTGTTGCCCAAGCTGGCGGAGCCGGGTGGTCGACCGGATCGGTTGTTGATCCTCCTCCTGTCCCCCCGGTCCTGCCGGCTAACGCGTAGAGGCTAATCTGGTCAATGCTGAGAATATTGTCCACTTGATTGTTCGGGCCAAAACCGAATTGAATTTGAAGCACCTTGCTCGCGTCGAATACGGCATCGCAAGCATCGCAGCCTTGCCATGCGGACTGGACGAGCGCGCTCCAAGGAATTTTGACCATTCCTTTGTAACCGGCAGGGATGGAGAGGGAGCCTCCGCCAAGAACCGCCGGCTTCCAGCCATACGCGGCATTGTAGAATTGTACGGTACCGCCTTGTTTTAAGGAAAACTCGCCTTTTGGCGCATCGGTCACAAGCGATAGATTGAGGTCCATATTTTTATTGCTTGCCGATTGGTTATTGACCCAGAAGGTTAACCCTTCGAATGCGGACCAATCCGAATCTGTCCCGGTGAACGCCTTGCGTTTAATGTTGACCCAATCGGATACGGGCTTGCCCGCAGGAGGCGTAACGGAAAACTTCATCGCTTTCGTGCCGTTTGATACATTCACTTGATCAATGGCGCGAATCGTGGACGGTTCCCCGGATTCCCAATCAATCCGCCAAGCGTTCTGCAATGCAGCATCGTCCGCATACGATTCGAAGTCGTCCACAATTCGATCCGCCCGGTAGAGCATGATGTCATCAATCGTAATGGCGTTATGGCTGTAAGCCTTCGGCGGGTAGCCGAATTGAAGTCCTGTTACGTCGCTTGGATCAAGCACAGCTGCGCAATCTGCCTGAACGCCATCGCATTGCCAAGCCGATTGAACGAATTGATCCCAAGACAAGCGAACAATACCTTTGAAGCCTGCCGGAACATTAAGCGAGCTGCCGTTAAATGAAGCAGGATGCCAAGTTCCGTCCGCTGCGATCGTATCCGCCGAACCGCCTTCTTTTAACCCAAACTCGCCTTTGGCGACAGTTGTTTGAAGCGCAACGTTTAAGCTGAAGTCTTTATTGTCGTCCGTTGTGTTGTCGACCCAGAAGCTTAACCCGTCATACTTCGACCAATCCCTCTTGTCCGAAGGAATCGAATGGATTATATTCGACCATTCCGAATCCGTGATTGCGGTCGACAGCTTAAGACCTTTGCTTCCGCTTGCCTGGCCGAGCGTTCTAGTAACGGAACCCGGCTTGTCGGACCATGCTTCCGTCCATGCTTGCCCGAGGGCCGTGGCATCCGCATAGGATTCGAAATCTTCAATGAGCCCCGGCTTATCCGTGCCTGGATCCGTGCCTGGATTGGTTCCAGGATCTGTTCCAGGATCTGTTCCAGGATCCGTTCCAGGATCTGTGCCTGGATCGGTTCCAGGATCGGTATCCGATTCATATTTGTCCGTAAAATAGATTTCGTCGATAGAGATGGTTCCCGTAGCTCCCCAAGCCGCTTGCGCGATCGCAATGCTCCAGATCGTCTGCGACATATTTACGCCATGGGCAGGCAAGTCGATAACCAAGTCTTTATAACTTGTCGTTACCGTATCGCCGCTGAATTGACCAAGTGTCTTGGTTACGCCGCCGATGCTGACATTAACCAGCTTCTCTTCGCCTCCGGCGGCTCCTTTCACCCGGATGACAAGCTTGCTCGTATCTGCCAGATTTCGGCCGATATTCGTTTCCAGCCGCGACATGTTCTGAACCTGCAGCGTTAGCGCGCCGTCTGCCACGACACCGGCGCCATTCCCGTTGGCAAAGCCGGTTGATCCGGTCCATTGGTTTAGATCATTTTGAGTGCTTTCGGACCAAGCCTGCGACCCGTCATAATCATCCACAAGCAGGCGTTTTGGCGGCGCGGGCGGCGAAGTTGGAGGTTCCGTGCACGGTGAAGCGCAATCCCCGATTTGCACCGGCCCCAAATTCAACCAGCCTTCCTTGTCTTGATCCGTATTCGCAAATCCTACTTTCTTAGCCTTATTGCTAATCGCCTCTAGC
Source organism: Paenibacillus glycanilyticus (assembly GCF_030161375.1). GTDB lineage: Bacteria > Bacillota > Bacilli > Paenibacillales > Paenibacillaceae > Pristimantibacillus > Pristimantibacillus glycanilyticus_B. The sequence continues at coordinate 22,744 of NZ_BSSQ01000027.1, forward strand.
GGATTAACAACCTTCATCACTAAGTAGTAGTACCCGTCATTTAAGCCGGGAGCGGCAATTGCCGTATCGAAATAATAAGGTTCGCCGAACGGGACATAATCACCGGATACATTCCATTCCGGATACGTCCTGATCTGCGTTGGCATGACTTTCGTCAAATCCCAGGCTGTATCCCACTGCTTAACCAATTTCCCCGATGCATTCTTTACTCCCAGCTCTACCTTCCAAGGATAAGCAAAGGGAGCAACGCCATTATTCTGGATCGTAACGCCGACCTTCAGCGGGTCGCCTTGCGCAATGTCGTTATAATGGGCGCTCTTCACATTCAGATCGTAACCCATCTTTCTCACGCCCGCGGCAACAGCTTCATCATTGGCATTATAGTTGCTGATCCCGCCTTGGTTGATCATCCACGTCGCATGGGTGAGTTCAATGTCGTCTATCGCATCATCAACATTAGAACCGCCGGCAAAGAATTGGCTCTGAATTTCCGGACGAACTTCTCCGCCAACCGATTCCGTAATCCATTTATTCTCTGAACCGGCTTCCAGCATCTTGGTCAGAAAGGAATAATAGGCTCCGCCCATACTTTCGGGCTGCGTTACGCTTTGCGGCGGATCGCCTTCCTTGAATCCGAAGGAGTCGTCATGATAGCCGATGTTGTACGCCGATGCGCCAGAGAGGCCAGGATATCGGACTTCAAGCTTCGTGTGGTCGAAGGCTGCATCGTATTCGGAGAGAAGCTTCCCGATCGTTGCCGTGCTTGGCATGTAGTTTGGCAGCCCGTCCGCGGAATCCTCGTCATAAGGGTAGGTATGCCACTCTCCCCATAACCCGACGAGGCCCATATGAATAAATCCAATACGCGGATCTCCATCATATTTCGCGCCAAATGCTTTAATGAAGTTGGTCAAATAGGTGACCATTAACGGATCGTCATAGTCAGGCTCGTCTTGGTTAAAAGTATCGTTATGCCTCATGGCAACGCCGCTATCGCGAATAAATGCCGGGATGGCATCCTCTTCTCCCGGGTATTCAAGATAGACTCTAAGCGCCGCTTGATTCCCTCTTGCCGCAATGGCATTAAGCACGGGTTCAATGCCCGTATCGAAGGTATAGGAATCCGGACCGTTCATTACCGCTTTGAGCGGGACATAATACCATTCCAAGCTATGAGGGAAGGAGGTTTCGGTTTCCCACGGATAGAACGGGGCAAAACCTTTCAGCGGATTGTCGAGAGGACTAGGGGCATAAGTCAGATCATGTTTCGTTAGAGTACTGTCCGCCGCAGGACTTGGGTACGGATTAACGGGTACGCGCCCCGGGTCCGGGTCCGCACTTGCTCTGTTCACGGCATTCCCAAACATCGTGCTCAATAATAAACTTACGATGAGCAACACTTTTACGGATGATTTCCTAAGATCATGCATGGATAATTGGTTCATCGATATCCTCCTCTTTCAATTTTGAAAGCGCTAACATAATTAGGTCTGCATCTTGGTGTCTGTAAACAAAACAGGTTAATCCGGACTCCTGAAAGCCCGGATGCCTGTTATCCTTTTGTCGCGCTGAAGGCAATGCCTTCAATGAACTGCTTTTGGAATAAGAAGAACAGAATAATCATCGGAACAACGGCCATAAAGGCTCCTGCCATTAACACCGGGTAATCGGTCCCAAACATGGATACGAGTGTCGCGATGCCCGAAGACAAGGTCATTTTCTCCGGAGAACTGTTAATAATAAGCGGCCATTGCAGCTCGTTCCATGCCCATTGCAGTTGAATAATGACAATGGCGACCAGCGCCGACCTGACCAAAGGAAGCATGATATGCCAGTAGATTTGAAACGGATTGCAGCCGTCCAGAACGGACGCTTCTTCCAGTTCCTTCGATATGCTCATGAAAAATTGCCTTAACAGGAAGGTAGCAAAAGGGCTGATGAGCGATGCGATCCATAGCGCGGTAACGGTATTAACGAGTCCGAGCTCGCTCATCATCATGTATTGCGGCGTATAAAACACGGGATTGGGCACCATCATGACCGAGAGAATCAGGACAAACAAAGCGGTGCTTCCCGGAAACCGGATGCGGGCAAAAGCATAAGCCGCCATTGAACTGAAAATGACCGGAAACACGGTCTTCATGACCGCCGAAATAATCGTATTCAGATAATAATGCGGGAACTCCGATTGCTTGATGGCTTCGATATATCCTCTGAGGCTGGGGGCATCCGGAAAATAACGGATCGGAATTTGCGTAGCTTCCGTCGTTGTCTTCAGCGAAGTCAGCACCATCCATACGAACGGAATAAGCATAGCGACGGCGCTGACAATAAGAATGATATGAACAACGGAGTGAGCTTTCCTAGCCGATGTGTGCATGTATAAGTTCTCCCCCTTTCCTATTCGTAGTGAACCCATTTTTTCTGGAATGCAAATTGAATGCCGGTAAGCGCAAGGTTAATGACTAGCAATATGTTGATAATGGCAGCGCCGTAATTGCGATCATTATAAATGAAGCTGTTTTGGTAATAGGCGTACACAAGCGAGCGAACCGACGGAAGCGCGACATTCGTCTTCCCAATAATCAAATAGATAGAGTCGAAGATTTGCGTAGCTCCAATAAATAGAATGATGCTTGTGAAAAAGAGCGTTGGCGTCAGCATCGGAATGGTAATATACCGGAACTTGTTAAATCGCTTGGCGCCGTCGATATCCGATGCTTCATACAGCGACTTCGGAATCCCTTGCAACCCCGCGAGAATGAGCAGCATATTCATGCCGATTGCGCCCCACACGCCAACGATAACGAGTACAAGCATGGCATAATTCCCATTAGACAACCAAGCGATGCGCGTGCCAAGCAAGTGATTGACAAGCCCAAAATCCTGAGCGAACAAGACCACCCATACCATGGCCGCCGCGGCAGGCATCGTCACTTGCGGCAGGAAAAAGATAACGCGGTAAAGGGAAACCCCTTTGATTTTCGTATTCAGCAGGACGGCAAACAAGGTAGAGAGCACGAGGGTAATGGGCACAAACATAACCACATATAACAAGGTGTTGCGCAGATTCTGCCAAAACTCTTCATCGCGGAATAACTTCGCGTAATTATCTAATCCAACCCAAGTATTGACGGTTCCGAAATTTGAAGAATGCTGGAATCCCAGCAGGATCGATTGGATAACCGGCCAACCCCAGAAAACCATTGTGCCGATGAGAGTTGGCGCAATCATGAAATAGGCCCACACATATCTGCTTCTGGAATGCAATCTCACCACTCCCTATTCATGAGAGACGTTCCTATTCCAAGGAACGTCTCCTGAATGATTTATATTGTTGTTCGATGCTTATTTCGAGTCGGCAATTGCTTGATTCATCATCTCGGCAACTTTCTTCGCGCCTTCTTCTACGGAAATCGCTCCGCCCCATACCTGCGACATGATCTCAGGCTCTTTCGCGAACCATACGGAGTACGCCGTCGAACCGCTTGGATAAGGCGTTGCGTCCGCTACTTGCTCGGTGAATACTTTCAGATTCAGGTTTGGTCTCGATGCCAGCCATGCATCCTGCGTTCCGTTGAATGCCGGAATAGCCGCGCCCATTTGCGCCGTAATTTCCGCCGCTTTCTGCGATCCGAGGAATTTCAGGAACAGCCAAGCTTCTTCCTTGTTCTTGCCGCTTGCGGACATTACGTTGCCCAGACCGTTAATGATATTGGCTCTTTTTGCTTTGCCCATCGGCAATTTCGCCCAATCCCATTTGCCTTTGATAATGTCGCTGCTGTCAATATCGCTGATCCGCCACGAACCGTCGAAGATCATCGCCAATTTGCCGGACTTGAACATCTCCGTTGCTTCCATATCCGTCATTTGTTGATGCGTAGGAGAAGCGCCGTCAACCGTCATTTGATAACGGGCTTGCAAAGCTTCGATCGAAGCCGGATCATCGTAGCCCGACTTGCTCATGTCATCGGTAATGATTTTGCCGCCGTTAGCGAGGATATCGTTCCAATAGCCGGTTTGCGTGTCCATCTTTGCGCCAAATCCATAGATGCCTTTGTCAGGTTGGCTCAGTTGCTTAGCAACCTCGGCCAGCTTCGCATAAGTCCAAGTGTCGTCCGGATAAGCGATTCCCGCTTGATCGAACAGCTCTTTGTTATAAGCTAGGCCAATCGTGTCGAAATCTTTGGGAATACCGTAGTTCTCGCCGTTCAGCGTATAGATGGAAGCCAGATTCGCGGCATAATCATTAAGATTAATCTCACCGGCTTCTACTTTGCTTGTGATTGGCTCAAGGAATTTACCCGATGCGTAAGTAACGAATTGGCCGCCGTGCATCCAGAACACGTCAGGCAAAGTTCCCGCAGGAGCGGCAGCCGACATTTTTGTCCAGTAATCTCCCCAAGGGATAACTTCGACCTTCACTTTAATGTTAGGATTTTGTGCCGTGAACTCTTTCGCGATCGCTTCCATAGCCGGCTGCTGGATTTTATCCCAGATTGCATAAGTAATCGTTACGTCTTTCTTCGGCGCTTCCGTTGCTTCCCCGGCACCTGCATTGTTGCTCGCGCTGTTCTCCGGTTTGTTGTTTGGCGCGTTGTTCGAGTTGTTGCCGCATGCGGCGGTGATTAAGGATAAAATCATCATGACAGCCACTAACAGGAATGAAAATTTGTTTCTTCTCACCATTTGACATCCCCCTAATAAATTGTTTAGGCAAAATTTTTTGCGCAAACTTTAAGTTTGCATCGCCTCTTGCCTCTTTACATGGATTAGTTTAAACGATAACTATACCCGCTTTAAATGCCACTTTTTTAAGATTTCATGCCTAAATGTTAAGGTGAAAAAAAGTTTGCATTCAATTCTAGAACGCTCCATAATAATAAATAATTGCGCAAATAATTTCATTAAACCGATTGGGAGTGTCTGCGATGACGATTACGGTACTGCAAAGAGAGCCTGGCGAGTTCTGGTGGGGAGGCGTTATAAACGAAGGACATCTGATGCCGTTTGGCGAAGGAACGCATTCGCGCGATATACGAATGACGGATGATAATCAAGCTGCCCCCTTATTGCTTTCTAGCCGGGGAAGATATATTTGGTGCGAGGAGCCGTTTTCTTTCAACTTTGATCATGAAGGCTACCTCAAGATCGACCACGAGCAGAAGCTCGACATTGAAGAAGGTCATGTCAACCTTCAAGGCGCTTACCTCCATGCAAGCAGCAAGCACTTCCCGCCTTCCGGCGATACGCCTGACAAGCTGGCCTTTACGGCTCCGCAATACTGCACATGGGTAGAGATGTTCTATGAACCAACGCAGGAGAAACTTCTTCATTATGCTAAATCAATTATCGAGAACGGCATGCCTCCCGGCGTGTTAATCATTGACGATAACTGGATGCAGGATTATGGAACCTGGGACTTTGAGAAGCATCGCTTCCCCGATCCCGCTGGGATGATTGCGTCTCTGCACGAGTTAGGGTTCAAAATCATGCTGTGGGTATGCCCGTATGTAAGCCCGGACAGCATCACGTTCCGGCAATTGCAGCGCAAAGGCTACTTAATGAAGGATGCGGACGGAACGCCTATCCTGCGGAGATGGTGGAATGGGTACAGTGCGGTTGTTGATTATACCAGCACGGATGGAGCTGCCTGGTTCAAGCAGCAGCTGGACAGGCTGACCCAAGATTATGGCGTGGACGGCTTCAAGCTTGACGCGGGCGAGCCTATTCTGCCTTCCCTGCACAATGACGTAACGCAAGAGGTTGCGTGGTCGCGCCCCCTGCTCCAGATGGAAGATTGCCAGTCTTATGCCGAGCTCGGGATCGGTTACTCCCTTAGCGAATTGCGCATGAGCTGGAAGCTTGGCGGCCAAGCGCTCATTCAGCGGCAGCGCGATAAAGCGCATGCGTGGGATGCGGGCGGACTTGGCGGATTAATTCCGAACGCGATCGCCCAAGGGCTGATGGGTTATGCCTATAATTGTCCCGATATGATTGGCGGGGGGCTCGATGGAGACATCAACTCGCCGGATTTTCATTTCGATTCCGAGCTGTTCGTCCGTTCGGTGCAATGTTCGGCCTTATTCCCAGCCATGCAATTCTCCATGGCGCCTTGGCGCGTTCTGAATGGCGAAGAATTATCCTGGTGCATGGACGCCGTACGGATCCGGACGAAGTTAGGTCCTCTGATCTCCGAATTGGCGAGCGAAGCTGCCGAGTCTGGACTTCCCATCATGCGCAGCATGGAGTTCGTCTATCCGCAGCAAGGTTATCATATGGTTAAAGATCAATTCCTGGTAGGCGACTCCATTCTCGTAGCCCCGGTCATTACCAAAGGTCAGCGGAGCCGGGTCATCCAGTTCCCTGAAGGCCGCTGGCTCGGCGATGACGAGAGCATCGTCGAAGGACCTGTCCGGCTAGAAGTCGAAGCACCGCTGTCCCGCTTGCCATGGTATCGGAAATTATAAATCGTTATTGCGAGGAGATCATCCTATGAAAACAATCAAATTAGCCGTAATAGGAGCAGGAGCGCGCGGGTTCTTAGCGTATATGCCTTATGTGCAGCGATTTCCGCGAGAGGTAGAGATCGTTGCCGTTGCCGAACCAAACGAGGAGCGAAGACAGCGGTTTGAGGAAGCTTTTAACCTAGGTGCCGAACAGCTCTACTCCACTTGGGAGGAGCTGCTGAGTCAGCCAAAGCTTTGCGATGCCCTTCTGATCTGCACGCAAGACCAGATGCATTACGAACCTACGATCGCCGCTCTCCGCAAAGGGTATCATGTGTTGCTCGAGAAGCCGATGTCGAGTAGTCCGAGCGAATGCGTGGAGATGGAGAAAGTCGCCCGTGAAGAAGGTCGCCTGTTATCGATCTGCCACGTGTCGAGATACACCCCGTTCTGGCAAACGATGAAACGGCTCGTTAGCGAAGGTTCGATTGGAGAGATCATGTCCATTCAGCATAACGAAAACGTCGGTTACCTCCATTATGCCCATAGCTTTGTCCGGGGCAATTGGCGGAACGACGAGCTTTCCAGCCCGATGATATTGGCCAAATCCTGTCACGACATGGACCTCATTCGCTGGCTTGTTGATGCGGATTGCTCGAAGGTCAGCTCCTTTGGATCGCTTGGCCACTTCCGGATTGAGAATGCGCCAGCCGGTTCGACCGACCGGTGCACGGATGGCTGCGAAGTTGAATCCTCCTGTCCGTACTCGGCCTTGCGGTTCTATATGCAAGACCTTAAATCCAATCCGTTTGCGGCTCTTATAGCCGATCCTCCTACCGAAACTAACCGAATGAACGCCATCCTGTCCGGTCCTTATGGCAAATGCGTTTATCGGACGGACAATAATGTCGTGGATCATCAAACGGTCAATATGGAATTCGAGAATGGCGTTACCGTGATGTTCAGCATGAGCGGGTTTACGCGCGATATTAACCGGATCGTTCAAATCATGGGTACCAAAGGAGAGATTCGCGGCGATTTGTTAAACGGGCGTATCGAACTTTTCGAATTTTCAACCGGCACCCAGTCTGTCATTCAAATTCCAAATAACCAAAGCGGTCATCAAGGAGGAGACGACGGGATTATGAGGCAATTCGTGTCCGACCTCCGGCATGAACGCTATTCCGGCACTTTAACCTCGGCGCAAGCCTCGCTGGAAAGCCATTTGATGGCTTTTGCCGCCGAGAGTTCCAGGCTGAATGGCGGCGCCGTTGTCGAGATGAAGCAATTCCGCGAGTCGCTTGCACCGGCCTCGCCAAGCAACGCCGCTGTATGAGAAAGTGACTGTATGCAACCCAACATGACTCACAAGCTTGAGCCAACACAAAAAGAGGTGTCCCATAAGTCATGAAAATGACGATGGGCACCTCTTTTTAACTAGGTTAAACAGCAGCCTGCGCATTAAATGTTCTTCCGATCGCCATTGCTCAGGGATTCCTTGAATTAATATTTTTAGAGGTAGGGAATCCCTGAGCAAAAGCGAACGCTTCAAAGCTTTCTGAAAGAAAGCTACCTCGTAAGCATGAGCTTCGCTTCTCCAGAATCATTTAATGCTCCGTCTGCCCTTCACCTATTATAAATTTACTGATGGATCCGTTCTAGCGAGCGAACCGCTTCGTTATTCAAAACGAATCTCGTCAATCCAGACCGTGCTGTTGCCCCCATGCCAGAATGTCATCGTTAATTGTCCTGGGCTGCTGCGGTCTACGCCATTGGCCGCCAAATCAATTTGGAGATCCTTATAGCTTGTTGTTACGGTGTCCCCGCTGAAATTCCCCAGCGTCTTCGTCACTCCGCCGATCGTAAGCTGCATATGGCTCTGCTCGCCGCCGTTTGCGCCTTTGATGCGAATGATCATCTTCGAGTAGCTGCCGATGTTCTGAGTAATATCCGTGCCTAACCAGCCGTTATTGTTATACTCCAGCTTCAATGCCCCGGAATCAATAACGCCCGCATTATTGACGAAGCTGTTAGCGCCCGCCCACTTGCCAAGGTCATTGCTTCCCGGCCAGCTTGGCGAGTTGTCGAAGTTGTCGAGAAGCAAGGCGGTTGTTCCTCCTGCGGCGTTTGTCGTGACGTTAGCCGCTGCGCTAGCCGCCGACAGATTGCCCGCCGCATCCTTTGCTTTTACCGTATACGAGTAGGCCGTGCTGGCACTTAATCCGCTATCCGTAAAGCTGGTGGCCGTTGAGGTGCCGGCTTGATTCCCGTTTCGGTAGATCACATATTGGGTAACGCCGACATTATCCGTCGAAGCGCTCCAGGTTAAGCTGACGGTACTGGCGGATTTACCGGATACGCTCACATTCGACGGTGCTGTTGGCGCCTGCGTATCACCGCTGCTTCCTCCTCCGCCGCTGATCTGAATGCGGTCAAAGTCCGGTGCCCATCCTGACGGGTTCGAGAAATGGATCGTGTTATTGCCAGCATTCAGCTGCACTTGCGTCTGCACGGTGCCAACCGTCGTCCAGCTTCCCGTGCTTGGCAGGCTTAGCGTAACGGGAGATCCGCCGTTAACCCGCACTTGGGCGGAACGAGCCTCGCCGCTAAGATAAGAGACGGTCATCGTATATGTCCCCGCCGCCGACGCGTTTACTCCGTTGAATTGCAAAGTACCGTCGTTGTTGCCGACATACCCTACTTTGGAGCCGCCTGAACAAGTGCTGCAAGCAGAAATAACAGCCGCTCCAGTCCGCGTATTGGCTGAAGCTTCCGCTTCATAAGTTGTCGTTGTTCCGCCTCCGCCGGAAGCGTTCGTGGTCGCATTAACCGAACTGCTTGCGCCCGATACGTTCCCCGCTCCGTCCTTTGCCCTGACGGTGTAGCTGTAATTCGTGCTTGGACTTAAGCCCGTATCCGTAAAGCTTGTTCCGGTCGCGGAGCCCGCCAGCGTCCCCCCGCGATACACATCATAACCCGTTACGCCTACGTTGTCGGTCGAAGCCGACCAGGTCAGGCTAACGCTATTCGCGGTTGTTCCGCTTACCGCCACATTCCCCGGCACGCTTGGCGCCTGCGCATCCGTGCTTCCTCCGCCGCTGTACCCGCCATCATACGCCGTTTGAGTCAAGCTATAAGATAACGTATTGTCCGGCTTCAGCAGATCAAAAGGCCCGATGTTCTGGTCAGCCGGGTCCATGCCGATTCCCACTTTGCCAAGCGGCGTTCGGCCGCCTGAGTAATAGTTCGTATTAGCGAATCTTGCGCTTGGCTTGTAGCCGTAAGGATCAAGAATGGATAGAGCCAGCGTGTACGTTCCTGCCGGCATATTGGATGGAATCGTAAACGCGCCGGTTACTTGCTGAACGGCAGGCGCCTGATTATATTGGCGCGTCGAGCTGTTCCAATCGTCGCCTGGCATCCAGTTCCTAATGTCTACTCCGTTGAATATGCCTTTCCAAGCAACCGAACGATCGCTTCTCAGCAGGCTTGCTTCCACCGGCCAGTTATAATAAAACGGAGCCGACCCTTTATTCACAACGGAGAAAGATACATTCATCGCTCCGCCAGGCGACACGTTGCCGGAATATGTAGCTTGGTTGATCACGAATTGATAGCCGAATTCCTTCTGCATCAATGCGGCGCCTTGCGACACGGCGGAATTGCCCGCATCGTACAGATCGATCCATCCGAGACTTGTTGTATGCGTTTTTTTGATCCAATCGATGACGTAGTTCCGGTGGTTTGGATCGCTTAACGTATCATCCGGCGAATCGCCCGGCTGAATTTGCTTTTGTCCCCAATCATAAGCAACCTCGCCGCCATTCACTTGCGTTCTCCATACGTTACGCGCAACAATCCCTTCCCCGCCCGACAGATCATCAATCAATGCGAAGGAGTCCCATAAGAAACCGAAGTTATAATTGGTGAAGGTATCGGGATACCGCACTTGGACCTTCTTGTTCTGAAAAGCCTGCGTAGCCGCGTCGCCTAACGCGGTCTGGAAAGCGAGCGGCATCCGGTCGGTCCCATCGGCTAGCTTATCCGGCCAAATATGATGCTCTCCCCAGTTCCCCCACAGTCCGAGCTCGACGTAAGCGACTCTCGGATCGTTGTCCCAGGCTTGTCCAAGCTTCTGGATAAAAGCGGTCAAACGGTTTTTTAGCGTATCAGATGTCCACTGCGTCGCCACGTCGCCGTGAGGAACGCCTTGCGGCCAATATTCCCCGCCGTTCGGGTACACGATAAACACGCGAGGGATCACCTTTTTGTTCTGGCTTTCAATCCCGGCCCAGTTGGCATTGCTCCAGTCCTTGATTTTCTGAACGGAGTCGGAGGCCGCATTTTCCAAATCGGTGTATTTGATGTATTGCTTATACACGATCGCATACTCCTGATTGGAGAAGCTGGTGTCATTCATGAACCTGGTTGGCCGGAATCCTTTTAATGGATTTTTAAAAGCCTCCGGCGTTTCCGTTAAGTTAACCGTGATGGAACCTACCGCTGCTGATGCTTTCTCTTGAAACGGCAAAGCCAATGAACCTCCCGTCAATAAAACAAAAGACAATAAAACCGTAAACGCTTTCATAAGTGATCCTGAACGAGTGTTGCTCATCAATCATCCCTCCCAGCGTATCTGTGCAAATAAGTTGCGCAACTATTTTGCGCTCTTAGTATATTCTACCAGCATTTACTTCGTCAACGATGAAGTTATAGAAAAACAAAAAAGCCGTACAACAGATCCTCTTAGATCTGTTGTACGGCTTCTAAATCCATTCGTTGGCGCGCCGTTTACCGTTTATCCGACACCTTCGAGCACGATTCCCGCTCTATGATTTCGGTCTTCAGGCTAATGTACACCTCTGAAATATTGCGGTTCGTAATTAATTCCGTCAGTACTTTGACGATGATGGAGCTGATATCGTATCTGAATCTTCGTACGGTCGTGAGCGGCGGAACCATAAACTCCGATAGCTTCAGATCATCAAAACCAACCAAGGATACGTCCTTCGGAATACGGAGATTCATCTCCGCCAAAGCTTTCATAGCGCCATAAGCAATAATATCGTTAAAGGCGAAGATCGCCGTTACGGTCGGCTGTTCCTTCATCAATTGCTTCACGGCTTCATAACCATGCGCGGGATCAAATGCCCCCATGATAACATTGGCGTCGGACCATGACAGGTCCAAATCGCGGAAGGCGTCTTTGCATCCGTCCAACCGGTTTAAGTTGACCAGGTGATTGTTAGGCCCCGCGATCATTCCGATCTTCCGATGACCAAGCCCATGCAAATATTTAATAACCTCGTAAGCGCCTTTGCGATTATCGTAGTCAATATAGTTCTGGCCGGTCTTATAGGTTCTTCCATTCGTATACACGTACGGAATGCCGAGTCGATTCAATTCTTCGAACATTTGGTCGCCTGCAAAGGGGTCGAAAATAATAGCTGCGTCCACATGATCCTCGCCCAGCAGTTTATAGGCCGGAGAGGTCTGCGAATCCGTATAATGCTTCACGATATGAATCTGATGGCCATAAGCTTCAAATTCATCTTTCAAGTGATTCAAGTCCGCCGAGGTAGACGGGTCATTGTCGAAAAAGTCATTATTGCCCGGGACAATGATCGCAATATTGTAGGCGATGCCTGCCTGCTTGGAGGGGGCGATCCCCGGCTTTAAATGCTCATTGGCGATATCCAGCACCTTTCGGCGAGTCTCCTCGCTGAAATTGCCTTGGTTATTGATAATTCTGGAAACCGTACTGATCGAAACATTTGCTTTTTTTGCAATTTCTTTGAGTTTGATACAAGCCCCTCCAATCTTTAGGAAAATTTTTGCACAATAATGAAATTATAGCGTCTATTCAAGCAACCAGTCAAATCCAGATGACCAGAAAGAAACCACCCTATCCATAGAGTGGTTTCTTGAACTTGTTTATTGGCTGATCTCAATATAATCGATATCGCTCCAGCCGTAGAATTTGCTGATCTCAATCGTATTGCTGCCGGCGTTTAGAGTAATCCCTCCGTAATTTGCATCCATCCAGCTGCCGGATGAACTCGGCAGAGAAAGATTGCTTAACGATACGCCATTCACTTTCAAATATTGTGCCTTATCTACTTCGTCCGCATAACGTACCTTAAGCTGATAGGTGCCTGCGGCTGGTGCATTAACCGAGAAGACGATTTTGTCGCCAGTAGCTTCAAATGAGCTGGCCAAAACATGTCCCGTTCCCGAATAGCCAGCCTTGGAAGTGGCGACGGTTACGCCGGTTAAAGCTGCCGATTCCGCCTCGTAACGGGTTGTTGTTGGTGTCGCGGCAAGATTAAATTTGACTCTTGCGGCCGCGCCCTTCTTGCCATTCACATTCACAGAGAACTTGATGGTTGGGCTTGTTTGAATGACGGTAACGTTGGCATCATTAAAGGCAACGCCCGAGGCGCTTCTTTGGATTTCAAAGTTAATGACCCCCGTATTGGATTGCGTTGGATCCGATGCGCTAATATCTAGCGAAGTTCCCCAATCCTTGATCATAATGGAAGCTTTCTTGTCGCTCGACAGATAAGCTGAGCCGTCTACATTGATTGTGGTCAGCGCATCCGTCCAGAAGTTCGCTCCAACGGTGCTCACGCTTTTTTCCTTGACCGCCTGCGCTGAAGCATCATTTCGGAGCACCGTAATATCCGGATTGCTTGCATAGGCGGAAGTTTGGCTGGCAGTACGGTTCGGCAGCAATACGTATGAATAAGAAGCATTCGTGGGAGCCGTTCCATGATCAAAATACATATTTAAGTAGTTTTTGGTGACGGCTGTTGTGGAGCCGCCTGCGGTAATGAGAGACCAGCTGCCTGTTCTCGCCAGTCTTTCCGTCTTCAGCGATGTTGCACCTGGGAAGTAATAACCTAGATCGGAGCCGGAAGCCGTGTTGCCGGCCAGATGAGCCCAATTGACGCCGGTAAGGGATTGTACACCTTGCGCAAGCGAAGCGGATTGGACGGTTCCGTTCACGGTGAAGGTGTTGTCACCTGTACTATTGAGCTTTCTATCATCCACTGTCGTATGGACGTAGACCGGGGCGTTCCCGTTATTCGCGTCAACCGTTGCGGTATCCGTAATCCCAGCGCCAAGCGCAACAAGCTCGTTATCAAAGAGGAAATACGACTTCTTGCCGGTCAAAGCGCTTGTCGGGTCGGCCAACTCCATGCCAGCCGTTACATAACCGTTGATGGAGGAGCCGCCTGCCCAGCTTTTTGATGAAGCCGTGCTCTGAGCTTGATAGTTATTTCGAAGTCTCGTATTCACCGTTGTGCCCGGTAGATGATAGAAGTCAATCGTTGACCAATAATCCTGATTGTAATAGGTCTGGTCGTTGTTGTAGAGATAGGTCTGGCCATGGCTCAAGTACCAACCCTTCATATTCTCTGCATTAATCGATTCATACCGTTGTATTCTGAATCATAAGAGTTGGATCCGAGGAATAGGAATCAATAGCCGCAACGTATGCGGCAATTTCTGCTGCTGTATAGCTCGAATACGTCATTATAAGAACATCTTCTAATTGAAGCGGCGCCCCAATCTCCCATTCCCACCAATTATCGAACTGGTTCGTGTTATTGACGACGTACACGTTCTGAATCATCCAGGCTACGCCATCCTTTATCTTCGTTAGCAAGGCAGCATCATTGTAATAGGTTGAGCCCACCGTAGAATAAGCAAGCGCCATCTCTCTCAGCTTGGAGAAAGCAAGCGTCACTTCGCCTGAACTATCCCAAGCCGTACTGGAAGTCGATTTCTTGAAGTCGACGCCGTTAAACAAACAATTACATGCCGTTCGGTCAGTACCCGTCTTGAACGCCGCAACGGCATTGTCAGCTGCTGTATTGATTCTAGTAATTCGGTAAGCAATATCGGTATCTGTCGTGCTGAACGAAGTTCCCCCTGTAATCATCGTCTTCCATTTGTCCCGCAAACCGTCAAGTTCATCTGCAGCTGCTGCCGGCTGAACCCCAACAGCTAATGGCATGATGCTCAATAATAAAGCGAAAACGATTGCCAGCTTAAAAAGCTTCACCATGATTTCCTCCTCTAAACGCGTAAATTTGAGATTTCTGCTATGGTGCAAAATTTGAGACTTAGATCTCCTTTCCACTCAATAACCCGAATGTAAGGGCTTACACGTTTAAGCTACAGAAAGTTCATCAGCCTGTAAATGTACAACTTTTTACGAGACATCGATTTTTGATAATCTACTCTTCACTTTTTGACCTATGGCCGCAAATCAACTGATTTAAGGCGTATTTACCCTGCCGCATTGACGGAAACGGTAAGGAGTCAGGTTATGTTTTCTTTTGAACAACTCATAGAAATAACTCAGGTTGTCCAATCCAATCTCCATGCTGATCTCCATGATTTCCATATCCGTGTTAAGGAGCAGATTTTCCGCATACGATAATCGCAGTCCGTTGATGAACTTGGTAGGCGATGTCCCCTTATATTGCTTGAACATTCTGCATAAATAAGCATGCGACTTGCCCGATAATTCGACGAGCGCAGACGCTCCCCTTGTAAAATGCTCCTTCTTCTTAGCTTCGCCGCAAAGCGCAAGCAGCCACTCCGGCTGGGCCAACTCATTTCCCGGCTCCTCCGCCCCCTTAATATAACGGGAAAACAAGTCGGTCAATAAAGCTCTGACCTCTGCCTTTAGAACGAGCTTCTGCTCGAGGGGGATGAACTGAAGCTGGTCCAGACGGTAACGGACATATTCCTTCTCCGTCTTGGTTAATAGAATCGTAGGCGGCATCTCTGGCTCGAACAGCCTTGAACGGGGGAATCCATCACCTAGAAAAGCGATTAAATCATCAAGAGCTTCTCTATAGAACGACAAATTAATAAACTGGCAGTCCCCTTCGCTCAACTGTTCGTAATAATGGACGTCGCGGTCCCGTATGAACACAAGCGTATTCTCTTGCAGCAACTGGCGGCGGCCGTTAATAATATGTGCGACGCTGCCCTTCAAGATGAGAAACAGTTCAAAGAAATCATGCGTATGCATGCCGATCGTATCCTTAATTGAAGTGATCAGCCGGTAGTGCGCTTGAATATCCGGATCAATGCCGTCTTCCGCCAGAAGCTTCATCATGAGGAGGTTCCTCCTTGTTATATTAAACATCGTCAATGTCAAAATACCATCATTTATTTGAAATTTAAACAAGATTTTCTTGTCTGTTCTCTTTAACATAACAGCTATAGGATAGATAGCCGACTGAAGGGAGACTCGGAATAAGATGAATTTACAAGAGCAACGTCTGCAATTCGAAGCTACAAAACGCATTTACGAGAGTGCCAAAGTTGATTTCCGCGGCGTCGAAGGCTTCGACGTATATAATCCGTCCATCCCGTTCGAGTGGAACGGCAAACGTTATATGTACGGCCGCGTAGAGAAACGTCAAGAATGGGCAAGATCTTGGGTACGCTTGTTCGAGCAAACGGGTCACGATCAGTGGACGCTTGTGCAAGACACAATGATTTACCAGCTGGAAGATCCTTATGTCAGTATCATTGGGCAGCAAGTTGTACTGGGCGGCACGCATGTAAGGTTTAATCAAGGAAAGTTGGATACGTACTACGGTTACTTCTACAAAGGCGATGATCTGAACGATCTGCTCTACTTTACGACAGGCCCGGACTATATGAAGGATATCCGTCTTGTCCAGATGGCGAATGGCAAAATAGGCGTATTCTCTAGACCCCGAAACGAAGAAGTGCGCAGACTGTACGGCAGCGAATCGTTGATCGGCTTCACCGTCATCAACAGTCTGGACGAACTGTCATCGGAGGTCATCGAGAATGCTCCGCATATTGCCGGTCTGTTCCAGAAGGGCGAATGGGGCGGCTGCAACCAAGCCTACTTGCTCGAAAACGGTAAGGTTGGGGTCATCGGCCATATTTGCTACAAGACGGTGGATGAGAAAGACGAGCCTACTTTGACTTATATGAACATGTCCTTTGTTCTGGACCCGGCAACTAATCAGTTCGAGGATTTGAAAATAATCGGTACCCGCTCCTGTTATCCGGATGGCCCTGCCAAGAAACCGGACCTAACGGATTGCGCTTTTACTTCGGGCATCGTCATGCGGGCAGACGGCAACGTCGACCTGTACAGCGGGATCGGCGATACCGAGGTCGGACGGATCGTCATCGATTACCCATTCGAAAACGAAGGCCCGATTATTACGCTATAGTCGATAGTAAAAAGAAACGGATGGCGCGATGCCATCCGTTTCTTTTGCATGCTAGTTGGCTGTGTTATTCAAGAACAATGCTTTGTATTGTCCCGGCGTCATGCTCTCATGTCTCTTGAACACGCGCGTAAACGTATTAAGGTTCGTAAAGCCGGCTCTCTCGATAATCTCGTGAATGGGCTGATCCTCTTCCCGCAGCCACTTCTTGGCCAGTTCAATCCGTTCTCTCTGGATGAAATCAAGCAGATTGCCGCCAAATTGCTCTTTGAAGAAACGCGATAAATAAGAAGAGCTAATATCGAATTCCGCCGATATCATCGTGAGACTCAGGTTCGGGTCATGCAGATGTTGAAGCACATAACTCTTAATCTCATCGCGCATATCGCTGTTATGGCTCTTCTTCCGCTTCTGCATATAATCGCAAACGGACTTCAGGAAGAGAAGCATTTCCGCTTCCATCTCTGCGAACGTCTCGCATCTTACGAGCGTGCGGAACAAATCCATCTTCTCCACGATATCCGCTTTCGAATTCATATTGATCTGTTCGACCGCCTTCAGCATCGTACCAATCATCTCGAACATGAGACATTTGCCGAGCTGGATGGACAATGTGCCGCCCTCAATATTGCGAAGCATAATATTGCGTACGACTACCGCTGCTTCCTCATAACTTCCCGTGACGACATGATTAATGAGCTGGCGTTCCACTTCAAGCGGATAATCCAGCTCTTCCTTGGGCTTACTCACCCGGTCATAAGGAATGAATTGATTCTGACCAAGTATGAATTTGTATTCCACCGCTTCAACCGCATCCCGATAGGCGGTTGATATGCCATCCCAATACATACGAACATCGCTGAAAGACATCGTGAACCGAAGCAAAAATTTGCTCTGGATAAACGCCATGGTATCACTGGCCGCTTGCGCCAATCTCGTACGGGCTTCATCCGCCTCGCCCCTAATATTGATCAGGAAAGCAATGTCATTATCAAGCGCGATGGAGTAGACGAGATGACCCTCTCCTTGAACCGTCTCTTCGATAATATTGGTCACGATCATATGAACGAAGTGCTCCCGTTCAGCCACATCCATCTTCACGCCGGAACGGAACAGCTCGTTGTAATCCTCGATTTGCACGAGCATAACGGCAAAGTTGTCCGCATCGAACCGGATGCCGTATGTTTCGAGCATTTGCAGCACCGACGGATTTTCGGCCAATTTCCCTCTTAGGAGCCTTCCAAGGAAGTTCGCTCTCATTTCTTTATGATGCGCCAGCAGCCTTTTCTCGTTCTCGTCGTGCCTCGTAACGCTGTCGGCCATAAAAGCTTGCAGCAAAGCAAATTCGTTGCCGGCACTCTTCAAATTGTATTTCACTTTATTCGATACGAAATCAACCATGCTCTCGATCGGCCGGTAGTTTTTTCTCGTCATCCAATAAGCCAAGGCGCCGCCGATGCCGATACAGAGCACAAGATAAAGGACAATTAATAACTGAAGCTTCGTAACCTGCGCATCATAGATCCGTTTAGGCACAGCCGTAAAATACGTCCAGCCCGTTTCCTCCGAATTCAGACTGGATACCATCAGCTTCGAATCGTTCCAGCGGATCGTCTGCGAGGTTCCGAAATCCCCAGGCCTAAACTTAGCGGCAATCGCTTGCGACAGTCCGTTATCCGAATTGGTAGACATGATCACTTTTCCGTCCGGTCCCATCACAAGCACGATACTCTCATTATTCAGCTTCACGTTCTCAATCACTTGCAGCATCCGCTCATTATTCAGAAAGACGATCAGCTTTACGCTGTCTCTTGGCACATTCGGAATCTGGATCGACTGGGAATACGCCAGCATTGTGCCGATTGAATCTGACTGAGCTAGATTCATGAAGCTGCCATCGTCGTGAGAAGCCATCCAAGCTTCCCACCCGGCCTTAGAAATGCCTGATTTACGGTGGAAATTATCATAGATCATGTCGCCTTTATTTAACGTCGTAGTCGTCAGCCCCAGCTTGTAATCCGACTCATAAACGTAGAAATTCGAGATGATGCTGTTTGCGCTTTTGTATCCGGCAAAGCTGGCGATCAAATCGACGGCCGTCAGTCTCCAGCGAGCACTTTCGTACTCCATATTTTGAATGAAATAGGACATCCGGGGATCGTTCAGAAGCTGTGAACTTAATCTTCGAATATCCTTCAACTGATAGTCGATATTTTGCTGAACTTGCGTCAGCATGGCATCGTTCGACTTTCTGACCTCTGCCATAAGCATATTGCGGTTCTGAATTTGGAAGCCCGCAAAAAATAGAATAGGAATGGAGAGGACAAATAAATACGACATAAACCAGACTAGAAAAATCCGGCTGCGTTTGGACATCTCCACTCCCCCTATCCCATAATTATACAATTTTCGATGAATGCTATCATTCTATCACGGTGCTATGGATGCGCCAATATTTATTCTTTTATTGCGCCAACCATAACGCCTTTCACGAAATATTTCTGCAGGAACGGATAAACGAGCAAAATCGGCAGCGTTGCCACCATGATCGTAGCATAACGGATACTTTCCCCAATCGCCTCCTGATCGCCAACCCCCGCTCCAATCGACATCGATTCCGTGTTCTTGAAGATCAGAATTTCTCGCAAAATAAGCTGCAGCGGGAACGTCTCGCGGTCTCTCAAATAAAGCAAAGCTTGGAACCACGAATTCCAATGCGCAACCCCATAATAGAGAAGCATAACGGAAATCACCGGCATGGATAGAGGAACTACGATCCGAAGCAATACTCTGAACTCTCCCGCCCCGTCCATTCTGGCCGATTCGATTAAACTCTCGGGAATGCTGCGCATCGACGTAATCATCACGATGAGATTCCAGCTGTTGATGGCCGATGGCAGGATCAGCGCCCAGTAGGTACCGCCCATATGCAGAAAGTTATTGACCAATAAAAAGTTTGGAATAAGACCGCCGCTGAAAAACATCGTAAAGACGATCATCATGAGCAGCGTATTTTTGAGCATGAAGGTTCTCGATAACGCATAAGCCGCAACCGTCGTCATGATCAGGTTGATTAACGTCCCCGTCACGACAATGACGATCGTATTGCGGTATCCGTTCAGAATATTAGGATTATCGAGAACGGCTTGATACGCATCCAATTGGAACCCCAGCGGTCTGAGCAGCACGCCCGAGTGGGCAATCAGCTGCTTCGAATCGCTGAAAGAAGCCATGAGCACATGATAGAACGGATATAACGTGCCGACTGCAAGCAGCATGAGCAGTAACCCGTTGAAGACAGAGAAAGCGCGTTCCGGCAAGCTTAATCTCATCTACGCTCCCCCTTACCAGATCTTGTTCCCGGACAGACGCCTGGATAAGGAATTGGCGCTGAACAAGAGCACGAAATTGATGATCGATTGGAATAGACCCACCGCTGTCGTAAAGCTGTAATCATTAGCCCCGATTCCCATTCGGTAGACAAAGGAAGAGATGACATCCGCCGTTTCATAAGTCATCGGACTATAAAGCAATATGATTTTCTCGAATCCAACATCGAGCAATGATCCTGTTTTGAGAATCAGCAAAATCACAATTATGGATGTGATACCCGGAAGCGTCACGTTAAGGGTCTGTTTCCAGCGCCCTGCGCCGTCAATCTTCGCAGCCTCGTACAACTCGGGATTAATGCCGCTTAGCGCGGCCAAATAAATAATCGATGACCAACCGATCTCCTGCCAGATCTGCGAACTGACATAAATCGTCCGGAAGTTGCCTGCATCTCCGAGGAGCGCCGATCGCGTTCCGCCGAAAAAGGAGATGATCGAATTGATAATACCGCCGGTACTCGTAAACTCGACGATAAATCCGCAAATGACTACGGTTGAGATAAAGTGGGGTAAATACGATACGGTCTGGACGAATCGCTTAAACGTTGCAAGTCGAACTTCGTTAATAAGCAAAGCGAGGATAATCGGCGCGGGAAACCCGAACACGAGATCATAAAAGCTGATCAATAAGGTATTGCGAATAATGCGCCAGAAATAATAGCTCTCGAAAAAATCTTTGAAATTGTCCAAGCCGACCCATGGACTATGCCAGATTCCTTTGCCCGGACTGAAATCCTTGAATGCTATAACGGCTCCCGACATCGGAGCATATTTGAAAATGATGTAGTACGCAACAACAGGTAGAAGCATGATGTATATGGCTTTGTTTTTTACAAGGTCATCCTTCAATCTTCTAATCATCATGACGGCGCCGCTCCTCTAGTGGTAAGAAGAAAGGGGAGTGAACCTCCCCTTTCTTCTCTCGAATCTTAACGGGAATTGTAACGATCCAGCGCAGCTTGTTGAATGGCAATGACTTTCTCGATATTCATCTTCTTCAGCTGATCGACCATCTTGTCGAAAGCATCGATAGGTTCTGCGCCAAGCGCAATCTTAATCGTCATTTCATTCCGGTACGTCGTTACGTCATTCATGATTTTCGCAACTTCATCCGACTCTTCAGGCGTAAGGCTAACCGGCGGCATGAGCACTTTCATCGCATTATCCGCATATTGGGAGAACGTCTTAACGGCGTCTTTCTGCGAGTCCAGTTGATAGAACTGATCGTTAAAGCGGTCGTCATCCGGGCCGATAAACGAATAGTTGGCCACGAAATATTTCGCCATAGCTTGCGCAATAGGAAGACCGTCAGGGTTCTTCAAGATCAGATCGGTATAAACCGGCTCGCCGTTAACCATGTTGTACGTCTCGCCTTCGATACCGAAGTTTTTCAGCAACTGCCCTTCCGGGCTGTACAGGTAATCAAGCGCTTTGATCGTCTCGACCGGATTTTTGTCCGAGGTGGAGATCGCCGCTCCAAATCCATCCCACTCCCAGCTGCGAGGAACGAAGGAGGGCTCGTCGCCTTTGTTTAGGACAGGGAATTGTACCGCTTCGAGTTTGGCGTTAGGTTCTGTTTGCTGAAGAGCTGGCGTATATACGCCGATGCTGCTGCCGATGTACCCGAAAAACGCGCCGGCTTTGCCGCTTGTAATAATCGCGTCTTTTGTCTTGCTGTCATTGGTGGCAAAATCATGATCGATCAAACCTTCGTCATACCATTTCTTGAAGGTCGACAGGTAATCTTTGAAAGCAGGCTCAATCGAACCGTATTTCACCTTGCCGTTATCTACGTAAAAATCAATGTTCAGACCGTATGCTCCAAGGAAATCGTTATAGCCAACGATTTGATCCTTGCTGAGCGTATAAGGAGTTACGCCTTTTTTCTCCTTGAACGTTTTCAAGACATTTTCCCATTCCGCAATTGTTTCGGGTTTCTGGAGGTGCAGTTCATCCAACCAGTCTTGACGGATAATGAGACCGCTGAATGTTTTGTATTTGCCGTGCTCCCCGGCTCTAAGATGCGGAATCGCATAAATATCGCCGTTATCCGCCTTCAGCTGTTTCGCAACCTCCGGATTATCGTCGAGCATTTTCTTCAGGTTCGGAGCGTATTGGTCGATCAAATCGTTCAGTTTGATGACGCTGCCGTCCGTGAACATTTTAGGCAAGCCGCCCGGGATCCAGTTCCAGTTCTGAAAGATGACATCCGGAAGATCACCCGATGCCAGCATCACCCCAAATGCGTCATTGCTGCCTGCAGCAGGATGATTAAAGGTAAAGTTAACGTTCGTGCGTTTGCCCCACTCCTTCACGGCCGCAACTTCATTTAGATTGCTGACGACTGCCGCGGCATTGCCGTTCAGCTCTGCCCACATGGAGATATCGACCGGTTTAGCATCAGCGGGTGGCGACGGCTCTGTCTTGCTTGCATTGTTCGTTTGGCTGTTTGTTGTGCTGCTTGCTTCCGAATTTGCATTGCCCCCATTGTTATTGCCGGAGCATGCCGATAACGCGCCTAAACTAAGGGTAAGCGCTAACGATAATGCAAGGACTGACTTTCTCTTCTGCGATGGCATAGATGAGGATCCCCCTAACGATATTTGGTTTGGACTGTCGTTCGTCCTGGGCTAACCATAGCTAACTTCGCCGTTCATTGTATATCCACAAGATTTTTCGCTTGTTGCAGAATTTGATAATAGTGCCCGAAACCGTTGATTTTACTGGATTTCTAGCTTGTCCTACCTAATGTATCACTAATATAGTTATCAGTCAGCAAGAGGCAACAATGTAAAAAAACAAAGCCGGAACATCCATTTTGGATGCCCCGGCTTTGGCCTGGCTCTCTCTATCATTTATGAAATTTCGATCTGAACATCCGCGGCTGTAATTATGAACTCCATTAGATTTTGAACATTCCGATTAGAGGCATAATCTGTTTGACCACATTAAGACCCATTTGGATAGTGGGCATCATTTGCTTGAAAGATCCGAAAAAGCCGTTTGACTGGCCTCCGCCTGCCGCTGCCGCCTGTGCCGGCTGGCCTAACGGATTTACTTGCGTCGATAAAGCCCCTACTCCGTTAAACCCGGACGGTCCCGATAACATCGGCTTGAATAAGCCCGATGCCATTGAACCAAAAGAATTGAGAGTTCCGATACCGCCTATCAAAGTATCCAGGATTCCTGAAATTTGAACTTCCGGCGATTTGGAACGATCGGTAAGATTCACTCTCCCACAGTTTCGGGATTCACCAAGAATGAGCTGATGGTCCTGAATGGCTTGAACCGTTCCAATATAACAGCTGCCGTCATTTAATAACACATAAACGGGCTGCCCGACCAAACGTTTCGCTTTTTTGACTGCATGAATGCTTCCCACTGGCTCTCTTTTTCTAGGAGCTTTCCTGGATGCCATCTTAATACCTCATTTCGCAAATTCAAATCGTGTTAACGCGGATCAAATACAGAAGAATGGCAAAATGAAAAGCGATGCGATGATGGCAAACGGGAAAAAGAAGCAACCGCCGCCAAATCCGCCGCAACCCCCACCGTAGCCGCCGCCATAACCGCCGCCGTAACCGTCATAGCCTCCACCGTAGCTGTCATAATAGTTGGATATTCTAGCTTTATGCTTGGAGCGTGTTTGTTTCTTGGAATGCTTGCCGCTTCTAGCAGAAGATACAGTAACGGCCATTTTGTCAAACGTAACGTCTTCTAGCATTAACTGACCGTTCTTTACTCCTTTTATCGTTCCGATAATATGCCTTCCATCGTAAGTGAGCGCGCTAACCCTCCGTCCGATATGCGGATAAACCGTCTTTTGGGAAACCGAATAAACTTCCTGCATATACTTATTCCTCCTAACCTGAAGCTTATATATCTTAGACTATGAAAATAGCTGCTAGATGGTTTGTACGATTGTCTTCTATTTGAAAAAAATAACGAGATCCATAGCGGAAGTTATGCATACAATATCGGAAGAGGTGAGAAGGCATTGGATTACCCTACCTTATTGGCCAGGCTCGGCGAAGGAAGCGCGCATCCGGGAGGTTTCCAAGCGACGAAGGAATTAATCGGACAAATAGACTTTCCGCGCGGCGCAGCAGTGCTGGAATCTGGCTGCGGAACTGGCCGGACGGCGTGTTATTTAGCCAGTTTGGGCCTAAACGTAACCGCTATAGACCGAAACGAGGATATGATTCAAAAAGCGACGCACCGCGCGAGGTTAAACGGACTTCCTATCCGGATCATGCAGGCGGATGCCGCATCCCTGCCTTTTCCAGACGAGACGTTTGATGCCGTCTTTACGGAATCGGTAACGGCTTTTACGCAAGGCAGCTCCGCTCTCAACGAATATTGGCGAGTGCTGAAGCCAACGGGTGTCCTATACGATCGCGAGCTGGCATTTGCCAAAAAATTAACGGCGGCACAAAAGAAAAAGCTACAATCGTTTTACGGACTGCAGCATCTGCGAACCGTTCCGGGATGGCTGAAGCTGCTCAGCACATCAAAGTTTCATAAGTACTCCGCGACTCCATTCTCACAGCTGAAACAACAGGCGAGCGATAACGACCCTTTAAGGTTAGTCGATCATGAATTATTCTCGAAGCCTGATGCCGTTGCCATGATGATGACAAATGAGCGCCTTATGACCAGCTTCTCCAAATTGATGGGCAGCGTTGTTATTACGGCTTGGAAAGGTTGAAGGAATATGTAGAACATAAAAAAGCAGTAGTGACAGAGTTATATGGGGACTGACCCCATAGAGTGAGACAAATTAAAACACCTTCATGAGAATGCCTCCATGTCGTAAGATATGGGGGACAACTTTGGAGGTGTTTATGCTTTGGCAACAAGAGTTAGTTATCCACTAGACACAAATCTG
>NZ_BSSQ01000028.1 GCF_030161375.1 Paenibacillus glycanilyticus
TAATGATACGGCGACCACCGAGATCTACACTATCCTCTTCGGCGGCAGCGTCAGATGTGTATAAGAGACAGCAGCCGCGCCGGCGGCCGCGGCGCTCTGCAGCGCTGCGCCTTCGGCGAGCAGCGCCGCGAGCCGCGCGGCCAGCTGCGGCAGCGCCGCAGGCGCGCCGCTTCCGCCAGCCTGAGGCGCGGCGGCCCCATCATCGCCGGATGCAGCGCCGGCGATAACACCAAGCTGCTGCTGCAGCGAATCAAGTAGTTCGTGCGCTGGCCGCCCGAACATCACTTGCTGCAGCGCAGCAACCGTGCCGCCGGATATCGGCAGCCCGCGCTTTAGACCCGCCGCCGCCGCTTGCATCCACTGCTCGGCGTCAACATCCGGCGGCATCGCATCCGCCGCCGCCTTTAATGCCGCAAAGGTGTCACGGTTCATCGTAACGCCGTCTTTTCTCAAATCCTTCAACAATCCCGTTGCCCATTCCTGATCCGGTAACCCGCTTTGCTTCAGCCAATCCTTCAAAGCATCGTCCAGTCCCGCCTGATTCTCTACTTGTTTCAATACAAGCAATCCGCCTGCGGACTGCGGCTGCACCTGGAGCATGGCAAACTTGCCCGGCTCAAGAGGCAATTCCAAAAAAGCGCGCACCTGCACGCCGTTTATTTGAACGGTAGCTTCATTGTTTTCCAGCAACTGCAGAACTACGCCCCGAACGACCTGTCCCGGCTTAAGCTCTAGCTTCCGAGTATCCCCGCTGCCTGAAGCTTCCCCTAACAAACCTCTCACCAATTGCCCAATGTTCAACCCTCGTCACCTGCTTTCGCTGTGAAGTTATCCTATTTATCGGAAGATGGCCGCTCCTAATGAAGTTGTTATTCAAATAACTTCATTTCTCTGCATATCCTTCTCCGTCACAATCATCCGCACAAAAAAACAGCGTAATGCTCGTTTCAAGCAATACGCTGTTTTTACACATTATAAAGAATTTAAAATAGCTGTTGTTGCTCCACGAAAATTTTGCCTAAAAAAGACTTGCGGTGAAGCGGACTTGCTCCGTATTCGAGCAGCCGCTCCCGATGAAGCTTAGTTGCATAGCCTTTATGTATCGCAATGCCGTATTCCGGGTACATCTGCTCCCAATCTGTCAGGCAAAGCCGATCACGCGTCACTTTGGCGATGATGGAAGCGGCCGCAATCGATTGGCTTGTGGCATCGCCTTTAATTATGGCAAGCTGCGGCTTTGGCAGGTCTACCTTTTCCGCGTCCACAAGCAAATAATCCGGTTCCGTCTTCAGTGACTCGAGCGCAATCTTCATCGCAAGCCTTGCTGCTTGCTTGATGTTGATCCGGTCGATGGTCTCCGAATCCACGCGGGCTGCAGCCCATGCAATGCTTTGATCCACAATGACCTCGTAGAGCTCATTCCGTTTTTTCTCGGACAACTTCTTCGAATCATTGACCCCATCAAGCACTAAGTGGGGCGGTAGAATAACCGCTGCCGCAACAACATCCCCGAATAAGCAGCCTCTTCCTACCTCATCCACGCCTGCAATTGCGGAATACCCTTCGGCCCAAAGTCTCTCTTCATATTCCAGCACGTCGTTTATTCCCCCGGTCTTCCAGCTGCTGCCGGGAACGGCGCTTCCAACGTAATGCGGCCAAGATTGCCTGACCGAAGCTCACGCAAGATGATACCTGACGTTTTCTCCAGATCTACTTGCCCCCCGCTAACGAGACAACCTCTGCGTCGTCCAATGTCCTCCATGACCCGTACCACTTCATCGGAATCTGTAGGGTCGGATGGCGCTTTGTCCAACTTGAATCGTTCCTGCATAGCCGGCCAATACCGTTCGACAAGCTCACGTACCGCAAAAAACGCAATGTCCTCTACGTTCAAAATTTGCTCTCTGATCGCGCCTGTCATCGCCAGACGGTAACCTACCAGTTCATCCTCGAACTTCGGCCACAAAATACCCGGTGTATCGAGCAAATCCATCTCATACGTTGTTTTAATCCATTGCTGGCCTTTCGTTACGCCCGGCTTATCGCCCGTAATGGCGATATTGCGCCCAGCCAAACGGTTGATCAACGTTGACTTGCCGACGTTCGGAATCCCGACAATCAATCCACGCATTGCACGAGGGTTCATCCCTTTTGCAAGCTGACGATCGATTTTTTCCTTCAGGATTTCCTTCGCCTTCATTGGAATATCTCCAATACGCGTTCCTGTCGACGAATCAACTGCTACCGTCTCATGACCTTCGTATTTGAAATATTCAATCCATTGCTCTGTCACCTTCGGATCAGCTAAATCCGATTTGTTCAAAACAATCAACCGCGGCTTACCGCTCAAAATCTCATCAACCATAGGATTACGGCTGGAAAGCGGAACACGCGCATCCAATAGCTCAATGGCAATATCGATAAGTTTTAACTTCGCTTGAATTTGCCGTTTCGCCCGGGTCATATGACCGGGAAACCATTGAATGGTCATTTCCTCACCTCATTGCAACATTACCAGTGCACTTTATAGTGCTTAATGATGCTAATTTTATTTAATGGCCAGAACATAACGTCCGCACGGCCGATAATTTCTTTTTCCGACACATAGCCGATATCGCGGCTGTCTTGACTATTTCCGCGATGGTCGCCCATTGCGAAAATCTTGCCTTCGGGCACAACGGATTCCGACACGTTAGCGTTCGGGAAGTCCGGACCCGTATTATACAACTCGCCATTCTCATGCGCGAGTGCAATCGCTTCTTTAAGATATGGCTCTTCAACCTTTTGATCGTTGATGAATACATCATCGCCAACGACTTTGATCGTATCGCCCGGCACGCCGATTACGCGCTTGATGAAATCGCGACCTTGATCAGGTACATGGAACACGACAACTTCTCCATGATGCGGTTCACGCATTTTGAAGATAAGCTTATTGACAATCAGACGTTCACCCGTATAGAAGTTTGGTTCCATCGATGGTCCGTCAACAATAAACGGGGAAAATAAAAACGTACGGATAACAAACACGAGAATGACCGCGATCGCCAGAGCTTTTATCCAATCTACAATCTCTTTGTAAGCTCGTCCGCCTTTTTTAGCGTCAGCCGGCCCTGATGTATTCAGTGTAGATCCATTGATTACTTCTGTTTGTTGATTGGAATCTTCATTAGGTTGTTGTGAATTCACCAGTACGCCTTCTTTCCATTCTATAGTGTCCCTATTCGTACATAGCAAGTCATGTCAAAATAACGAAAAGGAGCTTGTTTGACCAAGCCCCTCTTGTCGTTTAATCTTAACGAATTTCTTTAATTCTCGCAGCTTTACCGCGCAG
Source organism: Paenibacillus glycanilyticus (assembly GCF_030161375.1). Taxonomy (GTDB): domain Bacteria; phylum Bacillota; class Bacilli; order Paenibacillales; family Paenibacillaceae; genus Pristimantibacillus; species Pristimantibacillus glycanilyticus_B. Next base: position 3,335 of record NZ_BSSQ01000028.1, read on the forward strand.
TTCGCGAAGATAGTACAGTTTCGCGCGACGCACTTTACCGCGACGAGCAACTTCAATTTTCTCGATTTTTGGCGAATGCAGCGGGAAAGTTCTTTCCACACCTACACCGTACGAAATTTTGCGAACTGTGAAAGTTTCGCTGATTCCGCCGCCACGACGTTTAATTACAACGCCTTCGAACAACTGAATACGCTCACGCGAGCCCTCGATAACTTTAACGTGTACTTTCAACGTGTCACCAGGACGGAAGCTCGGAAGGTCTTGACGAAGCTGTTCTTGCGCAATCGTTTGTAAAAGATTCATCGTAGTATCACTCCTTCCACCATAGACGTTCTTAATAGCTCTTTCTGCTCCATCTGAGCAGCGTCATCACTATTAGCGGACCGCCCGATTAATACGAACAACATTTGAAATTTTAACATAGCCCACAACATTTTTCAACCTATAATCTTCGAACAACCCTAATTTCCCTAGTATTTCTTATTATAGCCACCACGAAAGACCTTTAAACCTTGCGATATGAACCGCAAGAGCCCGTTTAATAGATTCCCCCCGCTAACGCCGTTTCTATCAAATAGCCTCCGCCATACATTAATGTATTGCTAGATTTAGCAATTCTATATTTCACAACAGATTGGAGGTTATAACCTATGCCAATGAAAAAACAAGCTTCGCGTACGAAAAGCTCCGCTAAAACTTCCGGATACGGATCCTGCAAAAGAAAATACAGCCATAGCTGCAAATCGGCCAAAAAAAGTTGCAAAACCGTGAAATACGTTTGCAAACCGGTTGTCAAAAAGAAATGCAAAAAAGTCGTCCGCAAATCTGCTTTCCGCGCGAATGCCAACCAAGTACAATCTATTCCTGCCGCAACTCTTGTTCAGGTTGCTTTTGGACAAGAAGTGTTTGACCTAGGCAGAGAATACAATCCCGTTACTTCCACCTTTCAAGCGAAGCAAAGCGGCATCTATACGTTCTTTGCAAGTGTGTACTTCAGCTTTGCTGTTGCAGCGCCTGTTGAAGTTACGGTTGTTCTTCGAGTTAACGGACAAACCGCGTTCGGCGATACCGAGACGTTGTCGTTTGATGGAGTCATTGACACATCAGGCATCGTAAGCTTGCGTCGCGGCGACAATGTCACCGTTGAATTCATCTCAAGCAGCGCGGGGTCCATTATCCCTAACGCGGGAACTCATTTCGACGGAGCTCTGACTCGTGCTACAAAGTAGTCAGACAAGCATGCATTATGAACAATTTTTGTTATTTGAATGGAGGAATGAACATTGCCAGTGAAAAAACAAGCAGTCAGAATAGCTGCTAAAGGCAGTGTCAAAGCTAATAAAGCGGTTAGAACTTCGGGATACGGTCATGGTTCCTGCACCAAGAAATGCGGACATGGATCTAGCAAGTACGGCGGTTCTAGTACCAAAAAATCCGGATACGGCTGTAAAAAGAAATCTGAATATGGTTACAAGACAGAAAAAAAAGTATGCAAAACCGTCAAATATGTTTGCAAACCGGTCAGCAAAAAAACTTGCAAAAAGGCTGTAGTTGCCCGTAAATCCGCGTTCCGCGCCGTTTCTGCAATCGCTCAATCGGTAATTGCCGGCGCTACTGTCCAAGTCAATTATGGAATCGAACAGTATGACCTCGGAAGAGAGTACAATCCCGCTACATCGACTTTCCGTCCAAAACAAAGCGGAATCTACTCCTTTATTGCAAGCGTCTTTTTCACCAGCACTAATGATCCTGCTTCTTTTGGACTCGCGATTACAGTAAACGGTGTACCGGTTGCAACCGAAACAACATCTTCCGCTTCTGGCGGTGTCACTTTAGACGTTTCCACTATCGTCAAGCTCCGCAGCGGCGACGACGTACAAGTAGAATTTTTCACGTCTCTCGCCGGCAGCATCGTCCCTAGTTCCGCAACGCATTTCGAGGGCGTTCTGAACCGCATTACAAAGTAAGGTACCAGACAAGCAACTAAAGAAAGAACCGTCCGCTCCGCTCATAAACGGGACGACGGTTCTTTTTTATGTGGATTTATCTTGTTTCTGCGCAGCTAACCATTTACGCTCTTTATCGGTGAGTTCGGCTGACTCCAGCAAATCGGGGCGGCGCTTCAGCGTCCGCAGCAGCGACTGTTCTCGTCTCCAGCTGTCAATCTTCGCATGGTTACCGGATATAAGCACATCGGGTACAGCCCAGTCCCTGAAGACGGATGGCCGCGTATAATGCGGGTACTCCAGTAAGCCCGTACTGTACGAATCGGTTACCGCGGAAGACTCATTCCCAAGAACGCCGGGCAACAACCGGACAACGCTGTCTATAACCGTCATAGCCGGAATTTCTCCGCCAGTTAATACATAATCACCGACCGATAATTCATCGGTCACCAGAAACTCGCGAATTCGCTCGTCGTAACCTTCGTAATGTCCGCAGATTAGCACCAGATGTTCTTCTTGTGACAGTTCCTCCGCCTTTTGCTGCGTGAAGGTTTCTCCTTGCGGGCACATCAGAATAACGCGGGGGCGACCTCCGCTCTCTTTCTTCGCCATCAAATCCTCTACGGCAGCGAAGACAGGTTCGGCTTTAAGCACCATCCCCCCGCCACCGCCATACGGGTAGTCATCCACGGTGTTGTGCTTATTATTGGAATAATCGCGGAAATTGATCGCTTCAAGCGATACAATTCCTTTATCTTTAGCTTTTCCCAGGATGCTCGCGCCAAATACGCCTTCAAACATCTCGGGAAATAAGGTCAATACGTCAATGCGCATCTTTAAATCAGCCCTTCCAATAACCGCACCGTAACCGTTTTGTTTGCTACATCGACTTTCAGCAAAACCTCGTCGATAATGGGCAATAACAGCTGTTTTTTCTTCGGCATATCGACGACCCAAACATCGTTAGCGCCAGGACGGAGAATGTCCGAAATGTTCCCCAGCTCTTCGCCGTCTTCTGTTACAACCTTGCAGCCGATAATCTCATGGTAGTAGTATTCGCCATCTTCAAGGTCTTCAAGCTCATCCTCGGCGATTTTCAGGACCCAGCCTTTATATTTCTCGACTTCGTTAATATCGTTATAGCCCTTCAGCTTCACGATATACATGCCTTTATGCTCCTTAGCCGAGACAACCTCAACCACAAGACTTTGTCCGTTGTCCGGATGCTGAAGCGACAGCTTGCTTCCCGGCGCAAACCGGCTATCGGCAAAGTCCGTCTGCGGCAAAATCTTCACTTCACCGCGAAGACCATGCGTATTGACCAGTTTGCCGACATTATAATATTTCTTGCTCATTATATGTACCTCACCCATCTATATTTGTACGAAAAAGGGCTAGGATAATAATCCTAACCCTGCATCGTATGTGTTTACGATATGATGTCTACGATAACGCGCTTCTGGGATTTGATGGCCGCGGATGTTACGACGGCACGAATCGCTTTCGCAATTCGTCCCTGCTTGCCGATTACTTTGCCGATATCATCGGCATGAACCGACAGCTCGTACACCGTACCGCGGTCATCCTCTCGCTCATTAACGCGCACGTCCTCTGGATGATCCACTAATGCCTTTGCGATGACAAGAATCAATTCTTTCATTTTCAAGGCCCTCCGCTATTCAACAGTTATTTCTGTTGCTTAAGCTCATGGAACTTTTTCAGGACACCTGCTTTGGAAAGCAAGTCGCGAACGGTATCAGATGCTTGTGCACCTGTTTGCAGCCATTTCAACGCTTTCTCTTCATCGATCGTTACTTGAGCCGGTTGAGCAACCGGGTTGTAAGTACCGATTTCTTCGATAAAGCGACCGTCACGTGGGGAACGGGAGTTAGAAACGACAACCCGGTAGAATGGAGCCTTGTGAGCACCCATACGTTTCAGACGAATACGTACTGCCATGGAAATTCACCTCCTTCGGTTAATCAACTTAGTAACTTTTATATTGGTCAGAACGGAAACTTAAACCCTTTGCCGCCTTTGCCAAGCATGCCTTTCAGACCTTTCATTCCGCCCTTAGGGCCTTTAGGACCCATCATGGACGAGAATTGCTTCATCATCTTGCGCATGTCTTCGAATTGCTTGATCAGCCGGTTCACTTCCGTAATGGATGTGCCGCTGCCTGCAGCTACGCGCTTGCGGCGGCTATGATTCAGAAGTTCGGGCTTTTGCTTCTCGGCTTTCGTCATCGAGCGCACAATCGCTTCAACGCGGTTGATCTGTTTCTCATCTACCTTCATATCCTTCATGTTGCCCTTCATTTTGTTCATGCCGGGCAGCATATCCATCAGTTGATCCAGCGGACCCAGATTCCGGATTTGAGCCATTTGCTCAAGGAAGTCGTCGAAAGTAAACTCGGCAGTCCGCATTTTGCGTTCCATCTCCGCGGCTTTATCCGCATCAATGTTTGCTTGTGCCTTCTCGATCAGGGACAACATGTCCCCCATTCCCAAGATACGGGAAGCCATCCGGTCCGGATGGAAAGGTTCGAGCGCATCAATCTTCTCGCCCATTGCAGCGAATTTGATTGGTTTGCCGGTTACCGCTTTGACGGACAATGCCGCACCGCCGCGGGTATCGCCATCGAGCTTCGTAAGCACAACGCCTGTCAGTTCAAGCTGCTCATGGAAGCTTTGCGCGACGTTAACGGCATCTTGACCGGTCATTGCATCAACCACGAGCAATACTTCGTCAGGCTTCACGTTCTGGTGGATTTGCTTAAGCTCTTCCATCAGCGCTTCATCAATATGCAAACGGCCCGCGGTATCGAAGATTACGTAATCGTTTTGATTTTCTTTCGCGTGCTGAAGACCGGCTTTCGCAATCTCAACCGGGGAAGTTTGATCGCCCATCGAGAATACCGGGGCATTAATTTGCTCGCCCAATACTTGCAGCTGCTTAATCGCCGCAGGACGGTAAATGTCGCAGGCTACAAGGAGCGGCTTATGATTGCTTTTTTGAAGCAATTTGGCCAATTTGCCCGTAGTAGTTGTCTTACCCGCGCCTTGCAGACCAACCATCATAATAACGGTAGGAGGCTTGTTCGCTTTCGCAAGTTTGCTCTGCGTACCGCCCATCAATTCCGTCATTTCTTTGTTAACGATATCGATAACGACCATGCCTGGCGTAAAGCTCTTGGATACGTCAAGTCCAAGTGCTTTCTCTTTCACTTTGGCGATAAAATCCTTGACGACTTTAAAGTTAACGTCAGCTTCGAGCAACGCTAGGCGCACTTCGCGCATCGCTTCGTTCAAATCTTCTTCCGTTACTTTACCTTTGCTTCTCAGCTTGCTGAACACATTTTGCAGCCGGTTCGTTAAGCTCTCAAATGCCGCCATGATTCGTCACCTCCGTCACTTCATAATTTCCGTATCGGTTAATTGCTCTATGTCTTGAAGTAGCTTTTGTTTATAAGTATGGTCGATCGGCAATTCCGCGACTTTGCGTTCCAGCCCTGCGGCCAGTCTTTGCATCGCTTCATGTTTCATCAGCAGGCTCAGCTTGGCTTCATAACCTTCAAGCACCTGCTCCGCCCGTTTCACATGTTCGTATACCGCCTGCCGGCTGATACCCGATTCTGCCGCGATCTCGCCAAGCGAGTAGTCATCGTGGAAATAATATTTTAAGAACGTCCGCTGTTTCTCGGTGAGTAGCGGCTCGTAGAAATCAAATAATAAGTTAATTCGTGTTGTCTTGGCAAGGGCATCCGGTTCATGTATTGTCATCCGCTTCAAGCCCCTTTCAACATCATCCGTCAAGGAAAAAGACTTGACAGTGTCGCAACGTTTCTTATCTTACACGAAGTCAGATAGGGCTGTCAAGCTTTTGTCCTTGTCACTTATTTAATTTGTTTCCGATTGTTCTTCTTCGCGCTGAATGAGTCCTGAGAATAAGGCATGAACGAATTGCTCGGAGTCGAATTCCTGCAGATCAGTCATCTTCTCGCCTAGGCCTACTAGCTTCACCGGAAGATTAAGCTCATTGCGAATGGCGATAACAATGCCGCCTTTGGCCGTTCCGTCAAGCTTAGTAAGCACAAGACCGGTAACGCCGCTTTTTTCACCGAACAGCTTAGCTTGGCTAAGCGCGTTTTGCCCGGTAGTTGCGTCCAGAACCAGCAGCACTTCATGAGGAGCATCCGGAATTTCACGCTGGATAACGCGGAAAATCTTGTTCAGCTCTTCCATCAGATTTGTTTTGTTCTGAAGACGACCCGCCGTATCGCAGAGCAATACGTCTACTCCGCGCTGCTTCGCTGCTTGAACGGCGTCAAACATAACCGCCGCAGGATCGGAACCCGATTGCTGCTTAATCACGTCAACTCCAACGCGCTCGCCCCATACTTCCAACTGTTCAATCGCCGCTGCGCGGAACGTATCGCCTGCTGCCATCATTACGCTCTTGCCTTCGCTTTTGAATTTGTGCGCGAGTTTGCCGATAGTTGTTGTTTTGCCCACGCCGTTAACGCCAACGAACAAAATAACGGTAATCCCGCTTTTCGCCATTTGAAGACCCGGGTTTTGTTCACCCTTGAGCAGCCCGATCAGCTTCTCGGACAAGATCGGCTGAAGTTCGGCGGCCTGCTCGATTTTCCGTTTCTTCACTTCCGCGCGAAGCTCGTCGATCAACGTCATTACCGTATTTACGCCAACGTCGGCGCCAATGAGAATTTCTTCGAGCTCTTCGTAAAATTCCTCATCGATTTTTTTGCGGCGGGTAATCAATTCCTCGACCTTCTCCACTAAGGCAACGCGGGTCTTGGTAAGGCCTTCCTTGAATATCGTCGTTACCGCTTCCGTCTTGGAAGCGATGCTTTCTTTCAGCTTTTTGAAAAAACTCATACGGGTTCAAGTCCTCCATCCTATTCGAGCAGCCGCTACAATAAGCTTAAGCGGATTCCTGCTCTTCTCCATCTTCTTCAAGGCGTACGGATACGAGCTTGGATACGCCGCCTTCTTCCATCGTCACCCCGTACAGAACGTCGGCTTCCTCCATCGTTCCTTTGCGGTGCGTAACAACAATAAATTGCGTTAGTTCGGAGAATTCGCGCAAATATTGGGCAAAACGCGCAACGTTTGCTTCATCAAGCGCCGCCTCGACTTCGTCAAGTACGCAGAATGGGACCGGCTTAACCTGCAATATCGCAAATAATAAAGCAATCGCCGTTAGCGCACGTTCCCCGCCGGATAGCAACTGCAGATTTTGCAGCTTTTTGCCCGGAGGCTGGGCAACGATATCAATGCCCGTCTCCAGCACGCGGTCCGGCTCGACCATAACCAGATCGGCGCGGCCGCCTCCAAACAGCTTCGCAAACACAACAACGAAGTGGCTGCGAATCTGCTCAAACGTCGATTTGAAGCGTTTGGACATTTCTTCATCCATCTCGCGGATAACCTGGTACAAGGTTGTTTTGGCTTCAACCAGGTCATCTTTCTGTTCGGTCAGGAATTCGAAACGTTCCCTTACGCGTTCATACTCCTCAATCGCGCCAAGGTTCACGTCGCCAAGCGCGGTAATTTGGCGTTTAATGTCGCGTACCGCATTTTGCGTGCCTACGATATCTTCCGGCACCGGATATTGTTCTTTCGCAAGCTCGAAGCTTAGCTCGTATTCTTCGCTTAATTTGCGGAGCAGGTTATCGAGCTCTACATCCAGCCGGTTCGCCGCGATTTCCGTTTGCCGCATCTGGTCTTCAACCTGCCGCAGCTGGGCGCGCTGATCTTTCGTATCGCTTTCACCCTGCTCAAGCTCCTTCACCCGTTCGGCTCTAGCCGATCGCTTCAGATCGGTCTGTTCCGCGCATTCCTGTTTCTTCAACCGCAAATGGTTCAACTGCTCGATTTGGGCAACGGTTTCTTCGCTATGGCGTTCCAGTTCGGCTTCCTGCTGGTTAAACATCGTCCGGTAGCCGGCAAGTTCTTGCTTGGCGCGTTGAATATCCGAACGGACACGTGCCGCTTGATCTTCAAACGATTGCTTCTCCTGGTCGGTCTTCGCAACGGCAATTTTCAAATCCGTCAGTTGCACTTGCAGCTCTTCCTTGGCGGATTCGCTAGCCTTACGACGTTCCTCTGCAAGCTGGATCGCCGCCTGCAACCTGGCTTCGTCGGCCGTCAGTTGCTCCAGCCTAACTTCAGCTTCCGTTGCCATGGACAACATCGACTGCTGCTCGGCTGTATGATTGGTGCGATCTGCCGTAAACAGCTGTTCCTGCTCGCTGAGATGTTTGGCTTCATTATTTAATTGTTGAAGCTCCGCTCGAACCTGCTGTTCGTCAATCCGGTATTGCTCGGCTTGGGAACGCAATTCTTCCATGTTTTGCGAAAGAATCGACTGTTCTTTGCGAAGATCGCTAAGCTTGTCCCGCAGCTGGGCAATGGTTTTGGTGCCTTCGTTGATTTCCTCGTCCAATGCTTCGATTTGACGTTGCCGGCCGAGCAGGCTAGCCCCTTTCTTCTGCAGGCTGCCGCCCGTCATCGAACCGCCGGCGTTAACTACATCGCCTTCAAGCGTAACGACGCGGTAACGATATTGGCATTTGGATGCAATTCGGTTCGCTTGCTCGAGTGTTTCGGCAAGCAGAACATTGCCGAGCAAGCTATTAATAATCGCTTCATATCTAGGTTCGCAAGATACCAACTCGGCTGCGACGCCAACAAAACCGTCAACGGACTCTGCCATGCGTTTGTCATGCTCGGAAACATGGCGTCCCCGGATAACATCAAGCGGGAGGAATGTTGCGCGGCCAAGCTGACGCTGCTTCAAGAAGGAAATAGCGGTTCGTGCCGATTTCTCGTCTTCCATGACGATATGCTGCAACGCGCCGCCGAGTGCGGTCTCTACGGCAGTCTCTATTCTCTCAGGTACGCGCACAAGCTCCGCGACGGCACCATGAACGCCGCCGATGCCGCCGGAATTAGCCGGGCGACGGGACGCTTTCAGCACTTCCCGGACGCCATGCATGAACCCATCGAGCGCATCCTGCATTTCTTTCATCGTGTCGCGCCGCGAAACTTGCGCGTCCAGCTTTTGTTCCCACTTGCGGAGCGCGACAGTAGCATCTTCAGAAATCTGACTGAACTCTTTCGCTTTTTCCGCTTCATCGATATATTTCGTGCGGGCTTTATTAATGGAGTCCAGCGTGGCTTCAAGCTGCTTCTCCAGCTCCGCTCTTCGCGCATTCAGCTTGCGCTGCTGCTCGGCCCACTTCGCCTCTTCATCGCTAAGACGCTCCATGCGGCGCTGAACCGCTTCCTGCTGCTGGGCAGCGTAACGGATTTCGTTGCGAAGCGTGGCCATCGTGCTGAGCACTTCAAGCAGCTCGCTCTTCAGCATTTCTTCCGCGTCAAGCGCAGCTCCGCCGGTTACGCCAATCAGGTTTGCTTCTTCAACGGAAAGCTTCTGCTTGAGCTCGGCCAACTGCAATTCCAAGACGGCACCGCGGTTGCGGAATTCCGCTTCTTCGCTTGTTAATGAAGCAATGCGTTCATCCTGTGCGGCAATCGTTTCTTCCAGCTGCTTTTTGTTCTGCTCCAGGTTTTTCTTCCGTTCCTTCAGAACTTCGCCATACCCTTCGCATTTCTCGTATTCTTCACTGTATTGAAGCATATCTTCATGGAGTCGATCGAGCGCTTCCTCAAGCTCCCTGAGCGCCTGGCGATCCTTCTCCAGATGGGCGTCATGTTTGCTGACAACGGTCGACAGCTCCAGTTGCTCGCGCTTGAGACGTTCAAGCTTGGCATTCGCTTCGGACCATGAACCGTACACGTTTTCTATGTTATGTACGTACATCGAAATCTCTTGCGTCTTGAGCTGCTCCCTTAACTGCTTGAAATGAATCGCTTTCTCCGATTGAACGCGCAGCGGCTCTACCTGATCTTCCAGCTCCGTCACCAAATCGTGAATCCGGAGCAGATTATTCTCGGTATCGTCCAGCTTGCGCTGTGCTTCGCGTTTGCGGGATTTGTATTTAACAATACCCGATGCTTCTTCAAATATTCCCCGCCGGTCTTCCGACCGTGTACTCAATATTTCTTCGATCCGGCCTTGTCCGATAATGGAGTAAGCTTCTTTACCGATACCGGTATCCATAAAGAGTTCGGTAATATCCTTCAGCCTGCACGGCTGTTTGTTGATCATATATTCGCTATCGCCGCTCCGGTGGACGCGGCGTGTTACTGTCACTTCATGATATTCCAGCGGCAGTGCACCATCGCCGTTATCAAGCGTCAGAGATACTTCCCCGTAGTTAACCGCCTTGCGCGCATCGCTTCCGGCAAAAATAATATCCTCCATCTTGCCGCCGCGAAGGCTTTTGGCGCTTTGTTCGCCCAATACCCAACGGATCCCGTCCGAAATATTGCTTTTTCCGCTGCCGTTTGGTCCAACAACAGCTGTAATGCCGGTGACAAATTCCATTTCCGTCTTGTCGGCAAATGATTTAAATCCCGATAATTCTATCCGTTTCAGGAACATAACCTGGCTTTCACCTCAACGCCTATTGTAACACAACTTGACGCGGCTCGTTAATCCTTTTGACCTCTGCAAAATAAGACAAAAAAGCCCGCCTTGAGATCCTTGCCAGAATCCTCAGGCGGGCGTATTCTCTTATTCCGTCAGCGATTTCCAAGCTACGGCCGCAGCACGCTGCTCTGCTTCCTTTTTCGTTCTGCCGCTGCCATTCCCGTACGGTATCTCGCCGATACATACCTCGACGACAAACTCCCGGTCATGAGCAGGTCCACGTTCTTCCATAATCCGATATTCCACGGCGCCAAGTCCTTTGTGCTGCGCGCGTTCCTGCAGCTTGGACTTAAAGTCCTTCACCAGCAGGCCGTAGTCATTGGACTCGATATACGGGAACATATGCGTCTCGAGAAACGTTCTAGTCCGTTCAATCCCTGCATCCAGGAAGATCGCTCCAACAAAAGCTTCGAACAAATCGGCGAGCAGCGCAGGACGCTGTCTACCTCCAAGCTGCTCTTCGCCTCTGCCAAGCTGAATATGCGCGCCAAGCTCCAGACGCTCTGCAAACTGCGCAAGTGAAGGTTCACATACGACAGATGCCCGCATTCGGGTCAGCTCGCCTTCCGGACGGTTCGGATATGCACTGAACAAATATTCCGAAACGAGCAGCTGCAATACAGCGTCGCCCAGAAACTCCAGGCGTTCATTATGCTCGATCGTCCCATGCTTATGTTCATTCACATAGGAGGTGTGCGTAAATGCCTGCTTCAGCAGCTTGAGCTGTTTGAAGCGAAGCTGCAGACGGGTCTGCAGCTCGTTGATGGAATCACGCTTCATAGACTTTCATCACGATCGTCGCGTTATGACCGCCGAAGCCAAATGAGTTAGACAGCGCTGTCTTGACATCCGCTTTACGTGGCTTGTTAGGCACGTAATCGAGGTCAAGTTCAGGATCTTGATTGTCCAAGTTGATGGTTGGCGCAATGATGCCGTTTTGAAGCGTAAGACCGAGAATAACGGCTTCAACGCCGCCGGCAGCGCCAAGCAGGTGGCCCGTCATCGATTTGGTCGAGCTGACAGCCACCTTGTAAGCATGGTCGCCAAACGCTTTCTTGATTGCGCTTGTTTCGGAACGGTCGCCTACAGGCGTTGATGTGCCATGAGCATTGATATAATCAATCGCTTCAGGTTCAATGCCGGCATCGCGCAATGCTTTCGTCATGCAGCGTGCTGCTCCGTCCGGATCCGGCTCCGTCATGTGGTGAGCGTCTCCGCTCATGCCGTAACCGATCACTTCCGCATAAATTTTGGCTCCGCGTTTCTGCGCATGCTCAAGAGATTCCAGAACAAGAACGCCAGCGCCCTCGCCCATAATGAAACCATCGCGGTCGATATCAAACGGACGGCTTGCTTTCTCAGGCTCGTCGTTGCGAACGGACATTGCGCGCATCGAGCAGAAGCCCGCAAGACCGGTAGGACGGATCGTTGCTTCGGCACCGCCGCAGATCATTACATCCGCATCTCCGCGCTGAATCATTTTGTACGAGTCGCCGATCGAGTGGGTACCCGTTGCACAAGCGGTTACCGCTGTGCTGTTAGGACCTTTAGCACCTGTCAGCATCGATACTTGTCCGGAAGCCATATTCGCGATCATCATCGGAATGAAGAACGGGCTTACGCGCTTAGGACCCTTCTCGAGCAGGATGTTGTGCTGGTCTTCCCATGTGCCGAGGCCACCGATACCGGAACCCACGATAACGCCCACACGCTCAGGATCTACGCTGGCACCGATATCAAGGCCGGCATCTTTAACCGCATTCAAGCTGGCTACGGAAGCGAACTGGACGAAACGGTCCATGCGGCGTGCTTCTTTTTTATCGAGATTATAATCCTCAGGATTAAAGTTTTTAATTTCGGCAGCAATTTGAGTCGGGTATTCGGATACGTCAAACGCTTCGATATGCGATACGCCTGATTTGCCTTCCATCAAATTACCCCAAAACTGATCCAGATCTGCTCCGAGCGAGGTAATAACCCCCATGCCGGTAACAACAACTCTTTGCTTCATTAGTAAGATTCACCTCAAGTGGACTGCTATTTAGATGTGTGCATCACATCTTCTATGATTAAAAGCGTACAAGCTCATTCATAATGTCATGATGATTCCGTGCCTCAGATGGAGAGAAGTCCCGTTTATTACAACGGGACCCTGATTTCCTTACGTATGAGATTGTATGTAATTGACTACTTCTCCCACCGTGGTGATGGTCTCTGCATCTTCATCAGAGATTTCCATATCAAACTCGTCTTCCAGTTCCATGACCAACTCAACGACATCAAGAGAGTCAGCGCCGAGGTCATCTTTGAAGGAAGCTTCCAGCGTGACTTCCGCCTCGTCTACGCCAAGTCTGTCGACGACGATACGTTTTACACGTTCTACTACTTCGGACATCCGATTCACCTCCTCCTAGGGTATTATACGAGAATTTAAGACAAAATGCCATACAAACCGTTGCAATTGCTGTCACACCAGCGGATAAGCAAATCTTACATGTACATGCCGCCGTCTACATGGACGGTTTGGCCGGTCATATAAGATGCTGCGCCGGATGCCAGGAAGCGCACTGCTGCAGCAATATCTTCTGCCGCTCCAAGACGCGCAAGCGGTATTTGCGAGGACAGCGATTCCTTCATTTCGTCGGAAAGCTTGTCCGTCATATCCGTCTGAATGAAGCCTGGAGCGATGCAGTTGACGGTAATGCCGCGGGATGCAAGCTCGCGTGCGCTCGATTTAGTGAGGCCAATCACGCCAGCTTTCGCTGCCACGTAATTCGCTTGTCCCGGATTTCCGAGCACGCCAACAACCGAAGAGATATTAATAATGCGTCCGGAACGCTGCTTCATCATAGGCCGCGTTACCGCTTTGATCCCGTTAAAGACACCCTTCAAGTTCGTCTCAATAACCTGGTCAAATTCCTCTTCTTTCATACGCATAATTAAATTATCTCTTGTAATGCCGGCGTTATTCACCAAAATATCAATCGAGCCAAATTGATCGACAACTTCTTTGACCATGGCTTCGAATTCAGCGGATTTTCCGACATTCGCTTTCAGAATAATCGCGCGGCGGCCAACCGCCTCAACAGCCTTCGCCGTTTCGGCAGCAGCGGCTTCGCTGCCCGAATAATTGATCGCCACATCAGCGCCTGCTTCCGCAAGAGCGACGGCAATCGCGCGGCCGATCCCGCGGGATGCGCCGGTTACTAGCGCTTTTTTACCTTCAAGACTAGCAAACATGGTATACCTCCTCCAAGTTTTGCGCGGTACCTTACAGGGTTTCGATTGCTGCGATGCTGTTAACCGAAATAACGCGCAGGTTTTTGTCGATTTTCTTGATTAGGCCGGCTAATACGGTACCCGAACCAATCTCAACAAACGTATCCACGCCTTGTTCGATTAAATAACGGACGCTATCTTCCCATAGAACGGGAGAATAAACTTGTTCAACCAGAAGATTGCGAATCGCAGCCGCTTCCGTTACTGGAGCCGCCGTTACATTGGCCACGACCGGTACGGATGCGTCGTTCATCGAAATATCCGACAATACGCCGGACAGCTTCTCAGCAGCTGGCTTCATCAGCGAAGAATGGAACGGCCCGCTTACTTCAAGAGGAATGACGCGTTTGGCGCCTGCTTCCTCTTTGCCGCGCTCCACAACCGCCTGCACGCCTGCAGCCGAACCGGAAACGACGATTTGACCCGGACAGTTAACATTCGCCAATTCAACCGCATTTCCTTCCTGCGAAATGTTCGCGCAAAGCTCAGCCAATACGCCGCGTTCCGCTCCAAGCACGGCTGCCATCGCCCCTTGTCCGCCAGGAACCGCTTGTTCCATGAACTGACCGCGGGCGCGAACCGTGCGGACAGCATCCGCAAAACTCATTACGCCTGCTGCCACAAGAGCGCTGTACTCGCCCAAGCTGTGTCCGGCTACATAATCCGGCTTAAGGCCTCGGCCTTCAAGCGCCTTCAGGAAGGCTACGCTAACCGTCAATAGAGCAGGTTGCGTATTTGCCGTCTGCTTCAGCTCGTCATCCGGACCGTTGAAGATGATCTCGCTTAGCTTGAAGCCAAGCGCTTCGTCCGCCTGCTCGAATATAGCGCGCGAGCTGTCTAATGCTTCATACGCGTCTTTGCCCATGCCAACCGCTTGCGCGCCTTGGCCGGGAAATACAAAGGCTGTTTTACTCAAATGAATTCCCTCCGTTACCAGATCAATACGGAAGCGCCCCAGGTGAGGCCTCCTCCGAAGCCTACGAATACGAGGCAATCTCCTTCATTAACCCGGCCTTGCTCCACGGCTTCCGCGAGCGCAACCGGAATGGACGCAGCCGACATGTTGCCGTATTTGTCCAGGTTAATCATACATTTCTCTTCCGAAAGGTCGAGACGGTTCAATGCCGATTGAATAATGCGGACATTGGCTTGATGGGGAACAAGCAGATCAATGTCTTCTTTATTCATGCCAGCCTTGCGAAGCGCTTCTTCAGCGGCTCCGCCCATAATGCGAACCGCAAACTTGAACACGTCATTGCCGGCCATATGAATATAATGCTGTTTGGACGCAACGCTTTCCGCCGATGAAGGCATACGGGAACCGCCGCCGCTTACTTTCAGCAATTCTCCGCCGCTGCCGTCCGCGCCAAGTTCGAACGCTTTGAAGCCTCGGCCTTCTTCCACTTGTCCGAGCACGACAGCGCCGGCACCGTCACCGAACAAAATGCAGGTGTTGCGGTCCGTATAGTCCGTAATGCGGGACAAAGTTTCCGCTCCCACGACCAGAACATGCTTGTACATGCCTGTTGCAATCATGTTGGACGCGGTGGCAAGTCCGTAGATAAATCCGGAGCAAGCAGCCGACAAATCAAATGCCGCAGCCTTCTTGGCGCCTAGTTTATCTTGCAATAGGCAGGCCGTTGAAGGGAAAAACGTATCCGGCGTAATGGTCGAAACGATAATTAGATCGATATCTTCAACCGTAATGCCTGCTGCTTCAATCGCCTTCAGCGAAGCTTGATAAGCCAGATCGGATGTCGCTTGCTCCGCAGCTGCCATACGGCGTTCGCGGATGCCGGTGCGCGTGACGATCCACTCATCATTTGTTTCAACCATTTGTTCCAGTTCTTGATTGGATAAAATCCGGTCGGGAACGTATTTGCCCGTACCAATAATGCCAACAGGATGTAAATTCATCATGACCTCCCGCCTATTTCCGCTGCGATTGATTCTGTTAGCTGTGCTTCAATGGCGATTCGGGCTTGCCGGATCGCGTTTTTGACAGCAAGAGCATCCGATGATCCGTGACATTTCATCACGAGACCGTTCAGACCAAGCAGCGGAGCGCTCCCATGCTCCTTGTAATCCATTTTCTTTCTTAAACTGCGAAGTCTTGGCATCATAATGGCTGCCGCAATCTTCGTCATAAAAGTAGCGCCAAAGGATTCTTTCAGATAAGTCATCAACGTACCTGCCGTACCTTCAATCGCCTTAAGCATAATATTCCCCGCAAAGCCGTCACAAATAAGAATATCGCAGCTGCGATTAAGCAAATCCCGTGCCTCGACATTGCCAATAAAGTTGATCGGTGCTTGTTCAAGCAGATCATATGCGGCTTTGGTCAATTCGTTACCCTTCCGCTCTTCAGTACCGACGTTCAGCAACCCTACACGAGGATTTTCCAAACCATGTACCTTCGTACGGTAAATACTGCCCATGATTGCATACTGCAGCAAATGCTCCGGCTTCGCGTCCATGTTAGCGCCTAAGTCGAGCGCAAGTACGCCTACGTCATCCATGGTCGGAAGCATTGGCGCAAGCGCCGGGCGTTCAATGCCATCAAGCCTGCCTACAACGAGCAGTCCAGTGGTCATCAAAGCGCCTGTGTTGCCTGCTGAAATCATAGCGTCCGCATGCTTCTCCCGAACTAGCTGGCCGGCAACGACCATGGATGAGCCTTTTTTCCGACGAACCGCTTTGACCGGTTCTTCATCCGGACCGATCACCTCATCCGTATGGCATAACGTCACGTTGGCCGGCTTTTGTCCTTTGAGGAGCGGCTCAATGGCTGCCGTGTCTCCAACAAGAACCAATTCCGTATCCGGCCACTCCGCCGCAGCTTCCAGCGCGCCTTGCACAATAAGGCTCGGCGCGTGGTCGCCTCCCATCGCATCTATGGCGATCCGCATGTCTTTTTCCTCCCAGAAGCTTCGCCCCTCAATAGCGGCAAAGCCTAAACTCATAAAAGCTTACGCTTCGCTCTCACCTTCACCTGTTGACCGGTAGATGACGAAGTTCCCTTGGAACACCATTTCGTCCCCGACATAGGTAAAGAGCTCCACCTTTGACTTGTGGCGCTCGCCGGATATCGAACGTACATAAGCTTTTGCAATGCATTTCTCGCCTAATTTGACCGGTCTGATAAAGCGAATGTCCGCCGTAACCGTGAGAGCGATTTTCTCATCAATAACAGCAACCGCGAGCGAGTTTGCTTGGGCAAATACATGATGACCCCGGGCAATCCCCGTACGCGAGAAAACATGCTCATCTCGAATTTCGAACATCGAAATCCCGCTTTTGTCCAATTGCAAGTCCACAATGTCACCGATCACTTCATGCAGCGGCAAAGACTGAACAGAATCATACGTCCGCTCAGCCATCAGCTTCATCCGCTCGCGCAGCTCGGGAATACCGAGCTCCATCCGGTCAAGCCTAATCGTCTGTATGCTGACTTTCAAATGCCTCGTAAGCTCCCGATCCGTCATAAAGGGGTTTTCGTCAATCAGTTGAGCGAGCAGCTGATGCCGCTGTCGCTTTGGCATTCGTTCGATCCTCGGCACCACCTTAACAGTATTGTGACCCTTGTCTAATTTTACTCGAATGATAACTGATATTATAACCTGGTACTAATTTAGTATATAAAAAAAAGCTTATGTAAGCAACGGACATAAAAAAAATAGCACCTCATCGTAATGAAGTGCTATTGTGGGAAAAACCTGAGATTATTGGGAGATAACCTCTTTTGTTTTGTAGTATCCGCACACTTTGCATACGTGGTGGCCGAGTTTCAGCTCTCCACATTGCTCGCATTTCACCATACCTGGTACAGCCAGTTTGAAATGCGTACGACGTTTGTCGCGGCGAGTTTTGGATGTTCTTCTTTGTGGTACTGCCATTGTTTCCCACCTCCTTCATAGAATCAATCGGTCATTCATTATTGTTCGTCTTTGAATAAATCCTTGAGCACTGCCATTCGAGGGTCAATCTTCTCGGTTGAGCAGCCGCATTTGTGTTCATTTAAGTTTTGTCCGCAATTTTGGCACAGTCCTTTGCAATCCTTACTGCATAACGGAGCGAACGGCATGAACAGCTGAAGCACTTCTTCCACATAAGGCCTCAAGTCCAGCCTGTCCCCTGTTACCGCAATAATGTCGTCATCCTCTGATTCATCCGTCTCGTCCTCATTGTCTTCGGACGCCGGTTTGAACTGATCGGCTACAGGAATTACCGTATGAAGCTTCACGGGGTCAAGACACCGCGAGCAAGCGAGTTCCCAATCGATGGACAATTCGCCTTCGACTGCAATCGATCCTTCATTGCCGGTTACCTGAAGCGATACGTGGAGCGGACCGTTACTGATAACATCGGATCTGTCTTTGAATAAAGCCGACACATCCAGATTCTCATCAATCTTTGCCTTAATGCCTTTGGACATCGTTTCTTGTACATGAAACTGCATGAGATCACCCCAAACAAACAAAAATTATTATATCTATCTTTGAGCGGTTTTGTCAACAATTTAACCATGTTTTTCATCTTTTCGCCGGTAATTTCATGAATAAATCGGCTTCCCTGTGTTATGATGGAACATATATCCATCTGAAACAAGGAGATGTCAAGGTTGCGCACGGTAGGACTAATTGTTGAGTATAACCCATTTCACAACGGTCATCAATATCATTTGCGAGAATCGGTAAAAATAGCAGAAGCCGATGCCGTTGTTGCCGTCATGAGCGGGCATTTCCTGCAGCGCGGAGAACCGGCGGTTATGGATAAGTGGGCAAGGACGGAAGCCGCGCTGAGAGGCGGCTGCGACCTTGTCCTGGAATTGCCGACCGCCTACGCCACGCAAGCGGCAGAATGGTTCGCTTACGGCGCTGTCGCCGTACTGGAGGCTACAGGCATTGTCGACGCCTTCTGCTTCGGGACTGAGAGCGGCGAGATCGAAGTGCTGCATGATGCCGCAAAACTGATTGCCCATGAGCCTCCTGAGTTCCAACGCCTGCTTCGCGAAGAATTGTTAAGCGGCAAAAGTTATCCAAGCGCATACAGCTCGGCAATCGCAGCTTATTTATTATCGGTCGGACGCAAGGAAGCTGCCGGCTTTCCGTTTGCCCAACCTAACCATACGCTGGGACTTCACTATTTAATTGCTTTGGAGCGCATACAGGGACGCATGACGCCGTATACGATCCGCCGGGAGAAGTCGGAATACGGACAGACCACCGTTACCGACAGTGCCATCGCAAGCGCAACGGCGATCCGCAAGCTGCTATTGGAAGACGGCAAGCTTGAAGCAAGCCGGCCGCTTGTGCCATCCGCAACCTATGATGTGATGCAAAGGGAATGGGCATCTGGCAGAAGTCCGGTGAGCTGGGCAAACTTTGTACAGCCCCTTCTGCATGCTGTCGTTACGCAGAGGCCGGATCAGCTAGCCGAATACCGCGAGATGACGGAAGGTCTCGAATACCGGTTGCTGAATGCGTTGCCTGAGCTCGAGCATACCGGCATGGAACCGCTGCTTGAGGCTCTGAAGACGAAGCGATACACCAGAACGAAGTTGCAGCGAGCTTTGCTCTCTATTCTGCTTAACCATAAGAAAGAAGATTTCACGCCGGACAAGCTTGCTGCCGGGGTGGAGTACATTCGCGTACTGGGCTTTACGAGCAAAGGGCAGCAGCTGCTTAAACGCATGAAAAAGGAAGCGAGGCTGCCTGTTCTGCTCAGCGCCGCAAGATCGCCTGTCCAATCCCGCTACCTCGAGCTTGATACCCAAGCGACGGCGGCTTACATGCTAGCTCAGCCCGGACATGCTTCGTCCGCGGCGATATTCCGTGATTTTACCGACAGACCGATTATCATCGAATAGTTAGATCATTCCGAGGCAGAAGCAAGCTCAATTGCCGATATTGCGGATTCCAGCGAGGTGACGGGAATAATCTTCATCTCGCTGCGAAGCTCTGTTGCTTTGGCGGCAGCCTCCGCATAATTATCCGCAGGCGACAGAAATAACTGCGCCCCTTCCTTGTCAGCAGCAGCCACCTTGAATGTAATGCCTCCGATTGCCCCCACTTTGCCGGTTGGATTAATGGTTCCTGTACCTGCTATCCGAAGCCCTCCGGTCAAATTCCGATCCAATAATAGCTGAGTCGATTGCAGAGCAAACATAAGTCCGGCGGAAGGTCCGCCAATCTCACTCGTTTTAATCGTGATTTGCTCGCTATCCTTGTCAGATTGAATGTGCTGTCCGTCTGCAGAAACCTTATACGCAATGCCTGCGTATCGATAAGCGGCCTCCAAAGCGACATTTTGCGAGGATGTCATTTGGGCCTTCGCCTTCTCCAAATACGCTTTCTCCGACATACCCTTCATAACCGAATCTTTGCTGTACACCGCAAAGTCTTTCTTCCACGCTGCTTCAATGACCTGCCAATATTTCGCGTCGGTAAGTTTAACCGTCGTAATCAGAAATTCGCCTTCATTCGAAGAGGAACCCGGAGCGGTTGTTTGTGCTTCTTCCGTTCCGAGCTGGACAAGCGTCTTCGTATCGAAGGTTTGGCCCGGTTCGTAAATCACTAGCGGCGTAGGGGCATAGACAACCACCCATAGCAAAACGGCGATTAATAGGACTCCCGCTGCCTGTCTCGCCTTGCCGGTTCGTATTGCTTTGTGCATGACAAATCGCTGCCTCCCTTCACAAGGGCTTGGTCTAACCGGCTCTGCCCAAGCGTACAATGAAACAGACCTTGGTTTGTCCGAATTTATTCGTGTCCTTACGATCCTAATTCTATTGGAGTTGATTGATAGATGATCCGAACCGTTTTGTACGCCGTTGTGTCGATTGTATTCGTCGCCTCCATAATTCGGCAGCCGGATGAAGCTTTCCAAGCTTCTCTCCAAGGGCTTACGATCTGGTGGAATATCGTCTTCCCGGGCCTCTTGCCGTTCCTCGTCTTATTCGAACTCATTGCCGCATTTGGTCTCCTTCACGGTATTGGCGTTGTGCTCCGGCCCATTATGCAAGCCTTGCTCAAATTGCCTGGTGAAGCAGCGCTGCCGCTGCTCTTCGGATGGTTGTCCGGACATCAGGCTGGCGCTGAGGCAACGGCAGCTCTTCGCAAGGAAAAGATCGTGACGAGGCGCGAAGGACAACGGCTGCTGGCTCTTTCCCATATGCCGAATCCGCTGTTTATGCTGGTCGTGATCGGCGCAGGCTTTCTCCATCGTCCAGAGCTTGGCCTATTCATCGCCGCTATTGTATGGCTATCGGCTTTGTGTACGGCCGGCTGGATATCGATATTTAGCAGAAGACGGGAGTCTTCTGCTCAGCAGGGACATGCTTCACCGCATTCATCAAACGCACCGGCAAGAATGCTCGTTCAAGTAGCGGATGCGATTAATACAAGCCGGGACCGGGATGGCCGAAGCTTTGGCAAAGTGCTCGGCGACGCGGTCTCTTCCAGCGTACAAAAGCTGCTTATTGCAGGCGGCTTTATGATTTTTGCTGCCGTAATCGCCAGGCTGGCGTTGCCGCTTATTCCTTATGCCCTGCCGAATGGGGCAACCGAGCTCTTATTGCCTGCCCTTCTGGAAGGCCATATCGGCTCTTATGCGGCTGCCGTATGGCAAGGACCAAACGTAAGCAGCGCAATGAGCGCAGCTGCAGTAGCGGCTGTGCTTGCCTGGAGCGGCATCAGCGCCTTGCTGCAGACCGGTTATTCGATTACCGGCACGGATCTGAAGCTTCTTCCCTTGATCGGAATCAGGCTTGTACATGCCCTGCACGCCGCCGTGCTTGGCTTGCTGCTATGGAAGCCGGCACAAGCCGTCATAACGTTGCTGCCAAGCCGCTTAACCGGCTCTGAGAGTGCCATGCTGCCGCAAGACGGCGCAGGCTGGCAAAGGCCGTCTAACGCATACGAGGCCGTCAATGCAATCGGCCTCCCCGTCCTGTGGCCTTATGCGCTGACGGCCGCGGCCGTACTTGCTATACTAATTCTCGCGTTGCAATTCCTAGCCCCCCGGACCACTGATCCGAGTCATCGCGGTTAAAATTCAACTAATTGTTAGTCTGCTTGGCTTTATATTTTTCCAGCAATCGCTGTTCGATCGGAGAAGGCACCAGTTCTTGCACCGGTCCGCCGAACATGGCAATCTCCTTCACGATGCTGGAGCTGAGGTAAGAGAATTTCGGATTTGTCATCATGAAGATCGTCTCAATCTCATGATCCAGCAATTGATTGGTCGAAGCAAGCGTCAGCTCGTATTCAAAGTCCGTTACCGAACGGATCCCGCGCACAATAACACTCGCTTTGCGTGACTTCATGAACCGGACGAGCAAATCGCGGAAGCTGTCGATCGATACGTTCGGAATATCGCTTGTAATCTCCCGAAGCATTTCCTTGCGCTCGTCAAGCGTAAACATCGGACTTTTGCTCGTATTGTTCAATACAGCTACGATGACATGATCGAATTGCTTCGCTGAGCGGCGGATAATATCGAGATGTCCTAATGTCGGCGGATCAAAGCTTCCGGGATATACCGCCACGCGACCGTTCTCATTCATCTGCATTGCTTGTTCCTCCATCTGTGCCGCCAGGCGAATAGCGGTAGATCGTCACTGCCGTATCGCCGTATTTTTGTTTTCTCAACTGTTCGAATGGCTCCATATGTTCCGGATACTCGTGGCTTGCGTCGTGCTCCACCACAATGGTCGCGCCCTCTTCGAGCAGCGAACGCTGCGCCAAATCAGCCATCAGCTCGTCCATATGGGTCAAACGGTAAGGCGGATCCAGGAATACAAGGGAAAACGCTATTCCGCGCTTCTCAAGCAGCTTAAGCGCGCGCTCTGCATCGTTGCGGTAAATCTCCGCATGTCTACCCATTCCTGCCGCTTCGGTATTTAATTTAATAATATCAATGCTTATTTTTTCTCGGTCGATAAAGATCGTCCGCTCGATGCCTCTGCTCCAAGCTTCAATACCGAGCCCGCCGGTGCCAGCGAATAAATCGAGTGCCAGGCCACCGTCGAAAAACGGTCCAATCATGCTGAATATCGCTTCCTTCACCTTATCGGTCGTTGGGCGCGTATTCGTGCCGGGAACCGCCTTCAGCGTGCGGCCTTTTGCCGCTCCCGCAATGACTCTCACTGCTTATTGCTCCCTTCCTCTACTGTCGTTGCCTATCGTACCACACTTTACCTTGGATGATAAAGGCATGGGCACCGTTACAAGGAGCCGCATAATATTTTTTTGGCGTAAAATGTATAATCGCCCATAAAGCGGACAAGATAAGATCATCGGCGTCGGAAGATGCCGTAGAC
Organism: Paenibacillus glycanilyticus; assembly: GCF_030161375.1. Taxonomy (GTDB): domain Bacteria; phylum Bacillota; class Bacilli; order Paenibacillales; family Paenibacillaceae; genus Pristimantibacillus; species Pristimantibacillus glycanilyticus_B. The sequence continues at coordinate 26,462 of NZ_BSSQ01000028.1, forward strand.
AACCGCGGAGAAGACTTACGTTTCCCCATAAGCTCTTCGTCCGGTTTCTCCTCTCCCATGAAAGGACGCTCAGAAATGAGCGTCCGATTTTTTTGTAAAAACCCTTTATTTATAAGGCCTTCTTACAAACCAATCAAGCGATCTCAAATGAGTTGTCTACCAATTGTCCACCAAATCAAAACCTTCACCAACTTTCACTGCACGGTAAGAGTCGAATCCCTACAGGGACGCCTTTTAAACATATAAACCCGCAAAAACCTTGTAAAACAAGGTCTTGCGGGTTTTTTGTTTGATATTATGAAATTCAAGAAACCGATAGCATACGATATGTTTTGAATCTTTTTTACACATTCTTTCACGAGCGTCCGATTCTTTTATATTCACTTCCTATTCAACCTACTGTACAAATACACGACCGAGAAGGCTACAAGGTACGACACAAACGTCCAATAGATGTGCCAACCGTTGTCATAGATCACCCTTCCTGCCGCTACAAGCAAATACTCCGCGAACGAAATGCCGACGCTCCACGTCCCAATCCACAAGACCGGTGACCAGTTACGCTTCTTCTCGATAAAGTAAATCAGGAAAATCCCCCATACAGGGTACAAACCAAGGTTAAAGGGGATGGCCGAATAAGATTCATTCGCTTCAAAGACCGGTTTCACAAGCCAGTAGCCATGTTTGACAAAAAAGTCATTAAGAAGAAAAGCCATTAGCGAGCTAATCGGCAACACGCGAATGACTAATTTTGTTTTATTCGGGATCGGAGCAACAAGGAAGATTAACCACGGAACGATAAATCCGACGATAAAGTTAAATAGCATATGTACACCCTTGCCTGCGCTTTTTCCCATAGTATTCTCAGAAGTCATCCAAATAAGACAACATTTTGTAACCATACGACTTGTCCGGAAATATGTTGGCTATAAGCTAACTCCAAGAAAAGGTGGTTGCTTCCGATGCCCGTTTACCGCATTATCGTCGATTTGTCGGACCGGATGCTTCATTTGCTTGACGGAAATGTCGTCGTTCACTCTTATCCCGTCGGGATTGGCCGAATGGTGACGCAAACGCCTACCGGCGAGTTCAAAATCATTAATAAACAGGAAAATCCCGGCGGACCGTTTGGCGTGCTCTGGATGGGGTTGTCCAAGCCGCATTACGGCATTCACGGGACCAATGATCCTTCATCCATTGGCAGATATGTCTCCCACGGATGTATTCGAATGTATAACGAGGACGTGCTTGCCTTATCCGATCTTACCCCTGTAGGAACGCGCGTAACGATACGCCCTTGACCCCAAAACAACAAATCGGCAGTCTCTCAGGGGAGATCTGCCGATTTCAGCGTTACCGTCTGGGTCGCTTGCTCCCAAACTGCTTTGCGGTTTAGCGCCGCCGCCAAGTCTCTTACCGCTACATAACCGGTAGAAATGTCGAGCCTGGAATCAAGCCCCTTGCCATTCACCGTTACCTTGCCGCCTACCCAGTCGATCTCGGCGCCAAGCATCTCTCCAAGCTTGCGGGCTGCCACCCAGGTTGTCCCACCGTCGTAATAGCCGACAGCCGCGACCAATCCGTCAATTAGAATTGGAATCGTCTGCGAAGACCTGAACAGCGTTGTCGCCGGCGCGGAGGCAAAAGCGGTATCGTATTGCTTCAGCAAATATTGGTTAATAATGGCCATTATCTTATTCGGATATTGTGGGTCGGTTGCATAACCGCTGACGTACAAAGCGACTGCTTGCTGTTCGGGAGTTACGGCAGCGCGGACGCGTACATACCGTGAAGTTGCAAAGAGCAGATCTTGGTCTTTCATGAAATGATAGACGCTTTTGTATGCGCGGAAAGCCGAATTCATGCTCACCTGCATGCCGTTAACGACCTCCCAAGTTCCTTTCACAACGGCTTCTCCATGCCAATACAGATTGGGAACGCCGCTTCCCACTTTAATTCCGCCTAAGTTGTACCACGAATGAATCGTGCCGCCGGTTTCCAGAATGCATTGCGCAAGCCGCACGGAAGGGAGTATGGGCGAGCCTTCGCGTCTAACTTGCAGAACGGTTGGAATTAGCGCACCGATAAATTGAGTTCTTGTTAGAGATGCCATCTTGTCCTCCTCCTTCCCATGAAACAATCATACTAAAGTTTATGGATTCTTGATCCAATAGGTAACGGTTACTGCCGTGCCTGAAATAAAAAACTCCGTTAAGCCCACGGCCATGCCGGGGTTTAACGGAGTACACTCCTCTATATTTCGTAGAATCCGCGCGTGTTGCGAAGCAGCTTCTCCCGGACTTCCTGTTCGGGGAGCCGTTTAATCGCAGCGATGTGCGAACAAACGTCAAATACCATTTCCGGCACTGTCGCGCGGCCTTCGTAAGGACCTTCAAAAGGCCAAGGACCATCCGTCTCCACCATCAATTGCTCCAGAGGGTATCGCTCGACTAACTGCCGAATCTCCTCCTCATAAGCAACATCCGGAGTAATCGAAATGAGATAACCAAGCCGGATCATCCGTTCAACCGTTGCTTCATCCCCTTTGAACCAATGGAAATGAACCTTCTTCACCTGATGCCGCTCCATGATATCGCAAGCTTTTGCCCCATCCTCATAGACCGCATGAAGAACGATTGGCCGGTCAAGTTCCGCCGCGAGCGCTGCGAATTGGTCAAGCAGCGCAATGTACGGCGCTTCGTCAAACGGCGTTCCGCTTTCTTCCGCGGAAGTTCTATCGTAATAAGGCAAACCCACTTCACCGATGGCGAACGATTCCCCCGCTTCATGTTGTGCCCAAATCCACGCAAACAGCTCATCTTTATGCTCGTCCGAGAGAATGGGCTGCTCGGGATGAAACCCGTAAGCGGGAATCACGCGTCCAGGAAACTTCTCCGCCAGAAGAGCCTGTATCTTGCAGGACTCCAGATGCATGGACACCGCCACAACCGCCTCAATACCTGCCTGAAAAGCTTGCTCAAGCATGAACAGCCTGTTTTGATCTTCATATAGATCCACATGAATATGGGCATCAATAGCCTTCTTTTGCTGCATGCGCGGTTCCTCTTTTCCGTCTTTGCTCATTGAAGCAGGTCCTGAATCTGTTGCTTCAATTCATTAAACAACGGTTCCTTCCATAGCTGCGGGGAACGAGGTCTTGCGAATGGTACCTCGATCTCTTCCAATAGGACAGCGGGAGCGGAAGACAATACCATAATTCGGTCGGACAACAGCAAAGCTTCTTCGATACTATGCGTAACTAGCAGGACGGACCGCTTGTTCTGCTCCCATATTTCCATGAGCCAACGCTGCATCTGTTGTCTGGTTAACGCGTCCAGCGCGCCAAACGGTTCATCCAGAAGCATGAGCGGCTGAGGAGACAACAGCGCCCGCAAAAAAGATACTCGCTGCTGCATGCCGCCTGATAAGACATGCGGATAGGAATCCGCATATTCCAACAGACCAATCCGATCCAGCCATTCCCGAGCCGCTATGCCCGAAGCTTTCCGTTCCACGCCTGCAACCTGAAGCGCAAGCTCGATATTGGCGGCAACCGATCGCCAAGGCATAAGAGAGGCCTGTTGCGGCATATAAGCAATATGTCCGCGGCTCCCTGTCGTAGGTTTTCCGCTGATCCACACTTCTCCTGAGGTTGGTTTTTCCAGACCGCCGATCAACTGGAACAACGTTGTTTTGCCGCTGCCGGAAGGGCCGATAATGGAGACGAATTCATTCTCGGCCACCGTGAACGACAAGCCGTCCAGCACCTGTTTGCTGCCGGAATCAAACGATTTATAAATGTCTTTCAATTCTAATGCAGATGTGCTCATGAACGTACCTCTCCCTTCACGGGCCGCCACCGGATAACCAACTTCTCGACGAGCGCAACAAGGCCGTATAAGGCTAGGCTGAGCAAGACGATCAGAACAACGGACGCGAACACCCTTGCCGGTTCATACCCTTTGGATGAAAGAATCATATAATGGCCTAATCCCTTGTCCGCGCCTAACCATTCGGCGACCACCGCGCTGAGAACCGCATACGAGGCGGCGATTTTGAGTCCGGAAAATAGATGCGTAACCGCATTGGGAAGCTCCAATCGCATAAACAGCTGCCACTTGCCCGCTCCAATCATTTGCATATAATTGCGAAGCGTAGGATCCGTATCCTTGAACCCGTTCAGCATGGCAACCGACACCGGGAAGAAACAAACGATCCAGACCAGTATCAGCTTCGGAAGCACGCCGTAGCCCAGCCAGATCGTCAAGATTGGTCCGATTGCGATGACCGGTACGTTCTGAGTGACGACAAGCAGCGGATATACCGCCTTACGTACAATCGGAATCAAATGAAGAATGGCGGCTAGCGCAAATCCGGCCAACGCGCCTCCCGCAAATCCGATCAAGGCCAGGCTTACCGTTGCGGAGGCGTTATCCATCAAACGCGGCCATACTTCGGCCATTTCTTTCACAATCGTAATCGGCGATGGCAGCTGCCACTCCGGTACAAGGCCGCTGTCTACCGATAGCTGCCAAGCGGCAAGCAGAATAAGGACAAGCAGAGCAGAAGGCCAAATCGCATGCAGGCTTCTCCGGCCCTTATTGCCCATCCGGATATTTCTCCAATAAACGGCCCATAGAAGCGCCATTAGCAGGATTGAAATAAACTTTTACTTGCGAAATGACAGATGGACAACCCATTTCCGTCATCGCTTCATTCATCGACTGAACAATTTCAAACAGCTGCGGCAACTCGCCTTCCATCGTTGTCTCCAGCGGCGCTACACGGTAAGGCACCCCGGATGCCTTAATGATTTCGATCGCGCGGTCAACGTAAGGAATTACGCTGTCTCCGTTTGGGGTTGTCGGTAATATTTGAATGCTTACAAGCGCATTAGCCATAATCGTCAGCTCTCCTCTTCCTTATCTCGTCTTGTCCTCTTTATTCCCAATTAAGCTTGCGGCAAAAAGTCGTTCGTGAACGCTTTGTCCGCATCCAGCTCTTTCTCAAGCAGCTTGTGCTCAAACATCCATTGCGAATAGTTGACCCATACCTCTTTCTTCTGGATCCCCCACTGCGACGCATCGTCCGTATATTTCGGACTTAGCCACTTCTGGCTTGCCCGCACCAAATCCGCGTTCAAGTCCGGTTCTGCCTTAATAAGCACTTCGGCCGCGTCCTCCGGATGATCAATAGCATACTGATACCCTTTTGCCGCCCCTGCAACAAAAGCTTTCACGATCTCCGGTTTCTCGGCAACCATCTTCTCGCTTGTCTCAAGCAGCGGCGTATAATAATCCAGCTTGTTGCTGTAATCGGTCAAATAAACCATATTCAGCTTCTCGCCGCGAAGCTCGGCTTCTACGCCAGTCCATGCATAATAGATCCACGCAAAATCAATGTCGCGCTTCACCGCCGTGAAAAAATCCGTGTCGCCGATGCTCAGCATTTTCACTTTGGATACATCCGCGTTTTCTTCCTGCATGAGCGAGCCGATTACGGCTTCCTCTACCGGCGCTCCCCAGCCGCCATACGTTTTGCCTTCGAACTTCTTAGGTGAATCGATTCCTTTGGATACGGGAGAAGCAAATCCCGATGTATTATGCTGGATAACAGCGGCAACGGACACGAGCGGTACGCCGGCGATCCGCGCCATCGTGAGCGATTCCTGATAACCTACGCCAAACTCGGCACCGCCGGAAGCAACCATTTTATCCGCACCGTCCTGGCCGGGCTGAATAATCTCCACGTCAAGTCCCTGTTCTTTGAAATAACCTTTGTCGCGCGCAACGTACAAGCCGGTATGATTCGTGTTAGGCGTCCAGTCGAGCACAACCTTCACTTTGGTCAACGGCTTGTCTCCGCCGCCCGCCGGAGCTTCCGATGCCTCATTCTTGTTATTGCCCGATCCGCATGACGCCAGAAGCATAACAACTGCCAACATCGCCGCAATAACCGCTAATCCTTTTTTTGTCCCTGTCCTCATCTGTCTCTCTCCCTTTCTCTCTACAACCGTCATGACGTTTGCTTCACCTGTCTGCCGCAATAAAAAAAGGCCCTCCGATTCCGGAGGACCATACATTTCGTCAGCTATGTATATAGACTTACCCGTTCCTATCTCAAATAGGAGGCAAACCTATATCATCATTTCCTACGCTGGCATTATCCAGATCAGGTATAAGGGTCGGGATTTTCTGCGGAATCCCCTCTCAGCTAGCCTCAACCAGCTCCCCGTTACTATTCAATTACGTCAATAAACAATATTATAACCCTTCTGGCCAAAAAAGCCAGCTTATTTAGTCATACGCCGTTTTTTTGCCTCTAGTAGGTTGTTGTCCTTATAGCCTGGCAATTGGCATGAATAGTATGTAGTCGAGTGCATATCCGCTAATATCGAGAGGATTGAACCGGGGTGACCAAACGACACAAGAAAAGCAAAAAGCTGAAACGGTCCAATAAAGTAAAAGCGAAAAAACGCAATTCCGCCAGCCGTTCCAAATCACGCCGTAAACCTAATAGAAAAAAACATAGACGCCACAACCGCCGAGCCACTGCTGCCGCATCGCCTCCGATTGATGCCACTCTAAGGGAACCTGGCGTTAATATCATTGGCTTCGTTCATGCCGAGATGGGCATCGGGGAATCTTCGCGGCTTGCTGCCAAAGCAATGGAATCGGCCAATCTTCCATTTGGCTTGATCAACTTCCCATTACCCGTAGCGTCGAGAATGTCGGACTACAGCTGGTCGCATAAAATGCTGGACAAAGCCCGCTTCAACACGAATATTTTCCATATGAACGCCGACTTTATGCGTCCTGCGCGCGAACATTTTGGCGATGATTTGTACAACAGCCGATATAATATCGGGTATTGGCATTGGGAGTTGCCGGAGTTTCCGGATGAATATGTCGAAGGCTTCAACCATGTCAATGAGGTGTGGGTATGCAGCAAATTTGTCGCATCATCCGTCTCCAAACGCTCCAATGTTCCCGTGACAACCATCCCGCACTGCATTCAAGTGCAAGTAGCGCCAAATATTAACCGTTCTTCCTTCGGCCTCCCGGAGAACCGGTTTCTATTCCTGATGATGTACGACGTGCAAAGCTCTACCTTGCGCAAAAATCCCGGCGCCGTCATTGAAGCTTTCAAGCTAGCCTTCGATAAAACCGATTCGCGGGTAGGACTTGTGCTGAAAGTCAACAACGCCGAATACCGGCCGCACGATTTGATCGAACTGAAGAAGATGATTGCCGAGCGAAGCAATATGTATCTGATCGACAAAGTATTGTCGAGGCATGAGGTTAATTCGTTGCTTCAATGCACCGACAGTTACGTATCTCTTCATCGAGCCGAAGGATTTGGACTCGGCCTAGCGGAAGCGATGTACCTCGGCAAACCCGTTATCGCTACGAACTGGTCCGGCAATACCGAATTTATGAACGCATCCAATTCTTGCCCGGTATCCTACCAGCTTGTAAATATCGGCCAGGATTGGGGACCGTACAAAAGCCATCAAATCTGGGCGGAACCTAATGTCCGCAATGCCGCCGACTATATGCAGCGTCTGGTCACCGACGAGCGTTGGCGCGAATCCATCGCGTCAAGCGGCATGCGCACGATCCATACGGAATTTTCTCCGGCCGTCATCGGGCAAAAAATTAAAAACCGGTTAAAAGAGCTGGCGCTTATTTAGCTAACAAAACCCTAAGCCCGGTCAAGGCATAAATCGCACCGCAACCGGGTTAGGGCTTGTTAAGCCAGCTCATGTCGCCAATAGTTCAATAAATCGTTTAATGATTGTTCAAACGAAATCTCCGGCGTCCATCCGGTCTGGCGATAAAATTTCGTATAGTCGCCAACCAATACTTTCACATCGGATGGCCTCAGCCTGGTCTTGTCTTCTTCGACTGTAATGTCCACCGTGCTAAAACCAAGCAGCACTTGGAGAACTTCTCGAACCTCGCGGCCTTGTCCTGAAGCAATATTGTAGATTTCACCGGGCTGGCAATAGTCCAGCGCCATCCGGTACGCCCTTACAACATCCCGGACATCCATGAAATCCCTCGTTGCATCCAGATTTCCCACATACAAAACAGGCGGTTTGAAGCCTTTCTCAATCTCGGCGATTTGTTTCGCAAAATTGGAAGTAACGAACTGCTCGCCTCTCCTCGGACCGGAATGGTTAAATGTCCTCGTTCGTACGATGTGCAGGTTGTACGTCTTGTAATATTGGTATCCCAAGTAGTCCTGGGCAATCTTGCTGACGGCATAAGGACTAATCGGACGCAGAGGATTCATCTCCGTAACCGGTACTTCATCCTCTTGGACCTGGCCGTATTCTTCGCTTGAGCAGGCAATCAGCACTTTGGGAGTTAAATCAAGCTTTCTGATGGCTTCCAGCAAATGAATCTGACCCATAATATTATTAGTTAAAGTCTCGGCAGGCGACTCCCAAGACAAAGGCACATAACTTTGCGCAGCCAGATGAAAGATCAGGTCCGGCCTGACCTCTGTCATCATCCGCTCTACGGCATCTGGATCCATCAGTTCGCACTCATACAGGCGCATATCCGGCAGCAGATGACGAATATGCCGAAGCGAGCTGTGACTCCGTATCGTTCCTGTCACTTCAATTCCCTGACTAAGCAGATGCTCAGCAAGATGACTGCCTACAAAACCGGTTATCCCTGTAATTAGTGCTTTCATGCCTGCCGGCCTTCTTGATCGGCCGTAAGCGCGGCAATGGCATGCTTCACATTCTGCTCATCCGATTTGCGGCAAATGAGCAACCCTTCTTCCGTCGAGACAATGATCAGATCTTCAATGCCTATGACGACGACCTGCTGCTGTTCGGAATAGATGATGGTATTGCGCGTGGCGAACGGATAGATATTGCCGATTCGCAAATTCCCGTCCCCGTCCGTACTGAAAATACGCTCAAGCGACGTCCAGGTACCTACATCATCCCAAATAAATTCGATCGGTATCGTATAGAGACGCTTTAGCTTTTCTACCAGTGCATAATCGATAGAGAGTTTTTGCAAACGGGCATACGACTGTCTGAATTCTTCTCCCTCTTGCTCGAAGATCGACCACATCTGAGGCTGGAACTCTAGCATATAACGGGCAATTGTAGAGGGCTTCCATATAAAAATACCGCTGTTCCAATACATATTGGGCATCTCGATGAGCTTCTCGGCTTTTTCCTTCGTAGGTTTCTCAATAAAAGCTTTCACTTCTTTGATCCGTAGTACCGAGTCAACCGTCTCTTTCGCTTCAATATAACCGTAACCCGTTTCCGCTCTTGTAGGAACGATTCCAAGCGTCACGACTACGCCATCCTGTCTAGCTGCTTTCTCCGCTTCCCGCAGCGCTTCCATTAAATCCTCCGTATCCGGAATATATTGATCCGAAGGCGCCGTAACGAGTACTTCATCCCGCTCCAGCTTCATGAAGAAACTTGCGGTCAGGGCAATGCATGGAGCGGTGTCTCTTTGCTCCGGTTCTACGATAATCCGATTCTCTCCCAGCTCGGGGAGTTGTTCCTTGACGATAGGCAAATAATTCTCGCTTACGGCGACATAAACATTGTCTTCGGGCAGGCAAGAACGGAACCTTGCATACGTTTGCTGTAGCATCGTAGCTTCTTCCGAAGCAAGCGTCAGAAATTGCTTCGGTTTCGCAACCGTGCTTCGCGGCCAAAAACGAGTTCCTTTCCCTCCTGCCATAATGACTGCTATCATGGTTGTTCACCTCGAAACGGCAACTCTACTAGTATTAATCTCTCTCGCGTATTCAAGCCGGAGCTCCTTCCTTAACCGGTGCCGGATTGATCAATTACATATCTATAACTTATGCTTTGATAGAGAAATGCTAGTGGACGAATAGCCAAAAGGGACAGAAATCAGGCATATGACTCCGCCCGACTATGAATTTACATAATCTAGCAAAAATAGACGTTCGTTCACGGCTATTACCGTCTTCTCTATGAATCTCTGAACATATGATGTGTTATATCACTTGAAAGGAGAGGATTAGATATGGGAGAAACAGGTTTGACAGGTCTTACCGGTCTGACAGGCGCAACTGGCCTTACGGGTGCTACAGGTCCTACGGGTCCCACAGGTCCAACCGGGTTAACTGGCTTGACTGGCCCCGCTGGTCCAGGAGCTGCGGTATTTGGAGCTAACGGAGGACTATTCCCTCTTGGTCCAATCGGGATCATCGGAACCGTAATTCCGCCGGTTGAGGTTCTCGCGACTCCAGTTACCATTACTTCGGCGGCAGCCAATAAAGTCAAAATTGACGGTGTAGTTGATGTATCGATTTCCGGTACAATTATCGGCGTATTGCTTAACCCGACTATCACAGTAGATTTGCTTCGCGATGGTCTTGTAGTGGCTTCGGTTACTAGCACAACTTTCGCAACGATTGCACTTGCTGCTGTACTTGATCTCGAAGTCGTGATTCCAATCACATATTTCGACACGCTTACAGTAGGAGCACACGAGTATACGCTTGAAGTTTCGGTTAACTCGATCTCGATCGCCATTACTGGCGCAACTGCTGACGTTCAATTTTCTTCGCTTGCTGCTTCGATCGGCGTCTAAGTCTGAACAGCCCCAACAGCCTTTTCGCATCCGCGGAAAGGCTGTTCCTCTTACATAGGTTAATGGATTACAGCATCTCCCTTAACAAGCGCGTTTGCCATATGGCCGAAATCGACCGCGACCTTCCCGGTTGCGCGGGCAAGCTCTTCCGTAATGATAACGGCGGCAATTCCAGCGGAGACAAGGGCAATGTCAAAATCATATTGACGGGCAATCATAATTACCCTGTCTGCATCGCGAGCGCCGTTAACGGGAGCTACCATTCCGGCTAGCGAAATCCCATGCTGCGCAAGAACTGCAGCTAGCGGCTCAGCCATGTTGCCGATGAGTAGAACTTTCCGATTCCGCAGGACCGGCAGGAGGCAACCCGATTGACATAAGCTGTAATTAATAAGAGAGTCCGTCCATTGCCGTTCCTGGAACGAGATGCCGTACGCACGGAATACTGGCGAGACGAGCAGCTGGTAATTCGGCATTCTGGTCCTCGGAATGCCTACTATGTCCGCCTTTGCAACCGCCTCTGCCAGACGGTTACGAATATCCAGATCCGGCACCTTTACGCCGGCATACTCCAGAAACTTGCCTTCCCGTCTGACGACGTCAACCGGCATAACGGTTTCTTGAGCTAATGTAAGAAGCTCCCCATCCCCTAGCCGGACGATGGATAAAGGCTTGCGCTCATCCAGGGCATGAAGGATATGATCTCTGACTTGCTCCGCAATCAATAGAGAAACAGCGTGTTCATGGTACATGCTTACCCCTGTAGCGATAATCTGCTTCAGCGAAAGATCGGGAAATATCATATGGGGGGGAAGCAGTTCGTCGATCATTTGCTCTCCGCCGGCATACTTCCCATCCTGATATCCTTTATCGTACCCGGCCTGAAAATTTTCCTGCGGATGGGATTCAGGCTGAACGCGTTCGTAATCCATTGCCGTATCCGCAATAGCCGGTATTGCATCAACCGGGAGCTGCGGTGCCTTTTTGACTACTTGGCGTTTCCGGTATACCGTTCTCTTCCGCTTACGTTGTTTTTTGCCTTTTGTCTTCTTACGAGGCGCCCGAATGTTCATGACGTTCCCCCTTGTTGTCTTCTCCAGCTAGTTGGATAGGATCAATGCCCCATTTCTGTATGAACAACTCCCTGTTTCGGGCAAGAATGGGCTCCAGGTCTTCTTTGGCATAACTGCCAAAGGAAGCACTGCCATGATGATAGATAAACACGTCTTTGGCAATCATGACTTTATATCCTGCGCGCCAGGCGCGGTAACAATAGTCGTCATCTTCGAAATGCCCGGGCGAGAATTGTTCATCAAGCATGCCGATCTTCTGGAGCAATGCGCGGGAGAACAGCATACAGAAGCCGATAATGCGATTGACCTTCTCCATCTTCCCGTCTTGCGTCACCCTTAATTGCGCCGCAAACTCATCGTATCGCCCGGACATTGCAATCTGCTGTCTGCCGCTTGCATAGTTGGTCATCGGACCCACTATTCCCATCCAAGGATCAGCCTCATAAGCCCGATGCAATCGGCTAAGCCACTCCGACGTCACCAGCACATCATTATTAAGCAGAAGCAGCCGTTCTCCTCTTGCCAATCGAAGGCCCCAGTTGCATGCCGCCGGAAATCCGGTATTCGCTGGCAGAGAAATTGTAATAATACGTTGTTGCTTCAAATAGTCCAGCGTGCCGTCCGTTGAGCCGTTGTCTATGACAATGAGCTCATAGCTTTCCTTCGTGTGCTTCCGAATGGAACCAATCGTATCTCTCAGCATAGGGAGAGCGTTATAAGTGGGGATGATAATGCTGGTTAGCATCCTTCACACGATCCCTTCTGCGCAGATGATCGATATATTTAAGGCGAGGGTTCTCCTCCTTCATCGACCACCCCAGCGCTTCCAGATGATCTCCCATAATGAGCTTGGAGATGGGATTGCTCAGCCCGACATTGTCTGTCCGGTGCCGATTTTTCGTAAACACGTTAACGCTGCCGCCAATGCCGATCTTCAAACCTCGTTGCATGGCGATGGCTTGGGCTTTGGGCGGAACCGCCAAATTGGCTGAGCCAATGGCTTCAATTGCCTTGCGGGTGAGCGCATGCGGCACGGCGGTCATGGAATTGACAGACAGGTCTTCGCGGCGATTAGAGCGATTCAGAAAATATTTCATAATCGTCACTTCATCCCAATCCGCGAACTTCCCTACATACCGGGATAAATCATTAAGCACGACGTCTACTCCGCGGCTTGCCGCCCGTACAAAAGGAACCAGCTGTTCGGCGGCTACGGGTATATCGGCATCCACGAACAGGACGATGTCGGATGTCGTTATTTTTGCTCCGATTGCCCTCCCGACATCATGCCCCAAAGCTTCGTTATAGTTCAGCACAATCGCTTTACCGCTCGTTCTTGCCAGCGTCAGGCTCGCATCCGTGGAGCCGTTCACCACTACTATCATTTCGTTCAGGGGCATTCGCTCCAGCTCCCGTAAAGCGGAACTAATGGACTGCTCTTCATTCATGGCCATTACGACTGCCGCAACCTTCTTATTGACCGGCAACAGCACCCAATCAGAATGTATCTCTTCCGGGTGAACAGAAGCGAAACCATCTATAAATGCTTTCATTGCCGTTTTATAATTTGCGGCGTTAGTCAATCTGCTTAAGCTGCTCTCATTCACCCAAAGGTCCTGAACGAGCTGCCGAACATCGGCTCCTTCAGCCACCTGAACTTGCTCGCCCGCTTTTCTTCCGAGTCGCCAAGCGAGCATGGAGGGTTTCGATTTAGAACTTGAGCTAGAGTTAGACCTTGGCTTGGAGTTAGTGGCCGTCCCTCCCCTACGCGGCTTGCGGGAGATCGTCCGGGACTGGCCAACGCTCGCGGGCAACCGCCGCCGTTGCCGATTAGACGCCAGTTTAATAGAATTGGCGTTTTTTCTTTTTCTGGCGAGGCTCCTCATTTCGTACACCTCAATATCCGTTTAATGTCTTTCTATGACAGATGACGATCTATTACGATTGCCTCTCACATTGTATGTACGGACAATAGGTTCGCAACGGCTTATGTACGGCCATGTGCTTTATAAATGTGTATTTCTCCTGCACGTTTGTCCCTGACCTCTCATAGCAGACGAACATAAAATATCTCAATTCTTGTGCTTCTATAACGATAGATGGGGAGTTGACATATGGATTGGAAGTTTTATAGGCCAGTATTCGCAGTTGACCACGCGCCAGAGATGCCGGCAGGAATGATGACCGAAGGAGCATGGTCTGGCCATCGCCGCTTCGCCTACGATTTGGTTCGGTTCGCGAAGCCAAAAGTCATAGTTGAGCTAGGCACCTTATACGGGACTTCATTCTTCAGCTTCTGTCAGGCGATTAAAGACGAGGGACTATCGACGTCCTGTTATGCCGTTGATACTTGGCAAGGCGATCCTCATACCGGCATGTACGGCACGATTAACGACGGGATCTACCAGGCAGTAAGTTCCGTCAAAAAGAGAGAATTCCCAGCCGTCGGAACTTTGCTTCGACATACCTTTGATGAAGCGCTGCCCCTGTTTCCCAAGGAATCCATTGATATTCTGCACATCGACGGTTATCACGCTTATGAAGCTGTCTTGCACGATTACGCAAGCTGGCTGCCAAAGTTAGCGCCTAAAGGAGTCGTTCTTTTTCACGATACGGCTGTGAAAGTGTTGGACTTTGGCGTACACCTCTTGTGGGATCAGCTTAGCGCGATCCATCCGCACATGAGGTTTCATCATTCAAATGGCTTGGGCGTGTTGTTCCCGAAAGGCGTAAGCGATGAATTTCAGAATGTTCTCGCAGGCCAAGAGAAGCTCATACTCCGATACGCAAGAGGCTGATTATGAAACTGAAATATACGATACCCACTGACAGCTATAAGAAGACGAGAGATTGGGTTCAAACCTATCCCTCTAGCGCGAGGGAAGATCTCTACAAAGTGATCTATCCCGCCGAAACGATTCAATTGCCAGCTCCGCGAAGCGTCGATCCCCACCGATGGGTGGCTGATTGCGCATATGATGAAGCTTTTGTCGCAACGATTCCTGGTGGACGGCTGATGACCAGCCACATGTACGTCGTAACGCCGGATAACAAACGACTTGCCGATCTGGAATTATTTGATCCCGGGTACGAGAAATTGGTCCTTTCGGAGCCCGATTGGGTTGCCGGCACGGTAGCCTCCTTATTCTGGGGATGGAATTTCCCTATACCGGCTAGCCACGGCACTCATACCGTATTTGGACACTGGTTCTTCGACATCCTGCCCCGCATTCACCTTCTGAAGGAAAGCGGAATCGCGATAGATAAATATGTGCTGCCCAAGCTGAACCTTCCGTTTCAATACGAATCCTTGAAGCTGCTGGGCATACCGATGAACAAAGTCATTCAAGTGGATAAGCCGGACTTTCACCTGCAAGCCGACAAGCTGGTTGTATCCGCCGTTCCGCTTATGATCGGCAAATGTCCGCCATGGGCTTCGCATTATATGGCTGACCAGCTTAAGAACAACAGAAAGATTCGCAAACGGCAAGGTTATGAGAGGATTTATATTACGCGGGAGGATGCAACGGCCCGCTACGTCGCTAACGAAGATGAAGTGTTGCGTTATTTAAAGCTAAGAGGATTCCGGAAAATCGTGCTTACCCCTATGTCCACGGAGGACAAAATTGAAGTGTTCGCTTCGGCAAAGATCATTGTAGCCCCATTCGGGAGCGGCAGCATCAACGTTGCCTTCTGCGATCCGGGAGCATCCCTTATCGAGCTGGCCCCCGTCTCCTTCGTAGACAATTACTTCTGGAAGTTATGCTGTCACGCAGGTCTAGATTATTACGAGCTCTTATGCCAGGTCGAACCGAAAGCACATGTTGGCGCAGACAACATCATTGTTGATATCGGCAAGCTGGATCACTATTTGCGGTTAAACGGTATCGATGCTTAATCGGATCTTATATAAACAGGAGGATAAGGCATGAATATCCTGATTTGGTCTAATCAGTTCTCTATTGGTGGGGGAATGAGACTGCTGTACAATCTGACCTCCGCCATCGCCCGCCAGCCGGGCGTAGAGCGGGTCAGACTAGTCGTGGCACCAAATTCGCAGCTTAGAAATTACGTGGAGCTGCAAAAAACCGGAAATATTGAAATCTGCTATAGCAACAATCCGATTAACCATCCAACAAGCAGCCATTTGCTCGCGAATATGAACGTGGTTTACTTTTTCTGGCCGCATACCGAGCAGTACCAAGCTATTGACCGTCCTACCGTTTGTACGTTCCATGACACGACCATCTTCGACTTTGTACCGCCGTTTATGAAAGGCGATGAATTGTCGTTCCACTGGCGGCTGTCGAAGAAATGGATCGACCATACGTCTTCCGTCGTTGTCTCTTCCCAACATGTGAAAAACAGGCTGATCGCCCATTTCGGCAACCGTTCCGAGCAAGCTTTTGTCATCCCTCATGCCATAACGCCAATTGCCAAAGTATATAACCGAAAAGTATCGCCTGAGCTTGGAGCCCGAATTCCATCCGACTATATCATTTATCCGTCCAATACTTCTCCGCATAAAAACCATAACAATCTGCTGATGGGCTTTGCAAAGTCCAAGTACAAAAGAAAATACCCGTTACTGTTAACCGGGTATCTAACCGACAAATTGCGTATTCCGTTCCCTGACAGCACTTCGGAAGTCAACTGGATTCCAACGCTTGTATCTACAATGAAACGTACCGGACTTCTGCTGGACCGGCAAGTGTATCCGCTAGGATTCGTTGGCGATCATGATATTCCCGCTCTTATCAAAAACGCCAAAGCACTCATTATGCCAAGTCTCTCGGAAGGGGGCGGCAGCTATCCGGTTGAAGAAGCGCTGCGGTTAGGCACGCCGGTGCTCTGTTCGGATATTCCGGTTATGCGGGAGCATCTCTCCAGACACAGCGCCAAGATTGCCTGGTTTGACCCTCATAACCCGGATTCCATTGCCAAAGCTTTGGATAATTTGTTTGATGACTACGACACGTACAAATTATCTGCTTTGCATGGCATTCATGACGAAACGCAAACCTGGGACGACATTGCCAAACAGTATATTGAAGTATTCCGCCTTACCTTCTGGCGCTATTACGGAAAGATTCTTTATTAGGCTTATATCTTCCCGATAATGGTCGCGTAATCGAGAGCCACGTCCGCCCAGCTCCTCTGCAGAAGTCCGCTTGCAGCGGCCTTCTGCACGGGAACGACCGACTTCCCTTGCAAATAAAGCCTGCTGATCGAACCGGCCATTTCCTCCGGATTATAAGGATCAAACGTCGCAAAATTGCTCATATCCGGAATAACCTCTTGCACGATTGGCAGCCGGCCATAGGACACGGGCGTATCCATCAGCAGCGACTCCACAATCGGGAACGGACAACTGCCTTCGAACAGGGTAGGCACGACGACTCCGTCGGCATATTTGTATAGAGACGGCAAATCGGTAGACGGGATCCGGCCCATAAATATAATGGAAGCTCGAATATTCGGATCCTCAATCGCATTTAACGCAGCTGTAATTTCCTGCTGCCTTGGCCGATTAATTAGGTCATCCGTAAACACGAGTTTGAGCCCGGATGCTCTGCCCAGATCGCTAAGCCGGAAACGGTTGAAAGCATCAATCAGGCGCTCATGGTTCTTATGAAGCCGGATAACCGACGGGAACGTGATGTAGGGTCCGTACAAATTGAATTTGCGTCGGAATTCCAGTTCCGGTTTGTAACCAAATGTGGAGTATTCTTCATGAGGCGCCGCAAACCGGACCACTTCGGTCTGATGCACCGGCAGGTTAAGGAAAGTAAGGCCTTCGTGATTTCGGATAAATTCCGAGTCAAATACAACGATGGCTGCGTTCCTTGTAATGTTTGCCGCCAAAGAATGAATGTACTGGAAATGGTCCATGTCCTTTGCGTACAAATCCGGAAAATGCATATAGACAAGGTCATGCAGACAGACGATATACGGACGATGCAAGTATTGCGCCAGCCCCATGCCGATATAAGGGACGATCCATATATCTGCCGGTATGCTCCTGTTAATTGTCTGCATGCTGTCAGAATGGTAAATATGCAAGCGCGTCTGATTAGCTGCTTTCAGAGGAGCAAATATCGTTTCGGTCTCTTTGAGATTGGCGTTAGTCGTCGCAACATGCAGATTATAGCCATTCGGCAGACTTAACAACCCTTCGGACAACCGGACGATAAACCGGCCGATTCCTTCGCCGTCCATCGAGATTTGGGCTCCAAAGCATAAGAAAATCCCGATATTTACGTTACCTGAACCTCTCGCCCCTCCCGTTGCTCTTATAATCGGCGCCGGCGGATTGGCTGCTCGCAGCAAGTTTTGCGCTTCCTCCGACATGATGAGACGTGCCACCAGCCCTGATTTGGATACTCCGTAATGTACGGCCATCACATCGTGATTGACGTTTGACTCATCCGGTTCGCGTCCCAACAATTGAACATAAATACCGTGGATATAATCAAGCGTATGCGCAGGGTAAAGCGATTGAAGGATATACGCCGAAGTATTCCGGTCTCCGGAAGGTTTCCTCGTGAAGACCAGCTCTGCTTCTCCGCTTTGCAGAATGGATGCCACAGCTTGGGCTCTGCTCATCGCGCCCGTATCCAGTTTTCCTTTGAAATCGTAGAATCCGAAGGGATCGGGCTCTCTTTGCAGCAATTGGCGGTAAAGCTCCCATAAAAAGTCTTCGTTATCCAACTTGAAAATAAAATGGAGCCAGTCGATCATCCGGCCCCCTTCTGCCAGACTTCCCCTGATTCTTGTGTTATTGGCTCTTAACCGGGCGATATCCCCCGGAGGTATGGTAAGGGCGTCTGATACGGGAAGTTCCGGAGCTGATTCCCGCTTTTTCTTTCGACCTCTAGATTTTTTACCGCGGAGACGTTTCCGGCCCTTTTTCCCGGATAATTTCTTCGGTTTGCCATTCTTGCGGCGTTTACTTCGTGTAGTTCGGCTCCGCAAGGTGCGTTTGACCGACTTGCGTTTCTTCTTCCGCTTCATTGATGCCTGGCCTCCCATCACTATTCCTCTGTAGATAGAGTATTGTCACGGTTTGAAAAAGCAACGGCAGACGCCCTAGCCCTCTGGGGATTTCAACCATATTTGCTGAAATAGACGCCTGTCTAGAAGGATTTGAGACCTTTTAGATGAGCTTGAATATGATGGAATATGCAAAAAGGAGTCGATTGTGTTGTTTCATCATGCCTTGCCGAACAAGACGGTAATCATTGGTGCCGGCGGTCACGCCAAAGTCATTGTTGATATTTTGCTGCATGATCCGCATGTCGAACTAGTCGGTTGTATCGGTCATGATCCAAATGCCAACGTGCTTGGACTACGGGTTTTGGGCGGTGACGAGCTGCTTCCGGAGCTGCTCGCCCAAGGAGTCCGTCATGCTTTTGTTGCGATTGGCAACAATGCCCGGCGACACGCTCTTTGCAAGCAAGCGGAAGCTCTCGGGTTCGAGCTGATCAATGCCGTAAGTCCACGCGCTTATTTGGCTACCGGCGTCACACTCTGCCAAGGAGTAGCGGTTATGCCGGGAAGCATTATACAGCCGGATACCCGGATCGGGTCATACAGCATCATTAATACGGGAGCTACCGTTGACCATGACGGAAATATCGGCACTGCCTGCCACATTGCGCCGGGCTGCCATTTATCCGGCAACGTCACCGTTGGCGATGAATCATTCCTTGGAACAGGCGTATCGGTCATTGACGGCATGCACATTGGAGAGGGATGCATGATTGGAGCAGGAGCAGCCGTCATTCGGCCCATTCCTTCCTATTCGCTCGCCGTTGGCGTACCTGCTGTTGTCAAACGGACATTACTTCAGAAATAAAGGTAACTCGGAGGGAGGCATCATACGTGGACAACAAATTTTATCCGGTTGCCGTACCCGTATTTAACGGAAACGAAAAGAAATACGTCATGGATTGCATCGACTCTACTTGGATCTCCTCGGCCGGAAAATATATTAACGCGTTTGAAGAACAATTCGCCGCTTATTGCGGTACCAAATATGCCATCTCCTGCAGCAACGGCACTACCGCCTTGCATCTGGCTTTGATGGCTTTTGGCGTGGGGCCAGGCGATGAGGTGATTGTTCCGACCGTCACCTTTATCGCTACGGCTAATGCAGTCGTGTATTGCGGAGCAAAACCCGTCTTCGTGGATTGCGAACCGGAAACCTGGAATCTGGACCCGGACAAAATCGAAGAGTTGATTACGCCTCGCACGAAAGGCATAATCCCGGTTCATCTATACGGTCACCCGGCCGATATGGATGCCATTGCGGCGATCGCGAAGAAACACGGATTATTTGTACTGGAAGATGCCGCTGAAGCGCTTGGCGCGCAGTACAAAGGGAAACGGACCGGTTCGCTAGGCGATATCGCCACCTTCAGCCTGTTCGGCAACAAGATCATTACGACCGGTGAAGGCGGCATGATTACGACCGATGACGAGCAGTTGGCCAACACGATGCGTACCCTACGCGGCCAAGGCATAGATCCTGTACGCAAATATTGGTTCCCCGTTATCGGATACAACTACCGGCTAACGAATCTGCAAGCCGCAGTGGGCTGTGCCCAGCTGGAAAACGTGGATTGGCATATTAGCGAACGGAAGAGAGTGGCCGGACTCTATCGCGAGAATTTGAAAGATGAGCCTTCTCTTACGCTGCCGGTCGAGATGCCTTGGGCGAACAACGTCTACTGGATGTATAGCGTAGTGCTCAATGGAGCGGACGAAGCCAAACGCAACGAAGTAATGGCGTTGTTGAAGGATGACGGGATCGAAACGCGGCCATTCTTCTATCCGATGCACGTGCTTCCACCCTATGCCGGATTCCAGCCGGATGAGCAGTTTCCCGTTGCCAATCGCATTACCGCGCAAGGCTTTAACGTCCCTACTTACGGCGGTCTAACCGAGCAGGATATCAAGCATATTTGCGACCGGATTAAAGCTATAGTCCGCGGATTGTAAGGTTTGAAATAAAGTTAAAAAGCCCGTCTGCTCCTTATAGGATTAGCAGACGGGCTTTCGTTATTGAATAAAAAATAAATAGATAAATACGAGATAGATAAGCAAGCTCCCTATGTATTTGACTGGAGATAAATGACCGCCCTCTTGCAGGGTTGGATTGCCCGGCAATCCGCTTAGAATAACAGCACTGTTCTGTTCATCACTATCGTATACAAGATCAACCATCAGCGGCGGCTCCGAATCGGTAGAATCCATATACGCTTTATACAGGTTGTTGTCATCCCCATAATAGGAATAGGTATGTCGTTTGATGTTCGTATATCCTACTCTAAACATCGTTGGTTCACTGCTGACATATCTTGCACGACCGAGCTTACTATTTTTAAGAACTCTAATCTGGCGGTAAGCTTTGATCCAGGAATTCACAAGAAAGAGGAGAAAAAGCAAAGCTAAAATTCCAAAAATCAGCTGCATTTTCCATTCGCTGCGAAACGAAAGCAATGATATCGTGCTAAACACGATAAAAAAGATGAGAAAAACCTGTGTGAATTGGTAATTCCCGACGAAAAACATTTTGAAACGAAGAGAAAACGGGATTATTCGATTGGGCATCCGGAAGGACTCCTTTATGCTGTGGTCAACTTAAACTTAAGACATAGACGATAATGCTGCTCTATCTCACATTGTCGTTTCTAAGTCCAGACGCCATTCGTTGCACCGCATAAAACTCCCTTTCGGGTACTCGAATTCACACTCACCGATAATCGAGAAGTTATTCTTCTTGCAAATTGCGTTTGACGCAAGATTGTCGACGGATGGGAATGCGTAAACAAACCTATGCTTCTGCTCCGACTTGGCACTGGATATAGCTGCTGCGATCGCCGCAACGGCTATGCCTTTTCCTTGAAACGGTGGTAATACACTCCAACCCATTTCATACACGGTCTCACCGTGGTGGAGTGTTTCCCAATATCCGATGCCGCCAACCACTTCGAGACTCGGGAGCAACACAATGCTGCACATACGTCCAGTCCCCGCTTTGTTGACCTTCAGATATCGCTTATGGCGTGCAATGAGCTGCTCCTCGGTTTCTGGTCCCCCTAAGTGCTTTGTCATTTCCGGGTCATATGTACGACGTAGTAATTCCATGTTGGCATCTTCATCTGCCCAAGACTCAATACGTATCTGAATTAAAGGTTGTTGATTGGCCATATCTTTCACTCCATTTCTCTCTTCATCACACAAGAACATATGTCCCCATTATATCCATTAAGAAAAAATTGGCAATGATCTTTGTGCAAAACTTTCCGATAGCGCCAGAGAAAGTCATTTTCTGACGATCGCGGGCAGCCAGCACACATACTTGGTCGTTGCTGACGCCCTGGTATTTGGCTTTTCCGCCGCGTTTACGCGGCTTGCGTTCAGTGATGTTCCTTCTGACCTTTTCGGAGTATAGGAAGTAAGTCTCGTCCATTTCGACGATGCCTTGGAACGCTTCGGTTGGGATCTGCTTCAATGCATTAGTCAGGTCATTAAAAGTTTGAAGGCAAGATTTACAGCGGTAACTCCAAGCTTGATGTTACCTTTACTATAGAACAAACGTTCGCATAATTCAAAATATCAACATTGAGGTTTAACATAGCCAAACTTAAAAAAGCTGCCTCCGCTGAGACAGCTCTAATTACGCATACTTGCCGATTAAGGTTTCATAATCGAGACAATCTCGTCGAGCAAACGGTCGAGCGTAATCGGATCATCATAGTTGAATTTGCTATCCAGCGTATACACATGATTTTCTTTCACGGCAGGAATGGACTTCCACAATCCGCTATTGGTCAACGTCGTTTGTCTGGCGGAAGTCTCTTTGCTACTGTCCGTCAACAGAAACACGTACGAGCCCATGTAATCAGGCAATACTTCATCCGATACGTCAATAAATCTTTCATTGTCGCTCACGAGTTTATCTACGCCTTTGGCAGGAGTAAAACCTAATTGACTAAACAAAGTCGTATTGAGTCCCTTATTCCCCATGATGTACATGTCGGGACCAAGCAGCAGCAGAGAAGTCGCCGTATCGCCCTCTTTAATCCCTAATTTTGTTTTGGTCGCTTGCACTTTCTCCTCGTATTTCGCAAACCATTCGTCATACTCTTTTGTCTTGCCGAGCAAATCCGCCAGATGGCTTACCCGCTCTTTGGTCAGGAAAGTTCCATCCAGTCCAATGACTACCGTTGGAGCAATCTTGCTCAAAGCCGCCAATCCTTCTTCATCCCAGTCGTCAAAAATGATCAGGTCAGGCTGCAAGGCAAGTATTTTCTCGGAAGAATACGGATATCCCACGTCCGTGATACCTTCAATCAGATCCGGATACGCAACTTGACTTGCGATGACGCTAAGCGTTGCTCCCGCAGGCGTTACTCCAAGCGCGAGCAGATCGCCCGGATTACTGCCTACATAAACAATTTTCTGAGGATTCGTTGGGACTTCCACTTCATTGCCTTTGTAATCTTTATAGATTTTAGTAGCGCCCTCCTGCTGTGCAGCCGCTGATTCGCTTGGTGCCGGCGCATTGCCCGCTTCTCCCGCACTCGAAGATGTGTTGGCATTCCCGCATGCCGCAACAAATAAAGTCAAAAATAAAATAGCGAATAATAGCTTTTTCATGTCTCTCTCCCGTTCTCCCTGTTTATGTATTCAATAATGATAATCATTATCATAATGAGATTATAGTGAAAGTCTACTAATCAGGCAATAGGGAATGTACAAATAAACGGGTACTCTCTTCCAAAACAAAAAGCTGCCTCTACGAGACAGCTTCCGCTACTGTGCATGCCATTGCCACACCCTGTTATTCCATATCCAAACTTACGTCATATCCAAGCTTGCGCAAGTCAACAACCCGCCGCGCTTCAGCCAGATCTCCTGCCACCATCTCGCTGACAAGATCCTGAAGACTGCTTACCGGCTGCCAGCCAAGCTTGGTCCGTGCTTTAGTGGCATCCCCAATCAAGAGTTCAACTTCGGAAGGCCGATAGAAACGCGGATCCACCTTCACCACGGTTGTGCCCGCCGGCAATTGATAATCTGGATGGTTACAGGATACGACGTAGCCGTATTCCTCTGCCCCTTCGCCTTCGAAGGCTACTTCAATTCCCGCTTCCGCAAAAGCAAGACGAACAAACTCTCTTACTTCCGTCGTTTCGCCCGTCGCGATCACGTAATCTTCCGCAACCTCCTGCTGAAGAATCCGGTACATCGCATCGACATAGTCACGCGCGTGCCCCCAGTCTCGTTTGGCCGACAGGTTGCCGAGCGGCAATACGTCCTGCAGTCCAAAAGCAATCCGCGCAACGGCACGCGTAATTTTTCTCGTCACGAATGTTTCGCCGCGAACCGGACTTTCATGGTTGAACAAGATCCCGTTGCAAGCATACATATTGTAAGCTTCCCGGTAGTTCACCGTAATCCAGTAGCCGTACAGCTTCGCCACCGCATAAGGGCTGCGGGGATAAAAAGGTGTCGTTTCGCTTTGCGGAACAGCCTGCACAAGGCCATACAGCTCAGAAGTAGACGCCTGATAGATCCGGGTCTTCTCCGTCAACCCAAGAATCCGGATCGCTTCAAGCAGTCTTAATGTACCGATCCCGTCCGCATTTGCCGTATACTCCGGAGAATCAAAGCTGACGTGAACATGGCTCATGGCAGCCAGATTATAAATCTCGTCCGGCTGGATCTGCTGGACGAGTCGAACCAGATTGGTGGAATCCGTCAAATCGCCGTAATGGAGAATAAGCTTCTGTCCCGTTGTATTCGCTTCGCTCGCAATCCGGTCGATCCGTCCGGTATTAGCCAGCGAGCTGCGCCGTCTTAGGCCGTGCACGGTATACCCTTTGGCAAGCAGCAGCTCTGCCAGGTACATGCCGTCCTGCCCCGTAATCCCTGTAATGAAGGCGACCTTGTTCATGGTTCCCTCCGTCAATGTCGTATTGAGCCGGTTAGTCCCGGTTATCTCTAATAAGGTATGACAGGACAAACTGGCTCGGCATCGGACAAAGAACCATTTTAGCCAAAATGAAATACAGCACTTAAGATAAGTACTATTGCCAATGCCGCGTACAAAACCAGGGATATTAGTAGCGCTGTCCGTCTGTTCATTGCATCGTCCCCTTTAGCGTCAATATACGTATTCAGTATATGCGGGCGGGACATTCGCCGAGATTGTACAACCGGGATTGGTACAAGCGCTTAAGCCGCAAGAGGCAATCGGTCAGCGGACTGTGATATAATGGTAACCAATTCAATGTTCACCCGGGAGGTTTACCTGCTTATGCTTCTTTCCGTTTTGCTAATATTAATCGCAATAATTTTGCTTCCGCCGCTCATTTTCTTCAGCTATATGTATGCCCTGTCGAAGAAACCGAAACATTCCATTATCCGATCGCATCCGTTCCTCGGATGGCTTCGTTACCTGCTTGAGAAGCTTGGTCCTGAGTTCAGGCAATATTGGTTCGATAACGATACGGAAGGCAAACCGTTCTCGCGGGCAGACTTTGTTGGCGTTGTGTATGCGGCGAAATACCGGACCGACTTGATCTCCTTCGGAGGCCGCCGGGACTATGAGAAGCCTGGTTTCTATTTGTCCAATGCCATGTTCCCGAAATTAACGAGCGAATTAAAGATTGATAATCACGCCATGTTGCCCGGCAAAAAATACGTCATTACCGGTGAAGGGATATTTACGCGTTCAGAAAAATTTATCAGCGAAGACGTTCGACCATGGCTGCTGCATGATGATGACGCCCTCATTGTAGGCGGGGACCGCGAGCAACCCTGGAAGCTGAAAGGATTATTTGGCGCATCTGCCACTTCCTTTGGCGCCGTTGGCGAAAATTACATTCAATCAACCGGCAGCGGTGCGTTTATGGCAGGCGGTTCCTGGATTAATACCGGCGAAGGCGGCGTTGCCGACGTGCATTTGGCAACCGGCGTTGATGTCGTCTCCCAGATTGGCCCCGGCCTGTTTGGCTTCCGGGATGGAGCAGGGAACTTTTCCATTGAAGCCTTTAAGCGCAAAGCCAGCCATTCCAACATTAAAGCTTTCGAGCTCAAATTTCATCAAGGCGCGAAAATTCGCGGCGGTCATCTAGAAGGCTCCAAAGTTAATGAAAAGGTAGCAGCCGCAAGACTGGTGCCTGTCGGAAAAACGGTCAACTCGCCAAACCGTTTCGAATTTCTGACGAGCCCCGTTCAAGCGCTGGACTTTATCCGTACCTTGCAGCAGGAAGGCGGCAAGCCGATTGGCGTCAAGATCGTTGTTGGCGATCCGAAGCGGCTTGAACCTTTTTTCCAAGCGATGATCGATATGGATGTTTATCCGGATTTCATAACCGTTGACGGTTCGGAAGGCGGCTCCGGCGCTACCTTTAAAGCGATGGCGGACGGCATGGGACTCCCCTTATTCGCTGCTCTGCTAATCCTTGATGATGCGGCTCGAAAGTTCGGAATCCGGGAGAAGTTCAAAATCTTCGCTTCCGGCAAGCTCATCACCCCAGATAAAGTCGCCATAGCGCTGGCGCTTGGAGCCGATGCGGTTAACTCGGCACGCGGCTTTATGATGGCAAACGGCTGTATTATGGCGCTTCAGTGCCATACCGGCAAATGCCCGGCTGGGGTTACAACAACTGACGACAAGTATCAAGAGGCGCTCGCGCCCGAAGAGAAACAGTGGCGTGTCATGAATTACATCCTCCAAATGCGGGAAGGCTTATTCTCCCTGGCAGCGGCATGCGGCCTTAACAGTCCGCGCGAATTCCGCCGCGAGCATGCCGTATTTATGACCGATAACGGTCATACCGACCGTGTTGTTGATCTCTATCCGTATCCAGATACCGTATGAGAAATGATTCGGCATAAAAAAATCCGTTAGACGTTTGTCTAACGGATTTTTTCTATTTTGTAATACAGAAAGTTCTCTTCCTCGAGCTTCAGCTTTTTCTTATAAGTAAAGCCGGATTTCTCGATCACGCGCGCGGACGCCAAATTCCGTATATGGGCGAGCGCAACTAAACTTTCGATCTTCGTATATTGAAACATATACTCCATCATTCCTTTCACGGCTTGCGTGACGTAACCTTTGTTCCGGTGCTTATTAGATATGGCGTACATAATCTCCCGCTCCGGTTCCGGTAACTCATCCTTGATCCCCGTACAACACCAACCTATAAATTCATCGCTTGTTTTCTCGATAATCCCTAATCGAAGCCTCAAATCTCCCACGTGTCCGCCCTCGGCTACAGCCTGGATGAACCTTGCATTCTCTTCCAGCTCATAATGGACAAACCACTCTTCCCTCTGCTCTCTGGATACATTCCAGCCCGGGAGAAATTCATATATTTCCGGCTGCCATGTCAAAGCGTGAAGGCTTTCCAAGTCATCTATTGTATACTCCCGCAAATAAACAGCCGGGCACTCGATTCGAATTTCGCTCATCATGATCGCCTCCTTCCTTTTCTTTCCTTAATATACCAACCTTTCCTTCCCGCTTCAGTACCTTATTTCCTTATAAATAAACTTTCCCATTTAAAATAAGGGTTGCAAATCCACAATAGCCACTTTAAAATGAACATATACAAACTTAAATGAACTTATTTAAACCAAATTATTTGAACTTATGGAGGTTAATCCCGATGGAAATCCGTTACGCATCGCATCCGCAAGAAGTAAAAGCATTTGACACTACACGTCTTCGCCAAGAATTTCTGCTTGAAACGCTGTTCGTTCAAGATCAATTGACGCTTACTTATTCGCATGTCGACCGCTTCATCATCGGCGGCGCCGTACCGGTTAGCGGGCCTGTCAAGCTGGAAGCCGACACCAAAACAATCGGTGCC
Organism: Paenibacillus glycanilyticus; assembly: GCF_030161375.1. Lineage (GTDB taxonomy): Bacteria > Bacillota > Bacilli > Paenibacillales > Paenibacillaceae > Pristimantibacillus > Pristimantibacillus glycanilyticus_B. The sequence continues at coordinate 54,038 of NZ_BSSQ01000028.1, forward strand.
GCAACCTTCCTGGAACGCCGCGAGATCGGCATTATTAACATTGGCGCACGAGGCACCGTTACCGTAGACGGCACCGTATACGATCTGGAGAACAAAGATTGCCTCTACATCGGCCTTGGCGCGGAGGAAGTTGTATTCGCAAGCGCGGACTCTGCTAATCCGGCTAAGTTCTATTTGAACTCGACGCCCGCTCACAAAAACTACCCGACGGTCAAAGCGTCGATCAGCGAAGCTTCCCCTAACCATCTGGGAGCTCTTAATACAAACAACGAACGCACTATTTACCGCTACATTCATACAGGCGGCATCCAAAGCTGCCAGCTTGTAATGGGACTCACGATGCTGAAGCCTGGAAGCAACTGGAATACAATGCCTTGCCATACGCATAACCGCCGCTCGGAAGTTTACCTCTATTTCGATATGCCGGTAGACGGCAATGTCTTCCACTTCATGGGCGAGCCGCAGGAAACGCGTCATTTGGTCGTGCGCAATGAGCAGGCTATCCTCTCGCCGAGCTGGTCGATCCACAGCGGCGTAGGAACAAGCGCATATACCTTCATCTGGGGTATGGCTGGCGAGAACCAAATCTTTGAAGATATGGACGCGGTCGCGCCTCAAGATCTGAGATAACCATGAATGTTGTGCGCAGGCATGAATTAATTATGGAAGCTTTGCTGGCTAGCCGCGAAGTGACCGTTCAAGAGTTAAGCGAGCGTCTGGACGTAACGGGGAAAACCATTCGCGAAGACTTGGCGCGGCTTGAAGAAAAAGGACTGCTCCTCCGCATTCACGGGGGAGCAGTCCTTGCCCAAACGGGCCAGTTCGGTATTTTGTCCCAGCAAGAGCCTCTCGTACGGCATGCCCCGGAGAAAGCGGAGATTGCGGAGCTGGCGCTTACGTTTATCGAGTCAGGAGACATCATCGCCTTGGATGGCGGCAGTACAACGCTTGAGATCGCCAAAAAACTTCGCAATCAGCCGCTTACCGTAGTAACCAACGATGTGCATATCATCGCCGAACTTTCCCGCAAGGATGAGATTCAGCTTGTTGTACCCGGCGGTTACCGCGTCCGAAATATGCTGGCTGGCGCTGAAGCCGAAGCCTACATCAGAAAACTGAACATAAAAAAAGCGTTCCTCTCCGCAACAGGCGTACATGCGGACTTTGGCTTTACGATCTACACCGGGGATTTGATCGCATTCAAGCGAGCACTGCTCGCTTCGGCGCAAAGCTCCTATGTGGTGGTTGATCATCATAAATTCGGCCAAGGCGCATTGTTTACTTTTGCGGACTTTACTGAAATCAGCACAATCATAACCGACTCCGGGATACCAGCGGACACGGTCAGGCAATACGCAGAGATTGGCGCCAATCTATCGGTCTATGAAAGGATGAATTAATCAATGTTATTTGACTTAACAGGCAAAACCGCAGTCGTAACAGGCACCTCCGGCGGTCTTGGCCAAGCAATGGCCATTGGACTTGCAGAAGCCGGCGCGTCGGTCGTAGCCATCTCCTCTTCGAACAGCAACGCAACCGTTGCCAAGATTCGCGAGCTTGGCGGACAAGCGGAAGAAATTTCCGCAGATCTCAGCAACGCGTCCATACTTGAAGACGTATTCAACCAGGCCCGCGGATTGTTTGGCTCGGTGGATATACTCGTTAACAATGCAGGCATTATCCGCCGTACGCCGGCTGCGGATCATTCCGCTCAAGACTGGTATGATGTCATTGATCTTAACTTAAACTCCGTCTTTTTCTTCAGCCAGCTGGCTGGCCGCCATATGCTGGAGCGCGGCAGCGGCAAAATCATAAACATCGCCTCCATGCTTAGCTACCAAGGCGGTATTAATGTGCCAGGTTATACAGCGAGCAAACATGCGGTTGCCGGCATAACAAAAGCGCTTGCCAATGAATGGGCAGGCCGCGGCGTACAAGTTAACGCGATTGCTCCAGGCTACATGACAACGAACAATACGGCTCCGATTCTGAAGGACGAAGCCCGTACGAACGCCATTACCGAACGGATTCCAGCGGGCCGTTGGGGAACGCCGGATGATCTGAAAGGTCCCGTCGTCTTCCTTGCTTCAGGCGCCTCCGACTACTTAAGCGGCCATGTGCTCAACGTAGACGGCGGATGGATGGGCCGATAATATCTTATACAAACAAGAAACCGCTCCACGCTGGAGCGGTTTCTTGTTTTGCCGGTTAGCTTAATGTTGTCCATTATACAAATATTCAACTCGATCGATCAGTTTCCTCACACTTTGCTTACTCTCGGCAAAATGACGGACATCCTCGCCAATGATTTGGTTGGCTTCAGCCCTCGAGATTGTAATCTCCATCGCGCTCGACTCTCTATCGCTGATCTTATGGTTAATTCTGTAGGTAATATAATCGACGTTATTAATTAAACTCAGCAATAGGATGGCATTCCGGTAATAGAGATCCGTCCCTTTCGATTGTTCTGTATTGGTTAGTTCATAAATAATCGTAACCCCATAAGGCTCCTCTTTTGTCTGCAGCTCCATCCCTTTTCCTTCCATGCCTTGCGGATGAGGAAGTCCGCTAATCAATCCTCCGACCTTGGAAGCATTGCCGACGTACAGCGTTTGGTTCGCCATTAACTTATCCAAATCGTAGATTTGATCATTGTCCGTAACTGTCGATTGCAATGGCAATGCGGAAGGTTGAATGGGCTTCGGATTCGCAAGGAAACCCGTCACCAACATTCCAACAAAGAACAGAATCACAACCACAAGCTTGGATGAAGGTTGACGGAAAGCGAGAATGTTTTTAATTCTAGCCTTCACGTCGGATTCTCCGAAAGCAAGCGGACCGGGCAACCGCAAATGGCTTCGGTCTATCGCAATGCTAAGCAAAGCCGTGGCATATCCTGTCTTGCTACCATCCCCCATTGCACGAACAACTCGCTCATCGCATGACATTTCCATGTCTTTGGTCATTAGCCTATAGGAGAGCCACATCAGGGGATTAAACCAATGAACTATCAACAATAAATACGCAATAGGCTTGACGATATGATCTCCTCTTCGAATGTGAACAAGCTCATGCTCGACCATATAACGAAGCCCCTGTTCGGGAATACCGGTCGGGATGTAGATTCGCGGCCTTATGATGCCAAATACAAAGGGCGTTGTAATCCGGTCAGTCTCGAAAATACGATCTCTCACTAACGTTGCGGTTCTGACCGTTCGCCTGACTCTCAGATAGGAGTAAACGGTATACGCCAAGAGAGCGACTACCCCTGTCAGCCAGATCATCATCCCCAGCCCAATATATAACTGCATCGGATTCATGCTTGCGCCTAGGGCTGCTTTCGGAAGAGGAAACAGCTGCCTTATACTGCTCATTCCGACATCCAACACAGGATTTTTCTGCAAACCAATGTCATGCGGCACATACTCCAATATTCTTGTTTCCTGGCGAGAGGCTGGTTGTACTAGCTTCATGAGACTGAACGCAGACGTATAGCTCACGGGAATCAAGAGCCTGATTGCCACGGCCGACCAGAGGATATAAGAGAAAATCTTGGGCACCCGCTTAAGCAAACATCTAGCGATTATGACTGCCAGGGCTACATAACTAGCCGTTATGCTCATATTTACGATCGTAATAAACAGCCCCGTCATATCGTAGAGTCCTCGATAATTTTTTTAAGCTCTTCCGCCTCTTTTGGAGTTAATTTCTTGCCTCCGAGGAAAGCCGTCAGAAATTGCGGCAAAGAACCGTCGAACGCTTTCTCGATCACGGTCTGGCTCTCATACTTCTGCGCGTCGGCTTTTTTGACAAGTGAAGTCACCGCTGCCTGTTCATTATGCAGTATCCCTCTCTCGCAAAGCTTTCTAAGCACGGTATACGTCGTTGATTTACTCCAGCCTAGCTTCGATTTGCTTAACTTCACGAGTTCGGTAGAATTAACAGGTTCATGCTCCCAGACCAGACAGGCAAACTTGTATTCTGCGTCAAATAATTTATAGGCTTCCAACCTTACCGACCTCCCGGATAGGTTTATCTTAATAAACCTTCATGTTTGAAGTTTATTGCAGTAAACCTCTCCTGTCAAGCAATACGAAAAACTGCCCGAGATGTTCTCTCGGGCAGTTCTATTAACGAAGATTGGTTAGTGCCAAATACCGTCCGTATCCATCATTCCAAACATTCGTTTGGTTAGGGTCGTATACCGTAACCGGGAAAGACTCTCTAATCGCCTGGCGTGCTTCCCATATATCCGCAAACTCGCCATTGGCGATCCATTGCACGGCCAGGTTGCCGATCGCGCTTCCTTCCGCAGGTCCTGCCCATACCGGCTTGCCAATGGCATTCGCCGTCCATTGGCACAGAAGCGTATTATGAATGCCTCCGCCAACCATGTGCAGACCCTTAAATTGCTGGCCGGATAACCGCTCCGTCAATTCAAGCACGTAACGGTATTTGAATGCAAGGCTTTCCAGAATGCAGCGTACAATCGCGCCAACCTCTTCAGGAACCGGCTGATTAGTCTTCCCGCAATATTCCTTCACCCTGCTAGGCATATCGCCGGGAGCCATAAACGCTGGATCATCCGGTTCAATGAAGGACTGGAATGCCGGTGCTTCGCCTGCAAGCTTCACAAGCTCGGGGAAGCTATAGTTGCGGCCAACCCGCTCCCATTCTCTTCGGCATTCCTGTAGAATCCAAAGTCCCATTATGTTTTTCAGCAACCGGTACGTACCGCCAAAGCCGCCCTCGTTCGTAAAATTAAGCCGTAACGCTTCTTCCGTCATGACGGGCTCCGATACTTCCGTCCCTAGAAGCGACCAAGTCCCGCAGCTCAAATAAGCAAAAGACCGGTCAGTGGCCGGTACGGCCACTACCGCTGAAGCCGTATCATGTTCCGCTACCGCATGAACGGCAATCGGACCAAGCCCCAGCTCCTCTTGAACCGATGGCTGCAAGAAACCGGCCGGCGAGCCAGGCTGAAGCACTTGTCCAAATAATGCCTTCGGCAAACCAAGATGTTGCAACAAGTCTTCATCCCAATTCTGGCCGAGCGGATTATAAAGCTGGGTCGTTGAAGCATTAGAGAACTCGTTGTACATTTCACCAGTTAAGAAATATCGCAGCAAATCGGGAATCATGAGAAAATGTTTGGCCGAATCAAGCTGCGGCGATTGATTGATCTTGGCCGCATAGAGTTGATAAATCGTATTGAACGGCAAAAACTGAATCCCCGTCCGTTTGAAAATTTCGGCAGATGTCAGCTCTTCCTGCAGCTTCTCCATCATCCCGTTACTGGAACGGTCACGATAATGAAGAGGATTGCCGAGCAAGCTGCCGTCGCTGCCAATCAATCCATAGTCGACCGCCCACGAATCGATTCCGATACTAACGGGTTGAACGCCCTGATGCTTGGCTTTGAGCAAACCCTGCTTGATCTCATGGTATAGCCGAAGAATGTCCCAATGCAGACGATCGCCCGTCTGCACCGGATCATTCGGAAAGCGATGCAGCTCTTCGGTTACGATCTTGCCGTCCTTCAAGCTACCCAATATCGCGCGACCGCTGCTTGCGCCGAGGTCAAATGCAAGTATGTTAGGCAATCGGTCGCCCTCCTAACCGCGCTGCAGCAACACGTTTTGTTCGTATTCTTTGACTTCGGCAATCCATTGCTCGCGGACAGGCACGCCTTGCGCTTCGCAATAGTAATCCCAAATGGCGCCAAACGGATACGATTTGAATTCCTCCGTCAAAGCCAGACGCGAAGTATAATCGCCTTCCAGCTCTAACTTCTTTAGCGTCTCTACAGGCTCGAGCATCGCGCGGAGCAAGGCTTTAATCGTGTTGCGCGTACCCACAACCCAAGCAGCAACGCGGTTAATGCTGGCGTCGAAGAAGTCAAGGCCGATATGGGTAGTTCCCAGCAGGTCATGGCGCACCAATTCGCGGCCGATTTCGATCAGCTCGTCGTCCATAATAACGACATGATCGCTGTCCCATCTCATCGGACGGCTAACATGAAGAAGAATGCCGCTTGTAAATAGAGCAAGGGAAGACAATTTATTCGAAATCACTTCCGTTGGATGGAAGTGTCCCGCGTCCAGACAGATCAGCTTGTTGTTTTGCAAACCGTAACCCATATAAAACTCATGAGAACCTACGACATAAGCTTCAGAACCAAGCCCAAACAGCTTGCTCTCCACGGCATCCAGGTTATAGGAAGGATCAAGCGGTTCGGCAAACACTTCGTCAAGCGAAGCCTTCAGCCGTTTGCGCGGCGTCATGCGGTCTACCGGATTATCCTTGAAGCCGTCCGGAACCCAGACGTTTGTTACGCAAGTCTGGCCTAATTGTTCACCGAAATAAGCGCCGATTCGGCGGGAAGCTTTGCAGTGGTCAATCCAGAATTGGCGAATGTCTTCGTCGGGATGGCTGAGCGTAAAACCGTCGCTTGATTTCTCATGGGAGAAGCAGGTCGGATTGAAATCCAGTCCGAGTCCTTGCTCCTTCGCCCATGTTACCCAGCGCTCGTAATGGCGTGGTTCCAGCTGATCGAGTTCTACCTTTTCGTCGGTATCGGTATAGATGGCATGAAGATTAACCTTATGTTTGCCGGGAATAAGAGCGAAAGCTTTCTCGAGATCGGAGCGAAGCTCCTCCGGCGTTCTTGCCGCGCCCGGATATTGACCGGTAACCGAGATTCCTCCCGTTAATTCCTGATCCGCGTTCAAGAAACCTTTGACGTCATCGCCTTGCCAGCAATGCATGGAGACTTTAATCGTCTCAAGCTTGCGCAATACGTCATCCGTATCAATGCCGTGCTGGGCATATAATGCTTTTGCCGCTTCATAAGCTTGCTTCACAATTGGATCCATCGGTATATGGAACCTCCTCAAAAGAATTGGTGCTGCTTTTTGGCAGCAATTCTTGCTTCGTAAGCATGTACTTTAAAAGAATTGGTGCTGCTTTTGGCAGCAATTCTTACTATTTACTATCGTGTGAATGCAGCCGGTACGCCGCCGTCAATCGTCAGCATGCAGCCGGTTGTTTTGTCGGCCTTGGAAGACGCGAAGAAGGCAATCCCTTCCGCAATGTCTCGTGGATAAATGTTTACCAGCAAAGTCGTGCGTTTGCGGTAATGCTCTTCCAGTTGATCCGGTTCGATCCCGTAAGCCGCCGCACGTTCATTGCGCCATGCGCCATTCCAAATCGCAGAACCTTGAAGAATGGCATCCGGCAGAATCGTATTGACGCGAATGCCGAATTCGCCGCCTTCCGCCGCGATACAGCGGGCAAGATGAGCCTCCAGCGCTTTCGCCGAGCTGTAAGCCGTTACGCTTTTTCCTGCGAAGATCGAGTTTTTGGAGCCGATAAAGACCATGTTGCCGCCGATGCCTTGTTGCTTCATCAGCTTGAACGCTTCGCGGGCAACCAGGAAATAACCCGTGCCAAGCACGTTGATGTTCAGGTTCCACTCTTTGAGGGAAGTTTCGTCAAATGGGCTGGACGTAGCAAGTCCCGCGTTGTTGACGATAATATCGACGCCGCCGTACACGAGAGATACTTCGGCATAAGCAGCTTGAACGGCCTGTTCGTCGGTAACGTCCATCTTTACCGCGTAAGCCCGGTTCTCGCCGTATTTGTCGTTAATTTCTTGCGCTACCTTTTGCGCGCCTTCCAGATTCAAGTCGGCAAGCACGACATGCGCGCCTTCCGATACGAAGCGACGAGCTGTCTCGCTGCCGATCCCGCCGGCGCCGCCCGTAATGAAAGCAACCTTGCGGGAGAACTCGGCTTCTGCCGGAGCAAGCGACAGCTTGTAAAGCTCAAGCGGCCAGTATTCTACGTTATAAGACTCGTTCGCGCTTAGCGATACGAAGTTGCCGAGCGCCGTAGCGCCGCGCATAACGGCAATTGCGCGATGGTACAAAGCGCCGCTAACTTGCGACAGAGCCCAGCTTTTGCCTGTGTTGATCATGCCAAGACCCGGAATCAGAATAACGCGCGGTGCTGCTTCGAACATGACGTCGCCATCGTTTTTGTTTTCCTCGAAGTACGCTTTGTATTGCTCTTTATAAGCGGCAACGCCTTCAATCAATTTCGACTTCAGACCGTCGATATCCTCTGCGTTTGGCGTCCAATCGATGAAGAGCGGAACAACCTTTGTATGAACGAGATGATCCGGGCAAGCCGCGCCTACTTGGGATAGCTGCGGAGCGTCCGCACCACCAACGAAAGCAAGCACATCCGCTTGGTCGTCGTAGGAAAGAATCATTTTCTTCACGTCGGATACCGCACCGCGGATCGTTGGCATGACTTGCGATACGATTTGACGGCGAACGTCTGCCGGAAACGCTTCATGCTTCACGCCGCCGAATAATTTCGCCTCGCTTACGCGGGCTTCGATGAAAGCTTCTGCTTCATTAATGATCTTGACCGTTTGCGCATAACATTCTTCGCTTGTCTCGCCCCATGTGACTAGACCATGCTTCTCCATCAGAACAAGCTCGGCGTTGGGATTCGCGAGCACGCCTTCCGCAATCATCTTCGACAGCGTAAAGCCTGGACGTACGTAAGGCACCCATACGAAGCGGTTGCCGAAAATCTCCTCTGCCAAGTGACGGCCATTATCGGCGCAGCACAAGCTGATAATCGCGTCCGGATGCGTATGGTCAACATGCTTGAACGGCAGGAAGGCATGCAGCAAAGTTTCGATCGAAGCACGCGGATGTTTCGCCTCAATCATGCAATTGCCAAGATAAGCGACCATCTCTTCGTCAGTCATCGCTTCACGCTCGAACAATGGACGAATGTCTTCCATGCGAAGTCCGGTGAAGTTCGCCGCTTTCATGGAACCAAGGTCCGAACCGCTACCTTTCACATACATGACTTCGATATCGCGGCCGCGGAAGTCGGTAACCGTCGTTTTAGTCGAAGTATTGCCGCCATAAATATTGCACACGCGGCGGTCTGCGCCGATTAGGTTGGAGCGGTATACCAGTTGGTCAAGTCCATTCGTAAATTTAGAAGCATCAGATGATTGCCATAAGCTTTGTACCATTTTGTTTACCTCCGAATACGTTGTTTTATCTTTATGTTCCGATAGTAACATGTTTGTTTGTATTTGAAAACAAAAATATTTCGGACACAAACAAATATATTCAAAAACAAAAGAGCGGGACAGCTCCCGCTCTTTGCTTATGGTCGAACGTTATTTTTGAATAAACTTATCGATCCTTACTTTTTGCCCGATCCGCGCGCTTTCGATTGCCGCGTTCACCATTGCCATGCTGTATTGGTTATCCCTGCTGTCGGTCTCCGCCCTGCGGTTCTCCTGCAAGGAAAGGAACATTTCATCCAGGCAGCCCGGATGACCGGTTCTCTGCGAATAGGTTTGATAGACTTCCGAATCTGCTTCCACGCGCTCAAAAGATCGAATAAACTTACCGTCCTGCGGCTCTGGCGCGATCACTTCCGCATAAGGCGCATCATGTCCGTTCCAGATCGCCGTCCCTTTCTCGCCCGTAATTCTCCAATCCGCTTCCCAGGACGTGTTCGCCCCTTCCGCGCACCAGGAACCGCGATAGTTAAAGACAGAACCGTCCGACATTTCAAAGATACAGACGGCAGCGGCCGCTCCTTCATACCAGGAGCCCGGAGGATTAAATTCGTGGCAGTAGACCGATACCGGATCCGCACCCATTATAAATCTAGCCTGGTCAAACGTATGGATGGCCATATCGAGCAGCAACGGACTTGCCATCGTTTCCCGGAATCCGCCAAAATGAGGACCGAGGAAAAAGTCCGCATTCACGAAGCCCGGCTTGCCGATTGTGCCCGCTTCAAGCAAATGGCGCAAAGAACGGATCCGCGGATCAAACCGGCGGTTCTGCATGACGGCATGGGATTTCCCGGTCTCTTCCGCAATCCGGATCAAATCTTTGCATTCCTCTGGCGTCTCCGCAAGCGGCTTCTCCCCAAATATGTCGCAATTATGCTGCATAGCCGTGCTGGCAATATGGTGATGGCTTGCCGGAATCGTCACGTCAAATACGAGATTGGCGCCAGTCTCTTTGATAGCTTCGGCCAGATCCGTAAACGTACGGCAATTCAGTCCCTTTTTGCCCTTCATTGTCTCGGCGAATTCTTGTTTAATATCAACCAATGCTACGATTTCCGTATCTTCCCGTTCGAGAGCCGTATCAATCCATATGTTCGACATGCCTCCGCAGCCGGCTATAACGACCTTATAATTTACGCTCATACTTGTTGTCCACTCCCTATTTCGGATTCGGCACAATCTGTCCGCCGCGGCATTGCTTCAAATAGTTCAATGCATGAACTTGCCCCGTCATCTCCAGCTCGTCGCGGTATACCGGGTCATGCCAGCCTTCGATATCGATCGTGCCTTGATAGCCGGCTTGACGAAGAATCGTAATGATATCCGTCCAATTCGTGTCGCCAAAGCCCGGCGTCCGGTGCCATACAAACGGCTTTGGTCCATGGATGCCGTGTTCTTTTACAATATCCCAAGCGATTGTCGCGTCTTTGCCATGTACGTGGAACACTTTGTTCACCCATTTGCGAAGCTGGGGAATCGGATCAATGAGGGATACCATCTGGTGGCAAGGTTCCCATTGCAATCCGATGTTGTCCGATGGAATCGCGGTAAACATCATCTCCCAGGCGGTAGGATTATGGGCAATGTTCCAATCGCCGCTCTCCCAAGTTCCGCCCATATCGCAGTTCTCGAACGCAATTCGAACGCCTTTGTCAGCCGCCCGTCTGCCCAATTCGCCAAACACTTCCGCATAACGGGGAATAGAGCTGTCGATGGATTCGCCGGTTAATCGGCCGGTAAAACCCGATACGATATCCGTACCGAATAAATGCGCGTGATCAATCAGTCTCTCCCAGCTCGCCAGCGTGTCCGCATTATCGCCTGCGCCTGTCAGCGGATTGCCAAATATGCCAACCGTCGATATAATGAAACCGAATTCATCTGAAAGCTCGCGAACGCGTTTTGCCGTTTCAACCAGGTCGGTAGAACCCGTTGTTTGCCAGAACGTCAGACTGTACGACTCAAAGCCATGCGGCGCAATTTGCGGAATAACGCGGACGGCATCGCCTCCGCCAACTAAAGTTCCAATTCGAAGCAAATGATTCATATCGGTAACCTCTCCTGTTTCGTGGAATTATTGGAATTGCAACCTCAGTATAGCGCGGGAGGCGTGACGGTTCTCTACCATTCTTGTGTTTTACTAGTCCTATATTGTGGAGTTGAGACTTTCATGAGTTATCCGAAGGAACTGCGCGAGAATACAAGGATTGATGAAAAGACGCATCCGGTCCAGATTTTCCGTAACCGCTCCCATCAGAAGCAACCGGGAGATTTGATTCTTTATTTGCACTGGCATGAACATTTCGAGATTATCGTTATGCAGCAAGGCAGCGGCATATTTCATATAGACAGCGAATCTTACGAGGCTCATCCGGGCGATGTGTTGTTTATTCCCGCCGGCGCCCTTCACGTCGGATACAGCCTATGCGAAGGGGATATTTCCTTCCTGGCCATCGTCTTCAACAGCTCGCTGTTTCAGAATTGGATGCATGACTCTATGCATACGAAATATGTGCTGCCTTACTTGGAAGGACATGTTCAGCTTCCCGTCAAACCGACGCAAGTTGACCCCTCTTGCGCAGACCATTATTACTTACTGGAGCAAGCGAATGCCGAATTTACGGCGAAGCAGCCTGGCTATCAGCTAATGGTCAAATCACAGCTGCATATGCTGCTCACCTTGTTGTCCCGCAAATTTCTGCCGCAGCAGCTTCCCGAGCAAGCGACCAATCAGTATGTGCAGAACCGGGAAAGGTTCAAATCTCTGATCGAATATATCGAAGCGAGTTTCGCGGACAAGCAAACCGTTGTGGACGCGGCCAAACGAATGAACCTGAACGTCCATCATTTCTGCAAAATGTTCAAAAAGCTGACGGGCCGCACGTTTATCGATTACGTTAACGTATGCCGCGTGAACGAAGCCGAACGGCTGCTGCTCGCCGGCCATCTTACGATTACCGAAATTGCCGGCATGGTCGGCTGCGACAACTCCAACTATTTCACGAAAATGTACAAGAAATATAAAAGCGTCGCGCCTTCCCAGGTGAGAAAACTACAGGCTGAAACAACCAAAATCCCCTTAAGCGAACCAATCGCCTAAGGGGATTTCGTTATATTTCTATTTTTCGCTAACTCTGTACAAATGCCTATAGCCAAGCTCCTGCGAGATCAAATCGGCGTATTTTTTCACGTAATAGCTGTACTTCTCAATGTTCTCCGCCGTAAACCGGAGCGTTGGTCCCGCACAGTTGAGCGAGCCTATGACCGTATTCTCGTAAGAAAATATCGGCGCGCCAATGCCTGTCGTTCCTTCCGTCGCTTCGCCCGAGGTAATGGCGTACCCGCGTTTGCGAATTTGCTCGAGATCATTGGATATGTACTCTCTCGTCAAAGGACGCAAGGATGGCAATTCGTCCCATTCAATCTGGTTCAGAATTGATTCTCTCGCATTGGCTGTCATGTAAGCTAGAATAACCCGATTCGAGGCGCCGATCACGAGCGGCAGACGGAGTCCGATGGGCTCCGATATTTTGAGCAGCTGGGGCGAATCGATGTTGTCGATATAGACCCCTTCCGTGTTCTCCCGGGTAGCCAAATAGACGGTTTCCTTCGTTTGTTTCGATAACTCCTCCATAAACGGGCGGGCGATCGAGCGGAATCGCAAGCTGTCCCACATCAAGAAGCCATATTTCATGATAGAGAGTCCAAGCTTATACTTCTTGGATTTGCTGTTCTGGGAGACAAACCCGTGATCGGACAAGGAAGTTAGAATGCGGTGCACGCTTTGCACCGGCATATCCAGCTCGCGACTGATTTCCGTCACGCTAACTTCCTTCTCGCTCCCTTGCGGCACAAGATAATCGAGGATTTGTATGGCCTTTGAGATAACGGACATGAGCTTTACCTCCATGTCAGATTTTCGAACATAACCTATTCTACCTTATTGTAAAATGGAAGTTTATCATTTGGCAATCCGCGAATTAGAATCTCAAAAGGAAGCCATTGTATAGAACCCAATACATAGAACCCCTATCGACAACCCCGTGCACAATACCGAGTGCCCCGTATGGCTTCCTTTCCTCATCACGGCCGCTATAAGCTGCCTGCCGGCAAAGTACATGCTAATTAAATTGACTATAAAAAGAACCATCATAAGCGTACTTATTAGAAAAGAAGGGTTGTCGCCCATCTCATGATGGTGTGCGTGCATCTGGCTTGCGGCTCCCATGAGCAGCGGCATGGCGGACCAATGAACGATATGCAGGAGCAGCACGCCGGATACGGAGGCGAGCGACAACACGGAATATTTGGACTCCAGACTCATGTGTCTCAGCTTGATCATGGACATCCTCCTTTGCCCTGTCCCGGCGTTTAGCTTTGGCAACCGTCCGAATGAACCGAGCTGCCGCAATATTTCTTCTTCGCTTGAGGAGGCAGATTAATGGCCGGGCTTTGATTGAAGAAGCTGACCGGCTTCAGCATAAAGCCGATATAGGCGGCCGGCATAACCGGCCAGTCTTCCGGACGCGGCACATGGGTATGCCCCATCGTGTACCAGACGACCACATCGGTATTGGCGATATTGCGGTCCTTCTCCACCCAGGCGGACAAGCCCTCTCCGCCAAGATGCTGATTCGGATATTTGCCGGAGGCATACATTTCATCCTCTTCGTATGGGGTCACCCACAGATGGTGCTTGATAAAGCCTGCCCGCTTGATCAAGCTGGATTGATCCGATGCAAACGGGAAGCAGTTCTCGCCCGTTACGATTTTGTAACCCACGGACTGTCCCAGCTCGTTCTTCACATTATCATTGACAAACTTCCAATATCTCGCGGTTTCCAGCTTAATATCCCGTTTGCCTTGTCGCTCCGATGCTAGCAAAGTGGACTTGGCGTAAAAAGCATTCTCCCGGGGGTTGTTCTCGCCAAGCTCCTCCGGCACGACATTTACTTCGTAGACCGAGTTCTCGTTGCCATCAATCTGCATATCCAGACGAACGTTGAAGAAATGCTGATGGTTGGGCGCATACAAATCCGGACCGACCAGATTACCGTATTTCGGCGTCTCTCCCGGATGGAGACCCGCCGTTGACAGTATGCCGGTCAACTTAACCTCGAACTGGATGTTGCCGTCCTGATACAGATACCAGAAGAAGCCATATTCATAGTTGGCAACGGTCGAGATCGAAGAGATGACCAATCGGCGGGAGCGTCTTACCTCTACATCGTTTGTACGCCAATCCGTATGCTTCCATAAGATGCCGAAGTCTTCCTCATGCATGCAGATAGCATTTTTGATTACAAACAAATCGCCTTTGCTGTCTGTCATCACGCCATCGAAATATTTGATATACCCCACGCAGTCACAACCAAGCTCCAGGCTATTCGCTAGCTGCCCGATCCCGTATTCGCCGCTGTCGAAGGCATTCTTGCGGTTCTGGATCGGCCCCGGATCGCCATACGGCACAACCATCTCCGATAACGAACCACGGTACAATACCGGACGCTCGCGGCCTTCGTCCTGATAAGACAACGTATGAAGCGTCAGACCTTCTCTCGCGTTAAATCCGATTCGGAATTTCCAATTCTGCCATTCTACTTCATGGCCATTAATCGTAAAGCTAGGTCCTTCCGGCTGCGTAATCTCTACCGGCTTGATCCCGCTTCTGAGCGGGCCAACCCGGTCAGGCGTGTAATTATACTCTTTGCTCGGCATTGTCGTATATTCGTATTCTTCCACCCGGAGCACTTCCATCGTGTTCAGATCCACAATGGGAACTAGCGGCAACGGCCTTGCATAACCGTTATCTGTCTCGTCGACGCGAAGGAAACATAATGGCCGGGCGAGACGTAGAGTCGCGTCCTCTTCTGTGCCCCAGTTACCCGGCGACCAGAGATCTACCATGACTAATTCGGGCGCGTGGATGTCTAACCGCTCCAAGGCTTCTATGAATAGCGGGCTCTTCCTTACGGCAAGCTCGCATTCCGCCTGTTCATCAAGCATAATGGTCGGTTGTACGCCAGGCACATGCACCCAGGATGTAACCTTTTGCCTAGTCAGCGAGATCACGGCTTCGTACGTTGCGTTCTGTTGATTATTCAAAATAATGATAAATGCTTCTCTCTCAAACGGCTTGGAGCCGTCATATCCGATAACGACTTCTTTCTTCGGTTCTTTCAAAGCAACCATGACGAAACGGTCCGATGCCGTGAGCTGTTGTTGTTCTTTCACAATCCGGACAGCGGCGCTCATTTCCTCTCTTGTTAGTGGCTCAAGGGGATGATGGGCTAACGTTAATGTCGTTTGATTCATGTTAATCTCCTCATTTCGTTTAGTTGATGTTAAGTTATGTGACAATAATATCTCGTATATTTCGTCTATCAAACCTCAATTTCCCGAATAGTGAGAAAATTTCAATTTGATTTTTGCTAATTTTTGAGATTTCTCACATATCGGGATATTCTCATTCTCTCTCCACCCCTTTTCAGCCATAATTGCGTCAAGAAACATAACATATATCTAAATAGGAGGGACTTACATGCTGTCTTCTTGGAAAAAGTACTTATCCATCGTTTCAACCTTTATCTTCCTCTTCACCGCAATACCCTTTTCCGCCTTTGCGGAAGGCGAAGCTGCCGTGGTGGACACGGGCGATACAACCTGGATAATTGTCGCCACCGTACTCGTCATGTTTATGTTCATGCCGGGTCTGGCCTTGTTCTACGGCGGACTTGTTGGCCAACGGAATATTTTATCAACGGTCATGCATAGCTTAAGCGCGTTTGTCATCGTCACTCTCGTATGGGTGCTTTGGGGGTATAGCTTTGCATTTGGGCCAGGAATTGGAGGCGTATTCGGAGGCTTTGATTTTCTAGGCTTCCATGACGTTGGAACAGGCGCGAAGGAAGGGCTTACGATCCCCCATCTGATCTTTGCCATGTATCAAGGCATGTTTGCAGCCATTACAACCGCTTTGATCTCCGGTGGAGTAGCCGAGAGAATCAAGTTTAACGTCTGGATCATCTTCGCCGTTTTGTGGGTGACATTCGTCTATGCTCCAATGGCGTTCTGGGCATGGGGCGGCGGATGGCTGTCGAAGCTCGGAGGATTGGACTTTGCCGGCGGAACGGTCGTCCATATTTTATCAGGCGTCAGCGCGCTGGTCGCGGCTTTGATGGTTGGCAAGCGTCGATCCTTCCCAAGCCGTACGCTCCCCCCTCATAACTTGATCTTCTTTATGATTGGCGCGATGTGCCTCTGGTTCGGATGGTTTGGCTTTAATGCGGGCAGCGCCCTTGCTTCGGGCGGTTTAGCCAGCCTTGCGGTTGTTACTACGCAGGTTGCCGCAGCCGCAGGCGGCGTTGCCTGGATGGCCATGGAATGGAAGCTGCGGGGAAAAGCAACGCTTGTTGGCGCCGTGACCGGCGTCATTGCCGGATTAGTCGCGATTACGCCTGCGGCGGGTTTTGTATCCGTCCTGTCCGCCATTCCGATCGGCGCGCTAGCTGGCGTCATTTGCTATTGGGGCCTTCATGTGGTGAAAGCCAAGCTGCAATACGACGATTCCCTTGACGTATTTGGCATCCACGGCATTGGAGGCATATGGGGGGCGATTGCTACCGGCATTTTCTCCAGTACAAAGGTGAACCCTGCCGGTGTCGACGGTCTGATCTACGGTAACGGCAAGCAAGTATTCATTCAAGCTGTCGATGTCCTGGTAGCCGTTGGTCTTGCCGCTGTTGGCACATTCGTCATTCTCAAAGTTATCTCCTTATTCACCTCTCTGCGGGTATCCGAGGAGCAGGAGTTAACCGGTCTCGACCTCAGTCTGCACGGCGAGAACGCCTATAACACGTTTGAAGCCATGAACAGCGGCTTGCTAGTCCGACCGCAAGCCGAATTCCAGCCAACCGGCAGCATGTTAACCGCCAATCCCGAGATGAAAGGAGTATAGACGATGAAGCTTCTCACTATTATTATCCGACCGGAAAAACTAAGCAGCGTAACCGCAGCCCTTCATTCCATCGGAATTAGCGGCATGACGATCAGCGACGTCCGCGGCCAAGGCATTCAGAAAGGAACGCGTACGTTATACCGCGGAATTGAATACCAGACCGACTTCATACTCAAGAATAAAATCGAAACGGTTGTTAGCGATGATCTCTTCGAGGAGGCCGTTGAAGCGGTTATCGAAGCGGCAAGAACAGGCCAAATTGGCGATGGCAAAATCTTCGTAACGGATGTAGCCGACGTTATACGGATCCGAACCGGCGAACATGGCCAAGCCGCCTTAGGCCAATAAACAAATGAACCCTCCGGCGGATGTACGCTCGGAGGGTTCTGATGTCATCATGCTTTTGCTTGTATTCTCGTTGCCTGATCTAACACTTGATGCAGCATTTGAAAGGAATCTGCCGCGCGAAACATGTTGCCGCGAATCTGCTCGGCTGTTTGGATATATGGCGAATCTACCAATTCGCCGGACCAGCGCGTTAACATCTGCTCCATGCACGCCGGCGATGTCTCCAGATGGAATTGAAGCGCCAGCACATGATCCCCGTAAGCAAAAGCCTGATGTCCGCACGCTTCCGAACGAGCCAGCAGCCTCGCGCCTTCCGGCAAATCAAAAGTATCGCCATGCCATTGAAACGAATGAAACTGAGATGGCATCTGCGATAACCAGGGATGCTCCTCGCCTGTCCGCTCAATCCGGTGCCAACCGATCTCCTTCGCCGTATGCCGGTACACCTTTGCTCCTAGAAGCTCCGCTAGCATTTGGGCGCCAAAACAGATGCCAATGATCTTTATATGACGATCCATCGCGGACTTCACGAATCGTTTCTCTTCCGCGAGCCATGGGTATTCCTTCTCTTGATAGATACTCATCGGACCTCCGAGAATGAGGAGAAGATCGGTTGAATCGAGCCATTCCCGTTCTAACGAGACCTCCGGATCCACGACCGTAAGTTCATGTCCGCCCCATTGCGCCCATTCCGAGAATGCGCTGCTATCATCAAAATCAAAATGCCGAAATGCGAGTATGTTCATCTCTATTCCCTCCAGTGTGAAACGCGTTCGATTGTGTATAGTCTTATTGTAAAGTTGAGAACGGGAAGTCTCGACACTGTTTTCTCGCATAATGGGAAAGCGATGATTTATAATACTCTTCTATAAATCATCGAAGCGACAACAAGTCCTACGGCAACGCCTGATACTGGCGCCACAACGATGATACTAATAGCCGGCAGGCTGCTGGCATTTAACTTCAAGCCGGTTAGCAGCACCACCCACAACGATACAACCATCCAATACATCCACTTCTGTTGGGAAGGAACAGCGACAAAACCCTCAGTCTCCGGAACACTTTTGAACAATTTATATAGAATCGTCAGGAATACGGCAAACAGTCCGAGCAAAGAAAAGCTGTATTGCAGCATTTTATACAAAGGGAGATTTAGCAGAACCGTTTGATTCAGAACATCCAAATGATGGACAAAATACCCTCTCTCATGCGTAAATCCGTCGACCAATAGATGTGTGTAGAACCCGATCACTACGGATATCAAGTAATAAAACCATGCCGTAAAACTTCTCCTGCTCCAGCGATTTAACAAGCGATAAGCACGTTTGTCCAGATGAAATAGAGAAGGCAAATGCAAGGCGAGTGGTGTTTTGATGACATAATGAAACAACAACCCCAGCACAATACTAAGCGGAATTACCTGTAATAGAAGCCCAAGGAAGGTATGCCCAATCGTCTGATGCGGTTCCAAGTGGATAAAATATTCTAAATCCGGCCCCATGCTCCCCAGCACGAGACCCGTTGTGCTTAATAGATTGCGGTTCAGGTATTTCAATGGATAAGCAAATATCGGATGAGCTAACGTATAAGGCATTCCATACGGCCCCAATCTATTCGAAAATTCATACAAGGTTATAGACGCCCAAGAAGGGAAAAGGTTACAAAAATATATAATCTTTGTTAGAAATCAAGAGGAAAAAGCCGACTATCTCTAGGAGACAGCCGGCTTCATTTGGTTCATTTGTTGTTCTGCAGGTTAGAACATGGAGATTAATCTGTACAAAATCGTTGCCGCTTCCGCGCGCGTTGCTGACTTCTCCGGATAATAATAGCCTTCCGGCGTTCCTTTGACCAATCCGGATTTCAGCGTTTGCGCCACAGCATCAACTGCCCAAGCCGCAATCTGGCTATGGTCCTTCAGATCCGCAAGCTGCTCTATGTTAGCCGGCTGGGTTTTCTGGGCAAAAGCCAGCGCATTAGCTGCTGTCACAGCCAGCTCTTGTCTTGTAATCTTGTCATTGGGGCGGAAGGAACCGTCCGCAAAACCTTGGATAATTCCCGCATCCG
Organism: Paenibacillus glycanilyticus; assembly: GCF_030161375.1. Lineage (GTDB taxonomy): Bacteria > Bacillota > Bacilli > Paenibacillales > Paenibacillaceae > Pristimantibacillus > Pristimantibacillus glycanilyticus_B. The sequence goes on from NZ_BSSQ01000028.1 coordinate 73,531, forward strand.
TAGCAGCCGATACGGCATCCGCATACCAAGCTCCGGCCGCTACGTCCTTAAAGGCCGTTGCCGAGCTGCCGGCTGCAAGGCCAAGCCCGCGGGTCAGCATAGCCACCCATTCCGCACGCGTTAATGATTGATCCGGAGAGAACTGATCCTCCCCCTCCCCGTTTAGAATAAAGCGGGAAGCGAGATTATTGATTTCTTTTTCAGCCCAATGGCTTTTTGTATCCGCAAACGTTCGATTGGCAGCTAATACGGCATAAACGCTGTTATGATTTGAACGAATAACAGCTGTAACGTTGCCGGCTGCATCGGTATTAAACGTCGTTGGCACCGGACTCAGAGAGCCGTCCGTACCGATGACAACGCCTCCGGTTGGCTGCTGTGTCGTTGTTCCAAGCGGGATCGTGCGGGTCACGAACTGTTTGCCAAAGCTTGTTACCTCTTGCCAAGTCTGACTGCTCCCTACCCATACGTTGAACTGAACGGGAATCCCGACCAGCGTACCGTTCCGTTGCTGGATGGCCAGCTGCCCGGCTTGTTTCACTGCATCGGACGCAGGACGGATGCCAATGCGGAGCTGTTGTCCGTCAACTGCTGATCCGCTAAGTACAGCTGCCAATGGAAGCTCATACGATCCAAGATTGGACTTGACGACAATCGTCATCGCGTTGTTGCCCTTGAGAAGCGCAGCAAGCGCAGCTGCCGGGAATTCAGCCTCAAGATTGTCTTGTCCATTGAGATCGGTCAAATCTATCGTAATGCTCTCTGTCTTATTGCCTTGGGCTGCACTCTCCAATAGTGCCGCATCGATCTTAACTACCGATGCCGACCCGCCAGCAGGAGTCGTCCCCGTTACCGGTACAAAGCCGCGGATGGAAGCTTCATTGCCCTTCGTTGTTACGGCAGGACCATTCGCGCTGCTTCCGCCGGTTGACGGCGTTGATGTTCCGCTTGTTACGGTTACGGTTGCCGCAGCAATAAATCCGCCATCTTCCGTTGCTACGGTAATTTCAGCCGTACCAACTCCCGTCGCCGTTACGACGCCATTCACTACCGTAGCAACCGACGTATTGCTGCTGCTCCAGTATACGTTATGGTTTTCCGCATCCACGGGCTGGACCGATGCTGTCAGCGTACCGGTCTTAGCAGCGGTCAGATTAAGAGAAAGTTGTGATGAATCCAGCGAAACACCCGTTACTCCAACGGTAGCATCCGGATAACGGTATACCTCGAAATCATCAACGGCTGCCCAGTTACCGGCTTTTGCGTCGGAGAATACGCCAATCTGCAGTTTGCCGTTTGTTACTTCAATACGGTCAATCGCAAAAGGAGTATACACGCTGCCGCTTGCGCTTCTCATATCCTTGCTGAGTTGCGGAGCGTTGTCGCCGTAACCAGATACCTCAAGCTGGAACTTGTTTTGTCCTCCGCCTGTTCTTGCCCAAACTTGAACTTTGTATATGCCGTTTGGAACGGCAAGCACTTGGTAGTTCGATTGCTGGTAAGCCGAACCGGACCAATGCGTCATTTTATATTTGCCGCGCGGATTATCGCTATCGATGGAGGAAGCATTCGATTGCGTTCCGGGATGCCATTCCTGCCATGGCGCTAGCGTAGGTTTGCCTGCGGAATCTGTCGTCTCGAAGTTCAGGTTGTTATCCGGGAATGGCATTAATACGCTTGCTACGGTTGGCGTCTCGGTGACCGATTGGCTAGCCGCCGATTCGTTGCCGGCCTGGTCCACCGCTTTTACCGTAAACGTATACCGCGTGCCCGCTTTCAGATTCGTCACCGTATAGACGGAGGAAGGCGCTGGATCAACCGATGCCCTTTTGAAACCGTTCACATAAATGTTGTACTTCAGGAAATCCGTCTCGACGTTAGGCTCCCATGCGAGTTTTACCTGCTCGATTCCAGGCTCAGCGGTTAAACCGGTTGGCGCTGCGGGGGCGACGTTATCCGAACCTGCTGCGGTTGTGGCGTTAACCGAGCCACTTGCCGCAGACTCCCCTTCAGAGCTGAAGGCTGTTATCCGGTATGAATAAACCTGATTGCCGCGAAGGCCTTGATCTACATAATTCGAAGCTTCGCCGTCAGCGAGTCCAATAAGCCGGTAATCCGGATAGACACCGTTAGCCGTTGCTTGCGAATCCGCTGTAGAGCGGTAAATTTTATAACGGGCTGCATTTGCAGCCAAAGTCCAGGATAACTTGATGTTATGTCCGTCCAAGAGCTCGGCGCCAACGCCTTGGGGTGTCTCGGGCGGGTTAGTCCCTTGCGCTGCCATAGGAGCTTTCGTTATTACCGGCGTTAATTCCACGTCGTCGAACGCCGCCCACTCGCCGCCTTTATTGCGGGAATGAATACCCAGCTCGACTTGACCGTTTGTTACTTGAATTTCAGGAATGGCGATTTGCGTCCATGAGCCTACGTAAGCCGTTGTTGCGGCAGGTACGCTAAGATCTGAACCGCCATATTTTTTCGCTTCCAGGCTTATGTTCGTATCGCCGCCCTTCTGATACCATACAGAAGCTTTATACGTCCCGTTTGGCACCTTCACCGTACGGTAGGTTGTTTGCTCATAAGGCGTACTGCCGCCTAAATAATGAGTTAGCTTATACGAACCGGTTCTTGGATTATCCCGATCCGCTTTCTGGGCAGAAGTTTGTCCGTCAGGGGTCCAGCCATTCCATCCGGCTAAGCCGCCTTCTTCGAAGCTGCCGCCAATGTTCATATAGTTATAACTGCTTTGCACATAATCATAGGAGAATTGGAACCAGTTTAAGTTAATGTTGCCGCGGAAAACGACAAACAATTTGTGCTTGCCGGTTACGGCTTCCGTCTGGGCGGCTTTGGTAATCCAGGCACCTGCCGTATCGGTAAGCTCGACTCCCCCAATATAAGCGCCATCCGGGCGATCGAGCCGGAACTCTATGCTGCCGCCACCTTGCGACGCTGCTCTTGCTTTTACGCTTGCCGTACCGTTCAGAAACTCGACATTGTCAAAAGCGATATAGTTGCCTTCCGCCGAAGATGCGACGGATTTACCGCCGCCGGTATCTGTCGTCACGGCTGTCGCGATGCCTTGCATGTCATTGTAATCCTCGGCTTGCAGCGCGGCGTAAGGACTAATTGCTGCTGCTTCATCCTGCGTGCCGGTCCATACAAAGCTCGCTACGGCTCCCGCGGGAAGCGTGTACTTAAAGCTTTGCGATCCATAGCGCACTTTGAACTCCTGCGGCTGTTTGGAAGAGTTTAGGGCGATCAATACTTTAGAGCCGTCCTCATTGATGTACGCAACATCCTCGATGCTTCCAGACCCAAAAGTATTGGATTTAATCCGCTGAGCTCCCGGCAGGACAAATTTACTCGCCTGGCCAAACGCGTAGAACTCTTCGTTAAATTTCACTTCGTCCGTTGCGCTGTCTACCGTGACGATCCCTCGGCAATCCGAACATCCGCCAACGTACGGACCGTGCTTCTCGTCAAGCGCAACATTCCACTTGAGCGATGTCCGCGCCCAGTTGCGGGTAGCGCCAATGATCAGGTTTTGCGTATCCCATAACACGTTGCCGGCAAAGTCAGGCGAGAATTCGCCGCCGGAGCTTTCCGTGAAATAGATGTCTTTGTCCGGATGCTGATCATGGACAAGAGACTGGGAATTTACATTTCCTGCATATCCATGGAATGCGGAGCCGGCAATATATTTGTTCGCATCCGGGTCATTCAGAACGTTTATCGGATAATCCGGTTCGCTCCAGTTATGATCCCAGACCACGATTTTGGTATCGATATTAGCATCCTCGAAGGCTGGGCCCAAATAATCTTTCACGAATTTCGCCTGATCCTCCGGTTCCATCCTCATCCCAGGATAATCACCGGGCTCGAAATGAGGTTCGTTCTGGAGCGTAATGGCATCAATCGGAATACCTTCCTCTTCGTATGCCTCTATAAACTTAACAAAGTACTGGGCGTATACCCCGTAATATTCGTCTTTCAACTTCCCTTTTATCGAAGAGTCCGTTGTTTTCATCCAACCCGGCGCGCTCCAAGGCGTTCCCATAATTTTCAGATCCGGATTAATCGCAAGCGCCTGCTTCAGTACCGGGATAATGTATGCGCTATCATGTTTGATCGAAAAATGCTCCAATTCCGGATCGGTCTCTCCCGCAGGCATGTCATCATACGTATAAATGCTGGTTGCAAAATCGCTTGCGCCCATAGGCAGTCGCAAATAACTAAATCCAACGCCGTCGCCTTCACGGCTAAACAACTTGTTCATTAGTGCGTCTTTCTCTGCATCCTTCATCCGGGAAATGACATAAGCCGATGAGTCCGTTAGCGAACCGCCAAATCCGTCAATCGTTTGGTATTTCGTACTTTCATCTACATCAATCGTAAGCTGGGCCGGCGCACCGTTTGTTTCGAATGCGATATCCGGCTGTTTGGTTAACAAATTGCTTTTATCGCCTGTCGTCATCCATACGCGGACCGGATCCCCCGGCGCTGCCGTTACGGCTGGCACGGCAATCCCCGTAAAGCTGGTGACAATAAGTCCTGTAGCCAACGTTTGAGCCGCCATCCGTTTCCATTTGCTTGCTATCATGCATCAAGCTCCTCTCAAGAAAAGTGATTCAACATACGATTACAATGTAAATCTGCTAAACTTGATTTCCCTCAGATTAGTCCCTCCACCTCCTTGTTTGACAAGAGATCCCCACGAAGTTATAACCAGATGCTTTCTGAAATGGATAATAGCATGAATTGAAATCGATTTCAATAACCTGATTAGAAACAATTTAATCGCTTTCATAAACAAACCACTGATTTACAGGATTAAAAACTTGGTTCATCGTCTATTTTGTTTATTAAATATTGAAATCGATTTCAAACCAATAGGTTATTCTCGTCTTCTTATGTATCGTAACATTCGCTGATTTCTCTATTATTAAACAAAAAAACGCCTATCATAGGCGTCTTCTAGGTTTATCAGGTTCCGGCTGTACCCGCGCTGCTTGCTGCTTTTTGAATGGCATGCATGCCGATGATGACGGCAACAAGTTCATAAGGATCAAGAAATTCACATTGATTGTCGAGGACAAAAGCACCCGAAGATAGCCATCCGTTCACTTGCTTGAACTGAGCGACTACATTCTCCGACTCGTCTATAATGTCATACTCTCTCGAGAATGCCGGAGATATAATCTCGTAATCACCGCGTCCAATCGTCTCATAGGAATATTTCTTGGAGAAAAACGATAGCCTGCTTCTCAGAACGCCTACTTGCTCTTCATCCGCGCCGCTCACTTCCCACTTCCCGGAGAAAAACGGGAATCTCCCGTTATACAGCAATTGGCCTTTGGAATCATAGATATCGATGGCTGAGCTAAATGCGCTTCTCATATCCAGATGTCCGATTTGATTCTCTTGCTCATCCAAAATTTCCGTCGTTCCGGCATTCCAGAAATTTTCCCGAAAGTATAATTGCAAGTTAGCCGCCCCTTCCTTTTATTACAAGCCATCCTTCTACAACATATTCCCTTTTATGTTAAATAAAACGGGGATACAAGCCAAAATGTTTCACTTTTCTCCAAATAAAAATCGACGCCCCGCAGGAGCGTCAATGATTGTTGTATTATCCGATTTTTATGATGACGATGGATGCATTGATGATTGGATTTCCAAGAATCGTAGCGTTTAATACGACGCCGCCACCTGTATCGTCAAACCGGTTCAGCGTTAATGTCGTACCAGACCCCAAACTTGCTATAACCTGGCCCGTATATGGATTTGCATTATTTGGACTGCCGTAATTGCTTCCTGCTACTAGCAAGGAATCGGCAAATAATGCGAACACGCTAATTCCGGATCCAGGTTCTATCGGAGCAAGAGGAGAGATTTCCCACACGATACTATAAACGCCGTCCTCTACAATAGTGATCGCTGAAGGACCCGAGAAAGTCAAAGCCGTACCGTTAATAACGGAGTTATTAAACGATACAGCCCCGCCTTCTCCTCCGCCTTGCGGGCCGCTGGGAATGTTTTGTTCTAACGTGCTGCTGACGAATAAAGAAGAAGGAATAAACGGAGGTCCTTCCGGTCCGGTCGGTCCGGTTGCGCCAGTTAGGCCGATTAGCCCCTGAGGGCCTGCGGGACCCGTTGCGCCCGTCGGGCCAGTTGGACCAGTCGAGCCTGCTGGACCTGTTAAGCCGGAAGGACCTGTTAAGCCTGTTGAACCGGTTAGACCTGCCGGACCTGTTAAACCGGAAGGTCCGCTGTGTCCTTGAGGCCCTTGAAGACCCGTAGCACCTTGAGGTCCCGGAAGGCCTTGAGCACCCGGATCTCCCGAAGTTCCCTGAGGTCCTCGCGGGCCTCTGGTTCCTTTAATAATTTTTTTCACGATTATTTTACGGCAGCATCTTTTATGACGCTTTTTGCCAACATGTTTACGGCGTTTCTTGAGACAACCCAATACCAGCACCTCCATATGTGATGCAATACCATATGAAGTTAGCGTGAAAGATTTTGGACTTGTACCTACTAGGTTTGTCATCTAGCAGAAAATGGTTCATTGCCTCTTGTAATCTATCTAATTCGTTTCTTTGCCATAAATAGAATGACTGCCTGCGGCTTTCTAATGGTACCGCCAAAACGATCAATTGTTTCCTTCATCTCGTCAAACAATTTACCTCGAATATCATCTTGGACCAGCCGATGTCTGGAGTTTGTATTTAATAACGCGATATACTCGGTGGCGGAATAGGCATGCTCCCATCTGTACGTTTTGACCTCCAATTGTTGAAATAGCCCTTCCTTCACCGTTAGTTGCGTTCTCGCTTGAATCGTTTCCTCCATGGTGGGATTTGTGGAATCGTCGAGCTGCGGAGCATATTTTCTGTAGATCTCCCGAATCTGAACGGACATCTCATCATAGCCAGGAACATGAACCGTCCAGAAAAAGGCCTTATTCCCTTGAGGCTTCAGCACATCATATACTTTCCGGTAACCAAGCTCTTGCGGCTGGATAAAATGAAAAGCCGTCCCCGAAATCGCCAAATCAAATCTCTCATTCCCGCTATCCCACGATTCGAAGTCGGATTGAATAACCTGAATACCGGGTTTATGCTTGAATTTTTCTCTCGTAAATGCCGCCAGTTGATCTCCAAGCTCGACGCATGTGATCCGCCCGAATCCATTATGCACGAATCCGCTTGTCGCCTGCCCCGTGCCGCATCCGATCTCAAGAATGTGATCCGAACTCTTCAAATTTGCGAAATTCGCGATATCAACAAATAACTCGTCAGGATAGTTAGGTCTATATTTGTCGTACTCCGCAACCATTTCGTTAAACAAATGTTTTCGTTCCATGACACTACCTCCTAATTACCCTAAAAGTGAGTTCCAGATCTATCCAATGTCGCTTTCCATGTTAGGTATTAATTTTATTCTTATACTTTCAAAAGCAGCAACTTTCTCCTGTACTTCTGGAGTATGAAAGTATTCCGCGCTTTTTAGCATGTAATCCTCTAAATAATCCATTAATGCTTTGTTTTGAGAACTTTCGCTTCTGACTTTTTCAAGTTCTCCGGTTATTTCAGCTATAATTTCTATCCCATTCCGTTCTTCATCTGTTAATTTATTAAAGCTTATATATAGTTGTTCATCTTCAATTGCAATCGAGTCAGAATTATTCTCATACAAATAATCAAAAAACGACGAAAAATTAGCAAGCATATCAAAGATGTTGGGGTCAGTACTTATACTGCTAATCTGGTTGTAGTTTTTAAAAGAAAATAAAGGTCCATACATCAGCGTTAATTCTCGATGCATATTACTTAGTTCTTGGAAATCTCTCGCCAAAAAATTAACCGGTCTTCCTACCTCGCCAAAGTATACTTTTCTATCCGTGATTACTCGTGTAAGTGACCGATCAATGGAACCCGTATTATAATGTGACAGATAATTGCTTAAAGCAACGTCAACGGCAGTCTCATAATTCTCTTTCTTTTGATTATTACGGTGATTAATTACATTCATGCTTACGGATATCATTAACAATATAATGGCCAATATGGCTATAACCTTGTAGCTTTTCAATATTTCGCCCCCCTTATCTCTAATAACTTTGTATTGTGGCCTGAACCCGTTGTCGCTCATATCTTCGCTTTTCTTATACGTTCCAATCATTGGAAAGTTCTGCAACAATCAAGAAGCCTAAAAAAGAAAAAATCCGCATTACGCGGATTTTCTCATCATTTTGCTTATTAATATTAACCCAGTCTATACAAAGCCGCACCATGCGGAGCAATAACAGCGGATAATGTCTCGGTCCGCGTTCCCAAAACCTCACCGCTCCATAGGTTCTGTACAAGAGCTTCGCCATCCAGTCCCAACTCGCGCAAAGTGACGGCCACCTCTGCCTCTTCTTCTCCCGTATTGAACAAAGCAACATAATGTTCTCCATCGCTGCCTTGCGCCGACCAGACGACACGGTCTCCATCACGCGACACCTGCCGCGCCCCAAAGCTGGTGCGGTGCATATGCAGCACTTCCCGGTTCGTCAGCAGCGACAACGTCCACTCGTCATTATCCCGCATCTCGCCGCCCATCATTAGAGGAGAACGGAATATCGACCATAACGTCATCATCGTTACTTGCTCGTCCCGAGTAAATCTGGTCATTCTATCCGGATGGGAGCAGCGAACCCCTATGCGGCCAAGCGGAAGCATATCGCAATCGGGCCAGCAGCCCGGCTTCGGGCGTCCTTCCCACGTTTTGCAGCGGTCGAACATGTCGAGGAGAAGCGGCCAGCGATCCCAGAAATCGTCGGTCATCCGCCACATATTAGCGTTATCCTCCAGGAAATCGGCATGTTTGACTGGCGCGGGCCCCGGGGAAAGACTCAGTACAATTGGACGTCCAACATGCTCGATAGCCTTACGGATCAGCTCGATCTCTCCCAAGTGGGCTCCGCCATGCAGCCAAGAGTCAGCGATATCATCCACTTTAATATAATCAACGCCCCACTCGGCATACAGCTCGAAGAGAGAATTATAGTACTCTTGCGCGCCTTCCTTGGAAGCGTCAACCCCATACATATCCGTATTCCAGCCGCAGAAGGAACAGGTGTGGGCAATGTCCCGGGCCGTAACCGACGTGCCTTTTATAGGCGTGTTGTCGTGAACGGCTTGGCGCGGAATCCCCCGCATAATATGAATGCCGAATTTCAGCCCGAGGTTATGTACATAATCCGCAAGCGGCTTGAAGCCTTGACCGCCATCGGCGGACGGGAAGCGGTTAACCGCCGGCATCAACCGCGAATAGGAATCCATCTCCAATCTGACGAAAGGACGGTATAAGTCAGACACGGCGCCCGGTTCATACCATTGGATATCCACAACGACATATTCCCAGCCATAAGGTTTCAGATATTCCGCCATATAAGCCGCGTTCCCGCGAACTTCTTCTTCTCTTACGGTAGCGCCGTAACAATCCCAGCTGTTCCACCCAAGCGGCGGAGTTGGGGCAAATGCATGATGGTTCATAGAGACCTCCCGCTTTCCATTTCATAAGAATGAATTGCTTCCATGTCTCTATATTAATCGCAATTAGAATACGCACTCTACAGTAATCTAGCTTCAATTATAGCAATATATTGCGGTTCCCGAATTACAACAAATCGAAATACACACGGTTATAGACAAGCTGTCCTTTACCAGAGCGATAATGGCCCGGCGTCTCTCCCGTTATTTTGCGGAACCATTTAATGAAGTAGCTGCCGCCCGAATAACCAACTTGCTTGGCAATCCGCTCCACGCTCCACTCCGTCTCTTGCAACAGCCTCATTGCTTCCGTAATCCGAACTTGGTTTAAATAATCATTTGGCGACAAACCAACCGATCTGGTGAACAAACGAAGCAGATGGTATTTGGATAAACCAAGTTGTTCCGCCAATTGATCGAGGCTGATCATATTCTTGAAATGTTCATCGATATAAGCAACCGCTTCTTGTACTTTAAGCGGCCAATCGCGGGCGTGCTCCTCCGGAGCGAGCGCAAATCGGCACAACTCCGATATAAACTGAAACACAAAAGACGAGGCTGTAAACGGATCTTTGAGCCGGCCGGACTTTGCTTCCTCCCACATGTTGTGCAGTAGACGAATAGGCCGGCTTCCTTGAGGCAAATGAGGCGTTTCCCCTAGCTGACGCTTTACTTCCTCCCAATTCGGAAAAATAATCGTCGGCCGCATTAACACAAAGATGAAGGACCAACACGTGCCGTCAGTTGGAAAATGATAGCGGTGATCGCCAGGAATCTCCGTCATAAAAGCTTGTCCCGCCCTAATCCGGCAGGATTGCCCGCCATTCTCATAACAGCCTTCCCCGTCCAGCGTGTATTGAAATAAGAGAAGCGGTCCATCCGTTCGAATCAACCCGTCCCAATAATAGTGAGGATCTTGAACGATGTCTTTGCCGATCGCAAACAATTGGCACAAAGCTAATTGCTCCGGCGTCGTAAACCGGAAGCCATACGTGCCCGTTTCCGCAAGCGGATCCGTTGCCATAGCCATCTCCCCTTCTGCTAAAGATCCCGTTTATTCCCTTCATTCTCGCGGTAATTCCCCGGAGTAAGCCCGTTCATCTTCTTAAATATCGCATGAAATGTCGTCTCGCTCTGATAGCCCACCAGCTCTCCAATTTCCTTCACCGGACGATCCGTCATTAGCAAATACCGCTTCGCGGCCTCCATTCGGCATCGGATCAGGAACTGGATGACAGACATGCCAACCTCCTGCTGGAACAAATGCGATAAATAATATTTGCTGACTAACGTAATCTTGGCGAGCGAATCAAGAGTGATGGGCAGTTGGTAGTTTTCTTCCATATAACTCCTTGCCTTCATAACGGCCGCTTCCGCAGGTTTGAAGGAACTTCGTTCCTTGAAATCTCCCGCCAACTGGCGGTTCAGCTGCACGAGGAGCAAACCAAACCAATGATTCGCGGCTGTGAGAGATTCCGGCTTCTCGGATTGGAATTCCGCATGGCATTCCCGGATCACAACCGCGAGATCTTCAGCTTTATTTCCAAGATTAATAATCGGCCGTTTATCGGGGGTTAGAAAAAAGTCTTTTGGACAATTTTTCGCCTGCAAATTTTTAAACGCAAAATAAGTAGCACGAAACGGATAATGCGTAGACAACTCTTCATGCCAGATTCCCCGATGATAGAGCAAGACGGTCCCCGCTTCGATCTTATAAGTCAAATCGTCAATCACAAAGTTGCCTTTGCCTTCTTCTATAAAAAGCAGTTCGCTATACGTCTCGTGGCGATGAAGCGGATGAAGAAAAGGATTTGACTCGTCGCATAGAAACTCCCCGCTTGCAATTAATGAAGCCGAACTTAGAAACCGTGAGGTAATCTCCACTGTTATTCCTCTCATTTCGCAAGAATGAATAGCCTGATTCGCAAGAACAAGGATTGAGAACAGGCTGAAACTCCGGTATTTTCAAGTTAGCAAACGTATACAATTATCTAAATCTATTTCGTCGTCTTTTGCAATAAGCAATAGTAACGAGTGCAGGAGGTTTCCCAATGACCGAGTTCACAAAACGAAAGCTCTCGGATGATCCATACGAAGCATGCGCCGTATTTGACGTTAATAATGACGGGATATCAGACATTGTAAGCGGAGCTTATTGGTATGAAGGTCCCGATTACGCATTGCGGCATCCTATCTGCGACGTGGAAGCAATCGGCGAATACCATGATGATTTTTCGGATTATCCAATGGATGTAGACGGAGACGGCTGGATGGATCTGATCACCGGCTCCTGGTTTACCGAGACGCTAAGATGGCGCCGCAATCCGGGAAGGAAAGACGAAGAGTGGGAAACGATTGATATCGACCGCTGCGGCAATATCGAAACGATCCGTTTCTATGATATCGACGGTTGCGGCGTGCCCGAGATATTCCCCAATACGCCAAATGAACCTCAAGCCTTCTATAAGCTATTGAGAGACGCTGAAGGCAAAGGCACCGGTGAATTTTTAAAGGTAGTTATTGGCGAAGCGCCTAGCGGGCATGGCATGGGTTTTGTTGATATTAACGGTGACGGGCGCATGGACATCGTGTTGAGTCATGGCTGGCTGGAGCAGCCCGAAGATCCTTATCAAACTCCATGGATGTTCCACGCCGAATGGTCGCTTGGTTCGGCCAGCGTTCCCGTGCTTGGACATGACGTTAATGGCGACGGTCTTATCGATCTGATCGTCGGACAAGCGCATGATTATGGTCTCCACTGGTACGAGCAACGCCAATCGGAAGAAGGAACGCGCAGCTGGATCCGGCATACGATTGACGATAGCGCGTCGCAATTCCATGACCTTTGGCTTGTTGATCTTGACCTCGACGGCGAACTGGAGCTTGTAACAGGCAAACGTTACCGTGCCCATAATGACGGAGATCCCGGAGCGCATGACCCGATCGGTCTTTATTATTACCGGGTGAATGGCGGTCGGTTTGATAAGTTCGTTATTGACTATGGCCCTGCGGGAGAGGCTTCGGGGACAGGCATTTATTTCTGGGTCCAGGATCTTACCGGCAACGGGTATCCGGACATTGTTGCACCAGGCAAAGACGGACTTTATCTATTCGAAAATAATGGACCGGCAAAGGAGTAAACCACATGAACAAAAAACTGCGCATTGGTTTTGCGGGCGTAGGCGGCATGGGACAAATGGCGCATCTGTCTAATTATGCTGTCCTGAAAGAGGAATGCGAGGTTGTAGCTATCGCGGAACCTCGGCGGGAGATGGCTCAACTGGTTGCCAGCCGTTATGGCGTGCCTGAATTATACGATAGCCATCTAGCTTTACTGGAGCAATCCAAAGTGGATGCGATTGTCGCACCGCAGCCATTCCGTAACCATCCGAATATGATCCCGGATATTTTGCGGGCCGGCATTCCGGTACTAACGGAGAAACCCCTTTGTCTCACGGTACGGGAAGGAACCAAGATGGTGCAAATCGGCGAACAAAATGGCGTATTGCATATGGTCGGCTACCATAAGCGGTCCGATCCTGCCGTCGAATATGCGAAGCGGATTATAGAACAATGGAAAGAAAGCGGCCATTTCGGCGACTTGCAATATATAAGGATTACAATGCCGCCGGGCGATTGGGTTAGCGGCGCCGATCAACCGCTGAGCAGCAATGAGCCGTATCCCCCGCTTAGACTAGAGCAAGGCCCGGATGGATATACGGGCAAGATGACGGATATGCTGGACAACTTCGTCAATTATTATATTCATCAAGTGAATATGTTCCGTCATCTGCTCGGCGAGAATTACCGTCTTACCTTTGGTGACCGCCGCGGAATCCTTCTGAACGGCGAGAGCGACAGCGGAGTTACGATTACTCTTGAAATGGCGCCTTATCATACCTCCCATGAATGGGAAGAACAGATCGTGGTCGGCTTTCGTCAAGGTTATATCCGCATAGATTTGCCTGCTCCGCTAGCACGGCAACGGGCGGGCAAGGTAACGATCAAGAAAGATAACGCCTCCGCTGAAGAAGCCATTACGTATGAGCCGATCCTGCCAAACCTTTCCGCCATGCGCAACCAAGCCCGCAACTTCCTCGCTGCCGTCCGCGGTGAGCGAGATGCGCCTTGTACGGCCAAAGAAGCGATTCAGGACCTTATCTTTGCGGAATCTTATATTGCCTATATGACTCGGAATTACCCGGACATTTAGAATAAAAAAAACGCTGCTGCGCCTGATGCGCAGCAGCGTTTCCCTATTTACAACGTGCTAAGCACAATGTTTCGCAGCTTGCGCGTAAGCGGAATGGTACCTGCATCCTTCTTCTGAATCATAACCAGAATCGTTAGATCCTCAGCCGGGAAGTTTGCGAAATAGACGCCAAGCCAGCCATCCCAGCCGTATTCGCCCGGGCTAGCCAATATGCCGGCGGTTGTTGTATCGACCATAACGCGCATTAGATTGCCGTAGCTATGGCCGGCTAACGTATGCCAATTCTCAAATGCAAGCTGCTGACGGGCATTTAGCGTTCCGGACGTCAAATATTCAACTGTTCTGGGACGCAAGATTTGAACGCCGTTCAGGCTGCCTTTGTTTAGCAGCATGGTCGTAAATTTAGCCGCGTCATCAATGGTGGATACAAGTCCCGCGCCGCCCGACTCAAACGCCGGGTTACGGTCCATTTGATGAATAATGCCCAGATGGTTGCCGGTGAAGAGGCTCATCCCGTCTGTTTCAGTGGCATACGAGTTAACAAGACGCGCTCTCTTTTCTTCCGGAAGCCAGAACCCGGTATCCAACATGCCGAGTGGTCCAAACATTTCCTTCTGAAGAAATTCGCCAAAGCGCATGCCGCTAACGACTTCGACGACTGCGCCAAGCACATCGGCCGACGTGCCGTAAGCCCAGGAGGTTCCCGGCTGGAAAGCAAGCGGGCCTTCGCCTAGCCTATTCATCGCGTCTACCGTTCCTAGCGGTTCGTCCCCTAACAACCGCGCGCCAATTTCTCTAAACAAAGCTTCCGTTGCTTGTCCGGCCGCATGGCTACCTCCGTATACCAAGCCGCATGTCATGTCGAGCAGATCATGAATATTCATCTCCCGCTCCACCGGAACCAATTCCCCGTCCCGTTCAAACTTCTGATTCTTGAAGCCGGGTAGGTATTGGCTTACGGAATCAAACAAATCGATCTCGCCGCGTTCCACCAGGATCATAACGGCGGTTGCCGTAACCGGTTTGGTCATGGAGTACAGGCGGAAGATCGTATCCCGGGATATCCGGCGGCCCGATTCACGGTCGGCTAAACCGTCTTCATGATAAAAAACTTCTTCGCCATTTTTAATGACCATGAAATTCGCGCCGGCCACTTCGTTGTTAACTACGCTTTTTCTAATCGTCGCTTTAATCTGGCTGATGGCTGTCTGATCTAGCATGTTGGATATTCCCCTTCTCTTAATAATAACGTCAAAATGGATAAGTTCGGTAATTCTATTCGCTGCCTGCAAAAGATTACCTTCTGCAATTAAGCGCGAAACAATCGGTATCGGCCGCCCGGAACCGTCTCAAACGCTATTGTGCCATCTTGATTTTGTTCCGCTATAACCTCGCCGTCTTCCGACTCAACGGATAACGGGGCATTAGCGCGTACTTTGCACAATCCGCCTGCTCCGGCAACAATTGTGGAGTTTAGCACCTTGCCTTCTTCCCATTGAATCGATACCTCATAATTGCCTCTAGCCCGCAACCCTTTCACATGGCCGGACGGCCAAGCATCGGGAAGCGCCGGAAGCAGATGAATAACGTTCTGATGGGATTGCAGCAATAGCTCTGCGATACCAGAAGTCGCCGCAAAGTTGCCGTCAATCTGGAATGGCGGGTGGGCATCAAACAAATTCGCATATACGCCGCCACCCTGATGATAATTTGTCTCGCCTGCGTCTACGAGCGTCAACAAATTGGCGATCAGCCCCCATGCGCGGTTACCGTTCCCGAATCTCGCCCATAATCCAACCTTCCATCCCAGACTCCAACCGGTGCCACCGTCTCCGCGAATTTCGAGCGAGCGCTCAGCTGCTTCCATAAGCTCCGGCGTATCTTGCCACGAGAATTGGCGGCCCGGATATACGCCGAACAAATGGGATACATGCCGGTGATGCTGGTCTTCGTCTTCGAAATCGCGGGACCATTCCTGCAGTCTTCCGTTAGCCGCAATTTGCAAAGGATGCAGACGGCTTCGCACGTCAAGTAAACCTTCCCTGAACGGCTCATCGATCTCAAGGATCGTGGACGCCTCAATCAGATTCGTAAATAGATCCCAGATGAGCGATAGATCCATTGTGGATGCCGCACTAACTCCAGCTAGACCACCCTCCGGTGTCTTAAATTTATGCTCCGGGGAGGTCGAGGGAGAAGTAATCAGATAACCTTCTTTATCTTCATGCAGCCAATCCAGACAAAATAAAGCCGCGCCTTTCATAATCGGGTACGCCTTCTCCCGTAGATACTTCTTATCCAAACCAAAAGCGTAATGCTCCCATAAATGCTGGCATAGCCATACGCCGCCCATCGGCCAGATCACCCAGATCGGATCGCCGTGCCCATAATCGCCAACCGGCGAGGAATGACGCCAAATGTCGCTGTTATGATGCGCGGTCCAGCCTGCTGCGCCATAATTCGTCTCTGCCGTCTTGTGACCGTTACGGGACAAGCCCTCAATGAAATCGAGCAATGGCGTATGACAATCCGCAAGATTACAAGTTTCTGCCGGCCAATAGTTCATTTCGGCGTTGATATTAAGCGTCCAGTTGCTGCTCCACGGAGCTCGGGTCTCCTCGTTCCAAATCCCTTGCAGATTGGCCGGTTGCGTCCCTGGACGCGAGCTGGCGATCATTAAATAGCGGCCATAATGATAGAGCAGTTCTACTAGACCCGGATCATTGGCTCCAAAATCCCGAATCCGCGCATCTGTCGGGTACTCAGGCGGAACAGCCGATTCCCCAAGGCTTAATTCGACTCGTTTGAATAATACCTGATAGTCCTCCGTATGTCTTTGAAGCAAAGCCTCATAAGAGAACTTCCCGGCATTCTCAAGATATCCGGCAGCTTCCGCCGATTCATCCTTGCCTTCCGTTCCGGGCAAGCGGTCGTAACCGTTAAAGCTTGTAGCCGCGCTAAAAATAAGCGTCACCGCCGTTGCGCCTTCCACGCGCAAACCGTCATGGCCATAAGTAGCTTGTCCGCCTTCAAGCTGTGCGGTTAGCCGGCCATCAAACCGCATCGCGTTTGCACTGCCTGGCTTGCCGTAACGGAGCGGCATGTCCGTCTCGTAATAACTTGGATCAACCTGCTCCGGCGCATCGCCTCTAAGAACGAGACAATTCTCTTCGAAAGCGGTCTCATATCGCAGCGGACTTTCGAGACGCGCCAGGAAATGCAGCTTGCCCGGAGCGCTTGCTTCAAGACGAAGCACGGCAACTTGGTCCGGATAGGAGACAAACAACCGTCTTGTGTAAATCACGTTGCCAATCTGGTATTCTACCGTTGAGGTGGCATCTTCGAGATGAAGCGCCCTCCGGTAATTTTTCATCGTGTTCCCGTGCAGAAACTTCACGTATAGATCCGCCATCGGCAAATAGGATTGCGTATACGGCCCCATCATCTGTTTGCATAACAAATCGGCTGCCGCATATTGCCCTTCCCCGATCAATCTTCTAACTTCCGGAAGCACGGTAGCCGCATGTTCATTATCGCCGTTGCGAGGCCCGCCGGACCATAACGTGTCTTCGTTTAACTGAATCCGTTCCGTTTCCGTTCCGCCGAACATCATCGCGCCCAGGCGGCCGTTTCCCGTTGGTAATGCATCCGTCCACTTGCTTGATGGACGATTATATTGCAGCTTCATCTATAATTGCTCCTTTACTCCCTTATTCCGTACAATCGCGCGCAGTTTTCTCCAAGCACAAGTGCTTGTTCCTCTTTATCGAATTGTTGCAAGTAGCTTTTCACTATATTTATCGTCTGTTCATAAGAACCGCTTAACGTGCAAACCGGCCAATCGGAACCAATCATCAACCTGTCCGTTCCGAAGCACCGGAATACTGTATCCAAATATGCGGTAAAATCTTCTTGCTTCCAGTTCCCCCAATTCGCCTCCGTCACCATGCCCGATAATTTGCAGTACACATTCGAATACGCCGCAAGCGCTGCCAAATCCTGCTCCCATGGATGAAATCGGCCATTTGCGATATCCGGTTTCGCCAAATGGTCAAGCACAAACGGCTGGTTAGGGAACTTCTCGGCGAGCCTGGCCGCATAAGGCAAATGTTTGGGGAATAGCAGAAGATCATAGGTTAAACCGTATTGTTCAAGGGCAGCAATGCCATTCATAAAGCTGTCTCTTAAGATGAAGCGTTCATCCGGTTCATCATGGACAACATGCCGGACTCCCTTAAGCAGAGGATGATTGCCAACCTTCTCTAACTGAATGCCAATCTCCGGGGAACATAAATCTACCCAGCCGATTACCCCCTTGATCTCAGGATGCTGAACCGCGAGATCCAGCAGCCATTCCGTTTCCTGAAGCGATTGTCTCGCCTGAACCGCAATAGAACCGTCGAATCCGGCCTTTTCCAGCAATGGCTTTAGCTGCTCCGGCATGTAATCAACCTGTATTGCCTTATGCCGATCGGACATCCAGTCATAATCCTGCTCATTATACTTCCAGAAATGCTGATGGGCATCGATTCGCATCGCGTGCTTCTCCCTTCCCTACGGCAACCGGATCATAGCTTTGATCACCTTGTTCGCCGGATCCAGCCACGAGTCGAAATGCTCGATCATTTCGCTAAACGGTACCTGATGCGTAATATAACGGTCGACGTCTATCCCTCCGGCACGTACAAAATCTACCACCTGCCGACAATCCGCTTTGGTGGCATTGCGGCTTCCCATAATCGTCAGCTCCCGTTTGTGAAACTCCGAGTCGTCGAAGGATAGATCGCCTTTTACCAACCCTACATATACTAGGGTTCCTCCATGGGCCGTGTAACGGACCGCAGCGGACATCGAATTGGCATTGCCGGTCGCATCAAATACGATAATTGGATATTGGCCGTTTGTTATGGCTTCCAGCTCAGCCAATGGATTCTCCAATGCGTTAACGGCGTAATCCGCTTTCACGAAGCTCGTGCAGAACGCCAGACGTTCGCTTTGGACATCCATGGCAATCACGATTGCGCCTTTCTGTTTCGCAAGCGCCATAATTCCAAGCCCAATTGGACCTCCCCCGATCACAAGCACCGTGTCGCCTTTTTGTAATCCCGACCGCCGGATCGCGTGTGCGCCAATACTGAACGGTTCAACAACCGCCGCCTGCTCCGGCGTTAATCCGTTCGCATTCAGCAAATGGGTAACGGGTACGGAAATCTTCTCTTGCATGCCCCCGTTCGCATGAACGCCTAGTACCTTCATCGCCGTGCAGCAGTTTGTCTTGCCCGCTAGGCAAGCCACGCAATCTCCGCAATGCAAATAAGGGATAACGCTGACTTGATCGCCTGGCTGAAGGCCTTCTTCGTTAGCTCCGATTTGTTCAATTATTCCGGACAGCTCATGCCCCAGAATACGCGGATATTGGAAAAAAGGCTGATTGCCCTTATAAGCATGGAGGTCGGTCCCGCAAATGCCAACTCTGCTTATGCGTACAATTGCTTCGCCTTCGGTAAAAACAGGTTCTTCCAGTTCCGCATAGCTGAAATGCCCGATTTGCTCGCACACGATCCCCTTCATGCCAAGTCCTCCCGTTGCCTGTTATATAATGGAATGCCGCTATCCCATGTCTCATCCCGTACAGGCTCAAGAATTGCCCGGACTTCCTCCAGCAACTCCTCGTCAATCTTTTCATCCACCCACTTGGCGTTGTTAACGATATTGGAAGGATTGGCCGTACTAACCAAAGTTGTTGGTATTTGTTCGTTCCGGGTCGAGAATTGCACCGCAAGCTTTGCAATATTCTCCCCTTGAGCCTCGCAATGCTCGGCAGCCTGCTTGCAAACAGCTTTCAACCGCTCGCTTGCCGGATGCCAATCCGGTGTGCCGCGTGTTCCGAGGAGTCCCATGGACAACGGAGAGGCATTCACAAGCCCGGTTCTCTTCTCTTCCAGCAAGGGCAGGATTCTCTCAAGGGTCGTATCGTTTAAGGAATAATGGCAATACGAGATGATAGCATCGAACTCAGCTTGCGGAAGAAACGCTTCAAACAAACCAAGCGGCAGGCCGCAAATCCCCGTATTTCGGATCTTTCCTTCCCGCTTTAATTGCCGCAAGGCAGGGATCGCTTCCTCATAGAGGATTGCAGGTTCTACAAATTCCGCGTCATGCAGGAATAAGATATCCAGATAATCCGTGTGCAGGCGCTGAAGGCTTTCTTCTACGCTAGCCATAATCGTGCTGCGACGGAAATCAAACGCATCCGGACCGTATCTCCCAGCCTTCGTCGATAGATAGAATTGATCCCGCGGGACCTGCTTAATAGCCTTGCCAAGTACGGTCTCTGCTTTTGTAAGGCCGTAATAGGGAGAAACATCAATGAAATTAATGCCTGCATCCAAAGCTGCGTGTACCGTCCGGATGCTCTCCCTATCATCCGTCGGTCGGAATACGGCACCTAGCGACGAGGCTCCAAAGCTAAGGACGGATACATCCATTCCCGTGTTGCCTAATGCTCTATATTTCAATGTGTCCTCACTCCTGATTGCAAATTTATATATCCTCATTTTAGCTCATCATAATTACACATGAAAACGCTCTAATTCTGTTATTTCATGCTCTGTTTTGCTATTGTTAGAGGTAAAGATCCCATGCAGGAGGTTACAGCCTTGCAAACCATACATAAACGATTCGAGGATTCCGCCCTATTTCCGTTCAGTCTGGTCTATAAAGATACGAAATCTCCCGAAAGCGAGCTTCCCGATCATCTGCATGACTGGTATGAAATGGTTTGGGTTTATTCCGGCAAAGGTACTTTTTTCATCAACCACGGCTTTTACGAGATGAAACCGGGCGACATATTTCTTATTCCCGGCAATACCGTTCACCGCGCGTTTCCCGATGAGCTGTCGCCGATCACCTCAAGCGCGATTTTCTTCGCCCCGCGGCTCATTCAGCCGCTAGAGTTCGGTGATTCCCAATCTTTGCTTCGTTGCTTCGAACAGGCAAGGAAATCGAAAAACTATAAGCTAGACACGACGTTAGAAGAACAAGCTTATTTCTCCCGCACCATAGACCTCATGCAAGAGGAATGGAATAACCGACTTCCTAACTATCGGGCCGCTATTGCCGTCCGGTTATACGATTGGCTGATCGCGTTGAACCGAATGGCTGTCCCGGAGCTTGAACATTCGAGCAGCGGCAGCAGCGTGGAACCTGCCTGGATCCGCGCCATTCTCGATTATATCGAGTCGAATGTCGGTGCGCGGGAGATGAGCTTAACAGATTTGTCTGCAAGAGCATCTGTCACCTCCGCCCATTTCTCGAGGGTATTCAAACGGCACACGGGCATGAACGTGAGCGAATATTTGCTGATCAAAAAAATAATGCTGGCTAAAGAAAAGCTAATGCTGACGAATGAAACGATCGGCTCCATCTGCTTGGAATGCGGCTTTGAAAGCGAATCTTACTTTTATAAAAAGTTCAAGTTGATTACGGGCATGACTCCCGTGGAATACAAGCGAAGCTGCCGATAACCCGCGCCAACCGCTTGGCGGTTTCCCCCTGTTTTTTTGGTTAATTCACCAAGAATAGAAGCTTGCCGGCCTATATGATAGAGAGGAATTCACACGAACCGAAAGGGTGATCCGCATGTTAGACAACCTCAAAACCATTACGGATGAGCAAGTGCAATATTACCGGGAGAACGGCTTTGTACAGATCGATAATATGTTATCGGAGGAAGAACTGGAGGAACTTCGAAGCTACCTGGACGAGACGATGATGGTGCAGGACGGGAGATCCACTCAAACGGCCGCTTCGGGGGATTTATATTACAGAGTATTGAATCAACGGGTTAATACATGGCGGGATCATGGCGGAATGGCGCGTTTTGTATTGTCCCGCCGTTTTGCGGAAGCTGCCAGGCAGTTAACGGGCGCCAATGGCATTCGGCTATTCCACGATCATGCCCTGCTCAAGATGCCTCAGGATTCCAAAGCTACCCCATGGCATCAAGATTTTCCGTATTGGCCAATGAATGAATCAGGCGCTTTATCCATTTGGATTGCGCTGGATGACGTGGACGAGAATAACGGCTGCATGATGATGGTGCCGAAATCTCAGAAGATCAAAAACTTGAAAACGATCGACCTTGTAGATCCGAAAGATATCTTTGCGGACGACGGTGCCAAAGAGGTTGACCGCAATACGGCAGCCGTTGTGCGGATGAAAGCCGGCAGCTGTACTTTCCATGACGGCCTTACTTTCCATTACGCCCATGCCAACAACACCGACAAGCCGCGCCGGGCGCTTGCTATTATCTACATGCCGGACGGCACGACTTTTAATGGAGCTAATCATTTATGTACGGACGGAAGCGGTTTTCTAAAAGGTCAAGTGATTGCCGGAGGATTATTCCCTCGACTGGCTTAAGCTACGAATTGGACTTCCTTTGTTTTCTGAATTGACTAGGCGTCTCTCCCGTTACTTTCTTAAATACATGATTGAAGTGGCTTAGATCATCGTACCCGGTTTCCAAGGCAATCCGGGCAATCTTATCATTGGTTGCGGCGAGCAATTGCTTGGCTAGCTGAATCCGCTGCATATTGCGGTATTCCACGAAGGATTGCCCGGTCACTTGCCGGAACAACAGCGTAAACTTGCTTTGGCTCATGCCCGCCATCTGGCTGATTTGTTCCAGCGACAA
Organism: Paenibacillus glycanilyticus; assembly: GCF_030161375.1. Taxonomy (GTDB): domain Bacteria; phylum Bacillota; class Bacilli; order Paenibacillales; family Paenibacillaceae; genus Pristimantibacillus; species Pristimantibacillus glycanilyticus_B. The sequence goes on from NZ_BSSQ01000028.1 coordinate 95,981, forward strand.
AGGATGCGACTGATGGCGTTTAATAAACTCGCAGATCTGAAGAATAATCTCCTCATCATTGTGCAAAGAGGGCAAGGAGTGATTCCGGGTGCTCACATACATGCGGCTCAGCACGATAAACAATTCGATCAGCTTGGATTTGATCAGAAACTGATACCCGCTCTCCTTCTGCCTGTATTCCTTCATAAGCTGTTCCAATAACCCGCGAATATCAAGCATTTGCCCGGGCGATAAGGTTAACTTCGCTTGGAAGGAAACTTCGGCGCGCAAGAACGGCTCCATGTAATAAAAGTCGATAAAAGAAGTAACGCCGGCGAGCGCGGCGAGTTCCCGCTCGAGCAATGACGGTACGAATAAGACGTTCACCACCTCCATGCCTTCCCGGTGGTCAATCGTGTACGCATGATCCATTCCAGGCTCAATAATAAACGCGTCTCCGGCTGCAATCGGAAACGTATGGCCCCCATACTCGTGAAGCCCCGCTCCTTGGCTTATAAATACAAGCTCTACGAATTCATGGCGATGCAGCGGAATATGGGTTCCGTCTCCAAGCCGATAAGGCTCGATATGAAATAGAAATTGATTGCTCTCCAAATATTGATCGATCTTAAGCACGTTAGTCATCGCGATCCCCCATACGTTCGATAGGCGCTTTGCAGTGTGCAAGGCGCCTATTCCTTCCTAGTAGGAATTACCGGAATTGCTTGATTCTCAAGAACAAATCCTTAAACACCGCATCCCTGTCCATATACCGAACATAACGAATAAGATGCCTGGACGGATCTATACTCCAACGGAAATCATCAGAAATCCGAGGGCTTGGTATTAGCTGTGACGGCCCCCAATTCGCATTATTGAGCCAGGCAATGGTTGAGATATCCCAGATCACGCGGGAATAGGCATAATGATCATCCGCGCAATCGCGGTACGTCTCGAACAAATATTGCCCGAGTTCCCCTTCCGGGCGGACATAATCGCGAATTTCGGACAACGTTGTCCGCAGATTCGAAGCCACGCCCATGCAAGGGATAAGCACTAACGGCACGCCACTGTCCATAATCACTCGGGAGGCGTGCAAATCCTGGGCTAAATTAAACTCTCTTGTATCTCCCCAATCGAGCGTATGGCCGCCTAACCAGACCACGACGATCTTTTCGATGAGGTTTGGCTGTTTAAGTATGGCGCTGGCTATGTTCGTAATCGCGCCTATGGCAACGACATACAGGGGGTTGTCCGCCTCGCGCCGCATTGCCCGCTCGATCAGGTCTTCCACCGCATCGCTCTCAACCGGTGAGGACTCCCCTGGCAAATACTGCTCGGAACCGCGATAGGCCGGCACGTCTTCGCGCTTCAAGAGCTTGCGGATTTTTAGAATCTCGTTATAGCTTTTCGTCATGCCATCCCCTGGGCTGCTGGATAATTCGTTGAAGAATGGCGCGGCGTATAACGCCTCCACTTCCATTCTTTCATTCGAGAGCAAGGAATACGCTACCGCGAATTGATCATCGATTTCGTTAAACGTATCTGTATCAAGAACCATTGAAATTTTCCCCGTTGGCGGAGCTAACCTTTGGACAATAAATGAATCAGACAGCTTCGGATACAACATTTCTTATTCCTCCCTATCCTTCACCACTTAAGTGTAAGCCCTTACAGAGATCACTTTAAGTCGTTTCATTCCCAGCGTCAATAACCTACGGAACCAAACATCGAATTCTCAGACATAAGCTATTGAAAACTTCCTCATCAACGCTTCCAATCCTTCCTATCGATCAGCCAATATGCTAGTATAGCAACAACGAATTGCCGCAAATAAAGGAGGTTACCGTTCGAATGACAGCGTTCCGATTCGAAACTTATAGCGTTGCCATGATTACCCCGTTCCGTCCGGACGACACGATCGATGAAGCAGGCATTGGGCAAATGGTTCGATACTATCGGGATCATGAAGTTCCCGCTCTGCTCGTTAGCGGTTCAACCGGCGAGCAGCATTCCTTGTCCGTGGACGAGAGAATCCAGCTGTACCAAACGGTTAGACAAGCTGCTCCGGCAACGATGCCATTATACGCCGGGGTAGCCGCCATCCGGACTCGCGATGCGGAACGGCTAGCGTCGGAAGCTGACAAAGCCGGGCATACCGCCATCATGCTAGGATTTCCGCCGTATGTCCGTCCAAGCCAACGCGAAGCCGCCTTGTATGTAGAAACCATTTGCTCGGCTACGCCGCTGCCCATGATGCTCTACAATAATCCAACTCGCACTGGATTTAATCTGGAACCTCAAACCTTATTTAATCTCGTAAAAAAGCATCCTCAGATTATGGCGCTGAAGGAAACCGGCAATCCGGAAGTTGTCAGTATAATAAAGAAGGAGCTTGGAGCAGATTTCCAAGTGTTCTCCGGGATTGATTCGACGATCTTGGACTATTTCGCCAAAGGATATAACGGATTAACTAGCGTGGCCGGCAATCTCTTCCCAGGCGAGATGAAGACGATCGTTCATTTCCTTGAATCAGGGCAATTTGAACAGGCGGATATCCAATTAACGGCGATTCAGCCAAAGCTCGAGCTGCTTGGTTCTATCGGCTGGGTAAGAGTGATCCGGCACTGCTTGGCGGCTCGAGGCATCATCTCCGGCGGTTACCGCGAACCTATTACCTCTTTAACAGCAGCAGAAGCTGATGCCGTGCGCACAGCTCTGCAATAATAAGAAAGGCGCCTTGCATACACGGCAAGGCGCCTATTTTTTCTATTCTATTATCCGATATAGTTTATTGTCCCAGCCGTCATCGCGGACAGGATGGTCATGCTGCAGCCAGAGAACCATCGTGCCTCGGGAGCGGTTATTCCAATACGGATACGGTACGGCCGTCATGTCGTTGCCGTCCGCATCTTTCGTCTTAACAAGAACGGCTCCGTCAAAAAATTGATCCCGATGTTCCGTCTCGAACACGGGCTGCAGCGGCAGCTTGCGGTCCATATGGCCGTCGCGCAAGGCGTCACGAGAGTACAGAACCGTACCATTTACGATCTTTTCGTTATCAACCGACTCCAAGCAATACAACATCGGTCCGCGGCGGATCGCCGCTTTGTCCGAGTGCGTCGTAACGTTCGGGTGAACTTCGACCAGATGTACCGGCATATCCAGGTCAAGATGAATCCGGTCGCCCGGAGACCATACCCGATCAATTACGGCATAGCCGTTCACCAGCTCAAAGCTGACAGCTTGCTCATTCACTTGCAGCTCATATTGCGCGCACCATTCCGGAATGCGCAGACGAATCTCGAATGACGCCTCTTGCTCAGGTGTAACCGTTAGGCCAACAGCGCCAGCCCAAGGATAGTTGGTTTGCTGCTTAAGCGTTACCGGGATATCTCCGATCAACATTTCGCTTTCGCTTCCAATATACAGATTGACGAAAGCCCCCTTGTTGTCGTAAGCGTAGATATAGGAAGCAAGTTCCGGCAAAATCTTAATAATCATCGGAGGACAACATGGGCAGGTATGCCACTCCCAACGGTTATGGCCTCCCTTGCTGACCAGCGGATTCTCGTAAAAATATTTATGGCCGTCGATCGAACGCCCTGCCAGAACTATATTATATAGAATAGTCTCGAGCTTATCGATATAGCGGCTCTCCCCGGTAGCGAGGAACAAATTCCAGCTGAAGAAGCCCATGCCGGCTCCGGCGCAAGTTTCCAAATAGCCGTTATCCGGCAGTTCATAATTAGCGCCAAATTTCTCGTCATGATGAACCGCGCCAACCCCGCCGGTAATGTGGGATTTCTGATAGGAAATATTGTCCCACAGCTTTTTCGCCGTATTGAGGTAAGGCTCTTCGCCCGTACTTAAATACAATGCCGTTAATCCGGCGTATAACAGCGTAGCACGAACGGCATGCCCCACCGCTTCATCCTGCTCGAGCACAGACTTATGGTCCTGCGCATATTCGCCGCCATGCGAATATCTGCCTTCATGATTACCCCGGTTGTGGATCCAGAAGGTAACGAGCTCCAAATAATCCGTCGCCTTGAACGGCACCTTCATTACCGAGCCAAGCTCCGGTTCATCAAGGGCGAGCTGGTATAGCTTCAGCACAGCTTCTTCGGGAAGCGAATGAGCCGGTACGATATTCCGTTTAGGCGAAGGTCCCATTATCTCGCACATATGGTTAGCGAATTGGACTGCCGCTTTCAGAAGCGCTGTTTTGCCCGTTGCTTTGTAATGATGTACGCCTGCTTCTACTAGACAACCTGCATTGTATACATCATGCTGCCATCTTAGAAATCCGCCGTTTTCGCCCCAACGCTGGCCAGGCCGGTCTAGAAGCGTATAGGTGTTGATATAGCCGTCCCCTACTGCCGCTTGTGCCTGAACGATCCGTTCAATAATACCGTCCACCCGTTCATCCAGCTGTTCGTCGTAAGAGGTGGCTAGCAGATCGGAAATGCCGCGCAGCGTTTCATAGATAAGTCCGTCAAACCAAGGTTCCCCGGAATGAAATCCCTCGGCTGCTCCTTCGGCAACAAAATCAAAGTTCCGCATCGCGCCGTCATTTTCGAATTTGTTCAAAATATCATAAGCGGAAACTTCACGCAGCACTTTCAATTTAGGTTCCCAGAACGAATCCTGAATGGTAACGGATTGAACCGGTACATTGCGGACGACTTGATGCTTATAAGTTAAAGCTTGCTTATTCATTTGAGTCGCTTTCACTGACAATCTCGAACACTCCTTATGAATCGAATTGTATTCAGCCGACAAGCAAATCTTGCAACGCTTGACTAACCGTATCCGCCTGATGCGTAGCGGTTGAAAGTACCGTTCCATGAGAGTGGGACATGGCAAAGCTGCGCGAGCATATGCGGAACATGGCCAAATCGTTGAACGAATCGCCTATGCACGCCGTTTCTCCCCTGCGAACTCCCAATAGTTGCATCAGGCATTCCACGGCTGCGCCTTTATCCACTCCCCCTGGCATCACGTCAATGCCGTCAGGGTCGGAGAAAGAAGCTGTAATCCGCTCAGCAAACCGCTGATCCAGTTCAACAAGCATTTGTTCCAAGCGAGGGATTTCACCATAGATGGAAAACTTCGTGACCGGCATGCCGTTTGCCATCTGATCCAGAATATCGCTATTCTCGATTAACGGCGTCAAGAATCGCTGGCCAACGCGCTCGGTATCAGCTGAATTCTCAGCAACGTAATTCCCTTCGCTACCGCAAATAACGGTAACCAGAGGTGCCGGCGCAACGTACCGATGGACGTTTAGCGCAAGCTCTCTGTCAAAACGGCTAGCTTGAATGACCGTTCCGTTCTGGTCTACAATCGTGGCGCCATTCTGGCAAATGGCATAACACGGGACGCCCAGCACATCCATAACAACCTTTATTTCTTCATACATCCTTCCGGATGCGAGACAGATATGAACACCTTGCTCATTTGCAAGACGGATGGCATCGATATCCTCCTGGCGAATCTGTTTGCTTCGGTCCATCAATGTGCCGTCGATATCCGATACAAAAAGCTTAATCACTATGCATCCTCCTCCTCTTGCTTTTACAAGAATTGGCCTACGCTCACTCTGCGTCCTTGCTCATAGGATTGAATCGCAGCTTCCGCGATTAGCAAAGCCCTGTAGCCTGCGGACGCATGTACCGGAGGCGCTTCGCCGTTACGCAAGGCTTGGAGCAGCGCGTCGGCGTGTTTATCGAAGGTGCGGTGAAATTCGCGGTCGACATCGTTGAAGTAACCGGCTTCCCAGCTCTCTCCGACCTCATTCCCCGCCGCGTGGAACGTATATTTCTTGACCGTATCTTGGATGACGCAGCGGCCAAGCGAACCGTTAATTTCAACCCGGTGCGTATCCGGATAAGCATAAGAAGATTCGTAGCTGCCCACAAGACTGCCTACCGCTCCGCTAGCAAACCGAAAAGCAATGGACAACGTGCGGAAGCCGCCCCCTGTTTTGTCCGTCATTTCCGCCATCACCGATTCAACCGGACCGCATAAATGCTCCAGCATATCAAAGCCGTGGCATTGGGTCTCGATCAGATTGGCATGGGGATGATCGCTGCTTCCTTCTCCGCCGAATCTCCAGGTAGCGAAGGAAAGCTCGCCAAGCTTTCCTCCTTGAATAGCCGCATGGGCAAGCTCAACGGGTTTCGCAAACCGATGATTGAAGTTGATTGCGAAAAATACGTTCCGCTTCGCGGCTTCATTCAGAAGAATGTCCGCTTCCTTCAGATCAAAGACGAGCGGCTTCTCTACGAGCAATGGGAAGCCGGCTTGGATAACTTCCAGCGTTGCCTCGAAATGTCCCTGATTGGGAAGACACATGCTAACCAGGTCAGGAGTTTCCCGCTCAAGCATATCGGCAATCCGGGTATACGCTTTAGTCCCGAAGAGCTCGGCTTTTTCCTCTGTCCGGGCTGCATTTCTGCCTACAATCGCGCAAAAATCTACATCCGGTCTTGCTTCCCAAATTCGGGCATGCTGCAATCCCCAGCTGCCTGCCGATTGAAATCCTTCGGATTTCCCGCGGGAGCCGACGTTCCCGCCAGCTCCGATTAACGCCACCTTCACCTTGTTGTCTGCGCTCATTGTTCAATGATCACCTTTCCGGTATTGCCTGCGAAGAACAGTTCATAGGCTTCTTGAATTTTGTCCATGCCAAACCGGTGGGTTATAATTTGCTGCAGATAAGGAAGATGTTTAAGAATGAGGGCATGATTCTCTGCCAGCTCGTTATATTGGAAATATTCGCTGCCGAGCACGGCCCGCTCCGGCGCAATAACGTCATTCGAGATGGAGAGGTTCAGCTCTTGGCCATGACCTACGCACACCAGAACGCCGCGTTGGTTTAGCGAGTCCAGCGAGGTACGGCGCCCGGATGTTTTGCCGCTCGTGTCGATCGCAATGTCAACGCCTTCAAGACCGTTCTCACGAATCACGTCCATCACGGATTGATTAGCTAGCTGTACCGGAATGGCCCCCATCTGCTCGGCAAGTTCCAAGCGATAATCCACGTAATCCATAATAAATACCGGCGTTTCTTCTCCAAGGAGCAGCTTCGCCATTGCTAATACGCCAAGTCCGATTGGACCCGCACCCGCTACCAATACGGATTGAACATCCGGATGCACCAGCTTGGCGCGCTTGATGGCGTGTCCGCCGGTTCCCATAATATCAAGGAGCATTGTCGCTTCCGTGAGCGGAATGGATGGATCCACCGCGAAAAAGACATTTTCGTTGATCACGATATATGGCGTATAGCCGCCGTCATGGGAGAAGCCATAGTCTGCCCGTTTGTGGAAACATTGGTTCGTGAACCCCAGCTTGCAGCTGCGGCATTCCCCGCAGAAATCCATCAGGAACACAACGCCCGGCGTTCCGATTGCCGTAGTTGTGCCTTCGCCTGCGCCTACAATGTAACCAGAGGCTTCATGCCCGGGAACTGTTGTGCTTCCGTCATAATATTGGCTCCGGTCCGAACCGCAAAGCGCGTTTGCTTTCACTTGCATAAGCAGCTGGCCTTTGCCCGGCACGGGTACCGGTTTTTCGCCGTATTCGATTTTGCCTTGACCTACAAATAGCGGAATGTTCATGGTTTGTGGTACATGGATTACTTGACTCATCTTCTCCATCTCCTTAATCGTTAACATTATCGTTCATGTTATAGGGCAAAAAAAGACTGCTTCAAAGCTGTTTATAAGGTGCCTGTGCTTTCCCTTAATACCAGCTTCGTATCGATAATTTCATTAAATCTTTGGTTTGACTGCGGATGGTTGATTTTGTGCAAGACGATATCCACCGCCCGTTTGGACATTTTGCCTTTGGAATTGCTTACGGATGACAGCTGGAAAGGAATAAAGATTCGCGACTGGATATTGTCAAAGCCAATCACGGAGTAATCATCCGGCACTTTGTAGCCAAACTTGCTTAATACATAAGCCGCTTCCCAGGCGATCACATCATTAAAAGCAAAAATGCCCGTAAACTGTACCTTGTTCTCGATCAGCTGTTTCATGACAGCCCTCGTATCCCCCGCCGTTGCACCAACTTCAACGATCAACTCGCCGTCTACTTGTAGCCCTGCTTCTTCATGAGCCCGTCTGTAGCCTTCAAGCCGCTCCTTCGCGCTGGATATCCGGTTGGGACCGTTTAAGAACAACACTCGCTTATGTCCGCTGTCGAGCAGATGTTTGGTCGCGAGGAAACCGCCCTTCTCGTCATCGCAGATGACATAATCGAATTCCGGTTCATCCGTGAATCTTCTGCCGATTAGGACAAACGGCACGCCGTTTCGCTGCAAGAACCGGATATTATCCGCTCCCCGCTGGGACGGACAAATGATGATCGCGTCTACGTTTTTCCCGATAGCCGTGTAGATCGCCCGTTCTTCCATCTCGTAATCGTCTTCCGTATTAATGACAAAAATCGTGTAATGATGCTTGCGTGCCGACTTCTCGATTTCCTTCACCATAATGCCGAAATGCGGGTTGGCGACGTCGCTGACGATGACCGCAATCGTGCGGGTCAGTCCGGAGCGGAGCGAACCGGCAAGCGCGTTGCCGACGTAACCCATTTCCTTCGCCAAATCCTTGATCATTTGCCGGGTGGTTGCGGAGATATCCTCTTTGTCCTTCAAGGCTCTTGAGATGGTATTGACTGAAAGTCCGGCTTTGACTGCCAAGTCCTTCAGTGTGACTTTCCTGCCTTCCATGCTTTCTCCCCCAGCTACTATAATGTCTTTGCTAGACTCTCTGATGTGTTAAATAGATTAGCACTAGAAATTTTTGGAGTCAATGACTTAGAGGAGAACCGTTGCTAGAATTAACCTTTCAAGCCCGTCATTACAATACCTTCAACAAAATACTTCTGTCCGAGGAAAAAAACGAGCATCGCCGGCAATAACACGACGGTTGTGGCCGCCATCATCAAATGCCATTGCGCATTATACATTCCCTTGAACGTTTGGAGTCCAAGCGCAAGGGTATATAGCTTCTCATCGCTCAAATAAATAAGAGGTCCCATGAAATCATTCCAGCCGTTTAAGAAGGAGAATAGTCCAACAACGACCAAGGCAGGCACAAGAAGCGGTAACATAATCCGGCTATAAATTCGGAAGAACCCTGCTCCGTCAACCAATGCAGCTTCATCCAGCTCTTTTGGAATCGTCATAAAAAACTGCCTTAGCAGAAAGACGTTAAATGCTCCTCCGCCAAACCAAGCCGGCAGCGTCAGCGGGATAAAGGTATTCGTCGCTCCCAGCTTCGCCCATCCGACATATTGGGGAATCAACGTAACCGCGCCGGGAAGCATCATGCTGGTCAGGATGACCATAAACACGAAATTCCGTCCCGGCCACCGAAGTCTGGCAAAGGAATACGCGCAAATCGAACTCGACAGCACAACGCCGGTTACCTCGAGTACAACAATGATTAACGTGTTCAGGAAATACCGGCTAAACGGAAGAATCGTCATCGCTTCCTTGTAGTTGCTAATCAGCCAATCATGAGGGATCCATATAGGCGGGATGACGAAAATATCAGACTGGTCCATGACGGAGCTGCGCAGCAGCCAGTAGAATGGAAACAAACATAAGCAGGTTCCCAAGGCGAGCAGCACATAAATAAGCGACTTGGATAATACTCGGCCTCTGTTCATCGTTTCCCCTCACCTTCGCTGTACACCCATATAGCGGATGTCTTAAATACCATCATCGTTAATGCTAGAATGATCAGGAACATGACCCAAGCAATGGCGGAGGCACTCCCCATGCTGGAGAACTCGAACGCTTCGCGGTACAAATAATAAGAGTAGAATAAGGTCGCGTTATTCGGTCCGCCTTGCGTCATGATGTAGGCTTGCCCAAACACCTGAAAACTCCCGATAAATCCCATGACCAGATTGAAAAAGATCGTTGGCGTCATAAGCGGTACCGTAATAAAAAACAGCTTGTGAAACCTTCCGCCGCCGTCCACTTCCACCGATTCGTACAGATGTTTAGGGATGCCCTGAAGTCCGGCAAGGAAAATAACCATCGTGCCGCCAATCGTCCATAAACTCATTAGGACAAGGGAAGGAACCGCGAGATTCTCGGAATAGATCCATTGCAATCCGGGTATGCCGAACACTTTGAGCAGTTGGTTGAGAAGTCCTAGATCCGGATCAAACAGCCACAGCCAGATCATCGACGAAGCAACCGCGGGAACAATGGTCGGCATATAAAAGACCGTCCGGAAAAAGGCCTTTGCTTTGATCGGATGGTTCAGCAATAGCGCTACAAAAAAAGCAAGCAAGATCTGCAGCGGCACGCTAAGAATGACATAATAGGCGGTAACCCCAAGCGACTTATAGAATAAGGGATCCGTACCGTCGAACAAGTTCGAATAATTGGCAAAACCGATAAACTTCAAAGGTGTGATTACGTTATATTCCGACATGCTGAATAGCAAGCTGGCGATCATTGGCCCCAGGACGAAAAATAGAAATCCGGCTATTACGGGTGATGCAAACAAAACCCCGGCCCGGGCCTCTTTATTCCATAATTTCCTCCCGGTTATCATCTCTCCGTATAGACCCCTTTCAATTCTTTCTCGACTTGCGGCTTAATCTTGTCAAGCGCTTCCTGGGCCGTTGTCTTGCCAAGCCACACTTGCTCCAGAGCCGGGTCGACAATACTGTTAATCTTGGACAAGTTTTTCACGTAATACGAAGTATTCGGGAAGCCGTTGTCAAATGCGTTTCTCATCACCGCATCCTGATAGCCGTCTGGATGCGCCGGATTTCCTGCTGCCCATTTCGCAACCAAGTCCTCGCTTTCGTACCATTTCTTCAGAACCGGCATCCAAAGTCCGCTCGTTTGCAATTCCAGCGTATTCTCCGGATTCATCATCCATTTGTACAACATCCATGCTTCCTGTGGATGCTTGGTATCCTTGAAGATCACGATTGGTTCGCCTAAGGTCATCGTTGCTTTATTTTTCATGACCGGAACCGCGCCAATGCCGAAGTTCAGCTTTTTCGCCGCGCCTAGATCAACTAGACTCCATTGTCCGTCAAGCGTCATGGCTACCTTTCGGGAAGATAACGCGTTGGCGCCGGAAGGAATATTTTTCGACTGCGTTGGCGATGGCGATACATGGTATTTGTTAATCAAATCGGCCCATTTCTGAATGGCATCGGCCGCTTCCGGATCTGACAACTTAAACTGCGTACCGTCGTCATTCACAAAGTTACCGCCGTTTGACACCACTCCGTTCATATATGCCCACAGCGGCATTGTAACCCCGAATTGCTTAATCGCCTTTGGATCAAAATCAGGATCCAGCGCATTTCTTCCTTTTTGATCCAATGTCAGCTTTTGCGCGGTCTCTACGAATTGATCCCACGTATAAGCCTCATCCGCTTTCGTTGGAGGGAGCGGCAGTCCGGCTTCCGTAAAGGCGTCTTTGTTATAGAACAAAGCAAAAGCTTCAAGCGCCCCATTTACGCCGGCCAGCTTTCCTTCATCCCAGTAATACATCGTATTAGGCAAAATATCATTGACGCTGACATCCGGATCATCCGCAAGGAAATCCATAATGTTATAGATTCTTCCCTGAGCCGCCCAATCTAGGGCAACATCCCCGTTAAGCAAACCGATGTCCGGCATCTGATTGGATGAAGCCATTGTCGTTAGCTTGGTCGTATAGGAATCCGGAATATGAAGCGTATTCACTTTGATCCAAGGATATTTCTCCGTAAAAGATTTAATCGCCGCTTCCTGTACCTTCTTCTCGTTGGGACTTCCCCAGAACGTATACTTCAAGGTAACCGGATCATGCTTCACCGGTTCGTTCTCGGGCGAGCTGCTTGCTGCGTTGCTTCCCGTATTCCCGGATGTTTCTTTTCCCGGCGTGTTTCCGCCGTTGCCGCTACATCCCGCCATCAACACTGAAAGCGCTAACAATGATACCGAGGCTAAACTTGCCGTTTTTCTCTTTCTCATAGACTTACCTCCCTAAATTTGGTTAAAAGTTTCGAATTGTTCTTCAACCAAAGTTGCAAGTCATGATGTCGGTTTTTGCTATTAAAAGGAAATAATCACCTCCATTTACGTTAACATTATCGTTAATGTTGATTACATGGCCATTATAAAATCTTTACAAACAAAAAGTCAATTCTAATATTCAGACATAAAGTGAACAGTTATGTCGTCATATTGCAGACATAAAAAAGCCGGTTCCACATAGGAACCGGCTTAAGCTTGATACTTAATTCAGCTGACCGAGGGCTTTCTCCAACCTCTCTAATCCTTCCGTCAATACTTCCCGAGTACAGCCGATATTGACGCGGATGAATCCGTCTCCGGCATTTCCGTACATGTTGCCTTCGTTAATCCGAAGACCGGCTTCTTCGTAAAGCCTGCGTCCAAGCTCCTCGGAATTTATCCCAAGACTGCGGCAATCTACCCACATCAAATAAGTGGCTTCAGGCGCGGAAACTTTCAGTCTCGGAAGTTTCTCCTCTACAAAGGCAAGGAAATAATCCCGGTTTGATTCCAAATAGACCAGCAGTTGATCCAGCCATTCTTCACCCTCGTTGTAGGCTGCGATCAACGCTTCAACTCCGAAGTTATTCGGATCATGCAGTCCGTTTACGTGAAGGGCGTGTTTGATTTTATCCTTCAATTCCGAATTAGCAGTGACGATATTTGCCGTTTTTAGACCGGCTATATTAAACGTTTTGCTTGGGGATGTGCATGTTATGGAATTCATTGCGTCAACCGCGGCGAAAGGAATAAAGGTCGATCCCCCGAATACCAAATCTCTATGGATTTCGTCGGCAATGACTAGGACATTATGTTTGCGGCAAATTTCCGCGAGCCGTTCCAGCTCTTCCTTGCTCCATACTCTTCCGACCGGATTATGAGGGTTGCACAGGATAAACAGCTTTACCCGATCGTCTTCTGCCTTCTTCTCGAAATCTTCAAAATCGATGCCGTATATACCGTCTTGGCTCACCAGTTCGTTCTCCACGATCTCGCGCTCATTCGCCGATATGACGCCGTAAAATGCGTTGTATACGGGAGCTTGGATCAATACTTTATCGCCCGGGCTTGTGAAAGCCTGAATCACAACGGCCAATGCCGGAATAACGCCGGGCGTGAAGACTATCCAGTCCTTCTCGATCGGACAATGATGCCGCTTCTCCCACCAGTTCATCTCCGCTTCATAATAAGCGTCAGGAATATAAGCATAACCAAATACGCCGTGCGCAAGCTTGTGCTCCATCGCCCGAATAACCGGATCTGCTGCCTTAAAATCCATATCTGCAACCCACATCGGGACAACATCGTCTTTACCGTGGGCAGTATCCCATTTCTGGCTATTTGTATTTCTCCTGCTAATTCTTTCGTCAAAATCAAACTTCATCTTGCAAGCCACCTTTTCTGTTCGCAACTTATGTCTTGATGTCTAGAATACCATTCCAAGATTGCGACATCCAGTCAGGAATTGGCGGGCTTGTAAGCTTGGCCTAATCCCAATGTTTTTCCAGAGCATCATAATCCCTGGCTATCCCCGTTCGTTACGCCATACAAACCTCTGCCGATCAAATTCGCCGTGACCGGCTTTTTGCCGATTTCCCTAGACCAGACCGATAATTGTCCGATGTGATGGATCTCGTGCGCGATCACATGCCGCATCACTTCGCCGTATGGATGGGGCACGCTTTCTCCCTCGTCCGTTATATCAATCATGATGCGGTCTTCGAGGCTATCGTTCCAGCCATAAACAAACGGAGCAAGTTCGCTGTGACAACGCTCGGAGAATTGCTCGATCTGCTTCAGACTCGGTATTTCCCCAAAGGCGGGGATTTCAATCGGGTTCTGCAGGATGCCGCCGCAAATCCATCCATATTCTACGGCTACGATGTGATACAGCGTCGGAAGGATATATCCGATCCCCCCGGTACGTTGTTTCATCAGTTCTTCATGGCTCACGGCAGCGCACCATTCGAACCAATCCTTGCGGACTTGCCAGTTATATTCAAACAGCTTGATCAAGACGCAACACCTCCATTATTCCAATACGTGGCTATACCAACATTTCGAGATGGCTTGCAACTATCCTTCTCCATAAGAAAAGGCAACCCGCCATATTGACGAGTTGCCTGCAAGATTAAGTCCATTTCTTCTGATAAGCCGCGATTTCCTTATATTCTGAGGTGAGCATTCTGGAGATCCGGACAAAAATCCGGCTCAGCTCCTTGTACCGTTCAACGTTAGCCTGAATAGGCGCATGCGTGTGGGACGTGCCCATCATGCCGGATACCACATGCAACGATTCCACCTCGCCAATGGCGTACATCCCGAGAATCGCGGCGCCAAGACAAGAGCTCTCGAAGCTTTCCGGCACTTGAACTTCCTGGTCGAAAATATCCGCCATCATTTGCCGCCACAGCGCCGAACGGGCAAAGCCGCCGGTTGCTTGGATCTTCGTCGGATGGCCGATCAACTCTTCCAACGCCATGTATACGGTAAACAAGTTGAAGATTACGCCTTCCAGCACAGCCCGGATCATATGCTCCTTCTTATGTTGCAGGCCAAGCCCGAAGAACGAACCTCTAGCGTTGGCATCCCAGAGCGGTGCTCTTTCCCCAGCCAGATAAGGATGGAACAGAAGCCCGTCCGCACCGGCCGGTACAAGGGAAGCAATCTCGGTCAAAATATCATACGGGTCTTTACCAAGCCGTTTGGCCGTTTCGGTCTCCGCCGCGCAGAGCTGGTCGCGCACCCAGCGGAAGATCATGCCGCCGTTATTAACCGGCCCTCCGATTACCCACATGTTCTCGGCGAGTGCATAACAGAAGATGCGTCCTTTCGGATCCGTCACCGGACGGTCCGTGACCGCGCGGATCGCGCCGCTTGTTCCGATCGTTACCGCAACAGTTCCAGGTTCGATCGCATTCACGCCAAGATTGGACAATACGCCGTCGCTTGCTCCAACAACAAAAGGCGTAGAAGCCGGCAGTCCCATCTCGGCTGCCCATTGTTCCTTCATCCCTTCAAGCGCATACGTCGTTGGCACGGGCTCCGACAAGCGCTCTGCCGTTACGCCGGCAACCTGCAGCGCTTCGGTATCCCAATCCAGCTCGGTTAAGTTAAACATCCCCGTAGCGGACGCAATCGAATAATCGACCACATACCGGTCAAACAATTGGTGAAACACGTATTCTTTAATCGAGATAAACTTATGCGTACGGCCAAACAAGTCTTGCTGCGTATTCCGCAGCCACACCAGCTTGGACAACGGAGACATTGGATGCAGCGGCGTACCCGTGCGCAGGTAGATCTGATGTCCGTTCATCTCGTTTTTGATCCGTTCCGTCCATAAGGCACTGCGGTTGTCCGCCCATGTAATGCAGCGGGTCAGCGGACGGCCTTCGCCGTCAACCGCAATAACGCTATGCATCGCCGAGCTGAACGAGACGCACATGACGCCTTCGCGCTCGGCGCCGCCTTGAGATACAACTTGTTTAATCGTACCTACTACCGCGCGGAAAATCTCGTCCGGATCCTGCTCCGCAACATCCGACTTCGGCGAGTATAAAGGATATTCAATCGTATGCGTCGCGATAACGCGCCCTTCTTTGTCAAACAATACCGATTTGGTGCTTGTTGTTCCGATATCCGTTCCAATCACGTAAGAGGAAGCCATATTCGCCTTCTCTCCTTCCTATCCTTCAATTCTTCTGTCTATACAACCATATTCAAAGCCATAATGAGAACAAGCGCAACGACCGATATAATCGTCTCAAGCGCCGTCCAAGTAAGCAGCGTTTCTTTCACCGTCATGCCGAAATACTCTTTGATCAACCAGAAGCCGGAATCGTTCACATGGGACAAAATAAGCGAACCTGCGCCAGTCGCAAGCACAAGCAGCTCTACGTTTGTTCCCGGCATAGCCGCTGCGATTGGCGCAACAATGCCGGCAGCCGTCATCATGGAGACCGTTGCGGAACCCGTAGCGATCCGAATCATGGCAGCAATGCCCCAGCCCAGAAGAATCGGAGATACATTGGACGAAGTAGCAAGATCCGCGATGTAGTCGCCGATTCCGGAGTCGAGCAATACTCGGTTGAACGCGCCGCCTGCTCCGATAACAAGCAGAATGGTAGCCGTTGGTGCCAGGCAGTCATTCGTGAATTTCAATACTTTCTCTCGGCTGATGCCGCGTGCGTAACCTAAGCTGAAGAAGGAATATACCGTCGCAATCAGAAGCGCAACCACCGGATCCCCGATAAATTTAGCAGCGAGGAACAAAGTGTCGTCCTTCGCCAGCGAGCCGCTTTCAACGAATACGTCCGCGAACGTCGCGATCAACATCAGGAAGACCGGAATCAGAATCGTAATAAGCGTATTGGCAAAACCGGGAAGCTTGCGATTAGGATCCATATCGGCAAGCTGTTCTCCCATTTCCTTCGGTACTTCTTTGTGAATCCGTTTACCGATCCAGCTGCCGTAGAGCGGACCTGCAATAATAGCGGTCGGAAGACCTACGATAACCGAATACAAGATCGTCATTCCAATATCCGCGTTAAAAATCCCAACCGCGGCCATTGCAGCCGGATGCGGCGGAACAAGACCATGCACGACGGACAAGCCCGCAATCAACGGCACGCCAATCTTAACTAGCGACAATCCCGTCTGTTTGGCGATCGTGAAGATAAGCGGTACTAACAGAACGAAACCAACTTGGAAAAAGACCGGAATGCCTACGATAAACGCAACAAACATCATGGCCCAATGCACTCTTTTTTCTCCAAACACACCGATAAGCGTACGGGCGATCCGCTCAGCGCCGCCGGATTCAGCCATCATTTTCCCAAGCATGGTGCCAAGGGCCAGAACGATAGCAAGGAATCCAAGCGTATTGCCCATCCCCGTCTTGATCGAATCGATAATCCCCGTCTGGTCTTCCGTGGCTACGAGTGGCATGCCCGCAGCAAGGCCCGTGCCGATCGCCGTTATAATCAGAGCGACAAACGGATTTAATTTCACAATCGTAATGAGCAGCAGCAATACAACGATTGCCGCAAGTACAATAAATAGCAACATGATGTGTTTTCCCCCTAGTTGTAATTAATCTTGCTTTTAAGACAAATGTCCGTCGCGGTATTCCTGTGGCGTCATACCGAACGTTTTTTTGAATGCGCTTATAAAAGAGTGCGGCCGTTGATAACCAAGCCGGGCGGCAATCTCGTAAACCTTCTCGTCGCTATGCTTCAGCAGCGATTGGGCTTCCTCCATCTTCACGCGCTGAATATAATCGCTGATGTTTTCTCCCGTTTCGAGCTTGTACACCTTAGATACGTAAACCGGATGCAATTTGACCTGATCGGCAACAAGCTGAAGAGACAAATCGCGCGTCGCGTTCTCGTCGATGAAACGCCTTATTCGCTCGATCAACGAATGGCGGTTATCTTTCGTCTCCTTCGCCATATCTTCACGCAGCAGCTTAAGCGTGCGGAATGCCCACTCGCGCAAATGATGCATGGTTCGAATGGGCAACGCTGACGTCATCCGGCTGTAATCGGCGCCTAATGTATCTGCGAGTAAGCGGCCGTTCTTATGCGCGATAAAGGCATAAGCCGAGGCGATCGTCAAATAAATCTCCAGCAACTGCTCCTCGGAGGTCGTCTCTCCGCTCTCTACTCCTTCGAAGATCCGCTTATACCTTTCCTCAACGGCTTCCCATCTGGCTGCCTCGAGCAAATGAATCAAGGCCGGCGGTTCATATAAGCAAGCCAACGTTTGTACGGCCGTTGTTTCGGATTCTTCATCCTCTAGCCGCATGAATTGCTCCGGTTCATCTCCGATCCGGTTCCGGTAAGCGGTAATGGAACGGTTGTAGATCCCCGGCACGTCCTCGGGAAAAGCACCTGTTCCGCTGACCATGATCGAAACTTTCCCTTTCAGGTATACGTGAGCCGCAGACTGCAGCACCGATGCCGTACGCTCAAGCCATCCGGGATCTTCGCCTTCCGCGTCTTGCTTCAGCGTCAGCAGGAAGATTAGGTAATCATGCGAATCCTTGGCATGCCATAACGCATACCTTCCTCCGAATAACTCCTCTGCCATATTCGCAACGGCAAATTCCTTCCAGGATAAATCCTCTTCCGCCCCGGAAAGCCCTTCCAAATGATCGTCCATTCGAACCGTCATTAAGGAGAAGGACTGCCAGGGTTCCTTGCCCAGCTCAAGCCTAGCCATTTTTTCGCGCAATACGGTCCGATTCCATAATTTCCCTTGCAGCAGCTCATGCAGCAGATTCGCGCGCAGCAGCGGCATATGCTCTTTCAGCGTATAGCTGATCCGCTGCACGGAAATCACCTCTTCCCATTCGCGCTCCAGCTTGCGAAGTACGCGGGAAACGGTCGCCAGCAAATCCGCGGTTTTGACCGGCTTAAGCAAATAATCTTCCGTCTGGAACTGCATCGCTTGTTTGGCATAGTTAAACTCGGAATAACCCGACAGAAGAATGCTTTTTGTCTTCGGCCATTGCCTGTTGATCTCGGCAATAAGCTGAAGACCGGACATGCCCGGCATGCGGATATCGGTAATGACGATGTCAATGGAGAATTGGTGCAGCTGCTCCAGCGCTTCATAACCGGAATAAGCTTTATAGACTTGATCGATGCCAATCGACTTCCAGTCGACGGTCCCCGCAAGACGATCAACAACATGCGCTTCATCGTCCACGATTAAGAGCTGGGCCATTCCGATTCACCTTCCACGCGATTGTCACAACGGTTCAAAGCCCCGTCTTCTTGCTTCTTCCAGACGACCGTAACCGCAAGTCCTTCGTCTTCTCCATGGCGGAATCGCAAGCCTGAGCCTTCTCCGAACCGCCCGCGGAGCCGCTGATGGACATTCCAAGTGCCGCAGCCAATCTCATCCGTCATTTTTTCGTTAAGAAGAGACTCTAGACGAAGCAGCGCATCAACAGACATGCCTTCTCCGTTATCCGCAACCTCAATAAGGTTGTCGCCTTCTTCCTGTCTTCCCGTAATCACAATCCGGCCTCCTCCGATTCGGCCTTCAATTCCGTGCACAATCGCATTCTCGACGATCGGCTGGAGAGTTAACCGCGGGAGCGGCTGTTCCAGCATGGAATCGGGTACATCGATATCGAAGGTTAATCTGCCCATCCTGAGCGTATGAATGTTCAAGTAATGGCGAACGAATTCAATCTCTGCCCCCACGGTAGACAACTGCTGGTCTACCCTGGTCGTATAGCGGTACAACTCAGCTAAATTTTCCGACATCGCAATGACCGAATCCCGATCATCCAACATGGCGGAATTAATAATAAAGAATAGCGAATTGTACAAAAAATGCGGATTGATCTGCGACTGCAATTGCTTAAGCGTCGCTTCCCGGGATCTGAGCTTCTCGGTATAGACATCTTCGATCAGCCGTTCCATCTGTTCCGCCATTTCGTTATGGTGTCGAATCAAATCGTCAAATTCATTGTTTGCTTTGTAGCCTATCCGCCACGAAAGATCGCCGTCTTTCATCCGTTTGACGCCCGTTATCATGTTCTTCAGCGGAATTTGCACATTGCGGTACAGCAGTACGGATGCCAGCAGTCCGAGCAGAATCAACAGCATCATCGAACCGTAAAACCAATTGCGAGTCTGAATAATCGGAGCTACGATCCGTTCAACCGGGACGTAATCGACAAGATACCAGCTTAATTGCCGGGATTTCACATAGCTGACCAGATACGTATGACCGTCTATCTTCATGTTTAATTGGCCGTTTGGATGTAAAGTTTCCCTGCTTCCCAACTCCTTGATTACATCCTCTGAAGCTTGACCGGCATTCGTACTGTTGCGAACCGGAACAAGATCAGGACGGTACATAAACGGATCGCCGCGGTTTTCCTTCTTGTACACATCTAACATGTCGCTAATATTTTGAGCGGGGAACCGGACCTGAAACACGGCGTCGGCTTGTGCCATGCTTGTTGCTGCGGCCGGTACGACAGTCTCGCGGACAAAAGTTCCTACGGGATAACCGCGAGAATTGTCCTGCTCGAATGCCCAAGCCGTCTGCAGCTTTCGGTTTGGCGAACTGACTTCGCTGCCGTTCAAGTAAATGTTCGACGATAAAACAAGATTTTTCTCCGGATAAACAAACGTCAGATCATTCGACCAAGGACTGGAGACGCTTTGCAAACTCAGCTTCTCCGTTACCCTGGACTGTGCCATCAGCAACCCGCTCTCCGTTTCAACCGATGCGGGCGACATAAAGTCCCGAATATGCGGATCGTCGCTTAATATAACCGGAAACATCGATAAATTTTCCATAACCTGATCCATTTGATCCATGAAGAAAACGAGTTTACTCAAATTAGAGGAACGCATTTGTTCTTCTACTACCCCGGTCGATATCCGATTCGAGTAACCGTACAGCAACAGAACGGGTACCAGCAGCAGCAGAATCGTTAGAGCAATTTTGTCAAAAATCGATAATCGGCGCGTCATCATCCTACTCCGCTTCCTTATCCAGAATATCCTGCAAGGCAGCGTTTGCTTGATTAGCCGACTTCCGGATATTAGGCTCGCCGGCGATGATCATCTGCACGATTTTCCCGACCTGCTCTCGCGCCGCGGCAACATCAACCGTCTGAGGACGGTCATGATCGATACCGCCGTTAATCGTTTGTTTGAACACGGACGCCAGTTCTACGGGAAATCCGGTTGTGCCTTGCGGATCATTCCAGACCGATGTTCTAGGCCCGGGATTGCCCGCTTGCTGAGTGAGCAACGTCATTTGCTTGCTGCTCGCCCATTTGATAAACGCCCAAGCCGCTTCCTTATCCGCCGATTTGGGATTAATCGCAAGTCCCCATGAAGTAATGTTATAGGGCAAGGAACCTTTACTGCCCGCGGGGAACGGCGCAAATCCAATATCGCCTTCTCCTTCGTAATGCTTCGAACCAAGCACCGCGCGGTAAATGGAATTCGCGTCCGTGTACAAGGCAGCTTTGCCCTCCGCAAAAAAACCGCTCGCTTGAGGCCAGGACATATTGATGACATTCGGAGGACCATAATCCCGCAGAAGGCTTCCATAAGTTTCGAATGCCTTCATTGCGGCAAGCGTGTTAATTGCCGCTTTCCCGTCTTCAATAAAATCGCCTCCTTCCGAATAGAGGAAGGAGGATACTTGCGTGACAAGCGGACTCCGCTGACCTCTCGCTACAAAGCCGTATACGCCTTTCTCCGGATGGTTGAGCTTTGCGGCAGCGGCCACTAGCTCGTTAATTGTGGCAGGAACCGCAATTCCCGCTTCTTCCAATAAATCTTTGCGGTAATACAATATTTGTTGTTCCGTAACGATCGGGATGCCGGCCAGCTTGCCGTCAACCGTTGAAGATCGAATCGACTGCGGCGAGAAATCCGCAAGATCGTATTCTTTATCGCGTATTGCATAAGCATCAAGCGGTTCAAGCCAGCCGCTCTGGTAGAACAGCTTCCCTTCCTGTAGCGGCCGGTACATAAATACATCCGGCGATTCCGACTGTGCCGTAAACTGTACGGTCAGTTTTTGTGTGAGCTGATCTTCGAAATAGCCTTGAACCCGTACGTTGATACCGGTTTCCTTCTCGAATTGCGGTATTAACGGTTTAATGGCGTCAACCCAAGGATGGGAACCGGTCACGAGAGTAATCGTTCTGCCTTCCAAACCGCCGGCGGTATTTCCGGTTGCTTCACTTGGCCGTTTCGCCGGGCTGTATCCGCAGCCTGCCAATGCCGCAACGACCAGTAATCCGGCAAGACCGGACGGTATGAGCTGCAGCTTGTTCATGCTTTGCTTACTCTCCTTCATATACACCTGAGAATTTTTTAAGCACTCTTAACATTACTGGATTGCGGGATTGGACGATATAACGAATACTAAACATCGATAACGAATCCTAAATATGGCCTTTTCCTATTATTGCCGGATGGTTCATAATCATTATTCAAAACACAAAAAAAGCAGCAAATCCTAAGATCTGCTGCTTTCCTAATCAATCGGCCACTTAAGTGGCAATCTCTTGTTTGATGGCAAGGCAACTTGCCGTAAAGTCTGCCCGCTCCACTTTATATAAATCGTAATTTTGCTGCCTATCGTTTATTTTGTTGTAAATGTGAGGGCTCAAATCATTTGCCAATTGCACGTACGGCAATTTTTCCACGGCTTTTTTGGACCGGATATTGTGTTGGCGGATTTTCAAAAATACGGTTTCAATCTGGCGTTCCAGAAACAGCTCCGTAAAAAAAGCCTCCTTCGCCCTCCGGTTATAACCTTGTCCGAAATAAGGAATCCCGATCCAAGTCGCCAAGAATCCCGTTTGATTCACAATATCGTACAAATCAATGCTGCCAATGGGATGTCCCATCTCATTCAGAATGGTTCTGGAAATACAGGTCCCTTGCTCCTCTTCCACCATAAGCTGTTTCGTTGCGAATAAATATTCTTCGTAGGACTGGGGTTTATTACGAACGTAAGGAAAAACGGCAGGATCAACCAATAAATCATAGAGGGAATGGCATTCGTGAAACTCGCGTTTTTTCAGCATATTATCTATCACCCTAGTCCTATTGATTCGTCCATTTCAGTATATTAAATGACTTGGGGGATTGTATGAACGCTACATTATCTTTGTGTAAAACTTTATTGATGGTAAGATGGTAACGATTGCTAGATTGCTATTATCGGAGGATAAATTTAGATGAATAGAGATATATTCCACCAATTAATTGCACGCCGTGAAGAAGGAAGAGCCAAGCAGGATCAATCCATGCTGAAGGAGGTTCGCGGGCAGTTAATGGCGTTGTTGGCTGAGTATCCCGACGATGCGGAGATTAACTATCAGACCGGCATCGCGCATGACAATTCCGGTCTTGGCAAAGAAGCCATCTCTTATTATGAGCGGGCTCTAGACCTTGGTTTATCGGGTTCCGATTTGGAACGATGTTTGATGGGTCTTGGAAGTACGTATCGTTATTGGGGGTTCTATGACAAAGCGGTTGCCGTACTGCGCAGAGGAGCTGCCGAGTTTCCCGAGAACCGGGCGATTCAAGTGTTTCTCGCCATGGCGCTTTACAATAGCGAACACTATAAAGAAAGCGTTGAGCTGTTGATTGCCAATCTTATGGAGACGACTAACGACGAGAAACTTCATTATTTTAAACGAGGAATATTAGGCTACAAAGAAGATTTAGATGCGACAGCTGAATCTTAAAATCTAAGCCCCTAGCATAGAGATGAATTATCATCTACTGTGCGGAGGTGCGGCATGGCTTGTGCAAATTTGGGTACAGCCAGTGATTTCAACGTTTTTCTATTCGGCGATTACATCCAGAACAACTTCACGGTGCAAGGCCGAGTAGCAGCCGAGGGATCCGTGACGTTCCAAGATCAGTCCGTAAGTACGGCACTCCCTGTATCCACAACCCGGGCGGACCTCATTATCGGCGGCGACGTTAATATCGTCCGGGGCTTCAATAACGGGAATACGATCATGAGTCCCTCCTCCACCGTAATCGCCTATACGATGATTAACAATAATGGCGTTGCGGGTCAACCTTTGATCGATACTCCGGTGGACTTTGCGGCGGCACAAAATTATTTGCAGTGCCTATCGACCGGTTGGGGGGCTCTCGCGCCAAACGGTACGGCTGAAGATTTCTTCGGTACCTTGCAGATCAATGGCTCTGATCCAACGCTAAATATAATCTCCGTAGCCGGAACCTTACTTGAATCCTCGTCGCTTGTTGCGATTAACGTTCCGGCAAGCTCCACCGTTCTAATCAATGTGACTGGAGCTAGCGGTGGATTTGGCAACTATCAAATGCAGATTAACGGCAATTCCGCTCCTCCGGAAAGCGTTGGCGCAACGATTATGTGGAATTTCCCGCAAGCAACCGCGGTAAGGAACGCGAACGGCGTTATTCAAGGCACCATCCTTGCCCCATTTGCCGACATGACCGCAAATGGCTCATCTCAATTAAACGGCCAGCTCATCGCCGTATCTTACAATGGCACCAATGGCGGCATAAGGCCTTTCAATATCCCGTTTACGGGATGTCTGCCGGAAGTCACCACTTGCGGGGCTGCTGCATTAAGCGTCGCCAAGACCGTAAATGACACCACTTCCTTCACAGGAACCCCTGGAACTCCAATCACTTATACCATCGTCGTAACGAACACCGGCAATCAGCCTGTTCATAATATTGTTATTACAGACGATCTGCTCGGATTCGAGCAAGATCTGCCTTTGCTCGAACCTGGCGATACTTATCCCTATGTATTGGAAACGGAAGTAGCGAGCGGTATGGCTGGTACTTCATATACGAACACGGTCATTGTAAGCAGCGACGAAGTTCCGGTAATGACCGCATCGGCAACCGTCACCATCGCAGCGTTGCCGATTAATGTCAAATTTCTCAAGATGGCTACGCAATCTACAGCGATGCCCGGAGACCAAGTGATCTACCAGTTCTCTTTATATAACAGTGGCAACTCGGAACTGGTCAACGTCCGGCTTGTTGATCCAACCCTTGGACTCGATCAATCCTTCCCTGCCTTTTTCGACGGGACGATTGCCGAAACGACCTTTACTATTCCTTCTACCGCTGTCGCCGGTTCAACCATTACCAACACGGCAAGATTATACGCCGACAATTTACCGCAGCCAGGCTATTTGGAAAGCTCAGCCAATGTCGCCGTTTCCGCAGCCCCAACCGTCATTTTCCGCAAGTTTGTCAATACAGCCCAGGCTGATCCCGGTTCAACGATTCAATACTTCTTCGTAATAGAGAATACCACGGCTAGCGATATTCAAAATTTGGTCGTAAGCGATCCCGTCCTCCATTTCAATGCAACCATCGATGTGGTAACGCCAGGTGTAATCGTTGTCTTGAATCAACCTTACACGATACCGGCCAATACGCCGGCCGGTACCGTCATTGAGAATACAGCTACCTTAACCGGCTCCTTCGGATCCATGACGGCCAGCGCTTCCGTAACCGTAAACGAGATGCTCTCGTTGCTTGTATCGAAGGAAGAAAGTACAGACATGGTTCTTCCCGGCGAGACGATCAACTATACGATTCGGACTTTCAATAACGGAAATGCCGTATTGGATAATGTAATGATCGTAGATGAATTGACAGGGTTTCAAACGACTATTTCTATGCTTGGAATCGGTCAAGAACAGGATTTCAGCACTTCGTATACCGTGCCTGCGACTACCGCTACCGGTACCATTATTACAAATATCGTTATAGCTCAATCTGCGGAAATCTCGCCCGTTAGTACGCAAATATCAGCGATCGTAACAACGGCTCCCGTTCCCCCAACAACGCCGCAGATTGCTTTAGAAGGCTTTGTCAGCCAACCAACCGCACAACCTGGAGACACGGTCGTCTTCACCGGAACGGTAACCAATATATCGCCGGTTAGGGTTCAAAATTTACTCTTGCGCTCTCCTTTCTTCGAGGCGATCGGAGTACTCGAAATTCTAGAGCCGGGAAGTACCTTTAGGATAAGCCAGGAATTTACCGTACCGGCCAATACGCCGCCGGGCACCATATTTACCGCATCTCTGATTGCGATCTCTAGCAACATTCCACAACAAGAAACGGAAGCATCCTTTGTTGTTATCCCCGAAGCTTCTTTTGCGTTAATCAAGTCCGTAAATCTAACGGAAGTTGTCCAAGGCGAAGAAGTAATCTTTGCGATCACGGGAAGAAATACTAGTAATTTCACGATTAACACCGTACGTTTCATTGATCTTGCGTTAAACCAGAACACCACGATTACGTCCATTAATCCTGGCTCCGTCATAACGGGATACTTCTACATGCCCGTTACGGCTGCGCCTGGTACCGTCATCGTTAACGAGGCGGTAGCCGTATTTGAGAATTTGCGAAGCGTTTCGGCCACCGCATCCTACACCGTGTTTGGTCTGCTATTGAATAAGCAAGCCAACAGTTTATCCGCTGCGATCGGTGACACCATTAATTACGTTGTATCCGTGCGCAATCCTACTTCCGAAATCGCAACAAACATTCTATTTACCGATCCGGTTCCAGCGGGGACAGCCGTGCTCCCCGGTACGGTGAAGCTCAACGGCAGTCCGATTGCAGACAGCGCTCTTACTGCCGGCATTCAGCTCTTTTCCTTGCAGCCTTACGGTACCGCAACGATCACGTTTACCTTACTCGTCATTTCCGAACCCGTCGGCGGTTCCTTTCGCAATCAGGCGCAAGCTTCCTTTATATTTCCCACAACAACACGCAGACTTTCCGGCAGTTCGCTCTCCAATGTTTCTACCGTCGACTTTGAGGATAACGAGGAATGAAGACATCCGCGACAAAAAAAGGGCCGCTCATCCGGAGCGGCCCTCTTCATGTGGATTAGTTAAAGGTTAATACAAATCCGCTTTGCACGAAATTAACATTCGGATAAGCGATATTTCTTGTCACCAGATTATTAAATGCGGCAGATCCATTCCCCGTATAAGTGTAGATGGCTGCTCCAAGATGAGGAGAAGAGAACCGGGATGTCGTCACACCGTCTTTGCCAGTACCGTCTATGGTGACGTTATTAAAGACGATGTTCTCAAATCCGCCTCCATATCCGAATTGGATGGCATCACGCTGTGCGTTGAGGATATCGATGTTGGTGAAGGTGACATTTTTGATAGAGTCGTTAGAAGCTTCTAGGTCAATCGCTCCCCGCTCTCCATTGTACAAGTCTTGGCTCGTTCCGCTATTAATAATAGTCGTGTCGGAGATTATAATCCCGGTATTGTTCTGGAAGTGATAACCAGGGAATACCGTGTTAAGCCGTATGCCCGAACCGCCAACGGTGTCGATGATGACGTTATGGTCGGCTTTGTGTCCGCTGCCCCCGAAGAAGGCGATACCCGCGGCGCGCCAGTTGTTCTCAATGGTGTTGTAGGAGAACGTATTGTTTACGCCAGCCGGCGCACCATTCGTGTTACTCGTCCAGACAGCAAGCGCATCGTCTCCGTTATTGCGCAGGTTGCTATTGCGAACGATGGAATTGCTTGTTCCTTGGGCAAAATTGACGCCGTCAGCCAAGTTATTGCGAATCCGGCTGTTCTCGATCGTTAGTCCGTTCGCATAGATCGCCGGGGTATGGGCATAATCGCCCACCCAGAAGCCGCATTCGAAATGCTCGACCCATACGTCATGGATTTTGGAGTTGGTTCCGAAGTTATCCATGAACCCTTTGTATATGGCGTTCTGCCCGTACCTTGAACGAAGCTTGGAATTCAAGTACACATTGCTGAAATCCAATTTCCCAGTGATACGGAGTGAAATACCGCCGCCAGCCGCATTTGGATTCGTGAATTGGATATTCGTATACCAATAGCCCGCTCCGGTAATCGTGAGGTTATTAATCATATTGCTTACCGAGCCGATCTCCCACATGTTGCCAAGATGAAAGGTTCCTTCTGGAATATACAAGGTCTTGTTCGCAGCTACCGCTGCCGTGACCGCGGATTTGAAAGCGGCCAGATCATCTTGGCCATCGTTGGCGATAGCCCCGTAATCGGTTACGGATACCGAGTTGGCCGGTTTGGCAATTGCCGCGGCAACAGGCTCGATCTCGATGAAGTCTACGCCGTATTCAATATTATCGTTGCCTTTCTGAATACGAATCGTATCCCCTGGCGCAAGTGGCGTATCCAGCTTCCAATGCACTTCGTCGAATCGGAACATCGGCCGTCCTCCGCCTGGAGCATCCGCCGGCATGTCCCCGGAGAAATATTGCCAGTTATAGTAGGAAGATAACGCTACCGTCTTCACTTTCACGTTGTTTACATAGACATCAAGCGAACCGTTCAGTCCCATGCCATCCGCCGAATCAGGCATGGTAAACCGCATCGTAACGCCTGCTCCGCCTTCTCCTTGCCGTACGGTCCATTGCAGGTAGGACCCGTTCGAAGGAAGTGCGATATACTTCTGCCCGGAAGCTTCCGAAGCGGTTAGAGCTTGATCAAAGGTTGGCGCGGATTGCAGAGTTGCCCCGCCGCCGCGGGTCGAATCATCCGTGTCGTATTTGGTGTAAGGCACGCTAGCTCCACGGACCGAATAAACAACCAGATTAGTTGTGCTTGCGTTATTCGCTTGCTTGGACGCTGCTTCATTGGCGTCTGCCGCTATGGTTGTAACGACGGTGTAATTGCCGTTAACAGCCGTCCATGTGCCCGGAATACTTACATTAACCGAAGCTCCTGCTACTAAGGTCCCGCTATAGGTGCCATTAAACGATTGGACGGTAGAGCCGGCTGAATTTTTAATAGCTACGGTAATGGCATGAGCACCGCCGGCTGAAGCAATTGTCCCCTGGTTTTTCAAATTAACCGTATACGCAATCGCATTACCGGCTACCGGATTGCTTGGCGACCAGGTAGTCGTTCCTACCAAGTCAGCGCTTGCGATCGGAGCGACGATTAGCGAAGCTGCGTTCGTATAGCTGTTATTGGATTCATCGAGCTCAATGACCGCATTCGACTCATCCACTTTCGCGCTGACCGAATAACTTGCAGCGGTTCTGGTTCCCACATTCAAGGACACTGCAGCTGAAGCACCTGCTGCAAGCGCGCCAACGGAAGTTGAACCCGCAAGTTCATTGTTAAGATAGAAATTGACGGAAGTAGCTGCAGCGCCTGCGCTGCCGTTGTTCTTGACAGTCGCATTAAGAGTAATAGCACTGGATTCATCTGGTGAGGCAGGTGACCAAGACATGCCTGTGACCGTCAAATCCGGATTGGCCGCTGCCGTGCCAAACGCTTGGAACTCCGCAATCTGACCGGCCGGAGCGCCGGAATTGGATGTAATATTCAATTGAAGCCGTTTAACCGTAGCGGATACCGGGATCGTAACAGTATTTCCGGACGCCGGATTAAATGAATAGGATTGCGAGGCAACCAGACTGCTGAAAGAAGTCGTAGACTGATTATGGCCTAACACTTGAATGGTTTGCGTACGCGTACTCCAATCCGATGCCGAATTCAGCTTCAGGACGATGGAAGTGACGTCGTAGTTTTTACCCAGGTCAAGAGTCAGCGTACTTGGATTGCTGCCGCCTTCCCAATACGTGCTCGTATTATTGTCGTTGGCATTGGCGGCCACATAGGATTGGGTGCTGGATGAGGCCGTTATCGTCTTGCCAACCGCGATGTTATCGGTCACTGGCGGCGTTGGTGTTGGTGTTGGTGTTGGTGTTGGTGTTGGTGTT
>NZ_BSSQ01000029.1 GCF_030161375.1 Paenibacillus glycanilyticus
CAGTTTCGCTCGTTGTTCAGTTTTCAAAGAACAATTTTTCAACAACGCGGTATATCGTAACACGTTATCGCATTTTTTGTCAAGCTTTAATTTTCATCAATTTTTGTCGATGATTTTCAGCTTTTCGTCCCAACCGCTTGTCTCTCTCGGCCGGAATTAGAATATACCATAATCCAAAAGCGTTTGGCAAGCACTTTTTCAAAAAAGATATATAACCTCCTTTCTTGCATATAAAAAGCCATAACCATATCCCATGGGCATATGATTATGGCTGGCGAGAAATCTGGCGAACGTGTCTAGGAGGGACCACGCTGAACCCCTTCCTTGTTACTACGTGCGTCATTGATAGTCCTGCACCGCGCAAGCAATTAAATTAAATCAAGATTCTTCAAGTTCTTATAGCTGATGGCTAGGCTTTCAATCGGATCTCTGCGACTCAAATCTTGTTCGACCACTAGCCATTCCGTGCCAACCTCTCTTGCTGTACGAGCAATTGCTTTAAAATCCAATATCCCTTCGCCGATTTCGGCAAAAAAAGCACTCTCTCCCGCTTCCATATCCTTTATATGCAACAGAGGACAACGGCCGTGAAGCTTGCTCAAGTATTCCACGGGATCTAGACCCGCACGCTTTACCCAATACGTGTCCAACTCCAATTTAACCAAATCAGGATCGGTCTCTTGCAGCAGTCTATCTAACTGAGAAACGCCGTTATAAGTTTTGAACTCCCAGTCATGATTATGATACAGCAGTTGTACTCCCCTCTTGCGCAGACGGTTGCCAATTTCGTTCAATTTGGCTGCTTTGACTAACAAGTCCTCTTCCGAATCAAAATGATAAGAAAGCGCCACGTATTTCTCGGCATCTACCGCTTCCAAATAGTCAGCAATCCCTTCCGGGTTGGACGCCAGCTCTTCTATTCCCGCATGAAAGCCAATTGTCCTTAAACCGATTTGATCCAGAAATCGCTTCTGCTCTTCTATCGTGATACCTGCCGGCGGAGGCCCCAGCTCGATGCCTTGATAACCGATTTCCGCAATTTGTTTAAGCGTGCCAATGTAGTCTTTGCTAAGATGATCCCGAACGGAGTAAGGCTGTACTGCTACAGAGAATTTGGACATCCTGATCACGCATCCTTTCCTGCTTATAGGGTTCAGACTTCAGACCAATCGAACAAAACGCCTTGATAATGATCTTTGTCGTTGCGCAAACCTTCGTAAGCCTGTACCGCCTGTTCTGGCTTCAAAATGTGGCTGATTAACGGTTCAATCTTTAACTGCTTGCGTCTCAACAGATCAAATATGATTTGCGAGTTACGCGCGAGCGAATGCTTGACGAACACATCAGGTTCAACCGGATACCTCCACTCGTGGGCGCCTTTAAAGGTAATACAGCCATACCCGTCCAAATGTATGTAGTTCAACAAATCCGTTATATTGCCTTGAAATTCACCCCGAGGGCTGCCTAGCAGTACAACTTCACCATATTTCGCAACCCATGGCAGCCCGTTTGCAACCACGCTAGGAATGCCGGTCGCATCAATTAAGGTAGATACTCCTCTGCCCTCAGTAAGCTCGGCGATCTCCTCTTTAGTTGTAGAACCGGACTGTAATGTATATGCGATTCCGCATTCTTTAGCGGTATTTATTCGATTGAGCGATAAATCTATTCCGATTACGGAAGCGCCTTGCATAGAAGCCAATTGCGCAGCCATGTTGCCAATTAAGCCTAATCCCGTTACAGCCACATGATCGCCAAGCTCAATATTCGATACGCGAATAGAGGTCATTGCCACGGAAGCCATCCGGGTAAAGGGCACCCAGTGCAATGGCACGTCGGAAGGCGCTTTCAAAAAAATGCCGCTCGTTGAAATGACCGAATACAAGCTATGGTCGCCATAGTGAAACACATGATCGCCAGCTTGATACCCTTCTACCTCTTCGCCTAACTCGATAATCTCGCTCACCGAAGAATAACCCGGTACTGAAGGCATTTGAAACCACCCTTCATTTCCCGACAAGCAAGCCAGCTCGGTACCCGGGCTGATTAAGGAGTATTTCTTTTTGACCAGCACTTCCTTGTTGCCCACTTTGAAGCTGCTTCGTTGTTCTGTTTCGACTTCGACTTGCCATGGCGCGGTAAATATAATTTTTTTGTTTTCCAATCTCAACTCTCCTCTAACTTTGCTGTTTGCGTATGGCGGTCAACCGCCAAATACGAATAGGATTCTATATATTGACTGGCGGTAAGGCCAACAATCGTTTTAAACGTTCGGCTAAAAGAGTGTATGCTTGTAAAACCGACCTCTTCTGAAATCTCCGTAATGGAAGAACGGTTTTCAATCAGCTTTCTTTTCGCCTCCTCGATCCTGACATGCGTCACGTATTTATGAATGGTAATACCTAACTGCTCTTTAAAAAGACTAGACAGATGATTGGTAGATAAGCCTGCATACTCGCTAATTCTCTCCAGCTTTAATTGAGGATCCCTAAACTGCTGTTGAATGTATACGATCGATTTCTCGATTGATGCCCATCCCTTCGCCTTGGTCCCTATCCCCTCCGATGACTCGCGTTGGTTTCTTAGAAAATAAATAAGCAACTCCAAAGCCAACGATTTCATAAAAATATGACTGTAAGGCCGTTGACCGGTAAACTCTTGTCTAAGGATATGGAATCTTCTGTGCAGCTCCAAACGAAGCGCATGATGGATACGCGAAATAGGATTTACTTCCGATAAAATTTCCTCTTCCGGTTTAATCTCTATTTGCTGTCCCTGATTCACCCCTGTTTCAACCCAAGTGCTCTGGTCATCCCAATGAAACAGATCAAAATGAAATATGTATTGAATTAACGGTTCATTCGATGTTGCTCGGATAAAATGAAGCTTCATCGGCGGAATAAGAATAACGTCCCCTGCCTTCACCTCATAGTGAATGCCATCCAATATGATTTCAGCCTCGCCCTGTTCAATGTACGTATACACATGATCAAAATCCAACCACTCACCAACAAGGTATTGGGATTCCATGATTTTTACAGAGCGTACAAATGGGGACAGCCTTTCGATTCCATTGATGATCCTTTCCATCCTATCCTCCGTATTTGTGGCGTTTCCGATATCCTATCACAACAACATTCTGCATTCCTATCGCTTCGCTCAGAACCGGTTGTAATACCTATCTTATTAGAACTGCAGAGAAAGATCTTTAGTTATAAAAACGATTTTTTAACAAAAACTACGATTTTTCGGATCAATGAAGCTGCTTTGACAAAATACGTTGATGAATAGCAAAAACCCGACCTTATGCGGTCGGGTTTCTGGAGAAGCTATCCTATATTAGACGCCTATCTTACTAAGGATTTGAATGAAGTCATCATCCATTCATTCCCCTTCTTAGTCATCTCCGTTATAATTTCGTTTCTATGGTCACCCCACGAATCTTCAAAAGATGCCGTATATTGAGTATAGCTGCTATTCCACTCAATCTCCTTATCCATGAGACCATGCAGGTTAATAAGGAATTTATTCCACTCTCTCTTCTGGGTACCGTGCATCCCATCAAGCGCTTTGGTAGCAAACTTTATTGCTTGTTCATCTGTTAATGGATAAGCCTGAACTTCAATGTGCTCGGAAGATCCTATCATAGTAGATTTATTCCATTTAATATAATCGTCCGGATAGAAGAAGTTATTCAAAGCTTTAAATTGAACATACACCTTCCCACTGATCAGCAATGCTCCGTTGCCCACAATAGCCGTAAAAGTTTGTCCATCTTTATTTAGTGAAGCTGTATTAGTTTTCTGATTCCAGCTTATTTTTGCGCCAAGCTTCTCTCCTGTTACACGGAGAGGTGCATATAATCTCCCCTCAGAAAGGATACCCTTTAAACTTAGAGTGGCGACATCATCATTTGCAGCATATGAACTTACTGGACCAACCATTAAAGCAGCACTCATTAAACCTACTAATACTGTTTTCTTCATTTTACCCTCCAGAATTCTACACTTATATGCTAAGTTAATTGCTTTTATATAACTATTAACGTCTATATATACTCATTGAAATTATAAAAGTTCTATTATATCCTCAGTCCATTTCTGTAAGTCGAGACAAAGCAAAAACCCGACCTCATGCGGTCGGGTTTCTCATGGTGGAGGCGAGGGGATTTGAACCCCTGTCCGAAGACAACGCCACACAGGCTTCTACGGGTGTAGTCACGGTATTGATGTCACCCGAGCGTCGTCCCGTAACCGACTACGCGTTGGGTCAGCCTGATTATCTTCTTCCGTCGACCCCAGGCGGAGACCGAAGCGGCGTATCCCACTACTTGTTAGCCCCTAGTCTAGTCACATGGGCGATGCTAGGTAGGAGCACGCTCACAGGTTATTAAGCTGCGAAAGCGTAAGTTTGTTGTTGTTTGCCATTTAATAGGCTTTAGCGTTGATGAAGCAGACGACTCCCTGCTACCCGCAACCCATGCTCGTACTATCCCCGTCGAATCCATAAACGCCCCCAATATCGCATAAACGGCCCGTCAAAGCAACCGATTAGCTTCAAGAACGCTTGGAATGAGGTACGGCGTTTCGTAATCGCCGTTCATTACAAGCAAGTATAACTCAATGCTTCTTTGCTATAGCGCTTAGTATCACCTTAGCACTTATTCAGTATAACATGAACATCTTCACCATTGCTAAAAATGTTACTGCCAGTGGATGAAGGACATGCCAACTATCTTACAACCTTCTGCTTCTCGCGCAGCGCACGCTGGATATCCCGTTGTGCATCGCGCTTCGCAGCGGTATCGCGTTTATCATACTGCTTCTTACCTTTACCAAGGCCAATAAGCAGCTTCGCGTACCCATTGCGAACATAAATCTTCAAAGGCACAATCGAGTAGCCTTCCTGTTTGGACTGGCCAAGCAGCTTATGAATTTGCTGTTTATGAAGCAACAGCTTGCGAGCGCGCGTCGGATCAGTCGGGTTATGACGATTGCCCTGTTCAAAAGGACTGATGTGCATATTATGAATGAACATCTCGCCATTCCGGATCGTTGCAAACGCATCTCCAATATTCGCTTTTCCCATGCGGACCGATTTGATCTCGGTTCCCATGAGCACAATCCCCGCTTCATACGTATCCTCGATGAAGTAATCATGGGAAGCTTTTTTGTTTTGAGCGAGTTGCTTGCCGTCATTTTTCTTAGCACCCACAGCGGTTCACCTCATCTTCGTATACGGATTCCATGGTTTAAGAAAGCGTCATTAGGAATACATTGTAACAACTTTACAAATCTAAAGCAACACTGCAAAAATACATCGCTTACATAACTAAAAAAACCGCCCTGTTAAGGGCGGTTTCCGTACGTTAATTTAAGCTATTACAGCTTAACAACGTTCTCAGCTTGTGGTCCGCGGTT
The DNA here is from genome assembly GCF_030161375.1 of Paenibacillus glycanilyticus. Classification (GTDB taxonomy): domain Bacteria; phylum Bacillota; class Bacilli; order Paenibacillales; family Paenibacillaceae; genus Pristimantibacillus; species Pristimantibacillus glycanilyticus_B. Next base: position 5,421 of record NZ_BSSQ01000029.1, read on the forward strand.
GCCTTGAACAACGTTGAACTCAACGCGTTGGCCTTCTTCAAGAGTTTTGAAGCCTTCGCCAACGATAGCGGAGAAGTGTACGAATACGTCATTGCCGCCTTCAACTTCGATGAAGCCGAAACCTTTCTCAGCGTTGAACCATTTAACTGTACCTTGTTGCATGTGTCTTACCTCCAAAAAATAAAATTAATATGCGCCTATTTCGTATCGAAACAAAAAATTCACACATTGGAAAAGGTGTCATGACGACTAAAATGATACCCTTTTCAATATGTGAATTCAGGTTCATATCATCAATTGCTTTGAGTGTACTATACCCAAAATCAAAATGCAAGCGACAAGCTTAAATATATTTTCCCAGCTTATCCTAAGAAACGGTGCTGCTTCATCGCAGACCGCGCCACACTTGGCAGCACCGTATTTTCAGGTTATAGTACTTCATCATGTTAATTATTTATTTACGGTTTTTGCGGACGAATGCTGCAGTTGAGTTGCCTCCACCGCCATTGCCTCCGCCTTTTCTTTTCCTCTTCTTGTTCTTCCCTTCTTCGCCGGAATTATTCGTTCCTTGCGAAGAATTTGCTGCGCTTTTCTGGCCGCCTCCGTCGCTGCGATTGCCGCCGCTGCGATTGCCGCCACGGCCGCCGCGTCTTCCCCGGCCGCCATCAAAGGACGAGCCTTGATCCGGATCTTCGCCCGTATCCGCGTCTCTGCCGCGGCTGCCGCTAATCGGCAGCCCCCACATATCCGTGCGCGCTTTCGCCCCGCGCACTTGACGCCCCGGCTCTTGCGGCTGCGCCTGCTCGAGCCACGGCGAACGCTCCGCCGCGCCTTCGGCTGCGCGGCTCGCGCCTGCTGCCGCTCCGCGGTCAGCGCCTCCGCGCTTCCGCTCCGCTCCGCTTCCTTGCGCGCCGCTTCGCTCAGCGCGCGGAGCACCGCCATCGCGGCTGCCGCCTTTGCCGCCGCGACCGCCTTTTTCTCCGCGGTTATCTTTGCCGCGGTTATCCTTGCCGCGGCCCGCTTTGGCTGCGCCGCGCCCAACAACCGCTTCGCGATCACCGCCGCCGCGGCCGCCAAATCCGCTGCGCTTGCGGCCGCCGCCGTTGCGAGCGCCAAAACCGGCGTCCGCCACGCCGCGGAAGTCGCTCCGCGGTTTCATGTCCACCATCTCGAAATCGATGGTGTAATCATCCATATTCACCTGCGCTATGCGGATTTTCACTTCGTCGCCGATGCGGTACACCTTAGACGTACGCTCACCGATGAGCACCATATGAAGTTCATGGAAATGGTAATAGTCATCCGTCAAACCACTCAAGCGAATAAGACCTTCCACCGTATTATCCAGTTCGACAAACATACCGAAGCTTGTCACGCTGCTAATAATGCCGTCGAATTCTTCGCCGACTTTATCCAGCATGAATTCGCATTTTTTGAGTTTATCCGTATCACGCTCCGCATCAACCGCGACGCGTTCGCGTTCGGATGAGTGCTGGGCGATATCCGGCATCCGGGCAGCCAAGGCTTCGTTGCGCATTTCCGGCAATGCCCCGCCGTTCTCAAGTACCTCGCGGATAACGCGATGGATAACTAAGTCCGGGTAACGCCGGATCGGAGACGTAAAGTGCGAATAGAATTCAGCCGCCAGGCCAAAATGCCCCAAGCTTTCCGCATCATATTTCGCCTGTTTCATCGAACGAAGCATGACAGTCGAAATCACGGTCTCTTCCTTGCTGCCGCGAATCTCTTCAAGAAGCGTCTGGAGAGCACGCGGATGCACGGAGTTGCCTTTGCCTTTCACGACATAACCAAAGTTAGAAGCGAACTGCATGAAATGAAGCAGCTTCTCCTGATCCGGGTCCTCGTGAATCCGATAGAGGAACGGCACGCGCAGCCAATGGAAATGCTCGGCTACCGTCTCGTTCGCCGCAAGCATGAATTCCTCGATAATCTGCTCGGCTACCGAACGTTCGCGCTTGACGATATCAACCGCCTTGCCCTCTGCGTCCACGATCACCTTCGACTCCTGGAAGTCAAAATCGATCGCGCCGCGTTTCATCCGTTTCTTGCGCAGTTTCATCGCTAGTTCTTCCATCAGCGAGAACATATCAAGCAAATCAGCGTAACGTTCCTTCAGCTCGGTTTCCGGTTCTTCTTCGGTAGCCGTGAGAATTTTGCGCACGTTTGTATACGTCATTCGCTCTTTCGTCTTGATCACGCTTGTGAAAATATCATGACGCACTCGCTTCAGCTTGGAGTCAAACTCCATCTCGCAGGAAAGCGTCAGCCGGTCAACCTGAGGATTCAGCGAACAAATCCCGTTCGACAATCGATGCGGCAGCATCGGGATTACCCGGTCTACCAAATACACGCTGCAGCCGCGGCGGAAAGCTTCCTGATCAAGCGCCGAGCGTTCCTTCACGTAATACCCTACATCCGCGATATGAACGCCAAGCAGATAATTGCCGTTATCAAGCCGTTTCACATGAACGGCGTCATCGAGGTCCTTCGCGTCTTCCCCGTCGATGGTCACAATGACTTCGCCGCGCAAATCGCGCCGGCCTTGCTCAACAATCTCTTCCTCGGTAATCGAATCCGGTGCCGCCTCGGCCTCTTCCATCACTTCATCCGAAAATCCTTCCGGCAATTGATGCTTGCGGATAATAGACAAAATGTCGATGCCCGGATCATTCCTATGCCCGAGAATTTCAATGATCTCCCCTTGAGCGGCAGAGCGCCCTTCCGGATATGAAGTTATCTTCACGACTACTTTTTGTCCGGTTACCGCGCCTTGGAATTCACCTTTCGGGATAAAAATATCCCGGTTAATCCGTTTATCATCCGGTACAACAAACCCAAATGCTTCGTGGCTTTCGAACGTGCCAACTACTTGAGTAACGGCCCGCTGAACAATGCGGACAACCTCACCTTCCATGCGGCCGCCGCCTTCGCTTTGCGAAGTAATGCGCACCAGCGCGATATCGCCGTTCATCGCGCTCTTCTGATCGTTTGCGTGTATGTAAACATCAGGATGGTCTTTCTCGTCAGGCAGCAAAAATGCGAATCCTTTCGCATGCGCCTGGATTTTTCCTCTTAAGAGGTTCATTCGCTCTGGAACGCCATAACGTTCATTGCGCGTCCGAATAACCTTACCCTCGTCTTCGAGTTGGTTAAGCAGCTTCAGGAATTCTTTGAATTCCGTTGCATCCGTAATGCCGAAATGCTGCTCCAGCTCCTGATAAGTCATCGGCTTATATGCCGTCTCCCGCATAAAATCAAGCAGTCCCTGCTCTTGCATCATAATTTTCCTTGTCACCTGCCGGTTGATAGATTATCATATACCGTTTAGTATACACGAATTTATTCCCAAGCATCCGTAAAAAACCCTTAAAAACAAAAAAACGGAGGTTTCCCTCCGTTTTCGAGTACTAAAAATTAAATTTTAACTACGTATGCCACAACTAGAGCCAGAATAAAGAATCCAGCTGCCAGCCCTACTGTCAAACGCTGAAGGAACAAGTCAAGACCGCGAGCTTTCTGCTTACCGAACAAATGCTCAGCACCGCCAGTGATCGCACCGGACAAACCAGCGCTTTTACCTTTTTGAAGCAATACGACCGAGATCAAGCCAACTGCGAAAATAACGAGCAAAATCTTCCAAAAGATTTCCATTTGATCCACCTCCAGCATAGGAGCTCCGTTAAACACATAAATTGATTTTATCATACGTGGACAAGTAATTCAATAGTTTCAAATTCCGGCGCAATTTCCTCTATTTGAGAACTATTTCAAACCGCAAAAAAGGCATCCCCTCACCGGGATGCCTTTTTATTATCGTAACTTGAAAACTTATTTGAAGTTTTTCAGGTTGTAGAATGCGGATTTGCCAGCGTATTGAGCAACCGAACCCAGTTGGTCTTCAATGCGGAGCAATTGGTTGTATTTCGCTACGCGGTCCGTACGGGACGGAGCGCCAGTTTTGATTTGGCCAGCGTTTGTAGCAACAGCGATGTCAGCGATTGTGCTGTCTTCGCTCTCGCCGGAACGGTGGGAGATAACCGCTGTGTAACCAGCGCGTTTCGCCATTTCGATCGCGTCGAATGTTTCAGTAAGCGAACCGATTTGGTTAACTTTAACGAGGATGGAGTTACCCACGCCTTTTTCGATGCCGTCGGACAGACGCTCTGTGTTTGTAACGAACAGGTCGTCACCAACGAGTTGAACTTTGCCGCCGAGTTTGTCAGTGAGCAATTTCCAACCTTCCCAGTCGTCTTCGGAGCAGCCGTCTTCGATTGTGATGATTGGGTACTTCTCAACCCACGAAGCAAGCAGGTCAACGAATTCAGCGGAAGTGAAGGATTTGCCTTCGCCTTCGAGGTGGTATTTGCCGTCTTTGTAGAACTCAGTGGAAGCTACGTCCATACCGAGGAATACGTCAACGCCTGGTTTGTAGCCAGCAAGCTCGATTGCCGAGATGATTGTAGTGATTGCTTCTTCGTTGGAACCAAGGTTAGGAGCAAAGCCGCCTTCGTCGCCTACTGCTGTATTCAGGCCTTTGTTTTTCAGAACCGATTTCAGGTTGTGGAAAATTTCAGCGCCGATGCGAAGAGCTTCTTTGAATGTTGGAGCGCCAACTGGCAGAACCATGAACTCTTGTACGTCAATGTTGTTGTCAGCATGCTCGCCGCCGTTGATGATGTTCATCATTGGAACCGGAAGAGTTTTAGCGTTGAAGCCGCCCAGGTAAGTGTACAGTGGCACGTCCAGAGCGTCAGCAGCAGCGCGTGCTACAGCCATCGATACAGCCAGGATTGCGTTAGCGCCGAGTTTTGCTTTGTTAGGAGTTCCGTCAAGCTCGATCATTTTGCGGTCGATTGCTACTTGGTCAAGAGCGTCCAGGCCGATGATTTCAGGAGCGATAATCGCATTTACGTTCTCAACCGCTTTTTCAACGCCTTTGCCCAGGTAACGGCCTTTGTCGCCATCGCGAAGCTCAACAGCTTCGTAAGCGCCAGTGGATGCGCCGGATGGTACGATTGCGCGGCCTTTGCCGCCGGACTCCAGGGATACTTCTACTTCTACAGTTGGATTCCCGCGGGAATCCAGCACTTCGCGTGCGTAAACGTCAACGATAATAGACATTGTAGGTAACACTCCTTAAATTGAATTATTTATAGGGTTGAAGCATGGAAAACAAGCTGTTTAGATTCTACCTTGAAAGTTACTTCTGAATCAATGTTGTACCTGTCATTTGCTCCGGTTTAGCCAGTTGCAACAGGTCAAGCACGGTTGGAGCCAGGTCAGCCAGAATGCCGCCCTCGCGAAGTTCTCCGCCCGCAACGGTAACGATACAAGGAACAGGGTTCGTTGTATGCGCCGTGAAAGGACGTCCGTTTTCGTCGAATACCATATCCGCATTGCCATGGTCAGCCGTAATGATCGCTACGCCGCCTTTTGCAAGGATCGCCTCTACGACTTGGCCAAGACATTCGTCGGTTGCTTCTACCGCTTTGATCGTAGGTTCCAGCATACCGGAGTGGCCTACCATGTCAGGGTTAGCAAAGTTCAGAATGATGGCATCATGATTCTCGGCTTCGATCTCTTTCACTGCTGCCGCAGCAACTTCATATGCGCTCATCTCAGGCTGAAGGTCATAAGTCGCAACCTTCGGCGAATTGATAAGGACACGCGTCTCGCCCGGAAGCTCAACATCGCGGCCGCCGCTGAAGAAGAAGGTAACATGCGGATATTTCTCGGTCTCCGCAATGCGAAGCTGCTTTTTGTTGTTTTGAACAAGTACTTCTCCAAGCGTGTTGTCCAGGTTCTTAGGGGAGTAAGCCACGTAACCGCCAATTGACTCGCTGAACAGCGTCAGGCAGACAAAATGCAGGTTTTTCGGACATTTCTCGCCACGGTCGAAACCACGGAAGTCTTCGTTCGTGAATACTTGTCCAAGCTGGATTGCACGGTCAGGACGGAAGTTGAAGAAGACGATGGAGTCTTCCGATTCAACCAGACCTACCGGCTGTTCGTTCTCGCCTACGATGACCGTTGGCATAACGAATTCATCATAAACGGATTTTTCATAGGATTCAACTACGGCCTTGATTGGATCCGTGTATTTAGGGCCGTCGCCGTAAACCATGGCGCGGTACGATTTCTCGGTACGCTCCCAACGTTTGTCGCGGTCCATTGCGTAGTAGCGGCCTTGAACGGTAGCGATCTGGCCTACGCCTACTTCCTCAATCTTAGCTTGCAGTTGTTCCAAGTAACCTTTCGCGCTGTCCGGAGCTACGTCGCGACCGTCGAGGAAGGCATGGATGAATACTTCATTCAATTCCTCTTTCTTAGCCAGTTCCAGCAGAGCAAACAGGTGAGCGATGTGGCTGTGTACGCCGCCATCGGACAAAAGACCGTACAGATGAAGCTTCTTGCCGTTTGCTTTTGCATGGCGAACTGCCCCAAGAAGCGTCTCATTATCGTAGAACTCGCCGTCGCGAATCGACTTCGAGATACGAGTCAGATCTTGATAGACGATACGACCAGCGCCGATGTTCAAATGGCCAACCTCGGAGTTGCCCATTTGTCCTTCCGGCAAACCTACTGCTTCACCGGAAGCCGTAAGCGTCGTATGCGGATAAGTCGACCAGTAACGGTCGTAGTTCGGCTTTTTCGCTTGCGCAACGGCATTGCCAGTTACGTCATCGCGAAGACCAAAGCCGTCAAGAATAATCAGTGCAACTGGTTTCGGCGCCATCTTACTTGGCCCCCTCAACGAGTGCGATGTAAGAAGCCGGTTCTAGGGAAGCACCGCCAACAAGCGCGCCGTCGATGTCCGCTTGACCCATGTATTCTGCTACGTTGTTAGGTTTTACGCTGCCGCCGTATTGGATACGAACCGCATCGGCTGTCGCTGCATCGTACAGATCAGCAACTACACTGCGGATGTAGCCAATAACGTCTTGCGCGTCTTCGGAAGTCGAAGATTTGCCAGTGCCGATCGCCCAGATTGGCTCATAAGCGATAACCACTTCAGCTGCTTGCGTAGCGGACAGACCTTGGAAAGCCGCTTCTGTTTGCACTTTGCAAACCTCTTTCGTTTGGTCAGCTTCGCGCTCTTCGAGCTTCTCGCCTACGCAAACGATTGGCGTAATGCCATGTTTGAAAGCAGCATGCATTTTTTTGTTAACAATCTCGTCCGTCTCCGCGAAGTAAGCACGACGCTCGGAGTGGCCGATAATAACATATTTAACGCCAAGATCCTTCAGCATTACGCCGCTGATCTCGCCAGTGAATGCACCGTTGTCTTCGAAGTGCAGGTTTTGCGCGCCGATTGCGATCGACGTGCCTTTTGCTGCTTCAACCAAAGCCGGAAGAGTAGTGTAAGGAGCGCAAATTACGCTTTCTACGCCAGCAACTTCAGCTTTGCCTTTTACTTCGGAGAAGAACGATACGGCTTCGGAAACGGTTTTAAACATTTTCCAGTTGCCTGCAATGATAGGTGTTCTGCTCATCGTATTCCCTCTTTTCATTAGATTTATAGAATCTACTTCTTATTTATCGTTAAGAGCTACAACGCCCGGGAGTGCTTTGCCTTCCATGAACTCCAGGGAAGCGCCGCCGCCAGTCGAGATATGGTTCATTTTGTCCGCTACGCCGAATTTCTCAGCTGCTGCCGCCGAATCGCCGCCGCCGATAACCGTGTAACCAGCTGTTTCCGCACAAGCGTTAGCAACCGCACGCGTACCGTGGGAGAATGGCTCGATTTCGAATACGCCCATAGGTCCGTTCCAAACAACAAGCTTGGAGTTTTTGATCACGTCAGCATAAATCTCACGTGTCTTAGGACCGATGTCGATGCCTTCCCAATCAGCCGGAATGCCGTCAACGTCAACGATTTTTGTGTTAGCGTCTTTGCTGAACTCGTCAGTAACAACGATATCAACAGGGATCAAGAAGTTTTTGCCCAGCGTTTTTGCTTTCTCGATGAACTCAAGCGCCAGATCCAGCTTGGAGTTGTCAACGAGCGATTGGCCAATTTCGTGACCTTGCGCTTTGAAGAACGTGTAAGACAAACCGCCGCCGATGATGATGTTATCAGCGATTTCGATCATTTTGTTGATTACGTCGATTTTGTCTTTTACTTTCGAACCGCCTACGATCGCCGTGAAAGGACGCTCAGGGTTGTTCAGCGCTTTGCCGAGAACATCCAGCTCGCGTTCCATCAGAAGACCGGATACTGCAGGCAGATAATGAGCGATGCCTTCAGTCGAAGCGTGTGCGCGGTGAGCAGCGCCAAACGCGTCGTTAACGAACAGGTCAGCCAGTTCAGCGAATTGCTTCGCCAGTTCCGGATCATTCTTCTCTTCGCCAGCGTGGAAACGAACGTTCTCAAGCAAGAGTACGTCGCCGTCGTTCATAGCGTTAACTTGTGCTTTCACTTCTTCGCCAACGGAATCGTTAGCTTTCACTACTGGTTTGCCCAGAAGCTCGGACAGGCGTACAGCAGAAGCTGTGTGGCGCAGTTCTTCAACTACTTCACCGTTCGGACGGCCAAGGTGGCTCGCGAGAATAACTTTAGCGCCTTTTTCGATCAAGAAGTTGATCGTAGGAAGCGTTTCGCGGATACGCTTGTCGTCAGTAATTTGGCCATTTTCGAGCGGCACGTTGAAATCGACGCGTACAAATACGCGTTTCCCTGCTACTTCTACGTCACGAACACTTTTCTTATTCATTGGTGTTGCCTCCCTGATTATGAAGTTGAAAGCCTATTAATCAATTAAAAAAGCGTTCCTTCTCGCAAGAAGGAACGCCTTCGCCTAATTTCCACCCAAGTGGAGCCGCAGACTTAGCGTGTCCCGGGGCTATATACCCCGGGACGAAAGCGTTCCATGCAATTGTGGGAAAGCTAGTTTATCTTACAGACCTTTAGATGCAACGTAAGCTGCGAGGTCAACTACGCGGTTCGAGTAGCCCCACTCGTTGTCGTACCAGGAGATAACTTTAACCATGTTGCCTTCTACTACCATAGTCGACAGAGCGTCGATTGTGGAGGAAGCTGGGTCGCTGTTGTAGTCGCTGGATACCAGTGGAAGTTCGTTGTAGTTCAGAATGCCTTTAAGAGGGCCTTCGGAAGCTTCTTTCAGAGCTGCGTTAACTTCTTCAACAGTAACGTTAACTTTCAGTTCAGCAACCAGGTCAGTTACGGAAACGTTAGGCGTAGGAACGCGCATAGCCATGCCGTTCAGTTTGCCTTTCAGTTCAGGCAGAACCAGGGATACTGCTTTTGCAGCGCCAGTGGACGAAGGAATGATGTTCTCAGCAGCTGCGCGAGCACGGCGCAGGTCTTTATGAGGAACGTCCAGTACGGATTGGTCGTTAGTGTACGAGTGAATTGTAGTCATCATACCTTTAACGATGCCGAATTTGTCGTTCAATACTTTTGCGAATGGTGCAAGGCAGTTCGTTGTGCAAGAAGCGTTGGAGATTACAGTGTGCGATGCAGCATCGTACTTGTCTTCGTTAACGCCCATAACGATTGTGATGTCTTCGTTAGTTGCTGGAGCGGAGATGATAACTTTTTTAGCGCCGCCTTTAAGGTGAAGCTCAGCTTTTTCTTTAGCTGTGAAGATACCAGTCGATTCAACAACGATTTCAGCGCCTACGGAGCCCCATGCCAGGTTCTCAGGGTTACGCTCAGCAAATACTTTGATTTCTTTGCCGTTAACAACGATTGCGCCTTCTTTAGCTTCAACAGTAGCGTCAAGAGTGCCATGCGTTGTGTCATATTTCAGCAGGTGAGCCAGAGTGCTAGTGTCAGTCAGGTCATTCACCGCTACTACTTCTACATTAGGGTTGTTCAGCGCTGCGCGGAACACGTTACGACCGATACGACCAAATCCGTTAACACCAATTTTAACCATTTTAAATTCCTCCTAAGCTTTTTAAATGACTATGGTATATATTTCAAAACGTTCTGCGGCACAAACCGCAAATCGTTAAGATAACAATTGTTGCTGTTCATCGATGATAGCGGATATTTCAAGAGCTGCCGCTTCATCCGTAACCAGTACATCATCATGCCCAAATTTCATAATCGCCGCTATAGCTTCGCCTTTGCTATTGCCCCCAGCGACACCAATAACAACTTCAGTCTTCACAATATCCTCGAGTCGTAATCCTACTGTCTGCATTTTGTGAACAACTTCGCCGTTACGGTCGAAATAAAAACCAAATGCTTCGGCCAATGCCCCGTCTGCCGCCATCGCATCCACCAGTTCAGGGTTCAGCTTTCTGCGCCTGGCCATCACCATAGCGTCCCCGATCCCGTGTACGACGATTCGGGCTCTCCGGACAACTTCGACAATATCGCGGATATTTGGTTCCTGCATCATGGAGGCGTAAGCTTCATCACCAAGATGATCCGGCACATGAAGCATCCGGTAATTGGCGCCTGTTCGCTTTGCCATCGTAGATGCAATGGTATTGGCTTGATAATCGAGACTTTCACCGAGTCCCCCTCTTGCCGGCACGAACCAATTGTTCTTCAAGGGCACTTGCGAGGTTAACTGATTGGCTACCTGAGCGATTGTAGTTCCGCCGGTAACCGCCACGACATCGTTTGGCTCCATAGCTTTCTGAAGCACTTGGCAGGCCGCTCTTCCGAGCTCCCGCTTGGATTGCTCTGATTCCTCGGAATCGCCTGCGACAACAACAACCTGCGATAATCCGAAGTGACTCCTGATCTTCTCTTCCAGATCGGACAAGCCGAATAACGTCTTATAGAAGGGTTCCAATTGTTCAAGCAGTTGTTTTCCTGTTTCGCTGATCCGCATTCCCGCTGTATGAATCTCAAGCAGTCCTTGCGATTTCAGAAAATCCGTCTCTGCCCTCAGCACCCGCTCAGTCATCCCTAAGGAATTCGCGAGTGTCCGCCGGCCGATCAGGTCGGATAACATCACTTGGCGCAATATCAAGTAACGCTTCTTCATTACGTCGAGCAAATCTGGGAGAAGCTGCTGCTGCAGCTCAATAATGTGACGCATCCTCTACTTTTCACTCCACCCGTCAATAGGCGTAATGGGCTTTCAGGGGATGGACGTTAAACGTCCCGCATACTCACTTTAAGTCCCACCTTTATTTTAGCTAAAAACAATTCACATGGCAAGTAAGCAATCGTGGATGTAAGCGTTTGTATTCACGATTTGCTCAAATTTATTTTTCTCATCTATCTTGCTTTCTACAAATGATTCGCGTATACTAAGTTTTGCTGTTGCTTTGCAATATGATTTGCGCCCGTGGTCCAATGGATATGACGTAGGCCTCCGGAGCCTGAGATCTAGGTTCGATTCCTAGCGGGCGCGCCATTTAACTTACACATTAACGCATACATAAATAAGAACCGTCCTCGATGAGGACGGTTTTTTTGTTTATTTTTTATGTCAGAATAGTTTGACTTTCTTTGACTTTTGTTTGATGATCCGCTAGAATGGGAATACAGTAATACCATTTGTTATATTTTGAGGAGGGGACTTGGTTGGATATGAATTTCGTTCCTATGGTTATTGAACAGAGCAATCGCGGAGAACGCGCCTACGACATTTACTCCCGTCTTCTGAAGGATCGCATCATCTTCCTCGGGTCAGGCGTTAACGATGTAGTGGCCAACTCCATTATTGCTCAAATGCTGTTCCTGGCAGCAGAAGATCCTGAGAAAGACATCTCACTCTACATTAACAGCCCTGGCGGTTCGATTACGGCGGGCATGGCTATCTATGATACGATGCAATACATTAAACCCGATGTTTCGACGATTTGCGTTGGCATGGCCGCTTCGATGGGCGCTTTCCTGTTGACGGCAGGCGCAAAAGGGAAACGTTACGCGCTTCCGAACAGCGAAGTAATGATCCATCAGCCGCTTGGCGGCGCTGAAGGCCAAGCAAGCGATATCGAAATCCGCGCCCGCCGCATCATCAAGATGCGCGACAAGCTGAACGGCATCCTGGCTGATCGTTCCGGTCAACCGCTCGAGCGAATCGAAAAGGATACGGATCGTGATTATTTCATGAGCGCAGAAGAAGCACGCGAATATGGATTGGTTGATAAAGTTATCGAACGAATCTAATTACAAAACAAAAAGCAGCTGTAACAGGGTCATCACCTGTACAGCTGCTTTTTTGCTCTGCATCACAAGTTAAACAAGAAAAAGGACCCTCCCATAGTCATCCAAGATGACCTTTCGGAAATGCCCTCTTCTCGCTCGTTCATGAACTTCTTATTGGTTCTCCAGCTCTTCTTTGCTGACGAGTGCGACTAAAGCGTTTACAGCCTGCTCTGCGTCCGAGCCCTCTGCGCTAATGTAAATCTCCGTGCCCGAGCTGATCGCCAGGCTCATGATACCCATAATGGATTTCGCATTAACTTTTTTGTCGTCTTTCTCAACAAATACTTCGGAGGAAAATTTGTTCGCTTCTTGAACGAATAATGCGGCAGGTCTAGCGTGCAGACCTGTTTTAAGACGAACGACAACCGGTAGCCTTGTCATGGTAACCATACCCCCTATACTATAATAAGTCCGGCAAGCAGCTGTCCGCTTTGGCGGATTGTTCGCTTCATGCTTAGCCTGACATCACTAAAAACGTAATAAGACTTTTTGTTCATATTATATCATTATACCATCTGATGCACTAGGTTAAAAGTTTAGCTGTTTCGGATTTTTTCCGCAAGCTCATCAATTTTCCGCAGACGGTGGTTTACGCCCGATTTGCTGACGGCGCCTTTAAGCATCTCGCCAACTTCCTTCAGATTCATATCGGGATGTTGCAGCCTGATTTCCGCGACTTCTCTAAGCTTGTCTGGAAGGTTGTTCAGACCGATTTCCTTTTGCAGCAGCTTGATATTATCAATTTGCCTAACCGCCGCACCAATCGTTTTGTTCAAATTGGCCGTTTCGCAATTCACGATCCGGTTAACGGAGTTGCGCATATCCCGCATGATCCGCACATCCTCGAATTTGAATAACGCCTGATGAGCGCCAATGATGTTCAGCAGCTCGATAATTTTCTCGCCCTCTTTGATGTAGAACACAAAGCCTTTTTTCCGCTCGATACATCTTGCGTTTAGTCCGAATTTGTTCGCCAGCTCGACCAGCGCTTCGCAGTGCTCCTCATACATCGATGAAATTTCAAGATGGTAAGAGGAACCTTCCGGGTTGTTCACTGATCCGCCCGCCAAAAAGGCGCCACGCAAATAAGATCGTTTGCAGCAAGACTTCTTGATGATTTCTTTATCAATGCCCAAATTAAACACAAAACCCTCGGATACAATTCTCAGCTCACTTAGTATTTCCTGTACTTTCGTCGGAATTCTAACGATATATACATTATTTTTTTTCAACCGCATTTTTTTGCGGACGAGGAGCTCTGTATGAACCTCAAAATGCCTCTTTATCAAGGAGTAGATCCGACGGGCAATTGCTGCGTTTTCAGTTGAGATGTCGAGGACGACTTTGCGGCTGGATACACTTACGGAGCCGTTCATTCGAATGAGCGCAGACAATTCAGCCCGCTCGCAGCAGGTATCCGCCTCAATCATCGTCAGCTCTTTCTTCGTCTGGGCCGCAAATGACATCGCTTGTTCACCTCTTTCTTAACATCCAGTTTTCCACTAACTTATAAATATGATGACTCAGCCGTTCGGCATCATGGCGCAGGAAGGTGCGATACAATACGAGACGGTCGGCAATGACCTCGGGTCCCATCCGGGTCACTTCGTCAATATCGAGCGTCACTTGCTTTGCACCCATCTCCGCGTACTTGTCTGCTACCTCAGGCGGGATCTCTCCGTCATTCACGAGTACGTAATCAAACAGCCGATGGCCGATATGATCCTGTACCGCTTTAATATGATCGCTGACGGAATAACCGTCCGTCTCGCCTGGCTGTGTCATCACGTTGCATACAAACAGCTTCACCGCTGTTGAATCCACGATCGCTTGCGCCAGCCTAGGCACGAGCAGATTCGGAATAATGCTCGTGTATAAGCTGCCGGGACCGATCAGGATCGCATCGGCCTGCTCTATCGCTTCAATGGCTTCCGGCAGCGGCTCAACATCATCGGGCTCGACAAATACCCGTTTGATTTTTTTGCCTGCCTTCGGAATTAGCGATTCTCCAACCACGATAGTGCCATCGGTCATCTCCGCACTCAGCACAATAGCCCGGCCCGCTGCAGGGAGCACTCTCCCGCGCACAGCCAGTACTTTGCTGAGTTCGCGAATACCCGTTACGAAGTCGCCCGCAATATCCGTCATCGCAGCCAGCATCAGATTGCCAAGACTATGTCCGGCAAGTCCGGTACCGCTCGAGAATCGATATTGAAGCACTTCAGTCAATAACGGTTCGGCATCCGCAAGCGCCATAATGACGTTGCGGATGTCCCCCGGCGGGGGAATTTGCAGCTCGTTGCGCAATATGCCTGAGCTGCCGCCGTCATCGGCAACCGTTACGATTGCCGTAATATCGATCGGCTTCTCCTTAAGCCCACGCAGCATAACGGACAGACCCGTGCCGCCGCCTACCACAACAATCTTAGGCCGTCTTAGAATTTTATGCCTACTTTGCATCGTATCACCCCGTTAATGCTTATCACGGTCAGCATCGCGGTGGCTGACGCGTACCCGTTCCGTATCACTGCTGCCGAGCATGCGACCCAAATATTCCGCAATCGCAACCGAGCGGTGTTTGCCGCCCGTACACCCGATCCCGATAACAACCTGGCTCTTGCCTTCTTTATGGTAAAGAGGGAGAAGAAACTGAAGCATATCGAGCAGCTTGGTCAGAAAGGCTTGCGTCTCCGGCCATTTCATCACATAATCATATACTTCCGGATTTTGCCCGGTGTTTGGACGCAAATGCTCTACATAATGAGGGTTCGGCAAAAAGCGCACATCATAAATCAAATCGGCATCAATCGGAATGCCGTATTTGAAACCAAAGGAAGTCACGTTCACGGAAAGGCTGTTGCTCTCCAGATTCGTAAACCGGGAAATAATCCGTTCTTTAAGCAGGGCAGGCTTAATCGTGCTCGTATCGATGACCTGCGAAGCCGAACCCTTCAGATCCTCCAGCATTCGTCTCTCGAGACGAATGCCTTCCAGCGGCATGCCCTCAGGAGCAAGCGGATGACGCCGGCGGCTTTCCTTGTAACGCTGAACCAGCACTTCATCCGTTGCATCAAGGAACAGAATTTCGCAGCTGATCGTGTAATGTTCTTTTATGAAATTTAATGATTCCGATAATGCCGTGAAGAACTCGCGACCCCTAAGGTCAATAACAAGAGCTACTTTGCCGATCTTGCCGTTTGACTGCTCAATCAGCTCTGCAAATTTCGGGATAAGCACCGGCGGTAAATTATCAACGCAGAAAAAGCCAAGATCCTCAAGGCTCTGTACGGCGATCGTCTTGCCAGCGCCGGACATCCCCGTAATGATTACAAGCTTTGACATTGTTCCCGTTTCCATTGCTGCACCCTCTTTCCCCATCGTAAAGCTGTTTATGTTCAGACTAGGACCGCAAAATGAGACCTGCTGCGCCTACCACGCCGGCATTGTTGCCAAGCGTAGCTGCAACGATCTTAACGCCTTCCTGTGCTTCTTTCTGAGTATACTTGCTGAATACTTCGCGAATTTGGTCGAACAGGAAATCGCCTGCTTTCGACACGCCGCCGCCAATGATGAAGCATTCCGGATTCAGTACAACGGCCATAAGCGCCATCGACTTGCCCAGGTAATAAGCTGCACGGCTAACGATACGAGCCGCTACTTCATCGCCTGCTTTTGCAGCGTCAATAACGTCTTTCGCCATAATGTCTTCTACGGTAGCAAGAGTTGTACGGTCGCCACGCTCAACAGCGTCCTTCGCCATGCGGATAATGCCCGTAGCCGAAGATACGGTCTCGAGGCAGCCCATTTTGCCGCAGCCGCATTGAATGGCTTCCAGATCAGGAACGATTGCAATGTGACCCAGCTCGCCGGCCATGCCCGCAAAGCCTTCTACGATTTTGCCGCCGATAATAATACCGCCGCCTACGCCGGTACCAAGCGTATAACATACGCAGTTGTCGACGCCTTTGCCCGCGCCTGCCCAAGCTTCGCCAAGCGCCGCAACGTTTGCGTCATTATTGACAAGGATTTTTACCTTAAGCTCTTGCTCAAGGAAAGATTTCAAGTGTACATTCACAAGCGGAAGGTTTGCGGAATATTTCACAATCCCGTTCGGAATGTCCAGGAAGCCAGCGATGCCAATGCCTACACCCTCAACCTGTTCCCAAGCAAACGGAGATTCCGCTACGATGTTACGCACGTATTGCGCAATATTATGAAGGATGGTGTCCGTACCTTTACTCGTTTCCGTCGGCCCTTCGTAAGTATGAAGAAGCTCCCCCTCCACATTACAAATCCCAACTTTAATAGCGGTGCCGCCGACATCGACTCCAACGTAAATCTTCTCAGACATTACTAGTCCACCTCATTAATATGTTATCTACTCTTTAACCAACTATAAGCCAATGCCCTATTCCGGTCAAGATAATCGCCGTCCCAGTGTTTCCCTTTTGCAATCGTAATTTGACAGGAAAAAGCCCTCTCCGTGAGAGGAAAGGGCTGACTTGTTCTCGCGTGTTAATGCGATCCGTTGCTCTCAAGGAAACGTTCGCAATCAAGCGCCGCCATACAGCCGCTGCCTGCTGCCGTAATCGCCTGGCGGTATTTGTTATCCTGTACGTCGCCGCAAGCGAATACGCCGGGCACGTTAGTCTCCGAGCTGCCCGGCTTTACGGTAATGTAGCCGTGCTCATCGGTATCGATTTGGCCGTTCAGGAATTTCGTATTTGGCGTATGGCCAATTGCGATAAAGATACCGTCCGTTTGGATGACTTCTTCTTCGCCAGTCTCGTTATTACGGACCTTCAGGCCCGTAACGCCCATTCCGCCTGCTTCCACTCCAACCGGCGTACGATTCAGGCTCCAGCTGATTTTCTCATTGTCTCGGGCACGGTCTTGCATGATTTTCGAAGCGCGCAGCTCATCGCGGCGGTTTACAAGCTCAACATTGGTTGCGAAACGAGTAAGGAAGTTCGCCTCCTCCATCGCGGAATCGCCGCCGCCAACAACGACAATCTTTTTGCCCCGGAAGAAGAAGCCATCGCAGGTTGCGCAGGTGCTGACACCGCGTCCAACGTTGTCCTTCTCGCCGGGAATGCCTAACCATTTGGCCGAAGCGCCTGTGGAGATAATGATGGTCTCGCCAACGAATTCGCCTTTGCCTTCTACTTGAAGCTTGAACGGACGCTGGGACATATCCACGCTATTCACCCAGCCAGTCATGAACTCCGCGCCGAAACGTTCAGCTTGCTTCCGCATATTGGCCATCAAATCAGGGCCCATGATACCTTCTGGGAAACCAGGGAAATTCTCAACCTCGGTTGTTGTTGTAAGCTGGCCGCCCGGCTCAGGTCCTTCAATAACGAGAGGTTTCATGTTTGCGCGTGCCAGATAAATCGCTGCTGTAAGTCCGGCTGGGCCGGTTCCGATAATAATGGATTTGTACATGGTTGTCCTCCTAAAGTTGCGCACTTTTTGAACCGCACATGATGCCGCTGCACGAACATAACGTACTTCCGATCGCTGTTGTCCTCGAATTTCTTGATTCCAATGTTGCGGTTGAAATTCGATGGACAAAGGCGAACGCTACGCTTCTCCAGTACGTTATGTTCGCTCCGCTCACATTTTTGCGGAACAATAAACTGCAATAATTTAAGTCGTCCAACCACTGGTGGTTGGAGAGGGGAAAGATAAGGGCAAACTTAGATAGCTTTATTATATCTAAGTTTGCCCTGGAAAGACAAAACGCACTTAGGGAACCTTATCCTCAGTGCGTTTTTGAAAGGCGATACGAATTTGTTGTTCTATTCGAGGTGGTCGAGGGAGAAGACCGAATTGATGGACTTCATCTTTTCCTTGATCTTGCATACCTCGTCGATTTTTTTGGCGTTTTTGCTAACCGTTGCGATGGAAACGCCGTAACGCTCCGATATTTCGGGATACGACGTTGTCCGGCGGTGCATCTTGGCCGTTAAATATTCTAGGGCGGCGGCCCATCCCTCCGGCTTGCTCAGCTTTGGCACTTCGGGATACAACCTCGACAGGAACTCCACCCACAAGGTCATGAGATCATATTGCTGCACAAGATCGAACCTTTTGTTCATGCGGGACATCGCAACATCTACGACTTCCTGCCATTTGTCTTCCCAGACCGGAAGACGGGAAGGAACGCGATTGGGTTCAACGACCGTAGCTTTGCCTTCGAGAACAGCATGAAGCGGCTCCTGAACGCCAAGCGTACGAAGCACAAATACGGCAATCTGCTTCAGATAATCGTCTTCGTCCGCTTCCATTAGAAAGGCGCGAAGCACATCCTTCACTTCATTGTCGGCAATCATGCCTAGCGCTTGAATAACCTGCAGCTTCGTATTCTGGTCGCCATGACGCAGAGCCCAGAAGAACGAGGAGCGTACGAGCGGGTCGCGCTTCAAATGCTCGGGAAGCCCATCCGAGGAATTTTCCCACAGCTTAAACTGCTCTTCGAATGGCAAGTGATAATGGTAACTTACCGCTGCGGTCAGGTCTCCGCTCTTGATGAGCGATAACTGCTCCATGTAATAACGCGGAATATCCGATTCCGGATCCAGCTTCGCTGCCTGCTTCCATAGGCGCTCAGCCTCCACATAACGGCCAATATGACATGCTGCCACCGCCGCATAGTGGTATAAGCAAGGATCAAGATTAAGCTCCGCGTCCTTCAACAGGCGGGTAAAATGGCGATAGGCGGCTTCATGTTCTCCCAGTATTCCCATTGTTGTCGCAAGCTTGAACACATGCTCTTGATGGAAAGGCGCCGTCTTGCGAAGCAAATCAAGCAAAGGAGCAAGGCTATCCTTATCTCCCGCATGCTGATAGAAGATCCCCAGATTGCAAAGGGCATGCAAATTACCCGGCTCGAGCTCCAACGCCTCGTGGATCGTAGCCATTGCTTTGTCGAATAACCCCATATAATAATAGGCCAGTGCCAAATTATTGCGTGCCGCGAGAAACTCCGGCTGTTCCTGAATGATTTTCTCCAAGATACGGACCGCTTCCGTAAACTTGCCTTCTTCCAGAAGTTTGCGCGCCTGGTCATGCTCGACCATGCCTTCGCGCGCTTTAATATTCGTAAGCGGAGCAGGACGTTCCAGTTCATACTGGAGAAGCTCCATCATTTCCTCGGCTTCATCGAGGTATTGGCCTTCCGCATCTTCCTCTAGATAGCGGACAAGAGCGCCTTCTGCCTCTTCGTACATTTCCATATTGGCAAAGTTATTGGCCATGTAGAAATGGCATTCCGTCATCGTCGGATCCAGCTCATCGACAATCCATTTCAAAATCCGATTGGATTCTTCATAATTGCCCATCTCCGACATGATGCCCGCCATGTTGCAATGGTTAACCGGATTATCCGGTTCATACTCCACGGCACGCCGGAAATACTTGAGTGCCTTGTCGTAGTGGTAACGATCCAACGAGCGAACCGCCCGCTCGAAAAAGAACGTGGCGTCCCATTGTATCGGTATGATCTTGGCTGTCTGTCCTATGGCATCACGTTTCTTTTCTTTCACCTGGCAAGGCACCTCCCGGAACTGATTTTCTACGATTATACCATAGCACTGCCTATCCTAACACGGTAGAATATGTGGGAAAATCGCGAACGTAAGAAAAAACGTCCGCGATTTTCTGTCAAAGCTTATTCGGTTAAACGCCACCGTTTGTCTTGAAGAGCGTGCTGATCGAACCGCCTTCAATGATGATGCGTGTTGCTTCCGCAAGCAGCGGAGCGACCGACAGTACAGTGAACTTCTCTGGATGTTCCTCTGGCAGAGAGATCGTATCCGTCACGATAATTTCCTTGATATGAGGATGATTCAAACGCTCAATGGCATTGCCCGAGAACAATGGGTGAGTTGCGCATACATAGACTTCTTTTGCTCCGCGCTCCTTCAGGCTCTCAACAACATTGACAATCGTGCTGCCCGTATCGATCAAATCCTCGATAATGATGGCGGTTTGACCCTCAACATCGCCAATTACGTGCGTAATCGAAGATTCATTATGCGCGGGGCGCTTCTTGATCATAATAGCAAACGATGTGTCCAGGTTATTGGCAAGCTTTTCTGCCGTAGATGCACGACCTGCGTCCGGAGACACGACAACCGGGTTTTCAATGTTCTTCGACTTCAGGTAATCACTGAGCAGATCGAGCGCAGTCATATGATCTACCGGGATGTTGAAGAAACCTTGGATAGCTGGCGCATGAAGGTCAATCGTGATGACGCGGTTTGCACCAACTGTAGTAAGAACGTCTGCCACCATTTTCGCGGAGATCGGCTCCCGCGGTGCTGCTTTGCGCTCTTGGCGCGCATAGCCGTAGTACGGCATGATGATGTTGATCGTCTTCGCGGATGCCCGCTTCGCTGCGTCAATCATGACGAGCAATTCAACAAAATGCTCGTTGATCGGATGCGAGAACGATTGAACGAGGAATACGTCGCAGTTACGGATCGTCTCTTCGTAATGGACATAGATTTCCCCGCTCTTGAAACGGGACATTTTGATGGCGCCGAGTGTCAATCCCAGATCACCGGCGATCTTTTGAGCCAATGCGGGATTGGACGAACCCGAAAAAATACGCAACTTGTCGCTAAACATGATACCCTCCTGAGCGTTTAAACCAAATAATTTGACATGAAGTCCTAAACTTCGCCAATTGCCTGTCGCTTTCATACAACGTCAAGCTTGTTCCATACCATTATACATCTAATTTACCATAATTCAAAAATCGACTAATACCAATTTTCGCCGTTCAAACGTCGCTAGCTGAGAAAAACCGACATCTTTCAACACCGCACGCGCTTGATCTAAATATTGCCCCAACCGTTCTGGCGAATGCGCATCCGAACCAATTGTGATTGGAATGTTCAATTGTTTGGCGTATTCGAGCATTCTGCGGCTCGGAAACATCTCTTCAACCGGCATCCTAAGGCCCGATGCATTCAGCTCAATCGCCATCCCATGACGCTTCACGGCTTCAAGCGCAGCGTTCTCCAGATGCGTAACATCGCCTTCCGCTTTAAAGCCAAACCGTTTGATCACGTCGATATGTCCGATGTAGTCGTAGAAGCCGGTCGCTGCCGCTTTTGCCACCGCATCGTAATACTGCTCGTAAACCTTCATCCGGTCTTTGCCTTCCCAGCCGTGGGTTTGACGGAAGTCGGTAATGTCCCACTCACCCAGAAAGTGAACGGAGCCTATCACATAATCAAACGGATAAGCGTTGATGATCGTTTCAATTTTTTGCTCCTGGCCCTCGATATAGTCGCCTTCAAGGCCGACCCGGATGTCAATCTGGCCTTTATACTTTTCTTTGAGAGCCAAACACTCTTCTACGTACCGCGGCAGCTCCTCCATCGGCATGGCCATTTCCGGGTAATACGTTGCCGGGTCCACATGAAGCAGCGGCATATGGTCAGAAAGACCGATCTGCGCAAGACCGATCTCTATCCCCTTCTGTACGTATTCCTCCAGCGATCCGACAGCATGGCCGCAGCGGGCGTGATGGGTATGATAATCGATAAACATGGCAACCGGCCTTCCTTTGTTCAATATAGGATTACTAAGCTTACTTCTCTGCTTGCTCTCTTCTCATCGCATTGTTGGTAGCAGGTTTTCCGTGCCGGCTTTGCAATTCGGCCATCACGTCATCCAGCGGCAAGCCGCGCTCGCGCAACAGCACAAGCAAGTGGAACAGCAGATCGCTTGCCTCGGAGCGAAGCTCGTCATTATCGCCGTTTTTGGCTGCGATAATCGCTTCGGTCGCTTCTTCCCCGACTTTTTTCAATATTTTATCGAGACCCTTCTCGAATAGGTACGTAGTATAGGCGCCTTCGGGACGCTCCGCGTAACGCTGCGCAATGACGCTCTCCAGCTCGCCTAGAATCGCAAAGCGGTTCTCGGAAGTTGCAACAGAAACCGCTTCGGCACCGGCTACTTCAATCTCGTTGAAGAAGCAGGAATACGAGCCCGTGTGGCAAGCAGGACCTTTCTGGTCCACGCGCACAAGCAACGTATCCGCATCGCAGTCATACGACATGGAACGGATTTGCTGGGTGTGGCCGCTGGTTGCGCCCTTGTTCCACAGCTCGTTGCGGGAACGGCTCCAGAACCAGGTTACACCCGATTCGGCCGACAGCTTCAGAGACTCCTTGTTCATGTACGCAAGCATCAGCACTTCCTTGCTCTGCGCGTCTTGTACGATGGCCGGAACCAGTCCGTCTTCGCTCCACTTAATACGGTCACTCAACGTCATCGCACTTCCACGCCTTTCTCCCTGAGATCATCCTTCACTTCGCGGATCGTCATTTCCTTGTAGTGGAATATCGTTGCCGCAAGACCCGCGTCCGCATGGCCTTCCTCAAACACGTCGGAGAAATGTTCGATACGTCCCGCTCCGCCGGAAGCAATCACCGGAATGCCTACCGAGTCCGATACCGCTCGCGTCAGCTTGAGGTCAAAACCGTCCTTCGTACCGTCGGCATCCATACTCGTCAACAGAATCTCTCCCGCGCCTAGGCGTTCTATCTCGCGAGCCCACTCGAGCACTTTAATGCCAGTCTCCCTGCGGCCGCCATGCGTGAATACTTCCCATTCTCCCCACGCTTCGTTGTACTTCGCATCGATCGCAACAACGATGCATTGCGAGCCGAATTTGCGGGCGCCATCGCTTACCAGGGAGGGGTTAAGAACCGCCGCCGTGTTGATCGCGATTTTGTCCGCGCCAGCGCGAAGAATCCGCTTCATATCGTCCACATGAGAGATGCCCCCGCCAACGGTAAATGGGATGGTAATCTCTCCTGCCGTCCGTTTTACTACTTCAATCATCGTGGCGCGCCCTTCAACCGAAGCCGAAATATCGAGGAAAACCAGCTCGTCGGCGCCCTCCTGATCGTAAGTGGACGCAAGCTCAACCGGATCCCCCGCATCGCGCAGGTTTACGAAGTTGACTCCTTTTACAACGCGTCCGTCCTTCACGTCCAGACATGGAATAATACGTTTCGCCAGCATTTCGTGCACGCTCCCCTCTCGTTAATCGCTGGATTGTATCTATACTCCCCGAGTCACTCCAATGCTCGAAGAATCAATCGTTATTATCGTTTAGCGCTGAACAACCGGACTTCCCGTCAAAGCAAGGAAATTTCCAAGCAATTGCATGCCAAGGTCGCTGCTCTTTTCGGGATGGAACTGCATGCCGTACACATTGTCACGGCTAACGATAGCCGTCACTTGCTGGTAATAGTCCGTTGTTGCCAGAAGATCGCTATCGCGTTCCGGCTTCGCATGGAAGGAGTGTACGAAATAGACATGGCCTTCCTCCAGTCCTTTGAACAGCGGGCTATCCGCTTGCAGGAAGCTGAGCTTGTTCCAGCCCATATGAGGCACTTTGTAATCCCCTTGGAAACGAATTACCTTGCCAGGAAGCAAATTCAGGCCGTCGTTAATGCCATGCTCTTCGCTTTGGCTGAACAAGAGCTGCATGCCCAGGCAAATACCAAGCAATGGTTTACCCGAAGCAGCATAAGCTTTCGCCACTTCATCGAGCTTAGTCTCGCGAAGATTCTCCATTGCGTCGCCAAACGCGCCAACGCCTGGCAGAATAGCGCCGTCCGCGGCTGCGATAACGGCTGGATCAGCCGTTACAACCGCTTCATAGCCAAGGCGTTCTACCGCCTTGCTGACGCTGTGAAGATTGCCCATGCCGTAATCGATGATCGCGATCATATTACAGCACTCCTTTCGTCGAAGGCACTCCTTGTACGCGAGGATCGATAGTTGTCGCTTCGTCGATCGCACGTCCCAGCGCTTTGAACACCGCTTCGATCATATGATGCGTGTTCTGGCCGTAATGGACGATGACGTGAAGCGTAATACGCGATTCCAAGGCGAACTTCCACAGGAATTCATGAACCAGTTCAGTAGAGAAGCTGCCTACTT
The DNA here is from genome assembly GCF_030161375.1 of Paenibacillus glycanilyticus. Lineage (GTDB taxonomy): Bacteria > Bacillota > Bacilli > Paenibacillales > Paenibacillaceae > Pristimantibacillus > Pristimantibacillus glycanilyticus_B. Next base: position 29,557 of record NZ_BSSQ01000029.1, read on the forward strand.
GCAAGGATGGATACTCCGCACGGTATTCGAAATGCGGACGGTTGCTAACGTCAACGATAACTTGGGCAAGCGCCTCATCCATCGGTACGAATACGCTAGCATAACGCTTGATGCCGCGTTTGTCGCCGAGCGCTTCGCGCAGGGTTTGACCAAGGCAGATGCCGATGTCTTCTACCGTGTGGTGATCATCGATGTCGATATCGCCGCGGGCATCGACCGTCAGGTCGAATTGGCCATGCTTCGCAAACAGGTCGAGCATGTGGTTCAGGAACGGAACATCCGTCTCAAGCTTCACTTCGCCGCTGCCGTCTACAGCAAAACCCAGCTTAATGTCTGTTTCATTTGTTTTCCGTGCAATTTCAGCAAAACGTTTCGTATCCGTCACTTATAGTTCCTTCTTTCTAATAGGATTGTTACTTGCCTTCCTGCTCCAAACGGATCTGAATAGCCCGTGCATGCGCCTCAAGCCCTTCATGGCGCGCAAGCGTCATAATGCTGTTGCCGTTCTTCAGCAACGCTTCCTTGCTGTAGTAGATCAGGCTAGACTTCTTCAGGAAGTCGTCTACGTTCACAGGCGAAGAGAAACGTGCGGTTCCGTTCGTCGGAATAATATGGTTAGGTCCGGCAAAATAATCGCCTACCGGTTCCGAGCTGTATGGTCCGAGGAAAATCGCGCCGGCATTCTCGATCAGGCCTAGCAGGCTCATCGGATCGACCGTCAGCACCTCCAAGTGTTCCGGTGCCAACTTGTTCACAACCGCGATGCCCGCTTCGATAGACTCTACCAGCAGTACCGCGCCGTAGCTGTCGATGGATGCGCGCGCAATCGCTTCACGCGGCAGCGTAGCGAGTTGACGCTCTACTTCCGCTGCAACCTCCGCCCCAAGCTTCTCGGAAGGCGTAACGAGAATCGCCGATGCCATTTCGTCATGTTCCGCTTGCGATAACAGATCGGCCGCGATATACGAGGCATTTGCGCCTTCATCCGCCAATACGACGATCTCGCTTGGTCCGGCAATACTGTCGATATCTACAGCGCCAAATACCGCGCGCTTCGCCAGCGCGACGTATATATTGCCCGGTCCGCAAATCTTATCGACCGGAGCAATCGATGCCGTGCCGTAAGCCAGCGCGGCAATCGCTTGCGCGCCGCCGACCCGGTACATCTCTTTCACGCCCGCTTCTGCGGCGGCGACGAGAATATACGGGTCGATCCCTGCCTTGCCGCCGGTCGACGGCGGCGTTACCATCACAATCTCCGGAACGCCTGCTACTTGTGCCGGAATGACGTTCATCAGCACGGACGACGGATACGCCGCCTTGCCGCCGGGCACGTATACGCCGACCCGCTTCAGCGGCCGGAGAATTTGCCCGAGCATCGTACCGTCCGGCTGCAGATCCATCCACGAGCTGCGCATCTGCTTCTCGTGGAATACGCGAATGTTCACGGCTGCCTCGCGGATGGCCGTGAGGAACGCGGCGTCGACCTTCCCGTACGCCGCCTGAATCTCTTCCTGCGTCACGCGAAGCGACGACGCATCAAGCTGGACGCGGTCCAGCTGCTCCGTGTACCGCAGCAGCGCCCCGTCCCCTTCCGTTCTGATCGCTTCCACGATCTGACGGACCGTTTCATTTTGCTCCGGTGTTCCGTACTCCACCTCGCGCTGCAGGCCAAACTGCTCCGCCTTCATAATCCGCATAACTCTTCGTCCCCTTCCTCACCTGTCATTTCTCTATTTCGAAACGTCTTGTTAGACCTTTGCCGTAATCGTGTCTTGAAGCAGATCGCATAAACCTTGAATCGCTTCGTTTTTCATCCGGTAGCTGACGCGGTTTGCGATCAAACGGCTCGTAATCGGGAAGATGGATTGCATTTCAACCAAACCGTTCTCGCGAAGCGTTTGACCCGTTTCCACCATATCAACGATACGATCTGCGAGGCCAATGAGCGGTGCAAGCTCAATCGAACCGTTCAACTTGATCACTTCTACCTGTTGCCCCAACTCGCGGAAATATTGCGACGCTACATTGGGATATTTGGTTGCCACGCGCGGGTTAATGACCGGTTTCCAGTCTGCTAATCCAATAACGGACATCCGGCATTTCGCAATGCCCAGGTCCAGCAGCTCGTAGACGTCTTTATTTTCCTCCATAAGAACGTCCTTACCCACGATCCCGATATCGGCAACGCCGTATTCCACGTAAGTAGGAACATCTACCGGCTTCGCCATAATAAACTCCATGCCGACGTCGGGCAGCTCGATAATCAGCTTGCGAGTATCGTCAAAGTCGCTTGGAATCGGCAGACCCGCTTCGCGGAACAGCTTCGAAGCTTGCTTATAGATGCGTCCCTTCGGCATCGCAACCTTTAGAATATCTTTTTTCGCTTCGCTCATTGCTTGCTGCCTCCTGTCGCCTGTTCTACACCGCCAATGAACGGCAGTGCGTCCGTATAAACCATGCCTTTATAAGTTAACGAGCCCTCATTGAGCCCTTGCCATTCGCCTGCTGTCATTCGTTCCGTAATTACCGCCGTACCTTGGCTGCGAAGCTCTTGTGCCGCTGCCAGAGCGGCTGTACGGCCTTCGCCGTCGTATCCGATCAGGACACGCTTGTTGCCATCCGCGTCCTCTTCTGCGCCAACCAGCTCAAGAATGCGCGTCGTCTTCAGCGCAAAGCCCGTAGCCGGAGCAGGGCGCCCGAATTGGCTGAGCAGATTGTCATAACGGCCGCCGCTTGCCACCGGGAAGCCAAGATCCGCCGCATAGCCCTCAAACGTCATGCCCGTATAATAGGAAAAGTCGCCAATCATCGTCAGGTCGATCAACACATGCTCGCATACGCCATACGCCTTCAGCACGTCCCAAATCTCGCACAGGTGGCGGATCGACTTTTGAGCCGTCGCATCTGCGCTAAGCTGCAGCGCTTGCTCGCAGATCTCTTGGCCGCCGCGCAGACGCAGGATGCCCTCCAGCTCGCGCTGTACGGGCCCATCAAGCTGAAGCTCGCGCAAGCTTTCCCGGTACCCCACATAATCGCGGTTCAATAGACAGGCTTTCAGTTGCTCTTGCGCTTCTTCACGCCCGGCGAGCGTCTCCTCGAACAAACCGTTCAGGAAACCGACGTGGCCGATTGCGATTTTGAACCGGTCAACGCCCGCTGCCTTTAGCGATGCAATTGCAAGGGCTACTACTTCCGCGTCCGCTTCGGCAGACGCATCGCCAACGAGCTCGACGCCCGTCTGGAAAAACTCAGCCTCGCGGCCGGATTCCTCTTCAATGGAGCGGAATACGTTCCCGTGATAAGACAAGCGCAGCGGGAACTGCGACTCTTTCAACAGAGAAGACACTACGCGGGCAATGGGCGCCGTCATATCCGAACGCAGCACAAGCGTTGTCCCCCGGTTATTGAGCAGCTTGAACAGCTTTTGGTCCGAAGTCGAGCTTGCGACGCCTACCGTATCGTAGTATTCCATTGTTGGCGTAATAATTTGTTCGTATCCCCACCCCTTCATGCAGGCGAGTACATCGCGTTCAATTTGGCGTAGCTTCGCCACTGCGCCAGGAAGATAATCTTTAACGCCGATCGGCTTCTCAAATACTTTTGGTTTGGACATTTCGATTCACCTTCTATTACTTTAGTATATTAAAGTGCTACCATGTTACCATACTACCAAAATAAAATGTTAGTCGTAATCTTAGCATGAACATCCGGCTTAAGTCAAGGTGAATGGATATTTATTCCAAACGCGCTTTCCAGCAAGAAAGCCCCGCTATTCTTGCTCTGCCTTGAGCACGAATAGTGAGGCTTTTTCCCTCGAGAGCACCTTATCTCGTTCCAAAATCTCTAACCGTCATAACTTCGTCCTTGTTGCCCGCCGCATCCGTCCGTTTGATCTCCCGGATGGGGTTTCCCCCTACGAAAGCGTAAGCGGGAACGTCCTTGTGCACGATAGAGCCTGCCGCAATAACCGCATGATCCCCGATCGTTACGCCGGGCAATATCGTGGAGTTTGCGCCGATCATGACATTGGAGCCAATCTTCACATGTCCTAGCCGATATTCCTTAATTAAATACTCATGCGTCAGAATCGTCGTGTTGTAGCCGATAATCGTATTATCCCCTACTTCAATCCGCTCGGGAAAAAACACATCCACCATGACCATCAAAGCAAAAGCCGTCTGTTTGCCAACCTTCATGCCTAGAATCCGCCGATAGATCCAGTTTTTCACCGTCAGCTCGGGACAATATCGCGCGGCCTGAATGGCGATAAAATTACGAACCGCCTTGAAGCGGCTTACTGTACGGTACATTTGCCATAGCGCATTAGGTCCATCTACCGGATAACGCTCCACGTTTCGCACAAGGCTATCGCTCCATTCCAGCAAAAGCGTACAACTCGCGCATATCATCAATGACATACTGCGCGCCGTTTTCCTTCAGCAGCTCCCCGCCTTTCAGCGACCAAGCAACGCCAACCGGAATAACTCCCGCTTCCTTGGCGGATATCATATCCACAACGCTGTCGCCAATCATGATCGTTGTCGCCGGATCCGCGCCGAGCATCTCGAGCGCCATAAGAACAGGTTCCGGATGCGGCTTCGGATTTGCGACATCGTCCACCGTAACGAAAGCATCGACATAATCATACAATCCGCAAAACTTCATTCCCCGCTCCGTCGACATCCGGATTTTGGTTGTCACAACGCCAATCTGAATGCCTTGTTCATGCAAGTTCTCCATAACCTCGTTCGTAAAAGGAAACGGCCTCAGCAGCTCGTCATGAAGTTTTGTATTTACCGCACGGTAAGCTTTTATAAGATGATCGACATCCTCAAGCCCCGTAAAATTTTGAAATTGCGCCTGAAGCGTCAGCCCCATGCTGGGAATAATATGCTCTCTCCCGAAGTCTTCCGGCACAAGGCCTTTCAGCGATTCCATAAACGAGCGGATAATCAGCTCATTCGTATCCATAATCGTGCCGTCCAGATCAAACAACATGGTTCGTATATTGCCAGTCATACCGCTTTCACTCCTACTGCTTCTTAAGACTTACACATTGTCTGTTTTAACATCCGATACGGATGCTCCAGACTCCTTCGTGGATACAATCGGATCGCTGTAACGAACCGACGCTGCACCGGTTGTGCGGCGTACAATGATGAAGATTACCGCTGCAATGACCAGCAATACGGCAAGCAGCTGGGAAATCCGCACATCGCCATAGGCCGGATCCAGGAAACCTTGTTCGAATCCAAACCAAGTCATTGGCGTCCACAAAGCGTCCATCAGCGAACCAAGCGCTCCCGGACCTTGGAAGGCCAAGCTGTCCGTACGAATACCTTCAATAAAGAACCGTCCGATCGAGTACCAGATGAAGTACATAGCAACAAGTTCACCGGCACGGAGAAACTTCTGACGGCGAATAATGAGCAGTAGAATGATGCCGACAAGGCTCCACAGCGACTCGTACAAAAAGGCCGGATGATGATACAAGCCTTCGCTTGCGACATACATTTGATTCACGATAAAATCAGGCAAATGCAGCGTATTGCGAAGGAAGCTTTCTTCCACCGGACCGCCGTACGCCTCCTGGTTCATAAAGTTGCCCCATCGGCCAATCATTTGACCAGCAAGAAGCCCGGGCGCGCAAATATCGACCAGTCGCCAGAATGGATACCCCTTATATCTGAAATAGAAGAATCCGCATAAGAAAGCCCCTATCAAGGCACCGTAAATGGCAATCCCGCCGTTCCAGATTTTAAAGACATCCATGGGGTTATTCTTATACTCGTCCCATGTAAACGCCACATAATATATTCTCGCGCAAATAACGGCCGAAGGCACGCCAAGAAGCAGAAGATCCATGAAGAACTCCGGCTTAATACCGAATCTTTTTCCTTCCTGTATCGCGAGCAGCATGCCAACCAGCGCTGCCGTACCAAGAATGATCCCGTACCAACGCACATGGATGTCCCCAATTGAGAATGCCGTTGGATCAATTAACAGATTCATTGTTCCGTGCTCCTTCTATAAATAGGTGTGATCCTTATTCTTCAAATTCAATGCATCAATCAAAATCATCCGTATCTTCGTTGATCGTTTCTGTCAATTTATTCGTGAATTGCAGTGCTGCATTATAGCCCATCCGTTTCAGACGGAAGTTCATGGCCGCAACCTCAATAATGACAGCCAAGTTTCGGCCCGGACGAACAGGTACCGTTACGAGAGGTACATCGGTATCAATAATCCGCGTTTTCTCCTCATCAAGACCAAGACGGTCATATTGCTTGTCCTGCTGCCAGTTCTCAAGCTTAATAACGAGCGTAATACGCTTGCTTGTCCGTACTGCGCCGGCACCAAACAACGTCATCACGTTGATAATGCCTAGACCGCGGATTTCAAGAAGATGGCGGATCAATTCCGGCGCGCTGCCAAACAGTTGCCCGTCCGACGTCTGGCGGATTTCTACTGCATCGTCTGCTACTAGGCGGTGACCGCGTTTAACGAGTTCAAGCGCCGTTTCGCTTTTACCAATCCCGCTTCCGCCCGTAATAAGCATGCCAACGCCGTACACGTCAACAAGAACGCCATGGATCGTTGCGGTTGGAGCGAGTTTTTTCTCCAGGAAGTCCGTAATTCGGCTTTGCAAAATCGTCGTAGCGACATTGCTGCGCAACACCGCGATTTGCGTGATATTCGAATACTCAATCAGTTCTGTCGGAGCTTCCAGCCCGCGGGTCAAAATAATACATGGCGTATTCTCATGGCATAGCTGTTCAAAGCGGCTTCTGCGTTCACTGCTTGTCAGCGTGTCTAGAAATGTAAGCTCCGTCTTGCCCAGCAGTTGAACGCGCTCATGCGGATGATAATCGAAATATCCGGCCATCTCGAGGCCCGGACGATACAAATCATCAACCAGTATAGAACGCTTCAAGCCGTCTTCGCCGGATACGATCTCCATCGAGAAATGTTGCACTAGCTCCGATACTCTAACTTTTTTAGCCATCGAACGGCCTCCTCACTTGCTTTCCCTATTTGTTATATAAAGGTTGCAAATCCATTACCATTGACTTCATCGTAAAGGAAAAAAGCGCCGAACGCAACGTTTCTCCGTCGCTTGGCGCTTTCCGTCATTTTATAACCACATCAACAGGTTGTTCGACATATCCCGGGTACTGGTATAGCTCAAAAGTAAGCGGCTGTTTGTAAGGTTTGTCGGGAATATTGTAGTACGCCTCATATGTGCCGCCCGTACCATCCGCGTTGCCTCTAGAACTGCTCTGAGCACCATCAAACTCTACAAGAGGATACTCTGTTCCTGATCGATCATGAAATTTCCCCTTATATTCAAATAACCAATAGCCGTAGTTTTCTTCAAGTTGCTTCAAACGCGATACTTCAATGGTTAATTTAATACCTTCCGTGGTTTGCTGAACATTAGCAAGCTGTATGCGATCGTCTGGCGTTTCCAATGTCTTTCCCGTCTCCGTATTAATCACCAGCTTCTGACCTTTAGGGGACAGCATCAAACCATCGGCTACCAAACGCAGATGTTTTGGTTTCTCGAAATAATTGCTCTGGAAGGTTAGCGTAGTCGTACCCTCGTCTAACATCCCATATCCGCCCTTTGTCTCCCAGCGCCGTCCCTTCTCATCTAGAAGTGCCAGCCTAATAAAAGAATTCACGCGAATATTATCGTCCGGCTCTCTGCGGATTGTTACTGTTGCCTGCAGCGGAGTAATAAGCGTTTTCTCAAGGGTGAATGTCTGGCCGCCAACTTCAAACGTCCGGTTTACCGTGATTTGTTCCTCTAGTTGCTCAAACCTTCTATGATCCACTACAATGTCCATCGCCAGCCATTCGTTGCCCAGCTTCATACTGAATGTAACTACGTCCGGCATCACTATTCCATCGCTTAATGTAATGTCCATCCTATCGCTTACGCTTGTCATGTCTTTGATCTCTGATTCTGTTTTTCCAATGAAGGAATGACCCCAGCTGATTAATCCCTTCAATTCATTACCGTTTGAATCCGTAATTTTGTAATCAATTGGACTAATATTATCATTAACATCTGGCCCTTCACGCGTATAAAAGATAACAAGCCGCTGCTGATCCGCCATAATGCCTTCAACGGAAAGCGTATAACCATTGTCACTAACTGATTTATTGACGGGTTGAAGGAAATCATGACTCATGGCATTCTCCAGCGTTTGATCCCCTTTAATCAATTCTACGACCCCGTTCAGACCTGGAACTTCCCGCATTAACTCGGCAAAAGCCGGCGATACACGAATGCATGCTGTAAGGAGGACAAGCACGCAGGCAGCCGCAACTCCCATCTGTATTGTCACTCTGCTTCTTTTTCTGTTTCTTGAATGTTGCCGTCCATATTCTACGCCAAATCGAATGGCTGAAGCCATCGATTCCTCGGATACTTGCCCTGATTCCTGATTTGCCTTTTCTTTATCCGCTTGCAGACTATTTATCATCCGCTGTTCAAACTCACTCCTATTCCCATTCAACCTTCATCGCCTCCTTCCCTTGAAGCTCCTTGCTCCGCAATTTCTTAAGCGCTTGATGCAGCCAAGTACGTATCGTTCCATCAGGCTTCTCGAGCAGCTCGGCGATTTCCGGAATAGTCATATCCCTGTAATACTTGAGCACAATAACCATTCGGTATTTAGAGGGCAGTTTTTTCAACTGCATAGCTAAATCCAAACGATCCACGTCGTGATCCCCTGCTACCTGTGAGCCCCTTTCCATTAAGTCGTTGCGAAAAGGCAGCTCGCGAAGTCGTTTTTTTCTCTCGTCCAGACAGACTCGGATAAGGATTCTTGTTGCCCAAGTTGTAAAAAGCTTAGGGTCACGCAAAGAGCGGCGTTTGTTCCAAACCCGGAAAGTCGTCTCTTGCAGAACCTCTAGGGCATCTGTTTCATTCCGCATATAGGAATAGGCGATACCATATAGCTGCCTCTGATCCAACTGCATTCGCGCGATAAGGGCATCGTCATCCCCATTTATTGCAGCTGCAGCATACTTATCTTTATCCATATCTCCCTCCAATTCCGCTCTCCCATTTGATAGTTATGTATTAGACGCCGCAGCACCGATTTCGGTTTTTTAAAAATAAAAAAAGCTGCCCCCCTATCGGGAGACAGCCTTGTTATTCAAGTAAGAATTAGTTCTCGAAAATGTTCAGCTCGGACTCTTTATCGAACATATGAACTTTGTTCATGTCCAGAGCAAGCTTAACTGTGGAACCGTCACGCAGAGTCGAACGACCGTCAACGCGAGCGATTACAGTGTCGGAACCGATACCGTTCAGGTACAGGTACATTTCATGACCAAGGTTCTCTGCAACTTCTACGTTAGCGTTCACGATTGTGTTCGCGGAAGCTTCCAGGAATACAGGCTCTTCGTGAAGATCTTCTGGACGAATGCCCAGGATTACTTCTTTGCCAAGGTATCCTTTGGAACGAAGAGTAGCTGCTTTACCTTCAGGTACAACAACGTCTACGCCAGTAGTTTTGAACTTCATTGTGCCGCCTTGATCGCTAAGCGTACCAGTGATGAAGTTCATCGAAGGTGCGCCGATGAAGCCAGCTACGAAGATGTTTACTGGGTGGTTGTACAGCTCTTCAGGAGAAGCTGTTTGTTGAATGAAGCCATCCTTCATAACAACGATACGGTCACCCATTGTCATTGCTTCGATCTGGTCATGCGTTACGTAGATCGTAGTTGTTTCAAGACGTTTAGTCAATTTGCTGATCTCAGCGCGCATTTGACCGCGGAGTTTAGCGTCCAAGTTGGAGAGTGGTTCGTCCATCAAGAATACTTGTGGTTCACGAACGATAGCGCGTCCCAAAGCTACACGTTGACGTTGACCGCCGGAGAGTGCTTTTGGTTTACGGTCGAGCAAATGCTCGATATCAAGAATTTTAGCAGCTTCACGAACACGTTTGTCGATGTCTGCTTTTTTGAATTTACGAAGTTTAAGACCAAAAGCCATGTTTTGGTATACGTTCATGTGCGGGTACAACGCGTAAGATTGGAATACCATCGCGATGTCGCGGTCTTTCGGTGCTACGTCGTTAACGACGCGGTCGCCGATGTACAGTTTACCTTCGGAGATTTCTTCAAGACCTGCAATCATACGAAGAGTTGTCGATTTACCACAGCCGGAAGGTCCTACCAGTACCAAAAACTCTTTGTCCTTAATGTCAAGGTTAACATCAGTTACCGAAGCTTTGTCGGAACCCGGGTATTTTTTGTAAATGCCTTCTAAACGTACGCCTGCCATTTGAATGTCCCCCTAAGTGAAAATTTCTTATGGGTCTATCTTATCTCACAGGCCCGTTCGTGACTATGCACAAACTTTACAAAAAAACTAATTCCTTTTCGTAACTTTGTACAATAGTAAAATAATTTTGACTAAAACAGCATCTCGGAACGAACGGACATCCAATCCTGTTTCCTGTTTTAGTTTGTCTAAGCGATATAATAATGTATTCCGGTGAATATATAACTTTTTTGCCGTTTCGCTGACATTGCAGTCCAGCGAGAAAAAGGTCTCAAGCGTCGCCAGCATCTCTGCTTCCACGAATAGCTCCGTCTTCTTCAGCGCATGCTCCAGGTACCGGGAACGCTGCACCTCCGGAATCGCATTCAGCAAACGCTCAAGCTGAAGCATCCATGGCAAATGTATGCTTGTCCCAACATGGAACTTGCGGCCAAGATTAATCGTTTCGCGCAGCAGTAAGGTAGTCTCCACAATTCCTTTAGCCGGACTTACCGGATGAGCTACAGCCAGATGGCATTCGCCAATCCACTCGCTGGCCAGCATTTCGTATAATCCATGACAGATGGAAGACAAGCTGTCTTCAACCGTTTCTTCATCCTCATCGTCCATATATTCGCTATCTGCTTCTTTTAATAAAGAAACAGGTCCCCATATAAGCCATTCTTGGTTCTTCAACGGGATCAGCAAGATATCCTCCGCCAAGAAGGAACGAAGCAGCTTTTCCAACTCCGTATAGGAGGCTTGCTTAACATTTGTATGTTCCGTTACAAGCAAGAAAGGGATCATTTCGGCAAACAACTTGCCTCCCGAAGTAAGATGGTCAGGTATGGAGTATGAAGTTTCTTCGGACTCTAATTGTCCCTGAATCCAGTCGCTTAACTTTAAAGCAATGGATTCGCTTTCTGTAAGTGTATTTTGTTTGGCGGTTAGCTGTTGGGTTTGATTCCACTGCAGCGTCCATGTAATAAGCTCCGCTTCCGCTTGCTTGACTTCGCCTTCGATTTCAAGCGCCTCCAGATCAATGCCGGTTACCCGAACAACGATCCATGTCTTTCCATTAAACGCAGCGCGGTTGCCTTCCGTAATCACTTCGCGGTTATCGTTATTGATCCAGCTTGATTCCGCTTGCTCAACAAGACTTTTCCAAGCAGATAATGAGAACGTAACGAACCGAACCTGACAGTTCAAAATGTGCTGCAGCGGGGTTAACCAATCTGTCGTGCTCATTTCACATTACTCCAATCTCCAGCTCCACGAATGACGCTTTTTTTTCGTCATTGTAACATAAATTAGCTGCCCGTTCAGCCTTTCATTACAAGCAGCAGAATAGAGAGCAAGGAGAACAACGCAGCAATCAGATACATAAAAGATACCGTTTGTACCTGATTAAGCCCCCAGCGCATTAAGGCATGATGAGTATGGAGCTTATCCGCCTGATGAAGACCTTTTCCCGTTGCTAACCGGCGGAGCATAACGATGACGGTATCTAGAATAGGCAATCCTAGAGCAAGAAGCGGCACTAGGACCGTTATAACCGTTGCTTTCTTAAATGCGCCATCTATCGCGATAACGGCAAGCGTATAGCCTAGAAAGGTAGCTCCAGCATCCCCCATAAATATTCTGGCGGGGTGAAAATTATAGATCAGAAATCCGATACATGCTCCGCCGATGATAATGGCTGTGACCCCAATATCCATCTGGCCTTTAATTAGAGCTGTAATAAATAAAGTGAGAGATGACAAAGTGCATACGCCCGAAGCAAGGCCGTCTACGCCATCAATAAAATTGATCATATTAATCAGCGCAAAAATCCAGATAATTGTTCCAACCGCATCTACCCAAATAGGGAAACCGATGAAATGACCTGATGCAGGATTCATCACACCGTCCATATGGATACCAAAGAACAGCGGAACCATGGATACCCCAAGGTATATAATGACCCGAGGCCACACCGGAAAATCTTTGCCTTTCGCTTTTGAGGCATCGTCCATAAGACCAATACCTACTAGTATGGCTCCGCCAATCATAATGCTTAGACTTAATGAGGTAATCCCTTGAAAAGCGATGATCGTAAGAACACAGGCAGCATATATAGCAGCTCCGCCCATTAGAGGAATGGGACGATTATGGATTTTACGCCAGTTGGGCCGGTCAACAATACCGTATTTCACAGCGATTTTTTGCATAGCAGGCACGATCAAAATCGTCAATATAGCGCTCATTCCAACAGCCAGCCAATAAGTCATTCGGTTGTTCCCCTTCTTCTATCACATCATTTGGTTTAACTGTTCAACATTGTTCCCTACCGTAAGGAAAAAAATGAGTGAAATCTCGTGAAGCAGCGTTATAATGTGTTTGACTGCTGGAAATTCCCATGTTAGGATAAATCCATAGTTAATAGATCGGAATAATAAGGAGTGAATATCGATGTCTCAAGTTGTGATTTTATCTGGAAGTCCAAACCCTGGATCTCGTTTAACGGGTATTACGCAATATGTAGAATCCCATCTCTCACAAAAAGGAATCTCGTTCAGCCATCTTACCGTTGCATCCCTTCCGGCTGAAGATCTGATACATGCCCGTTTCGATAGCCCTGCTATTGTTGAAGCAGCTTCCATTGTCGAAGCCGCAGATGTTGTCGTAATTGCGAGTCCGGTATACAAAGCTTCCTTTACCGGCGTTCTTAAGACTTTCCTCGATCTGCTGCCGCAAAAAGGACTTACCGGCAAGTTTGTTACTCCATTGTTTATTGGCGGTACAATTGCCCATCTTCTCTCGATCGACTATGCATTAAAACCTGTTTTGTCTTCTCTAAATGCCAAACATTTCGGCAGTGGTGTGTATGCGACAGATTCTCAGATCGCACGCATTGATGCCGGTGTAGGGGAATCCCAATTCGAGCTTAATGAAGAACTTACGGGGCGCCTGGATGCTGTTGTTGCCGAAATTGCCGAAGAACTTCGCATACGCAAACTTAAATAGCAATTAGCTTGAAGGATATTTAATCCTTCAAGCTTTTTTTATTTAGAAAGATCAAAAAACCCGTAGACCAAAGGTCTACGGGTTGAACGTTTAAATGAATGGTGAGCCATGTAGGACTCGAACCTACGACACCCTGATTAAAAGTCAGGTGCTCTACCAACTGAGCTAATGGCTCTCATAATGAGAAATGGTGGAGGGTGATGGATTCGAACCACCGAACCGTTAGGAAGAGATTTACAGTCTCCCGCGTTTGGCCACTTCGCTAACCCTCCAAATGCAAATGGTGGCTCGGGACGGAATCGAACCGCCGACACGAGGATTTTCAGTCCTCTGCTCTACCGACTGAGCTACCGAGCCTAATTCATTTGGGCAAAAAAAAATGGCGGAGCTGACGGGATTCGAACCCGCGGTCTCCTGCGTGACAGGCAGGCATGTTAGGCCTCTACACCACAGCTCCATATTACTATTGCAAAATACTTAAATGGTGGAGGCTGAGGGGATCGAACCCCCGACCCTCTGCTTGTAAGGCAGATGCTCTCCCAGCTGAGCTAAGCCTCCGAAAGTATGGTAGCGGCGAAGGGGATCGAACCCCCGACCTCACGGGTATGAACCGTACGCTCTAGCCAGCTGAGCTACACCGCCACACTTGTCCCACTAATGTCACTTACAGCCCGTGGGAGAACTGCAAGATCAGAAGCATTGCGCCCTGAAAACTGGATGCGAAATAATGAATTCTTAAGCAGTAGGATAAGCCCTCGACCGATTAGTATTCGTCAGCTCCACACATTGCTGTGCTTCCACCCCGAACCTATCAACCTCGTCGTCTTCAAGGGGTCTTACTAAATTGGGAAATCTCATCTTGAGGGGGGCTTCACGCATAGATGCTTTCAGCGCTTATCCTGTCCGTACTTGGCTACCCAGCGGTGCTCCTGGCGGAACAACTGGTACACCAGCGGTA
>NZ_BSSQ01000030.1 GCF_030161375.1 Paenibacillus glycanilyticus
GTTTCGCTCGTTGTTCAGTTTTCAAAGAACAATTTTTTCTCGTTGTCTTCGCTGTGTTTCAGCGGCGACTTTTATAATATATCACAGCTGCCTAGATGATTGCAAGTACTTTTTTTAAAAAGTTTTTTGAAGCTTTTATTTCCTTGCACTTGGCGCGAGAAGTAATATACCACGAATAAAAGGACGAGGTCAACCCTTCGTCCAAAAAAGTTTGTTTTCCTCAAACGATAAAGTATTGAACCCCTGCGATTAAAGCGATACCCGGGACTCCAAGGACGACAACAGTACCTATTGTAACCGGATTTAGCGGAATATATATATTCGGAATTAGGCCAGAGAAATTAAGTACATATAAGACGAAAGCCGCAAGCACAAAATGAATAGCGAAGTTACGGATCCAGCTCCATGACAATTTGCTTCTAAGTACAACTGCCACTAAAGCAACCGAAGATAAAATGAGCATCGCAAGCCATATGGTTTTCATTGAAGCGCCCCCCTCCAATGCGGCCAAGCGCTGCATGTGCGTTTGGCGATTCGAATAAGCATTTCATATCGCTTCTCCGCCGTAATAAGGGCAAAGATCGCATAATCTATTTGATCTTCGCCTACAGCGACGTTAAAGAAGCGCGTAGCGTTAATCCACTCTTTATGGGCCTCGGCTATTTCTTCGCGCAAGTGCTCCCTCCACTCCGCCGTATCGGCCTCAGGCACAGGTTCTACATAGGTTTTCTTTGCCCCTAATTGCAAAGTGTATGTTTCGTTCGATTGTTTTGTTGTTTTGCCTAGGTTACTCAACACACATCGCCTCCTTATAGCTCGTCCATTCGGACGAGACATTTCTATATATGTATAGAGGCTTGGACGAATTTAGAACGTACGCGTCACCGAAAACAAAAGAAGAGCCGCTTCCGATAACGGAAAGGGCTCCTCTTCATCTATTATGAATCATCTTAATTCCCGGCGACCTTCCAACGCTTTGGATAAAGTAACCTCGTCGGCATATTCGAGATCGCCTCCCACAGGTAAGCCATGGGCAATGCGCGTTACCCGAATGCCAAACGGTTTAACTAGCCTCGAGATATACATCGCCGTTGCTTCACCTTCGATATTCGGATTCGTTGCCAAGATCAGTTCTTGCACTCGCTCATCGCTCAAACGACGAAGAAGTTCAGCAATCTTGATCTGGTCCGGACCGATTCCCTCAATAGGCGAAATCGCTCCCTGAAGGACATGGTAATAGCCTTGAAATTCTTTTGTCCGCTCCATCGCCACAAGGTCCTTGGATTCCTGTACAACGCAGATAACCGAGTTGTCCCGCGATTTATCCTGACAGATCCGGCAAGGATCGGTATCGGTAATATTACAGCATACCGAGCAATACGTTAGGTTTCGCTTAACGCTTACCAGCGCCTTCGCGAAATCGATGACATCGTCTTCTTTCATACGGAGCACATGGAATGCCAATCTGGCAGCGGTCTTTGGTCCCACGCCGGGAAGCCGCGTAAAGGCATCGATCAATTTTGCAATCGGTTCGGGGTAAAACAAACGCTTTAGCTCCTTTCAAGCCTAGCGTAAACGGCTGACGCCGCCCTGAAGGCGGCGTCAGCAAACGTTTAAGCATGTATAGGATGGGACGTTACTCAGGCTTAGAACAAGCCCGGAATTTTCATGCCGCCAGTAAATTTGCCCATGTCTTGGTTTGCGATTTCGTCAACTTTGGCCAAGACGTCATTAACAGCCGTCAGAACAAGGTCTTGCAGCATTTCTACGTCGTCCGGATCTACCGCTTCCGGTTTGATCGTAATGCTCGTAATTTTCTTATGGCCGTTTGCTACGACAGTTACAACGCCGCCGCCCGCCGTACCTTCAACTGTTTTGTTTACGAGTTCTTCTTGCGCCTTCATCATTTGCTCTTGCATCTTCTTCACTTGCTTCATCATTTGATTCATGTTATTCATACTAATCACCTCATCATTATAGTTAATCAATCTTCTTTAATGACAACCAAATCCTCACCAAAAAGCTTAACCGCTTCCTCTACCCATTGTGGACGCTGTGCCTCTCCGGTGTCAATCGCGTCAGGCTGTAATTCCAGCGTTTCGCCTTGTTGATCGCCTGAACGACTGGCTGCATTCTGCCATTCCTTGATCATGCAAGTAGCAAGCCTCGTTGGGTTGCCGAATACGTCCTGCATCACCCGCTCGATAATCTCGCGGTGTGCCGGTCTTTCCGTAGTCTCCCGGTGCATGGTGTTCTTAAAGGCCACCAGAACCGTTCCATCGTTTGCCGATACCGGTTCGCCGTCAACCAGCCACGCATGGACCGTGATTCTAGCCTCCTTCACCCGATGAAGCACCTCGTTCCACTTCATCCGAACTTGCCCCGTACCCGGAGTTCCCGCCGCAGCGACAAAAGGATCCAGCTTCACAGTAGCTCTGCTGATCGCGGCGCTGCTTCCGCTAAAACCGCCTTTGCGGGATTGGCTGGAAGCCTGGCGAACCGCTCCTCCATCGGAAGCACTCGCAGCGGCAGCACCGCCACTCTGGATCAACTGCTCAAGCTTACGTTCCAGGATCTCAACTTGCTGGCGAAGTCGCTGTACCTCAGCAGAGGCGGCCGGCGCAGCGGCAGAAGCCCCTGATCCATCGCCTGCCCCGGAACCTGAAGCGCCTTCGTTGCCAATTGTACAAATTTTCATTAGAGCAACTTCAAACAACGTCTGCGGTTGTGAAGCATGCTTCATATCGGATTGATAGGTATTAAGCGTATCAATCATCTTAAATAACCGTTCGGAAGTAAAAGCATCCGCCATCTCCCGGAACCGATCGGCGTCAACAACCCGTTCCGTGACTGCCCCTTGCGGAGCTAGCTTTAACACAAGCAAATCGCGGAAATAAAACACTAAATTTTCCATGCATTTGTCCGCGCTTTTACCGGCTTGCGTCAAACCTTCCACGAGCGGCATAATGGCCGCAACGTTCCGGTCTCTAATTGCCTCCGCAAGCGCATAGAACTGATCCGCAGCCATGCCGCCCGTTACATCTACCGCTCCGTCCAGCGTAATTCTCGAACCGCCAAATGCGGCTACCTGCTCGAGCAGGCTGATCGCATCACGCATCCCGCCTTCGGACAATCTCGCGATGTAAGCAATCGCATCTTCTTCGGCCTCAATTCCTTCTTCCTGGCAAATCTCCCGAAGACGTTCCGATTGCTCTTCAAGCGATACTTGACGGAAGTCAAATCGTTGACAACGCGATATAATCGTTGCCGGCAGTTTATGCGGCTCCGTTGTAGCCAGAATAAAGATAACATGTCCGGGCGGCTCCTCCAACGTCTTCAGCAGCGCATTAAACGCCTCGGTGGTGAGCATGTGAACTTCGTCAATAATATATACTTTATACCGGACTTCAGATGGCGCGTACCGTACTTTGTCGCGGATATCGCGAATCTCATCAATACCCCGGTTAGACGCCGCATCGATCTCCACAACATCCATTATATGCCCCGCTGTTATGCCGCGGCAGGCATCACATTCATTACAAGGCTCCTCAGCAGGTCCGCGTTCACAGTTAACCGCTTTCGCCAACACCTTGGCAGCCGTTGTTTTCCCCGTTCCCCGGGGTCCGTTAAATAAATAAGCGTGCGAGACACGATTCTCCCGAATCGCATTTTGCAGCGTTTGTATGATATGCCGTTGTCCGACCATGTCCTGGAACGTCTGCGGACGCCAGGCACGATATAATGCAATATGACTCACGCGTTAACGTTCCTTTCGCAACTGCTTTTTATTCTTCTATTATACATCATGATGTCTATAAGCAAAACAAAAACACCTGCATTCTAGGCATCTGACTTTGGCAGCAGATACGCTTAGCTGGTGTTCCTCATTTGAAAACTATGAATAAATCTAGGTACCGTGCACCTGCCCTCGATAACATGCGATCCAGGCGGCACTCTTGCGTCTCAGCTCGGGTCAGGCACTCCCTCGGCACATGAACTAACTTGCTTATGGCTGCTTCCTTCCGGACCTGACCAGGTTCACAAGCGTCCATTGCGAAGGACCCAACCGTCAACACTGATTGCAAACGCCAAACCCTGCATCACATAACCTAAAGCAGGAATTCAACCTCGCTAAAGCGGATTGCGAGTTACAGGGCACCGCTAACTCCCCATCTAGCACGGCAAAACTAAGTATAGCCCATCCAAACGCAAAGCGCAACCGTAGTATAATGGCTGCCGCCTATTAACGGGATACTTTAACCTTGACATGGTAACGCGGCATATTAAATGCCACAACCTGCTGGACCTTGGCCTCAAGCGCCTCCATTTGGTCAGCCGTCAGTCCCGGAGTAGGATAAATGCGCACATTCAGATCTTCCCCGTTAAAAGAAACGCGGCTGCTCTTAACTCCGTCAATCGGTTGCAATACTTGATTAACCAGCTTCCTGTCCGATTCGTAGTTAAGGAAAGTCAGGTTATTGGGCAGGTTGGGATTACTGTTGGAATAACCCATGTACCCATCATGTCCATAGGTTTCCGACTTGCCGTCATTGGTCCGGTGGCCATTGTTGATGCCATCAGCCGCACAGCCGGCTAAGCTTCCAATCAGTAGAGCAGCAATAGCAAATCCCATAAATATTAAGCGCAGTTTGCGGCGCAGCATTTTTTTGGTAAGCAATCAAAAAACCTCCCTTTAACCATAGGATGGCTAAGGGAGGTTTTCTTATTCTGCCAATTTATGCGGCAGATGATGAGATTAGATGCCGTATTTCTTTTTGAAACGATCGACGCGACCGCCTGCATCCAAGAACTTTTGCTTACCCGTGAAGAACGGGTGGCATACGGAACAAACCTCTACGCGAAGGTTCGCTTTGATCGAACCAGTCTCGAACGTGTTACCGCAAGCGCAAGTGATGTTGGATACGTGGTATGTCGGATGAATACCTTGTTTCATCTCGTTCACCTCTTTCTGCCCTGAACCACATGCGGGTCCAGAGTTATAAATCACACAACTCGGATTATAGCACGACGATTACAAGCATGCAATGCCGATGTTTTGCCAACTACCTGCGTGCCGCAGCCGGCGGGAGATGCGTATACGAACCGATCACGACATCCGGAAGTTCTTCTCGAAGGATTTCGAGCATCTGCTTCATGCCGTAAATCTCGCCTTGGGCAGGCGGGATAAGCTGCAGATAGCTCTCCGGGTCGATATTGAGGTTCCTCATCTGAATCAACTTCAGACCCGTACGCTTCGCGAATCCGATCATTGCTTCGATCTCTTCCTCGCGATCCGTAACGCCAGGGAAAATGAGGTAGTTAATGGACGTATATACCCCTTTGTCCGTTGCGTACTTCAACGATTTCTCCACATTGGCCAGCGTATAAGCCCGCGGTTTGTAGTACGCATTATAATGATCGTCAAGCGCACTGATCGTGCTGACGCGCATAAGATCGAGACCCGCATCTACAATAGCCCGCATAAAATCGGTAAGTCCGGCGTTCGTATTGATATTAATATAGCCTTGCTTTGTCTGACTTCTGACAATCTTCATCGCTTCAACAATGATTTTGGCCTGCGTGGAAGGTTCGCCTTCGCAGCCTTGACCAAAGCTGATGATCGATTCCGGCGTCTTCAGATGCTCAAGCATAACTTCAACAATCTCATCGACCGTTGGTTTAAAGTTCATCCGTGTCTGAGGAGCGACAAAACCGCTGTCATCCGGCTGCTCCGAAATACATCCGAAACATCCCGCGTTACAGGAATAGGAGACAGGTACGCCGCCCTCCCAGCGCTGCAGAAACGTATTTGATGAAGTGAGGCATTCATAGCCGAGCGCGCAATGCGACAAATGCTTGTACAAACGGTTTTCCGGGTATTTCGCGGTCAGAAGTTCTACCCCTTTGCGCACATCTCCCCGGTCGCAGTTCAGCGGATCCCATTTGTAAGGATCATCGCTTTGCTCGGCCGCAACGTAAAACTCGCCGTCTTTCCAAACGACGGACGTGTATCCAAAGAGCGGAAACTTCTCATTCTTATCGGTCTTCACATAACTTGGCAGCGCCAACCGCGTAAAGCCTTGAGGAAGTAAAGCCCCTACCGCTTGATAGTTGCCGGAGAGCATTTGCATCTCACCGGTGTCCGGATCCATAAAGACCGGCCGGGTATGCGGCAGTCCTACTAGCGTAGCCCCCCTTGGCAAAGGGATCAACTCTTCCTCCATCAGCTCGACGATCATGTCGCCGCTCCGTCCAAGCGCAATATAATCGGGATGATCAAACACATTGCCTTTCTCATCCGCGTATACGAGATTCATCTTGATGTCCTCCTTCCAGCGGCACTACGAGCCGTGCGTCGTGCGCGGCGCTGGTCGCCTTCCGGTTGCTGCGCTGCTTTTGAGCCCCGTACCTGTCGCGCTTGATCCCGAACTTGTCCGCTGCTGCGGCGTAGGTTTATCTTCCAATGTATCAAGCGACATAAGGAATTCCTCATTCGTCTTCGAATCGGCAAGCTTCTTAAGGAAGCCGTCCACGAAGTCAGGCGTATCGGTCATATTGCGGCGCACAACCCATAATTTATCCAGTTCTTCTTTTGATAAAAGCATTTCTTCGCGGCGCGTACCCGATCTGCGGATATCCAGCGCCGGGAAAATACGGCGTTCTGCAAGCTTGCGGTCAAGATGCAGCTCCATATTGCCCGTACCTTTAAATTCTTCATAAATGATATCATCCATACGCGACCCTGTCTCAATAAGCGCCGTAGCGAGGATCGTCAAGCTGCCGCCCTCTTCCACGTTCCGTGCAGCGCCGAAGAAACGTTTCGGACGATGGAATGCTGCCGGATCAATACCGCCGCTAAGCGTACGGCCGGATGGCGGAACGACCAAGTTGTAGGCGCGGGCAAGACGAGTGATGCTGTCGAGCAAGATAACAACGTCTTTCTTATGCTCCACTAGACGCAAAGCTCTCTCAAGCACAAGCTCGGCCACCTTGATATGGTTCTCCGGTACTTCATCAAACGTCGAAGCAATGACTTCGCCTTTCACAGAACGCTGCATGTCCGTAACTTCCTCCGGACGTTCATCAATTAGCAACACAAACAATTCGATATCGGGATGATTTGTCGAAATACTGTTCGCTATTTCTTTGAGCAGCAAGGTTTTACCTGCTTTGGGCGGTGCTACAATCAATCCGCGTTGACCTAAGCCAACAGGTGCAAGCAAATCCATAATTCGTGTAGAAAGTTTGGAAGATGCCGTCTCCAGCACGAGTTTTTTCTGTGGATAAAGAGGAGTTAGCGCGGGAAAATGAAGTCTTTCAGCCGCTTGTACAGGATCGGTGCCGTTCACGGCATTTACCTGGAGGAGGCCAAAATATTTCTCCGAGTCTTTCGGCAGGCGGCATTTGCCTGATACTAGGTCGCCGGTACGCAGGTCAAACTTTCGAATCTGTGAAGCGGAGATATAAATATCCTCTTTGCTAGGCAAATAGTTGATCGGCCGGAGGAAACCAAAGCCTTCCGGTAAGGTTTCAAGTACACCTTGCATAAACATAAGGCCGCTTTTTTCCGCTTGCGCGCGTAATATTGCAAAAATCAGTTCCTTCTTCTTCAGCTGACCGTAATACGGAATTTGATACTGCTTCGCCAATTTGTACAGTTCGGTCAGCTTCATTTCTTCGAGATCGGAGATCTGAAGATCTGTCATATTCTCACCACTTTGTATTCAGTTTTAGCTATCATTATATACCCGATTTGGCGTCTTCTATTCGTTCTAACCCGCAGAAAGACGCCAAATCAAGATATTAAAATCCTACTTACTCCGACTCCCGCCAAACATCGGCGCCAAGCATGCGCAAATTATCAACAAGGTTGTCATATCCGCGATCGATGTACTCTACGCCCGTAATTTCCGTAATACCTTCCTTCACGGTTAAACCGGCGATAACTAGCGCAGCGCCTGCGCGCAAATCCGCCGCTTTGACTTTGGCCGCGAACAGCTCTCCGCCTTCAATAATGGCCGAACGGCCTTCAACACGGATATTAGCGCCCATGCGGTTGAGCTCCGGTACGTGCTTAAACCGGTTGCTATATACGTAATCGCTCAAGATACTAACACCTTTGGCCATAGCAAGCAAGGTAGTCATCGGAGATTGGAGATCCGTTGCAAAGCCCGGATAGACAAGCGCCTTAACGTCAACGGACGTGTAATCCGGAGCGCCGATAATGCGAATAGACTCATCCATCTCCTGAACCTTAACGCCCATTTCTTCCAGCTTGGCCGTCATGGCTTCCATATGTTTGGGTATGACGTTGTCGATCGTCACATCGCCGCCCGTTGCAGCGGCTGCAATCATATACGTGCCTGCTTGAATCCGGTCGGGAATGATCGAATGACGGCAGCCATGCATGCTGTCTACCCCTTCAATTCGGATCGTCTCCGTCCCAGCACCCTTAATTCGCGCACCCATCGAATTTAGAAGAGTTGCTACATCTATAATCTCCGGCTCTTTTGCCGCATTTTCAATGATGGTTGATCCTTTGGCACGCGATGCCGCCAGCATGATGTTAATGGTGGCCCCTACACTGACAACGTCTAAATAAATTTTAGCTCCGCGCAGCTCTTTTGCGTGAATACGCATCGAGCCTTGCTCGTTCGTAACCTTAGCTCCCAATGCTTCGAAACCTTTAATGTGCTGGTCGATTGGTCTTGGCTCGAAATTACAGCCGCCTGGCAAACCGATAATCGCTTCGCCAAATCGCCCAAGCATTGCACCCATCAAATAATAAGATGCACGAAGCAGCTTCACTTTACCGTTAGGCATCGGCTTCGACTCAAGACGCGATGGGTCAATCTTCATCACATCGCCCTGCCAGCTTACGACAGCGCCAAGGTCCTGCAGGATCTCACTATATACGACAACATCGCTTAAATGGGGCAAATTGTCCAATACCACTTCTGATTCTGCCAGTATAGCTGCCGGAACCAGAGCGACGGCACTGTTCTTCGCTCCGCTTATTTGGACGGTGCCTCGCAGTGGACGTCCACCGCGTATCATCAATTTCTCCATCAAATATAGTCCTCCCGAGATTTAAGAAGAGACAAAGGAAAACCGCCTTAGGGGCGAGCTTATAATAAAAGACTCGCTGTAATGGGCGGCTCATGATCCCGTGCTCCTATTATGCTTTTTCAAGAAATGCCTCAGTAGAAAGAAGCGGAATGTATTCATTTTAAAAAAATAGCAACATATCTATTAGACTTTTTATTCTGAGCCATTATACCATATCGGGACATGGAATGGTATTTGACTTACAGAAGTAGGCAAGTACTTAAAAATTATTAATTATTATCTCATAAAATAAAAAAAGGGCCCCTTAGGACCCTACCGCAAAGCGGTTGTTCGAGTTGCCGCCGTGAAGCTGCATATTAACCGCAATTCGCATCTCGTCAATATCAAACGGCTTCGTGAAATGCATAACGGCACCAAGATCCGTCGCTTCCTTGATCATGTCCAGTTCACCGTAAGCGGTCATCATAATGACTTTGATATCTCGGTTAATTGCCTTAACATGTTTCAAAATTTCGAGCCCGTCCATCCCCGGAATCTTCATATCAAGAAGAACAAGGTCAGGATTTTCCGCTTTCACAATTTCCAGCGCCAGCCTACCGTTTGAAGCTTGGAAAGTATTGTAGCCTTCACTGCTGAACACTTCCATTAGAAGCACTCGGATGCCATTCTGATCATCAACGATCAATAGCTTCTTCTTCTCCAAGATATTACCTCCCGCGACTCGAGCGACAACTGGTCAACTCTTCCATAATCGTTAATATATTCGAGCCGAGAGAGGCATTATCCTGCTTTCCTGTTAAAAAAAATGAAACATTCAATATTAGAACAGCCGTTCTTATTGGCCGGAGTAATTTAATGCCGCGCGCACAAATCCGCGGAAGAGCGGTTGCGGACGGTTAGGACGCGATGTAAACTCCGGATGGAATTGTACCGCGAGGAACCATGGATGCTCTGGAAGCTCCACCATCTCGACTAGACGGCCGTCTGGCGAAGTACCGGAAATCTTAAGACCCGCCGATTCAATGCGTTCACGGTATTCATTGTTGAACTCGTACCGGTGACGGTGACGCTCGTACACAAGCTCGTCGTCATATTCTGTAGCCGCAAGCGAACCCGGCTTCAATTTGCAAGGGTAAAGGCCAAGGCGCATCGTGCCGCCCATGTCTTCGATATCTTTTTGGTCAGGCATAAGGTCGATAACCGGATACGGCGTCGAAGGATTGATCTCCGCACTGTTCGCATTGAACAAACCAGCTACGCTGCGCGCGTATTCGATAACGGCAACTTGCATGCCAAGACAGATTCCGAAGAACGGAATTTGCTGCTCGCGGGCATAACGGATCGCCGATACTTTCCCTTCAATACCACGATCGCCAAAGCCGCCAGGCACCAAGATGCCATGTACGCCTTTCAACATTTCCGAAACATTATCGTCGTCGATTTCTTCGGCATTGACCCAACGCAGCTTCACTTCGGAATCCGCATCGATTCCCGCATGTCCAAGCGCTTCTACGATGGACAAATAAGCGTCGTGCAAAGCAACGTATTTACCAACGATCGCAATCTCCGTTGTTTTGTGGAGCGATTTCACGCGCTCAACCATGCTCTCCCACTCCGCCATGTCAGGCTGATTGGTCGTCAGCTTCAAGTGGTTCACAACGATATCGTCGAGGCCTTGTTCGCGAAGCATCAGCGGTACTTCGTACAACGTCGAAGCATCGATACATTCGACAACCGCGTTAGCATCGATATCGCAGAACAAGCCGATTTTGCGTTTCAGATCTTCCGAAAGCGCATGTTCGGTACGGCATACGATGACATTCGGCTGAATGCCGATGCTGCGCAGCTCTTTAACGCTATGCTGGGTTGGCTTTGTTTTAACTTCGCCAGCCGCTTTAATATATGGGATCAGGGTAACGTGAATGTACATCACGTTGTCGCGTCCGATGTCGCTCTTGATTTGACGGATGGCTTCAAGGAAAGGCAAGCTTTCGATGTCGCCTACTGTACCGCCGATCTCTGTGATCACGACGTCCGAACCCGCTTCTTTGCCGGCGCGGTAGACGCGTTCCTTGATTTCATTCGTAATATGCGGGATAACCTGTACCGTTCCGCCAAGATATTCGCCGCGGCGTTCTTTAGAAATAACGTTCGAGTAAATTTTGCCCGTTGTAACGCTGCTGTATTTCGTCAGGTTAATATCAATAAACCGTTCATAATGCCCAAGGTCAAGGTCAGTTTCCGCGCCGTCGTCTGTTACGAATACTTCGCCGTGCTGGTACGGGCTCATTGTTCCCGGGTCAACGTTGATGTAAGGATCGAACTTTTGAATCGTTACTTTCAAACCTCTGTTCTTAAGCAGACGACCGAGTGATGCAGCGGTAATCCCTTTGCCAAGCGATGAAACGACGCCCCCGGTTACAAAAATATATTTGGTCACTTTGCTAATACCCTCCATGCTCCTCTGGTTATGTTTAGGTTTTCCCATTTGTACGATAAACATGGATTAACAGACGCTCTATCTCTCTGTCCAGTTTATGGATGAACAAATCAGGTCCCTGAACTTGCTTCTACAAACAAAAAAAGTGACACCCGTCTTCACGGGGCACTTTTTATTTGGCGTATTATTAAACGTTAGCTTGCCGGCAAAAACAACTCGGCAATTGCTATATCCGCAGTGACTTCCATCCTTCTACAAAGGGAAAGTAAGCCATTGCTTGCTTATGCGGTACGTTTACCGAATCTTAAAGCCCATGCAATAGTTTACTCTGCCCGTATACGGACTGTCAAGGGTAAAGACAGCCAAGCTAAGAGACGACTATTTGTCGTCTTCTTCGTCCTCTTCGTCTTCAAAATCTTCTTCCTCATCGGAATCTTCTTCGCCGAGTTCAGCATCAGCGTCAAGCTCTTCGTCGACTTCTTCGTCTTCAAGCTCTTCGTCACCAATGCCAGCCTCTTCATCGGCTTCCGCTTCTTCTTCGGATTCGCTGAATTCGCGATCTTCATCGTAAGAATCGTAATCCTCTTCCTCGGCTGCGTACGAATCATCTTCCTCATCCGCGAACAGATCCTCATCGTCATCGTCGTCATCATTAATGATACGCGGACGTTTTGCGTTCGTAATCGGATCCTCGTTGCGTTCAACCGGATACCAGCGTTTCAGCCCCCACATGTTGCTGCCAACGCAGGCGAACCTGCCGTCAATGTTAATCTCCGTATATACTTGAGCGATTACATGATTGATTCCATCCGCGGAAAGTCCGCGAATTTTCGCAATTTCCATCATCAGGTCACGGTAGTAGTAAGGCGTATTGGCTGCCTTCAGCACTTCAAACGCCAAGTCCACCATAGGCATTTCTTTCATCCGCTCCGGATCGAGCTTCAATGTAATATTGCCGTTGCTCACATGGACACATCCTCTCTTGCTATCTTCATACTTTCGTAATCATAACCAATATCAAAGTATAGTAAAACCTATTTTATTCAAAAAAGCAAGCTGTCCGCCCGCTGCTTCAAATGATAACAATCTTCCCGCCAAAAAGAAAAAAAGCGAAGGGCTGTCCCTTCGCTTTGACTGTATCCATCCGGAGAACGCATTTGTCATGCATAACCGGAGCGGTAAGAGTCGCTAGAACTCTTACATCATCCTATGTCCTTCGTGCGGTTTTGACACGGTTTCACGCCTAATTATCTGAAAAAAGGCAAGTTGCTCATGCGGCCGAACCCCCGTCTTCATACAATAGTTCAGCATCGTCCGTCGGGAGGGGACGCGTAATTGGACATCACCGCTTTTCTCCATTGGTTGAAGGACACGATGGCTTGCACGGGCCAAACGACAAAAAATCGTATTATCCGATTTCAGCAGCAAGGGGATTATCGACGGTTTCTGCAAGAAATGTCAGAAGAGTCGACAGCTTCTCCGGAATTGAAGTCGGTTAAGCAAATGCGTATCATACGTGCAATTTCTTGTCAGCTCCCTGTCGAAGCAACTTTATCTGGATTTTCCGGCGGCGTATGGATTGAGAACGACCGCCGCGTTACCGTTCACACCGCAGCAAAAACCATGCCATTGGAAAAAGGCATCCCCTGGGGCGTGCAACAGATCAAGGCTCCGCTTGCCTGGAGTTCAACGACCGGCCATCGCATCAAAATCGGCGTCATCGATACGGGCGTAGACTTCAGCCATCCGGATCTCCGCCAATCGCTGTCGCGCGGCATCAACCTGCTCAACCGCAGCATGTTGCCTCATGACGACAACGGCCATGGCACTCATATTACCGGAACAATAGCAGCAGCCAACCAAATGCACGGCATGATCGGCATCGCGCCACGGGCGCAAATTCTCCCGGTAAAAGCATTCGACCATAATGGAAGCGCCTTTGTTTCCGACATTATACTCGGCATCGATTGGTGCGTACGGAACCGGGTCCATATTATTAATATGAGCTTTGGCATGAAAACACGCAGCAAAGCTCTCCTCAATGCGATTAACAACGCTTATAATGCCGGTGTTATCGTTGTCGCTTCCTCGGGCAACGACGGCAAACGCCGGTCCGTCGACTACCCGGCCAGATATCCCCAGACGATATCGGTTGGCGCAACCAACAAGCTGCGGCGCATCGCTCCCTTCAGCAACCGGGGAACGTTTATTGATATTTATGCGCCCGGCGATAAAATCTTTTCTGCTTGGCTCCGCGGCAAATACCACGAGATGAGCGGAACATCGATGGCCACTTCCCATGTGAGCGGGGCCATCGCCTTGCTGCTTGCTTACAAGCCGGGACTGACACCCGCGGAGATTAAAGCTATTTTGAAAAAATCGTACCTGCCGCTGCGGAGCACAAAAGCTCCCCGTTATACCGGGGAGCTTGATGTGATGAAGATGCTCGGGGCCGCGGAACGATAGCAAGAAGAGCATACACTGCCTTTGAAATTATTGGCGGCGAACCATGTATCTCCCTCCGGTTGCAGTTGACGCTGAGAAATTTGAACTTACTCATTACAAACGAGATTTCTCAGTCGTCAAAGGCAAGCGCTGCGCTCCTCCGGGAGATACATTGTCCTTGCCCTTTTTCATCGTTCCTGTTGAAGGGACAGTAGAACCCGTTCTTGGGATTTCCCCGGAACGGGTTCTTTGATTAGGAATTACATTACGTGATTGCTACGCTGTATGGAGTGCAGTATATTGGCTCGATTCTAGCCAGTACAGCGTATGAGGCGCTGGAGTGCTAATAGATAGGAATATACTGTATTTGGTGCATTGTAACTGCATGGAGAAAGAGAAAAAGTCGCCGATTAGTGATAGTACAAGCAAGTTTGGAACATAGATCGGGAGTCTCCAAACGCAGCAAAGCCGCCAGAGTTAACTGGCGGCTTTCTAGTATAGGCGGGCGGATAAGCTACATCCGCTCCGGAGCCGATACGCCAACGAGGCGGAGCGTGTTGGCGAGAACGGTGCGGACAGCGCCGAGCAAAGCGATGCGCGCCTGGGTTTGAGCCGCGTCTTCGGTAATGACGCGCTCGGCTTTGTAATAGCTGTGGAACTGCGAAGCCAGTTCATACACGTAACGGACCAGGCGATGCGGCGCGTATTGGGCCGCAGCTTCCGACACTTCCTGCGGAAGCTCGCCGAGCTTGCGAAGCAGGTCGAATTCGGCTTCGGAGTTCAGCTTGCCGAAGTCGATTTCGCTGATAGGCAGAAGAGCAACGTTTTGCTCCTCCGCCTGGCGGAAGATGCTGCAAATGCGCGCATGCGCATATTGCACATAGAAGACCGGGTTCTCGTTCGAAGTCGAGATCGCAAGGTCCATATCGAAATCCAGATGCGAGTCCATGCTGCGCATCGTGAAGAAGTAACGAATCGCGTCAACGCCAACTTCGTCCATCAGGTCCTGCATCGTAACGGCTTTACCGGTACGTTTGGACATTTTTACTTTCTCGCCGTCTTGGAACAGGCTTACCATCTGCGCGATCAACACGACTAATTTGTCCGGATCGTTGCCGAGGGCTGCCATTGCCGCTTTCACGCGCGGGATGTAACCGTGGTGGTCAGCGCCCCAAATGTTGATCATTTTATCGTAACCGCGGCTGAATTTGTCGCGGTGGTACGCGATATCCGGCGTCAAATAAGTGTAAGAGCCGTCATTTTTCACAAGCACGCGGTTCTTGTCGTCGCCATAAGGCATAGTCGACAGCCATGTCGCGCCTTCTTCTTCATAGACTTGGCCTTTCGCCTTCAGCGCTTCAAGCGCTTGCTCCACAAGGCCGCTCTCATACAGCGATGTTTCGCTGTACCAGATGTCGAAGCCAACGCGGAAGCGTCCGAGGTCGCGCTTGATCTTGTCCAGTTCCTTCTCCAAGCCGAATTGGCGGAAATAAGTGAAGCGCTCTTCGTCGGACAACGAAAGAAGGCTGTCGCCTTTTTCCCCGGCAAGCAGCTTGCCAAAGCCCA
Organism: Paenibacillus glycanilyticus; assembly: GCF_030161375.1. Classification (GTDB taxonomy): domain Bacteria; phylum Bacillota; class Bacilli; order Paenibacillales; family Paenibacillaceae; genus Pristimantibacillus; species Pristimantibacillus glycanilyticus_B. The sequence continues at coordinate 15,521 of NZ_BSSQ01000030.1, forward strand.
CGATGTCTTCGCCATGATAGCCGTCTTCCGGCATTTCAGCAGCTTGTCCAAGCGCCTGACGGTAACGTGCTTCGATCGAGCGAGCCAGGTTATTCACCTGGTTGCCAGCGTCATTGATATAGTACTCGCGCGTAACTTCGTATCCTGCGAAGTCGAGCACGTTGCAAAGCGCATCGCCAACGGCCGCGCCGCGGGCATGTCCAAGGTGAAGACTGCCTGTCGGATTCGCGCTTACGAACTCGACCTCAACCTTTTGCCCAGCTCCGTCGCCTACTCGACCGTAGTTGTCTCCCGCTGTTGTAATTTCACCGATAACGGAATATAAATAGCTCTTGTCCATGCGGAAGTTAATAAATCCCGGACCTGCAATCTCGGCCGATTGAATGCCGAATTTCTCGCCGTTCAGGTTCGCAATAATCGTCTCGGCGATTTGACGGGGATTTTTCTTAGCCAGCTTCGTCAGCTGCATAGCCGCGTTCGTCGCGAGGTCGCCATGCGCTTTGTCTTTCGGCACTTCCAGCACAAAAGCAGGAAGCTCCTCGCGTGCAGCAAGACCACCCGCAACTGCCGCATCCGCGATGGCTTCCTTCACCTTCTCATACATTTGATCCAATACGTTCGTACTCATTCTTCCTACTCCTCCTGTATATGGAGCCGGTTATGGAACCGGCCCGATAAATGTTCATGTATCCATAGCTCGTACTTCCATTCGATCGTACACGGCGGCTCGGCTAAAGACAGATCTTCGCCGTTCTCCCCTTTAACCGCGAGAAGTTCCGTACCCGTCTCCATCGCAAACGATGTATATGGCGATCGGTAACGGCCGCTGCGTCTCGCTTCCCCGGGAACAAACAGCTGATCCGACTCTACAACGCCGCGGCGTGTAATCGACAGCTCCCCGGTCTTGTAGCGCAAAAGCGTACGAATGGGATCTTCAGTACCTTCCACCAGTTCGTCATAACGAATATATACGGAACGATCCTTGCGGAACCATTCCCCTTTATACGTATGTACCTCCGACTCACCGTCTTGGGTGCTTGTCAGCGTAATCTTTACCGCCACTCTATCTGGCATAACCAATGCTCCTATATCTCCAGTCTTCTCGTATGTTACTACTATATACAGGAAGCCCCGTAATTTCAACGATTGTGCGCTATTCCGGCAATTCCAAATAAGGCAAAAGAGCCTTCCACACTTCAATCCGGTCCTCCAGATTGCGCATCTTTTGAGTTGGAATCGGACTGGTTGAGGGCATCTTCAATAAGGTGATATCGCGGAATGCCGGATGATCGCGGAAATATTTGCGGAACGTATCATAAGCTTTGCTTCCATTAAAAGCAAAACCTTTCAAGCCCGGATACTGCTTCAGCAAGGCAGGAAGGTCATTAGGCCTCTCGTTCTTGATATTCACGTCAAGGCTTCCGGGACGTTCGCAAGATTCGATTACATCAAATACCGCCAAATGATGGTCCTGCAAAAAAGCAAGCCGTTTCCCGTAATCCTCATCCGGTGCTCCCGCGTCAAACAAACCGTACACCATTCCCCAGAAATAATTGCGCGGATGGCCGTAAAACTGCCGGTGCTCCAGCGACTTCACGCTTGGCGCCGTCCCTAGCACGAGCACCCGGGCGCGCTCGTCGATCACGGGCGGGAATGAATAGATTCGCTCTGCTTGCCCTTGCTCCTGCTCCATACAAAGACCTCCCCTTCTTACGGTCAATCGAAAAGAGACGGCTGCCCTACAGCTTGCACAAGCCGTAGGTTGCAGTCGTCTCTTCAGGTTACGCAAAAGATTAAAATTACTTCACGAGGTCTTCCACAAATTTAGGCAGAACAAATGCTGCTTTGTGAAGGCGTGGCGTGTAGTATTTCGTAGCGATCTCGCCGATCGAAGCTTCGTCCACTTCAAGCGGATCATACTTCTTGGAGCCCATTGTAAATGTCCACAGACCGCTTGGGTAAGTCGGAATGTTAGCGCCGTAGACGCGTACGATCGGGAATACTTCCTTCACGTCTTTGTTCACGCTTTGGATCAGGTCCGCTTTGAACCAAGGGTTGTCGGTTTGAGCCACGAAGATGCCGTCTTCCTTCAACGCTTCGTAAATGCCTTGGTAGAAACCGCGAGTAAACAAGTTAGCTGCCGGGCCAACAGGCTCCGTCGAGTCAACCATGATAACGTCGTACGTATTTTTATGATCATGAATATGCATGAAACCGTCGTTTACGAGCACTTCAACGCGTGGGTTGTCCAGTTCGCCCGCAATCGTCGGCAGGTATTTCTTCGAATATTCGATAACCTTGCCGTCGATATCAACGAGTACGGCTTTTTTCACTTTTGGATGTTTCATAATTTCACGGATAACGCCGCCGTCACCGCCGCCTACAACAAGTACATGCTCCGGGTTCGGATGCGTGAAGAGTACCGGATGGGCTACCATTTCGTGATACACGAACTCATCTTTAACCGTAGTCATGACCATGCCGTCGAGAACCAGCATCGTGCCGAATTCTTCCGTTTCGATCATATCGAGCTGTTGAAAATCCGTTTGTTCATTTACATACGTTTTTGTAATCTTCGCCGTAATGCCGAAGTTTTCGGTTTGTTTTTCTGTATACCACAATTCCATAGCGATAAATCCCTTCTTTCCGTCAATGGTTCTCCATGTATTATAGTAGTTCGGGGCGAAAAATCAACCTTTTCTAGCATCCTTCCATGAATATCGCTCCCCACCTTTTTCCATACTAAGGAAAAGGTCGTTCTTGCGAAGGGAGCACCATCATGAAGAAGCAGCAGATCAGGCCGGGCAAACCGCGCCGCAAATATGCTTTTCCTATTATAACCGAACGTTTTCTCCCTCATGTTATGAGGTTCAAAAAAAGCTTGCGCTTAACCGCCGCCATTACAGCTGTAATGGTGCTTGGCATCGTGTCTATGTTGCTTTATTTGCGTTTTCAGTCTCTGCCGGCAACGTCAATCAGCCAGTCCTCCCGCATGCTTGATTTGCAGGGACAGGTCATCGATACCTTCCATACGGGAGAGAACCGCAGTTCGGTTCCGCTTAACGATATTTCGCCTTATCTCATTAAGGCCACGCTGGCGATTGAAGACCACCGCTTTTATGAGCATAAAGGCTTTGATATGAAAGGGATGGCCCGTGCCGTAATGGTCAACGTAGAGACGATGTCGGCGAAACAAGGGGCCAGCACCTTGACCCAGCAGCTTGCGCGCAATCTATATCTTACCCATGAGAAGACATGGGAGCGCAAGCTGAAGGAAGCGATGTATACCGTTCAGCTCGAGATGAACTACTCCAAGGATGAAATCCTTGGCCTGTACTTGAACCAGATTTATTACGGGCATGGCGCTTACGGCATTGAAGCCGCTTCGCAGCTGTATTTCAAGAAACACGCTTCGCAATTGACGCTTGCCGAAAGCGCCATGCTGGCCGGCATTCCGAAGGGGCCGAAATATTATTCCCCGTTCATGGATATGAAAAACGCCAAAGACCGCCAGCTGACCATTCTGCACGCCATGAAGGAAGCAGGCGATATTACAGAGGAACAGGCAGATGCCGCTTATAAGGAAGTATTGACGTTCCAACCGCTCGGCTCCGGCGAACAAGCGGGTTTTGCCCCTTACTTCCGCGACTACATCCGTTATATTGCCGTCGATAAGCTGGGCATTAATGAACAGCTATTAAATGAAGGCGGAGTGACGATCTATACAACGCTGGATCCTACGGCGCAGCGTGCAGCCGAAGACGCGGTGAAGAACGGTCTGGCCGGAAGCGAAGAACAGCAAGCCGCGCTTGTTTCCATCGACCCGCGGAATGGGTATATAAAAGCAATGGTCGGCGGGCGCGACTACAAGACCAACCAGTACAACCGGGCGCTTGCCGAAACCCGTCAGCCGGGATCTTCATTTAAACCTGTCCTTTACCTGACGGCTTTGCACAGCGGCTTCATGACGCCGGTTACCCGGTTCAAAAGCGAGCCAACCGCCTTCACCTATGATGAAGGACGCAAATCTTACGAACCGCACAATTATAATGACAAGTATTTCAATGACTTCATCGATATGCGCACGGCCATTGCAAGCTCGGACAATATTTATGCGGTCAATACAATTATGACGGTGGGCGCCGATCGCGTCATTGAGACCGCGCGGAAGCTCGGCATTACAAGTCCGATGAATCCCGTCCCGTCTCTAGCGCTTGGCACATTCCCGGTCAGCCCTCTTCAGATGGCTTCGGCGTTTGCCGTTATTGCCAATGGGGGCGTAAAGGTAGAGCCTATCGCGATCTTGCGCATCACGGACAAGAGCGGACATATTATATATGAAGCGGAACGTCATGAAGAGCAAGTGATTAACCCGGCAGAGGCGTACGTGATGACTAGTCTGATGGAAAGCGTATTTGAGGGCGGGGGAACCGCGAACCGCGTCTCTTCCATTATAAAAAGACCTGTAGCCGGCAAGACCGGCACAACATCGACGGATGCATGGCTGGTCGGGTATACGCCTGAGCTTACTACCGCCGTATGGGTCGGTTATGACAAAAACCGGAAGTTGACCCTGACCGAGGCCCATCGCGCCGCTCCAATCTTCGCCCAATACACCGAGCAGGCCTTATCGGCCATACCTCCGAAAATTTTTCCGATTCCGGGCGGCGTGGTTAACGTATACGTGGATCCTTCAAGCGGCAAGCTAGCAGCAGCCACTTGTCCCAATAAACGGCTGGAATCCTTTGTTGCGGGCACGGAACCAACGGAAGTATGCGGCGGACCGGCAGCCAAAGATACGCCAGCAGACAGCACCGCGAAGGAAAACAATCGCACCTGGTGGAACGATTTGAAGCGCTGGTGGAAAAACTAGTGTAGATTGGATCGTAAATTTGTCTGAAATTTGATCAAAAAGTGAAATTTCTTTGAACAAACCTCATATACTGTGGTATAGTAGAAACAAGAAGTAAGCACTTACAAACTTTATGGGAGTGTTTCAGATGGCTACGAAAACTGCATCGGTAAACAATGTAAAGTCGGATACGGAATTAGCGGCTGCAAGCGTAAAACGTCTCGTTACTCTTATGACCATATTCGCTTGGACAGCTCTGACAGTTGGCGTGTTGTTGTGCCTAATCAAAATCAGCCACTTTAGTGATAAGAATACAACTTTGATGGTTGGCGTTGGTTTCCTCGTCGGCAGTGTATTCATTTACACCATCGGCACAGCTATTGCTCTAGTCCATGCAAGACTCCAGCAAGCCAAAGAAGACGAACCAAACGACGATCAATCCAACCATATATTGTAGGGTAGGATCTACTTTTAAAAAACCGCCTTTTCGTCAATATTGACGGAAGGCGGTTTTTTTGTGTTGTTTTTCCATGGAAGTTTCGAACAGTTGTCAATATGGTGAAGATTCTTTTACAGAAAAAAGACGAATTGTTGTCGTAATTGTTAATCCCGCAGTTATTTTCCGCGACTTCTGCTAATCTTAATGACAAGAAGCAATATTGAGGAGTTGAAACAAAAGATGAGAAAGACTATTCGCTTTCTGGTTCCGATGATGCTTATGCTGATTGCCGTTATGCTGTCCGGCTGCAGTGACAAATACATTGTCCTCGATCCAAAAGGTCCGATAGGCGAATCACAAAAAGATCTCATTTGGATCACGGTTTGGCTGTGTGCGATCATTCTCGTTCCGGTCCTAATCTTGACCGCGGTGATCGTGTGGAAATATCGCGATAGAAAAGATAACAAATCCGCTTACCAGCCTAACTGGGAGCACAGCACAAAGCTGGAGACGATTTGGTGGGCGATTCCAATTGTCATCATCGCTATTCTTGCGACAGTGACGATTAAATACACGTACGATCTCGAACCAAGCAAACCGCTGGAATCGGCTAAACAGCCTATTACTATTGAAGCAACCTCGCTTGACTGGAAATGGCTCTTCACTTATCCGCAAGAAGGGATCTCGACGGTTAACTACGTTCAAATCCCGGAAGATACGCCAATCCGCTTCCGTGTAACGGCAGACCAAGCGATGAACTCCTTCTGGATTCCGCAGCTTGGCGGCCAGATTTATGCGATGTCCGGCATGGCGATGACCTTGTACCTGCAAGCTGACGAGGTTGGCGACTTCTTTGGTACAGGAGCGAACTTCACAGGCGAGCAATTTGCGAAAATGACCTTTGACGTGAAGTCGACATCCGAAGCCGATTATAAAACTTGGGTAGATAGCGTGAAATCTTCTGCTCCCGAATTGACGGAAGAAGGCTTCCAACAGCTGAAACAGCCAGGTTCTTCGGATAAACAGTCCTTCTCTGCGTTCCCTAAAGGATTGTTCGATCAAGTCGTTATGCAATATGTCGGCCCTAACGGCGCCGATGCTCCGCACTCCGGCCAGAAATCCGGTCCCGTGAAAGACGAGGAAGGCGGCGGCCACGATACTTCCAGCACGGAAGTAGAAGGCCAACTCTTGCCTGTTATGAACCATTAATAATGTAAGGAAAGGAGATGCACTATGCTTAAAGAATTTTGGGATTTCTTGATGAATGACTTCTTCATCACCGGCGATCCGCTTATCCTGGGTGCCCAGGTATCCATTGGTCTTTCCATGGTAGCGATCGTAATTGCTCTGTCCTACTTTAAAAAATGGCGCTGGTTGTGGACCGAATGGCTGACAACCGTCGATCATAAAAAAATCGGTATTATGTACGTCATCGCAGCGCTTCTCATGCTGTTCCGCGGAGGCGTTGACGCCCTGCTTATTCGTACGCAGCTTGCGATGCCGCAATTAGAGTTCCTGCACGCAGGACATTACAATGCCATCTTCACTACCCACGGCGTAATCATGATCCTCTTCATGGCGATGCCTCTCATGTTTGGTTTGTTCAATATCGTTGTACCGCTCCAGATTGGCGCGCGCGACGTTGCGTTCCCTTATTTGAACTCTCTCAGCTTCTGGCTCTTCTTCTTCGGAGCGATGCTGTTCAACGTATCGTTTGTTATCGGAGGTTCGCCTGACGCAGGCTGGCTGGCTTATCCGCCGCTCTCCGAATTGTCCGGTAGCCCTGGCCTTGGCCAAGACTTCTACATTTGGGGCATTCAGATTTCCGGTATCGGTTCCCTTGCGTCCGGTATCAACTTTGTCGTAACGATTCTGAAGATGCGCGCGCCAGGCATGAAGCTGATGCAAATGCCGATGTTCACCTGGTCCGTACTGTCTTCTTCCATTACTATAATGTTCGCATTCCCGATTCTGACGGTTACGCTGTTCCTTCTGTTCATCGACCGTTATCTCGGCGCGCACTTCTTCACGCTTGACGGCGGGGGCAACCCGATGATGTATATCAACCTCATCTGGATGTGGGGTCACCCGGAAGTATATATCGTTATATTGCCGGCCTTCGGGGTATTCTCGGATGTCGTATCAGCCTTCTCGAAGAAAAAACTGTTCGGTTATAAGTCCATGGTATTTGCTCTTATGTCGATCAGCTTCTTCTCGTTCTTTACATGGCTTCATCACTTCTTCACCATGGGCTCCGGCGCCGACGTCAACGCGTTCTTCGCGGTCACGACGATGCTCATTGCCATACCGACCGGTGTAAAAGTGTTCAACTGGCTGTTCACGATGTTCCGAGGAAGGATCACCTTCAGCCAGCCAATGCTTTGGACCATTGCCTTTATACCGTGTTTTGTCGTCGGCGGTATGACGGGGGTTATGCTCTCGGTTGCGCCTGCTGACTTCCAGTTCCATAACAGTTACTTCCTGATCGCCCACTTCCACCAAGTGTTGATCGGTGGCGTGGTATTTGGTTACTTCGCCGGTCTCTATTACTGGTGGCCAAAAATGTTCGGCTTCAAGCTTCATGACGGCCTTGGCAAATGGGCATTCTGGCTGTGGAACATTGGTTTCTACGTCTGCTTCATGCCGCAATACGCGCTTGGTCTGATGGGTATGACCCGCCGTTTCAACGAATACAATTTCGACCTTGGCTGGCAGCCGCTTAACATCGTTTCGACGGTGGGCGCCTTCATCATGGGTCTGGCGTTTATTTTCCAAGTATGGCAAATCGCGCATAGCATCAAGTTCCTGAAGAAAGAAAAATCCGGAGACGCATGGGGCGACGGTCGTACACTCGAATGGTCGATTCCATCGCCGGCTCCTATGTACAACTTCGCGCGTCTTCCCGAGGTTTCGAGCTCGGATGAGTGGTGGGAAGAGAAACAGCGCCGTGCGAATGGCATTAAGCCAAAACCGCTCGCGCCGCTGGAACCAATTCATATGCCGAAAAACTCCGGTATTCCGTTCATTATGTCTGTGTTCTTCTTCATCGCCGGCTTCGGCTTTGTATGGCACTGGACCTGGATGCTCGTGCCGGGCCTGATCGGCGTTGCTGTCTGCATGTTTGCTCGTTCCTTCGATTACGATACGGATTACTACATTCCGGTTGACGAGATTGAACGCACAGAAGCAGCATTAAAGGGGGGGCACTAAATGGCACACACAGTGACGCCTCATGGCGGTCATGGTCATAACGACCACGGCCACCATGATGATCATCACGATCATGAATCCATTAAGGTTCTTGGCTTCTGGATGTTTCTTGTAACCGACGTTATCTTGTTCGGTACGCTGTTTGCGACGTTCGCCGTTCTGCACAACAGCACAAATGGCGGTCCTACGCCACATGAGATGTTCGAGATGCCTGGCGTAATCGCCGAGACATTTATCTTGTTAACATCAAGCTTCACCAGCGGTCTAGCTGTTCTTCAAATGCATAGAGGCAACAAAAAAGGCCTGATCGGCTGGCTGATCATTACGGCTTTGCTCGGCGCATCGTTTATTTTCCTTGAAGTATCCGAGTTTATCAAAATGGTCGACGAAGGCGTAACGATCGGTACAAGTGGCTTCTGGTCCGCGTTCTTTACTTTGGTGGGAACTCACGGTCTTCACGTATCGGTTGGTCTCTGCTGGATGATTGGCTTGATGATTCAAATCGGCAAGCGCGGTATTACGCCGGTAACGAAGCGTAAAGTTACGATTGTCAGCTTGTATTGGCACTTTCTTGACGTTGTGTGGATCTTCGTCCTCACGGTCGTTTACTTGATGGGGGTGATGTAGGATGGGAGGCCCTAACACGCACGGACATGGACATGATGAGCATGAGTCTCATGGCTCGCTGAAATCCTATGTCATCGGTTTCGTTCTTTCGATTGTGCTTACAATTCTGCCGCTTGTTGTCGTATTGAACGACATGATGGACAGAACGCCAACTCTGATCTTTATTATGATCATGGCGATCCTGCAATTCCTAGTACAGCTCTTCTTCTTCATGCATCTTCGCGAAGAGAAGAAACCTCGTTTCAACGTGATGGCGCTTATCTTTGGCGTCGTCATCCTGATCACCATTATTGCCGGTTCGATCTGGATTATGACTTACAATTCCGTAGGCTAAGCGATCAAAAGATACAACAAGCCCGGGTCTTCTCCATCGAGAAGCACCTGGGCTTTTTTTCATTTCATCCGCTATGTTATGATGAGTGGGAACAATAGGACAACTACCCTCATGAGGAGGCCTTCTTACGATGTTTAAACGCAACATGCGCCTGCCGGTTCTTGTACTGCTTGTAGCAGCGGTACTTCTCGTTATCGCCGGCTGCGGCGGCGGCAGCAAGACAAGCTCCAACGGCAATAACAACACTAGCGGTTCCGGCAACACCAATGCAACCGCCACTCCAGAAGCAACGGAAGCACCTGTACCGGACAAGCTTCTTGGTTCCGACAAACATCCGGTTGTTACGATCGAGATGGATACGGGCAAATCGTTCCAAGTCGAGCTGTATCCGGAGATCGCTCCGAATACCGTTAACAACTTTGTTTCCCTTGTTAAGAAAGGCTTCTATGACGGCACGATCTTCCATCGCGTTATTCCGGGCTTCATGATTCAGGGCGGCGACCCGGAAGGTACAGGCATGGGCGGCCCCGGCTATTCCATTAAAGGCGAATTCATGAGCAACGGCTTCCAGAATGATCTGCTGCATACGCGCGGCGTGATCTCAATGGCGCGTTCCGGCGATCCGGATTCCGGCGGTTCTCAGTTTTTCGTGATGGTTGCGGATGCTCCTTCGCTTGACGGCGATTATGCGGCATTTGGCAAAGTCATCGAAGGTATGGATACGGTTGACGAGATTGTTAACCAGGAGACGGAAAAATCGGGCGAAGGCTCCACTCCGGTCAAACCGATGGCAATCAAAAAAGCAACGATAGATACAAAAGGCATGACGTTTGCCGAGCCTGAAAAGGTCAAATAGTTAAGCAAAAAGGCAGTTCCTCTTCTATAGAGGAACTGCCTTTTTGGCGAGTGCGATTAGAAGCCCCGCTTCTCAATCTCAATTTCTTGCGGAAGGACAAGCGTCAGCTCCTGATTAATGCTCTCCGAGCCAATCGAGCCGTCCTTATGCTCGAAGCCGTTAATAAGCACGTACATCGTGCTGCCTACCGTGCTTGTTGCTACCATCTGCTCCGGCTGTTTAAGCGGCTTAGGCGACCAATACTGTACCTGGCCGAGCAGCTGCACGGCGCGGCTCTCCCCTTGATCGAGCTGAACGGGGCGGAGCGACTGCACGACGATTTTCTTAATGCCATCCGGTACCGAGACTGGCTCGGATTGCACAATCGCCGTACGTTCCGTCATCTGCAGTTGATCGCGCACCTCGCCAAGCAAACCCGTTGAAGTAAATCCAGCCATAAGTAAACTTCCAGCCCCAATTACCGCTACGTAAAACATGCTCATCCAATCGTAACGTAGAATCGGCTTCTCCTCCTTGGAGAGCTTCAGATGAACCAACATCTCTATTCCAAGCAGAATAAAGACGGCGGGCGCCACCCACAGCAATAGCTCAAGCGATTCCGTTCCAATCCATATGGATAACCCTATCGCAATGCCGATCAGGAGCAGCGTGATCCCCATAGACAACGATCCTACGCGCCATTGCTTCATCTATTCTCCCTCCCTGTCCGACATCCTCGAAGGATGAGGCGGAAGCGGCTCCGGAGCCGGATATGACTTGCGGCCGCCGCCGAAGACCAACCGAAATCCAAGAGCAATCATAATGAAGGCGACAAACGCCGTTGGCAAATTGTATTTCAAATTCATATATTCCTGATAAATATCACGGAAATTAGGGGCGATATAAGTAGCCATAATCCGATCGCCTAAATAATAAACACCTAAGACAAGCAACCCGATGCCAATCCATTTCTGATACGGAGCAAGCTGCGCCACAACAGCCTCATCTCTCATCTCTCCGCGCTCATAGCGGGCCATTTGCTGCATGGAATCAAAAAACGCGTAGAACCATAGGAGCGGCATAAGGAACAAAAAGATAGAGAGTCTAAGCGAATCCATCAAATAGATGGCGATAAGGAAGCTGCCCATCAGTTGAAGCCCGCGTTTCTGCTGGCCAATATACAGATGTCCAACGCCAGGGAACAGCGAGAGAATCATGGCGAGCACTTTGTTTTTCCGTCCGTCGCCCATATGATTCTCAATCTCCTCAAAGAGCGGCCGGTCGTTCAGTTCCTCTCCGCGCTGCTTCCGGTGAAGCTGCTGAATCGCGTCAAAGATGCTGTAAACCCAGATGACCGGCAATCCAAGCAGGAAGACGAGGAAGGCGGAGGTATTGGTCACGACGCCGATAAAGACCACAACCGCGAACAAGCCAAGGAAGGCCACCAGGAACGTAATGCCGCGTTGCATAAGGCCAAGCGACATATGGCCAAGTCCCGGAATAAGCGATAACATCACGGTACTCGTTTTCTCCCGTTGCTGCTCGTACGCCATATAACCCGGATCAAACGGGATATCTCCGTGTTCGCTATATGGCATAGCAACAGGCGGTTTGGGCGACAGCAGCGTTACAATCATATCAATCATGTTAATGAGCCAGCTTAATGCACCTATAAAGAAGAAGAAAAGACCAATGTCTCCTCCATCTCCGGATTGTAAAGCGATGAAAAATAACAATAAGGAGCCAAAGAACCCTCCTCCGTACAGCAGGCAGCGGAATGGCCGCCCTAGATAGGCATGCCCGACGCCTGGAATAAATGACAACAACAAAGCGACTATCGGATTTTTCGTCATCTTGCCTTTCCTCACTTTCATGAAATATATAACCTCTTTATTTGAAACGATCGTTCTCAAGCTTATCGAACCAGGTAGAAGTACGGTTGACCATCCGGTCCGACCATGTAGGTTCTTGCGGCTGCTCTTCCCCCTGCTCAATTGTTTGCTCGGAAGGCATGGCATGGGAATCGAGTTCTCCCAACTTGGCCGAAATCCCGCTGAACGTCCCTGTACCAAGCAGCAGCAGCGTAATGGCAGCGGCGGCAGCGAAGTGAACAGCCGGCCGTTGCAGGAATGACTGGCGGCGGGCAGGCTCCGCCCGCATAACCGGACTTTTCCTTGCCGACTCGGCGAGCAGGACGTCGATGACCCGCTTCCCCAGTTGTTTCATGTCCGGAATAGCTGCCTTTGCATTTGCTTGTGCCGCCATATTTGGCAAAGATGCTAATTCCCCTGCTTCGGATGCTTCTATCGCAGATATGAACAGCAACATACATGGCTCGCATTCCGCCATATGCCCTTCCATCTCTTCACGCTTCTGCTCCGTGAGCCGGTCTGAGACATAGGCATCTAGTTCCGATGCCGTCAAATGGTTGTTCCACTCTTCCTTGTTCATTCGAAGTCCTCCTTCCGCCAATGCCGCTTAATCCAGTTGCGTGCCCGGTAGAGCCTCGACTCCACGCTTTTTTTCTCGAGTCCGGTCTGAGCAGCGATCTCTTCGTACGATTTGTTCTCCATATAATAAGCCGTTACGACTTCGCGATAATTGTCCGGCAGCTGATCCACCTGCTCCCGCACTTGTCGTTTCTCTTCTTGGTCTATAACGGCGGCCTCAACGGGTTGTCCGCGGGCTGCCAAGACTCCTTCTGCCTCAAACCCGACAAGGTTATCGACCAGCTCCTCGGGTTTGCGCATACGGCTTCTTTTCCAATCGATTGCCTTATTGACGGCTATGCGGGTAATCCATGTCTTGAAGCCGTCCATTCTGAACTCCGGGAGGGAGCGATAGATTTGCAGCAGCGCTTCTTGTGTCACGTCTTCCGCATCATGCGGGCTGCGGAGCACGGCATACACGGTACGATAGATATAGGGCCCATATTCGTCTACAAAAGTTTGAAACGCCGCAGGACCGCCGTTTTTGATGGCTGTGATCCATTGTTCGTCTTGAATCTCGCTCTCCTCCCTTCCCGCTATAATAGACGACGGCATATCCGCCCACCCCTGCACATCCTCGAAAAAACTTTCCTGCTAATAAAATCCAACAAAAAAACCGGAGAACGCATGGCTCCCTGCCTTGCGATCCCCGGTTATTCAGTTAACGAATTTGTTTACGCCAACGCTTCCTTGAGCTCTTCCGGCGAGTTGTTCCACCATTCTTCATTATGCTCAATCAGAAGCTTGCGGTATGCCGCTTTCTCTTCCCCGTCCAGCTCTTCCAGCTTGTACTTGCGCTTAATAGCCGCATCCAGCTTGTTCACATGGTCGGCGAGAATCTTCCAGCCGCGGCGCGCTTCGGTATCGATCCACATCTCGCACGCTGTTGCCCCCGCATAATAAGAACCTTCCTCACCGCGTTCAACGGCGGTCCATACGATCCAGCACTTGCGGCCGTTTGGCGTGTCCTCCTTGTTTGGAGTGAACTTAATGCCCCGCTCCACCTTGCTCTTCGCATGCATGGCGCCATCATCAATATAGGCTACGCCGCCATCAATAATAACGCATGATACCGCGCTCAAATCTATCGTTCCGGCTCCAAAGCCTTTATGTTTTTTGTTGCTCACTACGTTAAGCGAGAGTGACTTCTTTTCTTTCTTTTCCGGCTCGGCCGGCTGTCCTTGCTGTTCCGTCATCGCTCTTCCACCTTCCCCGTACAATAATTCCATTTTAGCTAATAATCCGCGAAAAGCAAACATATACATGCTGTAGATGCTTGTCAACGGGAGGGAATTGTATCATGTCTCCACGCTACGTCAAACGATTGTTGCTGTTTACGCTTACCGCCGTCCTGCTCGGCCTCTCCATCCAGCAGGGCTTCGGCCGCGCTTGGCAATCCCAATATACCTATGCCCTCGCCCCTGCCGCCAAAGCAGCGACCGATTCCGCGCCAAAATCGGCCAAGCCGCCTGCCTCGTCCCAACCTGACCAGGTGGCGCCTAAGCCGGAGGCGCTCAGCAAACGAGTTACCGAATATCATATCAACGTCTCTCTGCGCGACGATATCCGGTATCTCGACGGCCAGCAGACCGTTACCTGGACCAATCCGGGCAAAAAAACGGTGTCCGAGCTGTACTTCCATCTCTACCCGAATGCCTTCATGTCAGACAAAACCACCTTCATGCAGGAATCCGGCGGCAAGCTGCGCTCGGATAAGGCTACGGAGGCCAGCCAGGGCTACATGAAACTGCTCACGCTGCAAACGACCGAAGGAGAAAGCCTGCTTCCGCGACTTCATTATGTACAACCCGACGACAACAATCCAAATGACTTTACGCTGGCCAAGCTTAAGCTTCCCGAGCCGGTAGCACCGGGCAAAACCGTTACGCTCCAGATGGGCTTTGAAGTGAAACTTCCGGAAGTATTCGCCCGGATGGGGTACTCCGGCAATTATGTGATGGCCGGACAATGGTTCCCTAAGCTGGCCGTCTATGAGACGGCAGGCACAAGAGGCCGCACGACTGAAGGCTGGAATACGCATCAATACCACGGCAATTCCGAATTTTACAGCGACTTCGGCATTTATTCGGTCCGCATCCAAGTGCCGGAATCGTATACGGTGGCGGCAACCGGCTTCCAGACGAAAGCGGTGGAGAAAAAGGATAACCGTTCCACTTATCAGTTCTACGCCGATGATGTGCATGATTTTGCATGGGCCGCCTCGCCGGATTTTATCTACTATGAGGATACGTTGTCCGGTCCGGGTATACCGGGCGTCCGCATTAAGTTGTATTTAGACCCTGCGCATGCGGACTTGAAAGACCGTTACATGCATGCCGCCAAATCCGCCTTGTCCAAATACGGACAATGGTATGGCGAATATCCGTATTCCACCTTGTCGGTCGTTGTACCGCCCAAAGGAGCAAACGGCTCGGGGGGCATGGAATATCCAACGCTTGTGACGGCTTTTGCCGCAGAGACGAGCAATCCGGGCTACAGCCTCGAGCGAACCGTCGTCCATGAAGTGGGCCATCAATATTGGTACGGCATGGTTGCCTCGAATGAATTCGAGGAAGCGTGGCTCGATGAAGGCTTTACTTCCTATGCGGAAGACAAAGTCATGGCCAGCGCTTATGGCTTAGAAGCCAACCTGCCGCTGGAAGCCAGTTATATGACCGATCCCGCTCCGCTTAAGCAGCCGTCATGGGCGTATCCAAGCAATAACGTGTATGCCGAGAATGTGTACATGCGGGCAAAGCTGGTTCTGATCGGCATCGAAAAGAAGGTCGGCGAGAAAACGATGCAAAAAATTATGCGCACCTACTTCCAGAAATATAAGTTCAAGCATCCAACGAGCGCAGACTTCCAGCGGGTTGTCGAACAGGTCACCAAAGAGAAGTGGACCAACTACTTCGACCAATATGTCTACGACAACCAGATGGCTGACGTAGCCGTGCAGTCCATTAGCGTCCGCCCGGTCGAACAAGACGGCACGCAAATGTACGAGTCGTCCGTCCTCTTTCAACGCAACGGCGGTTATAACGGACCGATCCCGGTTGTACTGAAGTTTAAGGACGGCACGACTATCCCCAAGACCTGGGATCCGACGGAATCGCAGGTCGAATATAAAGTGGTCCACAGCTCCCCGCTTGAATGGGTGGCCGTAGATCCGCAGCATACGAACGTGCTCGACAATAAACATATGAACGACTATATGAAGGCGGACTTGTCGGAGGCCACTCGTACGCGTTGGAGTCTTGGTGTCTCCAACGTCATCCAGGGTCTGCTCGGCTTATTGGGATGGTAGGAGGGTTTCAATGAAAAATCATATGATGCAAGGCTGGCGGCTCGCGATCAAGCATTTTTATATCGTTATTCTGCTATTCCTATACCAGCTTCTGTGGGGATTTTTCCTATACCGGTTTATAGATTCGGTTGTATCGCCGTTATTGCGGAGGTTTCCCGATCATTCGCCCTCTAAGGCGGCGGTTCAGCTATTCATGAGCGAAGCGCAATTTCAGATCATGAAGACTGACGTATTAACGCCATACTTATGGCTGCTCGGCGGCTTATTCCTTGCCAGAATGCTTCTCTCGCCTTTATTTAATGCCGGACTTCTCTATTCTTTGCAGCATGCGACCGAATCCGGCGGCACGCAATTTCTCCAAGGGATCCGAAAAGCGTGGAAGCCGGTCACGTTGCTCTACTGGACGGAGTCCCTTCTTGTTCTAGCCCCTGCCTGGTGGCTCGCGCCACGCGGCTTGGATGCGTTGCTGCACAGCCGTTCCATAAACGATTTGCTGCAGAAGACGCTGCCTGCTGCAGGAGGCTGGATCTTGTGGGGTATCCTGCTCCATCTGCTGTTCCTCGCCATGCAGCTTGGCGCAACCAGCCAGAAACGCGGAGGTATCAAGCAAACGCTTGGCACAGCTGTCAAACATCTGCTCCCTTTCGCCAGTTTATCGCTGTTAATGTGGGCGATTGGCTCCGGAATCGGCTTATTCGTGAGCGGCCTGTCTCTCGTGTGGGCCGGATTTATCGCCCTCCTCGTACATCAAGGGTATCATCTTGTCCGAACCTTGCTGAAGGTTTGGACTCTAGCCTCCCAATACGACATTTTAAGATCAAAGGAAGTTTAAAATTTTCTCATTATTATAGAATCGACCCGCCTTGCGACCTAGTCGCAGCGCGGGTTTTTCGCGTTTTCCCGAGAAAGCTTGCCCTAGCATTCTCCAAATAAATCAACATATTGGCTAGCAACCGCACATAGTAAAGAGTTAGTAAATTAAAATAGTACTTATCTGCTAGTCTATGCGCCCTATGAGGATGACCGATGGATGAGAAGATAGATATTTATGCATAGATTAGTCAAAAGGTTCCATGAGAATTATTAGAATTTGTCGGATTGGGGAGGAGATAAGCGGAAATTACCGAATAGTTACCAAGTACATAAAACACACTGCCAAATTCCTTGTACTGGAAACGGGGGAACCACCCTGGGTGAATTGACTTCGACGTCCGAATAGATTGAATCGGCGCCTGAGAAGTCATAGGGATCCTTCAACCGAACCCCACAGCTAACCTCGTCGGCATTGGAAGGAGCTTTACCGCTTTGAAAAAGGTTACAGCACTTATTCTTGGGCTTGCGTTAATGCTGGCTTTTCAGGCTGGAAGCGTTTTCGCAGACTCCAAAATGGACGGTATTGTCAGCAATGTGATTGGCACACCGTACGTTGCAGGTGGAACATCCTCGAAAGGATTCGACTGCTCCGGATTCACTTCTTACGTATTCGACAAAATGGGCATCGATCTTCCTCGTACTTCCACTTCGCAATCGCAAACAGGTAAGAAGATCGCAAAAAGCGATCTGATCGCCGGAGATCTCGTGTTCTTCAACACGAATGGTCGTGGCGTATCCCATGTCGGCATTTATGTAGGAGATGGCCAATTTGCTCATGCATCGTCCAGCAAGGGCGTTACAATTAGCAATCTTAGCGACTCTTATTACGTCAACCGGTATGTAACTGCACGACGTATCATGAATCCTAGCACTTTTGAAAAATATGCCGACGAACAATAGAATCATGCAACCCGCTTCCCCTGAGGCGGTAAGCAAGATTGCTGCAATAAAGCCGCAGGCTGCTTGTCCAACCGGACAAACCGCATGCGGCTTTATTGTTTGTTCTATATCTATATATTAGGAAGCGGTTGCCGCCTCCGCCTGCTGCCGCCGTCCCAAAGCCAACATGGCTATTAGAACGATGAACATAACGACGATTAACGCTCCAAGAATCCAGACCGTACGGTCCGCCCCATAACTATCCATCATCCAGCCCGTCAATTTCGGGAAGATCGCCCCGCCTATCCCTCCGCAAGCAACAAGCAAGCTGGTCGTCCGTTCCGTCGTACCCGGAAGTAGGCCATTAGCGAACACGAGCGCAATGCCAAACACGCCGGAGAAGAACAAGCCGCTTAATGCGATTAACACCATCATCCCGCTCAACTGCAGGACGGCCCCCATCGCGACAACAACTAGACATGCTCCCGCAATGGCAACAAGCAGGTATCGGAAGTAACCGACACGGTCCGCCAGACGCCCCGCAAACAACCGGCCAACAATCATGGTTGCCCAGAACAAGCTGAGCGATGAAGGCGCGCTTGCCTCCGTCATGCCGGAACGCGCAATCATAATGGAAGGCAAATAATTAGAGAAGCTCATTTCCACGCCAACATAGATGAGGAAGAACAAAGCCGACAGCAGCAAGAACGGTATAGCGGATGCCTTATAACCGAAGAAACCTTTGGCCCCGGCAATAGTCGGTTTGGACTCCGCATGCTCTTTGCGCACTCTGGCATGATAACCGATCTTGTCGTCGATCGGTCCAAACGACAGGGTCATCCACAAGATGAAGGTGATGCCTGCCAGTGCCGATAAAATCGGGAACGATAGCTGCCATACATCATAGCGGATCAATATACCCGCCAGCGTTGGCATCAGGAACGCCCCGATTCCGAAAAACGTCTCCAGCTTGGTCATGGCATTGGCTTTCCCATTCTCCTCCGCCATGTCGATAACCATGGCACCAATAACGGACTCCGTCATGCCAAAGCCAAAGCCGGCAAACAAGGCGATAAACAACATAAGTCCCCAGGAGTGGGGAGTAAGGCTGTACGCCGCTTCGCCTAGAGTAAGCAACCCAAGCGAGACGAGCACGCCACCCCTCTTGCCTATTTTGGATGTTATGTACGGAGAGAGCAGTACGCCAACGAGAAAACCGAAGAACTGATTCATCATCCATTGCCCGCCGTCATCGTAGGACAAGTCGTATTTGTCCAACATTTGCTCCATTACCGATCCGCCCACAACATGAGCTAATCCAATTACGAGATAAGACAAACAGCCAAGCGCTATTAATTTCCGCATCGTAAAAGTTCTCCTTCGTTGTCCTTCGCCAAATCCTCATGAAGTTGATTTCTGAAATGTTATAATGGAAGAAACCTATAGATTCATAAAAGAGGTATATCCATGACTAATTTTATTGATGAGCTTCATTATAAACCAACCTTGACGGACATGACTATCCAGCCGCTGGAAATTGAACATGCGCGGCAAATTTGCGATTGGCACTACGCCGAACCTTATGACCTGTACAAATGGCCTTCCTGGGATAAGATGCAAAAGGACGAGATCGAATTCGGCGATCCCGTCCTGCGGCGCATGCAATATGCGGCTGTCGTGAATCGCGAGCAGAAGCTGATCGGCTTCGCTCAGTTCTTCCCTATCATTGGCGTCACGCGCCTGGGGCTTGGCCTTCATCCCGCCTTATGCGGCAGGGGCATTGGTACGGATTTTACCCTATTATTAGTTCGAGAGGCGTTCCGCAGAGCTCCCCAGAACAGCGTGGATCTGGAGGTACTTAGCTGGAACCATCGTGCTATTCGGGTTTATGAGCGCGCTGGCTTTGTGATTGACGATACTTATGTAAAAAAGACGCCGGAAGGACCCGCAGAGTTCCATTGTATGGTGTACAAGTCCAATCCTTCCTATGCCTAGCCACGGCAATCATCAAGTTCCGGATCCTTCATATCCACGAGCAGAATAATGCCGGGCTTCACGAGGATCGATAAGGTTCGAATCCAGGCCCGGGAATCCAGATCGGTATAAGCGCGGGACACGATGGAGCGGCGGCTGTCGCTAAGCTGCACGGCATTCGGTACAAAATACGGACGCCAGCTCCAGTTCGCTCCGCTATATTCCTCTTCCCGCCGCCAGCTTCCGTCTACTCGTCTCGAATAGTTGGAAGAAATTTGAATGCCGTCATCGCGGCATAGGTATACGCGGGTGCAGTTGTTCTCAAGCACCGGCAGAAGACGGGCAATCCATTCCTGCTCCTCTTCCTCCAACTCCTCCAGATGACCAACCCGGTCAATCTTGCCGGTCAGCCTATCCGACAAATACCGCCAATAGTTCTCCGCGTACAGCTTCAGCTGCCGGTGGGCTTCCAGTTCTTCGTCTAATAGGGAGGAATAACGGTCCGGTACATCGAACTCCGGCCCGGCCTGGGCAAACAGATATCCTTGCACATAACGCACGCCTGCCTGAATAGCTCTCTGCAAATCCTCCCTGGTCTCCACGCCTTCGGCAAGCAAGGACGCCCCGAGCTGGTCAGCCAGCGCCGAGAAAGAACGTAGCGTGGCTAGAAATCCGTCATGGCTTGCACTCGCCTTAAGCATATGAATGTCGATCTTCAGAATGTTAGGCTGAATCTGTGCGATCCGGTCCATTCCGCTAAATCCGCTGCCGACATCGTCAATAGCAATAAGGCAACCTTTGGAACGGTACCCGGCAATCGCTTCCAACAGCGCCTCCATCCCGCCGCCAAAGCTTTCCTCCGTAACTTCAATGACTACCGTGCTAGGATCAATCCGATACTTATCCAGCAGGGACAACGTATACTGCTCGCCAGACAACATCCCGCGGTGCATCCAGTTAGGCTTCAAATTAATAAACAGCATGGGAGGCTGCTTGGTTGCGGCGATTTTCCGGAAAGCCTGTTCCCGCAATAAGCGGTCGACGGCAATGTGATCCTGATCCGGTACTTCCGGGTCGCAAAAAAACGGTCCCAGACTACGTACCGCCTCCCCCTTGCACGCTCTCCCAAGCACCTCGTACCCCATTACTTCTCTTGTATCAAGCGCAATGATCGGCTGATAGAAAGCGGACAATTGCTCGTCATCCAGCCGCAACGTCTGCGGTATCGCCATATTGAATAAGAAGTCGTTCGTCACGCTCACGCTCTCCCTTTGAACCCTTTATGTCAAACGAATCATACGAGTTACATTATCCCCTTGCGCCACTTCAATGACATGATGCTTCGGATGGTACGTAATGGAACCTTTGCCTACTTCAATCATCGGATGTTCGCCAAGCCCATAGAACACGTCATCGGCGAGCGCTTCCATCACTTCATGGCGATCATCTTCCCCTAATGCCACCCATTCCTCTTCTTCCATCTCAAAAAACGTATAGCTGCCTTCCACTTCGCTTACCGCTTCCGTGAGCTCTTTCAATATATCCGCATATTCTCTTGCGTGTCTAACTCCCACCTTGAAAACCACCTTTTCCATAATTAACATCTCTATCTCCATTTTACCGCATTTTCACGAAAATTAACGCTTCTCTCTTAAATCATTTCTGAAAGTCTAATTTCCATACGATCACTTGTCGATATAAACACTAGAGACTTGTCGAAAACGTACTGGACGGGGTGCATGATGAAAAATTCTACGTTAATCGGAATTATATTAGGACTTGTAGCGGTACTGGTCGGCATGACGCTGAAAGGCGCCTCCCTTAGCAATCTGCTGAATCCCGCCGCTTATATGATCATCGTCCTCGGGACTATTGCTGCTATTCTGATCGCCTTCCCGATGTCGGAGCTTTCCAAGGTAGGCAAACTGTTCAAGATCGCATTCAAGGAACAGCCGCTGATGCCCCGCGAGCAATTGATCGAGAACTTCATGGAATGGGCTTCGATTACGCGCCGCGAAGGTCTTCTCGCCTTGGAAGCCAAGGTTGAAGATATCGAAGACGACTTCCTCCGCAACGGCATGCGCATGATTATCGACGGGAACGACCAGGATTTCGTGCGCGACGTATTGCTTGAAGATATCTCGGCGACGGAAGAACGCCATAAAGCCGGCGCTCTAATCTTCACGCAAGCAGGAACATACGCTCCAACCCTAGGTGTACTTGGTGCCGTAATCGGTCTGATTGGCGCCCTTGGCCATATGGATGATATGGCGACTCTCGCCCACTCCATTGCAGGCGCCTTTATCGCTACGCTGCTTGGTATCTTCACCGGTTACGTCTTGTGGCATCCGATTGCGAATAAGTTAAAGCGTTTGTCCAAAAAAGAAGTCCAGCTTCGCCTCATGATGGTAGAAGGCCTGTTGTCCATTCAATCCGGCGTATCCACGATTGCGATCAACCAGAAGTTGTCTGTATTCCTCACCCCAACGGAACGTGCGGCAATGAGGGAGAAGGAGGCTGGCGCCGGTGAAAAAGCGTAAGCACGACGACCACGAGGAACATATCGACGAGTCATGGCTCATTCCCTATGCCGACTTGTTAACCCTGCTGCTCGCGCTGTTTATCGTATTGTATGCGGTAAGCGCCGTGGATGCCAGAAAGTTCGAGCAGATGAGCGAAGCGTTCAGCGCAGCCTTTAACACGGGGGCAGGCGTTCTGGACAACCCGTCCGTTATCAAGAACGGCACTCAATCCCAGCAGCGGATTGAGGATCAGGATAAAACAAACACCAACCAACACGAGAATACGGAATCGAATCTTCAAGAGCTTATGAAGAAAGAGCAAGAAGATTTAGAGAAGCTGAAGAAACAGCTGGATCAATACATTAAGAAAAACGGCTTGTCCGCTGAGCTCGACACGAAGCTCAATCAATCGCAGCTGATGATTACGATCAGCGACAATGCGTTGTTTGCCTCCGGCAGCGACGCGCTCAAGTCGGAATCGAAAGAACTTGCCAACAACATCTCCAAGATGCTTGAGCCTTATACCGGGTATGAGATCGTCGTATCCGGCCATACCGATAATCAACCGATACGCACGCAATCGTTCAAATCGAACTGGGATCTCAGCTCCTCGCGGGCCATCCGGTTCATGGATGTACTGCTCCAGAATAACCATCTTCAACCGGAACGGTTCAGCGCGATCGGTTACGGCGAATACCGGCCGGTTGCTTCCAACGATACGATTGCCGGACGTGGCAAAAACCGTCGCGTTGAAGTATCCATCATCCGCAAATATGTCGATTCCAGCAATACGCAGCAAATTCCCGCAACGCCAAAACAATAAGCATTACCGTATAAAAAAATCCCCTGATCCATTGGATCAGGGGATTTTCTATAGTCCCGGTGCTAGGAGGAAGGACGGTAATCGAGGGAATCGAACAATTCCGCTTTCTCGGCTTCCGTCAAATCCCGCCATTTGCCCGTCGGCAATTGTCCGAGATGAATATTCATGACGCGGATGCGTTGCAGCTTCCGTACATGGTAACCAAACGCTTCGCACATCCGGCGGATTTGGCGGTTCTTACCTTCGGTCAGAATAATCCGGAATACCCGCTCCGCCACCCGAGTCACTTGGCATGGCAACGTCATGCTGCCAAGTATACGGACGCCGGACGACATGCCGTTCACGAACTCGGCTGTAATCGGCCGGTCAACGGTGACGATATATTCTTTCTCGTGCTTACCTTCTGACCGGAGAATCGGATTAACGACATCTCCGTCATTCGTTAGCAGAATCAATCCTTCCGAGTCCTTGTCCAACCGGCCAATCGGGAAGATTCGTTCCTTGTGACCGACAAAATCAACAATATTGCCGCGAATATGTAGCTCGGTCGTGCTTGTAATGCCCACTGGCTTATTGAGCGCAATATACACATGGCTTTTTTGCTCGCCGATGCGTTTGCCGTCAATCCTTACGTCATCGCCAAGTTCGGCTTGACTGCCAAGCTCGGCTTTTTCCCCATTAATCGTGACACGCCCGCCGTCGACCAGCTTATCCGCCTCGCGCCGCGAGCAGTATCCCGTCTCGCTTATAAATTTATTAATACGCACAAAAATTCACCCCGTAGTCTGTGCTGCCATCTCTGCTATTCGATCGGAGGAATAAGTATGGACAGCTGTCTGTCCTCCCGTTGTTCTCTCCATGGCTTGCTCCATAATAGCTTGCTTCGCCGCAATTCGCATCGCCTTCGCGACCGCTTCTCCCGCAATCGGGCGGTATTGCCGAAGCGATCCGACCATCCCCCATTGCACAGCCTTCGATACCGCTGCCCCAATCGTCTCTCCAAGGCGGAAAGACTGGCGTGAGCCCAGTAATAAGGAAGGCCGGAAGATCCGGACCGATTCCAGCGTAATGCCCGCAAGCTGCTCTTCCAGCTCGCCTTTTACCCGGTTATAGAAAAAAGTCGACGCGGAGGAAGCCCCCATTGCGGTGATGACCAGATAATGACGCGCTCCCGTATGCGCCGCCCATTCCGCCAAACCTAGCGGATATTCGTAATCCACCTTGCGGAACGCTTCCTGGGAACCTGCCGTCTTAATCGTTGTCCCTAGCGTGCAAAACACCACGTCAACCGCCACATCGTCCAGCGCTTCCCACATCCGGTCGAAATCCGCGATAATGACGTGCAGCTTCGATCTCGCTTCGGATTCTATGTCAACGGGACCAAGCGGACGCCTAGCCAATACCGTAATGGAATGGCATGCCGGATCCTTCAGCAGCTGGACAAGCAGCGCTGATCCGACAAGTCCGGTAGCTCCCGCAATTAAACAGCTGTATGTACCTGTAACGTTGTCCATTGGCGGTAGATCCCCCTTTTAGCCGGCGTTTGCGTTTGGTCCATTTAATCCTTCAACCAGTATACCGCTCCTGCTGCCTTCTTTCAAAGTAGGAAGCGTAATCGTAATGGTTGTTCCGACGTTCACTTGGCTCTGGATCTCCATCAATCCATGATGGCTGTGGATAATCCTCTGGCTGATCATCATGCCAAGCCCCGTGCCGCTTTCCTTGCCGGTGAAGAACGGATTGCCGATCTTCGGAATCATGTCTTCCGGAATTCCGATTCCTTCATCGGTAATGGATATCGTAATCTGATCATTCCTTGAACCAATATGGGTATGGATTCTTCCTCCGGCCGGCATCGCTTCAATTCCGTTCTTGAGCAGATTGATAAATACCTGCTTCAGCTGATTTTCTTCGCAGGATACAAGACAGTCCGCCTCTGTAAAAGATGTCGTAAAAGTGACGTTATGCAGATGGCCCTCGCTATCAATTAACGACAAAACGCTGCGGAAGACATCCCTTACATCCTTCGTTGCAAATCTTGTTGCCTGCGGTTTCGCCAGAATGAGAAATTCCCCGACAATCAGATTGATCCGGTCAAGCTCCGACAACATAAGCCCCGTATGCTCCAGATTCATTTTGCCCGTATGCTGCTGCAACTGCAGAAAGCCTCTCAGCGTCGTAAGCGGATTACGGATCTCGTGCGCAACACCGGCCGCCAATTGCCCAACGGTCGTGAGCTTCTCAGAGCGGCGCAGCAGCTCTTCCATCCGGTTACGGCTTCTCATATCGCGGGTAATGCTTGCGAAGGCCTGAATGACACCTTCCGTGTCTCTAATAGGAGATATCGTAACGCTGACCGGAATAATCTCACCGCTTTTGGTCATCCGGAACGTTTCTTGCGCGGGCAATACCTTCCCTTCCTGCAAAGATTTGATGATGAGGCGCATCTCGCCTCTATGCGTTTCGGGAACAAGCTCGATTTCCGCGCCAAACACCTCTTCCGAGGTGTAGCCGAACAGCTGCTCAAAAGCTTTGTTGACCTGAATCGTCTTGTTCTGCAAATCCATCACATGAATCGCGTCGCTTGTATGATCGATAAAGGATTGCAAATACTCCTTCATTTGGCGGTTATCCTCAAAGGCTTGGCGAAGCTTCTCCATATAGATGCTCAAATTTTGCGACATCGCATTAATCTTCAGCGCCAGCAAACCGAACTCATCCTTGCCCCTAACTCTGATCGCCGTCTGAAATCGGCCAAGAGATACTTCGTTGACTTTCCACAAAATCGCGTTAAGCGGCCTCATCATAAATCCGCCCAGCAAATAGCTGCTGATTAGCACGAACAACAGAATGATGCCCGCATACGTGATCGCATCCGACCGCTTCATGCTCATAATCTGGTTATATTCCTCGCAGTCGTATACCATGCTGATTACATAAGGCGCCAGGCTGGGATCGCTATAATAGCTTTTAATATATTCCTTGCCGCCGAGCTCCACTTCGCGCACCTGAAAGCCCTTGTCGGCCGCTTGCCAAGCATACACCATATCAGCCGCTTCATCCCGAATGGTATAACTTCCGAAGAGTACCTTGTCTTCAGACATCGCCTCGCCTGAATCCGGCTGGAATACGGTTACTTCCTCCAGATCCGGGTAAAGCTTTTTTAATAGCAGCTGCATCTCGTTCGGTTCAAATTCAGGATCTTCCCGCAAAGACGAAGAGGCAGACGACCAGCCCGGATGCTGCTCGAAAGATTCCGATAGCTTGGCGGAAGCCTGCTTCATCAACCGCTCCATATCCTGATTCATATTGCGCAGCGCGGCATATTGGTCCAGAATAACGATTAGGATAAACATCGCCAGAACAATCATAAATATGTAGATGGAGAACTTGGCTTTAAAAGACACTGGCTATGCACATCCTTTAAATAAGGCTATAGTTACCCACAAGTTATTCACAATATCAACAACTAGTCCACATGCCCATAGAATAGTTTGTGTGTAGTTTTGTGGACATTGCAATAGTTATCCACATTTTTATCCACTACATGTTAACAACAGAATATTTGTTCGATGCATAAATGCGATTTTGTTCGATTTATATCGTTAAGTTGGAGGGTACAATGATTCGAGAACAAGAAGATCAGACCTGGATGCAGCTCGCCATCGAGGAAGCCAAAAAAGCCGAAGGAATAGGCGAAGTACCGATCGGCGCAATCGTTGTGAAAAACGGGGAGATTGTCGGAAGGGGTTATAATTTGCGTGAAACTAACCATGATCCGACTGCGCATGCCGAAATGGTCGCTATTCGAGAAGCTTGTGAACGGCTTGGTGCTTGGCGGCTCCTAGACTGTACGCTGTATGTCACGCTAGAGCCTTGTCCGATGTGCGCAGGCGCCATTGTCCAATCCAGGGTGAAACGGGTCGTATACGGGACGGGCGATCCTAAAGCAGGCTGTGCGGGCACATTAATGAACCTGCTCCAAGAGCCCCGATTCAATCATGAAACCGAATTAACAAGCGGCATTCTGCAAGCGGAATGCGCTGCGTTGTTAACGAATTTCTTCAGAAGTTTACGGAACAAGAGGAAGTAAATCATTTATTCGCTTTTACGCATGGAAGAACAAGCAACTTCGTTACGTTGTATATATTGCAAAGCAACAATTAATTGATCAGCTTCTTCACTAATGGCCAGAACGTCGGGATCGGTCAAACTACCGCGTGCCTCTGCAATTTCATGAAGCTTCAGCCGCAGCGATTGTAATTGTATTAGCAGATCGGTTTTGTCCATAATCGCTTTGGGGCACGCTCCTTACATTCATTGGTGTAGGTATATGAAATAATTATACGCTTTCTTCATTTGACTGTTTGTAAAAACCTGTCGACAAGAAAACACAATTTTTAGGCAGAATTCGACAACTTTTAGACCAACAGTACTAAATTACCATCTTTTGTGGGAGTCGTCTAGATGTTTCATGCTCGTTCATATATTTGTTAAATAAGAAATGGGCCTAAGCAGAGGCGTTGCATGTTCCAAGCCCGTCATGCTAAAATAAACCATACTGCGCGCCCGTAGCTCAGCAGGATAGAGCGACAGTTTCCTAAACTGTGCGTCGCGGGTTCGAATCCCGCCGTGGCGCGCCATTACTTAAATAGCAAAAGAACCGCAGAAATGCGGTTCTTTTTTTGTTTAGTTCTGACCGAGCCACTTATTAAAGGCCGACAATGTTTTTTTAGCGGTTGTTTTTTGATAATGCGACTCGAAGTCCTGCTGCAAAGTACGGTCATAGAAGAATAGTTCATTATTTTTTACAATCTCGCCTATTCCCTGTTGGCCGCCCTTAATGAAATAGATGTTATCCTCAGCGTCTAGTTGTTTGCCTAAGAACAATAAATACGATTTGTTAGGCACAAGAATGGTGCCCATACCTGGCGTACCAACCTGCAGGATGTCAATTGTACGCGATTCAACGTTTCCTTTTCTCTGCGCGATTACTTTGACGGTGGACAAAATGGAGAACTCGCCATACTCTCGCTGTGAAAGAAGCTTCCCATTAATAATGAGATCCGAATCGTTTTTAAGCTCCTTGAGCGTCATGACGGCATCCATATAGTCAACCTCAAAGCTTGTATATCGTTTATTAGATAGACTGGCGCTCTTGAAAGAGGTTAATACAGGTTCTTGCTCTTCTTCTGAATAATGACTCGCAACTAAACCGCAAACGAGTACGGCTGCAACAATAATGCTAATTAGATTACTCTTCAAATGTTGCTCATCCTATTTGGGTAGTTCCTCTGTTAAGGCTGAAAGACGGCCTTGCACATCTCCTCTGAAGATCCCGCCGTGATAGCAAATCACCGTTTCAATATCGTACGCTTTCAGTTTCTTCAGCGATTGAAGCGCTGTTGCCATGTCCGGCGTTACCGCTTCCCTAGGGCCTTTAAGCTCGCCGTCCTCGACGACCATTGCGTCTCCCGCAATCAATGTTTTGCTTGGCTGATGGTATAGGCTTACGTGTCCCGGCGTATGGCCTGGCGTATGAATGACCGTAATGCCGCCAGCAAGCGGCAAGGTCTCGCCGTCTGCCATCAAACGATCGACATTCTCGCCTGATGGCTCCAGAAATGCCGCTGCGAATTGGGCGCGCACCTCTTCCGGAAGAGCGCCAAGCAGGCCGGCCATTCTCTCCGGCGACACTTTCAGCATAGGCTGTTTTCCGTCAATAACGGCCTTGTCGCCTTCATGAGCGTAGACAACAAGTTCTGGGTTGTCCGCTTTAAATGCAGGCAGTCCCCCGATATGATCGATATCCTGATGCGTGAGAAGAACCGTACGCAACTGCTGTTCTTCAATGCCTTCCTGCTTAGCAAGCTCTATA
Source organism: Paenibacillus glycanilyticus (assembly GCF_030161375.1). Classification (GTDB taxonomy): domain Bacteria; phylum Bacillota; class Bacilli; order Paenibacillales; family Paenibacillaceae; genus Pristimantibacillus; species Pristimantibacillus glycanilyticus_B. Next base: position 44,563 of record NZ_BSSQ01000030.1, read on the forward strand.
ATGACCGGGGCAGAACCAGGCATGCCGGTATCCACCAGAATCCACTTCTCCTTATCGAACAGAATCGTCGGGCATACCGTCATCGGCCCCAAATTAAGCTCCAACATAGCAATTCCTTCAGCAATACGCATATCACTGCCTCCTTTTCAAATAAACGATAAACATACGAGAAAAGTATAGATCTCCCGCTTGTCGCGCGTCAAATCGGCTAGATTCTGCCCGCTGCTTAACGAAGGATGTTATACTGGATTTCGTGTTAATATTATCCAAACCAAGAGGAGGTCTGTTAATGGCATTTATACTTATTACTCTCGGAATTATTGTTGGCGGCCTAATCGCTTCTTGGATCTTATACGAAGTTATTCAAAGCGCCATAGATAATTCAGCGATGGCAAGAAACATCAAGGAGATCCGCGATCATCTGGTTGGCAAACCTGCAGAGCCTTCTGCAGCGGATGGCGGTGCGGAACATGGTCTATGCCCTGGCTGCGGCCATCGCGTTCATAGGACGGACAGAGTGTGTCCCGGCTGTGCATTAGCCTTGAAGGACTGGGATTAGATAAGTTTACAATTTCTCAATAAATCGCGCATAACAACCAACTAATCAGACCATAATACTTTTGACGGTGTAAGTGAGGTGTGGTTCCATTGTCCAATTTGGTGCATGAACTGCTGAGGGATCTTAACTAGCCACTTAAACCGATGGAAGCGAGGGGTTGTGCCGCAGAGTACATCCAAACGCGTGCCTAACACGTTCCGTTCATACGGTTCGTACAAAGCCGTGCCCGAGTGATCAAAACGTGAAGTGTGATATGTAAAGTCTCATTCAAACAACACACCGTCGGAAGAGGGGCCTGTAAAAGGGCTCCTCTTTTATATTGAAAACAACCTGCCCAAGCGGTATACTCCAAGTAATTCCAAGGAGGTGCCATTCATGATTGAACGTCCGCAAGCAGGCGAATATCAAGGATTTGTAACCGGTTATATTAACCTTGTCCCAGAAGGGGATCTCATTGCGTTATTAACCGAGCAACAAGCGGAAATGAACATGATTTACTCCGGGTTATCGGCCGAACAAGCGAATTATCGTTACGCAGAAGGCAAGTGGTCGCTCAAAGAGGTTCTGGGTCATGTGACGGATACCGAACGCATCATGAGTTACCGTCTGCTCCGCATCGCAAGAGGAGACTCCACCCCGCTTCCCGGCTTTGACCAAGATGCTTACATGGAAGGCAATCCGTTCGACGGGCTTTCCGTCTCCGATTTGCTCGAGAGCTATAACGCCGTCCGGCAAGCAACGATCGTTCTGCTCAAGCAGCTGCCGAAAGAAGCATTTTCCCGAATGGGCACTTCAAATCAGTTGCCGCTTAGCGCCCGAGCGATAGCTTGTATCATCTACGGGCATGAACGGAATCATATTTCGATTATTTCAGACCGTTATTTGAAATAACCGCTTTTTATTTGCGCTTATCCAGCCGGGAGGCAGTGAAGCTGCCTACCCACTGGACAAGTTGAACAATAACGACAAGAATGACGATACACGCAACCATTACCTCCGTGTCAAACCGCTGGTAACCGTAACGGATGGCTAAGTCGCCAATGCCTCCCCCGCCAACCGTGCCTGCCGCAGCCGAATACGAAATAAAGCTGATCACCGTTACCGTGAGGCCGGATACAAGCCCCGGACGGGCTTCAGATAACAATACTCCCCAAACGATATGTTTCATGGACGCTCCCGAAGCTACCGCGGCTTCGATAACCCCTTTGGGCACTTCCCGCAAACTTTGCTCCACCAGCCTCGCATAGAACGGAATGGCCGCTACCGACAGCGAGACAGATGCCGCAAGCGGACCAATTGCAGTTCCCACAATCATTCGGGAGAACGGAATTAAGGCTACCAGCAAAATAAGAAAAGGAAAGGAACGAACAAGGTTCACCGCGTAACTGGCTACTCTATACACCGGGCGATTAGAACGCAAATGACCCGGTGCCGTCAGAAATAGCAATATGCCGATTGGCATTCCGATCATAACAGCTGCGGCAACCGAAATGGAGACCATGGTACAGGTTTGTCCAATCGCTTTAATAATCTCCGATTTTAAGGCCAGGATGTGATCCACGGAAACCCTCCCCTTCGGTATCAAACAAGAACTGTCCGAGCGGCGTTGCCGGCTTAACTGCTGGAAGGCTCATATCCAGCTGCTCCGTGATCGCACCGTTCTCCATAACGGCAACACGGCTGCACAACCGTTTAGCTACTTGAATCTCATGCGTCACGAGCATGATCGTCACTTGAAATTCTCGATTGATTTTTTCCAGAAACTCCAGGATGGACAACGTCGTTACGGGATCCAGCGCCGAAGTAGGCTCGTCACAGAGCAGAACCTTCGGATTATTCGCGAGAGCTCTGGCGATCGCCACCCGCTGCTTCTGCCCACCGCTTAGCTGAGCAGGGTATTGCCGCGCTTTCTCCGCAAGACCAACGATCTCCAGACATTCCTCTACCCTTTTCTTCCGCTCTCTAGAAGGCAGTTTGGCCGCTTTGAGCACAAACTCCACGTTGGCCGCACAAGTCTCGTTACTGAGCAGATTATAATGCTGAAAAATCATTCCGATCGAGCGTCTCGCCTCCCGAAGCTCTCCTGTGCTAAGCCCCGTAAGCTCCTGTCCATCTATGTATACCTCGCCTGCCGTAGGCTGCTCAAGCAAATTAGCCATCCTTAGCAAAGTCGATTTGCCAGCTCCGCTAAAACCGATAATTCCTTGAATGTGCCCTTTCTCGATATGCAGCGACGTTGGCTTAACCGCATCAACCCACTGCCGGCCGGTTTTGTACCGTTTGCTAACTTCCTTGAACGTAATCATATGATTTCTCCTGTTATCTTCTGCATAAGGAACTGCCCTAATGGTAGCAAACATCATCAAGCGCGAGCAAGCTAAGCCTCTCGATAAGAAACTTAGCCTGCATGCTGTTTATCCGCTTATTGGACGCCAGTAGCATTTGAAGAATTGGAATGATTGGTAGCATTGGTGCTATTCGGACGCTTGAGCCCAAGTGCGCGAAGCTGCTGCATCGTACGGTTCACATGCTTCCGGTAATAAGCGGTTCTGGTGATGACGTTACCTTTGCCGCGCAGCAAGTGACGATCCGTGATTTTCCATGTATGCGTTCTGCGGTCTGCTCTGCGCAAGGCAGTAAAATTATACGGCGAGGTTGTGAATAACTTAAACTTATTATTTAAAGCTCCCCTAATAAACCGGACATCCGAACCTTGGCGGACCTCGGTATTGAAGGATACCTTCTCCAGCACCCTCTTGTGGAACATAATCGTAGCTCCCGCGACTTTACTGCACGGCGCGTACCAGGTCACTCTTTTTTTACGCAGCATCAAGGTAGAACGGTGGGGGAAAAAATAATAAATTTCCAGCTTTCCGACAATGTCCGCCTTACTGGTCTGAAACATCGCCATCGCTTCCGGAATGTAATTGGCGCCATAATAATCGTCATCGTCAAACTTCGCAATGTACTCATGTTTGGCGAGGGAAGCCGCATAATTTAAACATGCGCCAAGCTTGGCGCTCTCGGCCATCCGGAACACCTGCACGTTCGGGTAGGACTTCGCCTTTTTCACATATTGGCCAAGTCCCGCCTTATCGTTATTCACAATAATAATCAGTTCTTTTTGGTCCCAATCCTGACGGGCATAGTTCTGAAATATTTGGTGGATATGTTGGGGCCGCATGGTTGAAGTAATAATCGTAACGCCTTTTGCTTCCGCAGCGCTCATTGCTTTCGCAACCCTCCTATTAATCTCCGAGAAAATGGACATGGTACACGGGCATATGTCGTGCTCATCTCTAGCAGCATTTTAATATTTTAGTAGAATAGGTTCGCGGTTTTGCGAAAGGAGAGAGATACATCTATGAAGGAAGACCATAATTTTGAAGTCCTGCACAGAAAAGTCGCGATTATCGGTCTCGGTTTTGTAGGACTGCCGCTCTCGATGATGTTTATTCGTAAAGGATTCCATGTTGTCGGAATTGACTATGATTCGGGGAAAATCTCTGCCATCCAGCAAGGAAAAAGTTATATCCAGGACTTATCCGACACGGATCTGGCGGATGCCATGCAATCCGGGCGCTGGCAAGTATCTGCGGACTATGCCGCCCTTGCAGGTGCCGATACCGTTATTATATGCGTACCTACACCATTATCGCCGGACAACAGCCCGAATTTATCCTATCTGACCGATACTTGCGCCAGACTATCGCCGCTCCTCACCCCCGGCCAGCTTGTTGTCGTTGAGAGTTCTACTTATCCGGGAACTACCCGGGAGGTCGTGTTGCCTTTGCTGGAGAAGAGCGGTCTAGCGATCGGACAGCAGCTCTATATCGGGTATTCCCCCGAGCGAATTGACCCTGGCAACACAAGCATTGCTTTTACCGCTATCCCAAAAATCATAAGCGGCATCACAACCGCCTGCGAACAGAAGTTAAATGAACTTTATTCCCAAGTATTCGAGCACGTTATTACCGTCTCGTCTACCGAAACGGCCGAGACAGCCAAGCTGCTTGAGAACAGCTACCGATTCGTCAACATATCGTTCATTAATGAATTCGCCCAGCTGTGCGACCGGCTAAACATCAATGTATGGGAAGTCATCCAAGCCTCGGCAACGAAACCATACGGTTACAGCGCTTTTTATCCCGGTCCGGGAATCGGCGGACATTGCATTCCTGTAGACCCGCTTTATTTGCAGTGGAAAGCAGCAGAAGCCGGTACGACAAGTCGCTTCATCGAGCTGTCCCAACAGGTTAATGACAGCATGCCGAATTATCTGGCCGATCGCATCGAGCAGGAACTCCAAGGGGGCAAGAAACTTACCGCTGCACGTATTCTTGTTTATGGCGTTACGTATAAGCCCAATATTGCCGATGTAAGGGAATCCGCGGCCCTTCCGCTCATCCATACCTTGCTGCAGCGCGGAGCCATCGTGGATTTCCATGATCCGTATGTTCAGCAGATCAAGCTGGATAAGGATACGATTCTTCTTGGCGTCGAGCTGACAGACGAACGGCTGGAACAGGCGGACTGCGTGTTGGTTTGTACCAATCATGACGTCATGCCGATTGAACGGCTTATCAAGCATAGTTCGTTTATTTTTGACACCCGTAACGCCGTATCGCCGGCACTTGCTAACCGCGCAGGTACCAAACTTGTTATCCTGGGCGACGGCAAGGCTACATCCTAACAGCAAAAAAGGCCTTAGCATCCACGGCTATGCTCCGTGCCTGCTAAGGCCTCTTGCTGTTATTCCCCTATCTATATGCGTTAGGAGTTAGACTTTGGCGCGCAAACGCCGTCAACGCAAGCTTCGTCTGTACCGTTCGTCTCGCCGTCTCCGCCAATGACCGTTAACGGCTTGCTTTCCTCCCAAGCCTTTGTTACAGCCTGCAGGAACACTTCGCTTGGCTGAGCTCCGGATACCGCGTATTTACGGTCAATAACGAAGAATGGAACGCCCCGGACGCCAAGCTGACCCGCTTCCTGCTCATCCGAACGTACTTCCTGTTTGTACGAGCCTTCTTGCAGTGCCTTCAATGCTTCCTCGCGGTCGAGTCCGATTTCAGCGGCTAGATCAGCCAGTGTTTCCTTTTGTCCCAAATGCTTCGAATCCGTAAAATACGCTTTGAACAGATGCTCTGCCATCTCTTCGCGTTTGCCGAATTGAGCCGCAAAATGCGTCAGCCGATGCGCATCAAACGTATTGGTCAAAATCATCGTGTCAAAATGATAATCCAGACCAAGCGTCTTCGCCTGCTCGGTCAGCTGCACATTGTTAGAAATAGCCTGCTGACGGGACATTCCGTATTTATTAGACAAATAGTCGTACACGTCATGTTCGATCTCTACGGGAGCATTAGGATCAAGTTCAAAGCTCTTGAACTCCACTTCCACTTGATCGCCATGTTCGAATTCGCCAAGTGCCTGCTCCAGACGGCGTTTGCCGATATAACAGAATGGACAAGCAAAATCAGACCATACTTCAACTTTCATTCAAGAACACCATCCCTTATTGTCATTACAGTCCCAGCGGAAGCTGCATCTGCTTCGTTAAATCTTCGAATTTCACGGGATCCGCAGGAATCTCATAAAGGAACTTCGAATCCCCATTTATATCACTGTACTTCATATCAAAATGAACATTCAACTTGAACACGCCACTCGTTGCCTTATCCGTTACTTCGACATTAACTTTGCCCGCTTGATAAGTCAGCAGCTTATCCTTGTTAATGGCGCCAATCATCGATAGCTCGCTAACCTTTACGTTCTGGTTCATGTAATCGATCTTCGCTTGTTTGCTCGCTTCCCAATCCGTCTTTAACTTCTCCACGTCTTCCTTGGACTTCTGGATCGCCTGCAGATAAGACTCATTAGAGGAAATAACCGTCAATAATTCCGGTACCATCTCGTTTACAACCATCTGGACGGATTGCTCATAATTGCTGTCATCTACTTTAAACTGTACGATTTGCTCCGCTTTTACATCTTCCGGAACACCGGCGTCTTTAGCCTTTACGCTCTTGAAATACGTTTTCTCGTCAAAATGCTTAAGAATCACCTGACCGAGATCATTGGCGAATTGACGGCTTGCCGCAACGTCGAGCGTTGAAGCCGCTGCACCTTGCTGCTCAGCCAACGTTTTCAAATCCAGTTCGATAAATTTGTCCTTTGCGGATTCCGGCAGTTGAAGCATCGGCAGAGCCGGCAGCTTCATATATAGCTTCTCATCCGTCATAATCATCGGTATCGTAATGGTTGTTCCGGATAAATGAAGATTCAGCTCCATGTCCGTACGCTGCGGCTCCTTTGCATAGACCATCTTAATATCCAGCTTAGCGCCCTTTAGCATACCGGTTATAACCGTAGCCATATTCAATTCATTTTGTGCGGAACCAGCGGGCAGCTCCACATTATCTATGCCAAGAGACATATTCGCCGAGTAACTGTCTAAATCTTCCATATTCTTCATAGCATCCTGAAGCGCCTGTTTTGGCGGCGTATCGCTGGAGCTACAACCTGCAATTACGAGTAGAACAGCAAGGAGTGCAACATAAGCCAATCGCTGTACAATCTTCAAATCTTCTCGTCCCCCTTTTAGAACAATACCTTCATTTTATACCATCACTCCTCCATTTAGAAGATCATGCAACAAAATCCCGTTCCGGCTGTCCGGAACGGGATTTTTAATTTCATACGAATTAGCCCTGAGGGTTATGATGATCGACATGATTTCTTTGCTTAACCTTCTTGGAACCAGAGAGAGGCTCCTGCTGGCGGCCCCGGCCTTGACGTTGTCTTCCGCCGTTATCCTGCGCTTCAGGAACTGGATAGGAATCGGGTTTGCTCATAATAAACGCCTCCTATAGAAAGGTTAACTGCGCTGATGATGCAAGTCCGTTGGTTCATCATGATTCAGCGCGTCTTGATGGCGCCGGTCATTGACATCCTGGTTCAATTGCTGAGCTTGATGACTGTTTACTGGCGTTTGAGCCAAATCATCAACGACATTGGACAGGTTTTTGTCCAGCGAACCTTTTGCTTTTGTCATCTGTTATTCCTCCTACGCATGTGTCAGCTGTTGAAGGGCTTGCGCACATTCATGAATGTGACGGGTATAATCCTGAATCAGCTGCTGCATCGGGTCTGTTCGCTCATCAATCGCGACATTATTTTTTTCCACATCAACCACTTCGACCTTCACTTCGCGGCTATCCACATAGCATACTTTAAAGTCAAAGGAATAAGCCTGATGTCCTGCCGTATTAATGGTTACTCGAAGGGCACTGGGATCCGACTCATCCGCGAGAACTTCGCATTTGTCCGCATCCTTGATCCACTCCGGCAAGGTACGCTGCCATGCCGCTGCAAGCTCATTCTGGTCAATTTGAAGCTTATCATTAGCCATTAGTAAAAGCACCTCCACAAGTTATAAGATGCGGCATTGCGAATCGAATTATTCGGCAATAGCCATACACGTTATCCACAGACTTATCCACATATTCTCCACTTTATTCACATCAGTGTGTATAAGGGATTGTGGCGTTTTATTAACAAGTTTACAACCATGAATACATGAATTATCCCCAGAACAAACAAAAAACGCCCGAGACCTTTGTCTCGGACGTAACTTATGTATGTTATTGATAATTAAAACTGGCGGAGAGGGTGGGACTCGAACCCACGTGGGCTTGCACCCTAACGGTTTTCAAGACCGCCCCGTTATGACCGCTTCGGTACCTCTCCATATAAGAACTGACAAAGGTTATTGTACCACAGGCCAAAAACCAGAAGCAACTGCATTTTTGGCCCATGGGAAATTATTTATGCGCGAGGGCTGATTTTATCCAGGCCACCCATGTACGGACGAAGAACTTCAGGAACTACGATCGTTCCGTCTGCTTGTTGATAGTTCTCCAAGATCGCGGCAAACGTACGTCCAACTGCCAGACCCGAACCGTTCAAGGTATGCACGAACTCCGGTTTGCTCTTCGCTTCGCGGCGGAAGCGAATACCTGCGCGGCGCGCTTGGAAATCTTCAACGTTCGAACAAGACGAGATCTCGCGGTAAGTGCCCGCGCTAGGCAGCCATACTTCAAGATCGTACGTTTTGGCTGCGGTAAAGCCCATATCGCCGGTGCAGAGCGCCAATACGCGGTATGGAAGACCAAGTAGCTGCAGCACTTTCTCTGCGTTAGCCGTCATTTTCTCGAGTTCGTCGTACGATTCTTCCGGCTTCGCCAGCTTAATCAGCTCGACTTTGTTGAATTGATGTTGACGAATCAAACCACGCGTATCGCGGCCTGCCGCGCCCGCTTCCGAACGGAAACACGAGCTGTAAGCAACGAAATATTTCGGCAGTTCTTCATTCGACAAAATTTCTTCCCTGTGAAGGTTTGTTACCGGCACTTCAGCGGTTGGGATAAGGAAATAGTCCGAATCGCTGATTTTGAACAAGTCATCTTCGAACTTTGGCAGCTGGCCTGTGCCGACCAAGCTGTCACGGTTGACCAGATATGGCGGCAGCACTTCTTCGTAACCGTGCTGGTCGCTATGTAGATCCATCATGAAGCTGATCAATGCACGCTCAAGACGCGCGCCATAGCCGCGATAGAACGTAAACCGCGAACCGGTTACTTTACCTGCTCGTTCGAAATCTAGAATACCTAGGTCTTGGGCAAGATCCCAATGAGCCTTCGGCTCAAAGTCAAAGGTTGTTTGCTCGCCATGACGGCGAATTTCGACATTGTCTTCTTCCGAAGCGCCTACCGGCACACTCTCATGAGGCAGATTCGGAATAGCCAGCATCAACTCTTCTACTTGAGTTTCTACAGCGCGAATTTCCTCATCCAGCTCTTTAATCCGGTCGCCGACTTCGCGCATCTCCACGATGAGCGCTTCCGCGTCGCCGCCCGATTTTTTCAGCTTCGCCACTTCCTGCGATACCGTATTGCGGCGGTTTTTCAAATTATCAGTTTCTACGAGCAGATCCCGACGTTTCACGTCCAATTCCGGGAAACCGGAAATAAGGTCGAGCGAAGCACCACGATTGTTCAGTGCTTTCTCCACCTGCTCATATTCGTTGCGTAACCATTTCACGTCCAACACGACAGTTGACCCCTCTCTATTGCTTCCGAACTACTTCGAAATAGTTGTAGCTGCTTCTTTCACCATGTCGACAAAATAAGCATGCAGACGGTAATCGTCCGTGAGCTCTGGATGGAAGGAACAAGCAAGCAGATGACCTTGTCTAGCTGCTACAATCTCATCATTGTATACCGACAATACATCTACATTATTGCCAACTTCTTTAATGAGAGGAGCACGGATAAACACCGCACGCACTTTTTCTTCAATTCCTTTGATCGGAAGATCCGTCTCAAAGCTTTCGCGCTGACGACCAAAAGCATTCCGAGCAACAACCATATTCATCAATTCCAGATGCGCATCTTCCTGACCTTCGATCTTGTCTGCCAGAATAATCAGACCGGCACAAGTGCCAAACAGGGGTTTGCCTAGTTCGGAAAATTCACGGAGAGCTTCCAGAAAGCCGTATTTACGGATCAACTTTCCGATCGTTGTGCTTTCGCCGCCTGGAATAACAATACCGTCAAGCTCTGCAAGCTCTTCGATTCGTTTAACGGCGACCGCTTCCGCGCCCGCCGCCTCCAAACTGCGTATATGCTCTGCTACTGCGCCTTGAAGCGCAAGTACACCAATTTTCATAGCCTACACGCCTTTCTATAGAAACCGCTTCTTACAGACCGCGGTCTTGCATACGTTCAGTTGCATGCAGCTTCGAGATTTCAATGCCTTTCATCGGAGTACCCAGGTTCTTGGACACTTCCGCGATCAGCTTGTAGTCTTTGTAATGCGTTGTTGCTTCAACGATTGCGCGAGCGAATTTCTCAGGGCTGTCCGATTTGAAGATACCGGAACCTACGAATACGCCGTCAGCGCCAAGTTCCATCATCAGTGCTGCGTCAGAAGGAGTTGCAACGCCGCCTGCCGCAAAGTTAACAACCGGCAGTTTGCCGCTCTCGTGAACTTGAAGAAGCAGATCGTAAGGAACGCCCAGAACTTTAGCTTCGTTGTACAGCTCGTCCTTGGACAAGTTTTGTACTTTGCGGATTTGACCGTTGATCAAGCGAAGGTGACGAACAGCTTCAACGATGTTGCCTGTTCCCGGCTCGCCTTTCGTACGAAGCATTGCTGCGCCTTCTTGGATACGGCGAAGAGCCTCACCCAGATCTTTCGCGCCGCACACGAAAGGAATAGTGAATTCGTTCTTGCTGATATGGAATACTTCGTCCGCAGGAGTCAATACTTCGGACTCGTCGATGTAGTCAACGCCCATCGATTCGAGAACGCGTGCTTCTACGATATGACCGATACGGGCTTTCGCCATAACCGGAATGGATACCACTTTCATAACTTCTTCTACGATGGTTGGGTCAGCCATACGGGCTACGCCGCCTGCTGCGCGAATATCAGAAGGTACGCGTTCCAGTGCCATAACGGCAGTTGCGCCTGCTGCTTCCGCAATTTTTGCTTGCTCGGCGTTCATAACGTCCATGATTACGCCGCCTTTTTGCATTTCTGCCATACCGCGTTTAACGCGCGAAGTTCCTGTTTCCATGCTTAGAAATCCTCCTTAAATGGAGCGTAGCCCCCATAATAGGGGCTAAACGCTAATTAGCTAATTTAATTGAAGCTCGCCGCTTACTCTAACCATTTATTTTACAGGAACGGCCTTTAATCGACAACCCTTGATTTACCTTCCTTGCCATGGCTTAAAACAAATCAACGATCCCGTTAAACAGATCGGAGAAGAAGCTTCCGATTCCGCGGAACATAAGAGCAAACCAGCTTGCTTTCTTCACGTCTTTGCTGGCGATCAGGTTAACCTTTTTCTCCAGCGTTTTTCCTTGGTCATCGGTGTACTTATACGTCGCCGTACCTACAACTTGGCCCGCTTTGATTGGAGCAACAAGTTCATCGGGCTTTTTAAGCTCATAACCGGTTAGCTCCACCTTCGGCTCGGCGCCTTTTTTAACAAGAAGCGAAATGTCGGATTCTGTAATAACCGGAACCGATTTTTTCACACCTTTTTTAATTTTAACCGATTCTGCTTTTTCTACCACGGATTTTGCCGCTACAACCGTTTTCTTCTCCAGGGAGTTGAACGCATAGTTGTACAGCTTTGCCGTTTCGTTGAAACGGGCTTCCTTCGACTTCGTATTCATAACAACGCTAATATAACGCTGGTCGCCGCGTTTAACCGTACCGGTAAACGTGTAGCCCGCTGCCGAAATATAACCTGTCTTCATACCGTCAACGCCGTCATAAGCAAAAGCTTTCAGAAACTTGTTGTTCTTATTAGCTTCTAACATCCAGTTAATATTTACAACTGGTTTATCGTCACGAGGACGGAACTTGTATTCGGTTGTAGAAGCATACTGCAGAAACTCCGGATCATCCTTAATGATAATTTGAGCCAGCTTAGCTTGGTCTCTTGCGGAAATGACCGTTGTATCTGCTAGACCTGTTGCGCTTGTATAATGAGCGGTAGTAAGTCCGAGTTTTTGTGCGGTTTCGTTCATTTTATCCACAAAACCTTGTTCGCTGCCGCTGATCGCGGAAGCCAAGGCGATTGTCGCATCGTTCGCCGAACCTACGGCCATAGCCATATACAGATCTTTCACTTTATATTGCTCGCCTTGCGCAAGATAAACTTGCGAGCCATCCGGAGGCGTTGATGCTGCTTCCTCACTGACCGTGATCATTTGATCCCAAGACATTGCCTTACTCTTGATTTGTTCAAGAACGATATACTCGGTCATCATTTTAGTCATGCTTGCTGGAGGACGAGGCTCGTCCGCGTTAACTTCATATACGACCTGACCCGTGTCGGCGTCGATCAAGATGGCTGAACTTAACTCAAGGCCAAGGGAGTTTTCCACCCATTCGCCGCCCGCCGTGCCTGCTGCATTCACCGAGGACGTTCCTAGCGATAATGCTACCAAAACTGCTACAAAAGCTACTACTACGGACCGTAATCTTACCGGCAATACTTTCAACGTTTTCTCCCCTTTTCATCCCTAAGTCATTTGAATTTCATTGTAACACAGGGGGAGATAGAGTTAAACCAATGCTAGAGAATCTACTTTCTGGTACTATAAGGCTCAGCAATGCCGTACTCTAGCAGCGGTACCCGCTTTTGATAAATCTCGATAGACCTATTTAGCCGGAGATTAAAAAAATCTTATGAAAGTCCTCTATCGAATCCATCTCCAAATGTGCGACCGCGCCTACAGGTTGATCTTAAGGTAAAAAAAAGCAGACAAGAGAACGAGTCTCTTGTCTGCTTTTCCCGTGTTCGGGTCAAATTACAGCGAATAGTTTGGAGCTTCTTTTGTAATTTGAACGTCATGCGGATGGCTTTCGCGAAGGCCGGAACCTGTAATCCGAATGAATTGCGTATCATTGCGCAGCTCGTCGAGATTTTTTGTTCCGCAATAGCCCATACCGGAACGCAGACCGCCAAGCAACTGATGAACGGTGTCGGCAAGTGGTCCTTTGAAAGGAACGCGACCTTCAATACCTTCCGGAACAAGCTTGCTTTCGTTCTCTTGGAAGTAACGGTCTTTACTGCCTTCTTTCATCGCGCCAAGGGAACCCATGCCACGGTATACTTTAAAGCTGCGGCCTTGGAAAATTTCCGTTTCGCCTGGGCTTTCAGCTGTGCCTGCAAACAAGCTGCCGATCATAATCGCGCTTGCGCCGGCTGCGATTGCTTTAGTAATATCGCCGGAATACTTGATGCCGCCGTCTGCAATAACCGGTACATTGTATTCGCGAGCTACTGTAGCGCAATCGTAGATTGCTGTAATTTGCGGAACGCCGATACCAGCGATAACGCGTGTTGTACAGATCGAACCAGGACCGATACCGACTTTAACGACGGATGCGCCTGCTTCAATCAAATCGCGAGTCGCCTCGCCTGTTGCAACGTTACCCGCGATGATCGTCAGATCAGGGTATTTTGCACGCAGCTTGCGAACCGCATCAAGAATATTAATATGATGGCCGTGCGCCGAGTCAACAACCAGAACGTCAATGCCTGCTTGTACAAGTGCTTCAGCGCGGTCAACTGTATCTTTGCCAATACCTACAGCGGCGCCGCATAGAAGACGTCCATGCTTATCTTTTGCCGCGTTAGGGAATTGAATTGCTTTTTCAATATCTTTAATGGTGATGAGACCTTTAAGAATGTTGTTCTCGTCAACGAGAGGAAGCTTCTCGATCTTATGCTTTTGAAGAAGGCCTTCAGCCTCTTGCAAAGTTGTTCCGACAGGTGCCGTTACAAGATCCGTACGAGTCATTACTTCGTTGATTTTAATCGAATAGTCATGAACGAAACGAAGGTCACGGTTTGTAAGGATACCAACCAGCTTTTGTTCACCGTCAACGATTGGCACACCGGAAATGCGATATTTGCCCATCAGTTCTTCCGCATCATATACATGATGTTCCGGTGTCAGCGAGAATGGATTAGTAATAACGCCGCTCTCCGAACGTTTTACGCGATCAACTTCTTCTGCTTGCTGAGCTACCGACATATTTTTGTGAATAATGCCGACTCCGCCCTCACGAGCTATAGCAATCGCCAATGCCGATTCAGTAACCGTGTCCATCCCTGCACTGATCAGCGGAATGTTCAGCTTGATGCCTTCGCTAAGTTTTGTAGATACGTCCGATTCACGAGGCAACACGACAGATTTCCGCGGTACGAGCAGTACATCATCGAATGTCAGGCCTTCTTTGGCGAATTTCGTTTCCCACACGAGTAAGTTCCTCCCTTATTTTTGATACCTCTCACGCATATTATTGCAATATTATCAGAGGGGGTAGGGGCTGTCAAGGATGTTAGGTTTGTAGGTGGAACGGTTCCCTTATGCAGGAAAGAAAGCCTTTTTACATCCAGCATTAGGCAAAAAAACACAGAATATTAAAAAAAGTCTGGAAGAAACGTCGTACGAACCGGGATTCTTCTTTCGATTTGCTCCACCGAGTCAAGTTCCCCCTGGATAAGTCCATAACGAAGCAACTCGGTTGGTCGCTTGTATCCCGTTAGAATCGCTGCTAAGGAGCCGATTCCCATTCGGATTCGCTTGCTGTTAGTTTCTCCCGATATCCGCTGTACATTCGCTTTGCCATCCACGGAGATCCGCAATTCATATTGACCTTCATTCCAAGGAGCATGTTCATCCTGAATATCAAGAATGATCGATGTCTCTCCGTCTTCGCCAACCACGGCAAAAGGATACTCCTTAAGGAAAGCTTCTGCATCTACAATCCGCGCCATGAAATACGGCTCGATCTCTTGTTTGATTCTCGGATTATTCAACAAATACGGAAGCCCGTCATCCGTAGCAACCTTGATCACTAGCTGGTCTATCATGGAATCATGTTGGCCAAGGAAGGACCATAGGGAGCGGCGTGCTTCCTCATTCAAATCAATCAACTCATGTACAAATAACTCACGATTCTTCACTTCATAAATCACATACCCTTGAGCCTCACCGGTAGCATCATAATAAACTACGGTTTGTCCCTTCTTCCGCGACGTAATCCGGTATTTCCACCAAGCTTCCGAACGATCTAACGCGCCATTAACAAGTCTGGCATATTCGTTATAGATTGGATTAAGAAGTTCGTAGCTAATCTCAACCCGTTTCATCGTCCCATTATATTGGGATCTTGCGGGAAGCATATTCGTATCTATTCGGTAAGTCTTAAGATCGGTGTATACTTCCCAACCAAACTTCCGATAAAAGCTGATCAAGAATGGATGTAGGAAAGATAAAGTTTGCCCCTTCTCTTTCATTTGCTCAAGAGAATGATGAAGAAGCTCCGCAACCAAACCCTGTCGTCTATACTCAGGCCATGTAGAAACGCCTGCAATGCCACCCATTGCATATCGTTTGCCGCCAATGTATGTATAAAGATCAAGAATAGCCAATTGAGCTGCAAGCCTGTCCTCTACATAAATGCCCCAACGATCCGTTTCTTCCTGTCCAAATCGTTCTTTAGATTCTGCTAGCTTCGCTGCCGGAATCTCATACTGGAAAGCAAATTGGCTAAGTTCGATCATATCTTCAAACTGCTCCATCGTAAGCAACCGTGTTTCCTTCTTCATCTTTAAACTCCTCTCGAGATAGGCTGTAAATAACCACATTATGGCACAATCTAACGAGATAGAGCAACGCATGAAAAAAATAAAACAAAAAAACCTGCCGCATGATGCGGCAGGCTCTTCAGTGCTTGGCGACGTCCTACTCTCCCAGGACCCTGCGGTCCAAGTACCATCGGCGCTGGAGGGCTTAACGGTCGTGTTCGGTATGGGAACGCGTGGTTCCCCTCCGCCATCGCCACCAAACGTAAGGCGTTATTTGCGCCCTGAAAACTGGATGCGAAAGTGTAACTCTT
>NZ_BSSQ01000031.1 GCF_030161375.1 Paenibacillus glycanilyticus
AGCGTATGCTTCGAGGAGAATTCCGATTACTTTGCGGGGACCCCATAAACAAGCTTAAGAATTCATTATTTCGCATCCAGTTTTGAAGGTGCAAATGCACCTATTAATATGGCGGTCGTGGCGAAGGGGTTAACGCACCAGTCTGTGGCTCTGGCATTCGTGGGTTCAAGTCCCATCGATCGCCCCATTTATTCTTTAGAATTACATATAAGCGTTGGGGATTAGCCAAGCGGTAAGGCAACGGACTTTGACTCCGTCATTCCTAGGTTCGAATCCTTGATCCCCAGCCATTTATATGCGGAAGTGGCTCAGCGGTAGAGCATCGCCTTGCCAAGGCGAGGGTCGCGGGTTCGATTCCCGTCTTCCGCTCCATATAATAATCACAAGATTACTTCAGATTTGAAGTAATCTTTTTTTTTATACACACAAAAACGCTGACTTTATGTCAGCGTTTCTTCTTTCTGTATAGATAATAGACGGCTATTATGCCAAGAAGAAGCACGAATGAAGCCATGTAGCTGCCTTCGGCGCCAAAATCACCGCCAGATAGCGCAGTGTTTCCTTTATAGGTTACGGTAAGCACGGCTGGCACGGGTTCCGTACCGGAAACTTGGAAGCCATATACGTAACCTTGGAAGAAGTTCCAGCTCAAATGAAGACCGATAGGCCACCTTAAGCTGCCGGTAAGTTCTCGTGCGACCGAGAATAGAATGCCTGCAAGGCAAATATTGATGAATGGAAAAGGCGTTTCAAACATATTTGGATTCATGCTGTGCATAAATGCAAAAATAATAGAGCTCACAATAATTGCGGTAGTACTGCCATAATGATATTTGATGAGCCCTTGAATATACCCGCGCGTAAATATCTCTTCAGAGAAAGCAACAAACGAGTACAAAATAAAACCTTCGACCATGGAATTGAGCAAGGTGTAATCCCATTCGGTTGCTTCCCATTTCATTCCGCCCGCAGCCCAGATGAGGATGGAAGAAAGAGTCATTAGGACAATTCCCGCAAAAAAACCTTGAATGCCAAGATCCGCTCCATTTGTCTGCCTCAAGCCAAGCGACCATTTAGACCGGCGCTCAAACCAGGCATACATGGCAAAGGCACTCCCAATAAACAGCACAGTCTGCATGTATTGCGTCCAGCGCGCCCCGCCAATCTTAATAGTGACCTCTTCCATACTGGTACCTGTTGCAATGATGTACACCGCGTAACCGATACCGACAATGACCATAGCTCCAATTGGGAGCACGAAGCTTAGCAATATTTTCCCTGCCACGGTTAAAAACTTCTTAATTTCGTTCACCTGCCCCTATACTTAATTACATATTCATCCATTACTTCTATAAAATTATAGCTTTCTGTTTATTTTAATGTCAATTCTTAATACTCTTAAAAATTACATATCTTGACTAGGACTAATGTGCTATGATGAGGGCAACTATTTATGGAAGCGCTTTTAGTAGAGTGTATATCGATAAAGGAGCCGACACATGAGGAAACTCGTCATTGTGCTGTTATCTGCCATTTGCCTAGTGCTGCTCGGGTTTACCCTATCTTCTTTTATTCATGTATTCCAAAATTATAATCTATCCGCTCCGGCCAATGTAGGCAGTACCAATAAAACCGGCTACCGGCTCATCCTTATAACGCAGGAGCTGGATACGCCGTTTTGGGATAAAGTCGAGAGTGGTGCTTCTAAAGCTGCAGCTAAGTATGGAGCCGAGCTGGAGGTCTGGGGCAGTTATGGAGCCAACCAGGAGGATTTTCTGAAAAATATGGAGATTGCCATTGCATCCAAAGTTGACGGCATTCTGGTGCAAGGTTTAAATACGGACGAGTTTAATCAGCTTGCAACGGTCAAAGCCGCCGAGAACGGAATACCAATCTTTACGATTGCCAATGATGTGCCAATTGAGGACAGTTTGAGGCGGACATACATCGGTTCCGACCACTATAAGGCAGGTCAAATGATCGGAACGCAGCTGGCCGAAGATTTGGGGCAGAAAGGCAAGGTTGTGCTCATGGTCTCCGACCGCCAGGAAGATTTTCAGAGCAAGCGACTTAACGGTATTCTAAGCATATTGAAGTTCTATCCGAACATTGAACCTATTACGGTAGTAGCAGGGGATACAAGAGAAAAGGTCGTAACGGCTACCAATGAAATCATGAATAAAGAACCGGGCGTCGCTGCATTTGTATCGGTTACCGCGAACAATGCCAGCGCGATGGTGCAGGAGATTGGCAAACGCGCGCAGCTAAGCAGGTTTCATATCTACTCCTTTGACGACAGTCCGGAGATTAAGACTTTGCTTAAGGAAAAAAAGATGAGCGGTATTATTGAACAATCTCCTGAAATGATGGGAGAGCTTGGCGTACAGCTGATGGTGAAGTGGCTGCAAGGCGAGTCATTCCCGTTGAAATACGACGGCTATTACACGGATATCAAGCTCTTGAAGGCGGATGAGCTCCCATGAACACCGTACAGAAGAAGATATTGTCGCTTACCGCTATCGTCTTGTTTATTATGGTTGCGATCTGGTTTATCCTTACTTACTACAACCAGAAAATGCAGGATCAATATAATGATATTTTGCAGCGCTATTTGCAAATGAATGAAGTGAGCGAATCGAGTCAGCAGCTGGTCACTTCCCTCAATAACTACATTCAGGCTCCTTCTCCGTCCAAGCTTTCCAACGTAGAGGGCGACCGGACAAGGCTTCTGGACGCGCAGCTACAAATTGCGGATCTCCGCAATAACGGCAATCAATTTACTCTTACGAATTATCTCAACTTAATTGACAGTCTTGTGGATTCCACGAATCGATCCATACGTTTATTGGACGAGAAGAACAATGAAGAGGCGCTTAATAACTTCACGGAAGCAACGCGGCTGTCCAAATATATATCCGAGATGACTTTAACGCTATTGGGCACCGAATTAAAGACGTATGACCAGTTTTACCGCGGGATGATCAATCAGTCCGTCGAGCTGAAGAAGCTTGGCGTATGGATGCTTGCCCTTATCACTTTCCTGCTCCTGTTGTTTACGTATTGGTTCTCGCTTAGTATCACCCGGCCCATACAACGCCTTACCCAAGCGGCCCGCGAGCTCTCTCGAGGGAGATTCGATACCCATATCGAGATCAACGCCAATGATGAAATCTCCTTCCTGGCCAAGACGTTTGACCGGATGAGGATCAATATTAATAACCTAATCTCGGAAATTCAAACAAAAGCACAGCTGGAGAGCGAACTTCAGAAGAACAAGCTGCTCCTTCAGGAGAGCCAGCTCCGAAGTCTGCAAAGTCAGATTAACCCCCATTTCTTATTTAATACGCTAGATACGTTATCCAAAAAGGCATATCTGGAAGGTTCGCTTGAAACAAGCGACCTTCTCACGAGCGTTGCTAGATTGCTCCGCTACAATCTTAAGCGCCTCGACCGGCCGGTTACGCTATATGAAGAGGTCCGAGTACTGAGGGAGTATATTTTTATCCAGAAGACCAGGTTTACCGAACGTCTGCATTTTGTAGAGGAAGTAGATGAGGATTGCCTTTATGTCCAGATTCCGGGTCTTACGATCCAGCCTATTATTGAAAATGCGGTTATCCACGCGATTGAGCCTTTGGAAGAGGGGGGAACGATCACCTTCCGGGTTAGGAAAGAGGACTCCGATGTCATTGTCGAAATCGAAGATGAAGGCAGCGGCATGTCCGAGGATAAAATATCGCAGATCATGGAGGACCGATTCTCTTCGCAGGAAGGTGACGGGCATTCAACGGGCATCGGCTTCGGAAATGTAATCAATCGGCTTAAGCTGTATTACGGGCGAGAAGACGTGATGGCCATTCAAAGCGAAGTAGGCAAAGGAACGAAAGTAATCTTGAAGCTGCCTAAGGAAAGGGAGGCCGGATAAATCATGTATAAGCTGTTAATTGTGGATGATGAGCAGATCGAGCGGGAAGGATTAAAGGCGATTCTGCAGCATGGGCTGCCTGAAATCCTCATTGAGCAAGCGAAGAACGGAAATCTAGCCATTCAGCTAGCCGAAGAGTTTCGCCCTGATTTGATTCTGATGGACGTGAAGATGCCGGGTATTAACGGACTGGAAGCGGTAGAAATCATTAGCGCAAGCCAGCCGTCCATCAAATTCATAATGGTCACCGCTTATGATACGTTTGATTACGCGCGTAAAGCCATCAAACTAGGCGTGAAGGATTACCTTCTGAAGCCAAGCAAGGCATCGGAAATTGTAGCAACCGTGGAACGTGTACTACAGCTCATTGAAGAGGAGCGGAAGACAGCCGAGACAACGGAGCTTCAACGCACCGCGTTGCAGAGAGTATTGCCGATTATCGAAACGGATATCGTAACGCAATTATTGTTTGATCATGTGCATGAAGTGCATTTGGATGAGCTGGTAGGGCTGCTTGGGATGAACATTGCCAGCGGAAAATACGCCATGAACGTGTTGATCCCCCCTGGTGCAGAACACTATTACGCCGTTATTAAGGAAAAGATTCGTAGTTTGGGCATTGGCTGGGTTGGGGCTATGTACGGACGGCAAATTCCAATCCTTGTATTCCCTGAGGCAAACCGCTCGTACCGTTCCCAGGCGATGACGATGGCACGCGAATTGCTAGCGGCCGCAAAGTCCGAAGGACAAGACGGCTGGTTTATCGGAATCGGCAATGTATGCGAAACGTTGGACCAAATCCGGCAATCGTACCAGGAGGCCTTATATGCGTCCATGGATCCGTCACTTCCGGTTAAGTACCGTTTTTTTGAGGATACTCCAGCTTTAGGCGTTATGCGGGACGGATATCCCGTGAAGCAATTGGAGCAGCAGCTATTCGACCGGATCCGGCTAGGGCAATGGGAGCAGATGCGCATCGATTTGATGGATTTTGTCCGCCGGTACGAGAACGAGGGCTCAAGTCTTTTGCACGCGCAGCAGCGGGTGCTTGAACTGCTCTGGATCACTTCCCGTGTATTGAACGAAATGGGAGTCGAGACGGATACGCCAATGTTCTCGTTCCAAGCGCATGATTACAGACAGTTGAGGACGGAATCGGAGCTGTTGCTGGAGCGGATGCGGCAAGCGTTCGCCGAGCATCATGACCGGATCGAGCCGGATGCGATTCAGCAAATCAAGCAGTATATTGCCGAACATTCCCATGAAGATATTTCGCTGGAAGCGATTGGGAGAATGGTTGGTTTAAGTCCTTTTTATATTAGCAAAATGTTTAAAGACCAGCTCGGGATCAACTATATCGACTTTCTGACGGAATGCCGGATTAAGAAAGCGATCAAGCTGATGGGAGATCCGGAGCGAAGTCTGAAGGAAATTACGTACATGGTCGGCTATCATGATCCGAATTACTTCAGCAAAGTATTCAAGAAAATGTGCGAGGTGTCTCCAACGGAATACCGCAAGACACTTCTTGGCAAATTGGCCTCAAGCTAAATAATCGGAAAAAGGAAGAGAAGCACATGAAACTCGGCTTCGTTAGGAGAAGGTCAATCTTGTGCGTTGCCCTTCTAATGTTCTGCTTTTTCTTAACGGCATGCGATAGCGAAGGAACTGCTACAGGCGAGAACATTAAGCAGCCTGAGCCTACGGTAACGGCTTCTGTTGATTCGAGTCAGACCGAACATAAGATTAGAATCGGATTTTCCATGGATACGCTCTTGGAGGAGCGTTGGCTGAAAGACCGGGATTTGTTCCGGGAGGCTTGCGAGGCGCTTGGCGCAGAAGTGGAGATTATTGCCGCTAACGGGGACGACGCGAAGCAAATCTCCCAGGCCGAGGCATTAATCAGCGAAGGGGTCGATATTCTGGTTGTTGTGCCCCATAATGCGGACGCAACGGCGGCAATCGTGAAGAAGGCGCATTCGGCCGGCATTAAAGTGCTTGCGTACGACCGTCTCATAAAGAACGCCGACGTGGATTTGTACGTATCGTTTGATAATGAAGCAGTAGGGGAACTACAGGCGAAAGCTATTACAAAGCTGGTGCCTAAGGGGAAATTTGTGTACATCGGCGGTGCCGACACGGACAATAACGCGCATTTGTTCAAGCAAGGGGTATTTAATGTGCTGCAGCCGTTTATCGACCGCGGCGACATTACCGTTGTGTATGACCAATGGACGAAAGACTGGACTCCGGTTAATGCGCTCGCCAATATGAAGGATGCGCTCTTAGCGAATGGCAACAAGATTGATGCCGTCATTGCGGCAAATGATGCTACGGCAGGAGGCGTCGTTGAGGCGCTTGCCGGACAGGGTCTTGCAGGCAAACTTCCGGTAGCCGGGCAAGACGCGGAGCTTGCCGCCGCCCAGCGGATTGTGGAAGGGACTCAGACGATGACCGTGTATAAGCCGATTAAGCTGCTTGCGGACAAAGCCGCGGAGCTTGCCGTAAAGCTGGCGAAAGGCGAGGATACAGGCGCAGACCGGACCGTAAATAACGGCAAGATTGAAGTGCCGTCCGTACTGCTGTCGCCCATTGCGGTAGATAAATCCAATATCAATGAGACGATTATTGCCGACGGTTTCCACTCCCGCGAGGATGTTTATAAGAACGTCGATACGAAGTAAGATGCGATAAAGACTAGCCAGTTTAGCGACTGGCTAGTCTTTTTTTTGTCAGCATAAAAAAGTCTAGGCGGTTGTAAAAGAGTGCTATATAATAGCGCTTTCATTGGAAGTTGCCCGTGATATAGTTGGTCCTGTAAGCAAATAAAGACTTTATGGAGGGGTAACAAAGATGAAAAAGAGCTTCAAAGCATTTGCACTTTTGATGGTTGTCATGCTGCTCACGGCTTTGGTTGCAGCTTGCGGTAAAGGCGACAGCAAAGTAAGCGTTGGGATCGTATTGCCGACGAAGGATGAGCCGCGTTGGGTTCAAGACGAGCAGCGCTTCAAGGATGCACTGAAGGGCTCCAAATACACAACCGAGATTTTGTTCAGCCAAGGTTCTTCTGCGAAAGAAAAAGAAAACGTAGAAACATTGATTAATAAAGGCATCAAAGTACTTATCATCTGTCCTCAAGACGGCGACGCTGCTGCCGCATCCGTAGAAGCCGCGAAAAAAGAAGGCATCAAAGTTATCTCTTATGACCGTTTGATCACGAATACGGATGCAGTTGACTACTACGTTACATTTGATAGCGAAGCTGTAGGCGCTGCACAAGCACAATACCTGGTTGACCATGCGAAAGGCAACGGCCAACCGCTGTACCTGTATGCTGGCGCGGCATCCGATAACAACGCGTTCCTGTTCTTCGGCGGCGCATGGAAAGTGCTGCAGCCTAAAATCGCTGACGGCACATTCAAAATCGCAAACTCCAGCGAAGCTGAAGCTTTGAAAGGCAAAGCTGAGCTCTCCCGCGACGAGCTGAGCAAAATCATCGGCCAAGTAACAACGAACTGGGATGCAAACGAAGCGAAAAACAAAGCCCAAACTCACTTGACTGCAGCTGCCGCTGATATGAAAGGCGATGTTGAAATCCTTGCTCCTAACGATGGAACTGCACGTTCGATCGCAGACGTATTTGCTTCCGACAGCGCGGTAACAAGCTTTGTTGTAACAGGTCAAGATGCGGAGAAAGCTTCGATCCAATACGTAATTGACGGCAAACAATCGATGACCGTATTCAAAGACGTTCGTACGCTTGTGAAAGACGCTATGGGTATGGCAGTCGACATTCTGGACGGCAAAGATCCTGCTACAACAGGTTCGTATAACAACGGCAAGATTGACGTAAAAGCAAAACAAACCAACGTTATCGTTGTGGACAAAGACAACGTGAAGAAAGAGCTTATTGATTCGGCTTACTACGCAGCGAGCGACTTCACGGGTCTGTAAGTTGCAATAATGAGCAATTCATTTAGGAATAGTGATAGATTCTTCTATCACTATTCCTTGCTTGTAGAAGATAAGCGGATCCTTACGATGTAAGAATTATCGCAGAGAACGCGAAAATTCTTTTTAGGAGTGCATGATGATGAAGAGCTACATTTTAGAAATGAATAATATCTCCAAGGAATTTACGGGGGTCAAAGCGCTCTCGGACGTTAGCTTCAAGGTGGAGAAAGGCGAGATTCATTGCCTGATCGGCGAGAACGGAGCGGGCAAGTCAACGCTGATGAAAGTTCTGAGCGGCGTGTATCCATATGGCACTTATAAAGGCGATATTGTTTTTGAAGACGATATCCAGGCTTTCCATAAAATCAGCGACAGCGTCAAAGCGGGCGTCGCGATTATTTATCAAGAGCTGGCACTATTCCCGGATCTGACGGTATACGAGAATATTTTTGCGGGAAATGAGATTAAGCGCGGCAAGATTGTGGATTGGAACAAGACGATCGCCGAGGCTAAGCGGATGCTGGAGCGGGTAGGGCTGGATGTTAACCCGGAAATGCTGATTAAAGAGTTGGGCGTAGGCAAGCAGCAGCTAGTCGAGATCGCCAAAGCGCTCAGCAAGAACGTAAAGCTGCTTATTCTGGACGAACCAACGGCAGCCTTGAACGAGAATGACAGCGAGAACCTTCTTGAATTGCTGCGCGAGCTGAAGAAGCAAGGCATTACGAGTATCATGATTTCCCACAAGCTGAAAGAAGTTATCTCTATCGCAGACAAAGCAACGGTGCTCCGGGATGGGCGCACGATCTGCACGCTTGACGGTTCCAAAGGCGAAATAACCGAAAATACGATTATCCGCAACATGGTTGGCCGTGAAATCGAAGATATTTATCCGAAGAGAACTAATAAATCGTTTGGGCATAACATCTTGGAAGTCCGGAATTGGACGGCTTATGATGCTCAGCTGGGCAGAGAGGTAGTCAGGGACGTCAATCTGCATGTTAAAAAAGGAGAAATCGTCGGGATAGCCGGCTTGATGGGCTCGGGACGTACGGAGCTTGCTCGCAGCATCTTCGGCAATCCGAAGTCTTATAGACTGAAAGGCGAATTGCTGGTGAACGGTTTGCCTAAATCCTTCAAACATCCGAATGAAGCGATTAAGGAAGGGATTGCTTACGTAACCGAGGACCGCAAAGGAGACGGACTATTCCTGATCCAGAATATTAAGAACAACATCTCGGCGGCGAACCTGAAGGGGATTTCGAAGAGTGGCTTCCTTAATGACAACAAGGAAATTCGGATCGCCAGCGATTACAAAAGCTCGCTTAACGTCAAGGCGCCTTCGATTGAACAGATCGTCGGTAATCTAAGCGGCGGCAATCAGCAGAAGGTATCGCTTGGCAAATGGCTGTTCGTAGGTCCGCAACTGCTGATCTTGGATGAGCCTACGCGAGGCATTGATGTTGGAGCCAAATTCGAGATCTACACGATCATGAACAAGCTGATTGCCGAAGGCATGAGCATCATCATGATCTCTTCCGAGCTTGGCGAGGTTCTCGGAATGAGCGACCGTATTTACGTAATGGCGGAAGGGCGAATCAGAGGCGAGTTGCCGATTGAAGAAGCCAATCAGGAAAATATCATGCAATTTGCAACGCAATAACCGTGCTTACGATGCATGAATCGCCGCTAACGGCATAGTAACGCCATTTTACGTGGCTATTCATTTTAGGAGGAACACCGATGAGCATTCAAACCGCGGGACCTAAGAAACAACCCGTTAACATTCTTACTGAAGGAAAATCATTGCTGAAAGTGAATATTCGCGAATACGGCATGTACATCGCGTTGTTTGTCATTATGCTGACGTTCTCGATCTTGACCGATGGATTGTTCATGTCTTCCCGCAATATTAGCAACCTTCTTGACGCTACTGGCTATATCGCCGTACTTGCGGTAGGCATGACGCTCGTTATTGTCATCCGGCACATCGACTTGTCCGTTGGATTTGCAGCCGGTTTCCTTGGCGCGATCGCTGCTATTTTGTTATCCGAAGCCGGCGTTCCCGTCTATTTGACCATTCCTATTATTCTTGTCCTTGGTATAGTAGTTGGTCTCTTTAACGGCGTGTTAGTTGCATCGCTGGGCATTCCGTCTTTCGTAGCCTCTCTCGCAGGCATGTTGATATTCCGCGGCGCATTGCTGCGCGTAACGGAGAAGTCCGGTACGATTATCGTCAAAGATGAGCATTTCAACGCCCTAGGCAACGGCTACATTCCGTCTTGGTTTAAGCTGGATGACTTGAACTTCCTGTCTCTTGTGCTTGGCTTAGTTGCCATCCTGTTGTTTATCTACTTCGAGGTGTCCAAGCGCAACAACAAGATCAAGTATCAATTCGATGTCATTTCGAAAGGCATGTTTGCGGTTAAGCTTGTATTCGTATCCGCTATTATCGCTTACATCACTTACATTATCGCAGGCTACAACGGCTTCTCCTGGACGGTCATTATTATGCTGGCGGTTGTAGTCATCTATCACTTCCTAACAACGAGCACCGTGCTTGGCCGTCATATTTATGCGGTAGGCAGCAATCCAGAGGCAGCTCATTTGAGCGGCATTAACGTTAAGAAAATTACTTACATCGTATTTGGCTCGATGGGTCTTCTCTCCGCCTTGTCCGGTATCCTGTTCACGGCTCGTCTGCAATCGGCAACAACAACAGCCGGAACACTGTTCGAGCTTGACGCCATTGCGGCGGCCTATGTCGGCGGCGTATCGGCAGCAGGCGGCGTTGGTAAAGTAACCGGTTCGATTATCGGTGCGATTGTAATGGCTTCGCTTTCCAGCGGCATGAACCTGATGGGGGTAGGCATCTCCTATCAATACATGATTCGCGGTGGCGTACTTGCCATTGCCGTAATCTTCGATGTTATGACTCGGAGAAAAAGAGCTTAGTTCTGAAGTTGAACGGTTGAACGGTTGAACATAACGAAAGCCCAGCGGCATTTGCCGTTGGGCTTTGTTTTATTTCATATCCGTATTAATGGCCGGCTGCTTCCGAATCGTTAGACATCCGCGTAACCTCGAACAGCTTGAACAGCAAGCTGAGAACAATTGCTGTTACTGTTGCAAGGCCCATACCCGAGAGGGAGAAATCGCCGATTGTAATTTTTGCGCCACTGAGGCCTGTTACAAGAACAACCGTCGTCAGGTATAAGTTAGTTGGTTTGCTGTAGTCGATTTTTGATTCGACCAGCATCCGCAGTCCGGAAGCCGCAATGACGCCGAAGAGCAGCAGCGACACGCCGCCCATGACCGGAAGGGGAATGCCGGCAATAAGCGCCGAGAATTTACCGAAGAACGACAGAACTATGGCAAATACGGCTGCGCCGCCGATTACGAAGGTGGAATATACGCGTGTAATCGCAAGTACGCCGATATTTTCTCCGTAAGTTGTATTTGGTGTCGAACCCAGGAAACCGGAGAGAAGCGTCGAGATCCCGTTGCCAAGCAGGGAACGGTGCAAGCCCGGATCTTTGGACAAATCTTTTTTGACAATATTGCCGGTTACGATCAAGTGCCCGATATGTTCAGCAAGCACCACGAGGGAAGCGGGAATAATCGTCAGGATGGCAGCCCATTCAAACGTTGGAGCCGTAAAGGTTGGAGCTGCAATCCAACTGCTTGCCGATACATTGTCGAAGTTCGTAAAGTCCATGAAGTAAGCAAGTACGTATCCGCACACGATACCGACCAGAATCGGAATAATCCGCATGAAGCCTCGGAAGAGGACCGAACCAAGAACCGTTATTAGAAGAGTAACGATGGAGATGGTTATCGCTGCATTATCCGGTGCCCAAGCTTGGTCAGCCGGCGCGCTTGGCGCTTTGATCCATCCCGCCATTCCGGCTGCAACCGGAATTAACTCCAGTCCGATAACCGCAACGATTGCGCCCATTGCCGCAGGCGGGAAGATGACATTAATCCAGCCGGTACCCGCAGCTTGAATGATGAGAGCAACAACCGTGAATACAACCCCGGCAGCAATGAATCCGCCTAGCGCGGCGGAATAACCGTCGCCATTGGAGGCATGGTTGCCAATTACCGCTCCGGCCGGCGCGATAAACGCAAAGCTGGAGCCGAGATAAGCGGGGATTTTACCTTTTACAATGAATAGATAAAGCAAAGTGCCGATCCCGTTCATAAGAAGACAAATCGCCGGATCAACGCCAAGCAGATTTGGAACAAGTACGGTGGAGCCAAACATCGCGAACAAATGCTGAATGCTCAGCATAAGGCTCTGGCCCATAGGCGGCCGTTCGTGGACGCCGATTTCATGTGGTTTCATCTAGCTGTAGTCCTCCATAACATAAAGTCAATTTTTGCGCAACTTGCTCGATTTTACATAAGGTTAGTGTTGCTTGGCAAGGCTTTTCTTACTCCAAGCCCCCTTTACACAAATATTCGGACAAAAACTAACAATTGTTTACAATATCTTAAAGCCGTTATTAACCTTAAGAAAACAATCTCCCACTACAATTTTAATAGAATCTATGAAATGGGAGTGAAACTAATAAATGATCAATAAGAGCAAGCGTTTCTTGTCCCTGTTCCTAGCAGCCGAGATTGCGGCAACAGCTATGCTAGGGACCGGAGTAGCTATGGCGGACGGAACTTCGGCACCAGTGGCGGGTACTCCTTATACGTCATCGAATGCATATGATGTAACCGTTCCACATGTCATCATTAATCAGGTTTTTGGCGGCGGTGTTGCTGCTACGACTGGCGTATATTTCTCTAACGGATTTATTGAACTTTACAATCAAACGGATAACGATATCGATCTCGCCGGATGGTCTTTGCAATATAATGATCGCGGTAGCAGCGCTACTACGGGCGCAATTACTTCAGAATGGAAAAAGCTTGATTTGACCGGTACGATTAAAGCGCACTCTTCCTTCTTAGTTACAGGTGCGGCTGCGAATGTTACGGCGAACGCAGGAGATGCAAAACTCAGTCTTGCTGGCAAGGCAGATTTAACCTGGGATACCCAATTTATCAATAATAAAGGCATGAAGGTTGTGCTGATGAGCAATCAAACATTGCTTGCCCAAGCGGATTCCAATCCTTTTAGTACAAAACCAGCAGGTTACGTGGATATGGTTGGTACGGGCAGCAATGACACGGGCAGCGACATTGATGGATACGAAACGGCCTATCCGTCAGGATCAACTGAAGGAACGTCTAAGAAAAAAGCAATCCGCCGCAAGACAACTGCTGACTCGGACATCAATAAATCCGATTTTCAACAAATTGATTATGAGCTATTGAACGCAGCCGGCAAGGAGGCGGAATTAGCATCGACGCTTCCTCACAACAGTGCTTTTGGTTCATGGGGCGTAACAACGCCTGAAGAACCGGAAACACCGGAAGTTGAACCGATTGCAATCACAACTACCGCAATTGCAGGTGGAACAATAGGAACGGCATATACCGCTACGGTCGCCGCAAGCGGAGGAACAGCTCCATTAACATTTAGCGCAACGAACCTGCCAACTGGCCTTACACTCAACGGCACGACTGGAGAGATCTCCGGCACGCCGGGAGAAAATGCTAAATCTTCTCTTGTTACCGTAACGGCAACAGATAGTTCAAACCCAACTTCACAAGTATCCAAATCGTTCTGGCTTACGGTCGGTCAACCGATCCGCGATTTGAAAGATACGCTCTCGATCGAGAAGATCGGTAGCCTCTCCCTCGGTAAAACGAACAAAGACGGCGGCGTTGCCGAGATCGTCAAATACAATAAAGACAACAACAAGTTTTATCTTGTTAACGGCTCTGGCAATCCTCCAAGCTTGGAGATCGTAAGCCTTGGTCAAGCGACGGGAACGCTGACACCGGAAAAAACGGTTCTCATCAAGGATTTGTCCGAGACAAAAGGTTTCCAATATGGGGATCTTACAAGCGTAGATATTAACACAACAACAAAACGCATTGCCGTCTCCGTACAAGCGAAAGACGCTCGTACACCGGGCAAAATCATTGTTCTCGACTATGATGGCAACTATGTAACCGAATATGAGGCAGGCGTACAACCGGATATGATCAAATCGACGGAAGACGGCCGTTATATCCTGACCGCTGACGAAGCGGAGCCGCGCGATATGACAAATGGAGATGCAAAAGGCAGCGTCACGATTGTAGATACCGTTACGAATTCGTCCATTCCAGTTTATTTCGATAATCCTGATGTTATTGAAGACACTGTTCATATCCGGGGTGATGTCACGAAAACAACTTCGGACGCACCTGGTCTGAAAAAGGACGCGGTCTATGATTTCGAACCTGAATATATTGCCCTTTCCGCTGACAATAAGACAGCTTATGTCACGTTGCAGGAGAACAATGCAATTGCTGTAGTTGATATCGCAACCCGCAAAGTTACGGCAGTTAAAGATTTGGGCCTTAAAGATTTCAATGAGGTGGCTAATGCGCTGGACGTGCAATCAAACTCCGCCATCCAACTGGAGACGGTACCATTCAAAGGCATGTATATGCCTGACGGTATGGCTTCCTATACGGTAAACGGCAAGACTTATCTGTTCACCGCTAATGAAGGCGACGCATCGGAATTCCGAACAAACGCTAGCACGGTTGGTGCCATTAAAGGCAAACTGGATCCCAATTCAGCGGCAGCTAATTTCCTGAAGGATACTACGGCATACGATAAGGTTGAAGTTGCGGCAGACATGGGTAACGACGGCATTTACATGTATGGTGGCCGCTCCTTCTCGGTTTGGGATGCAGCTACTATGGATCAAGTGTACGACAGCGGAAATGACTTCGAGACAATTACAGCTAAGCGTCTTCCTGATTACTTCAACGTAAGCAACGATAAAACAACCATGGATGCCCGCAGCGTGAAGAAAGGACCTGAACCGGAAGACATCAAGGTTGGCAAAGTAGGCAACAGAGAGTTTGCGTTCATCGGCCTTGAACGTACGGGCGGTTTCATGACCTATGAGGTTACGGATCCCGAGCATCCGCAATTTGCGAATTACACGAATAGCCGGAACTACACAGGCGCTGATCTTCTGGATACGGACACAGGACCGGAAGGCATCGAATTCATTCCCGCATCGGCCAGCCCGACAGGACAACCGCTTCTGCTTGTAGCTTATGAAGTAGGCGGCAAAGTAGGCGTCTACCAGCTGAACGTGACCAAAGTATCCGTCGATAAAAAGTCGCTTTCGCTTGTTGCAGGCGGTACGGCGGGACAATTAACGGCAACGGTGGTGCCAGCTAACAATGCTTCCAGCGCAGTAACTTGGTCTTCCTCGCAGCCAACTGCAGCAACTGTTGATCAGAACGGTAAAGTTACACCGCTCAAAGAGGGCACTACAGTAATTACGGCAACAAGTGCTGACGGATATGCGGTAGCGGAAAGCACGGTAACTGTAACAGCTGCAGCGGTAGTGACACCAGAACAGCCAAGCGGCGGCAACGGCGGATCTGGCGGAGGCTCTATCATTGTGGACAATGGTCCTTCCGAGCCCGTCCATGTGGTGACGAAGGTTGAAGCAACAACGGATGCTTCAGGCAAAGCGCAAGCTAATGTAACAAACAGCCAATTCTCGTCTGCATTGAAAAAGCTCAAGAACGAGTCGGCAGCCGGTCAAGCAGGAAGCTTAACAATCTCGGCAGTACCAAACAGCAAAGCTAATGAAGCAGCCGTTACTTTTGAAAAAGGTGCCTTTACTGAAGCAAAAGACGCTTCATTAACAGAACTGACGATTGAAGCGGGCGTAGGCGCCGTTACTTTTGACGCTAAAGGTATCGCTGCAATCGCAACAGCGTCGAAAAATAACGACGTTACCATTACCGTTCGCAAATCCAGCGCGTCCTCCGTTGGCGCAAGCTTAACCGGAAGCAATCGCACGGAGTTCCTGCAAGCAGTGGGAAGCCATCCGGTGTTTGACTTCACGGTGAAAGCAAACGGCAGCGCGATCTCTACCTTTGGCGGCGGCACCGTACATGTTCAAGTACCGTACACACCGGCGGCTAATGAAGACCGCAATGCCATCGTTATTTATTACATCTCGGACAAGGGGGAGCTTGTAACCGTACCATCCGGCGTATATAACGCCGCTACTGGAACAGTTAGCTTTGATGTTACCCACTTCTCCCGTTATGCCGTGGCGTATAATAAGAAGACTTTCAAAGATACAACATCCAGCTTTGCGAAAGACGCCATCACGTATTTGTCGGCACGCAACATTATTGCAGGTACAACCGCTACTCAATTCTCGCCAAAAGCACGGATTACAAGAGCTGACTTTACCGTGATCCTGTCCCGCATTGCTGGCGCGCAGTTGAGCAACTACAAAGCAGGCATATTCTCGGATGTCCGTACGACCGATTATTATGCAGACGCCGTACAATGGGCAGCAGACAAAGGCATTACTAGCGGAATCGGCGGCGGCAAGTTTAACCCGAAGGCATCGATTACACGCGCGGATATGGCAGCGATGCTGGTTCGTTTTGCTAACGCCATGAACTTTACTCTTCCAGCTAATCAGAAGGAAGTCGCATTTGCCGACAGCAGCGCTATTGCAACAAGCGTGAAAGAAGCCGTTAAGGCGGTTCAGCAAGCAGGCATCATTAATGGGAAAAGCATTTCCGGACGTTCGGGCGTATACTTTGCGCCGAAAGACTTCGCAACCAGAGAAGAAACAGCTAAGATGCTCGCTGTATTTATGCAGTTGATGAACAAATAAGTTTGAGGTGAAAGAGAGCTGTCTCCCGATGGGAGGCAGCTTTTTTCTTATGGAAACAGAACGTACATTCTCTGACGCTATGCCTTGGATGCTGTTATATTGTAGGGATGAAGAAACGAGGTGGATGATTTGAAGACGTTGTTTGCAACTGGTTACCGGGCTCATGAGCTCCAAATCTTCAACCAGAAGCATAAGCATATTCCTTTTATCAAAAAGGCAATTGAGGCTAAGTTGATCCCGATCATTGAAGATGGACTGGAATGGGTCATTACACCGGGGCAATACGGATTTGATCTTTGGGTATGCGAAGTAGTACTGGAGCTCAAGTCGTTATATCCGCAGTTGAAGCTTTCGATCATAACCGCCTTTATGAATCCCGAAGAGCAATGGAACGATGAGAAGAAAGAATACTACCATCAGATCATCTCGAAAACAGATTATTATGGAGCGGTGAGCCATCAACCGTATGTCGGACCTTGGCAGTTCCAGGCTAGGGATGAATTGCTGTTTCGCAAGTCGGACGGGTTGTTATTGTTTTATGATGAAGAGGCTGCGGAAGGAAGCGCGAAATACGTCAAGGAAAAGGCGTTGAAGAAGCATGAGGAAAATGGGTATGAGCTGGTATTCCTTACGGCGGAAGACATCCAGAATGCAGCGGAAGAAGAGAGTTATGATTCCTATATAGATTCGTACGAAGCCGGTTACGATGAACCGGTAGAGTAGCCTTGATAACTTCTTTGAACTTTTTTGTAAAAAAGACTTGCAATGCCGTACAAGCCTATGGTATATTCTAATTCCGGCCGAGAGAGATAAGCGGTTGGGACGGAAAGCACGGATGAATGATTTGATAGATTGAAAAACAAATCAAAAAAAGTGCTTGACACGAAAAACGACAACGTGGTAAGATATGAAACGTTGTTGCGAAAAAGTAATTGTTCTTTGAAAACTGAACAACGAGCGAAACTGCCC
>NZ_BSSQ01000032.1 GCF_030161375.1 Paenibacillus glycanilyticus
GCGCAGCGGAGGCGGCTTCGCCTCGCGCTCGCGCTGCGCCGGTACGCCGCGGCGCATGGCGCTGGCCGCGCCGCCGCCGTGCAAGAGCGGTACGCCGCGGTATCCGCCGCGGCGTGGAGCTTGCTAGGCCGCCGCATGATGGCGCGGCCGCCGCAACATACCGCGCGCGAATACGCGGACGCCGTGTCGGCGTCGATGCCCGGCGCGCGCGCCGAAGCCCTCCGGCGGTTCATCACCTGGGATGATGCCGCCAGATTCGGACAGCGGGGCGACTGGCTCGCCCCGTCTCCGGAAGAGCTTGCCGCCGCCATGCACCCGCTGCTTGGCAAGTCACGCAAAACCGCACCACCGGCTGCCGTTCAAGCCGCTGAGTAACACAAAAAGCCGGCCCCCGATATTCAACCGGGGGCCGGCTTTTTGCTTGTTACTCCCCACAAAACTCCTATTCCGCCAGTGTAGAAATATGCAGCGGGTCACATGTTTTGGCGAACTAAACGGTCTCTCACAGCTGTAGCAGGCAAAAAGCCTGCTACAGCTGTGCGAACACCAGGGGTCAGCCGCGCATGGCGCGAATAGCAGGCAAAAAGCCTGCTACAGACGTGCGAGCCCTCGGGGTCAGCCGCGCATGGCGAGAATAGCAGGCAAAAAGCCTGCTACAGCTGTGCGAGCACCGGAGTCAGCCGCGCATGGGGCGAATAGCAGGCCGCATGCATGCATACTCTCCTCGCCAGTTGCCATGCTAATAGAATGGAAAACTGCGACATGATTACGTACATAAGGGGGATTTTCCATGATCCGATTATTAGCGGCTTTCGTAATTAGTGTTCTGCTCTTTGTGACGGCGGCGGGATGTGCCAGCCATTCTGGCAATGACCGGGAGCAGGGCCAAGAGGTACAGCCGAAACCTAATGCTTATTCCGACGAGGAGGGCGTACCGATCCGCATACAGGAGGATGAGGACGACACGCCTGAGCTGGTGGACGGTGCCGAGAAGGCGGTCCGCAAGGAAGAGCCGCTTACGCTGGCGGAGCTTCGCGAGAAATACAAAAGTACTTTTTTGCTGCAGGGAAGCTCGAAAGAGAAACGCGTGGCGCTGACGTTTGACGATGGTCCGGACGAGACGTTTACTCCGCTGGTGCTGGATGAATTGAAAAAAGCCGGCGTCAAAGCGACTTTTTTCGTAGTGGGGAACCGGATTGAAGCGAACCCTGATATTTTTCAGCGAATGGTTAGCGAAGGGCATGCCGTCGGCAATCATTCCTACAGCCATCCGAATTATTTGAAGTTGTCCGATGAGAAATTCAGGGAGGAAATCGACCGGACAGACAAGCTGATCAAGAGGTATATCGGTCACCGGCCGTCTCTCGTGAGACCGCCTTATGGCGGCGTGACCGAAGATCAGATTAATTGGCTGGCCAGCATGGAGAAAAAAATCATCAACTGGAACGTGGATTCCCTCGACTGGAAAGGGCTTAGCGCCGATGAGGTGTACGCCAATATTATGGACGCCACTAAGAATGGTAGCATTATTTTGCAGCATTCTGCCGGCGGCGAAGGCGAGGATCTGACCGGGACCGTAGAGGCGCTTGGAAGGGTAATCGCCGAATTAAAAGAAAAAGATATGGGGTTCGTGACCGTACCGGATCTCATTCATTTGCAATAATGCCACGGAAATGTCGATATAAATCGGATTTTGCCCGGTCCCCCTACCTTGACTCGTCCGAAGGGCTATAGATATAATTACTACATTAATTGAGGGAGGCTCGGTAATGAACAAGAATGAAATCATCATTGTTCTCGACTTCGGGGGACAATACAATCAGCTGATCGCACGCCGCATCCGCGATTTGGGCGTTTACAGCGAACTGCTGCCATTTAATACGTCGGTGGAACGGATCCGTGAATTGCAGCCGAAAGGCATCGTATTCTCGGGAGGACCGGCAAGCGTATATGAAGAAAAATCCCCACTGGTAGATCCTGCGATCTACGATCTGGGTATTCCGATCTTTGGTATCTGCTACGGCATGCAAATGATGTCGCATCAGCTCGAAGGCAAGGTTGAGCGCGCGGGCAAACGCGAGTACGGTAAAGCAGAAGTAGACTTCGCTGCAGGCAGCCACCTGGCAGAAGGTCTGGAAGCGCGTCAAACGGTATGGATGAGCCATAGCGATCTTGTTGTCGAGCCGCCTGTGGGCTTCCGCGTCGACGCAAGCACCGAGCATGCTCCAATCGCTGCTATGAGTAATCCTGACCGCAAATTCTTCGCGGTACAATTCCATCCAGAGGTTCGTCACTCCGTGTATGGCAACGAAATGATTCGCAACTTCCTGTACAACATCTGCGGCTGCGAAGGCAACTGGACGATGGAATCGTGGATCGAAGATACAATTACTGATATCCGTAACCAAGTTGGCGATAAAAAAGTGCTGTGCGGTCTGTCCGGCGGCGTAGATTCCTCTGTTGTTGCGATGCTGATTCACAAAGCGATCGGCGATCAATTGACATGTATGTTCATCGATCACGGTATGCTGCGTAAGGACGAGGCTGAGAGCGTAATGGAGACGTTCGTTGGCAAGTTCGATATGAAAGTTGTGAAGATCGACGCAAGCGAACGTTTCCTTGGCAAGCTGAAAGGTGTTACCGACCCTGAGCAAAAGCGTAAAATTATCGGCAACGAGTTCATCTACGTATTCGACGAAGAGTCGGCTAAGCTTGGAGAATTCGCTTTCCTCGCACAAGGCACGCTGTACACGGATATCGTCGAGAGCGGTACCGCTACGGCGCAAACGATCAAATCGCATCACAACGTTGGCGGACTGCCTGAAGACATGAAGTTCCAGCTCGTTGAGCCTTTGAAGACGTTGTTCAAGGACGAGGTTCGTAAAGTAGGCGCGGAATGCGGTCTTCCGGACGAGATCGTTCACCGTCAACCATTCCCGGGTCCGGGTCTTGCGATCCGCGTACTTGGCGAGGTAACAGAAGACAAGCTTCACATCGTTCGCGAATCCGATGCGATTCTTCGCGACGAGATTGCCAAAGCCGGTCTCGACCGCGAGATCTGGCAATACTTCACGGCTCTGCCTGGCATGAAGTCCGTTGGCGTTATGGGCGACGCTCGTACGTACTCGTACACAGTAGGTATTCGCGCGGTAACTTCCATCGACGGTATGACAGCGGACTGGGCTCGTATCCCTTGGGATGTGCTCGAGAAAATCTCCGTTCGTATCGTTAACGAAGTGGACAACGTTAACCGTATCGTTTACGACGTAACGTCCAAGCCACCAGCTACTATTGAGTGGGAATAGGACGGAAAGTTTCGATGCTGTCAGTCGCTCGGAAGCCTTGATGCATTAGGGTTTCCAGCACTGAATGCTTTTGAAATCCTACGTACACCTGCAAAAAATTACTCTCTTTTATTTGCGTTGTTTAGCAAATAGAAGGGAGTTTTTTTATGACAAAAATCAATAAACTGATTGACGATTTTTTCGTTGGGACAGTTTCATGGAGAAGGAATAAGGGATTGTAATCATATTAAAACTAAAGATGCCCTTTCCAATATGAAAAGAGCATCGATGCTAATCTATCTCAAACCAAGCATACGCGCTACTTGTTGACGTTTAGCCGCGTCTGCAGAAATATTGAAGTCTCTTCCTTCATTCGGAATTTGTACTTTCCCAGTGAGCTTATATGGTTCAAGAAATAGTTTTAACCAGTAGATAATAGGATATTGCCTACCTTGGAACAGTTGGTCTCCAATTTCGATTTTATCCCATGAACTCGCTTTGTCATGAATTTGAACAGCATTATAAGTGATTTTTGCATTTTCTAAATTGCTTGGAATTTTATTGCAAACAATATATTCAGTAAGGATAGAGTGCGTAGTACCATGAGTTCTGCAAATTAGTGGTCTAGCATTGTACACAGAGCATTTCCCTGTTTGTGTATCTAGCATTGGACATGGGATGCCGTAGGTTTCACTCATTATTTCATATTGTTTTTTAAGAACAGAGGTATTCAAAGTTGAACTAGCCTCAAGGTTGCTATACACCTCTGGATAATCTTGTTTCAGTAAATTTAATTGTCTAAACGTTTCATTGAATAATTTTTCAATCTGTTCTTTAGTCCATGTTTTGATTTCTCTTGCTATAATCTTAAATTCGATCTCTGTAATAGTAAAATTGTGATAACAGCATGAGTCACACCCTTCATGACAGGGCGGTCTCTGTACGTTAGGTTGGGTATAATGTTGATTAATCTGTTCTTCAAGTTCACTATATAATAGTAGGACTTCCCCAGCTCTACTATTTGGGGCAATATCAGGATGACATTTCTTTTGTTTAGTCCCACTTCCACAAATACAGGGTTCATTTCTTGACATATATACTTGTCCTCCCTTGATAAAAAATACTATTATATTTTATTAACGGTATTTTTTACTGTAATTATTAGTATAAAAGTAGAAAAAATGTTAATTGGTTTTCTCCCTTATCTGAGTTGGGATAGAACGTTATAAAGCTACTATTGATATACTAAACAATGTGGTTAACTGAAGCGTTTTTAACAGTAAAGCTCGTACGTATTTGTACACAGTCGGTATCCGCCGCGCTGTAACTTCCATCGACGGCATGACAGCTGACTGGGCACGTATCCCATGGGATGTGCTTGAGAAAATCTCCGTTCGTATCGTCAACGAAGTCGACAACGTTAACCGTATCGTTTATGACGTAACGTCCAAGCCACCAGCTACTATCGAGTGGGAATAGGTTAATTTGTTTTTACACCTTCAATAGCTCAAAGTCCGCTTTCATGTGAGACATTTGAGTGTATAAAATACTCTCTTTTATTTGCTTTGTTTAGCAAATGGAAGGGAGTATTTTTTATGGGATGAAATAGTGGTATTATTTTACTATTAATCCAGTGAGGAGTAGTCTAAATGATCTATATTCTATTAGCTATAATGTTCGTCATACTTTTTGTTCTTAAATCGCCAACGATAAAAGGCAAGATAGGGGAGAAGTCAGTTGTTAACAAACTTGGAAGACTGGACAATGACAAATATATTATCTTGAACGACGTGACCATTCCTAAAGCTTCAGGCGGCACTACTCAAATTGATCACATAGTCGTCTCGATATATGGCATCTTCGTTATTGAGACTAAAAATTATCGAGGTTGGATCACTGGCAATGAACATGATGAGTACTGGCGCCAGACCATTTATAAACGGAAAGAAAGGCTATACAATCCAATTAGGCAAAACTTTGGGCATGTTAAGGCTCTTGAAGCTCTATTGGACGATTATGCGGATTTGAAATTTATTCCTATTGTTAGTTTCAGTTCGAGGGCGGATTTAAAAGTAAAGGTTACATCAGAAGTTATTTACTCAACACAGCTATTAAAGACGATTCGTCAGAATCAGAATATAGTTATGGGCATAGAAGATGTTAAACGGATCGTAGGTAAAATCTCATCTGCTAACCTAACGAATAGAAGCACAAAGAGGGAGCATGTTAGGGATATTAAGAAAGCAGAGACTGTGAAAAAAAATAAGATTTCTAATGGAGAATGTCCGAAATGCGGTAATCATCTTGTCGATAGAAATGGAAAGTACGGCAAGTTTAAAGGCTGTAGCAATTATCCCAAATGCAGATTCATTGCTAATTAGGCAGAAGGGGCGGACTCAAAAAGCCAATAGGTTTTCGAGTCCGCCCCTTCTTTCATTACAAACTCCCCCGATAAAACTTCGGCGTGACGCCCGCATGCTTCTTAAACACTTTAATGAAATGGGCCTGATCATAAAAGCCTAGCCGCGACCCGATCGAGGATATCGTATCGCCGGTCATTTGAAGCAGCTTTTTGGCCTCCTCGATCCGTTGTTTTTGCATATATCCCGTTAGCGTCTGACCCGTCTCTTTCTTGAACAGATGCATGAGGTAGCCGCTGTTAAGCCCGCATAGCTCAGCCAACTGGTCTACCGTAATCTCCTCGTAGAGATGGGCGTAGATGTATTCCCTGCATACCTTCACCGGTTTGGATAACGCATGGTTCCGGCTTTGTCCGACCCTCTCCGCAAAGTCCAGCAAGGCGCTTGCCATAGCAGCCTCCACGGATTGGACGTCATGAAGCTCTTCGATTTGTTGAATATACAAGTCGCTTAGCATGTAAGCCTGTTCCTCGAATAGTCCCCCGTCGATGGCTGCCCGCATGCCGAGCGCAATGCCGCAAATCGCCAGGTTCTTAATGTTGCGGACCTGACTTCGCTTGGCCAACACGCCAGCCCCGTCCATAGGCATCTCCGCTAGTCTCATCATTAACCCAGCCGTATCGCCTATTTGAATCAACTGAAACAGCTTTCTCTCCTCTTGAATGCTCGGATGAAAGATCAAAGACTCCCGGTGGGCGGAAATGCTCAGCTCGACTTCCTTCTTGAACGCTTTTGGCTGCGCGTAATTTAAGCCATGCTGGAGTACGTCCGTCAATTCCAGCGACTCTTGATTCACAAGCAGGTTTGCCATGACGCAAATATGAAGCAGCCGCATTCGGTTCACTCTAGGCAAGCTTTCATAGTAGGCGGACCAGGCTTTCTTCTCCCGGTAAGAGATATGGTAATCGTGTAACTGCTTGTCCATCAGCTCTTCGGACGGCAGCTCTTGAATGGAAGGCCCGATGACAATAAAGGCTTGATCTGCATCGTTATGCTTCACGGGCATAATGATGAATTGCTCCCCGAAGTTTGTCGTGCGAATCATGGGATAAGCCGCCTTCGAGCTGAACAGAGATTGAACCAACTCTTCGAGAGAGGGGAACAGCGGACTTAAAGGGATGCCGGCTACAGCAGTGGCGTCAACGGAAGGCTGATTGTTCTGGGCATAAAAAACAGGAAGCTGGCAGCTCTCTTGGATCAGCTTGCAAACTAAAGAAAGATCGCGCGAATAAATGGCTGTTTCCATGTTGATACCCACCTCAGAACCGTACAATTTTTCTGACTATTATACCATAAAAGTAAGCGCATTCATGCGAAAATGTAGTCATGAATGACTAAGATAGCGTAAATAAGGGGGATCTCAAGTGAAGCGTGATATTCAGGCAATACTTGCCGAAATGACATTGGAAGAAAAAGCAGGCATGTGCTCGGGGCTCGATTTCTGGCGCCTTAAAGGCGTGGAACGGCTAGGCATCCCGAGCATTATGGTGACCGACGGTCCGCATGGCCTGCGCAAGCAGCAAGGCGGAACCGATCATCTGGGCATATTCGAAAGCGTGCCCGCTACCTGTTTCCCTTCCGCCGCCGGAATGGCAAGCTCTTGGGACCGCGAGCTGATTGGCCGCGTCGGCATAGCGCTTGGCGAAGAATGTCAGGCGGAGGATATCGCCGTTTTGCTTGGTCCTGGCGCGAATATTAAACGCTCGCCGCTTTGCGGACGCAATTTCGAATATTTCTCCGAAGATCCGTACCTTTCCTCCGAGATTGCGGCCAGCCACATTAACGGCGTTCAAAGCCAAGGCGTTGGCACTTCGCTGAAGCATTTCGCCGTGAACAATCAGGAGCATCGCCGGATGGGCGTAGATGCGGTTGTTGATGAACGCACGTTGCGCGAAATTTATTTGGCAAGCTTTGAAGGCGCCGTACGCCAGGCTCAGCCTTGGACGGTCATGAGCGCTTATAACAAGGTGAACGGAACGTACGCTTCCGAGAATGCCTACTTGCTTACCGATATTCTGAAGGAAGAATGGGGCCATGAAGGCCTTGTCGTGACGGATTGGGGAGCGAACAATAACCGGGTAGACGGACTCGCTGCCGGGCAAGAACTGGAGATGCCTTCAAGCGGCGGCGTTAACGACCGTAAGATTGTGGAAGCCGTCCACAGTGGCCGGTTGTCCGTAGAGGTGTTGGACCGTGCGGTTGAACGGTTATTGGAGCTGATCTTTAGAAGCGTGGACAACAAGAAGCCGGAGGCCCATTATGACCGGGAAGCCCATCATGCTCTGGCCCGCAAGGTTGCAGGCGAAACGATGGTGCTGCTCAAAAATGATAACAATTTGCTTCCGCTTGGGGCTAATAAGAAGCTCGCCGTCATTGGCGCCTTTGCCCAAAAGCCGAGATACCAAGGCGGCGGAAGCTCGCATATTAAACCGACGCAAATCGATGTGCCGCTTGAGGAGATTAATAGGCTCGCAGGCGATGCAGCCGCCGTCGCGCATGCGCAAGGTTATCATGCGGATCGCGACGATACCGACGACAGCTTGCTGGAACAAGCGGTCGAAGCGGCTAAAGGCGCCGATGCCGCTATTATTTTTGCGGGATTGCCGGATCGTTACGAATCCGAAGGTTACGACCGCAAGCATCTGAAGATGCCCGCGAATCAGAATCGGCTTATTGAGGCGATTGCCGGCGTGCAGAGCAACGTCGTAGTTATTTTGCTAAACGGCTCCCCGGTCGAAATGCCTTGGATTGGGCAAGTAGATTCGGTGCTTGAAGCTTATTTGGGAGGCCAAGCCGTTGGAGGCGCGATTGCGGATGTGTTGTTTGGCACCGTTAATCCAAGCGGCAAGCTGGCGGAGACGTTCCCGGTTAAGCTTAGCGATAACCCTTCGTTTTTGTTTTTCCCTGGCGAAGGTAACCGCGTGGAATACCGCGAGGGGATCTTTGTTGGATACCGTTATTACGACACGAAGCAGGTAAAGCCGCTGTTCCCGTTTGGACACGGGCTAAGCTATACGACATTTGTTTACTCCGACCTGAAGCTGAGCAGCGCAGAAATGCTCGATACGGATACGCTCCACGTGCAAGTAACGGTGCAGAACACGGGCGATCGCGCGGGAAAAGAAATCGTGCAGCTGTATGTGCGCGATAAGGAGAGCAGCGTAAGCCGTCCCGATAAAGAGCTGAAAGGATTCGCCAAGGTAGACTTGCAGCCCGGCGAGAAGAAGACGGTAACGCTGCAACTGAACAAACGCTCCTTCGCCTATTACAACGTGCAAATCAAAGATTGGCATGTGGAATCCGGCGAATATGAGATCGTAATCGCCCGTTCCTCCGAAGATACGGTGCTTAGCGATTCGCTGCGCATTCAATCTACCGTTAAGGTAAAAACGGCAGTCGACCGCACGACGCTGCTTGCCGATCTGATGAGCGATCCGGACAGAGCGCCGGTTGTACAGGGGCTTATCCAAAGCTTCCAGTCGGGTATGGGCGTTCCGATGGACAGCGATTCGATGAAAGAAGCGCTTGGCGAAGGCATGGGCGAGATGATCGCCGAAATGATGAAATACATGCCGCTGCGGTCGATCGTTTCTTTTAGCCAAGGCGCCTTTACGGACGAAATGCTGGACGGTCTTCTTGCGCAGCTGAATCAGCTATAATCCCGCGATGTGCGGAAATTCAAAAGGATCATGACGGTTAGGTGAAAGAGAGAACGGCGAATGTCCGTTAAGATACAGAAGAAGGCAGTTATTGATGGAATTCAAGCGAACGCTTACGAAGTTTCACAATTCTTTTAAGGAGGCAAACAAGACAATGACGATCAAAGCGGG
This sequence comes from Paenibacillus glycanilyticus, assembly GCF_030161375.1. GTDB lineage: Bacteria > Bacillota > Bacilli > Paenibacillales > Paenibacillaceae > Pristimantibacillus > Pristimantibacillus glycanilyticus_B. The sequence continues at coordinate 9,535 of NZ_BSSQ01000032.1, forward strand.
CATTAATATTTTTTCGGTGTACAGGGAGTTAGGCGAGGATTACTTCGGCACGTTGCGGAAGGTTGCGGAAGCAGGCTACGAGAATATCGAGTTGATCGGTTTCAACATGAAGTCTTTCACGCGTTATGTGGACGAGATTTCAATGGAATCGCTTCGGGACAAATGCCGGGAGTATGGCCTTAATCCCATTGCGGTTCATGAAGGCGCCAAACCCGGCGAAGATTTATTGTCCAATGATTGGGACGGCTTGATCCGGTATTACGGCGGGATCGGCTGCGAACGGATTGTCCTGCCTTCCGTCTGGATTTCCAACCGCGAGAACACGTTAAGAGCCGCGGAGCAAATGAACCAAATCGGCCGGAAAATGAAGGACAATGGTCTTCAATTTTATTTGCACAACCATGCTCATGAATTCAAATCGATTGGCGATGAAACGTTGTTTGACCTTTTGCTGCACAACACCGATCCTTCCTATTTGAAATTTGAGGTTGACCTGGCGTGGGTGATCCGCGCGGGACTTGATCCCGTTGCCGTGCTCCGCAAGCTCGGAGACCGCTGCGATATCATTCACCAGAAGGACTTGGCTGCCGAACTTAAAGGTCCGATCAATATATTGGAAGCTGCCGAGCTGGAAGGCGACGATATGAGCAATCCATTCGAAGCTTACCAGAAGTATGTTGGCCCTGGAGATTTTGTTGATCTTGGCACTGGCCAATTCGATTTCGCCGGCGTATACGAGCAGATCCGTTCCATGGGACATGTGCGTTATGCGTTGGTAGAGAATGAGGGAGAGTCGGCCGACAAATTCGCCAGCATCCGTCAAGATTTAGCGCAAATTCAATCCTTCATCGTAGCCGGACAGGAGGTATAGGGACATGACAAGCCATAAATTAAGAATCGGTATTATCGGCTGCGGCGGTATCGCTGTCCAAAAACATATGCCTTCCTTAGCCAAGCTGCCGCATTTGGGTGAAATGGTTGCGTTTTGCGATATTGTGGAGGAGCGTGCCCGGAAAGCGGCCAACGATTTTGGCGGAGAGAACGCCAAAGTCTATACCGACTACAAGGAACTGCTGAAGGACGATTCCATCGACGTTGTTCACGTGCTTACGCCAAACCTGCAGCATTCGTTCATCAGCGTGGATGCTCTCGAAGCGGGCAAACATGTCATGTGCGAGAAGCCGATGGCGATTAATTCCGCGGAAGCGCGGAAAATGGTCGATGCCGCGAAGCGAACCGGCAAGAAGCTGACCATTGGCTACCAGAACCGGTTCCGCAACGATTCGCAAGCTCTCTATAACGCTTGCCGGGCAGGCGAGCTGGGCGATATCTACATGACGAAAGCCCATGCCGTACGCCGGCGCGGAGTTCCGACATGGGGCGTATTCCTCGATAAGGAGCAGCAAGGCGGCGGTCCGTTGATCGATTTGGGCACGCATGCGCTGGACTTGGCGTTATGGTTCATGGACAACTATAAGCCCGTATCGGTGTCCGGTTCCGTGTTCCATAAGATGGCGGACAAATACGAGGGCAATATGTTGGGGCCTTGGAACCCCGAGAGTTACGAGGTAGAGGATTCCGCTTTCGGATTTATTAAGATGGAGAATGGCGCTACGATCTTCCTGGAGTCGGCTTGGGTATTAAATACGCTGGATTCAAGAGAAGCGATGACTACGCTTTGCGGTACGGAAGGCGGAGCGGAAATGAGATCCAGCTCGGTTATGGGCAAGAACGACGTGATCTTCAACAGCGTGAAGCATGGGCAGCTAGTGGAAACAAAGCCGTCCGTCAGCGGAGGAATCGCGTACTTCGGTCCAGGTGCCGAAGAAGATGGCGTGAAGGAAGCCAGACAATGGCTGGAATGCATTCTGAATGACACGGAGCCGCTTGTGAAGCCCGAACAAGCTTTTGTCGTAACGCAAATATTAGAAGCGATTTATCAATCCGCCGAAACAGGAAAAGTCGTAGAACTCTAAACAACCTCCCGTTTCTGGAACCTTCCATTATACGGGAAGGTTCCTTTTTCTTTTTTGAGACTAACCATCGTATAAGGGGATTGATGCCGCTTGTCCTTTAACCGAACCGCGTTTAATTCGCTTCACCTTAAGCTTATAGCCGGAATCGTCCTCATTATAGCTCCGATGGTTTCCTTTCTGATCTATAACAATTTCTATTCGATGGAGGTGGTCCGCAATCAGGTTGCGCAATCGAACAGCAATATGCTCAATCTGTACATGGGGATCATCGACAATAAGCTAAGCGATATTGACCAGTACCTGCTTAAATTCGCCGCTGAGGAGACCGGGTTAATTGCACTCGAGAGATCCTCGGAGTCGGATATCGATGCGTATAACCTGGAACGGATCTGGCTGTTCAGCAAGTTAAGAGACAATACGATTTATTATAACGGGCTTGATTATTTCTTCGTATATTCGCCCGCTAACGACGATTTGCTGTTCGCGCCCAAGGTTGCGGGATCTGCCGATTCGGATAACGAACCGATCCAAAAGGCAATTGCGGGGCTCGTGCGCGATACCGCAAATTCGGCCAATGCAAACCTCTCTTACGACCGGTGGGCGGTTCTTCCCATGCAGCAGGATTATCTCGTTCATATCGTAAAGTCGGGCGGCTTGTACATAGGGGCAGGCGTGAATGCGAACGAGGTGATGGGACCGCTTGATCTTCTGGATCTTGGCGCAGAGGGCAGAGCGCTGCTGGTGGACGGTGCTCATGCGCCCGTACAGGACAAAGCTTTCATTAACGAGCACAAGATTGATTTGACGTTTCCGTCGGATACCTATCGTCTGACAGGGGACAAGCAGCAATATCTGGTCATCGGGAAGGATTCAAGCGTCGGAGAATTTGGACTTGCGGCCGTCGTACCCGACCATTCGATTCTGGAGAGGCTCCCATATTTGCAGCGGATTATCCTGTTTATGGCGATAGGCTCCATTCTGATTCTGCTGGCCGCTTTCTACTTTCTGAGAAGAGTGGTGCTGCTTCCGATCCGCCGAATCGTATCGGCTATGCGCAAGATCAAAGAAGGATATTTGGAAGCCAGAATACCCGACAGGCCAACCTCCAATGAATTCGAGCTGATGAACCAGACCTTTAACAGCATGGTTAGCGAGCTCCAGCAATTAAAAATTCATGTCTACGAGGAACAGCTTAACAGTCAACGGGCGGAGCTTAAGCAGCTGCAACTGCAAATTAACCCGCATTTTTTCCTGAACAGCTTGAACGTTGTCTACTATATGGCGCAGGAGAAAAACTACGATTTGATCCAGGAGCTTTCCCTGTCGCTCATTCGTTACTTCCGTCTCATGTTCCGCAGCCAAACGGATTATGCGCTCTTGAAGGACGAGCTCAGTCTTACCGAAAACTACTTGAAGATTCAGGGCTTCCGGTTCCCGGGCAACTTGTCGTATACGGTTACCGCCGAGAAGGAGCTAATGGATTGCGTCATTCCTCCTCTAATTATCCAAAGCTTTGCCGAGAACACCATCAAGCATGCGGTAAATACGGATGACCCCACTCATATTGACATCTCATTATGGACGACCGGACAACCGGAAGCGGCAAAGCTGCACATCCGGATACGGGATACGGGCAGTGGCTTCTCCGAGGAAATCTTAAGCATGCTTAATGAGGGAATGAATCTGACGAATGAAGGCGGAGAACATATCGGAATTTGGAACGTTCGGCGCAGATTGCGTCTTCTGTACCGTGCGGAGGCGGCAATTGCGTTCTCGAATGACCGGGGAGCCGTTATCGATATGATTCTGCCTTTATTAAGAGAAGCGGGGTAAGAGCTATGTATCGATTATTGATAGTAGACGATGAGGCGATTATTGCAAACGGCATAAAGGCAAGCATGAACTGGAAATGCGTGTTTGTTACTTCCGTATCCATTGCGCACAATGCTAGGCAGGCGAAGGAAAAGTTCATGGAGCAGCCGTTTGATATTATGATTTGCGACATAGAGATGCCGCAAGGCAGCGGGCTGGAGCTCTTTGAATGGGTGAAGGCGCATTATCCTCATACAGAGTGTATTTTTATAACCTGCCATGCCGATTTTGCTTACGCCAAGAAAGCGTTGCAGCTAGGGAGCTTTGAATATTTGTTAAAGCCCGTTCCGCATGATGAACTGGAGCTTGTCATGACCAAGCTGATTAAGAAGATCAGAGAAGAGCGGGAAGCGGCCGGAAGAGAGACGGAACGGTTCTGGCAGGATGTGCTGAATCAAGCGATTCCTTCCCGTTTGGATAGCATGATGGAGGTGATCGACAAGAAGAGGCTGCCCTACGTCCGTTCCATGGAATTTATTCCGGTTGTCATAAGTATCTCGCATTGGGACAAGTCGCTGTCCGTTCGCGATGAGCAGCTGATGGAATATGCGCTACGCAATGCGCTGGAAGAGATTGTTGTTCGGGGGACGTTTAATGCTCAGATTGTTCGAATTAATTCTGAATATCTTATGGTCGTTTTTGTAAGGGATAAGGTGTTTAGTTTAGAAGAGGAAGGATACTTCTGGAAAGAAGTTATTAGCCGCTGCAATACTTTCATTGGAGGCTGCAATCAGTATTTAGGCTGTCACTTAGTCTGCTATTTCGGGAAACAGGTACCGGCGCATGAAATGCGAAAGATGGTAGAAGAATTGATGACGTTCGTCAAAAATCAGGTCAATATCGTTGACCGTGTAATATGCTATGACGCGAATTTGAGGGGCGAAGGTCAAATCCCGCTGACTCCCCTCCATATTTGGTCGGAGCTTATCAAGCAAGGGAATATGAGGCAGGTCATCAATGAATCGCACCAGTTTCTCGATTCCTGGAAGCAAATCGATAACTTGGGGGTAAGAGGACTTCAACGGTTTTATCAAAACTTCCTCCAGATGATGCTGTATACGCTGCAGCAGCATGGGCTTCGCGCGGATGAAATTTTCTCGGATCATTTGGCGCCTGCCAAGGTATTAGCCGCTACCCGCAGCGTGAAAGATTTGCAGGATTGGGTAAAGGGGATGCTGGAGGCGGCGATCGTACATATGCAGAAGCTCGATTCCAACGAATCGGTTATTGAGAAGATCAAACGATATATCGCCCTAAATCTCGATCAGGAGCTATCCAGGCAATATATCGCGGATTATGTAGGGTTAAGCCCGGATTATATTGTAAAGCTGTTCAAGAAAGAGACGGGTCTGTCGGTATCCGACTATATTTTGACGGAGCGAATCAAGCTTGCCAAAGAGCTGCTGGCAAGGACGGATACAACGGTCAGCAATGTTGCGCTTGCGGTAGGGTTCTGCAATTTCTCCTATTTCTCCACGATCTTCAAGAAGGAAGTTGCGATGACGCCCCAGGAGTACCGGAGAGCGGAGCAGCCGGGGATGAAGCTGTGCAAATAGACGGGACGCATGTCGGAAACTCGAAAACGGGATGACGGATTCTTGGAAGCCCGGATGATCAGGCATAAGCTACTATAAAGCTATGAAGAACAAGTCATCCCAAAAAGAGGTGGTCAAGTCCGTGAATGCCAATACCCAAGTTGCTGCCATGGAAGAGCAGGTCTCGAAGCGGACACAGAAGCGTTCGGCGATCGCTTTGAAGCTGAAGAAGATGATGAAATACCGGGCTCTTATTCTGATGGCGCTGCCCGGCCTGCTGTACCTGCTTATTAATAACTATTTGCCGATGTTTGGCATCGTGATCGCCTTTAAGGACGTCAACTTTGCAAAAGGAATATTGGGAAGCGATTGGATCGGCTTCAAAAACTTCGAATACCTGTTCAAGACGAAAGACGCCTATATCATTACGAGAAATACCTTACTGTACAACATTGTCTTTATCGTGCTGAATACGGTCATTGCCCTTGCGCTCGCCATTATGCTCAACGAAATCCGTAAGCGCTTTCTATCAAGAACGTATCAGACGCTGATCTTGCTTCCGTATTTGATTTCGATGGTTATTGTCGGTTATTTGGTGCTTGGGTTCCTGGACGTGGAGAACGGCTTCATGAACAAAACGCTGCTTCCCATGCTTGGTCTCGAGCCAATCTCCTGGTACACCGAAACGAAATATTGGCCATGGATTCTGACAATCGTTAACGTCTGGAAAGGCGTAGGCAATTTGTGCATCATCTACCTGGCGGCCATCATCGGCATCGACAATGAGTATTACGAAGCGGCTACGATTGACGGCGCAAACCGCTGGCAGCAGGTTGTGAGAATTACGCTCCCGCTTGTGGCTCCGGTCATTACGATTATGTCGCTGCTCGCCATCGGGCGAATCTTCTATTCCGACTTCGGCTTGTTCTATCAGGTTCCGCTTAATACAGGCGCGCTTATGCCGGTAACGAACACGATCGATACGTATGTATACCGCGCTTTGATCAACCTCGGCGATATCGGGATGTCCTCGGCAGCCGGTCTCTACCAGGCGCTTGTTGGTTTTATTCTCGTCATGGTTTCCAATGCGGTCGTACGCAAATTCAACAAGGACAATGCTTTGTTCTAGAAAGGGGAAGGCAACATGCAATCATCTGGCAGAGTTTATCAATGGCTTCTAAACATCGTTATGATCGGTTTTACGTTATTTTGCCTTATGCCGATCTGGCTGCTGTTCTCATCTTCCTTGACCGATGATATGGAGCTTGTCCGCAACGGTTACGCGTTTTTCCCGAAGGATATCAGCTTTTCGGCTTATCACTACTTATGGAATACCTCTTCGGAGATTGCCAGAGCTTACGGAATTACGGTACTTACAACCGTTATTGGCACGGCGGCCGGGTTATCGCTTACCGCCATGGTCGCTTACCCGCTGTCGCGAATAGAGATGCCTTTCCGCAATACGCTCGCTTTTTACGTATTTTTCACCATGCTCTTCAACGGCGGCTTGGTGCCTTCCTATTTGCTGTACACGAATTATTTCGACTTCAAAAATACGCTTCTTGCGCTAATCATCCCGGGTTTGCTAATGAATGGATTTTTCATTATTCTGATGCGCACGTTTTTTGCCACTTCCATTCCAACGGCCATTATCGAATCCGCTTATATCGACGGCGCGAGAGAGTGGAAGATCTTCTACCGGATTGTGCTGCCGCTGTCGACGCCCGTGCTAGCTACGGTTGGCTTGTTCTACGTCATCTTGTATTGGAACGATTGGTTCAACGGTCTGATCTATCTAACCGACAGCAAATACTACAGCCTGCAAAACCTGCTTAATCGGATTCTGCTGGACCTTCAATTCCTGCAATCTTCCACGCAAGCCGGCAGCCAGACGGGCGATCTTGCCGCTAGAATACCGCTCGCCTCCATGAGAATGGCAATGGCGGTTATCGGTGTCGTTCCGTTGCTCGTGGCCTATCCGTTCTTCCAGAAATATTTCGCCAAAGGGCTGACGGTTGGAGCGGTAAAAGGATAACGGCTTTACCGAAACATCACATATATTTGGGGGAGGTCATTGGAATGATGAAAAGACGTTCGATCCATTTGGCTTTAGCGCTAACGATGTCCGCGGCGGTGATTGGCGCCTGCAGCAGTAACGGCGGCAACAATGATTCGAATGGCGGAAACGGCGGCACGGCAAGCAACGGTTCTGCGGCTGAGACCAGCAATGCCGGCAATGACGCAAGCAAGACGTTAAAGCCGGAGAAGCTTGTCATGGTCTTCCCGGCAGCCGGCGAGCCGAAGGATATGCAGGAAGTGAGCGATGCCATCAACAAGATTACGAAAGAAAAAATTAATGCCACGGTTAAGCTTGTTCCGATCGGTTGGGGAGCATGGACGCAGCAAAGAACGTTAATGATGTCCGGCAAAGAGCAAGTAGACTTAATTCTGAGCGGACTTGGAACCTACAGCCAGGATGTAGCGAAAGGCCAGTTCCTCGAGCTTGACGATTACTTGGGCAAGGAAGGCGCGGGAATTAAAGAAGCGTTGGACAACCTCGATCCGGAATTCCTTAACGCAACGAAAATCGACGGCAAAATATATGCCGTTCCGAGTATCCGGGATTTGGCGGCCGACTTTGGCATAACGATGCGCAAGGATCTGGTAGACAAATATAACATCGATACAAGTTCGATCAAATCGCTTGACGATTTGGACGCTATATTCAAAGTAATCAAGGAAAACGAGCCGGATGTCGTTCCGACCGTGAAGTATGGCAACTCCATTATCGACATTTACGTACGGAGCGCGTTTGATACGTTAAGCGACGGGCTTGGCGTACTTCCCGGCAATGACAATAACTTGAAGCTTGTTGACATGTACGAGGCGCCGGAATACAAAGAGATGCTAAATACGGTAAGAAGATGGTATTTGGCAGGCTACGTCGCCAAGGACGCGGCAACAAGCACGGAAACGCAATACAACATGGTGAAAGCGGGCAAAGCCTTCTCGTTTATTTCCCATATGAAGCCGGGCATTGAAACCCAGGAGTCCAGAAATACGGCAAGAGAGATGATATCGATACACTTCAAGCCGGCGATCTCAACGACAAGCGACATCACCTCCATTATGTGGAGCGTGGCGAGAAATTCGGTAGATCCTTCGCGGGCGACGATGCTGCTTAACCTGATGTATACCGATAAAGATCTGATCAATCTGTTTGATTACGGCATCGAAGGGAAGCATTACACGAAAGTATCGGATAACGTCATTGATTTCCCGCAAGGCGTGGATGCTACCAATTCCGGCTACAACCTTCAATTAGGATGGATGTTTGGCAACCAGTCGCTCTCTTACATTTGGAACGGAGACAGCCCGGATCTATGGAATCAATTAATGGATTTCAACAAGAATGCTACGAAATCGAAAGCACTGGGCTTTATCTTTAATGCGGATGCCGTGAAATCGGAGATCGCCGCCGTGACTAACGTAACCAACCAATATAAAGTCGCGCTTGAAACCGGTACGGTTGATCCGGAGACTCAATTGCCTAAGTTTATCGATCAGTTGAAGGCAGCGGGAATCGATAAGATCATCGCCGAGAAGCAGAAGCAGCTGGACGCTTGGGCGGCGGCAAACGGCAAATAAACGCTACGTTCAAACGGTCGGCATAGTAGAAAACTCCCTTCCAGCTGCGATGCAGCAGCTTGGAAGGGAGTTTTATTTTGTTACATATTTAAGGCATCAAGCAAAGCGTAAGCGACTTTCACCGCTTCGGCGCGGGTTAATGTGTCATCCGGGCGGAAAGTGCCGTCAAGATAACCGCTAATAATACCCGAAGCTGTAGCTTGTTCTACCGCATCTTGAGCCCAGGCCGGAATCGCCTGTGCATCGTTGAAGGTTTTGCCGTCCCCGGACGAAGCGATGCCGGCGGATTGCAGAACGCGCGCGGCGATTACGGCGATTTCCGCACGGGTGATACGCTGCGATCCGTTAAAGACGGAGCCGTCTTTGGTATTTATGCCCGTCACATATCCAGCTTCGGCTGCTGCTTTTACTTGTGCTTTCACCCATGCCGGTATGAGGCTGTCATCGGCGAAGTTAGTTGCACCGGATGGCGTAGGCAGACTAAGCGAGTTCACCAGCAGCTTGACCCATTCTGCGCGAGTAACTGGCTGGTCCGGACGGAACGTTCCGTCTTCGTAACCGGAGATCACGTCCATCCCGATTAAGCGGTCGGCGTATGGTTTCGCCCAGGAAGCGTTAAGATCCTGGAAAGTTTGAGGCGTGTAGCCAAATACTCCGAATTTCGTGAAATGCTTAACGTCGACCGTAATGGTTGTTCCGTTTGCCTGGCCGCCGATGAACATCCATTTCTTCAGCTTTTCGTTATAGTAGTACACGGCAGGTTGGCTTTTTGGCGCAGCAGAATTCATGGCGTAGTTAAAGGTCAGTTGAACGGGCTTGCCAAATATCGTCCCCGCATTGCTAGTCATCTCGACGATTGGGCTTAGCGCCTTCAGGTTGCCAAGCGGAGGTTGTTGTCCTGTAGGAAGAACCGACGCGCCGATCGTTCCGCTCGAAGATACGGCACCTGCAGGAATCTTGAAGGAGATCACGCCTTGCAAGCTGCCTTCCGCGCCTTTGGCCGGATCCATATTAACGGAAACGGATGTTGCAGGTGTTGTTCCGCCTCCCGGATTCGAAGTAGTAGGCAATGCCTGAATGGTTAGGACAAAAGTTTTGGAGTCCGACTGATCGCCCCGCGAAGCGGTCGCTTTAAGCGTGACCGATGCGTTTGGTTGTCCGGCAGCGGGACGGCTCACTTTGGCGATGCCATTCTCGATTGCAACCGCGTTTGCGGAGTCGGTTGTTTCTTCCCACGCGATTGCCGCGCCATGCTCGCCTTCGGAAGGCAACGTCATATTCCCGGTAACGGCATCCAGGTTGCCTAAGGTCAACTTGCTTAATGTATCCGTTACGGCTTGTTCATCGCTGTAGGCAGCCGTATCTACAAAGATAGGATTCGAGTAGAACCATAGATCCTTATAGTTGCGGTCGTTAATCTCGTTGAACCGGGCCGCGGCATCGGCGGTTGTTGTTTTTGGATCAATCAGCGGATTGCCGTCCAACGTCTCGCCCGGCACGTTTATGCCAAGGTTGGTGCCTCTCAGCCGGAAGTATTGATCTTTGCTGGCCTTCGGCAAGTCGTAAGTAATAACATTGTAGCCGTTGGCGTCCGTTGTCCAGTCCTCGCTAGTGAAAGTGGCAACAACGCGGGTAGAGTCATTTGTATCCTTGTCGTAGGCCGGAGTTCCTTTCTCTGCCGGACCCGTAACATCGCCTGCAATCAGGTCGATATGATCAACTGCCGGTTGCATGCCGCCGGATTGGCCGCTGTTGATCGGATTCTCGTAGTTATTCGTCTCCGGGCTCTTGAATTTGATCGTAAGCGTAAGTTTATCCCCTTCGGTGGCTTGCAGGGTACCGCCCATTTCGGCATTTGCGCCGCCGTCGGCAAGACGGAAGTCCAAAGCGTTAATCAGGTCGCCAAAGACGGAGAACGATTTGCCCGAGCGCATGCCGTTCAGAATATCCTGCGTGGATTTTCCTTCGCTCCAAATATAGTTTTTGGCGTATTCGCCCGGCCAGTAACCGCTCGAGTTCGTGTCGATCGTCTTGAAATGGTAGTCGGAATTCGCGAAATTCCAGAACTGGCGGCCTTCGCCAAGCAGGGAATCCCAGACGCCGCCAACTTTCGCAACCATGTAATCGACGCCGCCGTAGGAACGGTTCTTATAGTTGTCGTTAGCCGTTGGGTTAGCGGGATCGTAGGCCGAATTGTAACCGCCGCGGTCCGGCTCCATTTGGTTGCCGAGCATGCCCTCGAAGCCAAACGCAATATCAGGAGCAGCATTATTGAAGTCGCGGAAGTCCGAAATCTTATATTTGCCTACGCCTCTGGATGGGTGGTTCACGATCATGTAGCTGGTTTCCGGGTAATTGCGTTTCAGCCAATTAACGGCGGACAAGCTGTCCGCATGCGTGCTGAACGCCCGGTCATCCGCCGCTTCCCACTGCAGGACGTCAGCCGGATTAAACCAGGTTGCGTCGCGGTTCGTGAACAAATATTCGAATTGGTTCGCGGCTTTCAGCGCGGCATCGGAACCGGGTTCATCGGTGAGAATACCAACGGAGCCGTGCTCGTGCGAAGGGATATCCCATTCAAAGCCGGAAAATATCGTCTTGCCGGCATATTTGCCTGCTTCCTGCAATGCTTTTATTTTTGGAACCTGGTATTCGAGGAGTCCTTTCGATAACGGAATGGGACCGCCGGGAATGTCGGCTCCCGTATCGTCGCGTTTGGAGGAGCGCAAATGATCCGCCAGCATGATGAAGTCGAGGCCGTAAGTAGTCAAGCCGTGATCCAGCACGGATTCGAGCGAGCTCTGGGCATCGTCTGATTCGGTCGTATGGGCGTGGAATTCGCCTGTCAGCCATTCCCCTTGTTCTTGCGCCGTGGCGCCGGTATCGGCTACCGCTGCCGCCGCTTTAGGAGTTGGAACGGCAATTCCCGTAGATAGAAGGCTTGCCGATAATACGGCGGGGAATAGGATTCGAGCTTGCTTGTAGAAATTCAAAATATAATGCACCACCAGTCTGAAATGTGTTGCCCAAGATGAAGTAGGGGCATGTAAAGTGTACAAGCCTATTATCAAGGGAGGATTAGAGAGAGGAGGTTTTTTGTTAATTCGCGGTAAATCTTTGGGATCTCAAATACCAGTGTTATACTGAATTTACTTATACTCTTCTCCAGGAGGCCTTGCCATGAAGCCGATTTCTACCGTCTCTCGCGATCTCATAGAATTGCCGCATGCTTTTCCCATTGTGATCTCGCAGTCGGAAGGCGTAACTCCGCATTTTCAGCGTTTGCATTGGCATACGGCTCTGGAGATTAACTATATTAGCCGGGGAAGCGGCTATTATCTCATTAATGGAACGCGGCACGACTTCCGGGAAGGGGATATCATCCTCATTAACTCAAATGATTTGCACCGCGCTTTCGAGCAAGAAGAGCTCGTTATGACGGTCATTATGTTTGATCCGGCATATTTTGCGCTTGAGCAGCGTTATGATCCGGAGCTGCTTATCCCATTCCGAGAGATCGGCTTGCGCTTCGATAATTTGCTAGATCGCGATCATCCCATGCTCTCCCGCCTTGGTGCTGCCATTCTGGAGATGCGGAGCGAATATATACGGCAAGAACCGCATTATGAAGCTGTCGTAAGGTCGCAGCTTGTTGCGTTTATGGCCTTCGTTAATCGGTATTTTGCCAAAGAGCAGGAGAGGAATCATGCCCATCTTCGGGGGATGGAGGTGATCCGCCAAGCGCTGAACTTGCTCGAAGCCGATATTGCCTACCCTTGGTCGTTGAAGGAGCTTGCCGCCGCGGTCCATCTTAGCCCTTCGCGGTTCAGCGCTTTATTCGTCCAGACGGTCGGAACATCGCCGATGGATTATTTGATCCAGCTGCGGTTGTCCGCCGCGGTTAATCTGCTGGAAACGTCGGACAAGAAAATGATTGAAATTGCCGAACTATCCGGTTTCCGCAATTTATCCAACTTTAACAGGCTGTTCAAGCAGCATATTGGCAAGCAACCTTCGGAAATCCGTCTTCATCGTTAATTGAAGAACAGTAAGATAGTATCGGAACATCGTTTTTTCTCGGTAGAGAAGCGATGTTCTTTTCTTTTATGCTGGGAATATCCAAATAGGAAGGAGCGTGGCTATGATGTTGTTTCTTGGGATTGATGCAGGCGGCAGTAAGACGCATGCTTTGCTTACGGATGAGAATGGCCGCGTGCTTGGCCGCGGAAGCGGCGGGAACGGCAATCATCAAACGGCTTTTCAAGCGGCTAGAACCGAGATCGACCGGGCTTGCTCGGAAGCGCTTCGGCAAGCAGGCGCAACCAAAGAAGAAATCGACTTTGCTTACTTTGGCCTCGCCGGTGCCGATCGGGAGCCGGACTACGCGATTTTGCGTCCGATGATCCACTCGCTTGATTTCCCGCGGCATGCCATCGCTTGCGATACGATGATTGGCATGCGGGCGGGAACCCGCCAGTCTTATGGGGCGGTTATTATTAGCGGAACCGGCTTTAACGCCGCGGCTCGAAACGCAAACGGCGAGGAGCTGCAATACGGAGGTTTCGGTTATTTGTTTGGAGACGGCCAAGGCTCCGGTTCGGATTTGGCGATTCATGCTTTTCGCGCGGCGGTCCGAAGCTGGGAGGGGCGGGAGGAGCCGTCCGTTCTCACCGAGCTGGTGCCGAGGCAAATGGGTTACACCTCCGTGCTCGAGATGTATGAGGACGCGCTCGACAATGGCATTCAGCCTTCACGTACCCTGTCGCAAACGATGTTTGAAGCAGCAGCGCTTGGCGATTTGGTCGCCATTCGCATTCTTGAAGAAGCAGGCCATGAACACGGCAACGCGGTTAACGCTTTGATCCGAAGATTAGGCATGGAGCATGACAGCTTTGATGTTGTGTTGACGGGAAGCGTGTTTGCCAAAGGCGGTACGCCGCATATGATTAACGCGGTCAAAGCCGCGGTAGCCAAAGTTGCGCCTCATGCAAACCTTGCAAAACTTACGATTGATCCCGTTATTGGTGCCGTAATGAGCGCGATGGACAGCAGCGGGATTCCGATCTCAGCGGAAACGGATGTCGCGCTTCGCCAGATTGCGTTCTAAAGTTGGGCGATCCATTTCTACTAAAAGGAGACATTCTCATGACTATAGCCAAACAAGGGTTAAAAGTTGCCGTCATTGGCGGCGGCTCCTCCTATACGCCGGAGCTGGTCGAAGGGCTGATTAAACGCTATGAAGAAATGCCGATCCGCGAATTATGGCTTGTGGATATTGAAGAGGGACGCCATAAGCTGGAGATTGTCGGGAAGTTGGCCGAGCGGATGGTCGAGCGGGCGAATCTGCCTATCGACGTACACCTGACCTTGGACCGGCGGGAAGCTATCGCGGGAGCTGATTTTGTAACGACCCAGATGCGGGTAGGACTGCTTGAAGCACGCCGCAGAGATGAGCATATTCCGATCAAACATGGCGTAATCGGCCAAGAGACGACGGGACCGGGAGGTATGTTTAAGGCGCTTCGGACGGTTCCGGTTATCCTCGACATTTGCCGGGATATCGAAGAGCTTGCCCCTAATGCCTGGATGCTGAACTTTACGAATCCGGCCGGAATCGTAACGGAAGCGGTGTTAAAGCATAGCAAGGTGAAGACGGTGGGCCTTTGCAACTCGCCAATCAACTTCCAGAAATACCTCGCTAGCCAATATGGCGTTACGGAGCGCGAAGCGCTGCCGGAGTTTGTGGGCATCAACCATCTGCACTGGATTACCGCGGCTTACGTGAACGGCGAAGACAAATTGCAGGAGATGATCGGCGGAGGCAAAGATTACTCGGCTTCGAACGTAACCGCATTCGATTGGGATCCGGAGTTTCTGCGTTCGCTTGGCGCACTTCCGACGTATTACCTGCGTTACTTCTATATGACCGATACGATGTACGCCGAGATGAAACAATCAATGGAGAAAGACGGTACGCGTGCCGATGTCGTCAGCCGGGTAGAAGAAGAGCTGTTTGAGCTGTACAAGGACGTTAATCTGAAGGAAAAGCCGAAGCAGCTTGAGAAGCGGGGCGGGGCTTTCTACTCGGAAGCTGCGGTTAACCTCATGCATTCCCTATATACGAACCGTCAAGATATTCAGACGCTAAACGTTCGCAACGGCGGCATTATCGATTTCCTGCCCGAGGATGCGAGTATTGAGGTCAATTGCGTGGTAACGGCGCAAGGTCCGATTCCTTTGCCGCTGAAGCGCGTGCCCGAACATATCAAAGGATTGCTTCATGCGGTGAAAACCTACGAATCGTTGACGATTGAAGCGGCAGTGACCGGGGATCGCGGCGTTGCGCTGCAGGCGATGGTCCATCATCCGCTTGTGCCAAGCGTTTCCGTCGCCCAAACCTTGCTTGGTGAAATGCTGGAAGCCAACAAGAAATACCTTCCGAACTTTTTCTAAAATAAACGATCATTGAAAAAGCCGCATTTATGCGGCTTTTTCATGTTTTTCCGCCCAATGCTATGCCCAATGATCACTCACGGTTGTAACTTTATGCCATAACCAGGACAAAAGGACTACCATTTTTTCGGTAAAGACGAATGTTATCTTTGTGGTAGATGGCGAACGTTCGTAAATTTTCGTTGACAAGTCGCGTGTTCCTTATTATATTAATTTACGGATAACAACTAATTAAATAAATCACTTTTCGTATAATCTCAAGAATTGGCTTGAGAGTCTCTACTAGATCACCGTAAATGATCAGGCTACGAAAAGGTAGGAAAGTTGCCGCGCGATGCCATTCCGTTATGGTTTAAGCGAATGACATTGACTCGGTCCGCGGTATACTTTCCCCCTTTTTGCAAAGCCTAGGAGATAATTGCGCATTGACGCATTTTTCCTAGGCTTTGTTGCGGTTTTAGGCTTGTACACATTTTTGGGGGGGTAATCGGAATTATGGAACGGTTCTTTAAGTTAAAGGAACATGGTACAAACTTCAGAACGGAAATTATGGCGGGTCTGACCACTTTCATGACAATGGCCTACATCCTGGCAGTCAACCCGATCATTCTGACGCCAACCGGTCTTGACTGGACGGCAGTATTCCTGGCAACGGCTATTGCAGGCGGTATCTTCACGATTGCGATGGGCTTGTTCGTTAACTTCCCGGTGGCTCTGGCACCTGGTATGGGTCTCAACGCATATTTTGCTTCGACGGTTATTGCTTCGCAGGCAACGGATAAACCTATTTCTGTAGCAATGGGTCTGACAGCGGTATTTATCTCGGGTATTATCTTTATCATCCTGACACTGACGCAGATTCGTCAAATGCTCATTACGGCTGTTCCAGACAGCTTGAAGCACGCGATTACGGTTGGTATCGGTTTGTTCATTACGATTGTAGGCTTGAAAGGCAGCGGTCTGATGACAGTTGCCGTAACGGCTTTTGGCGATATTAAAGCAAATGCTTATACGGACGTTTCCGGTTCGGAAACGGTTATCCATATCGGCAGCTTTGCGAACGAAACGGTTATTATGACAGTGGTTGCCCTTCTCATTATCGGTATTCTGATGGTTCTGCGAGTACCGGGCGCAATCCTGTGGGGGATCCTTGGCACGACGGCGCTTTCGCTTATTCTTGGTCAAGTTGACGTGAAAAAGACGTTCACCGATCAAACTTGGGTTCCTGACTTCTCGACGATGAACATTGGCCACTTCGACTTCCCTGGCGTGTTCGAAGTCGGAATCGTAACGGTCGTATTGACCTTTACGTTTGTTGAATTGTTCGATACGTTTGGCACGCTCGTTGGTACGGCTAACCGCGCCGGATTCATGAAAGATCCGGTAGCAGGCAAGAAACGCGTTGGTAAAGCGATGTTTGTTGACGCGGTAGCGGTAAGCGGCGGCGCATTGCTTGGTACAAGTACGGTAACGGCTTTCGTAGAAAGCTCCGCCGGCGTTGCGCAAGGCGGACGTACGGGTCTGACTTCGGTAACAACAGGCGTCTGCTTCCTGCTTGCGATCTTCTTGTCGCCGGTAGTGGCACTGGTTCCAGCGGCAGCAACAAACGCGGCACTGATCGTTGTTGGCGTATTGATGCTTCAATCGGTGAAGGAAATCGACTTCTCCGACATGGTTTACGCGATTCCTTCGTTCCTGACGCTGGCGCTTATGCCGTTCACGTACAGCATCGCTAACGGCATCTCGTTTGGTATCGTAACGTATGTCATTCTGGCGACAGTCGCTAACGTTGCGAACAAAGGCAAATACAAAGTTCACTGGCTCATGTGGATCCTCGCGGTTCTGATCGTTGCGCGTTACATCTTCATGGGAACCGAGTAGTATTATAATAGAAGAAACAAGATAAGCAGCGCTGACCGGCGCTGCTTTTTTTATTGCAAGAATAAAGGCTGCATAGCAAAAAAAGGGTATCCCGGCATGGGGGACTGACCCCATAGAGTGAGACAAATTAAAACACCT
>NZ_BSSQ01000033.1 GCF_030161375.1 Paenibacillus glycanilyticus
GTTTTGATCCCTGTCTCACAAATGGGGGTCAGTCCCATGCCACTACTGCTTTTTTGTGAGTAACGGTTATAAACGAGACAATAAAACCTTAAAATTCACGATCTTTTCAAGAATAAACTAGACAATCTCTTTTATAACTCAAGACTTTTCGTCGATTTAACGGTTATAAACAAGACATAATCCGTTACCTAAATCTTAAGTTTTGCGGTTTTTATAATTAGGAAATAGTCAGCCATTGAGAATTAGACTAAGCGTCTAATTAAAGACTTTGAATTGTTCTAAAAAGAAAATTAAGTGTTATGTCATTCATGTAAACTTAAAAAGCCCGAGACATCTAATGTCTTGGGCTTTGGTTTATGATGTAAACAGTTATTGTTTTTGCATCTAACTTGAGCTCCGCATAACTGGTCAAGGATTGGTAGAAGTTTAATTCCACAAAGTGCAATAAAACAAACTATAGTTCCAATATCTGATACCATAGGCAGCACCTCCGTCATAATAGATACCCAACTGCCCATGATGGGGGTAACTCAATGTACGTCGGCTTGACCAGTAATAACGGAACAATCAGGGCCATAACAATTATATCATTTTTTTATATTGTATTAAATCACTTAAGAGAAGGCTGATAAAAATGTCTCATTTACGTCGCGAAAGGACACTACCACTACGTAATGGTATTCTCAAGATTGTAATACCACCAAAAATGTCCCTACTGATTAGTGCAGGTTCTGCAGCCTTTACTGTAAGTGTTGTGAATAACGACCATTAGCTCGATAAAATGATCCTTCTTTTTTATCTACCTCAAAGGTAGTAATCCATCCTCTTGTCTTAAAAATACTGAGCATTTTTTCATTTCTGTCGTTAACTTCGAATTTTGGTCTTCTTCCTTTAAATACCCCCACCGCATCTTCCATCCCCAGCAGTTCAAGAGCGCCAATTACCTGCTTTTCATTTAGATTAATGAGTTGCTCAAGTAATAAATCAAATTTTTTCACAGCTGTTAACTCATCTGTTCTAAGTAAATTTATTAAGATGTCATATGAAACAATATGCTGTTTACTTAAGACAATATCAATATGTTGTGTTAACAAGGTTAGAATAATTGTTTTTAGTCTTGCTCCAACGGATTTGAAAATGTTTAATAAGTAAGGAACATCCTCAACGTTAAAATTATGCTGTAGTATGTGTTCCTTAATTTCCTCAGAAAACTTATTACTATTAACTGATATCGAATTTTGAGTAAAAGATAGCAATTTTAATTTGGATGAATCTTCAACATTACTTCTCAACACCTCTAACAACTCCAAGAAATCAAATATCTCTTCATTAATCACTTCATCGGTATATCGAATTATATTTTCACATATAAAATCGATTAGATTGTCCGAGTAGTTAGCCCTCATATAAAGTAAATTCTCTTGATTCATGAATATAACTTTATACTTAATTAAAACACTGATATGACTTGGTATTATACCTTCATACTCGAACTTCTCATAGTGTCTTCCAAAACCTCTTATGAACATTTCAAATTTGGCATCAATTAATTCGTTACAGCTAATAATATCTCCATACAATTGAACGGCATCATCTGGGTTATACTTCTCTTGTATTTTTTCATACGTTATCATGAAACCAATTGAATCACTATTAATAAAATCAATTAGAATATTATCTAATCCAAATACAATGTAATAACTAAGAATATTGAATTCCGTGTATTTTACTTTCCTTAGACGTAAAATATCCTTCCAAATATCTAGATCAGTAACTGCATCCAAGCTATCGACTAAAGTCCGCGAATAATATACATATTGACTTTTATTATCGAAGCTAATATCTGTGTCATTTAAAATAGCGACCACAACTGGTTCATCATCGAATAACTTTTCATCGCTATTTTCTAATATAACGGTCATTAAATGATCTATGTGGCTCTTAACATAACTTACTAACCTTTCGTCAGACTTAGAAAGTATAATTGTGTATAATTTATGCTCAATATCATCAGTGGGTACTTCATATAACTTTTCGATAATTAACTTTATCATTTTAAAGTTTAATTGGTAGAGATCAGCCTCATAAATACTTTTAAACAATGACAAGTTAGCTTTTTCACTGTTGATGTCTAAGAATTTAACCCCTAACAAAAGCAGTCGATTAATAATTAATGGGACATTTGGTTCGTATATATGTAAAAAATTTTCATTCCCAGATATATACGAATTTAAAAAATTATCATCATTCATGACTATTAAATCTTCTTCCGGAGAAAAATAAATAGTATCTAGGACATATTGTTGTTTTTGATTAACAGTAAACAAAATACTACTTAAAATTATTTGTAAAACATTTGGCCACCTTTGATTTAATTCAAAAACAAACCTCTCTTTCTCTTTACCCATAACCCAAAATTGATGGATAAAATCCACCCTGTTTTTCACTTTCAGCTGTGTTATAAACCTTCCAATATTCTCATTTTCCTTTATCAGTAAATGTGAAAGTAAACTGAAATTAAGTATTTCCTCATTATCATAATCTGTATCTCTAAGTCGTGAAACAACGAGTGCAGGATCCTTTAATTCATATAAAAAGTCCTTTGGAATTTCATCGGTAACGCTTCTTAAGAAGATTTTATCTGCCCTGGATAAACTGTGTTCATAAAAATAAGTCATATAGTCAGGATATGTTTCATCAATGTATCCATTTCTAATAAGGTATTTAATTAAAGTAAAGTAGGAACTCGACTTCACTTCATTAAAGTCAGACTTAATTCCAATTTCATTCGTTTGCGAAGCACGGAAAATACTATCTATATTTTCCTTTGTAATAATCTCTTGTAGTTTTTTACCTTCAAGTAATGATATCTTATTTAGTAGTTCGTTAGATTGCAAAGACAATTCATTTAGTATTGGTTTAGTTTCAATTAAACGCTTTCTTTTTTTAAAGTCTGTATTATTACTTAACTTATCAAATTCAGCACGAACATCATAACTATAATAACCATTACCTCTTAGTTCCTGAACATTATCTGGACTACTTTTCAATTCCTTTAAAAACTCTCGACGTGATTGAAATTGATATTCAAGTCTCCCGTTAACTCTTAATAATCCAGAAGGTTTAAAGAAAAGAACTTCTAACTCTTCCACTTCATTAAATATTTCATTTTTCGCTGATTCGATTTGGCTTTGAATATTCTGATATTCATTTTTAAATTGAAGAATCTGGTCACTAAAATATTGTGATTTGTTCTGGAAAATGGTATGAACAAAGCCTCTTCCAAGTTGGAGCTCACTAAAGTCTCTTGGAAATATATTTTTGTATGTAATTACTGCTAATAATTTGTTACGATTTAATTCCGTTGATTGAATTCGATCATAGTATATAACGTACTCGTTATATATATTTTTAAGAATTCGCATATCATCAATATATAATGAAAGACCTTCAAGAAACTCCTTATTAAAGCTATCGTAGATATTTCCCTTTTTAAATAAATTAATAAACTGATCGTATGAATTAGAGCCATCAATAACTGGAACTATCGGAATAATAAAATCAAAAAACTTAGTCCTATCTTTAGATACAAAGATATCATCTCGCAGTAAATAAAAAAAACGAATTATCTTATTGCTCTTCTTGTTTATTAATATATTTATTTCTCTTAGCTTTTCGAATATTTTATTGTCATCAAATCTATCCATGTCTTCAAATACAATTGCATCTACTTTTGCATTTTCAAACAAGTATAAAACCTCATTAAGATATTTATCAAAGTATGATTCTGTTGTATCAGATAATATTTCTATTTCATTCCCCTGAACTTTTATCTTCTTAATCATATTCCTGTTGTACTGAAGTTTTATTAGACTATAAATCAAATACGAAGCAATACATGCACAAACAATACCCCCTATAACAATTGTGCTGCTTTTCGTAGTAAACATTAATACAGATTTAAGCCATGGCGGAGAAAGTTTCCCTACAAACTCTCCCCAATTCTTGAAGTTCTTAATATAGAGTATTAGAGCAAACAGTACTGTGAGTAGAATTGAGCTTATAATCATCTTCGTTTTTGTGATGATAGATACTTTTCTTTTTACTTTGAATTGCGTTTGAGGGATATCACTAGGGCTAATTTGATGAATGAGTTGATTAAGTATTTTACCTTCTAATACTGCATCGATGTTATGGAAGTCCTTTTTATCTTTTGTATCACTAGATACTTCGCCATTAGCAGATTCAAAATGTGCTAAAGAAATATGTAAGAACTTCTTTTTAGATATTTCTTCAAACGTTTCGATTGTACTACTTTT
Organism: Paenibacillus glycanilyticus; assembly: GCF_030161375.1. GTDB lineage: Bacteria > Bacillota > Bacilli > Paenibacillales > Paenibacillaceae > Pristimantibacillus > Pristimantibacillus glycanilyticus_B. Next base: position 4,320 of record NZ_BSSQ01000033.1, read on the forward strand.
ACCTGCACTATAAGGGCCGGTTATTGCAATATTTTTTAAATCTTGTTCTTGTAGCACAAAGTCTAACGCTGTTTTATATATTTTCAAATCAGCATCTTTTATAGGAGTTAATTTTTGAAAATTCACTTCTAAATTAGTATTCACAATAACACCTTCTACCTCACAGAGATTTAAAAGCTAAGTATTAACTTCTAGCTTCTCAGTCAGTACCTTCTCAAAATTTGAACGAACCTCATTCTTATTTTGGATACTGATAAGACCGTTTGCACTACTATTTCAGACAAAGTAATACTACCTGATATGACAGCTGCTATTGTAGCAGGATTATCGAGAATATCCACAGACTTCCTCCAATATGTTAATAACTTATTATATTCAACATAAACTTACATTTCCCTCCAAAAGCCACCTCATATCCCTTACTTAAGAACTATCTTTTAGACACTCAAAAATAAATAATCCGTTGGCTCCCAGTTTACCCGAGACTACCAACGGACTAATTTATTTACCCTTATCCACCATCGCCAATCATAACTGTCTTTCAGTTCAACGACCCTACAACGAATTTGACTAAGTTTCATCTTTACCTGCCGCATTCTCTTCATAAAGGCTTTCAGCTGATTTAAGAGTTTTGAAAACCCTATTCGTTTAACGGTACACAATAAGATAACTCATCATAATCTTCAAGTAATCCCGTGCGCTTCAAATATTGGGTTCCACCATCAATAGCTACCTTCCCGCAAGTACACCACTTCATATCATGGTGATCTACAGATTCAATTACAGACAAACAATTCTTACATCTAATAGCATTCACAATTATTTTAAGCCGCACTATTTACACCCCTTTATCTTAATAGTTTTATTCGACTACCAACGGATTGTTTATTTTCCCTTATCCACCATCTGAACTATCAAATCATTTGCTAAAGTCCTTGAACCACTCATACCCTTTATATACCTTAGTGGCCCTGCTGCGGACCAATCCACACTTCTAAGCTTCTTAACGCACTTCATAATAAAACTATAGTCTATTTGTTGTTTCTGGTCGCCAACAGCTTTGTAGAACACTTCTGACCCTGCAATTGCTAATGCATTAAGAGTTACAATATGTGTAAGCCGGTAGTCTTTGTAATCAAGCCACTCCTTATTGAACTGCTCTTTAATTGTATTGAAAAATACAAGCGCTAACGTCAGTTTTTCCTCTTTTGATAATGCCTGTACCTTCTCATACTTCGTAATTAACTCTATTACTTTATAAAGGTTCTGGAGCGTCACATGACGTCCCGATGATCGTTTCCCTGTTAAAGTCCCTAAAAAGTGAAACGGACTATCTCCACGAGTAATTAGCTCTGTAGAGATCCAACTAATATCATCTGAGTTCCGATGGAGATATTTACTTAACGAAATACCTATCCCCTTAGCCTTTGTATTAATGGTATCAAAAAGATTAATTTCCTCATCTTCATCCAGATAATGGAAAGCTAAGAACGGTACATTAATTTCGGAATGCGTATCCTGTGTGTAGCGTTTTATTCCTCCCAAGCGGTGCTGGCCATCCATTAGTGATGCCTTGTCCTTGCATAATAAGCGGCCATACGTTGACCTGCCTTTATCATAAGGTGTGAATTCCCACTTCGATTCTGCATTTAACAGAATGGGGGTAAATAACGCATTATCCCCTTGCGAGAGATATTTAGCGAAGTCATTGCAGCGTTTGCTATCGACTGGGCGCTGATATCCTTTCCCAGATGGATGATCAAAAGGTTTCACATAGGTGATCTGAAGAGCCGATAAAGCCGATACATTTCCAAGGTATGCGACTTTCCCACGCATCTTATACTGCAGCACATTTTCAATAACATGATAACGAGGTAAAACTGACATAATACACTTCTCCCTGATTTAATATTATGCTTTAATTTTAGGATATATATGTACTATTTTCAAATGGCAATATGTAGTTTATGCATCTTCAACAGAGATTAATACTTGCCTACTCTTAAAGGAGAGAGGTGAGTAAACTGGCTAACATTTATTTAGAGGTAGGTAAGAGAATTAGATTGCATCGTAAAGCAAATAACTATACGCAAGAGGATCTTGGAGAAATGCTGCAAATAGATCAGTCTTATGTTGGAAGGATCGAACGTGGAGAGATTAATATAACCCTAGATACTTTAAACAAAATTGCAGATGCCCTACAAATAAATCCTGCTGAATTGCTTGAAAGCAGCAAGAAAGGGCAGAATCGAGAACAATCTGAAATTCTTACTAAAATTGATACCATCCTTTATTCTTTAAAATCTTCCGAACTTCAAATTGTACTTCGATTACTAAAAGACATCGTATCTTTTAAAAGAGTATAAAACCGCAGGGGCTGGATCAAATTTTAGTCCCTCAATTCATTTTGGAGATTATAATTCTCTCTGTGTTCTTTTATATAGAGATTAATTTCAGGGGCAAAGTGACATAAATATGATTGTTTTACCCCTATGGATTTATAAACATCCTGGCTTAGAATTTTCTCTGATACATTGGATTCAAAAAAGAAATCAATGTCTCTATAAATATTCTCTTTCCATTTTTGAAGTCTTATCTCCCTTTGTTTTTCTCGATAATCCTTAATTACCTTGTTATATCCCCATTTACTTAGCGTATTAGAAGATACCCCGATCTCAGTCGAGATGCCCTCTACTGTGATTTCTTGATCATTCTCCAAATAGAATTCACCCAAAGCAATAATCTTTGGGTAATATATATCTCTTATTTTTCTAGGCAGCGCGGGTCTTTTATAACATAGTAGTTCTTTTAATACAGCTGAATGGTATCTATATACAAAGAACTCCTCTTCCGATATCCAGCAGTTCCAGAGTTGAATTTCACTTAGTGTTTTACCTTTTTGAACATCCTCAATAACACCCCTTAGCTTGTTATTATCCACCGTATAAGATAAGTTGCTAAAAACACTTCTTGTTTTAAAATATGCTATTACACGCTTCCTTTTACGGTTTGAGTAATTCGAAAGTCGAGAAATATCGGCTTCATCACTATCGGTAGTTTTAATCACCTCAAATGCTTGAATAAAATCATCCTTAGTGATAATTTGATTGTTACGAGTCAGTGCAAACCGGCATCCACATGCAGTACAACCTACGTGAGTGTGAAGAATTTGTCCATTTTTATATTTCTTTGTTCCAGTACCCGTGCTAACTAAAGACCCCTGTTTATTAAAAAAATTACACCAAGGAGCACTGCAACAAAAATTACTAACATTCTTGCGAGTATTTAAGAGAGAATCTCTAAATGAACAAGGGATATCTAAAACAATAAAAGCCCTAATATCCATTCTATAATGAATCAATATTCGTAGTAATGTTTCAATATGCAATGTTCTCTTTTTCGAGAGGCTATTTCGAGCCACCTGTAGGAGCCATGGCAATTGAACCTTTAGATTATAAGCCATTTCTAAAACCTCAAGACGATTAAAGATAGGTCCTTTATTATTTAACAAATACAACAGCCGGATTGCTGCCTCATTAGGTTCGATTGTGATTTCTTCTGGAGAGAGGAGTTGTTCCCATAATTGTTGAGTTCTTTTTTGATGATTTAACCATTTATCATCAACTTCAGATGGTGATGATTGAAAACACTTAGATAAATCACTTTTGCAAAAAGGGCACACTGAAACATTAACTAATTGATGCAATTCAATTTTATTATTACAATGGGTACACTCTGATAATAAAAGAAAATTATGTAGGAGACAGTAATCCACCCCCCTTATTTTCCACTTGAGATTTATTCCCCTCTCCTCATGAAGACAATGAGGGCAAAAACATAATTCTTCACGAAGCACTTCTCTTAAAAAACGTGAATGATGTGCCTTACTTCCACCACTTAATTTCCGAAAAACGAAAAAAAATGTCATTGATAGAATACGTGACTTTGTTAGTTCCGTCTCAGCTGCAAGTAATGAAGTATCTAATAGTACTAGTGGGGATATTTCAAGAAGTCGAGCATCCTTCATCTGAGGATATCTTTTCTGACTACTGTTCCTTGTATAATTCCAAACCGTTAATAAGCTTGTTCCATTGGCTTCACCAAAACGAGTCATATAGCTTACAAGTGATTCTTCATTACCTACATTAATAATGACGGAAGACATGGACACAACTCCCAATTTAATGAGATTCAACTCAACAATTGCTTATAGTACTCCTCTATCTCTCTTATAATCTGGGCTTTTAAAGACCTATACCCGGAAACATGTATGTATTGAATACCCAATCCTTTAGCAACTAGAGAAGGGTTAAGAGATCTTCTTTTTTGGCTAAGTTCATTTATTACCTTACGAATATCTTTCGTCCTTTCAGTTAGAATATCTAATCTCCCTCTATTATTCTGCTGTTTCACTCTATCCACTAATTGTTTATTTAGGTCTGGGAACTTCTCAACCAAATAGTCTCTGTTTCTATCAAGGTACTTATATACATTACCAAGCTTAATTGTTTGATTATCAGTTAACTTAAAATATTGCTCAATTTTTGATCGTAGCGCTTCCTTCTCTCTATACAATCTAATAGCATTCTGCTCTTCTTTAGCACAATTTATTATGTCAGATAAACCGTGCACATTTAACGTACTCTCCGAACAGGATAATGCTTTAGCAACACTTGGAAAGTTGATTTTTATATCTAACTTTTTCATATTAGTTAAGACGGATTCTAAATCTTTTGCAAGATTTTCAAACTTTCTCAGAGGTTTTTTTAAAGTGCTTTTCTTATGAAAATAGAAGAGTTGTACTTCCTTTTGTGCAATATAATAGCTGTATTGAATTAAAGTCCAGCCAAATAAGTTTCTTGCTTTAATATATTTATCCTCTGGTGATGTCCTCAAATCATAGTTAAGAGCCTCGAAGTAATTCACTAAACCATCCGGGATTTTCTGAACAGTGTATTTAGTTGCGATTGAATCCGGAAGTAAATTATGAAATGCTAAGTAACCAAAATACTCACTCATTTGAAATATACTTAAACCTATGCATTTTATAATTTCACAACGAGTAAACCCCTGCTGTGCAAACTCTCTAATACAAGAGAGTAAATCGATCTTCCCATCAATTTCTTGCCACTCCCCTGAATTAGGGTCGTACCCATATCTTAAAAAACACTCTTTGCAAACGAAGTAGTACGGATATCTTTTCCCCTTTTTCCTAGGCTCAATTCGATTATACATAGCCTCCATAGTAAAGTTAGGACTATTGAATGTTGGGCACCATGGGGTTTTACAAGCTTGAGGAACGATTAACTTCTCCTCTATTTTGACACTTGAGACATAAGACTCAGGAACGTCTATCTTTTGAAAATCTTCTAACGATATTTTTAGTCTATTAATCTGATTGAAAACTAGCTCTAAAGTGACCTTTTTTGTAGCTCTACCGCTACGTATAAATGAAATCAAGCTTTTCACTATATTAGTACTCAATCCTAAAACATGACTTCTGCGATAAGTGGCTTCCTGATTCTGTGCAACAAACAGAAGCTTTAAGGCAAGTGATCGCTCGAGATCTAAGTCATTATAATTACGTGTTAATATAAACTCGTAGTTCAAAAGATTCTCCCAGTTCTCAATATGAAAATATTGTTCTTCTAAAAAATATTTATCATTTATGAATGTCGCTCCATCGCTAATAAGTCGTTTACAGGCTGGATTGTTGCAGGTTAAAGTATCTAGAATAGGATCACTGTAAAGTATCTTTGTCTCACAAAATTTGCATGAATCAATTAACTTTACATGGTGCTCTGTGCAAACACTAATATCATTAACTTGCCAAATTAGTTTGCAGTACCCTTTTTCTTCTAAACAAAGAGGGCATACTCTTCTGTGTTTCATATTGATATAAGGTCTAATCATTACATTAGCCCGTTCTACATTATCATGAGGTTCATTATAAAACTTTAGAAAAACAGAATTAAAAGTTAATTGACTCAGCTCATTGGATGTCACGTTATTTTTAAGCAGCTTAGATAGGTTATCAAAAGAAGTTAAAGAGTTATTTACGTCCAATTTATGCATTAAATTATTTCGTTTACCGTGAATCGAACCGATATGTATATCTCCCCACAGATCCTTCAATTGACAACGATTTAAACTCGCAACGCGCATTAAAAAAGACGTTAAACATTCCCCAGAAGCTGGTACTGGTCTTATTGTTAGTGAATCATTAACCATTATGAAATCCCTATGTTATGCTTTTTCTGGTTGCTTCCCGAATAAGCTTTCCTTGGCCTCTCTTAAAGTTTTTACAGTTAGTTTCGCTTGACTGATATCATGAAAATCCTTATCAAATACCTTTAATAAACGATACGCCTCAACAATAATACTATGTAAATAAGCAATTCTCCCCTCACAGTATTCATGAAGAAGTTGAGGTTTACCATACTTCTTATCTCCGAGTTTTAACTTGTATGGAGGTTGAATTTGTTTTTCAATATTCTCTAGAAGGCTACAGAATCGCTCATCGCATTCATCAAATGCTTTTAAACGTACTAATGTAAATCGTCTAAAATATTCATCCTCCAAACCAAGTAAATATTCAACTTTTGGTGTTCCCATAAACACAAACGATACTCCTTCATTAGATAAATCCTTAAATATTTCCATCCCCTCTTGATCATCAATTCGCTTTGTTCTAGTCAGGAAGTTTAATTCATCAAATATAATTAATTCTGTACGCTGCTGACGAAGAAGATGGAGTGCCTGATCCTTTAGAAAATCAATTCTTAAGTCTGAGCGAAAAATTTTTGTCCCTAAAGCACTTAAAATTTTTTTGTAAAATGCCTGGATAGTAAATGGAAAGGGAAGCTTTATATATAGTACTGGTCTAATATCAATTTTCTTCTTGTCTTCCACTAACGTGTAGCCTGGATTATTCTCTTTATATCTAAATCCAATCTGCGATTTACCAGCACCTGATATCCCTGTGAGTAATAAATGTTTGGGATCATGTTTTTTTCCAGTCCTTAAGTGAAGCCTTAATGAATCAAAGCGATCCCATATTCTTTGAACTTCCTCATGAACCACAAATAAATCTGCTATGCGATTAGCAAAGTCACTTGCTTCAGTATTACTATGCATCTGACCCCCAACCTTCCTCTTCCTCTGCTAATGCAGCAGCTAAAAACAACTCTTCTTCTCTTGAATATTTCGTCTTATTTTCATTCAGAATTTGGGTTTGACTCGTTAGGAATGCCTCAGCAATATTCTGCTGGCTACTCTCACTCATACGGGCAAGAGCCTTTCTCAAACGCTTCTTCTTATGCAATCCTGTCAAGATCTCCTCTTGAACACGTTGTGAAGCACGTGCATACTGATCGTTACCAGGTATGCTTTTCTTTTTTATTTCCCCCTCTTCGATCCATTTTTGTCTAACTTGCTTAAACGTATAAGCATTTACACCTTCAACTTGCTCATAGGCAGGAGAATAACAAAACAACTCGATAAATCTTTCTTTCTTAGGATGGTAGATATAAATTTTGGATATATCGTCCAGATCATATTTAATGATATATTTTTGTGTCTTCTTGCCAATGATGTCACTACATTCATCTGATTTATATATTCTATTGTCCAATCTAACCCCTTCGCGGGTATATGGCTTTTTCAACGTTAACATGAACTCAAGTCTATATCTTTCTTCTTCTGATGACTCAATCCATTCAGGATATCCTGCTTCAACACATCCATCGTTGTAACGATTTAATGGTGTTTTTGAATGCAATGGAAGTCCCCTATGGTCTTTAATAGGGTACATGTCTGTCAAATAAACCATTAAAATTTTCCTAATTTGACTAAGTGATAAACATGCTTCCTCCTCAGGGTTAATGTCACCTAAATCAGCGAACTTACTTTTTGTAGTCCCTAAAATATTATGAATTAATTGGTCATTAATTGTTCGAAATAATCGTTCAATAATAGCACCATATCTCGGGGTTCTGACCGGTCGATGCATGATCTCGGCTTTTAAGGTTTCATTGACTAATCTTTTTATTTCTCCGCTTTTAAAATCCATTCCATTATCAACATAAATAACATTGGGAATACCGAATGCTGCCCACTCCGATTCAGTTCCGAATCTCTTCTTTGCATGTTTGAAAAATACTCCGTGTTGAATTGCTTTACGTACAACATTAATACTCGGAGGTTCGAATGAAACATACAAACACCAAGGTAAACGGCTATATACATCTATTCCAATTGTAATCCATGGCCGGTCTATAGTCAGACCCGTTATATCATCAATTACCTGCATGTCTAATCTGGTATGATCGATTTGAATAATATCTAAAGGGTGTAAAGCATCTCGATCAGCATACCCCCGCGCTACATCTTCATAGATAGCGGTGGCGTTTTTTCTGTTTCGATATAGCTCCTTTGCTTTCTCATCAACCCTATTCAAAATCTCAGAAACAGTACTATAACTTAAGCATGGTAGCTGCTGTATTATACATGCATCATTTATTGAACGATGTACTACAGCTTTTGAGACCCTATATTTAGTAAGATACTCGTTCTCTATAATTCTTTTTACAATTGCAATGACTGCATCATCTTGTCTCACACTAATTACGTCAAGAACAATATCAGGTCTATTCGGGTCACATATCTCCATTGTCTTTGTGTCCGTTCTTCCTGTATACCCTCGTCCTCTTGATAAGATTAGCCCCTCGACACCACTATTCATCACTTCATTTTCCTGGTCTCTATACAACTTGAGCCATCCTAAAATGGTTGATCTATTTCTCTTTTTTCTTTTTTGAATTTCTCTAATTTTATTGTTTCTCGAGATGATTTCATCTTGAGTTAGTTTTTCAATATCCTCCCCCTCGTATAGGAGTGTTCCGTATTTATCTATAAATTTTTGGACAGATCTAAGATTTCCCGATTTGATTTCATCTAAAAGTATTAAGGGATGAATTACTTCGAATCGATCACTTACCTCGTCTCGTCTTGTTTCCGATAATTTAGCTAATGCATCGTAAACGACAACTTCTTTTTTTCTTGTTTTCATTGATTTCCCAGCTATAAAGGTGGGGTGTGTTACTAGATCAATAAATAACATCTCACGATCTTCACCATCTACTCTTTTTATCCAAACATTAGGTGGATTAATTGAAACCACCTTATGCACTTTTCCATACAAAGAAAAATCAGAATATAACCTTAATTGATTAAACGCCAATTTACTCCCCTCCAGCTCCTAGAGTTAACATCGTGTTATTAACCTTTATATGTGTTGTTGAGTCTATGATCTGGCTTACATCAGCCAAAAATTCTCCAGATGCTATTAAATGATAGACTAAAGGTTTTATCAGTAATGGATCAATCTCATTTCGAAATGTTTCTGCAAGATGATAAACACTGGTTTCCTCTAGAATGGATAGGCTTGTTTTAACTTTGATATACCATGTGGAATAGTAGGATCTCTCTTTAAGAAAATTTTTTAAAAAGCGTACATTTCGGAGAAGGATTGGAGGAAGAGATTTAGGGTATATCACTCTGTAATTCCAATCTCGATTGGCAGCGTAGCTTTCACAATGATAGTTAATTAATTCGAGCTTTGGATTATTCTCTTCCGGCTCATGTTTTACCTGATGCAGATAAGGATGTTCTCCATTACGAAACACAAGAACATCAGGAATATGAAGCCAATGCTCATCTACCTTATTGTTTGCATAAATGGGTACTTCAACCGGCTGAACATAATACCGAACTACATCATTATCTAATTCAAGGTAATAATAGTATAGCCTCTCACCTAAAGATTCGTATTCCACGGTACGCTGCATCTTTGTGCTATAAAAGCTCCCAATTATATGAGGATGTAACCTGCTATTTTTATTATTTACTTTTCGTTTGGGTGAGTATAATGAATCCTCTCTCGACCAGTCTCTATTTGACCATTTGTACATAGGACACCACCAAAATATTAGTATTCTAATATTAATATCATATTACAAATAATAGTTTCGTATCAATAGATTTTTATACACCTAGCACTTCAATTAAGCGTTAATCGGTTTAAATGGGATTATAATTAAATTATAATCTAGTAGTTAAATCACTATATTAAGCACATAGAGCGGACATACTTTTAATAGTAAGAATAATATTACTAGGAGTGAAAAGCAGTGGAGTCAATCGGGGAAAGATTAAAACAAATAAGGAAAACACTAAACTTCAATCAGAGTCAATTTTCTGAAAGTATAGGTTTATCACAAGGAGCATTAAGTGAAATAGAGAATGGAAAATTTAATCCTTCAATAGAGATAATTATTTCAATAAACAAGTTGTTTGGTATAAATATAGAATGGTTATTACTCGGTGAAGGTAATAAACATGCAGATGATCCCTTCGAACAATTAGATCATAAACAACTTATTCAGCAGATATTTGAAATTATAAATTGTGAGGCAAAACGTATATCTCAAGAAAAAAACATACCTATAGAGCAGCTAATAACTGATATTTTTACTCAATTAAATACAGGGTTTGTTAATAGCTATCCCCTAGATGAAAAACAATTAGTTAATATGTTCTCCTCATTAGAAAATAAAGATAAAATTGAGATTGAATCACTTTTGAGATTAAAGTATAAGAAAGCTACTTAAGTTTCAGTTTATATAGACATATACATAATTGATTTATTACCTAAACAAGTTAAATCCCCATAAAGAAAAGCTTCCTTCTAGGTTAGAAGGAAGCTTTTTCAAAACTAGTGATCATCGGGAATATACAGTCACGTTTACACACAACGCATTTGACACCTAAGATGTTGCAGCAGGGACATTCACATCATCCACATTAAGATGGCCAAAGCCTACAGTTGCATTATCAACAATCTTGATATAACATGACGTTCCCACAAAAGAAGCAGCATTCCACGTAATACGGCTATATGCTTCGTTATCGTTGCCCGTTGCCTTCAGCAATTCCGTTCCATCGGATGCACGGACTAAGGCAACGTATAAATTATTGATATTATTTCCTCCGCCAATTAGGAAGTCAATTACACCATTCCCACCGAGCGTGAAAGTCTCAGACCTTAGAACGCCAACTTGTGCGTCTCCGCCATCTTTAAACCCC
>NZ_BSSQ01000034.1 GCF_030161375.1 Paenibacillus glycanilyticus
CGTTGTTCAGTTTTCAAAGAACAATTTCTTTTTCGTTCATCACCGTGTTTCTCAGCGGCGACAAGAGATAATATATCATGGATGCCTATAGGATTGCAAGCACTTTTTAAAACTTTTTTTGATATTCATTTGTTTAAGGGTTGCGGCGATCTAAACACCCACCATTTGCTGCCCGCAAAGTTGAGAACAACGGTTACTCCCGTCGCAAGAAGCTTGGCCATAAACGGTCCTATCCCGGCAGACGTCATCAAGAAGAGCAGAAGCATAGACACTCCCAGTACGACTGCATTCCATGTAATGAAGCGTATCATTAGCCCGCGGCGCATTCTGCCGTTACCTTCAATCCTCACAGATCCTTTAAACGTAAACAGAGAATTCAGTGCGTAGCTATTCACCATACCCGCGCTGTAGGATATAACCTGCGCGGGCAAGACATATAGTCCCGCCCACACCAATACGCTATATACGATGAAATCAACCAGTGTATTAAGCAAACCAACCATATTGAACATAATAAATTGCTTGAATGCGCCAAGACGCTTTTTGCCAACTCTAATCTGCTGCTCCGGCTCAATGGACATATTCGCGTTCCTTTTCCTTCGCTTTCTCCTCTTGTTCCTTCTCTTCGCTGAATCCCCGCGCTTCTCTTACAATATATAAAGGGCGGTTTTTCGATTCATCATATATCCGACCGATATATTCGCCGATCAAGCCAAGAAGCATCAGAATAATCCCGTTGAACAAAAGATTGATAGCCACGATGGTTGTCCAACCCGGCACCACGCCAGAAGCAAACAAACGCTGACATAAGACAACTAATAAGTAAACAAAACTGGAGGCCGACAGCGTAAAGCCGATATAGGTTGCAATTTTTAGCGGCTTGTAGGAAAAGGACGTAATGCCGTCTACCGCAAAGCGGATCATTTTTTTGAGCGGATATTTGGTCTCTCCGGCAAAACGCTCCTCGCGCACATACTCCACCATCGTCTGGCGGAAGCCTACCCAACTAACGAGACCGCGCACAAAGCGGTTCTTCTCCTTCAGCCCCCGCAGTACGTCGCATACTTTGCGGTCGATCAGGCGGAAGTCGCCAGTATCCATTGGTATATCGAAATTCGTAAGGCTCCGCATCGTTCGGTAGAACAACATGGCCGAAATTTTCTTGAAGGGAGTTTCGCCTTTGCGCTTCAGTCGTTTGCCGTAAACAACCTCATAACCTTCCTTCCACTTCTCGATCATCTCCAGCATGACTTCCGGCGGATCTTGAAGATCCGCATCAATAATAATGATGGCTTCGCCTTGCGCATAATCCATTCCGGCCGTGATCGCTATCTGATGACCAAAGTTACGAGAGAAATTGACCAGACGGACATGGCTATCCTGCTGACAGATGGCCTCCACAATATCAACCGTTTGGTCTTTGCTACCGTCGTTAACGAATACAAGCTCATAAGGCTCGCCATAACCGTCCATGACTTCCTTCAGCTTGGCATACGTATGGCGAATAACTTCTTCTTCGTTATACATCGGTACAATAATGCTGTATCTCGCCTTCATGCCCGTCTACCCCTTCCGCTCATCAGCTATAAAAGACCCAAGAGTCAAAATGTCTTAAAGCAATCATCACATAATCCTTGCTTACTTCCATACCGGAAATGACTGGATAGTACATAATAAATAAAACTACCGCTATGCCGGTATATATCCAGCGGATTCGTCTTCTATTCTCACGGCCCTCTTCCACCCTGGTAAATATATAAACAATGGCTAGGATCATAAACGGAACCATTGCAAAATAATGATACAAGAACGTCAACCTAGGAACGAGCATCCATGGCAGGTACTGCGACAAGTAAGCTATCCACAAAACGTACATGCGCTTGTCTTTGCGCTTCAAACTTACGTACAGAGCTGCAATAATCGCGAATATTCCCGTCCACCAGATGAGCGGATTGCCAAACGATGAAATCGACGAGACCATGCCCGGCTCGAGGTTCTTACCGTTATAATACCAGACCGGACGTTTCATAAACGGCCATTCCCACCATTGTGATGAATAAGGGTGCGTAGCGACCAGATGGCTGTGATAGTCGTACATATGCTTCTGGTACTCTACAAGCCGTTCCGCCGTATACGTATCTCCCTTAACCGACAAAACGGGGATGTAGGACAAACAATAAATAACAAGCGGGATAACAACAAAGAAAATCAAGCAGCTTGCAAGAGTCAGAATCGTATTCCGCACAAATCCGCGGGAAGCCCTCTGGTAAGCCTCATCCCCCGGTTGCCCTTCTCCTCTGCCAGCCAGGACTCGTTTGGCCGCCGCATGTTCGCGATACCGTTCAATTAGGACAAGCGCCAACATAACCGCAAGTCCGGCACCCCCATAGATAACAATCCACTTGGAAGCTACTCCGATCCCGAACAACAACCCTGCCCAGAACAAGGGCACAAGCGTCTTCCGAAGCGATGACCGGTAAAAGCTCATTTCCCGGTATTTATTCATGAAATAGAACATCAGCATGATGAAAAAGACGCCATACACATCAATCGTCGCGATACGTGTCTGTGTGAAATGCATAAAGTCCGCTGCAAACAGGATAGCCGCCGTTGCCGCATATCCCGTCTTGCGGAACAGTTGCAGGGCAAACAAATAGATTACGGGAAGCATGGCAATGCCAAACAACGTTCCTACGATCCGCCAGCCAAACGGACTGAAGCCAAACAGCTTGATTCCTACCGCAATAAGCAGCTTGCCAAGCGGCGGATGCGTATTCTCATAGGCTTTAATGCCATGCAGGTTCTCATATGCCGTACGCGCATGATAAATCTCGTCGAAATAGGAGCTGTTCAAATAGTCCGGTTTGTACACCGCGTTCTTCTGTTCATCAAATAATCGATCTGCTGTAGTAGCAGGGTCCTGCTGGCTTGAGCTAAGTATAGATGGATCTACAATGCTGCTGATCGGGATCGGTTTGTCGCTACCCTCCGAATAAAAAGCAACCTCCTGCATATAGAAGCCTGATTGGGTAACGGTAAGCTTCGCATATTGAGCCGTTTGGTTGACCGGATTAACCGTCCATTTCAGGTCATCGCCAACCTTTTGCTCAATCTCAATCGGACTGCTCCATTGCTCCGGCGTATTGGAATCCGGCACGGAACTTGTGAATTCCCATTTGTATTTCCCTACTCCAACGCCATTAAAGCTATTAATCTGACCGATCTGCACGGGCTTGCCGAAATCGACATAGAGGGTTTGTCCCGCCTTATCAGCTTTCCAGCCGCTGTCGAAGCTGACCGTAGAACCCAGATTAACTAGGGCGATCACCGCATAAACAGCCGTAATGGCAGACATCCAAATCCAGTCCTTGCGCTGCAGCTTGCGGACTGGCGCTTCTTCCGCGCGCACGCTTTGCAACAGCCGTTCCTCGGACAAGGCAAGCTCTACCTTCGTCACGCTATGAACGGGAAGCTGGCATCCCCTCATATATCTATCGTAACCGATATAAATCATGTACAGATACAAACCAAGATTGCAAATCGAAGTAACAATTAGAATACCATTTGAAGAAGGCAAGAACGCGTTGGCTTTGCTGAAGTCCAAGACATAACCGACGTTAATGAAATGAGTAATGCTAAAACCAAGGAGCAAATGCAGAATCCGGCGGTCCTTCGCTTCGATATAAGCAAAAATCAATAGCAAAAGAGCCGGGAACATGTAGCGTTCATGCATTTTGGCAGCAAACATAAAGACGGTGACGATCAATATTAAAGCCATGTAGAAGGAACCAGACAGATCTTTCTGCTGTTTGCGGAAAGCGAAAAAGAGAATGGAACTAGCTGTCGCAAACACGATGCCGATATTGCCCCACGCCGAATATTTCAGTCCAAGCCAATGCTGATCGAGCTGCGCCCATTGCCCTCCCGTCAAAGCATATAAATTAAATGCGTTTAGCGTGCCGTACGGATAGGAAGAAAGCGTTGATTTATAAAGATTATAAAGTGCTGATAGCCCGCCATTGTTCCAAATAAACGGCGCCGCGAGCAAGAGGAACGCAACCGCACCGTAAATGACGCTAGCTGCGATACGCTTCCACTGTTTAAGACTATAACCGTAAGCAAGCAGCATAACAGGCGTGAATATAAGCGCCTGAGGCTTCACAAGTACCGCAAGCGCAAACCAAATCGAGCCTCGTTCCAGCTTGCCTTCCGTAATCGCCCAGATCGCCAATACAAGGATCAGAGCAAAGAAGGAATCGACCTGCCCCCATCCGGCGGAGTTGATCCAGACGGCAGGATTCCAAATATAAATCATCGCAAGCCCAAATGCGGCGCGGTGATCAAGTTTTCTCGCCGCGGTACGATAGATGAGATATCCGGTGATCAGGTCGGCAAAAATAGCCGGGAACTTGTAGAGAACAACGGCTGCATCGCTTGCTGAATCGATACCGATCCAGGACTGAACCGCCCCAAGCACATAAAGCACATAAATATAACCCGGAGGATAATCCGCGAACATACCCTCCTGATAGAAGTTGCCGAGGCCGTCCTTAAAGGCGTGATTCGCCCAAAATATAAACGTATTGATATCATTCGTGTAACCGGGGTTTGTAGCCGCTATGTAGAATCGGAAGGCAAATGCAGCTAGCAATGCAATCCGCATCCCGTTCAACGAAGGTTTGCTCTCGGATGACAGAGACTTCCCCGATACTGTAAATTCCCGTGCACGGAGCCATCTGCTGTACAGATAAGCGAATAATGCGCCAAACAGCGCCGATAGCAACAACACAGAAAAAGCCGATATTTTCTTCGGATCAATCTTCTCCTGCTCTTCTGGAGTAGCCGAGGCGGAATGGACCGGGTCAAGCGAGATGACCGGCGAGAAGGCTTCGGTCGCAATATTGCCCAGAGCGTTTGATCCTGACGCACCGCTCCCTTCAGCAAATACATAGCCGTGCATGGCAGGCAAAAGTCCAACAACGAGAACAATTAATAAACAGATGATTGCACGCAAGCCACTCTTCCACATTTTCCGCGGTTCACCTCAAAGAATAAGTTTCTTCTGCTTGTTTTTCCTGTAAAATTACATTCTCACTTTCCCTATCAAATGTCAATGTGCGCTCCTATCCATAAAAAAACACCGCCCGGACCTTTCAGTCCAAGCGGTGTTGTAATTATCATCTTATTCGCCTGCACGCTCGCGCATATGCGGGAACAACAGCACATCGCGAATGGAAGGCGCATTGGTAAGCAACATAACAAGGCGATCGACGCCGATGCCAAGTCCGCCGGTTGGCGGCATGCCGTACTCGAGAGCGCGGATGAAATCATCATCCATCTCATGCGCTTCGTCGTTGCCTTGCTCTTTCTCCACGAGCTGCGCTTCGAAACGTTGACGCTGGTCGATCGGATCGTTAAGCTCGGTGAACGCATTCGCATGCTCGCGCGCAACGATAAACAATTCGAAGCGGTCCGTAAAGCGCGGATCAACCGGGTTCTTCTTCGCCAGCGGCGAAATGGCAACCGGATGGCCGGTAACGAAGGTCGGTTGAATGAGCGTATGCTCGCAATGCGTCTCGAAGAACGCATTCAGGATATGGCCAAAGGTCATATGAGGCTCAACCGGTACTTTGTGCTCCTTCGCGAGGGCATGAGCTTCTTCATCGCTCATCTCTACGCTGAAGTCAACGCCGGTTACTTCCTTAACCAGGTCGACCATGGATACTCGGCGCCATTCCGGCGTAAGATCAATTTCTTGACCTTGGTAATTGATCTTCATAGTACCGAGTACTTCCTGAGCGATATGCGCAATCAGGTTTTCCGTCAGCGCCATGATGTCTTTGTAATCGGCATAAGCCTCATACAGCTCGATCATCGTAAACTCCGGATTATGGCGAGTCGAAATGCCTTCATTCCGGTAAACGCGGCCAATCTCGTATACTTTCTCAAGTCCGCCGACGATCAGACGTTTCAGATGGAGTTCGATCGCAATACGCATATACAGCTGCATATCAAGAGCATTGTGATGCGTAATAAACGGACGAGCCGCAGCGCCGCCTGCAATGGAGTGCAGGGTTGGCGTTTCAACTTCGAGGTAACCCTTCGAGTCGAGGTAACGACGCATCGATTGGATAATACGCGAACGCGTAATGAAGGTTTGCTGTACGTCCGGGTTCACGATCAGGTCGACGTAACGCTGACGGTAGCGCAGCTCAACGTCTTTCAGACCGTGGTATTTGTCAGGCAGCGGTAGCAGCGACTTCGTCAGCACTTCGACTTCCTGGGCTTTAACCGATACTTCACCCGTGTTTGTCTTGAACACAACGCCGCTTACGCCTACGATATCGCCGATATCAAGCAGTTCAAACGCCGCGTATTTGTTCGCTTCAACGGTGTCTTTGCGAACGTAGATCTGAATTTTGCCGGAAAGATCCTGGATATGCGCAAAAGAAGCTTTGCCCATGCCGCGCTTTTGCATGATGCGGCCGGCTACTTGAACCTTAATCGCTTTTTCTTCCAGCTCTTCCTTGCTGAATTCTTCATAAGCAGATACGATGTCCTTCGCGTTGTGAGTGCGCTCGAACTTGACGCCAAACGGGTCAACGCCAAGCGCTCTCAGCTCGTCCAGTTTGTCTCTGCGAATTTGCAGAAGCTCGCTTAATTCTTGTTCTTGTTCCACTCCCGTGTTTTGCTGATCCACTTCATTCATCTCCTAAATTAAAGGCACTGCTCTAGCGTAAACGGCTGCGCCATCCTCGGGAGGGCAGCAGACGTTTCGCGAGTGAAATATAAGCATTGTATAGACAAGGGCCTATACGTTCTTATATGTAACGTTCAAAAAGCTTCCGATAAGGAAGCTTTCGAAAAGTACGCAAATGGCAGTGCAAACCTTATTTTTTAATATCGACGATTTTATATTGAATGATGCCGGCAGGAACGTTAACGTCCACGACTGTTCCTTTTTTCTTACCCAGAATCGCCTTGCCCACCGGGCTCTCGTTCGAAATTTTGTTGCGAAGAGGGTCGGATTCGGCTGAACCTACGATTGCATATTCCATTGTATCACCGAATTCCAAATCTTCCACTGTTACAACCGATCCAATACTTACCGTATTGGTATCGATCTCATCATTATTAATAATCCGCGCGTTGCGGAGCATTTTCTCAAGTGTGATGATGCGGCCTTCGATAAAAGCCTGCTCATTCTTGGCATCCTCGTATTCGGAGTTCTCGCTGATATCACCATAACCAATTGCTACTTTAATCCGTTCCGCTACTTCACGACGTTTGACCGACTTGAGATTTTCGAGTTCCTCTTCAAGTTTCTTTAAACCGTCCTGAGTCAGAATGATTTCCTTATCGCTCATCTTCCGATTCTCCTGTCGTGTGACATATTATTCATACGCTGTATGAATTCACTGTTATTTAATATATTGCATTCCCCGTTCCTCATGCCAAGTTGCGGGGCAGCTAGCGCGAAAACGACGCTGTCGTTGATGTATATTGCAAGATTATATTTCAAAGACACCCCGAATGTCAATCAAAGCCAAATTTGATATGTAACCGCTTTACATTGGTTTAGGCGGAGAGGACCACCGGTTTCTTCAACCAGTGATCCTCCCTCTCTCTTTAATGAGCCGCTGTAGAGCTTCCCTTAGCAGATACCATCGCTTCTTCATCCAATGAAGCGATAAATTTCTCCATAATTTCGACAAGCGCATCGCGGCCCGTCTCTTCCATAATGACATCTTTCACGCGCGCCGCGCCGGGAAGTCCTTTCAAATACCACGCCATATGCTTGCGCATCTCGCGCACGGCGGTTGCTTCTCCTCTTAGAGCGACAAGGCGGTCCATATGAAGGATCGCAACCTCAAGTTTCTCGCGCGGATGCGGATCAGGCAACAGTTCACCCGATTCCAAATATTGAATCGTACGGTACAGCATCCAAGGGTTGCCTAGCGCGCCGCGTCCAATCATCACGCCGTCGCAGCCCGTATGATCGAGCAGGCGGCGGGCATCCTCCGGCGAGAATACGTCGCCGTTGCCGATTACCGGAATGGAAACGGCTTGCTTCACATCGCGGATAATATCCCAGTTCGCCTTACCGGTGTATTGCTGCTCGCGTGTGCGTCCATGTACGCTGACGGCTTTGCCTCCCGCGCTTTCGACAGCTTTCGCGTTGTCGACCGCATAAATATGCTGATCGTCCCAGCCGATTCGCATCTTCACCGTAACCGGCTTGCTTACCGCAGCGGTAACCGCGGACACCATGTCATATATTTTGTTCGGATCAAGCAGCCAACGGGCGCCCGCATCGCAACTCGTTACTTTAGGTACCGGGCAACCCATATTAATGTCAATAATATCGGCATTGGTCTGTTGGTCGACAACTTTCGCCGCTTCAACGAGCGACTCGCGGTCACCGCCGAAAATTTGCAGGCTGAGCGGCTTCTCGCGCTCGTCGACAAACAGCATTTCCATCGTCCGCTTATTACCGTGCAAGATCGCTTTGTCGCTGACCATTTCCGCGCATACAAGGCCCGTTCCGAATTCTTTGGCAATCAAACGGAAAGCCGGGTTGCAGACGCCGGCCATCGGCGCGAGCACGACTTTGTTTTTCATCTCGATGTCTCCGATTTTCAACACGCCGTTTCTGCATCCTCCTTAAGTTGTGCAATAGTTCTAGTGCGCCATATATAAGGTACGTTATGATTCCGTGTCCATTAATTCCTCATAGCTAATGCCTAACGTATTCGCAATGTTCGTCATGAGCCGGGCATCTGGCTTGCGCGTTCCCCGCTCCAGCGATCCAAGCACCGCAACCGATACGCCTAATACCTTTGCCAGCTCCTGCTGGGTGTATCCCTTCAGCTTCCGGAATGCCCGTACTCGCTGAGCCAATTGGTGGTTTTCCATAACGTGATGCCTTCCTTTCCATCCTGAAGCGCCGCTGCTGCAAAAGCTGAAACTTCCTCCTGCAGAGGATGCGATGAATCGATGACGTCCCTTAGCGGAACAAGCACAAAAGCCCGTTCCATCATCCGGGGATGCGGCAGCGTAAGCTCCTCATCATCCATCTTAACCTCATCGTATAACAGCAGATCTAAGTCTATGGTGCGCGGTCCCCAGCGAATCACTCTGACGCGGTCAAGAAGCTGCTCCACCCGGAATAAAACATGAAGGAGCTCTATTGGCGAAAGAGTAGTCTCGGCGGCTATCGCCATATTCAGAAAAGCCGGCTGATCCGTATACCCGACAGGGTCCGTCTCATACAGGCCGGATACTCGCAATACATGGATGTCCGGCTGCTTGCGCAGGTGTTCTACCGCCTGCCGAAGCAATTCTTCGCGATCGCCAAGATTGGAGCCGAGCGCAATATACGCCTGCGATTTGGTGTTAGGCACGGACTACACGCCCATTTCCGTCCCGCTTGCGGCGCAGCTCAATCGTAACCCCGTCAAAATAGATTTCAAACGGCGGATTTGGCTTCGTTACGCGAACCGTCACTTCATTTATCATAGTATAAGCTTCCAAAACCCGCGTTGCAATGCCGCCGGCCAAAGCTTCGATTAATTTATAAGGCTGTCCTTGCACGACAGATTTGACCTCGCCATACAGTTCAGCGTAATTAATGGTTGCGTCCAAATCATCCGTAGATGCCGCTTGGTCCAGGTCGAGCTTCAGGTCAAGATCAACGATAAACTTCTGGCCAAGCCGGGTTTCTTCCGAAAAAACGCCGTGATAGCCGTAAAATTGCATGCCTTTCATGATCATGCTATCCATGTCGGTTACTTCCTCACTTTCTATTTGGAAAAGCGCAAGGCGAGACGGCTACCGCCGTCCTTGGAGATGCGCCGATTTGTACATGATGGCGTCGGCCATCATAGCCGTCCGCTTATTCGCCCGTACATCGTGCACACGCACGATCTGACAGCCTTGGGCGATGCCAAGCGCGGTTGTAGCTGCCGTGCCTTCCGCTAATTCATTCACCGGCAGGTCAAGCGTCTGCCGGATAAACCGTTTGCGCGATGTGCCGAGCAGCACCGGGTAACCAAGCGCCGTTAATTCCGACAGCCGGCCCATAAACTCGAGGTTGTCGTCATGGTCTTTGGCAAAGCCTAGACCCGGGTCGAGCCAAATCCGGCTTGCATCCACGCCGGCTTGCAGCGCGATAGCCACGCTCGCCTCGAGGTCGGCGAGCACATCCGGGACAAGGTCCGTATAGTCCCGGGCAGTACGGTTATGGCTGATTATGACCGGACAGCCGTATTCGGCCGCAACGGCCGCCATATGGGGGTCGTATTTCAGCCCCCAAATATCATTGATGATATGCGCGCCCGCTTCCAAAGCTTGGCGCGCCGTCTCTGCCTTGTACGTGTCGATGGAGATCGGCACGCGAGGAGCCGCCTCGCGAACTGCCCGGATCACGGGCAGCAGGCGGCGCAGCTCTTCTTCCACGCTGACCGGGTCAAAGCCGGGGCGTGTCGATTCCGCGCCGATATCGATAATATCGACGCCTTCCTCTACCATTGCGGCGGCACGTTCGGCTGCTGCCTCCGCTTGGTTAAACCGTCCGCCATCCGAGAAGGAATCGGGCGTAGCGTTCAAGATGCCCATAATGAGCGTCCTTTGGCCAAGTTCGAGCTTCAATCCGTCGTCCCATTCATAACTTCTATTCCAAAAGGTCGGTCTGTAGCCTTGAATCTCTTGTTCTCGTTCTTGTTCTTGATTGCTCATCCTTGTTGTTCCTCCGTATCATTGCGGTAGGCAAGCAGCAGCTCTTGCAGCAAAGGTCCCGCCACGCCGGATCCAATGACCGTGCTCCCGCCCTTCGAATCCGTTACCCGCGTCACCGGCACAAGCTCCTGAATGGAAGTCGTCAGCCATACTTCCTCCGCCGCCAATAACTCCTCGAATAAATAATGGCCTTCCCTTACGGTATATCCGCGTTGGCGCGCCAACTCAATGACCCGCTGCCTAGTAATGCCCGGAAGGATGCCAATATCCGTTGACGGAGTATATAAGGTGTCTTCCTGCACAAAAAACAGATTGCTTACTATCCCCTCCGCAAGAAGCCCCTCCTGACTCAACATCAGTCCTTCGGCCGAAGCCGAAGCTCCGCTTGCCAGCAATTCCCGCTTCGCGATTATATTGTTCATATAATGGAGAGATTTTAGTCGAATAGCCCCTTCCGGGGTGTTCCTTGTCGTCTTGAGCAAACGCAACTCCTTACCGTCGCGGTATAGCGCCTCTTGATGGGGAGGCAATGCCTTAACAAGCATAAACTCCGTCGGACGCTCGTAATCCCCTGACGGAAGCCCCAATTCCCCTATTCCTGCGGTAACCGTTAAACGGATGTAGCCTTCCGTTAGCCCATTCTCGGCCAATAGCGTGCTTATCATCTTCTGCAGCGCCTCCGCGTCCGGTTGATACCGAATGCCAATCGCTTCGCAGCCTGCCGCAAGCCGCTCTAAATGCCGCTCTAGCAAATACGGCCTGCCGCCGTATGTACGAAACGTCTCAAATAACCCCATTCCGTACAAAAAGCCGTGATCATATACTGAGATCACAGCTTCACCAGATTCCATTACCGTTCCGTTAAGCGCGATCTTCATCGCGCCGCACCTGTCTTGAGCTTAAGGAAATTGCGCAACATATCGTGTCCATGCTGCGTGATGATCGATTCGGGATGGAACTGTACGCCTTCAATCGGATATTCCTTATGGCGCAGTCCCATAATTTCGCCTTCCGCCGTCTCCGCGCTAATCTCCAGGCAATCCGGAAGCGTCTCGCGCTTCACGATCAGAGAATGGTAACGGGTAGCCGTGTACGGGGAGGGGAGACCTTCAAAGATCGTTTTGCCGTCATGGTGGATTTCGGATGTCTTGCCGTGCATCAGCTTCTCCGCGCGCACAACATCGCCGCCAAACGCTTGTCCGATCGACTGATGGCCCAGACAGACGCCAAAGATCGGAATAATGCCTTTGAAACGCTCAATAACCGATAGACTGATTCCAGCCTCATTCGGAGAGCAAGGCCCTGGCGAGATTAGAATATGGTCAGGTCTCAGCGCCTCAATGCCTTCCAAATCAATCTCGTCATTCCGCTTCACGACAACCTCTTCGCCTAGTTCACCTAAATACTGCACCAAGTTGTACGTAAACGAATCATAATTATCAATTACTAGAATCATCGCTCCTGCTCCCCCTTTGTATATCGCTTAGCGCGTTATGCCCGGCTTGTCTGCTCCGCAAACCGCTCGCTGTATTGAATGGCCTTCCATAACGCCTTCGCTTTATTCAACGATTCGTAATACTCCCGCTCCGGATCGGAATCAATGACAATCCCCGCTCCGGCCTGAATATGGACGACATCGTCTTTTACCGCCATTGTTCTTATTATTATATTAAATTCCATATCTCCATTATAGTCAATCCATCCTAGCGATCCCGTATAGGGTCCGCGCCGCACTGGTTCTAGCTCCTCGATGATTTCCATCGTCCGGATTTTCGGAGCTCCGGTAATCGTTCCGCCCGGGAAGGTTGCCGCAATAACATCAAACGCATCCTTGCCCTCCGCGAGGCGGCCATCCACCTGCGATACCAGATGCATAACGTGAGAGTAATATTCGATAACCATCAGCTCTTCGACTTTTACCGAGCCAAACTCAGAGATCCTTCCCAGATCGTTCCGCTCCAAATCAACCAGCATAATATGCTCTGCCCGTTCCTTCTCGCTTGTGCGGAGTTCCTCCGCCATCATGCGGTCTTCCTCTTCCGTACGCCCCCGCCGGCGCGTGCCTGCGATCGGCCGCGTCGCCAGCTTATTGCCGTTCTGCTCGACCAATAGCTCGGGAGATGCCGAGACAAGCTGGAAATCCGGACAACGCAGAAAGCCCATATAGGGCGAAGGGTTAAAAATACGAAGCCACTCGTACAGCTCCTCCGGCGATGAGTTTACCTTCCGGCTCTGCCGCTGCGACAAGTTAACCTGGAATACGTCGCCCTGTCCGATGTATTGCTGGATCCGGCGTACAGCATCCATAAATGCGTCTTTCCTGAACGGCGAGGTGATGCCCTCTACCGACTCTACGTCGATGTGAAGGCTATCGCTAGCCGTGAATTGTCTACGTTCCTCGCGAACCGCAGCTGCCACGCCGTCCTGACGCTGCACGTGCTGCTGCCAGAAATGATCCATCTCATCGGCTAGTTGCGTCGCTTTCTTGTGCTTAGCCTGTAATTGCGCTGCGTCTTCCTCCCCGGTAACCGGTGTATGCACGGCACAATACAGCATTTTCTCCTGCTGATCGACAATCCAGATCCGGTTCATTCGCAGGAACAGGTAATCCGGAAGTCCCGTATCATCCTCCGCAAGCTCGGGCAGCCGCTCAATCGAACGAATGACGTCATAGCTCCAGAAGCCTACGCAGCCTCCGGTCCACTTGGGCCCCTCTTCAAATTTCGGCGAACGGTACGGTTCCATCCAACGTCTTACGATTTCTAAAGGTTTGCCATCCCAATCTTGTTCTGATTGCACATGGCCCTCGGAATTCCATTCCGTTGACCGGGCATTTAGGCCTTTACCGCGAATAACCCCTTCCGGATGGAGCCCTAAATAGGTATATCGTCCGTCCTTGCCGCTCTCTAGCACAAAAGCATGCGGAGAAGCCGCGCGCCATGCCGACTCCCACGAATCCACCATAACCGCTCCAAGCGGAATACGCTTTAGCAGCGGCAAGGTTGTATAGCTCTCTTCTCTCTGCCATAAGACCCACTGCGAAAGTGCGGTGATCATGTCATTTTCCTCCGATCAGGTATGTTTTGCTAAGTATACAAAATGGCTAAACAAACGTCAAAAAGCCCCATTCGCAAGAATGGGGACTTGTAGAAGGAGACAATATTAGTTCTCGAAGTTGAACAGAGGCGTCGACAGGTAACGTTCGCCGTTCGAAGGAACAACCGCAATAACGCGTTTGCCTTTGCCAAGCTCTTTCGCTACTTTCAGAGCAGCATAGATTGCGGCGCCGGAAGAAATACCGCACAGGATACCTTCTTCTTTTGCGGCACGGCGAGCATATTCGAATGCTTCTTCGTTCTCAACGGTAATAACGCCGTCGTAGATCTCACGGTTCAGGATATCCGGCACGAAGTTAGCGCCGATCCCTTGAATTTTATGAGGACCTGGGTTGCCGCCCGACAGAATCGGGGATGCAGCAGGCTCTACCGCGTAGATCTTGATACCTTCGAAGTTCTTCTTCAGTACTTCGCCTGTACCCGAGATTGTACCGCCAGTACCGATACCCGCAACAAAAGCATCCAGTTTGCCGTCCAGCGAGTTAATCGCTTCTACGATTTCCGGACCTGTTGTTTCGCGGTGAACCTTCACGTTAGCTTGGTTCTTGAACTGTTGCGGAATGAAGTAAGAAGGGTTTTCTTTCGCAAGCTCTTCCGCTTTGCGAACGGCACCGTTCATGCCTTCCGAACCTGGTGTCAGAACCAGTTCCGCACCATAGGCACGAAGCAGGTTGCGGCGCTCGATGCTCATTGTTTCAGGCATAACGAGGATCGCTTTATATCCTTTTGCAGCAGCTACCATCGCAAGACCGATACCCGTGTTGCCGCTAGTAGGTTCAACGATTGTGTCGCCTGGTTTCAGACGGCCTTCTTGCTCCGCTACTTCGATCATGCTGATCGCAATGCGGTCTTTAACGCTAGCGCCTGGGTTCTGGTACTCAAGCTTCACGTAAATCTCCGCGCTGTCTTCCGGTACAAGGCGGTTTAAACGGACAAGAGGTGTATCACCAATAAGTTCAGTTACGCTGTTAACGATTCTAGCCATGAGAATAATTGCCTCCCTTATTCCGACTAATTTAGTTGGTTTTTCACTAATAACATCTTATCAATCTCCTGTATCCGTTGTCAATAGTTTCTTTGTCAAATTTACAGGATAAGGTAACTGGAGAAAAAAGCCGCCATAACGGCGGCTTTAAGATGATTTATTTAAGAGTTCTAAGGGGTAATGTCTGCGTTGTATTTCTCTAGTAAATCATCCTCGATTTCGTTAAGCGGCTTTGCTTTGGAGAGAGCCAGCTCTTTGCGTGCCGAATCATATAAAATATGACCCGTTAGGCCTTCGGTCTTCTGTCTTTCGAGCAGCCGGATAATGGCATAACCTTGCGGCACCTGAATCGGCCCTGTCGTCTCGCCGGTCTGAAGCCGGCTTGCTTCCTCCAGCATGCCGGCATCATAAAACGGATCATCCGAGTCAATCAGCCCCAGATCGCCAGCCGATTCCGACGTATTCGCGTCGTTTGAATAGGTTATCGCGAGCTGGTCAAACGAATCTCCATCCCCGAGCCGGTCAAGAACCTCCTCCGCTTCCTTCTCGGAATCGGTAACAATCCATTGAAGATGAAGCCTCAATCTGCCCTCGAATTGGGAGGAATGCTCCGTTATGTAGTTTTGTATCTCCACTTCGGATAAATTGACCGTAAGAATCGCGATCTTCTCCAGTAGCAGCCGATACTTGACATCTTCACGGACGTCGGTCTTGGTCATGCCGAGCTGTTCTTGCATCACTTCATAAAAAACTTCTTCGCTGTCATAACCTTCGATCATGGAGGCCAGCTCACGGTCCTCCTCTTCAGAGGTCACGTTGAGCTTTTGGGCATCTGCTTCCAAATCAATAGCCTTGTGAACCATCATCGTGCGCAGCACGTTATCGCCGTACTGCCTCCTAAGCTGGTCCACAAGATCAGCTTCCGATATCGGGACGCCTCCTACCGTTGCGGCAATTCCCTCACTTGGCTTGTCACCGGCCTCGGCTTTTGTCTCCGAATCGGGATCAAGCGGCTCGGGATCGTCCGAGAACGGAGACAGCTTCACAATAACCGCTACGCTTAGAACGATCATACAAATCGCTTGAAGGACAACAACTGCTTTCAATACCCCGTGTTTCTTCATTTCCTTAAATGCCTCCGGCATTATTGCACGAAGTTTGGCTTCGCTTGTTCCAGCAGCTGCTGGAGCTGTTCCCGGTCAAACGTATAAGCCTCATTGCAATAATGGCAGACGAGTTCTGCCTTGCCGTCTTCCTCGATAATCTGCTCAAGCTCCGACGCTCCAACGCTGAGCAGCGTTTGTTCCACGCGCTCGCGCGAGCATTTGCACTGGAACTTCAATTCCAAAGTATCATGGATGTGGAGATCGTCTCCTAC
Source organism: Paenibacillus glycanilyticus (assembly GCF_030161375.1). Lineage (GTDB taxonomy): Bacteria > Bacillota > Bacilli > Paenibacillales > Paenibacillaceae > Pristimantibacillus > Pristimantibacillus glycanilyticus_B. The sequence goes on from NZ_BSSQ01000034.1 coordinate 16,217, forward strand.
CAACCGGCGCAAAATGCCTTCCGGCGTCTCTCCCTGCTCGAGAAGTTGCGTCACTTGCGGGATCGACCCTACGGCTTGTTCAAGACGGGTAATTTCCTCGTCCGTTAGACCCGGCAACAACTGAATAATAAATCCGCCTGCGTGAATCACTTGACCTTCCGGCGCCACAAGCACGCCAAGGCCAACCGCGGAAGGCGTCTGTTCGGATACGGCGAAATAATAAGTGAAATCTTCGCCAAGCTCGCCAGAAACAATCGGTACGCTGCCCAGATACGGATCCTTAAGACCAAGATCCTTAATAATATGAAGATAACCGTTCGTGCCCACGCCGCCGGCTACGTCGATTTTCCCATGCTGGTTGCTTGGCAGCAGGACATCCGGATTATCGACATAACCGCGTACTTCGCCGTGCGCATTGGCATCAACAACGATTTGGCCGATTGGACCGTCCCCTTTTACTTTAACCGTAAGCTGTTCTTCGCCCTTCAGCATCGCTCCCATAATCGAAGCGGCTGTTGCGGTCCGTCCGAATGCGGCTGTTGCGGTCGGCAATGTCTGATGACGGCGCTGAAGCTCGCTTACGAGCTGCGTTGTGCGTGCTGCAAATACGCGAATTTTACCTCCCCACGCCGTACCCCGTACGAGTACGTCCTGTAACTGCTCCATCTTGTTATCCCTCCTGATTCCGTTCGTAAATAATGCGCAATCCTTCCAACGTCAGAAGTGGATCGACTTCTTCTATCGTTTCCGATTCCGTACTAATTAACTCCGCCAGTCCGCCTGTCGCGACTACGCGGGGGTTAACCTGGAATTCCTTCTTAATCCGATTCACGATTCCGTCTACTTGTCCGGCGTATCCGTAAATAATGCCTGCCTGCATGGAAGTTACCGGATTGCGGCCGATAACGCTCTTTGGCTTCACCAGTTCAATGCGAGGCAGCTTTGCTGCGCGCTGGTACAAGGCTTCCGTAGAGATGCCGATACCCGGAACGATGGCACCGCCCAAATAACTGCCCGACGCATCGATATAATCAAAAGTTGTCGCCGTTCCAAAATCCACAACAATAAGCGGCGAGCCATATTTCACGATACCCGCAACCGAGTTTACGATTCGGTCTGCGCCAACTTCGCGCGGATTCTCATAACGGATATTAAGACCCGTCTTAATGCCAGGCCCAACAACTAGCGGCATCTTGCGCAAATATTTCATGCACAGCTGCTCTAGCGCGCGCATAAGCGGCGGAACAACCGAAGAAATAATGACCCCTTCAATCTGTTCCATCCGGATACCCGCATAATGAAACAGGTTATGAATGTTCATGCCGTACTCGTCAACGGTTGCCGAGCGATTGGTGCTCAGCCGCCAATGATGGAGCAATTCCTTGCCCTTATAGACGCCCAGAACGATGTTTGTATTGCCCACATCGATAACCAAGATCACGAGGGAGCGCCTCCTTTTTTTGCATTCAAATCTAGACTGATATCAATGGCGTTAAACGAATAGGTCAATCCGCCAACGGAAATGACGTCAACGCCGCAGGCTGCAATCGTCCGTACCGTATCCAGCCGCACGTTGCCCGATGCTTCAACTATAACATGAGGAGCACGGGATTTAATAAGACTGGCGGCTTCGGTCATTAGAGGGGGAGCCATATTGTCGAGCATAATAATGTCGGCGCCGCATGCCAGCGCTTCTTCAACCTGCTCTAACGACTCCGCTTCTACTTCAATTTTCATTGTATGGGGAATCGCCGCTCGGGATGCTTCGACAGCCTGGCGGATTCCGCCCGCACCTTTGATATGATTATCTTTGATCATTACGGCATCATGTAAACCAAAACGGTGATTTGCACCTCCGCCGACTCGGACCGCATATTTCTCGAGCATCCGGTGGCCCGGCGTTGTTTTGCGCGTATCCACGAGCCGAACCGGCAATCCTTCCAGTGCCGTTACAAAAGCGTTCGTCTTGGTGGCTATGCCGGACATACGCTGCATCAGGTTAAGGGCAAGCCGCTCACCGGTAAGCAAGCTATGCGTGCTGCCTTCAACGGTCGCAATCACCGTTCCTTTGTCTACATGGTCTCCGTCGCTTACTTTCGCTTGGAACCGAAGCGCAGGATCAACAACTTCAAAAACTAGACGGGCAACCGGCAGGCCGGCAATCACGCCGCTCTCCTTCACATGGATTACGGCCGTAGATTGCGAGCCTACCGGAATTGTTGTTGCGGTCGTAATATCTCCGCTGCCGATATCTTCAGCCAGCCAGCTGCGGATCTGCTCCCGCAGGGCATGGTTATAGGTGCCGAACGTTGTATCAAACATGAATAAATCGCTCCTCCGTCAATCCTTGCAGCCGACGCTTAACCGTATGTTTACGCCATACCGCATCGTTTTTCTCCGGGAAGTCCTCCCGGTAATGCCCGCCGCGGCTCTCTTCCCGCTCGAGCGCAGATTCCGTCGTCAGAATCGCGCAGGTCAGCAGGTTCGCGAACTCGTATTCCTCACGTTTGGTCAGGACCGTTTGGAAAAACGGCAGCTGCCGTTTCAATTCTTCAAGCCCTTTTCCAAGGCCTTGGGCGGAGCGGCGAAGGCCGGCATACCTGACCATCACCTTCTGCAGCTTCAACCGCTTCTCAACGACAGCTTGCATAGGCATGCTGCTGCGCGGTTGCTCATTAGCAATGACAGGTTTGGTCTCAAGCGCAGACAACGCCATGATGCGGTCCACGATCCGCTTACCGAACACGATCGCTTCCGACAGCGAGTTGCTAGCCAGACGGTTCGCGCCATGGACGCCGGTCGATGATACTTCCCCGCATGCAAATAGTCTTCTTATATTGGTTTCCCCGAATAAGTCGGTTTTGACTCCGCCCATCATGTAATGGGCAGCCGGAGCAACCGGAATCCAGTCGGTCGTCAAATCAAGCCCAAACTGCAAACAGAACTCATAGATCGTTGGAAAACGATGTTTCACCATATCCGGCGATTCATGCGTAATATCCAAATAGACAAACGTTGATTTGGTCTCTTCCATTTCGCTGACGATGGCGCGCGCCACCACATCCCGCGGCGCAAGCTCGAGCTGATGATGATAGCGGTCCATAAACCGTTCGCCCCGTATATTGCGCAGATACGCGCCTTCACCGCGAACCGCCTCCGAGATTAGAAAACGCGGCGCACCCGGGTAACATAGCGATGTTGGATGAAACTGAACAAACTCCATATCCTGTACAAGCGCGCCCGCCCGGTAAGCCATGGCTACGCCGTCGCCGGTTGCTACCTCCGGATTGGTCGTGTAACGGTATAATTGGCCTGTTCCGCCCGAGCAAAGAATCGTCGCCTTGCCTCGCACATACAAGCGATGCCCATCCGGCTTCTGCACAATCGCCCCGCAGCACTCCCCGTCCTGCGTAACAAGATCAATAACAAAATGATCATCCCATACTTCAATGCCCGGATCTGCTGTCGCTTTCTCCGATAGGGCACGCACGATCTCATATCCCGTAGCATCGCCATTAGCATGCAATATGCGGCGCTGGCTATGCGCCCCTTCCTTGGTAAGCGCAAACTCGCCATTCTCGAGGTCAAACCGGGTTCCCATGCTAATCAGATTGTTTACGCCTTCCGGTCCTTCATGGACCAGTACGTTAACGGCATCTTCCGAGCAGAGCCCCGCGCCGGCAATAAGCGTATCCTCACGGTGATAATCCGGCGAGTCCTCATCCGAGATAACCGCCGCGATGCCGCCTTGGGCATACCGCGTATTGCTGTCGAGCAGCGATTTTTTCGTAATCATAAGAACTGATTGCTCGTTATCGCTTGCCCGAAGCGCGGTAAAAAGACCGGCGATGCCGGCCCCGATAACAAGAACGTCCTTCTCCACAACCGGCAAGTCCTCAAGCGACAGATCAACAAGATATCTAGGTATCATCATAGTAACGCGCCTCCAAGCATAGGAGTAGCGCATGCTCCTCCTATTTAACGAGTAACATGCGCTCCAGGGACTTACGAGCTTGATCTGCAACATGGTCAGGAACGTAGATTTGAGGTTGCATGGTTTCCAGACATTTCACCAGCTTCTTCAAGTTGTTCACTTTCATGTTCGGGCAAACCAGATATTTGGATGCAAAATGGAACGTTTTGTTCGGGCTGTCCAGACGAAGCTGGTAGCCGGTACCGTCTTCCGTGCCGACGATAAACTCCTGGCAATCCGATTCCTTGCAATATTTAATAATTGCTGTTGTACTGCCGACGAAATCGCCAAGCTCAACGACTTCAGGACGGCATTCCGGATGCACGACAAATTGAGCGTTCGGATATTTCGCTTTCATTTCCTCAACGTCTTTGACCGTAAGCATGTCATGGGTGTTGCAATACCCTTCCCAGATGATCATCTTTTTGTCGGTATTCTGTTGCACATAATGGCCAAGGTTTTTGTCCGGTACCCAGATGACTTCATCGCCTTCCACCGAGTTGACAACCTTAACAGCATTCGCCGATGTACAGCAAATGTCCGTTTCCGCCTTAATCTCCGCAGAAGAGTTAATATACGTAACGACGGTCGCATTCGGATGTTGCGCTTTCAGCTTGCGCAAGCCGTCTACGTTAACCATGTCCGCCATCGGACAACCGGCGCGTTCGTCGGGAATAATAACCGTTTTGTTCGGTGCCAAAATTTTCGCGCTTTCGCCCATAAAATGAACGCCGCAAAAAACAATGACATCCGCATCGGTTTGAGCAGCCTTCTGCGCAAGCAGGAAAGAATCCCCGCGGAAATCGGCCACCTCTTGAATTTCGTCCCGTTGATAATAATGAGCAAGAATAATTGCATTACGCTCTTTCTTCAATTGCATGAGCCGTTCACGCAGTTCTCGATTCTGTTCCGCCTTGCGTTCCAGCGCCAGTGCTTCCACAGTTAATCCTCTCCTCTTATGAGGGATGGGCGGTAAGTCCCATTCCGAATATGGCTATCCACACTTTGTGAATTCATGCACAAAGTACTTCAAAGTCAATGTCCATTTATGATTCTTTTGTTAAGGTTTAATTTACTCCAGGTGCAGGATGCTGTCAATGCTATATAGAAAGAAAAAATCCTCTTCCCCGCGGCGATTGTTGCTTAGCGGCGGAGAAGAGGATTTTAGCGATTATTTATGTGGATTCCAGCTATCTCTTCGCCGGATCATATGGCTCGCCAAGCGCGCCTGGCGCCGACGAACGGCCAACTGCGCCCGCAAGGACGATCAACGTCAGCAGATACGGCAGCATGTAGAAAAATTCATTCGGAATATGGTGCGACCACTCGAACAGCTGCGCCCAGTTCCGAAGCGCCTGCGCCATCCCGAAGAAGAGCGCCGCTCCGGCTACGCCAAGCGGGTTCCACTTGCCAAAGATTACAGCCGCAATCGCGATAAAGCCTTGCCCCGAAATCGTATTGTGCGCAAAGTTGCTCGTTGTCGTCAAAGCGATTGTTGCGCCGCCAAGACCGGCAAGCGCGCCGCTCAGCATAACGCCGATATAGCGATACTTCGTTACGCTGATGCCGACGGTATCGGCCGAGCTCGGATGTTCGCCGACGGCACGAAGACGCAGACCAAAGGTTGTACGGTAGAGTACGATATAGCTGAGAATAACGACCCCGATCACAATATACGTGGTTGGATAAGCCGTGAAGATTCCTTTGCCCAAGAGCGGAATATCCGACAGCCCCGGAATTGCAACTGGATTAAATACATACTCCAGAGTAGGAGTCTGACCGGAACCTTCATACAAGCTTTTTGTCAAATAAACGGCAAGGCCCGCCGCCAAAATATTGATAACGACCCCAACGATCGTCTGGTCAGCGCGGAACGTAATGGTCGCCACTGCGTGCAGCAGAGAAACAACAAGACCTAAGACGAGACCGGCAATCAGACCAATCCATGGAGCACCATGCGTCATTCCGCCTTTAATGGCTTGATCGGTAAATACGGCAGCTCCAAATGCGCCCGCGATCATAAGACCTTCAAGACCGATATTAACGACACCGGACCGTTCCGAGAAGAGACCGCCAAGACCGGTGAAGATGAGCGCTGTCGAGAAGACAAGCGTAATGCTGATTAATTGTCCAATCGTATCCATTGCGTTCATCGTGCACCGCCTCCTTCCGACTTACTTTTGCCCGAACGGCGTGCCATAAATGGCTTCAGGAAGAACTTCACAAGTCCATGCGAAGCAACAAAGAAAATGATAGAGCCAATAACGATACGGACGATTTCAGGCGGTACATCCGCGCCGAAGCTCATGCCCGCGGAGCCGTAACTTAAGCCGCCAAACAGAATCGCGCCAAGGAATACGCCAATCGGCGTGTTGCCCCCCAGAAGGGCTACCGCGATCCCGTCAAAGCCATACCCCCAAGAAGAGGCCATGACCGTCTGGTAACCGAAAACGCCGAGAATTTCGAAGACGCCGCCTAGACCGGCGAAGACGCCGCTAATGAACATGGAAGTGATAATCGTGCGGTTCACGTTCATGCCGGCGTACAAGGCTGCGTTTGGATTGAGACCAACCGCGCGGAGCTCGTAGCCTTTTTTCGTGCGCCACAACACAACATAAAACACGATCAGGCCAAGAAGTGCTATGAGAGTTCCCCAATGCATGCGGGCATTGCCCATGCTCTCGGAGAGCCATTTGATCGTAACAAGCGATGACTCATGAAGCGGTTTAGACTTTTGCTGCCCTTCCAATACGAGATAAGTACCTACGATATAGTTGGACAAGAAAAGCGCAATCCAGTTCAGCATGATGGAGGAAATAACCTCGTTCACGCCGCGTGCCGCCTTCAGGTAACCGGCGAGCGCCGCCCACAAGCCGCCAAACAGACCGCCGACGATAATCGCAAGCGGAGCATGGATATACCAAGGCAAATCAAGCGTTACCCCAACGATCGTTGCGCCTGTCATCCCCATAATGAACTGACCGTCAGCGCCAATGTTGAAAAGTCCCGTACGGAAAGCAAAAGCTACCGCGATACCTGTAAAGATAAGCGGCGTAATCGCCCGGATTGCCTCGCCGATGTCGTAAGGGCTTCCGAACAATTTTTTCAGCAAAGAGCTATAAGCCAGCCAAGGATCGTATCCGCCGGCGTACATCGCAAGCGCGCCGCAGAGTAGACCAAGGATGATGGCCACAAGCGGCACCAGGAAGGAAGACTTGTCGAAAATTTTTCTCATTGTGTTCATAACGTTCTACTTCCTCCCTTCCGCGGTTGCAGCCGCTGCTGCATCGCCTGCCATCATGAGGCCCAGCTGCTGATCGTCACGGTTGTCGACATCCACTTCGCCCATTATTCGTCCTTCGTACATAACCGCAATCCGGTCGGACAAAGCATACAGCTCATCGAGCTCAAAGGAAACGAGCAGAATCGCCTTCCCTTGATTGCGAGCTTCCACTAACCGCTTATGTACGTATTCGATCGCGCCGATATCCAGACCCCGTGTCGGCTGAACCGCAATAAGCAAATCCGGGTTTTTCCACAATTCCCGGGCAATAATCGCCTTCTGCTGGTTGCCGCCGGACAAAGACCGGGCTTTCGCGTGAATACCCGAACCACGAACGTCAAACTCGGTGACCAGCTGTTGAGCCAGCACATCCATCGCTTTGAAGTCGATAAAGCCGTTCTTGCCGAATTGCGGGTCGAAATAATTGCCGAGAATCATATTCTCGCTAAGCGTAAAGTCAAGCACTAAACCATGCTTATGCCGGTCCTCCGGAATATGGCTTACGCCCGCAACCGAAACTTCGCGCGGCGTACGGTTCGTAATATCCTTGCCATTAAGCTTAATACTGCCGCCATTAACGCTGCGCATACCGGTAATCGCATAAACAAGCTCGCTTTGCCCGTTGCCGTCTACGCCCGCGATCCCGAGAATTTCACCTGCACGAACTTCAAAGCCTAGGCCGTCAAGCACGTTCTTGCTCTGCTCGCCCTTCATTTGCAGGGAATCAACAGACAGCACAACATCGCCCGGTTCTTGCTTCGACTTCTCAACTTGGAAATTGACATCCCTACCGACCATAAGCTCGGCCAAATGACGCTCATTGGTCTCCGATGTCGGAAGCGTGCGGATAACCTTGCCTCTTCGGATAACGGTTACCGTGTCGGCCAGCGCCATAACTTCCTTCAGCTTATGGGTAATCAGAATAATCGATTTCCCTTCCGCCGACAGGCTGCGCAAAATTTCAATTAATTCCTCGATCTCCTGAACCGTAAGTACGGCTGTAGGCTCGTCGAAGATCAAAATATCGGCGCCGCGGTACAAGGTTTTCAGAATCTCCACCCGTTGCTGCATGCCGACCGTAATATCTTTAATCCGCATTTGCGGATCTACTTTCAATCCATAACGCTCGGACAAATCCCGAACTCTCTGATTCGCTTTCCGGTATTTCAAGAAACCGACTTTAGACGGCTCGTTGCCGAGCACGATATTTTCCGCAACCGTAAACGGCTGCACAAGCTTGAAATGCTGATGCACCATGCCAATGCCAAGTTCAATTGCTTTACCTGCCCCGTCAATGACGGTCTTGTTGCCATTAACCCAAATCTCGCCTTCATCCGGCTGATACAAGCCGAACAAAATATTCATCAGCGTTGATTTGCCTGCTCCGTTCTCGCCAAGCAGCGCATGAATCTCGCCTTTTTTTAATTCAAAATTGATGTTGTCATTGGCTACTAACCCCGGAAAACGTTTCGTTATTCCTTTTAGTTCAACAGCCGTTGTGCTCCGGACCATTCTTCATCATCCCCCCGGTTTTCTACCTGTACGGCAAAAAAGGACAAGGCCGGCTGGTGCCGGCCTTGCCTTGACACAGCGACATCCAAACATTTTCGGTTAGAAAATTATTCGGTAGGCACTGTAATCTCGCCGCTGATGATTTTTTGTTTGTATTCTTCAACTTTAGCCAATACATCAGCTGGAACGTTTTTCGTAGAAGTATCTGGCAAGCCTACGCCGTTGTCTTTCAGACCAAGCGTAACGACTTGACCGCCTTTCCATGTACCGTTGATCAGATCCGTCGAAATTTTATAAACAGCCGCCTCTACACCCTTCATCATGGAAGTCAGTGTGATTGCGTCGCCGAACTCAAGGGATTGGTCTTTGTCAACGCCAATAACCCATACGTCTTTGCCAGCGTCTTTACGGGATTTTGCTTCGTTGAATACGCCGTTACCGGATGCGCCGGAAGCGTGGAAAATGATGTCGACGCCAGCGTCATACATCGTTGCAGCCGCTTGTTTACCAAGGTCAGGCTTGGAGAAGTCGCCTACATAGTTGATTTTCATTGCTTTTGCTGCATCTGGGTTTACTGCTGCAACACCGGCTTTAAAGCCAGCTTCGAACTTCTTGATGACCGGAATTTCCATGCCGCCAACGAAACCGATTTTGTTCGTTTTTGTCATCAGGCCCGCAACTACGCCTACCAAGTAAGAACCTTCGTTCTCCGCAAATGCAACGGATTCAACGTTAGGAAGCTCTACTGCCGCGTCGATCAGACCAAATTTGGAGTCCGGGTTTTCAGTTGCGACTTTAGTCATAGCATCCGTGAACAGGAAGCCAATCCCCCAAGTCATATCATATTTCTCCGATACGAAAGCCTTCAAGTTCGGCTCCATGTCGGCATCGCCTTTGGATTCAAGATATTTTGTCGCTACGCCTGTGTCAGCCGTTACTTTCTTCAGAGCTTCCCAAGCGCTTTGGTTAAAGGATTTGTCGTTAACGCCGCCAACGTCTGTAACCATACCGATTTTCAGCTTGGAAGCTGGCGCTTCAGATGTTTCTGGGGAAGCAGAACCTGCGTTGCTGCCTGTGTTTGAGTTGTTGGCACCGTTGTCGTTCTTGCTGCCGCATGCGGACAACACGACTGTCAGTGCCAGGATGATCATGACCATTAAACCAACCTGTTTTTTCATTCCATATCTCTCCCCTGCTTTTTATTTTGTTAGGGCAATTGCACTATCTTTATTATTCTTGATGTCCACCGCCACTATTCTCCTTAATTATAATTACAATCTAACAGCCGTCAATCATATTATGTCACCTAATTTGACACAGAAATTATGTTCAACTTTAATACCTATAAATATGTAACATTTGTGCAGGTTTATTAGAAAATACTGAACAAGTAACTAACATCCCTTCAGTTAGACTCTTTTTAATACCCCTTATATCCGAACGATAACCATTGCACATAAAAACAGCTGCCTCATGTCTGCTACAAAGCAAACATAAGACAGCTGTTTGTTTATTAGGACCCTTTGTTTGGATCTTCGTCGTCTGGCTTTTGTTCGTCCAGATCAGGAGGCGTAATATCGCCTGCTTCACGGGTTTGAATGCGAACCTTGACGCCGCCAATGGTATCAACGATTGGCTCGGAGGTCGATTCAGCCGATCCGCTTCCTTCTCCGGTTGGCGATTCGCCGCCTTCAAGAGCGCCGGATTCGATGAGATTCTTAATCTGTTCGAGCTCGAGCGTCTCTTCTTTAAGAAGCGTTTGAGCGATCAGATGAACTTCTCTTGTCTTCTCCGTCAACAATTGCTTCGCACGAGTGTAGCAATCATTGATAAAGTTTTGCATCTCTTGGTCGATCTCATAAGCGATCTTATCCGAGTAGTTCTGCTCGTGGCCAAGATCTCTGCCTAGGAACACTTGACCTTGCGTTTGGCCGAACTGCATTGGTCCTAGCTTATCACTCATACCGTATTCCATAATCATGCTGCGTACGATGCCAGTAGCTTGCTTGAAGTCGCTGTAAGCGCCAGTACCAATCTCGCCGATAAACAACTCTTCTGCAACACGTCCGCCAAGCAGACCCGTTACTTTATCAAGCAGCTCTTGCTTCGTTACAAGCATGCGGTCTTCCTTCGGAAGCATAATGACATAACCGCCAGCGCGTCCGCGTGGAATAATCGTAACTTTATGCACCGCGTCGGCATGTTCCAAGAAGTAACCAACAATAGTATGACCTGCTTCGTGATAAGCGACGATACGCTTCTCGCGCTCGCTGATGACACGGCTCTTCTTCTCCGTACCAACGATAACGCGGTCAATCGCTTCATCAACCTCTTGCATCGCAATGTCTTTCTTGTTGCGGCGGGCAGCTAGGAGGGCCGCTTCGTTCAGCAGGTTCTCCAAATCCGCACCGGTAAAGCCTGTCGTACGTTTGGCGATGACGTCAAGCTTAACGTCTTTAGCCAAAGGCTTGTTGCGCGCATGTACTTTCAGTACCGCTTCGCGGCCTTTTACGTCTGGACGGTCAACCGTAATTTGACGGTCGAAACGTCCCGGACGAAGAAGCGCCGGGTCAAGAATATCCGGACGGTTCGTCGCAGCGACGATAATAATGCCTTCATTGGCACCAAAACCGTCCATTTCAACGAGCAATTGATTGAGCGTTTGCTCACGTTCGTCATGTCCGCCGCCAAGTCCGGCGCCGCGCTGACGGCCAACTGCATCAATCTCGTCAATAAAGATAATACAAGGAGCGTTTTTCTTCGCGTTCTCGAACAAGTCGCGGACACGGGATGCGCCGACACCGACGAACATTTCCACAAAGTCCGAACCGGAGATGCTGAAGAACGGTACGCCTGCTTCGCCGGCTACAGCACGGGCAAGAAGCGTTTTACCTGTACCCGGAGGACCTACAAGGAGCACGCCCTTCGGAATACGTGCGCCAACCACGTTGAACTTGCGAGGATCCTTCAGGAAGTCAACGACTTCGACAAGCTCTTGCTTCTCTTCGTCGGCACCTGCCACATCCTCAAACGTGATGCGCTTCTTCTCTTCGTTGTACAGCCTTGCGCGGCTCTTGCCAAAGTTCATCACTTTGCCGCCGCCGCCTTGGGCTTGATTCATCAGGAAGAAGAACAAAATAAATATGATCACAAACGGAATTATGGAAGTAAGGAACGTAAGCCAGATGCTTGGTGTGTCCATAGGCTTGTAGTTCAACTTGAATCCATGTTGCTGCTGTGCAGCGAGAATATCTTCTCCCGCTTCTAAAGCAACCCGCGAGGAGAAATTCTTCTCTCCGTTTTTGGAGTCCGCAGGTGGCTCTTTATATTTACCTGAAACCAAATAAGTATAACCATCGTACTTCACGGTCAGTTCTTCCACATTGTTGGAACTGATCGCTTGTTGAAGCTGATCGTAACGAATTCCGACGGTAGTATTATTTTGGCTGCTGATAAACTGAATAATCCCAACCGTTACTAAAAAGATGATCAAATAAAATCCAGTGTTACGGATGATCCGATTCATCCCCTACCTCCTCTCAAGACGCTTCTAATATTTTAACATAGCATGACTTTCCATCTCAATAGAACTAAGAAGCGAAGGGAAGTCATGCCGGCTTAACCGCAAAATCTATTTCTCGTAAACTTCCGGCTTCAGAATGCCAATGAACGGAAGGTTGCGGTATTTCTCTGCGTAATCGAGGCCGTAGCCGACAACAAACTCATCCGGCAACGAGAACCCGGTGTAGTCCGCTTCCAGATCAACGGAGCGGCGCGCAGGCTTATCGAACAGCGTTGCAACCGTTACCGACTTGGCATTGCGGCGCTCCAGCACGTCGATCAGATAGCTCAGCGTCAATCCGCTGTCAATAATATCTTCGACGATCAGGACGTCTCGCCCTTCTACGGAAGCATCAAGATCTTTAATAATCTTTACGACGCCCGACGATTTGGTCGAAGCCCCATAACTCGATACGGCCATAAAATCGATCTCAAGTTTAATCGGCATCTCTTTGACCAGGTCGGACATGAAAATAAACGCACCTTTGAGGACGCAAATAACGAGCGGATTTCGCCCGTCGAAGTCACGGCTAAGCGTCTCGCCGAGTTCCTTCACTTTCGCTTTAATTTGTCCTTCGTCGTAGAGTACCTCTTTAATATCGTTCAACAAAATGTAAATCCTCCTATATCTTTCACTTTATAATTATGAATACAGCAGTGCTTCTTATTCGTTCTCCATTCGAATGAACAGGAAGTCCGTTGTCTCATGACCGGTAAGCGCATGGCTGGAACGACGGATGCCCGGAATCCAGAGCAGTTGGCCTTCCGCATCAACAAGCAGCGGATAAGCTTCACGCTCCGAAGGCGCGATCTTTTCGTCAACGAACATATCTTGCACTTTTTTGGAGCCGTTTAATCCTAAAACCTGAATTCGGTCGCCGGGCTGCCGATTGCGTACCGTCAGCGGAAAAGCGATACTGTCCGCATCAAAGCAAACTTCGTTCCTGCCCGCCGGTTTCACCGCATCCCCCCGCTTCAGACGCTCCACATAAAATCTACGTCCGCCAGCCGCAATGGTAACCTTCCCCGAGTCATGGGGGATGGAGTATGCATATGGAGACGGTCTGTCTGATGCGTTAAGCACTCGAACCCACCGTATGCTGCTATACTCACGGATGCACCGAACACCCGAGCCTGCATCATATCGCCAGGTACTCGGGGCTTTTGGGCTTGCCGCCAGCCGCATTGTCTCAATCGCATCAAAGGAGGCAATTTCTGCATCCTTCGAAAGATAATTTAATATTAGTTTAATCAATCTTCTTTGTAAAGCGACATGAAGGCCTGACAGCGCACCCGCGTCCAACTTGCATTCATCCGGCGTTGACGTCACAAGGGAAGCAAGCAGCCTTTGCCCTTCATGCTCCATCCATTCATCCTCAGCCCCCGCCACATCGGCGATCCGGCGGAGCGAATGGGAAAGCTGCGGATTAAATTGCGAAAGATAAGGGATTACATCCAGCCGAACGATATTTCGAAAATAGTAACGCTCATTATTGCTGCTGTCGAGGCAGTAAGGAATGCTGTGCCCGTCGCAGTAGCGCACAATGTCTGACTTGTTCATACGAAGTAATGGACGTATAAGTTCCACGTTTTTTTCTTGCCGTTTCGCAGCCATGCCCGCAAGTCCGGTAAGGCCCGCGCCGCGGATGACGCGCATGAGCACCGTCTCCGCCTGATCGTCGGCGTGATGGGCCAGGGCAATAGCCGTTGCGCCGTATTTATGTGCCGTCTCATGCAAAAAGGCGTAGCGCTTCTCGCGGGATGCCGATTGCGCATTTATTCCTGTTTCCTCTATGTATGCGGGCATATCCAGCTCGATCATTTCAAAGGATACGCCCAATTCCGCTGCAAACTGACGCACAACCTCCGCCTCCTGCAGCGATGCCTCCTTGCGGAAGCCATGATTGACGTGGGCAGCAATGATGGTGAGCTGCTCCTGCCGCGCCGCCAAACAAAGCAGGTACAGCAGCGCCATTGAATCGGGACCGCCGGATACAGCGGCCACGATTCGGTCGCCTTTCGACCATAGCTGTTCATTTGCTGCATATTTCATCATCTCGGTCAGCAGCTTATGGTCCCCCGTTTCCATATGCGTATGTATCTCCCCGTTCCCTTTTAGTTAATTCTATTTCTATGGCTTATATACCACCGCGGAGCAGCCAATAAACCGAAATGCCGAGCACAACCGCCGAAACGGCGGCAAGACCCTTGAGCCAGCCCGGCGTCCTTGAGCTTTTGATCCGCGTATCTTTGCGGTGCAGCAGCCTCCGCCAAGCTTCCGCTCCTTCAGAAGCATCATAGAATCGTCCGGAGAGCGCCTGCTTCAGCCAACCCGCTACGGGGGCCAGCCCTTTGCATTCGCCAATTAAACGTTCCAGCTCTTCGGCCGAGCGAATCTGCGGAAGACCTCCCGACAACGCTTGGAGTTTCTTCGGCTCATAGAGCATGATGCAAAGTACGGCAAATGAGAACAGATCGTATCTCGCATCCGCCGAACGCGAGCCCGCATTCCAATAACCGCGGTCATACATCTCGGTAAATTGGCGAATCCCCTTGCCCATGGCCGTTACGCCGCCATAATCGACTAGCTCGACGTAACCGTAGTCGGCCACCAGCACATTGTCGATCTTCAAATCGCCGAACACCCAGCCCTTGCGATGCAGCTCGGCAAGCTTGCCAAGCAGGTTAAGCCCCATAAGGGGGAACCACTCCGGCCCGTTTTTCGCCAAAAACTCAGAAATCGTTACTCCGCGCACGTACCTCATAATATAGAAAGGATACTCTTTCCCGTCCGGTCCGAGCAGATCGTCCACTTCATACAGATAGGTCTGCTTGCGGTCCTGCTTCTCGAGAGCCTGCAGCACGTTGATCTCAGACTGCAGATCGATGGCATCCATTCCAACTTTAAGCGCGCACCAGCCGCGGTCAGCATGAACGAGATACACCTTGCCGTTTGCTCCCTCTCCGAGAAGCCGCTCCACGCGATAACGGGAATGCTTCCACTTCCCTGTTATAACGGTACCGCGACGGAGATTTAACTTAAACGACGTAGTCACTCATCATCCCATCCGTTTCATCATCGTTTCTGCCCTTCTTACCATAATCCCCCTGCCGGTAAAAATCAATGACCTGCATGAGCGCAGGTCCGGTCGGCGTCGTGCCACTCATCGGCAACTTCGTAAATATAGAGGAAATACCTTTTAAATTATCGGTCCATTCCAGATCCAGTTTGCAGTCCTCGCCGTACTTGGTACTTGGAAAATGGAAGACGGCAATCTCGCTATGTCCTTGACGCGCTTGCAGGCTTAACATAAGATCATGAATCGCCTCCTCCACGGCACGAAGCTTCGGCTTCATGCTGGCGCTGGCATCAATCAAAAGGGCAACTTGAAGTTTCGATGTCTCGCCAAGTTCATCAATTACTCGTACGACCTCGCCCCGCTTCTCGGGTGGGAGCGCTTCGATCGAACCGTTTCCGAGCACCTGCTTCAGCTCCTTCTGCACGGCAAGCTGAATCGTTTGTACCGCTGTTTTCCGCGTCATCATTTGTACCGTCTGCGACAGCTGCCGCGTATTTACAAGCCTGCTAAGACCTCCTCCGGCACGGGCAATCTCTTCGATTTCCGATGCGCCAAGCTCGCCTACGTCACCATAATCCAGAACGCCTACGACGTTTACGGCAATCCCTTCCGCCTTGGCATGGGCCGCGGCTACAACAGGACTCATCCCGACATTCGAGCAGCCGTCCGTAATCAGCAAAATTTGCTTCATGGTTCTTTGCCTCCTCTTCAAACAAACATACTTTCTCTATTAGTTTTGCCGTTTGAAGCGAGGGATAAACCGCTAGATTGCCAAGAAATTATGTATTGAAGCCATCTTTGAAATGATAGAAGCCAAAAAGGCTCCCGGCCAAGCGCTCCCTGACGCGCCTTAGCCTAAGAGCCTGCATCCTCCCATCTATCATCTACCTCCTTCAGCTAACCGTACGGGGCCGTTCCAGCCGGGTAAGCCCAGGCCAGCGGAATGACGCCCATTCCGGCAAATGTTTATCGATCCGCGCGACAAGCACGGTCATATCATCATTAATCTCGCCCTCATGGTACCTTACGACGGTCTCAAGCAGAGCATCGGCCATCTCTTGCGGATCCTCGGTCTTGAGCTCGTGAATAATCCGCTTCATCCACATCTCCTTATTGACCGCATGGCCCGGCGCGTCATAAATGCCGTCGCTCATCATAACGATCGTATCCCCCGGCTGCAGCGGCATGGAGATCAGATCAAAATCGATGTCCTGCAAAATACCGACAGGCAAGTTATTGGCCGTTACCGGAATCACCTCGTTCCCTCGTTTAATAAAGCTTGGCGTAGAGCCAATCTTCATAAAGGTTGTTTTGGCTGTATATAAATCAATCATCGCCAGGTCAATCGTCGCAAACACTTCATCCGGCGATCGCAGGAGCAGGATTGAATTAACCGATTTGATCGCCAGCTTCTCATCCATGCCGGACTTCAGAAGCTGCTGCAAAATGGACAGGGCTGCGCTGCTCTCTTGACGCGCACGCTCCCCATTGCCCATGCCATCGCTGATGGCTACGGCAAACTTGCCATTACCAAGCTCGAGCATGCTGAAGCTGTCTCCCGACAGCAGATCGCCGCCTTTCGCGGCACCGGCAATGCCGGTCTCCACCTCAAACTCCTTGGCCGACCCAAATACAACAAGCGTCGGTTCGCCTTTCTTCTCAGCCGGCCTTTCGGATTTGACGGCTACGTGTTCGCCAAGAATGTCCGATAAGAGCGGAGCAATGATTTTGCGGCACTCATCGTATCCTCTTGCGAAGTGGTGGTAAAGCTCGATCTCCACATTCCCCTCCTCTAGATTTATGACTTCAATCTCCTGAATAGATAAGCCCAACCCCTCCAATGCTTCGCGGATTTGTTCTTCCTGCAGGTGAAGCGTTTGTCCCTCCCTCTTAATCTCGCGCGCCAGATCTTCCATCACCTGCGAAACGCCCGATAATTGATCCGCCACAAGCTGGCGGGAATCGAATATTTGTTTTTTCCAGTGCATATCATTTCTATAAAGCTCGTACTCCTGCTCGATAATGCCGATCACTTGTGCCGGCTTCGTGCAATGAGACGACCATGTGCGCGGCATATTATGCGTAGGTATGCGATCCTCGTCTACCGCAGTGATCATATCCTTCATCATCTGATAGGTTTGGAAGTACTTGCCCTCCCAGCAAGCCTTGTTCCGGTGGCAGTCGGCGCAGCTCCGCGCGGATACCGTCTGCATGAAATGGCTAAGTTCCTCCTCTTGCTTCACGGGTACGTTTTCCGTGTTATTCAATTGGCCAAAGCTCTTGGAGAGCTGTTTGAACACCTCCGAATATTGAGATACCCGATCAGCGGTCACATCGCGCACGCGTTTGGCATATTCATGCTGGCTCTTAGCATGCTCGTTTGTACCCGGAACATAACGGGCAATGGTTCGAATCATAATTTTTGGTGTAAGCATAAGCAGAACGGCTGCCGCCACAGACTCCCAGGTTGAAGTCATTACATCCGACCCGCTGCCGACGTAGACAGCAAGGATCGAGGTGCCAAGCAGCATGCCAAAGGCCACCGCGGCTTTGCCGCCTTCCCGCAGAAGACCGGCAAGCAAACCTGCAAATGCAAGCAGACTCATCTGCACAACGGCATTCAAATCCGCAAGGCTAAGAATCAGACCGGCTACTACGCCGACACAGGCGCCAAGCGGAGCCCCTCCAGCAAGTGCGAACAGCACGAGCAGGAACCGCGACATAATATGTTCAACGGAAAGACCGTATATTTGCCACCCTACCGCCCCGGTCATGACGGAGGCAAGGAGAATCATGAGGCAGATGATTTCCTCGTTCTTGAGAGAAGCGGACTTCTTCGACATGGTCAGAACCGGTATGGCCTGAATGAAGACAAGCGTAAGCACAAAGCTAAGCGCCGCCTCGACGACCACCATCATGAACCCATACCAGCTCATCGTGTCTCCTATGAAGAGTCCAAATAGCTGCACAAGTAAGGTGGAGATAAAGACGAGTAAGGGAGCAGTCCCGAGCTCCGCCTTCTCGTAAGCCTCCAGGCCTTTAAATAATAAGAACAGAACGGCGAGCTCCATCCCGATCCATAAGGGTGCGGGCGTAACCGCGAACCAGCTCCCGGCCACCAGCGAGACTGCCGTCCAAGCGAACGCGTCTTTTCGAAGAAAGTAGACGACTGCGAAATAAGCCGCCGCGAAGGGCATTAACGATTCCAGAATCACAGCCCTTCCAAGGAGGAAACCAAGCCCCACGAGCATAATGGTCCATTTCTTTGCGAGCACCAACTGTACCATCCTTCTGGAAGATAACCATCCGCGGCCCTTCTCCATTATGGAATGTCCCCATCCCATTTGTTGCTCACCTGCAGGAAACATAATGACATTTTCTTTTTTCATCTCGAACACCACCCATTTCGGTTTATTGTGTTTCCAATTATAGGAGCATGTCCGTATGAAGTTTGTCAGTTTACCGTGGGCAAGCATAAGTTTTTTCCGACAAATGGAAAATAGGCAGTCCGCAAAATGTCAACGCTTTCAAAACCGCGCCGCGACTGAATCCAAACCTTACACGTGACTATTGGCATGGCTGCTGCTTCAACAAAAAACGTCGCGTCGCGCCTTCTTCTACACACAAAATCTTTGTTTTCTGCTGTCGGGAATGCAAGGACAATCGGGGAAATGAACTAAAACTTTTTTTTGAGGAGAGGTATATTTTTAGAAAAAAGGCATAGAGAGCATAGAAAAAGGCTGGTTTGGAGCTGAGCGCGGGGCTGCAAAAGCTATTTATGACGCTGGGAAAGCGTTGGAGTAGACAACCGGAGGCTGTAGGAAACTGATTTTATGCGGAAGTTTGTCAGTTGGAATGATTTTTATTACCCTGTCTGAGGATATTAGAAACAAGGGGGATAATGAGGTAGGGAAGAATAAACCGTTTAGAGATAAGGTTAGTTTTTACGCCGAATGCTGTGTGAAAACCTTGAGCGAAGTAATTCGAAGAGGAGCGCCCGCGCTTCAGATGTAGGTTTTAACGCCGAAGGCTGTGGTGAGAACACCTTGATCGTAGCAATCCGAGGATGAGCGACCGCGCTTCAGATGTAGGTTTTAACGCCGAATGCTGTGTGAAAACCCTGATCGTAGCAATTCGAAGAGGAGCGACCGCGCCTCAGAGGTAGGTTTTAACGCCAAAGAGACCTCGTAAATTCCGGTTATACGGAATTTTTAAGGTCTCTTGTGGTAAAAAAGGCAGAACCGTTTAGGTTCTGCCCTCATATGATTGTATAAAATCCAGCTTTAGACCCGTTTAGCCCCGCGTCCGCCGCGTTTGCCTTCGGTATTTTTCTTCAGGGAGGAAATCCGTTCTTCGCTATCTTTCAAGAAGCGAGACATTTTATCCTCGAATGACGGTTTGTTGTAAGACGGTCTGCCAGCCGACTGCTTGTTGAAAGGACGTCCACCACGGTCTTGACCGCCGCCTCCACGGTTAAAACCTCCGCCGCCGCCCCCACCGTGGCCGCCGCCAACACGAGGTTCACGTTGCTGTGGTGCTGCTTGGCCTTCTGGCCGGTCGACTGCCTGCTTGATGGAAAGTCCGATCTTGCCGTCTTTATCGACGTTGATCACTTTGACTTTAACAACATCGTCAATTTTCAGGTGATCCTTCACGTCTTTGACGTAGTTATCGGCAATTTCCGAGATGTGAACGAGCCCTGTGACACCCCCGGACAAATCAACGAATGCTCCGAAATGCGTTATGCCTGTCACTTTGCCTTCTAACTTGGCTCCTACTTCAATTGCCATAAAATAAAATGTTCCTCCCTAAGCTAAATAGCGTTACTACCGTGATTATAACTTAATCGCCAAAGTAAGGTCAACAGACGTTCACCCGTTGTGGCGTCTATTTAATGACCTGAATCTGCTGTTCTCCAGGTGTTACCATCCCTTGTTCTTTGGTTGCTAGTTGACTGATATATTCGGGATCGTTAAGCCGATCGATTTGCTGCTGAAGCTGTTTGGACTGTACGGTGGCCTCGTCTACCTGCTTCTTGATCTCCGTCAATTGGGCTTGTGTAGTGCGGGAATCCTTGATTTGTCCTATAAAGGTATACACCGCCCAGCACAAAAATAGAGTGACGAACATCGCCCAAATGCGCAAACGGCGTTTGGATCCTGCGTTCCCTGTCGATGGATTGGCTGTGGCAGCTGTCATACATAAACCTCCCAAAAACTAAAACAGGCGTTTCCATAATTTAATCACGCCTGATTGCAGTTTGTCCCATCTCTCCTTGAACTTCAAGCTGGCAAGCTTTGGTCCAAGCCATCGCCATAGCGGACGAATAAGAGGACCTAATAGAAAACGCAGCAGAAGCCAAAATGGTCTTACCAATTGTAGCACAATTTTTAACAGGAAAATAGTGAGTGCAGTCCCAAATCCAATTAATACGCGAACCAATCGATATAGCAAAATAATAGGCTTGACGATAAGAAGCTCAAAAGTCCGGACGGTGAACCGGATTAAGGCTCGTACCGCTTCAATAACCCATTTCACTATTCGGATAACCGGTCTGCTCAGCAGCCAGTAGTAGCTAAGCACACCGAAAAGCAAGCCGATAAAAACATACGCCCGCACCTCGCCGTAGTTGCTGGCGTACAGCACACGGAAAACAAGAAGCGCTGCGGCGAGCCAGTACACCATATCGAGTACCGGCAACGTCCACCGCGGAAAGCGCAATTCATTCGACACGACCCGATAACCGTCGAAGATCACGCCCATCCCGATGCCCGACAGCAGCATCATCCCCATTGTGAAAAACTGAAGGCTTAAGGAGGTCACTTAAATAACTTCCCGAATAAGCCTTTTGTTTTGGTAGAGGCGTTGGCGTCCAAATAGGCGAGCGAATGGACAAACCCCTCAATGGCGACCAGGTTTTGCTCTAGATTAAGATGCTTGATATGCAGGTTTTGCCCTTTTATCATCAGGAAGCCTAGATCGGTATCGAGCAGAAACTCTTCGCTGTCGAAACTTTCCACATTCAAGACGCCGGTAATTTCGAGCAGCTTGCGATTCAGCATTTTGACTTCCTGCCGCTTCTGCCCCTTGTTTTGTTCAACCATTGACCCGTCCCTCCACTTCGAAAGCATAGCTTGAGACTAGCTTATGGGTGTAGGACGAACTTTAGAACAATATTAACTCTACTCTTTCTTCTTGCAAAGCTAGAGAGACGGATTGCCGCCATCTCTCGCACTCTTCACCCGCTTCAGCTGCGCGACGATAATAACGCTGATAACAACAAGCAGGAACCAGGAGCTGATTTTGCCCAAATGGACGAGCTGCCAGGTACGTTCTTGATTCGGATAGGCCCATGCGCCCATAAACGTCGATATATTTTCCGCCAGCCAGATGAAAAAACCAATAAGGAAAAACGATAATACGGCATGCATGCGATACGTTTTGCCTCCAACCACGTAAGTGAAGAAGGTCCGGAAGAAAACAATGATCAGAAGAACCGTCAGCAGGTAGCGCAAATCCCATATATAGTGATGAGTAAAAAAGTTCAAGTAAATTGCTGCGCAGATCATGACGACATACCGCTTACGCGGCCAGCCATGCACGGAAATCGACAGCCGTCTCCAAGCCTGGCAAATATAACTTGCGACGCTGGCGTACATAAACCCGCTATATCGTATTATGAGATCAACCATTTCTTTCTGGTTGATCC
>NZ_BSSQ01000035.1 GCF_030161375.1 Paenibacillus glycanilyticus
ACACTAACTCAGTGTCCACTTTCTTGACAGAGGTCCAAACAGCACGTGTGCTGGAAAGTAGCTAATTAAGAGGAATTAACCGACTTACAGCCGGTGTGATGGAGTAGCATGCGGTGAAAATGGCCAAATACAAACAAAAAACCGCCCCTTCCGGGGCGGCCGCGCTTTTACAGCTTATTTTACAGCTTATAAATGTCTTTGTATTTGCGCTCGAGGTAATTCACCAGGTGCTGCGGATCTAGCGGTTTGCCGGAGATGCCCTGAATGAGCTCAGACGGTGACTTCAGCTTGCCGTATTTGTAGATCCGTTCCGTCAGCCACTCCTTAATGGGAAGAAGCTCGCCGCGGCCCACCAGGTTCCAGAAGCCATCAAGCTCCCGCTCCATCGTGTCCGCGATTTGCGCGGCGTACATGTTGCCTAGCGAATACGACGGGAAGTAACCAAAAGCGCCGCCTGACCAGTGAACATCTTGCAGCACGCCTTCCGCGTTGTTTGGAGGAACAATCCCCAAATATTCTTTGTATTTGTCATTCCAGATGGCCGGCAGATCGGCTGCCTTGGCGCCTTCATTAAAGATCATCTTCTCGATCTCATAACGGATAATAATGTGCAGGTTATAAGTAAGCTCGTCTGCTTCAATCCGAATCAGCGACGGCTCCACGACATTGATGCCGCGGTAAAATTGCTCAACGGACACGTCCAGCTGACCTGGGAATTGCTCCTGCAGCTTGCCGAAATATTGTTCCCAGAACGGCTTGCTGCGTCCGATGACATTTTCCCAGAACCGCGACTGCGATTCGTGAATGCCCATCGAAGTCCCCGTGCATAGCGTAGTGCCAATGAGCTCCTGCATAAGGTTTTGCTCGTACAAGGCATGTCCGCCTTCATGGATCGTGCCAAACAACGCGCTTGTCACATCGTCTTCCAGATAACGGGTCGTGATGCGCACATCGCCGGGGTTCAGCCCCGTCGCAAACGGATGAACGCTCTCGTCCAGTCTGCCGGCTTCGAAGTTGTAACCCATCTGGTTCAGAATAAACAAGCTGAACTTTTTCTGCGCTTGCTTGTCATAATTCTGTCTCAGGAAAGACGTATCCGGTTGATGAGGAGATGCCGCAATCGCCGCAGCGAGCGGAACGAGCTGCTCGCGCAAACCGCCAAATACGCGGTCGAGTTCAGCTGTTGTCATCCCCGGCTCATATTGGTCAAGCAAAGTATCGTAGCGTGTAGCTTTAGGTCCCCACAGATCAATAAATTGCTGCGTATAATCAATTACTTTCTCCAGCAGCGGCTGGAAGCTGGCGTAATCGTTATTTGCTTTCGCTTCCTCCCATTTGGATTCCGCTTGCGACGAGAGAACGACATATTCCTGATAAAGTTTCGGCGGAATTTTGACGCTTCGATCATAGTCTTTACGCGTTTCACTGACAAGCTTCCGCTCGATTTCCGACAATTGTGCTTGGGCGGCAGGCTGCTCCAGCTCATTCAAATATTCGCCAAGTTCCGGCGACGTCGATAGCTTGAACATATCGCCGGACAATGCGCCGATCACTTCCGAACGGGTATCCATCCCTTTGCGCGGCGCGCCGGTCCGAAGATCCCAATACAACACGCCAAGCGCTTCCTCGTAGCTCTTAATCTTGCGTATAGTCTCCATGAACTTTGCTGTTGTTGAATCGTTATGTACCGTCATGTTTCTTCCACCTTCCCTGTTCCAAATTTGCTCATTTAATGCAGAGCATAACTTGATCTTACCGATTACAAAACGTATAATCAACTTTAACCTTTTCGTCATTAGTAGAGTAGAAAGAAGGAGAGGAACCTGCATGCGCATTACTTTTACTCCTGCTGCCGTAGAGGCATTGACCCCTTACATAGAGGATGGCCAAAAGCAGCTTAAGCTGCTGCATGATACCGAAGGCTGCGGCTGCGTCATGAGCGGCGTGCCTGCTCTTCAATTGATTGAGCAAGGCGGTCCCGACGACCGTTTGGCCCAAGGCGATCCGTTCCCGTTCTGGTTCGAACCTCGTCACGAGGTGTTTTTTGAACCGGAGCTTCGCATTGATTATAATGCCGAACGGTATGCCTACAGCCTTAAGAGCGATAACCAAATCTATACGCTCAACCTGCGTTTTGTGAAGAACTAATTACGAATCATAATCATCAGGAGGTTATTCTAATGAGCAATCTGGAAAAAATCTTGAACCACAACAAAGCTTTTGTTGAAAACAAAGAATATGAGCAATACCTGACTGATAAATTCCCTAACCGCAAGATCGTAGTTGTCACTTGTATGGACACTCGCCTTGTAGAACTTCTGCCTAAAGCTCTTAACCTGAAGAACGGCGATGCCAAAGTTATCAAAAATGCCGGAGCGATTATTACGCAGCCATTCGGCAACATCATGCGCAGCGTACTGGTAGCCTTGTATGAGCTCGGGGCTGACGAAGTATTCATCATCGCGCATCATGGCTGCGGCATGACGGGCATCGATCCGGAGACGGTGGTTGGCCACATGCTGGAGCGCGGAATCCCGGATCAAACCATTAATACGCTTCGCAATTCCGGCGTTGACCTGAACCGTTGGCTGACCGGCTTCGACAACCTGCAAGACAGCGTTGAGAAAAGCGTAAGCATTGTGCGCAACCATCCGCTTCTGCCGCCGAACACGCCGGTTCACGGCCTTGCGATCCACCCGGAAACAGGCGCGCTTGATCTCATCGTTGACGGCTATCAGCATCTGAAATAAGAGAGACAGCAAAGGAACCGAACCCGTGGTTAATTCACGGTCCGGTTCCTTTTTTTCGCTTCTATCGCTGCCGCGCGTTCCGCTACAACATCGCTTCGGTCGCGCAGCTTATGGCGATGGATCAGGGACTCTTCATGAAGAGGACTCGTTCTCCCCCAATCTACCGCAAGTGACTGGCATTGCCGCAAACATTGCTCCTCCAGCTGAGGATCCGTAACGGTTAACGTCATGTCTTGATACGGTATCGGCTCCCCCTGCCCTGCATGCAATCGTTCATAGCTAAGCTTCAGATCCGCAAGAGCCCTTGCGCCATCCAGGCCTAACTCATCCAGGGATTGCTCGCCGAGCTTCTCCAATGCTTTTTCGTACATCTTAATAGCGCCTTTCCAGTTGCCCCGCCGTTCATGATATAAACCCACGGCAAGCTGGATCAATCCAACCCAAATCGCGGACCGCGGATCGCCTGGATGCTCCTTCCAATATTCCTCCAGCAGCTCGTGACATTCGAAGAAATCGCGCGTCCCGTTAAATTGCACCAAATACGAAACATAAGCGGATGGATACGTCATAGAGCTTCTCCCCTTTGCATATATATGATTTGGAACATTGTGTACAAAAATATTTTGAAACCTCCGTTAATATTAGCCGTAAATGTGTATCATAGCAACGAATGAGCTACACATCGAAGCAGGAGGAGACGTACACAATGAGAAAAGGGTTACTGGTCATCATGGCTTTCGCTTTGTTCCTGACATTTGGTCTAGGACAAGCGGACGCGGCGAAACGAGGCGGCGGATTCAAATCTCCGAAACAAAGCTACACGCAAACACCTAAGAAACAAGCGAACGTGCAAGAATCTACAACGGGAACAAAGACTGGCGCTACAACGAATAAGACCGGCGCTACAACGACGAACAAAGGATTTTTCGGCGGCGGCAGCTTTATGAAAGGCATGCTCGTTGGCGGTCTGGCTGGTATGTTGTTTGGCGGTCTGATCGGCAATATGGGCGGCATGGGTCAGTTCTTCGGCCTTCTCATTAACCTGATTGCGATTTTTGTCCTTGTAAGAATCGTTATTTCGTTGTTCAGAATGTTTAAGAAAAAAAATAATCCCGATACACGGAGACCTTATTAATGATCAGAATATTCACGGACGAAATTATTAATGCCGTTTGTCTGCACATGGCAGATCGAAGAGGCGTGCAACCTTCGGACGTGGAGGTGCAGCTGGCTTGGGAAGAAGAGTACGGCTTCACCGCAGAAGTATGGGTAAGTGGTCGGAGCCAATACATCATCGAAGCAAATCTGCTCGAGGCGATCGAGCAATATATGTACCGGCAGTACAACCGCCGCGTCTTCCGCTCCAACATCAAGCTTGATGTGGACGAAGAAGAAATGTGGGCGGATATCGAAGAATAAAGCAAAAGCCTCCAGTCCATCAGGCCTGGAGGCTTTTGCTTTGCTATCTATCCGTTTGTTGCTCCTCTTCCCTTCTCTTTCGATCATTAGCCCATGCCCGGTCAACCGCTTCTTGCGCAATCTAGTTGCGATTCACATATTCCTTCTATATTGTCCGCCGATCTCAAATAACGTGCCTGTAATTTGACCGATGGATGCGTATTTCACCGCTTCCATTAAAGCTTCAAACAGGTTGCCGCCTGACACCGCCGTATGCTTCAGCTCTTCCAGCGCTAGCGCGCATACCTCTTCATGCTTCGTCTGGAACGCCTGTAATTGCTTGATTTGAGCCTGCTTTTCCTCTTCGGTCGAACGGGCAAGCTCGAGTTCCGAGTGGAATTGTTCCGGATTAGGGTTAAGGAACGTATTCACGCCAATAATCGGAAGCTCCCCGGCATGTTTTTTCTGCTCGTAATATAACGACTCTTCTTGAATTTTGCCCCGCTGATATTGCGTTTCCATCGCGCCAAGCACGCCGCCCCGTTCATGAATCCGGATAAACTCCTGAAGCACGGCCTCCTCCATTAGGTCGGTTAGCTCTTCCACGATAAAAGAACCCTGCAACGGATTTTCGTTCTTCGCAAGTCCGAACTCCCGGTTAATAATGAGCTGAATGGCCATTGCCCTCCTTACGGAATTTTCGGTAGGCGTGGTTACAGCCTCGTCATATGCGTTGGTATGAAGAGAATTGCAATTGTCATAGGTCGCCATTAGCGCCTGCAGCGTGGTCCGGATATCATTGAAATCCATTTCCTGCGCATGCAGCGAACGTCCCGAAGTCTGAATATGGTATTTCAGCTTTTGACTCCGTTCGTTGCCCCCGTATTTATGTTTCATGACGGTTGCCCAAATGCGCCTCGCGACGCGCCCCATCACGCTGTATTCGGGATCAAGCCCGTTGCTGAAGAAGAACGACAGGTTGGGGGCAAAATCATCGATCTTCATGCCTCTGGCCAAGTAATACTCGACATAAGTAAAACCGTTCGCAAGCGTGAATGCCAGCTGCGTAACCGGATTGGCACCCGCTTCCGCGATATGATAACCGCTTATGCTGACCGAATAATAATGGCGTACGCCGTGATCGATAAAGTATTGCTGGACATCTCCCATCATTTTGAGCGAAAATTCCGTACTGAAAATGCAGGTGTTTTGTCCCTGATCCTCCTTCAAAATATCGGCCTGCACGGTCCCGCGAACTGATCGCATAGCCGCTGTTTTGATGTCCTGATACTCCGTCTCGTCTGGCTGCCGGCCATTTGCGTTCGCGAATTTCTCCGCCTGCTGATCAATCGCGGTATTCATAAACATGGCGAGCAAGATAGGCGCCGGTCCGTTAATCGTCATGGAGACGCTGACGGAAGGCTCGCAGAGATCAAACCCCGCGTACAGCTTTTTCATATCCTCAAGCGTGCATACGTTAACCCCGCTGTTCCCTATTCTTCCGTAAATATCAGGCCGGTCGCTTGGATCCTGCCCGTACAGCGTGACGCTGTCGAAGGCGGTTGACAAACGTTTCGCTTCATCGTTCCGGCACAGATAATGAAAGCGGCGATTGGTCCGCTCGGGAGTGCCTTCACCGGCAAATTGGCGTTTGGGATCCTCATCCGTTCGCTTGAATGCAAATACGCCTGCCGTATACGGGAAGTAACCCGGCAAATTTTCCAAGAGCAGCCATCGCAGCAACTCTCCTGGATCATGAAATTTTGGAAGGCTTACTCTTGGAACGGCGCTCCCCGAAAGCGATTCCAGCGTAACGGGGCGGTAAGCATTGCGGACCGTCGGCCACTCGGCAAGCAGCTTCCGGCAGTTCGGATTAAGCTCGGCTTCCCACTCCGCCACCATCGCATCAAGCTTTTCCGAGAAAAGGGAAGTTTCTTCTCTGGTCAAGAGGCGCCCCTGATTCGCATAGAAAAGCTGCCTGGTTCCTTTCAATTGCGTGATCGTCCGCACGACTGCAACTTGCTCCTCGATAAACGCTTTATACTGCCGTACCGTAAGAACAATTTCCCGTAAATAGCCGATTCTCTCCTGCGGAATGATTGCATTCTTAAACGTATTCCCGATTGCATTGCCCATAGTCCCGCTGGTAGAGATCTCTACCGGACGCAACGGCCAGCTGCCTTTCCTCTCCACAAGCTTCATCACATGCCGAAAAAGCGTCGTTACGCCTTGATCGTTGAACTGGCTAGCAATCGTTCCAAACACGGGAAGTTGCTCATTCGGCACCGATTCAAGCCGTTTGCTTCTTCTGTATTGTTTGCGTACATCCCTTAGAGCGTCCTCGGAGCCTTGACGCTCGAATTTATTGATGACGATAACATCCGCATAATCGATCATGTCGATTTTTTCAAGTTGGCTGGCCGCTCCGTATTCACTGGTCATCACGTACATCGCAATATCGCACAAATCAACAATAGCGGCATCTCCTTGGCCAATCCCGCTTGTCTCGACAATAACGAAGTCATAACCGGCATGCTTAACGACGGCAATCGCATCGCTTGTTGCGTCGCTAATCTCCGACTTCGACTTCCTGGTTGCCATGCTTCGCATATAAGCGCGCGGATCATGGATGGCGTTCATTCGAATTCGGTCCCCTAGCAAGGCTCCTCCCGATTTCATCTTGGTTGGATCTACCGAGATAACCGCAATGGAGCGGTTCGGATAATAATCCAAATACCGGCGCACAAGCTCGTCGGTCAGCGAGCTTTTGCCCGCGCCTCCCGTTCCCGTTATGCCTAGCACGGGTACTTCCGGCATCTGCCCGCGAAGCTGCTCTAGAGCTGCCGCCGTGCAGGCATCAACCTCTCTTCTTGCGGCCACATCCTCCGCGGCGGTGATTAGTCTTGCCGCAGCCCCCCAGTTGCGCTGCTTCAACAGCTTGAGATCAAGCTCTGCCTGTCTTGGCGTGGGATGATCGCAAGCCTCTATCATATGGTTGATCATCCCCTGCAGCCCCATAACGCGGCCGTCCTCAGGGGAGAATACTTTGGCGATACCGTAACGATGCAAAGCCTCGATCTCGGAAGGGATAATAACGCCCCCTCCACCCGCATAAATCCGAATATGGCCTGCCCCGGCCTGCTTAAGCACGTCATGCATGTAGGTTAAATATTCAATATGCCCGCCCTGATAGGAGCTAATCGCAATCCCTTGCACATCCTCCTGAATGGCAGCGCTAGTTACTTCCTGAACCGACCGGTTATGGCCCAGATGGATAACTTCCACGCCTGATGCTTGCAGAATCCGTCTCATAATATTAATGGATGCGTCATGACCGTCAAACAAAGCGGCGGCTGTAATAAAGCGTACATGGTTTTGCGGGCGATACACGGGTATTTCCATCGTTGCTCCCGCCCTTCCAATAAGGTATATCGCTTCGACTCCATCCTTCCTATTATTACAGTATTCGTCTGAGAGCCAGTGATGTTACTAACCGCAAAAAAGCATCCCCCTTCCAGGCAACAGATGACCTCTGCCGTGAACGGGAATGCTTATTGTACGGACTAAGTTTACGCTTTGCGGAATGCCAGCACGGCGTTTACGCCGCCAAATCCGTATGAATTGGATACGGCCGCTTCCGCTTTGACTTCTCTAGCTTGACGCGCAACCAGATCGATCTCGGCTTCTGGATCCGGATCATTCAAATTGGTGGTTGGCGGCAGCCAGCCGTTGTTCAAGGACAGAAGCGTGATAGCGGCTTCAATCGCTCCCGAAGCACCAAGCGGATGCCCGTACAAGCCTTTCGTGCCGCTGACGGCAACAGGCCGATTGCCGAATACGCTGCGTATAACTTTGGACTCGGTCACATCATTGAGCAAGGTCGATGAGCCATGCGCATTGACGTAAGAGACATCATCCGGCGACATGTCGGCGCTCGAGAGCGCCAGCTTAATCGCCCGGGCCGCTTGTGCTCCCGTTGGCAGCGGCGCGCTCATATGGTGAGCATCATTGGTTAGTCCAAACCCTGCCAGCTCCCCATAAATGCGCGCACCGCGGGCACGGGCATGATGTTCGGCTTCAATGACAAGGATTGCCGAACCTTCGCCCATAACAAAGCCGTCCCGGTTCCGGTCAAACGGTCTGCTTGCGCTGGAAGGCTCTTCATTGCGCGTTGACATGGCCCTCAGCATATCGAATGCTCCGAATGACAAAGGAGCAAGCGGAGCTTCCGATCCTCCGGCCAACACCACGTCGGCTTCGCCGCGGCGGATGGCCTGCAAAGCTCGTCCAATCGCAACCGCGCCGGAGCCGCATGACATCGCGTTTGTTTCATTAGGTCCGTTAAATCCAAATTCCATCGCAAGATTGCAGGACGCCGCCCCGCCAAATACCGAGAAGCCAAGCGTCGGAGAGACCGAGCGGAAGCCTCCTTGGAAATATTGACCGCATTGCTCTTCCGCAAAAGCGATTCCGCCTAGCGCGGAACCCATATATACGCCTGCGCGCTCGGACTCCAGGTCTTCCGCGTCCAATCCGGAATCCCGAAGGGCCATAATTCCGCCGGCCACGGCCAATTGGGAATAGCGGTCCATCCGGTGCGCTCTTTTTTTATCCATAAACGCGGTTGCGTCAAAATGCGGGATTTGCGCCGCAATCCGGCTCCTGAGCCCTTCTGGCACAAACCGGTCGATCGGTTTAACCGCGCTTTCGCCTCGCTGTACGCCTGCCCATAACGCCTCGACGCCTATGCCAATTGGCGTTACGCAGCCAATGCCAGTCACTACTGCTCTAATCTCAGTCATCTTAGCCCACCTCTTCCTGTACAATCTGCTGTTCGATCTGCTGTTCGATCTGCTGTTCGATCTGCTGTTCAATCTGTTGCTCAATCTGCTGCTTTAAACCTTGTAACGTTCGTTCCGCAATCGCAAACACAAACACCTCGCCAATCATGTCCGAAGCAAGCTTTCTGCCAAAAGGCGGCTGCAGCCATTTATGAATGATGACCACTTTGACTTGATCGCCATCCACATGCGGTTCAATCTGCCATTCGACTTCCATCCCTGCCGTAACGCCGCGAACATGCTTGTAAAATACGGAATTGCGCCGTTCATCCACAATCATCTCGCTAACCCACCAGACTGGCCATTTGAACGGTTTGAACGGCCTTACCGCTCTCATCATGACTAACCCGCCTTGCTCGCTGCTGCCCTCCTCAAACCGGACGCCCCGGTAATGCGGCAGCAGTTCGGGCCATTGCTCGACCTGCCGGGCATATTCAAAAGCGGTCTGAATGTCGCAATTTATGGTGATTTCATTACGGGTATACATGCGTTCGTCTCCTTCGGACAATCTCCAATTACTTCGGCAAGCTTGCTTGTTAATAACGAGGAGGCACCAATCATTCTTAACGCCATGCGCCATAATAGCGGTTGTCTGCTTAATCGTTCAATCACGTGCTGCAGTCTCGTCCCGAACGCAAACTCCTCATGACGGGATATGCCATAATCTCGGATAGACTCCGAACTTCGGGTCTGCAAAGCTTGCAGGATGGCTGGTGCGGCAAGCTCGGCGCTTCTTAATGCCCGGTATATCCCTTGACCCGTTAAGGGATCATAATAGCCGGCCGCATCGCCAAGCAGCGCCAATCCTTCTATATGATGAGGCAGTATAGGGCGGTCAAACGGGCCGCAAGCCAATACTTCCCCGTCAACTTCGGCATCTTGCAACCGTTCTGCCAGCTCAGGTATTTCTCTAGCTTCGCGCAGCACATAGCCGGCTCGGTCTTTGCCTGCAGCAGCCGCCCCAGCCGTATGGTTCTTCCCTAGAGCAACGGTCATGTTCGCTAGACCGCCGCCGATTGGAGCAAGGCCGATGACCTTACCGTCTCGAGCAGTAAACAGCTCTACCCTGCCGTTTAATCCATAAACGCCGTCCAGTCTGGCCGTAAATGCCGCCTTGCGGAGCGGACCATAACGGTTGACCTTCGCATTCCTCGCCACAACGGACCGAAGCCCGTCGCTTCCCGCAACGAGGGCAGCCCGAAGCGTCACCGGTCTCCCCCCTGGAGATCGTGCGATAACCCCTGCAATCCGCTCCCCTTCCCACAGCAGACGCTCCACCCTTGTACGCTGTTCGAACTCGGTTCCTGCTCTGCAGGCCATCTGGGCGAGCCAATGATCCAGCAGTTCCCTTCGGCAGCCGGCTCCGTTAAGCCCTTCAGGGAATGATGCCTCTAGGTTTGTCCTGCCGCTAATAACTCTCCAACCTTGTATAGGAGAGAATGGAAAATCAAAGGCTTCCTCTGCGCGCAATTGCCCCGTAATTCTGCCGAGTGCAGCAACAGCTCCGGGATTTAACGACTCTCCGCACGGTTTCCGCCGCGGGAATACTTCGGCGTCTACCATCAAGACCCGGACACCACTGTCTGCCAGTAATTTGGACGCTGCGCTGCCAGACGGGCCGGCACCAACTACGATGACGTCGTACCTAGACATGGCCAACCACAGCTAGCCGGAACGGAAAATGTTTATGCACAGCCGCTTCAACCCCAGCTAATGCTACGAGCTCCCGGGCTTCCTGCGGAGTGAACGAACGCTGGACCGAAAGCGGCCCGTCATGTCTGGTGACCGGGCTTTTCCATACGAATTTGGCAAGCAGCTTCGCTGCCGCATAAGCAAGCCGGTGCCGTTCCAAATCCGTAACCACCCATCCTGAACGGGTAACGCGGGCCATTTCGGCAAATAGCTTCACAGCCGATTCCTCGTCCAGATGATGAAGCGCAAGATTGCAAAAGGCCAGATCAAAGCTTTTGTCTGCAAAGGGAAGCGCCGTGCCATCCGCCAAGAGCACCTCGATTGAAGAATGTTCGTTCGTCCGGCTAGCAGCCAGCTGAACAATCTGCGGATGGTTGTCCACGGCAACAAGCGTAACTTCCCTTCCTCGCCGCCTGCACCACTCTACCAGCGCCACCGGGAGATCCGCGAGTCCGGTCGCAACGTCCAATATGCGAATCGGCTCAGACGGAGAAAGCTTTCGCATCAGCTTTTTCAGATGGACGAACAATGCGGGATTGCCGCCGAGATACCGGTTGACGCCCCACACTTCGCGAAGGCTTTTTTCCAGCTCCAACGGCTCTACGCCGTCACCGTCAAGCATTTCCTTCAGGTTTAGCCGCTCGAACAGCTGTGCCACTCCATTACCACATCCTTCCTAATGGACTTATTGTTATTCTTTTCCACTTTTTTTATCCATCCACTATTGCCTTGCGAATTCCCTTCCATTATTTACACCTGAAAGAAAGCTTAAAAAAACCGCAACCTCTCCCTCCCAAAAGCGTCTAATTAATAGACTTTGAGAGGAGAGTGATAGAAGAACATGTTCAAAAAACTATCGGCGGCAGTTCTGCTTCTGTTCGTTGCCCAAGCGATTGGATCAACTGCGAGCAGCATGGCAGCTAGCCCGGATTCCGGCACAATGACAAAGTATCGCGTATACCAGAACGATCGTGCATTGCGTGAATTTGCTACCGATAAGCAGGCAATCGCTTACGCCAAAGGCTTTGAGTACAGCCATGTGGAGGCGATTACCGGTCGCGAATGGGTTTGGGATAATTGGCCGAGGTACAAAATCTATCAAGGCGGGACATCCAGCTTGAAATGGGAGTACCGCACCTACAACGAGGCAACGGCCGCAGCCAAACAAATGAAGAACGTACATATCCGGGATTTGCAAAGCCCGGGCTGGATTTATCAATCCTATCCGAAATACCAGCTCTATCAGGGCGATAAAACTAATGCGAATTGGGGTTTTACAACTCTGGACGCAGCCAAGAAAGCGGCGGCTAGTTGGACGAACGCGCATGTCATGGATCTAAGCTCTAACAGCTGGATTTGGGACAATATGTCCGATGCGACGGTGAAAAAACTGCGGAACGGCAATGCCATCTATACGATCAAGGTCGATAAGGTTCAAGTTGACGGGACAAAAACGTACGCTTTTTTGTACGATGCGATAAAAGCAGCCGCTTCCATTCCTAACAGCACGGTCGTTAATACGGTGTCCGGTCTGGTTGTCCACTCCAATGAGCCAACTTATGACGTGCAGCAAAGCGGCAAAACGATCAAATCGTTTGTAGCCCTGCAGCCGGCACTCAACTACGCCAAATATTTCGGCAACTCGGAAGTCAAACATAACGGGACAACCTGGTGGACCAGCATTCCTTATTTGGCGGTCTATCAAGGCGATAAAAAGCTCAAGTCCTTCTTCACCCGCTCGTCGGCCGTTGCTTATGCTAAGGCTTACTCGAACAGCTTTGTTATTAACGCGGACGGCCGTAAATTGTGGAGCAATACAAAAAGTCTCGTGTATATGGCATGGAACGGTTCCTCCAATACGCAGACGATCTTGAATCAAACAGCGAAAACGCAAGGTTTGTCCATCGATTCGCCTTCCTGGTTTGAGTTAGCAAACGCAAACGGCACGATAACGGATCTGTCCGATCCAACGGTCGTGTCGACGTTAGAGTCGCAGAACATTAAGGTAATGCCACTTGTCTCCAACGATTTCGACAAGCAGATGACGACAGCATTTCTTGCGAATTCAACGGCGCAGCAACAGTTTATTTCAACTCTAATCACGAAGCTGGCCACGCTTGGCGTATACGGCGTGAACATTGACTTTGAGGAAATCGCTGGTACGGACCGCGATGAATATACGGCTTTTGTTGCGGCCCTATCGAAAGCCGCGCATGCCAAAGGTCTTAAGGTTTCCATCGACTTGCCGCGCGGCGACGTATCCTGGGATCATCTGACTGCCTATGACCATGCTGCCCTCTCGCAAGCGGTGGATACGATCATCATCATGGCTTACGACGAGCATTGGAGCGGCAGTTCGACCGCCGGTTCGGTAGCCAGCCTGCCATGGGTTGAGAAAGGCGTTCAGCAATTTCTAACCTACGGCGTTCCCCGCAGCAAGCTGATGCTCGGAATCCCGTTCTACGTGCGGGAATGGAAAGTTGACGGTTCCGGCAATCTCGTCAGCAACCGTGCCGTCCTGATGAGCGACATTCCGAAGCTTGTTGCGGATACGAATGCCGTTGGCGTTACCGATCCTGCAGCGCCAGGCCAGACCAAATACAAATACGTGAAGGACGGCTTCACGTACGTATTCTGGGCCGAGAACGCAAGCACGGTTCAAGCGCGAATCAACTTGGCGAAGAAATACGACCTCGCCGGCGTAGCTGCCTGGCGCCTCGGTTACGAGACCACAGATCTCTGGACGATGATGCTTCGTCTGAAGCAAGGTTAAATGGAAAATCCCCGGTAAACGCTTGATTGGCGTATACCGGGGATTTCTTCTATTAGTAGATTATGAACGTTAGGATCATGCTATTTATTCCGATAAGACCGGGAATTCCGCA
The DNA here is from genome assembly GCF_030161375.1 of Paenibacillus glycanilyticus. Taxonomy (GTDB): domain Bacteria; phylum Bacillota; class Bacilli; order Paenibacillales; family Paenibacillaceae; genus Pristimantibacillus; species Pristimantibacillus glycanilyticus_B. Next base: position 13,567 of record NZ_BSSQ01000035.1, read on the forward strand.
ATGCGGAGCCTTGCACTGCCATATGGCACAAGCTCGATGGTCTCCACCTGCTCGGATGATTTGACCGGGCTTAATGGCAGCTCGCCTGCGGAATGCCGCTCTTCCTTCCACTCCGGAATCCGCCGTCCCTTGCCAATCAATCTTACCGGGGCATTCTGGGCAAGGAAAGGCTGCCGCGCCATCGGACTTTTCTTGACCTCAAATGACTGACCGCCAATCGCGCCGTCCAGAAGCAGTCCATAATTCCATGCGCTGTTATCATCAGGGAAAACTTCCCAGTCGGCAAAAGGCAAACTTCCGTAGCGCTTGTACCAACGTTCGGCGATTGGCAACGCGTACACAAGAGGTCCTCTGGACAGACTGACGGCATCATTGCCGCGGCGGTCAACCTGCACGTTCATCGGCAAGAGCACCATCACGTTATCATCTTGTTGCCATAACCGTTCAATAGTTGCGAATCCGGATTGAACGTCCAGCTCCTGTACTTCTCCGTTCACGATGACCGCTGGCTCCTTGCACCATGCCGGTATACGGAGCTTGAGCGGAAACGCAGCGGGCTCGGACAGCTGAAGCGAGAGCTGAACGCCTTCTTCGAACGGATAGCTGGACGCGACTTTAACGGTTGCCTCCACGCCATGGGCCACGGTTGCCGTTACCTCGCATGCGGCGTAAGATATTGCGGCAAGTCCGCCATCAGGCGTAGCCATCCACAGATGCGCGGCAAGCTTCGGCCAGCCTTGATGCATATTGGCCGTGCAGCAGCCGAAGTTTGGTTCCAGTCCGAACATATTGGCGTCGTCGCGGTTTTCCGTCCAATTGCGGTGCTCCTGCGTGCACCTGATCTGATTGGCTTGCTGCACGTATTGCCGGCTCGTCCAATCCGCCGAGATTGTCGCCGGGAGCGCGTTAAAGGATACTTTTTCCAATATATCGGCAAAGTAGCCGTCGCCGTAAATCCGTACGAGCTGTTCCAGCGTGAACATATATTCCACGACCGCGCATAATTCAACGCCTTGCGTCGGGCTTGTTCCGGCCAGCCACTCATCCCCCGAGCAAAGACCGTGAACCTGTCCATGGTATTTCATGAGACTCTCAATACCGCGGTAAGGCGCTTCGCTATGCTTCGCTTCACCGGTCTGCAAATAACGGAGCGCGGGTTCCTTGAGCGCCATCAGAACGTTCACGACATGGATGCGGTGATCAAACTTAGTCTGGTAGCGCCAGTATGGAAAGTCCGAGAAAATCTCGGTCCATCCCAAAGTCTGCTTTTGCGTCTTTTCCGCAAGCTCCAGTAGGAATGTCTCGCCCGTCCGGTTATACAGCCACTGAAGGATGAGCACATTCTCGGCGCCGCGCGCTTCTGCCCAGTCGGTTAACGGCCGCTTGTCAATATGCTCGGCTTGATATCGGAAGTAGTTCAGCAGGAACGGGATTACCCGCTCATCGCCCGTTGCTTCCTGATGCTGGGTAAGCACCTTCGCCATAACCATGCGGCTCCACCAGTCGTCATTGGTGGATGGTCCGAATTGCCCGTCTTCGCGCTGGCTGCCAAGCGTCCATTCGATCCATGCCTGCGCTTTCTCGATTAAAGCTTCATCCTGCAAGGCGTAAGCCAGCGGGAGCAGTCCGTCTACATAGTAAGGTCCCCGTTCCCAGCTTTCGCCGCTGCCGCCTAGCCATCCGCTGTTCGCGTTCAGGTCCTCCCAATGGTCCGGCAGCTTGCCGGTAAAGCCGTTCAGCTGGATTTGCAGCTGATCCTTCAGCCAGCCTTTTGGGCGTATCGCGCCAAGCGGCAAGCTCATTAGGGCTGCCGGTTTAAGCGGAGCCCGATTGGGAACCGGCGTTGTTGGTTTGCGTTTGATATCAATGGTCATGGCATTGACTCCTCTATTTCGTATTCGTCAGGAATTGGTCTGCATAGCTATTTGCGTCGGCAATAATCGATTCAACCTCATCGGCTGCCGTCTCCAGCGTATCGTCCACAATCGTGACGGTCGGAATGATGGCTTTGCGGATCGGCGCGCGTCTGTAATCCGGATTGTATCCATGTTCATGCACGCCGGTAGAACCTTTGCCCGGTGCGCCAAGGCATAAATGGCCGAAGCTTCGGTTGTACTGCTCGAATAATGGCGCATATGGCTCGTCATGCCAATGCATAACCCCATCCGTATGGCCGGACTGCATGAGCGGCGTGCCAAGTCCGGCTGCGTCGTACCAGCCTTCGCCCGCGATAAGGCAATCCGGGCGGTTCTCGCGGATTTTGCGGCAAAGCTCTATGAAGCCCTCATAATAGTGATAATAAGGATCATTCATCCAAGCCGCGGATATGTCGAGGAAGACGCCGTCAAAGCCGTAACGGTCCATCAGCTTGCCGATTTGACCGGCAAGACGGTTCTGCCATCCCGGAGCGCCGGGATTAAGAAACACATTGGATGCATGGTCGTAATGCCGCGATCCGTCCCAGTCAACCGAGCCCGTAATCGGGAATCCGCCAGCCGTATGCGCGCGGGATGGAGCTCCCCATTGCTCGAAATTCTCGAGACCCGGATTCACGACGTTCATCCCGAACATCGGCATGACGCGAATGCCAAGCTTCTTGGCTCTGCTCATCAGTTCTTCAAAGCCCGCTTCGCCGCCCATGCGCGGATCGGGGCGGAAATCGCCGTATTGCCAGTAATAACGGCCTTCCCAACCGGGCAAATAGGCAAGTATCCGTTTGGGATCCATTCGCTCGGCAAGCCATTCCAGCGTATCTCCGGTTTTCTTGTAGTCATTGAAGATATACCCGTTCCAATGCTGCATATGAATCGCGGCTACGAGCGAAATCTCGCGCGCCCATGCGGGTACGTCTTCCCTTGTCTCCCAAGGCAACAGACCATAGTGCTGCTCCGTTTCCCGGTGATGCAAAGCGCTGATCGCTTCCAAGGAAGGGCACTCTCCGATTTCCCATTCCGGGACAACAACCTCGCTTTGCATCCGTACCGCGTCTTCCTCGAAGATGAGTTCCGCTGTCAATCCCTTGGATGTCCATAAGAATGCAAACCGTTTGTCGCGAACGGAAGAATCAAGCGAACGATAATAGACCAAGCGGTCCTCCGCTGTCTTCATGACAACGAGCGGCGTATATAAATTGCGCCAGCCCTCCGGATAATGGAGCAACAGGCCGGAGCTTTCAATGGCTTTGGAAGGCGTCTCGCGTAGATTTATAACTTCGCCGTCCGCGATTCCTTCCAGCAGAAGCTTTACGCTGCGGAGCTTCTTGCTGCCGACGCTGGCTTGCACGCGAAAGCGAACGCTATGGCCATCGGTAGATTTATAGACGTGAATAACCGCGTTGCCTTCCGCTTTTTCCTGACCGTTTGCCCAAGTGAGGCCATCTGCCGCAATCATCATGGAATTCTCGTCGCGGGTCACGCGGCAGCGGTCGGCATCCAGCCCGTACACGTTCTCGAAGGTGTGGATATAAAGCGTAAAGGTATGTCCGTAAAACTCGAATGTTGGATGTTTAAGTTCGAAACTGACGTCTTGCATGGCGTTTCCCTCCACTAATTTTATTTATTCGTTTACGGCTTTCGGAGCCGTTGCAATCTCGATCCGATCGATCAACGGAGCTTGTCCGTTTGAAGATAATGCGGACGCCCCGCCTGGCAGACGAACGTACCGGCCGCCGGATGCTTCTGCTTCGCTTCCGCTTACGGCTTCGAATCAAGTGAGCTTGGCTGCCTCCGCTTCGACCGATACGAGGCAATTATCCTTTCATTCCGGACATTGCGATGCCCTGTACGTAATATTTTTGCGTGAGCAGATACAAGATGATAATCGGTACGATCGCTACGGTGGAAGCGGCCATCAGGAGGCCCCAATCCACGGTGTATACGCCTTTGAATGACGAGATAATAAGCGGTACCGTAAATTTCTTCTCGCTGTTCAGGAAGATCAGCGGACCAAAGAAGTTGTTCCAGTTGCCGATAAACGTAAACAATCCGAGAGTAATAATCGCCGGTTTGCAGAGCGGCATCATAATCTGCCAGTAAATGCGGGGATGGCTCGCGCCGTCGATTTTGGCCGATTCGATATAGCCGTTCGGAATGCTGCCCATGAACTGCTTGATCATAAATACGCCATAAGCGTTAATCATGATTGCCGGCACCATCAGCGGCAGATGCGTATCAATCCAGTCGATTTTGCTGAACAGAATGTACAGCGGGATCAAGGTCACTTGACCCGGAATCATAAGCGTGGCAAGGAAAACGCCAAAGAGCATGCTGCTTCCTTTGAACTGGATTTTGGCAAATGCATACGCCGCGATACTGCTTGTCAACAGCGTCCCCACCGTTACAAGCACGGCAATCTTCATGCTGTTCAGATAAGCAAGCGCCATCGGCATAAGCTCGAACACTTTCGGGAAATAGTCCCATGTAAAATGTTTCGGAAACATCTGAGGCGGAACTTGGAAGATCGCATCGCTAGGTTTGACGGCAGTCGTAATCATCCAATAGAACGGGAAGACCGTCGTCAAGGCAACGATAATGAGAATGACATGAATCAGGAGATTGCCGCGTTTGGAGCTATTCAATGTAATTCACCCACCTTTTGGAAAGTCGGAACTGGATAAAGGTGACCAGCAGCACGATGGCGAACAGCACAACGGATACAACCGCAGCTTCGCCCATCCGGAAGTAACGGAAAGCCAGATCATAGATGTACATGACAAGCGTGTAAGTCGAGAAGGCCGGACCGCCGCCCGTCAGGATGAAGCTTTCCTGGAACAGATTAAACACGCCGATCAGCATCGTTACGATAATGAAGAAGGTTGTTGGCGACAGAAGCGGCAGCGTAATGTTGAAAAACTTCCGCAGCTTGCCCGCGCCGTCTATTTCCGCCGCTTCATAATAATCCTCGGGAATGCCTTTCAGTCCGGCGAGGAAAATCAGATAATAATAGCCCATTCCTTGCCACGTGCTCATGATGACGATTGCGATTCTTGCCCAGAAGGCTTCCGTCAGCCAGTTAGGGCCCGTGATGCCGATGACGTCGAGGAAATTGTTAAGCAGTCCGATATCAGGCGCAAACACCCAATACCATACAAGCACGATGGCAACGGAAGAGGTAACCATCGGCAGGAAAAACGCCGCCTTATAGATCGACAACCCTTTAATCGCCCGGTTCGTCAGAAGGGCCATAACAAGCGAGATGACCGTCGTTACCGGCACAATGCCAAGAACGAAGTAGAACGTATTCCGAAGAGCGTAATAGAAATTCTCTTCATGGAAAATCACGTTGAAGTTGTCCGTGCCCGTCCATTTCGGAGCATTGGTGAAATCCCACTCCGTGAACATTAAGTAGAACGACATCGCGACCGGGAACAGGACAAAGGACAATAATCCAATGATCTGCGGCGAGATGAACAAATACCCCCAGAAATTCTCACGCTTGTTTAATTTCGATGCGCCTTGCATGTCTTCACTCCTTTAAGCTTTTCGTCATTTTTTCTATTGCTTTAGCGCCATGCTCTAAGATTAAAGGTTTGTAAGCGCAATCGTAACGAGTGGATATTATGAGGTGGTGCACAATATTATCAATCTTGCAGACTGTCTAGAAAGCAAAAAGCAGCCGCCCTCATTTGGGCAGCCGCTGCTGTTGTCGTGTCTCCTATTCGTCTAACTGTATATAGGGAATATGCATAATAACAGTCGTGCCTTCTCCCGTCTGACTGACGAATTCAAGGCCGTACGGATCCCCGTAATGCAGCTTGAGCCGCTCGTGGATATTCCGCAGACCCATCCCGCCGATATGCAGCCTGCCCTTATGATCGCGCGCCGGCATCGTTGCCGCAGAGCCAAGCTTGCCGGCAAGCCGCTCCAGCTGCCCGGCATCCATTCCTCTGCCGTTATCGCTGATTTCGATTCGGATCTTGTCTTCCTCTTCAAACGCTTCGATCCGAATGCGCCTCTCCGTCATTTCCGGGTCAAAGGCATGAATGATGCAATTCTCCACTATGGGTTGGATCGAGAATTTCAGGATGCCGCAGGCTTGGAGACTGGGCGGAATTCGAGTATCCAAGACAAGCTGCATTTTGTAGCGGTATTGCATAATCGTCACGTAGCTGCCTACATAATTCAACTCGTCGACGATTCGGATCCGGTCCGTTTGCTGGTTGGCGCTGAGACGAAGCAAGTCGATCAAAGCGCCCGACATGGCTTCGATATCTTTCGGACGGTTCATTCTGGCCAGCGACTTGATCGAATTGATCGTGTTGTACAGAAAATGAGGGGTGATCTGCGCTTGCAAAGCACGGATCTCATGCTCCTTCTTCGCCTTCTGCTCCAGGGTTACATCCTCAATCAAGACCTCGACCCGTTCAGCCAAATAATTGAAGGCCCGGGCGAGTCTGCCGAATTCATCGGTCCTCTCCAGCTGAACCCGCTCCTGCAGCTGGCCGATTTCAAACCTCTTCATCGCTTTAATCAATTGGGCAATCGGCTTGTACAAATGAATATACAACAATAAGGCCGCGATAAAGGCAAAGCAACCTACAATCAAGGTAACAAGTAGAATCATGCGGGAAATTTGACTGACTCCTTGCACGATATTGCCGTAAGGAATCTTGTAGATGATTTTCCAGCCGTTAATATCGGAGGTACGGTAAGAGACAACGGCATCTCCTTGCTTGGCTGTCTCTTTAAAGCTGCCGCTCGCCGTCTGCCAGATTCGGGCGTTCTCTTCTCCGATATGAACGGTTTCTCCAATTTTAGTCCGGTCGGAATCATAAATGACTTTATGATCGGCCGTCACTATCTGAATCGATTCTCCCGGTGCCAGCGTACTGGAATCAAGCTCGTCAAAGAGCATTTCGGCATTGACGTCAAAGACCGCAACCCCCAATACCTCGTCGCTGAACGGTTCCACCACGCTTTCCGAGACGGTAAGCTCCTGCCCTTCGTTCCCATATGAATATTGCCATACTGCTTTGGCTTGGATGTTGACGGTATTGATGTAAGCAGGCAAACTCTTGAAATTGTTCAACTCGCCGCCTTTGACCACTCCTCGCAGAAACGGCATAACGTCCCCGCTTGGGATAATAAGAACCGCGTCAAACAGACCGGGCTTGCTGGTCATTATGTTGTCAAGTCGCGAACCCACTTCCGACACGACCGAAAACGCGCGGTCGGACTCGTAATTCGTATCGTCAATATTTTGCAGATAGTACGTGGTATTGAAGTTCGTAACCAAATCGCCGAGCATAAACTCGATTTCATTAAAGGAGCGGTCGAGCGCGCTCATCTTCGTATTGTTCAGGTTCAGGGCGTTTTCGGTTTCCCGCTTAACCGCAAGATCGGATGATTTGGTGCTGACCAAATAGCCGACTACCGCCAGAGGGATAATCGATATGCCGATAAAAAACACAATAAGCTTATATTTCAGACTGCCTTCCAGCTGCTGATACAACCGGTTCGCCCAATCCATCAGGAAACGGATTCGCTTCATGTCAGAATTACCCCTCGCCTTAGCGGACCTGATTCGCCGATTGTTTGTATTCCGTTGGCCGAAGTCCGGTCAATTGCTTGAAGATCCGGCAAAAATATCGGTAATTATCCATGCCTACTTTGCCAGCGATATCCTTCACCCGGCTGTCGGGCTGCATAATCAATAGCTTTGCTTTCTCGATTCGGATTTTATTCAGGACGTTGATGAAATTATCGCCCGTCTCCTGCTTGAACAATTTGCAGAAATGATTTTTGCTGAGGCCAACATGATTCGATACGTCGGTTAGCGAAATATCGTCCGCGTACCCTTGTTCCATATAGCTGATCGCATTCCGGACTTCTACTCTCAAATCCGCCATGCGGTTGCCGGATTGCCGGTGCTCCGCAAATTGCGCCACTAAGGAAATCAGCAGCTTCATCAGCGAACTTAATGTCGCTTGATCGGCAAGCAAAGCCATCTTAAGCGATTCGGGATGCACCTCGTCAATAGGCGTAAAGCCTTTGTTCTTCATTACGCGAATCAGCTGTTCGCCTAGTCGGCGAAGACTATCGCGAACCAGGAGAGGATCAAAGCGCGCACCGGCCAAATAACGGTGGAGCGATTGCAGCTGCTCCGTCGCGTACTCGCCGTCAGCCGCTTGAACCGCCTTCACGACCGCAAGCTCGTATGGCTCAAACGCGAAAATATCCATCGTTCCCGGTTTGGGCGCCGCGGGAATGCTCATGTCCATAAGCGGTTTATATCCGTCGTAGAACACATCCGACAGCTTGTCCTTCATATGTTGGAACTGTTTGCGCAAATCGGTTGGCTGCATGCAAATATCGCCTTTCACGACCATGCCCTGCTGATCGACCAGACCGGACACCAAACGCAAAGAAAGCTCATGCTGAAGCTGCTTAAGCAGCAAATAACTTCTCTGCACCGTAAAAACAAGCAAAACAACCTGCTTCTCCCCTACTTTTACCGCGTCCAAATATTCTTCCTGTTGGCCGGCTAAGGCTAATACGGTTTCCCGTTCAAGCTTCTCCGCTTGGACAAGCATAGGAACCCAGACTCCCTTCTCATGAGGAATGTCCAGGCGGCTGGCCCGCTCCGCATAATCTTCGGCCGTCATTCCGCCGCTCAGCCAATCCGTCCAGAATTGATGGATCAGGGCGGTTTGTCCGACCTGTCTAATCTTGTCCAGCTGGGCTTGCTGCTCGGACTCCCGAGCCTCCGCCGCCAGTTGTTTCTTCATCTGCCCGAGCAAATCCAGCAACACGTCCGGATCAAGCTTATATTTGAGCACGTAGTCCGAAGCGCCGTATTTCATGGCTTCCTTAACGGAAGCAAAATCATCATAGTTGCTCATGACCACGATTTTGGCTCTGCGCCTTGCGCTTCTCACCTGCTTAATGAGCTCGATGCCATCCATTACAGGCATGTAAATATCAGTCAGGATAATGTCGGGATCATGCTGCTCGACCAATTTGAGAGCTGCCTTGCCGTTATCGGCTTCGCCAATGATATCGTAACCGTGCTCGCGCCAATCCATCATGGTTTGAACATCTTCCCGGATCAATCCGTCATCATCCACGATTAATACTTTGTACATGCTGTTTCCCCCTGAACTGAATTGGCCCCGCTTGGACCATCATGATGTTCCGTATATCTATAACCGGTACTCGTCAGAAAAGACGAGGGAGTCTATCCTCCCTCGTCCTCAATCCCTCACAATTACACGGTCTCAATTAGCTTTTTGATCGGTTTTTTCCTTGGTCTCCGTCAGAATTTGGGACGCTTTGCCCAGGAACTCGTCGACCGACATTTTGCCAAGCAGCCATGTATCGAGCTGCGCGTTGATCTTCTGGTCCGCTTCTTCATAGAAAGAATTATAAGGGACGGATACGGTATGATCCAATGCCTTTGTGAATGTATCCATATCTTCCGCGGAAATTTTGTCGCCGAACAGATCTTGCTTGATCTCGTCAAACACTTCGCGATGGATCGGAAGACCGCCTACGCCCGTCTTCGCAAGAGCTTCCCATGCCTCTTTGCTGTAGATCGCTTGAAGCGCTTCCCATGCCTCCTGCGGATGTTTCGTGCCTTTCCAGATCAGGAAATTATCAATGAATTGCGAAGAGTAAGCTTGTCCTTTGCCTGCCGGAATAGCCGCGATGCCTACGTTGAAATTCTTGATGTCGTTCTTCACGCTGCCGGCATACCACGTACCGTCAATCGCCATGGCGATGCGGCCCGCTTTGAACATATCGAAACCGCCCATAATTTTCGTATCGGTCGGACGCGGCACCGAGTTGTCCACGCGGAGCATGTCGTCGAACCATTGATAAACTTCTTTCGTAGCCGGTTCTTGAATAGCAGGCGTCAGATCATCGTTGAAAATATTTTTGCCGCCGTTTGACAGGGAGAACATTCCGCCCGCATAGCTGAGGAACGGTCCTGCGGATAAGCCGAATTTCTTCTGCGCCCCTTGGCCTTCGGTGAACTGCTTCGCGATGTCTCTTACTTGCGGGAACGAAATCGCATTGTTCCAGTCATGCGACGGCTCCGCAATGCCTTTTGCCTTGAACATATCTTTGTTGTAATACATGAGCATGTAATAAATGCCGGAAGGAAGTCCGTAATACTTGCCGTCTTGGAAGCCAGCGTTCTTGAACGTATTCTCGAAGTATTTGCTGGAATCCAGGGATGCCATCATATCCGTAATATCAAGCGCTTGATCCTTCTTGATAATTTGCGGCATGAACGATTCCGCAATCCGGCCAAGGTCCGGCGCTTTGCCCGCCGCGATCTGAGCGGTTACCTTCTGATAGTATTCCGGCCAAGTGGAAGTATTGATCTTCTCGATCTTGATCGTAATTTTTTTGCCGTCGTCCTTCAGCTTCTTGTTCGCGGCGTCGATCATGGCCGTCCAGCCCGCAATTTCGTTGGCATTCGCCTGCATGGCGAAAGTAAGCGTTACGGGTTCCGACGAGGAGCTCTCTGTTTTCCCTTTGTCGGTACTCTGGCCGGCGTTATTGTCTTTCGAGTTATTGCCTCCCCCGCAAGCAGCGGTTACAACCATCATGAGAGCCATGACGAGCAGCAGCAACGATTTCTTCCCTAGTCTCCGTCTCATTCCAATACCCCTTTCGGCAACTTCATATATCTTGCCACCTAAATGTATCCGATTTCAATAGGCAAAAGTATGTCCTGAAATTATGAACGGGTACACAATATTATGCACTTTGGAGAAGGGAACGTATAACAAGGCGAAAGGCCGGACAAGCCATTACGACTTGTCCGGCCTTTCTTCTATGAACCATGCTGCTAGATCTGCAGATGGTTTATTCGTAGCGCGTCTTGGACAAAACGCAAGCTTTCTTCCGCTTCCTCCAGCTTCATATGTTCCAGAAGGAGCGGAATTTCCGGCTTATATTGCCTTAGCATCTCTGCGTAGATTGGCCACTCGGCAAGCCCCGTTCCCGCCCTTGGCGTAACTAACCATTCGTCGATCCATACGGCGTCTTTCGCGTGGGCAATTGGCGAATAAGCGCCGATGGCTTCAAATACGCGCCCGAAAGCTTGCCTCTGATCGTCGAAGTCCTCCGGATTCATGTAATTGAATGGATCCAGCACAAATCCTAATCCTTTCATTCCCAACTCTTCAATAATCCTTTTGGCTTTATCCGTCGTCGAGAGAACATTATTCACATAACCCTCCAAGAGGATAACGGCATCGTGCTCAATTGCTTTGCCTTGAAGTCTGCGAAGAAGGGGTACAAATTCATCCCAAGCCTCTTCGGTATGATTAAGAGGACTATTCGCCCACGGATTAACGGGATCAAGTCCGCCCGTTTCCGTTGCAATATAGGAGGTTCCGAAATGCTCGCATAAGGCAATCATTCCTTCAAAGACCTCAAGCACCTTTTCCCGCTTGGACGGATTGCAGTCCATGAGATTGGAATATCCCGCAAGCGCGGCAATCCGAATGCCTTGTGCTTCAAAAATACGGCGTACCTGCTGTGCACGTTTAGGAGAGGGTAGACCCTCACCTAATGAAACATTAGCCGCGCGAGGATCCAGCTGCACAATCGTAAATCCAATTTCCCTCATTCGTTCTGCTGTTTCTTCTATGGATATGCCCTCGAATTCATGGCATAAGGCACCATATTCCATTCCTTTATTACTCACGCTTGATTCACTCCCTGCTTCAATTGCTCCAGCATCTCCGCGCGGGTTACTACCCGGCCTTCCTGGCTGGATTTCACCATTGCGGATGTCATGGCTACCGTATTGAAATTATCCTCCGGCGTTACCTCCGGCTTGCGCCCTTCATCGACCGCCGCGATGAGGTCCGACATCGGCCCCTGGAAGGCATCCGGGAACCAGCTTCCTTCCGTTTCGATTCGGATAACCGAATGAGGATCATCCGCTCTTGCGATATACAGATCGCCGTCCTGCCACATGCTGCCCTCCGTGCCGTCGATCCACCATGTATATTTGTGGGCTTTGGCCGCTCTTACGATATTGTTGAATTGAAGGCTGGCCATCAGCGAAGCCCTTCCTCCAACCTCACCGAATTCCACATTGGCGGAGTAGATCATCGGATCGATGCCATTCTGATCCGGCAGCATTGCGGTAGTGCAATGCAGTCTTGTCCATTCGCTTCCGCCCGCAGCAGGCGACGATGCGAAATAACGGCTCAGATCCAAATAATGAATGCCATGATCCAAGATATTGAAATGTTTGACATCCTTATACCAAGTATCAGGCTGATCCTGATAAGAGCGCATAAAATGTTGGATGCCGTACACCTGTCCGATTGCTCCGCGGTCAAGCAAATGCCTCATTGCTTTGTGACCCGATACCCAGCGCGCTTGCTGATTAACGGCAAGCGTAATGCCGGCTTGCCTTGCAACCTCGCTAATTTCCTGTGCTTGCGGCAGATCGAAATGAAGCGGCTTCTGAATCAGAACCGGCCGGGGCGACTTCGCTACCAGCTTCATGACCTCCAGCCGGGCAGGCGGATGCAATGCAATATCGATTACGGCTACGTCTTCTCTCTCCAGAAGTTCTTCCACCTTGGATGTCCAGAACGGAATATCGAACTTTTCGGCTGTGCTTCGCGCCGCTTCCGCATTCAAGTCGCAGCAAGCCACAACTTTGAAGCCTGCTTTCTTGTATGCCGGCAAATGGGCAATATTCACGATTCCTCCGCAGCCGATAATGCCAATTCCATATTTGTTCAGATCGACGCCTGGCGGCGGTCCCGGCATATAATCTTCCTTTTTCAATATCGGTTCCCACATCTGTCATTTCCCCTCTCACGGTCTACAACTTCATCTAAATAGATGACGCCGGGAATCCCGACGCCATCCCCTGAATCATTTCTCAATACACGTTAAGCTCTGTTATGCTCCACCAATACCCGTTTGCCGCGGTTAACTGAAATTTGATATACCTCGCCGTCTGCGGAGAGAACGAGATTGTCGTAAGCGGATTTAATCCCACACCGGAGGCGATAGGGCTGCCCCAATTCGTTCTGTTACCGGAAACGTAAACGTCATACCCGCGCATATAGTCGTTATTCGCTGTACCGAGATCAAGTACTAGCTTGCGAATAGTCTGGGCCGTCTTCATATCGATGACAAAGGTCTGTCCGCTCGCTTGCGAAACGCCGGATGTCCAGGAAGTCGAAGAATCGCCATCCAAAGCATTCGATTCGGGACGCAAATAATACGAATTTGTTGCGGCAGCCGTCCACCCCGTTCGGTTTAACGCCACGGATTGGAATACCTTTAATTCCGTAATGGACCACCAGTAACCGTTAGCCCCCGTTAAGGTAAACTTGAAGTAACGGGCAGATTGGCTGGGAAAAGATATAGTCGTCACCGGGTCTACGCCTATGCCGCTGGCAATGGGACTGCCCCAATTCGTGCCGTCATTGGACGCGTACAAATTAAACCCTCTCATGTAATCATTGTTCGCCGTTCCAAGATCAAGCTCGATTCGATCGAATTGCTGGACGGACTTCATGTCTACGATGAAGTTTTGCCCGCTCGCCTGCGATACCCCGGATGTCCAGGAGGTGTTGTTGTCGCCGTCGAGCGCATTCGAAGCAGGACGCAGATAGTAGCTGTCCGTAGCCGTAGCCGTCCAGCCCGAACGGTTCAATTCGCCTGTTACGTTAGAGCTGCCAGCGGCGGTAACGAGCACATTGTCGGCTTCGAATGCATTCCACATGCCCATAAATCCAACCTTGCCAGATTGAAGCGACGAATCGGATACATGATCGAATAACAGCGTGGACACATTGTCGCGAATGCCGGTGACTGTAATGGAACTACCTTGCTTAACCTTAATGTCGTACGTAATCCGTTTGTCGGTTACCGGCCAGCTGCCTGGATAAACAGACAGGGTAGAATCGCTGCCTGCGACGACTTTATGCAGTTCAACCGTATTGCTGTCACCGCCGCCTACGCTCACGTAATAATAATTGCTGTCGCTTTGATAGTTGAATACGAGCTGCGATACGTTGGCATAAGCAGCGCCATGCGCCGTTACATCGGCCGAGAAGCGATAGTCGCCGCTGAATGACTGGCCGTCATATATCGCCTTCATCCGGTTGCCGCTGAAATCGTAAAATTGCAGTTGGCCATTGCCTGCGCTTCCCGAAACAATTGTCCAGTCAGCAGCGGAATTGCTCTCTAAATCATTCGAATACAAGACGCTTGGACCTTGTACGGCTGGTCCTGACGGACCTTGAGCCGGGACGCTGATGCCAGCCGGGGCGCCTATCTTCCAAAGCCCATAACAAACGGATCCAAAAAACGCTTCATGCGTAATCGGGTTAACGCGCACGACAGACGCGCCAATACCTCCGCTTTTGCCAAACGCGCTATTGTTGAATCGCGGACTCAGGTTCAGCGACTGCCAAGTATTCCCTCCGTCAATCGAACGCGCGGCTGAAACGTCGGACTGATAAATATTGGCCGCACCCGCTTTGTACACGATATTCGGATTGCCCGGATCTACGGCTACCGACCAAATGCGGCGGTTGCCCATCTGATCTGCCGGAATCTGGCTTGTAATGTCAGTCAGGACGCCAGATTCGAACCGATAAAGCTTCTCCGCGGTGGAAGCAATGAAGAGGCGGTTGCGCTTCTGATCGAAGGCAATGTCTCTCACCCCTTCTCCGGAAGGCAGCGATACTACCGTCGACCATGTAAGACCTTTATCAAAGGATGTCACTACGTCGCCGCCGTACGAGCCATACAGCTCTCGTTGTCCGGTCGGATTGGAAGTAAATACGCCCCTGGCTCCGGCGAGCGGTTTCCAGGTCTGGCCGCCGTCCCCGCTTCGGTATTCCCAAGCGAACAATACATTGGAATCTGTCGGATCGCTGTACGATACTTGCATCCCGTATAGTGGCAAGCCGGTATTCGTCCATCCGCTTGTTGAACCGTTCCTAGTCACGTAAAGCGAATAATTGCCATGCCCGTAGCCGCCGTACATGATTTGATTGTTAAGCGCATAACCGCCGTATACCCAGCCGCCCCAACCGTTGCTGTTAGGGTCGACGTATGTCCACGTGTTCCCCGCGTCCGTAGTTAGTCCGCCATTATAGTCCTGCGCGGACATGTACATGACGTTGCCGTCCTGCGTACTCCAATTCATCAGTCCGCCGGTCATGATTCCGTTGTTGCCGTTATTGGCCCACTGCCAGTTCGCGCCCGCATCCGCGCTCTTCAGGATGACGTCTCCGCCAAACCCCCAGACGGTATTACCGTTCGCGGGGCTCCATACATAATGGGAGCTCCGGAGATTGAGCGGAATAAAGCTGCTGGAGCTATCGATATTTTGCGAGAGCGACCAAGTTGCTCCTCCGTCGGTTGAGCGGTAATGGCGGTTTACGGTCCAATCGTCCGTCTCTTCGGATATCATCATGTTGGACGGATTAACGGGACTGACCGCCAAATACTTTGGATAAGCAGCAGGCCAGGAAGAGCCGCTAACCTTCGTGAAGGAGTCTCCGCTATCCGTTGATTTGTAGATGCCGTCATCCTGCGTAATCCATACCGTATTTGGCTGCGATGGGATCACTTCGATATCAATGGCAGCGGAAGTTCGCAGACGGTCAAAGCTGACCCCGCCATTCTTGCTGCGATAAAATCCGTTCTCGCTTGCCGAGTAGACCCATCCGTTTGTCGGATGTACCGCGATATCGCCGCCCGCCGGATCTGCGGATCCGCTGATGACGTTCCAGGTTGCTCCTCCATCCGTCGATTTATAGATATTAGGATCTATCGTCGGTGTACCCCAGTTATAAGAGTCATGTCTGACCCTGCTCCAGTAGACCACTTTCGTATAGCCCGCGGTGGCGTCATAACTGCTGCGATCATAAGCAATCTGATCCCGTGTATCCCGATATCCGGCAATATTCTCGCCGCGGGTTCGCGTCCAGCTTGCTCCTTTATTCGTCGTGAGATAGAGGCCATTCCAAGAGAGCGGCATGGAATACGCGCCAACGGCAATGGCACGGTTCGCGTTAAACGGATCAATCTGCATGCCGGTTGCGCCGCCTGAATCGAAGCCATTGCCAGACGGCTCCCAGCTAGCGCCGCCATTCGTACTTCTGAACATGCCGCCCACATCGGTACCATACAGCATAAAATTCGGATCCGATTCCGATACGGTCATGTAGATGGGCCACTGCGCGCCTTCTCCCCCCATATTGCCGGCGTTTTTCGTTGCTGCGGTTACCAGCGGAACAGGCGTCCAGGCTTCAGCAAACACGCTGGGAGCATCCCCAAATCCTGCTAGCAACAGACAGGACAATAGAGCAATAGCCCATTTATTCATTCTGTTACTGAAGCGCTGCGACTTACCGGATAATCTTGTCATCATCAAACAAGCTCCTCTCATTGGGACAAGCTTTTGGCGAGACTGACTAGTTTGTATGCGCTTTCAAAATCTTTCTTCTAGATACCGTTTTCAGCGGCTAGCACTCGCAAGTCACCTCCTATACCGGAGCTCCGAAGAGCGGATGCTACCAGTATAGAAGAATGGCCTTGCAGAAACGTTGGATTAATTAAAGGTCCATACTGCAGTATCTATAGAGACTAGAGGATTTGAACCCCCTCGGCGAATTCATTGACAACAAGCTTCATTTGCTGAGGCGTCTTTATGCTCTCGCCATGAATGGATACTTGCTCGAACGTTACGTTGCTGATCGTCCGATTGTTGCCCATGCCCCGAACGTAAGAGCGGCGTGCCGGACCGCCGGTTACGCTTATGGAACGAAACGCGATATTATCGATCACCCCGCCCTCCGGCTTGAAGGAGCCGACAATTTGACCGCTGAACATGCTCTCCGCGAAAAAGACGTTAAACAGAGGGCCCGCCGCATGTTCAATCCGGATATGCTCGAACGTGATATCGCGGATGACCGTATCGTCGATGGCGATGACGGATAGCGCTCCGGCGATATCTCCGCAAGTATTGCTCACTTTGAGCAAGTCGCAATTCTCGAACCGAATGTTCTCTATAATCTGAGCTTTGTTCTCGCAGCCAACTACAATTCCGTTATTGTTGTCGCTCCAGAAGACGCAGTCCACGACATGTATATTGGTTAGCGGCGACCAGTTGCAATCGAAGCGGTCGCTTGCCTGCAGGCCTTTTACCGCCACGCAGTCATCCTTGCTGCGCACGAAGCATCTCTCAATGCGGACATCCCGGCAGTTGCAAGGATTAATCCCGTCGGTAGACCATTTGCGCTCGTTAATGATCTTCACGTTGGACACAAGCATGTTATCGCAATCATAACCAACAAGCGTCCATCCGAAGGAATCGATTATCGTTATGCCGCTAACCTCGATATTGTTGCAGGCATTGAAGCCGACAACTTCCGTCGGATAACCCTCAGGCGTGCCGAACGGAATGTCAGACGCGCATAAGATGCCCCTGCCGTAGATCTTCACGTTGGAAGCAAACTCGGCATGAATCGTTCCGTGGACAAAAGCGCCTGCTGCCAGATAAACCGATTCGCCGCTGCTCAAAGTCATATTGCCGCCATTATGAATGCCCGGTCCAAAGTAATGCTTAATGCCCTCCGCATCTGCGGATGGCTCGTCCTCCAATCCGTTGGCGAACAAATAGAACGGAAGTTCGAACTGGTCGTTCCACTTCACGAATAGCTGGCAAGGACGGTCGATCTCGAATAGTACCGTATTGCCCACCAGCTTGGATGGTATGCCATACGATTGCGGCCTGACTTCAGCCGATTCCACATTCCATGCGGAAGTAATCTCTATCTTCGCTATGCCCTCGAAGTCGAAGGAAGCATAGGACACGGCGCCGCCCGCCATACCCGGAATGTGGTAGACGAACGCTTCCTCGCCATTAATCTTCAAAGTATAATCCGGGGAAGGAGCAATCCCTTCCGGCTTCTCGTGCAATCTCAATGACATTTCATTTCCCCCTCAGCTTCTGCTAATTGATGTTCCTATGATATAAAATTGGCTCCCTTAAGGCACTGAAGGGATTATGGATATTAGCTGATCAGATTATGACAAACGTGCATGATCAAAAAAGAGCACTACGCTGGATAGAACCCAACATAGTGCTCCTGCAAACGGGCTGTAATTCATGAGAGCAAACTACTTATGACTGCCAGCGAATCCAGACCGGATCGCCAGTCGCCATTGTACGCACCTCGTAAAGCCGATCGCCGATCCGGGCAGCTTCCGTCGCCTTGCCGTTCACCTCGACTCCGCTAGGTTCATTCTCGCTATACCAGACAAAACGTCCGCCCTCGCGCAGCTTCACGCTCCAACGTCCTTCATGCACTGCGCTCTCAAGCACGCCGTCCGCGCTGAGATATTTATCGGCCAGACCGATAATTGCCGTTCCTTCCCGCAGCGGACATCCCTTAAAGAGCTTCGCTTCGCCTCGTGACAGCTCGAACGGCCATGAAGCTTCTTCCCGTCCGTTATTCCCCGCTCGAAACACTCTAGCTTCGCCGCTGAAATGTTCATAGACCAGCGTATCTTCTTCCTGCTGCCGATAGGCCGCAATATCTAAACGGCTAATATTGCCGTTAAGCTTCCCGGCTGCGCCGTGTAGATGGAACGCTCCGACAAAGGAATGGACTCCCTTCTTGTTCCATACCTTCAGCGGCATTTCGGCTGCGGTAGGATCAGCGTATAGACAGTCTGCCGTCGGCAATCCCGGCTGCTCGGCTCTGGCGATACGGCCGTCCGAGTAGACAAGCGGAAGCAAACTTTCCTTGTCCGTTTCCCCAACCTTGTCGCTGACATAGATCGGGCCTCCGCTTAACGCGCGCAGCAAGGAATGCACCGCGGCGTCGACGTGCTTCGTCCACCACATATCCCAGTCGGTCCAGAATACCGTTCCGTGAACAACGGCATTATAAACGTTCTGCATCACATGCTCCGCAAATCCTTGCGGTTCGCTCGGGAAGAAGTCGTCGCTATTGCGGGACAAAGCCGAATTCGCGCGGTTAAATACATTTTCCGAAGCCATCCCCATGCAGTTGATCATAGCGGAATCAAAGTTTTTGCCAACCGATGCCTCGAGGGCTTCGTGCGCCTCCCGGGCGGTGCTTCCAATTGCGCCGGAATGACCTAGCATATTGCTCAATACGCTCTGGTAATCCACTTTGACGAAGTCAACACCGCTTTGCTTCAAGCCCCTATGCCACTCATTCCAGAAAGGAAAGGCGGCTTCCGCGCTAGGCGCGGGTACCAGCTTTCCGCACCGGGTAGCGGTTAATGCCGATTGGTGCCTGATGGCAAGCTCGCTATTCCTGGCAATCCCGTTCCAATAGCCGATCAGCGTATGCCATACGCCTATCCAGCGCATCCCGTCGTTTGCTTTCAGTTTGCCGACGGCGCGTGCGAGACCTCCCGGAAATTTCTCCGGATGCGCTTCGAAAGACTTGAGCGCGTAATCGTCGTCATCGGACCAGCCCGCGTCGATAATCATCCATTTCGCCGGCACGCCTTTCTCCTTCAGCTCAGCGGCTTTATCCAGCAGGCCTTGCTCGGAAATATCGTAATAAAACGCATCCCACGAGCACCATCCCAAATATTCGAACATCTCCGGATACCGGCGTTCTTCCCGCAGCTTGCCAAGCGATCCGGAGGCTTCCATCGCAAACTTCATGGCGAGCTTGGCGGATTCAAAAGGCGTATCGCCAAGCGAGATGGCGAATGCGGGACTCTCAATATTCGCATAACCGCCGGCATAAGCCGAGGTATTGAGGCATAACCCTTCTTCTTGTTTCGCGCCAATGATCTCCGTCTTCAGCTGAGAACCGGTAATCGGCACGATCGTCATGTGCCGGCCGTTCTCCAGCTCCGAAGTCAAGGACTGCGTCCTTGGCGGGAGCTCCGACCAGGAGCTGCCGAACGCAGGCCTTGTCCACCAGTCTTTGTGCAAATGAAGAGCCATATAACGCGGTGGCTGCGGGGCGGATTGCGAGCGTACAGGCTGCCCTGCAAACAACCGAATGCCTTGACGCGCATGAAGCGTACGGCATTTGCCCCCTACCATTTCGCTCGCCGATTCATATCGAACGCTGCCTAGTATAACTTCTTCCCCATCCTTGTACGTCAGGCTCAACGTAAACGAGATGCCCTTCTCCCGGTCTTCGTAACGCGCTTGGTAACCTGCCGCGTTTAATTGCTCTTCCGCAAGCTCCAGCTTCGCCTTTTCCTCCGCTATTCCGTCTAGCTCCAGAGCAAGCACGGGAACCAGCTTCTCAAATACGGTAACTCCGCCAAGTTTCAGCTTGCCGCTGCTCTCGATTTCCAACCATGGATTCAATGTCGACACTCCTTATGTACCGTTATATGTTCTAACAATAACGAAACACCCCCGCGAGCGCAGGGGTGTGATTATACAAGAAGCATGTAATAATTATGGCATTGCGAATGGCCTATTGCCCTGGCTTGCCGTGAATCAATACAACCGGAATCAAGCCTTTCGTCGGCCGTCCGTTTGATGAAATCTCCACAATCAGATCATAACGCGGCTGCGTCAAACCGCTCGCCGTAATCGTAAACTCCAGCTCCGTCATGCCGTCGTTACAGTGGTAATGCTCCAGCGAAGCCGCATACACCGGGCTCGGCGAAATACTCCAGCCCTCCGGCAGATGCCATTTCACCTGCAGCCATTGCTGGATAAACAACTGATTCACGACCTGCAACTTGAACGTCATCTCCTTGCCTTCCTGGACAAACGGCACGCCGCCATAATTCAGCCTCGCCGAGAAAATCGCAAAATCGTATTCCACCGTAAACGGACTTTGTGCCAGCTTGTCGGAGAACCTGCGCTCAATCCACGCATTTACCCATTCCGGATGCTGATAAAGCGCTCCGCCCTCTCTCGTCTCAATGGTATAACCTTCTGACGAAGTAACGTAATCGCACAACTCGCTGCCGAGGAACAGCGGAGTCAGGCGAATGATCCGGTCCGTAAGCTCGGTAACCGTCTTTGGAATGCGAATGCCTTGATCCCCCAGATTCAGACATAATGTCTTAATCGCATCGCCAATCGGCTCCTTCCAATTGGCCGGAATACTCTCCGCCCCTCCTATAATGCCAAGGATGGACCCTAATGTCGCGGCGGTGCAATCCGTATCCTCGCCGCAATTGTTCGCTATGCAGATGCTCTTCGCGAAATCCCCTTCGCCATAAAGCCAGCCCAATATCGTAATGCCAACATTGCTTGGCGCATCATAACCCATCGGACCAACCGGCACATCGGATGGAAGATCCTTCTTGGCCATTGCCAAGATGCCAAAGCTGCCGGGCACATCGTTCATTAATTTCACCCGCGCCTCCTGCCAGGTCGCTCCTGCCGCATAGGAAGCGCGAACGGAAGCTACCCCTTTGGCAATGCCGCTGTCTGCGGGAATGTAGGACAAACCGATATCAATAAGCGTATCCCGGTCGCTTTCCACGAATGCAGAGCTTTGAATCGCCGCGAAGAATACCTCGGCATAGACCCCTTCATGGCTATGGTCGACAATCGCGTCCTCGTAAGCGTATTTGACGGCCAGCTCGGGATGGCCCGGCGTTAAGCAAGCCCAAATCTCCGAACGGATCCATGCCCCGTTGCTGTCACGGAACACGTTATTTACATAACCGGAGAGCGGAGGAACAAGACCCTGGCGCATATTGTTCTTGCCCGCACCGTATTCGCCCCAGTTCGGAACGATGAAAGAAAGCCAATATTCGCCCAAAATGCGCGCGTTAACTTGGCGGCCGTGTTTCTCCGCCGCGTTAAGCCATACCAGCTGCAAATCCAGATCATCATTAGGAAGCGGCTCGCCGTTTAACTCCTGCGTATAGAAATCGAAGTCAAACACGCCGCGCTTGCATTCGAACGGAGCGCCCAGCGTACCCCCGATATTTTTGCCAATCCAACATCCCGTAACTTTCTCCCGATATTTCCGTAACATCAGCTTCATTCCTTATTCCTCCCATCAAGTTATACCCGCAGTATAGCAACGGGGTGCCTCTAATCAAATGAACGATCTTCGGCATTCGCGCAAGCGCGAGCTAAAGATCGTCCAGCTTGTTTATACGTTTACGGCCTGAATAACATTAAGGCTTTAAAAATCATCATCGCGGATTCTGCCCGGGTTGCGGATTGCCGCGGATTTACGGCTCCGTTGCCATCGCCTTGCATAATGCCGGCTTGCAGCAATTGAGTTAAGCTTGCCGTTGCGAAAGCCGACGCTTCAGCCAAATCCTTGGCGTTAGCTGCCTTGGTGCTCGGCAGTTGCAATTGCGCGGCTTGCGCGGCTTTAGCCAGCATGACCGCAAGCTCCTCGCGCGTAATTGACTTCTTCGGTTCAAATGCGGACGCGCTTGTGCCCTTCACAATACCAAGCTTATAGGCGGTTTGAATCGCATCGCTTGACCAGCTGTCTGCCGCTACATCCGTAAACGGAGAAGGAGCATGACCGGAAGTATCCGCAGTCAATTCGAAGGCTCTAACAATCAGTGCCGCGAATTCTTCCCTCGTTACCTCGCCCTGCGGGTCGAAGCGACTTGCGGTTTTCCCCTTAATAATTCCTCTGTCCGCCAGCTGCTCGACCGCGTTTTTCGACCAATGGCTTTGCAGATCGGAGAACGAGGAAGAATTTGTCTTTACGATAAACGATCCGGTTTGAACGGTTCTAAACATTATCCGGCCGTGATCGGCATCGTACCAACTATTCACGACCGGCGTTTCGCTTCCGTCTTCTTGAACCTGGACCACAATGACCCGGTCTGCCTTCTGATCAGGCGCCAATACATAAGGGAAGCTAAGCTGGACCGGACCGGGGAACCGCACGGCGGCTGCCTGATCAATCTGCAGAGTTGCCTGAATGCCCGTTCCGGCGGACCCTGAAAGCTTACTTATCGTAATAGCAGCCGTTTGCGCGTTCGCGGGCAGCCAGAATGCGTCCGGATTCCCGGCTAGACTACCGATTGAGGTCTCGATAAGCATGGATAATTCTGCCTGCTTCAAACTCATGGCAACATCGGCAGGCAAATCGACTTGAACACTCTTTGCATTGGCCGTCTGCGGCAGTTGAATGCGGAATACGCTTGGCAGCGGATCATTAACGCCTGCCGCAGCCTCCAACGCCTTAATCTGCTTCAATAATTCCGCATAGGCAGCAGCCGCATCACGAACCGCTTGCGCGTTTACAACGGCATGTACCGGCGAAGAGCTGCTTCCGCCTCCGCTCACGTTGCCTGCTGGCACCGCATATACGGACAGAGCCGGTAGATGGGCGGCAATATAAGCTTTAATCCGCTCCTTCTTCTGTTCCGCGTTTAGCGTCGCGTCCTTCAGAATAGCTTCAATTGCTGCCTTGAAGCCCGCCGCGGAATCCGTTGCCGTAGTCGTCGAACCGCTTCCGCCATGGCCGGTCGAGGAAGAGTTGCCGCTTAAGGAGAGAGACAGCGTCCCACCCGCTAACGGTGAAGGCTGGTCGTGCAGCAGTTCCATTAGCTTGGTTTTTTCGACCGTAATCGCCGTTTCGTCCGCGCGAAGCGCTCTGAACTGCAAATCGAGTACGGGAGTATTGGCCGAGACGGCCATGCCTTGCTTGACTTGGCTCATTATGCAGTTGATTACGCCGTCTACTGCCGTGACATACTGGAAACCAACCGAAGCGCCGGCGGTGTCCAGCAAATCATAAGCATCCGTATTCACTTGGCTCTGCGAGGCAAATGCGAAATATCTCGGCTTCGCGGATACGAATTGCAGCGCCGTCTCATCATAGGAGATTTGCAGCTGCACGCCGTATAGATTGCTGACTCCGCTTCCGTTAATCGTTACATTCACCAGCTCGCCCGAAGCCGACGGTGCCGCCTTAACGGATGGCGGCGCAGAAGCATGCGCAAGGGCTCCGGGAGCCGAAGCCGCTCCAAACGCAATAACGACGGCGAGGAGCATTCGTAATATTTTCACGGTAGTAACCTCCTAGAAAGAACAGATGTTTGCTTATGGAATAAGAGACAAATATTCATTGGAAATGATAGTCGGATCCGCGAACTCCGGCCCGGTCCATGCAACTTCGTAATGGTCTCCGCCGCCGTCCTGCTTCATTAAACCTTCCACATAATAGGAATGACCGGCTTCGAGATAGATTTCTCCCGTAATTTGATCGCCCGGGTATTTCTGCCACTCATATGGGTTAGCCCAATAATTAAGGAAGGCGATCTTCGACTTGTTGGCAGGGTCGCTATCCGTGCTGAGCCATAATTGCCCATGATCGTCGCTAGCCATATAAAACTTGTAATTGCCGGTTACGGCAGGCTTCAAATAGCCGCTTATCCGAATGCCGTAGTCATCGCCCTGTCCTCGCGGCGCATCGAAGTTCTCGATCACGTCGGTCCGGGTCGGAGCGGTGTCAAGCGGAATCTGGTCAATGGATTCCCCGTCGATATTCGTCCATACCTCCATCTTAAGGCCAGCATTCTCCTGCTGCTCCGAACGAGGCGTGCGAACATGAATATCGTCGACCTCAAATGCGCTATATTCATGAGACACCCCGATGTAGCCGCGCGTGAAAGTTGTATCTTCTGCTGTCAGAATGGACGTGGCGCCGCCGGCATCTACCGTGTCGACCTGGAGATTCCCGGCTCCGTCGGACGTGATTTTGTAGGTCAACGTTGCCCACTCGTCTTTCGGTTGATCGGCTTCTGCCAATACCGTGGTTTGGCCATTCTGAAGCTTCAGCAGCTTAGCCGTGTCTTTCGTAATCTGGAAGGCATACCCATTGCCCGCGTCTTCCATATAGAACAGCATCCGGCCCAAATTAGCCGACCCTCCTCCGCCGAGCATTAGGGAAGCCGAGTACGTCATGGCCCCGTCGGCAATCGCCCCTTTGTAGAGTGCGGTTGTCCCTCCGCCGAAGTTGTTCACCTTCAACTTGCCGTCTGCCACGTTCATGGCTCCAAGATCCCAGTTGTCAACCGTCTCGTCAAAGGATTGATTATAGGTGACAATCGTATCGACAGTCGCTTCGTTCTCCGTTACCGGACCAACGCTGACATTGTCGAACGAGGAGAAGCTCCATGTTGCTCCAACTCCGACATATCCGCCAAGGAAATCGGAATCCGCCACATTATTAAATAGAAGTTTTGCAACGCCGTCCTTCTTGGCAATAACCGTATACTGGTCTCCCGCGTTACGTTTGACGGTATATTCTACCGGGGTCCACTCGGGATTGGAATAAGCCGTGCCGCCAAGCTTCGTAATCGCCCCGTCCTTCACTTTCATGAACAGGGTTTCGGTAGGCGTAAGATCCAGCATGTAGTAGTTGTTCTCATCCTGCCGGTTAAATACGATTTGAGCCCGATTCAGATCCCCGCCTCCGCCGCGCGTAACCGTTACGCGGTAATCGTAGGTTTCAGGCAATAGGCCTCCCGAATAGTAAGCACGTTCATAACCTTGCTGACTGCTCTTGAGCTGACCTCCGTCCAAGGACATGGACGATGCCAAGTTCCATTCGTCGGCCGCATTGTCATCAAAATTCTGCGAATACTGCGTGATATAAGGAGAAATCTCCGTCACTTCGCCTTCCTTGTACAGCCTTGCCGTACGTTCCTCCGATCTTGCCGATTCCATCGCGGGATCTGCGGTTGATACGGTTGTAACCGCATACGCATAATCCACGCCTGCTTCCGCTTGATCGTCTTCATAGCGATTATCGTCTAGCCCGGATGCAAGGAGCGTCCAGTCCGAATCGCCTTCGGCCTTGCGATAGACTTTGTAATGTCCGGCTTTCTTCTCCCAGTACAGACGAATCCGGTCATTCTCGCCCGTTGCCGTCAAATAGGCAGGAGCCGCGCTCGATGGCTTCGCTTCAGCGATGACTGTCGCAGTCTGCTCCGAGTCTCCATTATGCTCCACAACCCGATAAGCATAAGCTGTACCGTTCGTTAAGCCTGCATCTACGTAGGAGGTCTCCGTCAGCTCCCCGGCAATCACCGCAAATTCGCCGCCAGGAGTATCTTGTCTCTCGATAGAATAGGTAGACAACGGTTTATCCTGAGACTGGGCTACTCTTCTCGATACAATAGACAGGTCTTTGCCGTCAATCAACCGGTCTCCATTCACGTCGTATTCATCTTTAACGCGCGAATCGTTGTTATTGCCAACATTCTTGGCTACGTTCATTAGATCATCCAAAGTTGTTGAGCCGTTGCCGTACCAGTCAAGCGCAACCTCTCCCATACCCGCATAGGCGAGAAGCGCAGGACCGGTCGTCTCGTCCGGACTTCCCGGAGGCGCAATCTTCCAGAAGCCGTAGCATTGCCCGGCGACAAAAGCATACCTTGTCTTCGGATTAACGCGAATCCAGCTCGTTTCGCGCGCCCCGACCGGTCCGGAGTCAATGACGCTGTTGCGGTCATTCCGATTGATAACCTCCCAGGTCTGGCCGGCATCCGTCGAACGAAGAACCGCTGCATCCGACATGTAAGTATTGGCCGGTCCACCCGTGTAGACGATAGCAGGATCAACCGGATCAACGGCTACGGTCGAGAACCTCTGCATGCCGTATTGATCGGCGGGAACCGAAGGTTTCAGGTCTGTTATCATCGTTGTTGTGGCAAGATCGTAAGAGAATAATCCGTCCCATGTCGCGGCGTAAATCCTATTCCGATCCTGATCGTAAGCAACGTCTCTTACGTCCTGCGGGAATGTTGCCACCGTATTCCAGGACAAGCCATGATCGCGCGATACGACAACCTTATGTCCTCTGGCGCCGTAAAGCTCATGATCGCCTTCAGGATTGGATGTCAGAACTCCGTTTGCTCCTATCATTCGCTTCCACGTTCGGCCTTGGTCGCTGCTTCGGTACTCGTGAACGAACAAAATCTGGTCATTCGTCGGATCCGCGTAAGCGGTTTCCAAACCTTGCAGATGAATCTGCTGACCGCTTGCGTCTTTCCCCAGATCGACTTGGTTAAAGGATTTGCCGCCATCGCGGCTTACCGCAATATCTTTCGTGCCGTCCCAATATTTGCGGGCAACAATCAGCACGTCTTCCGTTACCGCATAGGCACCGTAGCCCCAGCCGCCCCATTCCCAATCGCTGAAGTTGACATACTTCCAGCTCGTTCCGCCATTTATGGTTAATCCCCCGTTATAATCCTGCGAAGCAACGAAGAGCAAGTCGGGATTATTCAGGTTGAAATTGAAGGAACCGCCGATCATCACGCCTCCGTAGCCGTTGTTAGCCCAAGCAAAATGCGCCCCGCCATCCGTTGTTGTAGTCATCCAGTCTCCGCCGAAAGCCCATGCCTTCTTCTCATCGGTCGGATGCCAGGCGTAAATTTGCTGGCGCGCGTTAAACGGACCAAAGTGATACGTATTGTCCTTAATGGATTCTGTCCAAGTCATGCCGCCGTCTGTCGTGTAATACGTCTTGGTTGAGAACCACGGATCGCCATCCGTGAAGCCATCCTGCTTGTCCATAACGTTGTTGCAGATCATCATTCGGTCGGGATTAACCGGATTCACCTGCAAATACATCGGATTCCATGTCGGAAAAGAAGCCGATTGCACCTTGCTAAAAGACTCGCCGCTGTCCGTGGACACATACAAGCCGTCGTTTTTATTGATATAAACATTGTTCTCGCGCGAAGCGACCACGCTCATGCTCTTAATGTCGCCTGGCTCTTTCAGGGCGAAGGTCGTTCCGCCATCCGTGCTCTTGTAGAAGCCGTCGCTACGTGCAGAATAGACGTAGCCTTTGGTCGGATGAACCGCGATCTGGCCACCCGCATACGCGCTGGTGCCAGGCAGCTCCGCCCAGGTATGTCCGCCGTCCGTCGATTTATAGATCGCCGGATGGATCTCCGGGTTCTGATAAGGATTGACTTCCCATGCCGCCCGGCTCCAATACACAACCGCGCTGCCGTGAACGGACTCCTCATAACTCGCAGGGTCGAACGCGAGCTGTGTCCGGTAGTCCCGGTAAGCTACGATTCTCGCACCGAATACCTGGTTCCAGCTTTCCGCTTTATTATCGGACAGATAGAGCCCGTTGGCATCATTGGCCATCGAGTTTCCGCCCACCATCAGCACTCTGCTTGCATTATTCGGATCAATCGCAACGGTGCTGCCGCCGCGTGATTTCAAGCCGATATTCGCCGCTTCCCAATGTTCTCCTCCGTCCAAGCTGCGGTAGACGCCTCCAACATCCGTTGTAAATACGAGGAATTGCCCATCCGTTGAATCTACTGCCAACCCTTGCAGCCACTGTGTACCGTCTCCGCCGCTGTTCCCTGCATTTAACGAGGACTCGGATACCAGAGGGACATGGACCCATGATTCCGCGGATGCCGGCCATGCCATCGTGAATAAGAGGATAAGCGCAAGCAAGCCGCTCGCGAATCTCTTCCTTCCCGCTTTCAATTTCATACCTAACGCTCCTTCCCTATTCTCCCTTATAAAGAGCAAGCCGCTCCCAACGACTATGCGTCTAGAACGGCTTGCTTTTGCTGCTTCTTAAGAACGGTTATTGGTTCGCGGTTTGGCCTTTAGAAGCCAGGAACTCCGCCCATTGACGCTGAACTTCCTCGTTCACTTTATCCATGCCGGCCGCTTTCTCTTTCTTCTCTAACTTAGGAAGATAGACATCCGGGTCAAGCAGGCCCCAATACATGGCGGCGAATTCCGACGTTGCCGCGGTCAGCGCGTTTAATTCCTTGCGGACCGGTTCTTCGTCGAAGAAGAAGCCAAGACTCTTAACCGGAATGGCCGACGAGTTGAACGCTTTGAATTGCTCCCACTTGTCATCGGCTTCGCCAGGCTGCAGGTAATTCAGGAATTGGTTGCCGTAAGCCCAGTTCATGCCTTTAAGCGAGTATTTGCCTTCAATCGGCTCAATGCGGTTGTCGCTGACTTTCGTGTAGTCAACGCCTTCTTCGCCAAAGTTGATCAGGTTGTTCAAATACTTGTCGTTCATGTACAGCTCCAGGAACATCATGGCCCGCTCCGGATTTTTGGACGTGCTGGAAATAGCCGTGGAAGAACCCAGCGCCGCATCGTTCGTAATATAAGGTTCGGTAACGATATTTTGCGCGTAGACGGCATCTTTCGGGAATGCCGGATTGCCTTTGGCAGCCGCGTTAAGCTCGGCATCCTTGCCCGGTTTAAGCTGCATCCAGCTTGCGAATACCTTGCCTGTGTTGATCAGGTCCACATCGCGTTTGGTCGCGGCGTCTTTGCGGATAAACCCTTTCTTGTAGAAGCCGTACCACAGCTTTCTCATTTCGAGCGCTTCCGGTTGGTCGTACAGCTTCACAAGCTCCATCGAATCATTGTCCGTGCGGAGCGTCCAGTTGCCCGCGTTCAGCGTTTCGAAATAAGTGCGGCCTCTAAGCGGCTCCTGATTCTCGTCGATTGGCACCAGATCCGGTTCAACCTCTTTGATCTTGGCCAGAATCGGTTCGATATCCTGGAACGTCTTCACTTTCGTCATATCGATGCCGTACTTGTCCGCAATATCCTTGCGCCATACCCAGCCCCAAGCTTCCGCGATATCCTTGTTGCCCGGAACCGCGTAATACTTTCCTTTTACTTTCGTGCTGTCCCAGATCGCATCCGTGAACAGCGCTTTTGTCTGAGGCAAATATTTATCAAGCGCGTCAGGCGTAATTTCGTAGTAAGCGCCTTTTTGCGCGTTAGAACGGAACCATCTCCAGGACGGAGCAAAAATCATATCGAACTCTTCCCGGGTCGTCAGCATCGCGTTCACTTTCGTATCCCACGAGCCGACATCGATGTACTCCATGTCAATTGTCGTATTGAGCTTCTCTTGCGTATATTTGTTGATTGCCGTCAGGATACGGTCCTGGTCCGCCGGGATTTCGCCAAACGTCATCATGTACCACTTGAGCGTCACCGGCTTGGAAATATCGATGCCGTCTACTTCCTGTTTCGCCGTATCCTCCTTGCCGTTGCCCGATGTGTTGCTTGGCGTTGCCGATGAAGCCGAGTTGTTCGGCTTGTCGTTGCCTCCCGAACAAGCCGCAAGCATGCTCGTAATTAGAACAAGTGCAAGCATAAAGAACAAGCTGCGTGTAGAGCGGGCTTTCTTGTTAACCATGGTTATCCCCCTATTGCGTAATTTATGTTCATCCGGTTATATCCCGGTTGACACCAACTTCGGTCTAGCCTTTAATTGCACCGATAGTCAGACCTTTGACGAAGTACTTTTGCAAGAACGGATAAATCAGTACAATTGGCCCCATCGTAATCATGGCCATCGCCATCCGAATGCCTTCGCTTGGCGCGTTGGCGAGCGAGGTCGCGATACCGGATGCGTCCTGGCTGTACTCGCGTATAGCCTGTATGTTGGTCATGATGCGATAGATCATATATTGAAGATTCGACAGCTTCGGATCGTTGATCAGCATAAGCGGCAGCCAATAATCGTTCCAGAAGCCTACGGCGGTAAAGATGGCTATCGTCGCAATCGCGGGAAGCGACAGCGGCAATACAAGTTGGAAAAAGATGCGGTATTCGCCGGCGCCGTCGATCTTGGCCGACTCCAGCACCTCAATAGGGATGGTGCTCTTGTAGAACGTCCGCATGACGAAGACGAAAAATCCGTTGAATATGCTTGGCAGAATCATGGCCCAGATCGAATCCTTGAGACCAAGCACTTGCGTACAGACGAGATACCAAGGCACCATTCCCCCGCCGAACAACATCGTGAAGTACAGGAAGAAGGTGAAGAAGTTGTTGTACTTCAAATCCCTGCGCGACAAGGGATAGGCGTACAACGCAACCATTAATAGCGTTAACAGCGTACCGACAACCGTGTTAAATATCGTAATTTTGTAAGCGTTTAATATTCCGGACAAATTCGTTTCCATAAGAAACCTGTAAGGTTCAATGCTGAATTTGCCAGGAAAGAAGCTGTATCCTTGGTTGAGCAGCGACGTCTCATCCGTAAACGAGACGGACAGCACCAGAACAATCGGCAGTAAGCACAACAGAACCAGTACGATAAGAAATACATTGACAATGACATTGGTCGTACGCGATATCGATGTTCCCATTTTCCGTGGCGCCCCTTTCTAGAATAGCTTGCTCTCAGGATCAATCTTGCCGGCTATCCAATTGACGCCTACGACCATGAAGAAGCCAAGAACGGATTGGAACAAACCGACAGCTGCGCTGAGCGAAATATCGCCGGAAGACATCAAGGCATTGTACACATAAGTGTTGATGACATCCGTTGTCTCCTTGAGCACGCCTTGATTGAGCGGAACGTTGTAGAACAAACCGAAATCGCTGCTGAATATGCCGCCAACCGCCAGTATCGTTAAAATAATCATCATCGGCTTAAGCAGCGGAATCATGATCTTTCGGATTTGCTGCCCTCTGCTTGCACCGTCGATTGCCGCTGCCTCGTACAGCGACTGGTCCTGTCCCGCGATGGCCGCGAGGTAAATAATGACGCCATAACCCGTGCCCTTCCAATGGGCGAAGAAGATTAAGATAAACGGCCAATACTTCGGATCGGTATAAAAGCTGATCTCTTCAATGCCAAAAGGCTTCAGGATCCCCATATTGATAAACCCGTTTGGCGACAGAAACGCGTAAGCCAGATATCCGACAATAACCCAAGACAGAAAGTAAGGCATGAACATAATCGTCTGATAGGTCTTGGCCGACTTGCGGTTGCGAATCTCATTCAAGGCGATCGCAACCGAAACGGCGATAACGAGCCCAAGCACAATGTTTATCACGTTATAACCGATCGTATTTCGCATAATCCGGTACAAGTCCGGCGAGTCCCAGAAAAACTCGAAGTTGTAAAAGCCTACCCATTCGCTGTCAAACAGCGTTGACCAGAAGCTGTTGCTATACGTGATGTACTTGAATGGAATTACTAATCCGACCATCGGCAAGTAAGCAAATATCAGCAGGAAAATTGCTCCCGGTATAAACATGCTGTACAATGCTCCATGCCTTCTCATCTCGAAGAAAAAGCCCTTTTTCCTTTGCTTGCTCTCCGCTTTCGTGCCTTGTATAAGGCCATTTGCCACCATTTCTCCCGTTGCCTTGCTCAAAGAGGCTCCCTCCCTGCTACGTTATCATTCATCTTTGGAATGCCTTCATCGTACAGGGAAATAAAGCGTTTTCGAAGGATTTTATCATAGAGAAACACTGCACATTTTATAGATGTTGCCTTTACGTTTGCGTCTCCAGCCGGTAAGCGGGAACCTCGAAGCTGAGCACCGTCTTTCTTCCCGGATCGCTTTCGATCCGAAGACCGGCTTCCGGGCCAAATACGGCTACAAGCCTCAGATGAACATTGAGCAGGCCGATTCTTTCCGACGTCTTCACGCTGGCGCTCTGAGCTAACCTATCTTTTATTTCGAGTATTCGTTCAGTCGTAAAGCCAGGGCCGTCGTCACAGACGGCAATCCTGATCCTCTCACTGGACTTAGTAACTTGCAAGGAAATTCGGCCTCCTTCGATTCGCCTCTCAATACTATGAACGATAGCGTTCTCGATTAAGGGCTGGAGCGTGAATTTGGGCAGCTGAAGCTGCTTCGCGTCTTCGTCGATCTGCATGTTGAATTGCAGCTTGTCGCGGAAACGGAGCTTGGAGACGCGGATATAGTGGCTTATGAAGTCGGCTTCTTGCGCGACCGTGTTCCACTCGCTGCGCCAATCCATGCTCTGGCGGAACAGACGGGAGAAGCTGGCCACGATATCCGCCGTTTCCGTGTCCCGTTTTTTCACCAAGGTCATTCGTATGGACTCCATCGTATTGAATAGAAAATGCGGATTGATTTGGCTTTGCAGCGCTCTCAGCTCCGCGCCTTGCTTCTCGATAACGAGCTGCTTGCGCTCGATATCCTGCTGGTACACTTCCGAGATCAACTCGTTAATGCGGTGGATCATATTGCGGAAGCTCCGGTTGAGCTCCCCAATCTCGTCTCCGGTATGATCGGGTTCGGGCGCGGCCATTCTGCCGTCCCTAATGGTTGCCATATGGCGGACAAGCAGCTTCAGCCGCCGTGACAGCCTTTCGGAGAAAATCATCGTGAGCAGCAATGAGATAAGCACGCAAATGAAGCAAACAAGCAGACTTTGACGTACAATGTCTCCGATGTTGGACAACACCGTGCCTGACGAGAATATCGCGACCAGCTTCCAGCCCGTAAACGGACTTCTGAGTTCCAGTGGGAGCGTCACGACCGTATTGCCGTCTTTCTTCGACTGGTTAAAGATAGGAGCGATACCGGGAATGCTGTCGAAGGCTTGGCCGATATAATCGCGGTTGGCATTTGCCGTCATCACGCGCCCCTCAGAATCAAGCAAATAAATATCCTTGTTGCCGGTCTCCATCTGGATATATTTATATAAGGTTGTTTCGGCAACGCTTAGCTGCAGCAGATGGGTATAGCTGGAGACACTGGAAAGCTGCCGTCCGATCACGATTTCCTGGCGGTTGTTCTGGTCATCCTTCTTGAGCCCCAGCAGAACATTGTCGCCTTTGCCTTTCATTAATTGTTGCGACCAATCCTCACGTTTGATCTCATTGCTTAGTTCCAGCAGGAAGGTTCGGTCTTTAATGGTGGAAGGATTATCGGAGAACAACACCATTTCCGTCTTGTTGTTGAGAATCGTAAGTCCCGAGGAATAGGTATCAAAGATGGTGCTGTAATCCTTCTGGTACTGCACGAATTCTTCTTCCGTCGCGTCTAGGCCTCTGTATTCCGTATCGAGATAATTCGTAAGGGAGCGGTCCAGCATCACGCGGTCTGAAAACTTGATAATATTAGTGATTTCATCCGATATATTCGCGCCGATCTGCTGCAGTCCGATTCGGTTAATGCGGTCGTTGTTCTGGAGCGTCACGCTTGTCAAGCTGCTGATCAGATAATAACCAAGCACAAGGATTGGAATGAGTACAACAAGCAAATACGACAGCAGCAGTTTTTTGCGCATCTTCACCCGCGTTTCTCCCCCCTCCCGTCATTTCATCAATGAACGTTTCCCAAGCTTATATTCGGCGAAGGAAATCCCCTCGTAACGCTTGAACTGGCGGTAGAAATGCTCGACGTTGTTGTAACCCGCCATCCTTATAAATTCCATAACCTTGCCCGGCTTTTGCAAAATCAAACGTTTCACTTCCGAGATGCGCACTTTATTCAAATAATCGTTAAAGGGCTCCCCCATCTTCTGTTTAAACAACTGCCCCAAATAGGCGGCATTCAAATAGAACTGTCCTGCCAAGCTTTTGAGCGACAATGGCTCCTGATAATGCTCGTGAATGTACGCCACAATCTGTTTAATCAACTCCGGTTCCTTCACGGCATCCGCATTAAGAATGCGGCCGCTCGTCTCAAAGGCGAGCTGAACAAGCCATTCCCTTAATCCATGGGGAAGATTCGCCCCCTCCGCCGGTAACTTCGCATAGTTATCGCCCATCTCCATGCCATGCTTTTGGCATAAGGTATGAAATTGCAGGACAATGCCGTACAGCAGGCTTCTAATTTCCGCTTTTGTTACAGCCTTTGGAACAATCTCGGTTATAAAGGTTGAGATATGGCCCGTAATGGCTGTTTTGTCCCCCGACTCCACCGCATCCATCAGTGCATGAATATCCCAAACAAGCTTCAACGCATTCAAGGAATCGGATTTAGGCTCGGATTCGACAAACAGCTTAACGGCATCTTGGCTGCCCTCCCAAGTTTCCAGCATTTGATTGGCCTCCTGTTTCCCCCCTGCGATAGCCTCAAGCGGATAAGAACGGCTGACGCCTATTCTCACATCCGTCTTGAAGATCGATTTCATGGCGGAGCGGACATGCCGAAGCTTGAGCATAACCTTGTCGAAATCGTCTGACTGAAGAATGACGCCTATTCTGCCGAACGAATCGTCATATACATAACCTATAGAGGCTTGTTCAATTAGTTCTTCCGCAATATTGTGCAGTCCGAATTTATATAAGGTTGCGTCTCCCGGTTTATTGCGATAAATGAGGTAATAATCGGCTATCTCCAACATCGCGATTCGAATAAGAGGCCTTAGACCGATCTGATAACGAGACTGCAAAACGCTTCTCCCCTGTTCAGACAGATGGCCGTTCGACAGATCGATCAGCATTTTGGCGCGCGCATTCCGATAGGTTTGCAAGTCTGCCGATAATTGGCTTTGCGTATGATCAAGCTGCCTTCTAATAGATGTAAGCGTTTCCTTAAGTTCGGTTACGTCTACGGGCTTGAGTAAATATTGGTTAACTCCATGTCTAAGGGCTTGCTTCGCGTAATTGAACTCATTATGACCGCTTAAAATAATGACCGCGGGCCTGCTCTCCCGCTCGCTGAATTGCCCGATCAACTCCAGACCGTCCATTTCCGGCATTCGAATATCGGTAATAACCAGATGGTAATGCTCGCGGGTCAATTTCTCCATAGCTTCAAACCCATTGCCGGCCGTATCTTTTATCGTAAATCCGTAATGCTCCCACTCAATCAGCATTTGCATGCCTTCCATCACCAAAGGCTCGTCGTCAACCAGCAATACGTTATACATCCTATCTCCTCCTATTGTTAAGGTAATAGAAAACCGCAACAGGCACAGATGTTGAAATTGCAGATAACATCTGTACAAATTATGGGTTACCTTCATCTTATCTGATCCCTATGTCCGGGCATGATGGACAGACAAACGAAAAATCCGACATTCTTATCCAGCAAGGTAAGAAGATCGGACGCAAAGTTTATGCTAGAATAGGCTGACTAGAGAAGAGCAGACCGGATTATCCCCTAAAGAGGTGAATGACCACGCATGGATTATTTCTACTTGTCCAGATTAGCTAGATTAGACGTAAAGTGGGTCTCTGAATTACAAGGAAACGAGCATTTGCGGCAATGGAAATCAAATCCGTTCCTTGAGCTCATCATGATAACGGAAGGTCCTGTTCATCTGCAGATTGGCGAGGAGCAGCTGACTTTAAACAGCGGAGAATGCTACCTTATGCGTTCCTGGGAACAACATAAGGGGTGGAAGCCGGTTGGCGATCATTGCGGATTCTACTGGGTACAGTTTCTTGCCGATCCCGCACCGGTCTATCAAGCAGGCGGCGTTTCGGATTCATCCGAGCAGCTGGTCCTTGCTAACAACCCGCATCCGGGCATGCAGGATCTTCGCATTACCGAATCCTCCGCTTCGGATTATTTGCTGCTGCCGCGAAGATTAAAAGCGGCCAAGCGCTACGAACTTTTGGGACTATTTGAACAACTATGCGACCGGTTTCGGGAACCGGAGGGCTATTACCGCTACCGCTGTTCCCTGCTGCTTGGCCAGATTTTGGGGTTAATCGCCGAGAATTGGATGGAGCAACTACCGATGCAGACCGACTCTTCCCCTAACTATTTGCTCTATCGAAAGCTGGTTAACCTGCTGGATGAAACGTACACCGGTGACGTCAGCAGTACCGCGCTTGAATCAGAGCTGCTGCATTCCTACGTGTATTTATGCCAAGTATTCAAGAAAAACGCGGGCATTACGATTGGGACATACGTGCAGCAGCTGCGCGTTCAGCGCGCAAAGCATTTACTGGCCAGCACGAACTTGTCTGTTGCCGACATCGCGAAGCAATGCGGTTTTGAGGATCCGTTCTATTTCTCCCGCATTTTTAAGAAGATAGAAGGTCTTGGACCAAGCGGCTACCGCTCAAGTACGTCTTCCACTTAGCCTGCAGTAAGCCGGGTATGCTACAAAGCGGGCATGCCATCTTGTATTGGCATGCCCGCTTTGTTGCTGATCCCATCACTTGGCTACTAGATTTCGATCCCTTGACGGGATAAATCGTTCTTCAGCGTTTGGGCCATCCTATTATAGCCGAGAACATGGGGATGAAGTCCGTCAACCGTCAAGCCGTCAAGCAGCGTCATGCCATCTTGGCCAACAAGCTCGGAGTGATAGTCTACGAATAGATGGCTTTGGCGCTGGGCCAAAGCTTGCAGCCTGCCGTTTATTCGGACGATCATCTCGTTGCGCGGGGCATTCGTTCGGTTGCCCGGTATATTCGTCGGCAATAGCGAACATAGAATCAGCTTTTGCCCATGCTCATCCGCCATTTGAACGATCGCTTCAATATTTTTCCCAATTAGCTGCTCGACTTCTTGCGGCGTATTGCCCGCCGCTCCCTCATCATCCAGCACCCAGGTATCATTAATGCCAATCATGATAACCGCGTAGGCTGGCCTCAGTTGGATCACATCCGCTATAAATCTTCGTTTCGCAAACTCGGTCTTGTCTCCGGCGATTCCGCGGTTAATGACAATGCGGGACGTCCCTCCGAAAAAAGCCTGCAACTCCCAGCAATGGGTTATGGAATCGCCAACAAATACGAAATCGACTGACAGCTTGTTATTAACGATAACATCGTTTTTCGCGTCAAATTCAAGCCTGCGCGCATCCGCCGCAGCGTGAACCGTGAACAGGCCGGGACGAACGATTGGACTATGCATAGGTAGACAGCTCCTTTTTAACGCTTTCTCCCTAGAATAGCCGAGCTTGATCATCGCATGAAATGTAATAGTTACAGGATCTTACTGTAATATTTATGGTATAATGCTTCATTATTGTTAACGACATGGAGGTTGCCAGCATGAGTTTTCAACATCATTTTACAACGTTCCCTGTCATAGAAACGGAGCGGCTTATTCTCAGAGCGTTTGCCCAAGAGGATTCAACGGATGCGGATGCTTTGTTTGAAATGCTGTCTGACGCCGAGAGCGCCAAGTATTTCGGAAACACGCCCATGAACTCGAGGGAACAAGCCGTTCAATTAATCGGCAGAGGCCAGCACAGATTTGAAGCGATGGAAATGATCCGCTGGGCGATTACGCTTAAGGATCAAGGCACGGTTATTGGCATGGTTATAGCAAGAGATTTCGAGCTTGATGCAGCAGGCGATTTGGAATACATCATCCTGCCGGACTATTGGGGAAAAGGCTATATGACCGAAGCTCTTCAAGCGGTTATTGCCTACGGATTCGA
This sequence comes from Paenibacillus glycanilyticus, assembly GCF_030161375.1. GTDB lineage: Bacteria > Bacillota > Bacilli > Paenibacillales > Paenibacillaceae > Pristimantibacillus > Pristimantibacillus glycanilyticus_B. Next base: position 51,619 of record NZ_BSSQ01000035.1, read on the forward strand.
TATCCTGGAGCTGAAGCGTCTGCAAGCAAAAGTCATGCCCGAGAATTTCGTTTCCCTTGCCGTATTGCGTAAATTGCGCTTCCAACAGGAAGGATTGCTGCGGCAATATCCTTTTGGACGATGGATTACGGATACGCTTATGTTCTCTCTTCTTGATTCGGAGTGGAAATAAACCCTCTGGAACGCCAAAAAGAACGATTTCAACAATCGTTCTTTTTGTTTGCTTTTTAACGCCATTTCAGAACAAATCGCGGGTTATTTTCTTCGCCAGGAATTCGCATTTGGCCGCCATGGCCGCATCATCCGGCAGGTGCTGGAACTCCGGCTTGAATAGCTGCTGCTTCTTCAACTTATAATATTCAAGCAGTACTTCTTCCAGCGACATCTGGTAGCTCATCAGGAACTTTACGTCCATCATCGCTCTTACGAGTACATGCTCCTGAAGGAATAACAAATTCTCGTTAAACGCATTGTAGATTCCTTTGCTTTTCCCTTCGAGATGAATCGCACGAATCTTCTCTTCCCGCTTCTTCATCGCATCGGTTAACCGAATGTGCAGATCCGGATATACCGCCTGCAGTTCATTCATGAACCCGTCGGAAATATAAGCCGCAATCAGGATCGACTGCTCCAGGAGTTGTTGAAATACGGTTCCATAAGAGTCCACCGTTCTAGCAGGATCAACGTCAAACTCTTCGATGAAATCGACGAGCACATCAACCGCGCTCCCCATAACCTCTTCCTTGGATGCAAAATATTTATACATCGTTGCCTTGCTGACATCCATATACTTGCAGATAGTTTCCATTCGAAGCGCCTGAAAACCATTCTTTCGAACGATGGGGATTACTTTTGCCACAAGTTTGCTTCTCATTTCCGCATGCGGATCTTTGATCTCTTCCTTTGGGGTCATGCCGGATGCCTCCTTCAATAGCCCTATTATACAAAAAAACGAAGTTAATGAACACACTAAACGTTTTTTACGTTTTTCGTTTACTTCGAACGAATCCTGTGGTATTCTGTTCACCGTAATCGAATTTATTTCGAAGGAGCGAATTAAAAGATGAAAACAAGACAACTTGGCAACAGCGATCTGACCGTATCTTCAATCGGACTTGGCATGATGGGAATGTCCTCCGGCATTTATGGTCTGACGAATGATCAAGAATCGATAAACGTTATACACCGCGCTTTGGAATTGGGCGTAACGCTATTGGATACAGCCGATGCTTACGGCAACGGGCACAACGAAGAGCTTCTCGGACAAGCATTGAAGGGACGCCGCGATCAAGCGGTCGTTGCGACCAAATTCACTTTTGGACCCAACTGGGAATTCCGCGGAGGCCATCCCGATTACGTCAAGCAAGCGATCGACGAGAGCCTCAAGCGGCTTGGCCTCGATTATATCGACTTATACTACCAGCATCGAGTAGATCCAAACGTGCCGATCGAAGAAACCGTTGGCGCAATGGCCGATTTGGTGAAGGCCGGCAAGGTCCGGTATTTGGGCTTGTCCGAGGCAGGCGCGGGAACGATCCGCAGAGCGCATGCCGTCCATCCGATCTCCGCGCTACAAACCGAATATTCGCTGTGGAGCCGGGAGATCGAGGATGAAATTCTGCCCGTCGTGCGCGAGCTTGGCATCACTCACGTTGCTTACAGCCCGCTCAGCCGCGGCATTATTTCCGGTGAAATCCGCAGCTTCTCCGACTTTGCCGAGGATGATATCCGCAAATACATGCCGCGGTATCAAGGCGACAACTTCCAGAGAAATCTGGATGTCCTTGAAGAGATTAAGAAGATTGCGGCCGAAAAGAACTGCACGCTTTCGCAGCTTGCGTTGGCATGGACCATTGCAAACGGAGCCCTTCCGATCCCGGGGACTAAACGCCTTCCATACTTGGAGGAAAATGCCGGAGCCGCCGCGATCGAATTGACCGCGGATGAACTGGCTCGCATTGAAGCCGTCAGCCCGAAAAATATCGCCCACGGCCAGCGCATGAACGAATCTGGCATGCAGGCCGTAAACCTGTAAGCTAATAGATATACGAAAGACCAAGTCAGCTCTAGGCTGCTTGGTCTTTTTCATTTTTACTGCGTATAAAGTTGCGAGGAAGGAATGATTTGCTTCGACTGCGTTGCGCTGGACCAGCTCAGCTTCGCGGATGCGCCGCCGGTTTTCTCATAATAATCCACGCGAATGCTGTACTTCTGTCCGGACTGAAGGGAGATGGTTCCGCTCCACTCCGTCGCCGGCTGGTCGATCCATTTGTCGATAATGAGCTGATCGTTCACCCATACCCGGACACCGTCGTCCGAACTGGTGTAGAACGTGTATGTCTCGCTGTATCTCGGCTGTACAAATCCAGTCCAGCGAGCCAGGAAGTTGTCGGTGTTCATGCCGGATACCGGCGCGCCTTCGCCCCAGTCGAAATCAATGTTTTCGGTCCGATTCGCTACCCATTGCTCGAAGTTAAGTCCGTTCCAGTAGGTGCCGTTTAATCCCGTTCCGCTGCCTACGCCGGAATCTCCCGAAGGCGGATTGGTGCCGCTAGGCGCTCCGTATACGAAGCTATTCCCTTTAAATCCAACGTATACCTTGCCGAATACGTCCTTGTCTCCGTCAATTGCCGAGACATTGTCGTAAATGCCTTTTGGATAGGTTGCAATCTTGCTCCAATTCGCTCCTTCGTCCGTGGAACGCCATACGCCGTAATCCCCTTCTACCTTGCCTGCGAGATAGATAGCCGGATAACCGCCCGTTGTTGCTGCCTTGCCGAATCCGATAGAAGTCGCATCCTTGACGGCGCTGATCTCCGTCCAAGTCGTACCGCCGTCAATGGAGTGATACAGGGAATAAGAAGCTTGATCAAGCTGGCCGAAGGTCAGGAACAGGTGACCCGCTTTACCCGGTACCGCTTTGATTTGCATATTGAACCAGCCTACCGCCCAGCCTTTTGGAAGAGTTGTATTTACAAGACTCCAGGACTGGCCGCCATTTGTCGTACGGTACAAACCTTTGTCATTGTGATACAAGTAGAAAGTGTGGTCGTTAACGGTATCGGCCGCTAGCGCATGACGGTTCAAATAGTAGGCAAAATGCGATCCGCCTACGTACTGTCCGTTATCATACGAACTCTCCGTACCAGGCAAAATAATCGGATTCCAGGATTGGCCGCGGTTTGTCGTGTAATACGGCGTCCGGTTGCTGGTCGGCAGGTAAACGATATTGTTCGTGTCCGAAGCCGCTACGGCAATATCTCCGAAATGCATGTCTGTCGGTACCGAAGCGAACGGCGTCCAAGTCTGGCCTCCGTCGGTCGAATAACCGCTTGGGAAGGCTTGTCCGTCGCTCTCGCAGCAGAAGCGGTGATCCGAGATGCTGGCTACCAGGAAGTTCGGGTTATTGTACGAATAGTCCAGGTCCCATGCCGAATTAAATCTCGAGCTTGGCTGGTGCTGCGAAGGATATTGATCATTGTTAGCATGATAGAATAACGGACGGTCCCAGAATGCCGTTACCGGCTTGCCGCCTTGCGGCACGACGATATCGTTGGACACCATCTCCTCGATGCCCGCGCTAAGCGAAGTCCAAGTTAATTGACTGTCGTTGATATCCGTAGAAGTCCATACGCCAATGCCTTGCGCGAACCAAAGCTTATCGGGCACTACAGGGTCAAAAGCGACGTTGCCGACCGACATCCAGCCTTCGTCCGTCCAAGAAAGCCATGGCACGTCGCCCGAACCCGTAACCCTATTCTTGTCGAGCTGCGTCCATTGTCCGCCGCCGTTTGTGGTCCGGTATGGGGTGCCTCCGCCGTTAAACGCCAATATTTTGTTCGGATTGCTTGGGGAGACCGCAATACTCCAAATATCCGTATTCGTATTGATCTGCGACCAACTTCCCCCCGCATATTTCCATACCCCGCCGCCCGATACGTACAAGGCGCCGGAGACGATCTCCATGTCGGTATAGTTGCCGTTGTCCGCAGGCCAGGAGCCCGTAATTTTGTACCAGCTGTTCCCGCCGTTATCCGTCCGGTAAATGCCTTTGCCATAGACCGATGCATAGACCGTCTTCGTGCGCGTAACGCCGCCGTCGCTTACCGTGCCGCTTCCGGCATCGATCGCCACGTCTTGCACGCCATGCACGTTTTCGCCGGTACTTGGAATGCCCGCATCCGCCGACCAGTTGCTGCCTCCATTCCGAGTCACATATAAACCGTTGCCTATGGTACCGTAATAAACCACATTCTCGTTGGACGGATCAACCGCGAGCCGTTCGCCTGTCGTTCGGGCGTCGCCATTCGCGTTGTTGTCAAGTCCAGAGACATTTGTCTTGCTCCAAGTGTCGCCTTTGTTGCCGCTTTTGTAGACGCTGTCCCCAAACGCCATGTATGCCGCGTTGGCATTGCTTGGTGCCGACACAAGGCTGACAACCCCTTTATGTCCGCCAGGCGATTCGTCCGGCATGCTGTTTGCGGTTACGACTTGAATCCAGCCCGTCTTGGCATCGTTAAGGCGATAACCCCCTCCCACGTCGGTGCGGGCATACACCACGTTGCCGCTAGGATGGATATCGATTCCCGTAACAAAGCCTCCTCCTCCGGTTTTTAATTGCTGCCAATCGTAAGATGCCGAGATATCGCTTGTAGCCGCCTCGGCGGTCGCAGGCTTGAATGATAGAATGGAGATTTGCGCAAGCAGCGCAACGACCGCTATTATGGCGGTGCCTTTCTTGAACATAACCAGTTCCTCCTCGTAATTGAGAGATTAATCTTCATGTGGCATGCATAAGTCGAATCTATGTCATCCGCTCGCGGGTCTTCCCGGGTGTAGACCGTCATGGCGGTAATTTTAGAATCCGGTTTAGCTTCGCACGGCTGTATAAGAGCGCTTTCACATAGTTGGACGATCACCTCAAAAGCTCTTAATCGGAATGGAAGGTGAGGCGAATAGGCGTTGTACGCCTATTCGCCCTTCTCTTCCGCTTGATGAGTGGACAATTAGTTAGCTGCTTGCAAGATGCGATAGATTACTACGGCTGCTTCGGCGCGCGTTGCGCTTCCGCCCGGCTTAAAGCTGCCATCGCCGTATCCGTTTAACAATCCCGCTCCGCTTAATTGATGGATAGCCTCCTTAGCGTAGGAAGATATGGAAGTTTCGTCGATATATCCGGCTGCCGGGCTGTTAATGGCAGGCTTCAGACCAAACACGCCGGCTGCCTTCCAGATCATTGCGGCCATCTCTTCGCGGGTAATCATGCGATTAGGGCCAAATGTTCCGTCACCGGAGCCTTTTACGATTCCGAGCTTCTCCGCGGAAGCCACTTCTTGCTCATACCAGGCACCGAGTTTCACATCCGTAAAGGACGGTACGGCATTCGGCTGACGCAAATCAAAGGTTCGGACTAGCATGGAGATAAACTCGGCTCGCGTCACTTTATTCTGAGGGGCGAAATGTCCCTCTTCTACGCCTTTTACAATTTGCCTTGCGGCCAGTCCGGCGATAGCCTCTTGCGCCCATTTCACCTTCTCCAGATCGGTAAAGGATGAAGCTGCTGCCGTAATGGCATATTGGCTGAAATGCGGCGGGTAGAAAACAAGTTTGCCGGATGTTTCGTCGTAATGGGAGTTTTTAACCGGCTCCAGCTTGCCGTTCTCGCCGACATAAGAAGCAATAACCGCGCTTGGCTGTTGACCGGCTTGCAAGCTATAAGGGATTTCCACCTTCACGGGATGGTAACCGCTGAAGCTATGCACGGCCGTTCCGTCAACCGACAGATTAAATTCATAGACAAGCTGACCTGTGCTGCCTGATGCCGCCAGCTTGCCGACATGCAGCTTGATGGTCCGATCATCGGCATTAAGCCCGGCTATTGCCTCCGTCGATAACGTCATCGTATACAATGGCGTTACGATTCGAATCTGGTTGATCCCTTGCTTCTTGGCCTCCAATACCGATCCGGCCGGAATCTCCAGATCTAACGCGTCGTAGCTTCCAGACGATGCAGAGGTCTCAACGGTAATGAAATCCTGTTTGTCTTTAAGAGCGCCTTGGATAGCTTGGCTTAACGATTTCGCTTGCAGGCTCAAGGCTGCATTTGTCCCTTTTACGCTCGGAACCGCTTGAACCGTTCCGCCGCTAACTTTAGGATCATTAGCCGTTGCCGATGTACCGGGAACGGAAGGCGTTACCGGATCCGCCGTTAAAGTTTGGATTTGGACCGGTCCAAGCGCATCCGACGCGCTGCCTACTCCGTCCACCGCAACAACGCGATAGGAATATTCCGTATCCTTCTTAAGCCCTGTAACTGTAAACTGGCGAACAGCGTTGCCATTAACGGTAGCAATTGGAGCCGCGATCCCGTCTTGATAAACTTCATAACGCGATACGCCGAACTCGTCTGCAGCGTTTGCCCAATACAGCTTCACGCTTGTTGCTCCGCGGTCCGTGTAATAAAGCTTCGCGGTCTTCGGCCAAGTAGGAGCCTTCGTATCCGGGATTGTCGAGATCGCAGGCTGGCTGGCCGATTGGCCGTTATCCCAGACGTACACCTTCAGGATATGGCCGTCCACGCTTGCCGGCAGCTTTAATTCGGCGCCAAGAACAGCCTTGCCGCTTCCTTTCAAACTTGCCGTAGTCTTGACCAGCTTAACGGGCTTCGCTTGACCGTCTTCGAGCGCAGCGACCAAATTCACTTGCTGCGCAATGCCGGTATTGTTCTGTACAGAAGTCTCGACCTTGACGGTCTGGCCGCCGACTAAGGAGCTAAGCAGTTGGCCGGAGCCGTTCTTGTAGCTAATGTTCGTTACCTCCGTTAGATTGCGAACGCTGAAATCCTGCGGAGACGAATATTGCTCTCTTCCTTGACTATCCGTTGCTTTGGCAACCACGTAATAGTCTCCGGGCTTATCGGCGTCAAGCTGAAGAGAATAAGGTGCTGTCGTATCCTCGCCCAGCTTCCGGTCTCCGTCAAAGAATTCTACCTTAGCGATCGAACTGCCGGTTGCCGCCGTTGCTTCGGCTTGAATGGCAACGTTTGCTCCCACCCCGTAAACCCGTCCGGATTGAACCGCATTGGGCAGTTCCTGATCCGAGTGAATGTCCGAGACGTTCACTTCCGGCAGTCCGGAAGGCTGACCGTACACGAAACCACGGCCTTCGAGCGACAGGTATACGCGATCCTTGTAGCGCATGTCGGCTTCAATGCTGTTCGTTCCGCCGTAGGAATGGCGGTCATCCGAAATTTTGAGCCAGCTCTTCGCATTGTCTTTGGATACATACACGCCTGATATACGATCACCGTTCGCCAGACCATACAAGTAAATATAAGGCTGGTCAGGACTGTCGCCTTTGCCGAAAGCCACGTCTACGGCTGCCTGAACGTTAGGCACCTCGGCAAAGTTCGAGACCGTTGCATCCGTAGAACGGTACAGCTTCGAAAATTCGCCTGCATGGTCATCGCCGAAATCGCCTTGCTTGGAAGCTAGGAATACGTCGCCTTCCTTAGCCGGGTTCACTTTGACCTTCACGAATGGAAGAGCCGCAAAGTTTACCTTATGCTCGGGATTGGACGCGGTGTAATCCTCGTTGCCTTGCGCTTCATAGCCGGTATACGTCTTCTTCCACGTTTTGCCGCCGTCTTCGCTCATATAGAATTGGGCGATCTTCGAATCCTTTTCCGTGAACATATAAAATTTGCTGCCGTTCACTTTATCGGATGCCAGATTCTGCGTAGAGCTCCACCAGTAGCTGTTGCGCTCATACAGATGGCCAAATGTCTGGCTTTCAATGCCAATCGAGTCTTTCCACGTTTTGCCGCCGTCTTCGCTGTATTTCATGTAACCGTTATACGGCGACCAGATCAAGCTGCTTGGCGTTGTCGAAGACATGGCAATCATTCCGCCAGTAGTCTCGAGGTCCGAAGGTGTGGCGGATTCCTCCCAAGTGCGCCCGCCGTCATGCGTTGTGCCGTAGAAATTGAACGGCGCGCCGTTCCAGAGCGCGAACTGATGATAGCCCATATAAGCCATCTCGCTTGGATTCTGGTAGCTGTAATCCAGCCCCGACATTTGGGTCAAATTAATGCCCCACATCGGCGGGCCGTCGTATTTCTGGCCCATTAACCTCGTATCCGGCACCGTATTCCGGTCCCGTACCGAGAATCCGGCAGAGTCCGCCGAACCGACATGCACGTCGTAGCCTCCGGCAAGAGGAGGTACTTTGGCGATGTAGCCTACCAATTCTTCAACCCCGTGCATGTTGGCATCGGCAACTGGCGTATTCGTATTAATGCCGCGGATCTTCAAGATGCCAAATCCCGTTGAAGTCCAAGCCGTCGTTGGGTCCAGCGGATCGACAACAAGCGGCGCGCGCTCATGGTTCGACCACCATTCCGGATAATACTCCGGCTCTGTCCCTTTCTGCTCTTGCTTCAGTGTCCAGGTCAAGCCCGCATCCGAGCTGACATACATCCACGCGTTGCCCGCATTGGAATCACCGGCTTGCGCGTAGATCAGCGAAGCATTGGACGGATCGATATCGACGCCCACAACCGTCTTTTGCTCGATTTCTTCATGGTCATTGGAATCAAACACCTTGGCAAGTGCCGAATCCGAGCGTTCCGCGCGAAGAATAGTCTGTCCGCTTGTTACAAGCAAGGTACCGTTTGCATTCACCGCGGCGCGGAAAAAATGATTGGAATCGCTTCCCGTCGGACCGCCGAGCTTCGTAAAGCTTGCGCCGCCGTTAGTCGTTTTGTAGACCCCGTCATCGTAGACACCGACATAGAAAATCTTGGTATCGCCCGATGCCGTCGTACCCGAATTTTTATCAAAGGCAACAAACGAAAATCCGCCGCAGCCCGCTTTGTCCTGGCAGGTTGGCGTATTTGGCAGCCCGCCGGTCAGCTTGGACCATGCGTTGTTCCCCTTCTTCGACCACAATCCGTCGCCGCGCGAAGCGAAATAAACGCTTCCGGCACGGTTCGGGTCAACCGCCAGCCGCTCGCCCGTCTCCGAACGGAGCGCATCGTTGCCTCCCATGTAAATATCGTTTGTTCCCATGCCCGTAGCTGCCCAAGTCTCGCCGCGATTATGGGAAACGTATATTTCCCCGCCTTCGCCGCTAGCGCCATTAACGGCCATATACACATCATCCGCGGCACCCGGATCAATCGCTATGCTCTCCACGGAATAGCCATGGCGATTATCCAGGCTAAGCCAGTCCGATAACGGCTCCCAGCGGTCATCATCGCGAACATAACGGTACACGCCGCCAACGTCCGTCTTCGCATACATCAGATAAGGAGCTGTCTTCTGCGCGACAATACCGGTTACCCAGCCCATGCCCTGCAGATTCACGCTATTCCAATCCCATGGCTGCTCGTTATCTGCGGTAGGCGAGTCTATGACAGGCGATGCTTGGACGCTTGGCGTTCCGACAAAACCTATCCCCTGCAAGAGCAATACGGCCGCAAACACGGCGCTCAGCCACTTCTTGTTTCTTCTCATGGTCTAACCCTCCATTCTTTCCGTTAAGACAGATCAGCTGCGACTACCGGCGAATAGGCAGATGATTGCTCAGGTTTTAAAGCATAAGCATAAATGCGGTATCCGGTTGCTTCCCCCGGAACGATAAATCCTGCATGAATTACGGACAATTCGGAAGCGGAGGCTTCCATGCGGACTGTCGAGCGATCCACCACCTCGCCTGAAGGATCCCGCAGCTCAATGACATAAACCGTGTCCAGCTTCATGAATGACTCGTTCGCAAATTGCACGGACACATCCTTATAATTGACCCCCGCATAAGGAAGCTCCGCCGTGCCATCGGTTGTCTTAATCCAATCTACCGCAACGTAATCAGCCGGTTTCGGCAACGAAACGACCGCATCGGAGGTAAGGAGCTGAACCTGATCCAGGTAACCGGTCCAATCAGACGATGAATCACCGTTAACTGTCCAAGTTATTACCGTATTCTGCGGAGCAGCGGCCGAGGGTCCGGGAGTAAAGGTCACTTCATATTGACCAGGTTCGGTTGTCGTCTCAATCGCTTTTGTTTTGATTAAATCTTCGCCGTCGTTTCCTGCAATGCTCACGTTAACATCTGCCGGGCTGGAGCCTCTCAGGGTAAAACGCAGCGTATAGCTTTGACCGATATCAACATCGGCTCCGTCAAGCTTTACTACCGCCGGTCCTTTGCCTGCTTCGATCGCTATTTTTCCGCGCCCGTAAGCATTGGCTAATTCTGCCCCGCTTCCCGATACGGACCAATGGTCCAAACCGCTGGAGAAGTCGCCATTCTCGACATGATTATTCACGAAAGGCAACGGCTGCATCCGAACGTTGTCGACGTAGGTCGTGGTAGTGGTTGACCAGAAAATATGGCCGATAGACAAACGGTCGATCTTGTCCACGTCGCCGAGGAAAGGAATATCTTGCTGCTTCAGCTCGCCGTTTAAGTAAATATCATAGGTATGCGTAGGGACATGAACGATCAGTTTGTAGTCGCGCCATTCGTTTGGATTGAAATCCCCATCCACAATGCGGTGTCCCGGCACTTCTACACTGGCAAAGTTCTGGCCTACCATATTGAACCGCAAGCCCCATCCCTCAACAAGCGACAACGCATCTTGATCGGATGTGCTGTCCCAGAGCCGAACGATGGATACGGCGCTTTGATCCGTATTTTTCATGCGGTATTCAAATGTGAAGTTTCCGCTTTGCGGGTCAAACGATTTCGTAAGACCGTTAGGGGAGTTTTGCAAATCATGCTTCAGCTTCAGCAGCTTGCCGCCATCCTGGGAAATTACCTTATAAGAGCCTTCGTCAGGATTCGTGCCGTTTGTGGTCCACCCTTCCGGCAGTCCGCCATCCTCTGTAGTCTCGAAGTTCTCGTTAATGGTGGCGGGCTGAACAAGCCTAAAATGCACAATATAGCGATCCGAGCCTTCGCTATCGGATACGGTAATATCCGCTTGTCCAGGCAAACCTTGCGCTTGTTCAATCGTTACCTGATTCCCGTCTTGCGCCGTTGCCGTGACTGCCGGAACGGCCGTCGTGCCAACAGCTAGATCGTAATAGTAAGTGTGAGTTGCGGGATCAAAATCTGGAATAGCCGTATCGTCCACTTTAAGTCCGGTTAACGTTCGCGGAACAGCAGGCGTTTCTGGTTCTTCTCCCGTATCCCCGCCTGTCACTTCGCTTAGAGTGAAATCGTCCAGGTTAACCTGATCCGCGCCTTCGCTCCAGATCGATACGAATTGCGTACCCCATTCCTCCACCATGTCCGCCGGCGTCTCAAATGTGATTTCCTTGTAAGTAAACGCCGTGTCGCTTGGCCCAAACTGGAAGGAGCCGTAAGTCTTGGAGGAATCATCACCTGGTTTCTTATAGTTAATCATGACCGTAGCGGTTTGCGTTCCCGTACCGGTACCCGCCGTTTTGCCCCATACGCCAAGCTTATAGGTCTTTCCTGACTGAAGGGTAACGACTTGACGGCCTCCGTTGTTCAGCATCACTTGGAGACTCGCATTCCCCGTGTGCGCGGCATCGCCTGAAGCCGTAAAGCCTTCTCCCCAAGCCTGCCAATTCGTTAATCCGTCTTCCATCCCCGGGTTAAGCAACAGTGTATTGACTGGAGGCTGTGGCGAAGAGCCTGCGCCGCCATCTCCATCTCCGGGATTTTCTCCTCCGGGCGTCCCTCCCGAAGTCGGACGGATGGAGACTTGTTTCAAGGAAAACGCCGTCATATTGCCGCCAAATGGAATTTGCAGCGTTGCGCTATCCAAATCTTCGGACGGCGTAAAGGTCACGGAGTAATGGTGCTCCTCCCCAAGCGTCAAGGTCTGCTGTGACAGGACAATGTTGTTGCCGCCATTTACGCTTGCCCTGAGCCATATTTCGATTCCCCGTTCTTCCGGCGCCTTGGCGTCGAAGGAAAACGTATATTCCACGTCTTTGGCAAGCGCGCCCGTTGTTTGTCCTAACGATTGCGCCCACATGTCATCCTGAATCAAAGGCGTGAAGGTTGCCCAACCGTCTGCCGTTTCAAACGAGGTTTTCCCCGTATCCAGCCACCAATCCGCAAGCCCCTGCGAGAAATCGCCGTTATGGACCACTTCTCCGGTTCCTTCTGCCAAGGCCTTATTGGAAACGCTTCCTAAACTTTGAACAAATAGTACGGCCGTTACGACTAGCATAAATAATCTTTTCCTGCGTCTTGACACGTGTATCTCCCCCTTCCATTTCCAAAAAAACATTCATTTTGTAAGCGGTTGCAAGATGATGCGATTATCCGGCGACTCCTCCCCTTTTATTGGATATTTCCTTTCGTGTAAGAGTGTATATGATCCGGCCGAAAATTGGAGTGGGAGAAGAGAATGATCAGGGTAGGAAGGAATGATGGGAACGGTTAATAGAAAGGCTGAATGTCCGGTCTCTAGTTCACCGAAACAGCGATCCTTCCCCCTACGGTAATCTCAATGTCTTACCTGCCTTAAAGCTCGGGCAGAAGGAAAGGCGCCTCCGATGGCCGAAGGCGCCTTTTCTCATCCCTAATTCTTATTCTTTATTTCTTGTTTCTCTCGTCCAGCCATAAAATCGAGGTTACGCCCCGCGGATAATACCGGCTTCCTTTTACGATGCCTTCATGGGTCTGGTCGCTCCATGCCCAATAAGCATTTTGCGGATCCTTGAGCCAGGATACGTGGGCATGGTCAGCCGCGGTTTGCTGCTCCGGTTGAATAACGCCGAGTACTTCTCTGGCAACATACTGGTTCAAATAAATTTTGCTGGACCAGGAATTTATGCTCGTGGACGATAACTGCCAGCCGCCATCGGCGAAGAGGCATACGCCAGGAACAAGAATGTTCTCCAAGTGCTTCTTCAAAACCTTCAAGTAAGTTCCATACGGGCTTTCTTTGCCGTAAACATCAAGCAAGCCTGCTGCATGCGGATAGACCAGACCTTCAATGGCAGGAATGATTCGGGATACGCTCTCTCCATCCAATATGGCTGGAATCGTACCATCTTTCTCCACACCTGAAGCTACGGTTGACGCGCAGCGGGACGCCTGTTCGGCTGCAAGTCCGGCAAGCTCCGCTTCTCCTTCCTCTTCAAACCGGTGAGCCAGCATAACATAAACCGCCCAGCATTTGCTCGCAATGTAGATATTCCGGCGGGATTGTCCAAGCGAGACGTCCAAGCTGTCGTAGGTCGTAATTTCCGCGCCGCCGTTCGTCCGGCTGCTCTCCAGATCCATCAGGCCGTCTCTTTGTTCAGCCTGATGATGGTCGCGGTTCAGCATGCTGGTGAAACAGTTCTTGATAAGCGGCATTTTGCTATCCTGCCAAGCACGATCCTGCGTCTTCTCCGCATAAATCAGCGCGCATAACAGCCAATTCGTCAGCTGCTCCTGCGTCATGTACGAGAAGCAATCCTCGATCTCCGAAATTTCATAGGCGGAATATTGCGGTCTGGAAAAGACGTTAGCGACCCCCATGTCATGCGTAAAGCTGATGCCGCCTTCATGTTTGCCAGAACTGCCGTATTCTTGAACTTCATCCGTATAGCTATAGCGCTCCGCGAATAAATCCAGCACGTTGCGAACCGTCCAAGGGTTCATTTTCATCTCGAAAAATAATTGGTCCACGGTCAAATCAAGAGTATTGATCATGCGATATTCGCCTTCGTTGACGATCCATACCGGCTTTCCCTGTACATCGAGCAATTCCGTGCTGCCGTAATAGCTGTGAACGGAATGGCGAATCAGGAACTTCTGATCCTCCGAGAGACCAACCGCATTCATTTCCTCTTCTAATCGGCCGGAAGCGGCATCTACCGTATCGAATTGCTCTAAAGCATAACAAGCGACCGATTCTATCGAATCAAACAGCTTCGAATAGTAATAGGAACCTTGAAGCCCGGAAGTTACGATGCCAGCCTGATAGAAGCAAACGGCATATCGGACCGTTACCTTCTCGCCTGCCGGCACTTCTGTCAATAAGGCTCCGCATGATCCGAGGCCAAACGTATGGTGGGCTTTCGAACGGGGCTTCAGAATGCTCTCCATATCGAATCCAAGTGAGGAATATGTCTCCTTATTCTCGGTCACGATTGCGGTCCGCAGCCCTTGTCCAACTCCGGTATATCCCGTAGTCATGGTATCGTCAAGCCTTCTCATATTGGAATACGGATCATTGCCTTGATAACCGAAGAATAATGTTCTGGTCTTGTCTCCGCTCGTATTATCCAGAGTCAATTCCGCCCACACCGCCGGCACCAAAGCCGCTTTAAGATCTTCCGCCGCGGCCTGCTCCGGGTCGGGTACCGCCTGAATTTGCGTCAATATGCGGAAGCTCAAGTCTCCGGCGCGCCATTCATCCGTTGCGGCTTTGTACTCCCGCGTAATCGCGTCTAAAGGGAATGCTCTAAGAATGGTAGATTCCGCTTCAGCCTCTCCCCCGGATTGGACGTAACGTTGTCTTTCGTTATCGCTCCCCGCGTAAAACGGAAGCAGTTCATAATAGCCGCCGTCCCGGCTGGAGCAGCCAATATATATATTCTGGTCAGCCGGTTTGCCCAGCTCGAGACCAAATCCTCCGTTTGCACCCGGATAGCCTAACGTAAAGCTGGCAAATGCGCCGATCGGGGAATGCTGTGCATTAAAGAAGATCGATTCATGATTAGATTTCATTGTAATTCCACCTTCATTTATTTATGGTAATCTCTCCTATTATAATGAGGAACGGATTCCTTCAGAGAGGGACAACTGATTGCGCAAGGTAGCAAAAAAAGACGCAAACCGGGGAACCCGGCTTGCGTCTTCTTAACAATCTTATTTTCTCTTATCCACTTCGGCTTGAACCTCTTGCGTAATTTTGTCGCCGCCTTGCGCTTTCCATTGCGATACGAACGTATCAAACGAATCAATCGGCTGCGAACCAAGAATTATTTTCAGGTATGCTTGCTTCTGGAGCGACTGCAGATCCGCCCATGATTTCGTCATCGTCTCGGTTTGGCCGCCATACACATTAGGCGTCACAACGATATTGCTCTCGTTGTCGGTTACAACCTTCATCGCATTGTTGTAAGCGAGGTAGCCAATGCGGTTGGCAATCGCCGTATTCAGTTCTTCATCGGTAGGTTTGCCCTTCACCACATTCTCCAGCGGATTGCTGATCTCAGCTTGAAGCTGCTTCAGACCATCCACTTCCGTTGCGAGAAGAATGCTTTCGTCGGCTTTGCCTGCCAGAATGTCGTTGTATTTCTTCTGTTGGTTATAAATCAGTGCAGGGTCATTAACGCTCAGATCAACGTATTGCGCATGCGCCGCTACGGATACCGTGCCTGCTTTTTGATACTCTTCGCTCATCGGAACCAGCTCAGGAATCGTTTTGTCCTGGAATTCGGTCGAGAGGTTGATCAATTGGATAAGAAGCTCTGGATGCGCAAAGCCTTTTTTCACAACCATGTAACCGCCTGGGCTAGGGTTCGAGCCAACGTTCAGCTTGCCGTCGGATGTCAACAGCGCATATGCCTTCCAATCCGCATTAGGATTGTTGTGAATGGTATTGCCAAGCGGATAATACGGAGCATACCAAGCTTCAAACACCATGCCCGCACGGCCGGAGCTTACGTCTTCCGTTGTTTTGCCGCCGTCTTTCAGACCGTATTCTTTGTCCAGCGAACCTTCTTTGTACATGTCGCGCAATACGGCAAGAGCCGCTTTTGCTTCCGGTTGAATACCGCCGTATTTCACGGTACCGTCCTCGCTTTGTTCCCAAGTAGCAGGGAATGCGTTCATCGCCCAATAGATCGAATCAAGCGTATGCAAATCGAATTGCGTGCTGTACATGCTGTTGCTCTGCGCCACAAGTCCTAACGTATCGTTCTTGCCGTTGCCGTCCGGATCTTGGGTTGTGAACGCTTTCGAGATGGTGCGGATATCATCAATGGTCTTAGGTTCTGGCAGGTTAAGCTTCTTGCGCCAATCTTCGCGCACCCATACGAGCATCGGCTGTTCTTTTTCCATGCCGTAAGGGATAGCCATCATTTTGCCGCCGAAGTTAACGGTGTCAAAGGCATATTTATTAGCCGCATAACGGTCGTTGACCTTTTGAGAAGCGTATTTCTCGAAGTAAGGCGTCAGATCTTCAATCATATCGCCCTGTACCAATGTATTTAACATGCTAACCGTTGTTTGCCCTTCAAGCGGGAAAATATCCGGAATCCGGTTGCTCGCAATATCGAGCGACAACTTCTTCGCATATTGATCGCCATCGGAAGGGGCTGTCCATTCCAACTTGCCTTTGATGTTCAAGGTTTTCTCAACATAATCTTGGAACGCGTTTTTCTCATAACTTTGTCCCGCCGGGAACTTTGGATCCTGGTTGATGCTTTTGACAGCCGTGTAATTCACGACGTCTTTGTAAGGCGCCATCGGATCAAAGGCTACATCAGGACTTGCACTTGCATCTGCATTGGCGCTTGCCGTTGCACCTGTGTTGTTTGAATTCTTTGTAGCGCTTTCATTTGAGTTATTCGAGCAGGCTACCATGGAGAACATCAAGCAAGATGCAAAAACGACGGATAATGCTTTTTTGCTGCGCTTCATTTCTTATTTCCCCCTTAACAAGTGTCTTTCAAACAAGTTCATTGTACCAACCCGTAGGGAAATAGCCGTCAGACTACTGGACGCAGCTTGGTAGAGAAAAGGCGGATGTTTTTTTGTAAATGTAAGCATTTTCATTCATTTTTCCACCCACATCGCTCAAAATTCCAACAACTTAAGTCCTACTTAGATTATCGGGAAAAAACGACAGCCGTCAACAAAAAAATGAGGTATCCCATAAGTCATGAAAATGACGGATGGGTACCTCCTTTTTTTATCTAAGTTAAACAGCTGCCTGCGCATTAAATGTTCTTCCGATCGCCATTGCTCAGGGATTCCTTGAATTAACATTTCAGAGGTAGGAATTCCTTTACAAAAGCGAACGCTTCAAAGCTTTCTGAAAGAAAGCTACTTCGTAAGCATGAGCTTCGCTTCTCCAGAATCATTTAATGCTCCGTCTGCCCTTCACTTGTTCAAGAAAAATGTTCAAACAGAAAGAATGTTTATGTGTCTGGCTGCTAGAAACTGTATTTATAGCTGTTAAACTCTTTAATTGCTAATGCGAACCGTCTTCACAATGAGCGATCACCTTTTGGGATGGCCCCATCGCTCAGCAATCTTCTAACATAGATTAAGCTCTTCATCACTTCATCGGACGGATCATGATCCATCGGCTCATGCTCGATGGTCAACGCGCCTTGATAGTTAATGGCTTTCAGTTGACGAATGACGTCCGCGAGCGGAACGATGCCTTGTCCAAGCTCGCAAGAATCATGTGCTCCCACTGCCGCTACATCCTTCAGATGAACGTGTACAAGATGATCCTTCAGCTCCAATACCGCTTTAACCGGATCATATCCTTGCGTAGCGAACCAGCCTGTATCGAGCGTTGAGCCTATCCAAGGCGCGAAGCCTTCGATCTGGCTTAAGACTTCCTGCGCGTTTCTCTCAGGATGGTTCTCAATGCCGTATTTGATGCCGAACTGCTTGCCCAGTTCATAGATGGCCGGGGCATTCGAAGCATGAAAGCCGTTCGCGAGTACCGGCGCGCCGATGGCTTTGGCCGTTTCATATACTTTCTTGATTTCTTCCTTGCCCGTATGCGGCGTGCGGAAGGAAGGCGTATAGGATACGACTTCCAGCTCATAACGCTCCAATAGCTCCACCGCCGTTTGAAGCATTTCCGGCGTAGCCTGAAGAGGATCCAGATGGGCAACCCATAATTCCAACGCGTCAAATCCCAGCTGCTTGATCCGGTTCAACAGTTGCTCAAACTCATAAGCGAAGGAGCTGCCGTGGAACTTGCGGAAAGTCTCTTCCTGATAGGCTCCCCATTCCAAGCCCGGTCGATATTGCAGGGCTTCAGCCACATAATTGGCTGTCATAAACGCCAGCTTCATCCCTCTACTCCTCCCAGGTCTACCAGAGCAAGCTTGCCTTCACGCGCCGATTCATAAATCGCTTCAATAATAGCCATGTTTACGAAACCGCTGTAAGCATTCGTTATTGGCTCTGCATTCTGCTGAATGCAATCGGTAAAATGGCGGATCATGAGCGAACGCGGGTCTTCCGCGCCTGGCGAAGTCGTGATGTCGATATCGCCCGTGCGGTTGAATTGTTCCAGAAGGAATTTGCCTGAATCGCCTTGAATGGCCGCTCCTCCCTCCGATCCCATCAGATGCAGGAACGAACCGTTATTTTCGGCGACCGTGTGAGCGGCCCAGCTCACTTCCAGCTGCAAAGTTGCGCCGTTATCGAACCGGATCATTGCGGAAGCCAAATCCTCAACGTCAAAGCTTCCGTTCCAGTTAGGCGTTCCCCAGGTTCCGATTCCTTTCTTCTTCTCGCCAAACTCCGAGTAAGCAGCCGCGAAGACGGAAACCGGTTTGGGATTGCCCATCAAATAGATAGCCAGATCCAGCATATGAACGCCAACGTCGATAAGCGGTCCGCCGCCCGACATCTTCTGCTGAGTGAACCAGGAGCCCCAGCCCGGAATGTTTTTTCTGCGGAACCAGCCGGTTTTGGCGTAATAGATCTGACCAAGAGTTCCTTTTGCCGACTGTTCCTTAACGGCCATTGAAGCCGCATCCCAGCGCAATTGATGCGGGATCATGACCACTTTGCCGGATTCTTTCTGCGCTTTCACGATATTTCTGGCGCTTGCCAAATCAATGGCAAGCGGCTTCTCAATCAGGACATGCTTTCCTTCATGCAATGCTTGGATGACCAAAGCTTCATGAAAGAGATTAGGAACGGCGATAACAACCGCGTCGATCTGCTTGTCTTGCAGCAACGCGTCAATGCTCTCGTGAACGGTTGCTATTCGATATTGCTCCGCGACCAGACGGGCTGCCGCGAGCTGCACGTCCGCAATAGCCGCAACCTCTGTATCCGGTTGCTGCTGGAAGTAAGAAGCGTGGACTTTGCCGATGGTTCCGGCTCCAATGATGCCTACGCGTATTTTATGATTCACCTTGCATTCTCCTCTATCGTTCGTCTACTCTTTGACGGAACCCATCATAATGCCATGAATGAAGTAGCGTTGCAGGAACGGATAAATCGCGATAATCGGAACAAGCGACAGTATAATTTTTGCCGAATTAAGCGTCTTGTTGGAGACAAGGCTTGCTTCAATAATTTCTTGGCTTGTCATGCGCGACGGGTCAATCTGGATAAAGATGGACTGCAAATACGTTTGCAGCGGCATCATTCCGGGGTCGCGGATGAAGAGCAAACCATTCAAATATTCGTTCCATGTCCCTACGATGGTGAACAGGGAAACGGTTGCAAGCACCGGCATCGAGAGCGGAAGGAATATACGAAACAGCATCTGCCAAGGGTTCGCCCCGTCTATGCCCGCCGATTCTTCCAGCTCCTTCGGAATGCTTCTGAAGAAGTTGATAACAAGAATTGTGTTGTACACATTGACTATTCCAGGCAGAACAAGCGCAGCCATTTTGTCAAACAACCCTAAATCGTTGACGATCATGTAGAAAGGAACAAGACCACCGCTGAATAACATACAGAAGATAAGAAGCCACATAAACGGGTTCCGCAGCGGGAATTGTCTTGTATCGCGCGATAACGGGAACGCGAGCAACAACGTGACAAGGAAACTGCCGGCCGTTGTATAGACAACCCGTTCAACCGATACCCATGCCGCTTTGAAGAACGCGGCATCCTTGAAGATGCTTACATAAGATTGGAACGTAATGTCCCGTGGAAAGATGGAGACCAGCCCCGCCTCTGCCTTGGCTTGCGCACTAAGCGAGACGGATAACGTATGAAGCATGGGTGCAATGGATAGCAGCATGATGATCAGCATAAGCAGATAAACCATATAATCAAATGCCGATTTAGATTTCTTCTTCCGAATGGAAGCTATCATTCGTTGTCCCTCCCTCTAAAAGATGCGATAGCCCGCAAATTTCGATGCCAGTTTGTAAGCTGTAGCGATCAAGAGCAAGCTGATGACGGATTTAAACAATCCGACGGCTGTACCGAGTTCGTAGTTGACCTGTTCAAAGCCGATGCGATACACGTACGTATCGATGATATCGCCCGTAGGCTCAACAACCGGGTTATACAAGTTGAAGACTTGGTCAAATCCGGCGTTCAGAACGCCTTGAAGACTTAATGTCGCGAGCAGAATGACCGTTGTCGTAATGCCCGGAAGGCTGATGTATCTAATTTTCTGCATGCGGGTAGCCCCGTCAATATCCGCAGCTTCATAGAGAGACGGATTAATATTCGTAAGCGCAGCCAGGTAGACGATGGCCGAGAACCCAAACTCTTTCCATACGTCGGTCACGACAAGAATCGGACGGAACCAGGTGTTGCTGCCGAGAAACAGAATCGGGTCGTGCAGGCCAAGGTGACCAAGCATGACGTTAAGCAGACCGTTCGCGCCCAGAATATCTTTAATGATTCCCGCGATAATAACCCAGGATAAGAAATGCGGGAGATACACGATCGTTTGCACCACTCTCTTGAAGAACATATGTCTGACTTCGTTCAGGAAGAGAGCGAACACAACAGGGACAATGAGTCCTGTCACCATCTTGGAGATGGAAATAATCAACGTATTGCGTATCGCTTGCCAGCTTGCCTGGTTATGAAACATGTAACTGAAGTTCTCAAATCCAACTAAAGGAGAATGCCACATCCCTTTACCCGGATTAAAATGTTGGAATGCCATAATAATGCCGAACATGGGCGCAATGCTGAATACGGCGAGCAATGCAAGGCCAGGAATCAGCATGAGCAAGTAGTGATAGCTGTTTTTGGATAATCGCATGGGGCCCCCTCATTTCCCTGTCATTTTTAGAAATGGGCGCTAACTGCCGTTTGCGCCCATTTCTCTGATCTTATTTGCGTTTGTCTAGCTCGGCTTGTACTTCTTGCGTAATTTGGCTGCCGCCTTGCCCATTCCATTGTTTCACGAAATCGTCAAAGGAATCGATCGGCTGGGAGCCAATAATGATCTTCAGATAAGCTTGTTTCTGAAGCGATTGCAGATCCGCCCAGGACTTAACCATCGTAGGGGTCTGTCCGGCAAAGGCGTTTGGCGTAACTACAATATTGCTCTCGTTATCAATGACGGTCTTCATGGCATTGTTATAGGCCAGGAATCCGATCCGGTTTGCAATAGCCGTCCCTAAAGCTTCCTTCGTCGGATTGCTTTTCAGTACATTTTCCAGCGGATTTTTCATTTCAGCTTCAATTTGTTCAAAGCTCGAGATTTCCGTTGGAAGCAATATCGACTTGTCTGCTTTGCCAGCCAGAATGTCATCGTATTTCTTCTGTTGGTTGTAGATCATGGCAGGCTCAATGACGGCAAGGTCCACGTATTGCGGATGCTGGGCAACGGATACCGTTCCGGCTTGCTCGTACTTCTCGTACGCATCCTGAAGTTCCGGAATCGTCTTGTCCTTGAATTCAGTCGAAAGATTGATCAATTTCATAAGCAATTCCGGATGCTTAAAGCCCTTCTTCACAACCAGATAACCCGCCGGACTAGGATTTGAGCCCACATTCAGCTTCCCGTCGGCACTTAATAGCGGGTACGCCTTCCAGTCCGCGTTCGGATTGTTCTGCAGCGTGTTGCCAAGCGGATAATAAGGCGCATACCAAGCTTCAAATACCATGCCCGCTCGGCCGGAACTCACGTCTTCCGTTGTTTTGCCGCCGTCCTTCAGACCGTATTCTTTATCCAGCGAGCCTTCCTTGTACATGTCGCGCAAGACGGATAACGCGGCTTTGGCTTCCGGTTGAATGCCGCCGTACTTCACCTTGCCGTCTTCGCCTTGAATCCAAGTCGCAGGGAATGCGTTCATCGCCCAATAAATAGAATCTAGCGTATGGAGGTCAAAAGCCGGGCTGTACATGCTGCTGCTTTGCGCAACGAGACCCAACGTATCTTGTTTGCCGTTGCCGTCCGGATCTTGGGTTGCGAAAGCTTTGGATATCGTCCGAACATCGTCAATTGTCTTCGGTTCCGGCAAATTCAATTTCTTGCGCCAGTCTTCCCTAACCCAGACAAGCATAGGCTGCTCTTTTTCCATTCCGTATGGAATAGCCATCATTTTGCCGCCGAAATTCACGGTATTGAAAGCATAAGGATTCTGAGCGTAACGATCCTTCACGGTTTGCGATGCGTACTTCTCGTAGTAAGGCGTTAAGTCCTCGATCATATCCCCTTCTACCAGCGTGTTCAGCATGCTGACAATGTTCTGGCCTTCAATGGTAAAGATGTCGGGAATGCGATTGCTCGCGATATCAAGAGACAGTTTCTTCGGATATTGATCACCGTCGGATGGTGCCGTCCAAAGCAGCTTCCCTTTTACGTTTAGCGTCTTCTCCACATAATCCTGGAAGCTGTTCTTCTCGTAGCTTTCGCCCGCCGGGAACTTAGGATCCTGGTTGACGCTGCGGACAACGGTATAATTAACCGTCTCCTTGTAAGGAGCCATTGGATCCGCATTGTCGTCTACTACCGGGTTGTTCTTGTTCTCTGCGCTTGTTGAATCGTTCTTGTTCGAACTTGAACATGCCGCCGTTGCCATGATCATGCTGCATGCGATTACGACTGAGAGTATTGTCTTGCTGCGTTTCACTTTCGTCTTGCCCCTTTCGATGCTGTCCTTTCGTTCTTGCTCTCCTATTTTACCAAGCAAGCCGGAAATTCTACTCGTAGTTATGGTCGGGGGGCGGTAGATAACAGATTGCAGTTTATTTGTTAAATAACGCGAGCGAATAAGCTCTTCGTTCATTTTTCCTACTTCGTTCACTCATTTGTCTATCCGGTTATTTGCGGTATTTCTCCCTGTATTCCTTCGGCAGCAGATTACGGTGCTGCTTAAACACCTTGCTGAAATATTTCTCGTCCT
The DNA here is from genome assembly GCF_030161375.1 of Paenibacillus glycanilyticus. Classification (GTDB taxonomy): domain Bacteria; phylum Bacillota; class Bacilli; order Paenibacillales; family Paenibacillaceae; genus Pristimantibacillus; species Pristimantibacillus glycanilyticus_B. Next base: position 74,628 of record NZ_BSSQ01000035.1, read on the forward strand.
GGAATCCGGATTGCTCCGCAACGGAATAAATGTATTCGTTGGACGTGACGAGAAGCTCTTCGGCTTTGCGGATCCGCATTTCCGTTAGCAGCTCATGGAAGGACATGCCTACAATCGGACGGAAGCATTGGCCGAAATAGCTTCGGCTTAACGCTACCCTTTGCGCGACGTTCTCCTGATTCAGATTTTCGGATAATTCGTCATGGATAAGCAAAATGGCTTTATAGATCCCGATTGCCGTCTCTTCCGGGAAATTGCGCTGCTGCAGGAAAAGCCTCAGTTCGGTCAAGCTTTGCAGCAGCTCATGCCAGTCCCATTGCTTCAACATGGATCTATTATCTACAAGCTCTGTCGGAGAGCCTTGAATAACGGACAACGCCTTCAGAAATTTGCCGACTACATCGCTAATGTACGAAGAGTTTGGCTCGGCTTCTTCAACCAGCTGAATCCAGGTTTGATACAAGCCCATATCAAAGATCCAGTGCATGGAGTGGAACATTCGGTCAATCTTCTCTAGAGGTTCCATGCCTTTCGTCGGGCGGCTGACCGCGGGAATGAATCGCACCGGGGATGGGAGATCTCGCCGGAAACGGTAAAAGACGCTTTCTTTCACTTGAGCGACCCAATCCTTCGTCGACATAAATTCCTTCTCCGGTGCCGTTTCGCATACAACGGGGATCCAGCTTTCGTACAGCTGCTCTTCCTCCCAAAACTTATGAAGCGGTTTGACGTCGTAAATGCCATAGTCGGCAATGCGGAAGCAGCCTTGTTCGATCGGCATAATCGTCGGCGAAGCCGGCCATGGAACCATATCCAGCTTCGCATTGGCTCGGGCCGGAACGACTATCAACTCCGGGCACGATGATTTCTGAACAACCGCCTGTTGCCGGTGCCTGGTTCCATCACTTATCCGTTTCTCGATTCTGGCCAATGCTTCTTCCATCTTGCCTTCTTCAATTTGCGTCTTCACCAAATAGTCAATTGCTCCGGCATGCATCGCGTCTACGACGTACCCGAAATCCTGATGGCAGGTCAGTACGACAATCCAAATATGGGGATACTGCTGTTGCACCTCTTTCATCAATTCAAAGCCCGACATCTTCGGCATCGTCAAATCCGTGATCAACACTTCAATCGGCTGAGCCGCAAGCTGTTCCAATGCTTTTTGTCCATTCTCCGCTTCCCCGACAATGTCAAATCCGTATTCCTTCCAAGGGACCGTCAGGATAAGCCCTTTCCTCACAAAATGCTCGTCGTCTACAATTAATGTCTTCATTGAACAGCCTCCTTGTCCAGAATTGGAAGACGGATTCTGATAATCGTCCCCACGCCAATCTCGCTTGTTATTTCGAATGCATGCTCCTCGCCGAAATATTCCCGGATCATATGGTTTACGAATTTAAGGCCAATTCCCATCCCGCTCTTCCGCTTCTCGTTATCCGAGTACAGCAGTCTTTGAATCGTATCGGGATCCATTCCCTGCCCGTTATCTTCGACCTCAATCATGAATGAGGTTTCGTTTTCTTTGAACACGCGAACCGTAATTTGCCCGTTATCGTCCACAAACGCATGATACATCGCATTTTCTACCAAAGGCTGGATCAGGAACCGGATAATCGGCAGCTCCTCCGTATCCGGTTCTATCTCGAATACGACGTGGAAGTGATGATTGTAACGAATCTTCTGCAGCGCCACGTAATCCTTAAGCGCGGATATCTCTTCCCGGAGATGGACGATCTCCCCTTCTTTCCCCAAGTTATAATGTAGAATTCGGGAGAAAATAGAGACCAAATTCACGATTTCCTCCTGCTTGTGCATTCTTGCGATCCATTGGATGGTGTTGAGCGTGTTATGAATGAAATGCGGATTAATTTGATACTTCAGCTTCTGCACTTCCAGCTTCCGCTTATTCTTCTCCTTCTCTTCCACTTCAACGATCAGATCCCGGATTCGGGTTCTCATCAGATAGAACCGGTCCACCACTTCGTCGAATTCGATAATGTTCATGGGGACGTAGGGACGGTCGAACTGTAGATCGGTTGTCTGTTTAATTTCTTCCTTCAGCAAGCTCAGCTTCTGATTAATAAACCGCCAGGTCATCCAAGCCAGCAGAAGGCAGATGATTAATGAACCAACCGCAATTAACCCGTAGCGGATGGACCACGAAATAATCTCGTCGGATAAATCTCTTTTGTTCACAACCGCGACGATCGACCAATTGCCTTCCCCGCGCTGGACGAACAGTTTTTTCCCCTTATCGTTAATTACCTGGCTGGATGAGCCGGATAATGGCATTTCGGAGTTAATGGGATACGTATCCTTTAAATCGCTGTACAAAATCTTGTTCGTTGAATCAAGAATGAGGTAATTCACGTTAAAGCCAAAGGCGTCTTTCGGAAACAAATCCTGAACGACTTTGAAGTTTGTTTCGATATAGACATAAGTTTTGGGCAGGTTCCGGTTGCCCGTCATCTCCTGAACAATCGAGAATACAATGTTGTCGCTGTACAAATAAATGCTCGGATGAGGACCTTGATATAAAGTAAGCGGATCCGTGAACAAGGTCGGATATTCCATGGGATCTACGTTTTTCTTGAGCAGCATCGTTTGGAACAGATTCATCTGCTGCTCCGGAATGAAATAATACATCGGGCCAAGGCCTTGGTTGGCATAGCTGATTAACGTAAGCCGCGATTCAATGTCGCTCTGGATTTCGGATTTCAAGTTGTTCGGTATGGTTGGATTCATGTATTGTTCCAGACGTTTGCCAATATCCCCGTCCAAAGTAAGCTGCCGCGAGGCATAACCCAGATTATCTAAGGAAGACTGCATCGAATGCTCGATTTCCTTCATCCGGCTCTGTACGCCTTTCTCGATGTTATTCTGCAGGATAGAATAGATCGAGTAATAGGAAATACTTCCGATCAGCAGAATCGGTATAAGAAGATTGAGCGTCATGACGCTGCCTAATTTAAACATCAATGTATTGGTCCGTACAATTCTCGCTAATCCTTTTACCATCCTGATCCCCCGCTGCTCTGTATAGGAAAAGGACGCCCCCGCTCGCGGGAGACATCCTATGTTCATGTAACCGTTATAAGTTTATAAGTTATGCGTATTTGCTGCCAAGCAGCAAGAAAATGCTCGACGTCCACGTGATGCCCGGATCGCGCAAGGCTCGTCCTGTCTTGGCTTGGAAATTCTCGGCCATTCCGCTCTTTGCGACCAAGTCGCAGAATCGTCCTGCAAGATCCTTAGCAAATTCCTCTTCGCCTAGTTGACTTAAGGCATGAGAGAGCAGAAACATCGGAGGCGCCCAGATCGGACCTCTCCAATAGCCATCCTCCTCGAACCATGCACTGTCCAGACGTTCGCTCGCTAGTCCGTATTCCGTCAAGAAAGCTCCTTCAACCTTAAGCTCTTCTATCATACGGTCTCGAATCCCCTTAGGCAATTTTTCGCCTAACAATAATGGAAGATACAGAATTAACGATTTGCTCTCCACAAACTCATGATTGCCTGCGCGTCTTGCCTTAAGCCTGCCTTCGTCAACAAAATGCTCAAGCAAATTATCGAACAACTGCTGCGATCTTATCTTCCAGCTATTTGCTTCGGCCAGCATGCCAAGCTTTCTGGCGATCGTCTCAAGGGTCTCCATTTGAATAATCAAATAGGTAGCGAGATCGGGACTTTCAAGCGGCATGCCATCCGCGAATATCGTGCTGTTGTCCCATCCGCAGTCGTTGCCGTTATGATATTCCGGCATGCCGTCCTTATCGCTGTCCCGGTGATTGAACCACCATTCCGTCCATTTCGCGAGCGATGGATAAGCTTCAAGCAGATGGTCGTTCGTCACCCAATCCGTATGCTCCATGATCCATTTCAGCGCGAAACCATGGATTGGAGGTTTTACGTAACCTCTTACCAGGTAATTGTCCGTGATCGTATCCGGCAATGCCCCGAACTGATCCTGGTGATCAAAGACCAGCATCCACTGATGCCAAGCCAGCTCCGGATCCTGCTCCGCAACCGCCATGGCATGGAAGCAATGATCCCAGCTCCAAATGCCGCACATGCCGCTTTTGGAAGCATACATCGTTGGGCGCGTAATATTCTCGTATGGCCGTACCTGCACCATCCAGTTCAAATACACAGCTAATTGCCTAGCTTCCGAATAGCGCTCGGGAAGCGGAAGAGCCGACTGCTCATACGCCTCGAACAGGTCTGTTGCAGCTTGAAGGCTGTCCGTGAAAGAGGAATACGTCCGTTCCTTCCATGTAATGCTGTCCCGGTATAACTCCAACGCTCCCTCGGCTGATGTTGCTCCGGCGCTTGGCGCAAAGTCAATGTTGACGTAATCCGCGTTATCGCCGTTCCAGCTCGTGTTAACAATCAAGTCTCCCGCAGCGGAGGTTAAACGGATATGCTCGCGCGATCCGTCCGAATTCACTTCGCATTGCTTCGCGCCATAGGGAACAACATGCGAGGCTCTAATAAATTCGAATCGAATGCTTACGTTTTCCGTCTGGACCTGCAAGGTTGTCGGATCCTCGAAGCAAATGACCGCGCTGCCGAATTCCGAGCGTAGCGCGATGCTTGCAGCGGATGCTTCTTCCGCGAACGGTACGGGATTCCCTTCATGAAGAAGGACCAATCTAGCCACCCGCTGACGGTAAACGTCTTTATGAAGCGATCTTATATAAAGGCCTTCCGGCTCATCTTCGTACGTCCCCATCCGATTAATGGCGAAGTAAGAGCCGGGATAACTAAAAGGTATTTTGGATACATCGACCCGCATAAACGAGATGCCTCCCCTAATGTAAAGTATAAAAAGCCGATTCCGCGAGCCGGTAGGAAAATCGTTCGAAAATAGTCGAGAATCGGCTGTTATTTGAACTTAATGTCTCTTGCTTCTTTTACAAAGAGATCAAGCTCATTGCCGTCCATGATTTTGCGGCCGCCAAGCTTGAAGTTGTCGAACGTTACGCGTTCAACGGGATGTTCCGCATCGTATCCGCCGATAACGGAAATCGAATATCCGGGATTGTAGAGCGAGCTTACAACCTCGATATCCTTCAGCAGGATATCTTGGATTCGGCCTCTTTCATTGTCGGTGTTATACATGGAACGCATCACCCGGAAGTCGATCAGCTTATCGTAATAATGCTCGATGCGGATATTCTCGAATACGATGTCCCTCACCGTTGCGCGATCGCCGACATGAATGCTGAGCGCGGCGCCGTAACCGTTAACGGAGACGATGTCGATATCGTGGAATTTCACGTCTCTAACTTCGTCAATCGTCAGCTCATGGCCGATTTCAACCGCATTGCCCGACGGTCCGTTAACGAAGACGCAGGAGCGCACTTCGATGCCATGTACGTCTTTTGCCGCATACAGCATAGGGCTGTCCGGATTCTCCGACCAGTCGAACGCTTTGATAACAACGCAGTCGTCGTTATTGCGGAGAATGCAATTCTCGATCAGTACATGCTGGCAGCCAACAATATCAATGCCGTCGGAGCTGACCACCTCGCCGATCTGCTTGATGCGGTCGATATGCACGTGACGGCAGTTCGCCAGCATAATCATCCAGCATGGCGGTTCGACCATAATAATATCCCGGATCTCAACATTAGAGCAGTCGTACAGCAGGATTGTCCTGTAATCTCTCGTACCATGGAAATACGAACCGTCCAATACGCCATTGCCATAGATTTTGATATTCGAAGCGCCGCTTGCGCGGACGCTGCCTTTAACTATGGCACCGTCTTCAATATAGATGGATTCATTGTCCTGAAGGACAAGCTCGCCAATTTCATAAACCTGTCCGCCCTTGAAGTACAATGTCGCTTTGCCGTCATACGCCTGCTCCTCATTTCCATAGAAGAACAGGGGCAAAGAGATGCCCTCGATTTTGAGATGCAAATACCGGTTATCCTCCAAGGTAAATCGCGCAGTGTTGCCCGAAACCTCAACGGGAATATTGAGCTTTAGAGGGCTAATGGCCACGGAGCGGATTGGCGCTGCTGCCTCGATCTCAACGACGGCCGAGCCGGAATAAGTGACCGGTGCGAAATAAGCTACGTTTGTGCGAAGTACGTCTACCAGGCGGCCGTTTACTGTAACCGAGACTTCTTTTGCCCTGGGATAAGACTTCGGATAATGATGATGAGCATTCATAGGTTAAGTTAACTCCTCTCTTCCAGCTCGTCGTAACGAACGGAGGTCACGCCGTATTGGTTGTATAAAGATTCAAGACGCGGATCCAGAAGCATCCTGCGTTCGGCATCCCGCTCCGCGGCGATGTCCGCTCCGTCCAACTCGGCATTGCCGAATTGCCGCATCTCGCCGCTGTCTAGACCGGGATGCAGAATGACGGTATATAGCCCTTCTTGTGCTGCTTGTATATCTTGCATATGCTTAGATAGATAAATCTGGGCCAGATCATTCGGATCTGCGAATTCCATAGCCGCAGCTTCGTCTGCCCTTGGAAGCGGCCGGAAATAACGGTGGAAATTGACGAGGCCTTCCTGTCGGCACCAGTTATCGAGCCACTCCGCATAACCCTTCACGCAATAACTGAAAAACATATGCTCATCAACGTACGAAATCGGGAATCCGACCTCTCGTAGCCGATCATACTGTGCGAGCGTCTCCGCAACGGCTTCTTCTAAATTCACATTCCCCATTAGGGATGGATGAGACAGGAAGTACCCTTGTTCATCTATAAGGCTCGGCACTTGTTCACAAGGAAGCACGGGCTTCCATTTCGCGCGGTCCCATTCGGCATTCATCGTAATATGCATGCCGAAGCAAATCTCTTTGCAATCGGAGAGCAGCATAGCTCCTTGTTCCAAATAAGGTCCGGGAGCCATCACGCTGACATTTCTCAGCAAGCCGCGCTGGCATGCTTCCGCAATCGCTTGATTCGCCGATAAGCTTCCTCCAAAGTCATCGCCCCGAAGCAAAATCCGAATCATGCCGTCACCGTCAAATAGCGGCTGATTTGCTCCGCCAGATGGTTGGAAATTTCCAGAAGCCCTTCTTCCGACGGATGAATGATGTCGTAGGTGAGCAGCGAAGTCTTGGTCAGCAGCTGGACGCCGGGAATATGGATCAGCTTTGGTCTGTTCATTCGCATCACTTTTTCTTCGACGATACGGCGGAATTGCTGTCCAATCTCTCCGTTTCTCACGTCTCCCATGTAGGTGAACAGATCGGTGACGAAGATCCATTTATCCGGGTGAGCATCCGCGATGGTGGAAATAAAATAATCGACGCGCTTCCGGAATTCATCCGGCGAACCCGGAACTCCGTTCTTGACGTCCCAAATCATGTTGATGCCAAGTTCGATAAAAGCAAATTCCCAGCCGGACAGCTGCGCGATATAATCCGCCATCTCCGCGTCTACCATAGCCGCTCCGGCCATGGACAAGCTCCATAGATCCACGCCAAGCTTCTCGGCCGTGCGCATGCTGTAAGCTCCGGTTGGACGAACGGCTGACGCGCCGCTTGAGATTGACGAACCGTACAGGAGCATTTTGCGCTCGGGCATGCTGCCTTCTCTTGGCAGCTCGGTCTCTCCCTCCACGCCAATGAAAGCGATATGGCTCTCATAGGGAAGAATGACCCGAACGAGATCCGGAGGAAAACGGAGCTGCTCTTTGGCTGCAATCATCTGCATAAGCTCCATTTCCTTCGGACGTTCAATCTCGATCTCCGTCACATGGGTACCCAGAATCCGGGGAGCGTTCTCCTGGAAGGTTCCGTGATACACCTCGGCTACCGTATGTCCTCCCGTCAGCTGCTTCGTATTCAATACCGCGAACTTCAGCTTTACGCGATCCGATTTCATATGGAACCGGATTTCCACGGAGCCCGTCTTGAGTGCCGAATCATGCGCAATTTCGTGAAGCTGCAGCCGCAGAGCATTCGGAATGCGGCACAACTGCATACCTTCCCCGTCTTGAACCGGCATAAGTTCCGCGACATTATGCAAATAGAGATTTTTATAATTCACAAAGGATCCTCTCCTAGTACGTGACGTTATAAAGTTTATATTTTTCATTGCGGAATACTTTGTAGAACTCTAGTACGTTCTCTTCTTTACCCGCATAACAGCAACGCTGGCAATAATATTCATCTTCCTCCTCGTCATAAGCGAGCAAGTAATCGATCTCTCTGGCGAAGCAGGAAGGGCATAATAGCAATTTCATCGTTTTTCCACGTTGAGCCATGATGACAGGACACCTCCGAGCTGAACTTTTTTCTCAAGCGTGAGCTTGTAGTAGGGCTTGAACAGGACGCCTTCCTTCACGCTACCCCAATCCGCTTCCCCTTCGGGAGTCAGGGACAATTGCGTGCGGATTTGCGGGATAACGGCCTTCACTTCCGTTGGAGCCGCAACGCGCGCTTCCTTCGAACGGTAAGTGAACGGGATCGTGTGCTTCTCCTCTTGATGCGACAGTACGGTCAATTCAATGCCTCGCATATCCTCCGGATACACCGTTGTTCCGTAACAGCCGTCGAGCACTTCCGTCAGCGTAATTTCAGCCGTTGGATCGGACAGCTCAAGTACGCGGCGTTCAATAAGAATTCTGCCATCTCCCGTGAAGGTGAACGCGGATTCCAGCGTAACCTCGAGATCGCCAACTTGAATGCTGATCGGCTCGACAACAAGCTGCTGCTTGCCATCATGCGTACGTTCGATTCTTCCCTTGGCGCGTTTTCCTTCAATGCTGGCCGATGCATCGCCATACTTGATCACGCAGCGGTGTCCGGAATGGCCGCGATGCTCCCGGGCAATGACATAAGGGTAGTTGCCGTTCCACAAAATGTCCGTATCCGGTCCGGTATCGCCGGACAATTCGCCGACGTACGGGCGGAAATCGCAAATAACGCCGCCAATATTCAAATCAATAGCCGCGCGGAAATAGGAATCCGCGTACCAGAACGTCTGGCGTTTCGTGCCGGCCAGGATGTCCTTCCACAAGTTGACCTCCGCCGCTCCGGCGCCAATCTCCGTTTTGTAGAAGTCGGCGAATTCGCTCATCGTCACGAACTCCACTTCGCCTTGCTCCGCCTTCCCTTTCAGGTATTGCAGGGAATCGATATATAACGCGCGCGCATGTTCAAAGTTATCGACAAATATATTGCCGGGCACTACCCATGGCGTGCTGACAAACACGTTGTAATAGGAAAAGCCGTTATAGTTCTTCTGCTCGATCCATTGATCGACAAACCGGTGCATATACGGGCTGTTTGGTCCGTCATTCGCCTTGGCTCTCATCACGTTAGCGGGATGGGAGGAGAAATAATCGTCGCGGCTAGTCAGCGCAAGCACCATATCCCGGTTCAAATGCGGCAAGGCAACCAGATCAATGGAGCTTTCTTTGTCCCGGCCGGGAGCCAGATAGTGATATTTGGAAGGATAAAAAGCCCCCCAAGGTCCGCCGTCGCTGAACAAATACCAGGAGCCGTTATTGCCCTCGAACATCTTGACGCCTTCTTCGAAGCAATTCGTAATGGACGTCTTCACCTGCGGATATTTCTCTTTAATATAAAGCGTGGTTTCCGTGTCCATGATATAACCGCCGATGGCAGTTGGAACAAAGCCAAACTCCGCTTGGAATACCTCGAAGATGCGGTCCACGATTTTCTTTTTCGACGAAAACGAATGCAAATACAACGCCTGCTCGTCGCTCTCCGCGTATGGAAGCATTTCTTCGCACATCATGTTGTGGAAATGAATGCCTATTTCATCGCCTAATCCCATTTGCGTCTTTACGTAAGCCACCATATCCGGATCGCATAGTCCCTCGTAAGACAATAATATCGTTGTCCGGATGCCGGCGCGGTGTGCTTCATCCTGTTGAAACTTAATTCCTTCCAGCATGGACGCCCCCCGGTCAGCCCGGTGAATGACGTTTACATACATCTTGCTCATGTCTGTCCCTTCTTTCTGCTCCTATATCCTCCTCATTATAGGGGCGGCTTTACGAAAGTAGAGTGGGACAATAGATTGCTGCAGGTAGGAAGATCGGGTGATTATGCTCTCTAAAAAAAACAGGCCGTTGCGAGTTCCAATTTCAGGATTCTCCACGGCCTGCGGGTTACAACGGTATTAGTCCTCGCTTCGTCTCAGACGGAGCACGTAATCATTATTCACTGCGCTGCTCCCTGCTTGAGGGCACTCGAACTGAACGGCTTGTCCCGACGCTTGAATAACATGCGGTTCCATAAATTGTCCTGTTCTCGGGTTATACCAGGTCGTTTCGTAGCTCCCGGCTTGCAGTTGAAGCTCAATGTTCTGGGGAACCGGTGTATACACGATGTACAGTTCACCCTCATTGGCAAGACAGAACGCATCCGGTTGCTTGACCAAAGCTTCACTCGGGTTCGCCTTCCACCACGCGCAAGTTTCGAAGAAAGTCGCAATGTGGGCAAACCCTTCGAGCAGCTTCATCGAATCATCGCCGCGCCCGTTCACCCAGCCGCCGAGACCATGTCCCGCGTATTCTCCGCTTGTCTGATAACCGCCGGCCATATAGATTTCCCATGCTCTGCGCCTCAGCGTATCGCGGCTTCTCATCGGGTATACTTTGCCTTCGCCCCAAGCCGTCGGGTAATGATCTTCATAGCCAAATTCTTCGTTGATTTGAGGAATGATTCTGCCTGTTTGCAGCTGCAATTCCCTGTTCTGCCGCATGTACGAATAACCGCCGTTCTCATCCCAGCTTTGGTATACGGCGAAATCCGCCCAGCCCGACGTGCGGAATTCAAAGGTTCCGTGCCCATGGCAGGTCATGAGATGATGATAGGGATCGCATGATTGAAGATAATGCCCCATTCGTTCCACCCATTGCCGCGGACGGATCAACCGGTATTCATTCGTTAGGTCCCAGGTTATATTCGGGAAAGCAGCGAGCCGTGACGCCGCATAACGGAAATACCTCTGTTCGTCTTGGCCGCCCATCAGAAGCTTGCCAAAGGGATCAGCACCCTTTCGGTAAGCGTCTACATACATAATGATAGAAAGAACGATATCTTTCCGGCCGGCGTATTCGACTAACCGCTCCAGCTTATGCCAATAAGCAAGGTCGAACCTGGTTACGTCCCATCCCGGATTTTCCGCATCTTCCGGACGTTCAGCCTTCCAAGGGCCATAGCAGAACGTGAAATCCTCCGATTCGTATACCGGCTCAAACCAAGCCATCGCGCTGCGCACCCTGCTGGAGCTTAATCCGAACCTCACCCGGTTAACTTTATGATGATGAAAGCGGTCAAGCGTGCGCCTGATTTCTTCTTCCTTGCGGATGCCGGGCAAATGGTAAGCCGTCATTCCGTTATAGAAGTAATGCTCGCCCGTTCCCTCCCATACGAAATGAAACGGATGCTCCTCATCTACCCGGATCAGTCCGCGGTTATCGCCGGCTATGGCATCGAAATGCCCCTCATGTGACCATACCTTGCCCCCGTATTGGAAAGAGACCGTGTAAACGTACCGCCCCGCCGAACGCGGCATGAATCGAATCCGATACAAGCTTCCGTCCTCCGAATCGCAAAATCCGTCTACCGGAATAAGGCTATCGCGATTGTCCGCCGTTCCGAGCTCGCCATCGGGCGTACCATGTTGAAAGGTAAATAAGTCTTCATCGCGTCCGAATTGTCCGATGATCTCCACTTCGGTGAATGGATTGCGAAATGCCGGTTCATCAACCCGAATAACGATCTCGTAGCGATCGTAAGTGACAACCGCATTTGCCGTAACCGGTACAAAGGAAATGTTCATTCAACAGGCTCCCTCTTTAAGTGTCTTACGTCTCCCCCTATGTTACCTATGAACGGCCATTAGCGGAGTAGGATTTATGACTGTTCTTGGATAGACAATCGTTAGGCATTTCTCCCGCCGATTCGAATGGCGGGTACCGTTATGCGTACGGATGTCCCTATTCCTTGACCGCCGCCAAACTCCACGCCGTAGGCCTGTCCGTATTGAAGTTTAATTCGCTCATCGACATTGCGGACGCCGTAGCCTATTTTGACTCCATTCGGATCATTGATCTGCCGAAGCTGCTCTTTGCTCATGCCTACGCCATCGTCAACAATGCCAAAGACGATTAGATCGCCTTCCCGCCTCGCCATTAGCTTTAACGACATTTCATCCTCGAAAAAAGCATGCTGCAGCGCATTTTCCAGGAACGGCTGAAGAATAATTTTGATCGTTTCGTACCCGTATACGGAAGGTTCGATATCATACCATACCTGAATCCGGTCCCGGTGCTTGATTTTCTGTATCTCCAGATAAGTGATAGCCTGCTCCAGCTCTTTGGTAACGGGAATATGAGTCTTGCCTTCGTTTAGCGTAAGACGGTAAAACTTCGCAAGTCCCATAACCATGTCATGCAGCCTGTCGATCTCGCCCATCTTGGCCAACCGGCTGATCGAAGATAACGTATTGTACAGAAAATGCGGGTTAATCTGCGCTTGCAGCGTCTCGAGCTCGGCTTCCTTTTTCTCTATGTTGGCCAGATACACTTCTTGAATCAATAGATCGATGTCTTTGCTCATCTTATTAAACGCTCTTGCAATCTGAGCGAATTCATCGGCGCCGTGAATCTCCATCCGGCTTCCGAAATCGCCGCTCCGGAACGCGTTCAAGGAAGCGATAACTCTCTTTACCCCGTTGGAGAAATAACGAGAGATCACAATTCCAATCGCAATCAGCACGATCGTGCTTATAAAACAAACAAGCAGCGTCAAATTGCGGACATGCCTGGCATCCTTCTCCAGTACCGATTGAGGTAGGGATGCTATGATCTTCCAGCCCAATCCGGGCAAAACATCCTGTATGGTAAACGTTTGGCGACCTGCAGTCTCGCCAAAGTTGTTATCCGTAACACCGGACAGCCGCATTGTCTTGCCCTCGCTGTCCTCTACCGATAAAGTGCTGGAGTCTCCGAGCTTCCGGTAATCGGCCGCTTCCAGCAGAGCATCCACCTTGACCATAATGCGGAGGATGCCAAATGTTTTGCCCTTATCGAAATCGACAAGGCGGCGAATCATGGACACGTTGCCGAATTCCCCGTCATTCTCGACCTGGCTCCAGACATATTCTTCTCCCCTGTACACCTTGGGCTCAATGGCATCCGGATTGGCTTGCCAAGGCAAGTCTTTGTACCAAGATTCGTCTTCGATGCGTGACAGATGGTAAATATCGAACCGGTTATTCTCGTTAAGCGGATCGTTCCGCGAATCCAGCTCGCCATAGATCTCGGGAAAAGATTCCTCGGCCAAATAGAGCCGTACCTGCAGCTTGCCGCTTGCTCTAAGCATTATGTTCTGCAAGGTGGGCAGCATGTAATTCTGAAGAGAATCGTAGCTCGTCCAGCCTTCCTTGTACGTTCGCAGCAGCTTTTGCACGGTCAGATCGTAAAACAGCTGATCCGAGCTTCGCTTGATCTCGGACGACTTGTAATCGATATTATCCCGCATCTGCTCCAAGGTTCCGCTAAGATTAACGCGGGTTTGCTCCTTGATCGAGTGCACCGACGACTGGTAGGCAATCATGCCAACAACCGCCGTTGGCGTTAAGGCGAAGACAAGATAAGAGATCATCAGCTTGAAGCCGAAGGACATCCGCTTATCCTTAAGTCCAAGCAACCGCTTCATCAACGCTGCCTCCTGAACTCGTTCGGCGAGAGCCCGTAGGCATCCCGGAACAGCTTGTTGAAGTGGGTCAGATTTTTGTAACCGACGCTGAAGGCAACCTCGTAAACTTTGCGTACCGGGTCCTGCAGCATTTCATGCGCTTTGGCGAGCCTTTGCCGAATGACGAACTCGCTGAACGTGACCCCGCTCTCTTCCTTAAAGAGATGGCCCAGATAGTTGGGCGAGAACGAGAAACGGTCCGCCACTTCGCGAAGCTCGATGCTCCGGTCAAGATGGGCATTCACGTACTCCTCGATCTCTTTAATGATTTTATGGTTCTTCTTCTGCTTCTTTCTCTGCAAGGATTCCGAAATTTCGAAGAATCTCCTGCGCATCCACGACTGGATATCGTACACCGTCTCGAAATGATAGAGTATGTCTAGCTGATCAAATCGGATGCCTAAGAGACTTTCCAGATTCTCGTTCACGCTTTCCAAATAAGTATCCAGCTTGGAAAGAATATGCTGGGCGAAGGACTGGACATTTAATTTTCGGTCGAAATGCTTGATAAAGGAAAATAAATCCTGCAGACAATCGTCAATTTTGACAAGATCGTAATTCAGCATAGCCGCAAACATCTCGTCCAGCATGATCTCCGGACGTCTTCCTTCTGCTCCTCTTTCCTCCGCAACGTCGATGGCTTGAATAATCCGGTTTTTCCCGCTCAGCCATTTGTGCTCCAATAACTTATTTACTTCCGAGAAAGCTGTTGGCAATGCCGTAAGTAGAGGGAAAGGCGCTCCAGCCGCTGCCGTAATCGTGCCGCTTAACCGCTCTCTGAATGTCGTCAACAGCTGCTGCGCCACTGTTTCCAGTGATTGTTCGGTAACGTCAAATACGAGCAGTATCCGAATCGCATGGACCCGTAACGCAAATAAAGCTCCCATTGAGCTTGAAGCATACTCTATGAATTTCAATGCTTGTTCAGCTTGCTCGTCCCCGGAATCTGCTGCTTCTCTTTTTGCGTATTTGAGACCGGCGTCATCCAATTCTGCCAGTATGACCCCATAACTCGATTCGCGATTGTCTAACCCTGCTTCTGCGAGCCACTCTTCCTCCGAGGCAGGCACCTGTTCTCCCCGCAGCCATCTTTTCATTTGTTCATCCCGAATAAGAGGGGCTGACTCGCGGTATTTCTCGTCCATGGCACCGCGATACCGTTCGGTATCGAGTTGGGAACGGATTTCCTTAAGCACTTTCATCATTTCCGCGTGATCTACGGGTTTTAGAACGTAACCGTTTGCATTCATCTGGATGGCTTGCCGGGCGTACTGAAATTCCTCATGCCCGCTTACAAACACGACTTTCAGTTCACAGCCCGCATCCTTAAGCTTGCGAACGAGTTCAAGACCCGACATAATCGGCATGCGGATATCCGTGACCAGCACATCCGCTTCATTGTTTTTCAAATACTCGATAACCTTGAAAGCGTTAGTTGCCCGGTACACAACCTCCATGCCAAGTTCCTTCCAAGGCAGGAGAAACTCCATGCCCTCCAGATCCAGCATTTCATCATCCGCTAGTATTACTCGATACACGGAAGCCACCTCGATTCCTGTCATTCCTGTCGGCAATGGAAAATATAGCAAGGACCGAGCAGATATAGCTTTAGTATATCTGCTCGGCCCTTTCGCTTACAGTGCACAATATTCTTATTTGCCAGCCATTTGTTTCAGGTTGTTCTGCCAAGCTTCAGTCTCGTAATCGAGCAGCTTCTGGTAGCCTTGAGACATCGCTTCGTCTTGCGCTTTTTTCAAGATGTTATCAACTTCTTCATCACTCTTGGCGAACAAGGCTTGCGCATAATATTTCTTGAAGATCTCGTCAACCGCCGTTTTGGCAATACCCGCTTCCGTGTCTCCGGCAGGCATCAGATTAACGAAAGCCGTAAGATCCTGAGACGTCTTCCAGGTAACGGCCGATTGCTGAGTATCCGGCCATTGCACTTGCTCCGGCTTCATCTTCGCATTGTTGGCCATCTTCATTGTGTCCAGATAAGTCGTATTGCCCACCCATGCCCAGCGGCCAAGTTTGTCTTTGTCTTTGTCCTCTTGCGGAGTATTAAACCAGGTATCGTTCAGTACAGGATAATCGTTAGCGTCCATTTCGTTCCAATATTTGCCCTTTGGACCAAAGTAAAGCGTGGACATCCCTTCCGGACCTGTAAGCCAATCCATGAAGGCAAAGATGGCTTCCGGATCCTTGGCGGCCGTCGTGATAACGTTCACGTTCCAACCAAGCTTGTTATAGTTGTTAGGGAACACTTTATCCTTGCTAACGCCTTCCTTATGAACCGGCCAAATAACCTCGTAACCGCTATCCGGATCATTTTTGCGCATGACCGTATTGGCCGCGTTGATCTGATTTTCCAGCACGGAGTAGGAAGCAAATACGGCAACCTTGCCGTTCGTCAGCTTCTCGAATACCTGTTCCTTCTTCTCGGTAAGAGAATCCTGCGTCATTAACTTCTCTCTGAACAGCTTGCTTGCATATTTCATTGTTTCATTAAATACAGGGTCCGTGAATATAGATACGAATTTGCCGTCCACAGGCACCGCGCGGTTCTGACCCGGCCAGTTCGGCGAATAACCTTCTCCGAATCCGGATGCCAGAATTTGAACGCCTTGCGCTTCTACGTCCGTCTCAAGCGGCACCATGTCGGGATACGTAGCTTTCACCTTTTGCAAATACGCATACAAGTCGTCAAAGGTTTCGAGCTTCGGCGAACCAAGCTCCTTATACACTTTGCGGTTAATTAAGTAACCCGCGTTGCCGTTGGAGGAAGTCGTATACCAGTTCGGCATTTGGTAAATATGTCCATCCGAGGAGCGAAGCATATTAATCGTCTCATCGCCCATCCATTTCTTGAAGTTCGGATATTTGTTGTAGTAATCGTCGAGCGGGATTAGCTTGCCAGCCTGGCGAAGCTTCTCCACATCGGGTCCGCGGTCGAGCAGTAAGACATCCGTCAAATCATCGGTAGCCAGCATCGTGCTGAATTTCTGCTGCGCGGCACCGCCGGATTGAACTGGTTCAATCGTCACCTTCAGATTGTCCTGAATCCACTTCGTAGGAACATCGTCCGCCCATGGATCAAGCGTAAGCCAATCATAGTTGCCGTACATCGAGAATTTAAGCGGTTGGCTGCCAAGCTGGAAGCCGGCCGGTGAAGCGGAAGCGTTGTTCGAGGATGGCGTTGATTCACCGGATGAGCCGCTTGGAGAAGCTTCCGGTTTGTTGTTCCCGTTGTTGCTGTTGCTGCAGGCTCCAAGAGCCGTGCTGGCAATTAGCAAAGCGGACATGATGGCAATCCATGATTTCCTAGTCTTCTTCATAGTCTAGTAACCCCTCTCGTTCTTCTTTATTATATATAGAAACTCTTCGGGAGGAAGCGTATAAGAGGATAACCTCCCGGAAGAAACTCTACCCCTTGATGGAACCTACCAGAACGCCTTTTACGAAATATTTCTGAAGAAAAGGATAGATTAGGATAATCGGCATGGAAGCGACAAGCATCGTAGCCATGCTAAGCGATTTGCTCGTAACGGTCTGAATCTTCCCTACTGCATCGATCGCCGACGCATTGCCTCCCGTCTGTGTGGCGAGCATCTCCGTTGCCAAATTCGAGTTCAGAATTTGTTGCAGGACGGAGGAGATTGGGAGCAAATTCATCTTATTGATATAGATAGCGGCGGTGAACCAGTCGTTCCAATGGTAGACTGCCGTAAATAAAGCCAGAGTTGCGAATACCGGACCCGATACGGGGATCACGATTCGAACGAAAGTTCCGAAATTCGTGCAGCCGTCCATTTTGGCTGATTCTTCAAGCCCGTCAGGCAATTCGCGGAAGAACGTCCGGAATATAATCATGTTATACACGCTGATCAACGAAGGGATAACGAGTACCCAGAACGTATTGTTCAGATGCAGTTCCTTGTTCAGAACAAACGAAGGAATAAGTCCGCCGCTGAAGAACATCGTGACGATGCAATAGAACATATAAGGTTTGAACAATAAAATTTTCGTCTTGGACAATCCGTAAGCCAGCATGGACGTGAAGGCGATCGACAATGCGGTGCCAACGATCACGCGCAGAACGGAAATTAGAAAAGCGTGGGTGAGCCGTCCGTCTTCGAAGACCAGCTTATAGTTGTCCAGTGTAAATACCCTCGGCCAAAACGTAATGTCTCCTCTTGCCGTATCAGCGCCCGCGTTGAACGAAATAACGATGGCATTCCAGAACGGATACAAGGTTACCAGGCCTAACAGAATCAGTACGATATATACGAAAGATTGAAATACCTTCTCGCCAGAGCTAAGCTTTATCATAAGCGAATCCTCGTTTCTTCTTTTCTAGCCTTACCATAAGCTTTGTCCCGATCTTCTGGCCAAGCGGTTTGCACCGATCAGCAGCAACACGTTAATCGCCGATTTGAATAGTCCTACAGCGGCCGCATAAGAGAAACGCTGGTTTTGAATGCCGATCCGGTAGACGTAAGTATCAATGACATCCGAGACATCCCGCACGATCGCGTTAACCCCGTTGTTGGTCAAGATCAGAATATCCTCAAACCCGGCGTTCATGACGTTGCCGATGGCCAGAATCATAAAGATAACGATGACCGGCATGATGCTTGGCAGCGTAATGGAGAACATTTGCCGGAAGCGGTTGGCTCCGTCAATGGAAGCCGATTCATACAGGTGGGGATCAATGCCCGAAATGGCTGCCAGATAGACGATTGAGGAGAAGCCAATATCCTTCCACACGTTGCTTGCGATCAGAATGCCCCAGAAATAATTCGATTCGGAAAGCCAGTTGATCGGTTCGTCGATCAGATGCAGCTTCATAAGCAGAATGTTGATGCTGCCGTTGTCGACCGATAACATGGAAATGACGAAGCCCCCTACTATAACCCATGAGAGAAAATGCGGTAAATAACTCACAGTTTGGATAATTCGCTTAAAGGCAGCTCTGCCTACCTCATTAAGCAGAAGCGCGAGCGCTATTGGAGCCGGAAAGCTGAATACCAGCTTCAACAGGCTTACAATAACCGTGTTCCGCATAATGGTCCAAAAATCCGGCGAATGGAAAAACATTCGGAAATGCTTCGTACCCGCCCACGGACTGTCGGCAAAACCTTTGAACAAGTTGTAATCCTGAAAGGCCGTCACCACGCCGTACATGGGCAGATAGCTGAACACAAAGAGCAGCAGCACTCCCGGAATAATCATGAGATGGATGTCCCATTCTCGTCTCAAGCGTTTTTTTAGTTGTGATTGTGTTCTCATCCTAACTGTCCCTCCAGTAACCGATTGCCTTGTTTTGCTTGTATTCAGCATACCTTTCAGCCGCCGGGGCCATCAATCGACGCGAACAACGAAAACTAGACGGGAACAACGGACTTCGCTAAAACTTGATGAAATGCCATGAAAAAGCCCTCCGCGAAGCAAATCGCGGAGGGCTTTCTATTAATCTGTATTAAGATTCCGACATGCGAACGATAGGCCGATTCTTCTCCCAGTCCATAACAAACCAGGCATAACGCGAGTTCTCCAAATCGTCCTTATTCCATTGATCGGCCATAAATATCACAGGTTTACCCGTATCTGGCGACTGCAAGACCCATGTTCCCTGAGCCTCGAAGGTTCGGTCAGCCCCCTCGCCTTGGCATGGGTTGCCCATAGGCATCCAAGGTCCTTCGGGGTTTGACGCCATTGCCCACTCCGCCTCGTTAGGCTCCCAGCCGGTACAACCGGAGGTAATCATGTGATAGCTTCCGTCTTTCTTGAAGACGGCAGGCGCCTCCCGATATTGGCCAGCAAAGTTGCGGGTGAAGGTATTCTGCACTCCCAAGTAATCTTCGGACAACTCCGTTATATGCAAAGTGGCATTCCCTTCCGACGAATAATAGAGGTATGCCCGGTCATCCTCGTCTTGAAACAACGTAAAATCGCGGCTTTCTTCCCCGTTTGGCCGAATGCTCCCCACGTATTGGAACGGTCCTTCCGGCGCTTCCGCCACGGCAATCCCGCAGCTGGCTGCTTTGTAATCTTCATCGTCCGCATGCAGCCACATCACGAACCGCTTGGTGGAGGCGTTGTATAGAACCTTCGGACGCTCCGCCACTCTGCTCGCATGCAATTCGCTCTCCGGATCGTTCTCGGCCTTAAGGACAAGTCCCCGGAACTGCCAATTGGTCAGGTCGATTGAAGAATAACAGCCAATGCCCAAGAAATCGACCCGGTTAATGCCGGCTGGGCTCGTCGATGTTGCTCCGCGTTTGTATTCGCCATACCAGTAATATACGCCTTCATGGTACAAGATGCTTCCGCCATGCGCATGTACGGGACGCCTATCCGTATCCAGCCAGAGATCGCCCGGTTTACGCAATTGAGCAGGCTCAAGGCAAGCTTGCAGTGGCGCCGCAGGCAGGCCATGTCCGTTCCTCAGATTGGCCATCATCCAATTCCGCCACCCGTAACGAACCCTTCTCGGATGGGAGATGTGTTCGCAGGATACTTGAATGGTCCGGCCATCCGAGAGCACGGATGCTGCCGCATAATGGAATAAGCCTTCCTCATCGGCTAGTTCAAATCCATCTATTCCCCGTACTCCGCCTTTCAACCCGCTATCCGCATGTCCGAAGCGAAGATGAACGGTTCCCGCTTCCAGCCATGCCGCTTCGAGGGTTGGCCTTTCTGCAATAACGGGCAGCCCGTACACCTTATTTAAAGCCAATCGGGCAAGGCGTTCCCCAATCGGCTTCTTATCCTTCGGATGAATATCCTCCTTCTCCCCGCAATCCAGCGAGACGACCATATGCGCATGAGGTACCAGATGTGCCACGGCTTGTTGAGCGTCCCGAAGATTCGGCCAATCCTGGCCGAATGCAGCATCTCCTTTGCCAAAGAACGGCAGTTGCACAAATAGAAAAGGCAAGGCGCGGTCTTGCCAATCGGCTCTCCATTTGAGAATCAAGGCGGTTAGAAGCCTCTCGTATTCTCCGCCAAGCATGACGTCGTTCTCGCCTTGGTAATAGATAAACCCTTTTATGGAGTAAGGGATGACCCGCTTCACCATGGTATGATATAGCCCGTTTGGACGCTGATGGCTATGCGGCCCAAGCGGCATTGGCCAAGGATATGGCGGCAGCTGCTCAGAAGGCAAACCTTGCCTGACTCCTTCTTCCTGCAGCTTCACCTGCTCGAGATAAACGCTCATTTGGCGCTCGTAATCAGGAAGGTGAAACTCTTCCATAACCTTCTGATGTTTCTCCAGAATAGGAGTCAGACAAGGATCGGATAACAACGTCTCTTCCGGGACCCAGCAGGCTGCCGACGTGTCTCCCCAATTGCAGCCGATGATCCCGATTGGCACGTCGTCCAGCGACTCCCGCAAGCTACGGGCAAAATAATAAGCAACCGCGGAGAACTTCCCTGCTGCTTCGGGAGACGCTGACTCCCAACTAGGCTGACCATGCTCCCTCTCCTCATATAAACTTTCGTGAGCGACCCGGGGAACATGGAAATACCGCAAGTTGGAATCCTTTGCCTGAAGCAGCGCTTCTTGCCCTCCAAAGGATTCTTCCAACGGCCACTCCATGTTGGATTGTCCGCCCGCGAGCCACACATCTCCGACCCAGATATCGGTCAGAACCAGGTTATTGTTGCTTTCCTGATCCTCAATCCGCAACTCATAGGGTCCCCCGGCTTCAAACTCCGGCAGGAACGCTTCCCATTCCTCCCCGCAGCCAGTAGCAAATGCGGAATAGCCTTCTAAACTTACTTTCAGGTTAGTATTCGCCGTTAGTCTCTTGCCCCAGACGCGGATGGGCTTGCCGCGCTGCAGCACCGCTCCGTCTGCTAACAAAAAGTTCACGCTGAACTTTCTTTGCTGCAGGGTCTCCATTCCTTCCATCTTCATAGCTTGGGGATCACGACTCCCTTCAGATAACCGGCCGGCCGCTTCTCAAGAGCCTCAAATGCCTGCTGAATCTGATTCAAGGAATATTGGTGGCTTACAATGCCTTCCAAACGGAATACCCCCTTATTGAGAAGCTGTACAGCTCTTCTCAAATCATCCTGCTCACTGAGAGAGTAACCCGGATGAGGGACGCGAATCTCAACAGAACGTTCTACCATGCCCACAACGTCAAGGTTGTCGGCAGCCGATTTATACGAGCTCATTAGAACCAATCGGCCACGGCCAGCCTTAAGCATTGCGATCCCGTCATTAATGACCTTCGTGTTGCCTGTCCCTTCGATTACAAAATCCGCCATGTGGCCCCGCGTAATCGCCCGGATCGCTTCGATTGCATTCCCGGCAGCCGGGTTCACCGTATGCGTTGCGCCGTAATTCGCGGCCAGCTTCAGCTTCTCTTCATCAACGTCTACCGCGATCAAAGCGCTGAGCGAGTTGCCCGCAAGAGCTTGAATAGCCCATAGTCCCATCGGTCCCGCGCCTATCACTACCCCGTAATCGCCCGCTTCCGGCGCAGCGCCGCGCAGCACGGTAACCACGCACTTAAGCGGTTCGCCAAGCGCATGTTCCGGTTTAATTCCCGGGGCAACCTTCTCGCAGTTGCTCGCAGCTACCGTCATGTAATCGGAGAACCCGTCGAGCGCACCGGGCAGACCGGTAACCACATCCCCAATCTCAAAGCCGGCAACATGTCCCCCTTTGTCTACAACCCTACCTACGAATTCATGTCCAAGCGACATTGGAGCCTCTCCGATTCGCCCTTGATAATGGTTAAGCTCCCAGGTACATAATCCGCAGGCCAATACTTCCAGCAACAGCTCGTTCGGCTGCATCCGCAGCTCCGTTTCCCTTACCTCTAATTTGCCCGGTTCAATCAGATAAGCTCTTCTAGTAAACATTTCAACTCCGCCTCTCCCGGAAATCTCTATTCTTCTGCCGCATATGGCAGAGAAGCCTCCCCGCGGCTCGCGGGGAGGATAGGACATCGCCGAACGCTATTGTTTGACAACCTTGAAATCATCCGCGTAACCCGTATTGCCTTGCGGCTCCCATACATAAATCTGAGCGGTAGTCGTGCTTGAGCCCGTCGTAAACGTGATCGGCGCTATAGCTGCCCAAGAGCTGGATGAAACCTGCCTGCTGATCTCGCTTCCTCCGTAATTGGTTACGCCGATATTCATATAACCGGTAACAGCCTTGCCCATGGCGGTTAATACATAAGTCGTATTAGGCTCTACCGTTATCGTTTGAGCAATGCCGTTGCTTGAAGAAGACAATCCGTAATTGCCCGAATATTTTGCAGTAGCCGTTGCTTGCTGCGTCCCTCCCCAAGACGACCAGCCATCAAGCGCCCCAGATTCAAAGCCGCCGTTCGTTACGAGATTCGAAGCCGTTCCGCTCCCGCTCGCCAGAGAGATTTGGTCAACATAAACATCCGCGTTACTGCCTCCAACGTTAAATTTGACATAGACATTGCCGGCCGCGTTAGGCGTAAAGGTATAAGAATAAGTTTGGCCGCTAGTTGTCAGGCTTGCAGATTGGCTTAAGAAGGTCGAATAAGGCGATCCCTCCTGCGAGACGCTGACGGTTATGCTGCGGGCGGAATCCGCCTTCGCCTTGAAGCTTAACGTATACGTTGTCCCTGACGAGAGCGAAGAAACCGTCTGGCCCAATTGGGCTTTCCAATCCGCATCCCCGCCGTTTGCCAGATCGAACTTAAGCGCATTTGAACCGCTTAGCCCCGCGCTAGCCGTTGTAGCGATCGAACCGGATGCCGTACTGTCGAAATACGTCCACCAGCCGTTCGTTCCGCTATCAAATTCGCCGTTTGCTATCAGATTCGTTCCCGTTTGGCCGCCCGTTCCTCCTCCAGTGCCCGTGGATTCGAAAGCCCCTTTATCATAACCGCCGCCTTGAGGTCTGGAGACGGAAGCGAACAAATTCTTAACTTCGCCTTTGCCCAAAATATACGTGAAGTCGGGCGCATAACGATACCAGCTGACCGGCTGATTGGATGTCGTCTTCATTAGCGCGTTTTTGTCGAATCCAATGCTGTCCGAAGGAGCGCCTGAGGATGTGCCCGTATCGATGCTGGAAGAAGTCGACTGCAACCGGAAATCCGCGTTGTTGGCATCTACGAATGCCGGATCGGCATAACCGGATTGACCGGCAATATTGTTGTTTGCAAACGTGCTGCTTGTCATGCTTTGGGACGTGTAGAGCCCATTGCCAAACGATTGATAGACAATATTGTTCTTGACGGTCATGCCGTTTGTTCCTTCCGAGCCGTAAAAGCCAAGACCCGTTCCTCCGTTGACATAGGTCGGCTCCTTGCCGTTCTCGTATAACGTGTTGTTAACGATGGTGCCTCCCGCGCTGTGGGTCATAATAATCCCCGCTCCTCCGTTCTCGAAAGCGAGGTTATTTTCGATTCTTGCACTGCCGTTGTAATAGGACAAATCGACGATAATGCCGTTGCCGTCCGTATGATAGCCGGATACGTCAATATTGTGATAGGTGACGTTATTGCGAACGACATTATTGGAACCGTAAATTTGATAGAGGTTAATTCCGCTGGACCAAGAGCCGGTACCCGCATCCCATCCGGTCCGTCCGACCAGATTGTTCTCTACGGTAACATTGGCGGCATTCATCAGCGTAATGCCGTTTTGACCCATGCGGTCAACGACGTTATTGCGGATCGTCACGTTGCTTACCGTCTGATGAGCGCCGTTTACTTCGCAGCAGCCGATATTGATCCCGCTGCGCCAGTAGTTCCGGATAATAAATCCGTCAATCGTAATATAACTGCCATTGCCCGCGCCCTGATTCCCTTCGCCAAAATAAAACGCGACGCCGTTCGAGCCTCCGCCATCTAGAATCGGAGCTTCTCCGGGATAATTCTTAATGGTAATATTGCCGCCGGATGCGGTTCCCGACTTGGACAAATAGGTCTCGCCAATCGAATAAGTCCCTCCGCGCACTAGCACGGTATCCCCCGGTTGCGCAACCGCCATGAACTGATTAATATTGGCGAAAGGTTGGCTGAACGTGCCCGGATTCGAAGTTGTTCCGTTTGTGGCAACGTAATAAGTCGCAGCCGCGTGAACAACTCCCGGTGCCCACCCGATTGCCGAGAAGAGCATGATCATGATCAGTAAAGACAAACCGGATTCCCGAATGGATTTAATAGACATGCTTATTTTCCCTCCCTGAATGTTTTGCCCGCTCAAGGGCATTTTCCAGCAGCTCGGTTCCAATGATGCAAGTTGTCTATTGCCCGATAAGATCAATTAATTTCGTCAAGGCAACCGCCGCCTCAGCGCGGCTCAGCGTTTCCTTAGGCCGGAAAGTATGGTCCGGGTAGCCCTGCAGCAATCCAAGGGAAACTGCTTCTTGAATGGAAGCCCGCGCCCATGGCGCCTCTGCGGATTGATCGCTGAACATGGAGACGCTTGCCCCATTGCCTCGTGTTTCCCCTTCTGAAAGATGGTAGGCACGTATAATGGACACGGCCATCTCTTCCCTTGTCATGGCCTGATTTGGTACAAATTGTCCCGCGCCGTTTCCTAGCAACACTCCATTATCCGCAGCAGCCTCGGCATACGAGCGGTACCAGTCGTTCTCGCCAATATCCGTAAAGCTTGCGCTTGCGTTCGCCTCTTTCATTCCTAGCGCGCGAACGAGAAGCGCGGCGAATTCGGCTCGGGTAACGTTCTGATCCGGTGCAAATTTCGTTTCGGTTAATCCTGTTGCGATCCATCTTGATGCAAGCCGCTCAATCGCCGCCTTGGCCCAGTGGCTGGCAATATCCGAAAACGTCTTGTCGTTCACGACGACTGCATAGGCCGAGAAGTGTGCGGTTGCAAATGTCAACATACCGTTAACCGCATGCCCGCCGATATAATCCCATTTGCCGGTTGTTTCGTTAAACGTATAAGCGCCGGCTTTGTCTTGCTTGGAACGCTCGGACTCATCGAGCAGCACCTGTATACCCAGAGGTTTCTCAAACGATGACAGCTTCTGGCCGTCGATCTCAAGACCAAATTCGTAGGCATATGCCGGCGTTGCGCCTTGGCTTGGAAGCCCCGCATTCTTCTTCGCCGCATCGGCGAACGGCATCTTCGCCACATGAAGTTCCACGAGTTGCGCGTTGTCGCTCAGCTTGAACGTACCTGGCTCAATCGTAAACACGGTATCATTCAGCTTAAGAACAAGCGTCTTTCCCTTAGCCGTTGCTTTGGCGATTAACGAGGCTGGAATTTGAACATTTTCATTTAAGATGGAAGAAGCGTTGCCGCCCGAACTTTTAGCCTCGATATGGATTACCTTGGAATCGCCATCCAACAGCTTGCCAATAACGTCGGCGTTCAGCTTTAAGATCGCGGAATCGCCATGCACGTCAGCTGTCACGGGGATTGCTGCGCCACCGGTACTGCCTCCGCCCGAATTTTCGTCCACGCCGGACGCCAGCTTAAGGACGCCGTAATCGGTCGTACTCCGCCAACCGTTGTCTGCCGCTCCCGACCATGTTCGGGTATTGATTCGTTTGCCGGTTTCATCCGCGTCGTTAACCTGAACGTCATAACCAAGCAGCATGCCTGCCTCGGCGCGGCTAACGGTCTGGAACGGGATAAAGGTCTCAACGATGTACCCGTCATCCGTCAAGCTCGTGGCCGATTGAACAGCCGAATTCAAGGTTTTGCCGTTGAAGTTGTACTCATTGTTGTAGTTAATCCGGTACTGTGCGTCTCCCGCTTCCTCGTATTCGGATGTTTTGGCGTTATTCTCGTCGAGGAATACCTCAATGCTGTCCTGTTCATAGGAGTTGACGCTGTCTTTGTTCAGAAGCGGATCCTTTACATCAGCCAGTACGTATAGGCCATCTTCGCTCCACATGGCTCGGAATGTGCCCTTAGCGGCAGTTGTTCCTTCCTTCGAGCTGACCGCAACGTCCGTCGTAACCGGCACGGCCTTCTCCCATGAGGCATCGGCCAAACCGTCGATCACCGGTTTATTCTTCGCTTGTACGGCCGTCGTAAACTGGACATGAGACAACGTTAGGTTGCCGTAGTTCGACGTACTCGTCTCTTGGGCATTGGCCGCATCGTTCCAACTGAACACATTTTCTCCATCCGTCACGCGGATATCTAGCCCAAGCGTCTGGCCTAACCGCAAGCCGTTAACCGGAATTGCGAATTCCGCGTTGTAGCCTTCTCCTGCCTCGCCGCCTCGTTCGTGAACGGCTGTCATATCCTTCAATGGATCAAAGGCATTATCCGAGTTGTCGGGATCGACAAACACTTCGACTTTATCCGTCTGATCCACAGTAGCATCTGACACATGAACGAATAAGGACAAATGGCCGGCATCCCAAACCGCGCGGAAGGAGACGGGTTGAATGGACGGAAGTTTGGTGGCCGCCAAATACCGGTAGCCCTCATCCTCCAATCCGTCATTCACGGCCGCGACATCCGCAGCCTTAGCTTCCCTAATCAGCGCAGGCAGCTTTGTAGGATCAACAATTCCCCAATAAGCGCCTTTTGCCTGAAGATTGCGATCGAACGGCAGCGGATGCGACTTGTTAAGCGGCTGAATGTAAGCGTTCAGCCACGAGCGGCCGTCATGGATGTTCCAGAACGTTACGGCCTGGAATTTCCCTTCCGCTGCTTTTTCCTTAAAGACGTCGAACAACGCTTTATAACGGTAACCAAGCGCGGCGTCCGCTTCCGGAGTCAAGCTATCCATTGCAAGCGGATATACATCAAAAACGTTTACGTCGAGCTCCGTCGCCTGCACCTTAAGACCAAGCGCCGAATACATGTCTATCGTCTTCGAGATGGCATCAACGGAAGGCGAAGCCAGGCCAATATGCATTTGCATGCCAAAACCGTCAATTGGCACGCCTTGATCCTTGAGCCCTTGAAGCATATTCAAGATAAGCGCCCGTTTCTTCGGATCGTATTCGTTATAGTCATTGTAGAAAAGCTCGAGATCCTTATGTCCGTCTTCCATATCCGCGTCATGCGCGTATGTGAATGCCTTGGCGATGTAATCGGGACCAAAAAATTCATACCACGGACTTCGGCGGAATCCGTCCGGCTGCGACTCGTCAATGGCTTCGTTCACGACATCCCAGGCGTATACCGCATGATCCATCTCTTCGTAATGCTTCACGACCGTCTCAATGTAGGTCTTGAGCCGGCTGTCCACCAACTGAACGTCCGCCGGGTTATCCGGACTGAGGTTCCCTCCGCTATCATTCCTGAATACCCAGTCGGGAGTGGACGCGTGCCAGACCAGAGCATGCCCGCGAAGTTTTTTGCCCGATTCCAGAGCGTACTGCGCAACCGTATCGCCAGACGTAAAGTTGTATACGTCTTTGGAAGCTTCGAGCACGTTCATCTTCATCGAATTCTCAAGCGTCATGCTGTTATAATGCTTGCTTACCAGTTCCCCGTTTCCGCCTTCCAGATCGCGCGGTTCTACAGAAGCACCAATCGGGAACTTGTCGGCGTAAACTTCCCACATGGAAGGAATGTCGTTTTGTATGGCGGAAGGAGGCTTAAGAGTAATGCTTGCTTCATCCACGTAGTAGTCAAACGTACCGATCGCCGAATCCAGCTTGACGTTAAGCGTTGAATAGGAAGCTCCAGAGGTTAGACTCGGAATCTGATAATCACCGCTTATCTTCGTCCATTCCCCTTCCTGAACGGCAGCTGCCGCAACCCGTTCATAGGAAGGTCCTTCTCCCGAATCCCTCGTTAGCGTAATGACCATTTCATCGGTTGATGCAACGCTTCCAACTGGTTTGACCCAATAAGTGAATACATAGGTCGTCCCGGGAAGGGCTTTGCCCAGCAGATCGTATTGCGCGCCCTGCCAATTCTCGGTGCGTCCAGACACGAGCATGCTTTTTTGTCCTTCATGGGCCTCAGCTTCCGAATTTGAAAGTGCAGGCGCTCCGGCAGGTGCCCAGCCGGTCGTCAATCCGTCTTCGAATCCCGAAGCGTACAGCGTTTTCCCGTCTGAAGGAATGCCGCTCACCATCAGCGATACATCATCCAGCCAGACGCTGTTTGCTCCCTCTCCCACAAAAAAGTTCAAGGCGGCTTTCAAGTCCGTATCTGCCGGCTTAAACGTATACTCGTAGGATTGGACATCCGTCGTCAGCTCGAAGGTAGTATCCATATACCTGGTCCAAGAGCCTCCGTTCTCCTGAATGTCTACGCCAATGACCTTGCCCGGCTTCTCCGCCTTGGCCTTGAAGCGAAGCGTGTAAGTAAGCGTCTTGTCGGCCGGCACAACCTGCAATGCCTGCACGTTCCAGTTGGCAGAGCCTCCTTTGGCTATGTTGGCGTAGAAAGACGCTGCGCCCGTAAGCGGAGAATCGCCCGAAGCGGTTACTTCCGCTTCCGCGGGGCTAATTGTCGAGACTCCCCAATGATCAAGCCCGCTTTCGAAATCTCCGTTCTGCAAGAGCTCCAGCGGTTCGCTGCCGCTCCCCTCGCCTGTTCGGACCAATTGAACATGATCAATGTCCCGTTCCGAGCCAAGCCCCCACAATTCAAGTCGATAGCCGCTTGCGCTTAGCGTGCTTGGCGCGGTGAACGTCTTCTCGATCGTCTGCCAATCCATGCCCGCGTCATCCGCCGCATTGACATAGGTCTCGTATTTCGTCCCTTCGATATCGACGGGCGAAGCTTCATTCGTTCGCACGGCGAAGAAGAAGTACCGCTCTGCACCTTCTTTTGCCCCAAGCTTGACATCCATGCTCAGCTTGTATGTAGCTCCTGCCGCAAGCGGCAGGTTTTCCTGGACAATCCCGCCTTGAGCGGGCTGCATCTTCGCGATGCCGCCATCAGCGCTCCAGTCCGCCCCCCATGTTGTCCATCCGGTTGTTCCGTCTGCAAAATCCCCGTTGACTATCAGATTGCTTTCTTCCGCATTCGCTGTCCCAGTCGGAACCGGGCCAGCTCCGAGTGCCAGAGTTGCAGCCAGCAGAAGACTCGTCGCCAAGCTCACGAATCTTCTTGTTCGTCGATACACGAGACTACCTCCTTTGTAATGGAACCTATTCAACCATGAATATAGCGCTTACAAAACTAAGCATAGTTGGCTGCGCCACCCTCTATCAATCTACCGCAGCAACGAAAACTACACCTCGGCAACGAAGTTGAAATGAAGCGGCAATCTCAACCCGCAAATAACAAAAAAGCCGTACAGGAATAGTCCCCGTACAGCTTGTTTTTGACACCGCCAATATTCAGCCTTCCTTAACAGCTAGCGCCATGTTAAGATTCCTCATTCCTATTCCCGGAACCAAATCCGATTATATAACCGTCCGGATCCTTCACCGAAAACTCCTTCCATACGCCCCAATCGTGCTCGGACAGGGCAGGCTCCGCGTCAAAGATTGCTCCGTTAGCCTTGAACTCCGCGTAGAGAAGATCCAGTTCTTGATGGGTCTGCACATAAGCATACGTATTCCATATTCCTTTGTTAGGACGCACATCCTGGCC
This sequence comes from Paenibacillus glycanilyticus, assembly GCF_030161375.1. GTDB lineage: Bacteria > Bacillota > Bacilli > Paenibacillales > Paenibacillaceae > Pristimantibacillus > Pristimantibacillus glycanilyticus_B. The sequence continues at coordinate 104,844 of NZ_BSSQ01000035.1, forward strand.
GTCTTCCGCCTGAATAAGCTTGAAGCCTAGACCAAAGTTATCCCGAATGACCCAATAGTCATTCACTTCACAACCTAACGCTTCTTCATAATACTTCTGCGACGCTGCCAGATCGGATACCAATAAGACCGTAAGAGAATTCTCGATTTTCGCCTTATTCATCTTCATTCCACTCCCTAATCATTGGAAATAACATCCATACACCAAACATTACCAAACATACGTTCTTATGTAAAGCAAAAAAAGAAGAGGATCTGACCTCTTCTTCTCGCCTAGATCAACTACACCATCTGGATAACCGGAATCCAAATTTCGCTCCGGAACGTCGGCGACGCCGTATCCTTATGTTCGTTCCATAAGATCTCCGGTCCCGCTGCCGCTTCATAATTCGAGGACGGGAACCATTCCGAATAAATGCGTCCCCAAACATTTTGAAGAGTGGCCGGGAATGGCCCTACCGCTTCAAATACGGCCCATGTACCCGCCGCAACATGCAGCTCGCTTAATTCCTCCGGGCAAACCGCGGTTGTTGCCACTCCGATATAATGATCCAGCTCTCCCTTCTCCTCCATGCGTTCCTCCGAGAAGTTAACGGATGCGCTAATCATCCCTTTCGGCTCCATATTGGACAATGATTTCAGCAGATGGATGCGTTCTTCAGTCAAGCTTTGCCACATCGCGGCAATCTCCGGGTTTACCCCTTCAAATACAATGGGAACCCGCTTCATCAGGCCAACGATGCTAAAGGCCTCTTTTTGTTCGATCCGGTAGTTCATTTCGTCTCCTCCTGATATCGTTAATTGAAAGGACATGCGGGGAAAAGCTTTGAGCGGTTGACCTTCTTGCCTAGCTTCTGACGGCGTAATTCCGTGAACGCTCTGGAAAGCTTTCGCGAACGAATCCGCAGAAGAATAACCATATTTTATGGCTACATCTATAACCCTTGATGACGAGTTCATGAGATCAAACGCGGCAAGCGACAATCTTCTGCGCCGTATATATTCGGACAGAGACACTCCCGCGAGGAAGGAGAACATCCGCGAGAAATGGTATTCCGAGCAATAGGCCCGCTTCGCCGCTTCCCTCAGATCAATCTCCTCCGCCAAATGATCCTCGATATACTTGAGCGCCTGATTCATATGATCCAGCGTATTCATCGCTTTCCCTCCTTCCTAACTCCAAGATTATCAAAAGACGAACGACCGCATCCGACATTTCATGCACCATATTAACGGTATCGAAGAAAAGAGGCAAGCCGGGATGGCCTGCCTCCTCTTCCTTAGTTATGCCTGACTTCTTCGATCACGGAGATCGGTACATGAATTAATAGGTTCGCGTCTTGTCTTAGCTGTACGAACAGCTCCTCGACCTTTTCAATTCTGCCGCGCCATATTTTCCCCTCATTCGTCCAAACCGCCACTTGTTGCTGAGCAATCTTCGCATGTAATAAGTGCAATCGAATGGTTGAGATTAGTCTCATCTACCCTTCTGCCCCAAGATCCTCCGATAGATACACAAAAATGGGACTTTTTACTTAATTTTAATGCAACTTATCTCCATATACAATTGAAATTATGTACTCTCTTTTTCTTTGAAAATTAAATCATTTACTTCAATTACTTTACTTCTTGCCATTTTTCATTGCACTCTCGCACACCGGATGCCACTATCGAATTAGTATCGTCAGAACCGAAAGGAGTTCTTCCATGAGCCATAAGCAAAAGTTGAATAATGACTGGTATTTCTCGAAACATCCGCTTGGTACGGAACTAGATGCGATCGTAGAACCTAACATCAATTGGTCTCCCGTTACGCTTCCTCATGATTGGTTAATATACGACTCCGGCAATCTATACGAGAATGGGGTCGGCTGGTACCGCAAGACGATTGTCTTCGACGCATTAGATCCGCGCCAACGAATTGCGCTGCGATTTGAAGGCGTTTACATGAACTCGACCATCTATATAAACGGGCAAGAAGCAGGTACTTGGAAAAATGGCTACTCCACCTTTGAAGTTGATCTGACCTCTTTCCTTGTACAAGGCGATAACGAGATTCTCGTTCAGGTTATTCATGAATCTCCAAATTCCCGCTGGTATTCGGGAGCAGGGATTTATCGGTCCGTCTGGCTCATTACTTCGTCCGATACGCATCTTGCTTCAGACGGGATTTATATTTCCGCCCGTAAAAATGCTGCCGACCTCTGGTCCGTACAGATCGATGCTGAGATAGCTTTTTCCAAACATACGAACCTATCGTCCGAATATAAGCTGCGCCATACGATTAGGGATGCCGAATCTGCAATCATTACGCAATTCGAAGCCGCTATTCAACCGCACAACGACTCTACCGCACGCTTCAACCAGATGCTTAACGTTCACGATCCGAATGTTTGGGATCTTGATCAACCATACTGCTACATGCTGCAAACCGAACTGATCATGGACGGCATCGTCCTAGACAGCGAGCTGCAAACCTTCGGATTCCGCACCTTCGACTTTAATACGGAGAAAGGCTTCTTCCTGAACGGCCGACATGTGAAACTTCAAGGCGTTTGTCAGCATCATGACCTCGGTTCCCTTGGAGCTGCGGTCAACAAGTCGGCTCTGAGAAGACAAATTGCCCTCCTCCAGGAAATGGGCGTTAATGCGATTCGAACGGCCCATAATATGCCGGCGGTAGAACTGATGGAATTAGCCGACGAGATGGGCGTGCTTATCGTCTCCGAAGCGTACGACATGTGGGAACGGTCGAAGACGCCTTACGATTTTGCCCGCTTCTATGCGGAATGGTGGAAAAAAGATATCGCAAGCTGGGTTCGCCGGGACCGGAATCATCCCAGCATGCTGATGTGGAGCATCGGGAATGAAATTTACGATACCCATGCGGATGAGCGCGGACAAGTATTGACAGCGGAGCTGCGGAATGAGGTCGAGCTTCATGATCCGAAGGGCAATGCCGTCGTTACGATTGGCTCCAACTATATGCCGTGGGAGAACGCTCAGAAATGCGCCGATCTGGTCAAGTTCGCCGGATACAATTATGGGGACAAATATTACAAACCGCATCACGAACAACATCCGGATTGGTTCATTTATGGCAGCGAAACTTGCTCAACCGTGCAAAGCCGGGGCATCTATCATTTCCCTCTCGCCCAATCGGTACTGGCCGATGACGATGAGCAATGCTCTTCGCTTGGCAACAGCTCGACCAGCTGGGGAGCCAAAAGCACGGAAGCGTGCATTATTGCTGACCGTGATGCGCCTTTCTCTATCGGACAATTTCTGTGGACCGGGTTTGATTATATCGGCGAGCCGACGCCTTATCATACGAAAAACTCCTATTTCGGACAGATCGATACGGCGGGCTTCAAGAAAGATGCCTTCTATATTTATCAAGCGGAATGGACCGATTATAAAACCGATCCGATGGTTCATATTTTCCCGTATTGGGACTTCTCGGAGGGTCAGCTCATCGATGTGCGTGTCTGTTCGAATGCGCCTAAGATCGAGTTGTTCTTCAATGAAGTGTCACTAGGGACATATGAGATCGATCATAAGAACGGCCAGCAACTGCTTGGCGAATGGCAAATTCCGTATGCTAAAGGCGTCTTGCGCGCTGTCGCTTATGATGAATTCGGCAATCGGATTGCGACCGACATCCAATCCTCTTTCGGAGATGCGGCATCTATTCGCCTAACGCCTGACAGGATAACCATGGCGGCAGACGGTGAGGATCTGATCTTTATCGAGATCTCCGCGCTAGACCAGAATGGCCTGTCCGTAGCCAATGCGAACAATCGGGTTCATATTTCCGTAGAAGGACCTGGCAGGCTTGTTGGACTCGATAACGGCGACAGCACGGATTATGATTCCTACAAAGGAACGCATCGCCGCATGTTCAGCGGCAAGCTTCTGGCTATCATTGCACCAACGCTCGAGAGCGGTACGGTAACCGTTCGCGCCGTGTCCAATGGTTTGATTGCCGGAGAAATCGTACTTACGGCTATTGATCCGTCACCGGCAGCTCCTGGAGAGGAATATACGCTGTACGATTACGCGCCGGAGCAACAAGCGGCATTAACTACGGCTGTAATATCGTTAGAAAACGATGAGATTCCTGTCCGCAAGATGGAAATCGTTTGTCCGCAAGGCAACTCGTTTGCGGAAGATCGCCGCTCACTCCCTGTTCAGGTCATCGTTCACCCGAGTAATGCCACGTATCAAGAGGTAGAATGGCGTGTCACTAACGCCGCAGGAGTCGACGCGAATATTGCAACGCTGAAGGCAGACGGGCACCAAGCAGAAGTTACTGCCGTTAGTGACGGCGAGTTTTATATCCGATGCGCAACCCGCAACGGATCGGATAACATCCGGTTATACTCTGTCATGGAAATGCGGATTACCGGCATAGGCGAGGCGTTTATCAATCCTTATGCATTTGTATCCGCGGGTTATCATAGCCAGTTCAGCCGCAATCTGACTAACGGCAACGAACGCGGCGTTGCGACAAGCAGAGACGGCGAAAGCTGGATTTGTTTTGACCATATTGATTTTGGCAGCTTTGGATCAGACGAGATTACTTTGCCGATCTTCTCCCTCGACAGCGAGCGGTTCACCTTTGAGATCTGGGAAGGTATTCCAAGCGATCCATCGTCTACGTTAGTTACGCAATTAACCTATCAAAAACCGACGAGATGGAATGTCTATCAAGAGGAAACCTATCGCCTGCCCCGTAGGCTAAAAGGGATAACTTCGCTTACTTTTGTCTTGCGGCGGAAGATTCATCTGAAAGGTTTTCAATTCCGTCAAGCAGCCAAAGCATTCGAACGGCTGGAGGCCTTAGAGAACACTCATATTTACGGAGATACGTTCAAGCTTGCAAACCATGCAATCGAGAACATCGGCAACAACGTTTCGCTCGTCTTTGAAGAGATGGATTTTGGAACGGCAGGCACAAGCAAGCTAGTCATTTGCGGCCAATATCCCATCGACAATAATACAATACACGTCTTATTCAGCGGTGTTGAAGGAGAGACGAAACAACTCATCGAATTCCCCTATTCGGAACAATATGTTGAACGGGAATACGTATTGGATTGTATGACCGGCATGCAGACCGTTACGTTTATTTTCCTGCCAGGCAGCCAATTCCATTTCCAATCGTTTCAATTCATGCGGGAATAAGAAGTAGACGACTCGGAAGACCACGGCACCATGCAGTGGTCTTCTTTCTGCTACGTGCGGCACAACTAATATACAAGTTATAAGTATAATTGTATAATTCAGGAATATAGGGGAGCTTATTAATGTGCTTTCTCTCCTGACCGTCTTATCCTGACCTTCCTTTACGAAAACCTATATTCGTCACACGTGCAGATTTCCATACGGGATCATAATTTGGTACACTAGACGTTACGTTTGAGACAGACATCCAAGGAGGGGAATTATACATTGCGAGTAAAAGAGAATTTAATAGGCGCGGCTATCGCTTTCGTCCTGATTTGCGGAGCTGGAGCCATTGGAGCAAATTACGTTCTGAAAGCGTTGGACGGCGGCGGCAAGTCCGAGACTGCCGATAGCACCGAAACCACAACTAAAGCGCAGCCTCTTCATGTTCCGCAGGTTGATTTTGCCGCTGATTCCGCGGAAGGCAAAGCGATTGCCCAAATAAAAGAATATCATGCTGCGTTTGACCTCAAAGTAACCGGAGGCGGCTTAGATAATTTCACGACCGACAATGACAACGCCTGGAATGAATTCCTGGCTTCGGATGCTTTGGATGCGAAGAAATATGAAGAAATCGGCAAAACATTAAATGGCGTTCAAGGATTGCAGCTTGATATGAACACCATGATTGAGCTTGCCGGTATCGCTAATAAGAAGCATGATCCGGAAGCTTTACGGTTCATGCACCGTATCCTGCATGATCTGGATTTATATGCTTTCCCGAATAAAGATACTGTCCAACGGGATTACTGGGGGGTTACCGATACCGTCCCTTCGGAAGACACGGCTAACCGTACCGAGATGGAGAAGTTTTTGACTGCAAACTCAAACAAGAAGTAAGGAAAAACCGGGTAACACACTTGCTGTGTTACCCGGTTTTTAGAGCCATCAGCTTTTGGATCTGGCCTGCCATATCCCGAAGATCGTCGCACACGATATCCGCTGCCTCATTACTCGTGTTTTTTTGCTTCCATATTGTCGCCATCCCAAGCTCCTTCGCCGGAATGATATCCGCCTTCAAATTATCCCCGACAAATACGGATTGGCTTGCCGCCACGCCTAGTTTCGTTAACGCTAACTGAAAAATCGCGGGATCGGGCTTCCTGAGGCCAACCGCTTCGGAAATGATAATTTCGTCGAAAAAGTTCTCAATACCCAATGATTGAATTTTGTTGCGCTGGTAGAAAACCCTGCCGTTTGTAATCATGCCTAGCTGGAATGAAGAAGCCTTGAGCTCCTCCAGCATCTCGATCAGCCCCGGATAACCTACCGCATAACGAGCAAAATTGCGGTTCAAGTCTTCCAACATGCCAGTGATTAATGACGGATCGATTTGGAATAGCTCAATTAACTCTTTGTACACTTCCTCTTTTGGCCGGACAACATGATTCATTAACGTAAATTGATGAATGAATTCGGCTTTATCAATTCCGAAGATCTTCAACTGAAACGAATCATATTGATGATCGGCGAATCGAACTAACGAACAATCTTTATCCAATAAAGTTTGGTCAAGATCGAAGATAACGGCGGTTAAATTACGCATCCAAGCACTCCTTTATCAGATCATTCATATAAGCGAGCGTATCCTGTCTCCGTTTGAATACGGATCGGTACAGCGACTTACTATTTCCGTTTCGCAAGTTGATGGATTCCCGGACAATTCGTTGCCACTGCTCAAGAACACGCTGCAACGCATATTCGCCTGCTCCGTATTTGGAGATCATGTCATGCTCTCTGATGGAATAATAAATACGGGATACGCCAAGCACTCCCCATTCAATCATCGAGCCTTTGAACAAGAGTCCGAAATACGGAATGGATGGAAACTTCTCCACTTTGTTGATCCATTTCAGCCAATACGTCTGCAAATTTCCCTTCAAGTTCTCCGTTAATACATCCCAGTCGATTGAATAACTATAAGACCTAGGATCCGCGCCGATAACCGGGATACCGTACTGTTTGATTTGAAAAGCATCAATCGAGTCCTTATAGAGCTTTTCGATGCCTATCAATCTCCCGTTGTTAAAATAATAATAAGGACAATACGCCACGCCTAAGTTAGCCCATTCTTCTGTCCAAACATATCTCCCATCCAAGCTCATACGGGAGAAACTGTTTTCCAATTCACGGTGAATCTGCTCCAATGTCTGTACTTCCTGAGCTTTGAGCTTACGGCTAGTGACGACCAAGAAATCCAAATCGCTTAATCCCGCTTGAAAAGCGTCCAATGAGACCGATCCAAACAAACAACAATCCTCTATTAATCCGGGCAAATCTCTACTCATTCGAGCCGTGTAAACGTCAATGACCTCTTGAACTTCCGCAGGTATATCCATCTGCTTCATCCTTCTCCCGCATGATAACAAACAATATCACATAGGAGATCATTAGGAAATAGTTGGAATGAAGACTAATTCTTTTAACTTCACTACCGTTAGAACGGGTTCAAACGCAGCAACGGTGCCGGTCATGCTTTCAACGGTTAAGGTAATCGCCGATCCAGAGAATAACGTCAAAATATGCGTTCTGCTTATGCCGGTCGCGATGATATCTCCATTTTTCCCATTACCAAGCCTTCCTCTTGTCTTGTCTATGAATACACCGTCAACTGCAAGGATAAACGTCACGTTAGTAACGGGAGGCAAGGTTACATTAACGGAATACGAAACGAGGTACAAGCCCGTCTCAGGCACAATGATGGATCCGCCTTGAAGCTCCGCATTATCCCATTCATAAAAATTATTTACGGCAATGGGCTCGCCGCTAACCAAATTAACCGACTCGGCTGCTAACCCCGCATCCCCAAAGCTGCTCACGGGACTGCCTACCGGCCCAGGAGGTCCTTGAATGCCTTGCGGCCCTTGCTCACCTTGTACTCCTTGCGGTCCTTGCGGTCCAGGAGGACCGGTCAACCCTGTTTGCCCAGTCGGTCCAGTAGGACCTGTTGCCCCAGTTGCGCCTGTTTTCCCCGTTAATCCGGTTGGCCCCGGAGGTCCCTGAATGCCTTGCGGTCCCGGAGGACCTGTTTGTCCCGTTAGTCCGGTATAACCTGTTAATCCATCACTCACCGTTTCACTCACCTTTCTATCATTTGCTACTAAATTATATGAACGGTTCGGGAAGCTTGTCTGTACTTAGCAACAGAAAAACGCACCAGCCCGGTGCGTTCACTGTTATTTTAGCTTTCATTAGGTGATTCTGTGCATACTCCAGACAATTCCTCCTGAGTTAGCTCCGCCTAATACTAGGGAAACTGTAAGACCGTCCGCATTATAGAACAAACCGATAACATCGCCAGAGTTTAAGGTCACGTCACCGGACAAAGTAACCGTTCCGTTGCCAAGTATAGCTCTTAGATTAAGAAGGGTTACGTTAACATTTAGCAACGGGAATAGACCGCTGATCAGTGTTGTTGCTACTGGTGAAGTCCTTTGGACAGCAAAGGAGGGGTTAATGCCACCCCCTAACGATAAGGAAATCGCAGCAGTTGTTGAGTAGTTGATCGTGGCCAGAATTTCATAACGTCCAGTAACGGGAACGGTATAGTTCCCTGTAACCGCGTTGAAGTTGGCGCTTGTAAAATACGGCGCAGCCGTCGACCAGTTCGCCAATTGCTGGCTCGCCGCTAAGTTAAGCGTACTAATAAATCCAGAAAACCCCTCAGACAACAGATTGGGTCCTGTTGCTCCTGTGGCCCCGGTTGCTCCCGTTGCTCCCGTTGCCCCTGTCGCTCCTGTTGCTCCTGTTGCTCCCGTCGCCCCTGTCGCCCCCGTTGCTCCCGTTGCTCCCGTCGCTCCCGTTGCTCCTGTTACTCCTGTTGCTCCCGTTGCTCCCGTCGCTCCCGTCGCTCCCGTTGCTCCCGTTGCTCCCGTCGCACCTGTTGCCCCGGTTGCTCCCGTCGCCCCCGTTGCTCCTGTCGCACTTGTCGCCCCCGTTGCTCCTGTCGCTCCTGTCGCCCCAGTTGCTCCTGTCGCTCCTGTCGCCCCAGTTGCTCCGGTTGCTACTGTTGCTCCTGTGGCTCCTGTTGCTCCTGTTGCTCCTGTTGCTCCCGTCGCCCCTGTCGCCCCTGTCGCCCCTGTCGCCCCGGTTGCTCCCGTTGCTCCCGTTGCCCCAGTTGCTCCCGTTGCTCCCGTCTCCCCAGTCGCTCCTGTAACTCCCGTTGCTCCCGTTGCTCCCGTCGCACCTGTGGCTCCCGTCGCACCTGTGGCTCCCGTCTCCCCGGTTGCTCCCGTCGCCCCTGTCGCCCCTGTCGCACCTGTTGCTCCCGTTTCGCCCGTTGCCCCGGTTACTCCCGTCGCTCCTGTTGCTCCCGTTGCCCCGGTGGCTCCCGTAGCACCAGTTAATCCCGTTTCGCCCGTCGCTCCCGTTGCTCCTGTGGCTCCTGTTTCTCCTGTTGCTCCTGTTGCTCCTGTTTCTCCTGTTGCTCCCGTTGCCCCGGTGGCTCCCGTTGCTCCTGTTGCTCCCGTTGCTCCTGTTGCTCCCGTCGCTCCTGTCGCTCCGGTTGCTCCCGTCGCCCCCGTCGCCCCCGTTGCTCCTGTTGCTCCGGTTGCTCCCGTCGCTCCTGTCGCCCCTGTCGCCCCTGTCGCCCCTGTTGCTCCTGTCTCCCCTGTTGCTCCCGTCGCACCAGTTACTCCCGTTGCACCGGTTGCTCCAGTTGCTCCTGTTTCGCCCGTCGCTCCCGTTTCCCCTGTCGCTCCCGTCGCACCTGTCGCTCCTGTCTCCCCAGTTGCTCCCGTCGCAGCTGTGGCTCCTGTTGCCCCGGTTGCTCCCGTCGCTCCCGTTGCTCCCGTCGCCCCGGTTGCACCTGTTGCCCCGGTGGCTCCCGACGCCCCTGTCGCTCCCGTCGCACCTGTCGCACCTGTTACTCCTGTTGCTCCCGTCTCCCCAGTTGCTCCTGTTGCTCCCGTAGCTCCCGTCGCACCTGTTGCTCCTGTCGCCCCCGTTGCTCCTGTTGCTCCCGTTTCGCCCGTGGCTCCCGTTGCTCCTGTGGCTCCTGTGGCTCCTGTGGCTCCTGTGGCTCCTGTGGCTCCTGTTACTCCCGTCGCCCCTGTTGCCCCGGTTGCTCCTGTCTCTCCAGTCGCTCCCGTTGCTCCCGTCTCCCCAGTTACTCCCGTCGCTCCCGTTGCTCCCGTCTCCCCAGTTGCCCCGGTTACTCCCATTGCTCCCGTTGCTCCCGTCGCTCCTGTTGCTCCCGTCACTCCCGTCGTACCTGTCGCCCCGGTTGCTCCCGTTTCACCCGTCGCACCAGTTACTCCCGTTGCTCCTGTTTCACCTATGGCTCCCGTTTCGCCCGTCGCCCCGGTTGCTCCCGTCGCTCCCGTTTCGCCCGTCGCACCCGTTGCCCCTGTCGCTCCCGTTGCTCCTGTCGCACCTGTCGCTCCCGTTGCTCCCGTTGCTCCAGTCTCCCCAGTCGCTCCCGTCGCTCCCGTTGCTCCCGTTACTCCTGTTGCTCCCGTTGCCCCGGTTGCTCCCGTAGTTCCTGTGGCTCCCGTAGCTCCTGTCTCCCCAGTTGCTCCTGTTGCCCCGGTGGCTCCCGTTGCTCCCGTAGCTCCCGTCGCTCCTGTTGCCCCGGTGGCCCCGGTGGCTCCCGTAGCTCCTGTGGCTCCTGTCTCCCCGGTTGCTCCCGTTGCTCCCGTCTCCCCGGTTGCTCCCGTCGCCCCTGTCGCCCCTGTCGCACCTGTCGCTCCCGTTGCTCCCGTTACTCCTGTTGCTCCCGTCGCTCCTGTTGCCCCGGTGGCTCCCGTCGCCCCTGTCGCACCTGTCTCCCCGGTTGCTCCCGTTGCTCCCGTTTCGCCCGTCGTACCGGTTACTCCCGTCGCACCCGTTGCTCCTGTTGCTCCCGTCGCCCCGGTTGCTCCCGTCGCACCAGTTACTCCCGTTGCTCCCGTCGCCCCTGTCGCTCCCGTTGCTCCTGTTGCTCCTGTTGCTCCTGTCTCTCCAGTGGCTCCTGTTGCTCCCGTTGCCCCCGTTGCCCCCGTTGCACCTGTTGCCCCGGTGGCCCCGGTTGCTCCCGTCGCACCTGTTGCTCCTGTCTCCCCGGTGGCTCCCGTGGCTCCCGTCGCACCTGTCGCACCTGTTGCCCCTGTCGCTCCTGTTGCTCCTGTTGCCCCGGTGGCTCCTGTCTCTCCAGTCGCACCCGTTGCTCCCGTTGCTCCCGTTGCCCCTGTTGCCCCGGTGGCTCCCGTTTCGCCCGTTGCCCCGGTTACTCCCGTCGCTCCTGTGGCTCCTGTCTCCCCGGTTGCTCCCGTTGCTCCCGTCGCTCCTGTCGCTCCTGTCTCCCCAGTTGCTCCTGTTGCCCCGGTGGCTCCTGTTTCACCTGTCGCACCCGTTGCACCCGTTGCACCCGTTGCACCCGTAGCTCCCGTTGCTCCCGTTTCGCCTGTTGCTCCCGTCGCTCCCGTTTCGCCCGTCGCACCGGTTACTCCCGTTGCCCCAGTCGCCCCTGTCGCTCCCGTTGTCCCCGTTGTCCCCGTTGTTCCCGTTGTTCCCGTTGCTCCTGCTGCCCCCGTTGCTCCTGTGGCTCCTGTTGCACCTGTGGCTCCCGTAGCTCCCGTTGCCCCCGTTGCTCCCGTTTCGCCCGTAGCACCTGTCGCTCCCGTTGCACCAGTCGCACCTGTGGCTCCCGTTACCCCGGTTGCTCCCGTCGCTCCTGTTGCTCCTGTTGCTCCCGTTACTCCCGTTGCTCCCATCGCACCTGTGGCTCCCGTTACCCCGGTTGCTCCCGTTGCCCCGGTTGCTCCTGTCGCACCTGTCGCACCTGTGGCTCCTGTTGCCCCGGTTGCTCCTGTCTCCCCGGTTGCTCCCGTCGCACCTGTTGCTCCTGTTGCCCCTGTTGCTCCTGTTGCTCCCGTTGCTCCTGTGGCTCCCGTTGTACCCGTTGCTCCTGTCGCACCTGTTGCCCCTGTCGCTCCTGTTGCTCCTGTTGCCCCGGTTGCTCCTGTCTCTCCAGTCGCTCCCGTGGCTCCCGTCGCTCCTGTCTCACCGGTTGCTCCCGTTGCCCCAGTTGCCCCTGTCTCTCCTGTTGCTCCCGTTACTCCTGTTGCTCCCGTCTCCCCGGTTGCACCCGTTACTCCCGTTGCTCCCGTTACCCCTGTGGCTCCT
>NZ_BSSQ01000036.1 GCF_030161375.1 Paenibacillus glycanilyticus
AGTTTCGCTCGTTGTTCAGTTTTCAAAGAACAATTTCTTCTCGTTGTCTTCGCTGTGTTTCAGCGGCGACTTAGATAATATAACATGTACGCCTAATGGAATGCAAGTACTTTTTTAAAGTTTTTTGCTAAAACATGATTTATTTCTTTTACATCTCAAAATTACTCATAAACTTGCGTAAAGAACAACAATAAAAGACCCCGCCTACTTAATAAGGCGAGGTCTTTATGTTAACCCAATACTTCTTGAATATGCAGATTTCGTTCTGTCGTAAGGTTAATAATCGCGCCTCCAACCGAAACCCACGGTCTGGTAGGATGGACAGCGTCTGTAAATACAATCTCACCAACCCGATCGTCACTAAGCTTAACGATCGTGCCGTTATGGAATTGGGTTACCTTTTCCACGAACACTCTTACGTAAGCAGGCTCAAGCTTTCCAAAGGAATCGCTCTGGATCTGCTCTAGAACGAAATAAGGCGATGCTGCCTTGCGGTAGTAACGGTTAAGCGTCATTGCATGATAAATATCGGCTATCGCTACGATTTTGGCGTAAGGATGAATCTTGGTGCTATCGATTGCTAGCGGGTAGCCACTACCATCAATACGTTCATGATGCTGGAGCGCGGTTAGCTTAACCCCTTCGTTCAATGAAGCAATGTTCTTAAGAAGCTGATACCCAAAAACGGTATGACGCTTCATTTCTTCATTTTCTTCGGAGGTCAATGCGGTAGGTTTGGCCAAGATTGCAGGATCAATCTTAATGTTCCCGATATCATGAAGCAGACCGGCAAGCGCTACTTGTACCCAATCTTTGCGCGGCTGTCCTGTCCACTGGGCGATACGGTAGGAAGTCAAGGCGACCAGTACGCTATTATGGAGCAAGTAGTCGCGCTCGGCAAACTTCCTTGGCATAAAGGTAAGTACTTGGTAGCTATGCTCGTATTGTATCATTTTCTCCAGTTGATTACGGACATCCATTACCGGTATGGGTTGGCCAGATCTAACCTCGTTATTGACCCGCTTCAGCACATGAATCATCTGATCGTATTCGTCATGCAGCGGCGTGGCAGATACGGTAGGAGCATGGGAAGGAATCTCATGCTTAGCATCCTCTTGACCTTTATCTGCTTGGCTAACCAACTGCTCAATACTTACTTTCGAAACCAGGAATGCCTGCATAATGTCTAGTTCCCTAAGGGTAATAACTCTCCCCTTCTGGAACAGCACGCCACCAAGCGGGGTGAGGACATCTTCGCTGATTTTGTCACCTAACTTCACTTGTGATAAAGCCACTGTTGCCACAACGGTCCCCTCCCGATGTACGCCAAACCAATTTGCCTACGGGTTACTCGTCTGCCGGCTCAGAGCCCGCATCCGCTGTTCCCTCTTCCAATTGATCGCCTTCTTCAAGCGAATCTTCGTTATCTTCACTATCTTCGCTGCGCGCTACGCGTGTAACCGTTGATACCGTATCATCCTCACGCGTATTGATCAGCTTCACGCCTTGCGTATTACGGCCCATCGTCGAGATGCCTTCCATACTCGTCCGAATCAGCGTGCCAAGAGCAGTCATGATCATCAGGTCTTCATCATTCAATACGACCTTCAAGCTGACAATTGGTCCATTCTTGTCGGTAACGTTAAGGGTCTTGATCCCTTTACCGCCACGATTCTGAATTCTGTATTCGCTCATTGGCGTGCGTTTACCGTAACCTTTGGCCGTTACGATAAGCACGTCATTCTCCGGATTAACAACATCCATATCGATAACCGTGTCGTCATCATCCAGTTGAATGCCTTTTACGCCAGTAGCCGAACGTCCCATGGAGCGGACATCCTGCTCCGAGAATCGGATCGACATCCCTTGCGCTGTTCCCATTACGATCTCCTGGTTGCCGTCTGTCAGCTTCACGCCGATCAGTTCGTCGTCCTCACGGATCGAAATCGCAATCAGACCAACTTTCCGTATATTTATATAATCGTCAAGTGGTGTCTTTTTCACAATACCTTGGCGAGTTGAGAAGAAGAGATAGTGTTCCGAATCAAAGTTCTCTACCGGAATTACCGCATTGATCGTCTCGCCCTGTTCAATTTGAATCAGGTTGATGATCGGCGTTCCCCGAGCTGTACGGCTCAGATCCGGAATCTCGTAGGCTTTCAGACGGTACACTTTACCCTTGTTCGTAAAGAACAGCAGATAGTGATGCGTATTGGATACGAACAAATGCTCAACGAAGTCATGCTCTTTGGTATCCATGCCCACTACGCCTTTACCGCCACGCTTCTGGCTGCGGTAAGTCGTTACCGGCAAACGTTTGATATAACCGGTATGCGTGATGGAAATGATAACATCTTCGCGAGGGATAAGATCCTCGTCCAGAATCTCTTCATCGCTGACGGTAATTTCCGTGCGACGCTCATCGCCAAAGCGCTCTTTAATTTCGTTAAGCTCTTCACTGATGATGTTGAGCACAAGCTGCTCATCGGCAAGGATTGCTTTGTACTCGGCAATCTTCTTCATCAATTCAGTATACTCGGCTTCGATCTTGTCGCGCTCCAGACCTGTCAGCCTTTGGAGACGCATATCGAGAATCGCTTGCGCTTGTTCATAGCTGAGGGCAAACCGCTCGATCAATCCTTCGCGGGCGATATCCGCCGTTTGAGACGCGCGTATGAGCGCAATTACTTCATCCAGATGATCAAGCGCAATACGCAAACCTTCGAGAATATGAGCTCTTGCTTCTGCCTTCTTCAGGTCATATTCGGTTCTGCGGCGAATAACTTCGATCTGATGCTGCAGATAGTAATAGAGCATTTCGCGGATGTTCAGCGTTTTTGGTTCGCCATTAACAAGCGCCAGCATATTAATACCGAAGTTGGATTGCATTTGCGTTTGTTTGTACAAGTTGTTCAATACAACGCTTGGCGTTACGTCACGTCGAAGCTCAATAACGACCCGCATGCCATTACGATCGGACTCATCGCGGAGGTCGGTAATTCCCTCGATTTTTTTCTCGCGAACGAGTTCAGCGATTTTCTCAACCAAACGCGCTTTATTAACTTGGTACGGCAGCTCGTAAACGATAATCCGAGCTTTATTGCCGTTCTCTTCGATTGTCGCACGCGCACGCATGGTTACCGTGCCGCGTCCTGTGAGATAAGCCTGGCGAATGCCGCTCAGTCCCATAACGATACCAGCAGTCGGGAAATCCGGACCTTTGATATAATCAATCAGCTCAACCGGCGTAATCTCGGGATTACGGATCAGCGCTTGAATGCCGTCGATAACCTCTGTCAGGTTATGCGGAGGGATATTTGTAGCCATACCTACCGCAATACCAGTAACCCCGTTTACAAGCAGGTTCGGAAAACGCGCCGGCAGTACAGCCGGTTCTTTCTCTTCGCCATCATAGTTGGGAACAAAATCGACGGTTTCTTTATTTAAATCGCGGAGCATCTCCATGGCGATTTTAGACAGACGCGCCTCGGTATACCGCATTGCCGCCGCCATATCGCCGTCAATGGAGCCAAAGTTACCATGTCCGTCTACGAGCATGTAACGCATGGAGAAATCCTGCGCCATCCGTACCATCGCTTCATAAACCGATGAATCACCGTGCGGATGGTATTTACCGATTACTTCCCCTACGATCCTCGCAGACTTCTTGTATGGTTTGTCCGAAGACATGCCTAGCTCCGACATTGCGTATAAAATACGGCGATGTACCGGTTTAAGACCATCCCTTACATCTGGCAAAGCGCGACTTACGATAATACTCATGGCATAATCCATAAATGAATCGCGCATTTCAATACCGATGTCACGGTCTTTTATTTGCGAATGCTGTTGTTCTTCCGCCATGTTTTACCTCCCTGACGTCATCAATCTGCAAACCTTATTAAACATGATAAACATTATATTACTTTCACAAAAAAGGCACGGCTAAACGCCCTGCATCCGTTTCGTCTATGAAACCGACCAAATGCCTAAAATTTAACGAAAAAATAGGCGAATATCCGCATTCTTTCGTGACTGATCCGCCATAAAATAAACAGACCCAAATTACATTATACCACTCATTCCAAAGTCTGTCTTCTTCTTGATTCGTATTCTTCTTCTTGATTGACACCGCGTTCCTACCGGAAAGGAGCATTTGTTTGTCTATTCAATTGGTTCACAGCAAATGGGAGAAAACCAACGTCCTTCTACATTCGCCAGCTCTCCGTGAATATATACCTGTAACCAAACTTTTTAACAAAGAAAATCTTTTGCTGATGCTGACGGAATACGGGATGGTCTATGTTAAGCCATTAAACGGTACATTCGGCAAAGGCGTTATGCGCGTAGAAAAACTGAAGCCGGCGAGCAAAGGATTCAAATATCAAATCAACACAACCATTCGCACTTTCCCTACTTTTGAGCTGCTTCACCAGAACCTCGTAAAAAGAATTAACGGCAGACGGTATCTGGTTCAAAAAGGGATCGATTTGCTTCGCCATAAAAATAGACGTTTCGATATCCGAGTGATGGTACAGCACAATGAAAGCAATCACTGGGAAGCTACCGGTATTATCGGCCGACTGGCCCATCCCGCAAAAGTAGTGACCAATTACCATAATGGCGGCACTCCAATGTCCTTTGAACGCTTGATGTCCACTCATCAATCGCCTACTCAAAAAATGATCTACGCCATTCGTCTTAAACAAATTAGCTTGGATATAGCCAGAGAGCTGGAGAAGCATTACCCGGGCATCAAGGAGCTTGGTATCGATATTGCCATCGATCAGCAGCAGCGACCGTGGATTCTGGAGGTAAATACGAAACCCGATGCATTCATCTTCAGGAAACTCGAAGACAAAGCAATCTTCCGCAAAATCTATCAATACGCGGTTTCCTATGGCCGATACAAAAAGAAATAGCCGTCCTTATTGGACGGCTATCTTACTACAATAAAATTTATATGGTTTTACTAGATATCCAGGTTCTTAACGTCTTTCGCAAACTGCTGGATGAAATCACGGCGCGGCTCAACGTTGTCGCCCATGAGCGTGTCGAAGATCGTGTCCGCTTCAATCGCGTCTTCGATCGATACTTGAAGCATCGTGCGGCTCTCCGGATCCATTGTTGTCTCCCACAGCTGCGTGGCATTCATCTCGCCTAGACCTTTATAACGCTGTACGTTTACTTTCGCGCCCTCTCCGAATTCCGCGATAATCTCGTCGCGTTCCCTCTCGGATTGCGCATAACGGATAACTTTGTTCCGCTCGATCTTGAACAGCGGCGGCTGCGCGATATAAATATATCCTGCTTCGATAATCTTCCGCATGTAACGGAAGAAGAAGGTTAACATCAGAGTACGAATGTGCGCACCGTCGACGTCGGCATCGGTCATAATAATGACTTTATGGTAACGTGCCTTACCCAGATCGAAGTCATCGCCAATGCCCGTGCCAAGCGCCGTAATGATCGCGCGGATCTCGGCATTGCCGAGAATGCGGTCGAGCCTAGCGCGTTCCACGTTCAGGATTTTACCACGTAGCGGCAAAATGGCCTGGAAGTGACGGTCGCGGCCTTGCTTCGCCGAACCACCCGCGGAGTCGCCTTCGACGATATAAAGCTCACTAATCGATGCATCTTTGGATGAGCAGTCTGCCAGCTTACCTGGCAAGGAACTGACTTCGAGCGCGCTTTTACGGCGCGTCAGCTCGCGTGCTTTGCGCGCGGCTTCCCGGGCTCTTGCCGCCTGCAGACCTTTTTCAACGATTTTACGGGAAACCGATGGATTCTCGTCGAGGAACTCCTGCAGTTTCTCGGCAAAGAATGATTCGACAATACCCCGTACCTCACTGTTGCCAAGCTTTGTCTTCGTTTGTCCTTCGAACTGCGGTTCCGGGATTTTCACCGAAATAATCGCCGTTAATCCCTCGCGGACATCATCGCCGGAGAAATTGGAATCATTGTCTTTGATTAATCCCGACTTACGGGCATAGTCGTTAATAATACGCGTGAGCGCGCTCTTAAAGCCCGATTCATGCGTACCGCCCTCATGCGTGTTGATGTTATTGGCGAAGGAATGAATATTCTCCGTGTAACCGTCGTTATACTGCAACGATACTTCAACCTGAATATGATCCTTTGAACCTTCTACATAGATCGGTTCTTCATGCATGACTTCCTTGTTGCGGTTCAAGTGCTTAACGAACTCGATAATACCGCCGTCATACTTGAACGTATTCGATGCGCCTGTACGCTCATCAATCAGTTCAATCTCAAGGCCTTTATTCAGGAACGCCAGCTCGCGAATCCGCGATTGGAGAGTCTCATATTCGTAAACGGTAGTGTCGGTGAAAATTTCAGGATCCGGTTTGAACTTAACGGTTGTACCGGTTTCTTCAGACTCACCAACGATCTTAACGTCATACTGCGGTACGCCGCGGCGGTATTCTTGCTGATAGACATGTCCGTGAAGTTTAACCGTTACCGTAACATGCTCAGACAACGCATTAACGACGGATACACCTACCCCGTGCAATCCGCCCGATACTTTATAGCCCTCGCCGCCAAATTTACCACCTGCGTGCAAGACGGTCATAACGACTTCAAGGGTTGATTTTTTCAGCTTCGCGTTCTCCCCTACGGGAATACCACGGCCATTGTCGATAACCGTAATACTGTTATCTTCGTGAACTCGAACCTGAATTTTTGTACAGTACCCTGCCAATGCCTCGTCGATACTGTTATCGACTACCTCCCATACGAGATGGTGAAGGCCTTTGCCGCTGGTAGAGCCGATGTACATCCCCGGACGCTTACGTACTGCTTCTAAGCCTTCAAGGACCTGTATCTGACTTTCATCATACGTATTTTGCTGACTCAACTGCTCACTACTCCTCTCATACCTGTTCGCCTAGGCTGCTTCTAGCCATTCGCCGCAAAATGATGGGCCCGTTTCTTCAAAGTAGAGGATGAAATCGGCGAATAATAGATTTTTTGCTTGGTTACTACAATGGATTTCGGTTCTTCTTCACCAATTGTCTCAACATCTTTGCGTTTACGGGCTCCTGCTACAAATTGCTTGGAAAGCTTGGAGGATTGCTCTATCGATATATCAAAAATGGCCACCAACTCGGCAGCCCGGATAATTTTCTCGCCGCCCAAATGTATATACATGTCCTCCGCCTCCCGTATATATGCCCGTTATCAGCGCATTACTTGGCCTTCCCGCACATTGTAGATACCGGCGCCTTGGAGCTTGCTCACATTAACGCTCTCGAGTCCGGTCGTTGTAATAAACGTCTGAACCTTACTCTGAAACGTCTCAATGAGCTGCGTTTGCCGGTTCTGGTCCAGCTCAGACAATACATCATCAAGCAATAGCAGCGGGTATTCCCCTATTTCCTCGCAGATCAGCTCTATTTCGGCAAGCTTAAGAGACAGTGCCGTTGTGCGTTGCTGTCCCTGCGACCCGTATACAGCCGCTTCCTTGCCGTTAATAAAGAATGCCATGTCGTCGCGATGAGGTCCTACGAGCGACATCCCTCTGCGAATCTCCTGATCTTTCACTTGTGATAACTTTAACATAAATTGATCAAATAAAACAGTTTCATCTTCGGAGGAGCCGCCGTCAAAGGACGGGCGGTACTCGATGGTGAGGTGTTCGCCGCCCGCCGTTATGCCGGCATGTATGTTCTCCGCCCACCGTTGCAATTTATGAATAAAGTGTTTCCTTTTTTTCATGATTTTAACACCATGCTCGGCGAGCTGCATATTCCAGATGTCCAGCATGGCAAGCTGGGAGCTCCCCGGCGATGCCGTCTTCAGAAAATTGTTCCGCTGTGCAAGCACTTTGGTGTATTGCGTCAGCGTATGCAAATAACCGGGCTGTACTTGGCCGATTTCCATATCGAGAAACCGTCTTCGTATGCCCGGCGTTCCTTTTACAATCTCAAGATCCTCTGGCGCAAACATGACGACATTAAGCGATCCGATGAAATCGCTCAGCTTGCGCTGTTCGAGCCCATTGATCTTCGCTTTTTTGCCCTGCGACGAATACATTAGATCCAGCTTTAGCGTGCCGTAACGCTTCACAACCTCGCCATGGATGCGGGCTGAATCGGCCTCCCAGCCGATCAGCTCCTTATCTTTGGACGTACGGTGCGATTTGGTCAGAGCGAGGGCGAAGATCGCCTCCAGCAAATTTGTTTTCCCTTGAGCGTTAGGACCGACAAATATATTGACCTGATTATCCGTTTTCAGCTCAATCTCTTTGTAATTGCGATAGTTGTGCAAGTGAATGCTGTTTAAAAACACGTTCGTTTGTCCTCCCGGCCTGGCCCTTCTTCGGCCATTAAGCCCCGGTCACCGTAAAGACGCCGCAGCCTTCTACTTCAACGCGGTCGCCGACGTACAGTTTTCTGCCGCGGCGGTTATCCACAACCCCATTTATCTGAACTTCGTTTTCCTGCAAGAAAAATTTCGCGTGTCCACCTGTGGATATACAATCAGCCAACTTTAAAAACTGTCCTAGCGTGATGTATTCATCCCGAATAGAGATTTCTTTCATACCTCTTCACCTGCCTTTCACCTGCATGGCTTAGCCCTAAGTTTGAATGGTCTTAGTTCGTAGTTCGATAAGGCAAGATGACGTAAGTGTTGTAGGAGTGATCGGTTGGACGAATAACAATCGGGCTCATTGCCCCGGTAAAACCGATAAGGATCTGCTCGCTGTCAATTACCTTAAGCACATCCAGCATATATTTGGAGTTGAAGGCAATGCGGAGCGGTTCACCGTCGAATTGCTTCGCTTCCAGCTGCTCGGTTACGCGTCCTAGCTCCGTTGAGCTGGAAGAAATCTCGATTGAACCGTCATCAAGCGTCGTCAGGCGTACGATGTTCGTTTTTTCTTCTCTCGACATGAGATACGCGCGATCGATCGCATCCGTCAAATTTTTTGTATCCAGAACAAGTTCTGTTTTGAACACGCTCGGAATAATTTTAGAAGTATCCGGGTATGTCCCGTCCAGTACGCGGGTATAGAACAAAACATTGCCGATCTTAAACAATACTTGGTTATCCGCTACGACAATATCGACAAGGCCGTGTTGATCCGGAACGAGCTTGGACAACTCGACTAATGTTTTCGCCGCAATCACGACGTTATTAAAGCGGTAATCTACATCCGTCTCGGCTTGCGCAACGCGGCTTGCCAGGCGGTGGCGGTCGGTCGCCACAAACTTCAGCTGCTTGTCCTGAAGACTCCACAATACCCCGGTCAGAATTGGGGTCTGCTCATTAACCGATGCCGCAAGAACGGTCTGGCGGATCATCGCTTTCAACAAATCACCAGGCATTTGGAACAATTCGTTTTGCTCAATGGAAGGAAGAACAGGGAATTCTTCTGGATCGAGTCCAACCATCTGAATGTCGGTCGAGCCGGAACGGATTAAGGTTTGGAAATGTGCGCCTACTTCAATTTCTACATTGTCAGACGGAAGCTTCTTAACGATTTCGACAAAAAATTTAGCGGGAAGCACAACGTTACCCGGCTTATCCACATTTGCAATAACGAGACCGTCTCGTTCTACGGGGATAAAGCTTTGAATAGATATATCGGTATCACTAGCCGTTAAGGTAACCCCTTGATGGGTAACTTCAATCTTGATGCCGCCGAGAATAGGAATAGTCGGACGGGAAGAAGCCGCTTTGGCAACTTGTTGAATGGCTTCGTTCAGTTCATGTTTGGAAATTGTAAGTTTCATGGTTTCACTCCTAAGTCCGTTTCGGATCGATGTTTGATGTGTTCTAAAATAGGCGAAGCCGTAAGGGGCGTTTTCGCCCTATTTTGATGATGTTTTTTATTAAAAAAATAGTAGTCGTAGTAGTAGGCGGCGTTAATATGTGGATAACCGTCTAAAACACGGATAAAGCAAGCCTATCCACATGTGTATAGCTTGTGCATAGGCTTGCTTGGTTGTCCATATAGAAGTGCATAACTTTTACGTGTGATTTTTTATCTTCTCCGTCAGGTTTTGCAATATTTTGTACAAGTCCTGATCTTGCTTCAGCTGCTGCGAAATTTTCTCGTGCGCATGGATAACCGTTGTATGGTCGCGGCCGCCAAACGCTTCTCCGATCTTTGGCAGCGAATAGTCGGTCAGCTCGCGCGAGAGATACATGGCGATCTGCCGCGGATAAGCGACAGCTTTGGTCCGTTTGCGCGCTTTGAATTCTTCAAGACGCAGGCCGTAAAACTCGCCGACCTTTTGCTGAATGTCGTTTATGGTGATCATTTTTGGACGGCTGGACGGAATAATATCCTTTAATGCTTCGGCAGCTAAATGGGATGTAATATCCTGATTGATTAGCGAGGAATATGCGACTACGCGGATTAGCGCGCCTTCCAGCTCACGAATATTCGTATCGATCTGATTCGCAATGTAGACCATCGCTTCATTCGGAATATCAAGGTTCTCCGCTTTCGCCTTCTTGCGCAAAATCGCAATCCTTGTCTCCAAATCCGGTGCCTGGATATCGGTTATTAGTCCCCACTCGAACCGCGAACGCAGCCTTTCCTCCAAAGTCGGAATTTCCTTAGGCGTACGGTCACTGGAAATAACGATCTGTTTCCGTTCTTCATGCAGCGCATTAAAAGTATGGAAGAACTCTTCTTGCGTTCCGTCTTTACCGGCCAGGAACTGAATATCGTCAATTAACAACACGTCAATACTGCGATATTTGTTGCGGAAGCTTTCCCCGCGGTTGTCCCGGATCGCATTGATGAATTCATTGGTGAACTTCTCTGATGAAATGTACATGATCTTAGTGCTCGGATTGTGATCCATGATGTAGTGACCGATGGCATGCATGAGATGCGTCTTGCCAAGTCCTACTCCGCCGTACAAAAAGAGGGGATTATAGGCTTTGGCCGGCGCTTCCGCTACAGCAAGCGAAGCCGCATGCGCGAACCGGTTGTTTGCTCCGATGACAAATGTATCAAAGGTATATTTCGGGTTAAGCATATGAGAGAAGGACTCTTCCTGTATAACCGGCGTTTCCGCCGCTTTTGGCAGTACGTACGGTACGGTTTCCGCCGGTTTCGCTTCTTCGATCGAAAAGCGCACGTCTACCTGTCTGCCGAGAAACTCAAACAAGGTGTTACGAATTAACTTGGTATATCGGCCTTCCAGCCATTCAGCCGCAAATGTTGTCGGCGCCGTTACTTCCAGCAATGAATCATTCACGAAAGAAGCTTTGGTCGCTTTAAACCAGGTATCGAAACTAGGTTTGCTTAGCTTCGTCTGAATGATTGACAACACTTGCTGCCATAAATCATAGGTATGGCTGTCCACAGACGTCACTCCTTATCAAAAATCGCCGAATAGGCGCAATTAAGCCAAATCATGTCGAATGAATGGTGATTATTACGAATTACCCACATTAAGAAGAATAATTGGAACATGAGTTATGAATAGGGGATGAGTTTGTTCACATTGTTATCCACAGGTTGTTGATAAGGTTTGCTAAATCGATGAGGTATTCACACCGAAAACATAATAATCATAGCAAAAGATCCCTTGTATTTCAACGAATTGTGAGTTTTTATCCACAAATTCAATAGCTTGTGCATAAAAGTTATCGACACCACTACATATTGTTAATATCTTGTTACCATTTCGACAAAGTTCGTCTAAAGTCCCGAAATTTTATACACATGTTATTAGTTTTCCGACAAAGGGGTTAATATCATACATTTATCCACAATATTTGGATGGTAGGGGTTTTAATTGACTTTTTGTGCCCGACGTGGTTTAATAAAAAAAGCGTGTTTCAAAAATTAGCTTTTTACAGAGAATAAGCTGGGCGGTGTAAAAGCCGTACTGCTCGAGTACTTGATATACGGGAGGTGCAGTTCAGATGAGACCTACATTTAAACCAAATGTAAGCAAACGCAGCAAGGTTCATGGCTTCCGCAAACGGATGAGCTCGAAAAACGGACGTAAAGTTTTGGCAGCGCGTCGTCAAAAAGGAAGAAAAGTTCTTAGCGCATAAGCAAAAGACCACGTCGGGTGGTCTTTTTTTTTGCCCTGCGGGCGATACTGATAAGTAAGTCCGCGGGGCAAACCTACATAAACGGTATTTTAATAAGAGGAAAGAACGGTGAGCCTGGTCGTGCAAAGAAAATTGCGTCTGCGTAACCGCGCTGACTTCAATCGGATCTATCGTTACGGCAAATCGTTTGCCAATGGACAGTTTGTTGTGTATTGGTCGAGGCAGCCGGTTGCGGAACCTTTCCGATTAGGCGTCTCCGCCAGCAAAAAGATCGGCAATGCGGTTGTCCGAAACCGGATGAGGCGAGTGATTAAGGAAATCGTCCGCTTGAACGGAGATAAAATCGTACCAAACGTCGATTTTATTTTAATAGTAAGAAAACCTGCGGTGGCGATGGAGACAAAGCAGTTGGAAAAAAGCATTATGCACGTGCTGAGGAAAGCCGGTTTGCTTAGGAAAGAAGCGCGTTTTTAGCAAAAACGGCCAGCATTGCCAAGTTGTTTCTTTGTCCTATTTTTTATGGTATAGTTTAGTCAATAAAATAATGCTTAGTATGGAGTGTTCAGAGAGGAGATCTGGTGTTGGTTTTAAAAGGAAACCGCAAGTGGCTGCTCGTACTGGGTTTGGTGCTGATGGTTGTTATGCTGTCAGGCTGTACACCGCATAATTCCACGACGAGTACAGCAGATTTACAGCAAGGCAACTTCTGGGAAAAGTACGTTGTTTATTACTTTGCCCTTACCCTCGATACGTTTGCAGACTGGTTTAATGGTTCATATGGACTAGCTATTCTGCTTATTACGATTATTGTAAGGACAGCCATCCTGCCATTGACGATCAAGCAATTTAGAAGTTCGAAGGCGATGCAGGCGATTCAGCCGCAAATGGCTGAGATCAAGAAGAAGCACAAAGATAACCCGCAGAAACAGCAGGAAGAAACGATGAAGCTGTTCCAAGCGAACAAAGTCAATCCAATGGCTGGTTGTCTGCCGCTTATCGTTCAGATGCCTGTGTTTATGGCGCTTTATAATTCGATCTACTGGAATCCCGAGGTTCGTACGCATGAGTTCCTAGGCCTGCAGCTTGGCGAGCCGGGACCATGGTATTTCCTCCCGATCGTTGCAGCAGCAACGACATTCATTCAGTCGAAAATGATGCAAAAACAACAAACGCAAACCATGCCGGGCATGGGCGCCATGCTTATGATCTTCCCGGTTCTGATTTTCGTGATGGCTCTCAACTTCCCGTCGGCGCTTCCGCTGTACTGGATCTTCAGTAACATCTATACCATTACTCAAAACTACTTCCTGTACGTTCGTTCATCAAACAAGGGTAAGGAGGCCCTCGCGAAATGAAGAAAATCGTAGCATCAGGAAAAACGGTTGATGATGCTGTACGGAGCGGTTTGACACAATTAAATGTAACCAAGGATCGCGTCAAGGTGCTCGTTACGGAGCAGCCTTCCAAAGGACTGTTCGGATTCGGACTCATTGGCGTAAGAGAAGCGAAGGTTGAGCTGGAGCTTATACCGGATCCAACGATAGAAGCCGAGCAATTTCTTCGTGATGTGGCAGAAGCGATGGGACTTACGATCGCTATCGAACGTAAAACAACGAAAGAAGCGACTTATCTGTCCGTTTCGGGCGGAGGAGACATTGGCATGCTGATTGGACGGCGCGGTCAAACGCTAGACGCGCTTCAATATTTGGTTAACATAGTGGCAAATCGATATTCAGACAGTCATCTTCGGATCGTACTTGATGCGGAAGATTTTCGCGAGCGTCGCCGCAAGACGTTGGAGGAATTATCGGAACGTCTCGCCGGCAGGGTAATCCGCACGAAGAAAGAAGTTGTGCTGGAGCCGATGTCGTCGCATGAACGCAAAGTGATTCATTCCCAGCTTCAGAATCACCCGAGGGTGAAAACATACAGCAAAGGCGATGAGCCGAATCGGCGCGTTGTTATTGCTTTAAAGGAAAAACAGATGTAAAGTTAGTTCCATACGTTTAACTATTCGCAGCAATGGCTCTCGTGGTCATTGCTGTTTTTCCATTTGAGAGGTGCTGACGCTTTATGGTACAAGATACTATAGCGGCAATTTCGACAGCGGTTGGTGAAGGCGGCATCGCGATTATTCGCGTGAGCGGGCCGGATGCTATAGAAGGAACTGCCCGAATATTTCGTTCAAGAACCGATTTGCGGGATGCGGCAACGCATACCGTTCATTACGGTCATATCATAGATCCGAAGAACGGGGAGCAGGTTGAAGAAGTCATTGTTACGGTTATGCGCGGTCCCCGTTCGTTTACGGCCGAGGATGTCGTTGAGATTAACGCCCATGGCGGTGTGGTAGCAGTTAAAAAAGTACTTGATCAAGTGCTCCTCCAGGAAGGGATGAGGCTTGCTGAACCGGGCGAATTCACGAAGAGGGCCTTCCTGAACGGACGGATTGATTTGATGCAAGCGGAGGCCGTTATAGACCTGATCCGTTCCAAGTCCGATCGTGCTTTCTCGGTTGCGCGCAAGCAGGCGGAAGGTACCTTATCCAAGCGGATTAAGGCGCTGCGGCAGACTGTCATTGAGCTGCTCGCTCATATCGAAGTAAATATCGATTATCCCGAGCATGATGTGGAGGATCTCACAAGTGCCTACATCCGCGATCAGAGCGGCTCGGCTCTAGAGGAGATTGGAAAGCTGTTAAAAACCGCGAACGAAGGTAAAATATTGCGTGAGGGTATTATGACGGCTATTGTAGGGCGCCCGAATGTTGGCAAGTCTTCGCTACTGAATATGCTTGCGCAGGAGAACAAAGCCATTGTAACGGATATACCCGGCACAACGAGGGATGTTATCGAGGAATACGTGACGCTTAATCATATTCCGCTCAGGCTGCTTGATACGGCAGGTATCCGGGAGACTAGCGATGTGGTGGAGAAAATCGGCGTCGAACGGTCGCATAATGCGCTGGAAGAAGCGGATTTGATTCTGTTCGTGCTTAATAATAATGAAGCTTTGCATGAAGATGACCGCGCGCTCCTCACAAAGGTGAAGGACCGCCAGCTTATTCTTATTATTAATAAATCGGATCTGGAGTCGAAGCTAGATATGGCTCAGATTCAGGCGTTGATCGATGAAGAACGGATTGTCCGCATGTCGGTGCGCGAAGAAGAAGGACTTGATCATCTGGAGAAAGCGATCAGCAAGCTCTTTTTTGAAGGGCAGCTGGACTCCGGAGATTTGACATATGTCAGCAATGTTCGGCATATTTCTTTGCTGAAGCGAGCACAGCAGTCACTGGTGGATGCCATCGAAGCATCTCATGCAGGCATTCCGATCGATCTGATTCAGATCGATGTGCGTTCGGCATGGGAATCACTTGGCGAAATATTAGGCGATGAGGTTGGCGATTCGTTGATCGATCAAATCTTCTCGCAATTCTGTTTAGGGAAATAAAGACGGTTTACGAATTGGAGGGATAAACAAATGGTGACATATGAAGCTGGGCAATATGAAGTGATCGTTATAGGAGCGGGCCATGCGGGTTGTGAATCGGCGCTTGCTGCCGCTCGAATGGGCTGCGAAACGCTGCTGCTTACGATCAATCTGGATATGGTGGCGTTCATGCCGTGCAACCCGTCGATCGGGGGACCGGCGAAAGGGCATGTCGTCCGTGAAATTGACGCACTAGGCGGTGAAATGGGCCGCAATATCGATAAAACGTTTATTCAAATGAGGATGCTTAATACCGGTAAAGGTCCAGCGGTTCATGCGCTGCGCGCGCAAGCCGATAAATTTTCCTATCAGCACACAATGAAGAAAACGATCGAGGAGACCGATCATCTAACTTTGCGCCAAGGAATGGCGGAAGATCTGATCGTGGAAGATGGAAAAGTAACCGGGATAGTAACCAAAACGGGTGCTATCTACCGGGCTAAAGCAGTTGTTATTACAACCGGCACGTATCTTCGCGGCAAAATTATTATGGGCGAGCTTATGTATGAGAGCGGACCAAATAATCAGCAGCCTTCCGTGAAGTTGTCGGCAAGTCTGAAGGAACTTGGCTTCAAGCTGGCTCGCTTCAAAACAGGAACGCCACCACGCGTGCATAAAGATTCGATCGATTTCAGCAAAACGGAAATTCAACCGGGTGACGATAATCCGAAGTTTTTCTCGTACGAAACCAAATCCTCTGATAACGAGCAGCTGCCTTGTTGGCTGACGTATACATCAGAAGGGACACATAAAATTATTAACGATAATTTGCACCGTGCCCCTATGTTCTCGGGAGCGATTGAAGGGACTGGGCCGCGTTATTGTCCGTCGATTGAAGATAAAATCGTACGCTTCGCGGATAAACCCAAACATCAGATTTTCCTGGAGCCGGAAGGCAAGCATACATCCGAGTATTATGTACAAGGATTATCGACAAGTATGCCGGAAGACGTACAACTTGGTATTTTACGATCTATTCCAGGATTGGAAAATGTTGAAATGATGCGTAACGGCTATGCGATCGAATACGATGCGGTAGTGCCGACGCAGCTCTGGCCGTCCTTGGAGACAAAACTCGTCGATGGATTATTCACAGCTGGACAAATTAACGGAACATCCGGATATGAAGAAGCAGCGGGTCAAGGCATTATCGCTGGCATTAACGCAGCGCGCAAAGTGCAAGGGAAAGAGCCGGTTATTGTTGAACGCTCGCAAGGCTACATTGGCGTTATGATTGATGACTTGGTGACAAAGGGGACAAATGATCCTTACCGCCTTCTGACTTCCCGCGCGGAATACCGCTTGCTGCTCCGTCACGATAATGCAGATCTTCGCCTCACTCCAACCGGTTATGAGATCGGACTTATTTCGGAAGAGCGTTACCAAGCTTTCCTTAATAAAAAAAATCTGGTTGCTCAAGAAATCGAACGACTTGCTACCGTGAAGATTAAACCAGACGTAGCTCAACCGTTGCTAGATGCTGCTAACTCTGCTCCTATTGCGTTCACGATGGATGCGCAGTCGCTGCTTCGTCGTCCTGAATTGACGTACTCGTTTGTTGATCAATTAGCCCCTTCGGAGCTTCCTCTTGATGAGGAGATGAAGGAGCAAGTCGAAATTCAAATTAAATATGCGGGTTACATTGAAAAGCAGCTGCATCAGGTAGAACGCCTGAACAAGATGGAGAAGAAGAAAATACCGGATGATATCATTTACGGAGAAGTACATGGTCTTGCTTCGGAAGCAAAGCAAAAGCTTGCCGATATCCGTCCATTGTCTATCGGCCAGGCGTCGCGGATTGCAGGAGTCACCCCAGCCGATATTTCCATTCTGCTAGTATATTTGGAACACTATAACCGGGTAACGGCAGCGAGAGGATCCTAATGGCAGAGACACAGGTATGGTTTGAAAAGCTGCTGGGGGAGAACGGAATATCGTTAACTCCCAGACAGCTGGAGCAGTTTGATTTGTATCACCGCTTGCTTGTGGAATGGAACGAGCGGATGAACTTGACGGGAATTACGGAGCGGGATGCCGTATTTGAAAAACATTTTTACGACTCCGTTTCACTCTCGTTTTTCGTCGGGATGAAGGAAATTAACAGCATTGCAGATATTGGTTCTGGCGCAGGGTTTCCAAGCATTCCTCTGAAAATTTGCTTCCCGCATATAAAAGTTGTCATCGTTGATTCTTTGAATAAACGGATTCAGTTTCTTAACCATTTGGTGGCGGAGCTTGGACTTGAGAATGTGACTTGCGTGCATGGTCGAGCGGAGGATATTGCCCGCTTACCGGAATACCGCGATAAGTTTGACCTTGTTACCGCAAGGGCGGTAGCGCGACTAAGTGTGTTGAATGAATTTTGTCTTCCGTTTACTCGCAAGAATGGAATGTTTGCCGCGATGAAAGGTTCGCAAAGTGTTGAAGAGGTCAAAGAAGCAGGATTCAGCTTGCGTGAACTGAAAGGGAAGGTTCGCGCCGAGCATGCTTTTAAACTTCCATTTGAACAGTCTGAGCGGTATATCGTTGTAATTGAGAAGACGGATGTTACTCCTAAGAAATACCCGCGAAAAGCGGGCACGCCACTAAAAGAACCGCTTATATAAGTTAGATCATAAACCTCCGTATGTTTCACGTGAAACATACGGAGGTTTATTTGTGTCGATCGGAAATTATAGAAAGATCAAGCAGGAAAACTCTTTGTTGAAGTCGAAATATATAAGGTAGAGAGTAGACGAATGGTTTAATGATCTTTTTAGCGATTAGAAGCTGTTAGTCTATTAAACGAGTTGTCTAAAGAATGGAAAATAGATAAAATGGTAGTAACGGGAATTTTCACCGTTAATGCATAGCAGCACATCTTGGAAACCAGCCGTGTGTATACGGTGAACGGTTTCTTGGTCGGGTGGTAGAGAAGATATTATGAAGGAATCCTTTTCCCGTTTATTCGGATTAAGTGATCAGCGGAGCGGTCAGGAAGAAGTTCGACAAATTCCTATTCAAGATATTGTTACAAGTCCCTTCCAGCCTAGGACGATCTTTGATGATGAACGTATCGATGAATTGTGCCAAACGATTAAGACGCATGGCGTTATTCAACCTATTGTGGTTCGTGCACGAAACGGCAAATACGAGATCATTGCAGGTGAACGTCGTTGGCGTGCGGTTACAAAGCTTGGTTATGATACGATTCCTGCTATAGTTCGGGAATTTAATGATTCCCAGACAGCTTCTATTGCTCTTATTGAGAACCTCCAACGCGAGAACTTGACGGCTATAGAGGAAGCGGTTGCTTATCAGAAGTTGATTGAGTTGCATGAATTAACGCAGGAAAGTCTTGCACAGCGTCTAGGTAAAAGCCAATCTACGATTGCAAACAAGCTTCGGCTCCTGGGATTAAATGACACTGTTAAAGAAGCGCTTGCTAGTCGTAAAATATCAGAGAGACATGCAAGAGCTTTATTATCTCTAGATACAGAAGAACTTCAGAATCAAGTGCTGGAAGAAATCATTACAAGAGAATTAAACGTTAAGCAGACAGAACATCGCATTGCTTCGTTGAAGGAAGAGCCAAAAGCAAAACAAACGAAACGTTTTGCTATGCCTAAAAATACGAGACTCGCTTTTAATACGATTCGTCAAGCCGTTCAAATGGTATCCAGTACAGGGATGGAAATCAAAGCGGATGAAAAAGATCTTGGCGATTTCTATGAAATTACTATTCATATACCGAAAAATTAGCTTTGCGTAAGTCGTCTATGATGAACGTGATAGTACTAATCCGGGCCGTCCTCTATGAGGGCGGCAAAACCGTTTATACCGATTCGTTTCACCGTTAGATCATCATGGGAATAAAAGTTTGGACATAGAGGTGAACAAGTTTGTCTAAGATCATTGCAATAGCCAATCAAAAGGGCGGTGTTGGTAAAACGACAACGTCTGTTAACTTAGGGGCGTGCATGGCCACGCTCGGTAAGCGAGTGTTGCTCGTTGACATTGACCCGCAAGGAAACACGACAAGCGGAATTGGCATTAATAAAGCAGATGTAAATAACTGCATTTATGATGTTCTTATTAATGACGTGCATCCGAAGGATGCCATGTTTGAAACAAAAATCGAAGGTCTTAAAATCATTCCGGCAACGATCCAGCTTGCTGGTGCCGAAATTGAAATGGTACCTACGATTTCGCGAGAGCTTCGCCTGAAGAAAGCGTTGTCGCTAGTGAAGGATCAATTTGATTATATCCTTATTGATTGTCCTCCATCGCTTGGTCTTCTGACGATTAACTCTTTGACAGCTGCTGATTCCGTCATCATTCCCATTCAATGTGAATATTACGCGCTGGAAGGGTTAAGCCAGCTCTTAAATACAGTTAGACTCGTTCAAAAACATCTGAATACAGCGCTTCAAATTGAAGGTGTATTGCTTACGATGCTGGATGCTCGAACTAACCTTGGTATTCAAGTTATTGAAGAAGTGAAGAAGTATTTCCAACAAAAAGTGTATCAAACGATTATTCCTCGCAATGTTCGTCTGAGCGAGGCGCCATCGCATGGCGAAGCTATTATCACATATGACCCGAGATCTAAAGGTGCTGAAGTATATCTTGAACTTGCTAAGGAAGTGATTATGTATGAGCAAGCGGCTAGGTAGAGGACTTGATGCGCTTATTCCATCGCTTTCTGTAAGCGAAGACGATAAAGTCATTGAAATTCAATTGACGCAACTGCGTCCGAATCCATATCAACCACGCAAAACATTTGATGATGAATCCATTAAAGAATTGGCCGAATCGATCAAACAGCATGGTGTCATCCAACCGATTATTGTCCGTACGGTATTAAAGGGCTATGAAATTATAGCAGGGGAAAGACGTTTCCGAGCTTCCCAACTTTGCGGAAATGCAACAGTTCCTGCTGTGGTTCGCGCGTTCTCCGATCAACAAGTAATGGAGATTGCATTGATCGAGAATCTTCAACGCGAAGACTTAAATGCAATCGAAACCGCAATGGCTTATCAAGGTTTGATGGACAAATTCAAACTGACGCAAGAGGAACTGTCAATGAAGGTTGGCAAGTCCCGTTCTCATATTGCGAACTTCCTTCGTCTTCTTGCATTACCGGCGGAGATCAAAGACAATGTTTCACGTGGAACAATATCGATGGGTCACGCTCGCGCATTGGTCGGTATTAAAGATGCGGTAGTGCAAAAAGAGATGGCCAACCGCACGGTCACCTTAGGGTGGAGTGTTCGTGATCTGGAGGAAGCCATTCAGAAGCTTGAAGTGAAAGAAACGGCCGAGGCGGCTAAAGCGAAGGCCAAGTCCAAGAAACGAGATCCGTATATTGAGAGTTTGGAAGAGTCGCTAAGAGACCGCTTCAAAACAACGGTTAAGATTAAACAACAGAAAGATAAAGGAAAAATCGAGCTGCAATACTTTAACAAGCAGGATCTTGAACGGCTGCTTGAATTACTCCAAAATATGGCATAATATATGCAAAATTCTAGCATACCAAAGTTGTAATCTTTGAACTGAAAGATTAAACTAAGGTATGCTATTCTTATGTTTTAATAGAGCTTTTTGAGAGAGGGAATAAGGAAAGGAGGAAGGAAAAATTTTGGAGAACATTATCTATTTGGATCATGCCGCAACCTCTTGGCCTAAACCGCCTGCCGTAATGGAAGCCATGCAACATGCCATGCTTCATGAGGCAGCAAATCCAGGACGCGGGAGTCACCAGATGGCGGTTAAAGCGAGCCGTGTTTTATTTGATACGAGGAAGCAATTAGCTAAGCTATTTCGGATAAAAAACCCGAATGACATAGCATTTACGGCCAATACGACAGCTGCTTTGAATATGGCCATCAAAGGTTGGGTTAAAAGTGGAGACCATGTCATTGCAACCACGGTTGAGCATAATTCGGTGAGAAGGCCTCTTGAATATTTAAAACATGCGCTTGGCATTCATGTCACTTACGTAGAAGCGGTTGAAGAAGGAACGGTACAGGTAGATCGAATTGCATCGTCTATAACTGCACATACTTCCTTAATTATCGTTAACCATAGTTCTAATCTGCTTGGCACCATTGCGCCGGTTGCCCAAATTGGCGAGCTCGCAAGAAGCAAAGGCATCAAGCTGCTTGTAGACGCCGCTCAAAGCGCCGGGATTCTGGAAATCGACGTTGAGGCAATGGGGATTGATATGATGGCCTTTCCCGGTCATAAAGGATTGCTTGGTCCACAAGGCACAGGAGGGCTGTACATCCATCCTAGCGTTGATTTGATGCCGCAGTTGCATGGAGGGACCGGAAGCCAATCTGAGGCGCCTGAGCAGCCTACCGTTCGTCCTGATCGATATGAGGCAGGGACACAAAACACACCCGGCCTAGCAGGGTTGAAGGCGGGTGTTCAATATGTCCTGCATGAGACGGTACATAACATCCATACTAAGGAATGGGCGTTAACGCAGCGGATCATGAATGGACTATTATCTGTTGACGGGATTAGGCTTCTTGGACCCAAATTAGGGGAAGAACGAACCGGGATTGTCTCTTTTGTCGCAGAAGGAATCGATCCGTCTGAGATGTCATTTATCCTGGATCAGCATTATCATATCGCGGTAAGAGCAGGTTTTCACTGCACGCCGCTGGCCCATGCTAGTGCAGGTACGACGGGGACGGGCGCAATACGTGCAAGCGTAGGTTGTTATACAACAGAGCAAGAAGCGGATGCCCTTGTTGCAGCAGTGAAAGAAATACGGAAGCAATATTCTTAGCATAATTTTCTGGGGGCGGAAGTTCGAAATGGATGAGTGGACGAATAACCCGATGAATGGGGTAACGGTTGTACTGGCATTGTTGGTCATCGTGTTATTGATTAGAGTTTCGGTTGTCGGCAGAAGGTTGAAAAAGCTCAGAAAGCAATACGTCGAAGTGATGGGCAACACGGGTATAACTAACCTGGAAGAAGTCATTATTGATTTGAAACAATCGATCACGGCGCAAGAGCTGCAGAGTGAGAAGCTGGAGAAGCAGCTGAATCAAGTGAAGGAAGTGCAGCAGCATGAAAAAGGGCGCATCGGCGTACTACGCTATAATGCATTCGCGGATCAAGGCAGTGATTTGAGCTTCTCGATCGCGGTTGTAAATGCATCGCAGGATGGGGTAGTTATATCAGGGCTGCACAGTAGGGAAAATACTTATGTGTATGCCAAACCGGTTAACAAAGGCGATTCGAACTATACACTTACACCAGAAGAGCGCAAGGCAATTGCCGAGGCTAAATAGTTAGTTGGAATGAGGATGCTCCAAAGCGGCAGCCTGTTCTCTGGAACGGGCAGAAACATGAATGCTGTTCATGATCGAGGAGAATACGCTGGAAGCAATGATGTCGGCCATTTTCATAACGAGATGCAGCCGGGTGTTCTGAAGGACGAAATATTCCATGAATCCGCCAACGTTAACGATACCGGTAATATGGATGTCGCCAACCGGAGGGAGCTCCTTATTGACTCCTGCGCCAGGTCTTACGGGGCCAGTGCCAAGTTGAATGGAACCGATGCTCGAAACTTGCCCTAGGCAAGCATCTATGCCGATAACAAAAGGTTTGTGATAAGTACGGTTAATTAAGTGGAGTGTCTCTTCAAGGTTCATGGCATGTACAGGATCCTCCAGGGTTCCGTATAAGGAGAAGTGGGGACTTTGGTATTTGGAGAGAGAGGTTCCGATTAAAGGGCCAAGAGCATCACCGGTTGAGCGATCAGTTCCAACGCAGACAATAACGATTGGACGTCCGGCAGACATTTCGTCGATCATTAGCGATAAGCGGCTGACGATTTGACCAACTGCATTTGCTTCCGTGTAAGGAACCTTTAATGGTACATCCTTCAAAAATGATAGTTTCATAGAATCCCCTCCGTAAATGCCAATATGATACTATTATATGGAAGGGACAACCATTTTATACGTAGCGAAGCCAATAGTTTCGCTCGGCAAGGTGAGGGAGAGGAGAAATCGGCCATGTTAATCGCTTTCGATTCGACGCAACAGGCGCTTCGGGCCGAGATGTTGCTGGAATATGCCGAAGTCGACATCGATATATGCCCAACGCCGAAGGAAATTACGGCAGGATGTGCGTTATCGATTCATTTTCCAGAAGAAAATTTGGACACGGTGAAGCATGTAATTGAAACCGAAAACGTAGAAATAAGAGGAGTTTTCAAACCGGCGGAAGTCGGGTATGAACAAGTGAACCTGTAAGCTGAGGTAAGGATGGTGCGGTCGAATGGATATCAAAGCCTACTATACAGATATTGCAGCGTGGTTAACGAATGGTACAACATGGGAAGGTTTTGGACAATCCGTCTTACGTATTGCAATCATTATTATCATTGGACAGGTTATTATATGGATCGCGAATAAAACGATCGACCGTGTCGTCTTGAACCGGACGGAAAGCCGGCTTATGATTCAAACAAGAAGAATGACTACGGTCGGCAAGTTGATCAAAAATATAATCTCTGTCTCTTATAC